>NZ_CP192010.1:0-10511458 GCF_050947935.1 Dactylosporangium sp. CA-052675 | reverse complement strand
CGTTCGCGCACCCCCATCATCATTCGCGGCCCCCACCGCGAGTGGACGGTGCCCGGTTCTTCCCGCCGTCCCGGGTCATCATTGTCCACAGGTTTTCCACAACCTGTGTATCAACGAGTCATGTCCCGTGGACGGATCGTCCTGATTCCCCCTCGTCCCGTGCTGACCGTGCGGTGATCAGCGCGTACGCAGAGGTCATGCAGGTCGGGCGCGTCTCTGCCCCCCTCGCAGAACGCCCGTCGAATCCCGGAAAGTCCAGTTGTGTCCCGTCGCCGGAGTCGCGGTGTCTACCGGCAACCGGGCACGTTAACAGCGTTGTCCACAACCACTCAACCTTTGTCCACAACGAGCCTGTGGATTTCGGCCTCTACCAGGCATTTCTTTGTTCACACCCCGGCTCGTAGTGTGATCGTTGACGGTCCGTGAGGCGGCGCGTACCCTGTTTCGGTTGGAGGACCGCTCCCTGGTAAACTCCAAACCACTGATCGACATCCCGTGGGCGCCTCCTCCGCGTCCCGCCAGTCACGAAGACGGAGCCCCGACGTGAGCAAGCGCACCTTCCAGCCGAACAACCGCCGGCGCGCGAAGACCCACGGTTTCCGGCTGCGCATGCGCACCCGTGCCGGCCGCGCGATCCTGTCGGCGCGCCGCGCCAAGGGGCGCGACCGCCTCTCGGCCTAGTTGTCAGTTCGAAGCCGTTTCTTCGACCGGGCCTTCCGGGAGGCAGCGTGCTGGCGGCCGCTCAGCGACTGCGGCGGCGGGAAGACTTCGCCGCCACCATTCGCAACGGCCGTCGCGCCGGCCGGGGGGCCGTGGTCGTGCATTTCCTGAACCCCGGGCCGTCGCGGCCCGGGGTTTCCGGCGTTTCGGATCCTTCTGACTTGTCGCCTTCGGCCGGGTTCGTGGTCTCCAAGGCGGTGGGCAACGCCGTCGTGCGCAACACGGTGAAGCGGCGGCTGCGGCACCTCGTGCGCCCGCGCCTCGCCGACCTGCCCGCCGGCTCCGTGATCGTGGTGCGCGCCCTGCCCGAGGCGGCGACCCGGCCCTACGACCTTCTGCAGCAAGACCTGGACTCGGCGCTGGAAGCCGCGCGCCGACCGAAGAACCGAGGTGTCCGTCGATGAACGCCGGAGCCCGGATCGTGGCAGCTCCCATCGTCGCGTACCGTCGTTGGATAAGCCCGGCGTTGCCGGCGCGTTGTCGGTTCTACCCGTCGTGCAGCGCTTATGCCCTGGAGGCGGTCGGCACGCACGGCGCGGTGAAGGGAATCGGCCTCGCGATCTGGCGGCTGCTGCGCTGCCACCCATTCCACCCCGGTGGGTTCGACCCGGTGCCACCGCGCCGGGGACACTCGCCCGAGCCCGAGTCGACGTGACTGGAGCGGTGTCGTGATTAGCAAGCTGATGGCCGGGATCTACTGGCTGATCTCGAAGGTGATGCTGTTCTGGCACACCGTCTGGGATTCGATCCTGCCGGACCACCGGGTGCTGAGCACCAACTGGCAATGGGTCCTGGCGATCGTCTTCCTGGTGATCACCGTCCGGGTCGTGCTGTTCCCCATCTTCGTCAAGCAGATCAAGTCGCAGCGCGCGATGCAGGCGATCCAGCCGAAGATGAAGGAGCTGCAGGAGAAGCACAAGGGCGACCGGGAGACCCTCCAAAAGGAGGTCATGAAGCTCTACCAGGAGGAGAAGGTCAACCCGCTCATGGGCTGCCTTCCGATGTTCCTGCAGATCCCGGTCTTCATCGGCCTCCTGCACGTGCTGCGTCACCTCCGGCCGGGCATGTCCGACCACAGCATGGAGCTCTACGGCTGGACCAAGTCGGAGTTCCTCAGCGCCGTCGACGCCCGCCTCTTCGACGCCCCGATCGTCGCCAAGTTCAGCAGCAGCACCGCCGAGCTGCTCAAGATCGACGCGAGCTCGACCACGGTGAAGATCGTCGCCGCCATCCTGGTCGCGCTGATGATCACCACCACCTACCTGACCCAGCGTCAGATGATCAAGAAGACGGGCTGGAACACCGACCCGCAGCAGCGCATGATCCAGAAGTTCATGCTCTACGGCATCCCGTTCTTCACCCTGACGTCCGGGTGGTACTTCCCCATCGGCGTCATCATCTACTGGGTCACGAACAACGCCATCACGCTGGCCCAGCAGTACTGGGTGCTGCACAAGTACCCGCCGCCGGCGAGCGCCTCGACCAACAACGTGCCGTTCAAGAGCGGCGCCAAGAAGGCCGTCGACGCCAAGCAGCCGAGCGGGCTCGGCGCGCTGTTCGCCAAGGCCCGCGAGGACGCCGCGGCGCAGCAGCGGGCCAACGGCAAGGGCGCCGCGAAGGCGACCGGCGCCAAGGCCAACGGCACGGCCCCCGAGGCCACCGGGCCGTCCCGGGCTCCGAAGCCCGGCGCCAAGCCGATCAACCCGAAGAAGGGTGGCGCCGCGAAGCGGCAGTCGGGTTGATGCGACCCCGCTGGGCCACCCCTCAACGAGCCCAGCGCGGGGCGCTCCCTGCAAGCAACCCACCCCTCACCGACGACCTGTGACGGCGCCTCGGCGCCCCAAACAAGCGGAGATGAGTTTCGTGACCGACACCACCAGTGATCTCGGCGCCGAGGACCTGGACGAGCAGACGGCTGCCGCGTCCACCGAGTCCGAGCCCGAAGGCGACGAGGAGTCCTCGGCCTCGGCCAACGGCTCCGGCCGCTCGAGCGCGGACCTGTTCCGCGAGAGCGAGATCGCGGCCGACTACGTCGAGGGCCTGCTCGACATCCTCGACTACGACGGCGACATCGACGAGCTCGTCGTGAGCGGCCGGCCGGTCGTCGAGGTCGTCGAGGGCGGGGACGGCTCGGGCAAGCGGCTGCAGGCCCTTGTGGGCCAGCGGGGCGCGACCCTTGAGGCGCTGCAGGAGCTGAGCCGGTTGGCCGTGTTCCGGCAGACGGGCTCGCCGAGCCGGCTGCTGCTCGACGTGGGCGGGTACCGGGCGCTGCGGCGCAAGGAGCTCGGGGCGATCGCGAAGAACGCGGCCGAGAAGGTGAAGGAGTACGGCGAGGCTGTGCGGCTGGAGCCGATGAGCGCGTTCGAGCGCAAGTGCGTGCACGACGTGATCAACGCCCTGCCCGGGGTGGAGAGCGAGTCGGAGGGCGTGGAGCCGTCCCGCCGGATCGTGGTTCGCCCGACCGCTTGATTCCTGCTACTTCCTGAACCTTCTACTTCCTGAACCTTGATTTCCTGCTCTTCCTGAACCGCCCCGGCACGCGTCCGGGGCGGTTCTCTTTTGCCCCTGGGCCTTGTGCGGCTGGTGGGGCGGCTCTGTGCTCGGGTCTCCTTCGTTCTGGCGCTACCACTTGGCCGGCCCTGCTGCGGCACGGGCATACTGGTTGGTGACGCGACTGGCGGCATCGAGGATGGGCAACCATCGGGAAGCCTCGTCGTGGGAGTCGACCGCCTGGGCTCTCACGCGTGACGAGGAGCCGTATGCCCAACGCACCCGCTTCCGCTTCCCATCTCTCCGACTCCACTTCCGCGGCCGGTTCGGCCTCTTCTTCCGCGCCTGGTGCCGCGGCGGCCTCTGCTTCTCCAGCGGCCTCTGCTTCTCCAGCGGCCTCTGGTTCCGCAGCGGCCTCTGGTTCCGCAGCGGCCTCTGGTTCCGCGGCGGCGGCCTCTGGTTCAGTGGTCGGTTCGGCTGCGGCGTTTGGTTCCGGTCCCGTGCCAGCCGCCGGTTGCGCTCGCCTCTTGCCGGGTGCGCCGGTGGCGGAGAGCATTCTGGCCGACGTCGCCACGCGGGTGGGGGCCCTCCGCGCCCGAGGCATCACCCCGTCGTTGGCCACGATCCTGGTGGGCGACGACGACGCCAGCGCCGGCTACATCCGGATCAAGCAACGCCAGGCCGCCGAGCTCGGCTTCGACTCCCCGCACCGCCACCTCCCGGCGGACGCGACCCAGGCCGACCTCCACGCCGCGATCGACGACTTCAACGCGGCCGCGGACGTGCACGCACTCCTGATCCAGTACCCGACGCCGAAGCACCTCGACTACGACGCCGCCCTCATGCGAGTCGACCCGGACAAGGACGTCGACGGGATGCACCCGCTGAACCTGGGTCGCCTGGCGGCCGGCATTCCCGGCCCGCTCCCCTGCACCCCGGCGGGCATCGAGGCACTGCTGGCCCACTACGAGATCCCCGTGAGCGGCCGCGAGGTAGTGATCCTCGGACGCGGCGCGACACTCGGCCGCCCCTTGGCGATGCTGCTGGCCCAGAAACGACCCACGGCGAACGCGGCCGTGACCGTTGTGCACACCGGGGTGCCGGACTGGCCCCGGTACACGCAGCGCGCCGACATCCTCATCGCCGCCGCCGGCGTGCCGGGCATCATCCAACCGGAGCACGTGAAGCCGGGCGCGGTCGTGATCGGCGGCGGCGTACGGTACGCCGGCCGCCGCCTCCTCCCCGACGTAGACGAGTCCTGCGAAACGGTCGCGGGCGCGATCACGCCGCGCGTGGGCGGCGTCGGCCCGACGACGGTGGCCATGCTCTTCCGCAACGCCATCGAGGCCGCCGAGCGCCGTTTCACGTGAAACGTGGGCCGGGGACGGATCGGCTTCGCCGTGTCTCCGGCTTCGCCGTGTCTCCGGCTTCGCCGTGTCTCCGTCGACTCGATCGGCTTCCACTTAGCCGTTCGTTCTCGGATCGCCGCGTGCCGCGTGCCGCGTGCCGCGTGCCGCGTGCCGCGTGCCGCGTGCCGCGTGCCGCGTGCCGCGTGCCGCGTGCCGCGTGCCGCGTGCCGCGTGCCGCGTGCCGCGTGCCGCGTGCCGCGTGCCGCGTGCCGCGTGCCGCGTGCCGCGTGCCGCGTGCCGCGTGCCGCGTGCCGCGTGCCGCGTGCCGCGTGCCGCGTGCCGCGTGCCGCGTGCCGCGTGCCGCGTGCCGCGTGCCGCGTGCCGCGTGCCGCGTGCCGCGTGCCGCGTGCCGCGTGCCGCGTGCCGCGTGCCGCGTGCCGCGTGCCGCGTGCCGCGTGCCGCGTGCCGCGTGCCGCGTGCCGCGTGCCGCGTGCCGCGTGCCGCGTGCCGCGTGCCGCGTGCCGCGTGCCGCGTGCCGCGTGCCGCGTGCGCCGCGTGCCGCGTGCCGCGTGCCGCGTGCCGCGTGCCGCGTGCCGCGTGCCGCGTGCCGCGTGCCGCGTGCCGCGTGCCGCGTGCCGCGTGCCGCGTGCCGCGTGCCGCGTGCCGCGTGCCGCGTGCCGCGTGCCGCGTGCCGCGTGCCGCGTGCCGCGTGCCGCGTGCCGCGTGCCGCGTGCCGCGTGCCGCGTGCCGCGTGCCGCGTGGTGTTGTCGAGGAGGTTCGAGGTCTGGCGTCGAGGGCGACCGAGAACCTTAGTACCTGTGGGTGCTCCTCGGGCTGGGCCCCGTTCGATGGCTTTGCTCGGCGAGACGGTGACGCGTGGCCGAGGTCGCTGGCCCGTTCCATGAAGACCCGCGTCTGCTTGTGAGCCGTGTCCGTTGCGCCGTCCGTGGAGCTAGCCGATCGACACGCGGGGTAGAACGCTGGCGCGGCGAATCAGAACCCGAGCGCCATCCTCCCGGTGTCGGGGTGGTGGGCGCGGCGGTCCCGACCCAGTGTCGGTGTGATGGGGCGGCGACGATGCGTACGGGGTTGGTCTGCGGACGAGGGATGTAACAGTCTCCCGTCTGCCGTGCGGATCGAGCGTTGCTCGAGGAGAGCCGGCCGTCAGCCCGGCCGGCACCAAGCGCCCGAGGTGTCGTCGGACCGTCGTCGTTCGCGGATGGCCTTGGGCACGCTGGCCGCGGGCGATCGGCCTAGGCCGCGAAGTGATGACTCCTGGGTCGGCTGGCTTCTCCGTCGTCCGAACGCGGCGAGGGTGAGGGGTGAGGGCGCCGCAGCCCCACGGACGGACTGCCGCCGTGCATCTCCATTTCCTCAGCGGCCCGTGTACCACCTTCCCGAGTCCCGATGCGGCTTCTCGAGTCCCGATGCGCTCGCCGCTCCGCGGTGCCCGTCGGCCTATGCCCGGTGGCAGCTGGTGGCCCGCGCCGTACTCTCCGCCGAGCCGAGCCCAGCCGTTGGAGCGCACCCAGCACCTCAGCCAAACGCTCCGAGCCGGGTCCGCCGACGTCAAGTCCAGGCCGTGTCTCTCGGGTCGCATCGGGCTGCCCTCGACGGTCGCTGCGCGTCGCACCTCGCGGTCCGCACGGGGCCGGTCGGTCTGTGACGGCGGCCGGTTCGAGGGCTCGCGGTCTGCAACACCGCCGAACTCCCCCGCGTTCGACCGCACCAGGAACCACGTCCGACTCCGCGCCCCGCCCCGAGACCACGGACCAGCCTGGCCCCGCCCCACACAGCGGCCGGGGGTTGCGGGCCACCCTCGCCGGCGGCCGACCCGTCGGCGGCGAGAGCCCACCACGAAGTCGTCTCAGGCACCAGGGGCCACGCCGCCCCCCATCGGCCCCGCGATTAGCACCAGCCCCAGGAGCGCCGACCCGCCGGCTACGTTTCACGTGAAACACGGTCGGCGGGGCGCTCCCCGCGTCCGGGGCTCGCGAGCGGTACGTGGTTTGCTTGACCCCATGGACGGTGCAGTGCCCAGCGAGATTCTCCCCGTGGCCGAGAAGGTCTTCGGCGATCGGCTCCCCGCCGCGACCCGCTTCGCAGAGTTGCTCGTTACGGATGGAGTTGTCCGCGGGCTCATCGGGCCGCGTGAAGCGCCGCGCATCTGGGAGCGGCACCTTCTGAACTGTGCCGTGGTCGCGGACCTCATTCCGTCGGGTGCCTCCGTAGTCGACGTCGGGTCTGGAGCCGGTCTCCCCGGTATGGTGCTGGCAGTGGCTCGTCCCGACCTGTCCGTCACCCTGGTCGAGCCGCTCGCACGACGTACCGCATTCCTTTCCGAAGCGGTGACGGCCCTCGGCCTCGAGCGGACCACGGTGGTCCGTGCCCGGGCCGAGGAGTGCGTCGGCAAGCTCGCGCTCGCCGACGTCGTCACCGCCCGAGCCGTCGCTCCGCTCGACCGGCTCGCCGGCTGGTGTCTCCCCCTCACCGCCATCGGCGGCCATCTGCTCGCGATGAAGGGCGCCTCCGCGGCGGCCGAAATTGCCGAGCACGCGGAGGTCCTGACGAAGCTCGGTGCCGGTACGGCCGCAGTGCGCACGTGCGGGGACGCCATCCTCGCCGAGCCCACCACCGTGGTCGACGTCGTGCGGGAGCGAGAAGGCGTGCGCGTCCGCAAGGCCGGGGCCGCGCGCGAGCGGGAAGCCGCGCGTACCCGAGACGCGGGAGACACGCGGCAGCGGGAAGGCGCGCGTCCCCGGAAGTCCGGAGGGCGCCGCGGCCGATAGCCGGGGGCGTGTTCGCGACCCCCGGGCAACGGGGGAACGGGGACCACGCATGGCGGACGGCAGGACGGTGGGCATCGGATGGCCGATGTCGCCGATACAGCGACTCGGCGGCCTGCTCCGGCGAGTTGACGGATTTCTGGTCTTTTGGCGGCCGAGTTGGGGTGAGAAGGCCAACGACGCGCCGGTGAGTCATGGCTCCGCCCGGCGAAGCGCCGTAGGCTGGCCCCGCGCCACTCTTCTGTCCGACGGAACGGCACCCGATGGGGCCGGCCTGGACGGAACGGATCCGGACGGCGAGCGCCCCGCGAGGGCGGACGACTCCGGAGCCGGTACCGCCGGGACGACCCCCAGGGCGGCGGACTCCGGCCCTCGGGCGGCCCCCGGCGAACCCTCCACCGATGCGACCGACGGACTCGACACCGTCGACGACGCGGCGGGAGTTCCCGAGGACCACGGGCCGGCGGACGAGGCGGCCGAGGGTGCACATCTTTCCGAGCGGGACGGGACTGACATGGTGCGCGACAGCGATGATGGTCCGGGCTACGGCGATGCAGACGGTCATGTTTCACGTGAAACGGGGATAGAGGGCTGGGGCGTACGCCCGAGTGGCCGACCGGTGCCACAGCCCCGAGCAGAGCACGGCGACTCCTCCCGGCCGGTCGAGCCGGTGCGATTCGAGGCTCCCGGGGCGCCCTCCGCGACTCCGGCGCCGGTCTCGCCGACCGTTCCTCATGCGGTACCGCCGCGAAATCCCGTGTCCGCTCCGCCGCACGGCTCGCCGACGCGCTCCGATGCGGAGTCGACACGCGGGGGCACGGTGGAGTTTCAGGTGGCGGCCCCGAACGAGCGCGGCGCAACCGGTACCCTTTACGGCCGGGGAGTATCGCCAACAGTCGACGCTTCTCAGGCCGAGGTGCGGCCCGAACGACGGAACCCACCATCCCCCCGGCCTCACCCGTCCGTCGTCACCGCGGATACCGAGGGCGCCATGACTGACGCGTATGTTTCACGTGAAACCGAAGACCCCCCGCTCGCACAGGAGGCTAAGCGCGCCGTGGAGATTCTCAACCCGAGTGGGGAGATCACCATGCCCCGCCCACCACGGCGCCGCACGATGTGTGTGGCCAACCAGAAGGGCGGCGTCGGGAAGACGACCACCGCAGTGAACATCGCCGTGGCCCTCGCGCTCCACGGCAACCGCGTGCTGGTGATCGACCTCGACCCCCAGGGCAACGCCTCGACCGGACTCAACGTGCCCCACCACTCGGGTGTGCCGGACGTGTACGACTGCCTCATCGACGGCGCCCCGCTGGACGCGGTGACCCAGCAGGTCGAGGGGATTCCGAACCTCTGGGCGGTACCGGCGACGATCGACCTCGCCGGCGCGGAGATCGAGCTCGTCTCGGTCGTTGCCCGCGAGTCGCGACTCAAGCGCGCGATCGAGGCCGGCGGCGACAACTACGACTACATCTTCATCGACTGCCCGCCCTCGCTCGGCCTCCTCACGGTCAACGCGCTCGTCGCGGCCGAGGAGGTCCTGATCCCGATCCAGTGCGAGTACTACGCGCTGGAGGGTGTACAGGCGCTCACGAACAACATCGAGCTCGTCCGGTCGCACCTCAACCCGAACCTCGACATCACGACGGTGCTCCTGACGATGTACGACCGGCGCACGCGCCTGGCCGACCTCGTCGAGCAGGACGTGCGGAACCACTTCGGCGAGAAGTGCCTGAACGCGGTGATCCCCCGCAACGTGCGGGTATCGGAGGCGCCGAGCTACAGCCAGTCGGTCATGACGTACGACCCCGGTTCGCGGGGTGCGGTCAGCTATTTCGAGGCGGCGCAGGAAATCGCGCTGCGCGGCGCGCAGGGCGCGCAGGTGGGAGGGGTCGCATGAAGTCCAACCGACGTGGAGGGCTCGGGCGAGGGCTCGGCGCTCTCATCCCAACCGCTGCCGCGCCGGCCGAGGGTGCGACCGGCACGGCGACCGCGCTCGCCACTCCCCCGAACGTCACGAACGGCGCCCCGGCGGAGACCCCGGCTCCGGCTCAGGCCCCGGCGGCCGACGCTCTCGCCCCGGTGCCCGGTGCCCGGTTCGCCGAGATCCCGGTCGGTTCCATCACGCCGAACCCCAAGCAGCCGCGGCAGGTGTTCGACGACGAGGCGATCGACGAGCTGAAGACCTCGATCCAGGAGGTCGGCTTTCTCCAGCCCATCGTCGTGCGGGAGCTGCGCGAGGCGGAGGGTGAGAAGCAGTATGAACTCGTCATGGGTGAGCGCCGCTGGCGTGCCGCCCAGGCGCTGGGCAAGGAGGCCATCCCGGCGATCGTCCGCGAGACGCGCGACGACGCGATGCTGCGGGACGCGCTCCTGGAGAACATCCACCGGGCGAACCTGAACCCGCTGGAAGAGGCGGCCGCGTACCAGCAGCTGCTCGAGGAGTTCGGCGCGACGCACGAGGAGCTCGCCAAGCGCATCGGCCGGAGCCGCCCGCAGATCTCGAACACGATCCGGCTCCTGAACCTGCCGGCCCCGGTCCAGCGCCGCGTCGCGGCGGGCGTCCTCTCGGCCGGGCACGCGCGGGCGCTGCTCGGCCTCGAGGACTCGGACGAGCAGGAGTCGCTGGCGACGCGGATCGTCGCGGAGGGTCTGTCGGTGCGCGCCACCGAGGAGCTCGTCCAGCTGGCGGTGGCGGAGGGCGCGCCGAAGAAGTCGGCTCCGGCCCAGCGCCGCGCCAAGCCGCACGCGCCGGCGCTGTCCGATCTGGCCGACCGTCTCTCGGACCGCTTCGACACGCGGGTGAAGGTCGACATCGGCCGGCGCAAGGGACGCATCACGATCGAGTTCGCGACGGTCGACGACCTGGAGCGGATCGTGGGCATCATCGGTGTGCCGGAGGAGCAGTCGGCGACCCAGCAGGAGCCGTAGCGAACGAGCGAGCCGTTGCGCCGCCCCTGCCAAGAACAAAGCCACGAGCGAGGGCCGATCCCGAACCAATCGGGGTCGGCCCTCGTGTCGTTTCGGAGATCTATGACTCGGGTCCGCGTCAGTCTCTGACCGTTGCTCCCGCCAGACAAATGGGCGGGCCCGAGGGCCTTCGGCCGGAGGGGCCCGCCCAGCCAGGTCCGCAGTGGCAAGAACGAGTCGCCGACTCCGACGAGGGGCGAAAAGTGCCATTTCGGAGCTCGGGAGCCGAAAAAGTCGGGGGGAAGAAATCTTGAGAGAACGGCTCTGAGCGAATCTTGTCCACAGGGGTTATCCACAGGCTCACCCGTTTCACGTGAAACCGAGCGCAAAATCGGCCGCGGCCCTGTGGATGAACATTGCCGCACATAGGACGACCTCGACCGCGTCATCCACAGCGCAATCCACCGGACCTGTGGATAACTCGCTCACTGTCCACAGGGTACGGACAGCGGCCTTCCATTCGGCTAGGGTCGGCTTCGTGCCCGAGTCGCCGCAGCAACCGCCACAGCTCCCTGCCTTCACCTACTGGCCCACCTTCCCGTTCGAGGGCGACATCCGCGTCAAGCGCCTCCTCGACCCGGTGCCGATCGAGCCCCCGCGCCACGGCGACAACCCGGCCGAGTGCCGGGCGTGCGCGGCGCCGGACGAGGCCTACATCTGGGTGAGCGACCGCTGGCGCGTCCGCGCGCTCGATCGCCCGACGGGCCTGCCGGCCGTGCTGATCCTCGAGTCCCGGTCGCACCTCGACCTGGGCGACCTGCCGAACATGCTCGCGGCCGAGCTCGGCGTGATGACCGTCCGCCTGGAGCGCGCGATCCGGTCGCTGGACGACGTGGCCCGGGTTCACGTGAACCGCTGGGGCGACGGCGCGGCGCACCTGCACGTGTGGTTCCTCGCCCGCCCCTACGGACGGCTCCAGCTCCAGGGCACCTTCCTCGCGCTGTGGGACGACATCCTGCCCCCGATCCCCGAGGACCGCTGGCGCGAGAACCTGGCGATGGTCGCCGCCTGGCTGGCCGAGTTCGGCGGCCGCCCGCTGGCCGAGCCGCCGCGCATCAACTGGACCGCCCCGACGAGCCTGGCCGAGCGCGAGGCCCACGCGCAGTCCGACGACGCGCTGGAGCCGGCGGCCGACGCGGCCGAGAACGACGTGGTGGTCCCGGAGCCGGCCGCGGGCAACGACGACACACCGGACGGCCCGACGTCGCAACAGCCTTCGACCCCGGCCCGCTGACCCGGCCTCGGGAGCGAAGAGGCCCACGGCACGGGCGGTACCCGCGGTCGGGCAGCTCCAGGACGCGGGCGTCGTGGGCGGTCTCGATCCGACCCGGGAGCGGCATCCACTCGACCTCGCCGTCCACGTTCGGTAGCCGTCCAGCCACTGCGATCCACCCGAACGGGCGCCGGGGGGAGCAGGGATAAGGAACTGTCCGCGGATGGGTCCCACGGCGTGTGGCGAATGCGTACCATCAGGACGAGCTAATCCCGGGTGCGGTGGAGATGGGCCAATGTCGCGACGTCTCGTCAGTCTGACGCTGGACACCCTCGAGGACCTTCCTCGATCGTGCCGTGACTGCGTGTTCTGGGAGCTCGACCCCGTCGCCGCCGATCGGGCGTGTGCCAACGGCGACCCGGGCCTCGAGAAGGAGGCGTGGGTCTCGCAGACGCTGCTCGAGTGGGGCTCGTGCGGCAAGCTCGTGTACGTCGACGGCATGCCGGCCGGATTCGTGATGTTCGCGCCGCCCGCGTATGTGCCGCGGAGCATGGCCTTCCCGACCTCCCCGGTCTCGCCCGACGCCGTGCTGCTCATGACCGCGCACGTCGTGCAGCCGTTCGCCGACGGCGGGCTCGGGCGCATGCTCGTCCAGGGCGTCGCGCGCGACCTGACCAAGCGCGGCGTGAAGGCGATCGAGGCATTCGGCGACGCGAAGTTCGGCGAGGTCGACGAGGCCGGGCGCAACGAGCGCGGCTGTCTGGCGCCGGCGGACTTCTTCCTGTCGATCGGCTTCAAGACCGTACGACCGCATCCGCGCTATCCCCGTCTGCGTCTCGAACTGCGGACCGCCCTGTCGTGGAAGTCGGACGTCGAATACGCCCTGGAGAAGCTGCTCGGCTCGATGAGCCCGGAGTCGCTGCTCCGCCCGGTGCTCCCGGTTCGCCCGGCGACTCGAGAGATGACCTCCGGCTGAGCCGGTCGAGTCCGAAAAGGCCCCAAATTCGGGCAAATACCCAGGCCACTGCGCCCGGGATCTTCTCCGCGCTGCCATCCCGGGCATGCCCACACCGCAGTGCAGATCGCGGCACCGACCCGAGTAATAAGCGTCGGCGGCCCGGAAGCCGCACGGCCCCGGGCCAGGTGGCGGGCGCGCGCTACGCGGTCGGGGCGGTCGAGCCGGTCAAGGCCCGAAGCAGACTCACGTCGATCGAGCCGGTCGGGACGTCCGCCTCGACGGGGAGGTACATCCGCTGGACCGCGGCCATGATGGCCTCCACGACGCGGTCGCGGAACGCGGGGTCGATCAGCTGCCGCCGGTCCCCCGGCGACGTCAGGTAGCCCACGTCGACCCGGACGGCGGGCATCTTGGTGAGCCGGAGCAGCTCCCAGGTCTTCGGGTGGGTGTGGCAGTCACGCAGCCCGGTGCGGACCACGATCTCGCGCTGCACGAGGCCGGCCAGCCGCTCCCCCACGACGGAGGTGGGGCCGGAGACGGAGCCGTAGTGGTAGGTGGCGACGCCGTCCGCGAGGGGCGTGGCGTGGCCGTCGAGGTGGATCGAGATGAGGAGGTCGGCGCCGAGCTCGTTCGCGAGGTGCACCCGGTCACGGTCGCTCAGAGCGTTCGTGGGCTGCGGACCCCTGGTGAGGTTCACCCGCATCCCCGCGGCCGCCAGACGGCCCTCCAGACGGGCCGCAAGGTCGTACACGAGGTCCGCCTCCACCCACCGCAGCGGCCCGTCCGGCACCACGTGCCCGGTGTCGGGTCCGCCATGGCCGGGGTCGATCACGATGCGCTTGCCCAGCAGCGTCGGGCCCGAGGCGCGGAAGGCCTCGGCCTCGCGCAGGAGCTGGGGCCGACCGCCGATGACCTTGCGGCCGAGCCGGCGCAGGGCACCGATCGTGGCCGGGCCGCACTCGCCGTCGGGGCGCAGGCCGACCTCGCGCTGGAACTGGGCCACGGCGTGCGCGGTGCGGCTGCCGTAGATGCTGTCGGCGCGGCCGGGGTTGTACCCCATCTCGAGCAGCCGCTCCTGGAGCTGCCGGACGTCGTCGCCGACGTAGGGGTCACCGACGGTGTGGAACAGGGCGCGCTGGCCGAGCCGCCAGCGGGCCGCGTCCAGGGCGCGCCACGTCTCGTCGCCCACCTCGCCGTCGACGGTGAGGCCCCGGCTCTGCTGGAAGGCGCGCACGGCCCGCTCGACGTCGGCGTCGTACTCGGGATCGCCCCACGACGGATCCGACGGCAGGAGATCCTCCAGCAGTTCCAGCACGACCAGAATGCCGCGGATCTCGGCAACCGCCGCTCCCCGCGCTCCGCGCCGGATAGCCCGCATGTGGTCCTCCTGAAGTGCCTGTGCCCCGCGTCGGAATCGTACGTGCCCGCCTGAGCGCGCCGTTATGGGGCGATTCACCCATGCTGAGCCGCGTCCGCGAGGCAGCGTACTCCCACCACCCCGGTAGCGCGCCCCACTGAGCACCGCACCACAGAGAAAAAGCGCCGCGCCGGGCGCAGCGTTACACCGGAACCGAAATGCCCCGCCTCCGCGTCGGCGGAGACGGGGCATCAGAGCAACTCGCGCGGAGCGCGGGCTTGAAATCAGGCCGGGTCGAGCGCCGACTCGATCAGCCGGACCAGCGCGCTCTTCGGGTTGGCGCCCACGACCGAGCGGAACGGCTCGCCGTCCTTGAACACGGTCAGGGTGGGCACCGAGAGGACCTGGTAGGCCCGCGCGGTCTCCGGGTTGCTGTCGATGTCGACCTTCACGATCTTGACCTTGTCGGCGAGCTCACCGGCGGCGATCTCGTTCAGCATGGTCTCGATCTTGCGGCACGGCTGGCACCATTCCGCCCAGAAGTCCACCAGAACCGGAATATCCGATTTGAGGACGTCGACCTCGAAGGTCTTGTCGCTGACGGGCTGGATGGCTCCCATGCGCTCTCCTTCTCTCCAAGCTCTCTTGCTCGCTCTACAGGGCCGCGATGTACCGCTCGGCGTCAAGGGCCGCGGCGCAGCCGGTGCCCGAGGCGGTGATGGCCTGCCGGTAGGTGTGGTCGACGACGTCGCCGGCGGCGAACACGCCCTCGATGTTGGTGCGGGTGCTCGGCGCGGCCACCTTCACGTAGCCCTCGTCGTCGAGCTCGACCTGGCCGCGGAACAGCTCGCTGCGCGGGTCGTGACCGATCGCGACGAACACGCCGGCCACCGGCAGGTCCTGCTCGTCGCCGCTCACGGTGTTCTTGACGCGCACGGCGCCGACGCGGCCGCCGCCGTCGACGACCTCCGTCACGACGCTGTTCCAGAGGACCTCGATCTTCTCGTTGGCCAGGGCGCGCTCGGCCATGATCTTGCTGGCGCGGAACGAGTCGCGGCGGTGGATGATCGTGACCTTGGTGGCGAAGCGGGTGAGGAAGGTCGCCTCCTCCATCGCCGAGTCGCCGCCGCCCACGACGACGATGTTCTCGTTGCGGAAGAAGAAGCCGTCACACGTGGCACAGGACGACACGCCTCGGCCGAGCAGCTCCTGCTCGCCCGGCACGCCCAGCGGGCGCCAGGCGGAGCCGGTGGCCAGGATGACGGCCTTGCCCTGATACTCCGTCTCGCCGACCCACACGCTCTTCACCGGGCCGTCGAGCGCGACCCGGGTCGCGTCGTCGGTGATGAACTCGGCCCCGAAGCGCTCGGCCTGCTTGCGCATGTTGTCCATGAGCTCGGGCCCGTTGATGCCGTCCGGGAAGCCGGGGAAGTTCTCCACCTCGGTGGTGGTCACCAGCGCGCCACCGGAAGTAACACCCTCGATCACCAGTGGCTTGAGGTTGGCCCGGGCCGCATAGACGGCAGCCGTGTACCCGGCGGGACCGGACCCCACGATGATCAGGTTGCGGACCTCGTCCACGGTCGACTCCTCGAATTCAGCCTGTGCCAGCAAAACGTCATCCTACGAACCGGCCATTCCCGGTGGACGGTGACTCGTGTGCCACATCACCACTACGGGGCGGTGGTTCGGTACCGTTCGTCGGCGATCGCCCCGCCGAGGCCGCAGTCCGGCCCGACGACGATCACGAGACGCCTGCCCACCGCGGTCCGCGAACCGTCGACGACCACGACCAGCGCCGGCTGTCCCTCGAACGCGGCGTAGTCGACCAGCGCCACCTGACCACCGTATTCCCTCGTGATCGCGGTGAGGCACGCGGCCCGCGCGGCCGGCTCGGCGAGGCGCGCGAGGGGGCTCGGCACGGCCGCCGGGGCCTTGCCGCCGTTGTCGAACGCGCTCGCGCCACCCTCGCCCTGCACGTTGTTGCGGGACTGCGTCTTCGGCACCGTCCCGGTGACGCCGCCGACCGTGCCCCGGGCGTAGTCGCGGCCGCTGGAGATGATCGGCGAGTCCCCCGAGAACGGCAGGAACCCCGACGATCCGGGCCCGGCGTCGCCCTGGGCGCCGGTGGCGGAGCCGCGCTCGGGGCCGCCACCGGCCACGTTGGGCACGGCGGACGAGGGCCGGTCGGACCTGGTGGCCCCGGACTCGCGCAGCACCTGCACACCCACGCCGCCGCACACGAGCACCGCGGCGGCCGCGGTCAACCCGGCGGTCCAGCGCGTCCGGCGCCGTTTGCGCGCTTCGCGCGCACGGTTCAGGTCGACCACGGGGGCGTCCGCCGGGGGCGCGGTGACGGCCGAGGCCAGGGCCGCATCCAGGCGTTGTTGCACATCCGGCGGTACCGGAAGTGCCTCCGTCCCCAGCGCGTGCAGCTCGTCACGCATGGCCGCGTCGGCCGACACGAGCATCGCGTAGGCCTCGGCCCAGCTCTCCTCGGTGCTGACCAGGTGGCGCACGTCGTCCGCGGCCGGGGTGCCGTCCAGCGCCCCGCCGACGAAATCGGCGAGCCGGTCGAGGTCGGCTTCGGTGAAGGCCGTCACGCGCCACCCTCCTTTCCGGACGCGGATGGGACGTCTGACGCGAGCCCGGTGGGGCGGTTGTCGGTCGTCGGCCCGGCTCGCTCGTCGGCCCGGGCGTCGTGCGGGACGCCGGTCCGGCCGCCGGGCCGGGCGTCGGTCGGTGCGGCGGCTCGGGCGTTCGCGGGCGCGTCGGCCCGGGCCGCATCAGATGGGACGCGGCCACCGTCGACGGGGTTCCGCAGGTGGCCGAGGAGCAGCGCGAGCCGGGCCCGGCCGCGCGCGCACCTGCTCTTGATGGTGCCCTCCGCGACGCCGAGCATCACGGCGGCCTCGGCGACGCCGTAGCCCTGCACGTCCACGAGCACGAGGGCGGCCCGCTGCTCCACGGGCAGTTGCTGCAGCGCCTGGCGCACGTCCATGGCCGTGTCGCGGTCGGTCGCCGGGGCCGGTGTGATGTCCGTCTCGGGCAGCGGGACCGTGGGGCGCGCCTGGCGCCGGCGCACCCGGTCGAGGCACGCGTTCACCACGATCCGGTGCAGCCAGGTGGTGACGGCCGAGTCGCCGCGGAACTTGCCGGCCGCGCGGAACGCCGAGAGCAGGGCGTCCTGGAGCGCGTCGGCGGCCTCCTCGCGGTCGCCCAGCGTGCGCAGCGCGACCGCCCAGAGGCGGTCGCGATGGCGCTGGACGAGCTCGCTGAAGGCGTGGGGGTCGCCGCCGGAGTGGGCACGCAGCAGCCATGCGTCGTCGCGCATGTCCCGCGCGCCCGGCTCCGCAGCGTCCACGGCTCGCACCCTATCGATCGCGGCCGGTCCGTGGGGTCACTGCACCCGGACGGTTATCTCTCCGATAGCCACGCGGTATCCGCTGTTGCTCTCCTTGGGCAGCTTGGTGATCCACACGAGCAGGTAGCGCGTCTTCTGCTCCGGCCCGTTGAAGATGGTCGTGCTGCCCATGTTCTGCCGCGGCGTGCCGGCCACGGTGCCGTACTGCTGCACCGTCGCCTGGTCCTGGGACTGCCCGCTGCCGAGATCCTGGCTGCCGGCCCGCAGCTCGCCGTCCGCGCCCGGGGTCTGGAAGTCGACCTGCACGGAGACGACCTGCTTCTCCTCGCCGAGGTCGAGCCACACGCCCATGCCGGCCTTCTTGCCACCGAAGTCGGCCTTCGGGTAGCGCTCGGTCTTCCACACCGTGTTGGCGTCGCCGTCGACGGTCTTGTCGGCGTCCTTGACCTCGGAGCGGGTGCCCTGCGGGTCGATGATGCGGACCTTGGAGGGATCGATCTTGAGCACGACCGGCTGCCCGGCCGGCTTGGCCTGCTGCGACGCGGTCGTGCCGATCGGCGCGTTGCCCGGCGAGGGCGTCTCCGGCGTGGCCGGGTCGCCCAGCACGCGGGCCGCGGCCAGCGTGCCGGCCAGGGCGAGCACGAGCAGGCCGACGACGCCCACGGCGAGCTTGCGCCCGGCGGGCTTCGGCGGGGCGGTGGACTGCGCGGCGGAGTCGAACGCGGCGAAGTCGACGCGCCCGCCCTCCTCGGCCGCCTCCTCCTCGTCGAGGCTGCCGAACGAGGCGAGCTCGCCGGCGAGCGACTCGGCCGAGGGCAGCGGCAGGTCGGGGTTGAGCAGGTCGGCGACGAGCGAGTCGAGGGCGGCGGGCACGCCGGCGCGGACCTGGCGCGGCGTCTGCAGCGCGCCGTTGCCGTCGCGGACGCCGTCGGGCACCGAGTAGGTGCCGGCCTCGGCGTGCGGCCAGTAGCCGGTCAGCGCGCAGTACAGCACGGCGCCGATCGCGCGGATGTCCGTCTCCGGCGTGGCGCTGTCGTCGGCGCGCGCGTCCGTGAGCACCACCCGGCCGTCGTGCGCGACGAGCACCGTGCCGGGGTGCACGTTGCCGTGCGCCATGCCGGTGCCGTGCAGCGCCGCGACGGCGTCGGTGACGGCCCATGCGATCGCGATCGAGCGCCCCGCGTCGAGCGGGCCCTGCGCCACGATGTCGCGCAGCGCGATGCCGTCGACCCACTCGCGCACCACGTAGGCGCGCTCGCCCTCGTCGATCGCGTCGTAGACGCCGACGAGGTGGGGGTGGACGATGCGGCTCATGGCGACCGCCGCGGCCAGCATCTCCTTGGCGCTCTCCCCGCCGGGGTAGCGCGTGACCACCGCTACCGGCCGACGCAGGATGACGTCGATGCCGCGATAGAGCTGGCGGCCCAGCGAGTCGTTGCCGATGTGCTCTTCGAGCTGGTAGCGCTCGGCAAGGATTTCACCGACGGATGGGGTGCCGAAGGTCAGAACCTGGGGAGCGCCCCCAGCCTCCAGCCCTTCGTCGAGCTCAGCCACCCGTCCTCCCTTCCGATCCGTGTGCCGACCTGTGGCGTCTGTCGTAACGCGAGTCGCAGTCACTAAGCCTAAGCGCTTCGGCAGGGCGCCGGGGTTGACCTTACCTGTCGGCTCTTAGGTCTCCGACACGTCATCATCTCCGGACCACCCCGCGTGAGGCCAATTGATCACCCATGTCAGGACACGGCGGTCATTTCCCCTTCATGCACTTTTCACCGAATAGTCGCTGACCGCCGCGCTCGCCCGCGCCGCCGCGGAGCGCCCATATTGGACAGCGATCCGCGAATGTGACAAACCGCTGAGCGGCGCGGGTGCCGCTCGCTCGGAGGCCCCGGAGTCACAGCGACCACCTCGTTCTCACGAGCACTGCCCCGTTCGGGTTCAACCTCGCCGCCAACCGAGACGACGCTCTCTGTCGAATCGCCACAAGGCACCCGTAGACGTCAATCTCGGCAAACGCCGCCCACGTCGATTCCGCGGTGTCGTGAACGGCATCAGCGGCCGAGGCGGCGCCGGATCATCGAGGCGAACTGGTTGACCTCGGGCACCTTCAGGAACATGGCGCCGGCGGCGTAGACGGCGAGCAGGACCGCGCTGCCGAGGATCAGCTGCACCACGCCCTGGACCTTGCCGGGGTCGATCATCAGGCCGACCAGCCACGTCACGCCTAGGGCCAGCAGCCCACCGGCCGCGGCGGCCACGCCGAGCCGGATCAGCGTGTCCAGCAGCTTGCGCAGGCCGAGCCGGCCGAGGCGCTTGCGGAGCAGGACGTAGCCGACGACGAGGGCCACGACGTAGGACAGCGCCGTGCCGACCATGAGCGAGGTCGTCACGACCGCGACCGGCAGGACGAAGTAGAAGCCCACGTCGAGGATCAGGCGCACCGCGACGCCGCCGATGTTGACCAGCGCCGGGGTCTTCGTGTCGCGCATCGCGTAGAAGACGCTCGTCTGCATCTGGCTCAGCGCGAACGGCACCAGGCCGAGGCCGGCCGCGGCGACCACCGACCCGGTGGCCAGCGACTGGTCGTAGCTGTAGCTGCCCCAGTTGAACAGCGTGACCGCGAGCGGGCGGCCGAGCACGAGGTACACGGCCCCGGCCGGGATCAGGATCACCGACGCCAGACGGCTGGCCGAGGCGAGCTGCTCGGTGACGTCGGAGAACCGCCCGTCCGCGGCGGCGGCGGAGATACGCGGCATGATCGCCGTGATGACCGAGACCGCGACGATGCCGTGGGCCATCATGAAGATCAGGAAGGCGTTGTTGAACACGGCCGGGCCCTCGCCGCCGCGGAGCTGGTTGTTCTTGGCCAGCGCCATGACGACGGTGATGCCCAGCTGGTACACCCCGACGTAGAGCAGCATCCAGGCGCCCAGCTTCGCCAGCTCGCGCAGGTGCAGCTTGCGGAAGTCGAAGCGCCACTTCCAGCGGAACCCGGTCTTGCGCATGGCGGGCCACAGCCCGGCCGCCTGCACGACGATGCCGAGCGTGGTGCCCAGGCCGAGGACCAGCACCTGGGGCAACGTGATCGTCTCCGGCGTCGGCAGCCCGCCGCCGCGCACCAGCATGAACACGCCGGCGGTGACGATGATGACGATGTTGTTGAGGATCGGCGTCCACATCGGCGCCGCGAAGTGCCCGCGCACGTTGAGGATCGCGGCCGAGATGCCCGCGAGGCCGTAGAAGAAGATCTCGGGCAGCAGCAGGTACGCCAGCAGCGTGATCAGGTCGCGGTCGCTGCTCGTGACCTTGTCGTTGCCAAGGGTGTAGATGGCGGTGATGAGCGGCGCGGCTACGACCACGATCAGCGTGGCGATGCCGAGCGCGACGACGGCCAGGGTGAGCAGGCGCTGGGCGTGCGCCTCGCCGCGGTCGGGGTCCTCCTTGCGGGCCCGCACCAGCGTGGGGATGAGCACGCTGGCCAGGACGCCGCCGAGCAGCAGCTCGTACACCTGGTTGGGCAGGTTGTTCGCCAGCGTGTAGTCGTCGCCGACCACCGCGCCGCCGATGGCCGCCGCGATGGCCGCGGCCCGGATGAACCCCGTGGCCCGGCTGACCAGGCTCAGGATGGCCATCGTGCTGCTGTTGCGCACGACGGTGCCGGTGCTGTCGTCGTCGGCCGCGGACGGCGGCGCGGTCTCCTCCACGACCGGCGCGTCGGCGACCACCTGCGGCCGCGGCACGACCAGGGGCATCGCGACGGTGGGCGCGTTGGCGGGGTCGACGGGCAGGTCCACGGGGCGGCGGCCGACCTCGAGCCGGACGGTCTGCCCGGGGTCGAGAGGTCCGGCCGGGGGCCGGAGCAGCTGCGTGGGCCCGGACAGGAACTCGCCCCCGCGGTCCTCCGGCGCGCCCGTCGCCGCGAGCGACCCAGGCACCCCCGGCGGCATATGCCCCGGCGGCGGCGAGGCGTGCGTGTGCCCTGCTGGCGGCGCGCCGTGCATGTGCGGCGGCGTGTGCCCTGGCGGCGGCGCGGCGTGCGCGTGCGGCGGCGTGTGCCCGGATGGTGGCGTGGCGTGCGCGGGGGCGGGGGCGGGGGCGGACGGGATGACCGAGGTCGGCCCCGCCGGCGAGGCCTCGGCCCACGGTGAAGGCCGCTCGGAAGCTCCGTGCGTGGGCGGCACGATCTGTGTCGGCTCGGCCGGCGAGGCCTCGGCCCACGAAGGCGTCGGAGGCGCGCTCTCGGCGGGCCTGGACGGCGCGGCGGGCGTCCAGGCCGGCGACTCCGTGGCCCAGGCGGGCAGTCCCGACGGCTCCTGCGCAGGCGGCGCCGACGAAGGCGGCGCGGACAACGGTGGCGCGGACGATGGCGTGGGCGGCACGATCTGCGTAGCAGCGGCGGGCCCTAGACCGGCCCACGACGGCGGTTCAGCAGGCGGCACGACCTGCGTCGGCTCGTCGGGCGCCCGGTGCGCACCCCGACGACGCCGCGACGGCTCGCCAAGAGGGTCCGGCCAGCCGTCCTCGTCCGCGAGCTGCGCGTCCGAGTCCGGTCGCATCGACGCGGTCGGGTCATCGCTCCAGCGCCCGCGCTGTGCCGGGTCCTGCCCCGGATCCATTCGCCACATCCCAACTCGGCCGTACGTTCACGCTCGCAGCACCGACCATAGTGGCACCCCCCGACACTTCCGAGGGGTCGCCGATTTTCAGGCGACCCGACGCACATCCGGCGGCTACCCTCGGTGCCTGCTTTCCCCGTCGCGATAGGCTGGCCGACCGATGCCCGAGACCACACGCGCCCTCAACGAGGCCCAGCGCCGCGCCGTGCACGAGCTGCTGCGCGTCTCCCCCGTCGCCGACGAGCTCGGCCGGCGCTTCGGCCGCGCCGGCAAGGAGTTGCACCTGGTCGGCGGCTCGGTGCGAGACGCGCTGCTCGGGCACCTCGGCGACGACCTCGACTTCACCACCGACGCGCGGCCCGAGGAGACTCTGCGCATCATCGACGGCTGGGCCGAGTCGGTGTGGACCACCGGCCAGGAGTTCGGCACGATCGGCCTGGCCCGGCGCGGGCTGCGCATCGAGGTCACCACGTTCCGCGCGGACGCGTACGACCGCGTGAGCCGCAACCCGATCGTCCAGTACGGCGACAACCTGACCGACGACCTGCGCCGGCGCGACTTCACCGTCAACGCGATGGCGGTCTCGGTGCCGGGCCACGCGTTCACCGACCCGTACGGCGGCCTGAACGACCTGGCCGACGGGGTGCTGCGCACCCCGGGCCGGCCGGAGGACTCCTTCGCCGACGACCCGCTGCGGATGCTGCGCGCGGCCCGGTTCGTGAGCAAGCTCGGCTTCGCCGTCGCGCCCGAGGTGCTGGCCGCGATCACCGAGATGGCGCCCGACCTGGCCCGGATCACGGCCGAGCGGGTGCGAGACGAGTTCGTGAAGCTCATGTGCGGCCAGGACCCGGTCGCCGGCCTGCGGCTGCTGGTCGAGACGGGCCTCGCCGAGCAGTTCCTGCCGGAGCTGTCCGGCCTCAAGCTGGAGATCGACGAGCACGCCCAGCACAAGGACGTGTACGAGCACACGCTGATCGTCGTACGCAACGCGATCGGCCACGAGCGCAACGGCGCCGACTTCACCCTGCGCATGGCGGCGCTCATGCACGACATCGGCAAGCCGGCGACGAAGGCGGTCGGCTCGGACGGCGGCGTGAGCTTCCACCACCACGAGATCGTCGGCGCGCGGCTGACCAAGCAGCGGATGAAGGCGCTGAAGTTCCCGAAGGACGTGATCTCCGACGTCGCCGAGCTGGTCGCGCTGCACCTGCGCTTCTACGGCTACGGCCGCGGCGAGTGGACCGACTCGGCCGTGCGCCGCTACGTCACCGACGCCGGCCCGCTGCTCGACCGCCTGCACGCGCTCACGCGCTCGGACGTGACCACCCGCAACCGGCGCAAGGCGGCCCAGCTCGCGGCCGACTACGACGCGCTGGAGGAGCGGATCGCGCGCATCGCCGCCGAGGAGGACCTGGCCCGGGTCCGGCCCGACCTCGACGGCAACGCGATCATGGAGCTGCTCGGGGTGCCGCCCGGCCCGATCGTGGGCCGCGCCTGGCGCTACCTCAAGGAGCTGCGGCTCGAGCGTGGCCCCCTCGAGCACGAGGAGGCCATCACCGAGCTGCGCAAGTGGGCCGAGGCCGAGGGCGTCACGCCACCCGGATCTCGGTGATCTGCACGGCGAGCTTGGGCGGGCCGTCCGGTCCGCCCGTCGTGGTGCCGGCGGCGGCGATCCGGTCGAGCAGGTCCATCCCGCTGGTCACGGTGCCGAAGACGGTGTAGTCGGGCGGGATGTCGCTGTCCTTGTACACCACGAAGAACTGCGACCCGTTGGTTCCCGGGCCCGCGTTGGCCATCGCGAGCGTGCCCCGCGGATACGGCGGCACGGTCGTGGGCAGGTTCTCCTCGCCGAACTGGTAGCCGGGCGTCCCGGTTCCGGTGCCGCTCGGATCGCCGCACTGCAGGACGTACAACCCGTCCGTGGTGAGCCGGTGACACGGCGTGTCGCTGTAGAAGTCGTCGCGGGAGAGGTGCACGAAGGAGTTGACGGTGCAGGGCGCGCGGTCGGCGTACAGCTGGATGCCGATGGGTCCGAGGTTCGTCTGGATGGTCGCGGCCACCCGCCCGGTCAGCGTGGACTTGGGCGCGGGCGTGGCGATCAGGCGCGTGTCGCCCTCGCCGCGGCCGGCCGACGCGTAGGCGCACGGCACCCCGGCCGGGGCCTGGGTGCGGGCGCCGGTCGGCCCGGCGGTGGCCCCGTCCGGCGGCGGGTTGGTCTCCGCGCCGGTGGTGATCGGGGCGCCGACCTGGGGCGCCGGTCCGCGGCCCGAGGCGACGGCCGAGACCGGGCCGCCGATGGACTCGGTCGACTCGCGGCCGGGCGCCAGGACGAGGTACGCCACGACCGCCACGACCGCGAGCGCCAGCACGGCCCCGCCGGCCAGCGGGACGAGCCGGCGCGCCGGGGACGCGGGCGGCGGTGGCTCGGCGGGCGGGGCGGCCGGAAGCGCCCTGGCCTCGGCCCCGGCTCCACCACCGGCGGGCGGCGGGAACTGGGGATCTTCTTTCGACCGCGGCGACGAGTCCCGCAGCGATTCGGGCCGGACCGC
The DNA here is from genome assembly GCF_050947935.1 of Dactylosporangium sp. CA-052675. Lineage (GTDB taxonomy): Bacteria > Actinomycetota > Actinomycetes > Mycobacteriales > Micromonosporaceae > Dactylosporangium. The sequence continues at coordinate 10,487,089 of NZ_CP192010.1, read as the reverse complement.
TCCGGGCACACCGGGAACGGGTGCGGATGGCGGCAGCGGCTCGGCGAGCTCGGGCGGCCGCGGGTCGCCAGGCTCCGGTGGTGTTGACATTTCGTAATCTTACGACTACTTAAAGCGACAATCCGGGACGCTGTTGCTTGAGATCGTCAGGTTGTCGGAACCCCGACCACCGTAGCGTCGTGCATGTGGCGATTCGGCCGCTTCTGCGTGTAGACCGGGTCCGCTACCGTCGCTAGCACGCAACCCCCCCCTTGAACCTGGAGGCAGACATGCAGCCGTGTCCAACCTGCGGCGGCATGGGCATTGATGCGAACGGCTACTGCACGCAGTGCCGCACCTATCGAGGCGTCCCGCAGGCGCCCCAGCAGCCGACGAGCGGCACGCCGTACAGCGGCGGACCGTACGGCGGACAGCAGCCCTATGCCGGATACCCCACCAGCTCCGGACCGCAATATTCGGCTCCACCCTCATACAACGACCCGATCTCCGCTCCGCCCACCGCTTACGGCGCGACCTACGGCGGCGGCTCGTCGTCGTCGGGCGGCGGCCGGAACAAGTTCCTGATGCCCGTCCTGGCGTTGTCGGGCGTGCTGGTGGTCCTGGTCGTGGCGATCGTGGTGGTCGCGGCGCTCAAGGGCGGCGACGACAAGAAGAACGACCCGCAGGCGAACAACCCGACCGGCGGGCCGGCCGCGACCGGGACCGCGAAGGCGACCGAGAAGGCCGCGATCGACGAGTGCCTGGTCGGCACCTGGACCACCAAGACCTTCACGCAGCAGGTCCCGATGGACGGCGTCGGCAACGTGCCGATCAACCTGACCAAGAACGGCTCGACGCTGAAGTTCACCGCGGACGGGAAGCTGACCGAGACGTACAAGGACACCGTCCTCACCGGCAACCCGACCATCTCGGGCTCGGCGACCCCGATCACGCTGACGGTCAACGCGACGGTCACCTCGAACGTGACGACCACGAGCGCGACCATCGCCTACCAGAACGTGCAGGCGACGGGCACCATCAACACGAAGGCGCCGTCGATCAACTACGACGAGACCGAGCCGTTCCAGACGGACGACAACCCGGCGAAGTACACGTGCAAGGGCAACGACCTGACGCTGAGCGGCTCGACGTTCACCAGCACCGCGACCAAGACGTCGTAGCGCTACTGATGCGCACGGCGTAGTGCCCCGCCGGGGCCGGCGATGTCGTCGCCGACCCGGCGGGCCCAGCGCCCGCCCAGAGCCGCGTACCCCGCCGCGGCCAGCAGGTAGCCGGCGGCCACGACACACAGCACCGGCACCGAGCGCCCGGTCTCGGGCAGCGTGAGCGCGCCCAGGTACATCCCGGCGACGAGCGTCAGGTTGAAGGTCGTGTCGTTGATGCTGAAAACGCGGCCACGGTACTCGTCCGCGCACTCGTGCTGCAGCGAGGTATCGGTCACGATCTTGATGCCCTGCGCGGCCAGGTTCGTCACGAACACGGCCCCGAGCAGCAGCACCGGGTCGAACGGCAGCCCGAAGCCCAGGATCGCGGCCCCGGTGCCGGCCAGCACGATCACCACCCAGCGCCAGCCGCCGATGCGGCGCGCGACCGGGGGCGTCGCGAACGAGGCGATGATCATGCCGACCCCGCCGGCCAGGAACGCGTTGGCGATGGTGCCGAACGAGCCGGTGACGTCGCCGCCGTGGTTGAACCCGGTGCGGAACAGCAACAGGGATGCGAGCAGGACGACGCCGTACAGCAACCGGAACGTCGCCTGCGCGAGCACCAGGTAGGCCGCGCCGCGCTTGGCCGCCAGGTGCCGGACGCCGGCGACCGTGCCGCGGCTGGTCTGCACGAGCGCGGTCATGATCGAGCCGCCCCGGCGGTCCGCCGCGTCCGGCCCGAGTTCGTCGGGGCCGAAGCTCGCCCGGCCGACGAGGGCGGAGACGAGATAGAAGGCCGCGGCCAGGGCGGCAACGAGCGCGTACCCGTGAAACGACGTGGCCAGCACGGTCTTGATGAGCGTGGCGCCCGCCCCGATGCCCAGCGAGTAGCACAGCGACCCCACCGTGCCGGCGAACGAGTTCGCGGTGACCAGCGTCGGGTCCGACACCACGTGCGGGGTGGCCGCGGAGAGCCCGGCCAGGAAGAACCGGTTCAGCCCGATGACCACGAGGGCGAGCAGGAACGGCAACGGCGACTTCTCGCCGGTCCAGACGTACGCCGCGATCGGTAGCACCAGCAGCGCGCGCACGAGGTTGGCGACGACCACGATGGACAGGCGCCGCCAGCGGTCCAGGAACACGCCGACGTACGGGCCGACCAGCGAATACGGCAGCAGCAGGATCGCGAAGCCGGCCGCGATCGCCATGCCGCCGGCCCGCTGCTGCGGATTGAACAGCACGCTGCCGGCCAGCGCGCCCTGGAACAGTCCGTCACCGACCTGGGCGATCGCTCGGACCGCGACGAGCCGGCGGAAGCCCCGCTGGCGGAGCACGGCGCGCACGAAGTGTTTCGGCTGGCGGGGGGCGATGGTGCTGGCGGACACGGCCCAAAGCCTACGGCGAACCACGCCCGCGTGACCCCGCACGAACAGAGTGGGGCCCTCACCGAACGGTGAGGACCCCACTCCGAAAGGTCACGACGCTACGACTTGGGCGCCTCGACGGCGGGCCGGCCGTTCACCGGCTCGACGACGTCGTCGCCCGCGAGGCCGCCGAGCTTGCCCAGCAGCTTCTGCAGGTCGATGCCGGTGAGGTCGGTGCCGAGCTGGAGGCCCTGGGCGACGTTGTTCGCCACCGACTTGGTCAGCGACGAGGCGCCGTCGGTCGAGATCACCGTCATCCGGTCGATGTTGCCCATGGGGTCGCTGGCCGCCTTGACCACATCCGGCATGACGCGCACCAGCAGGTCGAGGATCGCGGCCTCGCCATAGGTGGCGAACGCGTCGGCCTTGAGCTTCATGGCCTCGGCCTCGGCCTGGCCGCGGGCCAGGATCGCGGACGCCTCGGCCGCACCCTCGCGCTCGAGCGCCTCGGCGATGGCGACACGGCGCCGCTGCTCCGCCTCACCTTCCTTGGCGCCCTCGATCGCGTTGGCCTCGGCCAGCGCGGCGCGGCGGGACCGCTCGCCCTCACCGGTGAGGCGGGCCTGCTCGGCGTTGGCCTGGGCGGCCGCGATGGTCGCCTGCCGCTGCGCCTCGGCCTTGAGGATCGCGGCGTTCTTGGCCGCCTCGGCCTCCTGCTCGACCCGGTAGCGCTCGGCGTCGGCGGGCTTGCGCACCTCGGTGTCGAGCTGGCGCTGCTTGAGCTCGGCGTTGCGCTCGGCCACCTTCTGCTGCTCGGCGAGGATGATCTGCTCCCGCTCGGCCTGGGCGAGGGGGCCGGCCGCGGCCGACTTCGCCTTGGCCGCGTCGATCTCGGCCTGGATGCCGGCCTGCTTGAGCGCGAGGTTCCGGTTGGCCTCGGCGATGGCCTCCTCCGAGCGCAGCCGCTCGGACTCGGCGGCCTGGCGGGCCTGCGCCTCGGCGATGGCCGCGTCGCGCAGCACCCGGGCGGCCTCGGGCCGGCCCAGGTCGGCGAGGTAGGAGCCCTCGGCGAAGATGTCCTGCAGCTGGAAGGTGTCCAGCACCAGGCCCTGGTTGGTGAGCGAGTGCTCGGCCTCCTCGGCGACCGCGCCGGCGAACGCCGTGCGGTCCCGGATGATCTCCTCGATGGTCAGCCGGCCGACGATCGAGCGGAGCGCGCCGGCCAGGACCTCGCTGGTGAACAGGTCGATGCCCTGCTGCTGGTTGAGGAAGCGCTGCGCGGCGGCGCGGATGGCGTCCTCGGTGCCGCCGACCTTGACGATCGCGACGCCCTGCAGGTTGGCGCGGATGCCCTGCTTGCTCACCGCGCCGGTGATCTCGACGTGGATGCGGCGGCTGGACAGGTCGAGCACCTGCAGCTTCTGCACGATCGGCACCACGAAGACCGAGGCGCCCATGACGACCTTCTGCCCCGACAGGTCGGTCGAGCGCGAGCCGTCGAGGCCCTGCACCGACTTGCCCTTGCGGCCGGTGATGATGAACGCCTCGTTGGAGCCGGCCACCTTGATGCGCGAAACGATGAAGAGCACGATCAGCAAGATCAACAATACGCCGCCGCCGATGGCGACGAGCAGGACTGTGTCCATCCGCTCCTTCTTCCAGGGATATCTAGAGGGGGGTTTCTTCCACAATCACGCTGGTGGGGCTGGTCGCCTCCACCACGAAGACGCGGGCGCCGAGCGCGATGGGCCGGTCGGCGCGGGCGCTGACCTTCAGCGGCTGGCCACCGAGAGAGATGCGGACCTCACCGAAGCCGTTGCCGGTGATGGGGGTGACGACGACGCCGGTCGTCCCGATCATGTCGCGCTGGGTCGGGGTGGCGTCGGTGCGCATGTTGAGCGCGAGCCGGGACAGGCGCGTCGCGAGCCACGCGGTCGGCACGGCGGCGACGACACCGCCGACGACCGGCATCAGCAGGCCGTTGCCGCCGGTGAGCGCCCCGACGGCGGCGCCGGCGAAGCCGAAGGCCCCGATGAACCCGGCGACGGCGGGGACCGAGAACGGCCCGTCCACATCGGGATGGCCGAAGTGGAAGAGGTCGCCGATGACGACGGAGAGGGCGAGCACGATCACGCCTACGGCGCCGATCACCAGGAACGTCGTCTCCACTGTGCGCCTCCCCTCGCAAGACACCTGGAGGGTATCGCCACCGCGCCACTTCGAACGTCCGGCGAAAGGGGCAGAATTGGCGACGTGCGGTGGGTTGAGGTTCAAGCGCCGATCGATGCGCTCGGCGTGGCGGTCGACGAGGCGGGCATCTGCCGGGTGCGCTTCGGCGGCCTGCCGTCGAATGTGACGGCGGCGGAGCCGGACGAGGTGCTCACGCTGGCGAGCGACGAACTCACGCGCTATTTCGCGGGCGAGGAGATCGCATTCACGGTGCCGTTGTCGGTGCGCGGGGGCTCGGACTTCGAGCGCGCCGTCTGGCGGCAGCTCTACGCGATCCCGTACGCGCAGATGCGCACCTACGGCCAGATCGCGGCGGCGGTGGGCGAGCCGGACGCGGCCCGCGCCGTCGGCACCGCGTGCAACCGGAATCCGATTCCGGTCATCATTCCCTGCCACCGTGTCGTGGGCGCCGACGGCAAGCTGGTCGGCTTCGGCGGCGGTCTGTGGCGCAAGAAGATCATGCTGGAACTCGAAGCGAAGGTGCGCATCGAACGCGAGTTCGGCCTCTTATGACAATTCCGTGACAAAAAAGGGCCGGCCCGAGTGGGCCGGCCCTTCCGGAAGCGAAATCAGCGCTCGATCTCGCCCTTGATGAACTTCTCGACCGATTCGTGCGCGTCGTGGTCGTTGTACTGCACCGGCGGCGACTTCATGAAATAGCTCGACGCCGACAGGATCGGGCCGCCGATGCCGCGGTCCTTGGCGATCTTCGCGGCCCGCAGCGCGTCGATGATGACGCCGGCCGAGTTCGGCGAGTCCCACACCTCGAGCTTGAGCTCGGCGTTGAGCGGGGTGTCGCCGAAGGACTTGCCCTCGAGGCGGATGTACGCCCACTTGCGGTCGTCGAGCCACGGCACGTGGTCCGACGGGCCGATGTGCACGTCGGACTTGACCATCTCGTGCGGGATCTGGGACGTCACCGACTGGGTCTTCGAGATCTTCTTCGAGACCAGGCGGGTGCGCTCCAGCATGTTCATGAAGTCCATGTTGCCGCCGAAGTTGAGCTGGTACGTGCGCAGCAGCTCGACCCCGCGGTCCTCGAACAGCTTGGCCAGCGCGCGGTGCACGATCGTGGCCCCGACCTGGCTCTTGATGTCGTCGCCGACGATCGGCAGCCCGGCGTCGGTGAACTTCTGGGCCCACTCCGGGTTCGAGGCGATGAACACCGGCAGGGCGTTGACGAACGCGCAGCCCGCGTCGATCGCGGCCTGGGCGTAGAACTTCGCCGCCTGCTCGGAGCCGACCGGCAGGTAGCACACGACCACGTCGGCCCGCGCGTCGCGGAGCACCTGGACGACGTCGACCGGCTGCTCGTCGGACTCGTCGATCATCTCGCGGTAGTACTGCCCGAGGCCGTCGTGGGTCGGGCCGCGCTGGACGGTCACGCCGGTCGGCGGCACGTCGCAGAACTGGATCGTGTTGTTCTCGCTCGCGCCGATGGCCGCTGCGAGGTCCTGGCCGACCTTCTTCGCGTCGACGTCGAACGCCGCCACGAACTCGACGTCGCCGACGTGGTAGTCGCCGAACTTGACGTGCATCAGACCCGGTACTCGGTCATTCGGGTCGGCGTTGCGGTAGTACTCCACGCCCTGGATCAGGGACGAGGCGCAGTTGCCGACACCGACGATGGCAACGCGGACGGAGCTCATCGCGGATGCCTCCTTCTTGTTGTTCACGATGACCGCTCCGGATCTTGGGCCGAAGGCGGCTGAGGGGTGGTGCCATTGCGTTCGTTCGCAATGAGCTCTTCGAGCCAGCGGACCTCGCGCTCACACGCGTCCAGGCCGTGCCGCTGCAGTTCGAGCGTGTAGGCGTCGAGCCGCTCGGCGGCCCGGCTGAGCACGTCGCGCATGCCCTCGCGGCGCTCTTCCACGCGCCGGCGGCGGCCCTCGAGGATCCGTAGCCGGGTGGCGGGGTCGGTGCGCGCGAAGAATGCGAAGTGCACCCCGAAACCGGCCTCGCTGTCGTAGGTCTCGGGTCCAGCGGCACCGAGCAGCTCCTGGAAGCGCTCCTTGCCTTCCGCGGTGATCGTGTAGACCACGCGACCCCGCTTGCTGGTGAGCAGGGGTACCTCGTCGGCGCCCGCCGGGCCGTCGGCGGGTGGAGCACCCTCGGTGATCCAGCCGTCCGCCTGCAGCCGGCGCAGTGTCGGATACAGCGAGCCGTAGCTGATTGCGAAGCGGAACGCCCCCAGCTTGGTCGTCAACTGCTTGCGCAGCTCGTACCCGTGCATCGGGGACTCGTGCAGAAGGCCCAGGATCGCCAACTCGAGCACTCCCGGCCTCCTTCCGGTAACCGGCCCGATGTATCGGACCGATACATCGAACGGTAGGTCGGGATCCCGCGTCATGCAACAAAAGCGACCAAGTGCTCTGGAGCACACCGCTGGTCGTCTATCGGACGGTTACCGATCGTGACGGGAGTCGCCGTGCGGCGCGCGACCGCGTACCCTCGGCCCCATGCGTACCCAGCGTCAGGTTGTCGACTTCTCCCTGAGAAGACGCGCCCTGCTGCGTGAGGTGCAATCCGGACGCGTCGGCACGTATGAGGTGTGCGACGCGTCGCCATACCTGAAGAGCGCTGCGAAATTCCACGGCGAGCCGACGGAGGAGCTTTGCCCCGTCTGCCGCCGCGAGAACCTCACCCTGGTGCACTACATCTACGGGGATGAGTTGCGGCAGTCCTCGGGGCAGGCGCGCCGGCTCGCCGAGCTGCCGATCCTCGCGATGACGCTGAGTGAGTTTCATGTCTACGTCGTGGAGGTCTGCCGCGCCTGCGGTTGGAACCACCTCGTCGAGCAATACCTGCTGGGCCGTGACGGACTCGCGACCGAGGGTGGCGACCCACCCTCGCGGATACGAGGAGGCGCGGCGGAGTGAACCTGTTGCACGTGACAAAGCGTTGTCACGAGGACGGGCCGATGCTCGCTGACTTTCCTGGTGCGACCCGCGATCCGCGGCAATGGGGCCGCGCCGCGACGGCCGCGCCCGGAGTGGCGCAGCTCACAGACACGACGGCGACGCATCACGCGCCGACGATGCAACCGGCAAGGTGGGACGAATGAACTACGGTGACCCGAGCAACCCCCAATCGGGCCGCGCGCAGGTTCCTGGGATCCAGCCGGAACCCCCCTCGCCCAACCCCTCCGCCCCGCCGGCCGGCCGGGCGCAGGTCGGGCGCGCGAGCGTCGGCGGTGGCGGGGCCACCGGCTCGGCGAGCGTCGGCTCGGCCCGCGTCGGCGGTTCGGCGAGCGTGGGCTCGGCGCGAGTCTCACCACCCGAGGGGCCCACGGGCCGCGCATCCGTGACGGGCTCGGCGAGCGTCGGCTCCGCTCGGGTCGGCGGTTCGGCGAGCGTGGGCTCGGCGCGGGTCTCACCCCCCGAGGGACCGACGGGCCGCGCCTCGGTGGGATCGGCGTCGGTGCCGGGCGCCGCGGGCCGCGCGACCGTGGGCCGCGCCGTCGTCGGATCCGCCGCGGTCGGCGCACCGTTCGGCGACGTCATGGAGGGTCCCGGAGGCCCCGGGGGTCCCGGCGGTCCGGGTGACCTCCCCCCGGGCTCGGGCGGCAGCGGCGGCAAGGACGGCCGCAGCGTCACCGCCAAGGCCAAGAAGCGCCGCCGGCGCAACATCCTCATCGCCTCGATCGCCGCGTTCATCATGATCGCCGGCATCGGCATCGTCGCCGGGACGTACTACTTCGACAAGGTCGCACTGCCGGACGACATCTCGCTGGACCAGTCGACCACGATCTACTACTCCGACGGCCAGACCTCGATGGCTCGCATCGGTGAGAACCGCACGGTCCTGGCGTTCAAGGACATCCCGACCGACATGCAGCACGCGGTCGTGGCGGCCGAGGACAACAGCTTCTACACGAACGACGGCGTCGACTACAAGGGCGTCGTCCGGGCGGCGTGGAACAACATCTCCGGCGGTGACCGGCAGGGTGCCTCGACGATCAGCCAGCAGTACGCCCGCCGCTGGGCCGAACTCGAGGGCGTCACCTACGCGCGAAAGCTCCGCGAGGCGGTCATCGCGCTGAAGCTCAACCAGCAGTACAGCAAAGACGAGATCATGACGATGTACCTCAACGTCGTCTACTTCGGCCGCGGCGCCTACGGCGTCGAGGCCGCCGCCCAGGCCTACTTCGGCAAGCCCGCGAAGGACCTGAAGACGAACGAGGCCATGCTGCTGGCCGGGCTGATCAAGAACCCGGAGGGCAACAGCGGCAAGGGCTCGCCGTTCGACCCCAACATCGACAAGGCGCAGGCCCAGGAGCGGTTCAACTACATCAAGGGCCAGATGATCAAGTTGAACTTCGTCCCGCAGGCCGAGTCGGACACGCGGATGAAGTTCCCGGACAACGTCATCACCCCGGCCGACGCCCGGAAGCGCTCGGTGGCCGCGCAGAACCTCGACAAGCCCGAGGGCCTGATCGTCCACCACGTGCTCGGCGAGGTCGCGGCGCTGACCGACCCGCGCACCGGCCAGCTGCTCTACGAGGACACCGACGGCGAAGGCAAGAAGAACTTCGACCGGATCCGCAACGGCGGTCTGAAGATCGTGACCACGATCGACAAGGACATCCAGCCGATCGCGGTGCGCGAGGCCAGCCGCAACAAAGACTCGAACATGAACAAGCAGCCCGACAACCTGCAGGCCGCGCTCGTCGCGGTCGAGCCCGGGACCGGGGCGGTGAAGGGCTATTACGGCGGCGACAGCGGCAACGGGGGCGACTTCGCCGGCTATTACAACGACCCGGTGCTCGGCAACGGCGAGGACAGCTGCTGCGGCGGCCACCCGCCGGGCTCGACGTTCAAGGTCTACACGCTGGCGACGGGCCTGATGGCCGGCTACCGCATCGACTCGATGTGGGACGGCAACTCCCCCGGTGACTTCCCGGCGTCCGGCCGGTCGATCAAGGGCGGCAACCCGGTCAAGAACGCCGGCGAGAACCCGGTCTCCCATCCGAAGTGCGAGTCGGGCTCGAGCAGCTGGTGCACCCTCGAAGAGGTCACCGTGATGTCGCTCAACGTGCCCTTCTTCGCCCTCGCCGAGAAGGTCGGCGCGGACAAGGTCATCGACACCGCCCGCGCGGCCGGCATCACCGACATGTGGGCCACCGTCAACGGCAAGTCGACGAAGATCGACATGACCACCAAGACCGGCAAGGACCTGGTCCCGGGCACCTTCAACACCGAGGTCGCGTTCGGGCAGTACCCGGTCACGGTCCTCGAGCACGCCGGCGGCATCGCGACCATCGCGGCCCGCGGCTACGCGGCCAAGACGCACTTCCTCAAGGAGGTGTGGACCGACGGGAAGAAGACCTACAGCGAGGTCATCAACCCCAAGCGGATCCCGGGCTTCACCGACGGCATGTCCGACGACATCAACACGGTGCTGCAGGGCGTGCCGGAGCACTACAAACTCAAGATGAAGGACGGGCGCCAGATCGCCGGCAAGACGGGCACCTGGCAGTACGGCCAGAACCAGAGCGGCAACGCGCACGCCTGGATGGTCGGTTACGCCGCCTACGACCCGGTGAAGAAGAACCCCGATCTCGCGGTCGCGGTCTGGGTCGGCAACAAGAAGGACGAGCAGCCGATCAAGGACTCGAAGGGCACGTCGATCATCGGTGGTTCGCTGCCGGGTCCGATCTGGCGCGACTTCCTCAACGACGCGCTGACCGCGATCAAGGCACCCAAGGTCAACTTCCGGCCGCCGGCCAACACCGGCCGCCTGGACGTCGGCACGGGCATCTCGCCGCAGCCGAGCGCGCCGGTGGTCGACCCGAACAACCCGGGCGGCGGCAACCCCGGCCAGGGCAACACCGATAACCCGGGCGGCGGCGGCCCCGGCCAGGGCAACAGCCAGGGCCCGGGCGGCGGCAACGGCGGCGGCAACGGCGGCGGCACGGTGCCGACCACCACGGCCACCCGAAGACGCTGACATCAGCAGGGTCTGATGTGTGCGGCCACGGCCACGGCGGTATGTTCGCCGAGACCGTGGCCGCATTCTGTTGGGGGTTGGCGTTGGACTCGGGCAGGCGCAGGGTCGTCCGATGGGTGCTGCTCGGGCTCTTCGTGGCGCTGATCGTCTACGGGCACATCTGGTACCGCAACCGCCACGACTGGTTCGACCTCGGCATCTACCGCCAGGCCGTGAACTGGTGGCTCGACGGGCACAACCTCTACGACTACGTCAAGCCCGACGACACCCAGGGCCAGCTCGGCTTCACCTATCCCCCGTTCGGCGCGCTCGTCCTGGTGCCGTTCGCGGTGTTGCCGTGGACCGGGGCCGTGATCCTCTACAGCGTCATCACGGTCGCGGCGACCCTCGTGACGACCTGGTGGCTGTTGACCCCCGAGGCCCGGCGCAAGGGCTGGGAGCTGCCGTTCGCGCTCGTCCTCGCGCTCGCCGTGATCAGCGCGCTCGAGCCGATCCGTGAGAATTACACGTTCGGCCAGATCAACATGGTGCTCGTGCTGCTGGTCCTGGCCGACCTGTTGGTGCTGCTGCCGCGCGGGAGCCGATGGGCCGGGGTGCTCATCGGCCTGGCCGCGGCGATCAAGCTGACCCCGGCCATCTTCATCGTGTACCTGCTGCTCAGCCGCCGGTACCGGGCCGCGATCACGGCGGCCGTGAGCGCCGCGGTCGCGAGCCTGCTGGCGTTCGCCGTCATGCCCCGGGGCTCGATCGACTTCTGGACGGACGCGTTGTGGAAGGGCGAAGGGCTCGGCAACGCGGCGTACACCTTCAACCAGTCCTTCTACGGCATGCTCGCCCGGCTCTCCGCGCCCGGGGACCCGAACCGCCTGGTCTGGGCCGTCCTCGTGCTGGCGGCGCTCGGGTTCGGGCTGTGGCGGGCGCGCCGGGCCGCGCTGGCCGGCGACGAGGTGGTCGGCCTGACCCTCACCGGGATCGTGGGCTGCCTGGTCAGCCCGATCACCTGGGTGCATCACATCTACTGGTTCGTCCCGGCGCTGATCGTGCTGGCCGCGACCCGCCGGCGCGCCTGGTTCGCCGTGGTCATCGCGCTGACCGTCGGGCTCGGCCTGGTCTCCTGGTTCGAGCAGGGGCTGCCGGTGGACCCCTGGAGCCATGGGGTTCAGGGATTCATCATCAAGAATTGGTACCTCCTTCTGATGGTCGCGTTGCTCTTCGCTCTGCCGATCCGGAAGGATTCCCGCGTCGAGCCGGGCCTTGCATCGACTTCCGAGCCCGCGACGGTACGGTGACCAACATGCCGATGAGTACGGGTCAGCCAAACGTGCGCCCCGAACGTCTAGTCGACGAGCCCGCCAGCTCCGACCGCTTCGTCGGTGGCCTTTCCGAGGCGATCGGCGGCCCGATGGGCAACCACGCCGTGCGGACCTGGAACCGGCTGTCCGCCGGCGGCCGCTTCTGGACCCCCGCTCGCGTGGTCCTGCTGCTCATCTGCGCCATGCTGAGCTTCCACTGGATGCAGAAGTCCCCGTGCCGCGACGCGGCGTGGACGGACATGAAGCAGTACAAGTACTTCTGCTACACCGACGTCCTCGCGCTCTACTACGCCGAGGGCCTCAACGAGGGCCAGGTCCCCTACGCCGACCACCAGGTCGAGTACCCGGTGCTGACCGGCGCCTTCATGGGCGTCCTCGGCCTGCCGGTGCACGACCTGCACGAGCGCGGCATCGTGCAGAACGACGGCCAGACGTTCTACGACGTCAACGCGGTCGTGCTCGGCGCCTTCGGGATCGCGGCGGTCGCGGCCACCCTGGCCGTGCGCCGCCGCCGGCCGTGGGACGCGGCGCTGCTGGCCGCGGCGCCCGCGATGTTCGTGTCCGCGACCGTCAACTGGGACCTGTTCACCGTCGGGCTCACCGCCATAGCCCTCGCCTACTGGGCGAAACGAAAACCGGTCCTCGCCGGGGTGTTCCTCGGCCTGGCGACCGCGGCGAAGCTCTATCCCGTCCTCATCCTCGGCGCGCTGCTGGTGCTGAGCATACGAACGGGCAAGTGGAAGGACTTCTTCATAGCCGTCGGCTCGGGCGTGGTCACCTGGCTCGTGGTGAACCTGCCGGTGGCGATCTTCTTCTACGACGCCTGGGCCAAGTTCTGGCAGTTCAACCAGTTGCGCGGAATCGACTGGGGCACGCTGTGGTACATCGGCGCGCACTTCCCGCGGGGTAACGGGCAGTACGGATTCCCGTTCTTCCAGAACCTCGACCAGGACCCCGAGCACGCGACGCTCAACATCCTGTACCTCGGCCTGTTCCTGATCGCCTGCGCCGGCATCCTCATCCTCGGGCTCACGTCCGCGAAGGAGCCCCGCCTGGCCCAGCTCGCGTTCCTGATCGTGGCCGCGTTCCTGATCACGGGGAAGGTCTGGTCGCAGCAGTACGTCCTGTGGCTGATCCCGCTCGCCGTGCTCGCCCGACCTCGGTGGGGGGCCTTCCTCGCCTGGCAGGTGGCGGAGGTGCTCTACTTCGTCTCCTTCTACGGGGAGCTCATGGGGGCCTCGGGGCGCCAGGTGTTCCCGGAGGGCGTGTTCGTGCTCGCCTCGATCCTGCGGCTGGTGACGCTCGCGATCGTGTGCGGTTACGTCATCCGCGACATCCGCAAGCCGGAGGAGGACGTGGTTCGCCAGACGTACGAGGGCCAGGACCCCGACGGCGGCACCTACAACGAGGACCCGTTGGACGAGGAGCTGCCACGGGCGTCGGGCGGGCCGGCGCTCGTGACGTCCGGGTAGCCCTGGTTCCGACCTGGTTTCCGTTTCACGTGAATCCATGATCGGCCCGGCTCGATGCCTGACCCGCGTCGAGCCGGGCCGCTCTTTTTGGTGTTCGGCCGCTTCGCTCAACAAGTCGCGTGCCTCGCGCCGCCGTTCCGCGCCTCCGCTTCGGCCCCGATAAGTCGGGCGCTTCGCGCCGCGACTTATCGGACATTTCACGATATTGCGGGGCTCAGGCGGGGCTCGGCCTCGACTGGGTGCAGGCGCACAGCCACGAGCACGGCGATTGCACCGGCGAGGGCGAACACCGCCTCGTCACCAGCCATGAAGCCGCCGAGTCGCAGAGTCTTCGTCAAGACATGCAAGGAGAATATTAGACTCAGTATAAGATTGATCCTGGCATCGTTATCCCATGGAGAGTTCGCGGCTTCGGGGCGTGCCGGATGGTTCGACGCTGCGAGAGCGCAAGAAGGCGCAGACGCGGTCGGCGCTGTGGAGCGCGGCCATCGAGCTGTTCCTGGCGCACGGCTTCGACAACGTGTCGGTGGCCCAGGTCGCGGCGGCGGCGGGGGTCTCGAAGATGACCTTCTTCAACTACTACCCGACCAAGGAAGACCTGGTGGTCGGGCCGATGTCGGAGCACATCGACGAGCCGGCCAGGGTGGTGCGCGGCCGGGGCGACGGGGAGCCGGCGGTCGACGCGCTGCACCGGCACTTCCTCGAGGGGCTCGCCCGCCACGAACCGACCACGGGGCTGTGCGACAAGCCGAACGTCCTCGCGGTGCTCCGCCTGATCTTCACGACGCCGAGCCTCACCCAGCGCACCATGGCGATCCTGAGCGAGTCGTCGGACGTGCTGGCGGCCGAGCTGGGGCCGGACTTCTCCCACCGCGTGGCGGCTTCCATGATCACGGGCGTGCGCAACGCGCTGATCCTGGAGAACACGAAGCGGATGCTGGCCGGGGAGAGCGCCGACGCGGTGTACCCGTCCGCCGTCGCCGACGCCAACGAGGCCTTCAGCCTGCTGCGCTCGGGACTCTGAGTCCGGCCGGGCCGCGGACGTCTCCCCGCGGCCCGCCGGCCCCGGGGCTATCCGTCGATCTTGTAGAGGATCACGTCGCCCTGTTCGGTGCGCGTGATGCCGAGGCCGTCGATGGGCGCGTCGATGGCCTTCGCGTATTCGGTGCCCTGGGCACGGTCGCGCAGGACCACGACGGTGCGCACCTTGAGCTCGCGCAGCTGCGCGACGGTGGCCTCGTCCGGGAACTGCTGCATGTTGAGGCGCAGGATCTGCTGGTCGTCCGGCGTGAACCCGCTGCCGCCGTTGACCATCTTCGGCAGGCCGTCCGTGCTCCACAGCATGGTGTTCATGTCCTGCAGCTCACCCGTCGGCAGGACCATGAGCGGCGCCTCGAGCGTGCTCATCGCGACCGGGGCGGGCGGCACCTCCGGGTTGGGCTGCCACTTGTGGACGCCCTCGGCCAGGACGAGCACGAGCGGGATCAGCGTGATCAGGCGCCACACGCCCGCCCGGTTGCCGACGTCGGACTGGGTCTGGTCGGCGAAGAGCTCGACCGCGCGGTCCGCGAACGCGCTCACCGCCCCCGCGGCGAGCAGCGCCAGGAACAGCGTCACCCAGACCATCAGCCGGCCCGACGTGCGGATGCCCTCGAAACCGGGCAGCACGCGGTAGAGCGCCATGTAGCCGAAGTCGCCGTGCCCCGGGCCGTTGCTGCCCATCGCCAGCATGGCCGTGAGCACCACACCGACGCCGAGCAGGACGCGGTGCTGCAGCTTCCAGACCGACACGAACAGACCGGCGAACGCGAGCCCGTAGAGGAAGAAGCCCGGCAGCAGCGCCATCTCCGGCGCCCAGCCCAGCGTCGAGCGGGCGTTCGCGTAGGCGTCGCCCCACAGCGCCGACTCCGGCGGCGAGATGAAGAAGCCCTTCAGCGGCGGCGAGAACAGGCTGATGATCTCCGCGCTGCGCTTGGCCTCCTTGTGCTGCTTCAGTACCTGCAGATACGGGTACGCCATCATGGCGCTCACCCCGGCGAAGGCGAGCCCGCCGCCGAGGTTGGCCGCCAGCAGCTTCCATCCGAACGGCCGGCGCTCCTTCCAGCGGAACACCTGCCGGTAGCCCCACGTGATCGCGCTGGCCAGCACCGCGAACAGCAGCGCGTAGGCGAACGGGATGCCGATGCCGAAGCCGAGGCTGATCTGCCACGCGGCGACGAGCCAGCCGCCCACGACCCAGCCCCACCGGCGCTTCTCCGGCTCGTACCCGTTCTTCAGCGAGAACCCGTGCCCGCGCGCCAGCATCGCCAGCGACAGCGCGATCCCGCCGATGGACAGCACGTGCAGGTGCCCAGCCTGCCCGAGGCGCCACGGCGCGTAGGCGAACGCCGCACCCGCGACCGCGGCCCCCGTGCGCCCGGCCCCGAGCTGGCGGACCAGCGCATAGGCGCCGAAGAAGGCGAACGCGAAGATGAAGATGAAGACGAAGTTGTACCGTACGACAGCGGCCTCTGGCCCCGTCCCGATCATGCCCGCCGGGGCGTACCCGAGCAGGGTGTCGGAGAACGCGTAGCTGTACTGATCCGGGTAGAACGCGTTGGCGTGCCACAACTGCAGCGGGTCGGTCGTGAGGATGTGCCCGGCCCACGCCATCTGCCAGGCCTGCAGCGTCGGGTCCCAGATGTCCTGCGGGATCGTCGTGGCCGGATGCTTGATCGCGGGCCAGGTCATGGCGATCGCGAGAATGATGGACCCGATCGCGGCGAGGGTCCACTCGTGCGCGAAGAACCGCGCGAGCGCCGACCCACTTCGGCGGCCGATCCGCCCTACGCGCCCGGGGACGAACTCGGGCTCCGGCGCGAACGCGCTGAACGGGTCCCCGTCGTCCTTGTTCTTCTCGCCGTCTTTCGCGCTCGCGTCGCCGTCCTTGGCGTCCTCGGCACCCTCGCCGTCGCCGGTCTTCGCGTCCTCGTCGTCGCCGGTGCCGGAGTCGCCATCCGCGGCGCTCTTGCTGTTGCTGTCCGCGTCGCTGGCGCTCTTGCTGTCCGCGGTGCTGGTGCTCTTGCCGTCGCTGGCGCTCTTGCCGTCCGTGGCGCGGGTGCTCTTGCCGTCGCTGGCGCTCTTGCCGTCCGCGGCGCTGGCGCTCTTGCCCTCTGCGGTGTCCTTGCCGGTGGCGCCGTGCGTGTTGCTCTTGGCGTCGACGGTCTTCTCGCCGGCGTCGGACGGCTTCCCCGCCTCGGCGTCGGTGGCCGCGGCGTCGGAGTCGTCGCCCTCACCCGCCCAGGCGACCATGGCGTCGGCTTCGATGACCGAGGTGCGGGACTTCCTCGCCCTGCGAGCCTTGGACCTGGCCTTGGTCGCCCCATCGGATGAATCGGGTGCGTCCGTGGCCGTCTTCGCCGCCTCTGCCGTGGCGGTGCCCGCTGCGGCCCTTCCCGCGGTGTCTGTCGTCGTGGCGCCAGCTGCGGCACTCGTCGCGGTGCTCGCGGCGGCCGTCTCGCGGGAAGCGGTGTCCGCCGCGGCGGTCTGCGCGGTGCCGGCTGCGGCCGTCGCGGCGGTGCTCGCTGCCGTCGGCTCGCCGACGGCGGTGTCCGAATCGGCGCTATCTGAAGCGGTCCCGGGCGCGCCCGGGGCGACCGAAACTTTCCCATCGGCGGGGGCCGGCGGGATGGACCCGGGCGATTCGGGAGGCACTGGCCCGGCCGAATCCGAGGAATCGTCCGCCGACGGCTCCTCGGACACCGTCGGCTCCGACGAAACGTTGCTCACGCCAGCCGCTCCCGCAGGTAGGTGATGTCGGCGCCCTGGCCCTCGGCGCCGCCCGGAGTCTCGACGAGAGCCGGGGCGCCGGCCGCGCGGATGACCGCGACGATCAGCTCCGGATCGATCTCGCCGGAGGTCATGTTGTCGTGCCTATCTCGGCCCGAGTCGAAGCCGTCGCGCGAATTGTTCGCGTGGATCAGGTCGATGCGTCCGGTGATGGCCTTCACCCGGTCGACGATGTCGAGCAGGTCCTCGCCGCCGGCGTGGGCGTGGCAGGTGTCGAGGCAGAACCCGACCTCATAGTCGCCGATGGCGTCCCACAGCCGGGCCAGGTTGTCGAACCGGCGCGCGCAGGCGTTGTCGCCGCCGGCCGTGTTCTCGATCAGCACCGGGGTGGCGAAGCCGCCCTGCTCCGCGGCGTAGGCGAAGGTCTTGCGCCAGTTGTCGAAGCCCGCGTCGAGCCCGTCGGCCTTCTCCACATGACCGCCGTGGACGATGAGGCCCTTGGCGCCGACCTTCGCCGCCCCGGCCGCATGGCTGAACAGCAGCTTGCGGCTCGGAATGCGGATTCGGTTGTTGGAGGAGGCCACATTGATCCGGTACGGGGCGTGGACATAGACGTCGATCTCCGAGGCATTGATGGCCTCAGCATCCTCGCGGTCCTTGGGATCCGTCCAGCCCTGCGGGTCGGTCAGGAAGAACTGGATGAGATCGGCGCCGCGGGCGGCGGCCTCAGCCAGCGGCTCAGCGGGGTCGACATGAGCACCGATTCGCATGCCGCAGAGCCTACGACGTGGGTGTGACACTTCGCGCGACCCGCCTCTGCCCCGTCGGCCGAAGCGTCCGGAATGCCGGTCTTCCGTCACCGTCTCGCCGATCGCCTCGTTACGCACGTAGCCGCTCGTGATCGCGCCGGCGCTCGTATGGCTCGATGGAACGGCTCCCCCAATCGAATCCCCCAACCCTGGATGGCTACTGGATGGCTACCTTGTCTGGACACCGAACGGCAGTCCGCCTGGCGGCTACCGCCGCGGCGATCGCCGCCGCGGCCCTGACCGTGGGCGCCAGCCCGGTGAGTGCCGCCCCCGCCGAGCCGACCGTCGAGTTCTCCGGCGGCAGCGTGCTGAGCCTGCTGGTCTGCAAGTCGCAGCCGAACACCGCCGACCTGTCGGTGCCGGCCGACACGCGGATCAACTTCGTCAACCGTCTCGGTCAGAACGCGTCGCTGAAGGTGGACGGGAAGTCCGTGGCGACGGTACAGCCGAATCAGCAGGTTCCCGTGCTCTTCAAGAAGGGGCCCGTGGAGGTCGCGATGACCTTCGACTGCGGAGTCGGCGTCGTGCAGCAGTTCAAGCCCGTTGCGGTCGGCGTGACCGCGCCTCCGCCCGCTCCCGCCGCGACCGGACAGGCCGCGCAGGGGCCGGCCAAGGCGGCACCGGGCGCGACGAAGAGTGCACCGGCCAACGGACCTGCGGGCGCGGCGGCCGGTGCGGCCAACGGTGTGATCAACAACCGTACGGGTGGCGCGACCCGCTCGACCAAGACGCCGGCGGCGCAGGACGGGTCGGCGGCTGCGGCGGATGAGCTCGGTACCGAACCCGCGGACCCGTCGCTGCTGGACCCCAGCGCGGCGGCGGCCCCGGCGATCGGCGCGGACCCGAGCGCACCGGTCGACGACCGTGTCACCGTTGAGGAGCCCGTGGCCGCGAGCGGCCCGGCGAGCAACGGCCCGGCCGGCCTGCTGGCATTGGTCGCCACGGTCTGCGTGGTGGGTGTTGGAATCGCCGCAATTCGGGCTATTATTGCGCAGCGGGCATCACGCGCTAGCTTCGCATAAGGTACGGTTTTCCTTAGCTCCGCGGGGCGCCGTCATCCAACGCACCGGTGTGGTCGTTCCTCCCCAGGTCCCACCCAACGAAGCGGATGACGCGCCCCGCGGTCTTTTTCTGTCTGGACACGGCAACGTGTACTCTGGTTCGGTCCTCCCGCCTCGTGGGCGGGTGGACGACGCACGACCTCCTGCCGCGGATGGACCGCGGCCGCTTAGCCCGTGGGAGGTGAGAACGTCTTGCGTCATTACGAGATCATGGTGATCCTCGACGGAAGTCTCGAGGAGCGCACCGTAGCCCCGTCGCTCGACACGTATCTCAACGTGATCCGGACGTCGGGTGGCTCGGTCGAGAAGCTCGACGTGTGGGGCCGCCGGCGCCTCTCGTACGAGATCAACAAGAAGACCGAGGGTATCTACGCCGTCATCGACCTCCAGGCGTCGCCGGAGTCCGTAGCCGAGCTGGACCGTCAGCTGCGACTCAACGAGTCCGTGCTGCGCACCAAGGTCATCCGGCCCGAGGTCCGCTAAGCGGATTCGGGCGAGATCGATCTGCTTCGCCCGGCCGCAGGTCAGAGGGCGTGACCGGAAACTGTCGTACCCCTATGACAAGGTGGCCATACACCAGCGCGCGAGGAGTTGACTCATATGGCAGCGGGAGACACCACGATCACGGTCATCGGCAACCTGACCGATGATCCTGAGTTGCGTTTCACTCCGTCGGGAGCGGCGGTCGCCAAGTTCCGGGTGGCCTCGACCCCCCGGACGATGGACCGCCAGACCAACGAGTGGAAGGACGGCGATCCGCTGTTCCTGTCCTGCACGGTGTGGCGGCAGGCGGCGGAGAACGTCGCCGAGTCGCTGACCCGCGGGTCGCGGGTGATCGTCTCCGGCCGGCTCAAGCAGCGGTCGTACGAGACGCGCGAGGGCGAGAAGCGCACCGTCATCGAGCTGGAGGTCGACGAGATCGGCCCCTCGCTGCGCTACGCGACTGCCAAGGTGCAGAAGATGTCGCGCAGCTCCGGTGGTGGCGGCGGTGGATTCGGCTCCGGCGGCAACAGCGGCGGCGGTGGCGGAGGCGGCGGGTACAACGATGACCCGTGGGCCAACGCGACCCCGGCTGGTGGCGGCGGAGGCGGCGGCAGGTCGAACTCTTCCTTCGACGACGAGCCCCCGTTCTAATGGCATCAGGAGCAAGAGCAATGGCGAAGGCTGCGGCCCTGCGCAAACCGAAGAAGAAGGTGAACCCTCTCGACAAGGAGGGCATCGCCTACATCGACTACAAGGACACCGCGCTGCTGCGGAAGTTCATCTCCGACCGCGGCAAGATCCGCGCTCGGCGGGTGACCGGTGTGACCGCCCAGCAGCAGCGTCAGATCGCGCGTGCCGTCAAGAACGCGCGCGAGATGGCGCTGCTCCCCTACACCGCGACCACGCGCTAAGGGGGGCCGGGACATGAAGATCATCCTTACCCAGGAGGTCTCGGGCCTCGGGACCCCCGGCGACATCGTCGAGGTCAAGGACGGTTACGGGCGCAACTACCTGCTGCCGCAGGGATTTGCGATTCCGTGGTCCAAGGGCGCCGAGAAGCAGATCGTGACGATCAAGCGGGCCCGCTCGGCCCGGGAGATCCGCGACCTCGGGCACGCCAACGAGGTCAAGGCCCAGCTCGAGGGCCTCAAGGTGCAGCTGGCCGTTCGCGCTGGGCGCGAGGGTCGGCTGTATGGCTCGGTCACGCCGGCTGAGGTCGTCGAGGCCGTGCAGAAGGCGGGCGGGCCGGAGCTCGACCGCCGGCGGCTCGAGCTGCCGGGCCACGTGAAGTCGGTCGGCGACTACAAGGTGCAGATCAAGCTGCACCCGGAGGTCGCGGCCTCGTTCACGCTGAAGGTCACGGCGGCCAAGTAGGGCGCTTTGCAAGTCGTTGGGCCTCGGGGCGATCGTGCTCCGGGGCCCTTCGGGCTTTCTGGGGGCTGCCGGCTTTCCGGGGGCAGTTCCGAACCGACCGGTTGACTTGAACCCCTTCGGCTTTCCCGCGGACGCGAGCCGGGCGGCTGGCCTATGAGAGCCGGGCCGCATAGGAAAAGCACCGCGGACCTGGCTAGGGCGGCCCCTCTGCGGCCGAAGGCCTTCAGGGGCCGCCCTTTTGTCTGGCGGGAGCAACGGTCCGCAGGTGACGCGGCCCTAGCCATGGATCTTCGGCGTTCAGTCGTAGAGCTTGATCGCGTCGTTGATCGTGTTCGCGAGGTCGCCGGCCTGGGCCGAATCGCCGGCGTTTGCGGCGATCGTGCGCAGGTCGGCGAGGCGGACCTCCTCGGCGTACCGGCTGGCTCGCAGCACCTCGGCCAGGTAGGCCGCGGCGTAGTCGACTCGCAGCGGGCGGGGGGACTCGGCGAAGTCGGCGTTCAGGTCCGTGACCTTGACGGGCCGGGCGAGTTCGCTCGGCTGGTGGCTCGCCGGGTCCTGCCAGCGCACCCGCACGTCGGCCAGGTGGCCCTCGGCGCCGGGGCGCAGGTGCAGGGCGTACAGGGCCGTCACCGCGTGGCCGGGACCGACCTCGCCGCCGTCGACCCGGTCGTTGCGGAAGTCGGACGCGGCGAGGGCTCGGTTGTCGTAGCCGATCAGACGGTACGAGAGGACCGTCTTCGGATCGAACTCGACCTGGGCCTTGGCGTCCAGGGCGCGCACGGCGACGGTCGCGGGGAGCTGCTGCACGAAGACTCGGTCGGCCTCCGTCTGGTTGCTGACGTACACCACGTAGCCGTCGCCCTTGTCCGCCAACTGCTCCATGAAGCGGTCGCCGTAGTCGCTGCCCACGCCGACGCCCATGAGCGTGATCTGCTTGGCCGCCGCCTCCTGGATCTCGCGCACGAGCGGGGTGGCGTCGGTCGTGCCCACGTTCGGCAGGCCGTCGGACAGCAGGATGACGCGGTTCGTGGCGTTGCCGCGGAACCCCTTGCGCGCGGTGTCGTAGCCGAGGCGCAGGCCGGCCTCGAGGTTCGTGCTGCCCGAGACCTTGAGGCGGTCGATGGCCGCGTCCACGCCGTCGCGGTCGCGGACCTGGGTCATGGGGCGCAGGACCTCGGCCTCGTCGGAGTACGCGACGAGGGCCACGGAGTCCGTCGGGCGCAGCTGGTCCACGAGCGTGTGCAGGCCGCGCTGGACCAGGTCGAGCTTGCCCGGCTCCGACATCGAGCCGGAGACGTCCACGACGAAGGTCAGGGCCGCGTCCGGGCGGCCGGCGTCCGAACCGGCGCGGGTCTGCAGGCCCACGCGCAGCAGGCGGGTGGACTCGTCGGCGCCGCGGTGGGTGGACGGCATCCGCGCGCCGTCGGTGCTGATCGAGAAGCCGTTGCCCTCGGGCTCGCGGTACTGCTGGTCGAAGGAGTTCACGAACTCCTCCGGGCGGATCGTGCTCGTCGCGGGGCGGCGGCCGGATTCGAGGGTGCGTTTCGCGAAGCCGTACGAGGCCGTGTCGACGTCCACCGCAAACGTCGACACGGGCCGGTCGGCCGCGGAGACCTCGCCGGCGGCCGCGCGTGCGGCGTCGCCGTTCGACTCCGGCGTCGCGCCGCCGACCATGCCCCCCGGCGTGCCGTAGTTCTGGCCCGGGGCCGCCTTGCTCCCGCTGTCGCTGTCGAACTTGTCCGTGCCGCCGCAGGCCGCCAGCAGGGTGGCGGCCAGTGTCACCACCGCGGCGAGCCGCAGGCGTCGTACTGCGTGCCGACCGGCCATCGAAGCCTCCTCGTGAGGTGTTTGGCCGGTCAGACGGCGGCGCTCAGGGAACGGCTCCCGGCGTGATCCGACGGTGACCCAATGGTGATCGACGAGTTGTCAAAGGGAGAAGTGCTGCGTCGCCAGTACGGCGAATCCGACCGTCGCCACCCCCGCGCCCAGCACCGCGCTGGCGAAGCCGATCGCGAAGGGCCGCCAGCCCGTCGTCACCTTGCCCAGGAACATGGCGACCACGATGCTGATCGCCAGCGAGACGGCGAGCTGCGGCACCAGCCGGCCGATGTTCGTCAGGGCCTCGTCGTGCTGCGACGGGCAGGGCAGGCCGAACGCGTTGGTGCAGCCCGGGCGCGGGTCGTCGGGCAGGGTCAGCGACCACGCGGTGTAGGCGGCGAAGGGGATGAGGTACCAGCAGGCCGTCGAGATGAACGAGCCGATGTAGACGCTGTGCTGGTCCGGCTCCTCCTCGTCGTCCTCTTCCTCCTCGTCGTCCTCGCGGTCCTCGGGCGGGGGCGGCGGCAGGGGCAGGCGGCGGCGGGGACGTCGGGTGGCCCACTCGTCGTGATCGAGCACGCGGCCCTGGCCCGGACGCCGGTTCGGGTCGGAGCGGGCCGGGAACGGCTCGATGCCGTAGTCGTCCCCCTCCGACACACGCTGCTGCGGGATCCAGCGCTCATGGCGCGGATCCCAGCGGCCCGTCTCCGGTGCCTGCCGCTCGCGGCCTCGCGGCCGATCCCAATCCGGGTACCCCACGCCGGAAAGCGTCACCCTTTCGTGACCTTTTCGCAATCGGTCGTCCAGATGAGGATTCGCGAGGCTCTTTTTCCCGCACACAGGCTGTGGAGAACGTATGCGCAGCTCAGAGGACAGGTGAACGGGTCGTTCACGTAGTTTTCCACAGGGCTGTGCACAAGCTTTCCCAAGGTCTGCGGCCTCGGTCCACAGGTTGTCCAGAGGCTTGTCCACCGGCTAACTTTCACCCAACGCCAGTCGCCCCATACCGTTGCGCGGGCGCATCGCGCGCCGGCGAGTTTTTGTCATACCCCCGAGGTCTAATGACCAGGCGGGTGTGGCGTTGGGGGGCGGAAATGTCGATCACCGAGGACAGGCGCAGCAGCGAGCACGACTGGGACGAGGAGCCGCCCCCGGAGTCGGGCGAACGCTTCGAGCGCGGCGAGCGCGGCGAGCGTGGTGACCGTGGCGAGCGCGGTGAGCGCGGTGACCGTAAGGCGTCCGGTCCTCCCTCGGGCGGCGCCAGCACCTTCGAGCGCACCCCGCCGCAGGACGTCGCCGCCGAGCAGAGCGTGCTGGGGGGCATGCTGCTGAGCAAGGACGCGGTCGCCGACGTCGTCGAGATCCTCAAGACGCAGGACTTCTACAAGCCGGCCCACAGCACCATCTACGACGCGATCCTGGACCTCTACGGTCGCGGCGAGCCCGCCGACGCCGTCACCGTGGCCGCCGCACTGGCCGACAGCGGCAACATCGCCAAGATCGGCGGCGCGCCCTACCTGCACACGCTGATGACCGCGGTGCCGACCGCCGCGAACGCCAGCTACTACGCCCGCATCGTGGCCGAGCGCGCCGTCCTGCGCCGCGTGATCGAGGCCGGGACGCGGATCGTGCAGCTCGGCTACGGCTCCGACGGCCCGGGCGGGCGCGACGTCGACGACGTGGTGGACCTCGCGCAGCAGGCCATCTACGACGTCACCGAGAAGCGCGTCAGCGAGGATTTCGCGGTGCTCGCGGAGATGTTGCAGCCGACTCTCGACGAGATCGAGGCGGTCGGCGCGCAGGGCGGCATGATGACCGGCGTCCCGACCGGCTTCCAGGACCTGGACCGCCTCCTGAACGGCCTGCACGCGGGCCAGTTGATCATCGTGGCCGGTCGACCCGGTCTCGGGAAGTCGACTGCCGCGATGGACTTCAGCCGCGCGGCCTCGGTGAAGCACAACATGGCCTCGGCCATCTTCAGCCTGGAGATGTCCAAGGTCGAGATCGTCATGCGGCTGCTCTCGGCCGAGGCCCGGGTGCCGCTGCACGTGCTGCGGTCCGGGCAGCTGTCCGATGACGACTGGACCAAGCTCGCGCGGCGCATGGGCGAGATCAGCGAGGCGCCGCTGTTCGTGGACGACACGCCCAGCATGAACCTGATGGAGATCCGGGCCAAGGCGCGGCGGCTCAAGCAGCGGCACGATCTCAAGCTCATCGTGGTCGACTATCTGCAGCTCATGACGAGCCCGAAGCGCACCGAGAGCCGGCAGCAGGAGGTCGCGGACCTGTCCCGTGGGCTCAAGCTGCTGGCCAAGGAGGTTGAGTGCCCGGTGGTCGCGGTCAGTCAGCTGAACCGTGGCCCCGAGCAGCGCACCGACAAGCGGCCGCAGCTGTCCGACCTGCGCGAGTCCGGGTCGATCGAGCAGGACGCGGACGTCGTCATCCTGCTGCACCGCGATGACTACTACGACAAGGAGTCGCCGCGCGCGGGCGAGGCGGACTTCATCGTGGCCAAGCACCGGAACGGGCCGACGGACAGCATCACGGTCGCGGCTCAGCTGCATCTGTCGCGGTTCGTGGACATGGCGATCTAGACGGCTCGGGATCGACGCCGGCGCGCGGTCATCGGCGGCCGCTGTTCGCAGTGGTGGAGCCGCCGGCGCTGGCCCGCGCGGCCTGGCCGGTCGCTGGCCGCAGTGGTCGAGCTGCCGGTCGCTGGCCCGTCGGCGCTGGCCCGCGCGGCCTCGCCGGTCGCTGTTCGCACTGGTCGAGCTGCCGGTCGCTGGCCCCCGGGTCGCTGGCCCGTCGGCGCTGGCCCGCGCGGCCTCGCCGGTCGCTGTCCGCGCGCGCACAGCGAGGCCGGTTCGGGCAGCGTGCGGCATGCGTCGGACACACTGGAGCGGATGCCACCTGCCGGCGCCCGCGGGCCGATGTGGCCGCTGAGGAGCAGCGCCGGTCAGGCCAGAAGGGCCGTCACGTCGGCGTCGGTGAGCTGGTGGAAGTCCTCGTAGAAGCGGCTCACGGCGCCGAAGTCGGACTCCACCAGCGGGCAGACGAGCTCGTCCGTCGATCGCCGCAGGCGCGCCACCGCCTCCGCCGCGCCCACCGGGACGGCCAGGATCACGGTGCTCGCCGCGAGAGACCTCGCCACCGCCACCGCGGCGCCCGCGGTCGCGCCCGTAGCCAGGCCGTCGTCGATCACGAGGGCCGTGCGGCCGTCGAGGTTCAGGGGCGGGCGGCCGCGGCGGAAGTGGTGCTCGCGGCGGCGGAGCTCGGCGGACTCGTGGCGCAGCACGGCGACGATCTCCTCGTGGCCGAGGTGGCGTGCGATGTCGTCGTTGATGACGCGTACGCCGCCGGGCCCCACGGCGCCGAAGGCCACCTCCGGAGCCCACGGCACGCCCAGCTTGCGGACCACGAGGACGTCCAGGGGAATGCGCAGGCGGCGGGAGACCTCCGCGGCCACCGGCACGCCGCCGCGGACCAGCCCGAGCGCGATGGCGTCCTCGCGGTCGGCGCGGGCGGCCAGCAACTCGGCCAGGAGCTCGGCCAGGACGGCGCCGGCCTCTTCGCGGTTGCGGTACCCCATGCCTTCTGTCTACGCCGGGACCGGCTCACGCGTCTTGTGCTGGGACCACCAGAAGGCGAGGAAGGCCACCGGGTACAGGAGGTAGCCGAAGCGGGTCGCGGGCGTGAGCATGATCGCGGCGGTCAGGCCGGCGGCGATGTACGCCGCGGCCCGGCCCGAGGACCTCGGGGGATTGCGCAGGAGCTGCAGGGCGATGACCGCGCCGGCCAGCAGGAGCAGGGCCAGGGCGACCGTGCGGCCCGCCGGGAGGGCCGAGGCGATGAGGTACCCGGGCAGCGGGGACTGGGCGGGGCTGGTCAC
The DNA here is from genome assembly GCF_050947935.1 of Dactylosporangium sp. CA-052675. Taxonomy (GTDB): domain Bacteria; phylum Actinomycetota; class Actinomycetes; order Mycobacteriales; family Micromonosporaceae; genus Dactylosporangium. Next base: position 10,460,415 of record NZ_CP192010.1, on the reverse strand, counting down.
CAGCCCGTGGCCGCCGGGGAAGCGGACGGCGTTCTCGAGGTACGCGTCGGCGTCGACCAGGAGGGCCGGGAGCAGGGCCAGGAGCGGGATGCCGAGGGCGGTCGCGGCGAACCAGGCCGGGCGGCGGCGGGTCGACAGGGCCAGGACCAGTAGGACCAGGGCCACCGGCAGGGCGAAGAGCTTCAGGGCGCCGGCCAGGCCGACCGCCACGCCGGCGGCCAGGAAGCGGTCGCTCGCCGACAGGGCCAGGGCCAGCAGGCACAGGGCCAGCACCGGGAGGTCGTCGCCGCCGGTCGCCAGGGTCAGGGTGCACAGGGGCAGGACGGCCACGGACTGGGCCAGCGGGATGGCGCGGGTCGAGAAGGCCAGCAGGCGCAGGGTCCAGAGCAGGCAGAACACCGTGGCCACGGCGAACCACACCCGGGCGTCGGTCCACCAGGCCTCGCCGAAGGCGGCTCGGGGAAGGCCGAAGACGGCCATGCCGGGCTGGTAGGGGGCGTACCCCATCAGGCGGTCGGGCTCGGGCAGGGCGGCGATCGCGTCGTGGGAGAGGTACGGGGTGCCGGTGTGGACCAGGCGGTCGCCCATCCGCTCGACCACCAGGACCTCCTCCTGGGCCCGGTCCGTGCGGCCGGCCGCTCGCTGGATCGACTCGATCAGCAGCGGCAGGAGTGCGGTCGCGGCGAACAGCAGGGGAATCACCCGCCACCGGGCGATCAGCAGGACCAGCACGGCGCCGGCCGTGTAGCCGATCCAGACGACCTGGCCCCAGGCCCGGTGCGGCAGCAGGGTGGACGTCAGGGCGGTCACCGCGGCGAAGACGGCGCACAGCGCGTAGAAGGCGGCGTCCAGGAGGCGGGGGCGCAGGTCGGTAGCGATGCGCCCAATTGTGCCGAAGGTCAGGTGGACCTCTCGCGGCCGGGCGGGGGTTCGGCGCCGAGGCTCATGCGGCGGGCTCGGCGGCTTCTCGACATGCGGATCACCGCGCCGGTGTCGTGCAGGGGGTCGGCCAGGTGGCCCTCGCCCCGGTGCAGCTGGGCCAGCAGACGGTCCGGGGGCATGGCCCGCGCGAACAGGTGGCCCTGGCCCGCGGGGCAGCCCAGCTCCCACAGTTGCTGGCGCTGGTCCTCGCGCTCCACGCCCTCCGCCACCACCAGCAGGTCGAGGCTGCGGCCCAGGTCGATGGTCGAGCGGACCACGGCGCCGGGGGCCGAGGCGTTCATCGCCGACACGAAGCTGCGGTCGATCTTGAGTTCGTCGACCGGGACGCGGGCCAGGGTGGCCAGCGAGGAGAAGCCGGTGCCGAAGTCGTCCAGGGCGAGGCGGATGCCCTGGTCGCGCAGGGCGGCCAGGACCTCGTCGACGACTTCGAGCTTGCTCAGCGTCACCGACTCGGTGAGCTCGATGACCAGGGCGGAGGCCGGCACCCCGCGCGCGCTCAGGCGTCTGGCCACCGCGTCCGGGAAGGACGGGTCGAGCAGGCTGCGCGGGGAGACGTTGACCGCGACGGGGATCTGGTAGCCGGCGTCCGCCCAGTCCGTGACGGCGATCAGGGCCTGGTCCAGCACGGCGTCGGCGAACGCGGCGAGCTGCCCGGAGCGCTCGATGGCGCCCAGGAACCGGTCGGGCGAGAGCGGGCCCTGGTCGGGGTGCTGCCAGCGGGTCAGGGCCTCGGCGGCGATGACCCGGCCGCTGGCGAGGTCGACGATGGGCTGGAAGTGGACGGTGAACTGGTGCTCGGCGATGGCGCGGGCCAGGTCGCCGCCGAGGGTGAGGCTGTTGACGTCGGCGGTGTCGCGCGCCTGGGCGTAGACGACGACTCGTTGGCCCTCCTGCTTGGCCTGGTACAGCGCGATGTCGGCGCGCCGCAGGAGCTCGCCGACGCTTCCGCTGGTGCCGGTGGTCACGCCGCAGCTGGCCTCGACGCTGATGCGCATGTCGTCGAGCTCGATGGGCGGGGCGAGCGCGTCGAGCATGGCGTGGGCGCGCAGCTCGGCGATCGCGGGCGCGCTGAGGCCGGCGAGGAGGACCGCGAACTCGTCGCCGCCGAAGCGGGCGACCAGGTCGCCGGGGCGGGCCGCGGCGGTGAGGCGTTCGGCGACGGCGAGCAGCACCCGGTCGCCCTCGGCGTGCCCGAGGGTGTCGTTGACCTCTTTGAAGTGGTTGAGGTCGATCAGCAGTACGCCCACCACCCCGGCCTGCCCGGCGAGGATGTCGTTGCCGTACTGCTGCAGCCGCCGCCGGTTCGCCAGCCGCGTGAGCGGGTCCTGCGCCGCGGCCCGCGCGTGGCTGTCGGCGAGGCGCTGGGTCTCGGCGAAGGTCGCGGCGTTGCGGATCGCCGTGCACAGGGCGGCGGTGAAGGTGCGCAGGGTGTACTGCTCGCGCTCGGTGAACCGCACCGGCCCGGAGCCCCGGAACCGCAGGCGCAGCTGGCCGAGGTCGCCGTCGCCGCGGTAGCTCTCGAGCGCGACGGGGATCAGGTAGCCCTCGGCGGCCGGCGCCTCGCCGGGCGGGCCGTCGTAAAGGATCTCCGAGCCGTTGCTGCGCACCAGGCGGGACCCGCCGCTGGGCGGATGGATCTCGACCTCGGCCTGGTCGGTCGAGAAGATGTCGGTGGCCCGGCGGACGGCGGCGTAGAGCACCGCGGTCTCGTCGACGGAGTTGAACTCGTCGGTGGCCTCGGCGAGGCGCTGCCACGCCTCGTTGCCCTGGCGGGTGCGCAGCTGGTTGGCGGCCGCGAGGTGGATCGCGAAGACCAGCGGCGGCAGGACCAGCAGGAGCCATTCGCTGATCCGGTAGGCCAGGACGGTGGCGAGCGCGACTCCGAAGAGCCCGAGGCGCGTGATGATCGTGAAGTTGACCTGCGCCAGGATCAGCTGCCGGAACGGTTTGCCCGTGATGATCGAGAACAGCGCGTGCGACACGATCTCATCGACGAGCATATACGCGACGAATGCGGCGAAAAGTCCGGGTATGACGGCGATTACGGAAAAAGTGGTATTGAGCAGTATTGGCGAGGTTCCGACGGCGCCGGCGGCGGCAACCGCGGCCGTCGCGCCGATAGTGTCTTTTCCGACATTGAACCCGATCTTCATCGGATCGTTCGCGCGGCGGCTCAGCTGGGACAGGAACGCGCCGCAGGCGGTGCCCAGGATCATGGCCGGCGCCGGGAGGAAGACCGCGGCAAGGGTGATCACGGCCGTGGTCGGCACGATGCCGTCGGAGACCGATCGGATGCGCACGTCGATCACGGCGAAACCGTTGCCGACCAGCACGATCGCGAGGACGGCCAGGCCCGCGACGGCGGTCGGACGCTCGGCGAATGACGACAGTGCCGTGAGGACGGCGGCGGACCCGCCGACGACGACGGGACCAACGAGGCGCCAGAGGCGCTGGTTGGTCGCGTCGTCGGTTCGCGGTGTTTTCTGCATCGGCCCGCTTCATCGTGGCCGATGTGGCCGCGGGCTTGTCAACCCGTCGAACGGGTCACTGCCAGGTGTGGTCCTTCTCCATGTTTCGCCCCCAAAGGTCGCTGCTGAATTCGACCCCCGTCAGCCTCCGAATATCGAAAATCATCGAAGTCCGAAGCGCTGAACGCAGCCTAGGGTGCAAAACGCAAGATGCCCAAAGCGATTTGTCCGTCGAATCATAGTTTGCGAACTATAACGGCCTTTGTCACGATTTGGCGACGCGAACGTGACGCTCCGTATAGCGAAATCGACGTGGCTAAGCCTTAGCCTGCATGATCAAACGGCCGCGCGCCTCCGGTGACTAAGCTCTCTGGGTGCCAAATGAGCTGACGCACGTGGACTCGTCCGGGGCGGCGCGGATGGTCGACGTGGCCGCGAAGGACATCACCGCGCGCCGGGCCGTCGCGGCGGGATTCGTCCGCACCACAAGCGAAGTCGTCGCGCTGCTGCGTGATGGAGCGCTGCCGAAGGGTGACGCTCTGGCGGTCGCCCGCATCGCCGGGATCATGGGCGCGAAGCGGACGCCCGATCTTGTGCCGTTATGTCATCCCATCGCCCTGCACGGCGTGACGGTCGAGTTGACGCTGCGTGACGAGACCATCGAGATCGAGGTCGTGGCGAAGACGGCCGACCGGACCGGCGTCGAGATGGAGGCGCTGACCGCCGTGGCGACGGCGGGGCTGGCGCTCATCGACATGATCAAGGCGGTGGACCCGGCGGCCTCGATCGAGAACGTGCGGGTGCTGCGCAAGGAGGGCGGGAAGACCGGGGTGTGGCAGCGATGAGGGCGGTCGTGGTGGTGGCGTCCAACCGGGCGGCGGCGGGCGTCTACGCCGACACCAGCGGGCCGCTGCTGGTCGAGGGGTTGCGAGCGCTGGGGTTCGAGGTGGACGAGCCCGTCGTGGTCCCCGACGGGGAGCCGGTCGAGGCGGCGCTGCGGGCGGCGGTGCCGGCCGCGGACGTCGTCCTGACCAGCGGGGGCACCGGGATCACGCCCACCGACCGGACGCCCGAGATGACGCGCCGCGTGCTCGACTACGAGGTGCCGGGCATCGCGGAGGCGATCCGGGCGGCCGGCGCGGCGAAGGTGCCGACCGCGATCCTGTCGCGCGGGCTCGCCGGAGTCGCGGGGCGGACGCTCGTCGTCAACCTCCCCGGGTCCCGGGGTGGCGCGAAGGATGGATTGGCCGTGCTCGGACCGGTTCTCAAGCACGCGGTGGAGCAGCTTCGCGGCGGAGATCACTGAGGGATGAAGCAAGGCCGAGCCCACGCGGACCCGGCAATGACGGCGCGCAGCGCCGAATGGTGTCTGACGGGAGCAACGGTCCGCAGGTGACGCGGACCGGAGCATTAGGCTTCGACCGTGACGTCACCGATCGCCTGGACGACCGCCCGCGAGATCGTGCACGCCGCGGGCTCGGCGGTCGCGCCGGAGCCCGTCGAGGTGCCCCTCGCCGACGCCGACGGCCTCACCCTCGCCGCCGACCTGGTCACCCTGACCGACCTGCCCGCCTTCGCCACCTCCAGCGTCGACGGCTGGGCCGCCCGCGGGCCCGCGCCCTGGCGGATCGTCGGGCGGGTGCTCGCCGGGGACACCGCCGCGCCGCTCACCGCCGACGGCACCTGCGTCGAGATCGCCACCGGCGCCATGGTGCCCGACGGCACCACCGCCGTCGTCCGCGTCGAGGAGTCCGAGACCGTCGACGGCCTGGTCAGTGGGGCCGTCCGCCGGCAGCCCGACTGGCGCCGCCAGGGCGAGGAGGCGGCCGCCGGCGAGGTGCTGCTGCCCGCCGGCACCCCGGTCACGCCCGGGGTCATCGGGCTGGCGGCGTCGTGCGGGTACGACACGCTGACCTGCCGCCCGGCCCCCCGCGCGGCGCTGCTGGTCTTCGGCGACGAGCTGCTCACCTCCGGCGCCCCCGCCGGCGGCCGGGTCCGCGACGCGCTCGGGCCGGCCCTGCCCTCCTGGCTGCGCCGCGCCGGCACCCAGGTCGTGCACGCGCGCGGGCCGGTCGCCGACACGCTCGAGGAGCACGTGGCCGCGCTGCGCGAGGCCGTCGACGCCGGCGCGCAGGTCATCTGCACCACCGGCGGCACCATGCACGGGCCGGTCGACCACCTGCACCCGGCGCTGGCCGAGCTCGGCGCCCGTTACGTCGTCAACACCGTGGCCGTGCGCCCCGGCTTCCCGATGCTCGTCGCGCAGCTACCCGGCGGGCAGTTCGTCGCGGGCCTGCCGGGCAACCCGCAGTCCACGTTCGTCGCGCTCGTTTCTCTGGTACTGCCCCTGCTCGCCGGCCTCACCGGCCGCACGGTGCCCGAGCCGGCCACCGTGACCCTCGGCGCCGACGTCCCCGGCCGCGGCGACTTCACCCACCTCGCGCTGGTCACGCTGGCCGGCGGCCGCGCCCACCCGGTCGCCCACGTCGGCTCGTCGATGCTGCGCGGGCTGGCCGGCTCCGTCGGGTTCGCGGTCATCCCGCCCGGCGCCGAGGGCCACGCGGGCGCGCTCGCCCAGCTCGTGCCCCTGCTGGACGGGGACCGCGCGTGATCCGCACCCAGGTCACCACCGAGCCCCTCGACGTCCAGGCGCACGAGCGGGCCGTCGCCGACCGGGCCGCCGGGGCCGTCGTGTCGTTCGCCGGCGTCGTGCGCGACCACGACGGCGGGCGGGGCGTGGTCGAGCTCGAGTACGAGGGCCACCCCAGCGCCGGTGACGTGCTCGCCGAGGTGGCCGCCGAGATCGCCGCCGACCCCGCGGTGCGCGCGCTCGCCGTCTCGCACCGGGTCGGGCGGTTGGAGATCGGCGACGTCGCGCTGGCCGCGGCCGTGTCGACCGCGCACCGGGCGGAGGCGTTCGCGCTCTGCGCCCGGCTCGTGGACGAGGTGAAGGCGCGGCTGCCGATCTGGAAGCGTCAGGTGTTCACCGACGGCCAAGAGGAATGGGTGAACTGCCCTTGAGGTGGCGCCGGGCCCGCTTGAGCGTCTTGCCCGCGTGACCCGCACGCCAGCGCAGGTCGGGCCGGCCCTCGCGGTCGAGCGCGGCCAGCAGCAGGCCGCCCATCAGGCCCAGGTTCTTCATGAAGTGGATGCGCTGCTGGGCCCGGTCCTGCGGGTTCTCGATGTCCCAGAACGCGTGGCCGGCCAGGGTCGTGGGCACCAGTGAGCCGGCCAGCAGCAGCGCCGCCGGCCGGGTCGCGTGCCCGGTCGCGAGCAGCACGCCACCGGCCATCTGGGCCGCGCCGTTGACCCGCACGAGGGTTTCGGCGTCGGTCGGCAGGCTCGGGTGCAGCGCCTTGATGGTCGGCTCGAGCCGGTCGGTGACGGGCTTGGCCCGGCCCGCCAGTCGCGCCGGGCCTGTGAGCGCGGCCCATCCCTGGACCACGAAGATCGCCGCGAGCATCGAACGGGCTGCGGTACGTACGGGTCTCATGACGGAAACATACCCAGCGGGGAAATGTCGTACCCCCTCACTACGGTAAGCAGCATGGCGGAAACAACGACGGTCACCACGGTCTGGACGACCGACCAGGTGATGGCGCTGGCCCCCGACTCGTCCGCGCAGCGGGCGGCGCGCGGGCTCGCCGGCGACCGCGTCTGGCTGGAGACCGGCCTCAGCGCCGCCGACGACATCGACCCGACCCTGTGGGGGCTGTGCCAGGGCAGCGGGAGCACGCCGTATCAGACCGCGGTCGACCTCACCGAGCCCGCGTTCAAGTGCACCTGCCCGAGCCGCAAGTTCCCGTGCAAGCACGCGCTCGCCCTGCTGCTGCGGTGGTCCTCCGGCTCGGTGCCGGAGGCGGTCGCACCCTCGTGGGCGAGTGCGTGGCAGGCGGCCCGGGCGGCCCGCGCCAACCGTGCCACCGCCGGACCGGCCGAGGAGCCGAAGCCCGGCGGCCGCGCCGGTGGCCGGGCGCCGGTCAGCGAGAAGGCGCAGGCGCGCCGGGCCGACCGGATCGCCGCCGGGCTCGACGAGCTCGACCGCTGGCTCGCCGACCAGGTCCGCGCCGGGCTCGCCGGCACCGGCAAGGGCGGCGCGGCCTGGGACACGATGACCGCCCGGCTCGTCGACGCCCAGGCGGCCAGCGCCGCGGGCATCCTGCGCCGGACCGGCGCCGTGCTGGGCTCCCCCGAGCGCCTGCTGGGCGAGCTGGCGCGGCTGCACCTCCTCGTCGGGGGTTACCGGCGGCAGGAGGAGCTGCCCGAGGAGCTCGCGGCGAGCGTGCGGATGCGGGTCGGGGTGCCGATCGCGACCGAGACGGTGCTGGCCGGGGTGCCCGTGCGCGACCGCTGGCAGGTGCACGGGGTGCGCGACGAGATCGAGGACCAGCTGACCGTGCGCCGGGCCTGGCTGCGCGGGGCCGGGTCCGGGCAGCCGCTGATCGTGCTGTCGTTCGCCGTGGCGGGCCAGTCGCTCCCCGTCGACCTGCTGCCCGGCACCGAGTTCGACGCCGACGTGTGCCTGTATCCGGGTGGTCAGCCGGCCCGGGCGCTCATCGCCAAGCGGCACGCGCCGCCGGAGCGGATGCACTTCGTCGCCGGCGGCGCCGGGATCGAGGACAACCTGCGGGCGCACGCGCTCGCCCTGGCCGCGGACCCCTGGCTCGACTACTGGCCGATGGCGCTCGACGGGGTGTGCCCGGTGCGCGACGGCTCCGGGTGGGCGCTGGCCGACGCCGACGGGTTCGGGCTGCCGCTCGACCCGGCGGCCGGAGAACCCTGGCGGCTGGTGGCGGTGACCGCGGGGCGGCCCGCGACCGTCACCGGCGAGTGGTCGGCGGGCGGGCTGCGCCCCCTCGGGGTGTGGGCCGACGAGCGGCTGGTGCGGCTGTGAACGGGCCGGACTGGGGCGACGTGCTGGCGACCGCGCTCGTCGGGACGCAGCGGCGGACGCTGCCGGCCGGGGTCGGGCGGCCCGGCGAGGACCCGGCGGAGGCGCTGCTCGACGCGGCCGGGACGCTGACGCTGTTCCGGCGGGCCGGGTTCCGGGCGCGGGCCGGGCTCACGGTGCCGGAGCCGGCCCCCGACGACTCCGGGATCCCGCTCGTGGCCTGGGCGGCGGCGGCGCGGGCGGCGGACCTGCTCGCCGTGGACGCGGCCGGCTACGGCACCAGCAACGCGGTGCCGGTCCGCGACGCCGACGGCCGGCTGGAGCTGCTCGCCGAGTGGCTCGGGGCCGTGCACGACCGGCGGGTGCCGGGTGAGCTGCTGCCCGCGCTGCTGGAGGTCGCGCGGCGGCACCGGGCGCTGCGGCCGCTCGTCGCCGCGGCCGGCGGGTCCCGAGCGGCGTGGCTGGCCCGGCAGCGGCCCGAGTGGGCGTTCCTCGACGCCACGGCGGCCGATGCCCACGATGCCTCCGGTGCCCCCGCCGACGACGCCCAGGGCTGGGAGCTCGGCTCGATCGGCCGGCGCGTCGGCATCCTCACCGCGGTGCGCCGGGGTGGGCCGGAGGGCGAGCAGCGCGGCCGCGACATGCTCGCCGACGTCTGGCCGACCGAGACGCCCGAGGACCGCGCGGCGCTGCTCGCCACGTTCGCGACCGGGCTCTCCCTCGCCGATGAGCCGGTGCTGGAGGGTGCCCTCGACGACCGGCGCAAGGAGGTGCGGATCGTCGGGCTCGACCTGCTGGCGATGCTGCCCGACAGCGCCTATGCGCGGCGGATGATCGAGCGGACCACGGCGTGCGTGCGGATCGCCGGCGGGCGGATCCAGGTGGTGCCGCCGAGCGCCTGCGACAAGGCGATGCGCCGCGACGGGATCGTGCCGCGCCCGCCCGCCGGGATCGGCGAGCGGGCGTGGTGGCTGGAGGAGCTGCTGACCCGCACGCCGCTGCGGGTGTGGGGCGAGCCGGAGGAGTTCCTGGCGCTGCCGGTGACCGACGAGTGGGCCGCCGTCCTGCGCCGCGGGCTGGCCCGGGCCGCGGCCGGGCAGCGGGATCCCCGCTGGGCCACGGCGCTGACCGGGCGGCTCACCGAGGAGGTCGCGGCGGGCGGCCGCCCCGACGACCGGCTGCTGCTCGAGGCGCTCTATGACGCGCTGCCCTCCGACGCGCTCGCCGCCCTCGCGGTCGGAGTGCTGCGCCGGGGCCTCGCCGGGGCCGCCGCGGTCGGCGTCGAGCACGTGCTCGAGCTGTGCCCGCGGCCGTGGCCGGAGCCGCTGGCCGAGGCGGTGTTCGGCGCGCTGGACGACCTCGGCGGCCGGCGCTCGGCGGGCTGGCGCCTGGCGGGGCTGTGCGAGCTGGCCGCGCTGCGGCTGCCGGCCGACACCGCGGCCCGCGCGACCCGCATGGCCGCCGCCCTGCCCTCCGACGACCCGATGTCCTCGATCGTCGGCCGCTTCGCCGACACCCTGCGCTTCCGCCACGACATGCTGGCCGAGCTGGCATGACCCCCGACGTCCGACCCGATCTCCCAGGAGCCAGCGTGACCAGCACAGTCGATGTCACCGCCGCCCACGTCGCCGGCGCGCCCGTCGCCGAGACGGTGCAGCGGCGGCACGCCGAGGACGAGTTCGCGGCCGAGCTCATCGCGCTCGCGGCCGGCGACGAGCGGCCGCGCCCGCCGGGGTGGCGGCTCTCGCCCTCGGCCGTGGTCACCTACCTGCTCGGCGGCGAGGCGGCCGACGGCACCGCGATCACGCCGAAATACGTCGGACCGCGGCGGCTCATGGAGGTCGCCGTCGCCACCCTCGCCACCGACCGCGCGCTGCTGCTGCTCGGGGTGCCCGGCACCGCGAAGACCTGGGTCTCCGAGCACCTGGCCGCGGCGATCAGCGGCGACTCGACGCTGCTCGTGCAGGGCACGGCCGGCACGCCCGAGGAGGCGATCCGCTACGGCTGGAACTACGCCCGCCTGCTCGCCGAGGGGCCGAGCCGGGCCGCGCTGGTGCCGAGCCCGGTGCTGCGCGCGATGGCCGACGGGCGGATCGCACGCATCGAGGAGCTCACCCGGGTGCCCTCCGACGTGCAGGACACGCTGATCACGATCCTGTCGGAGAAGACCCTGCCGGTGCCCGAGCTCGGGCAGGAGGTCCAGGCGCGCAAGGGCTTCAACGTCATCGCCACCGCCAACGACCGCGACCGCGGCGTCAACGAGCTCTCCTCCGCGCTGCGGCGCCGGTTCAACACCGTGGTGCTGCCGGTCCCGGCGGGCGTCGAGGAGGAGGTCGACATCGTCGCGCGGCGCGTCGCGGCGCTCGGCAAGGCGCTGGAGCTGCCCGAGCTGCCGCCGGCCGCCGACGAGATCCGGCGCGTGGTCACCGTCTTCCGGGAGCTGCGCAACGGGGTCACCGAGGACGGGCGGACCAAGCTCAAGTCGCCCAGCGGCACGCTGTCCACGGCCGAGGCGATCTCGGTGGTCACCAACGGCATGGCGCTCGCCGCGCACTTCGGCGACGGGGTGCTGCGGGCCGGGGACGTGGCCGCGGGCATCCTCGGCGCCGTGGTCAAGGACCCGGTGTCGGACCAGGTGGTGTGGCAGGAATACCTCGAGACGGTGGTGCGCGAGCGCGAGGGCTGGCGGGACTTCTACCGAGCGGCCCGCCGTGGCGAGTGAGCCGTTGCTGCTCGGGATTCGCCACCACGGGCCGGGGTCGGCCCGGGCGGTGCGCCGGGCGCTGGCCGAGTTCCAGCCCGAGGTGGTGCTGATCGAGGGGCCGCCGGAGGCCGACGCGCTCGTGCCCTTCGCCGGGGACGAGGACATGCGGGCGCCGGTGGCGCTGCTGGCCTACCCCGCGGACAACCCCGACCCGAAGCTGCGCGCCTCGTTCTGGCCGCTGGCCGAGTTCTCGCCGGAGTGGCAGGCGATCCGGTGGGCCGTGGCGCGCGAGGTGCCGGTGCGGTTCGTGGACATGCCGGCGGCCGTGCGCCTGGCGTCCCCGCCGCCGGCCCCGCAGTCCGACGACGACGTGCGGCTCGACCCGCTCGGTGCGCTGGCGGAGGCGGCCGGCTACGACGATCCCGAGCGCTGGTGGGAGGACGTGGTCGAGCACCGGGTCGACCAGTCCCCGTTCGCGGCCATCGCCGAGGCGATGACCGTCGTGCGGGCGCACGCGCCGGTCCCGGGCGAGGCCGAGCGGGTCGAGGAGGAGCGGCGCGAGGCCTACATGCGCATCGGGCTGCGCGCGGCGCTCAAGGAGTTCGAGCGCGTGGCCGTCGTGTGCGGGGCCTGGCACGTGCCCGCGCTGACCGGACCGCTGCCGAGCGCCGCGGCCGACAACGCCGTCGTGCGCGGCCTGCCGAAGGTGAAGGTCGCGATGACCTGGGTGCCGTGGACGCACGCGCGGCTGGCGTCCTGGCAGGGCTACGGCGCCGGCGTGCGCTCCCCCGGCTGGTATCACCACCTGTTCACCTCCGTCGACGCGCACGTGATCGAGCGCTGGCTGGTGCGGGCGGCCGGGGTGCTGCGCAAGGACGGCGTGCCGGTGTCCAGCGCCCACGTCATCGAGGCGACCCGGCTGGCCGAGGCGCTCGCGACCATGCGCGGGCGGCCGCTGGCCGGGCTCGCCGAGGTCACCGACGCGGCCCACGCGGTGCTCTGCGACGGCGACGACCTGCGGCTCGCGCTCATCAACCGGCGGCTCGTGGTCGGCGACCGGCTCGGCCGGGTGCCCGACCAGACGCCCGGGGTGCCGATCGCCCGGGACGTCGCCGGCAGCCAGCGGCGGCTGCGGCTGCCGCCCCGGGTCGAGCGCCGGGAGCTCAAGCTCGACCTGCGCCAGCCCTTCGACCTGGAGCGCAGCCGGCTGCTGCACCGGCTCCGGCTGCTCGGCGTCGAGTGGGGCAAGGTGCTGGCGGCGGCCAAGGGCAAGGGCACGTTCCGCGAGGAGTGGGAGATCGCCTGGCAGCCCGAGTTCGCGGTCGACCTGGTGGAGGCGGGCGCCTACGGCACCACGGTGCTCGAGGCCGCCACGGCCCGGGTCGCCGAGCAGGCCCTGGCCGCCGCGACCCTGGCCGACGTGACCACGCTGGTGGAGCGGTGCCTGCTCGCCGAACTGCCGGACGCGCTGCCCGGGGTGCTCGACGCGCTCGACGAGCGGATGGCCCTCGACGCCGACGTGGCGCACCTGATGGACGCGCTGCCGGCGTTGGCGCGCACGTTGCGATACGGCGACGTGCGGGGTACCGACCTTTCGGCGCTCCGCGAGGTCACGCTCGGGATGATCACCCGGATCTGCGTGGGGCTGCCGGCGGCGGTCGGCGGGCTCGACGACACCGCCGCGGCGGTCATGCGCGACCGGATCGACGGGGTGCAGGGCGCGCTCGCGCTGGTCGACGACCCCGAGGCGCACGCGCGCTGGCAGGCGGTGCTGTCCGGGCTGGCCACCCGCGACGACCTGCACGGCCTGCTCACCGGGCGGATGAACCGGCTGCTGCTGGACGCGGGCGCCGTCGACTCCGACGAGATCGGGGCGCGGATGGCGCTCGTGCTGACCGTCGGCGTGCCGGTGGCCCGCACGGCGGCCTGGATCGAGGGCTTCCTCGCCGGCGACGGGCTGCTGCTGGTGCACGACGAGCGGCTGCTGGCCCTGGTCGACGCGTGGCTGACGGGCATCCCGGCCGAGGCGTTCCTCGAGGTGCTGCCGCTGCTGCGGCGGACGTTCAGCGGCTACCCGGCGCCCCAGCGGCGCATGATCGGCGAGCGCGCGGCCGGCATCGGCACCGGGCGCCCGGGCGCGGGCGCCGACGACGAGATCGACGCGGCCCGCGGCGCGTTGCTGCTGCCGGTCGCGGCGCGGCTGCTCGGGAGGGAGCTGCATGTCTGAGGACGAGGGCGACGAGCGGCTGCGGCGCTGGCGGCTCGCGCTGGGCGGGGCCCCCGGGGCCGAGGGCACCGGCTACGGGCTCACCGGGACGGACGCGGCGGTCGACGCGGCCCTCGGCGCGCTCTACGACCAGGGCGAGGACGGGACGTCCGGGCCGCGCGGGGCCGGGCTCGGGGCGTCGGCGCCGCGGGTGGCCCGGTGGCTGGGCGACATCCGGCAATACTTCCCGTCGACCGTCGTGCAGGTGATGCAGGCCGACGCGATCGAGCGGCTCAACCTGACCCGGCTGCTGCTGGAGCCCGAGATGCTCGACGCCGTCGAGCCCGACGTGCACCTCGTGGGCACGCTGCTGTCGCTCAACCGGGTCATGCCCGACAAGAGCAAGCGGGCCGCCCGCAAGGTGGTGGCCAAGGTCGTCGCCGAGCTCGAGCGGCGCATCGCGCAGCCGACACGCACCGCGCTGAGCGGGGCGCTGAACCGGGCCGCGCGGATCAACCGGCCGCGGCACCACGACATCGACTGGCACCGCACGATCCGCGCGAACCTCAAGCACTACCAGGCCCGGCAGCGCACCGTCGTGCCGGAGCGGTTGATCGGCTACGGCCGGCGGGCTCAGGCGGTGCAGCGCGACATCGTGCTCTGCGTCGACCAGTCGGGGTCGATGGCGGCCTCGGTGGTGTATTCGGGCGTCTTCGCGGCGGTGCTGGCCTCGATGCGCTCGATCAAGACGTCGCTGGTCGTGTTCGACACGGCGGTGGTGGACCTGACCGATCGCCTCAGCGACCCGGTCGACGTGCTGTTCGGCACCCAGCTCGGCGGCGGCACCGACATCAACCGGGCCATCGCCTACGGCCAGCAGCTCATCACCCGGCCCCGGGAAACGATCTTCGTGCTGATCAGCGACCTCTACGAGGGCGGTGTGCGCGAGGAGATGCTGCGGCGGGTCGCGGCGATGACGGCGGCCGGCGTGCAGGTGATCACGCTGCTGGCGCTGTCCGACGAGGGCGCGCCGGACTACGACCGGGAGAACGCCGCGGCGCTGGCCGCGCTCGGGGTGCCCGCGTTCGCGTGCACGCCGGACGTGTTCCCGGAGCTCATGGCGGCCGCGATCGAGCGCCGCGACCTGCGGGGCGTCGTGGAACGGGCGGAGGCCCGTCACTCGGCCGGCTGAGTCCGCAGATAGCGGGCGAAGTGGGGGACGGTGAAGGCGACCGTTCCCCGCTCGCCCGAGTAGATCAGGCCCTTCTTGATCAGGGCGTCCCGGGCGGGTGACAGGCTCGCGGGCTTGCGGCCGAGGGTGCGGGCGATCTCGGCGGTCGGCACGGCCTCGGAGACGTCGACGGCCGGCAGCAGGGTGGCCATCGTGCGCATGTACTCGCGCTCGGCCGGGGTCGCCCGCTCGTAGCGGGAGCCGAAGAACCCGACCGCCAGCTCCGCCTCGGCCTCGGGCGCCGCCACGCGCACGTCGGCCGCGGTGATCGGCGAGCGCGGCGCGTGGTCCCAGGTCGCCTTGCCGTAGGCCTGGACGAAGTACGGGTAACCGCCGGAGGCCTCGTAGAGCGCGTCGAGCGCCTTCGCCTCGTATTCGACCTCCTCCCGTTCGGCCGGCGCGGTGAGCGCGAGGTCGGCCGCGATCCGGTCGAGGCGGTCGATGCGCTGGTAGCGGAAGAGCCGCTCGGAGTAGGACTTCGACGCCGACAGCAGCGCCGGCACGTGCGGCAGCCCGGCCCCGACCACGATCAGCGGCGCCCCGGTCTGGGACAGCTCGTGGCAGGCGGCGCAGAGCGCGGAGATGTCGTCGGCCGCGAGGTCCTGCAGCTCGTCGATGAAGAGCGCCACTCCGGTGCCGACGTCACTGGCCACGCTCGCCGCGTCGGTGAACAGCTCGACGAGGTCGATCTCGATGTCGCCGGAGTCGGCGCGCCCGACCGCGGCCGGCACGTCGATGCCGGGCTGCCAGCGGTCGCGCAGCTTGGACGGCGGCTTGCGCGGGTCCTCGCGCAGCGCGAAGGCCTTGAGCACGCCGAGGAACTCGTCGATCCGGTCGGGCGCGCGGTGCTGCGGGGCCAGCTCGCGCACGGCCATGTGCAGGGCGGCCGAGACCGGGCGGCGCAGCGACTGGTCCGGCCGCGCCTCGATCTTGCCGGTGCCCCACAGGTGCGAGATGGCCTCGGAGCGCAGGGTGTTGAGCAGCACCGTCTTGCCGACGCCCCGCAGCCCCGTGAGCATGAGCGAGCGCTCGGGGCGCCCGCGCGCCACGCGCTCCAGCACGATGTCGAACGCGTGCAGCTCGCGGTCGCGGCCGGCGAGCTCGGGCGGGCGCTGACCGGCGCCGGGAGCGTAGGGATTGCGAACCGGGTCCACGAATCGCACAGTATCGGGCTTTCTAGCGCGCAGGCTAGAACCGCGTAGAGGAACCTCTACGGCGTGTCGTCGTGGAGCATCTACGGCTTTCTAGCGCGCACGCAAGACAGCCTTATAAGGCACCATCGAAGCATACCGAACACGCGTTCGATGGCTGGCTCGAACTAATGTACTACACCCCCGCGGGAGCGCGTGGCAAGGGGGGCCGAAAACGCAAGACGGCCCGGGCAATCGCCCGGGCCGCCGTGTTTTCGCAGGTCAGCTACGCAGCTTGAGGCAGAGCACGAAGTCGTTCGCGTCCGTCGGGCTGTCGAAGAAGTAGTTGTGGGAGTAGCCCGGCGTGCCCTCGCACTTGTTCTTGTCGGACGTGCCGGGGATGCGCTTGAGCACCTCGTAGGTGCCGGGCCCGCACTGGACCTTCTGCATCTGCGGCTTGTCGTTGCTCGTGCCGACGTTCTTGAGGCACTCGCCGACCTGGACCGAGGCCGCGTCGCCGGCCGACACGCCGGCCTTGGTCGGCGAGGAGCCCGCGCTCGGGGCGGCCGACTGACCGGCGCCGTTGCCCGCGGGGGTCGACGTCTCGGGCTTGGACGAGCCCGAGGCGGCCGGGGCGTTGGTGTCGGCCTTCTTGTCCTTCAGCACGTAGTAGTACACGCCGACGCCACCGCCGCCGCAGAGCAGCAGCACGAGGAAGGCGACCAGCGCGATCGTGCCGCCCGAGCGCTTCTTCTTCTCCGGCTCCGGGGACGGGCCCCACTGCGGCGGCCCGTCGTTGTAGCCGCCGGGCTCGTCGCCGTAGGGCTGGTAGCCGCCGCCCGGCTGCTGGTAGGTGCGGTCGTCGTATCCACCGCGCCGGTCGTCGTAGCCCTGGCCCGGATAGCCGCCCTGGTTGCCGTAGCCCCCGCCGCCCTGGCCGTAACCGCCGCCCTGGCCGTAACCGCCGCCCTGGCCGTAACCGCCGCCCTGGCCGTAGCCGCGGTCGCCGTAGCCCCCGCCGCCGCCCTGGCCGTAGCCCTGGTCGCCGTAGCCCTGGTCGCCATAGGGGTCGCGCTGACCGCCTTGACCCTGCCCCCATGGATCCTGAGGCTGACCCTGGTACGGTCCGCCCGGCGGTCCGTAACCCGACATGATGTCCTCCTGGTCGTCCTGCGGCCGGTGGTCGGCTTGCTGAGCCTATCGGCGTCAATGCAGCTACGGTAGCTCTCCCACTCACCCCCTTGGCCTCACGGATCCGCGCCAAAAGTGGTTCAGATCAGGCGCAACTGTCGATCTTTGGGCTTGCGGGGAGCCGCGGGACCACGCCGTTCGAGCAGGCCCGGGTCGATGACCGACAGGAACGGTGACGGGGACATGTCGCGCTCGGATCCAAAGCGGAAACGGGTGCGGCTGTGCGACACGAAGAGCCGATCCTGGGCGCGGGTGAGCCCGACGAAGAACAGCCGGCGCTCCTCCGCGACGTCGTCGTCGGTCTGCTGGGCGCCGGCGTAGGGCCGCAGGGGCAGCAGGCCGTCCTCGACGCCGACCAGGAACACGACCGGGAACTCGAGGCCCTTCGAGGCGTGCAAAGTCAGCAGGTTCACCCGGTCGGCGCGCGGGTCCCAGCCGTCCACCTCGGCCCCGGTGGCCAGCGCGCCCAGGAACTCCTCGAGGTCGTCGCGGGCCCGCAGCGCGAGCGGGGTCATCAGGTCGACCGCGTTCCACACGTCGGCCTCGCTCAGCGTCATCAGGTCGCTGTCGAGCGTGCCGCAGCGGCCGGCGACGACCTGTCCGGCGAGGCGGACCCGGGCCGCGATCGAGCCGCCGAGGCCTTCGGCGAAGCGCAGCTCGCGGGCGATGGCGGCGACGCCCGGGCGGTCCAGGAGCCGGTCGTGCGAGCGCTTCTGCACGGGGACACCGGCCCGGCTGAGCGCGTCCACGATCGGGGCGGCCTGGGAGTCGGTGCGGTACAGCACGGCGATGTCCGAGAACGACATCGCGCCCACGGTGGCCCGCGAGTCGACGCGGTTGTCGTGTGAGCGGTGCGACAGGCCGCCGACCAGCTCGTCGACGGTACGCACGACGAAGTCCGCCTCGTCGGCGACCGAGGTGGCCGGGTACACCCCGACGACCGGCGCCTCGAGGTCCAGGCGGGCCGGGTCGAGCCGGCGGCCCGGCACCAGGGTGGTCGGGGCGATCGCCTGCACCGCGGCGGCCAGGATCGGCGCCGACGAACGGTAGTTGCGGGTCAGCCGGACCACCCGGGCGTCGACCTCGGACGTGGAGAAGTCGCCGGTGAAGCGCAGGAAGAAGGAGACCTCGGCGCCGCGGAACGAGTAGATCGCCTGGTCCGGGTCGCCGATCGCGCACAGGTTGCCGCCGGGCGGGCAGAGCAGCCGCAGCAGCTCGTACTGCACCGGATCGACGTCCTGGTACTCGTCCACGAAGATCCACCGCCAGCGCGCCCGATACCGCTCGGCCAGCGCCGGCGTCTCCCGCAGCAGCTGCACGGTGAGCGTGAGCAGCTCGTCCAGCGACACCAGATCCTTCGCCCGCAGCGCCTTGGCCAGCGTCTCCCGCGTGGCGGGCTCCATCGCGTTGAGCGCCTTGCGCGCCTCCCGCTCGCCCAGCGGCTCGAGCGCGGCCAGCAGGTCGGTCTCCTCGGCGATGCGGAACTGCGGCGTGAGCCCGACCGCGGCCGCGTTCTCGCGCAGCACCGACAGGCCCAGCGAGTGGAACGTGGAGACCGTCACCGCCTCGGTGACCGGCCCGAGCAGCACCTCCAGGCGCTCGCGCAGCTCCTCGGCGGCCCGGCGGGTGAACGTGATCGCCAGGCACTCCTCCGGATACACGCCCAGCTCGGCGCAGAGGTAGGCGACCCGGTGGGTCAGCGTGCGGGTCTTGCCCGTGCCGGGGCCGGCCACGATGAGCAGCGGGCCGCCGGGCGCCGAGGCCGCGACCCGCTGCAGCGCGTCGAGCCGGTCGAGCAGCCCGGTCCCGACCTCCTCCATCCCGGCGAGCATCGGCTCCAGGGGCTCGTGCGGCGAGGGCGGCGCGGAGATCGGCGGGGGCGGCGGCGGGGCCTCGGCGGGGGCGGCCCGGCGCTTCTTCGGCTGGGCCTTCGCGGCCGGCTCCGCCCTGCGCTGCTTGGGCACGGCCGGCATCGGCACGTCGAACAGCACATCCTCGTGCGCGTTCCCGCGCAGCTCGGAGGGGTCGAAGAGCTTGATGACGCCGTACTCCCCGTCGAACCCCGGCGTCCGCCGCACCTGCCCGCGCCGCAGCCGCGCGATGCCCTCGCCGAGCAGCTCGCCGCCGGCCCGCGCGATGTCCTCGACCGGCACCGAGCGCAGGATCGACAGCTCCGGCCCGAGCTCGGCGACCAGCGCGTTGAGCTTCTCGTCGACGGTCTTCGACTTCGGCCCGACCCCGTTGATCTCGCCGAGGATCTCGTGCAGCTGGATCAGGTGGGTGACCCCCGGCGCGCCCGGCGGTGTGTAGCCCTCGGGCCGGTCCGCGAGCTCCTCGACCCGGTGCAGCACGCCGACGGTGAGTGGCTTGCCGCACTCGGGGCAGCGGCCCTGGGCCTCGCGGGTGCGGGCGGGGGGCCAGTTCACGTCGCAGGCGCGGTGGCCGTCGGCGTGGTACTTGCCCTCCTCCGGGAAGAACTCGAGCGTGCCGACCAGCCCCTGACCGGTCCGCAGCATGTCGCGCACGCCGAGGTAGGACAGGTCGCCGTCGAGCACCGTGGCCTCGCGGGCGAGCGCCGGCGCCGAGTGCGCGTCGGAGTTCGACACCAGCCGGTACCTGTCCAGCGACGACACCCGCCAGTTCATCTCGGGGTCGGAGGACAGCCCGGTCTCGACCGCGAAGATGTGCTCGGCGAGATCGGCGTAGCAGTCGGCGATCGCGTCGAAGCCGGACTTGGAGCCGAGCGCGGAGAACCAGGGCGTCCAGATGTGCGCCGGCACCAGGAAGCCGTCCGGGCTCGCCTCCAGGGTGATCTCCAGCAGGTCGCGGGAGTCCAGGCCCAGGATCGGGCGACCGTCCGAGCCCAGGTTGCCGATGCGCCCGAGCGCGGTGTTGAACCGCTGGACCGCGTCGAAGTCGGGCTGGTAGATCAGGTGGTGGACCTTGCGCGTACGGTCGTCGCGCTTGTAGATCGTGGAGATCTCGACCGACAGCATGAACCGCACGGCGGAGTCGGCCACGCCGAGGCGGCCGGGCAGCCGGCGCAGGATGTCGGCCTCGCGGTCCGGGTGCAGCCGGTAGAGGCCCGGCTCGGCGGGGACCAGCGCCTCGCGCAGGTGGTCGAACCAGGCCGGGTGGGTGAAGTCGCCGGTGCCGAGCAGCGCGATGCCCTTGCGCCGCGCCCACCAGGTGAGCGTCTCGATGCTGAGGTCGCGACTGCACGCCCGGGAGTACCGCGAGTGGATGTGCAGGTCCGCGACGAACGAGTCGGAGGCGACGTTCGAAGGCACGCTGCATCCTGTCACAGGCGCCCCACGCGTTTCCGGCTACGCGCCGTGCAGCTCGATGATCGAGATGTCCGGCGGTGCGCCGAAGCGGACCGGCGGGCCCCAGAAGCCGGCGCCGCGGGTCACGTAGACCTGGGTGCCGTCGACGGTGCCGAGGCCGGCCACGACCGGCTGCTGGAGGCCCACGAGCAGGTTGAACGGCACCATCTGGCCGCCGTGGGTGTGCCCGGACAGCTGCAGGTCGACGCCGTGTCGGGCCGCGTCGTGGGCCTGGATCGGCTGGTGGGCGAGCAGCACCACGGGCCGGCTCGGGTCGCGCCCGTCGAGCGCCTTGCCGAAGTCGGGGCCGTCGCCGACGTCCTCGCCGCTGAGGTCGTTCACCCCGGCGAGGTCGAGCCCGAGCACGTCGACGCGCTCGTTGCGCAGGACGCGGACGCCGAGCGAGTTCACCTCGTCGACCCACTCCTGGTAGCCGGAGAAGTACTCGTGGTTGCCGGTCACGAAGAAGCTGCCGTGCTTGCCGCGCAGGTCCTGCAGCGGCTCGGCGGCCTCGCCGAGCTCGGCGACGCTGCCGTCCACGAGGTCTCCGACGACGGCGACGAGGTCCGCGTCCACCGAATTGATCATCCGCACGATGCGCTCCGTGTGCGGGCGGCCCAGCAGCGGGCCGAGATGGATGTCGGACACCACCGCGATGCGGAAGCCGTCCATGCTCGCGGGCAGCTTGGCCAGCCGGATCGGGACGCGCTTGAGATTCGGGGCGCTCATGGCCTGGTACACCCCGATGCCCACGGCGCTCGCGGACAGCACGCCCGCGGTGGCGGCGAGCGACCGGCCGAGCAGCAGGCGCCGGCTCGCGTCGAACCCCGGCTCCTGCGCGACCGGCTTCGGCGGCGCCTCGGCGGCGAAGGACGGATCCTCGTCCGAAACGTCCGTCGGTGCCGCCTGGGGGGTCGACGGCGGCGCGGAGCGGCGCTGCCACAGCAGGATCGCCGAGCGCGGGATCTCCAGGATCAGCAGCGTGACCAGCAGGTAGAACATCACCGCGAGCCAGAGGAACCCCGGCCAGGCCACGATCGCCTGGCGCGAGTGCGGCAGGGTCCGCGACAGCGCCAGGGTCGCCGGGATCACCAGGGCCAGCAGGACCGCGATGACCGAGCCGGCGACGCGGGCCCGGCGGGTGCGGGTGGTGTCCTTGACGAGGCGTTTCCAGAGGTACCAGTGGATGCCCCCGACAACGAGCAGCACCACCACCAGGAGGACGGCGATCACCGGCTCAGCCGCCCGCGAACGGGGGCAGCACGTCGACCGTCGCGGACGCGGGCAGCGCCGCGTCCCGGTCCCGCCAGGCGGTGCCGTCGACCAGGAAGGAGCAGGCGGTGACCACGCCGGCCAGGCGCGGACGGCCGGCGGTCACGGCCGCGACGAGATCGCTCAGCGTCGTGGCCTCGACCTTCTCCTCGGGCACACCGGCGGCCGCGCGGGCCCCCGCGAAGTAGCGGACGAGCAGCAACTGGGTCATCCTCCGATGGCAGACATGGGCCGCGCGGGCTGCAGGAACCTGGGGTCGTTGATGCCGTGGCCGGCCGGCTTGGCCCACATCGCCTTGCGCCAGAGGTCGGCGAGCTCGTCGTCGCCGGCCCCGGCTCGCAGCGCGCCGCGCAGATCCGTCTCGTCCTGGCTGAACAGGCAGGAGCGGATCGCGCCGTCGGCGGTGAGGCGGGTCCGGTCGCAGGCGCCGCAGAACGGGCTCGACACGCTGGCGATCACGCCGACCCGGGCCGGTCCCCCGCCGACCGCGGTGTGCCCGGCCACGACCCAGGTCTCCGCGGGCGCACCGCCGCGCGCGTCCGGATCGGGCGTGAGCGTGAACTCCGCGCGCAGCCGCGCGAGGATCTCGGCGCCGGTGACCATCTCCTCGCGGCGCCAGGTGTGCCCGGCGTCCAGCGGCATCTGCTCGATGAACCGCAGCTCGTAGCCGTGCTCGAGGGCGAGGCGCAGCAGGGGCACGGCCTCGTCGTCGTTGAGCCCGCGCAGCAGGACCGCGTTCATCTTCACCGGCAGCAGCCCGGCCGCGGCGGCCGCGGCGAGCCCGGCGACCACGTCGGCGTGGCGGTCGCGGCGGGTGATCGCCTTGAACCGGGCCGGGTCGGTGGTGTCGAGCGAGACGTTGACCCGGTCCAGTCCGGCCGCGGCCAGCGGCTCGGCGAGGCGGGCGAGGCCGATGCCGTTCGTGGTGAGCATCGTGCGCGGGTGGCCGGGCAGCGCGGCGACCGCGCGGACGATCTCCGTCAGCCCGCGGCGCAGGAGCGGCTCGCCGCCGGTGAAGCGCACCTCGGTCACGCCGAGGTGGTGCACGGCCACGTCGATGAGCCGGACGACCTCGGCGTCGGTGAGCAGCGACGGGCTCGGCAGCCAGTCCAGGCCCTCGGCCGGCATGCAGTACGTGCAGCGCAGGTTGCACCGGTCGGTCAGCGACACCCGCAAATCGGTCGCGACGCGCCCGAACCGGTCGGCCAGGGCGGCCCCGGGTGGCTCGTGCTCCGATTCGGTCATGCGTCGAACGGTACCCGGTTCACAGCGCCCGAAGCAGTGCCCGAACCGACTCCCCGTACGCCGCCCCGAAGAGCGCGGTGTGCACGAGCATCAGATACAGCCGATGCAGCGGTACTCGCTCCTGCCACCCGTCCGCCAGCGGATACGACTCCCGGTAGGCCGCGATGAGCCGATCGTGGTGCGGCACCCCGCCCCACAGCCCGAGCAGCGCCAGGTCGGTCTCGCGGTGCCCGCCGTGCGCGGCCGGGTCGACCAGCCAGCCCCGGCCGGTGTGGTCCCACAGCACGTTGCCCGGCCACAGGTCGCCGTGGATGCGCGACGGGGGCTCGTCGCCGCCGTAGTCCGCGATGTTCGCCAGCACCCGCTCGGCCGCGGCGACGTCGGCGCCGGTGAGCGCGCCGGTGGACGCCTCCAGGAAGGGGCGCAGGCGGTGCTCGGCGAACCACGGGCCCCACGGGCCGGGCGAGGGCTCGTTGGGCATCGGGAGCGTGCCGATGTAGCCGGGCCAGGGCGCCCCGAACGCGTCGGCGCCCGCCCGGTGCAGCCCGGCCAGCCCGCGCCCGAGTTCCTCGGCGCCCCGCCGCGTGGCCTCGCCGTGGTCGATCCACTCCAGCGCCAGCAGGTCCGGCAGCTCGGCGATGATCTCGGGCACCGGGGCGGCGCCCGCCTCCCGCAGCCAGCGCAGGCCCGCGGCCTCGGCGGCGAAGAAGCCCGGCGGTGGGTCGGCGAGCGACTTGGCGAAGAGCGAACCGCCGTCGTCCAGGGTCAGCCGCTGGGCGACGCAGATGGAGCCGCCCGGCACCGGCGTCTCGCGGATGCGCTGGTGCTTGATGAAGACGGGCAGCTGGGCGGGGTGCTCCCGCAGGTACTGCAGGTCCATCACTCGGACCTTTCCAGACGATGGGTCGCGGCGAGGGCCGGTGGCACGACGGCTCCACCGATCAGGCTCAGCAGGCTCAGCACCCGGTCGGCGGTGCCCATGTGCCCGGCGTGCAGGGCGTGGTAGCCGAAGTGCAGGGTGCCGAAGACCGCCGCGGCGATCCCGGTGATCCAGCTGACCGCGGGCTGGTCGGCGATCGCGGCGCCGAAGAACAGCGTGGCGAGGGTGAGCATGGTGGCGCCCAGGTCGACGGTCAGGTGCTGGTTGAACGGCGGGTAGGACGCCGTCCAGTGCAGCCCGAAGCCCGGGAACGTGCCGAAGAAGTGGCGCGGGGCCGCGACCGCCCAGGCGCCCCAGACGAGATTGAGCAGGCCGAGGGCGGTGAAGCCGAGCCGGCGGACCGGTCGGAGGAGGTTACGCGGCGGCGGCAAGGGCGTCACGCGCGTCATCGTACGAGCGCAGCACTTCCTCCACCGGAGCCACGATGTGGGTGCGGGCGACACCGGCGATGGCGTTGCGCATCCGGCGCTCGGCCCGGGCCCGGGCGCGACGGGCGGCGATGGCGGTGAAGGGGCGTACGACGACCGCCAGCAGCAGACCGAAGAGCAGCCCGCCGCCGAGCAGCACGGTGGCCAGCGGAACTCCGGCGCCGACCGTGGGCCCGCTCACGTTGGGCAGGCCGAGCAGGGCGAACACGGCCCGCACGGCGAGCCAGACCAGCCCGGCGAAGGCCACGGCGGCGCCGAGCCACTGCAGCGCGCCGACCAGCCGCCACCAGGCCGGCCGGCGGGCCAGGCCGAGGTCGGCGGAGGCCACGGCGACGTCGAGCGCGTCGGGCACGTCGTCGACCCGCGAGCGCGACGCGTCGGTGATCGCGGCCGGCCACGGCTCCGGCAGCCCCTCGGCCGCGCTCGTGGCGACCTCGCGGGCGGCCAGCGCGACCGCGGCCTTCTGCGCGGCGGTGGAGTCGGGCAGCGAGGTCGCCTCGGGGCGCTCGACGGCCCCGGGCTCCAGGTGCAGCCGCTTGAGCGGGTCGGGGCGCATCCGGCGGGCCCAGCGCAGCAGCGGCCAGCCGAGGGACGCGGCGGCCCGGTGCCTGTAGGTGCGCTCGGTCGCCGCGGCCACGATCGGGGCGCCGGCGGCGTCGGCGAGCGCGGCGGCGAGGCGGTCGACGGTCTGCGGCGGTACACCCGAGGAGACCTTGGCCCCGGAGACGACCAGTGGCTGCAGGGCGGCGACCGCGTCGGTGACGTCGCCGTTGAGGCGCAGCAGCGCGGCCTGGCGGGCGGCGACCGTGCGCTCCAGCGCGACGCGCAGCGGGCCCAGGCCGGGCTGGCCCTTGGCCGAGGTCGCGAAGACCGGCACGCCGCCGAGGCCGTCGTCGTCCAGCAGCCGGCCGAGGTCGGCGATCAGGCGCTCGGAGTCGGCCCGGGTGAGCCGGTCGGCCTGGTTGAGCACGACCACTGTCACGTCGCGGTGGCGCTGGAACTGGGCGAGGTACTGCTGGTGGACGACGCGGTCGGCGTACTTCTGCGGGTCGAGCACCCAGACCACCAGGTCGACCAGGCGCAGGAGGCGGTCGACCTCGAGCCGGTGGCGCTCCTGCACCGAGTCGAAGTCGGGCAGGTCGAGCAGGACGAGCCCGCGCAGGGCCGCCTGGTCGTCGCCGTCCAGCGCGCTCTCGCGGGTGAACCGCCGGTTCGGGGGCACGCCGAGCCAGTCGAGCAGCGGGCCGGCGCCGGCCTGGCCCCACACGCAGGCGTGGGCGACGCCGGTGGTCGGGCGGCGTACCCCGACCCGCGACAACTGGAACCCGGAGACCGCGTTGAACAGGCTCGACTTGCCGCTCCCGGTCGCACCGGCCAGCGCGACGACGGTGTGGGCGCGGGAGAGCCGCAGCCGCTCGCCGGAGCGGTCGATCACGGTGCGGGCCGCGACGAGCTGGTCCTCCGGCACGTGGCCCTCGGCCGCGCCGACGAACCGGTGCAGCGCCTCGACCCGCGCGACGAGCCGGTCCGCGTTCACCGGCGGCCGCGGCACCATCTGCTTCACCCGATCGACCAGGCTCATTATCTGTCGACCTCCGGCCGGGCGTCGTGGATGGCCGCGGTGGAGCCGCGCCGGACGAGGTCGTTCGGGTTCATGTCCGGTCCACCTCCGGCCGGGCGTTGTGGATGGCCGTGCTCAGCGCGCGCAGCCGGGGCGAGAGCTCCTCGTCGATGCCGGCGCCGGTCAGGGCGCTGCCGAAACGGTCGGCCTCGGCGGCGAAGAGGGCCGCGACCCGCTCGGCGAGGCTCTGCCGGGCGCGTTCGGCCAGCGAGCGTACCGCCTGGTCGCCGAAGATCGCCTCGAGCACCTTCTGGGCGGCGATCGTGGTGCCGCCGGCGACCGCGATCTCGGCGCCGGTCGGGATGAACGCCGTCGCGGCGAAGACGCTGACCATCACCAGCAGGCCGGTCGCGTTGACGGCGTAGGCGCTGGCCTTGGCGACCACCCGCTTGTCGCCGGCCTCGGTGCGGACCAGCTCCAGCACCGAGCGCTGCCAGTCGCGCACGAGCCGGTCGATGCGCTCGTCGAGATCCTCGGAGGGGCGCACGAGACCCGGCGCGGCGTCGAGCAGCGCGGCCCCGGCCGGGTGCGCCTTCCACGCGGCCCCGGCCCCCTCGGCGGCGTCGGTGGCGGCCGCCTTGAGCAGCACCCCGAGCCCGGAGCCGAGGGCCTGCTGGAACTGCTCGCCCGGCGCCGGCCGCCCGGTGATCGCGGCCACCGCGCGGTCGCGCAGCTTGCCGACCCGGGCCTGCAGCGCGCGCATGATGTCGCCGGTGCCGACGAGCTCCTGCCACCGGGCCAGCACCTCGCCGCGCAGCAGCGCGCCGTCGTGGATGCCGTGCTCGACCGACTCGGTGGCGGCCCGGTAGGCGACGTGCACCGCCTCGCTCAGCGTCTTGGCCGTCGCGACCTGGTCCTCGGCCGCGGCCGCGAGGATCACCACGTCGACGGTGAGCGCGTCGATGGCCCCGCCGACGGTCTGGCGCACCACGGCCGCGCGGGCCTCGGCGTCGCGGGCGAGCCGGCCCAGCCAGTCGTGCAGCGAGCCGATCTGGGCCTCGCCGAGCAGGCCCTGGCTGTCGAGGCGGGTCTCGGGCAGGACGAAGAGCGGCACCCCGCCCAGGTCCTGCTGGCGCAGCATCTCGGTCAGGTGCGGGGCGATCTCGTCCGCGGCTCCGCCGCCGGGCACCCGGTCGAGCACCAGCGCGACGGCGGTGCCCCGGTTGCGCGCGGTGCGCAGCAGGTTCCAGGGCACGGCGTCGGCGTAGCGGGCCGCGGTGGTGACGAAGAGCCAGAGGTCGGCCGCGGCGAGCAGCTGCCCGGCGAGCTGCCGGTTGGCGTCGACGACCGAGTCGATGTCGGGCGCGTCGAGCAGGGCGAGCCCGGGGGTCAGCGCCTGGGCCGAGACGACCTGCAGCGAGCGGTGGTCGCCGTTCGGGCCGCTGGTGCGGGTCAGCGTGGGCAGCAGGTTGGCGCGGGAGAACCACGACATGTCGGCCGGGTGGCAGACCAGGACCGGGGCGCGGGTGGTCGGGCGCAGCACCCCGGCCGGGCTGATCGGGGTCCGCACCAGGCTGTTGACCAGCGTGGACTTGCCGGCGCCGGTGGAGCCGCCGACGACCACGAGCAGCGGGGCGTCGAGGCGCTCGAGGCGGGGCAGCAGGTAGTCGTCGAGCTGGGCGACCATGCTTTTGGCCACGGTGCCGGCCCGCTCGGCGCTGGCCAGCGGCAGTGTGAACCGGGTCACCCGGACCGTGTCGCGCAGTTCGGTCAGCCGCTCGCGCAGCACGTCACCGGGGGTGTCGCCGCCGTCACGCGGACGTGGTGGACGACCGGACGATGGGTCATCCGACGAAAGGGTCGGGCCCGTCGACCGGGCGGACACCGGCTCGCCCTGTGTGGTCACGGGTAAATCGTCCATGATGTGGCTCGTCAGCGCCATGCAACGGACGTGAGCATCGATGCCACCCAGCGCGACGACATACGGGAATCACCCGGGCCCCGCCGGAGTTGCGTCAGACAGACTCAAGGTTCCACTTGACGATCGAGCGACTCGTGGCACTATTGAGTGACAGTCACTCAACTTCGCGGCCGGCGGTCAACGCCGACTGCCCCATGGAGGTCAAGCAGCTATGGCACGTGCGGTCGGCATCGACCTCGGAACCACCAACTCGGTGGTCAGTGTCCTTGAGGGCGGCGAGCCCAGCGTCATCGCCAACGCCGAAGGTGCGCGCACGACGCCGTCGATCGTCGCCTTCGCCCGCAACGGTGAGGTGCTCGTCGGTGAGGTCGCCAAGCGGCAGGCCGTCACCAACCCGGACCGGACCATCCGCTCCGTCAAGCGTGAGATGGGCACCAACTGGGCCATCGACATCGACGGCAAGAAGTACACCCCGCAGGAGATCTCCGCGCGGGTCCTCATGAAGCTCAAGCGCGACGCCGAGGCCTACCTGGGCGAGCAGATCACCGACGCGGTCATCACCGTGCCGGCATACTTCAACGACGCGCAGCGCACCGCGACCAAGGAGGCCGGCGAGATCGCCGGGTTCAACGTGCTGCGGATCGTCAACGAGCCCACCGCCGCGGCCCTCGCCTACGGCCTGGACAAGGGCTCGAAGGAGCAGACCGTCCTGGTCTTCGACCTCGGCGGCGGCACCTTCGACGTCTCGGTCCTCGAGCTCGCCGAGGGCGTCGTGGAGGTCAAGTCGACCTCCGGCGACAACCACCTCGGTGGCGACGACTGGGACGAGCGCGTGATCGACCACCTGGTCAAGACCTTCCGTGGCCAGCACGGCATCGACCTGTCGGCCGACAAGATGGCCATGCAGCGCCTGCGCGAGGCGGCCGAGAAGGCCAAGATCGAGCTCTCCGCGGCCACCACGACGTCGATCAACCTGCCCTACATCACCGCCGGCCCCGACGGCCCGCTGCACCTGGACACCCAGCTGTCGCGCTCGGAGTTCCAGCGGATGACGCAGGACCTGCTCGACCGGACCAAGGTGCCGTTCGAGTCGGCGATCAAGGACGCCGGGATCAACGTCTCCAAGCTCGACCACGTCATCCTCGTCGGCGGCTCGACCCGTATGCCGGCCGTGACCGACCTGGTCAAGCAGCTCACCGGCAAGGAGCCCAACAAGGGCGTCAACCCGGACGAGGTCGTCGCCGTCGGCGCCGCCCTGCAGGCCGGCGTGCTCAAGGGCGAGGTCAAGGACGTCCTGCTGCTCGATGTCACCCCGCTGTCGCTGGGCATCGAGACCAAGGGCGGCATCATGCACAAGCTGGTCGAGCGCAACACGACCATCCCGACCAAGCGCTCCGAGGTCTACACGACCGCGGACGACAACCAGCCCTCGGTCCTCATCCAGGTCTTCCAGGGCGAGCGGGAGATGGCGGCGTACAACAAGCGCCTCGGCACCTTCGAGCTGACCGGCATCCCGCCGGCGCCGCGTGGCGTGCCGCAGATCGAGGTCACCTTCGACATCGACGCCAACGGCATCGTGCACGTGTCCGCGAAGGACCTGGGCACGGGCAAGGAGCAGTCGATGACGATCACCGGCGGCTCGGCGCTGCCGAAGGACGACATCGAGCGGATGATGCGCGACGCGCAGGACCACGCCGACGAGGACAAGCGCCGCCGCGAGGAGGCCGAGACCCGCAACCTGGCCGAGGCCCTGCAGTGGCAGACCGAGAAGTTCCTGGCCGAGAGCGGCGACAAGATCCCCGCGGAGTCCCGCGAGCAGATGAACGAGGCGCTGGGCGACCTGCGCAGCGCGCTCGGCGGCAACGACACCGAGCGGATCAAGGCGGCGCACGAGAAGCTCGCCCAGGTCTCGCAGCAGGCCGGCAGCGCGCTGTACGAGCAGCAGCGCCAGCAGGCCGCCGGTGACGCCTCCGGTGCCGCGGGCGACGCGCCCGGCGGGGCCGGTGCCACGGGTGCCGCGGGCGGCAACGGCCCCGATGACGTCGTGGACGCCGAGATCATCGACGAGGACAACAAGAAGTGACGGATGCCAAGAAGCCGGCCGCGCCGGAGGCGCCAGAGGCCGAGGCCGTGACGGTCGACGAGACCGTCACGGCGGGAGCCGCGGAGGAGCCGGAGGAGGAGAAGCCGGTGGAGGGCGAGATCGTGGACGAGGAGTTCACGGTGCACGCCCCCGCCGAGGGGCCGAATCAGGCGGCAGCGCAGGGCACCACCGACGACGCGCACCAGCACGGGCTGGGCGCGGAGCTGGCGGCCCTTCGCACCGAGCTCGACGAGCGCACGCGTGACCTGCAGCGGGTCACCGCGGAATACGCCAACTACCGCAAGCGGGTCGACCGCGACCGGGCGCTGGTGGTCGAGCAGGCGAGCGCCAACGTGCTCGGCGCGCTGCTGCCGGTGCTCGACGACCTCGACCGGGCGCGCGACCACGGCGACCTGGTCGGGCCGTTCGGTGCGGTGGCGGAGCAGCTCAACGCCGCACTGACCAAGTTCGGGCTGACCGTCTTCGGGGCCAAGGGCGACCCGTTCGACCCCACCCGCCACGAGGCGGTGGCCCATTTGACCTCGGCCGAGGTGGCCGAGCCGACCTGCATCGACGTGATGCGGCGCGGCTACCTCCTCGGCGAGCGGCTGCTGCGACCGGCGCTGGTCGCGGTCGCCGACCCGGAGTAGACGAACGCCTGGAGGAGGTGGCGCAATGAGTTCGAAGGACTGGTTGGAAAAGGATTTCTACGCGGTTCTGGGCGTCACCAAATCCGCTCCCACCGACGAGATCAAGAAGGCGTACCGGAAGCTCGCGCGGGAGTTGCACCCCGACCGGAATCCGAACAACGCGGCGGCCGAGGAGCGGTTCAAGGCGGTGTCGGAGGCCTATGACGTGCTCTCCGACCCGGCGCGACGCAAAGAGTACGACGAGATGCGGTCGCTGTTCGGCGCCGGCCAGTTCCGCCGCAACGCCCGGGCCGGTGGCCCGGCGGGCGCGGGCGGGCCCGGGTTCGACTTCACCGACCTGTTCGGCAACGCGGGGTCGGCCGCCGGTGGCGGCGCCGGCCCCGCGGGGGCGGGCGGGGACCGGCGCTTCGGCGGCGCGGGCTTCTCGGACCTCTTCAGCTCGATCTTCTCCGGCGGCGGCGCCGCTCCCGCGACCGGACGGCGCAGCCGGGGCCGAGACGTCGAGACCGAGGTCGTGCTCAACTTCGTCGACGCGGTGCAGGGCGCGACGCTGCCGATCACCCTGCGCACGCCCGGCACCTGCGAGACCTGCCACGGCAACGGCGCGGCCCCCGGATCGTCCCCCCGGACGTGCCCGAAGTGCCGCGGCCTCGGCGTCGTGAGCAGCAACCAGGGCTCGTTCAGCTTCACCGAGCCCTGCCGCGAGTGCCAGGGCGTGGGCACCATCGTCGACGAGAAGTGCCCCGAGTGCCACGGGACCGGCGGGGTCACCAAGACCCGCACGATCAACGTGCGCATCCCGGCGGGCGTCTCGGACGGCCAGCGCATCCGGCTGGCCGGCCGGGGTGAGCCGGGGGCGCGGGGCGGGTCGCCCGGCGACCTGTTCGTGCTCATCAAGGTCCGTCCCGACCCGGTCTTCGGCCGCAGCGGTGACGACCTGACGCTGACGGTGCCGGTGACGTTCGCGGAGGCGGCTCTCGGGGCCGACCTGCGCGTGCCGACGCTCGACGCGGCCGTCACGCTGCGGGTGCCCCCGGGCACGCCGAGCGGGCGGACGCTGCGGGTGCGCGGCAAGGGCGTTGCCCGGCGCGACGGCAACGTCGGTGACCTGCTGGTCACCATCGATGTCCACGTGCCGGCCGAGCTGTCCGAGAAGGCGCGGCAGGCTCTGTCCGACTATGCGGCCGCGGCGCCGCCGGCTCCTCGTGAGCGGCTCGACGCGATCGCACGGGAGCGCAGTAGTTATGAGCGATGACGAAGACATCCAGAGCGACGTCTTCATCAGCTTCGATGCCGTCTCCGACGCCAAGGTCCTGATCATCTCGATCGCGGCGCGGCAGGCCGGGATGCACCCGCAGACCCTGCGGCAGTACGACCGCATGGGCCTGGTGCAGCCCGGCCGGACGGCCGGCGGCGGGCGCCGCTACAGCGAGCGCGACGTCGCGCTGCTCCGCGAGGTGCAGCGGCTCAGCCAGGAGGAGGGCGTCAACCTCGCCGGCATCAAGCGGATCATCGAGCTGGAGGGCATGGTCGGCGACCTGCGGCAGCGGGTGGCCGAGCTGGAGGCCGAGCTCGTGCGCACGCGCACGCGGCTGGCCCAGATCGAGGCGGCGGGCTTCCCGCGGCGCGATCTCGTGCCGTCCAACCAGCACCAGACCGCGCTCGTGGTGTGGCGCCCGGCCAAGAATTCCTGACGGACGTTTGGCTCGCGCGCGGCAGGGGCACCACTGGATCAGGGAATGGTGCGGTCGTTCCGGAGGCTGACCGGGGCGGCAAGCGCAAGGGGTGTGGTCACCTCGAGGGGCGTCTCGCAATTGCGAGGCGCCCCTCGTATTTGGTCCACGAAAGGGTGACAAATCCGTCCATGTACGGGTTCACCGTAAGTAAGCGACCGCTTCCCCCCTTCCCATGCAACCTGGTGCCGGGCTAAGTTGTCGCCAAACCAAGGACCCCTGACGGTTGTTCTAACCCGCTGGCCACGGGAGCTGACGGTGAGCGTGACAGAGGCGGGATTCCGGGGCTTCGAGAACCCGGTCGACCCAACCCCGGCGGAGCTGCGTGCCTGGGCCTACCACCCCGACGCGTCGCTGCTGTCGACGATGCCGCCCGACTGGGACCTGCTGGTCGCCGGCGACCGGCTGATCGGCACCCTCTTCGAGCTGGCCATGGACCCGGGCTGCCCGGCGCGCCGCTTCGCCCTGCACTGCCTCTACATCTACGCCGCCGACGGCATCCGCACGCACTTCCGCGCCCACCCGAAGCGGCGGCTGAAGAAGTTCGTCGAGCAGGCCGAGAGCAACGGCGACGAGCTGCTCGGCACGTGGGCGCACAACGCGCGCATGCTCCTGGCCCGCCCCGACCTCTTCGAGTACCACGACTGGTGCGAGGGGGGCCTGGTGCGCCAACCCCGGCGCCTCAGCTGAGCCTAGAGACTTCGATCCCGCTGAGGTCTACAGTGTCGTCGTGAGCCAGGACCGGCCGGACATGCGCATCTCCGACGCCGAGCGGGAGCTCGTGGTCGCTCAGCTCAACGCCGCCGTGTCCGAGGGCCGGCTGACGCTCGCCGAGTTCGAGGAGCGCGTCGACGGCGTGCTGCGGTCCCGCACGTTCGGCGAGATCGAGCCGTATGTCGGGGACCTGCCGCAGAAGGGCCCGATCGCCGCCCCGGAGCAGCAGGAGATCCGAAACCAGTCCTCCAACCTCAAGCGGGTCGGGCGCTGGACGGTGCCGCGCAAGCTGCTCATCAGCACGCGCGCCGGATCGGTCAAGCTCGACTTCACCGAGGCCCAGTTCAGCTCCCAGCTGGTCGAGGTGCGGCTCGAGGCCCGCTCCAGCTCGATCGAGCTGGTGCTGCCGCGCGGGGCGACCGCCGACATCGACAGCATCGCGCCGCACTCGAGCTCGCTCAAGCAGAAGGTGCCCGCCGCCTACGACTCGGCCGGCTCCGGGATCGTCTTCCGCATCGGCGGCGAGGTGCGCAGCAGCAGCGTGCGGGTGCGCTACCAGCGCAGGTTCTGGCGCTGGCGCTGGTGAGGCGCCGGCCCGTCCTGGTCCTCGCGCTCGCCGCCGCCCTGGTCACGACGTTGAGCGCGGGCTCCTGCGCGCCGGACAGCACTCCGCAGGCGGAGCAGACCCCGGACGGGGACGTCTCCTACGAGGACGTGCCCACCGCCTACCCGAGCACCGATCCCAAGGACCGGCAGACCGTCGTGCCGGTGCCGAAGGGCACCTCACCCCGCGGCGTCGAGTTCGCCGACGCCGGCACCGGCTATGCGCTGTTCACCTCGTGCGTGGCCGGGACCACGTGCAAGGCCGGGCTCGCGCTCACCCTCGACGGCGGCGCCAGCTGGGTGGCGCGCGACCTGCCGTTCAACGACGCGCTCGACATCGACATGCGCCTCGGCCGCGGTAACGTGCTGATCCTCAAGGCGGCGCCGGACGGGTACTTCATCTCCCGCGACACCGGCCGCACCTTCGAGCGCCGCCCGCTCACCCCGCCGCCGGTCGAGCTCAACCTCGCCGATCAGCAGTACTCGGTCGGCTGCCAGGACCCCGCCGCGAACGGCTGCGCCGACGCCCAGCCGTGGGTGGTGGGCGACGACGGCGGCCGGGCCCCGCTGCCGGCCCGCCCGCCCGGCGAGCACGAATGGACCGGCCTCGCCGCGGCCGCCGACGGCACGCTCTGGCTGACCGCCCGCTCGTCCGGCGGCGCGGCCGGCTCCTCGCCCGCCGGGGGCACCACGATCAGCGTCTGGAGCAGCTCCGACCACGGGCACACCTGGAAGGCGCAGGGCAGCACGCTCGCGCCGCAGGCCGATGCCGTCGTCCGGCCGTACGTCTCGCCCGACGGGCGGGACGTGTGGCTGGTCGGCCCCCAGTTCGCGGCCCGCATGGTGGCGGGCTCGTCCACGGCCGCGGCCTGGAGCGAGTCGACCGCGATGCGCGAGGTCACCCAGGTCTTCAGCGCCGAGGTGCTGCCCGGCCATCGGCTGCTCGTCGCCAGCGGGCAGGGCGTGTGGCTCGTCGACGAGCGGCAGCGGGTGCGCGACACGGGAGCCCGGTTGATCTTCCGGCTGCGGCGCATCGACGCCACGACGATTCTGGGGTACCCCGCCCAGCAGTCCGGCGACGTCTGGCTCTGCACCGTCGGCGACCAGGGATGTGACTGGGTGCACGTGGGGGTCTCGGCGCGATAGTCCCGTGACGCTCGGCAAATCAGAGTTGAGTGGAATAGACTCAACCTCCTGGGTGTCGTACCTCCTGTAGGACGCACTGGACCGAGGAGTCTGCGAGCAAACGATGAACGCCGAACGCCTGACCACCAAGAGTCGCGAGGTCATCAAGGCCGCCGTGGACGCGGCGAGCCAGCGCGGACACGCGACCGTTGAACCCTGGCACCTGCTCCTGGCGCTGCTGGACACGGGCGGATCGACCGCCGCCGGCCTGCTGCGCGCCGTCGGGGCCAACCCGGCCGACGTGCGCCGTGCCGCTCTGCACGCCGTCGAAAGGCTGCCGAGCGCCCGCGGCTCGAGCGTCGTGGAGCCCAACGTGGCCCGCGAGTTCGCCAACGCGATCGCGGCGGCCGAGCAGATCGCGCGCCCGCTCGGCGACGAGTACACCTCGACCGAGCACCTGCTGGCGGGCCTCGCGCGCGTCGGTGGACAGGTCGCGACGCTGCTGAAGGACGCCGGGGCGACCGAGCAGACCCTGGTCGCGGCGTTCCCCCAGATCCGCGGGGGCGATCGCAAGGTGACCTCGGCCGATCCGGAGCAGACCTTCCAGGCGTTGGAGAAGTACGGCGTCGACCTCACCCAGTCCGCCCGGGACGGCAAGATCGACCCGGTGATCGGCCGTGACGCCGAGATCCGCCGGGTGATTCAGGTGCTGTCCCGGCGTACCAAGAACAACCCCGTGCTCATCGGCGAGCCCGGCGTCGGCAAGACCGCGATCGTGGAGGGCCTCGCCCAGCGCATCGTGGCCGGCGACGTGCCCGAGTCGCTGCGGGACAAGCGCCTGGTCAGCCTCGACCTGGGCGCGATGGTGGCCGGCGCGCAGTATCGCGGGCAGTTCGAGGAGCGGCTCAAGTCCGTGCTCGAGGAGATCAAGGGCTCCAACGGGCAGGTCATCACGTTCCTCGACGAGCTGCACACGGTCGTCGGCGCCGGCAAGGGCGAGGGCTCGATGGACGCCGGCAACATGCTCAAGCCGATGCTGGCCCGCGGCGAGCTGCGGATGGTCGGCGCGACGACGCTGGACGAGTACCGCGAGCACATCGAGAAGGACCCGGCCCTCGAGCGGCGCTTCCAGCCCGTCGTGGTCGGCGAGCCCACGACCGAGGACACCATCGGCATCCTGCGCGGGCTCAAGGAGCGCTACGAGGTCCACCACGGCGTGCGGATCACCGACGCGGCGCTGGTCGCCGCGGCCGCGCTGTCGGATCGGTACATCACCGACCGCTTCCTGCCGGACAAGGCCATCGACCTCGTCGACGAGGCGGCCTCCCGGCTGCGCATGGAGATCGACTCGCGCCCGACCGAGGTGGACGAGGTCGAGCGCAACGTGCGCCGCCTCGAGATCGAGGAGATGGCGCTGGCCAAGGAGCCCGACCAGGCCTCGGCCGAGCGGCTCCAGCGGCTGCGGGCCGAGCTCGCCGACCGTCGCGAGTCGCTCAGCGCGCTCACCGACCGCTGGCAGAACGAGAAGGCGCACATCCAGAAGATCTCCAACACCAAGGAGCAGCTGGAGCAGCTGCGGCTCGAGGCCGAGCGGGCCGAGCGCGACAACGACCTGGAGAAGGTCTCCGAGCTGCGCTACGCCGTGATCCCGGGCCTGCAGCGAGACCTGCAGCAGGCCGAGAGCGAGCTCATCGCCCTGCAGTCCGCGGGCGCGATGCTCAAGGAGGAGGTCTCCGCGGACGACATCGCCGCCGTGGTCGCCTCCTGGACGGGCATCCCGGCCGGCCGGCTCATGGAGGGCGAGACCGCCAAGCTGCTGCGCATGGAGGACTCGCTGCGCAGCCGGGTCATCGGGCAGGACGCGGCGATCCAGGCCGTCTCCGACGCGGTGCGCCGCGCCCGGGCCGGCGTCGCCGACCCCGATCGCCCGACCGGCGGCTTCCTGTTCCTGGGCCCGACCGGCGTCGGCAAGACCGAGCTGGCCAAGGCGCTCGCGGAGTTCCTCTTCGACGACGAGCGCGCGATGGTGCGCATCGACATGAGCGAGTACAGCGAGAAGCACAACGTCGCCCGGCTCGTCGGCGCGCCGCCCGGCTACGTCGGCTACGAGGAGGGCGGCCAGCTCACCGAGGCGGTGCGCCGGCGGCCGTACACCGTCGTGCTCCTCGACGAGGTGGAGAAGGCCCACCCCGACGTGTTCGACGTGCTGCTGGCCGTGCTCGACGACGGCCGGCTCACCGACGGGCAGGGCCGCACGGTCGACTTCCGCAACACGATCCTGATCCTGACCTCGAACCTCGGCTCGGAGGTGCTGGCCGACGACCCGACGCTCCTGCCCGAGCAGCGCCGCGACGCGGTCATCGCCGCCGTGCGGGGCCACTTCAAGCCGGAGTTCGTGAACCGGCTGGACGACATGGTGGTGTTCAACGCATTGTCGCCGACCGATCTGCGTGCCATCGTGGAGATCCAGCTCAATGCGCTCGGCCGCCGTCTGGCCGACCGCAGGCTCACG
Source organism: Dactylosporangium sp. CA-052675 (assembly GCF_050947935.1). Taxonomy (GTDB): domain Bacteria; phylum Actinomycetota; class Actinomycetes; order Mycobacteriales; family Micromonosporaceae; genus Dactylosporangium. The sequence continues at coordinate 10,423,539 of NZ_CP192010.1, read as the reverse complement.
CTCGACGTCTCCGACGCGGCACGTGACTGGCTGGCCAGTCTTGGGTATGACTCGGTGTACGGGGCCCGCCCCCTGCGCCGCCAGATCCAGACGTCGATCGGTGACCAGCTCGCCAAGGCACTCCTGGGCGGCGAGATCCGGGACGGGGACCGGGTGCTGGTCGATCTGTCCGACGACAAGAAGACGCTCACGGTGCGGGCCGGCTAGCCGGAACTAGGGGAGGGTGTGCGGCTGATGCTGTGGAAGAAGCAGGCGTACGACGAGGAGCTGCGACTGCTCGCCGACGCCGACACGCTCGCGTTCGGCGGCGTCGGCATCGCCGGCACCCTCCTGCCCGCCACCAAGGCGTACTTCGCGGTCGAGGAGGGCCTGCGCCAGCACGCCGGCGAGCTGCGCCCGCGGCTCGAGGCCCTGCTCGACAAGGCCACCCCGGCCGGGCGCGTCTACGCCGCCGAGCTGCTGACGCACGCCGACGCGGCCGCCGGGCGCTCGGCCTGGCAGAAGCTGTCCGGCCAGCGCGGCGAGGTCAAGACGTTCACCGGCTGCATCATGGGCAGCACGACGATCGCGCGGTATGCCGAGGAGCGGCTGCGAGATTAGCGGCGCATCGATACGGTGATTCCCAGGAACGTTCCTGGGAGGGGAGCCAACTCGATGTCTTTCGCAGTGCCGGCCGGGCCGCGCGCCCGACCGTCCACCGTCAGCCTGGCGTCGACCCTGCTGTTCGTGGCGGCGGGGCTCGAAGTGATCCAGGTCGTACTCTCGCTCCTCTATGCCGGCAAGATCGCCGAGGGCACGAAGAAGGTCTACGAGGACGCCGGGCTGAACACCAGCGCGACCACGACCACCGGCATCGGCTCATCGGTCGGGGTCATCTTCGGCTTCATCATCATCGTGATCCTGGTGCTGCTCGGCTACTTCGTGAGCCGCGGCAACCAGGTCGCCCGGGTGCTGACCTGGGTCGTGGGCGGCATCGCGCTGTGCTGCGGCGTGCTCAACGTCGGCTCGGTCCTGCTCGCGAAGACGTTCTGGGACACGGCCCGCAAGAACAGCCCGGAGCTGCCCACCTGGGACAGGTACCAGGAGCTGGTCTACTCGGCGGTGCCCAGCTGGTATCAGCCGGTCACCACGGTGCTCAGCATCCTGATCGTCATCGCGGTCGCGGTGCCGATCGTCCTGCTGGCCCTGCCCGCCTCGCACCCGTACTTCCGCAAGGAGCAGCCCCAGTGGGAGCCCCCGGTGCCGGGTAACGGCGGGCCGGGTGGTTTCCCGCCGCCCCCGCCCGGCCCCGGCGGTCCGGGTGGCTACCCGCCGCCCCCGCCCGGCTACGGGCCGCCGAACGGCTGATCGGGTAACCGCTGATCCATGACAAGGGGACCGGGTTCGCCCGGTCCCCTTGTTCGTTACCCTGCCGCGATGCCCACCGCTCTCGTCACCGGGGCCTCGGCCGGCCTCGGGGCCGCCTTCGCCCGCGAGCTCGCCGCCCGGGGGCACGCGCTCGTGCTCGTCGCCCGTCGCGGCGAGCGGCTCGAGGCCCTTGCCGCCGAACTGCCCGGGCCGGTCGAGGTGCTGGTCGCCGATCTGGCCACCGCCGAGGGCGCCGACGCGGTCGCGGCCCGGCTGACCGATCCGCAGCGCCCGATCGACCTGCTCGTGAACAACGCCGGCCGCTCCCTCAACCGCTCCTTCCTGCGCTCCACGCCCGCGCTGGAGGAGCAGCTGCTGCGGCTCAACGTCCACGCGGTCATGCGCCTCACGCTGGCCGCGCTGCCCGGGATGGTCGAGCGGGGGCGGGGCGGCATCGTCAACGTCTCGTCGGCGTCGGGGTTCGCGGCGCTGATGCCGGGCTCGACGTATCCGGCGAGCAAGGCCTGGGTCACCAGCTTCAGCGAGTCGCAGGCGCTGCTCGTGCGGGGGACCGGGGTCCGGGTCATGGCGCTGTGCCCCGGCTACGTCCGCACCGAGTTCCACGAGGCGGCCGGCATCGACATGTCCCGGGCGCCGTCGTGGATCTGGCTGGACCCCGAGCGGGTGGTGCGGGCGGCGCTCGCGGACCTGCGACGGGGCCGGGCGGTCAGCGTGCCCGGCCGCAGGTACAAGGTCGCGGTGGCGTTCATGCGCTACGCACCCCGCGGGTTCCTTCGGCGCGCGGCGGTGCTCGGGAGGGGACGCATCGGGCATGAGGAGCATTAACCCCCATCGGGGCACCGCTGAGCATCGATGTGTGCATCCCTGCAAGCATTGAGTTTGCTGTGTATCGAACATGATTGTGGTCACGTACGAACGGCTGATGGGCCGATTGGCAGCGCTCCCATGGGCGTCCGGGTGGCCCGGGGCGGTACTTTCGGCTGTTTTCCCAGGTCAGAGGCGTTCATCGAGCATTGCAACGATCTAATTCGAGCAAGATTCGGGTTCGCCGCGAGGGCATCGGTGCATCGTTATCCCCTGTCACCGGCACCTCTCGCGTCACTCGTGGTGATCGCTGCGATCACCTTCGTATTCACCCTTGTCCCCTTGACGGCCATTAATTTCGCCGAGAGTGCGGGTCATCGATTCACCGCGCAGCTTTAGCGCGTACGCTTCGGACATGACCGACCGTGACGACCTGCTGAAACTCGTACGCGACCTAGCCGTGGTCGAAGGACGGGTCACGCTGTCGTCCGGACAAGTTGCCGACTGGTACGTGGACCTTCGTCGTTTGACGCTGCACCATGCTGGTGCACCGTTGGTCGGCCGAGTGCTCCTCGACCTCGTCGACGACTGGGAGTTCGATGCCGTGGGAGGGCTGACCCTCGGCGCGGACCCTGTGGCCACCGCGATGCTGCATGCGGCGGCCGCTCGCGGAGGACGTCCGCTTGATGCGTTCGTCGTCCGTAAGAGTGACAAGGCTCATGGTCTGCAGCGCCGGGTCGAGGGACCCGACGTCGCCGGCCGGCGCGTCCTCGCGGTCGAGGACACCTCCACTACAGGTGGAAGTGTGCTCACTGCGGTCGACGCGTTGCGAGAGGCGGGCGCCGATGTTGTCGGTTGCGCCGTTATCGTCGACAGAGGCGCGGAAAAGGCGGTTCGCGCCGCGGGGCTGAGCTATCGCTCAGCGTTTTCGTTGGCCGACCTCGGCCGACAGGGCTGAAAAATTGTCGATTCGGACCTGCGCATATGCAGGCGGGTCGATGGTGTTGGTGGAAGGATGGAATACGTGGGAACTGCGCTGGCTGAGATGACCCTGCCCCAGATCTCGCCGCTTGCCGGCGAGCCAATTGACCGCGCCGATGCCGAGCGTCTGGCCGGCGTCCTGAAGGCGCTTGCCGACCCGGCCCGACTCCGGCTGCTGAGCCTGATCCAGTCGGCTCCCGACGGCGAGGCGTGTGTGTGTGACCTGACGGCTCCGCTCGGGCTTTCGCAGCCGACCGTGAGCCACCACCTGCGAATCCTGACCGAGGCTGGTCTGCTGGAGCGCGAGAAGCGGGGTGTGTGGGCGTTCTACCGCCTCGTGCCCTCCGCCATCGGCACCATCGCCGACCTTCTGACGCCGCCGCGCAAGCGCGCGACCAAGAAGGCGCCTCGCTAGCAGTGTCGGGTAGCGCCTCCGGGCACTACCCGGCCGGTGACCTTCGCGACCAGCTCGCCCATCTCGGGCGTGCGGTCGTGGGGGCCGGACTCGTCGTGGGCTCGGGTGGCAATCTCTCCGCCCGGGCACCAGGCGCGGACGAATGCTGGGCAACCGCGGCCGGAACCTGGCTGGACCGGCTCGACCGTGGTTCATTCGTTCGGATCCGAATCAGCGACGGCGCGACCCTTGACAACTCTGGGGTCGCGCCGTCTTCGGAGCTAGGGCTCCATTTGGCCACCTATCGCGTCCGCCCGGACGTCAACGCGGTCGTGCACCTGCACCCGCAGAGCGTCCTGCTGCTCGACGCGATCGGCGAGCCGATCCGGCTGGTCACCACCGACCATGCCTTCTACCTGCGGCGGGTGGCCACGACGCCGTTCGTGCCGCCGGGCCGGCCCGAGGTGGGGAAGCTGGCCGCGGAGGCGTGCGCGGACGGGACGAACTGCGTGGTGCTGTCGCGCCACGGGTGCTCGGTCATCGCGGACTCTGTCGAGCTGGCGCACAAGCGCGCGCTGTACCTCGAGGAGGCGGCGCGGCTGACGTACAGCGCCCTGACCCTGCGGGTGGCGCCGACCTCGCTGGCGACCGACTGGCTGGACGATCCGGCGGCCACTGCCTGATCTGCCGGTCGTTTGAGCCCACGGGGTCACCGTCGGCTTTGATGCCGTGCACGCGCGGTGGCGTGCTCGGCGCTGGCGTTCGAACCAAGATCGGGACCGCCGCGTGGCGCGCCGCCGTCGGGTCGAAGGTCCGTGTTGTCGATCGCCGCGCCGGCCCGTGGCGTGGATGTCTTCGCGAGCTGCTGCAGCTCAGCGCACCCGCGTCGGGTTAGCACGGCCGGCGGGCGTGCGGGCCGGCGGGCGAACACGGCGTCGGGGCCGCCCACGCCGAGCGGGCCGATGCGGCGAAGGCAGAGGCGGAGGATTTTGCGCGCGGTTGGGCCAGCCGTTGCTGCCGCGTTCGGCCGTCGTGCCGGCCCGCGTCCCGGACGCCTCCGTAAGCCGAGGCCTCAGCGGACCCGCCCCGGGTCGGCGCGACCGGTGGGCCAGGCGCACGCTCGATCGCCAGCGCCGCGCCGACGGAGGCGGTGGACTTCCGCGCGGTCGCAAGCCGAGGCCTCAGCACACGCGCCGAGGAGCCAGGCGAGCACGAACTCCAAGAGCCCGATGCACCCGCCGCGACAGCGCAAAGCGGCGAGGACGAGGCGAGAGCAGGGGCAGACCCAGGAGCACATGCATCAGGACCCGGAGAAAGATCGGAAACGTCTTCCCCCAGGCCCTGATCCGAACGTCGTGACTAGAGAGTCGTGGGTCCAGAGGGTGCCGTACCGATCAATTACACCCTAACACATCGACCCAAATCGAATAACCCAGCGTGATTTCGATGTTACTAATCGCGCACGCGGTGGTTGCCCGGGCGGTCCGTCGGAGGCACCGCCGGGAAGACCTCCGTCGGGGCGTTCGCCGGGTCGGCGGCGGCGAGGTGCGCCGTCGTCGTCGCCTTGCCCCGCCTGCGCTCGCGCCAGCCGCGGAAGATCTCGATGAAGATCGGCAGCGCCGAGATCAGCACGATCAGGACCACGGCCGGGAGGAGGTACTTGTCGATCTGGCCGTCCGGGATCACGTCGCGGATCTGCTTCGCCAGCGCCCAGCCCGCCAGGATGATCCCGTCGGTCCACAGGATGCCGCCGACCACGTTCCAGATGAAGAACTGGCGCGCCGGCATGCCCACGACGCCCGCGACCGGGTTCAGGAAGGTGCGCACGATCGGGATGAAGCGGGCGAGCACGACCGCCTTCGCGGGGCCGAACTTCGCGAAGTAGTGCTCGGCCTTCTCGACGTACTCCCGCTTGAAGATTCGCGAGTTCGGCCGGTCGAACATCTTCCGGCCGTAGCGGGCGCCGAGGTAGTGGCCGAGCTGGGCGCCGGCGATCGCGCAGATCGGGGCGCCGATGAGCAGCTGGGTGAGGCTCATGTGGGTGCCGACCAGCTCGCTGGCGACCGGCGATGCGGCGACGCCGGCCAGGAACAGCAGCGAGTCGCCGGGGAAGAAGAAGCCGACCAGCAGCCCGGTCTCGACGAACATGATGAGCCAGACGCCGATCACGCCGAACGTGCTCAGCAGCCCCTTCGCGTCGAGAGGGTTGAGGGAGAGCAGGTCGCCCAGGGCGCGGGTCTTTTCTTCCACGGGTCACCAGGGTACGGGAGCGTCCTTGCAAAGCTAAGCTCGGAGTATGGCGGTGGTCACGACCGCGCACTGGCACCGGCTCGATGACGGTCGGGTGCAGTGCGACGTGTGTCCCCGCAACTGCCGTTTGCACGAGGGTCAGCGCGGCTTCTGCTTCGTCCGGCAGCGCGAGGGCAACGAGATCGTGCTCACGACCTACGGCAAGTCCTCGGGGTTCTGTGTGGACCCGATCGAGAAGAAGCCGCTGAACCACTTCCTGCCGGGCACGCCGGTGCTGTCCTTCGGCACGGCGGGCTGCAACCTCGGCTGCCGGTTCTGCCAGAACTGGGACATCTCCAAGAGCCGCGAGGTGGACACGCTCGGCTCGGCCGCCGGCCCGGAGCGGCTCGCCGCCGAGGCCGAGCGCCTGGGCTGCCGCTCGATCGCGTTCACCTACAACGACCCGGTGATCTTCATGGAGTACGCCATGGATGTCGCCGACGCGTGCCGCGAGCGCGGGATCAAATCGGTCGCGGTCTCGGCCGGATACATGAACCCGGCCCCGCGGGAGGAGTTCTACCGGCACATCGACGCGGCGAACATCGACCTCAAGGCGTTCAGCGAGCAGTTCTACTCCAAGATCACGTTCGCGCGGCTCGACAAGGTGCTGGAGACGCTGGAGTACCTGCGCACGACCGACGTCTGGTTCGAGGTGACCACGCTGCTCATCCCCGGCCGCAACGACGGTGACGACGAGCTGCGCAAGCAGTGCGACTGGCTGCTGGAGCACCTGGGGCCGGACGTGCCGCTGCACTTCTCCGCGTTCCACCCCGACTTCAAGATGCGTGACGTGCCCCCGACCCCGCCCGAGACCCTGCGCCGGGCGCGGCGGATCGCGCTGGAGACGGGGCTGCGGTTCGTCTACACCGGCAACGTCCACGATCCCGAGGGCCAGACGACCCGGTGCCCGGGCTGCGGGGCGGCCGCGGTCGTGCGCGACTGGTACGACCTGGTCGCGTACGCGCTCACCGACGACGGGCGCTGCACCGCGTGCGGCTTCGCGGTGCCGGGCGTGTTCGAGGGGCCGGCCGGGGGCTGGGGGCGCCGCCGGTTGCCGGTGGCCATCGGATGAGGCCGCCCGCCGTGGCCGGCAGCTTCTACCCGGCCGACCCGGGGCAGCTGCGCGCCGCGGTGGAGGAGCTTCTGGCAGCTGTACCGCCTGAGCAGGACGAATCCCGCGCGTACATCGTCCCGCACGCCGGGTACCGGTGGTCGGGCCCCACGGCGGCGCACGTGTACCGGCGGCTCCAGGGGCGCACGGCCGAGCGCGTCGTCCTCCTCGGCCCCGCGCACCGGGTGCCGCTGCGGGGCGCCGCGGTGCCGACGCTCGCCGAGTGGTCGACGCCGCTGGGCACTGTGACGCTCGACACGCGGGGGGCCGGCGAGCTCGTGGCGGCCGGGCTGGCGCGAGCGGACGACGCGCCGCACGCGCCCGAGCACTCACTGGAAGTGCAGCTCCCGTTCCTGCAGATGCTCGGGTTGTCCACGGTGCTGCCGGTGTGCGTGGGGCTCGGCGAGGCGGACGCGGTCGCGGAGCTGCTGGCCGCGGTCGATGGGCCCGGGTCGATCGTGCTGTGCAGCACCGATCTCTCGCACTTCCTGCCGCAGGAGCAGGCCCGGGCGGCCGACGCGCGGACCATCGACGCCGTCGTGCGGCTCGAACCCGGCGACATCGGCGAGCGGGACGCCTGCGGGCGGTACGCGCTGCGCGGCCTGCTGGCGTGGGCCCGGGGCCGCGGGTCGACGGTTCGCGAGCTGCACCGGGCCACGTCGGGCGACGAGGGCGGACCCCCGGACCGGGTGGTCGGCTACCTCGCCGCCTCGCTGGACTGATGACGCTGCGTAGTCATATCGGGCACACCGACGTCATAACGGTCGATTCCGTTGCCTCCGAACCGGCCAGAAGACCCTGACCGATCGGCCGACCTCTGAGGTGTGCGCAGCGGCCGTCTTCCGGGTGGAGGCGCCGGTGTTCGGCGCCGGAACTGGAGAACGGGGCATGTCTGCCACGACGACGGCCGGCCCGGCGGCCGGCACCGGCTGGGTGCCGATGACGGCCGAGCAGCGGGAGCGGTTCGACACGGACGGTTACCTCGTGCTGAAGGGCGTGCTGAGCCCGGACGAGGTGCGTCACTACGCGTCGGTGCTCGACGTCGCGCACGCCACGCACCCGCGCGCGGCGGACGGCTCGCTGCACCTGCTCAGCGCCGTCACGAGCTGCCCGGAGCTGGCCGGCCTCATCGACCACCCGGCGACGTTCCCGCTGGTCTGGTCGATCCTGGGCTGGAACGTGCACATCTACCACTCGCACCTGGACGTGCACCCGACCGTCCCGGCGGCGAAGCCGGACTGGTGGCACTGGCACCAGGACGGCGGCCGGCAGAACCGTGAGCTCGAGACCGACCCGCGGCCGCGGCTGTCGGTGAAGCTCGCGTACTGGCTCTCGGACGTCTCCGAGGAGGGCCGCGGCAACCTGACGCTCATCCCCGGCAGCCACACCACCAACTGGCTGCCCGGCCCGCCGAAGCGCGACGTGCCGTGGCCGGCCCCGCAGGGCGCGATCCAGGTCAAGGTCGACGCGGGCGACGTGGTCTTCTTCGACCGCCGGATCTGGCACGCCCGCTCGGACAACCACTCCGAGATCACCCGGCGCTGCGTCTTCCTCGGCTACACGTACCGCTGGATCGCCATCCGCGACGAGATCGCCGGCCTGCCCGGCGAGCCGTGGTGGACCGACCTGAACCCGGTGCAGCAGCAGCTCCTCGGCGGGGTGGGGGTCGGCGACGGCGACCACCACTGGGGGCACTACCCCGAGTCGACGCCGCTCTACACCGCCCTGCGCGACCGGGGGCTGCTCGACCCGGGCTACCCGCCGCTGATCCCGTAGTGCAATGTTCGCCCGTCCTCGATGCGTCTTAGGGTCGGGGACGGGCGAAGGGGTCGGGTTGACGTTCGAGGAGTTCGTCGAGGCGCGGCTGCAGGCGCTGCTGCGCTACGCCGTCATGCTGACCGGCGATCCGCACACGGCGCAGGACCTCGTGCAGGAGACGATGATCCGCGCGCAGCTCAAGTGGTGGCGGATCGCGGCGGCCGACATGCCCGAGCGCTACGTGAAGCGCATGATCACCAACGCGTACGTCGACCTGCACCGCGGATCCTGGCTGCGCCGGGTCGCGCTGCGCGGCGTCGAGGTCGACACCGGCGTGCCGGAGCCCGACCACGCCGACGGGCACGCCGAGCGCGACCAGATGTGGCTGTGGCTCGGGCGGCTGCCCCGCCAGCAGCGCGCCGCGCTCGTCCTGCGCTACTACGAGGGGCTCACCGACGGCGAGATCGCCGAGGTGATGCGCTGCCCGGTCGGCACCGTGCGCTCGTGGATCTCCCGGGCGCTCGCGACCCTGCGCACCAGCGTCGCGCCCACGGTCACCGCGGACGGGGGTGCGAAGCCGTGATGGACGACCTGCTGCGCGAGACCTTCGCCCGCCACGAGGAGCTGGTCCCGGCCGCGTCGCCCGACCTGGGCGAGTCGATCGTGACCGGCGCCCGGCGGCTGCGCGCGCTGCGGCGCTGGGTCTTCTCCGGCCTGACCTTCCTGTGCTCCGCCCTCGCGCTGCTGCTGGTGCCGATCGTGGCCCGGCCTCACGCGGCGTCGCCCGCCGCGCCGGAGCCCAGCCGGCCGGTGAACCTGCTGATCGTCGGCATTGACCGGGGTACCGGCACACCGGTGCGCGTCAAGGCCAACGCCATCGTGCTGCTGCACGTGAACCCGGCCGCCCGCACCGCCTACGAGGTCGTGATCCCCCGCGATCTCCTGCTCGACCTGCCCGGGATCGGCCCGCAGCGCGCCGACGGGGCCTACCTGGTCGGCGGGTACGAGCCGGCGGCCGAGGCGGTCGCCGGCATGACCGGGCTGACCCTCGACGGCGGCGCGGTCGTCGACATCGCCGGACTCGAGTCGGTCACCCGGGCCGCGGGCGGCGTCGACCTCTGCGCGCCCGGATGCCGGCACTACGACCCGGGCGAGGCGGTCGACGCCCTGCGCCGATCGCTGGGGTCGGGCGATGACCGGGTCCTGCATCAGTACCTGACCGCGCTCGCGAAGGCCGCCGCCGACCCGGCCAGGGTGCCCGGCCTGCTCGCCGCGGCCGGAGGCGCGCTCGAGCTGCACCTGGGCACCGCGTCGCTGGCGTCGCTGGCCGCGCGGATGGCGGGCGTGGACCCGTCGGCGGTCTCGGCGATCCGGCTGCCGGTGGGCTCGTCCAACGGCAGCCCGGAGCCCCTGCCGGGCGGCGACGGGCTCTACGACGCCATGCGCGACGGGCGGGTCGGCGCCTGGTTGACGGCGCACCCCCAGTTCACCCTGGGGTAGTCGCCCGGCGGGTGCCCCGGCTAGTACTCGTCGCTGAGGTCGACCTCGCGGTCCTGCTCGATGGCGTCGTACTCGTTCGCCTCCCACGGCCGCGCGTGCGGCGTGTGCGGCCGGTCCAGCGGATTGGCCGGCTGGGCCTGTTCGGCCGCATCCTCCGGCGACGACTCCGGGTCGCGCACGTCCGGGTCGAGACGGTCCTCGATGGTCAGCAGTTCCTCGTCTGGCTGGGTCATCGCCGGGCTCCCTGTCGCTCGCTGCGGTAGCTCGCTTCCGTCCTTGGCCGTTCTCCACCGTACGACTGTCGCGCCCCCTTTGCCCGGTGCCCCCCGTATTTCCCGGTCAGGTCACCCGGCTACGAGCGATGCTCAGGACTGCGAGATACTCCGTGGCAGGACAGAGCGGTCCGCGAGGAGCTCGCGTCTATCGGCTCCAAACCGCACGATCCAAACAGTCAAGGAGCGCCGTCATGCCCATCGCCTCGTCCGATGTCTACGCCGAGATGCTCGACCGCGCCAAGGCCGGCGCGTTCGCCTACCCGGCGATCAACGTCTCCTCGTCGCAGACGCTCAACGCGGCGATCCGCGGTTTCGCCGAGGCCGAGAGCGACGGCATCATCCAGGTCTCGACCGGTGGCGCGGAGTACATCTCCGGCCCGACCGTGAAGGACATGATCACGGGCTCGGTCGCGCTGGCCGCGTTCGCGCACGAGGTCGCGAAGAAGTACTCGGTGAACATCGCGCTGCACACCGACCACTGCCCGAAGGACAAGCTCGACAAGTTCGTCCGCCCGCTGCTGGACATCTCGGCCGAGCGCGTCGCCAAGGGCGAGGAGCCGCTGTTCCAGTCGCACATGTGGGACGGTTCCGCGGTGCCGCTGGGCGAGAACCTCGACATCGCCGAGGAGCTGCTGGCCAAGACGGCCGCGGCCAAGGTCGTCCTGGAGATCGAGGTCGGCGTGGTCGGCGGCGAGGAGGACGGCGTCGTCGGCGCGATCGACGAGAAGCTGTACACCACCGTCGAGGACGGCCTGGCCATGGTCGAGAAGCTCGGCCTGGGCGAGAAGGGCCGTTACATGGCCGCCCTGACCTTCGGCAACGTGCACGGCGTCTACAAGCCGGGCAACGTCAAGCTGCGCCCCGAGATCCTCAAGACGATCCAGGACGCGGTCGCCGCGAAGTACGGCAAGGACAAGCCGCTGTCGCTGGTCTTCCACGGCGGCTCGGGTTCGCTGCTGTCGGAGATCCGCGAGGCCCTCGACTACGGCGTGGTCAAGATGAACATCGACACCGACACGCAGTACGCGTTCACCCGCCCGGTCGCCGCGCACATGTTCACCAACTACGACGGTGTGCTGAAGGTCGACGGCGAGGTCGGCAACAAGAAGGCGTACGACCCGCGCGCCTGGGGCAAGGCCGGCGAGGCCGGGCTGGCCGCCCGCGTCGTCGAGGCCTGCGAGCACCTGCGCTCGACGGGCACCACGCTGTCCAAGTAAGCGCCGCGCTCTGTAGACCCGCGCTCTGCAGACCCGCGCTCTGCAGGCCCGCGCTCTGTTCTGTAGACCCGCGCTCGGTAGACGCGACAACGGCCCGGCTGGATCACCCCAGCCGGGCCGTTCGCGTTCGGTCATCGACTACTCGTTGAGGAAGTTGAAGTAGCCGCCCGCGGTGACCGGGCCCTTGACCGGGTTGGCGTTGTCGGTCAGGTCCGCGATGGTGACCGGGCAGCTGCCGGCGTAGACGTTGGTGCCGAGCCCGTCGGGGTCGTTGGTCACGTCGGGGGTGGTGACGGTGAGCTGCGTGCCGGCCGTGTTGACGGCGGTGACCGCCGCCGGCTTGTTGCAGAAGAAGACGCCCCAGGTCGCCGAGCCGCCCTGGTAGTCGCTGAGGGTCTTGGAGACCAGCGCGCTCGTGGTGAGCACGGTGCTGGTCGCGCCCTTGGCGCGGCCCGCGGAGACGCTGAGCGAGGTGACGGTCGGCACCGCGATGATGCTCGCGCCGGTGTCGGAGACCGCGAACGTCTTGCTCACGCCGCCCTGGCTGATGGCCAGGCTCGCGTCGGTCGTCGACAGGCCGGCCGGCGACTTGAACGTCAGGTAGTTGCCGGCCGCCGGCGTGGACGCGGTGTTGGCGGGGATCAGCGTGCCCGAGGCGTCGTAGACCTTGATCTCGGTCGCGGGCTTGCCCCCGAAGGTCACGGTGAGCCCGGCCGACGTGCGCGGGTCGAAGGCGAAGGTCGAGTCGGCCTTCACGCGCACGGTCTGCCCGCCGGCGGTCACGAACCGGCGGGTCTGCGCGGTGGGGTCGAGCAGGGCGCTGTTGTCGTTGATGACCGGCTTGTCGGCCAGCGCCGCGATGGCCGGCGGCGTGATGAAGAACAGCCCGTTGGCCTTGCTCAGCGTGTTGCCGCCGGCGAACAGGATGTCGATGCCGTCGCCGCCGGTGGCCGTGGTCGCGGGGCAGCCGCCGGACGGCGTCTTGACCGCGATGGTGGTCGGGCTGGTGACGATGTAGGTCGGGATGTTCTGGCAGCTCGCGTCGGTGCCGAGGTTCACGCCGGTGATCAGCGCCTCGGACAGGGTCTGGCCGGTGACCGTGAGCAGGAGCACCTGCTTGGCGGTGCCCGCGGCCAGCTTGCCGGTCGACGGCGTGGTGATCGCGATGGTGCCGGTCAGCGTGGCGCCGTACGCCACGTGCGGCAGGCCACCGACGATCACGGCGCTTGCGGCGGCGGCGGTGAAGCCGAGGGAGACGGCGCGCTTTCGCCAGAATCGTTGCTGCGGCATGGGGTCTGGGTCCTCTCTGAAACCACTATCTGACCCAACGTAACAGCCACATCACTTTGCGTAATGGCGAAACGCGCTCACTTAGCCGGTCAGAATTTCCGCCGCCTCCGCCACGTCGTCGGTGATGTGCAGCAGGTGCCGCAGGTCGCCGACCGGCGAGGTGGCGAGCAGCGGCTCGAGCAGGCCGCGGACCGGCAGCCGCTCGGTCCAGTGCGCCACGTCGAGGAACACGAAGGGGCCGCTGGCACCGTCGCTGGCGTAGAAGGTCTTGGTCGCGGCCTGGAAGACCTCCTGGACCGTGCCCGCCATGCCCGGCGCGAAGACGATGCCGCCGCGGGACAGGCGCAGGATGGTGTCCTCGCGGATGGCGTTGGAGAAGTACTTCGCGATCTTCGCGGCGAACAGGTTCGCCGGCTCGTGGCCGTAGAGCCAGGTCGGGATGGCCAGACCGCCGCGGCGGGCCCAGGTGACGGGGTCGACGGCGGCCTGGTCGGCCGGCTCGGACGAGTCGGGCGTCGGCGGGACCGGGCGGCCGTAGCGCTCGCGGATGCGCAGGGCGACGGCGGTGTACGGCTGATGCTCATGGAAGTCGGGCGAGCCCGCGAGCTCGTCGATCGCCGCGGTCACGGTCTCGAGCGGGTGCTCGGCCAGGAACGCGCCGAGGTTGGCCGCCTCCATGACGCCGGGGCCGCCGCCGGTCACCACCAGGCGGTCGGCGCGCGCGAGGCGCCACGCGAGCTCGGCGGCGTTGCGGTACTCCACCGCGCCCCGAAGCGCCGCGTGCCCGCCCATGATGCCGATCGCCGCGGCCGGCCCCCGTGCGGCGATCCAGCCGGCGGTGACGTTGGCCAGCGCGTTGTCGACACCCGAGTCGTGCATCCGCTGGGCGACCGCCTCGCGGATCTCCGGCGTCGCCCCGCCCGTGGCGCGGAAGTGCCGGTACACCACCGTGTCGAACATCCCGTCGAAGCCGTCGGAGGCGAAGCCGGCCGCGAGGTCCTCGGGCACGTAGAGCTGGGAGGGGTGGGTCGGATACGGGATGCCGGCGAACTCGGGCACCACGACGGCCCGGCGCAGCAGCAGGTCCACGACGGTGTCGAGCGCGGCGAAGTGGCAGCCGATGAACAGCGAGTCGGCGACGTCGATGCGGGCCAGGTCGACGGCGGAGAGGTCGAGACCCTGGACGATCTTGCCGGCGATGGTGCCCTGGCGCAGGTGGAACTGCAGCTCCTCGATCGACTCGATCTCGTCCGGGGAGTGATCGTGCAGCGCGACGACGTCGGGCGGTGGCGGGGTTGGCACGCCCATATCCTGCCAAACCCCCGCAAAGAGCGATGGCCCGATCCGGGAAGGAACGGGCCATCGCGAACCGGGTCCTGGGGAGGCTCCGGACTTCCAGTTGTAGTCCGTCCTCCGGCGCCGCACACCCTCCGTGCGCGTCGCGCGGGCTCAACCGTTCAGTCAGGCCCTCTCTGGTGTAATTGCGGCATGCAGAACCTCCTGCCCGAGCCCGCGCCCACCCTCCTGCCCGCCGAGCCGCACGCCGCCGCACAGCTGGCCGAGTCCGACTCCGAGGAGACCGCCAAGGCGGTTGCCGCGCAGCACCCGGCCTACAGCGCCGCCTGGGCGCGCCTGGCCGAGCTGGCCCTCGCGGCCGGCGAGCCGGTGACGGCCTACGCGTACGCGCGCACCGGCTACCACCGCGGCCTCGACCAGCTGCGCCGCAGCGGGTGGCGCGGGGCCGGGCCGGTGCCGTGGGCGCACGAGCCGAACCAGGGCTTCCTGCGGGCGCTGCACGCGCTCGGGCAGGCGGCCGGGGCGATCGGCGAGACGGACGAGGCCGAGCGCTGCGCGACGTTCCTGCGCGACAGCGACCCGGCCGCCGTGGCCGCCCTCGGCTAGGCGGCCACGTTCGGCTGGGCGGCCACGTTCGCCCGGGCGGCACTCTCGGTGGGGCGGCCACCTTTGGTCCGGCGGCCGCCGTCAGCCGGTCAGAGCCCCTCGGACACGGCCGCGGCGACCTTGAGCCAGGCGTCGCGGCTCGCGGTCGTCAGGCCCGGGTAGCGGATCGGCTCGCCCGAGTCGATGAACTTCTCGTAGGGCACGATCAGCACGGTGCGCGTGCGGGCCGCGAAGTGCTGCGTGATCGCCGGCACGTGGACGTGCCGGCGGCTCGGCGGCATCGACACGACCGTCACCGCCTGGCGCACGAGCCGCTGCCGCCCGTGCTGCTCGAGGTGGTCGAGCATGCGCGAGGCGGTCTCGGCCGAGTCGTTGCGGGCCGACATCGTGACGACGAGCTGATCGGTCGCGTCGATCGCGGCCTGCCAGTTCTCGGCGCGCACGTTGTTGCCGGTGTCCACGACGATCAGCTTGTAGAACCGGCTGACGACGTCGCGGATTTCCCCGAACGCGGTGGCGGTGAGCATCTCGCCCGCCGTCGCCGACTCGTCGGACGCGAGCACGTCGAACATGCCCTCGCCCTGGGCCCGTACGTATTGCGAGAGGTCCCCGACGCGGCCCTGCGAGCCGTGGAAGTTCTTCAGGTCCTGCATGAGGTCGCGGACCGTGCGGTGGTGGAAGTCCTGCTGGGCACGCATGCCCAGGGTGCCCTGGGTCTCGTTGTTGTCCCAGGCCAGCACGTAGCCGCCGCGCTTCTGCCCGAACGTCATCGCGAGCAGCAGCACGGCCACGGTCTTGCCGGCGCCGCCCTTGGGGTTGACGACGGTCACCTGGCGCAGGCCGCCGAAGTTGCGGCGGACCATCTCGACTTCCTGGCGGTACTCGAGCTCGCGCCGGCCGGGGGCCACGGAGACGAGGCCCATGGTGCCCTTGGCGAGCACGCCGCGCACGCCGCGGGACGCCACCGGGTCGGCGGGCTTGGCCTGGCGGCGGCGGGCGAACTCCTCGGCGGTCGGGGTCTTGCCGTCGTGCCAGTTCTCCTGGGGCAGGGGCGGGAGCGGGGGCACGTTCGGGTTCGGGGCGTGACCGATCGGCGCTCCGTAAGGAGGCGGCGGCATCTGCCCAGGCGGGAACTGCCCAGGTGGAAGCTGCCCAGGCGGGAACTGGCCGGGCGGAAGCTGCCCAGGCGGGAACTGGCCGGGCGGAAGCTGCCCGGGTGGAATCTGCCCGGGCGGCATCTGGCCGGGAGGCATGCCCGGCGGCGGCCCCTGGTGCGGCGGCGGAGGCATTGGGGGTGCGGCCGGCGGCGGGCCGTTCATCGGCCAGGGACCTGGAGGCGGCGGCGGAGGTCCGGGCGGTCCGGGCGGCGGCCCGGGCATCGGCGGAGCGCCGTAGGAATTCGGAGGCGGACCTGGAGGAGCCGTGAAGGGGCCGGGCACCGGGGGAGCGGGCGGCGGCGGAACCTCAGCGACCGGGGGAGCCGCAGGCGCGGGGGGACCCGGGGGCGCGGGAGGCGCGGGAGGAGCCGAGACGGGCGGGGCCGGAGGGCTCGAGACCGGGCCCGGGGCGCCCGCGATGTGCGACGGAGGGCCCGAGACGGGCGGGCGCGGGGCCTGGAAGGGGCCGCCCACCGGAATGCCGCCCGACACCGGGATGCCGTTGCCGCCACTCACCGGGATGCCGCCGCCGCCCGGGAGCGGGATGCCGCCCCCGCCCGGCGTGGACACGGGCTCGCCGCCCGCGGGGGTGTGGGTCACCGGGTGGCCGTGCCGCAGCCCGCCCTCGTCGTCGTCGGCCGGCTTCGGGCCGCTCGGCGGTGGCGGCGGCCACGCCAGCGGGTCGACCGCCCCGGGCGGCTGCGACCAGGGCGAACCGCCATGGTCGGACCCGGCGGCGCCCCCGCCCGATGCCGGGCGTTCACCCCGGCGTCCGTCGATGTTCTCGTCCGGCGGCCAGACCATGTCGTTCACGCTCGAATCCCTCCCCGCAGTGCACTACCACCGTATGCGACGAGTTCGAACTGCGACACATGTGAGAGATCGAGCGGGCGGAGATGGCCCTATGGGACGTACACCGCCCAGGCGCCGCGCTCCATCCACCACGATCGCTTCCGGGTGAGGGTGCCCTCCACGCCGTCGTCGACGAACGGCAGGTCCGCGCGGGGGTGGATGGCCACCGCGCGGCCGTGGGCGCGGCGGACCTGGATCTCCATGCGGGCCCGGCGGAACAGCCGGCGCGAGGCCACCGGGACCGCGACGGCCACGTCGAGCACGCCGTCGTCCATGGCGGGCGCGGTGACCAGGGGCAGGCCGTCGACGGTGGCGTACCGCGCCGCGTTCGCGACCACCGACACGAGCACGGGCTCGGTCCCGTCGGCGAGGACGGCGTCGTCGACCTCGACGCGGGCCAGGTAGGTGCCCGCCGTCCCGCTCGCGGTGACCCCGCCGAGCAGGGCGCCGTCGAGCGTGACCGAGCCGCCGTCGTTGCGCAGCAGGTCGAGCCGGCGCACGTTGCCGCCCAGCACCGCGGCGGCCACGTCGGCCGGCGCGCGGGGCAGGCCCAGCCGCGTGGCCAGGTCGGTCGCGTCCGGGCCGAGGGGCAGCACGCCGATCGGCGGGAGGTCGGGGATGGTCCGGTCGCTCGGCAGGTCGTCGGGGCGCTTGCTGGGCGCCGGGGCGTACATCCGCACCAGCCGGCGCATGACGGCCCGCAGCTGGCCGTCGGCGGCCGTGGCGACGATCACGCGCGCCTCGGGCAGGGCCGCCAGAGCCGCGTCGATCTCCTTGTCGTCGTGGGCCACGACCGTCCGGACCTCGGCACTTGCCGTGCGCAGGGCGTCGCGGCAGGCAAGAATGGGAGTACGGGTGCCGCACGCGCCGCCTTCGCAGCCGCACTGCGAGTCTTCGCCGAGCGCTAGCAGCACGATGTCGACCACCGTTGTCAGCCTGCCTTTCCGAAGGTTGTTAGCCTGGCACCCCGGGCGAACGCGGGTCGCCCGACCTTGGAGGGCGAGCAGACATGCCAGCGATCGTGCTCATCGGCGCACAGTGGGGCGACGAGGGCAAGGGCAAGGTTACCGACATGATTGGCGGCGGCGTCGACTACGTCGTGCGCTACTCCGGCGGCAATAACGCGGGTCACACGGTCGTGACGCCGGACGGGCAGAAGTTCGCCCTGCATCTCATGCCGTCCGGCGCGCTGTGGCCCAACGCGGCCATCGTGATCGGCAACGGGGTCGTGGTCGACCCCAAGGTGCTGCTCACCGAGATCGACGGCCTGGCCGAGCGCGGGGTCGACGTGTCCCGCCTGATGATCTCGGGTGACGCACACCTCATCATGCCGCACCACCGGGCCCTGGACCGGGTGGTGGAGCGCTACCTCGGCTCGTCCCGGATCGGCACCACCGGCCGCGGCATCGGCCCGGCCTACGGCGACAAGGTCGCGCGCATGGGCATCCGCGTGCAGGACCTGCTCGACCCCGGCATCCTGCGCAAGAAGCTCGAGATCGTGCTGCGCGAGCGCAACCAGGTGCTGTTCAAGGTCTACAACCGCAAAGAGATCGACGTCGACGCGGTGGTGGAGGAGTACCTCACCTACGCCGAGCGCATGCGGCCCTACATCACCGACACCCGGCAGGTGCTCTGGAAGGGCCTGGAGCAGGGCCGCACGGTGCTGCTCGAGGGCGCCCAGGCCACCATGCTCGACATGGACCACGGCACCTACCCGTTCGTGACGTCGTCCAACCCGACCGCGGGCGGGGCGTGCGTGGGCGCGGGCATCCCGCCGACCGCCATCACCCAGGTCATCGGGGTGACGAAGGCCTACACCACGCGGGTGGGGTCCGGGCCGTTCCCGACCGAGCTGTTCGACGAGAACGGCGTGCACCTGCGCAAGATCGGCCGGGAGTACGGCACGACGACCGGCCGCGAACGGCGCACCGGCTGGTATGACGCGGTCGTCGCGAAGTACGCCACCCGGCTCAACGGCATCACCGACCTGGTCGTGACCAAGCTCGACGTGCTCTCGGGCCTCGAGAAGGTCCCGATCTGCGTGGCGTACGAGGTCGACGGCAAGCGCACCGACGACATGCCGATGACGCAGACGGAGTTCCACCACGCCACCCCGGTCTACGAGGAACTGCCGGGCTGGTGGGAGGACATCTCCCAGGCCCGCTCGTTCGAGGACCTCCCGGCCAACGCCCGCGCCTACATCGAGCGCATCGAGGAGCTCGCCGGCACGCGGGTGTCCATCGTCGGGGTGGGTCCGGGCCGGGACGAAAACGTGGTGCGGCACCCGCTGATCTAGTCTGTCCGGGTGCGCGTACTCCTCATCGGAACGGGCGGCCGCGAGCACGCGCTCGCCGCCGCCCTGGCCGCCGACCCGGCCGTGACCGCCCTCATCTGCGCCCCCGGAAGCCCGGGCATGGCCGCGCTGGGGGAGCTGGCCGCGGTCGACCCGCTGGACCCCGGCGCCGTGGCCGCGCTCGCCGTCGAGTCGGGCGCGGACCTCGTCGTCGTCGGGCCGGAGGCGCCGCTGGTGGCCGGGGTCGCCGACGCGGTGCGGGCCAAGGGCATCGCCTGCTTCGGCCCGTCGCAGGCGGCGGCCCAGCTGGAGGGGTCGAAGGCGTTCGCCAAGGACGTCATGCGCGCCGCGGGCGTGCCCACCGCGCGCTCGTTCGTCTGCACGACGCCGGACGAGCTCGCCGCGGCGCTGGAGGAGTTCGGCCCGCCCTACGTGGTCAAGGACGACGGGCTCGCCGCGGGCAAGGGCGTCGTCGTCACCGAGGACGTCGCCGTGGCGCTCGCCCACGGGGTGGCCTGCGAGCGGGTGGTCGTCGAGGAGTACCTCGCGGGGCCCGAGGTGTCGCTGTTCGTGGTGACCGACGGGGTGGCGGCCGTACCGCTGCAGCCCGCCCAGGACTTCAAGCGCATCTTCGACGGCGACGAGGGCCCCAACACCGGAGGCATGGGCGCCTACACGCCGCTGCCGTGGGCCCCGCCGGACCTCGTCGAGCAGGTCATGGCGAGCGTGGTCCAGCCGACCCTCGCCGAGATGCGCCGGCGGGACGCGCCGTTCAGCGGCACGCTGTACGTCGGGCTCGCCCTCACCGCCGACGGCCCGAAGGTCATCGAGTTCAACTGCCGCTTCGGCGACCCCGAGACCCAGGCCGTGCTGGCCCGGCTGGAGACCCCGCTCGCCGGCGTGCTGCACGCCGCCGCGGTCGGCCGCCTCGCCGAGGACCCGCCGCTGGCCTGGCGCTCGGGCGCGGCCGTGTGCGTGGTCATGGCGAGCGCGGGCTACCCCGAGTCGGCCCGCAAGGGCGACGTGATCACCGGCGCCGACGGCGTGCCCGGGGTCCTGCACTCCGGCACCGCCCGGCGTGCGGACGGCGCGCTCGTCACCGCCGGCGGCCGCGTGCTGGCCTGCACGGCGCTGGGCGAGACGCTGGCCGACGCGCGCGAGGCCGCCTACGCGATCGTGCGCGGGATCTCCTTCGACGGCGCGCAGTTCCGCACCGACATCGCCCTCGCGGCGGCGGAGGGAAGAATCGCCCTGCCGTAGGCAACCCGGGCCGTCGCGGGCTCCGTTTCCCTCGTGTACCCACACTCCTGCGAGCGTGGCTCGACGAGCGCCGCCGGCCCTGGCGCCGGGAGGCGGCGACCGCGGTGCTGCCCGACGCGTCCGGCCCGACGGCACGGAGATCCTCCTCGACGTGGCGTCCTCGGCGGCCGGCAGCAGCGCGACCGTGCCGTTCATCAGCGAGGAGCAGGCGATCAGGCTGGCCACCGCCCCGGAGATGACGCTCTACCCGACCGTGCCCTGAGCGACCCGCTCGGCCGTTACGGCGGTGATGGCCCGGCCCCGCACCTGCGAGACGGTGAACCGCCAGTCCTGGACGGTCACCGTCTCGCCAGGGCCGGTCGGCAGCTTGCCCAGGCGCGCCAGCACCAGCCCGGCCACCGTGGTGAACGGCGCGTCCGGCCCGAGCTCGAGCGGGATGCGCACGTCGTCCAGGTCGTGGATGGGGAAGGTGCCCGGCAGCAGCACGCTGCCGTCGGCGTTGCGGCGCACCGGCGAGCCGGCGTCGGGCCCGGGCAGCGCGCCGACCACCTCGGCGACGGCGTCGGTGAGGGTCACGATGCCGTCGATCGCCCCGCGCTCGTCCACGACCAGCGCGATCTCCTGCCGCTCGGCCTTGAACCGCTGCAGTGCGTCGGCGACCGGCAGCGTCTCGGGCAGCAGCAGGGCCGGGCGCATGACGTCGCGGACCGTCGCGCCGGGGGCGGCCCGCACGAGGTCGGCCCAGTGCACGACCCCGGTCGCGCTGTCGAGGTCGCCGTTCTCGATCACCGGGGCGCGGGCGTGGCCGGACGCGGCCAGCTCGGTGGCCGCCTGCGCGGCGGACGTCCCGGTCTGAAGAGCGAAGACCAGCGGCCTCGGTACCAGCACCGCCCGCAGACTGCGCGCCGCGATCTCGACCGCGCCGGAGATGATCTCGCGCTGCTGGCGCGTGAAGGCGGGCTGGCTGGCGACCAGGTCGCGCAGCTCCTCCGGGCCGATCTCGTCCTGCCGGCGGTGCGGATCGGCCCCGGCCGCGCGGACGACGAGGTCGCTGGCCGACCCGAGCACCCAGATGGCCGGGCGCAGCAGCATGGAGAGCACCCGCAGCGGCCGGGCCACGGCCAGCGCCCAGCCCTCGGCGCGCTGCATGGCGATCCGCTTCGGGGCGAGCTCGCCGATGACCAGGGTGACGAAGGTGAGCGCCAGGGTGACCAGCACGATCGCGAGCGGCCCGGACGCCCCGCCGAGGAAGCCCAGCAGCGGCTCGACCGGCTCGGCGAGGGAGACCGCGGCCGTGGCCGAGGCCAGGAACCCGGCGAGCGTGATGCCGATCTGGATGGTGGACAGGAAGCGGTTCGGGTCGCGGGCGAGGCGGGCGAGCGCGCGGCCGGCGCCGTCGCGGCGCTCGAGGCGGCGCAGCTGCCCCTCGCGCAGTGAGATGAGTGCCATCTCACTGCCGGCGAACGCGGCGTTGAGCAGGGTCAGGAGGAGGACCAGGGCCAGTTCGAACCAGACATTGTCCATTGGACGGTCGACAATAACGCCTCTAGCTGGGAAAAAGCTGACGGCGAACGATCTTGCCGGTGGCGTTGCGCGGGAGGGCGGGCACGAAGTAGACGTCCCGCGGCACCGAGAAGCGGGCCAGCCGGTGCCGCACGTATTCGCGCACGGCGTCGGCGTCGAGCTGCTCGCCGGGGTGCAGCGCGATCCACGCGGCCAGGCGCTGGCCGAACTCCGGGTCGGGCACGCCGGCCACGGCCACCTCGCGCACCTGCGGCAGCTCGGCGATCACGTCCTCGACCGCGGCCGGGTAGACGTTCTCGCCGCCGGAGATGACCATGTCGTCCTCGCGGCCGTCGACGAAGAGCAGCCCGTTCTCGTCGAGGTGGCCGAGGTCGCCGGTGGCGATGAGGTCGCCGTAGTACTCGCGGCCGGTGCCGTTGGTGTAGCCCTCGAAGAGCATGTCGTTGCCGACGAAGATCCGCCCGACGGCGCCGGTCGGCTGCGGCACGCCCGCGGCGGACAGGATGGCCACGCGCGTGCCGTGCGGCGGCCGCCCGGCGGTGCCCGGCGCGGCGCGCAGCTCCTGCGGCACCGCGATGGACGCCCAGGAGGCCTCGGTCGAGCCGTACAGGTTGTAGAGCACGTCGCCGTACACGTCCATGAACCGGGTCGCCAGCGGGCCGGTCAGGGCCGAGCCGGAGACCGCGACCACCTTCAGCGTCGCAGTGTCGGTCGCGGGGGACTCCAGGATGCGCTGGAGCATCACCGGTACGGCGAACAGCGACGTGCAGCCGTGAGCGTTCACCGAGCCCAGGGCGCTCGCGGGCGAGAAGCGGCGGTTCAGCACGATGGTGCCGCGCAGCGCCAGGCACAGCTGCAGCGCGGCCAGCCCCCAGGTGTGGAAGAGCGGGGCGGCCACGAACATCCGCTCGCCGGCGTTGAGCGGGATGCGCGACACGACAGTGGCCAGCGGGCCGAGCCCGGCCGGGTTGCGGCGCCGGGCCCCCTTGGGCGTGCCGGTCGTGCCGCTGGTGAGCACGACGATCGAGCCCGGCTCGGCCGGCGGGGCGAGCTCCTCGGCCGGTGCGCGCTGGATCAGCTCCTCGAGCCGCTCGGTCGACTGCCGGGGCAGGTTCGGCGGGATCGCGGCCAGCATGCCGAGGAACACCTCGTCGTGCAGCAGCAGCTGCAGGCCCTGGTCGTGGGCGACGGACTCGACCTGCGCGTTGCCCAGGCCGGTGTTGACGAGCACCGCCTGCGCGCCGAGGGCGACGACGGCCATCATCGCCTCGACCATCGTGGCGGAGTTCTCGCAGAGCAGCCCGACGCGGTCGCCCGGGCGCACGCCGAGCTCGACCCGCAGCCCGTTGGCGAGCCGCCGGACCCGCAGGTCGAGCTCGCCGTAGGTGACCTGACGGCGCTCGTCGATCACCGCGGCGCGGCCCGGGTCGCGGGCGGCGGCGGAGCGCATCTCGCCGTAGAGGCCGAAGCCCCATCGGCGCAGCGCGTTGAGCTGGCGGATGACGCGGCCCGGGCCGGCCGGGTTGAGCACCTTGCGCCTGGCGAGCGTGCGCAGTACGAATCCGGCGTCCATCGGCGGTGAACTCCTCGTTCATGATTGCTCGGGTTTGAGGGGTAAGTCCGAAACCTACCCCTCTGACCGAAGTTGCGCGAGGTCAGCGAATGTACGTGCCCGAGATCGCGCGGGAGATCACCAGGCGCTGGATCTCGCTGGTGCCCTCGAAGATGGTGTAGATCTTGGCGTCGCGGAACCAGCGCTCGACGGGGTGCTCGCGCAGGAACCCGGCCCCGCCGAGGATCTGCACCGCCTTCTCGGTGACCGCCACGGCCACCTCGCCCGCCTTGAGCTTGCTCATCGAGCCCTCTCCGGCCTCGAAGACGCGGTTGTTGCGCCCCATCCACGCGGCCCGCCACACCAGCAGCCGGGCGGCGTCGATCTCCATGCGCATGTCGGCCAGGGCGAACGCGATGGCCTGGTTCTCGATGATCGGCCGGCCGAACTGGACGCGGCCCTTGGCGTACTCCAGCGCGTACTCGTACGCCGCCCGCGCCACCCCGAGCGCCTGCGCGCCGACGGCCGGCCGGGACAGCTCGAACGTGCGCATCGCCGCCTGGCCCTGCGCCTTGCGGCCCTCACGCGCCCGGGCGAGCCGCTCGGTGAGCGCCTCCCGGCCGCCGAGCACCAGCTCGCCGGGGATCCGCACGTCGTCGAGGAAGACGTCGGCGGTGTGCGAGGCGCGCAGGCCGAGCTTCTTGAGCTTCTTGGCGCCGTCGATCCCGGGCGTGCCCGGCGGCACGATGAACGCGGCCTGGCCGCGCGAGCCCAGCTCGGGCTCGACGCTGGCGGTCACCACGTGCACATTGGCGATCCCGCCGTTGGTCGCGTAGGCCTTCTGGCCGCTGATGACCCACTCGTCCGCGGCCTCGTCGTAGCGGGCGCGGGTGCGCATCGACCCGACGTCGGAGCCGGCCTCGGGCTCGGTCGTGCAGAACGCGGCGACCTTCGGGTCGTCGGCGTCGCCGAAGCACTGCGGCACCCACTCCACCATCTGGTCCGGCGTGCCGCTGCCGTAGATGGCGGCCACCGCCAGGCTGGTGCCGAAGATGGCCATGCCGATCCCGGCGTCGCCCCAGAACAGCTCCTCGTTGGCGAGGCACAGCGAGAGGCCGGACGGGTCCGACCAGGCGTTGGCGAGGAACTCGAAGCCGTAGAGGCCGATCTTCGCCGCCTCCTGGATCACCGGCCAGGGGGTCTCCTCGCGGGCGTCCCACTCCGCGGCCGCCGGGCGCACGACCTCTGCGGCGAAGCCGTGCACCCAGTCGCGAAGGTCCCGCTGTTCCTCGTTCAGGTCGAGCGAGAACTCGGGCATGACCATCAGGCCTTGGGGATGTCGAACAGGTTCGCGATGTTGGCGGCGAGGCCGAGGTCGCCCTTGGCCTTGAGCTTGCCGGTCATGAACATCATCATGGGGTTGCCGACGCCGGCGACGACCTTGAGGAAGTCGACCGGGCCGACGGTGATCGAGAGCTTCGGCTCCTGGTCGGGGCTCGGCGAGAGCCTGCAGGCGCCGTCCGCGATGACCAGCTCGTAGGAGTCGGTGCCGCCGTCGGGCGCGCCGGTGATGTTCCAGTGAATGATCGCGTTGGTCGAGCCCGCGCGGTCGGCCCGGAACAGCTCGGGGAACCGGGAGAAGATCGTGTCCAGGATCGTCTTGCGCTGCGGGCTGTTCATGATGTCGGCCAGCTGCGCGTCCGGCGCGCCCTTGACCAGGGCGGCGAACTGCTTCGGGTCGACGTTGCTGAAGTCGCCCAGGGCGGCGAGGTCGGACATGGATGTCCCTCCGTCTGAATAAGCTACTCATGCGTAACCTTACGCACGAGTAGGTAAGGTGGCAAGATGCTGAAACGGCTCCCCCGCGTCGTCCGCGAGCAGCAGATGCTCGACGCGGCGGTCAAGGTCTTCTCCCGGCGCGGGTTCCACGCCGCGTCGATGGACGAGATCGCGGAGGTGGCCGGCATCTCCAAGCCGATGGTGTATGCGTATCTCGGCACCAAGGACGAGCTGTTCGTGGCCTGCCTGCAGCGCGAGGCGACCCGGCTGATGGAGGCGGTCGCGGCCGGGGTCGTGCCCACCGCCCGCCCCGACGAGCAGCTGTGGAACGGGCTGCGGGCGTTCTTCGCCTTCGTCGGCGCGCACCGCGACGGCTGGCAGGTGCTCTACCGCCAGGCCCGCAGCGAGCCGCCCTTCGCCGCCGAGCTCTCGGCGATGCGCACCCGGATCGTCGAGGTCGTCGCCGGACTGCTCGAGGGCGCGTGGGCCCAGGCCGAGGCGAACCGCACGGCGGTGGCCGACGACTTCCTCGCGATGGCCTTCGCCTACGTGGGCGCCGCCGAGTCGCTCGCGGACTGGCTCGCCGACCACGCCGACGAGGACCCGGAGCGCACCGCGACCCGCATGATGAACTTCGTCTGGGTCGGCGCCGACGCCCTGCTGCAGGGCCGGGTCTGGCGCGCCTAGACCCTCACGACATCCCCACGGCCGGCACCTGGGTGAGGCCGATGCCCACCAACGCGCCGAGCAGCAGCAGGGTGCCGACCACCGTGGCGACCTGCATGGCCGTGCGCTGCTTGGGTGGGGCGTAGGCGAACCCGGCGGCCACCACCGCCCCGACGATCAGCCCGCCGACGTGCCCCTGCCAGGAGATGTAGTCACTGAAGCTGAACGTCACCACGAGGTTGAAGATCAGCACCGGGACGACGCTGGCGATGCTGAGCCTCAGCTTGCGCAGGATCACGATGAGCGCGGAGAACATGCCGAAGATCGCGCCGGAGGCGCCGGCGGTGGGCACGTTCGGCGAGGAGAGCAGGAAGACGAGCACGCCGCCGCCGAGGCCGCACAGCAGGTACAAGGCCAGGAAGCGAATCCGTCCGAGCGCCGCCTCCAGGGGCCGGCCCAGGATCCACAGCGCCCACATGTTCATGGCCAGGTGCAGCAGCCCGAAGTGCAGGAACATGGACGTGAAGAGCTGGTAGAAGTCGCCGTCGGCCACGCTGCGGCCCGCGACCCGCACGCCGGTCTCGGTGGCGAAGTAGGGCACCTCGACGCCGAGGCGGTGCAGCGGGGTCAACTGGCTGCTGAGCAGGCCGCCGAGTCCGCCGCCGCCGAGCCCCTTGGTGGCGTTGGCGCCCGCGCTGATGACCCCGATGATGAACACCAGCACGTTGATCACGATGAGCGTGATGGTCACCGTGCCGGCCGCGCCGGCCTGGGTGCCGCCGAACGCCGTGCGCGCCTGCCGCTGGGTCCGGCTCCCCTCGCGGACGCAGTCCGGGCACTGGAAGCCGACCGATGCCTCGTTCATGCAGTCGGGGCAGATCGGCCGGTCGCACCGGGTGCACCGGACGTACGTCTCGCGATCGGTGTGCCGGTAGCAGACGGGGACCACGTTCGCCGGCGGCTGAGTCATGCTGACAAGGTTAGCCAGGACTCATCCGGTGCCCGGCGGCGCGCGGTCCCGTCCGTCGGGGCGTCGTTCAGCTGGTGCGCTCGACCGTGACGCTGTTGATCACGATGTCGTTCACCGGGCGGTCCATGCGACCGGTCTGGGTGGTCGCGATCTGGTCGACGACCTTGCGGGAGGCCTCGTCCGCGACCTCACCGAAGATGGTGTGCTTGCCGTTGAGGTGCGGGGTCGGCCCGACCGTGATGAAGAACTGCGAGCCGTTGGTGCCCTGGCCGAAGCGCACGCCGGCGTTGGCCATGGCCAGCAGGTAGGGCCGGTTGAACTGCAGCTCCGGGTGAATCTCGTCGTTGAAGTTGTAGCCCGGGCCGCCGGTGCCGGTGCCCGTCGGGTCGCCACCCTGGATCATGAAGCCGCTGATCACGCGGTGGAAGATGACGCCGTCGTAGTACGGGCCCTTGCCGGCCTCTCCCGTGCGGGGGTCCGTGTAGTCCTTGGTGCCCTCGGCGAGCTCCACGAAGTTGCGCACGGTCTTCGGGGCGCGGGTGGGGAACAGCTCAAGCCGGATATCGCCGACATTCGTGTGCAGCGTCGCGAACAGTTGCTCGGCCACCAGTTCTCCCTTTCCTTGGTGACATTCCGTCATCACGGTATCCGACGGGGATTCTGCCGGTTCGGGGTGTACGGGGCCCCGGTTCGATGCAGGATCAACACCAGCGGTCCTGGTCGTGAGGTTCCCCCTGGTCGGATCGGGGTAACCGGGGAAGGACGAGATTTCGCGCCTCGGGAGGTGGAGCAAGTGTTTCGACGTCGTCAGGTGCAGTCGCACACCCGGCTCATGCGGGACGAGCTCGGGGAGAGCCTGGATCACCTGCGGATGGCCGCGGCGCATGCCGCCGATGGCGCTTCGGGCGCCTTGGCGCCACGCGTCGACGCCGCCCGCAAGGCGGTGAAGCCGCGACTGGACAGCGGTGTCAACCGGGCCGTGGGCGGCATGGAGTCGGTCATGGAGATCGCGCGGGAGCGCGGGAAGCAGGCCGGGCGCAAGGCCGAGAAGATGAGTCGCAAGAGCCGGAAGAAGATCACGCGCAACGAGCGCAAGTCGTCGCGGCGGATGCCGATGACGATCGGCGGCCTGGTCGTGGCCGGGGCGGCGGTCGGTGCCGCGGCCGCGTTCTTGCGCCGTCGGCACAACGAGCGGACCTGGGACGAGTACGGCGCGACCCGCACGACCAGCGACACGGGGTCGATGCTCGGCGCCGCCAAGTCCACGATGGACGCCGGTATCGACAAGGCCAAGACGATGGGCGAGCAGGCGAAGGATCGCGCCTCCGACCTGATCGGCCACAAGAGCCCGAATGACGGGCCGACGAGCGGCGGAGAGTACGCCGCCTCGAAGAACAGCCGCTCCTAGCACGGCCTGATCGCACATGGACTGGCCCGTCCCCGGCCACGGGGGACGGGCCACCTGTGTATGCCTAGAGCCAGCCGCTGCGGCGGAAGCCCCAGAACAGGGCGCCGCTGCTGCCCACCATCAGGGCCATCACGCCCGGGTAGCCGAAGACCCAGTGCGTCTCGGGCATGAAGTCGAAGTTCATGCCGTAGATGCCGGCGATCGACGTGATCACCGCGGCGATGGCGGCCCACGCCGCGATCTTGCGCATGTCGTTGTTCTGGTCGACGCTCACCTGGGCCAGGCGGGCCGCCAGCACCGAGTTGATGACGTCGTCCAGGTACAGCACCTGCTCGACCGCCCGCGCCAGGTTGTCGGCCACGTCGCGGAAGTAGCGGCGGATCTCGTCCGGCACCTCGGCCACCTGGCTCGCGACCAGGGTGTTCATCGGGCGCTGGAGGGGCAGCACGGCCCGCTTGAACTCCATCAGCTCGCGCTTGAGCTGGTAGATGCGCTGGATGCGGTCGGCGCTGCGGCGACCCCGGTTGCCCTGGGGGCTGAAGACCTGGTCCTCGACCGCGGCGACGTCCTCCTCGATGTTCTGCGCGACGTCGACGAGCGTGTCGACCACGCTGTCGGCGATCGCGTAGGCGACCGCCCACGGGCCGCGGGCCAGCACCTCCTGCCGCCGCTCCAGCCCCGAGCGGACCGGCGCGAGCCGGCTGGCGTCACCGTGGCGCACGGTGATGACGAAGTGCTCGCCGATGAACATCAGCACGTCGCCGGTCTCGACCACCTCGCTGGTGTCGGTCAGCTCGTCGTGCTCGACGTATCGGGCCGTGCGCATGGTCAGGAAGGTCATTTCGCCGTACCGCTCGACCTTCGGGCGCTGCCGCGACTGCACGGCGTCCTCGACCGCGAGCTCGTGCAGCTGGAACGTCTCCGCGATCGCCGCCATCTCGGCGGCCTGCGGCTCCTTGAGCCCGATCCACACGAAGCCCCGGTGGCGGCGGGCCGCGAACAGGGCCTCGGCGTAGGTGCGCTCGCCGGGCTGGCGGACGCCGTCGACGTAGAGCGCGCAGTCCACGATCGCGCTGTGGCCGGGCGCTGTCGCGGGCTTGACGGCGGGCGGGGCGGAGCTGTTGAGCATCCGTGACATCGCCCGCACCGGCCGAGACAGCGCGCGCTGCAGCGGACCGGAGTTGGGGTGCTGTTCGTCGGCCATCTCGACCTCCCGGGTGGGACGAGGGGCCGGCCCGCGCGATGTTGGCACCGGGCGGACCGACCGCAGGTGGGGGGTGGGGGCGCGGTCGGCCCACCCGGTGCCGTTGGGGGGCGGGGGGTGATGCCTGCGGCGCGCGCTCGCTTTGGAAAGCGCGCCGGGCTGGATTTTGATCCATCCGGTACCGCCGGCGGAACCACCCCCACCATCACGGTTTGGTGTCAGGTTCCTTGGAACGGGTATTGCTGCGTGGTTGTGCGTCCTCAGGCCGACTTGCGGACGGCTTCGATCGCCGCCGCCAGGCGCTGGACACCCTCGTCGACCTCGTCGTTGAGCACCGCCGAGAAGGCCAGCCGCACGGAGTGCCGACCGCCGTCGAGCAGGAAGTCGGAGCCCTTGACCACGGCCACGCCGAAGTCCTTGGCCGCCACCTTCTCGAGCTCGGTGGTGTCGATGTCCTCGGGCAGCTCCACCCAGAGGAAGTAGCCGCCGTCGGGCTCCACGAAGGTGGCGTCCGGGATGTGCTTGCGCAGGCTCTCGCCCAGCAGGCGGGCCCGCTCGCCCAGCGTCGCGCTGACCTTCTCGATCGAGCGCGTGACGTCGCCGCCGGCGCAGAACTGGTGCACGATGGCCTCCGCCACCATGCTTGGCGAGATGTAGATCGTCGTGGCCCGCTTCGCGATGCCGGCGATCGTCGCCTTCGGCCCGACCAGGTAGCCGACGCGCAGGCCCGGGGCGATGGTCTTGGTGAACGAGCTCGCGTGCACCACGACGCCCGCGGTGTCCTGCGAGAGCATCGACGGCAGCTTCTCGCCCCGCCAGCGGATCTCCGCGTACGGGTCGTCCTCGAAGATCGTGAAGCCGTACTCCTGGGCCAGCGCCAGCAGCGCCGCGCGCTTCTGCGCCGACAGGGTGACACCCGCCGGGTTCTGGAAGTTGGGGATGATGTGCGCCAGGACCGGGCGGACCCCGCTCTCCAGCAGCGCACGCAGCTCCGCGACGTCGATGCCGTCCGCCTCCAGCGTCACCGGGTGGACCTCGGCCCCCAGGTTGCGCAGGTTCAGCAGGGTGCGGTCGTACGTCGGCTTCTCCACGACCACGGCGTCGCCCGGCTTCACCAGGTGCTCGAAGAGCAGGGCGTCGGCCTGCATCGAGCCGTTGGTGACGATGACCTGGTCGGCCTCCACGCCGTGCTGCTCGGCGATCCACGTGCGCAGCGGAAGGTAGCCGACGGACGTGCCGTAGGCCGTGACGCCGGCCGGGTCGGTCTCGAAGGCGCGGACCGCGGCGGCCTTGAGCCCGTCGACGTTGATGATGTCAAGACTGGGCGCGCCACGGGCGAAAGAAATCAGCTGCATGCCTGGCAGCCTACGCACGCCGTCGCTGGCCGTTCAGCCGAGTTCCCGCCCTCCACCTGGGGTGTGAGCGGGCCGTTTCCGAGGTTCTTGCGGCCGCGGAGCCCCGGCGCGCCAAGATTCACGCCGGGATCGTCGTCTGGACCCAGACTCGCACGATGTCGCGCACGGAGATGACTCCCAACACATCGTCGCCGTCGAGCACGACCAGGTGACGGAAGCCGCCGCGGACCATCGCGGCCGCGGCCTCCTCGAGCGTCCACGACGGGCTGGCGTAGACGACCTCCCAGGTGATGTGGTCGGCCGCGCGTTCGCCGTCGGGATCGAGGTCGGTGCCGATCGCGTTGAGGATGTCCCGCTCGGTGATGATGCCGATGCCGGCGCCGTCGGGGTCGACGACGATCGCCGAGCCGACCTTCCGCCGCGCCATGAGCGCCGCGGCCTGCCGCAGGGTGTGGTCCGGGCCGAGCTGCACGACGGCCGTGGACATCGCTTCGTGTACCTGCATGGTGATCACTCCTCGCAACGGCACGGTTACGCCAAATGGTCCCGTGCCGGGCGCGAAGTCTCAAGACCCGCTCACTCGCCGGTGCGGGGAGATACAGTTGCGCAACGTGCGGTTTCTCAACGACCAGACGCCCGGGCACGAGCTGACCTACGACGACGTCTTCATGGTGCCGAGTCGCTCGGCCGTGGAGTCGCGGATGCAGGTGGATCTCACCACGGGTGACGGCAGCGGGACCACGATCCCGATCATCGTGTCGAACATGACCGCCGTCGCCGGGCGCCGCATGGCCGAGACCGTGGCCCGCCGCGGTGGCCTCGCGATCATCCCGCAGGACATCCCGATCGACGTCGTGGGCGAGGCGGTGTCGTGGGTCAAGCAGCGCCATCTCGTGCACGACACCCCGATCACCCTCGGCCCGACCGAGACCGTCTCGCTCGCCCTCGACCTGCTGCCGAAGCGGGCCCACGGCGCGGTGATCGTCGTCGAGGACGGCCGCCCGGTCGGCGTGGTCACCGAGGCCGACTGCGTCGACGTGGACCGCTTCAGCCAGCTGGCCGGCGTCATGTCCCGCAACCTGCTCACCCTGCCCGACGACGTGACCCCCGAGGAGGCGTTCAACCGCCTTGCGGCCGGGCACCACCGCCTCGCCCCGGTCATCGACTCGGCCGGTCGGCTGGTCGGCATCCTCACCCGCAACGCCGCCCTGCGCGCCACGCTCTACTCCCCCGCCGTCGACGCCGAGGGCCGGCTGCGCATCGGCGCCGCCATCGGCATCACCGGCGACGCCCCCGGCCGCGCGGACAAGCTGCTCGCCGCCGGGGTGGACGTGCTCGTCGTCGACACCGCCCACGGCCACCAGGAGCGGATGATCAGCACCCTGCGCGCGGTGCGGGCGCTCGACCCGTCGGTGCCGATCGTCGCCGGCAACGTGGTCACCCGCGAGGGCACGGCCGACCTGCTCGCCGCGGGCGCCGACATCGTCAAGGTCGGCGTCGGCCCCGGCGCCATGTGCACCACCCGGATGATGACCGGCGTCGGCCGGCCCCAGTTCTCCGCGGTGCTCGAGTGCTCGGAGGAGGCGCGGCGCCACGGCGGGCACGTGTGGGCCGACGGCGGCGTGCGCCACCCGCGGGACGTGGCCCTGGCCCTCGCCGC
Organism: Dactylosporangium sp. CA-052675; assembly: GCF_050947935.1. Taxonomy (GTDB): domain Bacteria; phylum Actinomycetota; class Actinomycetes; order Mycobacteriales; family Micromonosporaceae; genus Dactylosporangium. Next base: position 10,390,970 of record NZ_CP192010.1, on the reverse strand, counting down.
GGGCGCGTCCAACGTGATGATCGGGTCGTGGCTGGCCGGCACCCACGAGTCGCCCGGCGACCCGCGGCGCGACCCCGACGGCCGGCTCTACAAGGAGAACTTCGGCATGGCCTCGGCCCGGGCCGTGAGCCGCCGCACCGCCGACGACAGCCTCTACGAGCGGGCCCGCAAGGCGCTGTTCGAGGAGGGGATCTCGTCCTCGCGGATGTACCTCGACCCGCGCCGCCCGGGCGTGGAGGACATCCTCGACGAGATCGTGGCCGGCGTGCGCAGCGCGTGCACCTATGCGGGCGCCGCGGACCTGGCCGAGTTCGCCGCGCGCGCCACGGTGGGTGTGCAGAGCGCGGCCGGCTACGCCGAGGGCAAACCCCTCGATGTTAGCTGGTAGAGCCTCCAAATTACCTCAAAGACCGGATGGTCCGGTGTCCCGTAGGTCACGTAAGGTGCACGTCGTGAACCTCGCTCGCGACCCCCTCGGCTTGTGACGCCGCGGCCGTTGCTGCGCCGCTTGGAGGGTCTTCGCGGCGCGTCACGCTTCGTCGGGGCGGGACTGCTCGACCAGGTCGTCATCGCCGCGGCCAACTCGGCGAACACGCTCCTGGGCGGCATCCTGCTGCCGAAGGAGCAGTTCGGCGCCCTGGCCCTGGCGCTCGCCGTCGGATACTTCGCGATGTACCTCAACCGAGCCGTCGTCGGCGATGTCCTGCTCGCGCTCGCGTCGCGCTACGACGGGGACCCGCGCATCCGGCTGGCCCGCAACGGCCTGGCCACCGCGCTGTGCTCCGGCCTCGTCACCACCGTCGTCTTCGTGGTGCTGTGGGCGGCGTGGCCGAACCGCGGCGAGATCGACCTGCACGACCTCATCTGGCTCGCCCCGTTCATGATCCCGATCATGCTGCACGACACCGCCCGCTGCGACTACCTGGCCGACCGGCGGCCCGACAAGGCGCTCGGCATCGACCTCGTGTGGGCGGGCACCCAGGCGGTCATGGTCGCGATCATGATCGTCACGCACAGCTCCAGCGCCGGCGGCCTGCTCGCGGTCTGGGGCCTCGGCGCGACCGCGGGCATCACGGTCTACCTGCTGCGCGAGAAGCGACTGCCGTGGCAGGGCAACCCGCTCGCCTGGCTGGCCGAGACCCGCCACCTCTCGAGCTGGTTCACGATCACCGCGGTCGTCGCCCAGGTGCAGGTGCTGGCGATCAGTTTCGTGGTCGCCGGGCGCCTGTCCAAGGTCGACCTGGGCAACCTGCGCTTCGTGCAGACGGTGCAGCTGCAGCCGGTACAAAACCTGATCACGGCCATCCAGAGCCTGCTGGTGCCGAGGGCCTCGCGCAACGCCGCCGACGCGGCCAAGCCCGGACCGGAGGGGGTCGAGGCCGCGGCGGCCCTGCGCCGCCAGACCCGCACGCTGGCGACCGCGTTCGCGGTGCTGGGCGCGCTCATGGTGCTGATCATCTGGCCGATCGTGTCCTTCGTCCTCGTGCACACGCACAAGTTCTCCGAGGCCGCCCCGCTGGCCCTGCCCATCGCGCTGCAGGGCGCGGTCTACCTGCTGCAGGTGCCGTTCACGGCGGCCATGCGCGGGATGCACCGGGCGCGGATGCTGTTCCTGCAGTACGTCGTCTTCGCCGTCGTCTCCCTGAGCGGCCTGACGCTCGGCGCGGACTACGGCGGGCTGCACGGCGCCGCGTGGGGGCTGCTGACCGGCTCGACCGCGGGGCTGATCTGCATGGTGATCCTCTACATGTACGCCCTGCGCTGGATCGGCCCGCCCGCCGGAACCCCGGCCCCGGCCCGCCCGGCCGCCCCGCAGAACGTCTGACCCGCTGGTCAGCGGGTGACGCCGCGGTACACGTCGATCAGCCGCGAGATGAGCACGTCCGGGGCGAACTGCGACTCGAAGCGGGCCCGCGCCACGGGGGCCAGCGCGGCCGCGCCCTCGCGGGCCCGGAGCAGCCCGTCGGCCATGGCGGCGGGCTCCGGCTCGACCACCCAGCCCGCGTCGCCGGCCAGGTAGGGCAGCCCGCCCCGGTCGGTGACGAGCACCGGCCGCCCGCTCGACAGCGCCTCGAGGACGATCGTGGGCAGCACGTCGTGCCAGGTGGAGGCGGCGATCACGCACGCCGCCCGGGCGATCTCGGCGCGCACCGCCGCGTTGTCGACGGCACCGAGATAGGTGACGTCCGATCGGGTCGCGGCGGCCTCTTCGGCCAGCGGGCGCAGCGGGCCGTCGCCCGCGATCCGCAGCGGGCCGAGCGCCCCGTCCGGGTGCCGCGACCAGGCGTCCAGCAGCAGCCGCAGGCCCTTCTCGGGGGAGAGCCGGGCGGCGTAGAGGAACCCCTCGCCGGGGGCCGGGGCCGCGCCCGCGTCGGGGATGCCGTTGGGCTTGACGGTGATCCGCTCGGCCGGGATGCCGAAGTCGGCCAGGTGCGCGGCGATGCGATCCGTGAGCGCGACGAAGTGGTCGACCTGCTTCCAGGTGCCGCGGTGGTAGGCCAGCGTGGCCGCCATGACCGCCGACTGGGCCTTCGAGCCGCGGTAGCACGTGTGGGTCACGGCCGGCAGGGGGAACGTCCTGCCGCGGCACTCGGTGCAGATGTGGCCGTCGCGGAAGTACAGGCCCGGCGCGCACACCTGCCGGTAGTTGTGCACCGTGTGCACGACCGGGACGCCGTGCGCGTGGGCCGTCTTCACGACTGTCGGTGACAACAGTGGATACGGGTTGTGAAGATGTACGACATCCGGCTTCTCGCTCTTCAGCAGCTCGGCGAGCGCCTTCTGCGACGAACCGTTGCGGATCGGCGACAGCGGCAGCAGCACCTTCTGGGCCGTGGAGAACGTGCCGATCTCGTCGGAGCTGCGCAGGAACGGCAGCACGGTGACCCCGGCCGCGCCGAGCTGCGCGATCTCGGCGTCGACGATCACGTTCTCGCCGGAGGGCTGACCGGACGCATACCGGTTGTGTGCGACGACGACCTTCAAGGACGACGCCTCGGGCACCGCCTGAGCATCGTAGGACTTCATGGTGAACAGAGCGTACGGACCCCGGGGTGAGGCAGACTGGACGGGTGCCCGAGCTTCCCGAGGTCGAGGCGCTCGCCGCGTTCCTGCGGGAGCGCGCCGCCGGCCACACCATCGACCGCATCGAGGTCTCCTCGCTCAGCGCGCTGAAGACCTTCGACCCGCCGATCACCGCCGCGGCCGGACAGCCGATCACCGGCGCCTCCCGGCACGGCAAGTTCCTCGACATCCACGTCGGCGAGGACCTGCACCTGGTCACGCACCTGGCCCGCGCCGGCTGGCTGCACTACCGCGACGCGTTCAACGCCAAGACCCCGCTCAAGCCGGGCTCCGGCCCGATCGCGCTGCGGGTGCGCCTCGACGACGAGTCCGGCTTCGACCTGACCGAGGCGGGGACGAAGAAGAGCCTCGCGGCCTACTTCGTGACCGACCCCCGGCACGTGCCCGGCGTGTCCCGCCTCGGGCCCGACGCCCTGGCCGTGAGCGAGGACGAGTTCGCGGCGGCGATGCGCTCGCGCCGGGGCCAGATCAAGGGCGTCCTCACCGACCAGACGATCCTCGCCGGGGTCGGCAACGCCTACTCCGACGAGATCCTGCACGCCGCCAAGATGTCCCCGTTCGCGCTCACCAACAAGATCACGGATGAGGCGATGGCCCGGCTGCACGCGGCGATGCGCACCGTGCTCACCGACGCCGTCGCGCGCTCGGTCGGGCAGAAGGCGGCCACGCTGAAGTCCGAGAAGCGCTCCGGCCTCGCCGTGCACGCGCGCACCGGGCTGCCGTGCCCGGTCTGCGGCGACACGGTCCGGGAGGTCTCGTTCGCGGACACCTCGCTGCAGTACTGCCCCACCTGCCAGACCAACGGCAAGCCCTTGGCGGACCGTCGCCTGTCGAAGCTCGTACGCTGACCGGCGTGCGTCGTGCCTTCCTCGTGGCTTTCGCCGCGTTCTTCCTTCTCGGTGCGGCCTGGGCCCTCGCCCTGCCGGTGAACGGGACCTACGACGAGAAGCAGCATCTCGTCCGCGCCTACGCGGTGTGGACGGGCCAGTGGCTGCCGCACGAGCGGGCCACGGACGCGAGCGGCATCGACACCAGCGCCTTCACCGGCCCGCGCAGCCTGCTGCCGGACAACGCCGACTGCACGTGGATCGACAAGCCCGACTACCACCCGGCGAGCTGCCTGGTAACCACCGGCGACCGGGCGGACACGCTGGTACCGAGCGCGGCCGCGCGGTACAGCCCGGTCTACTACGCCCTCGTCGGCCTCCCGCTGCGGATCAGCCCCGACGGCACCGGCCTGATCTGGGCCCGCCTGCTGTCCGCCGCGCTCGCCGCCGCGCTGCTCGCCGCGGCGATGGCGATCGCGCCGGGCCGGCTGGAGCGGCTCGCCGTCGTGCTGGTGACGACCCCGATGCTCGCGAACCTGGCCGGCTCCATCAACCCCAACGGGCTGGAGATCGCCGCGGCCGTGCTGCTCTTCGTGGCCCTGCTGCACCGCCGCTTCGCGCTCGCCGGCGCCGGGGCCCTGCTGCTGTTCACCGTCCGGGACCTGGGCCCGTTCTTCGCGCTGGCCGCCATCGTCCTGGCGCTCTTCGTGTCCCGGCAGCATCCGCGGGTGCTGCTGCACCGGGCCTTCGCCGTCCCGGCCGCGCTGGGCGCCGCGTTCGCGGTGTTCTGGGCGGCCGTGGCGTCCCGCGGCAGCGACCTCGTGCCGGGCCGGCCGGTGCCGCCGACGAGCACGGGCGCGATCCTGTCCGACATCGCGCACGGCCGCGCCGAGTTCTGGGCCCGCCAGATCGTGGGCCAGTTCAACTACGGGGAGACGACGATCTCGATCGCCGTCATCGGGCTGTGGTACCTCCTGTGCGCCGCCCTGGTCCTGCCCGCCCTCGTGCTGGGCGACCGGCGGCTGCGGCTCGGCGTCGGGGCCGCCTTCCTCGGCAGCGCGGCGCTGCTGGTGGCGCTGGAGCTGTACTTCGCGCCGAAGGTCGGCCACTTCGCCCACGGCCGCTACGTGATGCCCCTCGGCGTCGGCGTGATCCTCCTCGCCCCGCTGGCTGTCGGTTACTCAGCGTGGTTGTCGGCCTCACCCTGGCGTGAGCGCGCGGTGCACGTCGCCGCCGCCCTCACGGTACCGATGCAGCTCTATGCCCTGGCCCGGGTCATGACCCGCTTCGGCCGCGGGATCTCCGCGGGCCTCAACCCGTTCGGCGGCGCCTGGACCCCTCCGCTCGGCAGTCTCGTGCCGCTTCTGTGTGCTTTGGTGGGTGCTGCGCTACTCGGGGTGATTGTCACGCGGAGTTCTGTCCGGCCTACGCCAGTGCTCTCGACAGCGAATACGTTCAGCAACTAGTGTCGGCCGGTCGTCATCGGTTGCTCCGGCTGCCATGGGACACTTTGGACGTGCTTTCCGGTGTCCGTGAACCAGCAGCGACCACGGACTTTGTCGAAACCGGCCGAGCAGAGCTGTGCCGCGCCCCCCGGGTCGCGGCGCGAGAGGACGCACTGAGGTGACCACTAGTCTCCAACGTCCGGCCACCCCGCCGAGCCGGAGATCGACCTTGGGTGAACTCGACAGCTTCGAGATTCTTCCTGATCATGCGGTGGTTCCTGTGGGCCCGAACGGTGTGCCGCGCTCGGGCTGGCAGCGGACCAAACGGGCGGCGCGCTGGCACCGGCCCTACGCGGCCATCCTGGTCCTGCTCGACGTGGGCGCGGTGGCGCTGTCCTCCCTGATCGCCCAGGCGACCCTCGCCAACGCCAACGTCGGCTTCGAGGACGATCCGGGCCTGTTCGGCCTCATCGTCTACGTGTTGCTGCCGGCCGTGTGGCTGGGGGTCCTGTGGGGCCACGGCGCGTATGACCGCCGCTACCTCGGCACCGGCACCGACGAGTTCAAGCGGGTCGTGCGCGCGTCCTGGACCGTCGTGGCGATCGTCGCCTTCGCCGCGTTCGCCTTCAAGATCCAGCTGTCCCGGTTCTCGGTCGGCGCCGCACTGGTCCTCGGCCTGATCTTCGTGCTCGTGTTCCGCTACATAGCCCGCCGTGGCCTGGCCTTCGCCCGCACGAAGTTCCACCTCGCGACCCACCGCATGCTGCTCATCGGCACGCTGCAGGAGGCGCTGGAGGTGCACGCGGCGATCGCCCGGGACCCCGCCTCCGGGCTGGTGCCGGTCGGCATCCACCTCACCGAGGGCTACGCGCCGCGCCCGAGCACCGTCACCCCGGTGCCCGTCCACGCCGGCCGCGACATCCTCTCCCTCGTCCGCGAGCTCAACGCCGACACGATCGCGGTCTGCGGCTCGGCCAGCTCCGAGCCCGTCGAGCTGCGCCGGCTCGCCTGGCAGCTCGAGGGCACCGGCATCGACCTCGCCGTCGCGCCCCAGCTGACCGACATCGCCGGGCCGCGCGTGCACATCCGCCCGATCGAGGGCATCCCGCTGCTCTACGTCGAGGAGCCCAAGCTCTCCGGCGTCGGCTGGCTGTTCAAGAACATCATCGACCGCATCCTCGCGCTGATCGGCCTGCTGCTCGTCCTGCCGTTCTTCCCGTTCATCGCGCTGGCCATCAAGCTGTCGGACCCCGGCCCGATCTTCTTCCGCCAGCCGCGTATCGGCCGCGAGGGCAAGACGTTCCGGGTCTGGAAGCTGCGCACGATGTACGTCGACGCCGAGGACCGCCTCGCGACGCTCAAGGACGAGAACGAGAGCGACGGGCTGCTCTTCAAGATGAAGAACGACCCGCGCGTGTTCCGGGTGGGCCGCTGGCTGCGCGCCTCCTCGGTCGACGAGCTGCCGCAGCTGATCAACGTGCTGATGGGCGAGATGTCGCTGGTCGGGCCGCGGCCGCTGCCCGCCGAGGACGGCGACTTCCTCGGCGACGTGCGCCGGCGGCTGCTGGTGCGCCCGGGCATCACGGGCCTGTGGCAGGTCTCCGGGCGCAGCGACCTGAGCTGGGACGACGCCGTGCGGCTGGATCTCTACTACGTCGACAACTGGTCGCTGATGATGGACGTCCACACGATGTGGCGGACGATCTGGGTCGTGGTCTTCCGCAAGGGCGCCTACTGACGAGCGCCTTGCTGAGGGCGCCGGCCGGACAGTCCGGCACCGCGTGACCGGACCTTTCGGACCTGTCCCCCGCCGGGGTATTCGCCCGGTTGCCGGGCACTCTTCCGCTCGAGCGGCCGGTGGACCACGATGTGCGCGTGGGTGCCAACCTCGCCGCCGGGCTCATCGTCGTCGTGCTCGTGTGCGCGCTCGGCGGGGCCGTCTACGCGGTGATCCGGCACCGGGGCCGCCGCGCCATCGCGACAGCGGCCCAGCGCGCGACGTACGACGTGCTGCACATCGCCGAGCTCGCCGCCGAGCCGCTGCGCAACGGGCTCACCGAGGCCGCGGCCGGCAAGGCCGTGCGGCACCTGCGCGCGCTCACGGGAGCCGCGGGCATCGCGCTCACCGACGCCAGGAGCGTCCTCGCGTTCGACGGCATCGGCGAGCACCACCGCGAGCACGCCGCCACCGCGGCGGCCAAGGCCGTCGCGGCCGGCCGCCCGACCGTGCTCGGCGGCCGGGAGCTGCCCTGCGACCTGGTCGACTGCCCGATCCGGGGCGCCGTGGTGGTGCCCCTGGCCCAGCGCGCGGGCGCGCTCGTCGCGCTCTCCGACGGGCCGCCGGCGCCGGGGCTGGTGCAGGCGACCGCCGAGACCGCCCGGTGGGTCGGCACCCAGCTCGCCCTGGCCGAGCTCGACACCTCGCGGGCGCGGCTGGCCCGGGCCGAGGTGCGGGCGCTGCGGGCGCAGATCAGTCCGCACTTCATCTACAACGCGCTGACCGCGATCGCGAGCTTCGTGCGCACCGACCCCGAGCTGGCCCGGGAGCTCATTCTGGAGTTCGCGGAGTTCACGCGGTACAGCTTCCGCGCACACGGGGAGTTCACGACGCTCGCCGAGGAGCTGCGATCCATCGATCGGTACCTCACCATCGAACGCGCCCGCTTCGGCGAACGGCTCCAGGTGCGGCTGCAGATCGCGCCCGAGGTGCTGCCGGTGATCCTGCCCTTTCTCTGCCTGCAGCCGCTGGTCGAGAACGCCGTGCGGCACGGGCTCTCGCGCAAGCCCGGCATGGGCACCGTCAGCATCGTCGCGCGTGACGCCGGGGCCGAGTGCCACATCACCGTCGAGGACGACGGCGTCGGCATGGACCCGGCCGCGCTGCTCAACGCCGACGACGCCACCGACGCCGGGCAGCACGTCGGGTTGCGCAACGTCGACGATCGGCTACGTTCGGTCTTCGGTGACGGCTTCGGTGTCGTGGTCGAGACCGCGCCCGACGCCGGTACCAAGGTCAGCATGCGCGTGCCCAAATTCCATCCGGGGGTGACCTCGCATTGAGGCTGAACGAGTCCGGACCGGAGGCGAGGCCTTCGTCATTGAGCTCTCTGAGTGAGCACGGCTTTCTGCGCGTGCTGGCCGTCGACGACGAGGTGCCCGCCCTCGACGAGCTCGCGTACCTGCTGCGCGCCGACCCCCGCGTCGGGCGCCTGCACTGCGCCGGGGACGCGACCGAGGCGCTGCGCGTGCTGCGCGACGCCGACGTCGACGCGGTGTTCCTCGACATCCGCATGCCCGGGCTGGACGGCATGGAGCTCGCCCGCGTCCTGGGCCGGTTCGCGAAGCCGCCGGCGGTCGTGTTCGTGACGGCGTACGACGACCGCGCCGCCGAGGCGTTCGACCTCGGCGTGGCCGACTACGTGCGCAAGCCCGTGCGCGCGGACCGCATCGCCGAGTCCATCCGCCGGGTGCTCGCCACCCGGCTCGTCCCCGCCCATCCGGCCGTGGCCGCGCGCCGGGACCGGCAGGACGACCCGACCATCCCGGTGGAGCTCGCGGGCACGACCCGGATGCTGCCGCGCTCGTCGGTGCGGTGGGTCGAGGCGCAGGGCGACTACGCGCGCCTGCACACGGCGGACGCCTCGCACCTCGTGCGCGTCTCGCTGGCCACGCTGGCCGAGCGATGGGCCGATGCGGGCTTCGTCCGGATCCATCGGTCGTACCTCGTGCAGCTCAAGCTCATCACCGAACTGCGCATGACCAACACCGGCTACGTCGTGCTGATCGACGAGCACGAGCTGCCCGTTTCCCGGCGTCACACACGGGAGCTGAAGGATCGCCTGGTGCGAGCGGCCAAGTCCTGGGGCTGAGGTTCTCCACAATTCCTGCACATCGCCGACCGAGGGCCTGCACGGGCGGGCCCTACGCTCCTCTGTATGACAGGTGGAGAGCGCAGGCGCGTGCTCGTGGTGGACGACGAGCGGATGATCGCCGAGTCGATCGCGGTGCGCCTGCGGGCCGAGGGCTTCTCCGTCGACACGGCCCACGACGGGCCCGCCGCGGTCGCCGCCGCCCGGCTCATGCGCCCCGACCTCGTGGTGCTCGACGTGATGCTGCCCGGCTTCGACGGCCTCGAGGTGTGCCGCCGGATCCAGGCCGAGCGGCCCGTCGCGGTGCTGATGCTGACCGCCCGCGACGACGAGAACGACCTGCTCGTCGGGCTGGCCGTCGGGGCCGACGACTACCTGACCAAGCCCTTCTCGATGCGGGAGCTGGCCGCGCGGGTCCACGTGCTGCTGCGCCGCCTCGAACGCCTCGCCCAGGTGCAGCCCGACCCGAACCAGACCCCGATCGTCCTCGGCGACCTCGAGATCAACCGGGCGCAGCGGCGCGTCACCCGGGCCGGCGTCGAGGCGCACCTGACGCCGACCGAGTTCGACCTGCTCGTCAACCTCGCCGCCCGGCCGCGCACGGTGCTGCCCCGCGAGCGGCTGCTCGCCGAGGTGTGGGGCTGGGCCGACGCCTCCGGCACCCGCACCGTCGACAGCCACATCAAGGCGCTGCGCCGCAAGCTCGGCGCCGACCTCATACGCACGGTCCACGGCGTGGGCTACGCACTGGAGTCCGCATGAAGCTGAAGGCGATCGTCGACTTCCTCCCGCGGCCGCTCGACCCGTTGCGGTCGATCAAGCTCAAGCTCGCGGTGCTGCTGCTCGCCTCGGCCTGCGCCGGGCTCGGGGTGTTCTGGATCGGGGTCGGGTGGATCCCGCCGAACACGACGTACATCGCCCTGACCGCCGGCCTGCTCACCTCCCAGGTGCTCGCCCACGGGGTGACGCGACCGCTGCGCGAGATGACCTCCGCCGCCCGCGCCATGGCCCGCGGGGACTACTCGACCCGCGTCCGCGCCACGTCCAAGGACGAGGTCGGCCAGCTCGCGGTCGCCTTCAACCAGATGGTGGGCGAGCTCGCCGCGGCCGACCAGCAGCGCCGCGAGCTGATCGCCAACGTCTCGCACGAGCTGCGCACCCCGATCTCCGCGCTCCAGGCGGTGCTCGAGAACATCGTCGACGGCGTCGCGGAGCCGGACCCGGCCACGCTGCGCACCGCGCTGGCCCAGACCGAGCGGCTGGGGCGGCTGGTGACGGAGCTGCTGGACATCTCGCGGCTGGACGCCGGGGTGGTGCCGCTGGACCGCGAGCTGTTCCACATCGAGGACCTGCTGCACGAGGTCGTCGCCGAGGCCGAGGTGAAGGCCGCGGCGGCCGGGCACAAGGTCGAATACCTCTCCTGCTCGTTCCCGGAGAACGCGCTGGTCAAAGCCGATCGCGCGCGCCTGCACCACGTCCTGACCAACCTCGTCGACAACGCCGCGCGGCACAGCCCGGACGGCGGCACGGTGACCATCGTGGGCCGCCGCGAACCCGGCCGCGTCATGATCGAGGTCGCCGACGAGGGCCCCGGCATCCCGACCGCCGAGCGCGAGCGCGTCTTCGAGCGCTTCACCCGCGGCGCCCGGCCCTCGGGCGGCGGCACGGGCCTCGGCCTGGCCATCGCCCAGTGGCTGACCCAGCTGCACGACGGCACCATCGCGGTCGTCGAGCAGCCGGACAACCTCCCGGGCTGCCGAATCCGCGTGACTCTGCCTGCGTGACTCTGCCCGCGTGACCCTGCCCGCGTGACCCTGCCTGCGTGACTCTGCCCGCCTGACGCTCCGCTTTCCCCCTTTCTCGTGACCGGGCACCACTCCGGCCGCGCAGCCCCGCGCGCCCGTTTCCTGTGATTCATACTCTTTGCGCGTTTCAGGAGCCGACCGTGTCCAAGACCCCTGAGCAGCCTTCCGAGCCGCCGAACAGTCCCGATGGGCCGCGAACACCCGGCCGGGCCGAGCCCGGAGCGTTCGCGGCGCCGAGTCAACCGCCGCATCAACCCCCGAGTCAGGTCGCCCTGGCGCCCCCGCCTCCGCGCCCGATCACGCCGGTGCTGGCGAATCCCGCCCTGATCAGCCCCGTCCGCCTCGGCCCGCCGGCGCCGACGCTGTGGCAGCGGGCGTGGCCGGCGCGCACCCCCGCCGCCGCCACCCCCGCCCTCTACGGCGCGCTGGCCGCCGCCGTGGTCGCCGCGGCCGCGCTCCCGCCGGACCGCCCCGGCATCGGCTGGCCGATCGCGGGCCTCGGGCTGCTGCTCCCCCTGGCCCTGCTCCTGGTGACCCGCGGGCCGGCCCGGCTCGGGGCCCGCGTCGAGGCGGCGCTGTGGTGCGCGGCCGCGCTGGCCCTGCTCGGCGTCGGCTTCTTGCGGGCCGCGGGCTGGCTGTTCGCCCTGAGCGCGCTGACCGCCTTCGGCTGCATGGCGCTCGCGGTCGGCCGGCACCGCCGCGTCCCGGCCGTCCTGGCCGCACCGTTCACGCTGGTCTTCGCCGCGTTCCGGGCGCTGCCGTGGTCGGCCGCGGGCGTGACCCGCCCCGGCCGGCGCGCGAACACCACCCCCGCGGCCCCGACGGCGCTCGCCGCCCCGGCCGGCCCCGACGAGGCCCGGGCCGGGAACAACGGGCTGCGGCTGCTGCTGTCGATCGCCGTCGGCGTGGCGCTCGTCGTCGTGTTCGGCGCCCTCTTCGCCAGCGCCGATCCCGGCTTCGCCAAGGTCGTCGACGCGGTCGTCCCGTCGATCGACGCCGCGACCGTCGTGCGGTGGGCGCTCGTCGCGACCGCGGCCGCCGGCCTGTCGCTGGGCGGGGCCTTCCTCGTGGCGAACCCGTCCGCGATCGGCGATCGGGACGCGAACGCCCGGCCCGTGCGCCGGGTCGAGTGGCTGGTGCCGGTCGGGGCCCTGCTGGAGCTCTTCGCGGTATTCGTGGCCGTCCAGCTCACGGTGCTGTTCGGCGATCGCGGGTACGTGATGCGGACCGTCGGGCTGACGTTCGCCGAGTACGCCCGCAAGGGCTTCTGGCAGCTCCTCGTCATCACCCTGTTGACCCTGTGCGTCATGGGGGTGACCGTCCGCAAGGCGCCGCCCGCCGACCGGGGGCTGCTCCGGCTGCTGCTCGGCCTGCTCGCGCTGTGCTCGCTGGTCGTGGTCGGCTCGGCGCTGTGGCGGATGAACGTGTACGAGGAGGCGTACGGGTTCACGCGGCTGCGCGTGTTCGTCAGCGCCGTCGAGCTGTGGCTGGGCGCGCTGTTCGTGCTCGTCATGGTCGCGGGCCTCACCCCGTCGGCGCGGTGGCTCGGCCGCGCGGGCGTCGCGCTGTGGGTGGTCGTCCTGCTCGGGCTCGCGGTGCTCAACCCGGATCGGCTCATCGCCGCGCACAACGTCGAGCGGGCGGATCGCAGCAACGCCGACATCTGGTACCTCAGCACCCTCTCCGCCGACGCGACGCCCGAGCTCGACCGGCTGCCCGCCGGTCAGCGCGAGTGCGCACTGTCGGGGATCTCCGGCGAACTCGCCGACCATGCGGACGACTGGCGGGGATGGAACCTGGCCCGGGCCCGGGCGCGTCAGATCGTTCCGGAACCGATCGGGGCGGGGGACTACCCCTGCTACCGGCGGTACTGAAGGAAATATCCGAAAAAGGGCACGGGCCGACATGCGAACGGGGGATGTCGGCCCTTGCTTTTGTTTCGCGCGCGTTGCGAGACTGCGGTCCATGGAGCCGTCGACCCCGCGCGTCCGGGTGGTGCTCGGTGACGTCTCCCGGGCCCCGATCCACCCGGCGCGGGCCCGCGAGGAGCTGGAGGAGCAGAGCCCGGTCGGCGCCGCGCTCGCCCGCGGGCTGGTGCGCGCCCAGCTGTCCGTGGCCGTGCGGCTCTCGGCCGTCGTCGCGATCGGGCTCGGCGGGCTGCCGCTGCTCTTCGCGGCCGTGCCGGCGGTCGCGCACGCGCGGCTCTTCGGGGTGTCGCTGCCGTGGCTGCTGCTCGGCGTGCTGGCGTATCCGTTCCTCTACCTGGTCGGCGCCGTGTACGTGCACCTGGCCGAGCGCAATGAGCAGGAGTTCGTGGCCCTGGTCGAGGACCGCGGCCAGAAGTGAGCTCCTACGCCGTGACGGCGGTCGTCCTCGTCACCCTCGCGACCGTCGCCATCGGCCTCTACGGGCTGCGCTTCGCCCGCACCACGTCCGACTTCCTGGTCGCCTCCCGCATGGTCAGCCCGACCTGGAACGCGGCCGCGATCAGCGGCGAGTACCTCTCCGCCGCGAGCTTCCTGGGTGTCGCGGGTCTGGTGCTCAAGCACGGCGTCGACCTGCTGTGGTACCCCGTCGGCTTCGCGGCCGGCTACCTCGCGCTGCTGCTCTTCGTCGCCGCCCCGCTGCGCCGCTCCGGCGCGTTCACGCTGCCGGACTTCTGCGAGGTGCGGCTGCGCTCGAAGCGGCTGCGCAAGCTCGCGACCGCGTTCGTGATGTTCATCGGCTGGCTCTATCTGGTGCCGCAGCTGCAGGGCGCCGGGCTCACCCTGCAGACGGTGACCGGCGCGCCCTACGCCCTCGGCGCGCTGCTGGTCGGGGTCGTGGTGACGCTCAACGTGGCCCTCGGCGGCATGCGCTCCATCACCTTCGTGCAGGCGTTCCAGTACTGGCTGAAGCTCACCGCCCTCGCCGTGCCCTTCGTGTTCCTGGTCATGCAGTGGCAGCACGACGGCCGCCCCGCCCTGACCGCGCCCGACGGGCCCCGCTTCCCCGCCGTGACGACCGTCGCCGTCGACCACGACACCCGGCTGACGGTGGCCGAGCCGACGACGGTCACCGGCCACGGCCTCGTCGACGGCGTGCTGACCGACGGCATCCTCGTGCTCACCCCCGGCGAGCACGCCGTCACCGAGGGCACGGTGCTCGTGTTCGACCAGGCGGCGGCGGTACCGCGAGTGGCCGCCGTCTCCGCGGACTCCCCGCTCGAATGGCTGCGCCCGGGCGAGTCCGCGCAGGACCTGTTCGGCACCTACTCGCTCATCCTGGCGACGTTCCTGGGCACCATGGGCCTGCCGCACGTGCTCGTGCGCTTCTACACCAACCCCGACGGCGCCGCCGCCCGCCGCACCACGCTTGTCGTGCTCGGCCTGGTCGGCGTGTTCTACCTGACCCCGACCCTGTACGGCGCGCTCGGGCGCATCTACACCCCGCAGCTGCTCATGACCGGCAACACCGATGCCGTCGTGCTCCTGCTGCCCTCGGCCGCGCTCGGCGGGGACGTCACCGGCCGGCTGCTGAGCGCGCTCGTGGCGGCCGGCGCGTTCGCCGCGTTCCTCTCGGCCTCCTCGGGCCTGCTCACCAGTGTCGCCGGGGTGCTGTCCACGGACGTGCTCGGGCACGGCTCGGTCCGCGACTTCCGCCGCTCCGCGCTGGTCGCCGGCGTCGTGCCGCTCCTGCTCGCCCTCTTCGTCGCGAGCCTCGACGTCTCCCAGGTCGTCGGGCTCGCCTTCGCCGTCGCCGCGTCGAGCTTCTGCCCGCTGCTGGTGCTCGGCATCTGGTGGCGCGGGCTCACCGCGATCGGCGCCGCCGCCGGGATCATCGCCGGCGGCGGGGCGGCCGCGACCGCGGTGCTGCTCACCGTCCTGGGCGGCCCGCTGGAGGGCTGGGCCGGCGTGCTCACGACCCAACCGGCCGCGTGGTCGGTGCCGTTGGCCTTTCTGGTCATGATTCTGGTCTCCCTGCTGACAAGGCACCGTTTGCCCGCGGGCGTCGGAGCGATCATGCTTCGCCTGCACGCGCCCGATGCGCTGCGTCTGTAGTGGCAAGGGTGGACAGCGTGACCTACGTTCAACATGTGACAGGCGAGCCGAATTCGGCTCTCGCGCTGCGGGGGCTCAGCAAGCGCTTCGATGACAAGGTCGCGGTCGCCGGAGTCGACCTCGACGTGCCGACGGGATCGTTCTTCGGGCTGCTCGGCCCGAACGGCGCCGGCAAGACCACCTCGCTGTCCATGGCCGTGGGGCTGCTGCGCCCCGACGCCGGGCACGCCTACGTGCTCGGCCACGACGTGTGGTCGGACCCGGTCGAGGCCAAGCGGCGCCTGGGCGCGCTGCCGGACTCGGCGCGCATGTTCGACCGGCTCTCCGGCAGCGAGCTGCTGGCCTACACCGGGCTGCTGCGCGGGCTGCCGCAGGACGTCGTCGACGCCCGGGCCGCGGAGCTGCTCGACGTGCTCGGCCTCGCCGACGCCGGGCGCACCCTGGTCGTCGACTACTCCGCGGGCATGAAGAAGAAGATCGGCCTGGCCTGCGCGCTGCTGCACGCGCCGCGGCTGCTCGTGCTCGACGAGCCGTTCGAGGCCGTCGACCCGGTCTCCGGCGCGCTCATCCGGGACATCCTGATCCGCTACGTGCGCAACGGCGGGACGGTCGTCTTCTCCAGCCACGTGATGGCCGTGGTCGAGAAGCTGTGCACGCACATCGCGATCCTGGCCGACGGGCAGATCAAGATCGTCGGTACCACGGACGAGGTGCGCGGCGGCCGCGAGCTCGAGGACGTCTTCGTCGACATCGTCGGCGGCCGCGTCTCCACGGGCGCGGAGCTGTCGTGGCTGTGACCGGCGGCTCCGACGCCCCGATCCCGCAGCCCCGCCCCGGCGCCGACCCGGGACCGCTGTGGCCGGACATGGGCACCGCACACCCAGACACCGCACACCCAGACACCGCACACCCAGGCACAGCGCAGCCGGGCACCGCGAAGGCGGGTACCGCGCACCCGGCCGCCGTCGGCGTGCCCGCGCCGCGGCCCGCACCGCCCGACACGCCCACGCTGCGCCCGCGCGAGCCGATCGCGACGGGCCAACCGCGGATCTCGTACTTCGTCCGCCTCAAGCTGCGCATCCTGGGCAACTCGCTGCGGCCCGGCCGCTCGCACCCGGCCGACTCGGCGCGCAAGCGGTTCGGCCGGCACTCGCGGCTCATCCTGTTCATCCTCGGCGCGCTGTTCGGGCTCTGGGCCGCGTTCCTCGGCTTCGCCGCGTTCGCGGCCAGCAGCCTGGCGACCGGGCAGCTGCGCCCGACCGTGGCCGCGTTCGCCGGGGCCGCCGTGGTGCTCGCCTGGATCTTCGTGCCGCTGCTGTTCTTCGGCGTCGACGAGACCCTCGACCCGGCGCGCTTCGCGCTGCTGCCGGTGCCGCGCCGCACGCTGATCGGCGGCATGCTCGCCGCCGCGTTCGTCGGCATCCCGCCCACCGTCACGCTGCTGGCCACCCTCGGCTCGGTCATCGGCGCGGCGTACCACGGCGGCGTCGCGGCCGCGATCGTCGCGGTGCTCGGCGCGGCCGTCGGCCTCGGCGTGTGCGTGGCCGCGAGCCGGGCGGTGACCAGCGCGTTCGCCCGCATGCTGCGCTCGCGCCGGGTCCGTGACCTGGCCGCGCTGCTGATCGCGCTGCTGGGCATCTCGTGCAACCCGCTGTTCCAGCTCGTCTTCGCGCTCGTCCAGCGCGGCGAGTCGCGGCAGGCGACGCTGGTCGGCGAGGTGCTGTCGTGGACCCCGCTGGCGGCGCCCTACGTGGCGTACGTCGACGCCGCGGACGGCAACTGGGCGCTGGTCCCGGTCCGGCTGCTCATCGGGGTGGCCGGGATCGTGCTGCTGCTGTGGTGGTGGCAGCAGACGATCGAGTCGGCGATGATCGGCAGCGCCGCGGGCCCGGGCGCCAACCGCCGGGCCGCGACCGGCGAGGCCCCGGTGCGCGCGTTCATCCCGCGGATCGTGGGCTTCCTGCCGGCCGGGCGGTTCACGGCCCTGCTGTCGCGGGAGCTGCGCTACTGGCTGCGCGACCCCCGCCGCCGGGCGAGCCTCATCTCGCTGCTGGCCGCGTCGGTGGTCATCCCGTTCGCGTTCACCTTCGGCGCCAACGGCGGCCGCTCGGGCACGCCCGGGCTGAGCCAGCACGCGCTCGTGTTCTCGCTGATGTTCGCGGGCGCGTTCGTCGGCCTGGTGCTGGTGAACCAGTTCGGCAACGACGGCACGGCCTACGCGCTGCACATGCTCACCGAGGTCCCCGGCCAGGTCGAGCTCGCGGCCCGCGCCGTCGCCGTGGGGGTCCTGGCGTTTCCGCTGCTGCTCGTCGGTACCGTCGCCGCCTCGCTCCTGAGCGGGCACGCCGCCGAGCTTCCGGCCGCCGTCGGGGTCGGGCTGTGCTCCTTCGGCATCTCGGTGGGGGCCGCCGGCATCACCTCCGTGCTCGCGCCCTACCCGATGCCCGAGTCGACCAACCCGTTCGCGATGAACAGCGGCCGGGGCGGGGCCAAGGGTCTGCTGTCGTTCGTGAGCATGTTCAGCACCTGGATCCTGACCGCGCCGGTGGCCGTCGCCTTCGCGCTGCTGCCGGACGGGCTCACCTGGGTCGTGCTGCCGATCGGACTCGCCTGGGGCTCCGCCATCGCCTGGGTCGGCACCCGGATCGCGGGCAACCTGCTGCAGCGGCGCGCCCCCGAGGTGTTGGCCGCGGTGACCCCGAAGCGGGCCTGACGTTCGCGACAATGGGGGCGTGAGCATCCACGCCTCCGACCCGTTCGCCACGCCGGACGAGCGCAAGTCGCCCGTCCGGCGGCTGCGCGGGCGGCTGCCGGCCGCCGTCACCCTGTGGACCGCCGCGAGCGAGCACCACGGCGAGCGCGGCCTGACCGTCTCGTCGCTGCTCGTCGCGGACGGCGAGCCCGGCCGGGTGCTCGGGCTGGTCGACGACGAGAGCGACCTGTGGGCGGCGGTCGAGGAGAGCGGGCGGTTCGCGGTGAGCCTGCTGGCCGCGGACGACCGGCAGCTCGCGGACCGCTTCGCGGGGCTGATGCCGGCGCCGGGCGGGCTCTTCGCCACCGGCGAGTGGGAGCGCACCGGCTTCGGGCCGGTGCCGCGCGGGCGCAGCTGGGCCGGGTGCCGGCTGGCCGGGGCCGAGCCCAAGGGCTGGTCGCTGCTCGTGGAGGCGGAGATCGAGCACGTCGAGCTGCTCGACGCCGGCGGGGAGCCGCTGGTGCACGAGCGCGGCCGCTACCGCCGCTGAGAACGTTTCGATACCACCGGTAACCGGTGTGACGGGTGTCACTGGGCGCACGGGCGGTGCCGTTCGGCGCACGTGCGGTACCGATGCCGGGTAAAGATCTTTATAGATGCCTGCCGGGTTCCTACCGTGCGCGGTTACCCGCACCACACCCCAATGGCAGGTGGTGATCAACCATGAGCACCGAGACCCCGGCTCCCGAGGAGACCGGCGAGAACCGCTACGTCGCCGTCGCCCGCACGCCGGAGTTCGACGCGCTGCGCAGCACGCTGCGCAGGTTCGTCTTTCCCGTGTCCGCCGCGTTCCTCATCTGGTACGCGCTCTACGTGCTGCTGTCCGCATACGCCCGCGACTTCATGAGCACCAAGGTCGTCGGGCACATCAACGTCGCCCTGATCTTCGGGCTCCTGCAGTTCGTGTCGACGTTCCTGATCGCGTGGCTCTACGCGCGCTACGCCGAGCGTCGCATCGACCCGCTGGCCGACGACCTGCGCGCCAGGATCGAGGGCGCGCCGGCCGGCACCACAGCAGTCGCCGCGACGACGGAGGGAGAGGGCGATGCGTGATCAGGTGTACCTCGCCGCGACGTCGGTGACGACCCAGCGCACGCTGACCCTGACGCTGTTCGTCATCCTGGTCGGCGTCACGCTCGGCATCACCATCTGGGCGAGCCGGCAGAACCGCACCGCCGCCGACTTCTACGCCGGCGGCCGCTCGTTCAGCGGCTTCCAGAACGGCATGGCGATCGGCGGCGACTACATGTCGGCGGCGAGCTTCCTCGGCATCGCCGGCATCATCGCGCTCAACGGCTACGACGGCTTCCTCTACAGCATCGGCTTCCTGGTCGCGTGGCTCGTCGCGCTGCTGCTGGTGGCCGAGCTGATGCGCAACTCGGGCCGGTACACGATGGCCGACGTGCTCGCGTTCCGCATGCGGCAGGCGCCGGTGCGCACCGCGGGCAGCATCTCGACGATCATCGTGTCGATCTTCTACCTGCTCGCCCAGATGGTCGGCGCCGGCGCGCTCGTGGCGCTGCTGCTGGGCATCAAGGCCGGCGACACGTTCATGGGCATGAGCGCCGAGACCGCGAAGATCGTCACGATCGCGCTCATCGGCGTGCTGATGATCGTGTACGTCACGGTCGGCGGCATGAAGGGCACGACCTACGTGCAGATCGTCAAGGCGTTCATGCTGATGATCGGCGCGCTCGTGCTGACCCTGCTCGTCCTCGCGCACTACAAGTTCAACCTGTCGAGCCTGCTCGGCGAGGCCGCGGCGAAGTCGGGCCGCAACCCGACCGACGCGTTCCTCGAGCCCGGGCTGCGCTACGGCCGCGAGTTCGCCGGCAACGCCACGGCGACGCTGGTGAGCAAGCTGGACCTGATCTCGCTCGGCCTCGCGCTGGTGCTCGGCACCGCGGGCCTGCCGCACATCCTGATCCGGTTCTACACCGTCCCCAACGCCAAGGCGGCCCGCAAGAGCGTCGTCTGGGCGATCGGCCTCATCGGCGTGTTCTACCTGATGACCCTGGCGCTGGGCTTCGGTGCCGCGGCGCTGGTCGGCCGCCAGGCGATCGTCGCGCAGGACGCGGCCGGCAACACCGCGGCCCCGCAGCTGGCGCAGGAGCTGGGCAAGCGGTACCTCGGCGGCGACTTCGGCGGATCACTGCTCCTGGCGATCATCGCCGCCGTCGCCTTCGCCACCATCCTCGCCGTGGTCGCCGGGCTCACCCTGGCCTCGTCCTCGTCGCTGGCGCACGACCTGTACGCCAACGTGATCAAGCGGGGCCAGACCGACGAGCGGCAGGAAGTCGTCGTCGCGCGGTACTCGGCGTTCGTCATCGGCGCCGTGGCCATCGTGCTCGGCATCGTGGCCCGCAACCTCAACGTCGCCTTCCTGGTGGCGCTGGCGTTCGCGATCGCCGCGTCGGCGAACCTGCCGGCGATCCTGTTCTCGCTGTTCTGGAAGCGGTTCAACACCCGCGGCGCGACCTGGGGCATCTACGCAGGCCTCATCTCGGCCGTCGGCGTGGTGCTGCTCAGCCCGATCGCCTGGGGCGGCGTCAGCGACGCCCGCACCCCGGCGACGCTCACCGCGGCCCAGGCCAAGGACTGCGGCGTGGCGCAGACCTCCAAGGAGGTGTCCAACGCCACGGCGCTGTTCAGCTGCACGACGGCGGCGCCGATCCCGCTGGAGAACCCGGGCTTGATCTCGATCCCGATCGGGTTCATCTTCGCCGCCATCGGCGCGATGACCAGCAAGGAGCGGGACCGGGACAAGTTCAGCGAGCTGGAGGCCCGGTCGCTGACCGGCGCCGGCGCGCACTGACGAAGTTCACCGAAAGAGTGCCGGGTCCGGGGGTGCCGCCGAGCCCCCGGACCCGGCACCGGGACACGCTAGGCTGTCGGTCATGGTCGTTGCGCAGCGTTACGGCGAGGGTCACCGCGTCCTTCTGACCGGTGGAGCGGGGTTTGTCGGGTCCCATCTCGCGGATGCCCTGATCGCCCGAGGGGCCGAGGTCGTCGTTGTCGACAACTTCCTCACGGGGAGTAAGGACAACGTCGCGCACCTGCACGAGAACCCAAGGTTCACCCTGGTCGAGGCGGATGTCACCGAGCCGCTGCCGGCCGTCGACGCCCTCACGGCGCGTTTCGACGCGATCATGCACTTCGCCTCCCCGGCCAGCCCGACCGACTTCGCGTCGCTGCCGGTGGAGATCCTGCGGGTCGGCTCGCTGGCCACCCTGCAGCTGCTGGAGCGGGCCGCGGCCGACGGGGCCCGGTTCATCATGGCCTCGACGTCCGAGGCCTACGGTGACCCGCTGGTGCACCCCCAGCCGGAGTCCTACTGGGGCAACGTCAACCCGATCGGCATCCGCAGCGTCTACGACGAGGCCAAGCGCTTCTCGGAGGCGGCCGTCATGGGCTACCACCGCGGCCGCGGGGTCGACGTGGGCATCGTGCGGATCTTCAACACCTACGGCGAGCGCATGCGCCCCGACGACGGGCGCGCGATCCCGACCTTCATCTCCCAGGCGCTGCGCGGCGAGGCGATCACCGTGCACGGCACCGGCACGCAGACGCGCTCGATCACCTACGTCTCCGATCTCGTGCGCGGCATCCTGGCGCTGCTCGACTCCCACGAGACCGGCCCGATCAACTGCGGCACCACGCACGAGATGACCATGCTCGAGCTCGCCGAGACGATCGTGCGGATTTGCGACAGCTCCTCCCGCGTGGCGCTCATCGCCCGGACGGCGGACGACCCCGAGCGGCGCCGGCCCGACCTGACCAAGGCGCGTGAGCTGCTGGGATACGAGCCGGTCGTCGGGCCCGAGGAGGGACTCGCCCGCACGGTCGAGTATTTCCGCAGCCGCTGACACTCCCGGGTTCGTGCCGCGCCCGTCGCGCTTGCGTGGCGCGAGGGCGCCGGGTTCGTATCGTGGTGCTATGCCCACCACGCCTGCCTCACGCGGCCCAAATTCCGCGGGTCGCGCCTCGGTGCCCGGCGCGCTCGCTCCGACGTCGGGCGCGCGCGCCCGAGTTTCCGCAGCCAACGCCCCGACCAGCCCCGCGTCGCCAGGCGTGTACGGCCGGCCGGGTTCGCCGCCGCCGCCCAACCGCCCGGGTCGCACCCCGGGCAACGGCGGCCAGTACTCCGGGCGCAAGAAGATCCGTCCACGCTGGGGCCGCATCGCACTCGTCGCCGGCGCGGGCATCGTCGTGCTGGCCCTGCTGGCCGGCCTCGGCGGCTACATCTACTACCGCAACGTCGACTCCGGCCTGAACCGCGACGACCCGTTCTCGCAGATCACCGACGGCCGCCCGCCCAAGGTGGCCGACGGCGCGCTGAACATCCTGCTGCTCGGCAGCGACTCCCGCGACCCCGACAACAAGGGCAAGGCGGGTGAGTGGCGCACCGACACGATGATCATGATGCACATCCCGGCCGACCACCAGAAGGCCTACCTGATCTCGATGCCGCGCGACCTCTACGTGCACATCCCCAAGAGCAAGACGACGCAGTACGGCAACACGAACGCCAAGCTCAACGCGTCGTTCTCGTGGGGCGGCACCCCGCTGACGGTGCAGACCATCGAGGAGTACACCAAGGTCCGCATGGACCACGTGCTGCTCATCGACTTCGGCGGCTTCAAGCAGGTGATCGACGCCCTCGGCGGCATCGACATGAACATCGAGAAGGACATCACCTCGATCCACCCGCCGAAGCGGCAGTTCAAGAAGGGCATGAACCACCTCAACGGCGACGAGGCCCTGGACTACGCGCGGCAGCGCTACCAGTTCCCCGACGGCGACTTCGCCCGCATGCGTCACCAGCAGGAGATGATGAAGGCCATCCTCGACAAGGCCGTCAGCTCCGGCACGGTGACCAGCCCGTCGAAGCTCAACTCGTTCCTCAAGGCCGTCACCAAGGCGATGACCGTCGACAAGGACTTCTCGCTGGCCGACATGGCGCTGCAGTTCCGCAATCTGCGCAGCGACGACCTCACCTTCATGGTGAGCCCGAACGACGGCAGCAAGAAGATCAACGGCGAGGACGTCGTGGTGCCGGACAAGGAGAAGGCGACCTCGCTCTACGAGGCCGTCCGCACCGACAAGATGGCCGACTGGATGGCGACCAACGGCCCGAAGCCCTCGGCGGCGCCGTCGGCCAAGACCAAGTAGAGCGCGTAAATCGGGCAAGCCCGGGCATGTCTCCCCGCGAGTGGGGTTGCATGCCCGGGCTGTCGTCTACATCTCATTGCCCGAATGCCTGGCGAACGAGTAGAAATCGCCCATCGATGGCCAAGCAGGGGACCGCGCCCGGGTGGCTCGGTCGGCGGATCTGTGGCCGCGAACGTAGACTCGGATGAATTCCCGCCCACGCGCGGGCGGGTTGGCTCGGGGGCATCGAATGCAGCAGGAGCTCGACGGTCAGGCCGGCACATCCACCGAAGACGTCACCGCCGCGAGTGAGAATACCCCGGAAAGCGCGGAATCCTCCGAATCCACACCATCTGAATCCCCGGTTGCCACGAAGCGGGCCGGGAAACGGAACAGGGTGAAGCTCCCCGGCCGCGACCCGATCTGGGCCCGGCTGCTCATCGCCTTCGGACTCGTCGTGGTGCTGCTCTCGGCCACCGCCGTCGTCGGGGTGAACGCGCTCAACCGGCGCTACACGGCGAGCATCAACCAGAAGACGCTGCTCGGCGACAGCTCGCGCGCCGGCAACGCCGACGAGACCCGCCACGCCGCGATCGACGGGCCGCTCAACTTCCTGCTGCTCGGCTCGGACCTGCGCGCCCTCGACCCCGAGGACGGCCAGCGCTCCGACTCGATCATCATCCTGCACATCCCGGCCACGATGGACCGGGCCTACCTGCTGTCGATCCCGCGCGACCTGCGGGTGCCGATCCCCGCCTTCGCGGCGACGGGCTTCCGCGGCTCGTCCCACGAGAAGATCAACGGCGCGTTCCAGCACGGCGGCGGCGGCGAGGGCGGCGTGCAGCTGCTCGCCGAGACCCTGCACAACGTGCTCGGCATCCGGTTCGACGGCGCCGCGATCGTCGACTTCGACGGCTTCAAGACCGCGGTCGACCTGCTGGGCGGGGTCGACATGTGCATCGACCAGAAGGTCACCTCGATCCACCTCGGCTGGGACGACAACGGCAACTACCTCTCGCCGGCGAACGGCGGTCACCCGGCCGTCTACGAGCCCGGCTGCCACCACCTCGAGTCGTGGCAGGCGCTGGACCTCGTCCGGCAGCGCAAGAGCCTCGCCAACGGCGACTACGACCGCCAGAAGAACCAGCAGAAGTTCATCCGGGCGATGCTCGACAAGGCGCAGGAGAAGGACCTCACCACCAACCCGATCGCGCTGGACAGGTTCATCCGGGCGATCGGTCAGGCGCTGACCGTCGACACCAACGGCGTCTCGCTGGCCGACCTGATGTTCGCGCTGCGCAACGTCAGCCCCAGCAACCTCATCGGCCTGCAGGTGCCGTCCGAGCCGCAGGACATCGGCGGCATCTCCTACGTGGTGGCCCTGCCCGAGTCCGAGGGTCTCTACACCGCCATCCGCGACGACCTGCTGGACTCGTGGGCGGTCGAAAACCCCACGTGGGTCAACCACATGTAGCCTGTTTTGGTGTTCAGGCGAAGCTCCATCCCGGCCGTCGCGGCCGGGGACGTTCCCGATGAGGCCTTTCTGCTCGACGTTCGCGAGGACGACGAGTGGGCGGCCGGCCACGCGCCGGGCGCCCTGCACGTGCCGATGATGGAGATCCCGGCGCGGATCGGCGACCTGCCCACCGATCGCGACGTGATCGTGGTCTGCCGCGTCGGCGGCCGCTCCGCGCAGGTGGTCGCGTTCCTGCAGCAGAACGGGCTGGACCGCTCGATCAATCTCGACGGCGGCATGCAGAGCTGGGCCGCGGCGGGCCGCGCCATGGTGAGCGAGGACGGCGGTGTTCCCCGGGTCGTCTGAGCCGCCGGATTCCTGGCGGCCGCTCGTCTTCGCGCATCGTGGCTCGTCGCACCGGCACGCGGAGCACACGCTGGACGCATACCTGCTCGCCATCGAGGAGGGCGCCGACGGCCTCGAGTGCGACGTGCGGCTCACCCGCGACGGCCACCTGGTGTGCCTGCACGACTCGCGCATCGACCGCACCAGCGACGGGCGCGGCCGGGTGAGCACCCAGACCCTCGCCGAGCTCGACCGCTTCGACTTCTCGTCCTGGCGCGCCGACCTGCCCGACTCGCCCGACGAGCTGATCCTCGACCGCTCCCAGGCCGACGACAGGTGGCGGGGCAGGCTGCTCACGCTCGACCGGCTGCTCGGGGTCGCGACCGACGCGGGGCGCCCGGTGCGTCTGCTCATCGAGACCAAGCACCCCGTGCGCTACGGCGGGGCGGTCGAGCTGGCGCTGGTGCAACTGCTGCGGCGGTACGGCCTGGATCGCCCCGATCCGGAGCGAGCCCTGCAGGTGAGCGTGATGTCGTTCTCGGCCAACGCCGTCAAGCGCATCCGGCAGCGGGCGCCGGGGCTGCCCACCGTGATGCTCATCGACGTCTGGTCGGTGCCGAGCCGCATCGGGTGGCTGCCGCCCGCCAGCTCGATCGGCGGGCCCGGGGTGCAGCTCCTGCGCGCCGCGCCGGAGCTCGTCGAGCGGCTGCACCGGCGCGGCTACCCGGTCTACGTCTGGACCGTCAACGAGCCGGACGAGGTCGACCTGGTGATGAAGCTTCGCGTCGACGGCATCATCTCCGACCGGCCGGCCTATGTGATCGAGCGCCTGCGCGAGGCCGGACACCGGCCCTGACCTAGGCTTTGACCACGGATTCGGGCTGACTTGAGTCGGACAAGTTTAACGTTCGACCTTTCGCGTCCGGCGGATGCGAGGCAGACTCGCACCATGGTCGATGCTGCCGCGGAAGTGTCCGGCGGCCTCGTCCCCGGCGGCGGCGTGTTCACCGGCCTGGCCGAGGTGACGGAGGCGCTGAACTCCGGCGGTGGCGGGCTTCCCGGCCTGCAGCGCTCGGTCGAGGTGGCGGCCGAGGTCACCGGGGCGGCCGGGGCGGCGTTCATCGAATACGCGGCCGACAGCGGTCGCGTGGTCGCGGCCGCCGGCGATCTCGAGTGGGCGCTCGGGCGCCCGATCGACCTCATTCACCCCGCGGTGCGCGCCCTGCTGCAGTTCGGCACGCGGGTGCGCGAGTTCCCGAGCAGCCTCATCGGCACCGCGGGCGGCCAGCAGCTCGACAGCCGGGGCCTGCACCGCGTGATGGCCTCCGAGGTCACCGCCAACGGCACCGGCGCCGGGGTGCTCTTCGTGAGCTACACCGACGCCGACGGGGCCGCCGACGAGCACCAGCGGGCCGCGCTGGGGTTTCTGGCGTCGTTCATCGCGCTGCAGTACGGCCTGGGCCGCGGCCTGCCCGTCTACACCGACGGACCGGCGGTCACCCCCGCGGCCGAGCCGTTCGCGCTGCTGGACCGCGAGCACCGGGTGCGCTCCTGGAACCCGCCCGCGGCCCTGCTGACCTCCCGGCCCGCCGAGACGGTGCTCGGGGAGCCGTGGCCGTTCCCCCTGCCGGCCGGCGACGCGACGATCGCCCACAAGCTGCCCTCGGGCGTCTGGATCGAGATCCGCACCGCCCGCGTGCCCGGCTCCGAGGACCTCTCGGTGTCGTTCCGGGCCCGCCCGGAGCAGCCGCCCGACGGCCGCGACCTGTTCATCGCGCTCACCGGCCACGAGCTGCGCACGCCGGTGACGGTGATCCGGGGGTACGCCGACACGCTCGTCGACCACTGGGAGTCCCTGCCCGAGGACGCCCGCCGCGAGGCCATCCAGGTCGTGGGGCAGCGCGCCCGTGAGCTCAGCCGGCTCGTGGACCGGCTGCTCAACGCGGTCGGCGACGACGGCTCCGGCGTCGAGTCGACCACCCTGCTCCCCTTCGACCTGGTGGAGTCGCTCGGCGCCGCGGTCGAGGAGCTCAACACCGACCAGCGCCGGCACCTGAGCGTGGATCTGCCCGCCGTCCTGCCCAAGACGAGGGGGGACCGGGCGAGTCTGGCCACCGTACTGGCGGAATTGGTGACAAATGCTGGTAAGTACTCCCCGAACTGGGTACAGATCGAGCTGACAGCGGGTGCCGACCCGCAGACGGTCTGGTTTCGTGTGTCCGACCGGGGTATCGGCATCAGGCCGGAGCACGTCGAGCGCGCCTTCGACCGGTTCTGGCAGTTGGAGACCGGCGACCAGCGCTCGAGCGGCGGGGTTGGCCTGGGCTTGTACCTGGTTCGCCGGATCGTCGAGCGTCAACATGGATGGGTATCATTACGACCACGTCGAGGGGGAGGGACCGTCGCCGAGGTGCGACTGCCCCGAGCTGACGCCGACGGCCCCGGGGAGGCTTGAGAGCGTGTCCACAACCGTCGCGGAACCGCGCGCCTGGTGTGTCGTGGTGCCCCACCACGCCCGCGGCGCCCACGTCGCCCGGCACCGCCTCGCCGACGAGCTCGACACCCTCGTCCCCGCCGACCGGCTCGACGACGCCATCGCGATCGCCGCGGAGCTGGTCGGCAACGCGGTCCGCCACGGCGCCCCGCTGCCCGGCGACGTCATCCGGGTCGCCTGGCGCCTCCTGGTCGACGGCACCCTGGAGATCCGCGTGACCGACGGCGGCTCGCCCGCCGGCCCGCAGATGCGCGTGGCCGGCCCCGACGCCATCGACGGCCGCGGCCTGACGATCGTGGCCGCCCTGTCCACCGGCTGGGGCGTCGAGCGCGACGGCCTCGGTCAATGCGTCTGGGCGACCCTCTGACCGTCCGATTTGCCGGATTTGTGGGACCTGCGGGGGTGAGTGATCGGCCGGTAGTGGGTGTGTCTGCGCGTCGCGGTGCGTGAAGGCCTAGGCTGGGTCGCCGTGAGCAAGCGTGCGAAGACCCCCCGTGGCCGCGCCGGCGGCGAGAAGCGCGAGAAGATCCGCGACGTGTACGTCGGCCGCCCGTTCCAGGGCCTGGCCGACGAGCCCGAGTGGGTCGCCCTGCGAGAGCTGGTGCCGGCCGCCTCGGCCCCGTTGAAGCTGTCGCCCGCGTTCGCCGAGAAGTACGGCGAGCGCCAGATCACCCTCGCGACCGTCCTGCCGATGGCGTGGCCGGCCATGACCAAGCCCGACGGGCGCGTGTTCATCGGGCTGCAGCGGCACGTGCAGTCCGGCGACGTCTCGCGCGACCTCGCCGTGGCGCTGCAGTGTGGCCTGGAGACCCCGAGCGGCCAGTCCGTCGACATCCCCGCCCTGCCCGGCCTCGGCGACCGCCTCCAGGACGTCATCGAGAACGCCCCGCTCGAGATCACGGTGCACACCGGCTTCGAGTTCTGGCTCGACGACAACGCCGCCGACGACCCCAACGTGCGCGCCTCGCTCGAGCGGGCCAACGCGAGCATCTTCCCGACCGTGAAGCTGGCCGCCGCCCCGGCCACCTACTGGTGCCAGGTCACCGACCGCTCGCACGTGCGCCTGGTGCTCGGCGACGACGAGGACCGCGCGCTGGACGCGCTGTCGCGCCTGTCGGCCGGCGGCGGGCTGCTGCTCGGCGACGACACCAAGTTCGCGGGCATGTTCCGCGCGCACGGGCTCCTCGCCCCGGTGTGGGACCTGCCGCTCGAGACCCCGGCCGAGCACTGGGAGACGCCGGTGGCGCAGTTCGCCAAGCGGTACCAGGAGGCGCTCGCGGTCACCGACCCGCTGACCTCCGCCGAGCGGCGGGCCAAGCAGGGTCTGATCGGGCGGCAGCAGCCCCTCCGCTAGGGCTTGCGGTCACGGCTGCCGATCGCGGTGGATCGGGGCGGACATGCAGCGCGGTCCGCCCCGCCCCGAGCCCAGCTCGGAGCCCGGGATGCGGATGACCTCGATGCCGTTGCGCTCCAGCTGCGCGTTGGTCTCGACGTTGCGCTCGTAGGCCACGCACAGCCGCGGGGCGATCGCGAGCGTGTTGTTGCCGTCGTCCCACTGCTCGCGCTCGGCCGTCACCGGGTCGAGGCCGGTGTCGATCACCCGCAGCGTGTCGATGCCCATCGCGGCGGCCGCGGCGGTGAGGAACGGGGCCGGGCCGGTGCACGACTCGGCCGTGACCGTCCAGGCCCGCAGGCTGGTGGCGACGTTGGGGTACATCACGACGGCGTCGACGTCGACCATGGTGCACACGGTGTCGAGGTGCATCGTGGCGCGCTCCTGGGCGATGGGCACGACCAGGACGGTGTGGGCCAGCCCCGCGGCGAAGCAGCGCCGGGCGAGCCGTTCGGCGCCCGCCGGGCGGGTCCGCTCGCCGACGCCGACCGCCAGCACGCCCGGGGCGAGCAGGAGCACGTCCCCGCCCTCCAGGTGCTCCAGGGACGGGTCATAGAGCAGTTCGGTGCCGGCGAACCGGGGATGGTGCCGATAGATCGCGTGCGTGAGGGTGGTCTCGCGGCTGCGTGCGTGCATGGCCAGGCTCGTGACGGCGACCCGCGGGCCGATCCACACGGATGAGTCCCGCGTGAACAGCAGGTTGGGCAGCGGGTCGATGACGAACTCGCCGGGCTCCATGAGCGCGTGCACCAGCCCGCCGTCGCGCCCGCCCAGGCCCAGCTCGGCCCGGCTCAGGCCGGCGACCAGCGTGGTGGCCAGCTCCGCGGGCGAGAGATCGGACAGGTGGGCCGCGACGTGGTCGCGCAGCGTGTCGCCGAGCCGGTAGTCGGCCAGCACCGCGGCGCTCACCTCGGCCCTCGCCGCCTCGATCGTGAGCGTCTCGGCGAGCAGTGTCGCCACGTAGAGCACCTCGACGCCGCGTGCGCGCAGTGCCGAGGCGAAAATGTCGTGCTCCTCCTGCGCGCGGCCGACCCACGGAATGCCGTCGAAGAGCAGCGAGTCGTTGTTGCGCGGCGTCAGCCGGGCCAGCTCCGCTCCCGGGCGGTGCAACAGGACCGTGACCAGGCGTCCGACCTCCGTGTCGACACTCATGGGGTCACCCTAACGGTCGATCCGATATCGTCTGGTTGTCGCTATGTGAAATTCATGAAGGGTCGTGAATGCGGCATTCATCCCAGTCACTCCATGTCATTCCGACCACTACATGATGCCGACGGTGGGGACCCTCACGTACGGTGTTTGGACACACACGCAACCGAAGCGGCGACATCGGAGGTGTGCGACATGACCGACGTCCTGTACCGCGGTCAAGATTCGCAGCCCGAAGGGTTCGAAGAACGCGTCATCGTCGACGCGGGCCGGCCGACCCCCATCGACTGGGTTCGAACTCGCAGGGCAGAGCGCGAGACGCGCCGGGAAGAGGCGGCGCACAGCCGTCAGTACCGCCGGATCGGCTCCCTCATCGGCCACCTCGGCGACGAGTGGCACGTGCTGGACCTCCGCGAGCTCGGCGGGGCCGAGCGCACCGGCTTCCTGGCGGTCGGGCCGGGCGGCGTCTTCGCCGTGACGGTCAAGGACCACGGACGCAGCCGGGTCGCGTTCGCCGGTGACGTGGTCCAGATCGACGGCAAGCGGCCGCGCTACGTCGAGGAGGCCCGCCGCGAGGCGCGCGCCGCCACCGAGGCGCTGTCGCGCAGCGCCGGGGTCTCGATCCCGGTGATGCCCGTCCTCGCGTTCGCCGGTAGCGGAAAAATCAGCTTCTACGGCGTGCCCAAGGGCTGCCTGGTCACCGCCTACCACGAGCTTCCGCGCGTGCTCAACGCCCGCGGGCAGCGGCTCGCGGCGGAGACCGTCGACAAGGTGTTCGACCTGGCCATGCACCCCGCGACCTGGTTCCAGCCGGGGTACGACGCGGTGGCCGAGGGCTACCGGTGGTACCGCGACGGCGAACAGGTGGGCACTGACAAGCGAGGTCACTCGGAGTAGCCTCTTCGAGGTGGCCGGACGCGATGCGATGAAGATTCACGATCGGGCTTGGTTGCCGGCTGCTCGCATTCGCACGACCGGTGCCTGAGGAGGCGCGGTGCCGCAGCACGTCGAATTCTCCATCTCCGATCTTCCCTCCGCGGAACCCGGCCTGGAGCGCTGGGGCTCGACCGTGGACGGCGCCGCCGAGGCCTGCCTGGTGATCGACTCCCAGCAGGTCGTGGTGGCGATGTCCGCGTCGTTCGAGCAGATGCTCGGCCTCACCCAGTCCCCGGTGAGCCGGCCCCTGCTCGCGGAGGACGGAGTGCTGCGACTGCTCGACTTCGCCGACGGCAAGCCGTTGGAGCAGACCGAGGTCGCCCGCATGCCCGTCGTGCTGGCGCTGGTCTCGGGCCGTCTCGCGCGCGGGCTGATCCGCATCGAGTGCGCCACCGGGCCGTGCACCTTCGACGCCATCGCCACGCCGCTGACCGAGGGCGGCAAGACGGTCGGGTCGCTGACCTTCTTCTCGCTGATCAACTGAGCTCACGGCCGGTGGCGGCACGGTCGGGTCGCTGACCTTCTTCTCGCTGATCAACTGAGCTCACGGCCGATGGCGGCGAGGCGTCGTCAATACGGAGTTACTGTCGTCACGGACGCCGCCACGGAGCGCGTTCAGACCGTAATCTCCTTGTCATGCTGGACCTTGCGCTCCTGCCGGGCGACTACGCGATCTGCCGTCTACCGGCCGGATCCGCCATGCCCGCCGGTTTCGCCGAGGCCGCGATGTCCGGCCGTGACGTCCTGTCGGTGACGTGGACGCCGGAGGAGGTGTCGATCCTCTGCCCGGCCGACCGGGTGCCCGCGGGCGCGACCGTCGAGACGCCGTGGCGCTGCCTGCGCGTGGCCGGACCGGTGCAGCTGGCGTTGACGGGCGTCCTCGCGTCGATCGTCTCGCCGCTGGCGGACGCGCGGGTGAACATCTTCGCCTTCTCGACCTTCGACACCGACTATCTGCTGGTCCCGGCCGTGCGGCTGAACGAGGCGCTGGCCGCTCTGGGCGCGGCCGGACACCGCGTGACCACCTGAGGTCCCAGTCAGCGTCGTTGATGCCTCGCGGCCGTCGATCCTGACCGGGGGCCGCTCCTTCCGGCCCCGCGCGGGCCCTCCTACGATGGGCGCATGCGAACCCCGGCGGCCCTGCTGGCGATCGTCGGCCTTGGATGCCTGTTGGCCGCCTGCCGGCACGAGGAGCCCCCGGCCGCGCCCACCGTGAAGCCGAGTCTGCTCAGCCAGGAGCCGCTCGTCCCGGTGCTGCCGCCGACCCCCGAGACCACCACGGCGCCGGCCGACCCCCGCACGTCGCCGAGCTCGAGCCCGAGCCCGACCGGGTTCCCCGAGACGCAGGTGAGCTACTGCAACGGCAAGCCGAGCGGGGCCCAGGTCCTCGCGGCGGTGCGCAAGGCGCGGCCGAACCTGCCCTCCGGGGGCGGCGTGAAGGTGCAGACGGAGCCGGTGTGCTCGGGCGTGTGGCAGTACACCATCCTGAGCGTCACCGACAGCGAGCCCTTGCGGGTGATCACGAAGGGCAGCCCGGCCTCGCTCACCGTCGTCACCGTCGGCACCGATCCGTGCACGGTCGAGGTGCGCGCGGCGGCTCCCATCGCATTCCTCGATGCGGTCGACTGCAACTGATCGGCATTAACTAGGCTGGTCGTATGCCTGGTGTGCCACCGACGCGGTTCGTGTTCCTGGGTCCGGAGGGCACCTTCTCCGAGCAGGCGCTCAAGACCATTCCGGCCGCCGAGCGCGGCGTGCTGAGCCCCGCCCGCAGCGTCCCCGAGTGCCTCGACGCGCTGCGCAGCGGCGACGCCGACGCGGCGCTCGTGCCGCTGGAGAACTCGATCGGCGGCCAGGTCGGCGTGACGCTCGACGAGCTGGCCAACGGGGAGCCGCTGGTGATCACCCGCGAGGTGGTCCTGCCGGTGCAGTTCGTGCTCGCGGCCCGCGAGGCCCGCCCGCTGGACGAGATCCGCTCGGTCGCGGCGCACCCGCAGGCCGGGACCCAGTGCCGCGACTGGCTGCGCGCGCACACGCCCAACGCGACCGTGGTCGACGTGCTGTCCAACGCGACGGCGGCGATCGGCGCGGCCGAGGGCGAGTTCGACGCGGCCGTCTGCGCGCAGATCGGGGCCGAGCGCTACCGGCTGCACATCCTGGCCACGGACATCGCCGACAACCCGGACGCGATGACGCGCTTCGCGCTCGTGTCCCGGCCCGGGCCGCCGCCCCCGCCGACCGGGGACGACCTCACGACGCTCGCGGTCTACATCGCCCACGACCGCGTCGGGGCGCTGCTGCAGGTGCTCACCGAGCTGTCGGTCCGGGGCATCAACCTCTCCCGGATCGAGTCCCGCCCGACGGGGGAGCGGCTGGGGCGGTACGTCTTCTTCCTCGACTGCGGCGGGCACGTCGCGGATCTGCAGATGGGGGAGGCGTTGCAGGCGCTGCGGCGGATCTGCGCCGACGTGCGCTTCCTGGGCTCCTATCCGCGGGCCCCGCACAGCGACCCGCCACCCCGGCCGGCCGCGGGGCTGTCCGACGCCGACTTCGCTGACGCCGCCTCCTGGCTGTCGCGGGTCCGGCTCGGCGAGACTTCCTAGGCCCCTTGCGCGAGGGCGCCGCGCCCTTGACGGGCGCGGCGCCGCGCGAGGTGCTGTCGTGCCGGGCTGGGGTCAGCCGCCGAGGACGTTGCCCAGCAGGCCGCCGCCGCTGCTGGACTGGGCCGGGGCCGGCTTGCCCTCGCTGGGCTGCACGATCACGAAGCCCTGGCCCTGCAGCGCCAGCTGGAAGAGCTCGCCGGAGCCGCCGCGCAGCATCGACTTGAGGCTCTGGTTCTTCTGGATGGTGGTCTGCAGGCTGCTCGACCAGCCCACGACCGCGTCGGTGTCGACGCAGACCGGCGCCTGCGGGGTCACCGGGATCACCAGCGGCGCGCCCTCGGAGACGATGGCGAGCCGGCCCTGGCCGGTGAAGACGCAGTTGAACAGGCCGCCGCCGAACATCCCGGCGCCGCGGACCATCTGGATGTCGTAGCGCAGCGACGGGTCGAAGCACAGCACGTTGCGGCCGTTGATCGACAGGGCGTCGTTGGGCTCGATGTCCAGGATGAAGCAGTCGGCCGCCCCGGAGGCGAACCAGACCTCGCCCTGGCCGCGGACCGACATGAGGGATACGCCCTCGCCGGTGACCGCGCGCTTGAGGAAGTTGCCGACGCCCTGGCTCTTGACCTCGAATCCGAGGTTGCCACGGAACGCGATCATCGCGCCCTGGCGGGCCAGGACCTCGCCGTTGACGGCGTACTTGACGCACTTGGAGTGCTGCAGACTCATGCCTGCCTGGGTAGGGGCTTGGGCCATGTTCTCGGCCTTGAAGATGTCACCTCGCACGACGGGCAGCGTAGCGAACGACAACGGCCCCGCGACCTGCTGGTCTCGGAGCCGTTGCGCACTTGCCGCTTTGCTGCCGCCGCGTCCGCGGTCGGCCTTCATGCCTCCGCGGCGGTCTTGTCCGCCCTGCTGTCGTCCGCCGTCCGCCGTCCGCCTTCATGCCTCCGCGGCGGTTTTGTCCGCCCTGTCGCGTCGCGGTCGCGTTCAGTCGCCGAGCAGTCCGCCGAGGACGCCGCCGCTCTGCTGCTGGCGCTGGCCCGCGCCGGGCGGGGGCTCCTCGGAGGGCTGCACGACCACGAAGCCCTGGCCGGCGAAGCTCATCGTGAACGCCTCGCCGGTGGAGCGGCCGATCAGCGTGCCCAGGCCGATCTGGTCGGCGCGGTGGTAACCGGTCTGCAGGCTCGCCGACCAGCAGATCGCGGCCTGCGGGTCGACGTAGGTGGGCTGGTCGACGGTGAGCACGACCGGCGTGCCCTTGGTCGTGATCGCGAGCCGGCCGCGGCCGGTGAAGACGCAGTTGAAGAGGCCGGCCGAGGACATCATGCCCATGCCCTGGACCATCTTGATGTCGTACTGCAGCGAGCTCTCGAAGGCGAGCACGTTCGCGCCGTTGATCGAGATCGCGTCGCCCTGGTCGAGGTCGATGAGGTGTACGTCCGCCGCCCGATCGGCGAAGAACACGTCCCCGCGGCCCGAGACCGACATCAGCGGCACGCCCTCGCCGGTCAGCTTGGACTTGAGCCACTTGCCCATGCCGCCCGAGCCGAGCGCCTTGAACTGCACCTGCCCCTGGTAGGCGACCATCGCCCCCTGGCGGGCCATGATCTCGCCGTTGAGCTCGGCCTTGAGCAGCTTGGAGTTCTGCAGCCGCAGGCCGGGCTGCTGCGACTCCTTCTCCATGTTTTCGGCGGCGAACAGCGCACTGCGCATCGTGGTCGTCCTCTCAAGACGTACTTTGAACCGCACAGTGACGGTAGATGGTTGGCGCAAGGTCGGCCACCGCTCGCCGGGCTCCGTCGGCCATCAGTCCCAGCCCAGGGCGTGCAGCCGCTCGTCGGAGATGCCGAAGTGGTGCGCGATCTCGTGCACCACCGTGATAGCGACCTCGTCCACCACGTCATCCTCATCGTCACAGATCGCGAGGATCGGTTTGCGGAAAATCGAGATCCGGTCCGGCAGCACGCCGGCGTAGTCCCATCCGCGCTCGGTCAGCGCGTGCCCCTCGTAGAGCCCCAGCAGGTCCGGATCCTCCGGGGGCGCGTCGTCGACGACCAGGATCACCACGTTGTCCATGAGATCGAGCAGCTCCTCGGGCACCTCGTCGAGGGCCTCCCCGACGAGTTCCTCGAAGCGCTCCTTGCTCATCTGCACCGGCATGCGAAGAGGGTCCCCGAAATCGGGGACCCTCTCAAGAACGTTTGCGCAAAGGCTCAGACAAGCTGAGCGTCGAGCGTGATCTCGACGGCCGCGAGGGCCTTGGAGATCGGGCAGCCGGCCTTGGCGTCCTGGGCCTGCTTCTCGAACTCGGCGGCGTCGATGCCGGGCACGTCGCCACGGGTCGTCAGGTCGATCCGGGTGATGGCGAAGCCGCCCTCGACCGCACCGAACTGCACCGCCGCGGACGTCTCGACCGACGTCGGCGTGAAACCAGCCTTGGCGAGGCCGTTGGACAGCGCCATCGAGTAGCACGCGGCGTGCGCGGCCGCCACGAGCTCCTCGGGGTTGGTGCCCTTGCCCTCTTCGAAACGGGACGGGAACGAGTAGTTGCCCTGGAAGGTGCCCGAACCGGTGGAGACCGTGCCGGAGCCGGACCGGAGGTCTCCCTCCCAGCGGGCAGATGAAGTGCGAGTAGGCATGAACCAGACGCTAGCCCATCGCGTGTCCCTCGTGGGACGAGCCCGGCACCCGGACGGGAGGAAAGCCGATGGGACGCAT
This sequence comes from Dactylosporangium sp. CA-052675, assembly GCF_050947935.1. Classification (GTDB taxonomy): domain Bacteria; phylum Actinomycetota; class Actinomycetes; order Mycobacteriales; family Micromonosporaceae; genus Dactylosporangium. The sequence goes on along the minus strand of NZ_CP192010.1, from coordinate 10,354,900 downwards.
GGCGCTGTTCGGCCTGGTCGGCGGATGCGCGTCCAGCTTCCTGCCGTGGGCTCGTGTCGCTGCCGCTGCTGACCTCGCCCGCGGATTGAACTGCGGCGGGGCACGCGGCGCCTTCGCCGGGCCGGCCTGGTGCGGCGCGCCGGTCGGCCCCGGCATCGCGACATCTGGACGCCGCCACGCTCCCACCCCGGTCACGCGACAGGCCGTACGATGCGGGGCATGCCTGAGCAGCCCAGCTCCATGCCGGAGATCCTCGCGCCCGTGCCCGGGGAACCGCCGAGGGCGACCGCCGCGGCACCGGTCGAGGAGCGGCGCCGGCCGAACGTGTTCGCGCTCGGGCTGCTGGCGGTGGGGTTCGGGTTGGCGATCTCGGCGCAGTACATGCCCTGGGGGTCGTTCACGCTCGGCTCCCGGTCGGGCACGACGGACGAGGAGTTCGTGCTCGTGCCGGGGGCGGCGACGCAGCGGTCGGTCGACGTGCCGCTGACGTACCTCAGCGCCGCCCACGTCACCGTCTACCTCCTCACGCTCGCCGGCGCCCTGACCGCACTGGCCGTGCTCCTGGCGGTGCGCGGCGCCGGGGCGCGCCGGGTGGCGAGCGCGGTCGCCGGCGGTCTGCTCGCCGCGAACCTGCTGGTGCTGGTCGGGTTCAAGACGGTCATCGACCACATGGGCAACTCCGATTTCTCGTTCCTGCTCGTGGCCAACCCGCAGACGAAGACCGGGCCGGGGTACCCGCTGGCCTTCGCCGCCCTCGTCATGCTGGCCGCGGCGCTCGTGCTCGCGGTGCGGCCGGTGTCGGCGGGGTCCCGCCGCGGTGTCGATGAGCCTCGCGGCGGTGAGCCGCTGGAGCTCACGGTGACTCCCGTGCCGACGACGTTGCAGTAGACGTTCGGTCCGGCGGCGTGGCCGGTGTCGGCGGGGTCCCGCCGCGGTGTGCCGCTGGAGCTCACGGTGACTCCCGTGCCGACGACGTTGCAGTAGACGTTCGGTCCGGCGGCGTGGCCGGTGTCGGCGGGGTCCCGCCGCGGTGTGCCGCTGGAGCTCACGGTGACCCCCGTACCGACGACGTTTCAGTAAACGTTCGGTCGAGTTTTATTCGCAGCCTGTCACCGGTCGGGATCCGAGAGGTACGGTTGCTGCCCCGCTCAAGCGGAAGGAGCAGCAACAATGCGCGGTTCGAGCCTTCCCAAGCTGATCGCGACCGACCTCGACGGCACCCTGGTGCGCAGCGACGAGACGGTAAGCCCGTACACGCGTGAGGTCCTCGAGCGCGTCAGAGCGGCCGGCATCCACGTCGTCGGCGCGACGGGCCGCGGCCCTCGGCTCACCGAGCTCGTGCGCCACGACATCCCGGCCGCGGACTTCCTGGTCATGGGCGGTGGGAGCCGGGTGCTGGACCTGCGCGACCCCGAGCACCCGATCATCCTGCGCGACGAGCGGCTCGACGGCGAGGTGCTCGCCGACGTGCTGGCCCTCCTCGAGCGGGAGCTCGGCACGCTGTCGGTGCTCGTCGAGGCCGGCGACCACCACGAGGCTCCGCTGTGGGGCGACACCGACCCGAACTGGCGCTACGACGCCGTCGAGGCCCGGGTGCGCGCCGAGTGCCTGACCGGCCCGGTGATCAAGGGCTTCGCACGCCACCCCGCGTGCGACGTCGACGACCTGCTCGCCACCGCGCAGCGGCTCATCCCGCCCGACATGGCCACCGTGACGCAGGCCGGCCTCGGATACATCGAGATCTGCCCGCCCGGCGTCGACAAGGCCACCGGGCTCATGATCGTGGCCACCGCGCTCGGCGTCGACCCCGGCGACGTGCTCGTCTTCGGCGACATGCCCAACGACATCCCGATGTTCCGGTGGGCCGGGTTCGGCCGGGTCGCCGTCGGCAACGCCCACCCTCGGCTGCGCGCGATCGCCGACGAGACGACGCTCACCAACGACGAGGACGGCGTGGCGACGTACCTCGACGCCATGCTGAAGCTGTGACACGGACCGCCTCCGACGGCGTGACGGTGACGCACCTCGACGCCATGTTGAAGCTGTGGCACGGACCGCCTCCGACGGCGTGACGGTGACGTACCTGGACGTCGGGTTGCCACTGCGACACGGACCGCTGACGAGACGCCGCTCACCGTGGACGGCGTCACGCCCCGTCGCGACGCTATGTTGAACTCGTGAGACTGGTCGCGACGGATCTCGACGGCACGCTGGTTCGCCACGACCGCACGGTGAGCCCGCGCACGGTCGCGGCCTTCCGGCGCCTGCACGACTCCGGCGTCGCGATCGTCCTCGTGACGGGGCGCCCGATCCGCTGGATCTTCCCCGTGTACTCCCAGCTGAACGTCCCCGCCCTCGCCATCTGCGCCAACGGCGCCGCGACCTACGACCCGGCCACCGACACCATCGTGCACAGCGAGCCGCTCGCGGCCGACGTCCTGGCCGAGGCCTGCGCGCGGCTGCGGGCCGAGGTGCCCGGAGTGGTCTTCGCCGTCGAGCGCGACGGGGGCCGGCAGATGCGCCACGAGCCCGGCTTCCCGGTCGGCCCGTGGGAGGCCGATCACGAGTCCGTCGGCCCGTGCACCCCCGAGGAGCTGCTGACCCGCCCGGCCGCGAAGCTGCTGGTGCGCGCCGGGGTGCAGTCGCCCGACGAGTTCACGGCCCGGGTCGGCGCATGCCTGGCCGGGCTCGCGGAGGCGACGAACTCGTCATCCAGCGGGATGGTGGAGGTGTCGGCCGCGGGGGTGACGAAGGCCTCGGCGCTCGCGCTGGTGGCCCGGACGCACTCGGTGGAGGCGGCGGACGTGATCGCGTTCGGCGACATGCCCAACGACCTGCCGATGCTGACGTGGGCGGGCCGCGGCGTGGCGATGGCGAACGGGCACCCCATGGTGCGGGCGGCGGCGTCGGACGTGACGAAGTACAGCAACGAGGACGACGGCGTCGCCGAATACCTCGAGCGCATTTTCAGCTTCTGACCCGCGCTCGGGTCCCGTTCGCCCCGGCTGCACGGCCGCTTTGCCGGGCGCTGCTGGTTCGGCGCTTTGCTGGTTCCGCAGCGCCCGGACTCGTGCGGAGCTTTACGGCGGCCCATCGGTATGCGACCGGTGCTGCGGTGCGCCGGTGCGCCTCGCTGCTCGCTGTGCGGGCTCAGCACTCGCGGCTTCCGCGCCGCCGTGGATGCGCGTCTTCAAGCCCTACCGAAGGCCGGCCACTTTTCCGCTGGCTGACCCGTCGACCGCTCTCTCAGCCGCGTCCCGACCATGTTCGAGCATCTTGATCCGACTTTCCCCGATTTGCTCGTCCAGCGCACCGGCCGCCTCGATCAGTGCGCTAACCGTTTCATCCAGTGCGCTGAGCGCCGTGAAATCGGGCCTATGCCGCCATATGACCCGTCAGGCGAAAAATCCGATATGTCGTGGCGCGAAGCGCCCGACATATCGCGTCAACCACCCGAGCCCCCGAAGCAGTCGAAACGGGCCCGACCGGCTGCCGGTCGGGCCCGCGACGGAGTCGTATCAGAGGTACTGACCGGTCCCCGACGGCGAAGGGCTGCCCGGCTGCCCGGGAGCGACGCCCGGAGCGCCGGGAAGGGCGGGACGGCCCCGCATCTGCTCGAGCTGGACCCGGGCCGCCATCTGCTGCGCGACCAGCGCCGCCTGAATGCCGTGGAAGAGCCCCTCCAGCCAGCCGACGAGCTGGGCCTGGGCGATGCGCAGCTCGGCCTCGCTCGGCGTCGCGTCGTCGTCGAAGGGCAGGGAGAGCCGCTCCAGCTCCTCGCGCAGCTCGGTGGCCAGGCCGTCCTCGAGCTCCGTGATCGAGCGGCGGTGGATCTCCTTGAGTCGCTGCCGGCCGGCCTCGTCCAGTGGAGCGGCGCGGACCTCCTCGAGCAGCTGCTTGATCATGCTGCCGATCCGCATCACCTTGGCCGGCTGCTCGATGAGCTTGCTCGGGTCTTCCGCGTTGTCGTCATCGCCGGTGGACATCGTGCCCAGGGGCCGCCCGTCCGGGCCGACGACGAGCACGGTTCGCGACTCGTCCTGCGCCTCTTCTGCCATGGCTCCAAGTCTTACCCACGCCCTCCGGGGGCAACCAAGAAGGGGTACCGATCCGGCCACTGTTGCCACCCTTCGTGACGCGATAACGTCTCCCGGTGACGAGCGATCCCCGGGACGTGCTGAGCCGCCCGGCCCCGGCGCCGGACTTCACGCTGCGCTACGGCGAGCACCCGGATCATGTCGCGGATGTGCGCCTGCCGGCCGTACCGGATGCGCCGCTCGTCCTGTTCGTGCACGGTGGTTTCTGGCGTCACGAGTGGGATCGCGCGCACGCCGGGCCGCTCGCCGCCGACCTCGCCGCGCGCGGCTACGCGGTCGCCACGATCGAGTTCCGGCGCACCGGGCAGCCCGGCGGTGGCTGGCCGGGCACGTTCTCCGACGTGGCCGCGGCCGCCGTGGCGGTGCCGGACCAGCTGGCGAAGGAGATCGCGCACCGGGGCCTGCTGCCCGTGTCGGTCGACCGGCCGATCCTCGCGGGTCACTCGGCGGGCGGGCACCTCGCGCTGTGGTACGCCTCCGTCGCCCCCGACGCCGTCGGCGGAGTCGTGGCGCTGGCGCCGGTGGCCGACCTCACCCGCGCGTACGAGCTCGATCTCGACTCCGGAGCCGTGGCCGACCTGCTGGGCGGGGGGCCCGACGCGGTGCCCGAGGCGTACCGCTCGGCGGATCCGATGCGGAACCTGCCCTCGGGCGTGCGCACCGTGGTCGTGCACGGCACGCTCGACGAGATCGTGCCCGTGCAGTTGTCGCGCGACTACTGCCGGTCCGCGCGCCGGGCCGGCGACGACGCCACGCTCGTCGAGCTGGCCGGCGTGGAGCACTTCGGCGTCATCGACCCCCGCTCCGGGGCCTGGCCCGCGGTGCTGGCCGCCTTCGGCACACTGACCAGGGGCGAGACCACCGGGGTCGACTGACCGGCACCGACCAGGGACTGGGGCGCCGGCCGCGACCCCGCCGGCCGCCGGACCCGACTGACCCGTCCTGACCAGGGGCGAGACCACCGGGGTCGACTGACCGGCACTGACCAGGGATTGGGGCGCCGGCCGTGACCCCGACGGCCGCCGGCCGCGACTGACCCGCCCTGACCAGGGGCGGGGCCGCCAACGACGATTGACTGTCCGGCGCGATGGCGGTAGAACGCAGCGTGGGTTGTAGGCTCGTGGCTCGCGAGGAGCGCGGGCCAGTCGACGCCCGCGTAGCGCGGGGTCCCGGGGAGGAAAAGCACGTGTCCCACCTGAACCGCCGCCAGGCGCTCCGGCTGTTCGCGGCCGCGGGTGCGGCGGGCATGGCCGCGCCGCTCCTGTCCGCCTGCAGCAGCTCCGACGACTCGACCGACAGCACCGCGGTGCCGAGCGGCCCGCCGGTCAAGATCGGCATGATCGTCCCGCAGGGCGGCATGTTCAAGGACTTCGGCGACGAACTCGACAACGGCTTCAGCCTCTATCTCCAGCAGCACGACGGCAAGCTCGGCGGCCGTCAGGTCACGCTCGTGAAGGCGGACGAGGGCGAGACGGCCGACAGTGGCAAGGCCGCCGCGAACAAGCTCATCAAGGACGAGAAGGTCCTCGCGATCACCGGCGTGGCCAACCCGGCCGTGATGCTCGCGATCCGCGAGGACATCGAGAACGCGAAGATCCCGCTCATCGGGTCGAGCGCGTCGCCCAAGGCGCTGCAGACGCTCGGCCCGAAGTACATCTGGCGCACGTCCTTCGTGTCGGACGAGCCCGGCACGGCGATCGCGCGGTGGGCCGCGGGCAACATCGACGGCAGCCTCGCCATCTGCGGGCAGACCGACCCCGCCGGCAGCGACGAGGATGTGGCGAGCTTCGTCGAGACGTACAAGAGCGTCGGCGGTCAGATCGCCGGGCAGGCTCGCACGGTCGCCTACGGCACCAAGGACTTCACCGCGATGCTCAACGCCGTCAAGACGTCCGGCGCGAAGGGCATGTACGCGCTGTTCAACGGCGCCGCGGCGATCGAGTTCGTGAAGCAGTACCGCAACATGCACTTCCCCGCCGACTTCAAGCTCCTCGGCACCGGAAGCCTGACCGAGGGCTACGTGCTCAAGCAGCAGGCCGACGCCGCGCGCGACATCTACACCGCGCTCAACTACTCGCCGGACCTCGACAACGTGGCCAACCGCCGGTTCGTCGCCGACTACCAGAAGGCGTTCGGCTCGGTGCCCTCGACGTTCGCGATGTCGTCCTTCGACGCGGCCGCGGTGCTGGACAAGGCGATCACGGACGCGACCAGGAACCTCGACTCGTTCCAGCTCAACGCGGCCATCGGGCGCCTGGGCCAGATCGACAGCCCCCGCGGCGGCTGGCAGTTCACGCAGACGCGCACGCCGCTGCAGCGGTGGTACCTGCGGCAGGTCCGCAACGACGGCGCCGTGCTCTCCAACGTGCTGACCGCGGAGCTGTCGACCCGCGGCTGAGCGCGGCTCGAGCGCACCGTCAGGCGGCGCCGCGCCGCTTCAGGGTGGCCACGGCCGAGCCGGCCAGCGTCAGCAGGCACTCCGGCAGCTTGCCGTCGACCAGCGCCACGGTGAACAGGGCCGTGGCGCTCGAGGCGTCCTCGTTGACGTACGCGCTCACGAACCGCGCCACCCAGCGCTTGTCGTAGTTGGCGTCGTCGATGTCCGGGAAGTCCAGCCGCCACGGCCCGCGCGCCAGGTTGTCGCCCACCATCTCGCCGGCCAGGCGCCACGCGACGTCATACGCGGCGCTCATGCCGCGCCGGTCCACCACCGAGTCGAAGGTGTGGGTCACCGCGTCCTCGTCGCCCGCGAGCGCTGAGGCCAGGACCTGTGCGGCGTCCTGATATGTCTCGTCTCCCGGGTCATCCACGCCGCAACCGTATGTCGCTCCGTCAAGGCCCTGCGTGCACTCGGAGGGATTCGCGGGGTGACCCGCGGCTCATCCCCGGCGCAGCGCGCAGGTCAGCCGGGCGGTGCAGATCCGCTCGCCGTCCTCGTCCGTCACGACGATCTCGTAGCTCGCGATCAGGCCTCCGAGCCGCAGCGGAGTGGCCACGCCGGTCACCAGCCCGCGCTTGGCGGACTTGTGGTGGGTCGCGTTCACCTCGATGCCGACCGCGACCCCGTTGTAGAGGCGGCCCGCGTGCATGGCGGCCCCGATCGAGCCGAGCGTCTCGGCGAGGACGACCGAGGCGCCACCGTGGAGCAGACCGTACGGCTGAGTGTTGCCGTCGACCGGCATGGTCGCCACGACCCGCTCGGGCGACGCCTCCAGGATCACGATCCCCATCCGCTCGGGCAGATGGCCCTCCATCGAAAGGCCGCCGTGCGTCTCGCTCGGGGTCACGGATTCTTGATCAGCCATACCCGGGAGAGTACCCGCGCCCCCGCTGAAACTCGGGGGCTGCCCGCGCTAAGGTGCGCACGGCACCTTTGGGGAGGCCTTTGGGGAGGAGAAGCCAATGCGCGCACGGTCGGCCACCGCCATCGTGGGAGCGATCACGGCGATAGGAGTGCTGCTCGCCGCATCCGGCTGCGCCTCCGGCGCGAAGAGTGACGACGACGCCGTCTCGGCGGCCGACATCCGGCTGTACGGAACCGACGGCAACATGGCCAACTCGTTCGGAGACGCGCTCAAGGACTCCCCGGCGGTCCTGAACGGTATGAAAGGTACAACTCCGCTCACACCGCTCAGCGAGGACTTCAAGCGCCGGGTCAAGGCGATCGACTCGACGCTGACCGACTTCAACTACGCGGGCGAGTCCTACGACGCCGTCGTCATCGCCGCCCTGGCCGCCGAGACCGGCAAGTCGGTCGACCCGGCCGTCATCGCCAAGCAGATGATCGGCGTCACCACGGGCGAGAACACCTGCGACGGGGTGGCCGCGTGCCTGGCCGCCGCGAAGTCGGGCAAGGACTTCAAGTACCGCGGCGTCTCCATGCGCAGCAGCGGCTTCACGAGCGTCGGGGAGCCGTCGGCGGCGATGTACGGCGTGCTCAACTTCGGCACCAGCAACAAGATCGACGACGCCAAGACCGAGTTCGTCGGCGCGGGCGACCAGGCCAGCGAGGACAAGACCCCGCCACCGGCTCCCGCGGCCGCGACCGGCGGGAAGGGGCAGAAGCCGGCGCTGAAGTACGGTCTGCTGCTGCCGAAGACGGGCGCGCTCGCGTTCCAGGGCCCGCCGATGTTCGCCGCGGCCAAGCTCGCCATCAAGGAGATCAACGAGGCCGGCGGCGTGCTCGGGCAGCAGGTGCAGGTCGTCGAGGGCGACGACGGCACCAACCCGGAGATCGCCAAGGCGACCGCCGCGCAGTTCATCGCCCAGGGCGTCGCGGTGATCATCGGCGCGGGCGCCTCGGGCGTCAGCGCGGCCGTGATCCCGCAGGTCGCGCTCGCGGGCCGGGTGATGATCTCGCCGTCGGCGACGTCGGACGCGCTCACCAAGGTCGACGACAAGGGCTTCTTCTTCCGCACCTCGCCGCCGGACAAACTGCAGGCCAAGGCCGTCGCGGACATCATCATGCGCGACGGGCACACGAAGGTCGCGATCATCGCGCGCGACGACAACTACGGCAGCGGCCTGGCCGAGGGCGTGAAGGCCGACCTGCAGTCCGCCGGCATCCGGCCCGAGAACATTCTCGTGAAGAAGTACGAGGCGAAGGACAAGTACGAGAAATCGGAAGGCTCGAAGCTCTTCGACCCGATCGCCGGGGACATCAAGAGCTTCGGCGCCACCGGCATCCTCGTGGTCGGCTTCGACGAGTCGGCGATGGCCATCAAGTCGCTGGTGACCTCGGGCGTCAAGGCCTGACGGTGTCACGTTCTGGGCTCGCGCGTCGGTGCCGCAAGGCCTACGGTGAACCGGATTGCCCCTTTGTCAGGTGAGAGGACCCACCAGATGACCGACAACGAGACCGTCGAGACCCGCGGCGATGAGCGCGTGGAGCTTCTCGTCGGCGACACGAACAACGACGGCAAGCCCGACCTGTGGGCAATCGACACCGACGGCGACGGCAAGGCGGACCTGTTCCAGTTCGACACCAACGGCGACGGCAAGGTCGACATCACGATGAGCGACCTGGACCAGGACGGCACGCCGGACGAGGTCGTCGACGGCGACGGCGGCCTCCCCCCGGCCTAGTTCTTCCGTTCGCGACGGCGCGGGTGACCCGTTCACCCGCGCCGTTGCTGTTCCACGTAGTCGCGCCACTGCTGCTCGAGCTCCACCCGGCCGATGCCGAGCACCGAGCGGGCCACCGACTCGACCTCGGACATGTTCTGGAAGCCCTCGTAGAAGGCGATGAGCTTGTCCTGGCCGTACCGGTCGGCGATCATCCGGCACGCGAGCCACCCGGTGACGTAGTTGCGCGGCTCGTCGTAGAACTGCTTGTCGTCCGGGAACGTCGTGATCGCCAGGCCGTCGAGGGCCTGCCGGATGCCCGCCGCGCTGAACCGTCCGTCCTTGTAGGCGACGTACTCCGCGAAGCCCTCCACGATCCAGCGCGGCGTGTAGGGCCCGGTGACGGGCCCCATGGCCGCGTGCGTGAACTCGTGGGTCAGGTCGTGCTGGAGCTCGGCGTCGGCCGCGGTGAGCTCGCTCGGGTTGAACACGATGCGCGTGGTGGCGTACGCCGGCCGGTTCGTCCACTCCGCGACGGTCGAGTAGTACGGCACCGCGATGGCGGCGACCTGCCCGATGCGGTCCTGGGACCCGGCGAAGTACGTGTCGAAGATCTGCCGGTCCCCGACGGCGGTGATGAGCACCTTCCCGTCCCACCCGCCGGGCCGGACCGCGGCCACCCGCCGCAGCGCGTTCTCGGCGAGGTCGAGCAGGCCCTGCCCGGCGCCGCCGTTGTCCGCCGAGAGCACGGCCACGACCCGCTGGCTGCGCACGACGGTGATCGGCCCGGACGCGTCCCACGGCTGCCCGGCCTCGCCCGTGGGCAGCTCCTTGCCGGCCCCGTCGCCGGCGACGAGCCACCGGCCGGCCGCATAGCCGAACACGGCCAGCCAGGGCGTGGCCACGGGCTTGCTGTCGACCCCCTCGATGCGATGCCGGACGGTGACGGGCACGACCTTCACGGCGGCGTGGTACCGCTCGAGGAGCGCCGGCGGCAGGAAGGCCGCCATCTTCACGGCCGGCTGAGCGGCGCGCTCGAACCCGAGCTCGGCGAACGGCAGCTTGGTGAGGTTCTCGAACTCCTGCCGCTGCCGCCGCGCGAATCCGGCGTCGGCCTGGTCGACGTCGGCCATCCACTCGGCCTGGTCCTTCTTCCGCACGGCCTCGGCCCGCCGCTGCAGCACGGCGTCGATCGCGTGCGGGTCGGCGCCGACCCAGGTGGCCGCGGTGGGCGCGTTGCCGTGCTCGCGCAGCGTCCACGCCGTGGCGCCGGCCCCGGCGAGCGCGATCAGCGTGGCGGCGACGAGGAACACGGTGAGGATGGGCCAGAGGTAGCCGCGGGCCGGCTCGGGCGGGAGCTGGGGCGGGGGGTACCACGGGCTGGGGACGCCGCCGTGGACGGACGGAGTGCGCTCCTGCTCGTCCGACGGTCGCTGCCGCGGGATGGGGGCAGCGATCGGTTCGGGGATCGTCACGGCACCTACCGACGTCGAGGAGCGGAACCACATCCTCCGCCAGCGCCCAGGCGTTGTCGACCCGCGGTGTGCCCGGGCGACCGTGGGCCGCCGCGCACTGGGGGCCCTCGCATCACCCGAACGGGTGATGCGAGGCCAGCTCAACCCGCATTATGGCCACACGTCGTTGCCATTCTGCATGTGCATGTTGGAAGATCCCCGGTGTTCCTGGTGATGCGGCGCAGCGCTCGATTCCCCGGCCGCGTGCTGACAAGGGGTCCGCGCGGCCGGGTGAACGGGCGGGCGTCCGGATCGGCCAACTGACCCTTGGCCGCTCGGGCGCCCGCCCTCCTACCGCAACCTACGTGCGCGCACGAGAGGTGGTTCGACACCATGGGCTACTCCCCGGCCGGCGTCCGGGCGGCGCAGCAGGTCGTCCGGCACCATCTTCCGACCCTCACGGGCGAGCGGTGCGCGGCGTGCGGGGACGTGTTCCCGTGCGTGTTCCGCACCGCGGCCGACCGGACGCTCAGCGCCTACGGGCTGCTGCCCGCGCGCGTCCCCGGCGCCACGCTGCGCGCGGCCGGAGTCGACCTGCGCGCGAGGCGCTGGGCGCGCGTCGATCACAACTCACGCGGGTGGTTCGTCAACCCGCCCGAGCCGCGTCAGTGTACGTCCAGCGCCAGCGGGGAAGGGTAGCGCCGATGTTCCGAGGCCGGCAGCTTCCAGGGCTCGTGCACGGCCCGGCCGGGGATGCCGGCGAGTTCGGGCACGTAGCGGCGCACGTAGTCGCCGGTCGGGTCGAAGCGCTCGGCCTGGCGGATCGGGTTGAAGCGGCGGTACGGCTTCGTGTCGTTGCCGGTGCCGGCGACCCACTGCCAGTTGCCGAAGTTGTTCGCGACGTCGCCGTCGAGGAGGAGGTCGAAGAAGTGGTCGCCGCCGGCCCGCCAGTCGCAGCCCAGGTGCTTGGTGAGGTAGGAGGCCGTGATGAGCCGGGCGCGGTTGTGCATCCAGCCCTCGGCGATCAGCTGGCGCATCCCCGCGTCGACGACCGGGATCCCCGTGTGCCCCTCCCGCCAGGCCTGCAGCGCGTCCTTCTCGTCGCGCCAGCGGTCCTCGGCGCCGGCGCGGTACGGCTTGTGCCGCAGGTCCGGGAAGGAGTGCAGCACCTGGTGGTAGAAGTCCCGCCAGCACAGTTGCCGCACGAACGGCTCCGCCCCCTCGCGGCCGTGGGTCCTCTCCGCGACCTCGCGCGGGGAGAGGCAGCCGAAGTGCAGGTACGGGCTCAGCCGCGACGTGCGGTCCGCCGCGAGGTCGTCGTGGATCTCCGCGTACGACTCCAGCCGCGACAGCCACGAGGACAGTCGCTCGCGCGCCGCCGTCTCGCCGTCCGCGCCAGTGGTGCCGCTGAACCAGGACTTCGGCAGGTCGGGGGGCAGCACCACGTGCCGCGGGGCGTTCTCCAGGGCCCGCCACGAGGCCGCCGTCCACGCGCGGTAGTAGGGCGTGAACACCTTGTAGTGCGAGCCGCCCCCGCCCGGCCGGACCGCGCCCGGGGGCAGGATGGTCACGCCGGGGAAGGTCCTGAACGCGAGGCGCTCCGACTCGCAGGCCGCGGCCAGGCGCTGCTCGCGCGAGCGCGCATACCCGCTCACGTCGCCGGCGACCGCGATCGCCGACGCGCCGGCCGTCCTGGCCACGCGGACGGCCTCGCGCACCGGGTCGCCGCGCCGCTCGGCCAGGTCGCCGCCGCGCTGCCGCAGCGCGCCCCGCAGGTCGTCGAGCGCCCCGCGCAGGAACCGGGCCCGGGCAGCGCCGACGGCCAGGGAGTCGTCGTGGACGAACAGCGGCACCACCGACTCGAACGCGCGCACGGACTGGGCGAGGGCCGGGTTGTCGTGCACGCGCAGGTCCCGCGTGAAGAGCACGACGCACGTGCTCATGCGGCCGTACCGCGCAGATCCAGCAACGCCGCCCCGTCCCGCTGCGGGGGAATCTCCAACGGGGACGGCGCCGGCACCGGGGCGCCCGGGCGCGCCAGGACGCACGACAGCGCCACCGCGAGCCGCTTCCACTTCGGCACCGTGGCCCGGCGCACGAACACGTCGCAGTCCTGCGCCTCGACCTCGTCCAGGATGCCGCCGTACAGCCGGTACGCCGCGCGCATGCACGACTGCGACGCGGGCGCCAGCATCGGGATGCCCGGGGCGGCGAGGGCGTAATGGTGACGGGCGCGGCTCAGCTGGTACCGGATCAGGCTCTTGATCTTGTCCGAACTCCGCCTGGTGGCGAGCGCGGCCTCGAGGTCGGCGCGGGTGACGCCGAACTCGGCGAGATCGCGCTGCGGAAGGTAGACGCGCCCGCGCTCGAGGTCCTCGGCCACGTCCCGGATGAAGTTCGTGAGCTGGAAGGCCAGGCCGAGCTGCCGGGCCGGCTCGCGGGCGGCGGCGCGGTCGGACGACTCGAGGATCGGCAGCATCATCGTGCCGATCACCGCCGCCGACCCCTCCATGTATTCGAGGAGGTCGTCATACGTCTCGTACTCGGTGACGGTCAGGTCCATCGCCATGCTGTCGAGGAACTTGCGGAAGTCCTCGAGGTCGATGTCGAACACCTGGATCGTGTGCAGCACCGCCGGCAGCAGCGGGTCGTCGGTGTGCCCGCCGCGCAGCCCCTGCAGGAACTCGGCCGACCACGCGGCGAGCTCGGCGGCGCGCTCCTGCGGGGTGCCACCCTCGGATCGGTCGACGATCTCGTCCGCGTAGCGGGTGAACCCGTAGAGCGCGTGGACGTGCCGCCGTTTCCACCCCGGAAGCAGTCGCGTCGCGAGGTAGTAGGTGCGACCGTGAAAGCGGTGCAGCTCGCGGCACCGCTCGTAGGCGGCGGCCAGGGACGCATCCATTCTTCCTCCAGGTGTGCGCCAAATCGACGCAGCAATCGACGCAATCCCGAGCCTACGCTACGCTGGGCGGCACAGCCACCCGAAACGCACTTGGGGGACGACATGCGAACCGTTGGGGGCCGAACGGATCGGGTCGTGGTCGTCGGCGCCGGGCTCGGCGGTCTGGCCGCGGCGATCCGCCTCGCGGCCGCCGGGCGCAGCGTCACCCTGCTCGAGCGCGAGGACCAGCCCGGCGGCCGGGCCGGGCGGCTCGTCCTGGACGGCTACGAGTTCGACACCGGCCCGACCGTGCTCACCATGCCGGAGCTGCTCGCCGACCTGCTCGGCACCGTCGGCGAGGACCTGGCGGCGTGGCTGCCGATGTCGAAGCTCGACCCGGCGTACCGCGCCCACTTCCCCGACGGGTCCACATTGGACGTCATCGCGGACACCGCCCGGATGGCCGGCGAGGTCGCGCGGGTCTGCGGATCGCGGGAGGCCGACGGCTACCTCCGCTTCGTCGACCACGCCCGCGAGCTGTGGGAGCTGGAGCGCCGCGACTTCATCGACCGCAACCTCGACCGCCCGCGCGACCTGGTCACGGCCAACCTGTGGCGGCTGGTCCGCCGCGGCGGGTTCGGCCGGCTGCAGTCCAAGATCGACTCGTACTTCAAGGACCCGCGCACCCGCCGCATCTTCTCCTTCCAGGCGATGTACGCCGGCGTCGCGCCCCACCAGGCCCTCGCGCTCTACGCGGTCATCGCCTACCTCGACTCCGTCGCCGGGGTCTACTTCCCGCGGGGCGGCATCCACGCCGTGTCCCGCGCGCTCGCCGGAGTCGCGGAGAAGCACGGCGTCGAGATCGTCTACGGCGCGGAGGTGAGCCGCGTCGAGACCGCGAACGGACGGGCGATCGGGGTGTCGACCTCGGACGGCCGCCGCTTCCCCGCCGACGTGGTCGTGCTCAATCCCGACCTTCCGGTGGCGTACCGCGACCTGCTGCCCCCGACGCGATGGCGCAGCCCGCTGCTGGGCCCGCTGCGGTACTCGCCGTCCTGCGTCGTGCTCCACGTCGGCTCGCGCCAGGCCTACGGCGCGATCGCGCACCACAACATCCACTTCGGGCGGTCGTGGCGCGAGACCTTCGACGAGGTCATCGACCAGGGCCGGCTGATGAGCGACCCGTCCCTGCTCGTCACCAACCCGACGCGCACGGACCCGTCGCTCGCCCCGAACGGGCGCCAGACCTACTACGTGCTCGCCCCGACGCCGAACCTGAACGCCCCGCTGCTGGACTGGCGGGGCGCGCTCTCGGGCATCTACCGCAGCGAACTCATCGAGACGTTGGAGCAGCGGGGGTACGTCGGGTTCGGCGACGCCATCGAGGTCTCCCGGTTCATCACGCCCGCCGACTGGGCCGATCAGGGCATGGCCGCCGGCACCCCGTTCGCCGCCGCCCACACGCTGCGCCAGACCGGCCCCTTCCGGCCGGGCAACCTCCACCCCACACTGTCCAATGTGGTCTTCGTCGGCTCGGGCACGCAGCCCGGCGTCGGCGTGCCCATGGTGCTCATCTCCGGCCGCCTGGCGGCGAGCCGTGTCACGGGGGAGTCCTGAACTCTTGTCACGCGAACAGCAACTGGTCGAACTCGTCGCCGCCGACGGCCGCGCCGAGGGCACCGCGACCGTCGAGGCCGCCCATCGGGCCCCCGGCCGGCTCCACCGCGCCTTCTCCGTGCTGCTCGTCGCGCCCGACGGCCGGCTCCTGCTCCAGCAGCGCGCCGCGGTGAAGACCCGGTTCGCGCTGCGCTGGGCCAACTCGTGCTGCGGGCACCCGGGCCCCGGCGAGTCCGTCGTCGCCGCGGCCGAGCGCCGGCTGGACGAGGAACTGGGCGTCTCCGCGCCGCTGCGGGAGGTGGGGGTGTACGTGTACCAGGCCGCCGACCCCGACTCCGGGCGCGTCGAATTCGAGTACGACCACGTGCTCACCGGCCCGTTCGAGGGTTCGGTCCACGCCGACCCGGCCGAGGTGGCCGAGACCGAGTGGGTGGCCCCGGACGAGCTCGCCGACCGGATCCGCCGGTTCCCGGACTTCTACTCGCCTTGGCTCGCCGGGGTCCTCGACGTCTGGCGGTCAGCCGCGAGATGAACGGCGCCGCCGCCTACTCGGCCGGGGCCGTGGCCCGGCGGCTCGGTGTCGCGGTGACGACCCTGCGCACGTGGCACCAGCGGTACGGGATGGGCCCGTCGCTGCACGAGCCGGGGCATCATCGGCGGTACACCGAGCAGGACATCCAGCGCCTCGAGCTCATGCAGCGCCTGATCGTCGAGGGCGTGGCCCCGGCCGAGGCGGCCCGCTGGGCCCGGCGCCCGACGGCGCGCCCGTCGCCGGCCGGGGGCCCGATCCCGGGTCTCGCCGCGGCGGTGCGCGGGCTCAGCCGGGCGGCGCTGCGCCTCGACGCGCCCGCCGTGCGCCAGCGCGTCGCCGAGTCCGTCCGCGAGCTCGGGGTGGTCGCGGCGTGGGACGGCGTGCTGCGGCCCGTGCTGGCCGGGATCGGGGAGCGCCACGCCGTGACGGGCGAACTGGTCGAGGTCGAGCACCTGGTCTCGGGGTGCGTCTCCGCCGTGCTCGGGGCGGTGCCGCGGCCGCCTTCGGGGGTACCGATCGAGATTCTTCTGGCCTGTGCCGACGACGAGCAGCACAGCCTGCCGATCGAGGCGGTCGCGGCGGCCCTGGCGGCCGAGGGCGTGCCGGCCCGCTCGCTCGGGGCCCGGGTGCCGTCCGAGGCGCTGGTGGCCGCCGTGCGCCGCACCGGCCCCGCGGCCGTGCTCGTCTGGTCGCAGCTGCAGTCCACCGGCTCGCCGAGGCAGCTCGAGGCGATCCTGGCCGAGCGTGCCCGCCCCCTGGTTCTCGCCGCCGCCGGCCCGGGCTGGCCTCGGCCGTCCGTACCCCCCGGAGTCGTCCTTCCGGACAGCCTCGGTGAGGCCCTCGGGATGCTGACCTCGGTACTGGACCGTTCATCCGCGTAAAAGTCCCCTGTGCCACCACTCCCGGGTTCGTGCCATGGGCCGAACGCGTGAGGACGTCGACGGTCTCGAATCAGTAACGTGTGGCTCCGTCAGGGAAACCTCACAACCCCCTCGGAGCCCCTCATGTCCCGTGTACGACTCGCCGCGGTGGTGATCAGCGCGTTCTCGCTCATCCTCGCGGGCTGCGACTCCAGCGCCACTCCGCGTGCAGCCTCGTGGCACGCGCAGTCGGGCTCCGGGTCCTACCCGGGCTCCGGCCAGGCCGGCGGCGAACCGGTCACGCGTCCGGCCGTCGACCCGGGCGGCTCCTCCTCCGCGAGCGCCAAGCCCTCGGCCTCCGCCTCGGCGTCCCCGTCGGCCTCGGCCTCCCCGTCGGAGTCGCCGTCCGCCTCCTCGTCCTCCCCGGCCTCGTCGATCATCCGGACCACCGGCGACTCGACGGTGGCCCTGACCTTCGACGACGGGCCCGGCCCGGAGACCCCGAAGATCCTCGACATGCTCCGGGCGCAGGGGATCAAGGCCACGTTCTGCGTCATCGGCGTGAACGTGCAGGAGTACCCGCAGTACGTCCAGGAGATCGTCAAGGACGGCCACACGCTGTGCAACCACACCTGGAAGCACGACGAGAGCCTGGGCAAGAAGTCGGCCGACGTGATCCGCGCCGACCTGCAGAAGACCAACGACGAGATCCACAAGGCCGTCCCCGACGCCCAGATCAAGTACTTCCGCCACCCCGGCGGCAACTTCACCCCCACCGCGGTCGAGATCGCCTCCGAGCTGGGCATGAAATCCTTGGGCTGGAGCGTCGACCCGTCCGACTGGAACATCAAGAAGTGGTCCGGCCAGCAGATGACGACCCACATCTGCACGAACGTGAGGAACAACACGAAGCCGGGCTCGATCGTCCTCTCCCACGACGGCGGAGGCGACCGCAGCGCCACGGTGGCCGCCTACAAGACCCTCCTGCCGGAGCTGAAGGGCAAGTTCACGCTGGTGGCAATGCCCGTCTGACCTGCGCATCCCGGCTCCGCCACGCCACTGAGGGATACTCATTTGGAGAACGCTGGAGGGGTCACGTATGCTCTGAAAGCCTCCGGCGGGGCCGGATGGGAGCAACACCGCACGAGTCGCGCGATATGCGATGATTGCGGGGCCGCCCTCATCGTCTAGCGGCCCAGGACGCCGCCCTTTCAAGGCGGTAGCACGGGTTCGAATCCCGTTGGGGGCACGCGGTACATGTTGATAGCTAGGTCCTGTGGAGCAGTTGGAGTGCTCGCCGCCCTGTCAAGGCGGAGGTCGCGGGTTCAAGTCCCGTCAGGACCGCTCAGCCCCCTTTCGGGGTTTATGGGCAGGTAGCTCAGTCGGTACGAGCGTCCGCCTGAAAAGCGGAAGGTCGGCGGTTCGACCCCGCCCCTGCCCACAAAGCTCTTCGCCGGGCTTTCAGAATCCCTGACCAGCGGAAACGCCGGTCAGGGATTCTTGCGTTGCAGCGGCTCTTTTCGATCGCCTTGATCGTTATGTAGCAACGCGTGTAGCAGTAGCCCTACTTCAGCCGCTCATCGAGCTTCCGCAGGGCCGCCCGCTTCTCCTCCAGCGACGCGTGCGCGTAGATCGTCATGGTCACCCCGATGTCCGCGTGACCCACGATGTCCCGCACGATGTGCGGCGGCGCTCCCAGTTCGAGCAGGAGCGTCACGCAGCTGTGGCGGAGATCGTGGAAGCGCATCGCCTCGGCGCCGATCGCCCGGCGCAGCGGGTACCAACTCCGCCGGAGGTTGTCCGGCTCGATCGGCGTCCCGATGACCGTGTGAAGACGTGATCGGTGTGCTGCCAGTCTTCCCACACCTCTCGCGCCTCGGCGGCCTGCCGCTCCTGGTGGGCCTTCAGGGCGTCGGCGCAGAGGCCGATCAGCGGCACCGTCCGGCGTGACGTCTTGGTCTTCGGAGTCACGGCTCGCAGCTCACCGTCCACCCGTTGGAGCGTGCGGCGCACCTCGATCGAGCCGGCGTCGAGGTCGACATCCGACCACTGAAGGCCCAGCAGTTCGCCACGGCGCAGGCCGAGGTAGAGCGCCAGGGCGTAGAGCGCGTACAGCCGGTCGTCCTGCGCGGCCTTCAGCAGGAGCCGCGCCTGATCGGCGGTGAGGCCCCGGTTCACCTCGTACGTCGGCGTGCTGATCTGCACCAGCTTGGCCACATTGCGCTGGAGCAGTTCCTCACGCACGGCGGCCTGAAGGGCGTTACGGAGCGCGCCGAAGGCACCGAACGGCAGCATTGCCCGACCGCACAGCAGCGGCGCTGCTTCGCCGGCCGTTTGGCGTGGACCTCGTGTCGGCAGCACAGGCACGCCGCCTCGAACCGCTTGATGAAGGCACGCACGTCGGCCACCGTGAGGCGGTTCAGCCGCTTATTGCCAAGCGCGGGGATGAGGTGGACCCGTACCACCACCTCGTAGCCCTGCGCCGTCTTCGGCTTCCGGGAGGGCCGTACGACGTGCTCAAGCCAGTGCGTCAGGAACTGCTCGACGTTCCACCCGGTCGCCTCGGCCGGGATGCCCTCGTGGGAACGGGCCTGCATCTTGATCAGCTTCTCGTTCACGTCCGCCTCGGTCTTGCCGTAGACCGGCTGGCGCTTGAACGTCCCATCGGCCTGCAGGGACGTACGCGGCACCGACCCAGCGGCCGTCCGCGCGCTGGTAGACGGAGCCTTGACCGTTGGCACGGCGAGAACGGGCGCGGCGCTTGTTCGGCGTCGTCACGGTGTCGTCTCCTCGATCAGTTGGGCGCTCACTTCGTCGATGGCTTCGCGGGGCACGCGTCGACTCGCGCCGATCTTGACGCTGCGCAGACGGCGGGAGCGGATGAGGTCATAGACGGCAGAGCGGCCGATGTTGAGCAGGCGGGCCGCATCCTCGACGCGCAGGAGGCGGGCCTGATCGGCGTTCACCGCGATGGTCACGCGGCGCCTCCGGGGCGCCGACGGCGCGGGGTATCCGTACCATCCGTACCAAGCTCGTTTTGGCTGCTCAGGGGCGGTACGGATTGCAGCGGCGGTACGGATTGATCCGTACCGGGGAGGCAATCCGTACCGGGGCTGACCTGCGAAGACGACGTTGGTACGGATGGGACGGATGCCTCCCGGTTGGGCGCCGGGCAGTAGCGCTGCCAGGCGTCAGCGAAGGCCTCGCGGACGTAGCCCTTGGCCTGTCCGACGGGGAACCGGATGGTGCTGGAGCTGATGCCAAATTCCCGCAGGAGGTCGCCGAGGCGCTTGCCGGTGAGGCCGGTTGGTCCGAAGCTCTGCCACGGCCCTTTGGGGTCGTCGTTGAGGGCGGCGAGGAGGTCGGCGGTGGTCGCGGCGGCCGGGTCGCCGAGGGTGGTAAACGCGGCGCGGATGTCGGTCAGGAGTCGGATGCGGGTCGAGACCTGGCCGCTGTCTTCGGCCTCGGCGGTGAGGACGGTTGCGTGCCGCTGTTCAACTACCAGGTCAGCGTAGAAGACACCTCGCACGGCACGCAGTTCGTGGCAGCGTCCAAGCAGTGGTTCGACTCCGTGTGGGACAGCGTCGCGAGGGAGTACCAGGGATGACCGACAACCTGCACGCACTCCTGGCCCGCAGCCGGGCGATCCTGCTCGACTTCGACGGGCCGGTGTGCTCGATCTTCAGCGGCTACCCGGCGCCGCAGGTCGCGGTCGAGCTGCTCAACCTCATTGCCGCGCGCGGCGTCCATCTCGGCGACGACATCTGCACCGAGACGGACCCGCTGGAGATGCTCCGCTGGTCGGCGACGCTCGGCATGCCGGAACTGCTCCGCGAGGTCGAGGATGGGCTATGCCGCGCCGAACTGCTCGCCGCGAAGTCCGCGATCCCCGAGCCGCACGGCCAGGCCGTCATCGAGGCCGCCCGCGCGTCGGGGCGACCGGTCGCAATCGTGAGCAACAACTCGGCAGACGCAATCGAGGCGTACCTGCGAGCGCACCATCTGACGGGCTTCATTGCGTTCGTTTCCGGCCGTGCGTACGCCCAGCCCGACCGGATGAAGCCCAACCCGGAGCCGCTATGGCGCGCGGCCAAAATGCTTAGAGTTGAACCGGCGATGTGCATCCTGATTGGCGACTCGCTATTCGATATTGAGGGTGCACAGGCGGCTGGAATGCCAGTGGTTGCGTACGCAAACAGGCCATCAAAGGTTCTGCGCTTCCACGATGCCAGAGCCGATGCAGTGCTAACAAGCATGATCGACATTGCTGCGGCCCTGCTCACGGCCGAGCGCGTGGAAGCCGGTTAGCTCCTGTATCGACCAGTAGCGCACGCCCGATACCCTATTGTCATGTTCGTTGCCGATGCCCCGTCCGTGACCGACTGGATGCAAGGCTGGGGAAGCATCCTTGGCTTAGCGATGTCAACAATAGCGGTCATCTTCTCTGGCTGGCTTCTAAGACACGAAATCAATACCCGCCGCGAAGAAAAGACAGAAGCCGAACTAGCGCAAGCCCGATTAGTGGTGGGTAGAATTTCGGGTTGCGAACTGGACGAAGATGGCTGGGTTCAGCAATTCAGATATGAAATTATCAATTATAGTGACGCTCCGGTTTTCTTTGTAAATCCATACATTGTGGACCAGGAGTTCGGCCAAGAATTCGACTCCGAAAAAGTTTATCACGTACTCGCTTCGAATGCGCCGATCGTCGGCTTTGTATCGGCCCATAACTGCGATCCGCCAGACCCAGACGAGGAAGGAAATCCAGATCTTTCGAGGTTTCAGGTAAAATTAGTTTTTGTCGACAAGAATGGGCTTCAATGGCGACGCTTTCACTACGAAGCGCCACTTCGTGGCTTCAAGGATCCCGATCCGTCAAGATTGCATCGGATCGCTGCAGACTTGAGGTCTGCCGTCATAAGTGCCCGAAATCGCCGCAGGTATAGGAGGGCAGTCAAGGCTAAGCGGAGACCGGAAACCAAAGCCTAAGCAGCACCGCCCCGAAAGTCGACTGAGAACGGCCGAGATGACACAGCCCCCACTTGTACCGGCTCAAATGTCGGAAGTTGGAGCCTCGGATAATTCTCACATGTTTCTTACGCAAGACCTCAGAAACCCGTCAGTCGCAAGCGCTCAAGCACTAATAATGCTTAGGTTGATTAACCGGTAACCCATTGCCTCATTGCTGACGTCGAACGCACGGGCAAGGCGGCCGATCAGCTCATCTCTAGAACTGAAAGCCGCCTTATGGAGTTCTTTTTGCAGCTCAGAGACGATAAGTTGTCGAGGCATCAACAGCGCGGCGGCGAATCCGTTCGCCTCGACTTCTTCACGATCAGTGCCGAGACTCGATACCTCGTCCCGATTGAAAACGTACGAATGATCGACAATCAATGACTTCGCGACGTGAAGCTCCAAGTGACCCAATTCATGCCCAATTGTAAATCTCTGTCGCCTGGGACTCGTGGTTGTATTCACACCTATAATCCGCATGCTCCCCTGACGAAGCGCGAACCCCGACTGATTTCCGCTGAAGTGATTCCGTGCGATCATCGCACCGCTAGCTACAGCTATCTTTTCCACAGGAACGGGCACAATCATTGACTGATAGCGCTCTAGCATCGCCGACGCCATCGCTTCAATTTCCTGGTTGATCATCGCTCCCCTCCCGCATGGAAACGTTTAGCTGCATGATCGCTCCTTCGATAAATTCCCGATCTGCCGGGTCCTCACCCTCCAGCCGAAGGGATAGAACAGACATTCCGATTGAACCCTCAAGGAGCATCTCGATCGAAAATAGAGATTGCGGCTCAACGCCGAGCACTTCCGCCACCATCGCCAGCACATGCAACGGCACCCTTTGCCGACCGGCTTCGATGTTTGCGATAGAAGAGCGAGTCAGGCCGGCGCGAGCGGCTACCTGCGACTGAGTTGCACCGGATTCAGCCCGAGCGTCGCGAATCCGCTGACCGACATCCGCATAAAAGCGATCGATCGCCTCGTTCGACGCCTCTGCCACCGTCACTCCTCGCCAACCTTACTTGACAGTACCAGAACGGGTTTGTAACCACGACCGACTGACAGTGCGACGTGCAGCTTGACGTCGCGGCTCCCTCGTGTCACGGTAAGTTCGACACGTTCAGAACTCGACGTCGACGTCATGCACATCCGCAGGATGTCGGGCGTCGCGAGTCGTGGAGCCGGTCTTCACGATCGCCAACTTTAGGAGGTCGACCTCCAGTCGAGGAAGATCTACTACGGCCGCACCGTCTTCGCGCTCACATCGGGCGGGAGCCTCACGACCGTGGAGCGACTCAAATCGCCCTAAATGTAGTCAAGGCGGGCATCTGACCGCCCGCCTTGACTAGGGCCGCTACGCAGCCCGCTGACCAAGCGCCAGCGTACGGCCCTTGCTCAAGGCAAAACAAGGCACAACAAGGAACCACACGAGCGAAGGACCCACCGAAGTGGCGATTCAGATCACCGCCGTCCGTCTAGAGGGCGGCAACACACACGAGCACATCACCCGCCTCAAGTGGTACGACCCGGCCGACGGGCGGATCGACGACAACTCTCGCGCCGAGATCGTTGCGTGGATTGAGAACCAGAACGGCAAGGCGTACGTCGAAGACGCTCAGCACCACCGGGTCGACGTCCACGTCATCGCGCCCTACGGGCGGCCGAAATACTTGCGCACCAAGGCCGACGGCATCGAGACCAACAACCTGCTCTATCTGCCCCGGTTCTAGTCACGCCGTGGGGCTCCGGGTTCCGGAGCCCCACGGGCTCGGCGTGTAGCAACGCGTGTAACAACGGCCGCACACAGCGGCAGCCAAGGGGAACGATGCGCGAACAGGATCCCCTGCTCGGACGTCATATCGATCCGTGCTGCGCAGACCTGAAAAGCGGAAGGTCGGCGGTTTGACCCCGCCCCTGCCCACAAAGCTCTTCGCCGGGCTTTACAGACCCCGACCAGCGGAAACGCGGTCGGGGTCTTTGTCGCTCGCCACCTGCCACGAAGATTGTTATGTAGCACGCCGGGTCTCCGGACAGCGGACGGTCACCGAGGTGTGCCGCAGCCTGACCTGTGTCGCAAACAGCGGCGATCGTTCAGCCTGACGACGTTTTTTCAGGACGGCTTCCGCTCATACCCGCACTCGTCGTGAACCCAGCGATCGAGGTAAGCCGCTCTGCCGTGCTGCGTCTCCACGGCTGCCAGCCACTCGGCGGCTGCCTGCTTCATGTGGCGGACCGCGGCGGCGTCCTGCTCCGGCGAACCCCTGCCCGGAGCGTCCAATTCATCTGTCAGAGTTCCCCAGATGAGATGTAGAGACGCCAGCACTTCGGCGATGTACTCGCCTTCAGGCGTCTCGGGCATCGCGCTCATGGTCAAGCCCAAGAACCCGATACCCGCATCGTAGGTTGGCTGACCCTCGTCCGCGTCCCGCACGAGGCAAGCCTGGTTCACGGTCGCTGCGAGGAAGTCCTCCGGCCCGGTCTCCGGGTGCCATCTACCTGCCACGGCGCACAGTATGCGCTCAAGCCTGACAGCGCCAGTCTTCGTCGACGGCGACATCAGCTATCGCCTGACGACATCCCGATGTAGCAACGCGTGTAGCAACAGCCGCGCACGACGGCACTCATCTCTGGCCCGTTCCGGACCTCATCGCAGCCCGGAACCCCCGCCAACACGAACCTGCGTTGATCTGAAAAGCGGAAGGTCGGCGGTTCGACCCCGCCCCTGCCCACAAAGCTCTTCGCCCGGGCTTTACAGACCCTGACCAGCGGAAACGCCGGTCGGGGTCTTTGTATGCCCGGGCCGACTTGACTCTGAAGACCTCGTCCGTTGAACGATGCTGAGCGCTGCGTCCTTCAACACGTCCTCCGTGGAGTTCGACGGCGTGCAGGAACTCCGGTCGCAGATCGGCGTGGCCGCGGTCGTCGCGACGTGGTCGCCGGGCTCAGCAAGCGTGGATCTCCGCGTGGCGGAGGGGTCCAGGCAGTCTCGACGGCGAAACGGCTGCATCCCCGTGGATGCTGCGGTCCACGGTGACCGCGGCGAGTACATCGGCGAAATCCTCGTCTGGCTGGATGAGGGAACACTTTCCGCATTGGAGTACGCGTGGGTCACCGATGAGATGCCCACCATGCTCCCGCAGATTGACCGAATAACGATGCGCCAGCGGAAGTAGGACCGCGATGCGCTGCATCTCCGTGGCGCCACCGGAGTGGATGCATCCACGTCATCGATGAAGCCGGCAAGGGCCGACTCCCTTGATGACGCCAGCCATACGAACCGTCGGCGGAGCAGTGCCTTGCGTTCGTGAGACTGCCATAAGGCCACTTGGCCCTACGATAGACAGGTCATGACCGCAGTTCGACCCTCCACTTGATCACGGCAAGGCGTCGAGCCACATACCCAGAAGGGTCGGAGTGCCGCTCAAGGTGCGTGAAATCATCAAGATGATCGAGTCCGACGGCTGGTTACTTGCACGGACTCGCGGCAGCCATCGGCAGTACGTTCACCCGACGAAGCAGGGCGTCGTCACGATCGCAGGCAGCCCGAGCGCGGACTTGCCACGCGGTACAGAGCGCAGCATCCTGAGACAGGCGGGACTGTGATGGGGGGAGCAACAGTGAGTGGGTACGCAATCGTTGTAGAACGTGCAGAAGACGGCGGCTACGGCGCCTGGTCGCCTGAGGTGCCCGGGTGTGTTGCATTGGGCAACACGGTCGATGAGGCGGTGGCCGAAATGCGAGAGGCGATCAAGCTTCACCTGGAGTTGCTCGGCGAACGGGGCGAGCCCCTTCCGGTCCCCACGGCGGTCAGGGTCGATCTCCTCGCGGCATGACCCCATGGGGCGCCCGTGTAGCAACGCATGTAGCAACGGCTCCGCACACCTCTGAGCGCCGACAGCCGGACCTGGATGGTTCTATCAGGTTCGCCGTCTCTCGGAGCGTGGCTGCGTTGATCTGAAAAGCGGAAGGTCGGCGGTTCGACCCCGCCCCTGCCCACAAAGCTCTTCGCCGGGCTTTACAGACCCCGACCAGCGGGAACGCGGTCGGGGTCTTGCCTGCATGACCCGGCGGGCCGGGCGGATCGTGTAGCAACGGCGGTCTTGCCGATAGCGGACGGTCGTCGTCACTGCCAACGCCCGTCATCGTGAGACACTGGCGAGTGGTAGCAGCACAGCGTCCCGGGAGGTGGTCCAGGCCATGAGCGTGGCAACGATGGAGCACGCGGGGCCCTGGAACGAGGACGACTACCTCGCGCTGGGCGAGACGCCGAACCGGATCGAGTTGATCGATGGGAGCCTGTTGGTGAGTCCCGCGCCAAGTTCGCGCCACCAGCGTCTTTCGCGCCGCCTCGCCAATCAGTTGGACACACCCGCGTCGGCCGCCGGCCTGCTCGTCTACGAAGCGGTGAATGTTCGGCTGCACACGGACCGCCTCGTCATCCCCGACCTTGCCGTCGTGGACACGACCGACGACTTCGTCGTTGTTGACGCGGCACAGGTCGCCCTCGTTGGCGAGATCGTCTCGCCCGGCAACGCGGCGGCGGATCGCGTGATGAAGATGCACTTCTACGCCGCCGCGCGTATCGAGTGGTATCTCCTCGTCGAGCCGGAATCGCCCGACTCGCTCACCCTCCGGCTCAACCGG
The DNA here is from genome assembly GCF_050947935.1 of Dactylosporangium sp. CA-052675. GTDB lineage: Bacteria > Actinomycetota > Actinomycetes > Mycobacteriales > Micromonosporaceae > Dactylosporangium. The sequence goes on along the minus strand of NZ_CP192010.1, from coordinate 10,328,732 downwards.
CTCGACGGCACCCATTACATCGAGGATGCGGTCGCCAAGTCCGGCGAGCAGCTGAGCGCCGCTCACCCCTTCCCTTTCGAGCTCGACACCCGCACGTTGCTCGTCCCATAAGCGACCGTCCGAGTCTTGAGCCTGTGTAGCAGCGCGTGTAGCAACGGGGCCGCATAACGCCGACCACCGGCGGCCGGATCCGCATACGTCCGCCGAGGGCAGGGCTCCCTCAGTAGAAAGCTGCTCAGACCTGAAAAGCGGAAGGTCGGCGGGTCGGCCCCGCCCCTGCCCACAAGGCTCTTCGCCGGGCTTTACAGACCCCGAACAGCGGAGACGCGGTCGGGGTCTTTTACGTCCGCAGCCCGCCGCCCCGCTCATCCATGTAGCAACGACAGCGTCCTGGGCAGCGGACGGTCAAGTCCTCGCACCGTGACTGATCGTGCGCGCACGCGGTCGAGCGGCCTGCTGATGTCCCCCACGTGGGACACTGGTAGCCAGCTACCGGAGGTGAATCCAGCGTGAGCATCGCCGCACTCGACCAGCACAACGGGCCGTGGACCGAGGACGAATACTTCGCGCTCGGCGAGACGACAAATCGCTTCGAACTGATCGATGGGAGCTTGTTGATGAGCCCGGCGCCCACCCCGCGCCACCAGCACCTCTCCCGGCGCTTGGCCAACGCGCTGGAGCCTGGGGCATCGGCGGCTGAGCTGTGGACGTTCGAAGCGGTGAACCTGCGACTTCAGACCGACCGGATCGTGATTCCGGATCTGGCGATCACCGACACCGATGAGCCGACCACGTTCGACGTGGCCGACGTAACCCTGGTCGGCGAGGTCGTGTCACCCAAGAACGCCGCAGCCGACCGGTTGGTGAAGATGCAGCTGTACGCCGCCGCCAGGATCGGGTGGTACCTCTTGGCCGAGCGCGACGAGGAAGTCCACGTCACACTGCGGCTGCTCCGCCTCGACGGCGGCCACTACGTCGAACACGCGGTCGCCAAGCACGGCGAGGTCCTCTCGTCCGACGTGCCGTTCGCCATCGAGATCGACACCCGGGACCTGATGCGGCGCTGAGCGCGCCGCACATTCCGAACCGAACAGGCCTATCCGTGTAGCAACGGCCGCGCACAACCGCACTCGCCGGCGACCCATGCCGGACCATCCACCACCTCGCTCATCCGTGTAGCAGCGAGGAGCTACCAGGCGGCGGGCGGTCGGAGCGGTATAGCATTCGCTACACTTCCTCCGTGACCACACCGGAGTGGGGCATCTACGTTGTCGATGAAGTGCGCGCCTGGATCTACTCGTTGGAACCGTCAGCCAAGGCAAGGGTCGTGCTTGCTATCGACGCCTTGGCGGAGAACGGGCCCGGCCTCGGGTGACCCCTCGTCGATACGATCACCCATTCGTCTCTCGCCAACCTCAAAGAGCTACGACCTGGGACGATGCGCATCCTGTTCGTCTTCGACCCTTGGCGGTCCAGCATCCTGCTCGTCGCCGGTGATAAGGCGGGACAGTGGGAGGCCTGGTACCGGGAGGCGACACCGCTCGCGGAACAGCGTTACGAGGTCTACCTGAAAGAACGCGCACAGGAAGAGGGGGCCAGCGATGAGCAGCTACGTGCGCTGGAGTGACATCCGAGCCGAGCTCGTCGAACAGGCCGGCGGCGAGGAAGCCGTTGCGGCTGGTAAGCAGGAGCTGCTGGCCGAGGTCACCGGGCATCGGCTCGCCGAGGCACGCAGGAGCCGCGGGCTGACCCAGCAGCAGGTCGCCGACCGCATGGGCGTCACCAAAGGCCGGGTGTCGCAGATCGAGCAGGGCAAGGTCTCGGGGCAGGAGGTCCTCGCCCGCTATGCCGTGGCCTTGGGCGGCCGCCTCCACCAGGCTATCTATTTCGAGGACGGCGACATTACCGCCATCGCCTAAACCTCAGGGTCGTGTAGCAACGCGTGTGGCAACGGCCGCGAACAACCGCGCTCACCGCTGATTCACGCTGGACCAGATCGCTTTCCCCCCCGGGCTAGGAACCCTGGCGTCGTGCGGGGCGTCTGAGGGCCATGCGGAGACTGTGGGGATACCTCGCGGTACTGGTGGCGATGACCTCCTAGTCGGGCCGACTGGGACGGCGTGCGCGTGCAGCTGCGCCGAGCTGGACCCGACGGAGAAAGCGGCCTGGGCCGACCTGGTTTTCGTCGGTGTGGTCGTGGAGCTTGACCGGCCGACGTTCAGCATGTCGAGTGCCGACCTGATGACCGCCCGGCTCACTGTCGAGCGGGTGGACAAGGGCGAAGCGGCGGGGCACGTCGAGGTGAAGACCGCGATCGAGGGCCCGAGCTGCGGCTTCAACTTCGTCGAAGGCAATCGCTATCTGGTCTACAGCCGCAAAGGAAAGACCAGTCTCTGTGCCGGCAACCAACTGCTGGGGGCGGCGCCCGAGGTGGGGTTGGACGGCGACGTCCCAGTGGCCACGCTGGCCATGGCTGCGGCGACGGTGGTCGTGGTGGCGTTCGGGCTGTGGTGGGTGCTGCGCCGCCAGGGCACGCCGTGTCCGGAGGACCGGCCTGTGCAAACAGGTCCGGCCGGAGAAGCGGGGGATCAGGACTCGGCGTAGACATTCGCGACAACGCCGTGTCGGGCTCCAGTTGATCCCTTTCGGAGACGAGGGCTGATCCGCAGGCACGATCCCGATGGTCAGGCGACCTTGCGCAGGGTGGTCAGGGCCCGCAGGGCGTCGGCCAGGGAGATCGGGTGGTCGTCGGCCTCGGTGGCCAGGCACTGTTCGATCATCTGGCGCATCAGCGTCGACGGCTTCACGCCGCGGGTCCTCGCCAAGGTGGCCAGCTGCTCCGCGGTGTCCGTGGGCAGGCGCACCGAGTACACGGCCATGGTCTCGCCGTCGGGCTTCGGGGGGAGGGCGGCCGGAGCGTCGGTGTAGGTGATGTTTCCCGCGGCCACGGCCAGAGCCAGCTGATCCAGCTGGTCGTCCGTCGCGCGGGCGTGGAACTCGCTCACTGGTTGGCCTCCCATTCCTCGAACTCGGCCCGCTGGGCCGGGCTCATGTCGAGCGCGCCGACGATGAGCCACTCCAGGCCGCCTTCGTGTCGCAGGACGACGATCAACGGGCGTCCCGCCTTGGTGCGGGCCCACACGCTCAGGACCGGTAGGCCCAGGGCCTCGCCTGCCCGTGGGAGTCGACGGTCCGCGTTGAGGGCCTCCAGGGCCTCCAGCGGGTCGATTCCGCTGAGGGCCGCCAAGGTCGCCGGCCACCAGCGGTAGGGCATGACCCCAATGTACGACGCCCGTCATACGCCCGTCCAGCAGGGCGGATACTGGAGGCATGATCGTGGTGAGCGGAGCGTCGGGGCAGGTCGGCGGGCGGGTCGGCAAACTGCTGACCAAGCCGCACGTGCGGCTGGTGCGGGACCGCACCAAGATGCCCGAAGCCGAGAGAAGTGCCGATTACGCCGATAGATCGGGCATGGTACGAGCACTGCGCGACGCCGAGACGCTGTTCCTGGTGTCGGGCCGCGAAGATCCGCACCGGCTCCAGGCGCACCGGACGGCCGTCGACGCCGCCGTGGAAGCGGGGATCGGCAGGATCGTCTACCTCAGCTTCGCCGGCGCCGCGGAGGACTGCACGTTCACGTTCGGGCGGGATCACTGGCACACCGAGCAGTACATTCGCGCCAGCGGGCTCCGGTACACGTTCCTGCGCGACAACCTGTACCTCGAGATGATCCCGCGGCTCGCGGGCCCGGACGGGGTCATTCGCGGGCCGGCCGGAGACGGGCGCGTCGCCGCCGTGAGCTATGACGACATCGCGGCCTCGGTCGTGGCCGTGCTCGAGGATCCGGAGCCGCACGAGCACAGGACGTACACCCTGACCGGACCGGAAGCGTTCACGCTTCACGAGGCCGCCGCCGTGCTCGGAAAGACATATGTCCCCGAGACGGTGGAGGAGGCCTACGCGTCGCGGGCCCACTACGGCGCGCCGGACTTCGAGGTCGCCGGATGGGTGACGTCCTACCAGGCGATCGCGAACGGCGAGCTGGCCGAGGTCACCGGCGATGTCGAGGCACTTACGGGCCGGCGACCACGGTCCGTAAGTGAATTGAAAGGCGCTTAGAACTCCCCGGTCCTAGCATCGGGGCATGCCTGAAATCGACCGCATACCGCAGCGTCCCAGCCTCGACGGCCTCGAGGAGAAATGGGCGCGCGTATGGGAGGCAGAGGGCACGTACCGCTTCGACCGCACCGCCGCCCGCGAGAACGTGTTCTCCATCGACACGCCGCCGCCGACGGTGAGCGGCGCGCTGCACATCGGCCACGTGTTCTCCTACACGCAGACCGACATCATCGCGCGCTACCAGCGCATGCGCGGCCGCGAAGTGTTCTACCCGATGGGGTGGGACGACAACGGCCTGCCGACCGAGCGCCGCGTGCAGCTCACGTTCGGGGTGCAGTGCGACCCGACGCTGCCCTACGACCCCGGCTTCACCCCGCCCGAGAAGCCCGGCAAGGACCGGGTGCTCGTGAGCCGCCGCAACTTCATCGAGCTCTGCCAGCGCCAGACCGAGATCGACGAGCAGTCCTACGAGCGGCTCTGGAAGCACGTGGGCCTGTCGGTGGACTGGTCGCACCTCTACACCACGATCGGCGACCGCGCCCGGGCCACGGCCCAGCGCGGGTTCCTCAACAGCCTCGCGCGCGGGGAGGCGTATCCGCTCGACGGCCCGACGCTGTGGGACGTGTCGTTCGGCACGGCCGTGGCACAGGCCGAGCTCGAGGACCGGGAGCGGCCGGGCGCCTTCCACCGGATCAGGTTCGGCGAGCACTGCATCGAGACGACCCGCCCCGAGCTGCTGCCGGCGTGCGTGGCGCTCGTGGCGCACCCGGGCGACGAGCGATACCAGGCGCTGTTCGGCAGCACCGTCCGGACCCCCGTCTTCAACGTGGAGGTGCCGATCCTGGCGCACCACCTCGCCGACCCGGAGAAGGGCAGCGGGCTGGTGATGGTGTGCACCTTCGGCGACCTCACCGACGTGGTCTGGTGGCGCGAGCTGGACCTGCCGACCCGCACCGTGATGCAGCGCAACGGCCGGCTCGGGCTGCAGCCGCCCGACGGAGTGGACGAGGACCTCTACGCGCCGGTCGCCGGGCTGACGGTCAACCAGGCGCGCGAGAAGATCGTGGCGCTGCTGCGCTCCTCCGGGGAGCTCGAGGGGGAGCCGCGGCCGATCACCCACGCGGTGAAGTTCTACGAGAAGGGCGATCGGCCCGTCGAGATCGTGGCGACGCGCCAGTGGTACATCCGCAACGGCGCCCGCACCCCCGAGCTGCGCGAGACCCTGCTCGAGCGCGGGCGGGAGCTGGAGTGGGAGCCGGCGCACATGCGGGCCCGCTATGAGCACTGGGTCGAGGGGCTCACCGGCGACTGGGTGATCAGCCGCCAGCGGTTCTTCGGGGTGCCGATCCCGCTGTGGTATCGCCTCGACGCCGACGCCAACCCGATCTACGACGACCCGATCGTGCCCGAGACGCTGCCGATGGACCCCAGCAGCGACACCCCGCCGGGCTTCGAGGAGATCGACCGCGGTATGCCGGGCGGGTTCGTCGGCGACCCGGACGTCATGGACACCTGGGCGACGTCGTCGCTGACCCCGCAGATCGCCGGGGCCTGGCTCGACGACCCGGAGCTGTTCGCGCTCGTGTTCCCGATGGCGATGCGGCCGCAGGCGCACGAGATCATCCGCACCTGGCTGTTCACGACCGTCCTGCGCTCCCAGCTCGAGCACGGCGTGCTGCCGTGGAAGCACGCGGCGATCGCCGGTTGGATCCTCGACCCGGACCGCAAGAAGCTCTCCAAGTCCAAGGACAACGCCAAGGACTCGCCCGAGGAGCTACTGGAGCGGTTCGGCGCGGACGCGATCCGCTACTGGTCCGGCAGCGCCCGCCGCGGCGTCGACACCGCCATCGACGTGAACCAGTTCAAGGTGGGCCGGCGCCTGGCGGTGAAGCTGCTCAACGCGAGCCGGTTCGTGCTCGGCTTCGGGGGCGCGCCCGAGGCGGCCAAGGTGACCGAGCCGGTCGACCTCGCGCTGCTCGGCGCGCTGGCCACGGTGGTGCGCGAGGCGACGGCCGCGTTCGACGGCTTCGACTACGCCCGGGCGCTCGAGGTCACCGAGCAGTTCTTCTGGACCTTCTGCGACGACTACTTGGAGCTGGTGAAGGCCCGCGCCTACGGGGAGGCGTCCCCGGCCGAGGTGGACTCGGCCCGGGCCGCGCTCGCCGTGGCCCTGTCGACCGTGCAGCGGCTGCTGGCGCCGTTCCTGCCCTACGTCGCCGAAGAGGTCTGGTCGTGGTGGCAGGACGGCTCCGTGCACCGCGCGCCCTGGCCCGACGCGCCGCACGCCGCGGACGTCGCGCCGTTCACGGTCGCGGCGCAGGTGCTCGGGGCGATCCGGCGGGCCAAGTCGGCCGCGCGGCAGTCGATGAAGGCCGAGGTCGCCCGAGTGGAAGTGGCCGGGCCGGTCGCGACCCTGGAGCGGGTGCGCGGCGACCTCACCGCGGCCGGCAACGTGCGCGACTGGGCCATCTCCGAGGCGGAGGAGCTGTCGGCTACCGTCAGCCTGTGATGGAACTTCAGGCCATCGGGCTGCAACACCCGGCCGTCCGGCAGGTGCAGCACATCCAGAACAACACGGCGCCGAACCGGTACAAGCTGTTCGTGGCCGAGGGGCTCTGGGCGCACAACATGCTGCTGGAGGCCGGGGCCCCGATCGACACCTTCTTCTGGTGCCCGGAGGCCGTCTACGCCGACGAGGCCCACAAGCGGGCGGAGGAGATCGCGGAGCGGGCCGAGCGCTCGTTCCGCATCTCCCTGCGCACGCTGGAGAAGATCTCCGAGCGGGACAAGCCCGACGGGCTGCTGTCGCTGGCCGCCCTGCCCCGCTGGGACGAGCGCGACCTGCGCCTCGGCAAGACGGCGCTGGTGCTGGTCGCCGACGGGCTGGAGATCCCGGGCAACCTGGGCACGCTCATCCGCTCGCTCGACGCGTGCGGGGCGGACTGTCTCGTGCTCACCAACCGCAAGACCAGGCTCACGCATCCGAAGGTGATCCGGGCGAGCCAGGGGACGATCCTGACGGTACCGACGCTGGAGTTCGACACCGTGGACGAGGCCGTCGCCTGGCTGGAGTCGCGGCGCTTCACGGTGCTGCTGGCCGACACCGACGAGGCGATCAACTATCGCCAGGCCGACTACGCCGGGCGCACCGCGCTCGTCGTGGGCAGCGAGCGGTATGGCATCGCCAAGGGCTGGTACGGCCGCGGATACCAGCGGGTCGCCGTCCCCATGCTCGGCTCCGGCGACTCGCTCAACGTGTCCGTCTCGGCGTCGATCCTGCTCTATGAGGCGCGGGCGCGGAAGTCCCGCTGGTAGGCCCCGGCGCGGCTCCGCGGACCGGCGCTACTTCGTCTGGCCGATCTGGCCCCGCAGCGAGATCGCCTGCAGGAAGATGTCGCCGATCTTCGCCGGGTCGGGCGCGACGAACGTGCCGCCGCCGACCGCGTCGGTGATCTGGCGCATCGCCGCCTCGCCGACCTTGTCGCCGATGCCGATCAGGATGATCTGGATCGGCTTGGCCGGGTCGGCCGACGCCTTCAGCTGGGCGATGAGCTCCTCGAGCTTCAGCCCGCCGGCGGGATCGTCGTTCTCGCCGTCGGTCATGACGATGATCGAATTGACCCGGCCGCTCTCGTAGCCGGCCTGCACCGTCTTGTACGCGGCGAGGATCGTGTCGTAGAGCCCGGTGTCGCCGGTCTTCTTCGGCTGGACCGTGCCCAGCGCCTGCAGCAGCGTCGCCCGCTGGCTCACCAGCGGCCCGATCGGCACCAGCTGCTTGTAGTCCTTGTTGCCGTCCATCAGCGTCGAGAAGATCCACACGCCCAGCGACCACGAGTCGTCGAAGAGGCTCATGCCCTTGCGCGCGGCCTCCAGCGTCACCTGCATGCGGGTCGCGCCGCCGGCGGTCGGCACCGGCTCCAGCATCGAGCCGGAGACGTCGAGCACGGCCAGCATCCGGGCCGGCAGGGTGATCGCCTGCCAGCGGCCCAGCAGCTGCTCGACCGTGCCGGCGTCGGGCAGCTGCGGAGCCGCGGCGGCCAGCGCGCCGGGCGCGTTCGCCGGCGTCTGGAAGCTCTTGCCGGGCGCGCCGTCGGCACCGCGCAGCCCGATCGCGCCGAGCTTGTCGCGGAAGTCCTGGGTGCTGAGCTGCTTGAGCAGCTCGTCGGCCATGCTCGCCTTGTCCGTGCTGAGCACGACGTACGGGTAGTCCAGCGGCGGGGCCGACGGCTCGGCGTAGAGCGCGGCCAGGCGCACCGGCGGCTGCAGCCCGTTGTACTGGATGACCGCCTGCTCCGACAGCGGGGCCACGGTCAGGCCGTTGCTCAGCGCCGTGGGGTCGCTGCCGCGGGGGAACTTCTGCACCAGGTCGGAGCGCACCGAGGAGCGCCCGGCGGCCAGCGCCCGCAGCGCGGCGGTCGCGATCTGGGTGGCCTGGGTCTGGTTGCCGCCGCCGGCCTGCTGGGCGACGGTGGCGAGGGTCAGCAGGCTGCCGAGGCCGGTCGCGTCGCGGCTCGGCTCGGTGATGCCGACCTTGACCTTCTGGTCGGTCGCCACCTTGGTGAGCAGATCGGCGTACGTGATGTTCTTGTTCGGCCAGCCGAAGTTGGACGCGGCGATCGGCTCGGGCATCGCGAGCACGACCGGGCTCAGCGCGATCGAGTGCGCGCCGGCCTGGACGCTCTGCGGGTTGACCGCGCGGAGGCGCTGCAGCCACAGCGAGGAGTCGGCGACCCAGATGTCCGGGACGCGGGTCTTGCCGTTGGCCTGCCCGACGCCGGTCAGCGACTTGTCGTTCTTGCCGGCCAGGGCGGCGGCGACGTCGGCCGGGTCCTCGTCGAAGACCTCGATGTCGACGCAGTTGCCGTTCTCCTTGGCCTGGTCGGCCCACGCGGCGGCCTGCTCCTTGATCGCGGGCGCGATGTCGGCGACCGCGCCGATGCTGAGCTTGGCGGCGGTGCTGCCGCAGGCGGGCTTGGAGTACTTGTTGAACGCGTACCAGCTGCCGGCGAGGACGATGAGCACGGCGACGGCGGCGGCGCCCAGCTTGAGCGCTCCGCCCGACGACCCCGCTGAGCGGTGACGACCCTTCACGGCTCTAATCCTCCGGACCGGCGGCCTCTGTTGGCCTTGTACCTTCGGTTGAAAATCACTGACGGTACGCATCCCAACAAACGAACGCCCAATCTACAAGCCGCCGAAGAATCGTAGTTATACGAGCACGCTTCGCAATCGTCACCGGTCGGCTGGGGCCTACGGACGGCCACGCAGGGTCACGACAAGCGGGCGATGGTCCGAAAACGGCGCGGCCGGGCTGGCGACGTCGACAACGGGACCCAGGCGCTCGATGCCCCGCGAATCCGCCAGGACATGGTCGAACTGGACCCTCGGGGCCGGGGCGGGATAAGTCGGTACCGCGGCCAGCCGATGCCACCCCGAGAACAGCCTCGGCAGCACGCCCGGCAGGTTCAGGTCCGCGAGCAGGATCCGCGGGGCGGGCAGCGTGCGCAGGGCCCGGCGGACGATCCGCAGCTGGCGCACGTTCCAGCCGGGCACGAACGACAGGTGGGTGGTCGCGAACGTCACGCGCCCGATCGGGGTCGCGGCGACCGCGGCGAGCAGCACCCGGGGCTCGTCGTCGAGCAGCATCACCCGCATCCGCTCCGGGCCGGGGAGCATGATCGGGGCCCGCAGCGGCGCCGCCGGCAGCCGGGTGATCCGCCAGTCGAGCACCTCGTAGCGGCTGATCAGGGCCACGCCGTAGTGCGGGTCGACCCCTTCGGCATCCGCGTCGGTGGCGGGGCGGAACGTCTCGCCGGGGGTACCGACGACCGCCGGGGCGAACATCGCGTGCCGCGCGCCGAGCGCCTCCGCCGCGATCCGGGCCAGGTCCGCGTGCCCGCTGCGGGGCTGCGCGCGATCGACCTCCTGCAGGCCGAGCACGTCGGCGTCGAGTCCCGCGATCGCCGAGCCGATCCGGCCGGTCTCGACCAGGCCGTCGGTCAACGAGCGTCCGTGCATCAGGTTGAACGTGCCGAGCCGCATGTCCTCATTGTCGTCGCTTGATCTTCGCGACCGCCGCCTTCGCGATCGACTCGGTCTCGGCGCGGTCGACGCCGGGCTGGCCGAAGTGGACGAGGGTGCAGGTCAGGCCGTCGACCCGGAGCTGGACCAGATAGCCCGACGTGGTCCAGGCGTCGTCACCGGTACCACCCGTCGCTTCCATCATGAAGGCTTTCTGGCTCTCCGCGACGGCGGGAAAGTCGCCGACCGGGTCGACGCTCACGTGCGTCGTCTCGCCGTCGCCGTCGGTGTCCGTGAAGGTGGCGCACCTGGCCGCCATGTCGGCGATCGGTGTGCCGTCGGCGAGGCTCTCGGCCAGGAACGGCCCGGTACTGCCGGCCTCGAACCGGGCCGCGTCCCTCGGGCCCGTCTGGAACAGGTCGAGCAGCGGGTCACAGCCGGGGATGCTGGAGCTGCTCGCGGCGCTCACCTCGGGGGTGGCGTCGGGCGGGCTGGTCGCGTAGCCGTCGGGGAGGTCCCCGGCCGTCAGGACGAGATCCTTCTGTACCGCGGCCGCGCTCGGGCGGGGAGCCGGGGCCTTGTCGCCGCCGCAGCCGCTCAGTATTACCGCGGTGCAACCGATGACGACGGGCAACGACCTGTGGCTCATCGTTCGATTTTGCGCCTTTTGTACGTGTCTCGCGGCCGATTACGGGGCGACGGTCGGCTGAGAGCCCTGGTGCAGCGGGGTGCGCTTGCCGGTGGCGAGGTCGACGGCGGTGACCCAGGAGTGGCCGTTGTACGCGGCGGTCAGCACGCCCGTGCCCGTGCCCTGGTAGACCATCTCGCGGTCGTCGGCCTTGCCCACCACGTGCCGGTTCGAGCCGTCGGTGTCCGCCTCGGTCACGGACACCGCGGTGCCCTCGGCGTCGTAGCTCGTCCACGCGACCTTCTGGCCGTCGGCGCGCCAGGCCGGGACCACGCCGAAGCCGCTGGTGCCGTTGCCGCCGCCGCCGTACACGTCGATCGCGCGCTCGCGGCCGGTCGACAGGGTGCCGATGCTCAGGCAGTTGTCGGCGATGCTCTCGCACTCGCCGCCCCGGAAGGCGATCTGGGTGCCGTCGGGCGACCAGGCCACGGCGTCGTCGGTGCGCAGGCGGTCGACCAGGTTCCCGGCGGCCGGGGCCGGCGTCGACTCGGTGACCCGCGGGGCCTCCTGGTCGCGGCAGCTCGCGGGGAACAGCGGCTCGTCGTCGCCGCCCGCGCTGGCCAGGAACACGCCCGGGCCGCCGGTGCAGGACAGCGCGGCGAAGGCGATGCGGGTGCCGTCCGGGGACCAGGCCGGGCCGCCGGCGGGGCGCTTGCTGACCTGGTGCTTGTTCGCGCCGGTCGCGTCCATCACCCAGACCGTGCCGTCGTGCAGGTACGCCAGCTTCGTGCCGTCCGGGGAGAACCGCGGGCGGGCGTTGACCCCGTCCTCGGTGAGCCGGACCTCGGCCGCGCCGGTGCTGCTGTAGATGGCCCCGCCGCGGACGTAGGCGACGGCCTTCCCCGCGGTGGAGGCGGTGGCGGCATGGGCGGCGGTCCCGCTCAGCAGCGCCGCGACGCCGGTCAGACCCGCGATCGTCAGCGCCTTGGTGATCGTCCTGCCGTTCATCCTTGCCCCCCGTTGTGCTGTCTCATCCGTGTGACGTAACGACCATCGGCGCAACCGGGCCGCACCTGAACGGTTCCCGAGCCGGAACTTTGGCGCTGGCAGAAATATGCACTCGTAGTGCATACTTTTCGAGACCCTGTCTCACGCGCGAGGATCGGTGTCGTGACCACTACTGACCTCAACCGCGTCGCCATCGTGACCGGCGCGGCCCGCGGCATCGGAGCCGCCACCGCCGTCCGCCTCGCCGCCGACGGCCACGCCGTCGCCGTGCTCGACCTCGACGAGACCGCGTGCAAGGACACCGTCGAGCAGATCACCGCCGCCGGGGGCCGCGCGCTCGGCGTGGGCGCCGACGTCGCCGACGCCGACCAGGTCGCCGCGGCCGTCGAGCGGATCGCCACCGAGCTCGGTCCGCCGGTCGTGCTGGTGAACAACGCCGGCGTCATCCGCGACAACCTGCTGTTCAAGATGACCGACAGCGACTGGGACACCGTCGTCGGCGTCCACCTGCGCGGCGCGTTCCTCATGAGCCGGGCCGCCCAGGCGCACATGACCGCCGCCAAGTTCGGCCGGATCGTGAACCTGTCCTCGTCCTCGGCGCTGGGCAACCGGGGCCAGGCGAACTACTCCGCGGCCAAGGCCGGGCTGCAGGGCTTCACCAAGACGCTCGCGATCGAGCTGGGCCCGTTCGGGGTGACCGCGAACGCGGTGGCGCCCGGCTTCATCGCCACCGACATGACCGCCGCCACCGCGGCGCGCATGAAGGTCGACTTCGAGACCTTCCAGAAGGGGGCCGCGGAGCAGATCCCCGTGCGCCGCGTCGGGCGCCCCGACGATGTCGCGCACACGATCTCGTTCCTGGTCAGCGACGGGGCCGGCTTCGTGTCCGGCCAGGTCATCTACGTGGCCGGCGGGCCACTGAACTGAGGGGATCACGTGAGCACAGCGGACCTCGCCCGGGAGTTCCTGGCCGGTCATGACGTTGGTATGGACCCGCTGGAGTTCCTGCGGGCCCGGTTCGATGCGGGGCTGGCGTGGGTGCAGTACCCGGTAGGGCTCGGCGGCCTCGGACTCCCGCGGGCCGAACAGCCCGAGGTGGACCAGGTGTTCGCCGACGCCGGCGCGCCCGACAACAACCCGCGGCGCATCGGCATCGGGCTCGGCATGGCCGCCCCGACCATCCTGCGCCACGGCACCGACGAGCAGCGCCGGCGCTGGCTGCGCCCGCTGTGGACCGGCGAGGAGGTGTGGTGCCAGCTCTTCAGCGAGCCAGGTGCCGGCTCCGACCTCGCCGGTCTCGCCACCCGGGCGGTCCGCGACGGCGACGACTGGGTCGTGGACGGGCAGAAGGTCTGGACGTCGATGGCGCACGAGGCCCGCTGGGCGATCCTCATCGCCCGCACCGACCCGGCCCTGCCCAAGCACCAGGGACTCACGTACTTCGTGCTGGACATGACGGCGCCGGGGGTGGAGGTACGGCCGCTGCGCCAGATCACCGGCGAGGCCGAGTTCAACGAGGTCTTCATCACCGGAGTCCGGATCCCCGACACCGATCGCCTCGGGGCGGTCGGCGAGGGCTGGGCCGTGGCCCAGACGACGCTCATGAACGAGCGCGTCTCGATCGGCGGCCAGGCGGTCCCGCGCGAGGGCGGCACGATCGGCATCGTGACCGACCTGTGGCGCTCCCGCCCCGAGGTCCGCTCGCCCGGACTGCACGACGCGCTGCTGCGCCTGTGGGTCGACGCCGAGGCGGCCCGGCTGACCGGGGTGCGCCTGCGCCAGCAGCTCGCGGCCGGCCAGCCTGGGCCGGAGGGCTCGGCGTCGAAGCTGGTCTTCGCCCGGCTCAACCAGGAGATCTCCTCGCTGGAGCTGGACCTGCTCGGCGAGGAGGGCCTGCGCCACGACGAGTGGACCCTGCGGCGCCCGACGCAGGTGGACTTCGCGGGGCGCACCGCCGGATACCGGTACCTGCGTGCGAAGGGCAACTCGATCGAGGGCGGGACGTCGGAGATCCTGCGCAACATCGTGGCCGAGCGGGTGCTGGGCCTGCCGCAGGAGCAGCGGGCCGACAAGGACGTCGCGTGGAAGGACCTGCCGAAGTGATCGACCTGCTGTACAGCGAGGTGGAGGAGGAGCTCCGCGCTTCGGTACGTTCCCTGTTGTCGGACCGCGTCGACCATTCGCGGCTCGAGGGCCCGGAGCCCGTGGACCTGAAGCTGTGGCGAACGCTCGCCGCCGACCTGGGCTGCTCGGGCCTGCCCGTGGCGGAGTCCGCGGGCGGCGCCGGCGCGTCCTGGCGCGAGACCGCGGTGGTGATGGAGGAGCTGGGCCGGTTCGTCGCACCGGTACCGTTCCTGGGCAGCGCGGTGCTGTCGGTGGCGGCCCTGCCGTCCGGCGACCCCCTGCTGCGCGACCTGGCCACCGGCGCGCGGACCGCGACCCTGGCCGTTCCTCTGTCCACCTCGGACAGTCCATCATGGACGGTGGCGGCCTCGGGGGCGGCGCTGTCGGGCTCGGTGACGACGGTGGCCGACGCTCTGACCGCGGACGTGTTCCTGGTCCCGACGGCGGCGGGCCTGTTCGCCGCCGAGGCCGCGGACGTGAGCCGGACGCCGGTGGTGTCGCTGGACCTGACCCGCCCCGTCGCGGATCTCGCCTTCGACGGCGCCCCGGCGCGGCTCGTGGCCCCGGACGCGGCCCCGCTGGTGGGTCGCGCCCTGCTCGCCGGGGCCGCGCTGCTGGCGTCGGAGCAGCTCGGGATCGCCGAGTGGTGCCTGGCCACGACGGTCGAGTACGCCAAGACGCGCCGCCAGTTCGCGCGTCAGATCGGCTCGTACCAGGCGATCAAGCACCGGCTCGCCGACCTGTGGGTGGCGGCGACGCAGGCTCGGGCGGTGGCGCGCTATGCCGCCGACTGCCTCGCGAACGACGACTCGGACCTGCCGGTCGCGGCCTCGCTGGCGCAGGCGTTCTGCTCGCCGCTGGCCGTGAAGGCGGCGGAGGAGTGCGTGCAGTTGCACGGCGGGATCGGGTTCACTTGGGAGCACCCGGCGCACTGGTACCTCAAGCGGGCCCGGGCCAACGCGATCGCGCTCGGCTCGGCGGCGCGGCATCGGGCGCTGCTCGCGGACCTGGTCGATCTTCCCGCCTGATCGGTATTTTCTCGTCCCTGGTGCGCCGGCGCAGTCTGTTCCGGCGCACCGGGCCCGATCTCGCACCACGATCTTGCACCACGACCTCGCGTCCGGTCGCACGCAGCCCTCGGCTCCAGCCGAGCCGACCGGTCGCCGCGTCGCGTCGCGGTCGACTCGTCGCGGCGTTGCGCAGCCAGCCGGGCCGCCGAGGAGGCCAACGGCAGCACCGAGTTGCGGGCAGGTGTCGCCTCGCCCCCGACGAGTGCCTGCCGAAGGCGTCGCGCGCCAGTCAGACGATCACCAGGGCGGTGACGTCGCCCGCCCCGCCATGCCGTTTCGCGGCATGGCGCCGCTCGCGGCCGCCCGGCGCCAAGCGGCGTGGACCGGCAGGCCGAACGCGCAACCCGGGCCGAGAGCCAAGAACCAAGCACGACACAGACGGAAAGGCGCTGCGGGCCGGTTCCTCCCCGTCGGACGCCCACGCTGAACGGCCGTCGAGCAACCCCGCGCGTGCGTGCGGGAGGGCGGCCGGGGCCAGGAGCGGGCTGTGCGGCTGGGAGTCGCGGCCCGGGCGACAAAGCAACTCCAGGAGCAATGAAGCCTCGGCCGTGCGCTTCCTTATTCCTCGATGCTACCCGAGGCCACCAAATCCGACCGCCCCGGAATCACCGATTGTGAAGATAGGAGCAACGCGGTGTGAGGGTCGGATCAGATCAGCAGGCGCGTCAAAGACTCGGCCACGCACACCGGCTTCTCGTGGCCCTCGCGCTCGATTGTCACGCGGTTCTTCAGCTGGATCCAGCCCTCGCCCTTGTCGTCGGCCACCAGCAGTTCGAGGCCCGCCCGGACCCGGGAACCGGTCGGCAGCGGAGCGGGGAAGCGCACCAGGTCCAGGCCGTAGTTGATGCCCATGCGAACGTTGTCCACGCGGTAGATCTCCGCCACCAGGGCCGGCAGCAGCGACAGCGTCAGGAAGCCGTGCGCGATCGTCGTGCCGAAGGGGCCGGCCGCCGCGCGCTCCTGGTCCACGTGGATCCACTGGTGGTCGCCCGTCGCCTCGGCGAAGAGGTTGACCCGCTCCTGCGTGATCTCCTGCCAATCGCTGTAGCCCAGGTGCTCGCCCACCGAAGCCAGCAGTTCGCCCGCGCTCGCAAAGATCCGCATGCACTCGATCCTGAAACGGCGCGAGCTGTCGTGCAAGGGCTTGTGAAAAAGAAGCGGCCGGCCCCCGCAAGGGAGCCGGCCGCCTTGTTCAAGTGGCGATCAGGTGCCGATGCGGTTGAGCTTGGCGCTCACCACGACGGTGCTCTTCACGACCGTCGTGCCCGGCACGGCCGGGGTGCTGACGGACGTGGTGACCTCGCCGTTGCCGGGGATGAGGCCGAAGACCGTCACGGTGTACGAGGTCGACGCGCCCGGCACCGGGTCGGTGCTCACGACGCGCAGGTCCTCGGTCGGCAGGGTGTTGTAGAGGCCCTGGCCGCCCGTGCCGGTGACGTTCTCCGCCCCGACGGCCAGGTTCTGGCCGTTGGGCAGCGCGGTGACCGTCGCCGGGTCGTAGGCGAACACGATGTCCTGCACGCCGTTGACGCCGATCCAGACCTGGAAGCGCCGCGCCGTCGTCGTGCCGAAGTCGTTCACCCGCCACTCGACCACGAGCCACGTGTCGACGCCGTCGGTCAGGGTCGCCACGAAGAGGCCGGGAGCACCGGCGCCGTTCATGTCGGTCCAGAACGGGGCGAGCACGTTGTTGGGCTTGGACGGGTCCGGGATCGGCTTCGGGTCGAAGACGCTGTTCTCGTTGCTGGCATCGCTGCCCGGGTACAGGTACCCGTTGCTCGAGATGGTCACCGCGTTGTACGTGACGCCGTTGAAGACGTAGTCAGGCACGTTGAACGTCGTCAGGTTCTCGTCGCCGATCGGTGTCGGGGTGATCCCGAACAGGTCGAGCGGGAGGTACCCGGCGATGGTGCCCGGGGTCAGCGACGGCGTTCCGGGAACCGCCCCGGCGAGGGGCGCGCCCTTCTTCTCCGCCTTGAACGGGTTGACCACCTTGGCGCCGTTGGCCCCCGCGATCGGGAGGTTCAGCGACGACGTGGTGGTGAAGTCCGCCGTGGTGTCGTTGAAGGTGTTGTTGGTGGCCGTGACCGTGCACTTGCTGGTCTGCAGCAGGCCGATCGCGGGAGGCGTGCAGGTCTGGGTGACCGTCACGTCGCCCTGCTTGGGCACGAACGCGACCGGCAGGTGCAGCGTCGGTACCCCGCCGGAGACCGGCACGAGCCGGACCTCGCCGAAGTACTGGGCCGTCGGCGCGCTGGACTTGATGGTGATGCTGACCTGCTGGCTCTTGCCCGGCGCGACCGAGAACAGCGCCGGCGTCGCCGTGATCGTGGAGCCCTTCGGCGACGTCGTCTCGACGCGGTACACGAGCGTCTTGTTCGTGACGTTCTTCGCCGTGCGAACGGCGGTGAGCTTGCCGGGCATGACCGGCGCGTTCACCGACGGCAGGTTGATCTGCACCGCGTTGACCGGGTCGTTGCCGAGGGCGAACATCCGGTCGGCCGTCTCGTCGAACGTCAGACCGGGGTTCGCGGCCAGGTTGACCTGGACGCGGCCCGAGCCGAGGTCGAACGGGTCGGCGGGGGTGGCCCCGTCCTCCTTGACCACCTTCGTCGTCGCCGTGGTCATCAGCGACGACTTGATCTGACCCGGGGTGAAGTCCGGGTGCAGCGCCTTCTCCAGGATCGCGGAGCCGGCGATGTGCGGGGAGGACATGGAGGTGCCGGCGATGGCCTGGAAGTACTCGCCGGGCGGGCCACCGGCGACGTCGTCCGGGGTCGGCGTGTTGCCGGCCAGGATCTGCGTGCCGGGCGCGGTGATGTCGGGCTTGATGAAGTTGCCGCCCGGGCCGCGCGACGAGAAGCTCGCCATCACGTCACCGGTGCCGGTGCCCTTCACGCCCTGGGTGAAGCTGGCCTTGACGTTCGGGTGGGCGCTGACGTACGCCAGGAACGCCGCCCCGTCCGCCAGGTGCACCGTCGGCAGCCAGTGGTTGTCGCTCAGCGCGTCGGCCTTCGGGTTGTTGAACAGGATCATGCCGGCCGCGCCGCCCTGCTTGACCGTGAAGCCCTTGAGCACGCGGTTCGGCCCGCGCTGGCACGCCACGATCTTGCCGGCGAACAGCCCGGGCGGCGCCGGATTGGTGCACAGCGCGTTGCTGTACGGCGGCGCCGAGGCCATCACGACCGGCAGCGGGCCGGTGATGCCATCCGTGATCGACACGCCCGTCATCGTCGCCGAGGTGCCGTCCGAGGACGTCAGCGTCAGCGTCGACTCGAACGAGCGCTTCTGGGTCGAGGCCGCCACGGTGGTCACCCACGGCGACAGGTGGTCGGACGTGCTCGCCGCGGGGCCGCTGTTGCCGGCCGAGGCCGCGACGAAGACGCCGGCCTTGTAGGCGTCGAAGAACGCCAGCTCCACGACGTCGGTGTACGGCGTCGAGCCGCCCGAGATCGAGAAGTTGATGACCTTCACGCCGTCCTTGATCGCCGCGGCGACCGCGGCGGCCGAGTCGGTCGGGTAGCAGCCGGTGGCGCCGCAGACCTTGTACACCGAGACCCACGCGCCGGGCGCGATGCCGTTGATCGGCCCGCGCTCGATGTTGAAGATCTTCGCCGAGGCGACCGGGTCACCGGCGGCCGTCGACGCGGTGTGCGTGCCGTGGCCGTCGGAGTCGCGGGCGGTGTACCCGTACACCTCCGGCTCCTGCAGCGCGTTGTACGTGTCCAGGAAGCCCTGGCCCCCGATGACCTTGTTGTTGCACACGAACGGGTCGCTCGCCGGGGTCAGCGGGTTGTCGCCGAAGTTGCAGGCGCGGGCGGTGCCGTCGGCCTTGGCCGGAGGGGCGCCCAGGTTGCCGTTGTCGGCGAAGGACGGGTGCTCCGGCCAGATGCCGCTGTCCAGCGAGCCGAAGATGACGCCCTTGCCGGCGTTCGGGGCGCCGCCGAGCTGCGGGTAGACCTGGTCCGCGCCGATGAAGCTCGGCGAGGAGTCGGTCTGCGGCTGCTGGGCCTTGTCGGCCTGGACGGCGACCACGTTGTCAATGGTCAGGATGGTGTTGACCTTGTTGGCCGGCACCGTGAGCGCGATGCCGCCGTAGACCGTGCGGAGCCGCTGTCCGACCTTGGCGTCGGGCACCTGCTTCTTGAGGTCCGCGATGAACTTGTCCTCGATTCCGGCGATTCGGTTTTCGTACCGCTTTTCGTCGGCGTTCCCGGACAGTGCCTTGCCTGTTACGGAAGGACTCGTCGCGGCGTATCCGGCAATATCCCCGGAATAGGTCGCGGTGGAGTCGTAGTCGAGCTTCACCGCGATGGACACCTTGGCGGTGTCGTCGCGGTTGAGCAGGGACGGGTCGGTCTTGGCCATCCGGCTCGTGGGTGCCTTGGCCATCTCGGTCTGCTTGACCGGCTTGAGGCTTTCGACGGCCTTCAGGCTGGCTGCGGGGATTGGTGCCGCTTCGCTCGGACTGGCCGAGACAAGCACGAGCAGAGGCGGTAGGAGTGCGCTCGCCACTGCGGCGTGCACCCATCTCCGTCGGCCCATCGTGCCCCCTCTCACGGGTGGAGTGATGCCTCAACATGCCAGCTTTTCCACGCATGGAAAAGGGGCAGTCACGCAGTGGCATCAAATCGTGAAAGGTGGATAGGGCAACGACGAGGGTAAGTCCGAATTACTCCTGCCCGGGAGTATTTGCATTTATTGGCGTCGTTCGTCCACCCGAGGCGGCGCGCTCCGGACGCGGACGAAGCCGCCGCCCGGGGTGGCGCGCTCCGGACGCGATGAAGCGCAGCCCGGGGTGGCGCGCTCCGGACGTGATGAAGCGCAGCCCGGGGTGGCGCGCTCCGGACGTGATGAAGCGCCGCCCGGGGTGGCGCGCTCCGGACGTGATGAAGCGCCGCCCGGGGTGGCGCGCTCCGGACGTGATGAAGCGCCGCCCGGGGTGGCGCGCTCCGGACGTGATGAAGCGCCGCCCGAGGCGATGGGGGCGCCGACGCGACGAAGCCGCCGCCCGAGGCGATGGGTCGGACATGACGAAGCCGCCGACTCGGATCGGCCCGAGAGCGGGCCGAGAGTCGGCGGCGCGATGTGGGAGACGGGTGGGGTTCGCGGGTGCTTACTCGTCCATGCCCGCCAGACCGTGCGGACTCTCCGGCTCCCGGGCGTGCTCGGGCCCGCCGGCCAGTTCCTCGGCGAGCGTGACGCTGCAGTGCTCGGAGGCGAAGTCGCCGAGATCGTCCGCGTCGAAGCCCGGGAAGGGCTCGGTGACGTCGACCGCTCGTTCGGGCTCGGTCATATATTCAGTGATACCCCCGCCCGGCTGGGTATCACCCCGCCTATGACCAAACCCGTGACCGGTGTGCTCTTTGATGTGGACGGCACCCTCGTCGACAGCGTGTACCTGCACGTCGTGGCCTGGTGGCAGGCGCTGCGGCAACACGACCACGACGTGCCCATGGCACGCATCCACCGTGCGATCGGGATGGGCTCCGACAAGATCCTCGACGAGCTGCTCGGGGCCGACCACGACGCGTCGGACGACGACGCGATGCGGGCCGCGCACTCCGCGCTCTACGCGCCGCTGTGGCCCTCGCTGCGGCCGCTGCCGGGGGCGCGACGGCTGCTGGACTCCTGCGCGGATCGGGGTCTCAAGGTGGTACTGGCGACGTCGGCCTCTCGTCCCGAACTCGACGCGCTGCTGCACTGCCTCGACGCCGACGCGTCCCTGGCCGCCGTGACGAGCGCCGACGACGCCGAGCAGAGCAAGCCGGCGCCGGACATCGTGCAGGTGGCGCTGGAGCGCTCGGGCCTGGCGGCGGACGAGACGGTGTTCGTGGGCGACTCGGTCTGGGACGTGCGCGCGTCCGGGCAGCTCTCGATCCCGTGCATCGGCCTGACGAGCGGCGGGCTGTGCGCGGCGGAGCTGCTCGACCACGGCGCGGCGGGCGTCTACGCGGACCCGCAGGATCTGCTCGACCATCTCGACGAGGCCCTGACGAACGCGTTTCGCATGGCGATAGCCTAGAAAACCGACATACACGCCGTCGGGGTATAAATACGATAAGTCGTGGCGCGGAGCGCCCGACTTATCGCAACAACCCCAAGTGCCGCGACGCCTCCGGCAGCGGCTCGCCCACGACAGTGCGCAGCGCCGACCACAGAGCGGGGACCGCGCACGAGGGGCCGCCGCGAGCCGAGTACAGCTCGCTGAGCCACTCGTCGGCCTCGCGAAGGAGCCGTGAGTCGTCGGTCAGCAACGCGGCCGACAGCGAGTGCAGCGCGTGGTCCAGCGCGTCGTCGGCCAGGGGCGTGGCGGCGTCCTCGCCGATGACCGCGGCCCACCGCCGCCGCGCCGAGTCGCGGAACTCCGCGAAGCGCAGCACCAGCTCCGCGTGCTCGTCGATCCCCGCGCGGCGGTGGACCGACGGGCCCGCGGGCGGCGGGGTGATCGACTCCAGCGCGCGCACCGCCGCGCGGGCGTCGGGGGCCCAGGCCGTCGCGCCCAGGGCCTTGGCGCGGGTGTCGTCGCGGCCGAAGGCGCCGCCGCCGACGAGGACCGGCAGCCCCGTCTCGCGGGAGGCGTCGATCATGCGGCGGGCGGCGGGCAGGGCGGCCGCCACCGAGCAGGAGATCGCGACCGCGTCGGCGTCGACGTCGTCCAGGAAGCGGGCGAACTGGTTCGGCGGGGTCGAGGCGCCGAGGAACGTGGTGCGCCAGCCGGCCTCCTGCAGGGCGAAGCCGACGAGCCGGGCCGGCAGGCCGTGCCACTCGCGCTCGGCGCAGGCCAGCACCACGTGGCCGCGGGCCGGGTGGGGCTGGGGGATGCGGGCGCCGAGGGCGAGGGCGACGGACTCGCTGATGGCGGTGGCCGCGTGCTCGTGGGCGACCGTCCACTCGCCGGCGGCCCAGCGCCGGCCGACCTCCTGCTGGGCCGGGGCGACGACGTCGAGCAGGACGTCGACGGGGCTCCGGCCCGCCTCGACCAGCTCGGTGCAGAGGCGAAGGGCCGCGGGGGCGTCGCGGTCGGCGAGGCATTGGAAGTACCGCTGCGTCATGAGGCGCGCAGGGCGAGCACCGCGAGATCGTCGCGCTGGACGGCCCCGGCCCCCTCGACGACGGCGATCTCCACCGCCTCGACCAGGGCCTCGACGCCAGCCTCGGCGTAGCTTGCGAGCAGGGCGATCAGGCGCCGGGTGCCCTCCCGGACGCTGCGCTCGCCGGCCTCGGTCACGCCGTCGGTGTAGAGGACGAGGGTCTCGCCGGGCGCGAGGTCGACGGTCACCGGCTCGTAGCGCACGTCCTCGATGAGGCCGGCCGCCAGGCCGCGCACGGCGACGGGGCTCACGGTGCCGTCGGGGCGGATGAGCAGCGGCGGCGGGTGGCCGGCCGAGCCGAGCTCGACGCGCAGGCCGGCGCCGCCGGGGGCGGGGGTGACGCGGCCGTAGACGGCGGTGACGTACCGCCCGGAGGTGTTCCCGGCGAGCATCGCGTTGAGCGCCCCGAGCACGGCCGCGGGCGAGCGGTCGACCGCGGAGGCGCCCCGCACCGTGTGGCGGGCCTGGCCGGTGACGACGGCGGCCTCCACGCCCTTGCCGGAGACGTCGCCGAGGGTGAACGACCACGCCTCGTCGCCGCCCCAGACGTCGTAGAAGTCGCCGCCGATCTCGGCGTCGCCGGCCGCGGGGCGGTAGCGGGCGGCGAGGTCGACGCCGCGCAGCTTCGGCAGCTCCGGCGGGCGGAGGCTGCTCTGCAGGACGCTGGCGACGTGGGAGCGCTCGGTGTAGCGCCGGGCGGCGTCGACCGCGAGCGCGATGCGCACGGCCAGCTCCTCGGCGAGCTCGACGTCCGCGGCGTCGAAGCCGGTCCCGGCGCGCCGGGCGAGGGTCAGGGTGCCGAAGGTGGCGCCGCGGGCGGTGAGCGGGACGCCGAGCACGTCGGCGGGGCGCAGCGCGGACACCTCGGCCCGCATGCCCTCGTCGGGCACCAGCGCGCTCAGCCCGTCGGCGGCGGAGTCGCCGGCCGGAGTGATCAAGGCCACGTGCAGCACCTCGGGCCGGCCGGTGAGCAGGAGCCGGGACTGGGCGGCCGGCGGGGCGGGCCGGCGGGTGGTGGTCGGGACGCCGCCGTCGAGCAGCGAGGTGAACGTCGCCTCGCTCCGGTTGACGATCATGAGCTGGGCCCAGTCGGCGAACTCGGGCACGCAGGCGGTCAGCGATCGCCGGATCGTGTGGGCCAGGTTCAGCGAGCCGGACACCTGTCTTCCGGCCTCGACCAGGTACGCGGCACGCATACACACGAGTCTTGCGCGCCGGGCCGATCGAGGGCAACCGGGCCTGAGCGTTTGAACTCCACCGATTGGGTACCCCACACTGTTGACCAGTGATGCAGAAAGGGACTACCAGGTGGTTGACGACGAGGCGATATGGGAGCTGGCGACCCATCGGCGCAATGGCCATGCCCACCTGGTGCTGACCGGGGAGCTGGACCTGGACACGGCCCCGAGCCTGCTCACGGCGGTCGTGGCCGAGTTGGACACGGGCGCGCGGGAGGTCGTGGTCGACCTCACGCATCTGTCGTTCATCGACTCGAGCGGCCTCGGCACGCTGGTCGGGTGCTGGCGGCGGGCCAAGAACGTGGGCGCGACGCTGGTGGTGGCCCATCCGAACGAGGACGTGCGCGTGACGCTGGAGATCACCGGGCTGGACCAGATCCTGCCGATCACCAACGAGTCGGTGTCGAACTAGGAGATCTCCGCCCACACGGTCTTGCCGTTCTGGTGCGGCCGGACGCCCCACGTGCGCGCGAGGGTGTCCACGATCTGCATGCCCCGGCCGGAGGTGCTGGTCAGGTTGTCGATCTCGGCGATGCGGGGCACCTGGTCGCTGCCGTCGCCGACCTCGATGACGAGGCAGTCCCCCTGGCGCAGCAGCCGCAGGACGGCCGGCGGGAGGCCGTGGCGCAGGGCGTTGGCGACGAGTTCGTGGCCGACCATGACCGCGCCACGGGTCAGATGGGGCAGTCCCCAGGCCTCGAGCGCCTGGGTGATCACGCGGCGCGCCGTGCGGGCGTGACCCGCGGGCACGTCCACCTGGATCGAATCCGCCTCCACGGTATTCATGGTGCCCTGTGCCGGTCGCAAAAAACAGTCAGGTTTGGGCAACCACTCGGCGGGGCACCCGGGAAGCCACCAAATCCGCCGCAGACGCTGAAGCCCGGGGGGCCTCCGATGACGCTCGTATTCCCTGAGACCCGTACCCAGGACATCCGCACGGCCCTCCTCGGCCGGCGGGAGGAACTGGAGTCGGAGTACACCGCGACGGTGGCCGAGATGACGCTCGCGGGCGTCGTGGACGCCGGCGACGACGTGGCCGACCTCGGCACCAAGGCGTTCAACCGCGAGCAGGAGTTCGCGCTGGCCGTGTCGATCCGCAACCGGATGGACCAGGTCGACCGGGCGCTGGAGCGCCTCGACGCCGGGCACTACGGCACGTGCGAGACCTGCGCCGGGGAGATCCCGGTGGCCCGGCTGGCGGCGTTCCCGTCAGTCACCCTCTGCGTCGCGTGCAAGAGCCGCAGCGAGTCCCGCTACTAGGGCGAGGGCGCGTTCGGCCGCGCTCTGCAGGTGCGGCAGGTACTCCGGCGCGCGCCCGGAGCCGGCCAGGTCCTCGGCGAGGAAGGTCGTGTAGTTCAGGACCGCGCCGAGGGCGTTGGACAGGTCGTGGGTGGCCGTGGCGACGGTGACGCGCAGCGCATCATCGCTCATCCGGTCCCCCGCGTCCGTTCGGCTGGCTAAAGTGAGTCCCGTTCGCGAACGTAACGGGGCGTAACTTCATGGTAACTCTGGTCACAACGGTACTGCTGGCGGCCGTGTTCGTGCGGGCGTTGGCGGCGTACATCCGGCACCGCGATCCGCTCCGGCGCGACACCGCCCTGCTGTTCCTGCCGACCCTGGCCGTGGGCATCAACGCCGCGGTCCGGGAGATGTCGGGCCGCCCCGTGCCCGTCGCCGCCAGCGCCTTCGCGACCGCGTTGTTACTGCTGCAGCCGTACCTCACCCTGCGCCTCGCCGCCCGCCTCGGCCGGGTCCCGCGGTGGCTGGACGGCGCGCTGCTCGTGCTCCTGCTGGGCAGCATCGCCGCGGTGACGGCCGCGCCCCGACCGCTCAGCCTGCCGTACCTCACCCTGGTCACCGCCACCTTCACGGTCACCGAGGCGATCGCGGGCACCGTCCTGCTGCGGGTGAGCGCCCGCCGCTCCGGCGCCGGACGGGCCCGGCTCCGCCTCGCCGCCGGGGCCACCTTCCTCTACCCGGTGATGATGCTCATGCTGTTCACCGCGTCCGCCCGCTACCCGGGCGAGCAGGTCTGGTGGCAGCCGGCCGGGCGGGTGGTCGGGCTCGTGGGCGCGGTGCTGTACCTGCTCGCCTTCCTGCCGCCCGCGTTCCTGCGCCGGATGATGTCGGCGACGGTGTGGTACGAGGCCACCGGGGACCTGCAGCGGCTGCCGGCCGACGTGAACACCGGCCAGGTGTGGCGGCGCTTCGTGCACGTCGTGCACGAGACCACCGGTACCGATGCCGTCCTGCTCCTGGACAAGGACCTCGAGCGCCTCGCGGCCGTGTGCCGCTCCGGCACCCATCTGCCGCACGAGCGCGTCGACTTCGACGCGGACGCGCTCGCCGCCGCCCGCCAGCCGGTCCGCCTGCCCAAGGACCACCCGCTCGCCCGGGCCACCGGCACCCGCCTGGCGACCGCGCTCGCCCTGCCCGGGGTGGGCACGGTGCTGCTGCTGGACCGGTACCGGTCCCTGTTCAGCGCCGACGACCTGCGCCTCACCGGGGTGCTCGCGGCCCAGGCGAAGGTGCTCGCCGAGCGCGGCGCCGTGCTGGCCGAGCAGCGCGAGCTCGCCGCCGCCCTGGCCGAGTCCGTCGCCGCCCTGACCCGCGCCAGCCAGGCCAAGAGCGACTTCCTGGCCGGGATGAGCCACGAGCTGCGCACGCCGCTCAACGCGATCATCGGCTTCAGCGACCTCATGCGGGCCGAGCAGCCCGACGGCGACCGGCGCAGCGTCCCGGCCGAGTGGGTCGACCACGTGCACAGCAGCGGCCGCCACCTGCTGGGCCTGATCAACGACATCCTGGACCTGGCCAAGGTCGAGTCCGGCCGCCTGGAGCTGGGCCTCGAGCCGATCTCGCTCGACGCCGCGGTGGGCGAGGTCATCACCACCCTGCGGCCGCTCACGGACCGCAAGGGGCTGCAGGTGTACCTCGACGTGCCGCCGACCGCCGCGGTGTGCGCGGACCCGCTGCGGCTGCGGCAGATCCTCGACAACCTGCTCTCCAACGCGATCAAGTTCACGCCCGACGGCGGGCTCATCGCGGTCACGGTCTCCCCGGCGATCGAGTCGGTGGCGATCACCGTCGCCGACAGCGGCATCGGCATCGCGGCCGAGGACCAGGAGCGGGTCTTCGAGGAGTTCCAGCAGCTCGGCCCGGCCGCCCAGCGCAAGGCCGGCACCGGGCTCGGGCTGGCGCTCACCCGCCGGCTGGTCGAGGCGCACGGCGGGTCCGTCTCGCTGGAGTCGGCGCCGGGGGAGGGGAGCCGGTTCACGGTACGGCTGCCCGCCGCCCAGGCCCCGCACGACGAGCCCGGCGCGAGCCCCGCCCCGGCGCCCGGCCGCGGCCGCGTGCTCGTCATCGACGACGACGCGCGGGCGGCCGAGCTGCTCGAGACCTACCTCGCCGGCGCCGGCTACGAGGTGCGCACCGCCTCCACCGGCGAGGCCGGGCTGGCCGAGGCCGGCGTCTGGCGGCCGGACGCGATCCTGCTCGACGTGGTCATGCCCGGGCTCGACGGCTGGGACGTGATCCGCCGGCTCAAGCGCGACGAGCACCTGGCCGCGATCCCGGTCTTCTTCGCCACGATCGTCGACGACCGGCGCGCGGGGCTGGCCCTGGGCGCGGCCGACTTCTTCGTCAAGCCGGTGGACCACGACGCGCTGCTGGCCCAGCTCGCCCGGCACGTCGCGCCGGCGCTGCACCCGGAGCCGGGTCAGGAGCCGGCATCGGTACTCGTCGTGGACCGCGACGACACGACCCGCGCGGTCGTCGAGCAGCGCCTGAGCGAGGCGGGCATCGCCGTGGTCACCTGCGACGACGGCGCCGAGGGGCTGCGGCTGTCCCGCGACCGGCGCTTCGACCTGATCATCTGCGACCTGCAGATGCCGGACGTCGACGGCTTCGCGCTGCTCGCGGGCCTCGACCAGGAGCCGTCGACGCAGGGCATCCCGGTGCTCGCGCTCACCGCGCCCGACCTGTCCGACGCGGACCGGCTCCGGCTGACCGGGAAGGTCATCGGCACCGTACCGCGCGGCTCGGCCGCCGACGGGGTGCGCGAGTGGATCGACCTGGCCGCGGTGGCCAATTCGCTGACCGACGTGCGCCAGGAAGGGGCCGTGCGATGAGCCGGGTGCTGCTCGTGGAGGACGAGGAGCTCAACCGCGTGCTCGTGCGGGCCATCCTGGCGCGGGCCGGGGCCGCCGCCGTCCGGGACGCGGACCTGCTGGAAGCGGGCTCGATCGCCGACGCGCGCGCCGCGCTCGCCGCGCACGACGTCGACCTGGTGCTGCTGGACGTCAACCTGCCCGACGGCAACGGGCTGGCGCTCGCCGCCGAGCTGCAGGCCGAGCCGGAGCGGCCGACGGTGATCGCGCTGACCGCGAGCGTCCTGCCGCACGAGCGGGCCGCGGCGATGGAGGCCGGGTGCGACGCGTTCCTGGACAAACCATATGCGGCCGCCGATCTCGTGACGCTGCTCGCGAGCCATCTCCGTTGACGACGATGGTTTGATCCTCACCCCCGGTTGGGTAGGTGCCTCGACGCTCCACTCGTACCGGCAAAGGGAGGAACGGGTGCAGACAGTCGCCGATGGGCTGCGCCTGCAGATGGACGCATTCGACTACGTCCTGCTGGCGCTCTACTTCATCACCGTCCTGGGGGTGGGTCTCGCCGCCCGCCGCTCGATCCGCAACAGCGTGGACTTCTTCCTGTCCGGTCGTTCGCTGCCGGCCTGGGTGACGGGCCTCGCGTTCGTCTCCGCCAACCTGGGCGCCCTGGAGATTCTGGGCATGGCCGCCAACGGGGCGAAGTACGGCCTGATGACGGTCCACTACTACTGGATCGGCGCCGTCCCCGCGATGGTGTTCCTGGGCATCGTGATGATGCCGTTCTACTACGGCTCGAAGGTGCGCAGCGTCCCCGAGTACATGCGGCGGCGCTTCAACCGGCCCGCCCACCTGCTCAACGCGCTGTCCTTCGCGCTCGCCCAGGTGCTGATCGCGGGCGTCAACCTCTACGCGCTCGCCCTCATCATGCAGGCGCTGCTCGGCTGGCCGCTGTGGACCGCGATCATCGTCGGGGCCGCGATCGTCCTCGTGTACATCACGCTGGGCGGCCTCTCCAGCGCCATCTACAACGAGGTGCTGCAGTTCTTCGTGATCATCGCGGGCCTGCTGCCCATCGCGATCGTCGGCCTGGTGAAGCTCGGCGGCATCGACGGGCTCTTCGACGCCGTGCGCAACACCACCAAGCTCGGCGACGCGGGGCTGCACACCTGGTCCAACACCGGCGGCTCCGACAACCCGCTCGGGGCGCCGTGGTGGGGCATCGTCTTCGGCCTGGGCTTCGTGCTCTCCTTCGGCTACTGGACGACGAACTTCGCCGAGGTCCAGCGCGGTCTGTCGGCCCGCAACATGAGCGCGGCGCGGCGCACGCCGATCATCGCCGCGTACCCCAAGCTGCTGATCCCGTTCGTCACGGTGATCCCCGGTCTCGTCGCGCTGGTGACGGTGAAGGGGCTCGGGGCGGAAAGCGGTGACCTGCAGTACAACAACGCCGTCCCGCTGCTCATGCGCGACTTCCTGCCCAACGGCGTGCTCGGCATCGCGGTGACCGGGCTCCTCGCCTCGTTCATGGCGGGCATGGCGGCCAACGTGTCCGGGTTCAACACGGTGTTCACCTACGACATCTGGCAGGAGTACATCGCCAAGGACAAGCCGGACGGCTACTACCTGCGCGTCGGGCGGCTCATCACCGTCGCCGGCGTCGTGGTCGGCATCGGCACCGCGTTCATCGCGTCCGGCTACAGCAACATCATGGACTACATCCAGGCGCTGTTCTCGCTGTTCAACGCCCCGCTGTTCGCCGCGTTCATCATCGGCATGTTCTGGAAGCGCATGTCGGCCTGGGCCGGCTTCTGGGGGCTGCTGCTGGGCACGGTCGCCGCGTTCATCACCTACGCCGGCTACAAGTGGTTCGGCTGGTTCACGTTCGGCTCCGACCTCGACGAGTCGTTCTGGGGCGCCGGCATCGCGTTCGTGGTCGTGGCGATCGTGGCCATCATCGTCACGCCGCTGACCCGGCCGAAGGAGGACGCGGAGCTCGACGGCCTCGTGTACGGCGTGGGCGGCCACGACCTGCGCGCCGACGCGATCGCCGGGGACACCGCGTGGTACCGCTCGCCGGTGCTGCTCGGCACGGGCGCCCTCGTGCTGGCCTTCGCTTTCTACCTGCCGTTCCTGTAGGCCTAAGGGGTTGTGATGAGTGACGACGAGCAGAAGGTCGACACCGCCCGGGCGGCGCGGCTCTTCGACGTGCGGCGGGTCATCGGGGGCCTGTTCACGGTGTACGGCGTGATCGTGACGCTCCTCGGGGTCTTCGACTCGCAGGCCGAGATCGACAAGGCCGCGGGCGTGCGCATCAACCTGTGGATCGGGCTCGGGATGCTCGCGCTGGGTCTGCTGTTCCTGCTGTGGCAGTGGCTGCGGCCGGCCGAGGCGCCGGAGGCCTCGGACATCCCTCCGGCGGACGCTGCGGAGGCGAACAAGGTCGGGGAGTAGATACATTTTCGCGCTGCGGCGCCGCAGACTGCTCGGCATGGAAATTGTGCTGGCTGATGTGGCGCCGCAGCCGTCTGTCGCGGGTTCGTCGGCGCTGGTCGTGATCGGCCTGGCCTGCGTGGTGTTCCTCGCCGCGCTGGTCGTGCTGCTCGTGTTGTGGCTCAGGCGACGGTCAGGCCGATGAGCAGCGAGCCGGCGTTGGCCCCGAGCGCGATGGCGACGACGACGAGCCTGCCCCTGCCCCTGTCCCCGTTCCCGCCGGTGGCGATCGCGAGGATCAGTGCCTCCGCCGCCGTCGCCACGGCTTCGGCCGGCCAGAGCGCGCCCGGGTGGCGGGTCAGGAACAGCCACAGGGCCGGATGGGTCACGAGGTTGACCACGACGCCGAGCACGAGGGCCTTCCTCGCGCTCGCGAGCCCCAGGACGGTCAGCGCCGCCGTGTACAGCGGCACCTCGACGGCCAGCGTCAGCAGCAGCGCCCGGAGCACCCGATGAAGATAAGCCTGCTCTTCGTCGCGGCCGCGGCCGCCGCGCTCGGGCTGGCCCTGGGCGCGCCGCTGGCGGTCACGGTCGGCGGCCTGATCGCGTTCGGGGCGCTGCACAACGTGCTCGAGCTGCGGTACGTCGCCGGGCGCTTCTCGTCCCTGCTCACCGGGCGCTTCCTGGTGGTGCTGCTCGGGCTGGTCACCGCGATCGTGCTGTGCCGCCTGGCCGCGCTCGTCGTCGGCGACCCGGCCCGGTACGCGGAGATCCTCGTCGGCTACGGGGTGCTCGCGGCCGCCTGCGTGCACGCGCTGCGCGGTGCCCGGCTCGTCCTCGGGCTCGTGGTGCTCGTCCTCGCGGCCTCGGTGTCGCTGGCCTTCAGCCAGTACCACTTCGTCGTCCTGGCCCATCTGCACAACGTCGTCCCGCTGTTCTTTCTGTGGGAGTGGGCCGGGCGGCTGCGGCGGCCGGGGCCGTTCCGCTGGACGCAGGTCGCGTGGGTGCTGGTGCTGCCCGTGCTCGTGCTGGCCGGCGCGTTCGACTTCGCGCTGCGCGGGCTGGTGTCGTCGCCGGTCGTGGCCTCGATCGCCCCGCCGGGGTCCTCGGCCCTGGTCGGCACCCGGTTCCTGGTCGTGTTCGCCTTCCTGCAGACCATGCACTACTTCGTGTGGGTCTTCTTCCTGCCGCGGTACGCCCCGGAAGCCCCGCGCTTCCTGCTGGGCCGCCGCGCCTGGCTGCTCGGCCTCGGTCTGGCCGCGCTGCTCGCGATCCCGTTCGCGATCGACTACGCCACGGGCCGCGCGCTGTACGGCGCCTTCGCGTCCTACCACGCCTACCTCGAGTTCCCGGTGCTGCTCGCGGCCGTCGCAGGCGGTTCACAGCCGGTTTTCAGGAAAACCGCATCGGGCCGTCAGGTAGCGGCGGCAGTCTGAGACGTGACAAGGGAACTCCCGGAAAACTCCGACGCGATCTGGAGCGAATCATGACGCGGCTGCTTGTGGTCGACGACGAGCCGGACATCGTCGAACTGCTCTCCGCGAGCCTCAAGTACCACGGCTACGACGTCGCCAGCGCCACCAGCGGCCGCCAGGCGATGGAGGAGGCGCGGCGCTTCCGGCCCGACATGATTCTGCTCGACGTCATGATGCCCGAGCTCGACGGCTTCGAGGTGCTGCGCAAGCTCCGCGGCGAGGGCACCCGCGTGCCGGTGCTGTTCCTGACGGCCCGCGACGCCACCGAGGACAAGATCAAGGGGCTCACCCTGGGCGGTGACGACTACGTCACCAAGCCGTTCAGCCTCTCCGAGATCCTGGCCCGCATCCAGGCCGTCCTGCGCCGGGTCGCCGACCCCGCGGGCGGCGCGTCGGCCCAGACCTCGCGGCTGAACTTCGCCGACATCGAGCTGGACGAGGACACCCACGAGGTGTTCAAGGCGGGCCGGGAGGTGCAGCTCTCGCCGACCGAGTTCAAGCTGCTGCGGTACTTCATGACGAACCCCGGCCGCGTCCTGTCCAAGGCCCAGATCCTCGACCACGTCTGGCAGTACGACTTCGGCGGCGACGCGGGCGTCGTGGAGTCCTACGTCTCCTACCTGCGCAAGAAGATCGACACCACCGAGCCCCGCCTCCTGCAGACCCTGCGCGGCGTCGGCTACTCGCTGCGGTTGCCACGCACATGAAGTCCTGGCCGCTGCGCGTCAAGCTCGTCGTTCTCATGCTCGTCCTGCTCGCGGCGGCCCTGGCCACAACCGGCATCGCCGGCGTCATCAGCACCCGCGACTACCTCATCACCCGCGTCGACGACCAGCTCCTGCAGAGCTTCAACGACGCCTTCCACAACTGCGAGAACGGCCCGTTCGACGACCAGGGCCGCGGCCCCGGCGCGCCGGTCCTGCGCAGCGGGTACTTCGTCGCGTGCGGCCGCCTCGACGGCTCCTTCCAGGACACCGTGTTCACCCCCAGCGCCGACGACCAGACCAGGCCCGTGACCCCGGAGAACTGGCGCGCCCTCGACGGCCTGCCCTGGCTGTCCAACAACGTCGCCGGCGTCTACTCCACCGTCGAGTCCCGGGACGGCTCCGGCCACGCCTGGCGCGTGCTCGTCGCCCAGCAGCGCCCCCCGCAGGGCCGGCTGGGCCGCCCGCCCGTGATGATCGCCATCAGCTTCGCCGAGGTCGACAGCACGGTGAGCCGCCTGGTCGTCATGAGCGCCACCATCGGCGGCTTCGTCCTGCTGATCCTGGCCGTGGTCGCCTACCTGCTCGTCCGCTCCAGCCTGCGCCCCCTCGTCGAGGTCGAGCAGACCGCCGAGGCCATCGCCGCCGGCGACCTGAGCCGCCGAGTCCCCGAGGCCGACCCCCGCACCGAGGTCGGCGGCCTGGCCCGGGCCCTCAACACCATGCTAGGCCAGATCGAGACCGCCTTCGAGGAGCGCCGGGCCTCGGAGGAAGCGGCCCTGGCCTCGGAGCAGGCGGCGCTGGCCTCCGAGGACCGCATGCGCCGCTTCGTGGCCGACGCCTCGCACGAGCTGCGCACCCCGCTGACCTCGATCCGCGGCTTCGCCGAGCTGTACCGCCAGTCCGGCCACCACGACGACACCATCGGCCGCATCGAGCACCACGCGACGCGCATGGGCCTCCTGGTGGACGACCTCCTGCTCCTGGCCCGCATGGACCAGCAGCGCCCCCTGGAGAAGAAGCCGGTGGACCTCCTGTCCCTGGCAACCGACGCCATGATCGACGCGAGAGTGACGGCCGGCGACCACCACCGCCTACGCCTCCGCACCCCGAACAGCGGCGACGACGACGCCGACACCGAGGCCCCGATCGTCCTCGGCGACGAGGCCCGCCTCCGGCAGGTGCTGCAGAACCTCCTGTCGAACGCGCTGAACCACACCCCCGCCGGCACCGAGGTCACCGTCTACGTGGGCACCGAGGCGGACCAGGCCATCCTGGAGGTCTCGGACAACGGCCCCGGCATGACGCCGCAGGACGCGGCAAGAGTCTTCGAACGCTTCTACCGAACGGACCCGAGCCGGACCCGTGCCCTGGGCGGCTCGGGCCTGGGCCTGTCGATCGTGGCCGCCCTGGTGGCCGCCCACAACGGCGAGGTGACCCTGCGAACGGCCCCCCAGGAGGGCGCCACCTTCCGCGTGCGAATCCCCTTGCTGAACCCAGCCCGCTAACTCTCCCCGCACGGCCGGCTTTGCTGCTCTCCTTTACGCCCCGCTCAATGCCTCGCTCCTCCCTGGATCTGCTTTCTCCGTCTCCCCGCGTCCAGCCCAACTCCACCCCTTCCGATGGCGGCGCGCGCGGGCAGACCACGGCGATCGGGACCTGCCGGTCGGGCGATCCCGGGTTCGCTGGTGAGGTCGAACGGGACCCGGGCCACGCCGTTCGCCGAGGCCGACACCATCTGTAGTCAGATGCCCACCGAAACCAACCCCGTCTCATACGCGACGATCACCAACTGCGCCCGATCCCGCACCTCGAGCTTGGCAAGAACCCTCCCGACATGCGTCTTGACCGTGGCGAGGCTCAACCCGAGATGCGCGGCGATTTCGGTGTTGGACAACCCACGCCCGACGAGCATGAGCACCTCCCGCTCCCGCTCCGTAATCCCCTCAAGCCGCCGAGGAATCGGCCGCTCCGGCTGCGGCCGCCGAGCAAACTCCGAAATGAGCCGCCGAGTAACCGACGGCGACAACAACGCCTCCCCGCCGGCCACAACCCGAATCCCATTGAGCAACTCCGCGGGCGGCGTGTCCTTGACGAGAAACCCACTGGCCCCTGCCCGTAACGCCCCGTACACGTACTCATCGAGATCAAAGGTCGTCAACATCAAAACCCGCACAGAGCCGAGCTCGGGATCCCCGCAGATCGTCCGGGTCGCCTCGATCCCGTTCATCCCCGGCATCCGCACATCCATGAGCACCACATCCGGCCGCTGCTCACCCGCGAGCCGAACCGCCTCGTCCCCGGTGCCGGCCTCCCCAACCGTGCCGCAGTCCCCACTGAGGTCGATGAGCGCCCGAAAGCTCCCTCGCAACAACGCCTGATCGTCCGCAATCAACACCCGAATCACGAGCCACCCCCGTGCCCAACACCCACCGCGGACGGATGCCCCCACAACCGCCCGCCCCAGCCCCCGACCGCGGTGTGATCCACTCCCCCTTGCCGATTCGCGTCCGCTCGCTGGTCCGCGTCCGCTCGCTGGTCCGCGTCCGCTCGCTGGTCCGCGTCCGCTCGCTGGTCCGCGTCCGCTCGCTGGTCCGCGTTCGTCTGCTGGTTCGCGCCCGTCCGGTGGCTGGCGTTCGTTTGGTCGCTCGCGCCCGTCCGGTGGCTGGCGTTCGTTTGGTCGTTCGCGTTCTTCTGCTCGTTTGCGTTCGTTCGCTGGCTCACGCCCGGCCGTCGGTTCACGCTGCTCCTCCGGCCGGTAGCAGCGCCCGCACCGAGTAGCCGCCCTCGGCCCGCGGTCCGGCGGCGAACGTCCCCCCGTGCAACGTCACCCGCTCGCGCATCCCCGTCAATCCGTGCCCGACGGCATCGGTGCGAGGCGGGCGCTTCCCGTCATCGTTTACCTCGATGCGCACCTCCTCCGCGTTCACCACCACGCTCACGTGGCACTGGGCCGGCGCCGCGTGCTTGACCACGTTGGTGATCGCCTCCTGCACGATCCGGTACACCGCCAGCTCCACTGCCTCCGGCATCCCTCCGACCGCGGGTCCCTCCGGTCGCTCGACGTCGAGCCGGACCTGAACCCCGCCCACGGACGCCAGCTCGACGAGGGCCGGCAGGTCACCCAGGCCGCGGGTGGGGGCATAGGGGGTGTCCTCCCGCAGGATGTCGAGCACCCGGCGCACCTCGAGCATCGCCGCTCGGCCGGTCGACTCGATGACTTGGAGCGCGTCGCGGGCCTCGGCCGGGTTGGCCTCCGCGACGTGGTTGCCGATCGACGCCTTCACCACGATCAACGTCATCGTGTGGGCGATGACGTCGTGCAGCTCGCGGGCCACTCGGAGCCGTTCCTCGACGGTGGCCTGCCGCACCATGTGCTGGTTGCGCTCGATGGTCTGGGCGCGCCGCTCACCGATCGCGAAGCCGAGTGTCTGGGCCGGCGCGATGACGAGGAAGCCGAAGAGCGCGGCGAAGAACGTCGACGGGGAGTCGCTGGAGGGCGGCTCGTCGGAGAGGAGTATCGAGCCGACCATGCTCGCGCTCACCAGTGCGCCGCACGTGATGATGACGAACATGCCCTTCCAGTTTCGCGCGTAGGCGCCGAAGGTGTAGAAGACCAGAGACAGCGCGCAGGCGGGTCCGAACGACGCGAAGACAGGGATGATCTGAGTGGCCAGGCTGATCACCGCCGCGGCCGTGGCGGTGAAGGCCATCGCGTAGGTCCAGCGCCGCCGGAGGGCGACGCTCAGACCGAACACCACCGCGACGAGTGCTGACACCCAGGCCGGCTCCCGCAGTCCCTGCTTGGGCACCTCGAGCGCGGCGGCCCAGCAGATCACCGCGACGACGATCGCCGCGACTGCGTCGAGTGCGTAGAGATCCTTCGGAGTCAGCCTCCGGGTCAGCACCGGTGGGAGTTCCATGGGCTCGACGGTAGCGGTCGGGGCGGACTTGCGCGTCGGCCCGCGAGCCGTCATACCCAGGTATGAGAAGCGGGCATTTTCCGCCTCGGCGTACCACAGCGGTCGGAACGAAAAGTGTCCATCCCGGTCCGATGTGCGATCCCGCCCCGCCGGGCAAAGTTGCGGACCATGACGACGCAGACCGTTGTTCTGGACAGCGTCCGGGCCACTTTTGGCGACGGCGCACGGCAGCTCGTCGCGCTCGACGGAGTATCGGTGGCCTTCGAGCGCGGCACCTTCACGGCGGTGATGGGACCGTCCGGCTCCGGCAAGTCGACACTGCTGCACTGCGCGGCCGGTCTCGACCGTCCGGCTGGCGGCTCCGTCACCGTCGACGGAGTCGTGCTCGACGGGCTGAGCGAAGATGACCTGACTCGGCTGCGGCGCGACCGGATCGGCTTCGTGTTCCAGGCGTTCAATCTGGTTTCCGCGCTCACCGCCGAGCAGAACGTCGCACTGCCGATGCGGCTCGCTGGTCGCCGCCCGCCGACTGCCGACATCGTGGCCGCGCTCACCGCGGTCGGGCTGGCCGACCGGCTCGGGCATCGCCCGAGCGAGCTCTCCGGCGGCGAGCAGCAGCGGGTGGCCGTCGCCCGGGCACTGATCAGCCGGCCGGCGGTCGTGTTCGCCGACGAGCCGACGGGCGCGCTGGACAGCGTGACCTCGCGCCACATCCTCGGCCTGCTCCGGGCGCTCGTCGACGAGCACAGCCAGACGGTGGTGATGGTGACCCACGATCCAGTGGCGGCCGCCCGCGCCGACCGAATCGTGTTCCTCGCGGACGGCCGGATCGCCGACGACGTCCGCCGTCCGCTCACGGCGGAGGAGATCGCGGCACGCACCACACACCTGGAGGACTCGTGCTGAGGATCTGCCGGATGGCCGGTGCGCTCGTGGCCGTCGTGGTCGGGATCGCGCTCGTCCTCCTCGCCCTGATGTTGCTCCTCGCGGGGCGTCCGATCGTTCCGGACCGGCTCGCCGCCGCGGCCGTCGTCGTGCAGGCGCCCGAGAGCCGAAGTCCGGCCGAGGCCTTCCCACCAACGGTGCCGTGGTCGGCGGCGAAGACCGACGATCTCAGCCGAAGGCTTGGTGCGGTGCCCGGTGTCGAGGCCGTTGTGCCGGATCGGAGCTTCTACGTTCAAGCCCTCGTCGACGGGCGGCCGCCCGCGGTGGAGGGGCAGCGGCAGGACACGTACGAGGGGCACGGCTGGTCGTCAGCCCGGCTCGGCGGACTGGCGCTGGTCTCGGGTGCGCAGCCGCGGCGGCCGGGCGAAGTCGTGGTCGATCGGGCGCTCGGGTTCCGTCCCGGGAGCTCGGTAACGCTGCTGACCGCGACGGGGCCGGTGCCGTACACCGTGACGGGACTCGTCGACGCGCCCGGCTATCTGGTGGCGGACGCGGTGGCGGCGGAGCTGGCACCGGGAGTGCGGGCAATCGGGTTGGTGCTCGAGCCGGGCGCGGACCCGGGCGCGGTGGCGGCGGCCGCACGGGACATCGTGGGTGACGACGGACGGGTCTTGTCCAGCGGCGAGCGGGGTGCGCTGGAGCCGCGGGACGACGCACGAGCGCGATGGATCGGCATGCAGGCGCTCACGGGGGTGGCGACGCTCGCCGGGTTCGTCACGGTGTTCGTGGTCGCGTCGACGTTCGCGTTCTCCGTTGCCCAGCGCAGGCGGGAACTCGGGCTCCTGCGGGCGATCGGGGCCACGCCGCGGCAGGTGCGGCGGATGGTCTACGGCGAGGCGCTCCTCGTCGGCGGCATCGGAGCGGTCCTCGGCAGCATCGTCGGGGCGGCGGCCGCACCGACCGTAGGACGAGCGCTGGTCGAGGCGGGGCTGGAGCCGGCGACGTATGAGGTGCGGTATGAGCTGCTGCCGTTCGTGGCCGTGCTTGCGCTGGGGCCGGTGGTCGCGGTGCTGGGGGCGTGGTCGGCGGCTCGGCGGGCGGCTCGGGTCCGGCCGCTGGAGGCACTGCGTGAGGCGGTCGTTGAACGGCGGCGCATGGGGCGGCTGCGGTGGGTTGCCGGTGGGCTGCTGACGACGTCGGGCATCGCGCTGGCAGTCGGCACGGCGACCGCGGACGATGCGCAGGACGGGGCGACGTTCGCCTTGTACGCCGCCATGGCCCTGATCACCGGGATGGTGGCGCTGGCGCCGGCGGCGGTACGGCCGATCGTCGGACTGTGGCGCCTGCCGCTCCGGCGGGGCGGTGGCGCGATCGGGCTGCTCGTGCGCGAGGGAGCCGCGACCGCGGCGCGGCGGACGGCGTCCACGGCCGCGCCGGTTCTGCTGACCGTCGGGTTCGCGGTGCTGGTGGCGGGGATGGTGCGCACGACGACGGAGGCGTACGCAGCGGGGCGGGCCGCGGACGTCGACGCGGGGCAGGTTCTGGTGCCGGACCGGACGCCGGGGTTGTCCGACGCCGCCGTGGCCGCGGTGCCGGGCGCCGCGATGCTGCCGACGACGGTGTTCGCGCCGGAGAACGGGGCCGGGACGACCCCGCGGGCCTGGAGCGCGCTCGGGGTGGACACGACCGCGTTCATCCGTACCGATCGCGGGGCGCGGGTGGTCGCGGGCTCGCTCGAGGACCTCAGGGAGACGGACACGGCGGTGGTCGCCGAGTCGGTGCGCCGCAAGGTGGGGGACTCCTATCCGGTCGTCTTCGCCGACGGTGAGCGGGTGACGTTGCGCGTGGTGGCGGTGGTGGCCGATCGCTCGGTACGAGCGGATCTGTTGCTGGCACGGGAGACCGTTCGGCGGCACGATCCGTCGGCGCTGACGTCGGCCATCTATCTGCCGGGAGGCGGGGATGGAGCGGTGAGCGCGCCGCCGGGCGCCGGGGCGCGGGTGATCGACGTGGCGACGTGGGCCGCCGAGGCGGACAGTTCCGAGGACCGGCTGGTGTGGCTGTTCACGCTGATGCTGATCGGGGTCTCGGCCGGCTACGGTGCGCTCGCGGTCGCGAACACGCTGCTGATGGCGGCTCAGGGGCGCGCGGCCGACCTGCGGGTGATGCGCCTGGCGGGGGCGACGCGGAGGCAGGTGGCCGGGTACGTCGCGGCGGAGTCGGCGCTGGTCGTGCTCATCGGGGCGGTGCTCGGCGGGGTGGTCGCGATCGGGGCCCTGGTGAGCATCCGGGCCGGGCTCAGTCAACAGGTCGGGGCGGCCGTGGAGCTCGTGTTGCCGTGGCCGGTCATCGGCGGGGTGGTCGGGCTCTGTCTTCTACTCGCGCTGCTGGCCGGGGTGCTGCCCACTCGGCGGATGCTGCGGGAGCGTGCGATCCGGATGCCGTCATGAGCCGGACGATCGCGAGCGGTGATGCGGGTTGGTGCCAGGGCAGCCGCGTCCACGGGAGGGCGAACGACGGTGAGTCGGGGAGCGTTGCCAAGGGGGCAGCCGAGTGCCCGCCGCCCGTCCCCTTCGGACAGTCGACGGGCACTCGACCCTGTGGGAGTCAGGCTTTGGAGATGGCGTCGCCGGTCACCTTGATGGCGATCGCGCCGAGCGCCTTCTTGGCGGGGCCGGCGGCCACCGAGGCGTCGGCGACCTTGAAGCGGCTGCCGTGGCAGGGGCAGTTGATGGTGCCCTCGGATACGTCACCCACGACGCAGCCGGCGTGGGTGCAGACCGCGGTGAAGCAGCGGAAGGTGCCGGCCGTGGGCTGGGTGACGACGATCTTCTGGTCGGCGAAGATCTTGCCCCCGCCGACTGGGATGTCGCTCGTCTTGGCGAAGCTCGCGGCGTTGGCGGCGGCACCGTCCGGGCCGGCACCGCTCTGGTCGCCGGTGCCCCCATCGCCGGTGCCGGCTGCGTTGTCCGCGGGGCTGGCCGGGTTGGCGCTGTCGAGGCCGTACGCGGCGCAGCCGGAGAGGGCCGTCGCCAGGCCGGCCGCGGTGGCCCCGGCCAGCAGGGTACGTCGGGTGGGAGTGCACATGGTTCTTCGAGCCCCTCTCAGGGCTTGACGCCGCATGGGGTGAAGAACCACAGGGCGGAGGTGACGAACAGGCCGGACAACGCGGTGAAGACCAGGCCGCCGAACAGCGGCAGCGCCCAGTGGGGGACGCCCTTCTTGGCGAGGATCAGCATCTTGGCCGCGAAGGTGCCGTAGAAGAAGCAGCCGAGGAGGGAGTGCAGCAGGACTCGGGTGTCGTAGTCGTCGAAGCCGAGTGCGTAGAGACAGTGCAGGGCCACGGGAATAGAGGTGATGAAGGCTATGCGGCCGGACCAGCGGTGCGCGGGGCAGAGCCAGGGGGCGTCCTTGAAGACGAGCAGGCCGCGCTGGAGGCCGCCGGGCACCGCCGGTAGTGGCGGCGCGGGGCGGTCATCTTCCGCGAGGCCAGCCGCTCCGAGGCGGTGGTCATCCTGCACTCGGGCTGCGTCAAGGTCTCCTCCGACGTGGCGTCGGGCACCGAGGTGGTGCTGGCGGTGCGGGGGCCGGGGGCGCTGCTCGGGGAGCTGTCGGCGATCGACGGCGGGCCGCTGTCGGCGACCGTGACCGCGCTGGAGCCGGTGAGCGCGCTGTCGGTGCCGTCGCCGGACTTCGAGCGGTACCTGCTCGGCCATGCCCGCGTCTCGTTCCTGCTCATGCGCGAGCTGACCCGCCGGCTGCGCGACGCCGACCGCAAGCGCATCGAGTTCGGCGCCTACGACACCACCGGGCGGGTCGCGGCGCGGCTGGTGGAACTGGTCGAGCGCTTCGGCGAGCCGACGCCAGAGGGGCTGCGCATCAGCCCGCCGCTGTCGCCGGACGAGCTCGCGGGCTGGGCCGGCTCCTCGCGTGAGGCGGTCCCGAAGGCCCTGCGCACGCTGCGTGAAGAGGGCTTGGCCCAGACGGGCGGGCTCCGCCTGATCGTCCATGATCTCGATGCCCTCAGCGACCGGGCTCGATAATCGGGTCACCCTCGATTTGACCCTTGCAACTATGCGCATACCGCACTGTTGATCTTCAGCGGGCCGGAACAGACCCTAGTCTTCCGCGTCAGGTGCATCGAGGCATCGACGCAGGGCCTCGGTGCTGAAGCCCCACCAGGGAGGTACCTGTGCGTAAGTTGACCGTGGGACTGCTCAGTCTCACGCTCGCGTCGGGGATGGGGGTGTTTGTCGGCGGGGGCGCGGCCCATGCCGTGCCGGCGCAGCAGTCGCCGTCCGTCGACGCCTCGTCGCCCTCCGACGAGTTGATTTCGGCGGACGAGCAGAAGCAGCGCGCTGCCCGTGAGGTTGCCCTCTCGCAGGTGCTGAAGGGCGAGGCCCAGCCGGAGAAGCGCGGCGCGAGCACGGTCGTGAAGATCGGCAAGGCCGACCGCAGCAAGGGCCACGTCGACAAGTACGTCGAGCTGAGCCGCGAGCGGACCGACAAGATTTTCGTTGTGCTCGCCGAGTTC
The DNA here is from genome assembly GCF_050947935.1 of Dactylosporangium sp. CA-052675. Taxonomy (GTDB): domain Bacteria; phylum Actinomycetota; class Actinomycetes; order Mycobacteriales; family Micromonosporaceae; genus Dactylosporangium. Next base: position 10,287,367 of record NZ_CP192010.1, on the reverse strand, counting down.
GGCGACCAGCGGCACCCGAACTACCCGGACCAGGACACCAACCCGTCCATCCCCGGCCCGGCCAAGTTCGACGGCCCGCTGCACAACCAGATCCCGCAGCCGGACCGCGCCAAGGACAACTCGACGATCTGGAAGCAGGACTTCAACAAGCAGTACTTCGAGAACATGTACTTCGCCACCGGCAACGGGGTGGAGTCGCTCAAGACGTACTACGAGAAGCAGTCCTCCGGCCGGTACAGCGTCGACGGCATGGTCACCGACTGGGTGAAGGTGCCATACAACGAGGCCCGCTACGGCCGCAGCAACGGCTACCCCTGCACGTCGAACGTCTGCAGCAACAGCTACGCGCTGATCCAGGACGCGATCGCGGCGTGGGTCGACTCGCAGCACGCCCAGGGCAAGTCCGACGCCGACATCAAGGCGACGCTGGCCTCCTACGACCAGTGGGACCGCAACGACTACGACCACGACGGCGACTTCAACGAGCCGGACGGGTACATCGACCACTTCCAGATCGTGCACGCCGGCGGCGACCAGGCCGACGGTGACCTGATCCAGGGCGAGGACGCGATCTGGAGCCACCGCTCCCAGGCGAACCTGCGCTCCGACCAGGGCCCGGCGGGCAACATGCGGGGCGGCTACCAGATCGGCACCACCGGTCTGTGGGTCAGCGACTACACGATGCAGCCGGAGAACGGCGGCCTGAGCGTGTTCGCGCACGAGTACGGCCACGACCTCGGCCTGCCGGACCACTACGACACCGCGGGCGCGAGCGGCAACGCCGAGAACCCGGTGAGCTGGTGGACCATCATGGCGCAGAGCCGCGTCAGCCTGCCCAGCGACAACGGGATCGCGGCCCGCGCCGCCGACCTCGGGGCGTGGGACAAGCTGCAGCTCGGCTGGCTGGACTACACCACGGTCAACGCCGGCAAGACGAAGCTGGTGGACCTCGGCCCGCACGAGTACAACAGCAAGAAGCCGCAGGCGGTCGTGGTCAACCTGCCGAAGAAGAAGGTCACCACGCCGCTGGCGACCCCGCCGGAGGGCACCAAGTCGTGGTGGAGCGGCGCGGGCAACATGCTCGACAACACGCTGACCCGCAACGTCTCGATCCCGGCCGGCACCACGACGCTGACGTTCCAGGCCAACTGGGACATCGAGCAGTGCGGCTCCGACGCGTGTGACTACGCGTACGTCGAGGTCAACGACGGCAGCGGCTTCAAGGCGATCCCGGGCAACATCACGGTCGCCGACGAGGGCAACGGCATCGACGACACCAGCAACGGCTGGGTGCCGGCGACGTTCGACCTGTCCGCGTTCGCGGGCAAGACGGTCGGCCTGCGCTTCCGGTACCTGACCGACCCGGCGGCGGGCGGCCTGGGCTTCTTCGCCGACGACATCCGCATCACCAACGGCGGCACCACGGTGTTCGCCGACGGCGCGGAGAACGGGCTCAACGGCTGGACCGCGGTGGGCTTCACGGCGGTGGGCGCGTCGCTGACGACGGAGTACGACAACTTCTACATCGCCTCGCACCGCACGTACGAGTCGTTCGACAAGTACATGAAGACCGGCCCGTACAACTTCGGGTTCGCGGACAAGCCGCAGATGGTCGAGCACTTCCCGTACGAGACCGGCCTGCTGGTCACCTACTGGGACACCTCGTACCGCGACAACAACACCAGCCAGCACCACGGTGAGGGCCTGATCCTGCCGATCGACTCGCACCCCGACCTGATGCTCAAGGCCGACGGCACGCCGTGGCGACCGCGGGTCCAGGGCTTCGACGCGCCGTTCTCGTTCGCGAAGACGGACTCGTTCACCCTGCACTCGGGCGCGACCAACGCGCCGAGCCGGCTGGGCGGGCAGTGGGGCAACCCGCTGTTCGACGACAGCAAGAGCTACTACCGTGAGGACCCGGCGACCAGCACCTACTACGGCGTGAAGGTTCCGAAGAACGGCGTGAAGATCTTCGCGCTGCTCGAGAACGGCACGTCGATGGCGGTGCTCGTCACCAGCTGAGCGGGAACCGTTTGCACCGGGAGGAGGTCCAAGTGGGCATGAAAGCTCATGTGGGCCTCCTTCTGGCCGTTCTGGTCCTGTCCGGGTGCGCGGCGAAAACCGATGCATCCGGACAGACCGCCGCACCGCCTCCCAGCGCCGAGCCCTCGCTCAGCCTTCCGCCGAAGCTGCCCAAGAACACCAGGTCCGAGCCGATGACCGATGACTTCCAGCAGGTCGTGGCCAAGGGCCGAATCCGCGTCAGCGGTACTTGCGTGGAGCTGGTCACGGACCAGCTGAACTGGGTGCTCATCGGCCCCGCGGCCGCCCAGGCGCGCGACGGTCAGCAGGTCACGGCGACGGGCGTGCCGGACCCGAACCGCGAGACCGGGTGTACCGGCAGCCCGCTGCTGGTCTCCAGCGTCGCGCCCGCGGGGTGACGTGGCGGGGCCGAGCCTGGCGAACCGTTGAGGAATGACCACCACGCCCTTCCAGGTCACGACCCCCCGGCTGACGATCCCCGTGGGCCCCGATGACCACACCTCCGGTCCGGCGGGCGCCCCCGTGTCCCTGGTCGAGTACGGGGACTTCCAGTGCCCGTACTGCGCCATGGCCCACACGATCCTGCAGGACCTGCTGCGGCTGCGGCGGGAGACCGTGCGGTACACCTTCCGGCACTTCCCGCTGACCAACGTGCACCCCTATGCGGACCTCGCCGCCGAGGTGGCCGAGGCCGCGGCGGTGCGTGGCGCCTTCTGGCCGATGCGCGACTGGCTCTTCGCCAACCAGTCCGGCATCAACCCGCGCCGGCTCATGGTCGGCGTCGAGCGCCTCGGCCTGCCCTCGGCCGAGGTGGGCGACGAGGTCGGCGCCCACCTCTACCTGGACCGGGTCCGCCGCGACCTGGTCGGCGGCGTGCGCAGCGGGGTCGGCGGCACTCCCACCTTCTTCGTCAACGGCGTCCGGCACGACGGCGGCTACTCCCTGGACGACCTGCTCGATGCGGTCGACCAGGCGGCCGAGGCGACGACGTCGGCGACGCATCGGGGCGGTCACACGCTGTAGCTCGTCCCTGATCACGCAGCGCAGCAATTCGGCGGACGGCGAGTTGATCGTCCGCCGATGAGCCGTGCTCCGGCGATTGCGCCACAATTCGCTGCGTGATCGGCGGCGATGAACTCGGAAAATCCGGACATCACCGAGGGTGAAATATTACGCGGGCGACATCCGTCAATTCGACATTGGTGGTCAGCGTTAATCCATTTTTGCGCCCGGACAGTTGCGATCGGTCAATGCGCAGGGCATGCTTTCGCTTCGGGTCTCACGGTCTTTCGGGCCCTAACTGTCCTGATCTCGGGTTTTGGGGGAGCCCGAGGCCGACGATTGGGTGACGGGTACGCGGTCCGATGCTGCTGGCCGATGACTTCTTTCTGATTGCGCACGACGACCGCGACGGCAAGCCTCGGCTGTCCGCGCGCGCGGTGGAGCTCGGGCTGGCCGGAGCCATGCTCGGCGAGCTCGTGCTGGAGCAACGGATCACGGTCGAGGGGCCGAGGCTGCGCGTGCTCAGCAGCGAGCCGCCCGCCGACCCGCTCGCGCACACCAACCTGGCGACGATGGTCGCCGAGGTGCAGCACCGCGAGGTGCGCACCTGGCTGCAGTTCTTCGGATTCTCGGCGGTCGAGGAGGTCGGCACCCGGCTGGCCCGCGTCGGCCTGGTCGAGAAGACCCTGGTGCGGCGCCTCCTGCGGTCCGAGACCCGATGGCTGCCCACGGACATCAACCTGCCGGCCGGGCGAGTGGTGCGCCTGCGCCGCCTGCTCACCGGATTCGAGCCCATGCGGGTCGCGGACACGACCCTGGCGGGCCTCGCGGAGGCGACCGGGCTGACCGGTCACATCCTGTGGGACCGCGACCCCTCGGGCGGCAGAAGGCTTCAACACGCGATCAGCTCCCTGCCGCCGCCGCTGCGCGACCTGATTCTGCAGGTCGAGTCGGCGATCGGCGATGCGGTGCTGTCGCAACGCGGGTGACGGCGCGGCCTCGGACTTCCCTCTTCCCTTCCCCCTCAAAAAAATCCCCTGGAGGACCGATGTCCGCAACGTCGCCGACGCGACCGAGCGTGGTATCCCAGGCACTGGCCCGCGACCGGCTGGGCGTGCCTTCCGTCATCATGTTCGCCCTGACCGCGGCAGCGCCGCTGATGGTCGTGGGCGCGCTCGTCTCGACCGGCTGGGGCGTGGTCGGCACGACCGGCTTCCCGCTGGCGTTCCTGATCATCGCCGCGATCCTCGCCGTGTTCAGCTTCGGCTACGTCGCGATGTCGCGGCACATCACGAACGCGGGCGCCTTCTACTCCTACATCGCGCAGGGGCTGGGCCGGCCGCTGGGCGTCGGCGGGGCCATGGTGGCCCTGCTCGCCTACAACCTGCTGCAGGTGGGGCTGTACGGCGCGTTCGGCGCCTTCCTGTCGCAGTTCCTCGCCGAGAAGGCGAACCTGAACGTCGACTGGTGGATCCTCGCGCTGGTGCTGTGGCTGTTCATCGCGGTCCTCGGCCTGCTGCGCGTCGACGTCAACAGCAAGGTCCTCATGATCCTGCTCGGCGCCGAGCTGATCGTGGTGACGATCTTCGACGTGATCTTCTTCAGCCACCCGGCCGGCGGCTCACTGAGCGTCGAGCCGTGGACCTGGAGCGCGCTCAAGGACGGCGCGGGCCCGGCCTTCGCGGTCGCGACCACGGCGTTCGTCGGCTTCGAGGCCGCCCCGGTCTTCGCCGAGGAGGCCCGCAGCAAGAACCGGACGGTGGCCCTGGCGACGTTCCTCGGCCTCGGGGTCATGTTCCTGTCGTACTCGCTCACCAGCTGGGCCGCGTCGGCCAGCATGGGCGTGGACCAGACCGTGGCCAAGGCGCAGGAGACGCTCGCGACCGGCGGCCCCTTCTTCCCCACCCTGATCGAGAAGGGCGGCGACTGGGCCGGCGACGTCGGCACGGTCCTGCTCATCACGAGCATCGCGGCGGCGGCGCTGAGCTACCACAACACGACGGCGCGGTACGCCTTCGCGCTGGGCCGTGAGCGGGTGCTCCCGTCGTTCTTCGGCCGCACCCGGGCCCGCTCGGGCGCCCCCATGGCCGGCTCGCTGTTCCAGACGATCATCGCGGCCGTCACCATCGTGGTGTTCGCGGTGGCGGGCTGGGACCCGCTGGTGAACCTGTTCTTCTGGCTGGGCACCTCGGGCGGCGTCGGCGTGCTGCTGCTCGTCGCGGCCACGTCCCTCTCGGTGATCTTCTACTTCGTGCGGGACGGCCGCGGCGAGAGCGCCTGGTCGCGGCTCATCGCCCCGATCCTGGCGACGCTCGCGCTCGCCTACGTCATGTGGCAGGTGTTCGACAACTTCGGCCTGCTGCTCGGCATCGCCCCGGACGACCCCAACCCGGCGGTGTGGGCGTTCCCGACGGCCTACGCCGTCGCCGCGGTCATCGGCATCGTCTGGGCGCTCGTCCTGCGCGGGCTCAACCGGCAGGACTACGACGCGATCGGCCTCGGCGCCCGGGCCAACACCGCGCGCCTCGAGTCCGTGGAGTCGGTCGAGGTCCGCTGAAACCCGAAGTGGGGAGGCCGGCGGTGGCCGGCCTCCCCACTGTCTTTCCACACGCCTACCGCGGGGTGTTACCCGTAGGTGAGCGCCGGCGTGGGCTCGACTCGGTCGGCGGCCGCGCGCAGCTGGCGGGCGGCGAAGCCGCGCACCTTCTTGAGCGTGGCCGACTCGGGCCGGCGGTCGTCGACGACGGGGGCGTTCGGCATCGCCGAGTGTGCCTCCAGACGGACGGCCTCGAGCGAGACGATCATGGCGATCGGGGTCATGCGAGCTCCTTGGTGTTCGGGCCGGTGGTCGCCCTGACCACCAGCGATACGGGCAGCGTCAGGCGACGCCGCGCCGGGTCCTCGGGCGGGTCGAGCAGGATCTCGCCCGCGAGCCGCCCACGCTCGACGCTGGGCTGGCGGATGGTGGTGAGTCCGGCCGGCTCGGCCTCGTCGATGTCGTCGAAGCCGGTGACCGACACGTCCCGGCCGGGGCGCAGGCCCCGGGCGCGCAGCGCGTCGAGCACGCCGAGCGCGAGGACGTCGGAGGTGGTCAGGATCGCCGTGGCCCGGTCGAGCCGGTCCAGCGCGTGCGCCGCGGCCGCCCCGCCCTCGTCGCGGGCGTTGTCCGCCGCGTTGATGAGCAGCACCCGGTCCCACGGCACGCCGGCCGCCACGAGCGCGTCGCGGAAGCCCCGCACCCGCTGCCCGGTGACGTAGTAGCGCAGGGCGTCCGGGTCGGCGTCGACCGGCCCGGTCACGCCGCCGTCGACGATCCAGTGCGCGACGATCGCGATCTGGCGGTGGCCGAGCCGGGCGATGTGCTCGCCCAGCCGGCGCGCGGCCGCCCGCTCGTCGATGCCGACGTAGCCGGCGTCGGGGCCGAACGCGTCCGGGTCCTCGCCGATCACGATCGGCACGCCCCGGGCGCGGATCAGCTCCAGCGCGCCGTGCCAGTCGGGCACGCAGTAGAGGCAGAAGGCGTCGACCGCGGCGTTGCCGACCACCCGCCGGCCGGCCTCCTCGTCCTTGGGCAGGTTCAGCAGCAGCAGCGAGGTCTCCCGGGCCGAGGCCGCCTCGGCCAGGCCGCGCAGGTAGGCGACCGCGTAGGGGTCGGTGAACGCCATCGACAGGTTGTCCGTGAGCAGGACGCCGATCGCGTTGACCTTGCCGCGGCGCAGCGAGCGGGCCGTCGGGTTGGGGCCCGAGTAGCCCAGCCGCTCGGCGGCCGCGAGGATGCGGGACCGCAGCTCGGGGGAGAGCTGATCCGGGCGGCTGTACGCGTTGGAGACGGTGCTCCGCGACACGCCCAGCTCGTCGGCGATGGTTTGCAGCGTGGCCGGCATGCTTCCCCCTCTCTGTATCGATCCAGTTCTTCTATATCGATACAGTACGTCGGTGCGAGCGGCCCGGCCAGGGTTTTGTCGGGTCCTGGCATGTGGGCCGCAACACGTGTCCTGAGCTGCTCTTTTAACCCTTACGCAATGGCGCGCCACCAGGGTTCAAGAGCCGGCAACGCGTCGATGTTCACCCGGTCACCCGGCTGCGGCACCACGAGCTCGATGTCCCGGGCCCGGGCCTCCTCGACCAGCCGCTCGACCGGCTCCGACCACGCGTGCAGGGCCAGGTTGAACGTGCACCAGTGCAGCGGGATGAGCACCCGCGCCTGCACGTCGAGGTGCGCGCTCGCCCCGTCCTCGGGCTTCATGTGGATGTCCGGCCAGGCGTCGTTGTACGCGCCCACCTGGATCAGCGAAGCGTCGAACGGGCCGTGCCGCTCGCCGATCTGCTTGTACCCCTCGAAGTAGCCGGAGTCGCCCGTGTAGAACAGGCTCCGGCGCGCCCCCTTCACGACCCACGACGCCCACAGGGTGCCGTCGCGCGTGAACCGGCGGCCGGAGAAGTGCCGGGCCGCCGTGGCGACGAGGGTGACCCCGCGGACCTCGTGCTGCTCGTCCCAGTCCAGCTCGATCACGCGCTCCGAGGGCACGCCCCAGCGCTCGAGGTGGGCGCCCACGCCGAGCGGCACCAGGAACGGCGCCTGCTGGGTGCGCTGCAGCTGCCGGATCGAGGCGAGGTCGAGGTGGTCGTAGTGATCGTGGGAGATGACCACGGCGTCGATGCGGGGCAGCTCCTCCAGCGGCAGCGGCACCGGGTGCAGGCGCTTCGGGCCCGCGAACGACGTCGGCGAGCAGCGGTCGCTCCACACCGGGTCGAACAGCACCCGGACGCCCTCGATCTCGACCAGCGCGGTCGAGTGACCCAGCCAGGTCACGTGCAGCCCGTCCGGGTCGAGCCGGCCGCCGAGCTGCGGGCGCGTCACCGGAATCACGCCGAGCGGCCTGCGGCGCTGCTTGCCCACGAGCAGCTCGACGAACGCGTCCCGCATCGCGTGCGGCGGCAGGATCTCGGCCGGCACCGAGTTCTCGAACTTGCCGTCGCCGAACTGCGGCGAGCGCCGCATGCGCTCGGCCCGCGCGCCCGCCGGGACCGCCCCCAGCTGCGCCGGAAGGTCACGCAGCGCCCATGCGACGCCACCGGCGGCGGCCGCCACCGCGGCCCACGCGAGCACCCGAGTCGTCTTGCCCATTGCTCCGTCGCCTCCAGTTGTGGTGAGGTTCAGCACCCGTCCGTTTCGATTTTCTCTCGGCCCTCCGGTCGGCCGGACACCGGCAGAGCCCCTTCGAAGGCCCCCGATCTGCGGAAACGTCGATCAGGAGGAGTTCGAGCCGGGATAACGAGCAGATGTACGGCGGGGGCGGGGCCCTGTTGCCGGACATCCAGGTGTGCAAGGCTGCCCGCGAACTCCCTCTTCACGCGCATGCATCGCGTAGGTCACTTTCTCCCGGAGGCCTGTCGTGGTCTGGTACACCAACCAGTCACTCCTGTTGATCCTGCTCGCGTTCCTGCTCGGTCTGCTGGTCGGTTACCTCTGGTGGGGCCTGCGCCTGCGCCGGGTCCGGTCGTCCGAATCCGCCACCGAGTCCACCACAGCGGCGCCGGTCGCGCCCGTCGCGGCCCCCGCCTCGGCACCGGTCGCGGCTCCCGCCTCGGCGGCCCCCATCGCGGCGGCGGTCGCCGCTGCCGAACCTATCGCGGAGCCGGCTCCCGCGCCCGAACCCGTTGCCGTTGTCGAGGACGAGCCGGTCGCGGTCGTCGAGGACGAGCCCGTAGCCGTTGTCGAGGACGAGCCCGTCGCGGTTGTTGAGAAGGAGCCCGTCGACGCCGATCTCGTGGCCGATGTCGAGTCGGCGTTCGCGGCCGAGCCCGTCGAGGCCGTCGAGGCCGTCGAGCCGGTCGAGGCCGTCGAGTCGGCCGGGGAGCCGGCGCGGGACGAGCTCGAGCGGATCGAGGGCATCGGGCCGAAGATCGCGGCGGCGCTTCGTGCGGCGGGCATCACCACCTACGCGCAGCTGGCCGACGCCGAGCGGTCCACTGTGGAGCTCGCGCTCGAGCGGGCGAATCTGCGGTTCGCGCCCAGCCTCGGGACGTGGTCGCGGCAGGCGCGGCTGCTCGCCGACGGGGACGAGACCGGCTTCAAGGAGCTGACCGACCGGCTCATCGCGGGCCGCGAGGTGGCGGCCAAGGCGGCTGCCGAGTCCGCACCGCTCGCTGACGTCGAGCCCGAGCTCGAGCCGGTCGCGGTCGAGCCCGAGCCGGAGCGTGAGCCGGTCGTGGTCGCGGTTGAGCCTGAGCCTGAGCCGGCCGTGGTCGAGCCGGTCGCGGTCGAGCCTGAGCCGGTCGCGGTCGAGCCTGAGCCGGTCGCGGTCGAGCCTGAGCCGGTCGCGGTCGAGCCTGAGCCGGTCGCGGTTGAGCCTGAGCCGGTCGCACTCGAACCGGAACCTGAGCCCGAGCCGGTCGTGGAAGAGCCGGTGGCCGAAGCGCCAGAGCCGGTCGTCGAAGCGCCAGAGCCGGTCGTCGAAGCGCCCGAGCCGGTTGTCGTCCCCGCGCAGGCCGTCGCGGCCGAGGACGTCAAGCCCGACAATCTCAAGCGTATCGAGGGCATCGGGCCGAAGATGTCGGCGGCGTTGATCGCGTCGGGCATCAAGACGTACCAGCAGCTGGCCGACGCCGACGTCGACACGCTCCGCGCGGCGATCGAGGCCGCCGGTCTGCGCTTCGCCCCGAGCATCGTCACCTGGTCCCGGCAGGCGCGGCACCTCGCCGACGGGGACGAGGAGGGCTTCGCGGACCTGACCCGGCGCCTCGTCGCCGGCCGCGACACCGGGCGCGCCTGATGGCGGGCGCGACCCGTGCGGCGTCGACGACCAGCTGGGAGATCCGCAAGCGGAACCCCCTCATCCCGATCGGCGTCGCCGTCGTGGGGCTGGCGGCGCTGGTGATCGCGTTCGAGGTACCGCACCGGCACTCGGTCGAGGACAACCTCACCGATCGCACCAAGGTCGCGCTCACCGACGCGGGCATCGACGCCGACGTCACGTTCGTCGGGCGCGACGGCACCGTGAAGGTCGGCTCGGCGGACGAGAAGGACAAGGCGCGCCAGGTCACGCTCGGCGTCGAGGGCGTGCGCGTCGTGGACGTACAGGCGCCGCCGAAGGTGGAAACCCCCGCGGTCCAGCAGCAGTCCGTGTCGGTGAAGCTGCTGGTCGACAACGGCAAGGTCACGCTCACCGGCACCGTGCCGGCCGAGGCCGACCGCGCGAAGATCGTGGACGCGGCCAAGCAGGCCTTCGGCGCCGAGAACGTGCAGGACGAGCTGGTCGTCGACGCGGCGCGGGCCGGCGACGACACCGACCTGGCCGGGCTGGGCGCGGTCGCGGCGGCGCTGGGCAAGGACGCGAAGGCCGGGGTCGTCGACCTCACCGAGCATGTCGTGACGCTGACCGGTACCGTCGCGTCGCAGGACGCCAAGGACAAGGCCGAGGCCGCGGCCAAGGCGGCGGCCAGGTCCGGGACGGTCCGCGACGAGCTCGTGGTCGGCCAGGCGGCCGCGCCCGAGCAGGTGCAGAAGCAGCTCATCGCGCTGCCGACGGTCGAGTTCGAGAACAACAGCGCCACGCTGACCGCGCAGGGCCGGGCCGTGGTGGAGAACGCGGCCTCGATCCTCAAGGCGAACCCGGACGTGAAGGTGAGCATCGAGGGCCACACGGACCTCACCGGTACCGCGGCGAACAATCAGGTCCTGAGCGAGAACCGGGCCCGCACCGTGCTGGACACCCTCGTCTCGCTGGGCATCTCCACGGACCGCCTGAGCTCCAAGGGCTTCGGCGAGAGCCGGCCGAAGGTGCAGGGCAGCGACGCCGCGGCCAACGCCGTGAACCGGCGGGTCGAGTTCATCGTGCAGCAGTGACACAAAAGGGGCGCGGCCGTCGCCGGCCGCGCCCCCCTTTGTGGACGGTCAGGCGATGGGCCGGGAGCGGCCGTACGCCAGCAGGGCCACGCCGAGCGCGGTGATGATTCCGGCCCAGACGGTCAGGACGAGCGCCTGCGGGCCGGTGACGGGAAGGGTGCCACCGCCGGTCGCGGCCGCGGCCTGGACCGTGACGGCCATGCGGATCTGGTGGACCGTGCCGGTCGGGTCGACGCCGGCGGCGACGACGTCGTGCGCGCCGAAGGCGACGGTGGCGGGGATCGTGATGGGCTGGCTGAAGGCGCCGGCGGCATCGGTCGTGACGGTGCCGAGCACCACGGGCGTGCTGTAGAGGATGATCGACGCGGTGGAGTACGGGGCGAAGCCGGTGCCGACGACGGTGATCCGCTGCGCCGGCTCGACCTTGGACAGGACGCCCTCGGTGGTGGTGAGGGTCGTCGGCGCGCTGAGCGGCACGCTCGCCGGGACGTCGGGCTGGGCCGCGGTGACGGCGCCGGACGCCGGGGAGGCGGCGGAGTCGCCGCCGGCGGTGTGCGCGACCACGGTGTAGGTGTAGGACACGCCCGCGGTGGCGCCGATGACGCAGGACGTCGCGGTGCGGGCGGTCGTGGTGCAGGTGGCGGGGCCGGGGCTCGCGTAGACCGTGTACCCGGTCACCGTGGTCGTCGGGGACGGGGCCCAGCTGACGGTGGCCGAGGCGGTGCCCGCGACCGCGGTGGGCGCGCTCACCGGGGCCGGAGGCGTGGTCGCGGTCGTGGCGGCGGCGGCCGCTCCGGTGCCCAGGGCGTTCGTGGCGCGCACCGTGACCTGGTACGCGGTGCCCGGGGTGAGGCCGGTGACGGTTCCGGTGAGCGGGGACCCCGAGGGCGTGAAGGCCGTCCACGTGGTGCCGCCGTCGGTGGAGATCTCGTAGCCGGTGACCGTGGAGCCGCCGGTGTCCGCCACGGTGAAGCTCACGGTCATCGCGGTCGCCGCGGGCACCACGGTGACGGCGCTCGGCGCGGCCGGCGGACCCGCCGGGGTCACGGCCGCGGTGGCGGCGGACTCGGGAGAGTCGCCGGCGGCGTTGGTGGCGTGGACGGTGAAGGTGTAGGCCGTGCCGTTGGTGAGCCCGGTGATCGTGCACGGGGACGAGACGCAGGTGGCGGTCACCCCGCCCGGGGCCGAGGTCACGGTGTACGAGGTGATGGCGGCGCCGCCCGTGGACGCCGGAGCGGTGAAGGACACCGTCGCCTGCCCGGCGCCGCCCGTGGCCGAGGGGCCGGTGGGGGCGGCCGGGACGGTGGAGGGGGTCACGCTGACGGCCGCGGAGGCCGTGCCGGCGCCGATGCCGTTGAGCGCGCGGATCCGCACGGAGTACGCGGTGCCGTTGGTGAGGCCGGTGACGCTCGCGTGCAGGGGCGCCGTGCCGGTCGTGACCAGCGCGTTCCAGGTGGTGCCGCCGTCGGTGCTGTACTCGTACCCCGTGATCGGCTCGCCGCCGGTGTCGGCGGGGGCGGTGAAGGTGAGGGCGGCCGCGCCGTTGCCGCGGGCGGCGCTGACCGCCGTCGGCGCACCGGCGACCGTGGCCGGCGTGACCGGCGACGAGGCGGTGGACTCGGCGGAGTCACCGGAGGTGTTGGTGGCGTGGACGGTGAACGTGTAGGCCGTGCCGTTGGTCAGACCGGTGATCGTGCACGGGGACGACGGGCAGGTCGCCGTGGCCCCGCCGGGTGTGGCGGTCACCGTGTAGGAGGCGATGGGTGCGCCGCCGTCGTCGGCGGGGGCGGAGAACGCGACCGAGGCGGTGGCGTTGCCGCGGGTGGCCGTGACGGCGCTGGGCGCGCCCGGCACCCTGGCCGGTGTCGCGGACCGGGCGGAGGACGCGGCGCCGTCGCCCTCGGCGTTGACGGCCCGGACGGTGACGGAGTAGGCGGTGCCGTTGGTCAGGCCGGTGACGGTCCCGGTGAGGACCCCGTTGGACGCGCTGGTGGACAGCGGCGCCCAACTCGTGCCGCCGTCGGTCGAGATCTGGTACCCGGTGATCGGCGACCCCTCGTCCGGCGGGGCGGCGAACGAGACGGACACCTGGCCGTCGCCGGGCGTGACCGTCACGGTGGGCGCCTGCGGCACGTCGACCGGGGTCACGGCGGCCGAGGCCGTGGACTCGGGCGAGTCGCCGGCCGCGTTGGTGGCGTGGACGGTGAACGTGTAGGCGGTGCCGTTGGTCAGGCCGGTGACGGTGCACGGGCTCGCCGGGCAGGTGGCGGTGATCGCGCCGGGGCTGGACGTGACGGTGTAGCCGGTGATCGGCGAGCCGCCGTCGGCCCCCGGCGCGGTGAAGGACACGGTGGCCTGCCCGGCTCCGGCCGTCGCCGAGGCCCCGGTCGGGGCGCCGGGCGGCAGCGCCGGGGTCACCGGGGCGGAGGCGGTGGACTCCACCGAGTCGCCGTTGGCGTTGGTGGCGTGGACGGTGAATGTGTAGGCGGTGCCGTTGGTCAGGCCGGTGACGGTGCACGGGCTCGCCGGGCAGGCGGCGGTGATCCCGTCGGGGCTGGACGTGACGGTGTAGCCGGTGATCGGCGAGCCGTTGTCGCTGGCCGGGGCGGTGAACGACACGACCGCCTGGGCGTTGCCCGGCTGCGCCGAGACGGCCGTGGGCGCGCTGGGCACCGCGGGCCCGTTGAACGTCAGCGTGACCGAGCCGGTCGCGCCGTCGCCCGCGACGAGGCCGGGCAACTGGACGCCGCCGGTGCCGCTCTTGACGCTGATCGTCGACGGGCCGAGGTTGCCCGGCCACGCCAGTGAGGAGCCACCGCCCCCGCCGGCGACGTTGGTGTTGAGGATGCCGTTGGTGCTCGCGCCCCCGCCGCCGCCTCCGCCGTAGCCCCCGCCGCCCCCGCCGCCGCGAGCGCTGCTGGGCAGCAGGCCGCCCGACCCGCCCGTCGCGATGGTCAGGGCGGCGGCGTTGTCGTTGCCGCCGGCCGTGCCGGCGGCGTAGTTGCCGGTGCCGCCGCTGCCGCCGGTGCCGCCGCTGCCGGCCGCCCCGGGTCCGGAGGTGGCCTGGGCGTTGTCGCTGGTGCCCGCCGAACCGGCATTGCCGCCGTCACCGTTGTAGGCGCCGCCGCCCCCGCCGCCCGCGATGGCCAGCTTGGTCAGCAGGTTGTGCCCGGCGTCGAGGGCGAAGAGGCCGGAGCCGCCGCCCCCGCTGCTCGTGCCGTGGTTGTCGCCGGACCCGGCCGTCCCGACGATCACGTACAGGTAGGTCGTTCCCAGCGGCAGCGCCGTGGTGCCGGCGACCTCGGCGCCGTTGCCCCCGATGTGCGAGCGGGCCGGGTAGCCGGCGCCCCCGCCGGCCCCGATGACGTCGACGTCGACCGACGTGGTGCCGGCCGGCACGCCCAGGGTGAACGTGCCGGCCGAGGTGCACGCCACGGTGCTCAGCGAGGCGGGTGTCGACCCGTCCGAACACGGCGACGACGTCGCCCAGGCCGGGGCCGCCGACATCAGGCACGCCCCGCCCCCGGCCAGCACCCCGCTGGCGAGCACCGCGGCCGAGCGCCGCACCCGTGCTCGCAAACGCTGCGTGAGAACCATCCCACCACCACCTTCACCATGGTGGGCGGGCTCACCCGCGCCCACACGAACGACAAATCCGGGCGAATTCGCCGTTCGCGAGTATAGGGCCGATATTACTTAGAGTGCTTGCAACCTCACTTATCGTGCCGATTACGCATCCGAGCGCACGACCTCGTATCCGGCGAGCGGGCCGGCGCAGACGGCGTACAGGCTGACGGTGCGGGCCGCGGTACCGCCGTTGCGCAGGGCGGTCAGCCACACCGACCGGCCGTCGGCCGCGCCGGGCGCCGACTCCTGGACGCGGGTCCGGAAGTCGGCACTGCCCGAGCCGACGACCGCCGCGCCACCGCCGAGGACCACCGAGCCCGCCGGGCACGGTGCGGTGTCGCGCACGAACCCGCCGGCGGCCACGGCGACGTCCTTGTGCACGACCTGGTAGCCGGCCGGAGCATCGGCGCAGACGGCGAACAACCGGATCGTGTGGGCGACCGTGTCGTTGTTGCGCAGCGCGGTCAGCCACAGCGACTGGCTGCCGGCCGTGCCGGGCGCGGACTCCTGGACGATGCGGTCGGTCGAGGCCGGCTGGTTGGAGCTGTACGGCGTGTCGGAGGCACCCCCGCCGAGCGCCACCGCTCCCGCCGGGCACGCGGCGACGTCCCGCACGAACGCGCCCGCGGCCACGGTGACGTCCTTCGAGACGATCTGGTAGCCGGTGAGGCCGTCGGCGCAGACGCTGTACAGCCCGATCTGGTGCGCGGCCCCGTCGGTGTTGCGGATGGTGGTCGCCCACAGGCGGGCCACCGCGTTCGCGGTGTGGTCGAAGTGGGCCCGGACCTCGGACCCCTCGATGCGCGTGCCGAAGTCGGCGCTGCCCTCACCGACGACGGCCGCGCCGCCGCCGGTCACCTGCCGGCCAGCGGCGCACATGCGCCCGCCGTTGATGATCCCGCCCGGCGTCATGGCCTGGGCCGCGGGCGCGGGCAGGAGCGCGACGGCCGCGGCCCCACTCGCGAGCGCGGCCGCGACCCGGCCCGTCCGGCTTCCCCCGTGCACGACCTGCGTACGTCCCTCGACGGCGTTGCCCGTTTTCTCAGACACTGAGCCCTCTCCCGTAGGTGGTGGACCGCTGTGCGGCGGCGCACAAGGTAGCCACCGGGGGCGGGCAGTTCACGGGAGAGTCAGCCTTCGGTCACTCGTCGCCGAACAGGAGAGGGGCGCGGCCGCAGTGGCCGCGCCCCTCACTTCGGTGCCGACGTGCTCAGTGGTGCACGGGGTAGAGCGGTTCGCGAGCGACGGCGCTGGTGTCCGCCCGCAGCGTCTGGGCCGAGGCCGCGAAGGCCGCGGTCGGGTCCGGCTGCGGCAGGGAGTCGCAGTTCTTGTCGGCGCGGTCGCCCGACTTGCGCTGCGGCAGCTTGCCGGTGGAGAGGTAGTCCGCGATCGTGTCGTCGATGCACGCGTTGCCGTTCAGCGAGTTGGCGTGCGTGGTCTGACCGACCTCGGCCAGCAGGGCGCTGTGCGGGAAGAGCCGCCGCGCCTGCAGGCTGCCCTCGAACGGGGTGGCCGCGTCGAGGGTGGTGCCGACGAACAGGACGCTCTTGACCTTGGAGCCGTCGACCTTGACCGGCTTCTGGGCCTTGGCCGGCCAGTAGAGGCACGGCGCGTTGAACCAGGTGTTCGACCAGGTCATGAACGGCGCCTTGAGGAACGTCAGCCAGTTGTCGCGCTGCCACTGGTTCCAGCTCTGCGGCCACTGCACGTCGGTGCACTGCACCGCGTTGTAGACCGCGAAGCCGTTGTCGTCGCCGGGCGCGATGTAGTTGTTGTAGGCGTCGACGATGACCTCGGTGTTGTGGTCGTTGGCCCAGCCCGCGAAGGCGTCGGCCAGCTCCAGCCACGTCGACTGGTAGTAGCCGGCGTAGAGGAAGATGTCCGTCCACTCGCTCGCGCCCACGACGCCGCCGGCCGGGGCCGAGCGCAGCTTCTGCTGCTCGGCGTACCAGCGCAGCTCGACCTGCTTCTCGGTCTTGCCGAGGTGGTACACACTGTCGTACTTGGCCAGCCAGCCGAACCAGATCTCGACGTTGCGCTGGAAGTTCGTGTCCTGGTCCAGGTTGGCCTGGTACCACACCTTGCGCACGTCGACGTTGCCGTCGAGCACCATGCGCCGGACCTTGTCCGGGTGCAGCGTGCCGTAGACCTGGCCGAGGTACGTGCCGTACGAGAAGCCGTAGTAGTTGATCTGCTGCGCGCCGAGCGCCTTGCGGATCGACTCCATGTCGTTGACCGAGTCGACGGTGCTCATGTGGTTGAGCAGCTCACCGCCGGCCTTGCCGCACGCCTTGGCGTAGCCCTTGGACTTGTCGAGCCAGAGGTTCTCGAGGTTCTTGTTCCAGGGGATGTACTCGGGGCGCGGGCCGGCGAAGTAGTCGTCGTCGCAGTGCAGCGCGGGAACGCTCGAGCCGACGCCGCGGGGGTCGAAGCCGATCCAGTCGTAGGCCTCGCCGGCGCCGTTGGGCACGTACTCGCCCAGGACCGACAGCGTCAGCCCGGACCCGCCGGGGCCACCCGGGTTGACCAGCATGACGCCCTGGTAGTCCTTGTCCGCCACCTTGTGCTTGATGCGCGAGACGGCGATCTGGATCTTCTTGCCGTTGGGCTTGCTGTAGTCGAGGGGCACGTCGAGCAGGCCGCACTCGGCCCCGCGGCGCTGCATGCCGGGGCTCTCGCACTGGCCCCACGGGATCGAGGCCGAGTAACCTTCGGCGCTCGGCGCGCCGGGCGCCGCCAGGGCACTCGAGGCCGGGGCGACGGCCGCGAGCAGGCCCGCGGCGGTGAAGAGGACCAGCCCCTTCACGGTCTTTTTCGTCA
Source organism: Dactylosporangium sp. CA-052675 (assembly GCF_050947935.1). Classification (GTDB taxonomy): domain Bacteria; phylum Actinomycetota; class Actinomycetes; order Mycobacteriales; family Micromonosporaceae; genus Dactylosporangium. The sequence goes on along the minus strand of NZ_CP192010.1, from coordinate 10,270,026 downwards.
AGACAACCCTCCCAATCTGCCCAAATCTGTGCAGTGGCCAGCTGATTCGGGTCAAACAATGTCACGCCGATGCTTTCGGCCCGGCCCGCCGCGCGGAAGCGGCAACACCCTTTCCAACACCCGACGAAAACCGATGTCGGGCAACCGGCGGGCTCCGGTACAACGGTGTGATGCTGCGCAAGTACCCTCGGACGCCGCACCTGCAGGGTTCGCGGCTGCAGCCCGGGGACCACGACCTCGCCCAGGTGCCGTTTGCCGAGCTGGCCGGGCGGGCGCTGGTGGTGGAGGAGAAGCTCGACGGGGCGAACGCCGCGATCAGCTTCGATGCCGACGGCACGCTGCGGCTGCAGTCGCGCGGCCACTATCTGTCGGGCGGCCCGCGCGAGAAGCAGTTCGCCCCGTTCAAGGCGTGGGCGGCCGGCATCCGATACGGACTGTGGCCCGTGTTGCGCGCGCGCTTCATCCTGTACGGCGAGTGGTTGTACGCGAAACACACCGTGTTCTATGACGCGCTACCGCATCACTTCTGCGAGTTCGACGTCTACGACCGTCAATCCGAAACGTTTCTGTCCACGCCCCGCCGGCGGGAACTGCTCGACGGGCTCGGCATCGCCTCGGTGCCGGTGCTGGCCGAGGACGTGTTCCCCGACCTCGCGGCGCTGACCAAGCTCGTCGGCCCGTCGACCTGCCGCACCGGCGGCTGGCGGGACGCGCTGCGCGAGGCGGCCGTGACCGGGGGCGCCGACCCGGACCAGGTCGTGCGCGAGACCGACATGGCCGAGGAGATGGAGGGGTTGTACCTCAAGCTCGAGGACGCCGGCACGGTGCTGGGCCGCTACAAGTGGGTGCGGCCGAGCTTCCACACGGCGATCCTGGACTCGGGCAGCCACTGGCAGGACCGCCCGATCGTGGCCAACCGGGTCCGGGCGTGAATCTCCGGGAGCGCCTGGAACCGACCCCGATCACCGAGGCGCTCGAGCGCTCGGAGGAGTTCCGCGGCAGTCCGCCGGAGCAACAGCAGCGGTTGTACTGCGCGGCCGCGCTCCTGCACCGCGGCGAGCACGCCGCCCGGAAGCTGCTGTGGGAGCTCGGGGCGCCGATCGCCTGGCGGGAGCATGTCGCGGCGCTCGTGCGCTTCCAACGCCTGCCGTTCGACGCGCTGGAGCATCCCGACCTCGACCGCGCGGCCTTCCGGGTGAGCCTGCTGGCCCGCAACGACGAGCTGGCGCTGCTGGCGAGGGCCGCGGCGGACGGAGATCCGGGGCGGCTCGCGGCGATCGCGCTCTTCAGCGAGTACACCTGCGGCCTGGGGTGTTTCGCGGCGGAGCGCGGCTTCTCCTCCGACCATGCGCGGTTCGAGTATTTCCGGACCCCGGGGCGGGACCCGGACTACGCCGCCTTCGACGACACCCGGTGCACCGTGACCGTGATGTCCGGACTGCCCGGCTCCGGCAAGGACCACTGGGTCGCGGCCAACCGGCCCGGCGTGCCCGTCGTGAGCCTCGACGACCTGCGCGACGAGCTGGGCGTGCGCCCCACGCAGGACCAGGGGCCGGTGGTGGCCGCGGCGTACGCGCGGGCGAAGGAGCACCTGCGCGCCGGCTCCCCGTACGTCTGGAACGCCACCAATGTGACCCGCGCGCTGCGGTCGCGGGCCATCGGGGTGGCCGCGGACTACGGCGCGCGGGTCGAGGTGATCAGCGTCGAGGCCCCGCCGGACGTCGTGCACCGGCGCAACCGGGCGCGGGCGCGGGTCGTGCCGCCGGCCGTGATCGACCGGATGGCCGGCCGCTGGGAGCCGCCCGACCCGACCGAGGCGCACTCGGTCCGCTGGATCAGCAATCTCTAGCCGCGGGTGGCCGACCGCTGGCGCTGCATCGCGAGGGCCTGCAGGGCCGACGAGCGGATCAGCAGGAGCGGGTTGAGCGGCTCGTTGGCGGCGATGGCGCGCGCGTAGGGCCGGTTGTTCGTGGCCCAGCCGTCGTGGATGTCGTACTCGATCGACAGCGACCCGTTGTTCGACATCTGGTAGTCCAGCAGCACGCCGGGGCCGAGCGAGCGGGTCGCGATCTCGCCGGCCATGTGCGGGATCGGCGAGAAGAAGAAGGCGACCTTCGGGATCGGCTGGAACAGGTCCACGTCGATCAGGTCGAAGACGCCCATCGGCTGGTACATCCCGTGCGAGTCGTGGATGCACAGCCCGGCGCCGAGCTCGGCCCGGCCCGTGTTGTCGATCTCCATGTGCCCGGCCGGGCCGCCCGGGGTCACGATGCCGGCGCCGTCGTTGCCCGCGACGGTCAGCACGCTGCCCAGCGGGGCCGGGTAGTTGTGGGTGGCGACGATCTTGGTGCTGGGCGCGTGCGGGGTCTGGCGGGTGGTGTACATCGAGTACGTCTCGTTCCACGTGATCTCGAGGTGCCGCTCGAGGTAGTGGGCGGAGAGCCAGATCGTCGGCGCGCCGCTAGCCGAGGTGGCGATCGCGTGGAGCCCGAAGAGCGCGAAGTGGTGGTCGCGCAGCTGGTCGATCGTGGCCTCGTTCATGTCGATCGTGAGTTTGTGCTGCTCCACGCTGTCCTCCTGGGTTGGTGCGGCTCTGGAGACAGTGTGGGGCGGGCAGGTTGCACGATCGGGGCAATCAGTGAAAATCCCTCACGATCGCCTGGGCGGCCCGGCGCAGCTCGTGCTCGTCGGGCAGCCAGGCGTCGGCGATGTCGGGGTGGAGGCTCGCGCGGGCGATCTCGAGGAGCCGGTGGCTCACCTCGTCCACGGACTCGCCGTGATAGTCGTGCTCGATGACCTCGGCGGCGCGCTGCAGCGCCGACGTCAGCTGCGCCTCCAGCGGCTCCTGCAGCCGCTGGACGGCGGGGTCGGCGTGGGCCGGGTCGATGGTGACGTGCAGTTCCTGCATGGCCGTGGTACTGCCCCTCCGCGGCACATTTCATGCAGGCGCAGGTCAGGCGGCTACCGTACGGATGACCGCGCCCGGCCGGCGCAGGGTGCCGATCGCGCGCAGCGTCTTGGAGCCCTCGGCCGGGTAGGTCGCCCGGACCTGCGCCAGCGCCCACGCCATGCGGGCGACGGCGGTCTCCGGGTGATCGCCGAACTCGCTCGCGACCCGGGCCGCGCAACCCTGCACGCCCATGCGGCGCAGCGTCGCCGCGATCGCCATGCGGATCTCGCCGCGCGCCGGGGTCTGCGAGCCCTGCAGATCCGAGGCGAACAGCGCCTCGGCCCGAACGGCCTCGAATGTGGTAGCCATCTCGCACCTCCTGTGCGCTGTCAGTGTGTTCCTGATGACACTCACGCTAGAAGTGCCGCGACGGTTCCGGATCACGGTTTCATGCCACCGTCGCCTACTGGTCACGTTGGGTTGATCGGCTAGCCCCGTGTTCCGCACTTGGGTGGGGTTGGGGTTAGGTCGGTTGGAGTGGGTCGACGTTGAGGAGGTTGAGGAGTTGGGCTGGTAGCGGGGGTGGTTGTGGGATGACGTGGGGGTTGTTGCCGTGGCCGGGGATGATCCGGAGGTGTTGGAGGGCTTCGAAGATGAGTCGGCTGGTGGGCTTGGCTGGCCGGCCGGCGTAGAGACCGTCGAGTTTCTCCGCGGGGGCGATCGCTCGTCGCACGGCGCGTTCGACGAGGCAGAAGATGAGCAGGGCCAGGCAGATGACGGTGATCATCGCGGCGATGCGGCGGTTGTTCTTGACGAACAGGGGCGCGACGGCGAGGGGGCCTTTGAACGCCTGGTAGCGGCGTTCGACGGCTTCCTGGCCTTTGTAGCGGCGCAGGATCTCGGCGGCGTCGGCTTCGGTCGGGTCGAGGTTGCTCAGCAGGGCATACCAGCCGTCGCCGGCGGCGTCGGCGTCGATGGCGGTCTGGTCGAAGGTCCAGGTCAGGGTGGGTTTTCCGTGTTCGTCGGTGCTGATGTGGATGCGCAGGTAGGCGCCGACGCGGCGGTCCCGGGCGATGGCCTGGACGCGGGCGGTGACGGCTGCCTGGTCGGGGTAGTGGCGGCTGCCCAGCCCACGGGTGAGCCGGTCGAGGTCGTCGCGGGCCCGGTCGAGTTTCTTGGCCCGGGCGGTGGCCGCGGCCTGGGCGCGGGCGGAGGAGTGCACGAACACCCGCCGCAGGGTCAGGACGGGGTCGCGTTTGCGGGGGCCGGGCAGGGTCATGACGTCGTCGCGGACGTGCCAGCGGCCCCGCTGGTCGGGGCCCTTGCCGGCGTCGCGGGCGGCGACGTAGTCGACCTCGACCGTGTCGGACAGTTGCTGGGCGGCCAGGACCTCGGCCGGCACGTACTGCTTGGACGCCGGGGCGATGAACGTGACACCCGCCCGGTCCATGGCGGCCAGGTTCGGGTACGAGATCAGCTTCGAGTCGCCGATCATCAACAGCCGGGCCGGGCCGGCCAGGGCCTGCAGCGCCTGCATCGCCGGTATCACCTGGGACACCTCCCCGGCGCCGCCGTCGAAGGCCTGGTGGAACACCGGTACCCCGCCGTCGCCGGACACCGCGATCCCGGTCTGGATCTGTTTGAGGTCCGGGCGGCGGTCCTTCGGGTGGCCGAACCTCGGCAGCGGTAGCCCTTCCTCGGCCTCGGCGTAGGTGCCGTGCAACGAGATCGAGGTCATGTCCCAGTGCATCCGGGTCACGTCGAGACCGAACGCGTCGATCGCCGCCGCCCCGACGGACCCGACAAGGTGGTCAAGATGGTCGGCGAGGGCGTCCAGCGCCCGCCCGACCCGGTCGTCGTTGAGTGCGTCCGCGGGGACCCCGAACACCTCCGGCACCGCCCACGCCGTAGCCCAATCCCGGACATGCAGCAGCGGCGCCGGTGACGTCAATCTGTTAGCTACCAACGCTTCGATCACCTGACCATGAGTGACCTCCACAGTGGACACTTCCCGCATCGGGCACGATGCGTCAACAATCTCCCGCAGCCGCAACCGGCGGCTGAAATCCGCCACCACGGGCAGAGCGCCCAGCATCTTCTCCACACTCGGCGCCCCATACCGAACACGTCGCCTGTCCACAACGAAGGGTGCTACACGCGCCACCGACAGCAATCAACCCGCCACGCCGACCCACCCCGCCCCAAGTGCGGAACACGGGGCTAGCCGGGTGCAGGGGTGGCGGGCGTGTGGCAGGGTGGGACAGTGTCCCTGACCCCCAGCTCTCCGACCAGCGCGCCACTGCCGCTGCACCGGGCGGCGCGCATCGAGGACGCCTTCCACGGCCTCCTGGAGCGGCGGCTGCGTCGGCGGGGCTGGAAGGTTGCCGTCACCGCCTACACGGGCTACGGCTCGGCCGCGACCGAGACCAGGCCGGGCTGGGTGCGGGTCCTCGGCCGGGTGTTGCTGGCCCGCATCGACCCGAGGCCCGGCAAGCGCCTGAAGAAGCTGCGCGGCTGGCGCTCGTTCACCGCCGTGTCGGTCAGCAACGCGCTCGTGCGCATCGAGGTCGGCGGGCGCACCAGCGAGGTGCGCTGCGATCGGGGCGGGTTCATCGACTTCGTGGTCGAGGCCGACCTGCCCGGCGGGTGGGGCACGGTGACGCTGCAGTGCGAGGACAGCGCGCCCGTCGAGGCGCCGATCCGGATCATCGACCCCGTCGCCACCCGCTTCGGGATCGTCTCCGACGTCGACGACACGGTCATGATCACCACGCTGCCGCGGCCGCTGCTGGCCGCGTGGAACACCTTCGTGCTCGATGAGCACGCCCGGGCGTCGGTACCGGGGATGGCGGTGCTGTACGAGCGGCTGGTCAACGCCAACCCGGGCGCGCCCGTCTTCTACCTGTCCACCGGCGCCTGGAACGTGGCGGCGACCCTGACGCGGTTCCTGTCCCGGCACCTCTACCCGGCCGGGCCGCTGCTGCTCACCGACTGGGGGCCCCAGCCGGACCGGTTCTTCCGCAGCGGCCAGGCGCACAAGCAGGCCTCGCTGTCGCGGCTCGCCCAGGAGTTCCCCGACATCCGGTGGCTGCTCGTCGGCGACGACGGCCAGCACGACCCGGAGATCTACGCCGAGTTCGCCGCGGAGCACCCGGACAGCATCGCCGCGGTCGCGATCCGGCACCTCTCGCCCACGCAGGCGGTGCTGGCCGGCGCGTTCCCGGGCGTGGCCGGCAGCCCGCGGCGCTTCCCGCCCAACGACCGGCGCTGGCTGAGCGCCCCGGACGGGGCCGGCCTGTGGCGCCTGCTGCGGGACACCGAGATCCTCTAGTGCTTTCGCGCCGCCGTTGAGCTCATCGGCGCGCCGACCTTCTCGATCAGGTCGTGCAGCACCTGCTCGGCCTGGTCGTGCGGGACCTGGCAGGTGCCGGCGGCGAGGTGGCCGCCGCCGCCGTACTGCAGCATGACCGACCCGATGTCCGTCGGGGACGTGCGGTCCAGGATCGACTTGCCGACCGCGAAGACCGTGTTGAGCTTCTGCTTGCCCCAGATGACGTGGATCGAGACGCGGGCCTCGGGGAAGAGCGCGTACACCATGAAGCGGTTCCCGGCGTAGATCGTCTCCTCGTCGCGCAGGTCGACCACGACCACGTCGCCGTGCACGTGCGACACCCGGCGCAGCTGGTCCACGAAGAGGTCCTGCTGATCCCGGAACAGCTCGGCCCGCTCGGCCACGTCCGGCAGGGCCAGGATCTCCTCGACGTCCTGGTGGTCGATGCACGCGTCGATGAGCTGCATCATGAGCTGGTAGTTGGAGATGCGGAACTGGCGGAAGCGGCCCAGCCCGGTGCGGCTGTCCATCAGGAAGTTCAGCAACGTCCAGCCGGTCGGCTGCAGGATCTCGGTGATGTCGTACTGCGCGGAGTCGGCCCGGTCCACGGCGACCATGAGCTCTTCGGAGACCCGCGGGAAGCGCTCGGCGCCGCCGTAGTGGTCGTAGATCACCCGGGCCGCCGACGGGGCCTCCGCGTCGATGACGTGATTGGTCGCCTGCCCATGCTGGAGTTTGGCCGCTCTGAGCGTCTCGGAGTGATGGTGATCGAAGACCAGGTGGGCGCCGGGGGCGTACGGCAGGTTCGTGAGGATGTCCGTCGGCCCGACCTCCACCGCGCCGTCCTGCACGTCCTTCGGGTGCACGAACGTGATGTCGCCGATGAGGTCGAGGTGCCGCAGCAGGACCGCGCAGACGAGTCCGTCGAAGTCGCTGCGGGTCACGAGACGGTACTTCACTGCTATTCCCCCTGCGACGGAAACGGCCGGTCGACGGGTACCCCATCGGCCGGCCGGTCGCGCGTTTGAGGATTACAGGATCGACAGGTGCACGTGATTCGTGTGGTCACTGGAGGGGTCGCCGGCGACGCCGCTGTAATGGTGCCAGCCCACCGCCGGGGTCCAGATCTCCTTGAACCAGATGACGTACATGACGCCGAGCTGGTTCGCGTTCTTCACGAAGTACGCGGCCAGCGTGCTGCCGTAGACGTAGTCGTCACCGGAGGCCACGCCACCGAATCCGTTCTTCGTCTGGACCGAGAAGTCGCACGCCCGGCCCTTGGGGTGCTCGTAGGGCCCGCTCGGCCGGAAGCACGCGACGAACCGCTTGAAGCCGTCCTTCTGCGCCTCCTGCATCGCGTGGAGCATGCGCGGGGTGATGCAGCCGGTGGTCGTCGGGTCCTTGACGCTGCACGACTCCTTCGGCAGCCCGCCGCTGGACGTGCGCGGCACCGGGTCGGCGGTCGGCAGGTTCGCCGTGACGAAGCCCTTGCTCGGCCCGCCGGCCAGCTTCAGGGCGGTCTCCGCGTCCTTCTTCTTCTGCTCCATCGTCTGGACCTGCTGCTGCTGCGCGGCGACCTCGTCCTCGAGCGCCTTCTTCTGCGCGGCCTGGCTCTCCTTGAGCCCCTTGAGCTCGTGCAGCAGGTTGTCGTTGTGGTGGGCGATCTGGTTGATGGTGTCGGCCCGCTCGGCGAAGCTGTCCGGGGTGCCGGCGTCCATCAGCGCGGCGAACGTCGTCAGCGGGCCGGTGCGGTAGGCCGCGACGGCGATCGCGGCCACCTGCTCCTGGACCGTGGCCAGCTGGGCCTCGGTCGCCTGCAGCTGCGCGGTGAGCTCGCCCTGGCGCTTGACCGAGGCGTCGAACTTCTCCTTCGCCTCGGACCAGGCGCGGGTGCTGTCCTCGAGCACGGAGCCCAGGGTCGGGTTCGCGCTGGACCCCTCGTCGCCGGTGTCGCCGCCGGGCTCGGCCGCGGCGGGCGTGGCGGCGAGCCCCCCGACTACCAGAGCCGCCAGCAGCGCGACCATCATGCGCCGGTAGGGATGTCGCGATGACATCTGGTTCGTTGTTCCTTCCGTCGGCCGCCGACCGAGTTAGCTGACGGGTTCGGGACGGAACGATCCCTACCGCCCCTCCGATCGGAGGAAGGGCGGACTCACCCCAACGTAACGGTGGGTCCCCGGCTCGCCACGTGCGGCGATTGGGCGGCAGCCCCGCCCGGCACCGGGGGCGGCGCCTGCTGGACGTGACCGTGGGTCACTGTACCCAGGGCGCTTCTTTTGCGCACCGCACCGTTTGTGTGGAGATCTTTTCGACCTGGAACAAGTGATGCAGATCACTCGCCGCGCCCGGGCCTCAAGGCAACCGTAAATATTCTTCATAAAAAGATGACGTTCGCTCCTCCGAGCCGCCGCTCCTGGTCATATGGGCTGGTCAATCGGCTGGTTCAGAAGGAGTGATCAACGGTGTCGAGAGTCCGCCTGCTGGCGATGCTCGCCGCGGTGACCATCGCGGGCGGGGTGGTCGCGGTGTTCAACATGCTGCCCGCCTCGGCCGCGTCGTGCAGCCCCGCGTGGCAGGCCTCCGCGGTCTACACCGGAGGCGCGACGGTCTCCCGCAACGGCCACAACTACCTCGCCAAGTGGTGGACGCAGAACGAGGCGCCCCCCGGGAACACCGGGGTGTGGCAGGACCAGGGCTCCTGCGGCGGTGGCGGCGGTTCGCCGACGACCCAGCCGCCCCAGACCGGCTCGGCCGGCGGCTGCAACTTCCCGGCGTGGGTGCAGGGCCGCAACTACGTGACCGGCGACATCGTGAAGTTCACGGACGGCAAGTTCTACATCGCCGAACACGACAACCCCGGCTACAGCCCCGTGATCAGCACCTGGTTCTGGGACCCGTACACCTGCTCGGGCACCGGCGGCGGTGGCGGCGGCGGCACGACTCCGCCCCCCTCCAACGGCTCCTTCGTGGTCAGCGAGGCGCAGTTCAACCAGATGTTCCCGGGCCGGAACTCCTTCTACACCTACTCGGGCCTGGTGGCGGCGCTGTCGGCGTACCCCGGCTTCGCGAGGACCGGCTCGGACGACGTGCGCAAGCAGGAGGCGGCCGCGTTCCTGGCCAACGTGAACCACGAGACCGGCGGCCTGGTGTACGTCGTGGAGCAGAACACCGCGAACTACCCGCACTACTGCGACACGAGCCAGTCCTACGGCTGCCCGGCCGGCCAGTCGGCGTACTACGGCCGCGGCCCGATCCAGCTGTCGTGGAACTTCAACTACAAGGCCGCGGGCGACGCGCTCGGCATCGACCTGCTGCACAACCCGAACCTCGTGCAGACCGATTCGGCCGTCGCCTGGAAGACCGCGCTCTGGTACTGGAACACCCAGAGCGGCCCCGGCACCATGACCCCGCACAACGCGATCGTCAACGGCGCCGGCTTCGGCGAGACGATCCGGAGCATCAACGGCAGCCTGGAGTGCGGCGGCCGCAACCCGGCGCAGGTCCAGAGCCGCGTGGCGGCGTACCAGCGCTTCGTGTCGATCCTGGGCACGGGCACGGGGGCCGGCTCGCTGTCCTGCTGATCGTTTCCCCTCCGAACCCGGCGGCGGCCCTCCCAGGGGTGTGGGGGGCCGCCGGCGGGCGTTTTCGGGCCTGGTCGGCGGGGCTCGGGAAACGCGCGCGGTGTCGAGGGGGCGGGCAGGGTACCCTGTTGGGCGCGGGCTGCTAGCTCAATGGCAGAGCTGCGGACTTTTAATCCGTAGGTTCAGGGTTCGAGTCCCTGGCGGCCCACTGGACGTCGAGGTCAGAGCCGGTGCCGATGGCGCCGGCTTCACCGTTTCGGACCGCATACAGCTGCAAAGTACAGCAGCGGGGGTCTCAGCTACGGATGTAGGTCTGCCAGCCGTCGCAGCAAGAGGTTGGTGTGTTGCTCCATCAGCCCTGCACGGTCGGCACTGAGCTGGTCGAAGTCTCCGTGTGCAGCCAGGTTCCGCACACCACCTAGCGCCTCGATGTCCTTGACGTCTTGCACTGTGAGGATGCCGGCTTGGCGAAGGGCGCCGCTCAGAACGCTTATCGTGGCCTTTGGCGGTCGCGCCACATTTCGTGCATCGGCTAGAGCCCGAAGAGCGATCTCTAGCGCCGCGCCGCAGAGCACAATCGCTGCGGCCGGGTGATTGTCTCTATCCTCATTCAACCGGCGGACCTGACTCATCACGTCGGTGCTAACTACCCCGGCCTCTGCCCACTCACGGGTGCCGACGATTTCGATGACCCCTGCATCTACTTGGTCTGCCCACGCGTGCAACAGTTCACCGATGGCGCGTGCGCCTGTTTCGCTTGAGACGTTGCCGCCCTTGCTCTGGAAGATGTCGAACGCACGTCGGGTCCAATAACTGTCCTCGCCCGCGTAGCGTCGAAGGAACTCCAGGACACTTGTCGCCCGTGCTTCGATTCGATGGAGCGCAGCGTTGTCATCGGCTTGCCAGTAGCCGCCCGTGTACGCACCGTCTCGCGCGACCCACTTCATGTCCTGGGACAACCTCTTAGCTAGAAGATCGGCGTAGGCCAGGATCTGCGTTTGGTCGCGCATCATCTTCCCCCTCTTGGAATGACCGGCGAATCGTACGTCCTGGTGGGGGTGTCCGCTAGGAATTAGCCCCCGAAGGAGAAGCCGGATGGATCCATGCGCGCCTTGAGACCCACTTGGGTTAGGCAAGGCTTGCAGACAGTCGCCTAAGGGCATCGCGGGTCTTCTTGGAGGAGACGTTCGTGTAGACCTCCATCGTGATCGAGAACTTGGCGTGCCGCAGAATCTGCATTGCCACCCGCGGATGGACATCCAGGTCTGCCAGCAGAGAACCGCAAGTGCGGCGGGCGTCCCGGACCGTGATGCGGGGGACGCCGGCCGCGTAGCAGCGCCGGTCCCAGTACCGGTTGAAGTTCCTCGGCTCAATCGGCGTGCCGAACCGGGTTGTGAACAGCAGGCGCAGCCCGTGCCACAGATCGCCAGCCTCCGTGCTGTCCCGCTCCACGTCAAGGTGGCGTTGCCGAACGGCCACCGCACAGATCGGTGGCAGCGGAAGCCTGGCGTCGGACGTAATGGTCTTCGTCTCCCGGTGCAGCAGCTCCGAACCGATCCGCTGGAGTTGCCGATCGATTCGGAGCGCAACGTCGTACTCCGCCACGCACTCAACACAGAACGCCGCCCGGTGCGCCTTGCAGCGCCGGTCCCAGCCGGCGCAGTCGATCGCGTCGTCGGTGAGGCCCAGCATCTCGCCCTTGCGGAGCCCGAGCACGAGGACCAGGACGTAGGCGGCGTACAGCGGATCTCCGTCTGCCCGCGCCGACTCCAGAAACCGACGTGCCTCGTCCGTGCTCCACGAGCTCCGCCGGACCGGCCGCGCCGCCCGGGAGCCGCAGGTGCTTCGCCACGTTTCGAGTTGCCGAATCCTCGACCATCGCCTGTCCGAGCATCGATCGCAGCGTCCGCCGGATGTGCGCGAGCGACACCGGCGACAACAACGACCGGCAGCATCGGCCAACCGCGCAGCAGCGCCGCTTGTTCTTCGGCCGACGGGCGTCGCGCCCCTGTGCGCAGCACTGGCAGGTCCGAGCGACCTCGTTGATCCACGTCTGCACGTCCCGCGACGGCACGTTGAGCTTCTTTCTGCCGAGACCCGGAACGATGTACAGCCGACACGCCACCTCGTACGCCACGTACGTGCCCGGCGCGAGATTGGGCTTGACGATCTCCTCCAACCAGTACGCCGCGTACGAGCCGATCGTGGGCGTCTTCGTCGCCACCGGGCCGTCGTTCGCCTTGGCGTGCAACTTGATCCACTTCTCGTGGACGTCGTCCCGCGTCTTGCCGTACACGTACTTCCGGCCGCGCTTGCCGTCCGGCTTGGTCACCCAGACGTAGGCGGCGAAACCATTCCGGTACGGGTAGATCGAGCCCTCTCCATTAGCCCGCGCGCGACTCGCCATCAGGCCGCCTCCTGCCGCTCGATCTGGTCCCGGATGTACTCGTCCACCCACTCGGGCAGAATCCGGCGGTACTTGCCGTCCTTGACCGATCGCGGCTCGCCTGTCGCGATCTTCATCTTCACCTTCGAGATGCCGAACCCGAGCAACAGCGCCACCTGCGCCGGCGACAGCCACTTGGGTGCGAATGCCGATGACCGTTCACTCGTGCTGCGATTCCTCCCCCGTCGTCGCCAGTTGCCGAAAGAACCGTCGTGCTGTCGTACTGGGCCGCGCGGTCCCGGGCGGCGTTGAGCGCGTTGCGCCACTGGATGCGCTGGGCCAGCGCGCGCAGCAGTCGGTGCCGCATAGGCGGTAGGTCCGGATCGTTGGGCCGCGCGAGCTCCCACGCGACGGGCGCCAGCGACTCGGGGTCGGCGGCGGTGTCGCCGTCGGAGACGCCAAGGAGCGCTTGGACCCAAGCGCGGGCGTCGTAGCGGTGATCGGCCAGAGTCTTGCCCGACCAGTCGCGCGAGACGGGAATGCGCCGGCCACCTATCCCGAGCGTGGAGCGCTGGTGTACTCGCCCTTTGCAGTTGCCGGGCCGGAGCCGAGCGTGCGCGTTCTTCGGCTGGATGCCGTAGAGCAGCCAGTTCGCGCACCGCTCCGAGCACGGCGTCACCAGCAGCTCACGCCAGAACCGTTCCAGATGGTCGCGCTGCCGGTCGGTGGTCACGGTGTGGCAGTCGGCAGCCGACTTGGTGATGTACTTCGTGATGTAGCCGATGGTCCGGTCGACGTCCCGATCGTTGGCGTTGACGCCCTCGGCGCGGACCTGGGCGCCGAACCGGGTGACGTGGGCCGGCTCGTCGTCGATCGCGTCGACTGCGGTGTCCCAGTCGATCAGCGGGTTGCCGGTGGCGCTGTCGCACCAGGTTTCGGCGTCGGCGTCCCAGACCGGTCGGCAGGACAGTTCCTCGGCTTTCGGCCACCACACTTGGTGGTAGGTCGCGGCCACGACCTGTCGAAGCACCGCGCGGGGGATGGTGCCGCGAATGGCGAAGTGGGCGTGCGGGGCGAGCCGCCGCTGCGGTTCCACGCATCCGGCGTATTGGACGTTCCAGCCGACGCAGCGGCGCAGGTTCTGCCAGAACCGATCGAGCAGCCGCGGGAAGGTGATCGCGTCCCAGGCCGCCCGGCGGTAGTCGTAGGTGGTCGGGTCGACCGGGGAGCCGTCCGGTCGTACGGGGCCGTATGAGTCCAGGGTTACGGTCAGCCACATCGAGGGCCGGTACTCGGTGCCGTCCGGGGCGGTGTAGGTCCGGCCGATGGTGGCGGATCGACCCTCTGGCGCGGTAGGTCCGGGGCGCCCTGGCGCCGCTTCGTGGAGCGCTGCCGCTTCGGCTCGGTGGGCTTGTCGTGGGGAGGGGCGACGCTGCCCCGCAGACCCTCGGCCGCGACCGCTTCCTCCACCTCGCGGATGGCGCCGTCGACCTCCCCGACCTACGACGGGTATGCGGAGGGGCTAGCGGGGAGCGCTACTCGTAGTGGTAGCGGCACTGGGCAATCTGCACCACGTCGTCGACGATTCGGTACACGAGGCGGTGTTCCTGGTCGATGCGACGGGACCAGAATCCGGCCCAGTTGCCGCGCAGCTGCTCTGGCTTGCCGATGCCCTCGTGGCCGTTGCGGCGGATGTCCTCGATCAGCTGGTTGACCCGGCGGAGCATTTGGCGGTTCTGCTGCCAGCTCAGGTAATCCTCCCAGCCGCGGGAGGCGAACTGGATCTTCACGCCGCTTCCGTGCTGCTGTCTGGGTCGACCAGGTCACGGACCTCGCCGCCGCCCGCGCGCAGCTCCTCGATCGCCTCATTGAGGCGGCGGGCGTTGGCAGGACTGGCCATCAGGTAGGCCGTCTCCTTCAAGGACTCGTACTCGCGGAGGGAGATGATAACCGCGGCCTCGTGGCCGGAGCGGGTAACCACGACTTCCTCTGCATCGTCGACGACCTGGTCCAGGACTTTGGCGAGGTTCTGCCGAACCTCCGAATAGCTGACAGTACGCATCGGTCCCCCTTGGCGCTGACGTACAGAAAATTGTACAACGCCGGTGACCTCGTGGGCAGCCATGTGCGCGGCTCCAAAGTGCAGCAGCAAAGTACAGCAACCGATCACACCGAGCCGGACCCGTCCAAGTTGGAACCGTTGTGCGGCAACGAATCCGGCTTCACGGAACCCCGCTGCCCTGACTCCGTAGGTTCAGGTTCGAGTCTCTGGCGGCCCACCAGGCATCATTTGACATCATCAATTGCATTCCATGGGTTTTTGTCCGTTTGGGCCGCAGGTGTTGCTCGGCGGCTGCTCGCGCCGTGATGTTTGCGCAGTTCCCGACGCTTCGGCGGGGTGTGCGTGACTCGCGAAAAGGTGTGAGTCACGTTGGCTGCCGCGGCGGTGGCTGAGTCCAGCGGTCCGTGCCGGATCTGTCCGTACATGCGCCCTGGGACGCCGGGCTTGCAGTTGGTCTTGCAGAATGCCGCTGTGCAGAAGCTTCTCTCCGCCGGGCTCGCGGCGACGGTCGGCGCCGCCACCGCATTGGTTGTCGTCGTCGCCCCGGCGGCCGCCGCGGCGGGCTCCAGGCAGGTCGTCTACGTCGGCGGTTCCGGCTCCGGCCTCGCGACGGTGGTCGACGCCGCGACCGGCAAGGACATCAACACGATCGGCGACACGGGCGGTGCGCCGCAGCCCTTCAGCGTCGGCCGAATCGCCGTCGACCCGGGCAGGGGTCTGGCCTATGTCGCCAACAACACGTCGGGGCTCAACGTGGTCGACGTCGCCCGGAGCAGGATCATCACCACCGTCCCCCGGGTCGGCAGCGGCGACCTGAGCGTCGCGCTCACGCCGGGCGGCGACCGCGCCTATATTGCCGACGACTCGGACAAGTCCCTGGCCGTCGTCGACGTCACCGGCTACAAGGTGATCGCCAGCGTCGTGGTGGGCCAGAACCCCAAGGACGTCGCGGTTGCCCCGGACGGCAGGCACGCCTACGTCGTCGCCGCTGAGACCTATACGAACCCGCACGGCAACGTGGCCGTGGTCGACACCGCGACGAACACGGTCACCGCGACCATCCAGGTCGGCAGCCAGTCGAGGGCGATCGCCGTCACGCCGGACGGCAAGCACGCGTATGTCGCGAATCTCGGCGACAACACCGTTTCGGTCCTCGACCTCGCGACGAACGCGGTCACCGCCACCATAGCCGTCGGCGCCCGGCCGCTGGACGTGGCGATGGCGCCGGACGGTGCGCGAGCCTACGTCAGCAGTTACGAGGCGAACTCGGTCGCCGTCATCGACACGGCCACCAACGCGGTGGCGGCGACGGTGCCGGTCGGCGCGCACGCCCACACGGTCGCCGTCGCGCCGGACGGCCGGCGGGCGTTCATCGCCGCCGACGACGGCACGTCCGGCTTGATGGTGCCGTTCGACCCGGCCACCGGCGCGACGGGACCGGCCGTCAAGATCGACCGCATTCCCGCGCGAGCGGTCTTCGTCGACGTCGCCGCCCCGGCGGGGCCGGCGGCGGACTTCACCGTCACGCCCATCGACGGAGCGCCCAACACGTTCGAGCTCGATCCGGGCGTCTCCCGCGCCGGGCTGGCCCGCCTCACCTCCTTCACGCTGGACACCGGCGACGGCACGACCATCACCTCCTCCACGCGCGTGCGGCACACCTACCGGGCGGTCGGCACGTACACGGTCACGCTGACCGTCGCCGACGCCGACGGGCGGACCGCCGTCGTCGGCAAACAGGTCCAGGCGCAGACCTCGACCCGGAAGCTGTCGCTGCTGGCGCTGAGCAGCCTGCGGTACGTCAGTGCGGAGGCCCGCGGCGGCAAGCCGTTGGTCGCCAACCGCACCGCGGCCGGCGAATGGGAGCAGTTCGACATGGTCGACCTCGGTGGCGGGGACGTCGCGCTGCACTCCGCGGTCACCGGTCTGTTCGTGGCTCCCGCGACCATCGACGGGAAGCTGATGGCGACGGCCGACCAGGCGCACCCGTTCCAGCTCGTGGTCGGGACCGACGGCGCGCTCAGCCTCCGGGACAGATCGAGCGGGAAGTTCGTGAGCTCGAACTACGACGGGGTGCTCACGACGGACCGCGACGCGATCGGGCCGTGGGAGCGGTTCGCCGGAACGGTCGCCACGAACGTGTCGTGGTCGTCGGTGGTCAGGGGCTTCGTCTGTGCCGAGAACGGCGGCCGCGGCGCACTGATCGCGAATCGCACGCAGGTCGGCTCATGGGAGACGTACGACCTCATCGACGCCGGCAGCGGGCAGGTCGCGTTCTTTGCCCACGCCGACTACCGCTTCGTCACCGCTGAGGCGGCCGGCAATCAGCCGCTGATCGCCAACCGTACTGCGATCGGGGCGTGGGAGAAGTTCAAGATCGTCGTCAACCCGGAGGACGGCACGCGGTCGCTGGTGGCGAGCGTGAACGGCAAGTACGTCACCGCGGAGGCCGGCGGCATGCAGCCGCTCATTGCCAACCGGACCGCGGTCGGCCCATGGGAGAAGTTTCAGGGCCTGCCCTCCTGAGAGGACTCGACGGGGCTGGCCGATGCGTCGGCGTGATCGACCTCGGTGGCGGGGACGTCGCGCCGCATTTCGGGCGGCGTCGGGGAGCAATCGGCGCATTGGATGGCACCGTTCGTCCGATGTGCTCACCCCGTCGTCGTTCTTTCGGCCATTCCCGCCTCGGGTGTCCCGGCGATCGGCGTTCGGAATCGGTGGTGTTGGGTTCCCCGGGGTCACGCGGTTTCGTATTCGTGCGTACATTCTCGGGCATGCCGTTACGATTCCCGGTGTCCAGGCTGGCCGCGGCCACGTTTCTCGTCGCCTGCGGCCTGCTGCCGCTCGGGTTGGTGGGCGCCTCGGCGCAGTCGTCGGATGACGGTGGCGGATACGCTCACGCCGGGAGTCCGCCGGGTGTGCGCGCGAACGCCGTCACCGGCGCGGCCGCGGCCGTGACCACGGTGCCTTCGGGCTATTCGCAGCTGGGTATCGACGTTTCCAGCCATGACCATTCCGTGCATCAGATCGACTGGCCCGGGGTGGCCGCGGGCGGTGTCCGGTTCGCCTATGTGAAGGCGACGGAGGGCACGTACTACACGAATCCGTACTTTCATGCCGATTACACGTCCGCGAAGGGGGCCGGCATTCTCACCGGCGCCTACGCGTTCGCCCGGCCGGATCTGGGTGATCCGGTGGGGCAGGCGAACTATTTCCTCGACCGTGCGGAGTGGGTCAATAACTCTCAGACGCTGGTGCCGTTCCTGGACCTGGAGTGGCCGTATCCGTCGCTCAAGCTTCCGGATTGCTGGAACCTGACGCCGGAGGCGATGGTCGCGTGGATTCGTGGCTTCACCGACCGGGTGAAGGCTCGTATCGGCCGGGACATGATGATCTACACGAACCCGAACTGGTGGAACCCGTGCACGGGCAACTCCACCGAGTTCGGCGCCAACCCCCTCGATGTGGCCGACTTCGGGTCCACGACGGGGCCGCGGGTGATGCCCAGCGGCTGGACGTCGTACGCGATCTGGCAGTACGCGGGCGGGAACAACTCGGCCGGGACGTATGACCGCAACGTGGTCAACGGCGACTATGCGGCCCTGACCAAGCTCGCCGGGGACGTGCCGGCGGAAGGGCCGCCGGTGGAGTTGCGGGCGAACGCGAACGGCCGGTACGTCAGCACCGACCTCACCCGCTCGGCCACGCTGGCCGCGAGCCGTGACGCGATCGGGCTGTGGGAGCGGTACGACGTGCTGAGCGCCGGCAACGGTGACATCGCGCTGCGCTCGCGCTCCAACGGGCTGTACGTGACCGCGGACCTCACCAACGGGGGCCGGCTGGTCGCCAACCGCAGCGCGGTCGGGGCGTGGGAGAAGTTCACGGTCGGCGACAACGCCGACGGCACGATCAGCCTGTTCGCGGGGGCCAACGGCAGGTACGTGACCGCCGACCTGAACAACGGCGGCCAGCTGGTGGCGAACCGGTCGGCGGTCGGCGCGTGGGAGAAGTTCACCAAGGTCCCGCTGCCGGCGCTGGTCAGCCTCCGCGCGAACGTCAACGGCAAGATCGTCACCGCGGATCTCAACAACAAGGCCACGATGACCGGGAACCGGGACGCGGTGGGGGCCTGGGAGCAGTACGACGTCATCGACCTCGGCGACGGCGACGTGGCGCTGCGCGCGCACGCGAACTCGGCGTACGTGACGGCCGAGCTGACCAAGGGCGGGCTGCTGGTGGCGAACCGCGCGGTGGTCGGCGCGTGGGAGCGGTTCAAGCTGGTCACCAACCCCGACGGCAGCACGAGCATCCTGGCCGGGGCCAACGGCACGTACGTCACGGCGGACATGAACAACGGCGGCAAGCTCACCGCGAACCGCACCGCGATCGGCGACTGGGAGAAGTTCACCAAGATCGGCTGATGCCCCGCTCATCGGAAAAGGGGGCCCGGCGGCCCCCTTTTCCGCGTCTGCGCCGCCCAGGACCCGGAGGTCTCGCACCGGGGCCAGGGCTCTCGGAGCTCGACAGCTATGCGGAGATGTCGCTCCAGGGCTGCCAGCCGCCGGCGTAGTAGCTGACGTTGCCGTGGAAATCCGCGGTGCGGGTGTACAGCTCGGTCGTGCCGAATTTGGCGTTGTAGACGACCGAGGGAGCGACTGCGGTGCTGCCGCCGAGTTGGTTCCAGCCCGACCAGGCGCCGAGGTAGTAGACGTATTCGACCTGGGACGACGCTGTGCGGACGTAGGCCTCCGTGGTGCCGCTCTTCGGGTTGTAGACGAGCCCGGGGCTGTCGTTCAGCGCGCCGCCCAGATCGATCCAGCCGGCCCAGCCGCCGAGGTAGTAGCGGTAGGCGAGCGTGTCGTTCGTGGTTCGCGCGTACACCTCGGTCGTGCCGTACTTCGGGTTGAAGATGACCTGTGGATTGCCCGTGACGGCGCCCTGCAGATCGATCCAGTCGGCCCATCCGTCGAGGTAGTAGCGATACCGCACATGCCCGTCGACGCCGCGGACGTACGCCTCCGTGGTGCCGTACTTCGGGTTGTACAGCAGCGCCGGATCGCTCGCGGCGCCGCCGCCCAGGTCGTACCACTCCGACCAGCCGTTGGAGAAGTAGCGGTACTTCAGGTGCCCGTCCGTGGTCCGCGCGTAGACCTCGGTGGTGCCGAATCGCGGGTTGTACAGCGCCGCCGGTGAGCCGACGATGTCGCCGCCCAGATCGATCCAGTCCGCCCAGCCGCTGGAGTAGTACCGGTACGCGACGTGGCCGTTGGACAGGCGCGTGTAGACCTCGGTGGTACCGAATCGCGGGTTGTACAGCGGCGCCGGATCGTCCGTGCTGTCGCCGCCGAGATCGGTCCACCCCGTCCATTCGTCGGTCCAGGTTGCGTAGGCGATGTGATTGGAGTCCTTCGCTCTCGCGTACGCCTCCGAGGTGCCGAAGCGAGGGTTGTACAGGCCCTTGACCCGCGAGCCGAGCAGCGGCGGGTCCTCCTGACGCACGAAGAGCAGGCGGTTCGGGCTGCCCGGGCCGGGATTCTTCACCGCGCCGACGGTGGAGCTCTGCAGGAGCGCTTGGCGGACCTGATCCGGGCTGTAGCCCGGGTGCGCCTCGAGAATCATCGCCGCGGCCCCGGCGACATGCGGCGCGGCCATCGCCGTGCCGTCTCTGGAGCCGGTGGTGAAATTGATCCAGACGCCGGGGGCGAACATCGTGACGCACGGCCCGTAATCCGCCCAGGCGGGCCGGTTGTCGTACACATCCGAGGCCCCGACAACCAGTGCCGTCCGCACGCTGCTGGGCGAGTGGTAACAGGCATTGCCGCCCGGATCGTATTCGTAGTCGTCGTCGGCGCCGACCGTCCAGGTGATGCCGGCCTCGATCGAGTACCGCAGGGCATTGTCGATCGACGGGCTGATGATGTCGCCGCCGATACCGAAGTTCGCTACCGCGGGCTTCACCGCGTAGTACGTGACGTAGTCGATGCCGGCGACGATCTCCGAGATGAAGCCGGCGCCGTAACAGTCGGCCACGCGCACGGCGGTGATCTGTACGTTCTTGGCCACGCCGTACTGCGCGCCGCCGAGCACACCGGCGGCGAACGTCCCTCGCCCCTCGCAGTCGTTCAGGACGCTGGGGTCGTTGCTGTTGTTGCCGCTCTGGTTGCGGCCGTACGGGTCGAACGGCCGCGCCACCCGGTCGACGAAATTGCGCCCCCACGTGACGCGGCCGCCGAAGTCCCAGTTGTACTTGTCGACGCCGGAGTCCACGACATAGGCATGCACCGACGGCGCCTGGTTCGGATAGGTGTAGGAATAGCTCGAACCCGCCCGCTGGTCGATGCGGTCCAGGTTCCAGTACAGCGGGTACGGCTGCGTGCCCTCCGCCCGGGCGTCCTGGCCGCCGGGCCGTTCCTTCGGGCCGAACCGGACGTCACGTTCGACCGATTCCACCGATGCGTCGCCGGCCAGCCGCTTGGCCTGTTCGTCCCCGAGACCCGAGACCGAGAAGCCCTGCAGGGCGCTGCTGTACCGCATGCCGACCGTGCCGCCGTACCGGCTGGCCAGCGAGTCGGCCGCGGCGCTGACCGCGGCCTTGCGCTGGACCGGATTCCGGCTCTGCGCCTGGAAGCCGGCACGTTTCAACGTGACGACGTATGAACCCTCGATGCCGTCACCGGCCGCGCCGAGGATGCTGCCCTCGGCCGGCGATGCGAGCATGACGCCACCGGCGGCCGCGACCAGTACCAGCGCGGTCCAGCGGCCCGTCTCCCGAAGCAACGCTGCTCTCCTCCCGACGAAGGACCGGGCCGCAGCGCGAGCGGCGACCAAGATCCAAACGGGGGAGCCTTCATCGTAGCGAAGCGAAACCGGCGGCAACGACGAACGCGGGAGAACCGCCGATGTCGATTGCACTGTCCGATGCACTGCCCGACCCGTGCCGGAGTCTAGGACAAGCTTGTGTCATGACCGCCATGGTGGAACTGACCCGACTGCGGGTAGCGACCGAGCAGACCGACGCCTTCCTCGCCGCCCGGCCCGGCATGCTGGCCGACTTCGAGGCCGACCGGACCGGGTTCCTCGGCGCCCGGCTCGTGCGCCTCGCCGGCGGCGAGTGGCTCGACATCGTCGACTGGGCCTCGGCCGAGGACCGCGAGGCGTCCCGGGCCAAGGGGGCCAACCGCCCGGGCATCGCCGCCTTCTTCGCCACGATCGCCGAGGTCGTCTCGGCCGAGGACGGAACGCCCGTCTAGCGCCGCCGGTAGCTGGAAGTTGACTGGGAGCGACCAGACATCGTTACGTGATGGTGGCGGGATTATTCCGGGAAGATGTCCCATTTGGAAGGGGCTCTGGGTTGAGAAAGGGTAACGAATAGGGTTCGGCCGATGGCGCGGCAGCCTCGTAGCGGGGTCCGATGGGCGGGTCCAATTTGGCCTTGCTCGAGAGGTGTCGATGAAGCTCATCTCGATCGTGTCCCGGGCCGCCGTCGCGACGGTCGTGACCACCACCGTGGCCGGCTTCGCCGCGGTGGCCCTGCCGGCGGCGGCCTCGGCCGCGGCGCCCGCGTTCAAGCTCCGTCCGGCGATCACCGGGCATGTCGAAAAGGTCTCCCGGACCGCCCCGCTGTCCACGTCCGACTGCCTCGCGCAGATCGGCATCCACTGCTACTCGCCGCTGCAGTACCGCACGGCGTACAACCTCAACCCGCTGTACTCCCGCGGTATCACGGGCAAGGGCCGCACCATCGTCATCGTCGACTCGTTCGGGTCGCCGACGATCCAGCACGACCTCGAGGTCTTCGACGCGCAGTTCGGCCTGCCGAACACGAACGTCCAGATCGTCAAGGCCGGCAACGTGCCCCCGTTCGACCCGGCCAACGCCGATCACGTCGGCTGGGCCCAGGAGACCACGCTCGACGTCGAGTACGCGCACGCCATCGCACCCGACGCCAAGATCGTGCTCGTGGAGACGCCGGTCGCCGAGACCGAGGGGGTCACCGGCCTGCCCGAGATGATGGACGCCGAGAAGGCGCTCATCGACAAGGGCGTCGGCGACGTGATCTCGCAGAGCTTCGGCGCGACCGAGAACACGTTCCCCGGCTTCGACAAGGGCGACTTCAGCAGCATCCAGAAGCTGCGGTACGCCTACACCGACGCGGCGCTGCACGGCGTCACGGTGCTCGCCGCCTCGGGCGATGCCGGGGCCACGGACTACCAGGCGAACGGTGAGGACCTCTACACCTACCCGGTCAACTCCTGGCCGTCGTCGGACCCGCTGGTGACCTCGATCGGCGGTACGCAGCTCAACCTCGACAACAGCGGCAAGCGCGTCTCGAACGACGTTGTGTGGAACGACGGCTACGGGGCCGGTGGCGGCGGGCTCTCGCACGTCTTCCCGCGCCCGCTCTTCCAGGCCGGCGTGCAGAACGTGGTGGGCAACCACCGCGGGACGCCGGACATCTCGATGAGCGCCGCGGTCGACGGCGGGGCGTGGGTGTACTACACCTTCGTCGGCGCCGACTCGCCGTGGCACATCTTCGGCGGTACCAGCGAGGCCACCCCGATCTTCTCGGGCATCGTGGCCCTCGCCGACCAGCAGGCGGGCCGCCGCCTGGGCGACATCAACGCGGCCCTGTACCTGCTGGGCGCGGGCAGCACCCACACCCACCTGCCGACCGGCCTGGTGGACGTGACCTCGGGCGACAACAGCTTCGAGGGCGTGACCGGCTTCCCCGCGAAGCCCGGCTACGACCTGAGCTCGGGCTGGGGCACCATCGACGCGAACAAGTTCGTGCCGGCTCTGGCCTTCCTGTAGTGCCGCTTCTCCAGTGGCCCCCGGTTCGCCGGGGGCCACTGGCATGTCCGGCGAGGCATCGCCGGGGCCGGGATGGGTAAGGGTGCGAGGTGACCAAGCGCGGAAAGGAGTGCTGAGCGATGCGCGTGAACGAACTGCTGGCCGAGGGCTACGGGCGCCTGCCCGACCTGGTGCGCGGGGCTGTGGAGGGGCTGAGCGCCGAGCAGCTGCACTGGGCGCCGCGGCCCGGGGCGAACTCGATCGGCTGGCTCGTCTGGCATCTCACCCGGGTGCAGGACGACCACGTCACGGACCTGCTGGACGGGGCCGAGCAGCTCTGGGTCACCGGGGATCACGCGAAGCGGTTCGGGCTCGAGGCGCACGCGCACGACACCGGCTACGGGCACACGCCGGACGAGGTCGAGGCGGTGCGGCCGGAGTCGCCGGAGGCGCTGCTGGAGTACTTCGACGCGGTCTACGCCCGCACCCGCGCCTTCGTGGCGCGGCTCGACGAGGACGAGCTCGACAAGATCGTCGACGAGCGCTGGGACCCGCCGGTGTCGCTCGCGGTGCGGCTCGTGAGCGTGCTCGACGACGCCGTGCAGCACGCCGGGCAGGCCGCCTACGTGCGCGGACTCCTGCCGCAATAGGGCCGGCGCGAGGTAGTGCAGGACACACCGCTCCGCGGCGGGAACGGTGGTGTACTTGAATAGCAGGGTCCACTGACCCATCGGGAGATGCACATGGATGAGCGTTCGCAGCGGCATCGGGTGGTCATCATCGGGGCCGGGTTCGGGGGGCTCTTCGCGACCAAGGCGCTCAAGGGCGCCCCGGTCGACATCACCCTGATCAACGGCACCGCCTACCACCTGTTCCAGCCGCTGCTGTACCAGGTGGCGACCGGCATCCTGTCCGAGGGCGAGATCGCGCCGCCGATCCGCGAGATCCTCAAGCGGCAGGACAACGTCAAGACGCTGCTCGGCACCGCGACCCACGTCGATCCCGCGGCCCGGCGGGTCGACGTGGTCGCGCCCGGGGTCGCCTACAGCGTCGACTACGACTCGCTCATCGTGGCCGCCGGCGCCTCGCAGTCCTACTTCGGCAACAACCGGTTCGCCGAGTTCGCGCCCGGCATGAAGAGCATCGACGACGCGTTGGAGCTGCGCGGGCGGATCTTCGGCGCCTTCGAGCTGGCCGAGATCGAGACCGACCCGGCCGTGATCGAGCGGTTGCTCACGTTCGTGGTCGTCGGCGCCGGCCCGACCGGCGTGGAGATGGCCGGGCAGATCGCCGAGCTCGCGCACCGGCACCTGCCGGGGCAGTACCACAACATCGACCCGCGGCAGGCGCGCATCATCCTCGTCGACGCGCTGCCGACCGTCCTGTCCACGTTCGGCGACCACCTGTCGACCCAGGCGCTGCGGCAGCTGCACAAGCTCGGCGTCGAGGTGGAGCTGAGCACCAAGGTCGTCGACGTGGACGAGACCGGCATCGAGGTCGAGACCGCCAACGGGCGGCGGCGCATCGAGTCGGCGACGAAGATCTGGGCCGCCGGGGTGTCCGCGCCGGCGCTGTCGACGCAGATCGCCGAGGCGACCGGGGCGGAGACCGACCGGGCCGGCCGGCTCAAGGTCAACCCCGACACCACGGTCCCCGGGCACCCGGAGATCTACGCGGTCGGCGACATGATGTCGCTGGAGCAGCTGCCCGGGGTGGCACAGGTGGCCATCCAGAGCGGCCGGCACGCGGCCGGGCAGATCCGCAAGCGTCTCGCGGGCGAGCCGACCGGGCAGCCGTTCAAGTACTTCGACAAGGGCAGCCTCGCCACCATCTCGCGCTTCTCGGCCGTGGCCAGCGTCGGCAAGTTCCACTTCGCGGGCCTGCTCGGCTGGCTGCTGTGGCTCGTGGTCCACCTGCTCTACCTGGTCGGGTTCAAGAACCGGGTGACCGCGGTGCTGCACTGGTTCGTGAGCTTCATCGGCCGCGGCCGCTCCGAGCGGGTCGCCACGTATCAGCAGGTCTTCGCGCGGCGAGCGCTGCAGGAGTATCAGGACCGGTTGCCGTAGGGTTGTCCGCGTGGCAGCGCGTCCCGAGCTGATCGCGGCTCGCCGTGATCGCTCCGGGGCAACCCCGGGGGCGCACCTTTGAGCACCGCAGCACACCGCCGGCCCGCTGCCGCGCTTCGCGCGAGTCTGGGCAGGCACGACCGGGCTACGTCGGGGCGCGCTGCCGCGCACGCCCTCGCGCACGCCTTCCTGGCCGCGGCCGACTGGTCGCGGCCAGTGCTGCTCCAGGCCGGGTTCGAGGCCGTCGGGCGCCGCCCGCGCTGGATGGGCCCCCTGGTCTCGGCGATGCTGCGGGGGTACCGCGAAGGCCCCGCCGACCGCCCGCGGGAGCTCGCCGGATTCCTCGCGGCCCACCTGCCCGCCGGGTGCCGGCGCGGATCGTGGTGCGCCGGGCGGTGCCGACGCGGGTCGTGCGCATGCGGTGGGACACGCCGCCGCTCGGCGACCTCGCCGCCCTGGCCGAGTTCCTGGAGCTGGACGGCGACCGGCTCGACTGGTTCGCGGACCGGCGGGAGCTGAACCGCCGCAGCACGGTGGAACCGCTCAGGCACTACCGGTACACCTGGATGGGTCCGCGTCTGATCGAGGCCCCCAAGCCGCGCCTGCGCGCCCTCCAGCGGCGGCTGCTGGACGAGGTGCTCGGGCGCGTGCCGGCGCACCCCGCCGCGCACGGCTTCGTGCCGGGCCGCAGTGTGCACACGTTCGCCGCGCCGCACGCCGGGCGGGCCGTGGTCGTCCGGCTCGATCTCGTCGCGTTCTTCTCGAGCGTCTCGGTGCGGCGGGTGTACGGCCTGTTCCGCGCGATCGGCTACCCGGAGCCGGTCGCGCACACGCTGGCCGCGCTGTGCACGACGAGCACGCCGTTCGCGGTCCTGCGCGGGCACGGCCCGCTGATGTCGCAGCTGCGCGCCCCGCACCTGCCGCAGGGCGCGCCCACCTCGCCGGCGCTGGCGAACCTGTGCGCCTACCGGCTCGACCGGCGGCTGAGCGGGCTCGCCGCGGCGTTCGGGGCCGAGTACACCCGCTACGCCGACGACCTCGCGTTCTCCGGCGCGTTCCCGCCGTCGTCGCTGGTCGACGCGGTGTCGCAGGTGGTGGCGGACGAGGGCTTCCGCGTGCACCCGGCCAAGACGCGGGTGCGCGGGCGCGGCGACCGGCAGCGGCTGGCCGGGCTCGTGGTGAACGAATCGCCGGCGGCGGCGCGGGACGAGTACGACCGGCTGCGCGCGATCCTGCACGCGGCCGCCCGCGACGGCCTCGACGCCGCCAACCGCGACGGCCACCCCGACTTCGCGGCGCACCTCGCGGGCCGGATCGCCTGGGTCGCCGCCGGCCGCCCGGCCCGGGCCGCGAAACTGCGGGAACTGTACAGGGCGGCCACCGCGACAGACTTGTGATCGAGTGTCATATTCAACGCCGTGACCGTGGAACGGGTCTTCGTTCGCTCCGACTTCACCATCTTCGGCATCTGCGCCGTGGCCGTGGGGCTCGCGGCGGTGACCCGCTACACCGGCGTCTCCTCCGTGCTCGCCTTCGTCGTCGCGGGCGCCGCCGTGGCCGCCCTGGCCTCGCTACGTCGGCCGCAGCGTCGAGCGATCACGGTGATCGCCGTGGCCTTCATCGTCTTCGACGGCGAGTCGACCTGGCTGGAGGGGGCGACCCTGATCGCTCTCTACTGCATCATCGGCGCCGTCTGCTGGTGGGGCTGAGTTTTAAGCTTCGCTTTCTTCTGCGGTTTCGGCCTCGGCGGCTCGGTACGCTGCGGCCGTGATGGAGCTGGACGGACCGCGCGGGCATCGGGCCGCGCCCTGGTGGCGCGGCCGCCGCGCGCTCATCGTGGCCGGGGCCGGCGTCGTCGTGGCCGGGGTCGCCACCGTGGCGCTCGTGGCCCAGGCGTCCGGGGCCGCCTGCGCGGCCACCGTCGGCAACGGCAACGGGCAGGCCACCTACTACGCGGCCGACGGCGGCGGGAACTGCTCGTTCGACAAGGTCGCGGAGCCGCTCGTCGTCGCGCTCGGCAACGCGGAGTACCAGAACGGGGCGGCCTGCGGCGGGTACCTCGACGTCAAGGGGCCCAAGGGCAGCGTCCGCGTGAAGATCACGGATCGGTGCCCCGAGTGCGCCGCGGGGCACATCGATCTCAGCCGGCAGGCGTTCGCCCGGATCGGGGCGATCGACGACGGGATCATCAAGGTCTCCTACAGCCAGGTGAGCAATCCCGGCGTGCCCGGCGGGATGACGGTTCGCGTCAAGGAGGGCTCGTCGCGGTACTGGCTCGCGCTGCGCTTCGACAACACCGGGAACCCCCTGGCCGGCGCGGAGATCCAGTCGGGCGGTTCCTTCAAGGCGCTCGCCCGCACCGACTACAACTACTGGATCGCCGAGAGCGGCGCCGGCAACGGGCCGTTCACGGTGCGCGTCACCGACACGGCGGGCCGGCGCACCACGCTCAACGGGGTCACGCTCAGCGTCGGCACCGTGCAGAAGCCCGGCGCGCAGGCCGCCACCACCTCGCCGTCCGCGCCGAAGCCGAGCCGCCCCGCGGTCACCGGGTCCGCGGCCCCCACCGAGCTCGCCGTCGTCGCGCCGTCGGGCGGCTCGAGCGAGCCGGCGCCGGACGCGAGCCCGGACAAGGTCCCGAGCAGCCCCGGTGACCTCCATCCCTGCCGCATATAGTCATCATCAGTGACCACGACACCCACCGACCTCGGCGTCCTCTCCGCGCAGGTGCTCTTCGCGCTGCAGAAGGAGCTGTTCGGGCGCCTGGCCGAGCAGGGGCACCCGCGGCTGCGCCCGCGCCACGGGGCCGTGCTGGCCTACCTCGACCCCGAGGGCAGCCGCGCCACCGAGCTCGCGGCCCAGTCGGGCCAGCACAAGCAGGTCATCGGGACGCTGGTGGACGAGCTGGAGGAGCTGGGTTACGTCCAGCGCCGCCCCGACCCCCAGGACCGCCGCGCGAAGCTGGTCGTCCCCACCGAGCTGGGCCTGGACCAGGGGCGCCGGTCGCGGGCCATCCTCGCCGACATCGAGGCCCGGCACGCGGCGGACGTCGGCGCGGAGGCGTACGCCGCGTTCAAGGCCGTCCTGATCCGCATCGCGGCCCGCCAGCGGGTGAATTCGCCGCCGTTTCCCGGCTGAGCGCCGCGCGCTCGGGTAGGAAAGCGGGTCATGGCCCTGCTCGCTGAGCGCGACACGTCGGAAACGCACGCCAGGCGGACCTCCCGGGTGGCGTGGCGGTCGGGGTGGTGGCCGGCCGGGCTGGTCTTCGTCGCGACCGGGGTCGTGCTGCACGCGTACGGCGTCTCGCTCCCGGCGTACCTCACGTTCGCCGCGTACGTCGGCCTCGCCGTGACCCTGCCCGGGATGCTGCTGTGGCGGCTCATCCACCGCGGCTCCCGCGGGCTCGGCGAGGACCTCGCGGTGGGCACGGCCGTCGGCTACGGCGTCGAGGTGCTCGCCTACGTGCCCGCCCGGGCGCTCGGCGTCCCGCTCGCCGCGCTCGTGGTGCCGGCCGGTGTCCTCGGGACGTTCGCCGGGATCAAACGGCTGCGGCGGTACTGGCGCGGCAGCGGTCCGGCCGGCCGCGCCCCGGTCGCGCACTCGTGGACGCTCGCCGTGATCGCCCTGGTCCTGCTGTTCTGGAGCACGCTCTACTACCGCCACCACGGCTTCGGCTGGCCGAGCTACGGCAAGCCCGACATCGACCTGACGTTCCACCTGGCGCTGGTCGGCGAGCTCAAGCACCACATGGGTCTGGTCACGCCGTGGGTGACCAGCGAGCCGATCTACTACCACTGGTTCGCCTACGCCGACATGGCCGCGGCGAGCTGGGCGACCGGCATCGAGCCGTACACCCTGGTGACCCGCCTGTCCATGCTCCCGGTGATCTTCGCGCTCGTGGTCGCGGTCGCGGCCGTCGGCCGGCGCGTCGGCGGCTCGTGGACGGTGGGGGCGGGCACGGCCCTGGCCGCGTTCTTCGCGCTCTCCCCGGACCCCTACGGCTGGGTGCAGGACCTGTTCTACCGCGACTACGGCTTCAACGCGACGGACGACGGCTCCAACATCCGGCTCACCCTGTGGACGAGCCCGACCCAGACGTTCGGGGCGCTGCTGTTCGTACCGCTGATGCTGATCCTGCTCGACCTCCTGCGCGAACACGGCGCGGACCGGCGGCGCCGGCTCGCGTTCCTGCTGCTCCCGGCCGCGGTGATGGGTGCCAAGGCCAGCTTCCTGCCGACCCTCTTCTGCGGCCTGCTGCTGGTGCTGGCCGTCCACCTGCTCGTGCACCGCCGCATCCACCGGGTCGCGGCCGCCGCCCTGGCCGTGATCCTCGGCTGGCTCATCTTCGCCCAGCTGGTCCTCTTCGGCGGCGAGAGCCAGGGCCTGGGGCTGGGCCCGCTGGACGCCCTGCGCCGCAACCCGGCCGGCGTGACCACCCACTACACCGAGGATCCGCGCTCGTACCGCCTGATCGTCCTGCTGGCCCTGACGGCGCTCGGCTGGCTGGCGATCTGGGGCGGCGCGCTGGGCCTGCGCCGGCGGCTGCTGGGCCCGGATGCCGTGCTGCTGCTCGGCCTGGGCCTGGCCGGCTGCTCGATCCTGGTGCTGTTCGGCCACTCGGGCGGCCAGGCGGAGGGCTTCTTCCTGCAGGGCGCCCGGCCCTACCTCGCGGCGCTGGCGACCTGGGGCCTGCTGTCCCTGGTCACCTCCGGGCGCGCGCTTTACGCGTTCGGGGCCGGCGTCGTGCTCGTCTACGTCCTGCGCCTGCTCGACGGCTCCACCGTCCCCGTCATCGGCCCCGAGCGCCGCGCCGCCGCCGTGACCGTGGACCTCGTCTGGCCGTGGGCCGTGATCGCCGTGCTCGCGGTGGCCGGGCTGCTGGCGGCCCGCCGGCGCCCGGCCGTCTACGGCCTCGTGGCGGTCTTCCTGCTCGGCTGCACCGCCCCGACCGCCGTCCGCCAGCTCGCCTACGCGGTCCAGGACGGCCGCGAGAACGGCTGGTCCGAGCGCGCCGACCTCTGGCCGATCGTCACCCAGGGCACCCTCGAGGCGGGCCGCTGGCTCCGCGACCACTCGTCGCCGAACGACCTAGTGGCCACCAACATGCACTGCGCCTACGAGGGCCGCCGGGGCCGCTCCGCGTGCGACCGCCGGCACTTCGGTATCGCCGCCTACAGCGAGCGCCGGGTCCTGGTCGAGTCGTGGGCCTACACCGCCGAGGCCCACAACCAGGAGGCGATCCAGGGTGTACCGCAGGAGCACACCGCCTACTGGTATCCGCGGATTCTGGCCGACAACGACGCCGCCTTCGCCCGCCCGTCCCGGGACACGATCGGCGTGCTCCGCGACCGGTACCACGTCCGCTGGCTCTTCACCGAGGACGACATCATGCCGCCCTCGCCGGAGCTGTCACGCTACGCGACGCTGATGTTCCGCTCCGGAGCCTGTGCCGTCTACCGGCTCGACTGAATCGCACGGGTTGTGCGGGTCCGAACGGTGTGATCATCGCCCGGCTCAAGAGTTTCCGAAAGAAGCCCTAACGGGCACTTAAGCAACGGTTCATCGAGCCCGCCCGATTACGGCTCGAAGTGGATCGATGACGGATTTCCTCGCCGTGTGCGCCATGCGCGGGAGATCGCCGACAAATCGGGCAAATAACCCCACGGTGCGCTTGAGAGCGCTCCATTCCGATGCCCGGCGATCCTTAGGCGAACAATAAAGAGGATTAACAGAGCTTCAAATCGGGCCTGTGGATCATGTTCCGCAGGCGTGGAAGTGCACGATGAAACTTAAATTGACCCCCTCCTCAGCCCCTGCCTAGGTTGGTTTCGCCGGTTGGTGGAAACCGCCGGAAACCAGCTCGACAGGATAGAGGAACTGCAATGGTTCAGCCGCACCCGTCGGACTCCGGCGGGGCCCAGCCACCACGCGGTCGATCCACACGGGGCGGTCCGCCGTCCGCGGTCAACGTCGGGCTCGCGGCCCTCGCCGGGCTGCTGCTGCTCGGCGTGGCGACCGGCGGCGGGCGCGAGACGATGACCCAGCTCTTCGGGTTCCTGGTCTTCTACTGCGGCGTCTTCACGCTGGTGTCGCTGACGCTGACGGTCATCGTCGGCCTCGTCGCCACCGACCGCATCATGCTCGTGGCCCGGCACCGGGTCTGGGTGCAGTCGGTCCACCGCACCCTCGGCATCGTCGCGATCGCCATGCTCGGCCTGCACATCGGCACCGAGATGATGAGCGCGCGGGTCAGCGTGTTCGGCGCGCTGGTTCCGTTCACCACGGCGCCGTTCACCATCGGGGCGGGCACCATCGCGGCGTACCTGATGGTGCTGGTGATGTGGACCGGCATGGTCCGCGCCCGCTTCGCGCAGACCGGCAAGCCGTGGATGTGGCGGCCGCTGCACGCCACGGCGTACCTCTGCTGGCCCGTCGCCCTCTGGCACGGCCTCAACGCCGGGCGCCCGCCGGCCGTCTGGGTGACCGCGAGCTACCTGCTGCTGGCCTTCCTCACCTTCGTCGCGCTCGGCCTGCGGCTGTCCGTCGAGCGCAACCGGCGCCGCCAGCAGCTCTCCGCCGACCGCACCACCACCCTCATCGCGCCCGTGGGGCGGCCGGAGCCGGTCTCGTACGAGCGCCGCGCCACCCGCTCCCGCTCGGCCGGCCGCTTCCAGTGGGACGCGCCGCCGGCCGACCAGCTCTGGTCCACCCAGGACAGTGACGCCGACCTGCGCGCCGACTACCGCCGCGAGCCCGTCCTCGAGCCGGTCACCGCCATCCCCTCCTACGACGAGAGCTTCGTCGAGCCGGTCTTCGAGCAGACCTACCGCGGGGTCGCGAAGCCGGTCCGCGACGACTACGACCCCTACGCCGCCTACCCGCCCGAGCCGCCGTCCACAGTGGACGACACGGCCGGCATGACGCTGCGGGACCGGTTCGCCGCGCGGCGCTCGGCCGCGGCCGCCGCGGAGGCCGAGCAGGACCGCTACGCCGACGACGACACGCCCACGCTGGTCAACCTCGACACCCGGCGCGAGCTGCGCCGCCAGGAGCGCGAGGCGAGCCGCGGCCGGCGGCACCGCGCCGAGGGCGACGACGACCTGGACTTCTGGAACCGGATTCGGGGCGAGGCCCGATGAGCTCGCGCAGTCGCGGCTCCACCGCCACCGCCGCACCGCAGGTGCCGACGGTGCTGTCGATCGGCCCGGCCCGGCTCACCGCCGGGCTCGACCGGGCCGAGCGGCTGGACCTGCGCGCGCACCAGCAGGTGCACGGCCCGATCGGCCCGCTGTCGATGCGCGGCCTGCTCGAGCTCGCCCAGGACATCCAGCTCACCGGCCGCGGCGGCGCCGGCTTTCCGTTCCACAAGAAGGTCAAGGCCGTCGTCGACGTCGTCGAGCGGCGCATGCTCGCGCCCTTCGTGGTGGTCAACGCGACCGAGGGCGAGCCGGCCGCGTGGAAGGACAAGGTCCTGCTGACCCGCGCGCCGCACCTCATCCTCGACGGCGCCGCGCTCGTCGCGTGGGCGCTGCGGGCGGTGGAGATCGTGCTGTGCGTGGCCGACGACGGGGTGGGGGAGCGCTCGCTGCTCAACGCCCTGGCCGAGCGGGACATGCCGGTGCCGTCGCGCGTCGTGCGGGTGCCGCACCGGTTCATCTCCGGCGAGGGCGGCGCCCTGGTGCAGGGCATCAACGGCTTCCCGCACATCCCGCCGGGCATCAAGCGCCGCGCGGCCGAGGCCGGCGTGGAGGGACAGCCGACGCTGCTGTCCAACGCGGAGACGTTCGCGCAGCTGGCGATCGCGGCCCGGATCGGGCCCCGGCGCTACTGCGAGGTCGGCGACGCGGAGAACAAGGAGCCGGGCACCGTCCTGCTCAGCGTCACCGGCAGCGCGCGGCACCCGGCCGTGGTCGAGTGCCCGACCGGCACGCCGCTGGAGGAGGTGCTCGACCTGTGCGCCGTCCCGGCCGGGCCGGCCGTGCTCACCGGCGGCTTCCACGGCCGCTGGCTGGACATGGCGCTGGCGTCCCGCGCCGCCGTCTCGCGCCGCGGCTTCAAGGCCGTCGGCGGGTCGCTCGGCGCCGGGATCATCCTGC
This sequence comes from Dactylosporangium sp. CA-052675, assembly GCF_050947935.1. GTDB lineage: Bacteria > Actinomycetota > Actinomycetes > Mycobacteriales > Micromonosporaceae > Dactylosporangium. Next base: position 10,236,824 of record NZ_CP192010.1, on the reverse strand, counting down.
CCATCGGGCCGGAGACGTGCCCGGTCGGCGAGGTGGCGCGGGTGGTGCGGTATCTGGCGGCCGAGTCGGCGGGCCAGTGCGGCCCGTGCCGGCTGGGCCTGCCCGACCTGGCCCGGGCCGTGGACGGGCTCGCGTCCGGGGCCGGGGATCCGGCCGTCGTGCGTGCGGCCGCGGCCGCGGTCAAGGGGCGGGGGGCTTGCAGCCATCCGGACGGTACGGCGGGATTCGCCACGTCCGCCCTGGAAGTCTTCGCCGACGACCTGGCCCGCCACGCCCGGGCCGGCGACTGTGGACGGTCGGTCGCCGGCGTGCTGCCGGTGCCCACCGCCCGCGACGAGGGCGGCTCGCGGCGGCTGCACGTCGACTGGTCCCGCTGCGACGGCCACGGGCTGTGCGCGGACGTGGCTCCCGACCTGATCCGGCTGGACGGCAACGGCTATCCGGCCTTCATGGACGCACCCGTGCCGGTGCGGCTCGAACCCGTCGCCGCGCAGGCGGTGGCGATGTGCCCGGCACTCGCGCTGCGTATGGCTGCCCCGAAACGGTGACGCGATGATCGACGCCTACGGCAACCGAACCCACCGGCCCGCGCCCGGCGCCCGGGACGCGGACGACGAGCTGCTCGTCGCCCTGTACCGCGAGCACGCCGACGCCCTGCTGCGCTTCGTCGCCCGCCTGACCGGCGGCGACCGGCAGCGGGCCGAGGACATCGTGCAGGAGACCCTGCTGCGCGCCTGGCGCAACGCGGACCGCTTCGACCACAACGCGGTCGGCTCGCTGCGCCCGTGGCTGTTCACGGTCGCGCGGCGCATCGCCATCGACGAGCACCGCAGCGCGAGCGCCCGGGCCGGGGAGACCTACGGCCAGGACCTCGACGAGCTGTGGCTGGCCGACCTCGCGCAGTCCGACGAGACCGAGCGCGTGCTGGCCAACATGGTGGTGATGGACGCGCTGCGCAGCCTCAGCCGGGCCCATCGCGAGATCCTCGTGGAGACCTACCTGCGGGATCGGACGGTCAACGAGGTCGCCGAGCGGCTGGGGCTCCCGCTGGGCACGGCGAAGTCGCGGGTGTACTACGCGCTGCGCTCCCTCCGCGCGGCGCTCGACGCCCGCAACGGCTCCGCGGACCGCGGCCCGCGTTAGTTCGCTGCGCGGGTGTTCGGGCCGCGGGTGTTCGGGCCGCGGGTGTTCGTGGCGCGCTCGACGCCCGCAATGGTTCTACGGGCCGCGGTCCGCGAGAGTTCGACGAAGCCCTCGGCAATCTTTGTGAACTTGTCCACTGTGGAATCTTCAGTCTCGGCCCTCCCCGCCGCCCGTACCACTTGGCGGAACGCGAGATACGCCAACCGAGGAGGATCCAGTGGCAGCAACCAGGCTCACCGCCACCGTGGCGGGATGCGCCGCGGCGGCGGCCGCGCTGGCCGCCCTGACCGCGTGCGCGCCCCCCGGGGCCAACGTCGACAACACTGCCGACGCCGCTCAGGCCCAGGCCCAGGTGCCCGCGCTCAACGACGTCGCCGGCGAGAGCGCGGTGCCGGTCGTCGCGCCCGTCGGCTCGCAGACCACCGCGCTCAAGGCGGCGTCGATTCCCAAGATGGGCAAGGTCGTCACCGACCAGGACGGCTTCGTCCTGTACCGATTCGACAAGGACACCGCCAAGCCGCCGAAGTCCAACTGCGTCGACAAGTGCGCGCAGGTGTGGCCGCCCGCGATCACCGACGGCAACCCGGACCTCTCCGGCGTCGACCCGTCCGTCGTTGGCACCGTGACCCGCGCCGACGGCGCCCGCCAGATCACGCTGGCCGGCTGGCCCGTGTACCGCTACATCGGCGACCCGAAGCCGGGCGCCTGGAAGGGGCAGAACGTCGGCGGCGTCTGGTTCGTCGTGGCGCCCGACGGCAAGAAGAACCTCACCTGCCTCCCCACGCCCGCGCCCACCGCGGTGGAGCCTCCGGCCGCCTCGGCCGCGCCGACCGGTGACGGCGGGACCGGCGGCTACTGATGTACTCCGTCGAGCCCGACGGCGCCGGCTCCCGGCCGTGGCCGCGCCGCCGCACCTGGCCCTGGTGGGTGCTGATCGCCGCGGCCGTGGGCGTCATCCTGGGCGTGCCCTCGTGGCGCGCCGCCCTGACCGGTGGTCAGGCGGGCTCGGCGAACCCGCAGCAGACGGCGCCGGCGGCGGGCTACCCAGCCGGCGCCTCCCAGGCCGCCCAGAACCCGGTGCAGGTCGCCGCCACCGGCCCACAGGCGGCCGGAGACCTGCCCGCGGGCTACACGATGACCAGCTCCGGCCCGCTCGGCCCGGTCGACCGCGAGTTCCTGACCAAGGTGCGCCAGGCCGGGCTCTGGGAGGGCCCGGCCGGCAACATGGCGCAGACCAAGGCCGGCGACGAGCGCGTCAAGGAGGTCGGCAAGCAGCTCGCCATCGACCACAAGGGCCTCGACCAGCAGGTTCGGCAGGTGTCCGCGCAGCTCGGGGTACCGCTGCCGGACAAGCCGAGCGACGAGCAGCAGGGCTGGCTCAACGAGATGACCGCGGCCCAGACGGGCTCGCAGTTCGATGACGTCTTCGCCAACCGCCTGCGGGCCGCGCACGGCAAGGTCTTCGCGCTCGTCTCGCAGATCCGCTCGGGCACGCGCAACGAGCTCGTGCGGACCTTCGCCCAGACCGCGGTCAACGTCGTGATGAAGCACATGACGCTGCTGGAGAGCATCGGCAACGTCAACTTCGGGGCGCTGCCCGAGCCGGTCAGCGGGGCGGCGCCCGCGAACAAGAGCAACAGCGCGCCCGCCGTGGCCTTCCAGCCGGACGCCGTCTGGGCGGTCGCGGGCCTGGCCGTCGCGATCGGGGCCTTCGCCGCGTTCCGGATCTTCCGCGGTTCCCGGCGCTCCCGGCATCGAACCGCGTACTGACCCCGTCCACTGTGGACGCATAGTCCTCGGCGCCGTCGAGTGCGAGGAAGGCCTCGGCGGCGCCGAGTCGGTTACCGCTTTTGCCGTACGTCATCGACTGTTATCGTGCGCTGGGCCCCGTGAGCGGGGCGGTTGCCGAGGCGCACGGGGAGGACGCGGTGACCTACGGGGGTAGTGCCATGCCCGCCGGCGAGGTGCCGGTGGAGGTGGGCGAGGCCGCTCAGGCTCGCGGGTTCGGCCCGCTGTTGAGCGAGCGGCAGCTGGCCCGGGCCCGGAACCGGTTCCTGCTGTGGCTCGTGATCGCGGCCGGGTGTCTCGGCCTGCTGATCGGCACCGGCGCGCTGGGCAGCCGGCTGAGCGTCTTCGACGCCATGTACTCGGTTGTCCGGTTCATCGGCCTGTTCTTCTGTTTCGGCATGGTGTTCGCGATCGTGAGCGCCATCCGGACGCTGGTCGTGGGTAATCGCGCTTACTTCGTCTACAGCGAGGGCTTCGTCTACCGGCACAACGGGAAGGTCCAGGCGTTCTCGTGGCCTGAGACCACCGGACTGCAGTCGGTGCTCGGCAAGCGCGGCGATGCTGCCGGAAAGCTCCTCCACTACAACCTGCTCGTTCAGGGGAGCGAGCCCATCATGATCCCGATCAACATCGTCAACGGGCGGGACGAGTTTCTCGACCACCTGATGGCGGCGTTGACCCGCCACGGCCGACCGATCACCTGACAGGAACCGTCTCTCATGCAACCTGGTTACCCGCCGCCCTCTGATCCGCAGCAGCCTTCGCAGTACGGGCCGCCTCCTCAGCCGTACGGGGCGCCTCCCCAGTACGGGTCGCCTCAGGCGCCTCAGCCGCCCTACTCGGCTCCTCCGGCTTATGGGCAGCCTGTCTACGGTCAGCCTGTTTCCGGTCAGCCTGTCTATGGTCAGCCTGTTTCGGGGCAGCCGGCTTTCGGGCAGCCTCAGGCGCCTTATGGTCAGCCGCCTCCGCCGCCGCCCTATGGGCAGCAGCCGCACTACATGCAGGTGCAGCAGTCGCCGGCCGCTCAGAGCGCGGTGTCCTCGAAGGGGAAGCGGGAGATCATCTTCGGCCTGATCCTGATCGCGGCCGGTGTCGGGATCACGGTGTGCACGTACATGTCCGGGTCGTCGGTGTATCTGGTCGCGTGGGGTCCGGTCATCTGGGGTGTCGTCCAGCTCGTGCGGGGCATCGTCAACGTGGCCCGTGGCCGCTAGCTTTTCTCGCTCTTCCGTCCCGGCGTGGTTCGCCCGAGGGTTGTGATTCGCGGGGTTGTGATTCGCGGGGTGGTGGCTCGCCGAGGTGGTGGCTCGCCGTGGTGCGGTTCGCCGGGGTGTGGTTCGTCCGCTCCCCGGCGGTTCGCTGTTCGGGAAAGTGTCGTACCCCGCGGCTAGCCTCGACCCCAGAACGCGTTGCTTCACAACTCCAGAGGGAGAGCGGCGGCCTTCTGCTCGAGGTATCGCTGCTCGGGAAGACTGGTGGTGCGCTTGGCGGCGAGGGTGTACCACTTGCGTGCCTCGACGGGGGAGCCGGCCATCTCCAGCAGGTGCGCGCGCACGGCGGCGAGGCGGTGGTGGGAGGCCATCCGCTCGTCCGCGTCCAGGGTCGCCAGCAGCTCCAGCCCGGCCTGCGGGCCCTTCACCATGGCCAGCGCGACGGCATGGCTCAGGGTGACCATCGGGTTCGGGGCGACGCGGGTCAGGAGCTGGTACAGGGCGACGATCTGCGGCCAGTCGGTCGCCGCGGCGTCGGTGGCCTCGTCGTGGACCGCGGCGATGGCGGCCTGCAGCTGATAGGGGCCGGCCGGCCCCTGCGGCAGCGTGCGCGTGATGAGCTCGATGCCCTCGTCGATCATCGGGCGCAGCCAGCGCGAGCGGTCCTGCTCGGCCAGCAGCACCAGGGTGCCGTCGGGCCGCGTGCGGGCCGGGCGGCGGGCGTCGGTGAGCAGCATCAGGGCCAGCAGGCCGGCGACCTCACCGTCGGCCGGGAGCAGCCGGTGGACCTCACGCGTGAGGCGGATGGCCTCGGCGGTCAGATCGCCGCGGTGCAGGTCGGCGCCGGAGCTGGCGGTGTAGCCCTCGTTGAAGATGAGGTACAGGACCTGGAGCACGACCTCCAGGCGGGCCGGGCGCTCCTCGGGCGGCGGCGGGGCGAACCGGGCGCCCGCCGACTTGATCTTCGCCTTGGCGCGGCTGATCCGCTGGGCCATGGTGGCCTCGGGGACGAAGAAGGCGCTGGCGATCTCGGCGGTGGTGAGGCCGCCGACCGCGCGCAGGGTCAGCGCGAGCTGCGACGCCGGCGACAGGGCCGGGTGGCAGCACAGGAAGAGCAGGGTGAGGGTGTCGTCGCGATCGGGGACCGCGTCGGAGGGCTCGGGCTCGAGGGCGGCGACGGCCTGCTCGCGCCGGCGGCGGGCGTCGTCGGAGCGGAACTGGTCGGTCAGGCGGCGCACGGCGACCGTGATGAGCCAGCCGCGCGGATTGGCCGGGGTGCCCTCGGCGGGCCACTGCAGGGCCGCCGCGAGCAGGGCCTCCTGCACGGCGTCCTCGCAGGCGTCGAACTGACCGTATCGCCGGATCAGGATGCCCAGCACCTGCGGGGCGAGCGTGCGCAGCTCCTCCTCGACCGTCACAGCATCATCTCTACACCACGGCAGGCCAGGCCCTGCACCACGACCGACCTCCACTACCACCGGCCTCCACTGCGACCGGCTTGGCTCTGCACCACGATCGGCCCCACCACGACCGGCCTCCACCACGACCGGCTCGGCGCTGCACCGCGCTCAGTCCCACCACGACAGGCTCGGCTCTGCACCGCGACAGACCTCCACCACGACAGGCTCTGCACCGCGACAGACCTCCACCACGGCAGGCTCGGCGCTGCACCGCGATCGGCCCCACCGCGGCAGGCTTGGCACTACCGCACCACGTGCCTCACCGCGCCAGTCCCGGCCCTACACCACCACGGGCCTTGCCTTGTCGGTCGCCAGCTTCACCGCGATGAGCCCAAGGAGGGTGCCGGTGACGTATCGCTGGACGCGCAGCCACGTCGGGCGCCGCCCGAGAAATGCCGCGATGGTGCCCGAGGCGCACACGATCCCGGTGTTGACCAGCATGCTGACGCCGATCTGCACGCCGCCGAGCAGGAAGGCCTGCGCGACGAGATGGCCGGCGTGGACGTCGACGAACTGGGGGATCAGCGAGGCGTACATGATCGCCGCCTTCGGGTTGAGCAGGTTGGTCATCAGGCCCATCGTGAACAGCCGCCGGTTCGAGTCCGGGGGCAGCTCGACCGGGGCGAACACCGAGGTGCCGCCGGGGCGGACCGCCTGCCACGCGAGGTAGGCCAGGTAGGCGGCGCCGGCGAGCTTGACCGTCGTGTAGAGGGCGGGGACGGCCGCGAAGACCACCGAGAGTCCGGTCGCCGCGAGGGCCAGGTAGACGAGAAAGCCGACCGCGACGCCGCCGAGCGAGGTCAGACCGGCGCGTCGGCCCTGGGTGATGCTGCGCGAGACGAGGTACATCATGTTCGGGCCCGGCGTGAGCACCATCCCTAGCGCCACGAGCGCGACGCCCGCCACCGCACCGACAGAGATCATGGAACTCACGATGCCCGCGCGCCCGGATACGGAGAACGGCCAATTGGCGGAGACTGGCGTACGACGCCGGGCGTAGGCGCGGCTACGCCCCTCGGGCCACGACCGGAGCCCGCGATTTTGCCAGGCTGAGGGCGTGCGATTCACACCGAGATGGCGCAAGGCGATCCTGACGCTGCACGTGGCCACCGCGGTCGGGTGGCTCGGCACCGACGTGGTGCTGCTCACGCTCGGCATCGCCGGGCTGAGCGGGGCCGCCGACCGGGCGGTCGTCTACCCGGCGATGGGGCTGATCGGCACCGTACTGTTCGTGCCGCTGACGTTCCTGGTCTGGCTGGTCGGCGTGGTCAACGCGGTCGGCACGCCGTGGGGGCTGGTCAAGTGGTGGTGGGTCGCGGTGAAGCTCGGCATCGTGACGGTGATGCTGGGGCTGGTCACGTTCGCGCTGTACCCGAACCTGGCCGACGCCGCCGACCTCGGCGCCGCGCTACCGCCGCAGGAGCGCCTCAACCTCGTCATCGCGCCCGCCGTGTCCAGCTCGCTGCTGCTGTTCTCGACGATCCTGTCGACGTACAAGCCCTGGGGCCGCACCCGCCGCGGTGAGCAGCGTCGCCGCGCCCAGCAGGGCGACGACCAGGCCGGGGCGCAGCGCCTCGGCGAGCAGGCCGGCCAGCGCCGGTAGCAGCCCCTGCGCGGTCATCAAACCGGTGCTGAGCAGCCCGAACGCCTGCCCGCGGCCATCGGCGGGCAGCGCGTCGCGGAACGCTGCCTGCACGCCGAGCCCGAACGCGGAGCCGACCCCGACGACCACGAGCGCCGCGGCGAGCAGCGGCCAGGTCGGCTGCCCGCCCCCGGCGTCGGACCGGATGGCGAAGGCCAGGCAGGGCAGGCCCATGAGCGCGATGAGCGCCGGGACGAGCCGCTCGCGCCGGGCGGGGGCGAGCAGCCGTCCGACGAGCAGGTTCCCGGCGACCATGCCGACCGGGATCGCGGCCAGCAGCCAACCGGCGACACCGGCGGGGAAGCCTCGCCCCGCCGCGTACGGGACCATCAGCGCCTCGGCGCCGGTGATGAACGCGGGCGGGAGCCACTGCACGAGCAGCAGGCGGCGAATCGTGCGGTCGCGAAGCAGGGCCGCGTTGCCGTGCCAGCTGGCCGCGGCGAGACCGTTCGCCTTGCCGGACCTCGCCTTGCCCGACCTTGCCTTTCCGTCCCTCGCCGTTGCTCTGCTTGTCGGCTCGTCGCTCGCCGGCCCGACCTTCTTCGGCTCGTCGCTGCGGGGTCCGGCCTTGCTCGGCTTGTCGCTCGCCGGTCCGGCCTTGCTCGGCTTGTCGCTCGTCCGTCCCGTCCCCGTCGGCCGGCTGTTCGCTGCCGCGCTGGTAGGGGCGGGGTGATCGGCCAGGGCCAGGCGGGTCCAGACGGCGGCGATGACGTGGCCGACGGCGGCCAGCAGCATCGCGTTGCGGCCGCCCAGGGTCGCGACCGCGACGCCCGCGCCGCCCATGCCGACGAGCTGGGCCAGCGACGAGGCGACATTGGACAGGGAGCGGCCCAGCACGTACGCGTCGCCGGTCAGGGCCTCGGCGATCAGCGCGTTCTGGGCGCCCATGAACACCGGGGTGAGCAGGGCCGCCGCGGCGACCAGGGTGAGAGAGGCCCAGACCGGCAGCGCGACGGCGGCCAGCACGGCGGCGACGGCGGCCTCGGCGAGGTACCCGAGCACGATGAGCCGCCGCGGGCGGATGCGGTCGGCGAGGGCGCCGAGGACGCTCGCCCCGATCAGCTGCGGCAGGAAGCCGATGCCGTAGGCGAGCGCGGCCAGCGCCGGGGAGTCGGTCGCGGCGTAGACGAGCAGCGAGAGCGCGACGATGCGCAGGGTGTCCGCGAGGATGCTCAGCGTCCGGGTGCCGAACAGCACGCGGAACGTGCCGTCGCGCAGCACGGCCGTGTACGTGGTCATGCACTCAGCCTCGCGGGGCGCGCCGTTTCCTCGGACTCATTCGTCCTTGGACGTAAGGTCGAGGCATGCTCCGCCTGGAGGTCGTCGCCGAGGACCTGCTGCACACCCGGTTCGCGGTGTCGCCGTTGTTCGAGCTCGGCGGGCTGCTGCGGCGGCTGAGCGGGCTGGCGCCGCTGGGGCCCTTCGCGCGGCTGCGGCCCGCGTTCGAGCGGCTGCGCGCCGAGACCGACCTCGACGCGGTGGTGGCGCTGCACACTGCGGAATATGGGGCGGACTTCGTGGGGCCGCCGCCCGCCGGGATGCAGCAGACCTGGCAGGACGACCTCGCCGCGGTGCGGGCGACGCCGCTGCCGGTGGCGCGCCGGGAGATCGCGCGGGCGCTGGGCGAGGGGCCGCGGATCGGCGACGCGGCCCTGGCGGTGCTGCGCTCGGACGACGTGGTGGCGCGCCTGGCCGCGGCGCTGGAGGCGGCCTGGCTGACACTGCTGGCGCCGGACTGGCCGCAGCTGCGGGCGATCTGCGAGAGCGATGTGGTGCACCGGGCGGGGCGGCTGGGCGAGGGCGGATGGGCGGCGGCGTTCGCTGGGCTGCATCGGCGGGTGCGGTGGCACGACGGGGCCGTGGAGATTTCGGGCAAGACCGCTCCGCCCACCTCCCGTCGTAGCCGCCGCTCTGGGGCCGGGCAGCGGCTCCTGCCCGAGGAGTTGCTCGGGCCCACGCCGCCGGTCTCGCCACTGCCTGCGCGGTCGACCTCGCCTGGACAGCCGCTCTCGGCTGAGGAATTGGTCCCGCCTACGCCGCCGCTCTCGCCTCCGACTGGGCAGCCGCTTCCGACTGGGCAGCCGCTTCCGCCTGGGCAGCCGCTTCCGCCTGGGCAGCCGCTTCCGCCTGGGCAGCCGCTCCCGCCTGGGGGACTGCTCGCGCCTGCGGTTCCGTCCGAGGTCGCGGCGGCGGCCGGGTCCGGGGGGCCGGCCTCGCCCGGGGTGCTCGATGGGCGCGGCGCGGCCGTTCGCACCGTGGCCTCGGACGGGACCGGGCTGCTGCTGGTGCCGTCGGTGCTGATCTGGCCCGGCGTGGGGGCGTACATGGATCCGCCGTGGCGGCGGGCGCTCGTGTACCCGGCGCGGGGAGTCGCCGCGCTGTGGGAGGGCGCGCCGGAGGGCGGCGGCGCGCTCGGGGAGCTCGTCGGACAGTCGCGGGCCCGGGTGCTGCTGGCGCTGGAGGAGCCCGCCAGCACGACGCAGCTCGCCGCGCGGCTGGGGCTCGCGGTCGGCGCGGTCGGGGACCACCTCGCGATCCTGCGGCGCAGCGGGCTGGTGCGCTCGGCGCGGGCGGGGCGGTCGGTGCTCTACCGGCGCACACCGCTCGGCGACGCCCTCGCGGCCCAGGGTGCCGGCGACTCGTGACGGGCCGCTGGGCGACGGGCTCGCGGCTCAGGGAAACGGCGAGTCGTGACGGGCCGTCGGGCGACGGGCTCGCGGCTCAGGGAAACGGCGAGTCGTGACGGGCCGCTGGGCGACGGGCTCGCGGCTCAGGGAAACGGCAAGTCGTGACGGGCCGCTGGGCGACGGGCTCGCGGCTCAGGGTGCCCGCGATTTGTGACGTGGCTCGCGGCTACGGGCGCTTGTGGCTCAGGGCGTCGGCGACTCGTGACGTGCCGCTGGCGACGCGCTCGCGGACCAGGGTGCCGGGGATTCGTGATGTCGTGGGCGGCTCCGGGCGATGGCGGTGCGAAGGGGCGGCGGTGGGGGCGTGAACCTTCGCCGCATCGAGGTGCCGCGCGGCTCGGCGGAACTACGCTGCGGGTAATCGCGCACGTCACACGACCAAAGGAGTTTGCTGTGGCTTCGAGGCTCAACCCGTACATCAACTTCCGGGGCAACGCCCGACAGGCGATGGAGTTCTACCAGAGCGTGTTCGGCGGCGAGCTGCGCATGAACACGTTCGGCGAGTTCGGCTCGGACGACGCGGCCATCGCCGACCAGATCATGCACGCGCAGCTCGAGAGCCCGAGCGGGTACACCATCATGGCGTCCGACACGCCGCCGAACATGACGCTCAACCCCGGCGACCACATCACGATCAGCCTCAGCGGCGACGACGCCGCCGAGCTGCGTGGCTACTGGGAGAAGCTCGCCGCCAGCGGCAAGGTGTCCATGCCGCTGGAGAAGCAGATGTGGGGCGACGAGTTCGGCTCCTGCGTCGACCAGTTCGGCATCCAGTGGATGGTCAACATCGGCCAGCCGCAGGGCTGACTATCGTCTGGGGCATGCCCACCGAGCACGACCTGACCGCACTCGATCGCGAGCACGTCTGGCACCCGTACGCGCCGATGCCGGCGACCCAGCCGCCGCTGGTGGTCTCGTCGGCATCGGGCGTGCGGCTCACCCTCGCCGACGGCCGGGAGCTGATCGACGGGATGTCGTCGTGGTGGGCGGCGATCCACGGGTACCGCCACCCCGCCCTGGACGCCGCGGTGCGCGACCAGCTCGGCCGGATGAGCCACGTGATGTTCGGCGGCCTGACCCACGAGCCCGCGATCCGGCTGGCCAAGACGCTGGTGGACATCACGCCCGGCCCGCTGCGGCACGTGTTCCTGTGCGACTCCGGTTCGGTGGCCGTCGAGGTCGCGGTGAAGATGTGCCTGCAGTACCACCGCTCGCTCGGCCGCACCGGCAAGCGCCGGATGCTCACGTGGCGGGGCGGCTACCACGGCGACACGTTCCACCCCATGTCGGTCACCGACCCCGACGGCGGCATGCACAGCCTGTGGCGCGGCGTGCTCCCGGAGCAGGTCTTCGTGCCGATGCCGCCGGTCGAGTACGACCCGGGCTACGTCGACCTCGTCGGCGCGACGCTGCGGGAGCACCGCGACGAGATCGCCGGCATCATCGTCGAGCCCGTGGTGCAGGGGGCCGGTGGGATGCGCTTCCACAGCCCGCGCTACCTGCAGGACCTCCGCGAGCTCGCCGACGAGCACGACGTCCTGCTCGTGTTCGACGAGATCGCGACCGGCTTCGGCCGCACCGGCGCGCTGTTCGCGGCCGACCTGGCCGGCGTCGCGCCCGACGTGATGTGCGTGGGCAAGGCGATGACCGGCGGGTACCTCTCGATGGGGGCCACGCTCTGCGTCCCGCGCGTCGCCGAGGGCATCAGTCGCGGCGAGACCCCGGTCCTCGCCCACGGCCCGACATTCATGGGCAACCCGCTCGCCTCGGCCGTGGCCAACGCCTCGATCGACCTGCTGCTCGCCGGGGACTGGGCCGCGAACGTGCGCCGCATCGAGGCCGGCCTGCGCGCGGGGCTGGAGCCGGCCCGCGGCCGGCCCGGCGTGCGCGAGGTGCGCGTGCTCGGCGCGATCGGGGTCGTGCAGCTCGACCACGACGTGGACATGGCCGCCGCCACCGCGGCCGCGGTCGGGCACGGCGTCTGGCTGCGGCCGTTCCGCGATCTGATCTACACGATGCCGCCGTACGTCACCGGCGACACCGACCTCGAAAGCATCTGCGCGGCCGTCGTCGCCGCGGCGGAAGTCGCCTAGTTCGTCCATTTGGGACAACGCGCCGTGCAAGAAGGCGGCAGTGTTACGCAATTATGTCGCAAGACCTTGTGCAAGGGGGTGCGACCGCCCTAATGTCACCTCACTCACGGCGTCCGCTCCCACAACGCCTCGAGCGTCCGAGGTGCACACCCCATCACCCCGCTCGACGTCCCGCCATCTCGATGCATCTGGGTGCGCCGCCTACCCAAGAGAAACGAGTCAATCGATGTCACGGAGCACCACTGGAGCACCACCGCGGTGGTCTGCGGCGGCGACCGCGGCCGCCGTCGGCCTCGGGCTCATCGTCGCCGGTGGCACCACCGCCTACGCCGCCTCGGACGCGCCGGCGGTGACGCGGGCGGGCCTGAACCCCGCGCTCGTCGCGGGCCGGGGCGCCAACGTCGGCTTCGCCGAGCAGGAGGCGGAGAACGCCAAGACCAACGGGGTGGTCATCGGACCCGACCGCACGGCGTACACGCTGCCGGCGGAGGCGTCGGGCCGGTCGGCGGTCAAGCTCACGCCCGGGCAGTACGTCGAGTTCACGCTGCCCAGCGCGGCCAACGCGATCAACGTCCGCTACAGCATTCCGGACGCCCCGAACGGCGGCGGCATCACCGCGCCGCTGGACGTGACGGTCAACGGCAAGTCCAAGCAGACGATGACGCTGACCTCGCAGTACTCCTACCTGTACAACCAGTACCCGTTCACCAACGACCCCAACGCGGACCTGCTGCACAACGACTGGTGGATCACCGAGTGCGCGTGCGTGCCGGCCGCCACCACGCCGGCGCCGCAGATCACGAAGCCGTTCCGGCCGTTCCACTTCTACGACGAGCAGCGGCTGCTGCTCGGCAAGACGTACAAGGCGGGCGACAAGGTCCGGCTCGCCGTCCCGGCCGGCAGCAAGGCCGCCTGGACCGCCATCGACCTGCTCGACTCGCAGCTCGTGGCCGCCCCGAAGGTCAACCTGATCGCGTCGAACGTGCTGTTCTTCGGCGCGGACCCGACCGGCAAGCGCGACTCCGCGGACGCGTTCGACATGGCGATCGCGTTCGCCAAGTGGACGCACCTGAAGGTGTACGTGCCGCCGGGCACGTATCAGGTGAACCGGCACATCATCGTCGACAACGTGACGATCGAGGGCGCCGGCTCGTGGTACACGATCATCAAGGGTCACGAGGTCGCGCTCAGCGTGCCGGCGCCGGACAAGTCGACGCACACGGGGGTCGGCTTCTACGGCAAGTACGCGCAGGACGGTGGCAGCCGCAACGTGCACCTGTCGGGCTTCTCGATCATCGGTGACGTGCGCGAGCGCATCGACACCGACCAGGTCAACGGCATCGGCGGCGCCATGTCGGACTCGACCATCGACGGGCTCTACATCCAGCACACCAAGGTCGGGCTCTGGTTCGACGGCCCGATGAACAACACGAAGGTCACCAACACCACGGTCGTCGACCAGATCGCCGACGGCCTCAACTTCCACACCGGCGTCACCAACTCGACGGTGTCGAACAGCTTCTTCCGCAACACCGGCGACGACGCGCTGGCGATGTGGGCGGAGACGACCACGAACGCGAACAACACGTTCGACCACAACACCGTCCAGACCCCGACGCTGGCCAACGGCATCGCGATCTACGGCGGCAAGGACATCACCGTCTCCGGCAACCTGGTCGCGGACCCGATCCGCGAGGGCAGCGCGCTGCACCTGGGCACCCGCTTCGGCGCCCAGCCGTTCGCCGGCACGATCAACGTCAAGGACAACACCACGGTCCGGGCCGGGACCTACGAGCTCAACTGGAACATCGGCCTGGGCGCGATCTGGCTGTACGCGCTCGAGCGCAACATCGACGCGAACGTCCAGGTCACCGGCGACAACTTCCTCGACAGCACGTACAACGCGATCATGCTGGTCGTCGACTTCCCGGTGAAGGACCAGTACTCGATCACGAACGTCCACTTCAAGGACATCAAGGTGGACGGCACCGGCACCTCGGTCGTCTCGGCCCGCGTGGCCGGCTCCGCGACCTTCGAGAACGTCGACGCCCGCAACGTGGGCGCGGTCGGCGTGAACAACTGCGGTTCGTTCCACTTCACCCCGGCCGGCTCGGAGTTCTCCCTGACCGACCTGGGCGGCAACGACGGCGGCGGCACCACGGGCCCGTGGCTGGCGTCGTGGGAGCTGCCGAACACCATCACGTGCGACGACCGCCCGCCGGTCGTGGTTCCGCCGGCTCCGCAGCCCTGGTAACCACCGCGTGACCGAGTGCCTCCGTCGATCTTCCGGGATCGGCGGGGGCACTCGCCTTTTGGCGGATCAGCGCTCCTGTTCCGGACCGTTGCTCCTGGCGGCCTCGGCCGTGCGGGACTTCGAGCTGTGACCGCTCCGGCCGGGGCGTGAAGAGCTCATCGCCGTGGTCGCAGGAGCGTCCGCGACGTTTATTGCGAGCTGCGGCACACCCAGGATCAGCGGGATCAGGCCGCCCGTGCAGCGGCTCAACATGGATCGGCGCGGTGGGGGCGATGCGGTCGACGCTTCGCGTGGTCTCGCCACCCCGGGACTTCCAGGCGCGGATCCTCATGCGGGGCGGTGACCCGGATGTCGCCGTGGTGCTTGCGGCCGCCGCACCCCGCTGCGGCGGCCGCTCAGCCACTTCCTCAACCGACGAGGCGTTCGCGATGCCAGCGCGCGCCGGCGCACCCTCGGCGAAAAGCATCCTTCGTCAGTCCCCTGCCCCCTCGGTGCCGATGGCCGTCCCCTGCCCATGTCGGCGTCGAGATCGGCCGGGCCGATGAAGCGGTCGCGGGGCCCGGCGAGACCCCGCGACCGCGGCTCTGTGCCGACACCGCCGAGCGGAACGCGCCTGTACGCGTCCGCTCGGCGGCCACCGTCCGCATCGCCCCGTTCGTTCCCCCGTGATTTCGATGCGGACGAGCCACCGGCCTATCCAGCTGCGAGCTCAAGTGGTCCCAAGCACGCGACCGCCCCCCGGTCCTGAACGCCTTGTGGCTGGTGGGTCCGGATAAGCGTATCTAGACGTCTAGGTGAGCGCAATTGTTGATTTGCGGAATTGTGGACTAGCCTTGCGGCGTGCGGGGCCGCCTTTTTCCAGTCGCCGAGGACTGGTACGAATGGCGCCAGGACGAGCCGCCGCTGGCCGGAACTGTGCTGGTGCGCGTCGGGGTCGGCGCGGGCGGGCGGCTGGTGCTGACCGGCCTGCGCATCGACGGGACGCCGAGCGCGGAGCTGCTGCGCGCCATCCCGGTCGGGCGCATCGAGGCAGCGGCGAATGCGCAGTTGGCGGCTGAGGGGGCTGCTGGGAGTACGACTCCTGTGTTGAACCTTCGGGCTCGGCCGACCGTCGCGCCGGTGGCCGAGGACATCGGGTGGGAGATGGTCGAGCCGTCGCTTGCCGTCGTGCGCGCGGCCCCGGTCGAGTCCGTGCGGCTGCGCGGGCGGCCCGACATCTTCTATCGGGAGGTTGCCGACGTGTACCTCGAGTACGCGGCGGCGTCGCCCCGCCCCGCCTGCGACCTCGCCGATCGGCACGGGGTGCCGGTGAGCACCGCGCACCGCTGGGTGAAGGAGGCCCGTCGGCGCGGGTTCCTGCCGCCGGGGCGTCCGGGCAAGAGCGGCTGACGGCTCGCGTGCGCGTCACTTGTATCGTGAACGCGTGTCGATTGACGGCGCCTTGCGGGCGAGGGTGCACGGGCTCGTCACCGAGTATCTCGGGGGGCAGGACATCCCGGCGGATCTCGTCGCCACGCCGGTCGCGATCCGGTCCGGGACCGCGGTCGTGTACTTGCGCCTGATCGCCAGTGAGCCGCCGTTCGTGCGCGTGTTCTCGCCGTTGCTGCGGCGGCTGCAGTGCTCGCCGGGGCTGCTGACCGAACTCAACGAGCTCAACGGGCGGCTGAACTTCATCCGGCTGTTCTGGCGCGACGGGAGCGTGTTCGCGGCGGTCGAGATGCTGGCGTCCACGCTGGATCCGATCGAGCTCAACAACGCCTGCGACTGGGTGGCCGACGCGGCGGACTACTACGACGAGCGGCTTCGCGAGCAGTTCGGCGGGCAGTTGGCGTTCGACCCTCCGGATGCGCCAAGTTAGCGGTACGAAACCCGGAGTAATCACTGCCGAGGACCTCTGGCGAAACTGTCACACCCCAGGTCCAAGATGAGACCCATGAAGCGCCTCATCGTCTCGACCGTCGGCGGCCAACCCGTCACCGCCACCGAGCACCGCGTCCCCTCCTTGAACCCCTCCCGGCTGGACGACGTCGTCGCCGAGGTCGCGCTCGCCGACGCCGACACCTTCGTCGCCGCGTGCCGCTCCGCCCGCCGCGCGCAGAAGGCCTGGGCCGACGTGCCGGCGCCGGTGCGCGGCCGGGTCGTGGCCAACCTCGGCCGCCTGGTCGAGGCCAACTTCGAGGCCCTCGCCGCGCTGGTCACCCGCGAGGTCGGCAAGACCCTGACCGAGGCCCGTGGCGAGGTGCAGGAGATCGTCGACACCTGCGACTTCTTCCTCGGCGAGGGGCGGCGGCTCTATGGGCAGACGGTGCCGAGCGAGATGTCCGACAAGCAGCTGTTCACGTTCCGGGTGCCGGTGGGCGTGGCGGCGATCGTGACGGCGGGCAACTTCCCGGTCGCGGTCCCGAGCTGGTATCTCGTGCCCGCCCTCCTGTGCGGCAACGCCGTCGTGTGGAAGCCGGCCGAATACGCGGCCGCGTGTGCCGAGGCGTTCGCCGAGCTGATCCGGCGGGCGGGGGTGCCCGAGGGTGTGTTCGAGGTGGTGTATTCGGACGGGCCCACGACCTACGCCGGACTCGAGGCCGGGCTGCGCGAGCAGCTCATCGACAAGGTCGGGTTCACGGGCTCGTCCGAGGTCGGGGCACGCATCGGCGAGCTGGCCGGGCGGCACCTGCAGAGCGCCTGCCTCGAGCTCGGCGGCAAGAACCCGATGGTCATCACCGAGGACGCCGACCTCGACCTGGCGGTGCACGGGGCGCTCTTCGCCGGCTTCGGCACCGCGGGGCAGCGCTGCACATCGCTGGGCACGCTGATCGTCCACGACAGCGTGCTCGACGAGTTCACGCGGCGGCTCGAGGACGCGGTGCGGGGCGCGACCGTCGGCGACCCCGCGGACCCCTCGGTGCTCTACGGGCCGCTGATGAGCGACCGGTTCGCGGAGCGGTACGAGGGCTATCTCGAGTGGATCGAGGACCATCACCGGGTCTCGGGCTCGTCCGGGGTCGGGCGGATCACGGCCGACAACCCGCGGGACGGATTCGTCGGCGATCCGGCGGCGGGGCTGTTCTACCACCCGGTGCTCGTGCACGGGGTGCGGCCCGAGGACAAGGTCTTCCAGCAGGAGACGTTCGGGCCGCTGGTGGGGGTGGCGCGGTATTCGGCGCTGGAGGAGGCGATCGAGCTCGCGGACGCTCCCGGATACGGGTTGTCGGCCGCGATCTACACCACCGACCCGCGCAAGGCGTTCACGTTCCGGCGAGGCACCCGCGCGGGCATGGTCAGCATCAACAACTCGACGTCGGGGGCGGAGGCGCACCTGCCCTTCGGGGGCAACGGGCGCTCGGGCAACGGCAGCCGCCAGTCGGGGGTGTGGGTGCTCGACCAGTTCACTCGCTGGCAGTCGATGAACTGGGACTACTCGGGGCGGCTCCAGCGCGCGCAGATGGACACGCTGACGATTTCGCCGGACCTGGATTATCGGCTCAGCACCGAGTAAGCCGGACATTTGCCGTAAATTGCCCCTCGGGGTGGCTCGCGGTCGATTCGGCGCGGGCGCCCCGGACGGGGGGAGCAATGATGTTTCGGCAGAAGGGGGCACGGTCGACGCGCTGGGCCGCGGTGGCGGTGCTCGCCACGTGTGGCGCGCTGGCTGTGCCGCAGGCGGGCTTCGCGGCGGCGGCCGGGCCGGCTGGGGCGGCGGGCGGTGCTCGGCCTGGGCTCGCCGACCGGGCCGATCAGACGGATCGTGCGGATCAGAGCGATCGTGCGGATCAGAGCGATCGCGCGGATCAGAGCGATCGTGCGGATCAGACCGGGCGTGCGGATCAGACCGGGCGTGCGGATCAGACCGAGCGTGCGGATCAGACCGGCCGGGCGGCCGGCCTTGGCAAGGGCGGCAAGAGCGATCGCGCAGTCGGTCTTGGCAAGGGCGGCAAGAGCGATCAGGCGGCCGACGCCGACCGGGCCGACAAGAGCGGCCAGGCTGGAAAGGGCGTCGACCGGGCCAGCAAGGGCGTTCAGAGTGGCAAGGGCGACCAGAGCGGGAAGGGCGACCAGAGCGGTAAGAGCAATGCGGCCGGCCACGGCGACCGCGCTGGCCAGAAGGGGGCGGGCAAGGGCGCGGACGGGAAGACGGCCAGCAGCTCTGGGCAGGCGGCGGCGGCCGGGGTCGCGGGGGTTGTCGGTCGAGCGGCGAACGTCGCCGGCGGCAGCAGCGCGGACGCGGGCACCAAGGGCGTCGGGCGCCAGAACGCGGCCGGGGCGCAGTCGGGAACCGGGGCGCAGTCGCAGACCAGGGCGCAGTCGGGAACCGGGGCGCAGTCGCCGAGCAGGGCGCAGTCGGGGACAGGAGTGCAGTCGGGGAGCGGGGCGCAGGTGTTCGCCTGTGCCGAGGCCAGCGCCGTCACGGTCGGGGCGGCCTGGGCCGATGCCACCGTCGAGGATCATCAGCAGACGCAGCTCGTCGTCACGATCAGTCGGCCCGATGGGTGTCTGACGGCCACCGGGCTCGGGTTCACCATCACGCTGCCGGGCGGGGGCACGCTCTGGCGGGCTCTGGGCAGCGACGTCTCGACCTGCAGCGGCTCCACCATCACCACCGACGTCGGCGATCCGGTGCTCGCCGTCTCCGACATCCAGATGGGCAACGGGATGACGGATTGCACCGTCAAGTTCCCGGTCCTGGCGGACTCGTCCGGAAGCTACACGGTGGCGGCGGCGCAGTTCACGAACGTCACGGGGCTGTCGGTCGACCAGACCGAGCAGACGCTGACCGTGACGACCGCCAAGCCGCGCGTCGGGGCCTACCTCTCGCCGTCGCAGATCATGGTCATGGAGAGCAGCACGCTGCATGTGAGCCTGAGCCGTACCGATCAGCGGGCCGCGGCGGTCTCCAGCGGGCTCGGGTTCCGGCTCAACCTGCCGAGCGGCGTGACGATCGGCAGCGGCGCTCCGGCGAACACGTGCGGGGGCACGGTCACGGCCGCGAGCGGCGCGGGCTTCTTCACGCTCGCCGGGGCGTCGCTCACCGGCTTCCCGGCCGACTGCGTGGTCTCGGTGCCGGTCACGAGTGCGATCGGCGGCACGTACGACTTCGATGACGCGTCCGTGGCCGACCCGGTCGGGGTGCAGTCCGCGATGACGAGCGGCTGCGCCGAGCGCGCGGGCGCCGCGTCGAGCCGCGGTGCGTCGGGGGCGGGCGGCCACGCCGTGCGCGCGGGCGCCGCGTCGAACCGCGGTGCTTCGGGGCGGGCGGCCGCGCCGAGCGCGCGGGGGCCGCGTCGAGCCGCGATGCGTCCGGGGCGGGCGGGCACGCCGAGCGCGCGGGGGCCGCGTCGAGCCGCGGTGCTTCGAGTGCGGGCAAGCGGGCCGAGGGAGGGTGCCGCCCCTCGCTGCAGGTGAACCTCAAGCCGCAGGCGATCAGTTTCACGGCCCCGGCCGACTGGTCGGTCTCGAAGCACACCGTCCCGCTCGTGGCCACCGCCGAGTCGGGGCTCGTCGTCGCGTTCACGAGCTCGACGCCGGCGGTGTGCACCGTTTCCGGGAGCACCGCCACGCTGGTCGCGCCCGGGTCGTGCACCATCCTGGCGGACCAGGCCGGGAACACCACGTGGGACGCGGCGGAGCAGGTGTCGCAGACGTTCACGGTCGGTGCGCCGACGCCGGCCCCCACCGCGGTCACGGCCACCGGGGGCGTCTCGTCGCTCGCGGTCAGCTGGACCGCGCCGGGGGACCTGACGGGGGTGACCGGCTACACGGCGTACGCGAATCCGGGTCCGGCCACGTGCTCGACCAGCTCGGCGGCGGTGACGTCGTGCGTGATGGGCGGCACGGCGGGCGTGACCTACACGGTCACCGTCGTGGCCAACAACGCGCTCGGGGACTCGGCGGCCGCGGGGCCGTCGAACCAGGCCACGCCGACCGCGCCGGCGGTTCCGGCCACGCCGCCCGACACCGATCTCACGCTCACGACCGACAAGGGGCTCATCAGCACCGCGGCGCCGGGGCAGGACATCGTGGTGATCGGGACGGGCTTCATGGCGTACTCGACCGCGACCATCGTCGTCTACTCCACGCCGATCGAGCTCGGCACCGTCGTCACCGACGGGCAGGGCAACTTCAGCAAGCCGGTGCGGGTGCCACCGGATCTCGCGGTCGGCGCGCATCAGCTCGTGGCCGCGGGCGTCGGGCCGAACGGGCAGCCGCACAGCCTGAAGATGGCGATCACCGTGCGGGCGGCCGGTGGCGGGCTCGCGGTGACCGGTGCGCCGATCGCGGCGATGCTGCAGCTGGGGCTGGCGACCGTGTTCGGCGGTGGCGTGCTGCTGTTCGCGAGCCGCAGCCGTCGCCGCCGGCTCGCGTAGCCGCGGCAAGAACGCGAAGCGGCCGGTCCCCGGGAAGGGGCCGGCCGCTTCCGTATGCGTCAGGCGGGAACGGCGGCCGGAGCGGCAGTGGGGGCCGGAGCGGACCGGCGCGTCCTGAACAGCAGCAGCGACAGCGCCGCGGCGCCGATCGACAGGCCGCCCGCGATGTACCACGCGAGGTCGTAGTTGCCGAGGCGGTCGCGCAGAAGGCCCGTGGCCGTGGCCGCGATCGCCGCGCCGAACTGGTGCGACGCGAAGACCCAGCCGAAGACCACCGGGCCGCTCGCGCCGAAGTACTCGCGGCAGAGGGCCACGGTCGGCGGTACCGTCGCCACCCAGTCCAGGCCGTAGAACAGGATGAACACGAGCATGCTGGGGCGCACCGTGGCCGCGAACAGCATGGGCAGCACGAGCAGCGACAGCCCGCGCAGGGCGTAGTACCAGCCCAGGAGCACCCGGCTGTCCATGCGGTCGGTCAGCCAGCCCGAGGCGATCGTCCCCGCGATGTCGAACAGGCCGATGAGCGCCAGCAGCGAGGCCGCCGTCGGCTCGGCCATGCCGTGATCGTGCGCGGCGGGGATGAAGTGCGTGCCGATGAGCCCGTTCGTGGTCGCGCCGCAGATCGCGAAGCCGCCCGCCAGCAGCCAGAACGCGGGCCTGCCGGCGGCCGTGCGCAGGGCGCCGACGGCGCGCCGGGCCGCGCCGCCGGTCGCGACGGGCGCCGGCACGACGTCGGCCGAACCGTAGGGCGCCACGTTCAGGTCGGCCGGGTGGTCCCGCAGGCGCCACATGACCAGCGGCACCACGGCCAGCGCCGCGCCCGCGACCGTCAGGGCGGCCGAGCGCCAGCCGTGCGCCTCGGTCAGCAGCGCGAGCAGCGGCAGGAAGACGAGCTGGCCGGCCGCGCCGCCCGCGGTCAGCACGCCGGTGACCAGGCCGCGGCGCTCGACGAACCAGCGGCCGGTGACGGTCGCCACGAAGGCCAGCGCCATCGAGCCGGTGCCGAGGCCGACGAGCACGCCCCACAGCGCGATGAGCTCCCAGCTGTGCTTCATGAACACTGTCAGGCCGCTGCCGGCCGAGACGAGCAGCAGCGCGTACGCGACCACGCGCCGGATGCCGAAGCGCTCCATCAGCGCGGCGGCGAACGGGGCGGTCAGGCCGAAGAGCAGCAGGTTGATCGACACCGCGAGGGAGATGGTCCCCAGCGACCAGCCGAACTCGTCGTGTAGCGGGTGGATGAGCACGCCCGGCGTCGCGCGGAAGCCCGCGGCGCCGACGAGGGCGACGAACGCGACGGCGGCGACGAGCCAGGCCGGGTGCAGTCTCTTCACGGGACCATTGCAGCCGATTCGGTACGGCCGAACGAGTGGCCCGACAGCCATCATGCGCAAGAATTGAGCCATGACCGAGCAGCACCTCGTGGCCATCGTCGTCATGGACGGCCTGGTGCCGTTCGACCTGGGCACACCGACCCAGATCTTCGGGACCGCGCGGGACGAGAGCGGGCACCGGAAGTACAAAGTCCTCGTGTGCAGTCCCGACGCGCGCCCGGTAGAGGCCTCGGCGGGCTTCAAGGTCATGCCGGACCACGGCCTGGAACTGCTGTGGAGCGCCGACACCGTGGTCGTGGCCGGAATCCACCGCGGCGATCCGGTCGAGCGGGGCACGGTCGATCCACGGGTCAAGGACGCCCTGCAAGCGGCGCACCGGGCCGGCAAGCGCGTCATGTCCATCTGCACCGGAGCGTTCGTGCTCGCCGCGGCCGGGCTGCTGGACGAGCGGCCCGCGACCACGCACTGGTGGTGGGCCGAACGGTTCCGGGAGTTCTTCCCGCAGGTCAAGCTCGACGCCGACGTGCTGTTCGTGGACGACGGCGACGTGCTGACCAGCGCCGGCGTCGGGGCCGGGATCGACCTGTGCCTGCACGTCGTGCGCACCGACTTCGGCAGCGAGGTCGCCAACCGCGCGGCCCGGCGCAGCGTGGTGCCGCCGTGGCGGGACGGCGGGCAGGCGCAGTACATCGAGCGCCCCCTGCCCCGCCCGGCCGACGCCACCCTGGCCGCCACCCGATCGTGGGCGGCCGAACGGCTGGATGCGCCGTTGTCCCTGCACGACCTGGCCGCGCACGCCAACATGAGCGTGCGCACGTTCACCCGCCGGTTCCGCGAGGAGACCGGGGTGAGCCCGGCGCGCTGGCTGCTGCAGCGGCGCGTCGACCACGCCCGCGCCCTGCTGGAGAGCACCGACCTGCCGGTCGAGGTGGTGGCCCGCCGCTCCGGCCTGGGCACCGCCGCGGGGCTGCGTCAGCACCTGCGCAACACGATCGGGGTCGCACCCAGTGCCTACCGCCGCACGTTCCGGGTTGTGCCAGAGGGCAGCGGCGGGTAGGCAGGTATGAGCGATCGCTGTCGATCTCTACTGGGAGGCAACCGTGCGAAGGCTCATCCCCCTGCTGCTCGTCCCGTTCCTGCTCGCCCCGGCCGCGCCCGCGTCCGCGTCCGCGGCGAGAACGAACGGCCCCACGGCGACCGGGTACGGCGGCGCGGTCGCGTCCGTCGACCCCACCGCCACCGCGGCCGGCCTCAGGGTCCTGCGCGACGGCGGCAACGCGGTCGACGCGGCGCTCGCGGTCGCGGCCACGCTGGGCGTGACCGAGCCGTTCTCGTCGGGGATCGGTGGCGGCGGATTCTTCGTGTACTACGACGCCCGCACCGGCCGCGTCTCGACCCTCGACGGCCGGGAGACCGCGCCGCGCTCGATGGGCGAGAACGCCTTCGTCGACCCGGCCACCGGCCAGCCGATGGCGTTCCAGGAGGCGCGCGTCAGCGGGCTCTCCGCGGGTGTACCGGGATCCCTCGCGACCTGGCAGGAGGCGGCCCGGCGCTGGGGCACCCGCCCGCTGTCGTCCGCGCTGCGCCCCGCGGCCCAGGTCGCCCGCGACGGCTTCCTCGTCGACGCGACCTTCAACCAGCAGGTCAAGGACAACGCCGCCGCGTTCGCGCAGTTCGAGCCGACGGCCAAGCTGTTCCTGCCCGGTGGCGCGCCGCCGGCCGTCGGCACCACGCTGCGCAACCCGGACCTGGCCGCGACCTACGACCTCGTCGCCCGGCGCGGCACGGGCGTCTTCTACTCCGGCGAGGTGGGGCGGGACATCGTCTCCACCGTGCAGCACCCGCCGCTGGCCGCGAACCCGGGCCAGCCGTGGCAGTATGCGATCCGCCCCGGCGGCATGACGCTGGACGACCTGCGGGCCTACGACGTGCGCAACCCGGCGCCGACGAAGATCTCCTACCGCGGCTACGACGTCTACGGCATGGCCACCCCGTCGTCCGGCGGCTCCACCGTCGGCGAGGCGCTGAACATCCTCGAGCGCTCCGACCTGTCGAAACTCGACAAGACCCAGGCGCTGCACCGGTACCTCGAGGCAAGCGCCCTGGCCTTCGCCGACCGCAACCGCTACGTCGGCGACTACACGCCCCGGCCGCTGCTCGACGCGCTGCTGACCGACGGCTTCGCGGGTGAGCGCGCGTGCCGGATCGATCCCGCGAAGGCCCTCGCGAAGCCGGTCCCGCCGGGCGACCCCGACGGGCGCTACGACCGGCGCTGCGCCACGAGCACCGGCGGGGCGAGCCCGGACAAGGGCCTGTCGACGACCAACCTCACCGTCGCCGACAGGTGGGGCAACATCGTGGAGTACACGCTGACCATCGAGCAGATCGGCGGCAACGCGATCGTCGTGCCGGGCCGCGGCTTCCTGCTCAACAACGAGCTGACCGACTTCAACTTCACCAACACGCAGGCCCCGGCGAAAGACCCGAACCTGCCCGGCCCCGGCAAGCGGCCGCGCAGCTCCATGGCCCCGACGATCGTCCTGCAGCACGGCAAGCCGTTCCTCGCGCTCGGCTCGCCGGGCGGCTCGACGATCATCACGACCGTCCTGCAGATCCTGGTCAACCGTCTCGACCTCGGCATGACGCTGCCGGAGGCGGTCGCGGCCCCGCGCGCGTCGCAGCGCAACACCGCGGCCGTCACCGCGGAGCCGGCGTTCATCAGCTCGGCCCCGGGCACGGCGCTGGGCGCGCTCGGCCACACGTACACGCCGATGGCCGAGATCGGCGCGGCCACGGCCATCGAGTTCCTGCCCCACGGCAAGCTCCTGGCCTGCGCCGAACCGGTACGGCGCGGATCCGGATCCGCCGGCACCGTGCGTTAGGCGCGGTGCTCCCCGGCCGCCTCCCACCGGAGGCGGCCGGGGCGCATCACAGCTCAGCGGTGGCCCACGACCAGCGCCAGGAAGCCGATGGCGATGCCGCCGAGCACGCACAGCGTGGCCACCGCGGCGATGGTGATCAGCACCCAGATGAGCGCGGCCGACTTCCGCTTCGGCTCGATCAGGATCGGTTCGTCGGCCAGGTCGTCGAGCCGGGCCTGCTCGGCCACCTCGTCGGGGTCGCCCAGCAGGTCGAGGATCGAGCGCACCTCGACCTCGGTCTCCTGGCCCGGGCGGATCTCGGCGCGCTTGGCCGAGATGTGCTGCGAAAGACCGGCGAGCAGCTCGGCGCGCCGGTTCGCGGGAACGCCGTCCAAGGCCTGCTCGACGGCGCGAAGATAGTCGTTGACCAGGTCATCGTAGGTGTTCATGCGCCCCTCGTTGCGAGAATCCGGTCAACTGGTGAGCATCGGGGTCCAGCCTCCCCCGCCCGCGGTGAGCCGCAAAGAGTTTTCTGACCGTGCAAAAATGAAGCATGACCCGGTGGCTCGACGAGGATGAGCAGGCCGCCTGGCGCGCCTTTTACAGCGCGACCACGCTGCTGATCGACCGGCTCGATCGCGAGCTGCAGCACGACGCGGGCATGCCGCACGCCTACTACGAGATCCTCGTCGTGCTCTCCGAGTCCCCGGACCGCTCGCTGCGGATGAGCGAGCTGGCGGTCAAGACGCGCTCGTCGCGCAGCCGCCTCTCGCATGCCGTCACCAAGCTCGAGTCCCGCGGCTGGGTCAAGCGCCGCGACTGCGACGACGACAAGCGCGGCCAGTTCGCCGACCTCACCGACGAGGGCTTCGCCGCGCTGGTGAGCGCCGCGCCCGGGCACGTCGAGACGGTCCGGACCCACCTCTTCGACCCGCTCACCCCGCAGCAGATCGAACAGCTGAAGCAGATCAGCGAGGCGATCAACGGGACGCTCAAAGCCTGATTGTCAAGGCTTGTAAGGATCTCCATCGATCGATACGGTGCCCACCTCGCCAGAGAGGTAGGCCCGCCATGCCGTCCGCCAAGCAACTCTCCTTAGGGATCCTCACGACCCTCGCCGTGCTGGCCGCGCTGCCCGGCGACAACCCGCGCACCCCGGACGTCGCGCAGCACCCGACGAGCTACACCGCCGAGGGCGTGCCGGAGTGGTCGAGCGAGCCGTCGATCGCGAGCCTGCTCGACGGCACCGGGAAGGCCAAGGCCCCGGCGAAGCGCGCCGAGCAGTTCTACTTCGTGCTCGCCGACCGCTTCGCCGACGGCGACCCGCGCAACAACACCGGCGGGCTCGCGGGCGACCGGCTCAGCACCGGCTACGACCCCACCGACAAGGGTTTCTACCACGGCGGCGACCTCCGGGGCGTCATCGACAAGCTCGACTACATCCAGGGCCTCGGCACCACCGCGATCTGGCTCGCGCCGGTGTTCAAGAACCGCCCGGTGCAGGGCAGCGGGGCCGACGTCTCGGCCGGGTACCACGGCTACTGGATCACCGACTTCACCGCGATCGACCCGCATTTCGGCACCAAGGACGACCTGAAGATCCTGACGAAGAAGGCGCACGACCGCGGGATCAAGATCTACCTCGACGTCATCACCAACCACACGGCCGACGTGATCCGCTACGCGCAGAACCAGACCGCGTACCGCGACAAGACCGCCTACCCGTACAAGGACGCCGCCGGCAACAAGTTCGACGATCGCAACTACGCCGACGGCACGCACGGGTTCCCGCCGGTCAACGCGCAGTCGTTCCCGTACACGCCGGTGTTCCCGAGCGCGGCCGACCAGAGCGCGAAGAAGCCGGCGTGGCTCAACGACCCGACGATGTACCACAACCGCGGCGACTCGACGTTCAGCGGGGAGAACGCGGAGTACGGCGACTTCTTCGGCCTCGACGACCTGTGGACCGAGCGGCCCGAGGTCGTCCAGGGCATGACGAAGATCTACTCGGACTGGGTCAGGGACAGCGGCATCGACGGCTACCGCATCGACACCGCCAAGCACGTCGACATGCCGTTCTGGCCGCAGTTCGTCCGGGGCGTCGACGCCGCGGCCGACCGGGCCGGGAAGCCGGACTTCTTCATGTTCGGCGAGGTGTACGACGCGAATCCGGCGTTCGACTCGCAGTACGTGCGCAAGGGCCGGCTGCCGGCGACGCTGGACTTCCCGTTCCAGCAGGCCGCATCCGACTTCGTGGCCAAGGGTGGTTCGGGCCAGCAGCTCGCCGACATGTACGCCCAGGACGACATGTACACGTCGGCCGGCACGAGCGCGCAGTACCTGCCGACCTTCCTGGGCAACCACGACATGGGCCGCATCGGGTACTTCGTCGCGACCGGCGGCACCGACCCGGCCACGCACCTGCGCCGCGACGAGCTCGGGCACGAGCTGATGTTCCTCACCCGCGGCCAGCCGGTCGTCTACTCCGGCGACGAGCAGGGCTTCACCGGCGCCGGCGGGGACAAGGACGCGCGGCAGGACATGTTCGCCACGAAGACCGCGGACTACCTCGACGACGACCTGCTCGGCACCGACACCACCCACGCCGTGTCGCACTACGACACCGGGCACCCGATCTACCGGACCATCGCGAGCCTCGCCGGCCTGCGGGCCCACAACCCGGGCCTGCGCCAGGGCGCGCAGGTGACGCGGTACGCCGACCAGAACGTCTTCGCCTTCTCGCGCATCGACCCGGATCAGCGGGTCGAGTACGTGGTGGCGAGCAACAACGGGGCGGGCACGAAGACGGTCACGATCCCGACGTACATGGCCGGCACCACGTTCGACCAGATCTACCCGGGCACCGGCCCGATCGCCGCGACCGCGGGCAACGGCGCGCTGCAGGTGAGCATTCCGCCGCTGACGACGCTGGTGTTCAAGGCCCGCGGCCGGCTGCCGAAGCCGGCCGCCGGGCCGCGGGTCACGCTCGCCGTGGACCCCGCCCCGGCCGGCGTCGCGCAGGTCAGGGCGAGCGTCACCGGCGACCCGCTGTCGAGCGTCACGTTCGCGGCCCGGGTCGGCGACGGCGCCTGGCAGCTGCTCGGCACCGACCAGGCCGGCCCGTACTCGGCCTACCACGACCTCGACGGGCTCGCGGCGGGCACGAAGCTCGAGTACAAGGCGGTGGTTCGCGACGGCTCCGGCCGTACGGCCGAATCGAAGATCACCACCAAGGTCGGCACGCCGCCGAGTGCCGCCACGCCCGACTACGCCGTCGTGCACTATCAGCGGCCGACCGGCGGCTACGACAACTGGAGCCTGTACGCCTGGGGCGACATCCAGGCCCCGATGACCTGGCCGGCCGGTGCCCCATTTGCGGGAGAGGACTCGTACGGACGCTTCGCATGGGTCAAGCTGAAGCCGGGGGCATCCACCATGGGCTTCCTGGTCGTCGACCACAACGGCGTGAAGGACGTCGAGACCGACCGATCGCTCGACCCCACGAAACATCCGGAGATCTGGCTCAAGCAGGGAGATGCGACCATTTACACCTCCGAGGCGGCGGCCACCGGCAGCGTTTCGATCCACTACGGGCGCGCGGACGGCGACTACACCGGCTGGGGTCTGCACCTGTGGGGCGACGGCCTCACCGCCGGCACCGCGACCGACTGGGCGAGCCCGCGCACCCCCGACGGCGTCGACGCGTTCGGCGCCTACTGGCACGTGCCGGTCGCCGACGCGAGCAAGCCCGTGAACTTCATCGTGCACAAGGGCGACACCAAGGACCCGGGCCCCGACCAGTCCGTGCTGCCCAGCGTCCAGGGCGAGGCCTGGGTGCGCTCCGGGGAGGCGACCGTGCATCCGACCCGCGCCGCGGCCGAGCACACGGCGGTGCTGCACTACCGCCGCCCGGCCGGCGACTACGACGGCTGGGGCCTGCACGTGTGGACGGGCGCGGCGAGCGGCACCGACTGGGGCAGCCCGCTGCCGCCGTCCGGCACCGACGCCTTCGGCGTGACGTTCACCGTGCCGCTGGCGGACAACGCGCCGCTGCTCAACTACATCGTGCACAAGGGCGACACCAAGGACCTGCCCACCGACCAGGCGCTGGACCTCGTCACCGTCGGGCACGAGGTGTGGATCCTGTCGGGGCAGGAGCGGTACCTGCTGCCGATCCCGGCCCAGGGCTCGCCCGACACCGACGTCTCCAAGGCCAAGGCCGTCTGGATCGACCGGAGCACGGTCGCGTGGCGGGCCGGGCCGACCGACGGGCACAGCTACGAGCTGTGGTCCGCGCCGGCCGGCGGGCTCAAGGTCGTCGACGGGCAGGTCGTCGGCAACGGCACCAGGCTGGCGATGAGCGCCGTGCCGGGCAACCTCACCGAGAGCCAGCGGGCGAAGTTCCCGCACCTGTGGGCGTACCAGACCTTCCACCTCGACGGCGACCGCGCCGCGTTCACGACCGCCCTGCGCGGGCAGGTCGTGGCCGTCGAGCGTGACGCGTCCGGGCAGGTCACCGAGGCGACCGGGGTGCAGCTGGCCGGGGCGCTGGACGACCTCTACGGCGCCGCGCTCAGCGCCCGGCTCGGCCCCTCGTTCGACGGCGGGCGGCCGGGCGTGAGCGTCTGGGCGCCGACCGCGCAGACCGTGTCGCTGGAACTGTACGGCGACCTCACCAAGGCGCCGCAGGTCGTGGCCATGCGCCGCGACGAGCGCACCGGCGTGTGGTCCGTGACCGGCGACAAGAGCTGGAAGAACGCCTACTACAAGTTCCGGGTCACGGCCTACCAGCCGGCGATCCACGCGGTCACGACGGCGAGCGTCACCGACCCGTACTCGGTGTCGCTGTCCGCCAACGGCACCCACAGCCAGCTCACCGACCTGACGGACGCGGCCCTGCGCCCGTCCGGCTGGAACGACCTGCGCAAGCCGCCGGCCCCGGCGCGCCCGCAGATCACCGAGCTGTCGGTGCGTGACTTCTCCATCGCCGACACCACGGTGCCGGCCGCGCAGCGCGGGACCTACCTCGCCTTCGCCCAGCCGCAGTCGGCCGGCATGCGGCACCTGCGGGAGCTGGCCCGGGCCGGCACCTCGTACGTGCACCTGCTGCCGGTCTTCGACATCTCCACGATCCCCGAGGTGCGCGCCGAGCAGGCCCAGCCGCCGTGCGACCTCGCCGCGCTGCCGCCGGACTCCGCGCAGCAGCAGGCGTGCATCGCGCAGGTGGCCGACCGGGACGGCTACAACTGGGGCTACGACCCGTTCCACTACAACGCGCCCGAGGGCTCCTACGCGACCGACCCGCAGGGCACCCCGCGGATCACGCAGTTCCGCCAGATGGTCGCGGGGCTGAACAACGCGGGCCTGCGAGTGGTCATGGACGTCGTGTACAACCACACCACCGCGGCCGGCACCGACCAGTACTCGGTGCTCGACCAGATCGTGCCGGGGTACTACCAGCGGCTGCTCGACGACGGCACCGTCGCCGACTCGACCTGCTGCGCCAACACCGCGCCCGAGAACGCGATGATGGGCAAGCTCGTGGTCGACTCGATCGTGCAGTGGGCCAAGCAGTACAAGGTCGACGGCTTCCGCTTCGACCTGATGGGCCACCACCCGAAGGCGAACATCCTCGCCGTGCGCGCCGCGCTCGACCAGCTGACGGTGGCCAGGGACGGGGTCGACGGCAAGAAGATCCTGCTGTACGGCGAGGGCTGGAACTTCGGCGAGGTCGCCGGCGACGCGAGGTTCGTGCAGGCCACCCAGGCCAACATGGCGGGCACGGGCGTGGGGACCTTCAACGACCGGCTCCGCGACGCGGTGCGCGGCGGCGGCCCGTTCGACGGCAACCCGCGGGTGCAGGGCTTCGCCACCGGCCTCTACACGGACCCCAACGGCGACCCGGTCAACGGCACCGCCGAGGAGCAGAAGGCGCGGCTGCTGCACTACCAGGACCTGATCCAGGTGGGCCTGACCGGGAACCTGGCGGCCTACGAGTTCACCGACTCGACCGGGCACCGGGTCACCGGCGCGCAGGTCGACTACAACGGCTCGCCGGCCGGGTACACGCGTTCGCCGAGCGAGGCGGTGACGTACGTCGACGCGCACGACAACGAGATCCTCTACGACGCGATGGCCTTCAAGCTGCCCGTCGCCACGACCGCCGAGCAGCGCGCCCGGCTGCAGGTGCTCGCGCTGGCCACGACGATCCTCGGGCAGGGCACCGGCTTCGTCGCGACCGGCTCGGACCGGCTGCGCTCGAAGTCCCTGGACCGCAACTCGTTCAACTCCGGCGACTGGTTCAACCAGATCCGCTGGGACTGCGCCGACGGCAACGGCTTCGGGGCCGGGCTCCCGCCGGCCGCGGACAACCAGGACAAGTGGCCGTACGCGCAGCCCCTGCTGGCGAACCCGGCGCTGGTGCCGGACTGCGCCGCGGTCGACCTCGCCTCCGCGCGCTTCCAGGAGCTGCAGCGCATCCGGGCCGGCTCGCCGGTGTTCTCCCTCGGCACCGCGGCGCAGGTCCAGCAGCGGGTGAGCTTCCCGCTCTCGGGCGCGCAGGCCACCCCGGGCGTGATCACCATGGTGCTCGACGCCCGTGGGCTGGACGGGCACTGGAAGTCCATCGTGGTCGTCTTCAACGCCGGCGCCGCGGCCACGACCCAGACCGTGCCGGGCTACCGCAACGCGCACGTCTCGCCGCACCCGGTGCAGGCCGCCTCGGCCGATCCGGTGGCCCGGCAGTCCACATTCGACGGTGTGCACGGATCGTTCACCGTCCCGGCACGCACGGTGGCGGTGTTCGTGGAGGAATGAGATCCGTGCGGGAGGGTATCCATCTGCGCATGAGTCGATACCGCAACCGCGTCCTGAAGGCGACGGCCGCAATGTGGCTGCTCGTCCTGCTCGCCGACGCCGGCTGGGTGGCGACCTCGCGCGCCGCCCTGACCGCGGCGACGGTCCTGGCCGTCTGCGTGGTCCTGTCCGCCGCGCTGTTCTACAAGTTCGTGCAGAACCTGCGGGACGACGAACCGGTCCCGGTGCGCGTCCCCGGTAACGACCGGCGCGGCTGATCCCGTAAAGCTTCGCTTAATCCTCGCAAAAGGCTCAACCCCGTCCCCCCGATGCCGTTGGGACGGTCGTGAAGTCGCTCGTGGCCGCGGTGCTGATCGGCGGCGCGGCCCTCGGGCCGACCCCGCCGCCCGGTCCGCCGCTGCCCGGTCCGCCGCCGATCCTGGAGCCCGTCGGCCCCTCGGCGACCCTGCCGGGTCTCACCGCGCTGCCCACCGAGCCGGGCACGCTGCCGCCGGTCGCGACCCCTCAGGCGCCCTCCGGCCGACCGTCGGCGTCCCCGGCGGCGGCCTCCGCCGGCGCGCCCGCCGCGACCGTCGCGCCGAGCGCCGGCGCGGTCTCGCCGAGCCCCGCGTCCGTGGAAGCGTCATCGACCGGCTCCGGTCGGTGGATCGTCGTCGGGATCGTCCTGGCGCTCGCCGCGGCCGTCACCTGGCTCTTTGTGCGACGTCGTCGTCACGCACAGTCATAACGACTCGGCCGTTCGGCTAAGGACTCTTTAGGGATCCGACCTCTTCCAGTAGCGTGCCTGATCGTGTTCCGTAGTGGATCCCGCTTTGACGCCGTGGCGTTGGAGCGCTCTCTTCGCGACGCTCCGTTAAGGAGTCGCTACTTTTAGGAGGCCAGGCGGTGGCAGGCAGCGGCTCCTCGCGCGCCCCGGTGCCGCGTCACGGCGTCACCTCCGGCGGACCGACCCGCCGCGCGGCGGGCACGGACACCTCGGTGGCCGGGCACCGGCGGGGCGGCGGTCCCCGCGCGGGCCTGCTGCAGTCCGTCCGCGCCCAGCTCCTCGCGCCGATCGTGGTCGCGATGGTCGGCCTCATCGCTCTGGGTGGCATCCAGGTCACCAACGCGGTGAACTCGGCCCGCGACGCCGGCAACGCCCGGACGCTGAGCATCACGGCCACCAGCGCCGTGCTCTTCGTCCACGAGATCGAGCGTGAGCTCGCCGAGACCGGCGCCCTCCGCCAGCGCGGCGGGCAGGCCGGCGCCACCCTGGTCACCGCCCAGCGGGCGCGCACCGACCAGGCCGCCTCGCGCTTCTTCGCCGACGCCGCCAAGGCCGTCGACGCCGTGCCCGCCCTGTTCGACCGGGTGCGGGTGGCCGGCGAGAACTACGGCCAGCTGGGCTTCACCCGGGCCGCGATCGACAACGGTACCGCCACGATGGTGCTGGTCACCGACGTCGTCTACGGCGGTCTGGCCGACGCGCTGCTGGCCGTCGCCGACGCCGTCCCCGGCCAGATCGAGGACATCGAGCTCTCCAACGCGGCCCGAGCCCTGGCCGCCAGCGCCTTCGTCGAGCACTACGCCGCCGTGAAGCGCGACCTCCTGCGCACCATCTTCAGCCGCGCCAATCTCCAGCCCGGCGACCTGGGCAACCTGGCGCTGGTCGAGGGCGCGCGCGGGCAGCGCGAGGCCGAGTTCCGCCGGGTCGCCACCGGCGACCAGCTCGCCCTCTACACCAGCGAGGTCCGCGGCACCGACGTGGACAACGCCGACGGCATGAGCGCCAAGGTGCGCGACGCCGAGCGGGACCCGGCCGGGCTCAAGGTCGACGCCGACGCCTGGTTCGTCGCGCAGAGCGGCGTGATCCGGCGCGTCAGCATCGTCTCCGTCGAGATCGCCGACCGGCTCGACGCGCGCGCCGAACAGATCGCGCTCAGCGCCTCCCGCCGGGCCTGGGCGACCGGTCTGCTGACCGCCCTGCTGGCCCTCGGCGCCCTGGCCATCGCCATCGTGCTGGCCGTCCGCACCGCCCGCCGGCTCAACCAGCTGCGCGGCGCGGCCCTGCAGGTGGCCCGCCGCGACCTGCCCGACGCGATCAACTCGGTCTCGGCCGGCACCGCGGCCCCGGCCCCGTCGCTCATGGAGAACGGGCAGACCGCGGCCGAGGTCACGCGCGGCATCGCCGCCCTCAACGACGAGGTCGGCCAGGTGGCCGAGGCGTTCGGCACCGTGCACCGCACCGCCCTGCGCCTCGCCGGTGAGCAGGCCGAGCTGCGGGTCGACGTCGCCCGCATGGCCGAGGTGCTGGCCCGGCGCATCCGGACCCTCATCACCCGCCAGCTGCGGCTGCTCGACGAGTTCGAGCGCGACGAGACCGACCCGGACATGCTGGCCCGGCTCTTCGCCCTCGACCACCTCGCCGCCCGCCTGCGCCGCAACGGGGAGAACCTGCTGGTCCTCTCCGGCGGCGAGCCCGGCCGCCCGCAGACCGCGGCCGTCGGGCTCGGCGCGGTCATCACCGCCGCCGCGTCCGAGATCGAGGACTTCGCGCGGGTCGAGTTCCAGCCGGCCGACCTGGCCATCGCCGGCCCGGTCGTCGGTGACCTCGTGCACCTGCTGGCCGAGCTGCTCGAGAACGCGACCGCCTTCTCGCCGCCGACCGAGCCGGTCACCGTCGACGCCCGGGCGACCAGCAACGGCGCCATGCTCCGCGTGCACGACCAGGGCATCGGCATCCTCCCGGCCCGCCTCGCCGAGATCAACTCCCGGCTGGCCGTGCCGAGCGTCCTGAGCAGTGCCGCCGCCGGCACCATGGGCCTGCACGTGGTCTCCCACCTCGCGGCCCGCCACGGCATCCGCGTCCAGCTCTACGCCACCGGCAACGGCTCCGGCACGGTCGCCTACGTCGAGCTGCCGCACCGGCTGCTCGAGCAGGTCGCGGCCCTGCCGGTCGGCCGGGGCGCGCCGACCGAGACGATCCCGGCGGTCCAGCCGCCCGTGGCCCGGCCGGTGCAGGTGCCCTCGACCGTCGGCGCCCCGCTCGGCCGCCCCGAGCCGGCGCTCGCCGCCGACGCGCCGCACGTCCAGCAGCCGCGCCGGCCCGAGCCGTCGGTCGCCCGGGCCGCCGAGGCCTCGCACATCCCGCAGCAGCGCTAGCCCGAGCCGTCCGCCCCGCCGGCCCCCGCCGGCGCGGGTGCGGGCGGACCGGCGCCATGGTTCCGCCCCTATCTGAGCAGTGGCAACTCCGGCGCCGGCGGGTCCGCGACCCCGCCGCCGGCGCCGCCGCGGGTCCAGCCGGGCGGATACACCCCGCCGCGCGGCGTGGCCCAGGTGGCCGTCAACCCGTCCCCGGCCACCCCGCCGGTCCGGCCGCCGCAGTACACCGCACAAACCACCTGGGGATCCCCCGGCACGTGGCCGCCACGTCCGGGGAGCCCGTCCAGTGCCGGAGGTGGCTCGATGCCGGAGCAGGATCAGGACAATCTTCCCCGCCGCCGTCCCGGCGCCCAGCTGGTGCCGGGATCCGTCGAACCACCTGCCGAGAGCCGCAGCGCCGCGGCGGTCGACCCGGAGCAGATCCGCTCCCGGTTGTCCGCGTTCGCCGAGGGCGTCTCGGCGGCCGCACGACGCACCAACAGCACAACCCCGGGAACAAAGGACTCGTCATGATGCCTCAGCAACCCCACGGCGCCGGACAGCTCGACTGGCTGATGGTGAGCTTCGCGCGCCAGGTTCCGGACGTGGCTCACGCCATCACCGTGTCCGGTGACGGGCTGCGCCTGGCCGCCTCGGCCGACCTCCCGATCGATCAGGCCGATCACCTCGCGGCCGTGATCAGCGGGCTGGCCAGCCTGGTGTTCGGGGCGGCCCGGGTCATGCAGGCCGGCAACGTGCGCCAGACCATCGTCGACATGGACGGCGGCGTCATGATCGTGATGGCCGTCGGCGACCGGGCGCTGCTCGGCGTCCTCGCGGCGCCCGGCTGCGACCTCGGCCAGGTCGGCTACGAGACCGCGATGCTGGTCCACCGCGTCGCCGACGCGCTCGACCCCCTGCCCCGTGACGCCCTGTCCCGCTGAGCCGGTGAGAAGGTCCGCTTGAACAGACGGCATCTGGCATTCGTGCTGGCGGCGGCGATCCTCGCCGTCGCCGGCTGCTCGAGCACGTCCGACCGCCCCGGCGCCGGGCTGTGGCACGGCGGGCGCCTGTTCATCGCCACCGGCAACACGACCGGTGTGTTCTACTCGCTCGGCGGCGGCTACGCCGACCTGATCACCAAGCACGTGAAGGGCTACGAGGCCCGTGCGGAGGCGACCGGCGCGTCGGGCGAGAACATCCAGCGGGTCGCGAGCGGCGACATGGACATCGCGCTGACGCTGGCCGACACCGCCGCCGACGCCTACGCGGGCAAGGGCGCCTTCGAGGGCAAGCCGCAGAAGGTCGTGGCCCTGGCCCGGATCTACAAGAGCTACGAGCACCTGGTGGTGCGCCGGGCCGCGGGCATCACGAGGTTCTCGGACCTGCGCGGCAAGCGGGTCTCGACCGGCTCGCAGGGCTCGGGCGCGGACGTGCTGGCCGGGCGCATCCTCGCCGCCGGCGGGCTCAACCCCGACGCCGACGTGGTGCGCCAGCGCCTGTCACTGCCGGAGACCACGAAGGGCATGCTGGCGGGCACCACCGACGCGCTGTTCTTCACCGGCGGCCTGCCCACGCCCGGCATCGCCGACCTGCTCAACACCCAGCCCAACTCGTTCGCGATCATCCCGCTCGGCGAGCTGCTGCAGCCGCTGACGCAGAAGTACGGGGCGGTCTACGGCGGCGCGAAGATCCCCAAGGCGGCGTACAACACCGTCGCCGACATCGACACGATCGCCGTGGGCAACTTCATCGTCGTCTCGCCCGACATGCCCGAGCAGCTCGCGCACGACCTGGCCAAGGTGCTGTTCGAGTATCAGCAGGAGCTGAGCCGGGTGCATCCGGAGGGCGGCAACTTCGACAAGGGCGCCGCCCCGCAGACCGAGCCCATTCCCCTGCATCCCGGAGCCGCGCGCTACTACAGCTCCGGCTAGCTGAGCAGGACGTTATGGATCTCTCATTCGGCACAAGGGACGAGGGCGATCCGGGCCAGGTGATGTCAGGATTGGCGCCGTGACCGCCCTCCAGCAAAACCTCGTTCACCTGGACGACATCCGCGACGCGGCCGCGCGGGTGTCCGGGCTCGTGGTGCGCACCCCGCTCCTGCCCAGCCCCTGGGCCGAGGAGCTGTGGCTCAAACCCGAGAGCCTGCAGCCCATCGGCGCGTTCAAACTCCGCGGCGCTACCAACGCGCTGCACCGTCTGGACCTCGAGCGCCGGCGCACCGGCGTGGTCACGCACTCCTCCGGCAACCACGGGCAGGCCCTCGCCTACGCGGGCCGCGCGCTCGGGGTGCCGGTCACGGTCGTCATGCCCGACGTCTCGACCCCGCTGAAGATCGAGGCGACCCGCGGCTACGGCGCCGAGGTCATCCTGGTCCCGCAGGCGCAGCGCGAGATCGAGGCCAAGCGGCTCGTCGAGGAGCGGGGGCTGACGCTGATCCCGCCGTACGACCACCCCGACATCATCGCCGGCCAGGGCACCATCGGGCTGGAGATCTTCGAGGACCTCTCCAACGTCGACGTGGTCGTCGTGCCGGTCGGCGGCGGGGGACTCTCCTCCGGGGTCGCGACCGCGATCAAGTCGCTCGCCCCGCACGTGGCGGTCATCGGCGTGGAGCCCGCCGTCGCGGCCGACGCCGCCGAGAGCCTGGCCGCGGGCATGGTCCGGGTCTGGCCGGTCGAGCGGATGCTCGCCACCGTCGCCGACGGGCTGCGCACGCCGCTGTCCGAGCTGACGCTGGCCCACCTGTCGACCTACCTCGACGCGATCGTGACCGTCAGCGAGGAGGAGATCCTCGACACCGTCCGCACGCTCGCGCGCAAGGCCCGCCTCATCGTCGAGCCCAGCGGCGCGGTGGCCACGGCCGCGGTGCTGCACCGCCGCGACGAGCTGCCGGCCGGCCGGACGGTCGCGGTGATCAGCGGCGGCAACATCGCGCCCGAGCTCGCCGCGAGGCTGTTCGCTTAAGGTTGTCCACAGGCTGTGGGTAATGCCTGTGGGGATCCGCACAGTCACGCCGCGCGCGGGCGCTCGTTCCGGCGGAGTTTTCCACAGGCTGGCGGCGGGTTGTCCACAGGTTGTTGTCCACAGCCTGTGGACAACCCGTCCGAGCGTCAGGCCAGGCCGACCCGATCGAGGAGCCAGGCCACGACGAAGGCCTCCTCGCGCCACGCGTCATAGCGCCCGCTCGGCCCGCCGTGCCCCGCGCCCATCTCGGTCTTGAGCAGCACATGGGTCGACGGGGACGTCGCCCGCAGCCGGGCCACCCACTTGGCCGGCTCGTGGAAGAGCACCCGGGTGTCGTTGAGGCTGGTGACCGCCAGGATCGCCGGGTACGGCACCGCCGCGAGATTCTCGTAGGGGGTGTACGACTTCATGTACGCGTACACCTCCGGATCCTGCAGCGGATTGCCCCACTCCTCCCACTCCGTGACGGTGAGCGGCAGCGACGGGTCCAGGATCGTGTTGAGCGCGTCGACGAACGGCACCTGCGCCACGATCCCGCCGAAGGCCCCGGGCGCCAGGTTGGCCACCGCGCCCATGAGCAGCCCGCCGGCCGAGCCGCCGCGGGCGATGAGCCGCTCCGGCGCCGTCCAGCCGGCCTTGACCAGGTGCTCGGCGCAGGCGATGAAGTCCGTGAACGTGTTCATCTTGGCCAGCATCTTGCCCTCGTCGTACCAGCGCCGGCCCATCTCCCCGCCGCCGCGGATGTGCGCGATGGCGAAGACCACCCCGCGGTCGAGCAGCGACAGGCGGGGGATCGAGAACCACGGGTCCATGGAGGACTCGTAGGAGCCGTAGCCGTACAGCACCGCCGGCGTGGAGCCGTCCCGCGGCGTGCCCTTGCGGGCCACGATGGAGATCGGCACCCGCGTGCCGTCGCCGGCGATCGCCCACTCGCGGTGCTGCTCGTAGCGGGACGCGTCGAAGTCGCCGAGCACCGGCTTCTGCTTGCGCAGGGTCAGCTCGCCGCTGTCGAGGTTGCAGTCGAACACGGAGTCCGGGGTCACCATCGACACGTAGTGCAGGCGGAACGAGGTGGTGTCGTACTCCAGGTTCGCCTCCGGGCCGACCGAGTACAGCGGCTCGGGGAAGGCGATGTCGTACTGCGCGGCCCCCTGCAGCGGCACCACCCGGAGGCCGGTCAGCCCGTCGCGGCGCAGCGAGACCACCAGGTGCCCGGAGAACGCGTCGACCTGCAGCAGCCGGGTGCCGGGCTCGTGCTCGATGAGCGTGGTCCAGTCGCCCGGGTTGTCCACCGAGGTGTAGGCGAGCGCGAAGTCCTCGGCGCCGTCGTTGTGCAGGATCAGGAAGCGGTGCCCGTGGTGCTCGACCGAGTACTCCACGCCCTGCCGCCGGGGCGCGATCGAGCGCGGCGGGGTCAGCGGCGCGTCGGCCGGGATCACCAGCACCTCGCTGGTGACCTTGCTGTTGACGTCGATGAGCAGGAACCGCTCCGAGCGCGTGAGCTCGATGCCGACCCAGAAGCGCTCGTCGGGCTCCTCGAAGACGATCGCGTCCTCGCCGGTCGTCCCCATCGCGTGACGCCACACGCGGTTGGGGCGCCAGGCCTCGTCGACCGTCACGTAGAACAGCGTCGAGCCGTCGGCGGACCACGCCGAGCCGTAGAACGCGTTCTCGATGACGTCGGGCCGGTCCTCGCCGGTGCGCAGGTCCTTGACCCGCAGCGTGAAGCGCTCGTCGCCGGAGAAGTCGGTGCTGTACGCCAGCAGCTGCCCGTCCACGCTCAGGTCGAACGTGCCGAGGGCGAAGTACTCGGAGTCGCCCGCGAGCGCGTTGCCGTCGAGGAGCACCTCCTCGCCGGGCAGCGGGGTGCCGTCGCCGATCTCGGGCGGCGCGTCGCGACCCTCCGCCGCGGGCACCCGGCAGTGGATGCCGTACTGCTTGCCCTCCTCGGTGCGGGTGTAGTACCAGTATCCGCCCTTGCGGGTCGGCACCGAGAGGTCGGTCTCCTTGGTGCGCGACTTGATCTCGTTGAACAGCGTCTCGCGCAGCGGCTCGAGATGGGCCGTCGCCGCGGTGGTGAACGCGTTCTCGGCCTCCAGGTAGGCGACCGTGTCGGGGTCGTCGCGGTTCTGGAGCCAGAAATACTCGTCGACCACGGTGTCGCCGTGGTGGACCCGCTCGTGCGGGATCCGCTTCGCGGTGGGCGGCTGCTCGGTCGTCGTCACACGGCCAAACGTTACCCCTGGCCCCGGCAAAACCCGCGCGCGGATATGCAACCGAGCGCGTCGTTGGGCGGTCTGTCCATCAGGAGAGAGCGACGCCGGTACCGTCAAGGTCTCGTAGTTCGGGCGAGACCACGGAGGGATGACGGTGCGGCGTCGTGGGGTGTTGCACATCGGGGTGACCGGACTGGCAGCAATGCTGGTCCAGGCGTGCTCCGAGGGTTCGTCGTCGACACCGGGCACGGGGAGCGGGTCCCCGGCGGGCGGTTCCGCCTCGCCGAGCTCCGCGTCCCAGGCGGCGTCGACGTTCGATCCCTCGGGGTACGTCCCACCCGCGGTGGCGATCGCGGAGCTCAGGAAGCTCTACAACTATGACAAGGGCTCCACGCTCAACGCGCAGCTCACCGACCGGCGCACCGGCGACGGGGTCATTCTCGAGGACATCACGTACTCCGACACGCGCGGCAACGACGAGATCCCCGCGTACGTCGTGAGCGCCGACATCCCCGGCGACACCCTGCGGATGCCGGCCATCGTCTTCGGCACCGGCCCCGACGGGGACCGGGACAAGCTCCTCGCCGAGGCCACCGCCATCGCCAAGATGAAGGCGCTGGTCATGATCACCAGCCTGCCGATGAAGCCGACCGGCGACCCGGCCGCCGACGCGAAGATGGTCGCCGCCGCCGTGGTCGCCCAGCGCCGCGCCTTCGACCTGCTCATCCGGCGCAGCGACTGCGACGGCTCGCGGGTCGGCTACGCCGGGCACCACTCCGGCGCCGCCCTCGGCGCGGTGCTGCTCGGCCTCGAGTCCCGCATCAACGGCGCGGTGCTCGCCGGCGGGACCAGCCGCTTCTCCCGCTGGCTGGTGAAGCAGAAGGTGCCGGCCGACTGGCACGGCTACCTCGACTCCCTGGCCCGCTTCGACGCCGGCCCCTACGTCGCCGTCGGCGGCAAGCGCTCCGTCCTGCTGCAGTTCGGCACCCAGGACACCGTCGTGCCCGAGGCCGAGCGGGCCGAGCTGGCCGCCGCGGTCGCCGGCGCCAAGCAGCGCAAGGACTACGACACCGGTCATGACCTGGCCGGGTTCGCCGCGGCCGTCACCGACCGGGCGGCCTTCCTCAAGCAGGTCTTGCGGCTGTCCTAGCGACCCAATACGCTTTCGAACGTATGTTCGGTGTCGGTTGATGCACCATGTGCATTCCATCGATGTCCGGATGTAGTCGAGCGTGTCATTGGGAATGTCCGGATCATGTCGTCATCCGGGCAGCCGCGAATCCCAGCGACCGATCTTCCCCACGTCCACGGCGGGTGACACCAGGGAAGCGGGAGTTTGCGGTGACGGTGATCGAGGCGTTGGCCGAGGCCTGTGGGCCGGACCACGCGTGGGAGGCGGGGCCGGGCGACACCGTCGACGGTGTGCCGGTCGGCTGGGTGGCCGAGCCCGGGGACGCCGCGGCGGTGGCGGCGGTGCTGCGGTTCACGGCGACCGAGGGCCTCTCCGTCGTCGCGTCCGGCGCGGGGACGAAGCTCGACTGGGGCAGCCCGCCGAGCCACGCCGACGTGCTGCTCGACGTCGGGCGCCTCACC
This sequence comes from Dactylosporangium sp. CA-052675, assembly GCF_050947935.1. Classification (GTDB taxonomy): domain Bacteria; phylum Actinomycetota; class Actinomycetes; order Mycobacteriales; family Micromonosporaceae; genus Dactylosporangium. The sequence goes on along the minus strand of NZ_CP192010.1, from coordinate 10,195,277 downwards.
GGCGTGCTGGACCTCGCGCCCGACCGGACCGCCGCGACCGTCGCGGCCGGGACGCCGCTGCGGGCGCTGCGCGCGATCCTGCTCAGGGAGGGGCGCCGCCTGCCGCTCGACGTCGGCTCCCCGGGCGCGACCCTCGGCGGGGTCCTGGCCACCAACGAGGCCGGCCCGCTGCGGCACCGCTTCGGCGCCCCGCGCGACCTCGTGTCCGGCGTGCGGGTCGCGCTCGACGAGGGCAGCCTCGAGCGCTCGGTCGAGGGGCGGGATCTGACGCCGTACGTCTGCGGCTCCTACGGCACCCTCGGCGTGATCACCGAGGCGACCGTGCGGCTGGAGCCGATCCCGGCCGCACGCGCCTGGGTCGTGCGCCCGGTGTCGACCCCGCGGGAGGTTCAGCAGCTCACCGAGGCCCTGGTCGCCTCGCCGCTGGAGCCGGCCGCGATCGAGGCCGACCTGCCCGGCGGCGCCGGGGTCCGCCCGGCCGAGCTCGCCGCGCTCTTCGAGGGCGACGAGGCGTTCGTCGCGCACCGGGCCGAGTCGGCCGCGAAGCTGCTCGGCGGCGGGGCGAGCGTCGAGCCGCTCCCGCCCGCGTGGTGGGGCCGCTACCCGTTCGCGGCCGAGGACGTCGGCCTCAAGATCTGGGGGCGTTCGAGCGAGCTCTTCGCCGTCGTGTACGCCCTGCGGGACGCGGCCGGCGTCCCGGTGCCGGTGCGCGGGTCGGTGGGCCTGGGCGTCGCGCACGTGGCGCTGCCCGACACGGTCACCCCGGAGCGGCTGGACGGCATGCTGACCGCCGCCCGCACCGTGCTGCTGGCCCGCGGGGGCGGTGGCTGCACCCTGCTGCGGGCCCCGCTGGACCTGCGCGAGCTGGTGGACAGCTACGGCCCCGAGCCGCTGCCGGGCGCGGCGGCCCGGCTCAAGCTGGCCCTCGACCCCGAGGACCGGCTGGCGCCGGGCCGCATGCCCGATCTGTCCTAGTGGCAGGCCCAGACCACGGCCTGGAAGGTGCCGCCGGCCCTCCAGGCCTGGCCGGCGATGGTGCGGCCGTCGTCGCTGATGGTCGCCGGCGTGTTGGGCCGGTCCTTGCCGGGGTTCAGGATCGCCGGGAGGACGATGCGCTGGTCCTCGGCCAGCAGCACGCTCCGGCCGGCCGCGTTGTCCCCGACCATGAAGCCCGAGCCGTTGACCGCCACGACGTGCTCGATGCCGGTCAGCACCTCGACCGTGTTCGTCAGCATGTTCCAGCGGACCGGCCGGGGGGTCGAGGAGTACAGCCCCGTGATGCCGACCGCCCAGCCCGCCCGGGCGTCGTAGACGATCGAGCTCGGCCCGGGCCTCGGGCCGCCGCTCGGTGAGGTCGGCGTGCCCGGTGGCAGCGGCAGCTGCCGGCCCGTGCCGTCGGGCGCCCAGGTGTAGGGCAGCTCCCGGGTGCCGAAGGTGACCGAGCCGAAGACGTTGCCCCCGTCGTCGATGGCCCGCACCTGGCCGCCCGTCGCCCCCGCCGGCAGCGGCAGGTCCACGGGGGGCGCCCCGGTGTCGCGCCACACCGTCGGACGGCCGCCCGGGCCGTCGGAGCTGTGGGTCCCGGCCACCTCGCCGGCGCCGTTGATCGCGACGGCGTGCGCGTGCTCGCCGCCGGGCAGCCGCTTCGCCTGGTCGTCGGGGCCGAGCAGCCAGGCGGTCTCCGTGTCGTCGACCAGGGAGTCGCCGACCGCCTCGCCGTTGTTGTTGACCGACCGGATCTGGGGCTCGTCGCCCTCGAACGCGAGGATGGCGGGCTGGCCGGCGCGCCAGCGCACCACCTGCTTCTCGCCGTCGGCGCGGTACAGCAGCCCGAAGTGCACCTTGCCGTTCGGCGAGCCGGCGGTCACCAGCGTCGACTCCCCGCCCGACGACGGAGACGGCAGCTCGTGGGCCGTGCAGCTGGTGGGCGGCTGGGCGAACGGCGGCGCCTCCAGCGAGCGCCTGGCCGTCGGGCCCGGCGTGCCGGTGTTCGGGTTGACCGGATGTTCGCTCGTGACGGCCGTCGGGTCGAGGCCGGGCGGCGCGCTCTGGTTTCGGGTCAGGACCAGCGCGGCCGGCACCGCGACCGCCAGCGCGGTGGCCACGGCGATCCCGCCCACGAGCGCGGCCCGGCGGGCCGAGCGCCGGCGGCGGCCCGCGCGCACGGCGGCGGCGACGTCGACGTGGGGCGGGCGCGGGGCCTCGGAGGACAGGCCGGCCCGGAACAGGTCGCGGGCGTTGTGCTCGTTCAGGTCCACCATCTCAGCGCTCCTTGGTCAGGGCGGCGACGGTCTGCTCGCCGAGCAGCCGGCGCAGGGCCGCCAGTCCGTGGGAGGTCTGGCTCTTGACCGTGCCCTCGGCCACTCCGAGGATCTCGGCCACCTCGGTGACCGGCAGGTCGTAGAAGAAGCGGAGCACCAGCACCGCCTGCTGGCGGCGGGGCACGCGGGCGAGCGCGTGGCGCACGGCCGTCCGCTCGTCCTGGTCGGAGTCCGGTGCGATGCGCTCGGGCGGTTCGGCGAACAGCCGCACCCGCGCCCAGGCGAGCCGCCGCTCGTCGATGAACGTGTTGACGAGCATGCTGCGGACGTACCGGTCCAGATACTCCGCGCGCCGGACCTTCGCCCACTTCACGTAGAGCGTGGTGATGGTCTGCTGGACCAGGTCGTCGGCGCGGTGCGCGTCGCCGCTGAGCACGTAGGCGAGGCGGTGCAGCGCGGGCAGCCGCGCCGTGACGTACTCGATGTAGTCGTCCATCCGCTACCTCCCGGGAAATCGTCTTCCCTGAGACGGGTGCGGCGAAGGCTCAGGTTGTACGCGACTTCTCCGTCCACACGACGAGCTGCTCGGTGCCGTCGATCTCGGTGGTGTACCGCCGCGACGGCACCTCCACGAAGCCGAAGCGCTTGTGCAGCGCGATGACCGGCTTGTTCCACGCGAGCGTCCGCCCGCCGAACGCGCGCAGGTCCATCTCCCCGAACGCGTAGGCGACCGCCGCCTTCTCCAGCTCCATCCAGGCCGGCAGCAGCTCACCGCGCGCCTCGAGGCCGTCGACGTCGAGGAAGAAGCCCCATTCGGCGGTACCGGCGGCCGGATCGTGATCGTTGAAGGTCACGACGCCGCAGTCCCGCCCCCGATAGGAGAAGATCAGCACGCGCCGGGCCGGGTCCGAGCACACGTTGGCCCACCACCGGGCGTGCCCCTCGGGCGTGATGAACGCCGTGTAGATGCTCGCGCCCCTGGTCTTCGGGTGGTTTCGCCAGCTCCGGATCGTCTCCACGTCGGACTCGCGGGCCTCGCGCAGCACCTTCGGGACCTCCTGGGTCGTTGAACCGCATGACGATCCGTACAACTCGCGCACCACCCTCAGGGATGCGCCGACCCCGAAGGACCGCCGATGAGCAACCTCGACCGTCTCCGCGCCGCGTTCCGCACGGCGCTGGGCCTGCCGGAGGACCTCGACGTCGACCGGCTGGAGTACCGCGGCATCGAGCAGTGGGACTCGCTGGCGCACCTGACGCTGATCGCCGAGATCGAGGACGCCTTCGACGTCATGATCGACACCGACGAGGTCATCGACCTGAGCTCCTTCGACAAGGCCGTCGAGATCCTGGGGAAGCACGACGTTGCGCTCGCCGGCTGAGCACCCGCGGGTCGCCCTGGTCACCGGCTCGTCCCGCGGGATCGGCCGGGCGGTCGCCGCGGCCCTCGCCGCCGAGGGCTACCAGCTCGTGCTGCACGGGCGCGAGGAGGGCTCGGCCAAGGCCACGGCCGAGGCGATCCCGGGCGAGCACCTGCTCGTGCACGGCGACGTGAGCCGCCCCGGCGACGTGGCCGACATGGTCCGCGCCGTCTTCGAACGCCACCGCCGCCTCGACGCGCTCGTCGTCAACGCGGGCGTGCACGAGGCCGGGCTGCTCGGGATGATGGGCGCCGAGGCCGTCGACCGGCTCTTCGCCGTGAACGCGGCCGGCGCCGCGCACACGCTGCAGGCGGCGGTGAAGCTGCTGCGGCGCGGTACGGCTCCCGCCGTCGTGCTCCTCGCCTCCGTCATGGGCACGTCCGGCGCCGCGGGCCAGGCGGTCTACGGCGCCTCGAAGGCCGCCGTCGCCGGGCTCGCGCGGGCCGCGGCCAAGGAGCTCGGGCCCGCGGGCATCCGGGTCAACGCGGTCGCGCCCGGGTTCGTCGAGACCGACATGCTCGCCTCGCTGGACGAGACCGGGCGGGCCGAGCGGATCGCGGCGACCCCGCTGCGCCGCCTGGGCCGGCCCGAGGAGGTCGCCGACGTGGTCGCGTTCCTGCTCTCGCCGAAGGCCCGGTTCGTCACCGGCCAGGTGATCGGCGTCGACGGAGGGGTGGTCGTATGACGGCCCTGCGGCACCCGGACGCGCGGATCATCGACGCGGCGACCGGGGACGTCGTGCGGGAGCTGGTGCGGCCGGGGCTCTTCGACGGCGTCCCGCCCGGCGTCGTGTTCCTGCGCATGCCGACGACGGTCGAGGCCGTGGTCCGGTACGTGACCGCGTTCGAGACCGGGCGCCCCGTCGCGCTGCTCGACCCCGGCCTGCCGGACGAGACCCTGCTGGAGTTCGTCGACCGCTTCGAGCCGGCCGCCGTCTTCGGGCCCGTTGCCGAGGAGCTGCCGAAGTCGTACCAGGCCGTCGCCGACGGCTGGGTGCGCGAGACGCCGCCGGAGACCGCGCCCCACCCGGACCTCGCGGTGCTGCTGGCCACGTCCGGCTCGACGGGCGACCCGAAGCTGGTGCGGCTGTCGCGCCGCGCGGTCCTGGCCAACGCCGACTCGATCATCGAGGCGCTCGGGATCACCGGGGCCGAGGTCGCGATCAGCGCGCTGCCGTTCTACTACAGCTACGGCATGTCCGTGCTCAACACCCACCTGGCCGCCGGGGCCACGCTGGTCGTCGAGCCCGAGGGGCTGCTCGGCCGCGGGTTCTGGCCCGCCGTCGACGGCCTCGGCGTGACCTCGCTGGCGTTGGTGCCGTCGCAGTACGAGATGCTGGTCCGCCTGCGCTTCGACCCCGCCCGGCACCCGGCGCTGCGCACGCTCACCCAGGCCGGCGGCCGGCTGCGTCCGGAGCTGGTGCGCGACTTCCACGAGCGGATGACGTCGGTCGGCGGGCGGCTGTTCGTCATGTACGGCCAGACGGAGGCCGCCCCGCGCCTCACCACGCTCCCGGCCGGCCGCCTCGGCGAGAAGCTCGGCTCGGTCGGCCCCGCGGTCCCCGGCGGGCGGCTGAGCATCCGGCTCGAGGACGGCACCGAGACCACCGCGCCGGACGTGCGCGGCGAGGTGCTCTACCGCGGCCCCAACGTGATGCTCGGCTACGCCGGGACCGCGGCCGACCTCGCGCGCGGGGACGACCACGACGGCCTGCTCGTGACCGGCGACCTGGGGCGGCTCGACGCGGACGGGTACCTCTGGATCGACGGGCGGCGCAAGCGCTTCGGCAAGGTCTTCGGGGTGCGGCTCAACCTCGACGACGTCGAGCGGATGCTGCCCGTGCCGGCCGCGGCCGTCTCCGGCGACGACAAGCTGGTCGTCTTCGTCACCGACGGGGAGCCGCCGCACCTGCGCCGGACCCTGGCCGACCGGCTGAAGCTGCACTGGACCGGCTTCGACGTGCGCGCGATCGAGGCCCTGCCGCTGCTGAGCAACGGCAAGGTCGACTACCGCGCGCTGGAGGGTCTGCGATGACCGTCTTCTCCACGCTGCGGGAGCTCTGTCGCCCGGCGGAGGTTCTGCGATGACCGTCTCCACGCTGCCGGAGCTCTGTCGCCCGGCGGAGGTTCTGCGATGACCGTCTCCACGCTGCCGGAGCTCTGTCGCCCGGCGGAGGTTCTGCGATGACCGTCTCCACGCTGCCGGAGCTCTGTCGCCCGGCGGAGGTTCTGCCATGACCGTCTTCACCCTTCCGGAGCTCGAGAAGGAGGCGCGGCTGCTGCCGCGGCTCATCGAGCTGACCGAGCGGCACCGGGCGCGGGGTTCGGCGTACGCCAACATCCTCGCCGCGACCGGGCACCCCACCGGCCGCGTGTACCGCGACACCGCCGAGCTGCCCTGGCTGCCGGTCCGGCTGTTCAAGACCCACGCGCTCAAGAGCATCCCCGACGACGAGGTCTTCAAGGTCCTCACCTCCAGCGGGACCACCGGCGACGTGAGCCGGATCTACCTCGACAAGGCGGCCGCGGCCGCGCAGACCCGGATGCTCGGCGAGACCCTGCAGACCGTGCTGGGCCCGCGCCGGCTGCCGATGCTCGTGGTCGACACCAAGTCGGTGATCAAGGACCGGCGCTCGTTCAGCGCCCGGGGCGCGGGCGTGCTGGGCATGGCCACGTTCGGCCGGGACCACGTCTGGGCCCTGGACGAGGCCGGGCGCCCCGACGCCGAGGCGGTCCGCGGTTTCCTGGCCGCGCACGGGGACAAGCCGTTCCTGGTGTTCGGCTTCACCTTCATGGTGTGGCAGTACCTGTACGAGCTCGCCCGCGACCACCGGCTGGACCTGGCCAACGGGGTCCTCGTGCACTCGGGCGGGTGGAAGAAGCTCGCCGATCGCCGGGTCGGCAACGCCGAGTTCCGCCGCGCCTTCCGCACCGACACGGGCCTGACGCGCATCCACAACTTCTACGGGATGGTGGAGCAGATCGGGGTCGTCTACCTCGAGGGGCCCGACGGCGACTCGCTGTACTGCCCCGACTTCGCCGACGTCGTGATCCGCGACCCCGACACCTGGGAGCCGCTGCCGCCCGGCCGCCCGGGGCTGGTCGAGGTGCTCTCGACGCTGCCGGAGTCGTACCCCGGCCACGTCCTGCTCACCGAGGACCTCGGCGTGGTCCACGGCATCGACGACGGGGCCTGGCCCGGGAAGCGGTTCTCGATCCTGGGCCGCCTGCCGCGGGCCGAGGCTCGGGGCTGCAGCGACACGTTCGTGGGGGCAGTCGTTTGAGCCAGTTCATCGTGAAATTTCCGCATTTTTCGGCCCAGCTCGGCCTGGACGCGCTCCTGACCGAGGTCACCGCCGAGCCGCCGGGCGGGCGCCTGGTCGTCGGCGACGAGCGCATCCGCGACTTCCTCGTCGCGTTCTCCCGCCGCCTGCTGCGCCCCGACGTGGCGCGGCGCCACCCGGAGCTCGGCTCGCTCGGCTTCTTCCTGCGCAAGGGCGAGCTGGCGCGGGCGGTGGCCCGCCTCGGCGACGGCGTGGCCGGCCAGCGCCGGGCCCCCCGCGGCCTCGTGCTGCACTTCCCGCCGGCGAACGTGGACACGATCTTCGTGTACAGCTGGGCGCTCTCCGCGCTGGCCGGCAACCACAACGTGGTGCGCATCTCCAGCCGCTCGGCCGGTGCGGCCGACGCGGTGCTGGAGGCGCTCAACGCCGTGCTCGCCGAGGCCGATCCGGCCGTGGCGCAGACGCAGCGGATGGTGACGTACGACCGCGACGACACCCTGACCGCGGCCCTCAGCGCGGCGTGTGACCTGCGGGTGCTCTGGGGCGGGGACGCCTCGGTGACCGCGCTGCGCCGCCACCCGATCCGCCCGCTGGCGCGCGAGCTGGCCTTCCCGGACCGCAGCTCGTTCGCGGCGATCTCGGTCGCCGGCTGGCGCTCGGCCACGGCCCAGCAGCGCCGCGCGGCGGTCGCCGGGTTCGCCAACGACCTCTACTGGTTCGACCAGGCCGCGTGCTCCTCGCCGCGGGACCTGTGCTGGGTGGGCGAGCCCGCGGACGCCGAACACGCCCGCGCCGAGTTCACGGGCCTGCTGACCGAGGAGATCTCGCTGCGCAAGTGGACGGTCGACCCGGCCATGGCGGTGGAGAAGTACGTGGCCACCTACGGGCTGGCCGCCGAGGGCGCCGCGACCCGGGTCACGTTCGCCGGCAACGCGCTGGCCGAGGTGGAGTTGGCCGGCCTCGAGGAGCTGCAGCGCGGCTGGCTCGGCGCCGGCACGGTCTGCCACGTCACCGTCGGCTCGCTCGCCGAGCTGGCCCCGGCGATCCGGCGCAAGGACCAGACCCTCGCGCACTTCGGCTTCACGCTCGCCGAGCTCGACGACTTCGTCACCCTCGTCGCCGGGCGCGGCCTGGACCGGATCGTGCCGTTCGGCCAGGCGCTGACCTTCGCCGGCGTCTGGGACGGCCTCGACCTGCTGCACGAGTTCACCCGCATCATCACGGTCGCTTGATTTCTTTTTGGAGCTCCGCGTGTCCGTCTCCGTCGTCGTCCCCTGCTACCGCTCGGCGAGCATCCTGCCGCGCCTGGTCCAGCGGCTGGGCGCGGTCCTGCCGACGATCGACCCGGTGCACGAGATCATCCTCGTGGTCGACAGCACCGACGCCACCTGGGACGTCGCCCGCGACCTGGCCGCCGAGCACCCCCACGTGCAGGCGATCCGGATGGCCCGCAACTACGGCCAGCACAACGCGCTCATCGCCGGCATCCGGGCCGCGTCCTGCGAGCGGATCATCACCATGGACGACGACCTGCAGCACCCGCCGGAGGAACTGCCCAAGCTCGTCGCCGCGCTGACCGACGACCTCGACGTGGTCTACGCGGTGTCCGAGGCCGAGGAGCACGGGATGCTGCGCAACCTCAGCTCGTGGGGCGCCAAGAACCTGGTGATGGGCCGGACCATGGGCATCCCGAACGCGGACGTCCTCGGCGCGCTGCGCATCTTCCGCACCTTCCTGCGGTCCGGTTTCGACCAGGTGAGCGGCCCGCACGTGTCCGTGGACATCGTGCTGTCGTGGACCACCACCCGGGTCGGCTCGGTCGTGGTACGCATGGACCAGCGCACCGAGGGCCGGTCGGGCTTCACGTTCCGCTCGCTCATGAAGCACGCGATCAACATGATCCTCGGCTACTCGACGAAGCCGCTGCGGCTCGTGACGTACCTGGGCTTCATCATCGGCGTCTGCGGGGTCCTGCTCACCGCGCGCCTGGTGTGGCTCTACTTCACCGGGGACACGAAGGTCGCCGGGTTCACGACGCTCGCCTCGCTGATCACGATCTTCTCGTCGGCGCAGATGATCGGGATCGGGGTGCTGGGGGAGTACCTCGGGCGCGTGCACGCCCACGGCATGGGCCGCCCGACGTACGTGGTCCGCGAACACTTCCTCAAGAGCGAAGGCTAGTTCACGCCGCCGGGCCCGCGCCCGCATCCCTCGCACTCGGCCACCCGCCGCACCCGCGCGAAGGACGAGCAGCGATCCTCAGCCCCCGCTCCGGGCCGGGCGCAGGCGGCAACGGCGGCTCGCGAATATCACCGCTGTAGTTCTCAACGCCCCCTTGACCAGCGAAAACGCCGAGCGATCATGGCTGCATGGGTGTCGTGCTCCACGCGGACGGCTGGCGGGTCGAGGAGACCGTCGGCGACTTCGACGACAGCGGGCGGCGCACCTGGTTCGAGGCGATCTCCCCGCTGGGCGCCCGGTCCTTCGTGACCGTCGCCGGCCTGCAGCGACTCTTGCACGCCCACGGGCTCGACGTCGGCGATCTGCGGATGGTGCCCCCGGATCGGCTCAGCGAGTTCGACGACGGCTGCGAGTAGCCGAACCACTGCGGACGCGATCTCCACCAATCGCTCTACCGCGAAGTCGGCTAAGCGGCCGAGGCGAACGACTCCCCGTCGGTCATGATCGGCACCGTGTGCGAGGGGCCCGACTGGGCGGCCAGGCGCACATCCTCCGAGAAGCCCCGCTGGATCAGCTCCTGCCCGCTCACGCACCGCCGCACGGCCGCCCCCACGTTGCGCACCGCGGCCAAGGCCGCCAGCGTGACCGCCGCCTCCACCGACAGCGGCGAGCCCAGCATCGACAGTCCGTCGAGCACCGCGGCCGCGCCGAGGAGGTCTTCGACGCACGGGCGGAGGGTTCCGTCCGGCCAGAGCTCGCCCGCCGCGATCACGCCCGCCGGGCTCGTCGGGGTGCCGTGGCCGTGGGCGTGCAGCCAGCGGGCCACGGCCGGGGCGTTGCGCAGGCACGCGGCCACCACCGGGACGCCCGTGGAAGCCGCGGCCGAGCAGATCGCGGCGCCGTTCGGGGAGGGCAGGACGAGCTGGTCGACCTGCGGGGCCGACTGCAGGGCGGCCGGGGACAGGCTCCAGGGCTGCTCGGCGCTGGTCTGCCCGCGGCCGACGGCGACGGCGGCGCCCAAGCGGGTCGCGTACGCGTGGGCCTGGTCGCTCCAGGGGAACGGGTGGACGCGGATGCCCCGGCTCACCGCGACGTCCACCGCGGTCGAGAAGGACAGCACGTCCACCACCACCAGGACCGAGCAGACGCGGGACAGCTCGGCCGCGCCCGCTGGGCCCCAGTCGAAACGGGCGCCCGAGCCGGGCTGGCTGTAGACGCCCTCGGCCATTCGAGGTCAGGTTTCGTCGGTGTCTAGCGGAGCGTGCGGCACCTCGGGCGCCTCGACCTTCTCGAAGACGCCGTCGAACTCCGGCGCGGGGGCGCGGTAGGCCGGGGCCTCCGTCGACACCTCGCCGAACAGCGACGGCAGGGTGCCCATCCAGGCGGAGCGCAGCTCGTCCAGGGCGATCGTGAACTGGCCGCGGATGTCCAGCGTGCGGCTGCGGCCGTCGACCGAGCCGATCACCGTGGCCGGGAGGCCGTGCTGGGCGCACAGGGCGGTGAACGCCTTCTCGTGGCCGCGCGGCACGGACACCAGGGCCCGGGCCGTCGACTCCGAGAAGAGGGCGACGAACGGGTTCAGGCCCTCGGGCAGGTTGATGTTCGCGCCGCAGTCGTAGCGCAGGGTGGCCTCGACCAGGGCCTGGGCCAGGCCGCCGTCCGAGAGGTCGTGCGCGCTGGAGAGGTGGCCGCGCTCGCCGGCCTCGGTCAGGACCGAGGCGAGGATGCGCTCGCGGGTCAGGTTCACGCGCGGGGGCAGGCCGCCCAGGTGCTCGTGGGTCACCCAGGCCCACTCGGAGCCCGAGAGCTCCTCCGTGGTTTCGCCCAGCAGCACGATCAGGTCGCTGTCGCCGCCGAAGCCCATCGGGACGCGGCTGCCGACGTTGCCCAGGATGCCCAGGACGCCCACGACCGGGGTCGGGTGGATGGCCTGCGTGCCGGTGGAGTTGTAGAAGGAGACGTTGCCGCCGGTGACCGGGATGCCCAGCTCCGCGCAGCCGTCGGCCAGGCCGCGGACGGCCTCGGCGAACTGCCACATGACCTGCGGGTCCTCCGGCGAGCCGAAGTTGAGGCAGTTGGTCACGGCGAGCGGGGTGGCGCCGGAGGCGGCCACGTTGCGGTAGGCCTCGGCGAGCGCCAGCTTGGCCCCGTTGTAGGGGTCGAGGCGGGCGAAGCGCGCGTTGCCGTCCACGGACAGGGCGACGCCGAGGCCGCTCTGCTCGTCGATGCGGATCACGCCGGCGTTCTCGGGCTGGGCGAGGATCGTGTTGCCCTGCACGTACCGGTCGTACTGCTCCGTCACCCAGCTCTTGTCGCACAGGTTCGGGCTGGCGGCCAGCCGCAGCAGGGTCTCCCGCAGCTCGACACCGGTGCGCGGGCGGGGCAGCGTCTCGGCACGGTCGGCCTGCAGCAGGATGAGGTCCGCGGGCTCGCGCATCGGCCGGGCGTACACCGGGCCGTCGTCGACCAGCGACCCCGGCGGCACGTCGACGACGGTCTCGCCCTTCCAGGTGATGACCAGCCGGCCGGTGTCGGTGACGGTCCCGATCGCGGTGGCGATGACGCCCCAGCGCTCGGCGACGCGCAGCACCTCCTCGAGCTTGGCCGGGTCGACGATGAGCAGCATGCGCTCCTGCGACTCGCTGGCCAGCACCTCCTGCGGGTCCATCGAGGCCTCGCGCAGCGGCACCGTGTCGAGGTTGATGTCCATGCCGGTGCCGGCGGAGGCGCTGGTCTCGGTCAGGGCGCAGGTCAGACCCGCGCCGCCGAGATCCTGCACGCCGACGATCAGGTCCCGCTCGTACAGCTCCAGGCAGCTCTCGATGAGCAGCTTCTCGATGAACGGGTCGCCGACCTGCACCGAGGGGCGCCGGGCCGGGCCGTCGGCGTTGAAGGTCGCGCTGGCCAGCACCGACACGCCGCCGATGCCGTCGCGCCCGGTCTTCGCGCCCAGGAGCACGACGATGTTGCCGGGGCCGTGCGCCTCCTTGTTCTGCAGGCGGTTGACCGGCAGCACGCCCACGCAGAGCGCGTTGACCAGCGGGTTGCCCTGGTAGCAGGGGTCGAAGACGACCTCGCCGCCGATGTTGGGCAGGCCGAGGCAGTTGCCGTAGCCCCCGACGCCGGCGACGACCCCGGGCAGGACGCGCTTGGTGTCCTCGTGGTCGGCGGCGCCGAAGCGCAGCGGGTCCATCACCGCGACCGGGCGGGCGCCCATGGCGAGGATGTCCCGGACGATGCCGCCGACGCCCGTGGCCGCGCCCTGGTACGGCTCGACGAAGCTCGGGTGGTTGTGCGACTCGACCTTGAAGGTGACCGCGATCTCGTCGGAGATGCGGATCACGCCCGCGTTCTCGCCGATGCCCGCGAGCATCAGCTCGGACTTGGGGGCCTTCTCGCTGAACTGGCGCAGGTGGACCTTGCTGCTCTTGTACGAGCAGTGCTCACTCCACATGATCGAGTACATCGCCAGCTCCGACGTGGTCGGGCGGCGGCTCAGGATCGAGCGGATGCGCTGGTACTCGTCCTCCCGCAGACCCAGCTCCTCATAGGGCTGCTCGTCGTCCGGAGTCTTGGCGGCCTCATCGACGGTGTCGAACGTTTCCGCGGTCATACACGGGCTCCAAGGTGAGCGAGCACGGACGTGAAGATGCCCAGCCCGTCGATCGAGGGACCGGTCAGCACCTCCACCGCGTGCTCCGGGTGGGGCATGATCCCGACGACGTTGCCGGCTGCGTTGCTGATCGCCGCGATGTCGTGCAGCGAACCGTTGGGGTTTCCGCGGATGTACCGCGCGACGACCCGCCCCTCCGCCTCGAGTTCGTCGAGGGTCCGCGTGTCGGCCATGTAGCAGCCCTCGCCGTTCTTGACCGGGATGACGATCTCCTGGCGCGGCTGGAAGCCGACCGTCCACGCGGTCGTGTTGTTCTCGATCCGCAGGCCCTGGTCGCGGTTGCGGAAGTGCAGGTGCTGGTTGCGCGTGAGCGCGCCCGGCAGCAGGTGGGCCTCGCAGAGCACCTGGAAGCCGTTGCAGATGCCGAGCACGGGCAGCCCCTCGCCGGCGGCCTTCACGATCGAGTCCATGACCGCGGAGAAGCGGGCGATGGCGCCGGCTCGCAGGTAGTCACCGTAGGAGAAGCCGCCTGGCAGGATGACGGCGTCCACGCCGTAGAGGTCGCCGTCGGCGTGCCACAGCGGGATGGCCGCGGCGCCGGCGAGGTGCACGGCCCGGGCGGCGTCGCGGTCGTCGAGCGAACCGGGGAACGTGACGACCCCAATGCGGGCGGTCACTGCTCCTCGACCTCCGCCGGCTCGGGCTGCTCCTCGACCCGCAGGGAGAAGTCCTCGATCACGGGGTTGGCGAGCAGCTTGTCGGCGATCTCACGGGCGCGGTCGAGGTCCGCGGCGCCCGCGAACTCGATCTCGATCCGCTTGCCGATGCGCACGGAGGCGACATCGTCCACGCCGAGACGCGGAAGCGCGTTCGCGACGGCCTGACCCTGCGGGTCGAGGATCTCCGGTTTGAGCATGACGTCCACCACGACGCGGGCCACGGGGCACTCCTGACGTTGAGTCGGGCGCTCGAGGGCGAGCGACACGAGCCTACCGGGCGGGGCTCCGCCGCAGATCACCGCCCGTGTCACACGGCTCGGACGACCACGCGGCGAAGCCCTAGAGAACATCGCCCGACTCGCATCTTACCGATCCGCCGAGAAGCCCAAGATCGACGCTCAGAGGATGGGAGGCGGCACGTAGGCACCCGCCGAGGGGTTGGCCGACACGATCGCCGAAACCTGTTCCACAATGGCCGCCACCTGCGCCGATGCGGCTCCGACGAACGCCGACGGGTCGGCCACGAGGGCCTGCACGTCGCCCGTGGACAGGCGCAGCCGCTCGTCGCCGGCCAGCCGGTTGAGGAGGTCATTGTCCTGGATGCCCTTTTCGCGCATGGCGAGCGCCACGGCGACGGCGTGCTCCTTGATGGCTTCGTGAGCATCCTCACGGCCGACGCCGCGGCCGACGGCGGCGACGAGGACCCGGGTGGTGGCCAGGAAGGGCAGGTACCGATCCAGCTCCCGCGCCACGACCGCCGGATATGCGCCGAACTCGTCCAGTACCGTCAAGAACGTCGCAAACAACCCGTCGACCGCGAAGAACGCGTCCGGCAGCGCCACCCGCCGCACGACCGAGCACGACACATCGCCCTCGTTCCACTGGTCGCCGGCCAGCTCGCCGACCATCGACAGGTAGCCGCGCACGATCACCGCGAGGCCGTTGACCCGCTCGCAGGAGCGCGTGTTCATCTTGTGCGGCATCGCCGACGAGCCGACCTGGCCCGCCTTGAAGCCCTCGGTGACCAGCTCGTAGCCGGCCATCAGGCGGATCGTGGTGGCCAGGCTCGACGGGCCGGCGACGGCCTGGGCCAGCGCGGACACCACGTCGAAGTCCAGCGAGCGCGGGTACACCTGGCCGACGCTGGTCAGCACGCTGCGGAAGCCCAGGTGCTCGGCCACCTTGCGCTCCAGCTCGGCGACTTTTCCGGCGGCACTGCCCGCGTCGCCGCCGAAGAGGTCGAGCTGGTCGGCCGCGGTGCCGACCGGGCCCTTGATGCCGCGCAGCGGATAGCGCTCGATCAGCTCGTCCAGGCGGCGGTACGCGATGAGCAGCTCCTCGGCCGCGGAGGCGAAGCGCTTGCCGAGCGTCGTGGCCTGCGCGGGCACGTTGTGCGAGCGGCCGACCATGACCAGCTCGTCGTACTGCTTCGCCCGCGCCGCGAGCCGGGCCAGCGTCGCCACCATCCGGTCCCGGACCAGCTCGAGGGAGATCCGGATCTGCAGCTGCTCGACGTTCTCGGTGAGGTCGCGGGAGGTCATGCCCTTGTGGATGTGCTCGTGCCCGGCCAGCTCGGAGAACTCCTCGATGCGGGCCTTCACGTCGTGGCGGGTGACCCGCTCGCGCTCGGCGATCGAGACCAGGTCGACGTCGTCGAGGACCCGCTCGTAGGCCTCGACGACCCCGTCCGGCACCGCCACGCCGAGGTCGCGCTGGCCCTTGAGCACGGCGAGCCAGAGCCGGCGCTCGAGCCGGACCTTCTCCTCGGGCGACCAGACCTCGACCAGCTCGGGTGAGGCGTAACGGGCGGCGAGCACATCGGGAATCCGCGCTTTCTTCACGCCTCCATTGTGACTACGTCCGCGGCGGGTGATCACGCTCGGGCCGCCCGTAGTGCAGGGCGACACGGTCGGCGTACAGCAGCTGGGCCGCCAGCCCGAGCACCAGGAACAGCAGCAGCATGGGCAGCGGCAGGAGCCGGGCCAGCGGCAGCTCGTCCAGGTGGCGGCCGTACTGCCGCATCGCGATCATCACCGCGTAGGTCCCGGTCGGGTGGGTGTTGGTGCCGTTGACGTACGGCCACAGCGTCTCCTGCGCCTGCACGAACCAGGTCGCCAGGTAGGCGATCCCGAGCATCGGCAGCCCGGGCCAGATCACCGACCACCACGAGGCCGGCCGCCCCTCCTGCTGCAGCACCTCGCGGCGCAGCGCCTGGCCGCGGAACAGCATCGCCATCAGGATGAGCGCCGGGATGGTCACGCGCGACGGCGGGACGAGGGCGAGGAAGGTGTTGAGCCGGCCCGCGGTCGCCCCGGCGGCGTACTCGCGCAGCACGAGCGGCCCGACCCCGACGAACAGGAACAGGCCGAACGGGAGCAGGAGCAGCTCGCTGTAGCGGCCGAGGGGGCGCAGGCCGCTGATGCCGAACGCGGCCAGCCCGGCCACGCTCACCCCGATGAGCGTGGCGATCAGCGGCGGCAGCCAGGTGTTGGCGAAGGTCGCCGGGAGCTTGTCGTTGTCGTCGGTGATGCGGCTCAGCCAGGGCCAGATCCCGATCAGCGTGACGACGAGCACGATGAGCAGCAGGCCGCCCAGCGGGCCCCAGCCCCAGGCGCGCCGCTCGCGGACGGCGCCGGTGACTTGGCCGGTGACCTGGCCGGTGACTTGGAAGCGCAGGTTGGTCACGATGATCAGGACGGTCGCGGCGACGCCCAGCAGCATCAGGGGCACCAGCAGCACCGACGAGATCGCGGTGGCGACGCCGAAGTTGAAGTTGACGAAGCCGTACCGCGTCATCTGCAGAACCGGCGTGGCCTCCTGGAACACCTGCGCGAACGCGAACTCCTGCAGGACCAGGCCGAGCACGGTCAGCACGGCCAGCAGCCCGCCGAGGATCACCCCGGGCCACGGGCTGCGACCGCTGCGGAAGGCGGCCAGGTAGAGCAGGGCGGCGGCCGCCGTGACCACGCCGAAGGTGCCCAGCCAGAAGGCCGAGAGCTGGGAGTGCCCGTCGGCGAAGTGCGCGACCGCGATGCCGAACGGCGTGAACGCGACCAGCGGGAAGGTCAGCAGGCCGCGGGCGACCCAGCGGCCGGTGCGGCCGGTGGTCTCGGCGGCCCAGGCCACGGCCGGGGCGACGACGAGCACGGCCAGCAGTGGCAGGAGCGCGAGCAGCAGCGTGGTGCCGATCGCGCCGCCCAGCCCGTTGTCGAAGGCCTTGCGGTAGTTGTCGAACCCGACGGATTCGCCCGTCGCGCCGCCGGAGAGCGTGCGCAGGCCGCTGAACCGGTTGAACGAGCTCTTGAAGGTCCAGAACACGGGCTCGACGTAGGAGGTGATGAGCAGCACCAGCGCCGGGAGCACCAGCGCTAGGCCGACGACCACCTGCCAGGCGGGTCGGGGGGTGGCCGGGCGCAGCATCGTCGGCTGGACGGTCATGCCGACGATGCTATGGGCCCGGAGCACTTTCAGCGCGTCAAGATGGCCGTGACCCCCTGGCCGCCCGCCGCGCAGATGGAGATCAGGCCGCGTCCGGAGCCCCGTTCGGCCAGCAGTTTCGCGAGGGTGGCCACGATCCGGCCGCCGGTCGCGGCGAAGGGGTGCCCGGCGGCCAGGGACGAGCCGTTCACGTTGAGCTTCGCGCGGTCGATCGCGCCCAGCGGCTCGTCGAGGCCGAGGCGCTCGGCGCAGAACCGCGGGTCCTCCCAGGCCTTGAGGGTCGCCAGCACCTGCGAGGCGAAGGCCTCGTGGATCTCGTAGAAGTCGAAGTCCCGCAGTGTCAGCCCGGAGCGGGCCAGGAGCCGGGGCACCGCGTACGCCGGGGCCATGAGCAGCCCGTCCTGCCCGCTCACGAAGTCCACGGCGGCGGTCTCGGTGGCCTCGAAGTACGCCAGCACCGGCAGTTTGCGCGCCTTCGCCCACGCCTCCGAGGCCAGCAGCACCACGGCGGCGCCGTCGGTGAGCGGGGTGGAGTTGCCGGCCGTCATGGTCGCGGTGGGGCCGCGCCCGTAGACCGGCTTGAGCGCGGCGAGCTTCGGCAGCGACGTGTCCGGGCGCAGGTTCTGGTCGCGGGCGAGGCCGAGGTAGGGCGTGACGAGGTCGTCGAAGAACCCGCGCTCGTAGGCGGCGGCGAGCCGCTGGTGCGAGGCCAGCGCCAGCTCGTCCTGCTCCTCGCGGCCGATGCCGAACTCGGCCGCGGTCAGCGCCGCGTGCTCGCCCATCGACAGCCCGGTGCGCACCTCGGCGTTGCGCGGGATGTCCGGCTTGAGCTGCGCCGGGCGGAACCGGCTCACCGCGCGCAGCCGGGCGCCGAGCGAGCGGGACCGGTTGAGCTCCATCATGATCCGCCGGGCGTCCTCGTTGACGCCGAGCGGCGCGTCCGAGGTGGTGTCGACGCCGCCGGCGATGCCCACCTCGATCTGCCCGAGGGCGATTTTGTTGGCGACCAGGATCGCCGCCTCGAGCCCGGTGCCGCAGGCCTGCTGCACGTCGTACGCCGGGGTCCGCGGGTCGAGCCGCGAGCCGAGCACGGATTCGCGTGTCAGGTTGAAATCGCGGCTGTGCTTGAGCACCGCACCGGCGGCGACCTCACCCAGTCGCTCACCCGCGAGGCCGAAGCGGGCCACGAGCCCGTCTATGGCGGCGGTCAGCATGTCCTGGTTTGATGCAGTGGCGTAGGCGCTGCCGGAGCGGGCGAAGGGGATGCGGTTGCCGCCGACGACCGCTACCCGGACGGGGGGTTCCGAGGGGGCATTCGAGGGGGCCATCGGAGTCTCCTTCTCGACGGGGCAGGGCATTCTGGCGTTACCCTACTCGTGAGTAGGTTAGCGCGCGGAGTTGTGACTGGGGAGGCACGCAATGACCGATCGCTACGCGACCTTCGCCCACTCGGGCGCCGGGAAGTTCCTGGTCAGACGCCTCGGCCTGCCGGATCCGCCGACGCTTCGCCGTTTCCGGGCCGGGGAGGGCTTCGGGCCGGTCACCCTCGGCGGCGACGGGCGCCTGGCCGAGCCGACCCGGCACATCCTCGACAAGCTGCCGACCGTCATCGGCGACGGCGAGCGGCCCGCCGCGCTCATCTTCGACGCCACGGGCATCACCGACAGCGCCGGACTGCGCGCGATCTTCGACTTCTTCCACCCGGTGATCCGCTCCCTGCGCCCGTCGGGCCGGGTGATCGTGCTGGGCAGCCCGCCCGAGCTGTGCACGAGCGCCCGGGAGGCCACCGCGCAGCGGGCGCTGGAGGGGTTCGTGCGCTCGCTCGGCAAGGAGATCGGCCGCGGGTCGACGGCGCAGCTGGTCTACGTGGCGCCGGGCGCCGAGGAGGCGACCGAGTCCACCCTGCGCTTCCTGCTGTCGGGGCGCTCGGCGTACGTCTCCGGCCAGGTCATCCGCATCGGCCCCGCCACCGTGGACGTGCCCGACGACTGGGACCAGCCGCTCGTGGGCCGTACCGCCGTGGTCACCGGGGCCGCCCGCGGCATCGGCGCGGCCATCGCCGAGGTGCTCACCCGCGAGGGCGCGCACGTGGTCTGCCTCGACGTGCCCGCGGCCGGCGAGGAGCTGTCGCGGGTCGCCAACGAGCTGAAGGGCACCGCGCTGCAGCTGGACCTGACCGCCGAGGACGCCCCGCGCCGGCTCGCCGACTTCATCGCCACGCGGCACGTGCACGCGGACATCTTCGTGCACAACGCCGGGATCACCCGGGACAAGACCCTCGGGCGCATGGACGAGGCGCAGTGGACCTCCGTGATCGACGTGAACCTCGCCGGCCAGGAGCGCATCAACGACGTGCTGCTCGCCGAGAACCTGCTCGGCGGCAACGGGCGGATCGTCTCGGTCTCCTCGGTCTCCGGTATCGCCGGCAACCGCGGCCAGACCAACTACGCCACCTCGAAGGCCGGCGTGATCGGGCTGGTGCAGGCCAGCGCGGGCGCGGTTGCCGAGCGCGGGCTCACGATCAACGCGGTCGCGCCCGGCTTCATCGAGACCAGGATGACCGCGGCCATGCCGATGTTCGTGCGCGAGGGCGGCCGGCGGCTCAACAGCATGTCCCAGGGCGGCCTGCCGGTCGACGTGGCCGAGACGATCGCCTGGCTGGCCCACCCGGCGTCCGGCGGCCTCAACGGCAACGTCGTGCGGGTGTGCGGGCAGAGCCTCCTGGGGGCCTGATGGAGACCACGGTCCTCGCGGCGCCGCCCCGGCTCGGCCCGCTCTACCGCGCCGCCGCCCTGCGCCGGCCCAGCGGCAGCACGCTCCCCGAGCGGGAGCTGCGCCTCGACGAGGTGCGCGTGGACCTCGCGCACCTCGCGCAGTACGACCGGGTGTGCGGGTTCCGGCTGCGCGACGAGCTGCCGGCGACCTACCCGCACGTGCTCGCGTTCCCGCTCGCCCTCGCCCTCATGACGGCCGCGGACTTCCCGTTCCCGGTGCTGGGCGTGGTGCACGTGGCCAACGCGATCGAGGTCCTCCGCCCGCTGACGTCCTCGGACGCGTTCTCCCTGTCGGTACGCGCCGAAGAGCTGCGCCCCCACGAGCGCGGCACGCAGTTCGACATGGTCGCGACCGCCTCGATCGCCGGCGAGCCCGTCTGGCACGGGCGGTCGACGTATCTGCGCATGTTGAAGAAGTCCGGCAAATCATCAACTCCGTCGGCGGAACCCCCGCGGCCCACCGCCGTCTGGCGCGTGCCGAGGCGGACGGGGACCGACTACGCGGCCGCGTCCGGGGACCGCAACCCGATCCACACGAGCCGCGTCCTCGCCCGCGCCTTCGGCTTCCGCTCCACCATCGCGCACGGGATGTGGACCAAGGGCCGCTGCCTGGCCGCGCTCGAGGGCCGCCTGCCGGCGGCCTACACGGTGTCGGTCCAGTTCAAGCGCCCGATCCTGCTGCCCGCGACCGTGGCGTTCTCGGCGGGCGACGGGCACATCGCCGTACACGATCGGGGGACAGGGGCACCCCACCTCACCGGCACGGTCGTTGAACACCGCTGTGCAGACGCTGACGAGGGCGCCCGCTGAGCCCGTGAGCGCGGCGCCCAAGGGTGCGCTCCCCGTGCGGCTCGCCGGCCCGGCCCTGCTGCTCGCGGCCGCGGTCGCGGTGCTGTGGTTCTACCGCGTCCCGCCCCTGAGCACCGCGCTGTTCGGGCTGTACGTCGCGCTCGGCATCACGCTCCCGGGGACCCTCTGGTGGCGGCTGCTGCGCGGCGGGCCGTCCTGGTTCGGCGGTGACGTGGCCGCGGGGCTTGTCGTGGGGTACATCGGCGAGGTCTTCTGCTATGTCCTCGCCCGGCTCGTCGGGGCCCCGCTGCTGGTGCTGGTCTTCCCGCTGGGCACCGTCGCGCTCTTCGCCGCCGCGCCGGGCCTGCGGCGGCACCTGCGCCGCGACCCGCACGCCGAGCGCCCGACCGCCCTGTGGGTGTGGGCGACGACCGCGCTCTCGGGCATCACGCTGGTCTGGAGCGTCAAGTTCTTCCGGGTGTACGGCCTGAGCTACCCCGCCAACGCCTCACCCGACACCGACAGCCCGTTCCACCTCGCGCTGGTGGGCGAGGCCAAGCACCACATGCCGATGACGATCCCGTGGATACAGGGCGAGCCGCTGCTGTACCACTGGTTCGTCTACCCCGAGATGGCCGCGACGAGCTGGGTGACCGGCATCGAGCCCAACGTGCTGCTGCTGCGCCTGTCGATGCTGCCCATGCTCATGGCGTTCCCGGTGCTCGTCGCGCTGCTCGCCCGCCGGGTCATCGGCGGCTGGTGGCCCGGCGTCGCCGCGAGCGCCATGACGCTGCTCGTGCTCGCCCCCAACCCGTACCAGTGGCAGCTCAACGCCTTCTACCGCGACCTCGCCTTCAGCGGCTTCGACGACGGCGCCTACCTGCGCCAGACTGCATGGACGGGCCCGACCCAGACCTTCGGCGCGCTGCTGTTCGTCCCGGTGCTGCTCGTGCTCGCCGATCTGCTCCAGGGCGCGGGCGGGCGGCGGCAGTGGGTGCTCTTCGCCGTGCTGCTCGCGGGCGTGACCGGCGGCAAGGCGACCTACCTGCCCCTGCTCGCCGCCGGCCTCGCCCTGCTCGTGCTGGTCCAACGGTTCCGCCACCGCGCCGCGCTGGTCGCGCTCGGCGTCACCGTCGCCGCGATCGTGGCCGCCCAGGTGCTGCTCTTCGGCTCCAGCAGCCAGGGCACGCGGCTGGCGCCGCTGACCGACGTGGCCACCGGTGGCATCGGGGTGACGACGGGCTTCAGCGCCGGCCGGGTTCCGTGGAAGCTCCTGGTGCTCGCCGGCCTGACGGTGCTGTGCTGGGCCGCGATGTGGGCGGGCATCGGACGGCTGCGCCACCCGTCGCCGGCCCTGATCGTGATGCTCGGCATCGGCATCGCGGGCGCGGCCGCGACGATGCTGCTGGGCCAGGACGGCGACTCCCAGCGCTACTTCCTCGAGTCGGCGCGGCCGTACCTGTGCATCGCCGCGGTCGCGGGCCTCTCCCGCTGGCGGGTACTGACGGTCTCGGCCGTGGCCGGGGTGATCATCATCCAGGTCGTGCAGTCGCTCGGGCGGGACAGCATTCCTCGCAACGGCTCCGTCCGGGATCTGGTGCTGCCGTACGCGGCCCTGGCGCTGGTGCTCGGGCTGGCGTACGGGGTGACGAAATGTCGGCCGCTTCGCAACCGACATTTCGGACATTTCGTGATTTTGGGGTTGCTGCTGGGATTTGGCGTGAACACCAGCGTGCAGCACTTCGTGCTCATCGCGGCGGAGTCGCGGCAGAGCGGCCTGCGGGATGTGGTGCGCAGCCCGCGGTACATCAGCCAGGGCACGTTGGAAGCGGGTCGCTGGCTGCGGGACCACTCCAGCCCCGCGGACCTGGTCGCGACCAACGCGCACTGCCTGCCGTTCGACGGGCGGTGCAGCAACCTCCACTTCTCGATGACGGCGTACTCCGAACGCAGGATGCTCGTCGAGGGCTGGGGCTTCTCCACGACCGCGCACGAGCGCGCCGACGAGCTGGGCCTCTGGTCCGGCGCCGTGCCGTACTGGAAGCCCGAGGTGCTCGCCGCCAACGACGCCGTGTTCTCGGATCCGAGCCCCGAAAATGTGGACGTTCTTCGCAATCGCTACCGAGTCCGGTGGCTGTTCGTTGATGAAACGCAGAGCAGCGTTTCGCCGCGACTTGCGACCTTTGCGAAGTTCCGCTTCCGGTCCGGGGTCTGCGTGGTGTACGAGCTGCCCCGTTCCTGACGTTAGGTAGGCGCTTTGAAGGCAACGAAGCAACTCGCCGTCCCGTTCAACAAGGGGTACCTGACCGGAGCCGAGCCCGCGTACCTCCAGCAGGCCATGGCGAACGGCCCGATGACCGGCGACGGCCCCTTCACCAAGCGCGCGAACCAGCTGCTGAACCAGATCATCGGCGCCCGGCACACCCTGCTGACGACCTCGTGCACGCACGCCCTGGACATGACCGCGCTGCTGCTCGACCTCGGCCCCGGCGACGAGGTCATCCTGCCCTCGTTCACCTTCTGCTCGACCGCGAACGCGTACGCCCTGCGCGGCGCCCGCCCGGTCTTCGTCGACTGCCGGGCCGACACCCTGAACATCGACGAGCGCCTGATCGAGGCGGCCGTCACGGACCGCACGCGCGCGATCGTCGTCGTGCACTACGCGGGCGTGGCGGCGGAGATGGACGCCATCACGGCCGTGGCCCGCCGCCACGACCTCGTGGTCATCGAGGACAACGCCCACGGCCTCGGCGGCACCTACCGCGGGCGCAACCTGGGCTCGATCGGCGAGCTGGCCACGCAGAGCTTCCACGAGACCAAGAACGTCCACTGCGGCGAGGGCGGCGCGCTGATCCTGAACGACGACCGCTTCTACGACCGTGCCGAGATCATCAGGGAGAAGGGCACCAACCGCGGCCAGTTCTTCCGGGGCATGGTGGACAAGTACCGCTGGATGGACCTCGGCAGCTCGTACCTGCCCTCGGACCTCCTGGCCGCGTTCCTGACGGCCCAGCTGGAGCACTTCCCGGAGATCCAGCGCCGCCGGCTGCACGTGTGGAACAGCTACCACAATCGCCTGGCCACGTGGGCCGTGGAGCACGGCGTGATCCAGCCGACGGTCCCGTCGGACCGGACCCACCCCGCGCACCTGTACTACCTGCTGCTCCCCGACCTGCAGAGCCGCTCGGCGATGCTGGGCCACCTGCTCGAGCAGGGCGTGCTGGGGACGTTCCACTACCAGCCCCTGCACCTGGCGCCCGCCGGCCAGAAGTACGGCCGCACCGACGGCTGCCCGGTGACGGAGGACGTGGCGGACCGCCTGCTGCGCCTGCCGCTCTACGCCGGCATGGACGACGACGACATCGACCTCGTCATCAGAGCGGTCGAGTCGTACCGCCCGGTGCGCCGAACCCCGCACCCGGCCGCGGCCTGCCCCAAGTGACCACGACGGTAGAACGAGTCCTGACCGACCGCCGCGTGCGATACGTGGCGGTCGGCGCGGTCTCCTCCGCGGTGTACTACGCCCTGTTCACCGCGATCTACCTGACCACTCGCGACCACCTGCACTACCTGGTCATCCCGGTCCTGGCCAACTTCGGCTGCGCGCTGGCGACCTATCCGCTGCAGCGCCGCTGGGTCTTCCGGTCGAAGGGCCCGGTGGTTGCGGGCTTCCTGAAGTTCTACGTGATCTGCCTGTGGGCGCTGCTCTTCACGTACGCGGGCCTGCCGCTGCTGGTGGAGCTGGTGCACGTCCCGGTCCTGGTGGCGCAGGCCGTCCTGATCGTGACGGCCCCCCTGATCAACTACCAGCTGAGCAAGTGGTGGGCCTTCCGCCGTTAGCCGACGTCGCAGTAGACCGCGATCTGCGTCCGGCGCGCCTCGATCCCGTCCGGCACGTGCCGCCCCGCGACCCGATCCCCGGCGTGGGTGCCGGCGCAGTACTCACCGTTGTAGGCAACGGCCTCGCCCCCGACGATCGCCCCGCCGGCATCGCGGTACACGATCGCGCCCCCGGTCGCGGAAAGCCCCCGACACGGCACCGTTGCCAGGTTGGCGGGCATCAGAAAGTCGGGCGGACTCGGCCCGTCGGACTCGGCGAGCACGTCATACCGGTGGAACAAGGGGTTGTACCGCTCGACCTTCACCCAACGCCCACTTCCAACCACCGCGTCGACGCGCGCGACGGCGCCGCCTTGCTCCGGCCGCACATCCATCACGGCCCCGACGGGCAACCCAGCTCCAGGCAGCACGACGGGCACCGACCGCGGCGCGAGGGCGGCGACCTCCCGCCCCGCGGCGTCGACGAGCCTGAAGGTCACCGTCGCCCGGTAGGCGGCCGGCCCGGTCGCACGGTTCGCCACGATCGCCCCGACGGTGAACGTCCACGGCCCGACCTTGCTCAGCCCCTGCTCCGCCACGACCAACGAGTTCGCCACCGGCGCGCCGACGTCTCTCGGGGCCGAGGCCGAACACCCGGCGGCCGTTGCCGAGCGGGACCACCAGAACCAGACCACCCCACCGATCAGCAGCGCGACGGCCACCATCGCGGCCCCGAAACGCCCCCGTGTCATGGTGTCCAGGCTTCGCCACACCGAGGCGCCGGACAAGGGTCAATGCGCGCCTGTGGATAACTCCGCGGAAACGCGGCCTGCGTTCTACTGGATTACCCCGCAAACCGCCTCGCCCAAGAGTCTTGCGCCCTCTTGGCCGATCTTGTTGGGCGGCCACAACTCCACTCGGACCTCGACCCGCCGGCGGAGAATTTGCGGCGCACGAGGTTGGAGGAGGAGCGGGGTTTCACCGGCGCCGATGTTCAGACTGTCGATATCGCCCGCGCCGGTTGAAAGATCTTCTCCCGAGTCGTCGTAGAGGCTGACGCCGACGCCTACAGTTGCCGGCTGTCTGCTCACGATGTTCACGCTCACCCGGAAATTCCGATCATCGCCAGGCTGGGTGATCAGTGCACAGGTGACCGCTATCGAAACGCCCTGGCCGGGGGTTGGGAAGGCTGAGGGACTGGCGGGGGTGTCCGACCGGGTCGGGGTGGGCGTGGGGGCCGAGGAGAGGGCCGGTGGGGAAAGCGCTCCGGGCCCGCCAGGTCCACCGATGGAAAGCATGCAAGAGACGGTCAGTCCGGCGACACCGGCGGTGAGCCCGGCGAAAAAGGCACCCCGGCTTCGGCGTATCCGCTCGCGCCGGATCTCGCGGATTGCGACGGCAAAGCCTGGCAGGGCGAGGAGGCAGCCAATGATCGCGATGATCGCCGCTGCTGGATCCACGGACCCGAATGTGAGTGCTTCGTAGCCCGCCAACGTCCCACCTCAGAATGCGAGTCAGTCCTTTCACCATATTGACGGGCGACGTGATCGTGGTTCATCTGAACGCGGGGTGTGCTGAGGCCGACCAGTCGACAGGGGAGTCCGTCCAGGCGGCGAAGGTGTACGACCAGCCACTGCAATCCGGGCCGAGCGATGCCCACGGGCGCGGAGGCGGGCACGCAGCTCGGCTGTGGGGGCTCGCGCTTCGCGGCGGAGTCCGCTCCGCGCGGGAGGGTGGAGTTGGCTGAGCTTTGGCGGAGGGCGTGGGATTCGAACCCACGGAGACGCGGAACGCCTCACCGGTTTTCAAGACCGGCGCCATCGGCCACTAGGCGAGCCCTCCAGCGCAACGACGCTAAGTGTGCCAGATCCCCGCCCACCCGTGACACGTCACCCACGTGAGGGACGTCGTTCGGGCGAACGCGTGCCGGTGAACCCCCGAACACGGCCGGGCAAATGCCGTCCAAGTGGGCGTGAGCTGCGCAGACTCGAAAGGCAGGTTGCTGCGACGGGGGGATGGGACCGTGCACCTCTTCTTCAACGATCCGCGGGACGGGTACGTCACCCGGCACCGCCGCATCGTCCGGCCCTCGCTCGCCGCGCTCGTTGTCGGGGGAGTCGGGGTTGCCGCGCTCGGGGTCGTCATCGGGTCGGCCGGGTACGACACGAAGGGGAGCGGCGGGCCACCCCGGGCCGAGGGTGGGGGGTTTGCCGTGCCGGCCGCGACCAGCAGTGCGCGCGGGGCGAACGCGAGCGGGCCGCTGGGGATGAGTACCGTTCCCGCCGCCCCTGTTCCGATCCTCGACCTCGGGGTCACGCCCAGCCCCGCGGCTCCGGCGCCGGTGCAGACGCAGAGCGGGAAGAAGGCCGTCGTGCGGGTCGAGCGGACCACGCCTCGGCCGAAGGCGCCGGCCACGACGGCGGCGGCTCCGGCACCCGCGCCGGTGGTGGTCGTGACCGAGGAGCCCGTTGTCGAGGAGCCCGAGCCGGCCGACGAGCCCACCGAGGAGCCGGTCGACGTCGACGAGCACCAGGGGCGGCATCGCTGGCATCAATGGGGCGACGGCCACCGGTGGCGGCCGTGGTGGGAACAACGATGATGGAAGCGTGCATGCGATCACGATCGAGCGGCCCGGTGGACCCGAGGCGCTCTGCTGGAGCGAGGTTCCCGATCCGGCCGCGGCCGCCGGCGAGGTACTGATCGAGGTGGTGGCGGCCGGCGTCAACCGCGCCGACGCGCTGCAGCGGCAGGGGAACTATCCGGCGCCCAAGGACGCTCCTGCTTATCCGGGGCTCGAGGTCTCGGGGCGGATCAGGGCCGTCGGCGACGGGGTGCACGGGTGGCAGGCCGGGCAGGAGGTCTGCGCGCTGCTCGGGGGTGGCGGCTACGCGCAGCTCGTGGCCGTCCCCGCGGCTCAGGTGCTGCCGGTGCCGAAGGGCGTGGACCTGGTCGACGCGGCGGGGTTGCCCGAGGTGGCCGCGACCGTCTTCTCCAACGTGGTGGATCTGGCCCGGCTCAAGCCGGGGGAGACGCTGCTGGTGCACGGCGGCGGGAGCGGGATCGGGACGTTCGCGATCCAGCTGGGCAAGGCGCTCGGCGCCGAGGTGGTGGCGACGGCGCGGGCGGCGAAGCGGGAGCGGCTGCTCGAGCTGGGGGCGGACCGGGTGATCGACTACCGGGCGGCCGACTTCTCCAAGGAGGTCCGGGCCGACGTGGTGCTCGACATCATGGGCGGCTCATACCTGAAGCAGAATGTCGACTCGCTCAAGGTCGGCGGGCGGCTCGTGGTGATCGGGCTGCAGGGCGGGCGCCGCGGGGAGCTCGACCTGGGGCAACTGCTCACCAAGCGGGCCCTCGTCGCCGGGACCACGCTGCGGGCGCGCTCGGCCGCCGAGAAGGCCGCCATCGTCCGCGGGGTGCGCGAGGAGGTCTGGCCGCTGGTGGACGAGGGCATGATCCGGCCGGTGATCCACCGGCGGTTCCCGATGACCGAGGCGGCCGAGGCCCACCGGCTGCTCGAGTCCAACGAGCACATCGGCAAGATCCTGCTGACCACCTAGGGCCGGATGAGCACGACCGGGCCCGTGCCCTTCGCCGCCAGGCGGTCGTCGGTGTTGACCAGCGCGCACGTCTTCAGCGACAGGCAGCCGCAGCCGATGCAGCCGGTGAGCGTGTCCCGCAGCCGCTCGAGCAGCTGGATCTGCTCGTCGAGGTGGGAGCGCCACCCGGCGGAGAGCCGGGCCCAGTCCGCCTTGGTGGGCGTGCGGTTGGCCGGCAGCGAGGCGAGCGCTTCCTTGATCGTCTCCAGCGGCACGCCGACCTGGGCGGAGATGCGGATGAAGGAGACTCGGCGCAGCTGGGAGCGCTCGTACCGGCGCTGGTTGCCGCTGGTGCGAGTCGCGTGGATGAGGCCGAGTTTCTCGTAGAAGCGCAGCGCGGACGGTGCCACGCCGCTGCGTGCGGAGAGCTCGCCGATGCTCAGGAGGTCCCGATGCTCCGGGACGGCTTGCGCATGCGTTCGCGGGACAGGATCCACAGAGCCTCGACCCCGTCCTTCCAGGTGATCTTCTTGCCCTCTTCACGGGTGCGGGCGCGGTAGCTGATCGGCACCTCGTAGGGCCGGTGCCGGTTGCGCAGCAGCTTGCCGGTCACCTCGGCCTCCATGCCGAAGCCGGCCGAGCGCACCTGGAGCGAGCGGTACAGCGAGACGGGCATCAGCTTGAAGCACGTCTCCAGGTCGCCGAGGTAGCAGTTGTAGAGCATGTTCGCGGCGGTCGTGACGGCCTTGTTTCCCATCACGTACCAGAACGAGAAGGAGCTGTGCGAGCCGAAGGTCCGGTTGCCGTAGACGACTGTCGCGCGCCCGTCGAGCACCGGCTCGAGCAGCTTCGGGATGTCCTGCGGGTCGTATTCGAGGTCGGCGTCCAGGATGACCATGTAGTCGCCGGTCGCGTTCTCGACCGCGGTCTTGATCGCCGCGCCCTTGCCCCGGTTGCGCGGGTGCACGACGACGCGCAGCCGCTCGTCGGTGAGCCCGTGGAGGATCTCGGCCGTCCGGTCGCGGCTGCCGTCGTCGACGATCACCAGCTCGATCTCGGTCGGGTAGTCCACGTCGAGCGCCTGCTTCACTGCGTCGGCAACGCGGACTTCCTCGTTGTAGACGGGCATCAGGATCGACAGCTTCATCACGAACTCCGGGGGCGTTTTGGCTGAACCATCAGACTAGCGGCCCGTCACCCGGGCGGGTGACCCTCCCGAAGAGGAGGTCCCGCTCGTACCTTGTCTTGTATGACGACGGTGGAACGGTTGGGCGAGGAACAGTATCTCCTGGTGATGACGTTCCGCCGGGACGGTACACCAGTACCGACTCCGGTGTGGGCCGCCCGCGACGGGGACGCGCTCATGGTGTGGACCGTGCGGGACTCGGGCAAGGTCAAGCGCATCCGCCGCGACGGCACGGTCACCGTTGCGCCGTGCACGGTGCGGGGCAAGGCGACCGGCCCGGCGGTGCCGGCGCACGCGACGCTGCTCGGCCCGGAGGGCGGCGTGGCCGTGCGCGAGCTCATCAAGCGCAAGTACGGCCTGAAGGGTCGGCTGTTCGTCTGGGCGAGCATCCGCCGCCGGGGCGCCGATGCCACCGTGGGGATCCGGATAACACTGTCCTGAAGGCTGAAAGAGCAACGCGCTCGGATCACCGGGGGGTGACGATCCGAGCGCGTTGCGGTAATAAGCCGTGTTGTTTGGCGCAGGAGGATGACGCGAGGTACTGTCTGCGTCAGTCGCCCGTGCGTTGCGTGGGAATTTGGCCCTGGAGCAGGGCCCGCACCTCCGACTCCCGGTAGCGACGGTGGCCGCCAAGCGTCCGAATCGCGCTCAGCTTGCCCGCCTTCGCCCAACGGGTGACGGTCTTCGGGTCGACGCGGAACATCGACGCGACCTCAGCCGGCGTGAGCAACGGCTCAGGTTCATGCGTACGAGATGGCATCGGTCACTCCTCCACAGGTACCCAGGAACGCCGGCCGGGGTCCCGCCGGTCGACGCGTTTCCTATGGTCCGGGTAGTCCCCGATGTCCGACATGGGCCGAACGGCTGAAGGTCCCTGTATGGACGGATGATGAATAAGTGAATTTTCCGATTTTGACACCGCAAAACCGGATAAATTCGGACTCATTTTGACGGAGGGTGAGCGATCCACCACGAATCTAGCTCACTCTCCGGGGTGATGGGTAGCTCACAAACACCCTTGTAGTAGGCATAACGGACACGGCCGTGGTGCGATTCGGTTGCGAAGGGTGACACTCGATCGGGTGGTGGACGAAGCGGACATTTAGCATCGTCAACATCATGGCTCGGGTCCGCGTCAGTCGCAGACCGTCGCTCCCGCCAGACAAAGGGCGGCCCCGAGGGCCTTCGGCCGGAGGGGGCCGCCCAGCCAGGTCCGCGGTGGCAAGAACGAAGAGCCGGTCGCCCGCAGGCCGGTCGGATCGCGGGGTGAGCGCGACCAGCCGCGAACCCTGGCAGCGTCGGCGCGCCGGCGCCGAGCGGTTCGCCCGGCCCGGCTCGGTGAGGCTTCGCGGAGACCGACCCAGACCAGGCGCTGACGGCAGCGACGGTCCGCACCCCGACGGACCCGAGTCAAGGACGGGAAAAGCCCTAGTTGCAGCGCTCCAGCAGCTGCACGGAGCGCCAGCGCTCGACGAGCTTCTCGTAGACCTCGGTGGCCTCGTCGGCGTCGCCGCGGGCCACGTTCGACAGGCCGGCCGACACCAGCCCCGGCGAGTCGTCGGCCGCCAGCGCGTCGTCCGACATGAGGTTGACCAGGCCGCCGTAGTCCAGCTCCACGATCGAGCGCGAGTGGAACTCCTCCAGCCAGCGGGCCGTCTCCTCGACGGCGACGGTGATCGGGGCGTCGCCCATCGCCCGCCGCAGCACCGCGTAGGCGCGATGCGCGCGGCGGCGGGCCTTCGAGATCTCGGTGCGGTAGCGCAGGACCCGGCGGCCGGGGCGCAGGGACAGCTCGCGCTCCTCCAGGTCGACGAAGACGAACCAGCGCAGCGGCACGCCCCACGTGGCCACCTGCTCGTGGACCCGCGGCAGGCCGCGCTCGAGGACGTGGTCGCCGCTGCGCCAGTCGTCCACGATCGTCTGGGCGAGGCCGGCCAGCACGGGCGGCACGAACGCGTCGGCGATGACGCTCGGCACGCCGTCGCGCGCCGTCAGCGCGGCCTCGGCGACCCGGATGCGCAGGTTCCAGGGGCAGACGAGCAGCGTGTCGTCGGCCTCGAGGACGTAGGCCTCCTCGGGCAGGGCCGGCAGGCGGGTCCACCCGGCCCCCAGCGCCTCCAGGACCGCGGTGCGCTGGCGGACGGGGCCGTCGGACAGCGCGACGGCGCGGCCCTCCTTGACGTAGCGACGCCAGTACAGCTGGTGGTCGCGGTCGAAGGCGGCCAGCGGCTCATACACCCGCAGGTATGACGCGAAGAGCGACGGCACGGGCCGATCGTCGCACGAAACGGCCGAAAGACGCGAAGGTGCCCTCGAACCGAAGGCCAGGTGTCGGCGTTAGGGTCGAGTCACCGCACTGTCGTGAACGGCCCCGTCTCACGAGGACGGGCCGCGATTGCCTCCGGGAGCATCCATGGGCGTCTTCCAGACCAACCACGAACAGGTCGTGTTCTGCCACGACCAGCAGTCCGGCCTGCGGGCCATCATCGCCGTCTACTCCACCGCGCTGGGACCGGCGCTCGGCGGCACCCGCTTCTACCCCTATGCGTCCGAGGACGAGGCCCTGCACGACGTGCTGGAGCTCTCGCGGGGCATGGCCTACAAGAACGCGCTCGCCGGGCTGGACCTCGGCGGCGGCAAGGCCGTCATCTGGGGTGACCCGGACAAGGACAAGAGCGAGCCGCTCCTGCGCGCCTACGGCCGCTTCGTGCAGTCCCTCGGCGGTCGGTACTACACCGCCTGCGACGTCGGCACCTACGTGCGGGACATGGACGTCGTGGCGAAGGAGACCCGCTTCGTCACCGGCCGCTCGGAATCCCACGGCGGCGCGGGCGACTCGTCGGTGCTCACCGCCTACGGCGTCTTCCAGGGCATGCGGGCCGCGGCCGAGCACCGCTGGGGCGCGCCCACGCTGGCCGGCCGCCGGGTCGGCATCGCGGGCCTGGGCAAGGTCGGCAAGCACCTCACCAAGCACCTGCTGGACGACGGCGCCTCGGTGGTCGCCACCGACGTGTCCGAGCGGGCCCGGGACTGGGCCGCCGCGACCTACCCCCAGGTCGAGCTGGTCGACGGCAACGACGACCTGATCGCCGCCCCGATCGACGTCTACGCCCCCTGCGCGCTCGGCGGCGCGCTCAACGACGACTCCGTCCCGCTCCTGCAGGCCAAGATCGTCGCCGGCGCGGCCAACAACCAGCTGGCCCACCCCGGCGTCGAGAAGCTCCTCGCCGAGCGCGACGTGCTCTACGTTCCCGACTACGTGGTCAACTCGGGCGGGGTCATCCAGGTGGCCGACGAGATCGAGGGCTTCAACTTCGCCCGGGCGAAGGAACGTGCCGGACGGATCTACGACACCACGAAGCAGATCCTGGAGCTCGCCTCCGTCGAGGGCGTGCCCCCGGCGCTGGCCGCCGACCGGCTCGCCGAACGGCGGATGGCCGAGGTCGGAAGGCTCCGTACCATCCTGGTGTAACCATGTGCGAGGGCGTGCGGCGGGCGTGACGACCCGTCGACCGCGGTGGTGCTTACCCGGCGGGTACCCGACCGGTCCGGTCGGGTAAGCAACGCCACCGAAATGGTCGGCAGGGGCGAGATGCCGAAAGGTGCCCTCGACATGTACCGTAAGAGCCACGAGAGATGCCTGACGTTGTCGGGGCCTGCCGGTAATGGCTGCCCCGTAATTCTGTGCGAGGGGGTCGAGCCATGGGGCGCGGCCGTGCGAAGGCCAAGCAGACTAGGGTGGCCAGGGAGTTGAAATATCACTCGCCTAACACCGACCTCGAAGCGTTGCAACGAGAGCTCGCGGCGGGCAGCCCTAAGTCAAGCGACGACTACGCCGAGTATGACGGAGTCGACGAAGAGGCTGACGACGAGGACGACTACGACGACTCCCCCAGCGACGGTGATTGGCGCTCACGGGGTCGTTGACCATCGCGCGCCCAGTCTGGCTCGAACGGCTCTGCGCGTCGACTCAGACCGGGCGTAACCCGGCTCACGGGCACGTGGACATCCACGTGCCCGAGTCGTGTCCACAGCACCCGCACGGCGGTCGTTCTCTCGACGCCCGCCATGCGGGTGTCTCGGCGTTGCCACAGCCCGAGTGAGTTCCCACCCGCTCGCGGCAAACCGGAGGCGGTGCAGCGGTGCACCGCCTCCAGTGTGGGTGGACCCTGCGTCGGGGGCCGTGGTCCTTACATCAGGCACCGTGTGCCGATGTCGCCTGCCCGCACACGGCTACCTGGGACGGTTGTTCCAGTTGTAGAACGTCGGGATGTTCTCGAAGTGGTTCCACGCGCACACGGCGCTGGTGCCCTCCGGGTCAGTGGTCTCGGCACGGGCGGCCCGCGCCGCGGCGGCCTCGTCCAGCAGGGTTCTCAGGCCGTCGGCGGCCCGGTGGACGCGCTCGGCGACGGTGTCGACGGCTGAGTCAGCGTGCTCCGGCATGGTCCAGCACTCCCTCCAGAAGGCGAATCTTGCTGTTTCGGCAGTGATTCGTCTCGGTACCGTCGAATCTGCCGTGCTCGAAGTAGCGGTTGGCCGCGTGCGCGCCGCCGCAGAACCCGAAGTAGGGGCAGCTGCGGCGGCAGGACTCGACGCCGCGGAGGTACTCGCCGATCCACGGAGCCGAGCTCGCCGCGCCGGCCAGGATCTCCGCCAGCGGGGTCGCCAGCACATTGCCCGAGGAGAAGTCGCCGTACCGAGGGTCGGTGAACCCGGCCAGCTCGGGTGAGAGCAGGAAGACGCGCCCGTCCGCCGCGATGGTCGGGATCGGGTCGAGGGCGCCCGGCAGCAGCCCGTCCGCGCGGTGGTCGAGCACGGCGCCGGCGTACCGCAGCGTCCACTCGATCTCGCGGACGTGAATGCGCGGATCGCGGCGCCACGCGGCCACGAGCTCGGCCCAGAAGGAGCGCACGGCCTCGTCGGCGAACGCGTTCGCCCGGGCGTTGACGCCCTCCTGCTCCTCGATGTTGATGCCCAGCACCTCGCAGCCGAGGTCCAGGAAATACTCGTAGAGCTCGGCGGCCAGCCCGGGCCGGGGGTCGCTGACCACGCAGAGCGCCGAGAAGGGCACCCCGTGGCGGCGCAGCGCCTCGATGCCGTGCTGGATCGCGCCGTACGCCGCAACGCCCCCGCGGTTCACCCGCTGCCCGTTGCGGGCCTCGGGCCCGTCGACGCTGACGCTCACCCGCATGTCGTGCTCGGCGAAGAACTCGCACCAGGCGTCGTCGATGAGCGTGGCGTTGGTCTGCACGTGGTGCTCGACCCCGGCGAACGGCGCCATGAGCCCGGCGAGCGCGGCCGGGCCGGCCGCGAGGGGCTCGCCCGCGTGCCAGACCACGGAGAAGCGCCGGTCCTCGGCCGCCCAGGGGTTCACGGACGCGGCGACCGCGGCGGCCACGGCGGGGCTCATCCGCTCGTTACGCGCGCGGAACGGCAGGTAGCAGTACGTGCAGTCGAGATTGCACAGGGTCGTCGGCTGCATTACGACATACCCAGGGACCGGCGAGATGCCCCGCATGCCGCTCCACGACACCGCCCCTCCTCCTTTTGGACGTAGGGACGTGTCGCTTCAGCCTAGGTCCATCGCCGCGTCGCGGTAAGCCCCAGTTGATCGACTAC
Source organism: Dactylosporangium sp. CA-052675 (assembly GCF_050947935.1). Taxonomy (GTDB): domain Bacteria; phylum Actinomycetota; class Actinomycetes; order Mycobacteriales; family Micromonosporaceae; genus Dactylosporangium. The sequence continues at coordinate 10,160,635 of NZ_CP192010.1, read as the reverse complement.
GCGAGTTCGCACATTCCGACACACTCGGAAAACGCGTGCGGGGGCGGTGCCGGTTGCACCACCCCCGCACGAAAGACCGGTTCAGCCGCGAGTGTGCGAGCCGACCATCTGCACGGTGCCGGTGCCCTCGATGACCTCGCCGACCTGCCAGGCGTCGAGGCCGCGGCCGGCCAGGAAGGCCAGCGTGCGGTCGGCGTCCTCGGCCGAGACCACGGCCATCATGCCGATGCCCATGTTGAAGGTGCTCTCCATCTCGCTGTCGTCGATGCGGCCCTTCGTGTGCACCAGCTCGAAGATCGGCTGCGGGCGCCAGGTCGAGCGGTCCACGACGGCGTCGACGTGCTCGGGCAGGACCCGGACCAGGTTGCCCGGGATGCCGCCGCCGGTCACGTGCGCGTACGCGTGGATGTCGGCCTCCTTGATGAGGTCGAGGCAGTCCTTCGCGTAGATGCGGGTCGGGGTGAGCAGCTCCTCGCCGAGCGTGCGCTGCTGGCCGAACTCGTCGATCACGCTGTCCAGGCGCATCCGGCCGGCGCCGAGCAGCACGTGGCGGACCAGGGAGTACCCGTTGGAGTGCAGGCCCGTCGAGCGCAGCGCGATGACGGCGTCGCCGACCTCGACCCGGTCGCGGCCGAGGATCGCGTCCTCCTCCACGACGCCGACGCCGGTGCCGGAGATGTCGTACTCGTCCGGCCGCATCACGCCCGGGTGCTCGGCGGTCTCGCCGCCCAGCAGCGCGCAGCCGGCGTAGCGGCACCCGTCGGCGATGCCGGCGCCGATCTCCGCCACCCGGTCCGGCACGACCTCGCCGCAGGCGATGTAGTCGAGCAGGAACAGCGGCTCGGCCCCGCACGCGACGAGGTCGTCCACGACCATGGCGACGAGGTCGATGCCGACCGTGTCGTGGATGCCCATGGCCTGGGCGATCGCCAGCTTGGTGCCGACGCCGTCGGTCGAGGAGGCGAGGATCGGGCTCTTGTACTTCTTGAGGTCGAGCCGGAACAGCCCGGCGAACCCGCCGATGTCGCCCATCACCTCGGGCCGGTGCGTGCGGTGCACCTTCGTGCGCAGCAGCTCGACGGCCTTCTCGCCGGCGTGGATCGACACACCCGCGTCCGCGTAGGTCACGGTCTTGCGGCGGCTCCGGCCGTTGCCGGCGGTCCACAGTTGCCGCTCGGGGGTGCTGCCCTGACCGGACTTCCCGGTCTCGTCGGCGCGCTCGTCCACGTGCGTCACTTTCTCCCCTTTGATTGCCTCTGCGGGCGGCTTTGATGGGTGGGCGGTCACGGGCGCAGCAGTGCGCCGGAACCTCCGACGCTGGCGGCGACACTGGGGACACCGTCAGCGGTGGTCGGTGCGGCCCCCGCGGCGCGCGCGACCCCTTCCAGGACGTGTTTGCCGATCACGTTGTCGGCCGGAAGCTCGATCGGATACTGCCCGTCGAAACAGGCGGCGCAGAGCCGGCTGGCGGGCTGCTCGGTGGCGGCGATCAGACCCGGCAGCGACACGTAGCCGAGGGAGTCCGCGCCGATCGAGCGCCGGATGCCCTCGAGGTCGAGCCCGTTGGCCAGCAGCTCGGCGCGGGTGGCGAAGTCGATGCCGTAGAAGCAGGGCCACTTCACGGGCGGCGAGGAGATCCGCACGTGCACCTCGATGGCGCCGGCCTCGCGCAGCATGCGCACGATCGCCCGCTGGGTGTTGCCGCGCACGATCGAGTCGTCGACGACGACGAGGCGCTTGCCCCGCACGTTGTCGCGCAGCGGGTTGAGCTTGAGCCGGATGCCCAGCTGGCGGATGGTCTGGGACGGCTGGATGAAGGTCCGGCCGACGTAGGCGTTCTTGACCAGGCCGTGGCCGAACGGGATGCCGGACTCCTGGGCGTAGCCGATGGCGGCCGGCGTGCCGGACTCGGGCACCGGGATGACCATGTCGGCGTCGACGTGGTGCTCGCGCGCCAGGGTGCGCCCGATCGCGACCCGGGCCGCGTGCAGGTTGCGGCCCGAGATGTTGGTGTCGGGGCGGGCGAGGTAGACGTACTCGAACAGGCACCCCTTCGGGTCGGGCGTGCCGAAGCGGCTCGAGCGCAGCCCGTGCTCGTCGATCGCGATGAGCTCGCCCGGCTCGATCTCGCGCACGACGCTGGCGCCGCAGATGTCCAGGGCGGCGGTCTCGCTGGCCACGACCCAGCCGCGCTCGAGGCGGCCGAGCACCAGCGGGCGCACGCCGTTGACGTCGCGCGCGGCGTAGAGGGTGTCCTCGTCCATGAAGACGAAGCTGAACGCGCCGCGCAGGGTCGGCAGCACCTCCAGCGCGGCGGCCTCGACGGAGAGGTCGGGCCGCGCGGCCAGCAGCGCCGTCACCAGGGCGGTGTCGTTCGTGGCGTTGATCGCGTCCGGCTCCATGTCGGGCAGCTCGGCCACCCGGCGGGCGAGCTCCGCGGTATTGACGAGGTTGCCGTTGTGGGCCAGCGCGATGGTGGTGCCCGCCCGGTCGCCGCCGGCGCGGGTCGAGCGCAGCGTCGGCTGCGCGTTCTCCCACGTGGAGCCGCCGGTGGTCGAGTAGCGCGCGTGACCGATCGCGATGTGGCCGCGCAGGCTCGCCAGGGTCGGCTCGTCGAAGACCTGGGACACCAGGCCGAGGTCCTTGTAGACCACCACACCGGATCCGTCGGACACCGCGATGCCGGCCGCCTCCTGGCCACGGTGCTGCAGTGCATACAGCCCGTAGTAGGTCATCTTGGCGACCTCTTCGCCCGGCGCCCAGACGCCGAACACACCGCACTTGTCCTGGGGACCTGGACGCTGGGGGTCGAGCTCGTGGCTCAACCGGCCATCGCCTCGGGGCACTTGCCGCTCCTGTCGTCGCAGTTGCCATGGGGGTGGCTGAAGGGAAGACGGTGGGTGGGTGTCAGGAAGATGGCCGTCCGGTTGACGTCAGCCATCCGACCGCGGGCTGGTCGACGCCACAAGCAGGGTCGCCGTCGCGAGGGCCAGTGTACGCGAGGTTTCGGGCATGACGCAGAGCGACGAATCGAGGCCCTTCGGTGACCCGGTCGCGTGCCGATTCGCCGGGTTACAAGGGCAGATAGGCGGATAAATCCGCCCGAACTCCGCTCGCGCGAATCTTCCCGGCCGTGACGGCTTCATGCCACGATTTCCGACCCGTGGCGATCTCGATCCACGTGACCGGGTCGGTCTCGACGACGTTGGGTGGCGTACCTCTCGTATGTCTGGGCCCCTCGATGCACTGAATCGCGCCGTACGGGGGAACGCGCACCTCCACCGAACGTCCGGGTGCTCGTGTCCGCAGGTCCGCGAGGAGTTCCCGGACGGCGTCGCGAACCGCGGTCCGGTCCGGAGCGGCTCCGTCGTTCAGGGCATCAAGGACGGATTGCACCGTGTCGGAATATCGGTGCGGAGTGGACATAGCCGGACGATACGACCGCTTGTATGGAGCTGGCAACACGACGCGGGTTTCGCCGACCCCTGCGGACAGGGCATAGTTTGCTGCGGCGCACCATGCAAGGCGAGTCTCGCTCGCATGTTGGACCATAGACAGACATGCTCGGCGGCGAAGCTCGGGTGAAAGTCGAGATCCGGAGGGGTGTGGACGTGACCGCGCACCGACGAACCCTGCTCCTCAGAGCGGGGACGGTGGCTGTTCTGGCTGCAGGCGCTCTGATCGGCATGGCGGCACCGGCCTACGCCGACGCCACCGTAGTCATCAGTGGCGCCCCAGATGTGACACTGACCGTAGGCGGCGGAGCGCAGACCGTCAATGTCCAGATCAAGAACACCGGCGACACGCCTCAGCTGACGCCAGTCAAGCTCACGATCGACATTCCCAGCGACCTCGGCCTCACGATCTCGAGCAAGCCCAGCGGCTGCGACGGCAGCGGCACCCACCTCACCTGCACGGTGGACGGTCCGCTCGCGAAGGACGCGACCAAGAACCTGCCGGTCGGCATCGCCCCGCCGGCGCAGAGCTCGATCCCGGCCGGGCAGAGCAAGCAGGGCAGCGGCCAGGTGATCATCACCGACGGCGGCTCCGACACCAAGGGCTTCAACGCCACCCTCAAGGCCCAGGCCGCCGCGCCGACGACCCAGGCCGCGCCGACCACGGTCACCGAGGTCTCCGGCACCATCACCGACTCGCAGACCGGCAAGGGCATCAGCGGCGCCACCGTGGTCCTCGCCGACGGCAGCGGCAAGGAAACCCAGATCACGTCGGGTTCCAGCGGCTCCTTCAAGTTCACCGGCAGCGAGACCAAGCCGATCGCGCCCGGCGCGATGACGATCACGGTCGGCGCGGGCGGCTACGAGAACTCCAGCCCCAAGTCGGTCACCGGCACGGCCGGCAAGGCCACGACCGGGATCAAGATCGGGCTCGTGGTGCTCGCCGACACCGCCTCGGCGGCCCCGCTGCCGAGCGCGAACGACAACGCGTTCGCCGACGGTCAGTCGGCGGGCGGCGTCGTGCCCCAGAACACGGCCACCAACAACGCCTCCAACGACAGCGGCGGCGGGGTCTCCTGGATCCTGATCGCGCTCGGCGTGCTGCTGGTCGGCTTCGGCATCGTGGCGATCGTGCTGCTCCTGCGCCGCCGCGGCGATGACGACGACGAGCCCGAGGACGAGCCCGCGCCGCGCCGCGGCGGGCCCGGTGTGCGCCCCGGCTACGGCGGCCAGCAGGCCGACCCGACGATGGTCGCCGCGATGGGCCCGGCCCCGACGATGATCAACCGGGGCGGCAGCAACGACGCGACCGCGATCGTGCGGCCCGGCCGGGTCTTCGACGACGTTCCCCCGGACCCCTACGGCGCGCCGATGCCCGGCCCGGGCGGCTACCCGTCCGCGGGCGGCTACGACGACCGGGCCGGCTTCGCCGGCGGCGGATACAACGGCGGCGGGGCCAACGGCTACGGCGGCCAGCAGGCCCGTCCGGCCCCCGGCCCGGCGGTCGACCCGTACGCGCCGGACTACAACGGCGGCGGGGGCGGCGGCTACGCCGACTCGACCCAGCGCTACGAGCCCGGCGGCAACGGCTACGGCGGCGGGAACAACGGCTACAACAACAACCCGGCGACCGGCGGCAACAACTACGGCGGCGGCCAGGGCGGCTACGGCGGGAACAACGCCTACGACGGCCCGGCGGCGGGCGGCGGCTACGGCGGCGGCCAGCGCGGCGGCTACGAGGGCCCGCCCACGACCATCGGCGGTTACGACGGCCCGGCGACCGGCGGCGGCTACGGCCCCGGCGGCGGCGACCGTGGCGGCTACGGGCCGAACGGCGGCGGTGGCGGCTACGACGACCGCGGCGGTTACGGCCCCGGCGGCGGCGATCGCGGCGGTTACGACGGCCCCTCGGCGGGTGGCGGCTACGGCCCCGCCGGCGGCGACCGCGGCGGCTACGGCCCGAACGGCGGCGGTGGCGGTGGCGCGAACAACGGCTACGACGACCGCGGCGGCTACGGCCCCGGCGGTGGCGGTGGCGGTGGGTACGACGACCGTGGCGGCTACGACGGCCCGTCGGCCGGTGGCGGCTATAGCCCGGGCGGCGACCGCGGCGGCTATGGCCCGAACGGCGGCGGCGGTGGCGGTGCCGGCAACAACGGCTACGACGACCAGCCCTACGCGGGTCGCGGCGGCTACGGCCCCAGCGACCGCGGCGGCTACGAGCCGGCCGCGGGCTACGAGCGCGACGGCTACGAGCGGGTGCCGGAGCCCCCGCGGGCCGGCAACGGCTACGGCCCGAACGGCGGCGGTGGCGGCGAGTACGACCAGCGCGGCGGCTACGGCCCGAACAGCAACAACAACGGTGGCGGCAACCGCCGCTCGCTGGACTGGCTGGACGACTAGCCGGCGGAATCAGTGAAGAGGGGCGGCCCGGGTGGCCGCCCCTCTTGCTGTCTCAGGCATCTTCGGCGGAGTCGCCGTCGCCGTCGGTGGCCGGCTCGGCGTCAACGCGGTCCCGCAGGTCGAGGTCGTTGCGCGTGTTGCGCAGGTCCACGGCGTGCCGCGGAATGTACTCGTCCTCGTCCGGGCGGCGCAGAACCTTCGTGTGGCGTCGCATCATCTGCTGGTATCCCCGTGGCTATCCGATGGTGGGTGTGGCGGCGCGGCAGGCGGCGTCGAGCTCCGGGCTCGCCGGTGCCGACTGCCGCGGGTGCGTCACCCGGAGCCAGCGCACCTTGCGCAGCATCCGGGTCGCCGGACCGGCGGCCCGGTGCCGTGCGACGTGGCCGATGCCGCTTCGTTGAATACTCACGCTACTGAGTGTGCGGGGACGGGCACTGGTTCGTTAGACCACGAACAGTCCGGAGACGGCGACCGTCCGGATTCCCCTGGAAGTAGGTGAGTACCCGCCGACGGGGGCTGAGTAAGTCGCGCGCCCGCGCTGAACGGCGCTGATGGCCCTCGATGCGGCCCCTTCGCTCAGCGCGACGATCTCGATTACTCAAGCGCCGGCCGCGTCAATCCAATGGGGTACGCCGTACGCCCGCCGCAAGCGAGCAGGTCCGGTGATGGTGTCCGCGTCCGGGCCGGTGCCAAGGTGTGGGCAATGCCGAAATGGTCAGCCGAAAGGGGTTGGTGCGGATAGCGGTGTGCATCTCGTGGGCTGGGGGTGGCCCACGGGAGGAATGGACGGGCGGCGGTGTCCGCGCGGGGTACCGCCGCCCGTCCGTCCACCGGTGCGGTGCTTTTCGGTGTCAGGAGGCGCGGCGTATGTGCAGGCGAACCGTCGTTCCCGGGCCGCCGGTGCGCATTTCGAGCAGATCGCAGATCTGCCGCGCGATCCAGAGGCCGTGGCCCTGGCCGGCCTGCGGATCGGCGCGCAGAAATCCCAGGAAATTGTCCTGCGCCCGGCCCTGGTCGACGATTTCGCAGGTGACCCGGCGATCGGTCGCCCACAGGCGCACCTCGCCCCGGCCGGCGCCGTGGCGGACCGCGTTCGTGGCGACCTCGTTGACCGCGAGCGTGAAGTCGTCGAGGCGGTCGGCCGGCACGCCGAGGCGCACCGCGTGGTCGGCGATGAACTGCCGTACCGAGGCCATGTCCGTGAACTCGGGGAGCCATTCGACGTCCCGCTCGGGGCGCGGCAGCAGCGCGGTGTTGCGCTCGGCGTAATAGGAGGTCGGGTCGGCGAAGGTGGCACTGACCTCGCTCTGCTCGCCGATCGCGAGCGCCGGGTGGGTGCGCCGGGCGTCGTCGACGATCGCGGCCGGCAGGGTCCGGGTGTCGTACCCGCACATCAGCCACGCCCGCGCGTCGGCCAGGGCGACGTTCATGACCGACTCGTACCGGCCCCACTCCGACGTCTCGAGCGGGTCCAGCCCGGCCCAGATCGGCTCGCCGAGCACCCGCAGGATGCCCGTCGGCCCGGGCAGCGCGTCGATGCGCCGGTGGTGGGCGTCGAGCGTGCGGCCGGGGGAGTCGAACCAGCCCGAGGCCGGCAGGAAGGTGACCCGGCCCGCGTCGCCGCCGATCTGCTCGCGCAGCAGGGTCTCGTTCTCGTCCGAGGTGACCGCCAGCACCGTGTCTCCCCGGTGCAGGCCCTCGGTCACGAACGGCACCGCCGCCGCGAGGAAGACCGCGGCCGAGTCGAAGACGAGGGCCTGGTGGATGAGGTTCACAGGGACTCGTCCGCCTCTTGCAGTGTCCAGCGCGCGATGCGCAGGACCTTGCGCATCGAGCCGGGCATGTGGCGCACCAGCACCCGGCGCTCGGGCGCGACCGACTCGGCGAAGCGCACCAGCGCCCGGATCCCGGCCACGTCGATGAAGGTGAGCTCGGCGAGGTCGAGCACGAGCAGCGGCTCCCCGGTGGGCCAGTCCGCGGCGTGCGTGAGCGCCTCGGCGAGCGGCGCCGCGGTGGAGTCGTCGACGATGCCGGCGATGCGCAGCCCGCGCGGCGAGTAGGTGGGGATGATCCGCAGCCGCCGGTCGTCGTGCAGCGGGTCGATGCAGACCACGCCGTGGTGCGCGGACACGAGCCCGCTCAGGTCCGTGCGTTCGAAGAGCCGTTCGTCGTACTGACACACAGCCGCCAGATCGCCCGAGTCCACGACGGTTTCGGAGACGCCGGTCTCGTACTCGTGCAGCCGCGTGGCGCCCGGCATCCCGCGCAGCGTCCAGCTCATCTCGCCGGTGAGCCGCAGCCCCTGGAAGCCCGCCGCGCGCGCGTCGCGCACCGCGTGCCGGATGCCCCCGACGACTTCGGCCGGGTCGAAGCCGTCGCGCCCGTCGGTGGCGCGGACCTCGAGCTGGCCGCGGGCGATCGCGAGCGCGCCGTCCACGCCGCGGGGGCCGAGCCAGTCGTCGAGCGCCTCGGGGTGGGTGCGGTCGGAGAAGTACAGCACACGCTCACCCCGCCGCAGGCCGTCGGCGATGAACACGGAGACCACCTCGCGCTGCTCGGCATCGCTGGCGAAGGGCAGGCACAGGTGATCGCCGGGTCGGACCCGCCCGGCGTGCGTGGTGATCGGCTCGCTGATGTGTTTCAACCTACGTGATCTACCCACCTGGCGTGGTCCGCGAAACCCCGTCAGCGGATGCAGCAGGTGGTGCAGACCTTCGGGGTGGGCAGGGTGAAGGCGAGGCAGCAGGTCCTGCGCTGGATGTCGAGCCCGCCGCCGGCCCGGGGCGTCAGCTCCACCAGGTCGTCGGCGTCCAGCACCCCGAGGATTCGGTGCGCGATCTCCAGCGTCGGCCCCGGCAGCGAGTCGGCGGCCCGGGACAGCCCGTAGGCCACGCCCGACGCGACCGAGCCCCACAGCGTCCGCCGCCCGATCCGGGCCCGCTTGCGGAACTCCTCCAGCAGCGGCTCGAGGTGCGCGTCGACCAGCGAGCGCCGCAGCACCCCCAGCAGCTCGTCCTCGTCCTCGACGATGAGCAGCCCGGGCGTGTCGGTGGCCACGATCGGGTCGGTGGCCAGGACCGCCGTCACCGGGGAGCGCAGGGCGAGGGTCAGAAAGGGCCGGGGTTCGCTGTAGCGCACCAGCACGTGGTCCGGCGTCATGAGCGGGACCCGGCGCGAGGCGGCGAAGCCGAGCACGGCGGGCAGCGCGCACCAGTAGGCGTAGCACTTCCACGCCAGCGCGGCGGCCGCGTGCGGCTGGGCGCTCCACCGACGGGCCGCGGTGTCGAGCAGGTCGCTCACGTCGATCTCGGCCGCGGGGCGCCACTGCGGGCCCCGGGCGCCGACGAGATCGGGCACCAGCCCCTGGAGTGAATCTTCACCGTGCCGATTCCGCAGTGCGGCGAGCGTTGCGACGACCGGCCGGAGGGGTTCGACCCCCTCGCGACTGATGAGCGCGGTCACGTTGGGTCGCCGAACTCGGCCGGGGGCACGGCTCGCGAGCACCGCGGCGCGGCGTCCGTCATGTGCGTGCGGATGGTGCTCACCACCGTCTCGTACCCCCAGAAGTGCCTGCCAAGCGCCCACGATACAGCTATTAGGTAAGGCTAACCAGCCTCACCCTGTCGCGTTGTGGCAACCGGCCTGTCGTAACGTTGCGTTACCGGTCCGGCGGCGGGTGGTGACGAAATTGCGTTGATCAAGACCGATCCGGCGGTGGTGTCAACCATTTTGTCAGGAATCTGTCCGGCTGGCCTGGTCGACAGCCGGACTCGTGGACACTAATCGGACAGGGGCCGTCTCCCTGTAGGGCTGGACCGGACATGACCACGAGCGACCCTTCTCCCGTGCAGCGGGCGGCGGAGGCGTTCGTCGCAGAGTTCGCGCGGTGGCGCGTCGAGCGCGGCATGTCCAAGAAGCAGCTCGCCGCGGCCATGGGCTTCGACGCCTCCTACGTCAGCCACGTGGAGGCCGGCCGGCACCGCCCCACCGAGGACTTCGCCCGGCGCGCCGAGGCGATCCTGCAGAGCGGTGGCTCGGTCTGGCAGCGGTACAAGGAGTACGACGAACTGCGGGCGACCGCGCGCAGCCGCGTGGGCGTGCCCGGGCGCGACCCGCCGGTGCCGGACCAGTGGCTGCCGCCGGGCACCGGACTCGTGGTCGAGCGCGAGACGGCGCGGCTGTCGTACGTCGACGGGAAGTACCGCTGCACGGTCCGCCGCGCGTTGTACAACGCCGGCACGGAGCCGATCACGCGGTACCTCGTGCGGATCTCGGTCGACCGCTACCCGGACGACCCGGCCCGCTCCAACCGCCACCACCACGATCACCCGCTCTCCCTCGACGAGCTCTCGCTGGTCGCCTCGTGCGCCGGGGAGCCCATGGAGTGGCGGGCCAAGACCGACCGCGACACCCTCAAGGAGCTGTGGCTGCTCTTCGAGAACGCGCAGGGGCGTTTCCCGCTGTACCCCGGGCAGCGCACCACCATCGCGTACTCGTGGCACATCGGCATCGACAAGTGGGGCAACTGGTTCGAGCGGGCCATCCGCCTGCCCACCCGCCACCTCACGGTCGAGGTCGAGTTCCCGGCCCGCATGCGGCCGGTGGTGTGGGGCGTGCAGACGTCGCTGTCGGCCGAGGAGGTGCCGCTGCGCACGCCGATCACGCAGGAGCTCTCGGAGGACGGGCGCGCGGTCTTCTCCTGGCACACGGAGGCGGCCACGCTGCACGACTACTACCGGCTGGAGTGGCGCTTCCGGGGCAGCCGGCCCGAGGGCGCCGTGGAGGACGTCGACGACTGGCCGGACCCGCCGTTCGTCCCGCCGTCCGCGCACCAGCTCTCCGCCTGAGCCGGCGCGGGTGGCGGTACGCCCGATCGGCCGGCGCCTTCGGGGTCCGCCTCTCCGACAGGCAGAGTGTCTCCTGGAACGTCTACGACGATGCCGGCACGGTCGTCTGCCAGGGCTGCAGCCAGCGCTCCTGCCACGTCGGCGCGGCCGGCGACTACAGCGTCATCACCGCCGGCGGCCGCCCGCGAAACGCAGCGCGGAGGGGATGGCTACGGTGTGTACACCATTGGCGTGAAAAAGGTGTACTCCGCGTGAGACTCAGTCAAGGGCGTCGCTACGATGGCGCGCGTGGCGGAAGCGGTCTTATTCGACCTCGACGGCACGCTCATCGACAGCGAGCCCATCTGGGCCTCCGCGAACACCGCCCTGGTGCGCTCCCGCCGCGCCGAGGTGACCGATGAGCTGCTGCGCGGCCTGAGCGGGCTCGATGCGACGGTGGCGATGCGGCGCATCCATGGGCACTACGGCTGGATCGGCCTCGACGTGCACGCCGACGTGGCGTTCGTGCAGCGGAGGGTCCACGAGGCGTACGCCCGGGGCGTGCACTGGCTGCCCGGCGCCCGCGCGCTGCTCGCCTCCGTGCGCGCCGCGGGGCTGCGGGTGGCGCTGGTGACGTCGACCTATCGGGAGCTCGTGCGGTACGTGCTGCGCGAGGCCGGCCCGGGCGCCTTCGACGCGGTCGTCTGCGGCGACGACGGGCACCGGCCCAAGCCCGACCCGGCGCCCTACCTCGCCGCGATGGACGCCCTCGGGGTCGCCGCGGCGGACTGCGTCGCCGTGGAGGACTCGGCCGTCGGCGTCGCGAGCGCGCACGTGGCCGGCTGCGCGGTGCTCAACGTGGCGCCGATGATGCGCTCCGACCTCGCCCACACCTGGGCGCCGTCGCTCGGGTGCGTCGGGGTGGCGGAGCTGCGGGCCGCGCTGGGCGCCCGGGCCGCGCTGACCGGGCCCTTCCCGCTGCGCGTCGCGCCCAACCCGATCGCGCCCAGCCCGGCGATCGCGCGCTGACCGGCGAGCGCCGGGCGTCACCGGGCGGTCAGGCCATCGAGACGGTCAGCGCGCCCGGCTCCACGTGGTCCACGTTCAGGATGCCGTCCAGGTGGTCGACCTCGTGCAGGACGTCGCGGGCCAGGCGGCCCCGGTCGAAGGTGGCGATCGCCTCGTCGCCCGCGATGGTCCGGTAGCTGATCACCGCGGTCCGCGGGCGGCGCAGGGTGCAGCGGAAGTCGAAGAAGCTCAGGCAGCCCTCCGTTGCCTCCTCCCAGTCCGCGCGGGTGTCCGGGCCGACCTCGAGGACCTGGGGGTTGATCAGCACCAGCTGCGGGGCGCCCGCGGCGCGGAAGATCGCGATCGAGCGCGGCTCGCCGATCTGCGGGGCGGCCAGGCCCATCGCGCCCGTGCTGAAGTCGTGCACCCGCATGACCGCGTCGGCGGTCGCGGTCAGCCGGTCGAGGATGCGCAGCACCTCGTCGCGCTCGCGGGGCAGGTCGAAGGGGCGGGTCTTGGCCGTGAGCATCGGGTCGCCCAACTGCACGATGCCGAGCGACGCCATCACCTCGCTCGGCCGCCGGGTGTCGGGGGCGAGGGCGTCGTTGGGCCGGAGGCCACCGCTCGGGCCGGATGCGCTGCCGGGTCGGCGGGGCGCGGGGGCCGGGGCGGTCTTGCGGTCGTCTGCCACGTCGCTGGTCATCGCTGCTCCTTCAAGGGGCGGTTACTGCAATCGCCACGTGAATGGGCGCGAGCCAGATGCGCAAAACGCCGCGGCCTGGCGGGGCCGCGGCGCGAAGAATCGTACGGGTGCGAGTGCGAAATGCGACGGCCCGGCTCAGCGCCATCCACCCAGTGTGAGCGGCGGTGAGCCGGGTGTGAACCCCTTTAGGTCTCGTTGAACGTGAATGAATGCGTGCGATTCTTATGCGCTTAGGTAACGTTTAGTGGCGACGGTGCTCAGTGGAGTTCGCCGGCCGCCGACAGGAACGCCTCCGCTACGTAAACGGTGATCCAGTGGGTCGGCCGGCGATCGGCGACCAGGTCGAGAGAGGGGTCGAGGTTCAGCGAGCGGTACGCCCGCCGCATCGCGTCGTCGTCCAGGACCTTCGCCAGGCCGGTGACGTGCAGCCCGATCGCGCCGCGGGCGAAGTCGACGAACAACAGGCTGATGCGCGGATCGCGCTGAATGTCGGCGACCGTCGTGGAAAGGGTCGCGTCGTCGAACTCGGGCCACGCGAGACGATTCACGCTCAGTATCCGAACGAAGCCCGCACCGCCGGTGACGAACGTGCAGTCGTGGCCGTCGTCCGGATCACCGGTGGCGACGAACATCATCTCCTGGCGGCGGACGAAGGTCTGCATCCGCTCGTCCAGGGCGGTGAGCACCTCGTGGTCTGCACCTGTACGGGTCGATGCTGCGGGCACGGGACACCTCCGGTTGCGAACGCCTTGCAGCCACGGTGGCACCGGCGCGCGGAATCAGCCGGACAGCCGGTGCGACCCCGCCGTTCGGTGGATGCGACGCGGCCTGTCCAGTGCCCGGTATCGGCGCGTCGCGGGGAAATCCGGTCCCGAGCACGTCTCGTCGCACAGTCAGTGCGATGCGTGGTCTTCGCAGGTAGTGACGCTGATTCACACCACGGCACCGTCGTTTGACCGCGAAGGGCACCGATGAGCAATCTGTCGCGATTACTGAAGGAGAGTTGGACACTCGTCGAGGAGCAGCAGGACAAGCTCGCGAGCTACTTCTACGCGCGCATGTTCCTCAACAACCCGCAGCTGCGGGACCTGTTCCCCGTGCACATGGATGTCCAGCGCTCCCGGCTGCTGGGTGCCATCGTCTCGGCCATCCAGACCGTCGACGACCCGGATCACTTCGAGGAGTACCTTCGGTCGCTCGGCCGGGACCACCGGAAGTTTCACGTGCAACCGGAGCACTACGAGATCGTCGGCGGGGCGCTGATCGAGGCCCTGCGCACCTACGCCGGCGATCAGTGGAGCATCGAGTTCGAGCAGGCCTGGCGGGACGCCTACGCGAAGATCGCGGAGGTCATGATCGCCGGGGCCGAGGCCGACTCCGGCAACCCGCCCTACTGGCACGCCGAGGTGCTCCACCACGAGCGCCGCAGCCGCGACATCGCGGTGCTGACCTGCCGGCCGATGCAGCCGATGGAGTACCGCGCCGGGCAGTACGTCAGCGTCGAGACCAAGTACCAGCCGCGGCTGTGGCGCGTGTACTCGGTCGCGAACGCGCCCCGCAAGGACAACTCGCTCGACTTCCACGTCCGCGCGGTGGGGGCCGGCTGGGTGTCGTCCGCCCTGGTCCGGCGGGTGCGGCCCGGCGACATGATCCGCCTGGGCGCCCCGATGGGCCAGATGACGCTGGACCGCCGCTCCACCCGCGACATCGTGTGCGTCGCCGGGGGCACCGGGCTCGCCCCGGTCAAGGCGCTCATCGAGGAGATGACCCGCGCCAACCGGACCCGCTGGGTGCATGTGTTCTTCGGCGCCCGGGACCGCGAGGATCTCTACGACCTGGCCTGCCTCAACCGGCTCGCGGCCCGCTACCCGTGGCTGTCGGTGGTGGCGGCGACCAGCGAGGACCCCGACTTCCCGGGCGAGCACGGCAACGTGTCCGACATCGTCGCGCGCTACGGGCCGTGGCAGGACCACGACTTCTTCGTCTCCGGCTCGCCGACCATGGTGCGGGCCACACTGCGAACTCTCGCCGAGATGCAGGTCCCGGCGATGCGGATCAAGTACGACGCCTTCGGTGATGTCTGAGCGCCGGCGGGCGGCCGATAGTGCGGTGACCGCCCGCCGGCGTTGAGACCAGTACAGTTGCGCCGTGATCGAGAGTGATCGGCGGGAACAGTGGGGCGTCCGGTCCGAGATCCTGCTCGTGCTCGGCGTCTCACTGGGCAGTTCGGCGATCTACGCGATTCTCAACATCATCAACCGGCTGACCTACGTCAAGCCCTTGTCGGAGCAGACCGCGACCCTGAACCCGACGGTGGTCGCGGATCGGCCCTGGCTCGACCTGCTCTATCAGCTCGCCGGCATTCTGCTCGGCGTCGTGCCGGCCCTGCTCGCCGTGCACCTGCTGCGGCGGGCGCACGACCCGCTGGAGGTCGGCCTGGACGCGAGCCGGCCCGGCGGCGACGCGCTGCTGGGGGCCGGTCTGGCCGCGCTCATCGGGCTGCCCGGCCTGGGGCTGGTGTGGGCGGCCCGGCAGCTCGGCGTCAGCGCCCAGATCGTGCCCGAGGCGCTCGGCGAACACTGGTGGTCGGTGCCGGTGCTGATCCTCTCGGCCGTCGAGAACGGGGTGCTCGAGGAGGTCGTGATGATCGCGTACCTCCTCACGCGCCTGCGCGACCTGCGGCTGGGCTGGTGGACGGCGATCCTCCTCAGCGCCGTGATCCGCGGCTCCTACCACCTCTACCAGGGCTTCGGCGGGTTCGTCGGCAACCTGGTGATGGGGCTGGTGTTCGGGTACTTCTTCCGCCGCACCCAGCGCGTGATGCCGCTGATCGTGGCCCACTCGATCCTCGACATCGTGTCGTTCGTCGGGTACGCGCTGCTCAAGGATCATCTCGGTTTCCTGAGTTAGGGCAAATTCGGACAATTAGTCTGGCTGCGTGGGCCGAATCCTTCTCGTCATCACCCTGGTGCTGACCACCGCGTTCGCCTTGCCCTCGACGGCCGGGTCTGCCAGCTCCGCCAAGGCGGGGACGACGCTCTACATCGTGCAGCTGGCCGGGGACCCGGCCCTGCGTACCGAGAGCGCCCGCGCCGCCGTGCGCGCGAACCGGGAGTCGGTGCTGCGCCGGGCCGGCATCGCCACCACGGTCGTGGACTACGAGACCGTCTTCAACGGCTTCGCCGCGGCCCTCACGCCCCAGCAGCGCGAGCGGGTCCGGCGCACCCCCGGCGTGCTGCGGCTGTGGAAGAACGAGCGGCGCACCACGCAGACCATCTCCACGCCCGCGTTCCTCGGGCTGGACGGCCCGGCCGGCGTGTGGGCGAAGGAGTTCGGCGACCCCGCGCACGCCGGCGAGGGCATGATCATCGCGGACATCGACACCGGGTTCTGGCCCGAGAACCCCAGCCTCGCCGCGCTGCCCGAGCCGCGCCCCGACCAGGCCGTCATCGACGGCAAGTGGAAGGGTGCGTGCGTCGAGGGCACGGGCACGGCGCAGCAGAAGGTCACCTGCAACAACAAGGTGATCGGCGCCCGCTTCTACGACAGCAGCGGTTTCGGCGACTGGAGCGGCGAGTTCCGTTCCCCACGCGATTACGACGGCCACGGTACCCACACCGCCACCACGGCCGCCGGAGACAACGGCGTGCCGGCGACCATCAATGGCAAGCCGGTCGGGAGCGTCTCGGGCATGGCCCCGGCCGCCCGGATCGCGGTCTACAAGGCGCTCTGGCGGCAGGAGGACGGCGAGGGCTCGGGCGGCACCGTCGACCTGCTGGCCGCCATCGACGACGCGGTCGCGGACGGCGCCGACGTCATCAACTACTCGGTCTCCGGCTCCAGCAGCCTGGTCGTCGACCCGGTCAGTCTCGCCTTCTACAACGCGGCCGCGGCTGGGGTGTTCGTCGCCGCGGCGGCCGGGAACGACGGCCCGGACGCGTCCACCGTCGCCCACAACGCGCCCTGGGTCACCACGGTCGCCGCGAGTTCGCACGACCGCGGCTCGGACAAGAGCGTGACGCTCGGCAACGGCAAGACGTACCAGGGCGTGGGGCAGGGCGACGCGGTGCCGGACGCGCCGCTGGTCGACTCGGTGCAGGCCGGGCTGGCGAGCGCCGCGGCGGACAAGGTCGAGCTGTGCTACCCCGGCGCCCTCGACCCCGCGAAGGTCAAGGGGAAGATCGTGCTGTGCAAGCGGGGCGTGAACCCGCGCACCGACAAGAGCGTCGCCGTGCGCGACGCCGGCGGGGTCGGGATGGTGCTCTACAACCCCACCGAGAACTCCCTCAACGCCGACTACCACGTCATCCCGACCGTGCACGTGGACGACAAGGCCGGGGCGGCGATCAAGCAGTACGCCGGCGGAACCAACCCTCACGCGGCGCTCTCCGCGACCACCGTCACCGTCGCCCGCGCGCCGGCCATGGCCGCGTTCTCCTCGGCGGGCCCGGCCGACGCCGGCGACGGGGACCTCATCAAGCCCGACCTCGCCGCGCCGGGGGTCGACATCGTCGCCGGCGTCTCGCCGGCCGGGCACCACGGGAACCTCTTCGACGGCGAGAGCGGCACCTCGATGTCGAGCCCGCACATCGCCGGCATCGCCGCGCTGCTGCGCGCCCGGCACCCGCGGTGGACGCCCGCCGAGCTCAAGTCCGCGCTGATGACGACGGCCGGGAACCTCGACAACACGGGCGCCTCGATCCAGCGGGGCGACCGGGTGGCCAACCCGTTCGACGACGGCTCGGGCCAGGTCCGTCCGGCCCGCGCGTTCGACCCCGGCCTCGTCTACGACTCCGGGGCGCAGGACTGGGCGCGGTACGCCTGCGGGATCGGCCAGATGCAGATCGCGAGCGACTGGTGCCCGGCGGTGGGCACCATCGACCCGAGCGACCTCAACTATCCGTCGATCGCGATCGGCTCGCTGCCCGGCACCCAGACCGTCACGCGCACCGTCACCAACGTGACGGACCTGCCCAGCGTGTACGTCGCCGCGGTGACGCCCCCGCCCGGCACGACGGTCGAGGTGAGCCCGTCGACCCTGACCGTGCCCGCCGACGGCACCGCGACGTTCACGGTCAGGGTGACGCGGACCGACGCGGCGTACCGCGAGTACACCTTCGGGTCGCTGACCTGGACGGACCTGCGTGGACACGCGGTGCGCAGCCCGATCGCGGTGCGGCCCGTCGCCCTGACCGGCCCGGGCGAGATCACCGGCACCGGCGCCTCCGGCCACGCGACCATCGACCTGACGGCGGGCTTCGGTGGCACGGTCACCGCGCACCCCTACGGCCTCGCGGTGTCGAACGAGCACGCCCAGAAGCTGGTCGGCAGCACCGCCGCGTTCTTCCCCTCGTCGCCGGGCCTGTCCCCGGCCGTCTTCAGTTTCGAGTTCACGCTGCCGCCGGCGGTCAAGCTCGCCCGGCTCGCGACCTACGATGCCGACGTGGCGCCCGGCACCGACCTCGACCTGTACGTCTACCAGAACGACAAGCTCGTCGGGCGCAGCGACGGCACCACCTCCGACGAGGAGGTGCCGCTGACCGGGGGTTCCGGGGTCTATCAGGTGTACGTCGTGCAGTTCGCGCTGCCCCCGACGCTGACCGAGCAGGTGGCGAAGGCGCACCTGTTCGTCGTCGGGGCCCCGGTCACCGGCAACCTCACCGTGTCGCCGAAGACCCGTCCGGTGGCGCCCGGCGACACCCTGCACTACGACGTGAACTGGCAGGGGCTGGCGCCCGACAAGCGGTACCTCGGGATGATCGAGTTCGGGGACGGGACGGCGGCGCGGGCCTGGACCACCGTGGCGATCGGCCCGCAGCCTCCGACGATCCCGTGAGCCCCGCGGGCTACGCGACGAACTGGATCTTCAGCAGCATCTGGGCCAGGAACAGGGCCTGGGCCATGAGCGCCATGAACAGGTAGAAGCGCTCGAAGGTCCGGCTCCGGCCCAGCATGCCCAGGATGATGAAGGCGGGGAACCACTCCATCGCGATGCGCGGCGCCGACATCAGGTAGTTGGGCCAGCCGGCCTCGGTGCACAGGTAGACCAGGATCGGCACGGCCGCGTAGACCAGCAGGTAGTTCTGGTCGGGGCGGAACCCGAACCGGCTCTTGCGGCGCAGGGCGAGCAGCAGCAGCGCGATGGCGCCGACCACCGAGATGAGGTTGACCAGCCCGAGCAGGCGCCAGTCCTGCAGATACGGCTTGTCGTTGAGCAGCTTGATGGTCTTCCAGACCGGCTCGCCGGGCCAGCCGTACTTGCGGTGCCAGCCGTCCTGGGCGTGGCTGAACGCCAGCCAGTCCCCGGTGATGCTGTGCAGGAAGATCGAGAAGGCGACGACGCCGGAGGGGATGCCCAGGAACCCGAGCGCGTCCCAGCGGATCTTGCGGAAGCTCCAGCCGCGCTGCCGCATGTACTCGTAGGCGATCGGTGCGGCCAGGAGCAGGCCGAACAGGCGCGTCGAGCCGGCGAGCGCGGCCGCGACGTTGGCGACCCAGAAGTGGCCCTTGCGCGCGGCGTAGAGAGCGATGAGCACCAGCGCGATGTACAGCGACTCGTTGTAGGCCGCGAAGAGGAAGAACCCCGCGGGGAACGCGGCCAGGTAGAACGTCGTCCGGCTGGCGATCTTGTCGCCGAACTCCTCGTCCACGAGCCGGTGCAGCATCACCAGCGTGACCAGGGCGAAGAAGATGCTGATGGCCAGCGCCGCGGGCAGGGCGCCGCCCGGGAAGACCGGGTTGAGGCCCTTGATCAGGGCGGGGTAGAGCGGATAGAACGCCGGGGCGAACTTGTAGAAGAGGTACCCGTCATCGGCGATGCGTACGTAGAAGATGGTGTCGAAGCGGTACCAGGACCCGATGAGGTCGCTGACCCCCGGCGTCTGCCAGGGCGTCAGCCGGTAGGCGTAGATGTTGACCATCAGGTAGGCGGCCCCGGCGGCCAGCCACACCACGCCCGCGACCCTCAGCGAGGCGAGCCACGGCACCATCCACGGGCGAACCTTCGAACGCATCCATGTCCGCCATTTGGGGGCGGCGGCCGGAGCGTCCACGACTTCGAGTTCGGTCGATGCTCTGAGGGGAGTTTCGTCGATGGTCCTCGCCGGTGAATCTCGCTCACCGTGCAATGCATCGATGTCGATATCGTTCACGTCGGCGGCGTCAGATTCGATAGCGCCAGAGGGGAGCGACACGGGGCATGACTATACATAAGCGCTGTTCACGTTGCTCGACTCCGGATCGGCCGCGATTGGTCCGCACAGTGACCAAGACGTTGCGGCTTCGTTTCGGGTTGCTGTCCACGGCAAATTCCGAATCCACGACGACGGCGCTCCTCACTCCCCGTACACCCAGTTCTACCCCGCTTCCGCCAGCCGGGGTTCAGGTGTTTCAGGGCCGGAAGCCGCGGTAGTAGCGCACCGCGCGAGCGGCCAGACGTTCGGTGCTGCGGGCCGCTGTGACGGATCCCACGACGAGCCCGGCGCCGGGCACGAGGCGCCGCGCGATCCGGGTCGCGGCGGCGCGCAGGAGGCCCGCCCCGACCATGCGCGCCAGCGGGCCGGCGAGGCGCTCGGCCGCGACGCGCCGGCTCGCCCGCCGGGAGACCGGCCGCTCGGCGGCCCGCACCGCGGCCTCGGCGGTCTCGACGGAGCCGTGCACCCGCTGCAGCACCAGCAGCTCGGCGGCGCGCCGACGGTCCTCGGGGTCGTGGCCGTAGGCGGCGGCCAGGTGCAGCACGAGCTTGGCCTGTAGCCAGGCGACGCCGGCCGCCTCGACGACCAGGCCGGTGGGGCCGACGAGACCGGCCGCGAAGCCCTGGCGACGGGCCCGGCGGACGAACTCGTGGGTGATGGCGCGCGAGAGGGCGTCGCCGTCGGCGTCGGGGTAGGTGAGCTGATACCAGGCGATACGGCGACGGGCGCCGGCCCCGAGCCGCTCGACGGCCGCGAGGGCGAGGCTCTCGGGGATGTAGGCGGGGTGGATTCCGTCCGTTTCGTGAATTTGTTCAGCAACTGAAACGGGTTGCGGCGGTTCGACGGGTCGCGACTCTTCGACCACGGGGCGTGGAGGCTCGATGATCGGCTCGGGCTCCGGGGCGGTCGCGGCCGTTTCCGTGGCCTTCGTCACAGCGGCCTTTTTGGCGGGCGCCTTCTTCGCGGCCGGTGCCTTCTTCGCGGCGGGGGCCTTCTTGGCCGCGGGGGCCTTCTTCGCGGGCGCCTTCTTGGCCGCCGCCTTCTTGGCCGGCTCGGTCTCCGGCTCGGTCTCCGGCTGGTTTTCCGGCGGCGTGACCTGCTTCGGTGGGACGGCCTGCTTCGGTGGGAGGGCCTGCTTCGGCGGGGTGGCTCGCAGTGGGGTCGACTCCACGGTCGGGGCCGGCGGCGCGAACGGCGTCGTGGCCGCGGGGGTACGCGGTCGCGGAGGCGCCTTGGGCGTGTCGTCGCCCGGCGTGTCGGCCGGGGGCGGCTCGAACCGCAGCGCCGTGTCACCGAGCTTCTTCGGCGGTACCTTCGAGTCCTCTCCCATCTGCAAGAGCGTAATGGCCAACCGCCCTGAGCACCCGTTCTGCGCTCAGGGCGTACCCGCTTTGCCCGGCTAGGATGGGGGGCTGTATCCTCGGACGGCAGTCCCCGGTAACGGGGGCGGCTGGAGGCTTCGCCTAGTTCGGTCTATGGCGCCGCACTGCTAATGCGGTTTGGGTCTTAAAGCCCATCCCGGGTTCGAATCCCGGAGCCTCCGCGCAAAACCTGGTGTGCGAGGGTGTGTATGCTAGGCGAGCAACAAGCGCCCGTAGCTCAACGGATAGAGCATCTGACTACGGATCAGAAGGTTAGGGGTTCGAGTCCCTTCGGGCGCGCAACATCAAGAGGCGGTTGACCTGCGGAAACGTAGATCAACCGCCTCTCTTCGTTTGTCCACTGTGGACCTGTTGTGTTCCGAAAGTGCTCGGCTGTTTCGGAACGGTCCAGACCGGTCCGTGCTGGTCGGCGCGGGTCTGTGCCGCCTGGTCCACCGTTCCGAAAAGGGATCCGACGGGTGACGGCCGGTGCGCGGCATCTGACCGGTTGCGGATTTCGAAGCTGTTGAAGATCCATCCGGGTGGGGCGGCGGACGAGGTTCGATCTTGGGGGCCGGGCCTGCGTGAGGCTGGGGGCCGGTGGCCGGTCCCGGTGGTCCCAGGCGCGACGCCGTGAGCGAGACTGAGAGCAATGCCGCTATTACGACCTGGAGCTTTCCTATGCCGCAGGGGATCGTCCGCTGGTTCGACGCCGAACGGGGGTTCGGCTTCCTCGCGCCTGAGGACGGCTCGCCAGATGTGTTCGTGCACGCCTCCGAGATCGTGGGTGAAGGCGGCCCGAAGGTGCTCCGCGAGGGCCAGGCCGTCGAGTTCGAGGCCGGCGAGAACGACCGCGGTCCCCAGGCGCTGCGCGTCCGCGTCACCGCTGAGCAGGCCGCCGGCGGCGCCGTGGGCCTGCTCGGCACGGTCAACTGGTACGAGCCGGCCAAGGGGTACGGGTTCGCCTCGCCGGACGGCGGCGGCGCCGACATCTTCGTGCACAGCTCGGCCATCGTGACCGGCGGTGTGGTCAGCGACGGGCAGCGGGTGGCCTTCGTCGTCGTCGAGGGCGAGCGCGGCCCGCAGGCCGCGCACGTGGTCCCGCTCGGTCCCGGGGCTGGCCTGTCCGTCGGGGCCGGCGGTGCCGACGGGGCGGACGGAACCGTCTCCTGGTACGACGAGGACAAGGGCTTCGGCTTTATCGCTCCCGACTCCGGCGGCGGGGACGTCTTCGTCCACGCCCGGTCCCTGGCCGAGGGCCTCACCTGGCTGGCCGAGGGCGATCGCGTGGCGTACGAGGTCGTCAGCGGCGACAAGGGCCCGCAGGCCCGCGATGTGCAGTTGGTCCGAGGGGTCGAGCCCGTACCGCCACCGCGACGGCCGGCGCCGGTCGGGCCGGCACCCGCCAGGAGGGAGCCGCCGTCACGGGGCGTGCCCGCACGCGCGGGCGAGGGCGTCGTCGCGCGTTACGACGGCGACCGCGGGTTTGGGTTCATCACCCCGGACGCCGGAGGTGACGACCTGTTCGTCCACGTGTCCGTGGTCGCGGGGTCGGAACCGCTGCAGCAGGGCGACCGGGTCCGGTACGCGGTGCGTCAGAGCGACCGGGGCCCGCAGGCCGACCGCGTAGAGCGCCTCCGAGGCGCTCCTACTCTCACTTGATGGTGCCCGGGGGTGCCTCGGCGGGCCGGTAGCATCCGGCGGTATGCAGCCGCGTCGGCACCGGATGCGTCAACGATCACGCCGGGATTCGGCCCGGGCCTGGATCGCCTCCGGTGCCGCGGTTTCTGTCAAGGCGTACGCGAAGCGGTATGGCGTGGACCGGTACACCGCGTTCGACGATCTTGCCGCGCTCGGTGTCCCTCTGCCGGCCTTCGCGCAGCAGTGGGCGCAGCGTCCGCCGTCGTCGCCGCGGCTGCGGTCCACGCGTCGGGTCGGTTACGGGATCGTCCCCGACGACGACTCGTGGATCGTCGTTGACGGCAGGTCGTTCTTCGTCGTCGGCTATACCGCTGGCGGGGCGCCGTACGGATTCACCGACGAGACCTCCTCGGACGAGGACTGGATCTGACTGAGCAGCAAGCACGCCAGCGGGTACCTGCCGGTTGGCATCGGCCGGACTGGGGGCACCGCCTCCGGTGGAGATCTCTACGGCACGTTCGCTGACGGAACGCCACCATAGGGGATCTGCTTGAGGCCCTTTCGAGACCAAACATGGGATGTCTGTCCGTGATCGGCGCGTTGCGATCTGCCGATCGCGAATCGATCCTCAGTGGACGGACAAGCCGCGCGATTGCGATGTAATCGGACCGTCGAGGTGGCGCTGATCAAGGCTGTGAGCTGGACTCGGCATCTTGCTTTCTGCGGATCAGAAGGTTAGGGGTTCGAGTCCCTTCGGGCGCGCAACATCAAGAGGCGGTTGACCTGCGGAAACGTAGATCAACCGCCTCTCTTCGTTCGTCCACTGTGGACTTGAAGTGTTCCGAAAGTGATCGGCTGTTTCGGAAGGGTCCAGACCGGTCCGTGCTGGTCGGCGTGGGTCTGTGCTGCCTGGTCCACCGTTCCGAAAAGGGATCCGGCGGGTGACGGCCGGTGGGCGGCATCTGACCGGTTGTGGATTTTCGGGGCCGGTTGAAGACCCATCAGGGTGGTGCGGCAGACGCGGTTCGATCTCGGTGGCCGGGCCTGCGTCAGGCTGGGGGCCGGGCGCCCGCCCGGTGTTGCCCGGCGGTGGCGCCGCCTCGCCGGCTACGCCGCCCGGTGTCCTGCTGCGGAGCCGTTGCACGGAGCCGATGTGCGAGCATCCGATCTTTGTACTAAATGCGCCTGCTGCTGGCCAGTAGCGATCGCACGGTCCGCTGGGTGGCGGAACCTTCTTGTATGCCGTGCGCTGCCTACGGAGCAGCACGGGTGAGCAGCCCTTTGACCACCTGCAGCTCGTCGGGTGCCAACAAGTCGGTCGCGTCAAACGTCGCAATCCACTCGCGCAGAGGGGGCATCCTGTCCGCCAACTGACGTTCCAGATCCTCCGTGCCTGTCGGCTCCGGCTGTTCGTAGCGGCGGCTGGTCAAGCCTGTTGCCGGTGGCGTACCGCAGCTGGGCGTCGGCGGGCCGGGTCGCGTCGAGGACAGTGGGCCGAGGACGGTGGCGTGCCGGGCGATTGTGGAGGAGATCGATGACGCCGTGGCCGCGGGTGCCGGATTCGGACGTCGTGTTCGAGGCCGGTGTCGAGCCGATGGTGGAGAGGGTGTCGACACCGCGACACTCACGCGGGATCGATCCGCAGCAGCACGCTCTTCGCGCTGGTTTCGGTCTCGGGCGTCGTGGCGAAGAGCGCGTACAGGCTGATGCGAGCCGGCCTGCCGGGGACCCGTATCGCGTAACCGAGCGTGTGCGACGCGAATGGCCCGGTGCGTGGCAGCACGTTTGCCGGTCCGAACGTCTCGTCGAGTTCGCGCCGTGTCAGCGTGCCGACCGCGAATCGTAGCTCCACGCTCGCACGCGAGAGCTCGCCGGCCGTAACCAGGCATTCGCTCGCACCCAACGGCGGTGGGGTCGTCGGGATGCCGAGCGCGCTGCGGATCTCGGCCTCGCTGCCGGTCGCCACCGCGCACAGGCGTTCGCCCATCGCGCGCAGCGCACCGACAACGGACGGCCTCTCGGGCGCGTCCTTCAGGATCGGCGCGAAATAGACCTTCAGGCGCGCGAGCTCGGGGTGATCCGGCGCCACGCCCTGCGCGTAGATCGCGAGCCCCTCGCTCGCGTGTAGCGCTGCATCGGCGAACCGCCGCTGCGCGTGGAGCAGCTTCGCGTAGAACAGCCTGCGCGTGCCCAGGATCACCGGCCGATCCGGCGTGACCTGTGTTTCCGCTTCGATCGCCTGGACGATCCGTTGCTCGCTGCGCTGCTCGTCGCCGAGATCTAGCCACAGCGCCGACACAGACGCATAACTGTCGGCGTGCGCCTCCGCGTCGGCGTCCATATCGGCGAGCATCGCGTCCGCGGCCGTCACGAGTTCGAGTACGCGCACGCGATCCGTGTCCAGGCGCAGCAGAACCTGGGCTTCGGTGACCAGCTTCCTGACTGTCGCTCGTTCACTCATCGTCCCCACGTCCTCCAGTCGGTGAACGAAACGTCCGCGCCGTCTCCTCGCGTCGGTTCACGCCCGCGCGGATCGTTGGTCGAGGCCAGGCCGTTGGTGCGCAACAGTCCGGCACGGGGGAGGTCCCCGTCAGCGTCCGGCGGCTGGTTGTAGCAGGTCCGCGATCTGCCGCGCGTCGGGATGGCCGAGTTGCTCGTAGCGTTCGTACGCCTCCCACCACGCCTGTCGGGCGTGGTCGGGCTGGCCGGATTCGTGCAGCACGTGACCGAGTTCGACAAGCGTCGCCGCCTCGTTGTAGAGGTCGCCGAGGGTCTGGTAGAAACCGATGGCGTTGCGGTAGCAGCGGGTGGCCCGCTCGTGGTCGCCGAGGTGGCGGTGTGCGTGGCCGAGCGTGTCCCACGTGGCCGCGACCGCTGGGGGGTCGTCGACTTGCTGGAACATCGCCAGTGCCTGCTCGCAATGGTTGACGGCGTCGGTGTGGCGCCCGAGGAGGGTGTGGAACCAGCCGATGGCGTTGTGCAGCCGGGCCAGGCCGGTGGTGTGGCCGGCGGTCTCCGCGATCACGAGGGCCCGTTCGACGAGGGCGAGGCCGCGCTGCGCGTCACCTTCGGCCTCCGCTCCCCAGGCCATGTCCTCCAGCACGATGGTCTGCCCGGGGACGTCGCCGTCCGAGGTGAACAGGTCGAGCGCCTGCCGCAGCAGTGGCGCGGCTTCGTCGTGCTGCCCGGACCGTGCGTGGGCCATGCCCATGCCGTGCAGCGAGTGGGCCAGTGCCCCGCGGTCGCCCAGTCGCCGGGCCGCGTCCGCGGCGACCTGACCGGCGGCGCGCTGTGCCTGCCAGTGGCCCTGTCGCAGCAGGTAAGACGTCAGGGTCCACACGAGCCGCCATGCGTGCTCGTCAAGACCGAGTGCTGCCGCTCGGGCGGCGGTGGCGGCCATCGACTCGTGTTCGGTGCGGAACCATGCGAGCGCGGCGTCGGCGTGACCCGGCGGCTCGGCCACGACATCGTCCCGCCGTGCGGTCAGCGTGATGGGCACCTGGAGCGGGTCGAGCAGGCGTGCGGCGGGGTGCGCGGTGTGCAGGTAGTGATCGGCCAGCCGAAGCATCGCCGCTCGGCGTTCCTCCGCGCTGTCGGTCGCCTGCGACTGCTCGGCAGCGTATGCCTTGAGCAGGTCATGAAGCACGTACCTTCTGGCGGTGTGCTCCCTGACGAGATGCGCCGAGACCAACTCGGCCAGCAGCGAGCGGGTATACACCGTCGGCAGGCCGGCCAGGCTGGCGGCCGCCAGCTCCCCGATGTCGGCGCCCGGATGCGTTCCGAGCAGGCGAAACAGCCGGGCGGCGTCCCGGCCGAGGGCCAGGTAGGACCACGACAGCACGGCCCGCAGGTCGGTGACGGGATCGCCGCCGTCGAGGGCGTCGAGCACCGTGGACGCGTCACGCAGTTCCGCCGTGGCCTCTGCAAGCGGCAGATGCCGGCGCGTGGTGATCCGGGCGGCCGCCACCGCCAATGCCAGCGGTAGCCGGGCACAACGCTCGACGATTTCGTCGATCAGGGGTTCCGCGGCATGCGGCGAGCCGCCGATGCGGCTCGTCAGCAGGTCCCGAGACTGCTCGACGGTCAGCAGGCCCAGGACCAGCGGGGTGGCGCCCTCGATCGCGACCAGTGACCGCAACGGATCCCGGCTGGTCACCACGGTCAGGCAGCTCGAGGCGCCGGGCAGCAGCGGCCGCACCTGTTCCGCGTGGCAGGCGTTGTCCAGCACGATCAGCAGCCGGCGGCCGGCGATGGTGCTGCGGTACACGGCGGCGCGTTCATCGGGGTCGGAGGGGATCTGCTGCGCCGGAACGCCGAGCGTGTTGAGGAACGCGCGCAGCACCGCAGCCGGATCGAGCGCGGGACCCGACGGGTCGAAGCCGCGCAGGTTGACATGGAGCTGCCCGTCCGGGAAACGCACAGCGGCGGTATGTCCCCACCGTACGGCCAGGGCGGTCTTCCCCACGCCGGCGGTACCGGTAATCACCGCGATCGAGGTGCCCGCAGCATCCTGTTCCGTGTTGCGTGCGAGCGCGTCGAGCTGGGCCAACTCGGGTTCGCGGCCGACGAGACCTGCCATCGCCGGCAACTGCGCCGGCACGGGCGGGCGACGAGGACCAGGGTGCCGCTCCAGCGCCGGGTCCTGCTGGAGGATCTGCCGCTCGAGCCCGCGCAGCGCCGGCCCCGGGTCCAGGCCGAACTGTTCGGCGAGATGGTCGCGCAGCCGGTGGTAGACGGCGAGCCCCTCGGCGCCGCGCCCGCACCGGTACAGCGCCAGCATGAGCTGTCCGGCGAGCCGCTCGCGTGCCGGGTGCGCCGCGCACGCATCGGCGAGCTCGTCCAGCAGCCGGGCGTGCTGTCCCAACCGCAGCCGAATGTCGAAGCGGTCCTCCACAGCTCGGAGGCGGGACTCGGTGAGGCCCGCGCCGAGCCGGTCGCGTACGTCGGGTTGTGCGGCGTCGGCCAGCGGCGTGGTGCCACGCCACAGCGCGAGGGACTGGTCCAGCAAGGTCAGGCGGCGTTGGTCCGAGGTTTCGGTGTCGGCCTCGCCGAGCAGCGTGCGGAAGTGTTGCGCGTCGACCGCCATCGGGTCGATCCGCAGCGCATAGCCGCCGCCGACGGCGACGATCGCGGCGTCGGCGGCGCTCACGGGTGCGAACGCGGCGCGCAGCCCCGACGCGCACACCCGCACCGCGTGCCGGGCGGTACGCGGAGGCGCCGCCGGCCACATCAGGTCGACGATCCGATCGACCGAAACGTGCCGGTTCGCCTCCAGAGCCAGGATCGCCAGCAGTAGCCGCTGCTGGCGAGGCCCGAGGTGCAGTGGCCCCTGCGGTGTGTGCGCCGACACGGCACCGAGAAGACACACCCGCACCGGTACGAGCGGTGGCTCGGTGGGCCGCGAACGCATGATCACCCGTCCCGGGTCGCGAGGTTGGCTGCCGCCCGACACTAGCGCGCCCTCGCACCCCGGACACCGCCGCGGCTTTGAACTGACGCTGATGTTGTTCTTAACCCGTCTGCCCATCCTTGATCGGAATGGCCCGGACCGGGCCGGTTCGCCTGGCCCGCACTTCGCGGGCCAGATTTCGTGATCGGAGGACGAGCATGCGCCCCGCAAGTGCGAAGCGCTTGACACATTGGACCCTGCTGGCCGCGCTCCTGGGCGCCACCCTCACCGGCTGCGGGGCAGGCGCGGAGGACACACCGGGCACCCCAACGACCGCGCAGAACGCGGCCGGCAGCACGTACCCGAACACTGACGAAGGCGCCAAAGCCCTGATGCAGGCGCTGGGGACAGGCAACGACCCCACGCTCGTACAGCAGTTGAAGCCGACGACCGCGGACTACCAAGCCGTGTTCGAGGGCGACGTCGCGGCCAAGGCCGAGCAGTACTACAAGGCGAAGCTGTGGAACGGCAGCGAGGTCAAGATCGCCGCGAAACCGGAACAGACCGACCTGAAGGTCTTCAAGGCCACAACCGAGGAGATCCGGTCCTGGTCATCAGCCGTCGCGGCGAACTTTCCCGGCGGCTACCAGCAGATCGGCCCGCACCTGAAGCCCGGCCTCACCGTGTACCGCTGGAAGTACACCGAGCCGGGCGACGACCTCGGGCTCGCCTTCGAGGGCCTGGTCAACGTCAACGGGCGCTGGGTCTGGGTCCCCAAGGTGTGGCAGGTCTTGGAGAGCTGACGCTGCGCTTGCCGAGAATGTCATCCGGGCAGTTCAGGCGGCATGGTCGTATTCGTGGGGGATGCCGCCGAGGTGATCGCGACGACACCACGCTGGTCCGACTGCGGTGGCACCTCCAACCGGACCGCCCGCGGCTGGGGTGCATGGCGCGACAAGTCCACATAATCGACGCGTTCTAGGCCGGCGACGTGTGGCGGACTCGGCAACCGCAGGTGCTCGGTCGCCCGGCGGAGCGCATCCCGGCAGCCACGCCGCACGCGTCCATCCGCGCTCCGATCGACCTGAGACGCCCTGTCGCCGGAAACGATCGCGAAGAGCTCCACAGTGGACGGACAATCCACTGGATTTCCGGTGTAATCGGGCCTGCTGCGCGAAGCTGATCAAGGCCCTGACCAGGAACGCCGACCTGTTGGACTACGGATCAGAAGGTTAGGGGTTCGAGTCCCTTCGGGCGCGCAACATCAAGAGGCGGTTGACCTGCGGAAACGCGGATCAACCGCCTCTCATCATTTGTCCACTGTGGACCTGATGTGTTCCAAATGTGATCGGCTGTTTCGGAAGGGTCCAGACCGGCCCGTGCCGGTCGGCGCCCGTCTGTGCCGACCGGTCTGGATCTTGGCGGCAACGTGGGCGGTCGAGCCGCTCTTCAGCGGGGCTGTCCAGCCTCCTGACCTCGGCCGGATTGCGAACCTCGACGAGAAGGTCATGTCCCGCCGCATGCCCCGGTGATCTTGCCGTGTCCGGGGTCACGGATGCCGGCCAGTCCAGGTGTCGCTCAACAAGCGAGGCGATCGGCTCATCACGCCGGTCCGCCCAGCACTCGATGCACTGGGCCACACCGCCCACACACGACCGGGTCCGGTCCCCTTCAGCCTCGGAGGATACTCAGATCACCGGTCTGCTGGCTGATGGTAACGATGCGTAATGACAACGTCGCCACCCGACGACCGCTCAGCATCCGGATCTGCCGAACGTCGTGTGTTGGATCATGCGGGCGTAGCTTGGCAGACGCCAGGCCGGGGCTTACGCGGCCGGGCATCCCGCTCGCCTGTTCAGGTCGTGAGACTGATCGAGAAGGTGCTGGAAGTGCGAACTCTTCGCGTGATTACATGACCTTCATGGTGTCTGCCGACCGCTTGCTCGCTTTCGCGGCCATGTCGTTCCTTCTGATCTTGATCCCTGGACCCAGCGTGCTGTTCGTGATCGGACGGGCGCTAGCGCACGGGCGCCGCGCCGCGCTGACCACAGTGGTAGGGAACACGTTCGGCGCATGCATGCTGGTCGTGGCCGTGGCCCTAGGGATCGGGTCCGTCGTGGAACGCTCGGTCGTCATCTTCACGGTGCTGAAGTTGGCGGGCGCCGCGTACCTGGTGTATCTCGGCGTCAAGGCGTGGCGGGAGCGTGATTCGATGCAGGCATCCTTCGCCGACGCCGAGGTGACGCACGGTGGCCTGCGCACTTTCTGGGAGGGGTTCACTGTCGGCGTGTCGAACCCCAAGACGATCGTCTTCTTCGCGGCCGTGCTTCCGCAGTTCGTCGACCGCGGTCAGGGGCATGTCGCCGTGCAAATGTTGATGCTCGGTCTGGTCTTCAACGCCATCGCTATCGTCTCCGACAGCATGTGGGGGCTGGTCGCGGCCACCGCACGGGACTGGTTCGCCCGCTCACCGCGACGGCTTTCCCTGGTCGGTGGGGTCGGCGGGCTCACCCTGATCGGGCTCGGCGTCACTGTGGCCGTCACCGGACGCAAGGACTGAACCCATCTGCCGGTGGCCCCGCCTCACCTCCCGCCGGACAGAGAGGCCGGGTGCGAGGACGTGCGCGACGGTGAGGCCGTCGACGCCGGGGAGCGGGCGCCCAGGTTGCCCGCGACCCGGTCGAACGCCAACCGCAGCGTCGCCGGATCGTGCACGAGGTTGAATAGGTCATCGAACCGGCGGCCAGGATCGGCCGCCGCCCATCGGTGAAGTTTGGCCTGCATCCTCGCTACCCACCCGTGCGGGCCCAAGGCCTGCGAGGGTGGAGCGTCGCCGTTCGGCGGCGCGTCTTGCGGCATTACAGCCTCCGTTACTGATGCTGCGGATCTTCGGCGGCGTCTTCGGTATCGCCGTGTCGGTCGCCGTCTTCGCCGAGGTCGGTGGGTACGCGTCCGCGGCAGATTTCAGCGAAGGATTTGCCGGGAGTGATGACCGCGGTCACAGCCTTCGCTTTCGTCGGGGTACTCGTCGCCCTCGGCATGCCTGACAAGGGATCGAGCGTGACCGACGCTTCCGTGCCGGCAGCCAGCGCTGTGCCGACGGCCGTCGGTGGTGGCGGTGGACCGATTGGTCGCGCGCAGACAGGTGACAACCGATGATGCACTAGTAGGCCGGGTGGCCGGCGGGGTTCGCACCCACCGGCTCCCACAGATTCCGGACGTGGACGTCTCCGGTCATCCGGCTCGTGTCGCCATCGGCCCGGGAGACGATCACCCGGCGGCATATCTGTGATGAGTCACGCCCAAGGCTGCAGGCCTTCGCGGACAGGCTTCTGATCAAGCCAGCAAGGTGGGCCGGGCCGGCGCCGGGAACCCGCGAGGACAAGTCAGGAGAACGGCACACCGTGGTGGCCAGAATCTCGGATGAGTCACTCGTAGATCACCAGCGCCGGACCCTACCGATACCGATCTCGCCCCCAACCAGCCCACCTATAGAAGCGTCAGGGGGCAAGGCCCCTGGAACCCACGGAGACGGGCTTGATCCTGCTGCTGAAGCTGCGAACGTGCTCTCGCTCATCAGCGCACGTGCGGCTAACTCCTCGACGGGAACCGTCCGGTGCAGGTTCGTCGATGCCCACGAGAGCACCTCGGATAACCGATCGTCGGTCTGGTGGGGTGGCAAGGGCAGTTCGACGAACTGTGCCTGAGCACCATCGCGATGGGGCGGCACGAGTATGTCCCGGAC
The DNA here is from genome assembly GCF_050947935.1 of Dactylosporangium sp. CA-052675. Lineage (GTDB taxonomy): Bacteria > Actinomycetota > Actinomycetes > Mycobacteriales > Micromonosporaceae > Dactylosporangium. The sequence continues at coordinate 10,128,911 of NZ_CP192010.1, read as the reverse complement.
GACCGCGTTGGTGACCCAGGCACCGTGTTCCCGCTGCAGCAGATGGAGGTACAGATCAAGACCGGCCCCGCCGCCGGCGCCGGTGACGATCTGCCCCTCATCGACGGCGCCAACATGCATACACCAGAAATTGACCAGACGTACGGCCGGGACTCGCCAAAGGGTGTCGACTTTGGCCGCCGCAAGCGCCCTCGCACTTGGCGGTGCTGGCGCAAGGACGGTTTCTGGCGTCCAACAGGAGCAAGCGTACGACGACCCGCTTTCTTTTCGCTCACGCGACACTTACGTGGCAATCATCGCCGGTTACGGTTGCCGGCCCCGCTAGGTCGTAGGTTCTCCTCGCCAGCACGCATTACGTCGCACGAAGAGCGAATGGTAGGCCTAGCCCTACCTTTCGGCGTACGGCCTGCCACATTGTCGATCTTTTTTCTTGATGCGACGCTTCGGCGAACCAGAACAGAGAAGGAGGAGGACATGAGCAGTACGGTGAACCGCCGAAGGGTATTGGCCGGAGCCGCTGGAGTGGTAGCCGGGGCCCTGTCGGCATCGGCCGGGTTCGGCGCTCCACCGACCCGGGCACCCAGCGGTGTGACGCCGGCCGACGGCGCGAAAGACCTCCTCGTCATCGACCGCGTCACCATCATCGACATGACCGGCGCCAAGCCCAGGCACAACATGACCGTTGTCGTCAAGGGCCGACGGATCATCAACATCATGCCCAGTGGCGGTCCTAGCCCGCGCGGCGCGACCGTCGTCGACGGGGCCGGAAAGTACCTCATTCCAGGGCTCGCCGACATGCACGTCCACTCGTCTCCGCTGCCGAGGACATTCCCGCCTCTGTATCTCGTCAACGGTGTGACGACCGTGCGGGAGATGGGTGCCAATCCGGTGGTCAGCGGCTGGCGGCGCGAGGTGGAGCAGGGCCTCCGGCTCGGCCCGCAATGGTCGATCGGCAGTGACATCGTCGATGGCTCGCCTTCGCTCTGGGAGGGCATCGGCGTCCCGTACATCAAGGTGGCCAACGCCACCGAGGCCCGCGCGGCCGTGCGCCAGGAGAAGGCGAAGGGCGCGGACTTCATCAAGACCTACACGCGGCTGTCACGGGAGTCGTTCCTGGCCTTGGCTGATGAGGCGCATCGGCGGCAGATCCCGTTCCTCGGTCACGTGCCGGACTTCGTCTCGCTCACCGAGGCGTCCGATGTCGGTATTCGTACCGTCGAGCACCTCTACCAGGTCTGGCTGGACACGTCGAGCCAGGAGGCCGCGATTCGACGACAGGTCCGTCAGGTGCCGATCGGCCCCGGCGAGTACGGTGGGTGGTACGCGAAGATGCATCCGCTGGAGTACGCAGCGGCCCAAAGCCACGATCGCCGGAAGGCCTCGCAGGTTTTCCGGCACATGGCCCGCAACGGAACACGGCTAACGCCGACGCTGACCGTCCACGAGCTCGCCGACATGCCACAGGACGTCGCGCTCGACGACGAGAAGTTGCGGTACATCCCCACCGGGCTGCTGGAAACCTGGGAATGGACGCGCCGTGAGATCTACATGAAGGACCGAACTCCGCAGGTCAACGCCGAGAAGCGGGAACTTTTCCAGCGGCGGCTGGAGCTCGTCGGCGAACTCGCGGAGGCTGGGGTACGTATGCTCGTCGGCACTGATGTTGGAGCCTCCTACATCCTGCCCGGCTTTGGAGTTCATGACGAGCTCGCACTGCTCGCCCGCGCCGGGTTGAGCCCGATGAAGATTCTGGAAGCTGCCACGACCGAGCCCGCCCGGGTTCTCGGTCACCATGATCGCGGCACGGTCGAGGTCGGCAAAGTCGCCGATCTCGTGTTGCTCAATGCCGATCCATTGCGCGACATCCGCAACACCACCCGAATCAACGCGGTCGTCGTCGCCGGGAACTTGATCACCTCCCAGCAACGGCAGCGAATGCTCGACGATATTTGTGAGGCCGCTCAGGAACCGATGCCGGAAGCGGCGCCGGCGTGCGCCTGCCACGGTGGGCGCTGAGCAGATCAGGCGGAGTCCTTGCCGCGATCTGGTCTCGGACGGCGTCGTCAGGCGCCGTCCGAGGTCAGGCGCCGCTGCCGCGCCGGGAGGCAGCGAGCGCTTCCAGACCGGCGATGATTCGCTGCAGACCGAACGCGAAGTCCGCGTCGTTGCGACGGTCGGGTGGCTCCTGATAAAGCCCGGCGTCGAGGATCTCGGCCGTCTGCGTCAGGCCACGGTCGGCCAACAAGCGGCCAAGAGCCGTTAGAGCGGGGTCGGGCTCGCGTAATGGCGGACCGGCCTCTGCCAGATCCCGGGCGGCCGCGGCGCTCGATCGGACGAAACCATCCACAAGCGTCGCGATGCGTACCTTCTCGATCGCCGTGAAGGGGCTTCGCGCCAGTCCCTCGAGCAGGCGCTCGAACCAGCCGAGAGCGTTGGGCGTGAGTGGAATCCTGATCCGAAGATCGACGAGCCATGGTTGTTCGGCGTATCGGCTGCGTAGGGAATATGCCCATGCGGAGACCTGGGGTTGCCAGCGCCGCGCGCGTGAGCTCGGCGGAGGTGGGCCCAGGGCTCGCTCACGAGTCAGGACGTCGAGTTCCTCCCGCGAGCTGATGTAGCGATAAAGCGCGTTCGTGGTGACGCCGAGCCGCGTCGCGACCCGAGTCAGCGATATCCCGTTGACGCCCTCGGTGTTTCCCAGACTGACCGCTGTGTCGACGATCGCGTCGATGCTGAGGGATGCCCGTGGGCCACGGTTCGGCCGCACGGTGTCCACACCCCAGGCACGGCGAAGCGCTGGCGGCAGGCTGGGGAACTCAGTGATCTCGGCCATACAAAAAGTCTATCTGTTCAAGCTATGCATGGATCTGTGCAACCCTTGAACTGTTCGCCTCGCTTGGTGTGTGACATCTGAAACAGGAGATAACGGTGACAACTGTTGCAGAGCGTCGGTTGCGGCCGATGGTCCCCTTGCGCCTGCGGGATGTGGTCAAAACCTACGGTCAGGGCGACAACGCCGTACGAGCGCTCGACGGAGTCTCCCTCGATGTGCCTCCTGCGACGTTCGTGGCGGTGATGGGGCCCTCTGGCTCAGGGAAGAGCACCCTGATGCACTGCGCCGCAGGCCTCGACGTGCCGACATCGGGCACGATCACGCTCGCCGACCAGGTGCTGACCGACATGACCGACGACGCCTTGACCGCCCTGCGAAGGGAACGTGTGGCGTTCGTCTTCCAGTCGTTCAACCTGCTGCCGACACTCGACGTGATCCAGAACGTCGCTCTGCCCGCCACCCTCGCGGGCCGGCGCGTGGAACGACGCCGGGTGCTCCACGCCATCGAGCGGGTGGGTTTGGGCGACCGTGCGCGACACCTACCGGCGCAACTATCGGGCGGGCAGCAACAGCGAGTGGCGATCGCACGCGCGATGGTGGCCGAAGCCGATGTCCTCTTCGCTGACGAACCGACGGGCGCGCTGGACTCCGTGTCAGCACACCGGATTCTGCGGCTGTTGCGTGCGGCGGTGGACGAGACCGGCCAAACCATCATGATGACCACTCACGACCCGATCGCCGCCGCGCACGCGGACGCCGTCCTGTTCCTCGTCGACGGGCGGCTCGCGGACCGACTCGATCGACCCACCGCTGCCCAGGTGGCCGAGTACGTCGCTGCGCAGGCAGGACAACGAATGACGGAGGCCGGCTGATGTGGGCTCTGGTAATAGCAGGCGTGCGCCGGCGACTCGCCGCGCTGAGCGCCATCTTCGTTGCGGCGATGATTGGTGCCGGCCTGGTGGTCACTGCCGGCTCGATGTTCGAAACGGGCATCCGTCTCGCCGCTCCGCCCCAACGACTCGACGCAGCGCCGATAATCGTGATCGGCGATCCCAGCTACACGATGCTCAACTCCGCCGGCAAGGAGACCACGGACCACCGTCCCTTCCCCGAGCGCCACCGCCTGGATCCGCAGACAGCGGGAAAGATCGGACAAATTGACGGCGTAGCGGCATCGGTTCCGGTGTTCATGCTCTCCATCGGAGGTCCCCGGGGGGCGCTGTTGACCGGCCAAAGCTGGGCCTCGGCGTCGCTAGGCGGTTTCGAGCTCGCCGAAGGTGCGAAGCCATCCAACGCCGACGATGTTGTAGTGAGTCCGCGGATTGCCGCAGCGGGACAACAGATCACGCTGTCGCACAACGGGGTTCCGCGGACTTATCACGTCTCCGGCACGGTGCGCCCCACCGCCAAGGACACCGGAACGGTCTTTTTCGCGGAAGGCGAGACCATCCGGCTCAGCGGAGACCAGCGCCCGGACGCGGTTGCCGTGATTCCCGCACCGGGATCCGACCTCGGCACGGTCGCCGATCGGGTCGACGACGCTGTCGGCGATGTCCGGGTGCTGACGGGCGATCAGCGCGGCGCGGCCGAGAACCCAGCTGTGCCAGGCGCACGCACGTCGACGATCGTCATGGGGGCGGTCTTCGGTGGGATCGTCCTTGTCGTTCTCACGATCGTGGTTTCGTCGGTCATCGGCCTGTCCGTCAGACAGCGGTCGCGGGAGATGAGTCTTCTGCGTGCCGTCGGGGCCACTGGCCGCCAGGTGCGACGGCTCGTTGTACGGGAGACGATGATCGTCGGCATCGCGGGGACCCTCGCGGGCTTGATCCTCGGCACGCCGTTGGCGCACGTCTTCTTCGCGATTGTGCGAGGCAGCGAAGCGGTCCCGGATGGACTGGAGCTTCGCTTGGGACCCATCCCGTTGGCGGTCGCGGCCGCGGCAACGACGTTTGTCCTCTGGCTCGCGTCGCGCGGAGCGGCCCGTCCCGCACGCCGAGCCCGGGCGATCGACGCGTTGCGCGACGCCGACGTGCCGCGATATCGCATGGGACCGCTACGCTGGGTGCTGGGCATCTTCGTCGCCCTCGGCTCAATCGCCCTGGGCATCATCACTTCGATGATGAGCCCAGCGTTGGTGACCGCTACCAGCGGACCGGCGGTCCTCGCAGGCAGCATCGCCGTTGCCTTGCTTGCGCCGGCCATCCTTCGTCTGGGAATCCGTGTCAGCGGCATCCTGGGTCGCATGTCTGGTGATTCGCTGTCCTCGCTCGCCGTGCTCAACGCGCGGGCCCGCGCTGGGCAACTGGCCACGATCGCGGCCTGTGCGGCGCTCGTCATCGGTATCGGTGCGGGCAACCTGGCGCCGCAGGTGATGCAGTCCGCCGGCGACCGTGAAGCAGCGGTCGCCAACCTCCGGGCCGATGTGGTGGTGGACGCGCCGGCCGGCATTGACCCGAGCACCCTCCAGAAGGTGCGCTCGGCCGACGGCGTGAAGGCGGCGAGCGCATTCGTCACCAGCGGTGGTTGGATCGAACGACCTTACGACTCAACCCATCGGGACCGCCCCTGGACGGTGCATGGCGTATCCCACGATGGTGCTGCCGGGATCCTCGAGAACAAGGTTGTGACAGGGGCGTTCGAAGCGCTGACGGGCGACTCCATCGCGTTGCCGCAGGTCACCGCGGAAAGCATGAAGGTCGCCGTCGGCGACAGTGTGCTGTTCCGATTCGGTGACGGAGAAGCGCGAGAACTACGAGTCGTCGCACTCTACGAGGACCTGCCCGGGTACGAGACACTCCTCATGCCTGCCGGTCTCGTCGCGCAACACACGACAAGTCGCGCGACACCGCAGGTGCTGGCGGTGGGCGATAGAGACGCGGTCGCCGACGCCGTCGCTGACATACCTGGCCTCACCGTAGGCGACCGAGACGCGGTGGAGGAGGGCGCACAGCGCGGAGTCGGTGTGCAAGCCGTGATCAACTCGATGTTGGTGCTGGTCGCGATCGCCTACGCCGCCATCGCGGTGATGAACACTCTGGTGGTTTCGGTGTTGGGCCGTCGACGGGAGTTCGCTCTGCTCCGCATCGCCGGAGCAACCCGGGACCAGGCGCGTGGCGTTTTGTCGCGGGAGACGCTGATCGTGACTGTGACGGGAGTATTGGCAGGGCTTGCCGTCTCGGCAGCAGCGATCCTACCGACGGCCGCAGCGGTGACGCTCGGCAGCGCCACGTTCGGCGTCCTGGGCGTGGTGCTCGCCCTCCTCGCAGTAGTGGCGTTGCTGGTAGTTCCCGTGACGTACTGGGTGGCGCGTCGCGTCCTGGCTCAAGACTCCCTGACCACGCTCACCGCCAACGGTTAGGCGGCCCGAGATAACAGAACAATCCACAAGGGATAGCTCGAAGGCCCCGGTGGCGCGCGACCGACCGTGCGTCGCCGGCGGTCTTCGTCCCCTACCGCGCCGAGCCGTCGTACTCGACGATCCGATTCTTCCCCTCCACTTTTTGCCGCGTGTATCGCGACATCGGCGTTGCGGAGCATCTCCGACGGGATTCGCCGGGGCGCGTTGGCATCGGTGACGAAGACGCCCCAGCTCGTGTTGATAGACATTCTTCTATCATTGATGGAGTAAGGAGAGTTGACCTCATTGAGCAGTCGCTACGCCCACTGCCGCGCTTCCTCCCTCGCAGTGTCCGACAGCAACACCACGAATTCGACTCCACCAAGCATGACGGCCGTGGCGCGGGATGGGGCTGCCTTGCGGATCCGCCGCCCAACCTCTACCAGCAGTTCGTCATCTGGACGGCGGTCGCGGCCGGCGACTCGCTCTGCTGTGCGACGCGAAAGTCAAACCGGGCCCCAAGGAACCGCGCGGCCGCGGCGCGCATCAGGACAGCTACGTCTCTCCGCGGAAGCGACGTAACGATGAGCCCGCTAGTGGCACACACCTCTTCGTTCAAGCCCACCGACGTGTCGTCGGCTTACGAGGAAGGAAGTGGCCCACAGTGAGCAAGGGAGTCATCCGCTTCGGGGTGTTGGGCCCGCTGGAGGTTTGGCGCGACGGCGAGAGCATCGACCTACCGGCAGCGAAACTGCGCGTCATATTGGCCACCCTGTTACTGCGCAGCGGTCAGCCCGTTCCGCTTGCCGAACTCATCCAACGGCTTTGGGAAACCGATCCCCCGCTTGGCGCTCGTGGCGCGGTACAGACCTATGTAACGCGGCTACGTCGCACTCTCGGCGTCGAAGGCCTTCTACACAACCGGCACGGAGCGTACATCGTCGAAGTCCCAGCTGGGGCTTCCGACCTCGTAGAGTTCGACTCGCTGCTGGCCACCGCTCGCACAGCGCGGTCCGCCGGAGATACAGCAAGTGCGCTCATTGCCCTGCGCCGAGCCACCGCGCTCTGGCGCGGCCCGATCCTCGCCGATGTCGACTCGACAGCTCTGCAGCGCGACGACGTGCCGGGCATCCTGGAGCGCTGCTTGGAGGCGGCCGGACAGCGTTTCGAGTTGGAGCTCGCAGCTGGCAATCACCGCGGCGTCGTCGAGGAGTTGCGGAGGATGACCACGGCCTATCCGCTCCAGGAAGGGCTGCGGGGACATCTCATGCGGGCCTTGCACGCATCGGGCCGGCGGGCGGAGGCATTGGCGGTATACCGCGAAACACGGGACTTGTTGCGTACGGAGCTCGGGCTCGAACCAGGTCATGAGCTGCAAGCGGTGCACAGCGCGCTACTGCGCGACGAGACTCCGCCGTCAGCAGGGACCGGCGTGATCGCGACCGCATATCAAGCGGTATGTCAGCTGCCACCCCCGACCGCGGACTTCGTCGGGCGCACGGACCAGCTCAGCGAACTAGAAGCCAAACTGGCTCCGGATCATGAGTCCGTTCCGATCGTTGTGCTCAGCGGTGTGGCCGGCGTCGGCAAATCGACATTGGCCGTGAAACTTGGTCATCGCCTGCGTCCCGCCTTTCCCGACGGCCAGCTCTACGTCAACCTCGAGGGCGCCGGACGCCAACCCCGCGATCCGGCCGAAGTGCTGGCCGAGCTCTTGGACGCGCTCGGTCGCCCGTCATCCACTCTGCCGCACGGCCTCGCCGCCCGATCAGCCGCGTTCAGGGCTCGAGTCGCCGACCGCAACGTGCTGATCGTATTGGACGATGCCGCCGACGCGGGCCAGGTAGCGCCGTTGCTGCCTGGCACGCCCGGTACCGCAGCAGTAATCACAAGTCGACGGTCGCTGCCGGAGCTACCCGCGACGCACCGGCACCGGCTGCACCCGTTCTCCGTCGACGAGGGCATGGCACTGCTGAGCCGAATCGTCACCGACGACCGCGTACGAGCGGAGTCGGACACCGCGACCGAAATCGTAGAACTCTGCGGGCGGCTGCCGCTTGCCGTGCGGATCATTGGCGCCCGACTTCAGCCGCGTCCCACCACACCGCTCGGCGCGCTGGCCGAACGACTGCGCGACGAAAGACAGCGGCTCGACGAGCTGACGGCAGGCAACCTGCGCGTACGGTCGGAGCTGGACTCGCCTATGCCGGGTTGACATCGTCAGGGCAAAGTGCCCTGCGTGCGATGGGGAGGCTGCACCCAGGGCACTTCGCGGCCTGGGCTCTTGGCCGGATATGTGACGGTGACGGAGAGCGCCTCGCCGAGCAGCTCACCATGGCCGGTCTACTCGACCTCGTGGGCACCGACATCACGGGGCAGGCCCGCTACCGGCCGCACGACCTCGTGGGTTTGTTCGCTAGCGAACTGTACGAACAGGATGATCACGACGGATTTCGCCGCTACCTGAATGAGCTTCTTGGTCTGAGCGGTCGGGCGTATGCCCGGGTCAACCGGGTCAACGAAGGTTTGCCGCCGAGCCGCCTCCCGTCCGATCCGGATCCGGCGCTGGTCGGGCTCGTCGCTGATCCCGACGCCTGGGTACACACCGAGCGGGCACAACTGCTCCATGCCATCGAGCTCGCCTGTCGACTCGGATGGCATGAGGATGCCGCGGTCTTGGCCGACCTCGTCATCCCGGCGTTGGCAGTCCGCGGTGGGTTCGAGCAGCTTCAGCGGGCCCGCGCGGTGGTGCGCGACGCCGCGTTCGCGGCGGGCGACGAGTTGGTGGCTTATCGAGCGGAGACCAGCAGAGGCGACATCTTGCTGTCGCAGCGGATCGGTGAAGCCAGCGCCGCCTTCGCCGCCTGCGTGCCCGCCTTCCGGCGGCTCGGATTGGCGCGAGAGCTGGTGCATAGCCTGACCGGGCTGGCCTTCGCGCGCATGTGGGAGGGATCGCCCGCCAGCGACTTGGCGAAGGAGGCCACGCTCGTGGCCTACGAATCGGGTGAGCAGGAGAGCATCGTGCTGGCCTTGCGTACCCACGCGGAGACACTGCTCGTCGACCGTCCTAGGGACGCATGGCCATTGTTGGAGCAGGCCTTGACGGTGTCGCGGTCCGTGGGCGATGCGGAGGCCGAACGGATACTGCTTGTCCGGATGACCGACTGCGCGCTGACCCTAGGCGACCTGGCCGCCGCTGAGAAGGCCCACGCTCAGGCACAGGCCGCGACCGACCCTTGTGAACAACACGTTGGGCGTGGCCTGGCTCCTGCCGCATCACAGCCGGCTACGGCGGGCACGGGAGGAACATGCCGCCGCCACTCGGGAGGCCGAGCGGGCGCGAGAGTTGACGGAAGCGGCCGGAGACACCCGCGGAGTTGCGACTGCGACGCTCCATCTCGGCGAGCACCGGCTCGCGGCGGATGACGCCGAAGCCGCTTTCGTTGCACGCCCGCAGGGCGCTGGACCTCCTCGCTGAACACCCGGTTCCCCGGCTGACGGAGTGCGCTCGGCGCCTCTTGCAGCGTGCGGACGCGGCTACCGCCCTGTTCGCTTCCGGTCACGGATGCCCCGGATGAGGGAAGTGGGCCGGTCCAGTTATTCGTCACACCGCCAGCAGCGTCGTCGTCTGGTTGTGGGCGAGGTCCGCACCGAACAAAGATCTCGACAGCAAGGACTCGCCGACGCGTAGGCTGGTCGCGGGCCCGCCTGGCAGCGGACCAGCGACCACCCAAGGCTCATTCAGGATGCTGCCTCCAGCCCGCGCGACAACCCGGCCGACGCAGCCGGGCCGCCCACGAAGCGAATCTGGCCAACGCTCGGCCACTCGGACCGAACACATCCGTCAAGTCAGAACGTTACGTTAATAAATCAACCAACGCTGGCTGGCCACCGCGTTGTCGCACCTGGAGGTGGAGAGGCGCCCGCTGCTGCTGTCCAGGCACCGTTCCGTTGCTGCGTTGTGGAGCTGGTAGCCGGGGTTCCCTCCCAGATACCAGCGTTGATAGGCTCCGCCGTTGCACTTGAGGACATACACGCTGCCGGCCGAATTGCTGTCCAGGCACAAGCCCGTCTGCCAGTTGACGAAAGTCGTCTCGCCGGCACTGTTGGGGTTGATAGTCCATTTCTGTGCGCTTGACCCGTTGCACGTCTTGACCGACGGTCCGGATACGTCAAGGCACTTGTTGCTCTCGTTCCGGTGGTAGACGGTTACCATCCTGGCTGCCGCGCTTGCCGGGCTGGCCCAGGTCAGAGTCGTCGCCGCCACAGCGGCCACCATACTGGCCACCCCGATCGTGCGTTTACGTTGGCCAATCATGCTTCATTGCCCTTCAGTAGGTTGCCTGAACATGCCACCCTCCGGACCGAGCTTTGGACCGCCAAGTTGGCGATCACGCGCATACCATTGCGGCGCCCGACCCTGCGCGTTTTCCTCCCGGACGATAAACATCGACTGCATTGATTCAGATCCTGGCACCCGCAGCATCAGGAGCGCTATTGAACCTTGGTACAGGCACAGCCCGCCGCCGAGTCATGAATGAAGGCGAACGCTATTACCGCCGCACGCACTCGTGAGCACACCTCAAGCTTGGCGATGATGCTTGTGACGTGGGCCTTGACGGTTCGTTCGGTGATACCGAGTCGTCCGGCTATCTCCCGGTTGGCGGCTCCGCTCGGCAATAGCACGAGCACTTCCCGTTCGCGGCCGGTGAGCCGATCGAGGCGTTGGAGTTGCGACAACAACTGGGGACCGGTGAAGCATGGGCCGTCGGGAATGCCACTCATCACTGCTCCAGTCCCTTTGCGGCGTACAGAAGCAATGGATCTAACCGTTGGCAGCAAGGGGATACATGACTGCGCCACGGGCCACGAACGGCGGGTAGATCGAGCAGCGTGAACGGGTCGCTCGGGGAGTAGCAACCACCCGTCCGCGCCTCGGCACCCCGGGAAGCGCGCCCCGGACGGGTGCCGGGAGCGTGGCTGTTGCCCGTTGGGGCGAAGCCGACGACTTCGGGCAGGACGCCGGACTCGTCCGACACCATGAACCGTGTCGGCAGGCGCCAACCGGCGTGCGCTGCGGCGGCAAGGACGAGTTGCGGTGGCGGCGACCGCAGGCTGGAACAGGCTGCGACGAATCGGCGACGGTGCAACAGAGACCCCTCCCTTCAACTCGGACGACCAGCACAAGATACTTCCTTTCCGAACTAGTTCACCGCACCGTTGACACAAGAATCGGAGGGGCGTTTCCGATCCGTTACCTGCTGGGAGGCGTCGCCTCCTCCGGTCCTCCGTCGTTGCTCGCCGCCGATGTCCGGTCCGGTTCCGTTGCGGCGGCGACGCATCCGCGGGCCAAGCCGAGGAACGCCGTCGACGCTGCTGTCGTCCACGATGAGCAGCGGCTACTGTGGCCGACTGTGTGTACGCCGCCGATCGCGCCCGAGGAATCGCCGGTGTCTGGGTCTCATTGCGAGGAGCATGCACGATGAGCCGTCGGCCGCAGCACTCAATCGGAGTGCTGTTCGACGTGTTCACGGTCGAGGAGCGCGTCGGCCAGCTGTTGCGGTTAGCGCTGCGGTCGACCGGACTCAGACCGGTCGAGTACGGCGTGCTGAGCCTGCTCGCCACGGTCGGCCCGGCCACGCCGTCGGAGATCTCCCGGGCGACGGGGCAGCCGGCGTCGACCATGTCCGGCCACCTCGCCACGCTCACCCGGCGTGGGCTCATACGACGCGAGCCAGCGCCGGTCGACGGCCGCTCGGCCCTGCTCGTACTAACCGACCACGGCCGGCGGTTGCATGCTGAAGCCGTCGAGCGGGTGCGGCGGCACACCACCCGGCTGCGCGCCGAACTCCCGATGCCGCTCGATGAGGTACGGGCGGTGCTGCATGGGCTTGCCGACGCGCTGGACCGCACGATCGCGGCGGGCGGCGGCGCGGCGTCCGCGGATCCGCAGAGGTAATGGATCGACCGGTACGGATCAGCGCCGGTGACCAGGCCGGCCCGTGCCGTACCGACGACCTGGCCATCCGCTCAACCCCCACGCCCGCCCCTGGGTGTGGGGACGGCCACCGCCATCGACCCGCACTCTCCGCCGCACGTTCGTGTACCGCCTTGACGAACGGAGTACTAGCTTGTATTAACCTTCATCGCTGTTTGTGAGCCTTGAGGCTCTTGTCTCGTTTGGTGGTCTTGCCGACGTCGTGCTGGACGTCGTGTAAGCGGTCTTCGACCCTGGCGGACGGCCTGGGCCGGCTGTAGTGGGTTTCGGTGCGCTGGCCGGTCGGGCGGTTTTCGGGCGTAGGTACCGAAACCCGCGGCGGACCCGGGCCGGGGTGAGCCGGTCCGGGTCGGTCGGGCGTTCCGAGGGACGGCGCAGGTCCTGGGTAAGCCGGCGGGCGAGCCGGAGCTGGGTGTGGCCGGCGATCACCAGCCAGGTCCATCGATCGGCGGCCTCGGGGCTGCGTAGTCTCGGGGCGGTCTATCCGAGGGTCTGTTTGAACAGGCGGAAGGTGTGTTCCGGGTCGAACCTGCGCAGGACGCCTGCCACAGATTGTCCACATGCGACGGTGAGGCACCGGTACGGGATGACCACAGCCACAACGGTTTCGGGTCGCGGTCACCGGGAAGATGCCGCACGGTGAGCCGGATCAGGGTGCCTTCCAGCACGGGCAGGTCACCGGCCTAGTCCAGCGAGGCAGCCCGGCGGGTAAGCCGGGGATGCAACCGATACCACGCCTGCGCGGTCGCGATGCCGTAGCGGGTGGTGTCGGTGGTCGTCGCATGCCCCGGCGCCGGCCAGGTGCCGGCATCGGCGAGGTGGAACTCGCCGCCGTGCTTGGCCGGCCAGCCCATTGTTCCCGGCCGGCGGGGTGCGGGAAGTCGCAGCACCCGGTCGCTGCGCAACCGGCCCAGCACCTCGACCGGCAGATCAGCAAGGAGGAACGCCAACCGGGCCGGGTCGTAGCCGGAGTCGAAGACCACCAGCACGTCCGGGTCGCCGTCGTGCCAGTGCCCGGCGTCCAGCAGCCGGTACAGCACCGCACGAACCTGTCCGGCGGTCACCTCAGCCACGTCATCGTCCGGGCCGAGCCGGACCGCGTCCCAGCACCGCGGTCCACGACGTGCGGCCGGGGTTCCAACGCGGCCATGAACGAGTACGGCCACCCCGGGACCTGCAGGTCCTGGTTACGGCTCCGGCCGTGCACGTGCCAGAACAGCCGGTCGGGGCGGAGTGATCTCGACGTCCGGATCTGCCGCGTTCGGTGCGCGAAGGCCAGCTGGAGTTCAGCTCAGTGGCTGACCGGCATGCCATCACTGATGGCCTGACGTAGCCAGTTGAGTGCATCAGACCATGGCGAGGTTCAGTCACGTTGCATGGTCCGGGCCGCAGCCACGACCTCGCTCAGCTGCTCGCTGGTAAGCCGCCGCGCCTTCCAGGCCAGCGCGGCGATCTCCACGCTCGCCGGGTGGACGTGCGCGTCCTCAACGACCGGCCCGACACCGCTCAGCGCGACCACGTCGCCGGGCGGGCACCGGTGTCGCCACCGACGGACTGGCCGACGAACTGGCCGAGGGCGGCCCCGTTGACCGGCCGCCCTCAGCCGCGATCGCTACACCGTGGTCAACGTGACCGACGACAGGTCCCGCTGGCCCAGCGACGTCTTCACGCGCAGGATCAGCAGGTGCCGCCCGGGGCCGCCTTCGACACCGTTGCCGGAGTTGGTCGGCAACAGCGTCGCCACGCCGTTGTCGACCAGGTACAGGTGGCCGTTGGACTGGGCGCACTGCGTGTACGGCAGCGACGCGGTCCACTCGAAGGTGGGATGCCCGGGCGCCGCGACGACCGGGTTCGACGACGTCAGGGCGCCGGTCGCGTTCTGCAGGCAGATGGCTGAGTCGACGGTGATGTCGGCGTGGGCCGCCCCGGCGCTCACCAGGAGGGTGCCGATCGTGGTCAGGGCGGCCAGTGCGGCGGCGCCGCTCGTACGCAAAGTGCTCATGTCCCAGAAGGTGTTCCATCCCGTTCCGGGCTGACCGGACCTCTTGCCGGACAGTTCGCCGCAGCATGACGGGCGCGCAGTTGCGCGGCCGCCGTGAGCGGCATCCGCACATGCCGATGAGCGCGTGCCCTTAGCACTTGTTGGGCGCGCACTTCAGTCGGTGGCGGTTTCGGTTGGAGCGGCAATGCCGGTCCGTAGTAGTGCGACCAGGCGGCGGGCGTTCGTGGGATCGGCCGTCAGGGCAGCGCCGCTGGCCAAGGTCAGCACGTCGGCGGCGGTGAGGTCGGAACGGAGGGCTGGCTGCGCGCGCCGGACCAGGCGATCGGCTGTTGAGGTGATCGACGTGTGCCATTGACGGAACAGCGTGGTGCGGCGTTCGTCGGTGCCTTCCGTCGCGGCCAGGGCAAGGGCACGTTTCGTGGCCACGTGCACGACGAATTCGTCGAGCCAGGCGAACAGCGCGTCCGCCGGCTCCGCGGACTGCAGGAGTTGTGCGCCGCGTTCGCACAGTGCGGCGACCTCGTCGGCGTAGACGGCGACGAGCAGGTCGGCGCGGGTCGGAAAGTGGCGGTACAGGGTGGCGTTGCCGACGCCGGCGCGCCGGGCGATCACGTCGAATGCGACGTCGTTGCCCGCTTCGGTGAGCGCCTCACGAGCCGCGGCGATGAGCCGCGAGCGGTTGCGAGTCGCGTCGGAGCGCGGGCCTCGCTTGCTATCCGGGGACATCCCCGGATATGGTACCCGAGGCTAAACGGGGAGTACCCCACTTAGGTCGAGAGGGGATCACGATGGCCATCACCGCAGACGACCGGATCGCTATCACCGACTTGATCAACTCGCACGGCCACCTGACCGATCGCGGTGACTTCGACGGTCTGTCGGCGCTCTTCACCGAAGACGTCGTCTACGACGTGTCGGCCCTCGGCAGTGGCACATTGGTCGGTCTCGCGGCGGCTCGCGAAGCGGCGCTGGCCCTGGCCGACGCCAACCCGGTCGCCCATCACGTGACCAATATCGTGCTGCGCGAGACGGCGGACGGCACCGTCAATGCCCTGTCCAAGGGATTCGGAGTCATGGCCGACGGATCGACCGGCAGTGTCACGTACGAGGACACCGTCGAACGCACGGCCGTCGGCTGGCGTATCGCACACCGCGTCGTGCGTCCCCGGCGCACGCCCCTGCATGACTGATCACCGGCGACCGCATCGCCACTCGGCACCGGCTGCAGCGAAGAGCAGCACCGGCCGGGACAGTCGCTCCAGCGGCACGAGCGCGACCACGTGCCACGGCCCCGCGTGCGCCTGGAGCTGCACGGCAAGGTCGACCGCCGGCGCGCCGACGCCGACCGCGAGCGCCACGGCGGCCGGGATGCTCCGACTGGCCTTCACCACGACATGGTCGGCCGACCCGCAGCCACCGTCGACCCCGACCGCCGAATCTTCACAAACAGACGCTGCCGAGCATCACCAAGACGGCGCCGGGCCGTCGCTCCCTCATCCACGTGCTCGTGCCGGGATTCGATCGCTGCCGGAGCACTCGATCAGGTGCGCGCACATGGCCGCAGGTCGTGCGCGCAAGCCGGTCGGGCCGTGTGTGGGGCGGCGATGCGAACGCAGGGTCGGGAGAAACTCGTGCTAGACGGCCTGATCGAGCGCCTGTCGGCCGTCAAACGGCATCAGGCGTGGGACGGACTGCTGGCCACGGCGTGCGGCATCGCCGGCCGGCCGGATCAGGCGCGAGCGGCCTTGAGGCTTACGCAGCCCAAGCGGCCGGCCAGAACGGGCTCATGGCAGAGCAGTCTTGGCGCTTCGTGCGCTCTTTCGTCAAGCACTTCCGGCTGGAGCGCTCGAGCCTGCCGTTCGACATCCCCGACAACCAGTAGCGCACCCCCGTCACGCCGAACGAATTCACCGAATGGCCGCAATCGGGCGGCCGAGTCGATGATGATCAAGGCCGGGCAGCATCAAGCGGTGATTGAACTGGGGAAACGCGGATCAACCGTCAGCCTTGTCGCCTCACCGATCTCCGCTCTCCGGGGTGAGGTGGAACACCGGCCAGCCGATCTCGGTGCGCCAGTCGGCCGTGGTCGGGGTGTCGCGCGGGCCGACCACGTACGTCTCGTCCACCGGGCCGTCGACGGCCAAGGCGTGCTCCACCACCCACGATCCCAACAAGCCGTACGTGACGCCGATGTCGTCGTGCCCGCCCGGATGCACAGCGACGGCGAGGTCAGCCGGTGGCAGCTCGACGACCTCGATGCGGCCGGTCGCCCGGGGTTCGCGGACCGGGCGGTACACCGTCATCGTCCCGGCGCCGGCGGTGAACAGCTCGTTGGCGTAGCGGCCGCCGGGTGGGCCGGTGCGCTCGTGCGGGGCGAAGGCGGCGTCGAGTTCGGCCATTGCGGCGTCGTACCAGCTGGTCGAGTCCTTCAGCGTGACGCGGCCGCGAACGGCGGCGACGGTGCGGGCGGGCACGGAGCGCAGCTCGACCCGCAGGTCGTCCGGGTCCGGACGTAGCAACCGGCGCAGCGAAACGACGGCGGCCCGGGTGCGCTCGAGCTCGTCCTCCAGCCGGCGCAGATGCCCGGCGATGAGGTCCGCGCGCCGCTGTGGGTCGTCGGTGGCGAGGATGGACTTCACCTCGGCGAGCGGCACGTCCAGCTCGCGCAACCGGTGGATGACCTGCGCGGACGGGATCTGCTCGGCGCAGTAGTAGCGGTAGCCGGTGAACGGGTCGACGGTGGCCGGCTCGAGCAGGCCGGCCTGGTGGTAGCGACGCAGCGTCCGCACGCTCAGGCGGGTCAGCGTGGCGAACTCCCCGATGGTCAGTCCCTGGCGCATGGTCCCAGTCTTGACCCTCTCCCTGGGAGAGACTCCACCGTTGGCCTCATGGACATGCCCCTTGTCATCACGACATATCTGACCGCGCACAACGCTCGGGACGTCGACAGCGCGATCGCGGCGTACGCGTCCGACGCTGTGGTGATCGACGACGGCCACAGCTATCCCGGCACGGATGCGATCCGCGCGTGGCTGGCCGGTGCGGCGGCCGAATACACCTACACCACCGAGCTCATCTCCGCCACGCGGCTCGACGAGGAGCGGTACGACGTGGTGCAGCATCTGGACGGTGACTTCCCCGGCGGGGCGGTCGACCTGCACTACCGGTTCACCCTGCGCGGCTCCCGCATCGTCCGGCTGGTGATCGAGCCGTGAGGACCTGGTTCATCACCGGCGGGACGCCGGGCGGCTTCGGCATGGCGTACGCCGACGCGGCGCTCGAAACGGGTGACCGGGTGGTGCTGACCGCGCGCCGCCCGGAGCAGCTGCGGGAGTGGGCCCGGCCCCACGGCGACCGCGTCCTGGTCCTGCCGCTGGACGTCACCGACGCGGCGCAGGTCCGCACCGCGGTGGCCGCCGCCGAGCAGCGCTTCGACGGGATCGACGTGCTGGTCAACAATGCCGGGCGCGGATGGTACGGCTCGATCGAAGGCATGGCCGACGACGCGGTACGCCGCACGTTCGAGCTGAACTTCTTCGCGCTGCTCTCGGTGACGCGGGCGGTGCTACCCGGCATGCGCGAGCGGCGCCGCGGCTGGATCCTCAACATGTCGTCGGTCGCCGGCCTGCGCAGCGTCATCGGGTTCGGCTACTACAGCGCCGCGAAGCACGCCGTCGAGGCGGTGACGGCCACACTGCGCGAGGAAGTTGCCCCGCTGGGCATCCGCGTCCTGGCGATCGAGCCTGGAGCGTTCCGGACACGTGCCTATGCCGGGTTCGCCGACGAGCCGCTCACCGAGACCATTCCGTCGTACCGCGAAATGCTCGAAGGCGTGCGGGCCGCGATGATCGACCAGGACGGCAACCAGCCCGGCGACCCGCTGCGCGGTGCCCGTGCGGTCATCGCCGCGATGGCCGAGGATGCACCGCCGCATCGGCTGGTACTCGGCAGCGGCGCCTACGACGCGGTGACGTCGACGCTCCGCGAAGCACTGACGGACATCGCCCGATCCGAGGCTGCCTCCCGCGCCGCCGACTTCCCGGCGGGAACGTGACGCAGGCGGGAAAATCGGTGTACCGCAACAGGTTCAGTGGCGATCCTTGATCCGTGCGTAGTCCACGCCAGTTCCCGCTGCGGCTCGGAGCCCCCGGCACCGAGCCGGAGGCGCTGCTGCCCATCGTCGTCACGGTCGACGACGCCGACTCCCCGCGCGACGTCATCGACGCCCTTGCGCTGACCTCGTTCGTCACCGGCACCCAGCCGCACGCGGCCACCAAAGACCTCAACAACGTCCGCGACGACGCGACCCTCCTTCCGCCAGGGGCACTCGTGCTGCGCAAGGCCATCAACGAAACCGAGCGCGCCAGCCTGGCCGCCGGCGATGGCTGGACCCTGCGCGCGGTGCACTGGCCGCGCAGCAAGACCGCTACGGTGTCGGTCACCGCGACCAGCGCGGAACTCAGCGACGAGATCATCGCGTCGGCGGTCGACGGGATGACCGAAGAGCCGCCGCCGCTGGAGAAGGCCGTCTCGATGGGCTTCTGGTATGCCTCCGCGAACGGCCCGCAACGCAACCCGCGGCCCATTACCGCCGGTCCGTGGTCCGACATCCGGAGCAACTATGCCCGCGGCGCCGCAGCGCAGTTCGACCGCCTGGTCGGGGTCGACCGTGACGGCTCCGACACAGCCGTCGAGCACGAGCCGGTCCTCAGCGGCCAATACCTGTAAACGCGCGCCCGGGCGAACTGGACGGCGCCCCGGCCCGGACCTCCGCCGTGGCCTGGTAGGCGGTCACGCCCACCTCGACGGCTCCGGCGAAGTCGTGCCCCATCGCCCGGGAAAGGAGCGACCGGTCATCAGCTTCATCAGCCGCTTCACGAGGCGTATTCGTTCGAGATCTCGGTGGCGTAGTTCTTCCACAGCGGCTTCATGGTCTCGGCGTTGACCGGCTGCCCGGAATCGATCATGGCCTTGAAGTCGCGGAAGTACTGCACGTACAGGTCCGGCGTGAACGTGTTCAGCATGACCGCGTTCTCGTCGCCGATGTTGGCGAACGTGTGCGGCGCCCCGGTCGGCACGATGACCCAGGTGCCCGGCCCGGCGTCGTACTGGTCCTCGCCGACGGTGAACCGGAACGTTCCCGCCAGCACGTAGAACCCCTCGTCGTGCTGGGCGTGGCGGTGCTGCAACGGGCTCGGGGTGCCCGGTGGAATCGTGACCTCGGCGAACCCCAGCCGGTGGTCGGTGTGCTCGCCGTTCTCCAGGATCCGGATCTGCTGCGCCCCGCTGCCGAGGATCTCGCCCTCGCCGGGGCGGACGATGTTCACCTTCGCCACGACTCCTCCTATCTATTGCCGACCTTGGTGACCACCATCCTGTTCCGGGCCGGCCGTGCGCGTCTTGGCCGCCCGTGCACGGTTGCTGGTTACCAGTGCACGGGCGTTGTAGCCGTACGTCGTCTTGAAGAGCTTGCTGAAATGGGCGGGATCGGAGAATCCCCACCGGGCGGCCACGGCGGTGACCGTACGTCCGCTTCCGGTCAGCTCGGCCCGGCAGCGCTCAAGGCGGCGACGGCGGATCAGGGCCGCGACGGTAAGCGGCTGATCCTCGAACAGCTTGTGCAGCCGGCGTACGGAAATGTGGTGGGCGGCGGCGATGCTGGGCGGGGACAGATCGGGATCAGCCAGCCGGGCCTCGATGTAGCCGGCGATCCGGTCCCGCAGCCGCTCGTCCGGGGCCGGTTGTCCGTCGCCCAGCCGGGCTTCCAGCGCGACCGCGATCAGCTCGACGACGGCCGCCGCCGACCTCAGCGCCTCCGCCTCGCGGAACTCGGGCGCCGACCGCGCCGACTCCCGGGCCAGCACGGAGACCAGCGCGCCCGGACCATGGCTGCCGTCGATGCGTACGCCGAGGAGCCGGTCGATCTGCGCGGGCCGGATCGGAAGCTCCCGGCGCGGAACCAGGATGGTGACGTGCGTCGCGGCGGTGCTCTCGAACCGGATCGTACGCGTGGGATCGAGCAGCACCAGGTCGGCCGGCCCGAGTTCGGCGTCACCGCGCCCCTGCTCGATCCGCGTCCGGCCCCGGGTCATCACCTTGATCGCCAGGTTCTCGCCGTCGGAGGCGGCGCCCTCCCGCCCGATGCAGGAGCTCTCAGGCGTGGCGAGGGAGACCAGCCGCAGCGGCCCGAGGTCGCGGGTGGTGATCCGGCCCCGGAAGCCAGCCCCGGCCAGCTTGTTGACCAGCGGCGGAAACCCGCTGGCGGCCAGCTCGTCCTGGAACGTCTCGAGGTTGCCGATCACCGGTCAACGATAACGGCGACGCTTCCGGTGGAGCACGTCGTTCGGCTGGGGTCCGGCTCGGACCCGGGGCCGGCGAGGGGCTGCGACGAACTCACCCCGATCCCCACGCGACTGCTGCTCGGCGTTACGGCCTTCCTGCTGTGCAGCTTCTGGCTGGTCGAGAACCTGACCGGGCAGGGGCGCCTTGAGGAGGCCGAGGCGCTGTACACCTCGCTGTGCGAGCGGGCCAGCCCGCTGGGCCTGCTGTCCGAGCAGATCGACCCGCCCGGCGGGGAGCACGTCGGGAACTTCCCGCAGGCGTTCAGCTACATCGACCCGACCCGTCACGGCCTCCCGCCGCACCCGCCAGGAAGGCGTTGCCGAAGGCACCGTCACGTCCTGGCTCCACCGCGGCCGCGCCGCGCTCGCCACCCCGGCGGGCGGCACCAAGCGGAGCAGCACCACCGCGGAGTTCCAGATCGTCCGGGGCTGACGCTGTGGTTCCCATGCCCGGTGGCTTCCCGGGCCGCCGCGCTCGCGCCGGCCGAGCGGCACGTTGCCCTGAACGAGATGCTGGTCCGGCCCACACAGCAGCAGAACTCGTCGTACTGTCGTATCAGCCCCTTATGTGTAGTTTGCGGAAGGCCGGTGCTGATGCGTGTTCCCGGCGTCGTCGCGGACCGGTCGGTCGGCACGAAGATCCTGCTCGCGGTGCTCGTCGTGGCGCTGTTCAGCATCGGCGACGGCATCGTCGGGCTGGAGAGTCTGAGCTCGATCAACGACCAGGTCGGCTCCATGGCGGGGTACAACCGGCAGCTCCAGGTCACGGGCACCCTCCGCGATCTCGCCGGGCAGGCCATCGTCGCCGCCGACGACTTCGCACTCGCGACCGACCCGGCCGGGCGCGCCACCGCCATGCAGACCCTCGACGGCCTCGAACGCCAGGTCACCGCGGCCGTCGAGGCCTGCCTGGCGCTCGGGCTGGACGGCGATCAGAGCAGGGCGCTCGACGCGTTCCAGAAGACCTGGCAGCGGTACCTCGCCAGCCTGAGCGACAGCCAGGCGCGCGAGGCCGCGGTGCCCGACGTGCGAGCCGCGCTCACCGCGCTGGAGACCGCGACCGTCGCGCGTTCGACCCAGGAGGACGACACCGCCGAGCGCCTGTTCCACCACACCCGCCAGACCGTCGCCGTCATGCTCGCGGTCAGCTTCGTGCTGGGCGTGGCGATCGCGCTCGTCATCAGCCGGATGATCACGCGGCCGCTGCGGGCGTGCGTCGGGGCCCTGGAGCGCATCGGCGCCGGCGATCTCACCGCGCGCGTCCCGCCGCAGCACCGCGACGAGATCGGCCAGGTGGCGAGGGCGCTGAACGTCACGGCCGAGTCGGTCGCGACCATGGTGCGCCGCATCGGCCACGCCTCCGACCAGGTGGCCATGGCCTCGGAGGAGCTCTCGGCCGTCTCCGACCAGCTCGCCCGGGCCGCGGAGGGCACCACGGCCCAGGTCGGCGACGTCTCCACCGGCGCCGACGACGTCTCCCACCACGTGCGGGCGGTCGCCGCGGCCACCGACGAGATGACCCGGGCGATCCGCGAGATCGCGGGCAACGCCGCCGAGGCCGCGGGCGTCGCTCAGTCCGCGGCCCACACCGCCGCCCAGACGAGCTCGAGCGTGGCCCGCCTCGGCGACGCGTCGGCGCAGATCACCACCGTCGTCGCGCTCATCACCGCGATCGCCGAGCAGACCAACCTGCTCGCGCTCAACGCCACCATCGAGGCCGCCCGCGCGGGCGAGGCCGGCAAGGGCTTCGCGATCGTCGCCGGCGAGGTCAAGGACCTGGCCCGGCAGACCGCGGAGGCGACCGAGCAGATCGCGTCCCAGGTCGGCTCGATGCAGCACGAGACGAGCGGGACGATCGCGGCCATCGGCGAGGTCGGGACCGTGATCGGCACCATCAACGACTACGCGGCGACCATCGCGTCCGCGGTCGAGCAGCAGACCGCGGTCACCGCCGAGATCGCCCGCCGTGTGGCCCAGGCCGCGGACGGCTCGTCGGGCATCGCGGGCACGATCACCCACGTGGCCGGCAGCGCGGCCACGGTCTCCAGCAGCGCCACCGAGACCCAGGCGACCGCGGCCGAGCTGGCCCGGATGGCCGCCGACCTGCGCTCGACCGTCGCGGCTTACCGGGTCTGACCGCTCGGCGCTACGCTGGCCACCGCCGCCGAGATCGACGAGCACCTCGCCAACCTCGACGCCGGTGAGCTGGACGTGTCGACGTCCCCGATGATCTCCGCCTGGGGCCCGAAACCCTAGAAGCTTCCACCAGCTAACGGATCTCGGCCGACGCGTAGAACCACACGCTGTCCTCGGAGCCGTTCGCCAGGTACTTGATCACCTTGTTCAGCGGCAGCGTGAACCCGCCGTCGCCGGTCGACAGCACCGACGCCACGGGCAGTCCCCGGTCGCCGAGCACGCGCCGGACGTCCGGGTACGCCGCGGTGAACACGTCGTAGTCGATCCAGTCGTAGCGGCGCTCGGCGGTGTGCCGGATGATCTCGCCGGTGTAGGCGCCCGCGCGCAGCACGGTGCGGGCCCAGTCCGGGCCCATGCGCTCGGGGCGGTGCTGGTGGAGGTACTCCAGGTAGGCGTCCACGACCTTCAGGCTCTCCAGCGTGCCGTCCAGCGCGGCCCGGTCGAGCCGGTCGGCGTGCACGACGTCCTCGCCGTCCGGGTCCCGCAGGTGCCCGGTGAACAGCGCGGCGAAGTCGTTGAAGATCTCGTTGACGTCTTCCATTCGCGCGAGTCTAGATGAGGTGGACGGCCATCTCGTCCAGGTCTTCGGGGTTGGCGACGGCCTCGATCGCGGTGATCCTCCCGTCGATGACCGTGAATGCCAGGGCCAGGTTCACGGCGGCCACGAACGCACCCGGCAGGCCCTCGACGTCGGCCAGGCGGGCGCCGGTCGCGCGGCCGTTGAAGAAGGCCGCGACGACCTCCGCGCCGCGCGTCTCGCCGTGGCCGCCCATCCGCGCCGCGGTCTCGTCGGCGCGCATGACCACGTCGGGGTCGAGCAGCGTCAGGAGGGTACCGAGATCGCCGCCCCGGGAAGCCTGGAGAAACGCCGCCACCACCTCCTGGTTGCGGCTCCGCTCACCGGGGCGCGCGGGGCCGTCCTGGACGCGGCGCCGGGCCCGGCTCGCGAGCTGGCGGGCGGCGGACGGGCTCTTGCCGACCACGACGGCGATGTCGTCGAACGACACCGCGAACATGTCGTGCAGGACGAACGCCAGCCGCTCGGTCGGGCTGAGCGTCTCCAGCACCACCAGCAGCGCGAGCCCCACCGAGTCGGCCAGCAGCGCCTCCTGCTCGGGGTCGTCGGCCGTCGCCGTCTCGCCGGCCTCCGGCAGCGGCTCCTCGCGGCGGCTGGTGCGGGCGCGCAGCATGTCCAGGCAGATCCGCCCGACCACGGTGGTGAGCCAGGCGGCGAGGTTGTCCTTCTCCCGGTCGTCGCGGGCCAGCCGCAGCCACGCCTCCTGCACGGCGTCCTCGGCCTCGGCGGCCGAGCCGAGCATGCGCTGGGCCACGGCCCGCAGCCGCGGTCGCAGCTCCTCGAACCGCCGGGCCAGTGCCTCGTCGCCGGTCATGTCCACCCCTTTTGTGGCCTACACCACATTGGTCACGTTATCGCGAGTGCACTCGTCAACCGGGCGACGAAGCAAACCGCCCCGATGTGACAGGAGACGACGATGTCGAAGGCTCGGATCGACACCACCGCGACGGCCGGCGCGGACGTGGTCAAGGCGATCAACCTGCTGTACAAGGCCGCGCACTCGGCCGGCGTGCCGCAGAGCACGCTGGAGCTCGTGCACCTGCGGGCGAGCCAGATCAACGGCTGCAGCCCGTGCGTGGACTCGGGGGCGCGGTCCATGCGCAAGGCCGGCGAGACCGACGAGCGCCTGTTCTCGGTCGCGGCCTGGCGCGAGACGCCGTACTTCACCGACGCCGAGCGCGCCGCCCTGGACCTGGCCGAGCACGCCACCCGCCTCGCCGACAAGGGCGACGCGGTGCCCGACCCGATCTGGAACGCGGCCGCGGAGCACTTCAAGGACGAGCAGCTGGGCGCGATCGTGCTGTGGATCGCGACTACGAACTTCTTCAACCGCATCAACGCGGCGACCCGCAGCCAGGCGCCGCAGGTCTGGGGCTGAGCCTCACTCGGAGACCGCGGTGTACCGCCCCCAGCGCCCCTCGACCTGCTGATCGGTCACGTCGACGTCCACGCCCGGCAGCTCCGCCATGATCCGCGCGGCGAACTCGGGCGACAGGAAGTTGCGGTGCAGGTCGAGCCGGCGTAGGTGGGTGAGCGGCTGCCCGGCCAGCAGCGCCTCGGCCCCCGCGTCGTCGAGCACGCCCATCGAGAGGTCCAGCTCCTCGAGGCGCCCGACGACCGGGGCCCCGGCGAGCGCGGCCGCGATCCGGTCGGCGATCTCGGCGTTGCGCAGCCCCAGGCGGCGCAGCGCCGGGAACCGCCCGCCGCCGAGCAGCGGCTCGAGGTGCCGCACGGCCACGCTGCCGCCGTAGTTGCGCACCCCGAGCCAGAACTCGAGGTGCTCGAGCGCCGGCAGCTCGCTGTCGAGCACAGCGGTGACGACCTCGTCGGGCAGCCCGCCGGACTCGAACACGAGCTCCTCGAGGTGCAGGTGGTGCAGCGGGGACAGCCGGAGGTTCGCGGATCCGCGCACGCGCAGGACGCGCAGCTTCGGGTACGCCGCCAGCAGCGGGTCGAGGTCCCCCTGCCGAATCCACGACGCCTCGCACTCGTCGCCGGTGATGTCGCCGAGGAAGAGCGCCTCGAGATGCGGCAGCCGGTGCGCGGCCTCGACGAGCTTGCCGATCGGCGCGTCGGCGAACGCGGCGTATCCCCACGAGCCGAGCACCAGCGCGTGCACCGCCTCGGTGTCGATCCCGTTGAGCAGCTCGTCGAACGCCGCGTTGTAGGCCGGGTTGGGCCCCTCGACGTCGTCGACGTCCTCCCCGAAGAACCCGAACCGCCAGGCGGCCGGCCCGTCGACCGCGGGCAGCGGCTCGCCCGGCGCCACGTCCACGACGGGCCGTCCGGCAAACGTCTCGGTACTCGCGTGGAACGTCACGGCCCGAACCATACCGCCATGACCGCTGGCGTCTCGGCCTTGCTCACCGCCTCAGCTGAAGAGTCCGTCAGTGATCCTCGTCGGCGTCGTCTGAGCCTGGCCGCTGGTCGATCTCCGCGATGGCTCGCTCCGTCAGGCGGCCGTACCCCTGAATGTCAGAGGCCGGCACGGCCACCCAAGCGGCGCCGGTCAGGTCGTAGCCGAGGCGCGCCGCGAGCTCGCGCTGACCGGACCATTTGCCGCATAGCAGCTCGAGTTCGGGCCGGACGCGTGACCGTGTGGCCCGTGCCCGCCGCAGGGGGTCTTGGTTGCGTGCACAAACGGTCAGGATGACCGCGCGCGGAATGACAACACCGGGCAGGGCGCGGAAGAGATGCGCAAGGCGGATCTCCTGGCCCCGTTTGCCGAACACATCCTCCCGCTGCGCGTCGGTGAGCATCTTGAGCGGATTGGGCCGCAGCTGGGTCTTCGGATAAAGCAGAACCGAGTATTCACGAAGTGCCTCGGCAGTCACGCCACGCTTGCCGTCGTGGTTCGCTCCCTCACGCAGCCAGGCGCGATGCGTTCGCATCAGCCGGGCGGAGTGCTGGTCCGCATTGATGTCGAGCTGAATCAGTAGCGAGACGCCGCACTGGCCTTCCGTCGGGATGGCCCAGTTGTCGGCGATCGTTCCCTTGATCTCGACCCCGACTCCCTCGATTTCCGTGTCGGGATGACGCAGCTTCGGAAGCTTCAAATTCTCGAGTACGTGGTACTGGAGCTTCGTGCCAACCGCCCGCCGCTCGTCGCTGTCCACACGGTCGTCGCGGAGGTCGAAGCGGTGCGTCCGGGCGCCGTCGAGCACGTAGTAGATGGCATCTTCGACCGCATCGCCCATTTCTTGCACTAGGCCGGGTCGTTGGGCCAGCCAGGACCAGACCGTACGCAGCTCGGGGTCGGCGGCCGGCGCAAGCAACTCGTGCGTCTCACCGCGGTCGTTGCGGCACAGCGAGCCGGGCGCGGGGGTTTGCCGCACCACCCGGCGGCGCGCCGGGCTGACCGGAAGTATGCCTAGGTCGAGAGCGAGCTCTTCGGCACTCACCCCGCCGAGACTACCGCCCAGCAATCTGGCAGGCGTCTCTCGGCTCGGTCGCTAACGGTCAATCTCAGTGAGCATGTCGCGCCTCGCCTCCGGCAACAGCCGACGCACGGCACTTCAGACCTTTGTCGGGGCGCGGTTGCCCTTGGCCCGGCGCTACTCCACATTCGTCGACCACGCGGAGCTCCGCTCGGATGGCTACGGCTCCGACATTCCGGTTGTAGGACGCATGCTCCGTGTGCAGCAGCTCACCGTGCCGTAGAAGGAACTCCGTGCAGGTGTCGCGGGGCGGCCCCGCTCCCGCGGCACAACGCCTCGTCCCTGATCTCAGGCGGAACCGGCTGGTGAGACGGTCGTGTCTTGCCGCCTAACTAATCTTGGCGCGGTGCTTGAGGAATAGGTCGTTACGGACGTGGTCCTGCTGGCCTACAAATGCCTTGAACTTGCCCAGCTTGTAGGCGGTCGCGGTGGACGTTGTTTGCATCTCGACCTCGAAATCACGGCTCAGCAGGCTGATGCGGTGCTCCAGGTCTGCCGCTTCCAGGGCTTGGCCGAGAGAGCGGCTGATCTGCGCTGGTGTCATGAAGTCGGGGTTGTCCCGCAGAATCTTGTAGATCGGGTCATGCTCTGGCAGCACCCGTTCAATCCGCTCGCCCTTCTTCTCGAGGGCGTTGTAGATGGCAGTGCCGACGGCGTGGGCAACGGGTGGCGGGAATGCATTGCCGATCTGCCGGTATTTGGTCGTCTTCCGGCCGGTGAACTCCCACGGATAGGCGTCGGACCAGCCCTGGATGCGGGCAACCATGTCAGTCGTCAGCTTCGGGCCAACCTCGAATCGGTCTCCGCGCTTCGGCGGTAGGTCCGCGACACCTAGGGCGTCGACGCCCATCTCGGCCCACGCGCGCTTGGCGCGCGTTGGCCCGAGGTCGGCGCCGCCGTGCTTCTTGGATCCGCCGACGATGGTGGGTGCAATCTTGCTGGCCTTCCTCGACCAGCTCTCGGCACCATCCCAGCCATCCGACGCCATCAGATCGAGCAACGTCGTGCCGACCGTGGGCGGCGTGCCCAGCGGCTCGGGCCAGGTGAAGTACTCCGCGTGCTCTGGGCGCAGCGCCACGAGGACGAATCGCGGGCGCAGCTGCGGAACGCCGAAGTCTGATGCCTGCAGCAGGCGCCATTCGGCGACGTAGCCCAAGTCGATGAGGCGGTCCAGCACGTGCTGCCGATAGCCGGCGAAGCGCGGCATGCTTAGGCCCCGAACGTTCTCCAGCAGGAGTGCCTGGGGCTGCACGACGGACACGAGTTCGATCGCCCAGGCAAAGAGGTCGCGTTCGTCAGTTGCCCCGAGTTGCTTTCCGGCAATGGTGAATGGCGGGCACGGAACTCCGCCAGCCAGTAATCCGATGCCTTTGTAATCGGCCGGATCCCACACGTTCCGGTCGGCCACGTCGCCTTCGCTGACCTTCCAGTCGGCCCGGTTGTGACGTAGCGTGTTGCACGCGTTCGGGTCGAGTTCGACGGCAAGAGCATGCTCGAAGCCTGCCTTTTCGAGGCCGAGTGCCTGTCCGCCGGCGCCAGCGCAAATTTCGACAGCTTCAAAGGTCATCGCTGGACTCCTCCAGGGCTGGTGCGGCGGGCACGAGTGCACGCGGGTATCTTGCCATCAAATCCCGGTGCAGGCCGGGACCCTGCTTGGATGGGAGCTTCGTGCCGACTGGCGACCGGAGCGAGGCGCGGAAGCGTGCGCACGCGGCGGGCCTTTACCCCGTGCCGCTCAATGAGGGCCGCTCGCGGAACATGCAGGCCAACCGGCGGTCGAACACGAAGCCCGAGGTGGTGCTCCGTAGCAGCCTGCATCGGCTTGGCTACCGATACCGCAAGGATCTCTTGCTGCGTCTCCCGGACGGTGTGAAGGTCCGGCCGGACATTGTCTTCACCGCGCGTAGGGTTGCTGTCTTTGTCGACGGTTGCTTCTGGCATTTTTGCCCCGTGCATGGCCGGAAACCTGCGGTCAATGACTGGTATTGGAGTCCGAAGCTCATGCGGAATGTTGAGCGTGACCGGACAGTAAATGAATCGCTTTCGAGTGCTGGCTGGACTGTGGTCCGTATCTGGGAACATGAAACGATCGAGACTGCTGTTGAGCTGGTGATTGATGCGGTCACATTAGCATCGAACAGGAGTTCTACGCTAGTGAACCCCGAAGCTGATTCCGGTACGTAATTAGCGGCGCGCTGTGCGTAGTATCCCCTGCTCGCACTTGAGGATCCGCACACAGATATTCCTGTATGGCGATGCTGTGTTGTCACGGACGCTCGGATGACATCCGTCATGGTGCCGGCGATGACGACGGGCAGGAGTGCGGCGGCCCGCTCGCTCATACCGTCGTAGCCATGACCGAGAAGAACATGAGCCGCACCCTCGCCGCCGTCCTCGCCATCGCCGCGCTGCACGTGCTCGCGATCGGGGTGACGCTCGTGGCGCTCGGGTCCGCCGGCATCGGGGCCGCCGTGCCGCACCTCGTGCTCGCCGTGCTGCTGCCGCTGCGCGCGTACAAGCTGCGCGGCGGGCGGCCCAAGGCGCGCCGCATCCTCACGCTCGTGCTCGGCATCCAGATTCTCGCCCACGCCGCGCTGCCGGGCGTGATCGCGCAGATGCCCGGCTACGCGGTGCCGATCGTCGCGCTCCAGGCGCTGTCACTCGTCGGCGAGGTCGCCGCGATCGTGTTCCTGTGGGCGCCCGCCGGCCCTCGCGAGCAGGTGGCCATGGGGCGTTAGCTCACCCTCCCGGGCGGGGCGCACGGCCTCGTGGGACACCTCGAATCCGGCCTCCCGCAGCAGCCCGGCGAGCTCGCCGGGCTGCTGGCGGTACCAGGTCACGTCGAGCTCGAGCCCGTCGTGGGAGTCGCGGTGCTTGGCGTCGGAGCCGACCTGGTACGCCAGCATCAGCACGCCACCGGGGCGCAGGACGCGGCGGAACTCCGCGAACACGGCCGGGCGCAGCTCCCACGGCACGTGAATGATCGAGTAGCAGGCGAGCAGCCCCGCGAGGGAGCCGTCGGGGATGTCGAGGTCGAGCATCGAGCCGACCTCGAAGCGCAGGTGCGGATTGGCCGCGCGGGCGATCGCGATCAGGGCGGGGGACAGGTCCACGCCGAACGCGTCCAGCCCCAGCTCGGCCAGGACCGCGGTGAGGCGGCCCGCGCCGCAGCCGACGTCGGCGACCGGGCCGGGCGCGTGCAGTACCGCCGCCGCGAACAGCTCCAAGTGGGCGCGATCGGACGGGTCCGAGCTGATGATGTCGAGATGGCCGGCGGAGAGCGCGTCGTAGGAGCGGGCGGTCGCGGGTTCGAAATCCAGGCGCGTAATTTCGGGCACGTCGTTAGCCTTCAGGAGCATGGCTGACATCGGCAAGGTGCTGCGGGACAGACTCGCGGCCGCGTTCGAGACCGTGACCGGATCGACCGTCGACCCCGCCCTGCGCCGATCCCGGTTCTGTGACTTCCAGGCCGACGGGGCCGTGGGCCGGCCCGACGGGCGGGCGGTCGCGGCGGCGGTCGTCGCGGCGGCCGAGCTCGACGATCTGTGCTCCGACGTGAGCGTCGCCGGGCCCGGATTCGTCAACCTCACGCTGTCCGAACGCGCACTGGCCGACCGGCTCGCCGCGGCCGCGGCCGACCCGCGCCTCGGAGTGTCCACTGTGGAACCCGAGACCGTCGTCGTGGACTATTCGGGGCCGAACGCCGCCAAGGAGATGCACGTCGGGCACCTGCGCTCGACGGTCATCGGGGACGCGGCGGTGCGGGTACTCGAGCACCTCGGGCACACCGTGATCAGGCAGAACCACCTCGGCGACTGGGGCACCAACTTCGGGATGCTGGTCGAGCACCGGGCCGGCGGGGCCGAGCTCGACCCCGCCGACATGAGCGCGTTCTACGCCGCCGCCCGGCGCCGGTTCGAGGCGGACCCGGACTTCCGGGAGCGCTCGCGCCGGCGGGTCGTGCGGCTGCAGGCCGGTGACCCGGACACGATCGCGCAGTGGCGCACGATCATTTCGACATCGCAGGTGTACCTCCTGAGCGTCTACGACCGCCTCGGCGTACGCCTGCGGGAGGGCGACTTCGCCGGGGAGAGCCGGTACAACGCGGCACTCGACGGTGTGGTCGACGACCTGCTGGCGAAGGGCCTGCTGCGCGAGAGCGACGGGGCGCTGTGCGCGTTTCTGGACGGCTTCAACGGCCCCCTGATCGTTCGCAAGCGGGACGGCGGATACGGGTACGCCGCGACCGATCTCGCCGCGGTGCGGTACCGCGTCGACGTCCTGAAGGCCACGCGCCTGCTGTATGTCGTCGGCGCGCCGCAGCGGCAGCACCTCGAGATGGTCTTCGCGCTCGCCCGGGCCGCGGGCTGGCTGCCCACGACGGTTCGCGCCGAGCACATCGCGTTCGGTTCCGTCCTCGGGGCCGACGGCAAGATGCTGCGCAGCCGGCTGGGCGCCGCGATCAAGCTCACCGAGCTGCTCGACGAGGCGCAGGCGCGCGCCGGGGCGATCGGGATCGACGCGTTGAAGTACGCGGACCTGTCCAGCGACCGGGTCAAGGACTACACGTTCGACTTCGACCGGATGCTCGCGGCCACGGGGGACACCGGGCCGTATCTGCAGTACGCCCACGTCCGGGTGTGTTCGATCTTCCGCCGGGGCGACGTCGACGCGGTCGGGAACGACTTCTCGATCACGCATCCGGCGGAACGTGCGCTCGCGATGGAGCTGCTCGGGTTCCCCGGGGTCGTCGAGCGGGTCGGCGAGACGCTCGAGTTGCACGCGCTCACCCGGCACCTGCACGCGGTCGCCGTGAGCTTCAGCGCGTTCTTCGAGCAGTGCCCGGTGTTGCCCGCGCCGGAGCCGGTGCGCGCGAGCCGGCTCGCCCTGTGCGCGCTGACCGCGCGCACCCTCCGCGCCGGGCTCGACCTGCTCGGCATGGCGGCGCCGAGGCACATGTGAGACAGCGCGAGGACATCCCCGGCTGCTACGCTCCGGCGTCCGCCCGCTCCCAGGGCCCCGGAATGCCCGGAGCTACGCCAAGGCGTGACGCAACCCACACATTGAGGAGACTCCCACGTGCGACGGCTTCTGACCGTAGCCATCCTCACCGCGCTCGTCGGCACTGCCGCCGCCTGCGGTGACACCTCCGACAGTGGCACCTCGGCCGCTTCCTCCACCGGCGCCACCGCCGCCGCCACGTCGAGTCCCACGCCCGACGTGAAGGCGAACACGAAGCAGGTCTGCACCAAGGCCGAGGCCGTCATCACCGAGGCGAACGTGAAGCCCATCGGTGAGCAGATCGGCATCATGATCGCGGCGAAGGGCTCGAAGAACAAGCAGGCCGAGACCGCCGCGGCGGCCAAGGCCAAGGAGCTCGCCGACGCGCTGGCCGAGCAGCTGCGCGCCCTCAAGGCCGAGGCCGTGGACCCGAAGCTGCAGGCGGCGCTGGACAAGGGCGCCGACGGCCTCAAGCTGTTCGGTTCGCCGGAGTACCTGTCGAAGATCAACTCGATCGCCGACATGGACAAGCTGACGGACGACATCGACGCCGCCGGCAAGGACCTCGAGGCGATCTGCGCCTGACGCTGCGTGTGGTGGTGCCCCGCTCTGCGTCATCGCGGGGCGGGGCATCGCCGTTTTTCTCGAGCCGAAGTTGTACCGCTGTGGCAGGCTTCCCGACGTGGTAGATCCGTCGGGTGTCTCCACCCTGGACGAGCTCTCCGGGCTCCTGCGCGACCTGCGACGAAGGCAGGCGCGCCGGGTCCGGTCGTCCCCGTTGACCTTCGGCGAGATGGCCGCGCGCACCGGCTGGCCGCACGCCGTCATCGGCGCGTACTTCGACGGCCGCGCCCTGCCGCCCGCCGAGCGCCTGGAGGCGCTGCTCCGCCTGCTCGGCGCCTCGCCGGCCGAGTGCTTCGCCTTCGCCTCCGCCCGCTCGCGCATCGAGACGGTCCTGCCCTGGTCCCCGCCCGCCGGTCGCTCGTCGACGCTCGGGGGCTCGGCGCCCGGCGCCGGGTCGCGGACCCTCCCGTCGGCGCCACCCGGTTTCGCGGGGCGAGCCGGCGTCGTCGCGCGCCTGGACCGCCTCCTGCCCGGCGCGCGAGCCGTGGTCATCGGCGGCGCGGCCGGCGTCGGCAAGACGGCCCTGGCCGTCCACTATGGACACCGGATCGCCGACCGCTTCCCGGCCGGGGCCGTGTTCCTGGACCTGCGCGGCTCCGACCCGTCCGGCCCGCCCCTGCCGTCGGCGGAGGCGCTGCGCATCCTGCTCGACGCGCTCGGCGTGGCCCCGGCCGATCTGCCGCTCGGCGTGGCCGCCCGCACGGGCCTGTTCCGCACCCTGACCGCCCGCCGCGGCGTACTCTTCGTGCTCGACGACGCCGCCGACGCCGCCCAGGTGCGTCCGCTCCTTCCCGCCGCGGGCGACAGCGTCGCCCTCATCACCGGCCGCGGCGGCCTGTTCGGACTCGACGCGGCCAGCGCGCGGCCCGGACTGATCGGACTCGACGCGGCCCGGGCGCGGTCCGGACGCTCCGCCGCGGTCGAGGGCGACGGCATCGACAGCATCGACGGCGTCGACAGCATCGACGGCATCGACGGCGTTGGCGGCATCGGCGGCGTCGGCAGGTCCGGCGGCGGCCTGGCGAAGCTGTCCGAAGTGGACGGTGCGGCCACGGTGGTGCTGGATGCCATCGACCGCACCGAGGCGCGGGCCGTCCTGGCCGCACGTGTCGGCGCCGATCGGGTCGTGGCGGAGCCGGACGCGGTGCACCGCATCATCACGTCGTGCGGCCGGCTGCCCATGGCCCTGGCGGTGGTCTCGGCCCGCGTGGCGCTGCACCCGGACCTTCGGCTGGCCGCGGTGGCCGACGCCCTGACCGAGGCGACGGCGTTCTCCTGGGCCTACGACCGGCTGACCCCGGACGCCCGTCGCCTCTTCCGCGGCTTCGGCGCCCACCCGGGCCCCGACCTGTCACCCGCCGACGCCGCCGTCCTGATCGCGCCCGCCGCGGGCCCCATGGAAGACACCTCGTCCGCTCCCGCCCTCCCCGACGGGACCTCGTCCGCTCCCGTCCTCCCCGACGGGACCTCTTCCGCTCCCGCCCTCCCCGACGGGACCTCGTCCGTTCGCGCCCTCCCCGGAGGCGCTTCTTCCGCGAGTGTCCTCAGTGGACGGATCGCGGCGGATGCTCTCGCCGAGTTGGCGCGCGCGCAGCTCATCACCGAGGTACGCCCCGGCCGATACGCGATGCACGCCCTGCTCCGCGAGCACGCGGCCGCCCGCACCTCCGACGCCGAGCGCGGCGCGATGCAGGACCGGCTCGTCGAGCACGGCGCCGAGTTCGCGGTGCTGGGCCTGGCCATGCGACGCGGCCGGTACCGGGATGCCTGGCGTATCGCCGACGCCGTCGACGCCGAGCTGGACGCCGCCGGTCGGTGGGACGACCGGATCGCCGCGCAGGCGATCGCCATCCGCGCGTCCGAGCGCCTGGGTGATCCGGCCCTGCTGGCGAGGGCCCAGCGCGCCCAGTCCGCCGCGTACCTGCGTACCGGCCAGCACGAGTCCGCCCTCCGCCGCCTGCGCGAGGCGGCCGACTGCTTCCTGGCCCAGGGCGAACCGGCCGCGGCCGCGCGCTGCCGTCAGGACCTGGCGGCCCTGCTGGAGTCGATGGCCCGCTTCGCCGAGGCCATCGTGCACGACGAACTGGCGCTGGCCCTCTTCCGCCGGGCCGCCGACCGCCACGGCCAGGCCGCCGCCCACGCCGCCGCGGCCTGGCACTACGCCCAGGCCGGCCGAGCCGCCGAGGCGGTGGCCCACGGCGAGGCGGCCCTGTCGTTGCGCGGCGACCTGGACGACCCGCACGAGGTGGCCGCGGCCCTGGCGCACCTGGGCCGGGTACACGCGGCCCTGGGCGAACGCGACCGCTCCCTGGAACACCTGCGCGCGGCCCTGGACCGCTACACCGAGCTGGGCGACCGCCTGGACGAGGCCGACACCGCGACCCGCCTGGGCGACGCCCTGGACGGCGCCCCGGCAATCGGCCTGTGGCGACGGGCCCACGCCATCTACGAGCGCCTGGGCCACCCGTCCGCCGAGACGGTGGCCGCCCGCCTGGGCATCTAGCCTCACCGCGCTCGGCCAGGGCACCCACAGCCCATCGGCAGTGCGCACACCTCGGCGGGGTCCGGCTCGGCTCGGAGACCCGGGATGCGCCACGGCCCCGCGCCAGCCGAAGCCCACCCGGAGGCCCGCCGGTTCGCGCAACGGCCGTGCCCTGGTCTTTCACGAGGCGACCGTGTCCTGACGGTGTGCGCGCCGGCCGTGGGTCCTCGCGGTGTGCGTCCTGACGGTGTGCGCGCCGGCCGTGGGTCCTCGCGGTGTGCGCGGCGAGCGTGCTTCGGTGGTATAGCGCGCCCGACGTGCCCTAACGATCCCGGGCGGTGCTGGCGCTCAGAGGCGGAGCTGTTCGCGTGGTTCGCGGCGGCGGTGGTCGTCGGCGGCGGAGCTGTTCGCGTGGTTCGCGGCGATGGTGGCGCCGGTGGCGGAGTTGCTCGTGTGGTTCGCGGCGGTGGTGGTGGTCGGCGGCGGAGCTGCCCGTGCGGTTCCCGGGGGAGGTGGCGGCCGCCGATGGTCGCCGATTCGCTGACCGGCGCCGCGGTCAGTAGCGGAAGCGCCCCACGAGCTGCTGCAAGCGGTCCGCCATCGTCGCCAGGTCCGCCGAGGCCGTGCGCGACTCGCCCATGCCCGCGCTCGTCGCGCGCGAGGCGTCCGCCACCCCCGAGATGGTCGACGCGATCTCGTCGGTCCCGGCCGCCGCCTGCGTCACGTTGCGGCTGATCTCGCCCGTCGTCGCCGTCTGTTCCTCCACCGCCGCCGCGATCGTGGTCTGATACTGGCTGATCTCCGAGATCACCGAGCTGATCTCGCCGATCGAGGCCGCCGCGGCTCGGGCGTCGCTCTGGATCGCACCTACGCGGCCGGCGATGTCCTCGGTCGCCTTCGCCGTCTCCTGCGCGAGGTCCTTGACCTCACTGGCGACGACCGCGAAGCCCTTGCCCGCCTCCCCGGCGCGGGCCGCCTCGATGGTGGCGTTGAGCGCGAGGAGGTTCGTCTGCTCGGCGATCGAGGTGATGAGCTTCAGGACGTTGCCGATCTCGGTCGAGGAGGTGTCGAGCTTGGCGACCGTGCCGGACGCGGCCTCGGCCGCCCGTACCGCGGCCGCGGCCACCCCGGCGGCCTGCGCCGCCGACTGGGCGATCTCGCGGATCGACGCCGACATCTCCTCCGCCCCCGCCACCACGCTGTGCACGTTGCTCGCGACATGCGTGGCCGCCGACGCCACCGAGCCGGAGCGGGTCGACGCCGACTCCGCGGTGCGGGCCATCTCCTCGCTGTTCGAGGCGAGCCGCCCGGCCGCGCCGGCGACCCCGGTCGCGGTGTCGGCGACCTCGCGGACCGTCTGCCTCGTGCGGGCCGTGGCCGAGTCGAGCGCGGCCGACATGCGACCGATCTCGTCGCGGCTGTCCGAGCCCGCCATCAGGGTCAGGTCACCCTCGGCCATGCCGGCCAGCACGGCGCCGACCCGCCGCAGCGGACCGACGATTCGCCGGACGGTGTAGAGCGCCACCGCGCCGCCGAGCAGCACACCCGCGCCCAGCACCCCGATCAGCAGGACGCGGGCCCGGTGGTAATCCGTGCGGGCGACCGCGGCCCGGTACTTGGCCTCGCTCGCCTCACTGTTCGCGGCCTTGTCCAGCGCCGCCATCGCCTTGTTGATCAGCGGGTTGGCCTTGTCGGCGGCGATCTGCTCGAACTTCGCCACGTCACCGCTCTGCGCGGCCGGCAGCTGCTCGCCGTCGCGAACCT
This sequence comes from Dactylosporangium sp. CA-052675, assembly GCF_050947935.1. Lineage (GTDB taxonomy): Bacteria > Actinomycetota > Actinomycetes > Mycobacteriales > Micromonosporaceae > Dactylosporangium. The sequence goes on along the minus strand of NZ_CP192010.1, from coordinate 10,092,319 downwards.
GCTTGTACTCGGTCCAGTCGCCCCGGAACTCCTGGATCGCGTCCTGGTTGACGGCCGCGGCGGCATAGCCCGCGATCCCGGCGTCGACGGCCGCGTCCGCCGCCGCCAGCTTCGCCGTCGCGGCCGACTTGTCCGGCGACAGGGCCACGTCGCGGATCGCGATGCGGGCCGTCAGCGCCTGCGCGCGGAGCTCGGCCAGCTGCAGCGACCGTTGCAGGTTCTCGCGCTCGATGGCCTCACCGTGCGTGTACACCGCGCTGAGGCTGGCCACGCCTACAAATCCGGCGACGATCGCGGCCACCGTGAACAGGCCGCTGATCATGAAGATCTTCACGGCTACCGGCCGATCGGCGAACCAGCTCATCCACGGTGTCCTTCCGACGGGATCAGCCTCCCCTCGGACCTGATCGACTCGGCGGCGCGGAGGTGAAGGATTTTCGCGGGGCATGCCGAACGGCCATCGAACGGGTTTAATCACCGCATGACCTCCGAAACGCCCGGCTGGGACGCGATCGACGCGGCGCTGGAGCGGATCTACCCCGGCGTGGAGCCCCGCCACCTCGGCACGGTCCTGAAGTGGGCGCTCGGCGGCCCGGATCCGCTCGACGGCATCAGCTTCTATCCCCGGCTCGATCCGGTGCCCCACTGGCACGCGATCTCCTACGGGATGAGCGAGCTCTACGGCAAGCAGTCCGACAACCCCGACGAGTCCGGCTGGGGCTTCGAGTTCACCTTCCGCATCGCCCGCGACCGGGACGAGACCGAGCCGCCGATCTGGGCCGCGAACTTCCTGCAGAACCTGGCCCGTTACGTCTACCAGACCGGCAACTGGTTCGAGCCCAACCACCACATGGACCTCAACGGCCCCATCGCGCTGGACCGCGAGACGCTCATCCGGGCCGTCGTCTTCACCGAGGACCCGGAGCTGGGCGCCGTCGACTCGCCCAACGGCGCCGTGCAGTTCCTGCAGGTCGTGGGGATCACCGCCGACGAATACGCCGCGACCCAGGCCTGGAGCGTGCGCGACTTCCTCGACCTGCTCGCCCGGCGCATCCCGTTGCTGATCACCGACCTCGCCCGGGCGTCCGTGGCCGCCGACCCGGAGGTGGCCGAGACGGTCGAGGAGGGCCGCCGCCTCGACGGCTCCGCCACCGCGACCCTCGCGCTCGCCGAGTTCGGCTGGCGCCCCGACGGCGACCTGATCCGCCTCGTGATGGGCGCGCACGTGGCCCCGGTGGTCGCCGAGACGCTGCTCGGCCGCCTGCCGTTCGGCCGCACGCTGCGCCTGGACGGGCCCGAGAGCAGTGCCGAGTTCGCCTCCGGCAGCTTCTTCGTGGGCACCGCGCCCGGCGCCGAGGACGAGCTCGAGGTGGTGCTCACCGGCGAGGCGCTCGACGGGTTGCTGCAGGTGCTGGTGCCCGTGGCCGGCGTCCGCGCGGCCCCCGGCGCGGAGCCGCTGGTCGTCGAGATCGTGCGCTCGCAGATTCGCGACCCGGAGGGCAACATCGTCCGGACGATCGGCTAGCCCCGTCCTACTGTGAAACTCGTGACGTACACCGCAGATGGTTCGCGCTACGAGCAGATGCAATACCGCCGGACCGGCCGCAGCGGGCTGAAGCTGCCGGCCGTCTCCCTCGGGCTCTGGCACAACTTCGGCCACGACCGGGCGTTCGACGGGCACCGGGCGCTGGCCCGCCGCGCCTTCGACCTGGGCATCACCCACTTCGACCTGGCCAACAACTACGGCCCGCCCTACGGCTCGGCCGAGGAGAACTTCGGCCGGATCATGGCCACCGACCTGCTCCCCTACCGCGACGAGCTGGTGATCTCCTCGAAGGCCGGCTACGACATGTGGCCGGGCCCCTACGGCGACTGGGGCTCCCGCAAGTATCTGACCGCGAGCCTCGACCAGAGCCTCAAGCGACTGGGCCTGGACTACGTCGACATCTTCTACTCCCACCGCTTCGACCCCGAGACGCCGCTGGAAGAGACCATGGGCGCGCTCGACGCCGCGGTGCGCGCGGGCAAGGCCCTCTACGTCGGCGTCTCCTCCTACTCCCCGGAGAAGACGGCGCAGGCGGCGGAGATCCTGCGAGGGCTCGGCACCCCGGCCCTCATCCACCAGCCGTCCTACTCGATGCTCAACCGCTGGATCGAGGACGGCCTGCTCGACGTGCTCGACCGCGAGGGCATGGGCTGCATCACCTTCTCGCCGCTGGCCCAGGGCATGCTCACCGACCGCTACCTCAACGGTGTGCCGGCGGGCTCCCGGGCGAGCGAGAACAGCTCGCTGTCGACCGACTTCCTCACCGAGGAGAACCTGGCCAAGGTCCGGGCCCTGCGCGACATCGCGGCGGAGCGCGGCCAGAGCCTGGCCCAGATGGCGCTCGCCTGGACGCTGCGCGACCCGCGGGTCACCTCGACGCTCATCGGGGTGAGCAGCATCGCCCAGCTGGAGGACAACGTCGCGGCGCTGGCCAACCTGGACTTCTCGGCGGAGGAGCTCGCCGCGATCGACCGGCACGCCACCGAGTCGGGCATCAACCTCTGGGCGAAATCCAGCGCCCACTGATGTCGATTCCGGGGCGGCCCGGTTCGTACAGCCGGTGGAAGTCGCTTCGTTCCGTCTGGAGGAGACCATGAAGCAGTACCTGCTGGCCGTCATCGAGCCGAGCGTCGGCGAGCCCCCGGCGCCCGCGCAGATGCAGAAGATCATGGAGCGGGTCGCCGAGTTCGAGCGCAGCGCCAAGGAGGCCGGGGTCTGGGTGTTCAGCGGCGGTCTGCACCCGCCGTCGAGCGCGACCACCCTGCGGCCCAAGGGCGACGACGTGCTCGTCACCGACGGCCCCTTCGTCGAGGGCAAGGAGCACCTCGGCGGCTTCACGATCGTGCAGTGCGAGGACCTGGACGCGGCCCTCGAGTGGGGGCGCCGCTGCGCCGAGGCCACCACGCTCCCGATCGAGGTGCGGCCCTTCCGATGGTGAGCGGGGCATCCCCGACGACCATCGAGCGGGTCTTCCGGGAGGAGTACGGCCGTGCCGTGTCGGTGCTGGTCCGCAGCTTCGGCGACCTCGACCTCGCCGAGGAGGCGGTCCAGGAGGCCTTCGCGGCGGCGGTGCAGCGCTGGTCGGAGGGGGTGCCCCCGAGTCCGGCCGGCTGGATCATCACGACCGCGCGCAACCACGCGATCGACCGGCTCCGGCGCGAGGCGCGACGCGCCGAGAAGCATGCCGAGGCCGACTTGATCTACAACCTTCCCCCGGACGAGCCCGACGACCGCCTCCGGCTCATCTTCACCTGCTGCCATCCGGCGCTGGCCCGGCACGCACAGGTGGCGCTCACGCTGCGGCTGCTCGGCGGTCTCACCACGACCGAGATCGCCCGGGCGCTGCTGGTGCCGGAGGCGACCCTGGCCCAGCGCATCGTGCGCGCCAAGAGCAAGATCCGCGACGCCGGCATCCCCTACCGGGTGCCGCGCGCCGCCGATCTGCCCGACCGGCTGGCCGCGGTCCTCGCGGTGGTCTACCTGATCTTCAACGAGGGCTATGCGGCCAGCTCGGGCGACGGGCTCGTCCGCGACGACCTGTGCGCCGAGGCGATCCGGCTCGGGCGGATGCTGCGCGGCCTGATGCCGGACGAGCCGGAGGTCGCCGGGCTGCTGGCGCTCATGATCCTGGCCGCGGCCCGGCGCCCGGCCCGCGTCGACGAGGCCGGCCATCTGGTGCCGTTGCCACGCCAGGATCGTTCGCGGTGGGACCGGGTGGCGATCGCCGAGGGGCACCGCCTGGTGCGGGAGTGCCTGCGGCGCGATCGTCCGGGGCCCTATCAGCTCCAGGCGGCGATCAACGCGGTGCACACCGACGCATCCACGGCCGAGGCGACCGACTGGGGCCAGATCATCCGGCTCTACGACCAGCTCCTGACGGTCGCGCCGTCGCCGGTCGTCGCCCTCAACCGCGCCGTCGCGGTCGCGGAGGTGGAGGGCCCCGAGGCGGGCCTGCGGCTGATCGAGGGTCTCGACCTGCCCGGCTACCACGTGTTCCACGCGGTGCGGGCCGACCTGCTGCGGCGCGCCGGTCGTTCGTCCGAGGCGCAGAAGGCCTACGAGAAGGCGGCCGAGTTGGCCGGCAACAGCGCGGAGCGTGATTTTCTGCTGACGCAACGCTCGAACCTCCCTCCTGCTACCAACTGACCGCGCCAGCGCTCGACCATCTTGCCGCCGAGTGGGATGCTCGAAAGATGACCCATCCGGTGCTCGCCCAGTTGCTCGCGGTCGCGTTGATCGTCGCGATCTGTGCGTTGGCCGTCGTCGTCATCCCGATCAACCGCCGGGGCGCCCCCATCAGCGCCCGCACCCGGCCGGGTCGCCGCGACGATGAGCGCGGCTGGTACGGCTTCATCTACGCCAACCCCGACGACCCGAACCTGGTCGTCCCCAAGCGGCTCGGCCTGGGCTGGACCATCAACTTCGGTCACCGCCGCGCCTGGCAGGCCGTCTTCGGGCTGCTCGCCTTCATCGCCCTGAGCATCGCCATCGGCACCGTCGCCGGCCACCAGGGCCGCTGACGCGCCGGCCACCCGGGCCGCCGGCGAGCCGGCCACAAGGGCTGCCGGCGATCAGCCCGCTTCGGGCCAGTCCCACCCCAGCTGCAGGAACATGCCCAGTCGGTCGCTGACCGCCCGGATCTCGGCGATCCGGCCCTCCCGCATGGTCATGATCCAGATCTGTTCCACCTCGCACGATCGGCCCGTGGGCTCCGGCATCCGCGGGTGAAAGCCCGTGTGCGTGCCGCGCACGATCAGCCGGGCCACCACCGTGTCGCCCTCGGCGATGAGCTGCTGTGGATACAGCCCGCCCTCGCCGAACGCATCGAGCTGCCGCCGGAACCCCTCGAACGCGGCCCCGGGCGTGTCCTCCTCACCGAAGATGACCTTGTTGTGGTCGATGACGTCGGCCGCCATGTACCGCCCCCAGTCGGCGACTCGCCGCTCGCTCACGGCCTGGAAGAAGTCCGCCACCACCTGCTTGTTCGCGTCCATCGCCCCGTTCCATTCTTACGTCGTAAGTTTGCTGTGAGCGAGTGTAGACTTACGCCGTAAGAATCCGCAACCCCGAGGAGATCCGCTCGTGGCAGCGAAGCGTCAGCGCGGCGAACGCGCGGGCCTGACCCGCGAACAGGTGCTCGACGCGGCCCTGGCGCTCGTCGACCGGGTCGGGCTCAACGGGCTCACCATGCGTGCGCTGGGGGCCGAGCTGGGGGTCGAGGCGATGACCCTCTACCACTACGTCCCGAACAAGGAGGCGCTGATCGACGGCATGGTCGAGCGCCTGTTCACCGCCGCCTACCCGGCCGGGGCGGGCGACGACTGGCAGTCACACCTGCGCGGATACGCGCACGACCTGCGGGCCGCGCTCCTGCGCCACCCGGGCGTGCTGCCCGCGGTGAACCGGCCCGCGGTCACCCCGGCGGCCCTGGACGCGGCCGAGGCGGGCCTGCGCACGCTGACCGGGGCCGGCTTCTCGGTCGGCGACGCGCTGGACGCGCTGAACGCGCTGACGCTGTTCGTGCTCGGGCACACCGCGGCGGAGGTCGCGATCGGGCCGGACGGGCCGCTGCCCGTCGACACGGAGCGCCACCCGCTGCTGGTCGAGGCCGTCGAGAGCGGCGCCGGCATCGACGACGCCGCCCGGTTCACGCTGGCGGTGGACGCAATGCTGACCGGGTTCGACGCAATCCGGTAAGCACCACAACGCGAGAGAGCACGGTTCGGCGAGGACCACGAGATGGCGCGGGTCCGCGAGGACCACAACGCGAGATGGCGCGGGTCTGCCAGGACCGCAACGCGAGATGGCGCGGATCCGCGAGGACCCCAGCGCGAGGGAGAGCGGGCCGGTAGCGCAACGGCCCGGCCTCACACCGGCGGAGTATCGGAACCTGGCCGCCTCGCGGCGAGCCCCGGAGTGAGTATTCTTTTCGGCGGCCACAGCATTCGAGAGGGAGCCGAAGTGAGCGAGACGCTGGAGTTCCAGGCCGAGACGCGACAGCTGCTGCAGTTGATGGTCCATTCGATCTACTCGAACAAGGACATCTTCCTGCGCGAGCTGATCTCGAACGCCTCGGACGCGCTTGACAAACTGCGCCTGGAATCCCTGGTGAACAAGGAGCTGGAGGTCGACACCAGCGACCTGCACATTCAGCTCGAGATCGACAAGGACGAGCGGACGCTGACCGTTCGGGACAACGGCATCGGGATGTCCCACGACGATGTCGTCTCGCTCATCGGCACCATCGCCAAGTCCGGCACCGCGGAACTGCTCAAGCGGCTGCGGGAATCGCCCGAACAACAGCAGCGGGCGGAGCTCATCGGCCAGTTCGGCGTCGGCTTCTATTCGACGTTCATGGTCGCCGACAAGGTGACGCTCGTGACCCGCAAGGCCGGCGAGAGCCAGGGCACGCGCTGGGAGTCGGCGGGCGAGGGCACCTACGAGATCGAGTCGATCGAGGACGCGCCCCAGGGCACCAGCGTCACGCTGCACCTCAAGCCCGAGGACAGCGAGGACCAGCTCTTCGACTACACCGCGGAGTGGAAGATCCGCGAGATCGTCAAGAAGTACTCGGACTTCATCGCCTGGCCGATCCGCCTGGCCGGGGCCGAGCCAGGTGCTGAGTCCGGCGCGCCGATGAACTCGATGAAGGCGCTCTGGGCCCGCCCGCGCAGCGAGGTCGCGGCCGAGGAGTACAACGAGTTCTACAAGCACGTCAGCCACGACTGGACCGACCCGCTCGAGACCATCCACATGCGCGGCGAGGGCACCTTCGAATACGAGGCGCTGCTGTTCATCCCGGCCCGCGCCCCGTTCGACCTCTTCATGCGCGACGGGCACCGCGGCGTGCAGTTGTACGTCAAGCGCGTGTTCATCATGGACGACTGCGAGGCGCTCACCCCGCGGTACCTGCGATTCGTGAAGGGCGTCGTCGACGCGCACGATCTCTCGCTCAACATCTCCCGCGAGATCCTGCAGCAGGACCGCCAGATCCAGGCCGTCCGGCGCCGCCTCGTGAAGAAGGTCCTCTCCACCCTCAAGGACCTGCCCGCGGAGCGGTACGCCACGTTCTGGAACGAGTTCGGCCGCGCGCTCAAGGAGGGCCTGCTCGACGACACCGAGAACCGCGACACCCTGCTGGACCTGCTCCGCCTGCCGTCGACGCACTCGAAGGACGAGCCCACCTCGCTGCGCGAATACGTGGAGCGCATGAAGGAGGGCCAGAGCGACATCTACTACATGACCGGCGAGACCCGCGCGATGGTCGAGAACTCGCCGCACCTCGAGGCGTTCCTCGCCAAGGGGTACGAGGTGCTCATCCTCACCGACCCGGTCGACGAGGTGTGGGTCGAGCAGGTCACGCAGTACGACGGCAAGCAGTTGCAGTCCGTGGCCAAGGGCCAGGTCGACCTCGGCAGCGAGGAGATTCCCGCGGAGCGCAGCGAGGGATTCGCGCCGCTGCTGCGGTGGCTCGGCGAGAAGCTCGAGGCGGACGTCAAGGAGGTGCGCCTCTCCACGCGCCTGACGACCTCGGCGGCCTGCATCGTCGGCGACGAGCACGACATCACGCCGACGCTCGAGAAGATGTACCGCGCGATGGGTCAGGAAATGCCGCACACCAAGCGCATCCTGGAGCTCAATCCCGACCACGCGCTCGTGACCGGGCTCCGCGACTCGTTCGCGGCGGACGCGGCGGCGCCGGCGCTGGGCGAGACCGCGGAGCTGCTCTACGGCATGGCGCTGCTGGCCGAGGGCGGCGAGCTGGCCGACCCGTCGCGCTTCACCCGCCTGCTCGCCGACCGCCTGGCCCGATCGCTGTAGCGGCCCATCGCGATGAGCCTGCCCACACGGACCGTCGTCCTCGTCCTCGTCGACGAGGGCGGCGCCGTGCTGGGCCGGCTCCCGGCGTTCGACGTGGAAATCCCGCACTGGCCCGAGGTCGAGGAGCTGGTCGAGGGGGCTCGGCGGCACGGGGCCGAGATCAGCGTGCTGCGGCTGCTGCACGCCGACCGGCCCCACCCGCCCGGGGGCGTCGTGACGTACCTCGCGCAGCTGGAGCGCGGGACCCCCGAGCTCGAACCGACGTCGTTGCGCCCGCAACCGCACGAACGCCGGGCGCCCTTCGCGGAGGTGGGCGGGCCGGCGGCGTCGATCGCCTGGGCGCGGGACGCGCTCGAGGCGGCTGGATACGGTACCCCCGAAGCGATCCGGCAGCGGAAGACCTGGAATCTCTCGGCGCTGTGGCAGCTGGAGACGGCGTGGGGAACGGTCTGGCTCAAGCACCTGCCGCCGTTCCTGCGGGCCGAGCACGAGGTGCTGGCGTGGCTCGGCGCGGTCGCGCCCGGGGTCGCGCCGCCGCTGATCGCCGCCGACGGGACCGGCCGCGAGCTGCTCGGGCACCTGCCGGGCGAGGACGGCTTCGGCGCCCCGTTCGCGGCCCGCGTCGCCATGGCGGACCTGCTGCACGGCCTGCAGCGGCGGGCGCTCGACGACGTCGAGGCGCTGTCCGAGCGGGGCGTGCGGGACCGCCGCGGATCGCTGTTGTGGGAGCAGATCGAGGCGGTCACGGAGCCCTGGCTGGTGGATGTCCTCGGGCTTGACGCGCTGCTGGAGGGCCTGCCGGACCGCTTCGCCGCGGTGGAGGCGTGCGGCCTGCCCGAGACCCTCGTGCACGGGGACTTCCACGCGGGCAACGTTCGTTTCGCGGCATCGGTACGGCCGGCCGTCCTCGACTGGGGCGACGCCTTCCTCGGCCATCCGGCGTTCGACGTGCTCAGGCTCCGCGAGGGGCTGCCTCCCGGGGAGGCGGACGCGCTGGTCGAGCACTGGGCCGGGCTCTGGCGGAAGGTCGTGCCGGGCAGCGACCCGGTCCGGGCGGCCCGCCTGCTGGAGCCGGTGGCCGCGCTCCTCGGCGCCGTCGTCTACGCGACGTTCGTCCAGAACATCGAGCCGAATGAATGGCTGTACCACGCCGACGACGTCCCGGCCTGCCTGCGAAGGGCCGTCGAGCTGGCCTGACGCGTTTTTGTCGTACCCATGCGATACAACTTCCAGCGTCAGGGATCACCCCCAAACGCTGGAGGTAGATGGTCTTGAGCGTCGAAACGCGCTCGACGGCGGTGGTCATACCGCCCGTGCAGCCCCGCAAACTGGCCAAGGTGCCGTTCGTCGAACTCGCCGACGGCCGCCTGCAGGGCGTGGTGTCGAGCGGATCGGACATCGAGCGGGTCTACGTCTCCTCGATCGGCGCCGGCTCCCACGGGCTGAGCTGCAGCACCAACAACAACCGGCCCTGCGGCGGCCTGCGCGGCGACAGCCCGTGCAAGCACCTGGCCGCCCTGCTCGACGAGGCCCAGCTGCAATACGGCCGCGAGCGCGTCGCGCGCTACCTGCGCATCGAGGTCGACGACGCCACCGCGCTGATCCGCGGGCTCAAGGCGCGCCACGAGCCGACCCCGGCCGCGACCGTGTTCAGCGGCTTCCTGCGGCACCTGGCCTACCTGGAGCTGCCCGGCAGCGAGGAGCCCATCCCGGAGCTGCACTGGTTCCCGTCCGTCGCCCCGGCCGGGGAGCGCTGATGCTGTCCACACTCTTCGCCGACGCCGGCCCGGACACCGAGATCGCCGCGGCGCTCGAGACCGCCGGCGCGGTCGACGACGGCCTGCTGCACGGCTTCGCCCGCATCGACGAGGACCGGGCCGCGGCGCTGGCCGCGCTGGCCGGGGCGTTCTCCGGCAGCCCGCTGCGCGAGGCGGTCGCCGAGGCCGTCGACAAGATCGTGGCCGGCTCCGTCGCCGACGACCACGTCTTCGCCCTCGCCGCCGCGCGGATCGCGCTCTTCGGCTCGGTCCACGACGCCGTGCTCGCCCGGGCCGACGCGGCGCTGGGGCGCTCGCGGGCCGACTGGCACGGCGAGCGGCAGGACGAGGACCGACCGGCCGCGGACGGCAGCCCCGTGCTCGGCGGTGCCCGGTCGTGGCTGCGCGAGCTCGCGATCACCGGCTGGCGGGGCGTCGACCACGACCTCGTCGCCGCGGCCGGCCAGGCGATCGAGGCCGCGCTCGGCGACCCGCGGCTGCGCCGCCTCGCCGTCCTGCTCGACGGGCTCGCGGCGGAGCTGCGGGCCGGCAGCCCGATCGCGACGATGGACCCGGTGCCCGTGCGGCGCTGGGCCGACCTGTGGAGCCGGGCGCTGCTGCTGGCCCGCGGGTCGCGGCGGCCCGCGCCGGCCGAGACGGTGACCGGACGGCTCTACGTCCTGGGCACCGACGTCCACGAGCACCCGACCGCGGTGCAGGTGCAGGTCCACGGCGTGCTGGAGGTGACCGGCGCACCCACCCGGCTGGTGCGCGCGAGCGTGTCCGCGGCGAAGGTCGACACGATCGTCGGCCCGGCGATCTGGCGCCTGCTGGCCGGCCACCCGATGCTGCTCACCGCGCTCGCCGAGCACCGCGCGCTCGACCTCACCGACATGCCGCTGCTGGCCGGCGGCGACCTGATCTGGCGCGACGCGCAGGCCCGGCCCGGCGACCCGGCCGACCCCTTCACCACCGCCCGGGTGCATCTCGGCGCCGCGCTCGCCCCGGCCACCCCGCCGCTGGAGCGCCACCCGGTCCGCATCGCCGAGCCGGTGCTCGTCGAGGACCTCGCCGCCGTCACCCTCGACACGACCCGGCTGCCGGCCTGCGGGCCGCTGACCCCGGACGTCGTCTCCGCCGCCACCGCGGCCATCGGGCTGCTGCGCTGGGACGACGGCGCCTGGACGGTGCAGCCGCTGGCCGTGCGGGCCACGGTGAAGAAGAAGCAGATCGGCGTGCACACCGGCGACTGGGCCCTCGGCCCCGCCGACGCGAAGGCGGCCAAGTCGGCCGGCGAGGCGGTCGAGGTGCTGCGCGAGCGGGCCGGAAGGTTGCTGCGCAAATGACGACCGCCGACGAGAACCGGCGCCAGGTCCTCTACTGGCGCATGCTCGGGCGGCTGTTCGAGGCCGACGAGCAGATGTCCCTGGAGTCCGCCAGCGTCGCGATCGTCGACGACATCGGCCTCCCGCCGGCGCTGCTCGACCCGGGCGTCACGGTCGACAACCTCGTCCAGCGCCACCCGGAGCTGGCCGCCGAGTTCGAGGGCCTGATGGCCCCGGCGCCCGGCGGCGACCAGGAGGGCGACGGGGCCGCGGTGCGCCGGGCGGCGCTGGTGTCCAAGCTGCTCATCAACGTCTTCAACACCGGGCACGGCAACGTCAGCGCGGCCCAGCTGAGCAACTGGCAGGCCGATGCCGGGTGGTTCGAGAAGGCGCTCGGCATGGACCCGGGCGAGCTGCGCGGGCGGCCCAGCGCCGGTGGCCTCGCGGGCGTGCTCGGCGGCATCGAGGGCGACCTGGTCAAGCGGATGCACCTGCGGGAGGTGCTGGCCAACCCGGCCCTGGCCAAGCAGCTGACCCCGAGCATGTCGCTCATCGAGCAGCTGCTGCGGGACAAGAGCAACCTGTCGGGAGTCGCGCTGGCCAACGCCAAGGCGCTGATCCGCCGGTTCGTCGACGAGGTGGCCGCGGTGCTGCGCACCCAGGTGCAGCAGAGCAGCGTCGGCGAGATCGACCGGTCGGTGCCGCCCAAGCGGGTCTACCGCAACCTCGACATCGAGCGCACGATCTGGAAGAACCTGACGAATTGGAGCCCCGAGGACGAGCGGCTCTACGTCGACAAGCTCTTCTACAAGCAGACCGCCAAGCGCACCACCCCGGCGCGGCTGATCGTGGTCGTCGACCAGTCCGGCTCGATGGTCAACGCGATGGTCAACTGCACCATCCTCGCCTCGATCTTCGCGGGCCTGCCGAAGGTGGACGTGCACCTCATCGCCTATGACACCCGGGCGCTGGACCTCACGCCGTGGGTGCACGACCCGTTCGAGGTGCTGCTGCGCACCAAGCTCGGCGGCGGCAACGACGGGCCGGTCGCGATGGCGATGGCCCAGCCGAAGATCAGCGATCCGCGCAACACGGTGATGGTCTGGATCTCGGACTTCTACGAGTTCGACCGGTCCCAGCCGCTGTTCGACATGATCCAGGCGGTGCACCGCTCCGGCGTCAAGTTCATCCCGATCGGCTCCGTGAGCAGCGGCGGCGAGCAGAGCGTCAACCCCTGGTTCCGCCAGCGCTTCAAGGACCTCGGCACCCCCGTGCTGTCCGGGCACGTCCGCAAGCTCATTTCCGAACTCAAGAGCTTCCTGGCCTAGGAGACCCTCATGACTGACATGCTTCGCGCCCCCGCCGAGGTCAAATACGCCGAAGAGCTCGACTGGCTCGAGTCGATCGACGACGGCCCCAAGCCCTTCTCGTGGCGGCTCAGCCCGCGCATGGTCCGGCTGTTCGTCCTGGGCTCCGAACGCGCCGACGGACTCGACCGCGAGATCTCCCAGAAGTGGTTCGGCGACCGCAGCTTCGTCGAGCGCAGCATCGTGACCCTGGCCTCCGACCGCGGCCTGCTGCTCATCGGCGACCCGGGCACCGGCAAGAGCTGGCTCGCCGAACTGCTCGCGGCGGCGATCTCGCGCAACTCGACGCTGGTGGTGCAGGGCACGGCGGGCACGACCGAGGACCACATCAAATACTCCTGGAACGTCTCGATGGTCATCGCCAAGGGGCAGTCGCGGGCCTCGATGATCCCGTCGCCGATCATGACCGCGATGGAGAAGGGCGTCATCGGGCGGTTCGAGGAGCTGACCCGCTCGACGAGCGACGTGCAGGACGCGCTGATCTCGATCCTGTCCGAGAAGTACGTCTCGATTCCCGAGCTCGACGACGACAACATCGTCTTCGCCCAGCCCGGCTTCTCCATCATCGCCACCGCCAACAGCCGCGACCGGGGCGTCAACGACCTGTCCTCGGCGCTCAAGCGGCGGTTCAACTTCGTGCGCATCCCGGTGGTGACGAACAAGAAGAGCGAGGCGGAGATCGTGCGCTTCCGCACCACCGAGCTGCTGCGCCGGCACGAGATCGAGCTCGACGTGCCGCCCAACCTGCTCGACATCCTGCTGCAGAGCTTCGCCGACCTGCGGGCCGCGGCCGCCTCGGCGACCAGCGACGACGAGAAGCTCGAGTCGGCGCTGTCGACCGCCGAGCAGATCGGCGTGCTGGAGGACGCGATCCTGCACAGCACGTTCTTCGGCGACCGCAGCCTGCGGGCCGAGACGCTGGCCGGGTCGCTGGTCGGCTCGCTGGCCCGGCGCAGCCCCGAGGACCTGGCGATCCTGAACAAGTACTGGCACGGGGTCGTCGAGCCGCGCAGCAAGGAGGACGGCGGGGAGTGGCCGGCGTTCCTCGAGGGCGGCCGTCAGGCGATCGCCACCCTGTCATGACCGCGACCCAGCCGTTCGACGCGCTCCGGTCCCAGCTGGTGGAGGCGGCCACGGCCTTCGCCGAGGGGCCGGACGTGGTCCCGGAGATCCTCTCCGGGATCGTCGACGACGTCGACCGGGCGCTGCGCGAGGAGCTGGAGATCTTCCCGGTCTGCCACCACTCGCCGGCGTCCGGGCTGGCGATGGTCCGCCGCCTGCGCGAGAAGCAGCCGAAGGTCATCTACCTGGAGCTGTGCGAGGACCTCGGCCCGCTGCTGACCGAGCTGCGCAACTGCCGGCTGCCGGTGGCGCTGCAGGCGTTCGCGTCGCAGCTGGACGGGTTCCCGCAGGAGTGGGGGCCGCTGAGCATCGTCGCGCCGATCACCGAGGCGTCGGCGGAGTATCAGGCGATCGCCTACGCGCTGGAGACGCCCGGCGTGGAGCTTGTGCTCGTCGACCGCTCCACCGACCACGTCTTCCAGTGGCAGCCGCGTGAGGAGCACGACACGCCGCCGGCCGAGGGCGGCGAGGAGTCCGAGGACACCGACCTGCACGGCGACGCGGTCGGCATCGAGATCGGCGATCTGCGGCCGCGCTTTGCCGAGCTGGAGCGGCACCTGCTGCACCACGGCAAGGTGCGGCACTGGTCGGAGTGGTGGGACCAATACGTCGAGCAGCCGCTGGCCGGGGCCGACTACGCCACCTACCGGCAGGTCATGGTGCTCATCGGCAGCCTGTTCCGGCGGCTCTCCCCGCCGGATCCGGGGCGGGTCAAGGTCGACGAGGACCGGGAGCGGTACATGTGGACGCGCATGCGCGAGCACCTGGCGCGCACCGGCGTCGACCGGGCCGACTGCCTGTACGTCTGCGGCGCCTTCCACGCGGCGAGCCGGGTCGAGCAGTTCGGCACCGCCGAGGGGGTGCCCGACTTCGACATCAGCCCGCGCACGGCCACGAAGTGGCTCTACGGGCTGATCCCGTCGAGCCATTCGGCGATCGAGGCGCAGTTCGGCCTCGCCTCGGGCTCGGTCTCCATCGCTGCGGCGACCTGGCAGAAGTCGACCACGCGAGCCCGGCTCACGCCGTTTCAGCTCGAGGGCCAGAAGGGCAGCCGCAAGCGCAAGGCGGTCGCGGCCGGCACCGCGGCGGCCGACGAGCCGGTGGCCGACCGGCTCACCGGGTTCCTCGCCAGCCCGCCGACGCTCGACGCGCTCGACGAGGAGGAACTGCTCGGCTGGTGCGTCGACATCGTGCGGCTCGCGCGGCGCAACGGCTACCTGTCCAGCACCGCCGACGCGATCGCCGTGTTCGAGACGTCGATTTTGCTGGCGGGCATGCGCAATCGGGCGCGGCCGACGCCGTACGACTTCCAGGACGCCGCGGTCACGTGCATCGAGAAGGACGTCGTGCCGGGGCGGCGCGACGTGCGGCGGCTCTGCGAGATCCTGCTCGGCGGCGACCGGGTCGGGCAGGTCGGCTACGAGGCGCTGCCGCCGCTGGCCCAGGACGTCTACGACCGGCTCGCCCCGATCGGGCTGGACCTGACCCGCTCGACGGTCCAGCGGGCGCTGCTCGACCTGGCCGGGCGGCCCGAGCTCGGGGCCGCCTCGCATCTGTTGTGGATGCTGCGGTACCTCCTGCCGGAGGGCGCGGTCCGGCCGATCATGGGCACCCGGCGCCTGGGCGAGAAGTCGATCCAGGAGAGCTGGGACCTCGCGATCGGCAAGCACCAGCGGTACATCATCGAGCTGGGCTACGAGGGCGTGACCGTCGAGCAGGTGGTCGAGCAGCGGCTGCGCCGAGCGGTGTGGGCGCCCGACGCCACGGCCGCGGTCGCGCTGCGGGCCGTCGAGGACTCGATCCTGTTCCTCGGCAGCCGCCGCTTCACCGACGAGCTCGGCGCCCGGGCGGTGGAGCTGCTCGCCGCCGAGCGCACCGTGGACGAGGCCCCGGAGGTGCTCAAGCGCATCCGGCGGCTGCTGGCCCACTACCGCGCGACCGAGCCGGCGCTGCCGGCCTGGGCGGAGTCGTTCGTCACCGCGGGCTACGCGCACTACTGCACCCTGCTGCCGACCGCGTTCGTCGACGACGAGACCGGGGTCCGGCAGGTCGCGGCGATGCTCGGCTTCCTGTTCACCATGGAGAGCCTGGCGCTGGCGCTCGGGTGCGACCGGGCGCAGTTGGAGATCGCCGTGCGGCAGTCGCACCCGCAGAGCCCGGCGAAGGTGGCGCTGCTGTGGTCGGCCCACCACCAGCTCGGTCTGCTGCCGCTGGCCGACCTGCGGGCGCGCGGGGCCGAGCTGCTGGCCAACCCGCTGGTGGTGCCGTCGGTGCCGCAATACCTGAGCGGCTTCATCCAGGCGCTGGACCCGGCGCCGAAGCTGACGCCGTTCGTGGTCGAGTTCATGTCGAACGCGTTCGCGAAGCTGCCGGACCCGGTGCTGCTGCCGTGGCTGCCGACGCTCATCACCACGCTGCGCGACCAGGCGGGCGAGCTGGTGCCGGTGCTCATCCGCGAGGCGGGCCGCACGTTCCCGGCCGGTCTCGCGGCGGTGGACGCGTTCGTGCCGCCGTGGCGCGCCGCGCGGGGGCCGGCCCCGGTGGCGGCCGCGGCTCCCGCGACCGGGCCGGTCGCCGGGTTCCTGGCCGCGCACCCGGCCACGACCGACGCGCTGGCCTCCGCCCTCGGCCTCCCGGTAACCTGGCAGCCCGTCGCGGCGGCGGCCGCCGGTGGCGACGGGCCGTCGGCGCTGCTGTCCGAGCATCCCGCGACGGCCGACGCGTTGGCCGCTCTGCTCGCCGCTCCGGTCTAGGCCGTACCGGGGCGGCGTGCCGGGTGCTCGTAGCGTGGGTGCATGGACGCGTCCGTGTTCGTCGTCGGAGGCGTGTGCGTCGCGCTGGCGTGCACGCTGATGGTCGTCGCGGTCGTCGTCTCGCGGCGGCGGGAACGGCAGCGGCGCGAGCTGCTCGAGGTCTGGGCGGTGCGCAACCGCTGGCAGTACGTGCCGCGGCCGCCGGCGGACTGGTGGCGACGGCTGCCGGGGCGCAACCCGCGCGGCGTCTCGCTGGCGCTCAGCGGCACGGTCGGCGGACGGCCGGTCTCGGTGGGCGAGTACTCGTACACCACGACGAGCACGACCTCGGGCGCCGACGGGACGACGTCGACCAGCAGCCAGACGCATCACTTCGTGGTCTGGGTGGTGCGCGTGCGGGGATCGTGGCCGGCGGTCTCGGTGCACCGGCGCGGGGCGATGTCCCGGTTCGGGCGGTCGCTGTTCGGGGACCGCTCGACGGCGCTCGGCTACGAGCCGTTCGACAGCGCGTTCCGGATCTCGGCGGACCGCCCCGAGATGGTGCGGGACCTGTTCGGCCGGGACCTGGTGGCCGAGCAGCTGTCGGGGCGGCTGCCGGACTGGAGCCTCTTCGGCGACGAGCTCATGGTCGTGGAGAGCGGGCGGCTGGGCGAACCGGACGGGATTCCCGCCCGGTTCGGGCCGCTCGTGCGCGTCGCCGATCTCATCGAGGCGCCGCGGTAGTTCGCCTTACAGCCGGCGCAGGAACTCGGCCAGCGTGGTCGTGGGCCGGCCGATGAGCCGGCTGAGGTCGCCGGTCACCACGTCGAGCGCGCCCTTCGCGATGGCCGCGTCCGAGCGCGCGAGCACGTCGGCGAACGCGCTCGGCACGCCGAAGCCCTCGAGCGCCTTGGCGTAGTCCGCGACGGGCAGGTCGTGGTACGCCACGGGCTTGCCGAAGCGCTGCGCGACCGCCTCGGCGTATTCGCTCATCGTGAAGGCCTGGTCGCCGCCGAGCTCGTAGATCTTGTTCTCGTGGCCGTCGGTGCGCGCGACCACGGCGGCCGCCGCGGCGTAGTCGGCCCTGGTCGCGGCGGCGATGCGGCCGTTGCCGGCGGAGCCGAGGACCACGCCGTGCTCGACGGTGCCGGCCAGGTTGCCGGTGTAGTTCTCGTAGTACCAGTTGTTGCGCAGGAACGTGTACGGGATGCCGGTGGCCTTGAGGAGGGCCTCGGTCGTCTTGTGCTCGGGCGCGATCGGGATCGGGCTGGTGTCGGCCAGCGTGATGCTCGTGTAGACGATCCGCCCGACCTTGGCCTCGACGGCCGCCTCGATGACGGCCCGGTGCTGGGCGTCGCGCCGGCCGACCTCGCTCGCGGAGATGAAGACGAGCGTGTCGGTGCCCGCGAACGCGCTCGCCAGGGTCTCCGGGCGGTCGTAGTCGCCGAGGCGGGCCTCCACGCCCTCGATCGCCTCCGGGCGGCGGGCGACGGCGCGGACGGCGTCGTGCCCCTTCAGCTCGCTCAGGATCAGCTGTCCCAGGTGCCCGGTCGCGCCGGTTACGGTGATGGTCATTTCCAGATCGTAGGCACTAACTTTTAGAAAGTGCAACCCGTTCGGTTATCGTAGTGACATGTCCCTCGACCCGTTGGTGTTCGACGTCTTCGCGCGCAACTGCACGTCGCGGCCCGTCATGGAGACCGTCGCCGGACGGTGGGGGATCCTGACCCTCGCCGCGCTGCACGAGGGCACGCACCGCTTCAACGAGCTGCGCCGCCGGGTCGACGGGGTGAGCGAGAAGATGCTGTCGCAGACCCTCCACGCGCTGGTGCGCGACGGGCTGGTCGTGCGGGAGGTGCACAGCGCGATCCCGCCCCGGGTCGAGTACAGCCTGACCGACTCCGGGACGAGGATCGCCGCCAAGCTCGTCGAGCTCATCGAGCTGGTCGAGGCCGAGATGCCGCGGATCAGCCTCGCCCAGGAGCGCTACGACGCCGGGGAGAATCCCGCCTGAGATCAAGCCGGGTCAGGCGCGCATCACCGTCGCGATGGGGATGCGAGCCGCTCGCAGGGCCGGGATCGAGCCGCCCAGGATGCCGGCGATCAGGCCCGCGATCACGCCCGCCACCCCGGCCTGCCAGGGGAAGGAGACGTCCCGCAGCTGCGGTATCCGCTCGCCCAGGACCTGCGTGGCCACGCTGACGCCCGCCGCCGCCGTGCCGATCGCCGCGCCCGCCGTCAGCAACCCGGTCAGGAGCGTCTCGGCCAGGACGATGCCGGCCAGGAGGATGCGCGGGGTGCCGACCGCCCGGCGCAGGGCGAACTCCTCGACCCGCTCGCCCACCGTCGCCAGGCCCACGTTGAGGATGCCGGCCACGCCGATCAGCAGTACCAGGCCCGCCATCCCCAGGAAGATGGCGTTGAGGATGGCCAGCTCCTGCTCGAAGTCCTTGCGGGCGTTGCGCTCGCTGACGTGGAGGGACTCGCGGGGCACGCCGGCGGCGATCAGCTTGCGGGTCAGCAGCGCCTCCAGCTCGCCGTTGCCGGGCGCGAAGCTCACCTCCAGCGGCGGGCCCGACATCATCATCGCGGCCTTGGGGTCCGCGGAGGCGCCCGGGGCGGCGGCCGTGGCGGCGGGCAGCCAGTTGTCGATCTCGTCGGCCCGCGCGTACGCGGCCGGCTGGGAGCTGCCGTCGTCGACCACGCCGATGATGCGCGGGGTCGGGTTGGCGGTGGCGCCGTCCAGGCGCATCTCCGCCGGCACGCGGTACTTCGCGAAGCCGACCGCGGCCGCCTTGTTGATCACCAGGCGGGGCGAGTACGACGGCTCGCCCGCGAAGTCGAGGAACGTCCCCGTCACCGGGCGGAAGGGGCGGAACTGGCGGACGTCGTTGACCAGCGCGAAGAGCTGGACCTCGATCGCGGCGCCCTTCGGCAGCGGGGCCGAGGCGTTCACGGGGACCGGGCGGCAGTTGCCCGCGTCGTCGCACTGCATCTCGAACCTGGTCTCCGGGCCGTACACCTCGCCGCCATCCATCTGGTCCAGGTGCTCGAACGGCATCGCGCCCGGGTTGATCGGGCGGACCCGGGGCTCGCCGATGATGGCCTGCAGGCCGTAGCTCGCCGCGGCGCCGGGGCGGCCCGCGATCGTCTCCTTGGTGATCTTCGTGGCCTCGCCCAACGGGGGGACGTACATGACCCGGGTGCCGTCCCGGCCCTGCTGCAGCTCCACGTCGGCGAGCCGCAGGGTGCGCACGGTCTCCGCCCCCGCCTGCACCGTGACGACCGCGAGCACCCCGAGGAAGAGCGAGATCATCGACAGGAACGTGCGCATCTTGCGCGCGCGGATGCCCTGGAACCCGATGATGAGCGCGGACCGGAACCGCCCCGAGAGCCGCATCATGCGACGGCCCCGAGCACGCCGTCGGACAGGCGCAGCACCCGCTGCATCTTGGCCGCGTGGGCCTGGTCGTGGGTGACCAGGATGAGCCCGCAGCCGCGATCGGTGGCCGCGCGCATCACCTCGATCACGAGGTTGCCGGTCTCGGTGTCCAGCGCGCCGGTGGGCTCGTCGGCCAGGAGCAGCCGCGGCCGGCGGACCAGCGCCCGCGCGATCGCGACCCGCTGCTGCTCGCCGCCGGAGAGGCGCGCGGGCCGGTTCTTGGCCAGGTGCGCGATGCCGACCAGTTCGAGCGCCTCCATGGTGCGGGCGCGCCGCTTGCGCCGCGGCAGCCAGCCCTGGCCGTTCACCAGCGCCATGGCCACGTTCTGCGCCGCGGTGAGGTGCTTGAGCAGGAAGAACCGCTGGAACACGAAGCCGAACTCGGCGCTGCGCAGCGCGGCCGCCCGGCGCTCGGAGATGCGGGCCAGGTCGCGGCCGCCCATCAGGTAGCTCCCCGAGTCGGGCCGGTCGAAGAGCCCGATGAGGCTCAGCAGCGTGCTCTTGCCCGAGCCCGAGCGCCCGAGGATCGCCACGCTCTCGCCCTCGTCGACGGTGAGGTCGACGCCGTCGAGGATGGTGCGCGGCTGCGACTGTCCCTTGAGCGTCTTGGTGATGCCGGAAAGCTCGATGATCACTTCCCGGCCCCCTGGCCGCCGCTCTTGGCGTCGGGGATGCTCGGGCCGGGCACCGCGACGGTCTCGTCCTCGGTGATCCCGGTCTTGATCTCGATGACCTTGCCGTCCGTGAGCCCGAGCGTCACCTCGCGGATCTCGCGCGACTGGTCGGCCTTGACCACCTCGACCTTGCCCTTGCCCTGCGAACCGGCGACCGCCTCCACCGGCAGCACCAGCACGCCGGACGCCTTCGCGGTGACGATCTCCACGGTGGCGGCCGCGCCGTTGATGAGCTTCGCGTCGGCCGGGCCGGTGCACACCAGCCGCATCCCGGTCGCCTCCGACGGCTGCTGCGTCTGCCCCTGGGTGGGCTGGACGACGGGGGCCGCGCTCGGGTTCGGGTTGGCCACGGGCGCCTTGGGCTCGGGGATCGTCCCGCTCGGCAGCGCGGCGAGCGTGCCGAGCACGGCGCACGGGAACGGGCCGGGGCCGCTCTTGATCTGCGCGGTGACGGACTGCAGCGAGTCGGTCACCTGGTAGGCCTGGGCGCCGTCGATGTCGGCGACGATCCCGTAGCCGGCCTGGCGGGCCGAGACGATCGGCATGCCCGCCGTCACCCTGGACCGGTCGTCGACGAGCCGTCCGGCGAACGAAGCGCCGGCCGGGACCTCGACCGCGGTCGCCTTCCCGCCGGCCCAGACGTTGGCCACCTTGGTCGGCTTGGTGGGCGTGCCGGTCGGCGCCTTCACGTCGAGGAACCGCACCTCGCCGTCGATCGGCGCGACGAGCCCGAAGGTCGGGTTGAGCGTGACCTTCCCGCCGAGGCTCACCTTGTTCGTGAGGTCCTGGCGGCTCGGCTTCGCGGTGGTCACCGCGGTGCCGCGATCGGCCAGGCCCGGGGGCGGCGACTCGCTCGCCCCGGACGCGGTGCACCCGGCCAGCAGACCGAGCACCGCAAGTACAGGCAGGAATCCTCGCATCCGGCAACCCCCGGCTCATCGAAGTAGGGCACAGGCTAACCGCCATTGGTATGACGCCGTTGCCCCATTCAGGGGATGCACCGAAACCGGCCCCATCCCCCGAAACGGGGGACGGGGCCGGGGGAGCGGGGATCAGACCTTGTAGGTGAAGGTCGCACCCGCCGCGGCGGCGCTGGTGCCGCCCGGCGTCGTCACCTGCACGCTCGTCGCGCCGGCCGCGTGCGGCGGCAGGACGATGCGCAGCTGGGTGTCGGAGACCTTGGTGAAGCTGACCGTGGCGCCGTTGACGGTCACCCTGGTCGCGCCGCCGAGGTTGGCGCCGGTGAGCGTGACGGTGGTCGAGACCTTGGTGCCGCCCGAGCTCGGCAGGAGCGAGGCGACCGACGGCGCGGCCGGGGCCACGTAGGTGAACGGCAGGGCCGTCGCCTCGTAGCCGCCACCCGCGTTCGTGAGCTTCAGGGTGACCTTGCCGGCCGCGTGGACCGGCATCGTCACCTTGATCTGGGTGTCCGAGACCTTGGTGAAGGCCAGGTTCACCCCGCCCGCGGTGACGGACTTGAGGGAGCCGAAGCCGGTGCCGGTGACCGTGACGGGCGTGGCCGCGTAGGTCGGGCCGGTGCTGGTGCTCAGCGCGGCCACGGTCGGGGCCGGCGGGGCGACGAGCGTGAGCCGACCGGCCGGGACGACCGTGCTGACGCCGTACGGCGTGGTGACGGTGACGTCGTAGCCGCCCGCCGCGAGCCCGGCCGGGACCGGGAACGTCAGCGTGGTCGGCGCGGTGACCTTGAAGCCGGCGACCGCGGCGTTGCCGAGCCTGACCCCGGTGGCCTCGGAGAGGTCGGTGCCGGTGACGGTGACGACGTCGCCGCCCGCGGTCGAGGCCGAGGTCGCCGAGAGCTTGGTGACGGCCGGGGCCGGCGGGAGGTACGTGTACTTGGCCAGGGCGTTGAGCGCGCTGGTGCCGGTCGGGTTGGTCACGGTCACGTCGACGCTGCCCTTGGCGTGCGCCGGGGTGGTCGCGACGAGCGTGGTGATGCCGTTCGCCTCGGACTTGGTGAACGCCGCGTCGACGCCGCCGAACTTCACCGCGGTCGCGGCCGAGAGGTTGGCGCCGCTGACGACGACCTTGGTGCCGCCGGCGACCGGGCCGCGGACCACGGACAGCGACGTGACCGCCGGGGCCGGGACGACCGCCTTCTCCGGGGAGCGCAGGCCGCTGACGGTGTACGCCGCCTGCACGTCGGTGGTGACGAACGACCACGAGAGGTGTGCGTCGCCGCTCGCGCCCCAGTTGGTGCCCCACTGGTTGCGGATCCACACGCCGTCGGCGTCGTACGCGTACGCCGTGATCATGTGCCCGCCGAGGCTGGTGCCCGTGAGCGTGTTGTAGAGGGCGTTGCCCTTGAGGTACATGAAGTCCTTGAAGACCGGCATGCCGATCGCGACCGGCGAGCCCGCGGCGATGGCGGTCCTGATCGCGGTCTTGGCCTTGTCGCCCTGCTTGTCACCGACCCACAGCGCGTTCCAGCCGGAGAGCTTGTAGTTGGCCGCGTTCGCGACCTCGGCCGCGGTCGGGGCCGTCTGGTAGCCGTAGACGCCCTGGACGTAGTCGTCCTGCGTGTCGACGCCGTACGTGGCCGCCTCCTGGAGGGCCTTGTCGGGGTTGAGGCCGGCGTTGGGCGCGCCGCCCTTGGCGACCGAGCGCATGTAGAGGTACAGCGGGGCGTAGGGGGCGCCCGTGCCGCCGTCGCGCTTGGCGTAGTACCCCATGATCGAGTGGGCGATCGTCCACGCGACGCACGAGGAGATCTGGCCCTGGTCGCCGACCGGGGGAAGGTTGGCGACGAGGGAGGCGCTGTCCGGCAGCGCGTCCTGCGCGCGGAAGGCGGGGACGCTCGCGTTGACCCGGGTCGTGGGGGCCGCGAAGCCGCCGACGGTGTGGGGCAGCGCGGTCGTGTCGGCCAGCGCGGGCGACGCGGCGGCGAACAGCGAGCCGCCCGCCGCCAGTGCGAGGCCCAGGGCCGAGGTGAGAAGGCGCATCCGTGCTCCTAACGGGGGATGGTGACCGCGATACGCCGTAGATCGGCGCGCCCGGGCCGCCCCTTCGTTCGAGGAGGGATGCATCGGGTTGCAGAAGAGTTTTGCTCGGGTCCGCGGTGGTCCGGACCGTCGCTCCCGCCAGGAATCCCGGCGTCCGTGGTGCGAAAACGGCCGGCTCCTCCGGAGCCGGCCGTCCTCAAAGCACGTTCACGGTGCCCAGGGCGCGTCGACGGACCAGGTGGTGTCCTCGACGAACAGCCCCGCCCCGTCGTACGGGCTCGGCCCGCCCGGCGTGGCCAGCCACAGCTCCGCGTTGTAGTGCCGCAGGTACTGCCCCGGGAAGTTCCAGGCCGTCAGCCGGACGCCCCCGGTGCCCTGCTGCGCGCAGAAGGTCGCGTCGGCCTTGAACAGCGCCGAGTTGTCGTTGGCGTCCTTGCGCACCCGGAACGCCTGGTGCCGCAGGTACTGCCCCGGGTAGTTGCGCGACTCGAACGAGTAGCAAGACGAGTCCGCGAGGCCGGGCACCACGCGCCAGGTCGCGTCCTGCTTGAGCAGCGCCGTGCTGTTGGCGTCGACCACCTCGGTGTAGCCGAGGCTGTCGCGGTGGCGCACGTACCGGTTCGTGCAGCAGGCGGTCGTCGCGCGCATCGACTTGTAGACGCCCGTCTGCAGCGTGGCCGAGCCGACGGGGCTGGACGAGGCGTTGATGAGCGCCTGGTTGCTGGCCCGCAGCCGGGCCGCGTCCACCTTCACCACCTGCCGGTCGTAGGTGAGCAGGCCGTTGCTCTCGTTCTCCACGTCGGTGATCTCGGTGTAGACCGAGGCGGAGAGCCCCTGCGGCATGCCGCCGGTGCGGATCTGCTCGTAGAGCCCGTTGAGGCGGTCGTTGAGCCGGGCCGCGCTGGGCTGGTCCTCGTAGGAGAAGCCGTTGCCGGGCGACCACTCGTGGCCCGCGACCCGCAGGCCCAGGCCGCCGAACTCGCCGAGGACCGCGGCGCGGGTGCCGGACGGGCGGGTCGCGCCGGGGCCGACGTAGATGTGGTTGTCCAGCACGTCACCGTTGCCGCCGTCGACCGAGCCGCAGCAGTTGATGCCGCTCATGTTGTCGACCAGGCGCGACGGGTCGTAGGCCTTCACGTCATTGGCGATACGGGCCTGGTCGTACTGCCCCCAGCCCTCGTTCTCGTCGACCCACAGGACCAGCGAGGGCGAGCTGCGGTGCTGGTCGATGATGCGGTGGTACTCGGCCTCCCACTGGGTGCGCGCCGCCGTGTCCGGGTTCTTGCCGGTCGGCATGGCCGGCATGTCCTGCCACACGAGCAGGCCGAGCTGGTCGGCGGCGTAGAACCAGCGCTGCGGCTCCACCTTGATGTGCTTGCGGACCATGTTGAAGCCCAGGTCCTTGTGCGCCTGCAGGTCCGAGCGCAGCGCGGCGTCGGTCGGGGCGGTGTAGATGCCGTCCGGCCAGTAGCCCTGGTCGAGGGTGCCGCTCTGGAACACGAACTGGCCGTTGAGCAGGATGCGCAGCTTGCCGTTGACCGTGCCGATCGAGATCGAGCGCATGCCCGCGTAGCTGCCGACCGAGTCGACGACCGTCGCGCCGCTCTTCAGCTCGACCTTCACGTCGTACAGGAACGGGTCGTTCGGGGTCCACCGGTGCGCGTTCGGAACCGGGACGCTGAACGCCGAGCCGGCGCTGCCGTTCGCGGTGCCGACCGTCGTGCCGCCCGACGACACGGTGGCGGTCACCGTCTGCCCGGACAGGCCGGCGCCGAGCGCGGTCACCGAGAGCGTGTTGTTGCTCAGGTTCGGCACCAGGTCGACCCGGGTGATGCGGGCCGTCGGCGTCGGCTCCAGCCACACGGTCTGCCAGATGCCCGAGGCGCCGGTGTAGAAGATGCCGCCGCCCGCGTGCGGCAGCACGTCGTTGCGCCGCTGCTTGCCGACGGCCTGGCTGCCGGCGTCGGTCGGGTCGTACACCCCGACGACGATCGTGTTCGTCCCGCCGCCCAGCAGCGGGGTGATGTCGTAGGTGAAGGCGTCGTAGCCGCCGCTGTGCACCGGGCCCGCCTGGGTGCCGTTGACCCAGACCGTGGTCTGGAAGTCCACGGCGCCGAAGTTGAGCTGGACCCGCTGGCCGGACCAGCCCGCGGGGACGGTGAAGGTGCGGCGGTACCACATCCGGTCGTTCTCGGTGATCTTGCGCTGGATGCCGGACAGCGCCGACTCGACCGGGAACGGGACCCGGATCTGTTCGCCGAACGTGCCCGGCGGGGTCGTCTGCCCGCTGCCGGTGACGGCGAAGTCCCAGATGCCGTTCAGGTTCTGCCAGTTCGCCCGGGTCATCTGCGGCCGCGGGTATTCGGGCAGCGGGTTGGTGGTCGGCACCGAGTTGGTCCACGGCGTCGTCATGGGCGGGGTCTTGGGGGTCCAGGCGCTGGCCGGCTGCGCGGAGGCGACCAGCAGGCCCGCGGTGGCGACGAGCGGGGCGAGCGCGAGCGCGACCCGTCTGGAGAGCTTCATCGGAACACTCCTCGAGGCAACGGTGGCGGCCGTAGCCGGTCGGTGAAGGCTCTCGTACACCCTCACG
Source organism: Dactylosporangium sp. CA-052675 (assembly GCF_050947935.1). Classification (GTDB taxonomy): domain Bacteria; phylum Actinomycetota; class Actinomycetes; order Mycobacteriales; family Micromonosporaceae; genus Dactylosporangium. The sequence continues at coordinate 10,066,483 of NZ_CP192010.1, read as the reverse complement.
GACCAACACATCCACTCATATTCCAACGAGAAGTGTCAACATCTACCGATACGTATTACTGGCCGGTTGTGCACCGCCCCCAAGCTCCGTCGCGTCCCGATCGTTGAGGGCGGGTCGACGGGGCGCGGAGTGGTGCGGCCAGATCCATTTCGATGCACCTTCTGAAAAAAGAACCCCGCGGGTTTGTCGTTACGAAACCGTGACAATCGCCGGAATCGGTCACGTGTGGTAGCGATCACAGTGGACTTCTGTCCGATTTGATGGCGTAGGCCGCACGCGGCTCCGCGGAATGCCGCCCGCTGCCGACTACGGAGCGTATGAATTTACGGCAATCGGGGTTACCCGCCGGTAACGAGCGCCCTTGTACCCGCGCGAGGTACCCGGCAACATCGTCCGCACGCCCCGACCCCGGCCCCTGGACCCCCGCCCGGCAGCGTCCAGAGACCGGCCCCGAAAGGCGCGATGCGAGCGCCCGCTCAGCAGGAGCGCCGCACCACCAGCACCCCGTGACAAGAGGAGCCCTACGTGTCCGTAGCTCAGGGCAGCGCGGCGACGGGCCGCACGCGATGGAAGCGGTTCGCGACCGTCGTCGTGCCGGCCAGCTTCATCGCCGGCGCCATCGTGTTCGGCCAGGCGACCGGCGCCATCGCCGCGTCGTTCAACGTGTCCGGCAGTCAGTTCAAGGTCTCCGCCGACCGCCTGGAGGGGACCGGCTTCGTGCAGTACGGCGGCATGGCCACGGAGAAGGGCGGCAACCCCTCGAACCCGGCCGACCCGAAGAACCACCCCGTCGCCGTCTCCGGCATCGCGAAGGCCAAGCTCTACAACCTCTGCCAGTCGGTGAAGGTGCCCGGTCTGCCGGTGACCATGGTCATCCACGCGGGCAAGGACGCCAACAACCCGGCCGAGGCCACCGACCTGCTGATCGACCTGACGTCGCTGAAGGGTGACGCCACGTTCGACAACATCCAGATCGGCATCGACGCCTCCGACCTCACCAAGGGCGGCGCGAACGCCAAGGGCCTCCAGGGCGGCTTCGCCCAGCAGGCCGACGGCGTCGTCATCACCAACCTCAAGCAGGTCGCCTGGTCGACCACCGCCGGCACGTTCAAGCTGAGCGGCCTCGACCTCGGCATCTCGACGGGCGCCAACGCCGAAGAGTGCTTCTAGCAGCTCCACCAGGGCCCGCGGGGTGATGCCCCGCGGGCTCCCTGTTTGTTTTGGAGGACCGAGTGACCCCCTCGCACGCTTCGGCCGGCTGGCGTGCCCAGCGGCCGTTCTGGGGCGGGCTGTTCCTGTTGCTGTCGGGCGTGGAGCTCTTCGTCAGCGGAAACCTCAAGCTGGCGCTGGAGGTCCACTTCGGACCGACCGGCTTCCTGTCGTACGTGATTCCGCTGATCATGCTCCTCTGCGGGGCGCTGACCTGGTTCAGTCCGCAGCAGCGCCTGTTCTACGGCATCCTGGGCACGGTCACGGCGCTGTACTCGCTGATCGGCCTCAACCTCGGCGGCTTCTTCCTCGGCACCGTGCTCGGCCTGGTCGGCGGCGGCCTGGCGGTCGCCTGGGGTCCTTCGGCCGCGCCCGCGGCCGAGCTGGCGCCGCCGGCCGAGCGGGCACCGGCGGTCGAGTCGGCACCGGCGATCGGGTCGCCCTACGAGGACGCGCCCCTCGACGACATCCTGGCCGAGCAGCCGGACGACCCCTACGCCCGGCCGCCGTCCGGGGTGTTGCGGGACGAGATCCCGACCGCTCAGTTCAGCCCCCTGCACGACCGGTACGAAGGGGGCGGTGCGGGCAGCGCCGATGAGCAGCTCCCCCCATCGGCCGGCCCAGGTGACCTGCCCAAGCGGCGTTACCTGGGCCCGCTGCTGATGGTCGTGGCGGTCGCGGTGGCCCTCGTGGGCACGGTCAACCGGGGCGGCTCCGCGTACGCCGCCCCGGCGGCCTGCCCGTCGTCGTCGGCCTCGGCCGCGGCGAAGCCGTCCTCCGCCGGCTCCCAGTCGGCCGCCCCCGCACCATCCGCCAGCCCGACCCCTTCGCCCACCCCGACGGAGGAGAAGAAGAAGGGCCTGCTGGGCTGGCTGGGCGACCTGTTCACCGGCGGCGACAAGAACGAGACGACCGCCGAGGCCTCCGAGCCGCCGGCCTCCGCCGCCGCGGCCCCACCCCCGTCCGCGTCCGCCAGCAAGGCACCCGCCAAGCCTTCGGCGTCGACCCCGCCGTGCGCGTCGGCGAGCACGTCGCCGACCCCGAACAACAAGAAGGCACAGCTGGCCGCCGGTCAGCCCTTCGTCGCCGCCCAGCCCTCGATCCTGAAGGCGGACGTGATGACGATGGACTCGCTGACCTACGACGGCGTGGTCGACCTTCCGCGCAAGGACGGCAGCACCGTGAAGGTGCTCGCCTTCAGCATGAAGAACTCGGTTTCGACGCCGTTCGAGCTCGACACCCCGGGCGGCCCGAGGAAGCTGATCACGACGAGCTCGAAGCTGACGGTCGAGGGCGACGTGAAGTTCTACACCACGAGGTTCACCGCCAACGTGCTGGGACTGCTCCCGATGACCTTCACCCCGTCGTTCCCCCCGCCCCCGATCCCGCTGCCCGGCTTCTACACGGCCTGCGACATCGAGCTGGTGTTCGTCCGGTCCAACGTGCTGAAGGGGCCGGCGCTGAGCATCGCCTACGCGACCTGAACCACGGCACGCGAAGAGCCCGGCGCCCACGGGGCCGGGCTCTTGCGCGTCCGGTACGCGAACTGAACCTCGGCACGCGAGGAGCCCGGCGCCCTCGGGGCCGGGCTCTTGCGCGTCCGCAACGGGTCAGCGGGTGGGCTGCAGGCCGGCGCGGGTCGCGGGGTGGAGCAGGGTCGCCGCCAGGGCGAGCAGCACCAGGCCCTGCGCCCCCTGCTCGATGCGGAACCACAGCGGGAACGGGCTGTCGGGCAGCAGGGCCAGCGCGGCGATGCCGAGGGAGCCGGCGATCGACACCCACAGCAAGCGGCGGTAGGCGCCCCGGCTGCCGCGGCGCAACTGGGCGGCCCAGCGCAGGCTCAGCAGGGACAGCAGCAGGATGCCCGCGGCGCGGATCCACACGACACCGTTCACGGCGCCGGGGTCGGTCCGGGACAGGATCGCCGTCGCGGCGAGCAGCGCGGCGGAGAGGGCGGTGAACAGCTGCACGAGGCGCAGCGGCGTCGTCGTCATGAACGGCAACGCTAGGGATCCGCGCCGGTCGGCAGTATCCGTCTGGGCCCAGGACCGGGTGGGGCCGGCCCCACCGGTTAGCGTGGAGCGCATGCCGTCAGCGCGTGATCCGATTGCCGATCTGCGGCGCATCGCGTTCCTGCTCGAGCGCGCCCACGAGAAGACCTACCGGGTCCGGGCCTTTCGCGGGGCCGCGGCCAAGCTGGGCAAGCTGCCCGACGGCGAGCTCGCCGCGCGGGTCAGGGCGGGCACGCTCACCGAGATCGCGGGCATCGGCGACGTCACCGCGCGGTGCGTGGCCGAGTCGCTCAACGGCGAGGAGCCCGTCTACCTGCGGCGGCTCGAGGCCACCGCGGGGCAGGATCTCGACGCCGAGACCGCGGCGCTGCTCATGGCGCTGCGCGGGGACTGTCACGCGCACTCGGACTGGAGCGACGGGGGCTCGCCGATCGACGAGATGGCGATGGCCGCGGCGCAGCTCGGGCACGAGTATCTCGTGCTCACCGACCACTCGCCCCGGCTCACGGTCGCGCGGGGGCTCAGCGCCGAGCGGCTCGCCGAGCAGCTCGACGTGGTCGCGGACGTCAACGCCGGGTTCCGCAACCTCGGCATGTCGTTCCGGCTGCTCACGGGGATCGAGGTCGACATCCTCGCGGACGGGTCGCTCGACCAGACCGACGAGCTGCTCGACCGGCTCGATGTCGTGGTCGCCTCGGTGCACAGCAACCTCAAGGACGAGCCCGAGGTCATGACGCGGCGGATGGTCACGGCCCTGGCGAACCCGCGGATGGACATTCTCGGGCACTGCACCGGGCGGCTCATCACCGGCGGGCGGGGCACGCGGCCCGAGAGCCGGTTCGACGCCGAGGCGGTGTTCGCGGCCGCGGTCGAGCACGACAAGGCGATCGAGATCAACTCGCGGCCCGAGCGGCTCGACCCGCCGAAGCGGCTGCTACGGGTGGCGCTGGAGGCCGGCTGCCGCTTCACCATCGACACCGACGCGCACGCGCCCGGGCAGCTCGACTGGCTCGCCAACGGGTGTTCCCGGGCGATCGCCTGCGGGGTCCCCGCCGAGCGCATCCTCAACACCCTGCCCGCGGACGAGCTGCTGGCGTGGGCGGCGTCGCACCAGTAGGCCCTGGGAGATGCCCACGCCCAGCAGCACGATCAGGCCGCCCACCGGCTGGTGCCAGGTGAGGTGCTCGCCGAGGAAGAGCACGCCGGCGAGGGCGGCCACGAAGGGCGGGAAGTAGGTGACCATCGAGCCCGTGGTCACGCCCGCCGTCTGCACGACGTAGTAGTTCAGGCCGAAGGCGATGCCGGTGCCGAAGACGCCCAGCGCGAGCACGCCCAGCCAGACCCGCGGGGTCATCGAGAGCGGCGACGGGGGCAGGCCGGCGATGATCGGGGCGGCGATGACCAGGTGCAGCGTGGACATGATCAGCTGACCGGCCGAGAGCTGGAACGGCGAGAGGTCGAAGTGCTGCATGAGCCAGCGGGTGTAGTTGAACGCGATCCCGTAGCAGACGACCGCGCCCAGGAGCATGAGCTGCCCGGACAGGGAGCTGCCGCCGACGCCCTCCCAGACGCCGAGCACGACGAGCACCCCCAGGAAGCCGGTGAGCAGGCCCCAGATCTGGCGCCGGCTGGGCCGCTGGGACCGGACCGCCACCAGGGTCACCAGCAGGGTGGTCAGCGGCGCGGTGCCGTTCCAGATGCCCGCGAGCACCGACGGCACGCGTTGCTCGGCGTATCCGAAGAGGGTGAACGGTACCGTCGCCGCAAACGCCGAGAACAGGAACAGATGACCCCACAGCCGGGCCCCGCGGGGCAGCGGCATCCGGCGGAGCGCCAGGAACAGCAGCAGGGCGAGGGCGCCCAGGGCGATGCGGTAGAGCGCGATGTAGACCGGCGCGAGGCCCGTGAGCGCGTCCTTGATGAACATGAAGCTCGTACCCCAGATCAGGGCGACGGCGGCGAAAGCGGGCAGCCAGCGCTTCGCGTCAGGGGCGGGACTCGTCATAGTCCTTACTCTGCACCAATCCGGAAAGACTGTCTCCGGCGCCGAGCCACACGTTGCGAATTGGCCTGTAGGGTCGGCCCGTGGGTTCTATCGATGACATTGCCAACCGGTATGTCGAGCAGTGGGCGCCCCTCGACCCGATCGGGGCGACCTTCGTCGGCGTGGCCGGCCACGACCACGAGCTGACCGACCTGTCGCCCGACGGCTTCGCCGCGCTCGCCGACCTCGACCGTGCCACGCTCGCCGCGCTGGACGCCCAGACCCCCGCGAGCGAGACCGAGCGGGTCGCCAAGGAGGCCATGCAGGAGCGGCTCGGGCTGGCCCTGGAGCGCTACGAGGCCGGCGACCTCGCCAGCGACGTCAACGTGATCTCCAGCCCCCTGCACGGGGTGCGCAGCTCGTTCGACCTGATGCCGACGAGCGGCGAGGAGGCCGTCGCCAACATCGTCGCCCGGCTCGGCGAGGTGCCGCGCGCCCTCGCGCAGTGGCGCCGGACGCTCATGCACGAGGCCCAGCGCGGCAACGTCGCCCCGGCCAAGCAGATCGTCGAGGTCGCCAAGCAGTGCGAGGTCTGGGCCGACCTCGAGGGCGACAACTTCTACCCCGACCTGGCCGCCCGCATCGGCGCCGAGAACCCGGCGCTGGCCGGCGAGCTCGCGACCCGGGCCGAGGCCGCGCGGGCCGCCACCGCGGAGACCGGCGAGTTCCTGCGCCGCGAGCTCGCGCCGCTCGGCCGGCCCAAGGAGGCCGCCGGACGGGAGCGGTACCAGCTCGCCTCCCGCTACTTCCTCGGCGCGACGGTCGACCTCGACGAGGCCTACGCGTGGGGCTTCGACGAGCTCGCGCGCCTCGAGTCGGAGATGCGCGCGGTCGCCGACAAGATCGTGCCGGGCGGCTCGGTCGATGAGGCGGTCGCCGCGCTGGACTCCGACCCGAACCGGGTCATCCACGGCAAGGAGGCGTTCCGCGACTGGATGCAGCAGCTCGCCGACGCCACGGTGCAGGAGCTCAACGGCCGCCACTTCGACATCCCGGAGCCGGTGCGGCCGATCGAGTGCATGCTCGCCCCGACGTCGGACGGCGGCATCTACTACACCGGCCCGAGCGAGGACTTCAGCCGCCCGGGCCGCATGTGGTGGGCCGTGCCCCAGGGCGTCGACAGCTTCTCGACCTGGCGCGAGGTGACGACCGTCTACCACGAGGGCGTGCCCGGGCATCACCTGCAGATCGCCCAGACGTACGTGCGCGCCGAGCTGCTCAACCGCTGGCGCCGCGTGCTCGCCTGGTCGTCCGGCCACGGCGAGGGCTGGGCCCTCTACGCCGAGCGGCTCATGGACGAGCTCGGCTACCTCGGCGACCCCGGCGACAAGCTCGGCATGCTCGACGGCCAGGCGTTCCGCGCGACCCGCGTGATCGTCGACATCGGTATGCACCTCGAGCTCGAGATCCCGCGCGACAACCCGTTCGGCTTCGCGCCGGGCGAGCGCTGGACGCCGGAGCTCGGCTGGGAGTTCCTGCGGGCGCACTGCCGCGTGGAGGAGAAGAGCCTGCGCTTCGAGCTCAACCGCTACCTCGGCTGGCCCGGGCAGGCCCCCTCCTACAAGCTCGGCGAGCGCGCCTGGCTGGCGGCCCGGGCCGACGCCCAGGCCCGCAAGGGCTCGGACTTCGACCTGCGGGCCTTCCACCGCGACGCGCTCAACCTGGGCTCCCTGGGCCTGGACCCGCTCCGCGCCGCCCTGGCCCGGATCTGAGGCAGGCGCTAGGGCCGGAAGCCCAGCAGCAGCGCGTCCTGGAGACCGGCCGGGTCCCGGATCTCGCCCTGGTGCTGCAGCCGTGCGTCGAAGATCACCGTCTGGCCGGCCTGGTGCGCGAGCACCAGGCCGCCGGCCGTGAACACCACGTAGTTCTTCTCGCCGCTGCCGGGCAGGGCGACGGCCTTGCCGGTGGTCGTGTCCACGATCGTGAAGGTGTCACGCCTGCGGCTCGGGTCGGTGCCCTTCCAGCCCGCGGCGACGTAGCGCCCGTCCGCCGACAGCCCGCGCGCCGACCAGCCGTCGTGATGCTCGGCCATGGCGGCCGGCGGCGTGTACTTGTACGACTTCCCGTTCGCGACCCGCTGCTGCCCGACCGTCTTGGCCACCTTCGAGCCGTCGGGGGAGTACGACTCGACCTGCTCGGTCGTGGGCAGCGCGGTGTCGGCCCTGGTGGCGATGTCGACCAGGTGCTGCTGGTTGCCCTTGGTCAGGACCAGCTGGTCGTCGCCCTTCCAGATGAGCGTGTCGGCGCCGAGGCAGAGCACGCCGGTGCCGAGCGTCTGCCGGTGGCTGCCGTCGGTGTCGGCCACCTTGAGCGTGCCGTTGAGGTCGTCGCTGCCCTCGACCCAGGCCAGCCGCTTGCCGCTGGGGGAGACGGTGATGGTCTGCGAGACGCAGCGGGCGTCGTTGCTGTCGCCGGGGATGTGGGCCGTGACCTTGTCGTCGGCCCCGGTGACGGCGTGCACGACGTACTCGGTCGGCGTGCTCGCGAGATACCACCGCGTCCCCTTGAGCACGGTCTCGGTGACGCTCGGGGGAGCGCTGGACTCCACCTTCGCGGGCGGGCCGCTGGTCGCGCCCGTGGTGGCGCTCGTGGCGGTGGAGGCGCCGGGAAGGGGTGCCGGGGCGGCGCCGTCGGGCCGGAGGGCGAACGCGACGCCGACCGCTCCCGCGAGGACGGTGAGGGCCGCGGCCGAGGCGGTCATGGCCCGCCGCACGCCGAGCCGGCGCGAGGTCCGCAGCACGCGGTCGTGCAGGTCGACGTTGCGCACCTCGCCGGCCAGGTCCGTCAGGTCGAGGCGCAGACGGCTGTCGTTCATCGGGCAACCCCTTCCAGGAGGTAGAGCTCGGCGAGTTCGGGCGCCACGACGCGCAGCTTGGCCAGCGCCTTGGACGTCTGCGACTTGATCGTGCCGACGGTCACGCCGAGCAGGTCGGCGGCCTCGGTCTCGGTGCAGTCCTCGAAGTAGCGCAGCACCAGCACGGCCCGCTGCTTGACCGAGAGCTTCAGCAGCGCCGCCCGCAGCGTCATGCGGATCGTGGTCTGATCGGCGTGGTCGCCGGCCTGCCGGGGCTCGGGCAGGTCCCCGGGCATCGCCTCGGCGACCCGGCGGCGCCACCAGGAGACCTGCAGGTGGTACATGACCTTGCGGGTGTACGCCTCGGCGTTGCCGCGGTCGCGCAGCCGGCCCCACGACCGATGCGTCCGCGCGAGGGCGGACTGCACGAGATCCTCGGCCAGGTGCTGATCACCGGTGAGCAGATACGCCGAACGCAACAGCGCGGCGCTGCGGGATCGCACGAACGAGTCGAACTCATCCATGGAGGTGGTTTCCTCGGGGTCGACGGCGCGGACGCACACCATGACGCGAGTTCGATCCCGAACGGTTGCCGGTTCCCCGAAGAATTTTCCGCCGGGCCCGCGGCGGTCAGTCCGCCGTGCGCCAGCAGCGGCGCGAGGCCGGCCCGGTCTGTCCGCCGTGCGCCAGCAGCGGCGCGAGGCCGGCCCGGTCAGTCCGCCGTGCGCCAGCAGCGGCGCGAGGCCGGCCCGGTCAGTCCGCCGTGCGCCAGCAGCGGCGCGAGGCCGCCCGGTCAGTCCGCCGTGCGCCAGCAGCGGCGCGAGGCCGACCCGGTCAGTCCGCCGTGCGCCAGCAGCGGCGCGAGGCCGGCCCGGTCAGTCCGCCGTGCGCCAGCAGCGGCGCGAGGCCGGCCCGGTCAGTCCGCCGTGCGCCAGCAGCGGCGCGAGGCCGGCCCGGTCTGTCCGCCGTGCGCCAGCAGCGGCGCGAGGCCGGCCCGGTCTGTCCGCCGTGCGCCAGCAGCGGCGCGAGGCCGGCCCGGTCAGTCCGCCGTGCGCCACCAGCGGCGCGAGGCCAGCCCGGCCAGCACGCAGCCCGCGGTGTTGAGCAGCACATCGTCCACGGAGGACACCCGGTCCAGCCGCAGCACGTACTGCAGCGTCTCGATCAGGATCGAGCCCCCCGCCCCGAGCGCCAGGATCCGCGGTCCCGACGCGAGCGCCGCGAACCGGATCGGCGCGAAGAACCCCAGCGCCGCGAGCACCAGCAGGTTGCCGCCGATCCCGAGCAGCCCCATGTCGACGAGGTCCCGCAGCGGTATCAGGCTCAGGCGCCCCGGCACGACGCCGGCCCCGGGCCCGGGCATCATCGTCAACCAGATCCACGGCACCGTCCCGTGCACCATGCCCACCTCGGCCAGCGACAGCCGCCACGGTGACGCGACGCCGGCCGCCCGCCGCAGACTCGCCAGCGCCCACGCCACCAGCCCGGCCACCGGCAGCAGGACCAGCGTCATGAGCACGACGCCGTTGTCCGTGTCGAAGCAGCCGTGCCACCGCCCGGCCATGCACGCCGGCGCGGCCATCGCCAGCATCCGCCGGAAGGCGAACAGGACGAGCGCCAGGGCGAGGACGACCAGGCCGAGGAGCACGGCCCGGCGCGTGCGGCCGGGGCGGTCGGGGCGGTCGGGGCGGTTGGGCAGGATTGTGCCGGGGTTCATGCCCCCATTGAAGACGGCCCGATGTTGCGGCAGCGTATGCGTTTTCAGGCGGCGGAGCGGTGGGGGTGCGGTGCGAGTACCGTTCGCGTGCGGGTCAGCGTCGCGAAAGGGTTCGCGAACTGCAGCACCAGCGTGCCGAACTCCGCGCTCGAGTGGCATTGGATGATGAGGAGCTGGTCGCCCCGCCGGACGTCCCAGAATGTCCGGCCATGGGTGCCCGCGGTAATGATTCCCGGCAGGTGCAGGGGATTTCGGCGCTCCGGCAGCGGCGGGGCCTCGGAGCGCGGCGCGATGCGAATGGAGGCCACCGCGGTCAGTGGGACTTCGATGCGGTCGCGCCGGGTCCAGAGACGATCCAGGCCCTGCGGCTCGATGACCAGGGCGCTGTCGGTCACGGTCAGCTGCAGGTTCGTCGGGACCTTCATCAACGCGAGCAGACCCGCGGCCAGCACGATCGGGACCGCCGCGAGCGCCAGTGCGGAGCTCATGAAAACCGAATGTACGCGCGTCGACCTCCGCTGTCGGGGGTTTAGGGAAACCGATGCGGTGAAGCTCCGTTCGGACGAATTCCAACGGGCGACGGAAGGCAATGACATTGAAGTTCACGACTGACTTGAAGTCCACGATCGACTGGAATGACGGCGCCGTTGTCCTGGTGGACCAGACCCGGCTCCCGCACGAGCACGTCGTGCTGCGGCTCGAGACCGTCGACTCGCTGGTCGAGGCGATCCAGCGGCTGCGGGTGCGGGGAGCGCCGGCGCTCGGGGTCGCGGGGGCGCTCGGGGTCGCGCTCGCCGCGAAGCAGTTCGAGGGGGAGCGGGAGCGGGCTCAGGCGGTACAGTTGCTGCGAACGGCGCGGCCGACGGCGGTCAATCTGGCGCGCGGCGCGCAACGGGCGGCGGCGCTGCTGCCGTCCTTCGACGCGGTGCTGGCGGAGGCCCTGCGCATCCGGGACGAGGAGATCGCCAGCTCCGGGAGCATGGCGCGGCGCGGGGCCGACCTCGTGCAGAAGCTCTGCGGGGACAGCCCGCGGCTGCTCACCCACTGCAACACGGGCGGCCTGGCCACGGTCGTGGACGGCACCGCGCTCGCGGTGGTGTTCGAGCTGCACCGGCGGGGGCGGCTCGGCGGGGTGGTCGCCAGCGAGACCCGGCCGCTGCTGCAGGGGGCGCGGCTCACCACGTGGGAGCTGCGCCGCGCCGGGGTGCCGCACCGGCTCGCCGTCGACTCGGCCGGGCCGTTCCTCATGGCGCGCGGCGAGGTCGACGCCGTCATCCTCGGCGCGGACCGGATCTGCGCGAACGGCGACGTGGTGAACAAGATCGGGTCGTACGCCCACGCGCTCGGCGCCCGCGCGGCCGGCATCCCGTTCATCTGCGTGGCGCCGGAGTCCACGGTGGACCTGGGCACCGCGTCCGGGGCGGACGTGGAGATCGAGGACCGGGGCGCGGCCGAGGTCGCGGGGTCCACGGCGCCCGAGGGCACCGACGCGGTCAACCCGGCCTTCGACGTGACACCGGCCGAGCTGGTGACCGCGGTGGTCACCGACGCCCGCACGTTCTCAGGCCGGGCGGACGGCCCGGACGGTCTTGCGGTCGGCTGACACGGACTCGATCCAGCCGCCGACCCGGCCCAGGCGCAGCAGCACGTCCGCGCGCGCGGGCAGGTCGGCGGACTCGCCCGGCTCCGGCGGCCAGGCCAGCCGCGCGGTGTGGCCGGGGGTGAGCCAGGGGGTCAGCGCGGCGATCGGGTCGGACCCGTCCAGCGCGGCGCGAGCGGCGGCCAGGTCGGCCAGCACCGTGTCGAGCGTCCGGCCGACGGCGGGCGCGTTGCCCCCGCACATCGCCGCGGTGAGCTCCGGGCGGGAGGCGGCGACGCGGGTACCGTCGCGGAAGGAGCCCGCCCCGAGCGTCCCGGCGAGCGGATCGTTGGAGATGAGCGCGGCGACCGCGGCCGCGACGAGGTGCGGCACGTGCGAGATCGCGGCGGTGGCGGCGTCGTGCTCGTCCGCGGTGGCCGGCACGACCCGGGCCCCGAGGCCCGTGACGAGCGCGGCCAGGTCGACCCAGTCGCGCAGGCCGGCGCCGTCCTCGGTCAGGCACAGCACCCAGGCGCAGCCGTTGAACAGGCGGGGATCGGCGGCGGTGAAGCCGGACGTCTCGCGGCCGGCCATCGGGTGCCCGCCGATGAACGTGGCCAGCGCCTGCCCGCCGGTGCGCAGGCGGTCGGCGGCCAGGTCCCGCACCGGCCCCTTCACCGAGGTGACGTCGGTGACCACGCCGACGTATCCCAGCGACGCGAGCTCGTCGAAGACCGCCCCCACGGCCGGCAGCGGCACCGCGACCACGGCCAGCTCGGCGTCGCGCACGGCATCGGCGATCGAGCCGGTCACGTGCCAGCGCGCGTTGGCCGGGGCCTGGGCCGCGGCCGTGCGCGCGGTCGCCCTGGTCGCCGGGTCCGCGTCGTAGCCGCTCACCCGGTGCCCGTGCACCGCGAGCGCCCGCAGGACCGACCCGCCGATCAGCCCGAGGCCGATCACCGCCACGTTCAACGTCGCATCACGCACTGCGGAACTGTCGCACACCTGCCGATCCTCCGTTCGGCTCGGGACGGCCGCCGAACGCCTCATGCGAAGCGGTTCATTCCTGTTCGTACGACTACATCCCGTTACCGTGCGTTCATGCGACTTATCCCTTTTGTGGCGGCTGCTGTCGCGGCCGTCGCCGTGCTCACCGGCGGCATCGCGAGCGCGGCCGGAGTCGAGCGGAGCCCGAGCGTCTCCCCGCAGTTCGACGGCCCCGTCCACACCATCGCCTACCTGGGCGGAACCGTCTACGTGGGCGGCTCCTTCGGCAACGCGATCGTGGGCGGGCGCAGCGTCGCCCGGTCGCGCCTGGCGGCCTTCGACGCGCGCACCGGGGCGCTGCTGGACTGGGCCCCGAAAGCGGACGACACCGTGCGCGCCCTGGTCGCCGACGGTCACGCTGTGTACGTGGCGGGTGACTTCTCACGCATCTCCGGCGCCAAGCGGGACTCGCTCGCGAAGCTGGACGCGAGCTCGGGCGCCGTCGATGCGTTCAGCCACGCGATCGCCGGTTCGCCGGTGGCCCTCGCGGTCCGGGGCGGGCGACTGTACGTCGGCGGCCGCTTCACCCAGGTCGACTCCTCCCGGCGGGCCAACCTCGCGGCGTTCGACACGGCCACGGGCGCGCTGGACGCCCGGTGGACCCCCACGACCGACGACGCCGTGGAGTCGCTCGCGGCCGGGACGGGCCGGGTGTACCTCGGCGGCTCCTTCCACCGGACCGGCAACGTCTCGAACTCGCCGCGCCTCACCGCCGTCGACCCCGTGACCGGCGCGCTCGACAAGGGCTTCCTGCCGCGCCCCGAGGCCGTCGTGCACTCCGTGGCCGTCGGCGCCGACGGCACCGTCTACGCCGGCATGGGCGGGCAGGGCGGCCGGGCCGCGGCCTACTCGCCCGACGGACGGCAGCGCTGGCTTCGGGTCTTCGACGGCGACGTGCAGGCCGTGGCGGCGCTCGGCGACGTGGCGTACGTCGGCGGGCACTTCGACCGCGCCTGCAAGACCGCCCGCAACGGCAGCCAGGGCGCCTGCACCGACGGCTCGCTCAGCCGGGTCAAGCTCGCCGCGGTGGACGGCTCCGGCCGCCTGCTGGACTGGGCGCCGCAGGCCAACGGCGTCGTGGGGGTGCGCACGCTGGCCGCCGCCGAGCCGCTGCGCCAGGTGGTCGCCGGCGGCGAGTTCACCATGGTGGCCGGGGCGAGCTGGAAACGGCTCGCGGTCTTCGGCTGACGCACCGGGCTAAGCTGCAGATGTGGCAGTGAGCGAGTCGCAGTGGAAGGAGCCGGGCGGTCCCGCCGCGGCGACCGCCCCGCCCGGCCCCTGGCCGGGTGCCATGGGGCCGCCGGTCGTGGGGCCTCCGCCGCGCCTGAGCGCGCAGCCGCCGGCCTCCCGGCCCCCGACCCCCGCCGCGGCCTACGGGGCGTGGCAGGGCGCGCTGAAGCCGCCCGTGTTCAAGGTGAGCCAGCCCCGGCCGACCTATCGGGAGCCGCTGCCCGCCCGCGGCCAGATGGTCGCGCTGGGCGGCGCCGCGGGCGCGGCCTGGATGCTGCTGTTCGGGCTGCTCATGAACTCCTCGGCCCGCGCCTACGTGTGGACGACCATCGTCGCCGCCTTCGTCGCGTGGGGGGCGGCCGCGATCCTGGCCCGCTTCGGCGACCGGGGCGTGGCGGTGGGGGTGGCCGCCGCGAGCGGCGTCGCGCTGGCGATCGCCGGCATGCTCGTCGCCTACCGTCTAGCGGGCGGCGACTGGCTGTTGTGGTGAAAAACGCTCTCTTGACGAGCGTTGCGACGAGGATCACGCTCAGCGACATGGCTTTGAGGCTGCAGCGGCTCGACCCCGAGCGGCGGCGACGGCGGCTCGCGCTGCTCGTCGAGCTCGCGGACGCCAAGGCGCTCCGCGAGCGACTCCACCCCCGCCGGGTGCGCGCCGACCGCCTGCGCGAACTCATCGCCAACCGGCGCCGCATCGCCGGCTGAGTCCCCCTGTTCGGTCCTTCGGCCCGTTCGCGTTCACCCGGACGGACGCAAGGAGAGGACGACTCGCCGAGGCGGACTCGGGGCCCCTTTGCCAGCAAGGCGCAACCCGCTCGAATAGTGTTCACGCGTACCGACGAGCACCGACCGGGGGGACCGTGTCGCACTTCGCTGCCGCTGTCACGCGCGGCGCTGAGGGCTGGGCCGCAGCCGAGCTCGACCTCAGCGGTGTCGCCGACATCGAAGAGATCACCGATCGTCTGCGTGACGCCGATCCGGAGGCGTCCGTCTCGCTGCTGTTCGTCGAGTCCGACGACGCCTACCTCGCGATCCTGCGCCTCGACGAGGGTGAGGACCTGCGGGTCTTCGGCTCCGACCAGGTGTTCGCCGAGGACTCGCGGCTGGGCGCCATCCTGCTCGGCGACATCGAGGAGCAGCTGCCCGAGATCGCCGACGCCGATGCCGACGAGGCGGACGAGGACGACGAGGAGGAGGACCGGCCCTCGGCCGAGCCCGACGTCGAGCCCGTCGGCGACCCCGAGCTGCTGGCCGACCTCGGCGTGTCCGGCGGGCGGCTGCTGGAGCTGTGCGCCCAGGAGGGCATGCTCCCGGCCGACATCACGGCGGAGATCTGCCAGGCCGTCGGCGCCGGGGACGAGATCGAGGAGCTGCGCGAGGCGTGATCCGCCGGTGGGAGACGGCCATGCGCCGCGCGCTGGAGGTCGCGGCCGGCGCGGGGGCCGACGTTCCCATCGGGGCGGTGCTGCTCGGGCCGGACGGTGCCGAGCTCGCCGCCGCGCACAACGAGCGCGAGCTGACCGGCGACCCGACCGCGCACGCCGAGATGCTGGTGCTGCGCCGGTCGGCCAAGACGGACGGCTGGCGGCTCGAGGACTGCACGCTCGTCGTCACCGTCGAGCCGTGCACGATGTGCGCGGGCGCGATCGTGCTCGCCCGCGTCGGGCGGGTCGTCTTCGGCGCCTGGGAGCCCAAGACGGGCGCGGTCGGCTCGCTGTGGGACGTGATGCGCGACCGGCGCCTCACCCACCGCCCCGAGGTGATCGCCGGGGTGCTGCCGGACGAGGCCTCAGCGCTGCTGCGCGAGTTCTTCAGCGACCATCGCTTGCGGGACGGTCGCTTGCGGGACGGTCGCCTGCGGGACGATCGCCAGTAGCGGCCGGGCCGCGCTCCGGGCCGCCTCGGTCCACGGGGCCGGGCGCAGCGTGACCGGGTCGAGCTTCACGTTGACCCGCCGGCCCTCCGCGTGGACCGTGGCGCCGTCGGCGGAGAGGATGCGGAAGCGGTACACCGCGCTGCTCTCCCCGAGCGACTCGAGCCAGAAGTGCACGCCGATCTCGCCCGTGCCGCGGACCGGGGCCCGGTAGGCGATCGAGTACTCGGCGACGGCGTGCACGGCGTCGGGGGTCGAGGGCCGCCCGCCCGCGAACGAGACCCCGCGCTCGGCCCACCACCGCGACAGCGCGCGCTCCAGGAAGACCGCATACCGCGCGTTGTGCACGATCCCCATCGGGTCGAGGTCGTCGAAGTGCACCGTGAACGGCTCCACGTGCCCGAACAGGTGCCCAGCAAGGTGACCGGACATCACGCCTCCGGAAGTAGTTGTGGTCGAGGGCTCAATCCGCGCAGCCGGCCGAGCGCGGCGGCGCGCGCGTGTTCGTAGACGTTGCTCGCCGGCCGCAGCCGCGACTCGTACACGGCCGCCGTGCCGTGCGCGTTGAGCTCGAAGGACAGCTGCTGCGGGTCGGTGTCCGGGGCCAGCTCGCCCAGCTCGACGGCCTCGGCGATGAGCCGCTCGAGCAGCGTGTGCCAGCGCTCCAGGGCCGCGGCGAGCCGCTGCTGCACCGAGCCGGGCCGGCCCACGAACTCGAACTGGGCGATGCCGAAGAAGCATCCGCCCGGCAGGTCGCCCGAGGCGATGTCGGCCAGCCGGAGCTCGTGCAGCGCCCACAGCCGGCGCACGCCCCGCGGCCGGTGCAGGGCCGGGCGCACGACGCGCTCGGTGAAGCGCGCCTCGGCGTGGTCGGCCGTGGCGAGCTGCAGCTCCTCCTTGGTGCGCCAGTGCGCGAAGAGGCCGGACTTGCTCACCCCGAGGCGCTCGGCGAGCTGGTTGAACGACAGCCCCTCGAGGCCGGACTCCGTGGCCAGCACGACCGCGGCGTCGAGGGCGGCGGTGCGGGAACGCTCGCCGCGCGCCAGTCGGCCGTCAGTCATGCTCAGACGGTACCAACAAAAAGTGCGATCGATCGGATTGTTTTATGTGGGCAGGGTCACCGTGACGCGGAGGCCGCCGCCGGCGCGCGGCTCGGCGTCGGCCGTCCCGCCGTGCGCGACCGCCACCGAGCGGACGATCGACAGCCCCAGCCCGGTGCCGCGGGCCGAGCCCGTGCGGGACCGCAGTCTCCGGAACGGCTCGAAGAGGCCCGGGATCTCGTACGCCGGGATGACCGGCCCCGTGTTCTCCACGACGAGCCGCGCGCGGTCACCGGCCCGCGTGGTCGTCACCCAGACCTTCCCGTCCGGCACGTTGTACGCCAGCGCGTTGTCCACCAGGTTCTGCACGACCCGCTCCAGCAGCACCGGATCGCCGACGACGACCGCCGGCTCGAGCTCGGCCGAGACCTCCGGGCCGGAAACCACCGGGTCCGAAACCACCGGGTCCGAAACCACGTGCCTCGCCACCGAGGCCAGGTCGACCCGGTCGTGCACGGTCAGCGGCTGGTCCGAGGCGACGAGCGTGAGCAGCCCGTCGATGAGCCGCTCGTGCCGGGCGTTCACGGCCAGCAGCGTCTCGCCCAGCTGCACCACCTCCGGCGGCGGGTCCGGCCGGCCGAGCGCCACCTCGATGAGCGTGCGGTTGATGGCGATCGGCGTGCGCAGCTCGTGGGAGGCGTTGGCGGCGAACCGGCGCTGCCCGTCGAAGGCCTGGTCGAGCCGCTCCAGCATCGAGTCGACGGTGTCCGCGAGCTCCTTGATCTCGTCCCGTGGCCCGCGCATCGCGATCCGCTCGTGCAGGTTGCCGCCGGCCACCCGCCGGGCCGTCTCGGTGATCCGCTCGACCGGCCGCAGCGCCCGCTCCGCGACGAGCCAGCCGAAGCCGACCCCGATCACGGTCACCAGGCCGAGCGCGATCGACCCCTGGGTGACGAGCGCGTCGAGGGTGGCCTGCTCGACCTGGTCCTGGCGGGCCTGCAGCTGCTGCACCAGGTCGAGGAAGCGCCGCTGGTCGACCCCGAGGGTCTGACGCACCTCGGGCGGCAGGTCGTCGAGCTTGACGTTCGAGTTGCGCTGGTGGATGTTCTGCTGGACCAGCAGGTAGGTCACGCCGAGCAGCAGCACGCCCCCGGCCAGGAACAGCGCGCCGAACAGGGCGGTCAGGCGGACGCGGATGCGCAGGTGCTTCACGGGATCTGGTACCCCACTCCGGCAACGGTCTCGATCACGGGCGGATCGCCCAGCTTGCGGCGCAGCGTCATCACGGTCACCCGCAGCACGTTGGTGAACGGGTCGATGTGCTCGTCCCAGGCCCGCTCCAGCAGCTGCTCGGCCGAGACGACGGCGCCCCCGGCCCGCAGCAGCTCCTCCAGCACCGCGAACTCCTTGCGGGTCAGCCCCACGTAGTGCCCGGCGCGGAACACCTCGCGCCGGTTCGGGTCCAGCCGCAGGTCGCCGCGCTCCAGCACGGGCGGGGCGGCCGCGCGGGCACGCCGGCCCAGGGCCCGGACCCGGGCCGCCAGCTCGGTGAACGCGAAGGGCTTGCCCAGGTAGTCGTCGGCGCCGAGGGACAGCCCGGCGACCCGCTCGGCCACGGCCGAGGCCGCGGTGAGCATGAGGATGCGGGTGCCGGGCAGCCGCGCGCTCACCTGGCGGCAGACCTCGTCACCGTCGACGCCGGGCAGGTCCCGATCGAGAACCAGCACGTCGTACTCATTGACGCCCAGCCGTTCCAAGGCCCCCGAGCCGTCGTAGGCGACGTCGACCGCGAACGACTCCCGGCGCAGGCCCTCGGCGACGGCGTCGGCCAGCAGCTGCTCGTCCTCGACCACCAGCACTCGCATCCCCTCATGGTGCCCGCCGCGGCCGTAAGGCGGGGATAAGCGCCGGTGCTGACGCCCCCCTTACGGCCGCGCGCCTTGACTGGGCCGCATGAAGAAGCTGCTGGTTCTGCTGAGCTGCGCGCTGCTGTTCGGGTGCTCGTCGAAGCCGTCCGGCCCGTCGGTGGCCTCGGCCGACGGGGGCACCGCGAAGCCCTCGGCCGCGGTCGACAAGGCGGTCGACAAAGCCGAGGCCAACCGTCAGTTCGCGAAGTGCATGCGCGAGCACGGGATCGACGTGCCCGATCCCGGCCCCGACGGCAACATCCAGTTCGACCCGAACGCGACCGGCGGCGACCGGAACAAGGCGGTCTCGGCGGCCTCGGCCTGCCAGCGGTACCTGCCCAACGGCGGGACCCTCGAGAACCTCTCGCCGCAGCAGCTGGAGCAGGCGCGGGCCTTCGCCAAGTGCATGCGCGAGCACGGGGTCGACATGCCCGACCCGGACCCGAACACCGGCGTCTCCGCGATCCTCAACAGCGGACTGGACTTCAACTCGCCGACCTTCAAGGCCGCGGCCGAGGCGTGCAAGAGCGTGGTGCGGCGGTGAAGCGTCTGTTGTGGCTCGTGCCCGTGCTCGTCGTGGCGGGTGCGGCGGCGTACGTCGGCCTCAACCGTCCGGCACCCGCGACGAGCGCGGCGCCGGCCCCGAAGACCGCTACCATCACCAAGGGCACGCTCACCGCGACCGAGACCGTGGACGGCACGCTCGGCTTCGGCGATCCGGTGACGGTCAACGGCCGCCTGCCCGGCATCGTCACCGGGCTGCCGGCCGAGGGGTCCACGGTGCGGCGCAACGAGGTGTTGTACCGCGCCGACGGCCGCCCCGTCGTGCTGTTCTACGCCGCGGCCCCCTTCTACCGCGCGCTGAAGCCGGGCGACGAGGGCGAGGACGTGCGCGCGTTCGAGGCCAACCTCGCCGCGCTCGGGTACAAGGGCTTCACCGCCGACGACTCGTTCACCGGGGCCACCGCCGACGCCGTGCGCGACTGGCAGTCGGACCTCGGGCTGCCGGAGACGGGAACGGTCGAGCTCGGCCGGATCGTCGTCGCGCCCGACGCCGTGCGCGTGGGCGAGGTCAAGGCGCACCTCGGCGACAACGCGGCCGGCCCGATCCTGCAGTGGACGGGCTCGACCCGGCTGGTCACCGTCCAGCTCGACGTGACCGAGCAGCGGCTCGCGGCCGTCGGGGCCGATGCCACGGTCAAGCTGCCGGACGACCGCGAGGTGCCGGGGAAGATCGCCGCGATCGGGGCGGTGGCCACGGCCTCCGTGCAGAACAACCAGACCAGGGTGACCGTCGACGTGACAGTGACCGTCGCCGACCAGGGGAAGCTGGGCACCTACGACGCGGCGCCGGTGACCGTGACCCTGGTGTCGCAGCAGCGCCCGGACGTCCTCATCGTGCCGGTCGGCGCGCTGGTGGCACTGGCCGAGGGCGGCTACGGGCTGCAGGTCGTCGACGGCGGTACGACTCGCATCGTGGCGGTGTCGACCGGCCTCTTCGCCTCCGGGCGCGTCGAGGTCTCCGGCCCCGGCCTGACCGCGGGCCTGACGGTCGGAGTCGCCGGATGATCGCGCTCGAGGCGGTCCGGAAGGTGTACCCGGGCGGCGTCGTCGCCCTCGACGACGTCTCGCTGCGCGTCGAGGTCTCCGGCCCCGGCCTGACCGCGGGCCTGACGGTCGGAGTCGCCGGATGATCGCGCTCGAGGCGGTCCGGAAGGTGTACCCGGGCGGCGTCGTCGCCCTCGACGACGTCTCGCTGCGCGTCGAGGCGGGCGCGCTGGTCGCCGTCGTGGGACCGTCGGGCTCGGGCAAGTCGACGCTGCTGCACCTCATCGGCGCGCTGGACGTGCCGACGAGCGGCACCGTGCGCATCGACGGCCGGGACGTCTCCGCGCTCTCCGACGCCGGCCTGTCCCGGCTGCGCGCCACGACCATCGGGTTCGTCTTCCAGCAGTTCCACCTCGCGCCGGGGCGCTCGGCGCTGGACAACGTCGCCGACGGGCTGCTCTACGCGGGCGTCGCCCTCGCCGCCCGCCGCCGCCGGGCCGCCGCCGCACTGGAGCGCGTCGGCCTCGGCCATCGCCTCTCGCACCGCCCGCACGAGCTGTCCGGCGGCGAGCGGCAGCGGGTGGCGATCGCCCGGGCGGTGGTCGGCTCGCCGCCCCTGCTGCTCGCCGACGAGCCCACGGGCAACCTCGACAGCGCCGCCGGGGCCGAGGTCATGGCGTTGCTGCGCTCGCTGCGGGACGCGGGGACGACCGTCGTGGTGATCACTCACGACCGGGAGATCGCCGATTCGCTGCCGCGGCAGATCGCGCTGCGGGACGGGCGGCTGGCATGAAGTTCCCGGACATCGTGCGGCTCGGCGCGGTCGGCCTGCGGACCCGGCCGCTGCGGGTCGTGCTCTCCGCGCTCGGGATCGCGATCGGCATCGCCGCGATGGTCGCGGTCGTGGGCATCTCGACCTCCAGCCGCGCCGAGGTCGACCGCCGCCTGGCCGCGCTCGGCACCAACCTGCTCACCGTCGGGCCGGGCAAGTCGTTCTTCGGCGACGCCTCCCACCTGCCCGAGGAGGCCGAGGCCATGGTCGCGCGCATCGGGCCCGTCACCACCGTGTCGGCGACCGGGCGGGTCACGTCGGCGCACGTGTACCGCACCGACCGCATCCCCTCCTCGGAGACCGGCGGCATCGCGGTCCTCGCGGCGCGCACGACGCTGCCGGGCACGGTCGGCGCGAACGTCCGCGCCGGCACCTGGCTCGCGGCGCCGACCTACCCCACCGTGGTCCTCGGCTCGCGCGCGGCCGAGATCCTGGGCCTGACCGACGGCCTGGGCCTGAACGTGTGGCTCGGCGGGCACTGGTTCACGGTGGTGGGGATCCTGGATCCGGTACCGCTGGCGCCCGAACTGGACTCCGCCGCCCTGATCGGCTGGCCCGTGGCCGCGTCGGTGCTCGGCTTCGACGGCTACGCGACGACCATCTACAGCCGCTCGCGCGATGACGCCGTATCGTCCGTGGCCGACGTGCTGGCCGCGACCGCCAACCCCGCCGCGCCGAACGAGGTGCAGGTCTCCCGCCCCTCGGACGCGCTGGCGGCGAAGGCCGCGACCGACCAGGCGTACACCGGGCTCCTGCTGGGCCTGGGCGCGGTGGCCCTGCTGGTCGGCGGCGTCGGGGTGGCGAACACAATGGTCATCTCGGTGCTGGAACGACGCTCGGAGATCGGTCTGCGGCGCGCTCTGGGCGCCCGGCGGCGGGACGTTCGAGCCCAGTTCCTCGCGGAGTCCTTGCTCCTGGCCGGCCTGGGCGGCTTCTTCGGCGTGCTGCTGGGCCTGCTGGTGACGGAGTCCTATGCGGCGTGGCGCTCGTGGCCGGCGGTGTTGCCGCTCTGGGCTCTCGTCGGCGGGTTCTTGGCCACGGTGGTGATCGGGGCTGGGGCGGGGCTGTATCCGGCGATGCGGGCGGCTCGCCTGTCGCCTACGGCCGCGCTGGCGTCCTGATGTTGTGATGCTGTGGGGGCCCTGGCCGGCTCTTTCCGGACGGTGCCCCTGGCGTCGCTCGTCTTCTACGACGGCGGTCTCCGCGTGCTCGTCTTCTACGACGGCGGTCTCCGCGTGGCTCGCCTTCTGCGACGGCGGTCCTCGCGTCGCCTGTCTCCTGCCGCCTGGTGTAGATCCGATATGTCGGGCGCTCCGCGCCACGACATATCGGATTTATACATTATGCCCGGTTTTACTGGATGATCGTCTTGAGCGCGATCTCGACCATCTGCGAGAACGTCTGCTCGCGCTCCTGCGCCGTGGTGCGCTCGCCGGTCTTGATGTGATCCGAGACCGTGAGCAGCGTGAGCGCGCGGGCGTTGTAGCGAGCCGCGATCGTGTAGAGCGCCGCGGACTCCATCTCCACCGCGAGCACCCCGTAGTCGGCGAGGCGGTCGTAGAGGTCGGGCCGGTCGGTGTAGAACGCGTCGGCGGCGAGGATCGGCCCGACGCGCATCGAAACCCCCTGCTCCGCGGCGACGTCGACGGCCGTGCGCAGCAACCCGAAGTCCGCGACGGGCGCGTAGTCGATGAGCCCGTCGAACCGCGCGCGGTTCATGTTGGAGTCGGTGCTGG
Source organism: Dactylosporangium sp. CA-052675 (assembly GCF_050947935.1). Classification (GTDB taxonomy): domain Bacteria; phylum Actinomycetota; class Actinomycetes; order Mycobacteriales; family Micromonosporaceae; genus Dactylosporangium. The sequence goes on along the minus strand of NZ_CP192010.1, from coordinate 10,043,915 downwards.
ACCCGATCGCGGCCACGACGTCGCGAAGCCTGAGCTCATCGCGGATCGCCCCGCAGCTGCCCACCCGGATCAAGGCCTTGACCCCGTAGTCGTTGATCAGCTCGTGCGCGTAGATGCTTGCCGAGGGCATGCCCATGCCGGACCCCTGCACGGAGACCTCGACACCGTCGTACGTCCCGGTGAACCCGAGCATGTTCCGTACGGTCGAGTAGCAGCGGGCATCCTTGAGGTACGTTTCGGCGATCCACTTGGCTCGCAGCGGGTCCCCAGGCATGAGGACTCGCTCGGCAATCTGACCCGGCTCGGCGCCGATGTGCGTGCTCATAGGCTGATCCTGCCAAACGGCGAGCCCCCGCGCGGATGGCCCCGGGGAGTCAGGTAACCTCATCGGCGGTGGCGTGTCCGAGTGGCCTAAGGAGCACGCCTCGAAAGCGTGTGAGGGTTTACGCCCTCCCGGGGTTCGAATCCCCGCGCCACCGCACCTGGCCAGCAAGAACGCCCGGCGACTCTGAGTGAGTCACCGGGCGTTTTCGCGTGCGGTCTCAGTTGGCGTCGTCGGCCTCTTCGGGAGGTCGCCACAGGAGCCCCCCGACACGCTTCGCCACGTCTCGCCGCACCTGACCCGTGATGTGCGGGTACCGCTTCGCCATGGCCGAGTTGGATCAGCCCATGATGCCCATCACCGCCCGCTCAGCCACTTCGAGGATCAGGAGCACGGTGGCCGCCGTATGCCGGGCTTCGTGCAACCGGCCGTCTCGTAGCCCGGCCGCCTTGAGTAGCCGCTTCCACTCGTCGTAATCCGTTCGGGGGTTGAGCGGGCCGCCGGTCGGTGTGGCGAACACCCACCCGTCATCGGTCCACAACTGCGCGGCCTTGCGCCGGTCGGCGGCCTGGTCGACTTCGTGCTGCCGCAGCAGCGAGACGAGCTGCTCCGGCAGACCGATTCGGCGGCGGCCGGCGCGCGACTTGGTGTCGGCCGCCTCGGCGCGGATCGACTGCCGCGATGCAACGCTGAGCCGGCTCCTTGCCGGCCGCGGGCCGCTGCTCCTCGATTTCGACGGGCCGGTGTGTGCGATCTTCGCCGGACACCCCGCGCTCAGCGTCGCCGATGACCTCCGCGCGCTGCTTCACGCCCAGGGCGTGACGCTCCCGGAGGAGTTGCTCGGCACCGCCGATCCGCTGGAGCTTCTCCGGTGGGTCGGCACGCTGCGGCAACCCGAGGTCACGCGCGCGGTCGAGGATGCTCTGTGCGCGGCCGAGCTACACGCGGTCCGATCCTCGGCGCCTACGCCGTACGCCCGGGAGGTCATTGTGGCTGCCCGCAAGGCCGGCAAGCCGATCGCCATCGTCAGCAACAACTCTGCCGGCGCGGTCATGGAATACCTGACCGCGAAACGGCTTGCGCCGTACATCACCTCCGTGATCGGGCGCGCCTATGCCGATCCGGCCCGAATGAAACCCAACCCCGAGCCGATCCTGCACGCCGTGTTCGACCTCGGCGCCGAACCGAGCGACTGCGTGCCAAGCGCGGTCCCAGTCGCCGTCGCGTTCGCCCACGTCCGCCGACGTTTCGGGTCGTCCGGCTCACCGTCCGAGTCAGCCCCTACACACCGGTGACCACGCCTGGACGGAAGAGGGCAGACCTCGGAAGCGAATGATCGTTTACGCCCTCCCGAGGGTTCGAATCCCAGCGCCACCGCCGGCGGCCAGCAGAAACGCCCGGCACCTCCGCAAGGGGGCAGCCGGGCGTTTGGCTTTTCGTCTCAGCCCCGTCGCCGCAATACGCGCCGGCGGCTCACACCAGCGTGGCCGCTACGCGGTGCGTCCATCCAGGCACCGCAGGATCGTGTGTCAGAAGAAGCGCAGATGCGGCATGAGCCTGCGGGCAGCCTCGACAATCGATCGAGCCCCGATGTGCGCCTCCTTCGCCTCGGCCGGAGTGGTGCCGACCTCCTGGGCGGATGGGTACTCCAGCGGTGGCGCGGACGTGCGGCCCGAGTCGAAGTCCGCGGGTGCCGGGGGATCGCACAATATCGAGGTCCGCCCTGCGGTCGCTGGGTCGAGCTCGCAAGCGCTTCATGGGCATCGCGCCGGCCGGCCCGTGAGCCCGGCGGGTGTGGTTCAGCGGCGTGGAGCTAGCTGCTGATCTCGGTGATCTTCTCGGCGCCGAACGTCTCCATCAGCAGCCGAACCGCCGCCTCCTCGCTCGTCTCCCGCACCTCCGACGCGTCGTCGAGCAGTTCGTCGCCGGGGTCCAGGCCAGGAAAGCGCGGGTCGGCGACCGGAGAGTCGTACTCGGGGTCGAACGGAGGCTCGTCCGCCGCCGTGCCGTCCCAGGCCGAGTTGCCCCCACGTGCCGCAGGCTGGCCTCCGACCGCCGCGGCCGGCCCGGCGTTGGGGCCCGCCGGGCGCCGAGTGCCGCCGGCCGCGGCCGCCGCGGCCCGACTGGCGGCCTCGCGGGCCTTCTCCAGGGCGCTGGAGCCGCCCTGCCGCGGGCGGGCGGGTGCGGCGGTGTTGGGGCCGCCCGTTGTCGCCGTGTGCCCGCTGGAGACGGACGCGGCCGGATTTGGGGCGGCGTTTCCGGCATATGCGGACGAACTGGACGCGGCGGGCGCCGTGGGAGGGGCCGCGATGACGGGGGGTGCCGACACGGACGAGTGGGCGGGCACGGTGCTCGGCGGCTGGGGGGCGACCGCCGGCGGCTGGGAGACGGTGACGGGCGCCGGTGGGGTCGCCGGAGTCGGCCAGTCCTCCGCCGGGGCGGGAGCGGCCGCCACCGCGCCGCCCGGGACCGCGGCGACCGGCCATTCCTCATCGGCGGCCGAAGAGGCGGTGGCGACAGAAGCGGAGGGAGACGCGGCCCGGGAGGCGCCGACCGGCTGAGGAGCGCTCTGGGAACGGGCCTGCTGCGGCGGTGCGCCGTACGACTGGCCGCCGCCCGGACCCGAGGGCGGGCCCGACGTCGGGGCCGAGGGGCCGGAGGGCTGGGGCGTGGGCTTCGGGGGCGCGGGGCGGTTGCCGCCGCCTCCGCCGCCCGGCTGGCCGCCCACCTCGCAGCGCACCTGCCAGCGGCCGCCCAGCAGCTCCTGCAGGGCCTTCAGCAGCACGTCCGGGGAGGCGTTGAGCATGTCGGCGTGCGTCGAGTACTTGAAACCGAGCACCAGCGTGGTGCCCTCGACGTCCTGGACCGTGGCCTCGCGGATGATGGCGCCGGCCTTCTTGCTCTTGTCGTTCACCAGGGCCAGCAGGTCGGGCCAGACCCGGCGGATCGCCTCGGCGTCCATGCCTCCACCGCCGCTGTGCACCGGAGCGGCCGCAGCCGGTGGGGCCGCAGCGGCAGCCGGGGGCGGAGGCGTGGGTGCGGGCGAGGGCGCGGGTGCGGGCGAGGGCGCGGGTGCGGGTGCCTCGGACCAGGTGCTCGGAGGCGTCGGCGCCACGGGCGGGGCGACATTCGAGCGGGCGTCGCGGATGTAGTCCAGGCCCCGGTTCCCGCCGTCGGCCGATGCCGGGGATGGAGCCGGAGCGGGCGACGCGGGTGCGGCGGAGACGGGGGCAGCGGCGGGAGCAGAGGCGGCGGCGACAGGGGCGGCGACGGGAGCGGGGGCAGCGGCCGGGACGCCGCCGGCCTGGAGGCGACGCTCCATGCGCTCCAGGCGCTGCAGAAGGGCCGAGCTCGAATCGTCCGCGCCCGGCAGGAGCATGCGTGCGGTGATGAGCTCGAGCAGCAGGCGCGGGGCCGTGGTGCCGCGCATCTCGGTGAGGCCGTTGTGCACGATGTCGGCGAAGCGCGAGAGGGTGGCCTGGCCGAGCTGGGAAGCCTGCGCGCCCATGCGGTCGAGCTGGTCGTGCGGGGCGTCCAGCAGGCCCTTCTCGACGGCGTCGGGCACCTGCTGCAGGACGATCAGGTCGCGCAGGCGCTCGAGGAGGTCGGAGGCGAAGCGGCGCGGGTCGTGGCCGGCCTCGACCACGCGATCGATGACGCCGTAGGCGCCGCGGCCGTCGTCGGCGGCCAGGGACTCGCACATCTCGTCGATGAGGGCCACGTCGGTGACGCCGAGCAGGGCGACCGCGCGGTTGTAGGTGACGCCGTCCTCGCCCGCGCCGGCGATGAGCTGGTCGAGCACCGACAGGGTGTCTCGGGCGGAGCCGGCGCCGGCACGGACGACCAGCGGGAAGACCGCGGGCTCGACCTTCACGCCCTCCGCGGCGGTGAGCTGTTCGAGATAGGGCCGCAGGACCCCCGGGGGAATCAGCCGGAAGGGGTAATGGTGGGTCCGGGACTTGATCGTCCCGAGGACCTTCTCCGGCTCGGTGGTCGCGAAGACGAACTTGACGTATTCCGGCGGCTCCTCGACGAGCTTGAGCAGCGCGTTGAAGCCGGCCGAGGACACCATGTGGGCCTCGTCGATGACGTAGACCTTGAAGCGGCTCGACACCGGGGCGAAGAACGCTCGCTCGCGCAGGTCGCGCGCGTCGTCGACGCCGCCGTGGCTGGCCGCGTCGATCTCGATGACGTCGATCGAGCCGGAGCCGTCGGGTGCGAGGTCGCGGCAGGACTGGCACTCGCCGCACGGCTCCGGGGTCGGGCCGCGCTCGCAGTTGAGGGAGCGGGCCAGGATGCGGGCGCTGCTCGTCTTGCCGCAGCCGCGCGGGCCGGAGAAGAGGTAGGCGTGGTTGAGTCGTCCGGAGCGCAGCGCCTGCGACAGCGGCTCGGTGACGTGTTCCTGGCCGATGACCTCGGCGAACGTCCGAGGCCGGTACTTGCGGTAGAGCGCGAGCGCCACCAGCGGTCCTCCGTTCGACTAGAGCCGGGACCACCGTACTCCCGACCACCGACACTTTCCGGCGGGCGTCACGCGGGCGGGCTCGGATATGAAACACCGCTCGTGCACCCGACAGAGCTCACTTATCCTTGCTGCCTTCCGGCCCTGGGGAGGTTCATGAGGTGTCGCCGCACGAGCGGCTTACGGACCACAATACCCGGTGCGCGAACCCGGCGAGCGATGGGTATCCTGGCGCACGGAGGATTCGCCTAGAGGCCTAGGGCGCACGCTTGGAAAGCGTGTTGGGATAAAACCCTCACGAGTTCGAATCTCGTATCCTCCGCCGGTTCTACCAGGCGAAACGCCGGGCTACCGCTCAACGGGGCCCGGCGTTGTCGCTCCTGGCGCGAAGGCCGCAGATGGCGCACAGCCGAGTGTGGCGAGCGTCTCATGCCCTGATGTGCTCGCGGCGCGCGCGGCGAAGCCCGGCGCCGCGACCCGCGCCGGCCCGACGCCGCACTCCCGGGAAGACCGCACACCCGGAACACATCACTCCCGGAACCACATGACTCCCGGAACGACATCCGCCGGACAGGCAAACGTCATGTCGCCATCTGCGATATGGCAGGTCAATGCCTTCTCCGGCGTGACACCGCGTGCGACCATCTGATTACTTGTCGGAGGGGGCAGCGATGTTCTACCGGAGTTCGGACATCCTGATCACCAGCACGCACGTGGTCGTCCTGCACCCGCGGGAGCTGCGCTACCCGCTCGAGCAGATCATGTCGCCGTATGTCGTGAGGCACGGCCGGGGGGCCGGCTTCCGGGCGGGGCACGAGATTCGCGCGCGCCTCGGCTCGGCCGACGTGCGTCTCTTCTACACCACCGATCGGGCGGCGTTCGGCGCCGTGCGCAGGGCCCTGATCCGCGCCCTGGAGTTCCGCACCGACCCGCTGCCGATCTGACGCGCCCGCTCGGACGCCGCCGCGCAATGCAAGCGGCTTTCAGGCAACCTGCGATATGGCAGATTGAGAGCTAGCGCACAGGCATGCGGCCATGCAACCATCGAAGGAGAGCCACGAGGGGGCGAGTGGCGGAAACGCAACAGCGCCCGGCGGTCACCGGGCGCTGTTCTTGTTGCGGCCGCCACTTCGGTCACGCGGAGCGGCAGCATCGATACCTGATGTCATCCTTACCGCACGACCGGCCCCTTGAGCAAGGCCGAGGGGAAGGGAAATGCGAATGTTTTATCAAGGCCCCGACCTGATCGTCACCACTGATCACGTCGTGATCTTGCATCCGGCACCCGTGCAGTACCGCCTGGACTTTCTCGAAGGCGTCTACGTGCTGCAGCATCCGCGCTCCGGCCGCTCCCGCCCGTCCCAGGAGATCCGCGCCCGGTACGGCCTGCAGGACGTGCGGCTGTTCCACAGCACCGATCGGCAGACCTTCGGCCAGGTCCGCCGCGCCCTGATCCGTGCGCTGGAATGGCGCGACCGCACCGGCGCGGCGAGCTGACCACTTTCGCCGGATCGTGACTCTACTGTCCGGTAGGTAACGATCCGGCGAATCTGCCATATCACCGATTGCCGTATGGCCTCTGGGTCCTACACTGGGCCACGGCCCGAGCGGGCCACCCGAGTGAGCGACCATATTTCCCGACACGGCGGGGTATGGCACGACTCGGTTCTTTTCATGTCTTACCCAAACGCCTCGACCAGGCGCGTAGGCTGAACCACGCTTTGCGATATGGCTACTAGGCATACGTCCAACGAGGGACACGATGAGTTCGGGTGACGCGCCCGCGGCTGCTCGCCGGAAGGTTCGGCTGGCGATCAAGGACGCCCGCTCCCGAAAGGGAGACACCCAGTCTCAGGTCGCCGAGGCGATGGAGTGGTCCCTCTCCAAAGTGATGCGGATCGAGTCCGGCGAGGTCACGATCTCCGCGAACGACCTGCGCCCGCTGCTGTCCTATCTGGGCATCAAGGACCGCGACACCGTCGAGGATCTGATCCAGGCGGCCAAGGCCTCCAAGCGGCAGCGGAAGCAGTGGTGGGACGACCGGCGTTATCAGGACATGCTGACGCCGGCCCTGCGTCAATTGATCAGCTTCGAGGCCGAGGCGACCGTGATACGGAGCTTCGCGCCGGCGGCGATCCCCGGATGGCTGCAGACCGAGGCCTACGCCCTCGCCGTGACCAGCGGCTTCGTGGGCGACCTGACCGATGACGAGATTCGCACGCGCGCCGAGATCCGGACCGCGCGTTGGAAGGCGCTGCGCGATCGCGCCCCGCGCCCCAAGCTTTTCGCACTGTTCGACGAGTCGGTACTCCTGCGCCGGTACGGCGGGGCCGAAGCGCTCGGTGAGGCATTGTCCGCGGTCAGTTCGGCCATTGCCGAAGGCTGGCTCAACGTGCGCCTCCACCCGCTTTCGAGTCCATATCCGCCTTTCGGTCAATACGACCTGCTGTACTTGTCGAGCGAGGACAACAGCCACGCAGTGTTGTACCGAGAGAGCTATACCATCGACGAAATCGTCGACGATTCCGTCCGCATTGCGCGACACCGCGAGGGCTGGGATCGGATGTGGGATGCCTCGATCGGGGAAGTCGAATCGGCCCGGAGGATAGCCGCCGCCGCGAAGGCCCCCGCCACCGCGGATTTCTGGCCGGCCGATGAAGGATCTTCGGCCTGACGCCGAAGGACCCGACCGGAGGCGAGTGCCTCCCCGTCAGAAACCCAGGTGAACCATGCACGAATCGGCCATGCCACGCGTCTTCCGCCGCAGCTCCTACTGCGGCAACACGACGTGCGTCGAGGTCGCCACCGCGAATGATGTGCTCGTTCGCGACGGCAAGAACCCCGGCGAGGCGGTGCTCTCCTTCGAGTCCGGCCCGTGGCGGGCGTTCGTGGCCGGCGTGAAGATCGGCCAGTTCGACCGCGGCTAGGCCTTGCCGGCCGTCAGACTCGCGATGAAGGCCCGCCAGTCGTCGGGGTTGAATTGCAAGCGCGCCGCATCCGGATGCTTGCCATCCCGGATCAGAACCGAATTCGCGCTGAATGCGACTTCCACGCACGCCTGGTTGCCGCAGAAACGGGACCTGCGCCATTCGAGGGCTTTACTGTTCTCGGCCATCGGGTCGGCCTCCTCAAACCCTAGGACGTGAACCTTCAGCATACGGAGCGCGTTGCACAACGACACGTCAGTATGCAAGGTTGGCCCATGAATGCATATATCCGGCAAACCGGGCAACGGGCGTTGCCCGCGGGACTACGAGTCCCGCGGGCAGGTTCTGGGGCCACCCCTCAGAGCAGGGAGTTCAGCCTCCTGTAGGCATCGGCGTAGCCGGTGCGGTCGAGGCGCTCCACGTTGGCCGCGTTCGCCGCGAAGGCACGCATCAGGCTGCGCCGCACGCGCAGCAGGGTAATCGCGTTGCTCGATGCGAAGAGGGTGACGCCGGCCCCGCCGTAGCTGGCGCGCAGGAGCCACACGACCGGGGTGAAGATGCGGATCGCGCGGCCCGTGAGCGGAGGCACGGACAGCACGGCCGCGGCGATGACGTATTGACCGGCGCCGTCGGTGAGCGTCATTGCGGCCGCCGCCCCCACGGTGACCAGGGCGCCCGCGACGAGGAGTACCATTCGTCCGGGGCGACCGTCGTGCTCCACACGCAGATCTTCGAGGGCCTCCAGGTCGAACACCTGGGGCTCGGGTTTCCAGATCGCGTAGACATCATCAGTGATGACGATGTCGTGACCTTGATAGAAGACGGTCGGCATCGGTTCCCCCCTTAGCCTCGTCAAACAGTATGAGTCGGCTGCGTCACAGATCGCCAGACCACAAAGTGCCATATCGCAACCTGCGAAACTCCCACTCGCCGTGCCTCTGTTGTCACCCAGGGTGTCGTCGCCGGTGAAGCTCAACCTAGCGTGACCGGGCCCAGCGACGTGGGCAAATGGAATTTCCGCTGGCGGGTCGGCTCGGAAGCGGACGCTCGGCAGGCCCTAAGCTTTGATTGAAGAATCCGACCATGAAGGAGCGCTCTGTGCGGCCCGGTGGACAGCCCAACCTGCAGCAGATGATGAAGCAGGCCCAGAAGATGCAGCAGCAGATGGTCGCCGCGCAGGCGGAGTTGGCCGAGGCCGAGCTCACCGGGACGGCCGGGGGCGGGCTCGTCACGGCGACCGTCAAGGGGACCGGCGAGGTCGTGTCGGTGAAGATCGACCCCAAGGCGGTCGACCCGGACGACGTCGAGACCCTCGAGGACCTCGTCGTCGCGGCGGTGCACAACGCGGCCCAGGCCGCCCGTGATCTGACCGAGCAGAAGATGGGCCCGCTGACCGCCGGGCTCGGGGGCCTGGGCGGCGGGCTCGGGCTGCCCGGCTTCTAACGGGCGACCGGCGTGTACGAAGGCGCCATCCAGGATCTGATCGACGAACTCGGTCGCCTCCCCGGGGTCGGGCCGAAGAGCGCGCAGCGCATCGCGTTCCACGTGCTCTCGGCCGACCCCGCGGACGTCAAGCGCCTGGCCCAGGCGCTGCAGCGGGTCAAGGAGCTCGTGCGGTTCTGCACGCGCTGCTTCAACGTGGCCGAGGCCGAGCTCTGCCGGATCTGCCGCGACCCGCGCCGCAGCGACGAGGTCTTCTGCGTGGTCGAGGAGCCCAAGGACGTCGTGGCGATCGAGCGCACGGGGGAGTTCCGCGGGCGCTACCACGTGCTCGGCGGCGCGATCAATCCGCTCGAGGGCGTCGGCCCCGACAGCCTGCGCATCCGCGAGCTGATGACGCGCCTGGCCGAGGGCACGTGCAAGGAGCTCATCCTCGCGACCGACCCCAACACCGAGGGCGAGGCGACGGCGACGTACCTCGCCCTGCTGGTCAAGCCGATGGGCCTCAACGTCACCCGGCTGGCCAGCGGCCTTCCCGTCGGCGGCGACCTGGAGTACGCCGACGAGATCACCCTGGGCCGCGCCTTCGAGGGCCGACGGGCGGTCTAGCCCTCGGGGCGGTTGAGGATCCCGGCGACGACGGCGTGGACGGCCGCCAGGTCGGCCGGGTCCTTCAGCGTGCCCTTGGCGCCCGTCACTGAGTACCATTCATCGGCGTCTTTGTATTGGACCTTGACGACGAAGGCCCCGTCGGCGCCGATCTCGGACTGCAGGGTCAGCTCCCCGGTCACGACTCCGACCTCGTCGGTCATGACCCCGCCCGGGCCGGCCACGATGTCGGTCCGCGGCGCCTCCGAAGAAGCCGGCGCCTCCGAAGATGCAGGTACCGAGGTGGAAGCAGGCGCCTCGGTGGAAGCGGCCGCCTCGGTGGATGCCGAAGCGGCCGGTGCCTCCGAAGGAGCCGAAGTCGGTGGAGGAACCGGGTCAGCAGCCGGGGCCGAAGCGGGTGGGTTCGTCTCCGTCATCCGGTTCCTCCAGAAGCGCATCAGCAGGTCGCCAGCATGTCCGAGAGCGCGGTCTTCTCCGCGGTCGTCACGGACAACTTGTAGTAGGACTTCACTGTTACCCAGTCGGTGGCGTACGTGCACCAGAACGCGTGGTTCGGCGGCTTCCACGTCGACGGGTCCTGGTCACCCTTCGACCGGTTCGACTGGAGACTGACCGCGAACAGCTGCGGCCGGGTCAGGTCGTTGGCGAAGTCCTTGCGCTGCTCGTCGGTCCACTTCGCGGCGCCGGAGCGCCACGCGGCCGCGAGCGGCACCATGTGATCGATGTCGAGGGACTGCGGGTCGGTCAGGTCCTTGTCGTCGTACGGGCTGTGCCAGGAGCCCGCCGTGATCTTGCAGTCGGCGGTGGCCTTGACGTTCTTGCCGTCTCGCTTCAGTACGACGTCGCGCGTGTCGCAGCCGTTCCCCTGGCTGATCCAGTGCGTGAACTTCTCGCGGCTGTAGCCGGACATCGAGGCGGCCGTGGCGACGGTCAACGTGTCCAGCGACGCCTTCGCGTTGCCACCCCCGCCGCCGGAGCCGGTGTTCGTGCCCGTGTCCGAGGAGCCCGTGGCCGAGCCGGGGGTGGAGGAGACGTCGCAGCTACCGGCGCCGGTGAGCACCGTGGCGAGCGCTAGAGCGATGAGAACGGCCTTGCCGTTGGTGGAGGGGCGCACGCCCCCTACTGTGCGGCATCAATGCGAACAAGTGTTGGAGGACCCGCCCGTGTCGATCGCCACGGGCGGGTCCGATAGGCGACTGTCAGCCCCGGTTGGCCGCGCTGAGCACGGCGCGCAACGAGGCCGTCACGATGTTCGCGTCGATGCCGACGCCCCAGTACGTCCGGCCGTCGACGGAGCACTCGACGTACGCCGCCGCCTGCGCCCCTTCGCCCGACGTCAACGCGTGCTCGGCGTAGTCCAGCACCCGCACGTCCACGCCGACGTCGCCCAGGGCGTGCACGAACGCGTCGATGGGCCCGTTGCCGGTCGCGTGCACGCTGCGGGCCTGCCCGTCGACGGTGATCTCGGCCTCCAGGGTGACCTTGCCGTCGACCGTGCTGGCCTCGTACGACGTCAGCGTGAACCGCCGGTCCGAGAAGTACTCGCCCGCGAAGAAGTCCCACATCTGCTGCGGGTTGACCTCGCCGCCCTCGTCGTCGGTGTGCCGCTGCACGACGCCCGAGAACTCGATCTGCAGCCGGCGCGGCAGGTCCAGGTGGTGCTCGGACTTCATGACGTACGCGACGCCGCCCTTGCCCGACTGCGAGTTGACCCGGATGACGGCCTCGTAGGAGCGGCCCAGGTCCTTCGGGTCGACCGGCAGGTAGGGCACGCCCCACGTGAACTGGTCGACGTCGACCCCGGCGGCCGCCGCGTCGCGGTTGAGGGCCTCGAAGCCCTTCTTGATCGCGTCCTGGTGCGAGCCGGAGAACGCGGTGTAGACCAGGTCACCCGCGTACGGGTGGCGCTCGTGGACCGGCAGCTGGTTGCAGTACTCCACCGTGCGCTTGATCTCGTCGATGTCCGAGAAGTCCACCTGCGGGTCGACGCCCTGCGAGAACAGGTTCAGCCCCAGGGTCACCAGGTCGACGTTGCCCGTCCGCTCGCCGTTGCCGAACAGGCACCCCTCGACCCGGTCGGCGCCGGCCAGCAGGCCCAGTTCGGCGGCCGCGACCGCGGTGCCCCGGTCGTTGTGCGGGTGCAGGGACAGCACGACCGACTCCCGGCGCGGCAGGTTGCGCGACATCCACTCGATGGAGTCGGCGTAGACGTTGGGCGTGGCCATCTCCACCGTCGCCGGCAGGTTGACGATCAGCGGGCGGTCCGGCGTCGGCTGCAGCACCTCGATGACCGCGCTGCAGACCTCCAGCGCGTAGTCCAGCTCGGTGCCGGTGTAGGACTCGGGGGAGTACTCGTAGTAGATCTCGGTGTCCGGGGTGATCGCCTCGGCGTACTTCTGGCACAGCCGCGCGCCCGTGGTGGCGATGTCGGTGATCCCGGCCCGGTCCAGGCCGAACACGACCCGCCGCTGCAGCGTCGAGGTCGAGTTGTAGAAGTGCACGATCGCGCGGCGGGCGCCGACCAGCGACTGGAAGGTGCGCTCGATCAGGTTGTCCCGGCACTGGGTCAGCACCTGGATCGTGACGTCCTCGGGGATCAGGTCCTGCTCGATCAGCGTGCGTACGAAGTCGAAGTCGGTCTGCGAGGCGGCCGGGAACCCGACCTCGATCTCCTTGTACCCCATCCGGACCAGCAGGTTGAACATGCGCCGCTTGCGCTCGACCGACATCGGGTCGATCAGGGCCTGGTTGCCGTCGCGCAGATCCACGGCACACCACCGGGGCGCGACCGTGACCTCGTTCGCGGGCCATTGCCGGTCGGTCAGCGGGATCGGGAACTGTTCGGAGAACGGCCGGTAGCGGTGAATGGGCATACGGCTGTTGGTCTGACGGGCGATATCGGACATGCTTTCCTGCTCCTGGGTTGTCGCGCACGATGCGCGGAAAGGTCTGGGGAAGTCAGACCGGCAGGAGCGCGGACGCGCGCATCATCCCCGCGACGAGGTGCCGGCCTGTCGGGCCCCGTCGCGGCGACGAAGAAGAAGCGTCTGCCACATGTCAAGCCCTACCCTACGGGCTTTGCCGACGCGGCGCCACTGGGTACGCCACTGGCCGCGGGCGGCGGGGGCGGCGGGGCCGACGTGCCCAGCGGCGCGCCGTCCGCGACCGGGCCGGGCAGCGAGATCGTCGCCGGGGCGGCCACCACCTCACCCGTGAGCATCAGCTGGCCGAACGGCAGCCGCGCCGCGGTGAGGATGCCGTTGTCGTTGTAGCAGAAGGTGCCGGGGTCGATCGGGGGTGCGATCGCGGTCACACCGGGCTCGACGGCGAAGCACGGCGCCGAGGTGCCCGCGAGCGGCTCGGCGGGCGCCACCGACAGCGGGATCTGCCGGTCCAGCAGCACGTCGAGCCAGCTGACGAAGACGTACTGCACCCGCGGATCGATCGCCGCGGGCAGCTTCTTGCCGGCCGCCGCGACCTTCACACAGCTGCCGGAGGGGTTGATCTGGCACTGGTACTGCCCCTCGGGCCGGCTCGCGATGGCCACGTCCGCGGTGCCGCCCAGCGCGCCGCCCTGGATGTCGACCCGCCAGGTCCGGTCGGAGGCGATCGACACCAGGACCGAGCGGGGCGCCTTGCCCTGGACGGTGAGCGTGTACGCGGCGACGTACCGCTGGTCCTTCGCCACCGCCACGCGGGCCGCGAGCAGTCCGCGCGGGTCCGGCTGGGCCGGCAGCGGGGTGCCGGCCGGGGTCGTCGTCGAGGTCGACGGCGGGCCGCCCGAGGAGCTGCACCCCGACAGGAGCAGGCCGGTGAGCACGGCCATCGCCGTGCCGGTGATCACAGTGATCGGATAATGGCCGACCCGTCGCGGAAGCACCCGCGTATTCTCGCCCGGCGGAGCGGCCGGATCGTGGAACGCCACTCCCGGCGGGCATCCCACCCCGGTACGCTCGGCTGCGTTGACCACGTGTTGACCTTGCCCTGGAAAGGAGCTCGACGGCGGTGGCGCTGATTGTGCAGAAGTATGGCGGGTCTTCCGTCGCCAACGCCGAGCGCATCAAGCGCGTCGCCGAGCGCATCGTCGACACGCGCAAGGCCGGCAACGAGGTCGTCGTGGTCGTCTCGGCCATGGGCGACACGACCGACGAGCTCCTCGACCTCGCGTCGCAGGTGAGCCCGGTCCCCGCCGGTCGCGAGCTCGACATGCTGCTGACCGCCGGTGAGCGCATCTCCATGGCGTTGCTCGCGATGGCGATCAACAACCTCGGGTACGAGGCCCGCTCCTACACGGGCAGCCAGGCCGGCGTGATCACCACGTCGACGCACGGCCGGGCCCGCATCATCGACGTCACCCCGGGCCGCCTGCGCAGCGCGCTGGACGAGGGCGCGATCGCGATCGTCGCCGGCTTCCAGGGCGTCTCGCAGGACACCAAGGACATCACCACGCTGGGCCGCGGCGGCTCGGACACCACCGCCGTGGCGCTCGCCGCCGCGCTGCAGTCCGACGTCTGCGAGATCTACACCGACGTCGACGGCATCTTCACGGCCGACCCGCGGGTCGCCAAGAACGCCCGGCACATCAAGCAGATCACCTACGAGGAGATGCTCGAGCTGGCCGCGTGCGGTGCCAAGGTGCTGCACCTGCGCAGCGTGGAATACGCGCGGCGGTTCTCGCTGCCGATTCACGTGCGTTCCTCGTACTCAACCGCCAACGGCACCATGGTCACCGGATCGATGGAGGACCTTTCCGTGGAGCAAGCGCTCATCACCGGCGTCGCGCACGACCGCAGCGAGGCGAAGATCACGATCGTCGGCGTGCCCGACCAGCCCGGTGTCGCCGCGCGGATCTTCCAGACGGTCGCGGCCGCGGAGACCAACATCGACATGATCGTGCAGAACGTGTCGACCGAGGGCACCGGCCGCACCGACATCTCCTTCACGCTGCCGAAGACCGACGGCGCCGCCGCCAAGGCCGCGCTCGAGCGGATCAAGTCCACCGTGGACTACAAGTCGATCCTGTTCGACGACCACATCGGCAAGGTCTCGCTCATCGGCGCCGGCATGCGCTCCAACCCGGGCGTCGCGGCCAAGCTCTTCGCGGCCCTGGCCGAGGCCGGCGTGAACATCGAGATGATCTCCACCTCGGAGATCCGGGTCTCGGTCGTGTGCCGCGACACCGACCTCGATGTCGCCGTCCGGGCGATTCACGACGCGTTCGAGCTGGGCGGAGACGAGGAAGCCGTGGTGTACGCGGGGACCGGAAGGTAGGTTCGTCCTTCATGGGCGGTCTGCCGAGCCTGGCTGTTGTCGGGGCCACCGGGGCCGTCGGCTCCGTGATGTGTGAGCTGCTGTCGTCGCGCAAGAACGTGTGGGGCGAGATCCGGCTGGTCGCCTCCAAGCGCTCGGCGGGCCGCAAGCTCACCGTGCGCGGCGAGGAGCTGCTCGTCCACGAGCTGACCCCCGAGGTCTTCGACGGCGTCGACGTGGCCATGTTCGACGTGCCCGACGAGGTCTCCGCGGAGTGGGCGCCGATCGCGGTCGCGCGCGGCGCCATCGCGGTGGACAACTCGGCCGCCTTCCGGCTGGACCCGGACGTGCCGCTGGTGGTGCCCGAGATCAACCCGGAGCAGGTGCGCAACCGCCCGAAGGGGATCATCGCCAACGCGAACTGCACCACGCTCACGATGATCGTGGCGCTCTCCCCGCTGCACCGCGAATACGGGCTCAAGGAGCTCGTCCTCGCCTCCTACCAGGCCGTATCCGGCGCCGGCCAGAACGGCGTCGACACGCTGCTCGACCAGCTCGAGCGCGTCGGCGGCGACCGCACCCTGGGCTCGCGCTCGGGCAACGTGCGCCGGGCCGTGGGCGACGACCTCGGTCCGTTCCCCGCGCCGCTGGCGTTGAATGTCGTACCGTGGGCAGGCTCCCTCCGCGAGGCCGGATGGTCCTCGGAGGAGCTCAAGCTGCGCAACGAGTCCCGCAAGATTCTCGGCCTGCCCGACCTCAAGGTCTCGGCCACGTGCGTGCGGGTCCCCGTCGTCACCGGCCACTCGGTCGCCGTCCACGCGGTCTTCGGCACCGAGGTCGACGCGGAGGGCGCCCGCGAGGTCCTGCGCCACGCCCCCGGCGTGATCCTGGTCGACGACCCGGCCGCGGGCGAGTTCCCGATGCCGATCGACGCGGTGGGCACCGACCCCTCGTGGGTCGGCCGCATCAGGCGCTCGGTCGACGACCCGAGGGCGCTGGACTTCTTCGTGACGGGCGACAACCTGCGCAAGGGCGCGGCGCTGAACACGGCCCAGATCGCCGAGCTCCTCTCGGCCGAACTCACCGCCTGACCCGCTTTCCGCCGAAAAGTCGGGGGCTGCGCGCCGCGACTTTTCGGATTTTTCGCCTGCCGGGGTATCAATCCGTTCTGTCGCTGTGAAGTAGCTCTCAGTTGACGGCCGGACTCAAATGATAGTTACTCTCAAAAAATGGATGCTGTCACTTCGAGCCCCCGACGCTGGTGGGCACTCATCGCGATCGTGCTCAGCGTGCTCACCGTCGGCTTCGACACCACGATCCTCAACGTCGCCCTGCCCACGCTCGCCACCGCGCTCGACGCCGGCTCGGACGACCTGCAGTGGATCGTCAACGCGTACGTGCTGGTCTTCGCCGGCCTCCTGCTCCCCATGGGCGCCCTGGGCGACCGGTACGGCCGGAAACGCCTGCTCATGATCGGTCTGGCCCTGTTCGCCGGCTCGTCGCTGGTGGCCGTCTCCGCCACGGACGCGCTCCAGGTGATCGCCGCCCGGGCACTGATGGGCATCGGCGGCGCCATCCTGACTCCGCTCACCATGGCCGTGCTGCCCGTGCTCTTCGACGAACACGAGCGCGGCCGGGCCATCTCCGTGCTGAGCATGGGCATGGGCGTCGGCCTGCCGCTGGGCCCGATCATCGGCGGCTACCTGCTGGAGCACTTCTGGTGGGGCTCGATCTTCGTGATCAACATTCCCGTGGCCCTGGTCGCCCTGGTGGCGGTCGCCCTCCTCGTCCCGGAGTCGCGCGCGGCGACGCCGAGGCGCGTCGACCTGCTCGGCGCCGGCCTGTCGACGGTGGGCCTGGTGGCCCTGGTGTACGGCGTGATCGAGGCCCCGACCCGCGGCTGGACCGATGCGAGGGTCCTCGCCGGCCTGGTCGGCGGCGTTGCGCTCGTGGCCGCCTTCGTCCTGGTGGAGCGCCGGGCGAAGAGTCCGATGATCGACCTGAGGCTCTTCCGGAGGCCGCGTTTCGCCTGGGGTACCGCCGCCGGAACCCTCTCCTCGTTCGCCCTCTTCGGCGTGCTGTTCATCCTGCCCCAGTACCTGCAGGCGGTCCGCGGTGACGACGCCCTGGGGGTGGGGCTGCGCCTGCTCCCGCTGATCGCCGGCCTGTTCGTGGGGGCACCCCTGGGCGAGCGGCTCGCCCACCTGACCGTCACGCGGGTCCCGGTGGCGGGCGGCCTGCTCATCGGCGCGCTGGGCCTGGGCCTGGGCGTGCGGACCGGGGTCGGCTCCGGCTACGGCACCGTGGCGACCTGGCTGGCGATCGCCGGGGCGGGCATCGGCCTGGCGATCACGCCCGCGATGGACGAGGTGCTGGGCGCCCTGCCGCGCGACGAGGCCGGCTCGGGCACCGCGATCACGATGACCTTCCGCCAGGTGGCGGGTGCCCTGGGCGTGGCGTTGCTCGGCAGCCTTTCCAGCGCCGTGTACCGCGGCCGGCTGGACGGCGCCCCGGAGGCGGCCCGGCGCTCGGTGGCCGCCGGCGTGACCCTGGCCGCCCGGACCGGGGACGCGGCCCTGGCCCTGGCCGCCCGGACGGCCTTCGTGGACGCCATGGCCGCGGTCCTGATGGTCTGCTCCGCCATCGGCGTCATCGGCGCCCTCCTGGCGGCCCTGTTCCTGCCCGATGCCCGGCGGCACCCCGGTGCGGAAGAATCGGTGGATGGGCTCACCAGGGTTGCGTGAACGCAAGAAGCAGAAGACCCGCTGGGCGATCCAGGAGCACGCGGTGCGCCTGTTCGTCCAGCAGGGCTACGACGCGACCACGGTGGAGCAGATCGCCGAGGCCGCGGAGATCTCCCCGAGCACGTTCTTCCGATACTTCAAGACCAAGGAAGACGTGGTCATCCAGGACCGCTACGACGAGCTGATGGCGGAGAAGATCCGAGCGGCACCGGACGGCCTGACCCCGCTGGAGGTGGTGCGGCATGCGTTCGTGGACGCCTTCAAGGCGACCACCCAGCACGAGGTCGACCAGGCCCTGGAGCGGGCCAGGCTCCAGCTGGGCGTCCCGGCGCTGAGGATGCGCGCCCTGGACAGCCTGCAGGACTCGATCACGTTCCTGGCGGTCCCCCTGGCCGAACGCCTGGGCCGCCCGGCCGATGACTTCCGGTGCCGTGCCTTCGTCGGCGCCTGCGTCGGGGCCATGATGAACGCCCTCCTGACCTGGGCCAGGGACGGCGGCGACGCGCACGAGGCACTGAAACTGATCGACCAGGCCCTCGACGTGGTGGCCGAGGGCCCATAACAACGCTCAGGTGACAACCGTGCTCAGGTGACGGCCATGTTCAGGCGGCGGCCATGTCCAGGCGACGACCGCGCTCAGACGACGGCCGTGCTCAGGTGACGGCGGTGCTCAGGTGACGGCGGTGCTCAGGCGACGACGTCGTCGGCGTCGGTGATCGTGTAGGCGTAACCCTGCTCCGCCAGGAACCGCTGCCGATGAGCCGCGTACTCCGTGTCGATGGTGTCCCTGGCCACCACCGTGTAGAAGTGCGCCTGGCGGCCGTCCGCCTTGGGCCGAAGCACCCGCCCCAGCCGCTGCGCCTCCTCCTGCCGGGACCCGAACGTCCCCGACACCTGCACGGCCACCGCCGCCTCGGGCAGGTCGATGGAGAAGTTGCCGACCTTGGAGATCACCAGCGTCCGGAGCTCCCCGCTGCGGAACGAGTCGAACAGCTTCTCCCGCTCGCGGTTGGTCGTGGCCCCCTGAATGATCGGCGCCTGCAGGAACTCCCCGAGCTGGTGCAGCTGGTCGATGTAGCCCCCGATGACCAGGACCTGATCGTCCTTGTGCCGGTCGATCAGCGCCCGGACCACCGGCAGCTTCGTCCGGGCCGTGGCCGCCACCCGATAGCGCTCCTCGGGCTCGGCGACGGCATAGGCCATCCGCTCCTCATCGGTCAGCGTCACCCGCACCTCGACGCACTCCGCGGGCGCGATCCACCCCTGCGCCTCGATGTCCTTCCAGGGCGCGTCATACCGCTTGGGCCCGATCAGCGAGAACACGTCCCCCTCGCGCCCGTCCTCCCGCACCAGCGTCGCCGTCAGGCCGAGCCGCCGCCGGGCCTGCAGGTCGGCCGTGAACCGGAAGATCGGCGCCGGCAGCAGGTGCACCTCGTCGTAGACCACGAGGCCCCAGTCGCGGGCGTTGAACAGGTCGAGGTGGGCGAAGGCCCCGCCGCGCCGGGTCGTCAGCACCTGGTAGGTCGCGATCGTGACCGGGCGGATCTCCTTGCGCTCGCCGGAGTATTCGCCGATCTCCTCCTCGGTCAGGCTCGTGCGCGCGATCAGCTCGCGCTTCCACTGCCGCCCCGCGACCGTGTTGGTGACCAGGATCAGCGTGGTCGCCTTGGCCTGGGCCATCGCCGCGGCGCCGACCAGCGTCTTGCCGGCCCCGCAGGGCAGCACCACGACGCCGGACCCGCCGGCCCAGAACGACTCGACCGCCTCCCGCTGGTAGGAGCGCAGCACCCAGCCGTCCTCGGCCAGGTCGATCTTGTGGGCCTCGCCGTCGACGTAGCCGGCCAGGTCCTCGGCCGGCCAGCCCAGCTTCAGCAGGGCCTGCTTGAGCCGTCCGCGCTCGGACGCGTGGACGATGACGGTGTCCGCGTCGATCTGGCTGCCCAGCATCCCGGCGAGCTTCTTGCTCTTGGAGACCTCGATGAGCACCGCGCGGTCGGACGCGTGCAGGACGAGGCCGTGCACCGGGTCGTTGCGCAGCTGCAGCCGCCCGTAGCGGTCCATGGTCTCGGCGATGTCGACGAGCAGCGCGTGGGGCACCGGATAGCGCGAGTAGCGCAGCAGGGAGTCGACCACGCCCTCGGCGTCGTGGCCCGCGGCGCGCGCGTTCCACAGGCCGAGCGGGGTCAGGCGATAGGTGTGCACGTGCTCCGGCGACCGCTCGAGCTCGGCGAACGGTGCGATGGCCATGCGGCACGCCTGGGCGTCGGGGTGGTCGACCTCGAGCAGGAGCGTCTTGTCGGACTGGACGATCAGTGGACCTTCTGGCACCGGACCAGTGTCGCATGCGGGTATGACAGTTCCCGGATAGTGGGAACGATGGATACCCGTGCAACGAATCGCCCCCTCCCGTGCGTTCAAGATTTTGACGGCTTCGGCGGCCGTCGCCGCGGAGCCGGACGCACGCGCTCGAATGGAGTTCGGGGGCGAGCGCGTACGTCCGATCCCGCGACCGGCGAACATCAGGTGATTCACCGGAGCCGGCGCCGACGCCGGCCGCCTAGCATCGAGGCATGCGTCCGAGGGTGACCTTGACGTTCGGTGGATTCGCCGCCGTCGCGGTGGCGGTCGGCTGGTTCCTGCTCTCCCACCGGGTCGCGCACACGGACGTCGAAACCGCCGTGAGCGAGTCGCTCGGCGCGGTCCTCGTCGTCATGCTGCTGGGCTCGGTCGTCGGCTCGGTCGTCGGCTCGATCCGCCGCAGCGGTGGGAAGCAGTCATGAGCAACCTGGCGAAGTTCGGCGTCACCGTCGTCGCCGTCGCGGCCCTGAGCTGGTTCTTCGTCTCCTGGCTGGTGCTCAAGAGCCCGCTGACCGACGCCATCGGCGAGACGATGGGCAGCCTGGCCGCCGTCATGCTGATCGTGTCCGTGATCGGCTCGGTGGTCGGCACGGCCCGGGCCGAGAACTAGGCCTCCGACTCCGGGACCGCGCCGGTGATGCGGTGCAGCGCAAAGGTGTGCAGCATCTCCGTGCGCTCGTCCTCGGCCCGCAGATAGCCCGAGCCCATGGACACCGGCCGCACGAGCCGCGACGCCGTGGCCCCGTGCGCGTCGACGTATCCCACCCAGACCCGGGTCTTCTCCCGCAGCGCCTGCTGCAGCACCTCGAGCGCCTCCGTGTGCGAGGCCCCGGTGGCCCCGTTGGCCCGCACGGTCACGGGCGCCCGCCGCGCGACCCGGGCCGCCGCGTCGCCCCGCCGGATCTGCTCGATGACGCCGGCGAGCCGGGGTCCCGAGAGCCGTACCGCCGCCGTGGGGTCCTCCACCCCGCGCGACGCCCACGACGGGCGGGGAGCGCCCCGGCGCTGCTTCGGCCGGCTCAGCACCGCGGCGCCGGTCGAGTCCTCCTGCACCGGCGGGTACCCGGCCTCCCGCAGCGCCTCCAGCAGCCGGGCCGGCGTATGGCGGCAGGCCAGCACCGTCGGGGCCAGGCGGCGCAGCCCCAGCGTCTGCAGCCGCCGGTCGGCGAGCACCTCGGCGATCATCGACTCGTCGTCGCTGCGCACGTAGGAGTTCGCCGACCCGATGCGCATGCCACCGTGGCGGCGGGCGACGTCGTCGATGAGATAGGTGAGCGTCTGCGGCACCGGCGTGCGCGAGCGCCGGGCGAGCAGCGCGTGCAGATCGGCCGCGGAGTAGCCGGCGTCGAGGCTCCGGCGGATCGTTTCGGCCGTGATGCGGTACACGCTGGCGCTCTCCTGCAGCCCGAGCAGCTCCAGCTCCCCGGCGAGGGTCGGCTCGGGCGGGCCCGGGACGATCGCGGACAGGTCGGCCTGCAGCAGCACGTGGTCGACGGGGGTCGGCAGCAGCGTGTCCAGCAGCGCGGCCGAGCCGGACAGCGCATAGCCCTCGGGCGAGCCGATCCCCAGCGGGTCCTCGGGGTCGGGCGCCTCGGCGGCGAGCTCGGCCAGCAGCAGCCGCCCGTATCCGGTCAGCCCCCCGAACCCGGTCAGCCCGACGAACGCGGCCTCGGCCAGGCTCGCCTCGATCGCCGCCGACGTGGCCCGGTTGATCCGCCGCGGGGTGCGCCAGGCGAGGGTCTCCACCACGCCCGCCGGCGCCGCGGTCAGCCCGGGGGCCAGGTCGGCCAGCACCTGCAGGGCGGACTTGCGCTGGGCCGGGGCGCCGGGGCGGGACAGCTCGGGCGCGAGCGCGTTGAGCGGGCGGTCGCGGTCGTCGCGCTGCCCGACGAGTGCGGGGGCGC
Source organism: Dactylosporangium sp. CA-052675 (assembly GCF_050947935.1). Lineage (GTDB taxonomy): Bacteria > Actinomycetota > Actinomycetes > Mycobacteriales > Micromonosporaceae > Dactylosporangium. Next base: position 10,021,899 of record NZ_CP192010.1, on the reverse strand, counting down.
GGGTCATGGTCAGCCAGGCCACCGCGAGCCGGTGCCAGCGGGCGGCGATGCCGAACGCGCGCCAGGCGTCATAGGCGACGGTGGGCAGGAAGACGCTCTCGACCCGCTTGTTGTCGATGATCTCCTCGCCGATCAGCCCCGCGGCGGTGACGATCTCGACCAGCAGCGCCGCCTGCTGCTCCTCGACGCCGACGGTCTTGGCGTAGCGGCGCAGCTCCCGGATGCCCAGGCCGCCCGAGCGCAGTACGGCCGGCGGCTCCTGCCCGATCGTCTCGATCAGCGTCTCGGCGTTGCGGACCAGCTCCAGCACCTGCCCGGCCCCGGCCCGGTCCAGCTGGGCGGGGTCGCGCTGCGAGGTCTGCAGCTGCGGCGGCTCGGGGTGCAGCTGTCCGAGCGGCCCGGCCTCGCGGCGCAGCAGGAGCGCGACCTCGACCGGCAGCTCCACGGCGTCGCGCCCGACGGGCACGAGCAGGTGTCGTTCGACCAGCCAGCGCACCGGCGAGTCGGAGTCGGGCAGCAGGGCGGTCGCGGCGACGGTGCCGACGGGCGGGCCCGCGGCGAGGCGGTCGAGCACGGCCCGGGCGGCGGGGGAGGCGGCCAGCAGCGTGCGGCGCAGCCCGGCGGCGTCGGCGACCAGCGCGCCGGCCATCGGGTCGAGCTCCTCGGCGGGGCGGCCCAGCCCGGCCGGGAAGGGCGAGCACACCTCGTCGACGGCGCCCACGATCCGCAGCGCCCGGTCGGGGCCGTAGACCACCGCGAAGGTCCGCAGCCGGTCGATCGCCGCGCGCACGTGCACCGCGTCGACGCCGGACTGGGCGGTGAGGGTCAGCACCGACTCGGCCGACGAGCCGTGGCCGACGCGCGTGTACCGCAAAGCGTCCAGGATCTCCAGCGTGAACTGGTCGAGCGCGTCGAGCGCGCGGGCCACCGCCACCCGCGACTGGGCCCGGTGCGCGAGCGCCGAGAAGTCCGACGGCGGCGGGATGACCAGGTCGGGGCGCAGCCGGATGAGCGCCGTCAGCTCGTCGTCGGGCAGGGCGCGCAAATGGTCGGCCAGCGAAATCGTCGTCATCTCGCCTCATACGCTAACCGGCGCGTACGACAAAAGAGGGCGGGCCCGGTGGGCCCGCCCTCGATTGCTCGTTCGGAGTTACTTCAGGCCGTTGCTGACGGCGGTGATGAGCTCGCCGTTGCTCGTGTCACCCGAGAGCTCCCAGAAGAACGCACCGCCGAGGCTCTGGTTCTTCGCGTACGTCATCTTGCCGGCGATGGTGGACGGAGTGTCGTAGCTCCACCAGTTGTTGCCGCACTTGGCGTAGGCCGTGCCGCCGACGGTACCGGTCGCCGGGCAGCTGTTCTTGAGGACCTTGTAGTCCTCGATGCCCGCCTCGTAGGTGCCGGGGGCGGCGCCGGTGGCCGAGCCGCCGGGGGCGTCCTGCGTCACACCGGTCCAGCCGCGGCCGTAGAAGCCGACGCCCAGGAGCAGCTTGTTGGACGGGATGCCCTTGCTCTTGAGCTTGGTGATCGCCGCGTCGGAGCAGAAGCCGGCCGTCGGGATGCCCGAGTAGCAGGTCAGCGGCGAGTGCGGGGCGGTCGGGCCCTGCGCGTTGAAGGCGCCGAAGTAGTCGTACGTCATCGGCATGAACCAGTCGAGGTTCGCGGCCGCACCGGCGTAGTCGGTGAGGTCGATCTTGCCGCCGTTGCTGCCGTCCGCGGTGATGGCCGAGGTGACGAGCTTCGACGTGCCGAACTTGGCGCGCAGCGCGGCGATCACGCTCTTGTAGGCGTTCGGGCCGGAGCCGTCACACTGCAGGCCACAGGCGTTCGGGTACTCCCAGTCGATGTCGATGCCGTCGAAGACACCGGCCCAGCGGGAGTCGTTGATCAGGTTGTAGCAGGAGTCCGCGAACGCGGTCGGGTTCTGCGCGGCCTGCGTGAAGCCGGCCGACCAGGTCCAGCCGCCGAACGACCAGATGACCTTGAGGCCCGGGTGCATCGCCTTGAGCTTCTTCAGCTGGTTGAACGAGCCCCGCAGCGGCTGGTCCCAGGTGTCGGCGACGCCGTCCACCGAGTCGGCCGCGGTGTAGGCCTTGTCGTAGTCCGCGTAGCTGTCACCGATCGAGCAGCGCCCGCCGGTGGTGTTGCCGAACGCGTACAGGATGTGGGTGAGCTTCGCGGCCGAGCCGCTCGTCTCGATGTTCTTCACGTGGTAGTTGCGGCCGTAGACGCCCCACTCCGCGAAGTAGCCGACGACCTTCTTGCTCCCGCCGGCCGGCGGCGTGGTCGTGGTGGGCGGCGGGGTCGTCGGCGGCTTGGTCGTCGGCGAGGTGGTCACCGGCGGGGTCGTCGGCGGCTTGGTGGTGGTCGTGGTGGGCGGCGCCGTGGTCGGGGAGCCCCCGCTGCAGGCCACGCCGTTGATCGTGCAGTTGGTCGGCGGCTTGGCGCCGGAGCCGTTCATGCCCCAGCTGAAGCTCGCGCCCGCGGCCAGGGTCGGGGACCAGGACTTGTTCTTGGCGACGTAGTGCTGACCCGTGCGGGTCACGTCGGCGTCCCAGAAGCTGGTGATCTGACCGCCCGCGGGCAGGTCGAACTCGAGCGTCCACCCGTTGATCGTGCTCGAGGTCCCGTTGGTGATCTTGTAGGTGGCGCCCCAGCCCGAGCCCCAGTCCTGGTCGACCGTGAACGTGGCGCTCAGGTTTCCGGCGGCATTGGCGGTGACGATGGGAACGACGGCCCCGGCCACCGCCAGAGCGGCGGCGACGATGAGGCCGTTGCGGACGGATCGTTTCATCGCGTCTCCTGGATGGTCTCTTAGGAAACTTTCCTAAAAGTGAAGGTGACGGTAGTGGCCTGGATCTCACTCGTCAATAGGAAGTCGAGCGCGTGTTTCGATGGCATACCTACTGTGACCTGGGCATCCTTAAAAGTGTCTCAACAACCGGTTGTCATTGGCTTTGACCTCGACATGACGCTTCTCGACACCAGGCTCGGCATTGCCGCAGCGTGGCGGGCGCTCACCGCGGCGACCGGCGTTCATGTCGACGCCGACCTCGTGATCACCCGGCTCGGTCCGCCACTACGCGAAGAAATGGCACAGTGGTTCCCGGCGGAAAGGGTCGACGAGGCCATTGGGATCTATCGGTCTCTCTACCCGGACCACGCCATATCGCCCTCGGTGGCCCTCCCCGGGGCGTTGGAGGCGCTGGCGGCGGTGCGCGCGGTGCCCGCCCGGATCGCGGTGATCACCTCGAAGCTCGGCCGGCTCGCGGAACTGCACCTCGCGCACCTCGGCATCGAGGTCGACCACGTCTACGGCGACGTCTTCCACGCCCAGAAGGCCGAGGTCCTGCGCGAGATCGGCGCCGCCCTCTACGTCGGCGACCACGTGGCCGACATGCAGGCCGGCGTCCTGGCCGGCATCCCGGTCGTCGGCGTCGCCTCCGGCCCGTGCTCGGCCGCCGAACTCCAGGCCGCCGGCGCCACGGTCGTGTTCCCCGATCTGCGCCCGTTTCCGGCGTTTCTCCAAGGCATGATCTCGGTTGGCCGTCCCGTTTCCGATGACTAGCCTTGGTGTGCAATCCCGGGTACCGCGTGTGACGCGAGGTCGCCGGGACGGGTCCGACACTGGGGAGCAGGGCAGCGTGCCGACGGGTCGAGTGAAGTGGTACGACCAGGAGAAGGGTTTCGGATTCCTCACCAGCGACGACGGTGGGGACGTCTTCGTGCACAAGGCGGCGTTGCCGTCCGGCGTGGGTGAGCTGAAGACGGGTCAGCGGGTCGAGTTCGGGGTGGTGGAGAGCCGCAAGGGCAGCCAGGCGCTGCAGGTCAAGCTGCTGGACGCGCCGCCCTCGGTCGCCGAGGCCCGCGCGGTCGCGAGCCGCCGCCCGCCGGAGGAGCTGCACGGCCTGATCGAGGACATGATCAAGGTCCTGGAGGCCAAGATCCAGCCCGACCTCCAGCGCGGCCGCTTCCCGGACCGCAAGACGTCCCGAACGGTGGCCGAGGCCGTGCACCTGGTGGCCCGGGAACTCGAGGTCTGACGCCGCTCGGAGGGGGCCTGCGGGCCCCCTCCGACGGTCAGGCGCCGACCAGCGGCGTGGCGGGCACCAGGCCCTCGGCCGCGGCCCGGTTGAGCAGCGCGTCGACGGCGGCGTGCCCGTCGGGGCCGAGCGACGAGGTGAACTCGTTGACGTAGAGCGCGATGTGCTGATCGACGACGCTCTGCTCCATCTCCTGCGCGTGCTCGAGCACGAACTGCCGGCTCGCCGCGGGATTCTCCCAGGCCAGCCGCACCGACTCCTTGATCCAGGCCGTCGCCTGCTCCGGGTCGACACGGTCCCGGTGCGCGAGGATCGCCCCGAGCGGAATGGGCAGCCCGGTGTCGTTCTCCCACCACTCGCCGAGGTCGGCGAGGGCGTGCAGCCCGTACCGCTGGTAGGTGAACCGCGCCTCGTGGATGACGAGCCCGGCGTCGTACTTCCCGGCGGCCACGGCCGGCATGATCTCGGCGAACGGCACGACCTCGATGCGGGCCGGCGGCTCGGCGGCCGACCAGAGCCGCATCAGCAGGTAGGCGGTGGTCCGGTCCCCGGGAACGGCCACGGTCCGGCCGCCCAGGGAGGTGATGCCGGCGTCCTTGACCAGCACGAGGGGCCCGCAGCCGCGCCCGAGCGCCCCGCCGCAGGGCAGCAGCGTGTACTTGTCGAGCAGCCACGGCAGCGCGGCATAGCTGACCTTGACCAGGTCGAACTGCCCCGAGAGGGCGGCCGTGTTGGTGACGTCGACATCGGCAAAGGTCACGTCAAACGCCGGCGCCCCGGGCACGAGCCCGTGCGTGAGCGCGTGAAAGACGAACGTGTCGTTGGGACACGGCGAAAAAGCGAGCGAAAGCGTCACAACCCCGAATCTAGACCGAACGCGCAGGACCGCACCCCAAGCACCAAAAGAGCACCTGTGACCCTTGCGACACGGCGGACGGGGGTCCCGGGAAGATCAGCGGATCACGGCGAACACCTGGCGAAGCAGGCCCAGGGCCTGGGGAATCTTCCAGGCCGCGCGATCCCGCGGCCCGACCGCGTTCGAGATCGTCCGGATCTCGCCGAACGCCGCCCCGGGCCAGAGCTTCGCGGCCGTGCCGACCCCGAAGCCCTCCATCCCCTCGGCGACCGCGTCCGGGAACCGCTTCAGTAGGCCCTCGGAGCCGGCCCCGGTGACGGTCGACACCGTCAGGACGGGCCCCCCGACGGCCTCCGGCAGCGCCATCCGCAGCGACCGCAGCAGCTGCGAGTCCGCGTCGATCCGCGAGGACCCGAACCCCAGCTCGTCCACGCTCAGGAACCCGTCCGGCCCCTCGGCCCCGAGATCCGCCGCGATCGACTCGGTCGCGACGACCAGCCCGCCGATCTCGACCCGCCCGGCGAACCCTCCGGCGATCCCGGCCGAGAGCACCAGGTCGAACGCCGGGCCCATGAACGCGGCGGTGGTCAGGTATTGCGAGGTGACCGCCGCCGACGCCGCCGGGCCCACCCCGCCCGCGACCACGACGACCGGCGAGCCGTCCTCCAGGGCCTCGGAGCCCTGCGACCCCAGCCCGAGCCCGCCGAGCACGGCCTCCCGTTCGGCCTCGACCGCCGTGACGACCAACGCCCTCGAATACCCCAGCAACGCCCTCATCGCCCGTCGTCCTCCAGCCGGGCCGTCGGGTCCGTCCCCGATGGCCGATACAGCGTGTACCCCGGTGGTGCGAGCGGCGAACCGTCCTCCACGTCCACCGCCGGCATCTTCTTCGTCTCGGTCGCGGCCGGGGCCGGGGCGGGCGTGGGAGCCGCCGCCGGGGCCGTCGGGCTCTCGCGCCGCTTGCCGAACCCGAACCGCCGCTTCTCCCCGTCGTCGTCCTTCGGGGTCGCCGGCCGCGGCACCGTCGTCGCCTCGGAGGCCGGAGCGGCCGGAGCGGCCGGAGCCGGGACCGTCGGCGCCTCCGCGGCGTCGGGCACATCTGGCGGCGCACCGCGCAGCCGCTCCTTGCGCAGGGTCACGGCGGCCCACGCCGCCCGCACCCCGCCCAGCGCCACGAACCCCGCGGCCACGAACAGCCCCCACGCCCCGCCGAACGGGATGAGCCCGACCGCCCCGCCGATCACCCACGCGATCATGAGCAGCGTCTCGGAGTGCGCGAATGCGCTCGCCCGCACGTTCTCGTCGATGCGCTCCTGGATCGAGGCGTCCACGGCGAGCTTGGCCAGGCCGCTGGCGACCGCCGTGAACAGGCACAGCAGCGCGACCGTGCCGAGCGAGTCGCGGTTGGCGGCGAGGACGGCCACGAAGGCGGTGAGCAGGATCCCGATGGCCTGCAGCAGCACGGGCCGATGGATGCGCAGCCGGGTGCCGATCGCGGTGGCGAGGAACGAGCCCACGCCCAGCGCGCCCGCCACCACGACGACCGCCACCTGCTGCGAGAGCTGCCAGGCCAGCAGCTTGACCGGGAGGGTGCCCTCCTTGATGGCGAAGGCGAGATAGAGCGTCAGGAAGCCGTAGAGCCCGCGCAGCGTGGCGCTGCCGACCAGCGCCGCGACGACCACGCGCCCGCTGAGCACCTTGACCCCGCGCCCCGCCGGCCGCAGGACCCTGGGCATCGTCTCGGGCGGGTCGGAGTCGGCGCGGGGCGGCAGGCGCAGCGCGGTGACCATGCCGTAGACGAACACCAGGATCGACACCCGCAGCGGCCACTGCGGCCCGAACTGCCCGGCGAGGAGCCCGATCGGCAGCGCGATGGCGCCCGCGAACGTGCCGAACACCGACGCCCGGGCGCCCGCCTCCGACAGCCCGAGCCCCGGCGGCAGGACCCGGGGCACGGCGGCGCTGCGGGCCACGCCGTAGGCGCGGGACAGCACGAGCATGCCGAACGCGGCCGGATAGAGCAGCCAGGTCGTCAGGTGGTCCGCCAGCATGAAGGCGAGGAAGGCGCGCCCGAGCATGGTGACCGCGAGCGCGTATCGGCGGCCGTGGCGGAACCGGTCGAGCACCGGCCCGACCACCGGGGCGAGCAGCGCGAACGGCAGCATCGTGACCAGGAGATAGAGCGCGACGCGGCCCCGGGCCTCGCCCGCCGGCACCGAGAAGAAGACCGTGCCGGCCAGGCCCAGCGCGACCAGGGTGTCGCCGGCGCAGGAGGCCGCGTGCAGGTCGAGCAGCCGCAGCATGCCGGTCTCGCCGCCGGCCCCACGCTCGCGCACGCGCAGCAGGTTGCGTCCGAGATATCGGCCCGCGCGTGTGGTGCCGACCGTCGCGACCCGTGCCGCGCGCACGGTGGTCACCACCGTCTGGGCCACTCCTCGAATCACCGACATGCCACCATCCTGAACCATGGGTACGACAGTTTCGGGGCGCGCCGGGGCCGCCGTGCTCGCCGGGCGTGGCGATGAGGAAGAATAGAGGTGTGACTGCCTCGACTGCGCCCACGCGAGGAAGCGGCCGTGCCGCCAAGCCCGACCAGGTCCTGACGGATGCGGTCGAGGTCGCGCGGCAGGGGCTCGACGTCGTCGACCCCGACCACATCGGTGCCCATCTGGGCGTTGTCGCTGAAGGCGAACGTCTGGTCACGCACTTCTTCGAGTGCGGCCTGCCCGGATACCGGGGCTGGCGCTGGGCCGTCACCGTCACCCGCATCCCGCGCAGCAAGCAGGTCACGATCTGCGAGTCGACGGTGCTGCCCGGCCCCGACGCGCTCCGCGCGCCCGAGTGGGTGCCGTGGCAGGAGCGCCTCCAGCCCGGCGACCTGGGCGTCGGCGACCTGCTGCCGACCCCGGCCGACGACCCGCGCCTGCAGCCCGGCTACGTGGAGTCCGACGACCCGGCGGTCGAGGAGGTCAACTGGGAGCTCGGCCTCGGCCGGACCCGGGTGATGTCCCGCGAAGGTCGCCTCGACGCGGCCCAGCGGTGGTATGACGGCGACCGCGGCCCCAACGCGCCGATCTCGGTCGCGGCCCCGGCCGCGGCCCGGTGCGGCTCGTGCGGCTTCTACCTGCAGCTCGCGGGGTCGCTGCGGCTGGCGTTCGGGGTGTGCGGCAACGAGTACGCGCCGGACGACGCCCAGGTGGTCTCGGCCGACCACGGCTGCGGCGCGCACTCCGAGGTGCTCGTCGAGCAGGCCCAGGCGGTCGACGAGCTGCCGACGGTCTTCGACGACAGCGAGGTCGAGGCGGTCGCGGTGAGCCGGGCCCCGGGCTCGGTCGACGGCGACGAACCGGCCGAGCCCTATGGACACGGCTGAGTTCGGTTACGCGGAGCGAGCGTCGCGGCTACGCGGCGCGGTCGTCTGGCGCCATCGCGCGCGCGAGGACAGCTCGAAGCGCATCCTGCCCGACGGCTGCATGGACGTCATCCACAGTCCGGGCGGGTTGATCGTCGCCGGACCGGACACCGTGGCCCACCTGGCCGGCGTCCCGGCCGGGTCGCGCTCGGCGGCGGTGCGGTTCGCGCCCGGCCAGGGCCCGGCGGTGCTCGGGGTCCCCGCGCACGAGGTGCGTGACCAGCGGATTCCGCTCGACGCACTCTGGCCGTCCGCCCGGGTGCGGCGCCTGACCGAGCGGCTCGACGAGGCGCCCGACCCCGGTGCCGTGCTCGAGTCCGAGCTGCTCGCCGCGGATCGCGCGCCCGACCCGCTGGCGCCGCGGCTGCTGGCCCGCCTGCGCGCCGGGCGGACGGTGGCCGGGATCGCGGCGGACGTCGGGCTCAGCGAGCGGCAGTTGCATCGGCGGGGGCTGCGGTTGTACGGGTACGGCCTCAAGACGCTCGCCCGCATCCTGCGCCTCGGGGTCGCGCTGGACCTGGCGCGGGCCGGGGTGGCGTTCGCCACGGTCGCCGTGAACAGCGGTTATGCCGACCAGGCCCATCTCGCGCGCGACGTCAAGGCGCTCGCCGGAGTGACGATGCAAGAGCTGGTGCATGGCTCGGGTCCGCGTCGGTAACTGACCGTCGCTCCCGCCAGAAATCCCGGCCTCCGCGGTGGCAAGAGCGGGCGCCCGCCCCCGGCGTCCGAAGTGCGCTCAGAGCCGGGCGTACAGGTCGACGCCGACGCCGTCCGGATCGTGCACCACGGCGTACCGCATTCCCCAGAACGCGTCCCAGGGCTCCTTGTGCCCCGGGTATCCGGCCGCGAGGAGTTCGGCGTACACCTTGTCGACCTCGGCCGGCGACTCGCACTCGAACGCGAGCGACACGCGGTTCCCGCCGGCCGGTGTCGTCCATTCGGGGTCGAACGAACGGATGGTTTCGACGGTGTCCCAGGTCAGCTTGACCCCGCCGTCGAGCACGTGCTCCACGTGCGGGCTGGCGTCCTCGGCCGCGGGCACGTCGAGCCCGAGCCGCCGGTAGAAGGCGAGCGAGCGCGGCATGTCGGCCACGACCAGGCCGAATACGTTCAGTCTCATGGCCCCAAGCTAGGGCGCGGTGGAGGTGTCCGTCTTGAAGGATTCGGACGCGTCCGCGTCCGCGGCCGCCCGGCGCCGCCGCCGGTTCCGGTCGTGCACGACCATCGTGAGCAGGCCCGGGATGCCCCACAGCGCGCCGGCGACGGCGATGCCGAGCCAGTTGCCGTGGCCGTGCGCGGCCAGGTCGTCGCGGAAAACCAGCATGATCAGCGCGGCGACGATCCACAGCCCGATGCCCGCGACGGCGAAGGGCACCATCGGCGGGTCGAGCGGCTTGGGCGGCGTGGTCACGCGCACACGGTACCCGCCCGGGACCCCTCCGCGCAGGACCACCGGTGATCGAACGCACAGGTCGTTAGCCAGGCTCATTAGATAAGCTAACTATCGTGATGGTTCGCGTGCCCAGACTCGCCGCCGCCCAGCTCGCGGCGGCCCTCCGGGACAGCATCACCCGCCTCAACCGCCGACTGCGACAGGCCCGCCCCATGGGCGACCTCACGATCACGCAGCTTTCGGCCCTCACGAGCCTGGAGCTCGCCGGCGCGCTGACGCCGCGGGAGCTGGCCGAGCACGAGCGGGTACAGCCGCCCACCCTCACCAAGATCGTGGCGAAGCTGGAGGAACGCGGTCTCGTCCAGCGCTCGCCGCACCCGACCGACGGACGGCAGGTCATCCTCGCCACCAGCGAGTCGGGGCGCGCCGTCGTGGCCGAACACCGCCGCACCCGCGACGAGTGGCTCGCCAAGCAGCTCATGGCCCTCACCCCGGAGGAGCGCGAGGTGCTCACCAAGGCCGCCGAGATATTGGGGAGGATCGGGCGCAGCGCATGAGAGGGACCACGTTCGGCTCACTGCAGGTCCGCAACTACCGACTGTTCACCATCGGCCAGCTCATCAAGCTTCTCGGCACCTGGATGCTGTTCACCGCGCAGGACTGGCTCGTCCTGCAGCTGTCCGACAACTCGGCATCCGCGCTCGGCGTCGTCACCGCCCTGCAGTTCATGCCGGTGCTCCTCCTCACCCTCTACGGCGGCCAGCTCGCCGACCGCTTCGACAAGCGGCGCCTGCTGCTGTTCGCCAACGCCGGTGCCGCGATCGTCGCCACCCTGCTCGGCGTGCTCGTCGTGACCGGGATCGTGAACCTGTGGTGGGTGTTCGTCACCGCCGCGCTGTTCGGGTCGATCAGCGCGATCGAGACCCCGGTGCGTCAGTCCTTCGTCTCCGAGCTGGTCGGCAAGGAGCTGCTGCCCAACGCGCTGTCACTGTCGTCGGCGACGTTCAACACCGCCCGCATCGTCGGGCCGGCCGCCGCCGGGGTGATCATCGCGGCCCTGCACGACAAGACCGGCCCGATCTTCCTGCTCACCGCGGTGCTGTGCACGGCCCCGCTGATCTCGCTGGCCCGGATGAGCACCGCGGAGCTGTTCCGCGTCGAGCGCGACGCGCTGGCCGCGAGCGAGGCGCGGACGATCGACGGGCTGCGGTACGTCCGGCAGCGTCCCGACCTGAGCCTCGCCATCCTGCTCGTGTTCCTCGTGAGCCTCTTCGGGTTCAACTTCCAGCTGACCCTCGCCGTGCTCGCGCGGGTCGAGTTCCACGTCGACGCGAAGTACTTCGGGCTGCTCACGACCGCGATGGCCATCGGCGCCCTGGCCGGCGCGCTGGCCAGCTCCCGGCGCCGGAGCCGCCCGTCGGTCTACCGCGTGCTCGCCGCGGCCATCCTCTTCGCCGGCTTCGAGTCGCTGGTCGGCGTGGCCCCGAACTTCGTGATCGCGGTGGCCCTGCTCCTGCCGACCGGCTTCTTCATGATCTACTTCGCCCAGGCCGCGAACCAGCGAGTCCAACTCGGCGTCGACGCCGCCTTCCGGGGCCGGGTGATGGCGCTGTACGTGCTCGTCTTCCTCGGCACCACCCCGATCGGCTCGCTGATCATCGGCTGGTGCGCGGAGCGGTACGGTCCGCGGTCCGGGCTCTGGACGGGCGGCCTGATCTCGCTCGTCGCGGCGGTGATCCTGGGTGTGCTGCAGCTGCGGCGGGCTCACGGCCGCATCCACGTGGCCTGGCGGCCGCGCCCGAGCGTGCACGTCCACGAGCGCGCCGCGGGCGTGCCGGCGGTTCGTCCCGCCGTGCGCTAGTTCGGCCCTTGGGTCCGTTTCACCGGCGGGCCGTTCGCTCTGGCCGGGGCGTCCGGTTGTGAGCCTGAACGCGCACTTGGTCACGGCGGTGGCACCTTTTACCGGCGAGTCGTTCGCTCGCGCCGGGAAGTCGGGTTGCGGGCCTGAACGCGCACTTGGTCACGGCGGTGGCACCTTTTGCCGGCGAGTCGTTCGCTCGCGCCGGGAAGTCGGGTTGCGGGCCTGAACGCGCACTTGGTCACGGCGGTGGCACCTTTTGCCGGCGAGTCGTTCGCTCGCGCCGGGAAGTCCGGTTGCGGGCCCGCGGGCCCGAACGCGCACTTGGTCACGGCGTTGGCACCGGCACGATGCGGCTGCGACGGTTTTTGTCGTACCCATGTGGTTGAGTCACGGTCATGGAGCGATCGCGACTGCTGCAGTGTCTGTCCGCCGACTACATGCGCCTGCGCGAGGTGGCCGGAGCCGGGCTGACCGCCAAGGTCCCCACCTGCCTGCCCTGGACGGTGGGGGACCTCGTGCGCCACGTCGGCCAGGTATACCTGCACAAGGCCGAGCTCATGCGAACCGGCGACTGGCCGACGCCCTGGCCGCCGGAAGACATCCTGAGCGAACCCCCGATCGCCCTGCTCGACCGGGCCTACGGCGCCCTGACCCACGAGTTCTCCCGCCGCCACGACGCCGACGCCACCCCGACCTTCTACACGCCCGACCAGACGGTGAAGTTCTGGATCCGCCGCATGGCCCTCGAAACGGTCATTCACCGCCTGGACGCCGAATTCGCCCACAAGGTCATCGACCCGGCCCCCGTCGCCGACGACCTGGCCGCCGACGGCGTGGCCGAGGTCCTGGAGATCTTCGTCGGTTACGCCTCGGACGCCTGGCCGGAGGAGTTCGAGAAGGTCATCGAACAGGCCAAGGGCCACGCGGTGGAGGTGCGCATGCTCGCCTCCCCGCCCGCGACCTCCGGCGACCCGGCGTCACCCGCCACACCGGCCGCCGCCACCGGTCCCGCCCCGGCCCCGGCCCGCTCCTGGCTGGTGCGAGTGACCGACGGCCGCGCCTCGGTGACCCCGCTGGAGGGCTCCCCGCTCGACCCACCGCCGGCCGCGACGGTAACGGCCTCTCCGGTCCCTCTGCTGCGATGGCTTTGGGCACGCGAATCAACCCCAACGACCGATGCGCATTCCCCGATCGAGGTGAAGGGTGACGAGGAGGCCATCGCAGAACTCCGATCTCTCCTGCGGGCCGGCACCCAGTAACCCCCGTCCCGGCGGACCCCCGGGACCCAGGCAGTGAGGCCGGGCAGGCGACGACGAGGGGGCGCCGCCAACCCGGCCTCACCAGCCACTTCACGCCCGCACTCAAGCCCGCCCGCGCCGCCCGCCTCCGGCCCGTGCGTGCCGCCCGCCTCCGGCCCGTGCGCGCCGCTCGCTCCGCCTGCGCGCGGCTCCCACCCTCGCGTGGCGCCGCCTCCCGTCCGGGCGTCCACTCCCTCCCGCCGTGTGCGTCGCCCACTTCGCGCGTGGCGCCCGCTTCCACCCGTGCGCGGCGCCCGCTTCCACCCGTGCGCGGCGCCCACCCTCGCGCGTGTGCGGCGCCCACCCTCGCGCGTGCGCGGCGCCCACCCTCGCGCGTGCGCGGCGCCCACCCTCGCGCGTGCGCGGCGCCCACCCTCGCGCGTGCGCGGCGCTACCCCGCGCGTGCACGGCGCGCAGCCCCACGCGCGCACTTCGCGTGGGGCGCACCCCGCGCATGGCTGCCTTTCGTCGGCATCCTCTTCGACCCCGACAGCGAATGCTCGCGTCCGTCTGATCGACTCAGCCGCGCGGAAGCCTCAACGCTGCCGGTCCAGGCTCCGTATGGAACAGCCACGGTCCCCTGATTCCGCTCGACGCTCTCGGGATGGCCCTGCGCCTCGTCCTCGGCCGGACTAGCTCCGTCACCCGTCGCACAACCGCCGCGCGGCTACCCCGATCGCTCGTGCCACACGCGCTCATAGCGCCGCGGTGCATCTTCCGCAAACCCGCACAACCCGGCATTTATCGGCCGAAGGTTGACCCGGCCGAAGTCCTGTAATCGGTGGCGATCGTTCTCCTGTGAGCTTAGTCTCATCTCGTGGGCGTGCTGCACGGCCTGCTCGTGGCCGTAGTCATCGGGCTGATCGCCGTTGCTCCGTGTCTCATCTGCGCGCTCCTCATGTCGGCCGACGAAGTGCTCGCCCGCGGCTGGGAGCTGACCCGCCGCCTCCTGCCCGAGCGCCTCCGGCGGCGCCTCGACGAGCGGGCCCGCCGACGGTACGAGGCACAGTCACGCCGGCGCTGGAAGGAGTCGCGGGCGGAGCGGGCAGGACGGGCGGAGGGGACGGAACAGTCGGAGCGGCTGGCCCGGTCCCAGGTCGGCTGGTGGCGGCTCAACCGGATCGGCCGCGGTGCCGGTGAGGCCGCGCGCGACCGGGGCGAGTGGGCCGCCGGGCCGCCGATCGAGCAGGTGGCCGGCGACCTGCGTCGGCTCAATCGGCTCCGCGAGAGCGTGGCCATGCGGTCGAGGGTGTGGTTCGTGGCGGTGCAGGAGGCGTACGACGAAGGACTGCACGTCGCCTGCGCCCAACTCGGCGTCGAGGAGCACCTCGGCGAGCTCGCCGGCATCGATCTCGAGGTCGAGCGGCTTCGGGTCGAGGGGGAGTTGCAGCGGGCAGGGCTCGTGTTGCGCAATGCGAGTGCGCAGTCGCGCTGAACCGGCCGTTCGAGTGGAAGCAGGGGAGCGTTCGAGGTGCGGGGGTCACTTCACATGCGCGGCTCGCGTGGTGGCGTCTCGCCGTCGGGGTGAGAGCTGAGACTGGGCATCCCGAGTGGAAGCGGGGAGCGTTCGAGGGGCGGGGGCCACTTCATGCGCGGTTCGCGTGGTGGCGTCTCGCCGCGAGAGGAAGCGGAGTGCGTTGAGGGTCTTCATGGCGGTCTATCCGCCGGCTGAGGTGCGGGAGCATTTCAAGCGCGTGGTCGACGGGCTCGTGGTGGCCCGGCCCCGGGAGCGGTCCGTCCGGCTCGCCACGCCCGACCGTTGGCATCTCACCGTCGCGTTCATCGGGGACGTCGAGGACGAGGTCGCCGCCACCGAGGCGTTGGAAGAGCTCGCCTCTGTCCCGGCGCCCGTCGTGCGGATCGCGGGCGGCCGGACGCTCGGGCGCAGGCAGTTCAAGCATCTCGTCGCCGAGATCGAGACCGAGGACGACGGGGTGGGGCTGCGGCGGCTCGGGGCCGCGGTGCGCAAGGCGCTGCGGCGGCACCGGCTGCCGTTCGACCGGCGGGACTGGCAGCCGCACGTGACAATCGCTCGGCCCGGGAACCTCGTCGGGGCCGAGGAGCTCGCGGTGGATCTCGAGGTGCTCGCCGCGTACCGGGGGCCCGCGTGGCGGCTGGACGAGGTACGACTGATGCGCAGCCGCCTCGGGCCACACCCCGAATATGACGTCCTCGCGGCCGTCCACCTGCAATGAGGAGAAGCGGCCGTCCACCTGCGATAGGGAGAAGCGGCCGCCCACCTGCGATAGGGAGAAGCGGCCGCCCACCTGCAATGGGGAGAAGCGGCATCCACCTGCAATGAGGAGAAGCGGGCATCCACCTGCGATAGAGCGAAGCGGCCGTCCGCCTGCGATAAGAGCTGCGATAGGCGGACGGCCGCGGCAAAACCAGAGGCAGCGATCTACCAGGCCCAGGCCTCGGGGCCGGGGCCGCCCTTGCCGACCGGCGGGAAGAGTTCGTCCAAGCGGTCGAGCGTCGACTGCTCCAGCTTCAGCTCCAGCGTCCCGAGCGTGCTGTCCAGCTGCTCCTGGGTGCGCGGGCCGATGATCGGGGCCGTCACGCCGTCCTGGGCCAGCAGCCACGCCAGGGCCAGGTTGGCCGGGTCGGCGCCCAGCTCCGCGGCCAGCTTCTCGAACTGCTCGATCGCCGGGCGGTGCCTCTCCAGGTCCTCGGCCGCGCGGCCCTCGCCGCTGCGGCCCGCCGAGCCCGCGGCCAGCTTGGCCAGGGCGCCGCTGAGCAGGCCGCCGTGCAGCGGGGACCACGGGATGACGCCGAGGCCGTACTGGCGGGCGGCCGGCAGCACCTCGAGCTCGACCGTGCGGGCCATGAGGTTGTAGATGCACTGCTCGGCGACGAGGCCCAGGAAGTGGCGGGACTTCGCGGACTCCTGCGCGGCCGCGATGTGCCAGCCGGCGAAGTTGGACGACCCGACGTACAACACCTTGCCCTGCGCGACGAGCACCTCCATGGCCTGCCAGATCTCTTCCCAGGGCGTGCTGCGGGAGATGTGGTGCATCTGGTACAGGTCGATGTAGTCGGTCCGCAGGCGCCGCAGGGAGGCGTTGGCCTCGGCGATGATGTGGCGCGCGGAGAGGCCCTGGCCGTTCGGCCACTCCTGCATCTTGCCGTAGACCTTGGTGGCCAGCACGACCTTCTCGCGCCGGCCGCCGCCCTGGGCGAACCAGTTGCCGATGATCGTCTCGGTGATGCCCTCGCCGGTCTTCCAGCCGTACACGTTGGCGGTGTCGAAGAAGTTGATGCCGTGCTCCAGCGCGCGGTCCATGATCGCGAAGCTGTCCGGCTCGGTGGTCTTCGGGCCGAAGTTCATGGTGCCCAGGCAGAGGCGGCTGACGGACAGGCCGGTCCGGCCCAGGTTGGTGTACTCCATGCACACCAACCTATCGCGGCCGGCCGCGCGGCTCAGGAAGTCTCGCGGGCCGCCGGGGCGCCGCCGAAGAGAACGTCGTCCCAGCTCGGAAGACGCTTGCGGGGCTTCTCCGTCGTCGCCGAGGGCTGCTCCACCGGGCCGGCCGCCGAGGTCGTGTTCCGCCGCGGGCGCAGGACGGCCAGCGAGGGAACCGCCGGCACCTCCTTGCTCTGGTCGGTGTCCTCGTCGAACGGCGAGCGGCCGATGAGCGCGGCCGCCCCGCGGGCCCGGTTGTCGTGCTTGGCCGGCGGCGTCACGACCGGCGCCGCCTCCTCGCCCGGCTGGGAGCCGAGCGGGCGGTCCAGCGAGGCCAGCAGGGCGTCGCGCCCGGCGCGGATCGGGTCGTTGCCCAGCCCGCGGCCGCCGGGGCGGCGCTCGGGCGCGGCTAGGCCGGATCGGCTCGTGGCCGCCGCTGCGCACGGCGTCGGGGCGCAGCCCGAGGTCGCCGCGGCTGGTCTCGCCGCGGCTGGGCAGCGCGCGCTCGGGCGCCGGCGGCTCCTGGCCGAGGACGCCGGGGCCGCGCTCGGTGCACAGGTACTGCGCCATGTCGTCGTGCGGCGCGACCAGCTGCCGGGCCTTGTCGAGCTCCCACACGGCCTGGGCCGTCGCCTTGCCGCTCGGCCACGTCGCGGTGATCCGCCACGTGCCGTCCTCGCGGCGGTAGGCGTCCCAGGAGATCTTCTCGGTGTCGATCCCGTGCTGCCCGAGCCGCGTGTCGACGACCTCGGCCAGGGACGAGCCGCGCTCCGACGTCTTCAGCCGCGTGCGCCGGGCGTGCTGGGCGAGCATGGCGCGCTCCTGCAGCACCGGGCCCGCGTAGCGCAGGACCCGGTCCACGGGCACGCCGGCGACCCGCGCGACCTCCTCGGCCGACTCGCCGGAGCGGATGCGGGCCTGGATGTCGCGGGGCGCGAGCTGGGACGAGCCGGTCTCGGGGACGCTGGCCGGATGGTGTCCGTGATCCGAGCGCAGGGCACCCTGGACACGCTCATCGATGGGCAGCGCCAGCAGCCGCCCTACCTCGTCGGCCAGGACGAACGCCTGGCCGTCCTCCGAGAGGGCGACGAATCGCACAGGCCGCATAGCGTGCCTCCGTCCCACCCGCTTCAGGCGCCATCGGCCGGCGCCTGCTGGTCACAGTACGGCAACCCTAGCTGGAAAGACGTCCGCCGCGCCGAGAGAAACCCCAAAGCCAGCAGATCAGAGCCGTTCGATCACGTAGTCGATGCACACGGTCAGCGCCTCGACGTCCGCCGGGTCGACGCCCGGGAACATCGCGATGCGCAGCTGGTTGCGGCCCAGCTTGCGGTACGGCTCGGTGTCCACGATCCCGTTCGCCCGCAGCGCCTTCGAGATGGCCGCCGCGTCGATCGAGTCGGCGAAGTCGATGGTCCCGACCACGTTGGAGCGCACCGCCGGGTCGGCGACGAACGGGGTCGCCACGTCGGAGCGCTCGGCCCAGCCGTACAGCAGCGACGCCGACTCCTCGCTGCGCTTGGCCGCGAAGGAGAGCCCGCCGCCGGCCAGCATCCAGTCGACCTGCTCGGCGGCGATGAAGATGGTGGCCAGGGCCGGGGTGTTGTACGTCTGCTCGAGGCGCGAGTTGTCGATGGCCGTCTGCAGGTCGAGGAAGTCGGGGATGTAGCGGCCGGACTCCTTGATCTCCGCGGCCCGCGCGATGGCGGCCGGTGACATGAGCGCGATCCACAGGCCGCCGTCGGAGCCGAAGCCCTTCTGCGGCGCGAAGTAGTACACGTCGGTCTGGCTGACGTCCACGTCGAGCCCGCCGGCGCCCGAGGTCGCGTCGGTCAGGTGCAAAGCGCCCGCATCGGTACCGCGCAGCCGCTGGACCGGCACCGCGACGCCGGTCGAGGTCTCGTTGTGGGGCGAGCAGTACGCGTCCACGCCCTCCTCCGCGCGCAGGAACGCGCCGGTGCCCGGGTCCGCCTTGATCACGGTGGGCTCGCCGAGGAACGGGGCCTTCTTGGCGGCCGAGGCGAACTTGGCGCCGAACTCGCCGAAGCTGGCGAACTGGGCCCGGTCGCGGATCAGGCCGAAGGTCGCGACATCCCAGAACGCGGTGCTGCCGCCGTTGCCGAGCACCACCTCGTAGCCCTCGGGCAGGCTGAACAGCTCCGCGAGGCCGCGCCGCAGCCGGGCGACCTGGTCGCGGACCGGCTTCTGGCGGTGGCTCGTCCCCATCCACGTCGAGGCGACGCCGGCGAGCGCCCGCACGGCCTCGGGCCGCACCTTGCTCGGGCCGGCGCCGAAGCGCCCGTCCTTGGGCTTGATCTCGTCGGGAATGCGGATTTCGGCCATGGAAAGACTCCCGGGATGCGGCGGCAGCGGGTACCTGGCGGATCCTGCCACTTTTCCGCCGCACCCCCGAGAAAAATAACGAGCGTCACACCGCTACACGCCGTGCGGGATGCGGTCCCAGCCCTCGACGTCCTGCGGCTTGCGCGGCGCCGGGCCGACGTACTTCGCCGACGGGCGCACCAGCCGGCCCAGGTCCTTCTGCTCGAGGATGTGCGCGCTCCACCCGGCCACGCGGGCGCAGGTGAACATCGAGGTGAACATGTGCGCGGGCACCTCGGCGAAGTCGAGCACGACGGCCGACCAGAACTCGACGTTCGTGGCGAGCACCCGGTCCGGCCGGCGGCTGTGCAGCTCCTCGAGCGCGGCCTTCTCCAGGGCCTCGGCGACCTCGAAGCGCGGCGCGCTGAGCTCCTTGGCGGTGCGGCGCAGCACGCGGGCGCGGGGGTCCTCGGCCCGGTACACCCGGTGGCCGAAGCCCATCAGGCGCTCGCCCCGGTCGAGGACGCTTTTGACGTAGCCCTCGGCGTCCCCGGAGCGCTCGACCGCCTCGATCATGCCGAGCACCCGCGACGGCGCGCCGCCGTGCAGCGGGCCGGACAGGGCGCCGATCCCGGAGGAGATGCACGCGGCCGCGTCGGCGCCGGTGGAGGCGACCACGCGGGCGGTGAACGTGGAGGCGTTCATGCCGTGCTCGGCGGCCGAGATGAAGTAGGCGTCGACGGCCTTGACGTGCCGCGGGTCGGGCTCGCCGCGCCAGCGGCGCATGAACCGCTCGACGACGGTCTCGGCCTTGTCGATCTCCTTCTGCGGCACGGCCGGCAGCCCGAGGCCGCGGGCGGCCTGCGCGACGAACGACAGCGCGGTGACGCTGACCCGGGCGAGGTCCTCGCGGGCCTGCGGGGTCTCGATGTCGAGCAGCTGGCCGAGGCCCCAGTACGGCGCCAGCATGGCGACCGCGGACTGCACGTCGACCCGGATGTCGCCGGAGTGCACGGGCACCGGGAACGGCTCGGCGGGGGGCAGGCCCGGGCCGAACTTCCCGTCGACGAGCAATGCCCAAACGTTGCCGAAGGACACCTGGCCGATGAGATCCTCGATGTCGACCCCGCGATAGCGCAGGGCGCCGCCTTCCTTGTCGGGCTCCGCGATTTCGGATTCGAAGGCGATCACGCCCTCGAGTCCCGGCTTGAAATCGGACATGACTCACTCCTGCGTGAAATCGGGGTGTCAACTCCCAGCCATCTTCGCCCCGGAAGGCGGCCGCTGCCGACTGAACGGTGGCTCAGATGTGTCCTACATGACACATCTTCACGCAAATTCGATCGCCGGAGGAAGGATGTGAGCGTGAGACCCAGCACATCACCGCAAGATTTGTCGCGCATGCGCACCGAGTACTCCGGCGAGCTGGATGAGGAAACGCTCGCCGAGACGTGGTTCGACCAGTTCGCCACCTGGTTCGCCGACGCCGTCGAGGCCGGCCTTCCGGAGCCCAACGCGATGCTCCTGGCCACCGCCTCCGCCGAGGGCCGCCCGTCCGCGCGCACCGTGTTGCTCAAGGGGTACGACCGGCGCGGATTCACGTTCTTCACGAACTACGAATCGCACAAGGGGCACGATCTCACCGGGAACCCGAGGGCCACGCTCGTCTTTCCGTGGTACCACCTCCACCGCCAGGTCATCGTGAGCGGAACGGTGGCGAAGGTGCCGCGCGAGGAGACCGAGGAGTACTTCGCGGTGCGCCCGCGCGGCGCCCAGCTCGGCGCCTGGGCGAGCCCGCAGTCGACGGTCATCGGCGCCCGGGCGGACCTCGAGCGCTGGCTGGCGGCGGCCGAGGAACGCTTCGGCGACGGGCCGATCGAGGCTCCGCCGCACTGGGGCGGGTTCCGGGTCGCGCCGGACGAGGTCGAGTTCTGGCAGGGCCGGGGCAGCCGGCTGCACGACCGGCTGCGGTTCGTCATCGCCGACGGTGCCAGCAAGGTCGAGCGGCTCGCGCCGTGACCGCGGTCGAGGACGAGCAGCAGCAGGGGGAGTCGCGGGGCTGGCTGCGGCGGCACGCGATCGACGTCCGGCCGCTGCGCCACGGGCCGTACCGCCGCATCTTCGTCGGCAACGCGGTCAGCTTCTTCGGCGTGCAGTTCACCGCGGTCGCGGTGCCGGTGCAGGTCTACGCCATCACGAAGTCCGCGCTCTGGGTCGGCGTGGCCAGCTTCGTCGGCCTCGTCCCGCTCATCGTGTTCTCGATCTGGGGCGGCGCCATCGCGGACGCGTACGACCGCCGCAAGGTGCTGCTGGTCAGCTCCGTGCTGATGTGGCTCACGACGCTCGGGCTGCTCGCCCAGGCCGTGCTGCACCTGGACAACGCGTGGCTGATGCTCGGGCTCATCGCCGCGCAGTCGGCCGCGTTCGGCATCAACAGCCCGGTGCGCCAGGCGATCATCCCGTCGCTGGTCGGCCCGGAGGAGGTGGCCTCGGCCAACACGCTGGGCTTCACCGTGTCCAACGTGGCCGCGATCGGCGGCCCGGTCGGGGCCGGGGTCGTCATCGCCGCGTTCGACTTCTCCGCCGCCTACGCCGTCGACGCCGTGCTGTTCACCGTCGTGCTGTGGGCCGCCCTGCGCCTGCCCGCCCTGCCGCCGACCGGCGAGAAGAAGTCGGCCGGTCTGCGCGACATCGGCGTCGGGCTGCGCTTCCTCGCGGGGCACCGGCTGATCCTGCTCACCTTCGCCATCGACATCGCGGCGATGGTGCTGGCCATGCCCAAGGCGCTGTTCCCGGTCGTGGCCGACGGGCGCTTCGGCGAATCCTCGCTGGGCTGGCTGTACTCCTCCATCGCCATCGGCGCCGTGCTGGCCGGGCTCACCTCGGGGTGGATCAACCGGGTGCACCGCCGCGGCATCGCGCTCGTCGGCGCCGTGGTCGGCTGGGGGCTCGCGGTCGCGGCCGCCGGCGCGGTCCCGTGGCTGTGGGCGTGTGTAGCTTTCATGGCGCTGGCCGGTGCGGCGGACATGATCAGCGGGGTGTACCGCCAGACCGTGCTCCTCAGCGCGCCCGACGCGATGCGGGGCCGGCTGCAGGGTGTCTTCTTCGCCGTGGTCGCCGGAGGTCCACGTCTGGGTGACCTCCGGGCCGGCTCGGTGGCCGACGTGACGGGCGCGACATTCTCGTGGGTCGCCGGCGGAATCGCCGCCGCCGTGGTGGCTGTGCTGCTCGGAGCGGCCTTCCCGGTGCTCCTCCGCTACACCGACACGTCTTCGTGACGATATTGTCACGCTCATGGAAACCGCCGCCGCCGCGCAGCTGCAGCACGCCCCCTCGGGTACACAGTGGACGATTCGCTCCGGCGGTCACGAGGCCGTCATCGTCGAGGTGGGCGGTGGCGTACGCACCTTCACCTCGAACGGGCGCGAGGTCGTCTCCGGCTACGAGGAGCACGAGCACGCCGTCGGCTGTGCCGGGCAGGTGCTGGCCCCGTGGCCGAACCGGATCCGTGACGGGCAGTTCGCCTTCGAGGGTGAGCAGCAGCAGCTGCCGCTGACCGAGCCGGAGCGGCACAACGCCATCCACGGCCTGGTGAACTGGGTCCGCTGGGCCGCCGTGGACGTGGCCGAGGACCGCATCACCGTCGAGCACGACCTGGTGCCCCAGCCCGGCTACGGATGGCCCCTGCGGCTGCGGACCACCTGGTCGGTCGGCGAGGGCGGGCTGCGCGCCGAGCACGAGGTCACCAACACCGGCGACCGGGCGGCCCCGTTCGGGCTCGCCACGCACCCGTACGTCCTCGTCCCGGGCGTGCCCGTGGACGAGCTGACCCTCCGCGTGCCGGCCCGCAGCCGCCTGCTCGTCGACGCGCGGCTGCTGCCCATCGGCGCGGCCCGGGTGGCGGGCACCGAGTACGACTTCGTGGACGGCCGCCGGCTCGGCGCCACGGTGCTCGACACGGCCTTCGGCGACGTGGACGCGGCGGCCGACGGCGGCTCGCAGGTCGACGTCACCGCGCCCGACGGCCGGGGCGTGACCGTCTGGGCCGACGCCGCCTTCTCGTGGTGGCAGGTCTACTCCTCCGACACGCTGCCCGCCGACCGGCTGCGCAAAGCGCTGGCGATCGAGCCCATGACCTGCCCGCCCGACGCGTTCCGCTCCGGCCGCGACGTCGTCGTGCTGGAGCCGGGTTCGACCTGGCGCGGGAGCTGGGGGATCCGCGCGATCTAGGCTTCAGGCATGGAGCTCTCCGAGGTGATCCGCCGGCGGCGGATGGTGCGCAACTACGACCCCGACCGTCCGGTGCCGGCGGAGATCGTCGAGCGGCTGCTGGGGTATGCGGTGCACGCCCCGTCGGCGGGCTTCTCCCAGGGCTGGGAGTTCCTGCTGCTCGACACCCGCGCGGACGTCGAGCGGTTCTGGACCGCCACCACGCCCGAGGAGCACCCGCCGACGGGCTGGATGGAGGGCATGACCAAGGCGCCCGTCATCGTCGTGCCGCTGAGCCACCGGGATGCCTACCTCGACCGCTACGCCCAGCCGGACAAGGGCTGGACGGACCGTGACGAGGCCCGGTGGCCGGTGCCGTACTGGCACATCGACACCGGGATGGCGAGCCTGCTGGTGCTGCTCGGCGCGGTGGACGAGGGGCTGGGCTCGTGCTTCTTCGGCATCACGCCGGAGCGGATCCCGCAGTTCCGGGCCGAGTTCGGCGTCCCGGAGGCGTATACGCCGATCGGGGCCATGACGATCGGGTACCGCGCGCCCGACACCCGCTCGGCGTCGCTCAAGCGGGGCCGGCGGGAGTCACCGAGTGTGACGCACCACGGGAATTGGGGTAACCGGGCAGGCTCGTGACGCGGTTTCTGTCGCACCCAGTCGGTACCCTGGCACGGTCAGGGGGGTGACGCGTTCATGATCTTCAAGGCGGTCCGTGAGGGTCGGCCGTATCCGGAGCATGGGCTGACACTGAAGCAGTGGTCCGAGATCCCGCCGCGCCCGGTGCGGCTCGACCAGCTCATCACCACCAAGCGGGAGCTGGCGCTCGACCACCTGCTCGCCGAGGACTCGACGTTCTACGGCGACCTGTTCCCGCACGTGGTGCAGTGGGAGGGCGCGCTCTACCTGGAGGACGGCCTGCACCGGGCGCTGCGGGCCGCCCTGCAGCAGAGGACCTCGATCCACGCACGGGTTCTGCAGGCGTAGTGCATATTCTGGGGGCGTGACGACGACGCCGGCGCGCCCCCTCGACCTGCTCGACATCGACGGACTGCACTCCGAGGAAGAGCTGGCGATCCGGGCGCTCGTGCGCCGGGTCGTGGACGACCACGTCCGGCCCAACGTCGCCGAGTGGTACGAGCGCGGCGAGGTGCCCGTCCGCGAGCTGGCCAAGGAGCTGGCCGGGGTGGGGCTGCTCGGCATGCACCTGGAGGGCTACGGGTGCGCCGGGGCCGGTGCCGTGGCCTATGGGCTCGCGTGCCTGGAGCTCGAGGCCGGCGACTCGGGCGTGCGCAGCCTCGTGTCGGTGCAGGGGTCGCTGGCGATGTTCGCGATCTGGAAGTACGGGTCCGAGGAGCAGAAGTCCGAGTGGCTGCCCCGGATGGCGGCCGGCGACGCGATCGGGTGCTTCGGGCTGACCGAGCCCGACCACGGCTCCGACCCGGCCTCGATGACCACCCGGGCCCGGCGCGACGGCGACGACTGGGTGCTCAGCGGCGGCAAGATGTGGATCACCAACGCCCCCGTCGCGGACGTGGCCGTCGTGTGGGCGCGCACCGACGACGGGGTGTGTGGCTTCGCGGTACCGACGGACACCCCGGGATTCAGCGCGCGGGTCGTGCACCACAAGCTCTCGCTGCGGGCCTCCTGCACCGGGCAGATCTTTCTCGACGAGGTCCGGCTGCCCGCCTCGGCCCAGCTGCCCCTGGCGCGCGGGTTGAAGGCGCCGCTGTCCTGCCTGACCGAGGCGCGCTACGGCATCGTGTGGGGCGCGCTCGGGGCCGCGCGGGACAGCCTGCACACCGCGCTGGACTACGCCGGCGCCCGGGAGCAGTTCGGCCGGCCGATCGCCGGGTTCCAGCTGACCCAGGCCAAGTTCGCGGATGCGGCGGTGGAGCTGCAGAAGGGGTACCTGCTCGCCCTGCACCTCGGCCGGCTCGCCGACGCCGGGCGGCTGCGGCCCGAGCAGGTCAGCGTGGGCAAGCTGAACAACGTGCGGGAGGCGCTGGGCATCGCCCGCCAGTGCCGCACGATCCTCGGCGCCAATGGGATCAGCGCGGAGTACCCGATCATGCGCCACGCCGCGAACCTGGAGACGGTGCTCACGTACGAGGGAACCTCGGAGATCCATCAGCTGGTCATCGGGCAGCGCCTCACCGGGCTCGCCGCGTTCGCCTGAGATCGATTCGCGGCGCTTTACCGATCCCCTTACCGTTAGCGGTAGGTAGATCCTCCGCACCCGGGAGCCGTCAGCATGGCCGACAACGAAGAGTCGAAGACCTCCGAGTATCCCGAGGTTGCGTCAGGCCCCGGGAACCGTCTGGAGATCGGCGACCGGCTCGACCCGCGCGACGACCGCAGGCCGTCCGATCCGCCCCAGCCGGTGATCATCAAGCAGGGCGGCGGCGCGATGCGCGGGCTGTTCTGGCTCGTGGCCGCGATCGGCCTCGTCGTCGCGCTCGTGCTCGGCGCGAAGACCATCGGGCTGTTCCCCGGCCTGAAGAACCCGTTCGCCCAGGAGCAGACCGACCGCTCCGGCCCCGCGCTGCTGAAGTCCGTGCAGGACCTCAACCAGTTCGTCGCGGCCGAGGGGAACTTTCAGGTCATCGTCGACGTGCAGAAGGATCGCAAGTACATCCCGGACTTTCTGCTCAACGAGCGCATTCTGTTCGTGGCGGCCGGCTCGGTCGAGGTCTACGTCGATTTCTCCAGCATCGGCCAGGGGGCGGTGAAGGAGTCCGAGGACCGTCGCACGGCCGAGATCAACCTGCCGGCCCCGCAGCTGCGGCCGGTCCGGATCGACAACGATCACAGCTACGTCTACCAGGAGGAACGCGGGGTCTTCAACCGCATCGGCGACGCCTTCAGTTCGGACCCGAACCGTCTGCAGGAGGTCTACAAGCTCGCCGAGCAGAAGATCGGCGACGCCGCCAAGGACGCCGGCCTGCAGAAACGCGCCGAGGACAACACGCGCAAGATGTTGCAGCAGTTCCTGGGCGCCCTGGGGTACTCATCGGTGACGGTGAACTTCCCCGCGGGCTGATCCCGGCGGCCACCAGGAAAATTTCGCGACAGTAGTCGCGCGGTAACGCGGCGAACACTGGTCATTTACCCGATGGACCAACTTGCGTGCCCCTCATCACAGTATTTGACTCGGGGTAACTGGCCGAACCGCGAATTGCTGACCTGGGGTGGAGGTGACGGTGGCTACCGTCGCACTCAAAGATGTGATGAAGGTCTTCGCCGACGGCACGGTTGCCGTCGACCGAGTGAACCTGGATGTGGGACAGGGCGAGTTCATGGTGCTCCTCGGTCCCAGTGGCTGCGGGAAGTCGACGCTGCTGCGCATGGTGGCCGGGCTGGAGGACCCCACCTCCGGCGCGATCATCATGGACGGGGAACTGGCCAACGACCTGCCGCCGCGGGAGCGGGGGGTCGCGATGGTCTTCCAGGACTTCGCCCTCTACCCGCACATGACGGTCGGCGAGAACATCGGCTTCCCGCTGCGGTTGTCGGGCATCGAGCCCGAGCCGCGGGCGGAACAGGTCGCGGAGGTGGCCAGCGCGCTGGGCATCGGCGACGTGCTCGCGCGCAAGCCCGGCCAGCTCTCCGGTGGTCAGCGGCAGCGGGTCGCGATGGGGCGGGCCATCGTGCGGCGGCCGAAGCTGTTCCTCATGGACGAGCCGCTGTCGAACCTGGACAGCGGCCTGCGCGCCGAGCTGCGGGCCGAGATCTCGGGCCTGGTGCGGGAGCTCGGCGTCACGACGATCTACGTCACGCACGACCAGGCCGAGGCGCTGACCATGGCCGACCGGGTGGCGATCCTGCGCAAGGGCGTCCTGCAGGACGTGGGCACGCCGACGCAGGTGTACGGCCGCCCGGCGACCCTCTACGTCGCCGCCTTCCTCGGCAGCCCGCGCATGAACCTGCTCGAGGCCGAGGTCTACGTGCACCTCGACCGCCACATCGCCCTGCACATGGGCGACCAGGTGCTGCACCTGCCGTGGAACGACCTGCGCTCGCGGCAGGTCGCGCACTTCCACGGCGAGCGCATCGTCATCGGGGTGCGGGCGGAGGCGTTGACCCCGGTGCCGGACTCGACCACGGGTGACGTGCTGCGGGGCCGCATCCGCTATCTCGAGCACCACGGCCACGAGTCGCTGGCGTTCCTCGACATCGGCGCGACCGCCGTGATCGTCGACGAGATCGGCAAGCCGCCGACCGACATCCCGATCAACGGCGGCGGGCTGCGCCGGTTCGTCAGCAAGATCACCGGGCGCGGCGGCGAGGACGAGCTCGTCGGGGCCGGCGTCAACGGCCGCGGCGGCACCCAGCGCCGGCCGCAGAACCGCGAGAGCGTGCTGAGCGACCCGGGCCGGCACCACCGGCGCCCGGCCGAGCTCGCCGTGCGCCTGGCGCCCTACCCGAATGTCACGCACGGTCATCCATTGACCGTCGCTGTGCGCATGGAAGCTCTGCACTTTTTCGACGAAAGGGGACAGCGCATCGACGTGGGGTGGCGCTGAGTGACTGGCATCACATAGCCTGCGCCGATGGCAGCCTATGGCGAATCCAGTTCCGGCCTGCTCATCATCGAGCGCATCCTGCGCGACCGCGAGGGCATCTGGCGGCAGATCGGTGAGGAGCGCGAGCTCGGCAAGCTGACCCGGCAGATGCTGTACAGCTCCGTAGTAGCCCTGGCCTGCTACGGAGCTGTGCTCGGAGCGTCCCACAGCGTCGCGATGGCGGCGATCTCGGCGGTGAAGCTGCCGCTGCTGTTCCTCATGACGCTCGCGATCTGCCTGCCCACGCTGTACCTGTTCAACCTGGTCTTCGGGGCCCGGCTCCAGGTGAAGCAGGCATTGTCGCTCGTCATGGTCACGATCACCGTGACGTCGGTGCTCTCGCTCGCGTTCGCGCCGATCAGCCTGTTCTTTCTCATCACCGCGTTCAGCTACGACTTCTACAAGGTCCTGAACGTCGGCATCCTCACCATGACCGCCTTCGTCGGCCTGCGGTTCCTGACCAGCGGCATGCGGTCGCTCAACGAGCACACCGCGGCCCTGGCCGAGGCGCGGCGCCGGGAGCAGCAGCGCGAAGAGGCCGCCCTGGCCGCGCTCTCCGCCCCGGTCCAGCCGGAGCGGGAGGAGGCGGTGCCCGAGGCGGTCTCCCCGGTCTCGGCGGTCCCCGCGCAGCCCCAGCCCCAGCCACAGTCACAGCTACAGCCCCAGCCCCAGCCGAACGGTCTCGTTGCCACAATCGTGTCCCCGCCCGAGCTCCTGCCGCTGGCGCCGGGCGTGCGGCAGATCCATCATCTTCCGCAACCGCGCCCGGCCGAGCAGCTGGCGCCGGGGGAGCGGCCGGCCAGCATGACCCTGCTCAACGTGTGGATCCTGCTGTTCGGCTTCGTCGGCACGCAGCTGGCCTGGACGCTGCGGCCGTTCTTCGGCTCGCCGGACGAGCCGTTCCAGATCTTCCGGCAGATCGAGGGCAACTTCTACGTCGAGATCGTGCGGGCCATCGGTCGGCTGTTCTCCTGATCCCCCTGTTGCTACCCGCCGGTAACATCGCGGCATGACCCTGGACTCGAAGACGCTCGGCGAGAACCTCGTCGCGGCCGTCCCGTTCGCGCGCACCCTCGGCATCGAGATCACCGATCTGGAGGTCGGGGGTGACGTCGTTCGGGCGGTCGCGACGCTCCCGGACGAGGAGCGCCTGCACAACCACGTGGCCGGCCCGCACGCCGGTGCCCTGTTCGCGCTCGGGGAGACGACCTCGGGCGCCGTGGTGATGGCCGCGTTCGGCCCGCACCTGCACCTGGGCACGCCGCTGGCGGTGCGCTCGGACATCGCGTACGTGAAGCTGGCCCGCGGCCCCGTCGCCGCCACGGCCACACTGGGCCGCCCGGTGTCGGAGGTCATCGATGAGTTGCAGGCCGGCGGGCGCCCCGAGTTCCCGGTGTCCATCGAGATCACCCGAGCTGACGGCGCCGTCACGACGACCATGACGGTGGTGTGGACCATCCGCCCGCACGGGTGATGCGGGACTGGGAAGAGCCTGTTAACTACTGGAAGGTTTCTTGACTATTACCGAGCCGTGATGTGACCATTTTCGCCAAGCGAAAGGGTGGTCACGCATGGACGCACGCACGGGGGTCGAACTCCGGAGCATGGCCGACGCCGTGCTCCAGCCCGGGTTCGTCGGCAAAGAGCCGCCGCCGTGGCTTCGTCGCCGCCTCGCCGAAGGGTTGGGCGGCGTCGCGCTGTTCGCCCGCAACGTGGTCGACCGCGACCAGGTCGCCGAGCTGACCGCGGCCCTGCGCGCCGAGAAGCCGGACGTCATCGTCGCCATCGACGAGGAGGCCGGCGATGTCACTCGGATCGATGCGTACACCGGCAGCCCCTGGCCCGGCAACCTCGCGCTCGGCGCGATCGACGACCCGGCCCTGACCCGCGAGGTGGCCTGCCATCTCGGGCGCGACCTCGCCGCGGCCGGCATCACGTTCGACTACGCGCCCGACGCCGACGTCAACAACGACCCGAACAACCCGGTCATCGGCTCGCGCGCGTTCGGCGCCGAGCCCGAGCGCGTGGCCCGGCACACCGCGGCCTGGATCACCGGGCTGCAGGAGGCCGGCGTCGCGGCCTGTGCCAAGCACTTCCCGGGCCACGGGAACACCAGCGTCGACTCTCATCTGGACGTACCGCTGATCAAGGCCGGCCGCGCCGACCTCGAGGCCGTCGAGCTGATCCCGTTCCGGGCCGCCATCGCCGCGGGCGTGCAGGCGGTGATGAGCGCGCACCTGCGGGTACCGTCGCTGGACCCCGATCTCCCGGCGACCCTCAGCCGCAGGATCATGACGGACCTGCTCCGCGGCGAGCTGGGCTTCGACGGCCTCATCGTCACCGACGGCATCGAGATGCGCGCCATCTCCGACCGGTTCGGCCTGGCCAACGCCGCCGTGCTCGCGCTCGCGGCCGGCGCCGACGCCATCTGCGTCGGCGGGGAGCACGCGGACGAGGAGACCGCGACCATGCTGCGCGACGCGATCATCGCCGCGGTCCGCTCCGGCCGGCTCCCGCAGGAGCGCCTCGCCGACGCGGCCGCGCGGGTCGCCCGCCTGGCCGCCTGGTCGCTCGCGGCCCCGAAGGTCGCCCCGGACCCGCGCGCGGCCGCCGTGGGCCTGTCCGCGGCCCGGCGCGCGC
Organism: Dactylosporangium sp. CA-052675; assembly: GCF_050947935.1. GTDB lineage: Bacteria > Actinomycetota > Actinomycetes > Mycobacteriales > Micromonosporaceae > Dactylosporangium. Next base: position 9,991,891 of record NZ_CP192010.1, on the reverse strand, counting down.
TGCGCATCTCGGCCCCGGAGGCGACGTTCCCGCTCGCCGCCGCGCCGTACGTCATCGAGTTCCAGCCCCAGCTCAACCTCGCCATCGCCCCCGAGACGCCCTGGGGCCTGCTCGCGCCGCTGGCGGAGCTGGTGCCGGCCACGACGGGCGTGCGCCTGTCGTCGTCGGAGGGCCTGCCCGACGCGCTCGAGGCGTCCGGCGACCGGCCGCTCGTGCTGGTCGCGCGGGACCCGCACCGCTACGCGTGGATGACGCAATCCCTGAAGGGCGCGCTGTCGGCACGCCCTGACGCCGTCGTCGTCGAGATGGGCGTCCCGGCCTCTCCGCTGGGCGACGTGCACATCGCGACCTTCGGCGCGACGGCCGCGGCCGGACGCGCGGTGGCCGAGCTGCTCGCCGGCCGCTCGTGATCGCGCGCCGTCGGCGCCGGGTCTTCGTCGGCGTCGCCGGTTCGTGACCTGGCTCGCGGGCTGCCTGAGAGGGCGCTCAGCGGCGCTGACCGAGTTGTTACCGGGGCGGGTCTAGCATGCCGGGTATGTCCCGCACCCAGTCCCGCCCCGGTCTGCTCGTTGCCGGCATCGCCGCGCTGACGGCCACGCTCGTCGCGCTCTCCGGCTGCTCCTCCGACGACAAGAAGAGCTCGGCCCCCTCGGCCGACCCGAACCTGCCGGCGGCCGACGGGCTGCTCAAGGACTCCTCGACCGCGATGGGCGCGATCAAGAGCGCCAAGTTCCTCATCGCCGCCGACGGCACGATCGCGGGCATCGCCCTCAAGCGCGCCGAGGGCGTGCTGACCAAGGAGGGCAACGCCCAGGGCACCGCGCAGATCGAGCAGATGGGCGCGGCGACCGACCTGAACTTCACGATCGTGGGCCAGACGATGTACCTCAAGGGCCCGACCGGCGACTACCAGCAGATCCCGCTCGCCCTGGCCGCGTCCGTCTACGACCCGTCGGCGATCCTCGACCCCGAGCGCGGCATCGCCAAGGTGCTGAGCACCGCGACCGACGGCAAGACCGAGGCGTCGGAGAACGTGGACGGCCAGGCGACGTACCGCGTGAGCGCCAAGTTCCCCGCCGACAACCTCTCCAAGATCGTGCCCGGCGTGACCGGCTCGGTGCCGGGCCGGGTGTGGATCGCCAAGGACAACAAGCGCCTGCTGAAGGCCGCCTTCGATCTCCCGGCCGTCGGTGACGCGAAGGGCGGCACGGTGACGGTGACCTTCACCGAGTTCGACGCCGCCGTGACGATCACGCCCCCGAAGTAGGCCGCGCCCGATGCCGTTCGCCGACCGCACTGCGCCGCGGCTCACCGTCGACTCGTGCGGCGGGGATATGCCGGGCGCTTCGCGCGCCGACATATCCGACTTTTCCGTATCGCCGGCAGGAGCCGGACTGCGCGCTGGTCAGGGGCGTGCGCCCTGGCCTGCCGGTGATGGACGGTCTCGCTTCCGTCTTGGACCGGCGGTGAGCGAGGCGTGACCGCGGCCGGCGAGGAGCGGGCGGTCGACGCGGCTGACGCGCTCGACAGCGGCGGCGGCCGAGCGAGCGCGGCCGGCGGTGGAGCGAGCGCGGCCGGTGAAGGAGCGAGCGCGGCCGGTGAAGGAGCGGGTGCGGCAGCCGGCGGCGGCGCGGATGGGACTGGCGGCGGAGTGAGCGCGGACGGCGGCGACGTGGGCGCGGCTCCAGGCGGCCGCGGAGCGAGCGCGGCTCCGGGCGGCGGTGCAGTGGGCGCGGCTCCGGGCGGCGGTGCAGTGGGTGCGGCTCCGGGCGGCGGTGCAGCGGGCGCGGCCGGTGGCGGAGTTGGTGTGGCGGCCGGTGGCGGGGCTCGGGTTCGGCGGGGGCTGGCGATCGGGGTCGGCGGGGCGACCGTGCTGCTCGCGGCGCTGGACGCGTACGTGGTCGTGGGGGTGCTGACCAACATCCTCGACGCGCTGCACATCGCGACCAACCGGCTCGAACGCGTGACGCCCGTCGTGACCGGGTTCCTGCTCGGGTACATCGCCGGGATGCCCCTGCTCGGGTCGCTCTCGGACCGGCTCGGGCGGCGGGCGGTGATCGTCGGGTGCCTGGCCGGGTTCGCGGCCGGGTCGGTGCTCACCGCGGCCTCCGGGGACTCCATCTGGCTGCTCACCGCCGGGCGCACCGTGCAGGGGCTGGCCGGCGGCGCCCTGCTGCCGGTCACCCTCGCGCTGGCCGGAGATCTCTGGGCCGAGCGGCGCCGGGCCGGCGTGCTCGGGGCGGTCGGGGCGGCGCAGGAGCTCGGGAGTGTGCTCGGCCCGCTGTACGGGGTCGGGGTCGCCGCCCTCTTCGGGTCGTGGCGAGGGATCTTCTGGCTCAACCTCCCGCTCGCGGCGGTCGCGATCGCGCTCGTGTGGGTGGCGCTGCCGGGGCGGGCTCAGGGGGTACCGAAGCGGAAAACCGATGTTGTGGGTGGGCTGCTGCTGGCCCTGACGCTCGGTGCCGCGGTGGTGGGCCTCTACAACCCGGATCCCGAGCGCGCGGTGCTGCCGCCCTGGGGCGCGTGGGCGCTGGGCGGCGCCGGGGTCGGGGCGGCGCTGTTCGTGGCGTGGGAGGCGCGGGCCCGCACGCGGCTGGTCGACCTGCGCGGGGCGCTGCGGCGGCCGTTCTTCGCGGCGCTGGGGGCCAGCTTCTGCGCGGGGGCGGCGCTGATGGTGACGCTGGTCGACGTGGAGCTGGTCGCGCAGACGCTGCTCGGGCGGGGCGGGGTGCAGGGGACGCTGGTGCTGACCCGGTTCCTGATCGCCCTGCCGGTCGGCGCCGTACTGGGCGGATGGCTGGTGTCGCGCCTGGGCGAGCGGGTCGTCGCCGTGGCGGGGCTGGTGGTCGCCGCGGCCGGGTACGTGCTCGTGGCCGGCTGGCCGGCGAACATCCTCGAGGTGCGCTACCTCGGGCTGCTGCCCCGCCTCGACACCGACCTCGTGATCGCCGGCTTCGGGCTCGGGCTCGTGATCGGCCCGCTGTCGGCCGCGGTGCTGCGCGCGACGCCCTCGGCGCAGCACGGGGTGGCGTCGTCGGCGGTGGTCGTGGCGCGGATGATGGGCATGCTGATCGGCGTCGCGGGGCTCACCGCCTGGGGGCTGCACCGCTTCCACGAGCTCACGGCGCACCTGAACTTTCCGCTGGTGTTCGGCAAGTCGCCGGATGAGCAGCGTCGGCTCCTGGATGCCTACAAGGAGGCGTTGCAGGGGGCGCTCCGGACGGAGTACCGCGAAATCTTCCTGGCCACGGCGGTCATCTGCGTCGTGGGTGCGCTGTGCGCGCTGCTGTTGCCGGGGCGCTCGCGAACGGCGTAGGCGCTTGTCCGGCCGATCATGCCGGCCCTGCGCCGGGCCCGGATTCCGTTTGCGCGCACCCGCCTCCGCGGGGCCCACGCAGCGCCTTGGCCGGCCTGGGCCTCGTCCCGGCTCGACATGATCGGCGGGACGGGGCCTAGACGAAGCCGCCCGCTCGGGCGAGCGCGCAGATCGCGATCAGGCGCAGGGCGGGCCACTCCAGGGCCGACCAGTCGAGCTCGCTCGTCGGCGGCAGCTGCCACTGGGCCTCGATGAGGGCGTCGCGCACGCCGGTGGCGTAGCCCGCGAGCGGGACCGCGCCGGGGCCGTGCTCGGGGTCGCCGAGGGCGTCGCGCACGGCGGCGGCGTGCTGGTCGATCGTCGCCTGCAGACCCGCGGACTCGCGCGCCGCGGCCAGGCCCGCCTCGCCGAGCCAGATCATGAGGCCGTTGAGCGTCGAGCGGGCGACGCTGCGGCGGGTGGTCTCGGCGAAGTCCCCGGAGGCGGCCGGGCCGGCTGCGGTGTAGCTCGTGTCGTTGGACATGCCACCGACTTCGACCGCCCCGGACCCGCCTGAACCGCCGGACCCGCCCCGCACCCCGCGCGACCCGGCCCGCTCCCGAACGCCGCGGAACCGGTCGAGAACCGGCGAAGGCCCGGACCGCGACACGCCGGGTGCCGCGCGGGATGAAGAGCCACAAACCGCTCCGGTCGCCGGGAACACACGGTGACGAACGCGAAGATCGGTCATATTCTGACTTACACCCCGTCGGGCGATAAATACGATCAGTCGCGGCACGCAGCGCCCGACTGATCGGTCGCAAGCGGAGCGGGAACGGGACGGGGTCCGGGCCGCACACCGGACCCCGTCCGCCAGGGAGAGCCGTGGAGAGGAGCGGGCTCAGTTGTAGCTGCGGGCCTTGGACTCGTCCGGCATCAGGACCCACAGCACCAGGTAGATCACGAACTGCGGGCCGGGCAGCAGGCACGAGATGACGAAGATCAGCCGCATGATGTTGGGCGAGATGCCGAAGCGGCGGGCAAGGCCCGAGCAGACGCCGGCGATCCAACGGTTGTCACGGGGCCTGACGAGACTGGACATAACCTCGCTCCTTCGTCGATGTGTACCTCAACCGTAGAAATGCCCGGCCGCGTCGCCCTCCAACCTTTGACCGAAATCGCGCGCCCCTCCCACTAGGGAATGCTCCGCACGGGTAGCCGGTCGGTTGCCGCGCGTTGCCTGCCGGTTGACCAGCTCAGGCCGGGTGTGACGGGCCCGATACCCAGTGCGTCAGACCTCACCTGTTCCCGAATGGAAGGCCTACGTACAGTGACCCGGTTCGCCCGCCGCGCCACCACCATCGCCGCCGCCCTCATCGCGGCGCCGCTCGGCTTCGCGCTCGTCACGACCGCCGGACCACAGGCCCTCGCGGCCGGCGCGCCCGTCTCGGCCGGTGTCGCGCACGTCGTCGAGGCCGTGGGTGCGCAGGCCGCGGACGACGCGGCCGCCAAGACCTCCTACACGTCGAAGAAGAAAAAGAAGAAGAAGTCGGCCGCGAAGAAGACGCCCGCCAAGACGCCCGCCAAGACGCCCACCAAGACGCCCGCCAAGACGCCGACGACCACGCCGACGAAGCCGGCCACGCCGGTGACGACCGCGCCGGCCGCGCCGACCACGGGGCAGTACGCCGCGATGGAGAACGAGGTCGTGACGCTCACGAACAACTACCGCCAGGCCAACGGCTGCGGGGCGCTGCGCATCGACGGGCGCCTGGTCACGGCCGCGCGGGCGCACAGCACCGACATGGTGACGAAGAACTACTTCGATCACACCGGCTCCGACGGCAGCAACTTCGTGCAGCGTGAGGCCGCCGCCGGCTACACCACGGGGGCCTCGGCCGAGAACATCGCGTGGGGCTACCGCACGGCCCAGGACGTGGTCACGGGCTGGATCAACAGCCCCGGTCACCGGGCCAACATCCTCAACTGCCAGAGCGTCGCGGTCGGCGTCGGCCTGGCCTACAAGGCCGACGGCACCCCGTACTGGACGCAGGACTTCGGCCGAGTCTGAGAAACGGCCGAACCCGCGAGCCTGGAAACCCGGGTCGCCGAGCGGGTAGAAAGCACGAGTGACCCTCACTGTTCGCAGAGTGCTGCTGCTGGCGGGCACCATGCTGGTGCTCGCCGGCTGCGGCGAGGACAAGGCGACCGCGCCGCCCGAGGCGAAGTCCAACGCGGGCGCCTACGACCACGTCGACGTGTGCTCGCTCGCCAGTGATGAGCAGTACAAGGCCGCGCTCGGCGAGAGCCTCGCCGGCAAGGAGCGCCGCGACACCGACAGCCTCAAGGCATGCGCCGTCGACGGCTCGTCCGGCGCGTTCTACATCTTCCTGAGCGTGATGCGCCCGTCGATGGCCGCGGCCGAGCAGGTCGCCTTCGACAAGGCCGCGGCCAAGGACGCCAAGGGCGTGGACGCGACGACGTTCTCGTTCTTCGATGACAGCCAGGCGTACGTCGAGACCTACGACGGCGACCTGGTGCTGCGCGCGTCGTTCGTCTACTACGTCGACAGCGGCAAGATCACCGATGGTCCGGGCACCGTCAACCGCCTACATACGCTGCTCGGGCAGATGACACAGAAAGTCTAGGAGCGGTTCACCGCACCTGCTTAGCGTCCGAGCGCATGAAGAATCTTCGACGTGTCGGCCTCGGCGTGGGCGTCGGTGCGCTGGCGCTCACCCTGACGGCCCCGAGCGCGTCCGCGAACGCGGGCCACGACGGCCGCGGCGGGTTCGGCCGGGCCACCCTCACCGGCTGGGCGATGCTGCCGGCGGCGACGTTCGTCTCCGCGAGCGACCCGTCCGGCGCGCTGCTGGGCGGCACCCCGTCCAACGGCATCACCCCGCCCTTCGACGACCAGCCGGTGCAGGGCTTCAGCGGCATCCTCAGCAACGGCGACGGCACGTTCGACGTCATCTCCGACAACGGCTACGGCAACAAGGCCAACAGCGGCGACTTCGTGCTGCGCATCCACCGCGTCGCGCCGGACTACGGCAAGAAGACCGTGGACGTGGTCGGCGGCATCAACCTCACCGACCCGAACAACTTCGTGCCCTTCCCGCTGACCCGCAAGGACCGGGTGCTCACCGGCTCCGACTTCGACATCGAGTCGATCCAGCGGGTCAAGGACGGCTCGTACTGGATCGGCGACGAGTTCGGCCCGTACCTGCTGCACTTCGACCGGGCCGGGTGCCTGCTGCAGGCCCCGATCTCGCTGCCGGGCGTGCGCGCGCCGGAGAACCCCGAGGGCAACCCGAACCTGGGCAGCAGCAAGGGCTTCGAGGGCATGGCGCTGTCGCCGGACGGGCGCACGCTCTACCCGCTGCTGGAGGGCACCGTCGCCGGTGACCCGGCCGGCAGCCTGCGGTTCAACGAGTTCGACGTGGCCCGGCAGCAGTACACCGGCAAGGTCTTCACCTACCAGCTCGAGGACCCGGGCAACTCGATCGGCGACGCGATCGCCGTCGACGACGACCGGTTCCTGATCATCGAGCGCGACCAGGGCCAGGGTGCCACGGCCAAGCTCAAGCGGATCTACCTGGCCGACAAGCGCGACCGCAACCGCGACGGCAAGATGGACAAGACGCTGGTCGCGGACCTCATGAACATCGCCGACCCGCGCCACCTGTTCGGCCCGGCCGACGTGTTCACCTTCCCGTTCCAGACCATCGAGGACGTCGTGATCCTCGACGACCGCACCCTGGGCGTGGTGAACGACAACAACTTCCCGTTCTCCAGCGGCCGCACCCCGGGTCAGCCGGACAACGACGAGTTCATCACCATCCGCCTGACCGGCGACCTGCACGCCGACAAGCGCGTGCTGAAGTAGCGCGACCCCGCGGTGTGCGGCCTCGGCCCGCGAGACTCACGGAACGAGGCTGCACACCGCGAGCAGGCGCAGCATCGCCCACGACGGGCGCGACCAGTCCTCGAGCGGGTCGCCGGCATCCCGGGCCGCGTCGCGGATCGCCGCCGAGTAGCCGGCCAGCGCGACCGGGTCGAGCAGCGCCCCGCCGAGCGAGTCGCGGATCGCGGCCGCGTGCTGGTCGACCCGTGCCAGCAGGTCGGGGCGCTCGGTGACCGCCGCCCGGCCGGGGCGGCCGATGGTGGCGGCGAGCTCGGCGAGGCCGGCGCGCGCGATCCATGCGCGGCGGCCGGCGGTCAGCTCATCGAAGGGGGCACTCACGTCGCGACGATAAGCCGAGCGTGCGCGCTTGCACAGCCCCGACATGGCCGCCCGCGCGCGGCACGGGCGCAGGACGAGCCGAACCGCCAGGTTCGTCCGGTTGTTCCGGTGGGTAAATGGACCCGCATGGCCGATCGCGAGGAGCCGGGGAACCGGCGCGGAGAGACGCGTGACGAGCGGTTTGATCGGAATTGGACGGAACTGCTCCAGGAGCTGCGAGTCGCCCAGACCGGCGTGCAGATCCTCTTCGCGTTCCTGCTGACGCTGCCGTTCAGCCAGCGGTTCGCCATGGTGACCCCGGGACAGAAGGTCACCTATATCGTCACGATCCTGTGCACCGGCCTCGCCACGCTGTTCCTCATCGCGCCGGTGAGCCACCATCGCATTCTCTTCCGGCGGGGCCGCAAGGGAGAACTGGTGGCGACGAGCAGCAATCTCGCCGGCGTCGGATTGTGGTTTCTGTGGCTGTCGATCGTCGGCGCGATTTTCCTGATCTTTCAGGTGGTCGTCGGAATGTCCTGGGCGGTCGGCGTGAGCGCCGCGTTCGCTGCAGCTTTCATCGGGATCTGGTACATCCTGCCCACCGTCAAGCGTTGAAGCGCTTCACGTCTTGACAGCCCCGCCGTGCTGCGACACCTTGGGAACGCTCCCACATCTTTTCCGCCAAAGGGGTGTCCGTGCAGCGCAAATTACCCATCGCCATTGCGGCGGCCTTGCTGGTCGTCCCGCTGAGTGCGTCCGTGGCCCACGCCGATCCAGCGGAACAGGTCGTCAACGGAACCTTCGACAACGGCACCGACCCGTGGTGGTGGACCGGCAACTCGCCGGCCTCGGTCATTGACGGGCGACTGTGCGCGAACATTCCCGCGGGCACCACCAACCCGTGGGACGCCATCATCGGGCAGAACGCGATCACGCTGCAGGCCGGCGAGTCGTACCGGCTCGCCTTCTCGGCCAGCGCCTCCGTCCCCGTGACCGTGCGCGCGAACGTGCAGCTCGCGGACCCGCCGTACACGCAGGAGATCTCCGAGGCCCCGCAGCTCACGCCGCAGCCGCAGGACTTCGGCTACACCTTCACCGCGGCCGCCGACACCACCGGCGGGCAGGTCGCGTTCCAGGTCGGCGGCAGCGCCTCGGCCTACCAGTTCTGCGTCGACAACGTCTCGCTGCAGGGAGGGGCACCGCCGCCCGTGTACGTGCCGGACACCGGCCCGCGGGTGCGGGTCAACCAGGTCGGGTATCTCGCCGACGGCCCGAAGCAGGCCACCGTCGTGACCGAGGCCACCGCGGCCCTGCCCTGGCAGTTGCGCAACGCCGCCGGCACCGTCGTCGCCAGCGGCAACACGACCCCGCGCGGCCTGGACGCCACGAGCGGGCAGAACGTGCAGACGGCCGACTTCTCGCAGTACAAGGTCCAGGGGAAGGGATACACGCTCACCGCCGACGGCGAGACCAGCGTGCCCTTCGACATCGGCGCGAACGCCTCCTACGCGCGGCTGCGCGCCGACGCCCTGTCCTGGTTCTACGTGCAGCGCAGCGGCATCGAGATCTCCGACGCGATCGCGCCCGGGTACGGCCGCAAGGCCGGGCACCTCGGGGTCGCGCCGAACCAGGGCGACACCGACGTTCCGTGTCAGGCCGGCGTGTGCGACTACCGGCTGGACGTGCGCGGCGGCTGGTACGACGCCGGCGACCACGGCAAGTACGTGGTCAACGGGGGCATCGCGGCGTACCAGCTGATGAGCACCTTCGAGCGCTCGAAGGTCGCGCCCGGCGCCAAGCCGCAGGACCTCGCCGACGGCTCGCTGCGCCTGCCGGAGCACGGCAACCAGGTGCCCGACGTGCTCGACGAGGCCCGCTGGGAGCTCGAGTTCCTGCTCCGCATGCAGGTTCCCGCGGGTCAGCCGCTGGCCGGCATGGTGCACCACAAGGTGCACGACCAGAACTGGACCGGCCTGCCGCTCGACCCGGCCGCCGACCCGCAGCCGCGCGAGCTGCACCCGCCGTCGACCGCGGCGACGCTGAACCTCGCGGCCACGGCGGCGCAGGGCGCCCGGCTCTTCGCCCCCTACGACAAGGCGTTCGCGGCCCGGCTGCTCGCGGCGTCCAAGGCGGCGTACGCGGCGGCGGTGGCCCACCCGGCCGTCTACGCGCCGGGCAGCGACAGCAACGGCGGCGGCGCGTACGACGACAGCGACGTGAGCGACGAGTTCTACTGGGCGGCCGCCGAGCTCTACATCAGCACGGGCGAGAAGGTGTACCGCGACGCGGTCACGAGCTCGAAGTGGCACACCGCGGACATCTTCAAGCCCGAGGGCTTCAGCTGGGGCTTCACCGCGGCACTGGGCCGGCTCGACCTGGCGACCGTCCCCAACGGGCTGCCGGACCGCGACCGGGTGCGCCAGTCCGTGGTGGACGGCGCGAAGGGGTACCTCGCGGCCGTGCGCGCCAACCCGTACGGCATCGCGTACGCGCCGAGCTCCGGCAAGTACGAGTGGGGCTCCAACAGCGCCGTGCTCAACAACCTCGTCGTCATCGCCACCGCCTACGACCTGACCGGGTCGGCGGACTTCCGTGACGGGGTCGCGACCGGCATGGACTACCTGCTCGGGCGCAACGCGCTCAACCAGTCCTACGTCACCGGCTACGGCGAGCGCGCGTCGCAGAACCAGCACACGCGCATCTACGCGCACCAGCTCAACGCGGCCCTGCCGCACCCGCCGGCGGGCTCCCTCGCGGGCGGCCCGAACTCCAACCTGCAGGACCCGCTCGCGCAGAAGCTCCTGCCGGGCTGCGCGCCGCAGTTCTGCTACGTCGACGACATCAACTCGTACTCCACCAACGAGATCGCGATCAACTGGAACTCGACGCTGTCGTGGGTGGCCTCGTTCATGGCGGACCAGGGCGAGGGCGGTGCGCCGGCGGCGTCGGGGTGCTCGGTGCGGTACAGCACCGTGCTGAACCTCGGCGGCGTCTACATCGCGCAGGCCACGATCAGCAACACCGGCAAGCAGACGCTGAACGGCGTGCGGGTGCGCTTCGCCTACACCGGCACGCAGAAGGTCGAGCTGGCCGTGAACGGCACGGCGAAGCAGACCGCCGCGGATGTCGAGCTGACGCCGCGGGACTCGCGGCTGAAGCCGGGCGAGCAGACCACGGTCCTGCTCGTCGGGACCGTGCCGTGGGGGCCGAACGCGGCCCCGGCGACCTTCCGCTGCTGACGCACGCCGGCGACGGCCCCCGGCCCGCCTCCCGAAAGGGCGGCGGGCCGCGGGCCAGGGCAAGCGGGGGTCAGGGCAAGATTGCCGGGTGGGCGGGCGTAAGCGCGAGACGGGGATCGTCGAGCAGGTCGACGGCGGCGTGGCGGAGCTGTGTCCCGACGACGGCCGGCCGGGGCGGTGGACGCTGCTGCTGGACGGCTATCCGCAGTCCGCCCTCGACCTCGACGACCCGCGGCGGCTCGACTTCGAGTACATGCGTCGCATCGCCTCGATCATCGACGCGATGGCCCCGCCCGGCGCGCCGCTGTCGGTGCTGCACCTGGGCGGCGGGGCGCTGACCCTGCCGCGGTACGTGGCGGCGACCCGGCCCCGCTCGGCCCAGCGCGTGGTCGAGCGCGACGCGGCGCTCATCGACTTCGTCCGCCGTGAGCTGCCGCTGCCCCGCGGCGCCGACATCCGGGTCCGCGCGGCCGACGCGCGGGAGGCGGTCGAGTCGCTCGCGCCGGGCCGCTTCGACCTCGTCATCGCCGACGTCTACGGCGGTGCCCGGGTGCCCGCGCACCTGGCGTCGCTGGAGTTCCTGACCGCGGCCGCGCGGCTGCTGCGCCCGGACGGGGTGTACGCGGCCAACCTGGCCGACGGCTCCGGGCTCGCGTTCGCCCGCGGCCAGGCGGCCACGCTGCGGCGGGTGTACGGCGAGGTCGTCCTGCTCGCCGAGCCGGCGGTGCTGCGCGGGCGCCGCTTCGGCAACGTGATCCTGGCGGCCGCGGCCTCGGCCGGGCGCATCCCGGTGGCGCCGCTGGCCCGGGCCGGCGCGGCGGACCCGTTCCCGGCCCGGCTCGTGACCGGCGACGACCTGACCGACCTGATCGCGGGCGCCCGCGTGGTGACCGACGCGACCGCGACCCCATCGCCCGCGCCGCCGGCCAATCTGTTCTGAGTGGTTGTTACCGACCAGTCCCCGGGATCGAGCTTAGGGATCGTTCAGGAACCGCATACAGTTCCGGAATGCTCGAATTCGACATCGTCCCGGCCGAGCGTCGCCCGGCGGCCGAACGCGCGGCCCTGCTCGCCGATCCCGGGTTCGGTCGCGTCTTCACCGACCACATGGTCACGATCCGCTTCGGCGGGGGTGAGGGCTGGCGGGACGCGCGCCTGATCCCGTTCGGGCCGCTCTCGCTCAGCCCGGCCACCGCGGCGCTGCACTACGGCCAGGAGCTGTTCGAGGGGCTGAAGGCGTACGTGCTGCCGGACGGCGCCATCGGGCTGTTCCGCCCCGACGCCAACGCGCGCCGGCTGAACGCGACCGCCGACCGGCTGGCGATGCCGCAGCTGCCGGAGGAGCTGTTCCTCAAGGCGGTGCGGACCCTGGTGGATGCGGACCGGGACTGGGTGCCGGCGGGCGAGGGGCAGAGCCTCTACCTGCGCCCGTTCATGATCGCCATGGACCCGTTCCTGGGGGTCCGGCCGTCGTCGGAGTACCTCTTCGCGGTGATCGCCTCCCCGTCGGGCGCGTACTTCTCCGGCGGCGCCAAGCCCGTCACCGTCTGGATCTCGCAGGACTACTCGCGGGCCGCGCCGGGCGGGACGGGCCACGTGAAGGCCGCCGCCAACTACGCCGTGAGCCTGCGCGCCCAGGCCCAGGCCCAGGACGCGGGCTGCGACCAGACGGTGTTCCTCGACGCGGTCGAGCACCGCTGGATCGAGGAGTCGGGCAGCATGAACCTCTTCTTCGTCTACGGCTCGGCCGAGGCCCCGGTGCTGGTGACCCCGCCGCTGAACGGCTCGATCCTGCCCGGCGTGACCCGCGATTCGGTCCTCACGCTCGCCCGGCACCGCGGCTGGGGCGTCGAGGAGCGGCCGTACTCGGTCGACGAGTGGCGCACGGACGCCTCGAACGGCACGCTGCTGGAGACGTTCGCCTGCGGCACCGGGGTGGTCATCACCTCGATCGGCCGGGCCCGCTCGCACGACGGCGAGTTCGCGATCGGCGGCGGCGCGGAGGGCCCGGTCACGGCCCGGATCCGCGACTGTCTCGTCGGGATCCAGCGCGGCCGCGCCGAGGACCCGTTCGGCTGGTCGGTCCGCGTCTGACGCGCACGCTCCCGGCCGGCCGCGCGGGCCGCGGCGCCCGCGGCCGGCCGGGACCGTTCAGAGCACGGACAGGTGCACGTGGTTCGTGTGGTCGCTGGACGGGTCGCCGTTGCCCCCGCTGTAGGCGTGCCAGCCGGCCGCCGGCGTCCACACCTGGCGGAACCAGATCACGTAGAGCACGCCGAGCGCCGAGGCGTTCTTGACGAAGTAGGCCGCCAGGTTCGTGCCGTAGGTCTTGTCGGCCCCGCTGGCCACGCCGCCGAAGCCGTCCGAGGCCGCGGCGAAGTCGCAGGCCCGGCCCTTCGGGTGCTCGTAGGGCCCGGACGGGCGGAAGCACGAGTAGAAGTGCGTGAAGCCCGCCTTGCGCGCCTCCTGGGCCGCGTGCAGCATGCGCGGGGTGACGCAGCCCGTCGTCGTCGGGTCGTCGATGATGCAGTTCTCGGCCGGCCAGGAGCCGTCGGCGTTGCGCGGTGCCGGGGTGGCCAGCGGCGAGTTCACGCTGACGTAGCCGTCCGCCCTGCCCCGCATCTTGGCCAGGGCCGCCTCGGCATCGGCCTTCTTCTTGGCCTGGATCGCGGTCTGCGCCTGCTGCTTGGCCACCTCGTCGTCGGCCGCCTTCTTGGCGTCCGCGAGGTCCTTCTCCAGCTTGGTCAGCCGCGCGATCTGGCGGTCGTTGTACTGCGCGATGGTGTTCACCAGCAGCACGCGGTCCATGAACCCCTGGGCCGAGTCCGTGTTCACCAGCGCGGCGGTGAGCCGGACGTTGCCGCCGGTGCGGTAGGCCGCGGCCGCGATGACGTTCACGCTCGCACGGACCGGCTCCAGCTCCTTCTGCATCGCGTCCATCCGCGCGTTCAGCTCGGCCTGGCGCTTCTTGGACGCGTCCAGCACGGCCTGGGCCTGCACCCACTCCGTGTTGGCCGCGTCGAGCTTCTCGCCGAGGGTGAGGTCGTTGCCCTCGTTCGGCGCGCCCGTCGGATCGCCCGGCGCGGCGCCCGCGGGCACGGCCCAGGCGCCGATCAGCACGAGCGCCGTGAGCATCAGCATGAGTACCCGGCGCCGCATGCGGGTGAGCGTACCGAACCGCAAACGCCCCGGACAGGCTCAAGAACGCGCCCGGATGACCACCGAAAGTCACGCTGAACCTTCGCGGAGCGACGACCGTAAGGACCTTTCGGGTTCGAACAGTTGTGCGGCGTGTCGGATTCGGTCATCGACGGCTGCTTTGCTAGCGTGCCCGCTAGCAAACGGCTAGCGGGAGTGATGTTGGAAGCGACAGAGAAGGCGGTGGCGATGCCGCCGCAGCGGCCGCGGTTCGAGCGGGTGCAGCTCAACACCCGGGTGCGGGTCGAGATCGAGCAGACCCTGCAGCGGTTCGTCGTCGACCACAACACCACCGTGCAGAGCTCGGTGGACCTCGCGCTGGCCGAATTCCTCGAGGCAAGGGGCTATCGGCTGCCCCAGCCCGACAACGACGGGAGAAGCCGGTGAGCACGCCGGGCATCAACCAGCTCGACGCCGATCTGCAGAAGACCGTCAAGCGCACGTCGTACATGCGGCAGCTGTTCTACGTCGTGGTGCTGCTCGTCGCCCTGGCCGGGCAGGTGTCCGGCGCGGTCGAGGCGCTCGGCATTCCGCTGATCTGGGCCATCCCCGCGGTCGGCGCGCTGGAGCTCGGCGGCATCGTCGTGCTCGCCAACGCCGACGTGCGCCGCCGGCTCGGCGAGAAGGCGACCGCCTCGCGGATCCTGTCGGTCGTCATCGCCGCGTTCGCGGTCGCGTTCAACTGGCTGGCGCACGACAACAAGCTGCTCGCCGGGTTCTTCGCGGGCATGTCCGCGCTGGGCTACCTGGTGTGGCTGATGCACACCGAGAACCAGCGCCGCGACCGGCTGCGGGCCAAGGGCGACCTGCCCCCGACCACGCCCGCCTACGAGGTCGTCGGGCACTGGGTCCGCCACCCGTGGCTGACGCTGCGGGCCAAGAACCTCGCCAAGGCCGACACCCGGCTCGGGCTCTACTCCTCGATCGCGGCGGCGAAGGCGGAGAAGCGCAAGGAGCAGCGCACCGCGGCGATCGCCAAGGTGCTGCACCGCAAGATCCGCGCCGCGGTCGACCCGACGACCGCCGACATCGCCGTGGCCGTCTACGACCTCGACGAGATCGCGGTCCGCCTCGCCGACGGCGCCGACTACGACGGCCTGACCGCGCTCATCGCCGCCGACCTGGCCCCCGCCCGGCTCGCCGCGATGACCGGAAGCGCGCTGCCGCCGGCGCCCGAGCCGGTCCCCGCGCCGGAGCCGGCCCCCGGGCCGGAGCCGCTGCCGGTCATCGACACCCAGGAGCAGCAGGCTTTGCCGACGGCGCCGCAGCCGATCCCGGTGCCCCGGGCGGCCCGCGAGGAGGACGAGCGCCGCGCGGCCCGGGAGGCCGTGGCCAGGGCGGCGGAGGCGGCCGCCGAGCCGGAGCCCGCGCCCGGGCCGGTGGTCGCGACCGCGCCGGTGGTCTCGGCCTCGCCGCTGGGCGGGCTGCGCGCCGACCTGGAGGGCATCCTCCCGGCCGCGCCCGCGCCGCGGCGCACCCGCAGCCGGACCGTCCCGGTGACGCACGATGCCGGCGAGGTGCTCGAGATCGCCGAGGAGCCGACCCTCACCCCGCCGACGGTGGTGCGGGAGGGGTCGCTGCGCAATCAGGTGCACCAGTTGCTGCACGACAACGTGCCGCCCAACGACCGCCGCGACGTGGTGGCCCTGACGACCATGGTCGGCGACCTGCTCGACCTCGACGACGTGGAGCGGCTGACCGCCTCCAACTACGTGCGCACCTGGAAGGCCGAGGCCGACGCGGGCCGGCGCGCCGCCGTGAACGGCCGGCACCTGCAGGGGATCGTGCCCGGCTCGCCCCGGTAGGCGGTTAAGGCCCGTCTCTGCGCTGCCGATCTGGCTGGTGGAGAGGCGGGAGGTGCCGAATGGCCCGGTTGCTCGTGGTGGACGACGAGCCGGACGTCCGCGACCTGATCGTCAAGCGGCTGACCGCCGACGGCCACGACGTCCTCGCCGCCGAGAACGGCGCGGCCGCGCTCGCGGCCGTGGCCGAGCACGGGCTGCCCGAGGCCGCGATCCTCGACGTCGACCTGCCCGGCATGGACGGCATCGAGCTGCTGCACCGGCTGCGGGCCGCCCGGGCCGACCTGCCGGCGATGTTTCTCACGGTGCTGTGGGACGGCGCCGTGGCCGCCCGGGCGCGGGAGACGGGCGCGGAGTACGTCCGCAAGCCCTTCACCGCCGGCGCGCTGCGCGCCGGGCTGGAGCGCACCCTGCGAGGCGCCGGATGACCACCTCGCTGCTGCGGACCGCGGCGTGGGCGCTGGTGTACCTCCTGGCGTCCGTCGTCGGCCGCAAGACCATCATGGACGGCTCCAGCCTGAGCCTGGTCTGGCCGGCCGCGGGCGTGTCGGTGCTGTGGTTCGCCGCCCAGCGCAAGGCCCGCGCGCGCTGGGCCGACCCCGTGGCGCTGGCCGTCATCACGCTCGTCGTGAACCTGGCCACGGGCGCCGCCCTGCTGCTCGCGCTCTGGTTCGTGGTCGCGAACCTGGCCCAGGTGGCGGTCTTCACGCGGGTCCTGCACCGCCTGAGCCCGCACCTCTGGGGCGCCGGCGGCGACGAGCAGCTCTCCCGCTCGGCCGACCTGTGGCGCCTGCTGCTCGCCACGTGCGCCGGGGCCGGCGCGGGCGCGCTCGTCGGGCCGACCGCCATCTGGCTCACCACCGACCGCTTCCTGTGGACCGACGGCGTCGTGTGGTTCCTGCGCAACGGGGTGAGCATCCTGCTCATCGTCGCCGTCGGGCTGCGCCTGGGCCACCAGCGTGCGCGGGGCTGGCGCTGGACGCGGCCGGGCGCGGCGCGGCTGGCCGAGTACACGGCGCTCGTCGTGTGCTCGCTGACCGCCTACGGCGTCGCGTTCGGCGTGGCGCACCTGCCCCTGGCGTTCCCGCTGCTCGCCGTCACCGTATGGGCCGCGCTGCGCCTGCACACCACGTTCGTCGTGCTGCACGACCTCGGGCTGGGCATCATCGCGGTGCTGTTCACGCTGCACGGGAACGGCCCCTTCGCCCTCATCCCCTCGCACGCGACCCGGGCGCTGATCGCGCAGGCGTTCGTCGGCATGATCGCGGTCGTCGGGCTGTCCATCGCGCTCGGCCGGGACGAGCGGGCCGAGCTCCTGGGGCGGCTGACGGCCGCGGGCCGCGAGACGGAGGCGCAGGCGCGGCTGCTGACCACGATCGTCAACTCGATGAACGAGGGCGTCTCCGTCGTACGCCCCGATCACTCCTGGATCATGCGCAACCCGGCCGCCGTGGCGCTCATGGGCGGCGTGACCAGCGGCGACGGCACCGTGGCCCGGCCCGGCCACTACGGCCTCTTCCACCCCGACGGCACCCCGCTGCCGCCCGGGGAGATGGCACACATCCAGGCGTTGAGCGGCCACGACGTGCGTAACCAGGAGGTGCTCATCCGCAACGCCGGGGTGCCCGAGGGCCGCATCCTGCGGGTGAGCGCGACCCGCCTGCCGCCCGACGAGACCGACGAGGGCGGCGCGGTCGTCGTCTTCCACGACGTGACCGCCGAGCGCCGGCACCGCGACGAGCTCTCCGCCTTCGCCGGCGTGGTCGCGCACGACCTGCTCAACCCGCTCACGACCATCGACGGCTGGGCCGAGAACCTGGGCGAGACGCTGCACACCATGCCCGCGGACGACCCCGCGGTCCGCGACGCCGGCGACAGCCTCGTGCGCATCACGCGCGCCTCGGCCCGGATGCGCCACCTCATCAACGACCTGCTGGCGTACACCACCGCCCGCAACGCCGCCATCGCGCCCGTCGACGTCGGGCTGCGCGAGCTGGTGACCGAGGTGACGGACGCGCGCACGGACCTGGCCGCGGCCGCGGGCACCCCGCCGCCGGAGTTCACCCTCGGCCCCTTCGACGACGTGCGAGCCGATCCCGTGCTGCTGCGGCAGCTGCTGGACAACCTCGTGGGCAACGCGGTGAAGTACACGGCCCCGGGCACGACTCCCCGGATCGCCATCGCGTCGGGGCTCGACGGTGACGGGCTGGTGCGGGTCGAGCTGGCGGACAACGGCATCGGCATCCCGCCCGGCCAGCACGACGCCATCTTCACCAACTTCCACCGGGCGCACCGCTCGAGCGGGTACGCGGGCACCGGCCTCGGCCTCGCGATCTGCAAGCGCATCGTGGAGCGGCACGGCGGGACGATCCGCGCCGAGGACAACCCGGGCGGCGGGTCGCGGTTCACCTTCACGCTGCCGCCCGCGTCCGCGCGCGCCCCCGCGACCAAGGCCGTGACCGGCGTCTCCCAGTAAAAGCGAACGTTCGTTCTTGACGGGCGGGCACGGGCGGTACACCCTGAAAAAAGAGCGAACGAACGTTCTTTTCAGGGGAGATGGTCATGCGAAAGGTCGCGGGCGTCGTACTGCTGCTCACCGCGCTGCTCAGCCTCATCATGGTCGCGTTCGCCTGGCCCGCGACCCGGGCCGGCGTGCACGACATCCCGCTCGCCGTCGCCGGGCCCGCGCCCGCGGCCGCCCAGGTCGTGCAGCAGCTCGAGGCGAAGCGGCCCGGCGCGTTCGACCTGCGCACGGTGCCCGACACCGCTGCGGCCGAGCGGCTGATCAGGGACCGCGAGGTCTACGGCGCCATCGACCTCACCAGCGGCAAGCCCGAGGTCATCGTGGCCTCGGCGGCCGGTCCGGCGGTCGCGCAGGCCCTGCAGCAGGTCGCCCAGGCCCTCGCCCCGGCCCCGGACGGGACGGTCGTGCGGGATCTCGTGCCGTTGCCGGCCGACGACCCGCGCGGGGCCGGGCTCGCGGCCGGGGCGCTGCCGCTGGTGCTCGGCGGGATCGCCGCCGCGGGGCTGCTCACCACCCTGGTCGTGGGCCTCGGACGGCGGATCGCGGGCGCGCTCGCCTTCGCCGTGACGGGCGGGCTGGCGCTGGTGGCGATCCTGCAGTACTGGCTGGGCTCCCTGAACGGCGACTACTGGCTCAACAGCGGCGTCGTCGCGCTGTCCATCGCCGCCACGGCGCTGACCATTCTCGGCCTGGAGTCGCTGCTCGGCACCGCCGGCCTCGCGATCGGGGCGGCGACCATGATGCTGCTGGGCAACCCCCTCTCGGGCCTGTCCAGCGCGCCGGAGATGCTGCCGGCGGGGTGGGGTGCGCTCGGGCAGTACCTGCCGCCGGGCGCGGCCGGGTCGCTGCTGCGCAGTACCGCCTTCTTCGACGGGGCCGGCGCCGGGCCGCACGTGCTCGTGCTCGTCGCGTGGGCGGCCGCGGGCCTGCTCCTGGCCGGGCTCGCCGCGCTGCGCCGTCGCCCCGCCCCGGTCGCCGACGCGGACGCGGATGCGAAGGCGGCGATGGTCACGGCCTGATTCACAGGGGCTGACTCGCAGGGCTGACTCGCAGGGCCTGACTCACAGGTGGCTGCCAAGGTCCGGACGGTTCCGTGCCAGGGATCCTCGCGATGGTTGCTTCGTGAGCGGCTCCCAGCAGCGGGC
The DNA here is from genome assembly GCF_050947935.1 of Dactylosporangium sp. CA-052675. Taxonomy (GTDB): domain Bacteria; phylum Actinomycetota; class Actinomycetes; order Mycobacteriales; family Micromonosporaceae; genus Dactylosporangium. The sequence goes on along the minus strand of NZ_CP192010.1, from coordinate 9,972,460 downwards.
CGCCGGACCCAGGGAGCCCCACCATGAGCAGCCAGATCACCGACCAGCAGTCCGCCGCCCCGGTCTGGGCCACCCCGGCTCAGCCCCAGGAGCCGGCCGGGCTCGCGCCGGCGGCGGCCCCGGCGGCCGCGGCGAAGTCCTCGAAGGTGAAGACGATCGTCGTGGGCGTGGTCGCGGCCCTCGTCATCGGCGGCGGCGGGTTCGCCGTCGTCAGGGCCGCGAGCGGGGACTCCTCGCCCTCGTCGGCGCAGGCCGGGCCCGGGGGCATGGGCGGCAACGGGCAGGGCGGGCCGGGCGGCGGCTTCGGGGGCATGGGCGGCGGCGGGGCGAACGGCATCTCCGGCGCGCTCCACGGGGACTTCACGGCCTCCGACGGCAATGGCGGGTACGTCACCAAGCGCCTCCAGACCGGCACGGTCACCGCGATCAGCTCCACCTCGATCACGGCCAAGAGCGCCGACGGGCACACGACGACGTTCGTCATCGGCTCCTCCACGACCGTCGACAACGGCAACGACCAGGTCGCCGACATCAAGAGCGGCGACACCGTCACCGTCGTCGGCACCGTGGACGGCAGTGGGTCCAACGCCACGGCCACGACGATCGTCGACTCGACGCTGAACCAGGCCGGCGGCGGCATGCAGCCGGGCGGCGGCAGCCAGCAGAACGGCGGCGTGCCGGGCGGCAACCCGCCGCAGGGCAGCGGCACCAACTAGCGGCCGGACAGTGATCTGAGCCGCAGATGGTTGGCGCCGGCCCGTTGGTTGTACGAACATAATAGTTATGGCCGTACAAACACGTGGCCGGCGCCTGCTCATCCTCGGCATCTGCTGCATGAGCCTGCTGATCGTCGGCCTCGACAACACGATCGTGAACATCGCGGTGCCGGCGATCGGGCGCGACCTGGACGCGCCGCTCTCCGGCCTGCAGTGGGCGATCGACGCGTACACCCTCGTGCTGGCCAGCCTCCTGATCATGGGTGGCTCGACCGCGGACCGGCTCGGCCGGCGCCGCATCTTCCAGACCGGGCTGGTGGTCTTCGCGCTCGGCTCGCTGCTGTGCGGGCTGGCCCCGACGCTGGGCTGGCTGATCGCGTTCCGCGTGGTCCAGGCGATCGGCGGCTCGATGCTCAACCCGGTCGCCATGTCGATCATCACCAACGTCTTCACCGACCGCCGCGAGCGCGCCCAGGCCATCGGCGTGTGGGCGGGCGTCGTCGGCATCAGCATGGCGCTCGGCCCGGTCGTCGGCGGCCTGCTGGTGCAGACCGTCGGCTGGCGCACGATCTTCTGGATCAACGTGCCGATCGGCATCGCCGCGGTCGTGCTCACGGCGCTCTTCGTGCCCGAGTCGCGGGCGCCGCGGCCGCGCCGGGTCGACATTCCGGGCCAGATCATCGTGCTCGTCCTGCTGGCCAGCGCGACCTTCGCCATCATCGAGCACGAGCCGATCGCCGGGGCCGTGGCCGTGGTCGCGCTGGTGGCCCTGCTGCTGGTCGAGCCGCGCCGCCCCGAGCCGCTGGTCGACATCACGCTCTTCCGCAGCCCGCCGTTCGCCGGCGCCACCGCGATCGCCGTCGCCGCGTTCGGCGCGCTGGCCGGGTTCCTGCTGCTCAACACGCTCTACCTGCAGGAGGTGCGCGGCCTCTCCCCGCTGCACGCGGGCCTGCTCACGCTGCCGATCGCCGCGATCACGGTGGTGCTCGGCCCGGTCTCCGGCCGCCTGGTCGGCGCCCGCGGGCCGCGCGCGTCGCTGCTCGTCGGCGGGGCCGGCATCCTGGTCAGCGGGGTGCTGCTCACGGGGCTCACCCCGCACACGCCGCTGCTGTGGGTCGTGGCCGCCTACGTCGCGTTCGGCATCGGCTTCGCCATGGTCAACCCCCCGATCACCGTCACGGCCGTCTCGGGTCTGCCGGTGGCTCAGGCCGGGGTGGCCGCGGCGTTCGCCTCGACCAGCCGCCAGTTCGGCTCGGTGCTGGGCATCGCGGTCCTCGGCGCCGTGGTCACCGCGGGGCTGCACGGCCGCGCCATGCCCGTCGGGTTCAGCCCCGCGAGCCATGTGGGCTGGTGGATCGTCGCCGGGTGCGGCGCCGCGATCCTGGTCATCGGTACGCTCACCACCGGTACGTGGGCGAAAAGCCGAACCCCTGATGCGGAGCTCGTCGATGCCTGATTCGCATGTGCCCGATGCGCGGGAACGCGCCGGTGAGGTCTGGCGCGCCATGCTCGCGCTGGTGCACGAGCGCCACGACCGGCGCAAGGAGGTCTGCGAGGCGCTGGACCTGAGCTTCGTGCGGATCAAGGCCCTGCGGCGTCTCGCGGGCGAGCCGATGACCATGCGGGAGCTCGCCGGGCGGCTGCAGACCGATGCGCCGTACACCACGCTGGTCGTCGACGACCTGGAGAAGCGGGGTCTCGTGCGACGGGAGCCGCACCCGTCGGACCGGCGGGCCAAGCTCGTGACGACGACCGACCTGGGTCGTCGGGAGGCGGCTCGGGCCGAGGCGATCCTGACCCAGCCGCCGCCGCAGATGCTGGCGCTGCCGCCGGAGGAGCTGAACGAGCTGGCGCGACTCATTGCGAAGCTCGAGTCCTGACGCGGAGCTCGATTCCTGACGCGACGCTCGGCTGCTGACGCGGAACTCGAGTCCTGACGGGCAGCGCCGATATGCCGGACGCGGTGCGCCGCGACATATCGGGTGCATCTCCGGTCAGGGCATGGAGCCCTGGAGGAAGCCGGTGCTTCAGCAGGCCCCGGCGGGGGTGAGGGCTTCCTCGCAGAGCTCGCGCGCCCACTGGATGCGGTTCAGGGCCACGTCCGGGCGGTCGCCGAAGACCTCGGCGGCCTGTGCGTAGCACTCGTCCCGGCCGAGGCGGCTGAGGGTCGAGGACACCGTGGCGCGGACCGTCTCGGCGTCGGGGTGGGAGTAGCAGGGTGTGTCGGACACGAACAGTGCCATGCACAGTGCCGGGTCGACCGGACGAATCGTCATGGTGGATCACCTGTTCAAGGGGGCGTGAATGACTGTTCCACCGTGCCTCCGGACGGTTGTCCGTTGCTTCGCGGCCAGCGGGGCTTCTGGCTTCTGGGTTTGGCGACCCCCGTATACCTGCTGGCTGCTATAGGCGCCTCAACCGCTTGCATCCCCCGTGAGGGGGATCGTGATGGACAGGCGGGTGCCGTTGCCGCGGCGGCTGGCGATCTGCATGCTGCCGCCCAGGGCCGCGACGCGGTCGCCCAGGCCGGTCAGGCCGGTGCCGGTCCCGGGGTGGGCGCCGCCCACCCCGTCGTCCTCGACGGACAGCGACAGCGACGCGTCCGTGGCCGACGCGGTCACCGAGATCAGCGTGGCGTGCGCGTGGCGGATCGCGTTGGTGAGGGCCTCGGCGACGACGTAGTACACCCCGATCTCCACCGAGGCGTCGAGCCGGGCCGGCAGCTCCAGCCGCACCTCCACCGGGACCGGGGAGCGGCGGGCCAGGGAGCGGATCGCCGGGCTCAGGCCGCCCGCGGACAGGATCGACGGGTGGATGCCGCGGGCCAGCTCGCGCAGCTCGTCGATGGCCTCGGCCAGGTCGCTGCCGATGCCGTGCAGGCGGTCCCGCAGCCCGCCGCCGACCTCGGTCTCCGTCGCGCGCAGGGCCAGCAAGAGGGCGATCAGCCGCTGCTGGGTGCCGTCGTGCAGGTCGCGCTCGATGCGCCGGCGGCTCTCGTCGGTCGCGGCCACCACGCGGGCGCGGGAGGCGGTCAGGTCGGCGCGTGCCTGGGAGTTGGCGATCGCGCTCGCCACCAGCTCGGTGAACTCGGCGGCCCGCTCGGCGTCGTGCTCCCGCAGCGGCGACGCGCACGTCGACAGGGCCTTCAGCACGCCCCAGGGCCGGTCGGCCACGATGACGGGGGCGCCGATCGCCGAGCGGATCGTCAGGTCGCCGAACTCGCGCCGCAGGAAGTCGGCGCTGTGTGAGCCGGAGAGGCGGATCGGGCGGCCGGAGCGCAGCACCTGGCTCGCCACCCCGTCGTCATTCAGGTGTACGCGGCCCAGGTCGACGCGGTGCGCGGGGTTCTGGCTCCAGCTCGCCACGATGGTGCCGCTGCCGTCGGGCTCGAAGCGCAGCAGGACTGTCGCGTCGGCGTCGAAGAGCTTGCCGGCCTCCTCGGTCACCGCGGCGAACAATTCCTCGGCGGGGCGGCCCCGGGCGGCGACGGTGGCCACCCGGCGCAGCGCCGCCTGCTCGGTCGCGACAGTGCCGAGCATCGTGCGGTTCTTGTCGAGGGCCGCGACCATCGCGTTGAACGTCCGCTGCAGCGCCCCGACCTCCACCGGGGCATCGGTCGCCACCCGTACCCCCAGGTCGCCCCCCGCCACCCGGTCGGCCGCGAGGACCATCCGGTGCAGCGGCCGCACGACCATGACCGCCAGCGAGCGGGTGAGGAGCGCGACCGCGAGCAGCGCCACCACGAACCCGGCGAGCCCGGCGACGAGCGCCTGCCGCCCGGCCCGGTCCGCGGCCGCGTGCATCCGGTCCACGCTCATCCGCTGGTTGTTGATGAAGTCGTCGAACTCGGTGCGCAGGGCGGCGATCTGTTGCTGGCCGTCCATGATCGACTGCGTGTCGATCTTCGCCGGCTCGCCCGACTGGTCGTCGGCGATCGCGGGGTCGGCGTACTTGTCGAGGTAGGCCGTGACGTCGCTGTTCAGGCGAGCCACCCGCGCGGCCTGGGCCGGGGTGTCCGACACCGACGAGGCGAGCTCCTGCTGCCGCAGGGGGATCTGCTGCTGAGCCTGGACCCAGGGCGCCAGCAGCGTCCGGTCGTGGGTGAGGGCGTAGCCGCGCCGCGCCGCCTCCACGTCGAGCACCAGGCGCTCCAGCGTGTTGCAGGCCGAGACCGCCCGCTCGGCCTGGCTGACGACCGCGACGGAGGCGCGCAGCTCGTACACCGACACGAGGATCATCGCGAACGCCGCCGTGATCAGCACGGTGAACAGGGCGCTGGTCACTGCGAGCCGGACGGTCAACCCCCCGCGCATGGGGAGGTGTTTACCCGGGATCGCGGGGATATGTTGGATTTGATGGCATCCGAGTCAGTTGTGATCGCGGACGACGACGTCCTGCTGCGCGAGGGGCTGGCGAGCCTGCTCGATCGGCAGGGGTTCGCCGTTACCGGGCTGGCCGACGACGGCCCGCACCTGCTGGAGCTGGTCGAGAAGCAGGCCCCCGACATCGCCGTCGTCGACATCCGCATGCCCCCGACGCACACGACGGAGGGGCTGGGCGCGGCCCGGGAGATCCGCCGCCGCTTCCCGTCGGTGGCGATCCTGGTGCTGTCCGCCTTCGTGGAGGTCGAGCACGCGATCGAGCTGCTGGCCAGCGGGGAGCGCATCGGCTACCTGCTGAAGAGCCGCGTCACCGATGTCGACGAGTTCGTGGAGACCCTGCGCCGTGTGCACGACGGCGGGACCGTCGTCGACCCCGCGGTGGTGCAGGAGCTGGTGGCCGCGCATCGCCGCCGCGACCCGCTGGGCGGCCTCAGCCCGCGCGAGCGGGAGGTGCTGGCCCTCATGGCCGAGGGGCGCTCGAACGCGGGCGTGGCCAAGGCGCTGTGGGTCACTGAGGGCACCATCGAGAAGCACGTCCGGTCGATCCTGACCAAGCTGGACCTGCCCGAGACGGACGAGACGCACCGTCGGGTGCTTGCCGTGCTCACGTTTCTCGAAGCGGCGTCTTCTGCAACAGGCGGCTGATCGCGCTGCCGGACAGCTGGTCCTTGGGCAGGTAGCCGATCGCGGGGCTCTCGGCGAGCAGTTCGGCCAGGTCGTCCGGGTCAAGGCTCGAGACCATGATCACGAAGCTGCGCCGGAGGCGGTGGGCCAGGTCGAAGCCGCTCTCCGCGCCCAGGCCGACGTCCACCAGTACGACATCCGGCTCGTGCTCCTCGACGGCGAGCAGCGCCTGGCGGATGTCCGAGGCGGTCGCGACGACCGCGATGCCCTGCGCCGTCAGAAGCCTCCGGGCGCTCACCCGGAAACGCTCCGAGTCGTCGACGATGACGCAGCGGATCGTCATGCGCTAACAATGACACCGATGCGGGTGGGGCTGCCTTGATGTTAACGGGAAAAAAGAGGCCCACCCGTGGCGGCGGGTGGGCCTCCGGCTCGGATTAGAACGTTCCCTCGGCTAGAACGTTCCCTCGGCTAGAACGTTCCTTGGGCGTCGCACTTGTAGCCCTGGTCGAGGCAATCCCGCACCCGCTGGGCGAGGGCATCGGGCTCCCAGGCGTTGAAGAAGTCGGCGTGCATCGAGTAGCCGTTGCCCGACGACAGCGCGATGCCGTTCGTGTCGGTGTTCAGCGGGTAGTGATGACGAAGGAGACCGACGGGATCGGCACCGGGTGGCTGGCCGGGCAGGCGCCGGTGTGGTCGGCGGTGGAGTTCGCGTTCGTCGACCGGTTGCCCAGGAACGTGTGGTCGTGCGAGGCGCCGGCCAGCCCGGGGAAGACGATCGGATCGTCCGAGGCGTGGTGGCTCACCGCGCAGGCGGCGTCGAACTCGGGCACCTTCACCGGGTTGTTGGTGATCGGCGCGGGCCGCCGGGCGAAGAACGCCGCGGTGTCGGCCTTCTGCTTGGCCGGGTCGACGCTGGGCCAGCCCGGGACCGCCGTCGGGCTCTGCGACGGCGACGACGGGGCCGAGGGCGAGCCCGGCATCGTCGCCGTCGGCGTGCGCTTGAACCGCAGCCAGTTGACGTTGACGAAGTCACCGGCCTGCGGGCTCTTGAGCAGCAGGAACACGGTCTGCCGGCCGGTGCGCCCGGTCGTACTCACCGCGGTCTTCGTGGTCCAGGTCTGCCAGCCGCCGGTGTACCCGACCGGGTAGCTCGCCAGCAGCTCGCCGTCGCGGGTGCCGGCCCGCAGCTCGATCGTGCCGCCCGTGCGGCTCGCCGCGGCGACCCGGACGCTCGCGGTGAGCGAGCCCGGGCCGCCGAGGTCGACGCCGTCGTACCGCATCCAGTCCCCGTCGGCGAGCCAGCCGACGTTCTTGCCGCCGCCGACGTCGCCGGTGTTCTCGGTGCGGGCCCCGCTCTGCGCGCTCCACGCCTCGGCCTGCACCGTGCCCGCGGTGTCGACCTGCTCGGCGCCGGCGGTCGTGGTGAGGATGAGGCTGGTCGCCGCGGCCCCCGCGATCGGCACCAGCAGCACGGCGAGCAGGGTCGGGCGCCGTTTCGGCGGGCGGCTCGGCGTCACCACGTACGGGTTGAGCCGGGGGTCGAGCGGCATGGCCAGACCGTATGCATGGGAGAGCGCTCTCTCAAGCTCCCTAAGTCGAAACTAAACCAGGTCTAAGGCGCTCCACTGCGATCATGCGTCCCGTCGGCGCAGGGTGACGTACCCGCCGGCCAGCGCGGCCGCCGTCCACAGCGCCATGATCGCGATGCCGCCCCACGGGCCGAACGCGCGGTCGTAGCCCGGCCCGTGCGGGTCGCCGAAGAAGTGCAGGGCCGCCGCGCCCGCCTGGTCGGGCAGGAACTGGGTGACCCTGCGCAGCCCCGGCACGTTGCCGAGCCCCTGCGAGCCGAGGAACAGCAGCGGCAGCAGCACGGCCAGCGCCGCCGTCGACCCGCGCAGCAGCTGGGCGACGCCCGCCGCGAACAGGGCGATGAGCACCAGGTAGAGCAGCGCCGCGGCGACCGTGCCCGGCACCCCGCCGGCGGTCAGCGCGGTGTGCCGCGGCCCGAGCCCGGCCTGCCCGGCCACCCAGGCGGCGGCGACGGTCGGCACCGAGACGGCCGCCGCGCACCCGGCCACCGCGGCGAGCTTGGCCAGGTAGTAGCGCCCGCGCCGGGGCACCGCGGCGAGCGTCGGGCGGATGGTGCCGGAGCCGTACTCCCCGCCGACCGCCAGCACCGCGAACACCACGAGCGCGAGCTGGGCCAGGCTGAGCGAGTAGAAGGTGGCGAACATCGCGTCGAAGTGCTCGGGCTCGGCCCCGCGCATGCCCCGCCCGACGAGGTAGGCGAGCCCGCCCCCGGCCACGACGGTCAGCGCCGGGGTCCAGACGGTCGAGCGCAGCGTGCGGATCTTCAGCCACTCGGCCGCGAAGGCGCTCATCGCGCCACCGCCCGCAGGAACGCCGCCTCCAGCGACGGGGCGCCGGCGACGAACTCGGCCACGGTCGCGTCCGCGACGAGCCGGCCGCGGTTGACGACCACGAGACGGTCGGCGGTGAGCGCGGTCTCGGCCATCAGGTGGCTGGAGATCAGCACGGTGCGGCCCTGCGCGGCGTAGCCGCGCAGCAGCTGCCGCAGCCAGTGCACGCCCTCGGGATCGAGCCCGTTGACCGGCTCGTCGAGCAGCAGGATCGGGGGATCCCCGAGCAGCGCCGCGGCCAGGGCGAGGCGCTGGGTCATCCCGAGCGAGAACCCCCGGGCCCGCCGCCGCGCGTCCCCGATCAGCCCGACGAGCTCCAGCACCTCCTCCACGCGCGCGTCCGGGATGCCGTTGCTGCGGGCCAGGTAGCGCAGGTGGTGCCGCGCGCGCCGGCCCGGGTGGGCGGACCGCCCCTCCAGCATCGCCCCGATGGTGCGCAGCGGCCGGTCCAGGGTGTCGTACGCCCTCCCGTCGACCAGCGCCCGCCCGCTCGAGGGCCGGTCGAGCCCGAGGATCATCCGCATGGTGGTGGACTTCCCGGCCCCGTTGGGCCCGAGAAAGCCCGTCACGCACCCCGGCCGGACGGTGAACGACAGCCCGTCGACGGCGACGGTCGGCCCGTAGCGCTTGGTCAGCTCTTCGACAACGATCACGCCCCGGACGCTAGGGCGGCCCGGCCGCGGCCACAGTCGCCGAAAGTCGTCCCGCCGCCGCGACGAACGTCGGCGGTAGCCTGCTGGCATGCGCCGCCATCTCGCGCCCGCGGGCATCGTCTGCGCCGACAGCCTGCTGCTCACCTACGCGCACCCCGGCGTCGTCCGGCCGTGGCTCCTGCCGGTCTGGGCGCTGCTCGTCGCCGGTGTCCTCGTGGTGGCCCGCCGCCGTCCGGGCCTCGCGTTCCTCCTCGCGCTCGGCCCGGCGCTGGTCACCGGCGGGGCCGGGGCGCTGCTGCCCTACACCGCCTACGGGGCCGGGAAGCGCTCGTCGCCCTGGCTGGCCACCGCGGTCGCCGGGTTCGTGGTGGTGGAGTCGTGGCGGGCGCCCGCGGTCGCGCCCGTGGTCGTCGCGGCCGTCGTCTTCGCGCTGCTGCCCCTGCTCGTCGGCGCCTACGTGGCCGAGCAGGCGCGGCGCGCGGCCGCGCTCGCCCGGCAGGAGCGGCTGCGGATCGCCCGCGACATGCACGACGCGCTCGGCCACCGGCTCAGCCTCGTGTCGATGCAGGCCGCGGCGCTGGAGGTGGGCGGGCTGCCCGCGGCGCAGCGGGAGGCGGTGCGCCGGCTGGCCGAGTCCGCCCGCGGGGCCGCCGGGGACCTGCACGACGTGCTCGGCGGGCTGCGGGCGGCGCCGGCCGGGCTGGCCGAGCTGGTCGAGCTCGTGGACCGGGCCCGGGCGGCGGGCGTGCCGGTCGAGCTGGTCAGCGCCGGCCGCGAGCGGGAGCTGCCCCCGGAGGCCTTCCGGCTGGTCCAGGAGGGGCTCACCAACGGCTGCAAGCACGCGCCGGGCGCGCCGATCACCGTGCGGGCCGAGTGGCAGGACGACGCGCTGCTGCTCTCGGTCGTCAACCCGGTGCCGCCCGGGACCGCGCCGGCTCCCGCGCGCGGGCTGGCGGGCCTGGCCGAGCGGGTGGAGCTCGCGGGCGGGCTGGTCGGGCACGGCGTCGGCGCCGGGGAGTTCCGGCTCTGGGCGGTCTTCCCCGCCGAGCCGGTGCGCCGCCCGCCCGCGCTGCTGGACCTGGTCCTCGCCGGCCTCATGTTCGGTCTCGTACCGCTCAGTCTGGTCATCGGCGTCGCGGGATGAGTCGTATTCGCGTGCTCGTCGCCGACGATGAGCCGCTGATGCTGGCGGGCATCCAGGCGGTGCTCGAGTCCGCGCCCGACCTGGAGATCGTCGCCGTGGCCGAGGAGGGGGCCGCGGCCGTGGCCGCGGCGGGGCGGGGCCCGGTGGACGTGGCGCTGCTCGACGTGCGAATGCCGCTGCTCGGAGGCCTCGACGCGGTGGACGCGATCCGGGCCGCGGCGCCCGGGGTGGCGATCGTGATGCTGACGTCGTTCGGGGACGAGCCGAGCGTGCTGCGGGCGCTGCGGCTGGGCGCGTCCGGCTACGTGCTGAAGACCTGCACGCCGGAGGAGCTGCTGCGCGCGGTGCGGGCCGCGCACGCCGGGGACGCGTACCTCTCGCCGCCGGTCGCCCGTCAGGTCATCGGCCTCATCGGGCCCGCGGGCGCGGCCGGGGCCGAGCGGCGCCGAGCCGCCGGGGACCGCCTGGCCCGGCTCAACCCGCGGGAGACCGACGTGCTGCGCCTGGTCGCGGAGGGGCTCTCCAACGCCGCCATCGGCACCCGGCTGCGGATGAGCGAGCCGAGCGTGAAGACGTACGTCAGCCGCGTGCTCACCAAGCTCGACTGCGCGAACCGCGTGCAGGCCACGATGCTCTTCCGCACGTCAGCCGGCGAGTAGCCCCGCGCGCACGCTCGTGTGCGGCGCGCTGGACCTGGACCTGGACCTGGAGCGGGCGGGCAGCTAAGCCTCAGCCAGCATCGTGGTCGACACCTCGATGCCGGCCCCGACCGTCACACGGCCGGCGCTGGTCGGGAACGGCCGGTCGAACGCGGCCCGCAGCTCGGCCGCGAGCCGCTGCGCCGCCCACGCGTCCGCGCCCGGCAGCAGCACCGCGAACTCGTCGCCGCCGAGCCGGGCCACCACCGCGCGGGCCGGGGCCGTGCGGGTCCCCGCGTAAGCGGCGTCGCGGAGCCGGTGCCCGACCGCGGTCAGCACCTCGTTGCCGACCGCGCCGCCGTGCAGGTCGTTGACGGCCCGGAAGTCGTCGAGGTCGACCACCAGCACCGCGTAGGGGCGCCCGTCGGCGGCGGCGGCGCTCAGGTGCTGCCAGAGCAGCGCGCGGTTGGGCAGGCCGGTGAGGGCGTCGTGGTAGGCCGCGTGGTGCAGCGACTCCTCGTGGACCCGCTGGGCGCTGATGTCCAGCAGCGTCCACACGGTGCCGGCCCCGCCCTCGACCGGCAGCGACTCGATGAGGATGTCGCTGGTGGAGCCGTCGGTGCGGGTGAGCCGCGCCTCGTAGGTGTCCCGGCCCTCGCGCGCCAGGTCGGCCAGGCGGAGCGGGCGCCCGTCGAACGTCTCGAGCGCCGGCTCGCCGCCGATCAGGTCCCGCGCGGCGGAGTTGGCCAGGACCACGGCGCCGTCCGGGCCGGTCACCAGCACGGGGGAGGGGAAGCGGCGCAGCACCGTGTGCAACAGGGCCGTCTGGGCCCGGTGCCGGTCCCGCGCCCGGCGCAGCAGGGCGTGCGCGGCGGTCCCGAGCAGCGCGACCACGGCCATCGACCCGGCGACCGGGAACGGGGTGAACGTGGCGGCGGCGACCGTGACCATGGCGATGGCTGTGACGGTGGCCGTGACTATGGCTGTGACTGTGGCTGTGGTCATGGCGAGCTTGACGCCCAGCGTCCACATCGGGTCCCGTCGAGCCATGCCCCCGACATCGGCCCGCACCCGGCCCGCAACAGTGCGGACCGGGTGCAAGCCGGGAGTTCAGCCCAGCAGCGGCTGGCCGCTGGAGAACACGTTCGCCGGATCGTAGGCGTGCTTCACCCGCAGCAGCCGGTCCCGGTCCGCGGCCGACCAGTTCGCCCGGATCGTCTCCGCGTCCGCGCCGCCCGAGAAGTTCAGCAGCCCGCCCGGGAACCGCTCGACCGCGAGCACCCGGTCGGTGGCCGCGTCCACCGCCGCCTCCAGGCCGGGCGCGCCGATGCCGATGACGAACAGCGAGTACGCCGCCCCGCGCCCGCTGACCGCGTTCGGCACGGCCGCCGGGCGCCCCAGGGCCCCGCCGAGCTGACGGATCTCGACCAGCGGCAGCGGTACGTCCACGCCCGCCCCGGCCGCCGCCAGCACGTGCTCGACCGTCTCGGCGGTGAGCTCGGCGAGCAGCACGCCGCGCTCGCGGCTCGGCATCGGGTCGACCGGGTCGCGGTGCACGGCGTCGACCGCCGGGTACGGCAGCATCGCCACGTCGTCGATGATCGCCGGGGCCGCCGCGCGCATCGGGGCCAGCAGCGCGTCGCCCGCCTCGGCCTCGCCCAGGAAGAAGACGCGCAGGTGCGCCACGTTCGCCCCGCGCAGCGGCGGGGGCAGGGCCGGCAGGTCGGGCAGCCGCAGCAGGGCCACCGACGTGCTCATCTCCTCCGGCAGGCCGGCCGACCACTCGCGGTACGCGTGCAGCACCTCGCCGGCGTGCTCCATCGGGAAGTAGATCCCGCCGCCGTAGAAGCCCGCCACCTCGACCAGGCCGAACTCGATCGCGGTGACGATGCCGAAGTTGCCCTTGCCGCCGCGAACCGCCCAGAACAGGTCGGCCTCGTGGTCGGCGTCGACGGTCCGCAGCGCGCCGTCGGCGGTGACGATCTCCACCGAGCGCACGTGGTCGGCGGCGAAGCCGAAGCGGCGCCCGAGCGGGCCGACGCCGCCGCCGAGGGTGTACCCGACCACGCCGACCTGCGTCGCCGAGCCGTTGAGCATGCCCAGCCCGTGCGGGGCGCCCGCCGCGTTCACCTCCACGCAGTGCACCCCGGCGGCGGCCCGCGCCGTGCGGGCCACCGGGTCGATGGTGAGCTCGGTCATCCGGTTCGTGGTGATCAGCACCCCGCCGCGGACCGGGCGGACGGCGCCGTGGCCGGTGGACTGCACCGCGACCGGGAGCCCGAGGGTGCCGGCCCAGCGCACCGTCTCGGCCACGTCCTGGGCGCAGGTGGCGCCGACGACGGCGAGCGGCTCGTGGACGGTGGCGACGTTCCAGGCCTGCTTTTCGGCCTCGTATCCTTCGTCGCCGGGAACAAAGACGGGCCCGGCGACCGCCGGGAGAGAAGTCAGAGCAGTGGTCATGGGCCTACGGTGCGCCCGGCCGGTTGGTCAGGACTTGGTGACGACTAGGGCCGCGACTTGAGCCTCGGAGACCTCGATGAGATGGGCGGCCCCCAGACGCCGGTGCGCCTCCAGGGCGGCCCGCGCGTGCCCGAGCGCCCGTTCGGGCTCGCCCAGCGCCGCGGCCAGCTCGGCCAGCGCGAAGTCGAACGTGCCCCAGGTGGTGCCGCCGGTGCCGAGCGGCGGGAAGCGCTCGGCGTAGGGCTCGATCTCGGCGTAGAGCTCGCGCGGGTCGGGCGTGCCCAGCCGGGCCGAGACCAGCGCCCACTGGAACATCACGAAGTCCCAGCACCAGAACTTCTCCCGGGCCGGCCCCCACCGCTCGACCAGTGCGCGGGCGCGGGCCTCGTCGCCCGACTCGCACGCGGCCAGCACCGCGGTCGGGCGCAGCAGCTGCAGGTGCGGCTCGTCCGCCCGGCGCACGAGCTCGTCGACCAGCTCGCCGGGGCGGCCCTGGAAGCGGCGGCTGGTGTAGAGCAGCGCGAGCCGGATCCACTGCGTCCCCCACAGGGTCGTGTGCTCCTGCAGCGCGAACGCCTCGTCGACCAGCCGCTCCCCGGCCACCCAGTCCCCGGCCAGCATCGCCCGGCCCGCCTGCGCGTAGCGCACCTGCGCGGCCAGCACCGGGGCGCGGATCCCCTCGGCGAGCCGGACGCAGTGGGCCAGGTCGGCGTCGAAGCCGGCCGCGTCCCCCGCGCTGACCTCGGTCATCATCCGCTGCAGCCGGGCCATGATCTCGGCCGTGCGCGGCAGGCCGGGGAGGGTCAGCAGCTCGTCGGCGCTCGCCCGGCGCTCCGCCAGCCGCTGCGGCACCAGGTTCGCGCACATCTGGTTGTTCAGCGTGCGGGCCAGCAGCTCGGGGTCGCCGAGGCCGCGGGCCAGCCGCACCGCCTCGGCCGCGTGGGCCTCGCCGAGATCGCGGTCGGGGTGGTGGTACAGCTCGACGGCGAGCGTGCCGAGCAGCACCGCCCGGCGCTCGACGTCGTGCGGGCCGAGCCGGTCCAGCTGGTCGCGCAGGGTGGCGATCATGCGTTCGTCGACGGTGAGGTACGGCCGCCAGGTCCACAGCGTCGCCCCGCCGAAGAGCGTCGCGGCGTCCATCGCCAGCCCGTCGTCGCCGATCTGCCGGGCCAGGGTCAGGGCCTCGTCGAGCACCGCCCGGGTGCCGTCGACGTCGCCGGCCGCCCGCCGGGCCGTGCCCAGCTGGACCAGCAGCCGGCATCGGGCCCGGGCCGCGCCCGGACGCGTCGGGTCCAGGGCGCCGAGGGCGGATTCGAGGTACCGCGCCGCCTCGTCGTACGCCAGCTGCGCCATCGCCAGCTCGGCGGCCCGGGTCGCATAGCGGACCGCCCGGTCGGCGACCCCGAGCCGCGCGGCCATCGTGAAGTGGTGCACCAGGAGCCCGAGCAGGTCCGGGTCGTCGGGCCGGTCGAACGCCTCGAGCGCCTCGCCGACGCGGCGGTGCAGGCGGGCCCGCTCCAGCCGGCTCAGCCCGCCGTAGACGGCGTCCCGGACGAGCGCGTGCGAGAAGCGGTAGTCCCAGCCGTCGGGCAGCTCGAGCAGCACGCCCGCCCCGACGGCCGGCTCCAGCCCGGCCATCACCACCTCGTCGGGCCGGTCGGTCGCGGCCGCCAGGAGGAGCAGGCCGACGTCGCGGCCGATGACGGCGGCGGTCTCCAGCAGCTCGCGGGTGGCCTCCGGCAGCCGCGACAGCCGCCGGGTGATCACGTCGCGGACGCTCTCCGGCACCCCGGACGCGGCGACCGCCTGGGCGTCGCCCCAGCCGTCGGGGTACTCGCTCTCCAGCAGCCGCAGCAGCTCCTGCAGGTAGAACGGGTTGCCGCCGGTCCGCTCCAGCAGCGCGTGCGCGACCGCGCCGGGGCGCTCGACGAACTCGGCGACGTCGCCCTCGGTCAGCGCGGCCAGCCGCAGCCGCTCCGCGCCGCGCTCGTTGGCCAGCAGCGCGAGGGTCTCCCGCAGCGCCGGGCCGGCGTCGGTCGTCTCGGGGCGCAGGGTGGCCAGGACCAGGATCGGCCGCTGCGGCAGCGCCGGCGCCAGGTGCGCGAGCAGCTGCAGCGACGAGGGATCGGCCACGTGCAGGTCGTCGATCACGATGAGCAGTGGGCCAGGGGCGCGGCGCAGCGCCTCGCCCACGGTCTCGTGCAGGTGGAACAGGGCCGTGGCCGGGTCGCGCTCGTGGGTCGTCGCCTTCCCGGCCAGCATGTCCTGGACCTCGGCGGTGCCCGGCAGCGTGCGCAGCACCTGCTGCCAGGGCCAGAAGGCGGGGGTCGCGCTCGCCTCGACGCAGCGGCTCCACGCGGTGGTGACGTCGGCGCCGGCCAGCTCCACGGCCCGCTCGGCGAGGCTGGTCTTGCCCAGCCCGGCCTCCCCGACGAGCAGCAGCACCCCGCCGTTGCCCTGGCGCGCCTGCTGGATGCGCGCCGCGATGCGCTGCTGCTCCGTCTGCCGCCCGACGAGCCGGGTCCGCCGCGGCTCCTGGTGGGGCGCCGGCCGGTGGGCCAGCTTCGGGTCCTGGCGCAGGATCGCCGACTCGAGCGCGCTCAGCTGCGGGCCGGGCGGCAGCCCCAGCTCCTCGTCGAGCACCGCCCGGGCGCGGCGGAACGCGGCGAGCGCGTCGGCCTGCCGGCCCTCGCGGTACAGGCCGAGCATGAGCTGGCCCCACGACCGCTCGCGGAACGGCCGGCGCTCCAGCAGCGCCTGGGCGTCGGCGATGGCCGCGGCCGTGCGCCCGGTGCCGAGCCGCACCTCGGCCAGGTCCTCCAGCGCGCCGTCGCGCAGCTCCTCGAGGCGGGCCACGGCGGCCGCGGCGAACGCCTCGTCGGCGAAGTCGGCCAGCGGTGCGCCCCGCCACTCCCGCAGCGCCGCGTTCAGCCCCTGCTCGGCCGCGGCGAGGTCGCCCTGCGCGAGGCGGGCCCGGGCGGTCTCGACCCCGGCGGCGAAGCGGGCGGCGTCGACCTGGTCGTCGTCGACGGCGAGCAGGTAGCCGGGGTCCCGCGTGAGCAGGACCGCCGGCGGCGTGCGCGGCGCCCGGTCGGGCTCGAGCACGCGGCGGAGCTGGGAGATGTACGCCTGGAGCGTCCCGGACGCGCTCGCGGGCGCGTCCCCGGTCCACAGCCCGTCGACGATCCGGTCCACGGACACGACCCGGCCGGGCTCGAGCAGCAGCATCGCGAGCACGGCGCGCTGCTTGCGCGCGCCGAGGTCGAGGGTGTCGCCGTCCGGAGTCGTAGCCTCCAGCGGGCCGAGAATCCGGAAGTCGAGCCGCACGGTCGCCACCATATCCGCGGCTGCGGCTCATGGAGATCGTCTTTCGGACTCACCGTGTCAGTGGGTCAACCGTTCCAGGGCTCGGCTGCAGGCTCGTCAGCATGTGCTGCAGGACCTCCTTCGGCATCCCGGACGTGCCGGCCTCGATCACGAAGGCCCGGCCGCCGACCTCGATCGTCGAGCCGTCGCGGCCGGACTGGAACGGGACGCCGCCGTAGGAGGCGTTGGGGTGCACGTCGCCGGGGGTGATCTCGGTGAGGTAGAAGGGGGAGCCGTCGTCGGCGGCGCCGAACGCGAAGCCCACGAGGCCGGTCCGGCCGGACCACTCCAGGCCGCAGCCCACCGTCTGGGTGTTCTCCGGGGCCCAGCCCAGGCGGAAGTCGGCCGCGCAGCGCAGCACGCGGTCGAGGCGGACCCAGCGCGCGATCTCCAGCAGGCCCCCGCGCGCGTTCGGGGCCGGCTTCGGGTCCGTCTGCCGGAACTCGAGGCGGGCGGTCGCCCAGATGCCGTCGATCGGTTGCCAGCGCAGCGCCGCCCAGCCGTCGCCCGTCTTCATCTCGCCCTGGCGGCCCGCCTCGGGCAGGGGCGCCACGGCGCCGTCGCCGGTCCAGAGATCCGGGGAGTCGCCCAGGCTCAGCCGATAGGTGTCGTAGCCGTTCGGTGACGTTCTGCCCCGGATCACGCGCAGCGACTCGAGTCCGGCCGCGGACGAGTACGAGAGGTGCAGGACGTCCGGGTCGGTCACGTCCAGGTGGATCTGCAAGGCGTCGCCCACCGGGGCGCCCGCCCGCAGCGAGCGCCCGGAGCCGGCCACCGGCGGGCGGGGCAGGTCGACGGCCGGGGAGGCGGAGGCGGACGGGCGGGGTGGGGTGCCGGCCGGCGCGGGCGGATGGGGGGCCCGGGGCAGCAGGGCGGTCGTGGCCAGGATCGCGGCCACCGTCGCGGCCGCGGCGCCGCCGACGAGCAGGCGGCGGTTGCGGCGGCGGCGCACGCCGTGGCGTACCGAAGCGGCCAGGAGCGACTCGATGTGCACCTCGCCGTCGGCGCGCGCGTGCAGCGCCGTGGCGAGGCGGGGGTCGAGATCGTTCACGGGAGGACCTCCTCGCGGTCGGCCAGCTGCCGGCGGAGGGTCGCCAGCGCGCGCATGGACTGGGAGCGCACGGTCGCCTGGGAGCAGCCCAGGATGCGGGCGATCGTGGCGTCGTCGAGATCCTCGTAGTAGCGCAGCACGATCGTGGCGCGCTGCTTCGGCGGCAGGTCGGCGATGAGCGCCCAGGCGGCCGAGCGCTCCGCGGCCTCCGCGCCGATGTCCGTGGCCGCCGCGAGGTCGCCGAACGCGTCCGTCGCCACCTCGGCCGAGGAGCGGCGGCGGCGCCAGGAGATATGGCGGTTGACGAGCATGCGGCGCACGTACACGTCGATGTCGTCGGCCCGGCTCACCCGGTCCCAGCGCACGTACGCGCGGCCGAGGACCTCCTGCACCAGGTCCTCGGCCAGGTGACGGTCGCGCACCAGCAGGCGGGCCAGGCGCACCAGGCGCTCGCCCCGCAACCGCACGTACTCCTCGAAGCCGATCACCGCGTCACCGCCCTCATACCCGGCACGACGCTGCGGCCGGGGAGGCCTGTTGCATCCGCTAGCGACGATCTTCCCGCACCATCGTCCAGGCCAGGGAGGCCGCGACGAAGACGGCCGCGGAGCCGGCCCAGAACAGCGGGCCCGGGCCGCCGTGCAGGATGCCCATGAAGTTCAGCGCGTCGAGGTCGTTGATCATCAGGTACCACAGCAGCGTGTAGACGGCCTGGAAGACCCTCGGCGCCCCGGTCAGCGTGCCCAGCAGCATCGCCAGCGCCGGGATGAAGAACGCTCCGGCGATCGTCGCCGGGCGCCCGATCGCGCCGAGCCCGAGGACGAGCGCCAGCAGCACGCCCGCGCCGTACTCGGCCAGCACCCGCCGTCGCGGTGACGGAAAGGCGCCCAGCAGCGCCGCGACCCCCGACAGCGCCGGCTGCGTGCCCAGCCGCGACCACAGCAGGATCGGCCACACCCACGCGACCGCGAGCGCGGCCCCGCGCGGCACCACGAAGACCGCCACGAACAGCGCGCCCGCGCCCAGCCACCACCACAGCGGCGCCCCCGCGACCAGGATGCGCGCCTCGCCGGCGAGCAGGCGCGGGAACGTGGGGCCGTACTCGGGGGCGGTGCGCGGCAAGCCCCGGTAGACGGTCCGCGGCTCGGGCCCGAACGAGCGGCCCGGGCGCGCGGGGCGGTCGAAGCGGTGGAACCACAGCGCGGGCAGCAGCGCGACGGCGAGGGCCACGAGCACGAGGGCCAGGCGGCCGCCGAGGAACGCGGGGGAGAGCCGCAGGCCGGGCCAGTCGAAGACCCTGAGCGGCTCCTCGACGTACATGAGCCCCAGCCCGACGTCCTGGGACGCCCCGGCGGGCAGGGTCACCGGCTGCAGCCCGATCCCGCCGAAGGGGGCCCGCGGGGACTGCCCGGCGATCGCGCCGACCATCCACACGAAGACCCACAGCACGTTGCCGACCCCGCCGCGCAGCACCGGTGTGGCCTCGAACAGCAGCGCCAGCGCGCTCGTGAGCAGCAGCATCGGCAGCGCGATGAGCAGGAACGGCAGCAGCAGGGCCACCGGGTCGACGGTCCGCGACTCGCCCCGCAGCAGCTGCAGGACGAGCGCGGTGGCGGCCAGCACCACGGTCATCGAGGCGAGCAGGGCGACGTTGCTCAGCAGCTTCGCCGCGAGGTACACCGGCGTGCGCATCGGCGAGGCCGCGATCAGCTGCCCGACGCCGGTGCGCTCGTCGCGGGACACGGCGTCGCGCACCAGGTAGAACCCGGCCAGCGTCAGCCACAGGGCGCTCGTCAACGCGGTCACCAGGCCGACGTACCCGCTGGTGTACCGCCCGCGGAAGCCCCCGATCACGAGGACCGACCAGTGCGCGTCGACGGCCGGCACCGCGAGCAGCCCCAGCCCGATGGCGGAGATCAGCATCAGCAGGTACGCCGGCCGCCGGACCCGCTCCCGGAAGTCGGCCGTCGCGGCCGCGATCACCGGTGCACCGCCCCGACGTAGGCGTCCTCGAGGTCGGGGGCGACCGGCACGGCCTCGGGCAGCGGGCGGTCCACGGCGAGGATCCGCAGCCGCACCCCCTGCGGCGTGCGCACCGCCCGGGTCGTGAGCAGCCGCTGCTGCAGCCCGGCGGCGTCGGCGGGCGGGACGGTCGCCTCCCACACGTGCCCGGCCACGCTGCGCAGCAGGTCCTCGGGCGCCCCGTCGAGGCGGATCCGGCCGCCCCGCACGACCGCGATGCGGGCCGCGACCGACTCGACGTCGCCGACGATGTGCGTGGACAGCAGCACCACCCGGGTGGCCGCGAGGTCGCTGAGCAGGTTGCGGAACCGCACCCGCTCCTCCGGGTCGAGCCCGGCGGTCGGCTCGTCGACGATGAGCACGCGGGGATCGCCGAGCAGCGTCTGCGCGATCCCCACGCGCCGCAGCATGCCGCCGCTGAAGCCGCCGAGGGCCCGCTTCGCCGCGTGGGTGAGGTTCACCAGCTCCAGCAGCTCGTCGATGCGGGCCCGCGCCGAGCGCGCGGAGAGGCCCTTGACCGCGGCGAGGTAGGTGAGGAACTCGACCGCGGACAGGTTCGGGTACACGCCGAAGTCCTGCGGCAGGTACCCGAGCGCGCGGCGCAGCGCGTCGGGGCGGGCGACCGCGTCCCGGCCCTCGAAGCGCACCTGCCCGGCGGTGGGCCGGGTGACCGTGGCGGCGATGCGCAGCAGCGAGGACTTGCCGGCCCCGTTCGGCCCGAGGAGCCCGATCAGGCCCGGCTCGAGCCGCAGCGTGAGCCCGTCGACGGCGCGCTTCTGTCCCCTGTAGACCTTCGTGATGTCGAGCAGTTCGAGCATGCCCTCAAGGCTGCTGGCGCCGCCGCTGCCGCACATCTGCCGAACGGGAGAGATCGGCGCGGACGACCCACTTGCCGTCTCGCGGTCCCGCGCTGAACGTCCCGCCCACGGCCTCGACTCGCTCGCGCAGCCCGTCGAGCCCGTGGCCACCGCTTGGCCGCGTCCCCGGTGTTCCGGACATGTCGGAGACCGCGGTCAGCAGGGCGTTCTCGTCCAGGGCTATGGCCACTTGGCCGTCGCCGTGTCGGCGCACGTTGGTCAGCGCCTCGATCACCACGTGGTAGGCCGCGGTGCCCGCCGCCTCGGACAGCTCGACGCCCGGGGCTATCGACAGCGTCGCCGCCGGGCCGAAGCGCGACACCACCCCCGGCAGGTCGGCCAGGCCGGGCGGGCGCGCGGGCGCGGCGTCGTCGCGCAGGGCGGCCACCATGTCGTCCATCGCCGCGAGCGCCCGCTGCCCCGCGGCCTCGATCCGCTCGTAGGAGTCCGCGGCCGGCGCGACCTGCGCCGCCTGCGCCTCGAGCACGATCCCGGTGACCTCGTGCGCCACGAGGTCGTGCAGGTCCCGGGCCAGCTCCAGCCGCTGCGAGCGCCGGGCCGCGCCCAGCGCGCGGGCGCGCCGCGCGTCCCCGGCCCGCAGGTGGAGCCCGAGCCCGGCGGCGGCCACGGCGCACGCGAACGCGGTGGCGACCACGAGCACGGATCCGTCGAGCCGGTGGTCGGGCTGGTGCAGGGTGACCCGCAGCGGCAGGACGGTGACGGCGAGCGCGGCCAGGGCCGCGACCCACCGGCCCGCCCGGGCGGTGCGGGTCACCAGGATGAGCAGCGGGGTGAACTCGAAGATGAACCAGAGCCCCGGCGGCTGGGGCGGGCCCCGATAGATCACGGTCACGGCGATCGAGACCGCGGCCGCCCAGAGCGCGAGGGCGGGGCGCACGGCCGCCGCCACGGCGAACATGGCCGCGACGCTCACGAGCACGCCGGCGGCCCGGGTGAACGGCAGCCCGCACAGCACCGGGACGATCAGCAGCAGCAGCCAGAGCGCCCTCACGGCGCGACGACCCCGTGGTTCCAGGCCCAGACCGCGATGCCCACCCGGTTGCGGACCCCGAGCTTGCGCTGGACCGCGGCGACGTGCGTCTTCACGGTGCCGGCCGAAATGAACAGCTCCGCGCCGATCTCGGCGTTGGTGCGGCCCGCCCCGACGTGCGCGGCGATCTCCAGCTCGCGCTCGGTCAGCGGCTCCGGCGACTCCGGGCGCGGGCCGGACAGGTGCCGCAGCAGCTTGACGGTGACCGCGGGGCTGATCAGGCTCTCGCCGGAGACGGCGGCCCGGACGGCCTCGGTGAGCAGGGCCGGGCCGGAGCGCTTGAGCAGGAAGCCGGCCGCCCCGTTGCGCAGGGCCGCGTACACGTACTCGTCGAGGTCGAACGTCGTCACGACCACGACCCGGGTGGGGCCGCCGGCCAGCTCGCGGGTGAGGGTGAGCCCGTCCATGCGGGGCATCCGGATGTCGACCAGTGCCACGTCGGGCCGCGCCGTGCGCACCAGCTCGAGCGCCTCGACCCCGTCGGCGGCCTCGCCCACGACCTCGATGTCGCCCGCGGCCCCGAGGATGCGCCGCAGCCCGTCGCGCACCATCGCCTGGTCGTCGGCGATCACCACCCGAATGCTCACGATCGCTGAGCCTAGACTTTGCCGATATGGCCGACCCGTCGTCCGAAGGCGGCAAGTCGCTCTGGCGCCGCGACATCGCCGCACCGCTGCGCAGCTTCATCGCGACCGAGTCCGGCAGCGCGGGAGTGCTCGTCGCCGCCATCGTCGCCGCGCTGGTCTGGGCCAACGTCGACGCGGACGGGTACGAGCGGATCTGGCGCACCCAACTCGCGCTCAAGGTCGGCGGCTGGGAGCTCGCCCACGATCTGCGGACCTGGGTCAACAGCGGGCTCATGACGCTGTTCTTCCTGGTCGTGGGCCTGGAGGCGCGGCGCGAGCTGGACCTGGGCGACCTGCGCGACCGGCGCCGCTTCCTGCTGCCGTTCGCGGCCGGGGTCGCCGGCATGGTGCTGCCGGTCGGCATCTACCTCGCGGTCAACGCCCGCGGCGCGGGCGCGCACGGCTGGGGCGTGGCGATGTCGACCGACACCGCGCTGGCGCTGGGCCTGCTGGCGCTGGTCGGCCGGGGCGTGCCCGAGCAGGCCCGGGTCTTCCTGCTGACCGTGTTCGTCGTCGACGACCTCGTCGCGCTGATCGTCATCGCCGTGGCGTACTCCGAGCACATCGCGGCGATGCCCCTGCTCCTGGCCCTGGTGGTGTTCGGTGCGCTGCTCGGCCTGCGCGCCCTCGGGGTGCGTTCGGGGGCCGTCTACGCGCCGTTCTGCATCGTGCTGTGGTACCTCCTGCTGCGCTCCGGCGTCGACCCGGTCGTCGCCGGCCTGGCCATCGGCCTCACCGCGACCGCGTACACCCCGGCCCGGGGCGCCCTGGAGGCGGCGAGCGGGCTGTTCAAGCTCTTCCGCGAGCAGCCGACGGCGGAGCTGGCCCGCTCGGCGTCGGTGGGCCTGACGCGCACGCTGTCGCCGAACGACCGCCTCCAGCGGATGTACCACCCGTGGAGCAGCTACGTCATCGTCCCGCTCTTCGGCCTGGCCAACGCCGGCATCCCGGTCGACGGGGCGTTCCTGGTGAAGGCGTTCACCTCGCCGGTGACGCTCGGCGTGCTCGCCGGCTACGTGCTCGGCAAGCCGGTCGCCGTGGTCGGCACGTCGTGGCTGGTCACGCGCCTGTCGGGCGGCCGGGTGCGGCCCGGCGCCGGGTGGGCGGCGGTGCTCGGCAGCGGCACGATCGCGGGCATCGGCTTCACGGTGTCGCTGCTGATCGCCAGCCTGGCGTTCACGGGCGACGCGCTCGCCGAGGCGAAGCTGGGCGTCCTCGCGGCGGCGGTGCTCGCGTCGCTGCTCACCTGGATCGTGTACCGCGTGACGGCGCTCATGCCCAAGCACCGCCGGGCCCGGGCCCTGCTCGGCGAGGCCGAGGTGCTCGTGGACCTCATCCCGCCGGTGGACGTGAGCGTCGACCACGTGCGCGGGGCGGCCGGCGCGTCCGTGACGATCGTGGAGTACGGCGACTTCCAGTGCCCGTACTGCGGCCAGGCCGAGCCCGTGGTGCGCGAACTGCTCTCGGACGCCGACCTGCGGTACGTGTGGCGGCACCTGCCCCTGACCGACGTGCACCCGCAGGCCCAGCTGGCGGCCGAGGCGTCCGAGGCGGCCGCCGCGCAGGGCGCCTTCTGGCCCATGCACGACCTGCTGCTCGACCACCAGGACGAGCTCCGGCCGACGGCACTGGTGGCGTACGCCGAGCAGCTCGGCCTGGACCGCGAGCGCTTCCACAAGGACCTCGTGCGCCACGCGCACACGGGCCGCATCGCGCAGGACGTCGAGTCCGCCGACCTGAGCGGCGTCGGCGGCACACCCACGTTCTTCATCAACGGCCAGCGCCACTACGGCGCCTACGACCTGGCCACCCTCACGGAGGCGGTGAAGGTGGCCCGGGCCCGTGCCCTCATCGGCACGTCCGCACGCATGCCGTCGAACCGCTCTGACCGTTAGGCACCGTGCGCCCGTCATCGGCTGGATCCGCGAGGTCGCGGCGGCCGCTGTTCAAGACCGTGGCCACCTCGTCGACGGGCAGACCGTGCGCCCGTCATCGGCTGGATCCGCGAGGTCGCGGCGGCCGCTGTTCAAGATCGTGGCCACCTCGTCGACGGGCAGGTCGTAGATCCCGCGCCGGTTCCTCGACGTACTCGTCCCGCACCTGTTCGGGCCGACGGTCGGGCTGAAACGAGGGGGTACGTGACAAGGTTGCACGGATACGCGATTTCGGTCGATGCCATGGTTCCCCTAGACTCGGAGCAGCAGCACAACGGCCTCGTAGCTCAGGGGATAGAGCACCGCTCTCCTAAAGCGGGTGTCGCGCGTTCGATTCGCGCCGGGGCCACCTCTTCGGCGGCCCCTGCTTCGCGGCGGGGGCCGCTTGCCGGGGGCTTCGGTGGGGCTTCGCGCTCGCTTCGCTCGCTCCCCAGCGGGGGCTTCGCCCACCCGCACCCCCCCTTGGCTGGCGTTCGCGGTGTTGGGGGTGATCGCGCCAGGGCCCGCTTTGCGGGTTTGCGCTCGCTCCGCTTGCGCCCCGGCGGGGGCTTCGCCCCATCCGCACCCCTCGGGGCCGGCGTTCGCGCCAGGCCCGCTTGGGGTTTCCGGAGCTCGCTTCTTTGTGCCCCGGGGAAGGCGGTGACAGGGTCTGTTGGCAGTGCTGTCTGTGCTGGTCGCGGCCTTGATCGAAAAGTCGGACACTCCGTGCCACGACTTTTCGGACATATGACCTGTCGGGGTATAAATGCGATATGTCGTGGCGCGCCAGCGCCCGACATATCGGGACGGACGACGAAACGGCCCCTGACACCCGGTCGGAGGCCGTTCCTCTATGTCGGGCGCGCGGCCGTTCAGCCGGTGAAGGACTCGCAGCGCACGCCGGAATTGGAGGCGATGCCGGTCAGCGTGTCGTCGTACGTGACCGAGCCCCCGGCCGCGACCGTGAGCAGGATCGCGTACGCGTAGATGGACCCGTTCGCCTCGAGCCCGACGAGGAACAGCCCGCCGCCGTGGTTCGGGTAGGTCGCGGGGTCGTACGCCGCGCCCGTGTGCTCGTCGCGGAAGCCCTTCGCGGTCAGGTACGAGTCCGGGACGAAGGTGATGCCCTCCAGGCCGCTGTTCGCGGCGACCGGCGGCAGGTCCGCGGTCAGGTTCCACTCCCGGGTGATCGCGCCCGTCGCCGGGTCGAAGCGCTCGACGGCGGGCAGCGGCGCCGCGGCGAGCAAGAGGAGTTTGGTGCGCACGAGCGCAGCGTCGGGTACCAGCGCTAACCCCGCATGAACGGTGCGCGAACGGCCCGAAGGTCAGGCCGTTCGGGGGAGGCCGTCGACCACCGCCCGCAGGCGCGCGGCCGCGGCCGGGTCGAGGGTCGGCAGCGACGGCGGCAGCGTCCGGCCGCGGTCCAGCGCCGTGAGCTGGGCCGCGGGCGGATCGTCGACGAGCGCCACGATCGGGGCGGCCGACTCGGCGACCGGGCGGGCCGCCACGCGGGCGAGCAGGCCGAGCGCGACCCGCAGCGGCGCGCTCAGCGGCGTGCGGTCCCCGCTGTCGGTGAAGCCCGGGTGGTACAGCACATAGCGCGCCTTGCCCGAGTACCCGGCGCCGAGCAGGTCGTTGAGCCGGCCCGCCTGCAGTTGGGCGCGCACCATCGAGTAGCCGGCCCGCAGCTGCAGGTCGTCCCACGCGATCTCGCCCTTGGTCACGCCGACCCCGCCGACGTTCACGATGACCGGCCGCGGCGCCGCCTCCAGCACCGGGCGCAGGCCCTCGGCGAGGCGATGGCGGGCCAGGAAATACAGGGCGAAGGTGTACTCGAGCCCCTCCGCCGTCTCCCGCCGCGCCGGACTGACCCGGTTGGCGCACAGCACGAGCGCGTCGAGCGCGGTCAGCCTCGCGTTCAGCTCGCCGAGCACCTCCCGCACGGCCGCGCCCGAGCTCAGGTCGGCCGGCAGGAACTCGACGCCGGAGGGCAGCGTGCGCCCCTTCTCCGCGTTGCTGCCGATGACCAGGACACGGTCGCCGCGCTCGTGCCGGGCGAGCGCGGTCGCCCGCCCCATCCCGTCGGTCCCACCGGCGACCACCACAGTTTTCGGGCTCATGCCGCTCATGCCCTCCATCTCAGTACGCTGGCGGCAGGCGCGTAAGGAGGCACTTCAATGTTGGATACGCACACCCGTGTGCCCGTGGCCGAGTACGACGCCTGCCCGGTGACCGGCATCGTGCGCCGCATGGGGGAGCGCTGGACGTTGCTGGTGCTCTCGTTGCTGGCGCGGCGGGCCTACCGCTTCAACGAGCTGCACCGGGCGATCGAGGGCATCAGCCAGCGGATGCTCACGCGCACCCTGCGGACGCTCGAGGCTGACGGGCTGGTCGAGCGGACGGTGTTCCCGACCGTGCCGCCCTCGGTGGAGTACCGGCTGAGCCCGAGTGGCGCGGCGCTGATGGACTCGCTGGCGCCCCTGATCGACTGGGCGGTCACCAACAGCGGACGGTAGGGCCTGCACTACCCCGAAGACTACGCCCAGCGGGATGGGCCGGGCGCCCGCGATTCCATAGCGTCACGTCTATGACGACGACCGTCCTGACCCGGGCCGGGGCCGCACCCCGGACCAGGCTGAGTTGGCCCGCGGTCCTCGCGTTGCACCTGCTCCCGGCCGCCGTGACCTTCGTGGCCGCGCTCGCGTTCGGGCCGGTCGTGCGGGCCTGGCACCTGCCGCCGCAGTTCGCGCTCACCCTGGCCTTCGCGCTCGTGCTGACCCCGATCGAGCTCGGCCTGCTGCTGCGCGCGGCCGGCTGGTCCTGGCGCGGGCTGCCCGGCATCCTGGCGTTCCGGCGGAGGTTGCCGCTGCGGCTGTACCTCACGATCCTGCCCTGCCTGATCGCGATGGCCTTCGGCCTGGTCATCCTGCTCGCGCCCGTGGAGCACCGCATCCTCGACGTCTACCCGGCGGCGTGGCTGCTGCCTTCGGACCCGGGCGCGTTCCCAGTCTGGACCATGGTCGCGACGCTGGCGTTCGCCCTGGTCGTGGACGGGCTCGTGAACCCGGCGGTGGAGGAGCTGTACTTCCGCGCGTACCTCCTGCCGCGCCTGCCGGTCCGCGGCGCCCTCGCGGTCGTCACCTCCGCCGGCCTGTTCGCGGCCCAGCACTACTGGCAGCCCGAGCGGTTCCTCTTCGTCTTCGCGGCCCAGCTCGTGCTCATCGCCGTGATGCTGCGGGTCCGCAGCGTGTGGATCAGCATCGCCGCCCACTGCCTCACCAACAGCCTCGCGATCCTGCTGGCGCTGGCGGCGGTGCTCGCATAGGCGAAGCCCCGCCGGACGGGGGACCCGGCGGGGCTTCGCGGTCGGGAGGGGAGAAGGGTTCAGCTCGTGAGGTCGAACAGGGTGGTGTTGCCGATCGTGGTGGCGGTGTAGTTGGCCTCGACCCAGGCCGCGATCTGCGCGCTCACGCTGCTCCCGCCGTTGCTGCGCCCGCCCAGCCCGGAGCCGCCGATGAAGTAGTGGATCCTGCCTTCGCGCACGTACTGCTGGAACTGCGCGAGGCTCGGCGCCGGGTCGCTGCCGTTGAACCCGCCGATCGCCATCACCGGCAGCTCGGTCGCCAGCTGGTAGCCCGAGGCGTTGTTGGAGCCGATCGCCGCGGCCACCCAGGCGTACTTGGCGCTGTCCTGCCGCAGCGCGGCGACCACCTCGGTGCTCGGGGTCGTGGCGTTGAGCAGTCCGCCCATGCCCCCGCCGATGCCGCCGCCGGTGAAGCCGCCGCGGAACGGGGCGCCCCCGCCGACGGGCAAGCCGCGACCCCCGCCGCCGAAGCCGTTGCCGCCCGCGACCGCCGGGCCGGCCGTGACGATCGAGCCGGTGTGCGCGGTCGCGGCCGTGTTCAGCGAGTAGGCGATCGGGCCGCCCAGGACCGCGAACAGGGCCAGGGCCGCGGCGGCCAGGCGCAGGCCGCGGCCGAGCTGCTGGCTGAGCAGGATGCCGGCGCCGCCCAGGGCCCCGGCGGCGAGCACGGCGACGCGCAGCCACGGGTGGAAGTCGGTCGCGCGGTTGAGCAGGATGTACGACCACACCGCGGTCACCGCCACGGAGCCGCCGAGAACCAGCAGGGCGTACAGGTCGCAGCGTCGCCGCCACAGGGTCGCCGCCCCCATGCCGACCAGCGCGCCGATCGCCGGGGCCAGGGCCACCGTGTAGTAGTCGTGGAAGATGCCCCGCATGTAGCTGAACACGAGCGCGGTGGTGACCAGCCAGCCGCCCCACAGCACGTAGGCGGCCCTGCGCGCCGACCAGACCAGGCCCGCGACGGTGAGGATCAGCGCCGCCGGGAGCAGCCAGGACGCCTGGCCGCCGGTCTGCCCGTCGAGCAGGCGCGACCAGCCGGTCTCGCCCCAGCCGCCGCCGGCGCCCCCACCGCCGCCGACGCTGCCGGTCTCGTTCCCGGTGAGCCGGCCGAAGCCGTTGTACCCGAGGGTGAGCTCCAGGATCGAGTTGGTCTGCGAGCCGCCGACGAAGGGCCGCCACGACGCCGGGGTGAGCGACACGACCGCCACCCACCAGCCCGCCGAGACGATGACCGCCGCGCCCGCCACGAGCAGCTGCACCAGCCGGCGCGCCCAGCCGGTCGGGGCGAAGAGCAGGTAGGCCAGGCCGAACGCGGGCACCACGAGCAGCGCCTGCAGCATCTTCGTCAGGAACCCGAAGCCGACCGCGGAGCCGGCGAGGACCAGCCACCAGGTGCTGCCGCGCTCGATCGCCCGCAGCATGCCGTAGACGCCCGCGACCAGCAGCAGCATGAGCAGCGCGTCGGGGTTGTTGAACCGGAACATCAGGGTGGCGACCGGCGTGGTCGCGAGCACCGCCCCGGCGAGCAGGCCGGCGGCCGGGCCGTGCCAGCGGCGCACGGTGAGGTACAGCAGCCAGACGGTCGCGACCCCGATCAGCGCCTGCGGGGCGAGGACGCTCCACGAGCTGAGCCCGAAGATCCGCACCGCGAGGCCGGTGACCCAGAGGGCGGCCGGCGTCTTGTCGACCGTGATGAAGTTCGAGGCGTCCGAGGATCCGAAGAACCACGCCTTCCAGCTCTCGCCGCCGGCCTGGGCCGCGGCCGCGTAGAACGCGTTGCCCCAGCCGGACGCGCTGAGGTTCCACAGGTACAGCGCGCCGGTGGCGAGCAGCAGGAGCACGAGGGCGGGCCGCACCCAGACGGGATCGCCGGCCCGCGTCTCGGCCCGGGCCGCGGCGGGCGCCGGGGGCGCGGCCGGCGGGGTCAGCGTGGTTGTCATGCCACTCACGCTGCGGCTCGACCCTTCCGGCGGCGTGGGGAGAAGCTGTGGGCCGGCTGTGAGTCAGGTCCAGTTCGGCGCCCGGCGCTCCCGGAACGCGCCGATGCCCTCCGCCATCTCGGCCTCGTCCTGCTCCGGAACCGCCAGACCGCCCAGGACGGCCTTCGCGGCGCGCAGGGTGAGCCGGGAGCGGGACGCGATCGTCGCGGCGAGGTCGTCGACGGTCGCCGCCAGGGCGTCGTCCGGGACCACGAGGTCGGCCAGGCCCCAGCGCTCGGCGGACCGCGCGTCGAACAGGTCCGCGGTGTAGAGCAGCAGCTTCGCGCGGGCCGGGCCGACGAGCGCGGCCAGGCGGCGGGTCGGCACCGGCGGGTAGACGATGCCGAGCTTGGCCGGGGTGACCCCGAAGCGCGCCGACTCGCCCGCGACCCGCAGATCGCAGGCGACGGCCAGCTGGCAGCCGCCGCCGACGCAGAAGCCGTCGATGCGCGCGATCGTCGGCCGCGGGAAGTCCGCGAGGGCCCGCTCGGCCGCGACCGCCACGCTGTCGTCGCCGGCCCGGGCGATCGCCGCGGCCTCCGTGAGGTCGGCCCCGGCGCAGAACGTGCCCCCGGCCCCGGCCACCACCAGCACGCGCACCGAGTCGTCCTTGGCGAGCCGGCCGAGGATCTCGGGCAGGGCGGCCCACATCCCGGCGCTCATCGCGTTGCGCTTGGCCGGGTTGGTGATCACGAGGGTGGCGAGCGGGCCGTCCTGGGTCAGGACGAGCTCGCCGGTCACCATTCGTGCACGGGGATGTTCGAATGCATCCTCGGAAGGTACTCCGCGAGCAGCTTGCGCATCGTGTCGTCCCGCTGCACCGGGCCGCTGCCCTCGATCGCGTGCGCGGCCTCGACCAGCCAGGCGGCGCCGTTGCGCTGGGCGAGGCAGCGGTGCTCGATGATGCCGAGCAGCCGGTCGCGGTGGCCGGGGTCGACGCCCCAGTCGTCCAGGCCCTCGTAGGCCAGCGGCAGCAGCCGGCGCAGCACCAGCTCGGTCACCGGGACCGAGCCCAGGCCCGGCCAGAACACCGAGGCCTCGATGCCCAGGCGGGCCGCGGTGTGGAAGTTCTCCTCGGCCGCGCCGAACGACATCTGGGTCCACACCGGCCGGTCCTGGCTCGCGAGCCGGTGCACGAGGCCGAAGTAGAACGCGGCGTTGGCCATGCTGTCCACGACCGTCGGGCCCGCCGGGAGTACCCGGTTCTCGACCCGCACGTGGGGCCGGCCGTCGACGACGTCGTAGATGGGCCGGTTCCAGCGGTAGATGGTGCCGTTGTGCAGCTTGAGCTCGCCCAGCCGCGGCGCCTCGCCGCGCTCGAGGGCGTCGATCGGGTCCTCGTCCTCGCAGATGGGCAGCAGGGCGGGGAAGTACCGCACGTTCTCCTCGAACAGGTCGAAGATCGAGGTGATCCAGCGCTCCCCGAACCAGACCCGCGGTCGCACGCCCTGGCTCTTGAGCTCCTCCGCGCGGGTGTCGGTGGCCTGCTCGAACAGCGGGATGCGGGTCTCGCGCCACAGCTCCTGGCCGAACAGGTAGGGCGCGTTCGCCCCCAGCGCCACCTGCACGGCCGCGATGGCCTGGGCCGCGTTCCAGTACGCCGCGAACTGCTGCGGCGTCACCTGGAGATGGAACTGCACGCTGGTGCAGGCCGCCTCGGGCGCGATCGAGTCGCACCGCACGTGCAGCCGCTCGACCCCGTCGATGGCGATCATGAGGTCCTCGCCGCGGGCCGCGAAGATCTGCTCGTTCAGCAGCGAGTACCGCGGATTGGCCGACAGCACGTCGGGCGTGAGCAGGTCGCGGCGCAGCGTCGGCAGGATGCCGATCATCGCGAGCCGGGTGTCGACCTGGGCCGCGTGCTCCTCGGCCGCGTTGAGGCTCTCCCGCACTTGGGCCTCGAACCTGGCCAGGCCGTCGCCGGCGAGCCGCTGCGGGGGCACGTTGATCTCGATGTTGAACTGGCCGAGCTCGGTCACGAACGCCGGGTCGGCCAGCGTGTCGAGCACCCGCTGGTTGCGCAGCGCCGGGTCGTAGTGCTCG
This sequence comes from Dactylosporangium sp. CA-052675, assembly GCF_050947935.1. Lineage (GTDB taxonomy): Bacteria > Actinomycetota > Actinomycetes > Mycobacteriales > Micromonosporaceae > Dactylosporangium. Next base: position 9,941,148 of record NZ_CP192010.1, on the reverse strand, counting down.
TCGACGAGGTTGAGCTCGATCTCGAGGCCGCTCATGCCGTCGCCGGCCTCGAACGGGTTCTCGGCGAGCATCCGGGCGAACGCGTCCAGGCAGCGGCGGACCTTGTCGCGGTACCGCATCCGGTCTTCCCGGCTGAAGACGGTCGACTCGACGTCCTTGCCCATGGGATGCCACCTCCGCGCTGGGAAAAGCCGTGCCCTCTGGCATACCACGATGCGCGCTTTTTTACTCCTGCCCGTCTGGTCCGCCCCGCCACGCCGGCGGACGGGAGCGGTCGCCGGGGACGGCCGCCTTTCGTCAAACGCCCATGAATGCGACTTATCCTCGCGTACCGTCGCTAGCATGGCAGGGGGATCCGCGCTTCTGAAGGTCGCCAACGTCAACCCGGCGAGCGTGCGGACCCACACCGATCGGGCGCTCTACAGCTCCATCGGGCTCTTCATCCTGCTATATGGCGTGTACGCGATCGTCGGCGCGGCGAGCTTCGTCGACGCGTCCACGAACTACGCGCACCCGTGGTGGCAGTGGCTGGTCGGTCCGCCGGTCGCGCTGGCGGTCATCGCCTACGACCGGGCCGTGGTCGGGCGCGTCGCGGTGAACTTCGAGCAGCTGGACTCGGCCGACCCGCACCATCTGCTGCGGCGGCGCACGCTCGGGCTCTACGCCGGGCGCATGCTGCTCGCGCTGCTGTTCGCCGTGGTGATCACCGAGCCGCTCATGCTCGCCCGGTACAAGGGCGAGATCGACGCCTACCTCGGCACCGTGCACAACCAGCAGCTCGCCCGGCTCGAGCAGAGCGGCGCGATCGCCACCTTCCAGCGCCAGGTCGACGCGCTGCGGGCGCAGGACACCGCCGACGACAAGGCCGTGGCCGACCTGCACCGGCTCGCCGCGGACAAGCGCAAGGAGTCCGCGGCGATCTACGACCAGGCGCTGGCCGACTCCCGCGCCGGCGGCGTGACCCGGCGGGCCGGCTGCCCGGCCGGCGGCTACTGCGACACGCTCGTGCGGCAGTCCCGCACGCTCATGGACGAGGCCACCCGCCTCGACGGCGAGGCCGCGACGCTGCGCGCCGGCCAGGAGCCGGGCCGGCAGTCCCGCGCCGACCAGGTGCGGTCGCTGCTCGCGCAGATCGCCGAGCAGCGCGGCGCGAATCGGGCCTCGGTCGAGGCCGGGGCCGGTTTCGGGGCCCGCACGACCGCGATGTGGCACCTGGTGACCAGCGACTTCTGGGGCTTCGGGTTCTTCTATCTCGGCGTCGCCGCGCTGCTGGTCTGCCTGGACTGCGCCGCGGTCTGGCTCAAGCTGGTCTCGCACGGCAACGGCTACGAGCGCACCGAGGCCCGCGAGGCCCGGCGCAAGGAGCTGTCCGAGACCCGCCGCCACGAGCAGGAGCTGCTGGTCACGGACCGGGCGCAGGCCCTGGCCGGCGACGGCCTGGAGACCGTGGTGGCCGAGCGGCGGCTCATGGACGCCGCCGTGAGCCGGGCCACCGAGCGGTTGATGGCGGAACTGGAGGACCAGTCCCGACTGGTCCGTTAGGGCAGAAGTTGCCCCGATGTCTTGCTTCCGGCCCCCGCCCTACGGGCAGACTGGGCCGGTGCATCACCGCCTGCCCGCCCGCACGTCGGTGCTGCCGCTCGTGATCGGGCTCGTGCTGGTCCTCCTGGGCGGCGTCGGGCTGGCCCGCATGGTCTGGGACGACGCCATCAACGCCTCGGCCGGCACGCCCTCCACGGACCGTGTCGACCGCATCGCGGACCGGGCCGACCGGGCCACCGACCCGCGCGCGTCCCGCTGCGGCGGCGTCCCGCTGAGCGCGCCCCGGGAGCTGCGCGGCGTCTGGATCACCACGGTCGAGAACATCGACTGGCCCAGCCGCCCGGGGCTGCCCGCGGACCAGATCAAGCAGGAGTACCTGGGCTGGCTGGACCTCGCCCAGCGCCGCAACCTCAACGCGGTCTTCGTGCACGTCCGGCCCAGCGGCGACGCGCTGTGGCCGTCCGACTTCGCGCCCTGGTCGGAGTGGATCACCGGGGTGCGCGGCCAGGGCCCCGGCTTCGACCTGATGCAGTGGATGATCGACGAGACGCACCGGCGCGATCTGGAGTTCCACGCCTGGTTCAACCCGTATCGGGGCAGCCAGCCCGCGCCCTCCGGGGCCGGCCCGGACATCAACGCGCTCGCCCCCGACCACCCGCTGCGCAAGCACCCGGAGTGGGCGGTCGTCTACCCATCGGTGGGCACCACCGGCAGCCGCCTGCACTTCAACCCGGGCATTCCCGAGGCGCGCAAGTTCGTCGAGGACTCGATGCTGGAGGCGGTGCAGCAGTACGACGTCGACGGCGTGCACTTCGACGACTTCTTCTACCAGTACCCGGTCGGCAAGCAGGACTACCCCGACGACGGGGCGTACCGGCAGTACGGCGGCGGCAAGAGCAAGGCCGACTGGCGCCGCGAGAACGTGAACCTGCTGGTCAAGGAGGTGAGTCAGCGGATCAAGCAGCTCAAGCCGTGGGTGAAGTTCGGGATCAGCCCGTTCGGGATCTGGCGCAACGACGGCACCGATCCGGCCGGCTCGCCGACCCGCGGCCTGCAGAGCTACGACGACATCTACGCCGACACCCGCACATGGGTGCGCGAGCAGTGGCTCGACTACATCGTGCCGCAGCTGTACTGGAACATCGGCTTCGACGTCGCCGACTACGCGAAGCTCGTGCCCTGGTGGGTCGACGTCGTCAAGGACACGAGGGTGCAGCTGTACATCGGCCAGGCCGACTACCGCGTCGGGCAGGCCGGCCCGTGGTCCGACCCCGCCGAGCTCGACCGCCAGCTCGCCCTGAACCGCAAGTACGCCCAGGTCACCGGCAGCGTCCACTTCAGCGCCAAGAACCTGCGGGCGGACGCGCTCGGCTCCGTCTCGAAGTACGCCGGCGACTTCTACAGCACGCCCGCGCTGCCGCCGCTCATGCGGTGGCTGCCGAACAAGGCCCCGGCCGCACCCACCCTGTCCACCGCGGCCGACGGTGACAACGTGAAGCTGACCTGGAAGGGCCAGGGCGTCTCCGCGGCGGTCTACCGGGTCGACGGCGGTGCGGCCAAACTGGTCGCCACCCGGCGCGGCGGCGACGGGGAGTTCACCGGCCCCAAGGGCACGTACTGCGTCACCGCGCTCGACCGCTCCTGGAACGAAAGCGCTCCGGCGGGGTGATCACCGCTCATCCGGCCGCCCCGAAGGCTGTCGGCCATGAGCAGCTTCATCTCGGAACAGGACTTCACGACGCCGGCGCACATCCGCCTGGATCCCGTCGCGCCCGAGCGGCCCCCCGCCGCCCGCGCGACGCGGACCCTGCCGCTGACCGTCGTCTTCCTGGCGGCGGTGTGGCTGGTGGTGTCGGCGGTGCCGTTCGGGTACATCGGGGCGGGCCGCTACGACATCTTCTGGAGCGACGCGGTGACCGGCATCGCGCTGGCCGTCACGACCCTGATCCGGCTGCTCAAGCCGAGCGCGGCCGGGTTCACCCCGATCATCGGCGGGCTCGCCGGATGGGTGCTCGTCGCGCCGCTGGTGCTGCGGTTCGGCTGGTCGGCCTCGACCGCCAACGACATCGCCGTGGGCCTGCTCATCCTCACGTGCGCCGCGTTCGGCCCCGAAGAACGGGCCTGAGAACGCGGGCGGGCCGCCCCGGAATCGGGGCGGCCCATCTGCGTCGCGAGTGCGATCAGCGGTCGAACGCGTCGGCGACGTTGCGCCCGGCGTCCTTCACGTGATCGCCGGCCTGCTTGGCCTTCGCGGCGGCGCGCTCAGCGGCGCCTTCGGCCTGGAGCCGCTCGTTGTCGGTCATGTCGCCGTACTTCTCCTTGGCGGCACCCTTGAGCTCTTCGGCCTTGTGCTCGACCTTGTCCGTGAAACTCATCGCACGTCCCTTCCACGTATTCCGGTCACGCCTTGCTGATGAGTGGTTGCCCGGCCGGGCGCGTTCGCAAACGTAGCCGCCGTACCAGCGTCGTCACGCCCGTCACGGTGAACGACAGCGCGATCCCCAGCCCCGCGGCCGCGAGCGGGTTGCCGGTGAAGACGTTCCCGCCGAGATAGCCCAGGCCGGCGATGTAGACGCTCCACAGCACGGCCCCGGCGGCCAGGGCGGGCAGCAGGCGCCGCCGCGGGAACTGCGCGTAGCCGCTCACCAGGGCAACCGTGGTGCGCCCGAGGGGCACGAACCGGCCGCCGGCGACGATCGCGCCGCCGTGCCGGTCGAGCAGCCGCGAGACCCAGCCGACGGCCTTCCAGGAGCGCTCGCCGCGCAGGAGCCGCTCGACCAGCCGCCGCCCGCCGCGCCGGGCCACCTCGTGCATGAGCACGTCGCCGGCGAACACCGCGGTGATCGAGCAGAGCAGCACGGCGGCCGGGTGCAGGTGCCCGCTCGCGGCGAGCGCCCCGCCCGCGATCACGCTCGTCTCCGCCGGTACCGCCGGGATCAAGCAGTCCAGCACCAGCAGTACGAAGATCACCAGGTAAGCCCAGCCGGCCATCGCCTCCATGCCACCAACCCTGCCGGTCGGGGGCCGCGAAATCAGCGGTGCCAGCCCGCCGAACGGCAGGGGGGTTTCCCCTACCCCGCCCGGTCGTGGACGACGAAGAACTCGAAGACGCGCGGGTCGTGGAAGGCGGTCAGCTCCGTGATCAGGCCGCCCTCGACGCGGATGACCCCGACGGCGAAGGGGCGCTCCACCGTCTCGCCCGGCGGCGTGTGGTAGACGACCATCGCCGGGTCGCGGTTGGCGCGGGTGAGCTCGGCGCGGACCCGCCCGACGTGGAACGGCGCGCCGGGCGGGACGCTCTGCGCGAGCGTGGCGGCGATGGCGTCCCGGCCGAGGTACCACATCGGCAGCGGCGGCATCGCCGCGCGCGCCTCGTCGGCGAGCAGCCGCGCCATGCCCCGCACGTCGGCGCGCTGGAAGGCCTCGACGTACCGTCGCAGCACCTCCTGCTCGTCCGGGTCGGGCCCACGCTCGGGCGTCCAGTCCTCGCCGCGCTCCGGCAGCCGCTCCCGCAGGGTCGCCCGGGCCCGTTGCAGGGCGCTGTTGACCGCCGGGACCGTGACGTCGAGCAGCCCCGCGGTCTCCGCCGCCGACCAGCCGAGCACGTCCCGCGCGACGAGCACGGCCCGCTGCCGCGGCGGCAGGTGCTGCAGCGCGGCCAGGAACGCGAGCTCCACCGTCTCCCGGGCGACCGCGCGGGTCTCCGGGTCGGCGTCGAGCACCCGGTCGGGCAGCGGCTCCAGCCAGGCGACGTCGGCGCGCGGGGGCCGGTCGTCGCCGGGGCCGGACGGCGGCCCGAGGTCCATCGGCAGGATGCGGCGCTGGGCGCTCTTGAGCACGTCGAGGCAGGCGTTGGTGGCGATGCGGTAGAGCCACGCCCGCACCGACGAGCGCCCCTGGAACGCGTCCCAGCCCTTCCAGGCGCGCAGGAACGTCTCCTGCACCAGGTCCTCGGCCTCGTGATAGGAGCCGAGCATCCGGTAGCAGTGCAGCTCCAGCTCCCGCCGGTGCGGCTCGATCTCGCTCAGGTCCATTTCGCTCAGGTCCATGCGAGCCCCCTCTTCCCTCCGTGCGAGATTAGGACGATGTGGGCCGAGTTTCGTGAGCGCGTGCTGCTGGAGGACGACGCGATCCTGGTGCTGGACAAGCCGGTGGGCGTCTCCGTGATGGGCGAGCGGCACGAGTCCGACCTGGTCCGCATGGCCGCGGACGCCGGCGAGCAGCTGTTCCCGGTGCACCGCATCGACAAGGTCACCTCGGGCGTGATCCTGTTCGCGAAGGACCTGGCCGCGCACGGCGGCCTGACGCGGCAGTTCAACAAGCGCACGGTGGAGAAGGCGTATCTGGCGGTGACGGCCCCGGGCGGCCTGCCGCCGTCCGGCCGCGTCGAGCTGCCGCTGAGCGTCGGGCGCAAGAACCGGGTCCGGATCGCGGCGCCCCGGGAGAGCATCGTGCTCACCGACGGCACCTGGAGCGTGCCGGCGTCGGCGGTGTTCGACACCGTGCCGACGTACCCGTCGACGACGACCTTCACCGTGCGCGCCCAGACCCCGCAGCGCGCGCTGCTGGAGGCGTATCCGCACACCGGCCGCCGCCACCAGATCCGCGTGCACCTGGCCTGGATCGGCCACCCGATCGTGGGGGACCCGCTGTTCGAGAAGAACCCGGCCGGCCGCACCTTCCTGCACTCGTGGCGGCTGTCGTTCGACCACAACGGCGCGCGGGTGACCGTGCAGGCCCCGATGCCGGACGAGTTCGCGCAGGCCACGGGCGCATAGCGGGCGCGGGGACTCCCAGCCGGGGCACAGGTTCGCCGGACGTTGCCGGAAGGTGCCGGCCGGACGCTTCGGGGCATGAGCAGTGTGACGCTTCCTCGCGCGGTCGGCGCGGGCCCCCGCAACACCGGCGCCGTCCTCGACGTCGTCATCCCGGTCTACAACGAGCAGGCCGATCTCGCTCCCTGCGTGCGCCGCCTGCACCGGCACCTGAGCGAGAGTTTTCCGTACCCCTTTCGCATCACCGTCGCCGACAACGCCAGCACCGACGGCACGGCCGCGGTCGCCCGGGCGCTCGGCCAGGAGCTGGACGGCGTCGAGGTGCTCCGGCTCGCCGAGAAGGGCCGCGGCCGCGCGCTGAAGCAGGCCTGGTCCGCCTCCGACGCGCCCGTGCTCGCCTACATGGACGTCGACCTCAGCACCGACCTCAACGCGCTGCTGCCGCTGGTCGCGCCGCTGCTGTCGGGCCACTCCGACGTGTCGATCGGCTCCCGCCTGGCGCGCGGGTCGCGGGTCGTGCGGGGGACCAAGCGCGAGTTCATCTCCCGCAGTTACAACCGCATCCTTCGTACCGCCCTGAGCGCCGGCTTCTCCGACGCGCAGTGCGGCTTCAAGGCCATCCGCCGGGAGGTCGCCGAGCACCTCCTGCCGCTCGTCGAGGACACCGGCTGGTTCTTCGACACCGAGCTGCTCGTGCTCGCCCAGCGCGCCGGCCTGCGCATCCACGAGGTGCCGGTCGACTGGATCGACGACCCCGACAGCCGGGTCGACATCGTCGCGACCGCCGTCGCCGACCTCAAGGGCATCGTGCGGCTGGGCCGGGCGCTGGTCACCGGGAAGGTGCCGGTCGCCGCGCTGCGCAGCCGGCTCGGGCGGGCCCCGCTGGTCGAGGGCGTCCCCGCCGGCATGCTGCCGCAGCTGCTGCGCTTCGGCGGCATCGGCGTGCTCTCCACCGTGGCGTTCCTGGTCCTCTACGCCCTTCTGCGCCCCGCGCTCGGGGCCCAGGCGGCGAACTTCGTGGCGCTGCTGAGCACCGCGATCGCCAACACCGCGCTCAACCGCCGGCTCACGTTCGCCATCCGCGGCGGTGAAGGCGCGATCCGCCACCAGCTCCAGGGCCTGATGCTCTTCGTCCTCGGGCTGGCGCTCAACGCGGCCGCGCTGGCCGCGCTGAACATGGCCGCGCCCGGGCACGCCCACGCGGCCGAGCTCGCCGTGCTCCTGGCCGCGAACGCGGTCACCACCCTGCTGCGGTTCATCCTCATGCGGGTGTGGGTCTTCCGCGCCTCCTGACCGGCGCGCCGCCGAGAAGCCCCGGTTGCCGACAAAACTGGTCAAGTCTGACACGCCGGAGTCGCCCGTACGATACCGTCAAATGTGGTGAAAGCGGGATTTCTTCATGAAGTGCGCGACGGCGTCACGCCGCGCGCGGGTGCGCTGGTCCTCGCGGTCCTGGCCCTGCAGATGGCGTTCATCGCCAGCTACATCGGGGCCTTCCACGAGCCGACCCCGCACCGGATTCCTATGGCCGTCGCCGCGCCCCCCGAGGCGCTCGACGACCTGGTCGGCAAGCTCGACCGGCTGCCCGGCGAGCCGCTGGACGCGCGACCCGCGTTCAGCGAGGACGCCGCACGCCGGATGATCGACCAGCGCGAGGTGTACGGGGCGTTCGTCGTCTCCAACACCGACGCCACCGACCGGCTCATCGTCGCCAGTGCGGCCGGCTCGAGCGTGGCCACCGCGCTCGAGCAGATCATCACGCCGCTCGAGGACGCCCAGAAGCGCGCCTTCACGACCGAGGACGCCCACCCGGCCCTGCTCGGCGACGCGCGCGGCCTCTCCGGCTTCTACCTCGCGCTGGGCTGGGTCGTGGGCGGATACCTGGTCGCCCTCGCGGTGAGCATGAGCAAGGGCGCCCGCCCCGCCAACCCGCACCGGGCCCTGGTCCGGCTGCTGTCCCTGGCGGTCTACTCGGCCGTGTCCGGCGTCGGCGGCGCCCTCGTCGCGGGCTCGCTGTTCGGGGCCCTGGACGGCCACTTCGCGCAGCTGTGGTGGTTCGGCGCGCTGCTGGTGTTCGCCGCGGGCTGCTGCACGATGGCGCTGCAGGCGGCGTTCGGTTTCGTCGGTACCGGCCTGACGGTCCTGCTCTTCGTGGTCCTCGGCAACCCGAGCGCGGGCGGCGCCTACCCGGCCCCGCTGTTGCCGCCGTTCTGGCGCGCGATCGGGCAGTGGCTGCCGCCGGGCCTGGGCACCGAGGCGATCCGCGGCATCGTGTACTTCGACGGCGCCGGAGTGCAGCGCGCGGCGATCGTGCTCGGCGGCTACGCGCTCTTCGGCCTCGTCGGCACGCTGCTGGTGGCCCAGATCGCCCAGCCTCGCCAGGTGGTCATCACGCCGGGGCAGAGCCTGGTCCCGTCCGGCCGCCGCGACCCGGTGCCGTCGTCCCGCGCGTGACCGGGGTGCGGGCCTCGGCCGCCGCGATCACGGCATCTCGAACAGCATGCACGTCGACGTGGCGTGCGCGATCAGCGCGCCGCGGCCGTCGGTGACCTGGGCCTGCGCCAGGGCCGTGCGCCGCCCCTTCGACAGCACCGTCCCCTCGCACGTCAGCACGCCGGAGGCGATCGAGGCCGGGCGCAGGAACTTGGTGGTGAGGTCGAGCGTCGTGTACCCCATGCCCGCCGGCAGGGTCGAGTGGACCGCGCAGCCCGTGGCGGTGTCCAGCAGGGTGGCCAGCACCCCACCGTGCACGGTGCCGAGGGGGTTGTAGTGGTACTCCTGCGGCTCCAGCGTCACCGTGACGCGCCCCTCCTCGACGTCGAAGCGCCCGGTGCCGAGCAGGTGCATGATCGGTGGGGCCGGCAGCTCGCCGCGGTTCATGGCTCGCAGCAGTTCCAGCCCGCTGCGCCGGCCGATCTGCTCGGCGTTGAGCATCGGGTCGGACCAGGAGAACGTGCGGCTGCGAAGGTCGCCCTCGGTCTGGGTCATGGAGCCAGCGTCGCGGCCCGGGGCTAAGTCTGTCAACAGGACTCAGCCCCGGGTTAGCCTGGCAGCATGAGACCTAGGGCACTCGAGTGGTCCGTCGAGAACTGCACGATCGGGCGCGCGATGGCGATTCTCGGGGAGCGGTGGACGCTCGTCGTGCTCCGGGAGGTCTTCAACGGCATCTTCCGCTTCGACGACATGCGGGAGCGCACCGGCATCCCCCGGCAGGTGCTCACCAACCGGCTCGGCGTGCTCGTGGACAACGGGATCCTGCGCCGGGTGCCCTACCGCGAGCCCGGGTCGCGGGCCCGCGACGAGTACCGCCTCACCGAGAAGGGCTTCGACCTCTACCCGCTGCTCGTCGCCGTGCGCGAGTGGGGCGACCGGTACCTCGCCGACCCGGGCGGCCCGCCGCTGGAGACCGTGCACCGCGACTGCGGCGCCCACGTGCACGCCACGCTCGTGTGCGAGGCCGGGCACCACGAGGTCGCCCCCCGTGACGTCGTGCCGCGGCCGGGACCCGGGGCAATTCGGCGCACGCCCGCCGAAATCTAGTGCTCGGCGTCACGCACCGTGCGTGAAGTACGACCGATCTGTTGACAACGGAACGCTACGCGCTGCCCAACCATGGATCACGGCTAGTCATGAACCCATGGAAGGGGCCCGCATGCCGAGCAGATACCGGAGCGCACTGGGCGCCGCATCTGCCGCGATCATCGCGATCGCGGCCGGAGCGGTCGCGCCGGGCGGGCCGGCGGTCGCAGCCACCACCCCGACGGCCACCGCCGCCGGCCTGACCCGCGTCATCGTCGAGTACGACGATCCCGACGCGGCCGCCCTCGCGGTCTCCCGCGCCGGCGGCAAGGTCGGGCGGCCGCTGTCCGTCGTGGACGGTTTCGTGGCCGAGGTACCGAGCCAGCGACTGTCCGCACTCAAGACCGCGCCCGGCGTGCGCGGGGTGACCGTGGACGGCACGGTCTCCCTCTCCGCCGCCCGATGGCGCGCCGACGGCGACTCCAACTCGATGTTCAGCGTCGTTCGCGCCACCGGCGCCCTCGACGTGTGGAAGAAGCTCGACTCGAGCGGCCGGAACATCGCCGGCACGGGTGTCGGCGTGGCGCTCATCGACTCCGGCGTCTCGCCGGTGACGGGCCTCAACGACACCACCCGCATCATCAACGGCCCCGACCTGTCGTTCGAGTCGCAGGCGTCCAACCTGCGCTACACCGACACGTTCGGCCACGGCACCCACATGGCCGGCCTCATCGCCGGGCGCGACCCGCTCACGAACCTGCTGACGGTCAGCGACCCGAGCAACTTCACCGGCATGGCCCCGAACGCGACGCTGCTCAGCGTCAAGGTCGCCGCCGCCGACGGGGCCACCGACGTGTCCCAGGTGATCGCCGGCATCGACTGGGTCGTGCAGCACCGCAACGACCCGGGCCTGAACATCAAGGTTCTCAACCTGTCCTTCGGCACCGACTCCAACCAGGACGAGAAGCTCGACCCGCTCTCGCACGCGGTGGAGTCGGCCTGGAAGAAGGGGATCACCGTGGTCGTGTCCGGCGGCAACGACGGCACCACCCGCGCGAACCTGTCGATGCCCGCGGTGAACCCGTACGTCATCGCGGTCGGCGCCGCCGACTCCAAGGGCACCGACTCGCGCGCCGACGACGTCGTGGCCGACTTCAGCAGCCGCGGCAACGCCACCCGCTCGGTCGACCTGACCGCGCCCGGGCGCTCGATCGTCGGCCTGCGCGACCCCGGCTCGTACGTCGACGTGAACTACCCGACCGGCCTCGTCCCCGGCGACACCACGGGCCGCTACTTCCGCGGCAGCGGCAGCTCCCAGGCCGCGGCCATCACCTCCGGCGCGGTCGCGCTGCTGCTGCAGCAACGCCCGTCGCTCACCCCGGACCAGGTGAAGAAGCTGCTCACGAGCACCGCCGACGTCATGCCCCAGGCCGAGAAGCTCGGCAGCGGGGCGGGCGAGCTGAACATCAGGCGGGCCATCGAGGCACCGACGCCGACCACGGCCGCCCAGACCTGGACGGCGTCCAGCGGGACCGGCTCGCTCGAGGCGTCCCGGGGCACCGCCCACGTGGCCGACCCGACGAGCGGCGTCGAGCTGACCGGCGAGAAGGACATCATGGGCAAGGCGTGGAACGGCACCACCTGGGGCAAGGCCGCCACGGCCGGCACCGCGTGGAGCGGCGGCTCGTGGAACGGCGCGGCCTGGACCGGCACGGCGATGAGCACCGGCTCGTTCCCGGGTCTGCCGACGGCCAAGACCTGGAGCTCGGTCAACTGGTCGGGCACCAACTGGGACGGCCGGACCTGGAGCGGACGCACCTGGAGCGGCGCCACGTGGGACGGGCGCACATGGAGCGGCCGAACTTGGTCAGGAAACACCTGGAGCGGCCGAACTTGGAGTGGGAGCTACTGGTCCAGCTCCATCTGGCAGTAACACCGAACAAATCTTACAAACAGGGCGATGATGACGAAAGTACGCGGTTGGGGTCGCCCGGATACGCGGGTCGCGACGCTCAGTCTCTGGCTGGGCGTCGCGACCGTCGCGACGCACGCGCTGCGGATCCGGACCGTCGGCCTGCCCACCGCTCCCGATGCGGTACCCCTCGCGATCCTGCTCGTGGCCTTCGCGCTGACCGAGGGCTTCGCGATCCACGTCCGGGTGCGCCGCGGCGGCCACGCGATGAGCCTCAGCGAGATCCCGATGGTGCTGGGGCTGCTGTCGGTCGACCCGACGCTGCTGCTGTGCGTGCGCCTCATCGGCGGGGTCGTGGGCCTGTCCGTCCTGCGCCGCCAGCGCGGCGTCAAGCTCGGCTTCAACATCGCGCTCCTCGGGGTGCAGACCACCGCCGCGGCCGTGCTGCTGCGCACCCTCGCCGGACCCGTGCTGCCCAACGGGCCCAGGGAGTGGCTGTACGTCCTGATCGCCATGCTGCTCTCCGACGTGATCGCCGCGGTCCTCGTCACCGCCGTGATCGCGCTGCACGACGACCCCAGCGAGTGGCGCCGGCTGCCGAGCGCCCTGCAGGGCCTCCCGCTCGTGGCCATCACCACCAGCATCGGGCTCATCAGCGCCCTCGCCATCGAGCGCGACGCCCGGGCCATCGCGCTGCTGGCCATCGTCTCCGCCGTCACGTACCGCGCCTACCGCGCCTTCGTCCGCCAGAGCCAGGGCCATCAGCAGGTCGAGGAGCTGTACGCGTTCACGCGCGCCCTCGACGGCCCCCTCGACACCCGCGGCGTGGCCCGGATCGTGCTCGAGCAGGCCCGCGACCAGCTGCGCGCGGAACGGGCCGAGCTCATCATCCCCGACGCCGACGGCGCCCACGTGCGGCTGCGCATGCACGGGGCGAACATCTTCGAGATCGGCACCGCCGAGGCCCTGCCCGAGACCGCGTGGTGGCAGCCCGCCCGGGCCGGCGCGCCGGTGCTCGTGGCCAAGGGCAGCCGCGTGATCGGGTCCATCGAGGACGGCATCGCGGTGCCCGTACCGCTGAACGACGGCGAGTCCGGCGTGCTCCTCGTGGCCGACAGCCTGCCCGACATCCCCACCTTCGGGGAGCAGCACGTGCGGCTGTTCCAGGCGCTGGCCAACCACGCGAGCCTCTCGCTGACCAAGGCCCGGCTCCTCGACGACCTGCGCCGCGAGGTCGCGCAGAAGGAGCACCTGGCCAACTACGACCCGCTCACCGGCCTGCCCAACCGCCAGCGCTTCCAGGCGCTCACCGACCGGCTGCGCTCCGCCGGCACCCCCGTCGCCGTGCTCCTGATGGACCTCGACCGGTTCAAGGACGTCAACGACGCCCTCGGCCACGACGTCGGCGACCAGCTGCTGCGGCTCGTCGGCGAGCGCCTCCAGGAGCGGCTGGGCGACCGCGGCACGGTGGCTCGCTTCGGCGGGGACGAGTTCGCCGTGCTGCTGCCGAACATCCGCACGCGCGAGGTCGCCATCGCCGTCGGCGACGACCTCGGCGCCGCGATGGAGCACCCGATCCCGATCGGGCACCTGCGGCTCAACGCGCGCTGCAGCATCGGCATCGCCCTCGCGCCCGAGCACGGCCATGACGCCAAGACGCTCATCCAGCGCGCGGACGTGGCGATGTACGTGGCCAAGACGACCCACACCGGCGTGCGCGTCTACACCAGCGACGACGACCGCAACAGCCCGCGCCGGCTCGCCATGGTCGCCGACCTGCGCGAGGCCATCCAGCGCCACGATCTCGTCGTGGTCTTCCAGCCCAAGCTGTCCACCGCGACCGGCGCCGTCGTCGGCGCCGAGGCCCTGGCCCGCTGGCACCACCCCGTGCACGGCTTCGTCCCGCCCGACGAGTTCATCCCCCTCGCCGAGCACTCCGGCCTCATCCGCTCCCTGACCCTGCACGTGCTCGAGGTCTCCCTGCGCCGGTGCGCGGCGTGGCGGCGCGCGGGCCACGACATGCACGTCGCCGTGAACCTCTCGCCGAACTCGCTGCAGGAGTCGGACCTGCCCGACATCGTGGCCCGCCTGCTCGGCCAGGCCGGCGTCCCGGCCAGCGCCCTCACCCTGGAGATCACCGAGAGCAGCATCATGGCCGACCCGACCGGCGCCCTCGTGATCCTCGACCGGCTGCACGCCCTCGGCGTGAAGCTCGCCATCGACGACTTCGGCACCGGCTACTCGTCCCTGGGCCGCCTGCGCGAGCTGCCCATCCACGAGGTGAAGATCGACCGCTCGTTCGTGCAGCGCATCGCCGTGGACCACCGCGACCGGGCGGTGGTGCGCTCGGCCGTGCAGCTCGGCCACGCCCTCGACCTGATGGTGGTGGCGGAGGGCGTGGAGGACGAGGAGACCCTGCACCATCTGCGCCAGGAGGGCTGCAACCTGGTGCAGGGCTTCTACATCTCCAAGCCGCTGCCCGCGGACGAGTTCGCGAACTGGCTCAGCGCGCGCGTCGGGGTCGCCTGAGTTCTCCTGCTCCGGCACTTGGCATAACGTTCCGGTTCATGTGCACCGTGCTCCTCCGGTTCGACCCCGACGCCACCTGGCCGATCCTCCTGGCCGCGGTCCGCGACGAGTACCTGGCCCGCCCGTGGGAGCCCCCGGCCGAGCACTGGCCGGGCCGCTTCGGCGGCCGGGACAGCACCGCGGGCGGCACCTGGCTGGCCGTGGACCCGGCCCGCCCGAGCGTGACGGCCCTGCTGAACGGCTACCCGCCGCTCCCACCGGCCGGCGACCGCCCGACGCGGGGCTCGCTGCCGCTGGCCCACTTCCCGCCGGAGGACGACGTGCTGCGCTCCTTCGACGCCTTCCACCTGGTGCGGGCCGAGCCCACGGAGGTCGCGGTGACGTCGTGGGACGGCGCGCGGGTGACCCACACCCTGCTCGAACCGGGCAACCACGTGATCGTGAACCAGGGCATCGACGTCAACGCGTTCGCCCCGCTGGACACGGTTTCGACCCCGAATCCCAAGCCGGGCCTGTCCTCCCGGGAGGCCTGGGGCGACTGGCTGGCCCTGCTGGCGGGCGGCGAGTTCACGGGCGCGGCGGAGCGTCCCCTGCTGATCCGCAAGGAGGTGGCGGGGCTGCTCTACGGCTCGGGTTCGGCGGCGCTGGTCGCGATCGGTGAGCCGGGCGTGCGCTACGACTTCACCGCGAACCCCGGCCCGGAGGCGGCGTGGTCGGAGGTTCCACTACCGAACTGATGGCAGGCCGGCCGCCTCGAGCGAGGACTGCCACAGGCGGGCCGCGCGGTCCCGGCTGGTCGAGCGCGGGGTGGCCGGGAAGAGCTCGCGGCGGAAGTAGTAGCCGCCCGGCACGAGCTCGCCCGCCGGGGCGTCGGCCAGCCACCGCAGCGTGTCGGCCGCCCGGTCCGGCGTGGTGAACAGCACCGGGATGAGCTTGCCCAGCGTGAACAGCGGGCTGCTGGACGCGAACCGGCTGCGCACCAGGCCCGGGAAGAACGCGGTGGGCAGCACGCCGTCGGACGCCCAGCGGTGTGCCGCCTCGCGGGTGAAGAGGATGTTGGCCTGCTTGGAGGAGCCGTACGCCAGCCAGCGCGCCCGGTGCGCGAGGGAGGCCCTGAGCGGGTCGTCGACGTCGAGGACGCCCCAGGCCTCGGCCAGCGACGCGGTGGTGATCAGCCGCGAGGTGCCCGCCGCGCGCAGGTGGCCCCGGAGCTCATGGGCCAGCAGGAACCCCGCCAGGTGGTTCACGACCAGGGCGCGGGGGCCGCGGTACAGCCCGCCGGCGTTGTTGACCAGGACGTCGATCCGGTCGCAGGCCGATCCGACCTCCTCGGCGGCCCGCCGGACCTGGCCCAGGTCGGCGAAGTCGGCCCGCACGGGGACGGAGCCGGGTAGCTCCGCGGCGACCGCGGCCAGGCGGGACTCGTCGCGCCCGAGCAGGATCAGGCGGTCGCCGGCCTGGGCGAAGCGGCGGGCCGCGGCCAGGCCGATGCCGGCGCTGGCCCCGGTGAGCACGACCGTCCGGGGCGTGCTCACGGCCGCTTCGAGTGGCGTATCGCCGTCAGGACCACCCACGCCGAGACCGCGACCAGGGCCACCCGCTCCGTCACGCCGGTGAACAGGGAGCGGCCGGCGAAGAGGATGCCGGCGGCCGAGAGCAGCAGCGGGGGGTAGGCGACCGCGATCCCCAGCCGGCCGGTCCAGCGGTCCGGCGGAGGTCGCAGGGCGTACAGGAGGATGGCCAGGGCGCACAGCAGCAGCGCGGCGATCGCGGCCCCGGCGTGGACCAGGTCGCGGGGCGCCGGGGACTCGTAGGGCGGCAGCGGGCAGCCGGGGCTGCAGTGCACCGCGCTCGACACGGCGGCCAGCGGGGCGGCCAGGGCCAGGGAGGCGGCGATCAGCCAGCAGGACCGCCGCGCCGGGATCGCCAGCAGGGCCAGCGACAGGGCCAGGAACAGCATGCTCGCCGCGTAGAGCCCCGCGTGCGGGGCGCCCGGGACGCCGGACTCCGACACGTAGGTCGCCGGCGGGGAGGTCGCCACCGCGGCCGTCAGGCCCGCGGCGCCGGTGCAGCCCGTCGCCGCGGATGCCGTTGCGGACCAGCGGGGGATCATCGCCCCAAGACTAATGGTGATGTTGGTGGACCACGGCGTGTCCGCGGCCCCTCGCGATCAGGAAGCGGTTCACCGGGACCGTCACCGCGAAGGCCAGGACCAGGGAAATCAGCAGGCTCAGCCAGAACCGGGCGTCGGCCAGGCCGGCGTCCATGGCGCCGGGAATGGCCAGGACCACGCCGTTGTCGACCAGCTCCATCGTGGCGATCGAGGCCGTGTCCGCGGCCAGCACCACCGGCAGGGCCGCGCGCAGGGTCAGGCCCGCCGACCGGACCGAGCGCAGGGTCAGCGCGTAGCCGAAGGCGAAGGCCAGGGCGACCGACACGATGATCGTCGCCGTGTTGCCCCAGCCCAGGGCCGTGCCCAGGACCATGCCCAGGACCTCGCCGATGGCGCAGCCGGTCAGGCAGTGCAGCGTCGCGGTCACCGCTTGTCGCGTCAGGGATTCCATGGCACCGAACATATACCCCCCAGGGGTATGTGCCAAGTAAAAACGGTGTGTCTCGATGTCTAGGGGCCTTCTGCCAGGGGCTCGACGGCCCTACCGTCTCTGTATGGAACTGGAGCTGCGGCATCTGCGGGTCGTGTGCGCGATCGCGGACGCCGGCAGCGTGACCAAGGCCGCGTCCGCGCTCGGACTCGCCCAACCGGCGCTCACCGCCCAGCTGCAGCGCATCGAGCGCGCGCTGGGCGGGGCGCTGTTCGAGCGGGACCGGCGCGGCGCGCGGGCGACGCCGCTGGGGGAGCTGGTGCTGGCCCGGGCCCGGGTGCTGCTGCCGGCCGTGAAGGGACTGCAGGACGAGGCGACGCGCCTGGCCAGCGCGGCCGAGCCGGCGGGGCGGTACCGGATCGGGGCGGTCAACGGCCCGATCCTGGGCGGTCTGGTGCACCGGATCACCAGCAACCACCCGGCCGCCCAGGTCACCACGCACGCGTCGTGGTCGGCGTCGGAGCTGGGCGACCTCGTGCTGGCCGGGAAGCTGGACTTCGTGCTCGTCGGCGCGTGCGGGGACGCGCCGCCGGCGACGGACCGGGGGCTGGCCTGGCGCGTGGTCGCGGCCGATCCCGTCTTCCTGCTGCTGCCCGAGGGGCACGAGCTCGCGGGGCGGGACGAGGTGGAGCTGTCGGAGCTGGCCGAGGCGCAGTGGGTGGCCGCGCCCGGGGACGGCTGCTTCTCGGCGTGCCATGCGGCGGCCTGCGCGCGGGCCGGGTTCACCCCGAAGGTGCTCTTCGAGACCGAGGTGCGCGGCGCGATCGACCTGATCGAGTCCGGCGACGCGGTGGGGCTGTGCCAGGCGACGCTGCGGCCGATGGCGGGGCTGGTCACCGTGCCGATCGCGGGCGCGCCGCTGCACTGGCGGCAGATGCTGGGCTGGCTGCCCGACGGCCCCGCGGCGGATCTGGCGGGCCAGGTGTGGGCGTACGCGATCGAGTCCTACGCGGATGCCGTCCGGCGCAGCGAGCGCTACACGAACTGGCTGGGACGGCACCCGGACCGCAGGGGGCTCACGCTGTGAGCCCCCTGCGACGCGGAGCGCGGCGGCGAACCGTCAGCCCGTGAAGGTCGCCGTGATCTGCGTGAACTGCCAGGTGTTCTGGGCGATGCCCGAGCAGTTCGACACCACGCCGCCGCCGGCGCAGCCCCGGTCGCGGTTGACCGACCAGAAGGCCAGGCGGGCGAGGTGGTTGTTCTGGGCGTAGTCGCGGATCTGCTGCCACTGCGCGGGAGTGGTGTTCTCCTGCTGGTCGGACAGGCCGTTCATGCCGGAGATGCCCATGTGCTTGTAGGCGGTGGCGTCGTCCCAGCCGAAGGCCGACTTGAGCATGGTCTTGAGGCCCTCGGAGGCGCTCACCGTGCTCTGGTACATGTTCGCGCCGCCGCCGAAGTCGAACGGCATGATCGTGAACACGTCGATGTTGGCGCCCGTCGACGCGGCGCGGCTGATGAGCTGCTGCGCGTAGTAGCCGGGGCCGGTCGTCGCCGTGCCGAAGGTGACGATGACCTTCAGGCTCGGGTTGTTCTGCTTGACGATCTTGAGCGCGTCGACGATCCGGTTGCGGACCGTGTCGTTCTCGAACTCGTCGGTGTTCTCGATGTCGATGTCGATCGCCTTGAGGCCGTACGTGTTGATCACGGTCTGGTAGGCGCCGGCCAGGGCCTGCGGGGTCGAGCAGTTCGGGCCGAGCTTGTTGCCGGACCAGCCGCCGAAGGACGGGATCACGTCACCACCGCCGGCGCGCACCTGGTTGATGACGGTCTGGTCCACCCCGCCGGTGAGCGGCCGGCTGCCGTCCCAGGCCGGGTTGCAGCCGCCGCTGGCGAGCACGAACGCGAGCGTGAACCACTTGATGCCGGTCGCCGACTGCACGGTCTGCGGGTTCGGCGGGTCGCCCCACTGGTACAGGTACGGGGCCGCCGCACCGCCGGCCGGCGGGTTGGTGGTGCCGCCGGTGGTGGTGGCCGTGACGCTGTTCGACGCCGCGGACTCGCCCTGGGCGTTGTACGCCTTGACCGTGTACGTGTGCGTCGAGCCCGCCGTCAGGCCGGAGACCGTGGTGCTGGTCGCGGTGACCGTGGCCTTCACCGTGGTGCCCTCGTAGACGCGGTACCCGGTCGGGCTGCCCGTCGAGGCGTCCCACGCCAGCGCGAGGCTGGTGTTGGTCGTGGCCGTGACCCGCAGGTTGCCCGGCACGCCCGGGGCTCCGGGCGTCGTGGTGCCACCGGAGCAGGAGGCGCCGTTCAGCGTGCAGTTGGCCGGGTCGCCGCTGCCGGAGGCCACGAAGCCGAAGCTGGCCGTGCCGCCGGGGGCGATCGTGCCGTTCCAGCTGTTGGTGACGACGATGTGCCCGGTCGAGCCGGTCCGGTTGCTGTCCCACGAGGAGCTGATGGAGGTGCCGGAGGGCAGGTCGAACGCGACCGTCCAGCCGTTGATCGTCGATCCGGTGCCGTTGGTGATCGTGTACTTCGCCTCGTAGCCGGTGCCCCAGGTGGAGGTCTTCGTGAACGTCGCGGTGGCGGCCGCGGCGAACGCCGGGGCTTGTGAGATGACGGTGGCCGCGGCGGTCGCCAGGACGGCCGCGATCACCCCGATTCGCAGTCTCCGCACGATGGTGTCCTGCCTCGGGTAGAAGGGGGTTAGGGCGCCCTTGGCGGGGAAGATTACGCGAAGGTTTGTTAACAGTAAAGGTCCCGATCAATCACTTGCCAGGACGGATACGCTCTGCGATGTGGAGGAAGCAAGGGGCGCGCTCGTTCAGGAGGCGGCCCGTCGCTGGCGGTCCCAGCTGATCGACCTCGGCGGCCGCAACACGCTGCTGTACTACCGCGACCTGCGCGCGGGCACGCTGGACCTGACGAGCGCCGATCCGGTGGCCCAGCAGGCGCTGCTGGGCGGGCGCACGCTGCCGCTCGGCCAGCTGTTCACGGAGCCCGACGCCCACGCCGCCGCGATCAAGCGGGCCCGCACGATCCGCAACAAGGCCCGCGAGCTCACCGAGGAGCGGGGCATCGAGACGTGCTTCGCCGCGATCGGCAGCGCCACCTGGACCCCGGCCCCCGGTGCCGGGGCCGCGCCGGCCGCCCCGGTGCTGCTGCGCTCGGCCCAGCTGCGCGCCCGCGGCGCGGCCGAGGACGACTTCGACCTCACGCTGCAGGGCGACCTGGAGCTCAACCCGACGCTGCTGCAGCTGCTCGAGGAGGACTTCGGCATCCGCGTCGACGCCGACGAGCTCGAGGAGCTGGTCAGCTACGCCTCCGGATTCGACCCCCAGCCGCTGTACGAACGGCTCGCCAAGGAGACCGCCGGCCGGGTCCGCGGCTTCGCCGTCACGCCCCGGTTCGTGCTCGGCACCTTCTCCTACGCCAAGCTGCCGATGGTCACCGACCTGCGGGTCGGCGCCCGGGCGCTGGTCGAGCACGACGTCATCGCGGCCATCGCCGGCGACCGCGACGCCCAGGCCGCGCTGCGCCCGGCGCCGGGCATCGCCGTGCGCGACCCCGACTGGATCCCGCCGGAGGACGAGTTCCTGGTCCTCGACGCCGACTCCTCGCAGAACTACGCGATCAACGCGGTCCTCGCCGGCCAGCACAGCGTGATCAAGGGCCCGCCCGGCACCGGCAAGAGCCAGACCATCGCCAACCTCATCGCGTCGCTGGTCGCCCAGGGCAAGCGGGTGCTGTTCGTGGCCGAGAAGCGCGCGGCCATCACCGCCGTGACCGACCGGCTGACCCGGCGCGGCCTGGGCAACCTGGTGATGGACGTGCACGACGGCACGACCTCCAGGAGAAAGGTCGCCGCCGACCTCAAGGCCGCGTTCGACTCCGCGGCGCGCATCGCCCAGCCCGACCTGGCGGTGCTGCACGAGACGCTGACCGCCCGGCGGGCCGCGCTCAACGACCACGACGAGGCCATGCACCAGATCCGGGGTCCGTGGGGGATCTCGGCGTTCCAGGCCCAGAACGAGCTGATCCGGCTCAACGCGCTCGTCACCCCGATGACCGCCGTCCGGCTGCGCGGCCCCGTCCTGGCCGCCCTCGACGAGGCGGGCGCCCGGCGCATCCGCGAGCAGCTGCGCGACTACGCCACGGTCGGCGGGTTCGCCCTGACCGAGCAGCAGTCCGGCTGGGTCGGGGCCGAGGTCCACACCCCGCAGGAGGCCCAGGCCGCCTTCGACCTCGCCGAGCGCCTGTCCGGGCGCACGCTGCCCGAGGTGCGGCCCGCGCTGGAATACGTCGCGGCCCGGACCGGCCTGCCCCGCCCGGTGAACGTGACCGGCTGGCGGGCGCTGTTCGCGTTCCTCGAGCAGATCGCCGCCACCCTGCGAAGCTTCCAGCCGGAGGTGTACCAGGCGGATCTGCGCCCGTACCTGCAGGTCGCGGACCTGGGCTGGTGGGCCCGGCGCAAGCTGCGCAAGCAGGCCGCCCGGCTCTGGCGCGGCGGCGGGGCCCCGAGCGCCGAGCAGCTCTTCGAGGGCCTGGCCGTCGCCCACCGCCAGCGGGAGCAGTGGGGTGGCGTGCCGCGGCTCCCCGACGAGCTGCCGCGCGCCCGGGCCGCGTTCGACGCGCTCGACCGGGAAGTGCAGGAGCTGCAGCGGTACTGCGTGCACATCCCCCTGCTCACCATGGACCTCGACGGCCTGGCCCGCACCGCGCAGGCCCTGGCCGCCGACGAGCGCACCCTGCGCCGCGTGCCCCGCCTCAACGAGCTGGCCGACGCGTTCGCCCGGGCCGGCCTGCACGAGCTGGTGGACGACCTGCAGGCCCGCCGGGCCGACGCCGACCAGGCCGCCGCGGTCTTCGACGCCTGCTGGTACGCCTCGATCCTGCAGCATCTGAACTTCACCGACCCGCGGGTGGGCGCGTTCGACGGGCCCCTGCACGCGCGGACCGTCGCGGAGTACCGCGACGCCGACCACCGCCACATCGACGCCACCGCCACCCGCGTGCTGCGGGCCGTGGCCGAGCACATCACCAAGGTCCGCGACGAGTACCCGGACGAGAGCCGCCTCGTCGAGCACCAGGCCAACCTGAAGCGCCGCCACCTGCCGATCCGCCAGCTCTTCGCGGCGGCCCCGCACATGCTCACCGCGCTGCGGCCCTGCTGGGCGATGAGCCCGCTCGTGGTCTCCCAGCTGCTCCCGCCCCAGGGCGACCTGTTCGACGTGGTCGTGTTCGACGAGGCCAGCCAGGTCACGCCGGCCGACGCCGTGCCCGCCCTGCTGCGCGGCCGGCAGGTCGTGGTCGCCGGCGACGAGCACCAGCTCCCGCCGACGTCGTTCTTCACGGCCGCGGAGGAGAGCGGGGGCGCCGATCCGCTCGGGGTCAACCCGGACGGCTCCATCGACCTGTCCCTCACGTCCGGCTACGAGTCCATCCTCGACGTGCTGAGCGCCCTGCTGCCCGGGTACCTGCTGCGCTGGCACTACCGCAGCCAGGACGACCGGCTGATCGGGTTCTCCAACGCCCACATCTACTCCGGCTCCCTCGTCACCTTCCCGGGCGTCGCGGGGGAGGGCAGCGTCTCGCACGTCCACGTGTCCGGCTCGGCCGACGGGTCCGCATCGGCCGACGAGTCCGCCCCCGACTCGGTGACCGCCGAGGTCGACCGCGTGGTGGAGCTGATCCTGCAGCACGCCCAGGTCCGCCCGAACGAGTCGCTGGGCGTCATCACGATGGGCATCACCCACGCGGAGCGCATCGACCTGGCCCTGCGCCGGGTGCTGGCGGCCCGTCCCGAGCTGCACGCCTTCTTCGCCGAGACGGCCGCGGAGCCCTTCTTCGTCAAGAACCTCGAGCGCGTCCAGGGCGACGAGCGGGACGCGATCATCCTGTCGATCGGCTACGGCAAGAACGCGCAGGGGCGCCTGCTGTACCGCTTCGGCCCGCTCCTGCTCCCGGGCGGAGAACGCCGCCTGAACGTGGCCGTGACGCGGGCCCGGCGCCGGATGACCCTGGTGAGCTCGTTCACCGCCGCCGACATGGACCCGGCCCGCTCGACGAGCGACGGGGTGCGGCTGCTGCGCTCCTACCTGGAGTACGCCGAGTCCGGCGGCACCTCGCTGAGCACCGCCGCCGCCGAGCGCCCGGCCCTGGGCGCCTTCGAGGCCGACGTCCAGCGCCGCCTCACGGCCGCGGGCGTCCCGGTGACCCCGCGCTTCGGCGTGGCCGGCTTCGCCATCGACTTCGCCTGCGCCCATCCCACGAACCCGAACGAGATGGTCCTGGCCATCGAGACGGACGGCGAGGCGTACCACTCCGCGAGCACCGCCCGCGACCGCGACCGGCTGCGGCAGGAGCAGCTCGAGCGCCTGGGCTGGCGCTTCCACCGCATCTGGTCGACGGACTGGTTCGCCGACCCGCAGGCGGAGACCGCCCGCGCCCGGGCCGCATACGACGAGGCCGTGGCCGCGGTGGAGGCCCGCCGCACGAACGAGCCGACGGTCGTGCTGCACCTGGAAGAGCCGGCGCCGGAGCGGCCCGCGTCGCCCCGCCCGGAGTTCGAGCCGGGCCGCCCGATCGCCGAGTACCCGCACGCACTCCTCGTGGACCTGATCCGCTGGATCGAGTCCGACACGCTGCTGCGCACCGAGGAGCAGGTCGTGGAGGAGGCGCGCCGGCAGCTCGGCTTCAAGCGCGGCGGCTCGCGCATCAACGCGGCGCTGACGGCCGCCCTGGAGGAGGCCCGCGGCGAGTCCTCGTCCGAGCCCGCCCCGGCACCAGCCCCGGCGCTCGACCCGCAGGAGCCGGACGAGGACCGCACGCGTGTCCTGCGGGTGGACGACGCCGACCCGGACCGCACGCGCGTCCTGCGGGTGGACGACGCCGACCCGGACCGCACGCGCGTCCTGCCCGTCCAGCAACCCGAGACCGACTGACCGCCCGCGCGGGCGCACGAGGTGGCCGCTAGCCGAGGTCGACGTGGGCCACGGAGCGCTCGGTCAGGCTGCCGAACCACAGCCGGCCGCCGGACTGGCGGACGCCGGTCAGCATCGGGTAGTGGCCCGCCGGGCTGTGCAGCGTGCGCAGCACGGTGCCGTCCGCATCCACCAGGGCCGCGATCGTGTGCTTGCCCGGCTGGGGCTGCAACCACGTGGGCAGGACCGCGACCGCCTTGCGCACGCGGGGGTAGGGCAGCAGCCGCTCCGCGATCGCGACGCGCGGGCTGGCCAGGGCGATCCAGAAGGTGCCGTCGCCGACCGGGGACATGTTGTCGGGGTAGGCGGGCAGGTCGGTGAGCACGGTGGCGGCGCCCGAGGGCAGGGCGATGCGCGTGAGGCGGTGCGCGACCGTCTCGCACACGAGCAGGGCCGAGTCGTCCGGGGTCAGGGCCACGCCGTTGGGGAAGTACAGCCCGGAGGCCACGACCGTCGTGGTGCGCGCGGCCGGGTCGTAGGCCAGCACGCGGCCGTTCGGGCGGTGCTCCAGCAGATCGCGGCGCCAGTGTGCCAGCGGGAAGCGGCTCGAGGAGTCGCTGAAGAACACGGTGCCGTCCCGGGCGATCGCCGCGTTGTTGCAGAACAGGATCTCGGTGCCGGCCGCCGAGCGGGTCAGATCCCGCACGGCGCCGTCGCGGGTGAGGCGGAGCAGGCCGCGGTGCGCGTCGCAGACGATCAGGGAGTCGTCGCCCGGGTCGTGCTCGATGCCCAGGGGGCGTCCGCCGGTCTCGGCCAGGCGCTCGAACGCGCCGTCGCGAAGCTGCCAGACGACGCCCTCGTGGGTCCCCGTGAAGATCGTTCCGGAAGGGTCGGCAGCCACGTCCTCGGGGGCGTGCCCGGACGGGAGCGGGACGAGCACCGCCCGGTCGATGCGGGTGTCGGCGGGCGACCACGGGCCGGTGAGCTTCGGCGGCGTGGTCGCCGGGAGCGTTGCACCGTCGATGAAGAAGGGGCGCGGGGCACTCATGTGACCGAGTGTCCCGCGCCCCGGGGTCGGTCAGGCGGTGGCCGTGAAGGTGTAGGAGCCGGACGGGAGGTAGTAGGTCGCCGTGGCGGTCGGGACCGCCTGGGCCGGGGCGCTGATCGAGGCCGCGTTCGACGTCGGGACCTTGACCGTCGCCGTCGCGCCCGCCGGGATCGTCACCCGCAGGGTCAGGGTGCCGCCGGAGATGGACCAGTCGCTGACCGCGCCGCCGTACGGGGTGTCGTACGACGACTTGGCCGAGGTCAGGCCGCCGCCGGGCCGGGGCGCGATCGTGAGTGCGCCGTAGCCGGGGGACGCGGGGGCGACGCCGCCGACCTGGCGGTACAGGAAATCGCCCACGGAACCGAGACCGTAGTGGTTGAAGGAGTTCATGCCCGGGTCGTTGAACGAGCCGTCGGTGCGGATGCCGTCCCAGCGCTCCCAGATCGTGGTCGCGCCCTTGTTGATCATGTAGCCCCAGCCGGGGAAGCCGGGCTGCGTGAGGATCTGGTACGCCGTGTCGGCGTGGCCGTTGTTCGCCAGCACCGGCAGCAGGTTCTCCACGCCGAGGAAGCCGACCGAGAGGTGCCCGCCGGTCGCGGCGACCTTCGCGGCGAGCTTGTCCGCCGCGGCCTGCACGCGGTTGGCGGGCAGCAGGCCGAAGGCGAGCGCGAGGACGTACGCGGTCTGCGTGTTGCCGCCGACCGTGCCGTCGGCCGCCACGAACCGGTTCGTGAACGCGGCCGCGACCTGGTCGGCGAGCTGCCCGTACGAGGTCGCCTCGGCGGTGCGCCCGGTCGCCGCGGCCATCCGCGACACCAGCCGCGCCGACCACGCGAAGAACGCGGTCGAGATGACGTCCTGGGCGGTGTTGTCGTTGACGTTGAGCCAGTCGCCGTAGGTCGACACGTTGCGGATCAGGTCGCTGCCCGACGTGGCCCGCAGGTAGTCGACCCACCTGGCCATGGCCGCGAAGTGCTGGTCGACCACGCGCACGTCGCCGTAGCGCTGCCAGAGGGTGTACGGCACGATCACCCCGGCGTCGCCCCACCCGGCGGTCCCGGCCCCCGCCGACACGCCCGGGGCCACGTCGGTGAACGCCCCGTCGGAGTGCTGCGCGTCGGTGAGGTCGTCGGCGAACTTGTCGAGGAAGCCGTGCACGTCGAGGTTGAACGTGCTCGTGGCCGCGAACGCCGCGATGTCGCCGGTCCAGCCCAGCCGCTCGTCGCGCTGCGGGCAGTCGGTCGGGATCGAGAGCATGTTGTCGCGCTCGCCCCACAGGATGTTCTTCGCCAGCTGGTTGAGCGTCGCGTTGGACGTGGTGAACGTGCCGGACTGCGCGCCGCTCGTCCACGCCGCGCGGCCGGTCAGCGTGTCCGCGGTCGGGGTGAAGCCCGCCGGCAGGCCGGTGAGCTCGACGTACCGGTACCCGTGCACGGTGAACCGGGGCTCGTAGGTCTCGGTGCCGGAGCCGCTGAAGGTGTACCGATCCGTAGCCGCCGCCCCCCGCAGGTTCGCCGTGTAGATGGTCCCGTCGGGGTTGAGCACCTCGGCGTGGCGCAGCTGCACGGTGGTGCCGGCCGGGGCGCTCATCGTCAGCCGGTCCCAGCCGGTGAAGTTCTGCCCGAGGTCGAGCACCCACACGCCGGGCTGCGGCTGGGTGATCGCGACCGGCCGGAAGTCCTGCTGGACGGTGACGCCGTTGTCGACCTGCGCGACGAGGTTGGGCTTCGTGCCGCCGCGCACCGCGACCGAGGACCACGCGGCGTCGTTGAAGCCGGCGCCGTCCCAGCCCGCGATGGCCATGCGGTTGTCGTAGGTCTCCCCGCCGTACAGGTCGTCGGACCGGATCGGGCCCGTGGTGACCTTCCAGGTGCCGTCGGTCTTGACGGTCTGCGTGGTGCCGTCGGTGAACGTGATCACCAGCTGGGCGGAGTACCACGGCTGGGTGCCGTAGAGCTGGCTGCCCGCGAAGCCGACGTTGCCGGAGTACCAGCCGTTGCCGACGTAGGCCCCGAGCGCGTTGGCGCCCTGGCGGATCTGTGCGGTGACGTCGTACTCCTTGTACTGCAGCCGCTTGTTGTAGTCGGTCCACCCCGGCGCGAGCACGTCGGCGCCGACCTTGGCCCCGTTGAGCCGGGTCTCGTGCAGGCCCAGCGCGGTGGTCAGCAGCCGCGCCGACGCGACCGCCTTGCTCACCGTGAAGCCCTTGCGCACCAGCGGCGTCGGCTTGACCACGAGCACGTTGGAGCCCCAGGGCCCGGTGCCGTAGGCCGCGACCGCCTGGGCCGCGGGCCAGGCCGAGTCGTTGAAGCCGGTCGTGTTCCAGCCGCTCGGGTTCGTGGTGCCCGCCTTCCACGCGGCGTCGCTGGTGATCGTCGGCCCACCGGCGACGGTCAGCTTGGCCAGCACGCCGGCCGGCGACTGCGTGGTGTTCTGCGCCGAGATGGCGATGGTGTTCGTACCGCTGGTGAGCCGCCCGGCCAGGTCCAGCGTCGCCGCCCGCTTCCACGAGTCGGTGACCCGCGGCGAGGAGCTGACCTGCACGCCGTTGACCCACACGTCGGCCGTGTCGTCGCCGGTCACCACGAGCGTCGCGCTCGACGGGGCGCCGGTGAGGGTGAAGGTGCGGCGGAAGTACCGGGTCGCGGCGGGCACGCCGGCGGCGGGGTCGCCCTCGGGGTACCAGATCCACGTGGCCCCGGAGACGTCGGCGCCGGTCGCGGGCGCCCCGACGAAGTCCGCGGTCCACTCGGAGGCCGGGCTGCGCAGCGCCGTCTCGAACGACCGGGTCGCGGACCAGGCACCGGCGCGGCCCTGCGTGTCCCAGGCCCGCACGCGCCAGTAGTACCTGCGCATGCTCGTCAGGGCCGGGCCCGAGTACGCGACGTCGACCTGGTTGCTCGAGGCGACCCGCCCGCTGTCCCACACGTCGGCGGTGTTCGCGCTGGTGGTGGAGACCTGGATCTGGTACGCCCCCTGCTCCTGCTGCCCCGTGGCGGCGCTGAGCTTCCACCCGAACAGCGGCTGCGCGGCGTCGACGCCGAGCGGGTCGGCCCGGCGCTCGACCGTCGCGCTCGCGACGCTCAGCGGCGAGGCGGCGTTCGTGTCGGGCAGCGCGACGGACGTGTTCCAGGGCGAGGACCCGTAGAGCCCCAGGTCGGTCGCGGCCGCCCAGCCGCCGTCCCCGAAGCCGGGCTGCTCCCAGCCGTCCGGCGCGCTCTGCGCGGTCTTCCAGCTCGCGTCGGTGACCAGGTCGGCCTGGCCGCCCGCGGTCACCACGCGCACGTGCCCGAGCACCCCGGCCGGCCCGGCCGTGGTGTTGCGCGCGGCGATGGCCAGGGTGTTGGTGCCGCTCGTGAGCGCGCTCTGCAGGTCGACGTAGACGGCGCTCTTCCAGGAGTCGGTGACCCGCTGCGAGCCGGCGAGGGGGCGTCCGTTGAGCCAGACGTCGACCGTGTCGTCACCGGTGACGACGAGCTGGGCGTCGCTGACGGCACCGGCCGCGACGGTGAAGGTCTTGCGGAAGTAGCGGGTTGCGGCGGGCACGCTGACGTGCGGGTCGCCTTCGGGGTACCAGATCCAGTGCGCGCCGGTCAGGGCGACCGGGGTGGCCGCGGCGGCCGGCGACGGGGGTGCCGCGAGTATCAGCGCGGCGAGCGACACGAGCGCGGTGGCGGCCGCGCGCGTTCGTCTGTGCAGGGGCATGGCGGGCTCCCTCGGTTGTGAAACGTTTCATTTAAACGTTTCATATGCACATGGTGCGCTCACCATAATGAGACGATCGTCGATAAGCAATGCCGCCGCCGCACATTGCGGACCACGAACCGAACATTTCGAAACACGATGTCGATCCATGGCTCGGGCCGGTGCCGGGAGCCGTGCGGCCGGGGCCCGCGCGAGCAATCCGGGCAAACCTCGGACGCCCGGCACCACCGGTCCCCAAGATGGGGTGTGGAGGTGGGATGGCGGGAAAACTGCTCGTCATCGGGGGCGCGGAGAGTCACGACGCCGGCGATGACGAGATCCTCGAGCGCTTCGTGCTGCTCGCCGGCGGCGGTGACGCGCACCTTGTCGTGATCGCCACCGCGAGCGAGAGCCCGGGGGAGCGGGAGAAGGAGTACGCCGAGGTCTTCCACCGGCTCGGTGCCGCGCGCGTCACGGCGCTGCGGCTCGAGTCGCGCGAGGACGCCAACGGCGACCTGGCCGTGGCCGCGATCGAGCGCGCCACCGGCGTCTTCTTCACCGGCGGCGACCAGTTGCGCATCACCACCGTGGTCGGCGGCTCCAAGGTCGACTCGGCGCTGCACGCCCGGCTGGCCGAGGGCATGATCCTGGCCGGCACGAGCGCGGGCGCCGCCATGATGTCCAGCACCATGATCCTCGGCGGCAGCGTCGCCTCGGTGAGCACGAGCAGCGTGCGGACCGGCCCCGGCATGGAGTTCCTGCCCGGCGTGCTCATCGACATGCACTTCGCCGAGCGCGGGCGGCTCAACCGGCTGCTCAGCGCCATCGCCATGTTCCCGCACGAGCTCGGGCTCGGGATCGACGAGAACACCGCCATCCTCGTCGACGGGGAGATCTTCGAGGTCCTCGGCCGCGGCACGGTCACCGTGATCGACGCCGGCCAGGCGCGTGACATCCACTGCCCCTCGGTCGAGTTCGCCGGGGAGCCCGGCGGCCCGATCGCGCTGTGGGGTGCCCAACTGCACGTCCTGCCGGCCGGACACCGGTTCAACCTGACCGAGCGGTCGCCGATGAGGAGAGCGGAAGAGGACAATGCGTATTGAAAGCAGCCGGCGCCTGCGGGGGCCCAACCGGTACCTCGCCCGCCCGGTCCAGGTGACCCGGGTGCTGCTCGACGCGCTCACGGGCCGCGAGACCTGCGACTTCCCCGGGTTGCCGGAGCGGCTGCTGGAGCTGCTGCCGGGGCTGGCCGAGCACCACTGCGCGGCCGGGGCGCCCGGCGGGTTCGTCACGCGGCTGCACGGCGGCACCTACTTCGGCCACACCGCGGAGCACATCGCGATCGAGCTGTCCAACCTCATGGGCCGCGAAGTCAGCTTCGGCCGCACGGTGGGCACCGAGGACTCGGCCGCGTTCGACGTGATCATGGAGTGCCCCGTCGACGAGCCGCTTGAGTCCGAAATATCCGAGAAACTCCTTGAAAAGGCGATCCAGCAGTTCGTGCTCCCGCTGACTCGCGGCGAGACGCCCCCGGCGCTCGACCTGACCGATCTGCAGCGGCGGTACGAACGCGAGAAGCCGGGCCCGTCGACCCAGTCGATCGCCCAGGCCGCCCGCGCCCGCGGCATCCCGGTCGAGCGCATCGGCGACCTGAGTCTCCTGCGGCTCGGCTACGGGCGCCACCGGCGGCTGGTCTGGGCGGCGCTGACCGACCAGACCTCGGCCATCGGCGTCGACATCGCCGGGGACAAGGAGCTCACCCGCCGCCTGCTGGAAGACGCCGGCATCCCGGTCGCGACGGGCGGGCCGGCCGACACCGTGGCCGAGGCGCTGAAGCTGTTCGAGGAGCTCGGCCCGCCGGTCGTGGTCAAACCCCGGGGCGGGCGGCAGGGGCGGCACGTGTACCTCGGCATCGACACCCCCGACGCCGTGCGCGCCGCCTTCGAGGCCGCGACCGCGGACGGCGGCGGCGCCGTCGTCGAGCGCCAGATCGACGGCCGCGACTACCGGGTGCTCACCGTCGGGGGCGAGATCGTCGCCGCCGCCGAGCGGGTCCCCGCGCACGTCATCGGCGACGGCCGCACCGACATCGCCGGGCTGATCGCCCGCGCGAACGAGGACCCCCGCCGCGGCGACGGGCACGCCCGCGCGCTCACCCGGCTCGCGGTCGACGAGGTCGCCCACACGCTCCTGCGCCGCCAGGGGCTCGGGGTGGGGGACGTGCCCGAGGTGGGGCGGACGGTGTGGCTGCGCGACAACGCCAACCTTTCCACCGGCGGTACCAGCGTCGACGTGACCAAACTCGTGCACCCCTCGATCGCCGACCTGTGCCGCCGGGTCGCCGGCCTCGTCGGGCTCGACATCGCCGGGATCGACTTGCGGCTGCCCGACATCGCCGAGGAGCTGTCCCTGCGCCGGGGCGGGGTGATCGAGGTCAACGCCGCTCCCGGGCTGCGCATGCACCTGGAGCAGCACGACGTCGGGGCCGCGATCGTCGACGCGCTCTACCCGGCCGGGACGCCGTCGCGCATCCCGATCGTGTCCATCACCGGCACCAACGGCAAGACCACGGTGGCCCGGCTGACCGCGCACCTGCTCGCCGGGGCCGGGCTGCGCGTCGGGCTGACCACGACCGACGGCGTGGTGGTGGGCGGCCGGCTGATCCAGCGCGCCGACGCGACCGGCCCCCGCTCGGCCCGCGTGGTGCTCGGCGACCCGACCGTCGACGCGGCCGTGCTCGAGACCGCGCGCGGCGGGCTGCTGCGCCAGGGGCTCGGGTACGACTGGAGCGACGTCGGCATCATCACCAACCTCTCCTCGGACCACCTCGGCCAGGACGGCATCGAGAGCGTCGAGGAGCTCGTCGACCTCAAGTCGGTCGTGGCGGAGCGGGTGCGCGAGGGCGGCGCGGTGGTGCTCAACGCCGACGACCCGAGGAGCCGCGAGCTGGAGTTCCCCGGCCGCGAGATCATCTGGTGCTCGCTCGACCCCCGCAACCCGCTCGTGCGCCGGCACTGGGACTCCGGCGGGCGGGCGTACCTGCTCGCCGACGGCTGGCTCGTCGAGCTGGCCGGCCGCCGGTGGGTGCCGCTGCTCGCCGCGAACGAGCTCGGGGGCGGCTTCGGCGGCGCCGCCCGGCACCTCGTCGCCAACGCGCTCGCCGCCGCGGCCGCGGCCCGGGTGCTGGGCGTGACCACGGCCCAGGTCGCCGACCGGCTGCGCCGCTTCGGCACCGACCCGGCCGACAACCCGGGCCGGGGGACGCTGCTGCGCTGCGGCGACGTCGACGTGCTGGTGGACTACGCGCACAACCCGGCCGCCATCGCCGCCGTCAGCGACCTGGTCGAGCGGGTGTGGGGCTGCGAGCGCGCGGTCGCCGCGATCACGCTGCCCGGCGACCGCCGCGACGACCTGCTGCGCGAGTCCGCGACGGTGGTCGGGTCCCGGTTCGGGCGGGTGGTGCTCTACGAGGACGCCGACCGCCGCGGCCGGGCCCCCGGCGAGGTGCCCGGGATCGTCCGCGACGAGCTGCTGCGGGCCGCGCCCGAGACCGCCTGCGTCGAGGTGCGCACGGTCGACGAGGCGGTGCCGGCGGCCCTGGCGATGGCGCGGCCCGGGGACGTCGTCCTGCTGCTGTACGAGAAGATCGAGCCCCTCCTCGCCCTGCTGGAATCCCACGGCGCTCACCCGGCGGACGATTTCCGTGTGACGGAGGTGAATCTGGGCATGACCATGGCGTGGACGGGAATGGCCTGAGTGGAGCGCGGTACCGGCTGATCGAGCCCCTGGGCGCGGGCGGCATGTCGGTCGTCTGGCGCGCCTTCGACGAGGTGCTCGAGCGACCGGTGGCGGTCAAGATCCTGGCCTCGAAGCTGCACGCCGACCCCGAGTCCCGGCGGCGCATCCAGGCCGAGGCGCGGGCCGCCGCGCTGCTCAGCCATCCGCACATCGCGCAGGTGTACGACTTCGGCCACGGCCCCGACGACGTGCCCTACGTCGTGATGGAGCTGGTCACCGGCCGCTCGCTGGAGGAGGCCGGCCCGCTGCCGCCCGAGACGGTCCTGCGCACCGGGGCCGAGCTGGCCGCGGCGCTCGCGGCGGTGCACGCGCGCGGGCTCGTGCACCGCGACGTCAAACCGGCCAACGTGATGCTCACCGACGACGGGGCCAAGCTCGTCGACTTCGGCATCTCCGCGCTCGCGGGGGACGAGAGCGACATCGGCGGGCAGATCCTCGGCACCCCCGCCTACCTGGCCCCCGAGCGCATCCGCGGGCTGCCCACCACCGCGGCGACCGACGTCTACGCGTTGGGGCTGCTGCTGTACCGCGCCCTCGCCGGCCGCTTCCCGTGGCCCGAGGGCGCGAGCACGACCGGCGTGCTGGAGGCGCACCGCCGCACCCGCCCGGCGCCCCTGCCCGACGACCTGGTCGACGCGCCGGTCGCGGCGGCCATCACCCGGTGCCTGGCCAAGGCGCCCGAGAACCGGCCCTCCGCCGCCGAGATGGCCGGCGTCCTGGCCGGCTTCCTGACGTTGGAGCCCCCCGTCACCACCGAGGCGGACGCGCCGGTGCTGGACGAGACCGAGCGCGTCCTGCTCCCGCGGCACCTGCGCAGCCGTGTGCTCGTGGGCGGCGTCGTGGCGGCCGCGGCCGTCGGCGTGCTGGCCCTGTCCACCTCGGGCAGCGCCGCCGAGTCGGCCCAGCCCGCGGCCCATGCCGAGTCCGCGTCGTCCTCGGGCTCGGCCGCGGCGCCGGTCGACTGCAGCGTGGAGTACTCGGTCCGCACCGAGCAGGCGGGCAACTTCAACGCCGACCTGCGCGTCAAGGCCGCGGGCGGCACCGGCGGCTGGAGCCTCACCTTCCGCCTGCCCGACGGCCAGGCGATCGGCGCGATCGACGGGGCGACCTGGCACCAGGACGGCGCGACGGTCCTGCTCGGCGGGGGCGACCTCGCCACCGACCTGTCCTCCGGCGCCGAGTTCGCCGTCGCGGGCGCCTACCGCGACGCGTCCGCGCTGCCGAGCGACTTCGCGCTCAACGGCGCCGCCTGCCGCTCGGTCCTCGTCGCCCCGGCCGCGCAGGTCGTGATCACCACGGTCGCCCCGCCCCCCGCCACCAACACCGGCACCGGCGCGAAGCCCGGCCCCGCCGCGAACCCCGGCGCGCCGAAGGCCCCGGTCGTGAAGGACCCGGGAAAGCCGGCGAAGAAGAACAACGGGAAGAAGGGAAAGGGCGAGGACGACTGACCCTTTCGTAAGCTGATCGTCGTTTTGTAGGTTATGGCGTGCAACCTTCCGGACTGGTACACAAGTCTGATCCTCGTGGCGTCCCGTCAATTCGTGGCCGCCTCGCCTTAGGGTGTTGAGGTCGACGGGCGTGTTGGGGTCGAAGGTAGGAGGCGCCGTCATGCGGTTCGAGATCAGCCGGGTCATGGACACCATCGAGCAGCGGCTGACCACGGACGTGACCTTGGCGCAGGCCGTGGTCGACCTGGCGGAGGTCGCCCGTTTCGTGGCGCTGGACGGCGGCCGCCCCATCAACCTCCTGCGCCTCGGCATGGTGGTCGACGCGCTGAGCCGCTACCTGATCGACGCCGGCGCGATGCTCTATCCCGTGGCCGGCCGCGAGGTCCTCTCCGAGGCCGCGCTCACGTCGAAGGAGCGCATGGTCCTGGGCCGCTGGGCCGACGACGGCCTGATCGAGGTCACCCCGGTGGTGGCCGACCGCCCCGCCGAGATCGCCGACTTCACCGGCCTGCCGCTCATCGTGGTGCGCGACCTGCCCCAGCAGGCGGCCCGCTTCCCGTGGATCTCCGACAGCCCCGAGCGCCTGCTGCGCCTGACCCCAAGAGCCGGCGGCGCCGTGCTGACGCCGGGCGGCGAGCCGACACCGCCGAAAGACGGCAAGGAGCGCCTGGTGGTCGTGGGCAAGGCGACGCTGCCCATCGTGCCGCCCGACCCGGACGACCCCGCGACCGAGAAAAAGATGGCCGAGCCGGCTCCCGCCACCGACCCGCCCCCCGCCGAGCAGCAGGGCGGCCGCCCGGACGGCCTGCAGTCCTTCACCGCGCGCGGCTCCCAGCGCTTCGGCCGCACCCGAGTCGTACGCCGCCGCTTCACCAGAGCCGACCCCAGCGGCGTGGGCGCGTCGCTGATGGCCCGCGAGTGGCGCTGCAAGGAGCCGGACTGCCCCGCCTTCGGCGCGTCCCGCCGCATCGGCCAGCCGGTCCCGCGCATGCGCGCGGGGATGCCCGCCTGCCCCCGCCACGGCGATGCCGTGAAGGACATCGGCCCGCGCCCACCCGCCTTCGCCGTGGCCGTGGTCGTGGACGACCTGGCGCGCCGCCGCTTCGTGGTCGCCACGGACCACCCGGTGCGAGTCGGCAAGGACCCGAAGAACCCCGACGACATCTCGGTCGCGACCTGGCTGCACGAGGCCGCCGCGGCCTGGATCGCGAAGGAGCACGTGCGACTCGAGGTGGAGTCGGGCCACCTCAAAGTGACCGACACCAGCGAGAACGGCACGGTGATCTGGAAGCGCTCGTCCCCTGACATCAAGGAGGAGACGGAGCGCATCTACAAGAAGTCCTACCAGCTGGACGGGTGGGACTCGATCGAGCTCTACACCGGGGTGGAACTGGTGGTGGGCGACCATCGCCTGCAGACGGTGGTCGGTTCGGAGCCGGCATCGGTACTGCTGGACGCCCCCACGGTCGCCATGCGCCTGGTCGACTGAGGCCGGCCCGGACGGCGGTCTCGGCTCGTTGGGGCCGCCGCACTGATTCGCCAAGGCAACTTGCCCGGTTCGAACTCGTCCCCGATCGCCATGATCAGGCGCAGATTTCGGCAGCCAGGCCGCGACTCGACCGTCGTACACATGTTCTATCCACAGGCTGTGGACGAACATGTGTACGAAGCGCTCGCCGGGCCGCCGGCGCCGGCGTCAGCGGAGGGCGCGGATGGCCTGCAGCGTCGTGTGGACGTTGAACTGGTCCCCGTCGTCGCTGGTCCAGGCGCCGTCGCTGCGCTGCGTCTCCAGCAGGCGCTTGCGCGCCGCGCCCAGCAGCCAGTCCTCCGTCGACATCCCGATGCGCCGCAGCGACGCGTACAGCCACGCCGTGTCCGCGGCCGTCATGGTCGGGACCCGGTCGGCCAGCGCGACCTGGATCTGCGCCGACTCGTAGAACCAGCCGAGGTGGTACAGCACCGCGCAGCCCAGCCAGCCGGTCACCAGGAACGAGGGCCAGGAGCCGTCGGGGCGCAGCGAGGCGCGGAAGGCCTCCGCGGCGCGGGCGATCCGGGCGGCGTGCTCGTCCTCGTCGCCGGGGGCGGGGCCGCCGATGACCAGCCAGTACGCGGAGCTGCAGGTGAGGAAGAGGCGCGCCTCGTCGTCGCCCGGCTGGGCCCACGGAGGGGCGACGCCGGCCAGGGACTCGTCCTCTTCCCACATGCCGTCCGGGCGCTGGCTGTGCGCCAGCCAGGACAGGGCGCGGCGGGCCGCGGGGCGGTTGATCGCGCCGAGGTCGTCGAGCTCGGCCAGGCGGAAGCAGGTGGCGTCGATCGAGGCCACGTGGGCGCCGAAGTACGCGGGCCAGCCGCCCGTCGACGCCTGGCCGGTCTCGGCCCGGTCCAGGACGTCCGCCGTCGGGGTCTGGCCGGTGCGCAGCCAGGCGAGGCGGGCTCGGTCCACAGCGTCGCCGTGGGCGACTACGTAGCCGATCGCGGCGTCAAGGTCCACCATGGCCGTAGGCTACCGCCCGCCCGGCTCCACCCACACGGGTGAGCCGGGCGGGGAACATCACGACCTGAAGAACTAGTAAATGGGTAGCGACGGGTCGACCGTCTTCACCCAGGAGACCACGCCACCCTGCACGTGGACGGCGTCCTTGAAGCCCGCCGCCTTCACCGCGGCGAGAGCCTCGGCGGAGCGGACACCGCTCTTGCAGTACAGGACGATCTGCTTGTCCTGAGGGAGGTCCGACAGCGCGTTGCCGTTGAGGATCTCGCCCTTGGGGACGAGCCGGGCGCCGGGGACTCGGACGATCTCCCACTCGGCCGGCTCGCGCACGTCGATGAGGTCCATCGGCTTGCCGGAGTCCTGCCACTCCTTGAGCTCGGTTGCGGTGATCGTGGAGCCGACGGTCGCGGCCTGGGCCTCGTCCGACACGGCGCCGCAGAAGTCGTCGTAGTCGATGAGGCCGGTCACGGTCGGGTTCTCGCCGCAGATCGCGCAGTTGGGGTCCTTGCGGAGCTTGATCTTGCGGTACGACATCTCGAGGGCGTCGTAGACCATCAGGCGGCCCAGCAGCGTGTCGCCGACGCCGGTGAGGAGCTTGATGGCCTCGGTCACCTGGATCGCGCCGATCGAGGCGCACAGGACGCCGAGGACGCCGCCCTCGGCGCACGAGGGGACCATGCCGGGCGGGGGCGGCTCCGGGTAGAGGCAGCGGTAGCAGGGGCCGTGCTCGGCCCAGAAGACCGACGCCTGGCCGTCGAAGCGGTAGATCGAGCCCCACACGTAGGGCTTGCCGAGCAGCACCGCGGCGTCGTTGACCATGTACCGCGTCGCGAAGTTGTCGGTGCCGTCGATGATGAGGTCGTACTGCGCGAAGATCTCCATCACGTTGTCGTTGCTGAGCGCCTCGTTGTGCAGCACGACGTTGACGTACGGATTGATCTCCAGCACCGAGTCCCGCGCCGACTCGGCCTTGGGGCGGCCGATGTCGGACTGGCCGTGGATGATCTGGCGCTGCAGGTTCGACTCGTCGACGGTGTCGAACTCGACGATGCCGAGCGTGCCGACCCCGGCCGCCGCGAGGTACATGAGCGCCGGCGAGCCCAGGCCGCCCGCGCCCACGCAGAGCACCTTCGCGTTCTTGAGTCGTTTCTGCCCGGCCACCCCGACGTCGGGAATGATCAGATGGCGTGAGTAGCGGCGGACCTCGTCCACCGACAGGTCGGTGGCGGGCTCGACCAGAGGAGGCAGCGACATGGTTCTCATTCTGCCCCGCGAGACCGCCGAACCCGAGTGAGCTACGGCACTTCAGGCCCTGTGTACTCCTGACCCTCCACGAACGGCCACGAGTTGGCGACGCAGCCCTTGAGGCCGTACGTCTGCTGCATCATGACCGGCGCGGGCCTTCCGGCGGCCGGGCACGCCTCGTGCCCGTGGCCGAGCTCGTGCCCGGTCTCGTGGTTGACGACATAGGTCCGGTAGTCCTCGACCGGCGCGCCGTAGTCCGGGACGGCCGTGTTCCAGCGGGCCAGGTTGATGATGACCTTGCCGGTGATGCGGCAGGAGCTGTACCCGTCCGTGTGCAGCCCCGCCGTGGCGCACATCGCCTCGGACGTGACCGGCGTGGCCAGGAACACGGTGAAGTCGGCGGCGCCCTCGCCCTTGACGCGCTGCAGCCGCAGCTGGCCGCTCGCGGTCCAGCCGCGCGGGTCGGCGTAGGTCTTCTCGACGGCCGCGGCGAAGTCGTCGGCCTTCAGCTCGGCGCCGTTCTCGACGGCGACGCGGTACTTCTTCACCGCCCCGCCCGTGCCCGCCACGGCGCCGTCGGTCGTCGCGTAGGAGAAGGTGCCGTCGCCCTTGGCCGCGCCGGCCTCGGGCGGCGGGCTGGCCGGCTGCGAGGGCGGCACCATCATCGGCGCCTCCTGCCGCGGGGCCGCCTTCGGCGCGGGCGCGGGATCGTCGGCGAAGAACAGCTGCCGGGTCAGGCCGAGCGCGGCGAGCATGCCGGCCCCGGCCATCAGCCCGGCGATCAGGTACCGCCGCCGTCGGGCCTCCATCCGGCGGCGATGGCGATGGGCGCGCACGATCTCGCGGGCGGCCGTCGGGTCGCTCGGCAGGGCAACCGGCTCCCGCCGGCGGTCAGAGAACAGCCGGCTCACCATCGACGCTCAGCTTGCCATGCGCACCCGGGCCACGCGCGAGCGGACCGCCTCCTGCACCCGTTCCGCAACCGGGTTCGCGATCTCGTCGATGAGGCCGAACACGGCCCGGGCCACGGTGCGTGGAACTTCCATCTGGGCGACGTGCCCGACGCCCTCGAGCATCATCAGGCGGCTGTCCGGGATGAGCTGGGCCACCTGCGGGGCTGTGCGGATGTCGACGAGCTTGTCCTGGCGCCCGGCGATGACCAGGGTGGGCGCGGTGATCCTCGCGGCCGCCCGCCAGATGGATCCCTCTCCCGGCAGGTACGCCCGCAGGAAGCTGCTCACCAGGCCGCGCAGGCTGCCGACGTACGCCTCGGCGTACCACGGCACCTGATGGCGCAGGCGAGCCTCCTCGATGGCCTCCAGGCGGCGCTGCTCCGGATAGCGGGTCGGGTCGGCGTAGCAGGAGTCGATGACCATGTCCGCCAGCGCCTCGGGCTCCATGGCCGCCATGTGCCGCGCGGCGAGCCGGGCCGCGTTGGGCAGCAGGAGCAGCGGCACCACGCGGCCCTGCAGGGAGCGGCGCGGGTCGAGGAACGGCATCGCCGGGGAGATCAGCGTGAGCGAGCGCACGAGGTCGGGGCGGCGCGCGGCGGCCTTGACGATGGCGGCGCCGCCCATCGAGTTGCCGAACAGGTGGACCGGGCCGCGGTCGCTGTGCTCGATCCAGCGGATGACGTGGTCGGCCATCGCGTCGAGGGTGTAGCTGC
Organism: Dactylosporangium sp. CA-052675; assembly: GCF_050947935.1. Lineage (GTDB taxonomy): Bacteria > Actinomycetota > Actinomycetes > Mycobacteriales > Micromonosporaceae > Dactylosporangium. Next base: position 9,902,025 of record NZ_CP192010.1, on the reverse strand, counting down.
GGGCGCGGCCGCTGTAGCCGAAACCGGGCAGGTCGATCGCCTGCCCGTCGAGCGCGGGGCCGTCCTCGCGGGCGGCCAGGATGGCGGCCAGGTCGGTCCAGTTGGTCGAGGAGCCGCCGAGGCCGTGCACGTAGACGGCGGGTTCGGCGGTCGCGCTCAGTGCCGGGGTGTCGCGGACATACGCCACCGATCCGTCGAGCTGCACCTCTCGTCCGGGCCACCGCTCCGGCAGCCGCGCGGGTGACGGGACTGTGAACTCCGGGACAAGAGTGGCTCGCTTCATGAACCAAGTGTGCCCCGCATCCCCGCCCTACGGCAGCAGAGCCTCCAAACGCCGGTTCACGGCGGCCAATGTGGCGCGCACGACCGCCTGGCGGGAATCCCCGTCCGCCGAGACCACGGCCGAGCCCGTGAGCTGCTCCACGAAGCCGTCGTACATCAGCAGCAGCACGACGACCGCCACCTCGCACCCGCCGAGCGCGACGACCGCGGCGTGCTCGATGTAGCAGCGTGCGCGGACGGAGGCGTCGGTGTCGATCAGCAGCTGGTCGACGGCGGAGGCGGCGGCCAGGGCGGCCAGCTTGAGCATGTAGCCGTCGAAGTTCGGGCCGCTCGCCACGCCGACGGCCGGCTGGTTGTCGGCGGTCAGGCGCACCTCGACGGTCGCGTCGATGCCCTGCGTGTTGACGTCGACCGACTCGATGACGACCCGCGGCGAGACGATCGCGCCCGGGTTCGGCACGAGCGCGGGCGCCTTCTTCTCGACGCTCTCGACGCTGTCGACAGTCGCGGCGGGCTTGCGTCCCCCGCTGCTCACCGGCCGGCGGCGACGGGCCTCGCGGCCGTACCCCGGCAGGGCGCTGTGTGGCGAGTTGCGCGCGACGGTCGCCGGCGGCCGCGGGGCGGGCACCGGCGCGGAGGCGGGCGCCTCGGCGAACGCGGCCGGCTCCGGCATGCCGTCGGGCAGCAGCGGGTTCTGCTCGGCCGACAGGCCCATCGTGTCGTTGAGCATGCGCGCGACGATCCGGCTGACCTGACCGGCGTCGGCCTCGTCGGCGAGCTCCAGGCGCAGGGTGTGCAGGCCGTCGGCGTTCTTGCGCAGGCTGGCCCGGGACACGCCGGTGACCGTCTGCACGGCCCGCAGGACGCTCTGCACGTCGAAGCCGTCGGGGCGCGAGTCCGGGTCGCCGGGCTCGCCGTCCTCGTCCTCGCGCAGGTAGTTGGTGATGCGCGTGAGCTCGGGCGCGCCGACCGCGGTGGCCGGGGGCTCCCCGGCCGGCACCGGCGGGACGTCGGGCTCGGAGGGCACCCGCTGGGGCAGCTCCAGCGGCTCGTAGGCGGGCTGACGCATGTCGTCGGCGAACGTCGGCATCACCGGCTCGGCGGGCGCCATCGTGGTGGCCGAGCCGAGCAGGACGGGCGGCAGCGGCCCGACGAGCGGATCGTTCTCGGGGACGCGCTGGGTCGGCAGCTGCTGGGGCTGCGCGGGAGCGGGCGGCGGCGCCGACTCGGCCGGGGCGGCCGGGTGCTGGCTCGGGGCGGCCCAGTCGAACTCGGGCTGGGCGGGCTCGGGGGCCCAGTGGCGCTGCTCCTGCGGCTGATACTGCCCGCCCTGGAAGCCCCAGTGGTCGTGCGCCTGCACCTGCTGCTCCGCGACGCGGTCGAGCGCGGACGGCGGCTGCTCGTAGGTGGTGGCGTTTTCGTAGCCCTGGGTCTCGTAGGCCGCGGGCAGCTCCCGGCTCGGGCGCTCGTACGAGCGGGGCTCGTACGGCTGCGGCTCGGGCTCGTAGGGCTGCTGGCCGTAGGACGGCTGGGCGGAGATCGGTCGGCGCACCTCACCCGTGTGCTCCGTCGAGAGGGCTCCGTAAACCGTGCCGGGCGCGGGCGGCGGCGGAACGCTCTTCGTCTCGCCGGTCGGGCTCGAGGTCGGCCAGCCCTGCCCGTCGGGGCCGTAGTGCCCGTAGTGCAGCGTCGAGGTGGGCGGCTGGACCGGCGGCGGGGCGGAGACCGGCGGGCTCATCGGGGCCAGCATGTCGGAATACGGACTGCGCACCTCGGCCCGGCCGCGCGGGCCGGCACCGTTGACGCCGTTGATCCCATTGGTGCCGTTTGCGCCATTCACGCCGTGGCCATTCGCCGAGCCGTTCGCGCCGTTGACGTTGACGCCGTTCGACCCCAGGGCATGACCGCCGTTGATGCCGGAAATGTTGAACGCGCCAGTCACCTGGGCCCGCCCGGCGATCGCGCCGGTGGCCGGCTCGCGCCACGCCGAGACGATCGCCTCGAGCGCGTCGTCGGTCGGCGTCTGGCCGTTGACCTGCCCGTTCGGGTATGCGGCACGATCGCGACCCGGGCCCGGACCCGAGCCAAGGCTGCCACCAGGGTATGCACCGCCCGCGTCCGGGCTACCGGCTTGCCCTGTTTCGTCCACCGCACGCTCCTCCGTCGCCCCTAGGTGAGGCTACCGTGTGGGTGGAAAGGGGGTAAGTTGCAATCTCGACCCAAATCCGGATGGTGAACATGACCTCGGCGATGAGCGGCACGCAGGCGGCCGGTCGGCCCGTGCGGCTGCCCCGGTCGGCCCGGCGAAAGCAACTGCTCGCCGCGGCACAGCAGGTGTTCGTGGCCCAGGGATACCACGCCGCGGCGATGGACGACATCGCGGAGCGAGCGGGCGTTTCGAAGCCGGTCTTGTATCAACATTTCCCGGGCAAGTTGGAGCTGTACCTCGCTCTGCTCGACACCCACTGCGACGCGATGGTCTCGCGGGTGCGCTCGGCGATGGAGGCGACCACCGACAACAAGGACCGCGTGCGGGGCGCGATCCAGGCTTATTTCGACTTCATCGACCACGAGAGTGAAGCCTTTCGGCTGGTCTTCGAGTCCGACCTGCGCAACGACCCCGCCGTGCGCGAACGCGTGGACCGCGTCGAGACCGGCTGCATCGCGGCCATCACCGACACGATCATGGCCGACACCGGAGTGAGCCGCGCCCGCGCCGAGCTCCTCGCGTCGGGGCTGGTCGGCGCGGCCGAGATCGCGGCGCGCTTCTGGCTGGCCAACGGCCGCCAGGTGGACAAGGACGAGGCGGAGACCCTGCTGACCGCATTGTCGTGGCGCGGCATCGCCAGCTTCCCCCTGCACGGCGAACACGCCTGATCGCGTTAATCTTCAACCACACTGGGTGTGCGGGCCTAAGCACGGCCGCGCCCGATCAAGGAGGACGACGTGGAGGTCAAGATCGGCGTGCAGTACGCGCCTCGGGAGCTGGTGCTGGAGAGCACGCAGTCGCCGGCCGAGGTCGAGTCTGCGGTCACCGACGCGATCAACGGTGGCGATAAAGGTGTTCTGTCCCTGGTCGACGACAAGGGCCGCCGGGTGATCGTGCCCGTTGGCAAGCTGGCCTACGTGGAGATCGCCGAGTCGTCGCCGCGGCCGGTTGGGTTCTCGGCCGCGCGCTGAGAGCCGGCTCTGGGCGTGAGAGGGCTCCCGGGTTCGGGGGCCCTTTTTCGTGGCCTTGGGGAGCCCGAAATGTCGGGCGCTTCGCGCCACGACATTTCGGATTTATACCCTGTCGGGCGATAATCCCGTTTCGGTGGTCATGGGCCGCGACCCGGTTGCCCGCTAGTTGTTCAGGCCCACCGCGCCCATGCGCGCGGTGTGAGCCGTGGTCAGGCGCTTGAGCAGGGCCGGGACGTCGGTGCCGTGCACGGCCAGGAGCGTGCCGAGCGACGGCCGCTCGGCGGCCACCCGCAGCGACTGGGAGATCGCCTCGCCGACCAGGCGCCGGGCCCACATCGAGAGGCGGTTGGCCACCTTCGGGTCGATCGCGATCGCGGCGCGCAGCTCGTCGGCGGCGAAGTCGGCGTGGCGCGAGTCGTGCAGGACGTCGAGGATCAGGTCGCGATCGGCGGACTCGAGCACCGCGGCGACCTCGCGGGTGAAGTCGTCCGCGATGCCGTCGCCGACGTACGCCTTGGTCAGGCCCTCGAGCCAGTCGTTGGGCTCCGTCTGCTCGTGGTAGTCCGACAGCGCTCGGACGTAGGGCGCCATCGCCGCCTCGGGGTCGGTGCCCAGCTCGGCCAGGCGGTCGGCCAGGCGCCGGTAGTTGACGATCTCGCGGGCCGCCATCTCGCTGAGCACGGCGCGGCGGTGCAGGTCGGGGGCCAGGCGGGCGTCGGCGGCCACGCGGTCGAAGGCGACGAGCTCGCCGTAGGCGAGCATGCCCAGCAGATCGACGACCGCCGCGGCCGCGGGGCCGGTTGCTTCGCCGGACCGGACGGGGGTGACATCGGACACGTCGGCACAGTACCGCGCCGAAACGTCTGACGGGCGGCACGCAGTGTTGTGCGCGGATCCGTCATGGTGTCGGTACAATGGCGGAAATAGGCCCGGGCGGACCCTAGCCCAGGCAGACCGGCGCTTGTAGCCCGCGACCGCAGTCAAACGGTCGCGTGTGGCCCGCGCCCCACACAGATCGAGCGCACCCGGCACTTCAGGGGCGCTCCCGCGAGAGAGACACCCCGAGCACAACATGACGATCGACAACACTGAGGCCGCCGAGACGGTGGCCCCCCGCGCGCCCGTGCGCGGCGACTCACCATCATTCGCCGACCTGGGCGCGCGGCCCGAGACCGTGGCCGCGCTCGAAGCGGTCGGCATCACCCGCGCCTTCGCGATCCAGGAATACGCGGTGCCCATCGCTTTGCGCGGCACCGACCTGATCGGGCAGGCGCCGACCGGCACCGGCAAGACCCTCGGGTTCGGCGTACCGCTGCTGGACCGCGTCACCGCCCCCGGCGAGGGCGCCGACGGGCTGCCCCAGGCACTCGTCGTCGTGCCGACCCGCGAGCTGGGGCTCCAGGTCGCCCGCGACATCGCGGCGGCCGGCAAGACCCGCGGCGTGCGGGTGTTGCCGCTGTACGGCGGAGTGGCCTACGAGCCGCAGGTCGAGGCGCTGCGCAACGGCGTCGAGATCGTGGTCGGCACCCCCGGCCGCCTGCTCGACCTGGCCAAGGGCAAGCACCTGCGCCTGCACGCCGTGCGCGCGCTCGTGCTCGACGAGGCCGACCGCATGCTCGACCTCGGGTTCCTCGACGACGTCGAGCGCATCCTGACGCTGCTGCCGGAGGAGCGTCAGACGATGCTCTTCTCGGCCACGATGCCCGACCCGATCGTGACCCTGGCGCGGCGGTTCCTGCGCCAGCCGATGACGATCCACGCGCACCACGACGCGAACACCGGCCCGTCGCCGCTGACCAAGCAGTTCGTCTACCGCACGCACCCGCTCAACAAGATCGAGATCGTGGCGCGGGTGCTGCAGGCGACCGACCGCGGGCTCACCATGATCTTCTGCCGCACCAAGCGGGCCGCCGACCGCGTCGCCGAGGACCTGGACTTCCGCGGCTTCGCGGCCGCGGCCGTGCACGGCGACCTGGGCCAGGGCGCCCGCGAGCGGGCCCTGCGCGCGTTCCGGGCCGGCAAGATCGACGTGCTGGTCGCGACCGACGTGGCCGCCCGGGGCCTGGACGTCTCGGGCGTCACGCACGTGATCAACTACGACTGCCCGGAGGACCCGGACACGTACACCCACCGCATCGGCCGCACCGGCCGGGCCGGCGCGACCGGCGTCGCGGTGACGTTCGTGGACTGGGAGGACATGCCCCGCTGGCGGATCATCGACAAGAGCCTGGGCATGGAGCTTCCGGAGCCGCCGGAGACGTACCACACGTCGGCGCACCTGCTCAGCGACATCGGCATCCCCGAGGGCACCACCGGCTCCCTGCCGACGGCCGACCGCAAGCGGGCGGGCCTGTCGGCGGAGAAGCTGGAGGACATCGAGGGCAAGCCGCGCGGGCGGGCCGCTCGGGGCCGCGGACGTTCGCGGTCGTCGGCTCCGGCCGCCACGGCCACCGAGACCGCCGAGCCGACCGAGCCGCGTCGTCCGCGCCGCCGCCGGCGCCGGGGCGAGGTGGACGCGGCCGAGCACGCCGAGTCGTCGGCCGCCGTGGCCCCCGCGTCGGCAACCGAGGAGGTTTCGGCCGTGGCCGTGACCTCGGACGAGGGCGGGGCCGGGCGCGCTCGGCGGCGCCGGCGCCGGGGTGGTCGCGGGCGAGGCGGCAGTGGCGAGGGCGACAGCGCCGCGGAGTAGGAAAAGCGATCAAGGGGGCGGGTCCGTATGGGCTCGCCCTTTCGCTTTGCTCGGGTCCGCGGTGGTGCGGGCCGTCGCTCCCGCCAGGAATCCCGGCCTTCGCGGTGGCACAGGGCCCCGGGCCGGACGTCCGCGCCGGCTCCCTCCGGACGGCGAGCGGCCGGACACCGGCGCGGCCCGCATCAGGCGCGAGCCGTCCGGCGACGGCCGCTCGGGGCCGCAGCCGTTGTCCGGCGGGTGTCGTCCGGCGGGACTGGCGCCTCCCGCCCCGACGGCGAGTCGCTCAGGCACTAGCTGGGCGGCACTCGTCCGCCTCGCGGCCGCTCGGGTCGTCGGGCGGACCGTGCACGGCGGAGCGGCGCCGTCCTACCACCACGGACGTCGGGATTCCTGGCGGGAGCGACGGCCAGTGAGCGACGCGGACCCGAGCCATCTGCTTCTGGCTCTTACCGCACGTCGACCGTGAACTCCGCGCGGTGGACGGCGCCGGATTTCTGGAACTCGAAGTACAGGCGGTATCGGCCCGGGCTCGGCGCGGACAGCCAGAACTTCACCCCGCCGCCGACGAGCTGGTCCTCGGGGTGCACGTGCAGGTAGCCGAGGTCGCCGTCGCGGAGGACGACCAGGTGGCCGTAGGCGGCCAGCCAGCGCTCCAGGTCCGTGACCGGCGTCCCGTCGGCGAAGACCCGGAAGGTCAGCGGCTGGGTGGCGTTGGCCCGTGGGGTGCCCTCGTAGGTGACCTTGAACGTGTCGGCTTCGGCCTCGCGGGCGGGCGGGGCGAGCGGCGCCGGCGTGTAGCTCCCGGCCACCGTCGCGTCGATCGACAGCGTGAGCGGCAGTTGCTGGCCGGCCGGGTCGAGGGTCACGAAGTCGGCGTAGAGGCGCCAGATGCCCGGCGTGGGCAGCGTCAGCGGGACCGACCAGGTGCCGTCGGCGGCCATCTCCGGGTGCAGGTGCTGGAAGCCCGACAGGTCGTGCCGGGCGACGATGAAGTGCAGCAGCTTGTCGTGGTTCGGGACGAACTTGGTGACCGGCTTCCCGTCCTGGCCGACGATCTTGAAGGCGAAGGTCCGCCCGGCGCCCGCCGCGAAGGTCGGCGCCTCGGCCGGGATCAGCGTGAAACCGCCCGCGCTCAGGGAGAAGCCGCCCAGGTCGCCGACGACCGCGCCGCCGTGCGAGTGCGACGGGATCGTCGTCGGGCCGGGCGTCGCCGCGGGCGTCGACTGCGGCGCGGTCGCGCGGGCTATGCCGAAGCCCAGCAGCAGGGCCGCGACCAGGCCGGCCGCCACGAACGGTCCCTTGAGCATCATGCGCGCCACCCTACCGGGGGAAGTTACGTCACTTATGTCCAAATTGCGACGTTAGTGACACGTGGGGTTTTGTCGCAAGAACTTGCGCAGCGCCGCATCACTGGTCGTTGCCGGACTCATTCTCCTGGCGGCGCCCGGAACCGGGAACGCGGATCCCGCCGCGGACCGGCAACGGGCACTCGCCAACGCCTGGCAGGAGCTCGAGGGCGTCATCGAACGGTACAACGCCGTTCGCGACGACCTGCGGGCCACCGACGCGCGCCTGGAGCAGGTGAACTCGCGCCTGGGGCCGCTGCGGACCCAGGTCGAGGCCGCCCAGCGGGAGACGGACGCGCAGGCCGCCGCGCTGTACCGCAGCGGCGCCATCGGCTCGACCGCGGTGCTGATCTCGGCGGCGTCGCCCGAGGCCTGGATGGACCAGCTCGCGACGCTGGACCAGATCTCGCGCCGCCGCGTGGGTGCGCTCAAGGCGCTCAAGGACGCTCAGGCCCAGCTCGACGCGCAGCAGACCGAGCTGACGACGCTGCAGCAACAGCAGCGTACGCAGTCGGCCGAGCTGGGCCAGCGCAAGGCCGCGATCGAGGCGCAGCTGCGCCGGCTCGGGGGCGCGCGCACGGCGAGGGCGCCGTCGGGTGCGCTGCACGACGGGTACGTGCCGGTCTTCACCGCCGACGCGGCCGGGCAGGCGGTCAAGTTCGCGTACTCGCAGCTCGGCAAGGTCTACCAGTGGGGCGCCGACGGGCCGAACAGCTACGACTGCTCGGGGCTCACGATGGCCGCCTGGAAGACCGCGGGAGTCGTACTGCCGCACAACGCCGCCCGCCAGAAGCAGACGGTCAAGCCGATCACGCGGGCCGAGCTCCGCCCCGGTGACCTGGTCTTCTACTACAAGGACGTCAGCCACGTCGGGATCTACATCGGCGACGGGCGGGTGATCGAGGCGCCCCGGGCCGGCGAACGTATCTCCATGCGACTGATCGATTACGCTCCGGTGGTCGGGTACGGGCGGCCGCTGTGATCGACTCGGTTTTTGTCGGACCCCTCGGCTAGCGTCGGCAGCGTGCGACAGGAAGCCACGGCAACACTCAAGAAGCTCGCCGGACCCAGCGCTGAGCTGCGCGAAGATCAATGGACGGCCATCGAGGCGCTGGTCGCCGAGCACCGCCGGGTGCTCTGCGTCCAGCGCACCGGATGGGGCAAATCCGCCGTCTACTTCGTGGCCACCGCCCTGCTGCGGGCCCGCGGCGCCGGGCCCACGGTGATCGTGTCCCCGCTGCTGGCCCTGATGCGCAACCAGGTCGACGCGGCCGCCCGCGCCGGGATCGCGGCCCGGACCATCAACTCCGCGAACCTCGAGGAGTGGGACGCGATCACCGCCGAGATCGCGGACGGCTCGGTCGACGTGCTGCTGGTCAGCCCGGAGCGGCTCAACAACCCGGCCTTCCGCGACGACGTGCTGCCCAAGCTGGCCGCGACCGCCGGGCTGCTCGTGGTCGACGAGGCGCACTGCGTCTCCGACTGGGGCCACGACTTCCGCCCCGACTACCGGCGCCTGCGCACGCTCCTGCTCGACCTCGCCCCCGGCACGCCGGTGCTCGCGACCACGGCCACCGCCAACTCCCGCGTCACCGCGGACGTGGCCGAGCAGCTGGGCGACGCCCTGGTCCTGCGCGGCTCCCTCGACCGCGAGTCCCTGCGCATGGGCTCGCTCTCGCTGCCCTCCCCGTCGCACCGGCTCGCCTGGCTCGGCGAGCACCTGCGCGACCTGCCCGGCTCCGGGATCATCTACACGCTGACCGTCGCCGGGGCCCACGAGACGGCCGCGTTCCTGCGCTCGCAGGGATACGACGTCGCCGCCTACACGGGCAAGAGCGAGGACGCCGACCGCCGCGACGCCGAGGCCGACCTGCTCGGCAACCGCATCAAGGCGCTCGTGGCCACCTCGGCGCTCGGCATGGGCTTCGACAAGCCTGACCTCGGGTTCGTGGTGCACCTGGGCGCGCCCTCGTCGCCGATCGCCTACTACCAGCAGGTCGGCCGGGCCGGGCGCGCCGTCGAGAAGGCCGACGTGCTGTTGCTGCCCGGCAAGGAGGACGGGGACATCTGGCGATACTTCGCCTCGCTCGCGTTCCCGCCCGAGCACCAGGTCCGCGCGGTCATCGACGTCCTCGCCGACGCGGGGCGCCCGCTGTCCATCCAGGCCCTGGAGCCGCGGGTCGAGCTGCGCCGCGGCCGCCTCGAGCTGATGCTCAAGGTCCTCGACGTCGACGGCGCCGTCCATCGCGTGCGGGGCGGCGGCTGGGAGGCGACGGGCACGCCGTGGCGGCACGACACCGAGCGCTACGCGCGCATCGCCGCGGCGCGGGAGGCCGAGCAGGAGGCGATGCGGCAATATGCGGCGCTGACGACGTGCCGCCTGGAGTTCCTGCGCCGGCAGCTCGACGACCCGGAGGCCGCGCCGTGCGGGCGGTGCGACGTGTGCGCGGGCGCCTGGTACGCGACGACGGTCTCCCCCGAGGCCCTGGAGGCCGCCCGCGCCCACCTCGGCCGCGCCGGCGTCGAGATCGCGCCCCGCAAGCTGTGGCCGACGGGCCTGCCGGCCGTGGGCGTGCCGCTCAGCGGCAAGATCCCGCCCGCCGAGCAGTCGCTGCCGGGCCGCGCGATCGGCCGCCTGAGCGACCTCGGCTGGGGCGAACGCCTGCGGACCGTCCTCAACGGCCCCGACGCCCCGCTGCCGGACGAGCTCTTCAACGGCGTCGTGGCCACCCTCGCCGAGTGGGCCAAGGGCGACGCGAGGTGGGAGCAACGCCCGGCCGGCGTCGTGGTGCTCGGCTCCCAGCACGCCCCCACCCTCGTCGAGTCCCTGGGCGCCCGAATCGCCGAGGTCGGCCGCCTCCCGCTGCTCGGCACCATCCCTGCCGCCCTGACCTCGGACACGGCTTCGCGGACGAACAGCGCCCAACGCGTACGCGCCCTGCACGGCGCCTTCGACATCCCACCCCAGCTGGCCGAGGCCGTGCGCTCGACGGACGGCCCGATCCTGCTGGTGGACGACCTGGTCGACAGCGGCTGGACAATGGCCCTGGCCACGCGCGCCCTACGCCTGGCGGGCGCCCGGGCGGTGCTGCCGTTCGCTCTGGCCCTGACCGCCTGACGCCCGCCCACCGCCACCGCTTCCGACTGCCCGCTTCCCGACCGCCACCGCTTCCCGACCGCCCCGCTTCGCTATCGCCACCACTTCGCGACCGCCCTGCTTCCCGACCACGGCCCGGCCGCGGCCACCCAGGCTGCGGCCGGCCCGCCAGCCCACCGCGCCACGAGCACGGCGCGCCGACGCCACACGGTGCTGCGCCGGGCCGCCGGTTCATGGGGTGCCGTGTGGTCTCGTTTCGCTGCTTGGCGGACGTGGCCCCCGTTCGCCGCTTTGCGAGCGCCGTCCAGCCACGTTTCGCTGCTCCGCGAGGTCGGCACGCCGGTCCGCCGCCTCGCGAGCGCCGCCCGGCCGCGTTCGTCGCTTCCCGAGCGCCGCCAGCCATGTTTCGCCGCTTCGCGAGCGCCGCCCGATCGCGACCAACCAGCCCGCCGATCCGCCGCCTCGCGAGCGCCGCCCAGCTACGTTTCGCCGCTCAGCGAGCATCGCCCGACCCCGCACCTGAGCTTCGGTCCGACTCGTCCACGCAGCCCAGGCCAGTGGGGCATGCGGGACTGTAAATCCGTCACCCTACCCGGCACTGGCACCGCGTGCCGACCAGCTCAAGCCGGCAGAAAACCTCCCGTCCGGCCGCGGTCCAGCCGAATTCGCTGTGCTCTGTTGCGCAGACTAACTCTGTAATGCAAAGCTATCTCCATGGAAGACGAGCCGGAAAGTCCTCGTGAGCTCCTGGCGTCGGTGCGTGCGCTGACGCGCCGGGTCCGTGTCGCCCAGCGCGGCACCTGGTTCCCACTGCTGGTCTTCGCGACGATCACGCTGGTCGCGATACCCGTCTACCGCTACGTCCCCTACGTCGACGTCTTCGGCACCTGCCGATCCGGCCCGCAGGACAAGGTCTGCATGGCGCCCAACCCGGCCGAGCTCGGGTACTGGACGGTCGCGCTGCTGCTCGCCTACGCGGCGATCGCGGCCTTCTACATCGGCAGGTCCCGGCGGCGCGGGCTGGGCACCCCCGTCCGCCCCTACGTCGTCGTCGGCGCCGTGCTGGCCGTGCTGATGGCGGCCGCGTCGATCTGGTTCACGTTCCACCCGATCCTTCCCCCGCCCGCCGACCCGCTCTCCACCGACCCGGCGCGGATCGAGGCCGGGCCGCTCGTGTGGCTCGTGAACGGGCTGGCCAGCCCCCTGGCGGTGATCGGGCTGGCGCTGCTGGTGCTCGCCTGGGTCGAACGGCACTGGGCGTTGCTGGCCTACACCGTCGTCTACCTGGCGATCGGCATGGTGCAGGGCAACCAGGCCATCCACTCGTCGTCGCCGTGGTTCTTCCTGCCGTACCTGCTGGTCCCGGCGGTGGTGCTGCTGCTGGGCGCGGCCGCGTTCGCCGCGTTCCGGCCGCGAGCCGAGGCTCGCGCGTGACGACGGATCACCCCGCCAACGGCCTCGACGACGTCGTCCATCAGCGCGTCCGGCTCGGCATCATGGCCATCGCCCACCAGGCCCGCCAGGTCGAGTTCGGCTTCCTGCGCACCACCCTGCAGCTGACCGCCGGAAACCTCGGGCAGCACCTGACCGTGCTGGAGAAGGCCGAGCTGATCCAGATCGAGAAGGGCTACGAGGGCAAGCGCCCGCGCACCTGGGTCACCCTCACCGCCGCCGGGCAGGCCGCCCTGCGCGACGAGATCGCCCACCTCAAGCGGCTCATCCAGCAGGTCGAGCAGGGGGAGCCGCCGGACGCCGAGGGGTGACCGGGGCGCCTCGGCTACAGGAGGCGCCCGATGCCGCCTCGCCTCGGGTCGCCGGCCGCGCCCGCGATGCCCACCGCGCTCACCCCGCCGAAGTAGTGGTCCAGCCCGTCCCACCGCTGGACCTTGTACCCGGCCTCCTGCAGCGCGTCGAGCTCGTCCTCGGGGTATCCGGGCTCGGCGTGCACCAGGTCGGAGACGACATGGAAGCGCGGGCGGCCGATGGCGGTCAGGGTGTCGTCGCCGTCCACCACGGTGTTGATCAGGGCGTGCAGCAGCGCCGTGCGGATGCGCGTGGCGCCGGCCGAGCCGATGGCCAGCAGCAGCGGGCCGTCGGGGGCGGTGACGACGGCCGGGCACATGCACGACGCCATGCGCTCGCCCGGCCGGGTGCCCGGCCGGATCAGCTCGCCCTCGCCGAGCATCGAGTTCAGGTGGATCCCGAGGCCGTCCAGCCACACGCCCGAGCCGATCCCCAGTGTCAGCGTCACGACGCAGGCGTTGCCGTCGGCGTCGACGACCGAGATGTTGGTCGTATCCCCGAGACGCTGGGTGCCGTAGCCGCGCAGGGCGTCGGCCAGGGCCACGGCGCGCGGCGCGCGGGGCATGGCGACCAGGTCGGGCAGCGACCCCAGGGTCACGATGAAGTCGTTGAGGTCGGGGCGGGCCGAGACGGTCAGGCCGGCCAGCGGCGCCGACGCCACCGGCTGCGCCAGGACCTCGTACGCCGCCAGATCCGTCGACGTCAGGATTCCGCCGCCCGCGGCGACTGTCGCGACCATCTGCCGGCCCACGTCGCCGGTGTAGAAGGCGGCCGGGCCCGAGTCGGCGAGGATGGCCAGGGCGCGGTCCAGTCCCGGGTGATACAGGAGGTCCCCGCCCGCCAGCAGGCGGCCGGTCGGGGCGTAGACCTGGGCGCCGAGCCCCGGCAGCATCGCCGGGGCCAGGGACGCCAGGGTCGAGGCGTGCGGCTGGGGCAGCAGCGTGCCCGAGCGGGCCAGCGACAGCGCGGGGGCCACGACCCGGGGCCAGGGCAGGCGGCCCCAGCGCGCGTGGATGGCGCCGGCGCCGGCCGGGACGCCGGGCACGCCCACGCTCGAGGCGCCGATCTCGTACCGCTGCGGAACCCCGCCGAAGGAGATGGCGATCGGCTCCATCGGCGCCGCGGCGCGCGTCGCGTCCAGGCCCGGCACCGAGCAGAAGAAGTCGAGGCAGGTGGTGACCCCGGCCGCGGCGTCGTAGAACGTCGCGAAGCCGCCGCCCGCGATGCCGGTCAGCACGCTCTCGGCCACGCAGCCGGCCAGCATCGCGGCCACGGCGGCGTCGGCGGCCGAGCCGCCCTCCTGCAGCACCCGCAGACCGACCTCGGTCGTCGCCGGATGTCCGGCGGCCACCCCTGCGGGGACTTTCCATGAGGAATTCTCGCGGTAGCATCCCTGGACCATGAACCACCCGTCGGAGTCACTGCCCGGTCGCGTGCGGGCGGGATACGCACTCGGCTCGCTCGTCACGGGTGCCTTCGGCACCGTGCCCGGTCTCTTGCTTCTGCCCTATCTCACCGACACCCTCGGCGTCGCGGCCGGGGTGGCCGGGCTGCTCGTGCTGGCGCCGAAGGCATGGGACGTGCTGATCAACCCGGTTGCCGGGAGGATCTCCGATCGTACCCGCACGAGCTGGGGCGCCCGCCGGCCGTTTCTGCTCGGTGCCGGCCTCGCCGTGGCGCTGCTCTTCGCGGCGATCTTCGCGGCCCCGGTCCGCAGCGGCGTGTACGTCGCGCTGACGTTCCTCGCCACGGCGACCGCCTACGCCTTCTATCAGGTGCCGTACGTCGCGATGCCCGCCGAGATGACCGACGACTACACCGAGCGGACCCGGCTGATGACCTGGCGCGTCGCCCTGCTCGCGGTCGCCATCCTCGCGTCGGGCGCCCTGGCCCCGGTCGTGACCAAGCAGTTCGGCGACGGGATTCCGGGCCACCGCGCCATGGGCGTCTTCGTGGCCATCCTCATCGTCATCGGTACGTTGGGCAGCTTCTTCGGCACCAGGAAGGCGCCGACCGGGCGCACCCTGCCCAGCGAGGGCTCGCTGCGGGCCCAGCTCGCCACCGCGAGGACCAACAAGGCGTTCACCCGGCTGCTCATCTGCTTCATCGTCCAGGCCGCCGGGATCGCCACCATGCTCGCCGGGGTCAGCTACTTCGCCACCCAGATCCTCGAGGACCCGGACACGGGCGCCACCGTGCTCTTCGCCTGCTTCGTCGGTCCGGCCCTGCTCGTGATGCCGCTCTGGTCGCGGGTCGGGGCGAGGATCGGCAAGCTGCGCGCGTACGTCCTGTCCAGCCTGATCTTCGCGGCCGCCGCGGCCCTCATCGCGCTGGCGCCGGTGCTGCCCGACGCCGTCGTGTACGTGGTCACCGGGCTCGTCGGCTGCGGCTACGCCGGCCAGCAGGTCTTCGGCCTGGCCATGCTGCCGGACTGCATCGCGTTCGACGCCGCGCGCACGGGCCGGCGCCAGGCCGGCGTGTTCACGGGGCTGTGGACGGCCGGCGAGACGTTCGGGCTGGCGCTCGGGCCCGGGATCTTCGCGCTGGTTCTGGCCGCGTTCGGCTACGTCTCCAGCGACTCCGGCACCGCCGCGGCCCAGACGGACACCGCGAGGCTCGGGGTGCTGCTGGGCTTCACGGTCGTGCCGGCCATCGTCGTGGCATTGGCGTTGTTCACTCTGCGAGGCTATGACCTCGACGAAGAGCGACTGTCGCGGGAGGGTGAGGAACTTGAGCGCACTGCCTGAACAGGGCATCCCGGCCCGGGAGGTGCTCGCGGAGCTCAAGGAGCTGCGCGAGCACGATCTGCCTACGCATGGCGGGCGGCTGTTCGCCTACGTATACGACCCCGGGCTGGCCGGGCTCGACGACCTCGCGGCGGCCGCGCACGCGATGGCCTCGCACGTCAACGGGCTCGACCCGACCGCGTTCCCCTCCCTGCTGGCGATGGAGAACGACCTGGTCGGGGCGGCCGCACAGGTGCTCGGCGGCGACGAGCACACCGTCGGCAGCGTCACGTCCGGCGGCACCGAATCCCTGATCCTGGCCGTGAAGGCGGCCCGGGACGGGCGGCCCGACATCGCGCGCCCGCGGCTGGTCATGCCGGCCACGGCCCACGCCGCGCTCGCCAAGGCCGCGGCCTACCTGCGCGTAGAGCTCGACACCGTGCCCGTCGACCCGGTGTCGCTGCGCGTGGATCCGGCGGCGGTCGCGGCCGCCATCACCCCGGACACGGTGCTCGTGGCCTGTTCGGCGCCGTCGTACGCGCACGGGCTGATCGACCCCGTCGAGCCGATCGCCGCCGCGGCGCGGGCCGCCGGGGTCCGCTGCCACGTGGACGCCTGCTTCGGCGGCTGGACCCTGCCGTACCTGCGCCGGCTGGGCGAGCCCGTCCCGCCGTTCGACCTGTCGGTGCCGGGGGTCACCAGCATCTCCGTCGACCTGCACAAGTACGCCTACGCACCCAAAGGCGTATCCGTCCTGCTGCACCGCGACGAGGCGCTACGCATGCCGCAGTACTTCGGGTACGCCGACTGGCCCGGGTACACCATGGTCAACCCGGTCATCTCCTCGACGCGCTCCGGCGGCCCGATCGCCGCGGCCTGGGCCACCCTGCGGCACATCGGCGACGACGGGTACCTGGCCCTGGCCGCGAAGACGCGCGACGCCACCCGCTCGATCGCGGACGCCATCGCCAGGATCGAGGACTTCTCCGTCGTACCGCGGGAGTCGACGGTCGTCGCCTTCACGTCCTCCGGCGTCGACCTGTTCGTGCTCGCCGACGAGCTCGCCGCGCGCGGCTGGCACACCCAGCCGCAGTTCCGGCACGGGGAGATGCCGGCGTCGGTGCACCTGACCGTCACCGCCGCCGTCGCGCCGCGGGTGGGCGAGTTCGCGGCCGACCTGGCCGCCGCGGTCGCCGCCGCCCGCGCGCACGGGCCGGTCGAGCTGCCCGACGGCGTGCTGGACCTGCTGGGGTCCGCCCCGGTCGAGCAGCTGGCCGCGGCCTTGGGGCTGGGCGCGGGCGGGGGCCTGCCGGAGCGCATGGCGGCCGTGAACTCGCTGCTGAACGCGGCGGCACCGGCCGTACGAGAGAAGCTGCTGGTGGCTTTTCTCAGTCTCCTGCAGCGACCTTCACGGCGGCCGTGAGCACGAGCTGGGCCAGCGCGGCGGGGACCAGCCCGAGCCAGCACAGCCGCTGGAGCTGGTCCTCGCGCAGCCGCGGGTAGGACACCCGCACCCAGATCACCACGAACGACACCGCGAACACCTTGATCAGCGTCCAGGCCCAGCCGAGCTGCGCGTCGAGGCCGAACGGGCCCTTCCAGCCGCCGAGGAACAGCACCGTGGTGAGGGCGGCGATGACGACGATCCCGACGTACTCGGCGAGCAGAAAGAAGGCGAACCGCAGGCCCGTGTACTCCGTCATGTAGCCGAAGACCAGCTCGGAGTCGGCGATCGGCATGTCGAACGGCGGCCGGCGGATCTCGGCGAGCCCGGCGGTGAAGAAGACGAGCATCGCCGGCAGCTGCCACAGCAGCCACCACGGCCGCCAGGCCTCGACGATGCCGGACAGCGACAGGGTGCCCGCGGCCATGGCGACCGACAGGGCGCTCAGGATGAACGGCAGCTCGTACCCGAGCAGCTGGGCCGCCGCCCGCAGCCCGCCCAGCAGCGCGTACTTGTTCGCCGACGACCACGCCGCCATGAGCACCGCGACCACGCCGACGCCGACCACCGCGAGCACGAAGAAGAGCCCGATGTCGAGCTTCTGCGCGACCAGCCCGTTCGGGCCGAGCGGGATGACGAGCAGGACGACGAGGTACGGCAGCAGCGCGATCACCGGCGCGAGGCGGAACACCGCCCGGTCGGCCGCCCGCGGGGTGATGTCCTCCTTCTGCACGAACTTCACGCCGTCGGCGACGAGCTGCGCCCAGCCGTGGAACGCGCCCGCGTACATGGGCCCGAGCCGGCCCTGCATGTGCGCCATGACCTTGTGCTCGGCCTGCCCGACGACGAGCGGCAGGGTGAGGAACGCGATGACGACCCCGACAACGCGGATCGCGACATCCAGCCAGATCGGCATCACTTCGGCCACTCTTTGGGATCCGGAACCCCGGGCGGCCGCATCGGGGCACGCTTGCTCACCGTGTGCTCGCTCTCGCCGGGCTCCTTGGCGCCGGGCCAGGGCTTGGCGACCCGGGAGGCGAGCACGAACTCCTTGCGCAGCGGGTGGCCCTCGAACTCCTCGGGCAGTAGCAGCGGCTTGAGCTCGCCGTGCCCGGTGAACCCGATCCCGAACATCTCGTGCGTCTCCCGCTCGTGCCAGGCCGCGCCCGGGTAGATGCCGACGATGCTGTCGATGGCCGGCGCCGAGCGCGGGATCTCGGCCCGGATCAGCACGCCCTGCCTCCGCGTGGTCGACCAGAGGTGCACGACGATCGTGAACCCGCCGGGCAGCTCGTCGACGGCCGAGAGCCAGTCGAAGAAGTCGAAGCCCTCGTCCCTGGCCGTCGCGATCGCCTCGGCCCAGGTGCCCGCGGGAACGTCGTAGGTCGGGCGGGCGAACCGGCCGCCGCCGCTCTCGGAGACCTCGCCCTTCACTTCTTCACCGGCGGGGCCATGAGCGCCTTGACGTCCGGCCGCGGGGTGCCGCCGAGCCCGGCCTGCTCACCCGCGATCTTCTCCTGCAGGCGCATGATCCCGTGCAGGAGCGCCTCGGGCCGCGGTGGGCATCCCGGCACGTACACGTCCACGGGGATGATCTGGTCGACGCCCTTCGTCACCGAGTACGAGTCCCAGTAGGGCCCGCCGCAGTTGGAGCAGGCGCCGAAGCTGATGACGTACTTCGGCTCGGGCATCTGGTCGTAGAGCCGCTTGACCGCCGGCGCCATCTTGTCGGTCACGGTGCCGGAGACGACCATGAGGTCGGCCTGCCGCGGCCCGTGGGCGAACGGGATCACGCCCAGCCGCATGAAGTCGTGCCGCCCCATGGAGGTGGCGATGAACTCGATGGCGCAGCAGGCGAGCCCGAAGTTGAACACCCACAGGGAGTATCGCCGTCCCCAGTTGAGCACGAACTTGATCGGCTCACCCAGCACTCCCGACATGGCCACAGCCTACTCGCGGCGGCTACAGCAGCACGAGGTCGTCGCGGTGGACGACCTCGCGCTCGTACGCCGGGCCCAGCTCCGCCGCCAGGTCCCCCGTCGAGCGCCCCAGCAGCGGCGGCAGCTCGGTCGCGTCGTAGTTCACCAGCCCGCGAGCCACGGGAACGCCACCCGCGTCCACGAGGTCGACCGGATCGCCCGCGGCGAACCGCCCGTCCACGGCGGTGATCCCGGCCGGCAGCAGCGACGCGTGGCCGCCCACGACCGCGCGCACGGCCCCCGCGTCGAGATGCAGCCGCCCCCGAGGGCTGGTCGCGTGCGCGAGCCAGAACAGCCGCGCCTGCGGCCGCTCCCGCTGCCGGTGGAACAGCGTGCCGACGGGCTGCCCGGTGAGCACGGCGGACGCCTGCGGCGCCGACGCCAGCACGACGGGGATGCCGCTCGTGGTGGCGATCCGCGCGGCCTCGACCTTGGTGACCATCCCGCCCGTGCCGACGCCGGCCCTGCCCGGCCGCCGGACGTCCACCCCGTCCAGGTCGGCGAACGTGCGCACGTCCGTGATGGCCGCGGACGTGGGCAGCGACGGGTCGCCCGTGTAGAGGCCGTCCACGTCGGACAGCAGCACGAGCAGATCGGCGTGCACCAGCGCGGCGACGAGCGCCGCGAGCCGGTCGTTGTCGCCGAAGCGGATCTCCTGGGTCGCGACCGTGTCGTTCTCGTTCACGATCGGGATCGCCTTGAGGTCCAGCAGGCGCCGCAGGGTGCGGTAGGCGTTGCGGTAGTGGGCGCGGCGCGTCACGTCGTCGACGGTCAGCAGGACCTGCCCGACCACGCGCCCGTGCCGGGCGAAGGCGTCGTTGTACGCCCGCATGAGCAGCCCCTGCCCCACGCTCGCGGCGGCCTGCTGGGTCGCCAGGTCGCGCGGGCGCCGGGGGAGCCCGAGCGGGGCCAGACCGGCCGCGATGGCGCCCGACGAGACGAGCACGACCTCGGCCGGCGTCGTGGCCAGCGCCTCGACCAGCGCGTCGACCCGCGCCTCGTCGAGCCCTCCGGCCGCGGTGGTCAGCGACGACGACCCGATCTTGACGACGATCCGCCGAGCCTCGGTGACCTGTTCACGCACGCCGCTCATCTTGCCGCGTGCGTCCCGGCGCGGCGCGGTAGGTTCCCATATCGTGGCGGACGAGGAGTACACCGAGCTGGTCCTGTCGCTCGTGGAGCGCATTCCGCCGGGGCGCGTCATGTCGTACGGCGCGATCGCCGAATACCTCGGCCAGGGCGGACCGCGCCAGGTCGGCAGCGTCATGTCCCACTACGGCGGCCCGGTGCCCTGGCACCGAGTCGTGGCCGCGAACGGCCGGCTCGTGCCCGGCCACGAGCAGGAGGCGCTGCGCCGCCACCGCAGCGAGGGCACGCCGCTGCGCGGGGACAAGGTGGACATGCGTCGCGCCCCCTGGTGGCCCGACTCCGACTGAGCCGCTCAGCCCTCAGGCCGCGCGGGCGTCGGCCTTTTACGCAGCGTGGGGCGCGAGAGCCTTTATGCCGCGCGGGCGGCACCGTGGGCGGTGACCGCGGTCAGGCCGCCGTCAACCGCCAGGGTGGCGCCGTGGATGTGTGCGGCCTCGTCCGACGCCAGGAACACCGCGGCCGAGGCGATCTCCGCCGGGCTGGACAGGCGCCGGCTCGGGACGGTGGCGACGATGCGCTCGAGGTACGGCCGAATCGGCGTGGACCACTCCACGTCGGTGGGCCCGGGCGCGATGGTGTTCACCCGGACGCCGTGCGGGCCGAACTCCGCCGCCCATGCGGCCGTGAGCGCGTGCAGGGCCGCCTTGCTCGCGCTGTAGAGGGCGCTGCCGGGCATGCCGGTGAGCGCGTTGATCGAGCCGATGTTCACGATCGCGCCCGAGCCGCGGGCCAGCATCTTCGGCGCCAGGGCGGCGGTGAGCAGGTACGGCGCCTTGACGTTCGTGGCCAGGGCCGCGTCCACCACGTCCTCGGGCGTATCGGCGGTCGAGCGGCCGCCGACCAGGTAGGCGGCGTTGTTCACCAGGATGTCCACATCACCGGCCCGGGCCGCGAACTCCTCGATCGCCTCACGGCCGGCGGCGAGGTCGACGGGCAGGAAGCGCGCGCGGCCGCCGATCGCCGCGGCCACCTCGGCGCCGAGATCGGCCCGGCGGCCGCTGACGATGACATCGGCGCCCTCGGCGGCGAAACGCTCGGCGATCGCGCGGCCGATGCCGCTCGTCGAGCCGGTGATGAGGGCGGTGCGGCGGGCGAGTCGGCTCATGACGTACAACTCCTGAATGGACTAGACGGTCCAGCCAATCTAGCAACGTCTGGACCGAACAGTCCACATGGCTAGGATGTGCTTGTGAGCACGTCCCTGACGCGGAAGGGGGCCGCGACCCGGGAGCGCATCGTGGCCGGCGCGGCCGCCCTGCTACGCGAGCGCGGCGTCGACGAGGTGTCGCTCGACGACATCCGGGCCGCGACCGCCACGAGCAAGAGCCAGCTCTTCCACTACTTCCCGGACGGGCGTGCCGGACTCCTGCTGGCCGTCGCGCGGCATGAGGCCGCAGCGGTACTGCGCGACCAGGAGCCCCACCTCACCTCCCTCGGCCCTCCCGAGTCTTGGGCGGCCTGGCGGGACGCGGTGATCGAGCGCTACGAGGCACAGGGCACGCGCTGCCCCCTGGCGGCCCTGACGCGCCAACTGGCCCCGACGAACCCCGAGGTGCGGCCGATCGTGTCGGACCTGCTCGAAACCTGGCGAACGCGACTCACCGAGGGCGCCCGCCGGGCCGGCGCTCCCGACCCGGAGCGGTCGGGGCTGGTCATCCTGGCGGCGGTGCAGGGTGGCGTCGGCATCCTGCTGGCGACCGGGGACTCGACGGCGTTGCGGGTGGCCTTGGACGCGGCTTTGGCCGAGGTCGGCAACGCAAAAGGGCCCGTCGGTGACGGGCCCTTCAGACTTGCCGGTGGCGGGTAGAGGATTCGAACCTCTGTAGCTTTCGCGACGGATTTACAGTCCGCTCCCATTGGCCGCTCGGGCAACCCGCCTGGCGGAAGCCAGAATAGCGGTACGCCCCGGGGGCAATGCAAACGGGTACCCTCGGCACGCCCACAACCGTCTTTCGCACGCAGTAACAGGGAGCGTCTGCCATGGCTTCGGCACCCTCGTTCGACATCGTCAGCAAGGTCGACCGGCAGGAGGTCGACAACGCGCTCAACCAGGCCGAGAAGGAGCTGGCGCAGCGGTTCGACTTCCGCGGCACCGGCGCTGAGATCAAGTGGGCCGGGGAGGAGACGGTGGCCCTCCAGGCGGAGACCGAGGAGCGGGTCGTCGCCGCCCTCGAGGTCTTCAAGGAGAAGCTGGTCAAGCGCAACATCTCGCTCAAGTCCCTCGACGCGGGCGAGCCCCGCCCGTCCGGCAAGACCTTCAAGATCGACGCCAAGATCGTGCAGGGGATCGAGTCGGACAAGGCCAAGGCCATCTCGAAGAAGATCCGCGACGAGGGTCCGAAGGGCGTGCAGGCCCAGATCCAGGGCGACCAGCTGCGCGTGACCGGCAAGAAGAAGGACGACCTGCAGGCCGTCATCACCCTGCTCAAGCAGGAGGACTTCGGCATCGCCCTGCAGTTCACCAACTACCGCTGACCTGGCGCTGCTCCGGCTCGCCCGCGGGCCGGAGCGGTCGGCGGGCCTGGAGCGGTCAGCGGCGCTTGCTGCGCCGCACGACGTGAGCTTGGAGCGGTCAGACGGCGCCTGTTGCGCTGGACGACGTATGCCGGAGCGGTCAGCGGCGCCTGTTGCGCCGCACGACGTGGGCCTGGGGCGGTCAGCGGCGCTTGTTGCGCTGCACGACCACCACCACGACGGCGGTCACGATCACGGCCACCACCACGACGCAGCAGCACAGAACTTCCCACGGTCGGATCGCACCCATAGCCGCGCAGCCTAGCCGAGTGACACCTCCACCGTTGACCCGTCTCGATCGACAAGATCGCGGAGGTCGCCGGGCGCGCGGACGAGCAGGAAGCTGTCCGTGTGGCGGATCTCGATGTCGAGCTCGCCGGCCTCGTCCGGGTCGGTCAGCACGACTTGGAGCGTCTGAGCCATGGCTGCCGACCCTACAGGGCGGCCCGTTTCCCATCGCTCGTGTGAGTGAACGCGAGCGCTGACCGGCGGGACACCGGTCAGCGCTCGTCCTCGGCTACGGGTCACCGGTGCAGCGCGAGCCCCGCCATCTGCTCCAGCCGCGCCACCCGCTGCTCCATCGGCGGGTGCGTGGAGAACAGCGACGCGATCCCGCCGCCGCGCAGCGGGTTGTCGATCATCAGGTGCGCCTGGCTGGCCAGCTGCCCGTCGGCCGGCAGCGGCAGCGCCTGGGTGCCCCGGTGGATCTTCCGCAGCGCGCTGGCCAGCGCGAGCGGGTCCCCGGTGAGCTGGGCGCCCGACTCATCCGCCTGGTACTCCCGGCTCCGGCTGATCGCCAGCTGGATCACGGTCGCGGCCAGCGGTCCGAGGATCATCATGAGCAGCAGCCCCGCGAGGCCGGGCCCCTCCTCGTCGTCGTCGGACCCGCCGAGCGGCAGGAAGATCGCGAGGTTGGCGAGCATGGTGATCATCCCGCCGAGCGCCCCGGCCACGCTCGAGATCAAAATATCCCGGTTGTACACGTGCGACAGCTCGTGTCCGATGACGCCCCGCAGCTCGCGCGGCGTGAGCATCTCGAGAATCCCCGAGGTGACCGCGACGGCCGCGTTCTGCGGATTGCGCCCCGTCGCGAACGCGTTCGGCTGCCGGGTCGGGCTGATGTACAGCCGGGGCATCGGCTGCCCGGCACTGGTCGCCAGCTCGCGAACCATCGCGTACAGCTGGGGAGCCTGCGCCTCGGTGACCGGCTGCGCGTTCATCGCGCGCAGCGCGATCTTGTCGGAGTAGAAGTAGCTGAACGCGTTCATGGCCAGCGACAGGAACACGGCGATGACCAGACCGGTGCTACCGCCGAGCCAGTAGCCGACAAGCAGAATGAGCGAGGTCAGCAACCCGAGCAGGGCTGCCGTCTTCACACCGTTGAAATGCCTGTGCTGCATGCCACCTACAACAGCGCGACTCCCCGTACTCCTTCCCGGCGCTCGCTGTGAGCTGGCTGAAAGTCATGCCGCGAAGCTGATCGTCAGCCGAACGTCCCGGCGGCGCGCATCACCAGCTCGGGGCCGAACCCTACGAGCACGGCCACGACCGCGGCGGTCCCCACGGAAGCGGCGACCGGCCACGGCAAGTCACGCCGCGAAGCTGATCGTCAGCCGAACGTCCCCGCGGCGCGCATCACCAGCTCGGGGCCGAACCCCACCAGCACGGCCACGACCGCGGCGGCCCCCACGGAAGCGGCGACCGGCCACGGCACCCGAGCGCGCGGCGTTACGGCCACGGGCCCGTCGCCCGGCGCGGCGAAGAAGGTCGCGCCCACGCGCACGTAGTACGCGAGCCCGATCACCGCGTTCACCGCGACCACGATCGCCAGCCAGGTGGCGTCCCCGCCGAGGAGCGACCGGACCACCGCCACCTTCGCGAACAGCCCCGCGAGCCCAGGCGGCAGCCCCGCCAGCCCGGCCAGGGCCAGCACCAGCACCGCGGTCAGCCAGGGCGACCGCCGGGCCAGCCCGCGGTAGTCGGCGATCTCTCCGCCGTCGGCCGCCCCGCGCGCCGCGACCAGCGCCCCGAACGCGGCGAACTCGAGCACCACGTAGAAGAAGGCGTACCCGATCGCGGCCGCCACCAGCAGCGGCGTCACCTCGTCGGCGGCGATCAGCGCCCCGAGCGGCGCGAGCAGATAGCCGGCCTGCGCGACCGAGGACCAGGCGAGCAGCCGCACCATCCGCCGCTGCCGCAGCGCCACGAGGTTGCCGACGGTCATGCTCAGCACGGCCAGCACCGCGAGCGTCAGCCCCGAGGTCGACAGCACCGGCCGGGCCGCCGAGACCCCGACGAGCAGCAGCGCGACGACGCCGCCCAGCTTCGACGCGGTCGAGAGGTACGCGGCGACCGGCAGCGGCGCCCCGTCGTACGTCGCAGACGCCCACGCGTGCGCCGGCACCGCCGCCACCTTGAACCCGAGCCCGACCAGCAGCAGCACCACGCCGACCTTGAGCATCGCCCCGGTCGCGAGCCCCGCCGCGCCGGCCTCGGCCGACTGCCCGGCCAGGTGGGCCTGCCCCGCCGCGATGTCCGAGAAGTGCACCCCGCCGGTCGCGGTGAACACGAGCGCCGCGCCCAGCAGCGCGATCGCCGTCGACACGACGCTCACGACGAAGAAGGTGACCGCCGCCGACGCGCCCTCGCGAGCCCCGCGGCGCAGCCCCACCAGGAGGTACAGCGGCAGGGTCAGCGTCTCCAGCGCCACGATCAGCGTGATCAGATCGCGCGCCCCGCCCAGGACCACGGCCCCGGTCAGCGAGCAGGCGAGCAGGAAGCAGTACTCGCCGACCGGCACCTCGCCGGTCCGCAGCAGCGGCACCGACAGTGCCAGCGCCCCGAGCGCGAGGGCCGCGAACACGCCGGCGACGATCGCCGTCGCCGGATCGAGCACCAGCGAGCACTGGTCGGGCCCGGCGCAGAAAGCGGCCCGCCGCTCGCCTCCGGCCCCGACCGCGATCGCCGCGGCGAGCACCCCCGCCATCCCGAGCGCCGTGACGCCCATCACCGGCCCCCGCCGCCCCGGCACGAACAGGTCCGCGAGCAGCGCGAGCACGGCCGTCCCCGCCGCCACGTACGCGGGAATCAGCGCCACCTGGTCGATCCTCATCGCCCGAACACCCCCGCGAGTGCCTCGACGGCCGCGTTGGACCAGCCCAGCACCAGCGCCGGCGCCACACCCACGGCGAGCGTGAGCACGATCAGCGGCGCCCACGCGACCAGCTCACCCGCGGTCAACCGGGCCGCCGTCCGCCCGCCGCCGTCGTCCACCCGACGACCGGGTTCTTCGCCGTGAGGGAGCCCCGCGCCGGGTGGCGCCGCTCCCACGAGCGCGGGCAGCGGCCGGGCGAGCGCCGCGACGTCGGGCGTGGCCGCGCCGTGGGTGACCCGGCGCAGGAGCCGCAGGAAGTACGCCGCCGCCAGCGCCGCCCCCGCCGCGGCCAGCACGCCCAGCGCGGTCCACAGGAGCCCGCCGCGCTGGAACGCCGCCACCACGGCGAACGCCTCGCCCCAGAACCCGGCGAGTCCCGGCAGGCCGAGCGACGCGATCGCCGCGAAGGCCAGCACCCCGCTCAGGGCCGGAGCCGTCTCCCGCAGGCCGCCGAGCCGGTCGAGGTCGCCGGTGTGGGTGCGGTCCTTGATGCCGCCGGCGACGAAGAACAGCAGCCCGGTGACGATCCCGTGCGCGATGTTGCCGATCAGCGCCGCCTGCATGCCCGTCGCCGTGAGCGTGGCCACGCCCAGCAGGACGAAGCCCATGTGACCGACGGAGGAGTACGCGATCAGCCGCTTCAGCTCCGTCTGCGCCAGGCAGATCAGGCCGCCCGCGACGATCGCCGCCGTCGCGAGGATCCCCAGCACCGGCGCGCTGCGGGCCGCCCCGTCCGGCGCCACCCCGACGGCGACCCGCAGCAGCCCATAGGTGCCCATCTTCAGCAGCACCCCGGCCAGGATCACCGACCCGACCGTCGGCGCCTCGGTGTGTGCCGCCGGCAGCCAGGTGTGCAGCGGCCAGAGCGGGCTCTTCACCGCGAACGCGAGCGCCAGCAGCACGAACGCCAGTAGCTGCATGCCCGCCGACATCGGCCGCACCGCCGGGTCGCTCAGTGCTACCAGGTCCCCGGTGCCGGAGGACGATACGACCACGAACACGCCGACCAGCAACAGCACCGAGCCGAACAGGGTGTACAGCACGAACTTCCGCGCCGCCCGCCGCCGATCGGCCCCGCCCCAGACCGCGATCACCGCGTACATCGGCAGGAGCACGACCTCGAAGAGCACGAAAAACAGCACCAGGTCGAGGGCGAGGAACACCCCGGTGATGCCGGCCTGCAGCACCAGCAGCAGCGACACGAGCAGCCGCCCGCGCCCCGGCTCCGGCACCCGCCAGAGGCAGTAGGCGCAGCAGAGCACGGTCAGCAGGGCGGTCAGCGCGACGAGCGGATAGGAGATGCCGTCGACGCCGATGTGGAACCGCAGGCTCAGCGACGGCGCCCAGGGCGCGTCGATCTCGGCGAACGGCTCGATCCGCCGCACCCCGGTGGTCTCGGTGCGCGCGAGGCCGAGGGCGACGACGACCCCGGCGGTGGCCGCCGCGAACACCGTCCCGCCGACCCGCCCGGCCCGGTCGAGCCGGGCCGGCATCGCGGCCGCGAACACCGCCCCGATCGCCGGCAGCAGCAGCGTGGCGAGCAACAACGTCTGTGCGGAGCTCATCGCCCCACCCCCAGCGCGATGACGATCACGGCCGCGAGCACCACGCCGCCGGCCAGTACCGCGGTCGCGGCCCGGGGCAGCGCGGCGGTGTGGGCCCGGGCGAGCAGCCCGCCGAGCCCGCCGGCCCCGGAGCCGACCCCCTCGACGGCCCCGTCCACGAGCCCTTCGTCGCCGCGGCGGGCCAGCCGTGCCAGCGCGGCCACCGGTCGCGTCACGAGGGCGTCCTGCACGGCATCCAGATAGAAGGCGTTCGCGAGCAGCCGCCCGAGCGCCGTGTCGGGCGGCGCGGCGGCCGGATCGCGACGCCAGGCGAGCAGCGCCCCGGCGGCCAGCAGCACGAGCGCGACCAGCGTCATCCAGCCCAGGTGCGCCAGCGGCTCGCCGGCACCGAGCCGCTCGCTGAAGCCGGTCAGCAGCCCGGCCAGCCCGAGCAGCGCCGCCGGCACGGCCAGGACCAGCAGCGGCCCCCGCATCGCCCACGGCGGCTCGTGCCCGGCCTCGGCCGCGGCGGTGCGCGGCGGGCCGAAGAACGTCCGGCGCCAGAGCCGCACGACGTAGGCCGCGGTCAGCGCCACCGTCACCCCCGCCGATCCGAGCACGATCCACGCGACCCCGCGCGGCACCGGCCCGGACCCGGTCGTCGCCTCGAGGATCGCGTCCTTGCTCCAGAACCCGGCCAGCGGCGGCACCCCGGCCAGCGCCCCGAGCCCGATCGTCATGGTCCAGAACGTCACCGGCATCCGGCCGCGCAGCCCGCCCATCGCCGACATCAGGTTGGTGCCGACCGCGTGGATCACCGACCCGGCCGCGAGGAACAGCAGCGCCTTGAACGCCGCGTGGGTGAGCAGGTGGAACAGCGCCGCCGAGGGCGCGCCGACCGCCAGCGCCCCCGTCATGTACCCCAGCTGGCTCACCGTCGACCAGGCGAGCACCCGCTTGATGTCGTCCTGCCCGAGCGCACTGAGCGCGCCGAGGAGCATGGTCACCGAGGCCATCACCGCGAGCACCACCATCGCCGCGGTCGAGCGCTCGAACAGCGGGTACAGCCGGGCGACCACATACACACCGGCCGCCACCATCGTCGCCGCGTGGATCAGCGCCGAGATCGGCGTCGGGCCGGCCATCGCGTCGGGCAGCCACGTGTGCAGCGGGAACTGCGCGCTCTTGCCCGCCACCCCGGCGAGCAGCAGCACACACGCCGCGGTCAGCGTCCCGCCGGAGATCCCGCCCGACCGCGCCGCCGCGAACACCTCGGCGATCCGGAAGCTGTGCGCGTGCAGCCCCAGCACCACGATCCCGAGCAGGAAGCCGATGTCGCCGACCCGCGTCACCAGGAACGCCTTGACCGCGGCCCGCGGCGCCTCGGGCAGCCGCCGATCGTGCCCGATCAGCAGGTATGAGCAGATGCCCATGACCTCCCAGCCCACCAGCAGCGCGATGAGGTCGCCAGACACGACCACCAGCAGCATCGCGCCCGTGAACAGGCTCACCTGAGCCGCATACGGCGCATATCGCTCGTCGTCGTGCAGGTAGGCAACGGAGTAGACCTGAACGCAGAGCGCGACCACGCCGACCGCCACGGCGACCAGACCCGCCGGCCCGTCCAGCCACGTCCCGAACGTCACGGTGACCCGCCCGAACTCGGCGATCGTCACTCCGGCGTCGGCGCCGCGAACCCCCCGCACCGCGACCGCGATCGCGCACACGAGCGCGACGGTGGCCCCGCCCACCCCGAGAAGAGCGGCAAAGCCCCGCATCCGGTACCGCAGCAGCAACCCCACCAGCCCCGCCGCGACGGGCACCCCGGGCAGCGCGGCCCCCAGCGCATCGACGCTCACCGAGCCACCCCCGTTCCGCCCGTGTCCGGCTCCTCCACCGCTCCATCGGATCGAGGGCCCGAAACGGTTCTTGCCGCGCCCGCCTCGCCGGTGCCCACTCCGTCGTCCGGGACTGAGACAGGCACCGCACCGCCCGGCTCCGCCTCCCGCTCCCGCTCCAGCTCCAGCTCCAGCGACGGCTCCGGGGTCAGCACCGCACCCGGCTCCGGCTCCCGTTCAGGTTCCGGCTCCCGCTCAGGTTCCGGCTCCGGCTCAGCTTCCGAGTTTGGGGCCGGCACCGCTTCATCCGGCTCTGGCTCGTGCGACGGGTCTGGGGCCGGCACCGCCGCGCCCGGCTCCGGCTCGTGCTCCGAGTTCGGGGCCTGCACCGCCGCACCCGGCTCCGGCGACGAGTCCGGAGACAGCACGGCACCCGGCTCGCTCGACGCATCCACGGGCGGCACTGCGCCTGGGTCCGGCGGCGGGGCCGGCACCGCACCCGTCGCCGGCGGCGGAGAGGTCGACGGTCCGGGAGGGGGTGATCCGTCGCCGAGCGGGAGGTCGTCGACGCCGACCGTGCGCCGCAACCGGTACAACTGCAGGATCAGAGCCAGTCCGACCCCGATCTCCGCGGCCGCCAGGACGATCACGAAGAGCGTGAAGGACTGCCCGGCCTTGGGCGCCGCGGCCCGGATGGTCGCGTCGGCGGTCACGAACACCAGGTTGACCGCGTTGAGCATGAGCTCGACGGCCATGAGCAGCAGGACGGCGTTGCGGCGGACCAGCACGCCGTAGACCCCGATGCCGAACAGCAGGCCGGCGATGGTGAACGGCAGCACGGGATGCATCAGCCGCGCCCCCGTCCGCTCAGGTCGAGCCGGGAGACGCAGGCCGCCCCCGAGCCGCGGGCCGGCCGGAAACCGCGCACCGGCCGAGAGATACAGGCCGGATCTGCGGTCGGGGCTAGTCGGCAGCTGCGGACCGGCCCCGACCGCGCCGTCGGCGAGGCTTTCCAGCTCGTGCACGGGGAGGTCATCGTCCAGGCGCGGGCCGCTCGGCAGCTGCAGATCGGCCCGGATCTGAGGGCCGGCCGGGAGGCGCAGGTCGGCCGGGAGGAGCGGGCTGGTGTGCGGCCGCTCGCAGGCGTCGGGCGCGGTGTCATCAGCCACGCCTCCGTTCCGCCGCGCGGCCGCCGATGTCCGGGCGGGACACCACGATCGCGCCGACCAAGGCCGCCAGCAGCAGCACCGACACGAGCTCGAAGGGCAGGACCCACGTGCGGAACAGGGCCGCGCCCAGGCGCTCGGCGGTG
Source organism: Dactylosporangium sp. CA-052675 (assembly GCF_050947935.1). GTDB lineage: Bacteria > Actinomycetota > Actinomycetes > Mycobacteriales > Micromonosporaceae > Dactylosporangium. The sequence continues at coordinate 9,871,968 of NZ_CP192010.1, read as the reverse complement.
CCCGGCTCCGGCATCGCGACCCGCGTCCACCGGAACGCGTCGATGAACAGGGCCGCGAGCCCCAGCCCGGCCCCGGCGCCGATCAGGGCCCCGGGCCACCGGGTGCGGTCGAGGTCGTCGCTCGCCCCGATCGGGGCCCGCGTGAGCATCACCGCGAAGAGCAGGAGCACCACGACCGCGCCGACGTAGACCAGCACCTGCACCCAGGCGACGAGTTCGGCGGTGAGCACGAGATAGAGGCCGGCGATCGCGCCCAGGGCGACGACGAGCCAGAGCCCAGCCCGCACGACGTGGCGGGTGGTCACGACCAGGAGGCCGGCGCCCAGCGCCACAGCGCCGAGCGCCAGCGTGAGCACGTCGGCCACGGTCATCGCTGCGCCACCCTCATGGCCGACATCCTGCCATCCGGGTATGACAGGAATCGACCGCCGGGCCGCCTCGCGATCACCCTGGGTTCGTGCGCAACCTCAGGATGCGTTCGAGTCGCGGGCGGCGCGCTTGGCGGCGGCCGTCTGCTCCTTGGCCGGCTCGCCCCGCGGATCGTGGGCGGGTGGCGCCGGCACGGTGGGCACCCACTCCTCGAGGCGCTCCTTCTCGTGCAGCAGGTCGCGGATGTCGTGCTCGGCGTACTCGAACTCCGGCGACCAGTGCAGCGCGTCGAACGGGCAGACCTCGACGCAGATCCCGCAGTACATGCAGAGGGAGAAGTCGATCGCGAACCGGTCGAGGACGTTGCGCTGGCGGGCCCGCGCGGCGCCGGGGACCAGAACCTCTTCCTTGTGCGAGTCGATGTAGATGCACCAGTCCGGGCACTCCCGCGCGCACAGCATGCACACGGTGCAGTTCTCCTCCTGCAGCGCGATCACGCCACGGGAGCGGGGCGGGAGGTCAGGCTCGACGTCCGGGTACTGCTGCGTGTGCGACCGCTTCGTCATCGTGCCGAGCGTGACGGCCAGCCCCTTGGCGAGGCCTTTTCCCGGGAACTCCACATTCGGAAGGTAACACCGGACCCGGATGGGTGGAGGCGCCCGACGACCCCCAAAAATGTCGTACACCTGTTCTAAGATGTCCCCATGAACGAGCGACGGTGGTGGAACGGCAGCTGGTCGCGGCTCACGCGCCGCGACGTCTACGTGCGCAACGCGGCCGACGGCCGGTGGGATGTGGAGCTGCGCCGGGGCGGGCCCGAGGGGCGCGTGCGGACCCGCGAGTTCGGCTCCGAGCGGGAGGCGATCGAGTGGATCGAGGCCACGGTCGTCGGCGCCGAGCCCAACTGGCGCGAGATCGCCCCGATCGGGTCCAAGGTAAAGAGGCGCGGCCGGCGCGGCGCGGTCCGGGTCGGGCCGGACGGTGACAGTGGCGGACGGGTCGCGCCCGGCGGTGGCGGCGGCGGGCGGGTCGCGCCGGACGGAGACAGCGGCGGGCGGATCGCGCCAGACGGAGACAGCGGCAGGCGGGTCGCGCGGGGCGGTGGCGGGCGGGTTGCGCCGGGCGGTGGTGGCGGGCGGGGAGCGCCGGACGGAGACAGCGGCGGGCGGGTCGCGTGAGGGGGTGCCGGGTCCGTCGGTGGCGGGGCGGATGGCGAGGTGGCCGGGCGCGGGTAAGGGCGACGTGCCGGACACGTCGGACTTGCGGCGACATGTGAAGTCGTTCGGATACTCACGATCAATGAGGCGGGCGGAAGAACGGGGGTCCGATTTGTGTGAGCTTGCAGAGACCGAACGGTCGGCGGCGGCGAACGAAGGATGTGGAGTTCGACGAAGGCCGACTCCCGGCGACGCCAAAACGTTGCCGACAAGCTGCGACGAGTGAACTGATATAGCCGGTTCGCCAACCCTGAAATCGGCCGAAAGGTCGATTCTTCCGCGCGGCCACGTCATCTTGGCCCGCGCTCTGTTGGTCCTGACGTGGCGTGTGGCACGATCGTGGGTAACCAAACCGGGCCACGTGTCACAGCGATCGCATGGGAGCAAGAGATGCGCGATAAGACGCTAGGCCGGTGGATTGTGCGGTTGGCGGTGACCGTCGGGGCCGGCTCGCTGGCGTTAGGGCTGTCCACCGTTGCGGCCCACGCTGACGAGTCCACTTACGCCCGATTCAGTGCTCATCCGACGACGTTGGTCGGCGCGGCGCGGCTGAGCCCGGCGCAGGAGCAAATCTTCGTCACCGAGGACTATAGCTGGGAGTGATCGGGTCGTCGCCATCGCAGCCGGCGACGGTCGATCATGGCCACTGCTGTGCGCGAATGGGGAACTGGTGCCCGCACCGAAGACGCCGATCAGGCGTGCTGACACTCACGCCTGGCTGATCACCGGTCCACTTCTGTTCCTCGGCATCCTGATGGCCCTGCCGGGGCTGCTCTCCGACCAGTCGTACCCGATCACGCACAACATCCAGTACGCGCCCGTGCTGCTGCTGTTCGCGATCGTGGCGACCCACACGCAGCTGAGGCTGGACGTGCGGCGGCAGGTGCTGGCGATCGGGATGAACGACGTCCCGATCCTGCTGGCACTGTGTTACCTCTCGCCGGTGCTGGTGATCGTCATCCGGATCATCGCCAGCCTCAGCTGGAACGTGCTCAAGCTGAGGCTGGGCCCGCACAAGGTCGCGTTCAACGCCGCCAGTCACTTCGCGGGCGTCGCCGCGGCCACGCTGGTCGTCGCCGAGCTGCACATCGGGGAGCCCCGCGAGCCGCGCACCTGGCTGGTGCTCGCGCTCGCCATCGTTGCGAGCAACATCATCAACCTCGCGGCGATCTCAGGCGTCATGGCGATCGTGCAGGGCATCGCGCACCTGCCGCAGTTCCTGCGCACGGCCCTGCCGGGGCACGCGGTGATGGGCGTCGGCATCGTGCTCGGCCTCGTGATGCTGCTGACGCTGCAGGCCAACCCGTGGGCGAGCCTGCTGCTGATCTTCATCGCGGTCGCGCTGGTGCTGGGCAACCGGGCCTACGCGCGGTTCCTGCGCCAGCACAAGAGCCTCATGGAGATGTACGGGCTGACCCGCGACATCGCCAGCACCAACCACGACGGCACCCTGCCCGACGTGCTGCTCGGCCGGGTCCGGGCGCTGCTCGTCGCCGACTCCGCGTCGCTCTGGCTCCCGCAGCACGGGCGGCACCAGGAGGTGCTGCTCTCCGCGCGCTTCGACTACCCGGGGCTGCTCGACGCCGCCCCGACGCCGGATCTCTTCCGCGAGCTCGCGATGCGCAGCGGGCGCACGATCGCGGTCGGCCCCCGCGTCGGCGACACCGAGCTGCGCGTGGCGCTGCAGGAGGCGTCGGTCAAGGACATCATCGTGGTCCCGCTGCGCTCCGGCGGCGTCACCATCGGCACGCTCGAGGTGGCCGGACGGCTCGGCGAGCGCACCGCGTTCGGCAAGGACGACGTGCAGCTGATCGAGACGCTCGCGGCGCACACCGGCGTCGCGGTCGAGAACAGCCGGCTCGTCGACCGGCTCCAGTTCGACGCCAACCACGACTCGCTCACCGGCCTGGCCAACCGCCGCCGGATGCTCGAGGCGCTCGGCGAGGCGATGACCGGCCGCGGCCCGCGCGAGGTCGTGGCCGTGCTGCTGTTCGACGTCGTCGCGCTGCGCCAGGTCAACGACTCGCTCGGGCACGCCGCCGGCGACAAGGTGCTCGCCGAGGTGGCCCGGCGCCTGCGGGCCCTCGCACCGCAGGGCGCGCTGGTGGCCCGGGTCGGCGACGACGAGTTCGCGATCGAGCTGCGCACGGCCAGCGCCGACGCGGCCGCGACCGTCGCGGACACGCTGCGCCAGGGCCTGCGCGATCCGATGGTGATCGACTCGCTGACGATCGACATCGACACGTACGTCGGGATCTCGATCTATCCCGAGCACGGCTCGGACCCCGAGGAGCTCGTGCAGCGGGCCCACGTGGCCACGCACGTCGCGAAGTCGCGGGGGATCGTGCAGGTCTTCAACGCCGGCCTGCAGTCCCGCGCGGTGCGGCGGGTCGGGCTCGCGGCCGACCTGCGCACGGCCCTCGCCGGTGGTGAGCTCGAGGTGTACTTCCAGCCGAAGGTCGCCCTCTCCGACCGCCGGCTCGTCGGCGTCGAGTGCCTGGCCCGCTGGGAACACCCCGTGCACGGCCAGGTCGCGCCGCCGGACTTCGTGGCCGTCGCCGAGCACACCGGCCAGCTCGGCCGGCTCAACGGCGTGGTCCTGCGCGAGGGCATCCGCCGCGCCCGCGAGTGGGCCGACGCCGGACGGCCGCTCGTCGTCGCCGTGAACCTCTCGGCCCGAACGCTGGGCGACTCGGACCTGCCGCTGCAGATCTCGGAGCTGCTCGACGAGCACGGCGTACCCGCGGACCGGCTGATCCTGGAGATCGCCGAGGACGAGGGCCTGCTCGTCGGCGGCCGCGCCCTGTCGACCCTCACCCGCCTGCGCGATCTCGGCGTGCGGCTCTCCGTCGACGACTTCGGCGCCGGCCGCTCGTCGTTCGCCGACCTCAGCCGCCTGCCGGTGCAGGAGGTCAAGATCGACCGTACGTTCGTGCAGGGCATGGCCACCTCGCCCAGCGACCTCGCCATCGTGCGCACGATCGTGGACATGGCCCGCAACTTCGAGCTCGACGTGGTCGCCGAAGGCGTGGAGAGCGAGCTGACGCTCGGGCTGCTCGAGGACATGCGCTGCGACATGGGCCAGGGCTTCCTGTTCAGCCGCCCGCTGCCCTACGAGCGCTTCGAGTCCTGGCTGCAGGTCCAGACCGCGGAGGACTCGGCCGAGGCCCCGGCGGGCGAGGTCCGCTGGCTGCGCGCCGTCCCGTAGCCGTAAGCGAAGGCCCGGGGCAGCCGAACGCGAGGACCCCCAGGACAGCCGTAAGCGAAGGCCCGGGGCAGCCGAACGCGAAGGCGCCCAGAACAGCCGAACGCGAAGGCGCCCACAGCCGGACGCGGAGGCCTAGGGCGGCCGGACGCGGAGGCGCGGGGTAGTCGGAGGCCGACGCACCGGGGTAGCAGAGGGCGAAAGCGGCTGAAGGTGAAGGCGCAGGGCGGGCCTCGAACGCCGCGCCGGAGCGCGCGAGAGAAGGCCGGGCGCACCGGGCTCAGGCACGCCGAAAAGGGCATCTGAGCTGCGCGAAGACCGAAAGTGGGTAAGTCGATTTCGTGCCCGGCCCGGGGCCGTGTACGCTTAGCGAGCGCGTGTGCGGGAACGTACGCGATGCGCCCCCTTAGCTCAGTCGGCAGAGCGTCTCCATGGTAAGGAGAAGGTCTACGGTTCGATTCCGTAAGGGGGCTCGAGACCGGGCTTGAGACATCGAGTCCGCCGCGGCGGTGTAGCTCAGATGGCAGAGCAAGCGGCTCATAATCGCTGTGTCGCCGGTTCAAGTCCGGCCACCGCTACAGAAGCACCACTGGGACGCCCGATTGGGCGTCCATCTGTGTGAGCCGCTATGATGGTTCGCTGGATCTGATTCCGCCCCACCTGAAGCTCTGAAGGAAGGCACTTCGCCATGGCCAAGGCGACCGACGTTCGTCCGAAGATCACGCTGGCGTGCACGGAGTGCAAAGAGCGGAACTACATCACGAAGAAGAACCGCCGCAACGACCCGGACCGAATCGAGCTGAAGAAGTTCTGCCCGCGCGATGGCAAGCACACCATCCACCGCGAGACCCGCTAGTCGCTGCCGCAACACGATCGTTCGATAGAGCCCCGGCCCCGATGGGACCGGGGCTCTATCGCGTTCCCGGGCGGTCGGAGTGGGAACGACCAGCCAGTGACCGGGGGCCGTTGGAGCCGTGGGAACGACCGGCCTGGAACCGGAGGCCGTTGGAGCCGTGGCGGGGGAGCAGTCGCAAGAAGCCGCGCGGGGGAGTCGCCGCAGGAACGACCGGCCTGCGACCGGAGCGCTTAGGCGTTACCGGTAAATTTCAGGTCATGCCGCTGGATCAGTCGTTCTTGGGCCGGGTGTACCCGCCGACCCCGCCCTACGAGGTAGGCCGGGAGAAGATCCGCGAGTTCGCGGACGCGGTCTTCGCCGTCGACCCCGTGCACCGCGACCTCGCCGAGGCACGCGCGAGGGGCTACAGCGACGTGATCGCCCCGCCGACGTTCGCCATCATCCTGAGCCAGAACGCCGGGCAGCAGCTCGTCGACGACCCCACGTTCGGCATGGACTACAGCCGGGTGGTGCACGGCGGCCAGACGTTCCGCTACGAGCGGCCGATCCAGGCCGGCGACCACCTCGTCACCGTCATGACGGTCGAGGAGATCAGCAGCCGGGCCGGCCACGCGTTCCTGACCACGCGGCACGAGGTGGCCACCGTCGAGGGCGAGGCCGTCGTGACGATCTGGACCCGGCTCGTGATTCGTGGGGAGGGCTGAACGATGCAGCCAGGCACCGAGTTCCCGGCCCAGACGTACCGGGTCACCAGGGCCACCCTGGTGCGCTACGCGGGCGCGTCCGGCGATTTCAACCCGATCCACTGGAGCGACCGCCAGGCGACCGCCGTGGGGCTGCCCGGCGTCATCGCGCACGGCATGCTGACCATGGGCCTGGCGGGCCAGGCGGTGGCGTGCTGGGTGGGCGGAACGGCCGCGATCGTGGAATTTTCCACCCGGTTCGCGAATCCCGTCGTCGTGCCCGACGACGACAAGGGCACCGAGGTGGTCATCAGCGGCGTGGTCAAGAAGATCCACGACGACGGCCTGGTGCAGATCGATGTGACCGCGACCTGCGAGGGAGACAAGGTCCTGGGAGCCGCAAAGGCACTCGTTCGGAACAACGACGACAACCGGTAGAGGGGGGTGGTTGGGATATCCCGCTTCCAACCCGTACACTGGTCCGCCGTGGGGTGAGCAACCCGACACGGTCCTGTCCGGACCTGTCGGAGCTGCCTTCCTCACGAAGGGGTGTGGCGCAATTGGTAGCGCAGCGGTCTCCAAAACCGCAGGTTGCAGGTTCGAGTCCTGTCGCCCCTGCGCCGAAGGCCTGACCTGGGTCTGGTGCGCCCGGCCGGAAGGCCGGGACGTCGACCACAGCGGTCACGGTTGGTCCGACCGCGTGCCACCGGCTTCTCGCCGGTGTCCCGCGAACCGAGCCGAACCGGTGGTCGACGGGTCCAAGGGCCCGGGTTCTCGCTGCCGGCCGACACGGACCGAGCACTCGCGAGATCACGGAAGAGGGCGAAAGTGGCCGAACGCAGGCGACGCGGGACCAACCCCGCCGACGATCGCCGTGAAGAGGAGCTCAGCGCCGAGGACGCCGCCATCGAGGAAGAGTTCGCCGACGAGCTGGACAGCCTCGACACCGCGGACGACGTCGATGACGAGATCGACGAGGACGATGACCTCGACGAGGAGACCGCGAGCAAGAACGGCCGGTCCAAGGACAAGTCCAAGGACGCCAAGTCGAAGGACCTCAAGACCAAGGACGGCAAAAAGGTCAAGGTCAAAGAGGGCAGCTCGAACAACATCTTCGCGCGGCTCATCAACTTCATCCGCGAGGTTGTCGCCGAGCTGCGTAAGGTTATCTGGCCGACCCGCAAGGAGCTGACCACCTACACCCTCGTCGTCGTGGTGTTCGTGATCATCATGCTGGCCATCGTCGGCGGCCTCGACTTCGGCTTCGCCAAGCTCGTCCTCTGGTCCTTCGGCAACGGCAACGCCGACCAGTAAGGGCACCGGCCGATCGGGCGGAACACCGCCGACGAAGGCCGGACCAGCACAGACGGCGACCCGAAGATCAGACAGACGGAAGTGAGCAGCGTGCAGGAATTCGACGAGACGCCCGGTACCGACGACGACGAGCAGCACGAGGAAACGTCGACGGTGATGACGGCCGACACCCCGCCGGTGACGACCGACGCCGAGGACCCCGTCGCCGAGCTGCGTGCCGCACTGCGCTTCGCGCCCGGTGACTGGTACGTCGTGCACTCCTACGCCGGCTACGAGAACAAGGTCAAGACGAATCTCGAGACCCGCATCACGAGCCTCGACATGGAAGAGTTCATCTACCAGGTCGAGGTCCCGACTCGTGAAGAGGTCGAGATCAAGAACGGCAAGCGCACCCAGGTGCAGAACAAGGTCTTCCCCGGCTACATCCTCGTCCGGATGGAGCTGACCCCGGAGTCGTACTCCTGCGTGCGCAACACGCCGGGCGTCACCGGCTTCGTCGGCGCGACCGACCGGGCCGACCGCCCGGCTCCGCTGTCGCTCGACGAGGTGCTCAAGTGGCTCGCCCCCGTCGTGCAGCAGGAGGGCGGGAAGAAGGCCGGCGGCAAGACCGAGGTCAAGGTCCTCGACTTCGAGGTCGGCGACTCCGTCACCGTCACCGACGGCGCCTTCGCCTCGCTCCAGGCGACCATCAGCGAGATCAACGCCGACCAGCAGAAGCTCAAGGTGCTGGTCTCGATCTTCGGTCGCGAGACCCCGGTCGAGCTCAACTTCAACCAGGTCACGAAGATCTGAGCGGTGACCCGGCCGGAGGCTAGGTCACCGGGATTTGAGCGGTGACCCGGCCGGAGGCTAGGTCACCGGGATTTGAGCGGTGACCCGGCCGGAGGCCAGGTCACGACGATCTGAGTACGACCTGGCCCGAGGCCAGGTCAAAGATCGAATTCGCCTGCGGTACGCTTGAGCGTCCGGCCTCAGTTGCCGGGCGCTCAGTCGTGCGTAGAGACCGCCGGTAAGGCGAACTCGAGGAACAGCACGAAACCGAATTCCAGCCCAGGAAGACGAAAGCAGCCATGCCTCCGAAGAAGAAGCTCGTCAAGACCTTCACGCTTCAGTTGCCGGGCGGCCAGGCCACCCCGGCGCCGCCGGTCGGCCCCGCCCTCGGTCAGCACGGCGTGAACATCATGGAGTTCGTCAAGGCGTACAACGCCCAGACGGAGTCCATGCGCGGTGACATCATCCCGGCGCAGATCAGCGTCTACGAGGACCGCACGTTCACCTTCATCCTCAAGACGCCGCCGGCCGCGCGCCTGCTGCTCAAGGCCGCCGGTGTGCCCAAGGGCTCCGGCGTCCCGCAGAAGGACAAGGTCGGCTCGATCACCAAGGCTCAGCTCCGCGAGGTCGCCGAGAAGAAGATGGCCGACCTGAACGCGAACGACATCGAGATGGCCGAGCGGATCATCGCCGGCACCGCCCGCTCCATGGGCATCGTCGTCAAGGACTGACGCTCCGCACCGCACCGAACCGCACAAGTGGGAGGGCGCCCGAGGGCGTCCGCACTGAGACCACAGGAGAACTCAGCGACATGTCGCAGCACGGCAAGAACTACCGCAAGGTCGTCGACCTCGTCGACCGCAACGCGCTCTACAGCCCGATGGCCGCCGTCAAGCTCGCGAAGCAGACGACGACCGTGAAGTTCGACCCCACCGTCGAGGTGGCCATGCGCCTGGGCGTCGACCCGCGCAAGGCCGACCAGATGGTCCGGGGCACGGTCAACCTGCCGCACGGCACCGGCAAGACCGCCCGCGTCATCGTCTTCGCGCAGGGCCCCAAGGCCGCCGAGGCCGAGGCCGCCGGCGCGGACGCGGTCGGCACCGACGAGCTGGTCGCCCGCATTCAGGAGGGCTGGCTGGACTTCGACGCGGCGATCGCCACGCCCGACCAGATGGCCAAGATCGGCCGGATCGCGCGGATCCTGGGCCCGCGCGGCCTGATGCCGAACCCGAAGACGGGCACGGTGACCATGGACGTCACCAAGGCGGTCAACGAGATCAAGGGTGGCAAGATCACCTACCGGGTGGACAAGCACTCGAACCTGCACCTCATCATCGGCAAGGCGAGCTTCAGCGAGCAGCAGCTCGTGGAGAACTACGCGGCCGTGCTCGAGGAGGTCAACCGGGCGAAGCCCTCGGCGGCCAAGGGCAAGTACCTGCGGAAGATCTTCCTCACCACCACCATGGGCCCGGGCATCCCGGTCGACCCGAACAAGACGCGCAACCTCCTCGAGGACGACAGCGTCGTCACCGCCGCGGAGTAGTCAGCAGACTCCCAGCCGAGCGGGACATCCGGGACAGCGTGCCTGTGGCACGCTGTCCCGGTGCGTTTGCAGGACGTGTGGTTTCGATACAGCCGCCGCGCACCCTGGACCCTGCGCGGGGTCGACCTGACCCTGGAGCCCGGGGAGACCGCGATCGTGGCCGGCCCGAACGGATCCGGGAAGTCCACGCTCCTGCAGCTGGCGGCCGGTGTACTGCGGCCGGGGCGGGGCCTGGTCACGCAGCGGCCCCCGGTCGTCGGCTGGGTGCCCGAGCGCTTCCCGGCGGATCAGCCGTTCACGGCGCGCGCCTACCTGCGGCACATGGCGGCCATTCACGGCCTGGACGCCGCCGAGGACATCGGGCGGTGGGCGCGCCGGCTGAACTTCGAGCACTTTCTCGACGTCCGGCTCAACCGGCTCTCGAAGGGCTCGGCGCAGAAGGTCGGCCTGGTCCAGGCGCTCCTGCGCCCGCCCGGGCTCCTGGTGCTCGACGAGCCGTGGGAGGGCCTCGACGCGCAGACCCGCGAGCAGGTGCCCGCGATCGTCGCCGAGGTCGTCGGTCGCGGCGGGTCCGTGCTGGTCAGCGACCACCTGGGGGAGGTCGCACGGCTGCCCGGCTCGCGCCGCTGGCACGTCCGCGACGGTGAGGTGCACGCGGGCGAGCGGCCGGCGCGCAGGACGGTGATCGAGCTGGCGGTCGACGCGTCGGAGGTGGGGGACGCGGTCTCGCGATTGCGCTCGGCCGGTTTCGAAGTGATGGCGGTACGCGATGAGGTGCCCCTGTCATGACCGCCCTGATCCGCATGCGGCTGACCGGGTTCGTCCAGACGGGCCGGGCCGCCGCGCCGCTGCTCGCCGCGCTCGTGGTGCTCTCCGTCCTCTACGGCGGCGGGCAGGCCCAGGCCGGTGAGGCCTACGGCGTCTCCGCGGCCGTGCTGTTCGTGGTGCTCGCCTGGCAGACCAAGGTGCTGCTCGACGTCGAGCCGGACGTGCAGCGCCGCCTCGGCCGGGTCGCGGTCGGCGGCACCGCGCGGGAGATCGCCGCCGGGCTGGCCGCCGCCCTCCTCGCCGGGCTGCCCCTGATCCTCGTCGCGATGGTCCTGCCCTGGGTCGTCAACGGCGTGACGACACCGGGCCCGGGCGACCCGTCGCTGGCCACCGGCATCGCGCTGGGCCTGTGGGCGCACCTGCTGCTCCTGCTGCCGGCCGTGACGCTCGGCGCGCTGGCCAGCCGCGCGGTGACCGTGCAGGCGGCGCGGGGGCTGACCGTGCTCGTGGCCGGCATCGTGTTCACGATCGTCTTCGGCCTCAAGAGCTTCCCGGTGCCCTGGATCGCCCCGCCGGTGATGGCCGCGGCCCGTGACACCGTCGGCGGCGCCCACCTGCCCACGCTCACGGTCACCACCCTGTGGGGCGTCGCGTGGACCGCGATATCTGTGATCATTTACGGCCGCATGCGGCTCGACCGCGCCTGATTTGGAGAAACGTCGAACCGTCGCGTACCTTGATAGCGCAAACCCGAAGACCGCTGGTCATGTCCGCGTGAGCGGACATCGAAGGCCCCGCCGCAATGCGGGCGACCCGCGCAGGGCCGCGAACATGGTGTGAATGCCGGCGCCGCAACGTGCCGTCCTCCGCTCCGAGCGCCCCTGCGCCCGGGGCGTTTTTCATTGCTGGGGCCAGTGACTGGCACCGAAGCAACGAGAGAGGAGGGACATGGCGGACAAGCCGGTTCGAGACGACAAGGCCACGGCTGTCGCGGAGCTCACCGAGCAGTTCCGGGGCTCCTCGGCCACCGTGCTGACCGAGTACCGCGGCCTCACCGTGGCGCAGCTCAAGACCCTGCGCCGCAGCCTGGGTCGCGAGACCACGTACGCCGTCGCGAAGAACACGCTCGCGAAGCGTGCCGCGACGGACGCGGGCATCAGCGGGCTCGACGATTTGTTCTCCGGTCCTACCGCGCTCGCCTTCGTCGGCGGCGACCCGGTGGAGGCGGCCAAGAGCCTCCGCGAGTTCGCGAAGGCCAACCCGATGCTCGTCATCAAGGGTGGCGTCTTCGAGGGCAAGGCCATCAGCGCGGACGAGGTCCGTCGCCTGGCCGACCTGGAGTCCCGTGAGGTGCTGCTGGCGAAGCTGGCCGGCGCCATGAAGGGCAACCTGAGCAAGGCGGCGGCGCTGTTCCAGGCTCCGCTGTCGAAGGCGGCCCGCACCGCCCAGGCTCTGGTGGACAAGCGCGCGCAGGAAGCCGGTGGCGCGGCCGAATAAGTCCGGCCCGCCCCGATACCCAAACTTTTGAGAGGAAACGCCACCATGGCGAAGCTGAGCACCGACGAACTCCTCGACGCGTTCAAGGAGATGACGCTGATCGAGCTCTCCGAGTTCGTGAAGCAGTTCGAAGAGGTCTTCGAGGTCACCGCGGCCGCCCCGGTCGCCGTTGCCGCCGCCGCCGGCCCGGCCGCCGCGGCCGCCGAGGTCGAGGAGAAGACCGAGTTCGACGTCATCCTCGAGGGTGACGGCGGCAAGAAGATCCAGGTCATCAAGGTCGTGCGCGAGCTGACCGGCCTGGGCCTCAAGGAGGCCAAGGACCTCGTCGAGGCCGCGCCGAAGGCCGTCCTCGAGAAGGCCAACAAGGAGAACGCCGACAAGGCCAAGGCCAAGCTCGAGGCCGAGGGCGCCAAGGTTACCCTCAAGTAACTCAGCGTCGACGCAAGGACGGCCGCCGGACTCCGGCGGCCGTCTTTTTTCGTCAGCGACTTGTAAGGACCCCAAGATCTAGTGGGCCGACCACAACACTTAGTGGTCGGGGTGCGAGATATCTGTCACGAAGCCCCGACGCGCGTGGGAACCCTTGACGCGGTGACCGGCGGCCAGGCACGCTAATCAGGCACTGCCTTCCGCGGACGCGGTGGGCCGGGCGGACCGACTAGATGTGCCCCGATCCTTCTTGGGTCCGGTTCAGCGCGCATCACCAGGGAACCGCAGGCCACGACCGTCGCGAGCGGCCCGGCCGGTGGAGAAACGATCTTCGCAAAAGGTCGTTGGAAACATCGTGCACGATGCCGCTGGACAGCGGTGAGCCTCTCGGCTACACTGCTAGTTTGCGCTGTCTTCTGACTTCACCTTCGGCGTGAGGTGCCTCTTCGTGGGCTCCTCCACATCGGAGGTTGTCAGGCTGCACGCGAAACGGCCTGTCTGCAACACCGGTCCTCGGAAGGACGCATCTTGGCAGCTTCCCGCCCTGCGAAGACCAGTTCGAGCGCTTACGCTCCCCGCCGGGTCTCCTTCGGCAGGATCACCGAACACCTAGAGGTTCCCAACCTCCTTGCCATCCAAACCGACTCGTTCGACTGGCTGGTTGGCAACGAGAATTGGCAGAGCCGCTCGGCCGGTGATCAGCACGCCCGTTCCGGGCTCGCGGAGATCCTCGATGAGATCAGTCCTATTGAGGACTTCTCCGGCACGATGTCACTGTCGTTCTCCGCGCCCCGCTTCGACGAGGTCAAGGCCCCGATCGAGGAGTGCAAGGAGAAGGACCTCACCTACTGCGCCCCGCTGTTCGTGACCGCGGAGTTCACCAACCACACCACTGGCGAGATCAAGAGCCAGACGGTGTTCATGGGTGACTTCCCGATGATGACGCCCAAGGGCACCTTCATCATCAACGGCACCGAGCGCGTCGTGGTGAGCCAGCTCGTCCGCTCCCCGGGCGTGTACTTCGACAAGCAGCCGGACAAGACCTCCGACCGCGACCTCACCAGCGTCAAGGTCATCCCGAGCCGGGGTGCCTGGCTTGAGTTCGACATCGACAAGCGCGACACCGTCGGTGTCCGCATCGACCGCAAGCGTCGGCAGGCGGTCTCCGTCCTGCTCAAGGCCATCGGCTGGTCCGCCGAGCGCATCCGTGAGAAGTTCGGCTGGTCCGAGCTCATGATGACCACGCTCGAGAAGGACCACATCGCCGGCCAGGACGAGGCGCTGCTGGACATCTACCGCAAGCTGCGGCCGGGTGAGCCGCCGACGCGGGAGAACGCGCAGAACCTCCTCGACAACCTGTTCTTCAACCCGAAGCGGTACGACGTCGCCAAGGTTGGCCGATACAAGTTCAACAAGAAGCTCGAACTGGACGTGCCGATCAACCAGGGCGTCCTGACCGAAGAGGACATCGTCGCCACGGTCGAGTACCTCTGCCGCCTGCACACGGGCGAAGAGGGCTACGAGGCCGACGACATCGACCACTTCGGCAACCGTCGCCTGCGCACGGTCGGCGAGCTCATCCAGAACCAGGTCCGCGTGGGCCTGTCCCGGATGGAGCGCGTCGTCCGCGAGCGCATGACGACCCAGGACGTCGAGGCGATCACGCCGCAGACCCTGATCAACATCCGCCCCGTCGTGGCGGCGATCAAGGAGTTCTTCGGCACCTCCCAGCTGTCGCAGTTCATGGACCAGACCAACCCGCTGGCGGGCCTGACCCACCGGCGCCGGCTGAGCGCGCTCGGCCCGGGTGGTCTGTCCCGCGAGCGGGCCGGCTTCGAGGTCCGTGACGTGCACCCGTCCCACTACGGCCGCATGTGCCCGATCGAGACCCCTGAGGGTCCCAACATCGGCCTCATCGGCGCGCTCTCGACGTTCGCGCGGGTCAACCCGTTCGGCTTCGTCGAGACGCCCTACCGCAAGGTCGTCGACGGCCGGGTGACCGACCAGATCGACTACCTGACCGCGGACGAAGAGGACCGGTTCGTCAAGGCCCAGGCCAACGCCCCGCTCAAGAGCGACGGCAACTTCGCCGAGGACCGCATCCTGGTTCGCCGGAAGGGCGGTGAGGTCGACAACGTCCCCGCCGACCAGGTGGACTACATGGACGTGTCGCCGCGGCAGATGACCTCGGTCGCGACCGCGATGATCCCGTTCCTCGAGCACGACGACGCCAACCGGGCACTGATGGGCGCGAACATGCAGCGCCAGGCCGTGCCGCTGGTCAAGGCGGAGTCGCCGCTGGTCGGCACCGGCATGGAGTACCGTGCCGCCGTCGACGCCGGCGACGTGGTCGTGGCCGAGGTCGGCGGGGTCGTCGAGGACATGTGCGCCGACTACGTCACGATCCACCAGGACGACGGCCACCGTCGCACCTACCTGCTGCACAAGTTCCGCCGCTCCAACTCCGGCTCCTGCGTCAACCAGAAGCCGGTGATCTTCGAGGGCGACCGGGTCGAGGCGGGGCAGGTCATCGCCGACGGCCCGTGCACCGACGAGGGCGAGATGGCACTCGGGCGCAACCTGCTCGTGGCCTTCATGCCCTGGGAGGGTCACAACTACGAAGACGCGATCATCCTGTCCCAGAAGCTGGTGCAGAACGACGTCCTCACCTCGATCCACATCGAGGAGCACGAGGTCGACGCGCGCGACACCAAGCTGGGGCCGGAGGAGATCACCCGCGACATCCCGAACGTCAGCGAGGAGATGCTCGCCGACCTCGACGAGCGGGGGATCATCCGGATCGGCGCCGAGGTCGTCACCGGCGACATCCTCGTCGGCAAGGTCACGCCCAAGGGTGAGACCGAGCTGACCCCCGAGGAGCGGCTGCTGCGCGCGATCTTCGGCGAGAAGGCCCGCGAGGTGCGCGACACCAGCCTCAAGGTGCCGCACGGCGAGACCGGCACGGTCATCGGTGTGCGGACGTTCAGCCGCGAGGACGGCGACGAGCTGTCCCCGGGCGTGAACGAGCTGGTGCGCGTCTACGTGGCCCAGAAGCGGAAGATCCAGGACGGCGACAAGCTCGCCGGCCGTCACGGCAACAAGGGTGTCATCTCCAAGATCCTGCCGGTCGAGGACATGCCGTTCCTCGAGGACGGGACCCCGGTCGACATCGTGCTCAACCCGCTCGGCGTGCCGAGCCGTATGAACATCGGCCAGGTATTGGAGACCCACCTCGGGTGGGTGGCCAAGACCGGTTGGAAGATCGACGGCGACGAGCACGAGTGGCAGCGCGCCCTGAAGGCCATCAACGCGGGGGAGTCCGAGCCGGACACCAACGTGGCGACCCCGGTCTTCGACGGCGCCAAGGAGGAGGAGATCGCCGGCCTGCTGAGCAGCACGCTGCCCAACCGGGACGGCAACCAGCTCATCGGGGCCAGTGGCAAGGCGCGGCTGTTCGACGGCCGCTCCGGCGAGCCGCTCCCGGACCCGATCGCGGTTGGCTACATCTACATCCTGAAGCTCAACCACCTGGTCGACGACAAGATCCACGCTCGCTCCACCGGCCCCTACTCCATGATCACGCAGCAGCCGCTGGGTGGTAAGGCGCAGTTCGGTGGCCAGCGCTTCGGTGAGATGGAGTGCTGGGCGATGCAGGCCTACGGCGCGGCCTACGCGCTGCAGGAGCTGCTGACGATCAAGTCCGACGACGTCCTCGGGCGCGTCAAGGTCTACGAGGCGATCGTCAAGGGCGAGAACATCCCGGAACCGGGCATCCCGGAGTCCTTCAAGGTGCTCCTCAAGGAGCTGCAGTCGCTGTGCCTGAACGTCGAGGTGCTCTCCAGCGACGGCGTGGCCCTCGAGATGCGCGAGACGGACGACGAGGTGTTCCGCGCGGCCGAGGAGTTGGGCATCGACCTCTCGCGGCGCGAGCCGAGCAGCGTCGAGGAAGTCTGATATCGCGGGCGGCGCTCCTGCGGGGGCGCCGCCTCGCCGGCCCGTCGAGGACCGGCACGCGACCTAGCAATTACCCGAGCAACTGAATCGTGAGGACATAGACGAAGTGCTCGACGTCAACTACTTCGACGAGCTCCGCATCGGCCTGGCCACGGCCGACGACATCCGCCAGTGGTCGCACGGCGAGGTCAAGAAGCCCGAGACCATCAACTACCGCACCCTGAAGCCGGAAAAGGACGGGCTCTTCTGCGAGAAGATCTTCGGTCCGACCCGGGACTGGGAGTGCTACTGCGGTAAGTACAAGCGGGTCCGCTTCAAGGGCATCATCTGCGAGCGCTGCGGCGTCGAGGTGACCCGGGCGAAGGTCCGCCGTGAGCGCATGGGCCACATCGAGCTCGCCGCGCCGGTCACGCACATCTGGTACTTCAAGGGTGTGCCCAGCCGCCTCGGCTACCTGCTCGACCTGGCGCCGAAGGACCTCGAGAAGATCATCTACTTCGCGTCGTACGTGATCACCAGCGTCGACAAGGAGGCTCGCCACCGCGACCTCGCCACCCTCGAGAACGAGGTGTCGGCCGAGAAGCGGCAGGCGGAGAACGCGCGCGACTCCGAGATCGAGAAGCGGGCCGCCAAGCTGGAGCAGGACCTGGCCGAGCTCGAGGCCGAGGGTGCGAAGGCCGACGTGCGCCGCAAGGTCAAGGAGGCCGGCGAGCGCGAGATGCGGCAGATCCGTGACCGCGCGCAGCGCGAGATCGACCGCCTCGACGAGGTCATGGACACGTTCCGCAAGCTGGAGCGCAAGAACCTCATCACCGACGAGCTGCTCTACCGCGAGCTGCGCGACCGGTTCGGTGAGTACTTCAACGGCGCCATGGGCGCCGAGGCGATCAAGGCCCTGCTCGAGAACCTGGACCTCGAGGAGGAGGCCGAGCTGCTGCGCGAGACCATCCGCAGCGGCAAGGGCCAGCGCAAGATCCGGGCGCTCAAGCGCCTCAAGGTCGTCGCCGCGTTCCTCAACACCGCGAACTCGCCGCTGGGCATGGTGCTGGACTGCGTCCCGGTCATCCCGCCGGACCTGCGCCCGATGGTGCAGCTCGACGGTGGCCGCTTCGCCACCAGCGACCTCAACGACCTGTACCGCCGGGTCATCAACCGCAACAACCGGCTCAAGCGCCTGATCGACCTGGGTGCCCCGGAGATCATCGTCAACAACGAGAAGCGGATGCTGCAGGAGGCCGTCGACGCGCTGTTCGACAACGGCCGCCGCGGTCGTCCCGTCACCGGCCCGGGCAACCGGCCGCTGAAGTCGCTGTCCGACATGCTCAAGGGCAAGCAGGGCCGGTTCCGGCAGAACCTGCTCGGCAAGCGCGTCGACTACTCCGGCCGTTCGGTCATCGTCGTCGGCCCGCAGCTCAAGCTGCACCAGTGCGGCCTGCCGAAGCAGATGGCCCTGGAGCTGTTCAAGCCGTTCGTGATGAAGCGCCTGGTGGATCTCAACCACGCGCAGAACATCAAGTCGGCCAAGCGCATGGTCGAGCGTCAGCGCCCGGTCGTGTGGGACGTGCTGGAGGAGGTCATCGCGGAGCACCCGGTGCTGCTCAACCGCGCGCCGACCCTGCACCGTCTCGGCATCCAGGCCTTCGAGCCGCAGCTGGTCGAGGGCAAGGCGATCCAGATCCACCCGCTCGTCTGCACCGCCTTCAACGCCGACTTCGACGGCGACCAGATGGCCGTGCACGTGCCGCTGTCCGCGGAGGCGCAGGCCGAGGCCCGCATCCTCATGCTGTCCAGCAACAACATCCTCAAGCCGGCCGACGGCAAGCCGGTCACCATGCCTACCCAGGACATGGTCATCGGCCTGTACCACCTCACGCACATCCAGAAGAACCTGCTCGGCGAGGGGCGCACGTTCAGCTCCGACGCCGAGGCGCGGATGGCGTTCGACAACGGCGAGCTGCACCTGCAGGCGCCCGTCAAGATCCGGCTCCGGGAGCTCATCGGTGTCGACAACGGCGCCGGTGCCGAGCCGTGGGAGGCGCCGGAGGGCTGGCAGCCGGGCGACACGGTCACGATCGAGACCACGCTCGGGCGCGTGCTGTTCAACGAGGCGCTCCCGGTCGGGTACCGCTTCGTGAACTACGAGATCCGCAAGGGTCAGCTGTCGGCGATCGTCAACGACCTCGCCGAGCGCTTCCCGAAGGTCTCCCTCGCGGCGGCCCTGGACGCGCTGAAGCTGGCCGGCTTCCACTGGGCCACCTGGTCCGGCGTCACCATCGGCATGGAGGACGTCATCCAGCCGCCTCGTAAGCGCGAGATCCTCGAGCGCTACGAGAAGGAGGCCGAGCGGATCGACAAGCAGTACCAGCGTGGTCTCATGACCGCCGAGGAGCGCCGCGGCGAGCTCATCGAGATCTGGACCAAGGCGACCGGCGAGGTGGCCAAGGAGATGGAGAGCGCGCTGCCGCGCGAGAACCCGCTGTGGAAGATGATCAACTCGGGTGCCCGCGGTAACCTCCTCCAGCTCCGCCAGATCGCCGCGATCCGTGGCCTGGTGGCCAACCCGAAGGGCGAGATCATCCCGCGGCCGATCAAGGCCAGCTACCGGGAGGGTCTGTCCGTGCTGGAGTACTTCATCTCCACGCACGGTGCCCGCAAGGGTCTGGCCGACACCGCGCTGCGGACCGCCGACTCGGGTTACCTGACCCGTCGTCTGGTCGACGTCTCGCAGGACGTCATCATCCGCGAGGAGGACTGCGGCACCGACCGCGCCATCCCGATGGCGGTCGGCGAGCTGGTCGACGGCGTGCTGCGCATCCACCAGCACGCGGAGACCGGTGTGCACGCGCGCACCCTCGCCGACGACGTGCGGGACAAGGACGGCCGGATGGTCGCCGAGCGGGGCACGGACATCAACTCGATGGTCGTGGACCTGCTGGTCGCGGCCGGCACCGAGAACGTCCGGGTCCGCAGCGTGCTCACCTGCGAGTCGAAGCTGGGCGTCTGCGGCGCCTGCTACGGCCGGTCGCTGCCCACGGGCAAGACGGTCGACGTCGGCGAGGCGGTCGGCATCATCGCCGCCCAGTCCATCGGTGAGCCGGGCACGCAGCTGACGATGCGTACCTTCCACACCGGTGGTGTCGCGGGTGAGGACATCACCCAGGGTCTGCCGCGTGTCACGGAGATCTTCGAGGCCCGCGTGCCGAAGGGTAAGGCGCCCATCGCCGACACCCCCGGCCGCGTGCGCATCGAGGACGGCGAGCGGATGCGGAAGATCATCATCGTGCCGGACGACGGCAGCGACGAGATCGTCCACGACAAGCTCAGCCGCCGCGTCAAGCTGCGCATCCAGGACGGCGAGCACGTCGAGGTCGGCGAGAAGCTGACCGAGGGCACGATCGACCCGCACGAGCTGCTGCGCATCATGGGTCCCCGGGCGGTGCAGGTGCACCTGACGTCCGAGGTCCAGGAGGTGT
This sequence comes from Dactylosporangium sp. CA-052675, assembly GCF_050947935.1. Lineage (GTDB taxonomy): Bacteria > Actinomycetota > Actinomycetes > Mycobacteriales > Micromonosporaceae > Dactylosporangium. Next base: position 9,851,889 of record NZ_CP192010.1, on the reverse strand, counting down.
ACCGCTCGCAGGGTGTGCTCATCCACGACAAGCACATCGAGATCATCATTCGCCAGATGCTCAAGCGGGTGACGGTCATCGACTCCGGCTCGACCGAGTTCCTGCCGGGCGTGCTCGTCGACCGCGCGATGTTCGAGGCGGAGAACCGCCGCGTCGTCGCCGAGGGCGGTGAGCCGGCCGCGGGTCGTCCGGTGCTCATGGGTATCACCAAGGCGTCGCTGGCGACGGAGTCGTGGCTGTCCGCGGCCTCGTTCCAGGAGACGACCCGGGTGCTGACCGATGCCGCGATCCACGCGCGCAGCGACTCGCTGATCGGTCTGAAGGAGAACGTCATCATCGGTAAGCTCATCCCGGCCGGTACGGGCATCAGCAAGTACCGCAGCATCCGGGTCGAGCCGACCGAGGAGGCGAAGGCGAAGGTCTACTCGATGACGGGCTACCCGGAGGCCGACTACGGCTTCGGGCCCGCGAGCGGACAGGCCGTCCCGCTGGACGACTTCGACCTGGGCTCCTTCCGCTAGGCTCCTTCCGCGGGGCTGAGCAAAGCGATCTGAACGGCGCAGGGGCGGGGACCTTCAGGGGTCTCCGCCCCTTCGCCGTTCACCGGATAGAGTCGTCTGGTGACGTCATCCACCCGGCATCCGCTGGATCCGGATCCCGTTCGGGCGACCAAGGCCACCGCCGTGTTCGGGCTTGGCCTGCTCTCCGTCGTCACGGGCCCGTTCCTCGGTGGGGTGATTCCGGCGACGCTGGCGCTGCTCATGGCCCGCGAGTCGCACAAGGAGCTGGTCGCCGCCGACGGCTTCCTGCTCGGCGCCCGGCGGTTGCGCAACGGCGTGCGGCTGGCCTGGACCGGGATCGTGCTCGCCATCGCCGGCCTCGTCGTGCTGGCGATCGTCGGCCTGCTGCACTACGCGCGGCAGCGCGGCACCGACTTCGACCCGACGGTGAACTAGATGTCCAACCCGCCGTATCAGCCGCAGCCACCCGCCTACGGCCCGCCACCCGGCTACGGCCCGCCACCCGGCTACGGCCCGCCGCCGGGCTACGCGCCGCCCCCGCTCCCGCCGTCGCCCGCGCTGACGCCCGCCATGCGCGTCGACGTCATCCAGGGCACGCAGTTCGGTGTCGCCTACCCGGCCGCGCCGACCTCGCCGAGCGGTCCGTCCATCGGCTCCCTGGTCGCGGGCATCGCCTCGATCCTGGTCGCGCTGTTCGCGCTCTGCCTCGGCGCCACCGGCGCGTCCGAGGGCTGGGGCCTCGCCGCCGCGGGCGCGTTCACCGTCCTGGGTATCTTTCTCGGCGCCGGGGCGGCCGGCCTGGGCCTCGCCGGCACCCGCCAGATCCGCAAGGCCGCCGGAGCCGGCGCCGCGGTGAGCGGGCGGGGCATGGCCATCACCGGCATCGTGCTCGGCTGCACGGGCGGCGGCCTGGCGATGTTCGTCATTCTGCTCACCTTCCTGCTCAGCTGAGCGGGGAAAACGAGCCCCCCGGACGTCTCGATCGGCGACCAGGTACTCTTGGTGTGAAGAGTGTTCCGTCGGCGGACGTGCCGGGCGATTTTGACCAGCGTCCTTACGGTGGGTACTCTTTCCCCTCGTGCCCGGCTTTGCTGGGCAACTCGTGCGTGCGCCCACATCGCCCGCTCCGCGGGAGTGAGGGTGGGTGCGGACCACAACCCCGGGCTGGGATCAAACGGGCCGGGTCCGCGGAACTGGCGACACGCCCGACCGCGGGTGCCGGTCTACGCCGGGCAGACAGAAGAGAAGACGTTGCGGCCGCGAGGCCGAAGGGAGAGGCAGGCCCAGTGCCTACGATCCAGCAGCTGGTCCGCAAGGGCCGCCAGGCGAAGCTGAGCAAGACGAAGACGCCGGCGCTCAAGGGAAGCCCGCAGCGGCGGGGCGTCTGCACGCGTGTGTACACGACCACGCCGAAGAAGCCCAACTCGGCGCTGCGCAAGGTGGCCCGCGTGCGGCTGAGCAACGGCATCGAGGTGACGGCCTACATCCCCGGTGTCGGTCACAACCTTCAGGAGCACTCGATCGTGCTGGTCCGTGGCGGCCGTGTGAAGGACCTCCCCGGCGTCCGGTACAAGATCATCCGCGGTTCGCTGGACACCCAGGGCGTTCGCAACCGCAAGCAGGCTCGCAGCCGTTACGGCGCGAAGAAGGAGAAGAGCTGACATGCCGCGTAAAGGCCCCGCGCCGCGCCGGCCGCTCGTGGCGGACCCGGTCTACAACTCCCTGCTCGTGACCCAGCTGATCAACAAGATCCTGGTCGAGGGCAAGCGCCAGCTCGCCGAGCGCATCGTCTACAGCGCTCTCGAGGGTGCTCGTGAGAAGACCGGCACCGACCCGGTGGTGACGCTCAAGCGCGCGATGGACAACGTGAAGCCGACCCTCGAGGTCCGCAGCCGCCGTGTCGGTGGCGCGACCTACCAGGTGCCGGTCGAGGTCCGCCCGCCCCGGGCGACGACGTTGGGCCTGCGCTGGCTGGTCACCTACTCCCGCGCCCGCCGCGAGAAGACCATGGTCGAGCGGCTCATGAACGAGCTGCTGGACGCGAGCAACGGTCTCGGTGCTTCCGTGAAGCGCCGCGAAGACACGCACAAGATGGCGGAGTCCAACAAGGCCTTCGCGCACTACCGCTGGTAAGCGACGCTTCCCCAGCATCCGACGAGAGACGAAGTAGGGATTTGTAGTGGCTGCCGCAGACGCCGCCCTCGCCAAGGTCCGCAACATCGGCATCATGGCGCACATCGACGCCGGTAAGACGACGACGACCGAGCGCATCCTCTTCTACACCGGCATCACGTACAAGATCGGCGAGGTCCACGAGGGCGCGGCGGTCATGGACTGGATGGAGCAGGAGCAGGAGCGCGGCATCACCATCACCTCCGCCGCCACGAAGTGCGAGTGGAAGGGCCACACGATCCAGATCATCGACACGCCCGGCCACGTCGACTTCACGGTCGAGGTCGAGCGGTCGCTGCGCGTCCTCGACGGCGCGGTGGCGGTCTACGACGGCGTCGCCGGCGTGGAGCCGCAGACCGAGAACGTCTGGCGGCAGGCGGACAAGTACAACGTCCCGCGTATGTGCTTCGTCAACAAGCTGGACCGCACCGGTGCCGACTTCTTCCGCTGCGTGCAGATGATGGTCGACCGGCTCAACGCCACCCCGCTGGTGCTGCAGATCCCGATCGGCCTCGAGGGCGACCACATCGGCGTCGTCGACCTGCTGGAGATGCGCGCGCTGACCTGGCGCGGCGAGACCCAGAAGGGCGAGGACTACGCCATCGAGGAGATCCCGGAGAACCTGGTCGAGCAGGCCAACGAATACCGGGACAAGCTCCTCGAGACGCTCGCCGAGACCGACGACGAGATCATGGTCCGCTACCTCGACGGCGACTCGTTCGACGTCAAGGAGCTCAAGGCCGCGATCCGCAAGGCCACCATCGCCGGCAAGCTCAACCCGGTCGTGTGTGGCTCGGCGTTCAAGAACAAGGGCGTTCAGCCCATGCTCGACGCCGTCGTGGAGTTCCTGCCCTCCCCGCTGGACATCCCGGCCATCGAGGGCATCGCGACGGACGGCGAGACGCCGCTGCTGCGCAAGCCGTCGACCAGCGAGCCGTTCTCGGGCCTGGCGTTCAAGATCCAGACCGACAAGCACCTCGGCAAGCTCACCTACGTGCGCATCTACTCCGGCACGCTCGACTCCGGCACCCAGGTGGTCAACTCCACCAAGGACCGCAAGGAGCGGATCGGCAAGATCTACCAGATGCACGCGAACAAGCGTGAGGAGCGCAGCAGCGCCGGTGCCGGCGACATCATCGCCGTGCAGGGTCTCAAGCAGACCACCACCGGTGACACGCTGTGCGACCCGGCGAACCCGGTCATCCTCGAGTCGATGACCTTCCCGGAGCCGGTCATCGAGGTGGCCATCGAGCCCAAGACGAAGGCCGACCAGGAGAAGCTGGGCACCGCCATTCAGCGCCTGGCCGAGGAGGACCCGACCTTCCGCGTCAAGAACGACGAGGAGACCGGGCAGACGGTCATCGCCGGCATGGGCGAGCTGCACCTCGACATCCTCGTCGACCGCATGCGGCGCGAGTTCAACGTCGAGGCGAACATCGGCAAGCCGCAGGTGGCGTACCGCGAGACGATCAAGTCGGTCGCGGAGAAGGTCGAGTACACCCACAAGAAGCAGACGGGTGGCTCCGGCCAGTACGCGCGCGTGATCATCAAGCTCGAGCCGCTGGAGACCAGCGCCGACGGCCCCACGTACGAGTTCGTCAACGCGGTCACCGGTGGTCGCATCCCGAAGGAGTTCATCCCTTCGGTCGACGCCGGTGCGCAGGACGCGATGCAGTACGGCGTGCTGGCGGGCTTCCCGCTCGTCGGCATCAAGCTCACGCTGCTCGACGGGCAGTACCACGAGGTCGACTCCTCCGAGATGGCGTTCAAGATCGCCGGCTCGATGGTGCTCAAGGACGCGGCTCGCCGCGCCAACCCCGTGCTGCTCGAGCCGCTCATGGCGGTGGAGGTGACGACGCCCGAGGAGAACATGGGCGACGTCATCGGCGACCTCAACTCCCGGCGTGGCACCATCCAGGCGATGGAGGAGCGTGGCGGCGCCCGTGTCGTCCGCGCCACCGTGCCGTTGTCGGAGATGTTCGGCTACGTCGGCGACCTGCGGTCGAAGACGCAGGGCCGGGCGAGCTACTCGATGCAGTTCGACTCCTACGCCGAGGTTCCCGCGAACGTGGCGAAGGAAATCATCGCGAAGGCGACCGGGGAGTAAGCACCCCGGTAGTTTGGCCGTGAGGCTGTGTCAGCGGGGCTGAGTCGGATTCCTGCCAGTCGGGGCCAGCCAGACCCAAGTCGACAGGGTGCGTCGGCGCTTCCAGCGTCGGCGCACCGTGAACCAAGAAGTCCACAGGAGGACACCAGTGGCGAAGGCGAAGTTCGAGCGGACTAAGCCGCACGTCAACATCGGCACCATCGGTCACATCGACCACGGTAAGACGACGCTGACGGCGGCCATTACCAAGGTGCTGCACGACGAGTTCCCGGACCTGAACCCCTACACGCCGTTCGACGAGATCGACAAGGCGCCGGAGGAGAAGGCCCGTGGTATCACGATCTCCATCGCGCACGTCGAGTACCAGACGGCGAACCGGCACTACGCGCACGTCGACTGCCCGGGTCACGCCGACTACATCAAGAACATGATCACCGGTGCCGCGCAGATGGACGGCGCGATCCTGGTGGTGGCCGCGACCGACGGTCCGATGCCGCAGACCCGCGAGCACGTGCTGCTGGCCCGCCAGGTCGGTGTGCCGTACATCGTCGTGGCGCTCAACAAGAGCGACATGGTCGAGGACGAGGAGCTCCTGGAGCTCGTCGAGCTCGAGGTTCGCGAGCTGCTGTCGAGCCAGGAGTTCCCGGGCGACGACGCGCCGGTCGTGCGCGTTTCGGCGCTCAAGGCGCTCGAGGGCGACAGCCAGTGGACCGGCGCGCTCATGGAGCTGATGAACGCGGTCGACACCGCGATCCCGCAGCCCGAGCGTGAGACCGAGAAGCCGTTCCTCATGCCCGTCGAGGACGTCTTCACGATCACCGGTCGTGGCACGGTCGTCACCGGCCGTGTCGAGCGTGGCATCCTCAAGCCGAACGAGGAGGTCGAGATCGTTGGCATCAAGGCCAAGTCGATGAAGACCACCTGCACGGCGATCGAGATGTTCCGCAAGATCCTCGACGAGGCGCGTGCCGGCGAGAACGTCGGTCTGCTCCTGCGTGGTATCAAGCGCGAGGACGTCGAGCGCGGCATGGTCGTGGTGAAGCCGGGCAGCAACACCCCGCACACCGAGTTCGAGGCGACCGTCTACATCCTCTCCAAGGAGGAGGGTGGCCGGCACACCCCGTTCTTCCAGAACTACCGGCCGCAGTTCTACTTCCGTACCACGGACGTCACCGGCGTCGTCACGCTGCCCGAGGGCACCGAGATGGTCATGCCGGGCGACAACACCAGCATGTCGGTGCAGCTCATCCAGCCCATCGCGATGGAGGAGAACCTCCGCTTCGCGATCCGCGAGGGTGGCCGTACCGTCGGCGCCGGCCGCGTGACGAAGATCATCAAGTAACACCTGGAGGTACCCCGATTTCACTTTGCCGCAGTACGTGCGGCATAATGGTCGGGTTGCGTCGTGGGGCGGTCGAGACTGCTCAATGAGAAGTCTCGACCGCTTCTGCGCGGCGTCGGTCCAGTGACTGGCGCGGATCCCCTCGACTGGGCGTGGCACGCCCTGGGGTAGGTCTCCACAGCGGAAACGGTCTGCGGCGGAGCCTGGCCCTTGGCCGCGACACGCCCGACCGCGGGGGTCGGACAAACACATTAGGCGGCACCGGACCCTGCGGGGTTTGGCGGGGCTGCGAGGCCCCGCATGAGAGAGGGAACTGAAGCCACCATGGCGGGACAGAAGATCCGCATCCGGCTCAAGGCCTACGACCACGAGGTCGTCGACTCCTCGGCGCGGAAGATCGTCGAGACGGTCACGCGCACCGGGGCTCAGGTCGCTGGGCCGGTGCCGCTGCCCACTGAGATCAACCGCTACTGCGTGATCCGCTCGCCGCACAAGTACAAGGACTCGCGCGAGCACTTCGAGATGCGCACGCACAAGCGTCTGATCGACATCATCGACCCCACCCCGAAGACGGTCGACTCGCTCATGCGTCTCGACCTTCCGGCCGGCGTCGACATCGAGATCAAGCTGTAGGGACTCGGACTTATGGACAGGCAAGTCAAGGGCATCCTGGGTGAGAAGCTCGGCATGACCCAGGTCTGGGACAACGGCAAGGTTGTCCCCGTGACCGTGGTGCAGGCCGGCCCGTGCGTCGTGACCCAGGTGCGCACGCCCGACAACGACGGCTACTCGGCGGTCCAGCTCGCGTGGGGCCAGATCGACCCGCGCAAGGTCAACAAGCCGCGCGCCGGCCACTTCGCCAAGGCGGATGTCGCGCCGCGCCGGCACGTCGTCGAGCTGCGCACCACCGACGCGGGCGACTACTCGCTCGGCCAGGAGATCAACGCCGACACCTTCGCCGCCGGCCAGCGCATCGACGTGACGGGCCGCACCAAGGGCAAGGGCTACGCCGGTGTCATGAAGCGGCACGGCTTCCACGGCCTGCGGGCCAGCCACGGTGTCGAGCGCAAGCACCGCTCGCCCGGTTCCATCGGCGCCTGCGCGACCCCCGGTCGCGTCTTCAAGGGCGTGCGGATGGCCGGTCGCATGGGTGGCGCGCGCTTCACCGTGCAGAACCTCACGGTGCAGGCGGTCGACGCCGAGCAGGGCCTGATCCTGGTCCGCGGCGCCGTCCCCGGCCCGAAGGGCAGCCTGGTCCTGCTGCGCAGCGCGGCCAAGGTCGAGGCGAAGGCGCAGAAGGGCGGGATCACCCGATGACGACCGTCGACGTTCGCAAGGCCGACGGCAGCACCAACGGCTCCGTCGAGCTCCCCGACGACATCTTCGACGCCCAGGCCAGCATCCCGCTGATGCACCAGGTCGTCGTCGCCCAGCTGAACGCGGCCCGCCAGGGCACGCACAAGGCGAAGTCCCGCGGCGAGGTCGCCGGCGGTGGCAAGAAGCCTTACAAGCAGAAGGGCACCGGCCGCGCCCGTCAGGGCTCGATCCGCGCGCCGCAGTTCACCGGTGGTGGCGTGGTCCACGGCCCCGTGCCGCGCGACTACTCCCAGCGGGTGAACAAGAAGATGAAGGCCGCCGCCCTGCGCGGTGCGCTGTCGGACCGCGCCCGCGAGGGTCGCATCCACGTCGTCGAGACCTTCATCGAGGGCGAGACGCCGAAGACCAAGGACGCGCTGGTCGTGCTGCGCGGCATCACCGAGGCCCGCCGGGTCCTGGTGGTCCTCGCCCGCGACGACGAGGCGAACTGGCTCAGCCTGCGCAACGAGCAGTCGGTGCACCTGCTGGTGGCCGACCAGCTCAACACCCACGACGTGCTCGTGGCCGACGACGTGGTGTTCACCACCGCGGCGCTGGACGAGTTCCTCGGGGTTCCGGCCGAGTCGAGCGCGAGCGCCGACGCCGACAGCAACGAGGAGGGCTGAGCCATGGCGACGATCGCAGACCCGCGGGACGTGATCATCCAGCCGGTGGTCTCGGAGAAGAGCTACAGCGAGCTCAACCGCAACTGGTACACGTTCCTGGTGCACCCGGACGCCAACAAGACCGAGATCAAGATCGCGATCCAGCAGATCTTCAACGTCCGCGTCCTGTCGGTCAACACCATCAATCGCGAAGGCAAGCGCAAGCGCACCCGCACGGGTTGGGGCAAGCGCAAGGACACGAAGCGGGCGATGGTGAAGCTCGCCGAGGGTGACCGGATCGAAGCCTTCGGCGGACCGGTCAGCTGAGGGGTATAGACGATGGCTATTCGTAAGTACAAGCCGACGACGCCCGGTCGTCGTGGTTCGAGCGTTGCCGACTTCGCCGAGATCACCCGATCGACGCCGGAGAAGTCGCTGCTCGTGCCGCTGCCGAACAAGGGCGGCCGCAACGTGCACGGGCGGGTCACCGCTCGGCACCAGGGTGGCGGGCACAAGCGCCAGTACCGGTTGATCGACTTCCGGCGTGCGGACAAGGACGGGATTCCCGCCAAGGTCGCGCACATCGAGTACGACCCCAACCGCACCGCGCGCATCGCCCTGCTGCACTACGCCGACGGCGAGAAGCGCTACATCATCGCCCCGAAGGACCTCAAGCAGGGCGACGCGGTCGAGGCTGGTGCCGGCGCGGACATCAAGCCGGGCAACAACCTGCCGCTGCGCAACATCCCGGTCGGTACCACCGTCCACGCGGTGGAGCTGCGCCCGGGCGGCGGTGCCAAGCTGGCCCGCTCGGCCGGCGTCGGCATCCAGCTGCTGGGCCGCGAGGAGCAGTACGCCACGCTGCGTATGCCCTCGGGTGAGATCCGGCGCGTCGACGTGCACTGCCGTGCGACCGTGGGCGAGATCGGCAACGCCGACCAGTCGAACATCAACTGGGGCAAGGCCGGCCGCATGCGGTGGAAGGGCAAGCGCCCGACCGTTCGTGGTGTCGCGATGAACCCGATCGACCACCCGCACGGTGGTGGTGAGGGTAAGACCTCGGGTGGTCGCCACCCGGTCAACCCGAAGGGCAAGCCGGAGGGCCGCACGCGGCGCAAGGGCCAGCCGAGCGACCGTCTCATCGTCCGTCGGCGTTACGCCACCCGGAAGCGCGGCTAAGGAGCCTGAGCAATGCCTCGCAGCCTGAAGAAGGGCCCGTTCGTTGACGACCACCTGATCAAGAAGGTGGAAGTCCAGAACGCCAAGAACTCCAAGAACGTCATCAAGACCTGGTCGCGCCGGTCGACGATCGTCCCCGAGATGCTCGGCCACACGATCGCCGTCCACGACGGGCGCAAGCACGTGCCCGTCTTCGTGACCGAGGCGATGGTCGGGCACAAGCTCGGCGAGTTCGCGCTGACCCGCACGTTCAAGGGTCACGAGAAGGACGACCGGAAGAGCCGCCGCCGCTAAGGCAGCCGATAGGAATCAAGGGGATTTCCCGATGCCAACGAAGAGCGAGGCGGCGCTGCCCGGTGCGCGGGCGATCGCGCGGCACGTGCGCGTGTCGCCGATGAAGGCGCGCCGTGTGGTGAACCTTGTGCGCGGCCTTCCCGCGCGCGAGGCGCTCACGGTGCTGCAGTTCGCGCCGCAGTCGGCGAGCGAGCCGGTCTACAAGGTTCTGGCCAGCGCCATCGCCAACGCAGAGAACAACGAGCGCCTCGACCCGGATTCGCTCCTGGTCGCCGAGTGCTATGTCGACGAGGGCCCGACGCTCAAGCGGTTCCGGCCGCGGGCGCAGGGCCGGGCCTACCGGATCCGCAAGCGCACGAGCCACATCACGATCGTGGTCGAGAGCGTCCCGGCCGCCCAGGCCCGCGCGGCGAAGGCCGGCGTGGCCAAGGCGACCAAGGCCGCGAAGGCCGTGACGCCGGAGACGGACGAGGGCGACGAGGTCGAGTCGCGGCCCGCGAAGAAGGCGGCCGCGAAGAAGGCCCCGGCCAAGCAGGCCGGAACACAGGCCGGTTCCAAGGCCGAGGAAGGGACCGAGTAATGGGTCAGAAGGTTCACCCGCACGGGTTCCGGCTCGGCATCAGTACCGACTGGAAGTCGCGCTGGTACGCCGACAAGCTCTACAAGGACTACATCGCGGAGGACGTCAAGATCCGCCGGATGATGTCCAAGGGCCTGGAGCGGGCCGGCATCGCCAAGGTCGACATCGAGCGCACCCGCGACCGGGTCCGCGTGGACATCCACACGGCCCGCCCGGGCATCGTGATCGGCCGCAAGGGCGCCGAGGCGGACCGCATCCGCGCGGAGCTCGAGAAGCTGACCGGCAAGCAGGTGCAGCTCAACATCCTCGAGGTGAAGAGCCCCGAGTCGGACGCCCAGCTCGTCGCGCAGGCCGTGGCCGAGCAGCTGTCCAGCCGGGTCAGCTTCCGCCGCGCGATGCGCAAGTCGATGCAGTCGGCGATGAAGAACCCGCTCGTGCGCGGGATTCGGGTGCAGGTCTCCGGTCGCCTCGGTGGCGCCGAGATGAGCCGCACCGAGTTCTACCGCGAGGGTCGCGTGCCGCTGCACTCGCTGCGCGCGAACATCGAGTACGGCTTCTTCGAGGCGCGTACGACCTTCGGCCGCATCGGCGTGAAGGTCTGGATCTACAAGGGCGACGCCGTTCCGGGTCGCGAGGCGCCGGCCGAGACCGCGCCCCCGCGTGGTCGTCGTGAGCGTGCGGACCGGCCCGAGCGGCCGCGTCGTGGACGTTCCGGCTCGTCCGGTACGACCGCCGGTGGCACCGAGGCCGGCCGCGCCGCGGCCGCCGCGCACGCCGCCGAGGCCGCCGCGACCGAGAGCGCACCCGCCGCCGAGGCGGCCGCTCCGGCTCCGGCAGAGACGCAGCAGGAGGGCTGACGAATGCTGATTCCTCGTAAGCCCCCGAAGGGCTTCCGCAAGCCGCACCACCCGGACCGGCACGGCCCGGCCAAGGGTGGCACGCGCGTGGTCTTCGGTGAGTTCGGTATTCAGGCTCTCGAGCCCGCGTACATCACGAACCGCCAGATCGAGGCGGCCCGTATCGCCATGACCCGGCACATCCGTCGTGGTGGCAAGGTCTGGATCACGATCTTCCCGGACCGCTCCATCACCAAGAAGCCGGCCGAGACCCGCATGGGTTCCGGTAAGGGTTCGCCGGAGTGGTGGGTGGCCAACATCAAGCCGGGCCGGATCCTCTTCGAGATGTCGTTCCCGAACGAGCAGATCGCCCGGGAAGCAATGCGCCGCGCGATCCACAAGCTTCCGCTGAAGTGCCGGATCGTCACGCGCGAAGGGGCTGATGTGTGATGGCCGCCGGTATCAAGGCGACCGAGCTGCGTGAGCTGTCCGACGAGAGCCTGGTCGAGAAGCTGCGGGAAGCCAAGGCGGAGCTGTTCAACCTCCGCGTGCAGTCGGCCACCGGCCAGCTGGACAACCACGGGCGCCTGCAGATCATCCGCAGGGACATCGCCCGGATCTACACGATCATGCGCGAGCGCGAGCTGGGTCTTTCGGCCGCGCCCGACGCTGTGGCTGAGGTGGCATGAGCATGAGCGAGCAGACGACCGAGTCGGGCACCGAGGTGCGCGGCCGCCGCAAGGTCCGCGAGGGCCTCGTGGTCAGCGACAAGATGAACAAGACCGTCGTCGTGGCGGTCGAGGACCAGGTCAAGCACCCGCTGTACGGCAAGGTCATGCGCCGCACCAGCAAGCTGAAGGCGCACGACGAGCAGAACGCTTGCGGCGTCGGTGACCGGGTGCTGCTCATGGAGACCCGCCCCCTGTCGGCGACCAAGCGCTGGCGGGTCGTGGAGATCCTCGAAAAGGCCAAGTAAGGCCGTCGTTCCGCCAAGCTCGGCGCCGGGCTCCCAGGATCGCCTAGGGACCCGGCGCCGAGAACTGGCAGACATTAGGAGACAAGCGTGATTCAGCAGGAGTCGCGGCTGCGCGTCGCCGACAACACGGGAGCCCGGGAAATCCTGTGCATCCGTGTGCTCGGTGGCTCCGGCCGCCGCTATGCAGGTATCGGCGACATCATCGTGGCCACGGTGAAGGACGCCATTCCGGGCGCCGGCGTGAAGAAGGGTGACGTGGTCAAGGCCGTCGTCGTCCGCACCACGAAGGAGCGGCGCCGGCCGGACGGCTCGTACATCCGCTTCGACGAGAACGCCGCCGTGATCATCAAGGACGGTGGCGACCCGCGCGGTACCCGCATCTTCGGCCCGGTCGGCCGTGAGCTGCGGGACAAGCGTTTCATGAAGATCATCTCGCTCGCGCCGGAGGTGTTGTAGCCGTGAAGGTCAAGAAGGGCGACACCGTCCTGGTCATCGCCGGCAAGGACAAGGGTTCCCGCGGCAAGGTTCTCGCCGCGCTGCCCCGCGAGGACAAGGTCGTCGTGGAGGGCGTCAACCGGGTCAAGAAGCACACCCGCATCCGCACCACCCAGCGGGGCTCGAAGACCGGCGGCATCGTGACGCAGGAAGCCCCTATCCACATCTCGAACGTGATGGTGATCGACTCGGACGGCAACGCCACCCGGGTCGGCTCCCGCGAGGACGAGAACGGCGTGAAGACCCGCGTGTCCCGTCGTTCCGGTAAGGAACTGTGATGACGACGGTCGAGAAGGTGAACCCGCGCCTCAAGCAGCGCTACCGCGACGAGATCGCCGGCGCGCTGCAGGAGCAGTTCAAGTACGCCAACGTCATGCAGATCCCGGGCGTGGTGAAGGTCGTCGTGAACATGGGTGTCGGCGAGGCCGCTCGCGACTCCAAGCTCATCGACGGCGCGGTGCGCGACCTGGCCACCATCACCGGTCAGAAGCCGCAGGTCCGGCGGGCGACCAAGTCGATCGCGCAGTTCAAGCTCCGTGAGGGCATGCCGATCGGTGCCAAGGTCACCCTGCGCAACGACCGCATGTGGGAGTTCCTGGATCGGCTGCTGTCGATCGCGCTGCCGCGTATCCGTGACTTCCGCGGTCTCGACGGGCGCAAGCTCGACGGCAACGGCAACTACACGTTCGGTCTCACCGAGCAGTCGGTGTTCCACGAGATCGACCAGGACCGCATCGACCGGCCGCGAGGGATGGACATCACCGTGGTCACCACCGCCCGCACGGACGAGGAAGGTCGCGCGCTGCTCAAGCTGCTCGGCTTCCCCTTCCGTGAGAACTAGGGAGAACTGACCATGGCGAAGAAGGCTCTCGTCCTCAAGGCCGCCGCGAAGCCCAAGTTCGCGGTCCGCGCGTACACCCGCTGCCAGCGCTGCGGCCGGCCCAAGGCCGTCTACCGCAAGTTCGGCCTGTGCCGCGTGTGCATCCGCGAGATGGCGCACCGTGGCGAACTGCCCGGCGTTTCCAAGGCTTCCTGGTAATCCTCCTTCGCCGCAGGCCCACCGACCCGGTGCGGAACCGCGGCGAGAAAGGCTGACAAACCCATGACCATGACCGACCCGATCGCAGACATGCTGACCCGTCTGCGCAACGCCAACCAGGCGTACCACGACCGGGTGTCGATGCCATATTCGAAGATCAAGGCGAACATCGCCGAGGTGCTCAAGTCCGAGGGCTACGTGTCCGCGTGGCAGGTTCAGGACCCTGAGGAGGGCAAGGTCGGCAAGACCCTTGTCGTCGACCTCAAGTACGGCCAGAACCGCGAGCGCAGCCTCGCCGGCATCCGCCGCGTGTCGAAGCCCGGCCTCCGCGTCTACGCGAAGTCGATCGACATGCCGCGCGTGCTCGGTGGTCTCGGTGTGGCCATCATCTCGACGTCCCAGGGTCTGCTGACCGACAAGCAGGCTCGCAAGCGAGGGGTGGGCGGGGAAGTCCTCGCCTACGTCTGGTAAGGGAAGGCATCACATGTCTCGAATCGGACGTAAGCCGATCACGGTGCCCGCCGGTGTCGAAATCAAGATCGACGGACCGGTCGTCACCGTCAAGGGCCCCAAGGGCGAGCTCAAGCACACCCTGGCCGAGCCGATCTCGCTCGAGCGGGCCGAGGACGGCACGTACAACGTCGTCCGCCCGAACGACGAGCGGAAGTCCAAGGAGCTGCACGGCCTGTCGCGCACGCTGGTCTCCAACATGGTGGTCGGCGTGACCGAGGGCTACCGCAAGAGCCTGGAGATCGCCGGCACCGGTTACCGCGTCACCGCCAAGGGCACCGACCTCGAGTTCGCGCTCGGGTTCTCGCACCCGGTCGTGGTGACCCCGCCGCCCGGCATCACCTTCACGGTCGAGAAGCCGACGGTGTTCCACATCGCCGGCATCGACAAGCAGCAGGTCGGCGAGGTCGCCGCGAACATCCGCAAGATTCGCCCGCCGGAGCCGTACAAGGGCAAGGGCGTGCGGTACCAGGGCGAGGTCATCCGCCGCAAGGCCGGAAAGGCTGGTAAGAAATGAGCGCCACGCTGCTCAAGCGCCGCAACTCCGGCGGCGTTGCCGCCGCGCGCCGCACGGGGCGTGCTCGCCGGCACTTCCGCATTCGCAAGCACGTCGGTGGCACCGCCGAGCGTCCCCGCCTGGTGGTCACCCGCTCGCTGCGCAACATCACCGCGCAGATCGTCGACGACCTCAAGGGCCACACGCTGGCCTCGGCCTCGACGCTCGACGCGACCATCCGTGGCACCGAGGGTGACAAGAAGGCCCAGGCCGCGAAGGTGGGCAAGCTGCTCGCCGAGCGCGCCACGGCCGCGGGTGTCGGCAAGGTCGTCTTCGACCGTGGTGGCAACAAGTACGCCGGCCGCATCGCGGCTCTGGCGGACGCCGCCCGCGAAGCCGGACTCGAGTTCTGAGAAGGAGAAACGTTCATGCCTGGTCCTCAGCGCAGGGGCGGCGGGTCCGGTAACACCCAAGAAGGTGGTGGCGGCCGTCGCGAGAATCGTCGCGAGGGTGGCGGCCGCGGCAACGCGCCCGCCGAGAAGACCCCGCACCTCGAGCGGGTCGTCGCGATCAACCGCGTCGCCAAGGTCGTGAAGGGTGGTCGTCGCTTCAGCTTCACCGCCCTGGTCATCGTCGGCGACGGCGACGGCACGGTCGGCGTCGGCTACGGAAAGGCCAAGGAGGTGCCCGCGGCCATCGCCAAGGGTGTCGAGGAGGCCAAGAAGCACTTCTTCAAGGTTCCGCGGCTCGCGGCGAGCATCCCGCACCCGGTGATCGGCGAGGACGCGGCCGGTGTCGTGCTGCTCAAGCCGGCCTCCGCCGGTACGGGCGTCATCGCCGGCGGCCCGGTTCGTGCCGTCCTGGAGTGCGCGGGCATCCACGACGTGCTCTCCAAGAGCCTCGGCTCCTCCAACGCCATCAACATCGTCCACGCGACGGTGGCGGCGCTGAAGAAGCTCGAGTCCCCGGAGGCCGTGGCGTCGCGCCGTGGCCTGCCGGTCGAGGACGTCGCGCCGGCCGCCATGCTGGCCGCTCGCGCCGGTGTGGGGGCATAGCCATGGCCCGTCTGAAGGTGACCCAGATCCGGTCCGAGATCGGTGGCAAGCAGAACCAGCGCGACACGCTGCGCACGCTTGGCCTGAAGCGGATCCGCGACGTGGTCGTCAAGGAAGACCGCCCGGAGATCCGCGGCATGATCCACACCGTGGCGCACCTCGTCACCGTGGAAGAGGTGGAGTAATCCGATGACGATCAAGCTGCACCACCTGCGGCCCGCCCCGGGCGCCAAGACCGACAAGACCCGTGTGGGTCGCGGTGAGGGCTCCAAGGGCAAGACCGCCGGTCGTGGTACCAAGGGCTCCAAGGCCCGCAAGAACATCTCGGCGGCGTTCGAGGGTGGGCAGATGCCCCTCCACATGCGCCTGCCGAAGCTCAAGGGCTTCCGCAACCGCAACCGGATCGAGTTCCAGGTTGTGAATCTTGCACGCCTCGCGGAGCTTTTCCCGCAGGGCGGCGAGGTCGGCGTGGCCGAGCTCGTCGACGCCGGCGCCGTCCGCAAGGGCGAGCTGGTGAAGGTCCTCGGCGACGGGGAGCTCGGCGGCGTGAAGCTGCAGGTCAGCGCGCACAAGTTCAGCGCGTCGGCCAAGGAGAAGATCCAGGCGGCCGGCGGCTCTGTGAAGCTGCTCGGCGGCGACACCGAATAGAGCGCTATCGTGGCGTCCACCATCTTGGTGGGCGCCACGCGGCGCCTCAAAAGCCGGACGTGATGTGCCCCGGACATCCTGTTAGAGTCCGTTGCGCAAGAGCACACTCGACTCATACGTTCGACAGCGTCACCCGCACCACCCGGACCCCACCTCGTCGGCCGAACGACCGGCCGCCTTGCGCAGGAGGATGAAGTTGCTCTCCGCCTTTGTTAGCGCGTTCCGAACGCCTGACCTGCGCAAGAAAATCCTGTTCACGTTGCTGATGATCGCCATCTACCGGCTCGGCGCCACGCTGCCCAGCCCGGGCGTCAGCTACGGCAACGTGCAGAAGTGCCTCAACATCGTCGAGAACAGCAAGGACAACCAGGTCTTCACCCTGTTGAACCTGTTCTCCGGTGGGGCGTTGCTCCAGCTGTCGGTGTTCGCGCTGGGCATCATGCCCTACATCACCGCGAGCATCATCCTCCAGCTGCTGACGGTGGTGATCCCGCGCCTCGAGCAGCTGCGCAAGGAAGGCCAGTCCGGCCAGGCGAAGATCACGCAGTACACGCGCTACCTGACCCTCGGCCTCGGCATCCTGCAGGCCTCGGCGTTCGTCGCCCTGGCGCGGTCCGGCCAGCTCTTCGGCGGCGCGTGCGACCAGTCGCAGTACCCGATCATCCCGGACACCGGCAAGATCCCGATGTGGCTGACGCTGACCGCCCTGGTCGTCACCATGACCGCCGGCACCGGCGTCATCATGTGGCTGGGCGAGATGGTCACCGACCGCGGCGTCGGGAACGGCATGTCGGTCCTCATCTTCACCTCGATCGCGGCCCGGCTCCCGATCGAGGGCATCCAGATCTGGCAGGACAACAAGACCACGTTCTTCGTGATCGTCGGCCTGGCGGTCGTGGTCATCGCCTTCGTGGTCTTCCTCGAGCAGGCCCAGCGCCGCATCCCGGTGCAGTACGCCAAGCGGATGATCGGCCGGCGGATGTACGGCGGCACCTCGACCTACATCCCGCTGAAGGTCAACCAGGCGGGCGTCATCCCGGTCATCTTCGCGTCGTCGCTGCTCTACATCCCGCAGCTGATCACGTCGTTCGCGGGCTCCGACTCGACGAACAAGACGATCCTCTGGATCAACCGGAACATCGTGCCGCAGAACAGCGCCTGGCACATCTCGATCTACTTCCTGCTGATCATCTTCTTCACCTACTTCTACGTGTCCATCACCTTCAACCCGACCGAGGTGGCGGACAACATGCGGAAGTACGGTGGTTTCGTGCCCGGCATCCGCCCGGGCAAGCCGACGGCCGAGTATCTTGACTTCATCCTCAGCCGCATCACGCTCCCCGGCGCGCTCTACTTGGGCATCATCTCGATCCTGCCCAACCTGCTCATCGGGATCGTGGGCGGCGGGCAGGCTCTGCAGAACTTCCCGTTCGGTGGCACCGCGGTACTCATTATTGTTGGTGTGGGCCTCGAGACGGTGAAGCAGATCGAGAGCCAGCTGATGCAGCGCAACTACGAAGGGTTCCTCCGGTAGTGAGGCTGGTGCTGGTAGGTCCCCCCGGGGCGGGCAAGGGGACCCAGGCCGAGTACATCGCCGCGCATCTCGCCGTGCCCAAAATCTCCACCGGCGACATCTTCCGGGCCAACGTCGGGCAGGGCACCCCGCTCGGCGTCGAGGCCAAGCGGTACATGGACGCCGGGCAGCTCGTGCCGGACGAGGTCACCATCAACATGGTGTCCGACCGCCTCGCCGAGGGAGACGCCACCGACGGCTTCCTGCTCGACGGCTTCCCGCGCACGGTGCCCCAGGCCAACGCGCTGGACAAGCTGCTGGCCGACCTCGGCACCGGGCTGGACATCGTGCTCGAGCTCGTCGTGGAGAACGAAGAGGTCATCCGCCGGCTCTCGGGCCGGCGGACCTGCCGTGGCTGCGGCAAGATCTGGCACGTCGAGTTCGACGCTCCGACCCACGACGGCGTCTGCGACCGCTGCGGCGGCGAGCTGTTCCAACGCGACGACGACAAGGCGGAGACCATCGCCGAGCGGCTGAAGGTCTACGCGCGCGACACGTCACCGCTGGTGGACTACTACGGCGCTCAGGGCAAGCTGGTGGGCATCGACGCGACGGGCCCGGTCGAGGACGTCACCGTCCGCGCGATCGACGCCCTCCGCTCCTACGGCGCCTGAGCCCACCACAGCACACGACAGCACACGACGGGTAAGTCTCATGGCTCCTCATCAGCTCGAGATCGAGCTCAAGACGCCCGAGCAGATCGGCCTCATGCGCCGTGCCGGGCTGGTCGTGGCCGACGCGCTGGAGCGGATGCGGGCCGCGGTCGCGCCCGGTGTCTCCACCGCGGAGCTGGACCGCATCGCCGAGGAGACCATCCGCGCCGCGGGAGCCGTCCCGTCCTTCAAGGGCTACCACGGCTACCCGGCCTCGATCTGCTCCTCCGTCAACGACCAGGTCGTCCACGCGATCCCGAGCCCGCGGCAGATCCTGGCCGAGGGAGACCTCATCTCCATCGACTGCGGCGCGGACCTCGACGGCTGGCACGGGGACGCGGCGATCACGGTCGGCGTCGGCGCGGTACACCCGGATCTGCGCGGTCTCGTGCGGGTCGCCGAGGACGCCATGTGGGCGGGCATCGCCGCCGCGGCTCGGGGCGCGCGCTCGGGCAAGGGGCGGCTGACGGACATCTCGTTCGCCATCCAGTCCTCGATCCGCAAGGCCGGCCGCTTCGGCATCGTCGAGGGCTACGGGGGCCACGGCATCGGCAGCGCCATGCACCAGGACCCGTTCGTGCAGAACTCCGGCCGCCCGGGCAAGGGCCCGCTGCTGCGGTCCGGCATGGCGCTCGCCATCGAGCCGATGATCACCCGGGGCAAGCCGAAGGTCGCGGAGCTCGACGACGGCTGGACCGTGGTGACCGTCGACGGCTCGGTCGCGGCGCACGTGGAGCACACGATGGCCTTCTGCGACGACGGCGTCTGGGTGCTCACCGCGCACGACGGCGGGCGCGGCCGCCTCGGCGACCTGGTCACGGCCCGCGAGCCCGTGCCCGCCACCGAGTAAGGGAAATCCCGGGGTGGAACCGGTGTGCGCCTCGATGCGATGCTGTGTGCAGTGTCCGAAGGGGGAACGGTGGCAGACCGGCGGGAAGACCTGCGCGCGGCCGACGTGGACCGGCAGTTCGTGGCGGAGCGCCTGAAGGCGGCGCTGGACGAGGGCCGACTGTCGCTCGGCGAGTACGACGACCGGCTCAAGGAGGCCTACGCCGCCCGGACGTACGGCGACCTGGACGTCATCCTCAGGGACCTCCCCGGCTTCCACCCGGCGGGCGGCTCCCAGCTGGCGCCGCAGGAGCCGCTGGCCGACGACCCGGACGAGCGCCGCGAGCGCGGCGACACCCGGAGCAACCCACGCTGGCTGATCGGCATCTGGAGCGCCTGGCTCGTCGCCGTCTCGGTCAACGTGGTCATCTGGGCGCTGGTGAGCCTGTCCGCCGGCGAGGCCGTCTACTTCTGGCCCATGTGGGTCGCGGGTCCGTGGGGCGCGGTGCTGCTCGTCTCGACGTTCTCGGTCAAGGCGCTCGGTCAGGGGCCCGGGGAGAACGAGCAGCGACGGTACCGGGACAGTTAGATACCCCCGATTTGGTACCTGGGAGTCCCCCGCGTAGACTTGCCGATTGGCGCAGAGCGTCCACTCCGGCATGCCCCCACGCGCTTCTAGTGGCATGACCGGAGCCGCGGCTGGCTCGGGGTCTCCTGACCTCGAGAAACGGATGCGAGCGTCGACCAACCGACCCGATGTCAGGTAGCGGAGGACATGCCGAAGAAAGACGGGGCCATCGAGATCGAGGGCCGAGTGATCGAGCCACTGCCGAACGCGATGTTCCGGGTGGAGCTCGCCAACGGCCACAAGGTCTTGGCGCACATCAGCGGCAAGATGCGACAGCACTACATCCGCATCCTGCCCGAGGACCGTGTTGTCGTGGAGCTGTCGCCCTACGACCTCACTCGCGGGCGCATCGTCTACCGCTACAAGTAATCGGTGTCGGTACCCAGGTAACGGTCGGGTTCTGTCGTGCCCGCTCGCCATGAGCGCGCGCGCAGCGAGAGTTAGGCAAACCGTGAAGGTCAAGCCGAGCGTCAAGCGGATCTGCAACAACTGCCGGGTCATCCGGCGGCATGGCCGGGTCATGGTCATCTGCAGCACTGACCCGCGCCACAAGCAGCGCCAGGGCTGAGTCCCCGGCACCCGCTTTTCTGAGTAACAGCCCGTTCCAGCCTCGGGCGGCCCGCCGGCAACGGCGTGGCGTGCGTGGGGCTGCACCCCTGGTCGGAGGCCAGGGCCCGTCTGTGGGCAGACGGGAGTGGAGCGGGCACAGACCTCCGCACACTTGAGGAGCACGCCCACCTATGGCACGTCTCGTCGGTGTCGATCTCCCGCGCGACAAGCGCACCGAGATCGCACTCACCTACATCTACGGCATCGGGCGTACCCGCGCCGTCGAGACCCTGGCCGCCACCGGCATCGACCCGAACAAGCGGGCCCGGGACCTGACCGATGAAGAGGTCGTGCAGCTGCGCGACTACATCGAGGCCAACTACAAGGTTGAGGGTGACCTTCGCCGCGAGGTCGCCGCGGACATCCGCCGCAAGGTCGAGATCGGTTGCTACGAGGGCATCCGGCACCGCAAGGGCCTGCCCGTGCGCGGTCAGCGCACCCGGACCAACGCGCGCACCCGTAAGGGTCCGAAGCGTACGGTCGCCGGCAAGAAGAAGCCGGGCAAGAAGTAACCACCGGTCCGATCAGAAACGTATCTAGGAGCGCATAGAGAATGCCGCCGAAGGCTCGCGCCGGTGGGGCCGCTGTCAAGAAGGTCCGGCGCAAGGAACGCAAGAACGTCGCCCACGGGCAGGCGCACATCAAGAGCACGTTCAACAACACCATCGTGTCGATCACCGATCCGACCGGTGCTGTGATCTCCTGGGCCTCCGCCGGCCAGGTGGGTTTCAAGGGCTCGCGCAAGTCGACCCCGTTCGCCGCGCAGCTGGCCGCCGAGGCCGCCGCGCGCCGCGCGATGGAGCACGGCATGCGCAAGGTCGACGTCTTCGTGAAGGGCCCCGGCTCCGGCCGGGAGACCGCGATCCGTTCGCTGCAGGCCGTCGGCCTGGAGGTCGGGCAGATCTCTGACGTCACGCCGCAGCCGCACAACGGTTGCCGTCCGCCGAAGCGCCGCCGGGTCTAAGGGAAGAGAAGAACATGGCTCGCTACACAGGTGCCGACTGCCGCCGTTGCCGGCGCGAGAAGATGAAGCTGTTCCTCAAGGGCAGCAAGTGCGACGGGCCGAAGTGCCCGTTCGAGTCGCGTCCCTTCCCGCCCGGCCAGCACGGCCGCGGCCGGCCGAAGGAGACCGAGTACCTCCTGCAGCTGCGCGAGAAGCAGAAGGCCCGCCGCATCTACGGCGTGCTGGAGCGGCAGTTCGCCGGCTACTACGAGGAGGCCGTGGCCAAGCCGGGCAAGACCGGTGAGGAGCTGCTGCGCATCCTCGAGTCGCGGCTCGACAACGTCGTGTACCGCGCCGGCCTGGCGTCGTCGCGCGACATGGCTCGCCAGCTCGTCAAGCACGGCCACATCCTGGTCAACGGCCGGAAGGTGGACATCCCGTCGTACCGCCTGCGTGAGCACGACATCGTGCAGGTGCGGGAGAAGTCGCGGGAGCTCACCCCCTTCCAGGTCGCGCAGGGCCTCGCGGGCAGCAAGACCGTCCCGGCGTGGCTCGAGTTCATCCCGAGCGAGTTCAAGGTCCTGGTGCACAGCCTGCCGGCCCGGCAGGTCATCGACACCCAGGTCCAGGAGCAGCTCATCGTCGAGCTCTACAGCAAGTAGCAAGACAGTCGGAGGGGCCTCACGGCCCCTCCGATCCGGAGCGCGTCATATAGCGGGCGCGCAACGAACTGGAGGAACAGAAAGTGCTCATCTCCCAGCGGCCCAGCCTCGCCGAAGAGTCGATCAGCGAGGTCCGGTCCAAGTTCACCATCGAGCCCCTCGAGCCGGGCTTCGGGTACACCCTCGGCAACTCGCTGCGGCGCACCCTGCTCAGCTCGATCCCGGGCGCGGCCGTGACGAGCATCAAGATCGACGGCGTCCTGCACGAGTTCACCACGATCCCCGGCGTCAAGGAGGACGTGGTCGAGCTCGTCATGAACATCAAGGAGCTGTGCGTCAGCTCCGAGCTGGACGAGCCGGTCTCGATGTACCTGCGCAAGCAGGGCCCCGGCGACGTCACCGCGGGCGACATCCAGCCCCCGGCCGGCGTCTCCGTGCACAACCCCGACCTCAAGCTGGCCACGCTCAACGGCAAGGGCCGCCTCGACATGGAGCTCACCGTCGAGCGGGGCCGCGGCTACGTCACGGCCAACCAGAACAAGCAGCAGGGCCAGGAGATCGGGCGCATCCCGGTCGACTCGATCTACTCGCCGGTGCTCAAGGTGACGTACCGCGTCGAGGCGACCCGTGTCGAGCAGCGCACCGACTTCGACCGGCTCATCATCGACGTCGAGACCAAGGCGTCGCTGACCCCGCGCACCGCGCTGGCCTCGGCCGGCTCGACGCTGGTGGAGCTGTTCGGCCTCGCGCGCGAGCTGGACGAGACCGCCGAGGGCATCGACATCGGCCCGTCGCCGCAGGACGCGCAGCTCGCGGCCGACCTGGCGCTGCCGATCGAGGAGCTGGACCTCACCGTCCGCTCGTACAACTGCCTCAAGCGCGAGGGCATCAACTCCGTCGGTGAGCTGATCAGCCGCACGGAAGCCGACCTCCTCGATATAAGGAATTTCGGTCAGAAGTCGATCGACGAGGTCAAGATGAAGCTCGCCGGGATGGGTCTGGGTCTGAAGGACTCCGCCCCGACGTTCGACCCGGCCCACGTCGTGGACTCCTTCGCCGAGGTGGACTACGACGCCGACGACTACCGCGAGACCGAGCAGCTGTAGTTCAGCCGCTGTATTAGAGGAGCCCTGACAATGCCCACGCCCACCAGAGGTCCCCGCCTCGGCGGCAGCCCCGCGCACGAGCGGCTGATGCTGGCGAATCTCGCCACGTCGCTGTTCAAGCACGGTCGCATCACGACGACCGAGACGAAGGCCAAGCGGCTGCGCCCGCTCGCCGAGCAGCTCATCACCAAGGCCAAGCGCGGCGACCTGCACGCGCGCCGTCAAGCGCTCTCCGTGGTGCGGGACAAGGACGTGGTGTTCGCGCTGTTCGACCAGATCGCGCCGCGGTTCAGCAACCGTCCGGGTGGCTACACCCGCATCGTGAAGACGGGCCCCCGCAAGGGCGACGCTGCTCCGATGGCGATCATCGAGCTGGTCGAGGAGCTCGAGGTGGCCGCCCCCAAGGCGCCGCGCAAGACCGCACGGAAGGCCGCCAAGGCCGACTCGATCGCGGTGCTCGCCGGCGACGACGCGGACGAGACCCCGGCCCCGGCCGCGGCGACCTCCTCCGCGGACGAGGACGCCGCCGAGGCGAAGGACGAAGAGACCAAGGCCTGATCACCGGTCGAGGTTCGTCGGCCCGGCACCCTTTCGGGGGTGCCGGGCTTTCTTCTGGGAGTGGTACCGCATGAGCGTGCGCATCCGCCTGGACGTCTCCTACGACGGGACCGACTTCTCCGGCTGGGCCCTGCAGCCGGGCCGCCGGACGGTCGCGGGCGAGCTGCTCGCGGTCCTGGAGCGCCTGTTCGGCTCGGTCACGGGCCTGACGGTGGCGGGGCGCACGGACGCCGGCGTGCACGCGACCGGACAGGTGTGCCACGTCGACGTGGCGGAGGAGCGCTGGGCGGCGCTCGAATCCGCCCTCGTGCGCAAGCTGGCCGGGCTCCTCCCGCCGGACGTGCGCGTGCTCGCCGCGGCCGCGGTGCCGCCCGAGTTCGACGCGCGCTTCTCGGCGCTGGCGCGCCGGTACGAGTACCGCGTCACGGATGCCCCCTTCGGCGCCGAGCCCCTGCGCCGCCGCGACACGCTCGCCTGGCCGCGCCCGCTCGACCTGGCGCTGCTGAACGAGGCCGCGGCGGGGCTGGTCGGCGAGCACGACTTCGCCGCGTTCTGCCGGCGCAAGGAGCATGCGAGCACGATCCGGGCGGTGTCGCGGATGGAGTGGCGCCGCGACGCCGACGGCATCGTGGTGGCCACCGTGGCGGCGGACGCGTTCTGCTGGTCGATGGTCCGCAGCCTCGTGGGGGCGCAGCTGGTGGCGGGGGACGGGCGGCGGGCGGCCTCGTGGCCGGGTTCGCTGCTGACACGGACGGCGCGGGCCGACGAGGTGGTGGTGGCGCCGGCGCATGGGCTCACGCTCGTCGAGGTGACGTATCCGGCGGATGCGGCGGCGTTGAGCGCGCGGGCTGAGTTGACTCGGCGGCGGCGGGATCTGTGATGGTTTTGGGGCGATAAGTCGGGCGCTCCGCGCCGCGACTTATCGCCTTTATCATCATTTTTCGGGTTCTGCGGCACATGCTCGTTCTGCGGCATTCGGCCGACCGATCGTTCCGGCGTCCGGTGGCGACACGGGCCGTCGGCGATGCTCCGGCGCGCGGTCCCCGTTACGGCCTAGGGGCGAATCTTCTGGTGTGTGGTCCCCGTTGCGGCCCAGGGGCGAATCTCGTGGCGGCGGGCCGAAGGCTGGGCTTCATCGAGCCGGCGCCCGAGCTGACGCTGAGACGGAATGTCGGGGCGGCAGGCGGTGGCTGGACCGAGCCGGAACCGCTGCGGGCGCGGGGGCGCGGGTGCGAATAAGGCGCGTGCGTGCAGAGCCGCGCGCGTGGCGGGCAGTGCGCGCAGGAGCGTGTGCGTGCAGGACCGGGTGCGTGCAGGACCGGGTGCGTGCAGGGTAGTGCACGCAGGAGCGAGTGCGTGCAGGGTCAGGTGCGTGCGGGGCAGTGGCTGCGTGCGGTGATCAGCTCGGCGGGGCCGAGCCGGGCAGGGACGCGGCCGGGGTCGCCTCGGGCTGGATGACCGAGCGGTTCTCGATGATCCCGTTGTCCAGGTACGTCTCGACGATGTCGTACGTGATCTGGTTCGGATAAGGGTCGCCCTGGGTGAAGTTGTTGCCGTCGACGCGGGCGATCACGCAGTACGTGATGAAGTGCCCCTTGTAGTTCCACCCGAGCTGCGTCGGCGCCCGCACGAGCGCGTCGGTGCCGGTGCCCGCGCCCACGCTCATGCCCGCGAACCGGCCCTTCTGGCCGTCGACGATGGGCTTGATCCCGTCGAAGGTCTTGGCCGCCACCTCCTCGCTGGTCACGTTGAAGATGCCGGCCGTGATGAGGTACTCCTGGTTCGGCGACTTCATCGTCGCCCGCACGACCTCCGAGCACCCCGCCCCCGCGAGCAGCGTCGCCAGCTCCTCGGTCGCGGCCACCTTGCAGTCGTTGGACGCCTTCGTCGCCAGGATCACGTAGGGCGCCTCGTCCGGCACCGCCACGATGTTGTTGCTCGGGAAGACCTCGGCCTCGGTGAGCGCCTTCGGGTCCACGTCGCGGCTGCTGATGTCGCGCTTCTTCGGTGCCGACGACTGGCCGGACTTGGCCGACTCCGGCCCGTTCTTCTCGTCCTTGAAGATGAACCAGGTGCCCACGCCGCACGCGCCGAGCACGACGACGACCGCGATCGCGCTGAGCAGCGCGACCCACCGGTGCGGCCGCGGGACCGGGCGCACCGGGTCGATGACGGTGCGCGGGCGGTCCAGCCGGTCGATGCGCTCCGGCGGGTCCCCGCGGTCGGGGCGGCGGGGCGGCTCGCGCAGGGCCCGCTTGGTGCCCCCGGTGGTGTACTCGCCCGTGTACTCCCCGCTGCCCCGCCCGCCGCGGCCCCGACGCACGCCGGAAGGCTCGTCGTAGCGGTCGTGGCCCAGGTCGTCGTCGGGTGCGCGGCGCTGCTGCGGGGGCTCGTCGTACGCGGGCCGGCGCCGCATGGCCTCGTCGCGCCGCCGCACCCCGCTGTCGTCGCGGCGCCCACTGTCGTCGCGGCGCCCGAGCTCGTCGCGGCGCCCGGTCTCGGGTGGGGCCGCCGACTCGAACCCGGCGCGGGCGCGGCGCCCGGTGCTTTCGAGGTCGTCGTCGTACGCCGGGCGCCCCCGACGCCCGCGCGGGTCCTCGCCCGGGCGGAACATCGTGGTCTCGCCGGCGTAGGGCGCGCCGCTGCGGGGCCCGTCCGCGTCGAACCCGCGCGCGGGCGGGTCGTTGACCGGGGCGCCGTAGGTGCGCGCGGAGCCGTTGCGGGCCCCGTCGGCACCGTCGCGGCGGCGGCGGCGGGCGCCCGTGTCGTCGCCGGGGCGGAACATCGTGGTCTCGCCGGTGTAGAGCGCGCCCCGGCCGCCGTTCGCCTCGTCGCCCGGGTCTCCGAAGCCGTTGCGGCGCGGCTCGGCGTCGGGCTCGGCCGCGCGCCGGCGCCCGCCCACGTCGCCCGTGCGCGGCTCGTCGGCGGCCCGGCGGCGTCCACCACCGTCGACCTCGCCGGCGCGGCTGCCGAGGTCGCCGGTCCGCGGGCCGAGGTCGCCGGTCCGCGGGCCGAAGTCGCTGGTCCGCGGCGTGAAGTCACTGGTCCGCGGCGTGAAGTCACCGGTGCGCGGACCGAAGTCACCGGTGCGGGGGCCGAAGTCGCTGGTGCGCGGGCCGGAGTCGCTCGTCCGCGGGCCGGAGTCGCTCGTCCGCGGGCCGGAGTCGCTCGTCCGCGGGGTGAAGTCGCTGGTGCGCGGGTCGGCCGCGTAGGCGCGCTGCTCATCGGCGGCGCGGCGGGCCCGGCGGGCTGCGCCGCTCGTGGGCGACGCGTCCGGGCGCATGTTCGGGAAGATCGGCACCAGCGGAGGCGGGTCGGCCGGGGGGCTGGCCGCGCTCAACTCGGTCAGCGGCTTGATGATCGGGGTCAGCTGCGGACCGTGATCGTACGACTCCGAGGCGCGCACGTCCTCCTCGTCCCGCGCGCGCCGGCGGCCCCCGCGCGGCTCGTCGAGCCCGGCGCCGGGAAGCTGCTGGTCCAGCGGGGGACGGGCCGGCGGTGCGACCGGGCGCCCGTAGACGCCGCTCGGGGAGTCGTCGTCGGCGGCCCGGCGGCGACCCGCGGGCGGCGCCGAGGCGTCCGGCGTGGACCAGCCGTCGACGTTGGCCGGGCGGCTCGGTGGCGCGGCCGGCGGGAGCGCGCCGGGGCCGAACACGCCGCTGGGGGAGCCGAAGACCCCGCTGGGGGAGTCGTCGTCCCGCGAGCGGCGGCCGCGCCGGGCGTCCCCGGTCCGCGGCTCACGGATGTCGCCCGTGCGGGAGCCCGCGCGCGAGTCGTTCGGGCGGGAGTCGCCGCGCGGGTCGCCGGGGCGGGAGTCGGCTCCGAGGCGGCGGATGGCCGTCGTGCGGTCGAAGTCGACGGCGCGCTCACCCGTGCCCGAGCGCTCCATGCGACCGGGACGGTCGAAGTCGACGGCGCGTTCGCCGGAGCCGGAGCGCTCCATGCGACCCGGGCGCTCGAAGGAGCCGGAGCGGTCCATCGGGTCGGGGCGATCGAAGTCGAAGGAGCCGGGACGATCGAGCGAGCCGGGACGGTCGAGCGGGCCGGGACGGTCGAGCGGGCCGGGACGGTCGGGCGGGCCGGGACGATCGAGGGGGCCAGGGCGGTCGAAGGGGTCAGGCGGCCCCGCGAAGGGGTCGGGTTCGCCGCGCCCGCTGCCGCGCAGACCGGCCAGCCAGTTGTCGGCTTCGTCCGCCTCGTCCCGGCGGAACGAGTCGGATCGCCGCTTCCGGCGCTGCTCGTCCCGAGAAGTCATGTCGCACAGGGTAGCCGACGCCACCGCGCGGTGGCTTGTCGGCGA
Organism: Dactylosporangium sp. CA-052675; assembly: GCF_050947935.1. GTDB lineage: Bacteria > Actinomycetota > Actinomycetes > Mycobacteriales > Micromonosporaceae > Dactylosporangium. Next base: position 9,823,818 of record NZ_CP192010.1, on the reverse strand, counting down.
TGTTGCGCACAATCCGAACGGGTGGCCGCGCAAACCGCCGGTCACCTGCGCGTGGACAATGCGTTGCGGAACGCGGGCGATGGAGGGCATGTTGTCAGGCGAGCACTACTTCTCGGCCGACCCGGCGGTCGCGCACGAGCGCCACGAGGTCGTGTTCGAGGCCCTTGACCAGGAGTTTCGTCTGGCCTCGGCGTCCGGGGTGTTCTCCTGGAGCGGGCTGGACCGGGGCACCGCGGTGCTGCTGGCCGAGGCGCCGCCGCCGGGGCCGGACACGGAGGGCGCGCTGCTGGACCTGGGCTGCGGATATGGCCCGATCTCGATCGTGCTCGCCACCGCGGCTCCCCGGGCGACGGTCTACGCGATCGACGTGAATCAGCGCGCGCTGGACCTGGTGCGCGAGAACGCGGGCGGGCGGCGCATCGTCGCGGCGCTGCCCGACGAGGTGCCGGAGACTGTCAGCTTCACGCAGATCTGGTCCAACCCGCCGATCCGCATCGGCAAGGCCGAACTGCACGCGCTGCTGCTGCGGTGGCTGCCCCGGCTCGCCCCGGACGGCGTCGCGTGGCTGGTCGTGGCCAAGAACCTGGGCGGCGACTCGCTGCAGCGCTGGCTCGGCGAGCAGGGTTTCACGGCCGAGCGCCACGCGACCGACAAAGGGTTCCGGGTGCTGCGGGTCGGAAAACCGCTTTCGTGACGTACGGCGGCCGATGAAGCTCTTCAGACGTGGGATATGTGGACGTCGCAGGGGTCGGGCACACGCTGCCGGACGGTCGTGAGCTCTTCTCCGAGGTCTCGTTCCGGGTCGGCGAGGGCGCGAAGGTGGCGCTCGTCGGGCCCAACGGGGCCGGCAAGACGACCCTGCTGAAGATGGTGGCCGGCGACCTGCCGGTGCACGAGGGCGCCGTCGCGCGCTCGGGTGGGCTGGGCGTGATGCGCCAGTTCATCGGCATGATCGGCGACGATCGGACGCTGTACGACCTGGCGCTGGAGCTCGCGCCGCCGCGCCTGAGCGAGGTCGGGCGCCGGCTGGCCCTGGCCGAGCGGACGCTCGCCGACGGGACCGAGAAGTCGCAGCTCAGATACGCGAATGCGCTGACGGCGTGGGGCGAGGCGGGCGGGTACGACGCGGAGGTGCTCTTCGACACCGTGAGCGTCGCGGCGCTGGGCCTGCCGTGGGATGCCACCCGGGACCGGCCGGTGCGCACGCTGTCGGGCGGGCAACAGAAGCGGTTCGCGCTCGAGCTGCTGCTGCGCGGCGAGGACGAGGTGCTGCTGCTGGACGAGCCCGACAACTTCCTGGACGTACCGGGGAAACGCTGGCTGGAAGAGCGGCTCCGCGAATCCCCGAAGAGCGTGCTCTACGTCTCGCACGACCGTGAGCTGCTGGCCCAGTCCGCGGATCGCGTGGTCGCGGTCGAGGGCGGCTCCGCGTGGGTGCACCCCGGCGGGTTCGCGTCCTGGCACGAGGCCCGCGGCGCGCGCCACGAGCGCCTGGAGGAGCAGCGGCGGCGCTGGGACGAGGAGCACGAGAAGCTCAAGGCGCTCGTGCTGATGTACCGCACCAAGGCCGCCTACAACGACGGGCTCGCCTCGCGCCTGCAGGCCGCCCAGACCCGCCTGCGCAAGTTCGAGGAGGCCGGGCCGCCGCCGGCACCCCCGAAGGAGCAGGACATTCGCATGCGTCTGTCCGGGGGTCGTACGGCCAAACGCGCCGTCATGTGCGAACAGCTGGAGCTCGACGGGCTGACCTACCCGTTCGACCTGGAGATCTGGTACGGCGACCGCGTGGCGGTCCTCGGCGGCAACGGCACCGGCAAGTCGCACTTCCTGCGGCTGCTGGCCCGCGGCGGCACCGACCCCGACGGTCCCCAGATCGCCGCCGAGCTCGCCCCCGTGGCCCACGGCGGCCGGGTGCGCCTCGGCGCGCGGGTGCGGCCGGGCCACTTCTCGCAGACGCACGACCGCCCGGAGCTGCTGGACAAGACCCTCGCCGAGATCCTGTGGCGCGGCGACGACTGGCGCACGGGCCTGCCGCGGCCGCAGGCGATGCCCGCGCTCGGGCGCTACGAGCTCGCGGCCCAGGCCGACCAGCGCTTCGGCACCCTCTCCGGCGGCCAGCAGGCCCGCTTCCTGGTGCTGCTGCTCGAACTGTCCGGGGCGACGCTGCTGCTGCTCGACGAGCCGACCGACAACCTGGACCTGGCCAGCGCGGAGGCGTTGGAGGAGGGGCTGCGGAGCTTCGACGGCACCGTGATCGCGGTCACGCACGACCGCTGGTTCAGTCGTTCCTTCGACCGGTACGTGCTCTTCCGCGCCGACGGCGAGGTCGTCGAGGTCCCCGAGCCGGTCTGGGAGGGCCGCTCCTGACGGACTCCTTGTGCGGTCCGCGCGTCACGCTCCGTGGTCACCTATCGCCCGTGGAGCCGACTGTTGTCCTCACCATCGGGGCGTCCGACTCGTCCGGCGGCTCGGGCCTGCAGGCCGACCTGCGCACCCTGGCCGCGCTGCGGATGCACGGCGCCTCGGTGGTGACCGCGGTGATCTCGCGCAACACGCGCGACGTCACCGGCCTCTTCCCGCAGCCCACGAACGTCGTCACCGCGCAGCTCGGCTGCGTGCTGGAGGACCTGCCGGTGGCCGCGGTGAAGACCGGCATCCTGCCGACCCCGGAGACGGCGGTGGCGATCGCGGCCCGGGCGCGGACGGGCGCCCTGCCGAACCTCGTCGTCGACCCGGTCCTCACCGCGGCGTCGGGCTCGCGGCGGGGGCTGGTCGCGGCGTACGAGCGGCTGCTGCCCCACGCCAGCGTCCTCACCCCGAACCGTGAGGAGGCCTCGGCCCTGCTCGGCTGGGACGTCTGCACCCCGACCGACATGGCCACGGCCGCGTCCCAGCTCTCCGCCCGCGGCCCGCGCTGCGTGGTCATCACGGGCGGCGACTTCGCGGCCGGCGGGGACGCGATCGACGTCCTGTGGTCGGACGGCGAGGCGCGCGTCCTGCACAGCCCGCGCATCGCGAGCCGCAACACCGACGGCAGCGGGGCGACCTTCGCGACGGCGGTGGCGGCGCGCCTGGCGGTCGGCGACGCGGCGGACGCGGCCGTGTCGTGGGCGAAGGGCTTCGTGGGCCGGGCCATCGGCGACGCCTCGGACTGGCGCCTGGGCAGCGGCACCGGCCCGATCGACCAGTTCGGCTGGTCGTCGCTGACCTTGCGCTGAGGCCGATGGGCCGACTCGCTCGGCTCGCTCGGGCGGCTCGCTCGGGCTGCTCCGCGAGGCGCGTGGGTCCGCGCCGCGCGGCTGGCGCCGGGGTGACCGGGTGGCGTGGGTGGTGTGGCGAGCGAGACAGGCGCGTGGACGAGAACTTCGCGATGCGTGGTGGATGATGCAACCCATGGACGAGAAGACGTTGATCCACCAGATCTCGACCCTGGTCGACGAGGAGCACAAGCTCCGCACGCAGCTGCAGGCCGGGAAGATCTCCGAGCAGGAGGAGCACGACCGGCTGCGGGGGCTCGAAGAGCAGCTCGACCAGCTCTGGGATCTGCTGCGGCGCCGGCGCGCGGCGAAGCTGCAGGGAGTCGCGCCCGACGAGGTCGAGGCGCACTCCGTCGATGAGGTCGAGCACTACCTCCAGTAGCAGAAGGCAACGGGCGCCACTGGCAAGCGGCGAGGGCCGGAGCCGTCAGTCGACCCTGAGGCGGTAGCCGCGCTTCACCACCGTCTGGACGAAGGCCGAGCCGCCCAGGGCCGCCCGCAGGCGCGCCACCGCCATCTCCACCGCGTGCTCGTCCGCGCCCCGCGGCAGCTCGCGCAGCAGGGCCGCCCGCGACAGGACGCGGCCCGGAGAGGCGGCCAGGGCGCGCAGGACCGCCATGGGGCCGGGCGCCAAGGGCTTCAACGTGCCGTCGATGATCGCGGCGTGCCCGCGCAGGGTCACCGCGGCGCCCGCCACGTGCAGCGTGGGGGAGCGCTTGGGCAGCTCGTCCACGAGGATGCGGACGAGGGCGCCGAGGCGCGCCCGGGACGGGGCCGCCACCGGCACGCCCAGGCGTTGCAGCGGGGCGGCGGTCACCGGGCCCACGCACGCCGCGAGCACGTCGGTGCGCAGCGCCTCCAGCACGTCCGGCGCCTCGGGGCCGGCCACGCGCAGCAGCGAGCTCACGGCCGGGGCCGACGTGAACGTCACCGCGTCGACCAGGCGGGAGCAGGTCAGGTCGACCAGGCGGCGGAGGGGGGCCGGGTCGACGGGAGGCGCCCAGCGGTACACCGGAATCTCCACGACGATCGCGCCGGCCTCGCGCAGGGAGGACGTGAACTCGGGGTGGGGCTCGCCGTGCAGCTGCAGGGCGATGCGCCGGCCCGCGATGCCGCCGGGGAAGGACTGCGTCAGGTAGTCGAGCACCTCGTCGCAGCTCTCGGTCTCCGGGGACCAGGCCTCCAGCATGCCGGCCGCGCGGACGGCGCCCTTGGCCTTGGGGCCGCGCGCGATCAGGTACGCCTCGCTGAGCCGTGTCCGCAGCGCCTCGCCGAGACCCCAGCCCTCGGCGGCCTCGATCCAGCCGCGCAGGCCGATGCCCGTGGTGGCGATGACGATGTCGGGGGCCATGTCGACGCACGAGACCGTGGCCGCCTTGAGCTCGGTGTCGTCCGCGACCGGCACGATCCGCAGCGCCGGGGCGAGCACGACCCGGGCCCCGCGCCGCTCCAGCAGCGCGCTCAGCTCGTCGCGCCGCCGGTCCGCGGTCACGGCCACGGTGAACCCGGCGAGCGGCAGGTCCTCGCCGGACGCGGGCCGCGCCTCCAGCCGGCTGCCGGCGCTCATGCGAGACCGCCGATCTCCACCATGCCGTCGTTGACGCGCACGGAGTACACCGGAACCCGAATGCCCGGATCGTCGAGGCACTCGCCGGTGACGAGGTCGAACGACTGCTTGTGCATGGGCGAGGCGACCACGGCCCGATCGCCCCGGCTGCCGACGATCCCGCGCGAGAGCACGGCCGCGCCGCTGATCGGGTCGACGTTGCCGATGGCGTGCAGACCGCCGTCGAACACGCGGAACAGCGCGACCTGCTGCCCGCTCACCAGCGCGGCCACCCCGCGGTCCGGCTCCAGGCGGACGTACGGGCACACGGCGGTCCACTTCATGGGCGCACTCCCAGCACGACGGGTACGGGCTGTCCGCGTTCGGATACGAAGGTGATCGTCGGGTCGGGCGTGCCGGGCGCGTTCACGAACGACACGAACCGGGCCAGCCGCTCCGGGTCCTCGAGCGTCGCGCGCCACTCGTCGGCGTACGACGTGATGTGCCGCGCCATCTGCGCGTCGAGCTCCGCGGCGATGCCGAGGGAGTCCTCGACGATCACCGAGCGCAGGTAGTCCAGGCCGCCCTCGAGCCCCTCGATCCAGGCCGCGGTGCGCTGGAGCCGGTCGGCGGTGCGGATGTAGAACATGAGGAACCGGTCCACGACCCGGATCAGCTCCTGCGTCGACAGGTCCGACGCGAGCAGGTCGGCGTGGCGGGGCCGGAAGCCGCCGTTGCCCCCGACGTAGAGGTTCCAGCCCTGGTCGGTGGCGATGATGCCGAAGTCCTTGCCCCGGGCCTCGGCGCACTCGCGGGCGCAGCCGGACACCGCGGACTTGAGCTTGTGCGGGGCGCGCAGGCCGCGGTACCGCAGCTCGAGCTCGATCGCCAGCGCGACCGAGTCCTGCACGCCGTACCGGCACCAGGTCGACCCGACGCAGGACTTCACGGTGCGCAGCGCCTTGCCGTAGGCGTGCCCGGACTCGAACCCGGCCGCGACCAGCCGGCCCCAGATCGCGGGCAGCTGCTCGACCCGCGCCCCGAGCAGGTCGATGCGCTGGCCGCCGGTGATCTTCGTGTACAGCTTGAAGTCCCGCGCCACCTCGCCGATCACGATCAGCTTCTCCGGCGTGATCTCCCCGCCGGGGATGCGCGGCACCACCGAGTAGGTGCCGTTGCGCTGGATGTTGGCCAGGAAGTGGTCGTTGGTGTCCTGCAGCGAGGCCTGCTCCCCGTCGAGGACGTATTCGTTGTGCAGCGACGAGAGGATCGAGGCGACCGTCGGCTTGCACACGTCGCAGCCGCGCCCGGTCCCGTGCTCGGCGATGAGCTGGGAGAAGGTGCGGATCTCGCGGATCCGCACGATGTCGAAGAGCTCGGCGCGGCTGTACTCGAAGTGCTCGCACAACGCCTTCGAGGCCACGACCCCCTGCGTGGACAGGATCTTCTTCAGCAGCGGGATGCAGGACCCGCAGCTCGTCCCGGCCCGCGTGCACTCCTTGAGCGCGCCGACGTCGGTGCAGCCCTCGGCGATCGCGGCGACCACCTGGCCCTGGGTCACCGCGTTGCAGCTGCACACCTGCGCCTCGGCGGGCAGGGCCACGTCGCCGGCCGCGTCCCCGGCCAGCAGCGCGAGCGGGTGCCCGGGCAGCGGGCCGCCGACGCTGGCGCGCAGCGTGGGGTACGCACTGGCGTCCCCGACCAGGATGCCGCCCAGCAACGTCTGCGCGTCGTCGGAGAGCACCAGCTTCGCGTAGCGCCCGTTCGCCGGGTCGAGGTACACGATGTCGAGCAGATCCGCCCGGGTGCCCGTCTCGGAAGGCAGGGCGTCGCCGAAGCTCGCGACGTCGACGCCGAGCAGCTTGAGCTTGGTCGACAGGTCGGCCCCGGGGAACTCGGCCGAGCCGCCGAGGAGCCGGTCGGCGACCACCTCGGCCATGGCGTACCCGGGCGCGACCAGCCCGTAGCAGCTGCCGTCGACCGCGGCGCACTCGCCGATCGCGTAGATCGCGGGGTCGTCGGTGCGGCAGCCGGCGTCCACGAGCACCCCGCCGCGCGCGCCCGTCCGCAGCCCGGCGGCCCGGGCGAGCTCGTCGCGGGGCCGGATGCCGGCCGCGACCACCACGAGGTCGGCCGGCACGTGGGCGCCGTCGGAGAGCGTGAGGTTGAGCCGCCCGCTCGGCGAGGTCTGCCGGATCGCGGTCGTGCCGGCGCCGAGGTGCACGCGCACGCCGAGGTCCTCGACGTAGCGGCGCAGCACGGCCCCGCCGGCCGCGTCGACCTGCATCGGCATCAGCCGCGGGGCGAACTCGATCACGTGCGTGCGCAGGCCGAGCAGGCGCAGCGCGTTGGCCGCCTCCAGGCCGAGCAGGCCGCCGCCGATGACCGCCCCGACCTCGCGCCCGCGGGCGTGGGCCCGGATGGCCTCGAGGTCGTCGAGGGTGCGGTAGACGAAGACGCCCGCCTGGTCCACTCCGGTGATCGGCGGCACGAACGCGGAGGAGCCCGTGGCCAGGACCAGGGCGTCGTACTGGTACTCCGCGCGGGCCGTGCGCACCCGCCGGGCGCCCCGGTCGATCGACAGCACCGGCTCGCCGAGCCGGACGTCGACCCCCTCGGGCACGTCGTAGGTCAGCTCGTCGGCCGTGACCCCGTCGAAGTACGCCGACAGGCGCACCCGGTCGTAGGCGCCGCGGCCCTCCTCGGCGAGCACGGTGATGCGCCACCGGCGCTCGGGGTCGCGAGCGGTCAGCGCCTCGGCGAACCGGTGCCCGACCATGCCGTGCCCGACGACCACGACACGCATAGACGAACCTGAGTTTTTCATTCGGGCGCCCCGGTAACGCTGGCATGACACAGCCATTTCGGTGCTGTAACAACCCTGCGACCGCATCGCTCGCGGGCGGGGCGGCAGGCGTCAACCGCTTCGGACATGGCCCACAGGCTGCCGGTGGGCGGTTTCGCTCCAAAGTCCCGAATGTTTCGCGCCTGCTAAGAGCGCCTCACACGCATCGGCATCGGGTCGTTACCGTTCCGTGTTGGAATCGCTGTCGATAAACATCGATGGAATCCCGGATTTTGGGCGCCGGTTGTGCCAGATCCTCACACTGTAGGGTGGCGACGGTTCGCGGCTGGGTAAAGAACCACCGACCCCTATGTAGCAACGAGGAGGAAGCAGATGCGCACGACCGGCAAGGCCGCACTCGCGGCCGTTGCGGTGCTCAGCATCGGGCTCACCGGATGCGGTGGCGACAAGGCTCAACCCGGGGCCGGGGCCTCGGCCGGAGCCTCGGGCGCCGCGGGCACCGGCACGTCGGCCGGCGCCTCCACCGGCGCCTCGGGCGACACCAGCGGCACGACCGGCGGCGCCCCGGGCAGCGTGGCGTCGTGCCTGGTCGGCACGTGGAAGGCCGACACCATCACCGGCAAGCTCTCCGGCCCGGTGGGCGGCACGTTCCAGGGCGGCGGCGGCACCCTGCTCACGATCGACTCCGGCGGCAAGGCCCAGGTCGACTTCGGCTCCATGCAGCCGGTGACCTTCACGTTCTCCGTCTCCGGCAACGACGTGAAGGGCAGTTTCTCCTACGGCGGCAAGGTCAACGGCGCGGTCAAGAGCCCGTCGGGCACGACCGGCACGCTCGAGCCGAGCGGCTCCGTGGACTTCAGCACGCTCACCGTGACCGTGGACCTCACCGCGCCCGTCGCGCAGCGCGTGGCCGACAAGGTCTCGATCTCCGAGTTCGCCGGGACGGGCACCGCCAACACCGGCGGGGCCGTGGACGCCCAGCCGATCCTCAAGAAGAGCCAGTACGAGTGCGGCAGCGGCACCCTGAAGCTCTCGCCGCCCGCCGGTGCCGACGACACCGGCACCTGGACGTTCAAGAAGGCCTAGCAACGGTTTCCGGACGGCGGCGGATCGCTCACAAGCGGAGATCCGCCGCCGTCAGGAAAAGAGGCCGCCACCGGAAACAGAGCGGTCCTAGCATCCACGGCCATGACGCTTGCCGTGGACAAACCGCAGTCTCAGCCCGAGCCGCGCCGCGGCCGGTGGATCGACGACTGGCACCCCGAGGACCCCGAGTTCTGGGCGCGGACCGGCGCGCGGATCGCCCGGCGCAACCTGGTCGTCTCCATCCTCTCCGAGCACATCGGCTTCTCGATCTGGAGCCTGTGGTCGGTCTTCGTGCTCTTCCTGGGCCCCGCGTATGGGCTCGACCCCGCCCAGAAGTTCCTGCTCACGAGCGCGCCGACGCTGGTCGGGGCCGTCCTGCGGCTGCCGTACACCTTCGCCGTGGCCACGTTTGGCGGGCGCAACTGGACGATCTTCAGCGCCCTGCTGCTCCTGGTGCCGACGATCTTCGCGGGCATCATCCTCGAGCCGGGCGTCTCGTTCCCCGTGCTGCTCGTCGCCGCCTCCGTGGCCGGCGTCGGCGGCGGCAACTTCGCCTCCTCGATGGCCAACATCAATGCCTTCTACCCCCAGCGGCTGAAGGGCTGGGCGCTGGGCGTCAACGCCGGGGGCGGCAACATCGGGGTGGCCGCGGTGCAGCTCGTCGGGCTGCTCGTGCTCGCCACCGCCGGGGCGACCCACCCGCGGCTCATCGTGCTGATCTACCTGCCGCTGATCGTCATCGCCGCGGCGCTGGCCGCGATCTACATGGACAACCTGACGCACGCCTCGAACGACCGGCGGGCGATGCGCGACGTGATCAAGGACGGCCACGCCTGGATCATGTCGCTGCTCTACATCGGCACGTTCGGCTCCTTCATCGGCTTCGGGTTCGCCTTCGGGCAGGTGCTCCAGGTGCAGTTCAAGGCCGACTTCGACACCCCGGTGAAGGCGGCCTACCTCACCTTCCTCGGGCCGCTGCTCGGCTCGCTCATCCGCCCGGTCGGGGGGATGCTGGCCGACCGCTTCGGCGGCGCGCTGATCACCTTCTGGAACTTCGTGGCCATGGCGCTCGGCGCGGCCACCGTCCTGCTCGCCTCGCGCGAGCACTCGCTGCCGCTGTTCGTGACCGGGTTCGTGTTCCTGTTCATCTTCAGCGGCCTCGGCAACGGATCGACGTACAAGATGATCCCGGCGATCTTCAAGGCGAAGTTCCCGGCCGACGAGCGCGAGGCCCGGCGGCTGGCGACCGCGCTCATCGGCGTGGCCGGGGCGATCGGGGCGGCCGGCGGGGTGCTCGTGAACCTCGCCTTCCGCGAGTCCTTCCTGACGTACAAGACCGGCGACGGGGCGTACATCGCGTTCATCGCCTTCTACGCCCTGTGCTTCGGCGTCACCTGGCTGGTCTACCTGCGCCGATCGCCGCGGAAGCTCGGCGGCGTCTGACCCCGATTTGGCTCTGGTGGGCGCGCCGAGTATCGTGGATTGCTGTTGTGCGATGACAAGGCGTTCCCACCGTTCGGGTACGCTGGATGACCGTGCGCCCGGACTGATTCGGTTCAGCGCCGTCATCGAGACGCACCCCAGAACCGACGACGTGGAAGACAAGGTAGACCTGTGGGTACGTACAGCCCGAAGCCGGGCGAGATCGAGCGCGTGTGGCACGTCATCGACGCCACCGACGTTGTGCTCGGCCGCCTCGCCACGCACGCTGCGACGCTGCTGCGCGGCAAGCACAAGCCGACGTTCGCCCCGCACGTGGACACCGGCGACTTCGTCATCGTGATCAACGCCGGCAAGGTGGCGCTGACCGGCAACAAGCGGCAGACGAAGGTGGCCTACCGCCACTCGGGCTACCCGGGTGGTCTGAAGCGGGTCGGCTACGAGGAGCTGCTCACCAAGAACCCCGAGCGGGCGATCGAGCTGGCCGTCAAGGGCATGCTCCCGCACAACCGTCTGGGCGCGCGCCAGATCCACAAGCTGAAGGTGTACGCGGGGTCCGAGCACCCGCACGCCGCTCAGCAGCCCCAGCCGTTCGAGATCAAGCAGATCGCGCAGTGAGCGCGGACGAAGGACTGAGCGTGACCGACGAGACCACCGCCGCCCCGACGCCGGCCGCTGTCGCGACCGTCGAGACCCCCGCCGCCCCGGCCGCCACGGCCACGGCGGCGCCGACCCGCGCTCGCCGCGCCGGTCAGCCGATCCAGACCGTCGGTCGCCGCAAGGAGGCCATCGTTCGGGTCCGCCTGGTCCCCGGCACCGGCAAGTTCCTGCTCAACGGCCGTGAGCTCGAGAACTACTTCCCGAGCAAGGTCCACCAGCAGTCGGTGAAAGAGCCGCTCGTGATCGTGGAGAAGGCCGAGGCGTTCGACGTCTTCGCCAACCTGCGCGGCGGCGGCACCACCGGCCAGGCGGGTGGCCTGCGCCTCGCGATCGCCCGCGCCCTGGTCGAGAACGACCCGGACGACCGGCCCGCGCTCAAGAAGGCCGGCTTCCTGACCCGGGACGCCCGCGCCACCGAGCGCAAGAAGTACGGTCTGAAGAAGGCCCGTAAGGCTCCGCAGTACTCGAAGCGCTAACGAAGCACGTCGGCCGGGTGCCACCCTGGGAGGTGGGCGCCCGGCCGTTTCGTGTCGCGCGGAGGGGTACAGGCGGGCAGCGGGCTGGCTGCAGCGCGCGCGGTGGTTCGACCTTGGGAGGTTTCGCGATGGGGCGACTCTTCGGCACTGACGGAGTCCGTGGGCGGGCCAACGCCGACCTGACTCCCGAGCTGGCGATGGGGGTCGCCATCGCCGCGGCCCAGGCGCTGTTCGAGCACGATCACTCCCACGCGCCGGTCGCGGTCGTCGGGCGGGACCCGCGCGCGAGCGGCGAGATGCTGGAGGCGGCCGTCGTGGCCGGCCTCACCAGCGCGGGCGCGAACGTGGTGCGGGTCGGCGTGCTGCCGACGCCCGCGGTGGCCTATCTCACCGGCGTGCTGAACGCCGACATCGGCGTGATGCTCTCGGCCTCGCACAACCCGATGCCCGACAACGGGATCAAGCTCTTCGCCGCCGGCGGGCACAAGCTGCCCGACGAGGTCGAGGACGAGATCGAGGCCCTCATGGAGGGCGCCAGCCACCGCCGGCCCACGGGCGCCGGGGTCGGCCGGGTCACCGACTACGCCGACGGCGAGGACCGCTACGTCCAGCACCTGCTGACCTCGCTGCCGAGCCCGCTGGCCGAGCTGACCGTCGTGGTCGACTGCGCCAACGGGGCCGCCTCGTCCGCCGCGCCCGAGGCCTACCGCCGCGCCGGCGCCTCGGTCATCGCGATCAACGCGGACCCCGACGGCCTCAACATCAACGAGGACTGCGGCTCCAACCACATCGCCGCCCTGCGCCAGGCGGTCGTCGAGCACGGCGCCGACCTCGGCATCGCGCACGACGGTGACGCCGACCGGTGCATCGCGGTGGCCGCGGACGGCACCGAGATCGACGGCGACCAGATCATGGCGATCCTGGCCCTGTCCATGCGCGAGGCCGGCCAGCTGACCGAGGACACCCTCGTCGCGACCGTCATGAGCAACCTGGGGCTGAAGCTGGCCATGGCCGAGGCCGGCATCCGGCTGCTGGAGACCAAGGTCGGCGACCGGTACGTGCTGGAGGAGCTGCGGGCCAAGGGCCTCGCGCTCGGCGGCGAGCAGAGCGGGCACATCGTCATGCCGGCGTTCGCCACCACCGGCGACGGCGTGCTGACCGCCCTGCACCTCATGGGGCGCATGGAGCGCACGGGCAAGAGCCTCAAGGAGCTCGCGTCCGTGGTACACCGGCTGCCGCAGGTGATGATCAACGTGCCCGTGCTCGACCGGGCCGCGGCCGCCCGCTCGCCGCAGGTGCTCGACGCGGCCAAGCAGGTCGAGGCCGAGCTCGGCGGGGCGGGCCGGGTGCTGCTGCGCCCCTCCGGCACCGAGCAGCTCGTCCGGGTCATGGTCGAGGCCGGCACCCAGGAGATCGCCAAGGCCGCCGCCGAGCGGATCGCTCACATCGTGCGGATGGTCAGTCCTACTCAGTAGTAACGTGCGCGCATGACAGAAGCTCGCACCGTCATCGTCACCGGCGCTTCCCGCGGCATCGGCAAGGCGAGCGCCCTCGCCTTCGCCGCCGAGGGCTGCAACGTCGTGCTCACCTCGCGCAAGATCGAAACCCTGGACGAGGTCGCGGCCGAGATCACCGCGCGGTTCCCGGGCGTCGGCGTGCTCACCCACGCCGCGCACGCCGCCGAGCCGGACCAGGCCGCGGCGGTGGTCGAGGCCGCCATGGCCCGCTTCGGCGCGATCGACGTGCTGGTCAACAACGCCGGCACGAACCCGTACTTCGGTCCGCTCATGGACATCGACCCGGTCCGCGCCGAGAAGACCGTCCGGCTCAACCAGTTCGGCCCGGTGCTGTGGAGCCAGCTGGTGTGGAAGGCCTCGATGTCGCAGCGGGGCGCGGGCACGATCGTCAACGTCGCCTCGGTCGGCGGCGTGCTCACCGAGCCGGGGATCGGCTACTACAACGCGACCAAGGCCGCCGTCATCCACCTGACCCGTCAGCTGGCGGCCGAGCTGGCCCCCGTCCGGGTGAACGCCGTCGCGCCCGGGATCGTGCGCACCCATCTGGCGCGCGGGCTGTGGGAGAGCAACGAGGACTTCCTCAACGACAAGCTCCCGCTCGGGCGCATCGGCGAGCCGGACGACATCGCCGATGTCATCACCTTCCTGGCCGGTCCTGCGTCACGCTGGATGACGGGCCAGACCCTGGTGGTCGACGGCGGGGCGCAGATCCGCTCCTCGCTCATCTAGTCATACCCGTTCGTGCGCAGTTCCCGTGCGCGTATGCGACAGTTTCGCGCACGGGACCTGCGCGAAAGTCTGCTACGGTACGGGCATGTGCGGAATCGTGGGGTACGCCGGCGCCCGGCCGGCTCTGAACATCGTGCTGGACGGGCTGCGGCGGCTGGAGTACCGCGGCTACGACTCCGCCGGCGTCGCGGTGGTGAACGGTGAGCTGCTCACCGCCAAGCGCGCCGGCAAGCTCGCCAACCTGGAGAAGGCGCTCGCCGACGAGAGCACCCACGGCCTGGACGTCGGCACGACCGGCATCGGCCACACCCGCTGGGCCACGCACGGCGGCCCGACCGACCGCAACGCGCATCCGCACCGCTCGTTCGACGGCCGGGTCGCGGTGATCCACAACGGCATCATCGAGAACTTCGCCAAGCTGCGGGCCGAGCTGGAGGACGGCGGCATTGAGTTCGCCAGCGACACCGACTCCGAGTGCGCCGCCCACCTCCTCGCGCAGGCCCTGGCCGACGCGGCGGGAGACACCCCGGCCGCGCGGCTGGCCGAGGCCATGCGCGCCGTGTGCCGCCGCCTGGAGGGCGCGTTCACCCTGCTCGCCGTGGACGTGCGGGCCCCGGGCGTGGTGGTCGGCGCCCGGCGCAACTCCCCGCTCGTCGTCGGCCGCGGGCAGGGCGAGAACTACCTGGCCAGCGACGTCTCCGCGTTCATCGAGCACACCCGCGAGGCGGTCGAGCTCGGCCAGGACCAGGTCGTGCTCATCAGCGGCGACGACATCGTGATCACCGACTTCCTCGGCAACCCCGCCGAGGGCAAGACGTTCCACATCGACTGGGACGCCTCGGCCGCCGAGAAGGGCGGCTACGACTACTTCATGCTCAAGGAGATCGCCGAGCAGCCGCACGCCGTCGCCGAGACGCTGCTGGGCCGGCTCAACGAGCACGGCGACCTCATGCTCGACGAGGTCCGCCTCACCGACCAGGACCTGCGCGACGTCGACAAGGTGTTCATCGTCGCCTGCGGCACGGCCTACCACGCGGGGATGGTCGCCAAGTATGCGATCGAGCACTGGACCCGCATCCCCTGCGAGGTCGAGCTGGCCAGCGAGTTCCGCTACCGCGACCCGGTGCTCGACCGCTCCACGCTGGTCGTGTCCATCTCCCAGTCCGGCGAGACCATGGACACCCTGATGGCGCTGCGCCACGCGAAGGAGCAGAAGGCGCGGGTGCTGGCGATCTGCAACACCAACGGCTCCACGATCCCGCGCGAGTCCGACGCCGTGCTCTACACCCACGCCGGCCCGGAGATCGCGGTCGCCTCCACCAAGGCGTTCCTGACCCAGCTGGTGGCCTGTTACCTCGTGGGGCTGCACCTGGCCCAGGTGCGCGGGGTGAAGTACGCCGACGAGGTCGCCGCCGTCGTCGCCCAGCTGCAGGAGATGCCGGCCAAGATCGAGCAGGTGCTGGCGATGATGGCCCCGATCCGCGAGCTGGCCCGCGAGCTGGCCGAGGCCAAGAGCGTGCTGTTCATCGGGCGGCACGTGAGCTACCCGGTGGCCCTGGAGGGCGCGCTGAAGCTCAAGGAGCTGGCGTACATGCACGCCGAGGGCTTCGCCGCCGGCGAGCTCAAGCACGGCCCCATCGCGCTGATCGACGAGGGCACGCCCGTCGTGTGCGTGGTGCCCTCGCCGCGGGGCCGCGGCGTGCTGCACGACAAGGTCGTCTCCAACATCCAGGAGGTCCGCGCCCGCGGCGCCCGCACGATCGTGATCGCCGAGGAGGGGGACGTGGCCGTGAAGCCCTACGCCGATCACCTCTTCTACGTCCCGGTCACCCCGACGCTGCTCGCCCCGCTGGTCACCACGGTGCCGCTGCAGGTTCTGGCCTGCGAGATCGCCTCGGCCCGCGGCCACGACGTGGATCAGCCGCGCAACTTGGCCAAGTCCGTGACCGTCGAGTAGGACCCGTGTGGTTGGGTTGTTCCGTGAGAGCAGCCTGGCGGGTCGCGCAGGTGCGCGCGGCCGAAGAGTCCGTGATGAAGACGCTGCCCGACGGCGCGCTCATGCAGCGCGCCGCCGCTGGCCTGGCCCGGCGCTGCGCCGACACCCTGCCCAGGGTGTATGGCGCGCGCGTCCTGCTCCTCGTCGGCCCCGGCAACAACGGCGGCGACGCGCTCTACGCCGGTGCCCGGCTGGCCCGCCGTGGGGCGCGTGTCGACGCGCTGCTCGTCGACCCCGACCGGGTGCACCGGGGCGGGGCCGAGGCGCTGTACCGGGCCGGGGGACGCCTGAGTGAGGCCGCCCCGGACGGGGCTGACCTCGTGGTCGACGGCATCCTCGGCATCGGCGGGCACGGCGGCCTGCGCGAGCCCGCCGCCGCCAAGGTCGCCGACATCGCCGCCATCCTCATCGGCGCGCCCGTGATCGCCGTGGACGTGCCCTCGGGGGTCGACGCCGACACGGGGGCCGTGACCGGCATGGCGGTGCACGCGGACATCACCGTTACCTTCGGCGTGCTCAAGCCGGGCCTGCTCGTCGGGGCGGGCGCGGTGCACGCCGGCATCGTCGAGCTCGTCGACATCGGACTCACCGGGCACCTCGACGGGGACCCGGCGCTGTACGTCCCCGACTCCGACGACATCGCGGCGTGGTGGCCGCGGGCGCAGGCCGGCGACAACAAGTACTCCCGCGGGGTCGTCGGGCTCGCGACCGGGTCGGACAAGTACCCGGGCGCCGCGGTGCTCTCCACCGCCGGGGCGCTGGCCGGGCCGGTCGGGCTGGTGCGGTACGCCGGGGGCGCCGCCGACGCCGTGCGGCTGCACCACCCGCCGGTCATCGCCACCGAGCGGGTCGCCGACGCCGGGCGCGTGCAGGCCTGGGTCTGCGGCAGCGGCCTCGGCACCGACGAGCGCGCCTACGGCGAGCTGCGCGCGGTGCTCGGCGCCCCGGTGCCCGTGATCCTCGACGCCGACGCGCTCACCCTGCTCGCCGACGCCCGCCTGGCCGACTGGCTGCGCGAGCGCGACGCGCCCACCGTCGTCACCCCGCACGACGGGGAGTTCCAGCGGCTCTCCGGCGGCGCGCCCGGCGACGACCGGGTCGCGGCGGCCGTGACCCTCGCGGGCCGGATGGACGCGGTGGTCCTGCTCAAGGGCGACCGGACCATCGTGGCGACCCCGGACGGACGGGTCTATGTGAACCCGACCGGCACCGCGGCCCTGGCCACCGGCGGCACCGGGGACGTGCTCGCCGGGCTGCTCGGCGCGCTGCTCGCCGGGGGCATGCAGGCCGAGCACGCGGCCGTGGCCGCCGCCTACACGCACGGGCTGGCCGGGCGGCGCGCGGCCGAGGGCGGGCCGGTGACCGCCGCCGAGGTGGCCTCCCACCTGCGCGGGGCCGTCGGGAGCTTAACCCGCCGGTAACGACCGTTTAGGCTCTTGTCATGGGAACCGAGGTGGTCAAGAGCGGCAACCGCAAGCGCACGGCCGGGATCATCGGGGCGATCGTCGGCCTCGCCGCGGCCGGGGTCGCGGCGGGGGTGGCCACCGAGCGGTACCTCGTGCGCCGCTCCAAGAACGCCGACGACCCGTACGCCGACGAGGACTTCGGCGTCTGGGCCGCGGACGAGGAGCTGACGGTCACCACGGACGACGGCATCGACCTGCACGTCGAGGTCGTCGAGGGGCCGGCGGACGGGTCCGGCCCCACGCTGGTCTTCGTGCACGGGTTCTGCCTGGACATGGGGACGTTCCACTTCCAGCGCACGTACTTCGAGGGCAAGCACCGCATGGTCTTCTACGACCAGCCCGGGCACGGTCGCTCGGGGCGGCTGAGCAAGGGGGAGTACACGATCGACTCCCTCGGCGCCGGGCTCCGCGCGGTGATCGCGGCCACGTGCCCCGAGGGCCCGATCATCCTGGTCGGGCACTCGATGGGCGGCATGACGATCATGGCCCTGGCCGAGCAGGTGCCCGAGCTGTTCGAGAACCGGGTCGTGGCCTGCGTGCTCATCTCCACCTCGGCCGGCAAGCTGGACCAGGTCACGTTCGGCTTCCCCGAGGTCGTGGCCCGGTTCCGCCGGCCGCTGCTGCCGGTCGTCGGGCTCGCCGGCCCGATCAGCTCGTCCGTGATCGACCGCGCCCGGAAGGCGTCGACCGACCTCGCCTGGCTGCTGACCCGGCGCTACGGGTTCGGAACGTCCCGGCCCAGCCCGGCGCTGGTGTCGTACGTCGAGAAGATGAACTCGACCACCTCGACCGAGGTCATCGCCAGGTACCTGCGCACCCTCTACACGCACTCGCGGCTGCTCGTCCTCGGCCCGCTACGCTCGGTCCCCGTGCTACTGGTCTGCGGCGACAAGGACGTGTTGACGCCGCTGGCCCACACGTACGAGATAACGTCGGTGCTGCCCGAGGCGGAGCTGGTCGTCGTCGCCGACGGCGGCCACGTGGTGCTGCTCGAGCACGCCGACGAGGTCAACGAGGCCATGGAACTGTTCCTCACGAAGGTGCTGCAGTGACTCGAATCCTGTCCACCGTCGAGCAGACGCGGGACTTCGGCAAGGCGCTCGCGTCCGTGCTGCGCGCGGGCGACCTGGTCGTGCTCACCGGCCCGCTCGGGGCCGGCAAGACCGCCCTGGCGCAGGGCGTGGGCGCGGGGCTCGCCGTGCGCGGCGACGTCACCTCGCCGACGTTCGTGATCGCGCGCGTGCACCGGCCCGACGTCGAGCGCGGGGGCACGCTGCCGATGGTGCACGTCGACGCGTACCGGCTCGGCAACGTCTCCGACCCGATCGGCGAGGTGGACGCGCTCGACCTCGACGCGACGCTCGAGGACTCCGTCACGCTGGTCGAGTGGGGCGAGGGGCTGGTCGAGCAGCTCAGCGACGAGCACCTGGAGGTGCGCCTCGACCGCCGCGACGACGACTCGCGCGTGGTGGCGCTGATCCCGCGGGGCGGGGACTGGCCGGCCCGTGCGGAGGCCTTCGCGCGCTGAGCCCTGCCTGTTGGCGCTCGGCGCCGCGGGTGTGGACACGATAAGTCGGGCACTCCGTGCCGCGACTTATCGGATTTATACCTTAAGTCGGATTTGCGGGAGTCGCCGTCGCGCGGTCGCCGGAATCCGGCCGGCCTGCGCCGCCGCTGTCGGTGCGATGCGCGGCAAGGCGAAGGCGTTCTGGGCGGCCGCGAGGCGCGTTGCGCAGGCTGGCGCCGACGGTTTGGGCGGCGCGGGCGGTGCTGGCGTTGTGGGCGCCGTGTGCAGGCTGGCGCCGGCGGTTGGGCGGCACGGGCGGAGCCGGCGTTGTGGGCGCCGGCGGTTTGGGCGGCGCGGGCGGTGCTGGCGTTGTGGGCGCCGTGCGCAGGCGGGCGCCGGCGGTTTGGGCGGCGCGGGCGGAGCCGGCGCAGGCGGGCGCCGGCGGTTTGGGCGGCGCGGCCGGTGCCGGCGTTGTGGGCGGCTGCGGGGTGGCCGGCGTTGGAGGTGGCGGCGCGGGCAGGGTGCAGGCTTCGTGGCCGGCTGCGCGGAGCAGGTGCCGGCGGTGTCGGTCCCGTGCGGGCGCCTTGGACGCCCCAGCCGGTGCCTCAGGCGGCCTGGAGCACTTCCCAGACGTCGACCCAGGTGCCGGCGTCGTCGGTGCCGCGCGCGAGCAGGTGGCGCCCCTCGTGGCAGAACGCGGTGCTCACCGAGCGGCCCGGCGTCAGATCGGCCCGGAACACCTCGGCCTCCGTCTCCAGATCGCGGACCGACAGGGTCCCGTCCAGCGCCGCGGCGCGCAGCCGGCCGTCCGGGCTCTCCATCTCGGCCGCGAACGCGTCCGCGCGGCTCGACTCGGTGTAGCCGGCGAAGCGCCGGGGCAGGTCCTCGCCCACGATCCGGTCGATGCGGGCGCCGGTGGCGAGGTCCCACACGGTCGCCACGTCCCGGCGGTAGCGGCCGACGTGCGCCGCGCCCTCGCCCGTCGTGACGAGGCGCCATTCGGCCTCATTGAGCAGTACGGCATCCGGCTTGTGCACATCGGAGAAGCTGGCCGTCACGCGGCCGGAGAGCACGTCCCAGACCGCGAAGTGCCCCTCGGCGTCCCAGGTCACGAGGGCCAGCTGCTGGCCCGGCCCCAGCGCGACCTGCGCGTGCCCGCCCCGCCCGGCGCCGCGGCCCGGCCGCAGTTCGGTGACCAGGGCGCCGGTGGCGATCGCGCGCACCTTCACGTATTCGCCGTCGCCCGAGCACTCCACGAGTGTGCGCCGGTCCGGCATGAGCAGCCAGTCCCCGGCCACGCGCAGGTGATGGCGCTTGGCCAGCTGGAACCGCTCGGGCGCGGCCGGCTCCAGGCGCGCGTGCGCGGCCACGGCGCCGGAGACCACCATGCCCCCGATCGCGACCCGCTGCTCCAGCAGGATTCCCTCGCCGCGGCCGGACGTGAGGTCGAACACGCGGTCGTCGGCGGTGCGCACCTGGGCGAGGGGCGCCTCGCGGCCGTACGCCTCGCCCTCCTTCACCAGCCAGCGCACCAGCCGCCCGCGCCCGCCCGGGATGGTCCAGGACAGCGGCTCGACGCGCCACGAGGGCGGGTCGGCGGCCACGCCGCGGGCCGAGCGCCCGCGCGCCCACGCCGCGGCTCCGCGCAGCACCGCCAGCTCCGGGTCGGCCGGGCGGGTCACCGGGCACCCGAGCCCGTCGTGCAGGACCTGGCCGATCCCCGGCAGCCGGGCCGCCCCGCCGACGAGCAGCACCGCGGCCAGGTCCGACGGCCGGATGCCCGCCCGCGCCACGACGGCCCGGGCGCTGGCGATCAGCCACCGCGCCGCGGGTTCGGTGAGCCGGTCGAGGAGCCGGCGGTCCATCCGGTACGGCGGAACCCCCGCCTCCACCTCGTCCGCGGCCTCGGGGACGTCGGCGAGTCGGTGCTTGAGCCGGCGCACGATGTCCAGCGCGTGCAGGTTCGCGCGCACGCTGGTGTCCCCGCCGGCCGCGAACGCGGGCTCGACCCACTCGGCCAGCGCGGCGCGCAGATCGGCGACGAGCATGACGTCGATGTCGCGGCCGGTGCCCGAGCTCTCCTGGCTCAGCGGCACGGGGCGGCCGTGCTGCATCTGCGCGAGCGTCGCCGTCCAGGTCGCCCCGAGGTCGCAGACGAGCACGTAGCCGCCCTCGGGCACCTCCAGCATCGTCATGGGGTCGAGCACCGCGGCGCTCGCGTCCACGACGAGCTCGGCGTCGGGGTAGCCGGCCACGGAGGCGGCCGCGACCAGCGCCTCGCGTCGCGGATCATGGGTCCGGTACGCCGCCGGAGCGCTCAGCACCAGGCGCGCGATCGGGCCGTAGACGCGGCGGGCCTCGTCCACGATGGGCTCCAGCGCGGCACCGACCAGCTCGACGCCGCTCACGAGCTGCTCGCCGAGCCAGATGGGCGCGCCGGCGTCGACCGCGCGGCGCACGCCGTCGACGTACTCGCGCGGGTGACTGTCGCGCGCCTGCTCGGCCGCCGCCCCGACGAGCAGCCGCGAGCGGCCGGCCATCGTGGCGCTGCCCGGCCAGCGGGGCGCGCCCGTCACCGGCTCGCGCACCGGGCGCAGGTCATCGGGCAGCACGACAGCGGCGGACAGGGCCCAGGACCCGATGTCCACGACCAGGATCGGTGAGTTCACGGCGGCTCTCTCCCCGCGTCGACAGGCGCCGATGCTAGGTGTCGCTCATTGCGGCGCTGTTAACTGCTTTAGAGTTGGGCCGTGCTGGTGATGGTGGTGGACACGGCGACGGCGGCGGTGACCGCGGCGCTGGCGCGGATCGACGACGAGGTCACGCTGCTCGCGGAGCGGGTGACGGTCGACGCGCGCGGCGCCGGGGAGCTGCTGGCCCCCCAGATCGCCGCCGTGCTGGCCGAGGGCGGGGTTGCCGCCGGCGACCTGGCCGGCGTGGTCGCGGGCGTGGGACCGGGCCCGTTCACCGGCCTGCGCGCCGGGCTCGTGACGGCCGCGGCGCTGGGGCACGCCCTGGCGATCCCGGTCTACGGCGTCTGCACGCTCGACGCGATCGGGCTGGGGCTGCCGGGCCGCGCGCTGGTCGCGACCGATGCCCGGCGCAAGGAGATCTACTGGGCCACCTACGTCGACGGCCGGCGGCTCGCGGGGCCCGACGTGGCCAAGCCGGCGGCGGTCGCGCTCGACGGGATCGGGCTCGCGGCGGGCGACGGCGCGGTGAAGTACGCCGACGTGCTGAAGCTCCCCGTCGACGGGCCGCGCTATCCGCCGGCGCTCGCCCTGGCCGAGCTCGCCGCCGACCGGGTGCGGGCCAAGGCGCCCGCCGAGACGCTCACGCCGCTCTACCTGCGCCGGCCCGACGCCGTGCTGCCCGGTGAGCGGAAACCGGCGCTGCAGTGACGGGCGCGGTCGTGCACGACGTCGAGCTCGCCGAGCTGCGCTGGTTCCACATCGCCGACCTGCTGCCGATCGAGGACGAGCTCTTCGGCGAGGAGCGGTGGTCGGCGGGCATGTTCTGGAACGAGCTGGCGATGGGCCACCACTACCTCGTGGCCCTCGACGGCGAGCGCGTCGTGGGCTACGCCGGCCTGGCGCTCGCCGCGCCCGACGAGGCCTGGGTGCAGAACATCGGCGTGCGCAAGGACGCGCAGCGGCGCGGGATCGGCCGGCGCCTCCTGGAGGCGCTGCTCGCCGAGGCGCGGCGGCGCGGGGTCGAGCAGGTGCTGCTGGAGGTGGCCGTGGACAACGGCCCCGCGCAGCGGCTCTACGCGGAGTACGGGTTCGAGGCCGTCGGCATCCGCCGCGGCTACTACCAGCCCAGCAACACGGATGCACTGGTGATGAAGCGTGAACATGTCTGAGCCGCTCGTTCTGGGGATCGAGACGTCGTGCGACGAGACCGGCGTCGGGATCGTGCGCGGGCACACGCTGCTCGCGGACGAGATCGCGTCCAGCGTCGACGAGCACGCGCGCTTCGGCGGCGTGGTGCCGGAGGTCGCCAGCCGCGCCCACTTCGAGGCCATGGTCCCGACCATGCAGCGGGCGCTGGACAAGGCCGGCGTGACGCTGTCCGATGTGGACGCGATCGCGGTCACGGCCGGCCCCGGGCTCGCCGGCGCGCTGCTCGTCGGGGTCGCGGCGGCCAAGGCCTACGCGCTCGCCGCCGGCAAGCCGATCTACGGCGTCAACCACCTCGCCGCGCACGTCGCCGTCGACACGCTCGAGCACGGGGCGCTGCCCGAGCCCGCGGTCGCCCTGCTGGTCTCCGGCGGGCACTCCTCGCTGCTGCGGGTCGACGATCTCGCCGGGGGCGTGGTCCCGCTCGGCGCGACCATCGACGACGCGGCCGGCGAGGCCTTCGACAAGGTCGCGCGCCTGCTCGGGCTGCCGTTCCCGGGCGGGCCGCCGATCGACAAGGCGGCCCGCGAGGGCCAGGTCGTGATCCCCTTCCCGCGCGGGCTCACCGGCCCCCGCGACCTCGCCGAGCACCGCTTCGACTTCTCGTTCTCGGGCCTGAAGACGGCGGTGGCGCGCTGGGTCGAGGCCCGTGAGCGCTCCGGCGAGCCGGTGCCGGTCTCCGACGTGGCCGCGAGCTTCCAGGAGGCGGTCTGTGACGTGCTCACCGCGAAGGCGATCGACGCCTGTCGCGAGCACGGGATCGAGACCCTGGTCATCGGCGGTGGTGTCGCGGCCAACTCGCGCATCCGGTCGATGGCCGAGGAGCGCGCCGCGAAGCACGGCATCACGGTGCGCGTGCCGCGACCGAAGCTCTGCACCGACAACGGCGCGATGGTCGCCGCGCTCGGCTCGCACCTGGTCGCGGCCGGCGCCGCGCCCGGCGAGCTCGGCCTGCCCTCGGATTCGGCCATGCCGATCACCCTCGTGACCGCCTGACGCCGTGGGGGTAGAGTCCAGCGCCGTGATCGTGCGCATGTGGGAGGTCAGGGCGCACCCGGAGGGGTTCGGGGAACTGTTGTCCTGGGTGTGTGAGGCGATGCTGCCCAAGGTCGAGGTGCACCCGATGCATCTGAGCAGCGAGGTGTACGCATCGACGGACCAGCGCCTCGTCGTCGTGTCGAAGTGGCGGGGCAGCACGCCCGAGCCGTTCGCCGAGCCGCCGTCGCACCTGGTCGCCCGCAAGCCGCAGTTCTGGGACTTCACCGAGGTCGACCGGTAGAAAATGTAAGGCGCTCGGAGCGCCCGCGCGGTTACCGTCACGGGTTGTGCGGAGACTGCCTGAAGCCGAGCCCGGTGAGCCCGACAGTCGATCGGCGGGCCGCTATCTGCTCTGGATCGCGCGCGGGCAACTGTCCCTGATCCTCGGGGGCGTGTGCTTCGGCGTGCTCTGGATGATCAGCCAGGCGCTCGTGCCCGCCGTGATCGGCTCCGGCGTCGACGCGCTCGCGCGGGGCGACCGGCACGGGCTGCTCCGGGCCGGCGCGGCCGTGCTCGGCCTCGGCGCCGCCACCGCGATCACCGGCATCCTGCGCCACCGGTTCGCGGTGTCCAACTTCCTCAGCGCCGGGTTCCGGACCGTCCAGGTGACCGCGCGCCACGCCACGCGACTCGGGGCCGCGCTGCCGAAGCGGGTCGCCACCGGCGAGGTCGTGAGCATCGGCACGACGGACTTCGACCACATCGGCTACTCCGTGGACGTCTCCGCCCGCGCCAGCGGCTCCGTGGTCGCGATCGTCGTCGTGACCGCGCTGCTGCTGCGGGTGTCGGTGCCGCTCGGCCTCGTCGTGGTGCTCGGGGTGCCGCTGCTGGTCGCCGTGGTCGGCCTGCTGCTGCGGCCGCTGCACCGCCGGCGCCGTCACCAGCGCCAGCTCGCCGGCGAGCTGACCGGCCGCGCCGCGGACATCGTGGCCGGCCTGCGCGTCCTGCGCGGCGTCGGCGGCGAGGCGGAGTTCTCCCGGCGCTACCGCACCGAGTCGCAGCGCGTCCGCTTCGCCGGCGTGCGCGTGGCCAGGGTCGAGTCGACGCTGGAGGCCGCCCAGATCCTGCTCCCGGGCTGCTTCATCGCCCTGGTGACCTGGCTGGGCGCGCGGTTCGCGGTGGCGGGCCGGATCAGCCCGGGGGAGCTGGTCGCCTTCTACGCCTACGCGGCGTTCCTGATCGGGCCGCTGCGCACGCTGACCGAGTTCGCCGAGAAGCTGACCCGCGGCCTGGTCGCCGCGGGCCGGGTCGTGGCCGTGCTCCGCCTCGAGCCCGACTTTCAGGAGCATCCGGATCCGGTACCGGCGGCAGGAGGCGACCTCGACGACCCCGACTCCGGGCTGTGCGTGCGCGAGCGGCGGCTCACGGCGGTCGCGGCCGTGCGCCCCGGGGACGCGATCGCGATCGCGGAGCGGCTCGCCCTGCTGGACCCGGCGTCCCGCGTGCGGCTGCGCGGAGTACCGCTGCGGGACATGGCGCTCGCCGACGTCCGGCGGCACGTGCTGCTCAGCGACAACGACGCGACGCTGTTCCGCGGCCCGCTGCGCGACGAGGTCGGCGACGGGGCCACGCTCGCCGACGCCGCGGCGCTGGACATCGTCGAGGCGCTGCCCGGCGGGCTCGACGCCGAGATCGCCGAGCGCGGGCGCGACTTCTCCGGCGGGCAGCAGCAGCGGCTGCGGCTGGCCCGGGCGCTCGCGGCCGACCCGCCGGTGCTCGTGCTCGTCGAGCCCACGAGCGCCGTCGACGCGCACACGGAGGCGCGCATCGCCGAGCGGCTGCCCGCCGCGCGGGCCGGGCGCACGACCGTGGTGTGCACGACCAGTCCGCTGCTGCTCGACCGGGCCGACACCGTCGCGTTCGTGGGCGCCGACGGGCGCGTCGCCGCGACCGGGGCGCATCGGGAACTGCTCGACAGCTGCCCGCAGTACGCCATGACCGTCACGCGTGGGGAGGACTGACGGTGCTGCCGATCGCATCCGGCGGGGAGGTGCGCGCCTACCTGCGCACGCTGTTCACCGACTACCCCTGGCGGCTCGCCGGGGTCCTCGCGCTGCACATCGTCGGGGCCGCCGCCGGCCTCGCCGCGCCCCCGCTGCTCGGCGCGCTCGTCGAGCGGGTCGCGGCCGGGACGACCGCGTGGACCGTCGATCGCATCGCGCTGGCCATCGCCGGGTTCGTCGTCGCGCAGGCGGTGCTCGTGCGCTACGCCCGCGTCGCCGCCGCGCAGCTCGCCGAGCGCGTGCTCGCCCGGCTGCGCGAGGAGTTCGTCGACGGGGTGCTGGCGGTGCCGCTGTCCACCGTGGAGCGGGCCGGCACCGGCGACCTGCTCAGCCGCGCCTCCCGGGACGTCTCGCAGACCTCCGACTCGGTGCAGTCGGCGCTGCCCACGATCGTCGTCGGCGGCCTGCAGATGCTGCTGACCCTGGTCGCCGTCGCGCTGGTCGGGCCGATCCTGCTGCTGCCCGGGCTGCTGGCCCTGCCGCTGCTGTACCTCCCGTCGCGCTGGTACTTCCGCCGCGCCAACGCCGGCTACCTGCGCGAGACCGCGGCGCTGGCCCGCATGGCCGACGGCCTCGCCGAGACCGTCGAGGGCGCCCGGACCGTCGAGACCCTCGGGCTGCGGCAGCGCCGCCTCGAACGGACCCGCGAGCAGCTCGAGGACACGTACGCCGCGGCGATGTACACCCTGCGCCTGCGCACGGTCTGGTTCCCGCTCTCCGAGTTCGGCTACGCGCTGCCCGCCGCCCTCACCCTGGTCGCGGGCGGCTGGTTCGTGCTCGAGGGCTGGGCGAGCGTCGGCCAGGTCACCGCCGCGGTCCTGTACTTCGTGTCGATCATCGACCCGCTCGACCGCATCCTCAGCTACGTCGACCAGCTGCAGCTCGGCCTCGCCTCCTTCGCGCGCCTCATCGGCGTGCGCGCCGCGGCCGAGCCGCCGATCCCGGCCGGCGGCCCCCAGCCGGTCGACGAGGTGCTGGTGGCCAAGGACGTCCGATACTCCTACGTCGACGGTCGCGACGTCCTGCACGGCATCGACCTCGCCGTGCGGCCGGGGGAGCGGCTCGCCATGGTCGGCCCCAGCGGCGCCGGCAAGTCCACGCTGGGGCGGCTGCTCGCGGGGATCCACGCGCCGCGGTCGGGGGTGATCGAGCTCGGGACGGTACCGCTGCGAAATCTGCCCCTCGACGAGCTGCGCGGCCACGTCGCGCTCGTGACCCAGGAGCACCACGTGTTCATGGGCAGCCTGCGCGACAACCTGACCCTGGCCCGCGCGGGCGCGACCGACGCCGAGCTGTGCGCGGCCCTGGCCACCGTCGACGCGCTGGACTGGGCGCTCGCGCTGCCGCAGGGCCTCGACACCGCGTCGCTGTCGCTGTCGCCGGCCCAGGCGCAGCAGCTCGCGCTCGCCCGGCTCGTGCTGGCCGACCCGCACACGCTGGTCCTCGACGAGGCGACCTCGCTCATCGACCCGCGCGCCGCCCGGCACCTGGAGCGGTCGCTCGCCGGGGCGCTGGAGGGCCGGACCGTGATCGCGATCGCGCACCGGCTCTTCTCCGCGCACGACGCCGACCGGGTCGCGGTGGTCGAGGACGGGCGGATCACCGAGCTGGGCAGCCACGACGAGCTGGTCGCGGCCGGGGGCGCCTACGCCGCGCTCTGGCGGTCCTGGCACGGCTCCCGCGCTACTTGAGCAGCGCGTAGACGACCGCGAAGACCGCCACCACGGCGATGGCCAGGGCAAAGATCACCAACAGGTGGCGGTCGGGGGGCTCGGCGGCGGGCACCGGGGCGAGTGCGGGGAGATCCGCGACCGCGGCGCGCAGGTCGTCGAGGGTCCTCGCGGCGTAGACGGTCCCGACCCGGTCGGAGAACTCGTCCAGCGACAGCCGGCCCTCCTCGGTGTGCCGTTGCAGGACCCCGATCACCCGCTGCCGGTCCTCGTCTGAAGCCCGCACGAGCGCCATGGTGTCAGTGCGACGCGATCGGCGCCAGGGTCGCGCCGGTGACCTGCACGAGGTCGGCCGGGGCGAGCTCGATCTGCAGGCCGCGGCGGCCGCCGGAGACGTACATCGTGGGGAACCCCTCGGCCGAGGCGTCGATGACGATCGGCAGCCGCGAGCGCTGCCCGACCGGGGAGATCCCGCCGGTGACGTAGCCGGTCGCGCGCTCGGCCGCGGCGGGCTCGGCCATCGCGGCGCGCTTGCCGCCGACCGCGGCCGCGAGCGCCTTGAGGTCCAGCGAGGCCGAGACCGGCACCACGCCGACGGTCAGCTGCCCGTCGACGGTCGTCACCAGCGTCTTGAACAGCCGCGCCGGGTCGACGCCGAGGGCCGCGGCGGCCGCCTCGCCGTAGGAGGAGGCGCGCGGGTCGACCTCGTAGGTGTGCGGGGTGAACGCGACCTTCGAGCGCGTCAGCAGCGCGGTCGCCGGGGTGCCCTTGCTCGCCACTGGCCCACAATAGCGACATGCAGATCGGCTCGGTCCAGCTGTACCTCGGCCACGGCCACCTGTTCCTGGGCGCGACGAGCGGCGTCGACCTGTCGGTGTTCGACGGCGACGGCGCGGTGACCGCGACCGAGCACCACGTCCGCATCGCCGCGCGGCCGCAGGTCGGCCTGGTGCGGGTGCGGCTCTGGCAGGGAGCCGGTCCCCGGGTCGGCAAGCTGGTCTTCGACGGGCCGCTGAAGCTGCCGGACGCCAAGTTCTGTGTCGAGGAGGGCGGGGGGCTTTCGCGGTACGTCACCAAGGTCACCAGCCACAGCCCGCGCGTGCTCGTCGCCGTCGACGACCCCGGCCACGCCTCGCGGGTCGAGGTCGTGCTGGACCCCGAGTTCGTGCCCCGCAGCGCGCAGGTGTGGACCGCGGGCGAGCCGCCGTTCCCGAAGCTGACCGTGTCCCCGACCGCGCCCCGGCACCGGGCCGACGCGTTCGCCGACGCCCTGGCCGGGCACGACTTCGCGCGGCGGCGCCTGGCCGCGGCCCTGGTGGTGGTGGCCGAGGAGCGCCGGCAGCGCAACTCCGAGCAGAGCGTGGCCTTCTACGTCAACGACATCGTGGAGTGGCTGCGCTGGCTCAACGACCGCCTCACCTACGAGATGTGCCGTGACACCGGGCGGCACCTGCTCAGCCAGCTCGGTCTGCGCCCGCCCGAGGCGCTGGCCGACGACACGCTCAGCGACCTGCAGCGGCGCCTCGGGCATCCACTGGTCTGAGGAGGATGGCCGCGGGCTGGTGGTCGATGCGGGTGAGCGCCAGGACGGCGCTTTCCGTCCCCTGGAGTCTGAGCTGCCGGCGCAGGTCCTCCACGTCGTGGGCCGAGCCGCGCTTGAGGATCTGCAGCGCGCCGATGTTCCGGTCCCGCAGCGCCGCGCGCAGCTTCTTGAGCGCGATCGGCAACGTCTCGGTCACCGCATAGCACTTGGCGAATACCGTGGCCCTTGGTGATTGCGTGGTTATGTAGGCGATGGACTCGTCCAGCAGCGTGCCGTCCAGGGTCTCGGCCAGCTCGGCGATCAGGTGCGAGCGCACCACGGCGCCGTCGGGGTCGTAGAGGTACGAGCCGATGGGCCCGACCGGGGCCTTCCGGTCGCCGGTGCCTGTGATGTGCGCAACTCGCCCGTCCCGGACGAGCGTCGCCCGCCGCGGGACCTCGGCCAGGGGCCCGCACCAGGCCGCCGCCTCGACCACGTCCCCGTCGACCGACACCCACTCGCCCTCCGCGCCCTCCGGCAGCAGCGCGTGGTCGATCCCCGGCGCGAGCTTGAGCACCGTGTGCGGGACCCGGGCCGGCAGCGCGGTGACGAAGTCCCAGGGCGGCGAGTAGGCCCGCGGGTCGAACACCCGCCGCCCGCCCGACGTGCGCCGGGCCGGGTCGCAGAACACCGCGTCGATCGCGACCAGCGGAGTCTCGGTCGCGTCGCGCGCCTCGACGAGGACCCGGTCGGCGAGGCCGAGCGCCTGGACGTTGGCCCGGGCGACCTCGGCCGTGGCGGGGTCGGCCTCCACGGCCAGCACGCGCATCCCGGCCCGGGCGAACGCGATCGTGTCCGCGCCGATCCCGCAGCCCAGGTCGGCCACCCGGGTCACGCCGGCCGCGGCGAGCCGTTCGGCCCTTCTCCGCGCGACGGTGGCCCGGGTCGCCTGCTCCAGTCCGGCGCGGGTGAAGAACATGACGGCGGCATCGGTACCGAACTTCGCCGCCGCCCTGCGCCGCAGCGCCACCTGGGTCAGCGCCGCCGCGGCGAGCTCGGGCGGCATGCCCCGCGCGCGCAGGGCCGAGGCCGCGGCCAGCGGATCGCCGTCGTGCAGCTCGGACGCGGCCGCCAGCGCGTCCCGGCCGGCCGCCGTGAACAGGGGCTGCACATCCTCGGGGCGCACGTGATCCTTCAAAGTCCGGGGTGATTTCGTGGCGTGTCTGGCACTCTAGTTGACGGAGTGCTAGCGACCGGCATAACCTCCGAGTTAGCACTCTCCTGCCGAGGGTGCCAGACATACCCGGCCGGGGCCGGCACCCGCGACGACGGCTTCACCGGGCACTCGATTAGCAAGCTCGATACCCCAGGAGGGTATGCCCGTGACTACCGCGACGCAGGTTGCGATCAAGCCGCTCGAGGACCGCATCCTGGTCCAGGCCAACGAGGCTGAGACGACCACCGCCTCGGGCATCGTCATTCCGGACACCGCGAAGGAGAAGCCCCAGGAGGGCACCGTCATCGCGGTGGGCCCGGGTCGCATCGACGACAAGGGCAACCGGGTGCCGATCGACGTCAAGGTCGGCGACACCGTCATCTACTCGAAGTACGGCGGCACCGAGGTCAAGTACGCCGGCTCGGAGTACCTCGTGCTCTCGGCCCGCGACGTCCTCGCCGTCATCGAGAAGTGACCGTTTTTCACTAGAAGCAGTGGCCACCGCCCCGGACCCGTGCGAACAGGCGCGAGGCAGCCGGGGCGGTGTCGCTTTGAAGGGAATCCACACGCATGGCGAAGATCCTGAGCTTCTCCGACGAGGCGCGCCACCTTCTGGAGCACGGCGTCAACCACCTGGCCGACACGGTCAAGGTCACGCTCGGCCCCCGCGGGCGCAACGTCGTCCTGGACAAGAAATTCGGCGCCCCGACCATCACCAACGACGGCGTGACGATCGCCAAGGAGATCGAGCTCGCCAACCCCTACGAGAACCTCGGCGCGCAGCTGGTCAAAGAGGTCGCCACCAAGACCAACGACGTCGCGGGTGACGGCACCACCACCGCGACCGTCCTGGCCCAGGCGCTTGTCCGCGAGGGCCTGCGCAACGTGGCCGCCGGCGCCAACCCGGCCGGCGTGAAGCGCGGCATCGACCAGGCCGCCGCCGCGATCGTCCAGGCCCTCAAGGACAAGGCCACCGCGGTCGACAGCCACACCGAGATCGCCCAGGTCGCCACCATCTCGGCCCAGGACGCCACCATCGGCGACCTGATCGCCTCGGCCATGGAGCGCGTCGGCCGCGACGGCGTCATCACGGTGGAGGAGGGCTCGATGCTCACCACCGAGCTCGAGGTCACCGAGGGCATGCAGTTCGACAAGGGCTTCGTCTCCCCGCACTTCGTCACCGACGGCGAGGCGCAGGAGGCGGTCCTCGAGGACGCCTACGTCCTCATCACCACGCAGAAGATCTCCGCCATCGAGGAGCTCCTGCCGCTGCTGGAGAAGATCGTCCAGAACAGCAAGCCGCTGCTGATCATCGCCGAGGACGTCGAGGGCCAGGCCCTGTCGACCCTCGTGGTGAACGCCATCCGCAAGACCTTCAAGGTCGTCGCGGTCAAGGCCCCCGGCTTCGGCGAGCGCCGCAAGGCCATGCTGCAGGACATCGCGATCCTGACCGGCGCCGAGCTCGTCGCGCCCGAGCTGGGCTACAAGCTCGAGAACACGGGTCTCGAGCAGCTCGGCACCGCCCGCCGCGTCGTGGTCACCAAGGACCTGACCACGATCGTGGACGGCGGCGGCGACCAGTCCGAGGTCACCGGCCGCGTCGACCAGCTCCGCAAGGAGGTCGAGGCCTCCGACAGCGACTGGGACAAGGAGAAGCTGAACGAGCGCATCGCCAAGCTCTCCGGCGGCGTCGCGGTCGTCAAGGCCGGCGCCGCGACCGAGATCGAGATGAAGGAGCGCAAGCACCGCATCGAGGACGCCATCTCGGCGACCAAGGCCGCGGTGCAGGAGGGCATCGTCCCGGGCGGCGGCGCGGCCCTCGCCCAGGTCGCCTCGGTCCTCGACGGCGACCTCGGCCTGACCGGCGACGAGAAGGTCGGCGTCGCGATCGTCCGCAAGGCCCTCGTGGAGCCGCTGCGGTGGATCGCCCAGAACGCGGGCTTCGACGGCTACGTCGTGGTCGGCAAGGTCCAGGCCCTCGACTTCGGCCAGGGCCTCGACGCGGCCACGGGCGAGTACGTCGACCTGGTCAAGTCCGGCATCGTCGACCCGGTGAAGGTGACCCACAGCGCGGTGGCCAACGCCGCGTCGATCGCGGGTCTGCTGCTCACGACCGAGAGCCTGATCGTGGACAAGCCGGAGGCGGCCGAGCCGGCTGCCGGTGGCCACGGACACGGCCACGGCCACGGGCACTCGCACGGGCCGGGCTTCTGACCGGTTTCGCATCGCACGTTCGACGAGCCCCGGGTTTCGGCCCGGGGCTCGTCGGCGTTCTCGGGGGTGTTGGCCCGACAAGTCGGGCGCTCCGCGCCGCGACTTATCGGATTTTTCGCCTGTGGGCGATAAATTCGGTTTGCGAATTTCCGGGCCGCGGCCCGCTCGCTGCTGGACGTTGGCGGCGGTCACGCCCGCTGCGGCTTTGGCGGGGTGGTCGTGCGCGCTGAGGGCCGGCTGAGTGCTCGTGGTTCTCGCCCGCCCGTTGAGCAGAGCCGAGCCCGCCGGAGGATGCCGAGCCCGGCGCGTTGAGCGGGCGGAGCCGCGTTCGAGCCGCCCCAGGTGCCGAGCCGGTCGAGCTGTCCGAGCGGCTCGAAGGGCCAGGAGCGGTCACGTTGGGCGTTCGGAGGAATACGCCGGCGTCACGACCGCCTCAGGAAAAGGTTAGGGACCCATTACGCGGCTTGGTGCGGTACGGATGATCGCCGCATGCTGTAACCGTGCACACTCGAAAGTTCGGTGCGCTCGCCGGCCTCGCCGCCGCGGGTACCGCGCTCGGCGTGGCCGAAGTGGTCGCGATCTTCACCGGCGCGTCCACGTCGCCGTTGGTCAGCGTCGGCGGCGTGGTCGTCGACAGCGTTCCGGCCAAGGTCAAGGATCTGGCCGTCGAGGTGTTCTACACCTACGACAAGCTTGCGCTGAGCATCGGTACGCTCGTCGTCCTCGCGGCCTTCGCGGCCGGCATCGGGGTGCTCGCGACTCGGCGGCGCTCGTGGGGGTACGCCGGCATCGCTCTTTTCGGCGCCATCGGGATCGCCGCCGCGCTCAGTCGCCACAACGCGCCCTGGTATGCGTTCCTCCCCACGCTGCTGGGCGCGGCCGCCGGCGCCGGGGTCCTGCACTGGCTGCTCACCCACGAGGCCGGCGACGACGCCACGGCCGAGGACCGCCGGTGGTTCCTGCGCGCGAGCGGGTACACCCTGCTGGGCGCCGCCATCGTGGGCTTCGCCGGGCGCTGGTGGTCCACCCGGCGCAACGTCGAGGAGGACCGGGCGTCGATCGATCTGCCCACCGTCGCCCCGAACAGCGTGGCGCCGCTGCCGCCCCAGGCGGACGCGGCCCTGCCCGATCTCGCACCCTTCGTCACGCCGAACAAGGATTTCTACCAGATCGACACCGCGCTGGTCGTCCCGCAGCTCACCACCCGGGACTGGAAGCTGCGCATCCACGGCCGGGTCGACAAGGAGCTCACGATCAGCTGGGACGAGCTGCTCAAACGGCCCATGATCGAACGGTACGTCACCCTGGCCTGCGTCTCCAACGAGGTCGGCGGGGGCCTCATCGGCAACGCGAAGTGGCAGGGTGTGCGCATCTCCGACCTGCTCGCCGAGGCGCGGCCCCGGCCCGGCGCCGACCAGGTCGTGAGCCGCTCGATCGACGGGTTCACCGCGGGCACCCCGACGGCGGTGCTCCAGGACGGCCGCGACGCCATGCTGGCCATCGCCATGAATGGCGAGCCGCTGCCCGTCGAGCACGGGTTTCCGGTTCGGATGGTGGTGCCGGGGTTGTACGGATATGTGTCCGCCACCAAATGGCTGGTCGAACTCGAGTTGACCTCGTTCGCCGATTTCGACGCCTATTGGATCAAGCGCGGATGGGCCGCCAAGGGGCCGATCAAGACCGAGTCAAGAATCGACACACCGCGGGACGGGAGCAATCCCAGGGCGGGCGAGATCATGATTGCGGGCGTGGCCTGGGCGCAGCACCGTGGCATTTCCAAGGTCGAAGTCCGGGTGGACGACGGGGCCTGGCAGGTCGCGAGCCTGCTGCCCGTACCGTCGATCGACACCTGGCGGCAATGGACCCTCAAGTGGCAGGCCACGCCGGGGCGGCACCGCATCACCGTGCGCGCCACCGACAACGGCGGCGAGACGCAGACAGACGCCGTGGCGCCGCCGGATCCCGACGGCGCCACGGGGTGGCACTCGATCGATATTGAGGTGAAGTAGCGCCTAGCGGGCCGCGGTGCGGGACCGGACGTTGCCGGCCGACACCTGCGGGCGCCGCTGCGACGGCACCCCGGGGGCCGGGTGCGTCGGGCCCGGGCGGGCCGGCACCGCGCGCAGCGGCTGCTGGGCGCCCTGGTTCGGCGACGGCGTCGGCGCGGTCGGCCGCAGACCCAGCTTCGCCTCCAGGCGCCCGACGTCGACCCGGGTGCGGCGCCGGTCCGCGGCGTCCTCCCAGCCCAGCGCCAGCAGCCGCAGCCGCTCGCCCTCGGTGAAGCCGCCCCACACGCCGTAGGGCTCCCGCGTGGTGAGCGCCTGCGCGGCGCACTCCGCCCGCACCGGGCACGCCCGGCAGACGTTCTTGGCGGCGGACTCCCGACGACCGCGCGAAGCGCCGCGCTCGCCGTCGGGGTGGAAGAACTGGGCACTGTCCCGTCCGCGGCACAGCCCGAGCCGCTGCCAGTCCCAAATGTCCGCGATCGGACCGGGCAGGCGAGTCACATTCGTCATTCGCTCCTCCTTCCAGGCGTGCGGCCTGGAATTCGCGCGTTGCCCATTTCGGGTACAACGCGCGAGACCGCCACAGGTAACGGCATGTCGTCGGTCAATTTCTCGTAGGCCAATCGCGGTGAAACCACGTCTAGATCTCGCCTTTTCGTGTTTCTCTCTTTGAGAGAGAGGAGCACGACGGTGCGTACGATTTTGGTGTGTGTGCGAACACAGGTCGCGGCACAGACGGTTGCGGCGGCCGCGGCCAGGCTGGGAGTGGCACACGCGGTGCGGACCGCCGTCACGATGGTCGAGGCCCTGGCGCGTCTTTCCGAGCAGCCGGCCGACCTGGTGCTGGCGGACCCGACGCTGGCCCGTCCCGACAGTGCGGAGTTCTCCCGCCGCGTGCTGGCCGTGGCGCCGGGCGCAACCGTGGTCTTCTTCGGCACGGAGGAGCCCCGGGCCGCCGCCGCGGCGATCGCGGCCGGCGCGCGGGCGGTCATCCGGGTCGACACGGCCGACCCGGTGACGACGCTCGCGAAGGCGGTGCTGCTGGTGCTGAGCCAGGTGGGCCGCAGCAACGGCGAGCCGGTGCTCCAGGCGCGCATGGGTGCGCCGAGCCAGGCGGCCGGGGGAATGCTGCAGGCCGGGCGCGGACTGCCCGGGACGGCGCGGACCGCGGTCGGGATGCCGGGGGCCCGGGTGACCGGGGCCGGCGTGCCGCAGCAGCGCGGCGACGTGCCGGGCGAGCCTCCGCGCCGGCGGGTGGAGCTCACCGAGCGGGAGCTGCAGGTGCTGCGCGGGATGGCGGACGGCAAGAGCAACGCCGAGATCGGGCGGGAGCTGTTCGTCTCCGAGGACACGGTCAAGACGCACGCTCGCCGGCTGTTCCGGAAGCTCGGCGCACGCGACCGGGCACACGCCGTAGCGGCGGCGTTCCGCGCCGGGCTCGTGAGTTAGCGGCGCTGCAGGCCATCCGGGGCATGCCGCTGCGGTACCCGCCGCGCGGGAAACCTAAACGAGGGCCTGCTAGCCGTCGCCGTCGTCGGTCGCACTCGCCAGTGCGTCGTGAACACCGTCAGCGTAACCCCGCGCGTACTCCCATGTGACGTAATGGTCGGGATCGGGGTCGAAGGCGGGCTCGTGCACGCGCGGTCGACCGGACGTGAGCAGGTGTTTCAGGTTCCCCCGCAGCAAATCCCAGTCGAAATAGTGCGGCTCGTGGCAGTCCTCACACTCGATGACGAGCCCACGGACGCCGATCGCCGTGAGCAGCGCCTGGTAGATCTCGAGGTCCGCGAGGTCCTCGAGAACGTCCTGGCGCTCGGCGGCGGTCAACGGGTCTTCGTTCCCGCTGTCGTCGAGCTCGGCCGAAGGATCGGCCGGGTCGCCGGCGAAGGGGTCGATGGGCTCTTCGTGCACGCCTCAACGGTATCCCCATTCGGCCCTGGTGTGGGGCCGGGCACGGCTCTGCCATGGCGGACGGGTGCGCCGCCGGGGCGGAAGTACGATGAGACGCACCCGCCGGACGACCGAGAGCTGGGATGCGCTTCATGGATTTCTCCCGACCTGACGTGCTGCCTTTGGGCCTGACCTTCGACGACGTGCTGCTGCTGCCGGGCGAATCGGACGTCGTGCCCAGCGGCGTCGACACCTCAAGCCGGATCACCCGCAACATCACCCTCCGGATACCGCTGGTGTCCTCCGCGATGGACACGGTCACCGAGGCCCGGATGGCGATCGCGATGGCCCGGCAGGGCGGCATCGGCACCCTGCACCGCAACCTCTCGATCGAGGACCAGGCCCAGCAGGTCGACCTGGTCAAGCGCTCCGAGGCCGGCATGGTGACCAACCCGGTGACCTGTTCGCCCGAGGCGACGCTGCGGGAGGTGGACGCGCTCTGCGGGCGGTACCGCATCTCCGGCGTCCCGGTCACCGACGCCGACGGCCAGCTCGTGGGCATCGTGACCAACCGCGACATGCGCTTCGTCTCCGACCCCGAGACCCGGGTGCGGGACATCATGACCGTCACCCCGCTCATCACGGCGCGGGTCGGGGTCAGCAAGGACGAGGCCCTCGCGCTGCTGCGCAAGCACAAGGTCGAGAAGCTGCCGATCGTCGACGGCTCCGGCAAGCTGCGCGGCCTGATCACCGTGAAGGACTTCTCCAAGAGCGAGAAGTTCCCGCACGCGACCAAGGACGACGCGGGCCGCCTGCGGGTCGCCGCCGCCGTCGGGGTCGGCGAGGACAGCTACAAGCGGGCCCGCACCCTGATCGACGCCGGCCTCGACATCGTGATGGTCGACACCGCACACGGGCACAACCGGATGGTTGTGGAGATGGTGCAGCGGCTGAAGAAGGACACCGCGGTCGACGTCGTCGGCGGCAACGTGGCGACCTACGAGGGCGCCCGGGCGCTGGCCGAGGCCGGCGCCGACGCGGTCAAGATCGGCGTCGGGCCCGGCTCGATCTGCACCACGCGGGTCATCGCGGGCGTGGGTGTGCCGCAGATCACGGCGATCATGGAGGCGTCCCGGGCCTGTCGTCCACTGGGCGTGCCGGTCATCGCCGACGGCGGCATGCAGTACTCCGGCGACATCGCCAAGGGCATCGCGGCCGGCGCCGACACCGTGATGCTGGGCAGCCTGCTGGCCGGCTGCGAGGAGAGCCCCGGCGACCTGATCTTCATCAACGGCAAGCAGTTCAAGACGTACCGCGGCATGGGCTCCCTCGGCGCGATGCAGTCCCGCGGCCAGGCGCGCTCCTACTCCAAGGACCGCTACTTCCAGGACGACGTGAGCTCCGACGACAAGCTGGTGCCGGAGGGCATCGAGGGCCAGGTCGCCTACCGCGGCCCCCTCTCCGCCGTCGCCCAGCAGCTCATCGGCGGCCTGCGCTCCGGCATGGGCTACGTCGGCGCGGCCACGGTGGCCGACATGCACGAGCGCGCCCGGCTCATCCGGATCACCGCGGCGGGCCTCAAGGAGAGCCACCCGCACGACATCCAGATGACCGTCGAGGCCCCGAACTACCACTCGCGCTGACGCGGTGGACGAACACCCCTATTCCAACAGGAGCTGACATGCGTGACGTGGTCGAGATCGGGCTCAGCAAGAGTGCCCGGCGTGGCTACCACCTGGACGACATCGCGATCGTCCCGACGCGCCGCACCCGCGACGTCGACGACGTTTCCACGAACTGGCAGCTCGACGCGTACCCGTTCAAGATCCCCTGCGTCGCTCACCCGTCCGACGCCACGATGAGCCCGGCCACCGCGGTCGCGCTCGGCAAGCTCGGCGGCCTGGGCGTGCTCAACGTCGAGGGGCTCTGGACGCGGTACGCCGACCCGACCAAGATCCTCGAGGAGCTGGCCGGTCTCGACGACGAGGCCCCCGCCACGCAGCGCCTCCAGGAGGTCTACGCGGAGCCGATCAAGCCCGAGCTGATCGGCGAGCGGGTCAAGGAGATGCGCGACGGCGGCATCACGGTCGCGGTGCGCGTCTCGCCGCAGCACACCCTGGCGCTCGCCCCGGTGATCCTCGACGCCGGCGTGGACATCCTGGTCATCCAGGGCACGCTGGTCTCGGCCGAGCACGTCTCGACCACCGACGAGCCGCTGAACCTCAAGGAGTTCATCGCCGACCTCGACCTGCCGGTCATCGTCGGCGGATGCACCAACTACCAGACCGCGCTGCACCTGATGCGCACCGGCGCCGCGGGCGTCATCGTGGGCATCGGCGCCGACGAGTGGTCGACGACCGACCGCGTGCTCGGCATCCGGGTGCCGATGGCGACCGCGATCGCCGACGCCGCGGACGCGCGCCGCGACTACCTGGACGAGACCGGCGGGCGCTACGTGCACATCATCGCCGACGGCAACATCCAGACCTCGGGCGACATCGCCAAGGCGCTGGGCTGCGGCGCCGACGCCGTGATGGTCGGCGAGCCGCTCTCGCGCAGCGACTCGGCCCCGGGCGGCGGCGCCTGGTGGCACTCGGCGGCGAGCCACCCGAAGCTGCCCCGCGGCTCCTTCGGCTCGGCCGAGCCGGTGCTGGGCACGCTGGAGAAGGTGCTCTACGGCCCGTCCGAGGACCCCGACGGCGCGCTCAACCTGTTCGGCGCGCTCAAGCGGGCGATGGCGAAGTGCGGGTACCGCGACCTCAAGGAATTCCAGAAGGTCGGGCTCATCCTCGACAAGTAACAGCGGAGAGCTACCGCGACGTCCGTCGTGGTCCGGACCGTAACTCCCGTGGCCTCACCGTCCGCGGTGGGCGCGGCGGCCGGACCTTCGCGCTCGTCACAACAGCCACACGGCCTCGGGGAGCCGGGCGGAGAGCCCGGCCCCCGAGGCCGTCTCGTTCTCGTCAGCGGGGCAGCGCCTGTTGCAGCTCCGCGCGCAGCGCCGGGGTCAGCATCTCGCCCGCCTGCTTGGCCAGGCGCGCCATCTCGTAGCCGACCACGCCGATGTCGGCCTCGCGGCCGGCCAGCGTGGCCAGGATCGAGCCGTCGCGGATCGACATGACCAGGAAGAACCCCTGGCCCATCTCCACCACGGTCTGCTTGACCTCGTCGCCGTCGAAGATCCGCGCGGCGCCGCTGGTGACGCTCACCAGGCCCGACGTGACCGCGGCGAGCTGGTCGGCGCTGTCACGGGGCAGATGGTCCGAGACGGCCACGAGCAGGCCGTCGGAGGACACCACCACAGCATGGGCGATGCCGGGGACCCGCTCGGTGAACGCGTTGATCAGCCAGCTCAGGTCCCGTGCTTGTTGGCTCAGGGTCACGCCGTGCTCCCTCGATGTTCGTTGATCGGCACCGTGGGCACCTCGTCCTCGTTCGCGGCCCGATGCACGCCACTGTAGAACCGGGTCAGCATGCTGCCGACGCTGGCCGGGTCCGGCTCGGTGTGGGCCACCGTGACCTGCTGCGTCTCCTCCGGCGCGGGCGCGGGCACGCTCGGATCGCCCGGCAGCTGCGCCTGCGGCACGCGGATCGGCAGCCCGGCACTGCTCGTGCCGGCGGTCACCGGCTGCCGCTGGGCCGGGACGACGGGGGCCGGGGCCGCAGCGTCGCCGCCCCCACCGCGCGACCACCAGCGAGTGCCCTTCGCGGCCGTCGCGGGCGCACCGTTGGGCCGCGACGCACCGGCGATGATGTCCTCGGCGCGGACCGGCCCGCGCTTGACGCCGTTGACGCTCTTCGGCGGCGAGCCGGGCGCGGCCGCTCCCGGCGCCGCGGACACCGGGACCGCCGAGACGGGCGCGTCCGACACCGGCGTGGCCGAGACGGGTGCGGCTGACACCGGCGTGGCCGAGACGGGCGCGGCTGAGACGGGTGCGGCCGACACCGGCGCGGCTGAGACAGGTGCGGCCGAGACAGGCACCGCGGACACCGGCGCGGCGGACACCGGGACCGCCGAGACCGGCACGGCCTCGGGCGCTTCCGGCAGCCGGGGCGCCGCCACCGCCGGTACGTCCGAATCCGCCTCGTCATCCGCGGGCTCCTCGGCCGGCCTCGACGGGCGGGACGGCAGCGCCGGCAGGACCGCGGTCGGGTGCTCGCCGGAGGGCTCGGTCGCGGCCGGGGCCTGCGAGGTGCCGCCGTCGACCGGGATCGGCAGGCGAGCCGCGCCCGCGAGCCGCGTGGCCGCGTTGTTGCCGTAGAGCCCGACCCCGTCCGGCGGGGCCGCGAGGAGGCGGGCGGGCAGGGTGACGTACGCCGTCACGCCCTCCTCGCTCGCCGTGAGCCGCACCGACACCCCGTGCCGGTCGGCGAGGTGGCCGACGACGACCAGACCCATCCGCTCGGAGGCGGCCACGTCGATCGCGATCGGGCTGGAGACGCGCTCGTTCGCCTCGATGAGGCCGGACTCGGTCATGCCGATGCCCTTGTCCTCGATGACGATCGTCGCCTCGCGGGCCTGCTGGGCCGGCCAGCCGGTCACCGTCACCACGGTGTCCGGCGGCGAGAACGTGGTCGCGTTCTCCAGCAGCTCCGCGAAGAGGTGCACGATGTCGGAGACCGCGTGGCCGACGACGAAGACGTCGTTGGACACGTCCTGGCGGATGCGGGCGTACTGCTCGATCTCCGCCATGGCCGCGAGCATGACCGCGGACAGCGACACGGGCTGGGCCCACCGCCGGGTCGCCTCGCTGCCCGCGAGGACCAGCAGGTTCTCGTCGTTGCGGCGCATGCGGGTGGCCAGGTGGTCCAGGCGGAACAGGTTGGCCAGCTGGTCCGGGTCGGTCTCGGCCGACTCGAGCTGGTCCAGCAGCTGCAGCTGGCGCTCGACCAGCGTCTGCGACCGGCGGGCCAGGTTGACGAACATCGAGTTGACGTTGCGCCGCATGACCGCCTGCTCGACGGCGAGGCTGACGGCGCTGCGGTGCACGGCGGTGAACGCGTCCGCCACCTCGCCGATCTCGTCGGACGAGCGCACGCGGGTCGTGGTGTCGACGGTGACCGTCTCGCCCCGCGGCAGCGTCCGCAGGCGCTGGATCGCCTCCGGCAGCCGATGCTGGGCCACGTCGAGCGCCTGGGCCCGCAGCTGGCGCAGCGAGCGGGCCATCGACCGGCCGATGAGCCAGGACAGCAGCAGCGCCAGGAGCATGACCAGCACGATCGCCGAAGTGGCGACGATGGCGTTGGTCCGCTGGGTGCTGCTGCGGTCGGCGGCGCCCGTGATCGCGTCCTCGAGCATCGCCTTCTCGATGCTGCGGATGTACCCCAGCTCCAGCGTGCTCGCCCGCCACCAGTCCTCGGCGGAGACGCCGACCGCGGCGCCCCGGGCCCGGGAGATGATGTCCTGCTGCAGCCGGGCGACGGTGGAGACCGCGTCCTGGCGCAGGTTGCTCACGTAGAGCGCGAGGTGGGCCGGGCTCGCCGACGCGCGGAACCGCTCGACTGCGGCGACCTGCCGCGCCTGGATCTCGGAGAAGGTCTCGAAGTCGTCCGGCGCGAACTTGCCGGCGCTGGCCGCGGCGAAGATCCGCCCGCGCAGCTGGTCCTTGAGCTCCTTGGCCTGGGCGAGGTCCATGAGCGAGGCGACCTCGGCCACCGACTGGGAGTCGCCGCCGATGTCGGGCCGGTCCGGCACCAGGTCGAAGAGGTGCTGAATGGTCACCGAGTACTGCTCGAACACCGCCTCCTCGCGCAGCCACCGGTGCGCGACGCCGTCGCGGACCAGGCCGAGGTCGGTGAAGTCGGCGGTCATCCGGTTCTGCACGCCGCTGAAGATCGGGTTCTTGAGCAGCGGGCGGGCCTGCTCGGAGAAGGCGCGCAGCGCGGAGTCGGTCGCCGCCTGGCTCTCGGCCAGGTCGTCGGCGGCCTGATTCGGACCGGACGGCTGGGGTCCACTGGTCGACTTGGCGAGATATCCGACCGTTCGGTCCCTCTCCAGCTGCAACTGGTGGATGAGATCGGTCAGTTGGCGGCCGACCTTGACCCCTTGGGCGAACTGGTCCAGCTTCGTCGCGTCCTGCACGGAGACGTTGATCTGCACGCCGGCGATGACCAGGAACGCCACCGCGGGCAGCACGAGCACGGCCGCGAGCTTCGTGGGCACGCGCCAGTCGCGCACCCGGAACAGGGATGCGCTGCGCCGTTGCGGTTCCCCGGGCCGCCTACGGCGATGGCTGTTCACCTTCATCACGACGGCCGGAGCCCTCGTCGAAGGCGGCGAAGCGAAGGTCTGCACCCCTCCACACCTTTCGCATGCGTCATCGCGCTGCCGAGCAGCGTGCGGCACTTATCAAACCAGGGTTGCGACCAGTGTCCAACCACGTCATAGTGGCGCAGGTCACAATACTCGAAGCCGGACAGCGGGCTTGCTACGCATTGATCAGACGGGAAGGATACGGCCGTCCGACCAGCCACGCGCCACAAGGAGTCATACGCCGTGCTCACCCGGGGCCGACGGCCCGCAGTGACTGCCCTGGTGCTGGCGTCGGCGTTACTCATGTCGGCGTGCACGGGCGACGCGAAGCCGGCCGTGACCCCGCCGGCCAGCGTCGCGATCGGGCTCCTGGTGCCCACGAGCGGGCCCAACGCGCAGCTCGGCCAGCAGGCCACCCTCGGCGCCCGGCTCGCCATCGAGGTGGTCAACCGCGACGTCCCGAGCAAGCCGCTGCCCCTGCCCCTCGGCCCCGGCGTCGGCCTGCGCGGCGGCACCAAGCTCACGCTGCTGACCGGCGACACCGCCAGCGCGCCGGAGCGGATCGAGAAGGAGGCGACCAAGCTCGTCGACGACGGCGCGGTCGGCCTGATCCTCGCCGACACCATCGACGTCGCCCAGACGACCAGCCGGGTCGCCGACTTCCTCGGCGTCTCCCTGGTCGACAGCTTGACCACGTCGGACACCTTCAGCGAGTCCAACCGCGCCGGGCACTTCCGCATCCAGCCGACCGACCGGCACCTGGTCAACACCGCGCTGGACCTGCTCTACCGCTACAAGGGCACGAACGGCCAGGTCAAGCGCATCGTGACCGCGTCCGGCGCGCCGGGCGGCGAGCTCGGCAAGGAGGTCGCGAGCCTCAAGAACTCGATCGAGGACCTCAGCCAGTCCTCCGGCTACGACGTCGCGGGCAAGGACCACGTGCTGCCCCTCACCGGCAGCGAGGCCGGCCAGCCGAACGGGCAGGTGCAGAAGGGCGACGCGGTGCTCGCCATCGTCACCAGCCCCGCCGAGGCGAGCGCCGCCAACGACCTCGCGGTGAAGCTCAAGGGCACCGCCTCGGTGATCGCGCTCGGCCCGGGCGTCGCCGCGCTCGACGGCGTGAAGAACCCGACCGCGCTGCGGGCCGCGGGCTGGTCGAACGAGTTCGCCACGCGCAACCCGACCGCGCAGGTCATCGGCGCGATGTTCGAGCAGGCGTTCCACACCAAGCTGACCGAGGTCGCGGCGGACGCGTTCATGGCGACGCTCACCCTGGCGATGGCGATGGACCAGGCGGGCGACTACACGAAGCAGGCGGTGCGCAACTCGGTCCAGCAGCTCACGCTGCCCGCGACCCAGACGATCATGCCGTGGAACGGGGTCCGGTTCGACGGCACGGGCGTGAACCAGCTCGCGGCGGGGGTGGTGGAGCAGCGGACGCAGAACGGGTACATGGTGATCCAGCCCGCCGAGCTCTCGATCACGCAGGCGCCGAACCTGTAGCTCTCGCGCTTGTCCGAAATATCCGGCGCTCCGCGCACGGATATTTCGGACTTATCCCCGTCGGGGTATGAATGCGATATGTCGGACGCGGAGCGTCCGATTTCCACGGCGGCTCCGGGGATGCTGTGACGGTGCAGGCGGCGCGGCGACGGTCGGATTGGCCGGCTCGGCCCCCGGCGGCGCGTTGCGGCGCCGCGGCGGCTGGATGGTGGCGCGTTGCCGTCGGCGATCTCGGTGCGGGAGCGGACGGAAGTGGACCTGGACGTCGGCCGACGGTCGGCGCGGCTCGCCGTGACCCGCGTCCGACGCATCGAGGACCGCGGGCGAACGCGCGGCAAGCGTCAGCCCAGGTGCGTGCGCAGGGCGCCCGGGTCGCTGCGTACCAGCTCGTTGAGGTCCAGCACCGCATCCGAGTCCGGCGCGACCAGCCGCCGCGGCAACAGCGGATGCTCCCGCCGCCAGCCCTTGCGCAGCAGCGTGTACTCGACCACCACGGCCAGCAGCGCCGCCCCCATCCACGGCGGCGGCTCCGAGTCCGCGGCCGCCGGCAGGCCCCGCCGCGCCCGCTCCACGTCCACCGGCCGGCGCAGCAACGTCCCGGCCAGCTCGTCGCGCCCGTCCGGCGTGCGGCCCAGGACCTCGTGGACCGCCTCGACGTACTGCCGGGCCCGTCGCTCCACGTCCGGCAGGTAGGCCTCGACGGGCAGGTCGGCGAGCCGGACCCAGGGCTCGCCCG
This sequence comes from Dactylosporangium sp. CA-052675, assembly GCF_050947935.1. Taxonomy (GTDB): domain Bacteria; phylum Actinomycetota; class Actinomycetes; order Mycobacteriales; family Micromonosporaceae; genus Dactylosporangium. The sequence goes on along the minus strand of NZ_CP192010.1, from coordinate 9,779,382 downwards.
GGCCGGACGGCAGCACCTCGGCGGCCAGGGTGCGCAGCGCCGCCGGGCCGAGCTCGTCGATGTGGGCCGCGTCGGGGTCCAGGGTCACGAGCGGGCCGTCGGCCGGGGCGCGCAGCTCCTCGGCGAGCCCGGGGTGGTGCCCGGCGAGCTCCTCGCGGTCGACGTCGGCGGTGGGCGCGCCCCAGCGGGAGAGCCGCAGCCGCCAGCCCGCGTGCAGGTCCTCCGCGCGGATCGGGCCGGTCGTCGGCAGGGAGCCGGTGTTGAAGGCCGACATGGTGCCCGAGGCCAGCGGCGCCGCGGCGAAGGCCGAGAACGCGGCGTGGATGGCGGCCGCCTTGAGCAGGGCCCGGGCCGCGTCCTCGACGGCGGAGAGGCCGCCGCCGGCCGCCGTGATCGCGGCCGCGTCGCGGACCTGTTCGGCCTCGGCCAGCAGCGGCTCGGTGGCGGCGAGCAGGCGGGCGTGGCGGGCGGCGGCCTTCTCCCCGGCCGGGGTACGGTGGCGGGCGTCGAGCAGGCCCCGCACGAGGTCGGGGTGGCGCGAGGCGGGCAGGGCGAGCTCGTGGGTGAGCAGCACGCGCAGCTGGTCGGCGGAGAGTCCCCAGGCCAGGGGCAGGCCGATGACGAGCGCGCCGCCCCGGAACCGCACCGTCGCGGAGCCTCCGAGGTGTACCGACGGCGGAGCCCCCACGTCGGCGAACTTCAGCGCGTCGAGCACCACGGAGTGCAGCGCCGCGTGGTGGGCCGCATCGACGGCCGGCAGCGCGGGCGGCGGCGCCCCGGCGGCGGGGCCGGCCTCGTCGGTGCCCAGCAGCCGGCGACCACGCCAGACGGGCAGCCCGCCGGGAAGTCTCGCCATAGTTGACCAGTCTGCCGCAAATGACCACCGAAACCGAAGGGGCTTCCGTCCAAGTTACTCACGAGTCACTATGGGGCATGCGCTACGACGTCGTGGTCATCGGATCGGGGTTCGGCGGCAGTGTGACCGCATTGCGCCTGGCCGAGAAGGGGTACTCGGTCGCCGTCCTGGAGGCCGGGCGCCGCTTCGCCGACGAGGAGTTCCCGAAGACCTCCTGGGACGCGCGGCGCTTCCTGTGGGCTCCGGCACTGCGCTGCTTCGGCATTCAGCGGATCACCATGCTGCGCAACGTGCTGGTGCTCGCCGGCGCCGGGGTCGGGGGCGGGTCGCTGGTCTACGCCAACACGCTGTACCGCCCCCTCCCGCCCTTCTACGAGGACCCCCAGTGGCGGGGCATCACCGACTGGCGGGCCGAGCTCGAGCCCTTCTACGACCAGGCCGAGCGCATGCTCGGGGTCGCGACCTACGCCCGCACCACCGCCGCCGACCGGGCCTTCCGCACGGTGGCCGAGCGCATGGGCGTCGGGGAGTCCTTCCACGCCACGCCGGTCGGGGTGTACTTCGGCCGCTCCGGCGTGGACCCCTACTTCGGCGGCGCCGGGCCGATCCGCCAGACCTGCACGCACTGCGGCTCCTGCATGACCGGCTGCCGCGTCGGGGCCAAGAACACGCTCGTGAAGAACTACCTGTACCTCGCCGAACAGCAGGGCGTGCGGGTGTACCCGCTCACGACGGTCACCGCGGTGCGTCCCACCGCCGAGGGGTATTCGGTGCACACCCGCGGCACCGACCGGCGCCGCCGGCGGCAGACCTTCGAGGCCGGCCAGGTCGTCTTCGCCGCCGGCGCGATCGGCACCCAGCGCCTGCTGCACCGCATGCGGGCCGACGGCGTGCTGCCCCGGATCTCGCCCCGCCTGGGCACGCTGACCCGCACCAACTCGGAGTCCATCGTCGGCGCCCGCTCGCTGCGCAAGGGCGTCGACTTCACCGACGGCGTGGCGATCACCAGCTCGTTCCACCCGGACGCGAACACCCACATCGAGCCGGTGCGCTACGGCCCCGGCTCCAACGCGATGGGCCTGCTGCAGACCGTGCTCACCGACGGCGGTCCCTGGCGGCCGCTGCGCTGGTTCGGCGTGTTCTTCCGCCACCCGCTGCGGCATCTGCGGGTGCTCTCGGTCCGCCGCTGGTCGCACAAGACCGTGATCGCGCTGGTCATGCAGTCCCTCGACAACTCGCTGGACGTGCACTACAAGCGCTCGTGGACGGGCCGGCGGCGGCTCACCACGACGCAGGGGCACGGCGAGCCGAACCCGGCCTGGATCCCGGCGGGCAACGAGGCCGTCCGCCTGCTCGCCGAGGAGATCGGCGGGCTGCCGGGCGGCGGTTGGTCGGAGGTCTTCAACATCCCGCTCACCGCGCACATCCTCGGCGGCGCCGCGATCGGGGACTCGGCGCAGACCGGGGTCGTGGACGCGTACCACCGCGTCTTCGGTCATCCGGGACTCCACGTCGTCGACGGCGCCGCGGTCTCGGCCAACCTGGGGGTGAACCCGTCGCTGACGATCGCCGCGCAGGCCGAGCGGGCGGCGTCGATGTGGCCGAACAAGGGCGAGCCGGACCCGCGCCCGGACCTGGGCGCGCCCTACGTCCCGGTCGCACCGATAGCTCCGTCACGTCCCGCCGTCCCCGCGGAGGCTCCGGCCGCGCTCCGTCTAGGCTTTTGTCCATGACCACGCCGCAGCCAGTGCTCGTCGTCGACTTCGGTGCGCAGTACGCCCAGCTGATCGCCCGCCGGGTGCGCGAGGCCCACGTCTACTCGGAGATCGTGCCGAGCTCGATGCCGGTCGCCGACCTGCTGGCCAAGCGCCCCGCGGCGATCATCCTCTCGGGCGGTCCGTCATCGGTCTACGAGGAGGGCGCGCCCCAGGTCGACCCGGCGCTGTTCGAGGCCGGGGTGCCGGTCTTCGGCATCTGCTACGGCTTCCAGGCGATGGCGGTGGCCCTGCGCGGCGAGGCGGCCCACACCGGCAACCGCGAGTTCGGCGGCACCCCGCTCACCCTCGCCGCCGGCGGCGGCGTGCTGCTGCGGGACCTGCCGGCCGAGCAGTCGGTGTGGATGAGCCACGGCGACTGCGTGACCGCGGCGCCGGCCGGCTTCACGGTCACCGGCGGCTCGCCGGGCGCGCCGGTGGCCGCGTTCGAGGACACCGGGCGCCGGCTGGCCGGTGTGCAGTTCCATCCCGAGGTGGCGCACACCCCGCACGGCCAGGAGGTGCTGCGCCGCTTCCTCTACGACATCGCCGGCATCGAGCCCACCTGGACCTCGAACAACATCATCGAGGAGCAGGTCGAGGCGATCCGGGCCCGCGTCGGCACCAAGCGGGTGATCTGCGGGCTGTCCGGCGGGGTCGACTCCGCGGTCGCCGCGGCCCTGGTGCACAAGGCCGTCGGCGATCAGCTGACCTGCGTCTTCGTGGACCACGGCCTGCTGCGCGCGGGCGAGGCGGAGCAGGTCGAGAAGGACTACGTCGCCGCGACCGGGATCAACCTCAAGGTCGTCGACGCGTCCGCGACCTTCCTCGGGGCCCTGGCCGGGGTGACCGACCCGGAGCAGAAGCGCAAGATCGTCGGGCGCGAGTTCATCCGCGCCTTCGAGGCGGCGGCCCGGGAGCTCGACGCCGACGAGCACGTCGAGTTCCTCGTGCAGGGCACGCTCTACCCGGACGTGGTCGAGTCCGGCGGCGGCACCGGCACCGCCAACATCAAGTCCCACCACAACGTCGGCGGACTGCCCGACGACCTGCAGTTCGCGCTGGTCGAGCCGCTGCGGACGCTGTTCAAGGACGAGGTGCGCCAGATCGGGGCCGCGCTCGGGCTGCCCGAGGAGATCGTCATGCGCCACCCGTTCCCGGGGCCGGGCCTGTCGATCCGCATCATCGGCGCGGTGGACGAGCAGCGGCTGGCCATCCTGCGGGCCGCCGACCTGATCGCCCGCGAGGAACTGACCGCCGCGGGGCTGGACCGCAGCGTGTGGCAGTTCCCGGTGGTGCTGCTCGCGGACGTGCGCAGCGTCGGGGTGCAGGGGGACGGGCGGACGTATGGTCACCCGATCGTGCTGCGCCCGGTCTCCAGCGACGACGCGATGACCGCGGACTGGTCGCGGCTGCCGCACGAGCTGATCGCCAAGATTTCGACCCGGATCACCAACGAGGTCCGCGAGGTCAACCGCGTGGTCGTGGACGTTACGTCCAAGCCGCCGGGCACCATTGAGTGGGAGTGACCCGGCGCCCGGCCCGGCCATCCACCCCTGAGAGGAATTTCATTCAGCCGTTTCAGGCTGAACTCGCTCTTGGCGAGCGGCTGGGAAAGCCGGACAATTTATCTCCGTGACTCCAGCGCTACAGCCGCTGCGGCGCATCGCGGCCTACTGCGTGTGCGTCGACGGCGATGCCTTCCTGCTCGTGCGGGCCTCGGCCAAGTCCGGGACGCCCGGGGCCTGGTCGCTGCCCGGCGGCGCCGTCGACCACGGTGAGAACCCGGTCGACACCGTCGTGCGCGAGACGGCGGCCGAGACCGGGCTCTCCGTCGCCGTGGTCAAGCTGCGCGACGTCCTGGCCGACATGCGGGCCCTGCCGACGCGCGGGCTCACGATCCACACCGATCGGCTGATCTACGAGGTCTCGGTGCGCGGCGGCGCGCTGCGCGACCGGGTCGGGCAGCCCACCGACCTCGCCCGCTGGGTCACCCTCGAGGAGGCGCAGACCCTGCCGCTGCGCCGGTTCACCGCCGACGCGCTCGGCCTGCCCGACGCCACCGCCGACATCCGGCCCGACGGCACGCCCGAGGTGCCATCCTTCTACGCGGTGCCCGGCCCCGACGGGCTGCACCGCGCCCAGCGCTTCGCCGCCTACGCGGTCTGCACCGACCGGCGCAACCGCGTCCTGCTCACCCGCATCTCCGACGGCTACCCCGGCGGCGGCTGCTGGCACCTGCCCGGCGGCGGCACGGACTTCGGCGAGCAGCCCGGCGTCGCGCTCATCCGCGAGCTGGTCGAGGAGACCGGCCAGGAGGGGCAGATCGTCGAGCTGCTCGGCGTGGCCAGCCATCGCGACGCGGCCCAGCTCGGCCCCGAGGGCTACCCGATCGACTGGCACGGCGTCCGCGCGTTCTACCGCGTCCAGGTGGCCCGCTCCAGCCGCCCGGTGATCCACGACGTGGGCGGCTCGACCGCCGAGGCGCGCTGGTTCGACCCGGACGACCTGGACGAGCTGCCATTGACCGAGGTGACGGAGGAGGCCCTTCGCGGGGTCGGCCTACGCTGATCACCATGACGCGGACACGGGTGATCACGGTCTACGGGCGGCTGCCGGGCGGGACCGAGGAAATCGGCGGGCCGATCCGGCACGGGGAGAACCCGGCGTCCGCGGTGGTCCGGCTGTTCCGCGAGAGCGCCGGGCTGCCGGTGGCGGTTTCGGGTGTACGCGACGTGCTCGCCCTGACCACCCCCGATCTCCACGAGGATCGCGTCCTCTTCGACGTCGTCCCCGCCGACGCGCCCGGGCGCGTCGACGCCGAGCCGGCGAGCGAGTCCGAGCTGCCGAAGGGGCAGCGCTTCGCCGCCTACGGGTTCGTCACCGACCGGGCCGGACGCGTCCTGCTCACCCGGATCGCCCCCGGATTCCCCGGGGCGGGCCGCTGGCACCTGCCCGGCGGCGGGACCGACGTCGGCGAGCAGCCGGCCGAGGCCCTGTTGCGCGAGTTGTACGAGGAGACCGGCCAGCGCGGCGAGATCGTCGAACTGCTCGGGGTGACACATCGGCGCAGTTCGGGTCTTGTCGGCCCGGAGGGGTACCCGATGAACTGGCATGCGGTCCGGGCGCTCTACCGCGTCCAGGTGCCCGAGCCGTCGACACCGAGCGTGACGGAGGCGGCCGGCGGCTCGACCGCGTCGGCGGCCTGGTTCGAGCCGGGCGACCTCGCCGGGCTGCCCGTCACCGAGGTGGTCCAGTGGGCCGCTTCACTTCCCGCAACGGGCGAGTGACCGACGTCGTTAAAATGGACTAGAGGTTAACGAAAAACTACACTGAGTAGTTCCGCGGCTCGCCTGAACCGGCGGTTTCCGTCCTGAGGCATCGCCAATCGCGACCTGATATGAGACCGTGTAGATCGCGAGACCGTCTCGCGAAACGGACATCGAGGGTCGAAAGGCCCCGAAAAGCGACCGTGGGAACCTCGTTCCTACAGTGGAGGATCAGTGCCGAGCACACCTTGGCAGCGACGACGCACTACGGACAGCCCGCGCCCCGGTGGCGGAAGGCAATGGGCGGGACGGCTGCGACGCAGCGGCTCCCTCGCCCGCCAGGTGCTCTTCGCCGGGCGTGCGGGGCGGCGCGGTGAGGGCAATGTGGCCGGCGCGACCTCCCTGCTCGTCCCCGCCGCGGAGACCGACACCCGCACCGGGCGCGTCCGCCTGCCACGCCTGCGCATGCGCCGCCGTGACGGAGTGTCACGGGATCTGGCGGCCGAGGTCATCGCGATCGCGCCGGTCAGCCCGGCCGTCGAGACCGCGCGGCCGAGCGCCACCCCGGCGGTCACGTCGCCGGTGGAGGACGAGCCGCAGTCGCTGTCCATCCCGCTGCTGCCCGGCGAGCGCACCGTCGCCCGCCGCATCCGCTTCGCGCTCGTCAACGCCTGCACCCTGAGCAGCCTCATGCTCGGCCTGTCGGCGATCTTCATCGCGGTGAACCAGGGCGACGTGCGGGTCGCGGCCTCGCTGCTCATCGCCTGCGTCATCTTCGACGGCCTCGACGGCTTCCTCGCCCGCCGCCTCGGCGTGGCCAGCCCCTTCGGCGCGCAGATGGACTCGCTCGCCGACATGTGCTCCTTCGGCCTGGCCGCACCCGTCGTGGTCTACGCCTGGCTGAACGCCTCCGCGCCCGGCTGGCTGCTCGTCCCGGCCTGTGCCCTCGTCGCGGCGGCCGCGGCGATCCGCCTCGCGCGCTTCAACGTCTCGCCGAAGGACGGCCGCTTCTTCTGCGGCGTGCCGACCACGATGTGCGCCGCGGTCCTCGCGCTGGCCACGCTGATCGCCCCGCAGATGCCGGCCGCCCTGCGCGTTGCCGGCGTGGTGCTGCTCGGCCTCGCGATGGTCTCGAGCTTCCCCTACGCGAAGCTCGCCCGCCTCGTGAAGCTGCCGCCGTGGCTGCTGGTGCTGCCGGTGGTCGGCGCCTTGGTGAACTACCGCGTCACGTTCGTCGTGGTCGTCTTCGCCTACCTGGTCAGCGGCCCCCTGCTCTGGCTCAAGCAGCGCAACAAGGCCGCCTGAGTCCCAGGCCTGCACAGCGCAACGGCCCCGCTCCCGATTGCCGGTGCGGGGCCGTTGCGTTTGCTCCTACTTCCAGGAGGCGATGACCGTCTGGCCGCCCACCACGCGGTCGCCGGGCGCGACCTCGGGGTCGGCCTTGTCCGCCGGCAGGTAGACGTCGGTGCGGGAGCCGAAGCGGATCAGGCCGAACCGCTCGCCCTTGGCCAGCAGCGAGCCGATCGGCGCGCGCTGCACGATCCGGCGCGCGATCAGCCCGGTGCGCTGCACGACCGCGACGGGGCCGTGGGCCGTCTCGAGCAGCGTGTACGCCGCGACGTTGTGCTCCGCCTCCGGCTTCATCGCCGCCGCGTAGCCGCCGTCCTCGACGAAGTAGTCGACCACCTTGCCGGCCACCGGCGCGCGGTTGACGTGCACGTCGAGCACCGACAGGAACACCGCGATCCGCAGGAACTCCATGTCGCCGAAGCGCTTGTCGTGCATCCGCTCGACCCCGAGCACCTTGCCGTCGCTGGCCGCCACGATCGCCTTCGCGTCCTCCGGCACGTCGCGCTGCGGGTCGCGGAAGAACGCCGCCACCGGGGCCGCGGCCAGGGCCGGGACCAGCCAGAGCTTCGACTTCGGGCGGGCCGCCTTGGCCAGCGCGGCCAGGCCCAGCGCGATGCCGGCGGCGGCCACGCCGTTGGAGTCGATGTTCATGCCCCGGGTCAGCGGCACGCTGGACGGGCGCAGCGCCGGCAGGAGCTTCGCGGCCGCGCTGTGGTGGGCCGGGGTGTGCCGCAGCCGGTGGATGCGCACCGGCGGGACGTTGCGCAGGACCAGGTCGCTGCCGACGCCGTAGAGCGCGGCCTGCCGCTCGACCTCGTCCGCCGCCCCGCTGGGCAGGCGGGTCGCGGCCACCACGACGGTGAGCACGCCGCCGTCGGCGACCAGCTTGGTCAGGCCGCCGAGCACCTCGCGGGCGTCCTCGGCGCTGCCGCTCAGCGCCTCGGCGTGGATCACGACGTCGGCGGGCTCGGCGGCGTCGATCGAGTCGATCACGCGGGTACGGTCGGCGACCCAGCGGCCCTGGCGCTCCACGTGCTCGCGCAGGGCGGCGGCCGTGCCGGGACCGGTGCCGACCACGGTCAGCCGGTCGTCGGGCAGCAGCGCGTCGATCACCGCGGCCAGCGCCGCGGAGCCGGCGGCCGCGCCGATCACCAGGCCGGTCTTGGGACCGCCGTGGCGGGCGAGCTCGGAGGCGAGGACCCGGGCGGCCCGGTCACCGATCTGGATCGGGCGGCGGGAAGCGCCGGATGTGCCGCCAACGGGAAACTGGGTCATCTCGGAAGGGCTCCTCAAAGGCAGAAGGGTGGAGATGTCTTGGCCGCAACAGGCAGCTGGCCGACGGGGTCACGAACCCCGTCGGCCAGCATATTCCGTGCCGCGATGGTGCGGTCCACGTCCTGGTACGCGAGCCGGGCCCCCCGCCCGGCCGGGCTACTCCGCGTCCAGGTCGTAGTCGAGCCCATCGCCGTGCGGCCCGGCCTTGCCACGCTCGGGTTTGTCCGAGCGCAGCGCCCCCAGCAGGCCGAGCCCCCCGAACAGGATCAGGCCTACGGCCACGATCCAGCCGGCGTTCAGGTGCACCGAAACGGCCTGGTTGAACAGCCAGACGACCACGATGCCCAGGAAGATCAGGCCGAACGTCAGCGAGACTCCGTCCAGACGGTGCGGCTTCATCGGTCCACCCTCACATCTCCCCATTGCGTGTCCAGGTCCAGCTCCAGCTTGCCGCCACCAGGCCCGTCCGCGCCGTAGTCGGTGACGGTGGTGGTCGTGTTGAACCCGCCGCAGCTGGACCCGAACACCCGGCAGTCCCCGCCCTGGATGTGCACCCTGACGGTCACGTCCACGTCCGGCGGGACCGTGATGGTCAGGTTGCCCGCGGTACCGATCCGGAAGGCGACCACCGTCGGGGTGACCTCCTGCGCCTTGAAGTTGAGCTGCGTGAGGTCGGCGTCGATGTTGCCGATGTCGGTGGAGTACCGCTCGCCCAGCTCGTCGAACGAGGCCGGCTGGATGCTGATGTTGTCGCTGCGGTGCGGCACCGAGGTGCCCGTCGCCGCGGTCGCGATCGCCAGCGCGATGCTCAGCATGGCGCCCAGCAGGATCAGGATCCGCGCCCGGCCGAGCCACGCGCCCGTGATCAGGCCGAGGGCGGTGATCGCCAGCGGTACCGCGAAGAACGTCGAGACCTTGAAGTCCGCCACGGTGACCTGCAGCGCCGCGAGGATGCCCAGCGAGAGCAGGATCAGCGAGAACGTGATCCGGCCCAGGCGCGAACGCTCCTTGGGCTTCTTCGGCGGCGGGGTCGGGGCCAGGCCCGGATACGGCGACATCGGCACGCCGGGGGGCGGGTAGCCGAGGCTGGCCGCGTACGGGCTCGAGCCCGCGTAGGGCCCGTGCGGCGCGAACGGCGGCCGGTAGCCGGCCCCGGGTCCGCTGCTCGGCATCGGCGGCAACGGGGGCAGGGGCGGCAGCTGCGGCGGGCGCGGGCCGATCGTCGGCGACTTGCCCTCCGCGTACGCCGCGGGCTGCGGCGCCGGCGGTGCCGAGGCGAGGCGGTCGCCGGCCCGGAAGTCCCCGGCCGGGTCGGTGCCGGACTCGGGCGCCGGGGGCGCGGCGGGCGCGGTGGACATCGTGGGTGCTCCTGGGGTCACAGGGGCCTGGGGCTGCATCGGCGCCGGGCCGAACGACGGCGCACCGAACGACATGGGGCCGAACGAGGGGCCCGGTGCCGTCGGCTGGAACTGGGGGCCCCCGAACGGCGTGCCGGCGGCCGCGAACGGCGCGGGCGGCGGGTTGGGCACCGCCGGCGGCACGAACGGCCCCGGCGGCGGCTGGCCGTTGCCGGCCTGTCCGCGCACGACCAGTGCGATCACGCCGACGACCACGGCCAGCCCGATCAGCGCGGCGCCGAAGTTCTGCGACATGACCAGCAGGAACGCGAGCACCGCGGCGACGCCGATGACGATCGCCAGCGGCGCGGAGGTGCCGGAGCGGCCGCGGCCGAGCAGCGCCTCGAGCGGCGAGCCGGTGTCGCCCTCGGCGGGCAGCAGGAGCCAGCCGAGCAGGTACGCGACGATGCTCACGCCGCCGGCCAGGGTCAGCACGGCGAAGATGACCCGCCACAGCGTGGGGTCGGTGTTCGTCGCGCGACCGATGGCGGCGCAGACGCCCGCGATGTACCGGCCCTGCTGCGGCCGGACGAGCAGGTGGCGGTTGAACCCCGCGGCCCCGAACGGGGGCGGCGGCGGTGCGCCGAACGGTGGCGGAGGCGGCGGCGGTGGCGGCGCGCCCCCGGGCGGCGGTGCGCCCCCGGGCGGCGGCGCGTCTCCTTGCGGCGGCGGGGGAGCCTGGGTGTCGCCCGTCGGCCATTCGAACGGCGCGGACGGGTTCGCCGGCTCGTACTCGGCCTCGAGCCGGGGCTCGTCGTCCTTGGGTGTTTTGCCGGATTCGTCCGCGGCGGTGGCGTCGAGCCGCACGGTGTCCGACTCCGGTTCGGGCGTTTCGGGCGCCGCTTCGCCGGCCCCGGGGGCGGCGGGCGGCGCGGGCTCCGGCTCCGCGGCCCGTCCCGCGACGGCGTGGGCGGCCGGCTCGTCGGCGGCAGGCGGGTTCGTCATGTCATCCATGCTGGCGGACGGGCGGGGTGGACCGCCTCAGGCATCGACCCTGACGCCACCCTGATTCTGCGGCTCCGGGGCGTTCGGAGTGGTTTCGCGCCCCGGATCCATGTGACGATCTGGGGGTACCGAAACCGCGACCCGAGCAGAGACGAGCCCGATGAGCAGCCCGTTCCCCGTCCGCCGCCTCTACCGCGAGCCCGCCGACCGGGTCGTGGGAGGGGTCGCCGCCGGCATCGCCGCGCACCTGGGTGCGCCGGTCGTGCTGGTGCGGGCGGCGTTCGTGGTGCTGGCCGCGTTCAACGGGCTCGGGGCCCTGCTCTACGCCGCGTTCTGGGCCGTCCTGCCGCTGCAGCCGCACGGGCGCGGCGGCGGGCGCAACGTCAACCAGCTGTTCTCGTTCCTCGCGCTCGGCGTCGGCATCGTGATCCTGCGCCTCATGGTGCAGCCCGACGGCAGTGTGTCGTCGGTGATCGGCTGGCTCGCCGCGATCATCGCGCTCGGCGCCGGCATCATCTGGCACCAGGCGGACCCGAAGCGCCGCGAGCGCTGGTCGGCGACCGTTCCCGGGATGCCGTGGCTGGGCGCGGCGGTCGACAACAACCGCAAGTCCTACCTCCTGCGTTTCGTCGGCGGCGGCCTGCTCGTCGTGGCCGGGATCATCGGCGTGTTCGTGGTCGGGGTGTTCCCGCTGCGGGGCGTGCCGTTCTCCTCGATCGGCTACGGGCTCGCGTTCGCGGCCGTGGCCCTGGCCGGCGTCGGGCTCGCCCTCGCGCCGCTGCTGTACCGCATGTTCACCCAGCTCAGCGCCGAGCGCGAGGCCCGGGTGCGCGAGCAGGAGCGGGCCGAGCTGGCGGCGATGATCCACGACCAGGTCCTGCACACGCTCGCCCTGATCCAGCGCAACGCGGGCGACGTCAAGGAGGTCCAGCGGCTCGCGCGGGGGCAGGAGCGGACGCTGCGCAACTGGCTGTACAAGCCGACGGCCTCGCCCATGGAGAAGCTCAGCGCCGCGCTGGAGGAGGCCTCGGCCGAGGTCGAGGACACGTTCGCGGTCGCCGTGGAGACCGTCGTGGTCGGTGACGTGGACGTCGACGAGAAGGTCGGCGCCATCGTCGCGGCCGCGCGGGAGGCGCTGGTGAACGCGGCCAAGCACGCGAAGGTGCAGACGATCTCGCTGTACGCCGAGGTCGAGCCCGACTGCGTGAGCGTCTTCGTGCGCGACCGGGGCGCCGGCTTCGACCTGTCCGCGGTGGACGACGACCGGCACGGGGTGCGCGGCTCCATCGTCCTGCGTATGCAGCGCCACGGCGGCAAGGCCGAGATCCGCAGCGCGCCGGGGGAGGGCACCGAGGTGCGCCTCAGCATGCCGATCGATACCGAGGCCCGGCGCCGCAAACCCGCGGCCACCAGTTCGTCTTCTGAAAGCGGAGAGCGATGAGCACCGAAGAGACCCAGCGGCTGCGCGTGTTCCTGGTCGACGACCACGCGATGTTCCGGGCGGGCGTACGGGCCGAGCTCGGCCTGCACGTCGACGTGATCGGCGAGGCGAGCGCCGTGGCCGAGGCGGTGCAGAAGATCTCCGCGCTGGAGCCCGACGTGGTGCTGCTCGACGTGCACATGCCCGACGGGGGCGGCCGCGCGGTGCTCGACGCGATGCGCCGCACCCATCCGCAGGTGCGCTTCCTGGCCCTGTCGGTCTCCGACGCGGCCGAGGACGTGATCGGGCTGATCCGGGCCGGCGCCCGCGGCTACGTCACCAAGACCATCTCCCCGGACGAGCTGGCCGACGCCATCCGCCGCGTGGCCGACGGCGACGCGGTGTTCTCGCCGCGGCTCGCCGGCTTCGTGCTCGACGCGTTCGCCGCCCGCCCGGACGCGCCCGTCGCCGACCCGGAGCTGGACCAGCTGACCAACCGCGAGCGGGAGGTGCTGCGGCTGCTCGCCCGGGGATACGCGTACAAGGAGATCGCCAAGGAGCTCTTCATCTCGATCAAGACGGTCGAGACGCATGTCTCCAACGTGCTGCGGAAGCTGCAGATGTCGAACCGGTACGAGCTGTCACGCTGGGCCGCCGACCGCCGTCTGGTCTGAGGCCGCTCCCGGTGCCGAGTGAGTGACATCCGGGTGGGGTGACCAACCGCGGGGCTGGCAACGGCAGCGCCCCGCGGTTCGCCCGGTCCGGCCCGGTGCGGCTTCGCGGAGACCGACCTAGACCAGGCGCTGACGGCAGCGACGGTCCGCACGGCCGCGGACCCGAGTCATGCGCTTCGGCGGTTGTCCCTCAGGCGGTCGCGAAGACCGAGTAGCCCTCGGCTAGGCGTCCCTCGGGCAGGCCGCCGGCCCGGGCGACCATCGCGTGGCGCTCGCGCAGCATCTCCTCGAAGCCGTCCAGGTGGGCGGTCTGCGAGGCGTGCGCGCGCAGGGCGGCGAGCTTGCGCGGGAACGTGTCGGTGATGTCGACGATGTGATCCGGGTTCGGGCCGCCGCTGTACCAGATCTCGCGCACGGTCCAGGCCTCGAGCCCGATGTCGGTGAATGTGAACGGGTTGCGCGCGTCCGGGTACACCGCGCAGGTCGTCGCCTCGCCCGCCGCCAGGTGGTCGGGGTGGCTGGGCCCGGCGAGCCGCTCCCAGCGCCGCAGCGGCGAACTGGTCAGCACGCGGTCGGGCCGGAACCTGCGGATGGCCGCCGTGATGTCCCGGCGCAGCCCGATCGTCGGCTCGAGGATGCCGTCACGGTACCCGTCGAGGAACTCCACCTGCTTCACGCCCACCGCCGCCGCGGCCGCCCGCTGCTCCGCCTCGCGCAGCACGGGCATCTGCTCGCGCGGGGTGTCGTCGAACCCGCCCGCGTCGCCGCGCGTCACCAGCAGGTAGGCGACCTCGATGCCGGCATCGACCCAGGTCGCGATCGTGCCGGCCGAGCCGAAGTCGACGTCGTCGGGGTGCGCGAGGACACACAGCGCGCGCTGCACGTCGGTCAGGGGCGCGGCCGATGGAGGAAACGTCATGGTGCTATTTGTACCGCCTACAGCGGCCCGCGACCCGCGCGAAGGATCAGCAGCGCCAGCTGCGTGCCGTCGGCGCCGAGCTCCTGGGAGAAGCGCTCGAGGATCTCACGCTCGCGGCTGAGCACGAGCCGGGTGCCACCGGCGGCGACGCGGGTCTTGCCGACCTCCTGCGAGATCGCGGCCCGCTCCTTCCACAGCGCCACGATCGCCGAGTCGATCTCGTCGATGCGGTTGCGCAGGCCGGCGATGTGCTGGTCGGGGGTTGCCGTCTGGGCGTCGGCGGGCTGCTGCTCCATGGTGATGGCGGCCATTTCTCTTCGTTCCTCTGACTCGGGGTGGGCTCCCCGGGAACGCGAACGCCCCGGGCTTCGGAGCCCGGGGCGTCGGTAGGTTCTGCGATCAGGCGCGACCTACGGCTGCCGGACTCCGGTAGCCGTAAAAAAAGTAGCGCGCGCGCTCGATCACGTTGCCGAGTATGGCACGACGTCAAGGTCAGCGGAAAGGTCTTCCGAAAGTTGGGACGGCGTCGGTTTTCGGTCACCCGTTCGACCCGCCGGGCCCGGGCCGCCGGAAACTGTCGGGGGGTCGGCGTAGAGTCGCCCCTGCGATGCATGCTCTCTTCGAGGTACCTCAGTCCCGCCAGCCGCAGCCCGAGGGCCCGGCGGCGCAGTCCAGGCCACCCAGGCGCGACCTGCTGGACGGGCTCAACGGCCCCCAGCGCGACGCGGTGACGCACGAGGGGCAGCCCCTGCTCATCGTGGCCGGCGCCGGGTCCGGCAAGACCAAGGTGCTCACGAGCCGCATCGCCTACCTGCTCGGCGAGCGCCACGTGCACCCCGGCGAGATCATCGCGATCACGTTCACCAACAAGGCCGCCGGCGAGATGAAGGAGCGGGTCGCCAAGCTTGTGGGCAACCGCGCCCGGCTGATGTGGGTGTCCACGTTCCACTCCGCCTGCGTGCGCATCCTGCGCGCCGAGCACGACCACGCCGGGCTCAAGTCGACGTTCTCGATCTACGACGCCGACGACTCGCGCCGCCTCATGCAGCTCGTGGCCCGCGAGCTCGACCTGGACCCGAAGCGCTACCCGGCCCGCGGCCTGGCCACGCAGGTGTCCAACCTCAAGAACGAGCTCGTCGACCCGGAGACCTTCGCCGGCACCGCCAAGGGCCCGGCCGAGCGGGCGCTCGCCGAGGCCTACACGCTCTATCAGCAGCGCCTCGCCGAGGCCCACGCGCTCGACTTCGACGACCTGATCATGCGCGTGGTCCACCTGTTGCAGAGCCACCCGGAGGTCGCCGAGACCTATCGCCGGCGCTTCCGCCACGTGCTCGTCGACGAGTATCAGGACACCAACCACGCGCAGTACATGCTGGTGAAGGAGCTGGTCGGCACGACCGGCGAGCTCTGCGTGGTGGGCGACGCCGACCAGTCGATCTACGCCTTCCGCGGCGCCACGATCCGCAACATCCTGGAGTTCGAGCGCGACTTCCCCAACGCGCACACGATCCTGCTGGAGCAGAACTACCGCTCCACCCAGACCATCCTGTCCGCGGCCAACGCCGTGATCGGCCGCAACACCGAGCGCAAGCCCAAGCGCCTCTGGAGCGACCAGGGCCCCGGCGAGCAGATCGTCGGCTACGTCGCCGACACCGAGCACGCCGAGGCCGACTGGGTCGCCCGCGAGATCGACCGCCTCTCCGACAACGAGGGCGTCCGCCCCGCCGACGTCGCGGTGTTCTACCGCACCAACGCGCAGTCCCGCGTCTTCGAGGAGATGTTCATCCGCTTCGGCCTGCCCTACAAGGTCGTCGGCGGCGTCCGCTTCTACGAGCGCAAGGAGGTCCGCGACGCGCTGGCCTACCTGCGCGCCGTGGTCAACGAGGACGACACGGTGAGCGTCCGCCGCATCCTGAACACCCCGCGCCGCGGCATCGGCGAGCGCGCCGAGGCCTGCGTCGAGGCCCTCGCGAGCCGCGACCGCATCTCCTTCGGCGCCGCCCTGCGCCGCGCGGCCGAGGCCCCCGGCATCTCCAGCCGCGCCGTCAACGCCATCGGCGACTTCGTCGCCCTGCTCGACGACCTGCGCACCCTGGCCGAGACCGCGATGCCCGAGGAGGTTCTGGAGGCCGCCCTGGAGCGCTCCGGCTACCTGGGCGAGATCGAGGAGAGCACCGACCCGCAGGAGGCCGGCCGGGTCGAGAACCTCCAGGAGCTCGTGAGCGTGGCCCGCGAATACACCGAGCGCGCCGAGGCCACGGTCGCCGTGGCCGCCGAGCAGGGCGACGCGACCGCCGCCCCGCCCCCGAGCGTCGCCGGCTTCCTGGAGCAGGTCTCCCTGGTGGCCGACGCCGACCAGATCCCCTCCGACGACCCCGACCACACCGGCGTCGTGACCCTCATGACCCTGCACACCGCCAAGGGCCTGGAGTTCCCGGTCGTCTTCCTGACCGGCCTGGAGGACAGCGTCTTCCCGCACCAGCGCGCCATGAGCGACCGCAAGGAGCTCGAGGAGGAGCGCCGCCTGGCCTACGTGGGCATCACACGGGCCCGCCAGCGCCTCTACATCTCCCGCGCCGTGACCCGCTCCGCCTGGGGCCAGCCGTCCTACAACCCGCCCTCGCGCTTCCTGGAGGAGCTCCCGCCGGAGCTCATGCGCTGGGAGCGAACCGAGGCGTCGTATACGAGCTGGTCCGGCCGCGCGGGCGTGGGCGGCCGCTCCTCGGGCGCGACCCAGTCCCGCACCTCGTCCTTCGTCGGCGGCACGCCGAAGGCCGCCCAGCTGGCCGCGAAGCTGGGCCTGGACGCGTCGAAGCTCTCGACGGCCAGCGAACTCCAGCGCGACGTGCCGGCCCTGGCCGTGGGCGACCGCGTCAACCACCAGCGCTACGGCCTCGGCCGAGTCCTGGCCGTGGAGGGCGCCGGCCCCCGAGCCCAGGCCCAGATCGACTTCGGCGACCAGGTGATGTGGATCGTGCTGCGGCACGCCGCGGTGGAGAAGATCTGAAACGCTTCCTGCTCGGGTCCGCGTCACCTGCGGACCGTTGCTCCCGCCAGACAAAAGGGCGGTCCGGAGGGCCTTCGGCCGGAGGGACCGCCCTAGCCATGTCCGTGGTGCGTCGCGTCCTGGCCGATTGCGGTTGGTGCCGGCACGTTGGACGGTGCGTGAGGTGTCCGGGGGAGGCTGACAAAACGCGCTGGTCCTCTATGCTGTCTCGGTGCGACGCCAGGGTGCCGGAGATCAGATTGACCGGCACGCGCGGCTGGACTGGTTGGATGCGCTGCGAGGGGTCGCGGTGCTGCTGGTGGTGTATGAGCACGCCACTGACAACATCCTGCGCGCGGTGCGGGTGCATCTGGATTCCTGGTTCAACCCCGGTCAGGCCGGGGTGTTCCTGTTCTTTGTGATCAGCGGGTACATCGTGCCGGCGTCGCTGGAGCGCCGGGGTGACCTGCGTGCGTTCTGGACCGGTCGGGCGTTCCGGTTGTACCCGATGATGCTGGCGGGCATGGCCGCGACGCTGGTCATGCTGGTGACCGGTGTGGTGTCTGCGCAGACGCTGGGGGTCAAGCACGGGTTGGCGGCGGCGATCGCGTCAACGGTGATGCTGCAGGACGTCTTGGGTCTTCCGTCGGTGCCGGCGGTGCTGTGGTCGCTGTCCTACGAGATGATTTTCTATCTCCTGGTATCGGCGTTGTTCGTGGTCCGCTGGCATCGGTTCAGCGCCGCGTGGGCGGTCGCGTGGGCCGCCGTCGCGGTCGGGCTGGGGGGCATGTTCCCGCTCGTCACGCTGCCGGCGCTCGGACTGGGTCCGCGGCGTGCGGCCGTGCTGGTCGTGCTGGCCGCCGTTGTGGGTGTCGGCGCCCTGGTCAGCCGCCGAGAAGCGCTGGTGGGGGCGGGCGCGGTGGTGCTCACGGGGCTGGCCGCGGCGCTGCTGGTGACCAGCGGGCGGTTCCCCGGCTGGTTCCTGCTCTCGATTCCGGCCTTGATGTTCGCCGGCACGGCGTTGTACCGAGCTGAGCAGGGCCAGTTCTCCTGGCGGGTCACCGCGCCGGCGATCGGGGTGGTGTTCGCCTGCGTCATGGCCAGCACCTGGTGGGCGCTGCCCGATCTGAGCGCGGCAAGCCTGCGCTCGATCCGCCCTTGGATGGGAACGCTGACGCTCGTGGCGGTGCTGTTCGTCATCGGCATGGGGTTGCGTCGCCGCCGCGTTCCGCGGGTTCTGGTACGGCTCGGGGTGATCAGCTACTCGGTGTACGTGGTGCACTATGTGGTCATTCTGTGGATGGGGCCGGTCATGAAACGCCACTGGCATGAGCCCGTGTTCGTCCAGTTGCTCTGGGCGCTTGGGTTCCTGGCCCTGGCGCTGGGCATCAGCGAATTGACCCATCGTTATATCGAGCGGCCGGCGCAGCGGCTCGGGCGCCGCGTGGCGCAGGCTCTGGATGGGCGGGCGCGGCACACTCGACAATCGCCGCAGGCCGATCTGGACGCGCCGGTGGTCGCGCCGATAGGCAGCTGACGTTCCTGCGGCGCTTCGTCACGTTCACCGGTTCGCCGCCGTGCAACGCCGCGAGCGGCCCGAATAGCAACTGTCGTACCCACCCGTCATCCTGTCCTCGTGAACCTCATCGCTCGCGCCGCAGGCGTCGTCGTCATCGGGCTCGGCGTGGTCGCCACCGTCGCCGGCCTGGCGCTGCCGTGGACGATGGCCGGCGGCCGGCATCCCGACCTGGTCACCATCGCCGGGGTCGCGTTCCTGGGGCCCCTGCTGAGCGGGCTCTGCGTGGTCTACGGCCGCAGTGAGCCGCGCCGCTCGCGCCTGATCTCGGTGGTCGCCGGGGTCGCGGCCGCCGCGGCGACCGTGATCGCGGCGGCGCTCGCCCGCCTGGTCGAGCCCAGCGCGGGCATCGGGCTCGGCGGGCCCGTCACCGTGGTGGGGACCGCCGCGCTGGTCCTGGGCTGGGGGCTGCTGGTCGTCACCGGCGTGGGCCGCCTGCCCGGCGCGAACTGGCGGCGGTGGGCTCCCGTCGGGGTTTTCGCGGTCGCGCTGGCCGTGGTCGCCGGATACGCCATCTCCTGGGCGCGCGAGGGAAGGTTCGTGGACGCCACGACCGCCGGCGCGGCACCGGAGACCTCGCAGGGGCAGGCGTGGCCGCAGGCGTTCCCCGGTGTGCAGCTCGTCGGAGTCCACAAGGGCCTGGCCGTCGTCCGCGCCGCCGACGGCATCCGGGCGGTCTGGCTCGGCAACGGCACCCCGGCCTGGCAATACCTACGATCCGATCTGCCCAGCCAGGCCGCGGGGCTGGTCGACGGCGCGGTGGTGGTCGTGTTCGGCACCGACGACGGCGTGCTCGTCACCGCTCTGGACGCGGCGAGCGGGGCGGAGCGGTTCTCCCGGCGGTACCAGTCGGGGAAGATGGCGACCGTCCACGCCGCGGGGAGCACGGCGGTGCTGTCCGGGGCCGGGATCGGCGCCGGGGACCTGCTCGGCATCGACTCCCACGACGGCACCCAGCGCTGGCGGTGGACCCCGGCGCGGGGCGGGGCGGCGTGCGACGTGACCGACCTCGCCGGCTCCCCGCAGACCGTCGCGGTCGCGCTGCGGTGCCGGGCCCAGGGCGTCGACGACGTCGCCGTCGGGCTCGACACCGGGTCGGGGGCGGAGCGCTGGTCGTGGCACGCGATCCAGCGCGGCACCACGGAGCTGCGAGTCCTCTCCTCCGGCGCCGGGTTCGTGACGCTGACGGGCGCGGCTCCGCAGCGGGTGACGTACATGGACGCGGGGAGCGGCTCGGTCGGGGCGCGCCACGAAGCGCCCGGCACGCTGCCGCTGGCCGTGGGCGCGAGCATCGTCTACGCCGACCCGGGCTCGGCCAAGGCCCGGATCGCGTCCGTCGAGGCCGCGACCGGCAAGGAGCAGTGGAAGGTCGACCTCGCGGGACTCGGCGGCTACCAGCCGGTGGCGGCGACGACGGCCGACGGCCGCGTCTACACGCTGTGGCGCAACACCGCGGGCGCCCTCCGGCTGCTCACGGCCTCGACGAACGACGGCTCGACGACGGAGGAGCGCGCGATCGCCTGCGACACACGCTGCCCGGAGGCCACGATCGCGGCGGCGGACGGCCGCGCGGTGGTCGCGACTCGAGAGGAGAAGGCCACGAAGGTGTCGTTGAGCGTCATCTGACCGGTCCGGGGCGGTCCGGGCTTCGTGCGGCGAAGGAGTTCGCGGCGGTCGGCGAGGGCGGGCGGCGGGCGAACAACGGCGTCCCGGCGCCCACGTCCGCGGGGCCGAGGGCGCAAACCAGGTCGGCGGGGCCAAGGGCCCGAGGCCAGGTCCGCCGGGGTCGGCCGTGGGCCGTTCGAGCCGGTGCGGAGATCGGGCTGGGGCTGGTCCGGCCGCGCACGAGCGAAGGCCCGCGGCTGGGGGCGGGCGAGCGTCGTGCTGTTCAGGCCGCGCGCGCCCGGCGCGGTGGTAGACGCATGTGAGGGCGTGGCGGGGGATAGGCGCCCTCGGACTGGGCGAGCGCGGCTGCTGCCGTGGGGAATCCCACCCGGAGGCAGATCGACCCTGCGAATTGCGTGCGCGCCCTGGGAACGGCGCGGTGAGCTATGCGGCGACCGCTGAGGGAATGCGGTGCGGAGCGCGTTCGATCGGGGCGGAAACGTGAAAACGGCTGAGAGCCGAAACGGATTTACGAATAGATCGCTTCCGTGTGCCGCTGGATGTCCACGCCGTGTTCGCGCATGAAGGCCAGCGGTTCGACCGGCTTGTCGTTCTCGCGGACCTCGAAGTGCAGGTGCGACCCGAAGGAATGCCCGGTGTTGCCCACCAGCGCGATGCGATCCCCGGCCTTGACCTGCTGGCCCTCCTTGCACAGGAGCTTGGAGGCATGGCCGTACACGGTGACGACGCCGTCGCCGTGGTCGATCATCACGTTGTTGCCGTAGCCGGCATTCCAGCGGCACAGGATGACCTTGCCCGCGGCCACGGCCACGAACGGGGTGCCCTGGGCGGCGCCCAGGTCCACGCCGGGGTGCAGGCGGCCCCAGCGCTCGCCGTAGAACGAGGTCAGCGTGTACTTGCGCACCGGGAGGATCCACACGTCCGGCGCCGGCTGGTTCGCGGTCGTCACCGTGCTGTGGGCGTCGCCGCGGCTCGCGCGGTCGCCCGAACGCGTGGAGATGTCGTCGTAGTTGCCCGTCGACTCCATGGACAGCCCGTCCGTGTGCGAGTCGGGCAGCGTGGTGGCGGTGCCGAGCGCCACGATTCCCGAGGCGACCAGCGCGGTCGTGAACACGGCGAGATAGCGGCTGCGGGGATCCTCGAGACGGCGGCGGCCGCGGTAGTTCGCGCGCGTGTTCCTTGCTGGCAACGCGGGAACCTCCGAGTCGGACACCGTACGAGGAAATCGTGAACATAAATCAAGAATGCTGTTGACCGAACGTCACGGTAGCCACGCCGGAATCGTCCGCACAAGCTGTGCTGCGCGCCGCGCCGAATAAAAGCCCGTCGGGTTAATTGTGCGTAACTGCATTGTCGGGCCGTCGTTGCGCGCGCATCGCGGAATGGGTCGCCCGGCGTGCGGTACCTTCGGCTGAGATCCCGCAACGGTGCGGGCTCGACCCAGTGGCCGCCACGAACGGCCGGGAAGGACCGTGAGGATGAGCGCGCGGACCCGCGTCGTCATCGCCAAGCCTGGCCTCGACGGGCACGACCGAGGCGTCAAGATCGTGGCGCGCGCGCTGCGCGACGCCGGCATGGAAGTCATCTACACCGGGCTGCACCAGACGCCCGAGCAGATCGTGGAGACCGCGATCCAGGAGGACGCCGACGCCGTCGGGCTGTCGGTGCTCTCGGGCGCGCACATGACGCTGTTCCGCCGGGTGATCGAGCTGCTCGCCGAGCGGGGCGCCGCCGACGTCACCGTGTTCGGCGGCGGGATCATCCCGGACGAGGACCTGCCCGAACTCCAGCGGCTCGGCGTGGCCGCCATCTTTACCCCTGGCGCGACGACCCAGTCCATCGTGGAATGGGCGCAGGGGAATCTGGTCGCCGACGAATAATCAGCTTCCGCGGGAATCGTCTCAGCTTGAGGGGGTGTGGGTGGAGCGAAGCTCCCCCACGAAATGGAGGTCTCAGCTTGAGGGGGTGTGGGTGGAGCGAAGCTCCCCCACGAAATGCAAACAGGGGGAGGGGCCGGACGCACCCCTCACACGTCCGGCCCCTCTATCGCACGATGCCCCGCCGCCACCCCTCGACCGACAGGGCATCGGCCGTTTTGGTGCCGGCCGCGCCCCCGGGTTTTCCCGTGGGCGGGCCGACACTGCTCTCAACGACGCTCCGCCGGAGCGGTTACGCGGTCGCGCGCGTGTCCCCCGGAAGTGCAAAGTCACAGAGAGTGGAATGGGGCACATCGGGAACCCGCGCGAAGCCGGACGGCCCGCGCCTGGTTAGGCTGCGATCGTTGAGCCGTCCTCGCGATGGGGCAGGCGGCACGGTTGACGGAACGGGACCAACTGTGGACCTGTACGAGTACCAGGGGCGCGCCCTCTTCGCCAAGCACGGGCTGCCCGTGCTGGGCGGCGGTGTCGCCGAGACCCCTGAAGAGGCCCGGGCGATCGCCGAACAACTCGGTGGCCGGGTCGTCATCAAAGCCCAGGTGAAGGTCGGCGGCCGCGGCAAGGCGGGCGGCGTCAAGCTCGCGGAGGGCGCCGACGAGGCGACCACGCACGCGACCAACATCCTCGGCATGGACATCAAGGGCCACACGGTCCACAAGGTGATGGTCACCACCACGGCCGACATCGCCGAGGAGTACTACTTCTCCTACCTGCTCGACCGGGCGAACCGCACCTTCCTGTGCATCGCCAGCGTCGCGGGTGGCATGGAGATCGAGACCGTCGCGCACGACGCCCCGGAGAAGGTGGCCAAGGTCGCCATCGACGCCGTCAAGGGTGTCGACGAGGCCCTGGCCCGCCAGATCGTCGAGCAGGCCAAGTTCCCGGCCGACGTCGCCGACCAGGTCGTGTCGATCGCCGTCAAGCTGTGGCAGGCGTTCGTCGCCGAG
Organism: Dactylosporangium sp. CA-052675; assembly: GCF_050947935.1. Lineage (GTDB taxonomy): Bacteria > Actinomycetota > Actinomycetes > Mycobacteriales > Micromonosporaceae > Dactylosporangium. Next base: position 9,756,451 of record NZ_CP192010.1, on the reverse strand, counting down.
GACGCCACGCTCGTCGAGGTCAACCCGCTGGCCAAGACCACCGACGGCACCGTGCTCTGCCTGGACGCGAAGGTCACGCTGGACGCCAACGCCGACTTCCGTCAGCCGGACCACGAAGAGCTCGAGGACAAGGCCGCGGCCGACCCGCTGGAGCAGGCGGCCAAGGAGAAGAACCTCAACTACGTGAAGCTCGACGGCAACGTCGGCATCATCGGCAACGGCGCGGGCCTGGTCATGTCGACCCTCGACGTCGTGGCCTACGCGGGCGAGGGCCTCGGCAGCAAGCCGGCCAACTTCCTCGACATCGGCGGCGGCGCCAGCGCGCAGGTCATGGCCAACGGCCTCGAGATCGTGCTGGGCGACCCCGACGTCAAGAGCGTCTTCGTCAACGTCTTCGGCGGCATCACCGCCTGTGACGCGGTCGCCAACGGCATCGTGCAGGCGCTGCAGCTGCTCGCCGACCGCGGCGAGGCGGTCAATAAGCCGCTCGTGGTCCGCCTCGACGGCAACAACGCCGAAGAGGGCCGCCGGATCCTCGACGAGGCCGCCAACCCGCTGATCGAGCGGGTGGACACGATGGACGGCGCCGCCCGCCGGGCCGCCGAGCTCGCAGCGAGTGGGGTGTAACGACCATGGCGGTTTGGCTGACCGAGTCCAGCAAGGTCATCGTCCAGGGCATGACCGGCGCCGAGGGCTCCAAGCACACCCGGCGCATGCTCGCCGCGGGCACCGACGTGGTCGGCGGCGTGAACCCGCGCAAGGCGGGCCAGCAGGTCGACTTCGACGGCACGAAGCTGCCGGTGTTCGCCAGCGTCCGTGAGGCGATGGAGCAGACCGGCGCGGACACCACCGTCATCTTCGTCCCGCCGGCCGGCACCAAGTCGGCCGCGGTCGAGGCGATCGACGCGGAGATCCCGCTCGCGGTGGTCATCACCGAGGGCGTGCCGGTGCACGACACGGCCTCCTTCTGGGCGCACGCCCAAGGGACCGGCAACAAGACCCGGATCATCGGCCCGAACTGCCCCGGCATCGCCAGCCCGGGCAAGTCCAACGCCGGCATCATCCCGGCCGACATCACCGGCCCGGGCAAGATCGGCCTGGTGAGCAAGTCGGGCACGCTGACCTACCAGATGATGTACGAGCTGCGCGACATCGGCTTCTCGACGTGCATCGGCATCGGCGGCGACCCGGTCATCGGCACCACGCACATCGACGCGCTGGCCGCCTTCGAGGCGGACCCGGAGACCGCGGCGATCGTCATGATCGGCGAGATCGGCGGTGACGCCGAGGAGCGGGCCGCGGACTTCATCAAGGCCAACGTGCGCAAGCCGGTCGTCGGCTACATCGCGGGCTTCACGGCCCCGCCCGGCAAGACCATGGGCCACGCGGGCGCGATCATCTCGGGCTCGGCGGGCACCGCCGACGCCAAGAAGCTCGCGCTCGAGGCGGCCGGCGTCGCCGTCGGCAAGACCCCCACGGAGACGGCGAACCTCATGCGGGACATCGTCACCGCCCTGTAACGACATAGGTCCGGACGGCCGGGGTTCGTGACCGGCCGTCCGGTCTTTGGCAGAGTAAAAGGCGATGCCGACCACCACCCCTGAAGACCCGGAAGAGGGGGCGCAGACCCGGCTCGCCGACCGCGAGACCGTCCGGCTGCCGATCCAGCGGCGCGCGGTGCGAGGCAAGGACCCCGCCAAGCGCCCGGCCCGGCGTGCCCCGCTGGCCCTGGCCGCGGTGGTCAACTCCCTCTGGGCGGCCCTGGTCTCGCTGCTGCCGACCCTGCTGGTGGTCTGGCTGCTCTTCGCCCTCGACAGCTCCGGCGCCCCGCTCGGGCAGGTGCTGCGCCTCGGGCTGGCCGGTTGGGTGCTGGCCCATTGGGTACCGCTGCACACCGGCATCGGCCCGATCAGCCTCGCCCCGCTCGGGCTCACCGCGATCGCCGCGTGGCGGGTCTACCGCGCGGGCGTGCACACGGCTCGTGCGATCGGGGCGCGCGCCCACCACAAGGGCACACCGTGGTCCCCATGGCCGGCGACGCGTGCCGGGGTCGGGATCATGGTGGTGTACGGCCTGCTGGGCGCCCTCGCCGCCACGATCGCCGGGCACAAGGGCATCACCGTGTCCCCGGTCCGCGCCGCGCTCACGTTCGCCGGCTTCGGCCTGGTCGCGGGCTCCCTCGGGGCGTTCGCCGAGGCCCGCGGCATCGCCCGGCTCGCCGCCCGCACGCCGCGGGTGCTGCGCGACGCGACCCGCACCGGGGCCGTCGCCGCCCTGCTGGTGCTCGGGGCCGGCGCGGCGACCACCGGCATGGCGGTCGCGTTCAGCGGCGGCGACGCGAGCCAGATCATCGACGACTACCACACGGGCATCGCCGGGCAGGTCGGGCTCGTGGTGCTGTGCGGGTTCTTCGCCCCGGACGTGGCGGCGTGGGCCGCGAGCTACCTCGTCGGGCCCGGCTTCACCATCGGCTCGGAGACGTTCATCAGTGCGGCGCACGTGATGGTGGGGCCTCTGCCCGCCGTACCGCTGCTGGCCGGTCTCCCCTCGACGCCGGCGACGGGCTACGCCCCGCTGCTGCTCGGGCTGCCCCTGCTCGCGGCCCTGATCGCGGGCTGGCTGCTGGCCCGCCGGTCGCTGCGGCTCGATCCCGGGCGCTCGTGGTACGCGCTGCTCGGCGCCGCCCTGCTCGCCGGGCCCGTGGCCGGGTTCCTGCTCGGGCTGGTGAGCGTGGCGGCCAGCGGCTCGCTGGGCTCCGGCGGCCTGGCCGACGTCGGCCCCCACTCGGGCGCGGTCGGCTTCGTCGCGATGTTCATGGTCGCGATCGGCGCGCTGCTGTCGACGGCCGCGACCAAGATCGCCCTGAACGCCAAACGGGCGCGCGAGTAGCTCGCGCGCCCGGTCAGGTGTCTCGCGATTTACGGGTAGGACGTGGGCGTGAAGCTCAGGTTGAGCGCGAACGCCAGAATGATGAAGACGACCCACAGGCCGATCGCGCCGGCGCCGCAGAAGAGGCCGGCCTTGGCCTGGCCGGCGTTGGTGGCGAGGCCCTGCTTGACCTTGTTCTGGCCGAGGTAGCTCACGATCACGGCCGCGATGCCCAGCGGCAGGCCGATCGAGCAGCAGAACACCAGCGGGATGGCCGCGATGCCCAGGATCATGCCGACGAGGCCGAGCGTGTTCTGCGGCTGGCCGCCCGCGGGCTGACCGTACGGCGCCTGGTAGCCGGCGGCCGGGTAGGCGCCACCGGAGGTCGGGTACGCACCGCCCGAGGTCGGGTACGGCTGGCCGGAGACCGGCGGCTGCTGCGCGTACGGGTCCTGGTACGCCGGCTGCTGCGGCTGGGCGTAGGGGTCCTGGTAGGCGGGCTGCTGCGGCTGCGCGTACGGGTCCTGGTAACCGGGCTGCTGCCCGTACTGGGGCTGCTGGCCGTACTGCGGCTGCTGGCCGTAGGGATCCTGGTTGGGCTGCTGCCCGTACGGATCCTGGCCCGGTGGTGGGTAGCCCATGACTTCTGGCTCCTAAGGCTGGGGACTATTGCTGTGTGGTGGTCCGCACCAGGGTAGTCCCGGGGGGATACGGAACCACGGCAGCCTACTTGGACCGATCAACTCTTCGCAGTGTTAAACGATGGAGTATCGGTAACACGCTAAAGTTTCGCGTAGTTTGTCCGCAAATGGTGGGCGACCCGGCGCTGAGCAGGGCCGACCCGGCCGATAGAGTTTCGCAGTGACCGTTCGGCTTCTCGTGCTCGTGTCCGGTTCCGGGTCAAACCTGCAGGCCCTGCTCGACGCGGCCGACGACCCCGCCTATGGCGCCGAGGTCGTCGCGGTCGGCGCGGACCGCCCCGGCATCGAAGGGCTGGCGCGTGCGGAGCGTCACGGCGTGCCAACGTTCGTGGCGTCGGTCAAGAGCTTCGCGACCCGCGACGAGTGGGACGCCGCGCTGCTGGCCGAGTGTTCGCGCTTCCAGCCGGATCTCGTGATCTCCGCCGGGTTCATGAAACTCGTCGGGCCGCGGTTTCTCGGCGAGTACGAGGGCAGGTATGTCAACACGCACAACGCCCTGCTTCCGGCGTTCCCCGGGACGCACGGGCCCCGCGACGCCCTCGCCTACGGCGTGAAGCTCGCCGGGGCCACGCTGCACTTCGTCGACAGCGGCGTCGACACCGGGGCGATCATCGCGCAGGTCGCGGTGCCGGTTCTCGACGACGACACCGAGGACACGCTGCTGGAGCGGATCAAAGTGGCCGAGCGCCGCCAGCTGGTCGACACGGTCGGGCGGATGGTGCGCGAAGGCTGGACCGTCAACGAACGAAAGGTCAGGCTGGGCCGTGGCTAACCGCCGTCCCATCAGGCGCGCGCTCATCAGCGTCTACGACAAGACCGGTCTCGAGGAGCTCGCGCGCGCCCTCGCCGGCGCCGGTGTCGAGCTCGTCTCCACCGGTTCGACCGCGGGCCGCATCGAGGCCCTCGGGCTGCCGGTCACCCGGGTCGAGCAGCTGACGGGCTTCCCGGAGACGCTGGACGGGCGGGTCAAGACGCTGCACCCGAAGGTGCACGCCGGGCTGCTGGCCGACCTGCGCCTGGAGGCCCACGCCGCCCAGCTCGGCGAGCTCGGCATCGAGCCGTTCGAGCTGCTGGTCTCCAACCTCTACCCGTTCACCGACACGGTGGCCTCCGGCGCGTCGGACGACGAATGCGTCGAGCAGATCGACATCGGCGGGCCGGCCATGGTCCGGGCCGCGGCCAAGAACTTCCCGAGCGTCGCGGTGGTCACGTCGCCCGCTTCCTATGACGCGGTACTGCAGGCCGTCGCCGACGGCGGCTTCACGCTGGACGAGCGCCGCGCCCTCGCCGGGCAGGCCTTCGCGCACATCGCCGAGTACGACGTCGCCGTGGCCGCCTGGTTCGCCCGCGACGACCAGCGCTTCGCCGGCACGGCCCTGCGCCACGCGGCGACCCTGCGCTACGGCGAGAACCCGCACCAGGCCGCCGCGCTCTACACCGATCCCGCCGCCGCCCCGGGCCTGGCCCAGGCCGAGCAGCTGGGCGGCAAGGAGATGTCCTACAACAACTACGTCGACGCCGACGCCGCCTGGCGCGCCGCGCACGACTTCACCGACCCCTGCGTCGCGATCATCAAGCACGCCAACCCGTGCGGCATCGCGGTCGGCGCCGACGTGGCCGAGGCGCACCGCAAGGCCCACGCCTGCGACCCGGTCAGCGCCTACGGCGGCGTGATCGCCGTCAACGCCCCGGTCTCCGTCGACCTGGCCAAGCAGATCAGCGAGATCTTCACCGAGGTCGTGGTGGCGCCCGCCTACGAAGAGGGCGCCGTGGAGCTGCTGACCGCCAAGAAGAACCTGCGCGTCCTGCGCGCGCCGGCCTGGACGCCGGCCCCGGCCGAGCAGCGCCAGATCTCCGGCGGCGTGCTCGTGCAGGCGGCCGACCGCATCGACGCCGACGGCGACGCCCCGGCGAACTGGACCCTCGTCACCGGCTCGGCCGCCGACGAGGAGACGCTGGCGGACCTGGCGTTCGCCTGGCGGGCGGTGCGCGCGGTCAAGTCGAACGCGATCCTGCTCGCCTCCGGCGGCGCGACCGTCGGGGTCGGCATGGGGCAGGTCAACCGGGTCGACTCGGTGCGCCTGGCCATCAGCCGGGCCGGCGAGCGGGTCACCGGCTCGGTCTGCGCCTCCGACGCGTTCTTCCCGTTCCCCGACGGCCCCGAGGCGCTCATCGCGGCCGGCGTGAAGGCGATCGTCCAGCCCGGCGGCTCGATCCGCGACGAGCAGGTCATCGCGGCCGCGAACGCCGCCGGCGTGACCATGTACTTCACCGGCACCCGCCACTTCTTCCACTGACGAAGGCGGCCCGCCCCCGGCTACGGCAGCGTGACGGGGGCGGGCACCTTGGCCCCGAAGTAGGTCGCGACCGCGTCGCTGACCGCGTGGGCGCCCTTCTCCAGGGTGCCGCCCGGCTTCTGCCCGTACATCGCGGCCACGACATAGCGCTCACCGTCGCCCGCGAACCCGACGGTGTGCGTCACCCAGACGTTCTTGCCGTCGACCGGCTTCTCCGCCCAGCCGTCCTTGTTGCCGGGCCGCAGCGCCGAGCCCGCCCCCCACACGCCCCAGTGCTGGTTGGCCGCGACCTTCCGCAGCGTCGTCACCAGATACGTCCGGCTCGTCGCGTCGAGCTTCTCCAGCACGTACGTCATCAGGCTCTGCAGATCCTCGGCGCTGCACTCCAGATTGCGCCAGAAGGTGTCGTACCCGTCGATGACGGCGAGGTCGCCCATGCCGAACCTCGCCTTGAACCGCTCCAGCATGCCGGGCCCGTCGAACTTGTTCCACAGCGCCGTGGCGGCTTCGTTGTCGGAGTTGATCAGGGCCTTGTCGAGGTTCGCCCGGTCGGCCGCGGCGAGCGTGATCGCCTTGGCCTGCTGACGTTCGAGCAGGTCGGTGGCGATCGCGAGCTTGATGGTCGACGCGGTCCAGGTCGTCGCCTTCGTGTCCCCGGCCCGCCAGACCTGCCCGGTCTGCCGGTCCCGCACGACGATGCCGAAGGTGCCCGGCTGCTTGCGCACGAACGCGAGCGCCTTCGCGGCCTGGTCCGCGGTGCTCCCGGGCGCGGCCGAGGCGCCCTTGCCGGCCAGCTCGGCCGAGCCGTCCTCGACCTGGCGGCCCTGGCTCTGCCCGCCCGACGGCTGGCCCGCCATCGGCCGCGGCTCCGCGTCGTCGCCACATGCCGTCAGGACGAACAAGGTGAGGAGGGCGACAACCCCGCGCCGAAGCAGCACGCCCTGCACTCTAATGGCAGTATCGAGTTCCGTGACGGCAACGATTCTCGACGGTAAGGCGACCGCGACCGCCATCAAGGACGAGCTGCGCGCGCGAGTGGCGGCGCTCACGGCCCGGGGCATCACGCCCGGCCTGGGCACCGTGCTCGTGGGCGACGACCCGGGCTCACACGCGTACGTGGCGGGCAAGCACCGCGACTGCGCCGAGGTCGGCATCGCCTCGATCCGCCGCGACCTGCCCGCGACCGCGACCCAGGACGAGGTCGAGGCGGCGGTGCGGGAGCTGAACGAGGATCCGGCGTGCACGGGGTACATCGTGCAGCTGCCCCTGCCGGCCGGCCTCGACGAGCAGCGCCTCCTGGAGCTCATCGACCCCGCCAAGGACGCCGACGGGCTGCACCCGACCAACCTGGGCCGGCTCGTGCTGAACATCCCGGCCCCGCTGCCGTGCACGCCCAACGGCATCGTGCAGCTGCTGCGGCGCTACGACGTGCCGATCAACGGCGCCGAGATCACCGCCATCGGCCGGGGCACCACCGCGGGGCGCCCGCTCGGGCTGATCTTCACCCGCAAGACGGAGAACGCCACCGTGACCCTGTGCCACACCGGCACCCGCGACCTGGCCGCCCACACCCGCAACGCCGACATCGTGATCGTCGCGGCGGGCTCGGCCGGGCTGCTCACCCGGGACATGGTCAAGCCGGGCGCGGCGGTGCTCGACGTGGGCGTGACCCGCGTCGTGGACGAGTCCGGCAAGGCGCGGCTGGTCGGCGACGTGGCCCCCGAGGTGGCCGAGGTGGCCGGGTTCCTGGCCCCGATGCCGGGCGGCGTCGGCCCGATGACCCGCGCGATGCTGCTGGCCAACGTCGTGGAGCTGGCCGAGCGCCAGGCCTGACGCGAAAGGCCCCGCCACCCGTCGGGCGGCGGGGCCTTTGGCGCGAAACTAGGCGCTCAGGCGCTTCGCGAGGTTCTGGTCCAGCGCGTTCATGAACTCGTCCGTGGTCAGCCACGGCGCGTCGCGCGAGATCAGCAGGGCCAGGTCCTTGGTCATCTGGCCGCCCTCGACGGTGTCGATGCAGACCTGCTCCAGGGTGTTGGCGAAGTTGGTCACCTCGGGCGTGCCGTCGACCTTGCCGCGGTGGGCCAGGCCGCGCGTCCAGGCGAAGATGGACGCGATCGGGTTCGTCGAGGTCTTCTCGCCCTTCTGCCACTGCCGGTAGTGCCGGGTGACGGTGCCGTGGGCGGCCTCGGCCTCGACGGTCTTGCCGTCCGGGGTCATCAGCACGCTGGTCATGAGGCCGAGCGAGCCGAAGCCCTGCGCGACGGTGTCGGACTGCACGTCGCCGTCGTAGTTCTTGGCGGCCCACACGAAGCCGCCCTCCCACTTCAGCGCCGCGGCGACCATGTCGTCGATGAGCCGGTGCTCGTAGGTGATGCCGGCCTGCGCGAACTCGTCCTTGAACTCGGTCTCGAAGATCTCCGCGAACAGGTCCTTGAAGCGGCCGTCGTAGGCCTTGAGGATCGTGTTCTTCGTCGACAGGTAGACCGGGTAGCCGCGGTCGAGGCCGTAGCGCAGCGACGCGCGGGCGAAGTCGCGGATCGAGTCGTCGTAGTTGTACATCCCCATCGCGACGCCGCCGCCGGGGAAGTTGGCGACCTCGAACTCCATCGGGGCGCCGCCGTCGGCCGGCGTGTAGGTGACCGTGACCTTGCCCGGGCCGGGCACCACGAAGTCGGTCGCCTTGTACTGGTCGCCGTGGGCGTGGCGGCCGATGATGATCGGCTTGGTCCAGCCGGGGACGAGCCGCGGCACGTTCGACATGATGATCGGCTCGCGGAAGACCACGCCGCCGAGAATGTTGCGGATGGTGCCGTTCGGGGAGCGCCACATCTTCTTGAGCGAGAACTCCTCGACCCGCGCCTCGTCCGGCGTGATCGTGGCGCACTTCACGCCGACGCCGTGCTGCTTGATGGCGTTCGCGGCGTCGACCGTGACCTGGTCGTCGGTCTGGTCGCGGTACTCGATCGACAGGTCGTAGTACTTCAGATCGACGTCGAGGTAGGGCAGGATCAGCTGCTCACGGATCTGCTTCCAGATGATCCGGGTCATCTCGTCGCCGTCGAGCTCGACGACAGGGTTGTTTACCTTGATCTTCGCCATCGGCCGGGCGCTCCTCTCGCGCAGTCCACGCTTAGCAGTACGAGCGTACTGCATGGCTGGGGCGGGCTCGAAGTCGGGCCCTGAGCTGGCAGGATAACGCTATATCGCGAAATGTCCGATAAGTCGAGGCACGGAGTGCCCGACTTATCGTGCGGACCACGCCGGGCCGCTCGGAGTGTCCCGAATCGTCACGCCCGCGCCGGCCAGGACGTCGCGGAGGGAGTCGCTCAGGGCCCAGTTCTTCGCCTCGCGCGCCTCCGTGCGCAGCGCGACCAGGGCCGTGACCAAGGGGCCGAAGCGGTCCGGGCCCGCGAACGAGCCGAGCCGCACCAGCATCCCGCGCAGGGCCGCCCGGGCCTGCTCGCGCTCGTCCGACACGTCCGTGTCCGCGATCCAGTCCTGCAGCGCCTGCTCCAGCTCCAGGGCCGCGGCCACGCAGCCGTCCGGGTCGCGCGCCGCCAGGCACGCGTCGAACCTGGCCGTCGCCGTCTGCGTCGAGGCGGCCAGCGAGGTGAGCGGCGGCTGCTCCCGCACGGCGGCGGGTGCCTCGGGCGTGACGTCCGCCTCGGGCAGACCGGTGAAGACCGGGAAGGGCAGCGTCGTGCCGGCCGGCCAGCGCTGCGAGCGGCCGCCCCGGCGCAGGGTCAGCCCGCCGTTGCCGACCACCGTGACCGTGCGCGCGCCGAGGTCGAACAGCCCCGCGGTGTGCTCGTCGACGCCGATGATGAACGCCTCGGGCGGCAGCAGCGCCTCCAGCCGGGCCAGCCGCCGCTCGCCCAAGTAGCAGAAGCGGGTGTCGTGGTGCCCGCCCTCGGCGTTGTCGTAGTGCGGGACCAGCACCGCGGGCAGCCCGGTCACCTGGCGGAACAGGTCCAGCCCGGGCACCCAGTGCGGGTCGGCGCCGGCCTTGTAGATCTCGTACACCGGGATCGTGTGCGACCCGAGGGTGAGCGCCGCGGCCGAGGCGAAGCAGACCACGCCGTCGGCCGCGAGGACCTCGGCCAGTACACCCGGCAATGGCGTCTCCGACCACTGCCGCAGCGCATAGGTGGGGCTGCCCGGCCCCGCGAAGAGCCAGCCGGCCTCGCGCAGGCCGCTCAGCGCCCGTTCGAGCGGCAGGCCGGCCGCGGGCGTGCTGCGCCAGCTGACGACCGAGAGCGCGCGGCCCGTGCTGTCCGCGAAGTACTTGACGGCCTTCGCCGAGATGTCGTCGGCGTTCTCCTGGAAGCCGTACGGCGTGTCGAGCAGCACCGCCGGCCGGTCCCCGCAGCGCCGGAAGATCTCCCGGTGCGGCTTGACCATCGTGGGCGCGGTCTCGCCCGAGCCCATGATCACCAGCAGCCCGCTCATGCGAGGCTCAGCAGGTCGGCCGCGACGGACGCGGGGTGCTGGGCGTGCACGTCGTGGTCCGCGCCCGGATACAGCCGCAGCCTCACGTCGGCGAGACCGTCCAGGTCGGGCGGGTGCGAGCCGGCCGAGATCGCGAGCACGGGGACGGCGATGCGCGGGAAGTACGGCTGCGGCGGATCGTCCCACATGCTCCGCACGATCCGCATGTGCTCGGGCACGGGCAGCCGCCGGCTCAGCGAGTCGTCCGGGTGCACGTTCAGGTTGCTCACCGTCGCCTCGACCGCCCACGGCTCCCAGTCCGGGTGCGCGGCCCGCAGCCGCGCCCGCAGCCGGGTCGCGGTCAGGCCGCTCACGTCCGGCGGCCGCAGCCGCTCCTCGCACGCCGCCCAGCTCGGGAACTGCGCCGGGAGGTTGATCCACCCGCCGTCGACGAGGGCCAGGGCGCGCACGCGCTCGGGGTGACGGGCCGCCAGCCGTACCACCACGTTGCCGCCCCACGACTGCCCCGCCACGATCGCCGGCGGCAGGCCCAGCTCCGCGAGATCGTCGGCGGCGGTCGCGGTGTCGTACCCGCCGGCCGGCCTCGGCGACTCCCCGTGCGAGCGCAGGTCGGCGGCGTAGACGGGGTGCCCCGCCGCCACCAGGTGCCCGGCCACCCCGTCCCACAGCCGGGCGTTGGACGACAGCCCGTGCACCAGCAGGAACGGCGCTCCCTCGAGACCTTCCCCGTGCACGCGAACGTGAAGCCTCATGGGTACGGAGCCTAGATGCCGCGGCCCCTCCGGTGCAGGGCCCCGAGCACGCTCTCGACCTTGACCACGCCGGTCACGGCCGCGAGGGCGATCGCGGCGCGCGGCTCCCGCCAGTTCGAGCGCATCGCCGCCTTCGTCCAGCGCCACGCGTCCCGGCGGTTGCCGGTCGCCGCGGACCAGCAGGCGAGCTGCCCGTACACGCGGCCCGCCCCGGTCGTCGACGCCGCGATCTCGGGGTGGCGGCTCATCATCCAGCGCAGCGAGGCCATCTTCGTGCCGTACTCGTAGGCGAACAGCGACGAGCGCCCCCACAGCACCCGCACCAGCGGGTCGTCGACGTGCACGATCTCGCTGCGCTTGACCGCCCGCAGCAGCAGGTCCCAGTCCTCGTTCTGGCTGCCGGGCGCGTCCTCGGCGACCAGCCCCATCTCGTCGGCGGCGAACGCGGCGCGCCGCACCAGGAACGTCGAGGAGTGCAGCATCGACATCCGCGAGCGGACCAGGTCGTCCAGCCCGACCAGCGAGGCGCCCGCCAGCCGCGGCGTGAGCCGGTCGCCGAACTCCACCTCGATCGCCGACGTGCAGAACTCGGCCTGCGGCCGCTGCTGCAGCGCGTGCACCTGGCGGCGCAGCTTCGTCGGCAGCCACACGTCGTCGTCGTCGCAGAACGCCACCAGGTCGGTGTCGAGCGCCACGATGCCCGTGTTGCGCGCGCCGGCCAGGCCGGGCTTGCGCAGGTTGGGCAGCACGTCGAGCGGGCGCTCGCCCCCGCGGCACAGGCTCGCGTCCGGGTCGTGCTGGTCGAAGATCACGATGGTGCGCACCGGGCCCGGGTAGTCCTGGGCGACGATCCCGGCCACGGCGCGGCGCAGCAGCTCGGGCCGGTTGCGGGTGGGAACGATGACGCCGACGCTCGGCCAATGCCCGGCCGCGTTCGTTGGACCAGTGTGGCCGGTCGTGTTCATCGGGCGCCCCGGTAGCCGTACGCGCCGAGCAACGGCGCGGTCAACGCGCTCACGACCCGCCGCTGCCGGCCGGGCAGGGCCGTGCGCCAGGCGTCGTCGCGGCGCAGCGGCACCGGCCCGACGGTGAAGCGCATCGGGTTGCCGGCGGCGCTGTGGCAGGCGCCGAGGGTGGCGGTGTTGCCGGCCAGGAACGGCAGGTCGCCCGGCTTTATCTCGATAAATCTCGACAAATCGCGCAGGATGTCCTCGGGGCGGTCGAGCAGTTCCTCGTACCGCACCCGCTGCACCGGCACCCCACAGCGGTGCAGCGCCGAGAACGCCACGTTGTGCGCGTTCCACAGCAGGGCGGAGCGGCCGGGGGAGTACCGCGTCATCTCCTCGGCATTGTCGGTCTCCGGTCGCGAGACCTTCTTCGTCCAGGAGTAGGCGACCCCTCGGCTGTCGCGGACCATGTGCACGACGCGCAGGTCGATGCTCGGCGCGAACCGCAGGCAGTAGGCCAGCGCGGCGTGCTTGGAGGAGTCGACGAGCACATCGGCCCCGGAGACGATCGCGGCGGCCTCGTAGAGGCGGGCGTACCAGTCGGCGTACTCCTCGACGAGCAGCCGGTGCGCCGGACTCATCCGCACGCTGGCGAGCCGCGGGATGTGCCGCGTGCGCTCGACGGCATGGCGCAGCGCGAGCACCCGCCACACGTCGACGTGCTGCCACCCGCCGAACGCCTTCTCCCCGACCGCCTGCCAGAACCCGCACTCCGAGAAGTGGTCGCCGCACGCGCAGCGCTCGTCGCCGGCGATGTCGCGCTCCCAGAGGTGCACGACCTCCCCGAGCGGTACCACGCCGGGAAGTTCCCCCAGCAGGCGTTCGAGCAGCGTGGTGCCGCTGCGCCCAAGCCCTCCGAGGAACAGAACGCGTACCAAAGCGTCCTCCTTGGTCGTTTTGGTAGATATGCCAGTTTCGCTGGCATCTGGTAGGTCTAACGAGGAATCGCGGACGAACGATGCTGCGCAGCTACTCCCCCACCCGCCGAGTACCGGTCGGCGGCCTGCCCATCGACCCGGTGACGGAGTCCGAGGTGGTCACCCACGTCCTGAGCGCCCTGAAGCGGGGCCGGGGCGGCTGGATCGTGACCCCGAACGTGGACATCCTGCGCAAGGTCGCCCGGGACGCCGCCCTGCGAGCCCAGCTGAGCGCGGCCGACCTCGTGGTGGCCGACGGCGCCCCCCTGGTCTGGGCGGCGCGGCTGGCGGGCCGGGCGCTCCCCGCTCGGGTGCCCGGCTCGGACCTGATCTGGTCGCTGTCGCGGGGCCTGGCCACCCACGGTGGCAGCGTCTTCGTGCTGGGCGGCACTCCCGCGGATTCGGCCCAGGAGGACGGCGCTCACCGCGCGGCCGCCCGCCTGGCCGAGGCGTGCCCGGGCCTGCGGATCGCCGGCGCCCACTGCCCCCCGTTCGGCTTCGACCGCAACCGAACCCAGCTACGAGCCGTCTGCGCGCGCGTCATCGAGGCGGAGCCCGAGATGGTGTACGTCGGCATCGGCTTCCCGCGCCAGGAGCACCTGATCGCCTCCCTGCGCGAAGCCCTGCCGGCGACGTGGTTCCTGGGCTGCGGCGCGGCGGTGAACTTCGTGGCGGGCGACGTTCAGCGAGCGCGTCCGGCCATGCAGAAGGCCGGGCTGGAGTGGCTGGATCGCCTGGCGCGCGAGCCCCGGCGGCTGGCTCGGCGGTACCTTCGCGAGGACGCCCCCTTCGCCGCCGCGCTGCTGGCTCGTTCGCTGCACTACCGCCTGACCCGCCGCCCGGCCCACCGGGCCTGACCCGTTCGCGCCGGCTGCGGGCGTCGGGTCGGCGGCGGCGTCCCAGCCGCTCTCGAACAGCACCCCGGACCATTGACCACCGCCGGACGTGCCGCGCCCGACGCGGCCGGTGCCACCGACCGGCTGGAGTCGGTGGACTCCACGATCGTGTGGGCGCATCAGCATGAACGGATCGGGCGGCAGTTTCGCCGGTGATCGAGGAGCGGCAGTGGTCAGTGCGGTGGGCGTCGAGGTCTGGAACGAAAGCTGTGACCTCTTCGGGCGGATGTTCCGTGAGGGTGAGGCTGTTGCCGATAGTGAGCCGGTCGGTCTGCGGCACCTGGCGTACCTCAACTGGTTCAACGCACGGTTCATGCAGCAGGGTCTCGGCGAGGCGCTCGAGTGGCATCCGGCCGAGCGGATGGAGAAGGTCGCGGACGCATGTGACTACTTCGGGCTGACGGGCCTGGGTGCGCTGATTCGCGACCTCGCGGCCGATCATGACAACGTCGAGTTGGCGGAGCGCCGCAGCGGCGAGTATTGGGATTTCGTCGGACGGCAGCCCAGGGACGATCGGATCTCCGCTGCGATGGAGGAGCGGTTGCGGATCGCGCCCGAGGACTTCGGGCGCGGCGGCTTCGACACTTCCGTGGGACAGGGGCGGAGCTCGAGGTGTGGTCAGCTGGGCTGAATCGGCTGCATGAACGGATCGGACGGCGGTTTCGCCGGTCCGAGCCGCGGCGGCCAGACTACGTATGCGGACGTTGCGTTGGGCCCTGGGACGTCCACGCGTTCGTCGTGGACCGACGACCGGGACCGGTGCCGCGCCGCCGGTGTCCCGGACGAGATCGGCATCGGCTTCGCGACGAAGCCCGAGCAAGCCAAGGTCACGCTCGCCCGCGCGCTGGACGCCGGGCTGCCGTGCGGGTGGGTGATCGGCGACGAAGCCTATCGGCAGGTGAAGTCGCTGCGGGTATGCCTGGAGGAACGCGACGTCGGCTACGTCATGGCGACGGTCACCACCAGCATGGGCATGGTCCGGGTCGAGGATCTTGTCGCCGCGCTACCGGCCTCGGCGTGGCGGCGGCTGTCGGCCGGTGCCGGCGCGCACGGCCCGCGGATCTACCAGTGGGCACGCGCCCCGATCCGGGCGTCCTGGCAGGCCGGCCGTGGGCACTGAGCCCTGGCCCGCCGCAACATCACCACCGGTGAGCTGGCCTACTACGTCTGCTACGGACCCCCGCCCCTCGACCCTCGGAGACCTGGTCTGGGGCGGTTTGCGTCGGTTATGGCCTGCTACGCCCACATCACCTTGTCCATGGCCGCCCACGCCCGACTCACCGTCGCCATAACAAACGGTAATCAGCCCCGCTCGGCTGCCCGCACGGCCTCCATGTACCGCAAGGCCGCCTCCCGCAGCGCGGCCTCCGCGTCCTCGTCCGACGCCCTGGCCTCCGCCACCGCCGCGAACAGCCGGCCGCCCAAGGTGGACGGAGCCGGCAACGGCACGTCCAGGCCCGCGCGCGACACGCGTTGCAGGAGTTTCGCGGCCAGGGCCAGCGCCGGCTGCGAAAGCGCCACCCCGTCCACCGAGGATCCCCGCGCCTTCTCCGTCTTCTTGATCTGCTCCCAGTTGGCGATGATCTCGTCGATCCCGCCCACCTCCGTGTCCGCGAACACGTGCGGGTTGCGCCGGATCAGCTTCGCCACCAGGTCGCCGGCCACGTCGTCGATCGTGAAGTCCGACGTCTCCTCGGCCAGGCGCGCGTGCAGCACCACCTGCAGGAGCACGTCCCCGAGCTCCTCGCGCACGGCGGGCGGGTCGTCGGAGGAGATCGCGTCGTACAGCTCGTAGGACTCCTCCAGCAGGAACGGCGCCAGGCTCGCGTGCGTCTGGGCGCGCTTCCACGGGTCGCCCTCCGACGGGTGCATGAGGCGATCCATCACCGTCACCACGTCGAGGAGCCGGGCGCCCGGCGGGTCCCAGGAGCCGTGCACCAGCTCCAAGGCGGCCAGGCCGGGCTCGCGGGCCAGCCGCAGTCCCAGCTCCCGGGCCAGGTGCTCGTCGCCGTCCGGCGCGGCCAGCCACACCACGGTGCCGTGCTTCGCCACCGCGGTCAGCAGGGTGTCGACGAAGGCGGAGGTCAGCACGGACACCGAGGCGCCCGCGGCCGTCAGGGCCTCGGACTGCGGGGTCGCGGCGGCGGTGAACACGGGGTGCGCGCGCACCAGGTCCCAGGCCTCGGCCGTCAGGACGCCCGCCGGCAGGCGGGGTGACGTCACCAGCAGGACCACGCTGCCCGACACCGCCGTCAGCCCTCCTCCGAAAGCATGTCCTTCTCGGAGGGGAACCCTACGTCAAGGTGCTTGCCCTCGAAGACCACGGGCATGACCACCGGGCCGTACCGCGGGTTCACCGACACGTCCGACGCGTGCAGGGCCCCGGCCAGCCGCCGCTGGGCCGAGAACAGCGGGCCCAGGCTGATCTGGGTCTTGAAGTGGTGCGTGGCCTCGTCGTAGTCGGCGTCCGCGTCCGCCCCGCCGGCCTCCCAGAGCCGGTCGGCCTCCTCGTCGGTGAGCGGCCGCGCCTGCTCGGCCGCGGCCACGGACTGCAGGCCGCCCAGGTACTCCGTCCAGAGCACCACATACGGGTCCGACGGCGACATCCCGAAGGTCCTCGCGACCGTGTCGACCGGAGCCGTCCGCGAGCTCAGGCCGCGCTCGGCGATGACGCGCCGGCCCAGGTCGGCGAGCACGATCAGGGACACGACCTCGGTGCCGTTGGTGCGCACGAGCGGCGGCGGCAGGGTGCCCGGGTCCTTCGCGCGGGCCGCGGCGAAGGCGGCGACGCGCCGGTCGGCCTCGTCGTTGACGCTCTTGACGATCGCGTCGACGGAGGCCGCGGAGACCTGCCGGTCGCCGACGTAGACGGCGACGTCCGGCTGGGAACGGCAGGCGGCCAGGGCGGAGCCGGCGGCCAGGGCCAGGGCGACCACGCCGGCTAGGCGACGAACACGCATAGTGCAGCAGCTTCTCACGCAGTGTTGGTCGCGGCCCGCAGCGACGCGGGTTCGCCCAGGACGGTTTTGAGCAGCTCGGCCGCCCAGTCCAGCAGCTGCGTGTCGCGCATCGGCTCGCCGCCGACCCGGCGCGTGGACGGCCGGGGCAGCGAGACGGTGTCGGCCGCGGCCTTGTAGACGGCCTCCGGGTAGAGCCGCTTGAGCCGCATCTGCTTGGAGTCCGGCAGCGCCAGCGGCCCGAACCGCACGTGCTTGCCCTGCAGCGACACGTCCGTCAGCCCGTAGGAGCGGGCCAGGAACCGGAAGCGCGCGACGGCCAGGAGGTTCGCGACGGGCAGCGGGGGCTCACCGTAGCGGTCCTTCATCTCCGCCACGATCTCGTCCAGCGCCGCGTCGTCCTTGGCCCCGGCGATCTTGCGGTAGATCTCCAGCCGCAGCCGCTCGGCCGCGATGTATTCCAGCGGCAGGTGCGCGTCGACCGGCAGGTCGATCTTGACGTCCGGCTCCTCCTCCTCGGGCCGCTCGCCCTTGAACTGCTGGACCGCCTCGCCGACCATCCGCACGTACAGGTCGAAGCCCACGCCCTCGATGTGCCCGGACTGCTCGCCGCCCAGCAGGTTGCCCGCGCCGCGGATCTCGAGGTCCTTCATCGCCACGTACATGCCCGCGCCGAGCTCGGTGTGCTGCGCGATGGTCGCCAGCCGCTCGTGGGCGTGCTCGGTCAGCGGCTTGTCCGGCGGGTAGAGGAAGTAGGCGTAGGCCCGCTCGCGCCCACGGCCCACCCGGCCGCGGATCTGGTGCAGCTGGGCGAGGCCGAGCAGGTCGGCGCGCTCGACGATCAGGGTGTTGGCGTTGGGGATGTCGATGCCGCTCTCCACGATCGTGGTGCAGACGAGGACGTCGTACTCCTTCTCCCAGAACCCCACCATGATCTTCTCGAGGGCCTCCTCGGTCATCTGGCCGTGCGCGACCGCGACCCGCGCCTCGGGCACCAGCTCCCGCAGCCGCCGCGCCGCCCGCTCGATCGACTCGACGCGGTTGTGCAGGTAGAAGACCTGCCCGTCGCGCAGCAGCTCGCGGTGGATGGCCGCGGCCACCTGCTTGTCGTCCTGGGCGCCGACGAACGTGAGCACCGGGTGGCGCTCCTCCGGCGGGGTGGCGATCGTGGACATCTCGCGGATGCCGGTGATCGCCATCTCCAGGGTGCGCGGGATCGGGGTCGCCGACATGGTGAGCACGTCGACGGAGGCGCGCAGCTGCTTGAGGAACTCCTTGTGCTCCACGCCGAAGCGCTGCTCCTCGTCGACGATCACGAGGCCGAGCTGCTTGAACCGGGTCGCGGTCTGCAGCAGCCGGTGGGTGCCGATGACGATGTCGACGGTGCCGTCGGTGACCTTCTCCAGCGTCAGCTTGGTCTCCGTCGGCGTCTGGAACCGCGACAGCTGCCGCACCTCGACCGGGAACTGCGCGACCCGCTCGGAGAACGTGTTGAAGTGCTGCTGGGCCAGCAGCGTCGTGGGGACGAGCACGGCGACCTGCTTGCCGTCCTGCACCGCCTTGAACGCCGCCCGCACCGCGATCTCGGTCTTGCCGTAGCCGACGTCGCCGCAGATCAGGCGGTCCATCGGCACCGCCTTCTCCATGTCGCCCTTGACCTCTTCGATCGCGGCGAGCTGGTCGGGGGTCTCGTGGTAGGGGAAGGCGTCCTCCAGCTCGCGCTGCCACGGGGTGTCGGGGCCGAACGCGTGGCCCTGCGAGTTCTGCCGGACCGCGTAGAGCTGGATGAGCTGGGCGGCGATCTCGCGCACCGCCTTGCGCGCCCGCGACTTGGCCTTCTGCCACTCCGAGCCGCCCATCTTGTGCAGCGTGGGGGCCTCGCCGCCGACGTAGCGCGACAGCTGGTCGAGCTGGTCGGTGGGGACGAAGAGCCGGTCGCCGGGCTGGCCGCGCTTGGACGCCGCGTATTCGATGACGAGGTATTCGCGGTCGGCCCCGTTGACCGTGCGCTGGACCATCTCCACGTAGCGGCCGATGCCGTGCTGCTCGTGCACCACGTAGTCCCCGGCGCGCAGCTCCAGCGGGTCGATCTGGTTGCGCCGGCGGCTGGGCATCTTGCGCATGTCCTTGGTGGACGCGCCCCGGCCGCCGGAGATGTCGGTGCCGGTGATGACCGCGAGCTTGGCGCCGTCGTCGAGGAAGCCGAGCTCGAGCGAGCCGGTGGTGACCGTGATGACGCCGGCGGCGGGCGCGGCCGGGATCCCCTCGGCGAAGGAGACGCCGAGGTCGGAGCCGCGCAGCACCTCGGCGGCGCGCTGGGCCGGCCCGGTGCCCTCGAACACGAGCGCGACCCGCCACCCGTCGCCGGTGAGGCGCTTGAGGTCGTCGACGACCCGGGCGGTCTCGCCGTGGTAGAGCGGCACGGCCTGCGCGGGCAGCGTGATCGAGATGGCGTCGTCCGAGACGGCGACCGCCGGGGCCGGGTCTTCCCAGGGCTCGGCGGGCAGCGCCGAGTCGGGCGTCGCGGCGAACGGGCTCAGCGACCACCACGGCTGCCCCAGCGAGGCCGCCGCGGCCCGGACGTCGCCCAGGTGGCGGAAGGCCGCCGCGCCGAGGTCGATCGGCGCCTTGCCGCCCACGGCGGCCGCGGCCCAGCTGGCCTCCAGGAACTCGTCGCTGGTGCGCACGAGGTCGTGGGCCCGGGTGCGGATGCGCTCGGGGTCGCAGAGCAGCACGTGCGTGCCCTCCGGCATGCAGTGCAGCACCAGCTCGAGCGAGTCGGTGCCGCCGAGCAGCGCCGGGGCGAGGGACTCCATGCCCTCGACCGGGATGCCCCCGGCGAGCTTGTCGAGCATCTCGGCGAGCTGCGGGTGGTCGGTGGACAGGGCCCGGGCGCGGTCGCGGACCTCGTCGGTGAGCAGCAGCTCCCGGCAGGGCGGGGCCCACAGCCGCTCGACCTTCTCGATGGTGCGCTGGTCGGCGACGGCGAAGGAGCGGATCTCCTCGACCTCGTCGCCCCAGAACTCCACCCGCAGCGGGTGCTCCTCGGTCGGCGGGAAGACGTCGAGGATGCCGCCGCGCACCGCGAACTCGCCCCGCTTGGTGACGAGGTCGACGCGCGTGTAGGCCAGCTCGGCCAGGCGCACGGTGAGCGCGTCGAGGTCGGCCGAGCCGCCCGGGCGCAGCTCGATCGGCTCCAGGTCGCCCAGGCCCTTGAGCTGCGGCTGGAGCACCGAGCGGACCGGTGCGACGACGACCCGGGGCCGGGGCGCCTCGGCGGTCGGGTGGGCCAGGCGGCGCAGCACCGACAGCCGCCGCCCGACGGTGTCGGAGCGGGGGGAGAGGCGCTCGTGCGGCAGCGTCTCCCACGACGGGTAGACCGCGACCGTGTCCGGCTCCAGCAGGCAGGTCAGCGCCGCGGCCAGGTCCTCGGCCTCGCGGCCGGTGGCCGTGACGGCCAGGACGGGGCGCTCGCCGGCGATGGCGGCCGCGACGAACGCGCGCAGGGCGGGCGGCCCGGTCAGGTCGACCTGGTCGCTGTGCCCGGCCCGGGCGAGGTCACGGGCGCGGGCGAGGGCCGGATCGGCGAGGACGGCGTCGGTGAGACCGGCGAGCTTCATGGCGTTTTGCACCCAATCTGCACGGCAAACAGCCCCGCGCCGAGATTCGGGCGGGGGTGGTCGATGCGGGTTCAACCCTATCCGGAGGGTATGACAGAAACCGAGACATGGCTCACCGGAACGGCACGGGCCGCCGACGGAGCCGATACGATGCCGATGAAATCGGACAGCGCCGTCCCCGCCCCGAGTCGCCTGAAGCCGACCGCAACTTGGAGGGGACACATGTCCGACGACGCCGCTGACGCCGCCCTGCGGGCGGACATCCGCCGGCTCGGCTCGCTGCTCGGCCAGAGCCTGGTCCGCCAGGACGGACAGCAGCTGCTCGACCTCGTCGAGGAGGTGCGCGCGCTGGTGCGCACCGACCCGGAGGCGGCCGCCGAGCGGCTGCACGGGCTCGACGTGGTGACGGGCACGCAGCTGGCGCGGGCCTTCTCGACGTATTTCCACCTCGCCAACATCACCGAGCAGGTCCACCGCGCGCGCGAGCTGCGCCGGATCCGTGTCCGCGAGGGCGGCTGGCTCGAGCGCGCCGCGAAGCTCATCGCGGACCGCGGCGTGGGCGTGCGCGAGATCGGCCAGATCGCCTCGAAGCTGGCCGTGCGGCCGGTCTTCACCGCGCACCCGACCGAGGCCTCCCGCCGCTCGGTCCTGACCAAGCTGCGCGCCGTGGGCGACGAGCTCGACGCCGAGGCCGTGGCGACCGCGCTGGACGGCTCGCTGGAGCCGGACAAGACCCGCACGGCGCGCACCGACCGGCGTCTGGCCGAGGTGCTCGACCTGCTGTGGCAGACCGACGAGCTGCGCCTGGAGCGCCCGGAGCCCAGCGACGAGGCCCGCAACGCGGTCTACTACCTCGCCGACCTGGCCGAGGGCGCGGCCCCGCAGGTGCTCGACGACCTCTACGAGACGCTGCGCGACCTCGGGGTACAGCTGCCGCCGACCGCCCGCCCGCTGAGCTTCGGCTCGTGGATCGGCGGCGACCGGGACGGCAACCCGTTCGTCACCCCGGCGGTCACCCGGGACGTGCTGCTGATCCAGCACGAGTACGGCATCCGCATGGCCGAGGGCGTCATCGACTCGCTCATCGACGAGATCTCGGTCTCCAAGCGCCTGCGCGGGGTCTCGCTGGACCTCTCGGCGAGCCTCGCGGCCGACCTCGACAACCTCCCGGAGCTGCCGGCCCGCTACCGCCGGGTCAACATGGAGGAGTCGTACCGCCTCAAGCTGCGCTGCATCCGCCTGAAGCTCGACCACACCCGCCAGCGCCTGGCCACGGGCACGCCGCACAAGCCCGGCCGCGACTATCTCGGCACCGGCGAGCTCATCGCCGACCTCGAGCTCATGCGCGCGTCCCTGGCCCGCAACGGCGGCCAGCTCGCCGCGACCGGCAAGCTGGCCTCGGCGATCCGCACCCTGTCGGCGTTCGGCCTGCAGCTGGCCACGCTGGACGTGCGCGAGCACGCCGACGCCCACCACGAGGTGCTGGCCCAGCTGTACCGCCGCGTCGGCGAGGTCGACTACGGCGACCTGTCCCGCGACGCCCGCCGTGACCTGCTCATCGACGAGCTCAACGGCCGCCGCCCGCTGGCGACCCGCGACACCGGGCTGTCGGACTCGGCGCGCAAGACGTTCGACGTGTTCGCCGCGATCCGCGAGGTGCAGGAGCGCTTCGGGCCGGAGGTCGTGGAGACGTACATCATCTCGATGACCCAGGGCATCGACGACGTCCTCGCGGCCGTGGTCCTGGCCCGCGAGTGGGGCCTGGTCGAGGTGAGCGCGGGGGCCGGCTTCGGCGGCGCCTCGATCGAGTCGGCCCGGGCCCGGGTGGGCTTCGCCCCGCTGCTGGAGCAGGCCCGCGAGCTCGAGATGGCCGGCGAGCTGCTGGACGAGCTGCTGTCGATCCCGGTGTACCGCGCGATCGTGCGCGCCCGCGGGGACGTGCAGGAGGTCATGCTCGGCTACTCCGACTCGAACAAGGACGCCGGCATCACCACCTCGCAGTGGATGATCCACAAGGCCCAGCGCCAGCTGCGCGACGTCGCGGCCCGCCACGGGGTGCGGCTGCGGCTGTTCCACGGCCGGGGCGGCACCGTCGGGCGCGGCGGCGGCCCGACCCACGAGGCGATCCTGGCCCAGCCGTGGGGCACGCTGGACGGCGCGATCAAGGTCACCGAGCAGGGCGAGGTGATCTCGGACAAGTACACGCTGCCCGCCCTGGCCCGCGAGAACCTCGAGCTGACGCTGGCCGCGGTGCTGCAGAGCGCGCTGCTGCACACCGAGCCCCGCCAGCCCGCCGAGTCGCTGGCCCGCTGGGACTCGGCGATGGAGACCGTGTCCTCCGCGGCGTTCGCCAACTACCGGGCGCTGGTGGAGAACCCGGACCTGCCGGCGTACTTCTGGGCGGCCACCCCGACCGAGCTGCTCGGCGCGCTGAACATCGGCTCGCGGCCGGCCAAGCGCCCCAACGCCGACGCGGGCCTGTCGGGCCTGCGGGCGATCCCGTGGGTGTTCGGCTGGACGCAGTCGCGGCAGATCGTGCCGGGCTGGTTCGGTGTGGGCAGCGGTCTCAAGGCGGCCCGCGAGGCCGGCCTCGGCGACGTGCTGCGCGAGATGCACGAGAAGTGGCACTTCTTCGCGACGTTCCTGTCCAACGTGGAGATGATGCTGGCCAAGACCGACCTGGAGATCGCGTCGCGGTACGTCGAGACGCTCGTGCCGGCCCCGCTGCACCCGATCTTCGAGGTGATCAGCGCGGAGTACGAGCAGACGGTCGCCGAGGTGCTGGCGATCACCGGCGAGGCGGCGCTGCTCGACCGCCAGCCGGTGCTGCAGCGCACGCTCGGGGTCCGCGACAGCTACCTCCAGCCGCTGCACCATCTGCAGGTGACGCTGCTGGGGCAGTACCGCGACAGCAAGTCGGCCGACGCGAGCGCCTGGCCCGGCGGCCGCCGCTCGTCGCCGGACCCGGCCCTGGAGCGCGCGCTGCTGACCACGATCAACGGCATCGCGGCCGGTATGCGCAACACCGGCTGAGCCCCCGGACCGCTCCTGTGGCAGGCTTGCGAGGTGTCTGTGAACGGTTGGGGTGTCGAGGGTTTCACGTTGCCGGATGACGTCCTGCGGGACGCCCCGACCTATACCCCCAAACCGTCCGAACTCGCGGACCTGGAGCTGCTCGTGTCGGGGGCCTACGCGCCCCTGACCGGGTTCCTCGGCTCGGCCGACCTGATCGCGCTGCGCCGCACCGGCCGGCTGGCCGACGGCACCGCCTGGCCGGTGCCGGTCACGCTCGAGCTGCCCCGCGGCCTCGCGGAGCAGTTCGACGTGACCGACCCGGCGCGGCGGGTGCTGATCCTCGCCGATCTGGAGGGCGCGCCGGTCGCGGCCATGGACGTGCAGGAGGTCTACCCGGCCCGCAAGAGCACCGTCGGCGTGGCCGGCCGGGTCCGGCGGCTCGGCGACGGCGGCCACGGGGCGTTCCGGCGGATGCGCCGCACCCCGGCGGAGGTCCGCGGCTCCCTGCCGCCCGGGCGGATCCTCGGCGTCATCGCCGACCGGCCCCTGCACCGCCCGCAGCTGGCCCAGATCGCGCGCGCGGCCCGGACCCTGGCCGCGCACCTGGTGGTTCTCGTCCCGGTCGACGGGCCCGGCCCGGACGGGCTGGCCCCGGAGGCCCTGGTCCGCTGCGTGCTGGCCGCCCGCGACCGCATGCCGGCCTCGACGATCGTGGCCCTGCCGCTGCCCAACCACGACGGCGACGACATCCGCGACGCGATGCTGCGCACGCGGGTCGCCGCCTCCTACGGCGTGACCCACCTGCTGGCCTCGAGCGAGTCGATGCTCTCCGGCGGCGGCCTGCGCGTGCTGGTCCCGCGCGAGCTGGCCTACGACGGCCGCGACGGCCAGTGGCGCTCCCTGGACGACATCCCGCCGCGGCACCGCCGCCTGCCGCTCACCTTCACCGAGATCGACGACTTCCTCGACCGGGGGACGATCCTGCCGGAGTGGCACACCCCGCCGGCCGTCGCCCGCGAGCTGGTCCGGGCCCGCCCGCCCCGCCGCCAGCGCGGCCTGGTCGTCTTCTTCACCGGCCTGTCGGGCAGCGGCAAGTCCACGATGGCGACCGGCCTCGCCGACGTGCTGCTGGAGACCGGGGAGCGCACGATCACCCTGCTCGACGGTGACATCGTGCGCCGGCACCTGTCGGCCGGGCTGGGCTTCTCGGCCGAGGACCGCGACACGAACATCCGCCGCATCGGCTGGGTGGCCGCCGAGACGGCCCGGCACGGGGGCGTGGCCATCTGCTGCCCGATCGCCCCCTACCGCGACGCCCGGGCCGCGGCGCGGCAGTTCGCGCACAACGCGGGCGCCGACTTCGTGCTGGTGCACGTGTCGACGCCGCTGGCCGAGTGCGAGCGGCGGGACCGCAAGGGGCTGTATGCGAAGGCCCGGGCCGGCCTCATCAAGGGCATGACGGGCATCGACGACCCGTACGAGGATCCGCTGGACGCCGAGCTGACGATCGACACGACCGACCTGTCCCAGGGCGAGGCGGTCACGACGGTCCTGCGCTACCTGGGCAGCAACGGCTGGCTGGACCCGAGGCCCATTCCTTAGGACATTCATGGCTCGGGTCCGCGGTGGTGCGGGCCGTCGCTCCCGCCAGGAATCCCGGCCTCCGCGGTGACAAGAGCAGGCTCGACGCGTTGAACCCCGTAGCGAGCACGGGTGAACTCGCGCCGACCCGGACCAATCGGCCATTACGAACATAGCGGTCACGGCGTTAAGGGCTGGAGAACCTGACGCCGAAGGGGCCGCCGCTCAATGGACGCCACACGCCTGCACTCCGCCGATGCCGCAACCGACTCCTCCGGCGTCGATCTGCTCGGCATGGCCCGGCGCCATTGGTGGCTGGTGCTGGTGTTCGTGCTGGTCGGCCTGGCCGGCGCCGTGCAGTTCACCTCGATGCAGACCAAGGTCTACGAGTCCTCGACGTCGGTCCTCGTCTCGCCGATCGGCAACGGGCAGGACGCGAACTCGACCAGCGGCCGCACCAAGGGTGACATCAACCTCGACAACGAGGCCCAGCTCGTCGCCAGCACCACGGTCGCCACCGACGCCGCCGCGCTCATGCGCTCCACCACCCCGCCCGACACGCTCGCGGCGAGCGTGCGCGTCGAGGTCCCGCCGAACACGACCTTCCTGGTGATCACCTTCTCGGCGAGCACCGCCGCGCAGGCCCAGGCCGGCTCGCACGCGTTCGCCGAGGCCTACCTGCGCAACCGCGAGGAGTCCGCCAAGGCCGACGTCGCCGGCCGCATCGCGATCCTCAACGACAAGATCAACCAGCTCAACACCGGGCTGACCCAGATCAACACCAGGCTCGCCACGCTCAAGCCGTCGGACCCGAACCGGCCCAACCTGGAGAGCCAGCGCAGCACCGCCACCGCGCAGATCAACACCCTCGCCGGCCAGCTCAACCAGCTGCTCACCACGACCGTGAGCGCCGGCAAGATCACCCGCGACGCCGACCTGCCCAGCGCCCCGGTCAAGCCCAACCGCCTGCTCAACCTGGCCAGCGGCGCGGCCGCCGGCCTGCTGCTCGGCGTCGGCGCGGCCATGCTGCGCGAGCGGCTCGACCAGCGCGTCCGCCGCGCCTCCGACCTGCCCCGCCGCGTCGACGTCGGCGTGCTCGCGAGCGTCCCGGGCCGGGTCAAGCCGCGCCTCGACGACGTGTTCGCGCCCTTCGGGGCCGGCGGGCGCATCTTCAACCGGCTGCGCAACGAGGTCCTCGCGAGCATCCCGGCCCCGGCCGGCGGCGACGCCCGCGTCGCGCTGGCGGGCCAGGTCGTGGTCGTCGCCGGGGCGAGCCGGGGCGCCGCCTCGACCGTGGTCGCGGCCAACCTCGCGGCCGCGTTCGCCCGCACCGGCGCCGAGACGGTGCTCGTCTGCGCCCACCTCCCCGACAGCATGGTCGACACCGCCTCGGTGAACCGGATGCTCGGCGTGCGCGCGGTGCCCGGCCTCTCCGACGTGCTCGCCGGCCGCTTCTCGCTCAGCAGCGCCACCCAGCGCGCCCCGCGCCACCCGAACCTCAGCGTCGTGACGACCGGCGGCACCGCCAGCGCCGGCGGGCTGCTGCAGTCGCAGGCGCTGCGGGACACCCTGGCCACCCTGCGGGAGCGGGCCGCCTACGTCGTGGTCGAGGCCCCGTCCACCGCCACCAGCGCCGACGCGCAGAGCCTGGCCGCCCTCGCCGACGCCGCCATCGTCGCGGTCGAGGTGCGCCGCACCCGCCACACCGAGGTCGCCGACGCCGCCGACCAGCTGCGCCGGGTCGGCACCCCGCTGCTCGGTGCCGTGGTGCTGCCCAGGCTCGCCGCCCCGCGCGGCGGCGAGGAGCGCGACACCGCCGCGGTCACGCCCACCATGGCCGACGACATGACCACGGTGCTGGAGAAGCTCCCGCCCAAGGAGGAGAAGGAGGAGCCGGTGGTCGCCAAGCGCATCCGCACGGCCCCGGCCGCGGCCCCGTCGTCGCCCGCCCCCGCGGCGCCCCCGGCCCCCGCGCCGCCCACCGTGAACAAGGCCAAGACGGTCCCGCCGACGCGGCAGACCCGCACCATCTCGGTCACCCGCATCCCGGCCGAGGCCCCCAGCGAGAACGGTGCCGACAAGCGCCGATGACGACCCTGACGAGCCACCCCTCCGCCGACGCCGGCCTCGCCGGCCCCGGCGCGCCGTCCCGGCCCCGCAGACCGGTCCACCGGCTCGCCGCCTGGCCCGTGACCGGGCTCCTCCTGCTGTACCCCCTGTGGTGGGCCCTGGGCCTCGGCGTCCTCATCTTCTTCGTCGCCGCGGTGCCCATGGCGTGGTCGCTGATCCGCCATCGCGCGGCCGGCCACGTGGTGAAGCTGCCGCCCGGGTTCCTGCTGTGGCTGCTGTTCCTGGCCACCGTCGGCTTCGGCCTGTTCACCCTCGGCGCCGACCCGGCCGGAACCGTCCCCGGCACCTGGTCGAGCCGCTCGGTGTCCTACGCCTTCCGCCTCGGCGGCTACGGCGCGCTCACCGTGCTGCTGGTCTACGCCGGCAACCTCGAGCGCCGGGTGCTCACACAGGAGCGCTTCGTGCGGCTGCTCGCCTGGCTGTTCGCGGTCACCGTGGCCGGCGGCGTGCTCGGCATGGCCGCGCCCCGCTTCGAGTTCACCGCGCCGGTCGAGCTGCTGCTGCCCGCGCACGTGCGCCACGACGGGTTCGTGCAGTCGCTGGTGCACCCGACCGCGGCGCAAGTCATGAACCTGCTCGGCGGGGAGACGCCGCGGCCGGGGGCGCCGTGGGGGTACACGAACACCTGGGGCAACAACGTGTGCCTCCTGGTGGGCTGGCTCGCGGTGGCCGGCTTCTGGCTGGCCCGGCGCCGGCGCACCAGGATCGCCGCGGCCGCGACGCTGCTCGTCGCCGTCGTGCCGATCGTGTACTCGCTCAACCGCGGCCTGTGGATCGGCCTCGGCGTGATGGCCGTCTACGTGGCCGTGCGGCTCGCGCTGCGGGGCCGTCTGGCCGCGCTCGGCCTCGTCGCGGTCGTCACCGTCGGCCTGGCCGTGGCGCTCGCGGTCACCCCGCTCGGCGACGTGGTCAACGCGCGCGTCGACGACGGCAAGTCCAACGGCGTGCGGATGTACACCACCCAGAAGGCCCTCACCGGCATGTGGGAGTCGCCGTTGATCGGCTTCGGCTCGACCCGCAGCACCATCGGCGGGCGCAACTCGATCGCGGTCGGCGAGAGCAGCAGCTGCGCGCGCTGCGGCAACTTCACCATCGGCGGCAACGGCCAGCTGTGGCAGCTGCTCTACGCGCACGGGCTGCTCGGCACGTTGTCGTACATCGGCTTCTTCCTGGCCGGCCTGTGGCGGTTCCGGCGCGACGCGAGCCCGATCGGCCTCGCCGGCGGCGCCGCGCTCGTGTCCGGCTTCGCGGCGATGCTCTGGTACAACGCCCTGGTCACCCCGCTGGCCCTGACGTTCCTGGCGTACGCCGTCCTGTGGCGCAACCAGCAGAAGGGTTTCAGCGAGCGATGAGTCCGATGAAGACCGTGCCGGCCGCACTGCGGGCCGACGACGAACAGCTGCGCGCCCAGTACATCGAGGAGGTCCTGGGCCTGCTGTACCCCGGCGACGGGGAGCGGCCGGTCGAGTACCTCGTGATCCCCAACGCGCGCAAGCCGCGCCTGCTGGTGCCGGCCGACGACCGGCGGGTGGCCGCCGCGGCCGTGCGCCGCTACGCGGAGCCGCAGTCGCGGCTGGCCCGGCTCAAGCGCGACGCCGTCGTGGCCGCCCTGCGCACCGGCCTGTCCGGGCTGCTGCTGCGCGACCGGCTGACGCTGAGCCCGGCCGAGGACACCATCGACACCTACCTCGGCCGCCACCTCGGCGCCGGCCTGCGCCTGAGCGTCCACATCGGACCCGCGCGGGCCAACCGCAAGCCGGTGCTGCAGCTGCTCGACGGCGACGGGCGCACCCTCGCCTTCGCCAAGCTCGGCACCTCGGCGCTGACCCGGGAGCTGGTGCGGGCCGAGGCGGCCGCGCTGAGCACCGTCGGCGCGGCCGGCCTGACCCGGACCCGGGTGCCGGACGTGCTGCACGCCGGGCAGTGGGGCGAGCACGAGGTGCTGGTGCAGTCCGCGCTGCCGGTGTGGCAGCCGCGGGCGCCGCTGACCGCGCCGCGGCTCGCGGGCGCCATGCTCGAGGTGGCGCGCTGCTGCGGCACGAGCCACGGCCGCCTCGACGGCAGTGGCTACTGGAACCGGCTGCGCGCGCGCCTCGACGCCGTCGCCGACCACGCCGAGGGCGCCGCCCTGCGCACGGCCGCGGAGCGCATCGCGCGCGCCGCCGGCGACGTGGAGCTGCACTTCGGCTCGTGGCACGGGGACTGGTCGCCGTGGAACATGGCCGCCGTCGCCGACGCGGTGCTGGTCTGGGACTGGGAGCGGTTCACCCCGGGCGTGCCGATCGGCTACGACGGGCTGCACCACGCCCTGCAGCTCGGCATCGGCCGCTCGCCCTCGGCGGGCCAGGCCGTCAACGAGCTCGTCGCGGCCGCGCCCGACCTGCTGCTGCCCTTCGGCGTGGTGCACCGCCAGGCGGTCGAGGTGACCGCGCTGCTGTACCTCATCGACCTGGCCACCCGGTACGTCACCGACCGGCAGGCGGAGGCCGGCGCCCGGCTGGGCGTGCTCGGCAGCTGGCTGCTGCCCGTCCTCGTCGCGCGAGTGGAGGCGCTGTAACCATGCCCGTGCAGGTCCCCGAGACGATGAAGCGCATCGTCCACTTCGGATCCCGCAACTACGGTCACCTCACCGCCGGGCGGCGGATGCTGCCGCAGTTCCTCATCTGCGGCGGGCAGCGCTGCGGCACCACCTCGCTCTACCGGGCCCTGGCCGCCCACCCCGCGGTCATCAAGGCGGTGCTGCACAAGGGCGTGCACTACTTCGACGTCGGCTACCACCACGGCCTGCGCTGGTACCGCGGCCACTTCCCGCTGCAGCGGCGGGCCGAGCGGGTGCGGGCCGAGTTCGGCGTGCCCGCGCAGACCTTCGAGTCCAGCCCGTACTACATGTACCACCCGCACGCGCTCACCCGGATCGCCGCCGATCTGCCCGGCGTCCGTCTCGTCGTGCTCGTGCGCGACCCGGTCGAGCGCGCCTACTCGCAGCACGCCCACGAGGTCGCCCGCGGCTTCGAGCCCGAGGTCGAGTTCGGCCGCGCGCTCGAGCTGGAACAGGAGCGGCTGGCCGGCGAGCGGGAGAAGCTGCTGCGGGACCCGTTCGCCTACAGCTTCGCCCACCAGCACCACGCCTACCGGGCCCGCGGCGAGTACATCGAGTACCTCGAGCCGATGGCCCGCCTGCTCGGCCGCGACCGCATCCACGTGGTGGACAGCGGCGAGTTCTTCACCCGGCCCGAGGCCGTCTACGACGCCGTCGTGGACTTCCTCGGCCTGCCGCACGTGAACTCCTACCCGAAGTTCGAGCGGCACAACGCCCGCCCGCGCAACCGCCTCGACGACTCGATCGCCCAGCGGCTGGCCGAGCACTACGCCCCCTACGACGAGCGCCTCGCGAACTTCCTCGGATACGAACCGTCCTGGATGCCATCGTGACGGCAACGCTGGAGCGGCCCGCACTGGAGTCGCCCGGCGGGATGCTGCGCGGTGCGGCCCGCGGCGGGATCGCCAACCTGGCCGGCACCGTCTGCACCGGGCTGGCCGGCGTCGGGGTCACCTGGCTGGCCGCCCGGGCCCTCGACCCGCACGCGGCGGGCGCGTTCTTCGCCGCCACGGCCACCTTCGGCCTCGGCGTGACCTTCGCCAAGCTCGGCGTGCAGACGTCGCTGGTCTACTGGCCGGCCCGGATGCGCGCGGTCGGCGACCTGTCCCGCTTCGGCGAGTGCCTGCGCATCGCGCTGCTGCCGGTGGCGGTCGCCGCCGCGTGCATCGCGGGCGGGCTGTGGTTCGCGGCGGACCTGCTGCCCGGCCGGCCCGACCTGGTGCGGGCGCTGGCGCTGTTCCTGCCCGCGGCCGCGTTCACCGATGCGCTGCTGTCCACCACCCGCGGGCTGCGGGCCATGCGCCCCACGGTGCTGCTGGACCGGGTCATGCGCCCGGCCGCGCAGCTCGCGCTGCTGGTGCTGGTCTGGGCCGCGGGCTGGGGCGAGCAGCTGTTCGCCGCGGTGTGGGCGCTGCCGTACGTCCCGACCGCGCTGCTGGCCGGGTACGCGCTCAAGCGCCTCCGGATGCGCCTCGACCTGAACCGTACGGAGACCTCGGACTTCACCCCGAAGCGGTTCTGGTCCTTCACCGCCCCCCGCGCGGTGGCGAGCTTCGCCCAGATGGCCCTGCAGCGCGTCGACGTGCTCATGGTCGCGGCGCTGGCCGGGCTCGCCCCGGCCGCCATGTACGCCGTCGCCGGCCGGTTCGTCATCCTCGGCCAGTTCGTGAACCAGGGCGTGTCCCAGTCCGTGCAGCCGCGGCTCGCCGAGCGCCTGGCCGTGCGGGACACCGCGGGCGCGAACCTGCTCTACCAGCAGGCCACCGCGTGGGTCGTGCTGTGCTGCTGGCCCCTGTACCTGCTGGTGTTCACCTACGCCCCGCTGTACCTGGGCCTCTTCGGCGACCACTACGAGGACGGCGGCGTCGGGGTCGTGCGCGTGCTCGCCTCCGCGATGCTGGTCGCCACCGCCTGCGGCATGGTCGACGTGGTGCTGGCGATGGCCGGGCGCACCTGGTGGAACCTGGCCAACGTCGGGCTCGCCCTCGTCGTGATGCTCGCCGCCGACGCGCTGCTCATCCCCCGCAGCGGTGCGCTCGGCGCCTCCGTGGGGCTCGCGGCCGCGGTGCTCGTGAACAACCTGGTCCCGCTCGTGCAGGTGGTGCGCGGGCTCGGACTGCACCCCTTCGGCCGGGCCACGCTGCTCGCCGCCGCCATGGCGACCGCGTGCTTCGCGCTGCCGCAGCTCGCGCTGTGGCCGCTGCACCCCGGATTGATCGTGAAATTCACCGCCACGGGGGCGGGTGCCGTCGCGTATTGCTGCGCGGCGGTGCGCATGAAACGAGTTCTGATGCAGGGGGAGCGATGAGAACGGACTACGCGGAGGTCTTCCAGTCGGAGGCGGCGGTCGACAAGTACGAGCGGGTGGTGTACGCGCCGGAGACCTACGCCACGGCGGTGAGCGGGCGCCAGCGGGCCTTCCTGCGCCGGCTGGTGCGGCGGGAGTTCACGGCGCGGCGACCCGTCCAGCACGACTTCGCCTGCGGCACCGGCCGGGCCATCAAGCTGCTGCACGGGGTGGTGCGGGCCGCGCACGGCTACGACACCTCGGAGCAGATGCTCGCCAAGGCCCGGGAGGCGGGCGTCTACGCGAAGCTGCACCAGGTGAGCGAGGAGGGGCCGCTGCCGGAGCCGGCGACGGTCGACGGGCCGGCCCTGGTGACCGTCTTCCGGCTGCTGCTCAACGCCCCGAAGGACGTGCGCGACCGGGCGATCGCGTTCGCCGCCCGGATCCTGCCCGAGGCCGACTCGGGGCTGCTGGTGGTGGAGAACCACGGCAACCGCTCGTCGCTGCGCCACCTGCGCCACCGGCGCCACCGCGGCAACGCCTGGTTCGCCGAGCTGCAGCACGGGGAGGTCGAGCAGCTGCTGGCCCGCCACGGCTTCGAGGTCATCGACCGGCGCGGCTTCGCGGTGTTCCCGGCCGGCGCGTACCGCCGCGAGTGGCTGCGCCCGATGGCCCGCAGGGCCGACGACCTCGCCACCCGCTCGCGCAGTCTCTCGGGGGTGGCCACGGACGTTCTCTATGTAGCCAGGCGCATTCCGAAGTAGGAGAGCCCCTTTGAAGCGGATCGTCGTTACCGTCGCCGTGGTGGCCGTGACCGTCGCGGTCGCCGCGGGGATCACCCTGACGGTGCTCAACCACGGGAGCCGGACGCATCCGCCGTCGGCGGCCCCCTCGTCCACCGTGGACACGGGGCCGCCGGCCATCGCGACGTCGGAGGGGCCGTTCCAGGCCGGGCCCGTCGGGCCGCCGAAGCAGGGCTCCTACCTCGGCGCCTGGGTGCGGCCCGGCAGCCTGACCGAGTCCGGCCGGGTGACCGCGATGACGGCCTGGGAGAAGTCGCTCGGGCGCAAGATGGCGATCGTCAACACCTACCGCCGCTTCGACGAGGACTTCGACACCGTCTCCGACCGGCAGTTCGCGGCCCGCGGCAGCACGCTGATGCTGTCGTGGGCCGGCGGCGACACCCGGCTCATCACCATGGGCCGCTACGACGACCTGATCCGCCAGCGGGCCCGGGAGCTCAAGGCGTTCGGCCACCCGGTGCTGCTGCGCTACCGCTGGGAGATGGACCGCCCGAACCTGCGCGCGCAGATGTGGTCGGGCGCGGACTACGTCGCGGCGTGGAAGTACGTGCGCGGCATCTTCACCCAGGAGGGCGCGACGAACGCCTCGTGGGTGTGGTGCCCGACGGCCGAGGGCTTCCAGGGCGGCTACGCGGCGGACTTCTACCCCGGCGACGACCAGGTCGACTGGACCTGTGTGGACGTGTACGCCGGCACGAAGTACGGCACCATCGGCCAGCTCATGCGCCCGTTCCTCGAGTTCTGCGCGAAGCACCCGAGCAAGCCGGTGATGGTCGGCGAGTTCGGCATCGCCCGCAGCTGGGGCACCGAGCAGCGGGCGTCGTGGCTGCGCGACGCCTCGGCCACGTTCAAGGCCAACCCGCAGATCCGCGCGGTGCTGTACTTCGAGTCCGACCCCACCGACAACAAGGGGCCGACGAACCAGTTCATGGTCTCGGACGACCCCGGCGTGCTCGACGCGTTCCGCTCCTCGCTCGCGCAGGACACGTACTACAGGCCGATGACGAGCTCGCGGCCCTGACGCTCGGCCGCGGCCAGCACCGCAACCCAGCGCCCGGCGTCGAAGACGTTGCCGCCGATCGCCTCCGTCGCCGGGCCGTCGGGCTCGATGAGGGTGAACGCCGGGTCGAGCGCCTCGCGCTGCAGCAGCGGCATGCGGGGCGCGAGCACGTAGACCCTGTCGTAGTCCGCGGCCAGGTCGGCGTTGGTCCGCGACCGTACCCCGCCGTCCATGTAGCGCGAGCCGTTGACGGGGATCGGCGGGAAGATGCACGGCACCGCGCAGCTGGCGGTCACGGCCGGCACCAGCGGTACACCCGAATCGGCATCCCAGGCGACGGGCTCTCCGGTGGCGGCGTCCACCGCGGTCACCGTCAGCCGGTCGGGCCAGCCCTCGATCGGCAGCCGGCGCCCGAACGCGGCCAGCCACGGGTCCGGCGCGCCGACCTCGGCCTCGAGCGCGATCGCGCCGATCCGGCGGCGCATCTCGGCCGGCTCCAGCGAGTCGTCCTGCAGCAGCTGGAAGGCGAGCGCGCCGCGGTTCCAGTCGGCGCGGATCGGCGGGTCGCCGGGGCCGAGCGGGGCCTCGATCGCGGCGGCGGTGCGCGGGTCGCCGAACGCGGCGATCAGCGCGCCGGTCATCGCGCCGGCGGAGGTGCCCAGGATCAGATCGGCGCGGCCGAGGTCGATGCCCCGGTCGTGCAGGCCGACGAGGATGCCGAGTTGCCAGGCGACGCCGGTGATGCCGCCGGCGCCGAGGACGAGCGCGGTGCGTTCCATCCATCCTGCTTAACACGCGCTGCTGAACGCCTGGCGGTCAGCAGGAGTCCGGCACCCACCAGCAACACGCCGAAGACCTTGGCCGGGCCCGGAACCTCGTGGTCGACCACGGCCGCGGTGCCCAGGGCGAACACCGGCACCAGGGCCAGGAAGACGCCCGCGCGGTCGACGCCGAGGCCGGCCACGCCCGTGTACCAGCACACGAACGCCACCACGGTCAGCACGAGCCCGAGGAACGCCAGGGCGGCCGCCTCGGACGGGTGCGGAAGGCGCGGCCGCTCGCCGGTCAGGGGCAGGAGCAGGAGCAGCAGCGGTACGGCCAGAGCCGTGCTCCAGGCCGAGACGCGCACGGGTCCGAGCCGGGGCAGCAGCGGCGCGGCGAGCAGCGAGAAGGCCGCCTCGCAGGCCAGCACGCCACCGGCCGCGACGAGCCCCGCGGTGTCGTGCGCGCCGAAGCCGGAGACCAGCGCCGCCCCGGCGACGACCACCGCGGCCGCGCCGAGCAGCCGCGGGGCCGGGCGGCGGCCCTCCGACAGCGGTCCGAGCAGGGCCAGCAGCAGCGGGCTCACGCCGACGATGGTGGCGATGACGGCCGGGTCCGCGTGCTTGAGGGCGTACAGGAGCAGGATGTTGAACGCGACCAGCCCGGTCGCGGCCACGAGCCCGAGGCGCACCAGCTCTCGCCCGGTCGGGTGAATCCGGGCGGGTTCGCGCCGGAGGAGCGCGAAGAGCGTGACGGCGGCCAGCGCGTAGCGAAGGGCCTGGCCGGACAGGATCGGATAGGCGACGATCGAACGGCTCACGACGAACGAGCCGCCGAGAATCGCGCAGGTCAGCATGCAGTAAGCGGAGTGACGCCGGGTCATGCGCACGAACTTACGAGCGCCAGTGGTACCCGCTACAGTGCCACCGAGGGACCGTTTCGGAGGGCCACTTCTTGTCGGTATGGGAGGCGTTGGTCGAGCTCGACCGCACCCGCCCACGGGTCGGCGAGCAGCTCGTCGTTGCCCTGCGCGAGGCGATCACGCGGGGCCGCCTCGCCCCCGGCACCCGGCTGCCCTCCACCCGCGACCTCGCCGCCGACCTGGGCGTGTCCCGCGGCCTGGTGGTCGGCGCCTACGAGCAGCTGGCCGCCGAGGGCCGCCTGGTCAGCCGGCGCGGCTCCGGCACCGTGGTGGCCGAGGTGGTCGCGGCCGCGCCCCGCCGCCGCGCCGACGTCGTCGAGCGGCGCGCCGCGGTCGCCCCGCTGCGCCCGGGCGTGCCGGACCTGGGCGCCTTCCCGCGCACGGCCTGGCGCCGCGCCTACGAGACCGCCCTGACCGGCGCGCTCGACGCGGACTTCGACTACGGTGACGCGACCGGCGTGCCCCGGCTGCGGGCCGAGCTGGCGGGCTACCTCGGCCGGGTCCGGGCGGCCCTCGTGCCCGCCGACGGGCTGATCGTCACCGCGGGCGTCACGCAGGGCCTGGCGCTGCTGGCCCGGGTGCTGCTAACCCGCGGGGTCAGGCGGATCGCGCTGGAGGACCCGGGCCCGGCCGCGCTGCGCGAGCACCTGGCCCGGCTCGGCCTCGACGTGCTCGCCGTGCCGGTGGACGCCGACGGCCTCGACGTCGCCGCCCTGGCCCGCACCCGCGTCCGCGCGGTGGTGCTGACCCCGGCCCACCAGTTCCCGACCGGCGTGGTCCTCGCCCCCGGCCGGCGGGCCGAGGTGATCGCCTGGGCGCGCCGCGTGGACGGGCTCGTGGTGGAGGACGACTACGACGCCGAGTACCGCTACGACCGCGAGCCCGTGGCCTGCCTGCAGGGCCTGGCCCCGGACCGGGTGGCCCTCGTCGGCTCGGTGAGCAAGGTCCTCGCGCCCGGCCTGCGGCTGGGCTGGCTGGCCGCGCCGCCGCAGTGGCTGCCCGACCTGTGCGCGGCCAAGCACGACGCCGACAACGGCGGCCCGGCCCTGCAGCAGCTCGCCTTCGCCGAGTTCCTGGCCGGCGGCGGCTACGACCGGCACCTGCGCCGCGCCCGCCGCCTGCACCGCGAGCGCCGCGACGCCGTGGTCGCGGCCGTGCGCCGGCACCTGCCGCGCGCCCGCATCGGCGGTATCGCGGCGGGCCTGCACCTGGTCGTGGAGCTGCCGCCGGGCGTCGACGACCGCGCCGTGGCCGAACGCGCGGCCGCCGCCGGCCTGGGCCCGCTGGCGCTGTCGACGCTGCGGGTGCGCAAGGGCGGGCCGGGCGGGCTGGTGCTGGGCTACGCCGCGCACACGCCGCACGAGCTGGCGGCCGCGGTGCGCAAACTCGCCACGCTCGTGTGACCTCGGGGGGTGAGCGCCGGCCTCGCGCACCGGATACGGTCGGGGGATGTCCCAGCACTTTGTTCCGTTGGCCGAGCACATCGCGGACGCGTTGCTCGAGTGTGCGCCCGCGCTGGCCGCCGGCGCCGGGGATCACCGCTTCGACAACCGGCTGCCCGACTACTCCGCCGAGGGGGTGGCCGGCGACGTCGACATGCTGCGCGACGCCTCCGCCGCGCTGAGCCAGATCGACGTCGACGAGCTCGACCGGCAGGACCAGGTCGACCACGCCGTGCTGCTGGCCCGGGTGGAGCGGATGCTGTTCGAGCGCACCGAGATCCGCGAGCACGAGTGGAACCCGCTCGTGCACAACCCCGGCACCCTGCTGCACGGGCTGATCTCGCGCCCCTTCGCCCCGGCCGAGCAGCGGCTGATGTCGCTCGCCGCGCGGCTGAGCGCGATCCCCGACGCCCTGGCCACCGCCCGCGAGGTGCTCGGCGAGTCGCCCCGCGTGCACGTCGAGACGGCGATCGGGCAGTTCGCGGGCACCGCCCGGCTGGTGCGCGAGGAGCTCGGCGAGCTGCTCAAGGAGGAGCCCGGCCTGGCCGAGGTGATCGCGCCGGCCCAGGAGCGCGCCGCGACCGAGCTGGACGCCTTCGCCGACTGGCTGCGCGGCCGCCTCGACTCGAGCGACCGCGACCCCCGCCTGGGCCGCCGGCTGTGGGAGGCGCGGCTCTGGCACACGCTGGACACGGAGCTGGGCGCCCGCGCGGTGCTGGAGCGGGCCGAGGCGAACCTGGACCGGGTGACCGAGGAGCTGCGGGAGGTCGCGGCCGAGCTGACCGGCGACCGGGACATCCGCGCGGCCCTGGCCCGGGCCGCGGCCGACGTGCCGGACGACGACACCATCGTGGAGCTGGCCAAGGTCTCGCTGGACGAGGCGACCGCCTTCGTGCGCGAGCACGACCTGATCACCCTCATCGACGACCCCCTGGTGATCATGGAGATGCCCGAGTTCGCGCGCGGCGTGGCCGTGGCCTACTGCGACCCGCCGGGTCTGCTGGAGCCCGCGGAGCTGCCGACGTTCTTCTGCATCTCGCCGACGCCGGCCGACTGGTCGAGCGAGCGGGTGGCGTCGTTCTACCGCGAGTACAACCGCCACATGCTGCGCGACCTGACCGTCCACGAGGCGACGCCGGGCCACTTCCTGCAGCTGGCCCACGCCCGCCGCTTCCGCGGCCGGACCCGGGCCCGGGCGATCGGCTGGAGCGGCCCGTTCGTGGAGGGCTGGGCGGTCTACGCCGAGGAGCTCATGGCCGAGCGGGGCTTCGGCGGCCTGCCGGTGCGCCTGCAGCAGCTGAAGATGCAGCTGCGCATGAGCATCAATGCCATCATCGACCAGCGCGTGCACTGCGACGGCATGGGCGAGGCCGACGCGATGGCGCTGATGATGGAGCGCGGCTTCCAGGAGGAGGGCGAGGCGGCCGGCAAGTGGCGCCGCGCCCTGCTGAGCTCCACCCAGCTGTCGACGTATTTCGTGGGCTACACCGAGGTCCGGCAGATCGCCGATGAACGCCCGGCGAACGTCACCCTCCGCGACTGGCACGACCGGATGCTCGCGCACGGTTCCCCGCCCCCGCGCCACCTGCGCACGCTGCTGGATCTGTAACCCGAGCGGCGGGCGAGATCCCGCCGGGGGATAGGCTCAGGGGTGCCGCACCGTGGCGGCCGACCACAATTTTTTCGGCAAGGAGTGACACGACAGTGGCCACTATCGAAGCAATCGGCGCGCGGGAGATCCTCGACTCGCGGGGCAACCCGACGGTCGAGGTCGAGGTCGTCCTCGACGACGGCACCCTGGCCCGGGCGGCGGTTCCCTCGGGCGCCTCGACCGGCGCGTTCGAGGCCAACGAGCTGCGCGACGGCGACAGCAAGCGTTACCTCGGCAAGGGCGTCGAGAAGGCGGTGGAGAACG
The DNA here is from genome assembly GCF_050947935.1 of Dactylosporangium sp. CA-052675. Taxonomy (GTDB): domain Bacteria; phylum Actinomycetota; class Actinomycetes; order Mycobacteriales; family Micromonosporaceae; genus Dactylosporangium. The sequence continues at coordinate 9,717,531 of NZ_CP192010.1, read as the reverse complement.
TCAACGAGCGCATCGCCGAGGCCGTGCGCGGCTTCGACGCCACCGAGCAGCGCCTCGTCGACCAGGCCATGCTCGACCTCGACGGCACCCCGGAGAAGTCGGAGCTGGGCGCGAACGCGATCCTCGGCGTGTCGCTCGCGGTGGCCAAGGCCGCGGCCGACTCGGCCGGGCTGAGCCTGTTCAAATACCTCGGCGGCCCGAACGCGCACCTGCTGCCGGTGCCGATGATGAACATCCTCAACGGTGGCTCCCACGCCGACTCCAACGTCGACGTGCAGGAGTTCATGATCGCGCCGGTCGGTGCCCCGACCTTCCGCGAGGCCCTGCGCACCGGCGCCGAGGTCTACCACACGCTCAAGTCGGTGCTGAAGAAGAAGGGCCTGTCGACGGGCCTCGGCGACGAGGGCGGCTTCGCGCCCAACCTGCCGACCAACGCGGCCGCGCTCGACCTGATCGCCGAGGCCGTGGAGAAGGCCGGCTTCTCGCTGGGCAGCGACATCGTGCTCGCGCTCGACGTGGCCGCGACCGAGTTCTTCAAGGACGGCGCCTACACGTTCGAGGGCGCCGGCAAGTCGTCCGACGAGATGATCGCGTACTACACCCAGCTCGTCGACGCCTACCCGATCGTGTCCATCGAGGACCCGCTGTCGGAGGAGGACTGGGACGGCTGGAAGGCGATGACCGACGCGCTCGGCTCCCGGATCCAGATCGTCGGCGACGACCTGTTCGTCACCAACCCGCAGCGCATCGCCCGGGGCATCGCCACCGACACCGCGAACGCGGTGCTGGTGAAGGTGAACCAGATCGGCTCGCTCACCGAGACGCTCGACGCCGTGGACCTCGCGCACCGCGCGGGCTTCCGCACGATGATGAGCCACCGCTCGGGTGAGACCGAGGACACCACGATCGCCGACCTCGCCGTCGCCGTGGGCAGCGGCCAGATCAAGACCGGCGCGCCGGCCCGCTCCGAGCGGGTCGCCAAGTACAACCAGCTGCTGCGCATCGAGGACGAGCTCGACGACGCGGCGCGCTACGCCGGCCGGGGCGCCTTCCCGCGCTACCGTGCATAAATCGTTCTGATCGGCCCGCGACCCCGATCCGCCTCGGGCGGACCGGGGTCACGGGCCGCACGGAGCTGGGGAGGAGCACATGCAGCAGCGCACCAGGCCGGGCGGGCGCGGCATCGGCCCCCGCGGCTCGGCCCCTCGCGGGCAGGGCGATCGCCGGGGCACGCAGCGGGCCGGCCGGGCGCCCTCGCGGCCGATGGTCGCGCGCCGGGCCGTGGCCACCGGCGCCGGGGCGGCGCTGCGCACCCGGGCCCCGCAGCCGCGCCGGTTCACCAGCCGCGCGGTCGTGCTGAGCCTGGTGCTGCTCGTGCTGCTGCTCGCCTACGCCTACCCGGTGCGGGTCTACCTCGCCCAGCAGGCCGAGATCGAGGCGCTGGAGGAGAGCCAGCAGCGCCAGACCGTCAAGGTCGCCGAGATGCAGGCGCGCGCGAAGAAGTGGGACGACCCCGAATACGTGATCTCCCAGGCCCGTCAGCGGCTGCACATGGTGCTGCCCGGCGAGAAGCCCTACGTGGTCGTCGACCCGGCGAACAACCAGGCCACCGACCCCGCCGAGCTGCCGGGCGCGCCGAAGCCGCCCCGGCCCTGGTACGGCAAACTCTGGTCGAGCGTCGAGGCGGCGGACAAACAGTGAGCGAATCGGACGCGTTCAGCGCGCCGGCCACCGAGAAGGATCTCGCCGTGGTCGCGCGGCAGCTCGGGCGCACGCCCCGGGGCACCCGCGCGGTCGCCCACCGCTGCCCCTGCGGCCTGCCCGACGTCGTCGAGACCACCCCGCGGCTGCCCGACGGCACGCCGTTCCCGACGCTGTTCTACCTGACCTGTTCCCGGGCCGTGCACGAGTGCAGCCGGCTCGAGTCGGCGGGCCTGATGCGCGAGATGGGCGCCCGGCTCGCCGAGGACCCCGACCTCGCCGCCCGGTATCAGGCCGCCCACGAGGACTACCTGCGCCGCCGCGAGGCGGTCGGGCACGTGGCCGAGATCGACGGCGTCTCCGCGGGTGGCATGCCGACCCGCGTGAAGTGCCTGCACGTCCACCTCGGGCACGCCCTGGCGGTCGGGCCGGGCGTGAACCCGTTCGGCGACGAGACCGTGCAGCTGGCCGGCGAGTGGTGGGCGCAGGGGCCCTGCGTGTCACTCGATGCTGGTGACGACTGAGCGCAGGATCTCGTAGCCCTCGGCGTCGTCCTGGGTGCCGGTGTGCGGCCGGCGGAAGCGGCGCACCTCGACCGCGATGTCCGACAGCGCCCACCGCAGCTGGAACAGCATGATCGTGGACGGGCGGACGAGCACGCCGGTGGCCTCGGCGTAGGCGGCGAAGATCGACCCGTCGCCGGGCTCGATCAGCCACAGGTCGCGCTCCGGCGGGGAGACCAGCACCGTGTCCCAGTCGATGAGCCGCCACCCGGTCGGCGTGCGCATGGTGTTGCCCGAGTGCGGCTCGCCGTGGGTGAGCACCGCCCGCACCGGCTCGGCCCGGCTCTGCAGCACGAGCTCGTCGTAGCGGGCCAGCACCCGCTGCAGCGGCCGGCGGTGCGCCTCGAGCAGGTCGGCCGCGGGCACCGCGTAGGGGCCGCAGGCGGCCTCGTCGCCGGGCCGGCGCAGGGCGGCCTCGACCTCGTCGCGGTGCGGGACCGCGAAGTCGTCCACGCGCGCGTGGCGGCGGGCGATGGGCGGGGCGGTGTGCAGCCGGATGATCATGTCGAGGGTGGCCCGGCGGTGGGTGGGGCCGGTGAACGCGTTCCACTCGAAGCTGGCCCCCTCGACGAACGGGTACAGCGCGATCGTGAACGGCCCCTGGTGCACCGTGACGGCGCCGTCCAGCGCGGGGGCCGGCGCGACGACGAAGGAGTGCCCGGTGGCGTGCAGATCGGCGGCGACCCGCAGGGAGGCGTCGAGCTTCGCCGGGTCGGCCGGCTCGTCCACGGTGACGAACCAGCGGAAGCCGGCGGTGTCGGTGAGCTCCCAGTGGTGGCTGCCGAAGCCGACGGCCCGATAGCTCAGCGACTTGACCGGAATGCCCCACTCCTTGGTCAGCACCGCCCCGAGGGCGTCCTCGGGGAGTCCGGCCGGTGGGGTCAGCACCCAAAGAAGGTACGTCAGACTTCACCCGAGAGCGGGACCGGAGCCCGTTCGCGGCCCAACAGTCGGATTGTTGACGCTAGCAGGGTGAGCCATTGACGGAACAGCTTGTCGGTGGTCCGGCTGGTCCCTTGGCCTCGAATCCCATCCGGATCGCCCCGCCGGCCTCCAGGTAGGTGTTGTACGCCTGCGAGCGCAGCACCAGCTGTCCCGGCCCGAGCTCGGCGGTGGCGCCCCAGGTCGAGGTGACATCGACGTCCTTGGGCAGCTCCAGCCGCACGATCCAGCCCATGAGTGGCTGGCTGCCCAGGTTGGTGACGGTGACCTCGGCGTTGAAGCCGTCCTTCCACTTGCTGCGCACCGCATACGCCGCCTTGATCGATCCGGGGGCGGCGGAGGCGGGGGCGCTCGGCCGGGGCGGCTGGGTCGTGCCGGCCACGTGGGCCATCGGCGGGCGCTCGGCGGGCGCGTCCTTGGTCACGTACAGGACCGTCATGGTGCCGGCCACCACCGTCATGAGGGCAGTGGTGACCATCAGCACCCGATCGCGTGTCAGGAGCCACATCCGCGCGCCACTACCCTTACGCCCATGGAGGTAACCGTCCGGCGGGCCCGAACCGCCGACGTGCGGGGGATTCGGCGACTGGTCGCGATGTACGTCGCGGACCGGCGCCTGCTCTCCAAGCCCACCGTCGCGCTCTACGAGGCCGTGCCGGAGTTCTGGGTCGCCGAGCGGACGAGCGACGGCGCGATCGTCGGCTGTGGCGCTCTGCACGTGATGTGGGAGGACCTCGCCGAGGTCCGCACCGTCGCCGTCGACCCGCTCCTGCGCGGGCACAAGATCGGCCACCGGATCGTCGCCGAGCTGCTCGAGGCGGCGCGCCAGATCGGCGTGCGCCGGGTCTTCGTGCTGACCTTCGAGACCCGCTTCTTCGCCTCGTTCGGCTTCGTGCCGATCGACGGCACCCCGGTCACCCACCAGATCTACGAGGAGCTGCTGCGCTCCTACGACGAGGGTGTCGCGGAGTTCCTCGACCTGGAGCGGGTCAAGCCCAACACCCTCGGCAACCATCGGATGCTGCTGCATTTGTAGGCTTCCGGTGTGAAGCGCGTGGCAGCCATCGACTGCGGGACCAACTCGGTCCGACTCCTCATCGCCGACGTCTCCGGGGACTCGGAGATCTCGGACGTGACCCGGCAGATGCGCATCGTCCGGCTGGGCGAGGGCGTGGACCGGACCGGGCGGCTGTCGGAGGCCGCGATCGAGCGCACACGGCTGGCCCTGGTCGACTACGCCGCGGACATCGCCGGGGCCGGGGTCGACGCGGCCCGGATGGTGGCGACCAGCGCCTCCCGGGACGCCGGGAACGCGGCCGACTTCCGCGCGATGGTGCTCGACACGCTCGGCTTCCCGCCCGAGGTGATCACCGGCGACGAGGAGGCGCGGCTGTCCTTCTCCGGCGCCGTGCGCGGGCTCACCGCCGAGGCGCCCTACCTCGTGGTGGACATCGGCGGGGGCTCGACCGAGTTCGTGGTGGGGGAGCGCGACGTCGAGGCGGCCATCAGCGTCGACATCGGCTGTGTGCGGATGACCGAGCGGCACCTGCGCGCCGACCCGCCGGCCCCGGAGCAGATCGCGGCGGCCGAGGCGGACATCGAGGCCGCGGTGGACCGGGCCCTGGCCGCGGTCGACGGTGCCCGGGCGCGCACGCTGGTCGGGCTGGCCGGCTCGGTGACGACGGTGGCGGCGCTGGCGCTCGGGCTGGGGGAGTACGACCCGAAGCGCATCCACCGCGCGCGGATCTCCGCCGCCGACGTGGCCAAGGTGACCGCCGGGCTGCTGGGCCAGTCCGCCGCCCAGCGCCTCGAGCACCCCGTCATGCACCCCGGCCGCGCCGACGTGATCGGCGCGGGGGCGCTCATCCTGCGGGTGATCGTCGATCGGGTGGGAGTCGACTCGGTGATCGCCTCCGAGTCGGACATTCTCGACGGAATCGCCCTGTCGCTCGCGTAAGTTCCTCAGGTCTGCCCTGTCGGATTTGTGTCAGAGCAGCTCAGGTGCCGTGCACGGAGCGTCACCCGGTCCGGCGGACCTCGGCTCGGGACTGCTCGCGGGGCTCGGCGTCGTCGCGGGACCACCACCAGCCGTACGTGAGCACGCCGTCACTCGGCATGGTGACGATGATCTTCGCCAGGAGGGCGCCCTCGTAGGCGTTGAACACCCCCGGCTCGCTCTGCACGAATCTGGTCACACCCGGCAGTTCCAGGCACGTGACGTGCAGTTCCAGCCGGCCGGCCTCACTCGCGGTGAGGATCGTGTGCTCGACGTGCTGCAGGCCCTTGCTGTCGCTGACGGCCTCGTAGTCCAGCGTGATGGCGTTGCCCCGCACCACCGAGGTCACCTTGATCCGGGCGACGAAGGGTCCGGACTCCAGCCCGTCCCCGCGGCCTCGGTAGACACCGGGCGCCGCGGCGAGCCGTTTCAACAGATCGGTCACGGCGCACACCGTAATACGAGCACGCTCGGTGCTGCGCGCATTGGCCCTCTACCGATATCGTGAGCCGTCTCCAGCGCGTAAGAGGTCGGTTTTCCAAGCTCAACCGTCATTTTGCCCGTTAGGGTGATCTTTGCGGCATACCCCGGAAGGAAACGCATGTCTGATCAGTACCCGCCGCCCGGCAGCTACCCGCCACCCGGTGGCGGGGGTTACCCGCCGCCCGGCGGTGACCAGCCGCCGTACGGGCAGTCGTCCGGCGCCCCCTACGGCCAGCCCGCCTCGGGCGCCCCGTACGGTCAGCCCGCCTCGGGCGCCCCGTACGACCAGTCCTACGGCCAGCCGCCGGCGTCGGGCTCGCCGTACGACCAGCCGCCGGCCTACGGTGCCCCGGCCGCGCCCGGTGGCGCGCCGTTCGGTGCCCCGCCGCCGCCGAAGAAGAGCAGCGCCGGCAAGATCATTCTGATCATCGTCGGTGTCATTCTGGTGCTCGCGCTCGTCTGCTGCGGCGGCATCTTCTTCTTCGCCCGCAGCACCTGGAACGACATCGTCGACAGCGTCAACTCGGACCCGTCCAACGCCAAGGTGGGCGACTGCCTGGCCGGCGACTCGATCACCGACAGCACGTCGAAGAACGTCAGTGTGAAGATCGTCAAGTGTGACGACGCGACCGCGAAGTACAAGGTCGTCGGCATCAAGAACGGCGTGTCGCAGACCGAGTCCCTGCAGGACGAGGCCACCGTCTGCAACGCGTACTCCGACGCGAAGTACGTGCTGTGGCAGGGCACCGACGTCAGCAGCGGCGACGCCCTCTGCCTCGACGACGCCAAGTAAGGCGCAGCAAGAACCGGTAAGGCCTTCGCAGGGCGGTCCGCATCAGTCGCGGGCCGCCTTTTTGCGCGGCTCGGTCCTACGCGCTTGATACTACTGTGCATTGCGTACTACTCTGCTTGCCGTGGACACCACCCAGCTGCTCAAGGGGGTGCTCGACCTCGCCGTTCTCGCCGTGCTGCGCGACGAGGACGGCTACGGGTACGACATCCTGCGCCGGCTGCGCTCGGCCGGCCTCGACGAGGTCGGCGACGCGTCGGTCTACGGCACGCTCCGCCGCCTCTTCCAGGCCGGCGCGCTGACCACCTACGTGGTGCCCAGCGAGGCGGGGCCGCATCGCAAGTACTACGCGCTCAACGCCGCCGGCCGGGCCCAGCTCGCCCAGTCCGGCAAGGTCTGGGCGGGCTTCGCGCAGACCATGGACCGGCTCATCGGGGAGGAGGCGGCATGAGCGGTACGCAGCGAAGCGGAGTGGCCGCTCATCAGGAGGATCAGGTCCTGTCATGCCGGCGCCGGAGCGAAGCGGAGGTGGCGGCATGAGCGGTACGCAGCGAAGCGGAGTGGCCGCTCATCAGGAGGATCAGGTCCTGTCATGCCGGCGCCGGAGCGAAGCGGAGGTGGCGGCATGACCGCGCCGAGCAGCAGCAGCCTGGAGATCGACTACTACCTCGAACGGGTCGGGGAGGCGCTGGCCGACCTGCCGCAGGAGGTGCGCGACGACCTCATGGAGGACCTGCCCGCGCACTTCGCCGAGGTCCTCGAGGAGCAGGGCGGGCCGCTGGTCGAGCGGCTCGGCCCGCCCGCCGCCTACGCCGCCGAGCTGCGCGCCGCGGCCGGCATCGAGGCCGGGGGTCGCAACGCCGGCGCCGCCCGGATCGACCTGGAGCGGCTGCGCGGCCGGCTGCGGATCGTGGACGAGCGCGGCGGGCGGCTCATCGGTTACGAGCACGCCACCGACTTCCTGCGCCTGCTGCGCCCGGCCTGGTGGGTCGCGCGCGGGGTCGCCATCGTGGTGCTGATCTTCGCGATGGACATCCTGCCGGCCGACCGCATCGACGACCCGCTCGGCTGGGTGCTCATGGCCGCGGCCGCGATCGTCTCGGTGCGGCTGGGAGCCCTCGGCCGCCCGCGCATGCACCGCTTCGTCGGCTACGGGATCACCGCCCTCGGGGTGATCGGCGTGCTGGTCATCGCCGTGAACCTGGAGCGGCTCGGGGGCTCGCACACCTACCTGCCGCAGTCCTCGTACAACCCGTACGAGGGGGTCGTGGACGTGTACCCGGTGGACCAGGACGGGCGGCCGCTGCAGAACGTCACGCTGTACGACCAGAACGGCAACCCGATCTCGTTGGGCGACGCCTGGCGCTGCTACTCCGGCCAGGGGCCCGAGCCGCGGGCGACCCCCGCCTACCCGCTGTGCCCGCTGGGCCGCACCGCCCCGTCGGAGGGCGCTGCACCGCGGCCCACCGCCACCCCGACCCCGACGACGACGCCGGCCGCGACCCCGGCGCCGACCCCGACGCCGACGACGAGCGCGAGTGCGGACCCGAGCCCGAGCGGGAGCCCGTCGGCGTCCGGCTAACGTCGGAGCTGTGGAAGACGCGCTCGACCGGCTCGATCAGGAGATCTCCGAGTGCCGCCGCTGCCCCCGGCTGGTGGCGTGGCGGGAGGAGGTCGCCACCGTCAAGCGCGCGGCCTTCCGTGACCAGGAGTACTGGGGGCGTCCGGTGCCGGGCTTCGGCTCGCACCGGGCGCCCATCGCCATCCTCGGGCTCGCCCCCGCCGCGCACGGCGGCAACCGCACCGGCCGGATCTTCACCGGCGACCGCTCCGGCGACGTGCTCTTCGCGGCGCTGCACCGCGCGGGCCTGGCCAACCAGCCCACCAGCACCGCCCGCGACGACGGGCTCACGCTGACCGGCCTGCGCATCTTCTCCGCCGTGCGCTGCGCCCCGCCGGACAACAAGCCCACCCCGGCCGAGCGCGACACCTGCGCGCCCTTCCTGCATCGCGAGATGCGCGAGATCGCCCCTGACCTGCGCGTGGTGATCGCCCTCGGCGCATTCGCGTGGGCCGCCTTCTGGCCTGCGCTGCGGGCCGTCTACGGTGTAGCACCGGCAAGGAAGGTACCGTTCGGCCACGGGACCCTGTGGCAGGCCGAACGCGCCCCGGCGTTGCTCGGTTGTTACCACGTGAGCCAGCAGAACACCTTTACCGGTCGGCTCACGCCAGGAATGCTGGACGAGATTCTCGCCCGGGCGAAGCAGCTCGCCGGGCCGGCTTAGAGCGACGGGATGCTGGTGGAGGCTCGGGACCGCACCTTCAGCCGATGGTGGCCGGTGCTGGGTGTCATCGCCGTGCTCATCATCGGCGGGCTGGCGTCGTCCATGTCCACGCTGGAGATCAACAACGTGCCGGTGGCGACGCCGGCGGTGGACCAGCCGAGCCCGACCGTCGTGGCCACGAGCGAGCAGCAGGAGGCCGAGCCGCCGCCCGACCCCGGGCGCGACGAGGACCTCGAGATCCCGGACTGGGTGCTGACCGGCGCCACCGGGCTGTGCGGGCTGCTCGTCCTGGTTCTGGTCGGCAGCCTGGTGTACTACCTGCTGACCAACCGCACCGCCAAGCCCAGACCACGGGTCTTCGTCGAGCCCGAGGCGCCCCGCCCGATGACCGCGGGCGCGGCCGAGGAGGTCATGGCCGCCGTCGAGGCGGGCATCGTCGAGCTCAGCGACACCGACACCGACCCCCGCCGGGCCGTGATCGCCTGCTGGGTGCGCCTGGAGCGCGCCGCCGCGGCCGCCGGCACCCCGCGCCTGGTCGGCGACAGCCCGACCGAGCTCGTCACCCGCCTGCTCTCGGCCCATCGGGTGAGCCGCACCACGCTCGAGGGCCTCGCCGAGGTGTACCGCGAGGCCCGCTACGCCACCCACCCGATCGGCGAGCGCTCCCGCCAGGACGCGATCGGTGCCCTGCGGCAGATCCGCGCCGAGCTCGCCGGCGTCGGCGCGCGTGGAGGTGAGCCCGGTGCCCCGTGACGAGCAGGTGGTCGGCCTCGACGAGCTCTTCGACGGCGGCCCCGCGGTCCCGCGCCGCGAGCAGGCGCCGCGCCCGTCCCGCCGCCCGTCGCGCCCGTTCGACTGGCGCTGGTGGGTGCGCCGGCTGTTCGTCGCCGTCGCGCTGACCACGGTCGGCGGCGGCATCCTGTACTTCGTCGGCTACACCCTGCAGTACGCGCTCGTGCTGCTCGTCATCGTCGCCATCCAGGTGATCTGGGAGATGCTGCAGCAGGTCCGCGCCGACGAGCTGCCCGCCACCCTGACCGGCGCCGGCCTGGAGCCGGTCGCCCGGCCGCGGGCGGGGCGGCGTCCGGAACGGGCGCCGGGGCGGCGCGACCTGCGCGACGCGATCCCGTCCGGCGACGGCATCCTGCTGGCCGTGGCCAAGTGGGACGACCGGTTCGTGTGGGGCGAGCGCGACCCGAACCGCTTCGCGGCGGTCGTCGTGCCCCGCTTCACCGACCTGGTCGACGCGCGGCTGCGCCAGCGCCACGGCATCACCCTGGCCGGCCAGCCGGAGCAGGCGCGCCGGCTCGTCGGCGAGGAGCTCTGGCAGCTACTGCACTACACACCGTCCCGCGTGCCCAGCCCGCAGGACATAGCATCGATCGTCGCAAAGGTGGAGGCGCTATGAAGACGCTCGCACCGGCCGAGGTGGGCCGGATCGCCAAGGTGGTCCTGGACCAGGTCGGCACGGTGGTCGTCGGCAAGCGCGACTCGCTGGAGCTGGTCCTCGCCGGGATCCTGGCCGGCGGCCACGTGCTGCTGGAGGACCTGCCCGGCCTGGGCAAGACGCTGACCGCGCGCTCGTTCGCCCAGGCGCTCGGCATCGGCTTCCGCCGCCTGCAGTTCACGCCCGACCTGCTGCCCGCCGACGTCACCGGCTCGTTCCTCTACGACCAGCGCAACCACGAGTTCTCGTTCCGGGCCGGGCCGGTCTTCACCAACCTGCTGCTCGCCGACGAGATCAACCGCACGCCCCCGAAGACCCAGTCCGCGCTGCTGGAGGCGATGCAGGAGCGGCAGGTCTCCGTCGAGGGCGCCACCTACCGCCTCGACGCGCCGTTCCACGTGCTCGCCACCGCGAACCCGATCGAGTACGAGGGCACCTACCCCCTGCCCGAGGCCCAGCTCGACCGGTTCCTGCTGCGGGTGTCGTTCGGCTACCCGGAGGCCGACGAGGAGTGGGACGTGCTGCGGCGGCGGATGTCGCGGCGGCAGGAGGAGGCGATCCTCGAGCCGGTCGTCGACTCCGAGACGCTGCTGGCCATGCAGGCGGCGCTCGAGGACGTCATGGTGGAGGACTCGATCGGGCGGTACATCGTCGCCCTGACCGCCGCCACCCGCGTGCACCCGCACGTGCTGGTCGGCGCGTCGCCCCGCGGCTCCCTCGCGCTGCTGCTGCTGTCCCGCGCGTCGGCGGCGCTGAGCGGCCGGGACTACGTGGTGCCCGAGGACGTCAAGGCGGTCGCCATCCCGGCCCTGGCCCACCGCATCTCGCTGCGCCCGGAGATGTGGCTCAAGCGCATCGACCCGCGCTCCGTGGTCACCGAGGTGCTGGCCCAGACGCCGGCCCCGGCCAGCGGGGCGCTGCCGTCCTACGGCGGTCGCCGTGGCTGAGGTCCGATGAGCGAGCGGGGGGCACCCCGGTCCCACGCGCGGGCGTTCGAGCCGACCCGCGCCCTGGGCCGGGCCGTGCTGGTCACCGGGGCGCTCGTGCTCATCGCCGTGCTCACCGGCCGCTTCGACCTGGTGGTCATCGCCGCGCCGTTCGCCATCGGCACCGCGGTGTCGCTGGTGCGCCGCCCGCGCCGCGGCCCCACCGTCGAGGCCGTCGCGGCCGAGCCGTTCCTGGTCGAGGGGGCCGACCTCGGCGTCTCGATCAACGTCGGCAACCCGAACCCGGCCGGCTTCGACCTGGTCGTGGTCCGCTCGGTGGTCCCGCGCTGGGTCCGGCTCAAGCACAGCGACCGCCCCTACGCGGTCACCGTCGACGCCGGGACGATCTCCGGCGTCGACCTCGAGGGCCGGGTGCTGCGCTGGGGCCGCCACCCGCTCGGCCCGGTGACCGCGCACGCCGTCGCCTCCGACGGGCTGCTCGTCGGCCGCGCGGTGCAGACGCCGCCGCTGCCGCTCAAGGCGTACCCGGCGACCGAGCACTTCGACGCGGCCGAGGCGATGCCCCGCGCGGCCGGGCACGTCGGCGGCCACCGCTCCCGCCGGCCCGGCGAGGGCGGCGAGCTCGCGGGCGTGCGCCGCTTCGGCCCCGGCGACCGCCTGCGCCGCATCGACTGGCGGGTGTCGCTGCGCACCCGCGAGATCCACGTCGTGAGCACCCTGTCCGACCGCGATGCCGAGGTCGTCGTGCTGCTCGACGCGCTGCACGAGGCCGGGCGCTCCGGCGGCATCGACGGGCGCGCCTCCGTGCTCGACATCACCGTGCGCGCCGCGGCCGGCATCGCCGAGCACTACCTGCACCGGGGCGACCGGGTGGCGCTGCTGCAGTACGGCGGGACCGTCCGGCACCTGCGCGCGGCCAGCGGCCGGCGGCACTACATGACCGCGCTGGAGTTCCTGCTCGACGTCGCCGCCGGCGAGCAGGCCGACGAGCCGCCGCCGTCGTCGTTCGGCCCGCACATGATCCAGGGCAACGCGCTGGTGATGGTGCTCACCCCGCTGCTGGACGTGCGCAGCGCGGCGATGCTGGCCAACCTGGCCCGCGCCGGAAGGTTCGTGGTGGCCGTGGACACGCTGGCGGATCCGGTACTGCGCCTGCGCGCCACCGGCAAGTGGGGCGACGTCGCCCAGCGCATGTGGCGCCTGGAGCGCGAGGCCATCATCGGCCAGCTGCGGGAGCACGGCGTGCCGGTCGTCGCCTGGGGCGGGGCCGGCAGCCTCGACGAGGTGCTGCAGGGGGTCGCCCGCGTGGCGGTCGGGCGGACGGTGACGGCGTAATGCTGGACGAGCTGGCGGAGTACTTCTCCGGACGCATCGGCCGCCTGCGGGACAAGGTCGAGCGGGCCGCGGCCGGGCCGTTGCTGGTCCGAGGCGCGATCGTGCTCTTCGCGGCGCTGAGCCTGGTGCTCGCGTTCCCGGCCGAGGTCATGCGCAACGTGGCCGCCATCGTGCTGGCCGCCATCGTGGCGCTGCTGCCCGCGACGTTCCCGCGCTCGCGCCTGCCCGGACTCGCGGTCTTCGCGTGCGCGCTCGGCTGGGTGCTGGGGCCGCTGGTGTACGGCGAGAGCGTCTCCGTCCCCCGGCTCATCGGGCTCTCGACGGCGCTGTACCTCATGCACTCCATGGCCGCCCTGGCCGCGGTGCTGCCGTACGACGCCGTGGTCTCCCCGGGCGTGATCAGCGGCTGGCTGCTGCGGGCCGGCGCGGTGGTGGCCGTGAGCGCGGTGGTCAGCGTCGCGATGCTGTTCCTCGTCCGGGCGACGATCGGCCCCGTGTTCCTCGTCGCGTCGCTCGTGGGGGTCGCCGCGGCCGGCGTCCTGGCCTATCTCGTGGCCCGCCGGGTGTCCGGCTGACCCCCTGTGGCCCTGGTTACAGCCCTGGTAACGAGGGTTACATGTGTCCGGCCTGCGGCAGTGCACAGCGACGGTCGTCCCTAGCGTTGAACCCGTGGCTGCGAAGCGAATCCTGATCGTCGGGGCCGGGCACGTCGGGCTCTATGCCGCCCTGCGCCTGTCCAAGAAGCTCCACCGGCACGAGGCTGAGGTCACCGTCGTCGACCCCCAGCCCCACATGACCTACCAGCCGTTCCTGCCGGAGTCGGCGGCCGGCAACATCTCGCCCCGGCACAGCGTCGTCCCGCTGCGCCGCGAGCTCAAGGACTGTCACGTGCTGTCCGGCACGGTCACCAGCATCGAGCACGCGCGGAAGGTCGCGATCGTCCAGCCGATCATCGGCCCGGCGCGCGAGGTGCCCTACGACCACATCGTCGTCGCGCCCGGCTCGGTCTCGCGCACCCTGCCGATCCCCGGTCTGCGCGAGCAGGCGGTCGGCTTCAAGACCATCGGCGAGGCCGTGTTCCTGCGCAACAGCGTGCTGGACCGGCTCGACGTCGCCGCGACCACCGACGACGAGGCCACGCGGCGCCGCGCGCTCGCGTTCGTCTTCGTCGGCGGCGGCTACGCGGGCGTCGAGGCGCTGGCCGAGATGGAGGACATGGTCCGGGGCGCGCTGCGGTACTACCCGGAGATCCCCCGCGACGAGGTCCGCTTCGTGCTCGTGGAGGCGGCCAACCGCATCCTGCCCGAGGTCGGCGCGGAGATGGGGGCCTACACCGCGGTACAGCTGACGCGGCGCGGCATCGACATCCGCCTCGGCACGCGGCTGGAGTCGTGCGTCGACGGCCTCGTGAAGCTCTCCGACGGCGACGCCTTCGAGGCCGACACGATCGTGTGGACCGCGGGCGTCAAGCCGCACCCGATGCTCGAGGACACCGACCTGCCGAGGAGCCCTCGCGGCGCGATCACCTGCAAGCCGACGCTGCAGGTCGTCGACGCCGAGGGCAACGTGGTCGAGGGCGCGTGGAGCGCCGGCGACTGCGCCGCGGTGCCGGACCTCACCGCCGAGGAGCCGGGCGCGCTGTGCTCGCCCAGCGCCCAGCACGCGGTGCGGCAGGCATCCCGGCTCGCCGACAACATCGCGGCCGTGGTGCGGGGCCGGGCGCCCGCCGACTACCGGCACCGGCACGTGGGCTCGGTCGCCGGGCTCGGGCTCTACAAGGGGGCCGCGCGGGTGTACGGCATCAAGGTCCGAGGCGTCCCGGCGTGGTTCATGCACCGGACGTACCACCTCAGCCGCATCCCCACCCTGAACCGCAAGATCCGGGTGCTCGTGGACTGGACCCTGCAGCTCGTGCTGCGGCGCGAGGTCGTCGCGCTCGGCTCCCTGCACGAGCCGCGCGAGGCCTTCACCGAGGTCGCGGTCCCGATCCCGCTGCCCGTGCGGGGTCAGACCGGCGAGAAGAAGGCGGCCTAGCTCCGGGCTCGCCAGACCCACACGTCGGCGACGCGTTCGCCGGGGCCGAGCAGGGCGTCGAGGGTGCTCCTGAGCGCCGCGGCGCCCCGCTGGCCGTCGGCGAGCACGAAGCACGACGCGTGCCAGTAGGCGACGTCCCGGCGCAGGTCGATGTGATCCTGGTCGGTGAGCACCGGCGGGCTGTCGTCGGCCGCCGCCCGGCGCAGCAGCTGCGACGTCGGCCGGGGGAAGACGCCCACGGCCGAGCCGCCGCCGTCGCCGTACGGGCCGATGAACCAGCCCTGCGGGGTCGCGAACGACACCCCGGTGGCCGCGGCCCAGCGCATCGCCTGCGGGTCGTTCCAGTCGGGCAGCGGCACCGGGACGATCGTGCCGTCGCGGGGGGCGCAGCCGCGCCAGTACCCCTCGGTGAAGAACTTCGGCACCGGGGCGCGCTCGGCGGTGGGCAGCGGCATCGGGGCCAGCGGCACGAGCGCGGCCACCACCGCGACCGGCACGAGCAGCCTGAGCGTCTCGGTCTGGGTCAGCGCGGCGTGTACCACGCTTGCGAGCACGAATCCGAGCAGCGGGACGGCGGCCAGCGCGAAGCGGGTCGGCAGCACCCACTCCACGATCGGGGCGTGGGCGATCAGGGAGTACGGCGCCCACTGCTCGGTGCGCTCGTGCCCGACGACCACGTGCGGGCCGAGCGCGAGCGCGCACAGCACGATCGACACCACCGCGCACGCCACGACGGCCGGGCGGCGCCACATCCACAGCGTCGCGCCCAGGACCACGATGAGCACGGGGGCGCCGAAGAAGGCGGTGTACTCCGCCGGCCCGCTCGCCAGCCGCGCCGCGCCGTCGCCGCCGGCCAGCGACAGCGGGGAGATGGCCGCGAAGCTCTTGAGGTCGGCCGAGTAGAGCTCCGGCTCGAACACGCCGCCGTGCGCGCTCTGCGGTCCGCGGAACTGCAGCCAGATCGGGTACGCGAGCGCGACCAGGGCGACGGCCGCGGCGACGCCGAGCCCGATGCCCAGCGACGGCACTACGTGCCTCGGGATCGGCCGGGTGGTCGCGGCGAACGCGAGGCAGAACAGCGTGAGGGTGATGGCGGCCAGGAGCAGTACCTCCTCGCCGAGGAAGAACTGCGCGACGACCAGCCCGCCCAGCAGCAGCCCGAGCCGGACACTGCGCTGCCCCTTGGCGAGGCTGAACACGCACCAGGCGATCGCGGGCACCAGCCACGCCGCGGTCATGTGCAGGTGGCCGTTGGACTGGCTCACCATGCCCGGCGCGAAGCCGCAGAAGGCGCCGCCGACGAGTGCGGCCAGGCGGTGCAGGCCGGCGGTGCGGGCGAGGAGGAGGTACCACCCGGCGCCGTTGGCCGCGAGGTTGAACCCGGTCACGACCGCGAACGTCACCGGCGCCCCGAACGCGAGGGTCAGCGGGGCGAAGAGCACGCCGAGCCCGACGAGCGAGGCGTTGCCGAGCACGTTGATGCCCTCGGGCGCGTTGAGCGCACCGGTCACGAAGTGCAGGTCGCCGCGATAGGCTCGGGTGGCGTAGGCGAGAAACCACTCGTCGAGGGCCTGGTCATCGGCGTTCAGCGCCAGGCCGCGACCCGCTGGATCGGCCCAGAGGCCCCGCGTCAGCAGGGCGGCCGCGAGCACCATGAGGGCGCATGCGGCAAGGTCGCTAATCCATAAGCGGCGAATGCGCAATGGCTGCGCGGCCGGTGTTTCATGGTCAACCGGCGCAGTGCCCGCCTCGTCGGTCTGTGGGGCGCTGGTCACCCGGACGACAGTAACGGCCAACCCCTTGTCGGTGTTGGGGGTTCGTCGGACGGGCTACCGTGAGATCGCGTTTCTACGCCCGGGTGGTGGAACGGCAGACACGGCCGCCTTAAAAGCGGCTGCCGCGAGGCGTGCGGGTTCGAACCCCGCCCCGGGCACCGAGTTTGCTGGCCGACACTCCCCACAAATCCCCCGAATTCCCACGAATTCCGTCGTTATTCGCGACCGTAACGTCGGGCTGTATGGTGCTCGTTTCGCGCGGGCGGGTTCGCGGTACCCTGGGCTTACACGTGAATGAGAGCCCATGGAGGCCGATCGTGCAGAGTTCGAACCCGGTGCTCACCCGCCTTGGCGAGGCGGCGCGGGCTTCCCGTTACGAGACCGCGTATCCGGGCGCGCCGACGCGCGCCATGACCATGGACGACGTCGTCGTCCGGACCGTCGCCCTGCTCGCCATCACCGGCGTGGTCGGGGCCGGCGCCTGGATCCTGTTGCCGGCCAGCAGCCCGGTGACCCTCTTCGCGGCCTTCATGTCCGGCATCGCCGGGCTCGTGCTGGGCCTCGTCATCTCGTTCCGCCGGGTCACCAGCCCCGCGGTGATCATCCCCTACGCGGCGCTGCAGGGCGTCGCGCTCGGCGTCATCAGCCGCGCGTTCGAGAGCTGGTTCTCGGGCATCGTGCTGCAGGCGGTCGTCGGCACGTTCGGCATCTTCGCCGTGATGGCGGTGCTCTACAAGCTCAAGGTGCTGCGCGCGACGCCGCGCTTCACCAAGTTCGTCATCGGCGCCCTCATCGGCGTCGTGGTCCTGTCCCTCGCCAACTGGCTGTTCTACCTGTTCGGCGTGAACCTGGGCCTGCGTGAGTACACGATGAACGGCCAGGTCAGCTGGCTGCCGATCGTCTTCAGCCTGGTGATCATCGGCGTCGCCGCGCTGACCTTCATCCTGGACTTCGACGCGATCGAGCAGGGCGCCCGCTACGGGATGCCGGAGAAGTACGCCTGGTACTGCGCGTTCGGCATCCTCGTGGGCCTCATCTTCCTGTACTACGAGATCCTGCGCATGCTGAGCTACCTGCGCCGCTGATGACGAACGACGACCAGCTCGACACCGCGGTGCGCAAGCTGGTCGGCCAGGTCTCACACTGGACGCCGCCCCGATGGGCGGCGTCCAGTCCGTCGGGCTCCGGGCTGTCGGGGCCGAGCCGGGCCGACCTGATGCACGACCTGGTGCAGTGGATGGCCGACCGGTGCGCGGAGGCGGAGGGCCGGCCGCCGCTGCCCGTGCCGCGGCTCGACAACGACCTGGCCCTGCCGGACCAGCTGCAGGTGGTCGCGGCCGACCTGCGCCGCTTCGCCCCGCTCTCGGTGCGGCAGGACGCCGCGGCCCGCATCGCGGCGGTCCGCGGCGCCTTCGCCTAGACGACTCAGGTCAGGTGGGCGAGCAGGTCCTGGCGGGTGATGACGCCGGCCGGCTTGCCGTCGATGAGCACCACCGCGGCGTCGGCCTTCTCCAGCAGCGCGACCGCCTCGCTCACGGGCTGGCCGCCGCCGATCATCGGCAGCGGGTCGCCCATGTGCCGCTCGACCATGTCGTGCAGGTGGGCGTGGCCCGAGAAGAGCGCGTCCAGCAGGTCCCGCTCGGCGATCGAGCCCGCGACCTCGCCGGTGACGACGGGCGGCTCGGCCTTGAGCACCGGCAGCTGCGAGACGCCGTATTCACGCATGTAGTCGATCGCGTCGCGGACGGTCTCGTTGGGGTGCACGTGCACCATGCCGGGCACCCGGCCGTCCTTGCCGACGAGGACGTCGGCGACCGTCGGGGTCTGCTCGGCGGTGCGCAGGAAGCCGTACCGGGCCATCCAGTCGTCATTGAAGATCTTGGAGAGGTAGCCGCGGCCCCCGTCGGGCAGCAGCACCACGACCACGTCGTCCGGGCCGGCCTCGCGGGCGACCTTCAGCGCGGCGGCCACGGCCATGCCGCAGGAGCCGCCGACGAGCAGGCCCTCCTCGCGGGCCAGGCGGCGGGTCAGCTCGAACGAGTCCTTGTCCGACACCTCGACGATCTCGTCGCAGATGGTGCGGTCGTAGGTCGTCGGCCAGAAGTCCTCGCCGACCCCCTCGACGAGGTAGGGCCGGCCGGTGCCGCCCGAATACACCGAGCCCTCGGGATCGGCCCCGACGACGCGCACGCGGCCCCCGGAGGCCTCCTTCAGGTAGCGCCCGGCGCCGGAGATCGTGCCGCCGGTGCCGACGCCCGCCACGAAGTGGGTGACGCGGCCCTCGGTCTGCTCCCAGATCTCGGGGCCGGTGGTCTCGTAGTGCGAGCGGGGGTTGGCCGGGTTCGCGTACTGATCGGGCTTCCAGGCGCCGGGGATCTCCCGGGCCAGCCGGTCGGAGACGTTGTAGTAGGACCGGGGGTCCTCGGGGGCGACGGCGGTGGGGCAGACCACGACCTCGGCTCCGTAGGCCCGCAGGACGTTCTGCTTGTCCTCGCTCACCTTGTCGGGGCAGACGAAGACGCAGCGATACCCCTTGAGCTGGGCCACCAGCGCGAGCCCGACGCCGGTGTTGCCGGACGTGGGCTCGACGATCGTCCCGCCCGGCCCGAGCAGCCCGGCCTTCTCGGCCTCCTCGACCATCCGCAGCGCGATGCGGTCCTTCACGCTGCCGCCGGGATTGAGGTATTCGACCTTGGCCAGGACGGTGGCGGAGATGCCGGCGGTGACGTTGCGGAGCCGGACCAGGGGCGTGTTGCCCACCAACTCGACGACGTTGTCGTAGTAGCGCACGCCGCCAGCCTATCCGGCCTGCCCGAGACTACTTGACGACGTGTCCGGGAATGATGTTCTCCCGTTGCCGCTCCCACTCCAGGAAGCGCTCGAGCTCGTCCATCAGGGCGCCGGCGAAGTACCCGGCCACGGCCAGGTCGTCGACGAGCCCGAAGACGAGCAGGAACGCCTCCGGCACGGCGTCGATGGGGGAGACGATGTACGCCCCGGCGACGGCCAGCATCGCCAGGCGCGTGCCGCCGTCGTACTGCCCCTTCATCGTCGCCTTGATCATGCGCGGGATCGCTCCGAGCCGGCGGCCGATTCCGGGGGTGTCGGAGCGGAAGACGCGTGCGAGCGCCGTCCACGCCATCCGCCGTCGCAGCGCGCTGTCCGCCATGGTGACCACCCTCTCTGCCTTGCTTCGAATGTAACGGTGCTCGTCACCATGTGCCGGAGTCACTGTCGGCTCCCGGACCGGTTCGTCCGAGCGGAGCGGGTGCTTCGTTCGCGGCGGCATCGTCCGCTCCGCCCGCTTTGTCCCGGCGGCGGGCAGCCGCTCTCCCGGCCAAACGGCTGCCCGCCGCGCGCGGCGGGTGCTTCGTCCCCGCGAAGCGGCCGGGGCGGTGTGCTGCGGTGCGGGCGGCCACGAGCCGGACTGAGGGACAATGGCGACATGGATCTCGATGAGGCTCGTGCCGTTCTGGCGGACCAGCATCAGGCCGTGCTCGCCACCCGCCGGGCCGACGGCGGGGTGCAGATGTCGCCGGTCGTCGTCGCGGTGGACGCCGAGGGCCGCGTGGTGATCAGTAGCCGCGAGCCCGCCTACAAGGTGCGCAACCTGCGGCGGGACCCGCGCGCGGCGGTGTGCGTGCTGCCCGACGGGTTCTACGGCCGGTGGATCCAGGTCGAGGGTGAAGCTGAAATCATTTCGCCCCCGCAGAGCGTTGAAGGTTTGGTCGACTACTACCGCCGGGCATCCGGACGGGAACACGACAACTGGGATGAATATCGCGCCGCAATGGTTGCGGAACAACGGGTGCTGATTCGGATCACCCTGCTCCGAGCGGGGCCGGACCGGTCCGGATGAGCGACGGTTACTTGGAGGGCGGGGGTTAGCCTCGGGGGCCGCAGGGATCTCGGGGATGGAAAGGCGGGGGCGGTGAAGCTGCAGTCGGAGCGGGTGAAGCGGATAGCCACGGCGGCGGTGGTCGGTGGTGGTGGCGTAGCCGGGGCGGGCGCGCTGTTCTACGGGTTGGTGCTGGGCCAGGCGCTGCTGGCGCGCAAGACGATTCCCCAGGTGGTGAGCCCCCCGCCGCGGGCCAACGGGCTCTACGGCACCCAGTTCGAGGGGCCGCCGGTGCGCCTGGTGGTGCTGGGGGACTCCTCCGCCGCCGGGTACGGTGCGCTGAGCCCCAGCGAGACGTTCGCCGCCGCGGTGGCGGCCGGCCTGGCCGAGCAGTTGCGACGGCCGGTCTGGATGCGCTGCCTGGCCGTCGTCGGGGCCGAGTCCAAGGGCCTCCCGCCGCAGGTGGAGGTGGCCCTGCGCCAGCACCCGGACGTCGCCGTCATCTGCATCGGCGGCAACGACGTGACCCACCGCGTGCGCATCCCGACCGCCGTGCGGCACCTGGTGCGCGCGGTGCGCATGATGCGTGAGGCGGGCGTCGAGGTCGTCGTAGGCACCTGCCCCGACCTGGGCACCATCCGGCCCATCCAGCCCCCGCTGCGCTGGCTGGCGCGGCGCTGGAGCCGGCAGATGGCCACCGCGCAGACGATCGCGGTCGTCGAGGCCGGCGGCCGGACGGTCTCGCTGGGCGACCTGCTCGGCGAGCTCTTCTACGCCGAGCCCGACCGGATGTTCAGCCTCGACCGGTTCCACCCGTCCGGCGCCGGATACCTGGCCGCCGCCCAGGCCGTCCTGCCCACCGTCGTCGCCGCGCTCACCGAGCCGGCCCCGGTCGCGGGCGCCATCGGGGCCCCGGCTCAGGCGCTGGCGGCCGGCGAGGGCGTGCGGTCGCTGCCGCAGGCCGCGGTGGAGGCCGTGCACCGGCCGGGCACCGAGGTCAGCGCGGCCCAGGTGGCCGGGCGCGACCGGGGTCCCGCGGGCCGCTGGGCCCAGCTGCGCCGGCGGGTCTGGCACCGGCTCCCGCAGCAGGCCGACCGCACCCCGGACCAGGCCACGGACCGGGCCCCGGACCAGGCCATGGACCGCACCATGCACCAAGCCACGGACCGGGTGACTGACCGAGCGACCGACCGGGCTTCGGAGCCGGCGTGAGCCAGGTGGACCGGCGACCGGGACCGGCGCGGACAGTCGCGCGCCGGCGGACCGGACCGGTCCCCTTGCGGCCGCGGGACGGCGGTCCGGGGCGGTCCTTCGGGCGGTCCTTCGGGCGGTCCTTCGGGCGGTCCTTCGGGCGGTCATGGTGCGGCGCTCGGCGGTGGGTGTGGGTCCGGGGGGCCGACGGGGTAGTAGGCCATCACGTGATACCAGTGGCACGCTGCGTAGCCCGACGGGCAGGAACGGGTCCGGGAGCCGGCGGCAACGTGCCGAGGGTGGTTTCCGTCACTTTCTGTTCTGCAGTTCGTCCGGATTTGCCCCTTGTTCGTCGCGCCCGGACCGTGATTCGATTGACTCGCCCGGAACGGAGGTGAGGGCGTGAGTGTCGTCAAGCGCCTCGCCCAGCTCGCAACCGTCACGGTGATCGTGGGCACGGTCGGCGGGGCCGCCGTGCTCGCCGCGCAGGCGGTTGCCGCCCGCACCCGCCCCTATGCGAAGCCCGACATGCGGCTCGCGATGCGCTCCTCGATCGGGGGTCCCGGGAAGCCGCCCATGCGCCTGGTGCTGCTCGGCGACGCGACCGCGCTCGGCGTGGGGGTCGATCGGGTGGCGGACACCGTCGGCGGTCAGCTCGCGGCGCTGCTCGCGGGCGGGGCCTCGGGCCGGCGGGTCGAGCTCTCCAGCGTCGCCGTGGCCGGATCGCGCTCCTCCGACCTGGCCACCCAGGTCGCCCGGGCGCTCGTCGGGCCGGTGCCCGACGTGGCCCTCGTGCTCGTCGGCACCAACGACGTCATCCACGCCGGCCGGGCCGCGGACGCGGCCGAGCACCTCGGGGCGGCCTGCCGGCGGCTGCACGACGCCAGCATTCCCGTGGTCGTCGGAACCTGCCCCGACTTCGGCGCGCTGCGAGCCTTCGCGCCGCCGCTGCGGCAGCTGCTCGGGCTGCGGAGCCGGCGGATGGCCCGGCTGCAGGCGGCCGCGGCGGGCGCGGCGGGCGCGGTGGTGGTCGACCTGGGGGCGCGTACCGGGGCGGTGTTCCGGGCGGACGCGGGGACGCTCTGCCACGACGGCTTCCATCCGTCGGCGGACGGGTATCGGGTCTGGGCGCACGCGCTGCTGCCCGCCGTCGAGGAGGCCGCGGCGGTGCGCCGGGCCGCGTAGGGCCGGCGACTGCCGGATGACCGGCCGCGAGGGCTTGCCGGCGGGCGTAGGGTGACCGGCCGTGCGCCGGCCGCCAGGATCGTCGGGCGATCCGGCGTGAGGACTTCCGGCTGGTCGTGCGCCGGGCGCTGCTGACCAACCGGGTCCCCACCGAGCCCGGCGGGGTGGGGCGCGGCGACCGGCCGGGCGCCGGGCGGCGCCGGACCGGCGGGCGTACGGTGACCGGCCGCGAGCCTCCGCGTCGGGCGGGGAAGCGAAGGGCGACCGGCCGCGGGCCTGGCAGCGTCGGCGCGCCAGCGCCCAGTGGTGTCTGGCGGGAGCGACGGTCCGCACCACCGCGGACCCGAGTCATGGCGCCCTGAATTGCGCACGCCCTGTGACAATTTTGGCGGGGCGAAGGCGGATGGGCCGGGGTTACCTCGAAGTAGCATCCGAGGTATGCCGGAAGCTGTCATCGTTGCCACCGCCCGGTCCCCGATCGGCCGTGCCGTCAAGGGATCGCTGCGCGACCTCCGCCCCGACGATCTTGCCGCCACCATCGTCCGTGCCGCCCTCGACAAGGTGCCGCAGCTCGATCCGCGCGCGATCGAGGACCTCTACCTGGGCTGCGGCCTTCCCGGCGGCGAACAGGGCTTCAACATGGCCCGCGTGGTGAGCACGCTGCTCGGGTTCGACCACCTGCCCGGCGCCACGACCACGCGGTACTGCGCATCGTCGCTGCAGACCACCCGCATGGCCTTCCACGCGATCAAGGCCGGCGAGGGCGACGTGTTCATCTCGGCCGGGGTGGAGTGCGTGTCGCGGTACGCGCGCGGCAACTCCGACGCCCTCCCGCCCGACGCGCAGGCGGCCGTCGGCGGGCCGTGGCAGAACCCGGCGTTCGCGGACGCCTACGCGCGCACGACCAAGCGCTCCGAGGGCGGCGCCGACACGTGGCACGACCCGCGCGAGGATGGCGAGCTGCCCGACATCTACATCGCCATGGGGCAGACCGCCGAGAACCTGGCCGAGGTCGAGGGCGTGACCCGGCAGGACATGGACGAGTTCGGCGTCCGGTCGCAGAACCTCGCCGAGGAGGCCATCAAGAACGGCTTCTGGGCCCGCGAGATCACCCCCGTCACCACCCCGACCGGCGAGGTCGTCTCCGCCGACGACGGGCCGCGGGCGGGCGTCACGCTCGAGGGCGTCGCCGGGCTCAAGCCGGTGTTCCGGCCCGACGGCCGCGTGACCGCCGGCAACTGCTGCCCGCTCAACGACGGCGCGGCCGCGGTGGTCATCATGAGCGACACCAAGGCCCGCGAGCTCGGGATCACGCCGCTGGCCCGGATCGTCTCCACCGGCGTGACCGCGATGTCGCCGGAGATCATGGGCATCGGCCCGGTCGAGGCCTCGCGCAGCGCGCTGCGGCGGGCTGGGATGACCATCGACGACGTCGACCTGGTCGAGATCAACGAGGCCTTCGCGGCGCAGGTCATCCCGTCGTACCGGCAGCTGGGCATCCCGCTGGAGAAGCTCAACGTGAACGGCGGCGCGATCGCGGTCGGGCACCCCTTCGGCATGACGGGCGCGCGCATCACCGGGACGCTCATCAACTCGCTGAACTGGCACGACAAGTCCATCGGCCTCGAGACGATGTGCGTCGGCGGCGGCCAGGGCATGGCGATGGTGCTGGAGCGCCTCAGCTGAGCTGACTTCGCGGGGGAGCTCCGCTCCGCCCACACGTCGGTCGCCGTAGCCGGCCTCCACCGAGCGCACCCGGGGCGCTCACTCCAGTGGGGCCGGGACGGCGACCACGTCGACCAGGGCGTCCTTGCGCAGCACCGTGATCGGCAGTCGCGTGCCGATCGCGGGGCCGAGCATGAGCCGCAGCACGTCCTGCACGCCGGTGATGGGCTTCCCGCCGGCGCTGAGCACCACGTCGCCCACGTAGAGCCCGGCCAGCCCGGCCGGGCTCCCCGGCACCACCTCGGCCAGCCGCAGGCCCTTGGACTGCCCCAGGCGCTGCGCGAGGGGCGGCGGCAGCGGCACCGTGGCGCCCGCCACGCCCAGCCAGGCGCGCCGGACGCGGCCGGTCGCCATCAGCTCGGACATGATCAGGCGGGTCGTGCCGTTGATCGGCACCGCCAGGCCGAGCCCGATCCCGGCCACGGCCGTGTTGATCCCGACGACCCGCGACGCCGAGTCGGCCAGGGCGCCGCCCGAGTTGCCCGGGTTCAGGGCC
Organism: Dactylosporangium sp. CA-052675; assembly: GCF_050947935.1. Taxonomy (GTDB): domain Bacteria; phylum Actinomycetota; class Actinomycetes; order Mycobacteriales; family Micromonosporaceae; genus Dactylosporangium. The sequence continues at coordinate 9,692,798 of NZ_CP192010.1, read as the reverse complement.
GCGTCGGTCTGGATGACGTCGTCGATGAGGCGGGCGTGCCGCCCGTCGCGCACCGGCAGCGAGCGCCCGAGCGCCGAGACCACGCCGGCGGTGACCGAGCCGGCCAGGCCCAGCGGGTTGCCCACCGCCACGACGAGCTGGCCGATGCGCAGGTCGTCGGCGTTGCCCAGGGTCGCCGGCGGCACCCCGGCCTCGCGGATGCGCAGCACCGCCAGGTCCGCGAGCGGGTCGGCGCCGACCACGTCGAAGCGGGTCTGGGTGCCGTTGGTGAACTCGGCGACGCCCCCGTCGGCGCCGGCGACGACGTGCGCCGAGGTCAGGGTGAAGCCGTCCGGGGTGTAGACGACGGCCGAGCCGGCGCCCTCGCCGCGGCGGCTGCGCACGGTCAGGCTGGCGACGCTCGGCAGCAGGGTGGCCGCCACGGTGGAGACGACCCGGCTGTACGCGTCGAGCGCATCGATTTCGGGGTCCATGCACGGAGGAACACCGCCGACGCCCCCTCGATGCCGCCCGCCGTTACGCCAACAGCGATACCGCCGGCAGGTCGAACCACCGCAGCGCCTCGAAGTTGGCCGACACGACCCCGTCCGGCTCCGCCTCGGCGGGCAGCGACTCGAACAGCTCCCGCGCGTAGCGCAGATAGCCGGCCAGGTCGGACTCGGGCGCCCGCTCGTGGTGCGAGGGCCAGGTCAGCTCGCCGGAGTCCGAGTAGGACAGCTCCGACAGCCGCAGCGGGGGCTCGACCACGCCGTCGCGGTGCTTCCACAGGCCCGTCCGCGGGTCGAAGCGGTACTGCGGCAGCAACGCCCACCCGTGCGTCGCCACGAGGTGCACGGCCTCGACGATGTACCGGAAGACCGTCTCGGAGATGAAGTAGTTGAAGCTGACCCGCACCCAGCCCGGCTTGATGCCCTCGCAGCCGGCGATGATCTCCTGCTCGAAGCGGTGCGAGCGCTCGATGTCGATGCCCAGCAGCCGGTGGCCGTAGGGGCCCGCGCACGAGCAGCCGCCCCGCGACTGGATCCCGAACAGGTCGTTCAGCAGCGAGACGACGAAGTTGTGGTGGAGGTACCGCCCCCCGGGCTTCTTGATCACGAAGGACACGATCGACAGCCGGGGCGCGTCCAGGTTGCCCAGGATCTCGATGTTGGGGTTGGTCTGCCACGACGCGATCGCCTCGCGCAGGAACCCCTCCTCCAGGGCGCGGATCGTGTCCGTGCCGACCGCCCGCTTGAGCTGGAACACCAGGCCCGCGCGGATCGACTCGACGATCGCCGGGGTGCCGCCCTCCTCGCGGTGGGCGGGGTCGGCGATGTAGTGGTGGTCGGTCGGGTTCACGTAGTCCACGGTTCCGCCGCCGGGCACGGTGGGGACCCGGTTGGTCAGCAGCGCTCGGCGCACGACCAGCACGCCCGGGGTGCCGGGGCCGCCGACGAACTTGTGGGGCGAGATGAAGACGGCGTCCTTGTCGTACATCTCGATGTCGATGTAGGGCGCGGCGGCCGCGAAGTCCCAGAACGACAGCGCCCCGTGCTCGTGCAGCAGCGCCGAGATCGCGTGCGTGTCGCTGACGATCCCGGTCACGTTGGAGGCCGCCGAGAACGATCCGATCTTCAGCGGCCGATCGGCGTGCCGCACGAGTTCCGCGCGCAGCCGGTCCAGGTCGATGTGGCCGTTGTGATCCTCGGGGATGACGACCACCTCCGCGATGGACTCCCGCCACGGCAACTCGTTGGAGTGATGCTCGAAGGGGCCGATGAACACGACCGGGCGATCGGCGGCCGGGATGCGCGCCGAGAGCTCGTAGCGGTCCTCCAGCGCGGCCGGCACCCGCAGGCCGAGGATGTGCACCATCTTGTCGATCGCGGCGGTGGAGCCGGAACCGGTGAAGATCACGACGGTGTCGGCGTCGCCGCCCACGGCCTCGTTGATGATCTGGCGCGCGTCCTCCCGCAGGCGGGTCGTCTGCAGGCCGGTGCCGGACGATTCCGTGTGCGTGTTGGCGTACCGCGGCAGGACCTCGTCCCGGACGAAGCGCTCGATGAAGTCCAGCGCCCGGCCCGAGGCGGTGTAGTCCGCATAGGTCACCCGGCGCGCGCCGAAAGGCCCCCGCATGACCTGGTCATCGCCGATCACCGCGGCACGAATGCGCTGCAAGAGGGGGGTCCGCATGGCCGTCATCATCCCAGGCGCCACGCCGTCCCCTTTCGTGTGGTCGGGAGAATGTCGCACTGCTTGTCCGCCCCACCGCGGGGCCGGACTGTTTAACGTTTCGTCCGGAGGTGCTCAGGAAGCCTCATGAGACTGGGGGTAGGGAAGTTGGTCAGTGTTGACCAGTCCGAGCCAACAGACGTCGTCGATCGACTCCTGTGGCGGGACGCCACGCAGATCCTGAGTCGGCACAGCGAGTCCGACGGGGAGGGGCTGTGCCTCTGGTGCGGCCGGGAATGGCCCTGTGCGCCGCGCCGGCTCGCGGAGAACGCCGCCGAGGCCTCGCGCCGCCCCTGGAACGAGGCCTGGACGGCGCGTCACGACCTCTACAGCCTGCGGACCATGCCCGACTGGCGGATCGACCTCGGCAAGCCGCGCTCGCGCGGCGGCTGGCATCGAGCCGGCGGAAACCGGGGAACCTTCCTGTAACACGATCGTTGATACCAGCGGAGACTTCGGCGCGCCCCGCCAGTGCAACGCAGTCCCGCGACACAAAGACCCGCCCGGACGCGGTTGCCGACATGCCTCCGTCGGCTCCGAACGCCTCCGGCCAGGCGTCCTCCCCAGGGATCGGGCGGGTCTACCCGGCAGGCGAGGGCACTTCTCGTGGTTCCCCCGCATATATCGCGAAAATGTGCCCTCGCCTGCCAAAACCCTCCATGTGGTACCCCGAGAGCCCCGGCTGCGGCCGGGGCTCTTCTTGGCTGATTTGAGTAACTCTCAGCTATTTCGCTGCTACTTTGCGTGAGGTAAGCCCTCAAGTCAGCTTTGCTGTGGCGACCACCGGAGGAGACCACACATGAACCACCCGAAGACGCGTCTTCGCACCTGGCGGACGCGCGCTGCCGTAGTCGGCGGCACCGTCACCGCAATGATCGTCGGCACGATGGGCACCGCGTTCGCGGCCACGGTCCCGCTGACCCTGAGTGCGGCGAGCGGCCCGAGCGGCGGCGGTAACACCATCACCGCCACGGCGACGACCAACATCTTCACCACGGCGACCACGCCGGCGGTGGAGTTCCAGTACGTCGGCACGGGCGCGGCCGCCAGTTGCTCGGCGACCTACCTGGCGCCGGCGGCGATCGCGCCGACCACGGCCCCGACCGGCACCGCGGCCTACGTGCAGACCGCCGGTGTCATCGCCGTGCCGCCCGCCAACGTGAAGAAGCTTGGCGGGACGAACACCAACAAGATCTCGGTCACCGTGCCCGCCGGCCTCGCGCTGGCCAACACGGGCGGTGGCACGCCCACGATCCTGCAGTCGACCGCGAAGTACAACCTGTGCGTCTACTCGGGCACCACCGTGGCCGCGACGGGCGTGACCGGCAGCCCGCTGATCGGCAACGCGGCGTACACCATCGCCGGCAAGCCCACCATCACCGGCGTGTCGCCGGCGACCGGCCCCGCGCTGGGCGGCACCACCATCACCGTCACGGGCACCAACTTCCCGTCCACCGGCATGACCGGCACGCTGGGCGGCACGGCGCTGACCAACATCGTCGTGGCGTCGGGCGGCACCAGCTTCACCGCGACCGCGCCGGCCCACGCCGCGCAGACGGGCGTGTCGCTGATCATCAACTCGGCCGGCGGCATCGTGACCCAGACGGCGGCGTACGACTACACCAACGGTGTGGTGATCTCGCCGAACACGGCGGCGCCGTCCAGCACCGTCGACGTCGACGTCCAGGGCGTCGGCTTCCTGGCGCCGAACTTCACCACGTCCGACGGTACGACGCCGAACGACACCAACGCCCACGTGTACCTGGTCTCCGGCGCGTACGACCCGACGCCGGACACCACGGTCAACACCAACAAGGCCAACCCCGAGGTCGCCGAGTGCGTCAACGTGCTGGTCGTGAGCGACACCGAGCTGATCTGCACCCTCGTGCTGACCGGCAGCATCGGCGTGACGGGCGCGCCGGCCGCCGCCACACCGGTCAAGCAGGGCACGTACACGCTCACCGTCGTCACCGACGGCCGGCTCGACGTCCAGACCGGTGGCGCGAACGCGGCCTCGGCGCCGGACTACGACGCCTCGCTGATCACCAGCGGTGCCACGTTCACGGTGTCGCCCTACTAGGACGGCCCGCTGATACGAAAGCGGCCCGGGAGCTGAGCTCCCGGGCCGCTTGCCGTGTTCGTTCAGCCGAGTTCGAGCCAGGTCTTGTCGATCGCGGCCACGCTGTCGGCCTCCGACGGGTGGCCGCTCTGGTCGATGAGCACCGTGAAGACGCTCTTCGCGGTGCTCACCCGCCAGCAGATCAGCATGTTCGGCTTGTGCGAGACCGGCTGGTTCGCGCTGAGCCGGAAGTTCTGCGAGCAGTGCGCGTCGCCCACCGCGTGGCCGTCGTCGGCGACCCAGGCCAGTTCGCGCTGCCCGGTCAGGTCGGCGCGCGCGCTCACGATGCGCAGCGTGGTCCGGTCCGGGCTCGTCGTCTCGCTCACCGACGCCGAGGCCGAGGCCCCGCCCGGCGCCGGCGGGAGCGGCTGTCGCACGTTGTTGCTCGCCATGGCCGCGGCCGAGCGCGCCGCGCCGATGCGCTGCTCGCTGGTCATCGGGCTCGGCGTCGCCGTGGTGTCCATGACCGCGGCGCCCGGCGCGCTCGTGGCCGCGCCGGCCGACGGGGCCGGGGCGGTCGACGGGCCGGTGCCGTCACTGGCGGCCGCGGACGGATCGTCCGAGGCCACGTTCTGCGCGGCCGCCCTCGCGACCGGGTCGGTGGCGGCCCCGGCGCTGGTCTGCAGGGCCATGAAGCCCCCGACTCCCAGCACCGCCGCCAGCCCGACGCCCCCGAGCACGAGCGGCCGGCGCCGCCGTGCCCACCGGGGCACCCTCTCGTCCGCTGACTGATGGTTCTTCGCTTCGGCACGACGATCGTCGGCGTGGCCCATACTCTTCAGTCCCCCGCGTGTGTCACTGCTTCGATGGCCGGCCGCCCGCGCGGAAGCCTCCGCGGGGCGGCCTCAAGCCCTGATCATCCCACCGAAGTAGTGACAAAAACCCCCAAATCAGCTACCTGGGACGCGGCTCGGCGGCAATCGGTAGCGGTCGGTCGGCGTCACCGGGCGAGCTCGGGCAAGCCAGGCGTCGGGCCGGTACAGTGCGCGTCGCCGCCTTGTCGAGGTGGCGTGGCGGTCGTGGCGGGGAACGGGAGCCGGCGAATGGCGGTCGAGCGGGTCTTGCACGTCCGGGACACGCCGGACGGGCCGGCGGTCGTGCTGCGGTGGATCGGTACCACCTGGCTGGAGCGCGGCCCGCGGTACCGTCGCCGCCGGGTCCTGACCGCGGCTGCGGCGGTGCTGGGCACCCTCGGCGGCGCGGCGGCCGTGGTGTGGATGCTCAGCGGCGCGGCCGCGCACGCCTCATCGCGCGGCGAGGACGTGGTCAGCTATCTGTACGCGGCGCTCGTCGTCCCCGGCATGTTCTGGGGGCGGCACTGGCTGCGCCACGCGCCGACCCACGAGCGCGACGCCGGGCGCGGGATCATCGCCTACGGGCCGGTGCTTCTGGTGCTCCTGCCGCTGGCGGTCGGCTTCGGGCTGGCCGTCGTTCCGCGGCTGTTCGGGGAGCAGTACCCGGGAGAGGAGCGGGCCCGCCGCGCGACGCTCGAGCTCCGGGGCGGAGATCTCGGCGATCTGCCTTCGGGTCCCTCCCGCGCTGCGGTCAGGTAGCAAGCAGGGCGGTCAGCACCACGCGGACGTCCGCCGGCCGCAGATCGAGTGCTTCGAACTGGTCGGGTCCGGCCCACAGCAGCTCGAAGCTGTTGTCCGGGCCGTTCGCGACGGCTTCGGGGCCGGACAACATCGGCACGCCCGTGACGTTCGCCATCAGAAAGTACAGGCCGGTGCGGCCTCGCTCCTGGCTGGTCCAGATCTGCCGGTCGATGCCGGCCCGGAGTCCGGTCTCTTCGGCGAGCTCCCGCACCGCCGCCGCCTCGGCGCTCTCGCCGGCCTCGATGTGGCCTCCGGGCAATACCGCGTAGTGATGGCCCTGGCAGCCGGGGCCGGGCCGGCCGTTCTCCGAGCACATGACACAGACGGCGGATGACTGCTGGCGGCGAAAACGCTTGATCACCAACACGCGGCGCCCTTCGGTCACCACCGCGACCGCCCTGGGAATCCTCACCGTCACACTATGCCGCGGCACCGCCTCGGCTCGGCGGCCCCGTCCAGAACTGCAGGCTGCCCGGCGACGGCGCAACCATCTGGTGCGTGGTCACGCCGCACGCCGGGGACGAAGTCGTCAACTCGTGCGCCGACACGAGGGCCGGTGCACGCGCGGGTCGGGACGGCACGCTGCCGGGGCCGAGCGCGGCGGCGGTGCCGCTGATCGTGTAATACGCGACCCCGCGGTGATCCTCGGCCTGGTTGCCCGTCCGATTGCACTGACAACCAGGCAGAAGGGGTCCGTCTCAGGAGGCGTCGGGAACGGTTGCGACGCCGATGGGGCAGGTCATGCCGTTCGGGCCGTGGTTGCAGTACCCGCCCGGGTTCTTGGCGTCGGAGAGGTACTGCTGGTGGTAGTCCTCCGCGTAGTAGAACGGCCCCGCCGGCCCGATCTCCGTCGTGATCTCGCCGTGGCCCGCGTCGCGCACGACCGGCGCGAAAGCCGCGCGCGAGGCCTCGGCCACGGTCGCCTGGGCCGGCGTGGTGGTGTAGATCGCCGAGCGGTACTGCGTGCCGACGTCGTTGCCCTGGCGCATGCCCTGCGTCGGGTCGTGGTTCTCCCAGAACGCCTTGAGCAGCGTCTCGTACGACACCGTGGCCGGGTCGTAGACCACCTGCACGGCCTCGGTGTGCCCCGTGCGGCCGGAGCAGGTCTCCTCGTACGTCGGGTTCGCCGTGAACCCGCCCTGGTAGCCGACCGCGGTGGAGTACACCCCCGGAATCCGCCAGAAGATGCGCTCCGCGCCCCAGAAGCAGCCCATGCCGAAGTAGGCCACCTCGAGCCCGGCGGGCCAGGGGCCGCGCAGCGGGGTGCCGAGGACGGTGTGCTTCGCGGCGACGGGCATCTCGGTGTCGCGCCCGGGGATGGCCGACTCGGCGGTCGGCAGGTCAAGCTGCTTGTTGTACCGCAGGAACACGATCCGCTCCTTAAAACTTGAGGCTCTCGGGCTCAAGTCTGCCGCGAAATGCGCCGCGATGCCTTATGAGCTCATTACGGCGGAGACCTTCTCCGCGTAGGAGAACGCCTCCTCGTCGCTCGCGTATTTCGTCCGCGGCCAGAAGAAGCCCTTGAGGCCGTCGCCCTTCGTCCGCGGTACGACATGCGTGTGCAGATGCGCCACGCTCTGTGACACACGGTTGTTGATGGCGACGAAGGTGCCGCCCGCGGACAACCCGGTCTCGACGGCCGCCGCGATGCGCTGGACGAAGGTGAAGTACGAGGGGATGTCCGACGGGTCGAGATCGGTCAGCGTGACCACGTGCGCCTTGGGCACCACGAGCACATGGCCCTTGAACACCGGCCGGATGTCGAGGAAGGCGGCGGCGGTGTCCGTCGAGGCCACCAGGTAGCCGGGCGAGGCGCCCGACGCGATCGAGCAGAACAGGCAGTCCGACACGAACGCCAGCCTAGCCGCGACTAGTGTCGGCCCATGACCCACGGCTTCGAAACCCTCGCCATCCATGCGGGGCAGGACCCGGACCCGGCTACCGGAGCGGTCGTCCCGCCGATCTTCCAGACCAGCACCTACGCCCAGGACGCCGTCGGCCGCCCGCGGCTCGGGTACGAATACAGCCGCACCACCAACCCGACCCGCGACGCCCTGCAGGAGTGCCTCGCCGCGCTCGAGGGCGGCCGCCGCGCGCTCACCTTCGCCTCCGGCCTCGCCGCCGAGGACACCCTGCTGCGCACGGTCTGCCGCCCCGGCGATCACGTGGTCATCCCCGACGACGCCTACGGCGGCACGTTCCGCCTCTTCTCCAAGGTCGCCGAGCGCTGGGGCCTGACCTGGAGCGCCGCCTCGATCCACAGCGTCGACTCGATCCGCGCCGCGATGACCGACCGCACGCGGATCGTGTGGGTCGAGACGCCGACCAACCCCCTGCTGGGCATCGCCGACATCGCCGCGCTGGCCCAGGTCGCGCACGACCGCGGGGCGCTGCTGGTGGTCGACAACACGTTCGCCTCGCCGTATCTCCAGCAGCCCCTGCACCTGGGCGCCGACCTCGTCGTGCACTCGACGACGAAGTACATCGGCGGGCACTCCGACGTCGTCGGCGGCGCGCTCATCGGCGCCGACGAGCGGCTGCTGGGCGAGCTGGCGTTCCACCAGAACGCGATGGGCGCGATCAACGGCCCGTTCGACGCGTGGCTGACCCTGCGCGGCATCAAGACCCTCGGCGTGCGCATGGACCGCCACTGCGACAACGCCGAGAAGGTCGTCGAGTTCCTCTCGCGCCACAAGGCCGTTTCCCAGGTGTTGTACCCCGGGCTGCCCGACCACCCCGGGCACGAGACGGCGGCCAAGCAGATGCGGCGCTTCGGCGGCATGGTGAGCTTCCGCGCGCAGTCCGAGGAGCACGCGGTCGAGATCTGCAACCGCGCCCGCCTGTTCGTGCTCGGCGAGTCGCTCGGCGGCGTCGAGTCGCTCATCGAGCACCCGGGCCGCATGACGCACGCGAGCGCGGCCGGTAGCCCGCTGGAGGTGCCGGGGGACCTCGTCCGGTTGTCCGTCGGAATCGAGACGATCGACGATCTTCTGGCCGATCTGGAGTACGCGCTCGCTCGTTGACACACTTGACCGCACCACGGACGGGTACGGAAGGTGTCATCGATGCTGGACCGCGCAACCACCTGGGTAGGGGCCACGGCCAGGGAGATCGCCCGTGCGGTGCGCCGCGGCGACACCTCGGCCACGGCCGTCGTCGCCGATCACCTGGACTCCATCCGCGCCTACGACCGGATCGTCGGCGCCTTCCGCGAGGTCCGCGGGGGCGCCGCGATCGCCGAGGCGGAGATCGTCGACGACCAGCCGAACCTCGCGAACCTGACCCTCGCCGGGGTGCCGGTCGCGGTCAAGGAGAACGTCCCGGTCACGGGGCTGCCGACGTGGAACGGCTCGGCCACCGCGCGCTGCCCGGTGGCCGACCGCGACCACGAGGTGGTCCGGCGGCTGCGCGGGGCCGGGGCCGTCGTCGTGGGCGTGACCCGGATGCCGGAGCTGGGCATCTGGGCCACCACCGACGACGCCGGCACCGTCACGCGCAACCCGTGGCGGACCGACCGCACGCCCGGCGGCTCCTCGGGCGGCTCGGCCGCGGCGGTCGCGGCCGGGCTGGTGCCGATCGCGCACGGCAACGACGGGCTCGGCTCGATCCGCATCCCGGCCGCCTGCTGCGGCGTCGTCGGGCTCAAGCCCGGCTCGGGGTCGGTGCCGGCCGGGATCGGGAGCAACGACTGGTACGGGCTGGCCGAGAACGGCATCCTGGCCACCACCGTCGCCGACGCGCACCTGGGCTACTCGGTGCTGGCCGGCCGCACCCCGCACGCGCTCGCCGAGCCGGCGCGGCTGCGGGTCGCCGTGTCGCTGCGCAGCCCGGTCGCGGGGGTGTGGCCGGACGCCGGGTCGCGCAAGGGCCTCAGCGACGCGGTACGGCTGCTGCTCGCCCATGGCCACAACGCCGTGCGCGCCGACCCGTCGTATCCGCCCGCGCTGGCCGCCCGGGTGCTGTCCACCTGGTTCGCCGCCGCGAGCCTCGACGCCGCCGAGCTGGACCCGGCCGCGCTGCAGCCGCGGACCCGCCGCCACGTGGCCCTCGGCGAGCGGGCGCTCAAGCAGGGCCTGATCCGCGACGCCGACCGGGCGACCTGGCGTGAACGCTGCCGCAACTGGTTCGGCGACGGCGGCTTCGACGTGCTCGTGACCCCGGCGCTGGCCGCCGCGCCCCCGTCCGCGGAGCGCTGGTCGGCGCGCTCGTGGGCCGCGAACATGCTGGTCAACACCCGCTACGCGCCCTACGCGGCGCCGTGGAACTTCGCCGGCTTCCCCGGGCTCGTGTTCCCGGTCGGGGTCCGCCCGGACGGGCTGCCGGCCGCGGTGCAGCTCGTCGGGCCGCCCGGGTCGGAGCCGCTGCTGCTCGCCCTGGCCGGTCAGCTGGAGCAGGCCGCGCCCTGGCGCCGGCACGCGCCCGGGTGGCCCCGCGTCGCCGCGCGGCGCCGATGATCCGGGCGATCTCGGGCCCGGCGGCGGCGGCGATGCTCGGCGTCGCGGCCGCCGCGCTGGTCAACCTCGGCGTCGCGTTCCTGCCCCTGGCCGATCTGCATGCGGTACATCACCCCGGCGTCGAGTCCGCGACGCTCGCCCTGTTCCTGCGATGGTTCGCCCGGACCCTGCTCGTCGGGTGCCTGCTGGTGGCCGCCGTGGCCTGGGCCGGCTGGTTGCTCCGGGCCCGCGGCAACCTGGCCGCCTTCGGGGTCCCGTCGCGCCGGGTCGTCGACAGCGTCGGGCGGGCGCCGGAGCTGCGTCGCCGCGTGACGATCCTGCAGTGGAGCTGCTACGGCACGGCGTCCGTGGCGCTGGTGTGGGTCTGGGTGGCCTGGCTGGCGGGGCGTGAGACCGCGGCGGAGATCGCCTCCGTGCGCGAGCAGGCCCGGGCCGGGCACCCGGTGGACGACGCGCTGGCCGCGCACCTGTTCGGGCGGGAGCTGATCCTCCACCTCCCTCCGGCCGCCCTGTTCGTCCTGGCCGCCGGGGCCGCGCTCCTGCTGATCGCCAACGTGACCAGCGCGCAGTACGGGCGGGTGGCCCGGCTGCGCGGAGCCGTTGGTGGGACGATCGGGCCATGACCGTCTCCTCGGATCTTGTGACGCTGGCCGAGATCGAAGCGGCACGGCACCTGCTGGCCGGCGTGACCCGCCTGACGCCGGTGGAGCCGAGCCGGCCGCTCACCGCCAAGCTCGGCGGCCCGGCGTGGCTCAAGTGCGAGAACCTCCAGCGCGCGGGCTCGTTCAAGGTGCGCGGCGCCTACGTCCGCCTCGCCCGCCTCGGCGCCGAGGAGCGCCGGCGCGGGGTGGTGGCCGCCAGCGCCGGCAACCACGCGCAGGGCGTCGCGCTGGCCGCGGGGCTGCTCGGCATCAGCAGCACCGTCTACATGCCGCACGGCGCCCCGCTGCCCAAGATCGCCGCGACCAAGGGCTACGGCGCGGCCGTCGAGTTCGCGGGCTCGACGGTCGACGAGGCCCTGGTCGCCGCGAAGGAGTTCGCCGAGCGCACCGGCGCCGTGTTCATCCACCCCTTCGACCACCCCGACGTCATCGCCGGGCAGGGGACCGTCGCCCTCGAGATCCTCGAGCAGGTGCCCGAGGTCAAGACCGTCATCACCGGGGTCGGCGGCGGCGGGCTGATCTCCGGGCTCGCCGTCGGGATCAAGGCGCTGCGCCCGGACGTGCGGGTCATCGGCGTGCAGGCCGCGGACGCCGCCGCGTTCCCGGCCTCGCTGGCCCAGGGGCGCCCGGTGCGGCTGGACAGCTTCGGGACGATCGCCGACGGCATCGCGGTCGGCCGGCCCGGGGACATCACCTTCGAGCACGTGGCCAAGCTCGTCGACGACGTCGTGACGGTCACCGAGGAGGACATCTCCCGGGCGCTGCTCATGCTGCTCGAGCGCGGGAAGATGGTCGTCGAGCCGGCCGGGAGCGTCGGGGTGGCCGCGCTGCTCGCCGGGGCCGTGACGGTGCGGACGCCGGTGGTGGCCGTGCTCTCCGGCGGCAACATCGACCCGATGCTCATGCTGCGGGTGATCGAGCACGGGCTCGCGGCCGCGGGGCGGTACCTCACGTTCACCGTGCGCTGCGGGGACCGGCCCGGGCATCTGGCGAAGCTGCTGACGTACATCGCCGAGCAGGGCGCCAACGTGGTCGACGTGGCTCATCGCCGCCAGGACTCGCGGCTGCAGCTGGGGGAGGTCGAGCTCGCGCTGTCCGTCGAGACGCGCGGATCGGAACACTCGGATCGCCTGCTCACCGCCCTGCGCACGGCGGGCTACACGGTGACGTTCGGCGTGTAGCCCGCCCTTGCGCAGCGCTTCGGCGGCCGCTCAGCCCGCGAAGGGCTCGAAGGCGATGACCTTCACCGTGATCGCGGCGCCGTTGGGGGCCGTGTAGGTGACGATGTCGCCCTGCTTGGTGCCCAGGATCGCCTTGCCCAGCGCGGACTCCGGGCTGTAGACGGTCAGGTCGGTCGTCGCGGCGATCTCGCGGGAGCCGAGGAGGAACTTCTCGGTGTCGTCCTCGTCGTCGTCGAACTGGATGGTGACGACGGTGCCGGGCGCGACCGCGTCCGAGGTGGGCGCGTCGCCGACGACCGCCTTGCGGAGGAACTCCTTGAGGTACAAGATCCGACCCTCGGCCTTGCCCTGCTCCTCGCGGGCGGCGTGGTAGCCGCCGTTCTCGCGCAGGTCGCCCTCTTCGCGGCGTGCGTTGATCTCGGCAGCTACTGCCGGGCGGTTGGCGATGAGCTCGTCGAGCTCAGCCTGCAGCCGGTCATAGGCGTCCTGCGACAGCCAGGTGGTGGCCTGGTTGCCGTCGGTGGTCGACACTGAAGATCTCCTTACGAGCACGCTCGGGTCAAACCACCAAAGTACCAGTGACTCGCATCACCGCGGCCACTTGAATTTTCCCGGGCGTCACCGGCTTTTCAGCGGCCCGCACGCGGGAACCTCGACGGTGACCGGCCGATCGCTCGTGGCCAGCCGATATGTGACGTACGCCTCCGCCCCCTCGGACACGTCCACCTGGGCCAGCCCGACCTCCTGGCCGCTGGCCGAACGTGCCCGGACGCTGCAGGTCGCGCGCAGGTCGGGCTCCTTGCGCACCACGAAGTCGACGGTGATGCCGTCGTCGGTGACGTTGTAGAAGCGCTGGACCTGCGGCTCGAAGTCCTGCGGACCGTACTGCCGGTAGAGCTGCCCCGCGATCGCGAGCCCGGCCGCGGCCACCACCGCGGCGAGCGCGAACACCAGCCAGCGACGCCGCGGCTGCGGCTCCCGGCGGCGGCCGTAGCGGCCCGGCGGGTACTTGACTGTGGCGTGCGTCTCTTTGGCAGTGGTCACGGGAGTGCGTCCTCGTCGTTTTTTGTCAGAGGTACTGACCACAATAGGGTCGTTACGTTTCCTCGCCTCGCGGTGGGTCTCTCTGGAGGGATAGCTCGTGACCGAGCAGTTGCGTTTGATGGCGGTGCACGCACACCCTGACGACGAGTCGAGCAAGGGCGCGGCCGCCATGGCGAAATACTCGGCCGAGGGGGTCGACGTCCTCGTCGTGACCTGCACCGGAGGCGAGCGCGGCAGCGTGCTCAACCCGAAGCTCGACCGCCCGGAGATCTGGGAGAACATCGGCGAGATCCGCCGCGCCGAGATGGACCGCGCCCGCGAGATCCTCGGCGTCCGCCAGGAGTGGCTCGGCTTCGTCGACTCGGGCTTCCCCGAGGGCGACCCGTTGCCGCCGCTGCCCGAGGGCTGCTTCGGCCTCATGGACCCCGAGGTCGCCGCGGAGCCCCTCGTCAAGCTCATCCGGACGTTCAAGCCGCACGTCATCACCACCTACGACGAGCGCGGTGGCTACCCGCACCCGGACCACGTGATGACGCACAAGGTCAGCATGGTCGCCTTCGAGGCCGCCGCCGACCCGTCGCGCTACCCGGACGCGGGCGAGCCGTGGCAGCCCCTGAAGCTGTACTACAACATGGGCTGGTCGCGGAAGCGCATGACGCTGCTGCACGAGGCCATGCTGGAGGCGACGGGCGAGTCGCCCTACACCGAGTGGCTCAAGGAGTGGCAGGAGCGCCGCGACGGCCAGGACTGGCCCGACCCCGACCAGCGCGTGACCACCAAGGTCCCCTGCGGCGAGTTCTTCGAGGTCCGCGACGACGCCCTGCGCGCCCACGCCACCCAGGTCGACCCGGACGGCTTCTGGTTCGCGGTGCCGATGCCGATCCAGCAGAAGATCTGGCCCACGGAGGACTACGAGCTCGTCAAGAGCTTCGTGGAGACCACCACGCCCGAGGACGACCTCTTCGCCGGCGTAAGGTGAGGGTATGAGCGCGTTGGCCGTCCTGGCCGAGAACAACTTCGGCGACACCCGCTCCGGGGGCCTGGCCGGCCCCATGGGGCTGCTCATCATCGTGCTCCTGGGCATCGCGACGGTGTTCCTGATCCGCAACATGACCGCGCGGATCCGCCGCCTGCCGGCCGAGTTCCCCGATCCGGACGCCCGCAAGGACCCGGACCGCAACGACTCGACCACATCCTCGACCACATCGTCTGAGTAGTCGGCAGCAACGATCTGAGTTAGAAACGCATCGCTGGCCACTGTTGTCCCTATCCTGCGTGGCTTAGCCTTCACGAGGTGCGTGTTCCACTTCGCCGTGCGCGCATCCCCGTGAGGCAGGCAAGGGGGCAATGGTGACCGCGATGGCGCACGCCCCGTTGCACCCACCGTCGTCAGGTTCCGTCGCCGCCGGGCCGGTGGCCGCCACGCTCCCGTGGAGGCGGCGGTGATCGCCCTGGCGCGGGCGCATCGGCCGCTGCCGTCCCGGCTCGTGGCCCTCATGGTCGTCGCCGCCGGGCTGAGCGTCGCCGCCGCGCTGGTGGCCGCCGTGCGCCTCCCCGAGGGTGCCGTCGGGGCCGCGTTGAATCGGTTCAACGTCGAAGGTCTGCCGGCGGTACCGGCGGCCGTGCTCATCGGCGCCGCCGTGGCGATGGTCTCGCAGCTGGCCCGCGTGCGTGTGCGCGCGGGGGGCGGTCTGGCCCGGCTGGCCTGGGGCGAGGCCGCGATCGTGGTGCTGCTCGCGAGCCTCCCCCCGCAGGTCGTCCCGCCCGTCGCCCTGCTGGGCTTCGCCGCCGCCCACGCCGCCCTGCACCTGTTCGACGCCCGCGCGAGCCGAGCCCGGCCCGTCCGCGAGAGCATCTACGGCGTGGCGGCCCTGACCGTGGGCGCCGCCCTGGCCACCCTCGTCATGGTCGTGATCTGGGGCAACGGCGCCGCCCGCGAGGGCCTTGCGCCGCGCTTCGTCGCGGCCCTGTGCGCGGCCGCGGCCGTGTACTTCGTGGCCACGTTCGCCCTGGTGGTCCTGCGCATCGTCGCCGCCGGCGGCGACCTGCGCGACACGGTGTCGAGCATGGTCACGAGCACCCCGCTCATGCTCGTCGGCAACGTGACGGTCGGCCTGGTGGTCGTCTGGGCCTGCGCCACCAGCGGCTTTCTGCTCCTGCTGCTGCCTCCCGTGCTCTGGCTGATGCACCAGTTCTACGCGAACCGCATCGGTGAGGACGACGAGCGGCGCACGTGGGCCGAGTTCGCGGACGTGGCCCGCGACCTGAACCGGCTGGACGAACGCGACGCGGCGATGGCCGGCATCGCGGGCGCCGTGCGCCTCTTCCGCGTGCCGGCGGCCAAGATCGTCCTCTCGGGCGGCCGTTCGCACGGCGATCTTCCCCCGGGCCCGTACACCAGCCGAGCCCTGACCGTCGGCTCGGTGCCGGTCGGCGAGCTCCGGCTGGCCGGCCCGGCGCTCCAGCGCTCGCGGGACCGCCTGATGCTGGCGACGTTCGGCGACGCTCTGGCCGCGGCCCTGCACGACGCCATCACGCACGACGAGCTGCGGGCCATGAGCGAGCGCACGACCTACGACGCCGTACGCGACCCGCTGACCGGCCTCTTCAACCGAGCGGCCCTGCTGGCGAGGGGCAACGGCCGGCTGTCGGCCCGCTCGCCGGGCGCCCCGGTGGCCCTGCTCCTGCTGGACGTGAACGACTTCAAAGAGGTCAACAACGCTCTGGGTCACACGGCGGGCGACGAGGTCCTGAAGGTGATCGCGCGCCGCGTCCAGGGCGCCGCGGCGGAGGTCCCGGCCCCGGATCGGCGCTCCGGCCCGGTCATCCCGCGGCCCCGGACCCCCTCGTCGCCCGCTTTCGTCCGGGCCGCGCCCGGCGGCGCGTCGTACTCCCCGGGCGCGCCCACGGCTCCGGACGCCCACCCCTCCACCGACCTCCACGCCCGCCTGGGCGGCGACGAGTTCGCGATCCTCGTCACCGACCTGGCCGACGGCGCCGAAGACCTGGCCCTGGCCGCCGCGGTGGAGCGGGCGCGCCGCCTGGGCGCCCAGATCGCGGCCCCCATGGAGATCGACGGTGTGGTCCTGTCCAAGGAGACGTCCATCGGCGTGGTCGTGGCGGCCGCCGGCTCCGCCGACCTGACCGAGCTCCTGCGCCGGGCCGACATCGCCATGTACCAGGCCAAGCACGGCGGCCAGCCGGTTGCCTGGTACGACCCGACGCGCGACGACGCCAGCACCGACCGCCTGGCCCTGCTGGCCGAACTTCGCGAGGCCCTGAACGCCACCGCCACCGGCGACGAGCAGCTGGCCCTGGACCTGCAGCCGGCCATCGCCCTCACCCCCGCGCTCGTCTCGCCGAAGTCCACCTCCGGCGGCTCCAAGCCCGCGGCCGGCGCCGCTCCGGTCACCGGCGTCGAGGCCCTGATCCGCTGGCGCCATCCGCGCCGGGGTCGCCTGATGCCCGGGCAGTTCCTCCCGGCCGTGGAGGCGAGCGAGCTCATCGGCCCCCTGACCCACTGGGTGCTGGAGAAGGCCATCTTCCTGGCCGCGGGCTGGCGCCGGGCCGGCTCGGCCGTACCGGTGGCCGTGAACATCTCCGCCCGCAGCCTCGCCGACCGCCAGCTCCCCGAGACGATCAAGGACCTCCTGAGCCGCTACCGCCTTCCGGCCGACCTTCTCGTCCTGGAAATCACCGAAACCGTCATGCTCTCCAACTCCCCGGTGATCGACGACGTCCTGGCGCGCGTGCGCCGCCTGGGCGTGCAGCTCGCCGTGGACGACTTCGGCACCGGGTACTCCGCCTTCACGCTCCTGACCCGAGTACCGGTCCAAGAGGTGAAGATCGACCGCGAGTTCGTCGCCCAGATGCTCGACTCGCCGAAGGCCGGCGCGATCGTCCAGACCACGGTGGACCTCGGCCGCCGGATGGGCCTGCGCGTCGTGGCGGAGGGAGTGGAGAACCCGGAGCAGCGGGCCCGGCTGGCGGAGCTGGGCTGCACGGCCGCCCAGGGCTTCCTCTTCTACCCGCCGATGTCGCCGGAGAGCCTCCAGTCCGTCCTGCGCGAGCGCCGCCAGGTCCGGCGCCGCCACCTGAGGGCCGAGGGCACCGGCTGATCCGCCGCCCCCGTTTGCTTCCCGCTCGACCCCTCGGGTTCCGTCGCGCCCGGCTATTGGAATGGAATGTTCCGTTCTGATAGACTCGGGACGCCGGCGAGGCGGATCGACGATGGGAGCCGAGATCATGAACGAGCGGTTGACGAGCACCTGGGCCGTGCTGGACGAGGCCCACCTCGCCCTGCGCGCCGTCGTCGAGGGCGTCCGGCCGGGCGACTGGACTCGCCCGACCCCGTGCGCCCGGTGGAGCGTGGCCCAGGTCCTCCAGCACGCGGCCGGCGACCAGCTCGGCTACGCGGCCTCGATCACCGGCTCCGGCGGGCCGGCGTTCGACCCCTTCTCCCCGGCCGGCCACCTCGGCCCCGTCGACCGGCCCGGGGCCGGCCTGGTCGATCTCGCCGACGAGGCCATGCGCGCCTCCGCCGCGGCGTGGGCCACGGTTGCCCAGGACGCCACGGCTGTCCCCACCCCGCTCCCGCAGGGCAAGCTTCCGGGCCGGCTCGCCGCGGGCGCCTGCGCGCTCGACGCCGCCGTGCACGCCTGGGACATCGCGCTCGCCACCGACCGGCCCTCCCCGCTCGGCAACGCCCTGTCGGGCGAGTTGCTGGAGGTCGCCCGCGAGCTCGTGGAGCCCCTCCGCGCCTGGGGTGCGTACGCCGCGATCCTGCCCGCCGACCCCTCCGACGACGACACCGCGATCCTCCTGCGCTACCTCGGCCGCGACCCCCACTGGACCGCCGCCCCCGCCGTCTGACCGGCGCCGCCGGTGCTCATCCACTGTGGACGGATGGGCGGAGCGGGTGATCGAGGGCTGACACACCGGCCGGGTGTTCGGCGTTGGAGTGGCGTTGCCCTAGCGTCACCGATTGTGAGCAGGCGGGGGATTGCCGGGGTCGCCGGGTTTGTGGTCGCCGCGGTCGGGGCGTTTGTCGTGCTCGATCACTTCGGCGGGAGTGAGCGGTTCGCCGATCTGCCCGGGGGTGCCGACGTGCGGCTCGTCGGGCGGTTCACGCCCCAGCAGGTCGAGCGGCTCGCCGGGCTGCCGGAGGCGGAGGCCGTCGAGTGTGACGACACGCTGTTCGACGTGGGGATCGCCAGCGGGCGGCTGCAGCTCGGGCAGGTGACGGTGCTGACGGCGGTGCGGAGCCCGGGGCTGCAGCGGGCGGCGCTGGTGCAAGGACGGGCGGTGCGGGGTGACGCCGAGATGCTTGCCGTGGATGGGCGGGGACTGCGGCTCGGCGACCGGGTCACCGTGACGCGGGGCGGGCGCGGGGTCGCCGGCAGCGTGGTCGGGGTCGTGGCCCGGCCCTCCGGGCAGCCGGACGCCGTGGCGTTGTTGCCGGCCGGGGCGGTGGCTCGGCTCGGCGGGGGGAGCGGGTGTGCGGAGGTCGCGGTGCGGCTTCGGCGGGCCAGCGAGGCCACGGCGTTCCAGCGGGCGGCCAAGGGGGTGCTCGGCGGGAATCCCGTGGTCACCTACGACGAGTCGCTGCGGGGACACGTCTGAGTGCCGCGCGGGCGGGGGCTAGGCGGTCGCGGTCGTGCCCGACCACGTCATCGACAGGGCCGTGGCCGCTCGTTCGGCCCGGATCTGCATCGCCGAGCCCAGGATCACGGCTCGGTCCGACACCGCCAGAGCGTCGTCCACTGTGTACGTCTGCCGCGCGCTGATGAAGACCGGCGTGTCCTTGGGCTCGGCCAGCAGCGCCGACGACGCGGCATCCAGCAGGCCGGGGCTGACCGTCTCCGTCGCGCGCAGGACCGGCACGCCCGTGTTCGACAGGGCCGTGTACAAGGCCGTCGTCGTGAAGTCCACCTCCAGCAGGGCCGCGGCGTACGGGGCCGGCACCCACGACACCTGGTGGACCGAGGGGCGGCCGGCGAACGTGCGGACCCGCTCGAGGCGAAGGGCGCGCCCGCCGAAGGTCTTCGAGTCCGTCAACGCCGACGAGATCACCTCGGTGGCCACGGCGAAGCCCTGGTCTCGCAGGTCGTCGGCCAGGCTGCGCAGCGAGCCCAGGCGGTAGGCCAGATGGGGCGGGGACACGAAGGTGCCCCGCCCCGGCTGCTGGACGATCAGGCCCTCGTCGCTCAGCTGGCGCAGGGCCTGCCGCAGGGTCATCAGGGTGACGCCGTAGGCGGTGCTCAGGTCACGCTGGGCCGGCAGGGCCGCGCCGGGGGCGTAGAAGCCGCTGCGGATCTTCGCGGCCAGGTCGGTCGCGATGGCGCGGTAGCGGGGTTCGCCGTCGCGGGGCAACCGGTCCTCCTGAGGCGTGCGGCCTGAAGCGAGCAGGCCGCTACGATATCGCCGCCCTCAGGGCGCGGACGTACTCGCCCGCCTCGGAGGCGCTCGCGCCGTCGAGGACCCGGCGCATCAGGGCCGCGCCCACCACCACGCCGTCCGCCAGGGACGCGGCCTGCGCGGCCTGGGCCGGTGTCGAGATGCCGAAGCCGAGCAGGACGGGCAGGGAGGTCCGCGGCTTCAGGCGGGCGGCCAGGTCGGCGGCCGACGAGGCCAGCGAGCTCCGCTCGCCGGTCGTGCCCATCACCGTGACGCCGTAGACGAAGTGGCGGCTTCTCCGGCCGATCTCCGCCAGGCGGGCGTCGGGAGTCGCGGGGGACGCCAGCAGGACCAGGTCGATGTGGGCGGCCACCTCCTCGCACTCCTCCAGGGGCAGGTCCGGCACGATCAGGGCCGTGAAGCCCGCCGCCTTCAGGCGGGCGCAGAACGCCGCGGCGCCCGAGCGGATCACGAGGTTGGCGTAGGTGGAGGCGATCAGCGGTACCGAAACGGAGACCGCGGCAACGTCGCAGAGCATGCGATCGAGGGTCGCGCCGCGGGACAACGCGGCCTCGGTGGCCTCCTGGATCGTCGGGCCGTCCAGGGTCGGATCCGAGAACGGCAGGCCCACCTCCAGGTAGTCGGCCCCGGCGTCCGCGAACGCCGTCAGATAGTCCGTCCACGACGACGTCACGCCGGCGGTGACGTACGGCATCAGCAGCTTCACAGTGCCTCCCGCATTCACAGTGCCTCCCGCATCGACGCGAGGTCCTTGTCGCCACGGCCCGACACGGTGACGAGCACCGTCGAGCCTTCGGGCAGCTCGCCGCGCATGACCCAGGCCAGCGCGTGCGCGGACTCGAGGGCCGCGACGATGCCCTCGGTGCGGGCGAGCCGGCCGAACGCGGTCACGACCTCGTCGTCGGAGACGGTCACGTAGCGGGCCCGGCCGAGGTCGCGCAGGTGGACGTGCTCGGGGCCGATGCCCGGGTAGTCCAGGCCGGCCGCGATGGAGTGGGCCTCGGCCACCTGCCCGTCGTCGTCCTGCAGGAACAGGGAGCGCACGCCGTGCAGGACGCCGAGCTGCCCGCGGCTCGCACCGGCGCCGCCGTCGGCCTCGACGCCGATCAGGCGGGCCGGCGTGTCGACGAAGCCGGCGAAGGTGCCGGCCGCGTTCGAGCCGCCGCCCACGCAGGCCACCACGTAGTCGGGCACCGCCGCGCGCAGCTCGGTCGCGCACTGGCGCCGGGCCTCGTCGCCGATGACGCGCTGGAACTCGCGGACCATCCACGGGTACGGCGCCGGGCCCAGCACCGAGCCCATGCAGTAGTGCGCCGTCGCGACCTCGCCGACCCAGGCGCGCATCGCCTCGCTGGTCGCGTCCTTGAGCGTCCGGGCCCCGGTGTGCACCGGCACGACCTCGGCGCCGAGCATGCGCATCCGGAAGACGTTGAGCTCCTGGCGCTCGATGTCCTTCGCGCCCATGTAGACGGTCGCGGCGAGGCCGAACAGCGCCGCCGCGGTCGCCGTGGCCACGCCGTGCTGGCCGGCGCCGGTCTCCGCGATGAGCTTCGTACGCCCCATCCGCTTCGCCAGCAGCGCCTGCCCGAGCACATTGTTGATCTTGTGGGAGCCGGTGTGCGTCAGGTCCTCGCGCTTGAGCAGCACCGTCAGCCCGAGCTCGGCGGAGAGCCGCAGCGCGGGCGTGAGCGGGGTCGGGCGGCCCGCGTACGTGGCCAGCAGGCGCTCGAGCTGCCCGCGGAACGCCGGGTCGGCCCACGCCTCCCGGAACGCGTCCTCGACCTCGCGGCAGGCGCCGATGAGCGACTCGGGCACGTACCGCCCGCCGTACTCCCCGAACCGCCCGCGCGCACCCGGGTCCGTCATCGCGGAGTGGCGCGGCCGAATGAGCAGCTCAGTCATGGTGAGCCTCCACAGTTCTAGAACAGTTGACTGTTCTAGAACTGTGGCACGAGGGGCGCGAGATGTCCAGACTGTTTCCGTGGCGCTCATCGACTACGACACCAGGGCCGCGGCCGCGTTCGCCGCCGGACGGCACCTCGACGACGACGCGCTGCGGGGGTGGCGCGAGCGCATCGCGCACTATGTGCGCCCCACCGCCGCGACGCGCCTGCTCGACCTCGGGGCCGGCACGGGTCATTGGATGTCGGCGTTCCGGCGGTGGTACGGCCTGACCCCCCTCGGCATCGAGCCGTCCGCCGCGATGCGCGCGATCGCGCCGGAGCCGATCCTCGGGGGCGACGCCGAGCGCATCCCGCTCCCGGACGGCGACGTGGACGCGGTCTGGCTCTCCACCGTCGTGCACCACCTCCCCGACCTGCCCGCCGCGGCCGCCGAGATCCGCCGCGTCCTGCGCCCCGGCGGCCTGGTGCTGATCCGCTCGGCGTTCGCGGGCCGCCCCGACGGCATCTCGCTGTTCACGCACTTCCCGGAGGCCGCGACCGCGATGGCCACGCGGTTTCCGTCCGCATTGGACGTTGCCCGCGGCTTCGGCACCGCCGGCTTCAGCGCCCTGGCCCTCGAACCCGTTCCCCAGCTGACGGCGCCGACCCTGGGCCACATCGTCGACACCTTCGACCGGGCGGCCCACACCCCGCTCATGCTGATCGGCGACGACGAGTACGCGCGCGGCCTGGCCCGGCTGCGGGCCGCCGACCCGACACGGCCCGTCGTCGACGCCCTCGACCTGCTCGTGCTGCGGGCCCCGGACCGGCCCTAGCGGCCCGGCGGATCGGTACATGTCCGCGACCCGCCTGGGTAGCCTGACGCACATGGCCAACCGTCTCGCCGGGGCGACCTCGCCCTACCTGCAGCAGCACAAGGACAACCCGGTCGACTGGTGGCAGTGGTCGCCCGAGGCGTTCGCCGAGGCGCGCCGCCGCGACGTGCCCGTGCTCATCTCGGTCGGGTACGCGGCGTGCCACTGGTGTCACGTGATGGCCCACGAGTCCTTCGAGCACGAGGGCGTGGCCAAGCTCGTCAACGAGCTGACCGTGCCGATCAAGGTCGACCGCGAGGAGCGGCCCGACGTCGACGCCGTCTACATGACCGCCACCCAGGCGATGAGCGGCCAGGGCGGCTGGCCGATGACGGTGTTCGCCACGCCTGACGGCGAGCCCTTCTACTGCGGGACCTACTTCCCGCGCGAGGCGTTCGCGAGCCTCGTCCAGGCCGTCGCCGCCGCCTGGCGCGACCAGCGCGAGGGCGTGCTGCAGCAGGGCGCCGCGGTGGTCGAGGCGATCCGCAAGGTGGCGGAGCGCCCGCCGTCCAACCCCATGGACGACGCGGTACTGCGCGCCGCCGCCGCCTCGCTCATGAAGTCCTACGACGCGCGGCACGGCGGCTTCGGCGGCGCGCCCAAGTTCCCGCCGCACATGGCGCTGCTGTTCCTCCTGCGGCACTACCAGCGCACGCGGGACGAGGCGATCCTCGACGCCGTCCGGCACACCTGCGAGCGGATGGCCCGCGGGGGCATGTACGACCAGCTCGCCGGGGGCTTCGCGCGGTACGCCGTCGACGGCACCTGGACCGTGCCGCACTTCGAGAAGATGCTCTACGACAACGCGATGCTGCTGCGGGTCTACACGCACCTCGACCGCATCGCCGGCAGCGCGACCGGCCGCCGGGTCGCCCACGAGCTCGTCGCGTTCCTCTCGCAGGAGCTGCACGACGGGCACGGCTTCATCTCCGCGCTGGACGCCGACGCGGACGGCGAGGAGGGCCTCACCTACGTCTGGACCCCGGCCCAGCTCGACGAGGTGCTCGGGGAGATCGACGGGGCGTGGGCGCGGTACCTGCTGCAGGTCACGCCGGAAGGCACCTTCGAGCACGGCTCGTCGGTGCTGCAGCTGCCCGAGGACCCGGGCAACGCCGAGCGCTGGCACGACATCCGCACCCGGCTGCTGGCGGCCCGCACGATCCGGCCCCAGCCCGCCCGCGACGGCAAGGTGGTCGCGGCCTGGAACGGCCTGGCGATCACCGGGCTGGTCGAGTTCGGGAAGGCGTACGGCGACCCGGACGCGATCGCGCTGGCCGTCGAGACCGCCGAGTTCCTGGCCGGCACGCATCTCGTCGGCGGCCGCCTGCGCCGGGTCTCCCGCGACGGCGTGGTGGGTGAGCCGGCGGGCGTGCTCGAAGACTACGGCGCGGTCGCCGAGGCGTTCTGCGCCGTGCACCAGGCGACGGGAGACGGCCGCTGGCTCGACCTGGCCCGGCAGCTGCTCGACGTGGCGCTCCAGCACTTCCGCGACCCGGACTCCGGGGGCTTCTTCGACACCGCCGACGACGCCGAGGCCCTCGTGGCCCGCCCGGCCGACATCACCGACAACGCCACGCCGGCCGGGCTCTCCGCGGTGTGCGCGGCGCTCGTGACGTTCGCGGCGCTGACGGCGGAGACGACCTACCGGGAGGCGGCCGAGCGCGCCCTCGCGACGGTCTCCGTCGTGGCGGCCACGCACGGGCGGTTCACGGGCTACGCCTGCGCCGCGGGGGAGGCGCTGCACTCGGGGCCGTTCGAGATCGCCATCGCCACCGCCGACCCGTCGGACCCGCTCGTCGCGGCGGCGTGGTGGCACGCCCCGCCCGGCGCCGTGGTGGTCTCCGGCTCGCCCGATCAGCCCGGGGTGCCGCTGCTGTCGGACCGGCCCCTGCGCGGCGGGCTGGCGACGGCGTACGTCTGCCGCGGGTTCGTGTGCGACGCGCCGGTCACCGCGCTGGAGGATCTGGTCGCCAAGCTCGCCTGATGGGGGTCGTCGGGTCGTTGATCGGGACGACGTGACGGCTGGTGGCCCCCCATTTTGGCCAGCACCCGGACGCTGAAATCCTTGGCGCCCGGGTGCTCGCGGAGTTCGGCGACGCGATCGGCCGCTACCACAGCGCCAAAGCCCGAAAAACTACGCCGGGACGATCACCCCGGCAATCCGGCGAAACCCGAACCGTCCACGGCCGCTTCGTGCACAACAAGCACCTCATCGGCGCCCTGCACCGCCAACATCCTCCACAGCCAACGCCGCAGGGTCGCGAAATATCCGGCTCGTACCTCACCGGATATTTCGGACTTATCGCCATTCAACGGTATTCCGCTGGCAGCGTAGCGCTCACGGTTGGCCGACTGCTGCAACGGTGTAATCGTGTAATCATGATGATGCGACGAGGAGACGCCCCCTGGGGGCGGGGCGGTGGGCCGCGCAGCGAGCCCCCGCCCGCCGACGACGCCACCGCCTGGATCGGCGGGGCGCTGCCGGAGAGCTGGTTCCAAGGTCCGGCCGAGGTGACCATCGACCGCGACGAGATCCTGATCGTGGGCCGCCTCAGCGCGCCGGCCCTGGCCGAGGACGCGAGCGACGCCGACCGGGCCGCCGCCGAGCAGGGGCGGATCGCGGGCTTCCGTGAGACGACCCGCGACCAGCGGATCGGCATCGCCCAGCAGCTCGAGCGGCGCTACCGCCGCAAGGTCTCCTGGGGCGTGCAGGTCGGCGAGGCCCGGGAGCTGTTCACCACGCACTCGGCGCCGGTGATGACCCGCCTGCGCCAGGCCGAGCGGCAGGTGCTCGACACGCTGGTCGACTCGGGCGTGGCGCGGTCGCGGTCCGAGGCGCTCGCGTGGTGCGTGGCGCTCGTCGGGCAGCACGCCGACACGTGGCTGACCGAGCTCCGGCAGGCCATGGAGTCCGTGGACGAGCTGCGCAAACGCGGTCCGGCGGTCTAGCTCCACGGTTGCGCCGCGCGGTCCTTCCCGGGCAAGTCGGACATGCCCGAGCGCCGCGCGGCGCGGCCCGGAGCACCGCCACGAATGCGATATTCCTATCGTCAGGGTATAAATCCGATATGTCGCGGCGCGCCAGCGCCCGACATATCGTCCCTCCACCGAGCCCGAAAATCGGAACGATAGGCTGGCCAGCCTATGGACACCCGAACCGGACTTCCCGTCGTCGGCATGGTGGGCGGCGGCCAGCTGGCCCGGATGACCCACCAGGCGGCGATCGCCCTCGGCCAGTCGCTGCGCGTGCTCGCCGTCTCGCCCGACGACGGCGCCGCACTCGTCGCCGCCGACGTGCGGATCGGCCGCCACGACGACATCGACGCGCTGCGCGAGTTCGCCAAGGGCTGCGACGTGGTCACCTTCGACCACGAGCACGTGCCCGGCGACCTCATCCGGCAGCTGGCGAGCGAGGGCTTCACCCTGCTGCCGGGCGCCGAGGCGCTGCACTTCGCCCAGAACAAGCGGGCCATGCGCGAGCACCTCGGCGGGCTCGGGTTTCCGATGCCGCGCTGGACCGGCGGCGACGTCCAGGCCTTCGGCGACGAGGTCGGCTGGCCGGTGATCGTGAAGACGGTGACCGGCGGCTACGACGGGCGGGGCGTGTTCGTCGCGCACTCGATGGCCGACGTGCCGCCCGGCGTCGAGGTGATCGCCGAGGAGATGGTGCCGCTCAAGCGCGAGCTGGCCGCGGTCGTCGCGCGCTCGCCGCTCGGGCAGGTCGCGGCCTACCCGGTCGTGGAGACCGTCCAGGAGGGCGGGATCTGCGTGGAGGTGCTGGCGCCCGCCCCCGGACTCGACGAGGACCTCGCGATCGCCGCCCAGCGGCTCGCCATCGACATCGCCACCGGGCTCGGCGTGGTCGGCGTGCTCGCCGTCGAGCTGTTCGAGACGACCGACGGGCGCCTGCTCATCAACGAGCTCGCGATGCGGCCGCACAACTCCGCGCACTGGACCATCGAGGGCGCGCGCACCTCGCAGTTCGAGCAGCACCTGCGGGCCGTGCTCGACTACCCGATGGGCGACACGCGGCTCACCGCGCCGGCCGTGGTCATGGCCAACGTGCTCGGCGGCGAGCCGGGCGGGATGTCCATCGACGAGCGCCTGCACCACCTGTTCGCCGAGGAGCCCGGGGCCAAGGTCCACCTCTACGGCAAGCAGGTCCGCCCCGGCCGCAAGATCGGGCACGTGACGGTGCTCGGCGACGACCTGGAAGACTGCCGTCGACGGGCTCGCAAGGCCGCCCGCATTCTTGAGGAGGGGTACCAGCATTGAGCGCGCCAGTGATCGAGGTCGGGGTCATCATGGGCAGCGACTCCGACTGGCCGGTCATGCGGCTCGCGGCCGAGGCCCTCGACGAGTTCGGCATCGGCTACGAGGTCCGCGTCGTCTCGGCGCACCGCACCCCGCACCTGATGCTCGACTACGCGGGTGAGGCCGTGGCCCGGGGCCTGAAGGTCATCATCGCGGGCGCGGGCGGGGCCGCTCACCTGCCGGGCATGGTCGCCTCGGCCACGCCGCTGCCGGTGATCGGCGTGCCGGTACCGCTGAAGTATCTCGACGGCCTCGACTCCCTGATGTCGATCGTGCAGATGCCGGCCGGCATCCCGGTCGCCACCGTGTCCATCGGCGGCGCGCGCAACGCCGGTCTGCTCGCCGTGCGCATCCTCGCCGCCGCGAACCCGGAGCTGCTGGCCAAGGTCCGCGACTTCCAGGAGTCCCTGCGGGCCCTGGTCGCGGAGAAGGACGCCGCGCTGTCGGCGTCGCTGATCGAGCCCGCCGCCGAGTAGGGCCACCGCGTAATCCGCAGGCGCGGCCGGGGTGGTCGCGCCTACCCTCGGCGGCATGGGACGGCTGCTCAATGTGATCGACGTCGAGGCGACGTGCTGGGCCGGGCCGCCGCCCGCCGGGCAGGTCAACGAGATCATCGAGGTCGGGGTCTGCGTCGTGGACCTCGACGCGGGGGAGCGCGTCGGCCGCGACCGGATCATGGTGCGGCCCGCCCGATCGGCCGTCAGCGCGTTCTGCACCGAGCTGACCGGCATCACCCCCGACGAGGCCGCGGCCGGGCTCTCGTTCGCCGAGGCGTGCGAGCGCCTGCGCACCGTGCACCGCAGCGACTCGCGGCCCTGGGCGAGCTGGGGCGACTACGACCGCAAGCAGTTCGAGCGGCAATGTCAGGGGCGGCAGCGGTACCCCTTCGGCGCCGACCACACCAACGCGAAGGCCGTCTTCGCCGACGCCCACGGCATGCGCAGGCAGGGCATGGCCGGCGCCCTGCGGACGGCGGGCCTGCCCCTCGAGGGGCGGCACCACAACGGCGCGGACGACGCCTGGAACATCGCCGCGCTCGTGCTGCACCTGGTCGAGCGCGGCCAATGGGCCCGCATCGCCTGATCGGCGCAACTCTTTGTCTGTTTCTTCCGTTATCGGAGGTGTTGGTTCGGGCGGACGAGGGCGGGCACGGCATGACGGCGCACCAGGGCGGCAGGCTCCACCGGTGGACGGCGCGGGCCCTGGTCGGCGGCGCCGCCGTGGCCTCCGCGCTCGCGTTCGGCTCCGCGGCCGCCGCGCCGCCCCGGACCGTTCCCGGCGCCGAGCCGGCCCGCGTGGTGAGCGGTGTCGTCGTCGCCGGGGTGGCCTCGGTGACCCTGCTGCTGCTCCTCGCGGGCACGATCCTCGTCGTGACGCCGCGCTTGATTCGTCTCGTGCGAATCATCAACGCCCGCCGTCAGGTGCGCTGATCTGCGGCGGAAAAGGTCGGGCGTTTCGAACTTCGATCGGTGACCCCACGCAGCCGTGGCGTAGCGGTAGAGTGACCGCGTCGCGTTGACGGTGAGGGGGATCGATGTCCGATTACTCGGCGGTCGGCGGGGTCGGGTCGTTCGAGTGGAGCCGGCGGGACAGCGCGCGCTACGACGCCGCGCTCGAGGCCGTCGAGGAGGCGATCGCCTGCTACGCGCGCCTGCGCAACCGGGCCGTCGCGAGCGGCAACGACGCCGAGGGCGAGCGGCTGCTGGCCGAGCAGGCGGCCTGCATCACCGAGCAGCGGCTCCTGCGGCCCGACGACACCGCGGCCGTGGCCCGGATCCTCGCCGAATACCCGGCGCTCATCGCGTGGCTCCGCGACCGCATCGGCTAGGCCACGACCTGGGCCCGCGCCCGGGCGCGGGATCGTACGGTGGGAGACGTGACACTTCCTGAGTCTCTGCAGCGGCTGCTCGCCCAGCCCAACCCGGCCGTCATCGCGACCGTGCGCCAGGACGGGCAGCCCGTCTCGGTGGCCACCTGGTACCTCTTCGAGGACGGCCGCATCGTCGTGAACATGGACGCCGGGCGCAAGCGCCTCGCCTACCTGCGCCAAGAGCCCCGCGTCAGCCTGACGGTGCTGGACAAGGAGAACTGGTACACCCACGTCTCCGTCACCGGCACCGTCACCGAGATCAAGGACGACCCGGAGCTCGCGGACATCGACCGCATCGCCACGCACTACACCGGCAAGCCCTACGCGAACCGGGAGCACCCGCGGACGACGGCGATCATCGACATCGCCTCGTGGCACGTCTGGCCGCCCCACGCGCTCGACCAGTAGGGGACCGCTGGAGCGGGTCGGCGCGCCCGCCGGCCGCGTCGACATCACGGTCCATGCGCACCCGTCTTGGCCCTGTCTGTAACGCGGATGTTAATTCCAGACTTGACACAAGACGCAAATAGATAGATGGTCGTCGTAGCAGTACTGCAGAGGCCGGTCCCGGTCGCGCCGCCGAGCGCCGGGGCCGGCCTCTCGCGATCGGTCAGGCCTGCAGCAGCTGGCGCGCCATGACGATGCGCTGGACCTGGTTCGTGCCCTCGTAGATCTGCGTGATCTTCGCGTCGCGCATCATGCGCTCCAGCGGGAAGTCCTTCGTGTAGCCGTAGCCGCCGAGCAGCTGCACCGCGTCCGTCGTGATGGACATGGCCGCGTCCGAGGCGAAGCACTTCGCCGCCGCGCCGAAATACGTCAGATCCGCGTCGCCGCGCTCCGACTTCGCCGCCGCGGCGTAGGTCAGCTGGCGCGCGGCCTCCAGCTTCATGCCCATGTCGGCCAGCATGAACTGGATGCCCTGGAAGTCCGCGATGGGCTTGCCGAACTGCTTGCGCTCCTGGACGTAGCCGAGCGCGAAGTCCAGCGCCCCCTGCGCGATGCCCAGGGCCTGCGCCGCGATCGTCACGCGCGTGTGGTCCAGGGTGCGCATCGCGGTGCCGAAGCCGGTGCCGGGCGCGCCGATGATGCGGTCGGCCGGGATGCGGACGTTGTCGAGGTAGACCTCGCGGGTGGGGCTGCCCTTGATGCCGAGCTTCTTCTCGGGTGCGCCGAAGCTCACGCCGGCGTCGGACTTCTCGACCACGAAGGCGCTGATGCCGCGCGAGCGCGCGGCGGGATCGGTGACGGCGAAGACGGTGTAGTACTCGCTCACCCCGGCGTTGGTGATCCAGCGCTTGACCCCGTTGAGGACCCAGGTGTCGCCTTCCAGCACCGCGCGGGTCTTCATCCCGGCCGCGTCGCTGCCGGCGTCGGGCTCCGACAGGCAGTAGGAGAACATCGCGTCGCCGCGGGCCACCGCCGGCAGGTAGCGCTGCTTCAGCGACTCGGAGCCGGCCAGCAGCAGCGGCATGGTGCCGAGCTTGTTCACGGCCGGGATGAGCGAGGACGAGGCGCAGGCCCGCGCGACCTCCTCGATCACGATCGCGGTGGCGAGCGCGTCGGCTCCCGCGCCGCCATAGGAGACCGGAATGTGCGGCGCGTGGAAGTCGGATGCACGCAGCGCGTCGTACGACGCCTGAGGGAACTCGCTGGATTCGTCCGCAGCCGCCGCGTTCGGTGCAACCTTGCCGTCACAGACCGCGCGCACCGCCTCACGCACGGCGATGTGCTCCTCGGGCAGCGAATACACCTCGAACACGGCAAACCCCCTCGTCACAGCGCTCCTGAACCCGCGTTCAGCAGCCCGCCGCTGTGAGCATACCGACGGGTAATGAAATGGCCGGAGGCACGGTATCGTTCGAGGGTCTATCCTCGCCGTGGCGACGTCGGCCCGATCCCACCAGGTGAGGGTCGGCCGAGCAGACCTCGATCGAGCGGAGACAAGGCGTGACCATCGCGTACCCCAGCACCCCACCTGTCGTAGCCCCGCCCTCCGGTTCGGCGCGGCCCCGGCTGACCTTCCTGGGCACCGGATATCTCGGCGCGACGTACGCAATCTGCTTCGCGGAACTCGGTTACGAGGTGATCGGCTTCGACATCGACGAGGCCAAGATCGCCAAGCTCGCGGGCGGCGACGTGCCGTTCCACGAGCCCGGCCTGGACGAGCTGCTGCGCAAGAACCTCTCGGCCGGCCGGCTGCGGTTCTCCACCTCCTACGAGGAGGTCGCCGAGTTCGGGGACATCCACTTCATCTGCGTCGGGACCCCCCAGCGCGCCGACGGCATGGCCGCGGACCTCTCCCACGTCGAGAGCGCCGTCTCCAACCTCGCGCCGCACCTGACCCGCAAGGCGCTCATCGTCGGCAAGTCGACCGTCCCGGTCGGCACCGCCGAGTGGATCGAGCAGCTCGTCGCCCGGCACTCGACCGTCGACCTCGGCGTCGAGGTGGCCTGGAGCCCCGAGTTCCTGCAGGAGGGCGTGGCCGTCGAGGACGTGCTGCGGCCCAACCGCGTCATCTTCGGCGTCAAGTCCGAGTGGGCGACCGGCATGCTCTACGCGGCCCACAAGGGCGTCTTCGACCTCGCCGTCACCGAGGACCGCGAGGTCCCGGTCGTGGTCACCGACTTCGCCACCGCCGAGCTCGTGAAGGTCGCGGCCAACGCGTTCCTGGCCACCAAGATCTCCTTCATCAACGCGATGGCCGAGGTCTGCGAGGCGGCCGGCGCCGACGTCACCCAGCTGGCCCGCTCCATCGGCTACGACGCCCGCATCGGCAACAAGTTCCTGCGCGCCGGCGTCGGCTTCGGCGGCGGCTGCCTGCCCAAGGACATCCGCGCGTTCCAGGCCCGCGCCCAGGAGCTCGGCGTCGGCGAGGCGCTGCGGTTCCTGCACGAGGTCGACCTGATCAACCAGCGCCGCCGGCAGAAGATCGTCCAGCTCTCCGCCGAGCTGCTCGGCCGCGGCTACGGCCCGGCCGGCCCGGACCTGGCCGGCACCAAGATCACGGTGCTGGGCGCGACCTTCAAGCCCAACTCCGACGACGTGCGCGACTCGCCGGCCCTCTCGGTCGTGCGCAAGCTCGCCCGCTCCGGCGCCGAGGTCACGGTCTACGACCCGGAGGGCATGGAGCAGGCCCGGGCCGAGGTCGGCGACGTCGCCTACGCCAAGACGCTCACCGACGCCGTCACCGGCTCC
Source organism: Dactylosporangium sp. CA-052675 (assembly GCF_050947935.1). GTDB lineage: Bacteria > Actinomycetota > Actinomycetes > Mycobacteriales > Micromonosporaceae > Dactylosporangium. Next base: position 9,660,978 of record NZ_CP192010.1, on the reverse strand, counting down.
GACCTCGTGTGCGTGCTCACGGAGTGGGAAGAGTTCCGCAACACCGACCCGCAGTCCCTCTCGCCGCTCGTCTCCGCGAAGAAGGTCATCGACGGCCGGAACTGCCTCGACCAGGCGGTCTGGGTCGCGGCCGGCTGGGAGTACCGCGGCATGGGGCGCCCGGTCGTTTCATAGAGAACCTCCCGAACGGGCGCATCGCTTTCGTCGCCCGGCGAAACAAGGCATTCTTCCCAGTAGGGCGTGAACGGCCGGGGCACCGCACCGCGGAGTCCCGGCCGAGAGCACCGGGGGAGGAGTGGCGTGGAGACGTATCCGTGCCCGGCGTGTGGTGGGCCGGCCAGCGAGGCCACCGGCTGCCGTTCGTGCGGCCGGCCGCACGATCCGGACGCGGCGGCGCTCGCGATGTTCCAGCGGACCGTCGCGGCGCTGGAGCAGAAGAAGCGGGATCTCACCGAAAACACCCAGATGCTGCGCAAGCAGCTCGCGCACACCTCCGCCCAGCGCGACAGCCTCCGGCGCAAGGTCCGCGCGGCCGTCGACGCCGAGCGCGCCGCCCAGGAGGCCAAGGCCAAGCGCCCGCTCCTGGGCCGCCAGCGCGAGTCCGTCCCGCCCGCGGCGACCCCGGCGAGCGCGCCCGCGGAGCCGGTGGCCGTCACGACGAGCACGACGACGACTTCCAACACGAGTTCCAGCACGAGTTCCAATACGAGTTCCAGCACGACTTCGACCGCGACCCTGCCGCCGAGCCAGCAGCGCTTCTCGCCGCGCGCGCCGCGCGCGGTCGAGAGCGGGCACGTGCCCGCGGCCGGCGGGCCCCGCATCGCGCCGCTCAACGCGCCTCCGCCGCCGCGCCGGCCGAGCGGCGGGCAGAAGAGCCTCCCGCCCGGTGACCAGCCCGAGGCCACCGAGAGCAGCATGCAGGCGTCGGTCCTGGCGCTCGGCGGCCTGCTGCTGGCCGGCGCCGCGATCGTGCTCACCCTCGACGCGTTCGGCAGCATCGGCACCGTCGGCCGGGTGCTGTCCCTGGCCGTCATCACCGCGATCGCCCTGGCCCTGCCGCTCGTGCTGGTCAAGCGCGGGCTGAGCGCGACCGCGGAGACCGTCGCGTCCGTCGCCCTGCTGCTCGTGCTGCTCGACGGCTACGTGGTGCGCTCGGAGAAGCTGCTGGGCGCGGACCGGCCCCAGTTCAGCACCTATCTGGGTCTCGTCTGTCTGCTCACGGCCGGGGTCGCCGCCGTGTACAGCATGCAGAGCCACCTCATCGCCTCCCGCTACGCGACGCTGCTGGCCCTGCAGCCGGTCCTGCCGCTGCTGTTCTACGACGCGATCCACGGCCCGACCGGCTGGGCGATCGCGCTGTCGGGCGTGGCGCTGATCGACCTCGGCTTCGCCGTCGCGCTCAAGCAGTCGATCCAGCGCCGGATCGACGCGCACCACGAGGACGCCGCCGCCGAGGACGAGCTCGCCCACACCGGCCGCACCAACCGCATCGCCGACGGGCTCATGCGCGATCTGGCCTGGATCCTCTTCGCCGTGGCCACCGGCGTCGCGCTGCTGGCCGCCGCGGTCGGGCTGGCCGTCACCGACGAGCGCGTCCCCACCCTGCAGGCCGCCGCGGCCATGCTCGTGGCCGCCGCGCTCGGCGTCGGCGGCGCGCTGACCTGGCGCCGCGGGACGCTGCCCGACATCGCCGCGGGCGTGGCCACCGGCGCGGTCATCGTGGCCATCGCGCGGGTCGGCGCCGTCTGGCTGCCCGGCTCCACCCCGCTCTTCCTCGCGCTCGCGGTGACCGTCGCGGCCGCGGGGGTGCCGTTCCTGCCCGAGGACGCCCGCCGGGGGCCGCGCTACGCCGTGTCGGTCGCGGCCGCCGGGGCCACCCTGCTGGTGCTGGTGCGGGCCTTCCCCGGGATCGTCGCGCCGCTGCGGGCCGCGTGGCCGGTGTGGAAGTCGGATCTGGGGGCGTACGAGGACCGCATCCACGCCGCCGTCGGGCCGGAGGGCTGGCAGTACGTCATCGCCATCCTGCTGCTCACGGGCGCCTGCATCCTCATGCTCAGCGGGCGCACCGACCCGGTGGCGGTCCGGCTGCGCGACAACGTGGGTCCCGAGGTGCCCCCCGACGAGCTGCGGACCGACATCGCGGTCGTCGGCGCGGCCCTGACCCTGCTCGTCGCGCCCGCCGCGCTCGGCCTGAGCTGGCTGGCGATCCCGGCCCTGGCGGTCAGCGCCGCCGTCGTGATCGGCGCCCTGGCCCTGCGCGTGCGCGCCCCGCACACCGCGTGGGTCTGCCTCGGCGCCGCGCTCCTGCTCGGCCTCTACGCCGCCGCGGCCGCCCTGATCCGCCCGGGCGCGACCGCGCTCACCCTGACCGCGATCGCCGTCGCCGGGGCCGCGATCGCCTGGCTACCCCGCCCGCACCAGACCGACGGCGACCGGCTCGCGGTCACCCAGCGGGTCGCCGACGCCGCGGCCGGGGGCGCGCTCTTCGCCCTGCCTGGCGCGGCCGCGTCCGGTGCCGCCATCGTCTTCGGCGGCCTGCCGGGCGGCGCGACCGTCGTGCTGGTGCTGAGCTTCCTCGCGCTCGCGGTCAGCCTCGGCGTGGCCGCCCTGATCCAGGTCGCCCGGGACCGCGCGGGCGCCGAGCCCAGCGTGCCGCTGCTGGTCGGGGCCACCGCCGGCGCCGTCGCGGTCGGCCTCGCCACGGTCATCGCGCCCGGCGCGACCACCATCGACTTCGTCATCGGCCTGCTCATGCTCGTCGCCGCGGTGATGCTGTGGGCGGCGCCGCGGATGGACGACCGGCACACCTTCGGCGTCGAGTTCTCCGGCTCCGACGCGGCCGCCGCGGCGGTCACCATCGCCGCCATCGGCGCCCTGGCCCGGGCCGTGTCCCTGGCCGCCTCCGGCATCGAGGTCGTGGTCCTCGCCGTGCTCGTGTTCCTCGTCGCGGTCGCGGCCCGCTCGTCGCTGCCGGAGGAGTGGCGGCGGGGCCCGGTCGCGGGCGCGGCCATGGTCGGCCTCGGCACCGGCCTCTACGCCGGTGCGCTGTCGATGATCGGCGCGATCGGGGTGATCCGGGCGGCCGACCCCATGTGGCACGCCCCACTGGACGCCCGCTGGGCGCAGACCGCGCACGGGCTGGCGGAGTTCGGCTGGCAGATCCCGATCGCCCTGCTGCTGCTCGCCGGGGCGGCCGCGATCGCGCTGCCGCAGCCGTACGGCGACGACACCGCCTCGGCCGCCCTCGTGCTCGCCACCCTGGGCGCGCCGGTCGGGCTGGGCCTGGGCTGGTCGGCGCCGATGGTCATCGGCTGGGCCGCGGCCACCGGCGTCGCCGTGTGGGCCTCCTTCGCCCGCAGCTGGCGCGGGGTCTACACGCGCCTCGGCGCCGCCCTCGTCGCCGGGCTCTACGCGGCCGGAGCGAGCCTCGTGCGCCCGGGCGCGACCGCGGGCACCCTGGCCGCGCTCGGCATCAGCGGCGCCTTCGTCGCCGCCCTGGCCCGCGCGGTCGCCCTGCGGCGCGCGGCCGAGGACACGCGCGCCCGTGATCCGCACGAGGACGGCGAGGACGACGTCGACGGGGGCCCGCTGACCGTCGTCGGCGGAGCCGGGGTCGCGGGCGCCCTGTTCGCGTTCACCGGTGCGGCCGCGGCCATGGTCGGCAGCCTGTACCCGGACCGGCCCAGCACCATCCTCATCGCCGCGCTCGCGACCGCCGCCGTGGGCCTCGCCGCCGCCGCGGCCGGGGCGCAGCAGGCGCCCGGATACATGCCCTACGTCAGCACCGGCGTCGCGGTCGCGGCGACCACGACGGCCCTCGCGGCGCTCGTGGTCCAGCGCGACGGCGCGGTCGTCTACGCCGCGGCCGCCGCGTTGCTCGGGGTGCTCGCGGAGCTGCTGCGGGCGAACTGGTACCGGCCCGCCGAACCCGAGCTCGGGCGCTTCCGGCCCGACCGCGCCGGCCGCGCCGGCCGCCCGAGGGTGCGCGCCGGCGAGCAGCGCATCCCGCGCAACTTCGCGATCGGCGTCGCGGCCGCCGCCGGCATCCCGGCCGCGATCGTCGTGGTGTTCATCGCGCCCGCGCTGTTCGCCGCGCTCGCCGGGCCGTACCGCTGGCTCCAGCAGCCGTGGACCGGCACCCCGGAGACCGCGGCGCATCTGGGGTCGCTGGCGCAGTACGCCGGCAACAGCACCCACGTGCTGGGCGCCTTCCTGCTCACCGTCGCCGCCGCCCTGATGGCCGTGGGCCTGGGCGGCGACGGGCAGGCGATGGCCAACCGGGCCGTGGCGATCGTGGTGCCCGGCGCGGCCCTGACGCTGCTCATCGCCCCGGCCGCGCTCGACGCGCCGTGGCCGGTGCAGCCGACGCTGGCGCTGCTGGTGGCTACCATCGCCGGCCTGGGCCTGGCCCTCACGCTCCCGCCGAGCTCGGACAGCCCCGACGCGCGGCTCATGACCGGCGCCCGGCGGCTGGTGTTCGTCATCGCGGTGCTGGCCGCGGGCGCGGGCGGCGCCGGGAGCCTGGCCACCCGCAGCCAGACGCTGACCTGGCTGGCCGGCTCCGTGGTGGTCGGCGCGATCGGCGGCATCTGGGGCAAGACCGCGACCGCGCGGATGCTCGGCTGGAACGTGGCCGCCTCGACCGCCGAGGGCTTCGCGGTGGCCGCCGGGCTCGCGGCCGGCCTGAACCTGAAGCAATGCGCGTTCCCGCTGCTGATCGTGGCGACCGCGTTGCTGGTGCTCGGCGCGGCCCTGCCCCGGCTGCGGCCCAGCGACAGCATCAACCGGGAGGCGATGACGGTCGAGGCGGCCGGGTACGCCGGCGCCGCGATCGCGGTGCTGCTGACCCTCGGCTCCTGGGCCCACACCGCGGCCGCGCTGACGGCCGTCGGGGCGATTCTGGGCCTGTCGGCGGCGCGCAAGGGCCGCAGCCCGCGCCAGCGCACGACCCTCATCGTGGCCGCGTCCATCGCCGAGCTGCTGGCGATCTGGCTGCTGCTCATGACCGTGCAGGTCGCGGTCCCGGAGGCCTACACGATCCCGTTCGCCGCCCTCGCCCTCATCACCGGCCTGATCGAGATCCGCAACCGGCCGGAGCTGGGCAGCTGGCTCGCCTACGGGCCGGCGCTCGTGGCCGGCTTCGGCCCGAGTCTCGCGATCGCCGTGGCCCAGCCCGACTCGCCCGAGCTGCGCCAGGTGCTGCTGATCCTGGCCGGCGTCATCTGCGTGGCCATCGGCGCGGCCCGGCAGCAGAAGGCCCCGGTCGCGGTCGGCGCCGCGGTGACGGTGATCGCGACGGTGAACGAGCTGTTCCGCATCGGCCTGCCGTTCTGGATGATGCTGCTGCTGTTCACGGGCACCGGCGTGCTGCTGATCAGCCTGGGCGCCACCTACGAGCAGCGGCAGCGGCTGGACCGGCTGCGGGGCGTCTACCGCGGGATGCGCTGAACGGGGGTCAGACCGTGCCGCCGGGCGAGCCGGCGGCGCCCTGGTCCATCTGCTCGACGACCCAGCGGGCCCAGTCGCGCTGCAGGGCGAAATATCGCCGGCCGAACTCCGCGGCGTAGCGCGCGTAGCCCTGCGCGTGCCCCGCCTCGGCCGCCCCGTCCAGCTCCTTGATGACGCGGTCGAGCTCGGCGACCCGCGCGTCGCTGGTGCCCGCCATCCGATCGACGAGCACCTTGACGTCGGGCACCTCCAGCGAGGAGAGCATGAACAGGCGCAGCACGAACTCGTTGCGCGGCGGGGTCTCCCCGAGCGGGCTGAACATCCACCGGCGCAGCTCCTCGCGGCCGGCCTCGGTGACGCCGTAGACCTTGCTGCCCCGCGACCCCTCGTCCACGACCTCGATCAGCCCGTCGGCGAGCATGCGCTTGAGCTCGGGGTAGATCTGGCTGTGCCCGGCGTTCCACGCGTGCGACGACAGCGTGACCTCGAAGCGCTTGGTCAGGTCGTAGCCGTTCTGCGGGGTGTCGCAGAGCAGGCCCAGCAGGGCGTGGCGGAGGGACATGACCGAAGCCTAACCTGTCGAAACCGACATGTCGACCATGACATGACGGCCACAACATGTTCGCGTTGACATGTCTGAGTCGACATGTCAGAGTCGACACATGGCTGACGACGAGCGCCCGACGAGCACGACCCCCGGATTCCTGGCCATCCTCAAGTCCCTGCTGTGGGACGTCGGCCTGTCGCTGGCCGCCTACTTCGTCGCCCACTGGCTGGGCGCGAGCGACTACGTGGCCCTGCTCTGCGGCTCCCTCGCGGCGCTGGCCCGGATCCTCTGGGTCGCGGCCCGGGCCCGCCGCTTCGACGTCTTCGCCGCCGTGATGCTCGGCGTGTTCCTGGTCGGCCTCGGCCTGTCGTTCCTGACCGGCTCGCCGAAGTTCCTGCTGATCAAGGAGTCCTTCGGCACCGGCATCTCCGGGCTCGCCTTCGTGGTGTCCTGCTTCGTCGGCCGCCCGCTGATCTACCACGCCGCGCTGCGCATGCAGGAGGGCGACCCGGCGAAGGCGGCCGAGTTCGAGCAGAAGTGGCGGGACCTGCCCGGCTTCCGGCGCAGCTTCCGCGTCATGTCCGCGGCCTGGGGCGCCGGGCTGCTCTTCGACGCGGTCGTGCGCGTCCCGCTGGTGCTGGCCCTGCCCACGTCGGCCGCGGTCACCGCCTCCACCGTGCTGTTCATCGCCACGATGGTGATCCTGGCGGCCTGGCAGGTCCGATACGTCCGGCGCGCCCAGGCCCGCGCGGCCGCGGCGGAGGCCGCCGTCAGGCCGGCGTGACCCCGGGCGCGCCCTGAGGTCCGCGTAACGGCGGCTCAGCTTGCCCGGGACCGTGCCGATAGCAGGGCCATGTCAAGCACGAGTGAGCGCTGGTTCGGGGCCGGGCACAGCACGGCCGCCGACTCCGCGAAGGCCGGCGGCGAGGCCGCGGCCCAGGCGATCGCCGGGCGTACCCCTGCCGCGGTCTTCGTCTTCGCCTCCGCCGGGCACGACGCGGTGGCGGTGCTCGCGGGGGTCCGGGCCGAGGCGGGCGACGCCGTCGTGGTCGGCGGCGCCGGCCTCGGCGAGCTGACCGGGGCCGGCGCGACGGCGCACGGCGTGGCGGTCGCGGCCCTGGGCGGCCCCGGCTTCACCGTGCGCGCCCGCGCGGCCGGCGTCGCCGGGCTCGGCGCCCGCGCGGCCGGGGCCGAGGCGGCCGCGGTGATGACCGAGATCGACGCGCCCCACACCGCGCTGCTGCTCGTCGTGGACGGCACCGTGCTCGGCCCGCACGAGATCGTGCGCGGCGCCTACTCCGTGGTGGGGGCGGCGGTACCGCTCGTCGGCGGCCTCACCCGCGGCTCGGCCCAGTTCCTCGGCGACCGCGTGCTGGACGGCAGCGTCATCGGCGTCGCCCTCGGCTCCGACCGCCCGATCGGCATCGGCATCGCGCACGGCTGGCGCCGCGTCGAGCCGCCGCTGATCGTGACGCGATCGGTGGGCGAGCGCATCTACGAGCTCGACGGCGAGCCCGCCCTCGACGTGCTCCTGCGCCGGGCCGCCACCTCCGGCGCCGGCGCGCCCGGGACCGCCGCCGAGCTGTTCCAGGACGGGGTCAACCTCCAGCCCGTCGGCCTCGCCCGGCGCAGCGGCCTCGACATCCGCTCGCTGCACGCGGGCGACGACGAGGAGCGCTCGGTCTTCGGGACCGCCGAGATCCCGCAGGGCGCCCTGGTCTGGCTGATGGAGGCCGAGCGCGACGAGCTCGTGGCCGGCGCGGGGGCCGCGATCGGCGCGGCGACGGCGGCCCTGGGCGGCGCCGAGCCGCTCGGCCTGCTCGCCTTCGACTGCGGCGGCCGCAAGCTCACCCTGGGCGAGGACGGCATCGCCGAGGAGGTGGCGGCCATGCGCGACGCCCTCGGCGACGTGCCCTTCGCCGGCTTCTACACGCTGGGCGAGATCGCGCGGCTGCGCGGCGCCTCCGGACTGCACCAGCTCACCCTGGTCGCCCTCGCGCTGGCCTGAGGGGAATCCCGTGACCGCCTGGTCGACCGCTCAGCTGACCGAGTACTTCGTCGCCGTCAACGCCGCCGCCTCCGAGGAGGCCGCCATCGCCTTCGCCGTGGAGCGGGCCGCCGAGATCGTCGAGGCCGAGGTCGGTCTCGTCGTGCTCGGCGGGCGCCCGCGCGGCTCGTGGGGCTTCGGCGGCGCCGCGCCCGGGCGCGACCTGCTCGCCCTGCCCTCGGCGGGCGGGCTCGTGGACATCCCGGGGCTCGGCGACGTCCACGCCGTGCCGAGCCAGCTCGGCTCCGGCCTGCCCGGGGTGCTGATCCTGGGCCGGCTCGACGAGCCGTTCACGCCCGAGGAACGCCAGACGCTGCAGGGCATGGCCCAGATGCTCGGGGCCGCCATGCGCGGCGCCCGGGCCCTGGCCGCCGAGCAGACCCTGCGCGCCGACCGCGAGCGGGAGGCCCGGCTCGTGGAGACCCTGCTGGCCATCCAGCGTGGCATCACGAGCCGGCGCCCGCTGCAGGAGACCTTCGACGCGATCACCGGCGGCGCGGCCGAGCTGCTGGGCGACGCCTACGTCGCGCTGATCCTGGCCGACCCGGCGCCGCGGGTGGCCTCCTGCGCGGGCGGCGCCGGGCCGGGCGACCGCCCGGGCAACGCGGCCCGGGCGGCGATGCACACCGGCTCGCTGCAGGTGGACGAGGACGAGGAGGGACACGCGGTCATCGCCGTGCCGGTGCTCGTGACCGGGGAGATCGCCGGGAGCCTGGTGGCCCGGGCCGGCGACGCCGCCGGCTACCACGCCGACCAGCTCGAGGCCTTCGCCCAGCAGGTCGGCCTGGCGCTCACCGACGCGCGCACCGTCGAGCAGGTCCACGAGGCCCACCACGACCACGTGACCGGCCTGCCCAGCCGCGCCCTGTTCCTGAAGGCCTTCAACGGCCGTCCGCGCGCCGGGGTGCTCTTCATCGACCTGGACCGGTTCAAGGCGGTCAACGACAGCCTCGGCCACGACGCCGGGGACCAGCTGCTCGCCGACGTCGCCGAGCGGATCCGCGGCTGCGTGCGCGCCGGCGACACCGTGGCCCGCCTCGGCGGCGACGAGTTCGCGGTGCTGCTCGGCGACGCGCACCGCGACACCGCGGTGGCGACCGGCGAGCGGATCATCGCCGCGGTGCGGGAGCCGTTCCGGGTCAAGGGCCGCAGCGTCTACATCGGCGCGAGCGTCGGCGCGGCCCTGCCCGGCGCCGACGGCAGCGGATCGCCCGACGAGCTGCTCAACTGCGCCGACCTGGCGATGTACCGCGCGAAGCAGGACGGCCCCGGGCGGGTCGTCGTCTACGAGCCGGCCATGCACGCGGCCGCGCTGCACTATCTCTCGCTGCGGGCCGACCTGCAGCGGGCGCTCGCCGAGGGGGAGTTCGGGCTGGTGTACCAGCCGCTGGTCCGCCTCGACGCCGGCTCGATCGTGGGCGTGGAGGCGCTGCTGCGCTGGAACTCCCCGAGCCGCGGCGTCGTCGCGCCGGGCGAGTTCCTGCCGATCGCCGAGGAGTCGGGGCTCATCGCCGACATCGGCCAGTGGGTGCTGGCCAGCTCCGCCCGGCAGGTCGCGGCCTGGCGGCGGCGCCGGCCCGGGCTCACGCTCAACGTCAACATCTCCGGGCGGGAGCTGGTGCGGCCGGGCTTCGTCGAGGACGTGACCCGCACCCTGGCCGCCGCCGGACTGCCCACGAACGCGGTCACGCTGGAGCTCACCGAGTCGGTGCTCATGAGCGACCCGCAGCCGGCGGTGCTGGCGCTCAACCGGCTGCGGGCGCGCGGGGTGCAGCTGTCGATCGACGACTTCGGGACCGGGTACTCCTCGCTGGCCTACCTGCGCGACCTGCCCGTCGACGAGCTCAAGGTCGACCGCGCCTTCATCGCGCGCACCCAGCTGACCGGGCGGGACATGGCGCTGGTCTCGACCATCATGGAGCTCGGGCACATCCTCGGGCTGCGGGTCGTCGCCGAGGGCATCGAGAACCAGGCGCAGCTGGATGCGGTACAGCGGCTGGGCTGCTCCCTCGGGCAGGGGTTCCACCTCCACCGGCCGCTCGACCCGGCCGCGATCCCGCCGCTGCTGCAGATGCCGTCCCTGCACCGGGCGGCATGACGCAAGGGCCGGGCATGCGCGCCCGGCCCTTCGTCAGTGCGGAATCGCAGTGTGGGTGATCAGCGGCCCTGCAGCGACTTCACGTTGTCGCCGAAGGTCCAGCCCTTGGAGCCGTCCCAGTTGATCGACCAGTCCATGAGGCCCTTGATGCCGCTGACGCTGTTGTACGCCTGCGACACCAGCGACGGGGTCATGTAGCCGCCGCCGGCACCCGACTGCGCGGGGAGGCCGGGGACCTGCTTGTCGTACGGGATCCGGATGGTGGTGCCCTGGATCGTCAGGCCCGAGTTCAGGCAGTTGGTCTGCACCGTGAAGCCCTGGACCGTGCCGGCCGAGTACGAGTCGCCGGAGCAGCCGTACATCGAGCCGTTGTAGTACTGCATGTTCAGCCACCACAGGCGGCCGTTGTCCAGGTACTTCTTGATGATCGGCAGGTACGAGCCCCAGATGGAGCCGTACGTCACGCTGCCGCCGGTCACGTAGGCCGTCTCCGGCGCCATGGTGAGGCCGAAGTTCGACGGCATCTGGGCCAGCACGCCGTCGATGATGCGGATGAGGTTGGCCTGCGACGTCGACAGCGTGTTGATGTTGCCGCTACCGGAGAGCCCGGTCTCGATGTCGATGTCGATGCCGTCGAAGTTGTTGGCCTTGAGGATCGGCACGATCGTGGCCACGAACCGGTCCGCGACCGCCGAGGAGCTCAGGTCGATGCCGGCCGCGGCGCCGCCGATGGACATCAGCAGCGTCATGCCGTTCGCCTTGGCCTGGCACATCTCGGCCGGCGTCGGCACCTTCACGCCCGAGTCCATGCCGTTCTCCCACAGCACGGTGCCGTCGGAGCGGATGACCGGGAAGGCGAGGTTGATGACGTTGTACCCGTGCTGCGCCATCCGGCTGTCCGTGATCGGAATCCAGCCGAGGCCCGGGTGCACGCCGTTGGAGGCGCCGTCCCAGTTTTCCCAGTAGCCCTGCAGCACCTTCCCGGCCGGCCGGGACTTCACCGCGCAGCCGCCCGTGCCGCCGGTCGGCGATGTGCTCGGGGAAGTGCTCGGGGACTTGCTCGGCGAGGCCGACGGCGACTTGCTCGGGGAGGTCGACGGCGACGGGGACGTGGTGCGCGACGGCGACGGCGAGGCGGTCGGGGAGGTGGTCCCGCCGCCCGAGCAGGCGCCGAGGTCCTTCCACAGCGACGGCGTGGCCGCGGGGTTCCAGCCGGCGCCCACGTAGGCGGTGTGGGTCACCAGCGCCTGGTACGTGTGGCCGTTGTACGTCACCTGCTGGCCGGCGGTGTACGTGTTGCCCTCGGCCCAGACCGGCGCCGAACACGCGGCGGCGGCCACGTTCGTGGCGGCCTGGGCCCCGAGCACGGGCGCGAGGGCCAGTGCCGTAACGAGAGCCGCGGCCGCCCCGGTCACCAGGGCGATTGTGCGACGACGAGATCTCACGGGACCTCCTGCCCATCGATGGATCGATGAGCAGGGACGCTATCAGTTAACACTATTAAATGTAAGGGTCGGGAACCTTAAAGCGCCGCCCGTTCGATCCATCGACGGGCGTGGACGGCAACGGCCCCGCCGCTCGAGCCGAGCGGCGGGGCCGGAAGGTGATCGACGTGCGGCTCAGCCCCGGTCGCGCGGCGGCTGCGCCCAGGGGTTGTCCCGCCGCGGCTGCGGCTCGTCCGTGTCCGGCTGCTGCGTGCCCGGCTGTGTCGCGGCCGGCTGTGTCGCGGCGGGCTGCGAGCCGGTCGCCTGGGAGGCGGCCCGCTCCGCCGAGATGCGATCGAGCTGGGACTGCGCCGCGGTCGCCCGCCGCTCCGCCTCGCCCCGCGCGAACGCCGCCCGCCGCTCGGCCGCCTCGGCCGGGCTGACCGCCTGCTCCCCGAACCCGAAGTTCGCGGTCGCCTCGGCATCGGCCATCGGCGCCGAGAGCCGCGTCGTGGCCTCGTCGCCGCCGCCGTAAGGCCACAGCGTCGTGGCATCCGGGTCCTCGGCCGCGGCATTCGCCGGCTCCGCGGCACGGGCCGGCGCCCCCGGGCTCGCCGGCGGGGCGTCGGAGCGCAGCACGGTCGTGGCCTCGTCCGCGGACGGCGCCTTGATCACGGTCGTGGCCTCCTCGACCGGCGGCTGCGGCGCCATCGGCTGGAACCGCCCGCGCCGCCCCTCCGGCTCGGCGTCCCCGCCGGCGCCGGCCGGTCCGGCCGAGTGCCGGGGCCGCGGCGTCGCGGGCGACTGGGAGCCCGGGTGGAACGCCTCGGTCTCCTCCTCGCGCCCCGGACGCGACGACGCGACGGCGAACCCGTCGAACGAGGGCCCGGCGAGAATCGAGCGCTCCTCCTCGGCCGGCCCCCGGGCCGCGCGCGACGGGAGCCCGCTGGCGCTCTCGCCCGCATGCAGCGGCCGGGTCGCCTCCGTCCCGGTCTCGGCGTCGGCGTCGGTGTTGGTATCGGTGCCGGTGCTGGTGTCGATGGCCGCGCTCGGTGCCGGGACGACGGGCCACGAGCCCGAGGGTGTGTCCGTCGACCCGGGGGCCGGCGCGGGCGAGGCGGGCACCGGCCAGGCCGGCGGCGCGTCGTCGGCCGGCGGCGGCGGCGAGCTGGCCCCCCGGCTGTAGGCCACGGCCCCGGCGGCGGGCGCGTCGTCCTCGGGCGTCAACCAGGCCGGCTCGGCGGCCGCCGGCGGTGTGGAGACGGGCGGCGGTGTGGAGACGGGCGGCGCGGAAGCAGCCGGAGGCGCGGAGGCCACCGGCGGCGCCGAAACAACCGGCGGCGTGAAGACCGGCGGCGCGGCCGCGGGCGGCGGTCCGGAGACCGGCGATGCGGAGACGGGAGGTCCGGAGACAGGAAGCGCGGAGACAGAAGGCGCGGAGACAGGAGGCGCGGAGACGGGAGGCGCCGAGACCACCGGCGCCGGCGGAATGAAGGGCGGCGTCGAGACCGGCGGCGGCGCGGCGAACGGCGGCGGGACCGACCCGGGCGGCACGGAGGCCCCCGGCGGCGCCGACACCGGCGGCGTGGACACCGGCGGCGGCGCGGGCGCGAACGGCGAGGCGGCCGGCGGGGCGAACCGCGGCACCGGCTGGGTCTCGTCGGTGGGCGCGGGCGGCGGGGCACCGAACCCGCCCGGCGCCGGCAGCACCGACGTGGCGGCGGCCGGGAACGCGGTCGTGGTGGAGGGCGGCGAGTACGCGGGCCGGGCCACGGGGGGCGGAGCCGCCGGCCCCTGCCCGAGCGGGTACTCGTGGGCGTCCGCCGGCCCCTCGCCCGCCACCGGCACCAGCGGCACCGCGGTCGGCCAGGTCCGCCAGCGCTTGACGCTGAAGGCGGCGATGAGCAGCGCGAGCCCGAGCACGGCGGTGGTGCCGTTGACGATCGGCAGGCGCAGGTCCACCTTCAGCGAGGCGATCGCCAGGTCGCGGGGCAGGCTGTTCATCACCGACAGCGGGTCGATGAAGAGGCTCACATAGGTGGCGAGCAGCGCGAGTCCCGCGACGATCGGGCCGACGGGCGAGATGCGCAGGCTGGCGATGAGTCCGATGAGCAGGCCGGCGCCCAGGAGGTAGGCGGCGGGCACGAGCAGGTCGACGGAGTCGAAAGCGCCGCGCTCGACCCACTTCGCCACGGTTTCCGCGGATTGCTGCTGACCGATCGCGATCAGCAGCCAGGCGATCGGGGCGATGAACATCCCCGCGATCAGGCTTCCGACGTGTCGCATGGCTCGCACCGTACCGTCTTTGGCATGACCGAGCACACCGCCCGACCGCCCGGCCGTCCCACCGGTTACTCGCGGGTCACGCTGAGCCGGATCATGACCGCGGTCGACGTCAACCTCTACGGCACGGTCCACGGCGGCGTGATCATGAAGTTCATCGACGACGTTGCGGGCGCGGCGGCCGCGCGGCACAGCGGCGGGACGGCCGTGACCGCCTCGATCGACGAGATCGCGTTCCTCGAGCCGCTGCGCGTCGGCGACCTCGTCCACGCGTTCGCGCAGGTCAACTGGACCGGCACGAGCTCGATGGAGGTGGGCGTCCGGCTCGAGGCCGAGCGCTGGGACGTGGTCAGCGAGGGCGCCCCGCTGGTCGTGGCGACCGCGTACCTCGTCTTCGTCGCCATCGACGCCAATGGCAGGCCCCGCCCCGTTCCCGCCGTCGTCCCCGACTCGCCCGTCGACGAGGGCCGGTGGCGCGAGGCGGAAATCCGACGCGAGCACCGTCTCGCCCGCCGGGACGCGATCCAACGGCATCGATCGAACCGCTGAGGGGCCGAAAAGCGAAGAGCCAGGAGCCCATGGCTCGGGTCCGCGGTGGTCCGGACCGTCGCTCCCGCCAGGAATCCCGGCCTCCGCGGTGGCAAGAGCGGAAAACCCCCGGGAACAGCGCGACAGGCACCGGACAAGAAGGGGTGTGGACCCGGAAGGCAACCTCTTGATCGCGGACGGCTTCACCGCCCTCTACGACCGGCACGCGCGGGTGCTCTACCGCTACTGCGCGCGCCGGGTGGGGCCGGATCTCGCCGAGGACGCGGTGGCCCAGACGTTTCTCGTCGCGTACGAGAAGCGCCACACCCTCGACCCCGGCGCCGACCCGCTTCCGTGGCTGTTCGGCATCGCCACCAATGTGTTGTTCCGCCATCGCCGCGACGAGGTGCGCGGCTACCGGGCGCTGGCCCGGACGGGCGCGGACCCGCTGCTGGCGCAGATGTCGGCGGAGAGCCACGCGGCCCGCACGGACGAACGGGTGGCCGCCGGCCAGCGGGCGCGCCTCGTCGCGCGGGTGCTCGCCGAGCTGCCGGCCCGCCAGCGCGACGTGCTGCTGCTGTTCGCGGTCGCCGACCTGTCCTACGCGGAGATCGCCGAGGCGCTGCACCTGCCCCTCGGCACCGTCCAGTCGGCGCTGCACCGGGCCCGGACCAAGTTGCGCAAGGCACTCGACGAGGCGGAGCGACGATGAGCACTGACGATCATGACCTTCTGGCCCTGCGGGAGTTCCGCCGGGCGCTGGACACCCCGCCGGAGGGGGTGCTCGCGAAGGGCCGCTACCGGCTGGCCGGCGGCGAGTACCGCCCGCCGACGCGCCGCCGCCAGTGGCTGCTGGCCACCGCCGGCGCGGCCGCGGCGCTGGCCGTGGTCGTGGGCGCCGGCGTGGCCGTGCAGCACGCGGGCGGCCCGGCGGGCACCGGCGGCCAGGCCCCGGCCGAGCGGCCGGCCGCGACCGGCTCACCCACGGACGGCGGGCCCCCGGAGATCCCGATCGCGATCGGGACCCGGGCGCCGCTCAACGCCGAGGTCAGCGGCGACGGGGGTGCGACGCACGCCAAGGCGGTCGCCGCGATGGATCGCCTGGCCGACGCGGGGGCGAGCGCCCAGCCGATGCCGGTCCCGGCGGGGCAGGTGCTCTACGTGAAGACGTACAACCTGGCGGGCGGGAACCAGACCTACATCCACGAGCTCTGGATGGACCCGGCCACCATGGTCACCCTCCGCGTCCGCCGCACCGACGGCACGCAGACGATGGACGTGCCGAGCACCGCGGAGGAGATCGACCGGGCCGCGGCCCTCCCGGCGGGCATGCACCGCCCGACCGCGCAGTTCGTGGCCGGCCTGCCCACCGACCCGGGCCAGCTCCTCACGTACTGGCGGCAGTGGGCCCAGACCGAGTACCCCGGCCGTCCGGCCGACGCCATGATCTGGAAGGACGCCTTCGAGCTGATCGACTACTCGGAGCCGTTCTGGACACCGCCGCAGCGGGCCGTCATCTACAAGGCGCTCGCGAAGATGCCCGACGTGAAGGCGACCACGGCGCGGATCGGCGACCGGCCGTACGACCTCGTCTGCATGGATCGTGAACCCAACGGCTCGGGCAGCGTGGACTGCTGGTTGTTCGACTCGGCCACGGGCCGCCACGCGGGCAGCGCCTGGCCGTCGAAGGACCTGGCCCTGAACCCGGGCAACGTCGGCCTGATCGACTTCGGCACCCAGCCCCGCCCGGCCCCCGACGTGCGGCTGAGCGACCTGCCCAAGCCGAGCGGGTCCCCGAAGACGAAGTAGCGCGATGTAGGCGGGCCCCATCCGATCGAGGGATCGGATGGGGTTCACCCACACTGAGCGACCGTTCACGCGTACCGCAAGATGGACCAATGGCAAAGGTGCTCTGGGAACCCCCGTCGGACGTGCGCGAGAACACCCGCATCGGGGCATTCCTGCGCCGGCTGGAGGCCGAGCGCGGCCTGGCCTTCGACGACTACCAGGCACTGTGGCAGTGGTCGGTCGACGAGCCCGCCGAGTTCTGGCGCGCGATCTGGGACCACTTCGAGGTCATCGCGCACGTGGCGCCCGCCGACACCCTGCCCGACGCGACGATGCCCGGCGCCCGCTGGTTCCCCGGGGCCCGCCTCAACTACGCCGAGCACGTCCTGCGCATGCCCGGGGTGGCCGACGACGAGCCGATCGTGATCGCCCGCTCGCAGACCCGCGGACCCGTCGAGCTGACCGCCGCCGAGCTGCGCGAGCAGGTCCGCCGGGCCCGGGCCGGGCTGCGGCGGCTGGGAGTCGGCGAGGGGGACCGGGTCGCGGCCTACGCCCCGAACATCCCCGAGACCTTCGTGCTCCTGCTCGCCGCGGCCAGCCTCGGCGCCGTCTTCTCCAGCTGCGCCCCCGAGTTCGGCACCCGCTCCGTCGTGGACCGCTGGCAGCAGATCGAGCCGAAGGTGCTCGTGGCGGTCGACGGCTACCGCTACGGCGACAAGCCCATCGACCGCACCGCCGAGGTCGAGGCCATCCGCGCGGCCCTGCCGTCGGTCGAGCACGTGGTGCGCATCGGATACCTGAACCGAGACACGGACGCGGCCCGGGACGACTGGTCCGGGCTCACCGCGGCGACCGACGAGCCGCTCGAGTTCGCCGGGGTCCCGTTCGAGCACCCGCTGTACGTCCTCTACTCCTCGGGCACGACGGGCCTGCCGAAGCCGATCGTGCACGGCCACGGCGGCATCCTCCTCGAGCACCTCAAGATGCTCGCCCTGCACCACGACCTCGGCCCGGGGGACCGGTTCTTCTGGTTCACCACGACCGGCTGGATGATGTGGAACTACCTCGTCTCCGGCCCCGCCGTCGGCGCCGCGGTCGTGCTGGTCGACGGCAACCCGGCGCACCCCGATCTCGGCTGGCTGTGGCGGGTGGCGGAAGAGACCGGCACCACGTACTTCGGCACCTCCGCCCCCTTCCTGCTCTCCTGCCGCAAGGCCGGGCTGGTGCCGAGGGACTTCGCGGACCTGAGCCGCCTGCGCGGGCTCGGCTCCACCGGCGCGCCCCTGCCGCCCGAGGGCTTCGAATGGGTCTACGACGCCGTGTCGAAGGATCTGCTGCTGGCGTCGGTCTCGGGCGGCACCGATGTCTGCACCGCCTTCGTCGGGGGAGCGCCGCTGCTGCCGGTGCGGGCCGGGGAGATCGCCTGCCGGGCGCTCGGCGCGCGGGTCGAGGCGTTCGCGGCGGACGGCACCCCGGTGGTGGGCGAGCTCGGCGAGCTGGTGATCACCGCCCCGATGCCGAGCATGCCGGTCGGGTTCTGGGGCGACGCGGACGGGAGCCGCTACGCCGAGGCGTACTTCGGCACCTACCCGGGCGTGTGGCGGCACGGCGACTGGATCACCATCGACGAGCGCGGCGCGTGCGTGATCACCGGCCGCTCGGACGCGACCCTGAACCGCGGCGGCGTCCGGCTCGGCACGAGCGAGTTCTACTCGGTCGTGGAGGGGCTGGACGAGGTCGTGGACTCGGTGGTCGTACACCTGGAGGACCCCGAGGGCGGGGCGGGTGAGCTGCTGCTGTTCGTGGTGCTGGCCGACGGCGTCACCCTCGACGACACGCTGCGCGCGCGCATCGCCCGGGAGCTGCGCACCGCGCTCTCGCCGCGGCACGTCCCCGACGAGGTCTTCCAGGTCGGGGCCGTGCCGCGCACGCTGTCGGGCAAGAAGCTGGAGGTGCCCGTGAAGCGCATCCTCACCGGCACGCCGGTGGATCAGGCGGCCGCCAAGGGCGCGCTGGTGAATCCGGAGTCGCTGCAGTACTTCGTCACAGCACGGCGGTAGCCTGCTCCGACGCCGCGCGCTGCTCGAGCTTCGCCTGGTCGCTGTTGACGCTCAGCACGATGCTGGCCCCGGCGGCGAGCGGCGCGACGAGCCACTCGACGGGGTCGGGGTGCGCGACGGCGTCCACGAGCACGCGCCCGGCCGGGTAGCCCAGCGCCCGCGCGCGCTCGACCAGCTCCTCGGTCCCGGCCCCGCCGACCGGGCCCGGGTAGTGGTCGCCGAACTGCCGCACCTCGGCCACGTAGTCCGCGAACCCGTCCGGCACCCCGCCGCGCATCGGCAGGCCCATCGGCGCGAGGCCGAGCACGTACCGGTCGGCCGGCCCCGGCGCGCCCGTCTCCGCCGCCGTGAGGGACGCGAACTCGACGTCGGCCCCCGCGCCCGTCGGCTCCCCGTAGGCCACGCTCAGCCCGGCCGTCCACGCGCCGAGCAGCACCGCCGCGGTCTGCCAGTGCGCGGGCAGCCGCACCGCGGCCACGTCACCCGACCCCAGCCCGCACCCGTCGACCAGCAGGTTCGCGGTCTTCGACACCCAGTTGGCCAGCGTCGCCCCGGACAGCTCGGTGCGCTCGCCGGTCGCGTCGTCGTAGAACGTCAGGAACGGAAGTGACGGGTCTTTCCCCACAAATGCCGCAAAGAGTGAAGGAACTGTATTCCCCATATGTCCAATTAATCCCTTCCATAGCATCTCACCTGATTTCTAGCGAGATGGGGCAAGCGAGATGGGTGTCTGGGCAACGCGACGATACCGGCGCAGCAGGCTGGTCGCCCTCGCCGGCTGCTCGCTCGCCCTCCTCGCCGCCGGGGCCGTCGGCGGCGGCGCCGCGGCCCGCACGAGCGAGCCTCCGGTGGCCGCCGAGGGGCTCACCGCGCCGGTCGAGTGGGCCAACCCGGCGGCCAAGGCCCCCGGCGGCAGCGGTGTGCCCACGCGCGTGACCCGCGTCCCGCTCGGCGACTTCGACCGGCCCGCGGACGGGGTGAGCGCGCAGAACGGGGTGCTCGAGGGCGTACCGCTGGACGGCGGCTACCGCAAGACCACCCGCAGCCGGACGCTCACCGTCACCCGCGCCTCCGTCGAGCCCTTCAGCGCCGTCGGCGTCACCTGGCGCGAGACCGGGCGCGTCGGCGCGGTCAGCGTCGCCGTGCGCCACCACACCCCGGGCGGCGCCTGGAGCGCGTGGCAGACCGTCGGCGCCGGCGAGGCCGACCGCGACCCGGTGAGCGGGCCCGCCCGGCCGCGCGCCAAGGCCTCGCCCTCGCCGAGCGCCCCGGCCGGCGGCCCCGTCGAGCGCGGCGGCTCCGACCTCGTCTGGGTCGGGCCGAGCGACGGCGTGCAGATCACCGTCAGCGCCACCGGTGGCTCGGCCCCGCACGATCTCGCCGCCGACCTCATCGACCCGACCGACTCGCCCGCCGACGCGGCGCCCCCGGCCCCGCCCGTGCTCGAGGACGCCCCGGTCGCGCTGCGGCCGTTCATGCCGGCCATCAACCGCCGCGCCGCCTGGGGGGCCAACGAGCAGCTGATGGACTGGCGGCCGCAGTACGCGCCGATGGTCAAGGCGGTCGCGGTGCACCACACGGCGACGGGCAACGACTACTCCGAGGCCGACGTGCCCAAGATCCTGCGCTCGATCTACCAGTACCAGACGGTCAGCCGGGGCTGGGGCGACATCGGCTACAACGTGCTGGTCGACCGGTTCGGCCGACTCTGGGAGGGCCGGGCCGGCGGGCTGAGCCGCCCCGTGGTCGGGGCCCAGGCGGGCGGCTTCAACACCGGCACGGCCGGCATCGCCATGCTCGGCACGTACTCCACCGTGACCGTCCCGCCCGCCGTGGTGGAGTCGGCCGCCAGGTACACCGCGTGGAAACTTTCACTCAGCCAGGCCATCGACCCGCGCGGAACCGTGACGCTGAGCGGGGGCGGCTCCACGTCGCGGTACCCGGCCGCGACCACGGTCACCGTCCCGCGCGTCTTCCCGCACCGCCAGACCAACCCGACCGAGTGCCCGGGCGCCCGCGGGATGGACGCCCTGCCGGCGATCCGCGACCGGGCCGCCGCGCTGCTCGGGGACCTGGTCAAGCCGCAGACCGTGCGCTCGCTCATGGCGGCGTACCGCCCGGCCGACGGCACGGTGCGGCTGCAGGGCATCGCCGAGCCCATCTTCACGTCCGGCCCGAACGAGATCGCGGTGCCGGCCGACTACAACGGCGACGGCAAGGCCGACGTGGCCACCTGGTCGCCGATCACCGGCAACTGGACGATGCTGCTCACCGGCGAGGGCCGCTCGGTGGCCCAGTGGGGCCTGCCCGGCGACGTGCCGGCCCCCGCGGACTACGACGGCGACGGCAAGGTCGATCTCGCCGTGTTCCGGCCGTCCAACGGGGTCTGGTACATCAAGGGCGTCGGCGAGCTGCAGCTCGGCCAGGCCGGCGACCAGCCCGTGCCCGGCGACTACACCGGCGACGGCAAGGCCGAGCCCGCGATCTGGCGCCCGTCGACCGGCCTGTGGGCGATCCGGGCGATCCGCGAGTGGCAGTTCGGCGAGCCCGGCGCGATCGCGGTGCCCGCGGACTACGACGGCGACGGCCGGCTCGACGCGGCCGTGTGGTCCCCGTCGACGCAGCAGTTCACGATCACCGGCCAGGCCCCCGTGCGCCTCGGCGACCCGGGCGACACGCCGGTGCCGGGGCAGTACGACGGGGACGGCCGGGCGGACCTCGCGGTGTACCACGACGGGCGGTTCGACGTGCGGGGAATCGGGAACTACGAGGTCGGAGCGCCCGGCGACGTACCGATGCCCCTGAATTGAGCAAAACTTGAACTTGGCGGCCGACACATGAGTTGATTCAGGCTGAATCCTGGGTGGAACTCACGATGCGAGTCGCGTCGTGGACATCGATCACCGGCGGATCGGGCGTAGGCTTTGCCGCGAGAAGTCGCACCGAAGATCCGCACGAGTTCAAAAGGGAGTGCCCCGTGACCCCCGGCCGACCGCCACGCGTGCTCGTAGACGCCACGAGTGTCCCAGCCGACCGAGGCGGGGTGGGGCGCTACGTCGACGGTCTCCTGGGCGCGCTGGGCGCGCTCGACGCCGACCTGGCCGTCGTGTGCCAGCGCACCGACGCCGAGCGCTACGGGCGGCTCCTGCCGAACGCGCGGATCATGTCCGCCCCGGCCGCGGCCGCGCACCGCCCGGCCCGCCTGGCGTGGGAGCAGACCGGCCTGCCGATGCTCGCCCAGCAGGTCGGCGCCCAGGTGCTGCACTCGCCCTTCTACACGTGCCCGCTGCGCGCGGGGTGCCCGGTGACGGTGACGGTCCACGACGCCACGTTCTTCACCGAGCCCGAGCACTACGACAAGTCCCGCCGCACGTTCTTCCGCTCCGCGATCAAGACGTCGCTGCGGCGCGCCAGCCGGGTGATCGTGCCCAGCAAGGCGACCCGCGACGAGCTGATCCGCCTGCTCGACGCCGACCCGACCCGCATCGACGTGGCCTACCACGGCGTCGACCCCGAGGCGTTCCACGCGCCCAGCGACGACGAGAAGGCCCGCGTGCGGGCGCGGCTGGGGCTCGGCTCGACGGAGTACGTCGCCTTCCTGGGGGCCAAGGAGCCCCGCAAGAACGTGCCCAGCCTGATCCGCGGCTGGATCTCGGCCGTGCGCGACCGGGCGGACCCGCCCGCGCTGGTGGTCGCCGGCGGCCAGGGCCACGACGACGAGATCGACGGGGCCATCGCGGAGGTCCCCAGCCACCTGCGCCTGCTGCGCCCGGGCTACCTGCGCTACGCGGACCTGCCGGGCTTCCTCGGCGGTGCGGTGGTCGCGGCCTACCCGTCCTTCGGCGAGGGCTTCGGCCTGCCGATCCTGGAGGCGATGGCCTGCGGCGCACCCGTGCTCACCACGCCGCGGCTCTCCCTGCCGGAGGTGGGCGGGGACGCGGTGGCCTACACCGGACCGGGCCCCGACGAGATCGCCCGCGACCTTGCGGCACTGCTCGACGACACCGAGCGACGTAACGCTTTGGCCAAGGCCGGCGCCGCGCGCGCCAAGGAGTTCACCTGGGAGTCCAGCGCCGAGGTCCACCTCGC
The DNA here is from genome assembly GCF_050947935.1 of Dactylosporangium sp. CA-052675. Classification (GTDB taxonomy): domain Bacteria; phylum Actinomycetota; class Actinomycetes; order Mycobacteriales; family Micromonosporaceae; genus Dactylosporangium. The sequence goes on along the minus strand of NZ_CP192010.1, from coordinate 9,638,666 downwards.
CGCATGGGCCAGAGCCGCGGGCCCCCGCGGTTACTGACCCGGGGTGACCTCGAATGTCACCCGCCGAAACGACGCGAGGCGATTTCGGTAATGGTGTTGACACCCCCGAGTTGTGAGAAGGCCCCCTTTTCCGGGCATGATGGGCGCGTGTTCTACGCGGTGATTCCTGCAGGTGGCAGCGGCACGCGGCTCTGGCCGCTGTCGCGAGCCGGCCATCCGAAGTTTCTCCACGCCCTCACCGGGACCCCGTTGTCGCTGCTCCAGGCGACCTACGGGCGTCTGGAAGGCCTGGCGACGCCCGAGTCCACGTTCGTGGTCACCGGCGTAGCGCACGCGGCCGCCGTGGCCCGGCAGCTGCCGGGCCTGCCGGAGGGCAACATCCTCGTCGAGCCCACGCCGCGCGACTCCTGCGCCGCGATCGGTCTCGCCGCGGCGGTGATCGCCCGCCGCGACCCGCACGCCACCATGGGCGCGTTCGCCGCCGACCAGCTGGTCCGCGACGTCCCGGCCTTCCAGGACACGCTCCACCGGGCGATCCAGGGCGCCGAGGACGGCCTGCTCATGACGATCGGCATCACGCCGACCCACCCCGAGACCGGCTACGGCTACCTCCACGTCGGCGAGCCCACGGGCACCGGCGACGTGTGCAAGGTCGCCGAGTTCGCGGAGAAGCCCGCGTTCGACGTGGCCCAGCGCTACGTCGACTCGGGGGAGTACCTCTGGAATGCCGGCATGTTCGTCTGGCGCGTGGACGTGTTCCTCGACGAGCTCGCCCGCCAGCAGCCGACCCTGCACGACGGCCTGCGGCGCATCGCCGAGTCCTGGGAGTCGCGCGAGCGCGAGGAGGTCCTGGCCGAGATCTGGCCCGGCCTGACGAAGATCTCGGTCGACTTCGGCGTCATGGAGGGCGCGGGCCGCGCCGGCCTGGTCGGCACCGTGCCGGGCAACTTCGGCTGGAACGACGTCGGCGACTTCCACACCCTCGGCGAGCTGCTCGAGACCGACACCGCGGGCAACGTGGTGGTCGAGCTCGGCAGCGTCATCGACGACCCGGTCGTCGCCCCGAAGCCGACGGTCCTCATGCAGGACGCGGAGCGCGTGGTCGTGGTGCCGCGCTCGGGCCGGCTGGTGGCCGCGGTGGGCGTGAGCGACCTGATCATCGTGGACACGCCGGATGCGCTGCTGATCTGCCCGCGCGCCCGCGCGCAGGACGTCAAGAAGCTGGTCGACTCGCTGAAGGAGCGCGGCTCGAGCGAGCTGCTGTAGGGCGGCGCCCTCTTCCGGGCCCGGGCGCTGTCGTCCGGGCCCGAACGGTTTCTTCCGGCCGCTTGCTCGTGCTTGGCGTTGCTCGTGCTTCGAGCACCAGACGGGTCAGGCGCGCTTGGCCCAGGCCAACGCCGGCCCAACCAGCTGCTCGGTGGCATCGGCGAGCGGCTCCGGCAGCGAGTCGGGCGCGAACCACCCGAGCGCACTCGACTCCGCGCTGACGAGCTCCACGGCCCCGGCCGGCGCGATCGCCGCATACCGGATGTCGTAGTGCAGCGACGACCCGCCCGAGCAGTGCACATGGTGCACATCGAGGTCGATCGGCGCCTCGCTCACCCGCAGCCCCAGAATCCCCGACTCCTCGGACGCCTCGCGCAGGGCCGCGCCCGCGATCGTGGTGTCCGCCGGCTCGCAGTGCCCGCCGAGCTGCATCCAGCGGTTGACCCGGCCGTGCAGGCACAGCAGCACCCGCTCCGCGTTGGCGTCCACGACCAGGGTGCTCGCGGTCACGTGGCCGCCGGTGTGCTCGCGCCAGACGGTGGTCGGATCGGGCCTTACGAAATCCAGGAACCGCTGTCGGGTCGCCTCGGCCTCCGGCGAGGGAGCCGCCCAGCCCGACAGCACCGCCAGTGCGTCCTCGTGCAGCGTCGTCATAGTGACGGCAGGCTACCGCGCCCGATGACGAGCACGCCGAGGGGCACGCCGCCCTCGGGCAGCTCGGCGGCCAGCGTCGCCGGATCGGTGACCTCCAGCCAGCCGCTCGCAAGCCCTTCAGCTGCGAGAACGGCCCGCAGCCGCTCCGCCTTGCGGCCCGCCTCGGCCGCGGCGCGCAGGTCGCCGGCCGGGGACCACACGATCACGGCGGCCACGGTGTCGGCCGGAACCGTCACGCTGCGTGTCGTCGGGAACGGCAGGGCGGGCAGGCGCACGGGTCCGTCGGCCGGGGCGAAGCCGGTCGCGTCGGGCAGCTCGGCGGCGGCGCGCAGGCCGCGGGCGGTGGCTTCGGCGGTACCGAGCGCGAACAGATCGGCGTCGGCCCCGCGAATGAGCTCGGCGGCGCCGCGGCCGTGCTCGGCCGGGAAGGCGCGCGCGAACCCGCGCACCACCGCGACCGGCACCTGCGTCGTCTTTCCTTTGACCAGCTCCGCCGCGGCGGCCAGCTGGTCGATCTGGGCCATCTGGGTGAGCTGGAGCTCGTTGCCGTACGCGTCCCGCAGCCCCCGGTAGTCGACCACCGCGTCGACGCCGGCCGCGCCGATGGCGAAGTCGACGAGGCCGAGCCGCCACGGCCGGCCCATGGTGTCGGTGATGACGACGGCGACGTCGAGCCCGAAGCGCTCGCGCAGCTCCTCGCGCAGCGCGCGGGCCGAGGCGTCCGGGTCCTTGGGCAGCAGCACCAGGTGCGTGGCGTCGACGTTGGACGCGTCGATGCCGGCCTGGGCGAGCACGAGCCCGTGGTGCGTCTGCACGATGCGGGTCGGGCCGCGCTCGGCGACCACGCGGGCGGTCTCGGCGCGCAGCGCGGCCTCGCGGGCGGCGTCGCGGTCGGGCCCCTCGGGCGGCAGCTCGACCAGCCGGCCCTCGGCCTTGCTCACGATCTTGCTGGTGACCACGAGCACGTCGCCGTCGCGGAGCCAGTCGGCCGCCCCGGTGATGAGCTCGGCGAGGTTGTCGCCCGGTCGGACGTCGCCGATGCCGACGACGGGGTGGATTTCCAGCGACGGGATCATGCGACACCCACCGTGGCCAGCGCGTCGCGGACCATGGTCGCGGTCGTGGCCTCGTCGGTCATCCAGAGCGGGACGGCTCGCACCCGCAGGCCTGGCACGACCACGCCGGCATCCGACGAGTCGACCAGCCAGGCGTCGAGGACCCCGCCCTGCGACCGGGCCCCGAGCAGCCCGCCGACGCCGGCCGCGCTGACCTCCACGCCCATGACCTCCAGGCACTTGTCGGCCATCCCGCGCACCGGGGCCGAGCCGATGACGGGGGAGAACCCGGCGACCGGCGCCCGGCCCCCGGCCACGGCGTCGCGGATCGCGGGCACCGCGAGGATCGGGGCGATGGAGACCACGGGATTGCTCGGCGCCACCAGGACGACATCCGCCGCCGCGATCGCGTCCAGCACCCCCGCGGCCGGCTTCGCGGTCTCGGCCCCGACGAACACGAACCGCTGGGTGGGGATCTGCGCGCGGTGGCGGATCCACCACTCCTGGAAGTGGATCGCGCGGGTCGCGCCGTCGACCTCCACGACGGCGTGCGTCTCCACGCGGTCGTCGCTGGCCGGTAGCATGCGGATCCCGGGCTGCCAGCGGTCGCAGAGCGCCTCGGTGACCGCCGAGAGCGGGTAGCCGGCCTCCAGCATCCGGGTGCGCACCAGGTGGGTCGCGATGTCCTTGTCGCCGAGGCCGAACCAGGTGGGCTCCGCGCCGTAGGCGGCCAGCTCCTCCTTGACCGTCCAGCTCTCGCCGACCCGGCCCCAGCCGCGCTCCGGATCGGCTCCGCCACCGAGCGTGTACATCACGCTGTCCAGGTCGGGGCAGATGCGCAGCCCGTGCAGGGTCACGTCGTCGCCCACGTTGATCACCGCGGTGACGTCGGCGCCCGTCTCCCGGGCCACCGCGCGCACCCCGAGCAGGAAGCGCGCGCCGCCGATGCCACCTGCAAGAACCACGATCCGCATGCGTCCAATCCTGCCCCACCGTCGTCACGGCCCGGTTGGGGGTCTCTCACGGACGCGGGAATCGTCGCCGGGAGCTAGGCTGCTGGCGACCTGTTGCACGGACCGCTTCATTTCGGGAGAGCCAGTGAGCACCCAGCCACCCGATCCGACCCCCACCGGGGCCTACCAGCCCCAGGCGGCGGCGCAGTATCAGACCCCGGCCCCGGCGACCCAGGCCGTTCCCGTCTCGGGTGCCGCGCAGCAGTATCAGGCCGCCCCCGTCTCCGGTGCCGCGCAGCAGTATCAGGCCGCGCCGGCCGCGCCGGTCGCGCCCCCGGACGCGAAGAAGGCCCGCGGCCTGCTGGAGCCCTACCGCGAGCTGGCCGCGTTCGGCCTGCTCGGCGCCGTCGCGCTGATCCTGGTCGCGGGGCTCGTGCGTGTCCTCACCGGCCTGTTCAACTCGTTCCTGGCCACGGCCACCGCGTCGTTCTCCAACGTGATCGGCTTCGAGGTCATCCTGCTGCCGATCGTCGCGGTCGTGCTCGTGCTGCTCCTCGACCCGGTCACGCCGCGGGCGAAGACCGTCGTGCTCATCGCGATGGTCGAATACGCGATCGCCGCGGTGCTCGGCCTCGTGCTGCTGCTCGGCGGCCTCATCGGCGACTTCCGGAGCGAGGGCCCGATCGGCTGGGCGCTCGGCGGCTTCCTCGAGCACCTGGCGGGCCTCGCGCTCATCGGCCTGGGGCTGTTCCTCGCCGCGCGGCTCTACCTCGGCGCCTACGCGGCCCCGAAGCCGGTCGCCTCGCCGTACCAGGGCTACCAGTACCAGCAGCAGGCCTACGCCCAGCAGCAGTACGCCCAGCAGTACGCGCAGCACCAGGCCGCGTACGCCGCCCAGCAGACCGGCTACGTCACCGGCTCCCAGCCCGCCGCGGCGCAGCCGCAGCAGGGTGCCCAGCCGCAGCCGGCCCAGCCGGCCTACGCCCAGCAGCAGCCGACCACCCAGGGCTGGCAGCAGCCGGGCACGGGCAGCACGCCGGCGGTCGCCGCGCAGCCCCAGGGCTACCCGGCCCAGCCGACCTCGGGTGGATACGCGGCTCCGGCCTACGCGACCCCCGCGTATGCCGCGCCGGCCGCCCCGGCCGCACCCGCCCCGGCCGCGCCCGAGACCCCCGCGGCCGAGACGGCGGCGCCCGCGGCCCAGCCGGCCTCCGGCCCGCCGCTGAGCTCGCCGTTCGCCGCCTACACGGCGCCGGCCCCGACCTCGGTGGCCGACGAGCCCGTCTCGGCCTCGCCGGCCGACGCCCAGTCGTCGACGCCGCCCGGCGGGTTCGCCTCGGCGGGCTGGCCGGGTGGCCACTCGACGCACCCGGCCCCGGCCGAGGAGGATGGCACGGCGGTGCTCACCCCGGCCGACCCCGACGCCACCCAGCAGGCGCCCGTGGTCAAGCCGGCTGAGCCGGCCGCACAGCAGACCGCGGACCCGGACCGCACCACGGTCCTGCAGCCGGGCGCCAAGAAGGACGACGAGGGCGAGGCGACCCAGCGCACCCAGGCGATTCCGCCCGGTAACTGACCGTCCCGCTCGAACGCCCGTGGCCGCGACCCAGTCGCGGCCACGGGTGGTATTACGTCACACACCGGCCTGCCTAGGAATCGCCCTCGGGCGGCCTACAGTTCGGTGGTGACACCTGAAGGTAGAGGCACCGAAGGCAACGCCATGCGCCGGGCACTGCGGCGGGCGGCCGATGGCCGGACGCTCGACGCGACCGAGGCGGCCGTCCTGCTGAGCGCCCGCGACGCGGCCCTGGAGGAACTGCTCGGCATCGCCGGCGCGGTGCGCGACGCGGGGCTCGCCGACGCCGGGCGCCCGGGCGTCATCACGTTCTCCAAGAAGGTCTTCGTCCCGCTCACCCGGCTGTGCCGGGACCGGTGCCACTATTGCACCTTCGCGACGGTGCCGCACCGGCTGCCCGCCGAATACCTCGAGATCGACGAGGTGCTCGAGATCGCCCGCGAGGGCGCCCGGCAGGGCTGCAAGGAGGCCCTGTTCACGCTCGGCGACCGGCCCGAGGAGCGCTGGCCCCAGGCCCGGCGCTGGCTGGACGAGCGCGGCTACGACTCGACGCTGTCCTACCTGCGCGCGTGCGCCATCGCGGTGCTGGAGGAGACCGGCCTCCTGCCGCACCTCAACCCCGGCGTGCTGTCGTGGGCGGAGCTGCAGCGGCTCAAGCCCGTCGCGCCGAGCATGGGCATGATGCTCGAGACCACCGCCACCCGCCTGTGGTCGGAGCCGGGCGGCCCGCACTTCGGCTCGCCGGACAAGGAGCCCGCGGTCCGGCTGCGGGTGCTCGACGACGCCGGGCGGGTCGGCGTGCCCTTCACGACCGGCATCCTCATCGGCATCGGCGAGACGCTGGAGGAGCGGGCCGAGTCGATCTTCGCGATCCGCCGGACGATGCGGGAGTACGGCCACGTCCAGGAGGTCATCGTCCAGAACTTCCGCGCCAAGCCGGACACGGCCATGCGCGGGATGCCCGACGCCGAGCTGCAGGACCTGGCCGCGAGCATCGCCGTGGCCCGGCTCGTGCTGGGGCCCAAGGCGCGCATCCAGGCCCCGCCGAACCTGATCGACGAGGAGTACGCGCTGCTCATCCGGGCCGGGATCGACGACTGGGGCGGCGTGAGCCCGGTGACCCCGGACCACGTGAACCCCGAGCGCCCCTGGCCGGCCCTCGACGAGCTGGCCGCAAGGACAAAAGCCGCCGGTTTCGTACTGCGCGAGCGTCTGACGATCTACCCGGAGTACGCCCGCCGCGGGGTGCCGTGGCTCGACGCCCGCCTCGTGGGGCACGTCGAGGCCCTCATGGAGCGCGACTCGGGCCTGGCCGACGAGTCCGCGATGCCGGTCGGCCGGCCGTGGCAGGAGCCGGACGGGGGGCACGAGGACAGCGGCCGCACCGACCTGCACACCGCGATCGACGAGCAGGGGCGCAGCGCGGACCGCCGCGGCGACTTCGACACCGTGTACGGCGACTGGAACGAGGTCGCCACGCGCCTGCCGCGGACCGCGCCCGAGCGCCTGGACTCCGACGTCCACAGTGGACTGAAGCTGGCCGGGAGCGACCCGGGCGCCCTGCTGCGGCCCGAGCACGAGGCGGCCGCCCTGGCGCTGTTCACTGTGGACGGTGCCGGGCTGGACGAGCTGGTTCGCATCGCCGACGACCTGCGCCGCGAGGCCGCCGGGGACGACATCACGTTCGTGGTGAACCGGAACATCAACTTCTCCAACGTCTGCTATGTGGGCTGCCGGTTCTGCGCCTTCGCCCAGCGGGAGCGCGACGCCGACGCCTACCGGCTGTCGTACGAGCAGGTCGCCGACCGTGCCGAGGAGGCGTGGAACGCGGGCGCCACCGAGGTCTGCATGCAGGGCGGCATCGACCCGAAGCTGCCCGTCGGCGCCTACGCCGAGCTCGTGCGGGCGGTCAAGGCGCGGGTGCCCGGCATGCACGTGCACGCGTTCAGCCCGATGGAGGTCGTGACCGCCGCGGCCAAGGCCGGGGTGTCGATCCGCGACTGGCTGACCCAGCTCAAGGAGGCCGGTCTCGACACCATCCCCGGCACGGCCGCCGAGATCCTCGACGACGAGGTCCGCTGGGTGCTCACGAAGGGCAAGCTGCCCACGTCGGCCTGGGTCGAGGTGGTGAGCACGGCGCACGAGCTGGGCATCCGGTCGAGCTCGACGATGATGTACGGCCACGTCGACCACCCCGGCCACTGGCTCGGCCACTTCCGGGTGCTGGCCGGCATCCAGGACCGCACCGGCGGCTTCACCGAGTTCGTGGCGCTGCCGTTCGTGCACCACAGCGCGCCCATCTACCTCGCCGGCATCGCGCGTCCCGGCCCCACCTGGCGGGACAACCGCGCCGTGCACGCCATGGCCCGCGTCCTGCTGCACGGGCGCATCCCCAACATCCAGTGCTCCTGGGTGAAGCTCGGCGACGAGGGTACGGTCGCGATGCTGCGCGGCGGCGCCAACGACATCGGCGGCACGCTCATGGAGGAGACCATCTCGCGCATGGCGGGCTCCGAGCACGGCTCGGCCCGCACCAGGGAGGAGCTGGAGGCGATCGGCCGGGCCGCCGGCCGCCCCGTGCGCCGCCGCACGACGGTCTACGGCCGGGTCGAGGACGTGGTCTAGCCGATCGTCGTGGGCACCATTGCCACGCCGGCCACCAGCGCGCCCAGCAGGAGCAGGCCCAGGATCCGCCGGCCGGGGATGAGCAGGGCCAGCAGCAGCGCCCCCAGGGCGATCTTCACGGGGTGGGTCCGGACCTGCTGGACCGGCCACCCCACGTGCGGCAAGATCAGCCGCACCGGCCCCACCACGTGCTTGCGGTCGACCGCGCTCGGAGCCGCCCGTGGGTCCGCGTCGCCCTTGACCGTCAGCGCGCCGTCGGCCGCCTGGGCCACGACGCGGTGCGTGACCGGGCCCCGAGGATCGTTGTACGTGACGATCTCGTACTGCGCGACGGACTGCGCGTGCGGGTCGACGAAGATGAGGTCGCCCGCGTGCATCGAGGGCGCCATGGACTCGGACATCACGACGTAGGGCTTCCACCCCAGGCCGGCGACGCCGACGGTGAACATGATCACGGAGACGGCGGCGCCCAGGAGCACTCGGCGGATCATGGGCGGGCCGTGAGGTCGGGTCTCAGCTTTTGCCGCACATCGGCGCAGTTCGGCCAGGTCACGCGCGGCTTGAGCAAACTTTCCGAGACTCTTCCGGCGCGTCCGGCGTGTCGCCCGTTACCTCCGGTGGGGCTTCGTCGGTATGGGTACGGCACGGGGTGCAGGCGATCGCCCGAGCGGGCCTATTTAGCAGGTTCGGCTTGACGACGCACGCATTACACGCGTGTAATTTCACGGGGGATGTTCGCCGGATGGGTTCCGACAACCTGTCAAGCGGACATAAGGAACACCGCGCCGAGGTACAGCAACCTTGTAGGACATGCGCCTTCCGCGTGGGGGGTTGCGCCGGCATTGACGCCGGTGCGCAAGAAGGAGGCACGCTGATGGACGGCCGACCAGTCGTGGCCGACCTGCTGGGTAACGCTCCGGAGTGGCAAGAGCGCGCTTTGTGTTCGCAGACCGACCCGGAGGCTTTCTTCCCGGAGAAGGGCGGGTCGACGCGCGAGGCCAAGCGCATCTGCTCGCGCTGTGAGGTGCGGGCGGACTGCCTGGAGTACGCGCTCGGGCACGACGAGCGCTTCGGGATTTGGGGCGGGCTCTCGGAACGCGAGCGTCGCAAGCTCAAACGACGGGCTGCTTAGCGGATCGGATTTTCGAATTCGGGCGCCGATCTCCTTTTGGGGGTCGGCGCCCCTTTTCTTGGAATTGTTATGCGCTCGGAGGAATAATCTACGCGTCGGGGGGAATGACGCGCAGATGCCCGCGCCGGCCGAGCGGATGCTGCTGGTCGGGCTCCTCGCGGTTCGGTGCCGGCCGGGCCGCCTCGCGCACCGCCTCCGCGAGCGCCACGAGGTCGTCGTTGGTCGGCGGCGGCGGACCGTACTCGCCCTCGTGCCGCACCAGGTCCCAGCCCCGCGGCGCGGTCAGCCCGCGGGCGTGCGACTCGCACAGGTCGTAGGAGTGCGGCTCGGCGAACGCGGCCAGTGGACCGACAACTGCGGTCGATTCGGCATAAACGTACGTCAACGTCGCAACGGGAGATCGGGGGCAACCGTTGCGCGAGCATCGACGTGGGGTCCTCACGGCCAGACGGTATCGCTCGAAGGCCGCCGCGTCGTCCCGTAAGGCCCGCGACACGCCGACGTGACCACGGCGACACGCCCGCACGGGCGACCGTCGCAAGAGCCCGGCGACCCGCGGCGGCCGCACCGAGCCCGAGGAGGGAACCTGGCGCTAGGCTGAACAGCGTGGCGAGCCCAGACCGACGACGCAGTGGACCGGGCCGGCGCGGTCGCGATCGGCACGGCCGGGGGCTGCGCGGCCGGCTGGTCCCCGCGTCGCTGCCGATGTCCCGCACACGCGCCGAGATGTTCGACGACCTCGTCCTGGACTCGGTCGAGCAGCTGGAGCAGCGCTTCTCCCAGGAGCTGGCGGGGGTCGAGTTCGCCGTCGAGGACGTCCCCCCGGAGCTCAACGTCTACGACTCCGACGTGCTCGAGGACGGCGAGGTCCCGCTGGCGCGCCTGCTGCCCGGCCGCCCGGGCCGGCACGGGGTCCCGCCGCGCATCGTCCTCTACCGCCGCCCGCTCGAGTTCCGCGCCGCCGACCACGACGACCTGGCCGACCTCGTGCACGACGTGATCATCGAGCAGGTCGCCAACCTGCTGGGCGTCTCGCCCGACGAGCTCGAGGGCTGAACGATCCCCGGACGGCTCCACTGTGGACCCGCCGAGCAGCCCGGTCGTCAGAGCTCGTCGATCCGCACGCCCAGCACGTCCTTACCCCGCTCGACCTGCTGGTCCACCCGCAGCGAGCGGTCGCCCCGGATGCGGCCCACCTCGGCCCCGACCACGCGCTCGGCCTCGACCACCCGCTGGACGACGTGGACGGTGGCGCCCGCCCGCTTGGCCGTGGCGATGGACTCCGCGACCTGGTCGGCCAGGCCCGGGTCGGCGGCCAGCCGGGCGCTGAGCACGCGGACGAAGGCCTCCTGCTCGGCCTCGGGGGCCTGCTCGAACCGGGTCATCGCGTCGGCCGCGGCCGGGTCCGGGGCCAGCGCGCCCTTCAGCCGCCGGTAGAGCCGCTGGGTCGCCTCCCAGACCGCCTGCCCGGCCGCCCCGGCGTACTCCTCGGCGGCCTTGCGTACGTAGGGAGCCAGCAGCGTGACGGCTCCGGTGGCGATGATCGCGATGTCCATGGGTTCTCCTAGCCGGAGTAGGTCCACCATTCGTGCCGCCGCAGCCGGGCGAAGATGACCGGCAGCAGGCGCTGGAGCTTGGAGTAGTCGTCCTGCGTGCGGGTCACCTCGGCGATGACCTTGCGCAGGGCCTCGTCCAGGGCCGCGCGCCCGTTCTGCCGGGCGATCGCGGCGTGGATCACCTGGGCGTTGGCGGCGTCGATGGCGAAGTCGAGCCGGCGCTCGTCGTCGGCCGGCGTCGCGGCGAGCGCCTCGTCGTAGGCCGCGATCGCCCGGCCGAGGTCGGCGACGCGCAGCGCCTCGTCGGAGCGGCTGTCGGCCCGTGCGGCGTAGGCGTCGCCGAGCAGGTTCGCCGCGTTGATCCACAGCGGGTCGTCGGCCGCGCGCCGCCGGTCGCGGATCTCGGTCTGCGCCCGGATCCACACGTCGAGCTGCTCGTCCGACGGCGCCGGCAGCTCGCGGACGGTGTCGGCGACGTCCACCGCGTAGGTGACCCGGTGCTCGTTGTCCGGGGCCGCCGCCCGCCACGCCTCGAGGTAGGCGTCGAGCGCGGCCGCGACGTCCCCGGCCGCGCTCTCGTCGTCCGGCCGCCGGCGGCCCCGCAGCGCGTAGGCGTCGCCGAGCAGGTTGGCCGAGGACTCCCACCCCGGCTCGTCGGCCGCGCGGCGCAGGTCGACGATCTCCCGCTGCACCTCGATCCACCGGTCGACCAGCGCGTCGGACGGCTGCGGCAGCTCGCGGACGGTGTCGGCCAGCATGATCGCGTAGTCCCGGCGGCGGTCGGGGTCGTCGGCGGACACCGCGGCCAGCGCCGCGTCGTAGGCCTCGATCGCCCGGAGGAGGTCGGCGACGCGGGCGTCGTCGTCCGGCGCGGCCTCGGCCCGGGCCGTGTAGGCGTCGCCGAGAAGGCTCGCCGACTGGTGCCAGTCCTCGTCGCCGCCCGCGAGGCGCAGGTCGCGGATCTCCGTCTGCGCGCGGACCCACAGGTCGAGCTGCTCCGGCGACGGCTCCGGCCGCTCGCGCAGCGCCCGGGCGGCGTCGATGGCGTAGGTGAGCCGGCGGGGGTCGTCCGGGAGCGAGCCCTGCCACGCCTGGAGGTAGGCGTCGAGCGCGGCGTCCCGGTCGGCCGCGCGGGCCTCGTCGTCGGGCGCGGCCTCGGCCCGGGCCGTGTACGCGTCGCCGAGGATGTTCGCCGACTGGGGCCACAGCGGATCGTCGGCCGCGACGCGCAGGCCGAGCAGCTCCCGCTGGACGGCGACCCAGAGATCCAGCTCCGCGGGTGTGCGGTCCGGCATCGTCAGCAGGGCGTTGGCCAGGGCGACCCCGGCATCGGCCCGGTGCTCGGGCTCGTCCGCGGTCGCGGCCCAGGCCGGCCGGGCGGCCTCGAGCGCCGCCGCGAGGTCGTCGGCGTCGGCCGGCTCCGACCGGGCGGTCGCCCGGTCCAGGTAGGCGCCGCTGAGCAGCGCCGCGGCGAGCGGCCACTGCGAATCCCCCTCGCGCAGCCGGGCGTCGCGGATCTCGGTCTGCGCCGCGATCCGCAGGTCCAGGTACTCCGCCGACGGTTCGTCCAGCCGGCGGATCGCGTTGGAGACGTCGATGGCGAAGTCGACGTGGTCGTCCCCGTACTCGTCCTCGCCCTCCTGCGCCGCCGTGGCCCGCCAGGCCTCCACGTAGGCGTCGACGGCGGCCTCGAGGTCGGCGGCGCGGCCGGGGTCGTCGTCGGCCCGGGTGGCGGCGCGGGCGCCGAGGGCATCGCCGAGCAGGCCGGCCGCGCGCGGCCACGAGGCGTTGCCCGCCGCGCGGGAGCGGTCCCGGACCTCGGTCTGCGCGCTGATCAGCAGGTCGAGCTCCGCGGCCGAGGGCTCGGGGAGCGCGTGGAGCGCGTCGGCCAGGTCGGCGGCGTAGGTGAGGCGCAGGGAGTCGTCCTCGGGCGCCGCCTCCCAGGTCCGCAGGTAGCAGGCGCGGGCGGCGCCGAGGTCGGCGGCGCGGGCCGGGTCGTCCTCGGACCGGTGCCCGGCCCGCTCGCCGTAGGCGTCGCCGAGCAGGCTCTCGGCCAGCACCCACCCGGGGTCGCCGGCCGCGTGCTTGCGGTCGCGGATCTCGGTCTGCGCCGCGACCAGCAGCTCGACCTGCTCGGCCGAGCGGTCCGGCAGCTCCCGGAGGGCGTCGGCCACGTCGGCGGTGAACATGAGGCGGTTCTCGTCGTCGCCGGGCGCCGCGTACCAGGCCTGCAGGTAGGCCTCGAGCGCGGCGCCGAGGTCGAACGCGCGGGCGACCGCGAGGTCGTCCGACCAGGTGGCGGCCCGGGCCCGGTAGGCGTCGCCGAGCAGGTTCGCCGAGTTGCGCCAGGCCGGCTCGGCGGCCGCGCGGCGCCGGTCCCGGACCTCGGCCTGGGCCCGGATCAGCAGGTCGCGCTGGTCGGGGGAGGGCGAGGGCAGCCGGCGCAGGATGTCGGCGACGCCGATGGCGAAGACGAGGCGGAGGTCGTCGTCCTCGGAGGCCATCGTCCAGGGCGGGAGATAGGCGGCGAGCGCGGCCTCGAGGTCCGCGGCGCGGGCGTCCTCGTCCTCGGTGGCCTCGGCGCGGGCGAGGTACGCGTCGCCGAGCAGGTTCAGCGACAGCAGCCAGGCGGGGTCGTCGTTCGCCCGGCGCAGCTCCTGGATCTCGGTCTGGGCCTGGACCAGCAGGTCGAGGTGCTCCGGCGCCGGATCGGTCAGGTCGCGCACGGTGTTCGCCACGTTGATCGCGCCGTCGACCAGGTTGGGGTCGTCGGGCCGCATCAGCCGCCACGCGGCCACGAAGGCGGCCACGGCCGCGATGAGATCGTCCCGGCCGGCGGCCCGGTCCCGGCGCACCGTACCGATGCACACGTACGCGACCCGGTGGATCTCCGACGGCCGGGCGGGGTCGGCGGCGATGGCCTCGAGCCGGCTCAGCAGCTCGGGGATCTGCCCGGGCCGGACCGTCCCGGCGAGGGCGATCGCCGCCGCCTCCAGGCTGTCCGGGTTCGGCCAGCCCGAGTCCGGGGACAGCAGGTCGACCACGCAGCCCGGGGCCAGCGCGACCTCGAGCCGCCCGGAGTCGCTGACGACCAGGTAGTAGCCGCGCAGCAGGCCGCCCCACATCGCCCGGGACACCCGCGCCTGGTAGTCGGGCAGCCGCTGCTTGAGCCAGTCCGTGCGCTCGTTGCCGGCCAGCGCCGCGTGCTCGTCGAGGTCCTGGATGGACAGGGCCGACAGCACCTGCACGCCGATGTACCGGTTCACGGAGTCGGAGTGCATCAGCGCCCGGAACCCGACGGAGAGCGGCAGGGCCAGCCCCGGCAGCCGCAGCCGCGGCACGATCCGGCCCGCCTGCTCGATCGTCTCGAGCATCGGCCCGGCCCGCTCCAGCCAGCGGGGCTCGGCGAGAATCCGCTCGACCTCGCGCTCGTGCCGCTCCGCGTCCGGGTGGAAGGGATCGAGCACGAACAGCGAGAACCAGTGGCCCAGCACCCACGAGGCCGCGTAGTCCTCGGTGACGGGGCCCCAGTTGGCGCTCGTGCCGAGCCGGGTCAGCCCGATGGCCAGGCGCAGGTGCTCGGCCGCCTCCGAGATGCCGGCGATGTTCCCGGCGAGCAGCCAGCGGCCGAAGTCCGGGTGGAAGAGCCGAATCCGCCGCCGCGGGTCGGGCTCCACGAACGGATGGCAGACCTCGATGAGCGAGTCGAGGTCGGCGTCGTCGAGCCCGGTGACCCAGCGCAGCTCGGTCGGGCCGAGGCCGCCGCTGAACGAGCACGCGACGGCGCCCAGCAGCGGCCGGACCTTCGACTCCCAGGCCGGCCGGCTGACGTGCTGCTGGATGCGCCGGATGCCGTCCTCGTAGAGCCCGGCCAGCCCGGCCGAGAGCCGGATGGGCTGGGGCACCCGGCCGGACGCCGCGATCTCCGCCTCCAGCGCGGCCGCGTTGGTCGTGGCCCACAGCCAGTTGCCCTGGGCGCCGCCGACCAGCGCCTCGACCAGGCGCCCGCGGTCGTCGCCGGGCACCGCGGCGAAGCGCCGGCCGAGGTACGCCCGCAGCTCCCCGTCGAGGTCCTCGGCGTCCTCGACGAGATCGAGCGTCACGCTGCGGGCGGGGTCGAGCCAGATGGAGCCGCGGCGCCGGCTGGCACACAGGAACCGCACGCCGGTGCCCTGAGCGGCGGCGGTCAGCGTGTTCAGGACCCGGAGGAACTCCTCGGCCCCCTCGTCCTCGGCCTGGTCCAGCGCGTCGATCAGGATCAGGGCCGGCTCGGCGGGCGGGGTGGCCCGGATGCGCCGCTCGGCCTCGGGCACGAGCCCGCTGAGGGCGGAGAAGTTCGTCGCGTTCACGGTGACGGCGACGGCCGCGACGCGTTCGGCGCTGCCCACCTGTTGATTGACGTTCTCGATGACGACGGCGGGCGCGCGGACACGCAGTACATGATCGTCGTCGGGGCCCGCCTTGAGCCGGTCGATGATCTGGACCAGCAGATGACTCGCGTCGAACGCATTGTCGACCTTGGAATGGCGCAGGACGGTGGCGATGACCCGGCGCTGCTCGCCGGCGGCCTCGAAGCCGGCCCACGCCTGCAGCAGCACGCTCGACTTCCCGCTGCCCGGACGGCCCGTGAGCAGCATGGCCGGGGGCCCGTCGACCCGGTTCAGCCAGGTCTCGATCCGGCCGAGCGCCCAGGATCGCACCGCGAAGCCCCGTGCGATCTCGGCGATCCGGGCCGGCTCAGCCATGTCTGGAATTCTAAGAAAGAATGAGCCGGATGGATTGGGCTGATCGGCTCATTCGGTGGTGCGTGAATTGTGCGGAATAGTCAGTTGCCGAGCATTCGGGAGATCAATTCGGCCCGTTTCGCGGGGCGCCCGGTGCGGGCCTCGGCGGCGTCGGACGCCGTCATCAGGCGCAGGCTCGCGTTGATGCCCAGCCAGCGCAGGGGCTCCGGCTCCCAGTTCGGGGAGCGGTGGCCGACCCACGGCAACCGGACCAGGTCGCTGCCGGCGCCGGTGATCAGGTCGGCGAGGGTGCGGCCGGCCAGGTTCGCGGTGCCGACGCCGTCGCCGACGTAGCCGCCGGCCCACGCCAGCCCCGTTGCCCGGTCCAGGCCGACCGACGCCATCCAGTCGCGGGCCACCCCCAGCGGGCCGCCCCAGGCGCGGGCGACCGGCACCTCGTCGCCGATGAACGGGAACAGCGTCCGCAGCACGCGGGCCAGGTCGGCGAAGACGCGGGGCTCGTGGTCGAAGGCGGGGTCGATCGCCGAGCCGTAGTGGTAGGGGGCGCCGCGGCCGCCGAAGGCCAGGCGGTCGTCGGCGGTGCGCTGGCCGTAGATGATCAGGTGGCGGCCGTCGGCGAACGTCTCGCGGGCGGCCAGCCCCGCCTCCGCCCAGAATGCCGGGGGCAGGGGGTGGGTCGCGATCATCAGGGAGTACAGCGGCGTGATGACGCGGCGGTGGCCCGGCAGGCGCGGCGTGAAGCCCTCCGTCGCCCGCACGACGACGGGCGCCCGGACGCGGCCGAGCGCCGTGGTCGCGACCCCCGCGCCGAGCCGGGTCACCGCGGAGCGCTCGTAGATGCGCACGCCGCGCCGCACGCAGGCCGCGGCCAGACCGCGCACGAGCTTGGCGGGCTGGATCGCGGCGCAGTGCGGTGTGTAGGTGCCGCCCAGCACGTCGGTCGCGCCCGCGCGGGCCTTCGCCTCCGCGGCCGAGAGCAGGTGCAGTTCGATGCCGTAGCGCGCGGCCTCGGCGACCTCCGCGCGGGCCCGGGCGAGCTGCGCCGGCGAGCGGGCCAGCACCACGGTGCCGCCCTTGGCGTAGTCGCAGTCGATGCCCTCGGCCGCGGCGACCCGGCCGACCTCGTCCACGGCCGACTCCATGGCCGCGTTCAGCGCGAGGGCGGCCTCGCGGCCGAACGTGCGGTCCAGGTAGCCGACCGACTTGGGGAACAGGGCCGAGCACCAGCCGCCGTTGCGGCCGCTCGCCCCGAAGCCGGCGTGCTCGGCCTCCAGCACGGTGATGCGCAGCGAGGGATCGGCCACGGCGAGGTAGTACGCGGTCCACAGGCCCGTGTACCCGGCGCCGACGACGCACACGTCGGCATCCTCGTCGCCGGCGAGGGCCGGGCGCGGGGGCGGGGGCGGCAGTACCGCCGTCCAGAAGCTCATTCCGCCTCGCCCGGCCGGAACGCACCGAGCTCGGTGCGGATGGGGATCACGCCGGTCGGCGGGGACCAGCCGGCGTCCTCGGGCGAGGTCTCGGGCCAGCCGTCGCTCACCTTCAGCGACCACTCGGCCAGCGGCAGCCGCAGCACGAGCGTCGCCGCGAGCTCCTTGCGGGACGGGGGCCGGATCACGTCCCACCGCCCGGGCGTGAGGTGCTCGCTGATCACCCGCAGCGCCGGCTCCTGGTCCTCGACGACCGTGCACGAGCCGAGGACCATGGCGCAGCGGTACCGCATCGACGCCTCGAACGCGCTGCGCGCCAGGATCAGCCCGTCCAGCAGGGTGACCGTCAGGCAGGCCGGGGCGCCGCCCGCCAGCAGGCGGAACAGCCGGCTCCCGCTCGAGCCGTGGAACAGCACCGAGTCCCCGTCGCGGCCGTACGCGACCGGGATCGCGTACGGCTGTCCATCGTGGACGAACGCCACGTGGGCGACCATCCCCGCGTCGAGCACGGCGTGCAGCGCGGACCGCTCACGGACCGCCTTGTCGGGCAGCCGGCGAATCCGCGTGCGCTCTACAGGCGGTTCCATGCCTCGGTGAGGACCGCGCGCAGGATCTGCTCCATCTCGGCGAACTGCTCCTCGCCGCAGATCAGCGGCGGCGCGAGCTGGATCACCGGGTCGCCGCGGTCGTCGGCGCGGCAGTAGAGCCCCGCCTCGAAGAGCGCCTTGGACAGGAAGCCGCGCAGGAGGGCCTCGGACTCGGCCTCGTTGAAGGTCTCCTTGGTCGTCTTGTCCTTGACCAGCTCGATGCCGAAGAAGTACCCGTCCCCGCGCACGTCGCCGACGATCGGCAGGTCGTGCAGGCGCTCGAGGTAGGACCGGAACAGCGCCGAGTTCGCGCGTACGTGCTCGTTGAGGTTCTCGCGCTCGAAGATGTCGAGGTTGGCCAGCGCCACCGCGGAGGCGACGGGGTGCCCGCCGTAGGTGATGCCGTGGGCGAACCAGTTGCGCCCCTCCAGGAACGGCTCGGCCAGCCGGTCGGAGACCAGCATCGCCCCCAGCGGGATGTAGCCGCTGGTGAGGCCCTTCGCGCAGGTGATGATGTCGGGCTGGTAGCCGTAGCGCTCGGCCCCGAAGTACTCGCCGAGCCGCCCGAACGCGCAGATCACCTCGTCGGAGACGAGCAGCACGTCGTACCGGTCGCAGATCTCGCGGACCCGCTGGAAGTACCCGGGCGGGGGCGGGAAGCAGCCGCCCGCGTTCTGCACGGGCTCGAGGTAGACCGCGGCGACCGTGTCGGGCCCCTCGAACTCGATCATCTCGGCGATGCGGTCCGCGGCCCAGACGCCGAACTGCTCGGGCGTCATGGACTGGTCGGGCCGGCGGTAGTAGTTGGTGTTGGGCACCCGGAAGGCGCCCGGCACCAGCGGCTCGAAGTCCTGCCGGAACGCCGGGACGCCGGTGATCGACAGCGCCCCCATCGAGGTGCCGTGGTAGGCGACGTACCGCGAGAGCACCTTCGTCTTCAGCGGCTTGCCGACCTTGCGGAAGTACGAGCGGGCCAGCTTCCAGGCGCTCTCGACCGCCTCGGAGCCGCCGGTGGTGAAGAACGCCCGGTTCAGGTTGCCCGGGGCCAGGCTGGTGAGCCGCTCGGCCAGCTCGATCGCCTTGGGGTGGGCGTAGGACCACAGCGGGAAGTACGCGAGCTCGGACGCCTGCTTGGCGGCGGCCTCGGCGAGCTCCTGGCGGCCGTGGCCGGTCTGCACCACGAAGAGCGCGGAGAGGCCGTCGAGGTAGCGCCGGCCGTGGCTGTCGTAGATGTAGGCACCGTCGCCCCGCACGATGACCGGAACCGGGTTCTCCGCGTAGTCCGACAGGCGGGTGAAGTGCATCCACAGGTGATCGCGCGCCGCGTTGTCCAGCGCGGCGGCGTCGGGTTGCTGGTCGATGGTCATCGGGTCCCCCACGCATAGGTTTGCTTGGCGAGCTTGAGGTAGACGAAGGTCTCCGTCGCGGTGACGCCGGGGATGCTCCGCACCGTGTCGTTGATGAGGTCGAGGAGATGCTCGTCGTCGGTGCAGACCAGCTCGACGAGCAGGTCGTAGCCGCCGGCGCAGATCACCACGTAGTCGATCTCCGGGACCCCCGCGAGCGCCTTGGCGACCGGACGGAGATCCCCTTCGACCTTGACCCCGATCATCACCTGGCGGGCGAAGCCGAGCGTGAGGGGATCGGTGACCGCCACGATCTGCATGACGCCGGTGTCCAGCAGGCGTTGCACCCGCTGGCGCACGGCCGCCTCCGACAGCCCCACGACCTTCGCCAGGGCGGCGTAGGACATGCGGCCGTCGCGCTGCAGCTGCTCGATGATGCGCTTGTTGACGTCGTCGAGGGCGGGCTCGGTCACGTGTGGATTCTGACCCAGCATGCGGGCTTTGGCAACTGATTCCATGGCTGGTCAACGATCAATCTACGGAATCGTTAGGGTTGCCGACGACCCGAAAAACGTTGCAGACTGTCCTGCCCGCGTTTCCGCATGATGACGATCGTGACTTCACGTTGACTTCAAAGCGTTTTTCGTTGTGCGGCCCGATCGTGACAACGGAATCCCTTGTGAGTGATGGCACCCCGTGTCAGGATCAGTCGTCGGTCACCGCCCCCCAGTTCGGGTGACCGATATCGAGATCCGTAGGAGCCCCTGTGCGAAACCAAGCCGCCGGCCTCTCGCGCCGGACCCTGATTCGCAGTCTGCTGGCCAGCGGTGCCCTGGTCGCGTCCGGCGGGACGCTGGCGGCGTGCGGCACGAAGCCCGCGAAGAAGAATGACGCGGAGAAGGCCGCCTGCATCGGCACCGACGCCTCGGCGACCGAGAAGAAGCTCAACTGGTCCAACTGGCCGCTCTACATCGACGCCACCGACGACAAGAAGCGCCCGTCGCTCGACGCGTTCACGGCCAAGACCGGAATCGCGGTCAACTACACCGAAGACGTCAACGACAACAACGAGTTCTTCGGCAAGGTGCGCAACCAGCTCCAGGCGTGCCAGTCGATCGACCGCGACGTCATGGTGCTCACCGACTGGATGGCCTCGCGGGTGGTCAACCTGGGCTGGGCGCAGCCCTTCGACCCGGCCAAGACCCCCAACTTCACGGCGAACGTGCTCAAGACGCTGCGCAACCGCCCGTGGGACAAGGACATGAACCACGCCGCGCCGTGGCAGTCCGGCCTCACCGGCATCGCCTACAACGGCGCGGTGACCAAGGAGGTCCGCACCGTCGACGAGCTGCTGACCCGGCCGGACCTCAAGGGCAAGGTCGCGGTGCTCACCGAGATGCGCGACACCATCGGCCTGCTGCTGCTGTCGATGGGCAAGGACCCGGCCACGGTCAGCGACGCCGACTACGACGCCGCGATCGAGAAGCTCAAGAAGGCCGTCGACTCCGGCCAGATCCGCAAGTTCACCGGCAACGACTACAAGGAGGACCTCGCCAAGGGCGACCTCGCGGCGTGCATCGCGTGGTCCGGCGACGTCATCCAGCTCGCCGCCGAGGAGGGCTCGAAGGTCGCGTTCGTCACGCCGGAGGAGGGTCTGATCATCTGGTCGGACAACATGCTCATCCCGGCCCCGGCGACCCACAAGGCCAACGCCGAGCAGCTCATCGACTACTACTACGACCCCGCGGTGGCCGCCCAGGTGGCCGCGACGGTCAACTACATCTGCCCGGTCCAGGGCGCGCAGGAAGCGATGCAGAAGATCGACCCGGAGCTGGCCACCAACCCGCTGATCTTCCCGGACTCGGCGACCCTGGCCAAGACCCACTCGTTCAAGGCGCTCACCGAGGACGAGGACAAGAGGTACGCCGCCAAGTTCGAAGCCGTGTCGGGGGCCTGACACATGACCGGGCAGCCCAGCGGCGCCGATCTCCGCCTCAGCGGTGTGACGAAGCGGTTCGGCACCTTCACCGCGGTCGACGACCTGACCCTCACCGTGCCCCGGGGTTCGTTCTTCGCGCTGCTGGGCGCGTCCGGCTGTGGCAAGACGACCACCCTGCGGATGATCGCGGGGCTCGAGGAGCCGACCGCGGGCCAGGTCCTGCTCGGCGACTCCGACGTCACGCGGCTGCGGCCCTACAAGCGGCCGGTCAACACGGTGTTCCAGAGTTACGCGCTCTTCCCGCACCTCAACATCGAGGACAACGTCGCGTTCGGCCTGCGCCGGCGCGGCATCCGCAAGTGCGCCGACCAGGTCGAGCAGATGCTCCACCTGGTCGACCTCGACGGCTTCGGCAAGCGCCGCCCGGCCCAGCTCTCCGGCGGCCAGCAGCAGCGGGTGGCGCTCGCCCGGGCGCTGATCAACCGGCCCCAGGTGCTGCTGCTCGACGAGCCGCTCGGCGCGCTCGACCTGAAGCTGCGCCGGCAGATGCAGGTGGAGCTCAAGCGCATCCAGACCGAGGTCGGCATCACGTTCGTGCACGTCACGCACGACCAGGAGGAGGCCATGACGATGGCCGACACGGTCGCGGTGATGAACGCCGGGCGCATCGAACAGCTCGGCGCGCCCGTGGAGATGTACGACTTCCCCGGCACCGCGTTCGTGGCCAACTTCCTGGGCCAGTCCAACCTGCTCGCCGCCGACGTGACCGGGCGCTCCGGCGACGACCTGCTGGTCGGGGCCTACGACGGCCGCTACACGGTCCCGGCCGCGCGCGCCCGGGCCACCGAGGGCACGGTGTGGCTCGGCGTGCGGCCGGAGAAGCTGCACCTGAGCACGGGGGAGGTGCCGGCCGGCCACCAGAGCGTCACCGGGCTCGTGACCGACTCCTCCTACATGGGGGTCAGCACGCAGTACCTCGTGCGCGCGCCCTGGGGCGACGAGCTGACGGTCTTCGTGCCCAACTCGGGCGTGGCCGCGCCGCTCGCTGTGGCCAGCGAGGTGACCGTGCACTGGCGGCCCGAGCACGCGTTCCTCCTGCCCCGCCCGGCCGGCGAGACCCACGCGCCGGTGGTGGATTCCGAGGAAGTCGCGGCATGAGCGCCTTGGGGCAGCTGGGGGCCGGGGCCGGCAACAGCGCCCCGGTCAAGCTCGAACGACCCAGGAAGAAGTGGCTGCCGTACCTGCTGCTGCTCCCCGGCGGCCTGTGGCTCGTCCTGTTCTTCGCGGTGCCGTGCGTCCAGCTCTTCGCGACCAGCCTCTACGACCCGAGCGGGTCGCTGGAGGACGGATACGCGATGACCTGGCAGTTCAGCAACTACTCCGACGCCGTCGCCGAATACCTGCCCCAGTTCGGCCGCTCGCTGTGGTACGCGCTGCTGACCACCGCGTTCTCGCTCCTGCTGGGCTACCCGCTGGCCTACGCGATCGCGCTCAAGGCCGGCCGCTGGAAGAACGTGCTGCTCATCTGCGTCATCGCGCCGTTCTTCACCAGCTTCCTGATCCGCACGCTGGCCTGGAAGGTCATCCTGTCCGACAACGGCACGGTCGTGTCGGTGCTCAACGCCCTGCACGTCCCGCTGCCCGACGGCCGGCTGCTGGCCACCACCCCGGCGGTGATCGCGGGGCTGGTCTACAACTTCCTGCCGTTCATGGTGCTGCCGCTCTACGCCAGCCTGGAGAAGCTCGACCCGCGGCTCATCGAGGCGGCCGGCGACCTCTACGCCCGCCCGGTCGCGCGCTTCACGCGGGTCGTGCTGCCGCTGTCGATGCCCGGCGTCGTGGCCGGCACGCTGCTGACGTTCATCCCGGCGGCCGGCGACTACATCAACGCGCAGTTGCTGGGGACCAACCGGCAGTACATGATCGGCAATGTCATCCAGTCCAAGTTCCTCAAGGTCGGCGACTACCCGGCCGCGGCCGCGCTGTCGTTCACCCTGATGGCGGCGATCCTCGTGCTGGTCTTCGTCTACGTCAAGCGCGCCGGAACGGACGAGGTGCTCTGATGCTCCACCGCCTGCGCAGGTTCCTCGCCGATCACTGGGTGCTCGCGATCGGGCTGATCGTCCTGCTGTACCTCTTCGTGCCGATCGCCGTCGTGGCCGCGATGTCGTTCCGGGACGCCCGCCCCAACGCCCCCTACACGCTGGACAACTACCGGTTCACGCTGGAGCACTGGCGGCACCCCTTCGGCGCGGCCGGCATCGGCGACGCGTTCTGGCTCAGCATCGGCGTCGCGGTGCTGGCCACCGTCGGCGCGACGGTGCTGGGCACGCTGATGTCCTTCGCCCTGGCCCGGCACAGCTTCCGCGGCCGCGGCGCGACCAACACGCTGATCTTCCTGCCCATGGCGACGCCGGAGATCGTGATGGGCTCGTCGCTGCTGGCGCTCTTCGTCGCCTCGGGCGTGCCGCTGGGCTTCTGGACCGTCGTCATCGCCCACGTGCTGTTCTGCCTGTCGTTCGTGGTCGTCACGGTCAAGGCGCGCCTGGCCGGGCTCGACCCGCGGCTGCAGGAGGCGGCCATGGACCTCTACGCCGACGAGCGGCAGACGTTCCTGCGGGTCACCCTGCCGCTGGTGATGCCCGGCATCGTCGCGGCCGCCCTGCTGTCGTTCTCGCTCTCCTTCGACGACTTCATCGTCACCAACTTCAACTCGGGAACCGTCGTGACCTTCCCGATGTTCGTCTGGGGAGCCTCGCAGCGTGGCATTCCCGCCCAGGTCAACGTCATCGGCACCGCGATGTTCCTGATCTCGTTCCTGATCGTCCTGATCGGCCAGTTGCCGCGCCTGCGCCGGAAGGCCTAGCGGCACATGCGACTGCTGATCGTCGGCGCCGGTGGCGTCGGCACCGCGGCGGTGCGCATCGCCGCCCGCCGTCCCTTCCTCGAGCACTGCGTCGTGGCCGACCACGACGCCGCCCGGGCCGAGGCCGCGGTCTCCTCGGTGGACGATCCCCGGTTCGCCGCCGCGGTCCTCGACGCCGCCTCCGCCCCCGCCGTCGCGCAGCTGTGCCGGAGCCTGCGCATCACGCACGTGCTCAACGCCGTCGACCCCCGTTTCGTGGTCCCGATCTTCACCGGTGCGCTCGAGGCCCGCGCGCACTACGTCGACCTGGCGATGTCGCTGTCCCAGCCGCACCCGGAGCGGCCCTACCGGCAGATCGGGGTGCTGCTCGGCGCCGAGCAGTTCGCGCTCGAGGACCGGTGGCGGGCGGCCGACCGGCTGGCGCTCGTGGGCATGGGCGTCGCGCCCGGGCTCTGCGACGTCTTCGCCCGGTACGCCGCCGACGTGCTCTTCGCCGAGGTGCACGACATCGGCGTCCGCGGCGGCTCGGACCTGGTGGTGGACGGTTACGAGTTCGCCCCCGCGTCCTCGATCTGGACGACGATCGAGGAGTGCCTCAACCCGCCGCTCATCTACGAGAAGAACCGCGGGCTGTACGTCACGAGGCCCTTCTCCGAGCCCGAGATCTTCGACTTCCCGGCCGGCATCGGCCCGATCGAGTGCGTGCACGTCGAGCACGAGGAGGTGCTGCTCATCCCGCGCTGGATCGACGTGCGGCGGGTCACCTTCAAGGCCGGCCTGGGCGACGAGTTCATCCAGGTGCTCAAGACCATCCGCAAGCTCGGGCTCGACTCGACGAGGAAGGTGACGGTCGGCGGCGTCGCGGTGTCCCCGCGCGACGTGGTGGCCGCGGTCCTGCCCGACCCGGCGAAGCTCGGCGAGCGGATGCACGGCCGCACCTGCGCCGGCACCTACGTCACCGGGCTCGGGCGCGACGGGCGGCCGCGGGCCACCTACCTGTACCACGTCGTCGACAACGCGTGGACCATGCGCGAGTACGGCTGCCAGGCCGTCGTGTGGCAGACCGCGGTCAACGCGGTGGTCGGCCTCGAACTGCTCGCGGCCGGCACGTGGACGGGCACGGGCGTGCTGGGCCCCGAGGCCTTCCCGCCGCGGCCGTTCCTCGAGCTGCTCGCCGAGCACGGCGTGCCGTGGAGCAAGCAGGAGCTGTGAGCGAGTCATGAATCAATTCGGACCGGACTTCACGTTCCTCGGGGTGCCGCGCTGCGACCTGGCCGCGCTGCCCGAGGCCGACGTGGTGATCATCGGCGCGCCCTACGACGGCGGCACCTCCCACCGGCCCGGCACCCGGTTCGGCCCGCAGGCCATCCGCCAGGCCTGCTACCTGCCCCACGACGGCTCCCGGCCCTCGCTCGCCATGCGGGTCGACGCGCTCAAGGACCTGAGGGTCTTCGATGCCGGGGACGTCCACATGTACGCCCCGGAGTCCACGGCGGCGCTCAAGACGCTCGAGAACGCGGTCTTCGCCGTCGCCGACTCGGGCGCGATCCCGGTCGTGCTCGGGGGCGACCACACCATCGCCTGGCCCGACGCGACCGGCGTGGCCCGCAAGCTCGGCTACGGCCGCGTCTCGATGGTCCACTTCGACGCCCACGCCGACACCGGCGACGTCGAGATGGGCTCGCTGGTCGGCCACGGGCAGCCGATGCGCCGCCTGATCGAGTCCGGCGCCCTGCGCGGCGACCGGTTCCTGCAGCTGGGGCTGCGCGGCTACTGGCCCGGCCCGGAGACGCTGGACTGGATGGCCGGCCAGGGCCTGCGCTCCTACGAGATGACCGAGATCGTCGCCCGCGGTCTGGACGAGTGCCTGACGGAGGCCTTCACCATCGCCACCGACGAGTGCGACGGCGTCTTCCTCTCCGTCGACGTCGACGTGGTCGACCCGGGGATGGCGCCCGGAACCGGCACCCCGGAGCCGGGCGGGCTGACCGCGCGGCAGCTGCTCGACGCGGTCCGCCGCTGCTGCTACGAGCTGCCGATCGCCGGGGTCGACGTGGTCGAGGTGAGCCCGCCCTACGACCACGCCGAGATCACCGCGCTCCTCGCCAACCGGGTCGTGCTGGAGGCGCTGTCGGCGATCGCCCGGCGCCGGCGCGCGGACCCGTGGGACCCGCGCCGGCCGCTACTCGAGGGCCGCTAGCTCCTCCGGGGTCAGCAGCCGCGACCTGATCAGGAAGCGCACCCCTTCCGGCGCCTCCAGGGAGAAGCCGGAGCCGCGCCCGGGCACCACGTCGACCGTGAGGTGGGTGTGCCGCCAGAGCTCGAACTGCGACTTCGACATCCAGAACGTGACCGGCTCGTCGACGCCCTCCACGGCCAGCGACGCGAGGAGCACGTCGGAGGATCCGGTGCGGAACTCACCCTCCGGGTAGCACATCGGCGAGCTGCCGTCGCAGCAGCCGCCGGACTGGTGGAACATCAGGGGTCCGTGCGTGCCCCGCAGCGACCGGATCAGCTCGGCCGCCGCGGGGGTCACCGCCACGCGTTGCATCTCTAGAAGAACCCGAGCTTGTTCGGGCTGTAGCTGACGAGCAGGTTCTTGGTCTGCTGGTAGTGCTCCAGCATCATCTTGTGGTTCTCGCGGCCGATGCCGGACTGCTTGTAGCCGCCGAACGCCGCGTGCGCCGGGTAGGCGTGGTAGCAGTTGGTCCACACCCGGCCGGCCTGGATCGCCCGGCCGGCGCGGTAGGCGGTGTTCGTGTCGCGGGTCCACACGCCGGCGCCGAGGCCGTAGAGGGTGTCGTTGGCGATCTTGATGGCGTCCGCGAAGTCGGAGAACGAGGTCACCGAGACCACCGGGCCGAAGATCTCCTCCTGGAAGATGCGCATCGCGTTGTCGCCCTCGAACACCGTGGGCTGGACGTAGTACCCGCCGGAGAGATCCCCGCCGAGGTCCGCGCGCTCGCCGCCGATGCGGACCTTCGCGCCCTCCTGCCGGCCGATGTCGAGGTAGGAGAGGATCTTCTCGAGCTGGTCGTTGGAGGCCTGCGCGCCGATCATCGTGTCGGTGTCGAGCGGGTGGCCCTGCTTGATCGCCCGGACGCGCTCGGTCGCGGCGTCCATGAACGTGCCGTAGTGGCCCTGCTGGACGAGCGCGCGGGACGGGCAGGTGCACACCTCGCCCTGGTTGAGCGCGAACATCGCGAAGCCCTCGAGCGCCTTGTCGAAGAAGGCGTCGTCGGCGCGGGAGACGTCGTCGAAGAAGATGTTGGGGCTCTTGCCGCCGAGCTCCAGGGTCACCGGCTTGATGTTCTCGCTGGCGTACTGCATGATCAGCCGCCCGGTCGTGGTCTCGCCCGTGAACGCGACCTTGGCGACCCGCGGGCTGCTGGCCAGCGGCTTGCCGGCCTCGACGCCGAAGCCGTTGACGATGTTGACCACGCCCGGCGGGAGCAGGTCGGCGATGAGGCTCATGAGCACGTGGATGGAGGCGGGGGTCTGCTCGGCCGGCTTGAGCACGACCGCGTTGCCGGCGGCGAGCGCGGGAGCGAGCTTCCAGGTGGCCATGAGCAGCGGGAAGTTCCACGGGATGATCTGCGCGACCACGCCCAGGGGCTCGTGGAAGTGGTACGCCACGGTGTCGTCGTCGAGCTCGCCGAGGCTGCCCTCCTGGGCGCGGATGGCGCCGGCGAAGTACCGGAAGTGGTCGACGGCCAGCGGCAGGTCGGCGGCGAGCGTCTCCCGGATCGGCTTGCCGTTCTCCCAGGTCTCGGCGACGGCGAGGGTCTCGAGGTTGGCCTCGATCCGGTCGGCGATCTTGTTGAGGATGTTGGCGCGGTCGGCCACCGAGGTGCGGCCCCACGCGTCGGCCGCACCGTGCGCGGCGTCGAGCGCGGCCTCCACGTCGTCGGCGGTGCCCCGCGCGATCTCGGTGAAGGTCTGGCCGGTCACCGGGGTCGGGTTCTCGAAGTACTGGCCGCGGGCGGGCTTGACGTACTCGCCGCCGATCCAGTGCTCGTAGCGGGATTGGAAGGTGACCAGGGATCCCTCCTGGCCCGGGGCTGCATAACGGGTCATACCCCGAAGCTAGTTACGCCTACGTTGCAACACCGTTGCGTACTCCTCCGACAGGCACGCGACCCGCTCCAGGGCAAGGGCCTGGCGGGGCGAGCCGGGCGGCAGGGCGGCGGCGAGGGCCTCCCACATCCACAGGTCCTCGGCGCCCCAGGCGGCCGCCGTCCAGGCCGCGAGCATCCCCGGGTCGCCACTGGCCCGGACCCCGGCGCGCAGCTGGCCCTCGATGAGCCGGCGCAGCCGCACGACGCCGGGCGCCTCCGAGTTGGGCAGCAGCGGGCCGGGGTAGGCGCGCAGGGCCCCCTTCACGTCCCCGGCCGCGAGGCGCTCCGCGATCTCGCCGAAGTCGGAGGCGACCGCGTCGCGCAGCCGGTAGGGGCGCGACAGCAGCAGCGGACCAAGCACGTGACGCAGCCGCGACAGCTCCGCGCGCAGGGTGACCGGATTGACGCACGCATCGCCGTAGAGCTCCAGGGCGAGCCGGTCGCCGGAGAGGCCCTCGGGATGGGCGCACAGCAGGGCGACGATCTCGCTGTGCCGTCGGCTCAGCCGCTGCCCGCGCAGCACGGCTTCGTCGCGGCCGAGCGCGGTGAACGTGGGGCCGGAGGGCGCGAGGGTGGCCAGGTGCGCCTCGGCCGCGCGGGCGGTGGCGACGACGAGCGCCAGCGAGTGCGGGCTGGCCAGGTGGTCGCCGCCCGTCACGTCGATCGCGCCGAGCAGGCGGCCGGTGCGCGGGTCGTGGATCGGCGCGGCGGAGCAGGTGAACCGCTGGACGCGGCGGCTGAAGTGCTCGGTGGCGAAGATCTGCACCTCGTGGTCGAGGGCGATGGCGGTGCCGGGCGCGTTGGTGCCCGCGTGGGCCTCGTCCCACTGCGCGCCGGCGACGAAGTTCATGTCCTCGGCCCGGCGCACCACCGTTTTGTGGCCCTCGACCCACAGCAGCCGGCCGTGGGCGTCGCACACGGCCATCAGGTGGTCCCCGTCCTCGGCGAAGGTGCCGAGCAGGTCCCGGAAGAGCGGCAGCGCGTGGCGCAGCGGATGGCTGCGGCGATACTCCTCCAGCTCCTCGTCGCCGAGGTCCACGGGCGCGGTCGCGTCCGGGTCCAGCCGGGCCGCGGCGCTGCGCCGCCACGAGTCGGCGACGACGCCCCGCACCTGCTCCCCGACCCGGCCGCCGCCCAGGAACGCGGTCCAGGCGCGGCCGACCTGACCGATCCGCTCGCGGGCGTCGGCGCCCGCCGGCAGGGCCAGCCAGGGATTCCGCATGACCCATAGTGACCCAGGTCACCCCCGATCGCCAAGGGTCGAACGGGTTCTCAGAGCGCCGACTCCAGCAGGTCGAGCGCGCGCTGCAGGGTCGGGTCGTCCATCACGAGCGGGGGCAGGAAGCGGATCACGTTGCCGTAGGTGCCGCAGGTGAGCAGCAGCAGCCCGGCCTCGTGGGCCAGGCGCTGGATGTCGGCGGTCTTCGCCGCGTCCGGGGTCGCGCCCAGCGGCGCGCCCCTGGCCCAGCCCCGCTCGGCGGTGAGCTCGCCCGGCGCGGCGGACTCCGGCACCACGATCTCCAGGGCCAGCATCGCGCCCCGGCCGCGGACGTCGCCGATGAACGGGAAGCGGGACTGCAGGTCGCGCAGGCGGGGCAGCATGACGGACTCGATCCGCCGGGCGGCTGCGGCCAGGTCGAGCTCCCGCATGGTCTCGATCGAGGCGAGCGCGGCCGCGCAGGCCACCGGGTTGCCGCCGTAGGTGCCGCCGAGGCCGCCCGGGTGCACGGCGTCCATGAACTCGGCCCGCCCGGTCACCCCGGCCAGGGGCAGGCCGCCGGCGATGCCCTTCGCGGTGGTGATCAGGTCCGGCTCCAGCCGCTCGTGGGTGGTGGCGAACCAGTCCCCGGTGCGGCAGAAGCCGGTCTGGATCTCGTCGGCGACGAACAGCGCCCCGTTCGCCCGCGCCCAGGCGGCCAGCGACGGCAGGAAGCCCGGCGCGGGCACCACGAAGCCGCCCTCGCCCTGGATCGGCTCGATCAGCACCGCGGCCACCTGGTCGGCGCCCACCTGCTTCTCGATCATGCCGATGGCCAGCGCGGCGGCGTCCGGGCCGGCGAGGCCGTCGCGGAACGGGTAGGACATCGGCACCCGGTAGATCTCGCCGGCGAACGGGCCGAAGCCGTGCTTGTAGGGCATGTCCTTGGCGGTGAGCGCCATGGTGAGGTTGGTCCGGCCGTGGTACGCGTGGTCGAACACGACGACGGCCCGGCGCCCGGTGGCGTGCCGGGCGATCTTCACCGCGTTCTCGACCGCCTCGGCGCCCGAGTTGAACAGGGCCGAGCGCTTCTCGAAGCCGCCGGGGGCGAGCGCGTTGAGCTGCTCGCAGACGGCGACATAGCCCTCGTACGGCGCGATCATGAAGCAGGTGTGCGTGAACCGCTCCGCCTGCCGCCGCACCGCCTCGGCCACCCGCGGGTTCGCGTTGCCGACGTTCGTGACCGCGATGCCGGCCGCGAGGTCGATCCACTCCCGCCCGTCGACATCCGTGAGGGTGCCGCCGGAGGCGTGGTCGACGTACGAGCCGATCATGCTGCTGACCCCGCGCGCGACGGCGGCGGAGCGGCGCTTGCGCAGATCCTCCGACGATGTCATCACAGCTCGATGTTGTGCATGACGTGCTTGATCCGGGTGTAGTCCTCGAGGCCGTACATGGAGAGGTCCTTACCGTATCCGGACTGTTTGAACCCACCGTGCGGCATTTCGGCGACGATCGGGATGTGGGCATTGACCCAGACGCAGCCGAAGTCGAGCCGCCGGGTCATGCGCATCGCGCGGCCGTGGTCGCGGGTCCAGACCGAGGACGACAGGCCGTACTCCACCCCGTTGGCCCAGCGCACCGCCTCGTCCTCGTCGGTGAAGCGCTGCACGGTGATGACCGGCCCGAACACCTCGTCCTGGATGATCTCGTCGTCCTGGCGCAGGCCGGACACGACGGTGGGGGAGTAGAAGTAGCCCCGGTCGCCGACCCGGGCCCCGCCGGTGTCGAGCCGGGCGTGCTCGGGCAGCCGGTCGATGAAGCCGCCGACCCGGGCCAGCTGGTTGGCGTTGTTCAGCGGGCCGTAGAGGATGTCCTCGTCGTCCGGGGCGCCGGTCTTCGTCGCGGCCGCCTGCTCGGCGAGCGCGGCCACGAAGTCGTCGTAGATGCCCGGCCCGGCCAGCACGCGGGTGGCCGCCGTGCAGTCCTGGCCCGCGTTGAAGTAGCCCGCGACCGCGATCGCCTCGGCCGCGGCGGCCAGGTCGGCGTCGTCGAAGACCACGACCGGGGCCTTGCCGCCCAGCTCCAGGTGGGTGCGCTTGAGCGACGGGGCGGCCCCGGCGGCCACCTCGCGCCCGGCCCGGACCGAGCCGGTGATGGAGACGAAGTTCGGGGTGGGGTGGGCGACCAGGGCGCGGCCGGTGTCCCGGTCGCCGGTGATCACGTTGAGCACGCCCGGCGGCAGGAACTCGGCGGCCAGCTCGGCCAGCAGCAGCGACGAGACCGGCGTGGTGTCGGAGGGCTTCAGCACCACCGTGTTGCCCGCGGCCAGCGCCGGGGCGATCTTCCACACCGCCATCATCAGCGGGTAGTTCCACGGGGTGACCTGGGCGCACACGCCGATCGGCTCGCGCCGCACGTAGCTGGTGTGGCCCTTCATGTACTCACCGGCCGACTTGCCCTCGAGCACCCGGGCGGCGCCGGCGAAGAACCGGATCTGGTCGATCGACGGCGGCAGCTCCTCGCTGGCGGTCATCGCGCGCGGCTTGCCGGTGTTGCGCACCTCGGCGTCGATGATCTCCGACGCCCGGTCCTCCATCGCGTCGGCGAGCTTGAGCAGGGCCCGCTGCCGCTCGGCGGGCGTGGCGTCGCGCCAGGTCTCGAAGGCCTTCGCCGCGGCGCGCACGGCGCGGTCGACGTCCTCGGCGCCGGAGACCGGCGCGGAGGCGAACACCTCGCCGGTGGACGGGTCGATCAGGTCGGAGTAACGGCCGTCGGCGGGGTCGGTGTAGGCGCCGTCGACGAAGTTCTGCAGCTGTTCGGTCATGTCCGCTCCCTTGAGTGCCCGGCACGGACATCTTTCCATCGAATCCGTCGCACACAAGCCCTCGGGCAACTGTTTCCGTTGGAGTTAGGGTGGAATCGTGACCCCGTTCTTCATCGCCGGGCGCCCGGCAACCAGCGACGACGCCGTCGAGATCCGCCACCCTTACGACGGGCGTCAGGTCGGCATCACCTCCAACGCCACCCCCGAGCAGGTGGAGGCGGCGGTCGCCGCCGCGGCCGCCGTCGCCGCCGAGGCCGCGGCCCTGCCCGCGAGCGTCCGGGCCGCCGCCCTCGACCACGTCAGCGCCCGGCTCAAGGAGCGCGCCGAGGAGGTCGCCCGGCTCATCACCGCCGAGAACGGCAAGCCGATGAAGTGGTCGCGGGGCGAGGTCGCCCGCGCGGTGTCGACGTTCCGCTGGGCCGCCGAGGAGGCCCGCCGCTTCTCCGGCTCGCTGCAGCGCCTCGACACCGACCCGGCCGCGACCGGCCGCATCGCCCTGGTCAAGCGGGTGCCCCGGGGCCCGGTGCTGGGCATCTCCCCGTTCAACTTCCCGCTCAACCTGGTCGCCCACAAGGTCGCCCCGGCCCTGGCCGTCGGCGCGCCGATCGTGCTCAAGCCGGCCCCGGCGACCCCGCTCAGCGCGCTGCTGCTCGGCGAGATCCTGGCCGAAGCCTCCGACCGCACCGACCTGCCCGCGGGGATGTGGTCGATCGTGCCGATCCCGAACGACCGCGCCTCCGCCCTGGTCGCCGACCCGCGGCTGCCCGTCGTGTCGTTCACCGGCTCGGGCCCGGTCGGCTGGCAGATCCGCGACGCCGTGCCGCGCAAGCACGTCACCCTGGAGCTCGGCGGCAACGCGGCCGTGGTGGTGTGCGAGGACTGGGACGACCTGGACTGGGCGGCGAGCCGGATCGCCACCTTCTCCAACTACCAGGCCGGGCAGAGCTGCATCGCGGTTCAGCGGGTGTACGTCCACGAGCGCCACTACGACGCGCTGGCCGAGAGGCTGGTGTCCGCGGTCGAGGCCCAGGTGACCGGCGACCCGGCCGCCGACGAGACCGACGTCGGCCCGCTCATCAGCGAGGCCGCGGCCCGGCGGGTCGAGGACTGGGTCGGCGAGGCGGTCGCGGCCGGGGCCAAGCTGCTCACCGGCGGCACCCGCGACGGCGCCGCCTACGCCCCGACCGTCCTCGCGCACGCGCCGGCCGACGCCAAGGTCAGCGCCGAGGAGGTCTTCGGCCCGGTGCTGGTGCTCGAGCGCGTCGCCTCCGACGCCGACGGGTTCGCGGCGGTCAACGCCTCGCCCTACGGGCTGCAGGCCGGCGTGTTCACCCGGCGGCTGGACCGGGCCTTCGAGGCCCACCGGGTGCTCGACGTCGGCGGGGTGATCGTCGGTGACGTGCCCAGCTACCGGGCCGACCAGATGCCCTACGGCGGGGCCAAGGCCAGCGGGGTCGGGCGCGAGGGCCTGGCCAGCGCGATGGCCGACTACACCGAGGAGCGCGTGATGGTCCTCACCGGCCTGCAGCTCTAGCTGTTCCCAGGCCTCACGGTGCTCGGTCGCGGAGGAGCCGGGCGGGCGCTCGGCGGTCTCGGAGAGCTTCGTGTCGAACCCGTCCGGCTCC
Source organism: Dactylosporangium sp. CA-052675 (assembly GCF_050947935.1). Taxonomy (GTDB): domain Bacteria; phylum Actinomycetota; class Actinomycetes; order Mycobacteriales; family Micromonosporaceae; genus Dactylosporangium. The sequence continues at coordinate 9,605,168 of NZ_CP192010.1, read as the reverse complement.
CGGCTGTGCCTGCGGAAGCGGCGGGGGAGCTTCGCTCCACCCGCACCCCCTCGAAATCCGCGCGCCGGTTCACTCCCAGGCCTCACGGTGCTCGGTCGCGGAGGAGCCGGGCGGGCGCTCGGCGGTCTCGAAGAGCTTCGCGTCGAACACGTCCGGCTCCAGGAAGATGAAGCACTCGTAGGTCAGGGCGTCGCGGACCTGGTGCTCGGCGCGGTTGATCGCCTGGGCCACGTGCGCCATCGTCTCGCTGGCCCGCACCGCCACCTTGGCCGCGATCAGCAGCTGATCGGGGCCGAGATGCATGGTGCGCAGGTGGATCATGCGCTCGATCAGCGGCTCCCGCTCGATCGCCGCCTCGATCGCCAGCAGGGTGCCGTTGTCGGCCGACTCGCCGATGAGCAGGCTGCGCATCCGCTGCGACAGCGTGATCGAGATGACCACGAGCAGCGCGCCGATGGCCAGGGTGCCGGCCGCGTCCCAGCGCCCGTCGCCGGTGATCACCGCGAGGGTGATGCCGACGAAGGCGAAGGTGAGGCCGGTCAGCGCGCCGAAGTCCTCGGCGAGCACGACCGGCAGCTCGGGCGAGCGGGTGGTCCGGATGAACCGCAGCCAGGGCGCCCCGCGGCGGGACGGCTCGGCCTCGTGCACCGCGGTGCGCAGGGAGAACGACTCCAGCCCGACCGAGATGCCCAGCACCGCGAACGCCCAGATCGGGTCCTCGACCGGCTCCGGGTGGTGCAGCTTCTGCCAGCCCTCGAAGAGCGCGAAGACGCCGCCGACGAGGAAGATCACGAGGGTGACGAGGAAGCCGTAGAAGTACCGGAACCGTGCGTAGCCGAACGGGTGCAGCTGGCTGGCCCGCTGCTGGGCGCGGCGGCCGCCGATGAGCAGCAGCACCTGGTTGGCGGTGTCGGCCACCGAGTGCACGGCCTCCGCGAGCAGCGACGACGAGCCGGTGAACAGGAACGCGACGAACTTGCTCAGCGCGATGCCGAGGTTCGCGGACAGGGCCGCGACGATCGCCCGCAGGGAGTTGCCTTCCTCCGCCATGTGCTCATCCTGCACCACAAGCTTTCCTGGTTCTCACATGCGCAACTTAGGACTGACACGTGCACGGAACGCAACCGCACTAGGCTCCGTCGTAGGAACAGCGACCACGACTAGGGGTGCGAGACTGTGATCGACCTGAGCCGGATCGTCAAGGCCTACGACGTGCGGGGGACGGTGCCCGACCAGCTCAACGAGCCGGTGGCGGAGGCACTCGGGCGGGCATTCGTGCAGACGCTGCGCAGCCGCGGGGAGTTCGCCGAGAAGATCGTGACCGCGCACGACATGCGGGCGTCGGGCCCGGCCCTGGCGACGGCGTTCGCCAACGGCGCGCGCGCCGAGGGCGCCGACGTGCTGGAGGCCGGCCTGGGCTCCACCGACCTGCTGTACTACGCCTCGGGCGTGCTCGACCTGCCCGGCGCCATGTTCACCGCGAGCCACAATCCCGCGCAGTACAACGGGATCAAGCTGTGCAAACAGGGCGCCAAGCCGGTCGGGCAGGACACCGGCCTGACCGAGATCCGCGAGCGCGCGCAGCAGATCCTCGACAGCGGGGCCCGGGTTCCCGAGGGCGGGCTCAAGGGCGGGCTGGAGCAGTACAGCCTGCTGGAGCGGTACGCCACCCACCTGCTCAAGCTCGTGGACCTCTCCGCCATCCGGCCGCTGACGGTCGTGGTCGACGCCGGCAACGGCATGGGCGGTTACACGGTGCCGGCCGTGCTCGGCTCGGGCCTGCCGCTGACGATCATCCCGCTGTACTTCGAGCTCGACGGCACCTTCCCCAACCACGAGGCCAACCCGCTGGAGCCGGCCAACCTGGTCGACCTGCAGGCCAAGGTCCGCGCGACCGGCGCCGACATCGGCCTGGCCTTCGACGGCGACGCCGACCGCTGCTTCGTGGTCGACGAGCGGGGCGAGGCGGTCTCCCCGTCGGTGATCACGGCGATGGTCGCGGTCCGCGAGCTGGCCAAGGAGCCGGGCGCGACGATCATCCACAACCTCATCACCTCCAAGGTGGTGCCCGAGATCGTCCGCGAGCACGGCGGCGAGCCGGTGCGGACCCGGGTCGGGCACTCGTTCATCAAGGCCGAGATGGCCCGCACCGGCGCGGTCTTCGGCGGCGAGCACTCGGCGCACTACTACTTCCGCGACTTCTGGGGCGCCGACACCGGCATGCTCGCCGCCCTGCACACGCTGGCCCTGCTCGGCGGCCAGCCCGCCCCGCTGTCGGCGCTGGCCAAGGACTACGAGCGGTACGCGGCCTCGGGCGAGATCAACTCCACGGTCGCCGACACCGCCGCGAAGATGGCCGAGATCGAGCGGGCGTTCCCGGTGGAGATCGACCGGCTCGACGGGATCACCCTCAGCTTCCCCGACGGCAGCTGGGCCAACGTGCGCCCGTCCAACACGGAACCGCTTCTGCGGCTTAACGTTGAGGCGCCGACCGCCGAGCGGATGGCGGCGCTGCGCGATGAGATGCTGGCCGTCATCCGCCGCTGAGTCGTCCGCCGCTGAGAAGGAGTTGGAACGCGTGTCCGTGGACCCCGCCCTGCTGTCGATCCTGCGCTGCCCCGACGAGCACCACGCCGAGCTCACCCTCGATGCCGATGCGCAGACGTTGACCTGCACCGAATGCGGGCGGATCTTCGAGATCCGCGACGGCATCCCGGTGCTCCTGCTCGACGAGGCGCGCCGGCCCTCTCCCGACGGTGCGGTTGAGAACGGCACCGACGGGGAATCCGCCAAGACCGAAGAGGGTGGTGCGGCATGAATCCACTGGAAGGCACTGCGGGGGTCCGCGGGCATCGCGAGATCGACCTGGCGCTGCTGGACAACGCCGAGGCGCTGGAGAAGAACGACCCGGGCGGCATGCTGCGCGCGACCGCGTCGGCCGGTGCCCAGGTGCGGGAGGCGGCCACGCTGGCCGCCGAGACCGACCTGAGCGCGCTGGCCGACGAGGGCCGCCCGCGGGCCGTGGTCGTCGCGGGCGTCGGCACGGCCGCGCGCACCGGCGACATCCTCGAGACCGTCGCCGGGCCGCGCTGCCCGGTGCCGGTCCTGGCCCACCGCAGCGCGGGCATCCCCGGCTGGGTCGGCGCGGCCGACGTGGTCATCGCCGTCTCGGCGTCCGGCCGCTCCCCGGAGGCGCTCGCCGCCGCCGAGGCCGCCGGTCGCCGCGGGGCCCGGCTCGTGGCCATCGGTGCGCCCGACACCCAGCTGCACGCCCTGGCCGACCGCTTCCGCGCGCCGTTCATCCCGGTGCCGCGGCGGGCGCCGGCCCGGGCCAGCCTCTGGGGCCTGACCGTCCCGGTGCTGCTCGCCGCGCGCCAGCTCGGCCTGGTCAAGGTCACCGAGGCCGACTTCGCCGAGACCGCCGCGCGGCTGGACGCCGACGCCGAGCGGTGCCGCACGGCGATGGAGACGTTCGTGAACCCGGGCAAGAGCCTGGCCCTGGACCTGGCCCACTCGGTGCCGATCGTCTGGGGCTCCTCGCCGCTGGCCACCGTGGCGGCCCGCCGCTTCGGCGACACGCTGTCGGCCAACGCCCGCTACCCCGCAGTCGTCGGCGCGCTCGGCGAGGCGGGCCGGGGCCGGGTCGGCCTGCTCGACGGGGTCTACGGCGGCCTGGCCGAGGCCGATCGGGACATCTTCGCCGACCCGGACGAGGACGCCGACAACCCGGCCACCCGGCTGCGGCTGGTGCTGCTGCGCGACGGCGGGCTCACCGGCGAGGACGAGGACGACGGCGAGCCGGTCGTGGTCGAGGAGCGACGGGCCGAGGCCGTGCAGGAGCTGGCCGAGCGCCGGGGCGTGCGGGTGAGCCTGATCACCGCCGAGGGTGGCTCCGCTCTGGAACGATTGGCCTCGCTCGTCGCCGTGCCGGACTTCACCTCGATCTACCTGGGTCTGGCCCACGGCTTCGACCCGATGGCCGTCCCTGCTGTGTCCGAGATGAAGGATCTGGTGAGTCCGTGAGCGGTCCGAAGCGAAGCGGAGGGGCCTCTCACCAATCAACTCAGTGCGATGCCCCGCATCGCCGTGGCGAAGCGGAGGCGATGTGAGTACCGAGGGCGGGACGAAGGCAATCCTGGCGGCGCTGGCCGCCAACCTGGGCATCGCCGTCACCAAGTTCGTCGCGTTCTTCCTGACCGGGTCGTCGTCGATGCTGGCCGAGGCCATCCACTCGGTGGCCGATTCCGGCAACCAGGGCCTGCTGCTGCTCGGCGGCAAGCAGGCCTCGAAGCGGGCCACCGCGCGCCACCCGTTCGGCTACGGCCGCGAGCGGTACATCTACGCCTTCATCGTCGCTGTCGTGCTGTTCTTCGTCGGCGGCGTCTTCGCCATCTACGAGGCCTGGCACAAGATCTCCCACCCGGAGCCGATCGAGTCCTGGCAGTGGGTGCCGGTGGCGGTCCTCCTCGCGGCGATCGTCATGGAGGGCCTGTCCTTCCGCACCGCGATCGGTGAGACGAGGAAGATCAAGGGCAAGGCGACCTGGGTGCAGTTCATCCGCCGGGCCAAGGAGCCGGAGCTGCCGGTCATCCTGCTCGAGGACTTCGCGGCCCTGCTCGGCCTGGTGCTCGCGCTCTTCGGCGTCGGGCTGACCCTGATCACCGGCAACGGCATCTGGGACGGCATCGGCACCGCGGCCATCGGCGTGCTGCTCATCGCGGTCGCGGGCGTGCTGGCGGTCGAGATGAAGAGCCTGCTCGTCGGCGAGGCGGCCACCCCGGACCAGGTCGCCGCGATCGAGCGGGCGATCGTCGACGGCCCCGAGGTCGAGCGCGTGATCCACATGCGCACCGTGCACCTGGGCCCGGACGAGCTGCTGGTCGCGGCGAAGATCGCGGTCCGGCACAACGAGACGGCCGACGAGATCGCCCGGGGCATCGACGCCGCCGAGGCCCGCATCCGGGCCGCGGTGCCGATCGCCCGCGTGATCTATCTGGAGCCCGACATCTACCGCGCCGCCAAGGCCGGCGAGGCCGACCAGAACACCGTCCCGACCAGCGCGGAGGCGCACTGACCGTGGAACTGCTCGACAGCCCGATCCGCAAGTACGCCTGGGGCTCGCGCACCGCGATCGCCACGCTGCAGGGCCGGCCCACGCCGACCCCGGACCCCGAGGCCGAGCTGTGGATGGGGGCCCACCCGGCCAGCCCGTCGCGGCTCGCGGTGAGCGGCACCTCGCTGGTCGACGCGATCGCCGCCGACCCGCGGACGCTGCTCGGCGCGGCCAACGTCGAGCGCTTCGGCACGCGGCTGCCGTTCCTGCTCAAGGTGCTCGCGGCCGCCCAGCCGCTGTCGCTGCAGGCGCACCCGACGCTGGAGCAGGCCCGGGCGGCGCACGCGGCCGGGCACCAGTCCTACGTCGATGCCTGGCACAAGCCGGAGATGCTGGTCGCGCTGACCGACTTCGACGCGCTGTGCGGCTTCCGCGACCCGGCGGCGGCCGCGGCCGACCTCGCCGCGCTCGGCGTGGCGCGGCTCAAGCCGACGATCGACGCGCTGAGCCAGGCCGACCCGGCCGCGGCCCTGCACGACGCGGTCGGGGGCCTGCTCGGCCATCCGGACGCGGATCTCGTCGGCGAGGTCGTGGCCGCGTGCGGCCCGCGGGCGGCCGAGAAGCCGGCCTACGACCTGGTCACCGGGCTTGCCGAGCAGTATCCGGGCGACAGCGGGGTCATCGTGGCCACGCTGCTCAACCGGATCCGGCTGCGCCCGGCCGAGGCGGTCTGGATGCCGGCCGGGAACCTGCACGCCTACCTGCGCGGCGTCGGCGTCGAGATCATGGCCGCCTCCGACAACGTGCTGCGCGGCGGCCTGACCCCGAAGCACGTGGACGTCGAGGAGCTGCTGCGGGTGCTGCGCTTCGAGGTGCTCGACGAGCCCGTCACCCACGCGGAGGACCTGGGCGGCGGGCTGTCGGCCTACCCGGTGCCCGTGCCCGACTTCGCGCTGCACCGGGCGGTGCTCGGCGCCGACCGGCCGGCGGTGCGGCTGCCGGGCTCGGGGCCGCGGATCGTGCTGTGCACCCGGGGCTCGGTCCGGGTCGACGACGGGGCGCTCCCGGTGACGCTGAGCCCCGGCCAGGCGGCGTTCGCGCCGGCGAGCCGGCCGGAGCTCGCGCTCAGCGGGTCCGGCGAGGCCTTCCAGGCGGCGACGCCGCTGACCTGAGTTCACCCACTCGGGCGGACTCGCGCCAAGCGCGGGCTGTTGAACCGGCCGCGTCGCGTTCCTCGCGGCGCGGCCGGTCTCGTTACCCATCCAAGGTGTCCGAATTCGGAGCATTTGCTGGACATCTTGAGTTGCGCAGAGTAGTGTCATGGCTACGCAGGGTTTGAGACAGCGCTCCAAGCCAATGCGGGGGAACCAAACCGGGGGGAAGAGCGGGGCGGTGGGAGCAATCCCGCCGCCCCGCTCGCTGTCCCGGTCACTTCGGGCCGGGGCGATTGGAAGGCTCTCCGGTCGCCGCGTACCGTGAAGGGTCGCCGTACGCCTCTGCAGACCAGGAGATCGCATTGACCAGCACGCTGCCGCCGAGCACCGTCGCCGACGGTGACTTCAAGGTGGCCGATCTGTCCCTCGCCGCGTTCGGGCGCAAGGAGATCCAGCTCGCCGAGCACGAGATGCCCGGCCTCATGGCCATCCGGCGCGAGTTCGCCGCGACGCAGCCCCTGAAGGGCGCGCGGATCACCGGCTCGCTGCACATGACGATCCAGACCGCGGTGCTGATCGAGACGCTCGTCGCGCTCGGTGCGCAGGTGCGCTGGGCCAGCTGCAACATCTTCTCGACCCAGGACCACGCCGCCGCCGCGATCGCCGTCGGCCCCGAGGGCACCCCCGAGAAGCCGGCCGGCGTGCCGGTCTACGCCTGGAAGGGCGAGACCCTCGACGAGTACTGGTGGTGCACCGAGCGGGTGCTGCTCTGGCCCGACGGCCAGGGCCCGAACATGATCCTCGACGACGGCGGCGACGCCACGCTGCTGGTGCACAAGGGCGCCGAGTTCGAGGGCGCGGGGGCCGTGCCGTCGCCGGACACCGCCGACTCGGAGGAGTACGCGGTCATCCTCAAGCTGCTGCAGCGCTCCATCGGCGAGGACAACCGCCGCTGGACCCGCGTCGCGGCCGGCATCAAGGGCGTGACCGAGGAGACCACCACCGGCGTGCACCGCCTCTACGAGATGCAGCAGGCCGGCACCCTGCTCTTCCCGGCGATCAACGTCAACGACTCCGTCACGAAGTCGAAGTTCGACAACAAGTACGGCTGCCGTCACTCGCTCATCGACGGCATCAACCGCGCCACCGACGTGCTCATCGGCGGCAAGGTGGCCGTGGTCTTCGGCTACGGCGACGTGGGCAAGGGCTGCGCCGAGTCGCTGCGCGGCCAGGGCGCCCGGGTCATCGTCACCGAGGTCGACCCGATCTGCGCCCTGCAGGCCGCGATGGACGGCTACCAGGTCGCCACGATGGAGGACGTCGTCGAGACCGCCGACATCTTCATCACCGCCACCGGCTGCCTCGACGTCATCACCGCCGAGCACATGGGCCGGATGAAGCACCAGGCGATCGTCGGCAACATCGGCCACTTCGACAACGAGATCGACATGGCCGGCCTGGCCCGTCGCTCCGACGTGACGCGGATCAACATCAAGCCGCAGGTCGACGAGTGGAAGTTCGACGACGGTCACTCGATCATCGTGCTGAGCGAGGGCCGCCTGCTCAACCTGGGCAACGCGACCGGTCACCCGTCGTTCGTCATGTCCAACAGCTTCGCGAACCAGACGATCGCGCAGATCGAGCTGTTCACGAAGACCGAGGAGTACCCGATCGGCGTCTACACGCTGCCCAAGCACCTCGACGAGAAGGTCGCCCGGCTGCACCTGGACGCGCTTGGCGTCCGGCTCACCGAGCTGACCAAGAAGCAGGCCGAATACCTCGGCATCCCGGTGGAGGGCCCCTACAAGGCGGACCACTACCGCTACTGAGTCCGATCGTCAAGGGGCCCCGCCGGAGTACTCCGGCGGGGCCCCTTGGTGTTCAAGTGCCACAAGCTTGTAGGACATGCCGGTGAGGTCTAAGGTAATGCTGACCTAAGTAAGACAAGGCTTACCTGCGGAGCTCGAATGACCGCCATCTACCTGATCGGCCTGCGCGAGGGGCTCGAGATCACGCTCGTGGTCTCGATCCTGGTCGCGTTCCTGGTCAAGAGCGACCGCAAGCACCTGCTGCGGTGGGTCTGGACCGGCGTCGCGGTCGCGGCGCTGCTCTCCATCGGGGTGGCCGCCCTGCTGCAGGCCGGCACCGCGTACCTCTCCGGCCCCCACCAGGAGATGGTGGACGCGATCGCCTCGCTGATCGCTGTCGTGTTCGTCACCTTCATGATCTTCTGGATGCGGCGGATGGCCCGCCAGATGGCCAAGGAGCTGCGCGGCAAGCTCGAGGACGCGATCCAGGTCGGCCCCTTCGCGGTCGCCGGCATGGCCTTCCTGGCCGTCGCCCGCGAGGGCCTGGAGACGTCGATCCTCTTCTTCGCCGCGGCCCAGGGCGCCGATACCTGGCAGCCGATCGTCGGCATCTCGCTCGGCCTCGCCACCTCGGTCGTGCTCGGCTGGCTGCTCTACGCCAGCGCCATCCGGATCAACCTGACGAAGTTCTTCACCTGGACGGGCGCGCTGCTCGTGCTCGTGGCCGCCGGGATCTTCAAGTACGGGGTGCACGACCTGCAGGAGGCCAACATCCTGCCGGGGCTGAACAACCACGCGTTCGACCTCTCCGGCGCGCTGCCGCCCACCGCGTGGTACGCGGAGCTGCTGCGCGGCATGTTCAACTTCACGCCGCAGCCGTCCGTGCTCGAGACCATCGCCTGGATCGCCTACGGGGTGCCGGTCCTGGTCCTCTTCCTGCTGCCGCTGCTGCGCCGACCGGCATCCGAGCCGGCATCGAAGCCGGTCGTCTCCGAAGCCTGACGCCGCACCACCCCCTCTTCCATGTCTCGTAGGAGAACCATGCGTACATCACGCCTGCTCGTGATCGGTGCCGTACCGGCGCTGGCCGTCGCGCTGACCGGCTGCGGCGACGACAAGAGCGGCTCCGGGGCCGGGGCCGAGGCCAGCTCCAACGGCAAGATCGCCGTCACCGCCACCGACTCCGAGTGCAAGGTCGAGCGGACCGAGACGGCGTCCGGGCCGGTCACCTTCTCCGTCAGCAACAAGGGCGGCAAGGTCACCGAGTTCTACGTGTACGCCACCGGCGACCGCATCGTCGGCGAGGTCGAGAACGTCGCGCCGGGTCTCACCCGCGACCTCATCGTGGAGCTGCCGGCCGGCACCTACGAGACCGCCTGCAAGCCGGGCATGGTCGGCAACGGCATCCGCGGCCAGTTCAAGGCCACCGGCGAGAGCAAGCCGCTGACCGACGACGCCAAGCTCGCCCAGGCGACCAAGGACTACCAGACGTACGTGAAGAACAACACGGGCGCCCTGATCGACAAGACGACCGAGTTCGTCAACGCGGTCAAGGCCGGCGACGCCGAGAAGGCCAAGTCGCTGTTCCCGATCGCCCGCACCTACTGGGAGCGCATCGAGCCCGTGGCCGAGAGCTTCGGCGACCTCGATCCGGCGATCGACGCCCGCGAGGCCGACCTCGAGCCCGGCCAGGAGTGGACCGGCTTCCACAAGATCGAGAAGGACCTCTGGGTCACCAAGGACATCAGCAAGTCCGGCCCGACCGCCGACAAGCTGCTCGAGGACGTCAAGACCATCGTGAGCAAGGCCGAGACGGTGCAGCTGTCCCCGATCGAGCTCGCCAACGGCGCCAAGGAGCTGCTGGACGAGGTCGCCACCGGCAAGATCACCGGCGAGGAGGACACCTTCTCGCACACCGACCTGTGGGACTTCCAGGCCAACCTCGAGGGCTCCCGGGCCGCGATCGCGGCGCTGCGCCCGGTCATCGAGGAGAAGGACGCCGCCCTGGCCAAGAGCCTGGACGAGAAGTTCGCGGCGGCGCAGGCGGAGCTCGACAAGTACCGCAACGGCGACGGCTGGAAGTTCCACAACGAGCTCTCCGAGGCCCAGCTCAAGTCGCTGGCCGACGCGATCAACGCGCTCGCCGAGCCGATCAGCAAGGTCGCCCCGCTCGTCGCCTCCAAGTAACGACCGGAGTTCTCGCCATGGATCGTCGCAAGATGCTCGGACTCGCCGGAGCCGGGGCCCTCGGGGCCGCGGCCGGCGGAGCCGTCGGCCTGCAGGTCTTCGACGACCCGCCGCCCGCCCGGGCCAACGACCCGGGCGCGGCGGTGCCCTTCTACGGGGCCCGGCAGGCCGGGATCGTCACGCCCGCCCAGGACCGGCTGCACTTCGTCGCGTTCGACGTGATCACGGAGAAGAAGGCCGAGGTCGCCGAGCTGCTGCGGAAGTGGACGGCGGCCGCGGCCCGGATGACGGCGGGGCGGGACGCCGGCGCCATCGGGGCCGTGAACGGGGTGCCGGAGGCGGCGCCCGACGACACCGGCGAGGCCATCGGGCTGCCGCCGTCCGGGCTGACGCTGACCGTCGGCTTCGGCCCGACGTTCTTCCGCACGGCCGAGGGCAAGGACCGCTTCGGCATCGCGGACCGGCGCCCCGAGGCGCTCGCCGACCTGCCGAAGTTCGCCAAGGACGCGCTGAAGCCCGAGATCTCCGGCGGGGACATCTGCGTGCAGGCGTGCGCGCACGACCCTCAGGTGGCCGTGCACGCGGTGCGCAACCTGGCCCGCATCGGCTTCGGCGTGGTGAGCGTGCGCTGGTCGCAGCTCGGGTTCGGCCGGACTTCCTCGACGTCGCGGACCCAGCAGACCGCCCGGAACCTGTTCGGCTTCAAGGACGGCACGGCCAACCTGAAGGCCGAGGACACGAAGCTGCTCGACGAGCAGCTCTGGGTGCAGCCGGGCGACGGCCCGGAGTGGATGACCGGCGGCTCCTACATGGTCACCCGCAAGATCCGGATGGTGATCGAGACGTGGGACCGCACCTCCCTGGCCGAGCAGGAGGCGATCATCGGCCGGAACAAGGGCGAGGGCGCGGCGCTGGGCAAGGCGGGCGAGTTCGACGAGCCGGACTTCTCGGGTGAGACGATCCCGCGGGACTCCCACGTGCGCCTCGCGCACCCCCAGTTCAACGACGGGGCCCGGCTGCTGCGCCGCGGCTACAACTTCGTCGACGGCTCCGACGGCCTGGGCCGGCTCGACGCGGGCCTGTTCTTCATCGCGTACCAGCGCGACCCCCGCAAGCAGTTCGTGCCGATCCAGACCCGGCTGTCGCGGCAGGACGCGCTCAACGAGTACATCCGGCACGTCTCCAGCGGCCTGTTCGCCTGCCCACCCGGAGTCTCCGCCGCGGACGACTCGTGGGGTCGTGCCCTCTTCGTCTAGGCCCGCCCCCTATGGTGGCCGGGTGGCGTTTGTAACTGGAAGGCAGATGCGGGGCTCGATCGCGGCGCTGGCGGCGGCCGCGCTGCTGCTCGGCGCGTGCACCGGCGGCGGCTCCAGCAAGCCGTCACCGACGGCCACCATCGGGTTCGCGGACTGCGAGAAGAACCCGACGACCTGCAACGGTGGCGATCTCAAGCTCGGCGGGGCGTATACGTACGGCCTCGAACAGCCCATCGCCAACTGGAACGTGAACACCCGCGACGGCGCCTCGCCCGCGACCAAGCAGGCGCTGTCGGGCCTCCTGCCGCAGGTGTTCAAGGTCGACCCGCAGGGCCGCCTCCAGCTCAACGCCGACCTCGTGAGCTCGGCCGACATCACCAACCAGAACCCCGAGACGATCGTCTACAAGATCCGTCCCGACGCGGTCTGGAGCGACGGCATCCCGGTCACCGCCGACGACTTCGTCTTCGCGTGGAAGCAGAACTCGGGCAACCCGGCGCACTGCTCGAACTGCACGCCCGCGGCCACCGCCGGCTACGACGTGATCAAGAGCATCGTCGGCTCCGACGGCGGCAAGACCGTCACGATGACCTTCACCGACGGCAAGACCTTCGGCGACTGGAAGGGCCTCTTCTCCAACGACGGGCTGTACCCCTCGCACCTGGCCACCAAGCAGGGCTTCGACCTGACCAAGCCCGCCGGCGTCGCGGCCGCGTCCGACTGGTTCGCCCGCACGGTGCCGACCTGGTCCGGCGGCCCCTACCAGGTCGACAGCTACAACCAGGGCCAGAGCCTGGTGCTCAAGAAGAACGACAAGTGGTACGGCAAGATCAAGCCCAGCCTCGACACCATCACGTTCAAGGTCATCACCGATCCCAACGCGATCCTGCCCGCGCTGAAGGCCAAGGAGCTCACCGGCATGTCGCCGCTGCCGAGCCAGGCCCTCGTCGCCGGCGTGGCGGCCACCCCCGGGGTGATCTACTCGGTGGGCGAGAGCTACACGTGGGAGCACCTGACGCTCAACGTGCGCAACAAGTACCTCGCCGACCCGGTCCTGCGCCGCGCGCTGTTCACCGCCGTGAGCGTCAAGACGGTGGTCGAGAAGACCTACGGCGCCTTCGACAAGAACCTCAAGCCGCTGGGCAGCCACAACTTCGTGCCCGGGGACACCGCCTACAAGGACGTGATCTCCGGCACCGGCCAGGGCACCGGCGACACCGAGAAGGCGAAGAAGCTGCTCACCACCGCCGGCTACAAGCTGGACAACGGCCGCCTGTCCACGAAGGCGGGCGAGGCCGTGCCGGCGCTGCGGCTGCGCTACGACAAGGGCAACGCCACCCGGGCGGCCGCGGCCGAGCTGATCTCGGCCGCGCTGAAGAACATCGGGATCGACGCCCACCCCGAGGCCGCCGACAGCCTGTCGCAGACCCTGACCTCCGCCGACTTCGACCTGGCGCTGGCCGACTTCGTCAACGGCCCGCTCTACCAGGGCGCGGCCGAGCGGCGCTGGGCCACCGGGGCCGTGGGCAACTACGGCGGGTACTCGAACCCGGAGCTGGACCGGCTGGTGCACTCGGCGGCGACGGACGTGGACCCGCGGCACGCGGCGGACCTGCTGAACCAGGCGGACGACCTGCTGACGAAGGACGCGTACGTGCTGCCGCTCATGCAGCGCCCGACGCTCACGTTCACCTACTCGGAGTACGCCAACATCCGCGACAACCCGTCCGTGTGGGGACCGACGTACAACATCGGGGAGTGGGGCCTGCGCTCCGCCTGATGCTGATCCCCTGGTGCTGATCCCCTGATGCTGATCCCCCTGATGCCTTACCCGCCTGGTCAGACGTGCGGGACCGGCGGGCGCGGCATCGGCGGCCGGTCGGCCGGCGGCTGCGGCGGCGCCCACGAGCTGGTCACGTTGGGCTGATACTTCGGGGGCGGCAAGCGCGGCGTGACGACCGCGTAGAGCCCGGGCCACACCGCCGCCGAGGCCGCCCGGGCCTTCGCCAGGCGGTGGCTCGACCGCCGGTGCCGCTCGGCCAGGACCGCGGCCAGGTAGGCCCAGCCCGGCACGCCCGGCGGCGGCGGGGGCGTCGTGCGCTGCGACACCTCGTGGGCCAGGGCCTGGCCCAGGGCCGTGCGCGCGGGCTCGGCGATCTCGCGGTTGCGGGCCAGGAAGTGCCGCACGGCCAGCGCCAGGCTGTCGTCCAGCCCGGTCAGGTCGAGCAGGGCGGCCCAGCGGACCAGGGGCGGGGGCATGGCCGGGACCCAGCCCCAGCCGGCCGGGGTGCGCTCGTGGATCACGATCGTGCCGGCGACGAGGTCGCCGATGCGCTTGCCGCTCGGGTTCAGCATCAGCACGCCCAGGCTGCCCAGCCAGGAGACCACCGGGAAGAGCAGGCCCGGCCACTCGATGGCCAGGCCGACCAGGGCACGGGCGAGGGCGTGGCGGAAGCGCACCGGGCCGCCGTCGTCGCGGACCACGCGCAGGCCCATCGCCGCCTTGCCGGGCGTCCGGCCGCGCAGGAGGGTCTCCCAGAACACCGGATACCCGATCAGGGTGACGGCCATCAGGATCACGATGATCGCCTGGAACAGGCCCCCGTCGAAGACGTTCGCGCGCAGGGTCAGCCAGACCACCAGGCCGGTGGCGAAGAGCAGCGCGATCAGCAGCAGGCACTGCAGCGCGATGTCGAGCATCAGGGCCAGGACGCGGGAACCGGCCCGGGCCACGCGCACCTCGAGCTCGACGGCCTCGCCGCTGACGAGGCGCTCGCCGGGGGCGGCCGCGGCCGAGGGGTCGGTCATGGCTGACAGTTTGCTACAGCCGCGCACCTCGTGGGGGCCGCAGCCACGGAGAACGGGCACCCGGGGCGTGCGGGCGCCGTCTACGCTGCCGGAGTGGACCTGGACGCCTTCGTCGCCGAGCACAACGTCGAGTGGCGGCGCCTGGAGGAGCTGGCGAAGCGCCGCAAGCTCGGTGCGGCCGAGGCGGACGAGCTCGTGGCGCTGTATCAGCGCGCCGCCACGCACCTGAGCCTCATCCGCAGCCGCTCGCCCGACCCGATCCTCGTCGCGCGGCTGTCCCGGCTGGTGCTGAGTGCCCGCAACGCGCTCACGGGCGCCCCTTCGTTCTCGCCGGCCACGGTGGTCCGCTTCTTCACCCACACCTTCCCGATGGCCGTGTACCGCGCGTGGCCCTGGTGGTGCGGCGTGGCGACCGCGTTCTCGCTCTTCACGTTCGCGCTGATGGGATACGTGGCGGCGAACCCCTCGGTGGCCGGGTACTTCCTCTCCGACGCCCAGATCAGCGCGCTGGTCAACGAGGAGTTCGAGGGCTACTACAGCCAGTACCTCCCGCAGAACCAGTTCCTGCGCGTGTGGACCCACAACGCGCTGCTCACCGGCGAGTGCCTGGCCTCGGGCGTGGTCTTCTTCCCGGTCGTGTACCTGCTGTTCCAGAACGCCATGAACGTCGGGCTCATCGGCGGGGTCATGATCGGCTACGGCCGCGCCGACACGTTCTTCGGGCTGATCGTCCCGCACGGCCTGCTGGAGCTGACCGCCGTGTTCGTCGGGGCGGGCGTGGGCCTGCGCATCGGCTGGTCCTGGGTGGCCCCGGGCCCGCTGCGCACCCGCGGCCGCGCGCTGGCCGACACGGCGATGGAGGGCATGCTGGTCGCCCTCGGGCTCGTCGCCGTGCTCCTGGTCAGCGGGCTGCTGGAGGCGTTCGTGACCCCGGCGGGCATGCTGCCCTACATCGTGCGCGACTTCATCGGCTTCGTGGTCTGGGCCGCGTTCCTGGTCTACGTCTTCGTGCTCGGGCGCCGGGCCCACCTGGAGGGCGCGTCGACGGCTATCGAGGGAGAGATCGCCCAGGAGTCGCTCCCGGCCGCCTGACCCACGCGGGCGTCCAGACCTCGCATGCGGGGGCCGCGTACTTCGCGACCGCGTACGAGCGCAGCCGGTCGAGTCCCGGGTGCGGGTTGTCCAGGCGCCACAGCAGCGACATCGGGTAGATCGGGGCCGGCCCGCGCACCGGGATGCGGCGCAGGTCGTACGCGTCCGGCCACATGTACCACGAGCCCGCCCCGACCAGCGTGGACACCGTGGGGGACTCGGCGATCTCGGCCAGCAGCGCCTCGTTGCCGAAGATCGGCCCGACCACGTCGATCGTGAGCCCGAAGGCGGCGGCGAGCTCGTCGTAGTACGCGGCCCACTCGGTGCCGGGGGCCAGCCCCGGCATGCGGATGCGGTGCCCCACGAGCGCCGCCGGCGTCACCGACCCGGCGTCGGCGAGGGGGTGGCGCGGCCCCACGAGCAGCTCGTGCGGCTCGTCGATCACGCGGGCGGCCCCGATCCCCTCCGGCAGCCGGTGGGCGGGCCCGGGCACGGCGTGGAAGGTGGCGTCGACCGTCCCGGCCTGCAGCGCCGCCACGGCCGCGTCCACGTCGCCGCTGAGCGTCACGACGTCGAGGTCGATGCGGGGGTACTCCCGGTAGAACTCCTGCAGCAGCACCGCCGCGGCGATTCGGCGGTTGACGACGTCGACGCGCAGGGCCCGCCTCCCGGGCCGCACCGAGGCGTCCGCGCGCTCGGCGACGCGCAGCAACTCCCGCGCGTGCGGCAGGAACGCCTGCCCGTCGACGGTGAGCCGGGCGCCGCGGGCCGTGCGGGTGAACAGGCGCACCCCGAGATCCCGCTCGAGGGCCGCGATGCGCTTGGACACGGCCTGCTGCGTGACCGCCAGCTCCGCCGCGGCGCCCTGGAACTGCCCGGCGTCCGCGGCGGCGACGAAGGTACGCACGGCGTCGAGATCCACGCCGCCGACCCTATGCGCACAACGGGCCGTTGTGGCGCCCCGGCGGGCGCGTTGTTTGATCGCGGCGGGCCCGGCCTGCTGAGATCGGCGGCGTGGCTCGACGGGATCTGGGTGCGCGGTTCGGCTGGCTGTGGGCGGCGTACGCGGTCAGCGCGTACGGCTCCGGACTCGGCTTCGGCGCCCTCCCGCTCATCGCGGTCCTCGCGCTGGACGCCGGCCCGGGGCAGGTGGCCGCGCTCTCGGCGATGGGTCCGGCGGTCGGCGCGCTGATCGCGCTCCCGCTCGGACCGTGGGTCGAGTTCCGGCGCAAGCGGCCGGTGATGATCGCCATGGACGTGGCCCGGTTCGCCGCGATGATGACCATTCCGGTCGCGTACGCCATCGGGATCCTCGGCTTCGTCCAGCTGCTCGTGGTCTCGGCGGTCGTCGCGGCGGCCAAGATCGCGTTCAACGCGGCGAGCGGCGCCTACCTCAAGCGGGTGGTCGAGCCCGCGGACCTGCTCGTGGCCAACGCCCGGTTCGAGTCGACGAACTGGAGCTCCATCGCGGTCGGGCCCCCGCTCGGCGGCGCCGCGGTCGGGCTGTTCGGGCCGGTCGCGAGCGTCGTCGCGGACGCGGTGAGTTACCTGCTGTCGGCGCTGGGGATCGCCGCGATCCGCGACCGCGAGGAGTGCCCCGCCCCCGCCGTCCGCCGGACCCGGCTCGGCGAGCTGCTGGAGGGGTGGCGGTTGCTGTTCGGCCATCCCGGGCTGCGTCGGCTGTACGCCAACCAGGTGCTCGTGAGCGGCCTGATCATGGCGACCGAGCCGCTGCTGGCCGTGCTCCTGCTGCGCGAGCTCGGGTTTCCGCCGTGGCAGTACGGGCTCGCCTTCGCAGCCCCCTGCCTCGGCGGGCTGCTCGGCTCGCGCCTGGCGCCGCGGGTCGTGGCCCGCTGGGGCCGGCGGCGCGTCGTGCGCGTGGTCGGCACCCTACGCGTGGTCTGGCTGGTCGGCCTCGCCTTCGTCCGGCCCGGGCCGCTCGGGCTCGCGATCGTGATCGCCGTCGAGCTCGCGATCATCGTGAGCATGAGCCTGTTCAACCCGGTCCTGGCCGCGTACCGGCTCGAGGAGATCCCGAAGGAGCGCGTCGCCCGCGCCCTGTCGGCCTGGTCGATCGGCAGCGGCCTGTCCATCGCGGTGCTGAGCGCGCTCGGCGGCGTGCTCGCCGACCTCACCGGCCCGCGCACGGCGCTGCTGGTCGCGGGCCTGCTGATCCTCGCCACCCCGGCGCTGCTGCCGCGGCTTTCGGATCAGAGCCGGCCGGTGGCCTTGAGCGCGAGGTAGTGGTCGGTCAGCCGGGAGGCGAACTCGTCCGCGGGGGCGTCCACGACCTCGACGCCGTGGCGGCGCAGTGCGGCGGCGACCCGGTCGCGCTCGGCGAGGGCGCGCTGGGCGGCGGCCGCGGCGTACACGTCGGCCGGGGTGGCGTCGGGCATCACGCGCGCCATGCGGATCAGCTCCGGGTCGTGCACGGCGGCGACGATCACCTTGTGCCGGGCGGCGAGCTGGGGCAGCACGGGCAGCAGCCCCTCGCCGAGCGCGCCGGGCTCCAGGGCGGTGAACAGCACGACCAGGGCCCGCTTGCGCTCGCGGCGCAGCACCTCGCCCGCGACCAGGCCGAAGTCGGTCTCCACCAGCGCCGGCTCGAGCGGGGCCATGGTCGTGACCAGGCGGAACAGCAGCGTGCGCTTGTCGACGTCGGTGACCGACGCGCGCACGGCGGTGTCCACGGCCAGCAGGTCGACGCGGTCGTCCGCGCGGGCGGCCACGGACGCGAGCAGGAGGGCGGCGTCCATGGCCGCGTCCAGGCGGGGCTCGTCGCCGATGCGGGCGGCGGAGGTACGGCCGGTGTCGAGCACGCACACCAGGCGCCGGTCGCGCTCGGGCCGCCAGGTGCGCACCACGACGTCGGAGCGCCGGGCGCTGCCCCGCCAGTCGATCGAGCGCACGTCGTCGCCGACCACGTATTCGCGCAGCGTGTCGAACTCGGTGCCCTGGCCGCGGCCCCGGGTCACCACCGAGCCGTCCAGCACGCGCAGGCGCGAGAGCTTCTCCGGCAGCAGGCGGCGGCTGTGGAAGCGCGGGTACACCCGCAACCGCCACGCCGGCGTGAGGCGGTCCGCGGTCCGCCGGCTCGTCTGGCGGTACATCAGCCCGAGCGGCCCCACCGAGCGCACCAGCACGCGCACGGCCGGGCGGTCGCCGCGCCGTGTCGGGGTGAGCGTCGTGGCCACGGCGACCGCGCGGCCCGGCTCGATCCGCACGTCGTGCATCGTGGGCGCGGCGCCCGCGGACGGCACCCAGGCGTCGCGCACCCGGCCGGTGAGGACCCGGTCGGAGCGGTTCTGCAGCAGCAGGCTCACCTGGCCGGACTCGCCCAGCCAGAGCGACTGGTCGCCGGTGCGGCTCATCCGCAGCAGCTTCGGCGACGCGGCGTTGTGCCAGTCCAGCGCGCACGCGCCGGCGACGGCGAGCACGAACACCCCGGCCGCGGCCCACAGCCCGGCGGCCGGGATGGCGTCGCCCGCGACGACGCCGGCGAGCGCCAGGATCACGGCCCCGCCGCCGAGCAGCGCCGCCGCCCGCCAGGTGATCATCGCGGGGTCGGCACGGTGGCCAGCACCGACTCGAGCACGTTGTCCGTGGTGACGCCCTCGAGCTCGGCCTCGGCCCGCAGGCGCACACGGTGGCGCAGCGTCGGGCGGGCCAGGGCCTTCACGTCGTCCGGGGTCACGTAGTCGCGCCCGGTGAGCCAGGCCCACGCCTTGGACGCGGCCAGCAGGGCGGTCGCCCCGCGCGGGGAGGCGCCCAGCTCCAGCGACGGCGAGGTGCGGGTCGCGCGGCAGAGATCGACGATGTACGCCAGCACGCCGTCGGCCACCTGCACCCGCTGCACCGCCGCCCGCCCGAGGGCCAGGTCGGCCGCGGTGGCCACCGACTGCACGCCGGCGTCGCGCAGCTTGCGCGGGTCGAAGCCGCGGTGGTGCGCCCGCAGCACGCCCAGCTCCTCGTCGCGGGTCGGCAGCGGGACCGTGAGCTTGAGCAGGAACCGGTCGAGCTGGGCCTCCGGCAGCGGGTAGGTGCCCTCGTACTCGATCGGGTTCTGCGTCGCGGCGACCAGGAACGGGTCGGGCAGCGGGCGCGCGGTGCCCTCGACCGACACCTGCCGCTCCTCCATGACCTCCAGCAGCGACGCCTGCGTCTTCGGCGGGGTCCGGTTGATCTCGTCGGCGAGCAGCAGGTTGGTGAAGACCGGCCCCTCGCGGAACTGGAACTCCGCGGTGCGGGCGTCGAAGATCAGCGAGCCGGTGACGTCGCCGGGCATCAGGTCGGGGGTGAACTGCACCCGCTTCGAGTCGAGGTCCAGCGCCGCCGCGATGGTGCGGATGAGCAGCGTCTTGGCGACGCCAGGCACGCCCTCCAGCAGCACGTGGCCGCGGGCGAGCAGCGCGATGACCATGCCGGTCACGACCGCGTCCTGCCCGACGACGACCTTGGCCACCTCGGCGCGCAGGCGCCCGAGCGCGGCCCGGGCCTGCTGCGCGCCGGCCTCCGGCGCGCCTTCGATCAGCGGGGTGGCGATGTCGGTCACCGTGGCTCTCCTTCGAATGGGGCGGCCGGGGCCGGCTGCGTCCCGGGTTGTTCGGTCGTGACGGCGTTGACCAGCTGCTCGAGGCGCAGCGCCGCGTTGACCAGCTCGTCGTCGGTGTCGGGCGGCGGCCCGAAGAGCGTGTGCTCGACCGCGGGCGGCGGCCAGGCGCTGCTCGCCGCGACCGCCGCGACCAGGACCGGCCGCTCGACGTCGGGCGCGAGGCGCAGCAGCCGGATCAGCCGGACCACGGCGGCGTCGCGCAGCACCTGCAGCGACTCGGCGCGGGCCTTCGCGCGCTGGTAGAGCCGGCCCCGGCCGATCGCGGTCTCGCTGGAGCGCACGACCACCGGCAGCGGCTCGACCACGGGCGCGCCGAGCCGCCGGGCCATCGCCACCGCGAGCGCGACGACGCCGAGCACGACGAGGGCGGTCGCGACGTACGTCCACGGCGGGAACGCGCTCCAGAGCGGGTTGGGCGGCTCCTGCGGCGGCTTCGGGTCCTCGTTCTTCGAGCCGGCCTGGCCGGTGGGCTGGTTCCCGGTGGCGCGCCGGCCCGGCTGCGGGAAGTCGCGGTCCGCCGGGTCGGCCGAATTGGACGGGTCGACGGGGCGCAGCGACGGCGGCGCGCCCGGGGCGCCCGCGAGCGCGGGGTCGTTCGTGATGCCGGGCGGGGGCTCGCGCCGGTGCAGGTCCAGCCAGATGAGCCGGGGTGCGGCGGTGAGCAGGCCGGTGGCGAGCGCCGCGTTGCCGTGCTCGCCGATGCGGTCGTTGCGGAACACGTCCGCCGAGCCCACGACGGTCACGGTGACGGCGGCGCGCTCGTACACCACCAGCGAGTCGGCGTAGCAGCGCGCGACCTCGCGCCCGAGGTCCTCGTCCAGCGAGCCGTAGCGGGTGCGCACCACGGCCGCGGTCCCGGCCTTGGCCGCGGGCGCGTAGGAGCAGCCGGGCGCGGCGGTCTTGGCGATGTAGTTGCGGCTCGTGCCCCGCATCGGCAGCAGCCCGTCGACGATCGCGCTCGCGTTCGGCTCGACGATCACCACGCGGGTCGAGGACGGGAGGACCTTGAGCATGCGCAGGTAGTACTTCTGCATCAGCTGCGGCGTGGTGATCAGCAGCGTGGCGTTGCCGGCCGAGGCGGCGACGAGCGCGTCGGAGCTCTTCCGCTCGACGGCGACCTCGACGCCCGCCCGGCGCACCCGCTCGGCGAGGTCGGCCGACCCGATGCCGGCCCGGCTGGTGGGGGAGAGGAACGCGGGGTCGTCGTCGCTCGGCTCGCCCGCCTGGTAGACGAGCATCCCCACGAGCACGAGCAGCAGCACGGCCGCCGGGGGCACGACGAGCCGCAGCCATCGCCAGTCGCGCGGCTTTTTCGGTCTCCCCGTCGTCGCGGGCCGCGTTGCCGTCGTGGTCATCGGCCGACCTCCGCGGCGAGTTCCCGCATGCGGCTGTCGTGCTCGGCGGTGGCGGGGCGCTCGCCGTACCAGATGTCGGAGAAGATGCCCGACGCGCTGCGCATCGGCGCCTCGACCGCCGGGCGGGCCGCGCCGGCCGCGCGGGCCAGCTCGGTGACGGTCATCCCCGGCGCGTGCTCGAGGACCTGGCGCTCGACGAGGCCGCGAACCATCGCGCGGAGCCGCTCGCGGACGGCCTCGGCGTAGCGTCCCTCGGCGGCGAGCCGGTCGGCCAGGGAGGCGAACACGTGCGCGGGCAGCTCGGGGACCTCCTCGCCGTCGGACGGCTCCGCCTCGGGCTCGGGCTCCTCGTCCGCGCCGAGGTCGACGTCGAGCTGCTCGCTGTCCTGCTTGGCCTTGCGCTGGCGGCGCAGGCGCAGGCGCGGGAAGCGGCGGGGGATCCACCTGGGGTAGAAGTAGTACAGCAGGCCGAACGCGAGCGCGGCGGCGATCAGCAGCAGCGTCGCCAGCGGCACGCCGATCAGGTCGTCGACGGCCTGCAGGAAGCCGGCCCACGCCCGGGTCATCGGACCGCCGCCCCGAGGATGACCGATCCCGCCAGGTCGATCGGGCGGTTGAGGCGGCGCAGGCGCCCGATCGCCACGTCGAGCCCCTCGACCCGCATCCGGATCTCCAGGTAGAGCACGGCGTCGACGCACGCGAGCATCGCGTATGCCACCGTGTCGACGACGACCCAGACGGCGAGCATGGCGATCGCGTAGCCGGTGGTGTAGGGCCGCAGCCAGATCTCGAGCAGGGCTCCGCCGCCGAGGCCGAGGGCGATGCGGATGGCCGCCCAGCTGACGTAGCCCCCGACCCGGATGGACATGCCCCGCAACCCGCGCCCGGCGAGCTTGAACGAGCGGCCGATGGCCGCGAACGGCCCGACGCGATCGACCACCAGCGCGGCCGGGGCGAGCCCGAGCAGCCCGTAGAGCAGCGGCCAGGGCAGCATGAGCATGAACGCGGTGACGAAGATCAGGGCGGTGGTCGCCAGCGCGATCACGACCAGCGGCAGCCCGCGGCGGGCCACCTGGCGCAGCAGGTCGCGGCCGCGGGCCCTGCGGCCGAGCAGGCCCGGGCCGGCCGCGGCGCCCGCGAACCCGCCGAGCAGCGCCAGGATCCCGGCCTCCAGCGCCATGGAGACGCAGAACACCATCCAGGACTCGGCCGGGTGGTCGTCGAGGTCGAGCCAGTAGGCGGGCGGCCGCATGTGCCCCCACTCCCGCAGCGGCAAGAGCAGCACCTGCTGGACGGCGCAGAGCACGAAGGCGGTGCCGAGCAGCAGCGGGGCCTGGGCGCGCAGCAGCGACACGGCGGCGTCGAGCAGCTCCCCGAAGGTGAGCGGACGCATCGGTATCACGGCCCGGGACTCCTCCACGCGGGACACCGTAGTCGGCCCGCGCGACTCCGGATGGCCTGATAACCGAGAGTCACGGAATCGACACTACAGGGCACCAAAATTCCAAGATCGGCGATCGGGTTCCCAACTTCGGGCGTCGAGGTGAAATATTGGACCGCATGAGAGCCCGTGTCCTGGTGGTCGACGACGACCCCGCCCTCGCCGAGATGCTCGGCATCGTCCTGCGCAGCGAGGGCTTCCTGCCGTCCTTCGTCGCAGACGGTGAGCGCGCTCTTGCCGCTTTCCGGGACACCCGCCCCGACATCGTGCTGCTCGACCTCATGCTTCCCGGGATGAGCGGGATCGACGTGTGCCGGTCCATCCGGGCCGAGTCGGGCGTGCCGATCGTGATGCTCACCGCCAAGAGCGACACGGTCGACGTGGTGCTGGGCCTGGAGTCGGGTGCCGACGACTACGTGATGAAGCCGTTCAAGCCCAAGGAGCTCGTCGCCCGCATGCGCGCGCGGCTGCGCCGGGGCGAGGACGTGGCGCCGGAGCTGCTGACCATAGGGCCGCCCGGGAACCAGATCACCATCGACGTGCCCGCGCACACCGTGATGCGCGACGGCGAGGAGGTCAAGCTCACCCCGCTCGAGTTCGACCTGCTGGTCGCGCTCGCCCGCAAGCCGCGGCAGGTGTTCACCCGCGAGGTGCTGCTCGAGCAGGTCTGGGGCTACCGCCACGCGGCCGACACGCGCCTGGTCAACGTCCACGTGCAGCGCCTGCGGGCCAAGATCGAGCCGGATCCCGAGAAGCCGGAGATCATCCTGACCGTGCGCGGCGTCGGCTACAAGGCCGGGACCGGCTAGGCCGTCCGTGGTGCGCATCGACCCCATCATCGTGCGAGCCCGCCGTCTGCGACCCCGGCGGCTCGTCCCGCAGGCCATGAGCCGGCGGCTGCGGCGGCTCTGGGCCGTCGCCCGCCGGCAGTGGCGCCGCTCGTTGCAGTTCCGGGTCGTCGGCATCACGCTGTCGCTCTCCGCCGCGCTCGTGCTGGCCTTCAGCTACACGGTCGCGTCGCTGATCAGCAACGGCGTGCTGGACAGCAAGCTCGAGCAGTCCAAGACGATGATCGACAGCGGCGCCGCCTACGCGATGCGCGAGCTCGCGGGCTTCACCCAGCCCGACGACCCCGGCCTGCCGCCGAGCGTGAAGAACGTCGTCACCCAGCTCTACGGGTCGATCAACAACCAGAAGGCCGAGGTCGTCATGCTGCGCCGCAGCGGGCCGCTGGCCGCCTCCTGGCCGCCCACCCGCGACAAGGACGTGATGAACGACCCGCAGGTCAAAGGCCTGCGGTCGCTCGTGGTCGGGTCGAAGGGCGGCACCTACGAGCAGATCGCCACGCTCAACATCGGCGACGGCTCGCAGAAATACCTCGTGATGGGCACCCCCGTCGCGGTGGGGTCAGTGCCGATCGAGCTGTACTACGTGATTCCCCTGGACAACGAGGACGAGCTCGTCCGGTTCACGGGCGCCGTCGTGACCGGGACCGGCATCGCGCTCGTCGCGCTGCTCGCCCTCATCGCGGCCATGATGACCCGGCTCGTCGTCACGCCCGTGCGGGTGGCCGCGCGCACCGCCCAGCGGCTCTCGGCCGGCCTGCTCGATCAGCGCATGGTCGTGCGCGGGGAGGACGATCTGGCGCGGCTCGCCGCCGCGTTCAACCAGATGGCCGCCAACCTCCAGCGCCAGATCGTGCGGCTGGAGGAGATGTCCCGGCTGCAGCGGCGGTTCACCTCCGACGTGTCGCACGAGCTGCGGACGCCGCTGACGACCGTACGGATGGCGGCCGACCTGCTCTTCGCCTCGCGCGACGAGTTCGACCCGGCCGCGGCCCGCAGCGCGGAGCTGTTGCAGGCCGAGCTCGACCGGTTCGAGGGCCTGCTCACCGACCTGCTGGAGATCAGCCGGTTCGACGCCGGGTTCGCCGCGCTGGACGCCGAGCCCACCGACCTGGTCCCCGTCGTGCGGCGGGTCACCGACCAGCTCCTGTCGCTCGCCGAGCGGTGCAAGGTCGAGCTGAAGGTCGTCGTGCCCGACGGTGAGGTCATCGCCGAGGTCGACCCGCGCCGCGTCGAGCGCGTGCTGCGCAACCTCGTCGGCAACGCGGTCGAGCACGGCGAGGGCAAGCCGGTCGTGGTCACCCTGGCCGCCGACAGCTCGGCCGTCGCCGTGACCGTCCGCGACCACGGCGTCGGGCTCAAGCCGGGGGAGGAGAAGCTGGTGTTCAACCGGTTCTGGCGCGCCGACCCCTCGCGCGCCCGGCAGACGGGTGGGACCGGCCTCGGCCTGTCCATCAGCCTCGAGGACGCCCGCCTGCACGGGGGCTGGCTGGAGGCCTGGGGCGCGGCCGGCAAGGGCGCCCAGTTCCGCCTCACGCTGCCGGCCCGCAGCGGGGACCGGCTGGTCTCCTCGCCGCTGCGGCTGGTGCCGGACGACGCCCGCGCCGACGAGGCCGCGCTGATCGGCGAGACCCCGTGACCCGCTCGTTGCGCCCTTTCCCGGCTCCCCGGACCGCCGTGACCGCCCGGCTGCGGCGGGGGCTGGCCATGGTGGCGACGCTCGCCGCGTTCGCCGTGCTCGGCGGCGGGTGCGGGCTGCCGTCGCAGACCGAGCCGAGATACGCGGGCCCGGCGCAGAGCCCGGCCGCGGCCCAGGGCGGCCAGAAGACGCCGCCGAAGCCCACCGACGGGATGACCTCGGAGCAGCTGATCGAGCGGTTCCTGCAGGCGTCGGTCGGGGCCAACCTGGGCGGTGACGGCGGCGAGCCGGACGCCAACCAGGAGGCGCTGATCCGGATGAAGGGGTTCATGGTCACCGCGACGGCCGAGGCCTGGAAGCCGCAGAAATCGGGCGGCGTGGTCATCGTGCGGGACCCGCACATCGAGCCGGTCCCCAACGGCAACGGCCGCGACACCGCCGAGGTGAAGCTGACGCCGCTGGGCGTGCTGAACGAGAGCGGCCAGGTCACCCGCTGGACGAGCGGCACGCTGCCGACGGCGAACTTCTCCACCGTCCTGGTCGGCGGCCAGCGCCGGCTGCAGGACGTGCCGACCGACTACATCTACATGAGCGAGTCGGGCCTGCGGGAGTGGTATACGCAGCAGCCCATCTACTTCTGGAGCAACGGGGGCGACAGCCCGCGGCTGGTGCCGGATCTGCGATACATGCCGAGCTCGCTGTCGCCGGCCAAGCAGGTGGCCGAGACGATGCGGTGGCTGCAGCGCGGCCCGGGACAGCTGCTGTCGCCCGTGGTGAACAAGTGGGCCGACGCGTTCGAGGTCAAGGACAACCCCGTCCTCGAGGACTCCGACGTCAAGGTGAACCTCAGCGGCAAGGCGGCCGGGCAGAGCAAGGAGGACCTGATCCGGCTCGCGCGGCAGATCCGCTGGTCGCTGCCCGACCACAAGCCGGTGAAGCTGGCCATCGAGACCCAGGACTTCGGGGTGGACACGGAGGGGTATGTCGACTACAACCCCGCGGTCGAGGCGGCGACGGTGGATCAGAGCAAGGTCTACGTGATCGTCAACGAGGCCGTGCGCAGCATGACCCTGAGCTCGGGCACGACCGAAAACCCGCTGTTCATGCCCGGCGGTCAGAACAAGGGGGTCGTGTCGGCGGCGATCAACCGGCAGGGCAGCCGGGCGGCGCTCGTGACCAAGTCCCAGACCGGCGGCAAGAGTGAGCAGCACCTGCTCGTCTCCATGCCGGACCAGTCGGTGGGCAGTGCGCCCAAATACGCCGACGTCGGCCTCGCCGCGCCGCGGCTGAGCCGGCCGGCCTGGATCAGCTATCCGGTCAAGCGCCTGATGATCGCCGATGGCAACCAGCTGTGGGTGAGCCGCACGGAGGAGGGCAACAAGGAGTACGACCCCGTGGAGCTCGGCGCGACGTCGAGCGCGGCGATCACGGCCTTCGCGGTGGCGCCCGAGGGCCGGCGCATCGCGTTCATCTCCAACCGCCAGCTCATGGTCGCGCCGCTGCTCTACGACAAGGACGGCAACAAGTTCAGCATCGGCACGGTGCAGCCGGTGACCACGTCGCTCGGCGACAACCAGGCGGTCGGCTGGCTCACGGAGACGACGCTGGCGGTGGGCGGCAAGCCGTCTCCCCGGTCGGTGCACCCGATCGGCGTGGGCAACGACGGCCCGCGGTACAACATCGTGGCCGTCACCATCGACGGGGCGCAGGAGGAGCCGCTGCCGGCCTTCTCGCGCACGACGGACGCGGCGACGGAGGTCACCGAGCTGGTGACGCGCGTGAACCGTCCCGGCTTCCCGCTGGACTACTCGATCGTCTCCGAGGCGAACGGGGTGGCCCAGCGCATGTACTCCACCAGCAACGACCCCATCCCGGTGACGCCCGAGCCGAATCCTCCCGCGCTGGTGACCGCCCCCTTCTTCGCGGACTGAACCGGCCTGTGGCGGGGCTCGGCGTGGTTGGGCGAGTTCGTTGCGGGCCGGAGCGGATCGCGGGCGGGCGGGACGAGGTAGAGCGGACCGGGCGGGACGACGTGGGGCGGACCGGGCGGGACGACGTAGGCCGGACCGGGCCGGACGACGTAGGCCGGACCGGGCGGGACCACGTGGGGCGGACCGGGCGGGACCACGTAGGCCGGACCGGGCGGGATCACGTGGGGCGGACCGGGCGGTGATGCGGGGGCTGCGTGGGCTGGCGGAGTCGCTGCTCGACCTGGTGCTGCCGGCAACGTGCGCGGGGTGCGACGAGCCCTCGGTGCGGGCGTTGTGCGAGCGGTGCCGTTCGGCGATGCAGAGCGCCCGGCCGCAGCGGACCTCGCCGGATCCGTCGCCGGAGGGGATGCCGGTGACCTTCGCGCTCGCGGCGTACGCGGGGTCGGTGCGGCGGGCGATCGTGCAGTACAAGGAGAAGAATCGCCACGAGTTGAGCGGGGTGCTCGGGGCTCAGCTCGGCCGCGTGGTGGATCGGGCCGCGGCCGGTGGGCCGGTCGTCCTCGTGCCCGTCCCCGCCACGGCGGCGGCCGTGCGGCGGCGGCACGGCGATCACATGCTTCGCCTGGCCCGGGCGGCGGCGCGGGGGCGGCCCGGCGTCGCGATCGCGCGGCCGTTGAGGGCGCTGCCTCGGCCCGACGACTCTACGGAGCTCTCGGCCGCCCGGCGCGCGATGGCGGCCCGGCACGCGTTCGCGGTGCGGGCCCGGCCGGCGGCGGCGCTGCGGGCTCTGGTGAACCGGGAGGGCGCCGCCGTCGTACTCCTCGACGACATCGTCACCACCGGCGTGACGCTGGCCGCGGCGGCGGACCGGCTTGCCGCGGCGGGGGTGCGGGTCGACGGGGCGGCCGTGCTCGCCGCTACCCAGCGGGACGGGACCCGGCGTGTCGGCGCCGAACGCGGCGCGGCGCGGCGAGGTGCCGGCTGGGCGACGGGCGAGCGAGGCGACGGCCAAGCGGCGCGGGACCCGATGCTCGGCCCCGCGCGGGGCGGGACGCGGCAGGTTCGGCCGTGAGCCGGGATTCGGGCCGTGGGCCGGGATTCGGGGCCTTCCGGCCTTGCCGAGTGGACTTCGGCGGGCCGGGTGGACGGAACGCGGCACTACGCTACGTCAGCAATGGATCACGTGATTTGGTCGATTTATACCTAATGTTACTTCGCGCGTAGCGTGGGGTAATCCCTCGGGGTGGGTTTCGGGCCGGGAACTGATCGTTCTTTTGAACGGGGGGTGACTAGCGGCTGTCCTCGGTTTAACGTCGAGAGACGACCAATGCTTGCCACGGCGGCGCTCCCGGCGAGCCGCGGCGAGAAGGCCGCGAAGGGAGGACCTGACACCCGCTGTTCGGTCGCGTGCCGCGTGGGCTCAGCCTCTGGGGAGGCGCGTTTCCGGCCGAGTCTTGATACCGAAACCCGAACCCGATGCTTTGGAAGAACCCGTGGGGGAGGTCAGGAGTGGACATCGTCGTCAAGGGCCGCAACGTCGAGGTGCCCGATCACTACCGGCAGCACGTGGCAGACAAGCTGCAGAAGATCGAGCGCTACGACCACAAGCTCATCCGCGTCGACGTCGAGTTGTTTCACGAGCGCAATCCGCGCCAATCCGATCACTGCCAGCGAGTCGAGATCACGTGCTACTCGCGTGGTCCGGTGATCCGAGCGGAGGCCTGCGCCGCCGACTTCTACAGCGCCCTGGACGCCGCGATCAGCAAGCTTGACAGCCGGCTGAGCCGCGCCGCAGATCGGCGGCGAGTGCACCGGGGCCGGCACGCGCCGGTGTCCGTCGCCGCCGCGACCGCGTCACTCGCATTCACGCCACCCGAGCGGCACACCGCGACCGCGCTCGCCACCCGGGCCGAAACACCGGTCCAGGCCGAGCGTACCGAGGGCTTCGAGCTCATCGAGGATGCCGACGACCAGCCGTGGCACATCGTGCGCGAGAAAGAACACCCCGGCGAGCCGATGACCGTGGACGATGCGTTGTTCCACATGGAGTTGCTCGGCCACGACTTCTACCTGTTCAACGACAAGGAATCGGGGCGCCCGAGCGTGGTCTACCGCCGCCGTGCGTACGACTACGGCGTCATGAGCCTCGGCATGTAGCCGGAGCCCCACGCCGAACACCTGTGTCGGGCTCGACGCCGGACCGTCGTCGAGCATCACACCGAGCACGACCGTGCCCCGGCGGGCCCCCGCTGCCCCGGGCGTCCCGCCGGGGCCGGTTGTCCAACCCTGCACCGCCGGCCCGCGGCTTTCGCGGGCCGGCGCTTTTCGTCCGCCCCGGCCGCCGCGCGACGGGCGGCCATGGGCTTGTGGCAGGCCGGAGCGGCTTTTCGCGGGCCGGCGCCGTCGTCCGCGCCGGCCGCCGGCGCGGTGTGCAAGCGGTGTGCGATCCGAGCGCGGCGGCGGGGCCGGGCGGCTCAGCGGGTCGTGGCCTGCGGGCGCAGGTGCAGGTCGCGGGCCAGTGCCGCCGTGTCCGCGTAGTCGGCGAAGAGCCCGTCGAGGCCCGCGGCCAGGAAGACCCCGATCTCCTCGATGACGTTGCCCCAGGCGTTGGGGTCGTCGCCGGTGCGCAGGTTCAGCGGCAGGAACTGGTTCTCGTTGCGAAACGTCCACGCGTGCACCTTCAGGCCGCGCGCGTGCGCGTCGGCGACCAGCGGCGTGGGCGCCAGCAGGTTGCCGGCCGAGTCGCGGGCGACGACGAGGTTCTTCGTGGCGCCGACGCCGTCCGTGAACGCCTTGAGGTAGTCCAGGCCCGCGGGCTTGGCGAGGTCGGCCCAGGTGCGGGGGTCGCCGCTGGTGCGGAAGTCGAAGGGCTGCCCGGTGGCATCGAGCAGTACGACCGATGGGGTGTCCACGAGACCGCGCAGCTTCTTGATGCTCGTCGGCTCGAACGACTGCAGGAACACGGCGGCCGTGCGCCCGGCGAGGCCGTTGCGCTTGAGGACCCGGGCGACCAGCGGCTCCAGCGCGAGGCCGATCGAGTTGAAGTAGGTCGGGTGCTTCGTCTCGGGGTACACGCCGATTGTGCGCCCGACGCGCTTGCTCTCCGCGCGGGCGAGGTCGATGACCTCCTGGAACGTGGGCACCTGGAACAGGCCGTCGTAGATGGTGTTGTGCGGGCGCACCGAGGGCAGCCGCTCGACCGCGCGCAGGGTCTTGAGCTCGGCGAGCGTGAAGTCCTCGGTGAACCAGCCGGTCACCGTCAGGCCGTCGATCGTCTTGGTGGTCTTGCGCGAGGCGAACTGCGGCTTCGTCGAGACGTCCGTGGTGCCGCCGATCTCGTTCTCGTGCCGGGCGACGAGCTGGCCGTCCTTGGTCGGCACGAGGTCGGGCTCGATGTAGTCGGCGCCGAGGTCGATGGCGAGGCGGTAGGAGGCCAGCGTGTGCTCGGGGCGGTGGCCGCTGGCGCCGCGGTGGCCGATGACCAGCGGGTGGGCCGGGCGGTGACGGTCACGGTCGGCCGCGGTGGCCGAGGCGGTGTTCGAAGCGGTGTTCGAGGCCGTGTCGACGGCGTAGGCGGGGCTCACGAGGGCGGCGGGCAGCACGGCCGCACCGGCGGCGGCACCCACCCCGGAAATCACTGCACGACGGCGCATAGATGTTACGAAAGAGGCCGCACGGCAACGTCACGTGACGTTCAGGTGTCCGACGGGCGCACCTTGGCGAACGCGACGTTGTCGATTCGCCCCCCGTCGGGTCCGGGGAGCCGGGCGAGCTGGAGCGCCTCGCGGTGGTACCCGGCCGCCTCCAATACGCGCTGGGAGGCCACGTTGTCCACGGCGGTGCCGGCGACCATGCGGGCCATGCCGATCTCGAAGCCCCAGTCGGTGACCAGGCGGGCGGCCCGCGAGGCGTACCCGTGGCCGCGCGCCTCGGGCGTGAGGCCGTACCCGATCATCGCCTCCCGCAGCGCGGGCTCGGAGTAGAACAGCGCGATCTCGCCGAGGTACTCCTCGTCGGACGCCCGGCGAATGGTGAGCTCGGCCCGCTGCCCGGCGAGCCACTTCGAGGCGGACTCGGCGCATTGGCGCTCGACCACGGCCAGGTCCAGCGGGGCGGCGGCGACGGACCTTCCGCTCACGTCGGGCCGGATCCGCAAGGTGTACGTCGGCTCGGCGTCGGCCGGCACCAGGGGGCGCAGGGTCACCACGCCGTCGGTGAGGCGGCCCCCGGGCAGGTCGGGCAGCGCCCGCGGGCTCGGGCCGGCCGGATCGTCGTCGAGCCGCGCCCAGACCACCATGTCGAACCGCGAGCCGTCCGGCCGCCGCCCGCCCCCGCGCGCGACGCCCTCGCGGACGAAGCCGGCCGCCACCGCGACCCGCTGACTGGCGATGTTCTCGGCCTCGATCTCGAGGTACAGCCGATGGAACTCGCCCTTGAAGAGCTCCTGGCTCAGCCGGCCGAGCGCGGCCGAGGCGACCCCGCGCCCGCGCGCCGCCGGGGTGACCCAGTAACCGACCGAGGCGACGCCGGGGCCGCGCGGGATGAACCCGATGCAGCCGAGCACCTCGCCGGTGGCCCCGTCGATCACCGCGCGCTCGTTGGCGCCGCGCTCGATGAAGCTCAGCGCGTCCGCGTGGGTGTACGGGACCGAGAGCATGGGCAGGTACCGCCGCGTCGTGGGGTCGTCGACGGCGGCGACGATGGCCTCGGCGTCCTCGGGGCGCCACATGCGCAGCTCGACGCTCACGAGAGGTCCCTCGGCAGCAGCGTGGCCACCCAGCCGTCGACGCGCTCGCCGCGCTGGACGCAACTGTCGCGCTGCACGCCCTCCACCTTGAACCCCACCTTCTCCGCCACCCGGCGGGACGCGTCGTTGCCCACGTGCGCGCGCCACACGATACGGCCCAGCGCCAGCCGCTCGAAACCGTATCCGCACGCGGCCCGCACCGCCTCAGTGGTGTAGCCCTTCCCGCGCGCCCAGGGCGCCGCGGAGTACCCGACCTCGGCCGTCACCGGGTCCAGCGCGCTGATGCGCAGGTCGACGGTGCCGGCGAAGCGGTCGTCGCCGTCGGCGAACGCGAAGCCGACGCCGGTGCCGCGCAGCCACATCGCCGGGTACGCGTGGGTGATGAAGTCCAGGCCCTGCTCGGGGCGGTAGTCCAGCGGGATCGAGGTCCACTGCACGGTGCCCGGGTCGCGGAAGGTGGCCACGACGTCGTCCAGGTCGCTCTCGCGCAGGAGGCGCAGCGTGCACGGGCCGGCCGGCAGGCGCCCGGGCGGGTGGCTGAGTGCCCGGGCCCGCCGCGCGCCCGGGCCGCCGGGCGCCACCCAGGCCGGCGGCGTATCGCAGACCTCGCCGGGTAGCAGCACGCCGTGCCAGCCGTCGACGAGGCCGCCCCCGCGGGTGCGCAGCGCGGCCCGCGCGACCCCGTCGAAGGTGAACCCGATCCGCTCGGCGGTGAGCTTGGAGGCGTGGTTGCCCACCTCGGCGCGCCAGGTCAGCCGGCGCAGGCCGAGCACCTCGAACGCCCAGTGCGCGACCGCGCGCCCGGCCCGCTCGGCCACCCGGCGGCCCCGCGCCCACGGCGCCACCCAGGTGCCGAGCTCCCCGTGGCCGCCCGCCTTGTCCAGCACGACCAGCCCGGACGAGGCGAGCAGTTCACCCGAGCGGGCGTCGAAGACCCCCAGCGGGGCGGAGGTCTGGGTCGCCCACGCCGTCCGGGTGACCGCGCCGGTGAAGTCCTCGGCGTGCTCGCGGAGGTAAGGGACGGGCACCATGGTCCAGCGCTGGATGAGCGGGTCCTGGCATGCCTGGTAGACGTCCTCGGCGTCCTCGGGCTGCCAGGCGCGCAGGACGAGCCCGTCACCGGTGGCGAGTTCGATCGGGTCCATGAACGCCGATCCTGCCGTACGTCCGGCGCCCTCAGACGGATATTTCCGCGGTACCTCGGGTGATTTGTCCGGTTTTGGGGGCTACTGTCCGAAGAGTAGCCGGGCGGGGGCGGCAGGTTGGCGAGAAAGCCGCCTACGATGGGTCGCAGACGTTTGAGGGAGCGCTGACCCGTGTCGATTTTCGAGAAGATCCTCCGCGCCGGCGAGGGCCGGATGGTGCGCAGGTTGAAGGCCGTCGCCGACGCCGTCAACTCGCTGGAGGACGAGTATGCCGACCTGACCGACGAAGAGCTCGCCGGCATGACCGAGCAGTTCAAGGAGCGGCTCGCCGACGGTCAGACGCTGGACGACATCCTGCCGGAGGCGTTCGCGGTCGCGCGCGAGGCGGCCTCCCGGGTGCTCGGCCAGCGCCACTACGACGTGCAGATCATGGGCGGCGCGGCCCTGCACTACGGCAACATCGCCGAGATGAAGACCGGTGAGGGCAAGACCCTCACCTGTGTGCTCCCGGCCTACCTCAACGCGCTGTCCGGCAAGGGCGTGCACGTCGTCACCACCAACGACTACCTGGCCCAGCGCGACGCCGAGTGGATGGGGCGGGTCCACCGCTTCCTCGGCCTCACCGTCGGCACGGTGCTGCCCAACCAGCCCTCCAGCGCGCACAAGGCCGCGTACGAGTGCGACATCACCTACGGCACGAACAACGAGTTCGGCTTCGACTACCTGCGCGACAACATGGCCTGGTCGCGCGACGAGCTCGTGCAGCGGGGCCACAACTTCGCGATCGTCGACGAGGTCGACTCGATCCTCATCGACGAGGCCCGCACCCCGCTGATCATCGCCGGCCCGGCCGAGCAGTCCGCCCGGTGGTATCAGGAGTTCGCCCGCGTGGTGAACCGCCTCAAGCGGGGCAAGGAGGGCGAGGCCGACTACGACGTCGACGAGTCGAAGCGGACCATCTCCGTCACCGAGCGCGGCGTCGCCAAGGTCGAGGACCAGCTGGGCATCGACAACCTGTACGAGTCGGTGAACACGCCCCTGGTCGGATACCTCAACAACGCGATCAAGGCCAAGGAGCTCTACAAGCGCGACAAGGACTACGTCGTCAACGAGGGCGAGGTCCTCATCGTCGACGAGTTCACCGGCCGCATCCTGCACGGCCGGCGCTACAACGAGGGCATGCACCAGGCCATCGAGGCCAAAGAGGGCGTCGAGATCAAGCAGGAGAACCAGACCCTCGCCTCGATCACCCTGCAGAACTTCTTCCGCCTTTACTCCAAGCTCTCCGGCATGACCGGAACGGCGCAGACGGAGGCCGCCGAGTTCAACAAGGTGTACAGCGTGGGCGTCGTCTCCATCCCGACGCACCGCTCGATGATCCGCGTGGACCACCCCGACGTGATCTACAAGACGGAGAAGGCGAAGTACAACGCCGTCGTCGAGGACATCGTCGAGCGCCACAGCCTCGGCCAGCCGATCCTCGTCGGCACCGTCTCCGTCGAGAAGTCCGAGCTGCTGTCCCAGCTGCTGCGCCGCAAGGGTGTCCCGCACGCCGTGCTGAACGCGAAGTTCCACGCCAAGGAGGCGGAGATCGTCGCGCAGGCCGGCCGCAAGGGCGCCGTGACGGTCGCGACCAACATGGCCGGCCGTGGCACCGACATCCTCCTCGGCGGCAACGCCGAATACCTCGCCAACGCCGAGCTGCGCCAGCGCGGGATCACCGAGGAGGAGACGCCGGAGGAGTACGAGAAGGCGTTCGCGGAGATCCTGCCCGAGTTCGAGAAGCTGGTCGAGCAGGAGTCCGAGGAGGTCACCGACGCCGGCGGCCTCTACGTGCTCGGCACCGAGCGGCACGAGTCCCGCCGCATCGACAACCAGCTCCGCGGCCGCTCCGGCCGGCAGGGCGACCCCGGCGAGTCGCGCTTCTACCTCTCGCTGCAGGACGAGCTCATGCGCCGCTTCCGCGCCAGCGCGGTCGAGGCGGTCATGGACCGGTTCAACATCCCCGAGGACGTGCCGATCGAGTCGAAGATGGTCACGCGCCAGATCAAGAGCGCGCAGACCCAGATCGAGGCGCAGAACGCGGAGATCCGCAAGAACGTTCTGAAGTACGACGAGGTGCTCAACAAGCAGCGCAAGGTCATCTACGCCGAGCGCAAGCGCGTGCTCGACGGCGAGGACCTCAGCGAGCAGGTCCGCAACATGATCGACGACGTCATCGGCGCCTACGTCGTCGGCGCCACCTCCCTCGGCGAGACCTCGGAGGACTGGGACCTCGAGCAGCTGTGGACCAGCCTCAAGCAGCTCTACCCCGTCGGCGTCACGATCGAGGACCTCGAGGAGGAGGCGGGCGGCCAGCTCGACCCCGAGTTCCTGCGCGTCCAGCTCATCGAGGACGCCCACAGCGCGTACGACCGCCGCGAGGAGGAGCTCGGCGCGGAGGCCGTTCGCGAGCTCGAGCGCCAGGTGCTGCTCAACGTCATCGACCGCAAGTGGCGCGAGCACCTCTACGAGATGGACTACCTGCAGGAGGGCATCACCCTGCGGGCCTACGCGCAGCGCGACCCCGTGGTCGAGTACCAGCGCGAGGGCTTCGACATGTTCCAGCAGATGCAGGAGGGCATCAAGGAGGAGGCGATCGGCTTCCTCTTCAACCTCGAGGTCCACGTCGAGGAGGCGGTGGAGGAGCCCGTGGCCGTCGAGGCGGCGGACGACGAGACTCCCGCCGTGCCCCTGCCGGAGCCGCACGTCGAGATCCGCGCGAAGGGCCTCGGCGGCAACCGCGCGCCGCGCGCCCTGCAGTACTCCGCCCCGGCCATCGACGGCGCGGCCGGCGAGTCCGGGGTCGTCATCGAGCAGGAGCAGGCCCCGGCCCTCGGCCTCGGCACCGGCGCCGGCGGTGCCAACGGCGCCAACGGCTCGGCCGCGGGCCAGCGGCCGTCGCCCTCGGCCCGCCGCTCGGGCCCGCCGGCGCCGAACGCGGGCGCGCGCAAGCCTTCACCGGGCCAGGCGGCGGCGAGCAACGGTCCGTCGCGCAACGCCCCGTGCCCGTGCGGCTCGGGCAAGAAGTACAAGCGCTGCCACGGCGCCCCGGGCGGCCCCGCCTAACCCGGCCCCCTTGCGCTACTGAAACGGGCGCTCCCTGGTTCGCCAGGGAGCGCCCGTTTTCTTGCTCGCCCATGTTTCGGTCGCGACACCTTCGACTGCTGGCGTAGAGCTCTGACCCGGACTCCGACTCGGCCGCTGAGCTCATACTCGTGCGCGAGCTCAGGCTCTCCTGCAGTTTCGGGTGTTCGGCTCTGGCTCGTGCGCGCGCTCGGGTTTTTCAGCGGGTTTCGGGCGCTCGGCTCTTTTGCTTGCGCGGGTTCTGCCGATCGTCCTGTTCGTGGCCGACGCGTACCTCGGCGCGTGGATCGCCGGACAGCCCTGCGACGACGACCCGCCCTGGCTCGAATGCGGCTCAGGCTGCAGCGCGTTCTTGTGCTTGCGCGGGCTCCGGCTCTCGTGCGGTTCTCGCACCGGCTCTGGCTTTGGCACTGTGCCGCGAGTTGCGAATGCGCAGTTTCCGGGCGCTTGGCGTCGTGGTGCTCATCGGGCCGGCCTGGGATTCGCAGCGCTCGCCGGCCGCGTTGGGGCTCATGCGCTGGCCGGGCGGGTTCCGGGTCCGTGGCGCTTGCCGGGCGAGCGCGGAGTTGATGGGTGCTGATCGGGTGAGCGCGGAGTTTGTGGTGCTGACCGGGGCAGGGCTCGGGGTTCGTGGGTGCTGGTCGGGCGGGGTTCGGGGTTCGTGGGTGCTGGTCGGGCGGGTTTGGGGTTCGTCAGTGCTGGCCGAGCGGGAGCGGCGGGTTCGGGCTCGTGGGGTTCGCCGCGCGGGTTGGGGTTCGCCGGGTTCGTCGTGGCGGTGTCTCGCCGGTGTCGAAGGTCAGCTGGGTGCACGAAGGCCCGGCGGGCCGTCGAGCTGTTCATGACGAGTGAAATCGGTCGCTGAAGGGGAGGGCGGCCGCCGCATGAGATCTTGGGGGAAATGCGGCGGCCGCGTCCAGCGCGGTGGTCTTCGGTTGCAGGCGGCCGCCGCGGGCCGGGCCCATACGACCCGCGGCGGCCGCGCCATTGGTGGTGGTTGGAACCCAGTGCACCCGCCGCTTCATCGAGCTACCGAGCACACCGGGGGTACGCGTGGTGGGCGGCGGCCATCGCGCCCCGGCACGATTGGGCGCGATGGCCGCCTTGGAGGGGTCGTCCCGGCCCACCGAATCCGGGACGACCGTCCTCCGGAGCCGCCGCTCGTGTGCTGTCCCTCCCCGGAGCCACGAGCGGCGGGAGCGTTGACGGGGCCGGGCCGCTCGGCCCCGTGATCGGAGCGGCCCGGGCCTCGCCGTCGCGGGTGAGGTGGCTCAGAGGACCTGGACGAGGGTGCAGACCCAGCCGAATACGCCGAAGTTGGGGCGGTTGGTCTTCTCGAAGCGGACGGCCATGGCCCAGCTCGAGGTGCCGTGCTCGAGCACGACCACGCCTTCGGCCACGCCGGCCAAGGGTTCGGCCACGAGCACACGGCGGACGCGGACGAGGGCGCCCTTGCGGGCGGCGTTGCCGGGGTTCATGCGGATGCGTACGGTCCGGCGGAGCACCTGGTCGCTGACGTCCCCGAACTTCTGCGGATGGGCCAGGGGGCGGAGCTGGCTGGGCGGCCGGTAGCCGTTGAGGATCTCCACGCACATGGCGGCGAAGCGCTTGACGGCCTGAAACGAGTCGGATCGCACGGTGGGTTGCGGCGGGACGGCCGGGAGCCTGGGCACGCGCACCGGGGGCCGGGGCGCGGGAGCGGAGCCGGGCGGCCAGTCGAACGGGAGTGGCTCCATCGTGTAGCCGAGGGGGCGCGGCGGCTCGGGCGGCGGATTCACGATCGGCGGGTCCAGCGGCGGGGGCAGGCGCAGGACGACGGCGGGGGCGCCCGGCGTCGGCCTCGCGCTGTTTCGCAGGCCGCGGACCTCGGGGCTTCGGCTCGGCCTGGTGCGCTTATCGCCGGCCCGGCGCCGAGCGGGTGGGGGATCGGCTATTCGTGGGACGGCGCTGAGCGTCGGCCGTCGTTCGTGACCGTCTTCGCGGTCTGCCCCGTCGTGCGGGTCGCGGCCGGATTCGGTGGCTGTTTCGGCGGACTGGGCGTGGCTCGGGACGGCTCGCAAGCCGGCCTTGCGCCGTTGAGCGGCTCCGGCCCGCAGATGGGCGGCATCGTCGCGAGCCGGCCCGTCGTCACGACCAGCGGCACCCGCTCGGACCGCCCCCGTCCCGGGAGGAGCGTCGCTGCCTCGGATCGCGGGGCCTCTTCGAGCGGCGGTGCCGTCGCGGGCCGGCGTAGTCATGCGCGCGGACCTGCCGTTGCCGCCGCGGGCGGCCGTGGTCGTGCGGGTGGCGCTGCCGTTGCCGCCGCGGGTGGCTGTGGACCCACCGCGGGTGGCCGTGGACCCACCGTGTGCGCCGCGGCCCGGACGTTGCTCGGTCGACACCGTCATGAGAAGCCCCCCGATGCTTGCGTTTGCTTTCGTTTGCCTCCAGAAACCGTTGTATCGAGGCCGTGCGATGCCGTCAAGGAGGGGGTGGGGGAGTATGACGGTGTATGGACGGTTGGGGGAGATTCGTCCTTTCGCGCGCGCGGGGTTGCCGTGACCGATTCAGGCAGTACGAGCGAAATATGGAAAGTGGAGAAAGGCGTAAAGGCGCAGGTCAGTCGAGGTCTGGAGAGGGATCGACGAGGGGGTTGCTGCGCACCCACTCGGCCGTCTCCGCGTACTTGCGCTCGATGTACTCCTCGAGCTTGCTCCGCTCGATGCGCCACTGGCCGCGTCCGCCGACCTTGATCGCCGGCAGCTCCCCGCTGCGCACCATGTGGTACACCTGCGAGGCAGACACGTTCAACTGCTCGGCAACGTCGGCCATGAGCAGGAATCGCGGCTCCATCGCCTCAGTTTGCCACCGTTCGCTTAGCACTGGTTACGACGAATCGGTCCGACACGCCCGACCTGCGTGTCGAATCCGGGGCAAGGGTGTAGTACAAGGAAGCGTGACGACGGACCTCACGCGCGTGTACCTGCCCGCGACGCTCGCTCAGCTCGCCGTGCTGCGAGAGAGTGGCGAGCTGCCGCCGCCGACCGAGGCGCACGCGGTCACGCCCTCGCTGCGGGAGTGGTACGCCGAGGGCGACGAGGAGGAGTTGGAGTACGTCGCCTTCACGCGCGCCGCCCAGAGCGGTCTGCGGCTGCTGCGGCACGACGCGAAGGCGCCGCGACGCCGGGTCGTGCTCTCGGCCGATCTGCCGGGCGCGATGGTGAAGATGAACGGGCTCGACCTCGGCTCGAGCACCGTCGAGATCTCCGGGAAAATCGCGCTGCGCACCGTGGCCGCGATCCATGTGGACGGGCACGACGCCGAGGCCGACGTCGCCGCAGCGGCCGATGTGGTCGAGGAGGCGGAGGCGGGCGACCCGGACGCGCAGTTCACTGTGGACAGCGCCGAAGATCACGAGCTGGAGTGGTATGACCCCTCGGAACTCGACCAGCTCGTCGGCTAGGCGCGTTTGAGGGTTCGCCCGACCAGGATCATCGCCACGAACGCGCCCGCGAACAGCAGGATCAACCCGTGGTTGACCTGCTCGGGGAGACGATTGGCGATGATCGCCGCGTCGAACTCGCTCTGCTTCGCCACCGCGTGCGACAGCGGCAGCGCACCGATCCAGCCGACCAGTGCCGCCGCGAGCGTGAGCAGCCCGGGGATGGCTCCGGCCAGCGGGTACGACGGCCACGGCAGCGCGAGCCCGGTGCGCCGCAGGTAGCCGAAGGCCACGGCGCCGGCCCCGATGCCGGAGACGATCGAGGTCGTGAGCTGGAGCCGGTACGCCGCGTCGGCCATGCTCCCGACCGTCTCCCGGTTGCCGAAGAGGTCGGAGAGGTCGTTCTGGAAGTACGCCGCCAGCAGCCCGATCGCCGAGGCCAGCACGCCCGCCGCCGCGCCCGCCGCGATCGCGCTGATCGGGCGCGCCGCGGCGATGAGGCCGCCCAGGACCCCGGTGACGGCCACCGTGACGGCGACGTAGGCCACGGAGGGGCCCGAGTGGTACGCCGCGAGCATCCCGCCCATCGCGAGTAGCCCGACGGGCAGGCCGCCGAGGGCGCCGTACAGCAGCCGCCCCCGCAGCGCGGCCTCGGCCGCGAACCGCCCGACGGCCAGCACTCCGACGGCCGCCCCGGCGATCAGCGTCGGCGTCAGCACGCCCGGCAGCACCAGCGCGGCGACGGCGGCGTCGGGGACGTGCCCGTACGCCGAGAAGAGCGTCAGGAACAGCAGCACGAGCGCGAACGCGGCCACGAACACCGCACGCGTCGGCCGCCACGTCTCCACTGCCGGCTCTGCCACCGCAGCACGCTTCGCACCCACGATCTGCAGCGTACGCGAGTTCCTTTTGGAGCCCGCCTGTGGACAACTTCGAGCGGTCCGTGAGCGCGTGGGAGGATGGGAAAAACCTCGCCAACGCTGCCGAGACGACGTGGGAGACCCTCATGGATGCCTTGATCACCGTGCCCGAGCCCGTAAACGAGCCGGTCCGCGGATACGCCCCCGACACCCCGGAACGGGCGAGCCTGCAGCGCCGCCTCGACGAGCTGGCCGGCGAGCGGCACGAGCTGACGATGACGATCGACGGCGAGCGGCGGATGGCCGCCGGCGAGCCGATCGACGTCGTGCAGCCGCACCGCCACCGGCACGTGCTGGGTGTGACGCACAACGCGACCACCGACGACGCCGCCCGCGCCGTGGCCGCGGCCAAGCGCGCCGCCCCCGCCTGGCGGGACCTGCCCTACGCTGAGCGCGCAGCCGTGTTCCTGCGCGCCGCCGACCTGCTCAGCGGCTCGTGGCGGGACACACTCAACGCCGCCACGATGCTCGGGCAGTCCAAGACCGCGATCCAGGCCGAGATCGACAGCGCCTGTGAGCTGATCGATTTCCTGCGATTCAATGTGTACTTCGGGCAGCAGATCCTCGCCGACCAGCCCCGCTCCTCGGCCGGCGTGTGGAACCGTTTCGACCACCGCCCGCTGGAGGGGTTCGTCTACGCGATCACGCCCTTCAACTTCACCGCGATCGCCGGCAACCTGCCGTCCGCGCCGGCGCTGATGGGCAACACGGTGCTCTGGAAGCCCTCGCCCACCCAGCAGCTGGCCGCGCACTACACGATGCGGCTCTTCGAGGCCGCGGGCCTGCCGCCCGGCGTGATCAACCTCGTCACCGGCGACGGGCTGGCCGTCTCCGAGGTCGCGCTGGCCGACCCGGATCTGGCCGGCATTCACTTCACCGGCTCGACCGCGGTGTTTCGCAAGCTGAACCGGACCGTCGCCGAGAACGTGTACCGCTCCTACCCCCGGGTCGTCGGCGAGACCGGCGGCAAGGACTTCGTGATCGCCCACCCGTCGGCCGACCCGGCGGCGTTGATCACGGCGCTGGTGCGGGGCGCGTTCGAGTACCAGGGGCAGAAGTGCTCGGCGGCCTCGCGCGCCTACGTGCCGGCCAGCCTGTGGTCGCGGATCAAGGACGAGCTCGTGGCGACCGCGGACTCCCTCACCTACGGCGACGTCACCGACTTCACGAACTTCGGCGGCGCCGTGATCGACCAGCGCGCCTTCGACCGGCACGCCGCGGCGCTCGACCGGATCAAGAACTCGTCCTCGTGCACAGTGGTCGCCGGTGGCACTGCCGATGACTCCGAGGGCTTCTTCGTGCGCCCGACGATCGTCGAGTGCACCGATCCGGAGCACGAGGTGTTCACGACCGAATACTTCGGCCCGATCCTCGCGGTGCACGTCTTCGCCGACGCCGACTTCGACGCGGTCGTGACCCAGGCCGAGTCCGCGGCGCCCTACGCGCTGACGGGGTCGATCTTCGCCACCGACCGGGCCGCCGTCGACCGGGCCACGCACGCCCTGCGCTTCGCGGCCGGCAACTTCTACATCAACGACAAGCCGACCGGGGCCGTGGTGGGGCAGCAGCCGTTCGGCGGCGGGCGCGCCTCGGGGACCAATGACAAGGCCGGGTCCTGGCACAACCTGCTGCGCTGGACCTCCCCGCGCACGATCAAGGAGACCTTCGTCCCGCCGACCGACCACCGCTACCCGCACATGGGCTGAC
Organism: Dactylosporangium sp. CA-052675; assembly: GCF_050947935.1. Classification (GTDB taxonomy): domain Bacteria; phylum Actinomycetota; class Actinomycetes; order Mycobacteriales; family Micromonosporaceae; genus Dactylosporangium. Next base: position 9,562,924 of record NZ_CP192010.1, on the reverse strand, counting down.
CTCCGGCTCGACGGCACCGCGCGGGCCGGCCTCACGTCCGGCCCGCACGCGGCGCAGCCACGCCCAGCTCACGCCGCGGCGCAGGCACGCCCGGCTGTGCCGCGGCGCAGGCACGCTCGGCTGTGCTGCGGCGGGGGCACGCTCGGCCTGTGGGCGGCGTGCTCGTGTCCGGCTTGTGCTGTGGCGCAGGCACGCCCGGCTCGCGGCGCGGCGGGGGCACGCTCGGCCTGTGGGCGGCGCGCTCGTGTCCGGCTCGTGCTATGGCGTGCTCGTGTCCGGCTCGGCGCGGCGGGGGCACGCCCGGCCTATGGACGGCGCGCTCGTGTCCGGCGCGGGCACGCCCGGCCTGTGGGCGGCGCTCGTGTCCGGCTTGTGCGGCGGCGCGGGCACGCCCGGTCCGTGGGCGGCGCTCGTGTCCGGTTCGCGCTGCGGCGTGCTCGTGTCCGGCTTGTGCTGCGGCGGGGGCACGCTCGGCCTGTGGGCGGCGTGCTCGTGTCCGGCTTGTGCGGCGGCGCGGGCACGCCCGGCCTGTGGGCGGCGCGCTCGTGTCCGGCTTGTGCGGCGGCGCGGGCACGCCCGGCCTGTGGGCGGCGTGCTCGTGTCCGGTTCGTGCTGTGGCGTGCTCGCGTCCGGCTCGTGCTGCGGCGCAGCTACGCCCGGGCCTTGGGCGGCGCAACCGCGGCTGCCGCGGCCTTGGGTGCTCGTCCGCGTTCGGGCCGCGTGTGGCCCACGTGCTGCCCTGTGGGCCCCGGCGGTAGGTCGCTTTGGCTGGGCTCGTGCGGCGATCCTGTGTGCGGGCCTGCGACGGGGTGGAGTCCGCCCGCGGGGTGGTTGGCGCCGGAGTGGCCGCGTTCGGGTGCGGCGGGGCCGTGCAGCTGTTCGGGCTAGTGACGGGGGCGCGCTACGGCGACGATCTTGTCCAGGGTGAAGGCTCGATCGTCGCGGCGTAGGCGGCACCAGGCCTCGATGACCGTGCCGGACAGTTCGGCGTTCTCGATCACGCGCTCCGAGGCGCGGCCGTTCGCGTCCACGTAGCGGATCCAGACCGGCGTGCCGTGCTCGACCGCGTCCGCGAGCAGCTGGGCCTGCTCCGGGCGGAGTTGCGGGGCTCGATGGCGGATCTGTTCGAGGGGCGAGGCGCCTCGCTGCATCGGTACGGCCAGGCGGCGCGCCAGCTCGACCGGGTCCACGGTCGGCTTCGGGCGGCGAGTGCCCAGCGGGGCAGGCGCGGGGCGGCGCACGGTGACCTTCGGGCCCACCTGCTCGGCCCGGTGCCCCAGGTCCCGGAGCGCGGCCAGCAGCGACGGGACGGGTGAGGGGGAGGCGGCGACCGTGGGCGCCAGGCGTTCGAGGTCGAGGGCCGAGACCACCTCGTCCAGAAGGGCCACGTCCTCGCAGACGAGCACGCTCGCCGCTGGTGTCACCCGCAGCGACGGCGCTGGCAGGAGACGCTCGGCCACCTCGGCGATCGGGCGGCCGTCGGCCAGCGCGCGGCCCAGCGGGCTGATCGCGAACACGTCCGGCTCGGTCATCACGCACACGCCGAGGAGCGTCGCCTCGGCCACGACCCCGCTCACCGCATCCTCAAGCGTCGACCCCGCCCGCCCAGCCGAAGACGGTGACACCGGGCGATCGGACGAAGAGAACGACCCCCCGCGCTCAGCCGAGGACGGTGACACGGCGCTATCGGGCGAGGAGGGCGAACCCGAGGCCGACGGCACCGCGCGGAGAGGCGGAGGAGAGGCCGCCGCGTGGAGAGGAGGGGGAGAGGCCACCGCACGCAGAGGAGGGGGAGAGGCCGCCGCGCGCGGAGGCGGAGGAGCGGCCGCCGCGCGCAGAGGCGGAGGAGCGGCCGCCGCGTGGAGAGGAGGGGGAGAGGTCACCGCCCGCGCGGGCAGGGGAGCGGTCCAGCGCACAAGGGGCGCCAGGGACTCGGTGCCGTGCACGGCGGTGTCCGGCGGTAGGTCGTGCAGTACGCGGATCACGACCCGGCGCAGGGGCGGGCCCGACCACCAGCCGGATAGCAGCCGCGCCAGGCGATCGGGCGCGGGTTCGTCGGCGAGCGCGGCGGTGGTCGGCACCAGGTGGGCGCCTTCGGGGGCGAGCAGCCCTGCCTGGAGTACGACATCCGCGAAATGCGCGACGAGGGGCTCATCGAGGCCGAGCTCCGCGGCCAGCCGGGCGAGTTCGCGCGCCGCCACGCCGCCGTTGCGCTGGCGGGACAGGGGGTGCTCGGCGGCCTCCGCGAGCAGGGCGGCCGCGTGGTCCAGCAGGGCCGCCGCGGACTCCCCGGCGGCGGTGCGGATGGCGCCCCGGTCGGCGGGGCCCAGCGCGGGCGCGGGGGGAATCGGGTCGAACGCTCGTTCCGCGGTGGGCTCGAGCTCGAGCCCGGTCGAGGTCCACAGGTCGTCGCCCTCGGGCCACACGAGTGCGCGCTGGCTCAGCACGCGCAGGGTCGCGTCCAGGGAGGAGTCGTCGGGGGCCAGGTTCAGCTCCGCGGCCAGCCGGGCCCGCGGGACCGGCGCCTCGCCGAGGCCGGCCAGGGCCTCGATGACCTGCAGGGCCGGCAGCGGCAGGGTGGCCACGACGTCGGCGACCGCGGTGCGTGTGGACAGGCGCGCGGCGAGCGCCGTGAGGTCGCCGGGGGCGGGGGCGGTGAGGGCGTCGGGGCGGCGGCGCAGCAACTCGCCCAGCTCCGATGCATCGAGACCCTGCAGCCACCGGACCAGTGCGCCTCTCGCCACGACTGGTGACCTTATAGCGTGGGCCGGTGACCAACGAATCTGCCGGCAGCGCCGCCGGCAACTGGACCGATGCGCATTTCGGGGAGCAGGGCGGCCGCCTCACGTACGGTGACTATCTGCGCCTGTCGGGCCTGCTCGACGCCCAGGTCCCGGAGTCCAGCCCGCCCGCGCACGACGAGTTGCTCTTCATCACGATTCATCAGGTGTACGAGCTGTGGTTCAAGCTGGTGCTGCACGAGCTCGAGAACGCGCGGGACCGCCTGCTGGACGGCGAGACGTATCTGCCCCGGGTCCGGCTCGAGCGGTGCCTGTCGATCGAGCGGGTGCTCGTGGGCCAGGTCGACGTCATCGACACCATGACCCCGCAGGACTTCCTGCGCTTCCGCAACAAGTTGTCCCCGGCCTCGGGGTTCCAGTCCGCGCAGTTCCGCGAGATCGAGTTCCTGTCGGGGCTGAAGGATCACACGTACCTGCAGCGCTTCCGCGGTCTGTCGGAGCTCGAGCGCGCCCGGTTGGAGCGGCGGCTGGCCGAGCCGAGCCTGTGGGAGGCGTTCCTGACCATGCTCGGCAAGCACGGCTTCGCGGTCGACGACGCCGAGCAGCGCGTCGAGTCGCTGCTGGCGATCTCGCGGGACCGGGAGCGCTACGGCCCGCTGTGGGATCTCGCCGAGGCGATGCTCGCCCACGACCAGGCCTGGTCGCTGTGGCGGGCCCGGCACGTGCTCATGGCCGAGCGCCAGATCGGCACCAAGGCGGGCACGGGCGGCAGCGCCGGCGGGGCGTACCTGCGCTCCCGCGTCGAGCTGCGGTTCTACCCCGAGCTGTGGGAGCTGCGCAGCCGGATGTAGCCGACTCCCCGGTTTGTGCCATCCGGCCCGGCGGGGGAGCCGGGGCGTGGCGGCCCTCGCCTACCGTCTCGGGTAAGGGGAGGGACGGTCATGAAGACGGTCACGGGCGCGAAGACGATCCTGGGCAACCGCTACCGGCTCGAGTCGGAGGTGGCCCGGGGCGCGATCGGCGCGGTCTGGCGCGCGTACGACACGCAGGCCGGCGAGTGGGTCGCGGTCAAGGTGCTGCGGTCCGAGGCCGCCGAGGTGTCCGAGCTCAAGGACGGCTTCCTCGGCGAGGCCGAACTGCTCGCCGGGCTGGAGCACCCCTCCGTCATCCGGGTCAAGAACCTCGTCAGCGACAAGCACGTGCTCGCGATCGCCATGGAGCTCGTCGCCGGGCCGGACCTGCGCCGCCGGCTGCGCGCCGAGGGTCCCCTGCCGCCCGCGGTCGCGGCCGAGGTGGTCGCGCAGGTCGCCGACGCGCTCGCGTACGTGCACGCGAACAACATCGTCCACGGCGACGTGAAGCCGGGGAACCTGCTCGTGCCCACCGACGGCGGGCCGGTGCGCCTCGCCGACTTCGGCGTCGCCCGGCGCCTGGACCGCCCGGCCGGGCCGACGCACGCCACGCCCGAGTACGTGGCGCCGGAGGTCGTCGCCGGGGGCTCCCCGAGCCCGGCCGCCGACGTGTACGCGCTCGGCGTCGTGCTCTTCGAGCTGATCTGCGGCCGCAGCCCGTACCGTGGCGGCTCGCCCAACGACGTCCTGCGCCGCCACGCCGACTGCGTGCCGGTGCCCCCACCCGGCATGCCGGCCGCGCTCTGGCCGGTGATCGAGGCGTGCATGGAGATCGACCCGCGCATGCGTCCGACGGCGGCCTCGATCGTCGGGCGCCTCCGCGCGGCCGAGGGCGCCCTCGACGGGTTCGAGCCGCTGCCCCGGCTGCCCGCCGAGGCCGTCACGTTCTGGCAGCGCTCGGCCGAGCTGACCGCGCCCGTGCAGGCGCCGGTCCGGCGCGTCGACTGGGTGCCGCTGCCGACCGCCCCGACCTCGCCGGCGGCCGCGTCCGCCGCGCTGATGATGGCGGTGCCGATCGGGGAGCGGCCCACCGAGCCCCACGGCGTCGCCGAGGTTCCCACGCAGGTCATTTCGGCATCGGTACCGTCCGAGCAGCCTCCCGCCGCGACCGCCCCCGAAGCCGAGCAGTCCTCGGACTCGGCTCCCTCCGAGGCCGACCCGGCGGCCGCGGCCGCCGCGGCGGGGACGCCGCTGTGGGCCGGGCCGGACGCGGCCGAGATGATCATCCCGCCGCAGCGCGCCGCGTCCGCCGACGAGCCGCCGACGGAGCTGCGCTTCGAGTCCGCGCCGGTGGGTGACGAGCCGCCGACCGAGATCGTCGCGGCTCCCGAGCCCCCGACTGTCCCTGTCGCGCCGTTCGTCCCGTTCGCGCAGCCGGCCCCGGCGACGCCGGAGGAGACCGCCGACCGTCTGTTCGAGGACTTCGGCGAGTCCGACACGCCCAGCCACGCCGACACGCCCGGCCACGCCGACACGCCTGGCCACCCGGACACGCCCCGCCGCTCCGACACGCAGAAGCGGCAGCGCCGGGTCCTCGCCGCGATCGGCGGCGGCCTGCTGCTCATCGTCATCCTCGCGGTCGGCGCGCTGCTCTTGACCGGAAATACCCCGAAAACCGGCAATACCGGCGATAAGCGGGTGAACGCCACCACGCCGGCGCCTGCCGCGTCGAGCTCGGCCGGCGCCGTGCCCGCGGTCAGCGCCACACCGGAGGAGACCCCGACGACGGCCGACCCCGGTCCGACGGCCAACCCGGGTTCGGGCGAGCAGAAGCCGACGAAGAAGCCCGGCACCCCGGCGCCGACGAAGACCGGACTGCCCGGCCTCGGCGACCCGATGCCGTCGTTCCCCCCGATGCCGTCGATGCCCGCATTCCCGACCTTCAAGCAATGAGCAGCTCCGTCCGGCCGTCCTAACTCGACAGTCGCAGCGCGACAGTTCACAGTGGATTTGCCGAAATGCTGGACTGCGCTGGCGAAAGATGACAGCGTGGGGCTATGGCGGATTCTGGAGTCAACGCGACCGCGGCTGCGCTGCTCGGCCTCCTGCACGAGGGACCGATGACGGGCGGCCAGTTGATGGCGGCCGCGCAGCGCCGGCTCGGGCCCTACTGGTCCATGACGCGCAGCCAGGTCTACCGGGAGCTACCGGCCCTGGCCGACTCGGGATACGTCAAGCTCGGCAAGCCCGGCGCGCGCTCCAGCCAGCCCTATGCGATCACGCCGGCGGGCAAGCGCGCGTTCGCGCGGTGGCTGTCGGAGCCGGCCGGTCGCGAGGCCCTGCGCAATCCGGTGGCGCTGCGCGTCGCATTCGGGGCGCAGCAGTCCGCCGCACAACTGCAGGACGTCTATGCGCAGGCGGCCGAATACCACAATGCCGCGCTGACCGAGGCGCGCGAAATGGCCAAAGAGGCCAAGAAGTCCGGCGACGACTTCTTCGCGGCCTCGCTGGACTTCGCGGTCGGATATCACAAGGCGGCACTCACCTGGCTCAAGAGCGCGCCCGGCAAATAGCCGGGGGCGCCTCGGCGTACCCTTGATGCGTGACTGCTCTGGACCACGCCGAATCCCTCAAGAACCTCGACGGCACCCTGCGCAACATCGAGGCGGTCCTCGACCTCGATCGCCTGCGCAAGGAGAAGGCCGCGCTCGAGGAGCAGGCGTCGGCTCCCAACCTGTGGGACGACCAGGTCGCCGCGCAGAAGGTGACGTCCCGCCTGTCCTACGTCCAGGGCGAGATCAACCGGCTGGAGTCGCTGCGGTCGCGGCTGGACGACGCCCAGGTTCTGCTCGAGCTGGCCGAGGCCGAGGGCGACTCCTCCTCGCTCTCCGAGGTCGCCGAGGAGATCACCGGGCTGACGAAGTCGATCTCGGACCTCGAGGTGCGCACCCTGCTCTCCGGCGAATACGACGCCCGTGAGGCGCTCGTGACCATTCGCGCCGGCGCCGGCGGGGTGGACGCGGCCGATTTCGCCGACATGCTCCTGCGGATGTATCTGCGCTGGGCGGAACGGCACGGCTACGAGACCGACGTCTATGACACCTCCTACGCCGAGGAGGCCGGCATCAAGTCGGCGACCTTCGCGGTCAAGGCCCCGTTCGCCTACGGCACGTTGTCCGTGGAGTCCGGCACCCACCGCCTCGTGCGGATCAGCCCCTTCGACAACCAGGGTCGCCGCCAGACCTCGTTCGCGGCGCTGGAGGTCGTGCCGGTCGTCGAGCAGACCGACGACGTCGAGATCCCCGACGACGAGCTGCGCGTCGATGTGTACCGCTCCAGCGGCCCCGGCGGCCAGGGCGTCAACACCACCGACTCGGCGGTGCGCCTGACCCACATCCCGACCGGCATCGTGGTCTCCTGCCAGAACGAGCGCTCCCAGATCCAGAACAAGGCCACCGCCATGGGCGTGCTCAAGGCCAAGCTGCTGGCGCTCAAGCGGGCCGAGGAGGCGGCGAAGATGGACGCCCTGCGCGGCGACGTGGCCGGCTCCTGGGGCGACCAGATGCGCTCCTACGTCCTGCACCCCTACCAGATGGTCAAGGACCTGCGCACGGAGCACGAGACCGGCAACCCGACCGCGGTCTTCGACGGCGACCTCGACGCGTTCATCGACGCGGGCATCCGCTGGCGCAAGCAGCGGGAGCTCGACCCGGCCGCATAACGGCACCTTTTCGCGCTTGATCATCTCTTTGGAGTCCGTCAATCACTGACGGTGACTCCGTCGGGTCGCGGCAAAAAAGTGTTGTACGTCACATTCGCATGCGGGAATCAAGCGCTGCCCTGCTGATCGCGTCCCCGGTTCGGGTTCGCATTCCTGGCAAATCGCGCATGACGCACCGCGTGTACTTGGCCCACTTGTCACACCGCGTAGACTCACCTCCCGTGATTCGGCTTGACCACGTGACGAAGACGTATCCGAAGGCGTCTCGCCCCTCCCTTGACGATGTCTCCGTGAACATCGAGAAGGGCGAGTTCGTCTTCTTCATCGGTCCCTCCGGCTCAGGCAAATCCACGATCATCAAGCTGCTGCTGCACGAGGTCACCCCGAACCGGGGCAAGGTCGTCGTGAACGAGCGCGACGTGACGTCGATGCGCTCGTGGCGGATCCCGGCCTTCCGGCGCCAGATCGGCTGCGTGTTCCAGGACTTCCGCCTCCTGCCGAACCGCACGGCCTACGAGAACGTGGCGTTCGCCCTCGAGGTGATCGGCAAGTCCAAGGGCGTCGCCCGCCGCGTCGTCCCCGAGGTGCTCGAGCTCGTCGGTCTCGGCGGCAAGGAGCACCGCTACCCCCACGAGCTCTCCGGCGGTGAGCAGCAGCGCGTCGCCGTCGCCCGGGCGTTCGTCAACCGGCCGCTGATCCTGCTGGCGGACGAGCCCACCGGAAACCTGGACCCGGACACGTCGATCGAGATCATGCGACTGCTCGACCGGATCAACCGGACGGGGACCACGGTCGTCATGGTCACCCACGACTCCAACATCGTGAACCAGATGCGCCGCCGGGTCGTAGAGATTGAAAGTGGCCGGATTGTGCGGGACCAGCCGCGCGGTGTCTACGGCTGACCCCAGCCCTAGTCCGCACCGCCCCCCGTCCTCCTGCTGGGCCCGCTGGGAAGGAACCCCCACCCGATGCGCGTGAGATACATCCTGACCGAAGTCCTGACCGGGCTTTGGCGCAACGTCACGATGACCATCGCGATGATCATCACGATGACCGTGTCGCTGACCATGCTCGGCGCGAGCCTGCTGCTCTTCTTCCAGGTCGGCAAGATGGAAGACTTCTTCTACCAGCGGGTGGAGGTGTCCGTCTTCCTCAAGGCCGACGTCAGTGACGACCAGCGCGCCAGCATCGAGAGCGCACTGAAGTCCAACGGCCTGGTCAAGTCCTACGAGCACGAGACCAAGGAAGCCGCCTGGAAGCGATTCCAGGAGCAGTTCAAGGACGCGCCCGACCTCGTCGCCGCGACCAAGCAGGACTCGCTGCCCGAGTCGTTCCGGATCAAGCTGAAGGACCCGAACAAGGTCCAGGACTTCAGCGACCAGTTCCGGACCCAGGATGGCGTCAGCGACATCATCGACCAGAAACAGCTGCTGAAACGGGTCTTCGATTTGCTCGGCGCGCTGCAGACCCTGGCGCTGACCGTCGCCGTCGTCCAGGGCGCCGCGGCCCTGCTCCTGGTGGCCAACACGATCCAGGTGGCCGCCTACAGCAAGCGCCGCGAGGTAGCCGTCATGAAGCTGGTGGGCGCCTCGAACTGGTTCATCCAGATGCCCTTCGTCCTGGAGGCGGTCTTCGCCGGCCTGATCGGCGCGATCCTCGCCTTCGGCGCGCTGGTCGCGGCCAAGGTCTTCTTCATCGACGGCTCGCTGAAAGCCCTGACAACGGTCCTGCTACCGGTGGACTGGGGCAACGTATGGATCATGCTTCCGGTCCTGTGCGGCGCCGGCGGCCTGGTCAGCGCCATCACGGCCTGGGTCACGCTGCGCTTCTACGTGCGCGTCTGACCCGACCGGCCCAGCGGCTCCTTCGAGGGCGGATCCCCACTGCGGGGGTCCGCCCTCGCCGCGTTCCCGGTCTTCGAGTTGGGCGCCCCGCCGCCCGGGGCACGACCGCCGGCGCGGCTCGTCGCCGGCAGCGCGCGAGCGGGTCGACGTCCGCGTCATCGTCACGCCCACCGGTTCGTGGTGCTCGGTCGATACCCGGCAACGCGTTCGGCGCCGTGCGCCGTCATGACGTCGGTGCTCGCCGGTGTGATGGGCCGGCGGCGGGTGCGTCCGCGATAGGGCATTCGCGTTGGGGCACCACGATAGGCGCATTTAACCGAAATTCCGGACTTCTGGGCTTTTTCCGGCGTACGGTAACCCTCAAGTGGTACTGGAGGGTTGCTTCCGTGAACCGAATCCGGATCGTCGCCGCGTTCGGCGTCGTGCTCATGCTGCTCGGCCCGGGCTCCGTCGCACACGCGGACGCCGGCGATGACAAGGCTCGGCTCGACAAGCAGTTGCAGGAGACTCAGGCCACGCTCGAGGCGGCCACCGACAAGGCCCAGCAGGCCGCGGCGGACCACGATCGCGCGCAGGCGGCGCTCCCGGGCGCCCAGCAGAGCCTGGCCGACGCCAAGGGGCGCGTGATCGCGGCCGATGCGGCGGTACGGCAGGCCGAGCGCGACCGCACCGCCGCCGACGCCGCCGCCCAGGAGGCCGACGCCGGGTACGCCGAGGCGAAGCGGCAGGTCGACAAGGCCCGCCAGGACGTGTCCGTCTTCGTGTCGGCCGCGTACAAGGGCGGCGGCTTCGCCATGGTCAACTCGGTGCTCGACTCCGGGGGCCCGACGGATCTGGCGCTGCGCATCGAGTACCTCAACCACGTCGCCGAGGAGAACCAGGCGGCCGTCGACGAGCTCACCGCGGCTCGGATGGACGCGAAGAAGCGCAGCGACACCGCGGTGCTCGCGCTGCGTCGCGCTCAGGATGCCGCCGACGCCGCCCAGCGCAGCCTCGCCGAGTCGCAGGCGGCTCAGGCCGGGGCGGAGCGGGCGGCGGCCGACGTGCAGCAGCTGCTCGACACCAGCGCGGCGGCCGAGGCGACCGCGAACGCGGAGCGCAGTGCGGTGCTCGCCCGCTACGAGGCGCTCAAGGTCGAAAGCGACAAGGTCGCCGAGCAGTTGCGGGCCGAGGCGCAGGCGGAGGCCCGGAAGGCGAAGCAGAGCTCGGGCGGTGGGGGCAAGGGCAACAACGCTCCGCCGACCACCGTCATCGGCCCGAAGACCGGGGCCTTCTTCCTGATGCCGGTGCACGGCTGGAAGTCGAGCAACTTCGGGATGCGGTTCGACCCGGTGTACAAGGTCTACCAGCTGCACGCGGGCGTCGACATCGCGGCGGGCGGGGGTCAGCCCATCGTCGCGGCGGCGGACGGTGTCGTGGTGCGCGCCGGCCCGTCGGGCGGCAACGGCAACTACACCTGCATCTCCCACGGCCTCTACCAGGGCAAGGGGCTCGCGACCTGCTACGCGCACCAGTCCGCGATCCTCGTGCACGTCGGCGAGCGCGTGAGCCGCGGGGAGCTGATCGGCCGCGTCGGCACCACGGGGGCGTCGACCGGGTACCACCTGCACTTCGAGGTACGGCTCAACGGGAGCCCGGTCCAGCCTTTGACCTGGTTGCCGGGGTGCCTCTGCTGAGCCTGGGGACGATTGGGGCGAAATGTCCGGCGCTGGCGCGCCGGACATTTCGCTTTTATCGCCTGACGGGGGATAAAGGCGTGCTGCATGGGCCGACGGTGCAGAGAAGATCACGTGCGTGTCGGGGTCGCTGTGCTCACGGGGTGGCAGCAGCCGTGTCTCGCGGGCCGGTCGGGGCTGCTGCGCTCGTGGAGATCGGCGGGCGCTACCGACGCCGAGGTGCCGGCGGGCTGGGCAGGGGTTCGCGGGTGCTACTGACGCCGAGGTGTCGGCGGCGCTGGGCAGGGGCTCGCGGGCGGGTCGCGGCTGCTGCGCCGCGCAGATCCGGGGTATCACCAACGCGGCGGCGCCGGGCAGGGTCTCGCCGGAGGGTCGGGGCCGTTGGGCTCGCGGAGATCTGGGGGTGCGCGACCAGACGCGGAGGTGGCAGCGTCGGCGCGCCAGCGCCTAGCGGTGTCTCGCGGGAGGAACGGTCCGCACCACGGCGGACCCGAGTCATGGACTTCGCCCTTGGCGGGTACGGCGTTCGGCTGGGTGGGCCGGCGCCGTGCGATGGGCGATGACGGCGCGTTTGCGGCCGCGCCGCCGAAATGGTCTTGCCGGGCGCGCTACGCTTCTCTTCGATCGAGCAACTCAGGAGGGGTCGATGCCGCGCGAAAAGGGGCGCAAGCTCGTCGCGTCCAACCGGAAGGCGCGTCACGACTACGAGATCCTCGAGACGTTCGAGGCCGGGATCGCGTTGACGGGCACCGAGGTCAAGTCGCTGCGCGCCGGGCGTTGCTCGCTCGTGGACGCGTTCGGGCAGATCTCCGACCGCGAGATCTTCCTGCACGCGATGCACGTGCCGGAATACACGATGGGCACCTGGACCAACCATCCACCCCGTCGGATCCGGAAACTGCTGCTGAAGCGGCAGGAAATCGACCGGATCGGGGTCAAGGTCCGCGAAAGCGGCCTGACTCTGGTGCCGCTGTCGGTCTACTTCGCCGACGGATGGGCGAAGGTCGAGCTCGCCCTCGCGCGCGGTAAGAAGGCCTACGACAAGCGGCAGACGCTGGCCAAACGCGACGCCGACCGCGAGATCGCTCGCGTTATGGGGCGCCGGGGCAAGGGCAACGCAGAGTAAAGCACCTCCCGCGCGTGAGTAGTTCGCCGCCGTAATGCAAGCAATGCGTGAAAGCCATATAGTCCCTGCGTGACCGAGATTCGGGTCGATGCTGACCTCGAGCACCCACCTGCCGTGGTGTGGCGCGCGCTCACCGAGGCCCAGCTCGTCACCGACTGGCTCCCGACGACCCGGTTCATGATCCGCGACGACGGCACGTTCACGTTCGAGGCGCCCGATCTCGCCGGGCTCGAGGACCCGATCGAGGGCCAGATCGTCAAGGTCGAGGCGCCGCACCGGCTCGTGATGCGCTGGGAGGCCAGCAACCTGCACACCGTGGTCGCGGTGACGTTGCACGAGCGCGAGGACGGCACCCGGCTCACGATGACCCAGAGCGGGTTTCTGGGGCCGCAGGGGACGATGCGGCGGCGGGTACTGCTCACGACGTACACCACCCTCTTCAACGGCCCGCTGGCCGCCACCCTGGCCAAGCTCGCCGCCGCCCCGGAGCCCGCGACCCCGGCGCCCGATCCGCCGACGACACTGCGACGCAACGACGGCGGCCCGGTGTTCAACCGCCTCCCGGGCCAGCGCAACGCCCCCAGCCACTCGGCGCCCGGCCTGAGCTCGCGCATGCGCTCGACGGCCGGCCCGCGCCCGACCACGTCCGTGCCGGGTTTCGCCGCGGCCGTGCTGACCGCGCGGGCCACCGGTGTCGCCCGGGTCACCGCCGCCGATCCCACGGTCGCCGATCCCGCGACCGCCGCCCCGCCCCCGTCGCGCCGGACGACGCTCGCCGGCCGCGTCGGCCCGGCCGTACGCGCGGCGTGGGACTGGCTGGTGGGGGCCCGCGACTGGTCCGCCGACCGCCGCAGCCAGGCGGTCGCCACGAGCGCCGCGGTACTGCTCCTGTTGGCCATGGCCGCCATCCTCATCGGCAAGGCGACCGCCCTGCACCCGGCCGGCCCACCCCAGACCGGCGGCGCGAGCGAGGGCCCGGCCCAGGCGTCGATGCCGGCCGCGGTGGTGCCCCCGACCCGCGCGACCTCCGACCCGATCGTGCCGGCCGCCTCGCGCGCCCCGTCGGCGTCGGCGACCCCCTCGCCCACTCCGCCGGCGTCGGCGCCGGCGGCCCCGGCCCGGCTCACGGCCGCGTACAAGACCGAGGACCTGACCCTGACCTCGTACCGGGTGACGGTCACCATCACCAACCCCGCCACGACCACGGCCACCGCCGACGGCTGGGAGCTGATCATCCAGCTCCCCCTGCTGGACCTGAACGTGAGCAACGTCTCCGGCGCCGTGATGACCCGCTCCCAGGGCCGCATCTCCTTCACCCCGGTCGACGCGACCCGCACGCTGAAGCCGGGCGCCACGGCTACGGTCCGCTTCGACGTCAACGGCCTCGGCGTACGCAACGAGCCCTTCACCTGCACAATCGACCGCCAGACGTGCTCGGCCATACCGGGATGAAGTTGTGGCGGGAAGGCGCTACGCTTGATCCGTCGCACCGTTGGTGGTGCGGCAGCCAACACCACCCGCGCGGGGGTGACTGGTTTCGACTTTGTTTGTAGCGATAGGGGAAGCGAGCCGAGGAAGCCGACGTTGTCTCGTGAATCAGTCGTCGGAAAGTTATAAGCGCCGAATACAAGCGCTCCGATCTCGCCCTCGCTGCCTAAGCCAGGTTCGAGATCTGTCGGTCTGGGATTGCCTTCGGCCCAGTAACCGGCATCAGCTAGAAGGCTGGCCAATCGAGTCCGGTCACGGGGCTCGTGCGGTGAGATCAATTGTGACTGGGCCTGTCACACCAACTCGCTCGCGTGATTGGTGGGGCCGAGTAGAGGCATAGCGAGCTGCGCTCGGAGAAGCCCTAACAAAGCGACGAAGGACCCGGGTTCGATTCCCGGCACCTCCACCACTGGCGGCCCCTGCTTCACGGCGGGGGCCGCTTGCCGTTTGTGGTTCCGGATTCTTCGCACTCGCTTTGCTCGCTCCCCGGTGGGAGGCTTCGCCCACCCACACCCCCGAACGCCGCACCGTGCGCTACGGCGGGTTCAAGTAGGACATCGTCAGCTCCACTGGAGATCGACTTCGGCGGCCGTTCCCGATGGGACCGGCCGCCGAAGTCGTTTCCGCGGACTTCGCACGCCGAGCGCATTGGGCCACGCATCCCGGGCGCTGCGCTCTGCGGTGGCTTGGAAGTGCGCGATCGTCAAGTCCGCCTCGCTCGCCCATGCCCGTTGCGTCGCGTCAGGTGCGCACGCCGCTCGGCTGCACGGCGGGAGTGAATGGGCCGGTGGCTGCCGCACTCCTGCGCTGTGACGCGGATCCTGCGCTAGAGCGGAAGGATGCTGACGTCGTACTTCTGGATTTCGGGATCGCGGGTGGCCAGTGTCAGGCCCTCGACCTGGGCCTGGGCGATGAGCATCCGGTCAAAGGGATCGCGGTGCAGGAGGGGCAGACGGCCGGCGACGATGGCGTGTTCGGCGGTGATCGGCAAAGGGCGAAAACCGGCGTCGCGGACGCGCTCAGGTAGGTCGGCTGGTTGGAGCTTGCCGAGGGCTTGTTTGATTGTCACTTCCCAGACGGTTGCCGAGCTCAGGTAGACGTCCGGCTCGTGATCGAGTTGGTCCTTGACGTCGTCGGGCAGGGTCGGATCGTTGGCGAGCCACCATAGGACGACGTGCGTATCGAGGAGAAGGCTCACGATGTCAGGCCGAAGTCACGGGCAATCGCGTCGTTGACGTCGGATGAGTCCCAGTCTTCGGCCATGGCGAGGCGGCCGGCGAGCGAGCCCCGGCCGGCGCGGTTGACTCGCCGGTTCAAGGGGACGACCTTGGCCACCGGCGTGCCGGCCCGGCTGATGACGATCTCCTCGCCGTGCTCAACGCGGTCGATGATCCGCGAGAGGTTGGTCTTGGCGTCGTGGATGTTGAACGCGGCTGCTTCGGACACTGCGACCTCCTTAGCTAACAGTCTAGCTAAGAGGCGCGCCGCTCGTCCGTCCGAACCGTCAGCTCCACCGTGGAGGGCGTTGTCAAGTTCGCGCCGGCTGGCATGGCGCGGGGGAGATCGCCATGAGAGGCGGGGTCGCCGATACCGGTAGCCCCGCCTCTTGCCATTCCGGCCAGGGCCTGACCTGAGGCCTGGAGGTCGTCGGCCGCGACGAACGGTCCCTGCGCGCTAGGTGCGCCTTGGCTTGGGCGTGGGGCCGTCGATTGATCTTGCGATTCGACAGCTTCTTTCGGTCGCCTACCTCCGACCCCTGCGAAACGCAGAGCGGCGGGCGCGTGACGAGGGCGAGCGACCAGTCCAATCGTGGCTGCGCGATCGGGTTGTGCGAGCAGGTTCTCTGTCGTGCCCTCATTCCGTCAATTCCGTTCATTCGATGACAGCATCGGCGACATGAAGAGAGGGACGGTTCAACGGCGCCTCACCCTAGCCTTGAGTAAGCTCATCGTCGATGACTGGCGCCTGCTCAGCTTGCGGGCTCCGCACCCGCTGGGAGTGGGCAGCGAGCGCTCGATTGCCGCCGCACTGGGGTGGCATCTGAAGGGCGTCATGGAGCGCAGTTGGGATGTCGACTGCGAGTACAGCCGAGCGGGCGCAGGTGCTCATGTCGATGCCAAGCGGTGGAGCGAACCCCGGGCGGGCGCTACTGGCTCTCGACGGCCGACTGTCACTCCCGATCTTGTCGTGCACCGGCGGGGCCTCCCCGGGCCCGAGCACAACCTGCTGGTTCTCGAGCTCAAGAAGAACGACGAATCCGACAGGACCAACGAGGACCACTCCGTCGGTCGCGGGACCATCGAGTCCATCCTGGATATCCAGCATCAGTTCGAGTACAGGCATGCCATATATCTCGACCTCGCCCTTGCGCCCGGCGGGTTGAAGCCGCAGTGGAAATGGGTTGAGTTGGGCTGGACGGGCGACGTCTCGAGCCTGAATTTTGAGCCTGTGTATGGCGATGGGGACTGTGGCGAGTTGATCGCACGCGGCCGTGCCGAGGAGGTCCGCAGGTATGGTGCGGCGAACTCTTCGGACCTCGCTTCGGAACATGCGTCTAGCTCCCGGAGCGTCGTAGGCCCGACGCGGCGCCTACTGGGTTCGCATGAGCTTGAGTTGTAGGGCGCGTTCAAGTAGTCGAGCGCTACCTCACTGGAGATGGCCCGCGGCGGCCCACGTCATGGTGAGGCCGCTTTCGTTGACCGGTCGACCTGAGGGCGGCCGCGACCGGATTGGCGGGGCGGGTCAGCTGTTCGGCTTGGAACGCGAGCAGGTCGATGGCCATGAGAACGGCACCAAGCGGCTCGGTACGACGATCGAGGCTATATATGGCCCTGTGGCCATTTGCTGTGAGGTGCTGGCGTGGGTCTTGAGGGCGTGCGCATCGTCAGTGGCCGGTCGGCATGGCAGCTTGTGGCAGCAGCCGTCGGGAGGTGAAACAGCTGATGAGCGTCGCGGTGCTTGAGCACGAAGGGCCCTGGGGTGAGGACGAATACCTTGCGCTCGGCGAGACGGTGGATCGGATTGAGTTGCTGGACGGGAGCTTGCTGGTGACCCCGGCGCCGAGCAAGCGGCACCAACGCCTCTCGTCGCTGTTGTTTGTCGAACTCGACAACGCGGCTTCTGCGGCGGGGCTCCTTGCGTTGGAGGCGTTCAATGTCCGGCTGCATATGGGCCGGATCATGATTCCCGACCTCGTCGTGGCCGACACGGATGAGGACGGCGTCGTGATCGACGCACCCGATGTGCTGTTGGTCGTCGAGGTCGTGTCGCCCGGCGACGCCGGCGCCGATCGGCTGGTGATGATGCACCTATATGCCGCTGTGGGAATCGGCCAGTACCTGCTGGTCGAGCAGGAACCGCCGGGCTCGATCACGTTGCGGTTGTTTCGGCTCGACGGCACCCTCTACGTGGAGCATGCGGTGGCCGAGGCTGGAGACGTGCTGCGCGTCCAGGAACCGTTCGCATTCGATCTCGACACGAACGTCCTGCTGCGCCGGGTGCCTCGGAAGCTCACATGAGCGGGTTCAAGTAGGCGACCGTTGCCTCCACTGGAGATCGACTTCGGCGGCCGTTCCCCGATGGGCCTGGCCGCCGAAGTTGTTTCCGCGGACTTGGCACGCCGAGCGCATCGGGCCCCGCATCCCGGGCGCTACGCCCTGCGGTGGCTTGGAACGTCGTACTTCTGGATTTCGGGATCGGGCCACGATGACGTCAGTCAGCTCAGGGCGGGAACGTCACCGGCGATGAGAGTTTCGAGCGGGACCGAGCCGTACTCCACGTAGCGGTTGCCGTCGAGGCGGAACTGCACGACGGTGTCGTCCGGTTCGACGCGCCAGAAAAGCGGGATGCCGGCTTCGGCGTATTCGACCGGCTTGAGCCAGCGGTCGATGCGCTCCGAACCCAGGGGGTAGGCACGAAATGACTATAGGGCCACATGGCCGCTAGGTTCGCCCCGCGCGGGTTGGGTTGACCTGGAGTGCACTCCAGGTGACAGGCTCATCACCATGGATACGCGATTCCTGGGACGCAGTGGTATCGAGGTCAGTGCGCTCGGCATGGGCTGCTGGGCGATCGGCGGGCCGTTCTGGGCCGGTGCGCAGCCGCTCGGGTGGGGTGAGGTCGACGACGACGAGTCGATCCGGGCGGTTCGCCGCGCGGTCGAGCTCGGGGTGACGTTCTTCGACACCGCGAACGTGTACGGCGCCGGGCACAGCGAGAAGGTCCTCGCCCGCGCGCTCGAGGGGCGGCGCGACGAGGTCGTCATCGCCACCAAGTTCGGGGGGACCTTCGACGAGCGGACGCGCCAGACCGGGCCGGACGACGGTACGCCCGCGAACGTCGAGCGCTCCGTGCGCGAGTCGCTGCGGCGGCTCGGCACCGACTACATCGACCTGTATCAGCTGCACATCAACAGCCTCCCGATCCCGCAGGCGCTCGACCTCGTGCCCGTGCTCGAGGGCCTCATCGACCAGGGACTGATCCGGGCGTACGGCTGGAGCACCGACTTCCCCGAGCGCGCCGACGCCTTCGCGACCGAGGGGCGGCGCTGCGCCACGATCCAGGCCGACCTGTCGGTGCTGCGCGGCTCGTTCGAGGTGCTGCCCGTGGCCGCCAAGCACGACCTCGCCGTCATCATCCGCGGGCCGCTCGCGATGGGGCTGCTCGGCGGGCGCTACTCGGCGACCTCGGAACTGCCGCGCGACGACGTGCGCGGGCTGAGCCCGGAGTGGATGACGTACTTCCGCGACGGCCGCCCCACCCCCGAGTTTCTCACCCGCATCGACTCCGTCCGCGACATCCTGACCTCGAACGGCCGGACCCTGGCCCAGGGCGCGCTGGCGTGGCTGTGGGCCTTCGACGCGCGCACGATCCCGATCCCGGGCTGCCGGACGGTCGCCCAGGTCGAGGAGAACGCCGGCGCCCTGCGGCACGGCCCGCTGACCGAGCCGCAGCTGGCCGAGATCGAGCGCCTCATGGGCCGCGCCCAGACCAACTCAGGGGCGATCGCAAGGCCATGACTCGGGTCCGCCGTGGTGCGGACCGTTCCTCCCGCGAGACACCGCTCGGCGCTGGCGCGCCGTCGCTGCCACCTCCGCGGTGGCAAGCGCAGCCCCTCATCGCGAAAACCCCGAGGCGGGGGGTGGGGTGCTCCGCGCCGGGCGGTCCGGCGGGGTGGGGTTAGCATCGGGCCATGAGCCTGGCCGCCGAGGACGTGGAGCGGTTCGAGGCGTCCCGCCGGCGGCTGGAGGCCATCGCCTACCGGATGCTCGGCTCGGCCGCCGAGGCCGAGGACGTGGTGCAGGAGACCTACCTGCGCTGGCAGGCGGCCGATCCCGAGCGCATCGAGGTGCCCGAGGCCTGGCTCACCAAGGTGCTCACGAACCTCTGCCTCAACCAGCTCACCTCCGCGCGGGCGCGGCGTGAGACCTACGTCGGGCAGTGGCTGCCCGAGCCCCTGCTCGCCGGCGACCCCATGCTCGGGCCGGCCGACACCGCCGAGCAGCGCGAGTCCGTCTCGTTCGCGGTGCTCACGCTCATGGAGCGGCTCTCGCCCAACGAGCGCGCCGTCTACGTGCTGCGCGAGGCGTTCGACTACCCGCACCGCGAGATCGCCGGCGTCCTCGACATCAGCGAGGCCGCCAGCCAGCAGATCTTCCACCGCGCCAAGCAGCACGTCGCCGAGGGCCGGGCCCGCACCGAGGTCGACGCGGCCGCGGCGCGGCGGATCGTCGAGGAGTTCCTGGCCGCCGCGGCCAACGGCCGGACCGAGCCGCTCGTGAGGCTGCTCACGGCCGACGCCGTGAGCATCGGCGACGGCGGCGGGAAGGTGCCGGCCCGGGCCAAGGCGTTCGAGGGCGCCGTGGCGGTGGCCAAGTTCGTGTGGGGGCTGTTCCGGCCCGGGGCCGGCAAGCGCGCCGCCGTGGGTGGCACGCCCGAGGTGTACGCCGCGACGGCCAACGGTGATCCGGCGGTCGTCGCGGTCCTGGACGGCCGCGTGGTCGGGGTCATGTGCCTCCAGGTGACCGAGGACGGCATCGCCGCGTTGCTCAACCAGGTGAACCCGGACAAGCTCGAGCGCGCGACCGCGGCCTGGGCGGCCGGGGACCACGGAAAGCCGCTGTACACGGTCTTCTGACCGCCTGTGAGGTGCTTCACAGCGCGTGGGTGTCAGGAAACGGCGGGCCGCCCGGCTCAAAGGGCAAAACCACGCTGGACGGGAGCACCCACCATGTCGCACCGCATCGTCGTCCTGGGCGCCGGATACGCCGGGGCCATCGCCGCCGGCCGCCTGGCCCGCCGCCTCCGGCGCGAGGACGCCACCGTCACCCTCGTCAACGCCGAGCCCGACTTCGTGGAGCGGGTCCGCAACCACCAGCTCGCGACCGGCCAGACCCTCAAGCCGCGACCGCTGGCCGAGATGTTCGCCGGCACCGGCGTCGACCTGCGCATCGCGAAGGTCACCGCCGTGGACGCCGACCGCCGGACGGTCAGCACGACCGACGGCGAGCTCGGCTACGACACGCTGCTGTACGCCCTCGGCAGCGCCTGGAACGCGCGGGGCGTGCCCGGGGCCGCCGAGCACGCGTACGAGATCGCCGGCCGCCCCGGCGCCCTCCGCCTGCGCGAACGCCTGGCGAGCCTCGAACCCCGCCGCCCGGTCGTGGTCGTCGGCGGCGGCCTGACCGGCATCGAGGCGGCCACCGAGATCGCCGAGTCCCGCCCGGACCTGGACGTGTCCCTGGTGACCACCTCCGAGCTGGGCGACTGGCTGTCCCCGAAGGGCCGCGCCCACCTGCGCCGGGCCCTGCGGAAGCTGCGCATCACGGCCCACGAGCACACCCGGGTGACCGCCGTCGAGCCCGACGCCGTGCGCACCGCCGAGGACCGCACCATCCCGGCCGCCGTGACGATCTGGACCGGCGGCTTCGCGGTCCACCCGATCGCGGCCGGCACCACGCTGGAGGTGACCGAGTCCGGCCAGATCGTCGTGGACGCCTACCTGCGCTCGGTCTCGCACCCGGACGTGTACGCCATCGGCGACGCCGCCATGGCCATGGGCCCCGGCGACAAGCCCCTGCGCATGTCCTGCGCCTCGGGCACCCCCTCCGCGTGGCAGGCCGCCGACGCCATCGCCGCGAGACTGACCGGCGGCAAGCTCCCGAGTGTCCCGATCCGCTACTTCAACCAGTGCATCTCCCTGGGCCGCAGGGACGGCCTGATCCAGTACGTGACCGCCGACGACCGGTCCACGCCCGCCGTCCTGACCGGCCGCCTGGCCGCGGTCTACAAGGAGCTGGTGTGCAAGGGCGCGGCCTGGGCCGTGGCCAACCCGACCCTGGGCCTCCCGACCCGCCGGCGCCCCACGACCCGAACCCAGACCCCGGCCGAATCCAAGGTCCACGCCCGATAAAAAGACCGCAACCCCTCGCGCACCCGGCAGCAACGGCGCGAAGCGCCAAGCGGTGTCTGGCGGGAGCAACGGTCAGCCCCCCGACGAACCCGAGCCAGAAAAAACGGCAAGCGAAGCGAGCCGACCACCACTCCTAGGCAGCCGGCACGAGTGCGCGGGAGGCGAAGCCTCAATCGCGGAGCAACGCGATTGGCGCTCCGCGCCATGAGTCGGGATCGCTGGACTCTGCGGTAACCAAGCGAGACGGTGCCCGGGGGGTTTGGTGGGGCGAAGCCCCCCAACGGGGAGCGACCGAAGGGAGCGCGAAAAATGCCACCCATCGCAAACGCGATTGGCGCTCCGCCGCCATGAGCAGGGAGCGCCAATCGATGGGTGGAGCCGAGGGGACTCGAACCCCTGACCCCCACACTGCCAGTGTGGTGCGCTACCAGCTGCGCCACGGCCCCATCATGCTGTGCTCCGCTCTCGCGGGCACTCACGGAATAGTACACATACCCGGGGTGGGGGTCACATCGGGTATCCCTAGTTCTGCGTCGGGTCCGCCGGGTAGTGCGCCACGGCGGCCATCAGGCCGCCCTGGCGGCGCAGGACCATCTGCCACAGGTCGTCGGGGCGCGGGGCGAAGGCGTCGCTGGGGAGGGCGTCGAAGACGAACCAGGAGCCGCCCTCGATCTCGCGTTCGAGCTGGCCCGGGGACCAGCCCGCGTAGCCGGCGAAGACGCGGACGCCGAGGACGCCGGCCACCAGCAGGTCCGGGTCGCCCGAGAGGTCGACGGTGCCGACCGCGCCCGAGACGCGGTTGAAGCCGGCCAGGTCCTCGACGCCGGGGCGGGTGCGGGCCAGGCAGATCGCGGCCTCGGGCTGGACGGGGCCGCCCTCGAAGACGACCGGGGGTTCACCCGCGAGGGCGCCCCAGCCGCCGAGCACGTCGGCCACCTGGACCTCGGTGGCGCGGTTGAGCACGACGCCGAGCGCGCCGCCCTCCTCGTGCGCGACCACCAGCACGACGGTGCGTTCGAAGTTCGGGTCGCGGAGCGCGGGGGTCGCCACCAGCAGCCGCCCGGTCAACGACTCCATCGCCCTCCCTCGACGCTGCCTGGACGTGCCCCGGCCGGTGCCGGAATTTCTCGGTCTCGGTGACCCGCGTCCCGTGGGGGGCTCACCCAGTTCGCCGGGCATCGACATCAGTCCCACCAGCAGACAACGAAGCGGGGTGCGAGGGTCATGTCTCGCACCATAGCCTGACCCGCGCGTCCCGGTTAGGGTCTGTTCCGTGACCTCACTCGCGGACGTCGCCGTGATCGGCGGATCGGGGCTCTACGCACTCCTCGACGACGCCGAGGAACACGTGGTCGACACGCCGTATGGCCCACCGTCCGACCCGATCACGGTCGCGACGGTGGGTGGGCGGCGCGCCGCTTTTCTTCCCCGGCACGGAAAGGATCACCGGTTCCCGCCGCACCGGATCCCCTATCGGGCGAACCTGTGGGCGCTCAAGGAGCTCGGCGTGTCGCAGGTGCTGGCGCCGTGTGCGGTGGGCGGGCTGCGGCCCGAGCTGGGGCCGGGCACGTTCGTGGTGCCGGACCAGCTCATCGACCGGACCTCGGGGCGGGTGCAGACGTTCTACGACGAGGGCGCGGTGCACGTGAACTTCGCCGACCCGTACTGCGCGACCGGGCGTGGCGTGGTGAAGAAGGTCGCGGCCGAGCACGGGATCGCGGCCGGGGACGGCACGATGGTGGTCGTGGAGGGGCCGCGGTTCTCCACGCGGGCCGAGTCGCGGTGGTTCACGGCGATCGGCGGCGCGGTGGTGAACATGACCGGGCACCCGGAGGCGGTGCTGGCCCGGGAGCTGGCGCTCTGCTACACCTCGATCGCCCTGGTCACCGACCTCGACGCCGGGGTGGAGGGCGAGCACGGGGTTACCCAGGAGGAGGTCTTCCGGGTCTTCGGGGAGAACACCGAGCGGCTCCGGCGGGTCCTGCTCGACGTCATCCCGCGACTGCCGGAGCGGCCGGACGATCCGTGCCGGCACGCGCTGGACGGTCTGCGCTAGGCAGCCGCACGACGAACCGGCAGCCGTCGCCCGCGTTGGCCGCGGAGACGGTGCCCTGATGGGCCTCGACCAGGCCGCGCACGATGGCCAGGCCGAGTCCTCCGCCCGCGCTGCTGTCGGGTGTACGCGCCGGAGTCCCCCGGAACGCCACGTCGAACACCCGGGGCAGGTCCGCCTCGGCAATGCCGCCGCAGGTGTCGCTGACCGCGAGCCAGCCGCCGGCGTCGTCCTGGCCGCCGGTGACGGTCACGGTGCCGTCCGGCGGCGTGTACCGGATCGCGTTGCGGACGAGGTTGTTCACCACCCGCGAGAGCTCCGGCATCGAGCCGCGCACCACCGGCCAGCCGGTCGAGGGCTCGGCGACGATGCTGATGTGCCCGGCGGTGGCCAGGGGCTCGGCGGAGGCGATGGCGTCGGAGACCACGTCGCCGAGCGGCACGTCGGCCACGGCCAGCCGCAGGGCGCCGGCGTTGATCCGGGACAGCTCGAACAGGTCGTCGACGAGCGCGGCCATGCGGTCGGTCTCGGCGCTGATGCGGCGGTGGTACTCGGCGACGGTCTCGGGATCGGACACCACCCCGTCGTCGAGCGCCTCGGCCATCGCGCGCAGCCCGGCCAGGGGCGTGCGCAGGTCGTGCGACACCCAGGCGACGAGCTCGCGGCGGCGCGCCTCGGCCTCCCGCTCCCAGATGCTGGCGCGGGCCAGGCGGCGGCCGGACCAGAGCCCGACGGCGAGCGAGACGGTGGCCGCAGTGCCGATGACGATGAGTAGCACGTGCAGGTCGTGGTCGGAGATGAACATGCGCATGGCGGCGCCGAGGATGCCGGCGAGGACGCTGAGCACCGAGACGAGCAGGATGACCACGACGTGGGCGGTCACCGAGCGGCGGCGCAGTGCCCGCAGGGCGGCCAGGCCCGCCAGCGCGACGACCAGTGAGCCGCTCAGCGCCATCAGGAAGGTGTTGAGGACGTCACGCATATTCGTACCGGTACCCGACGCCCCACACCGTGAGGATCCGCTTCGGCTCGGCCGGATCGTCCTCGACCTTCTCCCGCAGGCGTCGCATGTGGACGGTGACGGTGGACTGGTCGCCGAAGGTCCAGCCCCACACCTGCTCCAGCAGCTCCGCCCGGCGCAGCACCCGGCCCGGGTTGCGCATCAGGAACACCAGCAGGTCGAACTCGCGCACGGTCAGCGCGAGCTCCTCGCCCCGCCGGGTCGCGATCCGCCGCGCGACGTCAACGCGCAGGTCGCCGTCGGCCAGCTCGCCGGTCGCCGGGGCGGGGGCCGCGCGGCGCAGCACCGACTGCACGCGCAGGACCAGCTCGCGCGGGGAGAACGGCTTGGTGACGTAGTCGTCGGCGCCGACCTCGAGCCCGAGCACCCGGTCGGACTCCTCGCCGAGCGCGGTCAGCATGATGATGGGCAGGCCCGGGTCCTGGGCCCGCAGCCGCCGGCACACCTCGAGCCCGTCGAGGCCGGGCAGCATGAGGTCGAGCACGACGAGGTCGGGCCGCTCGCGGCGGTACTGCTCCAACGCCCCCGGCCCGTCCCCGGCCAGCGTGACGCCGTAGTCGGCCCGCTCCAGGTATCGCCGGACGACGTCGCTGACGGTCGGGTCGTCATCGACGACCAGCACGCGCTGCCCCATCGCTCGACTGTAGAGCGCTCAGGTCTCGCCGCCGAGGTCCGTCTCGTAGGCCTCGTGGAGCAGGTCCGCGCCCCGCTGCCGGTGCTGCCACACCTCGCGGATGAGCCGGTCGGCGTCGCGCCGCACCACCTCCGCCGGGTCCCGGCCCGACAGCCGCCCCTCGAGCTCGTCCAGGGCGCTCCACACCGAGCGGTGGTCGCCCACGAGGGTGCTGAGGTACGGCGCCAGCCGCGGCGCGTCGTCCAGCATCTCCGCGTAGAGCCCGCTGGGCCCCTCCGTCTCCTCCACGTGGACCGCGAACGCCTCCTTGAGCTGCGCCACCGCGCGACTCACCCGGGTCCCGAACGCCGGATCGCCGACCGGGGTCTGGATGGCGTGTCGCATGAGTTGAATGCCGCCGAGCAGTTCCATGCCGCACCTCCCGCCCAATCCATAATGTGACGCGGGACACACTGCTGTCCAGCTCAGAGGGTGGAGATCTCCTCGCTCGCAGCGGCCTCGGCCTCGGTCATGCGCGTGAGCCAGGCGTTGACGACGGCCAGCTCATCCGCGCTGAACCCGCCGGACAGGCGGGACTCGACCGCCTGGACGGCCGGCAGCGCCTCGCCGAGCCGCGCCCGCCCGGCCTCGGTCAGGTAGATCTGCTGCGAGCGCCGGTCGGACGGGTGCTGGCGGCGCTCGACCAGCCCGGCCCGCTCCAGGCCGGCGAGCATCTCGTTGGCCGACTGGCGGGCGGTGGAGACCTTGCGGGCCACGTCGGCGACGGACATCCCCGGCACCTCGTCGAGCAGCAGCAGCGACGCGAACTGTGCCACCGACAGCTCGTGCGGGACCAGTGCCTCGGCGATGACCCCGCGCAGGGCGAGCCAGGCGTGGCGGACGAGGAAGGTCGAGCAGGCGTCGCTGGGGTTCACCCACCCATTGTGCGCCGGTGCACTATTGACAGGAACCTGTCATTGCGGGAACGTGGCCATCATGACCGTCAGGGACCTGTCAATAAACCTACCGCGGCAGCGCCGAGTGCTGTCCGTGCTCGTCTTCGCCGCGGTCCTCATCTGGATCGACACGACCATCCTGGGCATCGCCCTGGAGCGCATCGCGGACCCGCGCACCGGCCTCGGGGCCACGCCGGGCCAGCTGCAGTGGGCCGTCGGCTCCTACGCGCTGCTGTTCGCCACCGCGCTGTTCGCCGCCGGCGCGCTGGGCGACCGGTACGGCCACCGCACGATCCTGATCCTCGGCCTCCTCGACTTCGGTGCCGCCTCGGTCTGGGCCGCCTGGGCCGGCGACGCGACCGGCCTGATCCTGGCCCGCGGCCTGATGGGCCTCGGCGGCGCGATGATGATGCCCACGTCCATGGCGATCATCGGCGCCACGTTCCCGCCCGAGCGCCGGGCCGGGGCGATCGCGGCGTGGTCGGCCTCCAGCGGCGTCGGCGTCGCGCTCGGCCCGCTGCTCGGCGGCGTGCTCGTGGACCACTTCTGGTGGGGCTCGGTCTTCCTGGTCAACCTGCCCGTCGTGGCGCTCGCGCTGGCGGGGATCGCGTGGGCGGTACCGAATCCGAAGCTCGCGCAGCGGCGACGACCGGACCCGATCGGCCTGCTGCTGTCCACGGCCGGCCTGGCGTCCCTCGCCTACGGCCTCATCGAGGCCGGCCAGGACGCCGACTGGGCCCGCGTGCGGGTCTGGGGCCCGGTGCTGCTCGGCCTGGCGCTGCTCGCGCTGTTCACCGTCTTCGAGTGGCGCGCGCCGGAGCCGTCGTTCGA
The DNA here is from genome assembly GCF_050947935.1 of Dactylosporangium sp. CA-052675. Lineage (GTDB taxonomy): Bacteria > Actinomycetota > Actinomycetes > Mycobacteriales > Micromonosporaceae > Dactylosporangium. The sequence continues at coordinate 9,536,592 of NZ_CP192010.1, read as the reverse complement.
CCCGCGCCTGTTCCGCAGCGGCCGCTTCAGCGCCGGCAACCTCGCCCTCGCCGCGCTGTTCTTCGCCATCACCGGCCAGATGTTCTACGGCAACTTCTACCTCCAGGGCGCCCGCGGCCTGAGCGCCCTCGCCACCGGCCTGGCCTTCCTGCCCGGCGCCCTGGGCGTGGCGATCGGCTCCGGCCTGGGCGCGAGGCTCGCGAGACGGTTCGGGGTGGGCCTGGTCAGCGGCGGGGGCCTGCTCGTCGTGGCGGCCGCGTTCCTGGCCAACCTGGCCTTCGACGTGGACACCCCGCTGGTCTGGTTCTGCGTCGTCGGCCTGGTCGGCGGCACCGCCATGGGCATGGCGATCGCGCCGACCGTGGCCGCCGTCATCGCCGTGCTGCCCCTGGACCGCATGGGCGCCGGCTCGGCCGTGAACAACACGGTCCGGCAGGTCGGCAGCGTGCTGGGCATCGCGCTGCTGGGCACGGTGCTCACCACGACGTACCGCGACCGCATCGCCCCGGCCCTGGCCGGCCTCCCGCCCGCGGCCCGCGACGCGGCGGCCCCGTCGGCCGAGCACACCCGCGCGGTCGCCGACGCCCTGCACCGCCCGGACCTGGCCGAGCGGGCGAACGACGCCTTCGTCGCCGCGATGCACACCACGGCGGCGGCCGCCGCACTGGTCGCCTTCCTGGGCGCGGTCCTGCTGCTGCTCGCCTTTCGCGCCCGCCACGACCACGGCGCGCACGCCCGCGCCGAGCAGCGGCCCGGTGCGGCGGCGAGCAGCGACGATCCGGCGCCGATCGGCAACGCCGTGACGTAGCCGGGGCCGCCCGGCGCGCGGCGGTGACGAAGCCGGGTGCGACGGGCCCGGGGCATCATGACTCGGGTCCGCGGTGGTGCGGACCGTCGCTCCCGCCAGACACCGCTCGGCGCTGGCGCGCCGTCGCTGCCAGGCCCGCGTGTGGTCGCGCTCTTTGGATCGGCCCGACCCGGACGGCGCTAAGCGTGAATGAGTGCCAGGTCCTCGCCGGCTCGGATGCCGGGGCCGCTGAAGGTCGAGCGGGTGCCGCCCGGGCCCGCGTGGACCACCCGGGCGCCGGCCAGGTAGCGGATGTTCACGTTCTCGGCGAAGTTCCGGCCGTTCGGCAGGGCGCCGGCGGCCATGATGGTGCCGATGTCCACGCCCCAGACCCGGTGGCCCTCGTGGCCGTCGCGGAACAGCACCGCCACGTCGCCGCTCAGGTAGGCGTCGTAGACGATCCGGACGCCCAGGTCCAGCCGCAGCGCGAGCAGGGTGTCGCCCCGGGCGCCGTCCGCCAGCGCCGTGCTGGACGACTCGATGGTGTCGGCGCCCCAAGCGTGCTCGTAGGTGAGGCGCTGGGCGTTCGGGATCTCGATGTCGTACCGCAGGTGCTCCGCCGCCACCACGCCGCCGTTCGGGGACCACAGGTGGGCCGCGGTGGCGATCAGCCGGGGAACGTCCTCGATCGGCAGCTCCACCGGCTCGGAGCCCACCCCGGTGATCGAGGCGCTCGCCACGCGCAGCGTCGTGGTGACGGGCGTCCAGCCGTGCGTGCCGTGCAGGAGGCCGTCGATCTGCACCCGGTCCGGCGCACGGCCCAGGCACGCGGTCACGGCCTCGGCCAGGGCACCGTCGCCGAGGCCGAACAGCTCCACCTCCGACTCGCTCGTCGGATGGCGGTCCTGCCCGTGGGCGTTGACGCTGGACGACGCATAACACTGGCCCGCAACGATCGACAGCTCAATGCCCATGACCGGCCCCCGTGATCACATAATGTTACGTGTACGTTACGCCTGGTCGGGGGAACTTGACCTTGAAAAGCGAAACGGGGGAGTGGTTCAGGAGCGGGCGGTCGCCGCGCGGAAGGACGGCGCGGACTCCTCGGGCGCGACCGCGGTCGCCTTGCGCAGGCGCAGCTCGGCGTCGAAGGCCTCGTCGTCCAGGCTCCGCTTCGCGGCCGCGGCCATGTCCGCGGCCTTCGCGGTCTGGCGCTCGATCTCGGACGCCTCCTGGTACGCGTGGAACTTCCGGTCCCGGATGACCTTGCGCAGCATGAGCTGCTGGGCGAACGGGTGCGCCCGCGGGTCCCACCCGTTGCGGTGCATGAGCGCGTCGGCCAGGTCGGAGGCCGTGATCTCGCCGCGGTCGTGCGCGGCGTTGACCATGCGGACGAGGTTGCGGCGGCGGTCCTCCGGGTCGTCCTCGGTCGCCGGGAACGCGTTGGCGCGGCGGAGGCGGTGCACGGCCTGCTCCGACTCCTCGAACGCGCGCCACGCGGCCTCCTGGGTCCGCTGGGCCGCCTCCCACTCGCCCCGCCGGCGCTCGGCCATGGCGTTGGCGCGCTCGGCGGCGATGGCGACCTCGGCGCAGTACCGCCGCAGCTCTTCGATCTCCTTGGCGCTGCGCTCGAGCTTGGCCTGCTTCTCGCGCACGGCCTCGGGGTCGCGGATCGCCTTGCGCAGGCGGCTCCACCAGGACGGCCCGCCGGAGCCGCGGCGAGAGATGAGCGTCACGATCAGGAACGTGATGATGACGGCGGCGAGCAGGGCCAGCCAGATGGCCAGCGCTTCCTGCATGCCGTGCGAGAAGTTCTGCATGGTGGGGGCACCTCGGATGGCGAGACCGGTCAGGGAGGGGTTCGTCTCACGCCGGGTGCGCCGGTGGTGCCCGGCCCGCCACGGCACCCACGTGACGGCCGGTGAGCAGCGGGCTCGAGCCGCCGGCGAGGACGGGCTCGGCGTGGGTGGGAGGAGCGACCGGCCGCGCATCGTCCACTGTGGACTGCGATGCGGGCGCCGCGGGTGCGGTGGCGTTCAGCGACACCGGCGCGGGACGCACCGGCTCCACTGTGGACGGCAGGGCGGGGGTGAAGCCGGCGCCGATGATCAGCGCACAGACGGCCATCGCGAGTCGTCGCACGCTGCGCCGTAGACGGCTGGGCGGCGACACGACCTGCATCACTCAAACATGCCCGTTCCCGGCGAAGGTCGCAACCTAGGGTGAAAATTCCTACAGTCGGGGAGGCGTACCGTGTCGCCGTGGATCTGACCGTCATCCTCGGCCCGATGAAGAGCGGCAAGTCGCTGGAGCTGGTGAGCCTGCTCTCGCCGCTGCAGTACACGGACGCGCGCCACCGCGTGTTCCAGAGCGCGCGCCACGTGCGCGACGCCGGTGTCGTCTCGCGCAGCGGCGCGGCGCTCGCGACCGTCAAGGCGACCTCGCTGGCCGCGGCGCTGGACGAGGAGCTCGACGTCGTCGGCATCGACGAGGTGCACATGTTCACGCTCGCGGACATGCTCGTCGTGCGCCGGCTGCTGCAGCGGGGCACGCGCGTGGTGGCGGCCGGCATCGACCTCGACCACCGCGGCGAGCTGTTCGCGCCGGTGCGGGCGCTGCTGGAGCTCGGGCCCGCGAGCGTCACCTACCGGCGCGCGGTGTGCGATCGCTGCCGCTCGTTCTCGGCCGTCTACACGCAGGTGCTCGAGCGCGGCGAGCCGATGATCCGGGAGCTCGCGCCCTCGACGGCGCTGCCGGACGACGGGACGTACACGTACGAGGCCCGCTGCCGCATCTGCGTGGTGCTGCCGGAGCGGCTGACCCTGACGGTCTAGCCGCCCTTTCATACCCCCAGGGGGTTACCCCGCACGCGGGTATGCTGGTGGGCATGACCAGCCCGACGCCGCGTGGGTACACCGCCACCAAGGACCAGCTCCAGAGCCGCCTGCGCCGCATCGAGGGCCAGGTGCGCGGCGTGGAGAAGATGGTCGACGAGGACCGGTACTGCATCGACGTGCTCACCCAGATCAGCGCCATCCAGGCCGCCCTGGACAAGGTGGCGCTCGGGCTGCTCGACGACCACGCCCGGCACTGCATGCACAACGGCGCCCAGGAGGGCAAGGGCGAGGAGATGGCCACGGAGATGATGGCGGCCGTGGGACGGCTCCTGCGCCGGGGTTGACGGTTCCCTATTGTCTACTGCCGTGCCCGATTACGCGTTCGTACGGCAGACCGACGGCTTCACCTGTGGCCCCACGGTCGCGATGGTCGCCGCCGCGGCCCTGGACCCCTCCTACGGCGCGACCGTCACGGACGCGGGCGAGGAGCAGCACCGCATCCACGCCGCCGCCAACCGGCTGTGGCCCCGCAAGCTCGGCACCACGCCCTGGGGCGTGGCCGGGGTCATCTCCGCGCACACGGCGGCGCTGGGCGTGCGCTACGGGTGGCGGCTCTTCCGCGGCGACCTGGGCGCGGCGATCGCGGCGGTGGAGTGCGACTGGCCGGTGGCGATGCTCATCGGCGCCGTGATCCCGCGCCACTGGGTGCTGATCGTGGGCCACCACGACGGGGTGCTGGAGTGCTTCAACCCGGCCCGGGGCGTGGTGACGTCGATCCCGGTCGCGGACGTGGCGGCGCGGCGGCTGGAGCCGCTGGGCTTCCCGCGCGCGTTCGCTCTGGTCCTGCCGCGACACGTCACGTCCTGAATCTGCGGGACGCGGTGATCGCGGGTACGTTGCTGGCGTGGTACCGCTGAGCTACGTCCAGGGCGACGGGACCGGTCCGCGGGCCGCCGGACCCAAGATCGTGGCGCATGTGTGCAACGACCTCGGCGGCCGGGGCGGCTCGCGGGCCAGGCCGGCCGCCTCGGCGCGTCGGTGCGCGTGCCGCGCATCGGCGCCGGCCTGGCCGGCGGCCGGTGGGAGCGCATCGAGCCGCTGATCGCCGCCCGGCTGTGCGCCCGCGACATCCCGACGACCGTGTACGACCTAGCCCGATCACGTTGCCGCCGACATCCTCTGGGAGTGTGCAGTGAGGCGCATCCTGAGCCTGTTCCTGGCCGCCGCCCTGCTGGCCGGCTGCTCGAACGACGACAAGAGCACTCCCGCGCCGGCCGGCGAGCCGTCGGCCGGGACCGTGGTCGCCATGCCGCACGCGGATGCGCAGGCGCTCGCGGACAAGTACCGCACCGAGGCCGTCACGGCCCTGGGCGCGACGCTGAGCGGGCCGCCGACGAGCAACCTGGCGCCGTGCGAGGGCCCGCACACGTTCACCGCGATCACGTACGGTGACGTGCCCGTCCCCGCCGACCAGCAGAACGCCGCCCTGCAGAAGCTGCGCGAGCACTACAGCGGCGCGCAGTACACGGTCGCGCCGCCCGGGGCCGACGGCTCCCTGAACGCGATCACGCCCGACCGGGTCAAGATCTCGATCGCCCCCGAGGGCACCGACACGCTGCGCATCAACATCGCGACCGCGTGCTATTCGTCGGACGAGCCGCTGTGACCTGCCGGCGGGCGCCGGGTTCGAGGGATCGTCACGGGTCGGTGCCCGCCGCTCGCGATGCTCCGCGCCGGCTCAAGCGCTCCGGGTGACGAGGACCGGGAGCGACGGTCCGCACCACCGCGGACCCGAGTCATGGCTTGAGAGAGCGCTCTCCGGGCGTCGATTTTCCCGACTCTTGACTGCAGGGTCACATCGACGTAACACTGCACGTACTCGCTGAGAGCGCTCTCACCGCCATGGATCGCGCCCGGCCGGCAACCTCGAAAGCAGGCAGCCCATGAGTTCCAGATCTCGTGCCCTACGCAATGTTCTGCTGGCCGGGACGACATTGACCGTTGTCGCGTTCGGCCTCGCCGGCGTCATCGGGTCGGCGTCCGCCGCCGTCACCGGCAACCCGATCATCGGCCCCGGCGGCAAGTGCGTCGACATCTCCGGCGACGACACCGGCGTGAACGGCACCCCGGCCCAGTTGTGGGACTGCCAGGCCGCGGCCGCCGACCAGCACTGGACCTGGAGCGGCACCGCGCTGACCGCGATCGGCCGGTGCCTCGACGTGGTCAGCGGCGGCACCGCCAACGGCACCAAGCTGCAGCTGTGGGACTGCAACGGCACGGGCGCCCAGCAGTGGGTCGCGCAGGCCGACGGCTCGATGAAGAACCCGCAGTCCGGCCGGTGCATGGACTCGCCGAGCGGGGCCACCGCCAACGGCACCCGCCTGCAGATCTGGGACTGCAACGGCACCGGCGCCCAGAAGTTCGCCGTCACCACGCCGCCGCCGCCGACCGGCACCTGCCCCACGTACTCCGACACGCCGGACTTCGGCCCGAACGTGCACATCTACGACCACTCGATGAGCGACGCGGCCATCCAGGCGTCGCTGGACTCGGTCTTCAACGCGCAGAAGGACACCCAGTCCGCGCAGTTCGGGACCCGCCGCGACGCCCTGGTGTTCAAGCCGAGCACCACCCCCTACGCCGTCGGCGCGAACATCGGCTTCAACACCTCGATCCTGGGCCTCGGCCAGAACCCCGACGACACGCGCATCAACGGCGCCGTCACGGTCGACGCGTTCAACGCCGGCGACGCGGGCAACGCCACCCAGAACTTCTGGCGCTCGGCGGAGAACCTGTCGGTCAACACCCTCGGCGGGACCAACCGCTGGGCCGTCGCGCAGGCCGCGCCGTACCGCCGCATGCACGTCATCGGCGGGCTCAACCTGTTCCCGGCCAGCTACGGCTGGGCCAGCGGCGGCTACATCTCCGACTCCAAGGTGGACGGCAACGTCGAGTCGGCGTCGCAGCAGCAGTGGTACACCAAGGACAGCACCCTGGGCAGCTGGAGCGGTTCCAACTGGAACATGGTCTTCTCCGGCGTCAACGGCGCCCCGGCGAACAACTTCAACACCAACCCGGCCGCCGGTCCCCGCTACACGACCCTGGCCACGACCCCGGTCTCGCGGGACGTGCCCTACCTCTACATCGACGGCAGCGGCAAGTACCGCGTGTTCCTGCCCTCGCTGCGCACCAACGCGTCCGGCGCGAGCTGGGCCGGCGGCTCGACCCCCGGCACCTCGGTGCCGATGAGCACCTTCTTCGTCGCCAAGCCCAGCGACTCCGCCGCGACGATCAACACCGCCCTCGCCAACGGCTGCAACGTCTTCTTCACGCCCGGCGTCTACCACGTCAACCAGACGCTGCACGTGACCAAGGCCAACACGGTCGTCCTCGGCATCGGCTACCCGACGATCATCCCGGACGGCGGCGTCAACGCGATGGACGTCGCCGACGTCGACGGCGTGCGGCTCAAGGGCCTGCTCTTCGACGCCGGCACCACCAACAGCGACACCCTGCTCAAGGTCGGCCCGGCCAAGACGGCCGTGTCCCACGCGAGCAACCCGACCACGGTCCAGGACGTGTTCTTCCGCATCGGCGGCATGGTCGCCGGCAAGGCCACGAACAGCCTGGTGGTCAACACGAACAACACGATCATCGACCACACCTGGGCCTGGCGCGCCGACCACGGCAGCGGCATCGGCTGGACGGTCAACACCGCGGACAACGGCCTCACCGTCAACGGCGACAACGTCCTGGCGACCGGCCTGTTCGTGGAGCACTACCAGAAGAACGAGGTCGTCTGGAACGGCGCCAACGGCCGGATCATCTTCTTCCAGAACGAGATGCCCTACGACCCGCCGAACCAGGCGGCCTGGATGAACGGCTCGACGCAGGGCTACCCGGCCATCAAGGTCGCGTCGGGGGTCACGAGCTTCGAGGCGTGGGGCCTGGGCAGCTACTGCTTCTTCAACGTCAACAACTCCGTGGTCTCGGCCCGCGCGTTCGAGGTCCCGGCGGTGGCGGGCGTGAAGTTCCACAACATGGCGGTCGTCTCGCTCGGCGGGGTCGGCACCATCAGCCACGTCATCAACAATACGGGGGCGGCGGCGAACTCGACCACCAACAACGTGTACCTGGTCAACTTCCCCTAACTGGCACCTCCACGACGGCCGGTCCCGCACATCGGGCCGGCCGTCGTTGTGTGCCCGAAATGACGGCGCGGCCGCGGCGCGTCACCCGCTAGGTTGACCGGGTGGCCTACCTGCTCTCCGTCAACGTCGGCACGCCCGTGCGCACCGAGCACTCCGACGTGTCGCACACGGGCATCGACAAGCGACCCGTCGACGGCCCGGTGGCGATCTTCGTGCCCGGCCCGCGCGGGACGCAGGAGACCGGCGTGGCGGGCGACCGCGTCTGCGACACGCGCCACCACGGCGGCCCGGACCAGGCCGTGTACGCCTACGCCCGCGAGGACCTCGACAAGTGGGCCGCGGAGCTGGGCCGCGACCTGCCCGGCGGCGTCTTCGGCGAGAACCTGACCACGTCCGGCCTGGACGTGACCGGCGCCCGGATCGGCGAGCGCTGGGTCGTGGGCGACACTGCCGTGCTCGAGGTGTCCGCGCCGCGCATCCCGTGCCGCACGTTCGCCGCCTGGCTGGGGGAGCGGGGCTGGATCAAGACCTTCACCCGGCGCGCGATCCCCGGTGCCTACCTCCGCGTCATCCACCCCGGCTCGATCCGGGCCGGCGACGAGGTGCGCGTGGTGCACACCCCGCCCCACGACGTCACGATCGGCCTCGCCTTCCGCGCGCTGACCGCCGAGCCGGAGCTGCTGCCCCGGCTCCTTGCGGCCGACGCGCTGCCGGTGTGGACCCGCGAGAAGATCCACAACCGCCTGCTGCTCGGCTCTACGCGGTCTGCAGCGAGCGCTTCGACAGCCCCATGAAGTAGCCGTCGATGACCGACCGCACCGGGGCATCGGGCTGGTCGGCCGCGCCGAGCGTGACGAACAGCGGCGTGTAGTGCTCGGCCGTCGGGTGCGCGAACGGCATGCCCGGGGCCTGGCTGGCGTACCGGCTCAGCGTGTCGACGTCCCCGCGGGCGAGCGCGTCGGCGGCCCAGGCGTCGAAGTCGGCCGACCAGCCCGGCGGGGTGCCGTGCCCGGTCCAGTGCTCCCGCCTGAGGAACGGCAGCCCGTGGGTCATGAACCCGGAGCCGATGACGAGCACGCCCTCCTGCCGCAGCGGGCGCAGCCGGCGCCCGAGTTCGAGCAGCCGATCGGGGTGGTGGGTGGGCAGGCTGAGCTGCAGCACCGGGACGTCGCCGAGCGGGTACATCGTCATGAGCGGTACCCAGGCCCCGTGATCGAGCCCGCGACTACGATGCTCGTGCAGCGGCTCGGAGTCGGGCATGAGGGCCGCGACCTTGTGCGCGAGCTCGGTGGCGTCCGGCGTGTCGTACCGCAGCGTCCAGAACACGGGCTTGAAGCCGCCGAAGTCGTACACCAGCGGCGTGTTGGCGGCCGTGGCCGAAACACTCAGCGGCGCCTGCTCCCAGTGCGCGCTCACGATCAGGATCGCCTTCGGCTTGGGCAGGTCGAGCGCCCAGTCGAGCAGCTGGCGCATCCACTCGGCGTCCTCGAGCAGCGGCGGCGCGCCATGGCTGATGTACAGGCTGGGCAGCGCCCCGTCCTCAGGCGCCCACGTCCGCTGCTCGCGACTGGCCGGCACGGCTACCGCGAGGTGCCGCTCGAGAAGGGGAAGCTCGTTCATGTTTCTAGGGTAGCGCGTTAGTTGAGCGCTCAACAGTGTGACCGCGCTCGCGGTTCGCCACATTCGACCCGGGCGTTGGTTCGTCTCCCTCGACCGTGTCCGGTTCCCTTAGCGACCGCGTCCGGCTCGTCGCTCGCGACCCTCTTCGGGTTCCCCTCGCGACCGCGTCCGGCTCGTCGCTCGCGACCCTCTTCGGGTTCCCTCGCGACCGGTTGCGGCTCGACGTTCGCGACTGGGCGCAGTGCCTTCGTCCGTTCGCCAGCGCGCAGCCTTCCCTCTGCGATGCGGCCGGCCGCCTTCAGCCGGCGGCCATCTCGGAGGCTCGGTGCAGGGCATCGGCCACGGCCCGCGTTTCTTCGGCGCCGTACACAAGGAGGAGTTCGCGCTCACGTCCACCACGGCGATCGGTAGCCGTGGCGCGCTCAACGACGACCCGGGTGGTGGTGAGCCGGTCATCGACGCAGATGTCCATGTCGGCCACGCCGATGTCCACCTGCCGGACGAAGAGTTCTTCCATGAGGGAAAGCGTGGCGCCGCCCCGAACCCGGTACGCCGCCCTGATCGGGTTATTCGCCTCGCCTCCGCACCGCCCCGGCTCTTGCGGCCACGATCTGTGATCTGGGCCCAGCTTCTCGCCGCCGAGCGCCTCGGCCGCGGCGTCCGTGCGGGCCCGCGCTCCGGTGACGCCGGCGCGCTACGGCCCGCTCAGGAGTGGGGTGCGGCGCTTCGGCGACGCCGGTGGGCGGTGGCCGGCTCAGAAGTGGGTGCGCGCGGGGCGGTGGGCCTTCTCGTCGGCGCTGACGTTGGTGTCGGCGGAACGCCGGTGGGCCGTGGCCGGCTCAGAAGTGGGCGCGCGGGGCGGTGGGCCTTCTCGTCGGCGCTGAGGTTGGTATTGGCGGAATGCCGGTGGGTCGTGGCCGGCTCAGAAGTGGGCGCGCGCGGCGGTGGTGACCAGCAGTTTGGCCTCGTGCAGGTGGGCCTTCTCGTCGGCGCTGACATTGGCGTCGGCGGAACGCCGGTGCACGGCGGCTTCGAGCTGGGAGAGGGGGTTGTCGCGAGTACAGCTCAGGAGCGTGTCCAGGAATGCCTCGGCCCGCTCGGCGAACTGGTGGCCGGGCAGCACCGCGACCGTGGCGATGATGAGCGCCGTCATCGCCACGTCCAGCTCCGGCGGCCCCTCGCAGCTGTTGCGCCAGTCGATGACGACCGGGCCGCCCTCGGTCATGACGACGTTTTCGGGGTGCAGATCGAGGTGGAGAATGCGCGTACCGGGGTCGGTAGCTGAGCGAACGCGCACTTTGTGCAGCCGTTCGAGCAGATCGGCCAGCACGGTGGCGCCCGCCTTGAGGTCGAGGGTGCCGTCGCCGAGGGCCCGCAGCATGGTGGGCCCGTCGAGGCGCTCCATGACCAGGTCGGCGCCCTCGGCCTGGTAGATGCGGGGGACGGGATACCCATGATCGGAGACGTACCGCATGATCGCCGCCTCCGCCGCGACATCCCCGCCGCGACGGTACCGCCGGAGCACTCGCCGCTCGTCGAGCGCATAGACATCCGCGTCGCGGCCGCTCGCGAGAAGTGCGGTCATGCCGCGACTCTACGTCCCCGGCCGCAATCATTCAGCCCTTAGGGGCGGGGCCATCCACTCCCGTGAGCGACATGCGGCCGTTCTGCACGAGCACCGCGTGAGGAACGCCTTCGGCTCGCTCGACGCCCACCACCACGCCGAGCCACCGCAAGCGATTCCGGACCGGCCGCACACCGCACGTTCGCTCACATCCGCCCATGCAAGTCGCGCATGCACATTCGCTCATGTCCCGCCGCGCGAGTCGCGCACGCACATTCGCTCACCGCCCGCCACTCACCGCCGGCCAGCACCGCTCACCGTGCGAGCCGCGCATGCATATCCGTTCACGTCCCGCAGCGCGAGTCGCGCATGCACATGCGTTCACTCCCGCTGCGCGAGTCGCGCATGCACATTCGCTCATGTCTCACCGTCTCAATCGCCGGCGCTTGTGCGGGTCCCCTGCGCGTTCGCTCACGTCCCGACGTGCGGATCGGGTCGGCGGCGTGGTTGAACCACAGCCGCTCGATCTTGCACGTTCCCTCGCCGTCTGTTGAGCGGTTACGCGTGGCCCACTGCGCGAACGGCTAGGTCGGGAGGCGGTGTGGCTATAGCCAGCCGTTTTCGTCGGCCAGGCGGACGGCTTCGGCTCGGGTGCGGGCGCCGGTCTTGCCGATGGCCGCGGACAAGTGGTTGCGCACGGTGCCCTCGGACAGACCGAGGTGCGCGGCGACGTCGGCTACGGTGCCGCCTTCTCGGGCTGCGCGTAGTACGTCGGCCTCGCGCGGCGTCAAAGGACTGTCGCCGCTGGCCAGGGTCTCGGCGGCCAGGGTCGGGTCGACCACGCGGAGGCCCTGGGCGATACGGCGCACGGCGTCGGCGAGCTGCTTCGCGGGCGTGTCCTTCACGACGAACCCGGATGCGCCGGCGGCCATCGCGCGCCGGAGATAGCCGGGGCGGCCGAACGTCGTCACCATCAGCACCTTGCACGAGGGCAGCGCCTTGCGCAGCGCCGCGGCGGCCGCGATCCCGTCGAGGCCCGGCATCTCCACGTCGAGCAGGGCGACGTCCGGCCGGTGCTCCCGCGCGGCCGCGACGACCTCGTCCCCGCGCCCGACCTCCGCGACGACGGACAGATCGGCCTCGAGATCGAGCAGCGCCGCGAGCGCGCCCCGCACGAGGGCCTGGTCGTCGGCGATCAAGAGTCGGATGGACACCCGAGCATCGTGCCACGCCATGAACGCGAGCCCGTCACGCGTCGATGCGCACCAGGTCGGGCGCACCAAACGTGCAGTCTCCGCCGTTCGTTCGAGCACGCTACACGTGCCGTCCCCCGCCGTTCGTTCGAGCGCGCTACACATGCGTTCACCGCCGCTTGCTTGAGCACGTCACGGCGCCGAATCGGGCGTCCGTCCGCGCGGCGTGGGGTCGGTGAGGTCTGCGCGGCGTGGGCTCGGTGGACGTCTGCGCGGCGTGGGGTCGGTGGAGGTCTGTGCGGCGTGGGTCGGTGGAGGTCTGTGCGGCGTGGGTCGGTGGAGGTGTGTGCGGCGTGGGGTCGGTGGAGGTCTGCGTGGCGTGGGGTCGGTGGAGGTCTGCGCGGCGTGGAGTTGGTCGACGTCTGCGCGGCGTGGGCTCGGTCGACGTCCGCGTGGCGCTGGGAACTTCGAGGCGCGGGGCGGGCTTACTGGGCGAGTTCCGTGATCGTCCGCACGGCGGCGGTCACGACGTTGGCTGCGAAGTCGTAGTCCAGCGTGTCCGCGGTGTCGTCGGCGCGGTGGTAGTGCGCGTTGCGATAGTCGGCCGTGTCCGTTACGAGGAGGGAGCGGCGACCGGCGTCCCAGTACGGTACGTGGTCGCTGCGCATGGCGACATGCTCGGCGAATGCCGGCAGGATCAGCGGCAGCGCCGGAATCTCCAGGTGGCGCGCGAATCGCGTCTGCAGGTCCTGGGAGCGCTCGTCGGCCACGAGTGCGATGAAGTCGCCGCGCTCGGGGGCCTCCAGGAAGTCGCTGAGCTCATCCGGGATGCGTTGGTGCGCGGCGGTGTGCCCGATCATCTCGAAGACGATCGACTCGGTCTGCGCGGTGATGAACGCTTGGTGCGCGGCGCTGCCGTCGAATCCTGACTCTTCGCCGCCGAACAGACAGAAACGGATGGTGCGGGCGGGCAGGTCCGCGTCACGCAGGACGCGGGCGGCCTCCAGCACGCCGGCCACGCCGCTCGCGTTGTCGTCGGCGCCGGGGCTGACCTCGACGGTGTCCCAGTGCGCGCAGAGCTCGACGGCATCGTCGGAGGTGCCGCCCTCGATCTCGGCTACGAGGTTGACCTGGTGCAACTCGCTGCCGTAGCGCTCGACGCGCACCTTGAGGCCCATGGCGCTGAGCTGATCCGTCGAGTACCGCAGGCAGGCGGCGACTCCCGGCAGGTCCTCGAACCGCGGTCCGTGCGCGGTGAGCGCTTCGACGTGTGCGCGCAGCCGTTTCGCGGAGATCATGGCCACAGGATAGGGAATCCGAGCGGCGCCCGGGAACGCCGGACGCGTTGCGCGTTTGCGAATCCGCCCATCCGTGCGGCGGAGCGCTCGCTGCTCGTGTCGACCATTTGCTGTGCTCGCCGCGCGCAGTGCCTGGTTCCGGCGGCGGGGGAGGGGCGGGCGTGCGAGGGGGACGAACGTGGCGGTGGGGAGGCCGGAGTGCGCGAGGTGGGTGCACAAGGTGGCGGAGCGCACAAAGCGGCGGAGAGCACAAGGCGGCGGAGGAGTGAGCGGCGGTCGAAGGTGGCACCCGCTCGTGGCGGTGCGAAAGCGAGGGGTGGCCGGAGGCGAGACACCCGCGCGAGGTGAACGAATACACAAAGTGCGGGAGAGGCGGGGCTGGACCAGGAAAGGGAACAGCCCCCGAGGTTCCCGCGCTAGGCGCGTGGGCCGGTCGGACTACACCGGAAAGCCTCGGGGGCTGGGTGGCTGTCTCGTATTCGCCTGCCGCCATCCGGGCGGACACACGAAGTGCGAGTCCAGAGGACGGCGACTAGCGGACAGTCACCTCACGAGTCCCATTGCTACACAACTTTGGACCACCTCCTTTCCCGTGTACGCCCAACCTAGCCAGCCCCATGGATCACCCGCAACGGTTTTTCGGGAGCATCTTGGTTAGCGGCCTCCGCGCTGCCCAGGCGCTTGATCAAACGGCGTACCACGAGCAGGGGGATGATGCCGAAGACACCGAACGAGATGTCGATGACCGACCACCAGAGCGGGATGCCGCGCACGGGGCCGGCGAACAGGGCCAGCGGCACGATGCCGACGCAGGCGATCATGCCCCAGTCGATGATCCAGATGTTGCGTACCGGGTCGCGGAAGGGGCCCCAGAAGGCGACGGCGATGACGAGGTGGGCGAAGGCCAGCCAGTCCGTGCCGTACATGATGAAGGGGTAGCGGTCGTTGGTCTCCGTGATGCCGCGGTCGACCCGGGCGATCCAGTCCACCAGGGCCTGCGGGGCGGGGGAGCCGTCCAGCAGGTGATGCAGCCAGCGGACCTCGTGCTCCAGGGGGAACGCGGTCACGCCGCTGGCTACCAGGCCGACGATGAAGATGACCAGCCAGACCCGGATTTTCGTCATGCCCGCAGCGTAGGGGCGAGCCCGTCGGACCGGCAGCGGCCGTCACGAGATCTGCACAACATCGATCCGGGGAACTCGACGCCAAGTGGGAAGCGTGGCGTGGCGGGACTTGCGGCCAAGTGGGTAGCGCGACGGGATGGGCCCGCTGCCAAGTGCGACGGGGCGAGGGCCTTACGAGATTTGAGAACCCGCGGCCGACAAGTGGGAAGTGCGACGGCGCGGGGACCTCACGAGACCGGGGACCCGACGCCAGTAGGAAGCGCAACCAGCCGCGGAGGGTGAGGCCACGGGAGTAACGGTCCGTACCCCGGCGGACATCGCGGTAGCTCTCTGCTGCTCGATGCTCTCGCAACCACCCTCAGCCCGCCGCTGCCGCCCGTAAACGCCGCGACGCCCCCGGCAGGGTGCCGAGGGCGTCGCGGAAGGCGCAGACGGGTCAGGAGTCCTGGTAGCTGGCGCCGCCGTCGGCCTCGTGGCTCAGGGGGCGGGCGCCGCCGGGCGGCGGGGCTTCCAGGGAGTGACCGGGCGCGTGGGCCGGGAAGCGGGCGTCGAACGCCGGCCGCTCCGAGCGGATGCGCGGCATGCTGTCGAAGTTGCGCAGCGGCGGCGGGCAGGACGTCGCCCACTCCAGGGACATGCCGTGGCCCCACGGGTCGTTGACCTCGACGACGCGGCCGGTCTTGTACGACTTCCACACGTTCCAGATGAACGGCAGCGTCGACAGGCCGGTGATGAACGAGCCGATCGTGGAGATCGTGTTGAGCGTCGTGAAGCCGTCCGTGGCCAGGTAGTCGGCGTAGCGGCGGGGCATGCCCTGCGTGCCGAGCCAGTGCTGGACGAGGAACGTGGTGTGGAAGCCGATCGTGGTCAGCCAGAAGTGGATCTTGCCCAGGCGGTCGTCCAGCATGCGGCCGGTCATCTTCGGGAACCAGAAGTAGATGCCGGCGTACACCGCGAAGACGATCGTGCCGAAGAGCACGTAGTGGAAGTGGGCGACCACGAAGTAGGTGTCCGACACGTGGAAGTCGATCGGCGGGCTGGCCAGCAGCACGCCCGACAGGCCACCGAAGAGGAAGGTCACCAGGAAGCCGATGGCGAAGAGCATCGGCGTCTCGAAGGTGATCTGGCCTCGCCACATGGTGCCGATCCAGTTGAAGAACTTCATGCCGGTCGGCACGGCGATGACGAAGCTCAGGAACGAGAAGAACGGCATCAGGACCTGGCCCGTGGCGAACATGTGGTGCGCCCACACGCTCATCGACAGGGCGCCGATCGCGATCGTCGCGCCGACGAGGCCCTTGTAGCCGAAGACCGGCTTGCGGCTGAAGACCGGGATGACCTCGGTGATGATGCCGAAGAACGGCAGCGCCACGATGTAGACCTCGGGGTGGCCGAAGAACCAGAAGAGGTGCTGCCAGAGCATCGCCCCGCCGGTCTCGGCGTCGTAGACGTGCGCGCCCAGGCGGCGGTCGGCCTCCAGGGCCAGCAGCGCGGCGGCCAGGATCGGGAAGACCATGATCACCAGGACGCTCGTCACCAGGATGTTCCAGGTGAACATCGGCATCCGGAACATCGTCATGCCGGGCGCGCGCAGGGTCAGCACCGTCGTGATCATGTTGACCGCGCCGAGGATCGTGCCGAGGCCGGAGAGCACCAGGCCGACGATCCAGAGGTCGGCGCCGACGCCGGGGGAGTTGATGATGCTGTTCAGCGGCGCGTAGGCGAACCAGCCGAAGTCCGCCGCGCCGCCCGGCGTGATGAACCCGATCAGCGTGATCGAGCCACCGAACGCGTAGAGCCAGTAGGCGAACGCGTTGAGCCGGGGGAAGGAGACGTCGGGGGCGCCGATCTGCAGCGGCGTGATGTAGTTCGCGAACGCGAAGACGATCGGCGTCGCGAAGAACAGCAGCATGATCGTGCCGTGCATGGTGAACAGCTGGTTGTACTGCTCAGGCGAGAGGAACTGCAGGCCCGGGCGGGCGAGCTCGGCGCGCATCAGCAGCGCCATGAAGCCGCCGATCATGAAGAACACGAACGACGTGATGAGGTACATCAGGCCGATCTGCTTCGCGTCCGTGGTGCGCAGCAGCCGAGCGAACGCCGAGCCCTTGACCGGCTTGTGCACCGGCCATGGCCTGGTGACGATCGGCTTAGGTGCGACGGTGGTCACGAAAGGCCTCCTGAGGCTGTTGAACCAGCTGGCGAGCCAGCTCCGTGAGGTGCCGAGCGATCAACACGTCACCCCGCAGGCAGGATAGTCCTCCCACCTGACGCGGAATCGCTGGGGTGCGATCGCGGTGGCATCAAGAGGATCTTCCCCCAGGAGATTGCCCGATCGGCGGGAGTCGGGCTTTTCGTCGCGCCCACGAGCCGGCTGGTGCCGGCGGGACCGGGGAGAGACCCGGCTCACGCCCCGGCGCTGAAATTTACAGTCAGAACCCCGGTAGCGAAACCTTGCGGCAATCTCGTGTTGACACCGCAGAAACGGTGTACGACGCTCCGATATGGAAGCGCTCCCAAAATCGACGACTTGCTATCTAAGGAGGTCGCGATGTCGATTACCGCCGCTCCAGAAGCGCTCGATCCCACGCACGACCCCATGCGTGACAGCTCCGAACACCCCACCCTTGCCCATGTAGCCGCCCTTGCCGGAGTGTCTTCCGCCACCGCCTCACGCGTGCTCAACGGCTCCGCCCGCGTCTCGCCGGCCGCCCGCCAGCAGGTCCGCGACGCCGTTGACCGTCTCGGCTACGTCCGCCAGCGTGCCGCCCGCGCTGTCGACCGCCGCCCCCGTTCCGTCGCCGCCGTGGTGTGCGAGCCGAACGCACGTCTCTTCGCCGATCCGTTCTACTCCCGTGTGCTGGCCGGAGCCAGTGCCGCGTTCGCCGAGCGCGACATGCCCATGCTCCTGGCCGCGGGCGAGCGCCCCGCCTCGCTGCAGCGCTACCTCAGCAGCGGGCACATCGACGGCGTACTGCTGATCTACTGCCGCAGCAGCCACCCCCTCGTCGTCACGCTCCCCGCCCTCGGGGTACCGGTCACCCTGATCGGCCGCCCGCTGCAGGGCAGTGCCCTGTCGTACGTCGACGCGGACAACCGCGGCGGTGCCCGGCAGGCGGTGGAGTACCTCGCCCGCACCGGCCGCCGGCGCATCGTCACGATCGCCGGGCCGCCGGACGTCTCGGCCGGGGTGGACCGCCTCGCCGGGTTCCGCGAGGGGCTCGAACGGGCGGGGCTGGACCCGGGCCCGATCGCGTACGGCGACTTCACGCGCCCCGCCGGGGTGCACGCCATGACCCGCCTGCTCGATCACCGGCCCAACCTCGACGCCGTCTTCTGCGCGTCGGACCTGATGGCGGTCGGGGCGCTGCACGCGCTGCGGCAGTCGGGCCGGCGGGTGCCCGAGGACGTGGCCCTGGTCGGCTTCGACGACCTGCCCCTGGCCGCGTTCACCCAGCCGCCGCTGACCACGATCAAGCAGCCGGTCGAGGAGATCGGGGCGGCCGCCGCCCGGCAGCTGCTCGCGCAGATGTCGAACGAGCCGTGGGACGAGCCGCCGGTCCTGCCCACGACCCTCGTGCGGCGCCAGAGCGCCTGATCGTCATGGCACTGCATCCAAGCGCCGCTATCCGGGCGAATGACTGGGTATGCGGCTCTTGGACCTGTTGGACGCGGCCCGGGACCTGGACAGCGGCGCCGTCGCCGGCATCGTCGTCACGTTGACGGCGCGCCACGGCGTCGCCGCGACCTGGAACGGGGCCTGCGTCCCGGCCCTGCGGCGGATGGCCGCGGGAACCGGCCCGGCCGACATCGCCGTCGAGCACGCCCTCGCCGAGGGCATCGCCCGCGGCCTCGACCTGGCCAGCGTCCCGCGGCACGCCGACATCCGCAGCAACCACGTGCTGCTCGCCTGCGCGCCGGGCGAGCAGCACGAGCTGCCCCTCAAGGCGCTCGCGGCCGCGCTGTTCGAGCTGCGCGTCGGCACGTTCTCCCTGGGAGCCGGGCTGCCGTGGCCCGCCCTGCACGCCGCGACGGAGCGAACCGCCCCGAGCACCGCGGTCATCTGGGCCCAGACCGCGGAGACGGCCGACGCCGCCGGACTGTTCGCGGTCGCCGCGGATTTCGCCGGTACCGTCTTCGCCGCCGCCGGCCCCGGATGGCTCGCGGCCGGGGTGGTGCCGCGCCTCACCCGGGCGGGACTTGCCCATCTCACCTCCCTCGACCTGGCCATATCCGCCTGCGCGCGGGTCCCGGAGCCGCTAGACATGGAGGCGTGAAGGCGATCACGCTGACCGCAGAGCACACGCTGGCCCTGCGGGACCTGCCCGACCCGCGCCCGGCTTCCGACCAGGTCCTGCTGGCGATCCGCGCCGCGGGCGTCGACGACGATCTCCCCGAGGACGCCGGCGTGCCGGGCCACGATCTCGCCGGCGTCGTCGTCGGCCGGGGCCCCGAGGTCACCGACTTCGTGGTCGGCGACGAGGTCTACGCGTGGGCCGACGGCGCCTACGCCGAGCGGGTCGCGGTCCCGTCGCTGCTCGCCGCCCACAAGCCGGCCGGTCTCACGTTCGTCGAAGCGGCGGCGGTACCGAGGGCCGCCGTCACGGCCCTGCAGGCCCTCCGCGCCGCCGGGACCGGAGAGGGCGACGTGGTGCTCGTGCACGACGCTTCCGGCGGGGTCGGGCACTTCGCGGTGCAGATCGCGCGGGCGCTGGGGGCCGAGCGGGTCCTGGGCACCGGCGACGCCGACTTCCTCAAGGAGCTCGGCGCCGAGCCGGTCGACGGGTCCCCGGCGGACGTGGCCGTCGACTTCTCCGGAGGTGAGACCACGGCAGCCGTACTGAGGGAGGTCCGCGATCCCGCCCGCGCCGTGTCCACGGTGAATCCCGCGATCGCCGCGGCGGGCGGCCGGTACGTGGTCCCCAGCCCGTCGGCCGCGGACCTGCGCTGGCTGGCCGACCTCGCCGATCGCGGCCGGCTGCGGGTCGCCCTGCACCGGGAACTGCCCCTCGCCGAGGCGGCGGACGCGCATCGGCTCCTCAGTGCCGGAGGCGTGCGCGGAAAGCTCGTGCTCACGCCGTAGGGATTTCGGCCTGGTGGCGGTACCTTCTCGGACATGATCGACGCTCCCGGCGACTACCTGGGCCGGCGGCGTGTTTCGCATCGACCGGCACCCTTGGTGCTCATCGCGGTACTGATCGTGGCCGTGGTCGCCGGGCTGGCCCTCGTCGTCGCGCTCCCGGACCCGGCCCCGCGCGACCCGACCTGGCGAGGCGAGAATCCGGTGATTCCGGTCCTGTCGCTGGAGCCGCCTCCCACGCCGTCGGCCGCGCCGCCGTCCGCGTCGCCCTCGGTGTCGGCGTCGCCGTCCCGCTCGCGCACGTCGCCGTCGGTCAAGCGCACGCCGTCGCCGTCCCGGCCCCCGGCTCTGGTCTTCGAGGCCGAGGCGGGCGGCCGCTCGGGCCGGATGACGATCCGCTCCGTGCCGGGCGCCTCGGGCGGCCGGGTCGTGACCGGCATCGGCGACGGCCGGGCGCTGGTGTTCCCGGCGGTGACGGTGCCGGCGAAGGGCGAGTACCGCCTCACGATCGCCTACGCGTCCGACTCGCCCAGCCGCTGCTACATCGGCCTCGGCCGGCGCTGGACACAGCTGACGTTCCCCTCGAGCGGCGGCGCGAACAAGGTGGCGACGATCTTCATGACCGTCCGGTTCGATCAGGGCCGCAACACAGTCGAGGCCGGGAACACCCCCGGCAGGTGGTGCCCCGACCTCGACCGCATCACCGTCACCCCTGCTGACCACCCCAGCTCGGCGACGTCGTGAGCAACGTTTTGGCGTGACCGTGCGCCGGTGGACCATCCAGGGAGGCTTCCGGTTTTTCCGGCGCCGGTCACATCAAGAACTATGCGGGGCCGAACTGAGGACCGGCCCAAACGGCGCTGTGAAGTTCCTGGGTACCCCGGTGATCAGCGCCTTTGCCCCTCCCTCCGCGGCCCGCCGCGCCCTGGTTCGTCGCGGCGGCGACGGCGGCTGCCCCACTCGGTTTGGTGACGGCGGCACTCGGGTTATGTCGCGGCCGCGGGCGGCGGGTACTGGACGGAGGGAGCTGCACCACTGGGCCGCCAGCGCTGGCTCAGGCGCGGGAGGCGGGCGCGGGGTGCTTGGTCAGGTCCAGTGAGGCGGTTCCCCCGGTGGCTGCTGCGGGATTGGGCTCAGGCGACGCGGAGGGTTTCGCCGAGGACGCGTACGACGTCGCCCTTGTG
The DNA here is from genome assembly GCF_050947935.1 of Dactylosporangium sp. CA-052675. Taxonomy (GTDB): domain Bacteria; phylum Actinomycetota; class Actinomycetes; order Mycobacteriales; family Micromonosporaceae; genus Dactylosporangium. Next base: position 9,515,754 of record NZ_CP192010.1, on the reverse strand, counting down.
CAGCTGCCGACCGCGGCGGGTGTCCACTTCGCCGTTGACGCTGACCTCGCCGTCGAGGATCAGCTCCTTGCTTTCGCCGCCGGACTCCATGATGTCGGCGAGCTTCAGGAACTGACCGAGGCGGATCATGTCGCCGCGGATCTCGATGTCTCTCACATCGCGCAGCGTATCCGCCGCTCCGCCGGCGCCCGAGATGGTCGGCGCCGCTGCCCGCGCCACGCGCGGTTTTGGCGCGTTGCGCGCGTCGTGCAGTCCGATCGCGCGCCACGCTCCGCAAACCCCGCCGGGGCGCCCACGGCGAGTCGTGCGCGCGGCGCGCGGTCCGGATGATCGCGGCGCGCAGTGGGCCGCGGGTCGGCGTTGAGGGGCGTTCCGGTCGCGGCGGCGGTGTGTCGTGCGCGTGGCGCGCGGTTCGATTGCGCGACCCGCGGTGCTCGCGTCGGACCGTGTCCCGCGAGCGGTGAGGCCACGGGAGTTACGGTCCGGGCCACGGCGGACATCGCGGTAGCTCACCGTGTCCCGCGAGCGGTGAGGCCACGGGAGTTACGGTCCGGGTCACGGCGGGCATCGCGGTAGCTCACCGTGTCCCGCGAGCGGTGAGGCCACGGGAGTTACGGTCCGGGCCACGGCGGGCATCGCGGTAGCTCACCGCATTCGCTTTCGAAAACGCCGCCCGCCATATGACAGTTCTATGAAAAATCGGCCGTGATCACTCGCGAGGGTGAATCCCGACCGCGAAGTAACCCAACGTAGAAGCGCCGCCACGGCCAGCGACTGAACGTAACCATGAACCGACGAGAGCGCCGCGCCCGGGGTGGGGGCACGGCGCTCCGCATGCGTCGTCTAGAGGGGTCGGCCTAGGCCGGGGAGAGACTGCGTTCTGTAACCGTCAGGCCGGCTGGGTAACCCCGCCACGCGGGGCGGGCAGGCGGCCGGACACGGTGCCGGGCGGGATCGGTACGCCGAGGATGTCGCTCACGCCCACCACCGCGAACAGGCGCGCGATGAACGGGTTCGGCCGGCGAATGTCGAGCTTGACGCCCATGCTGTGGCAGATGCGCTTGGCAACGACGAGGGTACCGATGCCGGTGGAGTCGAGGAAGGTGACCCCCGCGAGATCGATGACAAGGAGGTCGATGCTTCCGTCGAGCACTGAGCTCACCGCTGTGCGGAGCTCCTGAGCGGTCTCATAGTCGATTTCGCCACTCAGTGTCAGCACTGACTCTCGCTGATCCGAGGGGCGAGTCTCGATCGACAACTTCACGTGACCCTCCTGGTGCTGAGCCGTCCACCATGGACGACCCTTTGAGGTCCCGCAAGCGTAGCGAAGTCCAGCCGTTTTCGCCACGCTCCGTGTAGGGGCTCCTTACGTAGTGACGTGAGAAGTCCTCACATCGGTGCTGCGGGATCCGCTTGCCCGGATGACGGTACACGTCGGTTGTTACACGGCAAGTCCAGCCATGTGCCATCCGCCGGTCGGTCAGCTCCCGGCCACGACCGGTTCACCGACCAGGGTCACGCCGGCCTCACGCAGCTCTACCAGGGCAGACGCTGTGGTCGCGGGCGCTACCCCGGCCGTGAGGTTCAGGAGCACAGTCGTAACAAAGCCCTCACGCACCGCATCGAGAGCCGTCGCGCGGACGCAGTGGTCGGTGGCGATGCCCACCACGTCGACCTCGGTCACGTCGAGTTCGCGCAGCCAGTCGGCCAGGCCACGGCCGGCCGCCGAGCCCTCGAAACCGGAGTAGGCGGCCGCGTACGAACCCTTTTCGAAAACCGCCTCGATCTTGGCGGTGTCGAGGGAGGGGTGGAAGTCGACGCCGCCGGTGCCGACGACGCAGTGCACCGGCCAGGTGCTCACGAAGTCCGGGTGTTCGGCGAAGTGCGCGCCCGGGTCGATGTGGTGGTCCTGGGTGGCCACCACGTGGTCCCACGGCCCGTCGGCGATCGCCGCGGAGATCTCCGCGGCCACCCCGGCGCCGCCGGCCACGGCGAGGGAGCCGCCCTCGCAGAAGTCGTTCTGCACGTCCACCACGATCAACGCCCGCGTCATGCGGTGCCTCCAGAGATTCCGCCGGACATGATGACCGGGACCGCGGGGTCGCCGGCCGAGAGCTTGAGCCCCTCCCACGGGATCGAGATGAGGCACTGGCGCAGGTGCTCGCGCGAGGCGGCCAGGGTCGGCAGGTCCGCGACCGGCTCGCCGGCGCGCAGCAGGGGCCGCTGGAGCAGGCGGTCGTGCGGCTGCGGCTCCGGCTCGCCGAGCGAGACGACGACCTCCTCGGTCGCCGTTCCCGTCGGCTTGTGCCGCCGTACCGCCGTCTTGCGCCCCCCGACCGTCCCCTTGTGCTCCGAGCGCTTGACGACCGGGCGCCCCTCGACCTCGACGAGCTTGTAGACCAGCCCGGCGGTCGGCGCGCCCGAGCCGACGACGACGGCGGTGCCCGCGCCGTACACGTCCACGGGCTCGGCGGCCAGGGCCGCGATCGCGTACTCGTCCAGATCGCCCGACACGACGATCTGCGTGTCCGTGGCGCCCAGCGAGTCGAGCAGGGCCCGCGACTCGGACGCGAGCACGGACAGGTCGCCGGAGTCGATGCGCACGGCGCGCAGTTCGGGGCCGGCGACGGCGATCGCGTTGCGGATGCCCTGCGCGATGTCGTAGGTGTCCACGAGCAGCGTCGTCTGCTTGCCCAGCGCCGCGACCTGGGACGCGAACGCGGCCTGCTCGGAGTCGTGCAGCAGCGTGAACGCGTGCGCGGCCGTGCCCGTCGTCGGGATGCCGTAGCGCCGCCCCGCCTCGAGGTTGGACGTGAACGCGAAGCCCGCCAGGTACGCCGCCCGGGCCGCCGCGACCGCCGCCTCCTCCTGCGTGCGCCGCGAGCCCATCTCGATCACGGCCCGCCCGCGCGCGGCGGTGACCATCCGCGCCGCGGCGGCCGCGATCGCGCTGTCGTGGTTGAGCACCGACAGGATCAGCGTCTCCAGCACCACGCACTCGGCGAACGTGCCGCTCACGGTCAGGATGGGGGAGCCGGGGAAGAACAGCTCGCCCTCGGTGTAGCCGTCGACGTCTCCGCTGAACCGGTACTTCGACAGCCAGCCGGCCGTCGTCTCGTCCACGATGCCCCGGCTCTCGAGGAACTCGATCTCCTCGTCCCCGAAGCGGAAGTCGGCGATCAGGTCGAGCAGGCGGCCGGTGCCCGCGACCACGCCGTACCGGCGCCCGGTCGGCAGCCGGCGTGCGAACACCTCGAACACGCAGCGCCGGTCGGCGGTGCCGTCGCGCAGCGCTGCGGACAGCATCGTCAGCTCGTAGTGGTCGGTCAGGAACGCGCTACTCGTCACGTGAACAACATATTCCAAGGGTGATAGGACGGCGATCACTCCTTGACCCGGCATCGGGCCGGACGACTGACCGGACAGCCGGAGCGCCCGGGTCGTCGGCCGGGCGCTCCGGTGCGCAAGGGAGCCGCTACTCCTCCGGCGGTAGCGAGCGCAGCGCCGCCGCCAGCTCCGCCCGGCCGGTCACGCCGAGCTTCGCGTACACGCGCATGAGGTGGTTGTCGACGGTACGGGAGGAAAGGTAAAGCTGATCCGCGATCTCCTTCGACGGCACGCCGGCCGCGGCCAGGCGCGCGATCTGGCGCTCCCGTCCCGTCAGCATCGGCTGCGGCACGACCAGGGCCGGCGTCACCGCCTGCGGGCACTCGACGCGCAGCTCGGCGAGGCGCTGGGCGGCCCGGGGCGTCTGCGGTGAGCGGATGCCGCGCAGCAGCGTGACGGCCCCCGCGGCGGCCTCGGCGGCGAAGAGGTACAGCTCCATCTCCGCGAGCTCCTCCGCCACCGCGAGCAGCGCGCCGCCGTCCTCCTCGGCCATCGCGCGCACGTGCCAGGCCATGGCGGGCGCGAGGCGGCCCTCCACCGTCTGCGCCAGGGCGCCGATGCGCTCGTTGACCTCCTGGGCGAAGCCGAGGCGGCCCAGGTCGTACAGCGCGAACATCTCGTGCGCGGCGAACCCGTCGCTGCGGTTGCGCGCGGCGAGCAGGCGCAGCACCTCGGCGGCCGTGCTCACGTCGCCCGCGGCCACGGCGACCCAGGCGCGGGCCTCCTCGAGCCACGGGTACAGGACCTCCATCGAGCGGTAGTGCGCCTCCTCGGCCAGCGCGAACGCCGCGGCGGCCCCGGACGCGTCGCCCTGCAGGGCGGCGACGTGCGCGCGCTCGGCGTGGGCGAGGGCCACGAAGATCCGGCCGGTGGCGAGCATGGCGCTGGCCTGGCTCGCGGCGCGCCCGGCCTCCTGGAGGTGGCCGCGCAGGCGGGCCGCCTGGGCGCGGACGATCTGCAGGTAGCCGGAGCCGAGCAGGAAGTTGCCGGCGTCGGCCATGCCCGCGAATTCGGTGGCCACGATCGCGTCGACGGCCGCCAGGTCCGCGGCGAGGATCATCGCCGTGCCGCGGGCGAGCTCGATGCCGAGCTGGATGTACGGCACCTCGGCCCGCCACTGGGCGGCGTCGGCGTCGAGCAGCGCCATGGCCTTGACGGTCTGCACCGGGGTGCCGCGCATGGCCTGCAGGTGGCCCATGTTGCTGCGGGCGAGCGCGCGCGGTCCGGGCGCGGAGGCGGGGCCGTCGAGCACGGTGCGGGCCAGGGTGAGCGCCTGGCCGTAGTCGCCCCGGTGCAGCCGCATCGTCGACTCGACCGACAGCGAGAGGGAGCGTTCGCGCAGGTCGGTGAGCTGGTGGGCCTGGCGGTCCATCTCGTCGGCGGTGGAGGAGTCGCCTTGGCCCCACTGCGAGGTGATGTGCCGGATCGCCAGCCACCGGCTGCGCTGGGCCTCGCCGGTGATCTGGTTCTCGTACTGGTCGAGGATCTGGGCGCCCTCGTCCGGGCAGTTGGCGAACATCAGGATCGTGGCCAGGGTCTCGGCGGCGTCGAAGCCGCCGCCCGCGGCCACGGCCGCCTTGCCCAGGCGCATCGCGAGCGCCATGTCGTACGTCGCGAACGCCAGCCGGCACGCGTTGAGCAGCAGCACCGGGTCCCGCGCGGTGTCGGAGTCGAGCCGCCAGACGGCCACGCGCAGCAGATCGTCGCGGCGGCGGGCGCCGGAGTTCTCGACCAGGGTGGCGAGGTCGGCGAGCAGGCGCCGGAACCGGGTCACCGGGCAGCGGCGGCGGACGACCTCGCCGTAGAGCGGGTGGGCGAGCCGGACTGTCGTGCGCCGGTCCTCCACGACCACCCGGACCAGCTGCCGCTCCTCGGCGATCTCCACGGTGGCCAGGTCGGTCGCCTTGACCAGCAGCGGCAGGCCGATGGGCTCGCCGAAGGCGACCAGCTCCAGCACCGCCCGCTCCTGCGGGGTCAGCTTGCCGATGCGGGCGTCGACGACCTCGGTGAGCGTCGGGGCCAGGTCGACCTTGCCGGTCCAGCGCTGCATCCCGTAGCTCTCGATGATCTCGCCGGCCGCGTGCGCGGCGATCACCAGCTCCCGCAGCAGCAGGGCGTTGCCCTGGGAGAGCTGCTGCAGCCGGTCCACCGAGGCGGAGTCGACCGGGCCGCCGAGCACCTGCTGCAGCAGGTCGGAGGTCTCCTGCAGGGTGAGCGGGCCGAGCTCGATCCGCTCGACGAGATCGTCCTTCCACAGGGCGCTGATCGGGTCGTGCACCGACTCGCCCGTGCGCACCGTGCCGATCACGGTGGCGTTCTCGGACCGGGCGACGTAGTACACGAGCGCGGCGGAGAGGGGGTCGAGCAGGTGAGCGTCGTCGATCGCGACGACGATCGGGCGGCCCGCGGCCTGGCGGTGCAGCGCGTCGACCGCCCAGCGCAGCAGACCGGCGGGCGAGCCGCCCGCGGGCTGGTCGGGCGGGAGCACCTGGGCCAGGCCGCCGAGCGGGAGACCGGCCGTCGCGATGTTGGCGGTGGCCGTCCAGACGGCGATTCTGTCCTGGTCAAGTGCGTTCACGCCCTCGCGCAGCAATCGACTCTTGCCGATGCCGGGCGGGCCGCCGAGAATCAGGCCGCGACCGGTCGAGCCGGTCGCCGCCTCGGCGACACGAATGAGTTCTGCGTTTCTGCCGACAAAGCTCCAGGGAGGCACCGTCGCAGCATATCGATACGTTGATTACTGCGCGTACCTGCGGGAGCACGAACTTGAGTACCCCGTTCGGCTCCAGTGAGTAGCACGAACCCTGCTGCTGTAAGTGCCCGTTCACGTAGCGTTCCGATGCCCCGCCCGTCATGCGCCGTTCGTCCGCGCGCCGGGGCGGGCCTTCCCGGCCGTGCACAAGGAGGTCGCACATGGGCTTCGGGGTCATGCAGGCGCCGCTGATCGATCTTACCGTCGTGTCAGCGCCGGCCTTCGGCGTCCCGACGAGCGGGAGACCGGTGTCCGCCATGCCGGCCGGAAACATCCGAGGCAGCCGGGGCCACCGGCAACCGAGCACGCCGTCCCACTCGCCGCGGCGGTCCTGCGCGGTCGTCGCCGGCACCGCCCGGTCCGGCAAGACCGCGCTGGTCGACGCGCTGATCCGGCGCACCGCGGAGCCGATCGAGGCCGGTGACGCCTGGGTGGTCTTCCGCCACGGCGAGCGCTCGGAGGCGTGGGCCTTCGTGCCCGGGCACCGCGAACCGCGCCCGTTCCCGGACCGCAGCACGATCAAGGGGCCGGCGCGCCCGGCCCGGCGGATCGAGGTCACCCACCCGTCACCCCTGCTCAAGCGGGTCGCGTTGATCGACACGCCCGGCCGCGGGGACCTGGACCCGGCCACCGCCGAGATCTCCATCGACGCCGCCGCCGACGGGCTCGGCCTGGTCTTCGTGGTCGACGCCGCGGCCCCGCTCGGCCGCGCCGAGCTCGACCTGCTCACCGCCGCCGCCGACCGGCTGGAGCGCGTCGCCTTCGTCCTCACCCACATCGACCAGCACGACGAGTGGCCCGAGATGCTCGCGGCCAACCGGGCACTGCTCGCCGCGCGCGGCCCCCGGCTCGCCACCGCCCCGTGGTTCCCGGTCTCGCTCGAGCCGGCGTCGGTCTTCGGCGTCGCCGAGCTGCGCCACCAGCTCGAGGCCTGGGCCGACGAGCGGGCCGACGCCGGCGCGCCCAGGAAGATCACCGCCACCACCGTCTCGGCCACCGGCGACGCGTGGCAGGAGCATCTGGAGCGGGAGATCCGCGCCCGCCGCCTGGCCGCCGTCGAGCGGGTCTCCATCGACCTGGCCACCATCCACGTGCGCTGCGTGCAGGAGCTCGGGTCCGGCAAGGGCTGCCCCGAGCTGCCCCGGGTGCTCGACCGGCACCTGCACGCGCTCTCCGTGCGCAGCTCGCGCCAGCTGCGCACCGACACCCGCGAGGTGATCGACGCGGTCTTCGGCGCGCTGCTGGACGCCCCGCCGGACGAGGTCGTGCTGGCCCGGATCGCCACCGCCGCCCGCCGGGCCGTGGACGGCGCCCGCGACGACGGCCGTGAGCGCGACCGGGCGCTGCTGGTCACCACCACCTCCGGCGTCGCCTCGCTCACCGGCGCCGGCGCGCTGGACGGCCTCTCCGCGGTCGGCGCGGCCGGTGAGGACCCGGCGCAGGTGCTCTCGCCGCTGGGCATCGGGCTGAACGCCGGGTCGTTCGCGATGTGGCAGCCCCGGCACGCGCCGGGCGGCCCGCCGAAGCTGCCGGACAAGAAGGACTGCCGCCGCTGGCTCCAGCACGCGCTGCGCGAGATCGAGGTCGAGCTCGGCCACGAGCTCGGCGAGCGCTACGCCGAGCTGCGCCAGGCGCTGTCGATCATTGCGGGGGACGCGGTCGACCATGGCGTGCTGCTCGCTTGATGGCACCATGTTGGTATGGCGGCGCCGCAGGTCCTACCGATCGAAGAGACCCACGTCGAGGTTGATGAGGTGCCCCAGACCGACCGTCCGTGGGTGACTGTCGTCTGGAACGATCCCGTCAACCTCATGAGCTACGTGACCTGGGTCCTGCAGAAGCTGTTCGGGTACAGCAAGGAGAAGGCCGAACGCCTCATGCTCGACGTGCATCACAAGGGCAAGGCGATCGTCGTCAGCGGGGCGCGCGAGAAAATGGAGTACGACGCCTCCCGGCTGCAGGCCCACGGGCTCTGGGCGACGGTGGAGCGGTCGTGACCATGTTCGTGCGCGCCGGCACGGTGTGCGTCGCCCGGTTCGGCCCGGGCGAGGCCGCGGTGCTCAACGAGGTCATGCTCGAGGTCATCACCCTGCTCTCCGAGGGCTTCGACCGCACCGATCCGGTCATCGAGCGCCTGTTCCCGGACGTGTACCGCGACGACCCCGCCCTTTCCGCGGAGTTGCGCCGCTACACCGAGGACGACCTGCGCTCGGCCAAGCTGGAGCAGGCCGCGCTCCTGCTGGACGCCCTGCCCGTCGAGGGCGGCGAGGTGGCCCTCGACGAGGAGCAGGCCGAGGCCTGGCTGCGGGCGCTCACCGACGTCCGGCTCACCCTGGGCCTGCGCCTGGGCATCGCCGACGACGACGTGGACATCGAGTCCGAGCTCGACGAGGCGATCCTGAAGGACCCGACCTCGGCCCGGGTCGCGCAGCTCTCGGTGTACCAGTACCTGACCTACCTGCAGGAGTCGCTCGTCGGCGCGCTCATGGGCTGAGATGCCCGTCACGGGCGAGTGCCGCCCGGGTTTCGGTAGGCTGTGTCACGTGCTGACCATCGACGCCGCGATCCTCGACGCGATCGTCGCGCACGCCCGCCGGGACCACCCGGACGAGGCGTGCGGGATCGTCGCGGGTCCGGCCGGCTCGGACCGGCCGGAGCGACACGTGCCGATGGAGAACGCGGCCCGGTCCATGACGTTCTACGAGTTCGACTCCAAGGAACAGCTGAAGCTGTGGCGGGAGATGGACGACGCCGACGAGGAGCCGGTCGTGGTCTACCACTCGCACACGGCCACCGAGGCCTATCCGTCCCGCACGGACGTCTCCTTCGCCGGCGAGCCCGGCGCGCACTACCTGCTCGTCTCCACGCGCGATCCGGAGCTGACGGAGATCCGCTCGTTCCGCATCGTGGACGGGGCCGTCACCGAGGAGCCGGTTCAGGTAGTGAATGCGGCAGTGGATCCGAACGCCGTCCAGAAGTACCTCTTCGGGCAGAGCCCGGCGACCGTCGACTACGAGTGTCGGACCGGCTGATCAGCCGCCCGTTCTGACCCGTTTCGTCCCGTCGTCTTCAGAGGAGAACACCAATGGCCATCGAGGTTCGCATCCCCACCATCCTTCGCAGCTACACCGGCGGCGCCAAGACCGTCGAGGGCTCCGGGGACACCGTCGCTGACCTGCTCACCGACCTTGACTCCCGCCACGCCGGGCTCAAGGACCGGCTGATCACGGGCGAGGGCGGCCTGCACCGGTTCGTCAACGTCTACATCAACGACGAGGACGTCCGGTTCCTCGGCGCGCTCGACGCGAAGCTCAACGACGGCGACTCCGTGACGATCCTGCCCGCGGTCGCGGGTGGCGCGTTCGCGTTCGCCGCCGCCCACGCCCTGCGGGGCTGATCGCGTGACGCGCTACGAGTCCCTGCTCGACGCGTGCGGCAACACGCCGCTCGTCGGACTGCCTCGGCTCTCGCCGAGCGCCGACGTGCGGCTCTGGGCCAAGCTCGAGGATCGCAACCCGACGGGAAGCGTCAAGGACCGCGTGGCGCTGTGGATGGTGAAGGCGGCCGAGGAGTCCGGCCGCCTCCGCCCGGGTGACACGATCATCGAGCCGACCAGCGGCAACACCGGCATCGCGCTGGCGATGGTGGCGAAGCTGCGCGGCTACCGGCTCGTGTGCGTGATGCCCGAGAACGTCTCCGCCGAGCGCACCTCCCTGCTGCGGATGTACGGCGCGGAGATCATCACCTCGCCGGCGGCGGGCGGCTCCAACCGCGCCGTCGCCGTGGCGAAGGAGATCGCGGCCGAGCACCCGGACTGGGTGATGCTGTACCAGTACGGCAACGAGGCCAACGCGCGCGCCCACTACGAGTCGACCGGCCCGGAGATCCTGCGCGACCTGCCGACCATCACCCACTTCGTGGCCGGGCTGGGCACCACCGGCACGCTCATGGGGGTCGGGCGCTACCTGCGCGAGAAGGTCGAGGACATCGAGATCATCGCGGCCGAGCCCCGCTACGGGGAGCTCGTCTACGGCCTGCGCAACCTCGACGAGGGCTATGTGCCGGAGTTGTACGACGCGAAGGTCCTGACCCGCCGCTTCTCCGTCGGCACCCAGGACTCCGTGCTGCGCACCCGGCAGCTGGTCGAGGTCGAGGGCATGTTCGTGGGCTTCTCCACCGGTGCCGTGCTGCACGCCGCGCTCGCGGTCGCGCACCAGGCGCTCAAGGCCGGCAAGCGGGCCGATGTCGTGTTCCTCGTGGCCGACGGCGGGTTCAAGTACCTGTCGACCGGCGCCTACGGGGGCACGCTCGCCGAGGCCGAGAACGCCCTCGAAGGGCAGCTCTGGGCCTGAGCTACAGGCCCGTCACGACCCAGCCGAGCAGCAGGCTCACCGACGCGGCGCCGAGCAGCGCGTAGGGGAGCCTGCGCCGGTGCACGCTCGCGAACGCCGCGATGGTGCACGCCAGGCCGAGCAGGCCGATGGTGATGACGACGGGGCCGTACCAGAAGCGGTACTGTCCGATGAGCCCCACGAAGGCCCGCAGCGCCACCGCCATGCCCCCGAGCCCGAGCGCGGCCGCCCAGGCGCACACCGCGGCGATCTGGCGGTTGTCCGGGCGCGGGTCGGCCTCCGTGGGCAGTCGGAACGCGTCCGGCAGGTGCCGGCGCAGTCGCTTCGCACGGGACACGTCAGCCGACACGGTGCCTCCTCTGTTGCCGCCTCACTGCGTGCAACGAGCGAGGTAGTTGAGCGTGACGCGACCCTGTCACGTTGGCGACATCCGCCCCCTGATCTTTCGGCCTGGGCAGCCAGTCCGGCGTAGGCTGCGCAGCGTGAACGGGCCAGGCCGTGCCCTACAGCCGCGGGTTCGTGGATTGGATCTATCCTCAACCTCACCGTTCCTTTCCACATGCGATCCACAGTTCGTTCGAAGACGGGAGACGGCGGGTTGAGGGCAGCATCATGAGGCTCACGGTTCTCGGCTGCGCCGGCAGCTTCCCGGGGCCTGAGGCGCCCTGCTCGGCCTACCTGGTCGAGGCGGACGGCTTCCGCCTGCTGATCGACTTCGGCCCGGGCTCGATGTCGGCGCTGCAGCGCTACGGCAGCCTCTACGCCGTCGACGCGATCCTGCTGTCGCACCTGCACTGCGACCACATGCTCGACGCCTGCTCCTACATCGTGGCCCGCCGCTACGCCCCGGCCGGACCGTTCCCGCCCCTGCCCGTCTACGCGCCCGTGAACGCCCCCGAGCGGATCACGGCGGCCTACGGCGGGGAGAACGAGCCGATGTCCATCGGCGACGTGTACACCTTCTACGCCCTGCAGCCGGGCAGCTTCCCGATCGGGCCGTTCGCGGTGACCGTGGACCGGGTGAACCACCCCATCGAGACCTACGGCGTGCGCCTCGAGCACGAGGGCAAGGTGCTCACGTACTCGGCCGACTCCGCCCCCTGCGAGGCCCTGATCCGCCTGGCCCAGGGCGCCGACGTGTTCCTGTGCGAGGCGAGCTACCTCGACGGCGTGGACAACCCGCCCGACCTGCACCTGACCGGCCGGGAGGCGGCCGAGCACGCCACCAAGGCGGGCGTCGGCCGGCTGCTGCTCACCCACCTGGTGCCGGCCTGGGGGAGCGAGGCGCTGACGCACGAGGCGGCATCGAGCGCCTTCTCTGGCCCGATCGACATCGTGCGGCCTGGCGCGCGGTACGACATTTAGGGACCCGTTTGCCGTCTGGCCAACAAATCGTGGCCGCATGCATGGACGCCGCCCTCATGGTCATGGCATGCGGATCGCGATCGTCACCGAATCGTTCCCGCCCGATGTGAACGGCGTCGCCCACTCCGTCGTCCGGGTCGCCGAGCACCTCGTCGCGCGTGGCCACGAGCCGCTCGTGATCGCTCCTCAGCCGTCGTCCGCGGCGCGTTCGGTCACCGGCTCCTTCCCGTACCAGATCATCCGCGTTCCCTCCGTGGCCACGCCGGGCTATGGAAGCTTCCGCCTGGGGCTGCCCAGCCGCCGCCTGGCCGCCGCGCTGAGGGCGCACCGCACCGATCTCGTGCACCTCGCGAGCCCCTTCGTGCTCGGCGCCCGCGGCATGACGGTCGCCGCCTCGCTGGGCCTGCCCACGGTGGCCGTGTACCAGACGGACGTGCCCGCCTACGCCCGCCTGTACTACCGCTCCAACCTCGGCGAGTCGGCCGCCTGGCGCTGGCTGCGGCACATCCACAACGCCGCCGACCGGACCCTCGCGCCGTCGACCGCCGCCGCCACGGCCCTGCACGGCCACGGCATCGAGCGCGTGTGGCTCTGGCGCCGCGGCGTCGACGCGGCCCGCTTCGACCCCGGGCACCGCTCCACGGCCCTGCGCCGCGCGGTCGCCGCCGAGGGGCAGGTGATCGTCGGCTACGTCGGCCGGCTCGCCGTCGAGAAGCGCGTCGACCTCCTGGCGCCGGTCAGCCGCATCCCCGGCGTCCGCGTGGTCGTGGTCGGCGACGGCCCGGCCCGCGCGAACCTCGAGCGGGCCATGCCGGACGCGGTGTTCCTCGGCGAGCGGCGCGGCGACCAGCTGGCCCGGATCTTCGCCAGCCTCGACCTGTTCGTGCACACCGGGCCGTTCGAGACCTTCGGCCAGACCATCCAGGAGGCCCTCGCCAGCGGCGTGCCCGTGGTCGCGCCGGCCCAGGGCGGCCCGCTGGACCTCGTCGACGACGGCCGCACCGGCCTGCTCGTGCCGCCCGGCGACGCGACCTCGCTCGTCTCGGCGGTGACCGAGCTCGTCCAGGACGACGAGCGGCGCCTCGCCATGGGCGTGGCCGCGCGCGTGGCGGTGGCGTCGCGCACGTGGGCCGCGGTCGGCGACGAGCTCATCAGGCACTACGCCGACGTGCACGCCGGTGGTGTCGCCGCGCGCTCGGTGCCGATCCCGGCATGAGTTCGAAGATCGTGCGGTTGGCGAACTTCGTCATGCCGCGCTCCGGCGGGCTGCGCACGGCGCTGCAGGCCCTCGGCGAGGGGTACCTCGCGGCCGGGCACGAGCCGATCCTCATCGTGCCCGGCGCCGAGCGCTCCGACGTGATGACCTCGCAGGGCCGCGTGATCACGATCCCCGGCCCCGTGGTGCCCGGTACCGGCGGGTACCGCGTCCTGCTCAACCGCCGCCGGCTCACGAGGCTGCTCGAGGACCTGGCGCCGGACCGGCTCGAGGTCTCCGACCGCTTCACGCTGCGCTGGACCGGCCGCTGGGCCCGCGAGCGCGGCATCCCCGCCGTGATGGTGTCGCACGAGAGCCTCGCCGGGCTGCTGACGTTCGCCGGCCCGCTCGGCAATCCCTGGGCGGACCTGCTCAACGCGCGCAGCTTCCGCTCGTACGACCGCATCGTGTGCACGACCGGCTGGGCGGCCGCCGAGTTCCGCCGCATCGGGGCCGAGAACCTCGCCCGGGTGCCCCTCGGCGTCGACCTCGACCTGTTCAACCCGTCCCGCTACGACGAAACGCTGCGCGCCCGCTACGCCGAGCCGCACCAGGTCCTGCTCGTGCACTGCGGCCGGCTCTCCTCCGAGAAGCGCCCCGAGCGCTCCGTCGAAGCCCTGGTGGCGCTGCGGAGGCGGGGGATCGACGCGGTACTGGTGGTCGCCGGTGACGGCCCACTCCGCGCCCGCCTGCAGGAGCAGGCCCGCGGGCACGAGGTGCACTTCATGGAGTTCGTGACCGAGCGCACCTCGGTCGCGTCCCTGCTCGCGACCGCCGACGTCGTCATCGCGCCCGGCCCCATCGAGACGTTCGGGCTCGCGGCCCTGGAGGCGCTCGCGTGCGGCACGCCCGCGGTGGTCGACGCGGCGTCCGCGCTGCCCGAGGTGATCGGCGACGCCGGCGTCGCCGTCACGCACGACTTTGCTTCCGGTGTACTGCAGGTGCTCGACCGACCCGCCGCCGCCCGCCGCGCCGAGGCACGCGCCCGGGCGGAGCAGTTCTCCTGGCCGGCCGCGGTCGCCGGCTTCCTGGCGGTGCACCACTCGCTGGTTCTGTCGGGGGTGGCTTCGTGAACGCTGACGCGCTTGCCCCCGGTCTTTCGGGGGTGGCTTCGTGAACGCTGACGCGCTTGCCCCCGGTCTTTCGGGGGTGGCTTCGTGAACGCTGACGCGCTTGCCTCCGGTCTTTCGGGGGTGGCTTCGTGACTGTTTTCGCAGCTCTAGGGGATTCGACCACGGCCGGCTTCGGCGACCGGGTCAAGGGCCGGTGGCGCGGCTGGGCACCGATCTTCGCGTCGGCGCTCGGTGTGCGGCTGCACAACTTCTCGCTCAGCGGCGCCCGGGCCGCCGACCTGGAGCACGACCAGCTCCCGCGCGCGCTCGCCGTCAGCCCGGCCCTCGCGGCCGTGCTCATCGGCACCAACGACACCCTGCGCGACCCGTTCGACGCGGCCCGGTTCGCCGGGCACCTGGAGCGCACCGTCGCCCCGCTGCGCGAGTCCGGCGCCGAGGTGCTCACCATCCGGCTGCCCGACCCGGGCCGCATGTTCGGTCTCCCCGGCCCCCTGGCCCGCCCGCTGGCCCGCCGGATGGCCGAGGTCAACGAGGCGGCCGACCGGGTCGCCGCGCGGTACGACACCATCCACTTCGACGCGGCCGGCAACCCGGACTCGTACGAGCGGGACATGTGGAGCGTCGACCGGCTTCACCCGAGCGAGCGCGGGCACCGCTTCCTGGCCTGCTCGTACTTCGACCTCCTCGAGCAGCGCGGTGTCGTCAAGGCCCTGCAGGCCGGCGGCCTGGCCCCGTCCCGCCCGTCGCCGGAGCCGACCAACCGCCCGCCGAGCGTCCTGGCCCAGGCCCTGTGGATGTCCACGGCCGGCACCCGGTGGGTGATCCGCCGCTCGACCGACCTCCTGCCGGGCCTGGCCCGCCTCGCCTGGGCCGAGTGGCGCCACGGCTCCCCGGCCGCGGATCTCGACCTGGACCTGGACCTCGACCCGGTCCCCGGCAAGGTCGCCTGATCGGCTTGTCTAGGGTGGTTCCTATGGCCCGACCCGATGGACGCGTCCCAGACCAACTTCGACCTGTATCGATCACCCGCCAGTGGAGCATGCACCCGGAGGGGTCCGTACTCATCGAGTTCGGCGGCACCCGCGTGCTGTGCACCGCCAGCGTCACCGAGGGCGTGCCGCGCTGGCGCAAGGGCTCCGGCCTGGGCTGGCTGACCGCCGAGTACGCGATGCTCCCGCGCGCGACCACCACCCGCAGCGACCGGGAGAGCGTGAAGGGCAAGATTGGCGGCCGCACCCACGAGATCTCCCGCCTCATCGGCCGCAGCCTGCGCGCCTGCATCGACCTCAAGGCCCTCGGCGAGAACTCGATCGTCCTGGACTGCGACGTCCTGCAGGCCGACGGCGGCACCCGCACGGCGGCGATCACCGGCGCCTACGTGGCCCTCCACGACGCCGTCTCCTGGCTGGCGACCCAGCGCAAGCTCGCCGGCAAGCCCGCGGACGTCCTGCACCGCTCGGTGGCCGCGGTCAGCGTCGGCATCATCGCCGGCGAGCCCCGCCTGGACCTCTGCTACGAGGAGGACGTGGTGGCGGACGTGGACATGAACGTGGTGTGCACCGGCGCCGGCGAGTTCGTCGAGGTCCAGGGCACCGGTGAGCAGGGCGTCTTCACCCGCGCGGAGCTGGACACCCTCGTGGACCTCGGCGCCCGCGGCTGCGCGGACCTGACCGCCCTGCAGCAGAAGGCCCTCGCCGGATGAACCTCCTCCTGGCGACCCGCAACAAGAAGAAGCTGGTCGAGCTGCGCCGGGTCATGGAGGCCGCGTCGCTGAGCATCGACCTGCTCGGCCTCGACGACGTCGACGACTACCCGGAGGCCCCCGAGACCGGCCTCACCTTCGAGGACAACGCCCTCCTGAAGGCCCGCGAGGCCGTGCACTACACCGGCCTGCCGAGCATCGCCGACGACTCGGGCCTGGCCGTGGACGCCCTCAACGGCATGCCGGGCGTCTTCTCGGCCCGCTGGTCGGGCCTGCCGAGCGGCGCCCCGGACCGCGACGGCGCGAACCTGCGCCTGGTCCTGGCGCAGGTCGGCGACGTCCCCGACGAGCACCTGGGCGCCGCGTTCGTGTGCGCCGCCGCCCTCGTCTACCCGGACGGCCGCGAACAGGTCTTCCGCGGCGAGATGCGCGGCCACCTGATCAGGGCCCCACGCGGCGACGGCGGCTTCGGCTACGACCCGATCTTCGTGGCCGACGGCTACACGAAGACGACCGCCGAACTGACCCCGGACGAGAAGGACGCCATCAGCCACCGAGGCAAGGCGTTCCGCGCTCTGGCCGCAGCGCTGTAACACTCGCTGACAGACGGCGGTCGGCTCAGGCCCGACCTGCTCGGCTCCCTGCTCCGGCCGCCGCTGTGCTCCCTCGCTGTTCGCTGCTCGGCTCTTTTCCCGTCAGGCGAGCGGCCCCGCCACTTCCTCGATCTCCTTGCGCAGCTCCCGCGACCAGACCAGCCCGCGAGCCGCCTCCATCACCGGCGCGAGGAACACATCCGGCCCCGGCCCACCCGCGAACCGCTCCACCATCGCCACCGCGCGCTCCCCGGCCGGCGAGGGCCGCAGCGGAGCCCGCAGCTGGATCCCGCGCACCGCCGAGATCAACTCGACGGCCAGGATGCTGCAGAGGTTGTCGAGAACGGTCCGCAGCTTCCGCGTCGCCGCCCACCCCATCGACACGTGGTCCTCCTGCATGCCCGACGTCGGCAAGGAGTCCACGCTCGCGGGCGCCGCCAGCCGCCGGTTCTCCGCGACGATCCCCGCCGCCGTGTACTGCGCGATCATCAGCCCCGAGTTCACCCCCGCGTCCGGGGTCAGGAACGGCGGCAGCTCCCGCGATCGGGTGACGTCGAGCAGTCGGTCCACCCGCCGCTCCGCGATCGCCCCGACCTCGGCTGCCGCGATCGCGAGGTAGTCCGCGGCGAACCCGAGCGGCGCCCCGTGGAAGTTCCCCGTCGACTCGACCCGCCCGTCGGTGAGCACCACCGGGTTGTCCACGATCGAGCGCAGCTCCCGCCCCGCGACCGTCGTCGCGAACTCGAGCGTGTCCCGCGCCGCCCCGGCCACCTGCGGCGCGCACCGCATCGAGTACGCGTCCTGCACCGCATGCACCAGGTCGTCCCTGTGCGAGTCCATGATCGGCGAGCCCTGCAGGAGCCGGTGGATGTTCGCCGCCGAGGCCGCCTGCCCCGGATGCGGCCGGATCGTGTGCAGCTCCGGCATGAACGGCCGGTCGGAGCCGAGCATCGCCTCGATCGACAGCGCCGCGGTGACGTCCGCCATCGTGAACAGGTGCCGCGAGTCCTCGATGGCCATGATCAGCATGCCGAGCATGCCGTCGGTGCCGTTGATGAGCGCCAGCCCCTCCTTCGAGGACAGCGCGATCGGCGACACCCCGGCATCGAGGGCGCTGAGCCGGGTGCCGTCCTTCGCCAGCACCCACCCCTCGCCGATCAGCACCAGCGCGCAGTGGGCCAGCGGCGCCAGGTCCCCGGACGCGCCGAGCGACCCGTGCTCGGGCACCCACGGCGTGATGTCGGCGTTGAGCAGTTCCACGAGCGCCTGCGCGACCTCGGGCCGCACCCCGGAGCGCCCCATCGCCAGGGAGCGGATCCGCAGGAGCATCATCGCTCGTACGACCTCCCGCGGCATCGGAGCCCCGACGCCCGCCGCGTGCGAGCGGATCAGCGCGTGCTGCAGCTCCGCCCGGCGCTCGGGTGCGATGAACGTGTTGGCGAGCGCCCCGAACCCGGTCGACACCCCGTACACCGGGCGCCCGTCCCGCTCGATCGCATCCACGATGGACCGGCTCGCGCGCATGGCGTCGACCGCGTCCGGCGCGAGGGTCACCCGCGCGTTGCCCCGGGCGACCGCGATCAGGTCGTCGGGAGTGATGCCAGAGGCGGTGATGGTGATCAAACCAGCTCCCCATTGAGCACGACGTTGGTGGTGAGCGGCACCCCGGGCCGGTAGGCCAGGTGCACGTACGAGGGGGCGTCCAGCACGACGAGGTCGCCGCGCGCCCCGTACGTCAGCCGCCCGATGTCATCCCGGCGCAGCGCCACCGCCCCGCCCCGCGTCGCCGCGAGCACGGCCTCGGCCGGCGTCATCGCCATCTCCCGCACCGCGAGCGCGATGCAGAACGGCATCGACGTGGTGTACGACGATCCCGGATTGCAATCCGTCGCCAGCGCGACCGTCGCCCCCGCGTCGAGCAGCGCCCGGGCCGGCGGATACGGCGAGCGCGTCGAGAACTCCGCCCCCGGCAGGAGTGTGGCGACCGTGCTCGACCCGGCGAGCGCCGCGATGTCCGCCGCGCTCAGGTGCGTGCAGTGATCCGCCGACGCCGCGTTCAGCTCCACCGCGAGCCGCACCCCGGGCCCTTCCGAGAGCTGGTTCGCGTGGACCCGCACACCCATCCCCGCGTCGGCGCCGACGGTCAGGATGGCCCGCGAGTGGTCCGCGTCGAACGCACCCCGCTCGCAGAACACGTCGATCCACCGCGCCCCGGCCCCGTGCGCCGCGGTGAGCATCGGCCCGCACACGAGGCTCACATAGTCGTCCGTCCGGTCCGCGTACTCCGACGGCACCACATGCGCCCCGAGGAACGTCGTCTCGGTGCTGAACTCCCGCGCGATCCGCAGCGACCGGGCCTCATCGGCGACGCTCAGCCCATACCCGGACTTGATCTCCATCGTCGTCGTGCCCTGCCGCAGCGCCTCATGCCGCAGCCGCGCCACGTTCGCCCGCAACTGCTCGTCATCGGCGGCCCGGGTCGCCCCGACGGTCGTGCGAATCCCCCCGCCGGTATACGGCTGGCCCGCCATCCGCGCCGCGAACTCCGTCGCCCGATCGCCCCCGAACACCAGGTGCGAGTGGCTGTCGACGAACCCGGGCAGCACCGCGGCCCCGTTCGCGTCGAGCCGCATGTCGGCCGCCGGCGTATCCCCGGCCCGCCCGATCCACTCGACCCGCCGGCCGTCGATGACGAGTGCGGCGTTGCGCCGGATCCCGAGCGGTCCCTCACCCCAGTTCGGGTCGCCCGTGACGAGCTCCCCGATGTTGGTGACCAGCAGCGACCTCATCGCGCCGCCGCCCCGACGCGCCCACGGTCCGCGGCCTCACGTGCTCCGGCCGGGCTGCCGGCGCCCGAGCCGCCCGAGATGGTCTCCAGCGCCTCCTTGAGCGCCGCTCCCACGTCCGGCACCGCGATGTGTACTCCGTCGCGCACGACGACCCGCCCGTCGACCACCACATGCCGCACGTCCGCCGCCGTGGCCGCGAACCCGATCGCCGCCGGATCGCAGCCCGCCGTCCGTGGCGAGTCGAGCGCCACGGTGACCAGATCCGCCCGGCCGCCGACGGCGATGGAGCCGGCGTGCGACCAGCCGAGCGCCGCGTGCCCGGCGGCCGTGGCGGCGGTCATCAGCTCGGCGCCCGTGAAGTGCCCGCGATGCTCGGTGTGGAGCCGCTCGTGCATCTCAACCCCGCGCGCCTCCTCGAACAGATCGATCACCGCGTGGCTGTCGCTGCCCAGGCTGAGCGGGCTGCCCGCGTCGACCAGCGCCCGCGCGTGCCCGATGCCGTCGGCGAGATCCCGCTCGGTCGTCGGGCAGAAGCACACGCCGGTGCCGCTGTCGCCGAGCTCGGTCCGGTCCGTGTCCGTCAGGTGCGTGGCGTGCACGGCCGTCACCCGCCCGCCGAGCAGCCCGCGATCGGCCAGCAGCTCCGTCGGCGTGCGGCCGTGCACCGCGAGGCAGGCCTCGTTCTCCGCGCGCTGCTCCGAGAGGTGCACGTGCGTCGGCAGGCCATCGGTGCGCGCCACGAACGCCGTCAGCACCTCCGCCGGCACCGCCCGCACACTGTGCGCCGCCGCCCCGATTCGCGCGTGGGGCCGGGGTCGGAGCCGATCCAGCCGGTTCGACCAGGCCTCGATCGACCCGTCACCGAACCGGAGCTGTACCCCCTCCAGCGCCCGCCCGTCGACCCCGGCCGTCAGATACAGCGTGTCGAGCAGCGTGATCCTGATCCCCGCATCGGCCGCCGCGGCGATGAGCGCCTCGCCCATCGCGTTGGGGTCGGCATACCTCACCCCGCCCGGCCCGTGGTGCAGGTAGTGGAACTCGCCGACGCAGGTGATCCCGGCCCGCGCCATCTCGGCATACACCGCGACCGCCAGCGCGTGATACGAGTCCGGGTCGAGAGCGCCCGCCACCGCGTACATCTGCTCACGCCAGGTCCAGAACGTGCCCCGCCCCCGCTGTGTCCGGCCCCGCAGCGCCCGATGGAACGCGTGCGAGTGCGCGTTGGCCAGGCCCGGCAGCGTCAGCCCCGGCAGCCGCACCGCGCCGGCGGCCTCGGGCGAGTCGACCGGCGTCTCCGGCCGGACCGCGACGAACCGGCCGCCCGCGATCTCGACCACCACGTCGTCGGCGACGCCGGACGGCAGCCAGGCGTGTTCGCAGTGGTACCGCATCACTGACATAGCCGGGCCAAGAGATCGGTGAGCTTCTCCACCCCGGCGGCGCAGTCGGCATCGCTGGCCGATTCCTGCGGCGCGTGCGAGATGCCCGTCGGGTTTCTCACGAACAACATCGCCGTGTCGACATGAGCGGACAACACGCCCGCGTCGTGCCCGGCACCGGTCGGCAGCACGGGCGCCTGCAGCTCGAGGGCGGCGAGCTTGCTGACGTCCCCCGTGAACCCGACCTCGCCGGTGACCGACTCCGCGGCCATCGTGACGTGCGTGCCGTCGAGTCGAGCCCGCTTCTCCGCCCGCTGGTGGATGGCCTCGACGAGCTTCTGCAGCGTCTCGCCGTCCGCGGCCCGGGCGTCGAGCCAGGCGGAGGCGCTGGCCGCGATGGCGTTGGTCGCGTTCGGCGCGACCTCGACCCGTCCGACGGTCGCGTGTGCGCCGTGGGTCCGGGCGGCCTCGTCGGTTGCCAGCACCGTGAAGGCGAGCGTGAGCATCGGGTCGCGCCGGTCCGACATGCGGGTCGTGCCGGCGTGGTTGCCCTCGCCCGTGAAGTCGAAGCGATACCGCCCGTGCGGCCAGATCGCGCTCGCGACCCCGACCGGGGCGTTGAGGTGGTCGAGGGCTCGCCCCTGCTCGACGTGGAGCTCGACGAACGCCCCGATGCGCGCCAGACGCTCCGGATCGGGCCCGAGCCGATCCGGGTCGAGCCCGGCCCGTCCGATCGCGTCCGCGAGCCAGGCGCCCTCCCGGTCCCGCAGCCGCAGCGCCTTCGCGGGATCGAACGCGCCGGTCATCAGGCGCGAGCCGAGGCACGGCACCCCGAACCGCGCGCCCTCCTCCTCGGTGAACACCACGACCGCCACCGGCCGCGCCGGCTTCACGCCCCGCTCCCGGAGCCGGTCGATGGCGAGCAGCCCCGACACGACGCCCAACGGCCCGTCGTAGGCGCCGCCATGCGGGACGGAGTCGAGATGGCTGCCGGTGACGACGGCCCCCTCCTGGTCCGGCTCGCCCCACCAGGCCCACAGGTTGCCGTTGCGGTCGATCTCCACCTCGAGGTCGCGGTCCAGCGCCTCCTCGACGAACCACTCGCGGCAGACCAGGTCGGTGTCGGTCCACGAGTGCCGGACGTACCCGCCGTCCTCACCGGCCCGGCCGATCGGGCTCAGCGATCCCCACAGTGCGGCGAACCGGTCGGCGCTCATCATGCCCGCTCACCGGCCCCTGCGCCGTCGGCCGCCGTCTCCCGCATCGGCACCCGGAGCCCGCTGAACTCGGCGACCTCGGCCGCGTCCTCGTACCCGGCGTCCACGTGCCGCAGCACACCCATCGCGGGGTCGTTGCTGAGCACCCGCGCCAGCTTCTGCGCCGCGAGCTCGGTGCCGTCGGCGACCGAGACCTGCCCGGCGTGGATGGAGCGGCCGATCCCGACGCCGCCGCCGTGGTGGATCGACACCCAGGAGGCGCCGGAGGCCGTGTTCACCAGCGCGTTGAGCAGTGGCCAGTCCGCGATCGCGTCGGAGCCGTCGCGCATCGCTTCGGTCTCCCGGCACGGCGAGGCGACGGAGCCGGTGTCGAGGTGGTCGCGCCCGATGACGATCGGGGCCTCCAGCGTGCCGTCGGCGACCATCTCGTTGAACCGGAGTCCGGCACGGTCGCGTTCGCCCTGGCCGAGCCAGCAGATGCGGGCCGGCAGGCCCTGGAACGCGACCCGCTCCTGCGCCATCTTGATCCAGCGGTGCAGCGAGGCGTTCTCCGGGAAGAGGTCGAGGATCGCCTGGTCGGTGGCGGCGATGTCGGCGGGGTTGCCCGACAGCGCGGCCCAGCGGAAGGGACCCTTGCCCTGGCAGAAGAGCGGCCGGATGTAGGCCGGGACGAACCCTGGAAACGCGAACGCCCGATCGAATCCGCCCAGTTGCGCCTCGCCCCGGATCGAGTTGCCGTAGTCGAACACCTCGGCGCCGCGGTCGAGGAACCCGACCATCGCCTCCACGTGCCGCGCCATCGAGTGGCGGGCCCGGTCGGTGAACTCCTCGGGCTTCTTGGCCGCGTAGTCCGCCGCGTCCTCGGGGTCGATGCCGCTCGGGATGTAGGAGAGCGGGTCGTGCGCCGAGGTCTGGTCGGTCACGATGTCGACCGCGACGCCCATCCGCAGCAGTTCGGGAAGCAGCAGCGCGGCGTTGCCCACGATGCCCACCGAGAGCGGCTTGCGCGCGATCTGAGCCTCGGCCGCGGCTCGGACCCCGGCCTCCAGTGAGTCGGCGATGACGTCGAGGTAGCGGGTGGCGACCCGGCGTTCGAGCCGGGTGCGATCGACGTCGATGATCAGGCAGACGCCGCCGTTCATGGTGACCGCAAGCGGCTGGGCACCGCCCATCCCGCCGCACCCCGCGGTGACCGTGAGCGTGCCGGCCAGCGTCCCGCCGAACCGCTTCTCCGCCACCGCCGCGAACGTCTCGTAGGTGCCCTGCAGGATGCCTTGCGTGCCGATGTAGATCCAGGACCCGGCGGTCATCTGCCCATACATCGTGAGGCCGAGCGCCTCCAGCCGCCGGAACTCCGGCCAGTTGGCCCAGTCGCCGACAAGGTTGGAGTTGGCGATCAGGACCCGCGGCGCCCACTCGTGCGTCTGCAGCACCCCGATGGGCCGGCCGGACTGCACCAGCATCGTCTCGTCGGGCGCCAGGGTCGTCAGCGTGCGGACCAGCGCTCGGTAGGACGGCCAGTCCCGCGCGGCCTTGCCCGTGCCGCCGTAGACCACCAGGTCCTGGGGGCGTTCCGCGACGTCAGGATCGAGGTTGTTCATGAGCATGCGCAGGGCGGCTTCCTGTTGCCATCCTCGCGCCGTCAACTGGGTGCCCCGAGGGGCACGGATTGCTTCCATGATTCTCCTCGGTTAGGGCAGGAATACCTGACGAGTGGCGGCGGAACGCTCGAACGCCTCGAGCCGCTCCTGGGTTTCGGCCGGTGCGGAGTCGCACATCGCCTGGAGCAGGATCGTCACCATCGCCATCGGCGCGGTGTGCATGTCGAAGACCAGGCGGGAACCCACCGGCGCGGTGAGCACCACGTCCGACTCGGCGGCCGCTGGGCTGACCGGTGAGTCCGTCACGGTGACGACACGAAGCCCCGCGGCCCGCGCTTCCCGGAGCGCGTCGACCGCCTCGCGCGGATATCGGGGCAGCACAAACGCCAGCATCGCAACTGCACCGGCCGCGCGCGCCTGTTCTAGACGATCCGCGAGCAGGCTGCCTTGCTCCTGCACAAACCGTACATCCGGATGGACCTTGGCCGCGAAGTAGGCGAACGCTCCCGCGAGCGCCGCGGCCGCCCGCAGGCCGAGGACCGGCAGAGGCCGGCTCGCCATCAGTAACTGCCCTGCCTGGTTCAGCGGCCCCGGGTCCTTGAGCATGACGGAGAGTTGCTGCAGGTTGGCGATCTCGTCGCTGAGCGCCTGCTCGAACTGGCTGACCGGGGCCGACTCGTCGGCGTCGTCCACTGTGGATGAGCCGTGCCGATAGCCGTCGATCGTCACGCGCAGTTGGTCGCGAAGCGCGGGATAGCCCTCGAACCCCAGCGCCGTTGCGAACCGGGTCACCGACGGCTGACTCACGCCCGCGAGGGTCGCCAGGTCGCCGCTGGAGAGATAACCGGCCTGCCCGGCGTGCTCGACCAGGATGCGCGCGATGCGCCGCTGGACTGGCGTGAGCCGTTGTCCGTCGAAGAGGTCGAGTATCCGCTGGCGCGGGGTGGAAGTCATGGGGTCAATGTAAGTGGACTTTCAGGCTTGCGTCAAGTGCATGGGATCATTCAGAATGTTGGCAGGAGGAGGGATGACCATGCGACTCTCTGAGCGTGCGGCTGAGTTACCTCGCGACCTATCCGATCAAGAGCTGCTACCGCGTCGAGGCGGAAAGCGCGGAAGTCGAGCCCTGGGGGCTCGCCGGCGACCGCCGCTGGATCGTCGTCGACGAGGCGGCCAAGCTGATCACGCAACGGGACTGGCCGCCCCTGGGGCGGGTCCGGCCGCGGTACAACGACCTCGGGCTCGTGCTCGAGGCGGAGGGGGCGGAGCCGCTCGCGGTGCCGTACCCGTCGGCGGAGACATCAGACATCAAGCACTTCCACATGTGGATCGCCGCGACGTCCGCGGGGGACGTCGCGAACCGCTGGGTGTCGCAGGTGATCGGCCGGCCGGCCCGCCTGTTCCACCTCGACGATCCGACCCGGCGGCCGGTCGACCCGGAGTACGGGACGCCGGACGATCGGGTCAGCTTCGCCGACGGGTACCCGCTCCTGCTGGCCAACGAGGCCTCGCTGCGGGCGGTCAACGACTGGCTGGCCGAGGAGGGGGACGAGCCCGTCGCGATGACACGGTTCCGGCCCAACGTCGTCGTCTCCGGCGCCCCGGCCTGGGCGGAGGACGACTGGATCGGCCGCCGGGTCGTCATCGGCGAGGTCTCCTTCCGTGTGCCGAAGGCGTGCGAACGGTGCGTGCTGACCACCATCGACCCCGAGACGGGCGAGAAGGGACGGCAGCCGCTGCGGGTGCTGGCCAAGCACCGGCGGTTCCCGAGTGGGCTGCTGTTCGCCGTCAACCTCATCCCGGACATGCGCGGGAAGATCGCAATCGGCGACAAGATCGCGGTCGTCTGACAGCGCCGGGCGGACTCGGCGGCTGGGCCGCGCTGGCGGTGAGGGGACGGCGGCAACCCTCGGCCGGTTGAGGGTGGCGTTCATCGGCCGCTGCGTTTTGTCGCTCGATCACGTTCCGCAAGTCGGGGACGTCGGCTCGCGGTGGCGGCTCGGTAGTTCGTGAGGTCCGTGCGCCGACGGCGGGTGCGAGGCGTGCGGAGTAGTCGGTGGCGGAGGTGGTGCATGGGATTCGGACACTGACGACGAGAGCACGCCGGACGGCGAGGCGAAAGTGGCATAACGCGTCGCCGGGTGCTGCTGGCGGGACATGATCAAGGCGTGACGCCCGGGCGGGTGCGGCCCCATCTTGCCGAGATCCTCGATCGCACGCATCACGTCGTCGTGACGTTCAGCGTGCTCGGGAACCTGCTGCCCGAGCCGGAGGCGGTGGCGTGCCAGGTCGGCGAGATGCTGCGAGAGACCGGGCATCGGATGTCGATCCTGGGCGGCACGAGTGACAACCCGTTCGAGGTGCTGGCCGAGGCGTACGAGGTGTCGGAGGAGGTGGGGCGCAGGGCCGAGCAGCTGATCCACGACGCTGAGGTCGACGCGGCGGACTGGGTGCCGGTGACCACGGGATCGGCCGAGTTGCTCGAGGCGTGCCGGGCGACCGGGCGGTCGGTGGCCGTGTACGCGCCGCACAGCGAGTCGGCGGTTGGGCGGCACCTGCACCGGCTCGGGCTGCGCGGGCTCGTCGGGCCGGCGCTGGGGCGGGGGTTCGCGATGCGGAACCCGGCGATCCGGACGATGGCGCCGGTGTTCGAGGCGATCGGGGTCCAGGCGCAGGACGCGGCGGTGGTGTGCGCGACGTTCTCGGCGATGTCGGCGACGCAGCGGGCGGGGGCGCATGCGATCGGGGTGGAGCGGATTTGGGAGCCACGGAAGATGCTGCACGGAGGGGAGGGGCGCAATGCTGTGGTGCGGTCGTTGATGGCGTTGGCTGAGGCGATGAAGGAGGTCGGGGCGCCGCGGAGTCTGTCGTAGCGGCGCTCGGGGCCACCGGGATGGCCGGCCGCCGTAGAAGGGGCGGGCGGGAAACGTCGGCTCTGGCGCGGGGGCCCGGGGCTGAGGGCTCGCGGTGCGCGCCGTCGGGTGCTTCGACCGGACCGGCGGAGTGCGCGCTGGGGGTGGTGGGTGCGGCGCCCGGGTGCGCGGTGGATGCGGTGAGTGCGGCGCCGGGTGCGTGATGGGTGCGGCGCGACCGCCCGGTGGGGTGCGGCCCGAGAGGCGCAGTGGGGTGTGGCGCGAGGGCACGGTGGGGTGTGGCGCGAGGGCACGGTGGGGTGCGGCGCGAGGGCGCGGTGGGTGGGGTAGATGCGGTGCAGTGGGCGGAATGGGTGCGGCGGGGCGGTGAGTGGGGTGGATGCGGTGCGGTGGGTGCGGCGAGGTGGGTGCGGCGAGAGGATGCGCGCTGGGGGCGGTGGCTGGGGCGCGGAGATGCAAAGGGGTGAGGGTTGCGGAGAGGCGAGGGTTGCCGTGCCCGGCCTTTTGAACGCTTCGGCCCGACGCGAAATTGCGACACCGACACCGACACCGACACCGACACCGACACCGACAGCGACACCGACAGCGACAGCGGCGGGGTTGGGGTTGGGGGTGGCTGCTCCGGTGCGCGCGGCCGTCGTTGTTGGCGGGCACAGGGACGTCGGAGTGGGTAATTGTGGGTGTTGCCGACGTCCGGCGGGGAGCGAGGAGAGAGCCGCGGCGCTCGGTGGAACGAGGGCGCAAATGGGGCCGTTCGACCGTCGAGCCGTCGCGGGGTGGCTGCGCGAAGCATCGAAGGGGAGCGATCGGCGCAAGATCAGTGGTCAAAACACATCGGTAATGTGAGTGAAATGGTTCGTGCCTAGGCTCCGTTCATGGCGGACATCTTCGATGAGTACTCGATGTCCGGGGCCATGTTCGAGGCGTGGGACGAGATGTTCGAACGCCCCGGGCAGCCGCGGTCGCCCTACCGGTCGTTGTTTGCCGCGCTGCAGCCGCTCGCCCCCGCTGACCTGCGGTTTCGAGCCGATCAGCTCGCTCGGGTGTTCACCGATCGCGGGGTTACGTTCGCGTACGCCGGGGAGGAGCGGCCGTTTCCGCTCGACCTGATTCCGCGCATCCTCGACGCCGCGGAGTGGGATCTTCTCACCGCCGCGGTGCAGCAGCGGGTCAAGGCGCTCGAGGCTTTTCTCGCCGACATCTACGGGGCCGGGCGCGTGTTCGCCGATGGGGTCGTGCCGCGGAAGCTGATCACGACCAGTGCGCACTTTCATCGGCAGGCGTACGGCATCGAACCGCCCAACGGCGTGCGGGTGCACATCAGCGGCGTCGACCTGGTGCGGGACGAGCAGGGGCGTTTCCGGGTGCTGGAGGACAACCTCCGCATTCCGTCGGGAGTGTCGTACGTGATCGAGAACCGGCGGGCGCTCACGCACACGATGCCGGCGCTGTTCGCCGAGGCGCGCGTGCGGCCCGTCGACGACTATCCGGCTCGGCTCCTCGCGGCGCTGCGGGCCGCGGCGCCCGAAGGGGTCGACGATCCGACCGTCGTGGTGCTGACGCCCGGGGTCTACAACGCCGCCTACTTCGAGCACGCGCTGCTCGCGCGGCTCATGGGCGTCGAGCTCGTCGAGGGGCGCGACCTCGTGTGCAGCGGCAATCGGGTGCGGATGCGCACCACGCAGGGCGAGCGGCCGGTGCACGTCGTCTACCGGCGCGTCGACGACGACTTCATCGATCCGCTGCACTTCCGGCCGGACTCGGTGATCGGGTGCCCGGGGATCGTGAACGCGGCGCGGGCGGGGCAGGTCACGCTCGCCAACGCGGTGGGCAACGGGGTCGCCGACGACAAGCTGCTGTACACGTACGTGCCCGACCTGATCCGCTACTACCTGGCCGAGGAGCCGCTGATCGACAACGTGGAGACGTACCGGCTCGACGACCGCGACCCCGAGGTGCTCCACGACGTGCTCGGCCGGCTCGACCAGCTCGTGCTCAAGCCGGTCGACGGCGCCGGGGGCAAGGGGATCGTGATCGGGCCGCAGGCCTCCGAGGAGACCCTGGCCACGCTGCGGCGGGCGGTCGAGCAGGACCCGCGCGGCTGGATCGCGCAGCGGCCCGTCGCGCTGTCCACGTCGCCGACGCTGCTCGGGGACCGGGTCGCGCCGCGCCACATCGACCTGCGGCCGTTCGCGGTCAACGACGGCAACGAGATCTGGCTGCTGCCCGGCGGGCTGACCCGCGTCGCGCTGCCCGAGGGGGCGCTCGTCGTCAACTCCAGCCAGGGCGGCGGCTCCAAGGACACCTGGGTGCTGGCCCACCCGGGCGATCCGGCGCCGCCGCTGCAGCCGCGGGTCGCCGCCGAACCCCGCGACACCGGCGGGAGCCCGCGCGACAGCGGGCCTGCCGCCGCCCAGATGGCCGGACAGCAGCAGTAGGGAGGAGGGCAGATGCTCAGTCGCATCGCGGAGTCGCTGTTCTGGATCGGCCGGTACATCGAGCGCGCCGACGACACCGCCCGCATCCTCGACGCCTTCCTCGGCCGGCTGCTCGAGGACCCGTGGGCCGACGAGGACGCGGCCTGCCGCACGCTCATGTCGATCCTCGGCGCCCCCGCGCCGCAGGACCGCCGGCTCACCACCGGCGACGTGCTGGAGCTGCTCGCGTTCGACGCCGAGGACCCGAGCGCGATCTCCGGCGCGATCGTGGCCGCCCGCGACAACGCGCGGGGCGTGCGCGAGACGATCTCCAGCGAGATGTGGGAATGCCTCAACGTCACCTGGCACACGCTCGCGTCGCGCCGGGTCGCGGCGGAGCGGCTCGGGCCGACGGTCTTCCTCAGCTACGTGCGCGAGCGGGCGGCCGTGCTCGCCGGGCTCGCCGAGTCCACGATGAGCCGCGACGACGGCTGGCGGTTCCTGGTCCTGGGGCGCAGCCTGGAGCGGGTCGACATGACCGCGCGGCTGCTGTCGATCCAGACCAACACGCCCGACGAGGTGACCGGCTGGCGCACGGTACTGCGCTCCTGCGGCGCCGACGAGGCGTTCCTGCGCACCCACGGCGGCACGTTCGACCCGCAGCGGGTCACCGAGTTCCTGCTGCTGGACCGGCTGTTTCCCCGGTCCGCCCTGCATGCCCTGGGCACCGCCGAGCAGTGCCTCGTCGACCTGGCCCCCACCACCGAACGCGCGGGCGTGACCGACGCCGCCCGCCGGCCGATCGGGCAGATCCGCACGCGGCTGGAGTACGCCGACACGACCATGCTGCTGGCCGAGCTCCCGCAGCACCTGCGCGCGCTGCAGCAGACCTGCGCGACGGCGAGCGCGGCGATCACGGCCCGGTACTTCCCGCAGTCCACGCCCGTCACGTGGGGCACAGTCGCTTGGGGTGGCTCATGAACTGGCGCCTGAAGATCCGGCACGTCACCGGCTACAAGTACGCCGGCACGGTCTCGGCCTCCTACAACGAGGCGCGGCTCACCCCGCTGACCCTGCCGTGGCAGACGACGCTCTTCAGCCAGGTCGAGGTCACGCCGGGGGCGACCACGTACCGCTACCACGACTACTGGGCCACCCAGGTCACCGCGTTCGACCTGCACCGCCCGCACCAGCAGCTGCGCGTCGTCTCCAGCAGCCTGGTCGAGGTGTCGCCGCCCCCGGCGCCCGCGGTCACGCTCGGCTGGTCCGACCTCGGCACCGACCTGGTGCACGACACGCACGCCGAGTTCCTCGCGCACTCGCGGCTCACCGGGGTCGCCCCGGGCCTCGTCGCCGAGGTCTGGGCCGCGTGCGGCGGCTCCCCGGGCGACGCCGCCGAGGCCGTGTGTCACTGGGTGCGGGATCAGGTGTCGTACGTCCCGGGCTCGACCGGCGTGCAGACCAGCGCCCAGGAGGCGTGGGACCTGCGCCAGGGGGTCTGCCAGGACATCGCGCACCTGACCGTGGGCCTGCTGCGGGCCCGGGGGATTCCCGCGCGCTACGTCTCCGGCTACCTGCACCCCAAGGTCGAGGCCGAGGTCGGCGAGACGGTCGCCGGGCAGAGCCACGCCTGGGTCGAGTGGTGGGCGGGAGAGTGGACCGGGTTCGACCCGACCAACGGCGTGCCCGTCGGGCCGCGGCACGTGGTGGTCGCCCGGGGCCGCGACTACGACGACGTGCCGCCGCTGCGCGGGGTGTACCACGGCGCGCCGAGCAAGCACCTGGGCGTCACGGTGGAGATCACACGCCTGGCGTGAGTATTGTGTCTCTGCGTTACGTGGGGGCCGTAGCCCAATGGCAGAGGCACACGGTTTAGGTCCGTGCCAGTGTGAGTTCGACTCTCACCGGCCCCACCGCCTTGAGTGCTTCCTGCTCACGTGCCCGCCGTTTATCGCTACTGCAACCTTTTTTCGGCCTCGTACACTCGGGCGCATCATGACGAAGCTGAATCAGATCATCGCGGTCGAGAAGGGCGTGAAGTCCCGCTCGTTCCAGGACCTCACCGAGGCCCACCACGTGCTGCAGAAGCCGGCGCTGCTGGCCGGCATCTCCCGCACCTATCGCCCGAAGGACGAGGAGGGCGAGCAGCTCCCGCCCGAGTCGACCCGGGTGCAGGTCAAGGCCGAGGAGGTGCTGCGCCAGACCGGCACGATCCTCACCCGCCTGTTCGACGTCACCGCCACCAAGGACTGGACGAACTGCGTCGCGCGCGCGGACGTCTCGGTCGACGGCCAGGTCCTCCTGCGCGAGGTTCCGGTGTCGTACCTGCTCTTCCTGGAGAAGCAGCTCGCCGACCTCCTGACCTTCGTGCGCAAGCTGCCGATCCTCGACGCCGCGGAGACGTGGGTCTACGACGCCTCGGCCGACACGTATGCGACCGAGCCGACGCAGACCACCCGCACGAAGAAGATCCCGCGCAACCACGTCAAGGCCGAGGCGACGGAGAAGCACCCGGCGCAGGTCGAGGTCTACTACGAGGACGTGGTCATCGGCTACTGGAAGACCGTCAAGTTCTCCGGTGCCCTGCCGGCCAAGCGCGTGAACGAGCTCGTGGAGCGTGTCGAGAAGCTGCAGGCCGCGGTGAAGTTCGCCCGCGAGGAGGCCAACGGCGTGCAGGTCGTGGAGCAGGAGACCGGCGAGAAGGTCTTCCGCTACCTGTTCGGCGCCTGACCGCGCGGGGGGCGGAAATCGCGTTTCGCCGATCGGTGCCGAGCGACTACGATCGGCAGTGCGCAAGGAGCGCAGGCTGAACCTGAGGCTCAGTTTGACAGGTGCGCGCGGTGTCAATGTGGAGGTTCGATTCCTCCCGCCGTCACGACTCGAGACGGCGTAGCCCAACGGTAGAGGCGGCCGCGGGAGCCGAAACACAAACTCAACTTCTCGCTCCAGTCTGAGCATCCGCCGCCGAACGCCGGATCAACCGAACGGGACGCCAGTCGTCGAGGTTGCGGGTTCAACTCCCGCTCGGTCCTCTCCATGGGCCGATAGCTCAATCGAAGAGCGCGACGTCATAATTTGATCTACGTTCTTCAAACGTCGCCGGTGTGCGCAATTGGGCGGCAAGCCGAAGCCCGGTGGATGGATACTCCACCGGGCTTCACCGATTCCCGCGCCTGCCGGGCTGACGGCAAGAACACGGACCATGACTCGGGTCCGTGTCACCTGCGGACCGTTGCTCATTGGTAGAACTGGTGCTGCCCGGTCCTGTGGGGGCTGGGCGGCACCTGGCCGTTGGATCACTGCCATCCGTTGCTGCCCCGGTTGAGGGCTTGCGGGAGTGTTTGCGGGGTCTGGCGGTCCGGGACATCCCGACTGGCAACAGGGCTACTGCGCCGTAGAGCGCCCGTCAATGAGCGTCCGGCAGTGATGTCCCGAACCACCAGGTGCGCCTCCCACTGGATTGAGCAGCGGCAGGAGCAGCTTTGAGTGTGACGGATGCACGGTTCGCCGGGATCGACTGGGCGCAAGACTCGCACGCGATCTGCGTCATCGATGCGGCTGGGGAGCCTCTCGAGCGTCTGGTCGTGGCGCATACGAAGGCCGGGATCGGCAAGGCCGTCGGGGTGCTGCGCCGCCACGGCGTGGCCGGGGTCGGGATCGAACGTTCGGACGGTCCCCTCGTCGTGGGGCTCCTCGCGGCCGGTCTCGAGGTGTTCGTGATGCCGCCGTCGCGGGTGAAGTCGTTGCGGGGCCGGTACGGGTCGGCGGGGAACAAGGACGACCGGTTCGACGCCTACATGCTCGCCGATGTGGTCCGCACCGACCGGCGCCGGCTGACCCCGCTGCGGCCGGACACGGCGGCGACGACGAGTCTGCGGACCCTGGTCCGGGCCCGGGCTGACCTGGTGCAGCACCGGGTCGCCCTGGTGAACCAGCTGCGGGCGCATCTGCTGACGGTGCTGCCGGGGGTGGTGGGGTTGTTCTGCGAGCTGACGTCGCCGATCAGCCGGGCGTTCCTGACCGCGTTCCCGACCCAGGACGCCGTCGATGCGCTCACGGTCGAGGAGCTCACCGGGTGGCTGGCCGGGCAGCGTTACCGGAAACGGCCGCCCGAGGTGCTCCTAGCCCGGCTGCAGGACGCACCCACGGGAGTGACCGGCCCGGCCGGGACCGCCCTCGCGGGGGTCACCACCGCCTACCTGACCGCGGCGACCGGCCTCATCGAACAGATCAACGCCCTCGAAACCCA
Organism: Dactylosporangium sp. CA-052675; assembly: GCF_050947935.1. Classification (GTDB taxonomy): domain Bacteria; phylum Actinomycetota; class Actinomycetes; order Mycobacteriales; family Micromonosporaceae; genus Dactylosporangium. The sequence continues at coordinate 9,482,750 of NZ_CP192010.1, read as the reverse complement.
GATCGCGCAGGCCCTCGCCGAGCACCCGGACGGGGCGATCTTCACGTCCCTGCCCCGGGCCGGGACGGTCCGCGCCGCCCGGCTCCTGGCCGAGATCGGCGACGCCCGCGGCCGGCACCCCACCCCCGCGGCCCTGGCCGGCCTGGCCGGGGTGACCCCCTCCACCCGGCAGTCCGGACAGGTCAGGATGGTGGCGTTCCGCTGGTCGGTGAACAAACAACTCCGCGGCGCGGTCTGCGACTTCGCCGCCGACTCCCGCCACGCCAACCCCTGGGCTGCCGATCTTTACGCCCAGGCCAGAGCCCGCGGCCACCGCCACCCACACGCCGTCAGAATCCTCGCCCGCGCCTGGCTCACCATCATCTGGAAACTCTGGACCACCGGCACCCCATACAACCCCGACCAACACAACGCCCTACAGAAACTCCTCACCCAAACCCCTTGACCCCACAGGGCACTCCCGCCAGGCACCGCTCGGCGCTGCGCGCCGTCGCTGCCAGGTCCGTGGCGGCAAGAGCGCAGTCAGTCCAGACCGAGATCTTTGCGCAGCTCCCGCCAGGCACCGCTCGGCGCTGCGCGCCGTCGCTGCCAGGTCCGTGGCGGCAAGAGCGCAGTCAGTCCAGACCGAGGTCTTTGCGCAGCTTGGCGACGTGGCCGGTGGCGCGCACGTTATACATGGCGCGCTCGATGAGGCCCTTCTCGTCGATCACGAAGGTGGAGCGGATCACGCCGAGGACGGTGCGGCCGTAGTTCTGCTTCTCGCCGTAGGCCCCGTAGGCGCGCAGGACCGCGCGGTCGGGGTCGGAGACGAGCGGGAAGGTGATCGCGTCGCGCTCGCGGAACTTGGCCAGCTTCGCGGGGGAGTCGGGCGAGATGCCCACGACCTCGTAGCCGGCGGCCTGCAGTGACGCAAGGTTGTCGCGGAAGTCGCACGCCTGCTTGGTGCAGCCGGGCGTCATGGCGGCCGGGTAGGCGTAGAGGACGACCTTGCGGCCGCGAAGGTCGGCCAGCGACAGGGGCTCGTCCCGGTCCGTCTGCAGCGTGAACTCGGGGGCGGTGTCACCCGGCTCGAGGCGCGTCGTCGTCATGCCCCCGACTGTAGTCCCCGGGTACGACAAAAATCCGCCGCGACGAGGTCGACACACGTCGCTACGCAAAGTCATGAGGGAGTCGTCGGGAACTTTTCGCGGCCGCCCCGCGACCAACTCGAAATGACCGGCGCGAAATCATGAACCCATGACCCGACGCAGATGGTCCGTTCCCCTGGCGATGCTCCTCGGCGCCCTGGCCATCCTCGTGCTGCCCGCCGCGCCCGCCAGCGCGCACGCGGAACTGGAGAAGACCGCGCCGGTCGCCGGGACGGTGCTCAACGACATGCCCGGCGAGGTGACGCTGACCTTCAGCGAGCAGGTCCGGCTCGTCGCGGACAAGATCAAGGTCGTCGCGCCGGACGGCGGCCGGGCCGACACGGGCAAGCCCGTCGTGCGCGACCAGGAGCTCGTCATCCCGCTCAAGTCCGGCGGCGCGAAGGGCACCTACCTGGTCAGCTACCGGGTCATCTCGGCCGACAGCCACCCGGTCAGCGGCGGCTACAGCTTCTCCTACGGCCAGCCGTCGGCCACCCCGAACCCCGACGACGCCGGCTCCGGCGTGCAGACCGACGCCGTGGTCAAGAACGCCATGTCGGTCGCGCGCTTCCTCGGCTTCGCCGGCCTCGTGCTGCTGGTCGGGCCCGCGCTCATCCTGTTCGCGCTGTGGCCGCGCCGGCTGTCCACGCGCGACCCGGGCCGCCTCGCGCTGACCGGCGCCGGAGTGCTCGCGGTGAGCACGATCCTGGAGTTGTACGTCCAGATCCCGTACACCGCGGGCACCACGCTCTTCGACATCACCGGCGCGGCCGCGAGCGAGGTGATGGGCACCCCGTTCGGCGCCGCGCACCTGGTCCGGCTCGGCGTCGTGCTCGCGACCGCGATCCTGCTGCGCCCCGTGATCGCCGGGCGGGCCGGGAAGTTCGACCAGACCATGCTCGTGATCCTCGGCGTCGTCGGGCTCGCGACCTGGCCGATCTCCGGGCACCCGAGCGCCTCGCCGGTGCCGACGCTGACCGTGGTCGCCGACGCCGCCCACCTCGCGGCCATGTCCGTCTGGCTGGGCGGCCTCGTCATGCTCTTCGGCTTCCTGCTGCGCCGCGCGAACGCCCGCGAGCTGAGTGCGATCGTGCCGGTGTGGTCCGGGTGGGCGCTCTTCGCCATCACGGTGCTCGTGCTCGCGGGCACCGCCCAGGCCCTCGTGGAGATCGGGACCCTCGACGCGCTCACCGGCACGACGTACGGCCAGATCGTCATCGCCAAGGTCGCGCTGCTCGCCGTCGTGGTGGCGGTCGCGGCGTACTCGCGGCGCCTGACCAACCGCCGCTTCGCCCCGGCCACCGCCGCCGTGCCGGACGATCCGGAGGACGACGACGAGCCGGTCGACGACGGGGAGCCGGTGGCGCAGGTGCCGGCGATCGAGGAGCCCGACCGGCGCCGGCTGCGCACCGCGGTCATCACCGAGGTCGCGATCGCCGTGGTGGTGCTCGCCCTGACCTCCGTGCTGGTCCAGACGAGCCCGGCCCGCGCCGGGCAGAGCGGCGACACCCCGCCGGGCCCCTTCGACACGGTGGTCTCCACGAACCTGCTCAAGATCCAGGTCGACATCTCCCCGGCGACCGTCGGCATGAACTCCATCCATCTGTACGCGGTCAAGCCCGACGGCTCCGGCCCGCAGACTGTCGTCGAGTGGAAGGCGACGGCGGCGCTGCCGTCCAAGGGCATCGAGCCGCTGACCGTGCCGACGCTCGCGGTGAGCGACGACCACGCGATCGGCCAGATCTCGCTGGTGTCCGCGGGCACCTGGGAGTTCAAGTTCACGGCCCGGGTGGACGACCTGAACCAGAGCACGGTGACGGTCCAGGTCCCGATCAAATAACCCGAAACCGCGACATTCTGCGGTTTTCGGACGATACGTGCAGCCTGCGCCCGAATTGCCGGTAATGTCGGCCTCGTAACGCCGGGGGGAAGAGGGGCCGCTGCCATGGTCGTGCGTCTGGTTCGGGCGGGTGTCGGCGCGCTGCTGCTGCTCATCGCGGTGCCGCTGGCTCTCGCCGGTGGCGGACTGCTGCTCGCCATGGAGCATCGGGCCGGCGACGACACGTTCTCGGCGCGACTGGAGCGGGTCCGTGCCGACGGCACCGCCGTCGTCGTGCCCGACGTCGACCGGCTCCTGCGAGCCGACGCGCCGTTCGCGCGGGGTGGGCAGACCACGCTCAGCCTGTCGGCGGTCGGCTCCGGCGGCCCACTCTTCATCGGGCTCGCGCCCACCGCGGACGTCAAGCGCTACCTCGACGGCCGGGCCCACACGAGCCTGACCCACGTCCGCCTCGCCCGCGGCCCGCTACCGGTCGAGCTGACCGTCGAGCCCGCGAACCGCACCGCGAACCAGGCGGCCGACCGCACCGACCCCGCCGATCTCGCCGGCGCCGCGAACCAGGCCGCGAACCAGGCGGCCGACCAGGCCGCGGCGAACCCGGCCGCGAACGACCCGGGCGCGGTGAACCCGGCCGCGAACGACCCGGGCGCGGTGAACCCGGGCGCGGCGAACCCGGACGCGAACGACCCGGAGGCGAAGCGCCCGGCCCAGGAGAAGTTCTGGATCGCCCGCAGCGAGCAGCGCGCCGGCGAGGCCCGGCTCACCTGGTCGTCCTCGGCCCTGCGGGGCAAGCACCTCGCGCTGGTCGTGATGCGCGCCGACGGCCGGGCCGGCATCGACGCCGCGATCACCGCCCGCCTCGCCCCCGCCTGGCTCGGCCCCACCACCGGCGGCCTGCTCATGCTCGGCGGCGCCCTGTTCTTCCTCGCCCTGATCACGCTCGCCTGGCCCCCGGCCCGCCCGGCGCTGCAGGCCGCCGCCCCGGCCCCCGCCCCGGAGCCGCTCGCGATCCCGGCGCAGACCACGCCCGAGGAGTCCGAGGAGTCCGAGGAGCCGAAGGCCGGGGAGCCCGAGGAGTCGAAGGCCGGGGACCTCGGGGAGCCGAAGGCGGAGGAACAGCCCGAGGAGCCCCAGCCCCAGCCCCATGCCGAGGCCGAGGCCGAGGGCGAGGGCGAGGCCGCCGGGACCGCGAACGAGCGCGTCATGGCCACCCTCGCCGACGTCCTCAAGGCCGCCGACGCGGAGGTGCCGCCCCCGGCGAAGCCCGAGAAGCCGGCCCTGGACGAGTGCGAGCTCGACCGCCCCGCCCCCGAGGACGCCGCTCTCGAGATCGACCTCCCGCCGCTGCCGGCGATGCCCAACATCGAGCTGCAGTTCACGTGGGCCCCGCTGGAGGTCGGCGACGAGCCCGCCGACACCGACGGGCAGCCGGTCGGCAAGGCCGGGAAGCCCGCCGAATCGGTCGCCATGCCGTGACGCACGCCACATCGGGGCCCGGCTTTGGTAACGACATGGCGCAGTATGAGTGGTTGCCCGCACCGAGGAGCGAGAAGTCGGCCGAATGAACACTAGGCTGTCCGGTGTGGGTGATCTTTTGGTCTGGATCGACTGTGAGATGACGGGGCTCGATCTGGGGAAGGACGCGCTGATCGAAGTCGCGGCGCTGGTGACCGACCCCGATCTCAACGTGCTCGGCGAGGGCGTCGACGTGGTGATCCACGCCGACGACGCGGCGCTGGACGGGATGCTCGAGGTCGTGCGCGACATGCACGCCAAGTCGGGCCTCACCGAGGCGGTGCGCGCCTCCACCGTGACGGTAGCCGAGGCCGAGGACCTCATCATGTCCTACATCACCGAGCACGTCCGCGACCCGCGCACGGCCCCGCTGTGCGGCAACTCGATCGCGACGGACCGCGGCTTCCTGGCCAGGGACATGCCGCGCCTCGACCACCACCTGCACTACCGGATGATCGACGTCTCCTCGATCAAGGAGCTGTGCCGGCGCTGGTATCCGCGCGTGTACTTCGGCCAGCCCCCGAAGGGCCTCGCCCACCGCGCCCTCGCCGACATCCGCGAGAGCATCCGCGAGCTGGAGTACTACCGCCGCACCCTCTTCGTGCCGCTGCCCGGACCCGACGTCGAGACCGCCAAGGGGATCGCCGCCGAGTTGAGCCGGGAAGGCGACACGAACGCGTCATAACCCTGTCGACGAATCCCGTCCCGCATGCCCTACTATTAGCGGGCGAGTTCATGGTGGCTGTAGCTCAGTTGGCAGAGCACCGGGTTGTGGTCCCGGGTGTCGTGGGTTCAAATCCCATCAGTCACCCCACATGAAAGCGGCCCCCGTCCGAGGACGGGGGCCGCTTTCGTTCGCGAGCTCAGGAGAGCGGGAGCAGCGCCAGCCGGGCGTGGTACTCGCCGCCGATCTTCTCCGTGTCCGAGCCCACCAGCAGGCCCTGGGGCGTCGCCAGCAGCGCCCGGGCGCCGACGCCCCGCGGGTTGCGCTGCGGGTTCCACGCCGTCGCCTTGCCCGTCTGCGGGTTGATGGCCGCGATGCCCGGCCGCGACACCGCGCCCGGCCCGGCCGTCTCGCGGCCCTGCGGGTTGTCCATCCAGCGCTGGTGCCCGCCGACGTAGATCGCGGCCCCGGTGTCGGCCACCGAGTACAGCGAGTCCCCGCCCGTGTGGTTCACCCACAGCGGCTTGTGCAGCCCGCTGCCGCGCAGGTCGAAGCGCGCCGCCGTGTCGCACATGAGGTCCTGGCCCCACTTGCGGCCGGTCGCCACGATCGTCGCGTATGTGCCCGTCGGGTCGAAGTCGATGCCGCGCAGGTACGTCTCGAAGCCCGCCCGGCACTCGTGGGCGTACGCGTCCGTGTACCAGTCCGCGAGCCGCACCGCCCCCGTCGCCGGAATGTCGATCATCACGACCTGGGCCCGCCACTGCCCGGCCGCCTGCTCGACCGCGCCGATGGCGGCCAGCCGGTGCCCGTCCGGGGTCAGCGCCAGATCCTCGAGCTTCACGCGGGTCAGGTGCGGCGCGGCCAGCTTCATGTCGAAGGCCGGGTCGACGGCGCCGGTGGTCGCGTTCAGCCGGGCCAGGCCGACGCGCTGGGTGCCGTTGACGGCGCTGAACGAGCCGGCCGCGTAGAGCCACTGCCCCTGCGCGATGAGCGCCCGGTCGTCGCCCCAGTTGATGGCCGCGGTGAAGGCCGGCACGCGGCTGCCGTCGGCCAGGCTGAGCTGGGCCAGGCCCCGCTGCGAGCCCCCGGCGATCTTCTGGAACGCCCCGCCGGCGTAGACGGTGTTGTTCGGTCCCGTGGCCAGCGCGAACACCGGCGCGTCGGGCTGCGGCGCGAACGGCAGGATCTCGCCCGTCGCGGCGCGGTACGCGAACAGGTTCTTGCGGCTGTACCGCACCTTGCGCTGGGCGTCGGTGACGGTGCTGAAGTCGCCGCCGACCACCACCGTGTCTCCGACCAGCGCGAAGGCCCGCACCTCGCCGTCGAGCACGTTCGGAGTGAAGTCGGCGGGGTTGGTGGAGACCTGGGTCGGCTGGTTCAGCGCGGCGGAGGCGGGGATGGCGACCGCGAATGCGGCCAATGCTGTGGCGGCAGCGGCGATCAGGCGTCGGCGCATGCAGGCGTCTCCTCGGTCGTTTCGTGGGTCCGGCAGTGCCACCGGAGACGGCGGCACATAGCCAAGACAACGGGAAACGTGGCGAAAGGAAACGCTTATGCAGCTAAAGCACCTTAACGGCCGGAGAGTCCGATTCTTCCGGGTCGTCGGCGTTGACCATGAAGTGGGCCGCGCGCTCCAGATAGTCCCAGAGCACCGCCTCGTGCTCGGGCGCCAGCTCGATCGCGTCGACGGCCCGGCGCATCTGCCGCAGCCAGGCGTCGCGCTCGGCGGAGGCGATGACGAAGGGGGCGTGGCGCATCCGCAGGCGCGGGTGGCCGCGGTTCTCCGAATACGTCGTCGGGCCGCCCCAGTACTGCATCAGGAACAGCCGGAAGCGCTCGTTGGCCGGTCCGAGGTCCTCCTCGGGATACAGCGGGCGCAGGATCGGATCCTCGGCCACGCCGGCGTAGAACTCGTCGACGAGCTTGCGGAAGGTCGGCTCGCCGCCGACGAGCTCGTAGAAGTTGGGGGACGTCACGCCATCAACTATGCCGCGCCGCCTGCGAGGGCGGTGCGGGCGGGAGGCCACCGAGCTCCGTGGTGCGCTCGGTCAGATCGACGGTGACCTCCGGCGGGTCGACCATCATCGGCTCGCGGCGCGGGCCGGGGGAGGGGCGCCGGCGGGGCGGCAGCGGCACCCGGGCCAGGTCGATGGTGACCTCGCCGAGATCGTCGATGGTCTCGTGCTCGGCGGCGTCCCGCACGGCCGCGGCCCGGACCTTGTTGGCCGCGATCGCGTCGGCGATGGTCGCCTTCGCCGGCCAGCCGGCGATGATCAGCACAGTGGCGCCGAGCCCGGCGATCCCGAAGTAGCCGACGACGTCGGGGAGCGGGTAGCTGGTGGCCAGCCAGCCGGTGAGCACGATGGCCCCGCCCTGCAGCAGGTGCACGCCGCTCTGCATCACGCCGAACGCGCGGGCCCGGTAGGCCGGCGGCAGCACCTGCACGAAGAGCCCGTTGCCGGCCGGGAGCGTGACCGCCAGCGAGGCGCCCGCGACCAGGGTCATCACGACGATGACCGGCAGGCCCGGGTTCAGCAGGGCCGGGACGAGCGCCAGGGGCGTGACGATCGCGAGCGGGCGGATGAGCGCGACCCGGCGCCGGGGCGGCAGCAGCCAGGTGACCAGGGAGCTGCCGAGCACGAAGCCGGCCGCGGCCGCGGTCATGATGACGCCGAAGCCGAACGCGTCGGCGTGCCCGGCGAGGTGGGCGGCCCAGGCCGCGGCCAGCCCCTCGGGGATCACGCCGAAGCAGACCCCGGCGAAGACGATCAGCGCGATCGAGCGCATCACCGGCGAGCGGAACACCACCCGGTAGCCGTCGGCCGCCTCGCGCAGCAGGCCGGTGTGCTCCTCGCGCTTGAGCGAGGGCTCCCGCTCGCCGACGACGAGGCTGATGAGCAGCGCCGAGACCGCGAACGTCAGGCCGTTGACCAGCAGGGCGAGGGAGCCGTTCACGGCCACGAGCACGGCGCCGAGCGCGTAGCCGGCGATGAGCGAGATCTGCCCGGTGGTGCGGTTGAGCACGATCGCGGTGACGTACCGCTCGCCCTGCAGCAGCTGCGGCATGAGCGCCGAGCGGGAGGCGTCGAACGGCGGGCTCAGCAGCGCGTTGCCGAACAGCAGCGCGATGACCAGCGCGGTCGGCATCCCCGGAAAGGCGGCCAGCACCAGCATGATCCCGGCGCGCAGCAGGTCGCAGCCGATCATGGTGCGCCGATACGGATGCCGCTCGGCCCAGGCCGACAGCAGCGCCCCGACGCCGAGCCAGGGCAGGTAGCTCACCGCGAACGCGGCGGCCGACAGGATGGGGGAGTTCGTCTGCTTGTAGACCAGCGCGACCACGGCCGCGCGGGCCACGCTGTCACCCAGGCTCGACTGGGCCTGCGCCGCGAACAGGGCCGCGAACTCGCGGTTGGCCAGGGTCTCGCGGATCGTGGCGGGGCGCTTCGCGGACTCGTCGGGGTGCGGCACCGGCAGAGCCCCCTTCCCCTGTGGTCGCGACGGCGGAACGTTCGCGGGCGCGGCCGAACCGGTCAATCCGCCCGAGAGGGGTCAACGGCGGCGGACCGGGACACTGTGCAGCGATGCACCTGAACGAACGGACGATAACCGACTGACCACCCGACGCGCGACCCTACCCTCCGGGTTGATCACAGATGGCCGTGAGATTGGACAAGAACCACCGATCAGGTGGGTCCGCCCGGTCCCGGCTCGCCGCCCTCGCCGTTGGCCGGGCGGATGTACATGCGCGCGGCCGAGAGCTGGGCCGTGATCCCGGCCCGCTCGAGGGAGTCGGTCAGCCGCCGGCGCAGCTCGCGCCCGATGCGCCACTGCGCCTCGTTCGACGTCTTCACCGTGGTCCGCAGCACCGCGCCGTCCGCGTTGAGCTGCTCCACGCCGAGCACCTTCGGCGGGTCCATGAAGTCGTCGGCGTAGTCGGGGTCGTTGGCGAACGCGTCGGCAGTCTCCTGCAGCACCGCGGTGGCCTGGTCGACCGACACGAACCCGACCGGGACGTCGACGTTGACCACGGCCCAGCCCTGGCTCTTGTTGCCGACCCGCACGATCTCGCCGTTGCGCACGTACCAGACCACGCCGCCCGCGTTGCGGATCGTGGTGATGCGCAGCCCGACCGCCTCGACGGTGCCGGTGACCTCGCCCACGTCGACCACGTCGCCGACGCCGTACTGGTCCTCGAGCAGCATGAACAGCCCGGCGATGAAGTCCTTGACCAGGTTCTGCGCGCCGAAGCCGATCGCCAGGCCCGCGATGCCGGCGCTGGCCAGCAGCGGTCCGAGGTTGATGCCGATCTCGCCGAGCACGAGCATCGTCGCGATCGTGAACACGACGGCGGAGGCGATGCTGCGCAGCACCGAGCCGAGCGCCCGGGCGCGCTGGTTGCGCCGCTCCGAGGGGGCGGACAGCGTGGGCAGCCGCTTGCGCAGCGGCCGCAGCATCGCGCCGCCGGCCTCGTTGTCGCTGACCGTGTGCTTGATCAGCCGGTCGATCGCCCGGTGGATCAGCGCCCGGATGATCAGCGCGACGACGACGATCACGAGGATCGTCACCGGTTTGACCAGCACCCAGTAGCTGCTCTCGGCCAGCCACTTGTTCTTGGTCTGGTCGAAGACGAAGTCGCAGAAGCCGGATTTGTCGGCGCAGCTCGGCGTGCTTCCGGGCTTCGGCGTCTCCTCGAACGGCATCGCGATAGGGCTGATCACGGGGCTCCTAGCAGCAAACCGGGGCGAACGGGGGCAAGTCCGCCCAAACAACGGGGGTGACGGGCGAAGGTTCACCCGACGGCCGCAAATAGTACGTGCAATCCGAGGATCTATCAGGGACGATTAGCCCACGGACCACCGCCGGTGGGCCCGCAAAGCAGACCTCACGGGGCCGCATCAGGGCCGCTCGGGGCCCATTCCAGGGAGACTTCCTTCACGCACTAGGGGGACGGCGATGCCTGACATACGACCCGCACGAGTATCGGGTGCGCTGGTGCTGAATGCCACCTATGAGCCGCTGTGTGTCGTGTCTGTCAGACGTGCCACCATCCTGGTCCTGACGTCGAAGGCCGTGTGCGTCGCCGACGGTGACGGGATCCTCCACAGTGCGATGAACGAGTTGCCGGTGCCGTCCGTGGTCAGGCTCACCCGCTACGTCCGGGTGCCGTACCGCACGCACATAGGCCTCTCCCGCCGCGGCATATTCGCCCGCGACGGATGGCGTTGCGCCTACTGCCGCGGCCCGGCCGAGACCATCGACCACGTGATGCCACGCAGCCGGGGCGGGCGGCACGCCTGGGAGAACGTCGTAGCCGCCTGCGCCCGTTGCAACCACACCAAAGGTGACAAAACGCCAGCCGAACTCGGCTGGCGTTTGCATGCCACCCCCATGGCGCCGAAGGGCGTGGCCTGGCGTGTCCTCGGTCACCGCACGCCCGACCCGCGCTGGGCCGACTGGCTGGACCTGCCCGTGGAGGGTCTGCAACAGGCCGCATAGATCCACGGCTCGGGTCCGCGTCAGTCACTGACCGGTGCTCCCGCCAGGACGCCCGGTCTGGGTCGGTCTCCGCGAAGCCTCACCGAGCCGGACTGGGCGCAGCGGCCTCCGGGGTGGTCACGCCCTCACGTGACGCGCCCGAGTTCGACGCCGTAGGACGAGTACGCGCCGGTGTCGACGACGTCCCGCAGCCGCGCCATGCCCTCGTGCACGTCCACGAACCGCGTGTAGAGCGGCGCCAGCCCGATCCGCAGCCGCTCGGGCGTGCGGAAGTCCGGGATCACGCCGGCCGCCTTGAGCGCCTGGCAGATCGGCCACGCCTCGGCCGCCCGGAACGTCACGTGGCTGCCCCGCCGGGCGGACTCCCGCGGGCTGGCCAGCGCGAGCCGGTCGCCCAGCCACGCGGCGGCGAGCCCGATCGCGTAGTCGGTCAGCGCGGCGCCCTTGGCGGCCAGCGCGTCGATGCCGGCCGCGGCCGTGATCCGGGCCCCTTCCAGCGCCGCGTACCCGCCCAGCACCGGCGGCGTGCCCACCAGGAACCGGTCGACCGACGCGGCCGGCTCGTAGCCGGCGTCCATCGCGAACTGGTCCCGCCGCCCGAACCAGCCCCAGATCGGCTGGCGCAGCGACGCCTGCAGGTCGGAGCGCACGTAGAGGAACGCCGGAGCGCCCGGTCCGGCGTTGAGGTACTTGTACGTGCACCCGACCGCGAGATCGGCCCCGGACTCGCGCAGCGGCACCCGGACCGAGCCCGCGGAGTGGCACAGATCCCACAGTGTGAGGGCCCCCACCCGGTGCGCGGCAGTGGTGATCGCCACCATGTCGGCGATCGCGCCCGAGCGGTACGCCACGTGCGACAGGCACACCAGCGCCACGTCGTCGTCCAGCGCCGCGGCCACCCGCTGCGGGTCCACGCCCGCGTCGAGGTCGGTCGGCACCACCCGCAGCCGCAGCCCGCGTGCGGCCGCGAGGCCCTCCAGCACGTACCGGTCGGTGGGGAAGTTGTCGTCGTCGGTGACGATCACGCCGCGGCCGGGGCGGGCGTCGAGCGCGGCCGCGGCCAGCTTGTACAGGTTCACGCTGGTGGAGTCGGAGAGCACGACCTCGCCGGGGAGCACGTGCAGTACCGATGCCGCCAGCAGATCCCCGGTCGAGCGGGCCAGATCGATCCACGTGTCCCAGCCGCGGATCAGGTCGTGGCCCCATTCGCGGTCGATCGCGTCGCGGAGGCGCTCGCGCGTGGCCAGCGGCAGCCGGCCCAGGGAGTTGCCGTCGAAGTAGACCAGCTCATTGTCCGGAATGTAGAATTGCGCGCGGAAATATCCGATCGAGTCCTGGGCGTCGAGCGATTCGGCATACTGGCGCGAGAGGTCCATGAAAGTGACGGTAGGCCCCCGGCAACCGGCTGGTCGTAGCCGCCCGCTAACGTGAAGCCGGTCTTTTAGTCCCTTCGACGCCTGGGGGCGTTGAGCTTGTCCATCATCGAGACGACGCTGATCTTCGCCGGGATTCCGGTTGCGGTCATCCTGCTCATCGCGGGCGCCGTCTACGCGGGGGGTTCCCGCCGTAGCAGGCGCTACCGGCCCGGACGGCCGTTCGATTTCACGCCCGTCTGGTTCCTGTCCGCGCCCGAGCAGCAGACCGAGGCGGCGCACGCCCGCGAGCTCACCGGTGTGCGGCGGGCCGAACTGACCGCGAGTGGCGAGAGCTCCGGCGTGACCGACTGGTCGGGCGACCGGACGCAGCCGCAAGTCATCGGAGGCGCAAGTGACCGGTGGTAGCCCGGCCGGCCTGACCGGCCGGCCCGAAGTCCTCAACGGCCCGTTCACCACGCGCCAGCTGCTGCGCCTGGACGAGGCGCTGCGCCTGGCCGACTCGTCGACGGGGCTGACGTTCAGCATCTACGTCGGCGATCTCGAGGAGCCGGGCCGCGCCTACGCCGAGAAGCTGCACGCCCAGCTCGCCGACCCGGCCAACACGGTGCTCATCGCCCTGTCGCCGAACCAGCGCGTGCTGGAGATCGTGACCGGCGGCGAGGCCCGTCGCCGCCTGCCCGACCGCGCGGCGAAGCTCGCGGCCCTGTCGATGGCGGCGGCCTTCGGCGGCGGTGACCTGGCCGGTGGCCTGGTCTCGGGCCTGGCCCAGCTGGCCGAGCACGCGGGCAAGCACTGAACTGACGCGAACAAGAGGCGCCGCGCTCGACTCGAGCGCGGCGCCTCTTGTCGTGTCTCAGGAGGCCGCGGCGTCCTTCGCACGCGCCTTGAGGGCCCGCACGATCCCGTCGCGCCCCTCGCCGACCAGACGGCGCAGCGGCGCCGGCGTGCCGGGCGTGGCCAGCCAGGCCTCGGTGCGCGCCACGGTGTCCTCGCTGACCTGGTAGGCCGGGTACGCCATCTCCACGAACTCGGCCGCCGGCTCGCTGTCACGGTGCTCCCAGACGGGCAGCAGCGCGTCGAAGTAGGCCGGCACGAACGGCGCCGTCAGCTTCGTCTGCGCCGAGTGCTGGAAGCCCTGCAGCAGCGAGCGCTGCAGCCAGTTGGGCAGCGCGTGGTCCTCGGTGAGCCGGCGCCAGGTCTCGGCCTTCGACTCCGCCGTCGGCACCAGCGCCCGGGCCAGCGCCGCCTGCCGCTCGCCGCTGGCCGTGCGGTCGCGGTCCAGCTCGGCCTCGATCTGCTCCGGGTCGGCCGCGCCCGCCGCGATCAGCGAGTGCAGGATGCCCCAGCGCAGGTCGGCCTGGATGGTCAGCCCCGGCGGCACGCTCTCGTCGCGCAGCCAGCCCGCCAGCACCCCGAGGTCGGCCTCGCTGCGCGCGGCGGCGGCGAACGAGCGGGCCCAGGCCAGCTGGAAGCCGCTGCCCGGCTCGGCCGTGGCCAGCGCCGCGCGGGCGGTGTCGGCGAGCTGGGCCCAGCCCTGCGGCCCCCACGCCGGGTCGGCGTAGAACACCAGCGCCGACTGGGCCTGGCGGATCGTCGCGGTGACGAGGTTGATGTCGCGCTCGGCGGGCAGGCCGGTCGCGACGAGCTTCACGTAGTCGCGCGCCGCGAGCTCGGCGTCGCGGACCATGTCCCACGAGGCCGACCACACCAGCGCCCGGGCCAGCGAGTTGTCCAGGCCGTCGATGTGATCCACCACGACGGCCATCGAGGCCGGGTCGAGGCGCAGCTTGGCGTAGGTGAGGTCGTCGTCGTTGAGCAGCAGCACGTCGGCCGCACGCACCCCCGCGAGCGCGGCGATCTCGGTCTGCTCGCCGTCCACGTCCGCCTCGACCAGGTCGCGGCGCACCAGCCGGCCGCCGTCGGCCAGGTCGTAGAGGCCGATGCCGATGCGGTGGGTGCGCAGCGTCGGGTAGGCGGCCGGGGCCTCCTGGCGCACCACGACGCGCTCGTAGGTGCCGTCCGCGGCCACGGTGATCTCCGGCCGCAGCGTGTTCACCTGGGCCGTCTCCAGCCACTGCGCGGCGAACTTGCGCAGCTCCTTGCCGCTGGCCGACTCGAGCGCGGTGAGCAGGTCGTCGAAGGTGGCGTTGCCCCACTGGTGCTGCTGGAAGTAGGCGCGCAGGCCGCTGCGGAAGGCGTCGATGCCCACGTACGCGACCAGCTGCTTGATGACGCTGGCGCCCTTGGCGTACGTGATGCCGTCGAAGTTGACCTCGACCGCCTCGACGTCCGGCATCTCGGTGTAGACGGGGTGGGTCGAGGACAGCTGGTCCTGCCGGTAGCCCCAGTTCTTGCGCACGGACAGGAACGTCGTCCACGCGTCGGTGAAGCGGGTCGCGTGGGTGTTGCACCAGTGGCTCGCCCACTCCGCGAACGACTCGTTCAGCCACAGGTCGTCCCACCAGCGCATGGTCACGAGGTCGCCGAACCACATGTGGGCGAGCTCGTGCAGGATCGTGTTCGCGCGCTGCTCGTACTCGAAGTCGGTGACCGGCGAGCGGAAGATGTAGTGCTGCTCGGCGTGGACCACGCAGCCGAAGTTCTCCATCGCGCCGGCGTTGAACTCCGGGGAGTACACCTGGTCGTACTTCGGCAGCGGGTAGCGGATGCCGAACTCCTCGTGGAAGAAGTCGAAGCCCTGCTTCGTCACGAGGTTGATGTCGTCGGCGTCGAGGTACTGCCGCATCGACTGCCGGCAGAACACGCCCAGGTCGATGCCGTCGTGGGTGTCGCGGACCTCGTGGTACGGCCCGGCGCACACGGCGGTGATGTAGGTGCTCATCCGCGGCGTGGGCTGGAAGTGCCGCACGAGGCCCTCCTGCCGCTCGAGCGGCATGTTGGAGATGACCTTCCAGTGCGCGGGCGCCGTGACCCGGAAGGTGAACTCGGCCTTGAGGTCCGGCTGGTCGAAGCAGGCGAAGGCGCGCTGGGCGTCGGCCGTCTCGAACTGGCTGTAGAGGTACACCTCCTTGTCCACGGGGTCGACGCTGCGGTGCAGGCCCTGGCCGGTCGTGGAGTACGCGAACTCGGCGTCCACGACGAGCACGTTGTCGGCCGCCAGCCCGGTCAGCGCCAGGCCGCCCTCGGTGCTCCAGCCGCTCGCGTCGACGGGCTCGCCGTTGAGCGTGGCGCTGTGCAGGGTCGCGGCGGCGACCTCGATGAAGGTGCCGGCCCCCGGCTCCCGGCAGGTGAAGCGCACCTCGGTGGTCGACCGGAACGTGCCCTCGCCCGGATGCCCGGCGCCGTCGGTCAGGTCGAGGCTGATGTCGTACGCCGTGACGCCGAGCAGGCGGGCCCGCTCGACCGCTTCGACCTGGCGTAGGTTGCGTACACCGGCCACGTGTCGTCTCCTGTCGTTTCGCTGTGGCCGTCCCCGTCGACGGCGTCACCCCGAGTGTTCCATGCTCGCGGAGGAGACTGGGGGAGTGGCTCAGGTCACTCCTGCCCGAAGTGGTACCTCGCGTGCGGGTTGCGTAAGGATCGGTTCGGGTTCCCGACTCTTTCACTAGTGAGGTGGTCACCGTCATGGGTGAAGACCGCGTCATCGCCGATATGTGGTTCGACCCGCGCTGCCCGTGGGCCTGGATCACGTCCCGCTGGCTGCTCGAGGTCGAGCAGGTCCGGGCCGTGGACGTCCGATTCCACGTGATGAGCCTCTCGATCCTCAACGAGGGCCGCGACGACCTTCCGGAGCAATACAAGGAGGGTTTGGCAAAGGGTTGGGGCCCCGTCCGGGTGGCGATCGCCGCCGAGCAGAAGTTCGGCAATGATGTACTTCGTCCGCTTTACACCGCCCTGGGCAACCGGATCCACCACGAGCAGCAGGAGCTCTCGGACGAGCTCTACCGCTCCGCGCTGGTCGAGGCGGGGCTCCCGGCCGAGCTGGCCGAGTACGCCGAGTCGACCGAGTTCGACGCCCAGCTCCGCGAGAGCCACTTCGCCGGGATGAACCCGGTCGGCATGGACGTCGGCACGCCGGTGATCCACGTGCCGGGCCCGGACGGCAGGATCATCGCCTTCTTCGGCCCGGTCGTCACCCCGCGCCCCAAGGGCGAGGCGGCCGGTCGCCTGTGGGACGGCACGCTCCTGGTCGCGGGCACGCCCGGGTTCTACGAGATCAAGCGCACCCGCGACGTGGGTCCGGTCTTCGACTGAGTAGCCTGGCTACTTGTGCGGCGATTCTTCACACCCCGGTGGGTGCTCGGGCATGTCCTGGCGCTCGCCGGGGTGGCCGTCTGCGTGATCGCCTGTCTGTGGCAGTACCAGCGGGCCACCGCGGGCAACATGCTCAGCTGGGCGTACACCGTGCAGTGGCCGCTCTTCGCGATCTTCGTCGTGTTCCTCTGGGCGCGGGCGATCCGCGACACCCGCGGCACCGCCGCGCCGAGGAAGCCGGGCCCGCCGCCGCTGCGGCCGATGGTGCCCCGGCCGGCGCCCGTGACCGAGGACGATCCGGAGCTGACGCAGTACAACCGGATGCTGGCCTGGCTCGCCGCCAACCCCGACCGCCGCCCGAGCGACTTCCCAGGATGAAGCAGATGAATCTGAACCCCGCCCTCACCCGCTACCGGGTCGTGGCCTGGATCGTCGGCGTGCTGCTGATCGTGCTGACGGTCGGCACCGTGCTCAAGTACGCCGCCGACAACGAGACGATCGTGGCCCTCGTGGGGCCGGCGCACGGCTTCCTGTACATGGTCTATCTGGTCCTCGCGGCCGACCTGGCCCGCCGGGCGCGCTGGAGGGTCGGGTTCACGGTGCTGGTGCTGCTGGCCGGCACGGTGCCGTTCCTGTCCTTCGTCGCCGAGCGCGTGGTGACCCGCCGGGTCCGCGCCGCCCAGGCCCCGGAGCCGGTGCGCACCGCGGCCTGAGCGCGGACTGCAAGTTTCCTCCCTTCGTGTGCGGGGCATCCTTACGGCACAAGGAAATCGCGCGAAGGGAGTCCGTTGTGGGGATGGAAGTACGGCTTTCGCTCTCCCTGCCGCGCGACACCACAACCGTTCCGCTGACGCGGCGGGTGCTCGATGCCGCGCTGGCCGTCTTCGCCGTGACGACGGACTGCCGGGAGGACATCGGCCTGGCCGTCGGCGAGGCGTGCGCCAACGCGGTCCAGCACGCCGAGAACGGCACCGACTACGAGGTGACGGTCACCATTCACGAGGACCGCTGCATCATCGACGTGGTGGACGAGGGCATGGGCCTGGAGAGCGCGGCCCCCAAGGACGTCGGGCCCGACGCCGAGAGCGGCCGCGGGCTGAAGATCATCCATGCGCTGGCCGACATGGTCGAACTGCGCCGCCGCCAGCCGCACGGGATGGCCCTTCGGATCGTCAAGCTGCTCACGCGGACGACCCCGGCCTTCTCCTGACGGTCCATTGTTCGTGCCAGGTCCGCGACTGAACGCTCGCCTGGGCGCATCCGTGTAGTTCTCTGGAATCGGCACCCCTGGTGCGTCACCCGAACGGATGGGTGCCGTTGCACCTTGCGACGACACATTTCTGGAGAAAGCCGAGATCATGTCTGAGTCCCGCTGCACCGTCCAGGAACGGACCTGGAAGGACGAGCTGCCCGAGCTGCCCGACGATCTGAGCGCGCTGCTGGCGCCGCCGGTCGTCGTGCGCTTCGACACCGTGGTCTTCGACCCCGCCACTGACGAGGCGCACCGCACTGCGGGACTGCTGAACCCCCACGCCGTGGCCGCGGTCGCCTGACCTATAGCGTCGTACGCATGACGGTTGCGTACCCGATCGCCCACGCCTGGCTCTCCACCGGAGGGACCGGCGCGCAGAACTACGACGAGTTCGCCGACGACGCGGAGATCACCGCGATCATCGCCGCCAACCCCGCCAGCGCGTTGGCGGTCGAGATGCCGCACCGGGCCCCGGAGAGCGTCGGCCGCCCGTTCCTCGACTGCCTCCCCGACGCCGTCGCGCGCCTGCGCACGGCGAAGGAGGACGGCCACTACGCACCCGCCGCCGACGTCGTGGTGCTCTACCGCATCACGGCGCCGGACGGCGCCCGCGCCTACGGCCTGTGGTGCATGGTCGCCACCGACCAGATCTCGACCAGCGCCGACGAGCCCGGCGCGGTCATCCGCAACGAGGACGTCTTCATCGAGAAGGTCCGGGAGCGCGTCGCCCTGGCCGAGGCCACCGGGCACCTGCTCTCGCCCGTCCTGCTGCTGCAGACGGCCCACGGCGACGCCCTGCACGCCGCCCTGGCCCAGGCCGTGGCCGACGCCGGTAGCCCCGCCGTGACCGACGTCGACCCGTCCGGCCGCGCCCACGAGATCTGGGCCGTCGGCGCCGGCACCACCCGCGACCGCCTCCTGGCCCTCGCGGGCGGCGGCGAGCTCGTCGTGGCCGACGGCAACCACCGCAGCCTCGCGGCCCAGACCGCCGGGTACGAGCGCTTCCTCGCGGTCGTGACCACCCCGGAGTCGGTGGCGATCCAGCCGTACAACCGCCTGGTCTCGGATCTTCCGGAGCCCCTGGAGGGCCTGGACCTGGTGCCGATCACCGGCCCCGTGGGCGTCCCGGCGACGGGCGGCCGCGTGCACCTCTACACGCGCGAGGGCGCCTGGTCGGTGAGCCTGCCCCGCACCGAGGGCGCCGGCGTCGTGGAGAACCTCGACCACGCCCTCGTCGAGCGCCGCCTGTTCGCCGAGACGCTGGGCCTCGAGCCCGGGGACAAGCGGATCACGTACGTCGGCGGCGACTACCCCGCCGAGTGGCTGCGCGGCGAGGTCGACGCCGGCCGGGCCGAGCTCGCGGTGCTCATCGCCCCCGTGACGGTCGACGACTTCGTGGCGGTCAACCTGGCCCGCCAGAAGATGCCGCGCAAGAGCACCTGGTTCACGCCGAAGGCCCGCGCCGGGCTCGTGGTGGCCCAGCTCGATTCGTTCCAGTCACCCGATCGTGATACACACTAGGCCGCTGTACTTCGGGCCTGGGGTGTGTAGATGCAGATGCAGATCTTCATCGCGGCGATGATCGCCGCGTGCGGAATCGGCGCGTTCGCCGCCGCCGCGCTCGTCTGGGACCGCCGGAGAATCCTGCGCCTCAAGTCGGGCGCGACGGCGGGTTGGGTGTTCGGCCTGGTCGTGCTGGGTGGCGGCTTGCTGGCGGGTTCCTGCCTGGGGCTCATCCGGCTCTGACAGACTGCCGGGTATGCGCGTCTACCTTGGTTCGGACCACGCCGGCTATGAGCTGAAAGTGCACCTGGTCAGCGCTTTGGGGCTGCAGGGCTACGAGGTCGTGGACGTCGGCCCGGCGAAGTACGACCCCGACGACGACTACCCGGTCTTCTGTTTCCACACGGGAGCCCGGGTGGTCGCCGATCCCGACAGCCTCGGCGTGGTGATCGGCGGCTCGGGCAACGGCGAGCAGATCGCCGCGAACAAGGTCCCCGGCGTGCGGGCCGCCCTGGCCTGGAACGTGGAGACGGCCCAGCTGGCCCGCGAGCACAACGACGCGAACGTCGTCGCGATCGGCGCGCGCCAGCACACCCTCGACGAGGCGACCACCCTCGTGACGACGTTCCTGTCGACGAAGTTCTCGGGCAACGAGCGCCACGCGCGGCGGATCGCCCAGGTCCTCGAGTACGACAACGCTCGCGTTCTGCCCCCGCTCCCGACGGCCTGAGACCTGCTCGGGGACGCCGGGGAGGCCGGTGTCCCCGAGCAGGGTGCTCAACACTCACTCGGGGTCGAGCGGGACGTCCTCGGGGTTCTTGATCCCGAGCTGGCGGCGAACGGCGATGAACAGGTCTCGCTGCGCCCGCTCCAGCCGCACGGGCGGCGTGAGGCCACCGAACCGGGGATCGGTTTCGTACGGGTCCGGATGTCCTTCTCCGACGACTCGCACGGAGTATGCGTGCCGGAGGACCAGCCGAGCGGTCGACTGGACCTCGCCGGTGCCGAGAATGCGGATCTTCTGCATCAGCCCGCGGAGGCGCTGATGCTCGTCGTCGAGAGCCTTCGCGCGTCCGTCGACGCCCGCGGCGCGCTCATGGCCTTCCGCGAGATGGCGTAGGCGCCGGGCGCTGTCCACGAAGTCGGACACGACCGTGTACAGCGAAGAGTCCCACCGGATGCTTCGAGACTTTCGCTCCTTGAGCGTCTCGTTGATGAAGGCGGGCAGAAAGCCGATGACCGCGCCGACCACGACGGGGGCCAGCGCCTTGATCCAGTCCACCGCCCGACGCTAGCAGCCGAGGCCCACGGCATCCATGATCTTCGTTTCTCGGCTCGTTCGATTCCGAGCCGGAACGCCGTGCCCGAGATTCCGCCACCGGACGCCCCGCACGTTGTGATCCGGGCCCTTCGCGGTGTCGTACGACGTCGATGAGCGGTCGCGGCAGGTCGCAGCCGAACGGGGCGTGAAGCCGGTGTCCGACGGCGGCACGGCTCCGAACCGTGGGCCTACGAGGTGGGGGAGCGGCGGCCCGGGCGCGTCAAATCCTCGCGCGGCACCCACCCCCGCCGGATGATCTGCAGGTCCCGCTCCGCCGCCGCCAGATCCGCCTCCGTCGGCCGGGCCGCGTCGCGGGCGCGCAGGGCCGCCGACACCGAGACCTGCGACGCGCCGCCGCCGACCAGGCCGCGCAGGCCCCGCTCCGACACCACCTCGTCGTGGTGATGGTGGTGGTGATGGTGCTGATGGTGCTCGTCGTGGGCGTGCGGATGGTGCTCGTCATCGTGGGCCGGCGCCGCCTCGGCCGGCTCCGGGTCGTGCACCGCGGCGGTCATCGCGAAGGTGCCCGACAGCTCCGCCAAGTGGTGCGGCGAGGGCGGGCGGGGCGCGGCCGGCTTCGGGGCCGGGGGCTCTTCTTCCACGACCGGAGGGGCCGCGGGCTCCTCGGGGGGCGTCTGGGTCACCGGTTGATGTTGCCGCATGCGGCGCCGCCGGCGCTGGATCCCACCCATGAACCGAATCTACCGTCTGCGCCGCCGCCCGCCGAGGGATCAGAAGATTTCGATCGAATACGGGGTGATGGGCCAGCTGAAGGCGGTGCTGGCCGCGGCCACCGCGGTCGGGCGGTGCTCCGTGACCCGGCCCGACAGGTGCAGGGCGCCCAGGCGGGTGCCGCCCATGTAGACCGCGCCCAGCTCCTTGATCCCGAGCGTGAAGTCCGGGTCGCCGTCGGCCCTCGTGCAGGTGACCAGGGCACCGCCGGCGCCGGCGCGCAGGCGCCAGCGGCCCGCGTTGGCGGGCAGGAGCTCGTCGGTCACCTCGAAGACGACGTCCAGCGGGGCGGCGTACTTGCGCGCCGCGAGCGCCCGCGGCAGGTCCACGATGCGCACCCAGAGGCCGTCGCCGGCCTTGGCGCCCAGGTGCCTCGGCTCGTTGACGAGGTGGAAGAGCGGGTCGTCGGCGCTGGTCAGGCCCTGGACCAGGGTGCGGGCGAGGTCGATGCGCAGCAGGAAGCGGTAGAGCTCGGCGTAGGCCGCCGGCGTCCCGGCCACCACCTCGATGACGTTGACCTCCTGCTTCGGGCCGCTGTCGTCCCAGGCGGCGCGGATCCGGTACCGCGCGAAGCCCTCGATCACCCCGTCGCCGTTCTCGTACAGCACCGCGCGCGCCCGGGTGGCGCCGCTGCGCTCCGATTCCGGGTCCGCGGTCAGGTGCCGCCACCAGTTCTCGTCGCGGCTCGACCAGCCCGGCTTGCCGGGGAAGACCCGCGAGTACACCTCGGAAAGCTCCTTGATGAGCTCCGCCGGGTTCCCCGAGCGCAGGGTGCCGGGCGCCGTCGGGGCCGTGATCGTGAGCTCCCGGCGGTCGGCGCGCATGGTGACGTTCTGGGCCGCGAGGCCGTAGCCGAACCGTGGGTAGATGCGGCCCTCCGACGCCCACAGCGCCGCCACGGCCTCGGGCGCGGTCGTCAGCTGGGCGGTCATCATGCGGCTGAGCAGGCCCTTGCGGGTGTGGACCGCCGAGACCGCGACGCCCGTCACGTGCGCGGCCGGGATCACCGCGCCGGGCACCGCGAGGTCGCGCGTGAACACGCCCGCGGTCGCCACGAGCTGCCCGTCGTGCTCGACCACGTGGGTGCGGGCCGGCTCGAAGACCAGGCGCGACGTGCTCTCGGGGTCGAAGTCGGCGGTGGCCCCGAACGCCTCGCGGCGCAGGCGCGCGACCGCGGGGAGTTCGTCGGCGCCGGCGGTGCGCAGGACATAGTCACTCATCGGTTGTGTCTACCTCGTGACCTCCGGTCAGCGCGACCGATTTGCGCGCTCGTTACTCTCGAAACCGTATGGGGGCGGCAAAGACAATGCTGGGGGGAGCGACACGATGACGCAGGGTGCGTTGCTGGACCTTGTCTGCGGTCCGGCGAGCCCTTTGCCCGAGACGTTCCAGCGGTACCGTCTGGTGGCCCACCTGGGCTCGGGCGGGCAGGCGGACGTGTACCGCGCGGTGCGCGTCGCCGGCGGGGTGACCTCGGCGCCGATGACCGTGAAGGTCTTCCGCGTCGACCCGCAGCGCCCGATCGCCGACGAGCTGCGCTCGTGGGACAAGGGCGACGCCGCGCTCATGGACCTCAACAACCGCGGGGTGCCGGGCATCTGCCGGCGGGCCGACGGGTTCTACGGGCCGCCGCCGCACCGTCCCGGTGAGCGCCCGGCGCCGGGCGACGCCGTGCCGTACCAGGTCTACGACTACCTGCACGGCGTCAACCTGCGCGAATACGTGGTGCAGCGGGCCGGGGCGAACCCGGCCGGCCGCCGCCTCAACGCCGTCTCCGCCCTGAAGACGCTCGCCGTCGTGCTGTCGAACCTGCACGACCCGCAGGAGCCGGGCGCGACCCCGGTGCTGCACATGGACGTGAAGCCGTCCAACGTGATGGTGCTGGCCACCGGCGAGGTGCGCCTGATCGACTTCACCGGGGCCCGGTACTACCGCGAAGACGAGATCACCCAGATCGCCTACACCCCGGAGTCGGGCGGACCGGAGGCGTTCGGCGGGGTGAAGTACGTCGGGCCGGCGTACGACGTGCACGGCTTCGGCGCGGTCGCGTACTTCATGGTCACCGGCGCCTACCCGCGCGTCGACGGCCGCAGCGACCAGGGCGGCCCGCCGGACGCGTCGCCGCCGCCGTGGAACGTGCTGCGGCGCCACCCGCTGCTCGAGCGCATCCCGGCGCTGCGCGACCACCTGCACGCGCCGCTCGCCGACCGGCCCTCCGACCGGCCGCAGACCCGCGAGCTGCAGTCGTGGCTCGCGTACCTGGCCGACCTCGTGCGCCGCTCCGGCCTGCCCGACGTGGGCTGCGACTGGCACGAGCCGGAGGCGGGCGAGACGGGCCGGGTGGTCGGACGGGCGCGTCCGGCCGTGAGCGGTACCGAGACCGAAGCCGCCCAGCGCATCGAGCGCCTCGAGCGCGAGCTCGTCGCCATGCGCACCGGCGCCGCCCCGCCGACCGCGTTCCACCAGGAAGTCCCGCCGCCGGTCTCCGCACCCCCGGTCTCGGGTGCGCCGGTCTCAAGTGGAGGTGTCGCCGTGAACGCCGACGGAGTGCCGCAGATGCGCGGACGGGCCAAGGTCGTGCCGCGGCCCGCCCCGGAGCCGACGGGCGTGATGGACTTCGAGCCGCAGGAGCAGCCGCCGCGGTACTCCCCGCCGCGCGGCGAGCGCGCCCGGCAGCTCAAGCTCGGGTGGGAGTACACCGGCACCGGCGCGGTCATCGCGTTCATCTGCTGGGGCCTGTGGGCGCTGGACAGCGAGGGCAGCCTCAACGGGCCCTTCATCGCCTTCCTGGTGGTGCTCGCCGTGGCCGTGGGCGTGTTCGCGCTGTCGCGGCTGCTCGGCCGGCTCATCATCGAGCAGCGCCTCGGCCGCCCGCGGCGATCCGCCCGCGGCGCCCACGCGATCACCGGGCTCTTCCTGGCCGCGGCGGGCGTCGCCTACCTGCGCGAGGTCAGCTTCGCGGTCACCTTCTACCACTGGGTGAAGGACCTCATCGGGTGAGGTTCTGGCGCCGCCGCAAGCCCTCCACCGGGTCGCTGACCGGCCCGCTGGAGGGGCTCGTCAACTTCCGCGACCTCGGCGGCATGCCGGCGGACGGCGGCACCGTGCGCACGGGCGTGCTGTTCCGCAGCGACTCCCTCGCCTACGCCACCCGGGCCGACGCCGACCGCCTGGTCCGCGACCTCGGCCTGTCCACCGTGATCGACCTGCGCGGGGAGTACGAGGTGTCGCAGCTCGGCCGCGGCCTGCTCTCGGACACCGCGGTCGAGTACTACCCGGCCCCCATCGCGGACGTCAGCGGGGCCGAGGACCTCGTCGGGCACTACGTGGCGATGCTCACGGAGAAGGGACCGGTGCTCGCGGGCACCGTACGGCTGCTCTCCTGCGCCGGCACGCTCCCGGCCGTCTTCCACTGCGAGGCCGGCTGCGACCGCACCGGGGTGCTGGCCGCGGTCGTGCTCGGGCTGCTCGGCGTGCCGGAGGACGCGATCGCGGAGGACTACGCGGCCACGGCGGCCGCGATGCCGACGATCCACGAGCGCGTGGCCGTCGTCGTGGACCGGCTCGGGCTGCCGCCGCGGCCGGTGGAGGTGCCGCCCTGGGAGCCCGAGGCGGCGCTGATGACCAAGATGCTCGACGTGGTGCGGGAGCGCTGGGGCGACATGGAGGGGTGGGCGCTCTCCTACGGTCTGACGCAGGACGAGCTGGCCGCCCTGCGCCAGAACCTGATCCTGGCCTCATGACCCCGGGTCGGTCGCGGATATGTCGGGCGCTTCGCGCCCCGATATATCCGATTTATCGCCTGACCCCGGTCATATGTCAGAAAAGTCAGGGCGCGGAGCGCCCGACTTTCCGTCGCACCTACACCGCGACAGCCTGAGCCGCGGCCACGGGACGAGCGTTCAACAGGGCCGTGTAGTCGCGCTGGGCCGCGTCCAGCAGCCCCCGCCAGGCGTCCTCGCCGACCGGGAGCCGGACGGGCCGTTCCTGCGCCGCGATGTACCGCAGCACCTCGGCCGCGAACACCTCCGGCGGGCTGGACATCGGCAGCGACTTCAGCGCCCGCAGGCCGGCCCGCATCGGCTCGGTGACGCTCGAGTACGCCGAGACGTGCTCCGCGGACTCGGTGAGCGACGAGCCCCACTCGGTCGCGAACATCCCGGGCTCGATCGCGGTCACGTGCACCCCGCTCCCGGCGAGCTCGAGGGCCAGCGTCTCGACGAGCCCCTCGAGGGCGAACTTGCCGACCGCGTACGCCCCGAGGCCCGGCATCGCCACCCGCCCCGCCATCGACGACACCATCACGATGTCGCCGAAGCCCTGGGCGCGCATGAGCGGCAGCACCATCCGGGTGAGCCGCCACGGCGCGATGAGGTTGACGGCCAGCTGCGCCTCCAGCTCGGCGTCGCTGACCTCCTCGACGGCCCCGAAGTGCCCGATGCCGGCATTGTTGACGAGCACGTCCACGCCGCCGTAGCGGGCCAGGGCCGCGTGCACGGCGTTGTGGCAGTCGTCGGGGTCGCGGACGTCGAGGGCGCAGGTGGCGAGCGTTCTGGGGTACCGGTCCCGCAGCTCCTCGAGCACCTCGGGACGGCGAGCGGTGGCCAGCACCTGCTGCCCGGAGGCGGCGACCGCCTCGGCCAGCGCGCGCCCCAGGCCGGTGGAGCAACCAGTGATCAACCAGCGACGAGTCATGTTCGACATAGTGACTCTCAGTATCTGCCGACCGACAGTCCGAGAAACGTGAATGACAATCATTCAGCGGCCATTTCCGCCGTTCGTGTCCGCCCGGTATCCGGCCGTACAGTTGCGGCGTGCGCTCGCTGGCGGAGCTGATCTCCGACGACCGGTCCGCCTGGGCCGAGATCGAGGCGGCGGTGTCCGGCTCGCCGTATGCGGTCGAGCTGCTGCCCGCCGACCCCGACCGGGCGGCCGCGTGCCTGCACCGGCTCCAGGTCGGCACCACCTCCTGGCTGGGCGCGCTCGTCTACGGCACCGGCGGGCTGATCGTCGACGGCGGCTGGCTGCGCGTGCTCGGCTCCGGCCACCCGCGCCGCCGCCTGGCCGACATCCACGAGGTCAACGCGAGCTTCGAGGCCGCGGGGCTGGTCGTGGCCCAGGACATCCTCGGCGGCGAGTTCGTGTGGCGGCAGGGCGAGTCCGGCCGGCGGCCCACCATCCACTACTTCGCCCCCGACACGCTCGGCTGGGAGGACCTGACCCTCGGCTACACCGACTGGCTCTTCGCGATGCTCGCCGGCGCCGCCGACCAGTTCTACCTCAGCTGGCGCTGGCCCGGCTGGCGCGACGAGGTGGCGGCCTGCCCGCTCGACGCCGGCATCCACACCGCGCCGCCGCTGTTCACGAAGGAGGGCCGCGACCTCGACAGCGTCAGCCGCCGCCCGGTCGCGATGGCCGAGCTGGTCAGCTACAAGCACGACATGGCCGACCAGCTGGGCGCATGAGGCTCGCGCGCAACGACACCGGCGGCGGCGGCCCCGCGATCGTGCTGGTGCACGGCGGCGGAAGCGGGCGCGGCACCTGGGACGCGTTCACCCGCGAGCTCACGGGCTGGCGGGTCGTCGCCCCGGACCTGCGGGGGCACGGGGAGAGTCCGCGCTGTGCGCAGTACACCCTGGAATGCCACGCCGACGACGTGGCCGGCCTGCTCGACGAGCTCGACCTCGACGCGCCCGTGCTCGTCGGCCACAGCCTGGGCGCCTTCGCGGCCTCGCTGGTCGCGCAGCGCCATCCGGACCGGGTCGCCCGCCTGGTGCTCGAGGACCCGCCGGCCCCGCCCCGCGATGGCAAGCGCGCCGGGGGCTTCCCGCGCGCCCGGCTGGCCGTGTCCGCCCTGGCCGGCGGCCTGTCCCGGCGCAGCTTCGACCGCAACGCGCTGATGTCGGCCGTCCACCAGCTCCGGGAGCCGAATCCGTCCTGGTGGGCCGGCTTGGAAAAGATCCAGGCGCCGTCATTGGTACTGTCGGGAGGCCCTGCGAGCCACATCCCGCCCGCGCGCCTCGCGTCGGTGGCCGCGGCGATCCCGGCCGCCGAGCTGGTCACGATCCCGGTGGGGCACCGCATCCACAGCACCGCGCTGCCCGAGTTCACGACCGCGGTCAAAACATTTCTGGGCTGACGGTCCGGACGGGCGCGGCGGCTCCGACGTAGCCCGCGCAGACACCCGAACCGAAGGGGCAACCGTGAAGTACATGATCCTCAGCTACGCCTCCCAGCGCGACTACGACGCCATGGCCGGCCGGCCCGGCGAGTCGCCGTGGAAGCCGGCGGACTTCGCCGCGATGGGCCAGTTCATGGCCGAGTTCAACCAGGAGCTCGAGGCCGGCGGCGAGCTCGTCGAGACCCGCGCCCTGGACGCGCCGGTGCACACCCGCCGGGTGGGCGGCGCGCCGGCGCTCGTCACCGACGGGCCGTACGCGGAGACGCAGGAGGTCCTCGCCGGCTACTGGATCGTGGAGTGCGACAGCTTCGACCGCGCCACCCAGATCGCCAAGCGCCTCGGCGAGTGCCCGGCCCCGCCGGAGGTGGCCGCGAGCGCGTACGCCGACGTGCGCCCGATCGTCGAGTCCGCCGGCGAGATCGGCTTCTGAGCCCTTGCCCGCGACAGTGGGCGGCGGCGCCTGGTCCGGCTCGGACCAGGCGCTGCTGCGCGAGCTCGCGCCGCAGGTCCTCGGCGCGGTGGTGCGGCGGTACGGGCACTTCGACACCGCCGAGGACGCGGTGCAGGAGGCGCTGCTGGCCGCCGCCCGGCAGTGGCCGCACGACCCGCCGGCCGACCCGCGCGCCTGGCTCATCGCGGTCGCCGCGCGCCGCCTCACCGACCTGCTGCGCGCGGACCAGGCTCGCCGGCGCCGGGAGGAGACGGTGTTCCGGCTGGCGCATGAGGTACAGCCGGAAGTCGCGCAGACCGATGACTCTCTGGTCCTGCTGTTCATGTGCTGCCACCCCGCGCTCGGCCCCGACGCGCAGCTGGCGCTCACCCTGCGGGCGGTCGGCGGCCTGAGCACCGCCGAGGTGGCGCGGGCGTTCCTCGTCCCCGAGGCGACCATGACGAGGCGCATCACCCGCGCCAAGCAGCGGATCAAGGCCAGCGGGCTGCCCTTCGCCCCGCCGCCCCCGGCCGAACGCGCCGCAAGGACGGCAGTCGTACTGCACGTGCTGTACCTGATCTTCAACGAGGGCTACGCCGCCACGCGCGGCGAGGCCCTCCAACGCCCGGATCTGGCGGGCGAGGCCATCCGCCTGGCCCGCCTCGTCCATCGCCTGCTGCCCGACGACCTGGAGGCGGCCGGTCTGCTGGCCCTGATGCTCCTGACGGACGCCCGCCGCGAGGCCCGCACCGCGCCCGACGGCTCCCTGGTGCCGATGGCCGAGCAGGACCGCACCCGGTGGAACGCCGAGCAGATCGCCGAGGGCATCGCCCTGATCACCGCGACCCTTCCCCGCGGCGTGCCCGGCGCCTACCAACTGCAGGCCGCCATCGCCGCGCTGCACGACGAGGCCGCGACCGCCGCGGAGACGGACTGGCCGCAGATCGTGGCCCTGTACGAGCTCCTGCTGCGCCGCGCCCCCGGCCCGATGGTCGCCCTGAACCACGCGGTGGCGGTGGCGATGGCCCGCGGCCCGCTCGCCGGGCTGGCGCTGCTGGACGCCCTGACGTCGCTGGACGCCGACCACCGCCTGCACGCCGTGCGGGCCCACCTGCTGGAGATGTCGGGCGAGCTCGCCGCGGCCCGCGAGTCATACCTGCGAGCCGCCTCGCTCGCCGGCACCCTGCCCCAGCGCCGCTACCTGAACGCCAGGGCCGGACGAATTCCGGATCCGAGGGCATGATCCGGGCGTTTCCCCAGGTCATTTCCTTGATCCGCTCACATTCGAACTCATGTTCGATTAGTGTCAGCGGTCATGACAGAAACCTGTTCGGCAACGAAGACCACGACGACGGCCACGGGCGACGTGCAGGTCCGCTGCACCAAGCCGGCCGGCCACGAGTCGGCCCACGAGGCCAGGCTGGGCGCCTTCCCGATCCGCTGGCGTCAGACCTCATAGGTCTCCGCCATCTCGGGCGACTCGCGCGGCAGAATCCCGTCCACGAGTCGGCCCGCGAGGCCACGCTGGGCGCCTTCCCGATCCGCTGGCGTCAGACCTCATAGGTCTCCGCCATCTCGGGCGACTCGCGCGGCAGAATCCCGTCCACGAGCAGAAACGGCGTGCCGGTCAGATCGTGGACGGTGAGGATCGACAGCGCCACGCTGAGTGGGTACGGCAGGGCCAGCGCCGCCGTCTCCGCTCCCGTCGTCAGCCGCGCCCCGAAGCGCTCGACCACGCGATGCGCCCGCCGCCCGTGCGTCGATTCGAGTTGCTCGAGCAGCCCCGTCGGCTGGGCCAGACGCACGGGCGTGAAGGCGGTGGTGAGCGCCAGCGGCCGCGCCTTGACCAGCGCGAGCCGGTAGCGGGCGGCGAACACGGTCGCCCCGGCGGGCAGCCCGAGCAGGGCCGCGACGCGCGGGACGGCCGGCAGCAGGCGGCTGCCGAGGCACTCGCCGTGGCGGTCGGCCTGGAGCAGGTACTGCACCCGCCGCGGCAGGGCCGCGAAGGTCTTCATCGGCCGCCCGAGCACGATGCGGCCCTTGCCCTGCACGCCGCGCACCCAGCCTTGATGGCGCAGGTGGCGCAGCGCGCGGACAACGGTGGAGCGGGATGTTCCGAACTCGTGGGTGAGCTCGGCCTCGCTGGGCATGAGCGCCCCGACGGCCAGGACACCACTGTCGATGCGGTCCTGCAGGGCGAGCACGATCTCGACGTACTTGGAATCCACGGCGGCGCGAACCCTTCCGGGACTGGGGGTTTGCGAGCCGCCACCCGGGAGCGTAATGATGCCGTCCGATCGCGATCGAATATCGACGCGATGCCTGGTCAGGCCCTGTTTCCGGCGCAACCTCCGTCGCCGAGAACGCCGGTTTCGAAGCTGGCGTCGAGCCGCGGCGCCGGGTCAAGTCGCTTGTATCCGGCATTGACAATCTTCGTCGGGCGCCTTGTTGGCTCCGCGGCCGTGATGGCGAAGGGGACGTGTTCGGCGGCATTTGCGGGACCCGTGGTCCACGGCTCGCGGTGGATCGCTTCAGCGTGAGGGCGCCGCCTGCGAGTGCCGACCGGGATTGTGGGCCAAGGGTGACCGGCGATGTGCGAAGGAATCGCTTTTCGTTGCGCCGAAGTTACTTTGGGTGAACTTGGGTGCCCTGGGCGGATGAGGGCGCGGTGGTTTTCTGGGTGGTGATCGTCGGGCTCGCGGTGGGCGGCGGGCAGCAGGAAGTACGAGAGCCGCTGGTTGCCGGCGAGAACCTTGGGACCCTCGGGCGCTTGGTGCGGTTTTGAGGGGGTCTGGGTGGAGCGCAGCTCCCCCAGGGAGGCTAGAAGAGCGGGCGAGGAGAATCGAACTCCCACCGTCAGTTTGGAAGACTGAAGCTCTGCCATTGAGCTACGCCCGCGTGCGGCCCCGGGGGAACGGGGCTGCGCCCACCAGAGTACCGAATCCCCGCCCGGCCGGTCAGCGGTGGGGGTCCACGCTGTGCGACACCGGCATACCGAGCGGCGACGTCTCCGGCGGAGCGCATACACTTGCCGACGCACACCACCGGGGTGTAGCGCAGTTTGGTAGCGCACTCGCTTTGGGAGCGAGGGGCCGTGGGTTCAAATCCCGCCACCCCGACCGGGAACAACGACGTAGCGCAGCCGCCAGTCCAACCAGTCGTAGTAACGAGGGAGAAAGTTCTGTGAAGAGCACCGTCGAGACCCTGAGCCCGACTCGCGTGCGGCTCGAAATCGAGGTGCCGTTCGCCGAGCTCGAGCCGAGCCTCAAGAAGGCGTACCGCGAGATCGGGTCGCAGGTCAACATCCCCGGGTTCCGTCGGGGCAAGGTGCCCACCGCCGTCATCGACCAGCGGGTCGGGCGCGGCGCGGTGCTCAACGAGGCCGTGCAGGAGGTCATTCCGACCCAGATCCTCGCCGCGGTCCGTGAGCACGAGGTGAAGACGCTCGGGCGGCCCGAGGTCGAGATCACCGAGTTCGCCGACGGGCAGCCGCTGAAGTTCACGGCCGAGGTCGACGTGCGGCCGCAGATCACCCTGCCCGACCTGAACGAGATCACCGTCACGGTCGACGCGCTCGCCGTGTCCGAAGACGACGTCGAGGAGCAGCTCAAGGGGCTGCGCGACCGGTTCGCGACGCTCAAGACCGTCGAGCGGACCGCGGTCGCCGGCGACTACGTGCAGATCGACCTCGTCGCGAAGGTGGACGGCGAAGAGGTGCCCGGTGGCAGCGCGACCAACGTCTCGCACGAGGTCGGCTCCGGCCAGCTGGTCCCGGGCCTCGACGACGTGCTCGTGGGCATGGGCGCCGGCGACTCGACGACGTTCACCACGCAACTGGTGGGCGGGGAGTTCGAGGGCCGCGACGCCGAGGTGTCCGTGACCGTGAAGTCGGTCAAGGACAAGCAGCTGCCCGAGGTGGACGACGAGTTCGCGCAGCTCGCGAGCGAGTTCGACACGCTCGACGAGCTCAAGGACGACCTGCGCACGCGGCTCACGCGCGTGAAGCGCATGGAGCAGCTGTACTCCGCCCGTGACCTCGCCCTGAAGGCGGTCATCGACGCGACCGACGTCCCCGCGCCCGAGGGTGTGGTGAAGGACGAGGTCGAGTCGCGCAAGGAGTCGATGAACGACCAGCTCCAGCGGATCGGGGCCTCGTTCGACGACTACCTGCAGACCGAGGGCAAGACCGAGGAGGAGATGGACGCCGAGCTCAACGAGGCGGCCGTCGAGGGCGTGAAGGTGCAGCTGGTGCTCGACACCCTGGCCGACGCCGAGGATGTCCAGGTCAGCGACGACGAGTTCGGGCACGAGATCGTGCACCGGGCGCAGCGCGCGGGGATGGGCCCGCAGCAGTACTACGACCAGCTGGTGCAGGCCGGCGTGGCCGGCGCGGTCTTCGGTGACGTGCGCCGCGGCAAGGCGCTCGGAATCGTGCTCGAGCGGGTGAAGATCGTCGACAGCGAGGGTGCCGAGCTCAGCCTCGACGACCTGCGCGGCGCGGTCGACGACCACGAGGGTCACGATCACAGCTCGCATGAGGGCCACGACCACTAACGTTGTAGGCCGGGGCAAAAGCCCCGGCCTTCACCACGGTGCGCTCATAGCGAAATGCGGTGAGCACGGGAAGCTGCGGCCCCCCGCACCGGTTAGGGTCGGCAAGTACAAGACTCTTGCGAAGGGCTGCCATGACCGACCTGCATATTCCAGCGTCGCCAGTCAGTCCCGCGCCCCAGGGGCGCGGTCGGGGCGCGGACACGAGCCTGACGCTCGACGACTCGGTGTTCAACCGGCTGCTCAAGGAGCGCATCATCTTCCTTGGCAGCGAAGTCAACGACCAGGTCGCCAACCGGATCTGCGCCCAGATGCTGCTGCTCGCCGCCGAGGACGACGAACGGGACATCTGGCTCTACATCAACTCGCCCGGTGGCTCCGTCTACTCGGGCATGGCGATCTACGACATCATGCAGTTCGTCACCAATGACGTGGCGACCGTGGCCATGGGCATGGCCGCCTCGATGGGCCAGCTGCTGCTGTGCGCCGGGGCGCCGGGCAAGCGCATGGCGCTGCCGCACGCGCGGATCATGATGCACCAGCCGTCCGGCGGCATCGGGGGCACGGCCTCCGACATCGCCATCCAGGCCGAGCAGATGCTCTACACGAAGCGCATGTTCCAGGAGCGCGTGTCGTTCCACACCGGTCAGTCGCTCGAGCAGATCGAGTCCGACTCCGACCGTGACCGCTGGTTCACCGCCGAAGAGGCGCGAGACTACGGCTTCATCGACAAGGTGATCACCGGGGCCCAGCAGGCTCCGGAAGGCGCCGGAACCCTGGCCTGAGGAGCGAAGCCATGACCGATCTGAGCCTGCCCCCGGCGCTGCGCGAGGTGCATAACCGCTACATCCTGCCGTCCTACGTCGAGCGGACGTCCTACGGCATCAAGGAGACCAACCCTTACAACAAGCTGTTCGAGGACCGGATCATCTTCCTCGGCGTGCAGATCGACGACGCGTCGGCCAACGACGTGATGGCGCAGCTGCTGACGCTGGAGAGCACGGAGCCGGACCGGGACATCACGCTCTACATCAACTCGCCCGGCGGCTCGTTCACGGCCATGACGGCGATCTACGACACCATGCTCTACGTCCGGCCCGACATCCTCACGGTGTGCCTGGGCCAGGCGGCGAGCGCGGCCGCGGTGCTGCTCGCGGCGGGCACGCCGGGCAAGCGTCTCGCGCTGCCCAACTCGCGCATCATCATCCACCAGCCGGCCACCGAGGGCGGCTACGGGCAGGGCTCGGACATCGAGATCCAGGCTCGGGAGATCATGCGCATGCGGACCCAGCTCGAGGAGATGGTGTCGCGGCACACCGGTCAGCCGGTCGAGAAGGTCCGCAAGGACATCGACCGTGACAAGATCCTCACGGCGGACGAGGCCAAGGAGTACGGCCTGGTCGACAACGTGCTGGTCAGCCGGAAGAAGTCGAGCCTCGTGGCGTCGGGCAGCTGACGACTCTGCGTGCAACACCCCATCGGCTCGCCCTAACCTGGAAGTTGGGCGGGCCGATGGAGTGTCCGGCGGATGTCGTCGGGAGGGCGGCCCAAAAAGACACCCCCTCGTAGGGGGTCGGAATACGGGCGACCACCAGGTAACGTCGAGGCAGTAGCCAGCGTGAGGCGCAACGCGCACGCGGCGAGCAGATGCGATCCGGACGTAGGGTCCGGCCGAAGGCAGGGAGATCGTAGGTGGCACGGATCGGCGACGGCGGCGACCTACTGAAGTGCTCCTTCTGCGGCAAGTCGCAGAAGCAGGTGAAAAAGCTGATCGCCGGGCCCGGCGTCTACATCTGCGACGAGTGCATCGATCTCTGCAACGAGATCATCGAGGAAGAGCTGGCGGAGTCGGGCGACGTCAAGTTCGACGAGCTGCCGAAGCCGATGGAGATCTGCGCCTTCCTCGATCAGTACGTCGTGGGTCAGGACCAGGCCAAGAAGGCGCTCGCGGTGGCGGTCTACAACCACTACAAGCGGGTGCAGGCGGAGTCCGGCGGCAACTCGGGCGGCGACGGCGTCGAGCTGGCGAAGTCCAACATCCTGCTCATCGGCCCCACGGGCTGCGGCAAGACGCACCTGGCCCAGACGCTCGCGCGGATGCTCAACGTGCCGTTCGCGATCGCCGACGCCACGGCGCTCACCGAGGCGGGATACGTCGGCGAGGACGTCGAGAACATCCTGCTGAAGCTCATCCAGGCCGCGGACTACGACATCCGCCGTGCCGAGACCGGCATCGTCTACATCGACGAGGTCGACAAGATCGCGCGCAAGTCGGAGAACCCGTCGATCACGCGGGACGTCTCCGGCGAGGGTGTGCAGCAGGCCCTGCTGAAGATCATCGAGGGTACGGTCGCCAACGTCCCGCCGCAGGGCGGACGCAAGCACCCGCACCAGGAGTTCATCCAGATCGACACGTCCAACGTGCTCTTCATCTGCGGTGGCGCCTTCGCCGGCCTCGACCGGATCGTGCAGCAGCGGGTCGGCAAGGGCGGCACCGGCTTCGGCGCCAACCTCCGCTCGATCACCGACCGGACGGCCGACGACGCCTTCAGCGACGTGATGCCCGAGGACATGCTCAAGTTCGGCCTGATCCCCGAGTTCATCGGGCGGCTGCCGGTCATCACGAGCGTGAAGAGCCTCGACCGCGACGCGCTGGTGAAGATCCTGACCGAGCCGCGCAACGCGCTCGTCCGGCAATACCAGCGGCTGTTCGAGCTCGACGGGGTGGAGCTCGAGTTCGCCCCGGAGGCCCTGGAGTCGATCGCGGACCAGGCCATCCTGCGCGGCACCGGCGCCCGCGGACTGCGGGCCATCATGGAGGAGGTTCTGCTCTCCGTGATGTACGAGGTGCCGAGCAACCCCAACATCGCCCGGGTGCTCATCACCCGCGAGGTGGTGCTGGAGAAGGTGATACCGACCATCGTGCCGCGGGACCTGGCCGCCCACCGGGTCGGCCGTCGACGTGCGGACCGCGAGGAAAAGTCGGCGTAGCCTGGCGCCTATGCGCGTAGCGGTGTGTCAGCTCAATGCCCGCGACAACCGGGCTGAGAACCTCAAGACGGCCCGAACGCTCCTCCAGAGGGCATCCGATGGGGGAGCGGATCTGGCGGTCCTCCCGGAATACGTGGACTATCTCGGGCGGGCCCACTCGGCTCCGACGCCCGAGTCCGTCGACGGGGAGTTCGCCGCGTTCTTCGCCGACGCCGCGCGGGAGTTCGGGATGTGGGTCCACGCCGGCTCGTTCCACGAGACCGGGCCCGACCCCGAGCACACGTACAACACAACGCTCGTCTTCGATCGATCCGGCGCACTGGCCGCGACCTATCGAAAGATCCACCTCTATGACGTCGAGATCCCGGGACGCGTCTCGTACCGGGAGTCCGCGACCGTCGCACCGGGGGGGTCGACGAGCACCGTCGATGTCGAGCAGATCCGACTAGGCCTGTCGATCTGTTACGACCTGCGATTTCCTGAGTTGTACCGTCAGCTCGCGATCGACGGCGCCACAGTCCTCGCCGTGCCGGCGGCCTTCATGCTCCACACCGGACGGGACCACTGGGAAGTTCTGCTCCGCGCGCGAGCCATCGAAAACCAGTGTTACGTGCTCGCCGCCGGGCAGATCGGCAACCATGATCCGGATCGCACCTGTTTCGGCCGGAGCATGATCGTTGATCCGTGGGGGACGGTCGTCGCCCAGGCCCCGGATGTCGCGGGCGTGACGATCGCCGAGCTCGACCTCGACCGGCTCGCCGAGATCCGCGAGACGCTCCCAAGCCTCGCCAACCGCCGGCTCTAACAGCCCCGGATCCCTTCTGGAGTGCCGATTTGACTCGGGCGGCACCGGGTCCGTAGGGTTCTCCAAGTCCGAGGGGATGGGCGGAAACGCCCGGTTCGTCGGATTAGTACCACCAGGGCGGTGCGGGAAGCGATTTGCGAACGCGAAGCCGACCGGGTAAGGTACTCCAGCCGGTAGGGAACCGGGCGAGCTCGCAAGGGCTGGTCGGCCTACCGAAACCCCCGAGCAGATCTGGCGCCGGAAACGGCGCGGATGGTCTGTGCGGGGGGAAGCGTTCCAGACGGTCAACAAGCGGAAAACGCGAACTTGACAGAACGGAACGGGCTGGTAAAGTAAACGGGCCGGGAACGAGCCGGGCGGGCCAAGCGAGCGACAAGCTCCCAAGTGCCGGTCGGTGTAACCGGACCTTCCGAAACAAAATCACCGGAAACGGTGTCCTTGCTATGCTCGGAAAAACCGCTCAAAGTTCTAGAGTTCGAACACGGACTTGACAACGGCGAGCGACCTGGTAAAGTAGAGAAGTTGCCCCGGGCGAGACAGGCAAGTGATTGCGGGTCTCGGCGGTGTGTGTTGGTTGTTTGAGAACTCAACAGGGTGCTTGTTAAGCCAGTGCCAAATGATTTTTACCCCGTGGCATGGGCGCGCTTCTTCGGGAGTGTGTTGCGTGTCTGGGATTCCTTTGGTGACAACATGTTTGTTGCCGGGTGATTGATTCACCAACACGAGTTTTGTTGGAGAGTTTGATCCTGGCTCAGGACGAACGCTGGCGGCGTGCTTAACACATGCAAGTCGAGCGGAAAGGCCCTTCGGGGTACTCGAGCGGCGAACGGGTGAGTAACACGTGAGTAACCTGCCCCAGGCTTTGGGATAACCCTCGGAAACGGGGGCTAATACCGAATATTCATGTCGTGTGGCATCACATGGTGTGGAAAGTTTTTCGGCTTGGGATGGGCTCGCGGCCTATCAGCTTGTTGGTGGGGTGATGGCCTACCAAGGCGACGACGGGTAGCCGGCCTGAGAGGGCGACCGGCCACACTGGGACTGAGACACGGCCCAGACTCCTACGGGAGGCAGCAGTGGGGAATATTGCACAATGGGCGGAAGCCTGATGCAGCGACGCCGCGTGAGGGATGAAGGCCTTCGGGTTGTAAACCTCTTTCGACAGGGACGAAGCGCAAGTGACGGTACCTGGAGAAGAAGCGCCGGCCAACTACGTGCCAGCAGCCGCGGTAAGACGTAGGGCGCGAGCGTTGTCCGGATTTATTGGGCGTAAAGAGCTCGTAGGCGGCTTGTTGCGTCAGCTGTGAAAACCCGCAGCTCAACTGTGGGCTTGCAGCTGATACGGGCAGGCTTGAGTTCGGTAGGGGAGACTGGAATTCCTGGTGTAGCGGTGAAATGCGCAGATATCAGGAGGAACACCGGTGGCGAAGGCGGGTCTCTGGGCCGATACTGACGCTGAGGAGCGAAAGCGTGGGGAGCGAACAGGATTAGATACCCTGGTAGTCCACGCTGTAAACGTTGGGCGCTAGGTGTGGGGGGCCTCTCCGGTTCTCTGTGCCGCAGCTAACGCATTAAGCGCCCCGCCTGGGGAGTACGGCCGCAAGGCTAAAACTCAAAGGAATTGACGGGGGCCCGCACAAGCGGCGGAGCATGCGGATTAATTCGATGCAACGCGAAGAACCTTACCTGGGTTTGACATGTACGGTAATCCGGCAGAGATGTCGGGTCCTTCGGGGCCGTTCACAGGTGGTGCATGGCTGTCGTCAGCTCGTGTCGTGAGATGTTGGGTTAAGTCCCGCAACGAGCGCAACCCTTGTTCGATGTTGCCAGCGGTTCGGCCGGGGACTCATCGAAGACTGCCGGGGTCAACTCGGAGGAAGGTGGGGATGACGTCAAGTCATCATGCCCCTTATGTCCAGGGCTTCACGCATGCTACAATGGCCGGTACAAAGGGCTGCGATACCGTGAGGTGGAGCGAATCCCAAAAAGCCGGTCTCAGTTCGGATCGGGGTCTGCAACTCGACCCCGTGAAGTCGGAGTCGCTAGTAATCGCAGATCAGCAATGCTGCGGTGAATACGTTCCCGGGCCTTGTACACACCGCCCGTCACGTCACGAAAGTCGGCAACACCCGAAGCCGGTGGCCCAACCCTTGTGGAGGGAGCCGTCGAAGGTGGGGCTGGCGATTGGGACGAAGTCGTAACAAGGTAGCCGTACCGGAAGGTGCGGCTGGATCACCTCCTTTCTAAGGAGCACCTTCAGCCGAAAGGCTGTAAGGAGCCCGCATCAGCCGAATGTGCTGGTGGGGTGCTCAATGGCGGAGACACTGGCGAGATTCCTGGTCGCAACGGCCGGCGATGTTAGTACAACCCGATCTGTCGGGAGTGGAACGCGAGTCCGGTGCGGCGCTGGGAACGTATAGGCACCCTGTTGGGTCCTGAAACAACCAACGGTTTGTTTCGGACGGGATCCATATCGGTTCGAGGACCGCGGCTGGTTGGCCGGAGGCTTGGACGTTTGACGGTGTGGGTTTGGTGTTGGTTGAGAATTGCACAGTGGATGCGAGCATCTTTATTGCTTTGTGGTCAAGTTGCTGAGGGCGTACGGTGGATGCCTTGGCACCAGGAGCCGATGAAGGACGTGGGAGGCCGCGATAGGCCTGGGGGAGCTGTCAACCGAGCTGTGATCCCAGGGTGTCCGAATGGGGGAACCCGGCACCAGTCATGTGGTGTCACTCCTGCCTGAACACATAGGGCAGGTAGAGGGAACGCGGGGAAGTGAAACATCTCAGTACCCGCAGGAAGAGAAAACAACAGTGATTCCGTGAGTAGTGGCGAGCGAAAGCGGATGAGGCTAAACCAGGCATGTGTGATACCCGGCAGGGGTTGCATGGTTGGGGTTGTGGGGCATGTCTGCACCGGTCTGCCGGCTGGTGGCACAGTCAGAAAATCGTGGGTTAGTCGAAGTCCGCTGGAAAGCGGCACCGTAGACGGTGAGAGTCCGGTAGGCGAAAACTTTGCGGTCTGTGTTGGCGTGTTCCCGAGTAGCGGCGGACTCCTGTAATCTGCCGTGAATCTGCCAGGACCACCTGGTAAGCCTAAATACTCCCTGGTGACCGATAGCGGACGAGTACCGTGAGGGAAAGGTGAAAAGTACCCCGGGAGGGGAGTGAAATAGTACCTGAAACCGTGCGCCTACAATCCGTCGGAGCGTCCCAGTTTTGCTGGGGGTGACGGCGTGCCTTTTGAAGAATGAGCCTGCGAGTTAGTGATACGTGGCGAGGTTAACCCGTGTGGGGGAGCCGTAGCGAAAGCGAGTCTGAATAGGGCGTTCAGTCGCGTGTCCTAGACCCGAAGCGGAGTGATCTAGCCATGGGCAGGCTGAAGCGCGGGTAAGACCGCGTGGAGGGCCGAACCCACCAACGTTGAAAAGTTGGGGGATGATCTGTGGTTAGGGGTGAAAGGCCAATCAAACTCCGTGATAGCTGGTTCTCCCCGAAATGCATTTAGGTGCAGCGTCATGTGTTTCTTGCCGGAGGTAGAGCACTGGATGGCCTAGGGGGCCCACAAGCTTACTGAAGTCAACCAAACTCCGAATGCCGGTAAGTGAGAGCGTGGCAGTGAGACTGCGGGGGATAAGCTTCGTAGTCGAGAGGGAAACAGCCCAGATCACCAGCTAAGGCCCCTAAGCGTGTGCTAAGTGGTAAAGGATGTGGGGTCGCATAGACAACCAGGAGGTTGGCTTAGAAGCAGCCACCCTTGAAAGAGTGCGTAATAGCTCACTGGTCAAGTGGTTCCGCGCCGACAATGTAGCGGGGCTCAAGCACACCGCCGAAGCTGTGGCATTCACACGTGTACCAGGCCTTTGTGGTCCAGGTGTGTGGATGGGTAGGGGAGCGTCGTGTCACCGGTGAAGCGGCGGAGTGATCCAGCCGTGGAGGTGACGCGAGTGAGAATGCAGGCATGAGTAGCGAAAGCAGGGTGAGAAACCCTGCCGCCGGATGACCAAGGGTTCCAGGGCCAGGCTAATCCGCCCTGGGTGAGTCGGGGCCTAAGGCGAGGCCGAGAGGCGTAGTCGATGGACAACGGGTTGATATTCCCGTACCCGCGTAGAAGCGTCCATGCTGAACCTGCTTGTACTAACGTCACAATGGTCTGAACCTTTCGGGGGGATGGCCGGCGTTTCGGAACTCGGGTGGTAGTAGGCAAGCGATGGGGTGACGCAGGAGGGTAGCTGGGCCCGGCCGGTGGTTGTGCCGGGGCAAGCGTGTAGCCCGTGCTGTAGGCAAATCCGCAGCACATGTGGGTGAGGCGTGAAGCGGAGCCGTTTCAGGTGAAGCCAGTGATCCCATGCTGCCGAGAAAAGCCTCTAGCGAGTTTCGAGCGGCCCGTACCCCAAACCGACACAGGTGGTCAGGTAGAGAATACCGAGGCGATCGGGCGAACTGTGGTTAAGGAACTCGGCAAATTGCCCCCGTAACTTCGGGAGAAGGGGGGCCACCGATGGTGAGACCACGTGCTGGTGGAGCGGTTGGTGGCCGCAGAGACCAGGGGGAAGCGACTGTTTACTAAAAACACAGGTCCATGCTAAGTCGTAAGACGACGTATATGGACTGACGCCTGCCCGGTGCTGGAACGTTAAGGGGACCTGTTAGTCCTTCGGGGCGAAGCGGAGAACTTAAGCGCCAGTAAACGGCGGTGGTAACTATAACCATCCTAAGGTAGCGAAATTCCTTGTCGGGTAAGTTCCGACCTGCACGAATGGCGTAACGACTTCCCCACTGTCTCAACCACAGGCCCGGCGAAATTGCACTACGAGTAAAGATGCTCGTTACGCGCGGCAGGACGGAAAGACCCCGGGACCTTCACTATAGCTTGACATTGGTACTCGAATTCGATTGTGTAGGATAGGTGGGAGCCGGTGAAACCCGCACGCCAGTGTGGGTGGAGGCAAGCTTGAAATACCACTCTGTTGGATTTGGGTATCTAACCTTGGACCGTGAGCCGGTTCAGGGACAGTGTCTGGTGGGTAGTTTAACTGGGGCGGTTGCCTCCTAAAATGTAACGGAGGCGCCCAAAGGTTCCCTCAGCCTGGTTGGCAATCAGGTGTTGAGTGCAAGTGCACAAGGGGGCTTGACTGTGAGACTGACAGGTCGAGCAGGGACGAAAGTCGGGACTAGTGATCCGGCACTGGCAGGTGGAAGCGGTGTCGCTCAACGGATAAAAGGTACCCCGGGGATAACAGGCTGATCTTCCCCAAGAGTCCATATCGACGGGATGGTTTGGCACCTCGATGTCGGCTCGTCGCATCCTGGGGCTGGAGTAGGTCCCAAGGGTTGGGCTGTTCGCCCATTAAAGCGGTACGCGAGCTGGGTTTAGAACGTCGTGAGACAGTTCGGTCCCTATCCGCCGCGCGCGTAGGATACTTGAGAAGGGCTGTCCCTAGTACGAGAGGACCGGGACGGACGAACCTCTGGTGTGCCAGTTGTTCTGCCAAGAGCACGGCTGGTTGGCTACGTTCGGAAGGGATAACCGCTGAAAGCATCTAAGCGGGAAGCTCGCTTCGAGATGAGGTATCCCACCCCTTGAGGGTTAAGGCCCCCAGCGAGACCACTGGGTTGATAGGCCGGAAGTGGAAGCCTGGTAACAGGTTTGAGCTGACCGGTACTAATAGGCCGAGGACTTGACCTACAACACCTTGCTGTGAAGATCTTGCATCCACTGTGTGATTCTGAACCAACACCGAACGCACCCCAACCCCTGGACGGGGTGGGTGTGCGGGGTTGACAGGTTCATAGTGTTACGGCGGCCATAGCGGAGGGGAAACGCCCGGTCCCATTCCGAACCCGGAAGCTAAGCCCTCCAGCGCCGATGGTACTGCACCCGAGAGAGTGTGGGAGAGTAGGACGCCGCCGGACAATCATTCCTTCAGGGGCTCACCGCATACGGTGAGCCCCTGAAGTATGTCCTGGGAATATGACGAGCGTTGTTGAGCCGGCCCCGCTGACGCGGGGCCGGCTTTTTGTATTGGTGCGGAGGCTGAGCAGCGCGCCCACGGGTGCTTTGCGGGGCGGTCACGCTGCCGCTGATCGGCTTCCAGCGCGACAACGCAACGGGGGACAAGCAACGCGACGCGGAGGCTGAGCAGCGCGCCCACGGGTGCTTTGCGGGGCGGTCACGCTGCCGCTGACCGGCTTCCAGCGCGACAACGCAACGGGACAAGCAACGCGACAGCCCAAGGGGATAAGCAACGCGACAACGCAACGGGGACAAGCAACGCGACAACGCAACGGGGACAAGCAACGCGGCAACGCGGCGGGACAGGGCGACAACGGGACGGTCAGCCGCGGTGCTCCACCGCGGTACGGAGCTCGAGCAGGGACTTGGCGGAGTCGGCGACGGGACTGTTGGAGAACAGCGCCACACCCAGCGAGCCGTTGTCCGCCCAGCCGCACACCGTCAGATCCGAGTCGTCCACCTTCGTCGTGCCGCAGCGCACGGTGCCGCCCAGGGGGCCGGCGTCGACGTCCCTGGTGTCGCGCACGCCGCCCTTGTCGTCGGTCAGCATGTCGAAGGCGGTCTTCAGGGTGTCCTCGGGCTTCCAGATGCGCGCGGTGCCGGCCACGAGGATCGCGTCCTTCGTGCCGTCGCGGTAGATGAGCCCGACGCTGTCGTCGAGGCTGACCTTGGAGGCGATGGCGTCGCGGATGTACTCGCTGGTCTGCTGGGCGCCGTCGCTCTTGTCGAGCGTGAAGGCGCCGACCTTCTCCGGGGACTTGATCTCGGTGTCGCTCTGGCCCAGCACGCGGAAGACGGTGGGGCCGTAGAAGATCCCCGAGACCAGCAGGGCCGCGGCCGCGACCGAGCCGGTGATGATCGCGATGCGCTTCAAGGGCACGCGGCTCGCCGGGGCCTCGGGGGCGTCATCGTCGTCGTCTTCGTAGTACAGACCGGCGGGACCGCCGTCGGGGTCGACCATCGGCGCACTGTAGCAACTCGGGCTCGACGGGCGTGGCCGAGTGGCGGTCCGGCGGCGCACGGCGGAAGAGGGCGGAAACGCGACAGGGGCGCGTGGAGCGCCCCTGTCGTCGAAGTGCCTGTCGTTCGAAGGTGCCTGTCGTTCGAAGTGCCGGCGTCGTAGTGCCGGCGTCGAGTGCCGGCGAGAGCTCAGCTGCGGGTCTGGACCGCCTCGCGGATGTCGACGAAGCGGGTCGACGCGCCGCTGATGTCCTGGCCCATGAAGACGACCAGGCCCACGCTGCCGTGGTCGGCCCACACGCACATGCTCATCTTCAGGCTCTCCGTGCCCGAGCCGGCGCTGTACTGGCTGCTGCCGCACTTCACCGTGCCGCCCAGCTTGCCCGCGGGGTACTCGGTCGGCGGGGTCACCGTCGTGAAGCCGCTGCTCGTGCCGAAGCCCTTGAACGCGGAGTCGACCTCCGAGCCGGGGGAGAAGAACGTGCCGGTCGCGGCGACGAGGATGACCACGTTCGTCGGGTCGTCGTCCTTGGCCGCGGAGTACACCCCGGTCTCGATCTCGTCGATGTTGTCGATGCTGCCGCGCAGGTCGGACTCCATGCTCGACTTGAGCGCGTCCGACTGCTGGGTGTCCTGCTTGGTGAGGCCGCCCGGGAGCGTCGGCGGGGCGGTCACGTGCGCGCCGGAGTCGCGGTAGATCGGGTACAGGGCGATGCACGCGATCAGGCCGCAGACCAGGAACACGCCGCCGACGACGCCGAGGGTGATCTTCAGCCCCTTGCCCTTGCGGGGCGGCGGAGGGGGCGCGGGCGTGAAACCGGGGCCGGGCTGCTGGTACGCCGGCGGGTAGGCCGGCGCCGGCGGCTGCTGGTAGG
The DNA here is from genome assembly GCF_050947935.1 of Dactylosporangium sp. CA-052675. Lineage (GTDB taxonomy): Bacteria > Actinomycetota > Actinomycetes > Mycobacteriales > Micromonosporaceae > Dactylosporangium. Next base: position 9,438,895 of record NZ_CP192010.1, on the reverse strand, counting down.
CCGGCGCGGGTGGCTGCTGGTAAGGCGGCTGCTGACCATACGGCTGGCCCGAGACCGGGTAGCCGGGGCCGGACACCGGATACTGCGGCTGCTGCTGCGGTGGCTGCTGCTGCGGCGGCGGATACGCGCCCGGGTTGTTCACCGGCGGGGTGGTGCCGTACTCCGGAGCGAGGTCATACGAGATGGGCCGGAACGGCTCGGAGCGCGGCTCGTCATCCGGGTTCTGCGGCGGGTAGGTCACCGTCGATCAGTCTCCTGAGTGTAGGGGCAATGGCGAGCGTAGACCCCCTGCGCGACAGTTCTAGACTTTGCGTGTGACGGATACTCCACGCACGGGGCAAGCAACCCCGGAGCTCTCGGCTCAGTATGCCCCTGGCGAGGTCGAGCAGCGGCGGTATGAGCAATGGGTAGCCGACGGTCTGTTCAAGGCGGACGCGGGTAGCGACAAGCCGCCGTTCTCGATCGTGCTCCCGCCGCCGAACGTCACCGGCTCCCTGCACATCGGGCACGCGCTCGACCACTCGGTCCAGGACGCGCTGACGCGGCGCAAGCGGATGCAGGGGTACGAAACGCTCTGGCTGCCCGGCATGGACCACGCCGGCATCGCCACGCAGAACGTGGTGGAGCGGCAACTGGCCGCCGACGGGCAGTCCCGGCACGACCTGGGCCGCGAGGCGTTCGTCGAGCGAGTGTGGCAGTGGAAGCAGGAGTCCGGCGGCAAGATCCTGGGGCAGATGACGCGGCTCGGGGACTCCGTGGACTGGAGCCGCGAGCGGTTCACCATGGACGCGGGTCTGTCGCGGGCCGTGCTGACGATCTTCAAGCGGCTCTTCGACGACGGGCTCATCTACCGGGCCGAGCGCATCATCAACTGGTGCCCGCGGTGCCTGACCGCGCTGAGTGACATCGAGGTCGAGCACTCCGACGACGACGGCGAGCTCGTGTCGATCCGCTACGGCGAGGGCGAGAACGCGATCGTCGTGGCGACCACGCGCGCCGAGACGATGCTCGGTGACACGGCGGTGGCGGTGCACCCGGACGACGAGCGGTACCAGCACCTGATCGGCACCGAGGTCGAGCTGCCGCTGACCGGGCGGCGGATTCCGATCGTCGCGGACGCGCACGTCGACCCGGCGTTCGGCACCGGCGCGGTCAAGGTGACCCCGGCGCACGACCCGAACGACTTCGAGATCGGCCAGCGCCACGACCTGCCGAGCCTCACGGTCATGGACGAGCACGGCGTGATCACGGTGCACGGGCCGTTCCTGGGCCTGGACCGGTTCGAGGCGCGGCCGGCGGTCGTCGCGGCGCTGCGCGCGGAGGGCCGGATCGTCGCGGAGAAGCGGCCGTACGTGCACGCGGTCGGGCACTGCTCGCGCTGCAACACGACGGTCGAGCCGCGGCTGTCGCTGCAGTGGTTCGTGCGTACCGAGCCGCTGGCCCGGGCCGCGGGCGACGCGGTGCGCGACGGGCGGGTGCGGGTCGAGCCGCCGGAGCTCACGAAGCGGTACTTCGGCTGGGTCGACAACATGCACGACTGGTGCATCTCGCGGCAGCTGTGGTGGGGGCACCGGATTCCGGTGTGGTACGGCCCGAACGGCGAGGTCGTGTGCGTGGGCCCGGACGACGAGGTGCCGGCCGGCGACGGCTGGACCCAGGACGCCGACGTGCTCGACACGTGGTTCAGCTCGGCGCTGTGGCCGTTCTCGACGCTCGGCTGGCCCGACGAGACCCCGGACCTCGCGAAGTTCTATCCGACCAGCGTGCTCGTCACGGGGTACGACATCCTGTTCTTCTGGGTCGCCCGGATGATGATGTTCGGTCTGTACGCGATGGACGGGCGGCAGCCGTTCGACGTCGTGATGCTGCACGGGATGGTCCGCGACCAGTACGGCAAGAAGATGTCGAAGTCCTTCGGCAACGTCGTCGACCCGCTGGACTGGATCGAGCGGTTCGGCGCCGACGCGACCCGGTTCACGCTGCTGCGCGGGGCGAACCCGGGCGCGGACGTGCCGGTGAGCGAGGAGTGGGTGCAGGGCGCCCGCAACTTCGCCAACAAGCTGTGGAATGCGACGCGCTACGGGCTGGCCAACGGCGCCACGGTCGAGGGCGAGCTGCCCACGGAGGGGCTGAGCACCGTCGACCGCTGGATCCTGTCCCGGTTGCAGCACGTGATCGGCGAGGTCGACCAGCAGTTCGAGGCGTTCGAGCTGGCGAAGGTGTGCGACACGCTGTACCACTTCGCCTGGGACGACGTCTGCGACTGGTACCTGGAGCTGACCAAGCCGGTGCTGACCGGCGCCGACGAGGCGGCCAAGGCGCGCACCCGCCGGGTGCTGGGGCACGTGCTGGAGAGCCTGCAGCGGCTCCTGCACCCGATCATGCCGTTCGTGACCGAGGAGCTGTGGACGACGCTCACCGGCCGGCCGACCGTGGTCCGCGCCGAGTGGCCGACGCCGGACAAGGAGCTCGCCGACGACCCGGCCGAGCGCGAGGTCGAGAACCTGCAGCGGGTCGTCACCGAGGTGCGCCGGTTCCGCGCCGACCAGGGCGTGAAGCCGGCGCAGCGGGTGGTGGCGCGGCTCGAGGGGCTGGACGCGGCCGGGCTGGCCGCGCACGAGGGGCTGATCCGGTCCCTGGCCCGGCTCGACGCGTCCGGCGGGGACTTCGCGGCGACGGCGAAGCTGGCCGTCGGCGTGGGGGTCACCGTGGAGCTCGACACCCGGGGCGCGATCGACGTCGCGGCCGAGCGGGCCCGGCTCACGAAGGACCACGCCGCGGCGGAGAAGGAGGCGGCGCAGTGCCGGGCGAAGCTCGGCAACCCGGCCTTCACCGGCAAGGCACCGGAGGCGGTGGTGGCCAAGATCCGGGAGCGGCTGGAGGCGGCCGAGGCCGATCTGACGCGCATCTCCGCGCAGCTGGACGCGTTGCAGTGACCCGGTTCACGGAGGTCGACCAGGAGCTGAACGCCCGCGGGTTCACCCGCATGGTGTTCGACCTGTCGCGCATCGAGGGGCTGCTCGACTTGCTCGGCAGCCCCCAGCGGGCGTATCCGGCGATCCACCTGACCGGCACGAACGGCAAGACTTCGACGGCCCGGATGATCGACTCGCTGCTGCGGGCGCACGGGCTGCGGACGGGGCGGTACACGAGCCCGCACCTGCAGAGCATCACCGAGCGGATCAGCATCGAGGGCGAGCCGATCAGCGAGGAGAAGTTCGTCGAGGTGTACGAGGAGGTGGCGCCGCTGGCCGAGTACCTCGACGCCACAGCTGACGCGCCCTTGACCTACTTCGACATGACCACGGCGATGGCGTTCGCGGCGTTCGCCGACGCGCCCGTGGACGTGGCGGTGGTCGAGGTCGGGCTGGGCGGGGCCGACGACTCGACGAACGTGCTGCAGGCCCAGACCACGGTCATCACGCCGATCGGCCTCGACCACACCGAGTGGCTCGGCGACACGATCGAGGAGATCGCCTGGGCCAAGGCCGGGATCGTGCACAAGGGCTCGACGCTGATCCTGGCGCTGCAGCCGGAGGAGGCGATGCGCCCGATTCTGGAGCGCTGCGCGGAGGTCGGGGCGACCGTGGCCCGGGAGGGCCGCGAGTTCGGGGTGGTCAACCGCGATCTCGCCGTCGGTGGGCAGGTGCTGACGCTGCAGGGGCTCTCCGGGGTGTACGAGGGGATCTTCCTGCCCTTGCACGGCGAGCACCAGGCGCAGAACGCGGCCATCGCGCTGGCGGCGGTCGAGGCGTTCCTGGGCGCGGGCGCCGAGCGGGCGCTCGACGCCGAGTCGGTCCGCGACGGGTTCGCCGGGGCCACCTCGCCCGGCCGGCTGGAGCGGGTGCGCAACTCGCCGCCGATCCTGCTCGACGCGGCCCACAACGCGCACGGCATGCAGGCCACGGTCCGGGCGCTGACCGAGGAGTTCGCGTTCAGCGGGCTCGTCGCGGTCGTCGCGGCCCTCGCCGACAAGGACGTCGAGGGCATGCTGGAGCTGCTGGAGCCGATCACCGAGAGCATCGTGGTGACCCGCAACAGCTCGCCCCGCGCGATGCCGGTCGCCCAGCTGGCCCAGATCGCCGAGGAGCTCTACGGCGGGGACCGGGTGCGGGTCGTGCCGCAGCTGCCGGACGCCATCGACGCGGCCGTCACGCTCGCCGAGAGCGACAACGCGGTGCCCGGCACCGTCGGGATCCTCGTCACCGGCTCGGTCGTGACCGTGGCCGACGCGCGCGGGCTGCTGAAGCGATGAGCTCGCCCGCCGGACTGAAGAACCCGGGCGCGGCCGTGCGGGGCGTCGGGGCCGCGGGCCTCGCCGTCGAGGGTGTCGTACTGTTGCTGGCCCTGCTCCCGCTGGCGAAGCTCGGCCACGGGCACACCACCGCGGCGATCTGGTTGTGCGCGGTGCTCGCGGTCGTGTGCTTCCTGCTGTGCGGGTTCATGAAGCGCTCGTGGGCGTGGATCGCCGGGCTGCTCGTGCAGGTCGTGCTGCTCGCGGGCGGGTTCCTGCACTGGTCGCTGCTCGCGCTCGGGCTCGTGTTCGGGCCGGCCTGGCTGTACGCGCTGTACGTGCGCCGATCCGTCTACGCGAACAAGCCCGACTGATGCGCGCGAGCCGGCTCCTGTCGACGCTGCTGCTGTTGCAGACCCGGGGCCGGCTGACCGCGCAGCAGATCGCGGACGAGCTCGAGGTGTCGGTGCGCACGGTGTACCGCGATATCGAGGCCCTGTCCGCGTCGGGCGTGCCGCGGTGTACGCCGACCGTGGTCCGGCGGGCGGGTTCGCGCTGCTGGACGGGTACCGGACGAGTCTCACGGGGCTGACCAGCGATGAGGCGGCCGCGCTCTTCCTCGCCGGCAGCGGGGCGACGGCCGGGGATCTCGGGCTCGGGCCGATGCTCGACGCGGCGCGGCTCAAGCTGCTGGCGGCCCTGCCGGCCGAGCAGCGCACGATGGCGGGGCGCGTGCAGCAGCGTGTCCACGTCGACGCCCCGGGCTGGTTCCGCGATCCGGAGGCGCCGCCGCACCTCGACACGGTCGCGACGGCCGTCTGGGAGCAGCGGCAGATCCGGATGTCGTACCAGAAGTGGGACGGCGTGTCCGTGTCGCGCCTGGTCTCGCCGCTGGGGCTCGTGCTGAAGGGCACCGCGTGGTACGTGGTCGCGGTCGGCCGCTCGCGGACGAACGCCTATCGGGTCTCGCGGATCCTGTCGCTCGAGCTGACCGACGAGCACTTCACGCGCCCGGCCGACTTCGATCTTCGCCGGTACTGGCTGGAGTTCTCCGACCGCCTGCAGTCGACGCTCTATGCCGGGGGGTCGGCCACGGTACGGCTGTCGCCCCGGGCGGTTTCGCTGTGGTTTCTGCTCGGGCCGGTCGCGGGGCGGGCGCTGCGCGAGTCGGCCGTGGAGTCGGGGGACGGCTGGGTGCGGGTGGACGTGCCGATCGAGTCGCTGGAGCACGCGCGGATCGCCTTCGCGCGGTTCGGGCCCGACCTGGAGGTGGTGTCGCCGCCCGAACTGCGCGCGCTCATGATCGCCGACGCGGCCGCGCTGGTGCGGCTCTACTCAACGTCGTAGCGCTTGCACATTCTGTTCCCGGGCTTGCACGTATTGTTTCCGGGCTCGCACGGTTGTTTCCGGGGCTGCTCAGCGGCGTAGCTCCCAGCGGGTCAGGGCGATCGCGTGGCCGTCCGGGTCGCGGAAGGTCGCCGAGCACAGTTCCAGCTGCTCGCCCTGCGGCACCGTGCGCGGGCGGTGGACGAAGTCGACGCCCTGTTCGCGGAGGCGTTCGTAGGCGTCGTACACGTCCGGCACGTCGAGGTTCAGGTGCACCACGCGGCGGTCGACGGGCGGCATGTCGGCCACGCGGCGCAGCACGACCCGCGCGGTGCCGGTCTCGAGCACGGCGCTGGTCTCGCCGCTGTCGAGCTCGGTCAGGCCGAGGGTGTCGCGGTAGAAGCGGCGGGAGCGCTGCAGGTCGGACACGATGAGCGTGATGCTGACGCCGTTGACGCCGTCGAGGGGCGTGGCCTGCTGGCGGCGCGGCCCGGCGGCGAGGAACTCGGCCACGGCGCCCTCGCTGAGCGGCTGCTCCTCGAGCGCGTCGGCGTCGTCGCCGTCCTCGTCGGTGCGGTTGCTGTGGCTGCTGTGGTGGCTGTGGTTGCTGCCGTTGCCGCGGTCGTCCGCCGGGAGGTAGTGCTCCGACGCATACGGGTCCGGGGACACCGGCTCCTCGTCGTCGTCCTCGTCGGCTGGGGAGCGGAGGAGGGGCGGGGCGCCGTAGAGGCCCTTGCCGTTGACCGACCACGCGGAGCCGGTGCGCTCCTCCCGGGCGTCGGCTGCTGCTTCGGAGACGGCTTCGGGCTCGGAGTGGACTTCGGATCGGGAGTCGGCTTCGGATGGGGAGTCTGCTCCGGACCGGGAGTCGGCTTCGGGTTCGGAGTCGGCTTCGGAGTCGGCGAGCTCGCCTTCGATGACGGGTGGCTCGGTGTGCATGCCGCGGGTCGGGGGGAGTTCGGACTCGCGGTCGGGGTAGTACGCGGCGGCGGGGCGCGGCTCGTCCGCGCTCGTCCACCACTCGATCTCGGCGCCGGACTCCGGGTCGGCCTGCGGGGCGGGGACCATCGAGCCGGACTCCGGGATGGTGTAGACCCCCGGCTCCGCCTGCGAGTGCTCGGTCGCGGTCTCCGCCTCGGCGTCGACGGTTTCGGCCCGAACGTTCTCGGCGTAGGGATTCTCGGTGCCGACGTTCTCGATGTGGATGTTCTCGGTGTGGGCGTTTTCGGTGTGGATGTTCTCGGCCCAGAGCGGTCCGGTCCGCGGGTCCAGGGCCGGCTGAGGCTCGCCCTGCGTGTCCGTGGTCGCGGTGGTCGCCTCGTCCTGTGCGTCCGTGGCCGCGGTGGGCGGCTCGTCCTGTGCGTGCGTGGCCGCGGTGGGCGGCTCGGCCTGCGGGTCAGTGATCGCCGGGGTCGGCTCGGCCTGCGTCGCCGCGAGGGCTTCGGGGAGTGCCGGGGGTTCCGGGGTGACCGGGCGGGTGCGCCCCGGGCGGCTGCGGCGGACCCGGTCGTGCGCGCCCGAGCGCGGGTGTGGGCTCGGGCGGCGGTGCTGGCTGCCGCCGGGGCGCGGGGTGGAGCGGAGCCGCATGATGATCGGCTCGTCCTCCTCGCCGATGACCGTCGGGCGGGTCTCGGTCGGCTCCGGCCAGGACTCCGCCGCGGGGGACTCCTCGACCGCCTCCCGCTCGGCCTTCGGGTCGGTCGCCGGTTCGGTCTTCGGCTCCGCGGCGCCGGTCTCGGGTCCGACGATCGGCGCGGTCGCGGCCGGCTCCGTCCCGGCGACCGGTTCGGCGGCGGTCGGCTCAGCTTCGACGATCGGCGCGGCGGCGGCCGGCTCCGTTCCAGCGACTGGCGCGGCGGTGACTCGTGGGGCGGCGGTCGGCTCGGCCTCGGCGCCCGTTGCGGCGGCGGCCGGCTCCGTTCCGGCGACCGGTGCGGCGGTGACTCGTGGGGCGGCGGTCGGCTCGGCCTCGGCGCCCGCTGCGGCGGCGGCCGGCTCCGTTCCGGCGACCGGTGCGGCGGCGGGCGGCTCCGCGCCGGTGGCCGCTTTCGTGTCCGTGATCCGCCCGGGGTCGGTCGCGGTCGGAGCGGCGCCCATCGGCTCGTCGGTGCGGTGGGCCGGATTGCCGCCCCCGGCGGCGTGGCGGGGCTTGCTCTGGCGGTTCGGGAAGCCGAAATAGCCGCGCAGCGACGGGCGGCCGGTCGCCGCGTCCGGGATCTGCTCGCCGCCGCCCGGGTCGGGCGGGGCGACCGTCGCCACCCGCGCGTCGGCGGTCTCGGCCTTGACCGGGGGGAGGTCGGTCAGCGTGGTCGAGTTGTCCGGCGGGAGGTAGGTGGACGGGCGCCGGAAGGGCTCGTCGGGGTCGTAGATGTCCTGGCGGGCCTTGTCCAGCTGGGCGTTCAGGGCGGCGTAGTCGTGTTCGAGGTCGTCGGCGGGGCGGCGCTGCTCGGCGAGGACGACCTCCTGGTGCGTCTGGACGCGTTCCCACAGCACCGTGAACTTGCGCGGGGTGCCCTTGAGCACCTGCACGGGCAGGGTCGCGCCGCGCTCCGGCCACTTCTCGATCGGGATGGCGGGGTCGGTGCCGGTGACCGTCACGCCCCGAATGCCCGTCGCCGTGATGGTGAGCTTCAGCCGGCCGCGGGCCGAGCGCCCCTCCTGGGTCGGACGGGCGGTGATCTCCTCGACGATGGCGGTGCCCTGGACGTACAGGCGGACCTTGTTGCGATTGTTGACGACAGCGATCATCACCGGACCGGCCAGGGCCACGATCACGCCGAGCGCGATGACGAGCGGGCTCGACATGCCCAGGCCGCAGAAAGCCAGGAACCCGCCGATCACCACCATCAACAGGATGACCAGGTTCCGGCTGTCGTTCGATGACGCGCGGTTGCTGGACGGCAAGTCGACCTCCCCAGACGACTGACACCAGGCTATGCCTGATCATTACCGAAACGGAAGTCTCCGGCACGCTGGCGCGGCCGGGCACAATCCGGGTATTTCTGCGCCGTCGGTGAGCGGAAGCCGGCGACATTTGCCGAGGTCGATCGTATGAAATCGGCCCGGAGCGATTTCCGGTAACCCTTCGATTCGGGCGGGCGGCGTCGTTCACGGCGCCGGGAGCGGCAGCGCGCCTCGCGGCGGGCGGCCGGCGGCGGCGCGAGGCGGCGTCGTCCATGGCGCCGGGAGCGGCAGCGCGCCTCGCGGCGGGCGGCCGGCGGCGGCGCGAGGCGGCGTCGTCCATGGCGCCGGGAGCGGCAGCGCGCCCCGCGCTGGGCGGCTGGCGGCGGCACGAGGCGGCGTCGTCCATGGCGCCGGGAGCGGCAGCGCGCCCCGCGCTGGGCGGCTGGCGGCGGCACGAGGCGGCGTCGTCCACGGCGCCGGGAGCGGCAGCGCGCCGCGTGCCGGGCGGCCGGCGGCGGCACGAGGCGGCGCATCTCGCCTGGGACGCGGGCGCTTTCGATCTGCCGACCATGGCCGCACCGACTCCGGCCGCGACCGGGCCCGCTGCTCGACACGCCGACCCGCGGCCGGATGGCGGCCCGATCGCCGGCCCGTGATCGTCCACCACGCTTGCCGGCCGCCGCTCCCCACGCACGGCCCAGGGCTGCCGTACGGCGGCCGACCGCGTGCCGGAAACGGTCCAGGAGCGGTCTAGGTTCCCGAATACCCCGTCAGGCGAAAAATGCGGATATGTCGTGGCGCGCAGCGCCCGACATATCCAACAAACCTCACCCCTCAGGCGTCCGGCTCCGCAGCGGCGATCTGGTCGGGGCGCTTCGGCGCGTACCGACCGACATATTCCTGCCCCGTCAGCTGCTGAATCGCGTTCATCAGCTTCAAGGTGACCTCCCGCAGCGCGCGGCTGTCCACCTCGCCGCCGCCCTGCCACTGGCTCAGGTCGAGCGGCTCGCCGATGCGCACCTCGACCTTCGGGCCGAGCTTGGGCAGCCGGGCGCCGACCGGCATGACCTGGTCGAAGCCCATCAGGCCGACCGGGATGATCGGCGCGGGGGCGTCCAGGGCGAGCTTGGCCACGCCGGGGCGGCCGCGGTACAGGCGGCCGTCGGTCGAGCGCGTCCCCTCCGGGAAGATGCCGAGCACGTGGCCGGCGCGCAGGACCGGCAGGGCGGCGTCGAGGGCCAGGAGGCTGGCGCGGCCACCGGAGCGGTCGACCGGGATCTGGTTCAGGCCGTACATGATGTTGCGCAGGGCGGCGCCCTTGAGGCCGGGGCCGCGGAAGTACTGGTCCTTGGCGAGGAAGTACACGTTGCGCGGGGCGATGGCGCCCATCATCACCGAGTCGAGCACCGACTGGTGGTTGCTGGCGAGGATCGCCGGGCCGGTCTTCGGCACGTTGTCGAGGCCGATGATGGTGGGGTGCCAGAGCATCCGGACCGTCGGTGCCACGGTCATCTTGCCGACCGCATAAAGCGCGGACAAATGCCCTCCACCAGGCTCAACTCGACGCTGCCGCACACTCTAACGGCAGGTCGCGGCAATGGCAGCCAGGCGGGTCACATGGTGGGCAACACCACCCGGCGCGGGTTAGGCCCGGTCCTGCCGGGTCACCCGCGTCGGCAACGGTCCTGGCCAGGGCACCCACCCGGTCGAGCCGCCGGGCGGACGGGAGTCTAGGAGGCGACGAGCACCAGGGCGGTCGCGGCCAGGCCGAGGCCCGCGAGCTGGACCGGGCGCAGGCGCTCGCGGTCGACGAGCATGGCCAGCAGGACGGTCGAGACCGGGTACAGGGCGGCGATCGGCGCGATGATGCTCAGGTCGCCGCGGGTCACGGCGAGGACGTACAGGGCGTTGGCGCTCATGTCGAGCAGCCCGGCGCTCGCCAGCCAGCGCCGCGACGAGGGGTCCAGCCGCAGGCCGTCGCGGCGCAGGCGGAGCAGGGCGAACGGGGCGCCGAGCGCGATGGCGGCGACCTGGGCGCCCGCGATCGGCCACAGGCCCGCGTCGTCGCCGGCCCGCGACAGGCACGTGAAGAACAGGCCGAACGCGGCGCCGGAGAGCAGGGCCAGGCCGACGAGCCGGCCGGTGACCGGGCCGCCGCTACCGCCCGCGGCGCTCACCAGGCCGATCGCGGCGATCGCGCAGGCGGCGCCGGCGAGGGCCAGGGTGCCGGGGCGCTCGCCCGCGGCCAGACCGAACGCGACCGGGATGAGGGCCGTGGTCACCGCGCTGACGGGGGCGACGATCGCCATCGCGCCGGCGGCCAGCGCACGGTAGAAGACGAACATGCCGAGCACGCCGAGGACGCCGGCGGCCGCGCCCCAGCCGATGGCCCGGGCGTGCGGGGTGCCGGGAATGAGCACGAGGTAGAGGGCGACCGCGGGCAGGCTGACCGCCTTCGAGAGCACCACGACCAGCAGGGAGTCGGCGCGCTGGCTGGCCTTGCCGCCGGAGAAGTCGCCGACGCCCCAGACCAGGCCGGACAGGGCGGCGAGCACGATGCCGATCATGCGAGCCGCTCGATGGTCGCCGACTCCGCGTCCAGCAGGGAGATCAGCCGCTCGGCTGCCGGTCGCAGATCGATGTCGAGGCCTTCCAGGAGGAACACGGCCGAGGTCGTCGCCTCGGTCAGGGCGGTGCGGCGGCCCTGGCGCCAGTTCCAGCGGCGGCAGGTCACGGCGACGTCGTCGCGCCAGATCACCTCGCCCGGCTCCGGCGTCTCGACGAACGGCGCCCCGTCCTTGACGGTGTCGAAGGGCTCGTCGCCGGCCGCGCGCACGAGGCGCTCGGTCCCGACGAGGGCGGCGCGGTCCTCGCCGCCGATGGGCACGGCGAATCGGATGCTGACGGCGTTGTACGCGTCGACGATCCGGTTCACCGAGGGCACGTCGCCCTTGGCCGCCCGCTTGCGCAACGCCTCCGCGGAGCACGGGGTGCGCTGGGGCTTGGCGCCGAACCCGCGGTACACGTCCCGCCACGCCTCCAGGTGGGGGTGCGGCGCGCTCAGGTCGCCCGCGGCCGCGACGGCGTCATGCAGCAGCGCGGGGTCGCCTGGGCCGTTGCGCAGCCCGTCGGCGAGGACCGCGAGCACGGTAGCCTCGTGCCCCACGGAACGGCACAGGTCGAGCACGTCATCGGCAACGGCGAACATGCCGCTAGTCGTACCACAATAATGACCGTGAAGGAAAATATGTTGACCGACCGCGAGCGGGACGCCCAGCTGGCGATCGCGCGTCAGGTGAAGGGCCTCCGCCAGGGCAGACGCTGGTCACTGGACGAGCTCGCCAGTCGCTCGGGTGTGAGCAAGGGCATGCTCGTGCAGATCGAGGGCGCCCGCACGAACCCGAGCATCGGCACCCTGTGCCGGGTCGCGGAGTCGTTCGGGGTGAGCATCGGGCGGCTGCTGGAGGCCGAGCCCGAGCCCGTCGTGAAGATCGTCGGGGCCGAGGAGCCCGCGGTGCTGTGGCGCGGCCCGGACGGCGGCACCGGGCGGCTGCTGCGGGGCGTCAACGATCCCGCGTTCGTGGAGGTCTGGGACTGGCGGATGCTGCCGGGGGAGGAGCACGACTCCGGCGACCACACGCCGCGCACCCGGGAGATCATCCACGTCCACGCCGGCGAGCTCGAGGCGGAGATCGACGGGACGGCCTACCGGGTGACGGCGGGGGAGACCATCGACTTCCAGGCCGACCGCCCCCACCGGTACCGCAGCAGCGGCCCGGTGGAGGCGGTCCTCACGATGGTCGTCGTCATGCCCCAGGGAGAGCACGACCGACGGGCGTGACGGTCACCTTGACCGCCTCGCCCTCGCCGACCTCGCCCGCGAAGCCGTCGATGAGCGTGCCCAGCGAGACCGAGTTGGCCAGCGTCTCCCCGGCCACGAACGAGTCGTGCGCGGCCAGGGCGGACGCCACCGACTCCGGGCCGTCGACCACGACCACGATCCGGTCCGACACGTTGAGGTCGGCGTCGCGGCGGGCCTGCTGGATGACCCGGACCAGGTCGCGGGCCACGCCCTCGGCCGACAGCTCCGGCGTGACGGTGCTGTCGAGCACGACCACGCCCTCGCCGCCGGGCAGCGGCGCGGACTGGGTCGGGTCGGCGGCGACGAGCTTGAGGTCGTACTCGCCCTCACTCAGCTCCACCCCGCCCGCCGTCACGACCCCGCCGGCCTGGCTCCAGTCGCCGGCCTTGACCGCCTTGATCACCTGCTGGACCTGGCCGCCGAGGCGCGGGCCGAGCACCCGCGGCACCAGCGTCAGCACCGGCGTGCAGTGCGCGGCCACGTCCGCGGTGAACTCGACGGTCTTCACGTTGACCTCGTCGGCGACGAGCGCGGCGAACGGGCGCAGCGCCTCGGCGTCCGGCGTGGCCACGGTCAGCGTCGACAGCGGCAGCCGCACCCGCAGCCCGCGGGCCTTGCGCAGCGACAGCGCGGCCGAGCACACCTCGCGCACCGCGTCCATGTCGGCCACGAGCCCGTGGTCGGCCGGGAAGTCCTCCGCGGCCGGCCAGTCCGTCAGGTGGACCGAACGCTCGCCCGTCAGCCCGCGGAAGATCTCCTCCGCGGTCAGCGGGGCGAGCGGCGCGACGACCTGGGCCAGCGTGGTGAGCACGGTGAACAGCGTGTCGAACGCGTCGTGGTCGCCGGACCAGAAGCGGTCCCGGGACCGGCGCACGTACCAGTTGGTGAGCGCGTCGAGGTAGGCGCGCACGGTGCCGCAGGCGCCGGAGATGTCGTACGCGTCCAGCTGCCGCCCCACCGTGGCCACCAGCTCGCCGGTCTTGGCCAGCACGTACCGGTCGAGCAGGTCGGCGCTGTCGGTCCGGCGCCGCGCGGTGTACCCGTCCGCGTTGGCGTACAGGGAGAAGAAGTAGTACACGTTCCACAGCGGCAGCAGCACGTGGCGGACCGAGTCGCGGATGCCCGGCTCCGTCACCGGCATGTCCCCGCCGCGCAGCACCGGCGAGGAGACCAGGAACCAGCGCATGGCGTCGGAGCCGTACTCGTCGAACACCCGGTACACGTCCGGGTAGTTGCGCAGGCTCTTGGACATCTTGCGCCCGTCCTCGCCCAGCAGGATGCCGTGGGACACGCAGTTGCGGAACGCGGGCCGGTCGAACAGCGCCGTGGCCAGCACGTGCATGGTGTAGAACCAGCCGCGGGTCTGGCCGATGTACTCCACGATGAAGTCGCCGGGGTAGTGGTGCTCGAACCAGTCGGCGTTCTCGAACGGGTAGTGCACCTGGGCGAACGGCATCGAGCCGGACTCGAACCAGCAGTCCAGCACCTCGGGCACGCGGCGCATGACGGACTGCCCGGTCGGGTCGTCCGGGTTGGGCCGGGTCAGGTTGTCGATCTCGGGCCGGTGCAGGTCGGACGGGCGCACGCCGAAGTCGCGCTCGAGCTCGTCCAGCGAGCCGTACACGTCCACGCGCGGGTACTGCGGGTCGTCGGACTTCCACACCGGGATCGGCGAGCCCCAGAACCGGTTGCGGCTGATCGACCAGTCGCGGGCGTTGGCCAGCCACTTGCCGAACGAGCCCTCCTTGATGTGCTCGGGCGTCCAGGTGATCTGCTGGTTGAGCTCCACCATCCGGTCGCGGAACGCGGTGACCTGCACGAACCAGGACGAGACGGCCTTGTAGACCAGCGGGGTGTCGCAGCGCCAGCAGTGCGGGTAGGAGTGCGTGTAGCTGTCGTGGCGCACCACGACGCCGGCCGCCTTGAGGTCGCGGATGACCGGCTTGTTGGCCTCGAAGACCTGCAGACCCTGGTAGTCCGGGACCAGCGAGGTGAACCGGGTGTGCTCGTCGACGGTGACGACGGTCGGGATGCCCACCGAGGCGCACGCGTTCTGGTCGTCCTCGCCGAAGGCCGGGGCCATGTGCACGACGCCGGTGCCGTCCTCGGTCGTGACGAAGTCGGCCCCGATCACCTGGAACGCGTTCGGGGTGTCCGCGAGGAAGCCGAAGAGGGGGGTGTACCGGCGGCCGACGAGCTCGGCCCCGGAGACCGACCCGACCCGGGTGGCGCCGGCCAGCTCCTTCTCGTAGGCGCCGAGGCGGGAATCGGCCAGGATGTACCGCTGCCCGTCCTCCTCGAAGAGGGCGTACTCGATCTCGGGCCCGACCGCGATGGCCAGGTTGGAGGGCAGCGTCCACGGGGTCGTCGTCCAGACCAGGATCTTCTCGCCGGTCTCCAGCGTGAAGGCCACCGTCAGCGCGGGGTCCTGCCGGTCGCGGTAGACGTCCTCGTCCATGCGCAGCTCGGTGTTGGACAGCGGCGTCTCGCAGCGCCAGCAGTAGGCCAGCACCCGGAAGCCCTCGTAGACCAGGCCCTTGTCGTGCAGGGTCTTGAAGGCCCACATGACGCTCTCCATGTAGGGCAGGTCGAGCGTCTTGTAGTCGTTGGTGAAGTCGACCCAGCGGGCCTGGCGGGTGACGTACCGCTCCCACTCGCTGGTGTAGCGCAGCACGGACTCCTTGGTGGCCGCGTTGAACTTGTCCACGCCGAGCTGGAGGATCTCGGCCTTCGTGGTGATCCCGAGCTGCTTCTCGGCCTCGACCTCGGCGGGCATGCCGTGGCAGTCCCAGCCGAAGCGGCGCTCGACGCGGAAGCCCTTCATGGACTTGTACCGCGGGACGACGTCCTTCGCGTAGCCGGTCAGCAGGTGCCCGTAGTGGGGCAGGCCGTTGGCGAACGGGGGCCCGTCGTAGAACACGAACTCGTTCGAGCCGTTGTCGCCCGCGGGGCGCTGGTCCACCGAGGCCTGGAACGTCTCGTCCCCGGACCAGTAGTCCAGGACCTCGCGCTCGACTTCGGGGAGGTTCGGGCTCGCGGGGACGCCGGTGCCCGTGCGGTGCATCGGGTAGGCCATCGGTGGTCGCTCTCCTCGCGTGGTCGGTGTCGCATCCACGCGGGGACGAACCCTCGGGTCCGCGGTACCACCCCGCTTGCCGCCGGGGTCGTGCGTTCGGCGGCCGCTCGTTGGCCGGCTGTAACGGGCCGGTACCCGTCCGGTTCTACTGGGCTGCCGGGGCGGCCGTTCTTCCGGAGGCTCGCCGGTGATGGCCGGGTCAAAGCCTGTACACCGAGGATAGCGCGCCCCGGAATCGGGTATTCGAGGGAGCCTTAGCAAATAGTAAAGAAACCTTGACATTAAATTCCGGTGCGTGGAACGTGGAGGAACACGTCGACGCCCATCGACGTCACCCCCACCTGGAGTGCCCATGCGTCCACGCCATGTCACCCTGCTCGCAGGGGCCGGCGCGGCGGTCCTGACCCTCGCCGGGGTCCTGATCGCGTTGCCCGCCTCCGCCGCCGAGCTGCTCACCAACCCCGGCTTCGAGTCCGGTTCCGCCTCCGGCTGGACCTGCGAGTCCGCGTCGGTCACGTCCGGGGCCGCGCACTCGGGCTCCTACAAGCTCGCCGGCACGCCCGGCGGCACGACCGCGCAGTGCTCGCAGACGATCTCGGTCCAGCCGAACACGAAGTACACCCTGTCGGGCTGGGTCAACGGCTCCTACGTCTTCATCGGCGTGACCGGCGGGGTCGACGCCAGCACCTGGACCCCGGGCACCAACGGCTACCAGCAGCTGTCGGTCGCCTTCACCACGGGCGCGAGCCAGACCACGGCGAGCGTCTACGTGCACGGCTGGTACGGCCAGCCCGCCTACGCCGCCGACGACTTCTCGGTGAACGGCCCCGGCGGCAACCCGACCACGGTCGGCCCGACGACGGCGTCCCCGTCGAAGTCGCCCTCGGCCTCGGCCTCGCCGTCGAAGTCGCCCTCGGCCTCGCCGTCGGCCTCGAAGTCGCCGAGCAGCTCGCCGTCGACGTCGCCGACCACCCCGACCGGGTCGCTGCCCAAGCACTTCCTGACCGGGTACTGGCAGAACTTCGTCAACCCGGCGACGCCGCTGCGGCTGCGGGACGTGCCCAGCGAGTACGACCTCATCGACGTGGCGTTCGCGGAGGCCGGCTCGCAGCCCGGCTCGCTCACGTACGCGGCCGACTCCGGCCTGTCCAGCGCGCTCGGCGGCTACTCCGACGCGGACCAGAAGGCAGACATCGCGACCCTGCACTCGCGGGGCAAGAAGGTCATCCTCTCCGTCGGCGGCGAGACCGGCCGGGTCAGCGTCGGCGACTCGGCGTCGGCCACGAACTTCGCCAACACCGCCTACGCGCTGATGCAGCAGTACGGCTTCGACGGCATCGACATCGACCTCGAGAACGGGCTGAACCCGACGTACATGGCGCAGGCCCTGCGCGCCCTGCGGGCCAAGGCCGGCGCGAACCTCATCATCACGATGGCGCCGCAGACGATCGACATGCAGTCCACGGGCAGCAGCTACTTCGCCCTCGCCCTGTCGATCAAGGACATCCTGACCGTCGTCTACACGCAGTACTACAACTCCGGCAGCATGCTCGGCTGCGACCAGATGCAGGCGTACTCGCAGGGCACGGTCAACTTCATCACCGCCCTCGCGTGCATCCAGCTGGAGAACGGCCTGCGCCCCGACCAGGTGGCCCTGGGCCTGCCGGCGGGCCCGGGCGCGGCCGGCGGCGGCGTGGTCTCCCCGTCCGTGGTCAACCAGGCCCTCGACTGCCTCGCGCTCGGCACGAACTGCGGAACTTTCAAGCCGCCGCACACCTACCCGGGCATCCGCGGCGCGATGACCTGGTCGATCAACTGGGACGTGAAGAACGGCAACGGCTTCGCGAAGACGGTGAAGCCGCACCTGGCGACACTGCCGTAAGGACTTTCCTCCACCAACAGGCAGTCCCGGGGGATCGGGTGTTCCCAGCGCCCGTTCCCCCGGGGCTGTTCTCGTTGTCGCGGGTTCTCGCCGCGGGGCCGGTCGGCGCGGGCCGGTCGGCGCGGGGCCGGTCCTCGCGGGGTCAGTTGTCGCGGGTGACGATCGCGGCGCGGATGCTCTGCATCGAGCGGGAGGCCTCGTCGACGGTCTTGCCGGCGAAGACCGCGATCGCGATCACCCCGTGGTCGGCCCAGCCGCACACGGTGGCCGAGCGGCCGTCGAGGCGGGACGCGGCGCAGCGCTGCTCGCCGCCGAGCACCCCGGGGTCGACCTCGCGCACGTTCTGCACCTGGATCTTCGTGCCCAGCTTGCGCAGGCTGGCGTCGAGGTCGCGCGACGGGTTCGTGATGAACCGGGTGGCCCCGAACACGAGGATCTTCGCCTTGCCGTCGGTCGTGTCCTGGTACGCCACCGTGAACCCGGACTCGTCCAGGTGGTCGGAGGTCAGCGCGGTCTGCAGCTGCTCGGCCGTCTTCTTCGTGCCCGCGTCGTCGAGCCGGTTCAGCCCGGCCACGCCCGCGTCGACGTTCACCGAGGCCGGATACTGCACCCACCACGGCCGTGCCCACGCGTAGGAGCCGCCGCAGCAGCCCGCGCACAGCACGAGCAGGAACAGCATCACCCACGGCCACTTGCGACGGCGGCGGCGCCACTGCGGCGGGGGCGGGAACGGGCCGGGACGGTAGCCGGGCGGCAACGGACCGTAGCCGGGCGGGACCACGGGGATATAGCGGATCTCGGGGGGCCGCGGCCGGGCCGGCGCGGCCGGCGCGGCCGGCAGGTCCAGGGTCCGCGGCACCGGCGGCATCTGACGGGTCTCCGGCTGGGCCGGGAGGTCGAGCGTGTCCTCCCACTGGCGGCGCCGGCGGGACCCGTCCGACGGCACGGAGGCGGAGCCGACCCACGTGGGGGAGGCCGGCTGCCGCTGGGTCGGCGACTCGTCCGGCGGTTGTGTCACATCTGGAAGGCTAACGACCCCGCGCACGCCGCGCAGAGTTCGCTGTTCGGGGTTAACGTCGGGATCGTGCTGGGTCTACCGGATCATGTGACCGCGTGCCTGTTCGATCTTGACGGTGTACTGACCCCGACGGCGGTCGTGCACAACAAGGCCTGGACGGCGACCTTCAACGAGTTCCTCAAGGCCAGGGGCTTGCGGGAGTTCGACCCGGTCCACGACTACAACGACTATGTGGACGGCAAGCCCCGCGAGGCCGGCGTCCGCGACTTCCTGACCTCCCGGGGCATCTCGCTGCCCCAGGGCACCCCCGACGACTCGCCGGATGAACAGACGGTGAACGGCCTGGGCAACCGCAAGAACGAGCTGCTGCTGAAGCTGCTGGAGCAGGGCGGGCTGCAGCCGTATCCGTCCTCGGTGACCTACCTGGAGCGCGCGCAGGCGGCCGGGCTGCGCCGGGCGGTCGTGAGCTCCAGCGCCAACACGCTGCAGGTCATCACGGCGACGGGGCTGGCGCCGATGCTGGAGGCCCGGGTCGACGGGGTGACCATCCGCGAGCGCGGGCTCAAGGGCAAGCCGGCCCCGGACACGTTCCTGGAGGCGGCGCGCGAGCTGGGCGTCGAGCCCGCCCGGGCCGCCGTGTTCGAGGACGCCCTCGCGGGAGTCGCGGCCGGCCGGGCCGGCGGGTTCTTCGTCGTGGGCATCGACCGGGTCGGCGGCGAGCACGGCGAGGACCTGCGCCGCAGCGGTGCCGACGTGGTCGTACGAGACCTGGCCGAGCTGTTGGGAGAGCAGGCATGAGCGCCTTCCCCGTCGAGCCCTGGGCCCTGCGCGAGACCAGCCTCGACATCAACGCGCTAAGCCAGACCGAGTCGCTGTTCTCCCTGGCCAACGGCCACATCGGCCTGCGCGGCAACCTGGACGAGGGCGAGCCCTACGGCCTGCCCGGAACCTACCTGAACTCCTTCTTCGAGGAGCGCCCGCTGCCCTACGCCGAGGCCGGGTACGGCTTCCCGGAGGAGGGCCAGACGATCCTCAACGTCACCAACGGCAAGGTCTTCCGGCTGCTGGTCGACGACGAGCCGTTCGACGTGCGGTACGGGCGGCTCCACGGCCACGAGCGCGTGCTCGACCTGCGCGCCGGCACCCTGCTGCGCGACGTCGACTGGTCCTCGCCGGCCGGCCAGCGGATCAAGGTGCGCACGGTCCGGCTGGTCTCGCTGGAGCAGCGCTCGGTCGCCGCGTTCCTCTACGAGGTCGAGCCGGTCGACGAGCCGGCCCGGGTGATCGTGCAGTCCGAGCTGGTGGCCAACGAGGACGTGCCGACGCCGAGCAAGGACCCGCGGGTCGCCGCCGCGCTCGGGCACGCGCTGGTCGCCGAGGGGCAGTACGCCCGCGATCTCAACGCCCAGCTGCTGCACCGCACCAACGCCAGCCGCCTGCGCCTCGGCGCCGAGATGGACCACGAGGTCGAGGCGCCCGTGCCGGTGCGCACGCAGACCGAGACCATCGACGACTGGGCCCGCACCACGTTCGCCTGCGAGCTGCAGCCCGGCCAGCGGCTGCGGATCGTGAAGTACCTCGCCTACGGCTGGTCCAGCCAGCGCTCCCGGCAGGCGATCCGCGACCAGGTGCACGGCGCCGTGGCCGGGGCCAAGCTCGGCGGCTGGGACGGGCTGGTCAAGGCCCAGCGGACCTACCTGGACCGGTTCTGGGCCCAGGCCGACGTGGAGATCGACGGCGACGCCGAGATCCAGCAGGCGGTCCGCTTCGCGCTGTTCCACCTCATGCAGGCCGGGGCGCGCGCCGAGGCCCGCCCGATCGCGGCCAAGGGGCTCACCGGGCGCGGCTACGACGGGCACGTCTTCTGGGACACCGAGGGCTTCGTGCTGCCGGTGCTGACGTACACCCACCCCCAGGTCGCCCGCGACGGGCTGCGCTGGCGCCACGACACGCTCGACCTGGCCCGCGACCGGGCCCGGCAGCTGGGGCTCAAGGGCGCCACCTTCCCGTGGCGGACCATCCGCGGCCAGGAGTGCTCGGCCTACTGGCCGGCCGGGACCGCCGGGTTCCACGTCAACGCCGACATCGCCGCGGCGGTGGTGCGCTACGTGCAGGCGACCGGCGACACCCGCTTCGAGGCCGACCTGGGGCTGGAGCTGCTGGTCGAGACCGCCCGGCTGTGGCGCTCGCTCGGCCACCACGACCGCCACGGCGTGTTCCACATCGACGGGGTGACCGGGCCGGACGAGTACTCGGCGATCGCCGACGACAACATCTACACGAACCTCATGGCGCAGCAGAACCTGCGCGCGGCGGCCGACGCGGCGGAGCGGCACCCGGAGAAGGCCCGCGAGTTCGGGGTCGACGACGAGGAGATCTCCTCGTGGCGCGACGCGGCGGAGAAGGTGCACCTGCCCTTCGACCACGAACTCGGCGTGCACCAGCAGTCGGTGAACTTCACCCTGCACCAGGAGTGGGACTTCGCGAACACGCCGCCCGAGCACTACCCGCTGCTGCTGCACTACCCGTACTTCGACCTGTACCGCCGCCAGGTGGTCAAGCAGGCCGACCTGGTGCTGGCGATGCACTGGCGCGGCGACGCGTTCACGCCGGAGCAGAAGGCCCGCAACTTCTACTACTACGACGAGCGCACGGTCCGTGACTCCTCGCTGTCGGCGTGCACCCAGGCGGTCATAGCGGCCGAGGTCGGGCACACCGAGCTCGCCTACGACTACCTGGGCGAGGCGGCCTTCGTCGACCTCTACGACCTGCAGCACAACGCGGGCGACGGCCTGCACATGGCCTCGCTGGCGGGCACCTGGCTGGCGATCGTGGCCGGCTTCGGCGGCATGCGCGACTACGGCGGGGAGCTGTCGTTCGTGCCCCGGCTGCCCGCGCGGATGGAGCGGCTCAAGTTCGCGCTCACCATCCACGGCGACGTGCTGCGGGTGGAGGTCGAGCACGGACGGGCGACCTACTCCGTGGACCAGGGCGAGGTCGCGCTGCGCCACCATGGCGAACGGGTGTCGGTGAAGGCGGGCGAGCCCGTCACGCTGCCCATTCCCGACCCGCACCCCGGCACGCCGGCCCCGAGGCAGCCCCGCGGGCGGGCACCCCACCGGCGGCAGCGAGAGGAACAGGTTCCCGGGTAGGTACTCTGGTATTCCGTGAGTGTGACGAGCGTCTTCCCCCAACTCGAGCGACTGCTTCCGCGGATCAGCAAGCCGATCCAGTACGTCGGCGGTGAGCTCGGCGCGGTCGTGAAGGACTGGGACTCGGTCGCCGTCCGCTGGGTGCTGTCCTACCCGGACGCCTACGAGGTCGGCCTGCCCAACCAGGGCGTGCAGATCCTCTACGAGGTGCTCAACGAGCAGCCCGACGTGCTCGCCGAGCGCACCTACGCGGTCTGGCCCGACCTCGAGCAGCTCATGCGCAGCGAGGGTGTGCCGCAGTTCACCGTGGACGCGCACCGGCCGGTCACCGCGTTCGACCTCTTCGGCGTCTCGTTCTCCACCGAGCTCGGCTACACCAACCTGCTCACCATGCTCGACCTGGCCGGCATCCCGCTCGACGCGCGCGAGCGGGATGCCCGGCACCCGATCGTGGTCGCCGGCGGCCACGCGGCCTTCAACCCGGAGCCGATCGCCGACTTCATCGACGCCGCCGTGCTCGGCGACGGCGAGGAGGCGGTGCTCGAGATCACCGCCATCGTCCGCGAGTGGAAGGCGGAGGGGGAGCCCGGCGGCCGCGACGAGCTGCTGCTGCGGCTGGCCCGCACCGAGTCGGTCTACGTGCCGCGCTTCTACGACGTGGACTACCTGGCCGACGGGCGCATCCAGCGGGTCGTGCCCAACCGCGCCGACGTGCCCTTCCGGGTGCACAAGCGCACCACGATGGACCTCGATGCCTGGCCGTACCCGAAGAAGCCCCTGGTGCCGCTGGCCGAGACGGTGCACGAGCGCTACGCGGTGGAGATCTTCCGCGGCTGCACGCGCGGGTGCCGCTTCTGCCAGGCCGGCATGATCACGCGGCCGGTGCGCGAGCGCAGCATCACGACGGTGGGGCAGATGGTCAAGGAGGGGCTGGAGTTCTCCGGCTTCCACGAGGTCGGGCTGCTCTCGCTGTCCTCGGCCGACCACTCCGAGATCGGCGACATGTGCTCGGGGCTGGCGCAGCAGTACGAGGGCACGAACGTCTCGCTGTCGCTGCCCTCCACCCGGGTGGACGCGTTCAACGTGACGCTCGCCCAGGAGCTGTCCCGCAACGGGCGGCGCACCGGGCTCACCTTCGCGCCCGAGGGCGGCTCGGAGCGGATCCGCCAGGTGATCAACAAGATGGTCACCGAGGAGGACCTGATCCGGACCGTCGTCACCGCCTACACCAACGGGTGGCGGCAGGTGAAGCTGTACTTCATGTGCGGTCTGCCCACCGAGACCGACGACGACGTGCTGCAGATCGCCAAGCTCGCGCACGAGGTCATCCGCGCCGGGCGCTCGGCCACCGGCTCGCGGGACATCCGCTGCACGGTGTCCATCGGCGGGTTCGTGCCCAAGCCGCACACGCCGTTCCAGTGGGCGGCGATGGAGGAGCCGGAGGTCATCGACCGGCGGCTCAAGGCGCTCAAGGAGGCCATCAACTCGGACCGCTCGCTGGGCAAGGCGATCGGCTACCGGTACCACGACGGCGAGCCCTCCCAGGTCGAGGGCCTGCTCAGCCGGGGCGACCGGCGCGTCGGGGCGGTCATCCGGCGGGTCTGGGAGAACGGCGGGCGCTTCGACGGCTGGTCGGAGCACTTCTCCTTCCGGCGCTGGGTCGACGCGGCGGCGGAGGTGCTGCCGGCCTACGGCGTCGACCTGGCCTGGTACACGACCCGCGAGCGCGAGCAGCACGAGGTCCTGCCCTGGGACCACCTCGACTCGGGCCTCGACAAGGACTGGCTCTGGCAGGACTGGCAGGACGCCCTGACCGGCTACGAGCAGGACGACTGCCGCTGGACCCCGTGCTTCGACTGCGGCGTGTGCCCCAGCCAGGACACCGAGATCCAGATCGGCCCGACCGGGCGCAAGCTGCTCCCGCTCACGCCGGTCGGCGGGCTGCGCGTGCCCGGGGTCGGAGCCGGGCATGGCTAAGCGGCAGCCTGAGGCGAACCAGGACCCGGTGGTGCAGCGGATCCGGCTGCGCTACGCCAAGCGGGGCCCGCTGCGGTTCACCTCCCACCGGGACTTCGCGCGCGCGTTCGAGCGGGCGCTGCTGCGGGCCAACGTGCCCATCGCCTACTCGCAGGGCTTCACCCCGCACCCGAAGGTCTCCTACGCGTCCGCCGCGCCGACCGGAGTGGCCAGCGAGGCGGAGTATCTGGAGATCGGCCTGCGGGCCGTCGTCGACCCGGACGAGCTGCGCCGGGCCCTCGACGCGGCCCTCTCGCCGGGCCTCGACGTGCTGGAGGCGGTCGAGTCGCCGCTCACCGGCGGGGGCAGCCTCGCCGACCGCATCGACGCGTCGACCTGGCGCATCGAGCTGCCCGGCATCTCCGGAGCGGACGCCGCCGTCGCCGTCCGCACCTTCCTCGACGCGCCCGAGGTGCTCGTCGACCGGCTCACGAAGCAGGGCCGGCGGACCTTCGACACGCGGGCCGCGGTGGTCCGTCTCGACGCCTCTGATCTTGAAATTCTGTCGGATTCCACCAACGGTGACCTACCTTCCGAGGTCACCGACATACCGTGTGCGATACTCGACCTTGTCGTGCGGCAGGTGACCCCGACCGTGCGACCCGACGATGTGCTGTCCGGTCTGCGCGTTGTGGCCGACCTGGAGCCGCCGGTTCCGCCCCGTGCGACCCGACTGGCTCAGGGAGTGCTGACCGCGCAGGGTGAACTCGTCGATCCGCTCGCCCAGTTCGGCGACGGGGATCGGCCGGCGGCCGTCGTAGGGACTTCGTCGCAGTAGACGACGGGTGATCCGCCAAGTGGCGGGCCGCCGGTCGCCGGGCACGAGGTTGGCAGACTTTCGGCGGATCGTCCGCGTGAGCGGATACCTCCGCCGGCACAACATATATGCGGTGCCCCCGTGTGGCTGCGTTGCTACGCGCCCGGGAGCGCCAGAACTGGAGAACGTCCGCATGTTCGACAACGAGTCGGCGAGCGGCGAGACCACCGGCGACGAGCCGGTGGCTGCTGCCGCAGCCAGCGAAGACGAGACCACCGCCCCCGTCCGGCGCACCCGGCGCCGGACCACCAAGGCCACCGCGGCCGCCTCCGCCGAGGCGCCCGCGGCGGATTCCCCCGAGACCCCTGAGGCCGCGGCTCCCGCCGAGGAGCCGGCCCCCGCGCCCACCCGCCGACGGCGGAAGGTGACGCCGGCCCCCGAAGCCGCCGAAACCGGCGATTCCGGCGAGTCCGGGCAGCAGGCGCTGCCGCTGGACGAACCGCCCCCGCCCGTCAAGGCCACCCGGGCCCGGCGGACCCGCACCAAGGCCGTCGAGCCGGAGCCGCTTGCGGAGCCCGCCGCCGAACTTCCCGCCGAACTTCCCGCCGAGCCTCTCGCCGAGGCCGAGCCGCTGCCGGTCGCTGAGGCCGAGGAGCCGCTGGGCGAGGAGTTCGCGGCCGAGGAAGCCGAGCAGGACGCCGACACGCCCGAGGAGCTCGAGCCCCTGGTCGTGGAGGAGCCGCCGGCGCGCCGGGGTCGCCGCGCCGCGCCCGTGCAGCTGCTGTTCATGCCGCCCAGCGAGCAGGTCGCGCCGGTCCGGGCCGAGCGGCCCGCGCCCGTGCCGGCCGCCGAGGACGAGGAGCTCGCCGAGGAGGAGCCGGTCGGCCGCGGTCGCCGGCGCCGCCGGGGCCGGGCCGCCGCCGAGGAGGTTGTCGCCGAGGCGCCGGTCGAGGCCGTCGAGGCGCCCGTCGACACCGACGAGGCCGAGACCGACGAGGACGAGGAAGAGGACGAGGACGCCTTCGAGGGCACCGGGCGCCGGCGGCGCCGCCGGGGCCGGCGCGGTCGCGGCCGGGGCCGCGGCAACGGCGTCGACGACCTCGAGGAGGGCGAAGAGGGCGCCGAGGCCGAGGGCGAGGGCGAGGAGGGCGCCGCCGACGAGGAGGCGGAGGCGTCCGCCGACGAGGACGGCGAGGACGACGGCGAGGGCCTGACCCGCCGCCGGCGCCGCCGCCGGCGCAAGGGCGCGACCGACACCGAGGCCGCCGACGACCCGCACGTGGTCGTCAAGATCCGCGAGCCGCGCTCCGCCGCGCGCGACGAGGTGCAGGGCGTCTCCGGCTCGACCCGGCTCGAGGCCAAGCGCCAGCGCCGCCGGGACGGCCGCGAGCAGCGCCGCACCCGCCCGCCGATCCTCAGCGAGTCGGAGTTCCTGGCCCGCCGCGAGGCCGTCGACCGCACGATGGTCATCCGGCAGAAGAACGACCGCACCCAGATCGCGGTGCTCGAGGACAAGGTGCTCGTCGAGCACTACGTGACCCGGGCGTCGTCGAGCTCGATGGTCGGCAACGTCTACCTCGGCCGGGTCCAGAACGTGCTGCCCAGCATGGAGGCGGCGTTCGTCGACATCGGGCGGGGCCGCAACGCGGTGCTCTACGCCGGCGAGGTCAACTGGGACGCCACCGGGCTCGAGGGCCGCACCCGCACCATCGAGCAGGCACTCAAGTCCGGCGACTCGGTGCTCGTGCAGGTCACCAAGGACCCCATCGGCACCAAGGGCGCCCGCCTCACCAGCCACATCGCGCTGTCCGGGCGCCACCTGGTCTACGTGCCCCACGGCAACGCCTCCGGCATCAGCCGCAAGCTCTCCGACGTGGAGCGCAAGCGGCTGCGTGACGTGCTCAAGAACCTCGTGCCCGACGGCGCCGGCGTGATCGTGCGCACCGCGGCCGAGGGCGCCTCCGAGGACGACCTGGCCCGCGACGTCAAGCGGCTGCAGGCGCAGTGGGAGGCCATCCAGGAGAAGTCCGGCGGCAGCAGCGCGCCGGCGCTGCTCTACGAGGAGCCCGAGCTCGTCGTGCGGGTCGTGCGCGACCTGTTCAACGAGGACTTCCGCGAGCTGGTCATCCAGGGCAACGAGGCCTTCGAGTCGGTCGAGCCCTACCTGTCGCACGTCTCGCCCGACCTCGTCGACCGGGTGCACCGCTACACCGGTGCCGGCGACGTCTTCGCCGACCTGCGCATCGACGAGCAGCTGATCAAGGCGCTGGACCGGCGGGTGTTCCTGCCCTCCGGCGGCAGCCTGGTCATCGACCGCACCGAGGCGATGACCGTCATCGACGTCAACACCGGCAAGTACACCGGCGCCGGGGGCAACCTCGAGGAGACGGTCACCCGCAACAACCTGGAGGCGGCCGAGGAGATCGTGCACCAGCTCCGGCTGCGCGACCTCGGCGGCATCATCGTCATCGACTTCATCGACATGGTGCTGGAGTCCAACCGCGAGCTGGTGCTGCGCCGGCTGACCGAGTGCCTGGGCCGGGACCGGACCAAGCACCAGGTCACCGAGATCACCTCGCTCGGCCTGGTGCAGATGACCCGCAAGCGGGTCGGCCAGGGCCTGCTGGAGGCCTTCAGCGAGACCTGTGAGGTCTGCAAGGGCCGCGGCCTGATCATCCACACCGAGCCGATCCCGGAGAAGCGTGGCGGCGGCGGTGGGGGCGGCGGCAACGGTCACAACCACGCGGTGGCCAAGGTCGCCTCGGCCGCGAGCTCGCCCGGCGTGACCAGCGGGGTCGAGGAGGCCGACGCGCCCGCGCCGCGCGGCCGTCGCCGGGGTCGCCGCGGGGCCACCGCCGTCGCCGAGGAGGCGCCGGCGGAGGAGGAGACCGTCCAGGCCGCGGCGGACGCGCCCGAGGAGGCGGACTTCACGCCGATCGCCTCGGACGACGACCCCGACAACATCGACGAGGACGAGGAAGAGGGGTCGGGCAACGGGGCCCGTCGCCGCACTCGCCGGGGTGGCGTCCGACGCCGGACCCGCCCCTGATTTGGGGAGTACGCCACCCGTGGCGTACTCTCTCTAAAGCGCACTTTCGTGCGCGGGGTCTTTTGCGTGCCTGTTACGGCACACATCCCGGACCAGCCCGCCAGAGCTCTACGACAGGAGTCCGCGTCCCATGTACGCGATCGTCAAGACCGGCGGCAAGCAGTACAAGGTCGCCGAGGGCGATGTGATCGAGGTCGAGAAGCTCGCGGGCGAGCCGGGCGATGCGCTGACGCTCTCCGCTGTCCTGCTTGTCGACGGCGAGGATCTCATCACCGACGCGGCCAAGCTTGCCAGCGCCGCGGTGACCGCTGAGGTCGTCGCGCACACCAAGGGTCCGAAGATCCGGATCCACAAGTTCAAGAACAAGACCGGCTACCACAAGCGCCAGGGTCACCGTCAGCCGCTGACCCAGGTGAAGGTCACCGGCATCTCCACCGGGAAGTAGGGCAAGCGCGATGGCACACAAAAAGGGTGCGTCCAGCTCGCGGAACGGGCGCGACTCCGCCGCCCAGCGGCTCGGCGTGAAGCGGTTCGGTGGCCAGCTGGTCAACGCGGGTGAGATCATCATCCGTCAGCGCGGCACCAAGTTCCACCCGGGCGACCTCGTCGGCCGTGGCGGGGACGACACGCTGTTCGCGCTCGCTCCGGGCCACGTGACCTTCGGCACCAAGCGTGGTCGTAAGACGGTCAGCATCACTCCGGCCGAGGGCTGATCTCGCAGGTTTCCGGCGGCGGGCAGGGGCATAAACGCTCCTCGCCCGCCGTTGCTGCGTTTCAGCAGTCCTCGCGCCCGTCGGGCTGATGCTCGGGGCAGCGCGACCAACCGCGGACCTGGCAGCGACGGCGCGCAGCGCCGAGCGGTGTCTCGCGGGAGGAACGGTCCGCACCATCGCGGACCCGAGTCATGATCTTTGTCTTTGGATTTTTTGTTGGAAGGGTGAACTGCGGTGACCTCGTTCGTTGACCGGGCCGTGCTGCACGTGAAGGCCGGCGACGGCGGTCACGGCTGCGTGTCCATCCACCGGGAGAAGTTCAAGCCGTTCGGCGGCCCCGACGGCGGCGACGGGGGCCACGGCGGCAGCGTCACGCTCATCGTCGACCCGGGCGTGCACA
Source organism: Dactylosporangium sp. CA-052675 (assembly GCF_050947935.1). Taxonomy (GTDB): domain Bacteria; phylum Actinomycetota; class Actinomycetes; order Mycobacteriales; family Micromonosporaceae; genus Dactylosporangium. Next base: position 9,410,506 of record NZ_CP192010.1, on the reverse strand, counting down.
CGCTGCTCGACTTCCACTTCCACCCGCACCAGAAGGCCCGCAACGGCAACGGCGGGGCCGGCAACGACCGCGACGGGGCCAACGGCGAGACGCTCGAGCTGCGGGTGCCCGACGGCACCGTCGTGCAGACCCTCGACGGCGACGTCATCGCCGACCTCGTCGGGGCCGGGACCAGGTTCGAGCTGGCCCGCGGCGGGCGCGGCGGGCGCGGCAACGCCTCGCTGGCCAGCACCCGGCGCAAGGCCCCGGGCTTCGCCGAGCTCGGCGAGCCGGGCGAGCAGCTCGACGTCGTGCTCGAGCTCAAGAGCGTCGCCGACGTCGGGCTCGTCGGGTTCCCCTCCGCCGGCAAGTCGTCGCTGATCGCGGCCGTCTCCGCGGCCCGGCCGAAGATCGCCGACTACCCGTTCACCACGCTGGTGCCCAACCTCGGGGTCGTGCAGGCCGGCGACGAGACGTTCACCGTGGCCGACGTGCCGGGGCTCATCCCGGGCGCGGCCACCGGCAAGGGGCTCGGGCTGGAGTTCCTGCGGCACATCGAGCGCACCGCGGTGCTCGTGCACGTCGTGGACACCGCGGCGCTGGAGACCGAGCGCGACCCGCTGTCGGACATCGACGCGATCGAGGCCGAGCTCGCGGCGTACGGGGGGCTCGAGGATCGGCCGCGGCTCGTCGTGCTCAACAAGATCGACGTTCCGGACGGGCGGGACCTCGCCGACATCGTGCGGCCCGAGCTCGAGGCGCGCGGGTTGGCCGTGCACCAGGTCAGCGCCGTGACCCACGAGGGGCTGCGGGAGCTCACGTTCGCCATGTCCGAGCTGGTCAAGCAGCACCGGCTGGCCGCGCCGGCGCCCGAGCGGACCCGGATCGTGCTGCGGCCCGTGGCCGTCGACGACAGCGGGTTCACCATCGAGCGCGACGCCGAGGGCGTGTTCGTGGTCAAGGGCGGCGCGCCCGAGCGCTGGGTGCGCCAGACCAACTTCGACAACGACGAGGCCGTCGGATACCTCGCCGACCGGCTCGCCCGGCTCGGGGTCGAGGTCGCGCTCAAGAAGGCCGGCGCCGAGCCCGGCGATCCGGTTCGAATTGGCGTTCGTGAATTCGATTGGCAGCCGAACCTTTTCGTCGAGGAGGAGTTCGTGCCCGGCAACCGGGGCACCGACTACCGCCTCGAGGAGCCGAACCAGCGGGTCGGGGCCGCTCAGCGCAAGGCCATGCGGGCCGCGCGCCGCCGCCCCTACGAGGAGCTGGAAGGTTCCCCTTCGGGCGACGACGACGACTTCTGAGCCGCTCCGCAACGCGATTTGCCCGGTGAGTGAAACATCGGGGAAATCGAGGGTGCGTACCGTCGTTCCATGTTGATCGAGCAACGTCCATCGGACGACTCGGAGGTGATCGCGCTCGTCGTCGACCAGCAGGTCGAGCTGCGGGCGCGCGACGGTGGCCGGGAGGGCCACGTGTACTCGGTCGACCCGGCCGCCCGCTACCTGGTCGCGGTCGTCGGCGGGGAGGCCGTGGCGTGCGGCGCGCTGCTCGCCATCGACCTGGACGCGGCCGAGGTGACCCGGCTCTACGTCCGCCCGGGGTACCGGGGCCGCGGCCTCGGCCGCCGGATGCTCGCCGCCCTCGAGGACCTCGCCGCCTCCCGCGGCCACCGGGTGCTGCGGCTGGAGGCGGGGGTCACCGCGTCCGAGGCCATCGCGCTGTTCCTGGGGGCCGGCTACCGGCCGATCCCGCGGTTCGGGCGGTACGTGAAGTACGAGGGCAGCCGGTGCTTCGAGAAGCGCTTCGACGAGGCCGGGCGGGACCTGTCGGTGATGCGCCGGGCGGTGACCGACCCGGGCGTCGCCGAGCTCGTGACGCTGGCGGCGGACGAGACCGCGCACCGCTACGGCGACCCGCAGGCCCGCCGGTTCCCGCTCGACCCGCGCGCGAAGTTCGTGCTCGCCTCGGTCGGCGGGGTCGCCGCCGGGTGCGGGGCCATCCAGCCGCTGGACGACCAGACGGTCGAGGTCAAGCGGATGTACGTGCGGCCGGCCTACCGCGGCAACGGGATCGCCCGGCGGCTGCTCGCCCTGCTGGAGGACCTGGCCGCGGGCTCGCACTACCTGTTCATCCGACTCGAGACCGGCGCGCGGCAGCCGGAGTCGATCCGATTGTACGAATCGGCCGGTTACCGACCGATTCCGCCGTATGGGCCGTACGTACACAGCCCCCTCAGCCTCTGTTACGAAAAACTCGTGATTGCCCCCGAGCCCATCGCGTCGGAGCTCGGCTGAGGCTAGTGTCGCTTCGGTGGGCATCCTCGAGCGGCTGACCCGACCGGCCCGTTCACCACGGGAGCGCTTCGCCGACCAGGTCCTGGCCGAGCTGCGCAGACTCGGGTTCACCGACGCCGAATTCCGCCCGACCCAGTTCGCCATCGTCTGCGAATGCGGCCAGGACGCGTACAGCACGCTCTTTCTGTCGAAGGCGTTCTCGCAGTACCAGCGCAAACCCGGCGACCGCAAACAGTTCGTGCGGGAGTTCGTGGCGCACAGCCTCACCCCGCCCGCGCAGCCGGCCAGCTTCGCCGAGGCGCTGCCCGAGCTGCGCCTCGCCCTGCGCCATGCCGCCCGCGGGACCCGCACGCTGCGCCGGCCCGCCCTGCCGCACCTCGACGAGGTCGTGCTCGCCGGGGACGTGCCGCTGGACATCGACAGCCCGGCCCGGTGGGGGGTGAGCGCGGAGGCGATCTTCGCCGCGGCCCATCACCGCACGCTCGCCCGGGCGGAGCTGCCCTCCTCGGCCGGGTTCTTCGGGCCGTCGGTACTGCACGTGCCCGACTACAGCGGCGAGCAGCTGGTCTCGTGGGTGCTGCTGGAGGGCTGGCTGGCCGAGCTCGACGAGCAGGTCGGGGGCCGGGCGGTCGCGTTCCTGCCCAGCACGCTGATGCTGCTCGTGTGCGCCGACGAGCCGCGGCTGGTCGAGCAGTTGTACGAGCTCGCGGCGGACGAGTACGCGCGCACGCCGCGGCCGCTCTCGCCGATGGCGTACACGACCGACGACGAAGGCCGCGTGGTGCCGTTCCTGCCCGAGCGGGGGCATCCGGCCTACCCGGCCGCGGCGCGGGCCGGCCGGCGGCTCGCCGTCGACGTCGCCGAGCACCAGCGGCGCACCCTGGGCGATCCGCGGCTGGCCGAGGCCACCCTCACCGCCCGGCCGGACGGCACGGCGTTCACCTCGGCCCAGTGGGCGGTCGGGACGCCGGCGCTGCTGCCCGCCGTGGATCTGGTGGGCGTGTCCGTGCCGGGCGAGAAGGTGTTCCACGTGCCGTGGGCGCTGCTCGCCGAGGCCGATCTCGTCCTCGAGGAGATCGAGTACCGGCCCTCGCGCTTCAGCGTGACGCCGGCGCCGTCCCCGGCGTCGCTGGGCTACCTGCGCGAGCGGGCCGTGCGCTGCTGAGGCCCATGGCCGCCTTCGTGCGGGCCACGGTCGCGTCGGCGCGTTCGGCGGCGCGCTCGGCCCCGTCGGCCAGGATCTGCTCGATGTCGTCCTCGCTGAGGGCGTGGTAGCGGCGCTGGATCGGCTCCAGCAGGGCGATCACCGCGTCGGCGGTGGCCTTCTTGAGCGCGCCGTAGCCGGTGTGGCCGGAGGCGATCCGCCGCGGGTCGTCCCCGGTGGCCACGGCGAGCAACTCCAGCAGATTCGACACTCCCGGCCGGGTCGCGGGGTCGTAGACGATCTCGTCGGCCGTGTCGGTGACCGCCCGCATGATCTTGCGGCGCAGCACGTCCGGCGGGTCGAGCAGGAACAGCACGCCGTTGCCGGACGCGTTCGTCTTGCCCATCTTCGCCGCCGGGTCCGCGAGGTCGGCCAGGCGCGCGGCGATCGCCGGGTGCGTGGCCCGCGGGACGGTGAAGACGGGGCCGTGGCGCTCGTTGAAGCGCAGCGCGAGGTCGCGCGTGAGCTCGACGTGCTGGCGCTGGTCGCGGCCGACGGGCACCTCGGCGATGTCGTGCAGCAGGATGTCCGCGGCCATGAGCACCGGGTAGGTCAGCAGCGACAGGCGGGTACCGCTGCCGCCGCCCTTCTCCTTGAACTGGATCATTCGGTGCGCCTCGCCGTAGCTCGCGACGCACTCGAGCAGGTAGTGCAGCTCGGCGTGGGCGGGCAGGTCCGACTGGCGGTAGAGGATGGTGCGCCGCGGGTCCACGCCGGAGGCCAGCAGGAGGCCGGACACCTGCAGCGACAGCTCGCGCAGGCGCTGCGGATCGTGCGGGACGGTCATGGCGTGCAGGTCGGCGACGAACACGATCGTGGGCCGGTCCTGGCCGTCGACCACCGGGCGGATCGCCCCGACGTAGTTGCCGAGCTGAAGCGGGCCGGTGGGCTTGAAGCCGGAGATGCGGCGGTCGGACATGGGACTCGTTCCTCCTGGGTGGGGGAGCCGCCGGGTCCCGGGCGGTGTCCGCACACACCGAAAAGCCGCCCGGATTCCGGGCGGCCCTGGTGGTCTGTGGGGTTGTCGCGATGCGCGAAGTCTGGCCGCCCCTAGCGGGCGCGCCAGCTGTTCTGTCGGACGGTTCGCGACGACATGGAGCCCATAGTAGCAGCGGTCGGGAGATGTCAAGGGGGCGTTGCTGGCCCCTCCCGGGCGGGGGATTTTGGTGTTCGCTGGTGGGGGCGGGGAGGCGTCGGCGGGGGAGGAACCTGTGTGGAACGACGAGAACTCTGAGGAGCGGGCCTGGCTGCGGCTGGAGTGCCCGGGGTGTCACGGCTGGCTCGGCATCCCGGCGGCGGTGCCGCGGGGGCCGGCGGCGGACCGGGTGGCGCGGCGGATCGACGCGTTCACCCATCGGCACCGGGCGTGCGGGCGGCGGCCGTGATGCGCCTGCGGCAGTTCCGGCTCCTGGTGGCCGGGGAGGTGCCCGAGACGGCGGCGGACGCGCTGTTCGGGCGGGCGGACGACCTGTGTGTGGAGACGCTGCCGGGCGGCGGGGCGCTGCCCGTCGTGCCGGCCCTGGACACCGGCTCCGGGGCCGGGGCCGGGGCGCGGTGGGTCGCCTGGGTGGCCTTCGACCGGCCGGCGCCGACGCTGGTCGACGCCGTCGTGTCCGGGGTCCGTGACCTGGACGTGGCGGGGCTCGGGATCGCGGCGGCGATCGCGGACGACTCGCTGGTCACCGCGGCGACGGTGGCGGAGCGGGTCGGGCGGCCGGTGGCCCTCGGGCCCGGCCGGGTCTTCGACTGGGGCGAGGTGCTCGAGCGCCTCGGCGGCGACCCGGGCGGGCCGGACGAGGCGGCGTTCGAGGCGGTCACGCTCGCGCTGCGGCTGCGCGCGCTCGCGCCGCGGCTGGAGCGGATGACCCCGATCCGGTCGCTGCTGGTGTAAGGCCTGGCGCATCGCCGAGGCGGGGCTGCGGCGGGCCCGGATTCCGTCTGCGCGCACCCCGCGAAGGCCGGGTTACCGACCGCCGCGCTCCGCGTGGCACCGGTAGCCGGGCCTCCGCGGGGCGCACGCAGCGCCTTGGCCGGGCCGGCCCGGTGCGGCGGGCCGGCCTTGAACGTCCTCGGCGGGCGCCTCAGACGTCGAACTCGCCGTCCTTGGCGCCGGCCACGAAGGCGTCCCACTCGTCCTGGGTGAAGACCAGGATGGGGCTGGCCGGGTCGGCGCCGTTGCGCAGGCCGATGAGGTCGTCGACGAACGCCACCTCGACGCGGCTGCCGTGGCTGTCGCCGGGCGCCGAGCGCCACACGGCGCGGGAGCTGTCGAAGTCGCCCTTGGGGTGGGACATCGTCATGCGCGTCACCGTACCGCTTACCGACCGTGTTCGTCGTACCCGCCGCGCCCGTTCGGGTGACGCTGCACACGTCCCGGGGCCGGCGCCCCGATCACTACGATGCCCTGATGCGTGTTGGCATCATGGGCGGCACCTTCGACCCGATCCACCACGGGCACCTCGTGGCCGCGAGCGAGGTGGCCGACCGGTTCGGGCTGGACGAGGTCGTGTTCGTCCCGACCGGGCAGCCGTGGCAGAAGAGCGAGTGCGCGGTCAGTCCGGCCGAGGACCGGTACCTCATGACCGTCATCGCCACCGCGTCCAACCCGCGCTTCACGGTCAGCCGCGTCGACATCGACCGCGGCGGGCCCACGTACACCGTGGACACGCTGCGTGACCTGCGCGCCTCGTACGGTCCCGACGCCGAGCTGTTCTTCATCACCGGCGCGGACGCGCTCGGCAAGATCCTGTCGTGGAAGGACGCCTCCGACCTGTTCGAGCTCGCGCACTTCGTGGGCGTGACCCGGCCCGGGTTCGAGCTGAGCGCGTCGCACCTGCCGGCCGACACGGTGAGCCTGGTGCAGGTCCCGGCGATGGCGATCTCCTCCACGGCGTGCCGCCGGCGCGTCGCCGAGGGCAAACCGGTCTGGTATCTGGTGCCCGACGGGGTGGTGCAGTACATCGCGAAGCGGGGTTTGTACCGAAAAGTCGGAAACATCTGATGGGCACAATGTCGTGCTCGCGTGAGAGGCTGGAACCAGCCCGGCGAACCTTGGCCGGGGTGGTCCGACGAAGGGAGTCCGGTGCCCGCTACTGAGCGTGCCCGCGAGCTGGCGCTCACCGCCGCGCAGGCGGCCGCCGACAAGAAGGCCGAGGACATCGTGATCCTCGACGTGGCCGACCAGCTGGTCATCACCGACGCGTTCCTGCTGGCCTCGGCGCCGAACGAGCGGCAGGTCCTGTCGATCGTCGACGCGATCGAGGAGCGGCTGGTGCAGCTGCCGGAGAAGGCGAAGCCGGTGCGCCGTGAGGGTGAGCGCGGCGGGCGGTGGGTGCTGCTGGACTACGTCGACATCGTGGTGCATGTCCAGCACACCGAGGAGCGCGAGTTCTACGCGCTCGACCGGCTGTGGAAGGACTGCCCGCAGATCGAGTTCGTCGATCGCGACCTTCCCGCGACCGCATGACGCTGCTGATCCTGTGGCGGCACGGTCAGACGGAGTGGAACGCGGCCCGGCGGATTCAGGGGCAGACCGACACACCGCTGTCCGCCCTCGGCATCGAGCAGGCCGCCGAGAGCGCCCCCCGGCTCGCCGCGCTGCGGCCCGCCGTCCTCGTCTCCAGTGACCTGCAGCGCGCCGCCACCACGGCGGGGGCGCTGGCCGCGGCCACCGGGCTGACCCCCACGCTCGACCCGCGGCTGCGCGAGCGCGGGTTCGGCGAGTGGGAGGGGCTCACGCACCCCGAGGCGACCGCGCGCTGGCCCGAGGCGTTCGCCCGGTGGCGGCGCGGCGAGGAGGTCGGCGACGCCGGCGTCGAGGAGATCGACGTCGTGGCGAAGCGCATGGTCGCCGTGTTGCAGGACACGGTCGACGCGGCCGGGCCCGACGCCGTGGTCGTGGCCGCGACGCACGGTGCGGCGGCCCGGTTCGCCACCGTGGCGCTGCTGGGGTGGCCGCTGGAATACGCCCCGCTGCTCGGCCCGCTGCACAACTGCCACCGCACCCATCTGCGGCACGACCCGGTGCGCGGGTGGATGCTGGACGCGCACAACCTGCCCTGATCGGCGGCGAACCCGTCCTCGTTCCCGCCCGGAACCGTCCGGGCGGGTCTAGCGTCGAAGGTGTCATGAGGTTTGTAGCGCTGATCGTCGCTGGTGGGCTCGCGCTGGGCGGGCTCGCCGGGTGCGGGTCGACGTCGGAGCCGGTCACGGCGCCGCCGCCGTCCATCGTGCCGCCCGCCCCGTCGTCGGACGTGCCGTCCGCCCGGCCGTCGCTGACCCTCGGCTCGGCCCAGCCGCTCGTCTCGGTGCGGGGCACGGTCAAGGACGGCGTCGAGCCCGGCTGCGTGCTGCTGACCACCGACAAGGAGACCTACCTCCTGCTCGGCGGCGACCGGGAGTCGATGAAGAGCGGCAAGACGCTGACCGTCTACGGCACGCCCGAGCCCACCATGATGACCACCTGCCAGCAGGGAACGCCGTTTCGTGTGAGCCGGGTCGAGAACTAGGCTTCTGGCCGTTTCCGGGATCGGCTACGGTGCGGTCATGACCCGCCCGCAGCCCGCCGTCGCCGTGGTCACCGACTCGACCGCGTATCTGCCGCCGCTGCCCGCCACCACCGGTGGCCGGCTCACCGTCGTGCCGCTCGCCGTGGTCGTCAACGGCGTGCCGGGCCTGGAGACCGCCGACATCGACTCCGCCACGGTCGCGGAGGCGCTGGGCGCGCGCCGGGTCGCCGTCACCACGTCGAGGCCGTCGCCGGAGGCGTTCGCGGAGGTGTACCGCAGGCTGCTCGACGACGGTGCGGACGGCGTGCTGTCGGTGCACCTGTCGGCGCGGCTCTCCGGCACCTACGACGCCGCGGCCCTGGCCGCCGCGGACTTCGGCGGCAAGGTCGAGGTCATCGACACCGAGTCGACCGGGATGGGGCTCGGATTCCCCGCGCTCGCCGCCGCCGAGGCGGCCGCGGGCGGGGGCACGCTCGCCGAGGTGCGCGCGGCGGCCGAGGCGGCGGCGGGGCGTACGACCACGCTGTTCTACGTCGACACGCTCGAGTTCCTCCGGCGCGGCGGGCGCATCGGGGCGGCGGCCGCGCTGCTGGGCACCGCGCTGTCGGTGAAGCCGATCCTGCACACGACCTCCGAGGGTGTCGTGGTGCGGGAGAAGGTGCGCACGGCGAGCCGGGCTTTGGCGCGTTTGGTGGATATCGCGGTCGAGTCGGCGGGATCTTCTGACGTCGATGTCGCGGTGCATCATCTGGCCGCCCCGGATCGGGCGGACGCGCTGCTCACGACGCTGAAGGAGCGCATCGGGGAGCGGCTGCGGGAGGTGTACCTGACCGAGGTCGGCGCCGTGGTCGGGGCGCACGTCGGGCCGGGCATGGTCGCGGTGGTGGTCCACAGGATTTCGTGAGTTGTCCACAGGGGGCCGGCACCGTGGATTTCGCGCGCCTAGCCTCCTGCGCATGGATCGTGTGACGCCGCTCGAGCCCGATGACGACTATCCCTGGGACGAGACCTTCCGGGAGCGCCGAAGACCTCTGACCTCCTCGTTCGATCCGGGGCGGCGCGGGGTCCGGGTGTTGCTCGTGGTGGCCGGGATCGTGGTGTGCGTCTCGGCCGGGGTGGTGTGGTTCTCGCGGCCGCACGTGACCGCGGCGCCCTCCGTGGGCGTGTCGGCGGTCGTTGGGCCGTCGTCGGCCCCGGCGGTGCTCATCGTCTCCGTGACCGGCAAGGTGCAGCGGCCCGGGCTGGTGCGGCTGCCCGCCGGGGCGCGGGTCGCCGACGCGATCGAGGCGGCCGGCGGGATCGTGGCCGGGACCGACACCACCGGGCTCAACCTGGCCCGCAAGGTCGTCGACGGGGAGATGATCGCGGTCGGGGTGCCGGCCCCGCCGGTCGCCGGGGCGGGCTCCGGCCTGGTGGACCTCAACACCGCCTCCGCCGCCGAGCTGCAGAAGCTGCCCGGCATCGGGGAGGTGCTGGCGCAGCGGATCGTCGAATACCGCGAGGCCCACGGCGGGTTTCGCGCGGTCACCGATCTGCGGCACGTCGAGGGCATCGGCGATGCGAAGTTCGCGCAGCTCAAGGACAAGGTCACGGTATGAGCGCCGACCTGCGGCTGGTGGGGGCGGCGCTGGGGTGCTGGTTCGCGGCGATCGGCTCGCTGCTCCTGCCCGCGGTGTGGGGCTGGGGGCTGGCCGGGGCCGCGCTGGTGGTGCTCTTCGCGACGTTCCGGGGCTCGCGCTGGATCGTCGCCGCCGTCGCGGCCGGGGTGGCGTGCGGCGCGGCGGCCACGGCGGCGCGGGTCGGGGAGCGGGACGCCGAGCCGCTGCGGGGCCTGGCCGCCCGGCACGCGACCGTGCTCGCCGGCCTGGAGATCACCGACGACCCGCGGCTCGGGCGGGCGCACGTCGGCCGGAACGCGACGGTGATCGTGCCGGCACGGCTCGACTGGATCGGGCTCGAACGCGAACGGGTCGAGCTGTCCTCGCGCGTGCTCGTGCTCGCGAGCGACCACGGGTGGCTCGGGCTGCTGCCGGGGCAGCACGTCCGGATCACCGGCCGGCTCTCGTCGCCCGACGGCGGGGATCTGCGGGCCGCGCTGCTGTCGGCCGACGGGGCGCCGGAGCTGGTCGGCCGGGCGCCGTGGGTGCAGCGGGCGGCCGGGTCGCTGCGCGCCGGGCTGCAGCGGGCCTGCCGGGGGCTGCCGGCCGATCCGGGCGGGTTGCTGCCGGGGCTCGTGGTCGGCGACACCAGCCGGCTCGATCCCGCGCTCGCCGAGGACTTCAAGACGACCGGGCTCACGCACCTGACCGCCGTGAGCGGCGCGAACCTGGCGATCGTGGTCGGGCTGGTGCTCGTCCTGGTGCGGTGGTGCCGGGCCGGGCCGCGGGTCGCCGCGCTGGTGTGCGTGGTCGCGCTGGCCGGGTTCGTGGTGCTCGTGCGGCCCTCGCCGAGCGTGCTGCGGGCCGCGGCCATGGGCGGGCTGGCACTCGTCGCGCTCGCGCTCGGGCGGCCCCGGGCGGCGGTGCCGGCGCTCGCCACCGGGGTGCTCGGGCTGGTCGTCGTCGACCCGGAGCTCGCCGTGGACGCCGGGTTCGCGCTGTCGGTGCTGGCCACCGGCGGGCTGGTGCTCATCGCGCCGGGCTGGACGGAGGCGCTGCGGGCGCGGGGCTGGCCGCGGGTGGCGGCCGAGGCGCTCGCGGTGCCGGCCGCGGCGCAGGCGGCGTGCGCGCCGGTGATCGCGGCGATCTCGGCCGGCGTCAGCCTGACCACGATCCCGGCCAACCTGCTCGCGGCGCCCGCGGTCGCGCCGGCCACGATCGCCGGGCTTCTGGCGGCGGTACTGTCGCCGGTTCTGCCCTCCGTGGCCGCCTTCGCCGCCTGGGTCGCCTCCTGGCCGGCCCGGTGGCTCGTGTTCGTCGCCCATCGCGGGGCCGGCGTGCCGGCCGGGCTGCTGCCGTGGCCCGGCGGGACGGGCGGCGGGCTGCTGCTCGGGGCGCTCATCGCGGCGCTGCTGGCCGGGTTCCGGTGGCCGGTCGTGCGGCGCTGGGTGCTCGTCGTCGCCGTGGCGGTCGTGCTCGGGGCCGTGCCGGTGCGCTACCTCGCCGCCGCATGGCCGCCGCGCGGGTGGCTCGTCGTGGCCTGCGACGTCGGGCAGGGCGACGCGCTCGCCGTCGCCGCCGGTCCGGGCGCGGCCGTGGTCGTCGACACCGGACCGGCCCCGGACCCGGTGGACGGGTGTCTGCGGCGGCTCGGCGTGCGGCGGGTACCGCTGCTGGTCATCAGCCACTTCCACGTCGACCACGTCGGCGGGCTCGACGGGGTGCTGCGCGGGCGGCAGGTCGACGGGCTGCTCGCGCCCGCGTTCGCGGAACCGGCCGGGGCGCGCTCGGCGGTGCTGGCGCGCGGGGTGGCCGCCGTCGCGGCGCCGGCGGGCTCCGCGCTGACGGTGGGCGCGGCGCGGATCGAGGTGCTCGGGCCGGTGCGTCCGGTGACCGGGACCCGCTCGGATCCGAACAACAACTCGCTCGTGCTGGCCGTCTCGGCTGGCGGGTTCCGCATCCTGCTCACCGGCGACGCGGAGACCGAGGAGCAGCTCAGCCTGCTCGGGCTGGACCTGCGCGCCGACGTGCTGAAGGTCGCCCACCACGGCTCCGCGTATCAGGCGCCGGAGTTCCTCGCGGCGGTGCGGCCCCGGGTGGCGCTGGTCAGCGTGGGGGTGGGCAACGACTACGGGCATCCGAACCCCTCGTTGATGGCGACGCTGGCCCGGGACGGGGCCCGGGTCATGCGGACCGACCAGCTGGGGGACCTGGCCGTCGTGCGCGACGGCTCCGGGCACCTCGCGGTCGCGGCCCGGGATGCGTGACACGATGGGCCGCGTGTCGAACCTTCCGCGCCTTCGCCTGGTGATCGGCGACGAGGAGCTGCTCGTCTCCCGCGCCGTCGCCGAGACCATCGCCGCCGCCCGTGCCGAGGAGCCCGACACGGAGGTGCGGCAGCGGGCCGGCGGGGAGCTGGTCGCCGGGGAGCTGGCCGAGATGCTGAGCCCCTCGCTGTTCGGCGGGCGGCGGGTCATCGTCGTGCTCGACGGGCAGGACGCGAAGAAGGACGTCTCGGCGGCGCTGACCGCCTACGCGAAGGCGCCCGAGGACGACGTGGTGCTCGTGGTCACGCACGCCGGCGGGGCCAAGGGCAAGGCGCTCGCCGACGCCATGAAGGCGGCCGGTGCCGACGTCGTGCCCGCCGCGAAGATCGGCAAGCACCGCGAGCGGGTCGACTTCGTCAAGAACGAGATCCGGCGGCAGGGCGGCAAGATCGGCGACGACGCGGCCGAGGCGCTGCTCGCGGCGGTCGGCAACGACCTGCGGGAGATCGTCGCGGCCTGTTCGCAGCTCGTCGCCGACACCGGCGGGCGGATCGACGCCAAGATCGTCGCGCAGTACTACAAGGGCCGGGCCGAGGTGTCCGGCTTCAGCGTCGCCGACGCCGTGATGGTCGGCGACACGGCCGGCGCGCTGGAGGCGCTGCGGTGGGCGCTGCACGTCGGCGTCGACCCCGTGCCGATCGCCGACGCCATCGCCGACGGGGTCCGCACGGTCGCCCGGGTGGCCTCCGCCGGCAAGGGCAGCGCATACCAACTCGCCGGGAGTTTGGGAATGCCTCCGTGGAAGGTCGAACGCGCGCAGCGCCAAGCCCGTGGCTGGACGGCCGAGGCGCTCGTTGATGCCATGCGAGCGGCTGCAGAGTGCAACGCCGCCGTGAAGGGTGGATCGGATGACCGCGGCTATGCCCTCGAGCGGGCGGTGTTCGCAGTGGTCGCTGCGCGCGGTGGAGGAATAGGACGATGACGACGAGCAACGGGTTCGCGCAACAGGCTCCGCTCTACGTCCGTGCGCTGCGGCTTCGGCACCTGCACGTGGGCGGCTTCGTGAGTTTCCTGCTGTTCGAGTGCATGATCGCCGCCGGGGTGCTGCTGGCGCTGGCCGAGTTGGTCAGCTGGTGGGCGGTCCCGGTCCTGCCGGCCGTCGTGGCGATCATGGTCAAGGTCAACGACATGGTCATCGGCGGGTCCCGCCGCGCCCGGGCATTGGTGCGCGGAGCGGAGCGGGGTTCACTCGATCGGGCGTCCTCCACTCGGGTGGATCCGGATGGCCGCATCGGCGAGCCGGCCTCGGTTCCCCGGCGTACCACGACCGCGCTCGACCGCGCCGAGATCGCCCGCGCCGGGCGGACGGCGGGTCGGGCGGGTTCGGACGCGTCCGCGGCTCGGTCCGACGCGTCCGCCGCCCGGTCCGACGCGTCTGCCCTCCGGTCGGACGCGTCCGCTCGCGCCGGCGCCGAGGCGTCCGCCGCTCCGGCGGCCGCGCCGGCGGTGCGGACGCGGACCGTCGAGCCGCCGGCGCAGCGCAAGAAGGTGGGGGTCATCAAGATCTCCGTGCCGCCGAAGGACGCGGGGTCCCGGCACGCGGCCGAGGACGACGGGAACCGGGAGGTGGTCGACGCCGGCTACGGGATCTCGCCCGCCTCGGACGACGCCCCCGTCCCCGTGGTGGACGCCCCGGCGTCGCACGGCTCAGCGGCTCCGGCTTCGTACGCTTCGGACGGCTCGGCTTCGTACGCCCCGGAGGCTTCGGCTTCGTACGCCTCGGAGGCTTCGTACGCCTCGGAGGTCCCGGCTTCGCACGCGCTGGAGGCGGCCGGCGAGGAGTGGACCGACACCGACTCGCACGGGTTCCAGCGGTCGCGGCTGCTGCACCCGTCGGAGTGGAGCGACCGGCCGGCGCAGGATCGCCGCGGCGACCAGCCGGTGCACAATCGCTGGCGCGACCAGCCGGCGCAGGACCCTTGGGCGGAGCAGGCGGCCGCGACCTCCGCCGAGCCGGTGCGCGATCCGGCGCCGATGGACTGGCCGACCGAGACCAACGCGTGGGGCGATCGGGCGGCGTGGAGCACCCCGGCCGTCCCGGGCGCGCAGGCGCAGGCCAACTGGGGCGACGAGACCGCGTGGGGCGATCGGGCGGCCTGGGAGGCCGGGGAGAACGCGCGCGGGGCGCAGTACTCGGCCGCGGCCGACGCCAGCGAGTGGGACGACGAGACCGGGTTCGCCGACCAGGCGGCCTGGGGCACTCCGGCGCGGTCGCCGTATGGGTCCGGATCGTTGTACGCGTCCGGCTCGTCGTGGGGCGAGTGGGAGCCGGGGGCGCCCGACTACGTGTCGGACTACACCGGGGAGAGCACGGGGCCGCAGCAGGCGGCTCGCGATCTGGCGGCGCGCGGGGAGGCGTACCGGTCGGGGGAGTCCACCGGCGGACACCGGCGCTATGACGAGGAGCAGAACCACGGGCACGACACCCGGCCGCTGCGCCCGGAGACGCCCGGGCGGCACGCTCGGCCGCAGACGCCTCCGCCCGGGCGGAGGCGGTCGGACGAGACCGACAACGTGACGTCGAGGCATTTCGGCTCGGGGCGGCACGCGGACCGGGGCTGGCGGTCGGATGACGAGCTGGCTCGGCAGCGTACCGGTGGGGTCAACCAGGGGCGGTTTGCCTGAAGCTTTGTGCCGCCGGCTCGCCGTTGAGGGTCGGCATGTAACCGGTAAATCCAATTTATCCGGCATGTGAGTGTCGGTGGTGTGGCCTTGGAGGATCGGTGGGCTTCGGCTTTCCGATGTTCCAGGGCCACTTTTGTTCCACGGCCACTTTGTTCCAGGGCCACTTTTGTTCCAGGGCCACTTTGGTTTTAGGGCCACTTTTGTGCTTGGGGGCTGCGGGGATTCCCGGGCTTCGGCGTGTTGCTCAGCGGAGGCGGGAAGTTGGGACGCGGCCCGGCGTTGAGGTGTCACGGATGCGATGGCGGCGCGGGACGGGCTGGTGGTGCGACGTTGCGATGCCGCTGCGCGACGGGCGGGCGGCGCGGGGTCTCACGGGCGGCGAGCCGGTGTGGTGCGGCGGTCGGGCGCGGCACGCGGCGCGGCGCCTCGTCGAGCTGCGCGCCGCGAGGGGCGGCCGATGGTCCCCGTGGGACGGGGCCGGGTGCGCCGCCGCGGTGCGGAGGATTGAGCCGGCCGGGTTGATGCGGCCGCGGCGGTGCGGGCGTTCGGCTTGGCCGCGTTCGTGCGGCGGGGGGCGTTCGGCTTGGCCGCGTTCGTGCGGCTCGGGGTGCGGGCGTTCGGCCTGGCCGCGCTCGCGCTCGTGCGGCTGGGGCGGTGCGGGCGTTCGGCCTGGCCGCGCTCGCGCTCGCGCGGCTGGGGCGGTGCGGGCGTTCGGCCTGGCCGCGCTCGCGCTCGCGCGGCTGGGGCGGTGCGGGTGTTCGGCCTGGGGCTGGGCACGGCGAAAGCGCCGCTCCACCTAGGTGGGCGGCGCTTTTCGCAGGGCTCGCGAGCTGCTGCTGCTCCGGTCAGGCGGAGGTCAGGCCGTGCAGCTTCTTGGTGATGGCCGACTTGCGGTTGGCGGCCTGGTTCTTGTGGATCACGCCCTTGCTGGCGGCCTTGTCCAGCTTGCGGGAAGCGTCACGGAGCAGCGCGGCGGCGGTGTCGTTGTCGCCGGCGGCGGTCGCCTCGTGGAACTTGCGGAT
Source organism: Dactylosporangium sp. CA-052675 (assembly GCF_050947935.1). Taxonomy (GTDB): domain Bacteria; phylum Actinomycetota; class Actinomycetes; order Mycobacteriales; family Micromonosporaceae; genus Dactylosporangium. The sequence continues at coordinate 9,394,946 of NZ_CP192010.1, read as the reverse complement.
GGCCGTCTTCAGCGACGACTTCACCGACTTGTTGCGCAGGCGGCGCTTCTCGTTCTGCCGGTTGCGCTTGATCTGGGACTTGATGTTCGCCACGCGACAGCCTCGTCTTGATAGCTCGGGTTGGATTCCTTGAGCGCATGGCACGACGGCGCGTCACCTAGCGCGATGAATCAGGCTACCAGGTCACCCCGCGGCCAGCCAAAACGGGCCGCGTCCGAGAGGGGGACGCGGAGGGCGCGGGCCGGAACAGGGAACCGGCGCCGCCTCCACGAGGGAGGTGGCGCCGGTTCGCGAGGGAGCTTCGGTCGGGGATCAGAGGGCGCTGCCCTTCACGTACTGGTCCCAGGGGAGTTCCCAGTCCGTCCAGCCGTCGCCGTACTTCACGCGCTCCTCGGTGCCCTTCACGATCACCGGGTCGCCGATGTGGGTCACGCCGTAGAGCCACTGGGCCAGCTCCAGGCTCACGTTGACGCAGCCGTGGGAGACGTTGCGCTTGCCCTGGTCGGGGACGGACCAGGGGGCGGCGTGGATGTACTGGCCGCTCCACGTGATGCGCTGCGGGAACTGCACCTTGGTGCGGTAGCCGTCGGGGGAGTCGACGGGCACGCCGTAGGTGGAGGAGTCGAACCACTCCCACTCGTTCTTCACCATCACGATGAAGTTGCCGCTGTCCGAGGGGTTGCTCGGCTTGCCGAGGCTGATCGGCATCGTCTTGAGGACCACGCCGTCCTCGGTCACGGTCATCTTCTTCGTGGCGTTGTCGGCTTCCATGATGAGCTTCTTGCCGACGGTGGCATCGACGGTGAGGTCCTGCTGCCCGTACGATTTGTTGCCCAGCGACACCCCGCCCAGCGCGGCGCGCAGCTTCAGCTTGGTGCCGGCCTGCCAGTACTCCTTCGGGCGGTAGTGCACCTCCTTGGCGCTGAACCAGTTCCAGCTGCCCTCCTGCGGCGGGTCGGAGGACATGAACAGCCGGCGCTGGACCGCGGCCCGGGCCTCCTTGGGCACGTCGTTGGCGAAGTTCAGGATCATCGGCATGCCGACGCCCACGACCTGGTTGTCCCCGACCTGGCTGGTGACCCGGACCAGGTTCGACGGCTTGGCCATCGTGGTGAACCTCACCTCGCCGGTGGCGCCGTCGGCCTTCACGGTCGCGGTGTACTCGGTGCCCCATTTAAGCTGTTTGTCAGGCACCCAGTGCACGCCGTCGGTCGCGGGGGCCGATGCCTCCGCCGACGGGCCGGCCGATGCGGCGGACTTCGGCGGCTGCTGGTCGACCGCGTTGCCCGTGATGGTCGCGCCGGACGCGTCCTTCAGGGTCACCTCGGCCGACTCGGGGGCGTTGAAGACGAGGTCGAGCGCCGTGGAGACGTCCTTCGCGCCGTCGGCCGGCGAGGTGATCGGGATCTTCTTGCTCTCGGCGGGGCCTGCGGAGGTACCGCTGCCGGGGCTCTTCCATGAGGTATCGGAGTTCGAGCACGCACTGAGTGCCAGCGCGCTCACCACCAGCAACGACAACCATCGAGACCGCATGCACCCAGCTTGCCCGATGCTCGCAAAGCCGCAAACGCGCCGAGCGGACCCGCGCGGTGGACGGCTCTTCGGGGGCGGTGGGGCGGTAGGTGGACGGCGAAGCCCCGGGGGCGCGACGCCGCACCCGCGCCGAGCGCACCCGCGCGGGTGGACGACCCTCAGGGGCAGTAGGCGGGTAGGCGCACGACGAAGGTGGTGCCCGGTTTGTCGCCGTGATCCGTCACCGTGATGCTGCCGCCGTGGCGCTCGACCACCGTGCGGCTGATCGCCAGGCCCAGGCCGGTGCCCGGTACGCCCTGGTTGCGGATGTTCGAGCCGCGGAAGAAGCGCTCGAAGAGCCGCGACCGCTCCTCCTGCGGAATCCCGACCCCGGTGTCGACCACGTGCAGGGTGACGCCGGCCACGTCGCTGTCCAGGCGGATCTCGACGCGGCCGCCCGGGGGCGTGAACTTCACCGCGTTGGTCACGAGGTGGTCGACGACCTTGCGCAGGCGCGGGAGGTCGCCGGCGACGGGAGCGGCCCCCTCGGGCAGGACGACCGTGACGTCGAGGTCCTTCTCGCGCGCGGCCTGGGCGTTGGCGTCGGCGACCTCGCGCACCACGGCGGCGAAGTCCAGCGGGCGCTCGACCATGGTGACGTAGCCGCTCTCCAGGCCGGCGAGGTCGAGCAGGTCGTCGATGATGGCGCGCAGGTTCTCCGCGTTGCGCGCGATCACGGCCAGGAACTGCTCGCGCGTGGCCTCGTCGTCGTGGTCGTCGTGCAGGAGCAGCTCGGTGTACGACGAGATCGACGTCAGCGGCGTGCGCAGCTCGTGGCCGACCAGCGCGATGAACTCGTCCTTGGTGCGGGCCAGCTGTTTGGCGAGGTCCTCGGCCCGGCGCCGCTCCAGGAACTGCCCGACGTGCGCGGCGATGCCCGACAGCAGCGCGATCAGGGACTGCTCGGGCTGCTCGGCGGCGTCGCCGAAGAAGCTCAGCGTGCCGGTGACCCCGGAGCCGTCGCGGATCGGGATCGCCAGGCCCACGCGCAGCCCGTGCTTGGCCAGCGAGGGCACGTTGAGGTGGCTGTTGACCGCGGAGATGTCGGGGATCCAGGTCGGCTGGCCCGTCTCCCACGCCACGCCCGAGACGCCCTTGCCGGGGGCGAGCGGGTCCGGGTAGGGGATCTCGTACCCCGGCTCCGTCCACATCGCCGCGTTGCGCAGCACGTTGCCGACCCTGTCCACGAGCCACATCTCCGAGTGCGGCCAGTGCAGCGTGCGCGCGACGGTCTCCAGCAGCTCGGGGCCGGCCTCCTCAATGGTCGGGGCCTGCTCCAGGATGCGCGACACGGCCAGCTCGCACTCGATGAGCCGCTGGGCCCGGCGGCGTTCGGTGACCTCGTGCAGGGCCGCGACCGCGCCGAGGCGGGTGCCGTCGGAGTCGCGGATCGGCTGGGCGTTCACGGTGAACGAGCGGCGGGGCCGGTCCGGCAGGTGGATGACGAACTCGGCGTCGCGGATGTGCTCGCCGCGGAAGGCCCGGGTGAGCGGCATGTCCTCGCCGGTGATCGTCTCGCCGCCCGGGGCGCTGCGCAGCACGGTCCAGGCGTCCTGGGTGGAGCCGTCGGCGTCGTGGCCGGTGATGTCCCGCATCGCGCGGTTGAACAGGATCAGCCTGCCGCGCTCGTCGCTGGCGACCACGCCGGCGTCGAGGTTGTCCAGCAGGGCGGAGAGGAAGTGGCGTTCGCGGGCGAGCTGCCGCTCGGCGGTGACGCGCTCGCTGATGTCGTAGATGAACGCGTGCGCGTGCCGCCCGAGCGTGCCCTCGACGACGTTGAGCGTGATCTCGACGGGGAACTCGTCGCCGGCGCGGTTCACGGCGTACAGCTGCAGACGCTGGCCGATGAGCCGGGGCACCCCGCCGCGGGCCAGGCGCATGAGCCCGGCGCGGTGAGCCGCCCGGAAGCGCTCGGGGATGATCAGCTCGTGCACGTGCTGGCCGATCGCCTCGGCGGCGGTCCAGCCGAAGGTGCGCTCGGCCGCGCGGTTCCAGCGCGTGATCTCGCCGGTCAGCTCGATGGCGACGAAGGCCTCCAGGGCCGTCTCCAGCACGGCGTCGGTCTCGGCGGCGGCGAGCGCGATGTCCTCGCGGGAGGTCTCCGCGGCCAGCATGACCTCGATGAGCCCGGCGCACTCGGCGATCGCGGCGATGTCCTCGTCGGTCCAGTGCCGCGGCACCGAGTCGGTCACGCACACCGCGCCGAGCGTGTTCCCGGCGGTGTCGTGGACGGGCTGGCCGAGGTACGCCGTGATGTGCCGGCTGGTCACCACGCCCAGGTCGCGCAGCACGGGGTCCTCGCGCGCGTCGCGGACCACCAGCGCGGAGTCCTCGCTGACCACGAACTGGCAGAAGGAGCTCGTGGCCGGCTCGGCGTGCACGTGGTCGAGGTCCGGCGGCAGCCCGTGCCGGCCGACCACGTGCATGCGCTCGTCGTCGACGAGCGTGAGCAGGCCGACCGGGGCGACCACCGAGCGGGCCGCCAGCCGGACGAGGCCGTCGACCGGGGCCGACGAGGAGCTCAGGAGCAGGTGCGCGCGGCGCAGGGCGCGCAGTCGTTCGGGCCGCGCGAGCACGCCGGTATCGAGTTGCGGCATACCACCCCCAACCCGCAAACACGTACCAGCGATCGTACTCGCCAAATGGTGCATATCCCGGCTAAAGCCGCAGCTGGGTGGCGCGCGCCAGCGTGGATTCGGGAGACTCGCCGGTCGTCAGGTCGATGTCCTCGTCGATCCGGCCGTCGCCGAGGCGGATCAGCCGGTCGCAGCGGGCCGCGATCGGCTGCTCGTGCGTGGCCAGCAGCACCGTCATGCCGTGCTCGTCGCGCAGCTCCAGCAGCAGGTCGAGGATCTGCGTGCCGTGGGCCGAGTCGAGGTTGCCGGTCGGCTCGTCGGCCAGCAGGAGCCGCGGCGCGCCGATGAGCGCCCGGGCGATCGCGACGCGCTGCTGCTGGCCGCCGGAGAGCTGGGCCGGCAGCGACCGCTCCCGCCCGGCGAGCCCGACCGCGTCGAGCAGCTCCCGCGCGCGGGCGCGCTTGTCGAACCCGACCTTGAACGGCAGCACCGGGGCGATCACGTTGTCCAGCGCGGTCAGGGCGGGCAGCAGGTGGTACCGCTGGAAGACGAACCCGACCGTGCGCCGGTACTGCGACAGCCTCCGCCGCCGCAGCCCCGTCACCTCCACCCCGTCGACCACGATGGAGCCGGCGTCGGCGGACTCGATGGCGCCGACCAGGTGCAGCAGCGTGGACTTGCCCGAGCCGCTCGGCCCGGTGACGGCGGTGAAGCTGCCCGCGGCGACCTCCAGCGAGAGTTCGTCGGCGGCGACGATGTCCTGGAAACGCTTCGTGAGCCCGTCGATCGACAGCGCGGCCCCTGACATGGCGTTACTCCTCGGCGAGCAGGCGGGCGGTGGGCAGGCGCTGCAGCAGCAGCGCGGGGACGATCGCGGCCGCGGTCGCGACCAGGGCGCCGCCGGCGAGCGCGGCGGCCGCGGTCCAGAGCAGGCCGACGGTCACGGCGCCGACCAGCCAGGCCGCGCCGCCGAGGCCGAGACCGGCGCCGAGCAGGCCGCCGAGCGCGCCGATGCCGAAGCCCTCGGCGGCGACCAGGCGGGCCAGCGCCCCGGCCGTCCAGCCGGCCGCGCGCAGGGTGGCGAGCTCGGCCGAGCGGTCGCGGATGTTGAGGTAGAGCACGTCGGCGACGGCGAGGGCGCCCAGCAGTACCGTGGCGGCGACCGCGACCGTGTCGACCGATCGCACCTGCAGTGACACGGCGTCGCCGAGCAGCGTGCCGACGATCGCGCCGTGGAAGGCGAAGGTGATCGCGCCGAGGACGGTCGCCGCGGTGATGCCGATCGCCAGCGCGCCCGCGCCGAGCAGGGTCCGCCCGGGCACGCGCAGCAGGTTGCGCAGGCCCAGCCCGATCGGCCCGCGCGGGCGGCCGGCCCGGCGGGGTCGGCGCGCCGCGGGTCGCAGCCCCTTCGCCGGCCGTGCGCGAGCCGCGGACAGTGCCGGGAGCAGTCCGGCCAGAAGAGCCAGGAGCAGCGCGATCGGTACGGCCAGCAGCCCCCGCCCCCACGGAACCCGCACGTCGAGCAGGTAGCCGAGTGGACCGGCGAGCAGCATCGTCCCGGCGCCCGCGACCAGCCCGATGGCGGCGACCTCGCCCAGCACGACGCCGAACACGCGCCGGGCCGGCCAGCCGAGCGCGGTGAGCGTCGCGAGCTCGACGCGCCGGTCGCGCACCCCGGCCGTGACGGCGTTGGCCAGGAACAGCGCGCAGACCACGAGTACCAGGACGAACAGCACGACGCTCTTGCGATCCACGGCGCTCACGATCGCCGCGGCCACCCCCTTGCGGGTCCACAGCTCCGACAGCCGCAGCGCCGGCCGGCCGAACTGCCCCGCCGAGATGTCCACGAGCTGGGGCTGCGGCGAGGAGCCGTAGGTGATGTCGACGTCGAGCCCGGTCGCGGCCGCGATGCGCTCGGCCACGACCCGCACCCGCTCCCGCTCGGCCGCGCCGAAGCCGTGCACGCCGGCCACGCGCACCCGCACGGCCGAGACCGGCGCCTTGGCCGCGGTGCTCAGCCCGGCCTCGGCGTAGGCCTGGTCGAGCAGGTCGAGGCTGGTCAGCAGCGTCGGCGGGGTGGCCAGGTAGGCGGCCGGGTTGCCGTCGGGCAGCAGCGCGCCGCCGCCGAGCAGGTCGCGGCTGCGCTGGTCGCCGCCGGTGGCCACGGGGGCCTGGTAGGTCTCCATCGGGACCTTGCTCAGCGGGTCGAACGCCCGCACCCGGGCCGGGTCGTAGAGCCCGATGGTCCTGGCGATGCCGAGGTTGGTCGACTGGCTGACGGTGCGGTACGAGGTGTCGTAGATCTGCCAGGGCACGTGCACGCCGGACTCGTCCCGCAGCCGCCAGGCCTCCGGGTTGCTCGCGACCGGGACGGCGGTGAGCGAGCCGTCCGGGCGCTCGGTGTAGTCGACGCCGCCCGTGAGCATGAACGGGGCCAGGTAGTGCTGCGCCTCGAGCTCCTGCGGGTCGGCCTGCACCGTCCGCGTCTGCAGCGGCGGGCCGGTCATCGCGTCGAGGGTGGCCAGCGCGTGCGCGGGCGTGTCGCCCGGCGGCGGCTCGCTCAGCGGCACCCGGCTCAGGCCGATGCGGAGGCCGTTGTCCGGGTACGGCCGCTCGACCGACAGCACCGGCAGCGTGGCCAGGTTCATCGGCGGCCGCTTCGGCAGCACCCGGTCGCCGGGGCCGAACCAGCGCCCGGCGGTGACCGCCCGGTCCAGCCCGACCAGCCGCGCCTCGGCCCCCGGGTCGACGGCGGCGAGCAGCAGCGGGGTCTTCCAGTACAGGAAGGCCTCGGCGGTGTCGGCGGTGACGAGCCCGTCGCCGTTCTCGCCGGCCGAGCCGCGCTGGAACCGGCCGTCCGGCAGGAGCTGGTAGACGTCGAGGCGGGTGCCCTGCAGGTCGTTCATCAGGTTCGACATCTCGCCCCGGTCGATCCAGTCGCAGACCGGCCGGCCCTCCTCGAGGACGGGCACCGTGTCGGCGCACAGGTCGCGGCCGACGCGCACCGAGCCGTCGCTGTACTCCACCCGGGACGAGCTGGCCCCGTTCATCTTCGGCCAGGCGAGGGCGTGCTTGGTGATGTAGACGAACTGGGCCCGGCCCTTGGCGGTGCTCAGCTCGTGGTCGGCGAGGAACGTCCGGTCGACGCGGATGAGCTGCCGGTCGAGCGAGCGGTCGACCAGGCCGGTGACGTCGGCGAGGGCGATGCGGCTCTGGTTGGCGTAGCCGGCCATCGCGATCGGGGCGGCCACGTCCACGCCGTCGAGGGCGGCGATCCTGGACACCTGGTCGCGGGTGATCCCGCCGTAGATGCCGCTGAGCGAGTTGGGGCGGACCTTCTGCCGGTCGTTCTCCAGCGCCGTGCGGGTGTCCTCGGGTCGCACCAGCACCTGGTAGGCGGCCACGGCCGACCGGTTCACCTCGCCGGTGACCTCCAGCCGGGCGGTGTCGGTCGCCCCGGTGAGCACGGTGAAGCCGGTGGTCGCCACCAGGACGCCGAGCAGCAGCGCCACCGACCTCGCCGCGCGCCCCCGTAGATGCGCCCAGATGAATGGGATCACGCGCCTACTCTGTCGCAATGCATTGTGACAATGCAAGGGGTAGCATCTCGGGTCATGCCGATCCATCACGCGGTGCTGTCGCTGCTGTCGCACGGGCCGAGCTACGGCTACGAGCTCAAGGGCGCGTTCGAGACGGCGGTCGGCCCGCAGTGGGGACCGCTGAACATCGGCCACCTCTACCAGATCCTGGACCGGCTCTCCCGCGACGGGATGGTGGTCTCGCAGCGCCACGCCCAGGCGGTCAAGCCGGACCGGGTGGTCTACGAGATCACCGGCGCCGGCCACGAGGAGCTGCGGCGCTGGCTCGGCGAGGCGTCCCCGCGCAGCGGCGGGTTCCGCGACGACTTCTTCCTGAAGGTGACGGCCGCGGCCCGCTCCGGCGACGCGGACACGGTCAAGACGGTGCTGTCGCAGCAGCGGACGTATCTCATGCGCGAGCTGCGCAACCTCGACGGCCTGCGGCGCCGGGCGGAGGACCCGGTGGTGGCCCTGCTGCTCTCGGCCGCGGCCCGGCACGTGGAGGCCGACCTGGCCTTCGTCGAGGACGCCGACCGCGCCCTGCTGCGCACCCCCGGCGGCCTGCCGGTCGCCGTCGCGAAGGCCCCGGCCGCCGAGGGGCTGCGTTCAGCGGGGTAGCAGCGCGTCGGGGCGCAGGTCGGGGATCTCGAACGGCTCGCCCAGCAGCCGGGCCGCGGCCAGCCGGGCCAGGGCGGGCGCGGTCTGGATGCCGGTGCCGCCGAGGCCCGCGAACCAGAAGAGGCCGTCCTGCTCCGGGTCGGGGCCGACGACCGGGTTGCGGTCGGGAGCGAAGGTGCGCAGGCCCGCCCAGCTGGTGCGGACGCGGGCGAGGTGCAGGGTCGTCGCGGCCGTCACGCGCTCCACGGCCACGGTCACGTCCTGGGGCGCGGCCTCCGCGTCCGTGGGCGGGCTCGGGGTCTCGTCGGCGGCGGAGATCAGCAGGCCGCCGCGCTCCGGGCGGAAGTAGAAGCGGTTCGCCACGTCCAGGACCAGGGGCCAGGCCGGCCCGACGCCGTCCGCGGAGGCGATCGCGACCGTGCGGCGGTAGCTGGTCAGGCCGGCCCCCCGCACCTCCAGCCGGGCCGCGACCGCGTCCGCCCAGGCCCCGGCGGCGTTGACGATCCGGGTCGCGGTCAGCTCGCCGCGGTCGGTCGTGACCGTCCACCGCCCGCGGGCCGCGTCCCAGGTGCCGGACTCGAGGCCGATCGCGGTGCGCAGGACGGCGCCGGCGGCGTTGGCGCGGTCGCGGTACTGCTGCTGCAGCGCGTCCACGTCCACGTCCTGCGCGGTGCGCTCCACCGCGGCCCGGGCCGCGGCCCCGGGGCGCAGCGCGGGGCAGAGGGTCCGGGCGGCCGCCGGGTCGACGGCGCGCAGGGACGGGTTCGCGGTCAGCAGGGCGTTGACGGCGCCGAGGTGGTCCTCGTCGGCCACCCAGACCACCGGGCGGGCCCGCAGCAGGGGCGTGCCGGACTCGGCGCCGAGCGCGTCGAGGATGGTGCGGGAGGCGCGGGCGAGGGCGCGCTGCTCGGGCGAGCCCAGGCTCTCCGACAGCGCGGCGATCGAGCGCCCGGTCGCGTGGTACGCGTACTGGTTCTCCCGTTCGAGCAGCACGATACGCAGCTCCGGGCGGGTGCCGCCCGAGCGCTCCACCATCCGGCCGTCCAGCTCGGCGAGCTCCGCGGCGAGGGACAGGCCGGCGATGCCCCCGCCGATGATCGCCACGTCTGCGTGTTCGATGGTCCGATTGTCGCAGGGAATGAAGCGCGCGGGGCCGGGTAGCGGCGGCCGGTGCAGATCTCAGGCAAGTTCGCCGCGCTGGCCGAGGGCTGGCGCGACGCCGCGATCCTCGTCGTCGGGGACGCGTTGCTCGACGGTTGGCTGTGCGGCGCCCCGGTCCGGCTGAGCCGGGAGGCGCCGGTGCCCGTGATCGCCCTGGACGCCACCCGCGAGGTGTGCGGCGGCGCGGCCAACACCGCGGCCAACTTCGCCGCGCTCGGCGGCCGGACCACCCTGGTCGGGGCCGTCGGCGACGACGACGCCGGGGCCCGGCTGCGCACCTGCGTCTGGGACGCGGGCGTGGCCGACCGGCTCGTGACCGCGGTCGGCCGCCGGACGGTCACCAAGCGGCGGGTGGTCGCGGACGGGTACGTCCTGGTCCGCTTCGACGACGGCGACACCGGCCCGCTGAGCCCGGTCGCGGCCGAGACGCTGCTGCGCCGGCTCGAGGAGACGCTGAACACCGAGCCGCGCCCGGACGCGGTCGTCGTCTGCGACCACGGCGCCGGCACGCTCGGGCCGCGGGTGCGGGAGCTGCTCGCGGCCCGCCGCCTCGACCTGCCGCTCTTCGCCGTGGACGCGCACGACCTGGCCCCGTGGGCGTCGACCGGGCCGGACCTGGTCACCCCGAACCGGGCGGAGGCCGCGCGGGTGCTGGGCCGGGTATCGGACCGGTTGTCGGACCGGGAGGCGCCCGACTTCGACCCGGAGCGCGACCGCGGCCAGCTGCTGCGGCGCACGGGCGCGGCCGTGGTCGCGGTGACGCTCGACGCCGAGGGCTCGGCGGTGCTCAGCCTCGACGGCGAGACGGTCGCCACCGCCGCGCCGCCGGCGCCCGTCGCGCACGCGGCCGGGGCGGGCGGGGCGTACCTGGCCGGGTTCGTGCTCGCGCGGCTGGCCGGCGCCGGGCTGGCCGACTCCGCGGACGTTGCGCAGCGTTGCGCCTCCATGGCGATCCGTGGCGTCGGGACGGCCGTGATTCCGGAGGGACTCGGCCTGCCGGAGCGGGTGATATAAATTGTGATCGATGTGTGACCTAGCTGGTCTCGATGTCCGCGTGCGGACCGTCGCCGGCGCAGTGCACCAGCACGCGGACCTCGTGAGCGTCGGACCGGAAGGTGACCCGGGACTGCGGCCCCGGCGCCCGGTCCGCGTTCACGATGCGGAATCCGGCGGCGGGGCTGAGGTACCGCACCAGCACCTGACTCCCCTCGCAGCTCGCGACCACGTTCCCGCCCGGCGAGCGCAGGATTCGCGGCGCGTCCGGCGAGGGTGAGGGCGACGCGGTCACGGGGAATCCGGGGGCCGGTCGAGCCGCCTTGAGCAGGGCATTGCGCCCCGCCGTGGTCGCGTTGAGGGCCAGGGCCGTCAGCCCGCCCGCGCACAGCGTCCAGGCCAGAGCGGCCACCACCCACCGTCCACGTCGCATGGCGCCCGGAGTACCCGGGAGGTCCCGGGTACTCCGGGCGAAGAGCGAGAAAAGGGGCGAGGGTGCTTCCTACCCCTGGCGACCTTGCTGGTGACTTCCGGCCCCACGTGTCCGTATCATGCCCGAGGCGCCACCCCTCTGCCCCGCGACCCCAGCGAGGAACCGACCGCATGAGAAGCCCTTCGTGGAGAATCCGCACCTGGTCGATCCGCGCGAAGATCATCACGCTGCTGCTGCCGCCGCTGGCCTCGCTCGTGGTGATGTGGGTGTTCGCGACGACGCTGACGGCGGGGGACACCGCCGAGCTGCTCAACAGCCAGACGTACTACGCGCTGTCGGGCAAGCCGTCCGAGAACGTGATCGTCGCGCTGCAGCGCGAGCGCATGCTCACCCAGGTCTACCTCGCCTCCGGCCGCCAGGAGGGCCGGCCCGAGACCACGGCGCTCAACGAGCAGCGGGCCAAGGTCGACGAGGTGCTCACCGACTTCCGCCGCCGGGCCGCCGACACCGACCTGCAGGACGCGATCCCCGAGGTCTCCCGGGGCCGGCTGCGTGAGGTCATCAACCAGTTCGACCAGCTCGCGGCCGACCGGACCCGCATCACCCTGGGCCAGATCGACCGGGCCGAGGCGATGAACGTCTACAACTGGCCGATCGACGCGATCTACCACTGGTACGACTCCCTGCCGGGCATCAGCAACGCCCAGCTCACCCGCAACGCCCTCATCGTCATCGCCACGAGCCGCGGCCGCGAGCAGCTCGCCCGCGAGGACGCGATGATCAACGGGGTGGCCACGGCCGGGAAGTTCCAGAACACCGAGAGCTCCGACCTGATCGCGACCATCGGGGCCAAGCGCAACGTCTACGCCGACGCGACCTACGACCTGCCCAAGGGCGGCCAGACGATCTGGGACCCGATCGTCACCAGCGACTCCTACAAGCGCGTCCAGGACCTCGAGAACAAGATCATGTCCGACGCCCGGGCCGGCGCCGGGCTGCCGATCGACATCAACGCCTGGCGGGACGCGTACGACAAGCTCGTGGCCCAGCTGCGCAACTTCGATCTGCGCTTCGGCGAGGTCATCGTGGCCGACGCGGGCCCCGTCGCGACCGGCATCCTGCTGCGCGTCATCGGCGCCGGCGTGCTCGGCCTCATCGCCGTCGTGCTGTCCATCCTGCTGTCGATCCGCATCGGCCGCTCGCTCATCCGCCGGCTCGTCGGCCTGCGCCAGGACGCCCAGGACCTCGCCGACGTGCGGCTGCCGGCCCTGGTGGCCAAGCTGCGCCACGGCGAGAAGATCGACGTGGTGGCCGCGGCGCCGCCGCTGGAGTGGGGCGCCGACGAGATCGGCAAGGTGGGCAACGCGTTCAGCGCCGTGCAGCGCACCGCCGTGGAGTCCGCGGTGCACGAGGCCCAGCTGCGGCAGGGGCTCAACGAGGTCTTCCTCAACATCGCCCGGCGCAGCCAGACCCTGCTGCACCGCCAGCTCGGCCTGCTCGACCGCATGGAGCGGCGCACCACCGACCCGGAGGAGCTCGAGGACCTCTTCCGCGTCGACCACCTCGCGACCCGCATGCGCCGCCACGCCGAGGACCTGGTCATCCTGGCCGGTGCCGCGCCCGGCCGCGGCTGGCGCCACCCGGTGCCGATGGTCGACGTGATCCGCGGCGCCGTCTCCGAGGTCGAGGACTACGCGCGCGTCGGGTTCCTGGCCCTGCCCGAGGCGTCGCTGGTCGGCCGGGCCGTCGCCGACGTCATCCACCTGCTCGCCGAGGTCATCGAGAACGCGACCGCCTTCTCGCCGCCGCACACCCGCGTGCAGATCAGCGGGCAGCTGGTGCCCAACGGGTACGCGATCGAGATCGAGGACCGCGGCCTGGGCATGGCCCCGGAGGCGATCGAGGATGCCAACCAGCGGCTGGCCCAGCCGCCGGACTTCGACCCGGCCAACTCGGCCCGGCTCGGCCTCTTCGTCGTGGCGCTGCTCGCCGCCCGGCACGGCGTGCGGGTCACGCTGCGGGCCTCGGCGTACGGCGGCATCACCGCGGTCGTGCTCGTCCCGCCGCACCTGATCACCGGGGCGAGCCACGAGCTCACCGCGTCCACGCCGGCCGAGGAGCGCCAGGCCGCCGAGGAGGCGGTGCTGGAGCTGGAGGCGGCCGACGTCATCCGCCCGACCGCGGAGGCGCCGCCGCCCGAGCCGCAGCGCGTCGAGTACGTGGTCCCGCTCCCGGTCGCCCCTGCGCCGCCGGTGCCGGTCCAGCGGGCCCCCGTGGAGGACCGGGACGACAGCGGCGATGCCGATCTCACCGACGACGGGCTCCCGCGCCGCCGGCGTCAGGCCAGCCTCGCCCCGCAGCTGCGCGAGCGGCCGGAGGAGGAGCGGACCGTCGACGGCATTCCGGCGGCCCAGTTCGCGACCACCGCGGTCGGCGGGCGCTCACCCGAGCAGACACGCGCGATGATGACGTCGCTGCAGGCCGGCTTCACCAAGGGCCGCCGCGACGCCGGGCAGATCACGCCCGGCGACGACCCGAACGCACCGGAAAGGGACGCATAAGTGACGCACTCGACGAGCCGCACCGGCAAGCTCGACTGGCTCCTCGACGACCTCGTCGAGCGGGTCGAGTCGGCGCAGCACGCCGTGGTGCTTTCCGCCGACGGGCTGCTCATGGGCGCGTCCAGCGGACTCGGGCGCGACGACGCCGAGCACCTCTCGGCCGTCGCGTCCGGTTTCCAGAGCCTGGCCCGCAGCGCCGGGCGGCAGTTCAACGGCGGATCCGTCCGCCAGACCATCGTGGAGATGGACAACTCGTTCCTGTTCGTCACCGCCGCCGGGCAGGGCGCCTGTCTGGCGGTGCTCAGCGCCGCCGACTCGGACATCGGCGTGATCGCCTACGAGATGGCGATGCTGGTGACCAGGGTCGGGCAGTACCTCACCGCGCCGTCGCGACCGGGCCTCTCACACGATGCCGCGGGGTGACCGGGAGCGTGAGCACGACTGGATGGACTCCGACGCCGGACCGGTAGTCCGGCCGTACGCCGTCACGGGCGGACGCGCCAAACCGGCGGTCGGCGCCTTCGACCTGGTCGCCTTCGTGGTGAGCCGGGTCGACGGCTCGGGCGAGCCGCACCTGCTGCCCGAGCAGCGCGCGATCCTCGCGCGCACCAGCGAGCCGGTGTCGGTCGCCGAGCTCGCCTCGCATCTCGATCTCGCGCTCGGCGTTGTGCGCGTGCTGCTGGGCGACCTGCTCCAGCAGGGGCTCATCGAGATGCACGAACCGGAGTACGACCAATCCGTCGGGCCGCAGCGGCCCGACGATCGCATCCTCAAGGCGGTTGTCAATGGCCTCCGAGCGCTCTGACGGTCACGTTCCCCTCGCGGTGAAGATCCTCGTCGCGGGTGGGTTCGGCGTCGGCAAGACCACGCTCGTCAGCGCGGTGAGCGAGATCCGCCCCCTCCAGACGGAGGAGGTGCTCACCAACGCCGGCGTCGGCATCGACGACGTGCACGGCGTCGAGGGCAAGCGCACGACCACCGTGGCCATGGACTTCGGCCGGATCAGCATCAACCAGGACATCGTGCTGTACCTGTTCGGCACCCCGGGCCAGGACCGCTTCTGGTTCCTGTGGGACGAGCTGGCGCTGGGCGCGCTCGGGGCGGTGGTGCTGGCCGACACCCGCCGGCTGAACGACTGCTTCCCGTCGGTGGACTACTTCGAGCGCCGCGCCACGCCGTTCCTGGTCGCGGTGAACTGCTTCGACGGGGTGCAGAAGCACAGCGCGACGCAGATCGCCAAGGCGCTGGACCTGGACCCGGACGTGCCGGTCGTGCTCTGCGACGCGCGGGACCGGCGCTCGGTCAAGGACGTGCTGATCGCGCTGGTCGAGCACGTCATGACGCTCAAGCAGGTCGCGGCCTAGCCGATCGGCCTGCCGCCGGATCTCGGGCACCGCGGTCGTCTCCCACCAGGCGCCGCGGCGCACCGGGCCGATCGTGAAGATCCGCTCGGAGGCGCCGACGAGCCGGCCGCGCGCGTCGATGTCGAGGCCCCGGCCGGTGTCGTCGCGCCGGGCCAGGCCGTCGCGCAGCAGCGCCCGGCCGAGCCCGGTGCTCACGATGCCCTGGGGGCCGGTGCAGTTGACGACGGCCGCCCAGCCCTCGCGGCCCGGGGCGGACGTGATCGTGAAGTCGCGCAGCCGCGCGGCCGTCGCGGGCGGCATCCGGTGGCGGTGCACCTCCCAGTAGACGCAGACGTGCCGCAGGAACCGCCGCCGGGACTCGGGCGAGAGCTGCCGCCACAGGTCGTCGGTCTGCGGGCGGATCGCGTCGACGGCGGCCCGCCAGTCGCGCTGGGTCGCGGCGAACTCCCGCACCGCGCGCATCAGGCCGGCCAGGGAGCTTCCGGTGTACTGCAACGAGCCGTCGGCGGGCACGACGTCCGCGTGCGGGCGGGGGAGGAGGCCGCGGCGGGAGACGGCGACGACGGGCGCCCGGCCCTCGAGCGTCAGGGCCACGTCCACGGCGGTCAGGCCGGTGCCGATGAGCAGGACCGGGAGGTCGCCCTCGATGCCGTCCAGCGCGCCCGTCGCCCAGGGGTCGGGGATGTACCGGGGGTGCTCCGTCAGATGCGCCAGCGCCGGGGGACAGGCCGGGGCGCCGTGCCCGAGCGCGAGCAGCACCCGGTCGCCGCGCCGGGCGCCGCCGCCGCGCAGCTCGACGGTGCCGTCCCCGTGCACCCGGGTGGCCGCGTCCCGCACGTGCTCGAAGCGGGCCCCGCGCAGCCGGTCGTGCAGGTAGTCGCCGAACACCCCGCGGGGCGCGAAATCGGCCGGGCCGATGCCGAGATCCTGGTCGCGGCACCAGCGCACGAAGTCGTCGGGCTGGTCGGCCAGGGCGCTCATCGCCACCGCGCGCGAGTTGAGCAGGTGGGCCGGGTGCCGGGTGCGGTAGGCCGCCCCGCGCCCGAGCTCGTCGAACGGCGCCGGATCGACGACGACCACGCGGTGGGAGGGGTCCCGGCTCAGGTGGATCGCCGCCAGCGCGCCGCTACAGCCGCCGCCCACGACGACCGTGGTGCATGTCCGCCCCATCGCGCCACGCTCCCTCGCCAAATCCTATTTAACAGATAGACTTTAGAGTACTCTGCCCAAGCCCGACGTGTAGGAACGCGCTCATTCGGGCATGTCGTGTCGCATGTCGTCCCTCTTTCGCACCAAGTCGATCGAGCAGTCGATGCGGGACACCGACGAGCCCGGCCACAAGCTGCGCAAGAACCTCTCCGCCTTCGACCTGACCGTCTTCGGTGTGGGGGTCATCATCGGCACGGGCATCTTCGTGCTGACCGGGCAGCAGGCGGCCGTCAACGCCGGGCCCGCGATCGTGCTCTCGTTCGCGCTGGCCGGCGTCGTGTGCGCGCTGGCCGCCCTCTGCTACGCGGAGTTCGCCTCCACCGTGCCCGTCGCGGGGTCCGCGTACACGTTCTCCTACGCCACCCTGGGCCAGTTCGTCGCCTGGGTGATCGGCTGGGACCTCTGCCTGGAGCTGGCGCTGGGGGCCGCGGTGGTGTCGCGGGGCTGGTCGGCGTACCTCCAGGAGCTCTTCGACCTGCCCTCGTGGCTGGCCGGGGACCAGGCCCGCCCCGACTTCGGCGCCGCGTTCATCGTGCTGGTGCTGTCGATCGTGTCCATCGTCGGCGCCAAGCTCTCCGGGCGCGTCACCGGCGCCCTGGTGATCATCAAGGTGGCCGTGGTCCTTTTCGTCATCGGCCTGGGCCTGTTCTTCATCAAGGCCGCGAACTACCGCCCGTTCATCCCGCCCGCCCAGTCCGCGGCCAAGGAGTCGGGCGCGGACGCGCCGCTGCTGCAGGTGCTCGCCGGCATCACGCCGCAGCACTTCGGCTGGTTCGGCATCGTGGCCGCGGCGTCGATCGTCTTCTTCGCGTACATCGGCTTCGACGTGGTGGCGACGACCGCCGAGGAGACCGCCCGCCCGCAGCGCGACGTGCCCCGGGGCATCATCGGCTCGCTGGTCATCTGCGCGGTGCTGTACATGGCGGTCTCGTTCGTGGTCACCGGCATGGTCCACTACGGCGACCTGAACACCGCGGCCCCGCTGGCCAAGGCGTTCGACCTCGCCGGGCAGGGCTGGGCGGCGAACCTCATCTCGCTCGGCGCGGTCTGCGGCATCACCTCGGTGATCCTGGTGCTGCTGCTCGGCCAGGCCCGGGTCTCCTTCGCCATGGCCCGCGACGGGCTGCTGCCGCCGGTGCTGGCCAAGGTCCACCCGCGCTTCGGCACGCCGTGGGTGATGTCGTCGATCACCGGCGCCGTCGTGCTGGTGCTGGCCGCGTTCGTGCCGCTGTCCGAGCTGTCCGAGCTGACCAGCATCGGGACGCTGTTCGCGTTCGTGGTCGTGTCGATCGGCGTGGTCGTGCTGCGCCGCACCCGGCCCGACCTGCCGCGCGCCTTCAAGGCCCCGCTGGTGCCCTGGCTGCCCATGCTCAGCGTGGCGGCGAGCGTGTGGCTGATGCTCAACCTGCCCGTGATCACCTGGGTGCGGTTCCTCATCTGGATGGCGGTCGGGCTGATCTTGTACTTCGCCTACGGCATGCGCCGCGCCCGTCTGCGCACCGAACAGGGCGAAGCGGCGGATATCAGTTCGGAACCGACCACGCCATCGACCTAGGCTAGGGGCTATGACCGACTGGGGCCTGACGTCCGACGACTACCACCTGGACCTGAACCCGGACGACGTGGCCGACCCCGAGGCGATGTTCGGCCACGGTCCGCTCACGGCCGCCTCCTACGGCACGGCCGAGCTCAGCCCGGCCGACCCCGGAGCCGACGACACCGGGCCGTCGGCGGGGGAGATGGGCGGCGACGCCGACACGGTCGGCTACGACTCCGACGGCGACGGCCGGGTCGACATGCTCCTGGCCGACACCGACCACGACGGGCGGACCGACGTGGCGATGTGGGACACCAACCACGACGGGCTGGTCGACGAGGTGGCGTACGACCAGGACCACGACGGCCGGATCGACCTGATCTACCACGACGACGACTTCGACGGGAAGGTCGACCGGGTCGAGTCGGCGGACGACTCCGCCGACCTGCCCGGCTACGCGTCGAACTAGCCCTTGCGGATCTTCTCCACCTGCTTGGCGTAGGAGCGCTTGCCGACCAGCTTCCACATCAGCCTCGCCGGAAGCGGGAGCATCGCCAGGAACTGGGTGCGCTCCTGCGGCGTGGCGTCCTCCAGCAGCGCGCCGAGCACGAACAGCAGCTTGTCCTTCGGCGTCTTCGACCGCGCGTGCTCGCTCAGGGCCGCCCACTCCTTGACCGAGATGTGCTCCTGCACCAGCGGCAGGATCCGCTGCTCCTCCTCGTCGAGGTGCTCGATCAGGTCGCGGCGGTGCCGGGCGAACGCGCCGACGAGGGCGTCGCGCTCCGGCTCGGCGGGCGAGCGCTCCCAGGTGTCGAGCCGCGCGCCGAGCTCCTGGAGCCCGGCGTCGACGACCTGGTGCTGCTGCTCCATGCGCAGCACCAGCTCGGCGTCGAGGTCGACGCGGGCCAGCAGCTTCGGCCAGAGCAGCTCGTCCTCGCTGGTGTGGTGGTCGTGCAGGCCGTCGACGTATCCGCGGGTGAGCTCGGCCAGCCGTGCGGCCCGCTCGGTGCCGCCGGGGCGCACGGCGCCGATGAGCTCGGGCAGGAGCCGCGACTCGCGGCGGAACACCCGGTGGACGATGACCATCTCCTGGACCCAGGGACGCATATGGGGCTCCTCGACATCTCGTGGTGATTGCGCCGAAAGCGTCGCCGGACTGTCTTGTAGCGGTCTTGGAGGGCGCTTGGCGGCGACTACCATGACGCCGTCATGTTGCTGCGGGTGCTCGGACCCTTCGAGGTCGAGACGGATGCGGGCGCCACGGTCGACGTCGGCGGGCCCCGCCAGCGCGCCGTGCTCGCCCTGCTGCTCTCCGCCCGCGGCGAGGTCGTCTCGGTGGACCGGATGATCGAGGACCTGTGGCGCGGCGAGCCTCCTCCGCGGGCGATCGCGTCCCTGCAGGCGTACGTCTCGAATCTCCGCCGCCTCCTCGAACCCTCCCGCGAGCGCCGGGCCCCGGCCCGCCTGCTGGTCAGCGCGGCCCCCGGGTATGCGATCCGGCTCCCGGCCGAGGCCGTGGACGCCTGGCGGTTCGAGCGCCTGCTGGCCGACGCCCGTTCCGCCCTCTCGCAGGACCCCCGGCGGGCGCGGGTGCTGCTGCGGGCGGCGCTCGAGCTGTGGCGCGGGGACGCCTACGCCGAGTTCGCCGCCGAGTCGTGGGCCCAGCCCGAGGCGGCGCGCCTCGAGGAGCTGCGGCTCGCCGCCCGGGAGCTGCTGCTCGACGCGACCCTGCGCGCCGGCTGGGCGGCCGAGGCGGTGGCCGAGGCGGAGGTGCTGACCCGGCAGGCGCCCCTGCGGGAGGAGAGCTGGCGGCTGCTCGCGCTGGCCCTGTGGCGCAGCGGCCGGCAGGCCGATGCGCTCGCCGCCCTGCGCCGGGCGCGGGCGCTGCTGGCGGAGGAGCTCGGGCTGGACCCCGGCCGTGCCCTACTGGACCTCGAGGCGGCGATCCTGGCCGGCTCGCCCGACGTCCAGGGCGCGCCGGAGGTGTCGGACCTGGCGGTCGCGCCGGGCGGGGCCGCGCCCGACGAGCTGTTCGTGGGACGCTCCGACGAGCTGGCCGCGCTCACCGGGATCGCCGCGCCCAGCGTGGTCCTCATCAGCGGCGAGGCCGGCGTCGGCAAGAGCAGTCTCCTCGCGCGATACCGGCAGGAGCTGGCGCGGGAGGGCTGGCTCGTCGTCGTGGGGCGGTGCCCCGAGGCGGAAGGCGCGCCGCCGGCCTGGGCGTGGGTCGAGGCGCTGCGGCAGCTGGCCGGCTTCGCGCCGCCGGGGGAGCTCGCGGCCGAGGTGCGGCCGTTGCTCGACGAGGACGCGGGGGCCGGGCCCGGCGAGGACTTCGCGGCCGGGCGGTTCCGGCTGCATCGCGCGGTCGCGCGCTGGCTCGCCGCGGTCGCGGCCGAGCGGCCCCTCGCCGTCGTCCTCGACGATCTGCACGCGGCCGACGGCGAGACCCTCATGCTGCTCGCGAGCGTCGCCGAGCTGGTCGCGCCCGGCGGGCCGGCGCTGCTGCTCGTCGCCGCGCTGCGGCCGGCCGACAACCGGGAACGGCTCGCCGCGACCATGGCGGCGCTGGCGCGGCGATCTCCGGTACGGCTGCCGCTGCAAGGTCTCGGCCAGGAGGACGTCGCGCGGCTGGTCGAGGCCTTCGCGCGCACGACCGTGGACCCCGCGACGCTCGCGGCGCTGGCCGAGCGCACCGGCGGCAATCCGTTCTACGTGCGCGAGTCCGCGCAGCTGCTCGCGTCCGAGGGGGCGCTCGTGGCCACGTCCGAGGTGCCGGAGGGGGTGCGCGACGTCCTGCGGCGGCGGCTGTCGCGGCTGCCCCAGGCGGCGGTCGCGGTGCTGCGGCTCGCGGCCGTGATCGGGCGGGAGGCCGACGTCGAGACCCTGGTGGAGGCCGCCGACGCCGACGAGGGCACGGTGCTCGACGCGCTCGAGGCCGGGCTCATCGCGGGGCTGCTCACCGAGCCGGCGCCCGGGCGCGTGCGGTTCGTGCACGGGCTGGTGCGCGACACGATGTACACCGACCTCTCCCGGCTGCGCCGAGCCCGCATGCACGCCCGGGTCGCGGCCGTCACGCGGCGGCTGCGGCCCGACGACTACCCGGCGCTGGCCTACCACTACGCGCGCGCGGCGTCCTCGGAGACCGCGGCGGCGGCCGTGGACTACGCGGTGCGGGCGGCGGAGCTGGCCGAGCGGCGATTCGCGTACGACGCCGCCGCCGAGATCCTCGGCGCGGCGCTGGCGGCGCTCGAGGCGGCCGGGACCGTGCCCGGCGACCGGGACGCGCTCCTGGTCGACCTGCTCGGGCGGCTGCTGCGGGCCCAGGCGAGCGCGGGCGCGGTGGCGGCGGCGCGGCGGACCCGGCAACGGGCGGTCGACGTGGCCGTGGCCGGCGGCGAGGAGCTGCTCGTCGCGGCGTTCACGGCGTGGACGGTGGCCACGCCGTGGCAGATCCACGACTACGGCGTGACCGACGAACGCACCGTGGACCTCCTCACCCGCCTGCTGCGCCGCGACGACCTGGCCCCGGCCGACCGCTGCCGGCTGCTCGACGCGCTCAGCAGCGAGCTCGACGGCGACGAGCGCGGGGCCGCGGCCGGGCGGGAGGCGCTGGAGATCGCCCGCGGTCTCGGCGACCCGGGCCTGCTCGCGCTCGGACTGGCCGCGCGGGGGCGGACCATGCCCTACGACCGGGACGTGCCGCAGCGCCGCGCGGTCGCGCTGGAGCTGCGGGCGCTCGCCGCCGAGCACGGGTTCGTGGCCTACCAGTGGCTGGCCGAGCAGCAGCTGGGCAACTGCGCCGCGGCCCTCAACGAGCCGGCCGAGGTGCGCGCGGCGGTGGCCCGGCAGGGCACGATCGCCGCCGCGTACCACCTCGCCGAGCCGTTCGCCGTCCACCTCGCCGCCCGCGCCACCCTGGCCCACATCGAGGGCGACTTCGCCGGTGCCCGCACGCTGTACGACGAGTGCCGCGAGCAGATGCGCCGCCAGGGCTCCCTGCACGGCGAGGGCTTCCACTTCATCGCCACCTTCAGCCTGATGCTGAGCCAGGGCCGCGCCGCCGAGCTCGTCGAGGCGACCCGGTTCGTCTGTCAGGAGCTGGGCTCGATCGGCTACGACGCGCACGCCCTGAGCCTCTGCGCCGCCGGCCGGCTCGCCGAGGCGCGGGCGGTCCGCGTCGGCGAGCACCCGATCCGCCCCGACTACTTCGGCTCCGCGTTCTACACCGTGCGCGCCCTGGCGGTCGTCGCGCTGGGCCGGGCCGACCTGGCCCAGCCGGTCATCGACGCGCTGCTGCCGGTGCGCGACCAGATCGCGGGGGTGTCGAGCACCTCGATCGCGATGCAGCCCGTCGCGCTGAGCCTGGCCGAGCTGTACCGCCTGCTGGACCGCCCCGAGGAGGCGACCGAGTGCCTGCGGCAGGCCGTGGACGTGGCCGGCCGCTGGAACTGCCCGCACTGGCTGGCCCGGGCGCGGGAGCTGCTGGCCGCCTCCTGAACCCGGCGTACGCGAGCAGCGCCGTAAGTCGTCGTAAGCGGACTCCAAGTGGATCGAAAGTGGGGGCTGGGAGGGTGTCGCTGGCAGTACCGATGCGAAATCAACCGTCCCGGAGGACGTCATGTTGTCCCGTTTGCTCGGCCGGCTCGGAGGAGCGGCCGCTGCGCATCCCTGGCGCACGATCAGTGCGTGGGTGATCGCGCTCGTTGCGCTCTCGGCGTTGTCCGCGGTGTTCGGCGGCACGCCGCACGATGACTACAACGTGCCCGGAACCCAGTCCCAGGCCGGGACCGAGTTCCTGCGCAAGCACTTCCCGGAGATGTCCGGGGCCGACGCCCGGGTCATCGTGCACGACGGCAAGGCGCTCGACCCGGCCGTGCTCGAGGCGCTGCGCGGGCGGCTGGCCAAGATGCCGCAGGCCGGGATCGTCGCGCCGGCCCGGATGTCGGCGGGTGGGGACACCGCGCTGATCAACGTGCAGTACGACACTCCGGTCACCGACTTCGAAGGCACCTCGGCGATGGACGCGCTGCGCACCGCCGCCGAACCGCTCAAGCGGGAAGGGCTGCAGGTCGAGTTCGGCGGGCAGGTGGCCGAGAACATCTCGGCGCCCAGCGGCACCGCCGAGGCGGTCGGCATCGTCGTGGCGCTGCTGATCCTGGTGCTGGCGCTCGCCTCGGTCGTGGCCGCCGGGCTGCCGCTCGTGGTCGCGATCGCCGGGCTCGGCGTCGCCACCGCGGTCATCACGCTGCTGGCCAAGGTCACCGACATCAGCAACACCGCGCCCACGGTCGCGAGCATGGTCGGGCTGGGGGTCGGCATCGACTACGCCCTGCTGCTCGTCGCCCGGCACGTCGAGGGGCTGCGGCGGGGGCTCGACCCGCGCTCGGCGGCGATCGAGGCCAACGCGACCGCGGGCGCCTCCGTCGTCGTGGCCGGGCTCACCGTCCTGGTGTCCCTGTTCGGGCTCAAGCTCGCGCTCCTTCCGGTGTACTCCTCCTACGGCTACGCCACCTTCGCCGCCGTCGTCGCCGTGATGGCCGCGGCCGTCACGCTCGTGCCGGCGCTGTGCGGCCTGGCCGGGCACCGGGTCCTGCCACGCAAGGTCCGCAAGGGCATCGTGGAGCCGACCCCGAAGCTCGGCCTCACCGCGCGCTGGGCCGCCGGCGTCGGCCGCCGGCCCGTGATCGCCGCGCTCGCGTCCCTGGTCGTGCTCGCGGGCCTCGCCGCGCCCATGCTCGGCATGCGCACCTGGCCCCAGGACGCGGGGAGCCAGCCGACCTCGAACACGACGCGGCTCGCCTACGACCTGGTGTCGGCCGAGTTCGGCCCCGGCGCCAACGGGCCGCTGCTGCTCGCCGTCGACACCACCAAGGTGTCCGACCTGGACGCTCTGGTGGCGCGGCTGCGGACCGATCCCGGCGTCGCGAACGTGGCGCCGCCGGCGGTGAAGGGCACCGCGGCGGTCATCGCGGTCGAGCCCACGACCGGGCCGCAGGACGAGGCGACCAGCCGGCTGCTCACGCACCTGCGCGCGGACGTGCTGCCCGACGGGGTGCTCGTGACCGGGCTCGTGGCGGTGTTCGCGGACATCTCCGAGCGGCTCGCCGACCGGCTGTGGCTCGTCGTCGCGTTCGTGGTGGCGCTCTCGCTGGTGCTGCTCACGGTGCTGTTCCGGGCGCCGGTGGTGGCGGTGAAGGCCGCCGCCATGAACCTGCTGTCGGTCGCGGCCGCCTACGGCGTGATGACCGTGGTCTTCCAGACCGACGCGGGGGCGCACATGGTCGGCCTGCCGCACGCGGTGGCGATCTCCAGCTGGGTGCCGATCCTGCTCTTCACCGTCCTCTTCGGACTGTCGATGGACTACGAGGTGTTCCTGCTGGGCCGCGTCCGCGAGGACTGGCTTCGGACCGGCGACGCGCGCGGCAGCGTGGTCCGCGGTCTGGCCGCGACCGGCCGCGTGATCAGCAGCGCGGCGGCCATCATGGTCGCGGTGTTCGTCGGCTTCGCGCTCGACCCGGACGTGACGGTGAAGATGATCGGGGTCGGCATGGCCGTGGCCGTGTTCATCGACGCCACGCTGGTGCGGCTGGTCCTGGTGCCGGCGACGATGGCGCTGCTGGGCCGGGCGAACTGGTGGCTGCCGGGCTGGCTGGACCGTCTTCTGCCGCACGTCGACGTGGAGCGGCCGGCGACTCCGGCTACGCGCGAGCCGGCACCGGTCGGCTGACCCTCGGCCCGCGACCCCTCGGCCCGCGAGGGTCGCGGGGTGGTCGTCCGGCCTCGCGCGGGTGTGCCGCGCGAGGCCGGACGCGTCCGAGGGGCGGCTGGGTCAGCGGGGGCCGCCGCGGGAGGAGCGAGCCGATTGCTGCCGGCCGCGGACCGGGTGGCGGCGTTCGGGCTCGCGCAGGCCCAGGGTCACCAGGACGCGGCGGGTGGTGTCGGCGATCGGGCGCAGGACCCACGTGCGCACCCAGCGGGCCGGCGGCACCACCAGGTTGCGCCACACGAACCGCAGGGGAATCACCACCAGGTAGCGCCAGAGCAGGACCACCGAATGGTTCCAGGCCCACGCGATGGCCTGGCCGATCGGGACCACGACCCAGCGCCACACGAACGCGATCGCCTTGCCGATCGGGGTCAGCACGTAGCGGTAGATGCGGGTCATGACCCAGCCGACGGCCCTGCCCACCTCCAGCAGGATCCGGCCCAGCAGGTTCCAGAACGGGGCCGTGGCCCTCAGCAGCCACCAGAGGCCCTTCGCCACCGGCACCAGGACGTGCTTGGCGAACCAGACCAGCGGGGCCCACAGGAGGTTGACCGCGACCCAGTGCAGCGGGACCAGGATGACGTAGTACACGGGGAGCCAGAGCACGTAGTACAGGAAGGGCTGGATGACGTACTTGACCAGCGGCACGCCCACGTATTTCCACAGCCGGCGCATCAGCCAGGCGAAGCCGTCCCAGGCCAGCTTGAACGGGACGACGAAGATGACGGCCAGGACGCGGATCGGCCACGCCAGCCAGGCGGGAAGCGGCTGAATCTCATCCCGTGAGCTCATGCCTCCACCTCGCTCCGCTCGTCGGCGGCGTGGGCCGGAAGCTGTGCTGCCTGATGCCCGGCCCCTCCGCTTCGCTCCATACCGGTCATGAGCGACCCGCCAGGTCCGCACGGGCGTGCATGAGGGCGTAGCCGAGCAGGTTCAGGCCGCGCCAGCGCTCCGGGTTCCGGGCGGCCTCGTCGTCCGCGGCGAGGCCGATGCCCCACACCCGGTCCAGCGGGCTCGCCTCGACCAGGACCCGGTCGCCGGTGCCGACCAGGTACGCCCGCAGGGCGTCGTCGGCGTCGAACTTGGCGCGGCTGGCCGCCGTGACGATCGCGAAGCGTTCGCGCACCCAGGTTTCCTCGTCGAAGCCCTTGACCGTGCGACCGAGGCTCTTGGCTTGATTCGGATGCGCGACGCCCAGCACGCGGGTCGCGGTCAGCTCGTCGCCGAAGAGCTTCGCCTTGCGCCACATCATGTAGTGCTCGGCCGACGGAAACCCGACGCCGTCCACCTCGAAGCGCGCCGGCCACCACTGGCTCAGGCAGCTCGGGCCCAGCTCACCACCGGGGCGGGGCGTGTGGCCCCAGAAGTACAGGTATTTGACGCGAGCCCCGGATCTGACCAGGCGGAGCAGCTCTTCGTTGGAGGACGGAGGTGCGGACATGCCCAGAGTGTGCCCGATCTTCGCAATGTCTCATGTCGGATATTCGCTGCCCGGGCTCGTGGGCAGGATCACGGCGACGGTGCGGCCGCCGCCGTCGCGGGGCCGGCGAGGACCTCGCCGTGGCCCACCGCGACCGCGCGGACGCTATCCCGCCGTGCGGGCCGCCCGGCTCGCCCCGGCCGAAGCGCCGGCCGCAGCATGATCCAGGCGCTTGGCCGTCTGCGCGTACTGGTATGCGGCCAGGAGGTGGCCGAGGTAGTGCTCGGCGGAGTATGCGTCCGCCGCGGCGCGCCCGGCCTCGGCCACCTCGCGGTGCAGCTGGGGGTCGGTGAGGACCTTCGCGAGCCCGGCCGCGAACGAGTCCGCGTCCGGCGCGGTGGACAGCCGCTTCGAGTCCTGGTTCGGGCGCTCCGCCAGGGCCGCGTCCGCGAGCACGACCGGCAGCCCGGCCGCCTCCGCCTCGAGCATGACCAGGCCCTGGGTGTCGGTGGTGGAGGCGAAGGCGAGGACGTCGGCCATGCCGTAGTACGCCGCCATCCGGCTGTGCGGCACCGGCCGCACCAGTCGCAGCGCGTGGGCGACGCCGGCCTGGCGGGCGAGGCGGATCACGTTGATCCGGTTCTGCTTGACGCCGACCATGACGAGCCGCGCGGTGGGCACGTGGCGCAGCAGCCGGGCGAACGAGGCCAGCAGGAGCGCCGGGTCCTTCTCCTTGGTGGCCCCGCCGACCGCCAGGACGACCGGCGCGGTGTCGGGAATCCGCAGGGAACGCCGCAGCTCGGTCCGGCCCAGCGGGCAGTCGGCGAGCTGGATCGACGTCGGGACCGTCCACACCGGGGGGAGCCGCTCGAACTCGGCCAGCCCCGCGGCCGTCTTCGCCGAGGGCGCGATGACCACGTTCGTGCGGTCCATGAACTCCTGCGCGAGCCGCAGCAGCTGCGCCCGGCGCTCGGTGCCGGACCGCGCGAGGCGCAGGTAGTCGCGCATGGTCCAGCCGAGCGCCAGCCGCTGCGCCGCGTGGACCGCGCCGAACTGGATCTCCATGAAGTGCGCGGAGTACGCGAGCAGGTCCGTGTGCCAGGTCATCACCACGGGGAGGTCGTGCGCCCGGGCGTAGCGCAGCCCGCCGATGCCCACCGGCCCGGGGGTGTGCACGTGCACGACGTGCGGCACCGGGCGCATGCCGCTGAAGTGGGGCAGGCCGACCCGGATGTTGCGCAACGGCACCGGGACGGACCGCACGCCACAGGGCTCCTGGCGGCCGCGCAGCAGCGGTGCGGGCTGGTAGACCTGAACCTCGTGGCCGGCGGCGCGCAGCAGGGACACCGTGGCGGCCACCGAGGTCGCGACGCCGTCGGAGCGCCCGGGGTGGCTGTCGCAGAAGTGCGCGATTCTCACGCCGCACATCGTGCGGTACCGCGCCGCACTCGGACGAGAACGCATGTCCTTTGTACGCCAGCTGTTCATCGACTGGCCTGGTGCTATTCCGCCGGCAACCGCCTGGGCGCGGGGCGCGGCGGACCCGCGCCGGTCCGAGCCGGTCCGAGCCACCGGTGCTGCTCGACGATGCCGAGCCGTC
Organism: Dactylosporangium sp. CA-052675; assembly: GCF_050947935.1. Taxonomy (GTDB): domain Bacteria; phylum Actinomycetota; class Actinomycetes; order Mycobacteriales; family Micromonosporaceae; genus Dactylosporangium. Next base: position 9,367,558 of record NZ_CP192010.1, on the reverse strand, counting down.
ACGGGTGGCCGGTCCCGCTCAGTCCCGGAACGTGACCGACCAGTACGCCGTGATCTTGCGGATGTCGCCGTGGTAGCGCACCGCGCCGTCCTGGTCCCAGGCGCAGTTGCGGCCGTAGGCGACGACCGGCCGCCGGCCGGCGTACTCGAACACGATGATGTGCTCGGTGTTGGCGCTGAGCGAGCAGTGCGTGTCCGGGTCCCGGGCGTCGGGCAGGCCGTTGAGGTAGCCGGTGAGGTCACCGACGCCGCCGGTCATGCCGCGCGTCGCGCCCAGCGTGTAGTCCGGGTTGGGGTAGCTGCACAGCAGCGCGCTGCGGGCGCCGGGCGGCACCAGGGCCCCGGTGCGCGTGGCCCGGACCGCGGTGTCGGCCCACGTGGCGGGGCAGGCCCCGGCGATCGTGGAACCGGCGGGAGCGGGCGCCTCCGCGCCGGTGCCGCCGCGAGCCGCCCGCGCCGCGAACACGCCCACGCCGGCGGCCACGACGACGGCGACACCGGCGGCGATCGGAACGAGCCTCATCTCTGCGTACGTCCTCTCGACTGGTACGTGGAGCGTATGCCTCCTCGGCGGCGGATGGGCGGACGAGCCGCCCATCCGCCGCCGGTCGGTCAGGATGTGCTGCCGTGCACGTTGGGGTAGACGCCGAAGACCCGGATCGCGTCGGCCCAGTCCTGGAACAGGAAGTCGCTGCCCTCACCGGCGGACGTGATGCCCTTGGCCCGGACCCCGTCACCGTCGAGGGAGAACACCGGTCCGCCGCTGTCACCCGGCCGGCCGCCCAGCTGACCGTCGATCTGGGTGCACTCGATGAGACCGTAATGGTAGTAGTTGCAGTCGCCGTCGGAGTCCGGGTGGCTGCAGTCGACCCAGTTGTCGACGGAGCGTACCTGCTTGAGGCCGCACACGACGCCACTGGTCATACCGGACTGGCAGAGCAACTCGTTCGCGGCCCAGTAACCCCAGCTGTAGACGTTCTTCTTGTAGGTGCTGACCGGACCGCCGTCGAAGATGACGTGCCAGCCGGGCGAATCGATGATCAGCAGATCGGAGCGCCAGTCGTCGCTGTTGACCGGGCCCATCGTGTAGAACGCCGACGTGGCGAACTTACCCTGGTAGGCCCAGTCGCCCATGCTCGCGCAGTGCCCGGCGGTCAGCACCCAGCTGTGGCCGTTGCCGGAGTGCACGCCGAACCCGGTCGTGCACGCCGCGCGCTGGTCACCGCCGCGCCAGCTCTCGAACCGGTCGCCTCCGTTCCAGGGCGAGTTGTCGTCGGTACGGCTGCTCAAGTTCTGGGGCTGTTCCTTGGCCACCTCGATCGTCGCCGGCACGCTCACGTGGGCGTCGGCGAGGACCTGTTCGGCCGAGACCAACGGCGCCTTGCCGCTGCGCGCCTGTTCGGTCGCGAGCTGCGCCGCCCGCTGCTGTGGGATCGTCTTCAAGTGCAGGCCGGAGCCGTTGGGCTCGTAGCCGATGGACTGGATGTTTGAGGCGCTCCTGGCCACCACATTCTTGATCTTCTGGCCTTCGGCCTGCAGTTCGGCGCTGGAGTAGGCCGCGGGCTTGACCGTCACCGCGCCGGACTTGCGCGCACGGGCCACGGAGGCCTGCATCCTGGTGGTGAGACCGCCCTTCCAGTACAGCGTGAGACCGGTGCCCTCGAACGCGACGCCGGCGAATCCGCTGGTCGCCGGCTCGGCGTAGTAGGCGTCCCAGAGCTCCTGCAGCGCCGGCTGCAGCTTCTCCTGCTGCCGCATGACCTTGAGCGTCTGCGGGTCGAGGTTGTCGATCGACTGCGGGTCGGTACTGCGTGTGGCCGGTGTGGCCTCACCGCCGGCGAATGCCGAGGATGCCGGCAGAATCGCGGCCGGAACGATGACGAGCGCGGCGGCGGCGAGTCCGATGAGTCGCCGTCGCGGGTCACGGTTGGGCACTTGCCCTCCTCCAGAGGCGTGATGGGACACGGCTGTGCGGGAGGACAGGCGGACGTGCGGGCGCGGCACCAGATGGGCGCCGGGCGCGCGGGCATGCATCATGAGAAAACCAGCCTCCCCCGTTGTGCTGGAACGCGACGCGGTCCGGGCAAGCCGGTGCCGCGAGCGCCGGGGGACGCTATCACCACGCTGCGAGAGTCGTAAATATTTCTATGTCGCTATCACTGCATGGTGCACACGGTCGCCGAACGGAGATCTGGATGCACGACTCGGTCGCCGACCGGGCGGCCCTGGTGCGCACATTGCGCTGACCGGTCAGATCGCGGTGGCGGGGAACACCACGAGCGAGCAGTCGGGCCGGGTGGCCGCCGCCGTCCGGCCCGGTCCTCGCGGCCGAGCGGCGCCCGCTCAGGGCTGCTCGCGGGGGCACCACCAGGTCGTGCGGCCGCCGACGGTCGCGCGGCGCATCGCCGTGTGGCAGCGTGGGCACTCGCCGCCCTCGCGCCGGGCCGGGACGACGGAGAGCGTGTGCACGCCCCCGTCCGCGATGGCCGACTCCACCGCCTTGCGCAGGGCGCGGTGCAGCCGGTCCACCTCGGCCTTCGTGAGCGCGTCGACGGGCCGCGACGGGTTCACCTTCGCCAGCCACAGCACCTGGTCGGCGAGCAGGTTGCCGACGCCGGCCAGGGCCTCCTGGTCCAGCAGCCGCGCCTTCACCGGGGCGCTCCCGCGCGACAGGGCCGCCCGGAACTGCGCCGGGGTGATGTCGCGCGCGTCCGGGCCCAGGCGCTCCACGGGCGGGTCGAGGCGGACGCGTCCGAGGCGGCGCGGGTCGACCAGCAGCAGACGGGTACCGTCGCCGAACGTCAGCGAGAAGCGCGTGAACCGGTGGTCGCCCCGCGCGCGGCCGCGCTGCCAGTAGTCGCCGCCGTCCGTCTCCAGGCCCGCCTCGTCGACGAAGACGATCTTGCCCGACATGCCGAGGTGGATGCCCAGCGTGGGGCCGGTGGAGTCGAGCCACATGCTCTTGCCGCGCCGGTTCGCGGCGGTCAGCGTCGTGCCGACGAGCGCGTCGCGGATCGCGCCGGGGGAGTGCGGGCGGCAGACCCACGTGTCGGTGTCGTCCACGTCGGCGATGGGGCGGTCCAGGGCGTAGCGCTCCAGGACGGCACGGGCCGACTCGACCTCTGGTAGCTCGGGCATCCAGGCGAAGGTACAAGATGGCCTGCGTGGAATCCCTGCCGGTCACCCGCGTGCTCGACCAAGTGGTCAACCAGGTCCGCCAGGGCCCGACCGTCCTCGTGGCGCCGCCCGGCACGGGGAAGACCACGCTGGTGCCCCTCGCCTTCGGCCCCGAGCGGGTGCTGGTGGCCGAGCCGCGGCGCATCGCGGCCCGCGCGGCCGCGCAGCGCATGGCCCAGCTGCGCGGGGAACGGGTCGGGCAGAGCGTCGGCTACTCGGTGCGCGGCGACCGCCGGGTGAGCCGCGACACGCGGATCGAGGTGGTCACGACCGGGCTGCTCGTCCAGCGCCTGCTCGCCGATCCCGAACTGGCGGGCACCGACGTCGTCATGCTCGACGAATGCCACGAGCGGCACCTCGACACGGACCTCGCGACCGCCTTCCTGCTCGAGGTGCGCGACGCCATCCGGCCCGACCTCGGGCTCCTCGCGGCGACCGCGACGCCCGGCAAGAGCCTGCCCGGCGCCGGGGTCATCGACGTGGAGAGCCCGCTCTTCCCGATCGAGACGGTGTGGGTACCGCCGAAGCGCCCGCCGCTCACGATGGAGCACGTCGCCGAGGTGGTACGCCGGGCGTGGCGGGAGACCGGGCAAGACATCCTGGTGTTCGTCCCCGGGGTCGCCGAGATCGAACGGGTGCGCCGCAACCTGCCGGGCATCCCGAGCCTGCCCCTGCACGGCCGGCTGCCCGCGGCCGAGCAGGACCGCGCGCTGCGACCCGGCGCGCGGCGGGTGATCGTGGCGACCGCGGTGGCCGAGAGCAGCCTCACCGTGCCCGGCGTGCGGGTCGTCGTCGACTCGGGGCTGGCGCGGGTGCCCCGGATCGACCTCGCGCGCGGGCTCGGCTCGCTGCAGACCGTCCGCGCGGCGAGGGCCAGCACCGTCCAGCGGGCCGGGCGGGCCGCGCGGGAGGGGGCCGGCGTGGTGTACAAGTGCTGGTCCGCCTCGGACGACGAGCGGCTCCCGGCGCACCCCGAGCCGGAGGTGCGCACCGCCGAGCTGACCGGCTTCGCGCTCGCGCTCGCGTGCTGGGGCAGCCCCGGCGGGCGCGGGCTGGCGCTGCCGGACGAGCCGCCCGCGGCCGCGATGGCGGTCGCGGCGCAGACCCTCGCCGCCCTCGGCGCCGTGGACGCGGACGGGCGCGCGACCGAGCGCGGGCGGCGCATCGCACGGGTGGGCGCGCACCCGCGGCTGGCCCGGGCGCTGCTGGACGGGGCGCCGATCGTGGGCGCCCGCAACGCGGCCGAGGTGGTGGCGGTGCTCGCCGAGGACTCCTACCCGTCCGACGACGTGGCGGCGGTACGGCGGACGACGGATCGCTGGCGGCCGGAGGCGTCGCTGCTGTACCGGATGATCGAGAACCCGGTCGAGCGCACCACGAGCGCCGACCGTGCCGCGGGCATCATCGCGGGCCTCGCCTACCCGGAGCGCATCGCCCGGCGCCGCCGCGACGCCTACCTCATGGCCGGCGGCACCGAGGCCGAGCTCGCGCCCGGATCGCCGCTGCAGGGCCACCCGTGGCTCGCCATCGCCGCCGCGGACCGCCCGGCCGGGCGGGTCAACGCGCGCATCCGGCTCGCCGCGGCGATCGACGAGGACATCGCGCGCGAGGCCGCGGCCGCGCTGTTGTCCACTGTGGACGAAGCCAGCGCGACGGGCGTCAAGCGGGTCGAGCGGCTCGGCGCGATCGTGCTGTCGGAGCGCGCGATCGGCGCGGCCCCGGCGGAGCTGGCCGCCGCGGCGCGCCGGGAGCGGCTGCGGCGCGACGGGGTGCCGTGGACGCCGCTGCGGCACCGGCTCGCGTTCCTGCACCGCGCGGCCGGGGCGCCCTGGCCGGACGTGCGCGACGAGGCGCTGATCGAGTCCATGGTGGACGGTGCCGACGTGCACACGGCGCTGCAGGCGCTGCTGCCGTGGCCGGCGGCGAAGGACCTGGACCGGCTCGCCCCGGAGCGGCTGACGGTGCCGAGCGGCTCGGCGGTGCGGCTCGACTACAGCGACCCCGCCGGCCCCGTGCTCGCGGTCAGGGTGCAGGAGATGTTCGGGCTGCTCGAGACGCCCTCGTTCGCGGGGCAGCCGGTGCTGCTGCACCTGCTGTCGCCCGCGGGACGGCCGGTGGCCGTCACCCGCGATCTCGCCTCGTTCTGGCGCACCGGCTATCCACAGGTGCGCGCGGAACTGCGCGGGCGCTACCCCCGCCACCCGTGGCCCGAGGATCCGACGACCGCGCCGCCCACCCGCCGGGCCAACCCGCGCCGCTGATCACCCCCGACCTCACCCGGTGCCGGACCGGGCGGACCGGACGCTTGAAGCCGGACGAGGGAGGCTTCGGATGAGCGACGACCTGCCCGCGCTGGCCGCCGAGGCGTTCGGCTACGGCTACCCCCTGCTCCAGGACCTGCAGGCGGTCGGCACCACCACCGTGTTCAACGCGTTCGCGCACGAGCGCACCGTGCCCGCCGGCCCCAACGCCAATCCCGACCTGCTCTGCTCCACCGCCCAGCTCGACCTCTCCGGCGGCCCGCTGTGGCTGCGGGTGCCGGGGACCGGCGGGCGATACCACGTGGTCCAGTTCATCGACGCCTGGACGCACAACTTCGCGTACGTCGGCAGCCGCACGACCCCCGACGAGCCGCGTGAGTACCTGCTCGTCCCGCCCGCCTGGGCCGGCCGCGAGGAGCCCGCCGCGGAGGTGATCCGGGTGCCCACGATGATCGCGACGCTCATCGCCCGGTTCGCCGCGGGCCCGGGCGCGCACGAGCTGCAGGACGCGCTCACGATGCAGCGGATGTACCCGCGGGTGCCGCTCGACGGGCTGCCCGTGCCGCAGCCCGGGGTCCCGGACGACCTCATGTTCCTCGAGGCGCTGCGCCGGGGCCTGTCCGCCTTCCCGCCCTCCCCGGCCGAGCGGCGCTACCAGCGGCGATTCGCCCCGCTCGGGCTGTTCGCGGACGGGAACTCGCCGTACCCGACCGTCCCGCGGGAGCAGCGCCTCGCCCTGCGCGCCGGGCTCGACCGCGGCCGCGAGGCGCTGGAGGAGGCCGCGACGACCGGGCACGCCGCCCCGGTCAACGGCTGGACCAACGACCGGCACGCGTTCGACTACAACCTCGACCACTTCGGCCCGGGCACCGTGGACACTCCCTTGTGGACACTGCCGGACCGGGACTCGGCCCACCTCGCGCGCGCGGTCGCGGCGCGCACCCGGCTGTGGGGCAACCACGCCTACGAGGCCGTGTACCCGGCCGCGCACAAGGACCGCGACGGCGCCCGGCTGACGGGCGCCCGCGCGTACACCCTGCGCCCGCCGGCGGGGACGCTCGCCTCGTACGCCGCGCCCGACGCGCACCTGTTCCGCTCGGTCGCGACCGACGGCGGCGTGGTGCGCATCCAGCCCGACCCGCCCGGCGACGGCGCGCCGTGGCTGCCGACCCCGCGCGGCGAGTTCCACCTGATCCTGCGCGTCTACAGCCCGCCCGAGGCCCTGCTGCGCGACGAGTACGAGCTGCCGCCGGTGGTGCCGATCCCCTAGGCGGGTCGCGACCTCCCGTTCGGCGCGCCGCCGCCGGCTGAACCCAGTGCGCGGTGCGCTACCGAGGTGCGGCAAGCTTGAGCCGACCGGGAGATCAAGGACTGGAGTGTTGTGATGACGGCGTTGGAACGGACCCTCGTACTGCTGAAGCCGGACGCGGTGGCCCGTGGGCTGGCCGGGCGGATCATCCAGCGGTTCGAGGACGCTGGACTGAAGATCGTGGGCACCAAGATGGTCCAGATGGACGCCGACCTGGCTCGGAAGCACTACTTCGACCTGGAGGAGCGCTTCGGCGCCTCGGTGTTCAACGTGACCGCGAACTTCATGCAGTCGGGCCCGGTCATCGCGCTCGTGCTGGAGGGCGTCGAGGCGGTCGCGACCGTCCGCCGCCTGGTCGGCGTGACCTTCCCGAACCAGGCGAACCCGGGCACCATCCGCGGCGACTTCGCCCACACGTCGAAGGCGTACACGGAGGCCAAGCACACCGTGGCCGCGAACCTGATCCACGCCTCGGGCAAGCCGGAGGAGGCGAAGTACGAGGTGGAGCTGTGGTTCTCGGAGGGGGAGCTCTTCGACTACCAGACGGTGGCGGAGAAGTACCTGTTCTGAGCCCGGCCCGGCGGACGGTGGCGCGGCGAGCCCCCGCCACCTCCGCCAGGCCCCTTCACCGGACTACGTCAGCTCGCATAGTTCGCCGCAGACCGGACAGAACGCCCGCTTCGCCGTCGAAGTCACATCGACGCCGCAGGTGCTGCACCTGCTCTGCTCGTAGAGGTCCGGTTCCGGCCCGAAGCCACTCTCGACCGAGGCGCACGGGTAGTTTCGATCAGGACTCCTCTTTGCTTCCGAGCTGGCGCTGCGCCCGGTCGGTGATCTCGCCGGTAACCTTGCCGATCATCGATCTGGCCCGGCCGAAGGCCCCGACACCGAAACGGCTGGCGACACCTACCCCCTCCGCCCCGGTCTCCAGGACCTTGCCCGTCACATCGGTTCCGGTTTCCAGGACCCTGTCCCGCACCTCCACGGCCGCATCCAGCCATCGCCGGGCGTCCCGCGACTGATGATCGGCCTCGATGCCGAGCCGTCCGTTGAACTCGACGACGGTGATCGCGACGTGGTTGGTCGAATGCACCACGGCGCCGGAGGTGGTCGGGTTCAGCAACACCTTCGCGTTGGCCGTGCCGGCGGCCGCGTCCATCTGGGCCAGCAGGCGCTCGGTGGTGCGCGAGATGAGGTCGAGGCGGTTCCGCCGGGCGATCCGGATGGCCACGCGGTGCTCTTCAAGCTCTTCTGGGGACGCGTCCAGCACCCGATCGAGTTCGAGCACGGCGACCGCGTCCTGCAGTTGGAAGCAGCGGGCCAGAACGGCCAGCCACTCCTGAACCTTGATCTCGGCTTCCTTGGACGTTTCGGCCAGGTCACCGACATTGGTCTGGGTCTGCAGTCTCTCGGCGATGGCGTCGAGCTGACGCAACGCGTACGCCTGGGTCCGGGCCAGCGGCACCGGCGTGGCCTGCACCTTCGACCAGGTGACCTCGGAGACCCGACCCACCCGCTCCCGGATCGTCAGAGCCTCGTCGATGACCAGCTCCACTCCGATCATGTCCGCCACCACGGCGTCGGTCTGGGCGCGGAGCACGGCGTCGACCTTCGCGTCGATCACGGCGAGATACTCGGTGATCTCGTCCATGGTCTGTTTCATCGCGAGTTGCGCCATGAGGCCGGCGGCCCCGGTCAGGACCGCCGGGTTGGTCAGCATCGCGGTGGGGGTCTGCTTCACGATTTCGAGCAGGCCGGCAATCTTGCCGTGGTCGGTTAGTACGGCACGGCTGAGACCGTTCTGCGAACCTTTCATCAGGTCGTACTTCTTCATCGCCCGGGCCGACTCCGCGGTCAGCTGGACCCAGCGACCGGAGTGCTCGGCGATCTCGGAACCGGCCTTGGCGATCGTGGATCCGGTACCGAGGGCGGACGTGAGCCGTTTCAGCCCGAGGTCCTTCGACGGCAGTCCCTCGGTGGCTAGGAAACGATCGACAGCCGCCGGATGCCCGATGACCGCCAGGCCATCGCCGTCACTGATCAGCTGGATCTCGTAGTCCAACGTCTACTCCTCGGGGGATGGGCGCGGATCGGCCTCACGCTACCGTCGGCGTCTCCGGCCCAACCATGGTCCACTCGTCTCGATAATTTGGGATTGGAGGATGCCGTGGCAGGTGGAGCGCCGGGCCCTCCCGGGTGATGCGAGACAGAACAGCACCATAGGCGCTCACGCGAGGTCTTTGATGCTGCCGGGGGCGAGGTTGGCCGTCGAGCGTTTGAGGCTGGACCAGACGGTCTCGGCGGGGTTGAGTTCCCGGGGCGTTGAAGCGTTGACAGGACAGCCTTCGCTCGTCCCATCGTCCATCTGCACGACGCTGTGCACCTTCAGCCCGAGCGGGCCCGGCGCTGATACGCCACCCTCGTATCGAGGGGTATCAGTCTCGATTGCCGGTCGTCGACCACAGTGCCTCGATGGGAAGGGCGCGGATCTTCTCGCCGTAGGGAAGCGTCTGCTGGCCGGTGTAGAGGATGTAGCCGGCGACGAAGCGGTCACCGACCCGCTCCGCGAGGTGTCGCAGCCCGGCCAGGTCCCCGCCGCGCACATTGGATGCGGCCTTGACCTCGATACCGACGATCCGGCCGTCGGCGGCTTCGAGAACGGCGTCGACCTCTACACCGTCCTTGGTGCGGTAGTGGTACAGGCGTACTCGCTCGTCGTTCCAGGTGAGCTGGCGGGCCAGTTCCATCAGGACGAAGTTCTCCATCAACTGACCGGCCGCGCCGTCGGGTTCGGCGAGTCGTCCGGCGTCCTGGCCGAGCAGATGGCTGGCGAGGCCGCTGTCGATGTACGCCAGTTTGGGTGTGCCGACGGCGCGGTGGGTGTGGTTGCCGGACCAGGCGGGGATCTGCTTGATGAGGAAGACCGCGGCGAGCAGTTCCAGGTACCGGTTGAGTGTGGTGCGGGGGATGCCGGACTGGCTGGCGAGTGACGCGGCAACCAGCAGACCGCCGGAGCGACCGGCGAGGAGGGACAGCAGGCGGCGCAGTTCACCACGGCGTTCGATGGCGGCCAGTTCGGTGACGTCCCGCTCGATCAGCGTCGTCAGGTACGACTCGAAGAACGCCGCGCGCCGGCGTGGCGTGCGGCGTATCGCCTCCGGGTAGCCGCCTCGCACGACCCGCTCCAGGTAGTCGCGGCGGCGCAGTGTCGCGGTGTGGGACAGATCGGGGCCGTGCGCGAAAGCGGCGTCGACGAACCGGTCGGGTGTGCCGTCGATTTCTCCTTGGGAGAACGGCCAGAGTTCGACGGTTTCCATGCGTCCGGGCAGGGCGTCGGGCAGGTCGCGCAGGGCGAGGATGCGGGCGGATCCGGTCAGGAGGAACTGTCCCGGCGTCGGGTCGGCGTCGACGACGAGCTTGATGGCTCGGAACAGTTCAGGGGCCAGTTGGACCTCGTCGATGACCATGAGGCCGTCATGTTCGACGAAGTCGGTCGGTGCCTCGCGGGCGGCGCGCAGCATCGCGGGGTCGTCCAGCAGCCGAATGACCGGGTTGCGTGCCCTTGACGTCAGTGCCGTGGCGAGTGTGCTCTTGCCTACCTGCCGGGCGCCGTTGACGGCGACCACGCGGGTGTCGGTCAGTGCCTCGGCGACCAGGGGCTCGACGTGCCGGGGGATCAGTTCGCGGTCGGGCGCCATGCCGTCATTATGGACGATCGGTCGCACGATCCGTGGACATTTGGTCGCCATGTTCGTGGGCGTCTGGACGTCCCTCCTCCGGGCAGATGGACGTCTACCGCGACCGGGGCAGGCAACCGAACCTCGACGAGCTGGCGGTACGGCTCGCGACCACACCCTGCAGCCCGCTGTACCGCACCCACATCAGTCCCGACCGCGCGTTCACCGCTCTCGTGCACGCGATCACGCCCCGACGGCATGATCAACACGACCCATGCCCGGACGCTGGCGGACCGTTCCGGCCGCCCGCGGACCGGGGTGGGGGATCCGGGCGAGCACCCACCAGCCACCCAGCCGGATGACCGCCGACACGAAAAGCCCCCACCCGGGGTGAGTCCCAGGTCAGGGGCCTTCAAGAGGAGTACGCCGCGTAGGACTTGAACCTACAACCCGCAGATTAAGAGCGCGATCTTAGACGAGTCGTTCGTCGGCTTGGTTCGATGCTTGTCCGACTTGGTGGGGTGTGACGGCGGCACACGTGCTGCTCAGTCCAGTGAGTACTCACCAGTCCCGTCGCGACGGAGCACCCGCGGAGCAACAGCCGGACGGCCGTTGCGTGCCGGTTATCCCCTTGGATGAGGCCTGTCAGGCGTGGGCGTGGATGATGCGCAGCTCGTGGCCGAGCAGCGCGGAGAGTTCGGCGACGTGCTCGTCGATCAGCCCGAGCTCGGGATTCCACAGCGTGATGCGGAACCGCGAGAAGCCAGCCGGCCAGTCGTAGCGGAGGTCGGCCAAGGACACGATGGCGCCGCAGCAGGGGACCGGGAGGTGGAGGTCATCGAAGCCGTCGGCGTTGGGAGAGGAGAGGTCGGTCTGCCGCTCGAACCACTCGAGGTCGATGTCGCCTGTGCACCGCGGGCAACTGATGCGCTCCAGGTTCTCGTGCGGGTGGGACAGCCTGATCTTCGTAAAGAACTTCACCTCAACGCCTGGGTGCATGTTGTCCGGGATCAAGCATCGGCGGCAGGCCTCGTCGGCGGTGCGCTCGGCCGCTTCGGGCGTCGGCTGCCACGTCGGGTCGGTCGAGACCAGGAACACGATGAAGTCGCCCACGCCGCGCGTCATGTCAGGCGTCTGACCGTACCGGGCGGCCGGCGGGGGCTTGTGGCTCCACGTAATCGATGAGGCGATTGGCGGGCGGTCGTCATGGCCCGTCTGTGGCTTCGGTGAACCCGCCCGCTGGTCGACTAGTCGGACATCCTTAGCAACATCAACGCATTGATCGCAATACAGATGGCTGTCGGTGTGGGGACAGTGATCAATCTGAGTCGGATGGCTAGTATCCGAGAACATCCAACTCGAACCCAGGGCGGTGCTCGGTGGATACAAAGGCCATTGCCAGCCAGTTCAAGCAAGAGCCGGGTCGGGCGTTTCTTGAGATCATTAAGGCGTCACCCGAGCCGATTGGGGCGCAGAATATCAAGCGGCCACTCATCGAGGCCGGCGCAAAGAAGGCTGATGTCGATCGCCTATGGAGTCGGCTTCAACCTATGATCAAATTGCATCCGCAGATCAGGATGGAGAAGAACAGGTACGGGTGGTTGGCGCACCGATCGTCCGCGCAGGAGTCGTTGGATGTTCTAGCCGGCAACGTGCTCGCCAAGGTGCCGCAGTGGTTGGTGCGATCGTTGGTCGAGAACGTGGCGGGCGCTCTCGCGAAGGCGTCGGCCACCGGCACTGGCTCGGCTGACCGGGAGTTCGAGGATGCCAGGCTGGTCGCGGAACTCGCCGTGGCCGTCGAGTCGCTGCAGACCCGCGGTGACACGATTGCCGAGGTGATCAAACTCTTCTCGGAGGAGACGCGGCGCAAGCGCCTGTGGCCTCTGGGTCAACCGGGGGAGACGGTGCCGTTCGATCCGGACGCCCACGAGGCGGAAGTGCAGCCACCCGCTCAGGGAGCGAATGTTCGTGTGGTTCGCTCCGGCTACATCTGGCGTGGTGGCGGTGAGCCGATCGTGGCCGCGAAAGCGGTCGTGGTCGCCTAGCGAGGTCCGTTATGGCTAAGGGGCGCAACGCCAAGAAGTTGGTCAGTGCCAAGGATCAGTCCGTTGACGCGCTGTTCGGGACCAGGTCGTTCATTCTCGACTACTACCAGCGCGATTACGTCTGGGAGGAGCCGCAGGTAGCGCGGCTGGTGAGTGATCTCTCGCGAAAGTTCCTGGATCAGTGGAGTGAAGAGCACGCGCTGCGTGATGTTCAGTCCTACGATCCGTACTTCCTCGGTCCGTACATCATCTGCACCGCGGAGGACAAGGTAGCGCTGGTCGACGGGCAACAACGAATTATCACGCTGCTGCTCCTGCTGATCTATCTGCGACGGCAGGCGGCGTTGATGCCGAAGGCGAGCAATAAGGCTGGACAGCTCTCCACGCTGATCATGACGGAGCAGTTCGGTCGGCGAGTGTTCCGAGTGGACGTGGAAGAGTACCGGCGTTGCTTCAACGCCCTGCTGAACGGTGACGGTTTCGATGTAGATGAAGCCCGCCCAGACGTCCGACGTATCTGGAACGCGTACCAATACATCGACGTGCACTTTCCGGCAGCGCTACGCGGCGACGTCCTGGTCCTCTTTATCGACTGGCTGCTCTACCGCGTCTCGCTCGTGGCGATGGACGCAGGGGACCGGGACCGCGCTGAAGAGATGTTCCAGTCGATCAACGACTGCGGGGTACGTCTCTCCCCCATGGACCACCTCAAGCGGTTCCTGCTCAGTGACGCCGGCTCGGATCCGCGTGAGCTTGAAGGCACCTGGACCACGATGACATCAGCCTTGGAGGGCGTGGAGCACGGTGCCGCGCTCGCCTATTTGAGGACGGTCTTCCGTGCCCGGTTCCCGGAGGTCACGCAGCAATCAGGACCGAGCCTGCATGACGCGACCCATGAGTGGGTGCGGACCCACGAAGGCAAGCTGTGGCCAAACCGAAGGAACGGTGACCGGGCTCGCCTGCTCACCGGTGTGCTGTTTCCGTTCCATGACTTCTACGCCCGGTTGTTGCGCGCGCGGGCCCGGATGGACCCACGGCTGCCAGCGGTGCGGTACAACGCGTTCAACGGCGTGGTCGACCAGTTCGACCTGACGATCGCCGCACTGCGCCCAGGTGACGAGCAGACGGACAAGGAGCGGAAGGCGGGGATGGTCGCCAACTTCCTCGACCTGTTCTACGTGACCCAGACGCTCTACGACGAGCCGGCCGAGCAGAAGGACATCGACGATCTCGTGTCCAAGGTGCTGCCCGCGGTTCGGTTGACCGAGTCGCCGGACGAGCTGGGCAGGGTGCTCGCCGACCATGCTGCCGATTGGCCGGCCAGGCTCGAGCGAATCCCAGAACTCAGCTACGACACGAAGCGGCGCTTCGTGCACTACATCCTGACGCGCCTCACCGCATGGGTCGAGATGGGCGCCACCAACGGCGAGGTAGATCCCACCGATCGGTTCCTCATGCGTCGGTCCGGTGACCGCGACTTCGAGATCGAGCACCTCTTCACCAGCACGGCGGCGAAGTATGCGCACAAGGTACCGGACGCCAGGTACTACAAGTACCTGCGCAACCGGATCGGCGCCCTGCTGCTCCTGGACGGGCGTGACAACGGCAGCTATGGCGGGGCCCTCCTCGAGGACAAGCTGACGCGCTATCGGAAGGACACCCGGCTCGCCGGGATGCTGAACCCGGATTTCTTGAAGAAGGGCAACGTGCGGCTGCGCGAGTTCCTTCGCGCCGAACGACTGCTCGACCTGGTCACTACATATGACCCAAGCACCGCACTGGAGCCCTTCATCGAGGCGCGCGGACGGTTCTACTATGAGATTGCGAAGCGGATTTGGAGCCTCAGCGCATTCGGCGTAGTTATGCCAGCCGGCGTAGGTTCCGTGACGCCTGGGAGGCGCACTCACTACGGGGTCACAATGAAGGATCTTGTGAGAGACGGGTTCCTCCGTGCCGGCGATCGGCTCGTCGGCTACCGGCGGGACCAGGCGTACTTCGCTCGTATCTGCTCCAACGGGAACATCGAGACCGCTTCGGGTGTGGCAACCGCCCCCACCAAAGCGATGGAGTACGCCGTCGGCGCGGCGAGCAACGGGTGGGCCTTCTGGCAGGTCGAACGGACCCGCGAGCGGCTCGACGCGGTTCGGCAGCGCTACCTGGATTCAGCCGGTCGGTAGAGTCGACGATCGCGACCGTACCGTGGAGTTATCCTCAGGAACCGGGCCGGGCGGCCACCTGCCGTACTTGGCTGTGAGCCTGTCACATTTTGAGCACCTCGGCTGCCGTTCGGCAGGCCTGAGATGGACACCATCGGAAGCTGCCTTCATGGCACTCGTCGTGGTCATGACGAACGCGATCAACGAGGCGTTCTCGCTCTCGTTCTGCTCGGTGCAAACGGTTCAGTAGTTCATGCCAGGAGTTGGCATCGACATCAACGGTTGGGCGGTAGGGCATTGAGATCCTTCAGCAGATTCGACTTCGCGGTGTCGACCACTAAGGGCAGCCGCGCCACTGACGGGAGTACGGTGGCTCTATCCAGCGTCCTACGGGAGAAGTCATGGTCGCAACGTGACAAGGGAGTACGGTCTGCCACGACTTCGTACTACGCCATTGTGGCCCGGCACCGTGATCGAACCTCCCGCTCTAACTCCGCTGGACGGTGTGACGGTGAAGGAAGGATGGATCTTGTGGCCAAAGCAAGACCTAAACAGGCGGCGAAGGGTCACACTGCCGGCTGACTTCTACCTCCAGGAGCTCATGCTCCTTGACCATGAAAAGGTGGACCTGCAGGCACTTGCCGATATGGTGCGGACCTACGGTCTATTTTGTTCGCTCAAGAATGACGACCTGCGCGAGAATGCAGCCAGGCAATTGTCGGTAGCGCTACGCGAGTCCGGCAATGAGGAGACGCGGGGTCATAATGAGGCCGGGTTGGCAGTACACCTTAGCGAGGTGCGACGCGCAGTGCAGATTCTCACTGCGTCTCGCACCCCGGGCGGGTTGGAGGCGCTTGTCGAGCCCGACGTTTCGTTGAGTTTGTTGAGCCAGATGAACGAGGGCGGAGAAGAATTTCCGGCTACTCTGGAAGATCTGCAGCATGTTCTTATTCAGGGCTGTGAGCAGGAGCTTGAGGAGATCGTGAACTCTGCCCTGAGCAAGTTCAGTGTTGGCGTCGGCGACTTGTCGACGCGGCAGCCGTCCGTGTACGCCGTTTCGTTCTTGCAGATGTATAACCACATTTGCGAGAGTGCTGTTGTGCGTACCTGTGCTAATGAAGCGTGCCGGCGGAACTTCGTTCGTCAGCGCGGCAGGGCGCAGTATGGGCAGCATCGTACAGAAGGCGTCAAATACTGCACTCGAAACTGCGCACGTGCTCAGGCTCAAAGAGAGTTGCGAAGGCGTCGCCGCGCGTAAGCGCTGATCCATGAAGTCTGAGACGCTGCCTGCTGCCGCCCCGGCAGTGGCGGTTGACCTTGCTATAAGGTTTCAGTCGATCGCGTCCTTCGTGGCACGACCGCAGCGGTTGCCTCGGCTGCCGCATGCGACAGCTCAGGCAACACATCGCCGTAGAACTTGGCCGTGAAGTGCGGACTGGAGTGCCGCAGCCGATTCGAGATGACCTTCATGTGCACCCCGGCCGCCAGACTCAGCGTCGCCGCCCCATGCCGGAGGTCATGCAGCCGCACTGGCGGCAGCCCGGCCGCCGCCGCAAGCTCGTGGAAGTGGTCAGTCACGTCAGCCGGATGCAGCGCCCCACCCACGAGATTCGTGAAGACCAGCCAGCTCTTGACCCATGAACTCCCGACAGCGAGACGCTCCCGGTTCTGTCGAGCCCGATGCGCGCGGAACGCCGCCACGGTCTCAGCATCGATCGCCACGCTGCCCTCGCTCTCGGCCGTCTTCGGTGTATCGAGCACGGTCTCCCAGCCGATCTGCACGATCTGCCACCGTACGGTGATGCTGCTGGCGTCGAGGTCGACGTCGTCCCAGTGCAGCCCGCATGCCTCGCCGCGGCGCAGGCCGGTGAAGACGATCAGGTGGTACAGCGCGTAGAGCCGGTCGTCGACCGAAGCTACGTAGTCGAGGAACTTGCCGGTCTGTTCGGGCGTCCAGATCATGACTGCGCTGGGCTTCTTGCCGGTGTCGCGCCAGGTACGGACTCGTTGATCAGTCCAGATGGTCGGCTTCGGCGGCCTGGCCTGCGGCAACTCCACCATGAGCGCGGGGTTGATGTCGATGAGCCGATGCCGACGTACCGCGTCGTTGAGCGCCTTGCGCAACGTCGCGTGAATCCGCCTCTGGGTGGCAGGTGCGACGGCGCGCCGCCCCGAAGCGGCACTGGATGACCCGACCCCGTCGTACATCGCGTCGATGTGCCCCGGCCGCACCCGATCGATGCGCAGGTGCCCGAGGTGCGGGCCGAGGTACATCCGGATGTGCCCCTCGTAGCAGCGCAGCGTTCCCTGCTTGACGTTCTTGCGCCCGGCCAGCCACGTCGCGAGGTACTCGGCCATCGTCGGCAATTGCGTCGGGGTGATGTCGAGGTGCAGTGCCCGCCGAATCTCGTCCGGGGTGGGGATCGGCGCACCGGCTTTGACAGCGGCGGCGATGAGGTCCCCGGTCTTCACCGTCGCGTAGGCGTCGGTCGGATCCGCCACCGCCAGCGCAGCACGGATCTGATCGAGGACAGTATCGGCGTCGGCCTGCGTTGAGTAGACGCCGTGGCGCAGCGGGCGACGTGCACCGTCGGCGTCGGCGGGGAGCTCGATCTGCCAGTACCACTGACCATGGCTGCGCGACCAGCCGCCGCCGGGCCGGCGAAGTTGGGGACACGATTGCCCCACTCGCCGGCCCGTCGCGCTGTCGCGGCAGCTGCAGCGTTTGAACGTCGTTCCCTTCACGCGTCGTCTCCGGGTGCTTGGGTGGAATCCGCTGGTCGGGCGGTGATCGCATCCACGCTCGACTCACCGTTGGAATCAAGTCCGAGCAGGCGAAGCAGCCCGGCGACCGGGACGATGATGCGAGCGCCGGCACGGATCAGCGGCGTCGGGAACGCGTCGTCCGCCGCGAGCCGGTACGCCTGCGATCGGCTGATGCCGAGCATCGACGCCGCGGTGGCGAGCGTGGTAGCGACGCCAAGCGCGCGCACCCGTTCAGCACTCCACACCTCGACACGCGCGTTCACGTGGACTCCGCCTTGAGCAGCTTGAGCAACTCGGACGCGCGGGCGTTGGAGACGGTGTGCCCCTCAGCGCGCAGCGCCTCGGCGAGCGCGCCTCGCGTCAGCGGCACCTTCGCTGCTGCGAGTTGCGTCTGGACTCGCCTCGCCTCCACAAGCATCCGTTGTACTGAGGTGGCAGGCCGGTCCACCGTTGCCACCCGGACGGTCCGGGCGCGAGTGGACCGGTCCACGGTCGGGGCACTGCCGGCGTAGCCGAGGGCTACCTTGACCATGACGAGGAAGCCGAGCGCCGGCACGGCGGCGGCGATCCACCCGATCGGCGACGGTTCGGCCTCGACGACCTGTGCCGCCAGTGACAGGACGACCGCGCAGCCGAGCACCGTCGCCGGGAAGCGCGTCGAGGACCCGTTTCGCTTGCGGCGCCGGAGTTCCAGGCCGGAGGCGATGGACATCAGCTCCAGCACGACGGCGTCGGCCCAGGCGAGCCAGCCCGGCTGACCGTGCGCGGCGGCGACGTTGTGGACGTGGGTGAAGCTCGCCGCGCCGGCCGCGCTGCCGATGGCGAGCATGATGACGATCTGGACCGCACCCTCGACCCGGCTGGTCCGCAGCGGACCGTCCAACTCGGACGCGGGTACCTCTGAAAGCGTTGTCTTTGAAGCATCTGCCGCTCTCAGTGCACTGTCAGCGGCGTCGAGGTCAGGGGCTGACAGCGTTGTGACAGTCGAACTCTTCACGCGGCAGCTCCCGACTCGCCGACGAAGGCCACAAGGTCGACGAGCCGGTGCCGCCGGCCGCCGCGCGCCGTCGCCCACACCGCCTCGGCAGGGGACAGGTCGGCTGCTGTGGCCCAGTCGCGGGCGCTGGTGGCAACCGGTACACGTGGGCGTTTCGGCGAACAGGTGCCGCAGGTTGCGCTCACGGGCGGCGGAGTGCAGCCAGAACAACACCGGCCACACGCGCCCGAGCGTGCCGAACAGCTCGCGATAGCCGGCCAGTTTGCCGACGAGCGTCGACAGCGGCTCGGTGCCGGTGTCGAACTCCAGGAACAGCGGCACCGCGACGTCGTTCTCGACCCAGACGCCGTGCCCGTCGGGCCGAACGCGCGGCTGGTAGGCGTGCACCAGCACAGGGTCGTCGGGCTCGGTGAACGCCTTGATGCGGGTGCAAGCCGCTTCGGGCAACCACTGCCGCAGTTCAGTATTGGGCCGGGTGCGGGCGTGCCCGGCGAGGTCGATGAAGAACTGGTTCACGCCGAGGCGGTGGGTCAGGGTGCGGCTGGAAGTCCAGCGGCGCCGCTCGACCTGGGCGTGATCGCGGCGCGGTGGCCGCTCGTCCCGGTCGGCGGCGATGACCTCCGCGCCGAGCTGGTCGATGACATAGCGGTACGGGTACGAGCCACCCTCGGCACGCTGCGGCCGGAACCGGTTGACCAGCCGCAGCCGGTGCAGCGTCCGGAGTCGACGCTGGCAGAAGTCGAGGGAGGGGAAGAGCGCGTGCGCGATCTGGAACGTGGTCAGGACACCGTGGTCGTACAGCCAGCCGAGCAGCACCCGGTCCCGCTGGGTGAGCTGTGACTGCACGCGAAGCACCGGATCGTCAGGCATAGGCCACCCCAGGGAGACCCGAGACAACGGGTCTGTCGGAGGACGAGCGACAGACAGCGAAAGCCGCAGCGACCTGCGCTGTGAGCGGCGGTTGGGGGTCAGTCCCGGGGTCCGGTTCAAGGACGACCCCGACGCTGACATCAAGACGGACGTGGGAACGGACAGCAAGACGAGTTGCTGGAACAACGGAACTCCTTGTGGTGGAACGGAATGAGGGCAGGGCAGACCGGCCGTTTGCACCAGCGGCGCGAACGGTGGTTGGCAGTGCGGGCGGGAGAGGAGGGCTCGGCTGCGGTCAGCCCAGCGGAAGCAGATCCTTCATCGCAGCCCTCCTGGTGTCGGTGCGGAACCCGGTCGAACGGCTCGTGGGCACGGGCCCACGCACGAGAACGAGCGCCCACGCGGAGCGCTCACCCAACGACCTGTGTGGCCCGGTAAGCGAGACGCCGCGCGGGGAACGTGCCTCCAGAACGCATCGACGGATCAGCGGTGTCAAGCGCTTCTGGCGCAACACTTTTCTGCGCTGGCGACGGTCTGACGAGAGGTGTGCTCGTACTGCGCTGTACGGCGTCGAACGGCGCTGAACGGACTCAAACTGCGCTGTACGTCCAAGATCTGAAAGTGTGCCAATTCTGGGGACTTGGCTGGCGAGCCCGCGAGGCTAGCGACTCGATATAAGTACGGCTTATACTACGACGGTGTGGGAAGTCAGGCTTCATCCAGAGGTCGAGGCATGGTTCCTGGAGCTGTGTGAGGCCGACGCGGTCACCGCTGACCTCGTCGCCGAAGCCATCGACGTGCTCGCCGAGCAAGGCCCAGCGCTCGGCCGGCCGTTGGTCGACCGGCTCAAGGGCAGCATCTACCACAACATGAAAGAGCTCCGGCCCGGCTCGACCGGCACTACCGAGGTGCGGATGATCTTCGCGTTCGATCCCGCACGCGAGGCCATCTTCCTCGTCGCAGGCGACAAGTCGGGCCGATGGCAAACTTGGTACAGCAAGGCGATCCCGCTGGCAGACGAGCGATTCACCGAGCACCTGGCAGCGCTGAAAGAGGAGAACGGGTCATGACCGAAGCCGCGAACTGGCGCGACGTCAAGGCGAAGGCCCGAGCCGCCGACCCGACCTGGGACAGCGCCGAGCGGGTCGCCCGCCGTCGCGCGATGCGGGAGCAGATGCTCGCCTCGGTCAGTGGCGCGCAGTTGGCCGAGATCCGCCAGCAGCTCGGTTTGACGCAGGTGCAACTCGCCGAGGCGGCCGGCCTGACGCAGGCGCGAATCAGCCAGATCGAGAACGGCGACGCCGTGAGCCTGGAGTCGCTGCGAGCGTACGTGACCGGGCTGGGCGGCCACCTCGACATCGTCGCCCGCATCGGCAACATCCAACTCCACGTCGCTTGACGGCCGCCCACTGTACGCGCGAATCGCACAGACCAAGACAAAGGTTATCTTTGGTTAATAGGTCTGAGCGGTACCCATCTAGGTTGCCATCTACTTGTCCCGCATCCGCTCGTGCCATGGTGCTTGCATTAAATAGTTACGATTGTTGATTGTATGGCGGTGATGGATCGTGTACTGCGACGGTCAAGCAGGGTTCGCGCCATTCGCGTCGCCATTGTGCGCGGCTTCGCTTCGTGAGTGTCCGCCGTCCACTGTCGCGTCAAGCCAGGCGAACGCCCCTCGAACGGCCAACTCGTCGGTGCCAAGAATCTGGAGACTGACTCGAATCAGCGTATATAGCTGATCTACCCACGAGCCCGCCAATTCAACGTTTCCGCCAGCGTTGAGCGAAAGGCTGGGGATCAGGTGACCTCCGTGAAGTACGTTTAGGCACCGCTCCATCGCATGAGTTTCAACTGACCACCATTCGGAGTGAGCGACTCCGCTCGCCAGTGAGTACGCCTGGCGATACAGGTCAAGGAGGCCGCACTCCTCTGCCATGGAGCGAATCGACTTTCCTTCGGCGAAGGAATCGCGAGTATCGACTACTCTGTAGTCAAGGACTTCGTCATTGTGGCTCAGTTTATCAAGATCCTTTATGGCTGCCTTGAAGTCGGGTCGTTGTGCTTCTTCAGGTATCTCTTCCATGATTCGTGCATATAGCTTCGCCTTGCCGGCTCCGTATTCCTGAAAGGCGCGGTAAATGGATGTGTCTTGACGCGCCATCCATTGGATGTAGATACGGACTTCCACGAGGGTGCGGATGATGTGTGCGCCATGCTCCATGCACCAAAAATCTGGAGCTCCAAGTGCCGTGATGACATCCCGTCCAGCACGGGTCACTAGCCCCGAATGAACCTCCTGTCGTTCGCGGTCATAGAGGCTGGCAGGTGCCGATTCTAGCGCTTCGATGTAGCTGGCAAGCAGGTCCATCGCAAGTTGGTGAAGATGCTCGCCACCGTCCGGACCGGAGGCTTCTTCAGGTTCCCTGCCGGCAACCGCACCTTCTGGTGGGGGAGCGGCTTCCGTCAGCCCGTTCAGGTTGGCTGCTTCGACTTCTGATTCGTCCAAATCCTTGTCGCGACGCCGCATGCAACGCGAAGTTGTGGAGTTCGTATCCCAAAACATTTTTGCCCACTCGATGGAATCTGCGTAGTGGCTCTCGTTCTCTTGGAGCAGCATCGCTCGGTGTGCACCCCACATCGCCCGCACGGCCGAGTCGGCCAGGCCACGTGTCCTTCGGTCGTTCGGATATGCCTTCAGTAGATCTATCGTTTCGGCGGTTGTGCTCAAGGTGCCTGCCTGGACGGAAATCCAAATGAAAAGGCACTTGATTACAGCTTCGCGATGTCCATCGCTAAGGGCGTCGATGAGCGCCTTCGAGAGAAGTTCAATCGATTCTTGATCCATGGGCGAAGGCTCGTCATCCACTAACCATTCGGCGGGGCGAACTGGGTAGGAGGCCAGGACAGTTCCGACTGACCGTGGGAGTAGTCCGAATTGCCGCGCCCTTGTTTTGACTACGTCCTTACCTTCGGGAATTCGATGAGCAAGCCGGCCGAGGCCTGTGAGACGGCCGTCGAGACACTCAGCAATGAACCGTTGCTCAGCTTGCCCTGCAAGGTCTGCCTGTACTGCCTTCTGCCAGCGAACGAATCTGATGGCTTCCGAAGTCCCAAGCTTTGATAGGGCCAAGACTGGCCAAAGGAGGTCTGGCAGATCATGTCGCACCCAGTCTCCAACCTGCAGGATGCCAGTAGCAGCCAGCGGGGTTCGATAGGTTCTGCCCCTCCTGACATGGCCAGCTAGGGGTCCGGAATGCTGATTTGGGCGCGGGAATGGCATGTGGCCACTGTACGGGCCAGAGTGCGAGGCTTCATTCCTTTATCGGGACGCAGGCTAGGCAGGTGGTTGGCGCACGCTTTCTTGTATGGTTGGAACTCCACGGCTCCTGCCCAGCACGGCTGAGTACGAGGACGGTTCCGGTCCCCGCTGGTGTCCCGCTCTCCCGAAGGTCGAAGGCATGTGGGGAGCACCGGCGGTGCGCCTCGCGAAGTAGCGCAGTCTGGGCGCCAGTGGCGACTTGACTCTGTGGCGAAGGCACGTGTTGATCGACGTCCATGCGTCCCAGCCGCCGCGAGGAGCGAGTCGCCATGCCGCCGCCCGAAGCAGACCCGCCCGCCACCCAAGCCGAGCAAGCCTTCGGAGAGCTACTCGCCCACCACAGGCGCCAAATCGGCCTGTCCCAGCAGGAGTTGGCGGCGAGAATCTGCATCGAGTCAGGCCGCCCGACCGTCACCCGCCACGAGGTCTCCCGCTACGAGCGAGGACGGCGACTCCCGACATGGGCGCTGCTGACAGCCATCGCCAGCTCCCTCAACGTCCCCGCAGACGAGGTGCGCCACGCGGCGGCCAAGGAACGCCAGCGTCGCCGAGGCGCACGGTGAACCCGACGCCCGCAACCCACCGAGCAACCCGTCCGTCGTGGACCTGCGCGGCCGACGGGCTGCCGTGGCCGTGCCCAGAGGCGCGACGAGCGCTACGCGAGGCGTACGCCGAAGATCCGGGCCAACTGCGGCAACACATGGCGCACCTGATACTCGCCGCCTAACGAGACGTTGCCAAGGTCGACCGCGCGGCGCTGTACCGCCAGTTTCTCGCCTGGACGCGCCACCACGGGCAGCGCTGCGCAGTGTGCGGCAGCCCGCGTCACGCGGTTATCCCCGGTGTGCCACCACGACTCGTGCCCTGCGACGAACTGCACCGGCGACGTCCAAGGCGAGAATGAAGCCGTGCTCGTTCTCCGCGCCACCGCCAAGCTGCTCCAACGCATCGGCCCCGCCACCCTTCACTACGACGACCGTCCGACGACGCTGCTGGGGGAGTGGTACGCCACCGCCCTGCCCTGGCGCCCGCAAACGGCGCTCCTGGTGAACGAGACCACGCTCCTGCCGGTCCTGATGCCCCTCGCGTCGGCGGCTACCTTGACGAAGCGGATCCCCGACCAGATCGCCGCCACCCTGACCGCGCATGACGTGCCGACCGCCGTCATCGACGACGAGCTGGAAAGCATGCAGGATGTCCGCGTCGGCAAGACCGCCAACCGCAGCGTCGTCGGCATCATGACCGACTTCAGCTATCTCGCCGGCGTCTACCGCGAGAACCAGCCCGATCTCCTGGCCCTCACGCTGCGTCTCGCCCGGACGCCCTGTAGCCCACTGCGCCGAACGCACGGAAGCCCCGACCGGGCGCTCCGCGCCCTGGTCACCGCCGGGTGAGCACCCACCGAGCACCCAGTCGCCGACCCCGGACATGAAACAAGGCCCCGACCGGGAGAACTCCCAGCTCAGGGCCTTGAGGAAACGTACGCCGCGTAGGACTTGAACCTACAACCCGCAGATTAAGAGTCTGCTGCTCTGCCAGTTGAGCTAGCGGCGCTGGCCGAACGGAGGTAACCCTAGCACGCACCCAGAGGCGCGCAAAAACGAGATACCCCCGTCCAGGGCGTGGCCTGGGTTACTCCTCGTCGTCCTCCCAGAAGAAGTCCGTCTCGGCGGTCTGGGCCGGGTCGTCGGCGAGCAGGTCCGAGTCCGGCGCGGCGAGCTCGTCCAGCTCGTCGTCCGACTGGTCCCAGGTCACACGCGAATTGGGCATCTCGGCTGTCATGGCACACCCCCGTGGGTACCGTGCGTGCTTCGGAACAACTGGCGACGCGCGAGCTACCCCGCGCCCGGCGTCCTAACCGCGAACCGGCCACGTCGACGCGCGCAGCACGAGGGTGGTCGGCATGAGGAGCTCTTCGGGGGTCCAGTCGCCGGCGGTCATGGCGCGGCGGAGCATGCCCGCGGCCAGTACGCCCTGCTCGAAGACGCGCTGGCGGACGGTCGTCAGGTCGAGCAGCGCGCTCAGTTCGTGGTCGTCGAAGCCGATGACCGATACGTGGCGGCCGGTGCGGCGCAAGGCGCTGAGGGCGCCGAAGGCGAGCTCGTCGGACTCGGTGAAGACCGCGGTCGGCGGGTCGGGCAGGGTGAGCAGGCGACGCATGGCCTGTTCGCCGCCGTCCATGCCGTGCGGTACCGACATCACGAGGCTCTCGTCGATCGGGATTCCGGCGCCGGTCAGGGTCTCGGCGTACGCGCGGCGGCGGGCGTGGGCGACGGGCAGGAACATGCTCTGGTCGTTGTACGTCGAGATCATGCCGATGCGCCGGTGGCCCAGGGCGAGCAGGTGCTGCACCGCCGATGCCGCCGCCGCCACGTCGTCGATGCGCACGCAGCCGGCGCCGGGCACGTCGTGGCCGACGGCGACGATGGGCACGCCCAGGGACAGCAGGTCGGCGATCTCGGCGTCGGTGAACTGCATCGCGACGGTGAGCACGGCGTCGACGCGGCGGCGCAGCGGGAGGGCGCCGAAGAAGCGTTGCCGGGACGGGATGTCGCCGATGTTGTACAGCAGCAGGTCGAGCGAGTGCTCGCGCAGGACGGACTCGGCTCCGGCGACGATCTGGCCGAAGAACCAGCGCGACGCGTACGGCACGATCACGCCGACGGTGTGGGTCCGGCCGCTCGCCAGGCGGGAGGCGATCGGTGAGACGACATACGACAGCGACGCCGCGGCCTGCAGCACGCGGTCGCGCGTCTCGTCGGAGACGTTGGGCAGCCCGCGAAGCGTGCGCGACACCGTCGCGGTCGAGACCCCCGCGAGACGGGCCACGTCTTCCATGCTGACGGGCGGTGGAACGTCAGCCACACGCGGAAGGCTAGGCAACGCGGGGTCGCACGGCAACATGTCCGCCGTGTTGCTAACTCGTTATCGATGAACTCGCGCGTAGGGCTCGACAAACAGACCTTGCAAACGCTTACATCCGAGGAACACAAGGCACACCCCAGCACACCGGGTACGCGGGCGAAGGTGTTCGCCCAAGGACCAGGTATAGCCAAAGGAGGCTAACCATGGCCGTCCTCTCGAGGCGGCGTCGGGCGATCACGCTCGCCGGTGTGGCCGCGTTGGCCCTTGCCGCATCCGCCTGCGGCAGTTCCAACGACTCCGGCTCCAGCAACGCCGACAAGCCCGAGTGCCAGCCGTACTCCCAGTACCGAGTCGACAAGACGAAGCACGTTTCGATCTACGCGACGATCCGCGACACCGAGGCCGACAAGCTCGAGCAGTCGTGGAAGCAGTTCGAGGACTGCACCAATATCAAGATCGACTACGAGGGCTCCGGCGAGTTCGAGACCCAGATCAAGGTCCGCGCCGACGGTGGCCAGCCGCCGGACATCGCGGTCTTCCCGCAGCCGGGTCTGCTCGCCACGTTCGCCAAGAGCGGCCAGCTCAAGCAGCTCCCCGCGCCGGTGCAGGCCAACCTCGACAAGAACTGGTCGAAGGACTGGGCCAACTACGCGACCGTCGACGGCAAGGTCTACGGCGTGCCGCTGGGTGCCAACGTCAAGTCCCTGGTGTGGTACTCGCCCGGCCTGTTCAAGGAGAAGGGCTACGAGGTCCCCAAGACGTGGGACGAGATGATCGCCCTGTCCGACAAGATCGCGGCGAGCGGCATCCAGGCGTGGTGCGCCGGCATCGAGTCCGGTGACGCGACCGGCTGGCCGGCGACGGACTGGATCGAGGACATCGTCCTGCGCGACCAGGGTCCGGACGTCTACGACCAGTGGGTCAACCACAAGATCCCGTTCAACGACCCGAAGATCTTCTCGGCCGCCGAGCGCGCCGCGACGATCCTCAAGAACCCGAAGTACGTCGGCAACCCCAAGACGATCGTGACCACCTCGTTCCAGGAGGGTGGCCTGCCGGTCAAGGACAAGAAGTGCGGCATGCACCGTCAGGCCAACTTCTACTCCAACCAGTGGCCGAAGGGCACCAACGTGGGCCCGGACGGCGACGTCTACGCCTTCTACTTCCCGCCGGTGGACCCGTCCAAGGGCAAGCCGGTCCTGGTCGGTGGCGAGTTCGTGTCGGCGTTCTCGGACCGCGAGGAGGTCGTCAAGGTGCAGACCTACCTCTCCTCGGGTGAGTGGGCCAACAGCAAGGCCAAGCTCGGCGACTGGATCTCGGCCAACAAGAGCCTCGACGTCAGCGCCGTGACCGGCACGATCGACAAGCTCTCGGTGCAGATCCTGCAGGACCCCGCCACCGTGGCGCGGTTCGACGGCTCGGACCAGATGCCCGCGCAGGTCGGCTCGAAGTCCTTCTGGACCGGCATGACCGACTGGATCAACGGCACCAAGGACACCAAGCAGACGCTGGACTACATCGAAAGCACCTGGCCGAAATAACCTGAACTGAGGTCCGGGTCCGGCGCCAAGCACCACGGCGCCGGACCCGGCTGGTCGGAGGACACCCCATGGATTACGACTTCTCCGAGGACGTCGCCAAGATCTGGCCGGCGCTCATGTTCATGGCCGGGTTCATCGTGGTCGTCGGCGCGCTGCTGTTCGTGCTCGACATCCTGCCCCGGTGGGGGAGGGGCAAGGAACGGCTCCAGATGGCCGGCTTCCTGGGCCCGGCGCTGGTCCTGCTCGGCGTCGGCCTGGTGTACCCGCTGATTCGCACCGTGTACCTCTCGTTCTACGACGCGGGTGGCGACGCCTTCATCGGCTTCGACAACTACACCTGGATCTTCACCAACGAAGACACCCTGACGATGCTGCGCAACACCCTGCTGTGGGTGGTCTGCGTCCCGCTCTTCGCCACCGGGTTCGGCCTGCTCTACGCGGTGCTGGTGGACAAGGCCCGCGGCGAGGGCATCGCCAAGTCGCTGATCTTCATGCCGATGGCCATCTCGCTCGTCGGCGCGTCGATCATCTGGAAGTTCATCTACGCCTACCGTGACCCGGGCGTGGAGCAGATCGGCCTGCTCAACCAGATCCTGGTCTGGTTCGGCGGCAAGCCCCAGCAGTTCCTGAGCAACGCACCCGGCAACACCTTCTACATGATCGTGATCCTGATCTGGATCCAGGCCGGGTTCGCGATGGTCATCCTCTCCGCCGCGATCAAGGCCATCCCGGCCGAGATCGTCGAGGCGGCCCGGCTCGACGGGGCCAACCCGTGGCAGATGTTCTGGCGCGTGACCATGCCCAGCATCCGCCCCGCCGTCGTCGTCGTGGTCGTGACCATCACGATCGCCACCCTGAAGGTCTTCGACATCGTCCGGACCATGACCGGTGGCCAGTTCAAGAGCAGCGTGCTCGCCGTGGAGATGTACAACCAGGCCTTCCGCTCCTACGACGACGGCAAGGGCTCGGCCCTCGCGGTCCTGCTGTTCCTGCTGGTCGTGCCGATCGTCATCTACCAGGCCCGGCAACTGCGGCACCGAACGGAGATCCGATGAGCAGCACTGACGCCGTCAGCACCGACGCTGCTGACGTCCCCGAGGCCAGCCCGCTCTACCGCCCCGAGGGCGAGTCGATGGCCAGCCGGGTGCGCCGCAAGCTCACGTCCCGGGCCGCCAGCGTCGTGTCGATCATCATCGCGCTGCTGTGGACCATCCCGACCTTCGGTCTGTTCGTCTCGTCGCTGCGGCCCGAGAACGACATCAAGACCACGGGCTGGTGGACGTTCTTCAGCCACCCCAGCGTGACCCTGGACAACTACAACGAGGTCGTCTTCGGCACCTCGGCCTCCTCGGGCCGGCTGGCCAGCTACTTCGTCAACTCGCTGGTCATCACCGTGCCGGCGGTACTGTTCTCGGTCACCATGGCGGCGATGGCGGCCTACGCGCTGTCGTGGCTGAACTTCCGCGGCCGCGACTGGATCTTCATCGGCGTGTTCGCGCTGCAGATCGTGCCGCTGCAGATGGCCCTGATCCCGATGCTCCAGCTGGTCAAGGGGTACACCGAGTGGGGCGGCGGCTTCTTCGCCGTGTGGTTCGCCCACACCTGCTTCGGTCTGCCGCTGGGCGTGTTCCTGCTGCACAACTTCATGTCCGAGCTGCCCAAGGACCTCTTCGAGGCCGCGCGGGTGGACGGCGCCGGCCCGGCGATGACGTTCCGGCGGATCGTCCTTCCGCTGGTCACGCCGGCCCTGGCCTCCCTGACGATCTTCCAGTTCCTGTGGATCTGGAATGATCTGCTGGTGGCGCTGGTGTTCACCTCGGGTCAGGGCAACCGCCCGCTGACCGCCCGGCTCGCCGAGCTGGCCGGCACCCGGGGCAACGACTGGCAGCGGCTGACCTCCGGCGCGTTCGTGTCGATGATCATCCCGCTGGTCGTGTTCCTGTCGCTGCAACGCTATTTCGTACGCGGCCTGCTGGCCGGTGGAGTCAAGGGGTGAGTTCGCTGCTGTGGTGGCGTGATGCCGTGATCTATCAGGTCTACCCGCGCTCGTTCGCCGACGCGGACGGCGACGGGATGGGTGACCTGCGCGGCATCACGTCGCGCCTCGACCACCTGGTCGAGCTGGGCGTCGACGCCCTCTGGATGTCGCCGTTCTACCCGTCTCCGCAGCACGACGCGGGCTACGACGTCGCGGACTACCGCGACGTCGACCCGCGCTTCGGCACCCTCGCCGACTTCGACGCGCTCGTGGCCGCCGCCAAGGAGCGTGGCCTGCGCGTCGTCGTCGACCTGGTGCCCAACCACACCTCCAGCGACCACGCGTGGTTCAAGGAGGCGCTGGCCGCGGGCCCGGGCAGCCCCGCCCGCGACCGGTACCACTTCCGCAAGGGCCAGGGCGTCGACGGCGAGCTGCCGCCGAACGGCTGGCAGAGCGTCTTCGGCGGCCCGGCCTGGACCCGGGTGCCGGACGGCGAGTGGTATCTGCACCTGTTCGACACGAGCCAGCCCGACCTGAACTGGGACCTGCCCGAGGTGCGGAGCATGTTCGAGGACGTGCTGCGCTTCTGGCTCGACCGCGGCGTCGACGGCTTCCGCGTCGACGTGGCGCACGGCCTGGTCAAGGAGAGCGGCCTGCCCGACTGGACCGAGGCCCAGGTGCCGATCACCTCGCCCGGGGCCGAGCACCGCACGCCGCCGATGTGGGACCAGGACGGGGTGCACGAGGTGTACCGCGCGTGGCGGCGCATCCTCGACAGCTACCCCGGCGACCGCATGATGGTCGGCGAGGCCTGGGTCGCGCCGGCGGAGCGGCTCGCGCGCTACGTCCGCCCTGACGAGATGCACCAGGCGTTCAACTTCGACTACCTGATGGCGCCGTGGACGGCCGCGAACCAGCGCAAGGCGATCGAGTCCAGCCTCGCCGGGGTCGAGCCGGTCGGCGCGATCTGCACCTGGGTGCTGTCCAACCACGACGTGGTGCGCCACGCGAGCCGGCTCGGCTTCGAGCCCGGGCACTCGACCCAGGGCGGCATCGGCATCGGCGACCCCCAGCCCGACGAGGCCCTCGGCCTGCGCCGCGCCCGGGCCGCCACCATGCTCATGCTCTCGCTGCCGGGCTCGGCGTACGTGTACCAGGGCGAGGAGCTCGGCCTCCCGGAGCACACCACCCTGCCGGACGAGATGCGGCAGGACCCGACCTGGTTCCGCTCCCGGCACGAGGTCCGCGGCCGCGACGGCTGCCGGGTGCCGATCCCGTGGGTGGCGGACGCGCCGGCGTACGGCTTCGGCCCGAGCGGCGACTCCTGGCTGCCGCAGCCGCCGGACTGGGCCCGCTTCGCCGCCGACCGCGAGCGCGGGGTGCCCGGATCGACGCTGTCGCTCTACACCGAGGCCCTGCGGCTGCGGCGGACCCACGGCCTCGGGCGCGGTACCGTCGCCTGGAACGAGGGGGAGGACACGCTGGACTTCGTCAACGGCGCGGTCCGGGTGATCACGAACTTCGGCCCGGCGCCCGCCCCGCTCCCACCAGGTGAGGTGCTGCTCGCGAGCGGAGACCTGGCCGCCGACGGCAGCCTGCCGCCCGATACCACGGCCTGGCTGCGGGCGTGACAACGGCGGCTACCGTCGAGTCATGAACGCTCTGATCGCGCTGTTCTACAGCTACCTCAGCCCGGCCACCCTGGACGCCGTCGACACCGGGCTGGAGCTCGACCGCCGCCGTCGCAGCTACGGCGGCGGCGGCCTGATCGGCGGCTGCTGCTGCGCCGTGGTCGTGATCGTCGCGATCGTGGTGATCCTGATCGTCCGGCGCCGGCGACGCCCGCAGGCTTAGTTTCGGGCGCCGCCGACCGATGTTCTCGCCGGGGAGATTGCGATCCTCCGGGAAGGGAACCATTCGGTCATGGCGCGAGTCCTGCTCATCGACGACGACGCGGAGATCCGTGAGACCACCGCCATCCGCCTGCAGATCGGCGGCCATCACGTGATCTCCGCGGCGAGCCCGCAGGAGGCGCTGGACGTGGCCGAGGCCCAGCCCCACTTCGACGTGGCCGTGCTGGACCTGCACCTGCCGAAGGTGGACGGCGACGAACTACTGGACCTGCTGCGCAGGCACGCCGCGACGGCGGACCTGCCGGTGGTCTTCTACAGCGCGAACGCCCCGCACGCCACGTCCGTGCACGGGCTGTCCCTGGCGGACACGAGGCTGACGAGGGGCCGCTCCCTCAACAGCCTCCTCGCCACGATCAGCTGCCTGTCGAACTGAGGTCAGGGTCAAGAGCATCCGGGCTCGGGTCCGCGTCAGCGCCGGACCGTTGCTCCCGCCAGAAATCCTGGCCTCCGCGGCGCAAGACCGCACCAGGTCCTCCCGGCGCGGATATGTCGGGCGCTCCGCGCCGCGACATATCCGACATTTCGTATATGCGCGCAGTGTGATGGTCGGGGGGCTCTGATGGGCATGTGCAGCGCGTGGCCCGTCATCCGTTGCGAGTGAGCGAAACCCGCGTTTTCGCAGGTCATGCGGGGGTAGGCTTCCCACCGGGCGCGGCGCCGCGGCAGAGCGGCGACAGGGATGGGGCGCCACGGGGGGCACCGGAACACCGCGCCGACCGAAGGGGGTGTCCGCTTGATGCGGATCGATGTGCGGATCGCATGCGAAGCCTGGCTGAGGGAAGGGGACGGCCATGTGGCCGCCTGAGCACGAGCGGTTCGCGGACCGTACGGCCGCCGGACACATGCTCGGAGACGCCGTCGCGGAGCACCTGCGCGCACGGGCGACCACGACGGAGAAGCAGCCGCTGGTGCTGGCCCTGCCCAAGGGCGGCGTACCCGTGGCCGTGGCCGTGGCCGACGCCATCGGCGCCGAGTTCGACCTCGTGATCTCCCGCAAGATCGGCCTGCCCTGGCAGTCCGATCACGGGGTCGGGGCGATCGCCGAGAACGGGCCCGCCGTGTTCGACCTCAGTGCCGTGGCCGCGGTCGGCCTCACCGTCAGCGACCTCTCGCCGGCCGTGCAGCGCGAGCGCGTGGAGCTGCGGCGGCGGCAGGAGCGCTACCGGGGCTCGCGGCCCGCGCCCGACGTCACCGGCCGCGTGGTCGTGGTCGTGGACGACGGGCTCGCGACGGGCGTGACGGCCCGGGCCGCCGTGCGCGCGCTCAAGGTCGGCCGGCCCGACCACCTGATCTTCGCCGCGCCCGTCTGCGCGGCCGAGTCGGTTGACCTGCTCGCCACCGACGTCGACGCGGTCATCGACATCCACAGCCCGCGCGAGTTCCACGCGCTGGGCCTGTACTACCACGACTTCGCCCCGCTGACGGACTCCCACGTCCTGCAGATGTGCACCCAGATGTGGAGCGAGAGCCGGATTCCCACGACGGTGTAGCAACGCCCCTGCGCGATCCCGGTGCCAGTTCGTTCTCGGCACCGGGATCGCGGTGTTTATAACGCCTGGGGTGGGTAGAGCATCACCCCATGAGGGCGGAAGACCTGCGGGCTCGCGTAGAGCGCCGGGGTGACGCCACGGTGGTACGCCTCGACGGCGTGCTGGGCGTGGACAGCTCCCCGGCCCTGCGCTCGACGGTGCTCGCCTGCCTCGCCACCGAGCCGTCCGTGATCGTGCTCGACGTGGCCGACCTGCGCCACGACGACGACGTGGCGCTGACCGTGCTGCCGGCCCTGGCCCAGCACGCCGCCGCCTGGCCGGGCAGCGCCCTGACGCTGGCCGCGGCGAGCCCACCGCTGGCCTCGGCGCTGGATCGCATGGCGGTGGCGCGGCGCATGCCGATGTACCCGACCGCCGACGCCGCCCTGGCCGCCCACGCGCTCCTGGCGCCACCGGTACGCGACGCCGGTCCCGGGCCGGATCCCGCCGGGCACCCGGGCGCCGCTCCCGGTCGCGTCGGCGGCCACCCCGTCTACGCCACCGCCCCGCTCGCCGCCACCGTCGGCCGGACGGCCCGCGCGACCGGCAAGGGCGCGGAGGCGGACGACCCGGTCGGCACCCGCGTGCGGGTCGTGCTCCCGCCGCTGCCGGACGCCACCGGGGCCGCCCGCCACCTGGTGGGCCGGGCGTGCGTGCGCTGGGGCTTCGAGCGGGTGCGCGACGTCGCCGAGCTGGTGGTGACCGAGCTGGTCAGCAACGTCCTGCGCCACGCCCGCACCGACATGGAGGTCGTCGCCGCGCGCGATCGCGGCCGCCTGCACATCTCGGTGCGCGACCACAGCAGCGCCCTGCCCCGCCTCGGCGGCCGCCCGTCCGCGCCCGAGGACAAGTATGCGGACGACGGCGGCGACACGCATTCACGCGCCGACGGGGACGGGGGCCCGGGTGCGCATTCCTCCGCGGCGGGGGTTGCGCATTCGAGGACGGAAGGGGATCGGCCCTCGCCCGTGCGGGAGAGCGTATGGCCGACGGGTGAAATGTTGCGCGAGGATGGGCGGGGGCTGCTCGTCATCAGCGCGCTCACGCGGTGCTGGGGCTGCATTCCGGTGCCCGGCGGAAAGGTGGTTTGGGCGACCGTCGCCAATTGAAAAGCTCACCCGCGAACTCATCCGGCGACGCTGAATTTGCGCCGGAAATGGTGTCTACAGTGATCCGGAAAGCAAATCCGCCTAAAGAGCAGGGGGAGTCTCCGCCATGGAGACAATGCCTACGGATTCGGTACTCGAACTGGACACCTGGCGGAATGGCGAGGACGAGATTCTGCGTCCGTCCGGGGTCCTCGACTATTCGGCGAGCGTCGGCCTGCGGGTCGCGCTCGCGCGGCGGCTCGACGAGGGCCAGCGCAGCCTCACCGTGGACCTGTCGCGACTGCGGCTGCTCGACTGCGCGGCGGCGGACACGCTGCTGCGGGCGCAGACCGATGCCCAGGAGCGAGGCGGCGCGCTGCGGGCTCCGGGGGCGTCGGACCTGGTGCTGGACGTCCTCGAGATCATCGGGGCGGCGAAGCAGCTGCGCGCGTACGACGACCCGCCGCCCGGTGCGCCGCCGGTCCCCGAGGCGGACAAGCCCGACGACGCCGAGCCACCGAGCCAGTGGACCACCGTCAACGAGCTGCTGCGCCAGGCCGCGGCGCTGGACCGGTCCGACCCCCGGCGGGGCGCGCTGCGGGACCGGGCGGTCGCGCACAGCCTGCCGCTGGCCGACCGGCTGGCCCGGCGCTTCCACGGGATGGGGGAGTCGCCGGCCGACCTGAGCCAGGTGGCGGCGCTCGGGCTGATGAAGGCGATCGAGGGCTTCGACCCGGACTACGGCACCGACTTCGGCGGCTACGCGACGCCGACGATCGTGGGTGAGCTCAAACGGTACTTCCGGGACAAGGGCTGGGGCGTCCACGTTCCCCGCCGCCTGCAGGAGCTGCGCATCGAGATCAACCGCGTGCGCGACTCGCTCGGACAGCGCCTCGGCCGCTCGCCGACGCCCAAGGACGTCGCCGACCACCTCGGGATCGACGAGGACCAGGTGCTCGAGGCGCTGGTGGCCTCGTCGGCGTACCGTCCGGTGTCGCTCTTCGCCCCGCTGGGTGGCGACGACGACGCGGGCACCCTGGCCGACGTCCTGGGAGACGACGACCGGGACATCGACGGCGTCGAGTTCCGCCAGGCCGTGAAGCCGCTCATCGCGCGCCTGCCGGAACGCGAGCGCCGGATCTTGTCGCTGCGGTTCTACGGCAACCGGACCCAGGCCCAGATCGCGGCCGACCTGGGCATCTCCCAGATGCACGTGTCGCGCCTGCTGAGCCGCACCTTGGACGGCCTGCGCCGCGCTCTCCTGGACGGCTGAGGCGCGCCCTGCGTGTGACGGCCGGCACACGTGTGATCGCTGATGCGGGAGGCGAAAAGGTTGAGATGATCGCGGCACGGGTAGTACGCCCCCCGGTTCGACGAAGGGGGAGCCGTGACAGACCTCCACACCGTGGAGTTCGCCGCCGTGCTGCGCCAGTTGACCGCCCGACTCATCGCGAGCGACGATCTCGAGGAGGCACTGGAGGACCTCGTGGAGACCGCCGCCGACCTGGTCGACGGGGCGGCCTGGTGCGCGGTCACGCTGGTCCGCTCGGGCGGGCCGTCCACCGCGGCGGCCTCGTCGGGGTTGCCGGAGGCGTTGCTCGACAGTCAGTACGACAGCGGCTCTGGTCCCTCGATGGAGGCGATCCGCTCTCGGGACATCACACTCAGTGACGACCTGGCCGCGGAGGAGCGCTGGCCGCAGTGGCGCCCGCGGGCCCTCGAGGCGGGGGTGAAGGCCGTCCTCGCGGTGCCGGTCGACATCGACTCGCACGCGATCGGGGCGCTCACCGTGTACGCCTCCGAGCCCGGCCGGTTCACCGCCGACATCGGGCTCACCGCGATGCTCGTGGCGGAGCACGCCGGCCTGCTGCTGTCGGCCGTGCTCGACCGCGGCCGCCGCGCGGACGTGCAGGCGCAGCTCACCTCGGCGCTCACGGAGGCACTCACCGACGGCGAGACGGTCAACCGCGCCGTGGGGATCATGATGGTCCAGCGCGCGTGCTCGGCCGAGGCCGCGCTCGACGTGCTGCGCGGTACCTCGGCCCGGCTCGGCCTGCCTCTGACGACGGTGGCGGAGCGCCTGGTGCAGACCGTCGAGCAGCGGGTGAGCTCCTAGGAGACTGGCCGTCAGACCGTCAGCGTCCAGCTGTCGAGCGTCCCGGCCCCGCCCTTCGCGGTGTCCCGGACGCGCACCTTCCAGATGCCGTTGCGGTTGTACTTGCTGAGGTTCACCGTGTAGACGGCGTTGAGCCCGGCGGCCTTGTCGCGCTTGTTCGCGCTCTTGAGCTTCTTCACCGAGCCGTTGGGCGCGATCAGCTCGACGGTCAGATCGCCGCGCTTCGGGTACGCCACGTGGATCTCGACCTTCGAGGTCCTGGCGGCCTTGCCGCCGCAGCTCGCGATGGCCACGACCGAGAGCGCGGTGCCGCGGTCGCGCAGCGCGACGTCGGTGCCGTTGGAGGCGACGTTGCAGGGCTGGGCCGGCGTCGTGGTGACCGGGGTCGTCGGGACGGGGGCCGTGACGGGGGTCGTCGGGACGGGAGCCGCGGTGACCGGGGTGCTCTCGGGCTGCGAGGCGACGGCCGTGATAGCGGCGGTGTCGAGCAGGCGGTTCGGGGAGCCGGAGCCCGCGTTCGCGACGACGCCGTTCGTCGCGCCGGCCACGAGGGCGTCGCGCACCTCGGACGGGGTCGCCGTCGGGTTGGCCGAGAGGTAGAGCGCGGCCGCGCCGGCCACGTGCGGGGTGGCCATCGAGGTGCCGCTCATGACCGTGGTACCGGTGTCGGAGGCGTTGCTCGAACTGGTGATGGACACGCCGGGGGCGAAGATGTCCAGGCACGAGCCGTAGTTCGAGAACGATGCGCGGGTGTCGGTCTGGTCGGTCGCGCCGACCGTGATGGCGTCGGCGGTGCGGGCCGGGGACATCGTGCAGGCGTCGGTGTTCGCGTTGCCGGCCGCGACCGCGTACGTGATGCCGGAGGCGATCGAGTCGCGCACGGCCTGGTCGACCGAGCCGTCCGCGTCGCCGCCGAGGCTCATGTTCACCACGGCCGGCTTCTGGGCGTTGGCGGTGATCCAGTCGATGCCCGCGATGATGCCGGAGTAGCTGCCGGAGCCGTCGCAGCCGAGGACGCGGACGGCGACGAGCTTGACGTCCTTGGCCACGCCGTACGTGGTGCCGCCGACGGTGCCGGCCACGTGGGTGCCGTGGCCCTGGCAGTCGCTCGCGTCCGTGTCGTTGTCGACGAAGTCGTAGCCGGAGCGCGCCCGGCCGGCGAACTGCGAGTGGGTCAGGCGCACGCCGGTGTCGAGGATGTACGCGGTCACGTTCGAGGCGGTGTTCGCGTACGTGTACGTGCCGTCCAGCGGCCGGTTCGGCTGGTCGATGCGGTCGAGGCCCCACGGGGCGCCCGGCTCGCTGCCCTCGATGCTCACCGTCTTGTCCTGCTGCACGTAGTCGACGAGCGGGTTGGCCGCCAGTCGCTTCGCCGCCTTCTCCGTCAGCTGCGCCGAGAAGCCCTTGAGCGTCCTGCTGAAGGAGCGGCGCACCCGGCCGCCGAACTGCTCGGCCAGGCGGTTCGCGGCGGCCGCGGTGCCGTCGGCGGCCACGGAGTCCTTGAACACCACGATGTACCGGTCCCGGATCGAGCCGGCCTCGTTCGCGCCGAGGATCGTGCCCTCGGGCGCGGCCAGCGCGGGCGTGCCGGCCCCGAGCAGCCCAGCGGTCGCGGCGGCCGCGATCAGGGACGTACGGAGGAACGCTCGCATGATGCCGGATCTCCCATCAGATGACGCCGAACTGGTGCTGTTCAAGATTCGGCAGTCACAGGTGCACGGGCAGGTCGCCGATCGTTGCCGTGGGGTTGCGGGAGAGACTGGGGGGCATGGAGGACTCGCTGGCGGTGTTCGACATCGATGGGGTGGTCGCCGATGTGCGGCACCGGCTGAAGTACCTGGACGGCCGCCCGAAGGACTGGGACCGTTTCTTCGCCGCGGCGGACCGCGATCCGGTGCTCGCCCAGGGCGTCGAGCTGGCCCGCTCCTACGCCGAGTCGCACGTGCTCGTGTGGCTCACCGGGCGGCCCGAATACCTGCGCGACCTCACCACGGCGTGGCTGCGCGCCGCCGACCTGCCGGCCGAGCTGCTGTTCATGCGCCCGGCGAACGACCGCCGCCCGGCCCGCGACTTCAAGGCCCGTCAGCTCGGGCGGATGAAGCGGGAGTCGGCGGTCGCGGTCGTGGTCGACGACGATCCGGCGGTGGTGGCGCGGCTGCGAGGGCTCGGCTACGTGGTGCGGCTGGCCGACTGGGTCCCGCACTCCTCCACGCTGCAGAGCGCCCAGGAAAATGAGGGTCGCACCTGAGCCCGGCGCCCTACCATCGACGGCACGATGCCGAAGCGGAACGACCCCCGACTCGTCCGGCTCGACGAGGCCTGGACCACGCTGCCCAACCCCTATGACGTCCCGGTCGAGATCTGCGCCGCGCCGGATGTGCCGATCGAGCCCGCCGCGGTGGACGAGCTCCTCACCGTCCTGGAGACCCAGCGCACCCTCGAGGCGCTGTCGCCGGAGGCCCGCATCGAGCGGGTGGTCTGCACGCCCGACTTCCACAAGGGCGCCGGCATCCCGATCGGCACGGTGCTGCAGACCCGCGGCGCCCTGGTGCCGCAGGCCGTCGGCAACGACATCAACTGCGGCATGCGGGTCGAGGCCACTTCACTGAGCGTCGATGAGGTCCGGCCCCGGCTGGACGAGCTCGAGCGCCGGCTGCGGCACCTGTTCTTCGAGGGCGGCCGGCGCATCGGGCTCACTCCCGACCAGCGCGCGGGGCTGCTCACGGCCGGGCTGCCGGGGCTGCTCGCGCACGGCGAGCTCGACACCCCGGTGCGCCACACCGTCCGCGACAGCGACCGGCTGCACGCGAGCGGCTTCCCGGCCCAGCACGCCGAGGAGTTCGCGGACTGGGTGCGAAGTGGCGGCGGGACCAGCTACGACTCCATCATCGGCGGGGTCGGGGGCGGCAACCACTTCGCGGAGCTGCAGTACGTCGCCGCGGTCCACGACGGCCCGACCGCCTACGCGTGGGGCCTCGCGCCCGGCCGGGTGGTCACGATGGTGCACAGCGGCTCGCTCTCCCTGGGCCATCAGGCCGGGGCGACGGGGCGGGACCTGGCGCGCAAGGCGTGGCCGTCCGGCCTGCCCCAGCCCGCGAACGGGATCCGGCCGATGCTGCTGGACGACTCGACGGAGCGGATGCGGCGGCGGTACCTCACCAGCTTCGCGAACGCCGCGAACTTCGCGGTCGGCAACCGGTACTTCCTCAGCCTCATGATGCGCGCCGGGCTGACCGGTGCCGTCGGCGAACTCGACGCCCGGCTCGTGTACGACGCCCCGCACAACCTGATGTGGCCCGGCGACGAGACCGTGCTGCACCGCAAGGGCGCGACGCCGGCGGGGCGGTCCGGCGACGGGTGGGGCGAGCCCGTCATCGTCCCCGGCTCGATGGGCGCGCCCAGCTACCTGCTGCGGGGCCTGGGCAACGAGCGCGCGCTCGGCAGCGCCTGCCATGGCGCCGGGCGCAGCGTCCCGCGCGGCGCGGCGGCCCGGGGCAGCGACGCGGAGCTCGACGCCTTCCTGCGCGAGTTCCGCGTGGTGACCCCGCTCAACCATCGCGATCCGGCGGTGGCGACGCGGCGGGACATCATCGCGGCGTGGCGGCGCGACCTGAAGCAGGAGGCGCCGTGGGCGTACAAGGAGGTGCTCCCGGTCGTGGACAGCCTGCGCACCGCGGGCGTCGCCGAGCCCGTCGTGCAGCTGCGGCCCCTGCTGACCGTGAAGGGCTAGACGGTCACGGCGGTCTGCGCGTCGAGGAACTCGGCGAGCGCCGGGGCCGGCAGCGGGCGGGCGAACAGGAAGCCCTGGGCGAGCGCGCAGCCCAGCTCCCGCAGCACCGCGGCCTGGCCCCGGGTCTCGACGCCCTCGGCGACGGGGGACAGGTACATGCTGCGCGCCAGCTCCACGACCGCGCGGAACAGCGCCTTGTCCTGCCGCTCCTCGATGCGGTGCACGAAGGCCCGGTCGATCTTGAGCACGTCCAGCGGCAGCGTGCGCAGGTAGGCCAGCGACGAGTAGCCGGTGCCGAAGTCGTCGATGGCGATGCGGATGCCGAACGCGCGCAGCCGGGCGAGGCGGCGGCTCACCTCCGCGGTCTCCTCCAGCGACGCGGTCACGAGCACCGTCTCGGTGATCTCGAGGA
Source organism: Dactylosporangium sp. CA-052675 (assembly GCF_050947935.1). Taxonomy (GTDB): domain Bacteria; phylum Actinomycetota; class Actinomycetes; order Mycobacteriales; family Micromonosporaceae; genus Dactylosporangium. The sequence goes on along the minus strand of NZ_CP192010.1, from coordinate 9,327,807 downwards.
CCAGCGCGGCGCCGGGCAGGCCGGTGCGCCTGAGCACGGCCAGCACCTCGTCGGCGAAGGCGGGGTTGCGCAGCTGGCGGCCGGAGACGTTCACGGTCACCGAGATGCCGTGCTCGTCGTGCCAGGCCTTGGCGTCGGTGCACGCCTGCTCCAGCACCCACGCGCCCAGTTTGCCGATGAGCCCGATCTCCTCGGCGACGGGCACGAAGACGGCGGGGGAGACCGGGGTCCCGTCCGGCGTGGTGAAGCGCAGCAGCGCCTCGACGGCGGTGACGCGGGTGGTGTGCACGTCGACCACCGGCTGGTAGTGCATCACGAAGCCGGTGCCGGCCTCGACCGCGGCGCGCAGCTGGTCGGCGAGCAGGGTGTGGGCGACGTGGGCCTCGCGCAGCGCGGGGTGGTAGCGCACGGCCCGGTTGCGTCCGGCCTCCTTGGCCGCGTAGAGGGCGATGTCGGCGCTCTGCAGGGCCTCGCCGGTGGAGACGGGGTGCCCGGAGTACACGCCGATGCTGGCGCTGATCCGCTGCTCGCGCCCGGCGACGCGGTAGGGCAGCGCGAGCTCGCGCACGAGCGCGGCGGCGATGTCGTCCAGCGTCTCCGGCGGGCAGATGACCGCGAACTCGTCGCCGCCGAGGCGGGCCAGCAGCGAGGCGGGGCCGGCGCTCGCCCGCAGCCGCTCGCTCGCGGTCAGCAGCAGCTCGTCGCCGGCCGGGTGGCCGAGGGTGTCGTTGACGTCCTTGAACCCGTCTAGGTCGATGATGAGCAGCCCGATCTCGCGGTGGGTGTCGAGGTCCTCCTGCAGGCTGCTGCGGAACAGCTCGCGGTTGGCCAGTCCGGTGAGCACGTCGTGCTGGGCCCGGAAGGCGAGCTCCTGCTGCAACTGCACGCGGTCGCGCAGGGCGCGGCCGAGGCGCAGCACCATCGAGACCATCAGCGCGCCGGTGAGCACGGCGGGCACCAGCGCGTGCCGCCACGGGTCGACGCCTCGGCGCAGCACCAGGTCGGCGACGAGGAGCCCGGGGCCGAGCAGCGCCAGGGCGATGAAGCCGGCGATCGGCGTACCGTAATCGCCTCGGCTCTTGCGGGCGCGCAGCAGGGCGTGGCCGGCGTCGGCGTGCAGGGCCGCGGCGGCGAACAGCAGCGCCCAGGTGAGCCAGCCGACCGCGGCGAAGGAGCTGATCACGACCGTGCCGCGGCCGGCGACGTACTTGACGACGTAGAACGCGTCCGAGCACACCATCACCCCGGCCGAGGCGAGCACGAGCCCGGCGACCGTGCCCCGGCGCACCGCGAGCGCGACGCGCAGCAGCAGCGCGACGGTCACCAGGTCGCTCACGGCGATCAGGCTCACGCCGAAGGCGTCGAGGGGCTTCAGACCGCTGCGGTGCAGCAGGGGATAGAGCACGAAGATCCAGGTCAGCTGGGCGATCCCGAGCAGGATGATGCTCGCGTCGAGGATGCGCGTCGAGGACCACGGGCGCAGCCGGCGGGCGACGAGCCACAGGCCGGCGGCGGTGAGGGGGTAGCAGAGGAAGTACCCGGCCCCGAGCTCCTCCGGCGCGCCGGGCACGACGCTGAGCAGCAGGGTGCTCGTCGCCGAGGCCACGATGCCGCAGAACATGAGCCACCACGCCGCCCGCGGCTCGGGCCGTCGGCGGCGCAGGGCGACGGCGGCCACGACGACGCAGCCGAGCAGGGACGCGAGGTTCAGCACGCCTTTGCCGCTCGGCGAGATGAGCGCCGCGACCGCGGCGAGCGCCGCGGCACCGCCGAGGAACCAGAGCCAGATTCGCACACCATCATTCAGCGGGACGGGTGGTGCAGCCCGGTTGCGCGACGGGGTGCAAGGCGGATCAGCGCTGCCGCGGCGGGATCCGCTTCCGATGCGACATCTCGTGCGCCTTCTCCGATCCCGAAACCACCGCCTCTGGGCCGCCGCCGACCTCGTCTCCGTGACCGGCACGTGGACGAAGGTCCTCGGGGTCAACTCGGTCGGTTCGGCGGCATGGTGGCCGGTCCCGCGCTGCTCGGCGAGGCGCTGGCCGACGGGTCGCTGATCAGCTCGACGGGCCGCATCATCGGCATGAGCGCCGGTGGCGTGGTCGCCGCGGCCGCCGGCCCGGCCGTGCTCTTCATTGCCAACGCGGTGAGCTTCGCGGCCGTGATCGCCGCGCTGCTGGCGATGCACCTCCTCCCTGCACGAGCTGGCGACCGCGGCCCCGGCCGGGCGGGGCGCGGTGCGTGCCGGCTTGCGCTACCTCGCCACCCAGCCCGCGGTGCTCGTCACCCTGGGCGTGGCCTTCGTGCTCGGCAGCGCCAGCCTGGACTGCGCGATGCCGGCCGCAACTACCAGGTCACTATGGCGGCCATGAGCTTCGGTCCGCTGTCGGGCGGTCCGGCCGGATACGGTGTCCTGCCGACGGTCTTCGCCGCCGGGACCGTGCTCGGCGCGCTCGCCGCCGGCCGCTTCCGCGAGCTGCGCCACCGGCTGCTCATCGGGGCCGGGCTGGTCGCCGGCGTGCTGCGGATGGTCGCCGGGGCCGCGCCTTCGCTGTGGTCGTTCGCGGCCGTGCCGGTGCCGATCGCGGCCGCCGCCGTCATCGTGGACACCACCGTCTCGACCCGCTTGCCGCTCGACACCCGCGAGGACATGCGCGGCTGGGTGCTCGCCGCGGCGGGGTGGTCTCGGCGCCGGGCGGGATCGGCGTGCTGGCCCGCGCGGCGGGCGCGGTCTACCCGCTCGGCCGCTGGCCTTCCGGGGCTCCGCGCTGACCCGATAGGGCGCGGTCTGCCTGCTCGGCCGCCGGCCTTCCGAGGCGCCCGCGCTGACCCGATAGGCGGCATATAGTGCGTTTATGACGATCCGCCGGCTGGTGCCGGCCCTTGCGGTGCTCGTGGTGCTGTCGGGGCTGGCGGCGGGCGGAGCGGCGGCATGGAGCTGGGTGGGGCGCACCCGCGAGATCCGCGCCGCCCAGCACCGGCTCTCCCAGGACCTCGACGCGCGCTGGGCCGCCGACCGCCCCGCGGCCGCCACCGGCCCGGTCGCGCGGCTGCACCTGCCCACGCTGCGGCTCGACCTCGTGGTGCTCGGCGGCGCGGGCGGACACGACCGCGACCGCGGCCCCGCGCTCGTCCCGGGCACGGCGGCGATCGGCGCCGCGGGCAACACCGGCGTCGCGGGCGAGCGGCGGCCGGGCGTGTTCTGGGACCTCGACCGGCTCGGGATCGGCGATCCGGTGGTGCTCGAGACGCGGGAGAGCTGGTTCGTGTACCGCGTGATCGAGGCCCGCGTCGTGCGCCCCGACGACGGCACGGCGCTCGCCCCGCCGCCGCCCGGCGCCGGGCCGCTGCTGACCCTGGTGACGCCCGAGCCGCGGCTGAGCACCGCCCGCCGCCTGATCCGCCAGGCGACGCTCGTGCGCCGCGATGCGCGCGGCGGGCCCCGCCCGACCGAACTGGCCTGAATCTCCTTTACCGGCCATCTCGGGTGCCGATTGGCCCAGTGGGTCCGAGCCGAGTGGTTCGTCCCGATGCGTGTCGTGTCCCCGGGACGGGGTCGAAAGGAGCGCCTGGCCGTGAGCGAGTTGGGTGACATTGTCCAGGAGTTCCTCGTGGAGTCCCACGAGAACCTCGACCAGCTGGACCGAGACCTGGTCGCGCTCGAGGCCCAGCCGGGCTCGCGCGACCTGCTCTCCTCGATCTTCCGGACGATTCACACGATCAAGGGCACCTCGGGGTTCCTGGCGTTCAACCGCCTGGAGAAGGTGACCCACGTCGGCGAGTCCCTGCTGTCCCGCCTGCGCGACGGCGCCCAGGGCATGACCCCGGCCACCACCGACGCCCTGCTGCGCATGGTCGACACGGTGCGCGGGCTGCTCTCCGAGATCGAGGAGAACGGCCAGGAGCTGCCCGGCGACGACTCCGAGGTGGTCGCGGCGGTCAACGCCTGCATCACCGACGACTCGGCCAAGGCCGCGGCTCCCGCCGCGGCCAAGCCGGCCGCCCCGGCACCGGCCGCGGCCCCCGCGCCCGAGCCGGTCGCCGCCGAGGTCGCCGCCCCCGAGCCCGTCGCGGAGGTCGTGGTCGTCGAGCCGCCGGCCGAGGTGGTCGTCGTCCAGCCGGTCGTCGCGGTGATCGAGACCCCGGCCGCGGCGCCGCCCCCGCCCCCGCCCGCCGCCGAGAAGCCCGCCGCCGAGAAGCCCGCCGCCGAGCCGCCCGCCGCCCGGCCCGCACCGCCCGCCGCCGCCCGCCCCGCCCCGCCCGCGGCCGCCCCGCCCGCGCCCCCGGCCCCGCCCGCCGCGGGCAAGGGCCCCGGCGAGCCCGGCGAGGAGCCGGCCTCCCGCCGCAGCGTCGCCGACCAGTCCATCCGCGTCGACGTCGACCTGCTCGACAAGCTCATGAACCTGGTCGGCGAGCTGGTGCTGACCCGCAACCAGCTCGTCCGCGCGATCGGCACCGTCTCCGACCCCGGCATGACCCGCACCGGCCAGCGGCTCAACCTCATCACCTCCGAGCTGCAGGAGTCGGTGATGAAGACCCGCATGCAGGCGATCGACCACATCTGGTCGAAGCTGCCGCGGGTCGTGCGCGACCTCTCCTCGACCTTCGGCAAGCAGATCCGCCTGGCCCAGGAGGGCAAGGAGACCGAGCTCGACCGGTCGCTGCTGGAGGCGGTGAAGGACCCGCTGACCCACCTCGTGCGCAACGCCGTCGACCACGGCATCGAGACGCCCGCCGAGCGCGTCGCGGCCGGCAAGCCGGCCGAGGGGACGCTGACCCTGCGCGCGTACCACGAGGGCGGCCACGTCATCGTCGAGGTCCGCGACGACGGCTCCGGCATCGACCCGGACAAGATCGCGCGGATCGCCGTGGAGAAGGGCATCGTCTCGCGCGACCAGCTCGCCACGATGGACCGGCGCGAAATCCTCGCCCTGGTCTTCAAGCCCGGCTTCTCCACCGCCAAGGCGGTCACGAACGTCTCCGGCCGCGGCGTCGGCATGGACGTGGTGAAGACGAACATCGAGCGCATCGGCGGCGCCGTCGACGTCGACTCGGTCGTCGGCCAGGGCACCACCTGGCGGCTCACGATCCCGCTGACGCTGGCCATCATCCAGGCGCTCACCATCGAGTGCGGGCACGAGCGGTACGTCATCCCGCAGGTCGCCGTGCACGAGCTCGTCTACCTCGACGGGCAGTCGGGCCGGGTGGTCGAGCACGCGATGGGCGCGCCGGTGTACCGCCTGCGGGGCAAGCTGCTGCCGCTGGTCTACCTCGACGACACGCTCGGCCTGGCCCGCGACGGCGAGCACGACACCGACGTGTACGTCGCCGTGCTGCAGGCCGAGGGCAAGCGCTTCGGCCTCGTCGTGGACCGGGTGCTCAACACCGAGGAGGTCGTGGTCAAGCCGCTGACCTCGCGGTTCAAGGACATCGGGGTCTACGCGGGGGCGACGCTGCTCGGCGACGGCCGGGTCGCGCTCATCCTCGACGTCGCCTCGCTGGCCCGCCGCGCCCACCTGGCCGCCAGCGGCGAGCGGGAGAGCGCCGACACGACCGTGCGCCGCGGCGGGGGCAACGCCGACCGGCTGCTCATCGCCGGCGTCGGCGACCGGCGCGTGGCCATCCCGCTGGACATGGTCACCCGGCTGGAGGAGTTCCCGGTCGAGCGCATCGAGCGCACCGGCAGCCGGGAGGTCGTGCAGTACCGCGACCAGATCCTGCCCGTCCTGCGCCTCTCGCACCTGCTGGGCGCCTACGAGACCGAGCCCGGCCCGACGGTCCCGGTGGTCGTCTACACCGAGAACGGCCGCTCGGTGGCGCTCGCGGTCGAGAAGATCATCGACATCGTCGAGGAGGGGCTCGACGACTCCAAGCGCGACTTCGGCGACGACGGGCTGCTCGGCTCGGCCGTCATCCAGCAGCGCGTCACCGAGCTGCTGGACGTGCGGCGGGCCATCCTCGCCGCCGACCCGCTGTTCCACACGTCGATGGACCCGTACGAGCACGACCCCTACCAAACCGGTACCGAGGCCGACTACACCTACCAGCCCGCCGGAGCCTGAGCCATGGCCAGCCGTCAGTACGCCACCTTCGAGGTCGCCGACCAGCTCTTCGGCCTCGACGTCGCCAAGGTCCAGGAGGTCCTCTCCTTCGACCAGTACACCCCCGTCCCGCTGGCCCCGGAGTCCGTGGGCGGCCTGTTCAACCTGCGCGGCCAGGTCATCGCCGCGGTGGACCTGCGCGTCCAGCTCGGCCTGCCGCCGCGCACGAAGAGCGCCGAGCCGGCGATGAACGTCATCGTCAAGACCGACGAGGAGTCCGTGTCGCTGCTCGTGGACCGCATCGGCGAGGTCGTGACGCTGCAGGACGACACGTTCGAGCCGCCGCCGGACACCCTGCAGGGCCGCGCGCGGCAGCTGATCACCGGCGCGTTCAAGCTCGACGGGCGGCTGCTGCTCGCCCTGGACACGCAGAAGGCCGTCAACACCAACCCGCCCGGCACCAACCGCGAGGAATAAGTCATGAGTGGTACGGAGCGCAGCGGAGTCGCCGCTCATCAGGAATGCAGGGCTGAGCTCGGGCCGGCGCCGGAGCTTGCGGAGGTGTCGGCATGAGCTGGTTCACGAATCGCAGTGTGCGGGCCAAGGTGCTCGCCGCGATCGCGGTTGGCGGCGTCGTCACCATCGTCATCACGTTCTTCGGCCTCAGCTCCCTGAGCAACGCCAACGCCACCATGCGGCAGTTCACCGCGAAGAACAGGCAGTTCGTGGCCCTGTCGCAGATGCGCCAGGCGCTCACCGACATCGTCGGTGCGCTCAACCCCGACCAGCAGAAGGCCGCCGACACCGAGCTCGCGGACGCGATCGCCCGCTACCGCCAGGGCGCCCCGGCCGATCGCGACGACGAGCTCACCACCATCGAGAACGCGCTGCAGGCCTACCGCCAGGTGCGCGACACCGTCGCCGCGCAGGCCGTCGCCGGCGGGCGCATCGACCAGTACGTGACCATCATGGCCGCGCAGGCCCAGCCGCAGCTGACGAAGGCCAAGGACGCCATCGGCCGCATGCAGGACGAGGACATCGCCGAGGCGATGGCGTGGCAGAACAGCGCCGACAGCGAATTCACGACCAGCCGCAACCTGATGATCGCGGCGGCGGTCGTCGGGCTGCTGGCCGCGTTCGGCATCGGGCTGTGGGTCACCGCGCTCGTCGTGGGGCCGCTGCGGCGCGTCTCCGACGTGCTCGGCGCGGTGGCCGACGGCGACCTGAGCACCAGGGTCGACGTGCGCTCGGCCGACGAGGTCGGGGTGATGGCCACGGCGCTGAACAAGGCCACCGACAGCATGCGCGAGACCGTGCAGACGATGGACCACACGGCCACCGCGCTGGCGGCGTCGGCCAACCAGCTCACCGGGGTCAGCGCGCAGATCGCCTCGGGCACCGGCGAGGCCAGCGACCAGGCCGGCGTCGTGGCACTCGCGGCCGAGGAGGTCTCGCGCAACGTGCAGACCGTCGCGGCCGGCGCCGACGAGATGGGCGTGTCGATCCGCGAGATCGCGCAGAACGCGAGCGAGGCGGCGAAGGTCGCCTCCCAGGCGGTCATGGCGGCCGAGTCGACGAACCAGGCCGTGAGCCGGCTGGGGGAGTCCTCCACCGAGATCGGCAACGTGGTCAAGGTGATCACCTCGATCGCCGAGCAGACGAACCTGCTCGCGCTCAACGCCACCATCGAGGCGGCCCGGGCCGGCGAGGCGGGCAAGGGCTTCGCGGTCGTCGCCAACGAGGTCAAGGAGCTCGCGCAGGAGACCGCGCGGGCCACCGAGGACATCTCCCGGCGGGTCGAGGCGATCCAGGCCGACACCACCGGCGCGGTCGCGGCGATCGGCGAGATCGGCCAGATCATCTCGCGGATCAACGACTACCAGCTCACCATCGCCTCGGCGGTGGAGGAGCAGACGGCGACCACGAACGAGATGAACCGCAGCGTGAGCGAGGCCGCGACCGGCTCCGCCGAGATCGCCACGAACGTCTCCACGGTGGCCGCGGCGACCCAGAACACGTCACGCAACGTAGCGGATGCACAGCGCGCCGCCTCCGATCTGTCCCGGATGTCGAGCGAAATGCGAGCCCTCGTGGCGCGGTTCCGCATTTGAACCTGCGGGGGTGGCAACGACGGGGGCGACGCTCGGTCATCTAGGCCGACGGCGCCCCCGGCCCTTTCGGTGGACAGACCCGGGTGCAGGTGCGTTGCAGACTAGTTGCATGTACAGCCTGGTTAGCGCCCCCGTTCTCGGCTTCGACCTCTCCCGCCTGCAGGGCGGATCGGCCGCGGCCGATGTGCTGCTCCGCAGCCTCACCCTTACGCAGGGTGACCTTCCGGCCATCGCCGCGGCTCGCTCCGACGACGACTGGGACCGCGTGGACCTGTGGCGCGACGTCGACGCCGCCGCCCAGGAGCGCCGGGCGAACGCCGCCGACGCCGGCACGCTGACCGTCATCGAGCGCGCCCCGCTGGGCACCCTCGACGGCCTGCTGCACTGCCTGCGCTACGACGTGCTCGACTGGACCTGGGGCAAGCGCCCCGGGCCGTCGGCCACCATGCCGGCCCCGCAGGCCCGCCTGCCCCGCCAGCGTCAGAGCCCGGTCGCCAGCAAGGCCACCGGCGTGCTCTCCGACGCCGCCGCGGCCGCCTACCTGCGCGAGCTGCTCTCCGACGACTCCCGCCGCCGGCTCTCGGCGCCGTTCACCTCCGCGGTGCGGGCCCTGCCCGAGCGCGAGCAGGACCTGGGCCCGCAGGCCGACGACGTGCGCCGGCTGCTCACCCGCGTCGGCACGCTCAGCCCGGCCGACATGCAGAGCCTGAACAAGGTCACCGACAGCGCCCGCCCCGGCCTGTCCGACTGGGCCCCCGCCGTGCACTCGGCCTCGTGGGCGGTCTTCCTCTCCGGCCGTGTCCGCTCCGGCGCCGCCGCGCAGCTGCTGCTGGTGCAGGCGCTGGACCGCTCCGGCGTGCCGGTCGCCGACCGCGCGGGCGGGGTGTGGAACCTGCTCAGCGGCGCGGTGCAGGCCCTCATGGTGCGCGACCTGCTCGACTCGGCCACCGCGCGGCGCCTGCTCGACCCCTACTTCACGGCCCTGGGCCCGCTCGCGGGCTAGTAACGCATCGCCACCCCGCCTCTGTCCGAATGCTCCGGGCAGAGGCGGTTCTTTTGGGAATTTCCCTTATCCACGCCGGTTCCGGCGCCGATTAGCCCGCTGGAACGTGACGGGCCTCGCAGTTTCCGCGGGCCCCCGGTGCTGGAGGCAAGGCGCGTGATCTCGGTTCTGGTCGTGGACGACTCGGTCGTCGTCCGGCGTCTGATCACCGACGCGCTCGGCGACGACCCGGAGATCCGGGTCGTCGGGACCGCCCCGAACGGCAAGGTCGCCCTCACCAAGATCGAGCAGCTGCGCCCCGACCTGGTCACCCTCGACATCGAGATGCCGATCATGGACGGCCTGCAGACCATGCGCGCGATCCGCGCCCAGTACGCCCGGCTGCCGGTCATCATGTTCAGCACGCTCACCGCGGCCGGGGCGACCGCCACGCTCGACGCGCTCTCGGCGGGCGCCAGCGACTACGTGACCAAGCCGGCCAACGTCGGCAGCGTCGCGGAGAGCATCCGCAGCGTCCGCGAGCAGATCATCCCGCGCATCCACGCGCTGTGCGGCGGCCGGCGCAGCGCGCTCGCCCCGCCGCCGGTCCGCCCGGGTCTGGCACCCGCGCGCCCGGCGGGCGGCACGCAGTATCCGCCGCACCCGCCCAACGCGCCGCTGGGCCGGCCCGGAGGCTCGGCGCTGCCCGGGGTCGTGCGGCCGCCGAACGCGCCGCCGGGCGGCCCCGCCGCGGCGCCCATCCGCACCACACCGCGCACGGGCGGCGTCGAGGTCGTGGCGATCGGGTGCTCGACGGGCGGGCCCGACGCGCTGACCTCGGTGGTGCGGGCGCTACCGGCGAGCCTGCCGGTGCCCGTGGTCGTGGTGCAGCACATGCCGCCCGTGTTCACGAAGATGTTCGCCGACCGGCTCGACCGCACCGCCGCGCTGACCGTCGTGGAGGCGGCCGGGGACATGGTGGTGCGGCCGGGGACGGTCTACATCGCGCCGGGGGACTTCCATCTGGAGGTACACCGGCGCGGCACCGAGGTGGTGACCAAGCTCAACACCGGGCCGCCGGAGAACTTCTGCCGACCGGCCGTGGACGTGCTCTTCCGGTCGGTCGCGCGGACGTACGGCGGTTCGACGCTCGCGATCATTCTGACCGGCATGGGCCAGGACGGGAAACGCGGCGCGGAGCAGCTGCGCTCGGCGGGGGCCGAGATCGTGGCGCAGGACGAGGCGACGTCGGTCGTCTGGGGCATGCCGGGGGCGGTCGCGCAGGCGGGTATCGCGCACGCCGTCCTCCCGCTCGGCGAGATCGCGAACCATCTCATCAGCCGTACCGCAGGCGGCCGCGGCGCGAAGTCCATGGAGGTGACCCGATGACCTTGACCGCGCAGGAGTTCGCCTTCATCAGCGGCCTCGTCCGTCGCGACGCGGCGATCGTGCTGGAGGCCGGCAAGGAGTACCTGGTCGAGGCCCGCCTGCTGCCCCTGGCCCGCCAATCCGGTCTGCCTTCCGTGTCGGAGTTCGTGAACCGGGCACAGCAGCGGCCCGAGCCGGAGATCCACGCGAAGATCGTCGACGCGCTCACCACCAACGAGACGTCGTTCTTCCGCGACGGCGAGCCCTTCAAGCAGCTGGTCGACACGGTGCTGCCGGACCTGCTGCAGCGGCGCGCGAGCACGCGCACGATCAAGGTGTGGTCCGCGGCGAGCTCGAGCGGGCAGGAGCCGTACACCCTGGCCATGGTCCTCAACGACAACCTGCCGCCCGGCTGGACCTTCGACATCCTGGGCACCGACATCTCCACCGAGATGCTCACCCGCGCCGAGGCCGGGCAGTACACCCAGCTGGAGGTCAACCGGGGGCTCCCGGCGCCGTTGCTGGTCAAGCACTTCGAGCGCCAGGGCGCGCACTGGAAGGTCGCTCCGACGCTGCGCAAGAACGTGTCGTTCCGCCGGCTGAACCTGGCGGCGCCGTTCCCGCCGATGGGGCCGTTCGACATCGTGTTCATCCGCAACGTGCTCATCTACTTCGATGTGCAGACGAAGCGGACCGTACTGCAGCGGGTCGCCGGGACGCTGCGCCCGGACGGCTGGCTCTTCCTCGGCTCCGCCGAGACGACGATCGGCATCGATGACAGGTTCGAACGGGTGGTCGCCGGCCGCACGTCCGCATACAAGCTCCGGGCGGCCAAGGCCGCCAGCCCCGTGAGCGCTGCAGGAAAGGGGTGAAGCCAGATGCTCACCATGGTGATCGACGATTCGCGCGCGATGCGCCTGATTCTCAAGCGGATCGTGGCACAGCTGGGCTTCGACGTGGTCGAGGCGGGCAACGGTCAAGAGGCGATGGACTACCTCAGGACCAACGTTCTCGAGGGTGGCGGCGAGATCCCCGGTCTGGCGCTCGTCGACTGGAACATGCCTGAGATGAACGGGCTGGAATTCGTCACGGCGGTCCGCGCGGAGCCGCGGCTGCGCGGGATGACGCTCATGATGGTCACTACCGAGAGTGAGCAGAGCCAGATCGTCCGGGCGTTGGCCTCGGGGGCGCACGAGTACGTGATCAAGCCCTTCACCCCGGACGCCATCATCGACAAGCTGGCGCTGCTCGGCCTCGTCCCGAACGGAGTCGCAGCATGACGAACCCGACAGAAGACGACCTGAAGGTCATCGCGGATCAGGTCTGGTCCTCCTACCTCGACCTGGACGGAGCCAGCCCGCTGCTGCCGCTGCCGCACGAGAAGCCGGTCGACGACGTGACCGCCTCGGTCTCGGTCACCGGCGCGTGGCGCGGCCACGTGCTCGTGAGCTGCTCGGAGGCGGCGGCCAAGCACGTCGCGGCCGCGCTGCTGGGCATCGAGTTCGACGACGTCGCCGAGGAGGACGTCGCCGACGCGCTGGGCGAGTTGGCGAACATCATCGGCGGCAACGTCAAGAGCCTGCTGCCCGAGCCCTGCGCCCTGTCGCTGCCGCACGTGCACGTCGACGGGGCCAACGGCCGCTACCCCTCGGTCACCGAGGTCTGCCACCTCGAGGGCACCTGGATGGCCGAGTCGGTCACCGTCACCGTTCTGGAAAGCACCGCCGATCTCGCTGGAGCCCCCGCATGAAGATTCTGATCGCCGACGACAGCCGAGTGATGCGGCAGATCGTCACCCGTACCCTGCGCCAGGCGGGGTTCGAGGGCCATGACCTCGTCGAGGCCGCGGACGGGCAGGAGGCCTTCGACAAGACCGTGGCCGAGAAGCCGGATCTGGTGCTGTCGGACTGGAACATGCCGCACATGACCGGGGTCGAGGTGCTGCGGATGCTGCGCGCCAACGGCAACCAGGTGCCGTTCGGCTTCGTCACGTCCGAGGGCACGCCGGAGATGCGGCAGGCGGCCGAGGACGCCGGCGCCCTGTTCCTGGTCACGAAGCCGTTCACAGCCGACACTTTCAAGGACGCGCTCGATCCTATTTTGGGATGATATGACCTATGTCGCATGTTCTGCCCGTTCCGAAGGCCGTCAAGGACCTGTTTGACGACCTGCTCGGCCGGCCGGTCACCGTGAACCCGGCCGACCCCATGAAAGCCGCCGACGTTCCCAACACCCTGGTCGCCCTCTACACCGACGATCGGCTCCAGCTCATGGCCGTGATCGGGATGGACTTCGCCCTCACGGCCAACGCCGGCGCGGCCATCGGGCTGATCCCGCCCGGCGGCGCGGAGGCGTGCATCGAGGACAAGGTGATCTCGAAGATGATCGGCGAGAACGCCGGCGAGATCTGCAACATCCTGGCCGGGCTCATCAACAAGGAGGACGCGCCGCGGGTCAAGCTGCACCAGGTGTTCCTGCCCGGGGAGAACCCGCCGGCGGACGCGGTCAACTACCTGCTCGCGCTGGGGCGGCGACTCGATCTCCGGGTGGATGTTTCAGGCTACGGCGGCGGCAAGCTCTCGGTGACGCTGACCGCGTGACGCGGTGCCCGGAAAATACCGCATTTTTCGGGCACCAACCCGGCTTCGGCCGGGCCCGCACGGTTGCGTGGGCGACATCGTGCAAAAAATTGCGTAGTCATGCACTACGCTTGCGGGCATGACTCGACGACTCGCTGAGGTGGCGAAGTACGCCGGCGTGAGCGAGGCGACCGTGAGTCGGGTGCTCAACGGCAAGCCAGGCATCTCCGACGCGACCCGCACGGCGGTGCTCACCGCGCTCGACGTGCTCGGCTACGAGCGCCCGACCAAGCTGCGCGGCGAGCGGGCCCGCCTGGTCGGCCTCGTGCTGCCGGAACTGCAAAACCCGATCTTCCCGGCCTTCGCCGAAGTGGTCGCCGGAGCGCTGTCCAAGCGCGGCTTCACCCCGGTGCTGTGCACCCGGACCGCGGACGGCGTCTCCGAGGCCGACTACGTCGAGATGCTGCTGGACCAGCACGTCTCCGGCATCATCTTCTGCGGCGGCCTGTATCACCAGGCGGCCGCCGAGCACGAGCACTATCACCGCCTGCACGACCGCGGCCTGCCCGCGGTGCTGGTCAACGCCGCGATCGACGACCTGGGCTTCCCGCGCGTCTCGGTCGACGACGGCCACGCGGTGGACCAGGCGTTCAACCACCTCAGCTCCCTGGGGCACAAGCGGATCGGGCTGATCCTCGGCCCGGCCGACCACGCCCCGTCCAACCGCAAGCTGGCCGCGTTCAAGGCCGCGGCGGCGGACTCGGGCAGCGCCCACGAGGACGACGTCGAGCGCGTCATCTTCTCGATGGAGGGCGGCCGCGCGGGCGCCACCCGGCTCATCAAGCACGGCGTCACCGGGATCATCTGCGCCTCCGACGTCCAGGCCCTCGGCGCCATCCGCGCCGCCCGCCGGCTCGGCCGCGAGGTGCCCGACGACGTGTCGGTGGTCGGCTTCGACGACTCGCTGTTCATGAACTGCACCGACCCGCCGCTGACCACGGTGCGCCAGCCCATCCAGGCGATGGGCCAGGCGGCCGTGACGCTGCTCGTCAGCCAGGTGGCCGGCACGCTCGTGCCGACCGAGGAGATGCTGTTCGAGCCGGAGCTCGTGGTGCGGGGCTCGACCGGCGCCCTGCAGGACGCCCGCGCGACGACCGCCGCCTAGCCGGCCCAGGAACCCAGAGCGCCACGACTCCTGCGGGAGTCGTGGCGCTCTTTGCGTTGGTTCCGCAACCGGTTTGCTGGGCGCGCTCCCACCGATCGGGCGGGTCGGCAGGGGCCGTGGCCTGTGGGTTTTCGGGCGAATCCGTGCAAGTCAGGGGCGCGTGGGAGCGCGTCCGTGCAAACGGCTGCCCGGAGATCATTAAAATTTTGCAACGGACCATGGACTTCTTGTGCGGCGTGAGCCTAATCTCTTGCCTACGCCAGGCGGAAACCCTGACGCGATGCGATGGAAACCGAGCAGTAACGCGCTTGAAGCACCCACGGCAGCCGACGTCAGGCAGCGCACTCGTGCGAAGCGGTCCAGGTCGGACGCCCCCCGCCCGCACGGCCCTCAACGCCGACTCGCCGGACGACACCCCCCCAACAAGGAGCGGATGATGAAGTACTCACGCACCACGGTGGCCTTGGCCATCGCGGGCGCGCTCGCGCTCAGCAGCACGCTCGTCGCGTGCTCCTCGAGCGACAACGCGAGCGGCGACCAGGGTTCGACGACGCTGGACCCGAACACCAAGGTCACCCTCAACGTCGTTGGTCTGCTCCCCGGCGCCAAGCCCGAGGCCCAGCAGGCGCTCGCGCAGGAGGTCACCGACTTCCAGAAGGAATTCCCGAACATCACGGTCAAGACCCACGACTACGAGTGGAAGGCCACCACGTTCGCGGCCGACCTCGCCGGTGGCACGCTGCCGACCGTGTTCGAGATCCCCTTCACCGACGCCAAGACGCTGATCGCGAACCAGCAGATCGCCGACATGCAGGCCTACCTGAGCTCGCTGTCGTACGCGTCGAACTTCAACAAGAACCTGCTGCAGTACGGCCAGGGCTCCGACAGCCACGTCTACGCCATCCCGGCGAAGAGCATCTACGCGGTCGGCCTGCACTACAACCGTGACCTGTTCACCAAGGCCGGCCTCGACCCCAACAAGCCGCCGACCACCTGGGACGAGGTGCGTGCCGACGCGAAGGCGATCGCCGAGAAGACCGGCAACGCCGGCTTCGCGCAGATGGCCAAGGACGGCACGGGCGGCTGGCAGCTGACGGTCGACACCTACGCCCGCGGCGGGCGCATGGAGGACGGCAAGAAGGCCACGCTCACCAACGAGCAGACCAAGGCCTCGCTGCAGTTCCTCAAGGACCTGCGCTGGACCGACAACTCCATGGGCGCGAACTTCGACTACGACTGGTCGAGCATCAACCAGGCCTTCGCCGCCGGCAAGATCGGCATGTACACCTCGGGCCAGGACGTCTACACGAGCCTGGTGCAGGCGAACAACATCGACCCGAAGACGTACGGCCTCACGATGATCCCGCTCGCGGGCGCCGACTCCGGCGTGCTCGGTGGTGGCACCATGGCCGCCGTGTCCAGCAAGGCCTCGAACAACGACAAGGCCGCGGCCATCAAGTGGATCGACTTCCACTACCTGCGTAAGTACACCAACCAGGACGCCGCGACCAAGGCCGCGCAGATCCAGGCCACCAGCAAGCAGCCGGTGGGCACCCCCGAGCTGCCGATCTTCTCGCAGCAGCAGTACGAGCAGTACCAGGGCTGGATCAAGCCGCTCGTGAACGTCCCGCTCGACCAGATGACCACCTTCACCGCCAAGGTCTACGACGCCAAGCTCGTCAACGAGCCGGCCGTCGCCACCCAGGACGTCTACAAGTCGCTCGACACGGTCGTGCAGGCCGTCCTGACCAACAAGGACGCCAACATCGACCAGCTCCTCACCGACGCCAACGCGAAGGCGCAGCGCGCCATCGACGCGGCCGGCTGATCCTCGCCGCGATGACCCGCACGGTGTGGGCCGCCGGGAGTCCGGCGGCCCACATCGGGCACTCACATCGGGCATGCCCCGACCACCAGGACGAGGAGTGATGTTGTCGTGAGTACCTCGGACTTCGCCGGGGGCGGCCAGGGCGGCCGGGTGCGCCGGCGCAACCCGGTGACGTGGGTGCAGCGGGGTGGGCTGAGCTCGGTCCTGTTCGGGCTGCCGCTCCTGATCATCTTCGGCGTCTTCTCGTGGTGGCCGATCGTGCGGTCGGTCATCATGAGCTTCCAGAAGACCAACCTGGTCGGCACCCCGACCTGGGTCGGCTGGAAGAACTTCCACTACGTGCTCACCGATCCGGACCTGCCCACCGCGATCGGCAACACGTTCTACTTCGCGCTGCTCGCCCTGGTGATCGGCTTCCCGATCCCGCTCGTGGCCGCGGTGCTCATCAGCTCGGTCCGCAAGCGCAAGGGCCTGTACTCGGTGCTCGCCTACCTTCCGGTGGTGGTGCCCCCGGTCGTGGCCGTGCTGCTGTGGCGGTTCTTCTACGACGGTGCGAAGGACGGCGTGTTCAACACGCTGCTCGGCTGGTTCGGCCTCGGGCCGTACGCCTGGCTCTCCAGCCCCGGTCTGGCCATGCCCTCGCTGGTCGTCGAGGCGACGTGGGCCGCGGCCGGCGGGACCGTCATCATCTACCTGGCCGCGCTCATCGGCGTGCCGGACGAGCTCTACGACGCCGCCGAGGTCGACGGGGCCGGCATCTGGCGCAAGGTGTGGCACGTGACCATGCCGCAGCTGCGCGGCGTGCTGCTCATCACCTTCATCCTGCAGATCATCGGCACCGTGCAGGTGTTCCTGGAGCCGTACCTGTTCACCGGCGGCGGCCCCGCGAACGCCACGGTGACCGTCCTGCTGATGATCTACAACTACGCGTTCGGCAGCTCGCTGGGCGCGAACTACGGCGCCGCGACCGCCCTGTCCGTCATGCTCGCGGCCTTCCTGGCGATCCTGTCGCTGGTGTACTTCAAGCTCACGTCCGGTTGGAGCAAGTCGTGACCGGTCCCGAGGGAAAGCGGAGCACCATGGCTGTCATCGACCCCGCCCGGCAGCGGCCGGGTGCCGGGCCCGTCGCGACGCCGGTGGATGTGGCCCAGGCGGCCCGCCCGGCCCGCAAGCGCAAGGCATCGCAGTTCGAGGGCAGCCGCGGCTTCGTCTCCGCGCAGGACTGGCGCAACCCGCGGGTCAGCGTGGTCATGAAGGCGCTGCATACGATACTGCTGGTGTTGCTGCTCGTCGTCGGCATCGGGCCGGTGCTGCTGCTGGCCAAGTTCGCGATCACGCCCACGCAGGACATCATCCGTACGCCGCTGGCGATCTTCCCGCACGGCGTGCGCTGGGCGAACATCTCCGAGGCATGGAACGACGTCAGGATCAGCCACTACTTCCTCAACACGATCTGGCTCGCGGCCGGCTCCTGGTTCGTGCAGCTGCTCGTCGCGACCACGGGCGGCTTCATGCTCTCCGTGCTCCGCCCGGCCTGGGCCAAGATCGTCAACGGCCTGGTGATCGCGACCCTGTTCGTGCCGAGCGTCGTGCTGCTGGTGCCGCTGTACCTCACGATCCTCAACCCGCCCGGCCTCGGCATGTCGCTCATCAACAACTTCTTCGCCGTCTGGCTGC
Source organism: Dactylosporangium sp. CA-052675 (assembly GCF_050947935.1). Taxonomy (GTDB): domain Bacteria; phylum Actinomycetota; class Actinomycetes; order Mycobacteriales; family Micromonosporaceae; genus Dactylosporangium. The sequence goes on along the minus strand of NZ_CP192010.1, from coordinate 9,310,056 downwards.
CGGCCGGCGCGAGCGCGTTCAACGTCGTGCTCGTGACCCGGTTCTTCGACAGCCTGCCGCGCGAGGTGTTCGAGGCGGCCCGGGTCGACGGGGCCAGCTCGTTCCGGCTGTTCTGGTCGGTCGTCCTGCCGATGTCGAAGCCGATCCTCGGCGTCGTGTCGGTCTTCGCGGCCATCGCCAGCTGGAAGGACTTCCTCTGGCCGATGCTCGTGCTCAAGGATCCGAACCTGCAGCCGCTGTCGGTGCGCCTGCCCGCGATCGCGTCCCAGACCGACCTGGGGGTGTTCCTCGCGGCCCTGGCGATCTCGACGCTCATCCCCGTCGTGTTCTTCCTGATCTTCCAGCGCATGTTCCTCTCCAGCGCCGGATTGGGCGGAGCCGTCAAGGGCTGACCGCACGGTCCTCGCCTCCCAGATCCACCTGTTGTGTCCAGGCACTTCGAGTTCCGAGAAAGCAGGTTCCACGTGGCCGACCAACACCACCAGGCTTGGTGGCGCAGCGCCGCTATCTACCAGGTGTACTTGCGAAGCTTCGCCGACGGCAACGGCGACGGCGTCGGAGACCTGGCGGGCCTGCGTTCGCGCCTGCCGTACCTGGCCGGCCTGGGCATCGAAGCGATCTGGATCGTGCCGTGGTACCCCTCGCCGCTGGCCGACGGCGGCTACGACGTCGCCGACTTCCGGGCCATCGACCCGATCTTCGGCACGCTCGCCGAGGCCGAGAAGCTCATCGAGGAGGCGCACGCCGCCGGCATCCGGGTGATCTGCGACATCGTCCCGAACCACTGCTCGGACCAGCACGCCTGGTTCCAGCGGGCGCTCGCGGCCGAGCCCGGCTCGCCCGAGCGGGACCTGTTCTGGTTCCGCAAGGGCCGCGGCGAGCACGGCGAACTCCCACCGACCGACCTGCAGTCCATCTTCGGCGGCCCGGCCTGGACCCGGGTCGCCGACGGCGAGTGGTACCTGCACCTGTTCGCCTCGGAGCAGCCCGACTTCAACTGGGACCACCCGGCCGTCCGCGAGGAGTTCGAGGACATCCTGCGGTTCTGGCTCGATCGCGGCATCGACGGCATTCGCATCGACTCCGCCGCCGTGCTCATCAAGGACCCGCTCGTCAGCGACGTGTACGAGGACAACGAGGGAATCCACGAGGTGTACCAGTCGTGGCGGCGCATCGCCGACACGTACACCCCGCCCCGGGCGCTCATCGGCGAGGTCTGGCTGCCCGACCACGAGGCGTTCGCCCGCTACCTGCGCCCCGACGAGCTGCACACCGCGTTCAACTTCGCGTTCCTGGGCGCTCCGTGGGACGCCGTGGAACTGCGCCGCGAGATCGACATGACGATCGAGGTGCACGCCCCGGTCGCCGCGCCCGCCACCTGGGTGCTGAGCAACCACGACGTGACCCGCGAGGTGACCCGCTTCGGGCGCGAGGTGACCAACTTCGCCTTCGCCGACAAGCGCCGCGACGTCCCCTCCGACCTGGCGCTGGGCACCCGCCGGGCCCGTGCGGCCGCGCTGCTGACCATGTCGCTGCCCGGCGCCTACTACCTCTACCAGGGCGAGGAGCTCGGCCTGGAGGAGGTCGAGGACCTCGACGACGCCCTGCGCGAGGACCCCATGTTCCACCGTTCCGGGGGTGTGAACCCCGGCCGGGACGGCTGCCGCGTGCCGCTGCCCTGGTCGGGGACCTCCGCCCCGTTCGGCTTCAGCCCGGCCGACGCGACCGGCGAGCCGTGGCTGCCCCAGCCGGCGCACTGGGCCGAGCTCTCCGTCGCCGCCCAGCAGGGCACGCCCGGGTCGTTCCTGCGGCTGTACTGCGACGCCCTCCGCCTGCGCCGCGAGGACCCCGCGCTCGGCGACGGGCCCATGCGGTGGCTCGAGTCCGGCCCCCAGGTGCTCGCGTTCGCCCGCGGCGAGGACTTCGCCAACGTGACCAACCTGGGCGCGGAGCCCGCTGCCCTGCCGCCGCACCGCGAGGTGCTGCTCAGCAGCGTGCCGCTCAACCCCGACGGCACGCTGCCCTCCGACGCCTCCGCCTGGCTGCGGCTGGCCTAGGACCGATCCAGCTCCACTCGCACGGGGACTCAGACGCCGGGCGGTCGCACAAGTTGGCGGGTGCGACCGTCCGGCTTTTTCATGGCTCAAACGCTAACTTAACTGTTAATGCCGACCCGACCCCAGAGCGTTAACTGTTAAGACGATCCACAATCTTGATGGCGCGCGGGGCCGCCCAATAGGTTCTCTGACAAGGAAAGAGACTTCCTCGTGGAGGCGGCACATGCGTTCCACCCCGACCGTCGCGGCGACATCCCAGCCGTTCCGATGGTGACGCCGGGTTATTCCGGGAACAGAGGCGGGGCGCTGGCCACACCGGCGCCCCGTTGTTCTTCACTCACACCAAAGGTGTTGTGGAAAATGCCATCCAAGATTCTGTGACCAGCACGTACTACTCCCAGTCCCAGCGCAGACCGTAGCGCCCGGGGCCATAGTCGAGGGCGATCGCGTGCACCGAGTGGCCCGTGTCGACCTCCATCGAAACGACCTGCTCGTCCTGCCCGTCCATCTGCTGGAACTGATATATGGCGCGCGGTAACGCGGCCGGGTCGAAACACACCTCGACCACGTATTCGCGCACCGGCAGGCGGAACTTGCGCTCGTACTGAGTGGCCAGCGGAAACGGCGGATAATTGTGCAGGGCGTGCTCGGTGATCACCGTCTCGCCCTTGGCGAGCGGGCGGTCGAACAGCAGCTCGGCCAGGAGCAGGCCGCTCTCCGGGTGCTCCACGACCCGGCCGAGCCGGCAGTTGCGCACCGGCGTGAGCAGGGGCAGCGGGTTGCCCGGCACGTCGAGGCGGATGATCGCGACCCAGCGGTCCGGCCCGTCGGCCTCGGCCCGCAGCACCTGCCGCACCAGGAACGACACCTCGCCGCGGTCCGGGCCCACGTTGACCCGGTCGTGCTGGCTGAGCCGCGTCAGTCGCTCGTCCCAGCGGGTCTCGATGCCTTGGGCCAGGTCGACGATGAGGTCCCGCTCGGACCAGAACGCGCCCAGCTCCACGGTGTCGGGGCTCTTGTGCAGGTGCCGGCCGCGCGGGCGCGGCGGGCCCACCAGGGCGGCCAGCGAGCCCGGCTCGACCTCGAGGATCTTCTCGAGCTCGGCCAGCGCCGCGAGCGACTCGCGCCGCTCCGGCCGGCTGCGCCCGGTCTGCCAGTAACTGAGCGTGGCCAGGCTGACCGAGTAGCCCTCGGCGCGCAAACGCTCCTGGATGCGTTCCAGCCCCAGGCCTCGTGCCTGGATTGCATCTCGTAACGCGCCAGCGAAGTCGACCATCAGCCCCCCGGGAGCCATCCTCGCGGTCGGGGGCTCACACATGCAAGCGCGCGTTTGAGGTGAGCCCGATTCGGTTACCCGTTCATCCATGGGCGAGCGGTGGTACACCGAGAGTGTCATCTATTGCCTGGACGTCGAGACGTTCCAGGACTCCAACGGCGACGGCATCGGCGACTTTCAGGGTCTCATCGGCCGGCTGGACTATCTGACCAGGCTCGGAGTCAGCTGCCTGTGGCTCAGCCCGATCCATCCGACGCCCGGCAAGGACGACGGCTACGACGTCACCGACTTCTACAACGTCGATCCCCGGCTCGGCACCCTCGGCGACTTCGCCGAGCTGCTGCACCAGGCCTCGAACCGCGGCATCAAGGTCATGATCGACCTTGTGGTGAACCACACCTCCGACGAGCACCCGTGGTTCCAGTCCGCGATCTCCTCGCCGGACTCGCCCTACCGCGACTGGTACGTCTGGGCGGACAAGGAGCCGGCCGACCGCCGTCAGGGCATGGTGTTCCCCGGCGAGCAGTCCGAGACGTGGACCTACCACCGCAAGGCGCGCGCCTGGTACTACCACCGCTTCTACAACTTCCAGCCCGACCTGAACTTCAGCAACCCGCAGGTCCGCGCCGAGATCAAGAAGATCCTCGCGTTCTGGATCCAGCTCGGCGTGGCCGGGTTCCGCATGGACGCGGTGCCGTTCATCATCGAGCTCACCGAGCCCGGCAACCCGGACAGCCCGCTGGACTTCGACTACCTCTCGGAGCTGCGCTCCCACGTGCAGTGGCGCCGCGGCGACGCGGTGCTGCTGGCCGAGGCGAACGTCGAGCCGGAGAAGCTGCCCCAGTACTTCGGCGACTCGGGCGGCACCGGCAACCGCATCCACATGCTCTTCGACTTCATGCTCAACGGCCGGCTGGTGCTGGCTCTGGCCCGGCAGAACCCCGAGCCGGTCATCGAGTGGCTGCGCTCCACGCCGCACCTGCCGGCGGGCGGGCACTGGGCCACGTTCCTGCGCAACCACGACGAGATCGACCTGTCCCGGCTCACCGCCGACCAGCGCGAAGACGTCTTCGCCGAGTTCGGCCCCGACCCGGACATGAAGCTCTACGAGCGGGGCATCCGCCGCCGGCTCGCCCCGATGCTGGGCGGCGACCGGGCGCGCATCGAGCTCGCGTACTCGCTGCAGTTCACCATGCGCGGCACGCCGGTCCTGCGCTACGGCGAGGAGATCGGCATGGGGGAGGACCTGTCGCTGGAGGGCCGCTACGCCATCCGCACCCCGATGCAGTGGTCCTTCGCCAAGAACGCCGGGTTCTCGGCGGCCGAGCCCGTCCGGCCGGTGATCAGCAAGGGCGAGTACTCGTACCAGAAGATCAATGTGACCGCCCAGCGCGAGGACGACCAGTCCTTGCTCGCCTGGTTCGAGCGCATGATCCGGACGCTGCGGGAGAGCCCGGAGGTCGGCAACGGCACGTGCTCGGTCATCGACCGGACGCTGCCGCCGGGCGTGCTGGCGCACCGGGCCGACGGGCCCACCGGCTCCATGCTCTTCCTGCACAACCTCGGCACCGAGGACGCCGTGGTGGACCTGCACGAGCTCTTCCCCGAGACCAACCATCCCAACGAGGTGTTCGGCGACAAGGCCTACCCGGAGGTGGGCGACCTCTCAGAACTGTCGCTCGGGCCCTACGGGTACCGCTGGATCAGGCTGCGGCGGCAGAACGTGTAGGAGTGGCCTTTCCACGGCTCGGTCCGCGGCCGGTCGCCCGGGCCTTCCGGGACCGGTCGCACCGGGCCGTCCGTCAGCCCTTCGGCAGCGCGCCGGTGGTCGCGCCGAGCGGGATCCGGGCGGGCTCGACCGGGCGGCCGAAGTGCCAGCCCTGGCCGAGATCGCAGCCGAGCGCGGCCAGCCGGGCGGCCTGGTCCGCGGTCTCGATCCCCTCGGCGGTGACCGTCATCTGCAGCGTGTGCGCGAGGCGGATGACGGTCTCGACGATCTGCTCGTCGACGTGGTCGCTCTCCAGCTTGCGGATGCCGGCCATGAACGCACCGGCCAGCTTGAGCCCGTGCACCGGCAGGTGCCGCAGGTAGGCGAGGTTGGAGTAGCCGATCCCGAAGTCGTCGATGACGATCCGCACGCCCAGGTCGGCCAGCTGCCGCAGGGTCTGCACCGGCCGCCCGGTCTCCTGCATGAGCACCGTCTCGGTCAGCTCCAGCTGCAGGTTGGCCGGGTCCAGCCCGGACTCGGCCAGCGCCGCGCGCACGTCCTCGAGCAGCCTCGGGTCGGAGCACTGCCGGGGCGAGACGTTGACGCTGATCAGCAGCGGGTGCCCGGGATGGCTGCGCTGCCACGAGGCCGCGGCCAGGCACGACTCGCGCAGCACCCATCGGCCCAGCGGCAGGATCATGCCGGACTGCTCGGCGACCGGGATGAACGTGTTGGGCGAGACCGTGCCGAGCTCGGGGTGCCGCCAGCGCAGCAGGGCCTCGGCCCCGTGCAGCCGGTTGTCGGCCAGCCCCACCAGCGGCTGGTAGACCAGCTCGAACTCGCCGCGGTCCAGGGCGCCCGAGAGCCGTCCGGTCAGCCCGTAGCGCAGCAGCTGCTGGGCGTTGCGCTGCTCGTCGAAGACGGCGTAGCGGGCCCGGCCGTCGGCCTTGGCGAGATAGAGCGTCGCGTCGGCGGCCCGCAGCAGCTCCTCCGGCTCCGCCCCGCGCGCGACCTGCTCGACGATGCCGATGCTCGCCGAGACCGCGAGCTCGTGGCCGTCGAGCCGCACCGGCCTGGACAGCGCCGCGAGCATCGCCTCGGCCAGCTCGGTCAGCTCGTCGGGGCCCTTGGTGTCGCGCGCCACGACGACGAACTCGTCGCCGCCGACCCGCGCCACGAAGTGCCCGGCCGCGTTGACGCAGCCCCGCAGCCGATCGGCCAGCGCGACCAGGAGCTCGTCGCCGTAGCCGTGCCCGAGCGTGTCGTTGATGGTCTTGAACTCGTCGAGGTCCAGGAAGCACACCCCGATCCGGGCGCCCTCCTCGGCGTCGCGCAGCGCCTCGGCGAGGTGGCCGTAGAGGAGCACGCGGTTGGGCAGCCCGGTGAGCGGGTCGTGGTGGGCCTGGTGGTGCAGCTCGCGCTGGAGACTGTGCTCGGCGTCGGTGAGCGCGCGGGTCCACGCCCGCCGGATGCGCTCCTGGTCGTCGAGGATCTTCTGCCGCTGCGCCCGCGCGAACCCGGCCGCGAACCCGCCGATCACCTCGCCCGTCGCCGTGGGGGTCAGCACGCCGATCGAGCGCTGCAGGGCCTCCGGGCTGTTGAGGCCGATCTGGATCAGGGCGGCCCCGACCTCCGCGGCGGCCGCGGCGTCCCCGGTGTCGAGGGCATCCGTCAGCTGTACGGTCTGCCGCTCGAAGAACCGCTGCAGGGCCTCGGCGCTCAGGTCGAGGTAGCTGGTCTGCCGCACCGCGGCGAGCCACTGCCGGGCGAGCTGCGAAAGCGCAGGATCGATGGCGGCATCGCTATGGTCGTCCCAGCGCGCCACTGCATCACCCCCGGCGAAGATTACTGCACCGCGGCCCCGCGATGAATCGACGCTCGGTGCCGTTCTGCAGCCGTTTCGGTGAGCTCTCGCGGGCGCGGCGTCAGGAGCTGGATGAATGTAGGTCTGCCGATGTCTGCCCGGTCGCGGGTGGCACCCGCGAACCTACGCCGCACCTCGTTTGCGCGCTCACAGCGTTCGCTGTCCGTCACGGTGAGTGCCGTTGGCGGTGGCTCGCCGGCCCGCCGCGGCCGGTGCCGAACCCTCAGCGCACGACGGCGCGGGCGATCGCGGTCAGGGTGTGCGGGGCGAGGCGGCCGTCGCCGAGGCCGAGCTCGATCAGGGCGTCGAAGACCCGCTGGTCGCGCTCGGCGGCGCGGACGGCGGCGTCGACGACCCACCGGCGCTGGCTCATCGCCGCGGCCACCCGCGAGTGGCGCAGGTGCCGGCCGAGCCGGTCGCGCAGGGCCCGGCGGTAGCGGCCCGCCGGGTCGTCCCCGTGGACCGCGGCCGCACCGGCGAGAGCGCCGGAGAGCACCGCGTAGAAGATGCCCTCGCCGGTGAACGGGTTGATGAGCGACAGCGCGTCCCCGGCCAGCAGGAGGCGGCCGCGGGCCGGGAGAGGGCGGTGCGTGGACAAGGGGAGGTGGTGGGCGCGCAGGTCCGTGGCGGCCGCGGTGTCGACGTCGGGCAGCAGCTCGGCCAGGCGATCGAGGAGGCGGCGGCGGGTGAGCGGGCCGTCGCGCAGGACCTCGCCGTAGCCGATGTTCGCCCGGCCGTCGCCGATCGGGAACGCCCAGGCGTAGGCGGGCCAGCCCGACTCCGTGGTGACGATGCGCTGCTCGGCCGGCAGGTCCGGGGCGTGGGCGTAGCCGCGGATGGCCAGGGCGAGGTGGCCGGGGCCGTTCGGCGCGAACCCCAGCGCCCGGCGGACCAGGGAGTAGGCGCCGTCCGCGCCCACCACGGCGCCCGCGCGGATCTCGCCGTCGAGCACGACGTGGTCGCCGCGGTCCTCGACCCGCCGGACCGTGTGCTCGACCAGGGTCGCGCCGGACTGCCGGGCGGCCTCGGCCAGGCGGTGGTCGAAGACCGTCCGGGGGATCGTGTACGCCGGCCGGGCGTGCGGCCGGGCCACCTCGCCGCCGCCCGGCCCGCGCAGCCGCAGCGCCGGGACCGGGGCGAACTCCGGCGACAGCGGGGAGACGCCCAGACCGGCCAGCACGTCCAGGGCGTGCGGGGCGATCCCGTCGCCGCAGGGCTTGTCCCGGGGGAACGCCGCCTTGTCCAGCAGCACGACCGTCGCACCGGCCCGCCGCGCGGCCAGGGCCGCCGCCGCGCCCGCGGGGCCCGCGCCGACCACGGCCACGTCGAAGCGATCGCCGCCGGTATCCATGCGCACGAGCGTGCCACAGACCCGGGGGAAGCGGCCGGGTGGCGGCTTGGCGGAACGACCCCGTCCGTCCGTCCGCCCCGGCACATCGATTCGCCGCCCAGGGGGGACGCACGGGGGTTCACGGTGATTGTCGCGGGTGACTACAGTCGCGGCATGCCCTGCCCAACGTGTTACTTTCCGGGCAACGACCCCGCCGCGACCCAGTGCGCGCAGTGCGGCACGGCGTTGACGCCCGCGGCGGGCGCATACCCCGGGTCACCCGTCGCCTATGACGTGCATCCGATCTCCGGCCAGGTCCCGCCGCCGCCCGCGGCGCAGTTCCCGCCGCCGCCCGGGCCGCAGTTCCCACCGGCGGCGCCTTACCCCGGTGGCCCGGGTCAGCCCGCGCCGGGGGCCTATCCGCTCCAGCAGCCGCCGCCGCAGTACCCGGCGGGCGCGTACGCCCCGATGCCCCCGGTGTCCGGCGCGCCCTACCCCGGCATGCCGGTCTCCCCGACGCCGATCTCGATCACCCCCGCCTCCGGATCTCCGCAGCCCGGGTACTACCAGCCGCTCAAGCCCAACCGCGCCCGAGTCCTGCTGCCGCTCACCGTCATCGTCGTCGTGCTCGTCATCGCCAGCACCGTCATCGCCGTCGTGAAGCTCACCGGCGGCTCGGGCGGCTCGGGCGGCTCGGCTGCCGCGGCCTCGTCGTCGGGCGGGCCGGTGCCGGGGCCCACCACGACCGGGCCGGGTCCGGGCCCGACCTCGGCGGCGGAGACGACCGGCGGCGATCCCAAGGCGCAGGCGGCGGCGGTCGACGCGCTGCTCGACGCGAGCGTGGCCAGCCGTACGAAGCTCAACGCCGCGATCGACCTCGTGGGCAAGTGCACGCTGTTCGACAAGGCGATCGCGGACATGCAGACGGTCGGCACCGAGCGGCAGTCGCAGATCGACAGCGTCACCCGGTTCGACCTGTCGGCGATCCCCGAGGGCGAGCAGGTGCGCTCGATGCTCAAGGAGTCGCTCGGCTTCTCCCTCGCCGCGGACCGCAGCTACGTGCCGTGGGGGCAGGCGCAGCAGGCCAGCGGGTGCGGCGGCGGCGGGGAGTCGGACTACCAGGAGGCGCAGAACCAGTCCAGGAACGCCACCGACGCCAAGAACCGGTTCCTGGGCGTGTGGAACCCGGTCGCGAGCCGGTACGGGCTGCGACAGCGGCAGGTCACCGACATCTAGGCCGGTCCAGGAGTCGCCTGCGGGCGGCGCCGCGGAACCGGATCGCTCGCGACCGCTTCGGCACGCGATCGCTTCGGCACGCGGCTCGTCGGTGCCCGGCGCCGCGGTGGCGTCGGGCGGTTTTGTGCCGCGGTGGCGTCGGGCCGGGTTCAGGTGTTGTCCTCCGAGCGGCGCTGCGGGAACGGATCGCCCGCGACCGCTTCGGCGCGCAGCGGCTCGTCGGTGCCCGGCGCCGTCCCGTCGCCCGCGGTGGCGTCGGGGCGGGCGGGTGGCTCGGGCTTCTGGCCGTACCCTCGCGTGATCATGCGGAACACGGCCAGCATGACGGCGGCCACCGGCACCGCGATGAGCAGGCGCAGCAGCGCGGTCTGCATGTCGAGCTGGTGGGTGACGAAGCCGGCGTAGAGGGCCGGCGACGCGATCAGCAACGCCAGGAACAGCGTCGAGTACCGCGCCATGCCCAGCACCTCAGCCTCCCACCAGGCTCAGCCGCTCGCAGAGCATCGCGGCCCACTGGAACGGCGTCGACGGGCGGCCGTCCAGCAGGGCCACCGGCACCCGCAGGGACAGCGGGCTCGCCGGGTCGCCGCTGGAGCCGGTGCCGCGCAGGCAGATCGCGTCGACGCGGCGCAGGCCCTGCAGGTGGTGCGCGACGTCCGAGGTCTTGCGGCTGGCGTCGACGACGACCCACACCGCGACCGGGCGCACGGCCTCGACGATCGACGCGGCCCAGCCGGCCTCGTCCAGCGCCGCCTCGACCGCGACGACGCTCGACGCGTCGGACTTGCGCAGCTTCTTGGCCCACAGGCGGGCGTCGTGCGCGCCGGTGATACGCCGCTTGCCGTCGATCCCGGCCGCGGCCGCGTTGCGCCCGGCGAAGAGGATGTGCTCGGCGTCGAGGCGCTGGGCCTCGGCCACGAACCGGGCCACCTCCATCGCGTGGGTCGACTCGCCCACCACGATGAGCGTCTCGCCCGGCGCGTCCGGCGCGGGGTCGGCGACGGGCAGCGCGGTGAAGGCCTCGACGATCGCGCTGTAGGTGTCGCCGGCGGACGCGCGGACGGAGATGTCCGTCGGCACCCCCAGCGACTCCAGCTTGTGCGCCAGCTCGCTCGCGCCGGCGCCGTTCGGGCGGTCGGTCTTCTCGGCCATGGCGGCCTCGGCGGCCGCGGACGCCTGGGCGTAGGCGCCGAGCCGCTCGCTGGCGGGCGGCGTGCGCGGCTTCTCCACCGTGGCGGTCGCTTCAACAGGCATTCGGGACTCCTGCCGGGAATCGGTCGGCCGGAACTGGGCCGGCTCGGAACGGGTAGGTCCATCTGCTGCGGCATCGGCGTGCCCGTGCGGCACACCGAGCGGTCCGGGCGGCCCGGTGGGCCGCGCCCCGCCGGTCCACGCCGGCGGCGGGGGCACCGGGCCCCGCGGGAAGGCGCCGCCCAGAAGCCCGAGCGGCCCTGCGCGGGTCGGCGGCGGTGGTGGCGGGCCGGTCCACCCACGGCCGAACCGCACCGGCGTGTCGCGGCCGAACCGCACCGGAGCGTCGCGGCCGAACCGTGCCGGCGTGTCGCGGCCGAAGCGCGACGGCGTGGAGGGCTCTTGCGACGGGCCGTACCGCGCGCCCCGGCCGCCCGGCCGCCCGGACGCGCTGCGCAGCGCGTCCCCGGTCGGCATCGGTGATCCCGCCGGCGGCGGAGGGCCCCAGCCCGCCGTCGACCGGCCCCACGCGGCGGCGGACAGACTCGCCGCGGCCGCGGGGCGTTCGGTGCGGTCCCGCAGCCAGGACGGCGGGTCCGCGGCCCGCGCGCCCCAGTGCTCGGCCTCGGCCCAGGCGTCGAGCCGCTCGAGCTGGCTCCAGTCCACGTCGATGGCCGGAGGATCCGGCAGTTCGAGCCGCGCGGGGGCCACCACGTCGGGCCGGGCGGGCGGCGGCGGCACGACGGCCGGCGCCCTGCCCTCGGGCGCGGACGGCGATGCCGGGCCGGCCGCGGGCGTTGCGGCCACGTCGGGCGCGGACAGCCGGCGCCGAGACGGCGGGCGGCGCGGACGTGAACGCGGGCGGCGCGGACGCGAACGCGGGCGGCGCGGATGCGGGCGGTGCGAACGCGGGCCGTGCGGACGCGGGCGCTGCGAACGCGGGCGGTGCCGATGCGGGCGGCGCGGACGGGCGGATGCTCGGCGGTGTCGCCGGGGTCCAGCCGGCCGGTGGGGCGGGCGGGTCGGCGGGTGGGGGAGCGGCCTTCAGCGGCGGCTTGAACTCGGACGGCTCTCCGGCCGCGGCCGGAGCCGGTGCCGCGGGCGCGTTGGTCGGTGCCGCAGACGCCTTGGCCGCTGTCGCAGCCGCGGGCGAAGCGGACTTCGCCGGCGCCTTCTCGGCGGCGGCCGAAGGGGCCGCGGCCTTGGCCGGAGCGGACTTCGCGGGAGCCGCGGGCCGCGCAGCGGGCGCTGAGGCCGCCGCGCCGGGCTGGGCCTTGCCCTGAGCAGCCTGGCCGGGCCGGGCCTGAGCAGCCTGAGCAGCTTGCCCGGCCTGCGCGGCTTGAGCGGCCTGCGCGGCTTGAGCGGCCTGCGTGGCTTGAGCGGCCTGCGCGGCTTGAGCGGCCTGCGTGGCTTGAGCGGCCTGCGCGGCTTGAGCGGCCTGCGCGGCCTGCGCGGCGTGGACGACCTGCGCGGCCTGAGTGTTGGCCTGAGCGGCGGCCGGTGGTGGAGGCGGGCGCAGACCCAGCTTCGCGACCGGCTGCTCGGCCCCGGGCCGGAAGGGGCGCACCGACGGCGCCGCCGGCTCGGTCGCGGGCTCTTTCGGGCCCGAATGTTCCGCGGCCAGCAGGCGGTTGAGGGCCTCGGCGGCGGTCGGCGGGCGATCGGGCCGTACCGTTGCCGCGCTTTCCTGGGCCTCGGCCAGCAGCGACGCGAACGCGGAAGCCGCGGTCGGGTTTTCCCCGCGCCGCTCCGCCGCATCGGCCATCGCGGCCAGATCCTCGATACTGATCTGGCGTTTCGGCGTGTCGTCCTGGACCGCCGGCGCGGCGGATGATTCAGTGTTCTCAGCGGGGCCGGAAACGGATTCCGTGGATCGCGAGGAATCCGGAACCTCGATCGTCAGCTCGTATTTTTGCGTGCCGAAAAGCCCGCCGACGCCACCGGAACGGACCTTTTCGGCCGAGATGATGACAGCGTCGGGCCCGTGCTCGTCGCGCACCTGCGCGAGCAGTTCCTCGAGGTCACGACCCTCAAGCAGCAACCGGGTAGGCACCGTTCACCACCCCAATAGTCTCAATTCGCAGCGTACTCCCGGTGATCTCTGAGTACGACAAAACCGGCAAACGCGGAAGCGCCATCTGCACCAGCCGGCGCAGTGCGTTGCGCAGTTGTGGCGAACACACGAGCACCGGGCTCACGCCGCGTTCCTCGCCCTGTTCGGTGAGGCGGGTGAGGTCGGCCAGAATCGACTCGGCACGGCCGGTGTCGATGAGCAGCTGCAGGCCGCTGTCGGTGGGGCGCATGGATTCCAGCAATTGCTGTTCCAGTCTCGGCTCCAGGGTGATGGCGGTGAGCGTGCCGTCCTGCGAATAGCGGTTCGCGATCGCCGGGCCGAGGGAGGCGCGGGCCGCCTCCAGCAGCGCGTCCGGGTCGGTGGACTGCTTGGCCTGCAGCGACAGCGCCTCGAAGATGCGCACCAGGTCGCGGATCGGCACGCCCTCGTCGAGCATCCCGTGCAAAACCTGCTGGACCTGGCCGAGGCTGAGCACCGCGGGGGTGAGCTCCTCCACGACGACCGGGTGCGAGCGCCGGACCACCTCGGCGAGCGCGCGCACGTCCTCGCGGCCGAGCAGCCGGCTCGCGTGCACGCGGACGATCTCGGCCAGGTGGGTGATGATGACCGACGCGCGGTCGACGACCGTCGCGCCGGTGAGGTCGGCCTGGTGCCGCAGCTCCGCCGGGACCCACTTGCCGGCCAGGCCGAAGACGGGCTCGACGCCGGCCCGGCCGGGCAGGAAGTCCAGGCCGTCGCCGATCGCCAGCACGGTGCCGGGCGGGGCCATGCCGCGGCCGACCTCGACGCCGCTGATCCGCACCGCGTACGTCGACAGCGGCAGATCCAGGTCGTCGCGCGTGCGCACGGGCGGCATCACGATGCCCAGCTCCAGGGCGACCTTGCGGCGCAGGGCGCGCACCCGCTCCAGCAGGTCGCCGCCGCTGGCCTCGACGAGGTCGACGAGGTCGGGGGCGAGGGCGAGCTCGAGCGGGTCGACGCGCATCTCGCCCAGCAGCACCTCGGTCGGGTCGGGCGGGGGCGCCTCGGCCTCGGCGGCGGCCAGCTGGGCCTGCTCCTCCGCGGACGGCTCGACCTTCTTGGGCAGCCGCAGCGCGATGACCAGCACCCCGCCGCCGGCCAGCAGGAACGGCAGCTTCGGCAGGCCCGGCACCAGGCACAGGGCCAGGGCCGCGCCGCCGGCGATGAGCATCGCGTTGCGGTGCTGGCTGAGCTGCTTGCTGACCGTCGAGCCCATGTCGCCGTCGTTGGCGGAGCGGGTGACGATGAGGCCGGTGGCGACCGACAGCAGCAGCGCCGGGATCTGCGAGACCAGGCCGTCGCCGACGGACAGCAGCGAGTACGTCGAGATCGAGTCGGCCGGCGACAGCCCGCGCTGGAGCATCCCGATCGCGAAGCCGCCGATCAGGTTGACCATCGTGATGATGATGGCCGCGATCGCGTCGCCCTTGACGAACTTCGACGCGCCGTCCATGGCGCCGTAGAAGCTGGCCTCGGAGGTGATCTCGGTGCGCCGCTTGCGCGCGGTCGCCTCGTCGATGAGCCCGGCGTTGAGGTCCGCGTCGATCGCCATCTGCTTGCCGGGCATCGCGTCGAGGGTGAACCGGGCGCCGACCTCGGCGACCCGCTCGGCGCCCTTGGTGATGACGATGAACTGGATGATGAACAGGATCAGGAAGATGACCAGGCCGACGATCAACGAGCCGCCGACGACGAAGTGGCCGAACGCGTCGATCACGTTGCCGGCGAAGCCGTTGGTGAGCACCAGCCGGGTCGCGCTGATGTTCAGGGCCAGCCGGAACAGCGTCGCGATGAGCAGCAGCGACGGGAACGAGGAGAACTCGAGCGCCCGCTTGACGTACATGCTGACCAGCACGATCACGAGCGCGAGGGTGATGTTCGCGGCGATCAGCGCGTCGAGGATGAACGAGGGCAGCGGCACGACCATCATGAGGATGATCAGCACGATGCCGATCGGCACCACGTACTGCGAAAGCCGCTTCGGCACCGCCCGCTGTTCCTCTCCCGCCTGGTCGTTGTCCTACTGATCGGTGGCGAACGGGTACTTCTGAGGGTTTTCCTTCGGTTGCGCCGCCCGGTGCCGATCGGTGAGGCGTGCAGCCCGCCACGACCTCCTCCCGCACCGACTCCACGCAGCTCGTGCACATCGGCCGCCAGCCCATCTACGACTGGGGCGGCCACGTCGTGGGCTACGAGCTGCTCTTCCGCGGCGCCGCCGAGGACCTCGAGGCCACCCGCCGCAGCTCCTACGCCACCAGCCAGGTCATCGTCAACGCGTTCACCGAGTTCGGCCTGGAGCAGCTCGTCGGCGGGCGCAAGTGCTTCATCAACCTGACGCGGGAGTTCCTGGTCGGCGACCTGCCGCTGCCGTTCGACCCCGACCACGCGATCCTGGAGATCCTCGAGACCGTCGAGATCGACGGGCCGGTGCTGTCGGGCACGGCCCGCCTCGTCGAGCAGGGCTACGAGATCGCGCTCGACGACTTCGTCTTCGGCCTCGGGCACGAGCGGCTGCTGGGGCTGGCCGCCTACGTGAAGCTCGACCTGCTGATCCGGGAGCCCGACGAGCTGGCCGAGGTGGTGCAGCAGTGCCGGCGGTACCCCGGGGTGAAGCTCGTCGCGGAGCGCCTGGAGACCGAGGAGCACATCCTGCTCGCCAAGCGGTTCGGCTTCGACCTGCTGCAGGGCTACGCGGTCGGCCGGCCCCAGGTGCTCAGCGCCGTCGCACTGTCCCCGTCGCGGCTGCGCCGGCTGGAGCTGCTCGGGGCCGTGACCGCCGAGGACGCCGACCTCGCCAAGGTCGTGACGATCGTGCAGAACGACCCCGCCCTGTCCTACCGCGTGCTGCGCGCGACGAACTCGGCCGCGAGCGGGCTGCCGCGCCGGGTCTCGTCCGTGCGTGACGCCGTGGTGCTGCTGGGCTCGGCGAAGATCCGCCAGTGGGCCGCGCTCATGCTCGTCAGCGACGTCGCCGAGTCGGCCGGCGAGGAGCAGCTGTCCAGCACGATGGCCCGGGCCCGGCTGTGCCAGACGGTCGCCGAGCGGCTCGGGCTGTCGGGGGAGGCGGCGTTCACCGTCGGGCTGCTCGCCGGGGTGGCCGAGCTCATCGCCGAGCCGATCGCCGAGATCGCGAGCCGGCTGCCGCTGACCGTGGAGATCGTGGAGGCGCTCGTCGACGGGCACGGCCGGCTCGGCCAGGTGCTCGCGACCGTGCGCGCCTACGAGCTCGCCGACGAGCAGGCCCTCGCGGCGTCCCCGGTCTCCTCGAGCGAGCTGGCCAAGGCGTACCTGTCCGCGGTGGGCTGGTCGATGAAGACCATCGAGGGCGCGCTGGGCAGCAGCGCGGGGTAGCGGCCGATGGCCGGTGAGAAGACCGAGCAGCCTACCGAGCAGAAGAAGCGGCAGGCGCGGCGCGAGGGCACCCGGGCCCGCACCCCGGACCTGGGCGCGTGGGGCGGGGTACTGCTCGCGAGCTTCCTGCTGCCGATGACGGCCCGCGAGCTCGCGACCCGGACCCAGGCGATGTTCCAGCAGAGCACGCAGGCGTTCATCGACCCCGAGCCGGCCAAGGCACTGGAGCTGGTGAAGTCGGGCGCGAAGGACATGCTCGTCATCGCCGCGCCGATCACCGTCGGGCTCTTCGCGTTCGCCATCCTCGCGGCCGCGGCCCAGGGCGGCCTGCGCCCGGCGACGAAGCTGTTCAAGCCGGACTTCAAGCGCCTCAACCCGGTGAAGGGCCTCAAGAAGACCTTCGGCGGCCAGGCCGTGTGGGAGTCGGCGAAGTCGCTGGCCAAGGTGCTGGTGCTCGGCCTGGTCGTCTACAACACGATGAAGAGTCTGGTGCCCGCGCTGCTCTCCGCGACGACGGTACCGCTGCAGACGGTCATCGGCCTGGTCGCGAGCACCGTCCTGCACGTGGTGCAGATCGCGGCCGCGACCGGTCTCGTGCTCGCCTTCGCCGACTACTTCGTGGCCCGCCGCCGGGTGAACAAGCAGCTGAAGATGTCCAAGGAAGAGGTCAAGGAGGAGCACAAGAAGTCCGAGGGCGACCCGCACGTGAAGGGCCAGATCCGGGCCCGGCAGCACCAGATGGCGCGCAGCCGCATGATGGCCGACGTGTCCCAGGCCGACGTCGTGGTGGTGAACCCGACGCACGTGGCGGTGGCGCTGAGGTACGAGCCGGACAAGGGCGCGCCGAAGGTGGTGGCGAAGGGCGCCGAGCTGCTGGCGGCGAAGATCCGCGAGGTGGCCGAGGAGCACCGGGTGCCGCTGGTGCAGGACGTCCCGCTCGCCCGCGCGCTCTACGCGGCGTGCGAGGTCGGCGACGAGATCCCGGCCGAGCTCTTCGGCGCCGTGGCCCGCGTGCTCGCCTTCATCATGATGCTCAGATCGAAGGGCTCGGCCGCGGGGCTGCACACCAACGTGCTCGGCCCGGCACCCACGGACTGACGGCATTTATGGACTGAAGAGCTTCAGCAGCAGGTTGATCGACTGGGTGGTCAGGTTGGCCATCGCGTTGGGCAGCAGCATCATGGCCGTGCCCACGATGCTCAGGGTCAGGAAGATCTTCGCGGGGAAGCCGAACGAGAACGGGTTCAGCGCCGGGGCGGCGCGGGTCAGCAGACCGAGCGCGACGTCCACGGCGAGCATGATCGCGATCAGGGGCGCCGCGATCTGCAGGCCGGCCAGGAACATCTGCCCGGCGCCCGTGGTCACCAGCTGGGTGAAGTGGGTCATCGACATCGTGCCGTTGAGCGGGATGGCGGTGTACGAGGCCGCGAACCCGCGCAGGATCAGCTGGTGGGCGTCGGTGGCGTACATGATGGCCATCGTGATGAGCCCGTAGAACCGGCCGAAGATCGCGTTGCCCTGCAGGGAAAACGGGTCCATCGCGAACGCCAGCGTGAACCCGCCGACCAGGTCGATGAGGTTGCCCGCGATCTGCGTCGCGGCGAAGATCATCATGGTCAGGAACGCGATCGCGGCCCCCACCGCGGCCTGCTCGATCGCGTTGGTGACCAGGAAGCCCGCGGACATCTCCGGCGGCACCTGGGTGGCCAGCTTCGGGGCGAGCGGCAGCGCGATCGCGATGGAGAGCAGGCCCTTCACCGTCGTCGGGGTGCCCCTGTTGCTGAACGGCGGGCACAGGGCCAGCCACACGCCGGCCCGGATCGAGGCCAGCAGGATCGCGATGACCGTGCTCAGCGAGAGGTCAAGCGCCATTGATCAGCGCGGGGATCGAGGCGTAGAGCTGCTCGGTGTACGCCACCATCTCGTGCAGCATCCAGTTGCCGGCGATCACCAGGGCGGCGCCGATCGCGGCCGCCTTGGGCACGAAGCTCAGTGTGCTCTCCTGGATCTGGGTGACGGACTGGAACAGCGACACCGCGAAGCCGACGATGAGCGAGGTGAGCAGGATGGGGCCGCCGAGCTTGGCGGCGATCGTCATCGCCTGCAGGGACAGCTCGATGATCTTCGTATCGGTCATGTGGAACCTCGGCAATCAGCCGCGATAGCTCGCCACCAGCGCGGTGAGGATCAGCCCCCACCCGTTGACCAGGACGAACAGCAGCAGTTTGAAGGGCAGGGCGATCGTGACCGGGGGCAGCATCATCATGCCCAGGGACATCAGGGCGGCCGAGACCACCATGTCGATCACCAGGAACGGGATGTAGATGACGAAGCCGATGATGAACGCGGCCCGCAGCTCGGAGAGCACGAAGGCGGGAATGAGCGTCGTCAGCGGCACGTCGTCCTTGTTCTTCGGGGCGGGCCGATCGGCGATCTTGGTGAAGAGCGCGATCTCGTCCTTGCGGGTCTGCTTGAGCATGAAGGTCCGCAGCGGCTCCGAGCCCTCCTTGAACGCCACGGACTGGGTCTTCTCGCCGTGCAGGTAGGGCTGCACGCCCTCCTTGTTCACGTCGGAGAGCACCGGCGACATGATGAACAGGCTGATGAACAGGGCCAGCCCGGCGATGACCTGGTTGGGCGGCACGTTGCTCAGGCCCATGGCGTTGCGGGTGATGCTGAGCACGACGAAGACCTTCGTGAAGGAGGTCATCGTGAGCAGCAGGGCCGGCGCGACCGACAGCAGCGTCAGGGCGACCAGGATCGTGATCGACTGGCTCGGCTTGACCCCGTTGACGTCGATGTTCACGCTGCCGTCGGGGTTGCCGTCGATCGCGGGGGCGCTCGGCGGGGCGGGCGGCTTCGGGGTCGGGACCGCCTCCGCGATGCCCGGGGACGCCAGGAGGAACAGCGCGAGCATCAGCAGTACGACAGCGGCCAGACGCTTCACGAGGCGCTCTTGCGGATCAGCTTGAGGGCCGGGGCGAGCGGATGCTCGACGGGCTGGGGCTCCGGGAAGAGCGCGGCGTCCGCGTCGGCGAGCAGCGACACGCCCGCGTCGCTGACGCCGAGCACGAGGGCGCGGTCGGCGACCTTGACGACCGCGACGGACGAGCCGCGGCTGAGCTGCTGGCGTGCCACCACGGTGACGGCTCCTCCACTGCGGCCGCCGAGCGGGCGTCGGGCGATCCGCATCAGAGCCCAGAGTATCGCGAACACTACGGTGAGTGAGCACAGGACGCGCAGTACGAGTTCCATCGTGGTCGCTGCCGTCCTAGGCCCGGTCGCTCGGGCCGACGATCTCGGTGATCCGGATGCCGAAGTTCTCGTCGATCACGACGACCTCGCCGCGGGCGATGAGCCGGCCGTTGACCAGCAGGTCGGCCGGGCCGCCGGCGGCGCGGTCGAGCTCGATCACCGCGCCCGGGGCCAGGGAGAGCAGTTCGCGCACGCTCATCCGGGTCCGCCCCAGCTCGGCCGTGACCTCCATCTCGACGTCGTGCAGCAGGTCGAACGCGGGCGGGCCGCCGCGCGCCCGCTCCGAACGCTCCGCCGCCCCGGCGTCGCCGCCGTCGGCGCCCAGCACCTCCGCCGCGACCGCGAGCCCGACGACGGCCTGGACCCCGAGCTCACCGGCCTCCAGCGGGACCAGGACGCCGCCGGCGGCGACGAGCTCCCCGAGGGCCTGCGCCGGCTGCAGCAGCTCGCCCGGGTCGACCACGACGGGCCCGAGGACGGCCGCGGCCGCCTCCAGGGCCGGGCGCACGGCCTGGCTGAGGTCCAGGCTGCCCATGGGCGAGTTGGCGAGCGCCTCGACGAGATCCTGCGTGACGACGATCGCGACCTCGCCCTGCGCCGCGCCGGCGAAGCGGGCTCGGACCGCCTGGCCGGTGATGACGAGGTCGTCCGCGTTCTGCGTCGGCACGCCGACGGAGAGCGGGGAGCTGGCGGGCAGCAGCGCCACAGCGGCCTGAGCGGCCGCCTCGGCACGGGCCAGCGACGCCTCGTTGGTACCGATCGTCATCGGCTGGTCTCCTCAGCGCGGTTCATGCCGAGTTGTCCGGCGGGCCGGTGGGTGGGGCGCTGACCCGGCTGGGGGCTCGGCACCACCAGGCAGGCCATGCGGTTGCCCTGCGCGCCGGGCACGGCGTAGGCGAACGTGATGTCCGCGGTGACCACGGCGAGCGGGGTCGACGTCGAGTGCGCCAGCGGGACCACGTCGCCGGGCTGCAGCCCGACCAGGTCCGCGGGGTGCATCCGCACCGGCTGGAACCGCACGGAGACCTCGATCGGCGCGCCCTCCAGGCCGGCGACGACATTACGGTACGCGGCCTCCCGGGCCGCCCGCTGCGCGTCGGTCAGCACCGTGTCGCCCCGCTCGCCCTGCAGCTTCGGGAAGATCGACCCGAACGGCAGGCAGATCGTGGCCATGCACTCCTCGCTGCCCACGCGCATCTCGAACGACGACACGATCACGGCGTCGGAGGCGGCTCCGGCCTGGGCGAACTGGGGGTTGTACTCGATCGTCGTCATCTGCGGCCGCAGCGCCACGATGCCCTCGAAGGCATACCGCAGCTCGCCGAGCGTGCGATCGATGAGACCGTGCAGCAACGGCATCTCGATGTCGCTCAGCGGACGCTGCGGCTGGGGGCCGCCGGGGCCGCCCAGCATGTGGTCGATGCAGGCCATGGCCGTGCTCAGGGAGAACTCCAGGATGGCGGTGCCGGGCAGGGGGTCGATGGAGAACATCGCGACGACCGTCGGGCTCGACAGGCTCGAGATGTACTCGTCGTAGGTGAGCTGTTCGATGGAGATCAGGCTGATCGACGACACGGCGCGCAGGCTCGTGGTCAGCAGCGTGGCGTACTGGCGGGCGAAGGTCTCGTAGGCGATCTGGAGCGTCCGGACGTGCTCCCGGGAGAGCTTGGTCGGGCGGCGGAAGTCATACGGCTCGGGCCCGGAGCTCTTGGACCCACGCCGGTGCATCCTGCCCGGCGTGCGACCACTCCCGGTCGCGGACGTTGACTGCGTCACTCTCTTACCATCGGTCTTTTCGGGTCCAGGTTGACGTAAAACGGCCGAAACGGACCTGAAGGTTTCCTCCGAAACCTCCAGGTCCGCACCGGTGCTCCCGCTACTGAATCACAAACGTGGTGAAGTAGACGTCCATAACCTCTTTCTTCTTGTCCACCGTGTAGGCCTTCACGACCTTGTCGACGAGCTCCTTCTTGGCCTTGTCGCGGCCGTCGGCGGTCAGCAGGGCGTCCTCGCTCTGGTTGCTGAACTGCTCGATGGCGATGTCGAGGGCCTTGGAGCCGTCGGGGGCCTCGGCGGCATCGGTGGTGGCCTGGAGGGTCATCTTGAGCTTGAGGTAGTGCCCGTCGGCGAGGTTGATCGTGATCGCGTCGAGCACGGAGACGACGCCGGGGGTGGGGGCGGGCTCGGCGGTGGCCTTCTTCGGGGCGAACATCATGTAGCCGCCCACACCGCCGCCGATCAGCGCGACCAGCGCGATCGCGACGATCATGATGAGCTTCTTCTTCCCACCCTTGGCGGGGGTCTCCTCGGTGGTCTTCTCGTCCTTGTCGGCCATGGGGTGCCTCCTTCGTCAGCTGGTGGTGGTCGAAGCCGAGGGCAGTAGCGCCCGGGTGTCGGCGGGGAGGTTGGACAGGACGATGACCTCGACGCGGCGGTTGAGGGTTTCGGCCCGTGGGTCGGTGGTGGGGTAGAGGGGTTTGGTGTCGGCGTAGCCGGTGGCTTGGAGGCGGTTGTCGGCGATGCCGGCGTCGGTGTGGAGCATGCGTACGACGGCGGCGGCGCGGGCGGAGGACAGTTCCCAGCCGGAGGGGTAGGTGCCGGTGCCGCCGGTGAGCTGGTTGGTGTGGCCGTCGACTTCGATCTTGTTGGGCAGGGCGGCGATGGCGGGGCCGATGCCGTCGATGAGCTGTTTGCCGGCGGTGAGGAGGGTGGCTTCGTTGCCGTTGAAGACGATGCCGGTGGTGACGATGGTGACGATGAGGCCGCGTTCGTCGACGGAGTATTTGACCTGGTCCTGGAGGCCTTGTTTGGTCAGTTCCGCGGTGATCTCGGCTTTGATCTTGTCGTAGTTCTGGATCTCGGCCGCGGCGGCGGCCTGGCGTTTGGAGGCGTTGGAGCGTTCCTTGGCCTGGACGGCCTCCTGTACGGCGGTGGCGTCGGAGGTGGTGCCGCCGATGCCGGAGGAGAGGTCCATGGGGCTGTTGGAGTCGGAGGACTCCATGAGGCTGGCCTCGCCGCCGTCGAAGGCGACCGAGGGGTTGCCGAAGCCGACCGCGAGGCCGTTCTTGAGTTCGGCGAACTTCTTCTGGTCGACCTGGGAGATCGCGAACAGCACGATGAACAGGACCATGAGCAGGGTCATCATGTCGGCGTAGGACACCAGCCACCGCTCGTGGTTCTCGTGCTCCTCCTCCTCGTGGCCGCCCTTCTTGTGCTTGGCGTGCGCGCCGGCCTTCGCCGCGTGTCCACCACCACTCATGTGCGGCGGCCCCCCTTCAGGTCGTTGTAACGCCGTCGGGGATGACATCGGGCCGAACGCCCGACACCGGAGTGCCGGGCGGTTGCCGAGTCGGTGTGGGCCGGTTAGGCGGCCTTCTCCTTCTCCTTGGAGGCGCCCGGAGGCAGGAGGCTGCGCAGCTTCTGCGCGACCAGACGCGGGTTGGCACCCGCCTGGATGTTGATGATGCCGGCGATGACCAGCTCCATCTGCCCGCACTCGATGTCGGACAGGCGTTTCATCTTGGCGCCCATCGGCAGCCACATGACGTTCGCGGACAGCACGCCCCAGAGGGTGGCCACGAACGCGCCCGCGATCAGGTGGCCCAGCTTCTCGGGCTGGCTGAGGTTCTCCAGCACGTGGATGAGGCCGATGACGGTACCGATGATGCCGATCGTCGGCGCGTACCCGCCCATGGCCGTGAAGATGGCCGCGGCCTGCTTGTCGGCCTTCTTCTTCGCGTCGACCTCGGCCTCCAGGATCGCGGCGAGCTCCTCGGAGTCGGTGCCGTCGATCGCGAGCTGCAGGCCCTTCTTCAGGAAGGGGTCCTGCACCTCCTTCATCGCGTCCTCGAGGGCCAGCAGACCCTCCCGCCGCGCCTTCTCGGCCAGCTTGACGATGTCCTCGACGAGGGAGTCGTACACCGCGGACTTGCTCAGCAGCACCCGCTTGAGCGAGTCGACGAGGCCGATGGTGTCCTTGAGCATGCCGCCGGCCATGGCCGCGCCGAGGGTGCCGACGAACACCAGCACCAGCGGCGCGACCAGGAAGATCGAGCCGGGACTGCCGCCCTCCAGGATCATCGCGGCGAAGATCGCGACGAAGGCGAGGACGATTCCTGCGAGGGTTGCCGGATCCATGGTGCTTAGCGCTCCCGACGGTGCAGACGGACGACGTTGGTCTCTTTGACCCGCTCGGCAGCGGCCTCGGCGCGCTCGTCCGGCGTCTGCCCGACCAGGTGCTGCGCCTCGACGACGACCGAGGCACGGTACTGCCGCACGAGCGCCACGAGTTCGGGCAGCGACTCGGCGACGAGGTACTTGGTGCCGTCGACGAGCGTGATCACGGTGTCCGGGGTGCAGTCGGCCCGCTCGACCAGGTCGGGGTTGAGCGCGAACACCGGGCCGTTGAGTCGGGTCAGCAGAATCACGGCGCCCTCCTAGGACTTACCGCTTGAGGTTCACCAGCTCCTGGAGCACGTCGTCCGACGTGCTGATGACCTTGGAGTTGGCCTGGAAGCCGCGCTGGGCGACGATCAGGTTGGTGAACTCCTGAGCCAGGTCGACGTTGGACATCTCCACGGCGCCGCTCTGCAGCGTGCCGAGGCCGCCGGTGCCCGGGGCACCGACCTGCGCCAGGCCGGAGTTGACGGTGAAGCGGTACAGCGAGTCACCGGTCTTCTCCAGGCCGGGCGGGTTGTTGAAGTTCGCGAGCGCCAGCTGGGCGATCGTCTGCTTGTTGCCGTTGGAGAACACGCCCACGAGCTGGCCGTCGGGGTTGATGCTGAACGACTGCAGCGTCGCGGCCGGAGCGCCGTTCTGCGACAGCGGCTGCACCGTGGTGTTGCCGGTGTACTCCGTCAGGCCCGCCAGGTCCACGCCGATGCCCGAGCCCGTGGCCAGCGGGTCGTACATGATGCCGACCTTGGTGGCCCCGTTCTTGTCGGTGAACGTGGGGCCGGTGATCTGCCCGTTGGATCCGAAGGTCAGCGGGGTCGGGCCGACGCTGTTCGTACCGTCGGACAACGTGACCGCCCACGCCCCGCCCGTGAAGTCGAAGGTCTGGGTCAGGTTGACCGTGTTGCCCGTGACGTCGTACGTCTTGATGGACCTCGTGATCGTCGAGGGATCGGGCGCGTTCGCCGGCAGGTTGCCCGCGATCACCACGGTGTCGGTGGCCGTCGGCGCGATGAGCGTGCCCATCGGCAGGCGGATGTCGCCGAGCGGGGCGTTGCTGTTGACCACCCCGTTGACCGCGGGCCAGCCCTGCACCGCGGCGCCGGTCGGGGTGACCAGCTTGCCCTCGGCGTCGAAGTTGAACGCGCCCGCCCGCGTGTAGAGCTGCTCGTTCACCGAGTTCACGACGAAGAAGCCGTCACCGGAGATCATCACGTCGGTGGCCCGGCCGGTCGTCTGCGCGGAGCCCTGCACGAACGTGGTGTTGATCGCCGCCAGGCGCACGCCCAGGCCGACCTGGGCCGGGTTCGTGCCGCCGATCTCCGGCTGCGGGGCGCCGGCGGAGCGCATCATCTGGCTCAGCGTGTCGGCGAAGACCGTCTGCGCGGACTTGTACCCCACCGTGTTCACGTTGGCGATGTTGTTGCTGGTCACGTCCAGCATCTGCTGGTGCGCGCGCAGGCCGCTGATGCCGGAGAAGAGTGAGCGGAGCATGTGGGGTGGTTTCCTTTCAGGACGCGGGCTGGCCGGGCGCGGGTCGGGCCGGCACTGACGGATTCGTCCCCGCTGGTTGCTGCTGTTGCTGATGCTGTTGCTGTTGCTGCTGCGCGCCGGGCGGCGCGGGCTGTCCGTTCGCCACCGCCGGCGTGTTCTGCGCGCTCGCCTGCGCGGCCGGTGGCGTGTCGTGTGTGCCCGGTTGTGTGGTCTGCGCGCCTGGGGGCGTGTTCTGCGCGCCTGGCTGTGTGTTCTGCGCGCCTGGCTGTGTGTTCTGCGCGCCTGGCTGGGCGGGTTGCGCGTTCTGGGTCGCCGGCGGGGTGTGGCCGTCCGACACCTCGGTCACGCTCGCCAGGGCGATGTCCGTGTTGCCCACGTGCAGGGTGGGCGGCCCGCCGGTGAAGAACTTGGCCGACGACACGACGCCGGTGATGGGGTGGCCGTCCTTGTCCGCGTACGTGACCGTCTTGCCGATCAGGTTGCTCGCCCCGAGCTGGAGCTGCGCGTTGAGCATGCTCTGCTCGGCCGTGGCGAGGTCCTCGAGCTTCTCGACCGTCGTGAACTGCGCGGTCTGCGCCAGGAACTCGGAGTTGTCCATCGGCTTGCTCGGGTCCTGATACTTCAGCTGGGCCACGAGCAGTTTCAGGAACGCGTCCTTGCCCAGGTCGCCGCCCGGCTTCGCGGGCTTGTCCGGGTCCTGCTTCGTGGTCGGGGCATTGGCCGGGGCATTGGTCGGGGCATCGGTCTTCTTGGTCGGTGCGTACGTCTTCGGCACGTAGTCGGCGACGCTGCCACTGACCGGCGTCGGGGCGGTGATGGCGCACTCCCTTGTTCGGTCCGGTGCGCGGCCCGTCCTGCTTGGGTCGCGGTGGTGCTGGTGTTGCCCGAGTCGCGGTGGGCACGGCCGCCCGGTCCGCTCGGTCCGCCTGCCGGCCGGCGCTCGCGGCCGGGTCAGAGGCGGACGTCGAGTCCGTCCACGGGCTCGGCCGGTGTGGGCTCCGCGCCCGTTTCGACGCGTTCGGGTGCTCGTTGTTGAGATCGTCCCTCCGGGTGCCGACCTGAGAAATGTTGCGATTCGTTGCCCGCGAAGGACGATTGCTGGTTCAGTTCGAGGGCGCACTGGGCGAACCCGGCCGAGCTGAGGTCCTGCCGCAGCTGGGGCAGCGCCGCCTGCAGCGCGGCCTGGCCGGTCTCGCGATCGGCGCGCAGGTGCACCGAAATGGAGCCGTCGCGCACCTCGGCGACGATGCTCACGGGGCCGAGCTCCTCGGGGTCGAGCCGGACGGTCATCCGGTGCACCCCGTCGGGCCCCTTGCGCAGCGGCGAGAGCACGCTCACGAGCTGCGGCGCGACGCTCGACCACGCGGCCTGGCCCCCGAGCAGCCCACTCCCGTCCACCGCGGCGCCACCGACGCCCCCGATGACCGCCGCGAACGTGTTGCCGCCCGCCGCGACCCCGGTGACCGCGCGGCTGGTGCCGGGCGTCTGCGAGCCGCTCCCGCCGGTGCCGCCGCTCGTGCCGTGCCCGACCCCGCCACCGCCGACGCCGGCGGGGACGGCGAGGCCGGTCGCGCCGAGGCTGGGCACGAAGCCGGCGGCGCTCGTGTCCGAGGCCGCGGCGCCGTCATCGGGCTTCGCGGGGCTCTCGGTCCTGGGCCCGGCCGCGGTGGTGACGATCCCGTTCACCCAGCTGAAGCTCGGGTCGGGCGCCGCGCTCGGGTGGGCCGTCACGGCGGCGTGGGGCGCCGGCGCCATGGTGCCCGGGGGCGGCGCGGCCGGAGTGTCCAGCGTCGTGGGGCTGTGGCCGGGGCTCGGGTGCTGGGTGGTGCCGGCCGTCGCAACGGGTGCGGCGGCCGGCGCGGGCGCGTTGCCGGTGGGCGCGACGGCGGCATCGGCGCCCGGCCCGGCGACGACGGCCGGGGCGGCAGCGACGACCGGTGCCGCGGCGGCGGTCGCGGCGGGAGCGGGGATGCCGGCCGCGACGACCGGGACCGCAGCGACGACCGGTGCCGCAGCGACGACCGGGACCGCAGCGACGACCGGTGCCGCGGTGGCGGTCGGGACGGGTACGGGGATGCCGGCAGGGGGTGTCGCCGCGGTGATCGGAGCCGTGTTCCCGAGTGGGGCGGGGTCGACCGCGCCGGTTGCCATGGGAAGCCCCGGCCGCGGCTGGGTGGCCGGGGCCGGGGCGGCGATGACCTCGGCGGCCGCGATCCCGTTGCCGTCGCGCAGGACGGCCTCGCCCACGACGCTGCCCGGCTCGGGGGACCGGGCCGTGACGACCAGGCTCGCCTCGGCCCGGATCGGGGCGGCCTCGGTCGGGGTCGGGGTCGGGGTCGGGATGGATGCCGCGGGGGCCGGAACAGCGCTCGGAGCCGGGGAACTGGCCGGCGACTGGGCCGAAACCGCAGGCGAGGTCGCAAGCGCGGCCGGAGTCGCGGTTGCGGGCACAGCCGCCGACGTCGGGGCCGGGGCCGAAGCGGCCGGGGCCGGGGCCGGGAGTGGGCGGGCCACGGCCGGTTGGGCGGGGAGGGCGACCATCGGTGCGGTGACGAAGGTGGTCGGCCGCGTGCCCGTGGCCGCCGCCGCCAGCTTCGACTCCAGATCCGCCGCGAGGGCGGCGCGGACGGCGGCGTCGCCCGCCGGGGTGGCCGGAGCGGTCGCGGAGATCGAGACGGCCGAGACCGTCGGAGCGCTCGAGACGGTCGGCGCGGTCGAGACGGTCGTGGTGGCCGGAGCAGCCGAGGCCGCCGAGGCGGTCGGGGTGGCCGGCGCGGTCGGGGTGTTCGGCGCGGCCAGGCCGGCCGAGGCGGTCGGCGCCAACGGCACCGTCGTGGCGAGCGGCGGGATGCCAGCCGCGACCACACCGCCGGGAAGGGAGACCTCCGGTTCCGGCTGCTGGGCGACCACCACGACCCCGGCGATGCGCAGGGCCGCGTCCAGGACCGCCGCCTCCTGGGCCGCGGTGATGTCCGGTGGGGCCGTCAGGGGCGCGGCCGTGGCGGGCCGGTCCTGGTCCCGGTCGGGCACCGTGCGCGCCATGGCGTTCTGCAGCAGGTTCGTCAAGGGCGCGGCCGAGTCCACCGCGGGAGCGACGGCGGGAGCCACCGCCGAGCGGAGCTGCTCGCGGGTGAACCGTGGGCGCACGACCAGCGCCTCGGCGCTCTTGGCGGCCTCCAGCGCGGCCGCGAAGGATTCGTCCAGTGTGGACGGTCCGCCCAGGAGGGACGGCAGGCCCGTGTCCGTGGTCCTCGTCGTGGCCGAAGCGGTGGGAATCATGCGAGCGGACCTCCGTCCGAAGTGGACTCCGCGGACATCAGGGAAGCCAGGGACGGCGGCGCGCCCGCGCCCAGCGACAGGGCGGCCAGCGTCGACGGGGTGAGCGTCGTCGACTCGGTCAGGGGGCCGATCGCGCGGGCCGACAGCTGGGCCAGGGCCGCCTTCACCTTCGGGACGTAGGCCTGGGTCTCGGCGAAGGGCGGAATGCCGCCGTACCTGCTCACCGCGCTCCCGCCCGCGTTGTACGCGGCCAGCGCCAGGTCCACGCTGCCGAACTGCTTGATGTGCGACGACAGCAGCCGGGCCGCGCCGTCCACGGCCTGGGCCGGGTCCAGCGCGTTCACGCCCAGGCCGCGCGCGGTGCCGGGCATGATCTGCATCAGGCCCTGCGCGCCCGCGCGGCTCACGGCGTTCGGGTTGTAGCCCGACTCCACCTTCGCGACCGCGGCCAGCAGGGCGGGGGAGACGCCGTAGCGGGCGCCGGAGGACTGGAAGAGCTCGGCGTACGGTACCGACTCCGGCAGTTGCGTCGACGACAGCGCCGCCGGGCGGATCGCGGGCGTCGTCGCGGCCGGGATGATGCGCCGGATCGCCGTCGGGGTGCCGGTGACCTTCTCGGTCTTCACGACCTCGCCGGTGTGCGGGGCCACGACCATGGTGCCGTTGCCGGCGTAGATGGCGATGTGGTTCACCGGGCGCCCGAACGCGAGCAGGTCGCCGGGGCGGGCCTGGGCCAGCGAGGACACCGCGGTGCCGAAGCTCGCCTGGTCCTTGGCGGTGCGGGGGAGCTTGATGCCGACGTCGGCGTAGGCGCGCTGGACCAGGCCGGAGCAGTCGAGGCCGCTCTCGGGGGTGTTGCCGCCGAACTTGTACGGCGTCCCCGCGTACCGCTGCGCCGCCTGCACCACCTGGGTGCCCGTGACGGGCGTCGTGCGGCCGAGCGCGGGCGCGGCCGTGGACGCCGAGTCCACCTGGGAGCGCAGCGCGTCCTTGAACGACGAGCCGGCGTCCAGGGCGGAGGGGCGGTGCAGCCCGAGCATCGAGCGGATCTCGGCGATGCGGGACTGGGCCTCGAGTACGGTCACTGCCGGTCCTCCCTGTAGGAGCTCGACGTCGTGAGGTCGTCGACCGCCTTCTCCTGCGCGGCCGCCTCCGTGCGCTTGCGCGTGAGGTCGTGGCGCTCCTGGAGCTTCTCGATCGTGCGGCGCTGCACGGCGGCGTCGGTGAGCTCGCGCATGCGCTCCTCGACGGTCTCGTCGGCGAGCCGGCTCAGGGCGATCGCGGCGGCCAGCTCGCCGGCGAGGGCCTGGCGGGCGGTCAGCGTGGCCGCGTAGGCCGCGGCCGTCGCGGCGTGGGGCACCGCCCGGCCGTCGAGGTCGCGTTCGCGGGCGCGGACGCGCTGGACGGCGTCGGTGGCGTCGGCCCGTGCGCGTACGACCGCCGCTTTCGCCATGTCTTCCTGGGCCTTGCGGGCGCGCAGCACGGCGCCCAGCCGGAATCCGCTCTTGGCCATCAGCCACCTGCCAGGAGTTCGTCGAGCAGCTGCCACGCCCGGGGCGCCGGGGTGGTGTCCTCCATGTCCTGCCGGAGGAAGTCGTTGATGCGGGGCCACAGCTCGCGGGCCCGGTCGGCGTCGGGGTTGGTGCCGGCCTGGTACGCCCCGATCTCCACCAGCTCCCGCACGTCGCGGTGCGCGGCCAGCATCCGGCGCAGCGCGGTCGCCGCGGCCCGCTGCTCGCGGGTCGTCACCGCGTTCGCGACCCGGGAGACGGACTCGAGCACGTCGATGCTGGGGAAGTGCCCGGACGTGGCCAGGCGCCGGTCGAGCGTGATGTGGCCGTCGAGGATCGAGCGCGCCGAGTCCGCGATCGGCTCGTTGTGGTCGTCGCCCTCGACGAGCACGGTGTAGAGGCCGGTGATGCTGCCCACCGGGGCCGGGCCGGCCCGCTCCAGCAGCCGGGGGAGCAGCGCGAAGACGCTCGGCGGATACCCGCGGGTGGCCGGTGGCTCGCCCGCCGACAGCCCGACCTCGCGCTGGGCCATGGCCGTGCGGGTGAGCGAGTCCATGAGCAGCAGCACGTCCTGGCCGCCGTCGCGGAAGTACTCGGCGATGCGCGTGGCCACGAACCCGGCCCGCAACCGCACCAGCGGCGGCTGGTCCGAGGTGGCGATGACCACGACGGAGCGGGCCAGGCCCTCGGGGCCGAGGTCGTTCTCGATGAACTCGCGCACCTCGCGCCCGCGCTCGCCGACCAGCCCGATGACGGAGATTTCGGCGTCGGTACCGCGGGTGATCATCGACATCAGCGAGCTCTTGCCGACGCCGGAGCCCGCGAAGATGCCCATCCGCTGCCCGCGCCCGCACGGCACGAGCGTGTCGAGCGCGCGCACACCGAGCGAGAGGGGCTCCAGCACGCGCCCGCGCTCCAGCGCGACCGGGGCGTCGTGCTCCACCGACACGTGCTCGAGCCCGACCAGCGCCGGGCCGTTGTCCATCGGGCGGCCGAGCCCGTCGAGGATGCGCCCGCGCAGCTGGGGGCCGACGGGGATCTGCAGCGGCGCGCCCGTACTGCTGACCGGGCTGCCGGTGCCGATGCCGGTGAGCGGGCCGAGGGGCAGGCAGGCGAGCCGGTCGCCGTTGAGCGAGACGACCTCCGCCGGCACGACGGCACCCCGCTGCGGGTCCCCGATCTCGACGAGGTCGCCGACGCTGCCCTCGACCCCGGCCACGGTGACCGACAGGCCGACGATCGACACCACCCGCCCCGTGACGCGCGGGTGGGCGGCGTGCGCGGCCGCCAGGAGCCGTTGCCGAAGCTGACTCGTTGGCGTCAGCCCCGCTGGAAGCGCCGATGTCACTGCTGCAGGACCTCCCGGACCCGGTCGAGCGCGGGGCCCAGCCGGGCGTCGACGGTCGTGGCGTCGCACAGCGCGATCGCGTCGCCGGAGCGCAGGCCCGGATCGTCCACGAGCGTCACCGTGCGGCCGTCCATGACCAGTTCCGTCTCGCCAATCGTCAGCCGGTCGGCGGGGTTGAGCCGTACGGTCACCGGACTTGCCGAGGGCGCCAGCGCAAGCGCGCGGGCCAGCGCCTCCCGGCCCGGTTCGGTCGCGGTGCGCAGCTCCCGGCCCAGCACCGCCTCGGCGATCGCGAACGCCGTCGCCACGATCTGCTCCTCGATGTCGTGCGCGGCCGGCACCGCCCGGCTCTCCAGGGCCATGGCCGCCTGCCCGAGCCCGAGCAGGGCCCGCTCGATGCGCTGCCGCTGCGCCTCGGCGGTCTGCGCCGCCTGCTGCGCGACGACGGCCGCGGTCCGCGCCGCCTCCTCGCGGGCCTCGCGCACCCCCTGCGCCCAGCCGGCCGCGTACCCGGTCGCCTCCGCCTCGCCCCGCCACCGCGCGAGCAGCTCCGGCGGGATCGTCTCGCGCTCGCGCAGGTCGACGTCGAAACGGGCCGAGGGGGCCGAGCCGGCGCGGGCGTCGCGCAGGACGCTCTCGCCGAAGCGGACCGTCGGCGGCTCCTGCGGCGGCGGGAACGCCCGCGTCGCCGGGGTCACCGGCGGGGGCGGGGGCGGCGGGAAGGCCGGCCGCGGCGCGCCCGCGGGCTTGCGCTCCGGCGGCGGGAACGCCAGCGGGTAGTCGTCGCGGGGCCCGGCGGCGGGGAAGTCGGCCGGGGGGAACTCGGCCGGGGCGAAGTCAGCCGACGAACTCATCGTCATCGCCCCTGCTGATCACGATCTGGCCGGACTCCTCGAGCGTGCGGATGGCCTGGACGATCTTGGCCTGCGACTCCTCGACCTGGCGCAGCCGCACCGGGCCGAGCATCTCGATCTCGTCGGCCAGGTTCTCCGCGGCCCGCTCGGAGAGGTTCTTCATGACCTTCTGGCGTACCTCCTCGCGCACGCCCTTGAGCGCGGTCGCGAGGTCGTTGGTCTCCACCTGCCGCAGCACCAGCTGGATCGAGCGGTCGTCGAGGGACACGATGTCCTCGAACATGAACATCTTCGAGCGGATCTCCTCGGCCAGCTCCGGGTTGCGCCCGGCGAGGCCCTCCAGGATCAGCCGCTCGGTGGCCCGGTCGGTCCGGTTGATGATCTCGACCAGCGGCTCCAGGCCGCCGACGTTCGACAGGTCGTTGGGCTGCAGCACCGAGGACATCTTGCGCTCCAGCGTCGACTCGACCTGGCGGATGATGTCCGGCGAGGTGCGGTCCATGACGGCGATGCGGTGCGCGACGTCGGCCTGCAGCTCCGGCGCCAGGCCCGACAGGATCTGCGACGCCTGCGTCGCGGTCATGTGCGCGAGGACGAGCGCGATCGTCTGCGGGTGCTCGTCCTGCAGGAACGACAGCAGCTGCCGCGGGTCGGCCTGGCCGAGGAAGCCGAACGGCACGTCCATGAACACGGTGTTGAGCCGGCCCACGATCTCGCCGGCCCGCTCCCGGCCCAGCGAGGCCTCGAGCAGGTCGCGGGCGAAGTCCATGCCGCCCTGGCCCACGTACTTGTGCCCGGTCGCCATGTCGTGGAACTCCTCGAGCACCACGTTGGCGACGTCCGCCTCGACCTGGCCCAGCCGCACGATCTCGGCGGTGAGCTCCTCCACCTCCGCCTCACGGAGGTGCGCCATGATCTTGGCGGCCTCTTCCTTGCCCATCTGCACGAGCAGGATGGCGGCCTTGCGCAGCCCCGTCATCTCACCCGTGACCATGGATCACCCCCAGCATGGTCGTCATCCGCGCCGGTCCGCGAGCCAGCCGCGCAACAGCTGCGCCACCTCGTCGGGCTGCTTCTCCACCATCGTCGTGAGGTCGCGGAAGCGGCCGTCGCGGTCGAACTCGTCGCCCGGCGCGCCCCCGCCCTCCAGGGCCGCCGCCCCGCCCGGCCCGCCGCCGCCCTCGAGCGCCAGCTTGGCCCGGGCCGCCTCGATCGCGGCCTGCATGTCCTCGAGCGCGGCGTTCTGCTCCTCGGTGAGCTTCTGCTGCTCCGCCTTCCTGCGCTTGCGCTGGGCCAGGGCCGCGATGATGAGCAGGATCAGCAGCGCCAGCACGATCGCGCCCATCTGGATGTACTGCTGCATCACCTGCGCCTGCTGCCCCTTGGCCGCCTCCTTGGCCGCGTTCTGCTCGGCGGTGGCCGCGGACGTGTCGAACGCCATCGACGAGACCGCGATCTGGTCGCCGCGGGCCGGGTCCAGCCCCACCGCGGAGGAGACCAGCTGCTGCAGCTGGGCCAGGTCCACCTTCGCCACGGCGCTGTCGACGATCACCGCGATGCCGAGCTTGTCCACCCGCCCGGGCGCGCTCTTCGTCGTCTCGGTGACCATCCCGACCGCGTTGTTGCGGGTCTCGGTGGTCTGCTGGTACTGCCCGTCCCCGCCGGCCCCCGTCCCGTTCGGCACCTGGATGTTGTCCGGCCCCAGCACCCCGCCGACCGGCACCCCGTTGCCGCCCGAGTACTGCTCGGACTTCTTCTGCTCCGACAGCGGCGGCACGGCGGGGTCGGCGACGTACTTCTGCGTCTTGGTCTCGGTGTTGTCGTAGTTCAGCGCGGCGGTGACGTTCACGGCCGAGTGCCCGGGCCCGACGACGGTGTCGAGCATCGTCTGCACGGCCGTGCGCAGCCGCTGCTCGTAGGCCGACGTCGCCGCGCCCCCGCCGTCCCCGCCCGAGCCGCCGCCGGCGTCGGACGTCGACAGCACCTTGCCGCCGGCGCTGACGACCGTCACCGCGTTCGGTTCGAGCCCCTCCACGCTGGAGGACACCAGGTGCACGATCGAGGTGACCTGGTCGCCCGTCAGCGACTGGTTGCCCGTGTTCACCAGCACGGAGGCGGTCGGGGCCTGCTGGTCGTCGGTGAACACGTCCTTCTCGGGGATGGCCAGGTGCACCGACGCCGAGTTCACGTTCTTGATCGAGCCGATGGTCTTGGCGAGCTCGCCCTCCAGGGCGCGGCGGTACGTCACCTGCTGCATGAACTCGCTGGTCATGATGCCCTGCTTGTCCAGCAGCGCGTACCCGGCGTCGCCCTGGGCCGGCAGCCCGGCCCCGCTCATCTCGATCCGCAGCGCGTACACCTGGTCGGCGGGCACGTTGATGGTGCCGCCGCCGTCGGAGAGGGAGTACGTGACCCCGTCCGCGTTGAGCTTGTCCACGATGGCGCTCGCGTCCGTGGCGGCCAGGTTCGAGAACAGCGGGGCCATGGCCGGCCGGCCGGACCAGCTCGCGAAGAAGTACCCGCCGATCGCGAGGGCCAGCACGGCGAAGATCGTGACGGCCTTCTGCCCGGGGCTGAACGACTTCCAGCCGTCCAGCCCCCGCCGCCCGAGCGCGGTGAGCCGGTCACGCATCAGGCCTGCATCCTCATGATCTCGTTGAAGGCGTCAAGGGCCTTGTTGCGCACCGCGACCGTCAGACTCGTGGCGAGGCTCGCCTCGGTCGCGGCGATGATGTAGTCGTGCACGTCGGTGAGCCGGCCCGTGGCCGCCTCGACGGCGAGGTTGTCGGCGGTGTTCTGCACGTCCTGCAGCTTCTGCAGGCCCTGCGCGACCATGTTGCCGAACTGCACCCCGGCCGCCGGGTCCGCCGAGGACCCGGACGTGCCGGTGGTGTTCATGGCGGAGGAGATCGGCGAGATGGCGCCGAGCGGCTGGATCGCGTCGATGCTCATGCTCAGCCCTTACCGACCTGGATCGCGGCCTGGTACTGGTCCTTGGCGCGGTCGACCACCGTCAGGTTCGCCTGGTACGCGCGCTGCGCCATGATCAGCTGGGTCATCTGGCTGCCGAGGTCGATGTCGGGGTACTTGACGTAGCCCTCCCGGTCGGCGATCGGGTTGTCCGGCTCGTACACCAGCCGCCCCTTCGGATCGCCGAGCGCCGTGCCCGCGACCCGCACGCCGCCCTCGCCGTCGCCGTAGTGGACCGCCTGCGCCTGCACGTACCGGGCGCGGAACGCCTGCCCGCTCGTCGGCACGGCGTCGTTGATGTTCGCGATGTTGTCCGACACCGCGTCGAGCCACTTGCGGTACACGGTCACGCCCGTGCCGGCGATGCCGATCGCGCCGAAGATGGTCACCGCGATCAGCCCCGGATGGCCGTGCGCAGGAGCCCGAACTTGTCGTCGGTCGCGCGCAGCATGGTCTGGTACCGCAGCCCGGTGTCGATGTTCGACAGGACCTCGTGGTCGAGGTTCACGTTGTTGCCGTCCTCGCGGGTGGGCTCCAGCGACCGCGCCGTCGTGATGCTCGCGTCCGCCGGGTCACCCGCCTGCACGGCCAGGCGCAGGGCGTCCTCGAACTCGACGCGGCCGGCGAGGAAGCCGGGCGTGTTGATGTTGGCGATGTTGTCGGCGATCACCCGCTGGCGCTTGGCGAGCCCCGTCAGGGCGCCGTGCAGGGTGACCTGGGTGGTGTCCTCGAGCACGAAAATCGGACCCCCGTCGGTGTGTCGCCAGTCCATTGGCGTAGGGGTGAGCCATCCTTGCTCACTGGAGGCATCGGCCCGGTCCCGGCCATGTTGAGGCAGAACGGTGCATTCTTCGGTTGCCGCTCGGTTGCAGACCGGTGGCACCGTGCGGCCCCTGATACTCAGGGGAACCCCGGGTTCGCGGATCCGGGTGCGGGCCGGGTCCAGCCCGGATGTCCGTGGCCCGCCCGATCCATAGCGTCATCGGCGTGGAGAAGAGACCAGTAACGGTTCGCATCGCGCGCTGGAGTGCCGAGCACCCGTGGCGCGCCATCGCCCTCTGGGTCGCGTTCGTCGCCGTCTGCTTCGTCGGCGGCAGCATGGCCGGCACCGTCGAGGCCACCAACCGCGACCAGGCCATCGGCGAGTCCGGCCGGGCCGGCGTCATCGTCGACGACGGCCACTTCGACAACCCGGCCACCGAGAGCGTCCTCATCACCGCGCGCACCGGCGCGCTCGACCACGACGCGGCGATGGCCGCGGCCGCCGACGTCCGGACCGCCATGCGCGCGCTGCCGGACGTCGCCGAGGTCGCCGACCCGCTGCCCGCCCGCGACCAGAGCGCCGTGCTCGTCCGGGTGACCCTGAAGGGCGACCCCGACACCGCCCAGGACCGGCTCGCCCCGCTCACCGCGGCCACCGCCGACGTCCAGCGCCGCCACCCCGGCCTGCGGGTCGAGGAGACCGGCGGCCCGTCCATCTCCAAGGCCATGGACGACACGCTCGGGCAGGACTTCAAACGCGCGGAGTACCTCAGCCTCCCCGTCACCTTCGCGATCCTCATCGTGGCCTTCGGCGCGCTCATCGCCGCCGGCATCCCCGTGCTGCTCGCTCTCTCCTCGGTCGCGGCCGCCCTCGGGCTGTCCACGCTCGCCTCGCACCTGGTCCCGTCGACCGACACCACCTCGAGCGTCATCCTGCTCATCGGCATGGCCGTCGGCGTCGACTACTCCCTGTTCTACCTGCGCCGCGAGCGCGAGGAGCGGGCCAAGGGCCGGGCCCACCTCGACGCCGTCGAGATCGCCGCGGAGACCTCCGGGCACGCCGTCGTCGTCTCCGGCATCGCCGTGACGATCGCCATGGCCGGGCTCTTCCTCGCCGGCGACGTCGTGTTCTCGTCCCTGGCGCTCGGCTCGATCCTCGTCGTGCTCGTCGCCGTGCTCGGCTCGCTCACCGTTCTGCCGGCCCTCCTGGCCAAGCTCGGCCGCTGGATCGACCGGCCCCGCGTCCCGCTCCTGTGGCGGCTCACCCGGCCCCGCACCGACGAGCGGGGATCCCGGGTGTGGTCGGCGATCCTGCGGCCCGCGCTGCGCCGCCCCGCCGCCACCCTCACGATCTCGGTGCTCGCCCTGCTGGCCCTCGCCGCGCCGGCGCTGAGCATGCGGCTCACCTTCCCCGGCATGGAGGACCTGCCCCGCACCACACCGGCGATGCAGGCGTACGACCGCCTCGTGAAAGCATTCCCGAGCAACGGCACGGTGCACGAGGTCGCGGTGCGGGTCCCCGCCGGCCAGCTCGACGCCACCCGGTCGGCCCTGACCCAGCTCGCCCAGAAGGCGGCCGCCGACCCGCTGTTCGCGCCCCTGGAGCAGGAGCCGCAGGTCCAGGTCTCCAAGGACGGCAGCGTCGCCGTGCTCGACGTCGCCACCCCGTTCGAGGGCCGCTCCGAGCAGGCCAAGGAGTCACTCACCCGGCTGCGCACCCAGCTGGTGCCGCAGACCCTCGGCGCCGTGCCGGGCGCGGAGATCGCCGTCGGCGGGTTCGTCGCGGCCGACGTCGACTACGCCGCGCACATCCAGCACAAGCTGCCGCTCGTCGTCGGCTTCGTGCTCGTCCTGACCTTCATCGTCATGGCGTTCACGTTCCGCTCGGTCGTCGTGGCACTCACGTCCATCGCGCTGAACATGCTGTCGGCGGCGGCGTCGTACGGCCTCGTCGTGCTCATCTTCCAGGGCACCTGGGCCGAGGGCATCCTCGGCTTCAAGTCCATGGACGCCGTCGTGTCCTGGCTGCCGCTGTTCCTCTTCGTCGTGCTCTTCGGCCTGTCGATGGACTACCACGTCTTCGTCGTCAGCCGCATCCGCGAGGCGGTCCGCCGGGGCCTGCCCACCCGCGAGGCGGTCGCCCAGGGCATCTCCGGCTCCGCCGGCGTGGTCACCAGCGCCGCCGTGGTGATGGTGGCCGTGTTCGCCATCTTCGCCACGCTGAGCACGATCGACATGAAGCAGCTCGGCGTCGGGCTGGCCGCGGCGATCCTGCTCGACGCGACCATCATCCGCGCGGTCGTCCTGCCCGCGCTCATGACCCTGCTGGGCAACGCGAACTGGTGGGCGCCGAGGTTCATGCGGCCCCGGGCCGAGCCCCAGCACGCCGCCGAGCAGCCGAAGGTTTTCCTAAAGGTGTGAATCGGGTGCCGATGGGGCCGGTGTGCGCAACAACACACGCCGGCCCCGTGCGGCCGTCATCCTCCCCTCGCGCGACTCGATCGCGTACCGGCGCTGCGCCAGCCTGGCCCGCCAGGTGGCGGCCCGCGGATGGGACGTGCTGGCCATCGAGCCGACCCGCGCCCAGGGAACCGCGACCCTCCGGGAGACCGGACTGGAGCAGGGGGTCAGGCAGTACACCCTGGAAGTCCCCGGCTCCGACCCCTTCTTCGGCGACACCCCGTCGGAGCGGCTCCTGGCCGAGCTCCTCGCCGGCCGCGACGTCGACGTGGTGCACGTCCACCTCGCCGGCGACCTCGCCGACGCCGCCCTGCTCGAACGCTCCTGGCTGCTGGGGCTGCCCCTCGTGGTCAGCGTCCACGCCGGGTGGCAGCCGCCGCCGAGCGAGGCCGCCCAGGTCTTCCTCACCGACCAGTTCACCCGCGCCGACCTCGTCTGCGTCGCCGACCACCGCGGCCTGCTCGCCGACTGGCTCGACCCCGGCAGCCCCGTGCTCGACCACTCCAGCCCCGGCGCCGGCAAGGGATGGGCCGACGTGTACCGCGAACTCGCCGGCGACCTCGAACCACCCAGGACCGACCTGACCCTCGGCGTCATCGTCACCACCTACCAGCGCCCCGCCGCCCTGCACGACTGCCTCGCCGCCCTGTGCGAGCAGACCCTGCCCCGCGAGCGCTTCCACGTCGTGGTCGTCGACGACGGCTCCGCCGAGTCCGCCGAGCTGGTCGTGCTGCCCTTCCTCGACCGGCTCGACCTGACCTTCATCCGGCTCGACCAGAACGCCGGCCCCGGCGAGGCCCGCAACGTCGGCATCGAGGCGAGCCACGCCGACATCCTGTTCTTCCTCGACGACGACGACGAACCCGCGCCCCGGTGCCTCGCCGAACACCTGCGCACCTACGTCGAACACGGCAACGACGTCGACGCGGTGCTCGGCTGGACCGGCCCCGCCGCCGATCGGGCCTGCACCGTCGAGGCCTGGCTCGCCTTCCGGGGCACCGTGTACCGCAGCCACGAGGGCCTGCGCCACTACGGCATCGGCGACTGGCACCAGTTCTGGGGCGGCCGCTGCAGCATCCGCCGCTCGGTCCTCGGCGACGCCCGCTTCGAGGTGCCCTTCGCCGAGGACGCCGACCTCGCCTACCGGCTCTCCCGCAAACCCCGCGGCCTGCGCGTCGTGCACAACCGGCACGCGGTGCAGCGGGTGCGGATCGGCCTCGACCAGGTGTCGCTCATGCGCCGCGCCGGCCGCGTCGGGCAGGCGCGGGCCCACCTCGCCGAGCGGCACCCGGACCTGCGCACACACCCGGCGTACCGCGGCACCACCTATGAGGCGACCACCCGCAAGGTCGGCCGGCGCACCGACGCCCGCCTGCGCCTCATGACCACCGACCGGCCGTCCACCGTCGAGGAGCTGCGCCGCGCGCACGACCCGCACGGCAAGGGCACCCTCCTCGACCGCATGCACCAGGACCTGGTGACGGTCAGCTCCATCGAGGCGAGCCTCGGCTGGCTGCTCGTCACCCGCCGCACCGCCGCCCGCGAGGAGGGCCGCCCGCTGCGCATCGGCATCAGCGCCCTCTCGCCGCTGCTCGACGAGGTCGCCGCGGAGCTCGCGCGGACACCGTCCGGCGCGGCGACGCTCGTCGTCGGGGTGCCGCCCGGGCTCACCATCACCGCCGCCGACATCGACGTGCCCTGCGACTACGAGATGCTGCCCGGCGACGGCGCCGACGACCTGTGGCGCGCCTGCGACCTCGTCGCCTCCTTCGCCCCCGTCGACGGCCACGACCCGGCCCGCCACGCCCTGCCGCTGCCGCGCGGCGAGCTCGCCGAGACCCTGCGGCGCCTGCTGAACGTCCGCGACCTGGTGGGGAGTCTGCGATGACCGCGGTGCTCGAACGTCTGCTCGTCCCGCGGGTCTTCCACCGCATCAAGCTCGACGGCCCGCTGAGCGCGCGC
The DNA here is from genome assembly GCF_050947935.1 of Dactylosporangium sp. CA-052675. GTDB lineage: Bacteria > Actinomycetota > Actinomycetes > Mycobacteriales > Micromonosporaceae > Dactylosporangium. The sequence continues at coordinate 9,269,880 of NZ_CP192010.1, read as the reverse complement.
GAACGCGAGTTCGGCGAGAGCTGGCTGCGCCACCACCCCGGCTGGGAGCTGAAGCTGTGGACCAGGGCCGGCCTGCCGCCGCTGACCAACCAGGCGCTCTTCGACGCGGCGCCGCCCGGGCAGCAGGAGGACATCCTCCGGTACGAGCTGCTGCTCGCCCACGGCGGCGTGTTCCTCAGCACCGACCTGGAGTGCCTGCGCAACATCGAGCCGCTGCTCGGCGGCGTCGACGTGTTCTGCGCGCGCGAGGACGGCTTCCGCCTCGCCGACGGCGTGCTCGGCGCCGCGCCCGGGCACCCGCTCATCGCCGCCGTCGTGGCCGCGCTGCCGGACTCGGTCGCGTGGCGGGCCGGGCGGCCCCGCGACGAGCAGACCGGCGCGGAGATGCTCACCCGGATCGTGGCCGAGCAGGACGGGCTCGGCCGCGTGACGCCCGCGGTCTTCGGGTCGGAGATCTTCTACCCGTACCACTGGACCGAACCCCCGCGCGAGGGCGCGACGCTCCCGTCGGCCTACGCGGTGTGCCACTGGCTGTCGGCCTTCCCCGCGGACGCCCCCGCGCTCCCGGCGCCCGTCAGCGAGGCCCCGGCCACCGCGGCGGGGACATCCGCGCCGGTCGACCGGATCGTCGTCGACGTCGACCCCGACCTCGTGGAACCGGCCGCCGTCGTGCTGGCCGGCGCGATGGAGCTGGCCATGGCCACGCCCGGCATGGAGCTGGCGCTCGTCGTCAAGGGCGTGCCGCAGGTGACCGAGGCCGTCGGCGACGCGATGGCCGGGCTCATGCGGCAGCTGGCCGGGGGCCGCGACGTGCCCGACATCGTGGTCTACGGCCAGCCCGAGGGCGAGGGCCTGGCCGCCCGCGCCCGGCTCGCGATGAGCGACGACCCGGCCGGCAACGCGCGCACGCTGCTGTCGCTGCAGACCCCGGCGCCCGCGCCCGCTTCCGGGCTGCGCGGCACCTACATCGGCAACGGCCGGATGCTCGTCGAAACGGCGTACGGCGCGACGCTCATGGTCCCGTCCGACGACTACGGCCTCATGCCGCCGCTGGTGACCCGGGGCGCGATCGAGCCGGCGCTGACCGGCTACCTCGCCTCGCAGCTCCGGCCCGGCCAGACCTTCGCCGACGTGGGCGCCGGCATCGGGTACTTCACCGTCCTGGCCGCCCAGCGCGTCGGCGGCACCGGCAAGGTCATCGCGTTCGAGCCCGACCCGGCCGCGGCCGCCGTCCTGCGCGACAACCTCGCCGCCAACCGGCTCACCGGGCACGACGTGGAGGTGCGCGCCGATCCCGTGCGGCTCGACGACGTGGCCGTCGACATCTTGAAGATCGACCTCGACGGCCGCTCGGACCACACCTTCGCGGCTCTGCTGGACCCCATCCGCCGCCGGCAGATCCGCCGGATCGTGTGCACGCTCGGCGAGGACCGCAAGCGCCTCGCCGGCCTGCTCGCGACCATCCGCGACGAATGCGGGGGCCGCGTGTCGACCCAGGACGCCGCGGACCGCCCGTTCGCCGTCATCGACCTGTAGCCATGGGACTGCGGCTCAAGCACACCGACCCGTCCCTCGCTGGGGCACTGCGCCCCGACCTGCCGGCGGCGGTGACGGCGGCCCGGAGCCGGGAGTTCTCGGCTCGCCGCGCGATGCCGTCCCCGGTCGCCGGCTCCCCGGCCGCGGTGCCCTGCTCCTCGCCGGGCACGCTGCGGCTGTGCTACCTGGCACCGCGTACCGACGTCGGCGGCGGCGCGCGCGTGCTGTTCGAGCACGCGAACCGCCTGTCGGCCCGGGGCCACGAGGTCACCGTCCTGAGCCACTTCCCGCGGCCGGACTGGTTCGACCTGCGCGCCGCGTTCACCCAGGTGCCGTTCGGGGTGGAGCTGACCGCCGCGGTGCCCGCCTGCGACGTGATCGTGTGCGGATACTGGGACCAGGTCCTCGCCGCGCGCTCGCTCGGCTGCGCCCCGGTGGTCCACTTCGAGCAGGGCGACTTCCACCTCTTCGAGGACATCGACCCGGCGACGCACCAGGTCGCCCTGCGCAACCTGGCGTCGGCCGACGCCACCATCACGGTGAGCGGGACGGTGGCGTCGGTGCTGCGGTCGCGGTACGGCGTCGCGGCTGGGGTGGTGCACAACGCGGTGGATCGCGCGGTGTTCACGCCGTCGGGCCCGCCCGCGAGCGCGGACCGCCCGTACCTGCTCTTCGTGGGCTGGGACGGCAACGCGTTCAAGGGCATGGACGAGATGCGCCGCGTCTATCGGGCCCTCTCGTCCTCGGTCGACCTGGTGTGGGTCTCGCCCCGGCCGCCGATCGAGCCGCTGGGGCGGGTGGTGGTCGCCCCGCCGCAGGAGACGCTGGGCGCCCTGTTCCGCGGCGCGGCGGCGTACGTGTGCTGCTCGCGCTACGAGTCGTTCTCGCTGCCGTGCCTGGAGGCGATGGCGTCGGGCACTCCCGTGGTGGCGACGCGGAACACGGGGGTGCTGGAGTACGCGCGTGACGGGGTGAACGCCCTGCTGGCCGACGTGGGCGACGTGCCGGCCCTGACCGCGCGGGTCCGCCGCGTGCTGGACGAGCCGGGGCTGTCGGCGCGCTTGCGCGAGGGCGGCCTGACGACGGCGGCCGGCTACTCCTGGGACGTGATCACGGAGCGCCTGGAGGACGCGTACCGCACCGCGGCGGCGTCGTGGTCGCCCCCGATCGCGCGGGGCGACTGGGTTTTCGACCTGGCGGGGTTGCGCTTCGGGTCCGCGGACGCGGAGGCTCGGCTGCGGGAGCACGCGGCGGCGACGACGGCGAGCACGCTGGCGGTTCCGGTGTCGTTTCCGGCGTTCGAGGGCCATCGAGCGGTTCGCTGGCGCGTGGTCGCCCGCCGCCCGGCGAATTCTCCGACGTTGCCCGAACCACCTTTTTCGGACTTGTCATCTAATGTTGCGATTTCGGGCGATTTTTCGAATGCTGCCGCAGCTCCAGCGACCTCCTCGGGCGCTTTTTCGGGCTCAGCCTCGGGCGCGGCGGTCTCGGGCGCGGCGGGCTCGTGCGCGCCGGTCTCGGGTGCCCCGGCGAGCGGCGGCGTCGAGGGCGGCGGCCTGGGCGTGTCCAGCGGCAGCCCGGGCGCGTCGGTCAGCGGCGGTGCTGGCGGTGGCGGCTTGGGCGTGTCCCGCGCCCATCACAGCGGCGGCCTGGGCGCGGCGGTCGGCGGCGGTGCTGGCGGTGGCGGCTTGGGCGTGTCCCGCGCCCATCACAGCGGCGGCCTGGGCGCGGCGGTCGGCGGCGGTGCTGGCGGTGGCGGCTTGGGCGTGTCCCGCGCCCACCACAGCGGCGACCCGGGCGCGGCGGTGGCCAACCCAGGCGCCGCCCGGGGCGAATCCCGCAACGACCCCGGCCCCGACGCTGGCACCAGCACCAGCACCGATTCTGGCCCCGGCGGTAGCAACGGCGCTGGCACTAGCTCTGGCATCGCCTCTGCCTCAAGCCGCGGCGCCGGCAGCAGCACCGGCACCGGCATGAGTGTGCCTGGCGCCGGCCCCGGCGTGGCGCGCGCCTACCTCCCCGCCGAGGCCGACGCCCCGCCGCCCGACCTCCCGTACGCCCGGGCCCTCCAAGACTTCGCCGCCGGCCGCATCGAGGCCGCGCTCGACGGCTTCCTCACCGTCTTCCAGCGCCCCGGCGCCCGGGCCGCCGCCGGCCGCTGGGTCATCCTGTCGCTGCTCGAACTCGGCCGCGACGTCGAGGCGGCCGAGCTCGTCTCCGGCGCGGTGCGTGAGTTCGCCGACCACAGCGACTATCACTACCTGCAGGCGATGGTGGGGCGGCTGACGGGGCGGCGGGTGGACCGGGACGCGTACGTGACGGCGATCGCGATGCTCGGGCCGGCCACGCACCACGACGAGTGGTTCGAGGACCCGGCCGCGCTCATCCGGCGAAGCCTCGGAGCGGGGTAAGAGTCGAGCAGGAGAGCGGAAAAGCGGGAGAGCGGAGAAGCAGGAGAGCGGAGAAGCAGGAGAGCGGGGGGCAGGAGCAGACATCGGAGTCGGTTGCGCGTCCTCTTTCAAAACCTATTTTACCCGACGCCGCAAAATCGATCTTGCGGCGAACTCCGCTGCGTTGAAGGCCCGATTACCCTACGCGTCCGCCAGCTCGATGCTCGCCGAGACGCGTGGGGCCAGAATCTGGATCTCCTCCAGCACACCTGCGGAAAGCGAGTCCGGCACCGACGTCAAGGCCTCGTTCAGCAAAGGTAGCGCGGCCTCGTCGTGGAACATCTCCAGAGCGATCGCGGCGGCCAGCGTGCGCTCGCGCGGGGTACGCCGCTCGTCGGCCGACAGGGCCAGCAGCGTGCACTGCTCCGGGAACCCGTGCTGCCGCAGCCGCGCCGACCACTCCATCGCGCGGATCAGCGGCACCCGGCGTCCCACGCGCGCGGCCAGCGTGAGCAGCGTCGGCTCGCCGGGGTATCGGCGCCACAACGCCTCCAGCAGCTCGTCGGCCGCCTCCGGGGGAGCCTCCGCGATCGTGAACAGCAGGCCGCGCCGGTTCTCGTTCGGGACCAACTCCGCCACCTCGGCCAGGCTGCCGTCCGCGGCGCCCAGAACCTGCGCCATCCGGGCCACCGGGATCGGGACGTGGCCCTCCTTGAGGGCCTGGCGCAGGTGGTACGCGGCCTCCTGGTGGCGGTCCAGCCGGCTCAGCGCGTCGATGTGCAGGCCGGCGAAGCGGCCGCGGCCGACGCCGTAGAGCAGGTCGTTCGCGCCGGACTCGGGCAGCTCGGCGATGATTTCCAGGGTGCGCTCGTAGTCACCCTCGGCGAAGCGGAGCTTGACCTCGTGCTCGCCGACCGTGAACTCGGTGTTCGCGATCTTGCGCAGGTCCTCGATCGTCTCGTTCGCCTCGGCGAGGCGGCCCACGGTGATGTACGCGTCGGCCAGGATCTTCAGGAACAGCACCTTGTGCGTGTGCTCCCGCGCCTCCGCCAGGCCGCGCCGGGCCGTGGCGATGCACTCGTCGAGGTGGCCCGAGCCGAGCTGGGAGCGGGCCAGATTGCCGACGGCGGTCAGGCCGCTCACGTCCTCGGCCGCCAGCGTGGCCAGGCGCAGGTTGCGCTCCGCCTTGTTCTTGAGTGTGCCGCGCAGCCGCGTGTACCCCGAGTGGTCCAGCACCAGGTCCGGCAGCAGCGAGCCCTGCAGCGCGCGGCCGGTGATGCGGTCCATGACCTGCTCGTGCAGGCGGCCGTAGATGCGGCCGCGGGCCCGGCGGAACATGCGCGGGAAGTAGATGGTGCTCGAGCCGGAGCCGCCCTCGTGGCCCTCGTGGTTCTCGATGGTCGCGAAGAAGGCGCTGTTGTCGCTGTACCGCAGCGAGTCCCGCACGATCCGCGCGTTGCCCGTGAACGTCTCATCGGCGTCGACCCACAGCACCCAGCGGCCGGAGCAGTGCGTGAGGCAGCGGCTGCGAGCGTCGCCGAAGTGGTCGTTCCAGAAGCCCTCGACGACCTTCGCGCCGTACTCCCGCGCGATCTGCATGCTGCGGTCCGTCGACCCGGTGTCGTAGACGACGATCTCGTCGGCGAGCTCGCGCAGCGCGGCGAGGCAGCGCGGCAGCACGTCCTCCTCGTCCTTGACGATCAGGCTCGCGGTGAGCAGCGGGGCGTCGCCGGCCGGGTCGGGCTGGCGCAGGCCGCAGGAGGGCGAGCCGACGTGGGCCACGAGCGCGGCGTGCGCGACCACGATGCGGCCCTGGGCGCTCAGCTCGTCGTACGGCAGGTCGATGCTCGGGCCCCCGGCGATCATGAGCGCGTCGCGGCGGATCGCCACGCACACCGGGCCGAGGCGGTCGACGTCCGTGAACTCGTCGCGGTGCTCCTGGCGCCACTCGCGCGCGTACGCCTTGAAGGCCGCGGCGCTGGCCATCGCGGTCTCCGGCGGGTCGGCCTGCTGCGGGCCGTAGCTGTGCTGCACGCGCGGGCCGGCCGCGACCACGGACGGGTCGCCGAAGGCCTCCAGCACCGGGTCGAGCCAGTGCGCGGAGAGCACGACGTCGCCGTCGAGGAAGACCATGATCGGGTGCCGGGTGGCGTCGAGCCCGTCGCTCCAGGGCAGCGCGCCGGTCGAGTCCACGACCCGCAGCCACGTCTGCCCGCGCAGCTCGGCGCGCAGTTCCGGGCGGTCGGCGGGCATCACGCACACGACCTCGTCGCGCATGCCGAGGGTGGGGCGCAGCGACTCGAGGCAGGCGTGGAAGTCGTCGGGGCTGCCGCCGGCGGCGATGACCACGGACACCGGGATGTGACTCATGCTGCCCGTATCGGCGTCTTCGGGCGCTTTCCAAGAGTTTTCGGGTTGCAACGCGTCCCGGGGACTCAGGTGCGGTTGTCCAGGTACACGGGGGGAGGCGCGCCCATGCCGCCCTCGCGCTGCATCCGGTTCACCAGCCGCGCCTGCTGCCGGTTGCCGGCGATCGCGATGGACAGCTCCCGGGACAGGTCGAGCTGCCGCTGCACGAGCAGGCGGGCCCGGTCGGTCAGCTCCAGCGGCAGCGGACCGATCCCCTCGGGCGGGGTGAACACCATCTGGGGCGGCAGCTCGCGATGGCGCAGGAGTTGCTCGACGGCGTTCGCCTCCAGCTCCATCGCGTCCAGGGCGGCGGCCCACGCCGCCGCCCAGCCGTCGGGCTCCACGCCCGCTCCCGCCGCCGTCATTGCCCGGCGGCGGTCACCTGCGCGGCCGCTTCCCGCCACGCGTCGCGCAGCTGCTCGGCGAAGCCCTGCACGGTCTCGATCCGCGCCGGGTCGTTGGCGACGTTGGCCTGTACCAGCTCGTTGATCATGTAGCTGTAGAGCGAGGCGAGGCCGGGGCCGCCGCTCCACACCGAGGTGTCGAGCGTCGCCCGCAGCTCCATGAGGATCTCCTGGGCGTGGTACACGCGGCTCGAGCCCGTCGCCGTGTCGCCGGCGCCGAGGGCCTGGCCGGCGATCATCAGGTCGAGCACGAGCCGGTCGTACAGCATCACCAGCAGCTGCGCCGGGGGAGCGGTGGCCACGCTGTCGGCCACGTAGCGGTTGCGCAGGGCTTGTGTCGTCATTCAGTCTCCCGGGGACCTTCGGTGATCAGCCCAGCGAGGACAGCTGGCCGGCCAGCCAGTTCGACTGGTTCTTGAGCGAGCCCAGTGCGGTCTCCATGGCGGTGAACTGCTTCTGCAGGGTCTCCTGCCGCGCCTGCAGCCGGACGTCCCAGTCGCTGATGCGGTCGTTGAGGTCGGTGATGGCGCTGTTGCCGCTGGTGATCAGCTGCGACAGCGTGCCGGTGTTGACCTGGGTGGCCTTGTCGGCCATCGCGGCCATCTTGTCGACGAGGCCGTCCTTGCCACCGGCGGCGTTGGTGGTGGTGGCGTTGAAGTACGACTGCGTCTTGGCCGGGTCGGCGTTGATCGCCGAGGTGAACTTGGTCTTGTCGAAGGTCAGCTTGCCGTCGCGGGTCAGCTCGATGCCGACGTCCTTGAGGCTGCCCAGCGAGCCCGCGCCGCCGGAGACGGTCTGCATGATCGAGCTCGCGAGCTGCTGCATCGAGGAGTTGCCGGCCAGCGGCCCGCCGGGCACGCCGCCGCTCTGGTTGCGGGTCTGGGTGGTGATCTCGCTCAGCGTCGAGTTGGCCGCGTCGATCATCGCCTGGACCTTGGTGGCGATGCCGTCGGTGTCGCTGGAGACGTCGACCGTGATCGGGGGGTCGGTGTCGGCCGTCTTCGCCTTGGCGGTGATCGTGAGGCCTTCCATGACGCCCTTGAAGGTGTTCGAGGAGGAGGAGATCTCGAACGCGTTCGTGGTGCCGACGGTGAGGATCGCGTCGGAGCCCTCGGTCGCGGCCACGTCGGTGCCCAGGCCGTCGATGCCGTCGATGGTGAACGCGGACGCGGCGCCGGTCTGGGTCGAGGTGACCTGGAGGGTGTACTTCCCGGGAGCGGTCTGGATCGCGGTGGCCTTGACGCCGAGGTCGCTGGAGCCGTTGATCGCGTCGACCACGCCCTTGAGCGAGGTGTCGGTGATCGGCAGGTTCTTGACCTCGCCGGTGGCCGTGTTCGTGATGCTGATGTTCGACGCGCTGGTGATGCTGTCGCTGGTCTCGGCCACCGAGCCGCCGGAGAAGATGCGCGACTCGGACGCGGCGAGCTGCTTGACCCGGAAGGACACCGAGCCGCTCTGGTTGCTGCCCGTGGCGCTCGTCGTCGCCAGCACGGAGGAGGAGCTGGAGGTGGCCGTCGCGGCCTTCCACGCGGTCGGGTCGGCGAGCGCCTTCGCCGCGGTCAGCAGCGAGCCCATCTTCGTGTTGATCGACTGGTACGAGCTCACGACCTGCTGCTGGACGGAGACCTTCTTCTTCAGCGCGGTCTGGGGCGCGGCCTCGACCTGCATCAGTGACGCGATGACGGACGAGGTCTGCATACCCGAGACCAGGCCGTCGACGCTTCCGCCGGTGACCATGCGGTACCTCCTCGAGGAAGGCGAGCGGGGAGGAGAACGAGTCCCCTCCCCGGACGGTTTGGTGGATTACCGCAGCAGCGACAGCACGTTCTGGGGTGCCTGGTTGGCCTGGGCCAGCATGCTGGTGCCGGCCTGGGTCAGGATCTGCGAGCGGGTGAAGGACACCATCTCCTGCGCCATGTCCGTGTCGCGGATGCGGGACTCGGACGCGGACAGGTTCTCGACGGCGACGTTGAGGTTGTTGATGGTGTGCTCGAAGCGGTTCTGGTACGCACCGAGCGTGGCGCGGGCGGTGGAGACGCCCTTGATCGCGGTGTCGATCGCGTCGATCGCCGCGGTGCCGGCGCTCGTGAGGTCCAGCGACCCCACGCCGAGGCCGGCCGAGTCGAACCCGGTCACCGAGGTGACGCTGCCGAACGCGGCGGTGCCCAGGCTGACCGTGATCTGGTCGGCGGCCGAGCCGTTCGCGCCGACCTGGAACGTCCCGGTGAACGGGGCGGCCGCGTCGAGCAGCTTCTGCCCGCCGAACGCCGTGGTGTTGGCGATGCGGTCGAGCTCCTGGCCCAGCTGCGAGAACTCGGTCTGTGCCGCGTAGCGGGCGTCGGAGTCCTGGGAACCGGTCGAGGCGGCCTGCACCGACAGGTCACGCATGCGCTGCAGGATCGAGTGGGTCTCGGTCAGCGCACCTTCAGCGGTCTGTACGACGGAGATGCCGTCCTGGGCGTTGCGCACGGCGACCTTCAGGCCGCCGATCTGCGAGCGCAGGCCCTCGCTGATGGACAGGCCGGCCGCGTCGTCCGCGGCGCGGTTGATCCGGTAGCCCGACGACAGCTTCTCCAGCGACTTGCTCATCTGGCTGTCGGTGACCGACAGGTTCCGGTACGCGTTCTGCGCGGCGATGTTGTTGTTGATCCGTAGACCCATGGCACTCCTCCCTGAGTCCTCAAACCGGCCTTCCGCGGCCTTGGTCGCGTCTTCTGACGGTCCCATCGGACCGCGCGGGCACCGGTTGAGAGGAAAGTTGCGGCCGGGTTGTCCTGACGGAGCAACGGTCGCTGCTGATGTGACAGGGATGATGTGACAGGGCACGGCGCCCTGGCTGGATGCCGTGCCCTGTCGGTGTCCTCGGTCAGGTCAAGCCCTCAGGTCCTAGCGCAGCAGCGAGAGGACGTTCTGCGGCGCCTGGTTGGCCTGGGCCAGCATGCTGGTGCCGGCCTGGGTCAGGATCTGCGAGCGGGTGAACGACACCATCTCCTGAGCCATGTCGGTGTCACGGATCCGCGACTCCGACGCCGAGAGGTTCTCGACCGCGACGTTCAGGTTGTTGATGGTGTGCTCGAACCGGTTCTGGTACGCACCCAGGGTGGCCCGAGCGGTCGAAACACCCTTGATAGCGGTGTCGATCGCGTCGATCGCCGCGGTTCCGGCGGTCGTCAGGTCCAACGAGCCGACGCCGAGGCCGGCCGAGTCGAACCCGGTCAGCGAAGAGCTACTGCCGAAGGCGGCGGTGCTCAGGTCGACCGCGATCTGGTCGGACGACGAACCGTTCGCACCGACCTGGAACGTGCCCGTGTAGGCACTACCACTCACGTCGAGCAGCTTCTGGCCGCCGAACGCGGTGGTGTTGGCGATGCGATCGAGTTCCTGGCCCAGCTGGGAGAACTCGGTCTGCGCCGCCGAGCGCGCATCGGAGTCCTGGGAACCAGTGCTGGAGGCCTGAACGGACAGGTCACGCATGCGCTGCAGGATCGAGTGCGTCTCGGTGAGCGCACCTTCAGCGGTCTGCACGACCGAGATGCCGTCCTGAGCGTTGCGAACCGCGACCTTCAGACCACCGATCTGGGACCGAAGACCCTCGCTGATGGAGAGGCCTGCAGCGTCGTCGGCCGCGCGGTTGATCCGGTAACCCGACGACAGCTTCTCCAGCGACTTGCCCATCTGGCTGTCCGTCGCCGAGAGGTTCCGGTAAGCGTTCTGGGCAGCGATGTTGTTGTTAATGCGAAGACCCACGATCTTCCTCCTTGAGTCGGGTCAGGCCGGTCCATCCGTGGTCCGGTCGTTCATCACATCGGCGCGAGGTCTTGCCACTGAAGGGTTTTGAGCAGCAGTTTTCTCAAAAAATGCCGAGCCCGGCCCCTGCGCGGGACCGGGCTCGGACGGTTGGCGACTAGCGCAGCAGGGACAGCACGTTCTGCGGCGCCTGGTTGGCCTGGGCCAGCATGCTGGTGCCGGCCTGGGTCAGGATCTGCGAGCGGGTGAAGGACACCATCTCCTGCGCCATGTCGGTGTCACGGATCCGCGACTCCGAGGCGGACAGGTTCTCGACGGCGACGTTGAGGTTGTTGATGGTGTGCTCGAAGCGGTTCTGGTACGCACCGAGCGTGGCGCGCGCCGTGGAGACGCCCTTGATCGCGGTGTCGATCGCGTCGATCGCGGCGGTGCCGGACGTGGTGAGGTCGAGCGAGGCCACGCCGAGACCGGCGGAGTCGAACCCGGTCACGCCGGTGACGCTGCCGAACGCGGCGGTGCCGAGGTTGACGGCGATCTGGTCGGACGACGAGCCGTTGGCGCCGACCTGGAACGTGCCGGTGTAGGCGCTGCTGCTGTCCAGCAGCTTCTGGCCGCCGAACGCCGTGGTCGAGGCGATGCGGTCCAGCTCCTGACCCAGCTGCGAGAACTCGGTCTGCGCGGCGGCCCGCGCGTCGGAGTCCTGCGAACCGGTGGAGGAGGCCTGCACCGACAGGTCACGCATGCGCTGCAGGATCGAGTGGGTCTCGGTCAGCGCACCTTCAGCGGTCTGTACGACGGAGATGCCGTCCTGGGCGTTGCGCACGGCGACCTTGAGGCCGCCGATCTGCGAGCGCAGGCCCTCCGAGATCGACAGGCCGGCCGCGTCGTCGGCGGCGCGGTTGATCCGGTAGCCCGACGACAGCTTCTCCAGCGACTTGCTCATCTGGCTGTCGGTGACCGACAGGTTCCGGTACGCGTTCTGCGCGGCGATGTTGTTGTTGATCCGAAGACCCATGGCTACTCCTCCGTGAATCGGGTCGTGCGGCGGGCCGTCCATGGCTCGCTCGCGAAGTACATCGGCTGGTCAGCCGGGCTCTTGAGGGCGAATCCGGGAACTTCTCAGAAGGTTCGCGGCACGCCCAGCGGGTTGGTGAGGTTCAGCCGCGCGCTCAGGTCGCCCTGGGCGGCGATGTTCGCGTAGTACGCCTCGCGCCGGCGGGCCACGCAGCCCTTGTCGCGCGCGGCCGCCACGAGGTGCGGGTCGAGGTGGTTGTTGAGCCCGTCGCGCAGCAGCATCAGCGCCTCGGCGCGCAGCTGGCTGACGCGGGACTCGGTGACGCCGAGCTGCTCGGCGATGTCGGTCATGGGGCGCTCGTCGAAGAAGTACGCGGTGACGACCGTGCGCAGGCGCTCCGGCAGGGCGTTGACGGCGTGGTGGAGGTACCCGATGCGCTCCCGGTGCAGGATCAGCTCCTCGGGGCCGGCGGCCCGCTCGGGCACCAGGTCCTCGGCCGAGCCCGCGCTGAAGCCCTGCAACGACAGCACGACCGCGCGCTGCACGTCGTCGTCGATGCTCTTGAGCTCGTCGACGGCGACGCCGAGAGCCTGCGCCAGCTCGGACTGGGTCGGGGTGCGCCCGAGCGACGCGGTGAGCTCCTGCTGGGCGGTCTCGACCCTTCGGGCCCGGGTGCGCACGGATCGGCTGGCCCAGTCCAGCCCGCGCAGCTCGTCCAGCAGTGCGCCGCGGATCCGGGTGGTCGCGAAGCTGCCGAACGGGATGCCGCGGGCGGGGTCGAACGAGCGTGCCGCGCCGGCGAGGGCGGCCATGCCGGCCGAGACGAGGTCCTCGCGCGAGACGTGCGCGGGCAGGCGGCCGAGCATCTCGCGCACGAGATGCCCGACGAGCGGGAGGTGGGTGCGCACGAGCGCCTCTCGCTCGGCGCTGGTCGTCTTGATGGCGGTGCTGGTCACGGCAACCTCTTCGTGGCAGGAGTCGGTACTCGTGGCGGACGGTGGTGATCGCCCGGCAAGATCCAGCTTCTGTCACTTTGGGTACACAACCGGTCTCTCTCGGTTGCGAAAAGGTTGTTCTCGGGAGCGGCCCGGCCTCATCGCCGAGCCGCTCCCGAGTCCCGTGTGGGAACCTCCGTGTTCCCGCGTCGTTCCGGCGTCCGTGCCACGCGGTGTCCGGGGCGTCCGTGCCCGATGCGGGCCTCCATGCCCCGATCCCTCGAACCAACCGTGCGTCCGTGCCTTGGGCGTCCGTGCCCGGGTGGTGCTCCTACCGCCCCCGAGTCCGTTCGGGCCGCGGCTTTGCAGCGAGTTCGTCCGTCGCCTCCGGAGCATCCGTGGCGACTCGCTGCGGGTCTCGGTGTGCGCCTCACGCGGCGCGCGGCATCCCCAGCGGGGTCGTGACGGCCAGGCGGGCGTTGAGGTCGCCCTGCGCGGCGATGTTGGCGTAGTACGCCTCGCGCCGGCGGGCCACGCAGCCGGTGCCGCCCGGACCGCCCAGCATCTCGGGGTCGAGGTGGTTGTTGAGGCCGTCGCGCAGCAGCACCAGGGCCTCGGCGCGCAGCTGGCTGATGCGCGACTCGGTGACGCCGAGCTGCTCGGCGATGTCGGTCATGGGGCGCTCGTCGAAGAAGTACGCGGTGACGACCGTGCGCAGGCGCTCCGGCAGGGCGTTGATCGCCTGGTGGAGGTACCCGATGCGCTCCCGGTGCAGAATGAGGTCCTCGGGGCCGGCGGCCCGCTCGGGGACCAGCTCCTCGGCCGAGCCGGCGGTGAAGCCCTGCAGGGACAGCACGACCGCGCGCTGCACGTCCTCGTCGATCGTCTTGAGCTCGTCGATCCCGACGCCCATGGCCTCGGCCAGCTCCGCCTGCGTCGGCGTGCGGCCCAGCCGGCCGGTCAGCTCCTGCTGCACCGTCTCCACCTTGCGGGCCCGGGCGCGCACCGAGCGGCTGGCCCAGTCCAGGCCGCGCAGCTCGTCGAGCAGCGCGCCGCGGATGCGGCTGGTGGCGAAGCTGCCGAACGGGATGCCGCGGCTCGGGTCGAAGGAGCGCCCGGCGCCGGCGAGGGCCGCCATGCCCGCGGAGATGAGGTCCTCGCGCGACACGTGGGCCGGCAGCCGGCCGAGCATCTCGCGGACCAGGTGCCCGACGAGCGGGAGGTGGGCGCGCACGTGGGCGTCCAGCTCCGCGGGGCTCAGGGCGGTGGCGGCGGGGGCTTCGGCGGTGGTGGTCACGGCAACCTCTTCGTGGCAGGAGTTGGTTGGTCGAGACCCAGATTCGCCAGCCCCGGGTGCGGGCCCGGGTGACGCGAAGTTGCGAACCGGTTGTGCTCAAGCCGGACATGGAAATGCCGAACTACCGGGCGGACAACGACGCGGTGTGCGACGCGCCGGCCGCCCGGCCGACCCGTCGCACGAGGGAGAGGCGGAACGGATGGCGCTGGCGGATCTCGCGAGCATCCTGTGGCGGGAGCGCGAGATGCTGGAGCTGTTGCTGTTCAAGCTGGAGGAGGAGCAGCTCGTGCTCGCCTCCGGCCGCACGCGCTGGCTGGCGCACGCCACCCGCGAGGTCGAGGTGGTGCTGGAGGAGATCCGGCGCACCGAGGTCGTGCGGGCCGCCGAGGTCGAGGCGATCGGCGCCGAGTTCGGGCTGGGTCCGAACCCGAGCCTGAGCAGGCTCGCCGAGGCCGCCCCGGCGCCGTGGTCGGACCTGCTCAACCAGCACCGCAAGGCGTTCCTGACGATCACCGCCGAGGTGAGCGCGATCGCCGAGGCGAATCGCGACCTGCTCACCACGGGGGCCCGCGCGGCGCGCGAGACGATGCTCGCCGTCGTCGGGTCCGTCGAGACCTACGGGCGCAAGGGCGAGACCGTGGCGGCCGCCCCCCGCACCCGCCTGATTGACGAGGCGATGTAGATGAGCACGTTCTCCGGTCTGAACACGGCCCTGTCCGCCCTCTACGCCCAGCGTCGCGCCCTCGACCTGACCGGGCAGAACATCGCCAACGCGAACACCGAGGGGTACTCCCGCCAGCGCGTCGAGCTCTCGCCGGTCGAGAACCTCTCCACGCCGGCCCGCTGGTCGACCAGCCAAGGGGTCGGCGACGGGGTGCGCATCACCGACGTCACCCGGCTGCACGACGAGTTCATGACGAACCGGACCCGGGCCGAGCGGGGGCTCAACGAGTACCTGCAGGCGCAGAGCATGGTCTTCGGCAACGTCGAGCAGGCCCTCGGCGAGCCCAGCGACAACGGCCTGCAGGCCCAGCTGGCGGACTACTGGTCGGCCTGGTCGGACGTGGCCAACCGGCCCGGCGACATCTCGGCCCGCACCCAGCTGCTCTCGCGCGCCAACACCGTCGCCTCGACGATGGGCACGACCCGGCAGAACCTCGACAACCTCTTCGGCGCGACCCGCGAGGCCCTCGACGCCGACGTCGCCGTGGTCAACCAGACCTCGGCCGGCATCGCCGACCTCAACGACCGCATCGCCCTGGCCAAGACGGCCAACATGCCGACCAACGAGCTGTCCGACCAGCGCGACCA
Organism: Dactylosporangium sp. CA-052675; assembly: GCF_050947935.1. GTDB lineage: Bacteria > Actinomycetota > Actinomycetes > Mycobacteriales > Micromonosporaceae > Dactylosporangium. The sequence continues at coordinate 9,254,836 of NZ_CP192010.1, read as the reverse complement.
GCTGGTGCTGAAGCTCTCCGAGCTCACCGGCGCGACCGGCCGGCTCAACGACAACGGCACCGTCGACGTCTCGCTGGGCGGCAACCTGCTGGTGCAGGGCGACACCGTGCGCAACCTCAAGGCGGTCGGCAGCACGACGGTCGACGGGATCGCGGTCAACCCGGTGCAGGTGGTGTACGCCGACAACAACACCTCGGCCGGCATCACCACGGGCAAGATGGCCTCGGGTCTGGAGGCGCTGACGTCCACCATCCCGAACACGGTGGCGGGCCTGGACAGCGTGGCCAACACCCTCATCCAGAAGGTGAACGCGCAGCACGCCCAGGGCTACGACATCAGCACCACGCCGCCGTCGAGCACGCCGACGCCGCAGCCGGGCGGCGCGTTCTTCACGGGCACGAGCGCCAAGGACATCCGGGTGGCGATCACCGACCCGACGAAGGTCGCCGCGTCGAGCACGGCGACGACGTCGTACCAGGGCGACAACGCCAACGCGCTGGCCGCGATCGCCCAGGACCCCCAGGGGCCCGACACGCAGTACCGCAACTTCGTGGTCGACGTCGGCATCCAGGCCCAGACGATCAACCGGCGCGCCCAGGCGCAGCAGGTCATCGCCGACGACGCCACGTCCGCCGAGCAGGCGGAGTCCGGCGTCAGCCTCGACGAGGAGATGACCAACCTGCTGCAGTTCCAGCGGGCGTACGAGGCGGCCGCGAAGGTGATCAGCGTCGTGGACACCACGATGGACACGCTGATCAACATGAAGAGGTAACAGGAGGGGGGAACGGATGCCCGGCTTCCGCGTCACCGAACGGTCGGTGGCCACGAACACCCTGGCCAACCTGCAGGTCAACCTGCAGAAGAACCAGGACCTGCAGAACCAGCTCTCCAGCGGCAAGCTCATCACCAAGGCGTCGGACTCGCCCGGTGGCGCGGTCATCGCGATGCAGACCCGCAGCGACATGGCGACGCTGAATCAGTACTCACGCAACGGCGATGACGGGATGGGCTGGTTGAACCAGGCCGACACGGCGCTGACCAGCGCCTCGACGCAGCTCAACCGGGTCCGCGAGCTCGTGCTGACCGGCATGTCCAGCGGCTCCGGCGGCAACTCCGAGGCCCGCGAGGCGATCGCCCTGGAGGTCGACAACCTGCGCGGCTCGATGCTCGACCTGGCCAACACCACCTACCTCGACCGCCCGATCTTCGGCGGCACCACCGCCGGCCGCATCGCCTACGACCAGAACGGCAACTACGTGGGCGACAACGGCTCGGTGAACCGCACGGTCGGGGCCAACGCCTCGGTGCGGGTCGACACCGACGCCACATCGGTGTTCGGCTCCGGCTCCGGCAACGTCTTCAACATGCTGCAGAAGATCGCCGACGACCTGCGCAACAACCCCAGCGCGCTGCAGGGGGACCTCGCGAGCGTCGACACGGCGCAGAAACAGGTGCAGACGGGGCTTTCGGGCGTTGGATCCCGATATAATCAGGTTTCACAAATGCAGCAGGCCGCGGAGAACCGGGTGCTCGACCTGAGGACCCAGCTGTCCGACGTCGAGGACATCGACCTGCCGAAGACCATCACCGAGCTGTCCCTGCAGCAGACCGCATATCAGGCGGCGCTGGCCGCGACCGCGAAGGTCATCCAGCCGTCGCTGGTGGACTTCCTGCGGTAGGCCGCGAGGCGGCTCCAGTCATCGTGAGGAATCTATGAGCGTCGCGACCGTTGACAGTCCGGAGACGACCACGCTGCCGGTGATCGACTTCGTCGCGCCGATCCCGGGCTTCCCCGAGGACCGCCGCTTCGTGCTCGTGCGTCTCGACGACGCCGGGGTGCTGTTCTCACTGAAGTCCGTGGACACCGACGGGCTGCGGTTCCTGGTCGTCCCCCCGGCGCAGTTCTTCCCCGACTACGAGGCCGAGATCGACGACGAGACCCTCGCCGCGCTCGGCGTCACCGACCAGAGCGACCTGCTGGTGCTGCTCGTGGTCACCGCGGGGGAGGCCGGCGCCGAGGACGCCACCGCCAACCTGATGGCCCCGATCGTCCTCGACCAGCGCAGCCGCCGGGCGGTGCAGCTGATCCTGAGCCACAGTGGGCTTCCGGTGCGCCAGAAGCTCATGGTCGCCTGAACGGGGTGGCGCCGGGCATTCCCGCCCGGCGATGCCGACAATTCGGGTACTGTTCGCCTATCGCCCAGCGAAGGAGCGGCTTGTGCTCGTCCTGACCCGACGTCCCGGAGAAAGCGTGATGGTCGGCGACGACGTCGTCGTCACAGTGCTCGACGTGCGCGGCGACGTGGTGCGGCTGGGCATCAAGGCGCCCCGCAGCATCCAGGTCCACCGCGAAGAGGTGTACCGCGAGCTGCAGAAGGCCAACCGTGAAGCCGCCTCGCCGAGCGACGTGGCCGTGAAGGCCCTCAGCAAGATGCTGCGCACCGAGAAGTAAGCGAACAGCAACCGCCGGAACCCGGCCGCGAGCATCGCGGCCGGGTTTCGCCGTGTCCCCAGCCGTGCCCCGGCCGCGGCACGCGACCGCGATCCCGGCAGTTCGTATTGGGTTGTATCGCGTTCGCATGCCCGCACAGCCCGGCACGCCGGAGAATGGGCACATGTCCCTGGGCGACGCGCAACCGCGGACGCTGGACGCGCCCGACCGCCGGCTGCGGATCCTGCCGTTCCTCGCGGTCACCGCGCTCGCGTTCGCCGTCGCCCTGCTGCCGCCGAGCGTGCACCCCGTCGCCCTCGCGGCCGCGGCCGGTCTGGTGCTGGTGCTGGTGGCCCTGGTCGTGCTCGTGCCGTGGGGGCGGATGCCGATCCTGCTGGAGGCCCTTCCGCCGCTGGGGTACTTCGGCGTGGTCGTGCTGCTCAACGTCGGCAGCGACGGCGGCCCGACCGGCTACGCCCCGCTCGCCCTGCTGCCCGTGCTGTGGCTCGGGCTCTACCACGGCCGGCTCGCCACCGCGATCGGCGTCACCGCCATGGCGCTGGTGTTCCTCGTGCCCGCGCTGCTCGACAGCGACGTGCTGCGCGCCGAGTGGCGCCGGGGCGTGCTCGTCGTCGCCATCGGCATCATCGTGGCCACCGCGGCGCAGGTCCGGACCCGGCACGCCCGCGCGGCCGCCCGCCAGCTCATGCGGGCCACCCGCGACGCGCGCCGCGACCGCGACTTCAGCCAGGCCATCCTCGACTCGACCGGCTTCCTCGTGATGGCGGTGGACGCCGAGGGCACCGTCACCGCGTTCAACCGCCGCTGCGAGGAGCTGACCGGGCGGGACGCGTCCGAGGTGATCGGCCGGCCGTACCGCGACCTCGGCCTCTCCGTCGCCGAGGGCTCGCGACTGGACGCCGAGCTCGCCGGGATGGCCACCACGGGCTTCCCGCTCGCGGCCGAGCGCGACTGGATCGTCCCCGGTGGCCGGCGCCGCATCGCCTGGAGCACCGCGGCGGTCACCGACGACGAGGGCCGCTTCGCGCACGTCATCTGCACCGGCATCGACGTCACCGAGCAGCGGCGCACCGAGCGGCTCTTCGCCGACGTGCTCGCCGCCGCGACCGAGCAGGCCATCATCGGCGTGGACCGGGCCGGGACGGTGACCGTGTTCAACGCCGGGGCCGAGCGGATGCTGGGGTACCGCGCCGCCGACGTCGTGGGCACCGCCGGCCTCGCCCACTTCCACGCGCCCGGCGAGTTCGGCTCGCTCGAGGAGCTCTTCGCGCCGGCGCGGGCCGGCGACCTGGAGCCGCGCGAGTGCGTCTACCTGCGCCGCGACGGTTCCCGGGTGCCGGTGGCGCAGACGGTCAGCGTCATCCGCGACGAATGCGGCGACGTCGGCGGCTATCTCAGCGTGGCCCGCGACGTCACCCGCGAGCGGCGCACCGTCGAGGCGATGCGGCACGCCCTGGACCGCGAGCGCGACGCGACCGCGCGCCTGCGCGAGCTGGACAAGGTGCGGGCCGACCTCGTCGCGACCGTCTCGCACGAGCTGCGTACGCCGCTGACGAGCATCCTCGGCAATGTGGAGGTCCTCGTCGACGGCGACGCGGGCCCGGTCGGGCCGGCGCAGGCCCGGCTGCTGGGCGCGGTCGAGCGCAACGCGCGCCGCCTGCTCGCCCTGATCGAGGACCTGCTGATGCTCTCGCGCATCGAGGCCGGGGGCGTGAAGATCAACGCTGGTCCGGTGCAGATCGCGGCGGTGATCTCCGACGCCGTCGAGACGCTGCGGGCGACTCGCGGGCAACGGGACGTACACCTGGAGGTCGACCTGCCCGAGGACCCCCTGTTCGTGCTGGGCGACCGCGACCAGCTCGAACGCGTGGTCATCAATCTGCTCGACAACGCGCTGAAGTTCACCCCGGCCGGCGGCCACGCGCGCCTCGCCGCCGACCTCGACGGGGAGCAGGTGCGCCTGACCGTCTCCGACACCGGGATGGGGATCCCGGAGAACGAGATCGACCAGATCTTCGAGCAGTTCTTCCGGTCGAGCCGCTCGCACGAGCGGCAGAGCCAGGGGACCGGCCTGGGCCTGGCGATCACGAAGACGATCGTGGAGCGGCACGGCGGCCGGATCTGGGCGACGCCCGCGAACGGGCAGGGGACCGTGGTCACGTGCCTGCTGCCGCACCGCCCGACGCCGAACCAGGGCGCGACCCAGGCTCGTTCCGGGCCCGTCCTGGGGCCGCTCGCCACGCCTTGACGGCGGGCTCAGCCGACCAGCGGGGCCGGGCCGTGACGGGCCGGGCTCAGCCGACCAGCGGGGCCAGGCCGTGACGGGCCGGGCTCAGCCGACCAGCGGGGCCGGGCCGTGACGGGCCGGGCTCAGCCGAACAGCGTGACCGCGGCGACCAGCGTAATGCCGAGCAGGATGGCGCCCAGGCCGATGTCGAGCGTCGCCGCGCCACGGTCGCCCCGGGCGGTGCGTGCGGTGCGTGCGAACAGCTTCGCGATGGCCCTCATGTACGTCCCCCTCAACTCGGTGTGACTCAAGAATGACCGAATGTGAGCGGACGGGTCTGTCCAGCGGCGGCGCCGATGGCCGCCACCGTTCACCCGACAGGCCGGTGCGGGGTGGGTGTCGAGCAGGCGCAGGTGGGCAGTCAGCGGGCCATGGCGTCCCGGGCGCGTTTGCCGAAAGTCACCCCTGCGAGGGGTTGCGCGGCTCAGAATGGATTCGTGCCGAAGATCGACACTGGTCTGGCGGCGGTACTGCGGGCTCTGCTCCCGCTCGTACTCTGCGCGGCCTGGCTCGTGGGCGAACCCCCCATGACCATGCAGACCGCTCGATTCGCCATCGTGATCCCCGGACCGCCGACCGGGCAGCCCGCCGAGGCCGCCATGGACGGCGGGCGCTGCGCGGACCCGGCCGGGACCTGGCTGGGGATGCGCTGGCGCAGCGAGCTCAAGTGGCGCGTCAACGACAAGACGATCCCCGCCTACCTCGGCGACCGCACCGCCGTCGTGAACGCGTTGCGCAGCGCGGCCTACACGGTCGACACGGGGCGCAACGACTGCGGCCTGCCCCAGAACCTCGGGATCTCCGAGTCGTACGCGGGCAAGACCGACCGCACCGCGGGCGTCACCTCCACGGGCGGGTGCGGCCAGCGCGACGGCTACAACGCGGTCTCGTTCGGCCCGCTCAACCAGGGGCTGCTCGCGGTCACGTGCATCTGGTGGTACGGCGGCAAGGAGAACGGCCGCAGCGTCGAGGCCGACATCCTCATCGACGACACCGAGGGCCTGTTCTTCCTGAACACCCCGCCGTCGTGCAGCAACCGCTGGGACCTCGAGGGCACCATCACCCACGAGTTCGGCCACGCCTTCGGGCTCGGCCACGTCTCCTACGCCCAGCACGCGGCGCTCACCATGACCGACGGGCTGCCGGACTGCTCGACCGCGTACCGGGGCCTCGGCCTCGGCGACTACCTGGCGCTCAAGCAGCAGTACGGGACCAACTGAGCCGGCTCGTGTGGCGCGCGTTGCTCGTGGCGACCGCCGCCGTCGCACCGGTCGCGGTGTGCGACGGCGGCCCGGTCGCCCGCGTGGCCAACCTGGCGCTGCAGGCCGGCGCGGTCCTCGCCACCGCTGCCGGCGTGCGGCGCAACCGTCCCGCGGCGCGCCACGCCTGGCTGCTGCTGTGGGCCGCGCTCGCGCTCGTCTTCGCGGGCAACCTCGCCTGGACCGCGCAGGACCTGCTGCACCTGCCCCGGCCGCCGAGCCCGGTGCTGCTGGACTGGACCTTCTACGCGGCGTTCCTCAGCGGTACCGCCGGCCTCTTCCTCCTCGCCGGGCACGGCCGCGGGCACATGCCGTGGGAGTCGCTCATCGACGCCGTCATCGTCACCATCGGCGTGGCGATCCCCGTGTGGGCCTTCCTCGTCGAGCCCCGCGTGGTCGCGCTCGGCCTCGGCCCCGGCGAGCTCGCCGCGCGCCTGGTCTTCCCCGTCTGCGACCTGATCATCGTGGCGATGACGACTCGCCTGTGGTTCACCGCCGCGACGCGTTCGCCCGCCGCCGCGATGCTCACGATCGCGCAGTTCTGCCTGCTCGGCGCGGACATCCTGTTCTGGTCCCGGGCGAGCGAGGTGGCCGGCGCGCAGTTCAACCGGCCGGCCGCGGTCGCGTGGCTGGCCTGGTTCGCGCTGTGCGCCGCGGCCACGCTGCACCCGGCGATGCGCGACGTCGGGGGCAACGCGGAGGCGGCCCGGCACCGCAGCGGCACCCGGCGCCGGTTCGCGCTGCTGCTCGTGCTCTCGCTCGTCGGGCCGCTGGTGACCGCGCTCGGGCCCGGCGCCTCCGGGATCGGCGCGCGCGTCGTGGTGCCCGCGTTCGCCGGGCTGCTGGCGGTGCTGCTCGTGGTGCGCATGCAGCTCATCAACCGGCTCGCCGGCCGCCGCGCCGACGAGCTCGCCTTCCGGGCCACCCACGACCCGCTCACCGGGCTGGGCAATCGCGCACTGCTGCGTGAGCGACTGCGCGAGGCACCGGACGGCACACTGCTGCTGCTCGATCTCGACGGGTTCAAGCTCGTCAACGACACGTACGGACATCCGGCCGGCGACCGGCTCCTGGTGACCGTGGCCGAGCGGCTGCGGTCGGTCGTGGCGCCCGGGGACGTGCTCGTCCGGCTCGGCGGCGACGAGTTCGCGGTCATCACGCACGAGCCGGCGGTACCGTCGCGGATTCTCGCCGCGCTGCGGGAGCCCTATGCGCAGGACGGCCTCGAGCTCGCGATCACCACGAGCATCGGGGCGCTGCCGCTGCGCGGCTCGGCCGACCCGCTGCGCGACGCCGATCTCGCGCTCTACGCGGCCAAGGCCGCCGGGCGCAACCAGGTCGTGACGTTCGAGCCCGGGCTGCGGACGGCGACGCGGCTCTGCGACGCGCTGCGGCGCGCGTTCGCGGCGGGCGAGCTGACGGTGCGCTACGAGCGGATCGAAGCGGAGCCGGGCCTCTATGCGGCGCGGATCGGCTGGCCGCCGCACGGCGCTGCCACGCTCATGGCCGCGGCCGAGAGCGCCGGCCTCGTCATGCCGATCGGCGCGTGGCTGCTCGACCGCGCGTGCGCCGACGCGGCGGCGGGCGGGTTCAGCGTCGCGGTGCCGGTCTCCGTGCTGCAGCAGCGCGACCCGCAACTGTTCGGCACCGTCCTGGACACGCTGCGCCGTCACGGCCTGCCGCCGAGCGCGCTGACGCTCGTGCCGCAGGGCTCGGGAGCGCTCGAGCGCCTGCGCGCCGAGGGCGTCCGGGTGGGCCTGGCAACGGCCTGGCACCCGGCGGGGAACGAGGCCCGCAACGCCAGCTGACGATCTTTGAGGGGTCCCGCCCACCCCTGCACCGGAGATCGTTTGATGCTGCGTTCGCTCACGAAGTTCGTTCTCGCTCCGGCGCTGGCCCTTGCCGCGACCGCCACGACGCTCGTCGTGGCCGCTGCACCGGCCGACGCCGCCGTTGTCAGTGTTCGCGTCAAGGGCTCGCTCGCCGCTCGCAGTGGCGCCGCCAATTGGTTCGGCCAGACCCGGACCGTCAAGAACAAGCAGAAGGTCACGGTCACCTGCCGCGTGAGCGGACAGTACCTGCGCGGCAACGTGCGCAGGACCGCGCAGTGGGACCGCACCGCGATCGGCGACTACATCTCGCACGCGTACGTCTCCGGCAACCCGAAGCTCCCGGTCTGCGCCCCGCCCGCGGCCCCCGCCGCGCCGCCCGCCCCCGCCCCGGCCTCGCCGGTGGCCGCGGTGCCGATGGGCCCGACCGGCACCATGACCAACGAGCAGTTCCTGGCCGCCTCCATCCCCGCCGCCCAGGCGAGCCAGCGCGACACGAAGGTGCCCGCGTCGGTGACCCTGGCCCAGGCGATCCTCGAGTCGGGCTGGGGGCGCAGCTCGCTGTCGGCGAACGACAACAACTTCTTCGGCATGAAGTGCTTCAACAACGCCCCGGGCTCCTACGCGGCGGGCTGCAAGGCGTACTCCACGCAGGAGTGCAACGCCGCGGGCGCCTGCGTCACGACGGTGGCGACGTTCCGCACCTACCGCACGTCGGTGGACTCGTTCCGCGACCACGGGGCGAACCTCAAGTCGCTGGCCCGGTACGCGGCCGCGTTCAACTACACGACGAACCCGGACCAGTTCATCGCCGAGATCCACAAGGGTGGCTACGCTACGGACCCGCTGTACACGACGAAGGTCGTCGCGCTGATGACGAAGTACAACCTGTACCAGTACGACCTGAAGGTCTGACGCCACGGTCTCGGCGGCGGCGGCCGGCGCTCGGTACACCCGGGCTCCGGCCGCCGCCGTTTGTCGTTCCCGCCCTGCGCGGGTGCGTGTTGCCGTTCGTTGCGACGCGATCGAGCGTCGTGGTCGTTCGCCGGCCGCCGCGGGCCGGCCTCGGCCGCGGTGCGGGGGAGCGAGGCCGCGTGCGGTGGGCGGCGGGTGCCGCAACTGGCCGTACCGTTGCGGAAACTGGCTGGTGAAGTGCGGCTTCGCGAACCATGCGGATAGTAAACAAACTTCAACAAATCACGGTTCGACATTGTTCGATGGCGATCGCGTGGGACACACTGGGCGTTCCTGACCCGTCCGCCAGCGGGAGATGCCCATGTTTCGATTGCAGTTCAGGCCGCGGCCCGGAGTGCTCGCCATTGTGGCGGGGGCTTTGCTGCTCGTCGGTATCGGTACGGTGCCCGCGTGGGCGCAGCAGCAGCGGCAGGGGCCGCCGGACCCGACGATTCCGGCGAATGACCGTGCGCGGGGTCTCGTGTATGACGGGTTCAAGGTCGGTACGGGGCGCTGTAAGGGGTTGTTCGAGCTCAAGAACGTGGCGGGGGCGTGTACGCACGGGCCGGACGCGGCGTTCGCGGGCACGGATGTCACGCGGTCCGTGGCGCCGCTCGCGGAGTCGGGGAGTGCGGCGCGGGCCGCGGCCGCGGCGGGCGTCGTGTGTGACGGTGACGGGCAGTCCGGTAACCGGGTGCAGGTGCTCTACGTGCATGGTTCGGGCAACGCGGATCGGTACGGCCAGTATGTGGCCTCGATCCGGACCTGGACGCAGGGTGTGGACGACATCTACAGTGCCAGCGCGGCGCAGACCGGCGGGGTGCGGCACATCCGGTTCGTGACCGACGGCTCGTGCAACATCTCGGTCACCGACGTGGCCATCGACAACGGGTCGCTGTCGGACTTCGGCAACTCCGTCAACGCGATCAAGGCGCAGGGGTACAACCGCGCCGACCGCAAGTACCTCATGTACGTCGACGCCACGGCCCTGTGCGGTGTGGCGTACGTGACTTTGGACGACCGGCCCGGGCAGGACAATTACAACAACTCGGGGGCGAGTTTCAGCCGGGTGGACTCCGGGTGCTGGGGTTCGGGGCCGGCGGCGCACGAGCTGACGCACGCGATGGGTGCGGTGATGAGCAGTTCGCCGAACCACACCGCCTACGGGCACTGCACGGATGACTACGACATCATGTGCTACAACGACGGGCCGGGCACGGTGCTGCGGGTCGTGTGCGCCGACCAGGCCCAGGACAACCGGCTGGACTGCAACAAGGACGACTACTTCAACACCAACCCGCCGGCCGGGTCCTACCTGGCCACGCACTGGAACACGGCCAACAACCGGTTCCTGCTCACCACCGGCGGGTCGGGCGGGGGGTCGAAGACGGGCCCGGTGACGCTCGTGCAGCTCGGCAAGTGCGTGGACGTGAACAACTCGGGCACGGCCAACGGCACGAAGGTCCAGGTCTGGGGCTGCAACGGTACGGGCGCCCAGCAGTGGACCCTTCCGGGCGACGGCACCGTGCGGGCGCTCGGCAAGTGCCTCGACGTCACGTCGGCCGGCACCGGCAACGGCACGAAGCTGCAGCTGTGGGACTGCAACGGTACGGGCGCCCAGCAGTGGACGTACGTCTCCGGCACGCAGGCGCTGCGCAACCCGGCTTCGGGCCGCTGCCTCGACGACCCGAACAGCAGCACCGCCGACGGCACCCAGTTGCAGATCTGGGACTGCAACGCCACCAACGCCCAGCGGGTCACGATTCCCGCGTGACGCGATGACGGCCCGGCTCCAGGGGGAGGAGCCGGGCCGTCACGTTCAGGCGGCGTCGGCGGAGACCAGCAGGCCCTGGTTGACGGCGGCCATCAGCGCCTGCGAGCGGTTGTTCACGCGCAGCTTGCTGTAGAGGCGCGACACGTAGGTCTTCACGGTCGCCTCGGACACGGCCAGGCGCTGGGCGATCGTGGGCAGCGAGAGCCCGTCGCGCATCAGCGACAGCACCTCCTGCTCGCGCTGGCTGAGCAGGCCGGACTGGCCCCGGCGGCGCGACAGCGCGGAGGACAGCCCCGGCGCGGTGAACGAGTGCGGGGCGACCGCGGCGTGGCGGATCGCGGCGAGGACCGACGGGATCGGGGCGGCCTTGGTGACGTACGCCGAGAGGCCGGCGTCCAGCGCCCGGTACAGCAGGTTGTCGTCGCTGACCGCGCTGAGCAGCACCACGCCGAGGTCGGGGCTCGCGGCGCGCAGCCGGCGGGCCAGGGAGATGCCGTCGGTGTCGGCGAGCGAGGCGTCGATCGTCACGACGTTCGCGGCCGTCTCGGCCACGACGCGCTCGGCCTCGGCCGCGCTGCCGGCCTCGCCGACGAGGGTGATGTCGGGAACCGTGGCCACGACCCGGTTGAGACCGAGACGGAGAAGGACGTGTTCGTCGACGGCGACCAGTCGGATCGTCATCAAGGGGCTCCTAAGCGAGGGTGTGGCCTGGGCGGTTGACGTTGCCCGACCAGCGTCGCAGCGGGAGCATCGGTGCAGCTAGGGGCTGCACTGCAGCTGCGCTCGTCGGCACCCGTGCTGCAACGCCGGACAATCGGACACCGGCCGACACTCGTCCTCAACTAGGCTGATTCGCATGTCCGACGTGGTGACACGCGTTCGTGCGCTGTGCCTCGCGCTGGCGGGCGTGACCGAGCACGTCAGCCACGGCACGCCGCTGTTCAAGCGCGGGAAGCGGGCCTTCGTCCAGGTCTGGCCGGACGGGCATCACCAGAACCGGTTCCCGCACCTGTGGTGCGCCGCGCCCGAGGGCGTGCAGGAGCTGCTCATCGAGCAGGATCCGCGGACGTACTTCCGGCCGCCCTACGTCGGACACCGGGGCTGGGTGGGCGTCGTGCTCACCGATCCCGACTGGCAGGACGTGGAGGAGCGGATCGACTCGGCCTACGAGCGCGCCGGCTGAGCCTCAGCTGACGAGCGCGAGGCGCACCTGGTCGGCCGGCTTGGGCAGGGTGATGCGCATCGTGGTGCCGCCGCCCGGGGTCTCGTCGATGACGAGCGTGGCGTCGTGCGCCTCGACGATGCGCTGGCAGGTCGCCAGGCCGATGCCGGAGCCCTCGACGTCGGTGCGCAGCCGGGTGAACATCTCCAGCACCCGCGGGCGGTCCTGCGCCGCGATGCCGAGGCCGTTGTCGGCGATGTTCAGCGTCCAGCCCGTCTCCGACTCGTCGGCGGTGATCGAGATGCGGCAGTCGCGGTCGCGGTCGCGGAACTTCAGCGAGTTGCTCACCATGTTCTGGATCAGCACGCGCAGCTGGGTGGCGTCGCCGACGACGGTGGGCAGCGGGCCGACCTCGACCTCGGCCCGGGAGGCGGCGATCGCGGTGCCGACGTCCTCGACCACCTGGCGGGCGATCGCCTCGAGCGACACGTCGGTGAACGACGGCCGGCCGCCGAGGGAGGCGTGCGACAGGACGTCCTCGATCATGCGCCACATCCGCGTCGCCGAGGACAGCGCCCGGTCGACGCAGCGCTTGCCGTCGGGGTCGGCGGCGACCGCCGGGATCTCGGAGAGCATCGCCACGAAGCCGAGCACGCCGGTGAGCGGGTTCTTGAGGTCGTGGCTGACCTGGCCGGCGAAGTGCTGCAGCGAGGAGTTGGAGCGCTGCAGCTCGCGGCTCGTGCGGTGCACCTTGTCCAGGGCCTGCTCGAGCATCTGGCCGTGCCGGTGCAGCTCCATCACGTCCATGACCATCCTGGCCAGCTTGTCGAGGCCCTCGCGCTGCTTGGCGCTGAGGTCGTGCGGCTCGCTGTCGAACACGCACAGCGTGCCCAGCACGTGCCCGTCGCGGTCGCGCAGCTGGGCCGAGGCGTAGAAGCGCACGTCGTCGATCTCGCCGGTGACGAACGGGCTGTCGGCGAAGCGCGGGTCCTGCGTCGCGTCGCGCACGACCACCGTCTCGGGCTCGACCATGCTGATCGCGCACATGGAGTCCTCGCGGGAGCACGCGCTCGCCTCGAAGCCGAACGCGGCCATCTGGATCTGCTGGGACGCCGAGATGATGTTCACCACCGCGTTGGGCACGCCGCAGACGTACGCCGCCAGCTCCACCACCGAGGGCAGGTCGGGCAGCGGCGGGCCGCCGACGATGCCGTAGCCGGCCAGGGACTTGAGCCGCTCCGGCTCGTCGTCCGGGACCGGGAACGCCTTCGGCTTGATGAACGCGGAGGTGCCCATGGGCCCGACCATAGGCGGGCAAAGTTGCAGCCGGTCGCGAACGCGGGGTCAGCGGGTGGGAAGGGAGATCCGGACGGTGACTCCCGGCCGGTCGACCGACGTGACCATGCTGCCGCCGTGCCGCGCGGCGATCTCGCGGCCGAGCATGAGGGCCAGGGCGCCGGTGCGGTGCTCGTCGGGCTGCTCGGGGTGCGGGATGCGCATGGACAGCAGCCGCTCGGGGGTCAGCGCGGCGCTCGTCGCCGCCGACACGACCACGCACCAGCGCCCGCCGGCGCACGAGGCCTCGATCTCGGCCGCGCCCATGAGGGTCACGATCTGCACGGCGGTGTGGAACAGCTCGCGCAGCAGCACGCGATCGCCGAGGAGGTCCGGGCCTTCGGCGCAGCGCAGCGGTACACCCGGGAAATCCAGCAGCTCGCGGACCGGCAACGGGGCCCGGTCCAGCGGCGCCTCGGCCGTCTCCAGGCTGCTGAGCAGGAGCAGGTCGGCCACGATGACCTGCATGTGCTCGGCGTTGCGCCGGATCACGCCGATCGCGGACCGACGGTCCTCGGCGGTGAGCGGCAGCGCGTCGTCGGACGACTCGAGCAGCGTGGCGAACGTGATGATCGAGGTCAGCGGGGTGCGCAGCTCGTGCGAGGCGACCCGGATGAACTCCGTGCGCAGCTGGGCGAGGTCGGTGGCCGGTTCGTCGCCGGCCGGTTGGTCGTCCATCAGCACCCGCTCGGTCCTCCGGAAACGTTACAGGACATGTCATTACATTGCGTAGGATATGTGTGTACCGACAGTAAGCGACGCATGTCGCGTGCACTGCCGGCGAGGAGTGCTTTGCGAGGAGAGACCGACCGCCTGGTCGACACCGGACTCATCGAGGGTGCGGTGGTCGATCTGGTGGTGCGTGCGGCGAACGCGGCCACCGTGGTGGACGCGCAGCGGCTCGTGTCCGAGTTCCGCGGCTTCTCCGGTGTGCGCTCCGCCGACATCGTCCCGGCGGTGCTGCCGGTCCTCGGCGAGCTCGACCTGCTGGAGCGGCTGCCGGTCGGGCCCGCGCAGTGGGGCCAGGAGCTGCGGGTCGAGTTCAGCGCCGCGCCCGCCCGCGCCGAGCTGCTCCCCGCGGCCGCCGAGATCGCCGCCGCCGCCGACCGCGCGCTCGCCCGGCCCTGCCGCGCGGTGGCGCCGCCGCCGATGCACGGCTCGCCGCTGGCCTGGGCGATCACCGCCGGCGCCCGCGCGATGATCCTGGTCGTGGACCCGGCCCGCGGCTGGAGCGCGCTGTCGGAGTCGTTCACCACGGTGCTCGGCTACGACCGGCACCACCCGCCCGAGTTCCGGCTGCTCGACATCGTGCACCCCGACGACCGCCCCGCCGCCGTGGGCCTGTTCCTGGCCTGCTGCGCCGGGCGCACCCCCGAGCACGCGGTGGACCTGCGGGTGTGCACCGTCACCGGGCGCTTCCGCACCATCGAGGTCGGCGCGCGCAGCTTCGTCGAGGACACCGACGTCGGCGTCGTGGTCTTCTTCGGCCTCGACGTCACCGCCCAGCGCGACACCGAGCGCACCGTGCGCATCGAGCAGCAGCGGCTGGCCCGGCTGGTCGAGACGATGGACGACGGGCTGCTCATGCTCGACGACGAGGGCAACGTGAGCCTGGCCAACCGGGCCGCACACCGGCTGCTGGACACCGGTGTGCTCGACGTGAGCCCGGAGCACGACCCGGACGACGCCGAGCCATTGGACTGGTCCCAGGTCATCGCGCGCACCATCGCCCGGCTCGGCCCGTCCGCGGCCCGCGTCGACCGGCTGCGCGCCGGCTTCCGCGCGCGCCGCGCCGTGGTCGGCGAGGAGCTCGCGTTCGAGGACGGGCGGGTGCTGGAGCTGGATCTCGTGCCGGTCACGGGTCCGGCGGGCCCGGGCGGTACCGACGGCGGCACGCTCATCCACCTGCGCGACGTCACCGCCCGCGTGGCCATGCGCCGCGGCCTGGAGGAGCGCAGCCGGGGCCTGGAGGAGCGCAACCAGGCGCTGGTGGAGGCGACCGCGCTCAACAACGAGTTCATCGCCAGCGTCTCCCACGAGCTGCGCGGGCCCCTGTCGTCCGTGGTCGCGTTCTCGCACCTGCTCGGCGACAGCACGAGCGGGGAGCTGTCGGAGGACCAGCAGACGTACCTCTCCGTCATCGACCGCAACGCCAACCGCCTGCTGCGCCTCATCGAGGACCTGCTGCTGCTGTCCCGCCTGGAGGCGCGCACGCTGCAGCTCAAGCCGACGCCCACCCGGCTGCCGGAGCTGCTCGGCGTCGCCGTCACCGAGCGGATCCCCGCGGCCCGCGCGTCCGGCGTCGACCTGGTGCTCGAGTGCGAGGAGGGCCCGGACCTCGTCTGCGACGACACCCGCGTGCACCAGGTCGTGGACAACCTGGTCAGCAACGCCGTGAAGTTCACGCCCAGCGGGGGCCGCGTCACGGTGAAGGCCTGGCCCGGCGGGGACGGCGAGGGCTGGACCGTCTGCGTCGCCGACTCCGGGGTGGGCATCCCGGCCGCGGACCTGCCGCGGCTGTTCAGCGCGTTCTTCCGCGGTTCCAACGTGACCGCGGCGGTCGGGCGGCAGGTCATGCCCGGCACGGGACTCGGGCTGGTCGTCAGCCGGGCCATCGTCGAGTTACACGGCGGCAGCATCAGCGTCGCCAGCACTGAAGGGGTCGGCACGACGGTCACGCTGTCGTTGCCCACGCGACCGGCACGAAATGGGGGATGATCGTGAGCCGACTTCTCGTCGTCGAGGACGATCCGGATATCGCCATGGCACTGCGCCTGCTCCTGACGCGGGCGGGCCATCAGGTCGCGCACGCCAAGGACGGCCGGACCGGCCTGCGGGACGCGTACACCGAGCGCCCGGAGTTGGTGATCCTCGACATCGGCCTGCCGGGGATGGACGGCTGGCAGGTCCTGGAGCGGCTGCGCGACGTCAGTGACGTGCCGGTGCTGCTGCTCACCGCGCACGGCCAGGAGTCCGACAAGGTCCGCGGCCTGCGCGGCGGCGCCGACGACTACCTCACCAAGCCCTTCACCAACGCCGAGCTCGTCGCGCGGGTCGAGGCCCTGCTGCGCCGCAGCGCCGGGCCGGCGTCATGGGCCGACGAGGTGTACGACGACGGCGTCCTGCGCATCGACCCCGCCGCCCGGCGCACCTTCGTGGCCGGCGACGAGGTGCGCCTGACGCCGACCGAGTTCCGGCTGCTCAACGTGCTCGTCCGGCACGCCGGTGCGGTGCTGTCGCCCAACCAGCTGCTCGCCCAGGCCTGGGACGACCCGACGGGCATCGGCCCGGAGCGGGTGAAGTTCGCGGTGCTGCGGCTGCGGCGCAAGCTCGGCTGGACCGACCCGGACGCGTCGCCGATCGAGTCCGTGCGCGGGTTCGGGTACCGCTACCGCCGCCCCGTGATGGACCGGGCCGAGTAGACGTCGGGCGATTTGTCAGCAATTGCCAGGGCATACCGGGTGCGGCTCACGCGGCGAACCGAGCCGCACCCCGGCGGGAACGATCGCGGCGACCGGCCCGGGCGAACCTGAAATGGTCCCGCCCCGACTCGTCCACGAAATGAGTGCCTGATGATCGACCTCTCCGCCGACGGTCACGTCCACACCGCGTTCTCGTCCGGACGCGACAGCGTCTCCGTGCTCGTCGCCGCGGCCGAGCAGGCCGGGCTCACGGAGCTGACCTTCGCCGACCGGGTGGGGCCGGACACGAGCTGGCTGCCGCCGTACCTCTCCTCGATCCAGCGGGCCCAGCAGCGCACCGACGTGACGCTGCGCCGCGGGGTCGAGGTGGAGGCGATCGGCATCGACGGGTGGCTCGCCTTCCCGTCCGACCTCAGCGGGCTCGAGGTCATCTCGGTCGGGCTCAACCGGCTGCCGCTGCCGGCCGGGCTGCTCAGCCCCGACGCCGTGCGCACGCAGATCGACGCCGGCGCGATGCGGGCGCTGGACATCATCGACCAGGTCGTCACCGTCACCGGGCTGGCCGTCGAGCGGGTGTCGCGCTACGCGCCGACGCGCCTGGCCCGCCCGCTGGACTTCCTGACCCGCGCCGGGATCGAGGAGGCCGCGGTGCCGGACTCGGCCCTCGCCGAGCTGGTCGAGGCCTGCCGGGTCAACGGCACCGTGGTGGAGATCAGCGAGCGGCACCGGCTGCCCGGGCCGCGGCTGGTGCAGGCGTGCGCCGACGCCGGCGTGCGGCTCGTGGCGGCCAGCGACGCGGTGCGCGCCAGCGAGGTGGGCGGCTACCGCTACGTGCGTGAGATCGCCGCCGGCATCGTGCCCGCGACGGCGGCCGCCTGAGCCGAAACGGCTGCACAGAACCGCAGCTGAGCAGGGTGAACGGGCCCGCCGTCGATCGCTGGAAACCGGCTGATGGGGGCGGGTCCGGCATTTAGGATCAGAGTGTGCCGAAGGATCGCGAACTCGTCCTCGTCTCCCTCCTGCAGGAGGCGACGCGGATCGCGAACGAAGCCGACGACATCCGCGACGCCGGGCTCCCGGTCATCAATGCGGTGTGCGCGGCGACCGGCTGGCCGGTGGGGCACCTGTGCCTGCCGGACGAGCGCGACCGCCGGGTCTTCGTCTCCACCGACGTGTGGCACGAGGACGTGCCGGGGGAGTTCGCCGAGTTGCGCAAGGCCAGCGAGGACGTGCGCTTCCCGCTGGGAGCCGGCATCATCGGGCGCGCCGCCAAGACCGGCCGCCCGCAGTGGGTCGCCGACCTGACCGCCGAGCCGACGCGGGTGCGGCCGGCCGTCGACGGGGTCGGCTCCGCCATCGCCTTCCCCATCACCGGGCGCGGGATCGTCGCCGCGGTGCTGGAGTTCTTCACCCGCGAGCCGGTCGAGCCGGACGCGGGGCTGCTGGAGATCATGGCCGACGTCGGCATCCAGCTTGGCCGGGTCGCCGACCGCATGGCCGCCCGCCAGGCGCTGCTGTTCGGCTCCCAGCGCCTCGAGCGCATCCTCGACAGCTGCGTCGAGGCCTTCGTGGCCATGGACGAGGGCGGCATGATCACCTCCTGGAACGCCGCCGCGGAGAAGGTGTTCGGCCTGTCCAAGGAGGAGGCGATCGGCCGGCGGCTGGCCGACACCATCGTGCCGCCGCAGTACCGCGAGGCCCACCACCTCGGCGTCGGGCGCTTCCTGACGACGGGGGAGAGGCGGGTCCTCGACAACCGCATCGAGATCACCGGCTGGCACGCCAACGGCTACGAGTTCCCGGTCGAGCTCGCCGTCTGGGCGGTGCGGGACCCGATGATGGGCTGGACGTTCAACGCGTTCGTGCACGACATCACCGACCGCAAGCGCACCGAGGACGCGCTGCGCCACGCCTACGAGCACGAGCGCGAGGCCGTCTCCCGGCTGCGCGAGCTCGACGTGGCCAAGAGCGACTTCGTGGCCACGGTGTCGCACGAGTTCCGCACCCCGCTGACCAACGTCATCGGCCACCTCGAGGTGCTCACGTCCGGCGACGCCGGCCCGCTCAACCCGGCGCAGTCGCGCATGCTCGGCGTCATCGGCCGCAACTGCGACCGGCTGCGCGCGCTCATCGAGGACCTGCTCACCATCTCCCGGGTGGAGGCCGGCGTCTTCGACCTCGAGCTGCGCGAGACCGACCTGCACGCGGTGCTCGCGGGCGCCTGCGCGGCCGTCGAGCCGCGGGCCAAGCGGCGCGGCCACCGGCTCGTGCTCGCCGTGGAGGGGCGGCTCGGCACCGTCGAGGCCGACCCCGAGCAGCTGCAGCGGGCGCTGGTCAACCTGCTCGTCAACGGCGTGAACTTCACCCCGGACGGCGGGCTGATCGAGCTGACCGCCCGCGTCGACGGCGACCAGGTGGAGATCAAGGTCCGCGACAACGGCGTGGGCATCGACGCCGACGAGCAGCCGCAGCTGTTCACGCGCTTCTTCCGCGGCACCTTCGCGGTGCGGGAGGCGGTGCAGGGCGCGGGGCTCGGGCTGGCGATCACCAAGACGATCGTGGAGGGCCACGGCGGCGAGATCTCCGTGGACAGCCTGGTCGGGCACGGCACGACCTTCACGATCCGGATTCCGCGCGAGCGTCCCCTCTGGCTCTGACCGGCTCCGGCGCCGCCGTGGCGAAGGGCTGCGTCTGTACGGTCTGGAAGCCGGTCCGCGTCATCTCGCCCCACACGTGCTTGCCGCCCCGCAGCGCCGACCACATGCCCATGACCCGCCACAGGGCGGTGAGCTGCCGGTAGCCCACGTTCTCGAGGATCGAGGCGAGCACCGAGGCGACCAGGTCCGTCCACCGGTGGTAGCGGTGGAACGAGTACTCCTCGACGGTCAGCGCGATGAGGTTCAGCAGCAGCGCGTAGCCGTAGGCCACGGCGATGAACACGAGCGCGAAGTGCGTGTCGACGGCGCCGGCCCAGAGGCCGAGCGGGACCAGGATCACCCCGGCGAGCTCGATCACCGGGGCCAGCAGCTCGAACAGCACGTAGTACGGCATCGCGACGAGGCCGATGCGGCCGTACCGCGGATTCAGGATCATGCCCTTGTGCTTGCCGAGGATCTCGGCGATGCCGCGGTGCCAGCGGCGGCGCTGCTTGCCCAGCACCTTCAGCGTGCTGGGCGCCTCGCTCCAGGAGACCGGCTCGGCCACGAACACGATGCGGTAGTCCCGCTTCTGCCGGCGCAGGTGCCTGTGCAGCCGCACCACGAGCTCGGCGTCCTCGCCGATGCAGTCGTGCGCGAGGCCGCCCACCTCGACGAGCAGCTCGCGGCGGAAGATGCCGAACGCGCCCGAGATGATGAGCAGCCCGCCCAGGCGCGACCAGCCGGTGCGTCCGAGCAGGAACGCGCGCAGGTACTCGACCACCTGCACCCGCGGCAGCCAGCGCCGGGGCATCCGGACGTCGACGATGCGGCCCGCCACCACGCTGCAGCCGTTGGCGACGCGGATGACCCCGCCGGAGGCGACGGTGCGCACGGGGTCGTCGGAGAACGGCTTGGCCACCGAGAGCAGCGCCTGCGGGTCCAGGATCGAGTCCGCGTCGACCATGCACACCAGCGGGTGCTGGGCCACGTTGATGCCGGTGTTGAGCGCGTCGGTCTTGCCGCCGTTCTCCTTGCGCACGACTACGAGCGGGTCGGGGCGCTCCGCGGGCACGTGGATGGAGATGATGCCGCCGCGGGTCGGGGTCGCGCCGGGCACCACCCGGGGCACCTCGACGAGCCCGAACTCCTCCCGCAGCCGGTCGAAGGTGTCGTCGGACGAGCCGTCGTCGATGACGATGACCTCGAAGACCGGGTACCGCAGCGCGAGCATCGCCTGGACCGACTGCACGATGCCGGCCGACTCGTTGTACGCGGGCACGAGGACCGACACGGGCTCGGTCAGGGGGCTGCGGTACGTCTCCTCGTGCCCGGCGAAGGGCACCCGGCGCAGATGGTGCACGAACTCGGCGCCGGCCAGCACGATCAGCACCAGATAGCTGCTGTTGATGACGAGGAAGTACGTGAGGATGCAGACGTCCGTCACGGCCAGCAGCTGCCGGGCCCACTCAGCCATGATCAGGGCACCGTCTGCTTCCGCTTGTCGTCGAGCCGCGCGGCGGCCAGGGCCTCGCGGGCGTGGGCGGCGCCGAGCAGCACCTCGGGGTCCGGCCCCTCGCCGGGGTCGGCGCTGTGCCGGGGGCGCACGTGCGCGCGGTGCTCGGCGGCCACGAGGGCGGCCCGGCCGGCGTTGCCCAGCCGCAGCAGGGAGCGGGCGGCGTTGTGGGCGACGGCGTACTCGGCGTCGGCGAGCAGCCCGGTCAGGGCCGGGGCCGCGCTCACCGCGCCGAGCTCGCCCAGCGCCTTGGCGGCTTCGGCGCGCAGTACGGCCGGATGCTGCGGCTGCAGGGCATCGACCAGGGGCGCGAGGGCCGTGCGGGTCCCGAGCCGGCCCAGCGTGCGCGCGGCGGCGACGCGGACCTCGACGACCGGATCGGCCCGCAGCGCGCTCTCCACCCGCACGGTCGCGCCGACGGCCCCGATCAGCCCGAGGACCTCGGCGGCGCAGGCCCGCACGGGCGCCCGGGGATCGTCGAGCGCGGCGAGCAGGGCGCCCTGGGCGGCGGTACCGAGGCGGGTCAACGCGGTCGCCACGACGTGCGCGGGCACCGGGCGGCGGCTGGGCAGGGTGGCCAGCAACGGCTGGGTGGCCCCGGCGTCGCCGATGCGCCCGAGCGAGCGGGCGGCGACCACGCGCACGTCGGCGTCGGGGTCGCCGAGCAGCTCGCACAGCGGCAGCAGGGCGTCCTTGCGGCCCAGGTTGCCCAGCACCTCGGCGGCGAGCGCCCGGGCCACCGGGTCGCGCCGCTTGAGCCGGCTGCGGGCCCGCCAGGCGGCGCCGCGGCGCTCGAAGACGTCGACGAGCGCGGTGTGCGCCTCGCCGCGGACCTTGCCCAGCAGGGCGACGGCGTTGGACTCGACCGCGAGCCACACGTCGTCGGGCAGCCGCACCAGTGCCTCGATCTGTTCGGGGTCGTCGTCGCCGGCGGCGATGGCCAGCAGCAGCCGGCGAGCCGGCTTGGCCAGACGGGCGCGCCGGGCCTCGCGGGTGCGCCGGACCGTGCGGCCGGCCACGATGAGCGCGCCGAAGACCAGCGCGGCGAAGATCAGGACGAACAGCGCCACCAGGGCGGCGCCGGCGAGGGTCACGTGCGCATGCGGGCCAGGACCGCCTCGACCCGGCTCACCAACTCCCGCGGGCTGAAGGGTTTGACGATGTAGTCGTCCGCGCCGGCGCCGAAGCCGACCTCGACGTCGCCCTCCTGGGCGCGGGCCGTGAGCAGGATGATCGGCAGCGCCTTGGTGCCCTGCTCCTGCCGCAGCTGCCGGCACACGTCGATGCCGGACATGCCCGGCATCATGACGTCGAGCACGACCAGGTCCGGCGGGTTCTCGGTGGCGGCGGTGAGCGCCGCGAGGCCGTTGTCCACCGCCACGACCTCGTAGCCCGCCTGTTCCAGCTTGAAGGCGACGAGGTCCCGGATGTCCATGTCGTCGTCGGCGACCAGGATCGCGGTCATACCTCGATCTTATGCGGCATATAGGAGTCAAATCCGAAATATGGCGAAAGGGCGCCGGCCCTTCGGCCGGCGCCCTCGTGGGTCTGGAGTGCTCACCCGGGAGTGCTCAGATGGGCGGCTGCGGCGTGGGCCGCGTGCGCGACGCCCGCTCCGGGGCGTGGTGCGCGCCGATGTTGCCGTTGCTCGGCATCGGCTGGGCCGGCCGCTCGTTGGCCGCGTGCGTGACGCCGGACGCCGAGGCGATGCCGCGCGCGACGGACGCCGGGTTGGGCCGGGCGCCGGGCATGTCGGCCGGCGACGGCTTGATCTCGCGGGTCCGCGCGGCGCTGGACGCGCTGCCGGTGCTCGCGCTGCGGCTCTCGGTGTTCGCCGTGACGGTGGTGTTCGCCGTGGTGACGTGCTCTTCGCAGTACCGCTTGAAGCCCTTGAGGTCGGCCTTGAGCCGGCGGTTGAGCACCTCGACCGCGTGCTCCTCGGCCGGCATCAGCTCGCGGGCGTCGATCTGCAGCTCGGCGATGATCCGGGTCATGTCCCCGGCCATGGGCTCCAGGCGCAGTGCCTCGATGACCTGCGGCCCGTCCATCGCCTCCCAGCACAGGAACTCGTCGGTGCGGCTCTCGGTGATCCGCGCGTCGAACTCGGCCCGGTTGCCGCCGATGTCGAGCACCATGTGCGCGGTGGACGCGTCGATCGGCGCCATGCTCATGACGCCGGACATGAACTGCGGATAGTTCTCGAAGTGGGCGAGCTGCTCGTAGGCCACTGCCACCGGTACGGCCACCTCGATCGATTCTCGGGCGGTGCTCATGGTGGTCCCCCTTGCCGTCGGAGCTGATGGTTGACCACACCGTACGGCCGATTCGCCCCTTTTGCGGGTGATTCTTGGGATTACGCGAGCGGGGCCCTCGCCGGCTCGGCGAGGGCCCTTGCTGCGCTGTTGTCATTGGTGTGGCTGCGTCAGACGGTGAGGGTCCAGCTCTTGAGCGTGCCGGCGTCGCCCTTGAAGACGTCCTTGGCGACCAGCGTCCAGGTGCCGTTGCGCAGCTCCGAGGACAGGTCGATCGTCCAGGTCGCCTCGATGTTGGCCACGTCGTCGGCGGAGGTCGAGCTCTTGAACTTGTAGTCGGTGCCGTCCGGCGCGATCAGGTCGAGGCGCAGGTCACCGCGGTCGGCGTGCTTGATCGAGACCTTGACGGTCGCGGTCTTGCTCGCGTTGCCGGCGCAGTTGGCCACGACGAGCTTGCTGGAGGCGGTGCCGAGGTCCGGGATCGCGACCGGCGTGGTGCTGGTGACCGGGGTGCAGGTGGCCGGGGTGCTCGGGGTGGTCGGCGTGCTCGGGGTGGTCGGCGTGGTGACCGGCGTGGTCGGCGTCGTCGGGTTGGTGACCGGCGTGGTCGGGTCGGTGGCGGGCGTGGTCGGCGTGGTCGGGTTGGTGACCGGGGTCGTCGGCGCGGCGGCGAGGGTGCCCGTGTAGAGCAGCTTGTTCGGCGAGCCGTTGCCCGCGTTCTTCACGACGCCGTTGGTGGCGGCGGCGACGAGCGCGTCACGGACCTGCGCCGGGGTGGCGGCCGGGTGGGCGGCCAGGTAGAGCGCGGCCGCGCCGGTGACCTCGGGGGTCGCCATCGAGGTGCCGCTCATCTTCTGCGTGGCGGTGTCGGAGGAGTTCGAGCTGGAGGTGATGTTCACGCCCGGCGCGAAGATGTCGAGGCAGTTGCCGAAGTTCGAGAAGCTGGCGCGGGTGTCGTTGCTGTCGGTCGCGCCGACGGTGATCGCCTCCGGCAGGCGGGCCGGGGACTTGGTGCAGGCGTTGGCGGAGTCGTTGCCGCCGGCGACCGCGTAGGTCACGCCGGACGCGATCGACTTCTTCACCGCGTTGTCCAGCGTCGTGCCCGCGGCACCGCCGAGGCTCATGTTCGCCACGGCCGGCTTCACCGCGTTTTTGGTGACCCAGTCGACGCCGGCGATGATCTGCGAGTACGACCCGCCGCCGGAGCAGTCGAGCACGCGCACCGCGACGAGCTTGACGTCCTTGGCCACGCCGTAGGTCTTGCCGCCGACGGTGCCGGCGACGTGGGTGCCGTGGCCCTGGCAGTCGCTCGCGTTCGCGTCGTTGTCGACGAAGTCGTAGCCGGAGCGCACCCGGCCGGCGAACTCGGTCTGCGTCAGGCGGACGCCGGTGTCGATGATGTAGGCCGTGACGTTGCTCGCCGGGCCGTAGGTGTAGCTCTTGTCCAGCGGCAGCGCCTGCTGGTCGATGCGGTCCAGGCCCCAGGTGGCGGAGGTCTGCGTCGCCTCGATCTGCACGCGGCGGTCCTGCTCCACGTAGGCGACGGCCGGGTCGGCCGCCAGGCGGCGGGCGGCGTCGGCGCTCATGCGGCCGGAGAACCCGCGCACCGCGCTGTCGAACCGGTCCTCGATGCGGCCGCCGACCTTGCCGGCGAGCGCGTCCGAGGTCGTCGTGCTGCCGTCCTTCATGACCACGATGTACTGGTCCTTGAGCGCGCCCGGGGCGTCCACGTTCTGGATCGTGCCCTGGGCGGGGGCGGCGTAGGCGGCGGAGCCGAAGGTGAACGCGGTAGCGGCCGCGGCGGCGGTGCCGAAGACGATTCCGGTAATAGCGCGACGGGCGATGTTCTTCGTCATTATGTCTGCATCCCTTTACGGTGAGCCGGCATATTCGGTGGTGCATTTCCTTGCTGCAACCAGATTGCGGGCCGTGGGTGGCCTCCCCGGGACCCCTCCGGTAGCGGGCCGGTTGTCGCGGCTGGATCTGCGCGCCGTTTCGCCGGTTGCCGCCGGTTGCGAAACAGGTATCCGTCGTTCTTGAGCAGAAATGGCGGCTGGATCTTCGCGCCGTTTCGCCGGTTGCGAAACAGGTATCCGTCGTTCCTGAGCAGAAATGGCGAAGGCCGCCAGGACTGTCCGTCCTGACGGCCTTCACTCACCGGGGGGAACCGGGTGTTCAGAGCTTCACGTTGAAACGCGGGTCGGCGGCGATCTTCTGGAAGCCGGCGAGCGCCTCCGGGGTGTCGTCCATGCGGATGTCGTGGCCGCTCTGATCCTTGGCGGTCTCGAAGTACACGAGGCCCTTGATCTGCGGCATCTTGGCGAGCTGGGGCAGCACGGTGTCGTACACGGCGGCCTTGTTGCGGCCCTGGACCGTCTTCGACGAGTCGTACACGCCCCACTCGGCGACCATGATCGGCTTGCTCGGGTGCTTGGTGGTGGCCCAGGTGTAGAAGCCCGGGAACTTCGGGTCGTTGGTGCGGTTCATGAGGTAGTTGAAGTCGCCGTAGTGGAACGCGCCCGGCTCGGCGTTGTTGTACGTGTCCACGCCGACCCAGTCCACGACGTCGTCACCCGGGTACAGGTCGCCCCACCAGGAGGTGTTGTTCCACTTCTCGTAGTTCATGTACGCGACGGTGAACACGGCGTTGGTGACGCCGTCGGCCTTGAGGCGCAGCGCGGTGTGACGGAACATGGCCGCGAAGTCCTTGGCGGTCTGGCCCGAGCCGGCCGTGGGGTTCACGTCGTTCTCCGGCTCGTGGTGCAGCACCATGAAGAACGGCTTGGTGCCGAAGTTGGCCTTGATGTAGGCGGCCAGGCGGTCGATGCGCGCGTCCTGGGCGCCGGCGGCGACCTTGGCCCACGTGGTGCCGTAGCCGACCTTCCAGTTCAGCATCAGGGTGCGCGGGTGCGCCGGGTCGTTGGTCATGGCGATCTCGTCCTTGGTCGGGAAGAGCTCGTCACCCTTGTGGTACGTGTGGTAAATCGTCGAGGTGCGGCCGGACTTGGCCTCGAAGGTCTTCAGGGCCTCGTCGCGCGGCACGTCGGAGAAGCCGCCCGCCGCCGCGCCCCACAGCACGCCGCAGCTGGGGACCAGCTTGGCGTCCACCTTGCAGTCGGCCGGCTGCGTGGTGACCGGGGTCGTCGGCTGCGGGGTCGTGGGCTGCGTGGTGACCGGCGTCGTCGGCTGCGTCGTGGGCTGCGTGGTGACCGGGGTCGTCGGCTTGGTGGTGACCGGCGCGGTCGGCTTGGTGTCCTCGACGGGCTTGGTCACGACCGGGCGGACGATGCTGACGTCCAGGGTGGGCTTGCCCGCCGCGGCCTGGGCCGAGCGGAAGCGCGCCGGGGTGTTCGCGACGCTCGAGGTGACGGCGAAGGTGTACGTCCCGGCGCCCTTGACCACCGAGCTCACGTCGAACGTCACCGCGCCGGCGGTGGCGGCCGGCTTCGCGGCGGCGACGACACCCGCGAGCTTCGGGGCGTTCTTCGCCGACAGCGCCTTCTCGGTCCAGGCGGTGTCCGCGACGCGGCTCAGCGACAGCGAGCCGGGCAGGTTCTTGGAGTCGCGGGTCAGGGTCACCTTGGCGCCCTTGACCGTGCCGGCCCCGAGCGCGCCGACCTTGAACTTCACGAACGCGACCATGGTGTCGCCACCCTGGCGGCCCGCGACGAGCGTCGGGGCGGAGCCGAAGGTGTACGTCGGACGGGCGCTGGAGCTGTAGGTGTCCTCCGCGGCGCCCGAGCGCACGACGTCGGTCGTCTCCGCAGCGGCGGCGGCACCGCTGTGGATCATGGTGCCGAATCCGGCACCGAGCGCAAGCGCGGCGATCGGCATGAATGTGCGGGTGCGGCGGCGAATCATCTATTCAAAGCCCTTCCGTGGCTGGCGAAATCCTGTGGAGCGGGTTTGTGTCCGGCGTTGTCATCCGGACCTCCACAAGATTCGGCAGTCGGGGTTACACCCCCGGTTCGCCGGAAGTTGCCGTTCGGGAGTCCACCCACCGGCCGCTATGTCCACTGTGGACTCGTCGCGCTCGGCCACGCTTATCGCCGCAGCTCAGGGGGCCTGGTGTCGAAATGTTGCGGGGCGGGTATGTGATCTGCCCGCGTGATGCATCAGACGAACGGACAGGAGTGGCAACCGAGCGGCGACCGAATGCCAACGCTTCCGAACTAGGCGCCCAAAAGCGGCGAACGTAATGTTGGTCCAGTACGGCGCAACTCACTGATACGGAACAAATCGGGCGCACCGCCCCTATTACGACCTCGAGGAGACTGAAATGACCCCGATGCTGATCTCGCGCCCGGCCGTTCACGTCGTCCCCGAGCTGGCGGGGGAGCGGTGCGACAGCTGCAACGCCGCGGCCAAGGCCGTCGTGACCTTCGGCAACGCCGGCGACCTGGCGTTCTGCGGGCACCACGCGAAGAAGTTCGCGGACCGCATCACCGCGACGGCCGACAAGGTCGTGGTGGAGGAGGGGTTCGACTGGCGGAGCTGAGCCCGCTTGCTTTCGGGGCGTCCCGGCGTTGTGCCGGGGCGCCCTTTTTGCTGCGATAAGTCGGGCGCCTTTGGCTGCGATAAGTCGGGCGCTCCGCGCCGCGACTTATCGCATTTATCGCCTGACGGGGGATAAGTCCGACATGTCGTGATGCGGAGCGTTCGACATGTCGGAGTTGGGGAGGTTGTCAGGGCTCGTCGGCGCTGTGCCGGTCGATCCGGGCCCGGGTCGACCGCGCTCAGGGACCTGCTCGTCCGGCACGTGGCCCGGTGTCCGTCTCGGTCCTCGCGCCAGGGTCGGGGTGCGGGCCGGGCTCGTCGGGCGTGCCCGGCTCGGGGTGCGTGGTGGCCAGCAGTGGCAGGACCGGCTCTACGAGGCGGCCCCGCCAGTGCAGGGAGGTACGGGCCGAGAGGGCCGGGTTCGTCACGGCAGGTCGCGGCCGAAGAAGGCGGCGATCCGGCGCTGCCACGCGGCCAGGACCCGCGGCGGTCGGCCGGCGTCATGGTTACGCGAGCGACTATGTGAACGACTGTGCGAACGATGGCGCGAAGGCGGGTTCCGCGGGTGGGGCCGGTTCTCGCCGTGCTCGGGGACGCCGGGGATGCGGTGCGTGAGGCGGTGCGGCAGGTTGTCGGGCATCTCGACCTCCGGACGTACGTCGTACCGCTTGGACGTATGGTGTACGTACAAGACGTTAGACGTACGCTGTACGTGGCGTCAACGGGCTTCGTTGGACACGTGCGGGAGCCGCGTCCGCGTGTTGGTGGTTAAGTCGGATATATCGGACATTTGCCGGATAGCATGCGAGTGTGCGTCGCAGGCCGAGCCCTCATCCCCGGCGGCCCGGGTTGACGGGTCGCGAAACGGGGCTGCTCGTGGCCGTGTGGGTGGCGGGGGCGGCGTTTCTGGCGGCGGTACCGGCGCTGCTGCGGCAATTCTCGTCCCTGCTGGCGGGCGTCGTCGCGCTGAGCGCCGCCCTGGTGGCCCTCCTGCTGGTCCGGGCGCGGTCCCGGCGGCTCGCCTCCTCGCTGGCGCAGTCCTCGGCCCGGCGGCGCGGGCTGGAGCGGGCGCTTCGCGAGCGCGCCACCCGCGACCCGGTCACCGGGCTGGCGAACCGGGCGCTGCTCACGGCGATGCTCGACGGGGCCGCCTCCCTCCGCGCCGGATCCGATGCCTCCGCCGGTGCGGCCGGCGGAGCCGGTGCCGCCGGCGGAACTGGTGGGGCCAGCAGAGCCGGTGCCGCCCAGAGGGTCGGTGTGGCCAACGGAGTCGGTGCCGCCGAGGGAGTGGGCGCGGCCGACGGAGTGGGTGCGGCCAGGGGAACCGGCATCGGGGCCGAGCGGTGGGCCGAGCTGCAGCGCGGGCCGGGGCCGACGGTGATCCTGCTCGACCTCGACGGGTTCCAGGCCATCAACGACGAGCTCGGGCACGCCGCCGGGGACGCGCTGCTGCACGAGGTCGCCCGGCGGCTGCGCGTGGCGCTGCCCTCGGCCGATCTCATCGCGCGGCACGGGGACGACGAGTTCGCGGCCGTGTGGCGCGGCGCCGCGCCCCCGGACGCGGCGGAGCGGGCGCTGGGCCGGCTGCGTCCCGCGTACCGGGTGGGGGAGCGCACCGTGCACCTCACCGGCAGCGCGGGCGTCGTCGTGGCCGACGGGCGGCGCGGCTCGGCCGAGGTGCTGCGCGACGCTGGGCTGGCGTTGCAGGCGGCCAAGGAGGGCGGCAAGGACCGCATCGTCCGGTTCGAGGCCGGGCTGCGCACGGCCGCGGATCGGCAGCGCGAGCTCGCCACCGGGCTGCGGCGGGCGCTGCGCGAGGGGGAGCTGGAGGTGTACTACCAGCCGGTGGTACGCCTCGCCGACGGGCGCATCACCGCGGTCGAGGCGCTGCTGCGCTGGTTCCCGCCCGGCGCCGAGGCCGTCCCGCCCGGCGTGTTCATCCCCGTCGCCGAGGCCACCGGGCTGATCGTGCCGCTGGGCTGGTGGGTGCTGGGCCGGGCGTGCGCGCGGGCGCGGGAGTGGTACGAGCGGGCCGGGATCAGTCTCACCGTGAACGTGGCCGCGCACCAGCTGCGCGAGCCGGACTTCGTGGAGCGCGTCCGGGCGGCGCTCGCCGAGGGCGGGCTGCCGCCGGGCGCGCTCGTGCTCGAGGTCACCGAGAGCGCGCTCGTCGCCGACGCCGACTCCACGGCGCGCCTGGACGCGCTGCGCGCGGACGGGGTGCGGGTGGCGATCGACGACTTCGGCACCGGGTACTCCTCGCTCGCCTACCTCGTGCACCTGCCGGTCGACGTGCTCAAGATCGACCGTACGTTCCTGGCCACCGCCGTGGACACCACGCTCATGCGCGCGATCCTGCAGCTGGCCGGTGGGCTGTCGCTGCAGACCGTCGCCGAGGGCGTGGAGACCGAGGAGCAGGCGTCGGCCCTGCGGGCGCTCGGGTGCGAGCACGCCCAGGGGTTCCTGTACTCCCGGCCGGTACCGCCGGCCGACCTCGACGCGCTGCTGTCAGGCCGCCTCGAGCTCGGTGCGGCGCGGGCGCGGTAGCGGGGTGGGCCACTCGTCGGCGGCGGGCTCGCGCGGGGCCGCGTCCGCCGCCTGATCCCGCGGGCGTGGGGTCGTGGCGTTCGCGGCGGCCCAGCCGGGCTCGGCGGTGGTCCCCGGGCGCGGGGCGGTGGTGGTGTCCGGGGTCGTGGCGTTCGCGGCGGCCCGGCCGGGCCCGGTGCTCGTCCCCGTGCGCGGGGTGGTCGTGGTGCCCCGGTTCGCGGGCGCGGTGGCGGCCCAGCCGGGCTCGGCGGTCGTCCCCGTGCGCGGGGTGGTCGTGGTGCCCCGGTTCGCGGGCGCGGTGGCGGCCCAGCCGGGCTCGGCGGTCGTCCCCGTGCGCGGGGTGGTCGTGGTGCCCCGGTTCGCGGGCGACGTGGCGGCCACGACGCGGTCGCGGCCGGCTCGCTTGGCGGCGTAGAGGGCCCGGTCGGCCAGCGGGATGAGCTCGTCGGGCT
This sequence comes from Dactylosporangium sp. CA-052675, assembly GCF_050947935.1. Classification (GTDB taxonomy): domain Bacteria; phylum Actinomycetota; class Actinomycetes; order Mycobacteriales; family Micromonosporaceae; genus Dactylosporangium. The sequence continues at coordinate 9,224,462 of NZ_CP192010.1, read as the reverse complement.
TGTGGGTGTCGACGGGGAGCGCGGCGGTACCGGCGGAAATCGTGACGACGCGAACGGCTCCGCCGCCCAGGTCCACCGCGGTCGACCCGATCGCCGAGCGCAGCCGGTCCGCCAGCTCGCTCGCGCAGGCGGCGTCGGCGCCGGGGATGAGCAGCGCGAACTCCTCGCCGCCGTAGCGCGCCACGGTCACGCCGGGGCCGGCCGTCTCCCGCAGCCGGCCCGCGACCGCGCACAGGACCCGGTCGCCGGCGGGGTGGCCGAACGCGTCGTTGATGCGCTTGAAGCGGTCGATGTCGAGCAGGACCACGGCGGCGGGTCGCCCGGGCGGCAGTCCGCGCAGGCGCGTCTCGAACGCGCGGCGGGTGTTCAGGCCGGTCAGCGCGTCCGTGGCGGCGATACGGCGCGCGTCGGCCAGCAGCAGGGCGAGGCGCCCGAGCACCAGCAGGAAGACCAGCGCGCTCGCGGCCGCGGCCAGCGGGACGTCGCGCGTCTGGCTGCGGGTGTACTGCACGAGCAGTACACCCGGACCCAGCAGCGACACGAGAACCAGCGCGACCGGGCCGGCGGCTCGGTGGACCGGGAGCCGGCGCAGCCACGGGTGCAGCATGATCACGGCGAGCAAGGTGGCGAGCGCGACCGGGAGGGCGCCGGGGCCGAGGGCGTACACCCAGCTCAGCAGGCCCGTGGCGACGGCCGCGAGCCCAGCGTCGAGCAGCGCCGGACCGGGCCTTTGCTCACGGAACGTATTCACACCACTATTTTCCGTCATCGCGTCAACTTCGGCCAGGTTGTGTCGCCGGACCGATACCACCCTGTCTGCAACCCGGCGGACACGGTCCTGCTCTGGCGGGAGCGTGGACTGGGTTGAGGCGAAGGGAGCAAGTCATGACGCCACAGCTGCTCGAACACGTCCGTGCCGAGGCGCTTTTCTGTTCGGACGTGCAGTCCTCGGACGCCCTCGACGAGGAGCGCATCCGCCGCGCGGTCATGCTCAGCGTGCGCCGCCACGGGCCCCGCGGCTGCGCGGCGCTGGTCGCCCACGAGTTCGGCGAGCACCCCGACACCGCCGTCAGCCGGATGGGCTGGGTGCTGGACTGCATCCGTCGCGCCTACGCCCGCGCGATGGTCTGAGGCGGTTTTTGTCGTACCCCTGCGCGAGAATCCCGGTATGCGATTCGAGCAGCTGGCGAAGGTCTCCGGGGCGGTGGCGGCCACCCCCGCCCGCAACGCCAAGATCGACCTTCTGGCCGCGGCCCTGCGCGACCTGGCCGCGTCCGGCGACGAGCGCACGGTCTCGGCCGGGGCCGGCTACCTCGCCGGTGAGCTGCGCCAGCGCCAGACCGGGGTCGGCTACGCGGCCCTGCGCGACCTGCCGCCGCCCGCGACCGAGCCCTCCCTGGACGTCGCCGACGTCGATCTCGCCTTCGAGCGCATGGCCGGGCTCGCCGGCAAGGGCTCCCAGGCCGCCCGCCGGGGCGAGGTCGCCGCCCTGTTCGGCGCCGCCACCGAGCCCGAGCGCCGGCTCCTCGTCGGGCTGCTCGGCGGCGAGCTGCGCCAGGGCGCCCAGGCCGGGCTCCTTGCCGACGCCGTCGCCCGGGCCGCCGGCATCCCCTCCACCGCCGTCCGGCGCGCGTTACTGCTCGCCGGCGACCTCAAGGCCGTCGCCGCCGACGCGCTGCTGCACGGGCCCGGGGCCCTCGAGGCCTACGCGCTCACCGTCGGCCGTCCGCTCGCCCCGATGCTCGCCGCCAGCGCGCCGAACGCCACCGAGGCGATCGCCGCCACCGGGACGCCCGCCGCGGCCGACATCAAGATCGACGGGATTCGGATCCAGGTGCACCGGGCCGGGGCGAAGATCTCGGTGTTCAGCCGCAGCCTCGACGACATCACCGCCCGCCTGCCCGGCGTGGTCGCGGCCGTCGCCGCGCTCGGGGTGTCCTCGATCGTGCTCGACGGCGAGGCGGTCGGCGTCGACCCGGACAGCGGCCGGGCCATCCCGTTCCAGGAGACCTCCAGCCGGGCCGCCCGGCGCGACGGGGCGTCGATCCTGCAGCCGTTCTTCTTCGACGTGCTCCACCTCGACGGCGAGGACCTGCTCGACCGGCCGGCGGGGGAGCGCTGGGCGGCGCTCGAGCGGGTCGTCCCCGAGCCGCTGCGGGCCGGGCGCACCGTGATCGACACGCCCGAGGCGGCCGAGGCGGCGTTCGCGGCGGCGGTCGCGGCCGGGCACGAGGGGCTCGTGATCAAGTCGGTCACGGCTCCCTACGACGTCGGGCGGCGCGGTTCGGCCTGGGTCAAGGTCAAGCCCCGGCACACCCTCGACCTGGTAGTGCTGGCCGTCGAGCGCGGGCACGGCCGCCGCCGCGGGTGGCTGTCCAACCTGCACCTGGGCGCGCGGGACCCGGAGACGGGCGGGTTCGTGATGCTCGGCAAGACGTTCAAGGGCATGACCGACGAGATGCTGCGGTGGCAGACCGAGAAGCTGCGCACGCTCGCCGTCGAGGAGTCGGAGTGGGTCGTGAAGGTGCGGCCCGAGCTGGTCGTGGAGATCGCGTTCGACGGGGTGCAGACCTCGCCGCGCTACCCGGGCGGGATGGCGCTGCGGTTCGCGCGGGTGCTGCGCTACCGGGAGGACAAGCGCCCCGACGAGGCCGACACCATCGACACGGTGCGGGCGATTCACCGGGGCGGCTCGTGAGCACGCTGCTCGCGGGCGGCTCACAGGGGCGCGTTGTGCACCCGCTGAGCGTCGGCCCGCTCGTCCTCGTGGTCCTCGCCCTCGCCCTCATCGTCGTCATCGTCATCGTCCAGCAGGTTGTCCGGGCGCGGGCCTCTCGCCTCGCGGCGGGCCAGGTAGGCGAAGCCGTAGAGGGTCATCGCGGCGAAGAGCCACCACTGCAGGACGTAGCCGGCGTTCTGCAGCGCGTTCTGCTTCTCGGCCGGCACCGCGGTGAAGCCGGGCGCGGGCTCGTCCGCGCTCACGTAGGCGTCGAAGAGGGCGTAGGGCACGGTCGGGGCGATCGCCGAGGGCGTGATGCGGCGGATCTCCGCATGGCCGGAGACCTCCTGGGGCCGTCCGCCCCGGCTCTCCGAGGGGCGCAGCCGGCCGGAGACGGTCACGCTGCCCGAGGGGGCCGCGGGCACGTCGGGCGCGGTCAGCGCGCCGGCCGCGGCCGGGCGCACCCAGCCCCGGTCGACGAGGACCGCGGTGCCGTCGCGCAGGACGAGCGGGGTCAGCACCTCGAAGCCGACGGCGCCCTCGACCGTCCGGCCGCGCACGAGGATCTCGTGGGCCGGGTCGTAGGTGCCGGTCACGGTCACCCGCGTCCACTCCGTGTGCTCCGCCGGCGCCGGTCCGACCGTCCCGGCACCCCCGCCCGGCGCGCCGACGACGTCCGTCAGCGGCACCGGCGTCGCCGAGGTGCCGGCGTTGATCCGGGCATTGATCTCCGCCCGCTGGTCGTAGCGGTCGAACTGCCACAGGCCGAGCAGGACCATGACCGTCGCCGCGGCCAAGGCCAGCGCGGCGTAGCCGAGCCACCGGGGCGTCGCGAGAAACCGGTACACAACCATGCACGGTAGCCCGTCCTCTTCCGGACGGTCATGGTGGCGCCCGTTCGGTATCGTCCGGGACACACGTATGCCTCAGCGCCGGAGGAGCACATGAGCACGATCCCGCGGCTGGTGATCAGCGCCCCGTCGTCCGGTCACGGCAAGACGGCCGTGTCGGTCGGGCTGCTCGCCGCGCTGTCCGCCCGCGGCTACCGCGCCGCGGGCTTCAAGATCGGGCCGGACCACGTCGACGCCGCCTATCTCGGGCTGGCCGGGGGGCGTCCGGGCCGCAACCTCGACCCGCGCATGGTCGGCGCCAAGCGCATGGGCCCCCTGTTCGCGCACGGGGCCGCGTCGCTGGACATCGCCGTGGTCGAGGGCACGATGGGCCTCTTCGACGGGCTCGCCGGGCGCACCGACAGCGAGTCGACCGCGCAGATCTCCGGCCTGCTGCGCGCTCCGGTGATCCTGGTCGTCGACGTCGGCGCCATGGGGCAGTCGGTGGCCGCCCTGGTGCACGGGTTCCGGGCCTACGACGAGCTGCTCTGGCTCGGCGGCGTGATCCTCAACCGGGTCGCCTCGACCCGCCACGAGCAGCTGCTGCGGGAGGCGCTCGACGACATCGGCGTGCCGGTCCTGGGCGCCCTGCGCCGCCACGCGCTCACCGACGCCGGTGACGCCGGGGCCCCGCTGCCCTCCCGCCACCACGGGGTCGCCCCAGTGGTGCACAACAACCTCGACGCCGTGCGGGCGGTGCGCCGCCTCGGCGAGGTCATCGCCGGCGCCGTCGACATCGACCGCACGATGGCCCTGGCCCGCTCCGCGCCCCGCCTGACCTCCGACCCGTGGAGCGCCGAGGCCGAGATCGCCGCGGCCGCCGACGGCCAGTCCTCGATCGCCGCCACCCGCATCGGCCGCCGCCCGGTCATCGGCGTCGCCTTCGCCTACCCGGAGACCGCCGAGCTGCTCACCGCGGCCGGCGCCGAGGTCGTCCCGTTCGACCCGCTGCGCGACGAGGTCCTCCCGTCCGGCGTCGACGGCCTGGTCATCGGGTCCGCGCTGCCGGAGTCCTACGCCGAGGAGCTGACCTTCAACGGCCGGCTGCGCACCGCCGTCGCCGCCCACGCCGCGGCCGGCAAGCCGATCGCCGCCGAGGGCACCGGCCTGGTGTGGCTCTGCCGCGACTACAACGGCCGCCCGATGTGCGGGGTCGTGGACGCCTCCGCGCGCGAGACCGACCTCGTCGTGCTCGGCTACCGCGAGGCCACCGCCCGCTCCTCCTCAGTCCTGCTGCCGGTCGGCGCCCAGGTCATCGGGCACAAGATGCACCGCACGAGCATCAGCCCGCGGGCCGGGCTGCAGCCCGCCTGGACCTGGGCCGGGGGTCCGGCCGAGGGCTTCGTCCAGCGCGGCGTGCACGCGTCCTACCTCGGCCTGCACTGGGCCGGCACGCCCGCGATCGCGTCCCGCTTCGTGGCGGCCGCGAGCGCCACGGCGGCACCGGCGCCGGGGCAGTGGAGCACGCCGTCGACCGCCCCCTACGGCCGGCCCTCGGTTCCCGTCATGAACTTCCCGACCGCGCCGGTGCTGCCCGCCTCGCCGGTGACGGCGGTGCCGGCGGCTCCCGTGACCGCCGTGCCGGCCCCTTCCGCCGTGCCGGCCCCTTCCGCCGTGCCGGCCCCTTCCGCCGTGCCGGCCCCTTCCGCCGCGCCGGCCTCCGCGCCGGCCGCGTCAGCCTCTCCGGCCGCGTCAGCCTCTCCGGCCGCGTCGGCCACTCCGGCCGCGCCGGTCACCGGATCGCCCGCGCCCGCTCCCGCCGCTCTGGTGCCCGCGCCGTTCGCGCCTTCGGAGGACGAGGCGCTCAGCTACGTGTCGGACTACACGACGCCGGAGGCGCCGGCGCCCCGCCTGCCCGCCGCGATCCCCGGGTCGATCCTGGCCGGCCCGGGCGGGGCGGGGACGATCGCGGCTCTGGCGCCGGCCACGGGGTCGTATCCGGTGCGCGGGTCGTCGCTGGCGAGCCCGCCGCCGGCGTCGGGGACGTATCGGTCGGAGGCTCCGGCCAGCGCGCCTACCTCGCCGGGGGCCTCTTCGCCGTTCGGGCCGGCGCTGGGTCCGGCCATGCCGACGCCGTGGACCTCGCCTTCATCGTCGTCTTCGCCCTCGCCCGCGTCCTTGACTTCGCCCGCGTCCTCGTCTTCGCCCGCGTCCTCGCCCGAGGGCTCGGGTCCCGCCGCGGCGGCCTCGTCGGTGTCGGCCGCGCCTGCGGTGGCGGCTTCGTCCGTGTCCGGGGCGCCTGACGCGCCGGGTGAGCCGGAGCCGGTCGGCGGGTCCGAGGCGACGACGGTGCTGGCCGTGTCTGCCGCTGGTGGTGCGGCGACCGCGACGGATGAGGCGAGCGTTGGGGTGCCTTCCGGGCCGAACGGACCCGCGGAGGCGCCGGGGCTGCCATCGTCTGGGATTGTGCCCGTCCAGTCCTCCGCTCAGCCGGTGTCGTCGCCTTCGGTGACGGGGCCGATCACCGCGTACGGCCCGGGAGCCGTCTCGCCGTCCGCCGCCCGGCTCGCACCGGGCGCCGCCGACTCGTACTCCTCGCCCCTCCCCGTCCCGGTCGCCTCGCCGGTGTCGTCCGCCGGGCCGGCTTCGGTGTCGTCACCCGTCGGTGGTCCGGGCGCCTCGCTTGCGCCGCCGGTCGCGGGGCCGGTCTCGTCGCTTCCCGGTGGCCAGGATTCGCCGCTGGACGCCTCGCCGGCCTCTGCCTCGGTCTCCTCGCCGGTCGCCGGGCCGGTCTCGTCGCCGGTCGCCGGGCCGGTCTCGTCGCCGGTCGCCGGGCCGGTCTCGTCGGCGGCCGCCGGGGCGCTGTCGCCGGGTGACGGCGGGCCGGCGCTCTCGGCCGCGATGCCCGTGTCCTCGGCTCCGATGCCGGTGTCCTCGGCTCCGATGCCCGCGTTCTCCGAGGCGATGCCGGCGGCCTCCTCGGCGCCCGTGTCCGCGGCGCCCGGCGGGGTGACCGCGATGCCGGCGGGGGAGTCGGAGGCGGTGCAGTCGGGGGAGGCCGGGTCGTACCCGTCGCCGGGGATCGCCGCGGGTGAGATCGCGGAGCAGGCCCCGGTGTCGGCGCCGCCGGTCTCGGCCCCGCCGGCGGTCGGGCGTTCGGTCGCAACCGCGTCGATTCCCGCCGCGCCCGTGTCGGCGCCGGTCTCCGGTGCTCCCGGTTCGGTAGTGTCCGGTTCCGTGCCTGCTTCGTCAGTTTCGGGAACATCGTCCGGTGCGGCCGCCGGTGCCGTCTCCGCCCCGCCGCTCGGGGGTGCCACGTCCGCCGCCGCGAGTGCGGGAGCCGTGGACCTGGGCGCAGGATACGGCGGTGGCACGCGTGCCGATGCCGTTCCTCCCTCGCCGCTCGGGGGTGCCACGTCCGCCGGGTCGGGCGCAGACCTCGCGAGCGTGCCGGCCGCCGGCGCGAGCGGGGATGGGTCGAGCGCCGGTTCGGGCGCTGGAGCGGCGGACCTGGCGGGCGTGCGGGAGGCCGCGGACGGGGCGAACCGGGGCGTCGCCGAGCACGGCGCGGGGCCCGAGCACGGCGTGGGGCTTGAGCGCGGTGCGGGGCCGGAGCATGGTGCGGGGCTCGGGCACGGTGCGGGGCTCGGGCACGGTGCGGGGCTCGGGCACGGTGCGGGGCTCGGGCACGGTGCGGGGCTCGGGCACGGTGCGGGGCTCGGGCACGGTGCGGGGCTCGGGCACGGTGCGGGGCCCGACGGCGGCTCCGACGGTGACGGTGGCGGGAAGCCGCCCACCGGTGGGTCCAGCGAGGCGGCCTAGTGTCGACCTGGTCGGTGGCGCTTCGGCGCTTTCCCTCGCTGCTCGTCGAGACGCCGCGGCTCACGGTGCGGCCGCTCGGGGCCGACGACGACAAGCGGGTCGCGGAGATCTTCGCCGACCGGCTCGTCCGGCGTTGGCTGCCCGTCGCGCCCGATGAGCTCGAGGAGTTCGACGGCTACGCGTGGTGCACGGAGCTGGCGGTCGAGCGGCGGGACAGCGGGGCCGGGGACCATTACGGCATCGTCCGGCGCGAGGACGAGCGGCTCGTCGGGTGCCTGTGGACCAAGAACACCGACTGGCTGACGCGGTCCACGGAGATCGCCTATGCCGTGGCGGCGGATGCCCGCGGCTACGGGGTCGCGCCCGAAGCGGTCGACGTGCTCGCGTTGTCGCTGCTGCTCGAGCACCGGTTTCAGCGGATCGAGCTGCGGGTCGCGCCCGGGAATGTGGCCTCGCGCAGGGTGGCGGAGAAGGCCGGGTTCACCTACGAGGGGCTGCTGCGCAACGCCGGGTCGCTGGCCAGCGGGCGGGTCGATCTCGAGAGCTGGTCGCTGCTGCCGTCCGACATTCGCTGAAGCGGCGGTTCGCCAGGAGCCGCCGCCGGCACGACTGCGACCGGCCGGGGAAAGCATGACTCCGACCGGCCGGGGAAAGCACGACTGCGACCGGCCGGAGAAGCACGACTCCGACCGGCCGGGGAGAGGCCGAGCAGCCGCCCCGGAAGCGACTCGACACGGCCCGCATCAAACCCGCATCGAACTGGTCCGGATCGGCGGGCCGCGTGAGCCACGCCCGCAGGCATCGAGGCGCGATCCGGAAGTGGCGGGACCAGGCTTCAGGCGCGGGGCGGGGTCGTGGTTCTCGTGTGAGCCTTCGCGGCCGGGGGCTTCTTGCCGACGATCTGCGGGCCGGGGGGTGTGAAGCCGCGCACCGGGGTCCCGGCCAGGGCGTCCCGCAGCGTCTCCGCCACCGTCTCGCGAGGCTTCCCGGCGTTGCCGGACCCGACCCGGTGCAGCGGATTGTCCGGGTCGGCGATGAAGCCCGCCACCGTCAGCCCCGGCGTCATCCCCACGAACCAGGCCGCCCGGTCGTCGTCCGTGGTGCCCGACTTGCCGGCGACCGGGCGACGTACCGTCGCGAACACGCGAGGCGCCGTCGACCACCCGCCGCAGTCGCCCGTCGCGGCCTTGTAACCCGTCACGCACCGGGCCGCGTCGACCGCCCCGCGGGCCACGTCGGCCGAGAGGACCTGGGCACAGCGCGGCTTGGCCACCTCCACGCCCTTGTCGTCCACGGCCGGCTTGCCGCTCGCGTCGGTGATGGAGCGGACCGGCATCGGCTCGCAGTGCACGCCGTCGGCGACGACCGTGGCGAACGCGCCCGCCATCTCCAGCGGGGTCGTGTCGGCCACGCCCAGGGTGAACGCGCCCCAGCCCTTCGCCTTGGCCGGGGAGGCCTGGGTCTTGTCGATGCCGGTGCGCCAGTGCAGCCCGAGGCGCTCGGCCATGCGCACGGCCGCGTCGGCGCCGACGCGCTGTTCGAGCTGGACGAAGTACGTGTTCACGGACTTGCCGAAGCCGGACCACATGGTCTGCCGGCCGGTCATCGAGTCCGAGGCGTTCGACGGGCACCAGAAGTCGTTGCCGCAGTGGGCGGAGCTGCTGCGGCCCGTCTTGTACTTCGTCTGCACCGTCTTCGGCGAGTAGATCGCGGTCGACAGCGGCAGCCCCTGCTCCAGCGCCGCGAGCATGGTGAACATCTTGAACGTCGAGCCCGCCTGGTAGCCGGCCATGTCGTCGCCGCCGCCCAGCAGCGGGTTGACCGTGTTCGGGTAGTTGCCGCGCAGCCGCTTGCGCTGCCGCGGGTCCGAGTGGGGGCCGTTGCTGGCGCGGTCGAGGGAGTACACCCGGTTGACCGCCATCGCCCGGATGAGGCCCGTGCCCGGCTCGATCGCGACCTGGCCGAGGGCGTAGGGGCTGCGCGCCTGCTCCCGCTTGAGGATCTGCGCCTGCGCCGCGTCCTGCACGCGCGGGTCCAGCGACGTGACGATCCTGTACCCGCCGCGCCGCAACGCCTCCAGGCGCTCGGTCGAGTTCGCGCCGAACGCGGGCTGGTTCGCCCACCAGGAGCGGAACATCGCGCAGAAGAAGCCGTACCCGGGCCTGGTCGCCAGGCAGTCGTTGGGCGGGTCGGTGAGCTTCAGCGCGATGGGCTCGGCGTGGGCCGCGGTGGCGTCGGCCGCGCTGAGGTACTTGAGGTCGGCCATGCGGTCGATGACGTAGTTGCGCCGGGCGGTCGCGGCCTTCGCGTCGCCGACCGCGGGGTCGTAGGACGAGGGCGCCTGCACCAGGCCCGCGAGCAGGGCCGCCTCCGGCACGGTGAGGTCGGCGGGCTGCTTCGAGAAGTAGACCTCCGCGGCCGCCTGGACGCCGTAGGCGCGGTGGCCGAAGTAGGCGACGTTGAGGTACCGCTCCAGGATCTCCTGCTTGCTCATGTGCTTCTCGAGCTCGATCGCGAGCTTCATCTCCCGCACCTTGCGCGCCCCGGTCTGCTCGGTGGCCGCGTTGACCTCGGCCGGCGTGCGGGCGCTGTCGCGCAGGGCGTTGCGCACGTACTGCATCGTGATCGTCGACGCGCCCTGCGACACGCCGCCGGCCTTGTGGTTGGCCACGAACGCGCGCGCGACGCCCTTGAAGTCCACGCCGTGGTGCTCCCAGAACCGGGCGTCCTCGGCGGCGACGATCGCGTGCTGCACGTTGACGGACATCGAGTCGAGGGAGGTGTACGTGCGGTACTCCTCGTAGAACTGGGCGAGCATCGTGCTGCCGTCGGCCGCGTAGACGTGCGTGGTCTGGGCCGGCAGCGCCTGCCGCAGCGCCTCCGGGGGCATCGCGAGCTCGTCGGCGCCCTTCTTCACGCCCATTCCGCTGACCGCGGCCAGGGGATAGACGAGCGCGGCTACGGCCAGCCCCACGATGAGCCCGGTCCGCAGGAGCGCGAGGAAGCCGCCGGCCACTCGCATCGTGCGCGCGATCACATTCTTAAGCTAGGACAAATCGGTTCGCCGTACGCGACGATCGCCTGATGCTGCGGTTCCACGGCGACGCTGAGATCGCGCCGGGCCTCGTCGACCTCGCCGTCAACGTCCGCACGGCGGCGCCCCCGTCGTGGCTCATGGGGCCGGTGACGGCGTCGCTGGCCCACCTCGCGCGCTACCCGGACCCGGCCGAGGCCACCGCGGCGATCGCGGCGCGGCACGGGCGGCCCGCCGGGGAGGTGCTGCTCACGGCCGGAGCGGCCCAGGCGTTCGTGCTCATCGCGCAGGCCTTCCGGCCCGAGCGGGCGGTGGTGGTACACCCACAGTTCACCGAGCCCGAGGCGGCGCTGCTGGCCGCGGGCCACGCCGTCGAGCGGGTCGTGCTGCGCGAGGCGGACGGGTTCGTGCTGGGCGAGTCGGACGTCCCGGACACGTCCGACCTCGTGGTGGTGGGAAATCCGACAAACCCCACTTCGGTACTGCACCACGCCGAAACATTGGCGAGCCTGACGAAACCGGGGCGGATCACCGTCGTCGACGAGGCCTTCGCCGACACGGTGCCCGGCGAGCCCGAGTCCCTGGCCGGCCGCCGCGACCGGCCCGGCCTGCTGGTGATCCGGAGCCTGACCAAGACGTGGGGGCTGGCCGGGCTGCGGATCGGCTACGTGCTCGGCCCCGAGCCGCTGCTCGACCGGATGCGCGAGCACGCCCCGCTGTGGAGCGTCTCCACGCCCGCGCTGGCCGCCGCGATCGCCTGCGCCTCGCCGCGCGCCGTGGACACGGAGCGTGAGATCGCCGTCCGGCTCGCCGCCGACCGCGCCCACCTCCTCGCCGCCCTCGCCCGGGCCGGCGTGGCCGTGGCCGGGCGCCCCGCGAGCTCGTTCGTGCTGATCAGGGTCCCGGACGGCGAGCGGGTGCGCGGCGCGCTGCGCGAGCGCGGGTTCGCCGTCCGGCGTGGCGAAACCTTCCCGGGACTGGGCCCGGACTGGTTACGTATTGCCGTGCGGGACACTGCCACGAGTGACGCCTTCGTCGCGGTGTTGTCGAACGTACTGGGAGGGTGAACATGCTGCACGAGACGATTGCCGCGATCCGGCCGCTCGACGACGAGGCCATCGCGGCCGCCCGGGCCCTGCAGGGCCGCCTCACGAAGCCGATGGGGTCGCTCGGGGCGCTGGAGACGCTGGCGGTACGGCTGGCCGGCCTCGCCGGCACCTGCCCGCCGCCGATTCCCGAGCCCGCCGCGCTGGCCATCTTCGCCGGGGACCACGGCGTGCACGAGCAGGGCGTGACCCCGTGGCCGCAGGAGGTCACCGCGCAGATGGTGGCGAACTTCCTCGCCGGCGGTGCCGTGGTCAACGCCTTCGCGCGCCAGGCCGGGGTCTCGGTCACGGTCGTGGACGTGGGCGTGAAGGCCGCGCTCGGCCCGGCCGAGGGCCTGCTGGAGCGCAAGGTGCGGGCCGGGACCCGCGACCTGAGCACCGGGCCGGCGATGACCCGCGAGGAGGCCGTCCAGGCGCTGGAGACCGGCATGCGGGTCGCCGCGGACCTGGTCGACGGCGGCGCCCGGGCGCTGCTCACCGGCGACATGGGCATCGCCAACACCACCCCGTCGGCGGCGCTCATCGCGGCGTTCACGCACGCCGACCCGGCCGCCGTGACCGGGCTCGGCACCGGCATCGACAGCGAGACGCACGCCCGCAAGGTCGCCGTGGTCACCTCCGCCGTCGTCGGGCTCGAGGCCGAGGACCCGATCGACGTGCTGGCCGCGGTCGGGGGCTACGAGCACGCGGCGCTGGCCGGGTACATCCTCAAGGCCGCCCAACTGCGCGTGCCGGTCGTGCTCGACGGCGTGATCGCCGCCTCGGCCGCCCTGGCCGCCCACGCGCTCGCCCCGGCCGCGACCGCCGCGATGATCGCCGGGCACCGCTCGGCCGAGCCGGGCGCGACCGTGGCCCTGGGCTATCTTGAGCTCGAACCGCTCGTCGACCTGGGCCTGCGCCTGGGCGAGGGCACCGGCGCCGTGCTGGCGCTGCCGATCGTGGCCAGTGCTGTCCGCGTGTTGCACGAGGTTGCCACTTTCGATTCCGCTGGAGTAGCCCACAAGTGAACCCCTACCCCCTCGGTTTACGGCTCGACGGGTTACGCGTCCTGGTGGTCGGCGGCGGCGCGGTCGCCACCAGGCGCGTGCCCGCACTGCTCGACGCGGGCGCGGACGTCGTGCTCGTCTCCCCGCACATCACCCCCGCCCTGCGCGCCCACCTCGACGCCGGCCGGCTCACCTGGCGCGAGCGCCGCTTCGAGCCCGCCGACGTCGACGACGTGTGGCTCGTCCACGTCGCCGTCAGCGACCCGGAGGCGGCCCGCGCGATCAGCGAGGTGACCGCCGCGAAGCGGATCTTCACCGTGCGCGCCGACGACCGCCACGCCGCGACCGCGTGGACGCCCGCGGTGACCCGGCACGGCCCGCTGACCGTGGCCGTGCTGGCCGGCGGCGACCCGGCCCGCGCGGTGGCGGTGCGCGACGCGATCGGCGAGCAGCTGGGGACGGCCGGCGTCACGGCGGGCGCCGATCTGGCCGGGACCGTCGCGCTCGTCGGGTCCGGGCCGGGCGACCCGGAGCTGCTGACCGTGCGCGGGCGGCGGCTGCTGGCCGCGGCCGACGTGGTGGTGATCGACCGCCTCGCGTCCGGGCTCCTGCTGGACGAGCTGCGGCCGGAGGTCGAGCTCGTGGACGCCTCGAAGATCCCCTACGGGCCCTCGGCCACGCAGGAGGAGATCAACCGGGTCCTCGTCACGCGGGCCCAGGCCGGGAAGTTCGTGGTGCGCCTCAAGGGCGGGGACCCGTACGTCTTCGGCCGCGGCGGCGAGGAGGTGCTCGCGTGCGCGGCGGCGGGGGTGCCGGTCGTCGTGGTGCCGGGGATCACGAGCTCGATCGCCGTGCCGGCCGCGGCCGGGATTCCGGTGACCCATCGCGGGATCGCACACGAGTTCACCGTGGTCTCCGGGCACCTCGCCCCGGGGCACGCCGAGTCGCTCGTGGACTGGGCGGCCCTGGCCCGGCTGCGGGGGACGGTGTGCGTGCTGATGGGGCTGAAGAACCTGCCCTCGATCGCCGCGGTCCTGCTGGCGCACGGCCGGTCCCCGGACACGCCCGTCGCCGTCGTGCAGGAGGGGACGACCCGGGATCAGCGGACGGTACGGGCGACGCTGGCCACGGTCGCCGACGCCGCGAAGTCGGCCGGCCTGCGCCCACCGGCCGTGATCGTGATCGGCCCGGTCGTCGACGCGCTGTCCACCGACCCGCCCGCGGAGCCGTAGATCCGGGGTGCTTACGCGCGAACGGGGCGCTCCTTCGGGTGAAGGGGCGCCCCGGTTCGTCGTGTCCTACGCGCGGTCGAGCTCGAGCGCGCAGCGGATCAGGCCCAGGTGCGAGTACGCCTGCGGGTGGTTGCCCAGGGCGCGCTCGGTCATCGGGTCGTACTCCTCCGGGATGAGCCCCGTCGGACCGGCGCACTCGATGAACTGGGCGAAGAGCTCCTCGGCGTCGGCGCGGCGGCCGGTGCGCAGATACGCCTCGATCATCCACGTCGTGCACAGGTGGAAGCCGCCCTCGACGCCGGGCAGGCCGTCGTCCCAGCGGTAGCGGTACACGGTCGGGCCCTCGCGCAGGTCGGCCTCGACGGCCAGGACCGTGGCCAGGAACCGCGGGTCGTCGTCGGTGAGCAGGCCGGACAGGCCGATCCACAGCACCGAGGCGTCCATCTCCTCGTAGCCGTAGGCGACCGTGTACGCGCCGACCTTCTCGTTCCAGCCCTTGTCGAGCACGTTGTCGGCGATGGTCGCGCGCAGGGTGTGCCAGACCTCGGGGACCGGGCGGCCCTGGCGCTCGAAGAGCTGGATGCCGCGGTCGACGGTCATCCAGCACATGACCTTGGAGTAGACGTAGTGCCGCGGGCGCCGGCGGGCCTCCCAGATGCCGTGGTCCGGCTCGTGCCAGCGGCGCTCGACGGCCTCGACCATCGCGTTCATGAGCGCGAAGTCGCCCTCCTCGGGCGGGCGCACGTCGGCGAGGGCGCAGATCAGGTCGGCGACGGGGCCGAACACGTCCAGCTGCACTTGGCCGTTGGCCGCATTGCCGATGCGCACCGGGCGGGAGCCCGCGTAGCCGGGCAGCGCCTCGATCACGGCCTCGGGGCCGAGCTCGGTGCCGTCGAGGGTGTACAGCGGGTGGAGCCGCTCCGGGTGCCCGTCGGTGTTGTCGGCCACGCGCAGCGTCCAGCGCACCAGGGACTCGGCCTCCTCGGTGGAGCCGAGGTCGACGAGGGCCTTGGCGGTCAGCGAGGCGTCGCGCAGCCAGCAGTACCGGTAGTCCCAGTTGCGGGAGCCGCCGATCTCCTCCGGCAGCGAGGAGGTCGCGGCGGCCAGGATCGCGCCGCTGGGCTTGTGCCACAGGCCGCGCAGGGTGAGCGCGCTGCGCCGGACCAGGTCCTTGGCGACCGAGGGCAGCTTGAGCGACTCCGACCAGTCGCGCCAGGCGGCCTCGGCCGCGATCTGCCGCTCGGCCAGCTCCACCCGCGGCGCCTCGATCGAGTCGGTGCCGAGCCGCAGCTCCAGCATGGCCGTGCCGCCGACCGCGTTGAGGTCGACCGTCGCGCGGGCCATGTCGCTGTGGCCGTCGGAGCTGATCTCCCATTCGATGCCGGGGGAGTACAGCGCGATCGGCTCGTTGGAGCCCAGCACCAGCAGGCCGTCACCGCCGAGCGGCTGCAGGCGGATGTGCACCTGGCCGAAGTCCGGGCGCGGGACGAAGTCGATGCGGGCCCGGGAGCTGCCCGACAGCACGCGGATCAGCGAGTTGCCGGTGCGGTGGTGGTCCAGCCAGTCGGTGACGGTCAGGCCCGACCAGCGGGTCTCCACCGTCATGGTGCCCGGCCGGTAGCGCTGCCCGAGCGGGGTGCCGCCCTTCTCCGGCTGCACCGTGAAGTGCCCGGCCGCCGTGTCGCCGAGCAGGTCGGCGAAGACCGCGCCCGAGTCCGGCTTCGGGTGGCACAGCCAGGTGACCCGGGCGGCCGGCGTGAGCAGGGCGACGGTGTGGGTGTTGGACAGCATCGAGTGCCGCTCGATCGGCACCGCCTGCTCGCCGAAGAGCCAGCGCCGCCGGGTGAACAGCAGCAGCTCGAGGACGGCCACCGCCGCGTCCGCGCCGTCGATGCGGAAGCGGGCCTGCGTCTCCTCCTCGCCCACCCCGACCTTGATGCCGAGGTCGGGGCCGTGCAGGTGGGCGAAGGCCTTCTCGTCGGTGGCGTCGTCGCCGAGGTACACCACCGCGCTTGCCGACACCTGCATGCGCAGCGCGTCGACGGCCAGGCCCTTGTCGGTCGGCACCACCGAGAGCTCGATGACCTCCCGGCCGGTGGTCACCTCGATGTCGGGCCACAGCGCCGCCCCGCTGCGCACGGCGTCGAAGACCCGCTGGGCCACGTCCCGCGGCGCCGCCCGGGTGTGCACCGCGATGCTCGCGGGCTTGCTCTCTAGCCGGACGCCCGGCTGGTCCCGGCAGATGGCGTTGAGCGCGGCCTGCAGCTCGCCGCGGCGCTGCTGGCGCTCGGGCGGCAGCTCGTCGACGAAGCCGACGTCGAACTCGGAGCCGTGGCTGCCGACGAGGCGCACCTCGGCGGGGAGGCGGGACAGGGCGGCTAGGTCACGCAGGGCCCGGCCGCTGATCACGCCCACCGTCGTCTGCGGCAGCGACGAGAGGGCGCGCACGGCGGCTACGGACTCGGCGGTCGGAGTCGCCTTGGTGGGGTCCGCGACGATCGGCGCGAGGGTGCCGTCGTAGTCACATGCCACCAAGAGGTTGGGCACGCGGGCGACGCGTAGCACCGCCGCGCGGAGGTCCGGGTCGAGCGAGAGGCCGTTGCCTGTCGCCGAGATCTGGTTCATGTCCGGCCTGTTCGTGGAAGTCGGTTGTGCATTCAGGGTGTTCGACAGGGTGTTCGACAGGGTGTTCGACAGGGTGTTCGACTGGTTGCTCGACGAGATGTTCGTCAGGGTGCCGAGCGGTTGGAGCTGTGCGGTCGAGCAGGCGCCGAGCCGACGGGCGGGTCACGATGCGGCGCCGAGCGCGTCCAGGAACGAGTCCGCCCAGGTTCGGACATCGTGGGCGCGCAGGTGGGAATGCATAGCATGCATTCGCTTGCGGCCCTCGACCGGGTCGACATGGATCGCACGCATGAGTGCGTCTTTCACCCCGTCGAGGTCGTGCGGATTGCACAGGAACGCCTGGCGCAGCTCGGCGGCCGCGCCCGCGAACTCCGAAAGCACGATGGCGCCCCGGCCGTCGGCGTGGGCACCGACATACTCCTTGGCCACCAGGTTCATGCCATCCCTCAGCGGAGTCACCATCATCACGTCGGCCGCAACATACAACGCGGCCAGCTCAGCCCGACTGTACGACTGATGGAGATAGTGCACGGCCGGTTGGCCAACTCGTCCGTACTCCCCATTGATCCGCCCGACCTCACGCTCGACGTTCACCCGGAGCGTCTGGTAGTGCTCCACCCGCTCCCGGCTCGGCGTAGCCACTTGTACCATCACCGTCTCGGGCGCCGTGAGTCGTCCATCCGACAGCAGTTCCCTGAATGCCTTGAGGCGCCTTTCGATGCCCTTGGTGTAGTCGAGCCGGTCCACCCCCAGAATGATCGTGCGGGGCTCTCCCAGCTCGGTGCGGATCGCGGCCGCCCTGGCCTGCACTTCCGGCGACGCGGCCAGCCGCCGCATCTCCTCGACGTCGATCGAGATCGGGAAAGCCTCGGCGCGCACCGTGCGACCCTCCCACTCCACGATTCCGCGGCGCACGCGGGTGCCGAGCAGATGTCGGGCCAGTTGGACGAAGTTCTGCGCGCCGAGTGGCCGCTGGAAACCAACCAGATCGGCACCGAGCAGACCCTTGAGAATGTCGGCGCGGCGCGGTAGTTGCATGAACAGTTCGACGGGCGGGAATGGGATGTGCAGAAAAAACCCGATCTTGAGATCGGGCCGGGACTCGCGTAGCAGGGCCGGCACCAGTTGCAACTGGTAATCCTGGACCCACACCGTGGCGCCCGGCGCGGCATCGTCGGCGACGGCCTTCGCAAATCGCTCGTTGACCAGACGGTACGACTCCCACCATCGACGTTTGAAGATCGGCGTCTCCACGGCGTCGTGATAGAGCGGCCAGAGGCTGGAATTGGAGAAGCCCTCGTAGTAGCGCTCGATCTCGCCCGCGCTGAGCGGCACGGTGTGCAGATGAATCCCGCCGGCCTCGAACGTCTCCTCCTGGGTGTCGGTGTCCCCGGCCCCGCCGGGCCAGCCGACCCAGGTCCCGTTGCGCTGCTCGAGCACGGGCTCGAGCGCGGTCACCAGCCCGCCCGGGCTCCTGCGATAGCTGACCTCGCCGTCCGGGCCCACCACCTTGTCGACGGGCAACCGGTTGGCGACCACTACGAATGCACTGTCTCCAGCCACGTGTCGAGTCCTCCCCCTGGGTGATCCACCCTCGTACTTTCAGCCTACTGATCCCCGGTGCGACCTGGCAGCATGCGGAGTGCTGGCTCACAGGTGCGATCCTGCTGTGCATGTCGCGCATCGATGTCGAACCCGTACGGGAGTCGGGCCGGACCGTCACCGTCGTCGGTCTCTCCCTGCTCATCCTCACCGTCATCGGCGCCCTCTTCGGGTACGTCCTCGGCCTACGTGACATCGATGAGAATAAGTCAGCGTCCGGTGACGGACCGTCGGCGGTGCCTCCCGCGGCCGCGACCAGCGCCGCCAACGCGGCGCGCCCGCGCACCTGCCCGCAGTTCGTCAGCGCCGGCGCCCTCAAGCAGGACCCGGGCGCGTCGGTGCCGATGCAGCTGGTGCAGTACGTGCGGACGGGCAACAACAAGGAGGCCTGGATCTGCCGCGAGAAGGACGGCTCGGGGCTGTGGTACCAGGGGCACGACCGCATCGCGAACTGGGCCGACGAGGAGGGCGGCGAGATCCCGGAGGAGGGCAGGAACGGGCTGCTGCGCCCCGGCGCCTCCGAGGACGCCAAGAGCCGTTCGTACTCCGTCACCAATGACGGGACCACGTACACGGTCACGCCGCGCAGCCTCGTCATCGGCTCGAAGACCTACGGTGTGATCCAGGCCTACCCGCCCGCGTGAGGGCCGGGTTGGGCACTCGGCGCCGGGCCTGGAAAGATTGGGGCGATTCCCGTACGCGAAGCTGACCGGAGGTAGGGGCGCACCGTGGCGCAGTACATCTACGTGCTCGAGAAGGCGCGCAAGGCGCACGGCGACAAGGTCGTGCTCGACAACGTCACGCTGTCGTTCCTGCCCGGCGCGAAAATTGGTGTGGTCGGCCCGAACGGCGCCGGCAAGTCGAGCCTGCTCAAGATCATGGCGGGGCTGGACAAGCCGAGCAACGGCGAGGCCCGGCTCATGCCCGGCTACACCGTCGGCATGCTGCTGCAGGAGCCGCCGCTCAACGAGAGCAAGACGGTCCTGGGCAACATCGAGGAGGCCGTCGCCGACACCAAGACCAAGCTCGCGCGGTTCAACGAGGTCGCCGAGCTCATGGCGACCGACTACTCCGACGAGCTCATGGACGAGATGGGCCGCCTGCAGGAGGAGCTCGACCACGCCGACGCGTGGGACATCGACTCCAAGCTGCAGCTGGCCATGGACGCCCTGCGCTGCCCGGCCCCCGACGCCGACGTCACCCAGCTCTCCGGGGGTGAGCGCCGCCGCGTCGCGCTGTGCAAGCTGCTGCTCGAGGCGCCCGACCTGCTGCTGCTGGACGAGCCCACCAACCACCTCGACGCCGAGAGCGTGAACTGGCTGGAGCAGCACCTGCAGAAGTACGCGGGCGCCGTGCTGGCCGTCACCCACGACCGGTACTTCCTCGACCACGTGGCCGAGTGGATCGCCGAGGTCGACCGCGGCCAGGTGCACGGCTACCAGGGCAACTACTCGACCTACCTGGAGAAGAAGGCCCAGCGGCTCGCCGTGGCCGGACGCAAGGACCAGAAGCTGCAGAAGCGCCTCTCCGAGGAGCTCGAGTGGGTCCGCTCCAACGCCAAGGCCCGCCAGACCAAGTCCAAGGCCCGCCTCGAGCGCTACGAGGAGATGGCCAACGAGGCCGAGAAGACCCGCAAGCTGGACTTCGAGGAGATCCAGATCCCGCCGGGCCCGCGCCTGGGCAACGTGGTCATCGAGGCCAAGGACCTGGTCAAGGGCTTCGACGAGCGCGGCGTGCTGATCGACGGGCTGTCGTTCTCGCTGCCCCGCAACGGCATCGTCGGCATCATCGGCCCGAACGGCGTCGGCAAGACCACGCTGTTCAAGACCATCGTCGGGCTGGAGAAGCCGGACGAGGGCGTGGTGCGGGTCGGCGAGACGGTCAAGCTGTCCTACGTCGACCAGAACCGGGCCGGCCTCGACGGCGACAAGACCGTCTGGGAGGTCGTCTCCGACGGCCTGGACCACCTCATGGTCGGCAAGGTCGAGATGCCCTCGCGGGCCTACGTGGCCGCGTTCGGCTTCAAGGGCCCCGACCAGCAGAAGCCGACCAAGGTGCTCTCCGGCGGCGAGCGCAACCGGCTCAACCTGGCGCTGACGCTCAAGATCGGCGGCAACGTGCTGCTGCTGGACGAGCCGACCAACGACCTCGACGTCGAGACGCTGTCGTCGCTGGAGAACGCGCTGCTGGAGTTCCCCGGCTGCGCCGTGGTCATCTCCCACGACCGGATGTTCCTGGACCGGGTGGCCACGCACATCCTGGCCTGGGAGGGCGACGACGAGAACCCGGCCCGGTGGTTCTGGTTCGAGGGCAACTTCGAGTCGTACGAGAAGAACAAGGTCGACCGGCTCGGACCCGAGGCGGCCCGGCCACACAGCGTCACCTACCGCAAGCTCACCCGCGACTGACAGCAACCGACAGTAGTGGCCCGCTTCGTTTACCACTGCGCCCTGCGCTGGTCCGATCTGGACGCGTACGGGCACGTCAACAACGCGCGCTTCCTCACGCTCTACGAGGAGGCGCGCGTTGCGCTGATGTTCACCGCTGCCCGGGCGGCCGGCCTGGAGTCGTTCGAGAACGGCATCGTCATCTCACGTCATGAGATCGACTATCTTCGTCCGGTCGACTACGGCGACCCGGTGCGCATCGAGCTGTGGATCGAGCAGATCAAGGCGTCGCGGCTGATCGTGGCGTACGAGCTCTTCGACGGCGACGAGCTGGCGTCCCGGGCGCGGACCGTCTGCGTCCCCTACGACCTCGAGGCCGGGCGCCCCCGCCGGGTCCGCGACATCGAGCGCGAGTTCCTCTCGCCCTGGCTCGGATAGTGGCCTGGCTGGCCGAATCCGGCCGCTCCGACGTCTGCGCGTTCGCCGGGCGGGTGGCCCGGCTCGACCCCGCCGCCGTCGTGCGGCTGCGGCCCGCGGGGGAGCGGGTGGCGCTGTGGTCGCGGCTGCCGTGGGGGGTGCTCGTGACCCGCGGCATCGCCGCCGCGGTGTCCCGGGACCGGACCGTCTCGGCCCGCGATCTGCTCGCGTCGGTCGATGGCGAGCTTCCCGCATCGCGGGACACGGATTGGCGCTGGTCGCTGCCGGCGGTCCCGGGGACGGTGGTCGAGCGCATCCCGGCGGCCGACGTCCTGCGGGTCGGCGCGGCGGCCGCGCAGACCCTGCGGACCGCGGCCGCCGAGGGGGTCGGCGGCCGCCCGGTCGGCTCCCGGGTCCTGCGCGACGCGCTGCTCGATCATGAGCCCATCGTGGTCACGACGGAGACGGGCCGGCGTATACCCGTTACGCAGCGTCTCGTCCAGGCGGTCATCCGGATGGGGTTCGTCGGCGGCGGCCCGCCGGACTTGGTCGATGTCCGGATTTCGGGCCCGTGGACGGCTCTGGCCTGCGCATATGGCTCTGCCTGGCATCGAGCCGGCGGATCACTGCTCATCGGATAGACGGCTGTAAGACCCTCACCCGAACGGGTGGTGCGAGGGTGAAATTGGGGGCTGCTGAAACTCGACCGAACGGGTACCGTCCTCTTTCGGGTCCACCGCCGAGCGAATTCGGTTGGCGACGGACCGCACATGCGGGTGGAGGCGCACGGGGGAGCAGGGAGCCGGGACGATGCCAAGGTGGCCATGGCGGGCCGAGCAGGCGAGCGGGTCGAAGACCGACTCGATCGTGGCTCAGCTGCCGCGGGAAGACGCAACCTCGACGATCGACGGAGCGTGCGAGAAGCCGCAGGAGGACGGCGCCGGCGGGATCGCGCCGGTGACACTGCCACGGGTCGCGGAGGCCCTCGAGAAGCTCGACATCCGCTACCTGACGGATGGTGACGGCAGCCTGCTCGCGCTCTGGGAGCGCCACGCGGTGCTGTTCGCGCTGGAGGGGCCGGCGGACGAGATCCTGGTCATGCGGGCGCGGCCGCACGCGACGGTGCCGCCGGACTGGGCCGACCGGGCCTACCGGGTGATCAACGA
This sequence comes from Dactylosporangium sp. CA-052675, assembly GCF_050947935.1. Classification (GTDB taxonomy): domain Bacteria; phylum Actinomycetota; class Actinomycetes; order Mycobacteriales; family Micromonosporaceae; genus Dactylosporangium. The sequence goes on along the minus strand of NZ_CP192010.1, from coordinate 9,202,536 downwards.
GTGGAACCACACCCGGCGCTTCTACAAGGCCTACGTCGGCGACGCGACCGACCGTGGCCAGCTGCCCATCTACGCCGAGATGCAGGTGCCGCTGCTGTCGGGCGCGCACGACGCGTTCGTCGCCGAGCTCGTCGACTGCGCGGCCGTGGTGGCCCTCGGCTTCGTGGACTGGCTCCACGACGAAGGCGCGCTGCTCTAGCCCAACCGCTGCTCCAGCCGAACTGCCGCTCCGGCCTCACCGATGGTCTGGCCGAACCTATGGAGTTGGACCCGCTCCGGAGCGTGCCTGTTCTCGGTCCCAAGACTCGTCCGCTCGGCGAGGTCGGGTGCACAGCCTGTCTCGCCGACCCCCGTTCCGGACGTGATCGGGGGACCGCGATCCAGTATTCAATGCAGCTCTCTCGATGTCCTCTCGGCCGGCTCTCACGAGTCTCTTGGCGGGGCATGACGCGCGTCTGCTACCCCATGATGCCCGGTTTATGCGCCGAACGTCCGGACTTTCCGGAAGGAGCCGGCCGAGGAGGTCCCGCGGGGTACGGCCGTGAGCCGGTTTCGCGGCGGGCGTGGGACGATATATGCGATCCCAGCCCGATGGAGAACGGACGCCTGTGCCACCGACGATCGACCCCGGCGCGAACCGCCCCGGCGCCACCGTGCCGGACCGGATCCGCAACTTCTGCATCATCGCCCACATCGACCACGGCAAGTCGACGCTGGCCGACCGGATGCTGCAGCTGACCGAGGTGGTCGAGGCGCGGCAGATGCGGGCCCAGTATCTCGACCGCATGGACATCGAGCGCGAGCGCGGCATCACGATCAAGAGCCAGGCCGTGCGCATGCCGTGGAAGGTTCGCGAGGGCGACCTGGCCGGCGACGAGTTCGTGCTGAACATGATCGACACGCCGGGGCACGTGGACTTCACCTACGAGGTCTCGCGCAGCCTGGCCGCGTGCGAGGGGGCCGTCCTGCTCGTCGACGCCGCCCAGGGCATCGAGGCGCAGACGCTGGCCAACCTGTATCTCGCGCTCGAGAACGACATGCAGATCATCCCCGTGCTCAACAAGATCGACCTGCCGGCCGCGCAGCCGGAGAAGTACGCGGAGGAGCTGGCCCACCTCATCGGCTGCGAGCCGGACGACTGCCTGCGCGTGTCGGGCAAGACGGGCGCGGGCGTCGCGCACCTGCTGGACGAGATCGTGCGGCAGCTGCCGACGCCGGCCGGCGAGTCCGCCGGCGCCGCCCGGGCGATGATCTTCGACTCCGTGTACGACGTGTACCGGGGCGTGGTCACCTACGTCCGGGTGGTCGACGGGCGGATCGAGGCCCGCGACCGCATCCGCATGATGTCCACCGGCGCGGTGCACGAGCTGCTGGAGATCGGCGTCATCTCGCCCGAGCCGATCAAGAGCACCGGGCTCGGGGCGGGCGAGGTGGGGTACCTCATCACCGGCGTGAAGGACGTGCGCCAGTCGCGGGTGGGTGACACGGTCACCATCAACGCGAAGCCGGCGACCGAGCCGCTGGGGGGCTACAAGGACCCCAAGCCGATGGTGTACTCGGGCCTGTACCCGATCGACGGCTCGGACTACCCGCTGCTGCGCGACGCCCTCGACAAGCTCAAGCTCAACGACGCGGCCCTGGTCTACGAGCCCGAGACCAGCCTCGCGCTCGGCTTCGGCTTCCGCTGCGGCTTCCTCGGCCTGCTGCACCTGGAGATCATCCAGGAGCGGCTGGAGCGCGAGTTCAACCTCGACCTGATCTCCACGGCGCCCAACGTGGTGTACCGCGTGATCATGGACGACGGCTCCGAGCACATGGTCACGAACCCCAGCGAGTTCCCCGACGGCAAGACCGGCCAGATCTACGAGCCGACCGTCCGCGCCACGGTGCTGACCCCGAACGACTTCGTCGGCGCGGTCATGGAGCTCTGCCAGGGCCGCCGCGGCTCGCTGCTGGGCATGGACTACCTGTCCGCCGACCGCGTCGAGCTGCGCTACACGCTGCCCCTCGGTGAGATCATCTTCGACTTCTTCGACCAGCTCAAGAGCCGCACCAAGGGCTACGCGAGCCTCGACTACGAGCCCTCCGGCGAGCAGCAGGCCGACCTGGTCAAGGTCGACATCCTGCTGCACGGCGAGCCGGTCGACGCCTTCAGCGCCATCGTGCACAAGGACAAGGCGTACAACTACGGCGTCACCATCGCCGGCAAGCTGCAGAAGCTCATCCCGCGCCAGCAGTTCGAGGTGCCGATCCAGGCCGCCATCGGCAGCCGGATCATCGCCCGCGAGACGATCCGCGCCATCCGCAAGGACGTGCTCGCCAAGTGCTACGGCGGTGACATCAGCCGCAAGCGCAAGCTGCTGGAGAAGCAGAAGGAGGGCAAGAAGCGGATGAAGATGGTGGGCCGCGTCGAGGTGCCGCAGGAGGCGTTCATCGCCGCCCTGTCGACCTCGGACACGCCCGCGGCGGACAAGCCGAAGAAGTGACGGCCCCGGCAGCGGTGCCGGCCCTCGGGGGCCGGCACTGCCCTCGGTGCGGCGCGCCCACGGGTGAGCCGCCCGCCAGGTGCGCCGCGTGCGGCTACGAGACCTACTGCAACCCGCGCCCCACCGGCACCGTCGTCATCCTGCGCGACGAGACGTTCCTGGCCATCCGGCGGGCCCGCGAGCCCCGCAAGGGCTACTGGGACCTGCCCGGCGGCTTCTGCGACGGCTTCGAGCACCCCGCCGAGGCGGCCGTGCGCGAGGCCCGGGAGGAGCTGGGCGTGACCGTCGAGCTCGGCGACTTCGCGGGGATGTTCATCGGGTCGTACGACTTCCAGGGCGAGCGGCTGCCGGTGCTGGACTGCTTCTGGCTCGCCACCATCACCGCGGGCGAGATCGTGCTCGATCCCGGCGAGGGCAGCGAGTTCACCTGGCTGCCCCTGGCCGATCCGCCCGAGATGGCCTTTCCGTCAATGGACTCGGTATTGCGAAATCTGGTCGTTCGTCGATCTTCGGTACGTTTGGCTTCCTGAGCCCTCGGGCAATACGAGTTCAACCGCAAAGCAACGCCCCCCTGGTTGAGCTTGGTACAAGGAGGAAGACCAGTGACTGTCACCGGAATCATTACCGCGCTGATCGTCGGTCTCATCATCGGCGCGCTCGGTCGGCTGGTCGTCCCCGGCCGCCAGAACCTGCCGATCTGGCTGACGATCGTCGTCGGCGTCATCGCCGCGTTCCTCGGGACCCTGATCGCGAACGCGATCGGCATCTCCACCGACACCCCGGGTGTCGACTGGGGCGAGCTGCTGGTCCAGGTCGTCGTGGCCGCCATCGGCGTGGCCCTGGTGGCCGGTTTCGCGGGTCGCGGTCGCCGCGCCCTGTAAGTTTCACCATCTGCAAAACGCGAATGGCCCCCGGTCTCGAACCGGGGGCCATTCGCGTGTGCGGCGATGTGATTATCGCAGCCAGGGAATAGAGCGGTCGAGCAGGCCGCGGGTCTTCAGCTCCTTGCGGAGCGGAATTTCCTCGTCAATGTAGCCGTTCCAGTTGATGCCCCAGTAGTTCGCGGTGTGACTCGCCTCACCGAGCAGCTGGCGCTGCACCGGCGTGCGGTTCTTCCACCACTCGCCCTCGAAGTCGATCGGCATGTCGTCGAGGATGCGGATCCACCGGTAGGTGTAGCCCACGAACAGCATCTTGCGGGTGATGTCCGAGTAGTTGGGCGACCGCGAGTGCCAGAGGCGCCGATCGAAGATGAAGCAGTCACCGGGGTTCGCCGTGATCTCGACGGTGCCCTCGGGGTCGGGGTTGTGCACCGTGGTGTCGGCCGGGCGGGGCAGCGAGTTCCAGAGGTGGCTGCCCGGGATGACCTTCGTGGCGCCGCGGCCGGTCTCCGAGAGGTCGGAGATGACGTAGGCGACCTTCAGCGAGAACATGGGCCGGGGGACGTTCGGGTCCATGGTCTCCGGGTCGGAGTTCTGGCGGTAGCCGTCCTGGTGCCAGCCCCACGAGGGCGGCTCCTCCTCGGAGGTGGGCGGCGTGACGTCCAGGTGGTTGTGGTGCGTGTAGATGTTCCATCCGGCCAGGCCCCACATGTAGGGGAAGATGGTCGGCTGCGTCAGCAGGTGCCCGAAGAGCTCGTCGCGGTTGAGGAAGCCCAGCAGGTGCAGCGTGCCGTCCTTCTTCATGCTCTTGGAGCCGGCCGCCTTCTCCTCCTCGTAGACCCGGTCCATCGCGGCCTCGAGCGCGGCCCGGTGGTCCTCCGTGAGGACGTTGCGGACCAGCAGGAAGCCGTTGTCCAGGAACTCCTTGCGGTCGGCCTCACTGATCGGCTCGTAGCCGGTGAGATCGCCGTAGTCGGGTGCAGCGGACGTCATGTCCTCCCCTTACCTTGGTCTTTCGCTCGCGATGTCTCGAACGACCGATGGTAACGCGAGGTGCATGCGCGGCCGACTCGGGAGTTGGCCACCTGACACTGTCCGAAAGGGCGACAACCCGCTGCTCGCGAGCAACGTCAAGGTCCTCAGTAGACCTCGGCGACGACCCGCTCCCCACCGGGACCGGCGTCGATGCCGCCACGCTCCGTCACGTGCGCCCACGCTCCGCTCGTGGCCGTCCACTGCATGTCGCCGTAGACGACGCGCTTCACCCCGCGCTCCTGGGCGTGGGCGACCAGCCAGTGCGCGTACTGCCAGCCGGTCTTCTTCTCCCCGACCTTCAGTGCCACCCCGACGAGGTTGTTCACGTCCGCGGTCTTGACGCTGCCCCAGTCCAGCTTCAGGCCGGCGCTCAGCGAGCGGGCCGCCTCCGGGCCGCGGCTGGACTCCTCGGTGACCGTGCACGCCACCGCGCCCGGCACCTCGCCGCTGAGGGCGTTGACCATGGTCTCGGACTCGTCGGCCCACTTCTCGTAGGCCTCGGGGTGCGCGCTGCGCTGCACCTGCTGGGCCGCGTCCGTGACCCGCATCTGCTCCCAGCCCTTGACCTTGAGCAGCGCGGTGAAGAACTGCCCGGCCGCGTAGCGCGGGTCGGCGATCTGCTCGGGCCTGCCCCAGCCCTGGCTCGGCCGCTGCTGGAACAGCCCGATCGAGTCCCGGTCGCCGCCGGTCAGGTTCTCCAGCTTCGACTCCTGCCAGGCGGTGGCCAGCGCGACGACCAGGCCGCGGTGCGGAACCTTGCGGGTCAACCCGACCGCGGTGATGGTGGCCGCGTTGGCCAGCTGCTCGGCGTCCAGCTCGACCTCGGAGGCGTCCCCGGTCGCCCCGACGGCCGCGCTGCCGGCGCTCACCACGCAGGCGCGGCCGGTGGCGACGGTCAGGGGGAGGTTCTCGCTGATGCGGTTGATGACGACGTACGCGCACAGCGCCACGGCCACGCCCGTCAGGGCCGCGATCGTCACCAGTCGTCGCGCACGCACGTCCACCTCCCGGTCGTCAGGTCGAACAGCGTACGTGGCGGATGCCAGCCGACCCGGTCAGGCGGCGCCGTCGGGTACCCAGTTCGGGTCCCTTTTCTCGCGGAATGCGGCGATTCCCTCGGCGCCCTCGGGCGAGCCGAAGTATGCGACGGACAGCTCGGTCATCGCCCGGATCTCGTCGCGGAAGCCGCCGGATCTCGGCGTGCGCAGCAGCTCCTTGGTGCCGGCCAGGGCCCCGGGGGCGCCGCGGACCAGGTCGCGCACATAGGCCTCCACCGCCGCGTCGAGCCCGTCGGGGTCCACCGCCGCGGTCACCAGCCCGATGCGCTCGGCCCGGGCCCCGTCGAACGTGGCGCCGGTGAGGAACAGCTCGGCCGCGGCCCGCCGGTCGAGCCGCGGCAGGACTGTGGCCGAGATCACCGCGGGGACCACCCCGATGCGCACCTCGGAGAACGCGAACGTGGCGGTGCTCGCGCACACCGCGATGTCGGCCGCGGCGATCAGCCCCAGGCCACCGGCCCGCGCCGGCCCCGCGACCCGCGCCACGACCGGCTTGCGGCCCTCCCAGATCGCGGCGAGCACGTCGCCGAGCCGGCTCACCGGCGGCCGGCCGGAGGCGGCCGCGGCGGCCGTCTCCTTCAGGTCCGCGCCGGAGCAGAAGACCGGGCCGGTGTGGGTCAGCACGATCGCGCGGACGGACGGGTCGGCGTCCGCCGCGGCCAGCGCCGCGAGCAGCTCCTCGATCAGGGCCGTGGACAGCGCGTTGCGGTTGGGCGGGCTGTCCAGGGTGAGCGTCGCCACGCCCCGTGCGGTTTCCGAGAGCACCAGAGACATGCGGGCACACTAGTGGGATGCCCGGATCACTGCCAGAAGGCGAGCCGATTCCCCGCGACGGCGCGCTGCCCGACGGGGTCGCGGACGGGGCCGGTCGCCAGGGTTTCGGGGTGTACGTCCACGTGCCCTTCTGCGCCACCCGGTGCGGGTACTGCGACTTCAACACCTACACCGCGAGCGAGGGCGTGCTCAGCGCCGGCTACGCCGAGCAGGTGCTCGACGAGCTGGCCCTGGCCGCCAAGGTCGTGCGCCCGCCCCGGGTCGACACCGTCTTCTTCGGCGGCGGCACCCCGACGCTGCTGCCCCCGGCCGAGCTCGGCCGCATCCTGGAGGGCATCGACCGCGCCTGGGGCCTGGCCGCCGGCGCCGAGGTGACCACCGAGGCCAACCCCGAGTCCGTCGACCTCGCCGGGCTGCGGCGGCTGCGCGCGGCCGGGTTCAACCGCATCTCCCTCGGCATGCAGTCGGCCGCGCCGCACGTGCTGGCCGTCCTGGACCGCCGGCACACGCCCGGCCGGCCCGCCGCGGCCGCCGCCGAGGCCCGGGCCGCCGGCTTCGAGCGGGTCAACCTGGACCTGATCTACGGCACGCCGGGGGAGCGGCCCGAGGACTTCGCGGGTTCCCTCGCGACCGTCGTCGACGCCGGGGTCGACCACGTCAGCGCGTACGCGCTCATCGTCGAGGACGGCACGCGCATGGCCGCCCGGATGCGCCGCGGGGAGCTGCCGTACCCCGACGACGACGTGGCCGCCGACCGCTACCTCGCCGCCGACGAGGCCCTGCACGCCGCGGGCTTCACGTGGTACGAGGTCTCGAACTGGTCGAAGGACTCGCCGTGCCGGCACAACGAGCTGTACTGGCGCGGCGGGGACTGGTGGGGGCTCGGGCCGGGCGCGCACAGCCACGTCGGCGGGGTGCGCTGGTGGAACGTGAAGCACCCGCACACCTATGCCGCGCGGCTCGCGGACTCCGCGTCGCCGGGGCAGGCCCGGGAGGTACTGACGCCGGACGAGCGGCACCTGGAGGACGTGCTGCTGCGCATCCGGCTCGCGGACGGCCTGCCGCTGGAGGTGCTCGACGCCGGCGGCCTCGCGGGCGCGCGCGAGTGCCTCGCCGACGGGCAGCTGGACCCGGACGCGTTCGCGGCGGGCCGCGCGGTGCTCACGCTGCGTGGCCGTCTGCTGGCCGACGGCGTGGCCCGGGCGCTGACGTAAGCAGGGGCGGCCCGATGGGCCGCCCCTGCTGGAAAGCCGGGTCCTACTTGAGGAAGCGGAACGTCATCGGGTAGCGGTACAGCTCCCCGTTGTTCGCCTTCATGCCACCGAGGATGGCGAAGACGATGATGACGATCCACACCAGGAACGGCAGGAAGAACAGGATCCCGAACGAGCAGATCGAGACGACCACCGCCACGATCATGGCGATGCCCCAGGTGATCTGGAAGTTCAGGGCCTCGTTCGCGTGGGCCTTGACGGTCGGCGACTCGTTGCCCTTCGCCAGGAGCGCGACGAGCGGGGCGATGAAGCCGACGACGATTCCCCCGAAGTGGGCGATGAGCGCCCACGTCTTCTCGTCGCTGTTGGCGTAGCCGGCCGGGGCGCCGGGCTGCCCGTAGGCGCCGGGCTGCTGGTAGCCGGGCTGCTGGTACCCACCCGGCTGCTGGTAACCGCCGGGCTGCTGCTGGTAGCCGGGCTGCTGGTACCCGCCCGGCTGCTGGTAGCCGGACTGGTCGTACCCGGCGCCCGAGGTGGGCGGGGTGCCATAGGCCCCGCCGCCGCTCGACGGCGGCGGAGCGTACCCACCACCCGACACGGGCGGCTGGGGCGGGTACCCGGAGTTGGGGTCCGACGGCATGCCGTATTCCCCGGGGCGAGGTGGTTCACTCATGGGGGCCACGGTAGGTGCATCGATCAAGTGGCGCCAGCGACACGACATGACTTCTTTTGGACAAGTTTTACCCAGTACAGCGGCCGTACCGTCTATCGTGCGCCAAACGATCATCGCGTGCCCCCGCGCGACTGACGTAGACTGGCACTCACGAGTTGGGAGTGCCAGTCCTCGAGGAGGTGCCATGGGCCTTGACGAGCGGAAGCTCGAAGTGCTTCGTGCCATCGTCGAGGACTACGTCGCCACCCAGGAGCCGGTCGGGAGCAAGTCGCTCGTCGAACGGCACAACCTGCGGGTCTCTCCGGCGACCGTCCGCAACGACATGGCGGTGCTGGAGGAGGAGGGATATATCCGACAGCCGCACACCAGTGCGGGCCGGGTGCCCACCGACGCCGGCTACCGGCTCTTCGTCGACAAGCTCTCCCGGGTCAAGCCGCTGAGCCAGGCCGAGCGCCGGGCCATCGAGCGGTTCCTGATCGGGGCGGTCGACCTCGACGACGTGGTCCACCGCACCGTGCGGCTGCTCGCGCAGCTCACCCGGCAGGTGGCCGTGGTGCAGTATCCCAGCCTGTCGCGGGCCAGCGTGCGGCACTTCGAGCTCGTGCCGATCTCCACCACACGGCTCATGGTGGTGATGATCGCCGAGACCGGCCGGGTCGAGCAGCGACTGGTCGACCTCCCGGGGCCGATCCTGGCCGACGACGTCACCGAGCTGCGCCGCATGATCAACGAGAAGCTCGTCGGCAAGCGGCTGGCGGACACGCCTCCGCTCGTGGTCGCGCTCGTCGAGGAGACCGCACCGAGCCTGCGGCCGCCGATGACGGCGCTGTCCACCGTCCTGCTGGAGACGCTGGTCGAGCGGTCCGAGGAGCGCATCGCGCTCGCCGGCACCGCCAACCTGGCCCGCGGCGGCCTGCTGGACTTCCAGGGCTCGCTGCGCCCGATCCTCGAGGCGCTCGAGGAGGAGGTCATCCTGCTCAAGCTCTTCGGCGAGGTCGAGCCCAGCATGACCCGGGTGCGCATCGGCGACGAGAACGAGATCGAGGACCTGCGGACCGCGTCGATCGTGGCCACCGGCTACGGACCCGGCACCATGGTGGTGGGCGGGATGGGCGTGCTCGGCCCGACCCGCATGGACTACCCCGCGAACATCGCGACCGTGCGGGCCGTGGCACGCTACGTCGGCGACCTGCTGGCACAGAGTTGACATCTATCTCAGGGGCATAGGACTCAGTGGCGAAGGACTATTACGGGATTCTCGGCGTCAAGCGGGACTCCACAGCCGATGAGATCAAGCGGGCCTACCGGCGGTTGGCCCGCGAGTTCCACCCGGACGTCAATCCCGACCCGGCGGCGCAGGAGAAGTTCAAGGAGATCAACGCGGCCTACGAGGTCCTGTCCGACCCCCGCAAGCGGGAGATGGTCGACCTCGGCGGCGACCCGCTCGCGCCCAGCGGCGGCGGGGGCGGCCCCGCCGGCGGCGCGTTCGTCGGCTTCCAGGACATCATGGACGCGTTCTTCGGCACCCAGTCCGCCCGCGGGCCCCGCCCGCGCGTGCGCCCGGGCGCCGACGCGATCCTGCGCCTCGACCTCGACCTGCACGAGACCGCGTTCGGGGTCGAGGCGCCGATCCAGGTCGACACCGCGGTCGTCTGCGGCACCTGTCAGGGCGCGGGCACCGCGCCGGGCACCCACCCGCAGACCTGCGAGATCTGCCAGGGCCGCGGCGAGGTCCAGTCGGTCCAGCGCACCTTCCTCGGCCAGGTCGTCTCGGCCCGCCCCTGCGCGGCCTGCCAGGGCTTCGGCACCGTGATCCCGCACCCGTGCGCGACCTGCGGCGGCGACGGCCGGGTCCGCACCCGCCGCTCGCTCACCGTCAAGATCCCGTCGGGCGTCGAGGACGGCATGCGCATCCGCCTCGCCCAGCAGGGCGAGGTCGGCCCCGGCGGCGGCCCGCCCGGAGACCTCTACGTCGAGATCCACGAGCGCCCCCACGACGTGTACTCGCGCAAGGACGACGACCTGCACTGCCGCGTCACCGTGCCGATGACCGCGGCGGCGCTCGGCACCCGGCTGACCATCAAGACCCTCGACGGCGAGGAGACGGTCGACGTGAAGGCCGGCACCCAGCCGACCTCCACGCTGCGCATCCGCGGCAAGGGCGTGCCCCACCTGCGCGGCGCGGGCCGCGGTGATCTCTACGTCCACCTGGACGTGCGCACGCCGACGCGCCTCGAGCCGGAGCAGGAGCGCCTGCTGCGCGAGTTCGCCCGCAGCCGGGGCGAGGAGGTCGCCGAGCTGTCGAAGCAGGGCGGCTTCTTCTCGCGGATGCGCGACGCGTTCAACGGGCACGCGTGAGCGGTCCGGAGCGCAGCGGAGGGGCCGCTCACCGGGGGGCGCAGGGTTTGCTCGCGTCGCCGGAGCGCAGCGGAGGCGGCGTGAGCGGTCCGGAGCGCAGCGGAGGGGCCGCTCACCGGGGGGCGCAGGGTTTGCTCGCGTCGCCGGAGCGCAGCGGAGGCGGCGTGAGCGGTCCGGAGCGTCGCGGAGGGGCTGCTCACCGGGGGCACGGGTTCGGCTCGCGTCGCCGGAGCGCAGCGGGGGCGGCGTGAGCCTGCCGCTGTTTCTGGTGGCCGCACTGCCTGCGGGGTCGTCGTTCGTGCTCGACGGCCCCGAAGGGCATCACGCGGCCGATGTGCAGAGGATCACGCCCGGCGAGGCGCTGCTGCTCGCCGACGGGCGCGGCGGCGTGGCCCGGGCCGTGGTCGTCGCGGCTCGCAAGGGCGCCCTGACGCTGGAGCTGGACGAGCCCACCTTCGAGCCCGCGCCCGACCCGGCCCTCACCGTGGTGCAGGGCATCGCGAAGGGGGAGCGGGCGGAGCTCGCCGTACAACTGCTGACCGAGGTCGGCGTCGACCGCATCGTGCCGTGGCAGGCGGCGCGCAGCATCGCGCGCTGGAAGGACGAGCGGCCCCTCGAACGGTGGCGCTCGACCGTGCGCGAGGCGGCCAAGCAGTCTCGCCGCCGCTGGGTTCCCGAGGTCGCGCCGGCGTGCACGACGCGGCAGCTGGCGCTGTCCGGCACCGTGCTGGTGCTGCACGAGGAGGCCGCGCTGCCGCTGTCGTCGGTGCCGCTGCCCGAGTCCGGGTCGATCACGCTGGTCGTCGGGCCGGAGGGCGGGGTGGCGCCGGAGGAGCTCGACGCGATCGGCGGGACCGCGGTCCGGCTCGGCCGGGAGGTGCTGCGGACCTCGACCGCCGGGGCGGCCGCGGTGGCCGCGCTGTCGGTGCGGCTCGGGCGCTGGTGATCGGTGCGGCGCGGGCGCTGGTGAGCTGCTGGTGATCGGCGCGGCGCGGGCGTCGGTGAGCTGCTGGTGATCGGTGCGGCGCGGGCGCCGGTGAGCTGCCCGGCGACGCGTGCCCCGGCGGGCGGGGCGGTCAGCGGAAGTAGCTCGCGCCGTTCAGGTCCAGCACGGCGCCCGAGGACCACTCGGCCTGCGGCGACGCCAGGAACAGCACCGCCGCCGCGACCTCCTGCGGTGTCGCGACGCGCCCGAACGGGCTCTGGGCGCGGATCGCGTCGCCCTCCGGCGAGGCCAGCAGGTCCGCGACCAGGTCGGTGGCCACGAACCCCGGGGCGACCGCCGACACGGCGATGCCCCGCGGCGCGAGCGCCCTCGCGAGGCTCTGCGTCATCGAGTTGAGGGCCGCCTTCGCCGCGCCGTACGCGGGATGGTCCGGCTCCCCGCGGTAGGCGCCCCGCGAGCTGACGTTGACGATCCGCCCGCCCGGGGGCAGGTGCCGGGCCGCGCACCAGCACACGTTCGCGGGCGCCAGGAGGTCGACGGCCAGGGTGTCGCGCCAGGCCGCCTGCCACTGCTCGTACGAGGTCTCGGTGATCTTGTGCTCGAGGTACACGGCGGCGTTGTTGACCACCACGTCCAGGCCGCCGAGGGCCTCGGCGGCGGCGTCGACCATCGCCCGTACGGCATCCGGATCGGCCAGGTCGCCCGTCACCACCGCGTGGCCGTCGCCGGGGAGGTCGAGCGGGGCGGGGGCGCGCCGGTGCACGGCGACACGCGCGCCGGCGGACGCGAAGGCGTGCGCGATCGCGGCGCCGATGCCGCGCGCCGCGCCGGTGACGAGGACCCGTTGAGCAGCCATGCCCGCAGCCTAGGCCGAGGTTCGGCGCGCCGGGTGGCAGGCGCGCGCCGGGTGGCAGGCGCGCGTCGGCCGGCCGTGTGCTCGGGCGGCGGCCCCTAGGATGCACTGGTGACGAGTGACTGCCTGTTCTGCCGCATCGTCGCGGGCGAGATTCCGGCGACGGTGGTGCACGAGACCGCCACGACGCTGGCGTTCCGCGACATCGATCCCAAGGCGCCGGTCCACGTGCTGGTGATCCCGAAGGCTCACCACGCCGACGTCTCCGCGCTGGCCGGGGCCGACCCGGGGCTGGCCGGCGAGGTGCTCGCCACGGTCGCGGCCGTGGTCGCGGCCGAGGGGGTCGCGGCCAGCGGGTACCGGCTGATCTTCAACAGCGGCCCCGACGGCGGCCAGGAGGTCTTCCACGCGCACGGGCACATCCTCGCGGGTGCGCCGATCGGGCCGATGGTGTCGCGGTGAAGGCGACGCAGCGGTACGAACGCATGACCCGGCAGGTGCAGGCGGACGCCCGGGTCCCGGCCCTCAGCGTCGCGGTCCACCGCGCCGACCGTCCGCTGTGGACGTTCCAGGTGGGCGAGGGCGTCGACGCCGGCAGCCAGCTGCGGATGGGCTCGATCACCAAGACCTTCACGGCCGTGATGGTCATGCAGTGCCGCGACGAGGGCCTGCTCGACCTCGACGACCAGATCGCCCGCCACCTGCCCGTGAAGGCCCACGGCGAGCTCACCGTCGGCCGGATGCTGTCGCACGTGTCGGGCCTGCAGCGCGAGCCCTACGGCGACGTCTGGGACACCATGCAGGCGCCCGACCTGGAGGGGCTGCTGGCCAAGCTGGACCGCGCCGAGCAGGTGCTGCGCCCCGGCCTGCGCTTCCACTACTCGAACCTGGCGATCGCGCTGCTCGGGCACCTGGTCGGGCGACTGCGCGGCGGGACGTGGGCCGAGGTGCTGCAGGAGCGCGTCCTCGACCCGTTCGGGCTGCACGACACCGCGGTCACCCCGCGGCGGCCGGTGACCGGATACCAGGTCGACGCCTGGTCCGACTACGCGCACCCCGAGCCGTCGACCGACTTCGGCGCCGTCGGCCCGGCCGCGCAGCTGTGGACCACCGCGGCCGACCTGGCGCGCTGGGCCGCCTTCCTCGCCGACCCGCGCGAGATGGACCCCAACGGCACCGTGCTGTCCGCGGCGACCGTGGAGGAGATGCGCGCGCCGCAGACGGTCACCGAGGAGGTGCTCTGGGCCCGCGGCTTCGGGCTCGGCCTGATCCTGCACCCGCGGCCGGGCGCCGAGCGGGTCGTGCACGTCGGGCACGACGGGGCCATGCCCGGGTTCCTCGCCGGCGCCTACGGACGCGTCGGCGGGGCCGGCACGCCGCGGGCGCTCGGGGCGGCGGCGCTGGGCTCGTCCGGCACGGCCCGGGACATCTGCGACCTGCCGCACGAGCTGCTCGCGGCGGTGGTGGAGGAGGACCCGGCGAGCATCGCGCCCTGGGTGCCCGGGCCGCCGGCGCCGCCGCAGTACCGCAGCGTGCTCGGACGGTGGTGGAGCGAGGGGTTCGAGTACGGCTTCAGCTGGCGCGACGGCACCCTGCACGCCCGCGCGGTCGACGCGCCCGGCAAGCTGCCGCCGGCGGTGTTCGCGGCCGTGGAGGGCTCACCGGACCTGTTCCGCACCGTGTCGGGCCGGGAGGCGGGCGAGCTGCTGCGGCTCACCCGCGACGCCGACGGGACCGTGGTGCGGATGCACTGGGCGACGTACCGCCTCAGCCGGGGCCAGGAGGCCTTCGACGGGCACCGGTTCTGATCAGCGGCTGATCATCGTGAACACGGCCCCGTTCGGGTCCTCGATCACGGCCAGGCGGCCGTGCGGGGAGTCGAACGGGCCGTGCTGCACCCGCCCGCCCGCCGCCACGACGCGCTCGGCCGCGGCGTCGGTGTCGTCGGTGGCGAAGTAGACGCTCCAGTGAGCCGGGACCCCGTCCCACTCCGAGGTCATCGTGAGGCGCCCCGCGACCGGGTCGGCGTCGCCAAGGCTCCACGACGAGTAGTCGAACGGCTCCTCCCCGGCGTCGAGGGGCCCGGCGATCCGGGTTTGGCGGTAGCCGAAGAGGCCGTGGTAGAAGAAGTCCGTCACGGTGGGTTCCCGCGTCGTCACCTCGGCCCAGCACAGGGCGCCGGTCTCGTCGAACAGTTGCGAGCCGGTGTGCCGGCCCGGCTCCCAGGCACCGAACGCGGCGCCGGAGGGGTCCATGGCGAAGAGCATCCGGCCGTTCTCCGGGATGTCCATGGGCGCGACGAGCACCTTGCCGCCGTGCTCCTCGATGCGTCTCGAGGTCTCGGCGAGGTCGTGCGACATGAGGTACAGGCTCCAGGCCGCCGGCAGCTGCTCCGAGCCGGGCATCGGCGGGCTCATCCCGGCCACGATCCGGCCGTCCTTCGTGCACATGACGTAGTTGCCGAACTCGGCGCCGGTGTCGGAGTACTCCCATCCGAAGACGGACGAGTAGAAGTGCTGCGCGGCCGGGACGTCCGCCGCCACGACGTCCGCCCAGCAGGGCTCGCCGTCGATGTATCCGGTGCGCTCGACCATGGCTCCCGCCCCCTCTGTGAATTGGTCAACTGCCTCCCTACCAGCCCGGCCGGGTGGTTCGCGGGCGAATGGGCGCAGACGGCATGTTCGGCCGAACGCGTTCGGGGCAACGCCCGGGGCAGCGCGGCGGGTCGGGCCGCCGCCGGGTCGGCGGGGTCGCCGGTCGCGTCCGGGCACCGTGCCGGGACCCGGGCGCGTCGCCGGCTCGGCGAGGTTCCCGATCGCCGCGCAGCTCGCCGCGAAAAAATGAGGCCGGTCGCTCGCGCCCGCAGCCGATACCATGAAGAGCCTGGACATGAGCCCAGGCTGGAGCGAGCCCGGAAGCAGGTGCTAGAGGCCCAACGCGGCCAAGGTATGACCGAGACCCCAAACCCCGTGCCGGCAGCATCGTCGGAACAGCCCGTGCGGGCCATCAGCAAGATCACCGTTCCCGACCCGCACGTCATGGTCAGGCTGCTCGGGGCCGGCGACGAGATTCTCAAGCTCGTCGAGCGGTCGGTCAGCAGTGATGTGCACGTGCGGGGCAACGAGATCACCATTACCGGCGCGGCCGCGGACAATGCCATGGCCGAGCGCATCTTCAGCGAGCTCATCGAGCTGGTGCGCAAGGGCGAGACCCTGACCCCGGACACCGTCCGGCGCACCGTCGGCATGCTGCAGCAGAACACCGCCGAGCGCCCGGCCGAGGTGCTGACCCTCAACATCCTCTCCCGGCGCGGCCGCACCATCCGGCCGAAGACGCTGGGCCAGAAGCGCTACGTCGACTCGATCGACCAGCACACGATCGTGTTCGGCATCGGCCCGGCCGGCACCGGCAAGACCTACCTGGCCATGGCGAAGGCCGTCCAGGCGCTGCAGGCCAAGCAGGTCAACCGGATCATCCTGACCCGGCCCGCGGTCGAGGCCGGCGAGCGGCTGGGCTTCCTGCCCGGCACGCTCTACGACAAGATCGACCCGTATCTGCGCCCGCTCTACGACGCCCTGCACGACATGATCGACCCGGAGTCCATCCCGAAGCTGATGGCCGCCGGGACGATCGAGGTGGCGCCGCTGGCGTACATGCGCGGCCGGACGCTCAACGACGCCTTCATCATCCTGGACGAGGCCCAGAACACCACGCCCGAGCAGATGAAGATGTTCCTGACCCGGCTCGGGTTCGGCTCGCGGATCGTCGTGACCGGTGACGTGACCCAGGTCGATCTGCCCGGGGGGACCCGCTCCGGTCTCCGGGTCGTCCGTGAGATCCTCGACGGCGTCGAGGATGTCCACTTCGCCCAGCTCGGCAGCGCCGACGTCGTGCGGCACCGGCTGGTCAGTGACATCGTCGACGCCTACGCCCGCTGGGACGAAGCGCAGGAGGCTCAGCAGCCGGTGCGCGCCGTCCCGGATCGCGCCGCACAGGGCGGCCGGCCCGGGCGACGCAGATAGCCACGGGAGCGCTGTTGTCCATCGAGATCGCCAACGAGTCCGGCGTCGACGTCAACTCCGACACCATTCTCGCGGTGGCGCGGCACGCCCTCGACGAGATGGGGGTCAACCCCCTCGCCGAGCTGTCGATCCTGTGCGTCGACGTGGAGTACATGACCGAGCTCAACCACCGCTGGATGGACGGCGACGGACCCACGGACGTGCTGGCCTTCCCGATGGACGAGGGCAGCGTCGACCACGGGCCCGGCGAGGGCGCGGGCGAGCCGGCGCTGCTCGGCGACATCGTGCTCTGCCCGGAGGTGGCCGCCAAGCAGGCCGCCGCCGCCGGGCACGCGGCGATCGACGAGCTGGCGCTGCTGACCGTGCACGGCATCCTGCACCTGCTCGGCTACGACCACGCCGAGCCCGAGGAGGAGGCCGAGATGTTCGGCCTCCAGGCGAGACTGCTGGAGAGCTGGCGAAAGTCGTGAATCCGTGAGCGATGTCACACTGCTGACAACTGCGGCCGGACTCGTGGTCCTCGCGGGGCTCTTCGCGATGTCCGACGCGGCGCTGAACGTCGTCTCGCCCGCTCGCGCGCACGAACTGGCCCGGGAGAACAAGCCCGGCGCCCGGGCGCTCGAGGTGATCGCGGCTGATCCGGCGCGGTACATCAACCTGTTGCTGCTCCTGAGGCTCCTGTGCGAGCTGACCGCGACCACGCTCGTGGCGCTGGAGACCGCGGCGGCCGTCGGCGGGCACCGCGACTGGCTCGCCGCGCTGATCACGGCCGGCGTCATGACCGTCATCAGCTTCGTCGTCGTGGGCGTGGCCCCGCGGACGATGGGGCGCCAGCACGCGTACCACGTCGCCCGCTTCGCCGCCCCGCCGGTGCGCTGGCTCGGCACGGCCCTCGGCCCGCTCGCCCGGCTGCTGATCCTCATCGGCAACGCGGTGACGCCCGGCAAGGGGTACCGCGAGGGCCCGTTCGCCACCACCATCGAGCTGCGCGAGCTCGTGGACCTGGCCGAGCAGCGCGGCGTCGTCGAGCACGGCGAGCGCGACATGATCCACTCCGTCTTCGCGCTCGGTACGACCATCGCCCGTGAGGTCATGGTGCCGCGCACCGAGATGGTGTGGATCGAGGCGCACAAGACCGTGCGCCAGGGCCTCATGCTCGCGATGCGCAGCGGCTTCTCGCGCATCCCCGTGGTGGGCGAGAACGTCGACGACGTGCTCGGCATCGTGTACCTCAAGGACCTCGTGCGCCGGACCGCCGGCAACGAGACCGGCGCGGGCGAGATGCCCGTCGCGCAGGTCATGCGCGACGCGACCTTCGTGCCCGAGTCCAAGCCGGTCGACGACCTGCTCCGCGAGATGCAGGCGGCGCGCACGCACATGGCCGTGATCATCGACGAGTACGGCGGCACGGCCGGGCTCGTGACCATCGAGGACATCCTGGAAGAGATCGTCGGGGAGATCACCGACGAGTACGACGTCGCCGAGCGCCCGCCGATCGAGGAGCTGCCGGACGGGGCGGTCCGCGTCACGAGCCGCCTGCCGATCGAGGACCTCGGCGAGGTCTTCGACGTCGAGCTGCCCGCCGACGAGGTCGAGACCGTCGCCGGCCTGCTGGCCCAGGCCCTCGGCCGCGTGCCGATCCCGGGCGCGACCGCGGTGGTGGGCGGGCTGGTGCTGGTGGCCGAGGGGACCGCGGGCCGGCGCAACCGGATCGACACGCTGCTCGTACGCCGCGCCGACCCCGAGGACGAGGACCAGCTCAGCCACGAGTCCGAGCGGCAGCACGCGGATGCCTAGGCCCCCGTCCTTGCCCGTGCACGACACCATCGAGAGGCAGCACGCCGATGTCTGACCTGTCCGCCGAGGACGCCAAGCTGGTGACCCTGGCGCGCGCGGCCCGCGCCCGCATCGGGGCGGTCGAGGGGGCCGCCGTTCGCGATCAGGACGGGCGCACGTACAACGCCGCCTCCGTCGCGCTGCCGTCGGTCTCGCTCACGGCCCTGCAGCTGGCGGTGGCGTCGGCGGTCTCGTCGGGGGCGACGAAGCTGGAGGCGGCCGCGGTGGTGACGGAGGCGTCGACGGTGGATGCGCTCGGCCATGCGGCGGTGCGCGACGTCTCACCGGCGGCGCCGATCCACCTGGCGGCACCGGACGCGACGGTCTTCGCGACCGTCACCGACTGAGGACGGGGCGATGCCTCGACGGCGGCGCTGATTCCTGCTGGCGGTGCGGGACGCGACGGTCTTCGCGACCGTCACCGACTGAGGACGGGGCGATGCCTCGACGGCGGCGCTGATTCCTGCTGGCGGTGCGGGACGCGACGGGTCTTCGCGACCGTCACCGGCTAGGGCGGGGCGACACCTCGGCGGCGGCGCCGGGCTGGGGTCTTGTGACGCCGGTTGCGGTCGTTCGACGCTGTGCCGAAAAGTCCGACGCTCCGCGATCGGACTTTTCGCTTATTTCACGATGTAACGGCCCGTGCCGCGCTGTGCTGGTCCTGCTCAGACGCCCACGAACCGGTAAATGCTGAAATAAGCGAAATGTCCGGCGCGCCAGCGCCGGACATTTCGGGAGAACCCGGCCTCAGGGTCGTCGCCGATGCGGCTGCTCACCATCGCCAAGGGCACTGCCGGCGTCCGATGCGGGCGCGCTCCCGCCGGAACCCGGAGCCCAGGTGCGGCGCAGCGGCATCACGGCTGGTCCTTCCCCGCCGCTGTCTCAAGCGCCCCGAGCCCGGGCTCCGTGTGCGAGCCCGGCCCGTCGGCGTGGCTCAGGCCGTCAGGGTCGGGGCCACCGGGTTCGGGATGGCGCCTCCGAAGCGGCGGTCGCGCTTCGCGTACACCTCGCAGGCGTACCAGAGATGCCGGCGATCGAAGTCGGGCCACAGGGCGTCGACCGAGACGAACTCGGCGTACGCGGCCTGCCAGATCATGAAGTTCGACGTGCGCATCTCGCCCGAGCTGCGGATCATCAGGTCCACGTCCGGCAGGTCGGGCTCGTCCAGGTAGCGGGCGAACGTCTTCTCGGTGATGCGGTCGGCCTTCAGGCGCCCCGCCTTCACGTCCGCCGCGATGCGGGCCGCGGCGTCGGCGACCTCGGCGCGGCCGCCGTAGTTGACGCACATGGTGAACGTGAGCAGGTCGTTGTGGCGGGTGAGCTGCTCGGCGTACTCGAGCTCGCTGATCACCGAGCGCCAGAGCCTCGGGCGGCGGCCGGCCCAGCGCACGCGGATGCCCATCTCGTGGAACTCGTCGCGGCGGCGGTGGATCACGTCGCGGTTGAAGTTCATGAGGAAGCGGACCTCGTCCGGGGAGCGCTTCCAGTTCTCGGTCGAGAAGGCGTACGCGCTGACGTACTTGACGCCGAGCTCCAGCGCGCCCTCGATCACGTCGAAGAGGGCGGCCTCGCCGGCGGTGTGGCCCGCGGTGCGGGGCAGGCCGCGCTCCTTGGCCCAGCGGCCGTTGCCGTCCATGATGATCGCCACGTGCTGCGGCACGGCCTCCTTCGGCAGCGCCGGCGGGCGGGCACCGGTGGGGTGCGCGGACGGCGGGCGGAAGTTCCTGCTCACGGACGTTCCTTTCCAGCGTGACCAAGGGGTCCGGCCGAGCCGTCGAGCGGCTCCGCCGGGGCGAGCGATCCGGGCGGCCCGTCGAGGGGCCCGGCCGGGGCGAGCGATCCGGGCGGCCCGTCGCGCGGCCCGGCCGGGGCGGTGCGTCCGACCGGTTGCGAGGGGAGCCGGGGGCGCTCCTCGCGATCGACCAGCGGGAGCGAGCGCAGGGAGCGTTCCAGGTGCCATTGCAGGTGCGCCGCCACCAGGCCGCTCGCCTCGCGCTGGTGGACCGGGGACGCGTCGTCCGCGACCGTCCAGTCGCCCTCGACCAGCGCCGTCATCAGGTCGATCGTCGCCGGGGCGGGGTGGGCCGCGCCCGGCGGGCGGCAGTCGGGGCAGACCGCGCCGCCCGCCGCGATCGAGAAGCCACGGTGCGGGCCGGGCGTGCCGCAGACCGCGCACTCGCGCAGCGCGGGGGCCCAGCCGGCCGAGCTCATGGCCCGCAGCAGGTACGCGTCCAGCACGAGGCTGCACGCGTGCTCGGCCACGGCCAGCGCGCGCAGGGCGCCGAGGGTCAGCTGGAACAGCCGCAGCGCCGGCTCCTGCTCGACGGGCGTGAGGCGCTCGGCGGTCTCGGCGATGGCGCTGGCCACCGTGTACCGCGAGTAGTCGTCCAGGAACCGCCGCCCGAACAGGTCGACGCCCTCCACCTGGCTGATCACGTCGAGGGTCCGGCCCTCCAGCAGCTGTACGTCCACGTGCCCGAACGGCTCCAGCCGCCCCCCGAACTTCGAGGTGGTGCGGCGCACACCCTTCGCGACGGCCCGGATGCGGCCGTGGTGCCGCGTGAACAGCGTGATGATGCGGTCCGACTCGCCCAGCTTCTGCACCCGCAGCACCACGGCGTCGTCGCGATAGAGCTTCCCCCGGAACCCCGAGCCACCCCCGGACATCAGCGGCGCCCCTCGGGCACCGCCGCGCCGCCCGGCACACGGGCCGCAGCACCGGCCGCCACGCGAGGCGCGGCGGAGTCCGCAACCGTGCGGGGTCCGGGGGAGGCCGCCGTTCGGGGTGCGGGGGAGGCCGCCGTGCGGGGTGCGGGGGAGGCCGCCGTGCGGGGTGCGGTGGCGCGAGACGGGCGCGGAGCCATCAGAAGCCCAGGCGGCGCAGCTGCTTCGGGTCGCGCTGCCAGTCCTTGGCCACGCGCACGTGCAGGTCGAGGTAGACCCGGCCGCCGATCAGGTCCTCGATCTCCCGCCGGGCGCGGGTGCCGACCTCCTTGAGGCGGCTCGCCTGGTGGCCGATGACGATCGCCTTCTGGCTGGAGCGCTCCACGTAGATGTCGGCGAAGATGCGGGTCAGGCCGTCCTCCGGCAGGACCTCCTCGACGAGCACGGCGATCGAGTGCGGCAGCTCGTCGCGGACCCCGTCCAGGGCCGCCTCGCGGATGAGCTCGGCCATGAGGATCTGCTCGGGCTCGTCGGTGAGCATGCCGTCCGGGTACAGCTGGGGCGAGCGGGGCAGGTGCGAGATCATCACGTCGACCAGGGTCCCGACCTGCTCGCCGGAGACGGCGCTCACCGGGACGATGTCGGCGAACTCGCCGAGCTCCTGCACGGCCAGCAGGCGCTTGGCCAGCGTCGCGCGGTCCACCAGGTCGGTCTTCGTCACGACCGCGACGAGGGTCGCCTTGAGCTCGGCGATCTCGCCGCTGATGAACCGGTCGCCGCGGCCGATCTCCTCGTCCGCGGGCAGGCACAGGCCGATCACGTCCACCTCGCTCCAGGTGGAGCGCACGAGGTCGTTGAGGCGCTCGCCGAGCAGCGTGCGCGGGCGGTGCAGCCCGGGCGTGTCCACGAGCACGAGCTGGGAGTCGGGCCGGTGGACCACGCCGCGCACGGTGTGCCGGGTGGTCTGGGGCTTCGGCGACGTGATCGCGATCTTCTGACCGACGATGGCGTTGGTCAGCGTCGACTTGCCGGCGTTGGGACGGCCGACGAAGCAGGCGAAGCCCGCACGGTACTCACCAGGATTGTGCTGCACGATGCTTCAGCGTACTCAGACCTCCAGCTGCAACTGGCGGGGGCGTTGTGCAGGAGTTGTGGTTTTCGCGGTCCCTCGGGTTTTCGCCCCGGTGTGCGCGGCCGGTGCCGGGGTGACGACGTCACCCGAACGGGCGGCCGGCCCCGCCATGGCGATCTGCAGCTCCACGGTGCTCTCCACGACGCCGCGGCCCGCCGAGCGCAGCACGATCCGGCCGGGCATCAGCCGGGACAGGGACGTCGGCACGGCGCTGCGCTGCTCGGTCGCGAGGAGCAGATGCACGCCGACCGCCTTGCCGTCCGCCGCGACGGCGGTCAGCGCCTCGTTCAGCAGCGGGTCGTGGCCGTCGACGAGGACGAGGACACGGGCAGGATCCGCGGCCTCGTCCGGCTCGGCCAGCGCGGCCCGCTCGGCCACGAGGCCGCGGATCGTGCCCAGCAGCTTCGCGGCGGACGGGACGTCGGTGCCGTCGACGCGGTACACCCGCAGCGCCGAGGCGTCGTAGCGCCGGGCGAACGCGGCCGTCACCGTGTCCAGCAGCGTCGTCTTGCCCGCACCCGGAGGGCCGAAGACGAGCAGGTGGCCGAGCTCGTCGAGGTCCAGCGGCCAGACCTGCACCGCCTGGGAGTTGGGCAGGTCCACCATCCCGATCGGGGCGGCGAAGGCGTCGCGGCCGGTCTCGGGCGGCTCCGGCAGCGCGTCGAGGTCGTAGGTGGCCTCCAGCGGGGCGTGCCAGGCCCTGGGCTGGTCGGGCACCCGCGCCTCCCGGTGCGCCGCGGAGATGGCCGCGACCAGGCGCCGCAGGTCGGTGACCTCGCCGTCGTCGGCCGGCGCGGGCGGGGGGACCGAGGCGGCCGGCTCCTGCAGGTCGGGCACCGGGGTGTGCAGGCCGGACTCGAAGCGCCACTCGGTGACCAGGGTCGGGCCGGCCGAGCGGTCGGCGGGGGAGCGGGCCCCGCCGTACGCGATCTGCACCGCGTCCGGGTCCGACGTCACCGTGCGCACGAACGCGCGGCCGGGCAGCAGCGGGGAGAGATGGGCGGCGTCGGGGCGCTCCAGCACCTCCAGGCTGTCCTGCTCCTCCTCGACGCGCAGCGCGATGCGCAGCGGCGCCTCGGCGCGCAGGTCGTCGTCGACGGCGCCGTGCGGATACGCCGTGGACAGCAGCAGGTGTACTCCGGCCGAGCGCCCGCGCCGCGCCAGCTCCCGCAGCCCGGTGACGAACTCGGGCGGCGCGGTCGTGAACTCGGCGACGACGATGAGCAGGTTGGCCGGGGCCGCGGCCGGGTGCTTGCGCTCCATCTCGACGATGTCCTTGACCCCGTGCCGGCGCAGCACCCCCTCCCGCCGGCGCACCTCGGCGCCGAGCGAGACCAGGATCCGCCGGGCCATGTAGCCGTCGTCCCCGGTGAACAGCCCGACGGTGTGCGGGAGCTCGGCGCACTCGGCGAACGTGGTGCCGGCGGCGTCCACGAGCACGAAGGTGAGCCGGTTGGCCGGGTAGGTCGCGGCCAGCGCGGCCAGGTAGGAGCGCAGCAGCCAGGCCCGGCCCGAGCCCGGCGCGCCCACGATGATGCCGTTGGGGCCGTCGCGGCGCAGGTCGACCACGAGCGGGCCGGTGCCGCCGAAGCCGATGGGGGCGGCCAGGCCACGGTCGCGGGTGGAGGGCACCCAGCGCTTCACGATCGCGCTCGGGGCCGGCTCCCCGCCGAGGCCGAGGACCTCGCCGAGCGGCGCGATCCGCGGCGCCGCGCCGCCGGCCGCGTCCCGGTTGGCGGCCAGGGCGTGCGCGACCCGGTCGGCGACCGCCGCGTTGATCCCGTCGCCCTCCAGCGCCACCACGCCGGGCGGCAGCGCGCGGGCGCTCCCGGCCGCCGTGAGCAGGCTGATCCCGCCCCGGGGACCGTCCTCGACCAGGCGGGCGAGGGCCTCGGGCGGCACGGAATCGGCGTCCGGCAGCACCACCACCACGTGCGGGACGAACTGCTCGGCGATCGCGTGCCGGCCCAGCCGCCGCTGCCGCAGCAGCGCCTCGACCAGGGCGAGCACCCGCCGGCGGTCGTCCTCCTGGGCCGCGACGGTGCGGGCGCCGGGCGCGAAGGCCGCGGTCAGCGTGCGGGTGTGCGGCAGCCAGCCGGTCCAGCGCCAGTGCTCGGCCTCCTCGGGGGTGGCGAGCACGACGAGGGCCAGGTCGTTCGGGCCGGCGAGGGTGGCCAGCTGCACCACCCAGGAGCGCAGCACCGCCCGGCGGGTCTCCTCGTCGCCGTGCGCGCCGAGGGCCCCGAGGGTGCGCAGGTCGACCTCCACGGGGACGTCGGGGTCGGTCGCGTACCGCTGCCGCAGCTCACTGATCCGTTCGGTGTGCGCGGGGTCGAAGTCCCCGGTGGTCGGCGCCTGCTCGAAGCGCAGCCGGCTCGGCTGGTCGGCGGTGGCGATCCGCAGCGTGAGGAAGTCCCGGTCGTCGGGGCGGCGGGCCGGCTTCTCCTGCCGGTCGGCGGCCCGGGCCAGGTGGGCCACGCTGGGCGCCTCGGCCCGGCGCGCCTGCACGACGGCCCGATGCTTGATGGCCGCGTCCGCCTCGGCCCGGTCCATGGCGGCCTCGAACTCGGCGGCGGGGTCGGCGGCCCGGCGGCGCAGCGTCAGACGGCGCCGTTTCGGCGGTTGCGGTACGACCGGCAGCCACACGGCGGGCGGGGGCCCCTTGGGCGCGGGCGCCTCCGCGGGGACCTCCTCGACCGTGACGAGCGTGGCCCCGAGCCGCAGCAGCTGCCCGCCGGTCAGCGTCACCGTCCCGGTCAGCGGCTCCCCGTCCAGCCGGGTGCCGCCCGGCGAGCGCAGGTCCGTGGCCGCCACCTCGTGGCTGCCGATGCCCAGGTGCAGGTGGCGCCGCCCGGCCGTCGGGTCGGTGAGCACGAGGTCGCTCGCCGGGTCGGTGCCCAGGACGAACTCGCCCGGCGGCAGTGGCACCCAGATCCCGGCGTCCGGGCCGGCCAGGACCAGCAGCTCGAAGCGGTGCTCCTCGGCCCGCGGCGGCCGCTCGGGGCGCTGCTCGGGCGGGGCCAGCAGGACCATGTCGCCGCAGCGCAGCCCCTGGTCGCCGAGCGGGCGGTTCGGGTCGAGGCGGCGGCCGGTGCGCGCGAGCCAGGCCCACGTGGTCTGCTGCGGCCGCTCGGCCGGGTCGAGCAGGCCCAGCAGCGCGGCGATCAGGTCGGCCACCGCGCCACCCGGGTCGGCCCGCAGCCGGACCGTGCGGTCCAGCGTCGCGCCCGAGTCGCGCCTCGCCACTCGCACGTCGATCAGCAGGTCCATCGACCGGCCCCTTTCTTCCCGCGCAGCATGGTTCGTCGTCGGTCTCCAAGAAAGCCTGGTGGCGGGGCGGACGCTCGGTAAGGCTCCGTCCTCGACAGTAAGCGCCGCGACGCCGAGTGGATCGCATCGACGCGCGCCAGGATTTCGTGCTATTCGCGAGTAAAACGGGCGGAACGGCACGTGGGTTACCCTCGTGGACCATGACGGTGCGAGTCGCGATGTGGTCAGGCCCCCGCAACATCTCCACGGCGATGATGCGCAGCTTCGGCGCGCGGCCCGACACCGTGGTCGTCGACGAGCCGCTGTACGCGCACTATCTGGCCGAGACCGGGCTCGACCATCCGGGCCGCGAGGAGATCCTCGCCTCCCAGCCCCGGCGCTGGCCGGACGCGGTCGCCGGGCTGCTCGCGCCCGTGGACGCCGCGGTGTTCTACCAGAAGCACATGACCCACCACCTGCTGCCGATGATCGGGCGGGACTGGCTGGCGGAGGTGAGCAACGCGTTCCTGATCCGCGACCCGGCCCACGTGGTCGCGTCCTACGCCAAGGTGCGGGGGGAGCCGACGCTCGAGGATCTCGGGTACCCGCAGCAGGTCGAGATCTTCCGGGCGTACGGCGGCCCGGTGGTCGACGCCGCCGACGTGCTGCGCGACCCGGCCGGCACGCTGGGCGCCCTGTGCGCGGCGCTCGGCCTGGCCTGGGACCCGGCGATGCTGGCCTGGCCGGCCGGGCGGCGCGACACGGACGGGGTGTGGGCGCCGTACTGGTACGCCGCCGTCGAACGCTCCACCGGCTTCGCGCCCTACGACCCGCGGCCCGCCGAGGTCCCCGCCCACCTGGAGCCGCTCGTGGCGCGGGCCCGGCCGCTGTACGAGGAGCTGGCTACGGCGGCGCTGCGGGCAGGCCGAACGCGGTGAGGTCGGCCTCGAGGAAGGAGACGACCTCGGCCACCAGCCCGCCCGAGAAGCGCAGCACGTCGAGCCCGCCCGGCACCCAGGCGCCGTCGACCAGGCGGTAGGTGCCGAACGCGAGCTGCCCGTTGGCGCTGGTGGGCAGGAACCGCCAGCCGGTGCGCAGCGGCCCGCGGAGCAGGAACGACCGGATCGCGCCGCGGCCCGTGTAGCGCTCCGGCAGCGGCGGCATCGAGTAGCGCGCGTCCTCGGTCAGCATCGCGATGATCGCGTCGGGGTCGCCGGACTCCCACGCCCGCGCGTAGCGGGCCGCCTGCTCGCGGATCGTGTCGTCGATCGTGTCGTCGATCTTGTCGTCGATCTTGTCGTCGATCGCGGTGTCGATCGAGGTGCCGGCCGGCTCGACGCGCTTGGCCCGCTGCAGGGCGCTGTTCACGGACGCGACCGAGGTGCCGAGCATCTGCGCCGTCTCGGCCGCGCTGAAGCCGAGCAGGTTGCGCAGCAGCAGCACCGCGCGCTGGCGGGGCGTGAGGCGCTGCAGCGCGGCCACGAACGCGAGCTCGATGCCCTCCCGCGCGACCACGGTCGCCTCGGCGGCCGGCGTGGGCAGCGGCTCGGGCCACTGCATGGACCGGCGGCCCTTGAGCATCGTCAGGCAGCGGTTGGTCGCGATGGTGAACACCCACGCCCGCACCGACCCGGCGTCGTAGCGCCCGGCGCTCTTCCAGGCCCGCAGCAGGGTCTCCTGCACGGCGTCCTCGGCGTCCTCGACGCTGCCGAGCAGGCGGTAGCAGTGCGCGCGCAGCTGCGGGCGCAGCGGGCCGACGAGGGCCTCGAACTCAGAGGGCGACGGCATGGGCGCGGGCGTGGGTGCGGTACAGCTCGGCGATCTGCCGGGTCACCGGGCCCACCTTGCCGTCGCCGACGGGGCGGCCGTCGATGGCGACCACGCCGGCGATCTCGCCCATGGTGCCGGTGCAGAAGACCTCGTCGGCGGTGTACATCTCCACCTGCGCCAGGTCCCGCTCCCGCACCGGCAGCGGCGCGATGCGCAGGACGGTGTCGCGGGTGATGCCCTCCGGGCAGGCGATCGCGCGCGGGGTCAGCAGCTCGCCGCCGGCGACCGCGAACAGGTGGGTGGCGTTGGTCTCGGCGACGAAGCCGCGCGCGTCGAGCATCATCGCGTCGTCGGCCCCGGCCACGTTCGCCTCGAGCTTGGCCAGGATCGAGTTGAGCAGGTTGTTGTGGTGGATGCGCGGGTCGAGCACGTCCGGGGAGGGCCGGCGGACGCTGCTGGTGACGAGGGTGAGGCCGCCGGTGTCGTACACCGGGGCCTTGAACTCGGCGAGCACGATCAGCGTGCAGCCGGAGCGGTTGAGCCGCGGGTCCATGCCGCTGGTGACCTTCACGCCGCGGGTCAGGGTGAGCCGGACGTGCACCCCGTCGCGCATGTCGTTGGCGGCCAGGGTCTCGCGCAGGGCCGCGATGATCTCGGCGTCGGCGGGGACGCCCTCGAAGCCGAGCGAGACCGCCGAGCGCCGCAGTCGCGCCAGGTGCTCGTGCATGCCGTAGATGCCGCCGTCGTACAGCCGCAGCCCCTCCCACACCGCGTCGCCGCCCTGCACGACGGAGTCGAAAGGGGAGACGCCCGGCTCGTCCCGGTGCCGGAGCGTGCCGTTGACCCAGTACTTGAGCTCGGCGTTGCGTTCGTCGTACCGCTGCAGCATCTTCAGTCCTTTGCGATGTCCCCGAGGGCGATGAGCGCGTCGCGCAGCCGGTCGGCGGCTGGGGCGATGAGGGCCGGGCCGGCGGCGGCGAAGCGCCGGGCCTGCGCGCCGGTGACCGCCCGCACGACCTTCTCGGCCGCCTCGTCGATCCGGTCCCTGGGCATGCCCCGAGACTAGCCGGGGCCCGCTGGAATCCCAGCGGGCCCCTGACCGGTCCGTTGTTCAGTGATCCGCGCAGCAGGGGCGGTTGTTCGGCGGCTCGAAGGGCACCAGGACCCCGCCCCGGCCGAACTGGGTGACGAGCGTCAGCACGCCGTCGCGCCAGATCGGCCGGACGAAGTCGCGGGTGTCCACGAGCATCTCCGGTACCGCCGTCATGCCGCCGAGGATCACGACCTTCTCGATCGCCGAGCCGGCGATGATCGCCGACACCGCGATGGTGCCCTTGAGCCCCTCGTGGCCCTCGAACACCACCTGACGAGCCCCCTCCGGGGGCTGCTCCGCCTCGCTGGCGCCGACGGCGACCTGGCCGCCGGAGAAGTACGTGAACGCGGGGCGGCCGGCCGTCAGGATGTGATGGTCGGCCGCCTGGACGTCGGGGAACCGCATTACCGGGGGAGGACCCAGATCGGGTTCGCGTAGAACCAGAGGTCCTTCCACGGGTCGGCGTCGCCGAGCACGTCGATCGCCGGGCCGGCCGGGTCGATCGCCGCGCCCAGGTAGCCGGGGGCGGTGCGGTTGCCGTCGGTGCCGCGCACGCGGACGTAGAACGGCTCGTCGGCCACGCCCAGGTCGTAGGTGAACGACACGGTGCCCTTGGACTGGGTCACCTCGAAGGACTTGACGACCTTGGTGTCGGGGGCCTTGAACGTGTCCTTGTCGGACACGGCGCCCTTGACGGCACCGCGGATGACGTCGACGCGGGCCAGCTTGGGCACGAAGTTCGCCCAGTTCGCCTTGTCGGCCAGCGCGATCCTGATGACCAGCTCGGCGCGCTGGCCGCGGCGCAGCTGCAGCGCGCCGCCCAGGGTGGTGCCGACCGGCGAGCCCTTGACGCGCACCTGCACGTCGAGGCCGTCGATCAGGTGGCCGTGGTCGACCCACACGCGACCGGCGCGCAGGCCGGCCATGACCGCCGCGTAGCTGAAGTTGCTCGAGCCGACGTGGGTGCGGCTGTAGTAGCCGGGCCAGAAGTCACCGGGGGTGAGGTTGGCCGGCTGGCCGTACACCGGGTCGAAGTGGTAGCCGTTGGTGGCGAAGTCCGTGTTGTCGGGGCGCTTCGACGTCTCCTCGTAGACGACGTGCGAGTCCGAGTTCGCGGTGATCCACCACGCCTTGCCCTCGGCCAGGAGGCTGTCCCAGAGGCCGCCGACGGTGGAGGTCATCCAGTCGAAGCCGCCCCAGGTGCGGTAGCTCTCCGGCGGGTAGCCGGCGAACGAGTTCGCGTTGGGGGCGTTCTCGTAGAAGCCGCGGCCCGCGCCGCCGCCGAGCGGCTTGGCGATGCCGGCGGCCTGGTGGCCGGGGGCGCCCTCGAAGCCGATGGCGATCTGCGGGTTGGCGTCGCGCCAGTTGCGGATCTCGTGGGGCGAGTCGATGCCGTTGCGGGCCGGGTGGTTGGCCAGGAACAGCGCGTCCTGGACCCGCCGCTTGGCGACCTGGTCGCCGAGGAACTTGATGCCGGCGACCGCGAGGGCCTCGGTGACGTTGGCCGGGTTGACCGCGCCCTGCACCGAGCCGTCGAAGGTGCCCTCGAACTCCTTGAGGACCGCGACCTCGTTGGCGCCCGGGTGCACGAAGACCGTGCCGTGCTCGGCGGCCGGGATGTTCCACTCCAGGCCCTGGAAGACCAGCATGTCCTTGTAGTCGTCGCGGGCCCCGCGGATGAGCGGGTTGACCTTGTCGACGCCGATCTTCGAGTGCTGGACGGTGCCGTGGTCGGTGATGACCATCCAGTCCAGGCCGAAGGCGGAGGCGTGCTTCACGTGGTCGTCGACCCGGTACATGCCGTCGCTGGAGAACTGGGTGTGGATGTGGTGGTCGCCCGCCAGCCACTTGAAGTTGTTGTTCGACGGGCGGCTGTGGCCGTGGCGGTCCCAGCCGTCGAAGTCGTGGTTGTGGTCGTCGTCGCCGTGCGCGTGCGCGACGCCGGCGTTCGCCAGCGCGCCGCCCGCGGCGGCGGCCGCGCCGAGCAGACCCGCGCGGCGAAGGAACCCGCGGCGGGAGACGTCGCCGGGCGAGAGCTCGCTGTCCGGGATCGACGCGTCGAGCACCGCGGGGACGTCGCCGGCCGCCTGCGGCATGTCCTCGTGGTGATGGTGGTGGCCGTGGCCGTGGCCCATGAAGGCTCCTCAGCTGGGTTGGATGGTCCTCGCCGCCGACCCTCGACCCCGGGAGCGAACAACAGGTAGCGATACGCCTATGTCCGCGCGAACTTCAGCATGATCACGGTTGCCGCGAGGGCCAAACCGAGGGCCACGACCAGGGCATCCATCCACCCGAATCGGGTATCCCGGGCGATCGTGCGCGGCTCGCCCCGGTCGAATCCGCGGGCCTCCATGGCGGTCGCCAGCCGGATGCCGCGCCGGATGGCCGCGACGAGCAGACCGAAGAGCGTGGAGAAGGGCCCGGCCTTGGTACCGCGGGCGCGCCGCGCGAGCCGGATCAGCCGGTACTCCCCGGCGAGCAGCGGCGCCAGGCGCAGCGCGGCCAGGGCGCCGATCGCGAACCGGGGCGGGACCCGCAGGTGCGCGACGAGCGAGTCGGCGAGGTCGGTCGGGTCGATGGTCGCGAACACCACGAAGCCCGGCAGCCCGACGGCGAGCAGCCGCAGGGCGTAGCCGACCGCGTTCTCGCGCACGTCGAGCCCGGCGACGTGCGCGACGACCGGCGAGTCCTGGGCCCCGAGCAGCACGGTGAAGCCGAAGATGCCGGCCGCGGAGACCAGGATCGGCCAGCCCCGCCGCCACAGCGTGCCCAGGCCGAGCCCGGTGAACGGCAGCAGCACCAGCAGCGCGCCGATGACGGTCAGTGAGGCGACCGGGTCCAGGGTGGTGACCACGGCCGCGGTCACCAGCAGCGCGGCGAGCAGCTTGGCCACCGCGTCGCGCCGCCCGAGCCACGTCCCGTGCACCGGCGAGGGTTCCGTCATCGCCGAGTCTTCGGTCATCGGTGAGGGTCCGGTCATCGGTGAGGGTCCGGTCATCGGCGCAGCTCCAGCCGCCGGTCGCCGATCGCGGCCACGAGCTGCGGGTCGTGGGTGACCAGCACCAGCGCCCGGCCCTCGTCGCGCAGGTCGGCGAGCAGGGTCACCAGCTCCCGCCAGGTGCGCAGGTCCTGCCCGAACGTCGGCTCGTCCAGGACCAGCACCCGGGGCGCGGCGGCGAGCGCGGTCGCGACGCTGAGCCGGCGCTGTTCGCCGCCGGAGAGCGTGAAGGGGTTGGCGAGGGCCAGGCGGTCGAGGTACAGCCGCTGCAACAGGTCGTCGACCGTCGCCTCGGACGCGCCCCCGAGGGCCAGCTCCGCGCGGACGGTGTCGGTGACGAACTGGTGCTCGGGGTTCTGGAACACCGAGCCGATCCGCGTGGCCAGGCTCCGCGCCCGCCAGCGGTGCGGCGGGCGGCCCGCGTCCCGCCCGGCCAGCGCGGCCGAGGCCGTCACCCGCCCGCTGCGCGGCTTCGTCAGGCCGCCGAGCAGCAGCGCGAGGGTCGTCTTGCCGGCGCCGTTCGGTCCCTCGACCGCGAGGGCCTGCCCGGCGCGCACCTCCTCGTCGACGACCGCGGCGGTGTGCGGCAGGGCCAGGCGCTCGGCGGTGAGCAGCGCCTCGCCGGGGGCGGTGGCCGCCCGGCGGACCGGCAGCGGGGCGCCGGGGCTCCAGACCGCGTCGGGGTCGTCGCCGATCACGATCGTCCGGTCGACCAGGGGGAGGGCCTCGTCGACCCGGTGCTCGACCAGCACCAGCGTCGCGTCGAGGTCCTGGATGACCTTGGCGATGGCGGTACGGACCAGCTGCGCCCCCTGCGGATCGAGGTTCGCGGTCGGCTCGTCGAGCAGCAGCAGCCCGGGCCGCAGCGCGATCACGCCGGCGATGGCCAGCCGCTGCTGCTCGCCGCCGGAGAGCGCGGCGGTGCTGCGGGTGCGGTCGTACGGGAAGCCGACGGCGTGCAGCGCGGCGTCGACCCGCGGCCAGATCGCGGCCCGGGGCACGCCGCGGTTCTCCAGGCCGAACGCGACGTCGTCGCCGGCCCGGCTCATCACGAGCTGGGTCTGCGGGTCCTGGAACACGATCCCCGTCGTGTTGCGCTGCCGGCGCGCGTCCCGGCCGTCGACCAGGACCTCGCCCTCCTGCTCGCCGGAGTCCTCGGCGAGCAGGCCGGCGAGGGCGGCGAGCAGCGTGGACTTGCCGGCCCCGGAGGCGCCGAGCAGCAGGACCCGCTCGCCGTGCTCGATGCGCAGGTCGAGGTGGCGGACCGCCCAGGCCTTGCGCCCGGCGTGCCGCCACCCGAACCCGCGGAATTCGACGGTGCTCAACGCTTAGACGGCCACCCGCTCCCGGCCGGACGGGAAGCGGTCCAGCACGCCCGTGCGCGACAGCGCCCGCTGCAGGGCCCAGCTGCCGCCGCCGGCGACGATCGCGCCGCTGGCCACGACGAGCGCCGCGTACGTCCACTTCTGCCCGGCCGTGAACGTGTCGCCGTAGTAGACGCTCAGGTCGAACAGCGCGGCGCCCACGCCGGAGAGGGCGCCCGCGACCAGGGCGTTGACGAGTTTGTACCCGCGGTAGCCGGTCGCGGCGAAGCCGAACTCGCCGCCGATGCCCTGCACCAGGCCGGACACCACGACGGTGAGCCCCCACGCCGAGCCGAACAGCGCGGAGACGGTCGCGGCGACGAGCTCGGTGTAGAGGCCGGCGCCGGGCTTGCGGATGACGAGCGGCCCGAGGACCGCGGGGATGAGCCACACGCCGTAGATCACCGCGCGCCAGGGCAGCGCGAAGCTCTCCAGGGCGTTCCACAGGTTGTTCCAGGCGTAGAACACCCCGGCGAAGGCCACGGCGATGATGGACGCGACGACGATGTCGACGGTCCGCCAACGGGTCTGCATGGTTGAACCTCCCAGTTCGTGCGAACCAGAAGGAGACGCGACGTCACGCCGGCCCTTGGGCGGGCCGACGTGACGGCTGGCGTGAGGTGACCGAGCTCCCTGCGCTGGCATTACCCAGATCAGGTTCGAGGGTCTGCGAGGCCGTCGGACGGCCGTCGCACTCTCAGCGCTGTGCGCTCCCCTGTCGGATGTGCAGTTGTTTCCCGACGGTAACAGTGATCGTCGCCGACTCGTAGTCTCTGGTCATGAAAATCACGGCGCGCTCGCTCACGTTCGACGTGTTCGACGGCGGCCCGGCCGACGGGGAGCCGGTGCTGCTGCT
Organism: Dactylosporangium sp. CA-052675; assembly: GCF_050947935.1. Taxonomy (GTDB): domain Bacteria; phylum Actinomycetota; class Actinomycetes; order Mycobacteriales; family Micromonosporaceae; genus Dactylosporangium. The sequence goes on along the minus strand of NZ_CP192010.1, from coordinate 9,169,274 downwards.
GCACGGGTTCCCGCAGCACAGCGGCGAGTGGGCGGCGGTCACCCCGCTGCTGCACGCCGCGGGCCTGCACACCTACGCCCTCGACCAGCGGGGCACCTCGCCGGGCGCCCGTCCGGCGCCGGTCGAGGCCTACCGGATCACCGAGTGCGCGCTGGACGTCGTGGCGGTCCTCGACGCGCTGGAGATTGCGGCGGTACACCTGGTGGGCCACGACTGGGGAGCGATCTGCGCCTGGCATGTGGCGCTGCGGCACACCGCCCGGGTGCGCACGCTCACGGCGGTTTCGGTGCCGCACCCGCACGCCTCGGCCTACGCCTACGCGCACGACCCGGACCAGCGGGAGCGCTCGGCGTACATCAAGCTCTTCCGGCAGCCGGGCAAGGCCGAGGAGGTGCTGCTGGCCGACTCCGCGCGGCGGCTGCGCGGGCTGTTCGCGCCGCTGGAGGACGTCGAGGGGTACGTGCGGCCGCTGCTCGAGCCGGGGGCGCTGACGGCGGCGCTGAACTGGTACCGGGCGATGGGCCCGCTCGACCTCGCCGGCCTGGGGCCCTCGACGGTGCCGACGACGTACGTGTGGAGCGACGGGGACGTGGCGATCGGCCCGACGGCGGCCCGCGCCTGTGCCGAGCACGTCGCGGCCGACTACCGGTTCGTGCCGCTGGCCGGCGTCAGCCACTGGATCCCCGACGAGGCGCCCGCCGCCGTCGCGTCCGCGATCGTTGGCATAGTCGACGCTACTCGCGGGTAATAACCTGGATGTTCGGGAGCGTCTACCTGGGGGTGTCCATGGTTGCGACGTCGGTGCGCGCGGAACGGGAGGCGCGCAAGGTCATCGAGGAGAACCGCGAGACCGAATGGCGCAAGCCGAGCTTCGGCAAGGAGCTGTTCCTCGGCCGGCTGCGCCTGGATCTCATCGACCCGCTGCCGGAGCTCGATCCGGCCGCCGAGGCGCGCGGCGCCGAGTTCCGCGCCAAGCTCGCCGCCTACCTGAGCGCGGAGGTGGACGGCCAGCAGATCGAGCGCGACGCCCACATCCCCGACGAGGTGCTGCGCTCGCTCGGGGAGCTGGGCGCCTTCGGGATGAAGATCGACGAGCGGTACGGCGGGCTGGGCCTGACCAATCTCGACTACTGCCGCGCGCTCATGCTCGTCGGCTCGGTCAACCCGTCCATCGGCGCGCTGCTGTCGGCGCACCAGTCGATCGGCGTGCCGCAGCCGCTCAAGCTGGTCGGCAACGACGAGCAGAAGCAGCGCTTCCTGCCCCGTCTGGCCGCCGGGGAGGTCTCCGCGTTCCTGCTCACCGAGCCGGAGGTCGGTTCGTTCCCGGCCGGGATGCGCACCGCCGCGGTGCCCACCGAGGACGGCGACTACCTGCTCAACGGCGTCAAGCTGTGGGCCACCAACGGCACCCTGGCCACCCTGTTCGTGGTCATGGCGCTGGTGCCCAGGAGCGAGGGGCACAAGGGCGGGATCACCGCGTTCGTCGTCGAGGGCGACGCGCCCGGCGTGACCATCGAGCGGCGCAACGCGTTCATGGGCCTGCGCGGCCTGGAGAACAGCGTCACCCGCTTCCACGACGTGCGCGTGCCCAAGGAGAACGTCATCGGCGGCGAGGGCCAGGGCCTGCGCATCGCGCTGAGCACGCTCAACACCGGCCGGCTGTCGCTGCCGGCGATGTGCGTCGGGGCCGGCAAGTGGTGCCTCGGCGTGGCCCGCGAGTGGGCCGCGGAGCGGGTGCAGATGGGCCGGCCGATCGGCACGTACGAGGCGATCGCCAAGAAGATCGCGTTCATCGCCGGCTCCACCTACGGGATGGAGGCGATGCTCGAGGTCTCCTGCCGCCTCGCCGACGACAACCGCAACGACATCCGCATCGAGGCCGCGCTGGTCAAGCTGTACGCCTCGGAGCTGGCCTGGAAGGTCGCCGACGAGCTCGTGCAGATCCGGGGCGGCCGCGGCTACGAGACCGCCGACTCCCTCGCCGCGCGCGGCGAGCGGGCCATCCCGGCCGAGCAGATCCTGCGCGACGTGCGCATCAACCGGATCTTCGAGGGCTCGACGGAGATCATGCACCTGGCCATCGCCCGGGAGGCCGTCGACGCGCACCTCTCGGTCGCGGGCGACATCATCGACCCGGAGGCGGGCCTGGGCCGCAAGGCGAAGGCGGCCGGGAAGGCGGGCGGCTTCTACGCCAGGTGGCTGCCGACCCTGGTCGCGGGCAAGGGCCAGCTGCCGGGCGGCTTCGCCGAGTTCGGCGCCCTGGCCCCGCACCTGCGCTACGTCGAGCGGGCCTCGCGCCGGCTGGCCCGCGAGACCTTCTACGCGATGGCGCGCTGGCAGGGCAAGCTCGAGCACAAGCAGGGCTTCCTCGGCCGCGTGGTCGACATCGGGGCCGAGCTGTTCGCGATGTCCGCCGCGTGCGTGAAGGCGCGCACGGAGCTCGCCGACCGCCCCGAGGGCCTGGAGCTGGCGGACCTGTTCTGCCGGCAGGCCACGCTGCGGGCGGAGGCGCTGTTCGCCTCGCTGTGGGCCAACGCCGACGCGGTGGAGGTCTCGGCGGCCAAGCGGGTCCTGGCCGGGCGGTACCTCTCGCTCGAGGACGGCATCGTGCCGGCGCCCGCCGACGGCCCTTCCACCGCCGACTGGTCGCCGGGCCCCTCCACGGCCGAGGACGTGCGGCGGCGCTTCTGACGGTCCGGTTCGCGGGGCCCCGGTCCGATCGCCGGGGCCCCGTTCCCTGTCCCGGGCGGGCGTTCAGCGCAGGCCGAGCGAGCGCAGCTCGAGCTGGGCCAGGGCCTCCACCGTCTCCGGGTCGCCGCGGCGCCACCGGGCGGCCACCTCGGGGTCGACCTTGATCAGGCGCTTGAGCGGCTGCGTCGCCAGCGCGCGCAGGGCCAGCAGGTCCCGCCCCGCCGTCACCGTGCGCAGCCGCGCGGCCGAGGCCGCCCGCCGCGCCCAGCGCACGCGCAACGGCAGCCAGACACCGACGACGAGCAGCACCGGCACCACCACGACGACCACGGACAGGATCCAGGCCAGGTCGTTGACGATCTCCTGCTGGTCCTTGCCGGCGTTGGCCAGCGAGGTCGCGGCGTTCGCGGCGTTGCGGAACGGGGTCGCGATCGAGTCGCCGACGCCGGGCACCTTGTCGATCTTGTCGCCGGCCGAGTTGAGGTTCGAGGCCAGCCCGTTGCCGGCGCCCTCGAGCTTCTGGCCGGGCACGGCGAGCTTCTGGATGAGGTCGAACAGGCTCATCCCGAGCCGGATCCAGGCGTACACCCACACGACGACGAGCGCGTCGGTCAGGAACTGCCGGAAGGCGACGGGGGCGCGGTCGGCATAGAGCTTCATGGCTCCCAGCGTCGCCTACGGCGCGGGTTATTGCAGTGTCTGGTAGAGGGAATCCGGCGCCTGCTCGACCGTGGCGGAGTCCGGGCGCTCGATCTTGATCGTCTTGCTGCCGAAGTTCGCGAACTTCGCCGTGGTGCTCGACGCGGGCGCGGTGCCCAGCGGCGGGGTGTGCGTGACGAGCTGCGTGACGTAGCCGTTCGCGTCGACCGTGGCCTCGAACGGCACGCTCTTGAGCGCCTCGGACGCGCCGGCGCCGGCCGTGACCGGGTTCTTCGTCTTGTCCAGGGTGCCGCTGAACGCGCCCGGCCCCGTCTGGCGCACGGTGACGATCTCGCCGGGGAGGGCGCCCAGGCCGGTCGGGCTGCCGGTGGCGTCGAGCCCGAGCTTGGCCAGCGACTTGACCTTGGTCGCGTCCAGGTGCGCCCACCGGTCGGTGGTGACCCCGGTGACCTGCAGGTAGAGGTCGGGGCTGACCAGTACCGCCGAGATGTCGATCTTCCGGTCGGGGGTGAGCAGCTCGGCCTTGTAGGCGGTCGCCTTCGCGGCCGGGTCGGACGCGCCGTCGCCCTGCATCTGCCCGAGCGTGCCGAGGTCCGAGTCGATCGTGAACGACAGCGCGACGCTGTTCGTCTTCGCCACGGCCGCCTTGAACACCGACGCCGGGTCGGTCGCCACGGGCGCGGCGCTGCTCGTCGCCGGGGCACCGGACGACGGCGAGGGTTTCGCGCCGTCGCCGCAGCCGGTCACGGCCAGCGCCGCCATCAGGACCACCGCCGCGAGGCGCTCAGCCCTCGCGCGCATGGCTGACGGCGTCGGCGACGATGTGCGCGATGTGTTCATCGATCAGAGCGTAGGCGATCTCGCGGCCGCGCCGGGAACCGCGCACGACGCCGGCGCCGCGCAGGACCCGCAGGTGCTGCGACACGAGCGGCTGCGGGGCGCCGAGGGTCTCGACCAGCTCGTGGACGCAGCGGGGCCCGTCGGCGAGCTCGGTGACGATGCGGATGCGCAGCGGCGCGGAGAGGGCCTTGAGCAGTTCGCCGGCGGCCTCGTACCCGTCGTTCGGGTGCTCGTGCGGGTGCCGGTCCGGCGGCTCAGGCGACGGCACTGGGCTCGACCTCCTCCGCCTCGGCGGGGCTGCCGCGATGGCGGGCGCGGCGGGCCGCGCGCCGCGCGGAGACGGCGACGGTCACGGCGAAGAAGCCGGCGATGGCGAGCAGGACGACCGTGGCGCCCGGCCCGGTGTCGATCGCCGTGGACAGCCACACGCCCAGGCCCGACACGAGCAGGCCGATGCCGATCGCGGTCAGCATCGTGGCGCGGAAGCCGCGGGTGATCTGCTGGGCCGTCGCCACCGGGACGACCATGAGCGCGCTGACCAGCAGCAGGCCGACGGCGCGCATGGCCACGGTGACGGTCACGGCCGTGGTGACGGCGAGGATCAGGTTCAGGGTGCGCACCGGCAGGCCGGACACGCGGGCGTACTCCTCGTCGTGGCACACCGCGAACAGCCAGGGCCGCAGCAGGATCGCCACCGCCAGCACGGCGACGCCCAGGATCAGCATGACCGTCAGGTCCTGGCGGTTCGTGGTGAGGGGGCTGCCGAAGAGGTACGTCACCAGACTCCGGCTGCTCTGCTCGTCCGACAGGTTCACGAGGACCACGCCGCCGGAGATGCCGCCGTAGAAGAGCATGGACAGGGCGATGTCGCCGGAGGTGCGGCCGCGCTCGCGGACCAGCTCGATGACCACGGCGCCGGCCGCGGCGGCCAGGACCGCCATGATCACGGGGGAGCGGTGCAGCAGCAGGCCGAGGCCGACGCCCGTGAGCGCGACGTGACCGAGGCCGTCGCCGATCAGCGAGAGGCGCCGCTGCACGAGGTAGGTGCCGATCGCGGGTGCGGACGCGCCGGTGATGAGCGCGCCGAGCAGGGCGCGGATCATGAAGTCGTAGGCGAAGATGCTCACGCCGGCCCCGCTCAGGCCGCGGCGACGTTCGGGCGCACGTGCCCGTCGGCCGCGGTGTGGACGTCGGCCGCGGTGTGGACGTGGCCGTCGGGCGCCGGGTGGGCGTGCACGTGCCGGTCGGCGGCGGCCCGGTGGCCGGCGTCGGCGTGGGGGTGCACGTGGTCGTTGTCGGTCTCCGGCGGGGCGCCGTCGTGCACGATCTCGCCGCGGCTCACCACGACCGCGCGGGTGATCAGGGGGCGCAGCGGCCCCAGCTCGTGCGCGACGAAGACGACCGTGCCGCCCTGGGTCACGAAGCGGCGCAGGCAGCCGGCGAACAGCTCCTGGCTCACCGCGTCCACGCCGGCCGTCGGCTCGTCCAGCACCAGCAGCTCCGGGCCGCCGGCCAGGGCGCGGGCGATGAGCACCCGCTGCTGCTGGCCGCCGGAGAGCACGGAGACCGGCTCGCGGACGCGGTCGGCCAGGCCGACCGCGTCGAGGGCCTCGGCGACGGCGCGCCGGTCGGCCGGGGACGCGGGGCGCAGGAAGCCGCGGCGGGCCAGGCGGCCCTCGGCCACGACCTCGCCGACGGTCGCGGGCACGCCCGAGCCGGCGCCGACGCGCTGGGGCACGTAGCCGATGCGGTGCCAGCCGCGGAAGCGCCGCAGCGGGGTGCCGAAGAGCCGCACCTCGCCGCCGGCCAGCGGGGCCAGCCCCATCGAGGCCTTCACGAGGGTGGACTTGCCCGAGCCGTTGGCGCCGAGGACGGCGACCACCTCGCCCGCGCGCACCGAGAGCGAGACCCCGTCGAGGACGGGCCGGCCATCGTAGGCGACGACCGCCCGTTCGACCTGGAGAACCACCCTTCGAGCCTGCCCGATAATGGGAATCGTTGTCAACTTGCCTTGTACGCCGCGGCGGCCAGGAGCAGTGCGAGGATGATCACGCGGGGGACCCGCATCTGCGGCGGGGTGACCGCCCAGGTCCTCGTGAGCAGCCAGATCAGGGCGGCGGCGAAGACCAGCAGCACCGCCGAGCCCACGATGCCCGGCAGCAGCAGCCCGAGGAAGACCAGCACCGCGGCGGCCAGGAACGCCACGGTCTTGTTCATCCGATGGAGGCGCACGAGCACACGCTCGGTCATGGGGCCAGACGTCCTTTCCGTATGCTCGGCGGCATGCTCGTGATGACCAGGTTCGTCGTCGAGGAGGACGACGGCTTCGCCGGCCGTGCTCACACCGCGCTCGCCGCCCTCGCGGCCTGCCCAGGGTACCTTCGCGGCCGCCTCGGACGCGCGTTCGACGATCCGGCCCACTGGAGCATCGTCACCGAGTGGGAGTCGGTCGGGGCGTACCGCCGCGCCCTGTCGAACTTCGACGTCAAGATGTACGCCACCCCGCTGCTGGCCCAGGCCCTCGACGAGCCCTCCGCGTTCGAGGTGCTGGCCGAGGCCGCGCCGGGCGGGGAGCTGACCGTGACCACCAGTGACCGCGCCTGAGCGCACGCGCCCGCCCGGCGCCCTTGGATAGGCTGAACGCCATGATGCCGCCGCAGGCCGGCCCGCCTCCCCTCTGGGAGCAGGCCGACGAGGTCCCGCCCCCGCCGCGCGGGCCGGGCGTGGCCGCGCCGTTCGCCGCGCCGCCGCGCGACCGTGACCTGCGCGGACTGTGGTGGGGGCTGGGTATCGGCGGGCTGGTCCTCGTGCTGTGCTGCGTCGGCGGGATCGTCGGCATCACGCTCCTGCTGCCCTACGCCGACTCGATCGGCAAGGGCCAGGTCGCCGCCGTGGTCGAGGACTACCTCACCGCCGTGCGGGACCGGGACTACGCCACCGCCCGCCGCCAGCTGTGCGACGAGCAGCAGCGCACCCATTCGGTCGGCTGGTTCTCCGACCACTTCGGCGCCACGCCGGTCACCGACTTCAAGGTCAACGCGGACGACGTCACGATCAGCAACACGATCACCGTCCCGGCCCAGGTGCGCGAGCGCACGACCTGGGTCGATCACGAGTACACGATGGAGCAGGCCGGCACCCGCTACGTGATCTGCGGGGGCATCGACTGAACGACCGCGGCGCGGGGCCGCCCGGCGCGCCCGTTAATCTGGTGCGGCTCGCCGCGGCGTAACCGTACCGTCGATGGTGACGTTTGACGGTTTGCCCGGGTAACGACCCAAGTCCGGACACCACACGACCAGCCTTGCCGACAGCCAGTCGCCGTGAGGCGTAGGAGGAACCATGGCCGCAGATCGCATCGATTCCGTCGTCAGCCTCGCGAAGCGCCGCGGCTTTGTCTTCCCGTCGAGCGAGATCTACGGGGGCACGCGCTCGGCCTGGGACTACGGCCCGCTCGGCGTGGAGCTCAAGGACAACGTCCGCCGGCAGTGGTGGCGCACGATGGTCCAGCAGCGCGACGACATCGTCGGCCTCGACTCCGCCGTGATCCTGGCCCGCGACGTCTGGGTCGCCTCCGGCCACGTCGACGCGTTCGTCGACCCGCTGACCGAGTGCGCCTCGTGCCACAAGCGCTTCCGGGCCGACCACCTGGAGGAGGCCTGGGTCGAGAAGCACGGCACCGAGAAGCCGTTCGTGCTCGGCGAGATCAACTGCCCGAACTGCGGCAACAAGGGCACCTTCAGCGAGCCGCGGATGTTCAACGGCCTCATGAAGACCTACCTGGGCGCCGTGGAGAACGACGAGGGCCTGCACTACCTGCGCCCCGAGACCGCGCAGGGCATCTTCGTCAACTTCAACAACGTGGCCGGCGCGGCGCGCAAAAAGCCGCCGTTCGGCATCGCGCAGATCGGCAAGAGCTTCCGCAACGAGATCACCCCGGGCAACTTCATCTTCCGCACGCGCGAGTTCGAGCAGATGGAGATGGAGTTCTTCGTCGAGCCGGGCAGCGACGAGCAGTGGCACGAGTACTGGCTGCAGGAGCGCTGGAACTGGTACATCGGCCTGGGCATCTCCGAGGCGAACCTGCGCTTCTACGAGCACCCGAAGGAGAAGCTCTCGCACTACTCGAAGCGCACGGTCGACATCGAGTACCGCTTCCGCTTCGGTGGCCAGGAGTTCTCCGAGCTCGAGGGCATCGCGAACCGCACGGACTTCGACCTCACCACCCACTCCAAGCACTCCGGCGTCGACCTGTCCTACTTCGACCAGGAGAAGAAGGAGCGGTGGGTGCCGTACGTCATCGAGCCCGCCGCCGGCCTCACCCGCGCCGTGCTGGCGTTCCTGCTCGAGGCCTACGACGAGGACGAGGCGCCGAACACCAGCGGCTCCGTCGACAAGCGCACGGTCATGCGCTTCGACAAGCGGCTCGCCCCGGTGAAGGCGGCCGTGCTCCCGCTCTCGCGCAACGCCGACCTCTCGCCCAAGGCCCGCGACCTCGCCGCCCAGCTGCGCAAGCGCTGGACGGTGGACTTCGACGACGCCCAGGGCATCGGCCGGCGGTACCGCCGCCAGGACGAGATCGGCACCCCGTACTGCCTGACGGTGGACTTCGACACGCTCAACGACAACGCGGTCACCGTGCGCGACCGCGACACGATGAGCCAGGAGCGGGTGTCGATCGACCAGGTCGAGTCGTACCTGATCGAGCGCCTCCCCGGCTGCTGATCGCCGGAGCGCGAACCCGCCGGGCCGGCCGCCGACAGCGGCGACCGGCCCGGCGGGGCGACCATGCGCTCACGCTTCGAAGTGTTCGTCGGCGCTTCATGCCGGCGGCACCGATCGACGGGGTAGCCTCCTGGTCGTGACGGTGACCGAGGAGCACGTACCCCCCGCGGAGGCCGACGCGCCCCCACGCAGGCGCCGGCGGCCCGGCTCCGTCGAGGTGCTCGCGGTCCTGCTCGTGCTCGTGGTGCTGCTGCGCGGCCCGATCACCCGCTCGCTGGCCACGCCGGCCCTGCAGACCTGGCTGACGGTGTTCGTCTCGGTGCTCACCCAGGCGATCCCGTTCCTCGTCTTCGGCGTCGTGCTCTCCGCGGTCATCGCCGTGTTCATCCCGCCGTCGTTCTTCGCCAAGGCGCTGCCGTCGCACCCGGCCCTGGCGGTGCCGACGGCGTCCGTGGCCGGCGTCGTGCTGCCCGGCTGCGAGTGCGCGTCGGTGCCCGTGGCCGGCGCGCTCGTGCAGCGCGGGGTCACCCCGGCCGCCGCGTTCGCGTTCCTGCTCGCCTCGCCCGCCGTCAACCCGATCGTGCTGATCTCCACCGCGGTCGCCTTCCCGGGCCAGCCGCAGATGGTGGTCGGCCGGGCGGTGGCCAGTCTCGTGGTCGCCTGCCTCATGGGCTGGCTGTGGCAGGCGTTCGGCAAGGGCAGCTGGCTGCGGATGCCGTCGCGGGCGCACCTGGACGGCATGGCCAAGTGGCCGGCGTTCTGGGCCTCGGTGCGCCACGACGTGCTGCACGCCGGCGGGTTCCTGGTCATCGGGGCCGCGTCCGCGGCCGTCATCGCCGTCGTGGTGCCCAAGACCTGGCTGGAGCACGTCGCGTCCAACCCGGTCCTGGCGATCGTCACGATGGGGCTGCTCGCCGTCCTGCTGTCGATCTGCTCGGAGGCCGACGCGTTCGTGGCGGCGTCGCTGACCCAGTTCTCGCTCACCGCCCGGCTGGCGTTCCTGGTCGTCGGGCCGATGATCGACCTGAAGCTCTTCGCGATGCAGGCGGGCATCTTCGGCCGCCGCTTCGCGCTGCGTTTCGCGCCCGCCACCTTCGTCATGGCGATCCTCGTCTCCGCGATCCTGGGACCGGTGCTGTTGTGAACAAGCAGGCGCAGGCCGTCATCCTGCTGCTCGTCGGCGGGGCGGTGCTGCGGGCGTCGCTGTCGGGGCAATACCTCAACTACGTCAAGGCGGGCCTGCAGCCGTATCTCATCGCCGCCGGCGCGATCCTGGTGGTCGCGGGGGTCTTCACCCTCTGGTACGAGCTGCGGGGCTCGAAGGCGGCCGCCGGGCACGACGACGACGGGCACGGGCACGTGCACGGCGGGCCCAGGGTGGCGTGGCTGCTGCTCGCGCCGGTGCTGGGGCTGCTGCTGTTCGCGCCGCCCGCGCTCGGCTCCTACGCGGCGGGGCGCTCCGGCTCGGCGGTGACCGCCCGCTCGGAATACGCGCCGCTGCCCGCCGGCGACCCGCTGAGCCTCACGATGCTCGACTACGCCTCGCGGGCCGTGTTCGACAAGGGCGCCTCGCTCGGCGAGCGCCGCATCCAGCTCACCGGCTTCGTGATGCGCGGGCCGCAGGACCAGTGGTTGCTGGCCCGGATGATGGTCAGCTGCTGCGCGGCCGACGCCCGGCCGGTCAAGGTCGCGCTCGACGGCGAGCTGCCCGACGGGCTGCGGGACCAGCAGTGGGTGCGCGTCACCGGCCGATACAGCGGGCGCGAGGTCACCGACAACGTCAACGGCGAGGCGATTCCGTTCATCTCGGTGTCGGATGTCATCTTGATCGCGGTGCCGCAGGAGCAGTACGAGTCGTAGATGGACTCTTCCCGACCCGCCCTCCTGGTGCTCGTCCGCCACGCCGAGTCGGCGCGCAACCTGGCCAAAAAGGGCAGCGTGTACTTCGCCGACGACGCCGCCCGCCAGGTGGTCCGCGGTGTGCCGGACCACCTCATCGACCTGACCGCCGACGGGCACAAGCAGGCGGAGCAGACCGGGCACGCCGTCCGGGACCGCTTCGGCTCCTTCGACTACGTGTTCACCAGCGGGTACGCCCGCACCGACCAGACCGCCGAGGGCGTGCTGAGCGCCTATCCCGCCGCGGAACGCGCCCGGATGCGGGTCAAGACCGACCTGTTCATCCGCGAGCGGGACCCCGGATTCGCCTACGACATGACGACCGCCGAGGCCGAGGCGGCGTTCCCGTGGCTGAACGAGTACTGGCAGACGTTCGGCGGGTTCATGGCCCGCCCGCCCGGCGGGGAGAGCCTCGCCGACGTCGTCGGGCGCGTGCACACGTTCCTCAACTCGCTGTTCCGCGACCACGCCGGCCAGAAGATCATGGTCGTGACGCACGGCGGCACGCTGCGCTGCTTCCGGTTCCTGCTCGAGGGCTGGACCTACGCGCAGGCGCAGCGGTGGCCGTCGGGGCAGTCCCCGGCCAACTGCGGCATCACCACCTACCAGGACACCGGCGAGCGGCTCGAGCTGCTCGACTACAACCAGGTCTACTGGACGGTCGGCTCCGCCTGAGCCCGCCCCGGGCCGCACGGTCGCTCCCGGGCGCCGGTGCGCTGATCGCCGTGGATGTCCCTGAGCTCGGCCGGCGACCTCGCGACGGCCGCGTGGCGAGAAAGTTTCGCGTGGGGGCCGCGTCGCGGCTCGGGCCGGATGGCGTACCCTACGGCAGCAATCGATGAACGGGGACTGATGCTGATCACGCTGACGGTCCAGCCGGATCGCGGCCGGACGCGCAGGTCGGTGCGGGCGCGCATGCGGGGCAGCCTGCGCTCGTGGAACCTGGTCGGCGGCGGTCTGTCGGTGGCCGGCCTCGGCGCGCTCGTGCTCGGTCTGCCCATCGGCGCCGGCGTGCTGCTCACCCCCGGCGTGATCATCCTCGTGGGCCCGTGGCTGCTGACCCAGGCCGCGGCGAAGGCGCGCACGGGCGTCTTCGCGGAGACGGCGACCTACGAGATCACCGACGAGGGCGTGCGGGTCTTCACACCGAGCCTGCGGGCGGGGTACTCGTGGTCGGCGGTCGAGCGGGTCGAGGACAACGGGGAGTTCTGGATCGTCATCGTGGGCGGGGCCGGGATGCTGGTGGTGCCGTTCACGTTGCTGCCGGAGCCTGAGGAGCGGAAGGTTCGCGATTTCCTGTCCGAGCAGGGGCTGCTTGTTCCGGTGTAGTCGCTCGCTCGCTTGCTTGCTGTGGTTGTCCCCTGTGCTTTTCGCGAAATATCCGGCGCTTCGCTAGCCGGATATTTCGGACTTATCAGCATTTTTGTGTATCGCGGCGTGCGCTCGGCGTCGTCGTGCTCGGTCGGCGTCCATCCCGCGAGGACTCCGTGCGTGGGGCCTCGCCGTCAGATGCTGTTCCATCCCCCGAGCCGCACGAGCCCGGCCGCGCGCGTCACGCACGACCGGGGCCAGTTCCCGTTTCTTCTCGGCCGCGTCGGTCGTGCGTCACCAGGCCGGCGGTGGACGACAGCACACCGCCGGCCCGCTGCCGCGCTTCGCGCGAGTCTGGGCAGGCACGACCGGGCTAGGCGGCGGGCGACTTCCTTTGGGCAGATACCAGCCTTCGGACCGATTCGGCCCCGCAACTGCGGGATATAGGCTCTCCGCCATGACCACCTTCCGGATCGGCGAGGCCGCCGAGCTGCTCGGCATCAGCGCCGACACGCTGCGGCGCTGGGTCGATGCCGGGCGGCTCCCCGCCGGGCGCGACGACAACGGCCACCGCGTTATCGACGGCGCCGACCTGGCCGCGTTCGCGCGTTCGCAGGCCGCCGAGGCGGACGCGGGCGCCGAGGGCTCCTCCGCGCGCAACCGGCTGCGCGGCATCGTCACCGCCGTGGTCAAGGACACCGTGATGGCCCAGGTCGACATCCAGGCCGGGCCGTTCCGGGTGGTGTCGCTCATGAGCCGCGAGGCGGCCGACGAGCTCGACCTCAAGGTCGGGTCGCTGGCCGTCGCCGTGATCAAGTCGACCACCGTCGTGGTGGAGCGTGTTGACAAAGGGAGGAGCCACTCATGAGGCGTGCCGTTCTGGCCGGGATCGTGGCCATCACGGTCGGTCTGACCGGGCTGGCCGGCTGCGGTGACGACAAGACCGACACCGGCTCGGCACCGGCCACACCGTCGTCGGGCGCCGCGACGGGCGTCACCGGCACCATCAACGTCTTCGCCGCCGCGTCGCTGACCGAGTCCTTCACCAAGATCGGCCAGGCGTTCGAGGTGGCCAACCCGGGCAGCAAGGTGACCTTCAACTACGCGGGCAGCTCGGCGCTGGCGACCCAGATCAACCAGGGCGCCCCGGCCGACGTGTTCGCCTCCGCCGCGCCCGCGAACATGAAGACGGTCACCGACGCCGGTAACGCAGCCGGCGAGCCGACCACGTTCGTGAAGAACCAGCTCGTGATCGCGGTGCTGAGCGGCAACCCCAAGGGCATCAAGAGCCTCGCCGACCTGGCCAAGCCCGGCACGAAGGTGGCCCTGTGCGCAGAGCAGGTGCCGTGCGGCGCGGCCGCGAAGACGGCGCTGACGGCGGCCAACGTGAAGATCACCCCGGTGACGCTGGAGCAGGACGTGAAGGCGGCGCTGTCGAAGGTGACGCTCGGCGAGGTCGACGCGGCCCTCGTGTACCGCACGGACGCCCGCGCCGCCGCCCGCGACGTGGACGACGTCGAGTTCCCCGAGTCGGCCGGGGCCATCAACAGCTACCCGATCGTGGTGCTCAAGAACGCGCCGAACCCTGCGGGGGCGAAGGCATTCGTCGCGTACGTCCTGTCGGACAAGGGCAAGGCCGTCCTCTCGGACGCGGGCTTCCAGGCTCCGTGATCCGGTACCCATCGGCGGGGAGCGCGGCCGGTCCGCTGGGCCGGGCGCGCTCCCGGGCTGTTGGGCATGGACCGGGTTGGTTCGGCTGCGATTCGGCGGGCTTCGGGCTTCGGGCTGTGGGTTCGGCGGCGGGCTTCGGGCTGTGGGTTCGGCGGCGGGCTTCGGCCCGTGATTCGGCGGGGTGAGGTGAGGTTGCTTGCGCAGGCGTGACGGGGGTCGGCGGGTGCCGATCGGGCTGCTCGTTCCGGCCGGGCTCGGGCTGGTGTTCCTGGTGCTGCCGCTCGCGGGGCTGCTGATCCGGGCGCCCTGGACGACGTTGCCCGAGCGGATCGCGCAGCCGGGGGTGCTCACGGCGCTGCGGCTGTCGTTGCAGAGCGCGACGATCGCGACGGTGCTGTGCCTCGTGCTCGGGGTACCGCTGGCGTGGTTGCTTGCGCGAGTGGACTTTCCGGGGCGGCGGTTCGTGCGCGCGCTCGTCACGGTGCCGCTCGTGCTGCCGCCCGTCGTCGGGGGTGTCGCGCTGCTGCTCGTGTTCGGGCGGCGGGGGCTGGTGGGGGAGTGGCTGGACAGTACGTTCGGGATCACGCTGCCGTTCACGACCAGCGCGGTCGTGCTCGCCGAGGCGTTCGTGGCGATGCCGTTCCTCATCATCGCCGTGGAGGGGGCGCTGCGCGGGGCGGACAGCCGCTACGAGGAGGCGGCGGCGACGCTCGGGGCCGGGCGGTGGACGACCTTCACACACGTGACGCTGCCGCTGGTGGCGCCGGGGATCGCGGCCGGGGGCGTGCTGTGCTGGGCGCGGGCGCTGGGGGAGTTCGGGGCGACCATCACGTTTGCGGGGAGCTTCCCGGGCACGACTCGGACGATGCCCCTCGAGGTGTACCTCGCGCTGGAGACCGACCTGCAGGCCGCGATCGTGCTGAGCCTGATCCTGCTGGCCGTTTCGGTCGCGATCCTGGCCTCGCTGCGCGACAGATGGATCACCGCATGAGCGCGGGGGCCTATCTCGATGCGCGGGTCGTGGTCGAGCGCGGGTCGTTTCGGCTTGATGCGCATGTGCGCATCGCGGCCGGCGAGGTCGTCGCGCTGCTCGGGCCCAACGGGGCCGGGAAGACGACGGCGCTGCGGGCCCTCGCCGGCCTCACGTCGCTCACCGACGGGCACATCGTGCTCGACGGGAAGGACCTCGACCGGCCGGCGCGGCGAGTGTGGATTGCGCCGGAGCGGCGGGCCATCGGCGTGGTGTTCCAGGAGTACCTGCTGTTTCCCCATCTGACCGCGCTCGACAACGTGGCCTTCGGGCCGCGGCGGCATGGCCGGGATCGCAAGACGGCCCGGGCCGAGGCAACAGCCTGGCTCGGCCGTGTCGGATTGGCCGATTTCGTTCGGCGAAAGCCGCGGCAATTGTCGGGCGGACAGGCGCAGCGGGTGGCCTTGGCGAGAGCATTGGCCGTACGACCGCGGCTTTTGCTCTTGGATGAACCGCTCGCCGCGCTCGACGCGGGCACGCGGGCCGACACGCGGGCCGAACTGCAGCGGCACCTCGCCGACCACCCGGGCGCGACGCTCATCGTCACGCACGATCCGCTCGACGCGCTCGTGCTCGCGGACCGGCTCGTGATTGTCGAGAACGGGTCCGTGGTGCAGGAGGGAGACGCGGCGGAAATCACGGCGCGGCCCCGCACCGAATATGTGGCCCGCCTGGTCGGCCTGAACCTGTATCGCGGGCGCGCCGACGGACGCTCGATCGACGTCGGGGGCATCGTGCTGACGGCGGCCGATTCGCTGAACGGCGACGCATTCGTGGCGTTTCCGCCTTCGGCCGTCGCGCTGCATGCGACGCGGCCGGATGGGAGCCCGCGCAATACGTGGCCGGCGACGATCGCGGGGATTCAGCGGCACGGGGACAATTTGCGGATTCGGCTGGAGGGGGCGCTGGCCGCGTCCGCGGACGTGACGCCTGCGGCGGCGGCGCATTTGGAGCTGACGGCGGGCCGCGAGGTTTGGGCAGCGGTGAAGGCGGCCGAGACGCGGGCGTATCCGGCCTGAGCCGCCACCCCGGCCGGGTCGTTCGTCCACCGCGGCTTGGGGCATGGCCTTGTCCACTACGCCCTCGGCCGTGCTCTTTCCGCCACGGCTTGGAGCACGGGTTTTGTGCACTACGCCCTCGGCCGTGCTCTTTCCGCCACGGCTTGGAGCACGGGTTTTGTGCACTACGCCCTCGGCCGCGGTGTTTCCGCCGCGGCTTGGAGCACGGGGTCGGACCACCCCGGACTCGGCTGCAGTTTGGGACGGCCTTTAGGCGGTCTTGGCTCCAGTAATTTGGCGCATCCGCTCGGTGTCATCCGCCTTTGTCATTCGTCGCGTGCTGTCTGGCTCATGCTGTCCGTTTTCCTGCGCGCGTCGCCGAATGCTGTCGCGTCGTCGAGCGGTTGGCAGTTACTCGTCCTGTCTGCGCGTTCGGGCGGTCGTTTGCGCGCGTCGTGCGCATTGCCGTCGGCGGGTCTCGTTCGCGTGCGCGCGGTGGCGTCGGCGCGAGGCGGTCGGCACCCGCGCCTGGGGTGTCCACCGCGCGCACCTACGATGGGCGGCATGCGCAAGGTGTTGATCATCGGGGTGGGTGCCGGTGACCCGGAGCACGTCACCGTCCAGGCGATCAACGCCATGAACGCCGTCGACGTGTTCTTCGTGCTCGACAAGGGCGAGGCGGCGGCGGAGCTGACCGACGCGCGCAAGGCGCTCGTGGCGCGGTACGTCGAACGGACAGATTCGCGCACCGTGGTGATCGCCGATCCGCCGCGCGATCGGGCCGCGGCCGACTACGCGGGCGCGGTCAAGGACTGGCGGGACGAACGCGCGCGGCTGCTCTCCGAGGCGATCGAGCGCGAGCTCGGCCCGGACGGCGTCGGGGGCATCCTGGCGTGGGGGGACCCGGCGCTGTACGACGGCACCATCCGCATTCTGGAGGGCATCGGCGGCGTCGAGTACGACGTCATTCCGGGCATCAGCAGCGTGCAGATTCTGACGGCCCGGCATCGCGTAACGCTCAATCGGGTGGCCGGATCCGTGCACATTACGACAGGACGACGGCTCGCGGCTGAGTGGCCGTCCGGGTGCGACGACGTCGTCGTGATGCTCGACGCGAACCTTGCCTGCCGCCGATACCGCGACGAGCCCATCGACATCTACTGGGGCGCGTACCTGGGCACGCCCGACGAGATCCTCCGCAGCGGCCGGCTCGCCGACGTCCTCGACGACATCGAGTCCGTGCGCGCCGACGCGCGAGCGCGCAAGGGCTGGATCATGGATACGTATCTGCTGCGCCGACGCGCGGAAAGCGTCTAGGAGACCGCTGCATCATCACGCCATCACGCCTCGTGTCGCAAGAAGCGCGCAATGTTGGGTGATGGACGCGTGTCCGCTGCGACCGGCAACGGAAGGCGCTTAGGCTCGGGGCATGCACCAGCCGATCATGCCCGACTCGATGCCCCGGCCCGCGGCGCGATACGCGCACGCCACGCTCGTCACGAACCCGGCGCGCTGGCTGCACACCGCCGGCCAGGTGGGCATCGACTCCGACGGCAACGTGCCCGACGGGGTGGCCGCGCAGGCGAAGGTCATCTGGCACAACATCGCCGCGCTGCTCGCGGCGGCGGACATGTCCGCCGACGACATCGTGAGCATCACGACGTACGTGGTCGCGTCGGCCATGGAGGACGGGCTCGCCGAGGCCATGGCCGAGCGCGACACGTTCATGTCGGGGCGGCTGGTGGCGAGCACGCTGCTGACCGTGCCCGCGCTCGTCCGGCCCGAGTGGCTGATCGAGATCGTGGTCGTGGCCGCGGACCAGAAAGCCGCCTGAGTGGGCTGCCGGAGGTGTTGTGCGAACCTTTCCGCGAAGCACCGCCGGTTGACGGACAACGCCTGGTGAGCGATCGCTCAGTACGTCGTTCAGCCCAGCCCCTGTAGCTCCGGTCTGTGCGTTGAGATCGGTTGGACAGCTCCTGTTGAGCGAATGTGCAGAGCGCCGCTCGGCTCAGCACATTGGCTCAATGGACAACACCTGGTGAGCGATCGCTCAGCACGTCGCTCGAACCAGCCCCTGTCGCTCCGGTCTGCGCGATGAGATCGGTTGGACAGCACCTGTTGAGCGAATGCTCAGAGCGCCGCTCGGCCCAGTACCCATTGCTCGGTCTGCGCGATGAACTCGGTCGGGAATCCGGGCTTGAACCCGGTCGCGGCTTCGAGCCGTTCACGTAGCTCCGGCGTGAGCTCGATGTCGGTACACCGGAGATTGTCCAGAATCTGCGCCTCGGTGCGCGCGCCGAGCATGGGCAACACGCCGGGCCGCTGCCGGGTCCAGGCGAGCGCGACCTGCGCGGATGTGGCACCGAGTTCGTCGGCCACTGTGCGGACTGTGCGCGCGATGTTCAGGTCGTGTTCGCTGATGTCCGCGCGGTTGAGCCGCGCGTGTTGCGCGTCCGCGTGCTCGTACCTGTCGTACTTGCCGCTCAACACGCCGCCGCCGAGCGGGCTCCACGCCGTCACCGACAGGCCGAATGCGTCCGCCATCGGCAGCAGTTCACGTTCGGCGTCGCGGTTGACCAGGCTGTACGGAATCTGGAGCCCGGCGAAAGGCGTCCATCCGCGCCACTCGGCCAGCGTGTTCGCGCGGGACACGAGCCAGGCGGGGGCGTCGGAGATGCCGACGTACAGGACCTTGCCCGCCGTCACTGCGTCGTCCAGTGCGCGCATCGTCTCCTCGATCGGCGTGTGCCGATCCCAGATGTGCACCCAGTACACGTCGATGTGATCGGTGCGCAGGCGCCGCAGACTCGTCTCGAGCGACAGGCGCAGGTTGCGGCGATGGTTGCCACCGCCGTTGGGGTCGGTGGCGTCGCGCGTGACCGTGTACTTCGTGGAGAGCACGAAACGGTCGCGGCGCCCCTCCAGCAGCTCGCCGACGATCTCCTCGCTGGCGCCGCCGCGGTAGTTGATCGCCGTGTCGACCATGTTGCCGCCCGCGTCCGAGTACGCGTCGAGGATTCGGCGGCATTCATCGGGCGGTGCGCCGACGCCGCCCTGCTCGCCGAAGGTCATGGCGCCCAGGACGAGCTCGGAAACGCGCAGACCCGTTCGTCCGAATGTGCGGTACCTCACGCAAACATCGCCGCCACGTGCTGCGCGATCTCGTCCGGTTCGACATCGCGGAGGTGCCGATCGATCGCCCAACGGTGTCCGGATGGGTCGAGGAACTGCGCGGTGCGATCGCGCCAGATGGCGTCGTGCGGCTCCTCGAACGGCTCGGCGCCGGCGGCGATCGCGCGCGCCCAGACGGCGTCGATGTCGTCGACCGGCACGTGGAAAGCGGCCGGCGAACCGCCCAGCGCCGCGGGCGTGCGCAGGCGTCGGCCGGTCATCTCGCCGGCGACGGCCAGCACCGTGTCACCGACGCGAAGCTCGGTCGTGAGCGGACGGCCATCGGGCAGGTTGACCCTGCCGGTCTCGCCGGCACCGAGGACCTCGGCATACCACGCGGCGGCTGCGGCGTACCACGCGGCGGCTGCGGCGGGAACCTCCACAACAAGATTGACGGCGATCTGTGTCATGTGAGTGACCATACAAACTGTCTGGTCATACTGTCCAGACATTACATACGGTACGGTGCGTGCCGTGAACGCCCGCCGCGACGAACGTTCGGACACCGAACTGCGCGAACGTGTCCTGAACGCACTGCGCGAACTGCTCGACACGCGCACTTTCGACTCCCTCAGCGTGGCGGAAGTCATCACGGCCGCCGGGGTATCGCGGGCGAGCTTCTACTTCTACTTCCCGTCGAAGCAGGCGGCGCTGGCCGAACTCGTCCGGCGCGCGGTGGGCGCGGGGCATGAGGCCGCCGAGCCGTGGCTGTCGTCGGCCGCCTCGTCGACCGGATCGCCTCCGGGGCCGGTTGACGCCGCAGCTTTGGGAGCGGTTGGCGCCTCGATCGGCTCGCCCGTAAGAGCGGCTGGTGCCAGAGCCCGGCGGCCTTCGGGGGCGGCCGGCGATCGGAATGCGGCGCGGCAGGGGGTGGCCAGCTCGCATCCCGGCATGCCCGGCTCGTCGGCAGCGCAGGAGCGGTCAGGCCCGCGGGCGGGGGCCGCGCTGCCGGGGGCGCTCACTCAGCAGGCGGCGGCCGGGCCGCCGGAAGCGCTCAGTCCGCGCGAGTCGCTAGGCCCGCGGGAGGCGCTGCGGCACGGGATCGCGGCCGGAGCCGACCTATGGCTCGCCAACGCCGGTGTATTGCGCGCGATCGTGGAGAGCTGGGCCTCGGACGCACAGCTTCGCGAACTCTGGCTTGCGCAAATGGACACCTTCACTGCCGCGACCCTCGCCCGCATCGCGGAGGAGCCCGGCCTCGAAGGCGTCGACCTGCCTGCACTCGCGGCGTCACTGACCTGGCTCGGCGAGCGGCTCTACTACCTCGCCGCCTCCCGCATACCGCCCTTCGACAACCGCGAAGTACTTGTGGACACCCTCACGCACTTGTGGATTCGCGCACTCGGAGCTGCGTGATTCTGGGCCCTTCGCGCGTGTGCCGAGACTGATCCCGCCTGACCGCGCGTCGAGATCGGACCTGTGCGCGGAAACTCTGCCGTGCGCGCAGATGCGGGGCCGCCGGCGGGGCGCTGCCCTTGGCCGGGGCGTGCATGCGCACCGGAGCAGCGAGTGCCGGAGCCCGCACGTGGGGTCGACCGCATGCGGGCCTCACGCGCAGGTACCTGGCCTCGGCTGGAACTAACCCGCCGTGTGCGGCGACAATCCAACCGTGGAGTGTGAGCGGTACCGAGAGGCGCTGTCGGCCCGGCTCGACGGCGAGGACGAACCGATCGAGCCGGCGCTGGTCGACGCACACCTGGCGGGGTGCGCGGCGTGCCGCCAGTGGGAGCGCGAGGCCCAGGCCGTGACGCGCCTGGTGCGGCTGCAGCCCGTGCCCGGCACCCCGCCGCCCGTAGAATCCCTGCTCGCGGGCTTCAAGCCCGGGAAGCGACGGGTGTTCGGCAAGCGCCAACTGGTACTGACGCTGAGGGTTCTTCTCGGCGTGTTCGGTCTCGCGCAGTTCATGCTCGGCATCGCCCAGGCCGCGACGGCCGCGAGCGCGAATCACATCCACGGCTCCGGCCACGTCTTCCACGAGTCCGCGGCCTGGAACGTGGCCATCGGCGCCGGCTTCGCCTGGATCGCGACCCGCCGCGCCACGCCGGCCGGGGCCCTGCCCATGCTGACCGCGTTCGTGGCGCTGCTGGCCCTGCTGAGCGCGAGCGACCTGATGAACGGCACCGTGGAGACGACGAGGCTGATCTCGCACGGTTTCGTGCTGGCCGGGTACGGCATCGTGCTCGCCCTGTCCCGCCCGGCGCTCGACCCCGGCCGCCCGCCGGCGGGTCGCCAGGGCCCGCCGTGGCAGTGGCGTCGCCCGGCGGCGCTGGACGAGGTGCCGCCCCCGGCCGCGACTCCGTCGCGCCTGCGCCTGATCCAGGGCCAGGCCCGCGTGGACGACCCGGCCCGCCGTCGCGCTGCGTGAGACAAATGTTGCTCAAAGAAACGACAAGATCAATAGTTTGGAGCCATCGGGTACGGTGAAACAAGCGGAACGACACCGGGCCCGAGGTGCGTTCCGCGATGGTTGCGGCGTGTCGACGTCAGCGACAGTTCTCAGAGAGGCGGTGTCCGAGCGGTCCGGTCGCGCCAGTGTCGCGCGCCCCTGAGGACTCGAGCGAAAAATCTTCGGAAGAACGGCAACTGTCCGGCACCAAGGTTGCGTCTTGGGTGACGTCTCTTCGATGCGTTACCGACCCAGAGGACGGAACCCGTGCGTACCAACGTCTCCCGTATCGTCGCCGCCACCTTCGCGCTGGCAGCGTTCGTCGGCGTGGCCGGCTGCTCCGCGGACATCAATACGAGCGCCGACCAGGCCACCGCACAGGGCGGGGACAGTTCGCCCCCCGCGACCGAAGCGCCGAGCAATGCTGACGGGGCGGCTGTCGGGACGGCTACGGCAACCCGGTGGTACCTCGCGTTCGACCAGCATGACGCGACCGTGCACGCCGTGCGGGGCAACCAGGACGTCGTCAAGGCCAAGATCTCCGGCGGGGGCGGCCCCTGCGAATCCAACAGCGTCACCGTCTCGCCCGACGGCAAGCGCGTGGCCTGGATCGGAGACGCGGACGAGCTGAAGGGGGCCGGGTCGCTGTTCGTCGAGGCGACCGACGGGTCCGGCAAGAAGACCGTCGACACCGGCGTGCTCTGCCTCGGGGCGGCGGCGCTGGTGTGGAAGGGCGGCGATCTGCTCGCCGCGAGCAAGGACGGGCGGCAGATCGCGTACGACCTCGCCAAGGGGGCCGCGGCGCCGATCGCCGACCCGGAGCAGCTCCAGGCGGCATCGGCCGACGGCTCCTGGAAGGCCTCGAAGTTCAACGACCAGCGACTGGTCACGAACGGACAGCAGAGCCACGTGTACTCGTACCAGCCCCCGGCCGCCGACGCCGAGCACTATTCGGGGTGGGCCGCACGCGGGGTGTCGGCCGATGGCCGGTACGTCGCCGTCGGCTGGCTCGGGACCGACCCGTCGCGAAAGTGGGACACGTTCGCGGTCGTCGACACCGCCACGAGCAAGGCCGTGACGCTGCCTGGGAGCGGCACCGTGCTCTTCGCCGCGAACGGGCAGGCGCTGGTGCGCGGGGACGGGCGGATTGTGGTGCTTGACGCGCAGTTGCGCCAGGTGGCGGCGATTGCCGAGGGCGACGCGGTGAAGGACATGCGGCTGCTCGCATACGTGGGCTGAGCATTCCTGCGACTTCGCCAGGTCGCTCCATCGACAGGGCCGGGCATCAACGGGGGTGCCCGGCCCGTGTCGTACCCACTGGAGTTTCCTATGTGCGTCTCCTAGCGCGTGCGCCCCGGAGGCCGATAGACCGGCCTGTCGTACTCGGGCCTGGACAACGACCTCGCGGCGGACACGACGGCGACGTACACCCGCGACCCGGGCGGCGCGGTCGTCGGCGTGAAGGGCGCGTCGGCGCAGTACGCGTACACCGACCTGCACGACGACATCACCGGCCTGTTCACCGCGACCGGCACGAGCCTGTCGGGCACGACGGTCTACGACCCGCTGGGCAAGGTTCTCGCCTCGACCGGGATGCAGGGCAGCCTCGGCTACCAGTCGGAGTGGACGGACACGTCGACGAGCCGGGTCAACATGATGGCCCGCTGGTACAACACCGACACGGGCCAGTTCGACACCCGCGACACCGCGTCGAACAGCCCGGTCCCGAACTCGGCCGCGGCCAACCGCTACGCCTACGGCGACGACAACCCGCTGACGACCACGGACCCGACCGGCCACTGGGGCCTGAGCAGCCTGAAGAAGGCCTGGAACGCGACCACGAGCTTCGTGAAGTCGGTGACGCCGCCGTACGTCTACAACGCGGTCAGCTCGTTCGTGTCGTCGGCGGTCGACTTCGGCAAGGCCGCGTGGAAGGTCGCGGCCCCGTTCGTCGCGCCGATCGTCGACAAGGTGAAGACCGCGGTGCAGGCGGGCCGCAAGATGGTCGCGGCAGTCGGGCACAAGGTCACGAAGGCGTACCAGCAGACCGTGGCCAAGGCGAGACAGGCGGGCAGCTACGCCAAGTCCCAGGCCATGAAGATGCCGGTGGTCAAGAAGGTCGCCGACGCCTCGAAGGCCGCGGTCAAGTTCGTCAAGGACCACAAGAACGCCATCATCGAGGGCCTGGCGATCGTCGGAGGCATTGCCGCCGGTCTGGCCTGTACGGCGGCGACCGGTGGTGTCGGAGCCGTGGCCTGCATGGTCGGCGCTTCGGCGCTGATCAACCTCGCGAAGGACGCGGCGCAGGGCAACATCCACTCCTGGAAGGACGCCCTCGGCTCGGCCGGGACCGGCGCCCTGCAGGGCCTGGCCGGCGCGGCGGGCGGCGCCCTGGGCGGCGTGATCGGCGGGAAGGTCGCCTGCTGGGCGGCGAACAAGCTCGGCGGCCTGGCGGTCAACACCTTCGGCAAGGTCGTCGCCGGTGCCATCTCGGGCGGCCTGTCGGGCGCGGTGAACGGCGCAATCTCGGATGCGGTGAGCCAGTTCGGCACCACCGGCAAAGTCGACTGGGGGTCCGTCGGCACGAGCGCCCTGATCAGCGGCCTCACTGGCGCATTCACCGGCGGCAAGGCCGGGAAGAAGGCACCGTGCGGGAAGCACAGCTTCGATCCGCAGACGCGGGTGCTGATGGCGGACGGCTCGACGAAGAAGATCGAGGACGTCGAGGTCGGCGATCAGGTCTCGGCGACGGACCCGGACACGGGTGCGACCCAGCCGAAGCCGGTGACGAAGCTGTGGCTCAACCACGACACCGAGCTCACGGACGTGACGGTCCGGGTCGTCTCAGCGGATACGAATGCCAAGCCGGCGGCCACAACATCGCCGGCGCTGAAGCTGGCGAAGGTGGGCGCGGCGGTGACGGCCGCGGCGGCGCTCGCGGTCGGCGCGACGACGACGGTGCTCCACACGACGCAGCACCACCCGTTCTGGAACCGCACCACCAACACGTGGGTGAACGCGGCGGACCTGAAGCCCGGCGACGAACTGAAGACCGACGACGGCGCGTCCGTCGAGGTCACGGACGCCAAGAACTTCACCGACGCCAAGGACATGCGCGACCTCACCGTCGCCGACGTCCACACGTACTACGTCCTAACCGCCGGTGAGCCGATTCTTGTCCACAATATCGGCGGCTGCGGTTCTGGAGACAACGCACCGACGGGTCAGGTCAAATACGATTCCGAAGGCCTTCCGAGGAACGCGGCAGACTATCGCATTCAGAAAAATGTCGCGTCGAATCGCAATCTGGCAGTCGCTGAGACGAATGACGGTCGGCTTTGGTATGGAATCAGCAAGTCCACCGAGAAGGGAGGCGTCTACCATTCAGAGGACCACATTCGGGATCAACTGGCGGACGAAGGCTTGAGCTGGGACGACGTTAAATCGATGTACTCCGACCGCTCGCCCTGCCCCGATAAATGTGCGGCTATGGTTCCCGATTCCGTGAATGTCAGCTACGCGGCACCACATAGCACCAACGCGACGCCGGAGGGTAGGTGGGCAAATCGCGACTTTACGGCGCGGCTGAAGTGCGAATATCGCTACGCAGAGTATCGCCGCGGTCTTCGATCTCAGCAGCCGATCTGTAGTAGGATTTGACCTGTTGCGCAAGCGTCACGATTGGCTGTGTCATGGAATTCGACCATCTGTCGCAAGATTCGACTGATCGGCTCCACGCGCTGGCTGAGGCCGTAAGGTCGACTCTTCGGTTGGCTGGCTTGGTGGTCGGCGACACTGCTACTGCGGAGATCGTGCATTCCGGTGTCGAGCTTGAAATAGACACCGGCGACGACGCTGGAGCGGGCATATATCTTTCTTGGTGCGTGTCTGCCGAATTGTCGGACCGGGTGGGGCCGGCGTTCCGGGAGGGTCGTTTCGATGACCCTGGCGTACAGTTGTTTGGCGCCGCGAACGAGCTTGCCCAAGAATTCCTGATTCGCCTGTTACGTCGTGTGGGTTTTAATGCTCGAGAAGCGCACGATCTTGCGCCATTCAGTGTTCACATACCGTTAGGCGACGGTGGCATCGGTCAGAAGGTAGATCCAGACATGGGATGACCGTGAAGGGCCGTCAGTCGCCGAAGTCGTCCAGTTCGGCACCAATGAAATGAGGGCGTGATGAGGATGCGACGAGGATGGCGTTCACGGAGGTCAAAAGGCCATTCCGGTGTGGCGCGATCAGCCGCCGGAGTCGTCCAGTTCGGCGCCCTCCGGAATGAGGTCGGAGTCGCGGTCCTGGAGCCAGCCCTCGGGCAGGACGACTTTGCCCGGAGTGCCTGTTCGGCCCCGTGGCTGGCCGAGGATTTCGCGTGGGAAAGGTGCCGAGTGGTCCAGCTCGCCCAGCAGATCGGCCAGTTCGCCCAGTGATGAGGACATCGCCAGGGAGCGACGCAGTTCGCCGCCCGCCGGGAAGCCCTTCAAATACCAGGCCACATGCTTGCGGAAGTCCGTCACGCCGTCGCGTTCGGTGCCCAGCCATTCGGTGAGCAGCTCCGCGTGCCGATACATCAGGGCGGCCACCTCGCCCAGGTTGGGCAGCACGCGGTCTGAGCGGCCCTCGAAGGCCGCGGCCAGGTCGGCGAACAGCCAAGGGCGGCCCAGGCAGCCGCGGCCGATGACCACGCCGTCGCAGCCGGTCTCGGACATCATCGCCAGGGCGTCCGTGGCCTCCCAGATGTCGCCGTTGCCCAGCACCGGGATGTCCAGAGACTGCTTCAGAGCCGCGATCGCGTCCCAGGCCGCCGTGCCCGAGTAGCGCTGTGCTGCCGTTCGGGCGTGCAGGGCGACCCACGCCACGCCGGCGTCCTGGGCGATTCGGCCGGCGTCCAGGTACGTCTGGTGGTCGTCGTCGATGCCGATGCGCATCTTCACCGTGACCGGCAGGCCCTCGGCCGCGTCCACCGCTGACGACACGATCGAGGCGAACAGGCGGCGCTTCCACGGCAGGGCCGAGCCGCCGCCGCGGCGGGTCACCTTCGGGACCGAGCAGCCGAAGTTCATGTCGATGTGGTCGGCCAGGTCTTCCTCTACGACCATTTCCACGGCCTTGCGGATCGTGGCGGGGTCGACGCCGTAGAGCTGCAGGCTGCGCGGGTGCTCACCCTCGGCGAATCTGATCATCGACATGGTCTTCGGGTTGCGCTCGACCAGGGCCCTTGTGGTGATCATCTCGCACACGTAGAGGCCGGCGCCCTGCTCGCGGCACAGTCGGCGGAACGCCTGGTTCGTGATGCCCGCCATGGGGGCGAGCACGACCGGCGGGTCGACGACGTGGGGTCCGAGCTGGAGCGGCACGCCCCGATGGTCCCACGCCCGCCGCCGCGCCCCCAAACGAGCGCGAGCGCGCCGCCGCGCCCCCAAACGAGTGCGGGAGCGCCGCCGCGCCCCCAAACGAGCGCGAGAGCGCCCCAAGCGAGCGCCAGGGGGCAAAACGAGAAAGTTCGTTTCTGCGCGGAAAAGGTACCGCCGAATCAACAAAGCGCATCGACCGACGAGACGGGAAAGAGAGCGCTCTCAGCAGCGAAGATGCGCGTTTCTGCTCGTGGGACCGCTCCCAAAAGCAGGGGGAATCGAAGCGTGTGCCGATTCTTGTCAGACTTGTCACCCGCCATGGCCACGGGCCAAAAAAACGACTTACGGTGTCCGGCACACCCAGGACCTAAACGTGGGCTCAGTGGGTATGGAGGCGTTGTGCAGAAGTTCGTGTACGACTTCGAAGAGGGCAACCGCGACCTCAAGGACCTGCTGGGGGGCAAGGGCGCCAACCTGGCCGAGATGACCAACCTCGGTCTGCCGGTGCCGCCCGGCTTCACGATCACGACCGACGCCTGCCGCGCGTTCCTGGAGACCGGCGAGATGCCGGGCCAGGACGAGATCTCCAAGCACCTCGCCGCCCTCGAGGACAAGATGGGCCGTCGGCTCGGGGAGCCCGCCGACCCTCTGCTCGTCTCGGTGCGCTCGGGCGCCAAGTTCTCCATGCCCGGCATGATGGAGACCGTCCTCAACGTGGGGCTGACCGACGACAGCGTCGCCGGGCTCGCCGCGCAGGCGGGCGGCGACGAGCGCTTCGCCTGGGACTCCTACCGCCGGCTCATCCAGATGTTCGGCAAGACCGTCTGCGACGTGCCGGGCGAGGAGTTCGAGCACGCGCTGGACGACGCCAAGCACCGTGCCGGCACGCGCGACGACGTGGGGCTGAAGGCCGGGCATCTCAAGGACCTCGTCGCCGAGTACAAGCGGATCTTCCGCGAGCACACCGGGCGCGACTTCCCGCAGGACCCCCGCGAGCAGCTCGACCTCGCCGTCGGCGCCGTGTTCCGGTCCTGGAACGCCGACCGGGCGGTGCTGTACCGCCGCCAGGAGCGCATCCCGTCGAACCTCGGCACCGCGGTCAACGTGGTCGCGATGGTCTTCGGCAACCTGGGCGCCGACTCCGGCACCGGCGTCGCCTTCACCCGCGACCCGGCGACGGGGGAGCGCGGGGTGTACGGCGACTACCTCGCCAACGCCCAGGGTGAGGACGTCGTGGCCGGCATCCGCAACACGATGCCGCTGCAGGATCTCGAGCAGCGGGACAAGGCCAGCTACGACCAGCTGATGTCGATCATGACCACGCTGGAGGAGCACTACAAGGACCTGTGCGACATCGAGTTCACGATCGAGCGCGGGAAGCTGTGGATGCTGCAGACCCGGGTGGGCAAGCGCACGGCCGCGGCCGCGTTCGTGATCGCCACGCACCTCGTCGACGAGGGCGTCATCGACCTCGACGAGGCCGTCCACCGGGTGACCGGCGCGCAGCTCGCCCAGCTCATGTTCCCGACCTTCGACCTGTCCGCGGAGCCGGAGCAGCTCACCCGCGGCGTCGGGGCGTCCCCGGGCGCGGCCGTGGGCAAGGCGGTCTTCGACGCCCAGCACGCGGTGGCCATGGCCAAGGAGGGCGAGCAGGTCATCCTGGTGCGCCGGGAGACCAACCCCGACGACCTGCCGGGCATGATCGCTGCGCAGGGCATCCTCACCAGCCGGGGCGGCAAGACCTCGCACGCCGCCGTCGTGGCCCGCGGCATGGGCAAGACGTGCGTGTGCGGGGCGGACGAGCTCGACGTCAACCTCCACAAGGGACAGTTCAGCGTGGACGGTCACGTGGTGTCCGAGGGGGACGTCATCTCCGTCGACGGTACGACCGGCCGCGTCTACCTCGGCGAGGTGCCCGTGCAGCCCTCGCCGGTGGTGCAGTACTTCGAGGGCACCCTCGACCCCGAGGCCGACCCGCTGGTCTCGGCCGTGCACCGCATCCTCACCCACGCCGACGAGCGGCGCCGGCTGCGGGTGCGCACCAACGCCGACACCGGCGAGGACGCGGCCCGGGCCCGGCGCTTCGGCGCGCAGGGCATCGGCCTGTGCCGCACCGAGCACATGTTCCTCGGCGAGCGCCGCGCGCTCGTGGAGCGGCTGATCCTGGCCCGCACCACCGAGCAGCGCGAGGCCGCGCTGGCGGAGCTGCTGCCGCTGCAGCGCGAGGACTTCACGGAGCTGTTCCGCGAGATGGCCGGACTGCCTGTGACGGTACGACTCATCGATCCGCCGCTGCACGAGTTCCTGCCGCCGCTGGAGGACCTCGCGGTGAAGGTGGCCGTGGCCGAGGAGCGCGGCGAGGACCCCGGCCACGACCGGGACCTGCTCGACGCCGTGCGCCGCATGCACGAGGAGAACCCGATGCTGGGCCTGCGCGGCGTGCGCCTCGGCCTCGTCATCCCGGGCCTGTTCGCGATGCAGGTGCGCGCGATCGTCGAGGCGGCCGCGGCCGTGCCCGACGCCCACCCGGAGATCATGGTGCCGCTGGTCGGCGCGGTGCAGGAGCTCGAGACGATCCGCGCCGAGGCCGAGAAGATCATCGGCGAGTTCGCCGTCGACGTGAAGATCGGCACCATGATCGAGGTGCCCCGGGCCGCGCTCACCGCGGGCGACATCGCCCAGGCCGCGGACTTCTTCTCGTTCGGCACCAACGACCTGACCCAGATGGGCTGGGGGTTCTCCCGCGACGACGTCGAAGGAGCCTTCTTCTGGCGGTACCTGGAGCTGGGGATCTTCGGCGTCTCGCCGTTCGAGTCCATCGACCGCGACGGGGTGGGCCGGCTGGTCCGCATCGCGGTCGACGAGGGCCGGGCGGCCCGGCCCGAGCTGCACTTCGGGGTGTGCGGCGAGCACGGCGGCGACCCCGACTCCGTGCACTTCTTCCACGAGGTGGGCCTGGACTACGTGTCCTGCTCGCCGTTCCGCGTGCCGGTCGCCCGCCTGGAGGCCGGGCGCGCGGCCATCGAGACCACCGGTTCCGACTCCCGATGACGTGGGTCGGCGGCAGGTGACCGTTCACCGGGTTTCGAGTCCCCGGTGAGCACTGAGAAGGCCGGGGCAACGGCGCCCCGGCCTTCTTCTCGTGTGCGGCGGACTCAGACTTCCATCTCGTCCTCGACGCGCGAGAGCTGGTGGCGGGCGAGCGCCAGGTTCGCGCGCTGCCGGTTGAGCGCCAGGTAGAGGAACAGCCCCTTGCCCGAGCGGCCCGTGACCGGGCGGATCAGGTGGTACTGGTTCGCCAGCGTGATCAGGATGTCCTCGATGCCTTCCTTGAGGTTCAGCATCTCGATCGTGCGCATCTTGGCCCGCACCACGTCGGTGTTGCCGGCCGCGGCGACGGTCAGGTCGAGGTCCTTGGACCCGCCGAGCACGCCGAGCGCCATCCCGCTGTTGTAGTCGACGAGCGCTACGCCGACGGCACCGTCGATCTGCATGAGTTCCTTGAGCGCAGTCTCCATGTCCGCCATGGCTACCTCCGAGAGTGTTCTAGTAGGGGAAGTGGGGGAAGCATCGGTACTTCGTCTGGGTCTGCGGTGCAGGCCGCCGCCCCGGCTCACCATGCCGCCGGCTCCGGCACGGCCCGTTCGAAGCCCAGCGCGGCGTCGGCCATCACCCGGGACACCACCGCGATCGCCCGGCGCGCCTCGTGGTGCAGCCGGGCCACGTTCGCGTCGGCGCGGGCCAGCAGCACCAGCACCGCGCCGTGCCCGGCCATGTACATGGCGACGTGCCCTCCTGTGCTGCTGATGAGCACCTCCTGGAAGTCCTGGTGACCGGCGCTGTCGGCGATGCGCTGGCTCACCCCGAGGCCGGCCGCCGCGAGCGCCGCGACCCCTTCGACCGCGAGCTCGTGGGCGTCCTCGGCGATGAGCAGGCCGTCCGTGCTGGCGACCAGGCACCCGGTGATCTCCGGCACCACCCGTCGCAGCCGGCCGAGCTCCGCCAGCAATTCGCCGCGCAGCTCCACGTCGGTCCTCATCGAGTCGTCTCCTCCCTTCCGCCGCGGCGGGACCGGTGGGCCCCTACCGCAGCGCCATCAACGCCGCGCGAATCCGTTTCAGCAGCGAGTCGTCCGGTGACTTGTCGATCGCCCCCGGCAGCACCGCCAGCGCGCTGACCCCCGCCGGCAGTTCCCGGCGCGCCGGAGACGGCGCCGGATCCTCGAACGTGAAGGTGCCGGGGACGCGCTGGGGCAGCGGCTCCGTCGGCGCAGGCTCGGGGGGCGGCTCGGGCGGTACCGCCGCGACGGCTCTGACCGCCGGCGCCTCCGGCGGAGTCTGCGCCGGAGTCTCCGCCGGAGTCTCCGGCGCCGCGACCAGCCCCGCCGCCGCCAGCCGGCGCACGTCCAGCGTCACGGCGTAGGCCGAGCGTCCCAGCAGGCCGGCCAGCTCCTGCGGGGTGCGCTGCCCGTCCGCGTGCAGGACGATCTCCCACTGCAGGCCGGACAGCAGCACCCGGTCGAGTCCCGGTCGCGGGACCGGCACGACCGGTGCGAGGTCGGTTGCGTCGGAGGGGTGCACCTCGTCGAGCATGCGCCGCTGACGGGCGACGTGGTCGCACACCTGGTCCGCCGTCACGGTGCCCTCGGCGCCGAGCCAGTGCTCGATGCCCTCGTCGAAGCGCAGCTCGGCCCGGGCGGTACCGAGCACGAAGAACGCCGCGTCGTAGAGCGCCTGCAGCGCGCAGAGCTCGATCTCGGCCGCGGTCACGTGCCCGCCCTCGACGAGCGCGCGGGCGGGCCGGGACGGGATGGTCTCCCACACCCGCTCCTCGACCTTGCCGCACGCGGTGAGCAGCCGGTCGACGCTCGGCGCGGCCGGCGACTCGCAGCCGTTGACCAGGCCGCCGCGCAGGAAGACGACGCCGCCGGGCTCGCCGTGCACGGTCAGCGCGCCGGTCGCGCCCCGCGCCGCGAGCTGCCCGAGGGCCTTGACGGGCGAGGTGCCCCGCGGGAACTGGGGCTGCTTGCCGGGGGATCCCGCCGCGACCGCGTTCACGCGAGGTCGTCGGCGAGCGAACGGACCCGGCGGCGGGCCATGGCCAGATTCCCCTCGTTGCGGTCGAGCCAGACGTAGAGCACGAGGCGGGAGTCGAAGCTGGTGCGTACCGGCCGGATGAGGTGGTACGCGGCCGATGTGCTGATGATGACGTCCTCCACGGTGTCACCCGGGACGGCCGGGGCATAGGCCGCGGTCTGCATGGCGGCATGGATCACGCTCGCCGTGCCCAGGGCGGCGGCGGTGGGGTCGGCGTGGGGCGCGACGTGCTCCTGGCCGCCTTCGAGCCCGAGGGTCTGTCCGGTGGTGTAGTCGATGAGGCTGGCCCCGATCGCGCCCCGGATGGACATGGCGCGGCGGAGACA
This sequence comes from Dactylosporangium sp. CA-052675, assembly GCF_050947935.1. Taxonomy (GTDB): domain Bacteria; phylum Actinomycetota; class Actinomycetes; order Mycobacteriales; family Micromonosporaceae; genus Dactylosporangium. Next base: position 9,137,119 of record NZ_CP192010.1, on the reverse strand, counting down.
ATCATCGATAACGGGCAACACTTGCTCCTGGTTTCGCGGCTTACCTGGACGCGCGGTGCCGCATGGCACGGCGCGTTCACGGCAAGTTACCCCGCAGTCATGGATCGACTACTCCGTGCTTCGGGTAGGAACCTTTGACTGATCGGTTTTTGAGTTTTGCAATTTGCACGTTTGACGCCCATGGGCGCCGGAAACGTACTAAGCTGCCCAACCCCCGCCGCAGTGGACGGCTGCGACGGCCCTCCGCTCGGCGTATGGTGAGTCCCCACTCAAGGCGGAGGTGTACATGGGGAGCCGTTGGTACGCGCTGATCGTGGACGCCATCGACCCGGAGCGCCTGGCCCGCTGGTGGGCCGAAGTGCTCGACCACCGCGTCGAGAGCGTAGCCCCGCACGAGGTGGTGATCGGCCCGGCCGCCGACGGCCATCCGCGCATCGTCTTCACCCTGCAGCACCACGAGGAACGGGCCCGCAACCGCCTGCACCTCGACCTGCGCCCCGACGACCTCGACGCCGAGCTCGAGCGGCTGGTGAACATGGGCGCCCGGCACGTGGACCTCGCAGAGCCCGAGCATGCCGCCTGGGTGGTCCTCGCCGACCCCGAGGGCAACGAATTTTGCATCATCCGGCCAAACCGATGACCTTCGCGAAAACCTATCGGCTGGCCATCGCGGCCGGGCTGGGCCTGCTCACGGTGGGCCTGGCCGCGTTCACGCTCTACTCGGTGCGCGAGGTGCTGGTCCAGGTGATCATCGCGCTCTTCGTCGCGGTCAGTCTCGATCCGGCGGTACGGCTGCTGATCCGCCACGGCGTGCGCCGCTCGATCGCCGTCGCCGTCATCGGGGTGCTGGTCCTGGCGATCCTCGTCGGGTTCGTGTGGTCGCTGGTGCCCCCGCTCGTCGGGCAGGCCGGCGACCTGCTCGCCAACATCCCGCACTACCAGCAGGAACTGCAGGACCGCTCGCGCACCTACCAGGAGATCGCCGACCGGTACGGGCTGACCGAACGGCTCACCGAGTTCGCCAAGACGCTGCCGGCCAAGGTCGGCGGGGGCGCGCTCGGGGTCCTCACCGGCGTCTTCAGCGCCATGCTCAACGTGCTGCTGGTGACCGTGCTGACCATCTACTTCATGGCCGACCTGCCCCGCATCCGCCGCGGCCTGGTCCGGATGGTCCCGCGGGCCAACCGGCCCCGCGCCGCGCAGGCGATCAACGTCGTCGTCGACAAGGTCGGCGGCTACATGATCGGCAACCTGATCATCAGCCTCTTCGCCGGGGTGTCGTCGTTCGTCTGCCTCTTCGCGCTCGGGGTGCCCTTCGCGCTGCCGCTGGCCGTGTGGGTCGCGCTCACCGACCTCATCCCGATGATCGGCGCCACCGTCGGCGCCGCCGGCTGCTGCATCGTCGCGCTGGTCACCGGCGACGTGACGTCCACGGTCGTGCTGGTCGTGTTCTTCGTGGCGTACCAGCAGGTCGAGAACTACCTCATCGCCCCGCGCGTGCTGCGCAACACGGTGGACCTGTCCTCGGTCGCCGTCCTGCTCGCCGCGCTCACCGGCGGCGCGATCCTCGGCGTCGTCGGGGCGCTCATGGCCATCCCGATCGTCGCGGCCGTCAAGGTGCTCATGACCCCGATGGTCGAGGCGCTGAACGAACCCCCGGCCCGCGAGCCCCCCGCCGAACCGCCGGTGCCGATCCCGGAGCCCAGAGGTGAGGACTCTTCTAAGCTCGAATCGTGACCTCCGCAGATGCCGACCGCTTCGTGCCCGAGTCGCAGAAGGACACGCTCACCACCTCGGCCGACAACGGCCGGACCCCCTTCCAGCGCGACCGCGCGCGCGTGCTGCACTCCGCGGGCTTCCGCCGGCTGGCCGCCAAGACCCAGGTGCACACGGCCGGCACCGACGCCTTCCTGCGCACCCGGCTCACCCACTCCCTGGAGGTCGCCCAGATCGGCCGCGAGATGGGCGCCCGCCTCGGCTGCGACCCCGACGTCGTCGACACCGCCGGGCTCGCGCACGACCTCGGCCACCCGCCGTTCGGGCACAACGGCGAGGACGCGCTCGACGCCGTCTCCGGCCCGTGCGGGGGCTTCGAGGGCAACGCGCAGACGCTGCGGGTGCTGACCCGGCTGGAGGCCAAGGTGCCCGGGGCCGGGCTCAACCTGACCCGGGCCGCGCTGGACGCGGTGTCGAAGTACCCGTGGTTCCGCGAGGAAGGCCGGCGCAAGTTCGGCGTGTACCCCGACGACGCCGCCGTCTTCGCCTGGCTGCGGGCCGAGGCCGGGCCGGGCCGCTGCCTCGAGGCGCAGGTGATGGACTGGGCCGACGACGTCGCCTACTCCGTGCACGATCTCGAGGACGGCATTCACGGGGGGTACGTCCACCTCGCCCCGCTGCGCATCGACGCCGCCGAACGCGGGGCCCTCTGCGCCGACGTGGCCGCCGCCTACTCCCACGAGTCCGCCGCCGACCTCGAGGCCATCCTGCTCGACCTGCTCGCCGACCCCGTGTTCGAGCCGCTGGACGACTACGACGGCAGCCACGCCGCGCAGATCGCCCTCAAGCGGATGACGAGCGTGCTGACCGGCCGGTTCGCGGCCGCGGCGGTCGCGGCCACCCGGGAGCGCCACGGGCCGGCCCCGCTGCGCCGCTACGCCGCCGACCTGCTCGTGCCGCCCCTGGTGCGCGCGCACTGCGCCCTGCTCAAGGGCATCGCGCTGCGGTACGTCATGCGCAGGCCGGGCTCCTCGCAGCGGTACGCCGACGAGGTACACCTGCTGCAATCGCTCGTCGCCGCGCTGCTGGAGCGCGGCCCGGACGCGCTCGACCCGGTCTTCGCCCCGATGTGGCGCGCCGCACCCGACGACGCGGCCCGGCTCCGCGTGGTGATCGACCAGGTGGCGAGCCTGACCGACCAGTCCGCCGTGGCGTGGCACGCGCGTCTCGCCACGTCGTGACAGGCTTGTCGTATGGCTGACGAGCGCACGTTCGTGATTGTCGGAGCGAGCCTGACCGGTGCCAAGGCGGCGGAGACGCTGCGCGCCGACGGCTTCACCGGCAGGATCATCCTGATCGGCGAGGAGACCGAGCGCCCCTACGAGCGCCCTCCGCTGTCCAAGGACCACCTGCACGGCAAGGAAGGCGCCCGGGAGAAGGCGTTCGTCCACGAGCCCGGGTGGTACGCCGAGCACGACGTCGACCTGCGCCTCGCCACCCGGGTCACCCACCTGAACCCCGCGACGCATGTTCTCGTTCTGGACGGCGTCGACGAGCTGCGCTATGACCGGCTCCTGCTCGCGACGGGCTCGCGGGTGCGCACCCTGGACGTGCCCGGACATGATCTGCACGGCGTCCGCTACCTGCGCACGCTCGACGAGTCCGACGCGCTGCTGGAGCACCTGCGCACGGCCGCGAACGTCGTCGTCATCGGCGCGGGCTGGATCGGCCTGGAGACCGCCGCCGCGGCCCGCCACCACGGGGCGAACGTGACCGTGGTCGAGCAGGCCTCCCTGCCGCTGCGGCAGGTCCTCGGCGACGAGGTGGCGGCGGTCTTCCGCGATCTGCACGAGGCCCACGGCGTCACGTTCCGCTTCGGTACCGGCGTCGCCTCCTTCGGCGGCACCGGCGCGCTCTCGTCCGTGGTGCTCACCGACGGCACCGAACTCCCCGCGGACGTGGCCGTCGTCGGCATCGGCATCCAGCCGAACACCGAGCTGGCCGTGGACGGCGGCCTCGCGGTCGACAACGGCGTGCTCGTCTCCGCGAACCTCGCGACCTCGGCCCCCGACGTCTACGCCGCGGGCGACGTGGTGAACCTCGACCACCCGCTGCTCGGCCGCCGCGTGCGGGTCGAGCACTGGGCGAACGCGCTCAACGGCGGCAAGGCGGCCGGGAAGGCCCTGCTGGGCTCGGAGGAGGTCGTGTACGACCGGGTGCCGTACTTCTTCTCGGACCAGTACGACCTCGGGATGGAGTACAGCGGGTTCGCGGTGCCGGGGGAGTACGACACCGTGGTGTTCCGCGGCGACCCGGCCGTCCGCGACGGCAAGGCGCCGGAGTTCATCGCCTTCTGGGTCAAGGACGGGCGCGTGCTGGCGGGCATGAACGCGAACGTCTGGGACGTGACCGATCCGATCCAGGCCCTTGTCCGGGCCGGCTACAAGGGGACCGCGGTCGACCTGGCCAAGCTCGCCGACCCGGACGTCCCGCTGGATCAGCTGCTCGGCTGAGGATGTCGCGTGGCGGGGTGGCCGTGTTTCGGTCCACCCCTGTCACCGGCCGGCGATCTTCACCGGCGGCGCACGGGTTCTGCACATGGCGTCGTTAGGGTTCGCGGGGTGGAGCGACTGCGGGGTCTGTGGGCCTGTCTCATCGGGTTCGTCGCGCTGGCCGCGCTCGTGCTGTACCTCAATCCGATCACCGACCAGCGGCAGTGCCCGAACTGGGGCGGCAACGGCAACGCCAGCGCGTTCCGGGACGATCGCTGGGACCTCTACCTGCCGCTGCTGTGTACCGCCTGGCTGGCCGCCGTCATCGTCGAGCAGGCGCTGCCGTCCGCGCGCCGCTCGCAGACCAGGGGCGCCCGCGCGCTCGCAGCGGTATTGATCACGGTCGGCGTCGGCTGCTGCGGTGCGGGGCCGCTGCTGGTGGTGTGCCGGTAGGCTCTGGGCGTAATCACCAGGGGCCGCAGCGCGGCTACCGTGAGTGTGCGGGGCGGTGTCCGATCGGGCCCTGCAACTACCATGACCAGCGACTCTTTCGATGGCGCATGATCATGATCGGTTAGGTGGCGGTGGGTACGCTGGTGGGGAAAACGGAACAACGCCCGCCGCCAAGTCCCTGTCGCCGCACACGTCCTCAGAACTCTTCCCAGGTAGCCGGGTCCTGTTTGACGGGCACCTGGGCAACGGAGTCGACGACGGCCAGGTCGGCCGCGGAGAGCTCGAACCCGAACAGGTCGGCATTCGCGCGCTGCCGCGAGGGGTTTGACGAGTGCGGGACGACGGTGACCTGGCGCTGGAGCAGCCAGCGCAGCACGACCTGAGCGGGGGTGACGCCAAGGCGATCGGCCACGGCCACGATGCCGGGGTCTTCGAGCACGCCGGTGTTGCGCTCGAGCGGGCTCCACGCCTGCACCACGGTGCCCTTTCCCTGCACGGCGCCGACGAGCTCGGCCCGCGCGTGCGACGGCGAGACCTGGAGCTGATCGACGGCGGGGACGATGCCGGTCGCGGCGACCACGGCGTCGATGTGCTCGGGCAGGAAGTTGGAGACGCCGAGGGAGCGGATGAGGCCCTCGCGGTGCAGCTCGGCCATCTCGGCGTACGAGTCGACGTACCGGCCCACGGCCGGCAGGGGCCAGTGGATGAGGTACAGGTCGACGTGGTCCAGGCCGAGGCGTTCGAGCGACGCTTCGAGCGCGGCGCGGGTCGAGCCGCGGCCCTGGTCGGCGCCGCGGAGCTTGGTGGTGATGAAGAGGTCGGCCCGGTCGAGGCCGGATTCGCGCACGGCGGCGCCGACGGCGTCCTCGTTGCCGTAGGAGGCGGCGGTGTCGAGCAGGCGGTAGCCCGACGCGATGGCGGCGAGGATGGCTTCGGTGGCTGGGCGGCCCTGGAGGGGGTAGGTGCCGTAGCCGACGACCGGCATCTCGTGGCCGGAGTTCAGGGTTACGGTCGGGATCTTCATGGCTCAACCCTACGCAGGCGGTCGCGCCGAGCCCGCGGTCGCGCCGAGCGCCTGCCGCCGCGCCGCGCCCGCGGTCGCGCCGAGCGCCTGCGGTTGCGCCGCGCCGTGGTCGCGCCGAGTGCCGAGCCTGTGGTCGCGCCGAGCGCCTGCGGTTGCGCCGAGCCCGTGGTTGCGCCGAGACCATCAGGAGCGGCATGCAGGGCGGCGGCGCGGTGCGGCAGCGGTGCAGGCGCGGCAAAAACGACGAACCGGGCGCGGCAAGAGTGGGGCAAAAACGGCTAAACGTTCGGCGTCCGCCCAAACAGTGGCGAAAGCGGCGCGGCGCGCTATGTGCGACGTGGGGCGTCCACCAGCGCCGACAGGCCGTCCAGCAAGCGCGCCATCTCCGGCCGCCTCGTCTCGACCGCGATCCGGCTGGCGGACACCGACGGGCTGCCCGCGCTGTCGATGCGCCGGTTGGCGGCCGCGCATGCTGCCGTACCTGCCGGGCAAGGGCCTGATGATCGCCGCGATGACCCGCGAGGCCCGGCGCGCCGCGGGAGCCCTGCGCCTGCCCGCCGCAATCTCGTGACGCCGAAAGGGTTTACTTCAGATCCGGTTTGATGCGTCGATGTAAAGGTGCAGGGTCGGCCGGATGCGGGTAGGCGAGCGATGGGTGATCGAGACGCGGCGATGGCCGCGATCCGCTCGGTGTACCGCATCACGGGCCGCATCAACACCGGGACCACGCTGGCCGAGACGTTGCAGCTCATCGTGGACGCCGTCGTGGACGGGACCGGGTTCGCCGTCGCCGTGGTCAACTACCTGCACCCGGAGGGCGAGTACGAGGCGATCGCGCTGGCCGGCTCGGAGGAGGCGCGCGCGACGCTGCTCGGGACGCGGTACCCGGCGGCGGAGCTCGATGCGTACCTCGGGCGCACGGAGGCGTGGGGGCAGCTGCGGTACCTCTCGCACGAGCGGCACAGCGATCACATCCACTCCTGGGTGCCCGAGGCCGTGCCCGGCCTCGAGGACGTGCCCGAGGAGGAGCGCTGGCACCCGCTCGACGCCCTGTTCGCCCCGCTGCGCGCGCCCGACGGCGAGCTGGTCGGCATCCTCGGCGTCGACCTGCCCGCCGACGGCCGCCGGCCCGGGCCGCTGCAGCGCGAGCTGCTGGAGATGCTCGCCGCGCAGGCCGGCATCGCGATCAACAACGCCAATCTCGTCGAGGCCCTGCAGCGGGAGCGCCGCCACCTGGCCGCCAGCGAGGAGGCCTTCCGGTTGGCCTTCACGGGTGCCGGTACGGGCATGTGCATGCTCGGCCTCGCCGGCGCCACCCAGGCCCGGATGACCCGCGTCAACCCCGCCCTGTGCGAGCTGCTCGGCCGCACCGAGGCGGAGCTGCTCGAGCTGCGCATCGCCGACCTCCTGCACCCCGACGACCTCGACATGGCCCGGCTCGCCTTCGCCGCCGCGACCACGGGCAAGGCCACCCAGGTGCGCGACTACGAGATCCGCTGCGTGCGCGGCGACGGCGCGGTGATCTGGGTCGCCACGACGCTGTCCATCGTGGCCGGGCCGCCCGCCTTCGGCATCCTGCAGGTCCAGGACATCACCGAGCGCAAGGCGGCCGAGGCCGACCTGGTGCGCCGGGCGTCGCGGGACCCGCTCACGGGCCTGGCCAACCGCGACGCGCTGGCCGCGCCGCTCGCCGCCGCGGTCCGCCGGGCGCATTCCGGGCGCGGCACCGGGGTGCTGCTCTTCTGCGACCTCGACGACTTCAAGTCCGTCAACGACACGCTCGGTCACGACGCCGGGGACGCGGTGCTCGTCGCCGTGGCCCAGCGGCTGTGCGCGCTCGTGCGGCCCGGTGACACCGTGGCCCGCCTCGGCGGCGACGAGTTCGTGGTGCTCGCCACCGACCTGCCCGGCACCGACGCCGCCGGCCTGGCCGCGCTCGTCGACCGGGTCGAGCGGGCCGTCTCGGCGCCGGTGGTGCACGACGGGCACGTGCTGCGGGTGCGGGTCAGCGTCGGGGCGGCCGTGATCGATGACACGGTGCTCGATGCCGGGGCCGCCCTGCGCCTGGCGGATCGGGCGATGTACCAGGTCAAGGGCGCACGGCGCGGGCGCGGGATGACCGATCGTGTGACAGCGCACGGTGAGCGTTCCGGTGCGCCGGGTGGTATCCCGTTGCTGTGGTTGGCCGAGTCCTGAAGTCCCCGTTACTGTCGGGTGGTCTGCCACGGGCGACGCGCCCCGAAACGCGGGGCCACCGGGCAGGCGCCGTCGAGTCGCGACGCTCACTTCGGCGTCGTGAGCCGGGGACCCATCGCAGTCCTTGGGGTGTATCCGTGACCGAGTCACGGTAGGGCGAATCCTCCCGCCCGAACCCGTCAGCTAACCCGGTAGGCGGCACCGGAAGGAGAACTTCTCGTGCTCGTCGACGCCCTGTGTCGTCTTTCCCCGGACGGGTGATCGCCAGGACCTGACCTGGCCCGTGTCCACCCGCTGACCGTTCGCTTCGCCGCCGCGCGATCCCTGCCGTACCACGGGATCGTGCCGATGGCGCGCGCCCGCATCCGTCTGAGGAATGATCTTGCTGAAACCTTTGCCGCGCCAATTCCAGCCGCGCCATCGCCGGCCACTGCTGACCGTCAAACCCGTCGCCGTCTCCGCCGTCGTCCTGTCCGCCACCCTGCTCGCGTCCGGCTCGGCCGGCCACTCCGCCACCGCCGGCGCGCCGCGTCCGCCGGCCGCCGCGCCCGCCGCGCCCGCGCCGCTGTTCGCCGAGGACGCCTCGCTCGTGCTGTCCCAGCTCGACGGGCAGGCCTCGCTCTCCGACGCGCCCGCCCCCGCGCCGGCCGCCCCGCCCCCGCCCGCCCGGCCGCGGCCGGTCGCCGGGCTGAACCAGACCCAGATGAACAACGCGGCCGCGATCGTCCGGCAGGGCCGCGCCCAGGGCATGCCCGAGAAGGGGCTCGTCGTCGCGGTCGCCACCGCGATGCAGGAGAGCGACCTGTACAACGTCGCCAGCCCGGCCGTGCCGTCCTCGATGAAGCTGCCGCACGACGCCGTCTCGACCGACCACGACTCGGTCGGGCTGTTCCAGCAGCGCGCGAGCCAGGGCTGGGGCAGCGTGGCCGAGCTCATGGACCCGGCGCACTCGGCCGCGCTGTTCTACTCGGCGCTCGCCCGGGTGTCCGGCTGGCAGAACATGAGCGTCACGGCCGCGGCCCAGGCGGTCCAGCGCTCCGCGTACCCGGGGGCGTACCAGAAGCACGCCGACCGGGCCGCGCAGGTCGTCGCCGCGATCGCCTGAGCCGCTCGGCGCACGGGATCGACGGTCCGCCCGTCCTCGTGGCCGGCCAGGTGTACCGTGCCGACCGCCCCGCCCGGCATCGTGACCTCGACGCCGGGCCGGGACCGGCCCTCGGGCGGCGGCTTGTCCGTCGCGCCGGGCCTGTCGGGCACCGGCGCGTCGGCCGCGCCGGGCGTGTCGGATGCCGGCTCGTCGGCCGCGCCGGGCGTGTCGGGCACCGGCGCGTCGGTCGTGCTGGGCGTGTCGGGCACCGGCGCGTCCGCCGCCCTGGACGTGGCGGGCACCGGGCCGCCCCCGGCCGCCCCGGCGGCGTGACCACCACCCCGGCGACCAGCGCGAGCACCGCCGCGGCCACCGCCCCGCTCGCGGCCGCGGCCCGCCGCCGGCGCCGCCGCCCGTCGGTCACCACCCGCCCCAGATCGACGCGCGAGGCCGGGGCCTCGTCACCGTCGCGCATGAGGACCCGCAGGCCCTCCTCCCAGTCGTTCACCGCACCCTCCCCGCGTGCTCGGTGGTCTCCTCGAGCAGCCGCCGCATCGTGGCCAGCGCGGCCGAGGTCTGACTCTTGACCGTGCCCGGCGCGCAGCGCAGCGCCCGGGCCGTCTGCTCGACGGACATGTCACAGAAGAACCGCAGCACCAGTACGGCCCGCTGCCGGTCGGGCAGCCGAGCCATCGCCTGCCGCAGCTCGAGCCCGGCGGGGATGCCCTGCAGCCCCGCGTCCTCGGCCGCCCGCTCCGGCACCCGGTCCACGAGCGACACGCGCGCCGACCAGCCGCGCCGCCGCTCGTCGATGAACCGGTGCACCAGCACGGTGCGCACGTACGCGTCGACGTTCCCGGCCCGCCGGATCCGCCGCCAGCGCACGTACACGTCCGTGAGCGCGCGCTGCACGATGTCGTCCCCGCGCGTCCAGTCCCCGCAGAGCAGGTACGCCGCGCGCCGCAGCCCGGGCAGCCGCGCCCGCACGAACTCGTGGAACTCCTGCTCGACGGCATCCACCATGGTCGCTGCCTCCCCCGCCTCACCCCCTTAGGCGTACGCGGGCCTCGCCCCGGTTCGCCGGAGCCGAAGATTTGCGCGTGCCGGGTACCGGCGGCGGCGCGCTCAGCGCGCGGTGGTGGCCGGGCTCAGCACGGCGTGGCCGTCGTGCTCAGCGTGGCGTGGTCGTCGCGCTCAGCGTGGGCGTGGCGGCCGTGTTCAGCATGGCGTGGGGACCGTGTTCAGCGTTGCGGGGTGGGCGTGCTCAGCGGGGAGTGGCGGTCGCGCGGCGGGCCAGCGCGACGAGCTCGGCCACGGCCGTGGGGGAGGGCGACGCGAGGTCGAGCGCCAGCAGCGCCTGGGAGAGCAGCTCCTCGGCCTGGCGGCGGCACCACTCGCGGGCGCCCGACTGCTCGATCGTCTTCGCGGCGCGCTCCACGTCCGCGTCGCTGAGCCGGGCCCGGCCCTCGAAGAGCGCGGCCAGCTCGTCGGCGCCGGCCGCGATCGCCGCGGCCACCGGCAGCGACCGCCGCCGCCGGCGCAGGTCGGGCCCGATGCCGCCGCGCTCGCCCCAGATGCCCAGGAGGTCCTCGGTGAACTGCACCGCGAGGCCCAGCCGCACGCCGAACAGCCGCAGCCGCTCCACCTGCGCCGGGTCCCCGCCGCCGGCCACCGCGCCCAGGGCGCAGGCGGCCCCGAACAGCGCACCGGTGCGCTGCTCGACCATGGCCAGGCAGTCGCGCAGGAGATCGGTACGCTCCTCGCCGCCCACCGGCCCCCGCCCCGCGGCGGCCGCGCGCCCTCGGGCGCCGCCGTTGGCTCCTGCGCCGCCGCCGTTGGCTCCTGCGCTGCCGTTGGCTCCTGCGCCGTCGTTGGCTCCTGCGCCGCCGTCGTTGGCCCCTGCGCCGTCGTTGGCCCCTGCGGCGCCGGCGGTGCGGGGCTGCGGGTGCGGTGCCGGGTCGGTGTCGTCGGCCTCGTGGCGGTCCCCGCTCACGGCCGGCGAGTCGGCGGCGAGTCCGGCCCGGGTGCGGCCGGGCTCGTAGCAGTCGCGGGCCGGGCGCCGGCCGGCGGTCGACGGTTGCGTGCGGGCCAGGGGCGGGGTGTCGCGCAGGGCCAGGGAGGCGTGCTGCCCGTGCAGGAGCTCCTGCACCGCGTCGCCCAGGATGCGCAGCATGGCCCGGTCGGGTCCGGGGCGGCCGGGGCGCTGGCGGGGGCGGGCGGGGTTGCTGTGGGTCGGGTCGCCGGTGGCGATCACGTCGAAGGCCAGGGCCAGCAGGGCCTCGCCGCCGAGCGAGGCGGGCTCGGCGCCGACCACGCTCCAGGCGGTGCCGTCGGGGTGCTCGTCGACCAGGTCGCGGCGGATCGCGGACCAATGGTGCAGCAGCTCGACGGCGACCGCCGAGGGCACCGCGTCGTGGGGGTCGCCGCCGACCGCGTCCGCGCACACCAGGGTCAGGGCGCTGCGGATCGAGGCGGCGGGGGCGTCCTCGCCGCCCCAGGTGCGGTGGTGCCACCCCAGCTGCAGCTCGGCGACCTCCCGCGACGGCTCGGGCAGGCGCCCGATCGCCGTTCGCAGGGGCGGGTCGACCAGGCGGCCGGCCCAGCGCAGGACGTCATCCGTGGTCCGCAGCACGATGACCACCGCGGTCGCACCACCCATCGCCAGAGGGAGCACGCAGCAGGTGCTCGAGATCGGGCCGTGCCGATGCGAGCCGTCGGCGCCCGTGAACCTGGTCAAGTATGCCGAAGTGGCCGGGTGCGCACGCCGGATTCCGCAATGGAGGGGCCGTGTGGCGAAGACCGCAGTCGCCCGTACGGTGCGTGTCGCGCCGAAATCCGCGTGTCGCCCGCCGGAGCGTGACTGACCCCGCACCCCCGCACCCCCGCACCCCCGCACCCCCGCACCCCCGCACCCCCGCACCCCCGCACCCCCGCACCCCCGCACCCCCGCACCCCCGCACCCCCGCACCCCCGCGACGCCGCGACGCCGCACCCCGAGTCCCCGCGTCGCCTGCCCGAGCTTGCCCCCGACCCCCGCGACGCCGCGCCCCGAGTTCCCGCGTCGCCCGCCCGAGCGTCCCCCCCGGACCCCCGCGCCCCTGCGGCCTCGCGATCCGCGTCTCGCCCGCCGGAGCGTGCGTCGGCTCCACTGTGGATGGTTCCGGATCGGAGGCCATAGGGCCTTATCGCCTCGGTGCGTGGCCGGGTGAGGGTGCGGGGGAGGCGCCCGGAGAGGCGTCGGCGGCGTGCGAGTCGTAAATTGTCGTAGCCGCGAGGCAGGATGTATGACAGCGCGCAAGCCGGACTGGTGGGGAGGTGGCGGTTGGCCGGCAAGATCAAGGACGAGGACATCGCCCTGGTCCGGGAGCGCACGTCGATCGAGGACGTGATCTCCGAGCACGTCACGCTGCGGTCGGCGGGTGGCGGCAACCTCAAGGGGCTGTGCCCGTTCCACGACGAGAAGACCGCCTCGTTCAACGTCTCACCGACCCGCAACGTGTACTTCTGCCACGGCTGCGGCGCCGGCGGCGACGCGATCAAGTTCCTGATGGACCACGACCATCTCTCGTTCGTGGAGTCCGTCGAGCGGCTGGCGTCCAAGGCCGGGCTGCAGCTGCACTACGTCGAGGCCGGCAGCGCCCCGGTGCGGCCCAGTGGCCAGAAGCACCGGCTGATCGCCGCGCACGCCGAGGCCGCGCGCTTCTACGCGGCGCAGCTCGGCACGCCGGGGGCCCGCAAGGCGCGCGAGTTCCTGGCGCAGCGCGGGTTCAGCAAGGAGGCGGCCGAGCGCTACGGGTGCGGGTTCGCCCCGGAGGGCTGGGACAACCTGGCCAAGCACCTGCGGGTGCAGGGGTTCTCGGCGCAGGAGCTGACCACCGCCGGGCTGTGCCGGGAGGGGCGCTCCGGCGGGCTCATCGACCGGTTCCGGCGGCGGCTCGTGTGGCCGATCAAGGACATCTCGGGCGAGGTGATCGGCTTCGGCGCGCGGAAGCTGTTCGACGACGACGACGGGCCGAAATACCTCAACACGCCCGAGACGCCGCTGTACAAGAAGTCGCACGTGCTCTACGGCATCGACCAGGCCAAGCGCGAGATCGCCAAGCAGAGCCGGGTCGTGATCGTCGAGGGGTACACCGACGTGATGGCCTGCCACCTGGCCGGCGTCCCGGTGGCCGTGGCGACCTGCGGCACCGCGTTCGGCGGCGACCACATCTCCGTGCTGCGGCGGCTGCTCATGGACGCCGACGGCTACGGCGGCGAGATCATCTTCACGTTCGACGGCGACGCGGCCGGGCAGAAGGCGGCGCTGCGCGCGTTCGAGGACGATCAGCGCTTCGTCGCCCAGACGTTCATCGCGGTCGGCCCGGACAACATGGACCCGTGCGAGCTGCGGCTGGCCAAGGGCGACGCGGCCGTGCGGGACCTGGTCGCCGACCGGCAGCCGCTGCTCGACTTCGCGCTGCGCTCGGTCATCCAGCGCTTCGACCTCGACACCGCTGAGGGCCGCGTCGGCGCCCTGCGGGCCACCGCGCCGCTGGTCGCGAAGATCAAGGACCGGACGCTGCGGCCCGAATACGCGCGCAAGCTCGCCGGGGACCTCGGCATGGAGCTCGAGACGGTGCAGCGCTCGGTGGCCTCGGCGGCCAAGGGCGTCATCGACCCGATGCCGCCCACGCAGCAGCGCCGCGTCCTCGCCCCGGACAGCGCCGAGGCGCTGGTCGAGCGGGAGGCGCTGAAGCTCGCGCTGCAGCAGCCGGCCCTCGCCGGGCCGATGTTCGACGCGATCGGCCCGGAGATGTACACGCATCCGACCTACAGCGCCCTGCGCACCGCGGTGCTGGAGGCGGGCGGCGCGTCGAGCGCGACCGGCGGGGCGGTCTGGATCGAGCAGGTCCGCGAGGCCTGCCTGGACCTGGCCGCGGGCGCGATGGTGGCCGAGCTGGCGGTGGAGCCGCTGCGCCTGGACGGCGACCCGGACCCGCGCTACGTCGAGGTGACGATCAACCGCCTGCAGCTCATGGCGCTGAACCGCACGATCGGCGAGCTGAAGTCGAAGCTGCAGCGGATCAACCCGGTGAGCAGCGCCGACGAGCACCTGCGGCTGTTCAGCGAGCTGGTGTCGCTGGAGCAGCACGCCCGCGCCCTGCGCGATCGGGGTGCGAGTCGTTGGTGAGACGCGGCTTGCGCGGGCCGTCGCGCGGATGGGGCGCGCCGCGGGTGGCGGTGCTGTGGCCGCGTGTTACGGGGCCGGCAACAGGGTCCGCGGCACGGCATAGGTCCGCGGCACGGCATAGGTCCGCGGCACGGCATAGGCCCGCGGCACGGCATAGGCCCGCGGCACGGCATAGGCCCGCGGCACGGCATAGGCCCGCGGCAAGGCGCGAGACGGTTATGGCCCAGGGGACGGTTGCGGCGCGTGGGCCGGTGGGCGGGTTGCCGGCTCGTCGGGCCGGTTCTGCCGTCCCAGCGCCAAGAGGCCGGCCGGAGAGGCCCGCGAGGGTCGCCGTCCGGGCGGCCGCGGACCCGGTGGACAGGCCCGCCAGGGCCGCTGTCCTTGCCCCGGCGGACCTGGCAGAGAGGCCCGCCAGGGCCGAACGGTGTCTGACGGGAGCAACGGTCCGGACCCCCGCGGACCTGAGCCATGACCTTCGGAAGTGGGAGTATTAGCCGTGTTTGGCGTGTTCAAGCGGCGGAAGCTGCCGGCCGGGCGCCGGCCGAGCCTCGGGGCGGACGAGCGGGTCGTCGCGTGGGCGGGGGCCACCGGCGATGACGTCGTGGTGGTGACCAATCACGGGGTGTGGCTGCCGGGGGCCGGCGAGCCGCTCGGGTGGCACGAGATCCACAAGGCGACGTGGTCGGGGCGGCAACTCTCCGTGATCGCGGCTCGGGAGGTGCCGGTCGGGGACGACGCGTACGCGGTGATGGAGGACCGGCCGCCGATCGTCGTCACGCTGCTCGATCCCGATCGGGTGCCGGAGCAGGTGCGGGTGCGGGTCAACAAGTCGATCGCGCACACGTCGCACCATCCGCTCGAGGAGATCACCGGGGTGAAGGGCGGGGTGCGCGTCGTGGGGCGGCGGGTGCCGGGCGTCAACGGGCTGCGGTGGACGGTGCGGTACGACGAGGGCGTCGACGCGGCCGCGCCCGGGGTGGCCGAGCACACGGCGGAGCTGGTGGCGTGGGCGAAGTCAGGCGTCGGCGTGGTCGGGTGATCGGCGTGGTCGGGTGATCGGCGGCGGACGAGGCGCGCGGCGAGCGTCACGACCAAGGCGGCGTCGAGGGGCGCGGGCGAAGTCAGGCGTGGTCGCGTGAGCGGCGGCGGACCAGGCGCACGGCGAGCGTGACGACCAGGGCCACGTCGAGGAACGCGCCCGGGACCTTCGTCTTCGTGGCCAGGCCGAGGCTGTCGGGCAGGGTCAGGAACGGCAGGGCGACGACGGCCACGTGCACGCCGGTGCGCAGCCGGCCGGTGAGCTGCGTCGCGGCGAGCACGGCGATGCCCGTCAGCGCGTACCAGGCGTAGAACACCGGTCCGAGCACCGCCGTGACGAGCAGTGCGAGGCCGGCCAGGGTCAGGACGGCGTCGTGGTCGGTCGATCGGCGCACGGCCCGCAGCCACAGCCAGAGCAGCAGGGCGGCGAGGACCACCAGGCCGATCGCGCGGGCGATGGCGACGGAGGTGCCGAACGCGCCCGGCAGGCCCGCGACCCGCAGGACGTATCCGGCTGCCATCCCGACGCCACTCGGGATCGACAGCCACTGCACCAGCCCCGCCGTGGCTCCCAGCGCGCGAAGGAAGCCCAGGCCGTGGCCGGTGACTGCGGCAAGGACAGCGTAGGTCGCGACCGTCGCGGCCACAAATGTCGTTCGCTTCCGAAGGGACAGCAGCAGCAGTACGGCGAACGGCGCCGCCACCAGCCCGGTCACCTTGACCGCGGCGGCCAGCCCGAACGCGACGCCGCCGAGCGCCGGCCGGCCGCGGGCCGCCAGGGCGAAGCCGGCGAGCACGAACCCGGCCACGAGGATGTCGTTGTGCACGCCGGATATCACGTGTACCAGCACCAGCGGGCTGGCCGCGAGCGCCGCGTTGCCGTCCGTGAACCGGTGCGCGGCCGCCACGCACAGCACGAGCCCGAGGATCGCGACCAGGCGGAACAGCCCGACGGCGACGAGCAGGTTCCCGTGTGCGGCCCAGGCCACGGCGCCGGAGACGGCGAACCACAGCGGGCCGTAGGGCGTCGGGGTGTCGCGCCACAACGGCGGGACGTCCGACAGCCACGTGCAGGGCAGCGCCGACGGGCCGTGCTCGTAGAGGTTGATGCCGGCGTCGAAGAGCTGGCCCTGGCAGGCGTACGCGTACACGTCCAGGGCGCCCATGGGCGGGGCGGCGAGCAGCGGCAGGCTCCACAGCGCGGCCGTCACGAGCAGGCTCCCGGGCTCGCCGCGCAGGTTCCACCAGGCGTAGGCGAGGATGCCCAGCGCCACGAACCAGACGCACACGCCCGTCACCCAGGCGGCGTCGTGGGTCCCGGGCCGGCCCGCCAGGTGTCCGCTGAGCGCCAGCAGGGTTGAGGCCGCGAGCCCGAGCCATCGCACGAGGGGCATCGTAATCGCCGCGAAAATGTCGTACCCCGCCGCTATGGTCGGGTCGTGGTGGACGACGGGGCATTGATCGCGGCGAGCGGGCTGGTCAAACGGTTCGGCAATTTCACGGCGGTCGATGGGATCGACGTCCGGGTGGCGCCCGGCGAGGCGTTCGGGTTCCTGGGGCCCAACGGGGCCGGCAAGTCCTCCACCATGCGCATGATCGGCTGCGTGTCGCGGCCCACCGGCGGGCGGCTGCGCATCCTGGGCCTGGACGCGGCGCGCGACGGGCCGGCGATCCGGGCGCGGCTCGGGGTGTGCCCGCAGCAGGACACGCTCGACCCCGAGCTCACCGTGCTGGAGAACCTGGTGGTCTACGCGCGCTACTTCCGCATCCCGCGGCGCGTCGCGCGCGAGCGGGCCCGGGAGCTGCTCGACTTCGTGCAGCTCGGCGACCGGGCCGGCGACCGGGTCGAGCCGCTGTCCGGTGGCATGAAGCGGCGGCTGACGATCGCCCGGGCGCTGATCAACGAGCCCGACCTGGTGCTGCTCGACGAGCCGACGACCGGGCTCGACCCGCAGGCCCGGCACCTGGTGTGGGAGCGGCTGTTCCGGCTCAAGCAGCGGGGCGTGACGCTGGTGCTCACCACGCACTACATGGACGAGGCCGAGCAGCTGTGCGACCGGCTCGTGGTGATGGACGGCGGGCGGATCGTGGCCGAGGGCTCGCCGCGGCAGCTCATCGCGCGGCACTCGACCCGCGAGGTCGTCGAGGTCCGCTTCGGCCTCGAAAGCCCGGCCGACGCGGCCCAGGGCGACAAGCTCGACGGGATCGGCGAGCGGGTCGAGGTGCTGCCGGACCGCACGCTCGTCTACGTGCAGGACGGCGACGCGGCGCTGGCCGAGATCGCCGCGCGGGGGCTGGCCCCGTCGAGCACGCTGGTGCGCCGCGGCTCCCTCGAGGACGTGTTCCTGCACCTCACCGGCCGGACGCTGGTCGAGTGATGGGGACGCTCGCGGTCCTCGAATACCACCTGGTGTGCTATCGGCGCATCTGGCGCAGCTCGGTGCTGAGCTCGTTCGCGCTCCCGGCGATGTTCCTCGTCGCCATGGGGGTGACGGTCGGCGGATACGTCGACGCGCGGCCGTCCGGGCTCGGCGCGCCCTACCTCGACTGGATCGGGCCGGGGCTGCTCGCCTCGACGGCGCTGCAGGTCGCGGTGAACGACTCGACCTGGCCCGTGTTCTCGATGTTCAACTGGATCCGCACCTACCACGCGATGCGCGCCTCGCCGGTGACGTCCGCCGCCGTCCTGCGGGGCCACCTGCTCTACGTGTGCCTGCGCGTCGGGGTCGCGGCCGTCGCCTTCCTGCTGGTGCTGCTGCCGTTCGGCGCCCTGCACTCGTGGTGGGCGCCGGCGACGCTCGGGCCCGCGATCCTGACCGGGCTCGCGTTCGCGGCGCCGTCGTTCGCGTTCGCCTCGGTGGTGGCCAGCGACAACTACTTGGCGATGCTGTTCCGGCTCGTGGTCGTGCCGATGACGCTCTTCGCCGGGGTCTTCTTCCCGGTCGGCGGGCTGCCGGCGCCGGCCCGCGTCCTGGCCTACGCGTCGCCGCTGTGGCACGGCGTCGAGCTCTGCCGCGCCGCGACGCTGGGCACCGCGACGGCGTGGGGCGTGTGGGCGCACCTGGGGGTCCTGGCCGCCTACGCCGGGGCCGGCTACGCCCTCGCGGTGCGCGGGTTCACCCGGCGGCTGGAGGACTGAGGCGATGCTGCTCGCGGGGGCGCTCTCGGTGATGCTGCGCAATGTGTCGGCGGCGCGGCACGTGACCTACTGGCTCGTGCTCGTGTCGGGGATCGCGGAGCCGATGCTGTACCTGTTCTCGATCGGGGTGGGCGTCGGGCGGCTCATCGGCGACGTGCCGCTCGGGGACGGGCGGCTGGTGTCGTATGCCGGGTTCGTGGCGCCGGCGACGCTGGCCGCCTCGGCGATGACGGGCGCGATGGCCGAGACGGTGATGAACTTCTACGGGAAGCTGAAGTTCATGAAGCTGTACGACGCGACGCTGGCCACGCCGGTGACGCCGCTGCAGCTGGCCTCGGGCGAGCTGCTGTGGGCCATGGCGCGGGGCGCGTTCTACTCGGCCGCGTTCCTCGCGGTGATGGTGGCCCTCGGCCTGACCTCGCCGGTCCGGGCGGTCGCGGCGTTCCCCGCGGCGCTGCTCGTCGGGTTCGCCTTCGGCGGGCTGGGGATGGCGCTGTCGACGTTCCTGCGCTCGTGGCAGGACTTCGACTACGTGAACGTGGGGCAGTTCGCGCTGTTCCTGTTCAGCGGGGTGTTCGCGCCGCCGTCGGACTACCCGCTCGTGGCGCGCCTGCTGGTGCAGGCCACGCCGCTGTACCACGGGGTGGAGCTGGTGCGCGGGCCGTGCCTCGGGGTGTGGTCGTGGGCGATGGTGGGGCACGCGGCCTACCTGGCGGTGCTGGCCGGGGCCGGCCTGTGGCTGGCGAGCCGGCGCCTCGGCCGGCTGCTGCTGACCTGACGATCCGGCGGCCCCGAGCCGCGCGCCGGTGGGTGCGGGAGCGCGGACGCAACGTGGCCGACCTCCTGGTGTGGGCCATTGTCCCGTCCCATTTGCGGGGATATTCGCCGGCGGTCACGGGCTTCGCGTAAGCCTCGCGAGCTGCGGAAATGCGCTTATTTTCGAAGTCGGGCGAACTTCCGTTGGAATCAGCAAAAGTTTGGTAACGAGCGTCAGAAGGTCTAGACGGGGGGTCCTGGAGGCGCCTAGAGTCCTGTCGCAACACGGGTGTAACGCGGGCCACACGGGTCGGCAATCAACCGTGGTCTGCCGGTGTGGTGGTGTAGCCGCATGTCGCGGTGCACTGAAGAGGACTGCGACCCGACGAGGAGGTGCCCCCAATGAACATGGTCAGCGCCATCGACAACCCGGTCCAGTCACGCCTGCTCAGGCTGCTGCGGGACACCGGGGCGCTCTCGCGGGCCGAACTGGCGGACCGGCTCGAGGTGCCGCGCCCGCGCCTGCTGGCCGACCTCGACGCGCTCGTCGCCACCGGGCTCATCCGCGAGGCCGGGCCGGCGGCGAGCCGGGGCGGCCGGCGCTCGACGCTCGTCGAGCTCAACCCCGGGCTGCGCTTCGCCGCGGTCGACCTCGGGGCGAGCTCGATCGACGTCGAGATCACCGACGGGCGGCTGGAGCCGATCGCCGCGTACGGGGAGCCGGCGGACATCCGCTCGGGCCCCAAGGTCATCCTGCAGCGCGTCAACGAGATCCTGCACAAGTTCAGGGCGGAGGGGGCGTTCGAGCGCCTCCACGCCATCGGGATCGGGGTGCCCGGGCCGGTCAGCTTCCGCGACGGGGTGCCCGTCTCGCCGCCGATCATGCCCGGGTGGGACCGGTTCCCGGTGCGGGAGGTGCTCGGGCGCGAGCACAACTGCCCGGTCGTCGTCGACAACGACGTCAACATCATGAGCATCGGCGAGCGCTACGGCGGCGTCGCGCACTCGGTCGACAACCTGCTGTTCCTCAAGGTCGGCACGGGCATCGGGTGCGGCATCTACCTCAACGGCGAGGTATACCGGGGCACCGACGGGTGCGCCGGCGACATCGGCCACATCCAGGTCGACAGCCACGGGCCGGTGTGCTCGTGCGGCAACGTCGGCTGCCTGGAGGCGCTCTTCGGCGGCGGCGCGCTCGCGCGGGACGCCCTGGCGGCGGCGCGCAGCGGTGCGTCGCCGGCGCTCGCGGACCGCCTCGAGGCCAACGGCTCGGTCACCGCCAAGGACGTCGCCGACGGCGCGGCCGAGGGCGACGTGAGCTGCATCCGGCTGATCCGCGACGGCGGACGGCGCGTCGGCGGGGTGCTCGCCGGCCTGGTCAGCTTCATCAACCCGTCGATGATCGTGATCGGCGGCGGCCTGGCCGGGCTCGGGCACATCCTGCTCGCCGAGATCCGCAGCGTCGTCTACCGGCGCTCACTGCCCCTCGCGACCGGCAACCTGCCGGTCGTCCTGTCCGAGCTCGGCCCCCGTGCCGGCGTCGTCGGCGCCGCGGTGCTGGCCAGCGAACTCGCGTATGGACGGCCATCATGACAGATCCACCGGGACACCAACCGGCACCCCTACACGACGAAGTCCTCCGCCTCACCGACGTGGTGAAGACCTTCCCCGGCGTGCGTGCGCTCGACGGGGTCCAGCTGGAGGTACGGGCGGGCGAGGTCCACTGCCTGCTCGGCCAGAACGGCGCCGGCAAGTCGACCCTCATCAAGGTCCTCGCCGGCGTGCACGCCCCGGACTCCGGCGAGATCCGCTGGCAGGGCGAGCCCGTGTCGTTCGGCAATCCGCAGGCCGCCATGAAGGCCGGCATCGCCACCATCTACCAGGAGCTCGACCTGGTCGACGGGCTCAGCGTGGCCGAGAACATGTACCTCGGCCACGAGCCCAGCACCGGCGGCTTCGTGGCCCGGCGGTCGATGCGCCGCGGCGCGGCCGCGATCCTGGAGCGGCTCGGGCATCCGGAGATCCCGGCCGCCCGCGAGGTCGGCAAGCTGCCCGCCGCCGCGAAGCAGATCGTGAGCATGGGCCGGGCGCTGTCGCGCGAGGCGCGGCTGCTCATCATGGACGAGCCGAGCGCCGTGCTCGCCCACGACGAGGTCGAGAACCTCTTCCGCATCGTGCGCGGGCTCACCGCCCAGGGCATCGCGGTCATCTACATCTCCCACCGCCTCGACGAGATCCGCGAGATCGGCGACCGGGTCACGGTGCTCAAGGACGGGCGCACCACCGCCGCGAACCTCGACGCCAAGAGCACGCCGAACCGCGAGCTGGTGAGCCGGATGACCGGGCGCACCATCGAGTACGTCTTCCCGGAGCGCCCCGCGGCGCGCACGTTCACCGACGCGCCGATCCTGCGGGTGCGCGACCTCACCCTGCCGGGCCGCTTCGCTGACGTGACCCTCGACGTGCACAGCGGCGAGATCGTGGGCATCACCGGGCTCGTCGGCTCGGGCCGCTCCGAGGTGCTCGAGTCCATCTACGGGGCTCGGCGGCCCACCGCCGGTACCGTGGAAATGCTTGGCAAGAAGGTGCGCCGGGGCGACGTCGGCGCCGCCGTGCGGGCCGGCATCGGCATGGCGCCGGAGGAGCGCAAGAGCCAGGCGCTGCTGCTGGGCGAGCCGATCTACCGCAACGTCACCCTGGCCGGGTTCGCCCGCTTCGCCAAGGTCGGCTTCACCGACGCCGGCCGCGAGCGCACCGCCGCCGAGGACGTCACCCGCAGCCTGGACCTGCGCCCGGCGGACGTGCGCCGCCCGGTGCGCACGCTGTCCGGCGGCAACCAGCAGAAGGTCGTCGTCGGGCGCTGGCTGCTCGGCGGCACCCGGCTGCTGCTGCTCGACGAGCCGACCCGCGGCGTCGACGTGGGCGCCCGCGCCGAGCTCTACCAGGTCATCCGCCGCCTCGCCGACGAGGGCGTGGGCGTGCTGCTCGTCTCCAGCGAGGTGCCCGAGGTCCTCGGCCTCGCCGACCGCGTGCTCGTCATGCGCGAGGGCCGGCTCGTGCACGAGGCGCCCGCCGGCGAGCTCGACGAAGACACCGTGCTCGACCTGGTCATGGCCGGATCGCTGCTCGACGGCGCCGACCTGTCGAGCAACACCCCCGAAGGGACCGCAGCATGAGCGGTTCGGAGCGAAGCGGAGAGGCCGTGAAACAGGAAACGCAGGGTTGGCTCAGGCCGTCGCCGGAGCTTGCGGAGGCGTCGGCATGAGCACCACCATCGAACCACCGGTGGACGTCCACGACCGGCCGCGCGTGACCCCCCAGGGCTTCTGGCAGCGCGAGGGCTCGGATCACGCCAAGCGCAACCTGGCCCTGATCGGCGTGCTGCTCCTGCTGCTGATCATCGGCATGGTCACCCGGCCGGACATCTTCCTGAGCGGGTCCGGCCTGTGGCAGAACGAGGTCGTCGTGCTCAGCCAGGCCTCCTCGATCGGCGTGATCACGGTCGGCATGACCTTCGTGATCATCGCCGGTGGGATCGACCTGTCCGTCGGGGCGATCCTGGCGCTGGCCAGCGTGTGGTGCACGACGGTGGCCACCCAGAGCTACGGGCCGGCCGTCATGGTCTTCGCGGCGCTGGCCGTGGGCACCCTGGCCGGCCTGGTCAACGGGGTCCTGATCGCCTACGGCCGGCTGGTGGCGTTCATCGCGACGCTGGCCATGATGGTCTCCGCCCGCGGCCTGGCCCAGAACATCTCCCAGTCGCACACCCAGATCACCAACGACCCGTTCATCCGGGGGCTCGCCAGCGACAAGATCCTCGGCGTGCCGTACATCGTCGTCATCTTCCTGATCGTGACCGCGCTCGGCTGGGTCCTGCTCAACCGGACCACGTTCGGCCGGCGGACCGTCGCCATCGGCGGCAACCCCGAGGCCTCCCGCCTCGCCGGCATCAACGTGCGGCTGCAGACCATGCTGCTGTACGTCCTGTCGGGCCTGTGCTGCGGCGTCGCCGCCATCATGGTGGTCTCCCAGACCTGGTCCGGCAGCAACACCAACGGCGAGGGCTACGAGCTCAGCGCGATCGCCGCCGCGATCATCGGCGGCACCCTGCTCACCGGCGGCCGCGGCACGATCGTCGGCTCGCTGCTCGGCGTGCTGATCTTCAGCCAGATCACGAACCTGTTCATCGTCAACGGTCTGCCGCTGGACATCCAGCGCGTCATCAACGGCGGCATCATCGTCGTCGCCGTGCTCGTCCAGCAGTTCCGGGTCGGGTCCTTCCCGTTCCTGAAGCGCACCGCCGCGAAGTAACCAACGCCGCACATCACCACGCGACCGTCCACGCCGGGACGGTGGCGCTGATCACCACACCCACAAACACCCCCAACATTGGAGGTCGCGATGAGCGACATGTCCCGCCGCCGGCTCCTGCTCGGCGGGGCCGCCCTCGGCGCCGGTGCGCTGCTGGCCGGCTGCACCTCGAACGACACGAAGGACAGCGAGCCGCAGACCAACACCAAGGCGGGCAACGCCGCCAGCGAGGCCCCCGGCAAGCCCGTCACCATCGGCTTCTCCGCCCCGGCGGCCGACCACGGCTGGATCGGCGCCATCACCGCCAACGCCAAGGCCCAGGCGGCCAAGTTCTCCGACGTCACGCTGAAGGCGGTCGACGCCGGCAAGGACGCCCCGGCGCAGATCGCCGCGCTGGAGACCCTCATCGCCAGCAAGCCCGACGCGATCGTGCTGCTGCCCCAGGACGGCGCCCAGCTCACCACGGTCGGCAAGAAGGCCATGGACGCGGGCATCATCGTCATCAACCTCGACCGCGAGTTCTCGGACGCGGCCGCGTCGTTCTGCCTCATCAAGGGCGACAACTACGGCATGGGCGTGGCCGCCGGGCACTACATCGGCGAGAAGCTCAAGGGCAAGACCGACGCGGTCATCGGCGAGATCCCCGGCATCGACGACCTGCAGCTGACCAAGGACCGCTCGAAGGGCTTCGCCGACACGCTCAAGGGCTACGGCCTCAGCGTCAAGCACCGGGTCGCGGCCGGCTTCACGGTGCAGACCGGCCAGGCCGCCGCGGCGAACCTGCTGCAGGCCGCGCCGAAGCTCGACGCGGTGTGGAACCACGACGACGACCAGGGCGTCGGCGTGCTCGCCGCGATCCAGCAGGCCGGGCGCAAGGAGTTCTTCCTGGTCGGCGGCGCGGGCTCCCGCGACGCGATGGACCACATCAAGTCCGGCGACACCGTGCTCACCGCGACGGTCACGTACCCGCCGTCGATGGCCTCGTCGGCGATCATCCTGGCCCGGCTCGCGGCCCAGGGCAAGGGCATGGGCGACCTGGTCGAGCTGCAGGTTCCGAAGATGATCGTGCTGCAGTCCGAGACGATCACCAAGGACAACGTCGACAAGTACCTGCCGCTCGGCTTCAAGTCCTGAACCACCGTTCTTGAGAGAGGAACCGCCAGTGTCCAGTCAGGAGCTGCGCGTCGGCATGGTCGGCTACGCCTTCATGGGGGCCGCCCACTCGCAGGCTTGGCGCACGGTGAACCGGGTCTTCGACCTGCCGGCCCGGGCGAGCATGGTCGCCGTGTGCGGGCGTGACGCGGCCGCCGTGGCCGAGGCCGCGCAGAGGCTCGGCTGGGCCGAGGCGGTGACCGACTGGCGTGAGCTGATCGCCCGGGACGACATCGACGTCATCGACGTGTGTACCCCGGGCGACAGCCACGCCGAGATCGCGATCGCCGCGCTCGAGGCGGGCAAGCACGTGCTGTGCGAGAAGCCGCTGGCCAACACCGTCGAGGAGGCCCGGGCGATGGTGGCCGCGGCGGCCAAGGCCCGGGCCGTGGGCGTGCGCTCCGCGTGCGGGTTCAACTACCGCCGCGTGCCCGCCGTCAGCCTCATGCACAACCTGATCGCCGCCGGCCGGCTCGGCGCGATCCGCCACGTCCGCGCCGCGTACCTGCAGGACTGGATCGTGGAGCCGAGCTTCCCGCTGGTGTGGCGCCTGCAGCGGGACAAGGCCGGCTCGGGCGCGCTCGGCGACATCGGCGCGCACATCATCGACCTCACCCAGTTCGTCACCGGCCAGCGCATCACGGGGGTGAGCGGGCTGACCGAGACGTTCATCAAGGAGCGGCCGCTGCCGGAGGCCGCGAGCGGGCTCTCGGCGTCGGCGGGCACCGCCACGGGCGAGGTGACGGTCGACGACGCCGCCCTGTTCATCGCGCGGCTCGACGGGGGAGCGGTGGCGACGTACGAGGCGACCCGTTTCGCCACCGGGCGCAAGAACGCGCTGCGGGTCGAGGTCAACGGGGAGTACGGCTCCCTCGCCTTCGATCTGGAGCGCCTCAACGAGCTCGAGTTCTTCGACGCCACCCGGCCCGCGGCCGAGCAGGGCTGGTCGCGCATCCTGGTGACCGAGGGCGAGCACCCGTACCTGGGGGCCTGGTGGCCGCCGGGGCACATCATCGGGTACGAGCACTCGTTCACCCACGAGATGCGCGACTTCATCGAGGCGATCGCGACCGGCGCCGACCCGACGCCGTCCTTCGAGGACGCGCTGCAGGTGCAGCTGGTGCTCGACGCGGTGGCCCGCTCCGACTCCTCGTGGGTGAGTGTGGCGTCATGAGCGATCCGTACGCTCCCACGCCGGCCGACCGGTTCTCGTTCGGGCTGTGGACCGTGGGCTGGCAGGCCCAGGACGTCTTCGGCTCGGCGTCGCGCCCGGCGCTCGACCCTGTCGAGACCGTGCACCGGCTGGCGGAGCTGGGGGCGTACGGCGTCAGCTTCCACGACGACGACCTGATCCCGTTCGGCAGCGACGAGGCCGCGCGGGACAAGGTCGTGGCGCGCTTCCGCGAGGCCCTCGACGCCACCGGGCTCGTCGTGTCCATGGCGACCACGAACCTGTTCGGCCACCCGATCTTCAAGGACGGCGCGTTCACCGCCAACGACCGCGCCGTGCGGCGCTACGCGCTGCAGAAGGTCCTGCGTAACATCGATCTCGCGGCCGAGCTGGGCGCGCCCACCTACGTGCTGTGGGGCGGCCGCGAGGGCGCCGAGTCCGGGGCGGGCAAGCAGATGCGGGCCGCCCTGGACCGCTACCGCGAGGCCATCAACGCCATCTGCGCCTACATCCGCGAGCGCGGGTACGACATCCGCCTGGCCATCGAGCCCAAGCCGAACGAGCCGCGCGGCGACATCCTGTTGCCGACGATCGGCCACGCGCTCGCGCTGATCTCGACGCTCGACGAGCCGTCGCGGGTCGGGCTCAACCCCGAGGTCGGCCACGAGGAGATGGCCGGGCTGAACTTCGCCCACGGTATCGCCCAGGCGCTCTGGCACGGCAAGCTGTTCCACATCGACCTCAACGGCCAGCACGGGCCCCGCTTCGACCAGGACCTGCGCTTCGGGGCCGGCAACCTGCGCGGCGCGTTCTGGACCGTCGACGTGCTCGAGAACTCCTCCGGCTACCCGACCGCCTACGCCGGCCCGCGCCACTTCGACTACAAGCCCCCGCGCACCGAGGACGTCGACGGCGTCTGGGGCACCGCGGCGGCGTGCATGCGCAACTACCTGATCCTGCGCGAGAAGGTTCGCGCGTTCCGCGACGACCCCGAGGTGTCGGCCGCCCTGGCCGCCGCCCGGGTCGACGAGCTGACGGTGCCGACGCTGCTGCCGGGGGAGTCCCTGGCGCAGCTGCGCGCCGAGGAGATCGACATCGACGCCGTCGCCGCGCGCGGCATGGCGTTCGAGCGCCTCGACCAGCTGGCCATGGAGCATCTGCTGGGCATTCGAGGCTGAGTCTGCTTCGCCGGGCCCGGTGGCGAGGGCCCGCCCGCGGTTGCGCCCCGCGGGCGGGGGTACCGGGCACGGTGGGGAGTAAGACCGGAGCGCCGGCGCGGTGCCAGCCAGGCACCGCGCCGGGCCCGGAAAACTGCACAACACGACATGACAGCGCGGCGGCGCGCGCAGACCCGGAACGACGCGATCGTGAGGAACTGTCATGACCATCCGCTCGTGGCTCGCCGCCGCTACGGCCGGCCGGATCATCGCCGTGCCGGGCGTGCTGATCGCTGCCCCCGCCAGGGCGGCCGACGCGCCGTACAAGGTGCTGGTCTTCGCCACGACGGCCGGCGTCCGCCACTCGTCCATCCCCAGCGGCATCGCCGCCGTGCAGGCCCTGGGCGCCGCGAACCGCTGCACCGTCACCGCCACCGAGGACGCCGCGGTGTTCACCGCGAGGCTGCTTGCGGTGTTCACTGTGAGCAGCCTCGCGCAGTTCCAGACCGTCGGGTTCCTGTCGACGACCGGCGATGCGCTCACGGACGCGCAGCAGACGGCGTGCGAGGCGTACATCCGCGGCGGCGGCGGATACGTCGGCGTGCACGCGGCCGCCGGCACCGAGTACTCGTGGCCCTGCTACGGCACCCTGGTCGGGGGCTGGTTCTCGTCGCACCCGGCGATCCGGCCGCCCGCGGTCACCGTCGAGGACCGCGCGGTGCCGTTCGCGGTCTCGGCTTCGCAGGTGGTGTACCTCGTGTGTCACGACGGCAGCGGCTCACTGATCGACATGGATGAGTTCGCGCTCGTCGGCTGAGAACCGTGATCGGCGGGTTCGCGTTATCGGCTGACGGTCGTGATCGGCGAGTTTGCGGCTCGTCGGCTGACGGTCGTGATCGGCGGGCTCACGCTCGTCGCTTGAGGGTCGTGATCGGCGAGCTGACGCTCATCGGCTGACGGTCGTGATCGACGGGCTCACGCTCGTCGGCTGACGGCCGTGTTGACGGGGGAGGGACCGGACGCCGACCGGCCCCTCCTTCGGGACCCGCCCGCCCGGACAGCGTTCTTGCGCGGTTCGGCCCTCCGGTTCGGTGACGCCGACTCCGGACCGGAGGGCCGGCGCGCGCCGTCCGGGCGGGCGGGCAACCTCGTGCGCGGGGTGTGCCCGCTGCTCGCCCCGGGTGCGTTGCCCTCTGCTCGTCCTGTGCCGCGCCCTGCTCGCTGCGTGCGGTGCCGTCTGCTCGTTTCCGCGCGTTCGTGCTGTGCGCGCTGTGCGCGGTGCCGTCTGCTCGTTTCTGCGCGTTCGTGCTGTGCGCGCTGTGCGCATTGCCCTCTGGTCGTTTCCGCGCGTTCGTGCTGTGCGCGCTGCGTGCGTTGCCGTCTGCTCGTTTCCGCGCGTTTGTGGCCGTGGCCGTGGCCGTGGTCGTTCGGTCGCGTGTCGCTGGCATCAGGGTCGGCGTCGGGGTCGGGGCGGGTTCGCCGCGACCGTGACCACGGCGGAGGGTGAGGCCACGGGAGTAACGGTCCGCACCACGACGGACATCGCGGTAGCTCTGAAAAGGCTTCTGGTCTCTTTTGCTTTGCTACCAGGTCTTTTAGGATTGCCGTGTGGGGGCGCAACCCACCGCACGACTCCGTTGTAGCTTTCAGCAGGTCACCCTCGCGCCTGAACCTTCATTGCCCGGAAGGACAGCAACATGGCGCGTCCAATCACGCTTTTCACCGGCCAGTGGGCCGATCTCCCGTTCGAGGAGGTCTGCCGCCTGGCGTCCGAGTGGGGCTACGACGGCCTCGAGATCGCCTGCTGGGGTGATCACTTCGAGGTCGACAAGGCCCTGGCCGACGAGTCCTACGTGGACCGGAAGCTGGAGACGCTCGCGAAGTACAACCTGAAGGTCTGGGCCATCTCCAACCACCTGGTGGGCCAGGCCGTCTGCGACCACCCGATCGACCAGCGGCACCAGGGCATCCTGCCCGCGCGCATCTGGGGCGACGGCGAGGCCGAGGGCGTGCGGCAGCGCGCCGCCGAGGACATCAAGAACACCGCCCGCGCCGCCCGCAAGCTCGGCGTCGACGTGGTCGTGGGCTTCACCGGCTCGTCCATCTGGCACACGCTGGCCATGTTCCCGCCGGTCCCGCCGGAGATGATCGAGGCCGGCTACCAGGACTTCGCCGACCGCTGGAACCCGATCCTCGACGTCTTCGACGAGGTCGGCGTCAAGTTCGCGCACGAGGTGCACCCCAGCGAGATCGCGTACGACTACTGGACCACCAAGCGGACGCTCGAAGCCATCGGCAACCGGCCCGCGTTCGGGCTCAACTGGGACCCGTCGCACTTCGTGTGGCAGGAGCTCGACCCGGTGAACTTCATTTTCGACTTCGCCGACCGGATCTACCACGTCGACTGCAAGGACGCGAAGGTCCGCACCGGCGACGGCCGCCGCGGCCGGCTCGCCTCGCACCTGCCGTGGGCCGACATGCGCCGCGGCTGGGACTTCGTCTCCACCGGCCACGGCGACGTGCCCTGGGAGGACTGCTTCCGGGCGCTGAACGCGATCGGGTACGACGGCCCGATCTCGATCGAGTGGGAGGACGCCGGCATGGACCGGCTCGTCGGCGCGCCCGAGGCCATCCGCTTCGTGCGCGGCCTCGCCTTCGACGCCCCCTCGGCCGCGTTCGACGCCGCGTTCTCGTCCTCGTCCTGACCCCGCACGGTGAAGGCCGGCCCCGTCGGGGGCCGGCCTTCGACACGTTCGGGTGTACCGCTAGTAGCTGGTCCCCGTCGACGGAGTCGTGGGCGCACCACTCGTCGCGAGGTCCCGCTCGATCGCGGGGGAGTCGGACGTGTGCAGCAGCCGCTGCCCCATCTCGGTCTCCGCGAAGCGGCTGTTCGCCAGCTTGTCGGTCACCTTGGTCTTGCTCTCGCTGTAGAGCCGGGTGGCCTGCTCCTGGACAACGCCGGCGGCCTCCTGGACCGTCGGGCTCTCCTTGATCTTCAGAGCAGTGGCCTTGAGCTCCTCATACTTCTCCCGACCGGCTCGGGCCCCGAGCACAAAGCCCGCCGCCAGACCGCCGAGGAACAAAAGCTTGCCGCGCATGGCGACGACCTCCTTCTGACGGCGCGAGTCATCAGTGCCTGGTGCGCCGCCGGTGTTGACATACCCGTCCATCGTCGGGCCGACACATCGATCTTGCCGCCGATTGCTGGCCGGGGGCACCCGAAAGGGATACCCGGTGGCGAAGACCCCCCGAGTCGTGCTGTACTCTTTCCCGGTCGCCCTCGAACAGAGGGGGATGCACGATCCCGCGTAGCTCAATTGGCAGAGCAGCCGGCTGTTAACCGGCAGGTTATAGGTTCGAGTCCTATCGCGGGAGCCAGTCCGGCCTCTTCGGGGGCCATTTTCTCGTTCCGGCCCGTTTCCGGGCGGCATTGCACTTGCGCGGCTCGGTAAGCTTGCTCCGCTCGGGGCGATAGCTCAGCCGGTTAGAGCTGGGGACTCATAATCCCTTGGTCGCGGGTTCGAGTCCCGCTCGCCCCACAGACTTGGGCTCACCCTGCCCGCGCGCCCTCGGGCGCGCCCGCTCCCCGGTGATGGCTTCGCCGGGCGTTGCGTGCCTGCCTCGCCTCGGCTCTGTTTACCCATCGGCTGGGCGGACTACCAATCCTCTGACGGCGCGTTTGCAACCGAGCGCCGCGTTACATCTGTAGTTGCGTGGTTACTGAGAGTTGCGGCAACTGTTCAGTCCCCACGATTGGAGGGCGCCGTCATGCGCGTCCCGTTCAGTGTCAAGGTCTGCACGCTCGCGGCGGCCGTACTCGCCGCCGCCGTGGTCCCCGCCCCCGCCGAAGCCGCCGCCAGGGACCTGTCGTCCATGGACCGTGCGTTCGTCGACGCCGCCGGGCACGGCGGCGCCTACGAGGTCGCGGCCGGCCGGCTCGCCACCGACCGGGCCGTGGACCCGGCGGTCACAGCGTTCGGCCGGCACATGGTCACGGACCACACGAAGGCCGCCGACAAACTGGCCGCCCTGGCCAAGGGCCTGGGCCTCAGCGCCCCGGACAAGCCCGACAGCGTCCAGCGCGCCATCCTGGGCATCTGGTCGGCGCTGTCCGGCCGGGCGTTCGACTGCTCCTACGCCCCCGCGATGTACGCCGACCACGTCGCCGACGTCGGCCTGTTCGAGCGGGAGGCCGCCGACGGGCAGAACGCGAAGCTGCGGGCGTTCGCCCGGGACACGCTGCCCACGCTGCGCAACCACCTCGCGATGGCCGCCACGAACGTGAAGGGGCTGTCCTGCACCGGCGGGCCGATCGGCCTGCCCGTTCCGACGTGGACGCCCGGGCCGTTGCCCTGGCCGACCGTACGGCCCACGATGAAGCCGACGCACCGGCCGACGACGCACCCGACGACGCGGCCGACCACGCGGCCGCGGCAGACGCCGACCGCGACCCCGACCGCCACCCGGACCGCCCGGCCGACGCTGCTGCCCACGCTGTGGCCGACGGTGCTGCCGACGTCGTGGCCGACGCGGCGCCCGACGACGCCAGTGCCGACCGGCATGCCGTAGCGGGTCCGGGCCGCTCGCCGGGCCGCGGGACCGCCCGGACCCGCCGCGGCTGCGTGGCTCCGTGACCTACGGGGCGACGCGCCGAGGCGGGTCGGGCGGGCCCGCAGCCCGGCGGCGCGCCGCGAGGAGCCGCTCCAGGGTCGGACGCATTCGCGGATCGTCGATCTCCTCGATGAGGGCCAGGGCCTCGGCGAGGCGGCACGCCGCGAGCGCCTCCTCGCCCGACGCGGCGAGGGCGTCGGCCAGGACGGCCAGCGCCTGGCACCGGCGGCGGGCGTCGGCCAGCTCGGTGCTCAGCGCGGCCGCCCGCTCGGCATCGCGCATCGCCTCGACCGGCCGAGTGAGCCGGCGATGGATGTCGGCCATGGCGATGAGCGTGTCGCAGAGGCCCGGATCGTCCCGGGCGTCACCGTGAATGGCCAGCGCGCGTTCGCCGTGGCGGAGTGCGAGGCCGGGGCGGTCGAGACCCAGGTACAGCGTGGCCAGCGCACGATGGGTCGCACTCTGGCCTCGCAACGAGCCGGTGCGCTCGCGCAGGCCCAGCGCGGCGCGGTAGGCGGCGGCCGCGTCGTCGGGCTCGCCCATCCGGGTCAGCGCGTCGCCGAGCCGGTGCAGCGCAGAGGCCTCGCCCATCGGGTTTCCGCCGGCTCGGCAGACACCGATCACCTCTCGGTAGCCGCGCGCGGCGAGCTCGGCGTCGCCGTTGGCGAGGTGAACGGTCGCGAGGTTGTGCAGGCACGCCACCTCACCCTCGGCGAAACCGATCCGGCGGGCCAGTCGCCGCGCCTGCTCGATGCTGGCCGCCGCATTGACGTGGTCGTGCAGCGCGAAGTACGCGGTGCCGATGTTGTTGAGCGTGCCGACCTGCGCGATCGGGTGCCCGTCGCGCTCGGCCGCGAGCAGCGCGGACTTGAGCAGCGGCAGCACCTCCTCCTGGTGCCCGCGCCGCTGGAACAGTTCCACCAGCACCTCCGGCAGCTGCCACGCGTGCCGGTCGAAGCCGTGTCGACCGGCCCACAGGCCGACCGCCGCCAGGTTCTCGCGCTCCGCCTCGCACCAGGCCATCGCGTCGGTGTCGCCGGCGAAGGTCTGCGGCCGGACGGTGGTCGCCGGCGGGAGGTCGGGCACCGGGGGCCGGTCGGGCGCCAGGACCGCCACCGCGTTGACGCCGGTCAGCAGCGACCAATCCAGGAGCCGCCGCTGGGCGTCTGCGCGCACGTCCGGGTCGTCCTCGCCGGCCCTGTCGGCGGCGAACCGGTGGAGCAGGTCGTGCAGCCGGTACCGGCGGGCCGTGTCGTGGTTGATGAGGCACATCTTCGCCAGCGTGTCGAGCAGGGCTTCGGCGCGGACGACGCCGGTGCCGAGCAACGCCGCTGCCGCCTCGGGCCCGATGCTCGGGCCGGGGTACAGCCCGAGCATCCGGAAGAGGCGGGCCGCTTCGGGCATGAGGGCCTGATAGGACCAGGCGAACATCGTTCGCAGGCTCGTCTCCTCGTCGTCCTCGCCGTCGGCGTCCAGCAGGCGGGCGGTGAGTTCGTCGACGAGGCCGCAGACGGCGGCCCGCGGCCGCTCGGCGACATGTTCACCGATGATGCGCAGCGCCAGCGGGAGCCCGCCCGAGAGCCGGGCCAGCGCCTCGACGGCGCCCGGTTCCGCGCCGGCCCGGGCGGCGCCGACGGTCCGGGCGAGCAGCGCGAAGGAGTCGGTGTCGGGCAACGGCGTGACGGTGAGGCTCTGGACTCCCTCGCGGACGGTCAGGCCCCGCAGGCGGGTCCGGCTGGTGATCACCGTCAGGCACTCGGCCGCGGTGGAGATCAGCGGCCGGGCCTGGCGGGAGTCGCGGACGTTGTCGAGCACGACGAGCACGCGCCGGCCGGCGAGCAGCTGGTTGAACCGGTTTCTCCGCCGCTCCAGGCCGACCGGCATCAGATCGGGCGGCACGTCCAGCGCCTCGAGGAAGCGCCCGAGCGCGTCCTCGGGGTCGACCGGCGCGGTCGGCCCGTAGGCGTTCGCGTCCAGGTAGAGCTGCCCGTCCGGGAACCGGTGCCGCTGCCGGTGGGCCCAGTGGACCGCAAGGGCCGTCTTGCCGACACCCGGCATACCGCTGAGCGCCACCACGCCGGTGCTGTCCGGTCGCACCAGCGCGTCGATGTCGGCCAGGAGCGGCTCGCGCCCGGTGAAGTCGCTGACATCCTTGGGCAGCTGCTGGGGCGGGATGGCGCCGGCCGGTGGCGCGGCGGGTCCGGTTACGGTGGCGCGGCCGCCCGGGCCGGGTGTCGCCACCGGCAGCCCGACGGCGGGCTCCGCGCGCATCGTCCGGCGGAACCGGCGGCGGAAGGTGTGCAGATATGCGCGCGCCTCGTGGTCCCGTCCCGCCGCGCTCAACCCGTCCACCCACAGCTGGGCGAGCGTCTCGTCGACATCGTCGGCGCCCATGAGCGGCTCGAGCTCGACGAGAGCTCGATGGTGCTGGCCGAGCCGCAGGCGGTTCGCCGCCAGCAGCTTCCGCGCCTCCAGCAGCGCGGTGCTCATGGTCTCGCGAAGGTGCTCGGCCGGTGCCGTACGCAGATCGGCGAGTGGCTCGTCGCGCCACAGGAGAACGGCCTCGTCGAGGAGTTGCGCGGCGGTGCCGAAATCCCGCCGATCGGCGGCGATCCGGCTCCGGGCAACGAGTTGCCGGAACCGATGGAAATCCACCAGGCCCGGGTCGACGTCGAGCCGGTAGGCGCTCGTGGTCGGCGATCGCAGCAACGCCCGGCCTAGGCCGGCCCGGTGCAGCGCGGCGCGGATTCTGCTGGCCAGCGCGTACATATTCGACCGGTGGCCGACCTGATCGTGATCGGACCACAGGAATTCGGTTATCGTCTCGATCCGAACGTTTTCTCCGGCGTGATACAGCAGTACGGCCAGCATGCCCCGCTGCTTCGCCGCCCCAGGGCCAGCGCGGTCTTGCCGACGCCGCCCGGCCCGATCAGTGCCACGAGCAGCCGGCCGCCCCGGTCGAGCAGTCCGTCGAGGCGGGCGAGGGCGTCGGCCCGGCTGGTGAAGTGGGGGGCCGGCGGTGGCAGCTGGCGCGGTACCGGTGTGGAGGCGGCCGGCTGATGGATGTGCACATCGCGGATCGATCCGGCCTGCACGGCGGGGCCGTTGACGGTCCCGGAGAGCTCGTTCGACATCGCAGGACGCTGCCCGCCGCGCACGTCAGAGTGCGATGTCGCCGTGGACGTCTCTGGCCTGGACAACCTTGTCCGCGGTGCCGCTGAAGTGATTGCTCACCGTGTCCCGGCCGAGCGTCAGTTCCCGCTGGACGGCGTGCCACCGCGCGAGGACCCGGGCGGCGAACTGCGGATCGTCGGCCAGCGCCCGGCCGAGCAGTTCGGCCAGGGCGAGCTGTCGCTCGCCGTCTTCCCGGTGGGCGATCGCCTCCTGCAGGGCGTTGCCCTCCCGGCTGCCGGGGCGGAACCGGTCGCGGATCGTCTGGAGCAGCGCGGCGAGTGCGGTCCGGCCTTCGGCGATCAGCGCCTCGGTGCCTTTGGTGGCGAGTGTGGAAGCGATGGCGAGCGCAATTTCATCGGTCATCGCGGCCTCCGGTAATTGTCCTCGAGGACACGCACAGCAACGACATGGAGATGACTATGAGTGTCGCCTATCGATCTGTGCGTGAACTCTACCGGCGCCGCTCAGCGGCTTTTGTTGGCAAACTGGACGAAACTGGCACGGGCGCGTGCACCAAATGCAAGAAAGGTAAAATCGCCATTAAGTCTGACGTATGCGGCCGTCATTACAAAACGGTCACAACGGTCGCCGTGCGTTGAATGACGGCCAAGGACTCGATGATGATCCAGGATGACCGACCCCTTATGGAAGGACCCCTTGTGGTGCTGAGCACGACGCTGTGTTTCTGTGCCTGGATCATCTGGCTCGCAGTCAACTGATCCGCGACGCCGGAGCCATAACCTCACGTCTACAGCAGTCTGGAGCAGTACGCGCGGCGGTCGCCCGGGCTCGAGCCGGGTGGGCCGCCGCTCGTGCGTCCGGCGTCCGTCCGGTCCGCGTTGCAACTGTATGGCCACACCCCCATAAGTGCAAGTCCGGCGCCGGCCGTGCCGCGAAACCCGGACGGGTCCCGCGGCACGGCCGGCGCCGCGGTGGGTCAGGCGGCGTCGATGGCCTCGGTGATCTTGCGGATCATGTCGGCCATCACCGGGGTCGGCGGCGCGTGGTGCGTGGCCGCCTCGAGCGCGGTGAGGACGGCGCCGCGGAAGTTCGCCGCCTCCTCCGGGGCCCGCGCCTTGAGCAGGCCCGAAGCCGCGGTCAGGGCCGGCAGCACGCGGTCGGCGATCTCGGCCACGGACCTGCCGTTGAGGTCCTTGTGCTTCGGGTACTCGGCGAGCACGTGCCCCACCAGGCCCGTCGCCGAACCGAGCGCGATGCTGCCGTCGGTGGCGATCCGGTGCGGCGAACCACCGGCGGCGCCGGCGGCCGACAGCAGCGTGACGGCACCGTACGCGCCGATGCGCAGGGTGTTCTTGTCCTGGTCGGAGAGGGTGATCGTCATGGTGGGCGCTCCTTTGCGGAAGGTGTTGTGCGACCACCATCGCGAGCGCGGCTGACACGGCACCGCCAGCGCCCTGACGCGGCCGCTGACATCGGCCGCGCGCCCCGCCGGTCGCCGTCAGCCGCGCGCCCCGCCGATGCCCATCAGCACCGCGATGCCCAGGGCGCTTCGGGCCGAGTACGGCTGGCGCCACAGCCCGCCGTGCGCCGCCGCGAACGCCTCGTCCTGCCACGGATGCCCGAGCGCCGGCCGCGCGGCGTTGAGATCGTGCACGAGCAGCGCGGCCATGAGCGTGTTACTGGTCGCGGGCTCGAAGATCTCGATGCCGAACCGGTGCGCCCCGGCGAACGCCGCCGCGAGGAGCCGGTTCTTCACCACGCTGCGGGTGCGGGTGGCGGGCGCGACGGCCAGCGACACCGGCAGCCCCGCGGCCCGGGCCTCGGCCGCCCGCCAGCGCTGCAGCCGTTTGGCGAGCGCATAATTCGGACCCTGCTGCGGTACCAGACTGTCGTTGACGCCCGGATAGAGCCCCGGCGGATAGTTGCGGGTGAGCAGGCGCCCGGCGCTCACCACGCGCAACGGCCGCCGGAACCGCCCGATGCCGCTCGCCGCCGCGTAGCGCCGGTTCGCCTCGTCGACGGCGTCGTCGGGCACCGCGAACACGTCGGTCGGCGTGGCCAGGAACGCCAGCCCGAGATCCGGCCGCCGCTGCCGCAGCCGCATCGTGAGCGCGTCGACGGCCATCGCCACCCGGACATTGAGCGCCCCGTCGGCGTACACGTAGTTGCCGAGCACGAGCCGCCCGTCGAGCCCCTCGATCCAGTCGGCCACCCGCCCGAGGTCGTGCAGCAGGTCGGCGCCCCGTTCCTCGCCGGTCACCGGCACGTGGAGGCGTCCGGCGTACCGCTGCGCCGGCCCCTGCAGCCGCTCCCAGATCGCCGGCCGGGGCAGGTCGACGGCGACCACGTCGGCCCCCCACCGCAGCAGCGCCCGCAGCGGCCCCATCTCGGCCCCCGCCCCGAGCACGACGACGCGGTGCCCTTCGAGCGCCAGCCAGCCGGGATTCGCCGCGACGGTCTGCACGATCCGCGCACAGGACGGCTCGATGATCCCGGCCGCGACCCACCGCTCGAGCTGCAGGTCGAGCTCCCGCCCGGCGAGCAGCCGCCCCCGGTACGGCACGACGAGCTCCCGCTCCGCCTTCCCCCGCCCCGCGATGGTGACCGTCCGCAGCGGCTGCCCACCGGCGGCGAATGCGGCCGAGAGCGGTTCTTCGGCACCGTCCGTCCCGCTGCGGTACCGCATCCGCTCATGCAAAGACGCAAGCCCATCCTGCGCGATCGTGAGCGCGGCCTCGCGGGACGGCAGCCCGGCCTCGACCAGCCGCCGGAAATGCACCAGGTAGTCATGCCGCCAGTCGGTCGAGGCCTCGGCCCCGCGCGCCCCGACGGGATCGACCCCGCGCAGCGCATCGGCGACCACGGCCCGCCCGAGCGCGGAGGAGCTGACCTTCCCGTCGACGCTCGGCATCACCACACCGGTCGGATTCGTGTTCGGCACCCGGCCAGTTTGCAGTGTTCGTGCGCGTTCGGCATCTCTGCGTTCGTGCGCTCTCGGCACCTCTGTGTTGTTGTGCCTTCGGCGCGGCGGGGGGCCCACCCCGGCGCCCCCATGGCCGCGGCACGGCCACTGGCGCGACCTGGTCCGCCGCCGTCGCACCAGGTCGAGGAGTGCGAAGTGGTGCACGATTCCGGGGCCTGGACATGCCCGCCTCGCCGTTCGCACGGGAGCGCGTCACGTCCGCGCGACTCGCTCACTTCGCCGCACCCGCTTGCGCGGCTCGCTCACCCCACGCGGCCGTTCGGGCGGCTCGCTCATCTCGCCGGGGGTGTTCGCGCGGCTCGCTCACCCCGCCGCGGCCGTTTCTGCGCGCCTCGCTCAGTCCTTCCGTGCCCGTTCGCTCACTGAGCCCGGCGCGAGAGTCTGTGCGCGTTCGCTCACCGTGTCGTGGCGCAATGCGGCTTCGGTCAGCCGGCGGCCTGCTTGATCAGGGCGGCGATGCGCGCCTCGACGGCCGGCGTCAGATCCTGCAGCGCGTACGCCACGGGCCACATCTCCCCGTCGTCCAGCGCCGCGTCCTCGTTGAAGCCCAGCGTCGCGTAGCGCGTCTTGAACTTCTGCGCCGGCTGGAAGAAGCACACCGACTTCGTGCCCTTGTAGTAGGCCGGCATGCCGTACCAGAGCTTGGGCGCGAGCTCGGGCGCGTTCTCCAGCACGAGCGCGTGCACCCGCGAGGCCATCACGCGGTCGGCCTCGGACATCTCCTCGATCTTTTCGAGCAGCGCCTTGAGGTCCTCGGCGGCCTTGTCGGCCTTCGAGCCGCGGCGGGAGGCGGAGGCGCGCACCTCGGCCGCGTGTTCCTGCATCGCCGCGCGCTCGTCGTCGGTGAAGGTCTGGGTCGACTTGCGGGCCATGGCTGGTACCTCCGGAAACGCTCGTTGATCGGAACGTTTCCCATGCTAGGAGGGGCCGCGGCGGCCACGCTTCTCGAAAACTGATCGAATGCGCATCGCTGCGTGGTCGAACTCGTCGTAGGTCTCGAACACCCACGCCGACCCCGCCGCTCCGCGTCCACGCCGTGCGGCGCCAGGTGCGGCTGAGCGTTCGAACAGCGGAGCACTCGTCCCGGGTCGGGGGCCGGCCCGGGACGAGTGCGGCGGGTGCTGCTACGGACGCGCGCCCGGCGCGTCGCGGAGCGGTTCGAGCGGGTTTCAGCAGGCGCCGTTGCAGGCCAGCACCTTGAGCCGGTCGAGGGCGCCGTTCCACTGGTTGGAGTCCCCGGCGAAGGGGCCGGTGCTCGAGTACTGCCAGAACGACCACGTCGGCGCGCCGGCCGGGAGGGTGCCGGGGCTGCTGCTGTACCGCGCGAGCCACAGCGGCGAGTTCGCCCAGAAGCCGCTGTAGTTGCCGGTGCACGTGACCCACCAGTCGGTGGTCGTGTAGATGACCGCCCAGCGGCCGGTACGCGCGTTGTACTGGTTCAGGAACGCCCGGATCCAGCTCACCATCGCCGACTGCGAGAGTCCGTAGCAGGTTGCGCCGTACGGGTTGTACTCGATGTCCAGGGCGCCGGGCAGGGTCTTGCCGTCCTTGGACCAGCCGCCGCCGTGCGCGACGAAGTAGTCCGCCTGGGCCGCGCCGCCGCCACCGTTCGGGATCGCGAAGTGGTAGGAGCCGCGGATCATGCCGATGTTGTACGAGCCGTTGTACTGCTGGGCGAAGGACGGATTGGTGTAGTAGGTGCCCTCGGTCGCCTTGATGTAGGCGAACCGCGAGCCGGCGTTCCACTGCGCCTGCCAGTTGACGCTGCCCTGATATCCGGACACATCCTGGCCGTACGTCACGGTCGCCGCGCTCGCCGGCGAGCCGAACAGGACCATGGCGGCCGTCAGAGCCAGCGCCGCGAGTGCGCCGAGCCGTCGTCGGTTCACGGGTGCCTCCCCTTCCCTTGCGGGGCCGTTCCGGTAAAGAACTTCACGAATTAGCTCACGTACGTCGGAAACTTTCAATAGGCTTGCGTCGAAGTCTGGGGAAAATCTACAGTGACTTCAGTCGATGGCCCAAACCCTGTTCGGGGAGGTCTCATGGCTCGTCTCACTCGCCGCGCCGTGCTGCTCGGCGGAGCCGCCGCGCTGCTCGTGCCCGCCCGTCCCGCTGCCGCCGCGCCCTTGACTCCCGGCGCGGCCTCACTCGCGGCGCTGGGTCTCACCGGCCCGGCCGCGGCGCCCGACGGCCTGGCCGCCACGGTCGAGCAGCCCTCGATCGCGAGCTGCGGAGCCTGGGGCGCCCGCCCGCCGTCCGGAGCGCTCACAATCGATCAGCATCGGCCGAACAAGATCGTGGTACACCACACGGCGATGGCCAACTCGACCGACTACTCGCAGGCCCACGCGTTCGCGAACTCGCGCGACATCCAGAACCTGCACATGGACACGAATCACTGGGTCGACAGCGGCCAGCACTTCACCAACAGCCGCGGCGGCTGGCTGACCGAGGGCCGCCACGGCAGCCTGTACGCGCTGCTCCACGGGCAGACCATGGTGCAGGGCGCACACTGCGTGGGCCAGAACGACCAGGCCATCGGGATCGAGAACGAGGGAACGTACCTCACCGTGCAGCCGCCGGCCGCCCTGTGGAACAGCCTCGTCGACTTCTGCGCGTTCGTGTGCCACCAGTACGGGATCCCGCCCACGGAGATCTACGGGCACAAGGACTTCAACACGACCGAGTGCCCCGGGCTGCTGCACGATCGCCTGCCGGAGCTGCGCGCAGCCGTAGCCGCACGCTTGTAACGCTCCGCCCGCCGCCGGGGCCTCGTCCGCCTACCGTTTATTGGCCGCGGCCCGCCGCTCGGCCCTCGGCCGAAGCCGCCTGCCGCCTACCGGCCGCGGCTCGCCGCTCGGCCCTCGGCCGCCGCCTACCGGCTACCGCTGGCTGCCCGGGCCTCGGCCGCCCGCGGCCCGCTGCCTACCGCGCATTCGTGCACCGGATCACGCCGGCCGGTCCGCCCCGAGGCGGGACCGATGCCGCGCCGGGCCCAATTGCGTGCTAAGCCGGTGCTCGGTGGCGGTGGTGCGCAGCCGGACGTCGCGCGTGCGTCTGCGACGTATCCGTGCGTCGGACACTGGAGCGCGGCCTGCGCGCGGGGCCTGGCCGCTTGGACCGGGCCCGCCGTTCATGTCGTGCGTTGCTCGTGCCGCACGGTCGGTGCGCGCCTGTCCGCCAGTTCACCTGGTGTTCATCGGCGGGGGCAACCAGGAGATCTCATGCGAAAGCACGAAAGGACGGTGCGCAATGTCCGAACATGATGGGGTCGCTCACCTCGGCGACATCGAGACGGCGCTGCGGCGAGAGGTCGACATCGTGCGGGAGCGGTTCCCGGACGCACCGGGCGCCGAGGTCGAGCAGGTGGTGCGCGACACCTACAACGAGCTGCTTGATCACGCCGAGGTGGAGACGCACGTACTCTCGCTTACCCGGCACCGGGTCGTGGAGCAGCTGGTCGAGCGCGGGTACACGCTCCACGAGCCGGTGCTGAGCGAGGACTGACGGGCAGGAGCCCACGGCTGCGGCACCCCGCCGAAGTGCCGCCGCGCACCGGCGCCGGGTTGTGGAGCGGCTGGTCGAAGGCGGCCAAGTGCTCCGCGAGGCCGGGGTGCTGTCGCTTCGGCACCGAGCCGTGGAGCAGTTGGTGGAGCGCGGCCAACCGCTCCACCAGCCGGTGCTGAGCGACGACTGACCGGCAGGAGCCCGCGGCTGCGGCATCCGTCGAACTGCTGCCGCGCTTCGGCACCGGGCCGTGGAGCACTTGGTCGAGGGCGACCAGCCGCTCCACGAACCCGAATGCCGGTCGCGCAGCCAGCGCCGAGTTGTGGAGCACGGCGCCCTTGCGGAACGTGATGTTCCAGGCACCGCGACGCGGCGAACGCGGCATGTGCTCCGCAAACCGTGCCGGGTGCGGATGCACGGGGTCGCGATGGTGGCCGGCCCCGCGTCGCTCGGCATGCTGCTCGGGGCGTGCGGTCCCCGCCGGGACCGGCGAACCTAGCGGCGCTGGCGAACCTAGCGGCGCTGGCGAACCTAGCGGCGCTGGCGAACCTAGCGGCGCTGGCGAACCTAGCGGCGCTGGCGAACCTAGCGGCGCCAGCGAACCTAGCGGCGTCGGCGAACCTAGCGGCGCCGGCGGGCGGCCGGGGGAGTGATCCGCACCCGCTCGGTCGACGGGCGGGTCTCGATGTCGCCGAGCTGCTCGCTCACCGTGGCGCGCAGCTCGGCGTAGTCGTCGAACGTGCTCTCCCCGAACAGGGTGTAGCCGGCCCACATCAGGTTCGCGCACACCTGCGGCGGGACCTTCCCCGTCGCCGCGCCCATGCCGACGAGTGCCACCGACGTGATGCTGCCGGGCTGGCGCTCGTTCTGCATGTGGACGGCCTGGAACGCGGCCGCGCACGCCAGGGCCACGTTGAGCGTGTGGCGCACGTTTTCTGCTTGAGTGTGCATCGTCGGCGCCGAGATGAGGTACTTCGGGTTCGCCGCGCCTGACGGAACGCACACCGCGGCGCCGATGGGCAGCGTGCCGGCGAACTCGTCCTGGATCGCCCGCTGTACCCGCAGCTGGATGCCCGGCCCCAGATGCCGCAGGATCACCGCGTCGACGCCGCCGCTCATGACGCCGTGCGAGTTGGTCGGCGTCACCCACGCGTCGACGTGCTGGTTGAGGATCGAACCCTTCACGATCTCGACCCCGGGCTCGTCGGCGAAAGCCGACATCCAGGACTGCACGACCTTGGCGTT
The DNA here is from genome assembly GCF_050947935.1 of Dactylosporangium sp. CA-052675. Taxonomy (GTDB): domain Bacteria; phylum Actinomycetota; class Actinomycetes; order Mycobacteriales; family Micromonosporaceae; genus Dactylosporangium. The sequence continues at coordinate 9,094,773 of NZ_CP192010.1, read as the reverse complement.
GATGTCGCTGAGCACGACTCTGACCGTCATGGCATCCCTCTCATTCGTCCAGCCCCGAGTGCCGGTGCCGGAAGGAGTTTCTCCGCGTCCGCCGCCCGGGGCCGGAGCCAGGCTCGTTCGGCCCCGAACGGCGGGATCGTACGCCCGATCCGCCGACTCCGTGGGCCCGCGAACGTCCCGGCAGACCCCAGGCGGCGGGACCGAGAGGTACAACATACGGCTCGGTGTCCACATCGGACGCCCCCGTTCGCCGCAGCTGCTCGCGCGCCCGCGAACGTCCCGGCCGCGGCGGTGGGGCCGAGAGGTGCAGGATGCGGTTCGGTGTCTACATCGGACGGCCTTCCGTCGCCGCTGCTCAGAGGCGCGTGAACGTCCTCGGCTGACCCGGGGCGGCGGGGCCGGGAGGTACAAGATACGGTTCGGTGTCCACAGTGGAACTCCCGCGGAGGTCACCGTGAGCGACACCGACGACCCGTTGGGTTTGGCCGAGCTGTTCGAGGGCGGCGGCGAGCCCTGGCTGCCGCTGCTCAAGCCGGTCATCGAGGCGCAGCCGAGCGCGGCGCAGTTCATCGGGCCCAAGCGCAGCCCGCAGATCGTGCCAGTGCGCGAGCTCACCTTCCAGGCGCTGAAGCCGAACCCGCCGCACAAGTGGAAGGTCGTGGTCTTCGGGCAGAACCCCTATCCGCGGCCCGAATCCGCCACCGGCATCGCGATGTTCGACAACACCTTCCACGACTGGGCGGACAGCCAGTTCGGCCGGGTGGTGAGCATTCGGTGCATCATCAAGGCGGCGGCGATGTGGAAGTACGGCATCCCGAAGAAGACGCCGATCGCCGACATCCGCGCGTTGCTCAAGCAGCACGAGACGGTGCAGCCACCGGAGTGGTTCTCGTCGATGCTGACGCAGGGGGTGCTGCTGCTCAACGCCTCGCTGACCGCGAGCGCCGACGGTTCCTACGGCACCGACCAGCACACCGGCTTCTGGCGGCCCGTGGTGGAGCGGCTCGTCGAGGAGATCCTCAAGGCCAAGCAGGACGCGGCCGAGGAGGACCGCGGCGTCGTCTTCGCGTGGTGGGGCGCGCACGCGCGGGGGCTGAAGTCCCTGGTGACGCGGCTGCAGCAGCAGTACCCGGGCGTCGAGGTGCGCCACATCGACCACCCGAACCCGGCCGCGCAGGGCGACATTTTCTGCGACAACGAGCACTTCGCGACCGTAAACGAAGCTTTGCGCTCACTCGGCGCTGACGAAATCGACTGGCTGCCGAGCGTCGGGTGGAACGCGCACCAGGACCCCGCCGCGGATCGCATGGGCGCCTTCATCGCCTCGACGATGGAGTTGCACAAGCTGTACCTGGAACGGCTCGAAAGCGTCAAGGACGAGGGCCTCGCGCTGCCCGCGATCACCGGCGTCTTCGACACCCCGCTCATGGACTTCCGCGCGGCGATCGCGCCCGCGGCCGCGGTGCTCAAGGGCCTCGGCTGGCACGTGGACGCCTCGCACGCCTTCGGACAGAAGCAGGCCGCCGCCGAGGCCGAGGGCCTGAGCGCCGACGAGGCCGCCGCCCTTTACCTGTACACCTGCGAATCCGCCTTCTACCGCCAGATCAACGCCAGCCTGCGCGATCCTGATCGGGCGCGGATCGTGCCGTACCTGCCGTACCTCCGCCTGCTCTTCTCCGCCGTCTCGCGCCTGCCCGCACGCCGCGAGCCGCTGTGGCGGGGTGTGCGGATGGATCTGCGCCGGCAGTACCCGCTTGGCCAAACGGTCACCTGGTGGGGTGTGTCCTCGTGCACATCCAGCCTTGGCGTTGCGCGTTCGTTCATGGGTGGCAGCGGGAAGCGGACACTTTTCGAAGTCGTACCCCTTCGCGCGGTCGGCATCCGCAGCTACTCCGCGTTCACGGGCGAGGAGGAGTTCATTCTCACGCCGGGTACGCAGCTGACCGTGACGGACGTGAAGGCCGAGCGTGGGGGTTTGTGCACGGTGAAGCTGACGGAGCTGCAGGAGCAGGACCAGATTCGCTGACGCGTCCGCGTCGGGCCGGAACGCCGGCGGCGGGCAGGACCCCTGGCCGATGTGGCCTGTTCCTGCTGGTCGGGCGGTGTGAGCATGTGTGCACGTTCGGCGCGCGACCTTGGTGCTTGGTCGGCGCGGACGTGCACACATGGACACGGTTTGGTGCGGGCTCGCGCGTAGCTCTGGACGCGCGAGTCCGTCGAGTGGGCGTGTCCGCTCGCCCGGTGAGTGCGGGTGGCGCGTGTTCATTTGCGCGGTGAGTGCGCGTCCGAGTGGGGCGAAGAAGTGTTCGTTCGCGCGGCGGGTACGAGCAGGGGTAGGCGGCCATGCACGGTGCACGGAGGGCGCGATCGGGTCACGCGGGGCGCATCAGTAGTGCGCGTTCGGTCATGCGGAGTGCACGAGTGGGCGTGATCGGTCATGCGCGGTGAGCGAGTGGGCGTGATCGGTTATGCGAGGTGCGCCAGTAGTGCGTGTTCGGTCGTGCGCGGTGAGCGAGTGGGCGTGATCGGGTATGCGAGGTGCGCCAGTAGTGTGCGTTCGGCCGTGCGGGGTGCGCGAGCGGGCGTGGTTGGTCGTGCGGGGTGCGCCGGTAGTGCGCGTTTGGTCGTGCGGGGTGAGCGAGTGGGCGTGGTTGATCGTGCGGGGTGCACCGATAGTGCGCGTTCGGTCGTGCGCGGTGTTCGAATGGGGCCTGTTCGCTCACGCGGTGAAGACGAGTGACACGTTCAGGCCGCCGAAGCCGAAGGAGTTGCACACCGCTGCGGTCATCGGGAGCGTTCGCGGCTCGCCCGCCACGACGTCCAGCTCGATGTCGGGGGACTTGTTGTCGAGGTTGAGCGTGGGCGGTACGACACCCTGAACCACTGACAAGAGGGTCACGATGCTCTCCACCGCCCCCGCGGCCCCGACCAGGTGCCCGAGCGCGGACTTCGGTGCGGTCAGCACGACGTCGTCGCCGAGCGCGGCCTGGATCGCCGCCGCCTCCCCGACGTCGCCGACCACGGTCGAGGTCGCGTGGCAGTTCACGTGCGCGATGTCGGACGGCTGCAACCCGGCGTCGGCCACGGCCCGCCGGATCGCGCGCACCTGGCCGGCGCCGCTCGGGTCCGGGCCCGTGATGTGGTAGGCGTCGGAGGTTACCCCGACCCCCGCAACCCGCCCGTGCACGCGCGCCCCGCGGGCCGCCGCGTGCGAAGCGCTCTCCAGAATCACGATCCCCGCGCCCTCGCCCATCACGAAGCCGTCGCGGTCCACGTCGAACGGCCGCGACGCGCGCAGCGGCTCGTCGTTGCGCTTCGACAGCGTGCGGGCCTGCGCGAACCCGGCGAGCGTGAGCGGCGTGATGGCCGCCTCCGAGCCGCCCGCGATCACGATGTCGGCCTCGCCGGAGCGGATGAGCCGCACCCCGAGCGCGATCGCCTCGGCGCCCGACGCGCAGGCCGACACCGGCGTGTAGACCCCGGCGTGCGCGCCGAACTCGATGCTCACCCAGGCCGCGGGGCCGTTGGGCATGAGCATCGGCACGGTCAGCGGCGACACCTTGCCCGGGCCCTTCTCCTCGAGCACGTCGTCCTGGCCCAGCAGCGTGCTTACCCCGCCGATCCCGGTGCCGATCACCACCGCCAGCCGCTCGGTGTCGACCTCCGGCGCGCCGGCGTCCTGCCACGCCTGCCGGGCCGCGACCAGGGCCGCCTGCTCGCACCGGTCCATCCGCCGGGCCTGGACGCGGGTCAGCAGCGTGTCCGGCGACACCGCCATCGTCGCCCCGATGCGCACCGGCAGCTCGTCCAGCACCCCGGGCGGCAGCAGGTCGTCGATGCGCCGCACGCCCGAGCGGCCCGCGAGCAGCCCCTGCCAGAGCGCCTCGACGCCCTCGCCGAGCGGCGACAACGCCCCCATCCCCGTGACGACCACGTCCGCGCCCATGGCACCCTCCCGGTTCGATTGCCTCGGATACTTGTATCGCATACAAATATGACATGTCCATCAGCGAACCGGCCCGGGCCCGCGGCCGCCGCACCCGCGCGCGGATCCTGCGGTGCGCGGCGGCCCTCTTCGCCGAGCGCGGACTGGCGGGCGTGAGCGTGGCCGCGATCGCGCAGTCGGCGGAGGCGTACCCGCACCAGATCACGTACTACTTCGGCTCCAAGGACGGCCTGTTCGTCCACGCGGCCCTGTCCACACTGCTGCGCGACGCCGCGCGGCTGGAGTCGGTCGGCTACCGCCGGCGCACGCCCGAGACGTTCCGCTCCGCCCTCGCCCGCACCGCGCTCGCCCTGCCCGCGATCCCCGCCGCGGTGCAGGCGATGTCGATCGCGCGGGAGCGCCCGGAGCTGCAGACAACGGCGCAGCTGTACCTCACGATCCTGTTCCGGCAGGCCGAGCACTACCTGGTGACGCTTTTGGACCGGCGCGCCTGGACCGTGGACCGCCCGCCCGCGGTGGAGGTGCGTACGTTCTGGAGCGCGGTGCTGGGCGCCCGCCTGATCGCCGACTCCGGCCACGGTGGCCGCCCGGCCGACGTGGACCTGGCCGGCCTGCTGACCGTTCGCGCACGGTAGGTGAGCGAACGCGGTGTCCGGTGGATGGTTTTCGCGCTGGTGGGTGCGCGAGTGCGGTGTCCGGTTGGCGGTTCGAGCGGCGGTGGGTGCGCGAGTTCGGTGTCTGGTTGGCGGTTCGAGCGCTGGAAGGTGCGTGAACGCGGTGTCGGGTTGGCGGTTCGAGCGATGGTGGGTGCGCGAGTGCGGTGTCCGGGTTGGCGGTTCGAGCGCTGGAAGGTGCACGAACGCGGTGTCCGATTGGCGGTTCCAGCGCTGGTAGGTGCGCGAACGTGATGTCCGCCCGGCGTTCGAGCGCGGTTGGTCCGCGAGCGCGGTGTGCGACGGCTCGAAGGCGGCCTACTGGTCGCCCGGGTGCGGCGGGTCGACGAACGCGGTGTCCGGCGGCTCGACGTGGTCCCGGAGGCGGCGGCGCAGGTAGGCGTCGATGTGCGCGTACGCGTCCGCGCCGAGCGGCAGCCGCAGCGGCGCCCCGGGATCGTCGACGGCGGCCAGCACCGCCGCGGCCGCCCGGTCCGGGTCGCCCTCCTGATGTCCGTGGCGCGCGGCGAACGCGGCCCGGGCCGGCTCGATGAACGCCCGGTAGGCCGGGCTCGTCGCCGCCCACCGCATCGAGCGCCCGCTCGCGTCCGTGCGGAAGCCGCCCGGCTCCACGATCAGCACGCGGATGCCGAACGGTGCGACCTCGCCGGCGAGGGACTCCGACATCGCGTCCAGCGCGGCCTTGCTGCCCACGTACGCCGAGCCGCCCGGACCCGGAATGACACCGACGAGTGACGACATCTGCACGATGCACCCGGTGCCGGCTGCGCGCATGGACGGCAGTACTGCGCGAGTGAGCGCCAGGGCGCCGAACAGGTTCGTCTCGAACTGCTCGCGCAGCTCGTGCTCGTCGAGATCCTCGAGCGCGCCCAGCAGTCCGTAGCCGGCGTAGTTGGCCAGGACGTCGACGCGGCCGAAGCGGGCCAGGGCCTCGTCCACGGCGAGGCGGGCGGCCCCCGGCGACGTGACGTCCAATTGGTGCGCGAACGCGCGCTCGGGTGCGCGCGAAGTGAGCGTTTCCAGCGAGCCGACGTCGCGCGCGGTGGCCAGGACGGCGTCGCCGCGCGCGATCGCGGCGGACGCGAGCGCGCGCCCGAGACCGCTCGAACAGCCAGTGATGAGCCAGGCCTTCACGCGGGCATCCAGGCCAAGGACGCGGGGACGGTGAGCGGGGCCTGCGAGAACGGTGCGTGCAGGAACGGGGCCTGCGAGAACGGGGCCTGCGAGAACGGGGCCTGCGAGAACGGTGCGTGCGAGAACGGTGCGTGCGAGAACAGGGCGCGCAAGAGCGGGATGCGCGAGAACAGGGTGTGCGACAGCCGAACCTGCGAGAGCGGGGCGTGCAAGACCCCAGAACGCAGAAGCCGAGGACGCGGAAGCCGAGGCCGCGGAAGCCGAGAACGCGAAAGCTCAGGACGCGGAAGCTCAGGACGCGGAAGCTCAGGACGCGGAAGCTCAGGACGCGGAAGCCGAGGACGCGGAAGCTCAGGACGCGGAAGCCGAGGACGCGGAAGCTCAGGACGCGGAAGCCGAGGACGCGAAAGCTCAGGACGCGGAAGCCGAGGCCGCGGAAGCTCAGGACGCGGAAGCCGAGAACGCGAAAGCTCAGGACGCCGAAGCCGAGGCCGCGAAAGCCGAGCGTGTGAGAGCCGAAACCTCACGACGACGGCCAGGTGGACAGCGCCCGATCGAGCGCGTCGAGCACCAGCGACCAGCTCGAATCCAGCTCCCGAGCATGATGGAACCCGCCGTCGGTCTCCAGGTGGATGAACCCGTGCATCGTGCTGTACACGAACCGCACCGCGTCGACCGCGCGTGTCTCCTCGAGCTCGTAGCCCCGCAGCAGCGTCGCGCACCCGGCGACGATCCGCGCCTGGGCGGCCGCGCCCTCGGGGTCGGTCAGCGGGCGCACCGTCGCCGCGTACCGCCCGGGATGCGCCAGCACCCACGCCCGGTACGCGGTGCCGTAGGCGATCAGCGCCGCCCGCCCCGAGCGCCCCTGCAGCGCCTCGCCCAGCCGGTCCGCCAGCTCGTTCGTCGCCTGCCCGGCGACCGCGTCCAGCAGGTCCGGCACTCCGCGAACGTGCTCGTAGAGGCTGGGCACCGCCACGCCGAGCCGCCGCGCGAGGGCGGTCATCGTCACATGGTCGATGCCCACCTCGTCGGCCAGCTCCAGTGCGGCGGTGCACACCTGTGCGCGCGACAGACCGGCCCGTACCATGCGGTACAGCCTAATGTCTTTAGGGATTAGCCTACAAGGAACTTTTGGGCAGCCGAGCCGTCGCGGTCCCGGATCTGCAGCTTGGTGCCGTAGCCGTGGCCCCGCTCGGCGTGTCGAGGCACCGTCCGGACACCGGGTTGCGCAGGGAGGACACCGGGTTGCGCAGGGACCCGTCCCTCTGCCGCAACCACTTCCGGTGCCGGTCGCGTCGCCCACGAGGTGCAGGCGGCGCCCGAGCGCCGGGACGGACTGGTCGGACCCGTGCGTCCGGCGCTGGTTGGGCGCCCCCTGGCAGTCCCACGGGTGTACGGCCACGCCGGCGCCGTCGACGCACGTGCCGCCCGGGCCGGTGAGCGGGGCCGCGGGCGCGGGACTGCTCGCGCCCCGGCGTAGCCGGCCGCGACGATGCTCGCCGGCACCGCGCCGTCGGCGGCGTCGGCCGGGTACCCGGCCGACGCCGCGCCCTCGTCGAACGGGCCGATCGCCGGGTCCGGCGGAATGGAAACCTTCACTGTCACAGAACGGTCCGTCCGCTCGCGCTCCTTGCGAAGGTCATTTACCGTGCTAAGGCACACCTGAGGGAGCAGACGATGAGGCGTTCCAAGTCGGTACCGCTGGGCCGAAGCTACCTCGCGCTGGCGGCGCTGGCCACGACCGGCGGTCTGGCGGCGTGCGGCCGCGAGCAGCAGACCTACTGCGCCGACCAGAACGGCGTGGTGGTGCCGGACTACCGATGCGACGACGGCTCGCCCGGTCACTACTACTACACCGGCAGCTACGGTCGCGGCCGCTCGCCGGGCTACCGGCTCAGCGGCGGCAGCCGCGTCTCGTCCACCGACTCGGTCGGGCGCTCCAACGCCGGGCTGCCCGCGACCGGGCACGTGAGCAACGGCAAGGTGAGCTCCGGCGGCTTCGGCAGCAGCAGCCACGGCAGCTCGGGCAGCTGACGTGCGACGCATCGCCGACGGAGCCGTCCGCCCGGACTGGCGTGAGCAGCTGGCCTCGCAGGGGATCGTCTACAACAACGAGATCCCGGCGCCGGGCGGCGGCACGCTGTCGTACTGGAAGGAAGGCCCCTTCTACGACTTCACCTCGTCCGAGATCGACACGCTCTCGGCGAGCGCCGCGACGCTGTTCGAGATGTGCGTCGCGGCCGGCGACTTCGTCGTCGACCACAACATGTTCCAGCTGCTGGGCATCCCCGAGTTCGCCTGGGACCAGGTCAAGCGCACCTGGTGGGACGACGAGACCGAGCCCGGCGGGCGCAGCAAGGGCGACTTCTCGCCGAGCATCTACGGCCGATTCGACGTGCGCTACGCCGGCGAGTTCGCGGGCAAGCCGCAGCTGCTCGAGTTCAACGCCGACACCCCGACCGCGCTGCCCGAGGCGGCGGTCGCGCAGTGGTACTGGATGCAGCAGACCGGCCAGGGCAAGGACCAGTGGAACGCGATCCACGAGATGCTGGTCGCCGGCTGGCAGCGCAACCTGGCGCGGCTGCGCCAGGCCCGCACCCACCTGCTCGACCCGGTCACCATCCACTTCGCGTGCGACCGCGAGGAGGACAGCGGCGAGGACCTGTTCAACACCGAGTACCTGATGGAGACGGCCCGCCAGGCGCTCGGCCCGCTCGGGTACCGCACCAAGTTCATCTGGATGGACGAGATCGGCGCCGGTGACATCCAGGCCGGCGACCGGTTCTACGACCCCGAGGGTCAGCACATCGACGTGATCTTCAAGTTGTACCCGTGGGAGTGGATGGCCGCGGAGCAGTTCGCCAAGCAGTGCTTCCGCGACATGAGCGACCCGCGCCGCGACAGCACCGTGTGGATCGAGCCGCCCTACAAGATGCTCTGGAGCAACAAGGGCCTGCTGCCGGTGCTGTGGCACCTCTTCGGCGACGACCCGGAGAAGAAGGACCTGCTCCTTCCCGCGTACTTCGAGTCCGAGAAGCCGGACTGGATGACCTCCTACGTGCGCAAGCCCCTGCTCGGCCGCGAGGGCGCCAACGTCTCGGTCATCGTCGACGGCGTTACCAAGATCAGCACGCCGGGTGACTACGGCGGCCCGTTCGTGTGCCAGTCGTTCGCGCCGCTGCCGGCGTACACCGACCCCCGGGGTGGCGAGTGGCACCCCGTGCTCGGGGTCTGGATGATCGACGGCGAGCCGGCCGGGCTCGGCATCCGCGAGAGCGCCGGGCTCATCACCGACAATCTGAGCCACTTCGTGCCCCACACCATCGACCACACCGGCTTCTAGTAGGAGAACGCCATGAACGGTACCGCCGCCTCGATCGCGGTGCTTCAGGTGCTCATCGTGATCCTCGGCGTGGGCGGCGGGTGGTGGCTGCTCAACGCCGTCACCGCGTTCGACGACCACGACGAGCTCTGGCAGCGGTCGAACTGGGGCTACCTCGTCCAGCGGGTCGGCTTCGTCGCCGTGCAGGTCATCGGCGTGTCGAGCCTGATCGGCCAGGACCTGACCAACTGGAACTCGCTGGCCTGGGTCGGCGGCGGGATCGTGTGGGCCACCGTGCTCGCCGTCCTCGGCTTCTGGATCACCGACTGGATGATCCTGCGCTCCCGCGCGACGCGCATCGGCGCGCTCAACACCGTGCCGCTGTCCGTCGGGCTGGTCCGGCTCGGCTTCTACCTCGGCCTGGCCCTGGTTGTGCGGGCCACCTTCATCGGCCACGCGCCCGACCTGCGCACCTCGCTGCTGTCGACGGCCGTGTTCACCCTCGCCGGGATCGCCGGCCTCGTGATCGCGTTCCACCTGCACGGCCTCGTCGCGCACGGCAACCCGCGCGCCGCGATGGTCACCGGCGACGGCGTGACGCAGGGCCTCGAGTCCGCCGCGGTGCTCACCGCCGTCGGGCTCATCCTGTACGGCGCGATCGCCGGCGACTTCACCACGTGGCCCGAGAGCCTGGCCGGTTTCGGCGCCGCGCTCGGGATCGCCTACGTGGGGCTGTACGTCGCGCGGTACCTCATCGACTGGTTCGTCCTCACCGGCGAGTGCACGCTCAAGACCATCCACGCCCAGCAGCAGAAGGGTGCGGCCGCGCTCCTGGCGTTCCTGCTCGTGATGGTGGCCCTGCCGATCAGCGCGTGCATCAACCTGTACGTCGAGTGAACTTCCCGGGCACGCCGCGGCTCGTCCTGCGCGAGATGGTCGAGGCCGACCTGGACGATTTCGCGGCGCTGCTCGGCGATCCGCAGGTCATGCGGTACTACCCGAGGCCGAGGACGCGCGCGGAGACGCTCGAGTGGATCACGCGCAACCGCACGCGGTACCGCGAGGACGGCCACGGCCTGTGGACCATGCGCCTGCGCGACGGCGACGTGTTCGCCGGCGACTGCGGCCTCACCGTCCAGCGCGTCGACGGGGTGGACGAGCTCGAGCTCGGCTACCACGTGGTGCCGGCCCTGCAGCGCACCGGCCTGGCCACGGAGGCCGCCCGCGCCTGCCGCGACTGGGCCCGTACCGCGCTGGGCGCCGGCCGGGTGATCGCGATCATCCACCCGGACAACGTGGCGTCGCAGCGGGTGGCCCTGCGCGCCGGCCTGACCCTGGAGAAGCGCACGACGGGGTACGGCGCCGGCGCCGAGGTCCTCATCTTCGCCGCGGCGTTATGAGGCGATACGCCGGATGGCAAGGAGCGCGACGGCTGTTCGCACCTGACGAATATTGAGCGCTACCTCACACGCTGTGGCGTTTGCCGTCACTGCCCGGGGGTACCGATATCGACATGGATAGCGCGGTGCTCAGCAGTGACGTTCGGGACAATCACAACAACGTCGAGCCAGAGGACGCGTCGGACGATCTGTTCTGGCTGCCGGCCGAGCCCGGCGCCGCGATCGCCGGCCCGCACGCCGACAGGCGGTTCATTCTCTAGGGATCGTCCCTCTCGGACGAGCAACGGCGCCCGGCCAGTGGCCGGGCGCCGTCGTGTTGTGCGGGAGGTGCGCGATCAGCTCGCCGGGTAGCTCGTGACGTAGCTGGGCGCGCCGACGCCGGCCGTGGTCACCGGGGCGCCGGTGTCGTTGACCACGTGGTCGATGGTGCCGGCCGAGAGGTTCACCGTCAGGATGTCGTGCAGCTTGACGCCCGGGCGGTTCGGCACCTCGAAGCCGCGCGCCGCGTGGATGCTCGGGTCGACGTTCGTGAAGACGTAGGCGCCGCCGCCCCACAGCTCGTGGGTCTTCACCTTGTCGCTGACCTTGTACGCGGCCCAGCCGAGCACGCCGTCGTGCTGCCACGCCGCCTGGTTCGGCGGGTCGTACGGCAGCTCGTTCTGGAAGAAGATCGTCTTGCCGCGCTCGCCGTTCCAGATGACGTTGTACTGCTGGTAGTGCTCGACGAACAGGCCCGTCGCGAGGACGTCGTCGCCGTTGACGATGACGCCGTTGCGGCCGGTGTTCACGTCCCAGCCCACCGAGCCCGGCACGCCGTGGTCGGCGCGCCACGCCCAGATGTCGTCGAGGATGACGTGGTCGGAGTTGACCTCCAGGCTCACGTCCGCCTTGCCGACGTGCGGGCCGCCGACGCGGAAGAACACGTCGTGCAGCACCGTCGGGTCGTTCGCGTCGCCCAGGTTGAGCGCGCCGCCGAGCTTGGTGCCGACCTGCATGAGCGCGGGCGAGTTCACGGTACCGGCGTCGATCATGAGACCGGAGACCGAGATGCCCTTGCTGTCGGCGATCCACAGCGGCACCGAACCGCCGACGGCGGTCAGCGTCGCGATGCCCATGCCCAGCACGATGGTGCCGGGCCGCCAGACGAGGATCGAGCTGTTGATGTTGTACACCCCGGGCGTGAAGATCAGGTTCTTGCCCAGGGCGAGCTGGATGTTGATCGCCAGCACCGAGTCCGTCGGCTTGGCCAGGTAGAAGTCCGACAACGGGACCGAGCGGCCCGCGGTGGGACCGTTGGCCCAGCTCGCGCCCGAGGAGTTCTTGCGCAGCGCGGGCTCGAAGACGTTCCACTTGCCCTTGGCGTCGATGTAGAGGAACGGCCGTTCCTTGCTCATCGGCGTCGTGTCGAGGGTGGTGTACGGCGGGTTCGGGAACTGCTGCGCGGGCGCGCCCACGGCCCCGGAGAACACCTGGTTCCACACGGCGTTCGACCAGTTGGTCATGTTGCTGTCCCGCACCAGGAACTGCTGCTGCGAGCCGTTCGTCGCCGTGGAGAACACCGAGTCGGCGATGAAGCCGCCCGAGGCGTACTGCGGCCCGCCGGTGCAGTAGTCCATGAAGGTCATGTTGCCGTTGACCTTCACCCGCCGCATCGGCGCGGCCTGCGACACGGCCCAGAACTCACCCGAGGAGCGGCAGTCCTTCTCGCCGGCCACGTTGATGGTGAGGTTGGACACCGAGCGCCAGAAGTTGACCAGCGCGAGGCAGTTGTCGGCCGTGAGGCAGCGGTTGTAGACGTCGACGTGGCCGTTGATGACCGTGTCGGTGGGGTTGAGCCCGAGGCCGGCGACCTCGGTGTAGTACCCGACCTGGAAGATCAGCGGGTGCTCGGGCGTGCCGTACGTGCCCGGCTTGAACAGCAGCGTGTAGCGCTGCGTGCCCATCTCGTTGTCGACCTGCTCCGCGTGGACGGCGTCGACGGCCGCCTGGATCTGCTCGACCGGCATGGACGGGTCGAAGATCTTGACGTTCGGCCCGAAGTCGGGCTGCCCGGCCGGCGGGCGGTTGGCGGGGGCGGCCGAGGCGGCGCCGGGGGTGCTGACGGCGGCGACGGCGGTCAGCAGTACGGCGGCCCCGAGGGCGAACCACCGGCCACGGCGGCCGCGAGGGGCTGACCCGGCAGACCTGGCGGACGCCTGGCCGGAGTGGACCAATGGCATGAAACGGGACCTACTTTCCTTCGGGTGGCGGCTCACCCACGGCCCCAGGCGACGACGGGGCGTGGCATCGCGGGGCGGGGGTGATGCGCCACAATGCGAGAGAGCGCTTTCACGGCAGGACGTTACAGGGAACATCGCGACTGGTCCACGGGTACAAATCGGCCGTGATCGCCACGGAACTCGCTCTCTCGGCGGGGTTCCGGGCCGGTCGCGGACCACCCCGCGCCGACGGCGCCGTGCGCCGCTGGAGGAGAATGGCGGGCAAATGACCCCGCTGCTGACCGCCGACGTCTTCGGCTGGACCGCGCGCCCCGTGCGCTGGCGTCGCGCCCGCGCGCTGCTCGTCGTGGTCGTGGCCCTCGGGGTCCTCGCGCTGCACATCGCGTTCGACCCGCCGATCGAGTGCTCCGACGCCGCGCCGTGCGGCCCGGACTGGCTCAACGCCCTGCTCTTCGGGCTCGTCACGGCGCTGCCCGTGGTCGCGTTCGTGTCGCTGCCGGTCACCGCCTGGCTCGCGGCCCTCTTCTTCACCACCGACGCCATCTGGCAGGTCGCGCACCCCGACCTCGCCTCGCCGGCCTGGCTCACCGGGGCGGACGCGGCGCTCGCGGTGCTGGCCTTCGTCGCCGCCCGGCTCGCCCCGCCCGGGCCCGGCGGCGGCGCGCAGATGTGGGCGGCGACCACATCGCATCGCAAGCCCCCGATGCCTTCGACGCTGCCACGGTACGGTCTGGGCTGGCGGCTGCTGGCGGTACCACTGACGCTTGTGGCTCTTGCGATCGCCGGCGTCGCCGTCGCGGACCAGTCGGGCGCGGACGACCGCCTGGCCACGGCCGAGCGCGTCACGGCGGAGGTCGTCGCGCACCCGGACGAGTACACGCTGGAGGTCCGGCTCCCGGGCGCCGGCCCCGGCCCGGCGACCGCGCGCGTCACCGTGAACGACTCCGACGAGCACCCGGTCGGCTCGCGCGTCGCCGTCCTCGTCGCCCGGGACGGGCTCTACCAGCTGGTCAGCGAGCCGTACAACACCAGCAACTGGCTGTCGCTGGCCGTCCTGCTGGCCGGGCTGGCCGCCGGGTGCCTCGCCCGCGCCCGGGAGCGCGGCGCGGCGGCCCGGGCCCTGTTCTCGGGCGAGCAGCCGGCCACGGAGGTGTACGTCTGGGCGCTCGGCGGCCGCGTCGCGGTCTACGCCACCGACGCGCGGCCGGGCGAGCCGGCGCTCGTGGAGTTCTTCGCGCTGGCCCGGCACGGCTCCGACGACATCCGCCCCGGCATCCTCTTCGGCGTGCCCGCCCAGCGCAACTGGTGCGCGGTCGCCGTCGACGGCGAGCTGCTCGTCCCGCGCGGCCCGGCCCGCAGCGGCCGCTTCGCCCCCGCGTACGGCGGCCCCGCCCCCGACCCGGACCTCGACGAGCCCGCGGCCGTGCCCGACGCGGCCCGGCTGCCGCTGCGGCCCGAGGAGATCCTGGCCCTGCGCCCGGAGGACGTCGCGGCCGACCCGGAGACCGTGCACACGCACCGGCACAACCGCTTCTCCGGGTACACGGTCGTGGTCGCCTCCTCGTGGCCGTTCCTCGTCATCCTGTCCCGGCTCCTGCCCACGCTGCCGTACTGGGGTGCGGTCGCGGTGACCGCGCCCGTGACCGCGATCGCCTGCCTCTCGGGCTGGCGGCTCTTCCTGCGCCCGCGCGTGAGCTGGAACGGCGCCGGCCTGAGCGTCGTCGGCTCGATCGGCGCGCGGCTGCTCGTCTGGTCGGAGGTGCACGCGGTCCGCGCCGACCGCCACGGCGCGGTGACCATCGAGACCGACCACCACGGCGCGGGCCTGGTCGTCACCGCGCGCGGCGAGCATGCCCTGCTGCCGCGCTTCCTCTCCGGCGACGAGCGCACCGGCCTGCAGCTGGCGGGCGCGCTGCGCCTGGCGGCGGAGCGGGCCGCGGCCCGGGCGCGTGAGCGGGTGCGGGACGTGGTGTCGCTGCCGCCGGCGCCGGTCGCGCCTCCGGCGCCCGTGCTGCTGTACGCGGCGTGGCTGGCCGAGACCCTGCTCTACGCCTTCGTCCTGGCCGGCCTGTTCGGCTGATCGGTCCGCGCCCTCGTTCCCGTTCGAATGGTGCACGTTCGCGCATCGCCCGTAGCACGGACGCGCAGTTGGACGGTCCGCAGTGTGCGATGCGCGTTCGTGCGGTGCCTGTTGCGCGCTTGTGCCCGCAACGGTGGGCGCGCAGGTGGGCGCGGTCCGCAGTGTGCGGTGCGCGTTCGCGCGGTGCGCGTTGCGTGTTTGTGCTGGTGACGGTGGGCGCGTAGGTGGACGCGGTCCGCAGTGTGCGGTGCGCGTTCGTGCGGTGCGGGTTCGTGCGGTGCGTGTTGCGCGTCTGTGCGCGTGACGGTAGGCGCGGAGTTGGACGCGGTCTGCAGTGTGCGATGCGTGTTCGTGCGGTGCGTGTTGCGCGTCTGTTCGCGTGACGGCAGGCGCGCAGATCTGTGCGCGTTCGCCGCTCCGGAGGCGGCGCGGGTCTCCGGGTGGGTCAGGTGACCGTGGTGCCGCCCCAGGCCTCGGGCTCGACGTCGGCCAGGGTCTGCGAGAACGTCCAGCGGTGGCCGGCGAGGTCTTCGGCCTGGTACTGGCGCTCGCCGTAGGGGAACTCGGCCGGCTCCATGACGATTCGCGCACCGGCGCCGCGCGCTCGCTCACAGTGGGCGTCGATGTCGTCCACGCGCACCATGACCGCGTGCGTCACGCCCGCGCCGGGCTCGGGCGCGCGACGCTCACTGCCGTCGTCGGCGACGATGATCGCGCCTTCGCCCGCGCGCATCTGGGCGCGATGGTTTTCGCCGATGCGCACCCGCTCCGCGAAGCCGAACGCGGCCTCGAGCCAGGCGACGGCGCGGCGGACGTCCGGGTAGGTCAGGACCGGGACTACCGCGGCGTCCGGGATCGAACGGTTGGCCTTCACACCCGCGATCGTAAACGCGCGGGACCTGGTGCGCGGATGGACAGCGCTGTTCGGACGCAGTCGAACGCGGCCTCGAGCCCGGCGGCAGGGGTGATGCACGTTCGGCCTTCGGGGTGTGGCGCGCGGCCTTCGGTGTGGTGTGCGTTCGGGCGTTCCCGTCGCCGACTCCGCCAAGTTCCTGCTCGGGTGTGGTGCGTGTTCGGCGTTCGGGTGCGGTGCGCGGGTGGCTGAGGCCGAGCAGTGCTGCCGGTCGCAGTGAGTTCGGGCGGCGGTGTGGTGCGCGTTCGGCGTTCGGGTGCGGTGCGTGTTCGGGGTTCGTGTGCGGTCCGCGGGTTGCCTGAGGCCTGGCAGCGCTGCCGGTCGCAGTGAGTTCAGGCGGTGTGGTGCGCGTTCGGCGTTCGGGTGTGTGCGTTCGGCGTTCGGGTGCGGGCGGGTTGGCTGAAGCCGAGCAAGGCTGCCGCCCGAATGAGCCCGGACGGTGTTGCGCATGTGCTCGGAACGCTATCGGCCGATGGATGAAAAGAGCGTGGGGAAAGAGGGCGCTTGATGGCCCGTAAGCGCGCGGGGTGACCCGCCGGCGGGCAGAATCGGGCGCATGGAGAAGCCTCGGATTGTCTCGGTCGAGGAGTACCGCGAAGCCCGCGACGAGCTGCTCAAAGCGGAGAAGGAAGCGACCCGCCAGCTGGACGCGATCGCCGCCCGGCGCCGGCGGCTGCCGATGGTGCGGTTCGGGGAGTACACCTTCGCGAGCCCGGACGGGCCGCGCACGCTGCTGGAGCTGTTCGAGGGGCGGGACCAGCTGGTCGTGTACCAGTTCATGGACAACGGGCCCGGCCACTTCTGTCCCGGGTGCACGCAGTTCACCGACGGAATTCCGCCCACGGCCCTGGCGCCGCTCGCCGCGCGCGGTGTGAGTTGGTCGAACGTGTCCGACATGCCGCTGGAACAGATCGAAACGTACAAGGCCGAGCGCGGATGGACGGTGCCGTTCGTGTCCTCGCACGGCACCACGTTCGCCGAGGACTGCGACGCGGGGGGCGGCTTCATGCTGAGCGTGTTCCTGCGTGACGGGGACGAGGTCTACCGCACGTACAACACCACGCAGCGCGGCGTCGACCGGCTCGTGTTCATGAACAACATTCTCGATCTGACGCCGTATGGGCGGCAGGAGGACTGGGAGGACTCGCCGGTGGGCTGGCCGCAGCGCCCGACCTATGGCTGAGGTGTTCCCGCGCGCGGTGCGCCCCGCGGAGGCTGGGAGGGCCGGCCGCGGCTCCCGGCCTACGGCCGAGGTGTTCCCGCGCGCGGTGCGCTCCGCAGAGGGTGGGAGGGCTGGCCGCGGCGCCCGACCTACGGCTGAGGTGTTCCGGCGAGGGGTTCGCCCCGCGGAGGCCGGCCGGGGGACTGGGATGGGGCCGCAGCGCCCGACCTGAGGGTGAGGTGTCCCCGCGAGCGGTGCGCCCCGCGGAGGCCGGCCGGCGGTCTCCGCGGGGCGCGAACGATCTCAGCCCGTGTACGCGGCGAAGATCTTGGAGAACTCGTAGGGCGACTGCGCGATGTTCGTGCACATGTAGAGCGCCCCGTTGCAGGCGTTGCGGTCGCGGGTCTCCTCCCAGAACGACAGCATGCCGAGGTGGTTGGTCTGGGCGAACGCGACGAGCTGGCGGGCGTCGTTCTGGTCGTAGGTCCCGCCGTCGTCGTTCTTGCCCAGCATCGGGGTGACGCCCAGCATGCGCCACACCTGCGCGTCGGTCTTGCTCGGGTACAACCCCTTCAACTGCGTGAACGTCGACTGCGCGGCCTGGACCGCGAAGTTGCCGTAGTCGCCGCTGCTGCGCTGGTAGTCCATCGCCATCACGTTGACGAGGTCGAGGTTGACGCCGGCGTCGCGGGCGGAGCGCACCACGTTCACGCCGTCGGTGGTGAGGCCCTCGGGCAGCACCGGCAGGGTGAGCGAGATCTTCACGTTCGGGCGGGCGGCCTGCAGCAGGGCGAGGGCCTGCGAGCGGCGGGCGATCGTGGTCGGGTCGGCGACCGCGGCGCCCTCGATGTCGAGGTCGATGTACTTGAGGTTGTACGCGTCCACGACCGCCTGGTACTCGGCGGCGACCTGGGCCGGCGTCGAGCAGGCCTGGGCGAGCTCGATCCCGCTGGCCCCGCCGAAGGAGATCTTCACGTCGCCGCCCCGGGCGCGGATGGCGTCGATCTGGTCCTTGGCCCACGCGGCGCGCGGGTCGTACGCGTTGAACCACGACGCCTTGCACCCGGCGCTGTTGACGAACGCGAGCGTGAAGTTCTTGAGGTTGCCCGCGGTCGCCATGTCGGTGAGCGTCGGGGTCGGCCAGGCGCCCATGTCGACGTAGGGCGCGACGGCGAGCGTGGTCCCGGTGCCGCCCCCGTCCCCGCCGCCGGCCTGGGTCGTGGCGCTCACCGCGTTGGAGGCCGCCGAGGCATTGCCCGCCGCGTCGCGCGCCTTCACCGTGAAGGTGTAGGCGGTGGAGGCGGAGAGGCCGGATACGGTACCGCTCGTGCCCGTCACCGACGCCGCAAGCGTCCCGCCACGGTAGATGTCGTAGCCGGTGACCCCGACGTTGTCCGTCGACGCGTTCCAGGCCAGGCTGACGCTCGACGACGTCGTGGCCGTGACCCGCAGGCTCGCGGGCGCGCTCGGCGCCTGGGTGTCGGCCACGCCGGCGCACGAGGCGCCGTTGAGCTTGCAGTTCGCGGGCTTGCCCGAGCCGGACACCAGGAACCCGAAGGTGGCGGTGGCGCCGGGGGCGAGCGGTGCGTTGTACGACCTGTTGTTCGCGACCACGTGGGTGCCGCTCTGGCTCATGAGCGCGTCCCAGTAGCTGCCCAGCGTCGAGCCCGACGCCAGGTCGAACTCGACCTTCCAGGTGGAGACGGTGGCGGCCGTCCCGTTGGTGATCGTGTACTTCGCCTGGTAGCCGCTGCCCCAGTCGGAGTCGTAGCTCAGTGTCGCGGTCAGGGAGCCGGCGGCCTGCGCCGGCGTCGTGATCGCCGCGATGCCGCCCGCGGTCACGAGGACCGCCGCGGCCGCGAGGGCGATCCGGAGTCGGGATGTCATCACTGCCTCCAGACAAGACAGGTACCTATTGAGGCACAACGATAAAGAAAGTTAACTAAAAGTCAATGCCCGGCCGCGGCTCCTGGGCCGGGCAGGGCGGTGGCATCGGGTGACGCGCAGGGTGAGCGGCCCTCCGCAAGGGTGACGTGGAGCGTTGCCCAGTGTGAGGCTTCGATGTGCGAGCGGCCCGCGTGCGGCATGATGTGCCGATGGGACGGCACGAGCAGCGGCAGCGGACGGCGGTCCGCATCGTCCGCGACCCGCGCCGCGCCGTGCCCTGGTGGCCCTGGCTGCTGCCGCCCCTGGGCCTCGTGCTGTTCGCGGCCGGTGTCGCCGCGGGGCTGGTCGCGACCGGGATGCTGCTGGTGGCGGTCGGGGCCTGCACACGGTACGGATTCGGCGGCGTCCGCATCGAAGGCTCCGCGGTCCCCGAGTGGCAGGCGGCCGAGGCGGCGCTGCGTGAGGTGCGGCTGCGCTGGCCCACGCTCGGGGCGATGGCCGAGCCCGCGGACATCCGGCCGACGCTCGACCTCACGCGGTACAACATCGCGCGCCTCATCGCCGCCCGGGTCGGCCTGCGCGGGAATCTCGCCGAGCTGCGCGCGACGCGCGAGGATCTCGGGGCCGGGCACCTGCGCGACGAGCTGGACGAGCGGATCGAGGCGGCCGAAGATCGGCTGCGGGACCTCGACGCCCAGCTCGCGGCGCGTACGGCGGCGCTCGGGCGGCTCGCCGCGGCGCTCGGCGCGCACGAGCGGCGCGAGGTCGCCGCGGCCCGGGCCCGGGTGCTGCTGGCCCGGACGGGCGAGATGCCCGGCTCCATCCTCCTGGCCGACCCGCTCGCCGAGGTGGGGGAGCGGACGGCGGCCACGCTCGCGGCGTACCGGGAGCTGTCCGAGCTGCGCCCGCCGCCGTCCGAGGCGTGAGCGGGAGCGGTCCAGCAACGGTGATCGCGGCGGAGCCGTCCGAGGCGTGATCCCGGCGGCGCTGTCGAGGCGTGATCGCGGGGCGGCCGCGGCGGGGCTGATCGGCGGGGAGCTGTACGAACTGCGACCGTCACCGTCCGAAACGTGATCGTAGGGGGCGGTCCCGGCGAACTACGATGAGGCCATGTCACCGGCCTTCGGGCTCGGGATCGACTTCGGCACGTCGAACACGGTTGCTCTGATGCGCTGGCCGGACGGCCGGGTCAGGCCAATGCTGTTCGACGCCAACCCGTTGCTCCCGTCCGCCGTCTTCGCCCCGACCAAGCCGGGCCCGGCCTCCGCCGAGCCCGGGTCCGACCTTGTCGTGGGTGGCGACGCGCTGCACCATGCGCGGTTCGACCCCGCGGGGCTGGAGCCCAACCCGAAGCAGCACATCGACGAGCAGGCCATCCTCCTCGGCGAGCGGGAGGTGGCCGTCGTCGATCTCGTCGCGGCCGTCCTGCGGTTCGTGTTCGCCGAGGCCAAGCGCGTCGCGGGCTCGGAGGACTTCGCCGTGGCGATCGCGCACCCGGCCGGCTGGGGCACCCGGCGCCGGGCCGTGCTCGCCGAGGCCGCGAAGCGCGCCGGGCTCGGCACCGCGCTGCTCGTGCCCGAACCCGTCGCGGCGGCGCACGCGTTCACGGCGGTGCTCGGGCAGCAGGTGCCGACCGGCAAGGCGCTCGTCGTCTACGACCTCGGCGCCGGCACGTTCGACGCCAGCGTGGTCGTGCGCCGGCCCGCCGGGTTCGAGGCGGTCGCGGTCGACGGGCTCACCGACGTCGGCGGGCTCGACATCGACGCGACCATCGTGCGGTGGCTCGGCGAGCGGTACTCCCCGAAAGACCCCGAGCTCTGGACCCGCCTCGCCGACGCCCAGGACCCCGAGTCGCTGCGGCACCGCCGGATGCTCTGGCACGACGCCCGCGTCGCCAAGGAGATGCTCTCGCGCGCGCCCGCGGTCGTGCTGCAGATGCCGGCCCCGCTCGACGTCGACGCGCAGCTGACCCGCGACGAGTTCGAGGCGGCCGCGAAGCCCCTGCTCGAGCGCACCGTGTTCACCACCGCCGCGCTCATCCGCCAGGCCGGCATCGCCCCGCAGGACGTGGCCGGCGTCCTGCTGGTCGGCGGCGGCAGCCGCATCCCGCTCGTGGCGACCATGCTGCACCGCGCGCTGAACGTGGCCCCGACGATCACCGAGCAGCCCGAGATCGTGGTGGCCGAGGGCTGCCTGCTCTCGCTGTCGGCCCCGCCCGCGGACGGCACCGGCGAGGGCTCCCCGCTCTGGCCCGCCGCGGCGGCGGCCGCCGCCCCCTACGCCTCGATGGCCGCGGGCCCGTCCTCGCCCGCGCCCTCCCTGTCCTCGCCGATCGCCCCGGCGGCCTCGAACGCGCCGGCCGCCTCGAACGCGCCGGCCCGCTCGACCATGCCGCAGCCCGTGGCCGCCCAGCCGACGCCGATGGCAGCGCAACCGACCGCGGACCAGGCGGGGACCGACCCGGGCGTCATGTGGCCGGACCGGGACGCCGCCGCGGCCGCGGGCTTCAGCATGCCGCCGGCGGCGTCGACATCCGCGCCGCCCGCCGGGTACGCCCCGACGTCTGCGCCGCCCGCGGGGCACGTGCCGACGTCCGCGCCGCCCGCCGCCTACGGGGCGCCGGTCTCGGCTCCGCCCGTGTCCGGTGCCCCGGCCGGAAGGGTCTACCAAACCGGCTCATACCCGACCGTGCAGCCGCCACAAGGACAACCATTCCAGGCTCAGCCGCCGCAGGGGCAGCCGCAGCACGGGCAGCCGCAGCAGGGGCGGCCGTCGGTGCCGCGGTACGTGCCGCCGCCGCCCGTTCCGGTTGGGGCTCCGGTCTCGCCGGGGCCGTCGAGCCGAGTCGTGCCCGTGTACGACGATCGGCCCCCGGCGCCCCGCAAGGGTGGCCGCAACTGGCTCAACGCGCTGCTCGTCGTCATCGCGCTGATCGCCCTCGCCGGCGCGGGCACCACGGTCTACCTGGTCGGGCTCGGCGACAAGGACAAGCCCGCCGCCAACGGTCAGTCCCCGGCGCCGCGGACGTCCGCGAACCCGGGCGACAACGGCGCCGCCGGCGGGGGTGCCTCGGACGGGGCCGGGACCGGGATCGGGGCCGGCACGGGGACCGACACCGGGACGAACGAGTCGCACGCCCCGGCGACCACGGCCACGAAGACCGAGACGATCACGGCCCCCGACGTCTCCGGCGACTACATCGACTATGCCAAGCAGCAGTTCCGCGACAAGGGGTTCACGGGCAGCTTCAAGGTCGTCAAGAAGGCGACCGACGACCCGGACCAGATCGACCACGTACTGTCGCAGGACCCGAAGGCGAACACCAAGGTGGCCAAGAACGGCACCGTGACGCTGACGATCGGCTCGCAGCCCGCCCCGCCGTCGAGCCACCCGCCGACGAACACCCCACGCCCGACCGCGACCTGAGCCGCGCCCGCCGGGCAAGCGCCAACGCCTCGCCGGGTGCACTGTCGGCGCCCGCCGAGGCCTGGGCCAGTGCCTCGCCCGTGCAGTGCCAGGGCTCGGCGGGTGAGGGCCAGTGCTCCGCCGGGCGCCCAGCGGCGCATTGCAACCGAGGAGGCCGTTTCGCGGCCGTGGGCCCGGCAACCATGACAACCAAGATCGCTTCACGGGAGGTTGTCATGCGATTGCCGATGCTTGCGGCCGCGGTGCTCGGCGCCGCGCTGCTCGGAGGCTCGCCGGCCCAGGCCGCGCCCGGGGACGAGCCGGGGGACGCGCCCGGGGCACTGTCGGCCCAGGACTCCGCGTTCGTGACGGCGGCCGGGTACGCCGGGAACTTCGAGGTCGCCGGGGGCTCGCTCGCGCGGGCGCGCGGCTCCACACAGGCCGTCAAGGACTTCGGAACGCGGATGATCAGCGACCACAACCGGGCCGGCACCAGGCTGGCGATGCTGGCCAAGGCGAACGGCATGACGACGCCGGACCTGCTCGACTCGGCGCAGCAGAACATCCTCACCGCGTGGTCGCGGCTGGACGGGCTGCTGTTCGACTGCGCGTACGTGCCGGCCGAGTACCTCGACCACGTCGGGGCGATCGGGCTCTTCGAGAACGAGGCGGCCCACGGCGACAACGCCGACCTCGTCGCGTTCGCCCGGGAGACGCTGCCGACGCTGCAGGAGCACAAGCGGATGATCACGACGGCGCTCAGTGCGCTGGACTGCAACGGATAGGACGAAGGCCCGCCCTCGGACGAGGGCGGGCCTTGCCTGGCGCGACGGTTACGGCAACACGTAGTTCTCGTTGAGCGCGGCGCCGCGGTCCGGCTTGTACTGGTCGAAGCCGCGCGGGTCGCACTGCAGGCCACCGTTGATGCAGTGGTCCGAGAGGGCCTTCAGGGTCGGGGCGTCCCACGCGTTGTAGAAGTCGTAGTGGAAGGAGTACCCGCGGCCGCTGGAGAAGTGCACGTTGGCCATGTTGCCGCTGACCGGCCAGGCCATCTTGAACTCGATCATCGGCACGGCGACCGGGTGGTCCTGCGGGCAGACGCCCACGACCGGGTACGCCATGTGCGACTTGTGGTCCGGCGTGTCCAGGTGAATGCCGTCCCAGCAGCTGGGGGCCTGGAGCCGGACGTTGAGCTGGCTGCCGGCCACGCAGTTGGCGGGGATGTCCCACTGGTTGGTGAGGTCACCGCACTCGAAGCCCTCGACGTGGCCCGGGTTGTTGCGGAAGTCGTCGATCGTCGCGGACGGGCTGCCCACGACGTAGCGCAGGCCGGCCGGGAACGGGCGGACGCTGCGGTAGTCGAGCACGCCGCTCTTGTAGTAGATGACCTGGCGGCCGACCGGCTGCACGGCGGTGTCGCCGTTGAGCAGGGTGGGCATCCAGTAGGCGCTCTTGTCGCCCGGCGTGATGCACGCGGTGCCGCCGGCCTGCAGCGAGGCGAGGGTCGTGTTCGCGTTGGTGGTGGTGTTGCCCATGAACGTGTGCGAGTGCGACGCGCCCGGCAGGCCGAAGAACACGATCGGGTCGTCCGGCAGGTTGCTGCGGCTCACCGAGCAGTTGGCCTGGAACTCGTGGTGGGTCGTCGGCGGGTTGGTGGGCGGCGGGGTGGCCGTCGACGGGACCACGCCGGTGACCGGCGGGTTGGCCATGACGTAGCCGGGGCCGTCCGAGGCCGGCGGGGTGGTGCCGGAGGTGCCGTAGACCTTGAACTCGTACAGCGAGTAGCCGTAGCCGGTGCCGCGCTGGGTGCCGTACATGCGCACGTAGCGGCCCGAGCCGGTGACGTTCAGGGTCTGGGTGCCGCCGGTGCTCGTGGTGGTGCTGTAGATGCTGGTCCAGGCGTTGCCGTCGGGCGAGGTCTGGATCTGGAAGGCCTTCGCGTAGGCGGCCTCCCACTGCAGCACGACCTGGGAGATGGTGCTGGTCGAGCCCAGGTCGACCCGCAGCCACTGCGGGTCGCTCCACTGGCTGGACCAGCGGGTGGCGTTGTTGCCGTCGAAGGCGGCGGCGGCCGGGGACTCGCCCAGCTCCGTGGAGGAGGCGAGCGCCGGCTTGTTCTGCGACAGCAGGGTGGCGGTGGCCGCGTTGGCGGACGTCAGCTGGAACGCGCCGACGACCATCGACGCCACGACAGCCGTGGTGACTCCGATGGGGATAGCGATGCTTCTGAGGCGTCTGGTACGCAATGCAGCTCCCAGGGGTGTGGGGTGTGCCGTTCGCCGGTGGCGGTCCGGCTGGGTGCGCGCTCTCGGAGAGCGCTCTCCCATGTTGCGCCCGCTCCGCCGACCCGTCAATACGTAGGGCGTGCCTGATGCCTCGTAACCGCGCAAATAGGGCAGAGTTCAGCCGAATTTCAGGCGCGGACGGAGAGCGCTCTCCATCTCGAGCCCGGTCGCGGTGATGCGCGACCGGCCCGGGTGCGGCGTCGGCGACCAGAGATCGTGCCCGGCGTCCTCCAGCACGTTCTCGGCCGCGAGCAGGCCGGACAGGATGCTGCCGGCCTGGGTCGCGCCCGGCCGCCCCAGCACCTGCAGGCCCTCGATCGGCGCGACCGGCCCGGGCTGGTGCGTCGCCTGGCTCTTCGGCACCCGCAGCGCCACGGCGTCGAGGATCTCCTGCGCCGCCACGACCCCGATGGCGGCGATCTCCGCGCGGGCGAGCGCGACGTACCGCTCGTCGTGCCACCGCCAGCGGTCGTCGTCGCCGCAGCGGTACTCCAGCGCCAGCACCGTCTCGCGCTCGCCCCGCTTGGCGGCCGGCACCCAGTTGTCGAAGTTCGTGACGCGCTCGGTGCGCAGCCCCGGGTCGGGCACGTCGATCCAGGTGTCGCCGAAGACCGACTCGGCGCTCGTGTGCAGGTAGACCACGACGGTGTAGCGGTACGCGGGCCGGGCGCCGGGCGGCGGCATCGAGGAGATCACGTGGTCGTGCTCGCGGACCTCGCCGGAGTTGAGCCGCACGCCGGTGACCCGGGTGCCGTCCAGCGCCAGGCCCGCGACGGGCGCGTCGAGGTGGACGCGGCCGCCGTGGCGCTCGGCGAACGCGCACATCCGCGCGTACACCTCCCCGGGCCCCTGCCGCGGATGCGCGAACGCCGGTGCGGGCCGGCGCAGGAACCGGTCGGCGAGGGGGCGCGGGTCGCGGTGCAGCCGGCCGTCGCGGTAGGTCCGCACGCGCGGCTCGACCATCTCGTACGCGCCGCCGGCGGCCTCCAGCCACAGCTCGTTGACCCGCGGGTCGGTGCTGGAGAAGTGCTGCGGGCCGATGCCGACCGTCTGCCCCCACAGGTCGATCGAGCGGGCCATCCCGCCGACGCCGCCCGAGGCCTCGTACACGTCGACCTCGACGCCCGCCCGGGCCAGGCAGTAGGCGGCGGTGGCGCCCGCCGGCCCGGCGCCGATCACCGCGACGCGCATGCGCTCCCCATGGCCACGAGTTCGACCGCCCGCCGGCTCGGGACGAAGCCTCTCACGCCGTGGGACGCTACCGGACTTCATCCCACTTTGGGCGATTTGTGCATAACTCAACGTATTTGAGCTGATACGGTCCGTGCGTACCGGAAGATCCGGCCCGTCGCCGGCCGGGCGCGTACCGGCCAACCCGAGAGGAACCCCCATGCGCTGCCTGACAGTGGCCGGCACGACCCTCGCCGGCCTCACGATCGCCACCGCCCTCGGCTCCGCCGCGCTCGCCGAGCCGGTCCCGTCCGTCAGCCCGTCCGTCAGCCCGTCCGTCAGCCCGTCCGTCAGCCCGTCCGCCGGTCCGTCGCCCAGCCCGGCCCAGTCCGAGCCGCAGCCGACGCCCAGCAACGGCGAGGTCGACAACCAGAACCCGGTCGCCGGCGGCACGGTCGTGGTCACCGGCCACGGCTTCCAGCCGTTCGAGACGGTCAGCTTCGACGTGAACACCGAGGCGGCGCGGGCCGAGGCCCTCATCCACCTCGCCACCGCGCAGGCCGACGCGGCCGGCGACGCCACCGCCACCGTCCGGATCCCGGCGGGCCTCACCGGCCAGCTGCCGATCAAGCTCACCGGCCAGACCTCCGGCGTCACCGTCACCGTCGCGGTGACCGTCGCCCCAGGCCGGGCCGCCGCGATGCCGGGCCTGCCGGTCACCGGGCCCGGCGCGCTCGCCTACACCGCGGCCGGTCTCGCGTTCGTCGTCGGCGGCGCCGCCTTCGTCACCGTCGCCCGCCTGCGCCGCACCGCCCACGTCGCGGCCCACGCGTCGCGATGAACCCACCGCGGGCCGTGCACGTCCGGGCGGCCGGAGCGCGGATGAACACGCCGCGAATCCTGCACGTGACCGGGGCCATGGGCGGCGGGACGGCGGCCGCGATCGCCGAGTTCGCCCGCTCGACGCCGCAGTACGAGCACCATGTGCTCGGCCGCGTCCGCCCCGGCAGCGCGACGGCGACGGCCGCCGACTTCGCCGCGAGCCACCCGGCCGGGCGCGGGCCCGCCGGCTTCGTGCTGGCCGTGCGCCGCGCGGTCGCCCGCGCCCGCCCCGCCGTCGTGCACCTGCACTCGTTCTGGGCCGGGCTCGTCGGCCGGCTGCTGCTGGACCCCGGCGGCCCCGCCGTCGCCTACACCCCGCACTGCTTCGCCTTCGAGCGCGACCCCGCCACCGCCCCGCCCGGCCTCGTGCGCGCCGCCCGCCGGGCCGAACGGGCGCTGGCCGGGCGGACCCGCCTGGCGATCTGCGTGAGCCCGCGCGAGGCCGACCTGGCCGCGGCGCTGGGCCTGGCCGCCGTGCACGTGCCGAACACCACCCGCGTCCGGGGGCCCCGGGAGCTGCCCGCCGACCCGGCCCCGGAGGTGGTCACCGTCGGGCGGATCGGCGCCCGGAAGGACCCGCACTTCCTGCTGCGCGTCAAGGCCCTCGTCACCGCCGACGCGGCCTGGACCTGGGTCGGCGGCGGCGACCCGGCGCTGGAGGCGCAGCTGCGCGCGGCCGGCGTCGAGGTCACCGGCTGGCTGCCGCCGGACCGGGTCGGCGACCGCCTCGCCGCCGCCGGCGCCTACCTGCACACCGCGGCCTGGGAAAGCTGCCCGCTCGCGCTGCTGGAGGCGGGCGCGGCCGGGCTGCCGCTCGTGGCCCGCAGCATCCCGGCGCTGGACTCGCTCGGCCTCGACCCGGCGCTGCGCACCCCCGAGCAGGTCGCCGCCGAGCTGGAGCTGGTGCTGCGCACCGGACAGCCGAGCCGGCCCCGGCTGCAGGAGGCGTTCGCGGCCCGGCACACCCCGCAGGCCCAGGCGTCGGCGCTCACCGCCGCCTACGAGTGGCTGCTCGACACGGCCGCGCGGGCCGGCGTCCCGGTCCCGGTGGGGTGAGGCGGGGGCGCGTCGTGCAGGTGGTCAACGCCGGCCATGAGTGCCACGGGAAGGCGCGGCCGTGACAGTCGCGGTTTCGATCGTCGTGCCGGTCCACGACGTCGAGCGGCGCGTTGGCCGGGCGCTCGCCGCGCTGCTGGCCCTGCGGGTCCCGCACGCCGCCTCCCGCAACCGCGGCGCCCGGCACGCCGACACCTTCCACCTGGCCTTCCCGGCCCGCCACCGGCTCGGCGGCCTGTCCCCGGCCTTGCGTGACCGACCGGCACCGGCTCGGGGCCGGTCGCGCTCCCTCAGAGACGCTGGGGGACCCGCAGGCCCAGGTCGTGGTAGGCCGCGTCGATCACGGTCGCGTAGGAGGCGATCATCCGCGTGTGGCTGAACCGCTCGCGGCTGCCGAGCAGCCGCGGCGTGAACTCCGCGCGCCGGTCGACCGCCTCCGACCAGCCCGCCGCGATCGCGTCCGGGTCCGGCGCCGTGATCAGGCCGTGCCCGGCGACGATGATCGCGGTGTCGCCGATGTCGGTCGACACCGGCACCGCGCCGCACATCGCCCCCTCGATGAGGCACAGCGGGGCCGCCTCGCCGCTGGTGGACGTCAGGGCGACGACGTCGCTGGCGGCGTACACCACCTCCATGTCGCGGCGGATGCCCATCAGGTGCAGGCGGGACAGGAACCGCGGCTCGTCGCCGAAGAGGTCGTTGAGCATCCCGCACAGCTCGCCGTTGGCCGTGGTCATGCCCGCGCCGCACATGAGGACGTGCCCGTTCGGCTCGCGCTCGAGGTAGCGGCGCGCGGAGGCCAGGAACAGCGGGATGTTCTTCATCGGGTCGTAGCGGGCGGCGAGGGTGACGACCTCGGCCTTCGCCGGCACGCCGAGCGAGCGGCGCAGCGCGGCCCGCCGCCGGGCCGGCACCGGCTGGAAGCGCGTCAGGTCGACGCCGTTCGGGATGACCTTGAGCAGCCGGGACGGGATGCCCGCGGCCTCGTAGGCCGAGCGCGTCGACTCCGCGCAGCAGATCGCCGCGGCCACCCGCCCGTCGGCGACGGCGGTGCGGAACTCGGCCAGCGCGCTGCCCTGGTTCTCCGGGTCGGAGCGGTGCAGGCAGACCACGACCGGCCGGCGCGGGAAGCCGGGCTGGTTCACCAGCCGCAGCGGCTGCTCCTTGAGCGACAGGATGATGTCGGCCCGCTCCGCGTGCGCGAACGCGGTCGCGACCTCGGACGGGCTGAAGGTCTTGCGGGCCGCGGTGTCGCCCCCGATGCGGCGGCCCAGCGGGCGCACGTCGACGCCGATCGAGCTCAGCGACCGGTAGCTCGCGTCGTCCTCCATGCGCTGCAGCAGCGTCTCGCGGCGCATGGCCGCATAGATGCTCAGCACCGAATGGCGCTGGCTCCCCCCGGTGTGCAGCCCGGCCACGACCGTGGTGTGCAGGGCCCGGGCACCGCCGGAGAAAAAGCCCTCATAGATCGACATCACGCGCAGTTGGCTAGTCACGGGCAAATCATCACCCGCGGTGGGCGTCCTGTCAGGTTGAACCAGTGAACTGTGCGTTTCGGGGAAGTCACGGATTAGGTGAGGCCGTCCCTCGATACGGTGCGTCGCCGCCGCCATCCGGTGAGTCGTCCGACCGGCCCGGACGCGCCGCCCGCACGTCGCCACCATCGCCCCGGACGGTGACCAGCCCGGCCTCGTAGGCCAGGATCACCAGCTGCACCCGGTCCCGCACGCCGGTCTTGGCGATCGCCCGCGTGACGTGCGTCTTCGCGGTGAGCGGGCTGATGAACAGGGCCCGCGCGATCTCCTCATTGGACAGTCCACTCGCGACGAGCCGCACCACCTCGGCCTCCCGCGCGGTGAGCGCCACCAGCCGCCGCCCGCCGCCCGGCACCGGCCGCCGCGCGAACTCGGTCACCACCCGGGCCGTGACGCTCGGTGACAGCAGCGCCTCGCCCGCCGCCACCACCCGCACCGCCCGGCGCAGCTCGTCTGGCTCGACCTCCTTGGTGAGGAACCCGCTCGCGCCCGCCCGCAGCGCGGCGAACACGTGGTCGTCGGTCTCGAACGTCGTCAGCACGATCACCCGCGTCCCACCGAGCGCGGGGTCGGCGCAGATCCGCCCGGTCGCGGCGATGCCGTCGAGCCCCGGCATCCGGATGTCCATGAGCACCACGTCGGGGCGGCACTGCCGGGCCGCGCGCACGGCCTCGTCGCCGGTGCCGGCCTCCGCCACCACCTCGATGTCCCGGCCGCGCCGCAGGAGACTGGCGAACCCGGCCCGTACGAGGGCCTGGTCGTCGGCGAGCAGGACGCTGACGGTCATGCCGGGATCCTCGCCTGGACGCGGAACCCGCGCTCGAGCGCCCCCGCGGAGAAAGCGCCCCCGAGCGCCGCGACCCGCTCGGCCAGCCCGCGCAGCCCGTGCCCGGCCGGCGCCGTACCGCGGCCCGCCCCGTCGTCCTGGACGACGACCTCCACCCACGGTCCATAGTGGACGCGCACGGTCACGCGCCCGGCCCCCGCGTGCTTGACGACGTTCGTGAGCGCCTCCCGCACCACCGCCGCGGCCACGAGCCGCACCGGCAGCGGCACCGCGTCCGCGTCGCCCTCGACGTCCAGCCGCGCGTCCAGCCCGGTCGCCCGTACCCCGGCGACGAGGTCCTCCAGCGCCGGCGGCGCGACGGGCGGGACGACGCCGTCGCCGCCGGTGGTGCGCAGGACGCTCACGAGCGCGGACAGGTCGGCCATCGCGCGGCGGCGGATGTCCTGGGCGAGCCGCAGGGCCGCGCGGGCCTCGCCCGGGTCGGCGTCGAGCGCGTCCGCGGCGACGTTGACGTGCACGCCCACCACCGCGAGGGTGTGCGCCACCGCGTCGTGCACCTCCTGGGCGAGCCGCAACCGCTCGGCCGTGCGCTGCTCGTCCAGCTCGACGCGCAGGCGCCGCAGGGACTCGTCCTGCCAGCGGCGCCAGTTGCGGTACGACACCGCGACCGCGAGCGCCGCGGACAGCCACAGCGCGTCGATCCCGACGGCCGCCCCGGCCGCGCGGGCGGAGTGCCCGAGCGTGGTCCAGTCGAGGTTGAACGCGCACAGGGCGTGCCCGGCGGCGATCGCGACGACAGCGGTCGTACGGCGGGTCAGCGCCGCGGACGCGTACAGCAGCGTCGCCGGCCACAGCCAGCCCGCGTCGGTGAGGTGCGCGAGGCGCAGCGCCATGATGCTCGCGACGGCCAGGCCGAGCGCGCCGAGCGGGAAGCGCCGCTGCACCCACACCAGCGCGAACAGCGTCCCCGCCAGGCTGAGCGGCCCCGGCGCGGCGAGCGGGGCCCCCGTGGCCGCGGCGACGCTGAGCACCCCGAGCACGGTGACGACCCCGAACGCGGCCGTGGTGGCGCGGGTCAGTGGTTGCATCGGACCACCGTCACACGTCCGCCGGCCTCGCTCGCACTGTGCCCGCCGGTTCCGTTCGCGCCGTGTGCGCCGGCCTCGCTCGCGCCGTGTGCGCCAGCCTCGCTCGCGCCGTGTGCGCCGGATCCATTCGCGCTGTGCGCGCCGGTTCCGCTCGCGCCTTGTACGCCGGCCTCGCTCGTGCCGTATGCGCCGGTTCGGTCCGCGCCGTGTCCGAGTTCCGGCGTGCCGGAGGTGAACAGCACCCCGATGAGCGCGGTGGCCAGCCCGATGACCAGCCCGGTGAGCATCCGCTGCGTCGCCTCGTGCCGGTGTGTCGTCTCGTCCATGGCTGTGACGCTAGGGGCCGGCGCGCCTGCCGTCGTCGTCCGCGCGCAGACACCGGGTCGTACACCAATTGGTGTACGACCCGGTCCCCGTTGCCCGGGTGGGTGCCGCCCGGGGGCGCGGATAGCTTGGCTGATATGGGAAACGCCCGCCGCTGCGGCAAGCTCGCCGTCCTGGCCAACCCCGCCTCCCGCATCCCGGTGTGGATGGAGTGCGCCGTGCACCGGTTCACGCCCCTGCAGATCGACCGCCGCTACGCCGGGATCGTCGAGCTGGAGTTCTCCCACGAGGAGACGTTGCGGCTGGGCTGGATCGTCGAATACGCCATGCTCTGAACCATCCCGGCTCTGAACCATCCCGGCTCTGGAACATTCCGGCTCTGGAACCTTCCGGGGTAGAGCCCTAGAACATGCCGGGGTACAGCAGGGACAGCTCCTGCGGGTAGGCGGCGATCAGCCGCAGCTCGTCGTCGGTCAGCGGCCGCCCGGTGCTCGCGTTGACCAGCTGGACGAGCTGGAACGTGCGGGTCTCGTCGGTGACCTCGACGCCGAGGTCGTCCATGACGTGCCGGAAGCCGGCCAGCCCGCCGTACTCCCCGGTCAGCACGATCCGCCCCGCCCGCGCGTGCCGGTCCCGCGGGTGCGGCCCGAGCAGCTCCTCGTCGTAGAGCTCGTAGTTGCGATGGTCCTTGAGCGCCCCGTCGGCG
This sequence comes from Dactylosporangium sp. CA-052675, assembly GCF_050947935.1. Classification (GTDB taxonomy): domain Bacteria; phylum Actinomycetota; class Actinomycetes; order Mycobacteriales; family Micromonosporaceae; genus Dactylosporangium. The sequence continues at coordinate 9,062,798 of NZ_CP192010.1, read as the reverse complement.
TGGATGCCGGACTCGTGCGCGAACGCGTTCGGCCCGACGCCGGGCTGGTTGTTGGGCAGGGGCTGGCCGAACGCGTACGCGGCCCAGCCCGCGAAGCGCCGCGCCCACGTCAGGTCGAGCTCGTCGCCGATCCGCGCATCCTCCGGCACGCCGAAGCCGTGGCGCAGCGCCAGGATGCACGAGATCAGGTCCGCGTTGCCGGAGCGCTCGCCGATGCCGTTGACGCAGGTGTTGATCCAGGCGTCCTGCCCGGCGGCCAGGTCGCCGAACGCGCCCGCGAGCGAGTTCGCCACGGCCATGCCGAGGTCGTTGTGGCAGTGCGTCTCGATCGGCATCCCGGCCGCGCCGGCCAGCTTGGCGAAGCGCTCCCCGATGCGGCCGGGGGTGTCGCCGCCGATCGTGTCGCAGTACCGCAGCCGGTCCGCCCCGGCCTCCTTCGCCGCGAGCGCGAACTCGGTGAGGAAGCCCTCGTCGGTGCGCGAGCCGTCCTCGGCGTTCACCCCGACCGTCTGCGCCCCCGCCGCCTTGGCCGCGCGCACGGCCGCGACCGTCTCACGGATCAGCGCGTCCCGGTCGAGCCGGCCGCGGAACTTGTTCTGCAGCATCTGGTCGGACGTGGAGATGGAGAGGTTGTAGTGGCGCAGCCCGAGCCCGGCGGAGCGCTCGACGTCGGCGACGACCGCCCGGCACCACCCCGACAGCCGCAGCGAGCCGAACGCGCCGGCCTGCTCGAGGGCGGTCTGCGCGCGCACGTACGGCACCTCGTGGAACAGGAACGGGAACCCGATCTCGGACTGCGCCACCCCCAGCCGGCCGAGATAGAAGTTCACCATGGTCTTGCCGAACTTCGACAGCCCGGTCCGGGCCGTCTGCACCCCGTCGCGGTTGGTGACGTCGAGGAAGTGAATCCGAGGCGTTGACATGGGTCCAGGTTGACTGTCGGATCTGATTTGTGTCAACGTTGACGAAAATCAACATGCCTGACGTCGCACGTGCAAGCTCATCGACCTCGGCTAAGTCAAGATCTCCGAGAGGCGTCGCGCGCGTGCAAGCTCGTCGGCTTCGGCTAGGTCGAGATCTCCGAGGTGCGTCGCGCGCGTGCAAGCCCGTCGACTTCGGCCAGGTCGGGAAATCCGAGATGCATCCCGCGCGAGCAGGCTCGTCGGCTTCGGCCAGGTCGAAAAATTGGCGAGGCATCGCGGGTGCAGGCTCGTCGACCTCGGCTACGTCGAGATCTCCGCCGGCGCGTGTGACGGGCGGGTCGGCATCGCCTGGAAAGCCGTCCCCGACCGCCCCAGCGCCGACGCGCCGCCGATGGAGCGGGGCGTAACGTCGTCGGGCGTGAGCGAGTGGATGAGCGCCGAAGAGGCGGCCGATCGGCTGGGCGTCAAGCCCGCGACGCTGTACGCATACGTCAGCCGCGGCACCCTGACCCGCCGCAAGCACGAGGGCCGCAGCGTGTTCAACCGCGCCGAGATCGAGGAGCTGGCCCGCCGGGGCCGGCCGCGGCGCCAGGCCGGCGCCACCGAACTCGTCATCGAGTCGGCCATCACCATGCTCGGCGAGGACCGGCACTACTACCGCGGCCGCGAGGCGATCGCGCTCGCCGCGACCTGGCGCCTCGAGGAGACCGCGCTCTGGCTGTGGACCGGGGCCGAACCCGAGGCCGCCGCCGACCGGGACCCGGCGGCCCAGCAGGCCCCCGGCCGGCGGGCCGAGCCCGGCGCGGTCGTGGCGGCCGGGGAGGCTCCCGCCCGGCGGGCCGCGCCTGGCGTGCTCGCGGCGGCCGGGGAGGCCCCCGACTGGCGGGCCGCGCCTGGCGTGCTCGCGGCGGCCGGGGAGGCCCCCGGCCGGCGGGCCGCGCCTGGCGCGCTCGTGGCGGCCGGGGAGGCTCCCGGCCGGCGGGCCGCGCCTGGCGTGCTCGCGGCGGCCGGGGAGGCTCCCGCCCGGCGGGCCGCGCCTGGCGGGCTCGCGGCGGCCGGGGAGGCTCCCGGCCGGCGGGCCGCGCCTGGCGGGCTCGCGGCGGCCCAGGAGGTCCCCGACTGGCAGGCCGCGCCCGACGCGCTCGCGGCGGCCCGAGAGGCGCAGCGCGGCCTCTCCGGCGACGTCCTGCCGCTCGAACGCCTCCAGGTCATCGTGGCCGCGCTCGCCGCCGCCGACCCCGTGCGGCACAACCTCGACCCGGCCGCCGTCGTGCAGACCGGCAAGGGGCTCATGGCCGGCATGGTCGACGCGCTGCCCGGCACCGACTCCGGCCCGACCTCCCGCCAGCCATCCCGCCCGAACGCCCGCCAAGCCCAGCGCAAGGGCCGCGACGCGGGCCTGCACACGCGGCTGTGGCGCAAGCTCGGCGCCGCCCGGGCCGAGGAGGGCCTGGCCGACGTGCTGCGCTTCGCCCTCGTGCTGCTCGCCGATCACGAGCTCGCCGCGTCCACGCTCGCGGCCCGCGTCGCGGCGTCGGTGCGCGCCGACCCGTACGCCGTCGTCACCACCGGTCTCGGCACCGTCAGCGGCGCCCTGCACGGCGGCGCGTCCCTCGGCGTCGAGTCGCTGCTCGCCGAGATCGCCGAGCCGGAGCGGGCCGCGCAGGCGATGGGGGAGCGGCTGCGCAGGGGCGAGCGCGTCGCCGGCTTCGGGCACGCCGTGTACCGCGCCGGCGACGCCCGCGGCGACGCGCTCATGGACCGCATCCGCGCCGCGGTGCCGGGCTACCCGCGCCTCGCCGTCGCCGAGGCGGTGCTGGAGGAGGCCCGCCGCCGCGCCCTGCCCGCCATGAACGTCGACTTCCCGCTCGGCGTGCTCACCCACCTGGCCGGCATGCCCCGCGGCGCCGGCGAGGCGATCTTCGGCGTGGCGCGCACGGCCGGCTGGCTCGCCCACGCGATGGAGGAGTACGCGAACCCCACCCGGCTGCGGCTGCGCGCCGCGTACACGGGGCCGCTGGTATGACCGGGTCCGGCACCGTTGCCGCGGCGAGCGGGCCGGGCAAGGGGGTCCGCGTCGCGTACAGGGGGCCGCTGGTGTGACCGGGTCGGGCGGCCGTGCCGTGCCGGGCGGGCCGAGCAATGGGCTGCGCGCCGCGTGCACGGGGCCGCTGGTGTGACCGGGTCTGGCACCCTTGCCGCGGCGGGCGGGCCGAGCAAGGGGTGCGGATAACGGGGTGCGGGTCGATACAGTCGGTAGGTGACCACGGACAACCCGTTCTTCGCGCCGAGTGACCTGCCGTACCAGCTGCCGCCCTTCGACCGCATCGACGTCGAGCACTACCCGCCGGCCTTCGAGCGGGGCATGCGGGAGCAGCGCGCCGAGGTCGCCGCCATCGCCGCCGACCCGGCCCCGCCGACGTTCGAGAACACCCTGGTGGCCCTGGAGCGCTCGGGGCGGATCCTGCAGCGCGTCTCGGCCGCGTTCTTCACGCTGACGAGCGCGCACACGTCCGACCGGCTGCAGGAGATCGAAGCGGATGTCGTACCGCGGCTGTCGGCCCACAGCGACGCCATCATGCTCGATCCCGGGCTGTACGCGCGCGTCAAGGACCTCTACGAACGGCGCGACGAGCTCGGCCTGGACGCCGAGGGCGCCTGGCTGCTGGAGCGCTACCGCACCGAGTTCGTGCGGGCCGGCGCCGAGCTGTCCGAGGCCCAGCACGAGCGCCTGCGCGAGATCAACGCCGAGCTGGCCGGCCTCGCCACCGACTTCGGCAACCTCGTGCGCGACGACATGAAGGCCCGGGCCGTGATCGTCGAGGACGAGGCGGCCCTGGACGGGCTGTCCGCCGACGCCGTGGCCGCCGCGGCGGTCGCGGGCAAGGACCGTGGGCTCGACGGGCAGTACGTGCTCAACCTCGTCCTGCCCACGTCGCAGCCGCCGCTGGCCGCCCTGCACGACCGGGCCCTGCGCGAGCGCCTGCACGCCGCCTCCATCGGCCGCGGGGCCGGCGGCCCCAACGACACCACCGGGCTGGTGCTGCGCATCGTGCGGCTGCGCGCCGAGCGGGCCCGGCTGCTGGGCTACGACAACCACGCCGCCTACAACATCTCCGACAACACCGCGCGCTCGGTGAGCGCGGTCGAGGAGATGCTCGCCAAGCTCGTCCCGGCGGCGATGGCCAACGCCGCCGCCGAGGCCGACGACCTGCAGGCCGTCATCGGCGACGAGTTCACGCTGCAGCCCTGGGACTGGGCGTACTACACCGAGCGCCTGCGCCGCGAGCGCTACGCGATCGACGAGAGCGAGCTGCGGCCGTACTTCGAGCTCGAACGCGTCCTGCACGACGGGGTCTTCTTCGCCGCGGGGCAGCTGTACGGGCTGCGCTTCAGCGAACGGCCGGACCTGCACGCGTACCATCCGGACGCCCGCGTCTTCGAGGTCTTCGACCACGACGGGAGCCCGCTCGGGCTCTACATCGGCGACTTCTTCACCCGCGCGTCCAAGCGCGGCGGGGCCTGGGCGAACGCGCTGGTGCCGCAGGCGCGGCTGTTCGGCACGTCCCCGGTCGTGTGCAACAACCTCAACGTGAACCGGGCGCCGCAGGGGGAGCCGACGCTGCTCACCCTCGACGAGGTGCGCACCCTGTTCCACGAGTTCGGGCACGCGCTGCACACGCTGTTCTCGTCGGTGCAGTACCCGAAGTTCGCCGGCACGCGGGTGCCGCGGGACTTCGTGGAGTACCCGTCGCAGGTCAACGAGGTGTGGATGCTCTGGCCGGAGGTGCTGGAGCACTACGCCCGCCACCACGTCACCGGCGACCGCCTCCCGCAGGAGGTCGTCGACCGGCTCCAGGCGGCCGAGCAGTTCAACAAGGGGTTCGCGACGGTGGAGTACCTGGCCGCGACCCTGCTCGACCTCGCATGGCACACCCTGGACGTGGAGGCGGCCGCGGCCGTCACCGACGTCGTCGCCTTCGAGGCCGAGGCGCTGGAGCGGGCCGGGGTGGCGACGCCGTTCGTACCGCCCCGCTACCGCACGCCGTACTTCGCGCACATCTTCAGCGGGGCCGCGTACAGCGCCGGCTACTACTCGTACATCTGGAGCGAGGTCCTCGACGCCGACACCGTCGACTGGCTCACCGAGCGCGGCGGACTGCGCCGGGACAGTGGCGACGCGTTCCGTGACGGACTGCTGGCGCGCGGCGGCAGCGCCGACTCGATGGAGGTGTATCGCGCCTTCCGTGGCCGCGACCCGCTCATCGAGCCGCTGCTCAAGCGCCGTGGGCTGCTCGGCGCCGCGAAATCGTGACGCAGCGTGAAGGTTCTCGGATTCCTTAGGTTTTGTTAAAGGAGGCGGATCCCGCCTTTCGGTACGGGCGCCACGTTCGTAAGCTGTCGCGGTGCGTGGCGCCACCCCCCGGCGTAGGCGCGCGGCCGGTCGCCGTCTGCATCTGAGCAGAATGGTGCTCCTCGCCGCGGTCAGCCTCGTCGCTTCGTTGATCAGTGTCGGTGTGTCGTGGGCGATCTTCCCGGCGCAGCCGCCGGCTCCGGTCGCGGACGACACGAGCTTCGACTCCGCGAAGTTCTACGAGACCCACGCCCGCGCGAACGCGGCCCGGGGCGCGGCCCAGGCCGCCCTGCCCGGCCAGCCGCTGGTGCCGAAGCCGGTGGCAGGCCTGAATCAGGCCCAGACCAACAACGCCTACATCGTCGTCGAGGTGGCCAGGCAGATGGGCCTGCCGGAGCGCGCGATGGTCGTGGCGATCGCGACGGCGCTGCAGGAGACGTACCTGAAGAACCTCGCGAACCCGAAGGTCCCCGCGTCGATGAAGCTCCCGCACGAGGGCACCGGGACGAATTACGATTCCGTGGGAATCTTCCAGCAGCGGGTGAGCATCTGGGGCACACCGGAGCAGCTCATGGACCCGGCCTTCGCATCCGCCAAGTTCTACACAAAACTCCAGAAGGTCGGCGGCTGGGAAAGCATGAGCGTGACGAACGCGGCCCAGGCCGTGCAGCGCAGCGCCTTCGCGAGCGCATACGCCAAGCACGCGACCAATGCCCAGAAAATCGTCGACGAGCTGACCGCGGGCGACTGACCCGGCTCTTGATCTTTGCGCGACACCGCCCGCGTCCGCGCGGCGCGTGTCCGTGTCCGCGCCGTCCGCGCAGCATCCCGAGGCAGGCGAAAAAGAGCACTGGTCCAACCAGTTGACGAGTGGCAGACTCCGGGGCATGGAGTTCGTCCCGGCCGCCCGCACCTCGGTCTCCGACCACGTCTTCGCCCAGCTCCGCGACGCCATCCTCGCCGGTGACTACCGGCCCGACGCGAGTCTGCCCAGCGAACGCGAGCTCGCCGCCGTCTTCGAGGTCAACCGGCACGCGGTGCGCGAGGCGCTGCGCAGGCTCCAGCAGCTCGGCCTGGTGCGCGTGGCCCAGGGCGGCGCCACGAGGGTCCTGGACTGGCGTGAGCACGCCGGCCTCGACCTCGCCATGGCCGCCGGCGCCCAGCATCTCCTCCCCGTCGAGCACCTGGTCCGCGACGTGCTCGAGATGCGGGCCTGCCTCGGGGCCGACGCCGCGCGGCTGTGTGCTCAGCGGGGCAGCGCGGCGGACAAGGCCGCGGTCCGCGCGGCGATCGAAGCCTACGCGGCCGAGGCGCCCGACCTGGAGCGGATGGGCGCCGCGAACATCGCGCTGTGGCGGGCGGTCCTGCTCGGCAGCGGCAACACCGCCTATCTGCTGGCCTTCAACAGTCTCGTCGGCGGCGCACTCGCCGTCGGGCGGGTGCCCGCCGCCCACCGGACCGCCGAGCTGCTCGACATCGCCGGGCACCGCCGCCTCGGCGAGTGGATCGAGGCCGGTGACGGCGCCGCCGCCCAGCGCCAGGCCGAGACGCTGCTCAACGCCCCCATCCGGACGAAGGGAGGAATCGTCGCATGATCCCCGCCGTGTTGTACGCCGTGCCGGCATTCCTGCTGCTGATGGTCATGGAGGCGGTCTCGTACCGCTTCCTGCCCGACGACGAGGAGCGCGGCTACGAGGTCCGCGACACCGCCACCAGCCTGTCGATGGGCCTGGGCAGCCAGATCATCGGCGTGCCCTGGAAGCTGGTCGTCGCGGTCGCCTTCGCCGGGCTCTACGTGCTGACCCCGCTGCGGATGGACCCGCACAGCCCGTGGACGTGGGCGGTGCTCTTCCTCGCCGACGACCTCGCGTACTACTGGTTCCACCGCCTGCACCACGAGGTCCGCGTCTTCTGGGCCGGGCACGTGGTGCACCACTCGAGCGTGTTCTTCAACCTGAGCACGGCCCTGCGCCAGAGCTGGACCCCGATGACCGCCACGCCCTTCTGGCTGTTGCTGCCGCTGCTGGGCATCCCGCCGTGGATGGTCTTCCTGCAGCAGTCGATCAGCCTGGCGTACCAGTTCTTCCTGCACAGCGAGCGGGTGAACCGGCTCTGGGCGCCGATCGAGTGGGTCTTCAACACGCCGTCGCACCACCGCGTGCACCACGGCGCCAACCAGGAGTACCTCGACCGCAACTACGGCGGCATCCTCATCGTCTGGGACCGGCTCTTCGGCACCTTCGAGCCCGAGCGCGCCGCGGTCCGCTACGGCCTGACGAAGAACATCGCCACCTACAACCCGCTGCGGGTCGCCACCCACGAGTACGCGGCCATCTGGTCCGACGTGCGCCGCGCGACCCGCTGGGGCGACCGGCTCCGGTTCGTGTTCGGCCGCCCCGGCTGGCAGCCGTCGACGTGAAGCTGAAGCTCTTCTGGGCGGCCGTCGCCGTCGAGCTGATCGGTGTCGCCACGGACCAGCACGTCCTGCAGTGGATCGCCAAGCCCCTGATCGCGCCGCTGCTGCTGTGGTACCTCCACCGGCGCGGCCCGATCGCGACGGCCCTGGTCTTCGCGACCGTCGGCGACATCGTGCTGCTGATCCCGGGGAGGGTGCCGTTCCTGCTGGGCCTGGCCGCGTTCCTCGGCACCCAGATCGCCCTGCTCACCGGGTTCCTGCGCCGCGGCCGGCCGCGAGCGCTCGCCGTCGCCGGGTACGCCGTGGTCTGGGCCGGGGTCAACGCCGCCCTCTGGGGCCAGCTCGGCGCGCTGCGGGGCCCCGTCCTGGGGTACAGCCTCGCCCTGGCCGCCATGGCCTGCGCCGCGACCGGCGTGAACGCCCGCACCGGCCTCGGCGGCGCGCTGTTCCTCGTGTCCGACCTGCTCATCGGCGTCGGCGCGGCCGGGCTGGACTTCCCCGGCCGGGACCTCGCGGTGATGGCGACCTACGTGGCCGCCCTGTACCTCATCGTCACGGCCGCCGTCAGTGCGCGTGCGCCGGAACCGAGACCCGCAGCACGTCGGTGAGGGCGGGGATCTCGTCGCCGGGGGAGTACTCGAACCGCACCCGCACCTCGTCGCCGGTGAGCACCTCGACCGGCTCGCTCACCGGCACGACGAGGTAGTTCATGGTCCAGTCGACGCTGCCGGCCGGCTCGTACAGCAGGGTCAGGAGGTTCTTCGTGACGAGCCGGACGGCGTTGACCACGGCCGGCCGCTCGGCGACGAACGTCAGGTCGGCCGCGCACCGCGACGGCAGCGGCTCGCAGTAGAAGAACTGCTGGAACACCTGCGGCGCCGCGGCCTCCACCGTGCGCGGCTGGACGCTCTCCGGCAGCTGGAACACCGGCGCCGGCACCGTGTACCCCATGTACGTGAAGTCCTGCTCGACCGGCTGGACCGCCTGCACGCACGCCTCGGGCAGGAACCGGGGCAGCGGCCCGCCGACGTGGCGCAGGTAGCGGCGCTTGAACGCGGCCAGCACCTCGATCTGGCGCTCCCGCAGCAGCCCGACGTGCAGCATCTCGCACATCACCAGGTCCACGGGCTCGTCGGGCAGGTAGTCGCGGGCGTCGGCGTGCAGGATGCGCACCGCGTCGCCGGTCGCGGCCCGCAGCGCGGCCCGGGCGGCGGCGTAGACCCGCGGCTCGCGCTCGATCGCGGTCACGACCGCGCCCGCGCGGGCGGCGAAGTAGCTGAGCACCCCGGTGCCGGCGCCGAGGTCGAGCACCCGCATCCCCGGCCGCACGGTCCGGGCGATCGCGTCGGCGAAGGCGCGCATGCGCCGCTCGTCGGTGAGCAGCAGCGCCTGGTACTGCAGCGGGATGATGTCGGCCGGGAACCCCGTGTACTCGGTGCTGAGGTGCTCCATGCGCACAGGGTAGTCGCGGGAGTTACGCAGCGTCGTCGGTTTTGTGGAGGTCCAGCCCGTCCCAGCCCGCGTACCCGCGCGGCCGCCGCGACCGCCGGCGCCGCCCGCGCACGAGGAACCAGACCGGCCCGGCCAGCACCGCCCCGGCCGCCACGTCGAGCAGGCGGTTGTGCCCTGTCGGCACCATGGTCAGCACCATTGCCATCGCCGTGACCGCCACGATCGCGGCCACCTTCACCGTGAGGCCCATGAGAAGACCTTCGCCCCGGGCGGAGGAGAAGCCATCCGGGTCGATGCCCCTACTTTTCCCCGATGTTCTTCAGGGGCGTCGGGTCCTCGATGTTCGCCGGCGCGTTCCACTTCTGCAGCTTCGAGCCGTCGCACGCGGCCACGACCAGCTTGCTCACCGTGGTGCTGCCCTTGAAGATGTCGGACGCGGGCAGCTTCGGGTCGTCGAGGTTCGTCGGGGTCAGGCACTTGCCGTTGTGGTCCTTGATGACATAGCTCGCGCCGTACGTCTTCTCCTGGTACGACACCGTCCACAGCGTGCCCGCGTCGGTCGTGGCCGGGCACGCCTTCATCGTCACGAAGTACGAGGCCGCTCCCGGCTCGGCGGTCGTCATGCACACGTTCTGCTTGGTCTTGGAGCTGTCGTACGTCCAGATCTGCCCGGTGATGCTGCCGAGCCCGGTCCCCGTCGCGGGGATGTTCCACCGCTGGTTCCAGCCGACGTTGAGCGGGTTCGGCGCCTGCTTGCACGGCCACACGATGATGTACCCGATCGTGATGTCGAAGTTCGTGACGTCGATGCACCGGCCGAACTGCTTGAAGTTGACGATCTGGTACGGCGGCCCGGCCGCCCCGGCGCCGACCGACGCCTCCGGCGCGAACGTGCGCGTGTTGTCCGCGGCGCCGCCGCACGCGACCAGCTCCACGAACGCGCCCGGCGTGCTGCCGGACTTGGCGTGGAAGCAGAAACTGCCGAGGCTCGAGCCGTTGGACGCGGTGCTCTGGAAGTTGGAGCTGTCGTTGATGCTCCAGCGCTGGTAGTACGGGATCGTCGGCGACCCGCACACCTGGAACTGCACCAGCGTGCCCGAGACCGGGCTGTCGCCCGAGTCCAGGCACATGCCCAGCGGGTTGGCCGCGGTCTTGGAGGAGACCAGCTGCAGCGTCAGGTTCTTGGTGTACGCGAACGTCTGCCGCGCGCTGCCGGTGCTGCACGGCTGCGTGGTCACGTTCGTGCCGACGGCCGGCGAGCCGGAGCCCGCGTCGAGGCAGTACGTGCCGCCGTAGAACTTGACCAGGCCGCCCTCGATGTTCTCGTTGGTGAAGCGGAACACGTAGGTGGCGTTCAGCGTCCGCGAGGCGGCCGGGTCGAACGCCTGGCCCGGGTTGCCCTTGGCCGTGCCGGTCGCCGTGATCACCGCGAACGAGGGCACGCTGACGAGGTGCCCGGCCCGGGTCGCGCACGGCAGCGCGGTCTTGCTCGAGTCCTGGAAGACGACCGAGGCCTTGTACCGCCCCGGCAGCCCGCCGCCGACGGTACCCAGCAGCGGGTCGCTGGCCGGCAGGCACAGCAGGTTGGCGATCGTGCCCGCGGAGGCGCGGATGCTGCCCAGCACCACGTCGATCCCGGCCTGCGCGGCGTGCAGCGCCTTGGCCCGCTCGACCGTCTCGGCGGTGTCGCGCAGCTGGGTGATGACGATCGGCACCATGAGCGTCGACAGCGACGTGCCGACCAGCGTGAGCATCATCGCCAGCGGCAGCGACCCGTCGTCGCGCCGCAGCGCCCGCAGCAGCCTCCGGACCATGTCAGAGCCTCGCTTCCGGGCAGATCGTGTTCGGGTCCGTGCTCGCCTTGCTGTTCAACGCGGTGAACGTCAGGTCGGTGTTCGCCGTGGTCTGCCCGCGGCCCGGGTTGGACCGCACGATGAGCAGGATCCGCAGGCGCTGGAACGCGGTGTTCTCGGTCGGCGCGATGATCGTGAAGGTGCTCCTGGGGTCCGTGGGCAGCGGCGGGGCGATGACGACGTTGGAGGCCAGCACCGCCCACGTGTTCTGCGGCTTCTGCCCGGTCGGCCACACCTGCCGGCGCAGCGTTCCGGCCGCCGCGTAGAGCTCCAGCTGCGCGCACTCGGGCGTGCCGCTGGCCGTGCCGGTGTTGACGTACTCGACGAACACGTTGCCGGCGGCGTCGGGGTGGATCGGCCCGAAGCCGGCCGCGTAGCGCAGCTCCCGGTCCAGGCGCAGGAACGCGTTGTTGAGCTGCGCCTGGGTCATCGCGACGAGCTCGTTCTTGTTGCCGGCCTGGAACAGCTGCACGACCCCGGTCGTGAAGATGGCCATGACCATCGACATGATCCCGGTCGTGACCGCCAGCTCGGCGAGGGTCACCCCGCGGTCGTCGCCCGGGCGCGCGACCCGGCGGATGCGTTGCAGCAGGCTCATGTGATCGTCCAGGTGAAGGCGAACGAGGAGGTGGCGCCGGTCTTGTCCGTCACCGTGAGGATCACGACCCAGGCGCCCGGCGTGCTCGGGGTCCCGGTGATGGCGCCGGTGGCCGTGTTCACCGACAGGCCGGTCGGCAGGTTCGTGGCGGTCCAGGTGTACGGCGTGGTGCCGCCCGTCGCCACCGGGGTGTACGTGAGCGCCGTGTTCTTCGGGCTCGATCTGTCCGGCGCGGTCACGGCCGGCGTGGTGATCCTCAGCCCGGATGGGACGGTCACGTTGACCGGCACGACGGTCGAGTTGGTGACGCCGTTGCTGTCCTTGACGTTGACGGTCACGAGGTACCGCGTCCCGCTCGTGATCTTGCCCGTGACCAGGCCCGCGGCGCTCATCGTGAGACCCGGGGGCATGTTCGGCGACGAGAACGTGTAGCCGCCCGAGCCGCCGGCCGCGACCACCGAGCCGCTGTACGCCACGTCCTTGGTCAGCGCGATCGGCGTCGAGGCGTTGGGGTACTGCACCGCGACCCTGGTGTTCCACTTGAACGTCACCGAGGACTTCTGGCCGAAGGAGTCGGTGACGCCGACGGTCACGTTCGCGACCGCGGCGGCGCCGGAGGCGGTCGTGGTGCCCTTGATGATCCCGGTGAGCGGGTCGATCGTCAGGCCGGCCGGCAGCCCGGTCGCCGTCCAGGCCAGCTTCGGCGTGCCGCCGGGCAGCGGCACCTGGAACGACACCACCGATCCCGCGTCGAAGGTCTGGTCCGCCACGACGAGCTTCGGCAGCGGGTTCACCACCCAGTTGAACGAGGCGTCGTTCGTGCTCGCGTTGTCCTTGACGATCACGCGGACCACGTAGGTGCCGGCCGCGGTCGGGGTGCCGCTCATGAGCCCGGCGTCGTTGACGGTGATGCCCGGCGGCAGGCCCTCCGCGGACCAGGTCAGCGGCGGGTAGGAGCTGCTCGCGGTCAGCCGCACCGGCAGCGCCGGGACGTTCAGGTCGCTGGCCTGGTTGCCGGGGTTGTCCGGCAGCGGCGGGGCGACGGTGACGCTCGGGTTGAACACCGGGTCGACGGTCGACGAGGCGACGAGGGTGTCGGTGATGTACGAGCACTGCCCGCCGGCGCAGGCCCTCGAGTTCTGCCAGGTGATGGCGACGACGACCCGGAAGAAGGACAGCGGGTTGGGGATGCCCGCCGACAGCACGCAGGGCGCGCCCGAGCCGAGCTTCGGGTCCATCACGCAGCTGCCGAGGAACCAGTGCCGCTGGAACACGGCGTCGTTCACCGTCAGCTGCTCGGGCACGACCGGCAGCACCGGGTTGAGGCTGCTCGCACCGGCCGGCAGCGTCGGGTCCGACACCATCGTCATCGTCGTGGCGAGCGAGCCGAGGTCCAGGTTGGGCACGACGTCGGTGCTCAGCTGCGTGGCGATGTCCTTGGCGCTGCGCCCGGCCGCGAGGGTCGAGCCGGGCAGCGACCGGACCAGCTCGATGCCGTCGCTGGCCAGCCGGATGGCCATCTGCAGGCCGCGTTCCTTGTTGATGGTGTTGGTCGTGGACACGAAGAACGTGGTCAGCGCCGTCATCACCACGCCCATGATGGCGATCGAGGTGAGCGTCTCGACCAGGCTGAACCCGTCGTCGCGGGGGTGCGGCACGGAACCGTCGCGGGGGAGCTTCATCGTTCTGCCTGCTAGCTCAGCGGGGCGTAGAACGCCTGGAGGTTGATGGTGACGTTGGACTTGTCGCTGCCCGTGCTCGTCGGGGCGACGTTGATGCTGCTGATGAGCACCGCCCGGGGCTGGGCGACCTGCAGCTGGTCGAGGAAGGGGTTGAGCTTGCCCGTCGGGCCCACCACGGTGAGGCTCACCGGCAGCGCGTACACCTCGAAACCCACCAGGGTCTTGAGGTCCACGGCGGAGCCGACCGAGACGCCGCTCACGGTCACGCCGGTCAGCTCGCCGGCCGACTGCAGCTCGCGCAGGAAGTCCGAGGCCCGGTCGGTGTCGGGCAGCGCCGCCTGGTCCTTGGCCAGCGCGGCCTTGAACTCCTCGATGTGCTCGTGCTGCTTGGCCAGCGTCGCCAGCTCGCGCCGCTGCTGGTCCACCTTCAGCTGCGCGTCGGCGGCGTCGGCCCGGATGGTGCCGGTGTCCTGCTGCTCCGGGCGGATGAAGAACAGGAAACCGAACGCGACCACGACGAGCGCGAAGAACGCGCCGCCGAGCAGCCACAGGCGATCGTGTCGCATCACTTGCTCCCGGTGGGGCTCGCCGACGGCGCGGCACTGGTGAACCGGCCGCCGAGCGCGGCCCGGGTGATGTCGACGCGGATGGTGAACGACACCCCGTCGAGCTCCTGCGTCGCGTCCGACGGGAACGGGTTGGTCACGCCGGAGACGCCGTTGAGCGCGTCCACGTACGCGGCGACGGCCGCCTTCGTCGGCGCCTTGCCGGTCAGCGTGACGGTGCCGATGATGTCGCCCTTGTTCTGCCCGGCCAGCGACTCCTGGTTCAGCGACGCGGTGATCCCGCTGAGCGTGACGTTCTTCGCGGCCGCGGTGGCGCGCAGCGCGGCGAGCATCTTCGACCAGGACAGGTCGTAGTCGAGCACCTTCTTGAGCCGCTCGTCGATCTTGCCGGAGTCCGCCTGGACGCGGGTCAGCTCGTCGTACCGCTTGTGCCGCTGCCGCGTCAGGTCCTGGCTGGTGTCGAGGATGCTCTGCCGGTCCTCGTCGGCCTGGGTGTGCTCGTGCACCGTGACGCCGTACCAGCCCACGACCAGCGCCGCGACCGCCACGACGCCGGAGATGACCAGGCGGCGCACGCGGCGCACGTGCCGGGTCTCGGAGATCTCCAGCGGCAGCAGGTCGGCCGCGATGGGCAGGATGCGGAACGTGCGCGCGGTCGCGTCCGGGAACGCCGGGTGCGGCGCCCCCTTGCGCGCCGGCGGGGCCGGGGCCGCCTCGGCGGCCACGACGGGCTGCGGCGCGGTGGCCGCGGGCGGCACGACGGGCTGCGGCGCGGTGGCCGCGGGCGGCACGACGGGCTGCGGCGTGGTGGCCGCGGGCGGCACGACGGGCTGCGGCGTGGTGGCCGCGGGCGGCACGACGGGCTGCGGCGCGGTGGGCTCCTCGACGGCGGGGACCGGGGCCGCCGGCGCCGCGACCGGCTCGACCACGGGCGCCCAGGTCGGCTCGGCCACCGTCTCGACCGGCATCGGCACGGGCGGCATCGATCTCGGCGCGATCGATACCGGCGGCATCGACACGGGCGGCGTCGATGCGGGCGGCATTGATGCGGGCGGCATTGATGCGGGCGGCATTGATGCGGGCGGCGTCGGCACCGGCGGCAGGGGGGCCGGGGGCGCGGTGACCGGTGCGGCGGCGGGCTCGTCGGGCAGGTCGAGCGTCGGCGTGCGCTCCCAGCGCTCGGCCGCGGGCGGTGGCGGGGGAGGCGCGGCCGGCACGCCCCAGGAGGGCAGGGCGGTGCGCAGGCCCTCGGGCGCGGCCGGCGCGTGCGTGTGCGCCTCCAGCACGTCGACGGGCGCGGTGAGCGGGTCGAACCCGCCGGACGGGGCCGGTGGCGCGAGGGTCGCGGTCTCGGCCTGGGCGGCGTCGTCGGGCGGCAGCACGAACTCGCCGTGGATGAACCGCGGGAACTCGCGCCGCGGCGCGGCCGCGACCGGGGCCGACTCCGGCGCCCGGTCCGGCTCGGTGGCGGCGGGCGGCCACGCCGGGGGCGGGCCGGCGGGCACGACGGGCACCGGGGGACCGGCGAACTCATCAGCGGTCGCGCGGGCGTGGCGGTCGGGCGCGAACTCATCAGCGGTCGCGCGGGCGTGGCGGTCGGGCTCGAACTCGGCGGCGGCCGCGCGGGCGTGGCGGTCGGGCTCGAACTCGGCGGCGGTCGCGCGGGCGTGGCGGTCGGGCGCGAACTCGCCGGCGGCCGCCCGGGCGCGGCGGTCGGGCGCGAACTCATCAGCGGTCGCGCGGGCGCGGCGGTCGCGCTCGAACTCGTCGAGGTCCTCGGCCGCGTCGGGGTCCTCGAAGGAGGGCAGCACGATGCCGGTCAGGCGCCGCTCGGGCTCCTTCCAGCCGGGCTCGGTCCACCCCGCCTCCTGCTTCCAGACCGGTTCGCTCACGACGACGCCCCCAGGGTCAGGCCGACCGAGATCGCGGCCGAGGCGCGCACCTGCTCCAGGCTGCCGTGGCGCACGCGGCGCAGCCCGCGCACCCGCATCACCGGGTCGATGGCGATGACCTCCACGCCGAGCTGGTCGTGCAGCGCGTCGAGCAGCCCGGGCAGCATCGCCCCGCCGCCGGAGAGGGCCAGCCGGCTCACGCGGGCCTGGCGGCCGCCGGCGGTGAGGTACGCGAACGAGCTGCCGATCTCGTTGATCAGCGGGCGCACCGACTCGCGCAGGGCGGCGCCGCTGGCCGGGTCGGTCTCGGGGCGCAGGCCCACGCGGCACTTGAGGTCCTCGGCCTCCTGCAGCGGCAGGTCGAGCCGGTCGGCCACGGTCTTGGTGATCTCGTTGCCGCCGCGGGGGATGGTGCGCACGATGAGCGGCTCGCCGTCGTGGTGCACGACCACGCTGGTCGCGTGCGCGCCGATGTCGACCAGCGCCTCGACCTGCTCGTCGAGGCGCGACGCGGCCCGCAGCAGCGCGAAGGAGGCCAGGTCCACCCGCTCCACGTGCAGCTTGGCCGCCTCGATGGCGCGGATCGCGGCCATCACCGGCTCCTTGGGCGCGGCGATGAGCAGCCCGCGGACCGTGTCACCGGCGGCCTCCTGCAGCGGGTAGAAGTCGATGAGCGAGCGCTCCGGCGGCAGCGGCAGCGCGTCGCGCACCTGGAACGGCAGCGCCCGGCGCATCTCCTTCGCCGGCAGGTTGGCCACCGTCGTCTCGCGGACCACGATCTGCTGGTGGGTGACGCCGAGCGCGACCTTGCGGGTGCGGAACTTGAACGTCGACCACAGCTGCTTCAGCGCCGCGGTGACGGCGGGCTCGTCCTGGACCGCGCCGTTCTGCACGGCCCCGGGCGGCACCAGGATGTGGCCGAAGTTGCTGATGACCGGCCCGTCCTTGCTGTTGCTGGTCTCCGCCGCACGGATGGACACCGTGCCGATGTCCAGCCCGATCAGGTTGACTGCGGCCATCGTGCTCCTTCGAGAAGGTCCCCGCCCGGTGCGTGCGGACGAGTCAGGGCTTACGCGGGAACCAGCAGGTTCGTGTACCAGTCGGTGATCGGCGCGGCGGCGAACAGCGCCAGCAGCGCGCCGGCCAGCATCGCCGGGCCGAACGGCAGGGCGGTCTTGCGCCCGGCGCGCCCGAAGGCCATGAGCGCGAGGCCCGCGGCGCCGCCGAGGACGAACGCGGCGAGCGTGCCGACGGCGACCGAGGACCAGCCCAGCCAGCCGAGGTAGAGGCCGAGCACGCCGGCGAGCTTCACGTCGCCGAAGCCCATGCCGCCCGGGTACACCAGGGCCAGCAGGAAGTAGAACGCCCACAGCGCGGCCATCGCGGCCGGCCCGCGCAGGGCCGCGGCCCAGTCGTGCTCGGCGATGACGGCGGGCAGGAACAGCAGCGGGGCGACGACGTAGGAGGGCAGCACGATCGCGTTGGGCAGGCGCAGCACGTCGAGGTCGATGAGCGCGAGGGCCACGGCGATCGCGGCCAGGTAGAGCCAGGCCGGCAGCACCAGGAGCGTGCCGTCGCCGAGCCGGGCGGCCACGGCGACGAAGAGCAGGGCGGTGCCGAGCTCGACCAGGGGGTACCGGATGCTGATCGGGGCCTCGCAGTCCGCGCACCGGCCGCGCAGCGCGAGCCAGCCCAGGACCGGCACGTTGTGCCAGGGGCGCACCGGGTTCGTGCACTGTGGACAGTGCGAGGCCGGGCGCAGGAGCGACTCGCCGCGGGGGACGCGGTGGATGACGACGTTGAGGAACGAGCCGACCGCGAGGCCGAAGACGCCGACGACGACCAGGACGAACGTCACGGCGGGTCTCCCTTCTCGGCGGGTGGGCCGGCGGCGGCCCGCTCCCGGTCAGCCGGGGCGGGCCGCCGTCGCGGACGGTCCTACGGGGTGGCGCTGGCGATGCAGGCGCCGAGGTCGGCCTGGGCGGTCGCCTTCTTGACCGATCCGCCGACGGACGAGTCGTAGACGTAGATCGTCTTGCCGTCGGAGTTCATGCCGCAGATGCGGTAGGAGGCGCCGTTGTTCTTGTACTGCATGCTGTTGCCCGGCGACAGCGTGGCCGTCTGCTGCGTACCACCCGTAGCCGTGGCGCCACTGCCCGTGGTGCCGAAGATGAGCTTGTCCGCGGTGCTGCTGCCGTCGAACGGGTAGGTGTTGTTGTTCTCCGTGTAGAACTGCTCCACGGCGCTGACCGCGGCGCGCACGTCGGACTCGGCCGACTTGTTGGCGGCGCCCTTGCGGTAGTTGAGGTACATCGGCACCGCGATCGCGACGAGCACGCCGATGATCACGACGACGACGAGCAGCTCGACGAGCGTGAACCCGCCGTCGCCGGCGGCACGCTTCTTCTGCATCCTGCGCAGCGTCTGGGTCATGGAGAGCCTCCTGCTCCTGGGGTGTACGGGTGGTGGCGGCGAGGCTCCGCTGCCTGGCGCCGGTTCTCTTGCGGGTGGTGTTGCGGTGGTGATCTCAGTAACGGAATCCGTCGGTGCGCCGGCGTTGCGCGTTGCGTTGCCGTCCAGTTGCGCCGGACCCGCTCGGGCAAGGGATCAGTTGCTCTGGATGTTCTGGTAGATCGAGAACATCGGCAGGTACAGGCAGACGATCATGCCGCCGACCACGCCACCCATGACGAGCACCATGATCGGCTCGATGGACGCGGTCAGCGCCTCTGCCGCGCTGTCGACCTCTCGGTCGTAGAAATCGGCAACCTTTTCGAGCATCTGACTGATTTGGCCGCTCTCTTCGCCGACCTCCACCATTTGCACCACCATGGGCGGGAAGATCTTGTGCTGTCCCAGCTGTGACGACATGGGGCGGCCCTCCCGAACGGCCTGTTGCAGGTCGGCCATCGCGGTGCTGACCACGGCGTTGCCGGTGGTCGCGCCGACGACGTCGAGGGCCTGCAGCACGGGCACGCCGACGCCGAGCAGGGTGCCGAGGTTGCGCGAGAAGCGGCTCAGCGCGATCTTCGTGAACAGCGGGCCGAAGACCGGGACCTTGAGCTTCACCTTGTCGAACCACAGCCGCACGGCCGGGTTGCCCGCCATGATCTGGCGGAACGCGACGGTGATGATGATCGCCACGACGATGAGCAGGGGGCCCAGCCAGAACAGCGTGTGGCTCGCCGTGACGATGATCCGGGTGGGCAGCGGCAGCTCCCCGCCGAGCTGCTGGAACATCTTCTCGAAGATGGGCACGATGAAGATCAGGACCGCGCTGATCATCACCGCGGTGAAGACGAGCACGATCACGGGGTACGTCAGCGCGCTCTTGATCTTCCCCCGCAGCGCCGCGTCCTTCTCGAAGTTGGTGGCGATGCGCTCCAGCGCGTTGTCGAGGAAGCCGCCGGTCTCGCCGGCCCGGATCATCGCGACCATGAGCGTCGGGAACACCTTCGGGTGCTTGCCCAGCGCCCCGGACAGCGACGTGCCGCCCTCGATGTCCAGGCGCACCTCGGTCAGCGCCTTCTTCAGCGACGGCTTGGCCGCCTGGTCCTCCAGCACCGCGAGGGAGCGCAGCAGCGACATGCCCGACTGGGTCATCGTGGCGAACTGCCGCGCGAAGACGCCGAGGTCCTTCAGCGTCGTGCGGTCGCCGAGGCCGGGGATGCGGATCTCCCGCTTCATCAGCGTGTCGGCGCTGGTGATGGCGAGCGGGGTGAGCCCCTGCTGGCGCAGCGCCTGAGCCGCGGCCAGCTCGTTGGACGCCTCGATCTTGCCCTTGGCGCGCTTCCCGGCGTGGTCGATCGACTGGTACTCGTACGTCTTCGTGGCAACCATGGGTCCGAACCCCTAACGCGCTTTCATTGACGGCCCGCCAGCCGGCGGAACTCCTCGGCCGAGTGGGACAGCTCCAGGGCCGACTCGTAGGTGATGAGCTGCTGACGGACCCGCTCGGCCAGGTGCTGGTCGAACGAGAGCATCCCGTCGTTGCCGCTGGACTGCATGAACGAGGGGATCTGGTGGTTCTTGCCCTCGCGGATGAGGTTGCGGATCGCGGGCGTGGCGAACAGGATCTCGGTGACGATGGTGCGGCCCTGCCCGTCGGCCCGCGGCGCGAGCGCCTGCGTGACGACCCCCTGCAGGGCGTTGGACAGCTGCGCGCGGATCTGCTGCTGCTGGTGCGGCGGGAAGATGTCGATGACCCGGTCCACGGTCTGCGCCGCGCTCTGCGTGTGCAGGGTGGCCAGCACCAGGTGGCCCGTCTCGGCCGCGGTGAGCGCGGTCGAGGTGGTCTCGAGGTCGCGCAGCTCGCCGACGAGGATGATGTCGGGGTCCTGGCGCAGCGCGTGCTTGAGCGCGAGGGCGAAGGACTGGGTGTCGGCCCCGACCTCGCGCTGGTTGACCAGGCAGCGCTTGTGCTCGTGCAGGAACTCGATCGGGTCCTCGATGGTCACGATGTGCGAGGAGCGCGTGCGGTTGGCCAGGTCCAGGATCGCCGCGAGGGTGGTGGTCTTGCCCGAGCCCGTCGGGCCGGTCACCAGCACCAGCCCGCGGTGCAGGTGCGCGAAGCGGGCCACCTGCTCGGGCACGCCGAGCTGGTCCAGCGGCTTGATGTTGTGCGGGATGGCCCGGAAGGCCGCGCCGAACGAGCCGCGCTGGTTGTAGAGGTTCACGCGGAAGCGCGAGACGCCCTCGATGGCGTAGGCGAAGTCGAGCTCCTGGACCTCCAGGAACTGCCGCCACTGCGAGTCGAGGGTGACCGCCGCGCGGGCCAGCATCTGGCAGTCCTCGGGGGTGAGGTCGTCGTAGCCGGGCAGGTACCGCAGCCCGCCGTTGATCCGCACCGTCGGCGGCGCGCCGACGGTGAGGTGCAGGTCGGAGCCGCCGACCCGGACCAGCGAGACGAGCATCGCGTCCAGGGAGGCCCGCTCGTCGGCGGTGGCGTTGCGAAACGGGATCGTCTGGGTCACGGGCGCTCCTCGCGGGTAAGGGACCTCACCGGCCCGATCGGCCGGAGCGGGCCGGAACTTAGACCGCCACCCGGACGACCTCGGGGATGGAGGTCTGCCCCTCGGCCGCCTTGGCCAGGCCGTCCACGCGCAGGTCGAGCAGGCCCTCGCGGTAGGCCACCGCCTGGATCTCGTGCGCCGAGGCGCGGTCGATCGCGAGCTTCTCGATGTCCGGCGTCACCGGCATGACCTCGTGCAGCGCGATCCGGCCGCGGTAGCCGGTGTTGGCGCACGAGCGGCAGCCGACCGGGCGCCACAGCGTCTCCGGCGTGCCGAGCAGGTCGTAGGGCCAGCGGGCGCCGATGAGCTCGGCCTCGCTCGGCGCGTACTCGCTCTTGCACCAGTCGCACAGCCGCCGCGCGAGCCGCTGGGCCAGCACGCAGTCCACCGACGAGCCGACCAGGAACGGCTCGATGCCCATCTCCACGAGCCGGGTGATCGCGCTCGGCGCGTCGTTGGTGTGCAGCGTCGAGAGCACGAGGTGGCCGGTGAGCGCCGCCTCGACCGCCAGCTGCGCGGTGGTGCGGTCGCGGACCTCGCCGATGAGCACCACGTCGGGGTCGGAGCGCAGGATGGCCGGCAGCACCGCCGCGAACGTCAGGCCCGCCTTGATGTCCACCTGCACCTGGTTGACGCCCGGGAGGCGGTACTCGACCGGGTCCTCGACCGTGATGATGTTGACGGTCGGCTTGGAGATCTCGGCCAGGGTCGCGTAGAGCGTCGTGGACTTGCCCGAGCCCGTCGGCCCGGTGACGAGCAGCATCCCGTGCGGCTTGTTGAACGAGGTGGAGAAGCGCTCGTAGTTGCCCTTGCGGAAGCCGAGCTTGGTCAGCTTCAGGTCCATCCCGCTCGTGTCGAGGACCCGCAGCACGATCTTCTCGCCCCACACGGTCGGCAGGGTCGCGGTGCGCAGGTCGACCGCGCGCTGGTTGATCTCGACGGTGATGCGGCCGTTCTGCGGCACCCGGCGCTCGGTGATGTCCACGTTCGACATGATCTTGAGTCGCGAGATCAGGGCCGACTGCACGTGCTTGGGCACCGTGTCGACCTCGTGCAGGACGCCGTCGATGCGGTACCGCACCCGCATGTTGTGCTCGCCCGGCTCCAGGTGCAGGTCGGAGGCGCGGTTGACGATCGCCTGCTCGAGCAGGGAGTTGACGTACCGCACGATCGGCGCGTCCTCGTTGACCGCGGTGAGGCTCGACACGGCCGGCGCGGCCTCGGCGGCCAGGCTCTCCGCGACCTCCCCGAGGTCGTTCTCCTCGCGCTTGAGCCGGTCGATGATCTTGCGCAGCTCGGAGCGCGCGACGACGACCGGGCGCACCAGGAGCCCCGTCGCGGCCCGGACGTCATCCAGGGCGAGCACGTCACCCGGGTCGGTGATGCCGACGGTGATCTCGGTGTCGTTCAGGGCGATGCCGAGCACCCGGTGCTTGAGCACCAGGGCCATCGGGATCTTGGTCACCGCGGCCGGGTCGATCGGGTACCCGACCAGGTCGAGGGTGGCGATGCCGTAGGCGTCCGCGGACGCCTCGGTGAGCTGCTCCTCGGTGACGATGTGGTCGTTGATGAGCACGGCGCGGATCGAACGGCCGGTGCGCTCGGCCTCCTCGGCCGCGCGGTCGACGGCCTGCGCGTCGGCTCCGCGTTCTTTCAGCGCGTCCAGAAGCGGCCTGAACGTCTGGTACATCTCACCCCCGGGTCACTGCGGGACTTATCGGCGCAGATCCGGGTGACTTTCGGGTTTCACCCCGGGCGCGTGGGCCGCTCTCGTTGACGGCCCCCGGCGCCGTCGTGAGGATGCTTCGCTGTGTCGGTTGCCGTCGTGGAAGAACCCAGAAGCGAATTGCCCGGCAATATCTCCATCTGGCGCGCGCGCTGGCTGCTGATGCGCTACGGCAGCCGCGCGCCGGGGGAGCCGCCGGTGCTCGGCGTGCCCGCCGGCGCCCAGGCCGAGCTGCTGGCGCTGGTCGCCGAGGTCGCGGCCCGGGTCGGGGTGGCGCGGCCCGACGCCGTGCTGCTGACCGGCTTCGGGCTGATCCGCTCGTGGGCCAGCCGCCGGCGGCGCCTGCTGCTCGTGGGGCTGCCGCTGCTGCAGTGCCTGACGGTGGACGAGGTGCGGGCGCTGGTCGCGCACGAGCTCGCCGTCGTCAACCACCGCCGCGCCCACCTGGTCGTGCGGCTGCGCATGCTGCACGAGGAGGCGGTCGACCCGCTCGCCGTGGTCCCCTCGCCGCGGGCCGAGGCGATCGGGCGGGCCACCCGGGACTTCGCGGCCGCGCTGGAGCGCACGGCGGACCAGGCCGCCAGCTCCGCGTCCGGCCTGCACACCGCGGCCCGGGCCGTGGTCAAGGCCGACCTGGCCGCGTTCGAGTTCGCCGACCTGGCCTTCGACGTGGAGGAGCAGGTCTGGCAGCGCACCAGCGCCGGGGTGCAGGACCTGCACGCCGGCTGGCGGGAGGCGGTGCGCTCGGGCGCGGTGGTGGCCACGCTCGACGACGACACCCGCCTCGGGCTCATGGCCCGCCACCCGAGCCTGGCCGGGGCGATCGCGTCACTGTCCCCGGCGCACGTGGCCCTGCGGGTGGCCGACTCCCTGCCGCTGGGCCCGCTGCCGCCCGAGCAGGAGCGCGAGCTGGCCCGGCAGGTGCTGCGCCGCGACAACGGCCAGTGGGTCACCTTCGCCGCCGCGCCGGGCGCGGACCGGCCGGGCTGGCTGGACCGGCAGGCCCGGGCGGTCACCGAGCAGGTCGCCACGCTGCTGCGCCGCCCGCCGCTCGGGCCGGCCGAGGTGGTCGAGGTGCTGCTGACCCGGCTGGACGAGCTGGTGGCGGCGAACTGGCCGGCCCAGCCCGAGCCGCCCGCCGAGCCCGAGGAGCTCGACGGGACACCTTCGGCGGTCGTCGTGGCCGAGGCGGCGCTGACCGCGCTCGGCTGGCGGCGCGTGCACCCCGCGGCCGCGGGCGTGCTGGTGAGCCCGGACGGCGAGCAGCACAACCTGAACCTGCTCGCCCGGGCCGCCCTCGACACTCCGGCGGCGTTGGCCGTACTGCTGGAGCTGCTGTCGCGCGATCAGCGCCCGACGTGATCGCGCCACGAGTGGGCGGGGGAGTAGCCGAGGACCTCCCGGGCCCGGTCGATCGCGAGCAGGGTCTCGTGCTCCCCGAGCGCCCGCGTGAGCGGCACGTCCGGGAACACCTCGCGCATGAGCTCGGCCGAGGGCCGGTCCATGATGGTGTCGGCGGCGGCGATGACGTACGACGTCGCGCCCTTCACCTCGGCGGACAGCGCCAGCCGGCAGGCCGCGGCCACGTCCCGGGCGTCGACGTAGCCCCACAGGTTCCACTTGCGCGCGTGCGGGTCGGCCCAGTAGCCGGGCACCGCCGCGTAGTCCTCGGGCACGTGCACGTTGGACAGCCGCAGCCCGACGAACGGGATGCCGCTCCAGCCCGAGATCTCCCGCGCCAGGGTCTCGCCCACGACCTTGGACAGCGCGTAGGTCGTGGTCGGCAGCGGGAAGTGCTCCTCGTCGACGGGCGCGTAGCGGGGCGGGGTGTCGAAGGGCAGCCCGAGCGTGGTCTCGCTGGAGGACCACACCACGCGCCCGAGCCCGGCCGCCTGGGCCGCCAGGAACACGTTGGCGTTCATGGCGGTGTTGCGGTTGAACGTCACCGCGGGCGGATACATGCCCGGGGCCGGGATGTTGGCCAGGTGTACCACCGCGTCGGCGCCCCGCAGCGCCTCGAACGCCTGCCCGTAGTCGGTCAGGTCGGCCACCAGCAGCGGCACGCCCAGCTCGGGGACGCTCAGGTGGCCGGCCCGGCCCACGGCGTCGGTGGCGAGCACCTCGTGGCCGTGGGCGAGCAGGTCTTCGACGACGACTCGGCCGGTCTTGCCGTTGGCTCCGGTGACGACGATGCGCGACATGCCCCCGATTCTTACTTCGCGGCGCGCAGCGCCTTGAAGGCGGGGGCCAGCCGGGCCAGCTCGTCGAGCACGGCCTTGGCCGACGCGTCCAGCGCCGGGTCGCTCACGAACGTCTTCTCGGCGGTCACGTGCACGCGGCTGGGCACCGCGACCTGCGCGTTGATCGCCATCATGCCGAGCATGCTCACCACCGGGCGCAGCGCGATGACGGCGCGGGTGCCGGCCGAGAGCCCGCCGTAGCTCACGAACGCCGCCGGCTTGTCGCGCCACTCGTGCACGAGGTAGTCGATCGCGTTCTTCAGCGGCGCGCTGAAGCTGTGGTTGTACTCCGGCATCACGAACACCACGGCGTCGGCCGCGTCGATCGTCGCGCTCCAGTCCTTGGTGTGCTGCTTGGTGTAGTTGCGAAGGGCCGGGTGGTGCGGCTCGTCGAGCAGGGGCAGGTTCAGCTCGGCGAGGTCGGAGACGTGCACGTCGAAGCCGTTGTGCTGCCCGACCTCGCCGATGAACCAGTCGGCGACCACCCGGCCCACCCGTCCCGGGCGGGTGCTGGCGACGATGACCTCGAGGCGTGGGCGTGGCTGTGTTGTTGACATGTCATCATCGTGACACTGGTTAGGTGACACGTCAACGACTACAGTGTGAGACGTGGCAGACAACGGTGTCCCGCGGTGGCTGGACGAGGACGAGTTCCGGGCCTGGATCGGGTACCGGCGGATGAAGGCGCTGCTCGACCTGCAGATCTCCCGCGAGCTCGCGGCCAACCAGGGGCTTTCCGAGCCGGACTACGACGTGCTGAGCAGCCTGTCGGCCGCCGAGGACCGGCGCATCCGGCTCAGCGAGATGGCCGAGCGGATGCTGTGGTCCAAGAGCCGCCTCTCCCACCACGTGACCCGCATGCAGCAGCGCGGCCTGGTCACCCGCAAGGAGTGCCCCTCCGACGGTCGCGGCGCCTTCATCGTGCTCACCGACGCCGGGATGGCGACCCTGCGGGCGGCCGCGCCCGGGCACGTGGCCGCGGTCCGCGAGCACTTCATCGACCTGCTGACCGAGGAGCAGATCCGGGTCCTCGGCGAGGCCGCCGACGCCGTCGTGGAGCACCTGCGCCCGCGCGTGCAGGACCGGGTCTAGCTGCTGCTGACCAGGTCCGTGCGGGCGGTGAGGAACGTCTGCACGGTGTCGGAGCGCACGGCCTCGAGCAGGGCCAGGGTGGTGTCGTCGAGCGCCTCGGCCCCGGGCTGCTGCGCCGACTCGTGGAACGTGCCGTTGTTCGTCTTCACGGTGAGCAGGTTGTCGCCGCCGATGCCCTGCATCGCGAAGATCCAGTCCTGCAGGTCGATGCCGCCCGAGTCGATGGTCATGGACTGCCCGACGACGTCGAGGATCTGCTTGAGCTTCACCGGGTCGGTGAGCGTGTCGCGGCTGGCGATCCCGCGCAGCAGCGCCTTGATGAACTGCTGCTGGTGGCGCTGGCGGTCGTAGTCGCTGTGCGGCAGCGTGTCGCGCTGGCGCACGTAGTCCAGCGCCTGCCACGGCTCCAGGTGCTGGTAGCCGACATGGTAGGTCTGCGGGGTGACCCCGGCGACCGGGACGAGGTCGGTGCCGCCGGAGGCGTTGAACCGCTGGATGTAGGGGACCCTGGTCTCGCCCTTGGCGTCGTGCCCGATGTGCACCGAGCGGGTCTCCTGGTCGACGTACATGTCCACCCCGCCCAGCACCTGCACGACCTTGGTGAAGCCGGCGAAGTCGACGATCGCGGCGGCGTCGAAGGTGAGGCCCCAGTTCTCCTCGATGGTGCGGGCCAGCAGCGTCATGCCGTACCTGCGCTGGTCGCGGCCGGTGAGCTTCAGGCCGCCGACGGCGAACGCGGCGTTGATCTTGTCGTGGCCGCCGGAGTACCTCGACCGGCCGTTGGTGAACTCGGGGATCCGCACCCACGTGTCGCGGGGGATCGAGATGAGGTACGCCGAGCCGTGGTCGGCCGGGATGTGCACGACGATGATCGAGTCGGACCGGACCGCCTCGGTGGGGCTCTGGTCCGGCCGGGTGTCGGTGCCGACCAGCAGGATGGTCTTCGCCCCGCTGATGGTGGCGTGGCGGCCCTGCGGCCCGGCCACCGGATCGATGAGGTCGTCCTGCTGGACGTTGCCGGTGACGTAGCCGATCAGCAGATCCTTGGCGACGAAGGCGCTGCCGGCCAGCAGCATCAGGATCGCGCCGCTCACCAGCAGCGAACGGGCCCATCGGGGGTCGCGGCGGGTGCGGCGCAGGCGGCTCGCGGGCCGGCGGGGCTCGGGGCGTTCCCCGGTCGGAGGCTCTTCGAGTTGCAGCACGCGCTCGTCGGCTCCTTCTCCGAGTTCGCCCGGCGGTCACCGCCGGCGGCTCGGTCAGCCGCCGACGGCGATCACCGCGGTCACGACGACGAGCACGAGAGCGGCAAGGAAGATCAACATGCCCTGCTCGGCGTCGAAGCGGGTCAGCTTGCGGGTCGTGGTGGGGGTGGGGGTGGTCATCGTCGCCTCCTGGCTACGGTGGGGTGACTCTTACGCTACGAACACCGCGGACAGGTTTGCTCCCGGGAACGTGCCACTGGCCTCGTGGAACGCTTCCTCGGGGTTCAACCGATCCACCCCGGCCGGGGTGACGGTGCTCAGGCGTCCTCGTTGACGTCCGCGATCAGCTCCGGGAACACCTTGCCCACCTTTCGCACCAGATAATCGCCGTAGGTGCCGGTAAATGCGCGCAGATCCTGGCCGTCCCAGCGGCGCGGGTCACCCGTCGCGGTGCGGCCCGGCAGCGGGGGGACCTCGGCGGTGAAGTCCGGGTCGAAGAAGAAGGGGAACGACAGGCGCTCGTTGCCGCTGGTGTTGCGCACGCGGTGGGGCGTGGAGCGGTACCACCCGCCGGTCATCCGGTCGAGCATGTCGCCGATGTTGCACACGAACGTGCCCGGGATCGGCGGCGCGTCGATCCAGCCGTCCTCCCCGCCGTCCTCGCCGGCCGGGCGCCGCACCTGCAGGCCGCCGTTGTCGTCCTGCAGCAGGAGCGTGAGCAGCCCGTAGTCGGTGTGCTCGCCGACGCCCCACTCGCGGCTGCCGGGCGGGCTGGGCGGGTAGTGGAAGATGCGGAACAGCACCGTGGGGTCCGCGGTGTAGCCGGTGGCGAAGTACTCCGCGTCCAGGCCGAGGCTCTGCGCCACCCCGCGCAGCACGGCCTGGGCGGTGCCGGTGAGCGCGTCGATGTAGCGCAGCACCGTCTCGCGCAGTTCGGGCACCCGGGCCGGGAACAGGTTCGCGCCGTGCAGCGGCAGCCGGGCCCGCACCCGGGGGGCGTCGGGGCCGAGCTCGGTGCCGAAGTACAGGCCCTCCTTGCGGTCCGGCACCCCGGAGGTGAGCTCGGCGCCGACCGGGAAGAACCCGCGCCAGGCCCGGCCGCCGCGGGCCATGGCGATCTCGAGCTTCTCGGCCTCGGGGAGGGCGAAGAAGGTCCGCGCGGCCGCGTCGAGCCGCGCGATGAGGTCCGGGTCCACGCCGTGGCCGGCCACGTAGAAGAAGCCGCTGGCCCGGCAGGCCGCCTCGATCTCGCGGGCGGCGCGCTCGTCCCGGCCGTCGCGGGCCAGGCCGGTGATGTCGATGACCGGAAGTGTGCTCACCCGGTCGAGGCTAGGCGTCAACTCCGGTTGACGAACGGCCATCGCGTCAACTAGTGTTGACGCCATGACGGAGGCCAATGACCTCGCGGAGGCGGCGGCCGGCGCCGATCCGCGCATCGGACTGCGGGCGGCGGTCGCCCTGCGGCGCCTCGCCGACGCGCTCGAAGTGCTGCAGGTCGACAACGCGCGCCGGCAGGGCTGGTCGTGGCAGGAGATTGCCGACGCGCTGGACGTGACGCGCCAGGCGGTGCACAAGAAGCACGCCGGCCGGCCCGTCCCGAGGCAGGAGGGGTAGATGTTCGAGCGGTTCACCGACCGGGCCCGCACCGTGGTGCGACTGGCCAAGACCGAGGCCGACGACCTCGGCCACCCGATCATCGGCACCGAGCACCTGGTGCTGGGGCTGCTCGCCGAGGACGGCGGGATCGCCCGGACCGTGCTCGACGGGGCCGGGATCGTCCGCGCCGAGGTGCGCGCGGCGGTCGCGGCCGGGGACGACGCGGCCGCGCTGCGTTCGATCGGCATCGACCTCGCCGCGGTGCGGGCCAGCGTCGAGCGGCGCTTCGGGCCGGGCGCCCTGGAACGGGCCGAGCCGGCCGAGCGGGGCGGTCTGCTGTTCCGCCGCTCGAAGATGCCGACCCGGTTCAACAACGGGGCCAAGAAGAGCCTGGAGCTGTCGCTGCGGGTGGCGCTGTCGCTCAAGCACAACTACATCGGCACCGAGCACATCCTGCTCGGCGTGCTCAAGGAGGAGCGGGGGAGCGGGGGACGGCTGCTGCGCGAGCGCGGGCTGTCCTACGACGGCGCCCTGGAGCTCGTCCGGGCCGCCCTGCGTGACGCCGCATGACGGTGCTCTCCACGCGTGCGCTGAACCGGGCGCTGCTGGCCCGGCAGCTGCTGCTGGAGCGGGCCGCGCTGCCGGTGCCGGACGCGCTGGAGCGGATGGGCGGGCTGCAGGCGCAGTATGCGCCCTCGATGTACATCGGCCTGTGGACCCGGGTCGCGGACCTCGAGCGCTCGGCGGTGACCCGCCTGCTGCAGGAGCGCGCGGTGGTCCAGGCCACCGTGCTGCGGGGGACGATCCACCTCGTGTCGCGGGCCGACTTCTGGCCCCTCGTGGAGGCCGTGCGGGAGACCCGCTACCCGGTCGACCCGGCGCTGCGCGACGACATCGCCGAGGCGGCCCGGCTGCTGGCCCGCGGCCCGCTGCGCCGCACCGATCTCGGCCCGGGCGTGCGCAAGCACATCCACCTGTGGCTCGACCTGGTCCGGGTGCCGCCGTCGGGCACCTGGGACCGGCGCCGGGCCGACGTCTACGGCCTCGCCGAGGACTGGATCGGCCCGTCCGCGATCGGCGAGGCCGAGGCCCGCGAGCACCTGGTGCGCCGCTACCTCGGCGCGTTCGGCCCCGCCCACCGCACCGAGATCGCGACCTGGGCCGGGCTGCCCGCCGACGCGATCGCCGCCGTGCTCGGCCGCCTCGAGCTGCGCCGGTTCACCGACGAGCGGGGCCGCGAGCTGGTCGACCTGCCGGAGGCGCCGCTGCCCGATCCCGAAACCCCCGCACCGGTACGGTTCCTGCCGACCTGGGACGCCGCGCTGCTCGTGCACGCGCGGCGGACGCTGATCCTGCCGGAGGAGCACCGCTCGAAGGTCTTCCACACGCGGATGCCCCAGTCGATCGGGACGTTCCTGGTCGACGGGCAGGTCGCGGGCACCTGGTCGCTGCGCGGTTCCCGGGTCGTGTGGGAGCCGTTCGCACCGCTGCCCGCTCGCGCCGCCCGCGAGGTGGAGGCCGAGGCCGAGCTACTGCGCGCCTTCCATGTCTGAGCCCATGTCTGAGCCCACGTCTGAGCGGTCCTGCATCTCCCACAGGTGGTCCAGCACGTGCCAGACGAAGCGGCGGGCGGCGTACCGGGCCGTCCACCCGTTCCCGGTGAGCGGCCCGCCGTCACCGGGGGTGCCCAGGACCTCGATGACGGCGTCGCGCAGCCCGTCCGGCTCGGCCGGCTTGAGCCGGATGCCGATCTTGCGGGCGTACGCGGCCTCGGAGTCGCGCAGGTGCCCGATCATCTTGTCCCGGTCGCGGCCGCCGCCCCGCGGGCCCTTGCGCAGCCGCTCGGGGGCCTCGGCGGCGTACGCGTCGAAGGCCTCCCACGCGGCGCGCAGCAGCTTGGTGTGGCGGGCCGCGACCGCCGCGGTGACCGCCTTGCCGTCGGCCTCGGGCCGGCCGTCGGGCGCGCCGAAGTCGGTCGTCGCCGTGCCCGGCACCCGCTCGGCCACGCTGAGCCGCGGGGCCGCGGGGAACGTGAACCCGGCGGCGGTGGCGATGGGGGCATAGCGGGCGCCGTACTCGGCCAGCGCGTCGATCGCGTCCTGCTCGCTCTTGCCGAAGCGTCCCCAGCCGGGCCACTCGAGGCTTCCGGCGAAGACCTTCTTCCTGCCCGTTTCGAGGTAGATCTCGGCCATGCTGTGACCTTAAGCCGCTTTCCTCGTTGATGTACGGCTCGCTACCTAGGATGGTTCATATGCCTGAGCTTGTGAATCATCTTCGCGAAGCCCTGCTCGCCGGCGATGTCGAGACCACGCGCGACTCCAACCACGGCAACGCGGCGGCCTTCGCCGAGGGCCGCGAGGGCTACCTCTTCGGTCTCCCGCCGCTCAAGACGTGGACCCTGGCCGAGGTCCTCGCGGTCATGGCCGAGCGGGTCGGTATCGACCCCGACCCCGAGCGCTCGACCGGCACCGACGTCATCGATCCGCACAAGACCGCCCGCGCGCTCGAGCGCATGCGGGACCGGCTGCGCCAGGCCGCGCAGCGCCGGGAGCGCGTGATCGTCGCGACCGGGCACCCGGCCGGGATCATCGAGGTCCACCTGGCCGTCGCCGCGGCGCTGCGGGCGGCCGGGTGTGCGCTGCTGCAGCCGGCGCCGGGCGCGCCGTTCGCGTCGCCGGGGCACTACATGGGGCGGGAGCTGCCGCTGGCGGTGCGGTACATCGGCGGGGTCGCCGTCGCCGCCGAGCGCGGGATCGCGCTGTGGCACACCCACTCGCCGGACGGCATGCGGGCCATGCTGGCCGAGCTCGACCGCCTCGGCGAGGCGCCCCCGGACCTGGTCGTCGCCGATCACGGGTTCGCCGGGGCGGCCGCCGCGGCCGGGCTCGACGTGGTGTCGTTCGCCGACAGCAACGACCCGGCGCTGTTCGTCGGCGAGGCCGAGGGCCGCGTCTCGGTGACCGTGCCCATCGACGACAACGTGCAGCCGCACCACTACTGGCCGGTCAGCGAGTTCCTGCTCGACGGGGTCATCGGCGGAAAAGTATGACTCGGGTGCTATGAGGTAAATCGCCGGTGAATCTTGTGTGGGTTCCTTCCCGATGAAAGCATCGGTCGCGGCCGATATTTATCGGCTCCGATATAGGGGAGGCTCACGTGAGACCCACCAAGACCTCATCCAGGCTGCTCGCGGCGATCGCCGCCGGTCTGGCCGCCGGTGCCGTGATCACGCCGTCCGCTGCCCTCGCGGCCGCCGACCAGACGGCGCTCGCCGCGAAGTCGACCGACGCCCTCGTCGCCAAGCTGGGCACCCGCACCGCCGGCTCGTACTACGACGCCGGCCTCGACAAGATGGTCGTCACGGTCACCGACGCGTCGACCGCGGCGACCGTCGAGGCGAGCGGCGCCGTGGCGCGCAAGGTCGCGCACAGCGGGGCCGAGCTGGCGAAGATCACCGCGACGCTCGACGCCAAGGCCTCGATCCCCGGCACCGCGTGGGCCGTCGACCCGGTCGCCAACCAGGTCATCGTGTCGATCGACCCGACCGTCCCGGCCGAGCACGTCAAGACCCTCGAGACCCTCGTGGCGAGCCTCGGCAGCGGCGCGCGCATCGAGCGCCTCGGTGCCGCGCTGAAGCCGACCATCTCGGGCGGCCAGGCCATCTACACCGGTGGCGCCCGCTGCTCGCTCGGCTTCAACGTGGTCAGCGGCAGCACGTACTACTTCCTCACCGCCGGGCACTGCACGAACATCGGCGCCACGTGGACCACCAGCAGCGGGTCGGTGCTCGGTACGCGCTCCGGCACGAGCTTCCCGGGCAACGACTACGGCATCGTGAAGTACGCCGCGGGCGTGACCCACGCGGGCAACGTGTCGCTCGGCGGCAGCTCCTACCAGGAGATCACCACCGCGGCCAACGCGTTCGTGGGTGAGTCGGTGCGCCGCAGCGGCAGCACGACCGGCGTGCACAGCGGCTCGGTCACGCAGCTCAACGCGACCGTCACGTACTCCGAGGGCCGGGTCTCGGGCCTCATCCGGACCACGGTGTGCGCGGAGCCGGGCGACTCGGGCGGCTCGCTGTTCGACGGGACCAAGGCGATCGGGCTGACGTCGGGGGGTAGCGGGAACTGCTCCAGCGGCGGGGTGACGTACTTCCAGCCGGTCACCGAGCCGCTCAGCGTGTACGGCGTGAGCATCTACTGATGCCGGGGGCGGGGGCCGGGCGGATCTCGCCAGGCCCCCGCTTGATATGTCGGGCGCTTCGCGCCACGACATATCCGCATTTTTCGCCCGACGGGCCATTCACCGCTGTTGCCTGGATATCGCGCGGTCGCCCGCCGCCTCGCCGGGGCGGTTTTTTGTCGTACCCGGGTGGCACAGTTGGGGCATGCGCGTGGGGGTGCTCGGACCGCTGTCGGTCGAGGTCGGCGGCCGGCCGGTCGAGGTCGGCGGGGCCCGGCTGCGCACCCTGCTCGCCCGCCTGGCCCTGGAACCGGGCCGATTCGTGAGCGTCGAGCGGCTGGCCGAGGCCCTGTGGCCGGACGGCCCGGTGCCGGCCGACCCCGCCAACGCCGTGCAGTCGCTCGTCTCCCGCCTGCGCAAGACGCTGGGCAACCCGCCGGAGCTGGAGTCGGGCCCGCGCGGATATCGGCTCGGCGTCGACCCCGCCGCCGTCGACGCCGTGCGCTTCGAGCGGCTCGTCGCCGAGGGCCGCCGGGCGCTGCGGGCCGACGAACGAGCGGCCGCCATCCGGCTGCTGCGCGAGGCCCTGGCCCTGTGGCGCGGCCCGGCCCCGGCCGACCTCGGCCCCGGGGAGACCGACGCGGTCAGGGCCCGCTGGGCGGAGCTGCGGCTGACCGCGACCGAGGACCTGATCGAGGCCTCCGGCTTCGCATCCCCCGACCCCACGTCTCCCGGCCCCGCATCCCCTGACTCCGCGTCTGCCGGCCCCGCATCCCCCGGCTCCGCGTCTGCCGGGTCCGCGTCGCCTGGTCACCTGTCGTCCGGCGATCCCGGCCCCGACGTGAGCGGCCGCGCCGCCGTCATCGCCTGGCTGCAGGAGCTCGTCGTCGCCCACCCGCTGCGCGAGCGGCTCGTCGCCCTGCTCGTCCGGGCCCTGCACGCCGACGGCCGCCCGGCCGAGGCCCTGGCCGCGTTCGAGGACTGCCGCGCCCGCCTCGCCGACCGGCTCGGCGCCGACCCGTCGCCCGAGCTGCGCGACGCCCACGTCGCCGTCCTGCGCGATGCTGCCCGCCCGGCCCGCGCCGGCAACCTGCGCGCGCCCCTGACCAGCTTCGTCGGCCGCACCGGCGAGGTCGAACGCCTCGCCGCCCAGGTCGCCGACAGCCGCCTCGTCACGCTGGTCGGCCCCGGCGGCTCGGGCAAGACCCGCCTCGCCACCACGGTCGCCGGGGAACTGGCCCGGGACCTGCCCGACGGCGCCTGGCTGGTCGAGCTGGCCCCGGTCGCCGAGGCCGCCGAGGTCCCGGTGACGATCCTGCGCGCCCTGGCCGCCGGGGGACTGGTCCAGCCCGAGACGGCCCGCCGCCCCCGCCGCGGCGACGTCGCCGACCAGCTCGCCGAGTCGCTGGCCCTGCCCGGTGTGCTGCTCGTCCTCGACAACTGCGAGCACGTCGTCGAGGCCGCCGCGGTGCTGAGCGAGGAGCTGCTGGGCCGCTGCCCGAAGCTGCGCATCCTGGCCACCAGCCGGGAGCCGCTGGGCATCCTCGGCGAGACGCTCTTCCCGGTCGGCCCGCTGCCCCTGCCGGCCGAGGCCACCCGCGAGTCGGCGGCGGCGTCCCCGGCCGTGCAACTCCTGCGCGACCGGGCCGCCGCGGTGCGCCCCGGCTTCGAGGTGACGGCGGGCAACGCGGCCGCCGTGGTCGAGATCTGCCGCCGCCTGGACGGGCTGCCCCTGGCCATCGAGCTGGCCGCGGCCCGGCTGCGCTCGTTCACCCCGGAGCAGGTCGCGGCCCGCCTGGACGACCGTTTCCGCCTGCTCACCGGCGGCAGCCGCACCGCCCTGCCCCGCCATCGCACCCTGCACGCCGTGGTCGCCTGGAGCTGGGACCTGCTGGGCGAGCGGGAGCGCGCCTTCGCCGAGGCGGTGGCGGTGTTCCCGGCGACCTTCGACGCCGCGGCGGCCGCGGCCGTGAGCGCCGCCCTGGCTCCCGGCGGCGGCGGCGACCCCGAGGACCTGCTGCACGCGCTCGTCGACCGGTCACTGCTGCAGATCGCGCCCGGCACCGGGCCGGCGCGGTATCGCATGCTCGAGACGATCCGCGAGTTCGCGCTCGAGGAGCTCGGACGGCGGGGCGCGGCCGAGGTGGTGCGGTCCGCGCACGCTCGTCACTTCCTGGAGCTGATGGAGCGGGCCGAGCCGCACCTGCGCACCGGCGAGCAGCTCGAGTGGCTCGATCGCCTGCGGCCGGAGCAGGACAACGTGCATGCCGCCGTCGCCTACCTGTGCGATGCCCGCGACACGGCCCGCGCGTTCCGGCTCGGGGCGGCCAGCGGATGGTTCTGGACGTTCGAGGACAACCACGCGGAGTCGGCGCTGTGGCTGCGGCGCATTCTCGCCGCGGGGGAGCGCGACCCCGGCCCGGTCCCGCCCGACCTGCGGCTCGTGGTGCGCTCGATGCACCTGGTCAACAGCGGCTTCGCCGGGGACTTCCAGTTCGACCGGGCGGAGCTGGACGACCTGATCGCCGAGTCCCTGGCGGTGCCGCCCGGCGGGCACCCGTTCGTCGAGCTCGTCGCGCCGGTGGTGTCGCTGTTCCGCGACGACAGCGAGCACGGCACCGCGCTCGTGCGCTCCCGCCTCGCCGGGCCGATCGACCCGTGGGCGCGCGGCATGCTGCACTCGGTGCTCGGCCACCTGCGCGAGAACGACGGCGACATCGACGGCATGCTGGTCGAGCTCACCGCCGCCGCGGCCGCGTTCCGCGAGATCGGCGAGCGCTGGGGCCTGGCGCTGACGCTGGCCTCGCTGGCCGACGCGCACACCCGCCGCGGCGACTTCGCCGCCGCCGTCGCGCACTTCGAGGAGTCGATCGAGCTGCACCGTCGCCTCGGCATCCGCTCCAGCGAGGCCTACCTGCTCGTCAGCCGCGCGGCCCTGTGCCGGCACACGGAAGGGCCGGCGGTGGCCCGGGCGCTGCTGCGCGACTTCGTCGAGGACGCCGGGCAGCCGGCCCGCGACGTGTCCCACGCGATGCTGGAGCTGGGCCACCTGGCCCGGGCCGAGGGCGACCTGGCCGAGGCCGAGCGGCTCTACCACGAGGCTTGGCGGCTGCAGCGGGGATTGCCGCTGGTGGCACCGCAGTACCAGGCCATCGTGATCACCGCCCGGGCCGAGATCGACCTCGCCCGCGGGGAGCCCGGCCTGGCCCGCGCCCGCCTCACCGAGGCGATGCGGCTCGCGCTCGGGGCCCACGACATGCCCGTGATCGGCAAGGTCGCGGTCGGTGTGGCCGGCCTGGCGCAGGCCGGCGGTGATCCCGGCCGCGCCGCGGTGACGCTGGGTGCGGCGCAGCGGCTGGCGGGCACCCGCGACGCGTCCAACGCGGACTGGACCGCCCGCCGGGCCGCCCTGCGGGCGGTGCTGGGTGACGAGGCGTTCGAGGTGGCCTCGGCCCGCGGCCTGGGCATGCCCCGGGCCGAGGCTCTGGCGCTGGTCGATCCCGGGTCGCTGCCCGTCTGACGCGGCCTCGGCCCGCGGCATGCTCCCGCCGCGGACCGAGGCACCCGGCCACGGTCCTGGCTACGCCTTGCGGCGGTAGGCGCGCACCGCCAGCGGCGCGAACACCGCCAGGATCGCCACGGACCAGATCAGCGTCTTGACGACCGGACCGGCCACGGCGCCCTGCCCGACCATCAGCCCGCGCGCCGCCTGCATGGCGTCCGCGACCGGGTTGACCTTCACCCACGCCTGCAGCCAGCCCGGCAGCGTGTCGGTCGGCACGAGCACGTTCGTGCCGAAGGTCAGCGGGAACATGATCACGAAGCCGAGGCCCTGCACCGCGCCGGGCTCGCGCACGATCATGCCCAGCAGCACGAACATCCAGCTGAAGCAGAACGCCATGAACATGACGAGCAGGCAGGCGGCGAGCGCCTCGGGCAACGACGTGGTGATCCGGAAGCCGAGCAGGTAGCCGACCCCGATCATCACCCCGATCGACACCACGAAGCGGATCATGTCGCCGATGACGCCGCCGATGAGCGGGGCCGAGCGGCCGATGGGCAGGCTCCGGAAGCGGTCGAAGACGCCCGTCTTGATGTCGGTGTTGAGGCTCACGCCGGTGGGCGCCGACGCGAAGAGCACGTTCTGCACCATGAGCGCCGGCAGCAGGAACTGCATGTACTCGTGGCGGTCGCCGGCGATGGCGCCGCCGAGGAGGTACACGAACAGGACGATGAAGATGATCGGCTGCAGGGTGACGTCCAGCAGTTGCTCCGGCTGGCGCATCGTCTTGATCAGGCTGCGGCGGGCCATCACCAGGCTGTGCCGCACGAGGCCGAACGGGCGCGCCGGGACGGCCGCGATGAACGGGGTGTCCTCGCCGGACTTCGGCTGCGTGGTCGTGGTCGTCACGCCGCCACCTCCTGCCGCTCGCGGGTGAGGGTGAAGAAGACCTCGTCGAGGCTGGGCAGGTGCAGCGACAGTTCGATGACGCCGATGCCGGCCTCGTCCAGGCGCCGTACCACCGCCGTCATGGCACTGTCGTCCGCGACCGGCACCGAGAGCACCCCGCGTCCGTGCGACTCCGGCTGGTTGCCCGACACGTCGGCGAGGATGGCCGACACCGTGTCCAGGTGCGCCGGGTCGGCCGGG
Organism: Dactylosporangium sp. CA-052675; assembly: GCF_050947935.1. GTDB lineage: Bacteria > Actinomycetota > Actinomycetes > Mycobacteriales > Micromonosporaceae > Dactylosporangium. Next base: position 9,025,361 of record NZ_CP192010.1, on the reverse strand, counting down.
CGGACGCTGATGGTCTGCCCGCCCACGATGTGCTTGAGCTGCGCGGGCGTGCCGTGGGCGATGACCTTGCCGTGGTTGATCACGGAGATCTCGTCGGCGAGCGCGTCGGCCTCCTCGAGGTACTGCGTCGTCAGCAGTACCGTCGTGCCCTCCCGCACCTGGGCGCGCACCATGTTCCAGACGTCCTCGCGCTTGGCCGGGTCCAGGCCGGTGGTGGGCTCGTCGAGGTACACGATCGCCGGCCGCCCCACCAGGCTCGCGGCGAGGTCGAGGCGCCGCCGCATGCCGCCCGAGTACGTCTTGGCCGGCCGGTCCGCCGCCTCGCTGAGGTCGAACTCGGCGAGCAGGCTCTTCGCCCGCGCCTTGGCCTCCTTGGCCCGCAGGTCGAGCAGCTGCCCGATCATGACCAGGTTCTCGGTGCCGGTCAGGTCCTCGTCGACCGAGGCGAACTGGCCGGTCAGGCCGCTGATGCGGCGCACCTGGGCCGGGTTGCGCTGCACGTCGTACCCGCCGACGACCGCCCGGCCCGCATCCGGGCGCAGCAGCGTGGCCAGGATGCGCACCGCGGTGGTCTTCCCGGCGCCGTTGGGCCCGAGGACGCCCAGCACCGTCCCGGACTCCGCGGCCAGGTCCACCCCGGCCAGCGCGGTGGTCTTGCCGAAGCGCTTGACCAGGCCGGTTGCCTGGAAAGCGAGACTCATGGCTCGTTCCCCCTGTGGAATGTCTCGTCTGACCCGTGCAGCCTGCACCGGGCCGCTGTCAAACCGCGCACATCCGCCTGACATCCGCTGACAGCGCCGAGCATCACACGATTCCCGTATGCTGGGCATCGGTTGACGCTCACTCGGCGCCGTCGGCACCATCGGCAGTATGGCGCTGTTGACCCGACGACTGGTCATTGACCTCGTTCGGCACGCCGGCGCCCGCTGTACCCGCTAGAGCCCCGCTCGCGGAAGACCCCACCCGTTCCGGTTGTCGCGGCCCGCTGCTGCGTCCACAAGGGCTCGACGTCTGCTTTAATTCCTATCTAGTACGTCCGAATACTGGAGAACAGCATGCCTGTCGTCACCACGGTCGCCCGCGCGACCGATCTCCTGTCGATCGCCCAGGGTTACGCCGCCGACCCGGACGAGTGGCCGTTCGCGCCCCGCTTCGACCCCGTGCAGCGCTGGTACGGCCGCCTCGCCGTCGCCGGCGACCACGAGGTCTGGCTGCTGACCTGGCTGCCGGGCCAGGGCACCGACCTGCACGACCACGGCGGCTCGGCCGGCGCGTTCACCGTCGTCTCCGGCGAGCTCGTCGAGCAGACGGTGCAGGGCGGCCGGCTCGTGAGCTCCGCCTACGGGCCGGGGGAGGGGCACCGCTTCGGCGCGCACTTCGTGCACCGCATCGTGAACGCGAGCGACAAGCCGGCCGTGACCGTGCACGCGTACGGCCCCGCGCTCGCCGCCATGACCCGCTACCGCCTGCACGACGGCCGCCTGTCCGTCGAGTCCGTCACGAGCGCCGGGGCCGACTGGTGAGCGCGGCCGTCGCCGCGGGCCGCGGGATCGACGTGATCCTCGCCGAGGCCCGCTCCCGCCTCGACCGCCTCGACGCCGATCAGGCTCGGCTGGCGTTCGCCGAGGGTGCCGTACTGGTGGACATCCGCCCGGCCGCGCAACGCGCCCGCGAGGGCGAGATCCCGGGGGCGCTGATCGTCGAGCGCAACGTGCTCGAGTGGCGGTTCGACCCGCGCAGCGACGCGCGGCTGGACATCGCCGACCGTTACGACCTGCCGGTGGTCGTGTTCTGCTCGGAGGGCTACACGTCGTCGCTGGCCGCGGCGGCCCTGCAGGACCTGGGCCTGCACCGGGCGACCGACCTGGCCGGCGGCTTCCAGGCCTGGAAGGCGGCGGGGCACCCGGTGAGCGGCACTACGCTGGTGGGGTGAAGCTCAAGCTCGATCTCCACGACATCTTCAACCGCGGCACCGACATCGACAAGGCGCTGCGCGGGATCATCGACGAGGCGGTGGCCAAGCGGGCCACCCTCGTCGAGATCATTCCGGGGAAGGGGTCCGGGCAGCTCAAGAAGCGCGTGCTGCGGTTCCTGGACCAGCGGGAGATCAAGGCGCTGTATCACCGGGTGGAGAAGGACTCGGACAACTTCGGGCGGCTGTTCGTGCACTTCCGGTGGAACGAGTCCCAGGGCCGTCGACGCTGACGGCGCGCTGCGGGGCAGTGGTTGTCGGTCAGGTACCGGTTCAGAACGCGTCGGCGGCGTCGGCCAGGTGGCAGACGGCGACCAGACGCAGGACCGTCCAGTCGGCGGCGGCCCAGTCGACGGTCTCCGGGGTGGGCAGTGGCCGGCCGTGGCGCTGGTGCACGGCGATGACCGAGCGCGCGTAGCCGGCCAGCGACAGCGGCCCGATCGGCTTCCCGGCGGCGGTCAGGCTCTCCCGGACGGCCGCGGCGTGCTGGTCGACCTTGGCGAGCAGGAACGGCTGGGCGAGGGCCTCCACAAGCCCGTCGACGCCGACCATGGCCATGACCTGGTCGAGGTAGAAGCGGGCGTCGAGCTCGGCGGTGGCCAGGTAGCCGGCGTCGAACTCGACGGCGGCGGCAGGGGTGATGTCGTTGTTCATGGACGATGACGCTAGGCAGTCCGCGGGCCGATGTGGTGGTCAACAACCGAGCGGCACCCGTTCATGAACCGGAGCACTCCGTTCGGGCGACATCACGCTGTGCACCCGGCCCGAGCGGCCCCGGCCGAAACTGTCGGACCCGGCGTGCAGAATGTGCCTACCCCTGCACCGCGCCTGGAGGACGAGACCCGTGTCCGACGAAACCCCACCCCCTTCCGCACCGCCGTCCACCGAGGTCACGCCGCCGTCCGCCGAGGTCGCGCCGCCGTCCGCCGAGGTCGCGCCGCCCGATCGCGGCTTCGGGGAGGTGCCGCGGCGGCCCGTGGTCGCGGCCGTGGTGCTGGTGGTGCTCGCGCTGGTCGCGGCCCTGGGGATCGCCGACGTCCAGCCGCCCGCCGCCCGGCCGGCCTCGATCGCGGCGGACGAGTTCTCCGCGGCGCGGGCGTTCGAGCACGTGCGGCGCATGGGGCAGGAGGTGCACGTCACCGGGAGCCCGGCCGCCGACCGGGTGCGGCAGTACGTCATGGAGACGCTGACCGGCTACGGGCTCGCGCCCGAGGTGCAGGACACGGTCGGGGTCAACGCGGGCAAGTTCGGCGACGGCGGCATGGCCCACGTGCGCAACGTCGTCGCGGTGCTGCCCGGGACCGGCTCCACCGGGCAGGTCGTGCTCATGGCCCACTACGACTCGGTGCAGGTCAGCTTCGGCGCCAACGACGACGGCGCGGGCACCAGCACGCTGCTCGAGGTGGCGCGGGCGCTCACCCAGGGCGGCGGCGCAAAGCCGCGCAACGACATCGTGTTCGTGTTCACCGACGCCGAGGAGGCGTGCCTCTGCGGCGCCGAGGCGTTCGTGAGCCGGCACCCGCTCGGCCAGAAGCAGTCGGTCGTGCTCAACTTCGAGGCCCGCGGCAGCAGCGGCCCGGCGGTGATGTTCCAGACCTCCGAGGGCAACGCCGACCTGATCGACGTCTACGCGCGCACGCCCCATCCGGTCGGCACGAGCCTGGCCGTCGAGGTCTACCGGCTGCTGTCCAACGACACCGACTTCACCCCGTTCCTGGCACAGCCCCGGTTCACGGGGCTCAACACGGCCTACATCGACGGCTCCTCGGTCTACCACAGCCCGTTCGACCGGCCCTCCACCATGAACCGCGCCAGCCTGCAGCACCACGGCGACAACGCCCTGGCCCTGGCCCGCGAGTTCGGCCAGGCCGACCTGCCGCCGCTCATGCGGCCCGCGAGCGGCGACGCCGTCTATTTCCCGTTCGCCGGCCTCCTGGTCCGCTACCCGGCCGCCCTGACGTGGCCGCTGGCGATCCTGGCCCTGCTCGCGGTCGCCGCGCTGACGCTGCTGGCCCGGCGCCGCGGCCTGACCTCGGTGCCGAGGACCCTGGCGGCGCTCGGGCTCGCCCTGGTGCCGCTGATCGCCGTCGCGGTCGCCGCCCAGCTGCTGTGGGCGGTGCTCGTCGCGATCCGGCCCGGCTACGGCGAGCTGCTGGACCCGGCCCGGCCGACCTGGTTCCGCTTCGGCGTCGTCGCGCTGACGGCGGCCGTGCTCCTGGGGTGGTATGCGCTCAGCCGCCGCCGCGTCGGGCCGGTCCCGCTGGCCACGGGCGCGCTCGGGCTGCTGGCGGTGCTGGGCGCCCTGTTCGCCGCGGCCATTCCCGGCGGCTCCTACCTCGTGACCGTTCCGGCGCTGGTGGGGTCGCTGGCGGGGATCGCGGTGCTGTACGTCCGCCATCCGCTGGCCAAGGTGGGCCTGCTGACGCTGGGGGCGGCGGTGGCGACCCTGGTCCTGGCGCCCACCGTGGCCCTGTTCTTCCCGGCGCTCGGCCTGGCCACGGGCGCGGCCCCGGCCCTGTTCGCGATGCTGCTCGGCCTGGCCGCGCTGCCCGCCGTCGAGCCCCTGTTCCGCGCGGCGACCGCGCCCCGGCACCGCCGCCTCGGCTCGGCCCCGGCGGTGGCGGCCCTGGTCGTCGCGCTCGTGTGCACCACGACGGGCATGGTCGCCGACACCTGGGACGAGGGCCATCCGGAGCCGACGCACCTCATGTACGCGCTGGACCGCGACACCGGCACCGCCGAGTGGGTGAGCCTGGAGCAGTCTCCCGGCGAGTGGACCAGCGCCTACGTGCACGGCCACCAGCAGCTCAACCGCCAGTTCCCGGTCCTGCCCGCGGGCGATCTGTCGGTCGGCCCGGCCCAGGCCGCGAACCTGCCGGCCCCCGAGGCGACGATCCTGTCCGACGAGACCTCGGGCGACCGGCGCACCCTGCACCTGCGCATCGCCTCCAAGCGCGACGTGCGCTTCCTGTCCTTCTACGGCGAGGTCGGCGACCACCGCGTGGTCTCGGCGACGGTCGAGGGCCGGGCCGCCACGACGTACATCGCGGACCAGGACCGCTTCGGCGTCGTCTTCCACGGCCCCCCGGCCGCCGGCCTGGACGTGACCCTGGTCCTGACCGGCACCGGCCCGCTGAAGCTGCGCCTGGTGGACGGCAGCGACGGCCTCACGACCATCCCGGGCTTCATCCCGCGCCCGGCGACGGTGGGCGTGTTCGGCAGCCACTCGAGCGAACTGCTGGCGGTGGCGGCGACACAGACGCTGTAACGCCCAGCCCCGCCCCGCGCCGTCCCGGAGGAATCCGGGGCGGCGCGACGCTCGCAACCACGATCCTGAACCGCCGGCCGGCTAGGAGCTCAGCAGTGTACGGCTTCTTTCGCGGATGGAGCCCTGCACATCGGCCAGCAGCGCGTCATTCGAGGGGATGTACTCGTCCAGCATCGGCGACAGCTCCCGGACCGCATCGATGACTGATCGGCCGATCGCCGCCAGATCGGCCCGGACGCCCAGGCGGCTTTCAAGCCGGTCAAAGGTGCTCAGACGCAATCGTTCGAACTGGCGCACACCGCCGAACGGCAGGCCCATGTCCTCGTCGTTGCCCATGTAGAAGCGGGTCGATACCAGGTCGTACGCCGGCGAAATCCGGGGAATACGTGCATCGGCGTACAGCAGTGACCAGTTCTTCAGATGCGCGTCGCCGTTGGAGATGAGGATGGAGAACGTCAAACGCCGGGCGAACTCCTGCAGGCTTGCGACATCGTGGCCGCGGTAGATCAGTGCCGCGACCGTCTCGTAGTTCCCCGTGTACTTGTCATCGGGGTAGAAGCCGCGAACCTGGGCAAGATCCTCGATATGGACGAGTTCGCGATTCGGACCTCGATCGAAGCGCCTCACCGCGTATGCGAGATCCTCGCCCGGAGGCCAGATGTTCGGCGGCAGGCCTTCGAGCTGGTCGCGGTGGACCAGGCGGACCTCCGGGATTTCGATTCCGGCCGCGCCCGCGAGCCGCATCATCGCGTGCTCGTTGCGTGGCACGTCGGCGTAGGCACGGTCGGGCAGCTTCACGATCCAGTCGCCGCCGACCCCGGTGGCGGGCATCGTCAACCGGTCGTGCTGGAGGAGCATCGAGAACTTGAGCGCCACCCCGGCGAGGGAGAAGCGCCACGGAACCGTTGCCGGGGGCGCCGGCTCGGCCGCCTGGAACGGCTCCTCCTCGTCTTCGTCCGCCGGCTCGACGTGCCGGACACGCACGGCGCCGGGCAGGTCGTGGCCGACCTGGATGAGGAGCTCCATCTCACGCTTTGCCGAGACATGACGCTCGGCCGCGATCCAGTCCCGCAGCGCCCCCTCCGGCAGGAGGTTGGAGAACCATGGCGGCAGGCGCAGCGCGGCCGAGTGTCGCGCCCTGAGGTCCTGCTCGAAACGGAGGCCCAGCACGGGCCGGTTCGGATCGGACAAGTAGCTGTCCGTCAGCCGGAAGCGGGTGTGGTCGCCCCGATGCACGAGCGTGCCGATGCGAAGGTCCCGCAGCCATACACCGTAGTGCTCTTCCGGCAGCGTCATGCCGACTCGTCGTCTCCCAGATCCTCGATCACCATGTCATCGAGCGACGGAGTGTTCTCGAATCCCCACTCGCACCAAAGCTCGAGAAACTTCCGCAATTCGACGGTAATGAGTTCCTGGCGGATGGTGAGGAATGTCCGGCTGTCGCCCGCGAGCAGGGCCTGCTCGGCCTCCGGAGTGATGCCGTGGGACTCCATGACGGCGGCCCAGTCGGCCTCGGTGACGGCAAGGGGGCGCACGCTCAGGAGGCCCACAACGGCCGGCGGTGCTTCCGCGAGCGTCGGCATCAGGACCCGGTTGGCGGTCCAGAGCCGCACCTCGGGTTCCAACTGGCCGCTTCGGTATACCGCGCGCACCGCCTCGGCGGGCGTCGTGCTCTCGGCCAGCGACGTGGTGAGATCCTGAGGAGAGTAGACCTCGCCGCTCTCGGGGTTCCTGGGGTGGCGGCTCCACAGCCAGCAGGTCGTGATCTTTCCGCTGGCGTCATTGCTTCGGAAGCGACGGGCATCGGGCAGCGCCGACGGTCCGACGAGTTCGAGCAGGCCGTTCAGCGAGGCGTTCGGATCGGAGCGGCGGATCTTGCTCGTCAGTGAGCGGGTCGTCCCTGTGGTGCTTCCCTTCGCGACAACCGGGCCGGCGACCGCGGCTCGCCAGAACCAGCGCCGTAGCAGGCGGAGCTGGCCTGGGGAGGGGTCAGGGTGAAGTGACAGGAACCGGGTGAGGACCACCAGGAGATAGCGGTACGGCAGCATGCCGTAGTGCGGAACGCCCGCATCTCGAATGAATTCGACGGCACGCCCGATGGCCTCCTCGCCGTGGGCGTACGCGGCATCGGCGTCTTCGTCTGGAAAGTCAACCTCCCCGCGCCGCCGCAGAGGGTCGAACTCCACCCGAATCTCGCGCTCGATGTTCGGGCCGCGGCGAGCAAGGACACACTGCAGCACGGTGTCCTCCGGCAGCAGCCCGAAGCCGAACCGCTCGTCGATGTGCTCCGCGATTCGCTGGAAGCTCAGTCTGCCATCGTCTTCGTTTCCGGCATTCAGCGCGAAGAACACTTCGGCGCGACTCAGCTTCTTCCCTGAATTGTTCAGGCGGTCGAAGATGTCCTGGAGGACTCGCACATCGCCCTGCTCGACCTGGTAGGCCGGGATCGCATACTGACGAAGGTCGCGGGCGAAAGCGAAGGCCGCGTCCCGTCCTTCGGCGGCCTCGGGGCGATCGGCGAACCAGGAGAGGACCTGGGCGAGATCGAAGAGGACGGGGAGGGGGACGATCAAAGCATCGTCGGTTCCGTCGAGGGGAACGATCCGCTGATCGCGGAGATCGAAGCCGAGCGCGAAACGCGGCTCCCGACGTGCGTCAGGATGCAGGACGTTCGCGAGACTGGTCACCCGTTGCTGACCATCGACGACCCAGAGCGCCTTTCCCATCGCTGCCGCGTCGATCGTGAGCGCGCCGAGTTGCAGGCGGTCGGCATTGGCCCGGCGCTCCCAGAGGAGAAGATTGCCGATGGGGTAACCCCGGTAAATACTGTCGACCAGTTGCAGGACATCGGACTTCGTCCAGCGAAAACCGCGCTGAAAATGCGGCACCCGGACGTTTCCCGACCAGGCGAGCCGTACCAGCTCGTCGAGCGTGTAGGTCCGGGCCCCGGTCTTTGTGTCCAGCCCGACCGTCATACCGCCGGCTTGTGTCATGGTCGGTTTTTCCTCCACCCGGCATTCTCCAGAGGGTGATTTCCAGCGAATGTGGGCCGAGCATAGCCGCTGGGGAGGCGGCCCGGCAGCTGTTATAGGCGGTGCATCACTCCGCGTGGTCGGGCTGTTGCGCGCTCACCGACCGGCGCCGCTGCGTCAGCTGATGATCTGGAAGGCCCACGCGGTATGGCCGTACGCGGTGGTGTTGATGTCGTGCTGCAGCGACGCCGGGTACTCCTGCTGGCCCTCCACGATCTTGATCACCACGCGGCCGCCGTCGGCCAGGGTGATGCGGCCGTCGTGGACGGCGGCGGTGCAGACCGAGGAGGCGGTGGGGTACGGGTTGGAGCCGTACACGGTACCGATGAAGCCGTCCTTCGGGCAGGCGTAGGCGACGGTCGTGCCGTTCTTCTCGTCGTAGTCCTCGGCGTTCGTGGTCCAGTCGACGCCGTCGCGGGTGATGTCGGCCTGGACCTCCGAGGTGCTGTCCGAGCCCGGGCCGGACCCCGAGCCCGAGTCGCCGGTGTTCAGCAGCTTGCTGATGCCGTACGCGCCGGCCCCCAGGGCCAGCAGAACCACCACCGCCGCGGCGATCAGGACACCCGTGCGCTTCTTCCCCGCCGGTGCGGAGGCCGGCTGCGACGGGGCCGGCGCGCCGGGAACTTGCGGCGAACCCGGACCGCCGGAGATCACCGGTGGAACCGGGCCTCCCGAAACCCCCGCCGAGCCCGAGCCGCCGGAGACGAACGTCGAGCCCGAGCCGCCGGAGGCGAACGGAGAGCCCGAGCCGCCGGAGGCGAACGAAGGACCCGAAGCACCGGAGGCGAAGGGCGGCCCGGAAGCACCGGAGAACCCGGACGAGCCGGGCCGCGGCGATCCGGCCGGAGGAGTCGAGACCGGCGAGGCGGCAGGCGGCACGGAAACCGGCGAGGCCGAGCCGGGAGCCGAGACGGGCGCCGCCGACGTGGGCACCGCCGAGACGGGACCAGCCGAGACGGGAGCGGCCGAGACCGGCGAGACCGGAACCGTCGCCCGAGCGGTGGCCGCAGTGGCGGGAGGTACGGCCGTGAACGAGGCCGACGCCCCCACCGCCCCCTGCGCCACCACCAGCTCCGGCTGCTCCACCACCGTCGGGGCGATGCCCAGCGCCTGGTGCAGCAGCGTGGCCACCAGGGGAATCCGGCTGCCGCCGCCGACCAGGAAGACGCCCTGGACCTCGGCCGGGGACAGGCCCGCGGCGGCGATGGCGGCCCGGGTCGCGGTCACCGTGGCGGTGAGGATGGGGCGGGCCAGCTCCTCGAACTGGTCGCGGCCCAGCGGCACGTCGGACTCGAACGACGGCACGTGGATCATCGTCGAGGCGGTGCGGGAGAGCATCTCCTTGGCCGAGCGTACGTCGTCCCAGAGCAGGCGGTTCGCCCGCCGGTCGGCGCTCGTGGCGGGGTGGGTCAGGCGCTGCCAGGCCTGGGGATCGCGGCCGGCGTGCACGGCGCCCAGGAAGCCGACGATCGCCGCGTCGATGTCGAGGCCGCCCGAGGTGGCCAGACCCTCGGCGGAGAGCACGTCGAAGGTCCCGCCGCCGTGGCGGACCACGGACGCGTCGAAGGTGCCGGCGCCCAGGTCGTACACGACGAAGGCCCCGCCGGGCCGCGAGCCGCCCATGGAGAAGAACACCTGCGCCGCCGCGACCGGCTCGGGGACCAGGGTCACGGCGCCCAGCCCGGCGCGCTCGGCCGCCGCGAGCAGGACCCCGCGGCGGGTCTGGGCCCAGGCCGCGGGGCACGTGATGGTCGCGGGCCCGAGCGCGCCGCCGGCCACCCGCCGCGCCTCGCCGGCCACGCGGGCCAGGACGGCGGCGATGAGGTCCGCGGTCGCGATCTCGTGCTCGCCCAGCAGCACGGTCGGCTCGTCGATGCGCCGTTTGGGGTTCGGCTCGTACCGCTCCGGGCTGATCCGCGCCGCGTGCACCGCGTCGCGCCCGGTGAGCAGGCCCTGCTGCGCGTCCGCGTAGACCGAAGAGGGCAGCGTCGGCGAGCCGTCAAACAGCAGCGGTCGCACGTGGCCGTCGGGCCACGCCAGCATCGCCACGGTGTTCGAGGTGCCGAAGTCGACCCCGAGGCGGTGTCCGCGCGCATCCACGCAGCCAATATACGGGCTGGTGAGCGCGGTGTTATCGGCTCAACGGGTCCGGTATCCGCGCTTGACGGGTGCATCGACATCCGTTAGACCGGCACTCATGAAATTGCTGAAGATCTATGGGTGGGCGGTGGCCCTGGTGCTGACCGCCGCCGTCGGCGCGGTCACCGCCGCCGCCCCGGCGCACGCCCACGAGCCCGGTCCGTGCGGCTACACCGCCACCCCCGACGACCCGCCGGCCCGGCCGATCTCGCTGCCGCCCGACCCGCGCCACACCCCCGACCGCGGTACCGTCACGGTCACCCTGGTCACGAACCTCGGCCTGATCCCGCTGACCCTCGACCGCGCCGAGGCCCCCTGCACGGTACAGAGCTTCCTGCACCTCACCCGGCACGGCTTCTACAACCGCACCATCTGCCACCGCCTGACCACATACCCGACGCTCAAGGTCCTGCAGTGCGGCGACCCGACCGGCACCGGCGAGGGCGGCCCGGGCTACCGCTACAAGGACGAGCTGCCGGCGAACCTGCCCCCGGCCCCCAGCGACCCGACGGGCGTGCGGCGCATCTACGGCCGCGGCCTGCTCGCCATGGCCAACGCCGGCCCGGACACCAACGGCAGCCAGTTCTTCCTGGTCTTCGCCGACTCGGTACTGCGCCCCAACTACACCGTCTTCGGCTCGGTGCGCCCGCTGGGCCTGGCCACCCTGGACCGCATCGCGGCCGGCGGGGTCGCGCCCACGGCCGACGACCCGGCCCCGGTCGACGGCGCCCCGGCCCGCCGCACGGAGATCATCCTGGCCCTCTGAGCGGGTTTTCCACAGGCACAAAATCATGCTGTCGTACCACCCCGGCGCTTTCTACGCTGAGGAGCATGACGGTCGACGATGTGTGGCGCGTCCCGTCCACGGTCCTCGCCCGCGCGGGCCGCGCCGCGGCCGAGGCGCAGGAGGCCCTGACCGCGATCCTGGAGCGGGTCGAGGTCACCGTGGTGCGGGGCGAGGACGGCCGCCTGACCTTCTTCCCGCACGACCACGCCGACGTCGAGGCGATCCGGGCCGCCCAGTCGGCGGCCCGGATGGTCCTCGCCCACCTCACGGCGGCGGCGCGCTGACCGCCTGGCGGCGCTGAGGCGGTCCGGGGGTAGTGGCGGCCTTCGCGCCAGCCCCGCGCGCTGACCGCCTGGCGGTGCCGAGGCGGTCGGGGTTGGCGGCGGCCTTCGCGCCGGCCGTGCGCCGACCGCCTGGCGGTGCCGAGGCGGTCCGGGGTGGTGACGGCCTTCGCGCCGGTGGCGCGCTGACGACCTGGCGGTGCCGAGGCGGTCCGGGGTTGGCGGCGGCCTTCGCGCCGGCCGTACGCCGACCGCCTGGCGGTGCCGAGGGTGTCCAGGGCGGCGGTGGCTCCGGGCGCAGCGGCCCGGGTCAGCGCTTTCATCAAATATTTGTCATGCCCTACGTCTCGCCGGCGCGGCAGTGAGACGGTCGCGCCGGCGGGCGGGCGCGCGGCAACGCGGCATGATGTTGCCCGTGTACGAGTTGGACGTCGTCGCCCCGGACAGCCTGAGCCGGTTCGTGTACCGCTGGTACGGCCCCCCGGACCGCCCGCCGGCCCCGCCCGGCCCCGGCCAGCCCGGCGAGCCCGGCGAGCCCGGCCAGCCTGGCGTGCCCGGCCTGCCCGCGGCCCTGGCCGAGTGGCACCGCCTCCAGGCGCGGTACACCTACCCGCTGAGCCGCGACCACGAGATGCTCCCGCCGGGCGGTCCCCGCTTCTGGCAGGGTGCCACCGACTGGTACGCCTACGACGCCGACGCCCACCGGGCCGGCGACCCCGACCCCGAGGTCATCGAGAACGGCGAGGTGCGCACCGGCCTGCCGCTGTCGCGGTTCCTGGTCTACGCCGCCGTCTACGAGGCCACCTACGCCCCGCTGCACGGCCTGGTCCGCATGGCCCCGCCGCCCGGGGCCGTCCGCGGCGTGCAGGTCCGCCTGCGCGAGCTCGACGACGGCCTGTGGCAGTGGCCGGACGCGTCCACCCGCTACTTCGGCGACGACGACCTGCTGGCCCACCTCGGCCCGGACCGCATCGTCGTCGCCGCCCGCCACCGCGACGCCCTCGGCCGCTTCGACGGGCTGGGCCTGGCGTGGGACTGGGACTCCCGCGCGCTGTGAGGCGCGCGGGGGCCGGTCAGGGCACGTGGACCAGCATCGCGCACACGTCCTCGTCCTCCGGGACGTTGAGCACCGTGAGCAGGTGCGCCACCACCGCGTCGAAGTCGGCCAGGTCGACCTGCTCGCCCGCCCGCCGCACCAGGTCCAGCCCGCCGCCGCGGCGGCGGGAGATGGTGGCGTTCAGGCCGGTGTAGAACAGCACGCGGTCGCCCGGGGCGAGGGTCACCGCGGCGTCGGAGTAGCGCATCCCGTCCACCTCGCCCAGGGGCAGGCCGAGCGGGCCGGACAGGACCGTGCCGGCGCCGGCCGCGTCGTAGCGGATCGGCGCCACCTGCCCGGCCGCGGCCCAGCGCAGCTCGCGGGAGTGGGGGGAGTACCGGGCCACGATGAGGCACGCCGTGTGCTCGACCTCCATCGCGCACAGCATCCCGTTGACCGCGGTCAGGATGTCGCCGGGCGACATGTCGAGCGTGGCGTAGGCCCGCACCGCGTAGCGCAGGCGCGCCGCCGTGGTCATCGAGGACAGGCCGCGCTCGTCCACGTCGCCCAGGACGAGGATCGAGCCGTGGTCGGCGACGGGCGTGGCGTCGTACCAGTCCCCGTCGATGGTCCCGACCCGCTCGGGCGAGCGGCACTTGCCGCAGATCTCGATGCCCTCGAGGTGGCCCAGCTCCGGGTCGGTCGGCAGCAGGGCCTTCTGCAGCGCCTCGGCCGCGCGCCGCTCGTCGGCGAGCCGGTGCCGCTGGGCGGCCAGGGCCTCCTCCGCGCGGCGCAGCCGGGCCTCGATCGCGCGCTCCTCGGTGACGTCCTGCACCGTGCCGCGCACCGCGGTGACGTTGCCGGTCTCGTCGTGGATCGCCTCGGCGGTCAGCCGGAGCCGGCGGCCGTTGACGCGCCCGGCCCCCCGGATCTCGGCCAGCAGCTGCTTGCCCTCGACGATGGTGCGCCGCACGGCGTCCTGCACGGCGAGCAGGTCGTCGGGGTGCACGCTCGCGGTGAGCTCGTCGACCGGGATGCGGCTCGCGTCCGCACCGCGCCCGCCGGCCTGGCCGCGGTGGAAGAGCCGGACGAGCTCGGGGGAGCAGCGCGGCTCGGGGTCGCGCAGCTCCCAGCAGAACGAGCCGATGCCGGCGATGCGCTCGGCCTGCAGCAGCTGGTCGTAGAGCAGGTCGGCCTCGGTGGCGACCCGCCACACCGCGAACACCCGGTCCCACAGGCGCACCGCGTGCACCGACAGCGTCTGCGGCCCCGGCACGCCGTCGGTGCGCGGGTCGGCCCGCAGCCCCTCGAGGCGGCGCGGCTGGCCGTCCTGCAGCACGCGCGCGAACTCGGGCAGCAGCGTCGAGCTGCCCAGCGCCGGATACGCGGCCAGCAGCGTCGCCTCGTCGGGGTCCACCCGCGCCCCGGAGAAGATCTGCCGCGCCAGACCGTTGGCGTACTCCACCCGGAAGTCGACCAGCTGCCCGTCCTCGTGCACCGGGGAGAGCAGCGCGCCCGGGTCGTGCAGCGCGTCGACGACGGTCGGCAGCCACACCTGGGCCGGGGCCGCCTGCCCGCTCTCCTCGCCGGCGACGTGGAACCAGGCGCTGGCGATCTCGTCGCCGATGAGCGTGTCCACCTGGCGGGCCACCGGCTCGAGCAGCGCGGCCACGTAGCGGCGCAGCTCCTCGGCCTCGGGCAGCGCCTCGGCCCAGGTCATGAGGATGCCGCCGATGACCCGCTCGCCGGAGATCAGCGGGGACGCGAGCAGCGTCTCGCCGGAGAACGGCTGCTCGCCGAGCACGGGGAAGCGCCGCCGGGCGCCGGGCTCGGGGGCCAGCCACAGCGTCTCCACGTCGTGCGCGGCGACGACGAGGGGCACCCCGGGGTCGGGAGGAATGCGCGACCAGCGGCTGCGCACCTCGCCCGGCACCCCGAACGTGCCCACGCCGCGCTGGGCGCCGTCCGGGTCGAGCAGGGTCAGCAGCACCGCGGTGGGCGCCGGCCACGCGGTCGGGGCGGTGCCGAGCACGTCGCAGATCTCGTCGTAGCTGCGGGCGGCCGTGATCCGGGCGCTCAGGAGCTGGTGCTGGGACTGCAGCGCCTCGACCTCGGGGGTGCGGCTGGAGCGTTTCCGGGCCGACGGGGGGACGACGTCCGGCTTGACCGACGCCGCGGCCGGGCCGCGGGAGCGGGCCAGGTGCTGGCGCAGCTCGTCGTCGATGATATTCACCACATCCGGCGCGTTCGGGTCCGGCGACGTGGTGCCCACGATCGCCGCGGCGACCTCGATGAGCTTGATGTTGGTGCGCTGGCTGAGCCGCACGAGCTGGTCGAAGCCCTGGTCCGGGGTGACCCCGAGCCGTTCCACGAGCACGCCCTTGGCCTGTTCGATGACCGCGCGGTTCCGCATGGCGGTGCGCACCCCGGTCAGCTCGGCCCGCAGCTTCGCGACCAGCGCGGCGAGCGCCTCTGCCGGCTCCGCGCTGCTGCCCTCTGCGGGGGCCCTGTCGGCCATGCCTCCGCCTCTCCTGTCCGTGCTCCTCCGGCGGGCCGGCTCCGGCTCGCCCGTTGATGTTTACCACCATCCGGCCCGGGTAGGGGCGTTGGCAGGTCAGCGCAGTCGGTTCAGCGCAGTCGGTTCGGTGGAGGTCGCAGAGTTGAGGATCGCCCTGGTCTCCGCCCAGGCCAGCCCGCTCGGGCTGGGCGGACCGACGGCGGGAGGCCGGCACACGCACGTGGCGGCCCTGGCCAAGGCCCTCGGCGCGCTGTCGCACGAGGTGACCGTGTACGTGCGCCGCGAGGACAAGAGCCTGCCCGAGACGCTCCCGTTCGCGCCGGGCGTCACGATCGAGCAGGTGTCCGCCGGCCCCGTGCAGCCGCTGCCGGCCGATGACCAGCTGCCCTTCATGGGGGACTTCGGCCGGGCGCTGGCCGAGCGGTGGAAGCCCGACGGGCACGGCAGCGGACCGGGCGGCGGCCCTGACGTGGTGCACGCGCACTACTGGCTCTCCGGCCTCGCCGCGCTCACCGCCACCGCCGACGTGCGCCGGCCGGTCGTGGTCACCTACCACGGTCTCGCCGCGGCCGCGCGCCGCCACCTGCCCGTCGACCACAACGCCGGACCGGGCCCCCGGGCGGGCATGGAGCGCACGCTGGGCTCCCTCGCCGACCGGGTGGTGGCCCAGAGCGAGGACGAGGTCGCCGACCTCGGCCGCATGGGCATCCGGCGCGCCGTCACCGTGATCGTCCCGCCCGGCGTCGACCCCGAAACGTTCACGCCGTCCGGCCCGGCCGCCGACCACCGCCGCCCCGGGCTGCGCCGCATCCTCTCCGTCGGCCCGCTCGTGCCGCGCAAGGGCTTCGGCGACCTCGTCGAGGCGCTGCGCCGGGTGCCGGGGGCCGAGCTGGTGATCGTCGGCGGCCCCGACCCGGCCCGCCCGCCCCGCGACATCGACGCCGACCCCGAGGCCCGCCGGCTGCTGCAGCTGGCCGACACCCACGGTGTCGCCGACCGGGTCCGCATCGTCGGCGCGGTCACCCAGGAGGAGCTGGCCGGCTGGTACCGCTCCGCCGACGTCCTGGCCTGCGCCCCCTGGTACGAGCCGTCCGGCCTGACCCCGCTGGAGGCGATGTCCTGCGGCGTGCCCGTGGTCGCCTACGAGATCGGCGGCATCGGCGAGAGCGTCATCGACAATGTCACCGGCGTGCTCGTCCCGCCCCGCGACCCCAACGCGCTGGCCGGCGCCCTGCGGGGCCTGCTCGGCGACGAGGTGCGCCGGATGAGCTTCGCCAGCGCCGCGATCGACCGCGTCCGCTCCCGCTACACCTGGGAGAGGACCGCGTCGGAGCTGGAGCGGGTGTACCGCACGGTGACCGGCGCCACCGACGCCGCCGACGAGTCCGGCTCCGACACCGGCTCGGACGAGGACGAACTCTCCGAGGTCTCCTGACCACGTTCGGTGGTGCGCGTCTTGCCCGGAGGTCGGGCGGCGCGGTAGTTTGAACGAACCGTATCTGCATCCGTCGCTGGATTCGCCTCCAGCGCCGGATGGCCTCGGCGGATCGTCAAATCAGCCGCGATCCAGTCGCCGCGGGCCGTGCCGGGCGCTCGAGACCAGGGCGCCGTCTGGCCGAACTCATGCCGCGAGACCGCCGTGCGGTGCTCCGCGGCAACGGTAAGGCAGGGGGACCCCCTCATGACCATCACCCGCGCACCCGGCCGCACCCCCGGCAAGCACGCCGAGGCGGCCGCCCAGGCCCTGCTCACCGTGCTGGCCGACCTCCCGGCCGGCAGCCCCGACCGGCCCCGCGTCCGGGCCCACCTCATCGAGCTGTACCTGCCGATGGCCGAGTACCTGGCGCGCCGCTTCCGCAACCGCGGCGAGCCGCTCGACGACCTCACCCAGGTCGCGGGCCTCGGCCTGATCAAGGCCGTGGACGGCTTCGACCCGTCCCGCGGGGCGGCGTTCACCAGCTACGCGATCCCGATGATCGTCGGCGAGCTCAAGCGTCACTTCCGCGACAAGGGCTGGGACGTGCGCGTCCCGCGCCGGCTGCAGGAGTTGCGCCTGGAGATCAGCAAGGTCTCCGGCGACCTCGCCCAGGACCTCGGCCGCTCGCCGACCGTCGCCGACCTCGCCAACCGGCTCGGGGTCAGCGAGGAGGAGATCATCGAGGGGCTGGAGTCCGGGCACGCGTACCGCACCCTGTCGATCAACGCCCCGGCCGGCGGCGACGGCAGCACGGCCGAGCTCGCCGACCTCCTCGGCGGGGCGGACCGGGCCCTGGAGGCGGTCGACGACCGTGAGTCGCTGCGGCCGCTCATCGCCCGGCTGCCCGAGCGCGAGCAGAAGATCATCGTCATGCGGTTCGCGGGCAACCTGACGCAGACGCAGATCGCCGCCCGGCTCGGCATCTCCCAGATGCACGTGTCGCGGCTGCTGACCCACGCCCTGACGTTCCTGCGCGGCGAGCTGGCCGAGCCCCTGTAGGTCAGGCGGCCGCGAGCACCGAGGACAGCTGGTACACGTTGTAGGCCTGCTTGATCACCGGGTGGGCCACGTTGCGCACGGGCACGCCACCCGGCGTGGTGCCGCGCTCCGAGCCGGCGTGCGCGTGCCCGTGCACGGCCAGCCCGACGCCGGGCGTGCCGTCGATGGCCTGCGCCAGGTGGTAGGAGCCCAGAAAGGGGTAGATCTCCAGGGGTTCGCCCAGCAGCGTCTCCGGCACGGGGGAGTAGTGCGTCAGCGCGATGCGCACATCGCAGTCCAGCTCGGCCAGGCTCTCGCCGAAGCGCGCCGCCAGCTCGCGGCCGTGGCTGGTGAACGCCTTCATCTCCGGCTCGCCGAACTCGCTGGCGCAGGCGCCCGCGAAGCCGCCGCCGAAACCCTTGGTCCCGGCGACGCCGACGCGCACGCCGCGGCACTCCAGCACGGTGCCGGAGCACTCCAGGACGATCAGGCCGGCGTCGCGCAGTACCGCCGCCACCGCCTCCTGCTCGTCGGAGTGGTAGTCGTGGTTGCCGAGGATCGCGACCACCGGCACGGGCAGCCCGCCGAACTCGCGGGCCACGCACGCCGCCTCGGCCGCGGTGCCGTGCCGGGTCAGGTCGCCGGCCAGCAGCAGCAGGTCGGCCTTCGCGCCGAGGTGCTCCAGCGCCGGCCGGTAGCGGCCCACGACGTCGGCATCCAGATGCACGTCGCCGACCGCCGCCACGCGAACACAGCCCTCTTCGGTCCCCGCCACGCCGCCGCCTCCGCTCACAGCTCCTCCACCTCTTCCGGCTCGTGGACCCGGGTCAGGCCGATGTTGCACCGCACCGGCAGGTCCGGGAACGCCTCGGCGACCACCCGGCAGATCGTGTCGCGGCGCTCGGCGCTCTCCACCTCGCCGACGAGCGCGATCCCGGTGTCGGTGCGCACGAAGCGGATCCCCTGCTCGGTGATCCGTTCGTCCTCGGCGAGCAGGTGCTGCAGCTCGCCCTCGACGTACTGGTCCGTAGCCATCGTGTTCCCCCCTCAGACGGCCGCCGCCAGCGCGTTGGCTTCGGCCATCGACATCACGCCGAGGCGGTCGATCAAGAACAGAAAAGCATGGGCGTAGGGCGAGTGGGCCGTTTCGCGGTAGACCCGGGGCCAGTCGATCTGCTCCCGCAGCGAGCGCGCCACCGGCAGCCCGCGGGCGAAGTCGCAGTAGTGCGCCGACCACGTGAGCACCTTGTGGATCATCAGCTCGGTCGCCGAGAGGACCGGCATGTGGCAGGCGTTGACCGCGATGACGTCGGTGTCGCGCAGGGTCGCGTCGGTCACCGGCCGCTGCACCGGGCAGAAGATGAAGTCGATCAGCAGGTCGCCGTGCTCCGTGTCGTCCCAGGCCTTCACGAGCCAGCCCTCGGGGGGCACCTCGCCCCGGAAGCCGACCTCGGCCAGCGAGGCGAGCACCCGCCCGGCGTCCTCCTCCTTGATGAGGAAGTCGATGTCGTGGTCGACGGATTCGCCGCCGCGCGCGTACACCGCGAAGCTGCCCGCCAGGCAGAATGGGATGCCCGCGTCCTTGAGATGGAACGCGGCCTTCTTGAGCGTGGCGATCAGCGGCTGCCTGTCCTCGGAAACTGCCATGCCTGACGGCTTACCCGCCGCGTCATTCCGTCACACGCACCGAATTCGCCAGCAGATCCCCCAGCCGTCGCAGCTCCCCGGCCGGGCAGGCCTGGGCCAGCCGCGGGAAGAGCTCGGTCTCCTCCTCCTGCATGTGCTGGCGCACGGCGTCGAAGTGCTCCACGGCGAGCGAGCCGAACGAGGCGTGCTCGGCGTCCTCGTACTCTGCGATGTCCGGCCCGGCCGGCAGGTGCTCGCGCAGGGCCGGGTGCAGGAAGCGCGACTCGGCGTCGGTGTGGCGCCGCAGCGCCTCCGCGGCGGCGGCCAGGGCCTCGCGGCGCAGCCGCGGGGTGGGGGCCGTCTCGGCGTCGGCGAAGAGCGACTCCAGCCGCCGGTGCTCGGCCGTGAGGAGCTCGAGGAGGTCCGCCGACATGGAGCAGGCGTACCCAGACCGGGCATCCGCCAACCCACCCTACCGATGACGTTGGTACATGTGTTCGAATAGTCGACCATGGAGCGCAGAAAGCACTGGTGGAACGGCACCTGGGGCCGGCTGGCCCGCCGCGACGTCTACCTCTTCGAGGACGCCGGCATCTGGTGGGTCGAGTCGCGGGAGGGCGGCGCGGACGGGCGCTGCCGCCGCTACGAGTTCGCCGACGAGGACAGCGCGATGAACTGCGTCTCCGGCCTGCTGGCCCAGCCGGGCAACTGGCGCGAGCTGCGCTAGGCGCAACGATTCGTCATTGCGCTGCCGTACTGCACAACGAAACTGCGCCACCAAGCACCGGATCGCAATGGTTCGTCGTCTGGGCGGGTCGTAGGTTGTGACCATGAGTCGTCGCTACCTCATGTGCCGCCCGACGTACTTCGCGGTGGACTACGCGATCAACCCGTGGATGGACCCGACCCAGCCGGTCGACGCCGGCCGGGCGGTCGAGCAGTGGACGACCCTCTACGAGCTGTACCTGTCCCTCGGCCACACCGTCGAGCTCATCGACCCCGTCCCCGGCCTGCCCGACATGGTCTTCGCCGCCAACGGCGCGACCGTGGTGGACGGCCGGGTCTACGGCGCGCAGTTCCGCCACCCCGAGCGCGCCGACGAGGGCCCGGCCTACCTGGAGTGGTTCGCCCGCAACGGCTTCGACGTGCACGCGGCCAAGAGCGTCAACGAGGGCGAGGGCGACCTGCTGCTGGCCGGCGACTGGATCCTGGCCGGCACCGGGCTGCGCACCGAGCACGCCGCGCACGCCGAGGCGCAGGAGCTCTTCGGCCGCCCGGTGGTGACCCTGCACCTCGTCGACCCGCGCTACTACCACCTTGACACCGCGCTCACCGTGCTGTCGGGCGACACCGTCGCGTACTACCCGGGCGCGTTCTCCGCGGGCAGCCAGGCGGTCCTGCGCCGGCTGTACCCCGACGCCGTGCTCGCCACCGCCGAGGACGCCGCCGTGCTGGGCCTCAACGCGGTCAGCGACGGCCACCGGGTCGTCCTGCCATCCGCCGCCACTCGCCTGGCCGGGGAGCTAGCGTCGAAGGGGTTCCAGCCGGTCCCCGTCGACGTCTCCGAGCTGCACAAGGCCGGCGGCGGCCCGAAGTGCTGCACCCTGGAGGTCCGCGCATGACCAGCGTCGTCAATCGCACCGGCGTCGACAGCCGCACGAGCGTCGGCAGTCCCACGGGCGTCGACAGCCGCAGCGGCGTCGACAGCCGCACCGCATCGGCCGTGGAAGCGGCGGAGCGGCACACCGCGCACAACTACCACCCGCTGCCGGTCGTCATCGCCGAGGCCGAGGGCGCCTGGGTCACCGACGTCGACGGGCGCCGCTACCTCGACTGCCTCGCCGGCTACTCCGCGCTGAACTTCGGCCACCGCCACCCCGGCCTCGTCGCCGCCGCCCGGGAGCAGCTCGACCGGGTCACGCTCACGAGCCGCGCCTTCCTGCACGACCAGTTCGGCCCGTTCTGCGCCGACCTGGCCCGGCTCACCGGCAAGGAGCTGGTGCTGCCGATGAACAGCGGGGCCGAGGCGGTGGAGACCGCGATCAAGGTGTCGCGCAAGTGGGGGTACAAGGTCAAGGGCGTCCCCGACGGCCGGGCCACCATCGTCGTGGCCGACGGCAACTTCCACGGCCGGACCACGACCATCGTGAGCTTCTCGACCGACCCCGAGGCCCGCGCCGACTACGGGCCCTACACGCCCGGCTTCGTCGTCGTGCCCTACGGCGACCTCGACGCGCTCGCGGCCGCCGTCGACGAGACCACCGTCGCCGTGCTCCTGGAGCCGATCCAGGGCGAGGCGGGGGTCCTGGTACCGCCGCGCGGCTACCTGTCCGGCGTGCGCCGGCTGTGCACCGAGCGCGGGGTGCTCTTCGTCGCCGACGAGATCCAGTCCGGCCTCGGCCGCACCGGGGCCACGTTCGCGTGCGACGACGAGTCCGTGGTGCCGGACATGTACATCCTGGGCAAGGCCCTCGGCGGCGGCATCGTCCCGGTGTCGGCGGTCGCGGCGAACGCCGACGTCCTCGGCGTGCTGCGCCCGGGCGAGCACGGCTCCACGTTCGGCGGCAACCCGCTCGCGTGCGCCGTGGCCCGGGCCGTCATCGCCCTGCTGGAGACCGGCGAGCCCCAGGCCCGCGCCCGCGAGGTCGGCGCCCACCTGCACCGGCGGCTGAACGCGCTCGTCGGCCACGGGCTGACCGCGGTGCGCGGCCGGGGCCTGTGGGCGGGCATCGACATCGACCCCGCGCTCATGACGGGCCGCGAGGCGAGCGAGCGCCTCATGGCCCGCGGCGTGCTGGCCAAGGACACCCACGGCTCGACCCTGCGCCTGGCCCCGCCCCTGGTGGTCACCGAGGCCGACATCGACCTCGCCGTGGACGCCCTGGCCGCGGTGCTCGAGGACTCAGCGGCGCAGTAGCCGGTTGAACCAGCCCGAGCGCTGCCCGGGCACCGCCGGGGGCGCCTCCATCACCAGCACGTCCGGGGATGCGGGGCGCACCGGCGGGACGGCCGCCGGCATCGGGCGCGGGCGGGGCAGCGACGGACGCTCGCCGTGCGCGAGGGGTAGCGACGGACGCTCGCCGTGCGCGAGCGGCGGCGACGGGTGCTCGCCGTGCGCGAGGGCTTGCGACGGGCGCTCGCCGTGCGCGACCGGGCACCGCGCGGCCGCGGGCGGGGTGATCGGGGAGCGTCCCCGCCGGCCCAGCTCGCGGGCCTCCGCGTCCAGGTAGAACGCGGGGCGCTGGTCGGCCTCGGGGTAGTACCGGTGAAAGACGCCGAGCGTCGAGGGGCTCATCGGCGGCACGACCCACGACCAGTCGGCCGGGGTCGGGCGGCCGCTGCGCTCCTCGCTCGCGATGTGGGCCAGGAACCGCTCCGACTCGGTGTGGTGGTCGCTGATGCGCGCGCCCGCCTGGTCGAAGGACCACAGCACCGCGCGGTTGAGCTCGACGAGCGCGCGGTCCTTCCACAGCGAGCGCTCCGTCGAGGAGTCCAGGCCCATGCGCGCGGCGATGAGCGGCAGCAGGTCGTACCGGTCGTGGTCGGCGAGGTTGCGGGCGCCGATCTCGGTCCCGAGGTACCAGCCGTTGAACGGGGCCAGCGGGTAGTCCACCCCGCCGATGGTCAGCCGCATGTTCGCGATCGCCGGGATGGCGTGCCAGCGCAGCCCCAGCTCGGCGAACCAGCGCAGCTCCGGGTGCTCGATCGGCACCTCCCACACCGCGTCCTCGGGCAGCTCGCGCAGCGTGACCGAGCCGTCGGGGGCCTCGATCGCCAGCGGCAGCACGTCGAAGGGGTTGTCGGGCTTGCCGTGCCAGCCGTACTGCCGCAGCGTCTCGGTGAACTGCGCGTACTGCGGGTCGCCGACCACGGTGCCGTCCGGGTGGCGGTGCCCGGCGTAGCGGATCAGCTGGTCGTTCCACAGCCGCACGGCCGGCCGGCCCGGGATGTGCTGGGCGAAGACGGAGATCATCGGGCGGATCACGTGCCGCTCGCGCTGCCCGGCCAGGCGCAGGTGCCGGACGAGCTCGTCGGCGACCTCGCCGGGCGTGGTCACCTTGCGCAGGTCGCGCACGACGAGGCTGCGCCAGTAGAGCCGGCCGATGCAGCGGCTCGCGTTGCGCCAGGCGACCCGGGCGCCGAAGACGAGCTCGGCGTAGGTGTGCACGTAGGTGCCGGTCTCGGCGATCTCGTCGCGGACCCGGGCCAGGCGCTCACGCCCGTTGCCCCCGGGCTGCTGCTCGTGGTGGAAGAGGGCCAGGAAGTCCTCGGCCTCGGCGGGATCCACGGGGGCGTGGTCGTCCCAGGGCCGTCCCTGCGTATCGCGGTATCCGGGCACGCTCACGCGCAACCTCCAACGCGGATGTTCCAGTGCGGGTGGCAAGGAGGACATCGTGTTCGCGCACGGAAGGTCCAGGTCGCACACGGTGTGCGGCCGGCATCGCAGCGTCAGCTATTGCAAGTTGCAGAAACGGCGAGGGGAGCGCCGCCGAAGCCTCCGGCGACGCTCCCCTCCCGGCCCCCCACCCCACTAACCGGAGGCCACCCGGCGCAGCCGGGCCAGATAGGTCTGCGCCACGACCACCAGCGCGATGAACGCCCCGCTGATGACCGTCTGCCAGGCCGACGTGACGGTGCCGATCTGGTTGATGATGTTCTGGATCACCTGCAGCAGCAGCACGCCGGCGATGGTGCCGCCGAGGGTGCCCGCGCCGCCGGTCAGCAGCGTGCCGCCGACGACCACCGCGGCGATCGCGTCGAGCTCCATGCCCGTGCCCAGCACCGTGACGCCGGAGCCGAGCCGGGCGGCGTTGATGGCGCCCGCGAGCCCGGCCAGGAGGCCGGAGAGCACGTAGACCCGCACCTGGGTGCCGCGGATCTTCACGCCCATCAGGCGGGCCGCGTCCTCGCTGCCGCCGATGGCGTAGACGGACTGGCCGAAGCGGCTGCGGTACAGCAGCAGCATCCCGGCCGCGAAGAGCACCACGACGAGGTAGACCGGGTACCCGATCCCGCCCAGCTCGCCCGTGCCGAAGTGCTTGAAGGAGTCGGTCTTCACCAGGTAGGTGTCGGCCCCCTCGTCGGACAGGGCGAGCATCAGCCCGCGGGCCCCGAGCAGCCCGGCGAGCGTGACGATGAAGGGCGCCAGCCGCGCGTAGGCGATGATGAGCCCCTGCGCCAGCCCGAACAGCCCGCAGACGGCCAGCGGGAGGGCGAAGGCGGCCCAGGTGCCGAACTGCGACGCCCAGGCGGCCAGCACCCCGCCCAGCACGTACAGCGACCCGACGGACAGGTCGATGCCGCCGCTGATGATCACGAAGGTCATGCCGAGCGCGATGAGCGCGGGCGGCGCGGTGGAGATGAGCACCGTGCCGAGGTTGTCGAAGGTGCGGAAGCTGTCCCACGTGACGACGCCGACGACGATCACGAGCACGAGCACGGCGAGCGCGCCCTGGCGCTGCACCAGCTCGACGATCCGCTCGGTGCGCATCGAGGCGGCCTCGGCCCGGGCCGCCTTGGCCGGGGGCGTGACCACGGTACCGGCGGGCATGCGCGCAGGCGTCCGGCTCATCGGGTCCTCCGTTCGCGGGCCGCGTACACGGCGACCAGGATGATGACCGCCTGCACCATCTGCGCGGTCGAGTCGCGCAGGTTGTTGGCGATCATCGTCGCGGTCAGCAGCTGCATGAGCAGCGCGCCGGCCACGGTGCCCAGCACGCGCACCTTGCCGCCGGTCAGCGGGGTGCCGCCGACGACCACCGCGGTGATCGCGGAGAGCTCGATGAGCAGCCCGATCCGCGACGCGTCGGCCGAGCCGATCCGGGCCACCTGGATGACGCCCGCGATCGAGGCGAGGATCGCGCTGATGACGTAGACCGTCACCAGCACCCGGCGCACCGGGACGCCGGCCAGCACCGCGGCCGGGCGGTTGTCGCCGACGGCCAGCAGCCGCCGGCCGAAGACCGTCCGGCGCACCACGAAGCCGACCACGACGGCGAGCACCGCGGCGATCCACACGGTGTAGGGCACGTAGAAGAACTGGCCCGTGCCGATCTCGATGAAGTTCTGGTCGTGGATGTCCTTGTAGCGCCCGCTGGACAGCACGAGCGCGATGCCCCGGCCCGCCACCAGCATCGCCAGCGTCGCCACGATCGGCTGGAGGCCGACGAAGGCCACCAGGCCGCCGTTGACCAGGCCGATGACCAGCCCGCCGACGAGCGCGAGGACGATGGCGGGGACGGGGCCGTAGCCGAGGTACAGCGGGATGATCGCCGCCCCGAGGGCCATCACGGACCCGACCGACAGGTCGATGCCCTCGGTGCCGATGACCAGCGCCATGCCCAGCGCCACGATCACCACGGGGGTGACCTGGACGAGCTGGATGCGCAGGTTCGACCACTCGAGGAAGTTGTCGGTCCAGACGATGTTGAACAGCACCAGCACGAGCAGGGCCACGTACACGCCGTACACCGGCAGCA
This sequence comes from Dactylosporangium sp. CA-052675, assembly GCF_050947935.1. Lineage (GTDB taxonomy): Bacteria > Actinomycetota > Actinomycetes > Mycobacteriales > Micromonosporaceae > Dactylosporangium. The sequence continues at coordinate 8,999,768 of NZ_CP192010.1, read as the reverse complement.
GCCGGCGCCAGCGGGACAGGTCGAGCCGGTCGACAGCCGTCGTGTCCGTCATGACGACGCCACCGCGATCACGTTCATCAAATGCTCCGTCGTCACTTCCTCGCCGCGCAGCATCCCCACCACGGCGCCATCACGCAGGACCACGACCCGGTCGGAGCCCTCGATGAGCTCCTCGGCGTCGGAGGACACCAGCACCACCCCGAGGCCCTCGGCCGCCAGCTCGTCGATGAGCGCCTGCACCTCGGCCTTCGCGCCCACGTCGATGCCGCGGGTCGGCTCGTCCAGCAGCAGCACCTTCGGGCCGGTCGCCAGCAGCCGGGCCAGCAGCACCTTCTGCTGGTTGCCGCCGGAGAGGTCGCCGACCCGCTGGTGCGGGCCGGACGCCTTGATCCGCAGGCGCTTCATGAACGTGTCCACGATCTCGTCGATCTTGCGCTCGGAGACGACGCCGGCGGTGGCGAGGCGGGGCAGGATCGCCAGGGCGATGTTCTCCCGCACCGACAGCCCCAGCGCGATGCCCTCGGCCTTGCGGTCCTCGGGCTGCACGGCGATGCCGGCCTTCAGCGCGCTCACCGGGGTCGGGCGGCGCAGCGGCCGGCCGTCGACCTCGACGGTCCCGCCGTCCAGCGGCAGCGCGCCGGCCACCGCCTTGATGGTCTCGCTGCGCCCGGCGCCGAGCAGGCCGCCGAGCCCCACGACCTCGCCCGGCCGGACCTCGAAGCTGACGCCGGCGAGGCGGTGGCGGCTGTTGAGGTCGGTGGCCCGCAGCACCGGCGCGCCGCCGGCGGCGTCGTGCTCGCCGGCGAAGCTGGTGAACGAGCGCTCGGCCGAGACCGGACGGCCCAGCATGTGCGAGACGAGCTCGACGCGCTCCAGGCCGGCCAGCCGGCCCGCGTGGACGAGCTTGCCGTCGCGCAGGATCGTGACGCTGTCGCAGATGCGGTACAGCTCGTCGAGGCGGTGGCTCACGTAGATGATGCCGACGCCGCGCTCGTGCAGCCGGTGGATGACGCCGAAGAGCGTCTCCACCTCGCGGGGCTCCAGCGAGGAGGTCGGCTCGTCCATCACGACGACCTTGGCGTCCACCATGACGGCCCGGGCCAGCGCGACCATCTGCTGCGCGCCGAGGGGCATGAGGCCCAGCGGGCGGCGCACGTCGGAGGTGATGCCGTAGCCGGAGAGGATCTCGGCCGCCTCGCGGTTCATCCGGGCGACGTCGACCAGGCCGAGGCGGTTGCGCGGCTCGCGGGTGAGGAAGAGGTTGCGCGCCACGCTCATGAGCGGGACGAGGTTGACCTCCTGGTAGATGGTGGAGATCCCGGCCGCCTGGGCGTCCAGCGGGCCGCCGAAGGAGACCGGCTCGCCCTGGTAGCGCACCTCGCCGCCGTCCGGGCGGTACACGCCGGTGAGGACCTTGATCAGGGTGGACTTGCCGGCGCCGTTCTCGCCGACGAGCGCGTGCACCTCGCCCGCGTTCAGCGTGAACGAGACGTCGTCGAGCGCGCGCACGCCCGGGAACCGCTTGCTGACCCCGGTGACTTCCAGCAGGGACATGTTGCCTCTTTCCACGCGTCGAACCCCGGCGCGCGCCCGGCGCGAGGCCGGGCGCGGGCCGGGGTTGCCGGGCCTAGTAGGACAGACCGATGTCGGACGACGCGTTGGTGGAGTCGTACTCGCGGTCGGAGATGATGATGTTCTCCGGGATCGCCTCGCCGTTGAAGAACTTCTCGGCGGTGGAGAAGGCCAGCGGGCCGAAGCGCGGGTTGGACTCGATGACCGAGTAGATCCAGCCGTCGACGATGCCCTGGACCGCGCCCTTGGTGCCGTCGATCGTCACGATCTTGACGTCGCCGGCCTTCTTGCTGGCGCCCTTGAGGGCGGTCACCGCGCCGAGGGCCATCTCGTCGTTCTCGGCGTAGATGCCGTTGACGTTCGGGTTGGCCTGCAGCAGCTGTTCGGCCGTCTTCTGGCCCTCCTCGCGGGAGAAGTTGCCGGTCTGCTCGAAGACGATCTTGATGCCCGGGGCGACCTTGGCCATCTCGTCCTTGAAGCCGCTGGTGCGCAGCGTGGTGACGTTGTTGCCCGGCGCGCCGAGCAGGATCGCGACCGTGCCGGTGTTGTTGAGGGCCTTGGCCATCTTGTCGGCGGCCCGCTTGCCCTGCTCCGCGAAGTCCGACCCGATGAAGGTCAGGTAGTTGGTGCAGCTCTTCGCGTTGATCTTCCGGTCGATCGTGATGATCGGGATCTTCTTCGCCGAGGCCTTGGCGAAGACCGAGTCCCAGCCGTCGGAGTTCAGCGGCGCGACGATCAGCAGCTGCACGCCCTGGTCGATCAGGGTGCTCACGTCCGTGATCTGCTTGTCGAACTTCGAGTCGGCGTTGGTCGTCTTGAGGTTGGCCTCGGGGATGCCCAGCTTCTTCGCCTCGTCCTTGATGGACTGGGTCTCGGCGATGCGGAACGGGTTGGCCTCCTTCTCCGACTGGGAGAAGCCCACCTGCGCCGTCTTCAGGTCGATCTTGGTGCCGCCGAACTGCTGCAGCGTGCAGCTGGCGCCGGAGGCGTCGGCCGACTTGGTGGCCTGCGCGGCGGCGGAGGCGTTCGCCGACGAGCCGGACCCGGTGTTGTCGTCCTCGGACTTCGCGCAGCCGGTCATCAGCAGGGCCGCGGCGCTGAGCACGGCCAGGGCGGGCCGCCAGCGGCCACGCATATCGATCATGGTGCAACTCCCTTGAGCGAGGGGTCGACTGGGGTGTCGGTGCGGGACCTCATCGAGGTGTATCGCATTCACTCATCCTCCAACTTTTTCTGTCAAGACTTTCCACCCACCCGCCCAAAACCAAACACCAACTGTCACATGACCGAGACCTGGGCGATGCCGGACCGACATCGATGGGGGACCTTGTGCGAGCGTGGGGGACGGCGTACAACAATATTCAACATGTTCGATCTCGTACTGCCTGGGAGCTGCGATGATCCGATCTTCCGGGGCGCTGCAACGCGCCCTGACCGCCGCCGCCACGACCCTCGGGCTGGCCCTCGCGGCATCCATCCCCGTCCTGGTGACCGTCACATCGCCCGCCTCGGCCACCGCCACGCCGCAGCCGGGCCCCCTCACCGCCCCCGTGATGGGGTGGAACAGCTGGAACCGGTTCGGCTGCAACATCGACGAGAACCTGATCAAGGCGACCGCCGACGCCATGGTCAGCACCGGCCTGCGCGACGCCGGGTACACCTACGTCGACATCGACGACTGCTGGATGGCGAGCACCCGTGACGCCCAGGGCCGGCTGCAGCCCGACCCCACCCGCTTCCCGGGCGGCATCGCGGCCATCGCGACCTACGTGCACGCCCGCGGCCTCAAGCTCGGCATCTACTCCTCGGCCGGCACCGCCACCTGCCAGGGGCTGCCCGCGAGCCTCGACCACGAGACCACCGACGCCCAGACGTGGGCCTCCTGGGGCGTGGACCTGCTCAAGTACGACAACTGCAACAACCAGGGCCGTCCCGCCTACGACCGCTACGAGGCGATGGGCGACGCGCTGAAGGCCACCGGACGGGCGATCGTCTACAGCATCTGCAACTGGGGCGACGACCAGCCGTGGGTCTTCGGCCCCAACGTCGGGGGCAGCTCCTGGCGCACCACCGGCGACATCAACGCCAGCTGGGGCAGCATCACCTCGATCCTCGACCAGCAGGCCGGGCTGGAGCCGTTCGCGCGCAAGGGGTTCTACAACGACCCCGACATGCTCGAGGTCGGCAACGGCTCGCTCACCCAGGACGAGAACGTCGCCCACTTCTCGCTCTGGTCGCTGCTGTCCGCCCCGCTGCTGCTCGGCAACGACCTGCGCTCGGTCAGCGCCGCGACCCTCGGCATCCTGCGCAACGCCGACGTCATCGCCGTGAACCGGGACTGGGGCGGCTCCCAGGGCCGCCGCATCGCCGACGCGGGCGACCAGGAGGTCTGGGCCAAGCCGATGAGCGACGGATCGGTCGCCGTGGTCCTGTTCAACCGCGGGGCCGCCACCGCGACCGTCTCGACGAGCGCGGCCGCCCTCGGACTCGCCGGCTCCAGCTCGTACGCCACCAAGAACCTCTGGACCGGCGCGACCGGCACCACCACGGGCGCGCTCAGCGCCTCGGTGCCCTCCCACGGCGTCGCCATGTTCCGGGTCACCCGCGCGGGCTCCCTCTCCGCGGCGCCCGCGGCCGGCACCTACCAGGTCAGCGACATGACGTGGGCCGCGTCCAGCAACGGCTGGGGCCCGGTCGAGCGCGACCGCGCCAACGGCGAGCAGGCGGCCGGCGACGGCGGGACGCTCACCATCGGCGGCACCACGTTCGCCAAGGGCCTCGGCACGCACGCGGACTCGGCCGTCCAGGTGTACCTGGGCCGGGCCTGCCGCACCTTCACCGCGCAGGTCGGGGTCGACAACGAGACGGGCACCGCGGGCTCGGTGCGCTTCGCGGTCTACGGCGACGGCCGCCTGCTCGGCTACTCCGGCGTGAAGACCGGCGGCCAGGCACCGACCCGCCTGACCGTGTCGACGGGCGGCTACCTGAACCTGGAGCTGCGCGTCACCGACGCCCGCACGAACGGCATCACGAGCGACCACGCGGACTGGGGGAGCCCGACCCTGGTCTGCGCCGGTGCCGGCTCGGGCTCGGCCGTCAGCGACCGCACCTGGGGCGCGACGAGCAACGGCTGGGGCCAGCCGGAGCGGGACATGTCCAACGGGGAGCAGGCGGCCGCGGACGGCAGCGTCATCACCGTCGGCGGCGTGTCCTACCCCAAGGGGGTCGGCGCCCACGCGGCGAGCGACATCACGGTCCCGTCCGCGGGCTGCACGCGGTTCACCGCCGTCGGCGGCCTTGACGCCGAGGTGGGCACGAGCTCGACGGGCGTGACGTTCTCGGTGCTGGGCGACGGCACGACGCTGTACACGAGCCCGACGGTGACGGCCGGCGCGCCGGTCGCCATCGACGTGGACGTCACCGGCCGCTCCAGCGTCCGCCTGGTCCTCGGCGGCGCGGGCAGCATCGACTACGACCACGCCGACTGGGCCGACGCGCGCCTGGTCTGCTAACGGATCTTGTGGGTCCCCTCCGCCGGGGTGACCACGAAGGCGTCGGGGGGCGCGAAGCCGGCATCGGCGAACGCCCCCCGCACCGCCGCCTCGACCGCCTCGCAGCGCTCGGCGTCCACCAGGGCCAGCACGCACCCGCCGAACCCGCCGCCGGTCATCCGGGCGCCGTACGCGCCCGCGGCCAGGGCCGCGGAGACGACGGTGTCGACCTCGGGCACGGTGATCTCGTAGTCGTCGCGCATGGACTCGTGCGAGGCGGTCATCAGCGGCCCGATCAGCCGGGCGTCGCCCGCGCGCAGCGCCTCCACGGTGTCGAGCACCCGCTGGTCCTCGGTCACCACGTGCCGCACGCGCCGGCGCATCACCTCGTCGTCGAGCCGCGCGAGGGCCGCCTGCAGCCCGGCCGGCTCCACGTCCCGCAGCGCCGTCACGTCGAGGATCTTCGCGGCCTCCTCGCAGCTGCGCCGGCGGGCCGCGTACTCGCCCGACACGTGCGCGTGCGGCGCCCTGCTGTCCACGACGAGGATCGCCAGCCCCTGCGCCGCCAGGTCGAACGGCACCTGCTCGGTGGCCAGCGACCGGCAGTCCAGGAACAGCGCGTGGCCCTCGCGGCACAGCGTCGAGGCCGACTGGTCCATGATGCCGGTCGGCGCCCCCACGTACTCGTTCTCGGCCCGCTGGGCCAGCCGCGGCCGCACCGCCATCGGCACGTCCAGCCCCGCCAGGTCCACCAGCACGGCCATCACCGCGCACCCCAGCGCGGCCGACGAGGACAGCCCGGCCCCGAACGGCACGTCGGAGGCGATCGCCAGGGACGCGCCCGGGACATCGTGGCCGGCCTCGCGCAGCGCCCACACGATGCCGGCGACGTAGGCGGCCCAGCCCTCGACCTTGTCGTCGGGGCCGAACGTCACCGTCTCGCCGGTCTGCTCGGACGAGACGGTCCAGGACTCGCCAGCGGTACGGCGGCCACCGACGACGGTCAGCTGCGGCAGCGCGAAGGGCAGCACGTAGCCGTCGTTGTAGTCGGTGTGCTCGCCGATGAGGTTGACCCGGCCCGGGCTCGCCCACACGGCGTCCCAGGGCCCTTCCGGCAGCCGTTCCAGCGCCGTGCTCACAGGGCAACCTCCCGCAGCATCTGGGCGGCCTGCTCGGGCCGCACGTCGTTGACGAACACGCCCATCGCCGACTCCGAGCCGGCCAGGTACTTGAGCTTGCCCGGCGCCCGCCGGGTGCTGAACAGCTGCAGGTGCAGGTAGGCCAGGTCGCGCGCGACGCGCACCGGGGCCTGGTGCCACGCGGCGATGTAGGGCATCTTCAGCCCGAACATCCCGTCCAGGCGGCGCAGCACCTCGAGGTACAGCGGGCCGAACGCGTCGCGCTCCTCGGTCGTGAGCGCGGGGATGTCGGCGACCTGGCGGTTGGGGTACAGGTGGATCTCGAAGGGCCAGCGGGCCGTCGCGGGCACGAACGCGGTCCACAGCTCGTTGCCGGCCACGATCCGCGTCCCGGCCGCCCGCTCGGCGGCGAGCACGTCGGCGAAGAGGTTGCCCGACCCGCCGTTGCGCTCCCGGTGCTCGCGCGCCGAGCGCAGCATGCGACGAGTGCGCGGGGTGACGAAGGGGTACGCGTAGATCTGCCCGTGCGGGTGGAAGAGCGTGACCCCGATCTCCTCGCCGCGGTTCTCGAAGCAGAAGACCTGCTCGATGTCGTCGCGGGTGGACAGGTCGGCCGTGCGGTCGGCCCACGCCTCCATCACGGTGCGCACCCGCGCGGGGGTCAGCGCGGCGAACGAGGCGTTGTGGTCGGAGGTGAAGCAGACCACCTCGCAGCGCCCGGCGGCCGGGCGGGTCGGCACGAGCCCGGGCAGGATGTCGCCCTGGGCCGGCCCGACGCGGTGGCTGAACGACGGGAAGCGGTTCTCGAAGACCACCACGTCGTACTCCGGCGCGGGGATCTCGCTGCGCCGCTCGGGCGTCGAGGGGCACAGCGGGCACTGGTCGGTCGGCGGCAGGAACGTGCGGCCCTGGCGGTGCGCGGCGATCGCCACCCACTCGTCGAGGATCGGGTCGTGCCGCATCTCCGACGCCGGTGGGGGCGGCGGGAGATCCCGTTGGTCGACGGCGTCCCGGGACGCGTCGTCGCGCTCATCGAAGTAGATGAGCTCCCGGCCGTCGGCGAGGTGGGTGACCGTTCGCTTCACTCGTTCTCCAGGGTTAACCGTTCGGGTCCACGACGATGAGCTCACCGACGCGCTCGGCGAGCTGCACGCGCGCCTCCGCGGCCAGCCCGACGTCGGTGATGAGGATGTCCGCCTCGTCCAGCGGCGTGATGGTCGCGATGCCCACCATTTCCCACTTGGTGTGGTCGGCGAGCACCACGAGCCGGCGGGCGGCGGCGACGAGCAGGCGGTTGGTGCCGGCCTCCATGAGGTTCGGGGTGGTGAACCCGGTCCGCGGGCTCATCCCGTGCACGCCGAGGAACAGCACGTCCACGTTGAGCGAGCCGATCGCGGCCTCGGCGACGGGGCCCGCGAGGGCGTCCGAGGGGGTGCGGATCCCGCCGGTGAGCACGACCGTCTGGTCCGGGCGCCCGGCGTGGTACAGGGTGTCGGCGACCGGGATCGAGTTGGTGACGATGGTCAGCCCCGGCACGTCGACGAGGTGCGCGGCGAGCGCGGCGGTGGTGGTGCCCGCCGAGAGCGCGACCGCGGTGTGCGGCTCGATCAGCTTGGCGGCCCGCTCGGCGATCGCCGCCTTCTCGTTGCGCTGGCGCACCGACTTGGCGTCGAAGCCGGGCTCCTCGGTGGAGCCGGGCCCGGCGATGGTGGCGCCGCCGTGCACCTTGTCCACGAGTCCGCGGTCGGCCAGCGCCTCGAGGTCGCGCCGGATGGTCATGTCGGAGACGCCGAACTGGCGGACCAGCTGGCTCACGCGCACGCCACCATGGCGGCGGACCAGATCGAGGATGGCCGCCTGCCGTTGCTGTGCGAGCATCACGCCGTTCCCTTCGCAGGCGCAGCGGGGGTGTGCACGGCTGCGCGAGTGACCGGACCCACAACGGGTTCCACCGCAGACGTTACGACTCCCGCACGCCGGCGCGCCCCGCTGGCCCGGTCGAAGTCCTCGGCCGCTCGCATGGCGTACAGCTTCGAACCTAGACGACCAGAAGTCAACAAACTCGAACAGGCAACTCTGCGCGGCATCCCCGGCACGGGTGCCCCTCGCCGCCGGGACGGGCCGCCGGGAGCGTGGGGTGCCGGCCCCTCGGCCGGAGGGGAGCGGGCCTGTTCGCCGGGCGTTATCCATTGACAATCCCCGCTATTTCGGGGACTGTCGCCGTACTGGAGGTTCTCGTTTGGTTGTGTGCCTTGCTGGGGAGGCGGCGATGAACCTCTCACGCCGCGGGGGTCAGAAGTCGCGGGTGCCCACCGTCGTCAGGCGCTGGGTCGCCCGGGACAGCGCCACGTACAGCGTCCGGAATCCGGTCGCCGCCTCGTCGCGGATGTCGGCCGGCTCCACCACGAGCACCCCGTCGTACTCCATGCCCTTGGAGTCCAGCGCCCCGACCGTCTGCAGCCGCTGCCCGTCGAGCCCGTCGAGCCACGCGGCGATCTCCGCGCGGCGGGCCGTCGGGGTGATCACGCCGACCGTGCCCTCGACCTGCTCGAGCAGGGCCGCCGCGGCCGAGCGCACCGCCGCCGCGAGGTCCCCGGCCGCCGTGACGGTCTCGACCGGCTCGACGCCGGAGGAGCGCACGGCCGTCGGCAGCTCGATGTCCGGCTGGACCGCGCGGATGACCCGGGCCGCGACCGCGAAGATCTCGGCCGAGTTGCGGTAGTTGGTGGTCAGCGTGAACAGGGAGCGGCGGCGCGTGCCGACGGCTGCCTCCATCGCCCGGTCCGACTCCGCGGCGTCGGCCCACGCGGCCTGGGCCGGGTCGCCCACGATCGTCCAGGTGGCGTGCGGGCCGCGGCGGCCGATCATGCGCCACTGCATGGGGGAGACGTCCTGCGACTCGTCGACGATGACGTGCGCGTAGTCGCGGTAGTCGTCCGGGCGTTCGAGCGCCTGCTCGCGGGCCGCCGCCATGCGCTGGGAGATCGTGGCGACCTCGCGCACGCCCTCGGCCACGTGGAACGGGTCGCGGACGGCGCGCTTGCGCACCGGGGGATCGCCGAGGTACTCGTGCAGCTCGTCCAGCAGCGCCACGTCCTCGACCGAGAGCGACCCGGGGTCGATGGCCCCGGCGAGGGTCGCGATCTCGCGGTTGCTCAGCACCCCGTTCGCCCACCGCTGCAGCCGCTGGCGGTCGGCCAGCCAGCCGAGCACCTCGACGGGGCGCAGCACCGGCCACCAGCCGCGCATGAACTGCCCGAACTCGGGCCGCTCGGCGATCTCCGAGGCGAACTCGGCCCGCTGCTGCTGCCGGCCCGACGGGAGCAGCTCCACGCTCTGGCGCCACAGCGCGTCCAGCACGTGCCCGGCGGCCTTGGCCCGGGCCGCGTTGCGCTTCACGCCCAGGTTGAGCACCGTGCGGCGCAGCTCGTCCAGCGTGGGCTTGTCGAGGGTGAGCAGCTCACCCCGGTACAGAATCCGGATCTTGTCGGGTGAACCCGGCACCGGCCCCCGCGCGGCGCGCCCGAGCACCCGCTGCATGCGCAGCGAGCCCTTGACCGCGGCGACCTCGGGCGGCTCGTGCCGGGTCGCCTGCACGCCCTCGACGAGCTGGCCCAGCGAGCGCAGGGTGGCCGTGTCCTCGCCGAGCGACGGCAGCACCCGCGACACGTAGCCGACGAACACGTCCGAGGGGCCGACGACGAGCACGCCACCGCTCTCGTACCGGTTGCGGTCGGCGTAGAGCAGGTAGGCGGCCCGGTGCAGCGCGACGGCGGTCTTGCCGGTGCCCGGCCCGCCCCGCACGATGGTGATCCCGGAGGCGGGGGAGCGGATCGCGTCGTCCTGCTCGCGCTGGATGGTCGCGACGATGTCCTTCATGCCCCGGCCGGTGGCCCGCGACAGGTTCGCCAGCAGGGCGCCGTCGCCGATCACGGGCAGGTCGGCGGGGGCCGCGGCCGGATCGAGCAGGTCGTCCTCGATCGACACGACCTTCTCGTTGGTACTGCGGATGCTGCGCCGCCGCACCACGCCCATCCGGTCGGCGGGCGTGGCCCGGTAGAACGGCGCCGCCGCGGGCGCCCGCCAGTCGACGACCAGCGACTCGTACTCCTCGTCGCGCAGCCCCAGCCGCCCGATGTAGCGCACCTCGCCGTCCGGCACCGCGGGCTCGACGGCCGCGGCGTCCGCGCCGGAGACCCCGTCGGGCCCGAGGTCGAGCCGGCCGAAGACCAGCCCGTCGTGCTCGCTCTCCAGGGCCCGCCGGCGCCGGGCCGCGTGGTACACCATCGCGTCCCGCTCGACCAGGGCGCCGAAGTTGCCGACCCGGGCCAGGCTGTACCCGGCCTTCTCCACCTCGGCCGCGGACGCGCGCAGCTGGTCCAGCCGCACGTAGACCCGGTCGAGATAGGCCTGCTCGGCGGCGATCTCCGAGTCGCGAACCGCGTCGCTCAACGCTCTACTCCTGCCGCCCGGCGAAAAACAACCCCGAAAGCTTACTCGCGAGTCGGGGACGTTTCGATCACGGCGTGGCCGCGGGCTTCCCGCCGGCCGGGGTCACGCGGTGCCCGCCGGCTCCTTCTCGGCCTCCGCGCGCAGGGCCGCGGCCTCCTTGGCCGCCTTGCGGCGCAGGTAGAAGGTGGTGGCGAGCCCGGCGACGACGGCCAGCGCGAGCGCCACCCACGAGAAGTCCTTGAGCCACTTCTCGGCGACGCGGCCCAGCGAGTAGATCGCGAACACGGTGCCGAACGACCAGACTATGCCGCCCGTGGCGTTGGCGATGAGAAACTTGCCGTACGGCACCTTGAGCGCACCCGCGAGCGGCCCGGCGAGGATGCGCAGCAGGGCGATGAACCGGCCGAAGAAGACCGCCCACACGCCCCAGCGCTGGAAGGCCCGCTCGGCCTTGGCCAGGTGCTCGGGGCCGAAGTGCTTGGGGAATCGCCGGCCGAAGCGCTCCAGCAGCGCGCGCCCGCCCCGCCGGCCGATCAGATAGCCGATGCTGTCGCCCGTGATCGCGCCCACCGCGGCCGAGGAGGCGACGAGCCAGGGGCTCACGGAGGTGGACACGGACAGCAGCGAGGCGGTCACGAGGGCGATCTCACCGGGCAGCGGCACACCCATGCTCTCGACGCCGATCACGGCCCCGACCAGCAGGTAGACCCAGATCGGGGAGAGTGTGCCCATCCACACCTCGATGTGATGCACCGACCGACCCTCCCCTTGAGACTTCCGTTCCCGCCCAGGGTCTCATAGTTTCCTGAGCGTGGGCTGTCTGGTGTACGGCGCGAACGGCTACAGCGGTACCCTGCTGGCCCGCCTCGCGGTGGCCCGGGGCGAGCGGCCGGTGCTGGCCGGGCGCTCGCCGGCCCCGGTGCGCGCCCTGGCGGAGGAGCTCGGCCTGCCCTACCGCGCCGGCCCTCCGTCCCCCGAGCTCCTCGAGGGCGTCGAGGCCGTGGTGAACTGCGCCGGCCCGTTCGCCGCGACCGCGCGCCCGATGGTGGCGGCGTGCCTCGCGGCCGGGGTGCACTACCTCGACATCACCGGCGAGCTGGACGTGTTCGCCTGGATGTTCGCCCAGGACGGGGCCGCGCGCGCGGCGGGTGTCGCGATGATCACGGGGGCCGGGTTCGACGTGGTGCCGACCGACTGCCTCGCCGCGCTGCTCGCCGCCGAGCTGCCCGGGGCGACCGCCCTGGAGCTGGCCTTCTCGGCGCCCGGGGGGATGTCCCGCGGTACCGCCCGCACGGCGCTGGCCGAGATGGGCTCCGGCGCCCTGCGGCGCGTCGGCGGGGAGCTGGTCGCGACCCGCTTCGGCAGCCCGTCGCGCTCGGTGCCGTTTCCGTCCGGCACCCGCCGGGTGGGCGCGACCCGCTGGGGCGACCTGGTCACGGCCTGGCATTCGACCGGCATCCCCGACATCACCGTCTACATGCCCCTCCCGCCGGGCGCGGCCCTGGCCCCGCTGTTCGGGTTCCCGCCGCTGCGGCGGGCGGCCCAGGCCCTGGTCCGCCCGGGCGGCCCGGCCGCGTCCGTGCGCGAGTCGAGCGGCTGCGAGGCGTGGGCCGAGGTCCGCGACGCCGCCGGGACCACCCGGGCGGCGACGCTGACGGGCCCGAACGCGTACGCGCTGACGGCCGACGCGTCCCTGCGCGCCGTCCAGCGGGTGATGGCCGGCGAGGTGGCTCCCGGGGTGCACACGCCCTCGTCTGCCCTCGGTGCCGGCTTCGTGCGCACCCTCGACGGGGTGCGTGTCAGCATGATTTGACGGCCGTGCGCCGGTGCGGCGGCACTCGGAGACGATCGCGTCCTCGGCGCCGGCCTCGTCCGGACTGTCGGCGGGGTGGGGGTCAGCCGGACTTGACGGCCGTGCGCTGCTGCGGGGTGCGCCGGGTGCGGTTTCGAGGCCCGGCGCGGCGGATCACGGAGACGATCGCGTCCGTCACGCAGTCCGGGCGCTCGATCGGCAGCATGTGCCCGGCCTCGTCGCAGACGCGCAGCTCGGCGTCGGGCAGCTCCCGGGTGATCGTCTCGGCGCACGCGAGCGGGGTGAGGCGGTCGGCCGAGCCGACCAGCACCGCGACCGGCAGCCCCCGCATCGCGGCCAGGGTGTCGACCCGGTGGTGCAGGTCGACGGAGGGCCGGAAGCCGCCGATGGCGCAGAGCGGGGCGTTGCCGACCATGGACGCGGTGAGCGCGACCCAGCTCGTGTCGACCCGGTGGCCGAAGACGAGCCAGCGCACGCCGGGCGCGAGCAGCGGCATCAGCCGCCGGTGCGGCCGCCAGGCGCCGGAGCGGGCGAGCAGCCCGGCCCCCTGCACCTCGAGCACCCGCATGACCCGGGCGAGCCGGGGGCTGAGCCCGTAGCTCGTGCGCGAGGACCCCTCGGCCGACGTGGACACGAGCACGACCCCGACCACGCGCCGCGCGAACGAGGCCGCGTGCCGGTGGGCGTACTCCATGATCGCCATCCCGCCGAGCGAGTGCCCGCAGAGCACGATCGGCCCGCGCGGGACGAGCCGCTGGATGACCTCGGCGAGATCGTCGCCGAGCTGTTCGAGGGTGGCGTCGGACCCCCGGGTGGCGTCGGAGCGCCCGTGCCCGCGCAGGTCGAACGCGAGGATCTGCACCGGCGCCCCGAGCCGCTCGGCCAGGTCGGCGATCTGCCGGCGCCACAGCCGGTTGTCGAGCGTCCAGCCGTGCAGGAGGACCACCGTGACCGGCCGCTGCCCGGGGATCCTGGACGCGGCGGGATGGAGCACGCCGTACAGCCGGGCGCCGTCTTGGACCTGTACGGTCGTGAACGCGACGGTACCCATGGGCAATTGTTACCCGGATGTTTCCAGGATTACCCCTCATCTCCCCATAACGCTTGGGTCTCGCAACGCTCCCCTCACCCTCGGGTCCCCCGAGCGCCGCGCCGCTCTCACCGGCGCCTCACCATCTCGGGTCGCCTGAGCGCCGCGCCGCTCTCACCGGCGCCTCACCATCTCGGGTCGCCTGAGCGCCGCGCCGCTCTCACCGGCGCCTCACCATCTCGGGTCGTCCGAGCGCCGCGCCGCTCTCACCGGCGCCTCACCATCTCGGGTCGCCTGAGCGCCGCGACGCCCGGACTGGCGCCTCACGATCGGGCTCCGGGCGCTGCTCGAAAAGTCGGGCGCTCCGCGCCGCGACTTTTCGGATTTTTCGCCCGACGGGGCATATGCGCCAATGGCCCGTTTCTGGACCAAGCGCCACCGTCTTCGAGCGGCCAGGCGCACCGCGGTCGTCGCCTTCGGCGGCCACGGCTTCGGGAATGACGAACGCCGCAGGTCGTGGGGCGGCCAGGCGTATCGCGGTGGTCGCCTTGGGTGGCCACGAACGCCGCCGGTCGTGGGCGGCCAGGCGTATCGCGGTCGTCGCCTTTGGCGGCCACGAACGCCGCGATCCTCAAAAGGCCGGGCGCATCGCCGTCCTAGCCTTCGGCGGCCACGGCTTCGGAAACGACGAACGCCGCCGGGCGGGTGCCCGGCGGCGTTCGCGATGACAGAGGACCGGCGCTCAGGCGGCCTCGAACACGCCCGCGTCGACGAGGCGCTGCTCGGTGGCGGCCCAGCCGTTGTCCGGCTCGGCCGCGTCGAGGGCCTGGATCTCGGCGCGGATCTTGGCGGCGTGGCCGGCCGCCGCGAGCACCCGGATCTCCTCGGCGAAGGCGTCGGAGGTGGTGCTGAGGTGCACGGTCTTGCCGTTGGTCAGGTTGCGCACGTACACGTGCTTGCCCTTGTTGAGCGGGATGAGGTACTTGAACTCACCCAGCACGCTGAGGGCGCCGGAAGCACCGGCCTGACCGGCGCGGACTGAGGCCCGCGCGGTCTTTGAGGTGTTGCTCGCCACGGCGGGAACTCCTTGTCGAGGCATGCGTATGGAAGACAAGAAAGTGTAACAGCCTGCGAGAGCCCTCAAAGAAGGTGCGTTACCTGATGGATGATGCGTCCGTTGGACATTTCGCAGCACCGGTGTGACCGATTCTCTGGCGCGCCGCGCACAACATCGTCATCATTGGTCCCAACAGTCACCGCCAAGCAGGCATGACCCGCGGAGCACGAGGTCGTAGGGGAAGACGCACCTCGGTCTCCAGGAGGTCTTACGTGCCCACGCGTGGCGTCATATACGTGCACTCGACACCGCTCGCCGTGTCCTCACACGTCGAGTGGGCGATCGCGCGCGTCCTCGGCGCGCCGGTCCGCCTCGAGTGGACGGTTCAGCCTGTCGAGCCCTCGGCCCGGCGGGCGCAGTGCTCGTGGACCGGCGCGACCGGCACGGGCGGCGAGCTCGCGGCCGCGCTCCGGCAGTGGCCGATGATCCGCTTCGAGGTCACCGAGGAGCCGAGCCCCGGCGTGGACGGGGAGCGGTTCATGCACGTGCCCGGACGCGGCCTGTTCCGCGGCTCGACCAGCGCCAACGGCGACATCGTGCTGTCCGAGGACCGGCTGCGCACGCTGGTGGCGAGCGCGCGCGGCTACGAGACCCTCGCGCACACGCTGGAGAAGGCCCTGGGCGCACCCTGGGACGTCGAGCTGGAGCCGTACCGCCACGCCGCCGACGGCGTCCCGATGACCCTCCTCACCCGGGTCGGGTGAGAGACCGGCGTTGCGCGGTCATGATTGAGTGGGGCGGTGCCGAGTCCCGAACGCCGCCTCCTGCTGTCCATGACGGCCCTCGCACTGCTCGCGAGCGGCTGCACCGACGAGGGGAAGCGGGGCGCCGACCCGGGCGCCAGCGGGCCGGTGTCCGCGCTGGTGGCGGGGGAGGACCCGGCCGCCCTGGCCGGACGGCTCTCCGACGAGGAACTCGTCGGCCAGGTGCTGATGCCGTACGCGTACGGCAACGCCGCCGACAAGGTCTCCTCGGGCTCGGCGGCGGCCAACCGCAACTACGCGGGGGCGTCCACGCCGGCCGAGATCGTCAAGAAGTACCACCTCGGCGGCATCATCCTCGTCTCCTCCAGCGCCGACGATCCCACCGCGGGCACCAACAAGACCACGAACGTCGAGTCGCCGGCCCAGGTGGCGAAGCTCACGACCGGCCTGCAGCAGGCGACCCTGAGCCTGCCCGCGCGGCTGCCGCTGCTCATCGGCACCGACCAGGAGTACGGCCAGGTCACCCGCATCCGCGACGGCATCGTGCAGCTGCCCGCGGCGCTCGCGTTCGGCGCGGCCGGGGACCCCGGGCTCACCGAGGCGGCCTGGAAGGCGGCCGGCACCGAGCTCGCCGCGATCGGCCTGAACGTCGACTTCGCCCCCGACGCCGACGTCCTCGGCACCCAGCCCGGCGGGGTGATCGGCTCCCGCTCGTTCGGCAGCGACCCGGCGAAGGTCGCGACGCAGGTCGCCGCGGCCGTGCGGGGGCTGCAGGCGGCCGGGGTCGCCGCGACCGTCAAGCACTTCCCGGGCCACGGGCACACCACGACCGACAGCCACAGCACCCTGCCGGTGCTCTCCCAGAACCTCACGGCGCTCGAGACCGCCGACCTGCCGCCGTTCACCGCCGCGCGCGACGCCGGCGTCGGGCTGGTCATGTCCGGGCACCTCGACGTGAAGGCGATCGACCCCGGCGTGCCGGCCTCGTTCTCCGGCAAGGTGCTGACCGACCTGCTGCGCGGCAAGCTCGGGTACGACGGCGTGGTCGTCACCGACGCCCTCAACATGGCCCCGGCCGAGCAGTGGGGCCCGGGCGAGGCGGCGGTGCGCGCGATCCTGGCCGGCAACGACGTCCTGCTCATGCCGCCGAGCCTCAGCGCGGCGTACAAGGGGCTCCTGGACGCGGTCAAGTCCGGCCGGCTGCCGAAGCAGCGGATGGTCGAGTCGGCGACGCGGATCCTGGCGCTCAAGCAGCGGCTGGGGGCGGTACCGAAGCAGGATCTCGGGATCGTCGACGGCCCGGACGGCAGGAACGCCGCGCGGACGGCCGCCGCGGCCGCGATCACCGTCCTGCGCGGCAAGTGCTCCGGCGCCCTGGTCACGGGCCCGGTGCGGGTCACCGCGGCGGGCGCGGACACGGCGAAGGGCTGGCTGGAGGAGGCCCTGCGCGGCGCGGGCGCCGAGGTGGTGACCCAGGGCGGCGCGGAGGTGCGCCTCGTCGGCTACGGCCGCGGCTCCGCGGACCTGTCCTCGACGGCAACCGCGACGGTGGCGCTGGACACGCCCTACGTGCTCGGCTCGGCGAAGGGCACCCTGCTGGCGACGTACTCGGGTTCCCGCGCCTCGATGTCCGCGCTGGCCGATGTGCTCCTGGGCAAGGCGAAGGCACCGGGCCGCACGCCGGTGCCCGTGCCGGGCCTCCCCGCGACGGCCTGCGGCTGACGGCGGCGCGCCGAACGGCAACCGGCTCCCCCGCCAGGCGGGGGAGCCGGCTGCCGGAGTGCTCAGACCCGCGCGAAGACCAGCGCCGCGTTGTGCCCGCCGAAGCCGAACGAGTTGTTCAGCGCCGCCGGGATCTCGATGTGCCGGGCCTTGTGCGCGGCCACGTCCAGGTCCAGCCCGTCGTCGGGGTCGTCGAGGTTGATGGTCGGCGGCACGACCCCGTGGTAGACGGCGAGGATCGTCGCGATCGACTCGACCGCCCCCGCCGCGCCCAGCAGGTGCCCCGTCATCGACTTGGTCGAGGTGAGCACCGGGTGGTCGCCCAGGGCCCGGTGCAGTGCCTTGATCTCGGCCAGGTCGCCGACCGGCGTCGAGGTGGCGTGCGCGTTGACGTGCACGATGTCGGACTTGGCGATGCCGGCGTCGCGGAGGGCGAACTCGATCGCCTTCACCGCGCCGTCGCCGTCGGGGTGGGGCTGCACGATGTCGTACCCGTCGGAGCTGATCCCCGCCCCGGCGAGCCGCGCGTAGATGCGGGCCCCGCGGGCGCGGGCGTGGTCGGCGCGCTCGAGGACGATCGCCCCCGCGCCCTCGCCGAGCACGAAGCCGTCGCGGCCCTTGTCCCACGGGCGGGACGCGGCCTCGGGGTCGTCGTTGCGCACCGACATGGCGCGCATCGCGGCGAACCCGGCGATCGGCAGCGGGTGGATCACGGCCTCGGTGCCGCCGGCGATGACGACGTCGGCGCGGCCGAGGCGGATGAGGTCGAGGGCGTGCGAGATCGCCTCGGCGCCGGTGGCGCAGGCGCTGGCCACGCAGTGCACGCCGGCGCGGGCGCCCCGCTCCAGGCCGATCCAGGCGGCGGGCCCGTTCGGCATGAGCATCGGCACGGTGTGCGGGGACACCTTGCGGGGGCCGCTGGCCTCCAGGATGTCGTCCTGGTTGAGCAGGGTCTGCGCGCCGCCGATGCCGCTGCCGACGCTCACGGCGAGCCGGTCCTTGTCCACGTCGGGCGAGCCGGCGTCGGCCCACGCCTCGCGGGCGGCGATGATGGCGGTCATCTCGCTGCGGTCCAGGCGGCGGGCCTGCACCCGGTCGATCTTCTCCGTCGGCTCGACCGCGAGTTGCGCGGCGATCCGGACGGTCAGCTGCGCGGCCCAGTCCTGGGTCAGCGGTACCACGCCCGACTTTCCGGCGAGCATGGCGTCCCAGGTGGACGGCACATCTCCACCGAGGGGAGTGGTGGCCCCCAGACCGGTGACGACGACCTCAACACTCACTGCTCAACAACTCCTCAACGGCACAACCTGGTGTGCCGGGGCCCCGGGCGGGACCCCGGCGGTGGCTCAGGCCTGCGACTTCTCGATGTACGAAACGGCGTCGCCGACGGTCTTGAGGTTCGGGACCTCGTCATCCGGGATCTTCACGCCGAACTTCTCCTCCGCGGCCACGACGACCTCGACCATGGACAGCGAGTCGACGTCGAGGTCATCGGTGAACGACTTCTCCTCGGCGACGTCGTCGGGGTTGACCCCGGCGACCTCCTCGAGGATCTCGGCGAGGCCTTCGGCGATCTCTTCACGGGTGGACATAGAGCTTTCCTTCCTAGGGTTGACGCGCTCGTCGATGAAAGATGAACAGACCGCTACGGGCAGCGGATCACTTGGCCCGCGTACGTCAGACCGCCGCCGAACCCGAAGAGCAGCACGGGGGCGCCGGAGGGGATCTCACGCCGCTCGATCGCCTTGGACAGCGCCAGCGGGATGCTCGCGGCCGACGTGTTGCCCGACTCGACGAGGTCCTTGAGGACGACGGCGTTGGGCAGGTCGAGGCGCTTGACGATCCCGTCGATGATTCGCGTGTTGGCCTGGTGGGCGACGAACGCGGCGATGTCCCTGCCCTGCACACCGGCCCGGTCGAGCGCGGCCTGGGCATAGGGGGCGATGGCGGTGGTGGCCCAGCGGAAGACGGCCTGGCCCTCCTGCTTGATGTACGGCCGCCACCCCTCGATCTTGAGCACGTCGCCCTTCTCGGGCGCCGAGCCCCAGACCACGGGTCCGATGCCGGGCTCCTCGCCCTCGGCGGCGGCGCTGACCACGGCCGCGCCCGCCCCGTCGCCGAAGAGCACGGCGGTGGTGCGGTCGGTCCAGTCGGTCACGTCGGAGAGCTTCTCGGCCCCGATGACCAGCGCGTTGCGGGCGGCACCGGCCCGGATCGCGTGGTCGGCGCTGGCCAGGCCGTAGCAGAAGCCGGAGCAGGCGGTGTTGAGGTCGTAGGCGGCCGGCGCGTTGATGCCGAGCTTGGCGGCCACCCGGGTCGCCACGTTCGGGCAGCGGTCGATCGAGCTGCAGGTGGCGACCACGACGGTGTCGATGTCGGCGGCGGTGAGCCCGGAGGCCGCGAGGGCCTTGCCGCCCGCGATGATCGCCATGTCGGCGACGGTCTCGGTGCCGGCCACGCGCCGCTGGGCGATGCCGACCCGGTCACGGATCCACTCGTCGTTGGTGTCGATCACCTTCGACAGGTCGTCGTTCGTGACCACCTGGGACGGCTGGTAGTGGCCGAACGCCAGGATCTTCGATCCGGCAGCCGGGGTCATAGTTGGCCTCCAATGCGGGCGAGCGGCCGGCCTGGGGCGACCGGGTCGTCGAGGCGCGCGAGCCACTCGGTGAGCACGCCGGCGCCGGGCGCGGCCACCTCGACCGGACCCTGCGCGGTCTGCACACTACCGATGACCTGCCCGGCCTCGACACGGTCGCCCTCGTCACACGCGGGGCGGAACGGGCCCGCGGCGGTGGCGACGGCGACGCTGTCCTGCGAAGGCACCGGCGAGGCGAGGACGCCCCCGTGCCGCGCGATCGCGGAGCGCGCCTTGGGAAGGTCGTCGGGGGTGTTCACGGTGACGATCTCGATGCCCTTGAGCGCCCGCTTGGCGAGCCCCGCCAGGGTGCCGGCCGGGGCCAGCTCGACGATCGCGGTGACGCCGAGGTCGGCCATGGTCTGCATGCACAGGTCCCAGCGCACCGGCGCGGTCACCTGGCGCACGAGGCGCAGCAGCATGGCCGGGCCGTGCCCGACGGGCGCGCCGTCGCGGTTGGAGAGCAGGACCCGGTTCGGGTCGCGGGGCGTGATGCCGGAGGCGACCGCGGCCAGGGCGGCCTCGGCCGGGGCCATGAAGGGCGTGTGGAACGCCCCGGCCACCTGCAGCTTGATCACCTTGGCCCGCGCCGGCGGCTCGGCGGCGAACTTCTCCAGCCCGGCGAGGGACCCGGCGGCCACGATCTGCCCGGCCCCGTTGCGGTTGGCCGCGTAGAGCCCGGCGGCGTCGATCGCGGCGACCACCTCGTCGGGCTCGCCGCCGAGCACGGCGCTCATCCCGGTCGGCTCGAGCGCGCAGGCGGCGGCCATCTCCCGGCCGCGCACCCCGGCGAGGGTGATGGCGGCCTCGGGGGTCAGCACGCCGGCGAGGGCCGAGGCGGCCAGCTCGCCGACGCTGTGCCCGGCGACGAGCGCGGCATCGTGCAGCGGGAGCTGCTCGGCGGTCAGCAGCGCGGCCGCGACGAGCAGGGGCTGCGTCTTGGCGGTGTCCTTGATCTCCTCGGCGTCGGCCTCGGTGCCCAGGTGGACGAGGTCCACCCCGGACAGCGCGGACCACCAGCGCAGACGGGCCTCGACGCCGGGCCGGGCGAGCCAGGGGGCCAGGAAGCCGGGCTTCTGGGAGCCTTGGCCTGGAGCGAGTACGGCAAGCACGTCTAAGACTGTTCCGGATTCCCTAGAGTCGCGCCGGTAGCGCGAGACACCAAAGTGGACGACCTCACTTGTAGGAACCATACAAAAGATCGCGTGGTGTTGTGCCAACAGATCCACGCCGTTACCCACTGCGGTCCGGTGTTCACGTCCCGGACAGGATAAACGGACAAATCACCCCGTTGCGGGCGGGCTCGCCGCGGCCGGGGCGAGCGGATCGAGCCGCCCGATCGTCAGCGCGATCCGCAGCGCGAAGGCGTCGCGGGGAACCAGGGGCGTGAATCCGGTCACTTCGCCGATGCGCCGCAGGCGGTACCGCACCGTGTTCGGATGCACGAAGAGCCCCCGGGCGGCGCTCTCGAGCACCCCGCCGCCGGCGAAGAACGCGTCCAGCGTCTCCAGCAGCTCCCCGCCGGCCCGCACGAGCGCGCCGTAGACCTCCTGCCGCAGGATCCGCCGCGCCTCGGCGTCGCCGGCCAGGGCGCGCTCGGGCAGCAGGTCGGAGGCGGCCACCGGCCGGGGCGCGGCGGGCCAGGCGGGCGCGGCGCGATAGCCGGCCAGGGCCGCGCGGGCGGACTCGGTCGCCTCGTCCAGCGACGGTACCGCCGGCCCCACCACGACCGGCCCGTCCCCGAACCCGACCAGCAGGCGCTCGGTCGCGGCCATCGGGTCCGCGGCCCCGCCGAGCACCACCACGAGCCGGTCGCCGTGCACGCCACCGAGGATCTCCACGCCGATGCGGCGGGCGGCGCGGTACACCGTGTGCAGCACCGCGGCCGCCTCCCCGCCCGGCGAGCGGCCCACCGCGACCGCCACCGGCGGCGCGTCGGCCCAGCCCAGCGCGGCCGCCCGGCTGGCCAGCACGTCGGAGGAGTCCCCGCGCAGCAGCGCGTCCACGAGCAGGGCCTGCAGCCGGGCGTCCCACGCGCCCCGGGTCTCCGCGGCCCGGGCGTAGACGCGCGCGGCGCCGAACGCGACCTCGCGGCTGTAGTACAGCACCGCCTCCCGCAGCGGCGTCTCCTGCCCGGGCGCGGCCAGGTGGGGCAGGTGCCGCTCGACGACCTCGATGGTGACCCGGATCAGCTGGACCGTCTGGCCCAGGTTGATCGAGCGGGCCAGCGCGCGCGGCGCGGCGTCGAAGAACTCCTCGGAGTTGTCCGGCGGCGCGGGCCCGTCCGAGCCGCGGTGGCGCAGCCACTCGACCAGGGAGCGCACGCCCGCCTGGGCGACCAGCATGACCCAGGCCCGCTGGTCGGCGGGCAGCTCCCGGAACCAGGGCAGCGTCTCGTCCATCCGCGCGACGCTCGCCGTGGCCAGCGAGCCGGCCGCCCGCTCGATCGAGCGGACGCTGTCCTCGAGCGAACCCGGCGCCGCGGGCGGATCCACACCGCCCAGCACCTCCGGCAGTTCCGGAAGGTCGCGTCCCAGGTCGTTCACCCGCACAGCTTCGCACGACGGGTATCACCGGGCCGCCGCCAGCCACAGCCGTCCGTACACGCTCGCGGGCCGGCCCGTCGCCCGCAGCCCGTCCGGCCCGTCGACGAGCCGGCGTCCCCAGGCGGTCAGCCGGCCCGGGCGGTAGGCGGTCACCACGTCGAGATAGTCGTACTGCGGGCTGTTGCCGCTCCACGACCAGCCCATGTACCCGAGCCCGAACTGCTCGCAGTACGCCATGATCGCGTCCTCGTCGGGATCGCCGTACTCGTGCAGCGACGAGAACTCCCCGACGACGATCGGCAGCCGCTGCCGCACGAAGTGCCCGAGGTAGCCCGACACCTTCTCCGCGGTGTCGAACGGCCCGTACATGTGCACGTCGAAGACCACGTTGCGGTGCGGGTCGCTGGCGAAGACCTCGGCGGCGTGGTCGTACATCACCCGGAACGCGTCGTTGCCCCAGTTCGGCGCGTCGACCATGAGCGCGTGCGGGAAGCCGGCCGCGCGCAGCCGGGCGATCGCGCGCTCGCTGTTGCCGAGCCAGTCCGCGTCCACCGCGTGGCCGGACGGCTCGTTGGCGATGTTCAGCACGACGTACGACTCCTGATGCCGCAGCACGTCGCGCAGGGTGAGCCAGTAGTCGACGGCCTCGGAGACGGTGGCCGCGCCGGGCTGGGTGCCGTAGCCCATCGTGTCGTGCGCGTCGAGCACGCAGATCAGCCGGGCCGCCTTGCACCGGGCCACGATCCCGGCGACCTCGGCCGGCCGGGTGGCGGGCCACTCGTGCCCGGTGCCGAGCGCCACCCGCACCGCGTTCGCGCCGGTGGCCCGGATGTCGTCGAAGACCGACGACGGACCGTGACCGAAGGCGTACCCGTGGTTGACGCCCCGCAGTACGAGCGGCTCACCCCCGGACTCGACCAGCCGGCCGTCGGCCACATGGATGCCCTCGGCCGCCCCCGCCCGGGCCGGAGTGACATATGCCGCACCCAGCAAGGCCATGAGCAGAGCGGGAAACGCCGAGCGGACCGCCAACCGTTTGACCACGGGTGAGGCGCTACCCGGGCCCCTGCCATTCACCCGTTGTCCGAGGGTGATTCGGCCGCGAGGGGATCGACCACCCTCCCTGGCGCAAGGTAGCGTGAGGCGCACGCAGGGTGTGGCAAAGGGAGTTCCGTGGAGTCCAAGGCAGCCGAGATCGCTGCTGAGCAGCAACACTTCGACCTCGCCCACAAGCACCGCGAACGCGCGCGCGCCGAGCTGGGGGAGACCCCGGACGCCGCCGCCAACGCCGGCGCGGGCCGCTGGCTGGCCGGCTTCCGCCGCGGCCGCCGCGACGCCCTCGCCGCGCCGGACCAGGAGGTCGCGTTCGGCCGGATCGACCAGGAAGACCGCGAGTACTTCTACATCGGCCGGGAGACCATCTTCGACGACCAGCGCCAGGTGCTCGTCGTCAACTGGAAGACCCCGATCGGGGAGCTGTACTACGAGGCCTCCCACGACGATCCGCGCGGCCTGGCCCGCAAGCGCACCTTCACCAGCGCGGACAACCGGGTCCTGGACTTCGAGGACCTCGTCTTCCAGCAACTGGCCGCCGCCGTCGAGGCCCTCGAAGGACCCGACGCGGCCCTGCTCGGCGAGCTCGACCGCGGGCGCACCGGCGAGATGCACGACATCGTCGCCACGATCCAGGCCGCGCAGTACCGCCTGATCCGCTTCCCGCTCGAGCACTGCCTCGTCATCGAGGGCGGGCCGGGCACCGGCAAGACCGCGGTGGCCCTGCACCGGGTCTCCTGGCTGCTGTACAACGAGCAGGACCGCCTCCGCCCGCGCGACGTGCTCGTGGTGGGCCCGCACCCGGCGTTCACCCGGTACATCCGCCGCGTCCTGCCCAGCCTCGGCGACGCCGACGTCGAGCAGATCGACATCGACCAGCTCGGCCCGCCCGTGCAGCGCGGCCGCCAGGAGGACGCCGCGACGCGCCGGCTCAAGGGCGAGGCCCGCATGGCCCGGCTCCTGGCCCGCGCGCTCGAGGCCCGCATCGGCGCCCCCGAGGCGGCCGAGCGGATGCTCTTCGACGGCCGCTACCTCACCCTGACCGGCGCCGAGGTCACCGAGGCGGTCACCGCGGCCCGCCACGCCGGCGGCCCCTACGCGGTGCGCCGCCAGCGGCTGCGGGCCCGCCTCGCCGAGCTCGTCCGCGACCGTGGCGGCCCGCTGGAGGCCGAGCGCCTGGCCCCGGTGGAGAACCTGCTGGAGCGGCTCTGGCCGCTGCAGAGCCCGGCCGCGTTCCTGCGCAACCTGTTCGGCTCCCGCCCGCGGCTGGCCGCGGCGGCCGGCGGGGAGTTCACGGACGAGGAGGTGACGCTGCTGTACCGCCGAGGCGCCGACCGCCTCTCCGCGCAGGTCTGGAGCGCCGCCGACATCCCGCTGCTCGACGAGGTCGACGAGCTGGTCAACGGCACGACCGGCCGCTACCGGCACATCGTCGTGGACGAGGCCCAGGACCTCTCCCCGATGCAGCTGCGCGCGATCGGCCGGCGCTCGGCCAACGGCTCCTTCACGCTCGCCGGCGACCTGGCCCAGTCCACCGGCGCGTGGGCCCGCGACTCCTGGGGCGAGATCACCGAGCACCTGCCGCCGCAGCAGCCGCGGGCCATCGTGCCCCTGCGCTACGGCTATCGCGTGCCCCGGCAGGTGTACGAGCTGGCGGCGATGCTGCTGCCGATCGCCGCGCCCGGCACCGAGCCGACGCACGTGGTCCGCGAGGGCCCGCAGCCCCCGGGCACGCACGTCGTCGAGCCGGTCGAGCGCGCCGGCCGGGTGGCCCAGATCGCCCGCGAGCACCTGGACGCGAACCGGTTCGTGGGCATCGTCTGCCCCGCGGTCCTGCGCGCCGAGCTCGAGTTCGCCCTGCACGCCAACGACCTGCCGTGGGGCCGCGCCGACCAGGGCGAGGTCGACCGCGCCCTGAACCTGGTCTCCCCGCAGGAGGCCAAGGGCCTGGAGTTCGACGCGGTGATCGTCGTCGAGCCCGAGGAGATCGTCGCCGAGGACCCCCGCGGCCACCGCCTGCTCTTCGTCGCCCTGACCCGCACGATCCGCTACCTGGACATCGTGGCCAGCGGCGACATCCTGCCGCTGGAGCCGGCCGGCGACGTCACCGGCCGCATCCCGCGCCAGCGCCGGGTCGTCATCGAGCCCGACCCCGACCCGACGGTGGAGCTCTCGCTGCTCGACCGCCTCGCCGAGGACCTGGCCGCGATGGTCGCCGGGGGCTCGCCCCAGCCCCTGTGGGACGAGGTGCTGCAGCGCACCGCGGCCCTGCTCGACCAGCGCGCCGGCCGCGACCGACCGAAGGGCCGCCACAGCAGATGAGCGTCGTGTCCGTCATCAACTACAAGGGCGGCGTCGGCAAGACCACGGTGACCGCCAACATCGGCGCCGAGCTGGCCGCCCGCGGCCGCAAGGTGCTGCTGATCGACCTGGACCCGCAGGCGAGCCTGACGTACTCCTTCTACCGCCCGTCGGACTTCGACGAGCAGCCCACGATCCGGGCCTGGTTCGAGGCCTTCGTGGCGACGCGGGCGCCGGAGCCGCTGTTCAAGTACGTGCTGGCCCCGCACGCGGTCAACGCCCTGGTCCAGCCGCTGGGCGGCAACCTGCACCTGATCGCCTCGCAGCTCGGCCTCGTCGACGCCGACCTGGACCTGGCCGCCGGGCTGGGCGGTTCGCGATTCCAGAAGAGCAGCCCACGGTACCTGCAGGTCTACCGCCTGCTCGCGGACGCGCTCATGGACCCGTCGTTCAACAAGTACGACACGGTCCTGATCGACTGCCCGCCGAACTTCAACCTCGTGACCCGCACCGCCCTGGTGGCCAGCGACCACGTGATCGTCCCGGCCCGCCCCGACTACCTGTCGACCCTCGGCATCGACCTGCTGCGCACCCGCCTGTCGGCCCTGGTCGAGGAGTACAACTCGGTCGCGGCGACCCCGATCAACCCCGAGATCATCGGGGTGGTCTACACGATGGTGCAGTACACCGCGAACGGCCCCCTGAACACGCAGCAGGACTCGGTGAAGGCGACGACCCAGATCGAGATGCCGGTCTTCCGCCAGACGGTCCGCGACAACAAGTCCGCGGTGACGGAGGCCGGCCTGCGCGCGGTCCCGGCCGTCCTGGCACCGCCGGGCACGCCCGCGGTGGAGAACCTACGATACGAGCTGCAACAGCTGACGAGCGAGTTCCTGGCGCGCACGAGACCCTGAGCGGAGCCTTGCGATGACCGACCCGGCCGACCTTGCCCACGAGGTGCTCCTGCGGGTGGCCGCCTTCGTGAAGACCCTGCCGGCCGACCAGCTGGCGGACCTGGCCTCGGGCGCGGCGAAGCTGGAGCTGGTCCCGAAGGGCGGCCGCCCGGCGCGCACCCCCCGCCCCGCGACCACGGCCGCGGCCCTGTCCCGCCCGGTGAGCGAGATCGAGTCGATGCTGCGCGAGCTGGAGACCCGCCAGGCCGCCGTCCAGTACCTCAACGACCTGAAGCTGACGGTCCCGCAGATCAAGGAACTGGCCAAGGTCCTGGGCGTGGCGGCCCCCGCCAAGTCCACGAAGCCGACCCTGATCACGGCCATCGTCGACGCGACGGTGGGCCGCCGCCTGGACAGCCTGGCCCTCAGCACCCGCTAGGCAGCATCCCGAGGAACGCCGCCGGGTGCACGACGGGAATCCCGTACTCGGCGGCCTTCTTCCCCTTGCCCGACATGGTGTCGGGGTCGGCCGCGACGAGCAGCCGCGTCTTGCGCGTGACCCCGGCGCCGACCCGCAACCCGGCCGCGCCGGCCCGGGCCGCCCACACCTCGCGCGGCTCGCCCATGTCCCCGGTGAAGACCACGAGATCGCCGGCTTCGAGCCGGAACCGCTGCCGGGCCCCGTCGCCGCGTTGCCGCGGCACCGGCGGCGGCCCCGCGCCGAGCAGGCTGGCCGCGTGCCGGGCCATGCGCACCATCTGCGCGGCCTGCCCGCCACCGAGCCCGAGCAGCCGCGCGACCGTCTCCAGGTCGTCCTGCTCTTCGGCCGTGACGATCCCGTCGGCGGCGGCGAACGCGGCGAGCGCCTGCAGGTACTGCCGATGCAGCTCGACCACGTCGGCCCGCCCGAGCCCGAGCCGCTGGGCGACCGCGACGAGGGCGTCGGCCTCCGCCGCGGACACGTGCCGGTCGAGCAGCGCCCGATCGAGCACCTCGAGGTAGGCGTCCGCGTCGGGCCGGTGCGAGCGCGGCATCCGGTCGACGAGCCGCCCCAGGAAGTGCTCCTCCACCTGCCCCTCGGTCCGTCGCCCGACGACCGCGACGCCGCTGTCGGCCAGTGCCGGCCACGCGTCCGGGATGCCCGCGAACCGGTGCGCCCACGGAGGCGGCTGCCCGGTCACGCGCAGGAAGTGCGCGAGCAGCCGGGCGGCGGCCCGGGCGTCGTGCAGCGCCGAGTGCGCCCGTGTGAGCTCGATCCCGGCCGCCGCGCAGCAGTCCGCCAGCCCGCGTGACGAGCCCGGGAAGAACTGCCCGGCCAGCCGCATGGTGCACAGCCCCGCCTCATACCGCACCGGCGCCACGATCCCCATCCGCGCGAACTCGGCCGCGAGGAACTCCCCGTCGAACGCCCAGTTGTGCGCGACGGGCACCCGCCCCCGCAGCCGCCCGGCCACCGCCCCGGCCAGCTGCGAACCGCGGCGCGACACGCGCCTCGGCGGCGGTGATCCCGTGAATGTGCTGCGGCCCGAGATCCCGCTCGGGATTGACGAGCGTGCACCACTCGCTCTCGACGTCCCCGCGCGAGTCGACGTGCACGATCGCGATCTCGACCACCCGGTCGTGCCGGCTCGTGCGCAGCCCGGTGGTCTCGAGATCGATGACGGCGTACATCCTCGGGACGGTAATGACGCCCGCCGCGTCCGCGGAACGCCCGAACGTCCGCATCCCCGGACCGGTCCGCACGACCCGTTCCGGGACCGGCCCTCAGGGCATTTGATCCGCACTGGGCCGGCGGCGGCCGGTGGCGGCGCGGTCCCCGACTCCGGGCACGGGGTCGCGGCCGTCCTCGCCGCGGCGGCCGAGCGCTTCTAGTCCTCCGACGGGCGCAGCGGCAGCAGCGTGCGGCTACGCCCGGGGCGCGGGTAGGCCTCCGCGGCGGCCGCGAGCCGTGTGGCGTGCTCGCGCTGGCGCTGCCAGTGGCCGTACAGCGCGCCCTGCTGCGACAGCCGGTCGACCGCCTTGATGGTCTCGGGGTCGACGTCGCCCGGGGCCGCGTCCCGCCACGGGGTGCCGGGCAGCGGCATGAAGGTGTGCGCGTGGATGCGCGCCCCGAGCGCGGCCAGCTCGCGGGCCAGGGAGAGCGAGGCGTCCACGTCGGCCTGGTCCTCGCCGGGCATGCCGAAGATCATGTCGACGTTGATGCGGAAGCCCTCCTCGATGCCGAGCCGGGCCGCGCGCATGACCTCCTCGACGCCGTGCCCCCGCTTCGCCGCGTCGAGCACGCGGTCGGACCCGGACTGTGCGCCGACGATGATGTTGTTGTTCGCGCAGTACCGCTTCACCAGCCGCAGCGCCTCACGGCTGACGTGCTCGGGCCGGATCTCACTCGGGAACGAGCCGAAGAAGACCCGCCCGTCCGGCCCGATGCCCTCCTTGCACGAGGCCAGCAGCTCCTCCACCGCGTCGAGGTTCGGCGACTCGTCCTGGCTGCCGTACGACAGCGCCGTCGGTGTGATGAAGCGGACGTCACGCAGCCCGCGCTCGCGCATCCGGTCCACGTGCCAGCGCACGTTCTGCACGCTGCGGTGCCGGAACCGCGCCGAGAACATGAACGGCGTCTGGCAGAAGCGGCACCGGTTCTGTGTCAGACTACCCACCGTGGTGACCGCCATCTATCTCCGCATCTCGGAAGACCGCCTGGGCGAGGCCTGGGCGTGGAACGCCAACGCGAAGACGCCTGCGCGCTTGCCGAGCGTCGAGGCTGGGCCGTGCGGGAGTTCGTCGACAACGACATCTCCGCAACGTCCGGAAGGCTGCGACCTGGGTACGCCGCCCTCATGGCCGCCGTGCGAGCCGGTGAGGTCGAACGAATCGTCGTGTTCCACACATCCCGCCTGTGGCGCAACCGCCGCGAGCGCGCGGACGGCATCGAACTGCTCCGGCAGGCGTGCGTGAGCGTCGTGCCGGTCAAGGGTCCCGAGCTGGACATGACGACGGCATACGGGCGCGGCATGGCCGGCATGATCGGCGAGTTCGACACGATGGAAGTCGAGATCAAGTCAGAGCGGCAGCGCCGCGAGGCCCGGCAGCGAGCCGAACGCGGCAAACCCGCGAGCGGTCGCCGATCCTTCGGCTACACCGCCGACGGCATGGCTCTGGTGGAGGACGAGGCGGAGGCGCTCCGCGGCGCGTATCAGCGGCTGCTGGCGGGACGAACGCTCACGGGGATCGCCCACGACCTCGGCGGCGCCGGGTTTACGACAACCATGGGCGGCCCGTGGCGGCATAACGCCGTCCGTCTCATGATGGGCAACCTCCGCAATGCCGGGGTCCGGACCCATCGCGGCAAGGAGGTCGGCAAGGGAGTGTGGCCCGCGATCGTGCCCGAGGAGACCGTCCGGGCGGCGATCGCGTTGCTCTCCGAGCCGAAGCGCCGGACCAACCACGTCGGCAGCGCACGGCGATGGCTCGGCACGAGGCTGTACCGCTGCGGCCGCACCGATTGCGACGGACTGATGGTCTCGACATACCGCGAGAAGTACGCGGACGGCCGCGTTCGTCGGGTTTACCGTTGCCCGTCGTGCGGGCTGTCGCGTCTTGCTGAGCCGATCGACGCGTGGGTGCGGCGACTCGTCGCCGAGCGGCTCGGCCGACCCGAGGCGGTGGATCTGCTCAAGGAAGGCGACGATCGCATGGATGTCGAGGATCTGCGCTCGACCGCAATGACGCTGCGGCACCGGCGCGAGTCTGCGGTGAAGATGTGGGCGCGCGGCGTCCTCGACGATCAGGAGCTGGAGACGGCCAAGCGGGAAATCGCGGCCGAGCTGGCCGAGGCCGAGACCAAGCTGGCCGAGGCCGGCCGCGAGAACGCACTGGTGCCGTTGCTCGCGGCCGACGATCCGGTCGGCGAATGGCGTGCGATGGAGGGTCAGGTGGACCGGGAGCAGGCGGTGATCCGGGCGCTGACCACGGTCAGGCTGCTTCCTCCTCATCCTGGGCGACGGAAGTTCGATCCGGACACTGTGGACGTCGACTGGAACCCGGCATCCGCCTGAGCAGGGCGGCCAGTCGAGCGCGCTGTTCCTGGGTCAGCGGCGGCGCGCGGTCGACGACCTGCCGCGCCTTCTCGGCGAGGTACTCCTCGTCCTCGTCAGTGGCCATGCTCCTCCGCGAGACGGCGGTCGGCTGGGGTCACGTCGTCTGGTCATGGCGCTCCCTTCTGCAGTCCTCAGATCTCGATGAGTCGGACGAGTGGGCCTTCTCGCCGGTGCCGCCACCACACGGCTCCCGCCGGGTTCTCGTGGGCGGACGTGGCCACCGGATAGCGGATGTCCGCTGTTGTCAGTCGCTCGTGCAGGTGCTGCTCCCGCCGTGGTGAGTGCAGCGCGAAGAGGACGGGCCAGCGTCGACCGGTGACCCGAGCCAGGTCTTCGTACCCGGCGAGCTTGCCGACGAGCGTAGGCAGCGGCTCGGTGCCGGTGTCGTACTCCAGGAAGAACGGTTGGGTCCGGCCGCCCTCGGACCAGATGCCGTGGCTGTCCGGACGGATGCGCGGGATGTAGGCGAGCTGTTGGACGTCCGCCGTGTTGGGTTCCAGCAACGCTCCCCGCTGTTGGCAACGAGCGGCCGACCACCAGCGGTCGAGCGTGGCGTTGGGGTGGTTCGCGCGTGGCCGGCGAGTTGGGTGAAGAAGCTGTTGATGCCCAACAGGTGCGGCAGGTTGGTTCTGTTGGTGAGGTACCAGCGCCGCTTTCGGGCCTGGTCTCGGCGGGGCGGGTCGTCGCCCCGTTGTGCGCTGACGACGTCGGCGCCGAGTTGACCCAACACGTAGTGGTAGGGGTAGGAGCCGCCGTCCTGACGCTGCGGCCGGAATCGGTCGACGAGGTCGTCCGCCATGAGCAAGCGAAGGCGGCGTTGGGCGAAGTTGATGGACGGGAACAGCGCCTCGGCGATCTGGAAGCTGGTCAGCACGCCGTGGTCGGCGAGCCAGCCGAGCAAGGTCAGATCCCGGGCGGTGAGCTTGGCTTGGACGCGCAGGATGTTCTCCATTGGGAGACCCCCGTTCCAACGGTCTGTCGTGACGCGCTGCTTTGCGCGAGAAGGGCATGCGAGCTGCCGTGTTGGGCAGCGATGGGTGTCCTGCTGGGGGTCCGGCTCAAGCGGGACACCCGAACGACCGGCCGGACGGCGTCCCAGCGGGACGCCCAACGGCCGGTCAGTACGAGCGATGGAGTTGCCAAGCATCGAGCCGGAATACCGGGCAGTGAGGAGCAGGCACCAGCACACGCGTGTACGCGTGCCGGGCACGGGGCTCAACTCACCGGCGTGGGTACCCGACTGAGGGTCCGCCCGATCACCGGAGCCGCCCGATGCCAACCGGTCGCTGTTGTCCTCAGACCCGTGAACCGGCTTGCTCACTTAAGGCTGCGTAGGCACGGGCCCCTGCGGACGACGACCAGTCGCACAAGGATCTGTAGAGAATATCGAAGAAAGTCGCTGAAGGGAATCTTTAGACGAGTTCGGCCATCGCTCGCCAAGCCCCTTCGGCCGACGACCGCGCCATGATGAGCGCCCGGACCGGCTCCCGTAGGTGCCAAGCCGGCGAGGCGTGCCGTTCGAGCTTCGCAATCTTGATGTACTCGTCGAG
Organism: Dactylosporangium sp. CA-052675; assembly: GCF_050947935.1. Classification (GTDB taxonomy): domain Bacteria; phylum Actinomycetota; class Actinomycetes; order Mycobacteriales; family Micromonosporaceae; genus Dactylosporangium. The sequence goes on along the minus strand of NZ_CP192010.1, from coordinate 8,967,650 downwards.
CCCGTCGCGATCCGCCACCTTGGAGATGAACAGGTCAACGCGCGGGTCCTCGGTCGGCACCACAATCGGCTCGGACCGGTGGTACTGATCGGCATCCGACCCATAAGCCGTGCACGCCACTCGTGAGCACCAGTCTGGATGCAGCTCTTCGCTCATGATCGCTCCTCGCCAGCCGATACGGACGTTGCCAACCTACATCACATAGTGATGTAGGCGGTACCTCGTGATGTAGGTTCTATCGACGACAGGCAGTGTGCGGTTGTGCCTCTGAAGAACGACGGGACGCCGTACTACCGCCAGGTGGCGGCGGACCTGCGCGCCCAGATCGAGCGGGGCACCCTCAAGCCGGGCGACAAGCTGCCGAGCACCCAACAGCTCCGCGACATCTACGGCGTCAGCGGGACGGTCATTCAGTTCGCCATGGTCGAACTGAAGGCCCAGGGTCTCGTCGTCGGCCAACCCGGACGCGGTGTCTACGTCACCGATCGGTCCTCCTGATCCGCTCAGGGTCCTGGCAGGATGTGGCTGTGAGCTCCCTCGACCTGCTTCTGGTGCTGCGCTACCGCAAGGCTGTGACGTACGGCTTCCACGTCCTGCTGGGCGCTTTGGAGGAGCACGAGACGGCGACGTCGTACGAGGTGGTCTTTGGCGACACCCCGGAGTCGACCGCCGCCGCGATCACGTCGGGCCTTTCGCGGGCGAAGCGGGTCGTGGTGCTGTGGTCGTTCTACTCCCCCGACGCCGAGGCGCTCGCTGCCGAGCTGGCGACCATCAAGGAGACGGCTCCTGGCGCTCTGCACATCGCCGGCGGGGTGCACGCCACCGCCGAGCCGGTGCAGACCCTCGACGCCGGCTGGGATGTCGCCGCGATCGGCGAAGGCGAGACGACGCTGCTGAAGCTGGTCGACGCGGGCGGCGATCCGACTGGCGTGACCGGCCTGGCGTACCGCGACGACACCGGCAAGGTGGTGAAGACCGGCCGGCCGGAGCGGCTGCCGCTGGACACCTTCCGCGGCTTCTCGCTGCGCTGGCACCGCTTCAACGCCCTCGAGATCACTCGGGGATGCGCGTTTTCCTGCAGGTTTTGCCAAACGCCGTTCATGTTCTCGGCCCGCTTCCGGCACCGCTCGGTCGACAACGTCCGCTGGCACGTTGAGCAGATGCGCGAGCGCGGTCTGCGGGACGTCCGCTTCATCACGCCGACGGCCCTGTCCTACGGCAGCCAAGACGAGTCGCCCAACTTGGACGCCGTCGAGGAGCTGCTCGCCACCTGCAAGGAGGCCATCGGCCCGAACGGCCGCGTCTTCTTTGGCTCGTTCCCAAGCGAGATCCGTCCCGAACACGTCACCCGCGAGGCCCTGCGCGTCGTCAAGAAGTACTGCTCGAACAACAACATCATCGTTGGCGCCCAGTCCGGCTCCGACCGCGTCCTCGACGCCGCCAAGCGCGGCCACGGCGTCGAGGAGGTCATTCACGCTGCCCGCCTGGGTGTCGAGGAGGGCTTTCGCATCAATGTCGACATGATCTTCGGCATGCCGGGCGAGGACCCCGCCGACGTGGAGGCCTCGCTCAAACTCGTGACTGACCTCGCGGCACTGGGCGCCCGCATTCACGCCCACACCTTCATGCCGCTGCCCGGCACCCCGTGGCGCGATGCCGCTCCCGGCGACGTCGACCCGGAGACCATCCGGGCGGTCGACCGGCTCTCCCAGCAGGGCGCCCTCTACGGCCATTGGCAGAAACAGCGGGAACACGCCCAGCGCCTCGCGGCGGCGGCGGAGGCTTACCCTCGACCGGGACGTAGCCGATCCCTGCTACCCATCCGGCCAACTACTTATTGATCTTGCTCTGACGATAGTAGCGTCGCCGAGAATCGAGTACCAAGACTCCCAGCGCCAGCGCTGGGAGTCTTGTGAGGCGATGTGCCGCCAAGATAACCCTAGTGAGCGCGAACTCGGTCTAGCCGAGCTACTTCGATGCCCGTATGCTCGGTTAGGCGTTGCTGTCGATGGCCCATCTCGAAGTGGTGGTGCGCATGCACATCCCGCCAAGAACCGTTTGCCCAGACAATCGTAAAAGCGCGATCTTTAGATGAGCCGCTTCCAGCAGGCCGATCTGCAGCGCTTCGAACAAGCGATTCAAACATTGCGCCTGTATCGCAAGGCAACGCTCGAAAGCGATGAAGGCGACCCGCTCATTGAGCAACTGTACGTTGATCCGCTTCCGGCTAATCATGTGCTCAGCGTTGCTACTCAGCCACGAACGGCATTTATCATCGGACGCCGCGGAACCGGAAAATCCACCATCTTCCAGCGAGCGCAATATGCGTTGCGGAAGGAGAAGCGTTTCCTTTCGACTTACATAGACATAAAGACTGTCTATGAATCAGCTCAGGTTGACCCGGAGTTAATGAACCGACTACCAGAAGCGGATGCATTGCCACCGGCAGAGCTACGCAGACTTCTATTAGCGCTCTCATTCGTAAAAGCAGTCGTCGCTGGAATAAAGGACGACATTCAGACACAGATACGTCTCACCTGGCAGCGACGCATAAGGGAGGTAATTACGCGCCGAATTACCGGGCTTCTAGCAGACTTGGATCATTTCGTCGACGATCTGGATGCCGGAGACTTTGTAAACGTGCAAGGCATTCGGACGGCAAAGGTCTCCAACTCTTCGTCGCAAGAACTAAAATCGGAGGAGAAGCTTTCTGCGGGTATATCGGGACCAACCCCCAAGATCGATCTGTCCGCCAACAGTGGCGGTTCCAGTTCGGTGACAGCGAAAGCATCGGTAGACTTTTCGGAGCTCCTGATCCGAGTCACCGATATCCGAGGGTTGGTCGACCGACTGAAGGCGATCCTTGAGCCCCTGGAAATCAAGCACCTTATAGTGTTTCTCGACGACTTTTCCGAACTTCCTCATGACGCGATGCAGATTGTAGTAGATGTACTGCTGGCGCCGTTGAACAATTGGTCCGACGAGTTAGTGAAGTTTAAGATCGCCGCCTATCCGGGCAGAATCTACTACGGAGACATTGACAAAACAAAGATAGACGAAGTAAGCCTCGATACTCACAGTTTGTATGGTCAAGCGAACCTTACAGCCATGGAAGGTAAGGCGATCGATTTTACCAGGCGACTCGTCGAGCAACGGTTTAGCCACTTTAACGTGACATTCTCGTCCTTCATCGAAGGTAAACCGGATAACAACTTCTGGGAACTCCTCTTCTACGCCTCAATGGGTAATCCTCGAACGCTAGGGTACATTCTGTACTTCGTATACGAGGACAGGCTGCTCTACGATCGACCCATAACGGTCACCTCGATACGAGATGCGTCTAAGCGCTGGTATGAGGAAAAGGTCGAGCACTATTTTCAAATTGGGCAGTTCCTGCAGGTGGCGTTCGAAGAACGGTCGGCGATATTTAGCCTGAGCGATCTGCTCGAAAAGATTGTAGGAAAAGCCCGGCAGCTACGTACTTATGACGGTTCGAACCTCGCGCGAAGCTTGGATGGTAAGGTCCCAACAAGCCATTTCCATGTTACGCAAAACTACGACTCTCTGCTCAGCACACTGGAACTCAACTTTTTCCTCACGAAGTATTACGTGATGGTCAATCGCAATGGCAAGCGAGTATCCATCTATGCACTCAACTATGGCTTGTGCGAAAAGAACTCCATCAGCTTCGGAAGGCCCCGGGAATCGCGCGAAAGCCGCGTATGGTTCATTGAGCGAATTTTCGACTATGGCTCGATCATTGATGAGTGGACCGCATCAAGCGAGGAGATTCACTGCAATACATGTGGGGAACGGTTTGAGCACAGCCAACTCGCCGCTCTAGAGCTATTCAAAATGCGGTGTCCGCGCTGCGAAATCGGTACCTGCTCCGTGATCCGAGCTTCGCAAAGTCATGCCGAGACCCTTGCAGCCGTGGCTGACGAGGACCTACTCCCGAAGACCGAATTGGAAATTCTTCATGTTCTGCGGAACGCCAAGCGGCCAATGTTTGCCGGCGACATCGCGGGTGAACTCGATGTGACCCCACAACTCGTCGGGCGCCGGGGTAAAAAGCTTTCCGACCGGTCCCTGGTCATTCGAACCACGGTTCGCGGACGATCTCAGCTTGAGATCACCGATCTGGCGCTTGCGACCTACTTCGCCCGATAACTTGTACGACGCATAAGTGGACCTTTATGCAACCAGGTAGTTGGGGCTAGTACGCGCACGCCTTCACGCAGCCGCGGTGATCTCAATCGGGATCATGCGCTTTTACGGTGGCGCGCTCGCTCACGGAGAAGACGACCTCGTAGGCGATGGTGGTCTCGTGCCCCTCCAGCGCCGCCAGGAGCACGTGATGGCCGTACGTCACCGCCTGGCGGTACCGCGGGATCAACGTAAGTCGCAGCCGCTCACCCCCGGCATCCTGCCAGGGCTCGCCGGGCGACAAGGAATTGACCCGCGCCGGACGCGCGAAGGTCGGCGATCCGTTGCCGCGCCGACCTTCGCGATGCGGTGATTGCCTAGTGCGGGGCCACCACGACGATCGTGGACATATAAGGCCGAACTCGTGCGCACCAAAAGCCCCTGGCGCAGCCTGGACGACCTGGAGATGGCCACCGTCGAGTACATCGACTGGTACAACAACCGGCGCCTACACGGCGAACTCCGCCACATCCCACCGGCCGAGCAGGAGGCACTACACGCGATGACCCGCCCGATCACCGCAATACTGGAAACCGGATAACCCCGTCTCCATCAAACCCCGGGCTCGACACCACCGCTGTAGACCAGCCGATCGCCACAGTCACCCGGCAACCTCGACTTCGTTGCGTACTCCGGGTATGCGGCGTATACCTCGCGGAGCAGGTTGCTGAAGGAGCGGGACGGGACGTACTCGCGTACCACCGGGATGAACTGCAGTTCCGCCTTCGGTAGAAGCCGCCGGAGCCGGCGAGACGGTGCCGGCCGAAGACGACCTTGCGTCTATGGAGCCGACGCGACTCGCCTGCCTGCCGTCGGCGTTGGCGGTCCGCGGTGTTCCCTCACGCACTACACCGGACGGCTCCCGGTGCTCGCCTCAAAGCCGAAGACCACTGCCCGCCTGTAACCACGCTCCGGCCGTTGTACATCTACAAGTCCATGCCTTCCAGGAAGCGCCGAGCCTCCTCATCGTTCCTGCGGCCTTCTTCGCGGTACGACTCTGCGATGTCGCGGAGAGCGGCTGCGGTACGCGGGTGTGAGGCTTGCACAGCCTGGGCCCATCCTGCGTACTTGTCGGCCAGGTCATACTCCTGCTGCCCGCCTTCAGTCATGCCGCGAGAGGTGAACCCGCGCTTGTTATAAACTCCGATCGAGAAGCCCCGAGCCAGGCGTTCGTCGGGTGCGTCCTCCAGGACGTCGCGGATCGGCAGGGACGGAAAGGTTCCGTCCGCGTCCTCCGGCGAATGAGCGAAGACCTCACCGATTTGCAGTTCGCCGATCTCTGAACGGTCGGCCTCTTTAAGCAATTCGCGCGTCGCTTCGAGCCAGGCACGGAGGCCCGCGGCCTCAACGACGCCATCGTCGTTAGTACCGGGTACAACCTTCCACTCCCGAAGAAGTCGGAACGCGTTGGATGCTAGTGCCGAGTCTCCGGAGGACTGTTCGACGCGCTCTTGGTTCCTCGCGCTGGCAGGCCTGTAGACCGTCTCGATCATCTGGACGAACGTACGCGGATCGTTGGCCAGCAAGCGCTGAAGCGCGGGCATCTCGCCGTCATGCTGAAGGAGCGGCAGGTAACGCCACTCCAAAAGCGCGATTCGAACTTCGTCAACCCCGCGCTGCTTCAGAAAGCCGAGGAGACGTGAAATGTCGTAGGCAGAGACGATTCGCGCCTCGGGGTCGTCGCGCGTCCCAAACTCCTGGAGCGCTTGGATCACCAGAGTCTCGTCAACCTCGTCCTGGTGCCGTGTTGCATACATACTCAACGCGTCTACGGCGATGGCTGCGCGTCCGTGCGCAAGAAGGTTCTGAATTGCTTCGTTAAGGTAGGGGAAGTCTGCGCCGCGCCCGTACGGCGAAAACTCGGACCAGTACGCGATCTTCACGGCCTCGTCGTAGTCCCCCAGTGCGTTCCAGGCAGTCGACACATCCTCTGCCAACTGGAGAAGGCGTGCCTGGAGAAGCGGGCGGCCGTCGAAACTGTCGACCCAGCGGCGAATGTCTTCGATCGATCCGCGCAGTCGACGACGGGCGAACCCCTCGGCGAACTGGACCGCCGCCCGCTCTTCGCCGTCGAGGTCCGCGATCACCTCAGCGTCAACGGTGTCGGTCGTTGCAGCCAAGGCGGATCCGACCGCCCAGGGAAGTTCAACCGAGACGGCGAGCCGGCGAATGCCGTCCAGACCATCCTCAGCGAAGATTTGCGCGATCGCTGCTTCGCGACGCTCGCTGAGTGATGTGTCGTAGGTGCTGAGGTCATCGGCTGGAACGCCGATGTCGGGGTGCCAGTCGTCGAACAGCCATCGGTTCACATCAGCAGGCTGGGGCGGAGTCAGACTCTGTGCAATCTCCGCGAGTTGTCCGAGCCAATCCTCAGACAATGACCACTGAGCGTCGGCATACTCGCGGTGGTGTCTCACGTAGCCGTCCAGTGCCCCCCACAGTGCGTTGCGCTGCTCAGCAGTTAGGTCGTCCGCAGAGAGCGCTGACATCCCCGTGATCGCTTCTGCTCGGATGTCTGGAGGAAGACGATCGAACCTAGGGACGACCTCTTCCCAACGAGCAGGGTCAGCCTTGGCGAACCTCAGCACGAGCGACCCCGCAGCCTCCAGGGTGGTCAGAAAGTCCGCTCGCGTCGCAGGCGTGATCTCCGTCGCCCAGTCGCGAAACGTTGGAGTCTGGCTTTGCGTACCGAACTCGGAGTTGCTTGGGAACAACGAAAGCAGCAGGTCCCAGGACGCGTCGGGATGACGTCGCGCAAGGCTCTCCAATGTCTGAATGCGAGCATCTAATGATGCAGACGTTTGGGGCGACCAAGCTCTGAAGATCGCCAGCAGGCTCGCGCTCGGCCGATTGCTCAGGCGACCGCCTGGATCGATCTCGGCCAAGGCCGCGAGAGTCTCCGCGGCGTACGCCATATGCTGCTCCGACCAAGCGATTGCCTCAATCGCCCACAGCACTCCGGAGTGAGGGCTGCTCACATTCCATCGGTCGTCCGCGTCCTGGAAGAAACGCTTCCCGAGCGGGTACTCCCCTTGCGTTGCCTCCGAGATGGCACGCAGGAATGCATCCGGCGCTGCCTCCGCCAGGAGCGGCAAGACATCCGACATCGACGTCCACAGCTGCGCCTGTTCGTCCTCGTTCGCACGCGTAAACAGGCTCAAGGCAACTCGCTCAGCCCATTCTCGGGCCGAGCGGCCACCGGCCAAGCGGACATCGTCGCCTCGCCCGCCGAGCAGCGCGAGCGTCCGCGCCAGACCCTTCCGCAAGTTGGATGAATGCACAGGTACCTTGCCGTGCACGGCGGCGGCCCAGCGATCTTCCGCTGGAAGGTCGAGTCGAGGGTCGACCGCGCCGAGCACGGTTTGAACAGACCGCTCGAGGGCGACGAGGTCGCCCCCCGTGATCAGGCCGCGAGCCGCTCGCCACGAATCCTGCGGTGAGGCGACAGCCCACGTCGCGCCAACCTTGGTGAATAGCGGGTCAGCCTGACGGAGAGCCGCCTGAAGCGCCTCGTCCAAGTCGTCCGGTTCGGCTTCGCAAAGGCTCGTTAGGACCGCTTCATCACCGCTTCGAGACTGGCTCCATCCTCCAGCGAGCCAGGCCCGTCGGACGACGCGGTTCGCAAGGTCCGTCGCCCACGCTTCAGGGTCGCGCTGTCCATACCGACTAGCCACACGGCGAAGTGCCACCAGGCTCTTCGTGCCCGCCCTGACATACCGGTTGAGATTCTCGGCGGGAACGCCCGCCCCGGCGAGCGCGCTTTCAAGCGCTAGGTGGTCGTGCGGCGGCAGATCGATGTCGACGTCGCCATCTCGGTCAGTGATCACAAAGACGACATGGTGGTTCTCGACCAGGTGCGCTTCGCGTTGCAGTCCCTCCTCGTACGGAAGCAGGATCAAGAGACTGGACGTCCGATCGAGTCTGCGCAGGGTGACGCCGTCGTGCACGAGGAGCGACCGCGCGAGGATCGGTTCCGCGTCCTCTGGCGGGACCGCCATCATCGAGCAGGCCGCGAACGCCAACCCGTCGTCGACACTGACCGCCCGGATGAACGTCCGGCCGACGTCTTCGGCCAGGCGGCGGACGAGGATGGCGGCCAGGTCAGCTCGTCCGGCGAGTACGACCTCAGGAATCATCGTGGGGTCGAATCCACGGGAGTACCTTCCCCACCAATCTTCGATAGAGGTCGCTCCCAGCGGCTCAAGTCCGAGCAACTCCGACAGCCAGATCTGCACTGCCGGTGACGCCTCTAACGCTTGTTCGATGTCGTCGGCGTCGAGCACGCGAATGTCATGCCAAACGCCTTCGTCGCGCTTCCTCTGCTCCCAGTCCTTCTTGTCCTGCCACCGGCGCGGGGTGACGAAGACGAACGTGTGCTCTGCGGGGTCCATCCCTTGGGAGTTGTCAGTTCGTGACCTGTAGTCGCGCTGAGCTTTGTCGGCGGGGTTGGCGCCGACACCCATCTCCCAGACGCTTTTGCCCCCGGGCACGAAGGACGAAGGCCGGCCAGCCTCGACGAAGCCGTCGTAGCCGGTGAGGCCAACACCCTCGCCACCGCGCATCTCGACCCGCTGCACTTGGTCGTTCTCGGCACGGATCAGACGTCTCACCAGTCGGGGCAGGTCCGCTTGGGCGGACCGGGTGTCCGCCCACCGGTCGAGGTCCGTCGCGTCAGCGAGATGCGGCAGTCCGTACATCACCATGCCCCTCTATCCCGGGTAGACAGAGCCTAGCCTGTGCACTGCACAGGGTCCGCTCATGAAGCGCGGGCACCTCGGTGCAGGCCAGGCGGAAGACGAGTGTTAAGCGCTTATTGTCGGTCCCGCGGAGGGCCTGTTCGAGGCCGTCCGAGACGTGTTGGGCCGTCGCGGCGTCACTGCCGCGGTCGATGTCGTACTTGTGCCCACGTCGGCGCCCACGACGTCGAATGAGGCGCGGGACAGGTAGCCATACAGTCGGCCCCAGGCTGAGTGCGTAGTTGGGGCTAGTACGCGCAGGCGTACACGCACCCGCGCGTGATCTCCAGGGCGTTGAACTTGTCCCACTTGAGGCCGAACCCCGGGAAGTCGTCGAGCGGCCGGCGCGTCGCCTTGCCGGTGCGCACGAGCGTGCCCGTCGAGTCGCGGTACGCCAGCCCCGTGATCCCCGCCGGGTCGCCCTTCGCGTCGACGAGGCTCAGCAGCGTCGACTCGCCCTCGCCGACGGCCGCGACGTCCCAGCCCGCGTCGAGCGTCTGCACGGGCTCGGCCGTCGCGTGCACGCCGCCGGCGACGTGCGTGACGTTCGGGCCGTCGGCCGCGGCCCGGATCTGCTCGAGCTCCACGGCCAGCGCGGCCGCGTCCGGCGAGTAGAACGACCAGAGCACCAGCACCTTCGCGTCGCCGGCCGCGCGGATGTGCCCGGCCGTCTCCTCGACGCTCTCGCCGAAGCGGACCTCGTAGCGCGTGGCCGTCTCGTGCTCGCCGAGCGCGCCGAGCAGCGCGTGGAAGCCGTACGTCACCGCCTTGCGGTATCGCAGCACCAGGACCAGCTCAGGAGCGACCATGCCGCGATTTTGCCAGCCCCCGCCGAGGTCAGCTCAGCCAGACCACGATGCCGGTCAGGCCGGTGAGCACGGCCGCGGCGCCGGCGCGGATGGCGGCGTCGCAGCGCTCGGCCGTGAAGGAGGCGGCATCGTACGTCGAGGACGCCCCCAGCCCCTCCCCGCGGAACGACGCCCCGGCCCAGTCGACGGCGGTCACGTTGTGCGTCGGCTCGGCGAGCTCGGCCCCCACGACGAGGAACGGCTGCGCCAGATGGCTCGCGGTCACGACCGCCAGCGGGTCGACGAGGTCGTTGCCGGCGCTCACGATCAGGTCCGGGTGCATGCCGATCGCCCGCGTGATGTCGGCGACCGGGTCCGTGCCCGCGGTCACCGTGCGCAGGTCCACGCGGGCCGCGTCGGCCCACGCGCGCACCGCGGTGACCAGGGCCGTCGTCGGGGCGTCGGTGCCCTTGGTCAGCAGCACGACCCGGTAGCCGCGCGCCGGGCGTACGCCGTCCCACGAACCCGGCGCCGGCGTGATGGTGCCCTCCGGCGTCGGCGGCGCGGACGGGTCGACGAAGCCGGGGCCCAGCGTGCCGACCGGCGCCGGCATGGGCCGCGGCTGCGCCCAGCCGTCGGTCCGGGTACCGCAGCCGGCCAGCAGGAGGGCCGCGAGACCGCAGGCCAGGAGGCGACGCACGACACGGAATACCAGCAGATGCCCCCAGCCTCTTCAACCGGTCGGAGAAGACGTTCTTGATCGGTTCGCCGAACTGGAGATCGGCGTTCACCTGCGCCCTGCAACGTGACGCCGCGTGTCACGCATCGCGATCTCCGGCCTCGCCGCCGTGCTGTTCGCCGTCCTCTGGCCGAGCCCGGCCGATGCGCACGGGTTCTCCTCCACGGTGTACGCCGACGTCACCGCCGAGGCCGGCCGGGTCCACGCCGACCTGCAGCTCGAGTACGACCTCCTCGTCGTGTCCGCGGCCGACGCCGAGCGCGACGACGCCCTGTTCCGCGAGGGCACCGCGGCGTTCGAGGCCGGCGACACCACGGCCATGGCCGCGGCCCTGAACGCCCACGCGGAGCGGGCCCGCCACTACGTGACCGAGCGCTTCACGGTCCGGGGCTGCACGGCGACCCCGAGCGGCACCTTCACCATGGGGGAGCGGGAGGGCGTGCCCTACGCGACGACCGGCATCGACTGGGCGTGCCCGCAGGCCGGCGGCCACCTGGTCGAGGCCCGGCTGTTCCCGGACGCCGAGGGCTACGTCAAGGACGTCAAGACCATCGTCACGTACGCCGTCGACGGCCGGCACGGCAGCGCCGCCCTCGACGCCGGGCACCCCACGTTCGACACGGGCCAGCGGTGGTACCAGCGCTTCTGGGAGTTCTTCCGCCTCGGCGCCGAGCATCTGCTCACCGGCATCGACCACATCCTGTTCCTGGTCGCCCTCATCGCCGGCTCGCGCCGCCTGCGCGACATCGTCCTGGCCGCGACCAGCTTCACCCTCGCCCACTCGGTCACGTTCATGCTGGCCGCGCTCGGCCTGGTCGCGGTCCCGGCCGGCGTCGTGGAGCCGGTCATCGCCCTGTCCATCGCCGTGGTCGCGGCGATGAGCGCCCTGAACAAGGACGCGCACAAGGAGGCGACCGGCAACGCCCGCCTCGCCGTCGTGTTCTGTTTCGGGCTCATCCACGGGCTGGGGTTCGCCGGCGCGCTGGGCATCGACGAGCCGTTCTCGTGGACGCTGCTGTGGTCGCTGCTGGTGTTCAACGTCGGCATCGAGGCCGTGCAGCTCGGCCTGATCGGGCTCACCTTCCCGCTGCTGCTCCTGCTGCGCCGCAAAGCCCCCGAAACCGGGCGATGGGTGACCGGTGCCGTCGCGGCGGGCGTCGCGGTCATGGGGCTGGTGTGGTTCTTCCAGCGCCTGTGAATGGGCGTCCCGCTGGAGTTCACGCGCGATTCACGAGCCGGCGAAAGCGTGATCAAGCTTTTCCCCTACCCCCATCGGAAAAGGAAAGAAAATCCGATGAACCATCGCACCTCGCGCGTGGCCGCAGCGGCCACCGCGGCGCTCCTGGGCCTGGCCGTGGCCCTCGGCGGCAGCGGATCCCCCGCCGCCGCCGCGGACCCGGCCACGCTCACGGGCATCATCCTCGGCGTCGGCGCCAACGAGTCCCAGCGCATCGTGACCTGGTACTCCTCGGCCGACACCGCGCAGCAGGTCCAGCTCGCCCCGACCGCGTCGCTCACCGGCGGCGCGTTCCCGGCCTCGGCCGCCACCTTCGCGGCCATCGGCGGGGCGAACATCGCCACGAGCGGCGGCTTCAACCGCCACGCCACCCTGACCGGCCTGCAGGAGAACACCCAGTACTCCTACCGGGTCGGCGCGGAGGGCGCCTGGTCACCGGCGTACACCTTCAAGACGCAGGACTTCGAGGGCGACTACGACTTCCTGTTCTACGGCGACCCGCAGATCGGCTCGTCCGGCGACACGGCCCGCGACGCGGCCGGCTGGCGTGACACGCTCGACGTGTCGCTCGCGGCCAACCCGAACGCGGAGCTGCTGGTCTCGGGCGGCGACCAGGTCGAGACGGCCAACACCGAGTCGCAGTGGGACGCGTTCCTGTCTTCGGACAGGCTGCGGCAGTACCCGTGGGCGGCGACGATCGGCAACCACGACGTCGGCGGCAAGGCCTACGAGCAGCACCTGTTCACCCCGAACACGGACCGCTCCGGCCCGCTCTACGCCAACGGCAACCCGGCGTCGAACACGTCCGGCGGCGACTACTGGTACATCTACAAGGACGTGCTGTTCATCGACCTGAACAGCAACTCCTACGCCATCACCCAGGGCGGCGGCGGGGACGCGGCGCACATCGCCTACGTCACCGACGTGATCAACCAGCACGGCGCCGAGGCCAAGTGGAAGGTGCTCGTCTACCACCACGCGATCTACTCGCCGGCCGACCACGCCAAGGACGGGGACAACAAGACGCGCCGGGTCGACTTCCCGACCGTCTTCTCCAACCTGGGCGTCGACCTGGTGCTGCAGGGGCACGACCACTCCTACTCCCGCAGCTACGAGATCAAGAACGGCGCGAAGGCGAACCCGGCCGAGCAGCCCGGCGCCGCCGACGTGTACCCGGGCCCGGGCGGCGTCCTCTACGTCACCGGCAACTCGGCGTCGGGGTCGAAGTACTACGACATCACGGCCCCCGACAACAGCGGCACCAGCGGCGCGGGCAACGGCGCCGACCCGCTGAACCCGAACAACTACTGGTACAACTCGGTCCAGAACCAGGAGCACGTGCGCTCCTACGTGAAGGTCGAGGTGCGCAGCGACAAGCTCGTCGTGCAGAACCTCCGCAGCGGCACCTGCGCCGCCCCGAACGCGGCGGTCGAGCTCGGCAAGGTGTCCTGGTGCAACAACACGCCGGCCGCCCAGCCGGTGGGCTCGGTCGTCGACAAGGTCACGATCCACCCGTACCACGGCGACGGCCAGCAGCTGCAGGTCAACGTGCCCAACGCGGCGCCGGGCGAGTTCGGCTGGACCATCGACGGCTACAACGGCCTGGTCAGCCTCGGCACCGCGCAGGAGCACAACGGCGAGTACTTCGCCGCGACCGGCAAGCTCAACCCGATCGTCGTCACCGACACGCGCCGCACCCGGGCGCCGTGGTCGGTGTCGGCCAGCGTCAGCGACTTCAAGGACGCCGGCAAGACGTTCTCCGGCTCGTACCTGGGCTGGACGCCGAGCATCCTCGCGCCCGGCGCGGGGGCGAAGGCGGGCTCGCCGGTCGTGTCGTCGTACGACGACCAGGGCCAGGGCCTGTCGGTCTCCCGGCAGCTGGGCTACGCCGAGCAGGGCCACCCGAAGGGCACCGCCCAGCTGGGGGCCGGCCTCGACCTGAAGATCCCGGGCAGCGCCGAGAAGGGCGACTACCGGGCCACGCTCACGATCACCGCGCTGAGCAGCTGAACACCACGGGGCGGGCTGCGGCCCGCCCCACCCTTCCCCGAGCGAGGTACCCCATGCGTTTCACCAGGACCGTCATCGCCGCCGCGGTGCTCGCCGCCGTCGCCATCGCCGCCCCCGCGCACGCGGAGGAGGGCGACGTCGCCTGGACGGTGCGGACGGCCTCGAACACGTACGGCGCCGATCGCTCCAGCTACAGCTACGCCGTCAACCCCGGCGGCCAGGTCAAGGACGCGATGGTCGTCGCGAACCGGGGCAAGGCGCCGGTGAACCTGGCCGTCTACGCCGGCGACGGCTTCACCACCGGCACCGGCCAGCTCGACCTGCTGACGAAGGACAAGCCGTCGGCCGGCATCGGCGCCTGGCTGCACGCCACGAACGCGGCGGTCGCGATCGAGCCGGGCCAGACCGCCGAGATCCCGTTCACGCTCGACGTGCCGGCCAACGCCACCCCCGGCGACTACGCCGGCGGCATCGTCACCGCGCTCACCCGGCCCGACGCGGCCCAGGGCATCAACGTGGAGCGGCGCCTCGGCATCGCCGTCAAGCTGCGCGTCGGCGGCGCGCTGCACCCGGCCCTCGCGATCGACCGGCTGCGCGTGGACTTCGACGGCGGCGACGCGACGGTGACGTACACCATCCACAACACCGGCAACGCGATCCTCTCCGCCGACCAGAAGGTCTCGGTGGCCGGCCCGTTCGGGCTGATGCGCGCCGACGCCGGGGCGGTCAAGGCCCCGCCGCAGCTGCTGCCGGGCGAGACCTGGCAGGTGACGGTCCCCGTCCACGGCGTGCCGCGGGCGGGCTGGCTGACCGCGACCGCGTCGCTGACCCCGCGGCTGACCGACGCCTCGGGCTCGACGACGTCGCTGCCGGTGGTGAGCGCCGAGGCGCGCGCGTGGGCCGTTCCCTGGCTGTGGCTGGCCGGTCTCGTCGTGCTGATCGGCCTGCTGTTGCTGATTCGGTACCTCCTGAGGCGCAACCGGTCCCGTCAGGACGCCCGCGTTCGCGAGGCCGTGGAGCAGGCGCTTCAGGCCGGCGGGGTCACCGCGTAGACGGGCGCCGAGCGGGGCGAGCGGTTGCCGAGCAGTCCCCGGGCGTAGACGGCGAAGGTGTACTCCGTCGAGCCCTTCAGCCCGCGCAGCGTGATCTCCGGCCGCGAGGTCGCCGCCATCCGCGACTCGCTCGCCCCGTGCACGGCCATCACGAGGTAGGTCGTGCCGGCGGACCGGCGCGGCCAGGTCAGGCGCACGCTGCTCGAGGTGACGTCCGTGACCTTGAGCGAGGCTCCCGCCGTACCGTTGCGGTAGATCGTGGCCTCCCGGGTGTCCGTCGAGATGCCGTTCGGGCCCGTGAGGAACCGCTTGCCCCAGGGCGTGCGGCTGGCCGGGTCGAAGTCGTGCACCAGGTCCAGATAGCTGTAGGGCTTGTCGTTGCCGCTCCACGACCAGCCGAGGTATCCGACCGAGTGCCCCTCGGCGTAGGCCATGATCGCGTCCTCGTCCGGGTCGCCCCACTCGTGCTCGCCGGAGAACTCGCCGATGATGACCGGCAGCCGGCGCCGGGTGAACGAGCCCAGGTACGCGTTGACCTTCGCGGCGTTGTCGAACTCGCCGTACATGTGGATGTCGAACAGCGTGTCGCCGGTCGGGTCGGCCGCCTTGACCTTCTCGGCGTTGTCGCGCATGACGCCCACCTCGTCCTGGCCCCACCCGGGCGCGTCGACCATGAGCGTGTGCGTGAACCCGGCCGCGCGCAGCGTGCGGATCGCGTCCGAGGTCTGCTGCACCCAGGGCCAGTCGCCGCCGACGCCGAACGGCTCGTTGGCGATGTTGACGATGATGTGGTCCTGCTGCCCGGCGAGCTCGGAGCGCAGCGACAGCCAGAACGCGACCGCGTCGGCCATCGGGGCCGCCTTCTTGTCCTGGCCGAAGCCGGCCGTGTCGTGCGCGTCGAGGATGCAGACCAGCCGCTCCTGCCGGCACAGGTTGACGATGGTGCGCACCTCCTGCGGTTTGGTACGGCGGAACTGATGCCCGATCCCCAGCGGCACCCGCACCGCGTTGGCCCCGGCGGCCTTGATCGCCGCGAAGGAGCCGTTCTTGTCCGGGTACCAGATGAAGTCGTGGTTCACCCCGCGCAGCACCAGGTCGCTCCCGTTCGCCTCGACCAGGCGCCCGTTGCGCACGTGGATGCCGCCGCCCGGCTCCGCGGCACGCGCCGTTTCGCCGGGGATCGATACGGCGGCCAGGAGTAGAAACAGGATCAGCGCGCTCCTCATGGGGGCGTCGGCTACCCGGCGGCCGCGCGGTCTATCTCGCGGCCGGGATGATCCGGCCCGGTGCCCTGCTCGACGGCGTCGGCCACGGCCACCTCGACGACCCGCTCCAGCACCGAGGCGAGCATGCCGAGCGTCTCGTCGTCGAGGCGGGCCAGCAGCCGCTGCTGCGCCTTCGTCCCGCCGTCGGTGAGCTCGCGCAGGATGTCGTGCCCGGCCGGGGCGAGGTGGATGCGCCGGATGCGCCGGTCGTGCTGATCCTCGGTGCGCGTGACATAGCCCTGGGTCACCAGACGGTCCACGATCCCCGACAGCGTGGCCAGGCTCACACCGAGGCGGCGGGTGAGTTCGGCCGACGCGATCCCGTCGTGCCGCGACAGCAGCATTAGCACCTTGAGCTGCTGCATCGTGAGGTTAACTGAGAGCAGCGGATTGGTCCGGTCGTACGCGAGCAGGGCACGCATCCGTTCGTCGGCGGCGGCGACGCGCAGCAGGAGCGCTTCCCTGTGACTGTTCACAGGAATGTTGTACCCCCTGGATAAACTTTGCGCGAGGCGAACCGTTAGCATCACACGAACTAACGTCTGTCTAAGCCAACCGGAAGAAGACTCCAGACATGTCGTTTCTCGCCCGGCTCAGTTTGGCGAACCGGGGGCTGGTCGCGATCATCGCGATCGTCGTCCTGGGCTTCGGCGCCATTGCCATTCCGAAACTCAAGCAACAGCTCATCCCCTCGATCGACTTCCCGGCCGCCTTCGTGGTCGCGTCCTACCCGGGCGTGTCGCCGGACATCGTCGAGGAGCAGGTGACCAAACCGATCGAGGGCGCGCTGCAGGGCGTGCCCGGACTGACGGACATCACCTCCACCAGCCGCGAGGGTGTCGCGACGGTGCAGGTCTCGTTCGACTTCGGCTCGTCGGTCGACGACATCACCAACAAGATGAACACGGCCATCTCGCGTATCCGGACGCAGTTGCCGTCGGACGTCGACCCGCAGGTGATCGCCGGCTCGACCGACGACCTGCCGGCCGTGGTGCTGGCTGCGTCCCGCTCCGGTGACCAGATCGCCTTCGCGCAGCAGCTCAACCAGGTCGTCGTGCCGGAGCTGCAGGGCATCGAGGGCGTGCGCCAGGTCGAGGTGACCGGCGCCGAGAAGCAGAACGTGCTCATCACGCTCAACCCGCAGAAGGCGGGTCCGGCCGGGGTCAACGCGCAGTCGCTGACCGCCGCGCTCAAGTCCAACGGCGTGTCCTTCCCCGCCGGCACCCTGACCGAGGGCGACAAGTCCCTCGCGGTGCAGGTCGGCGGCACCCTGACCACGATGGACGAGCTCAAGAACCTCAACGTCACGCCCACCGCGAAGCTCGGCGACGTGGCCACGGTCGAGCTCAAGACCGTCGAGGCCACCTCGATCACGCGCACCGACGGCAAGCCGAGCCTCGGCATCTCCGTCACCGCCGCGCCCGACGGCAACGCCGTGAAGATCTCCCACGCGGTCCGCGACAAGCTCGCCGACCTCGAGAAGCAGCTCGGCGGCGACACGAAGATCACGTCGGTCTTCGACCAGGCGCCGTTCGTCGAGTCCTCCATCAAGAGCCTCTCCACCGAGGGCGCGCTCGGCCTGCTCTTCGCCGTCGTGGTGATCCTGGTCTTCCTGGTGTCGCTGCGCTCGACGCTCGTCACCGCCGTGTCGATCCCGCTGTCGGTCGTCGTCGCGCTCATCGGTCTGTGGATCGGCGACTACTCGCTCAACCTGCTCACCCTCGGCGCGCTCACCATCGCCGTCGGCCGCGTCGTCGACGACTCGATCGTGGTGCTCGAGAACATCAAACGACATCTGGAATACGGCGAGGCCAAGGTCCACGCCATCCTCACCGGCGTCAAGGAGGTCACCGGCGCCGTCGTCGCCTCGACCCTGACCACCGTCGCCGTGTTCCTGCCGATCGGCCTCGTCGGCGGCCTCGCCGGCGAGCTGTTCCGGCCCTTCGCGGTCACCATCGCCGTCGCCCTGCTCGCCTCGCTGCTCGTGGCCCTGACCGTGGTGCCGGTGCTCGCGTACTGGTTCCTGCGCCAGCCCAAGACCCTCGGCACCGAGGAGCGCGAGGCGATCGAGGCCAAGGCCCACGAGAAGGAGCGCCGCAGCCCGCTGCAGCGCGCCTACGTGCCGGTCATCTCCTGGGTCACCCGCAGCCGCGCCACCCGCTGGATCACCGTGGGGCTCAGCGTCGTCGTGTTCATCCTGACGATGGGCCTCGCCGGCGCGCTGAAGACGAACTTCATCGACCAGTCCGGCCAGACCGAGTTCTCCATCTCGCAGGAGCTGCCCGTCGGCTCCAGCCTGGCGACCACCGACGCGGCCGCCAAGAAGATCGAGGACATGCTCGGCAAGCGCTCCGACATCGAGGCGTACCAGGCCACGATCGGCGCCTCGGCGGGCTTCGGCTTCGCGGGCGCCCAGTCGGGCAACACGGCCAACTTCTCGGTCACGGCGAAGGACGGCACCGACGTCGAGAAGGTCGTCGACGAGCTGCGCGGCCAGGTCGCCGCGGCCGGCAGCAGCATCGGCACCGTGAAGATCACGTCGGGCGGCGGGGGCGGCGGCTCCGGCGACCAGCTCCAGGTCATCGTCAAGGCCAACAACCCCGACGAGCTCGCGAAGGGCGCCCAGCAGGTCGAGGCCGCGATGAAGGAGATCTCCGGCATCGCGGACGTCGAGAACAACCTCGCCGCGAGCAACCCCCGCGTCGACGTGAAGGTCAAGCGGGACGCCGCCGCGAAGTACGGCCTGAACGACGCGGCCGTCGGCGGCATCGTGGCGGCGGCGTACCGCGGCCAGACCCTCACCCAGATGACCATCGACGGCTCCCAGCGCGACCTGGTGCTGCGCTCCGGCCCGGCCCCGGCCTCGCTGGACCAGCTCAAGGCGCTGACCATCCCGGTGCCCGGCACCCCGCCGTTCGTGCGTCTCGACCAGATCGCCGACGTCGCCCAGGACACCGGCCCGGTCGCCATCACGCGCATCGACGGCAACCGCAGCGCCACCGTCACCGGCCGCGCCGACAGCGACAACCTCGGCGACGTCTCGGCCAAGCTGAAGACGAAGCTCGACGGCCTGAGCCTGCCCTCCGGCGTGACGGTCACCCTGGGCGGCGCGAGCCAGGACCAGGCCGAGGCCTTCGGCCAGCTGGGCCTGGCCATGCTGGCGGCGATCGCGATCGTCTTCATCATCATGGTGGCGACGTTCCGCAGCGTGGCCCAGCCCCTGATCCTGCTGGTGTCCATCCCGTTCGCCGCAACGGGCGCCATCATCCTGCTCCTGGCCACGAACACGCCCCTGGGCCTGCCCGCCATGATCGGCGTGCTCATGCTCATCGGCATCGTGGTGACCAACGCGATCGTGCTCATGGACCTGATCAACCAGTACCAGGAATCCGGCATGCACGTCCGCGAGGCGGTCGTCGAGGGCGGAAGGCGCCGCCTGCGCCCGATCCTCATGACCGCGGTCGCCACGATCTGCGCCCTGCTGCCGATGGCGATCGGCCTCACGGGCGAGGGCGGCTTCATCTCGCAGCCCCTGGCCATCGTGGTCATCGGCGGCCTGGTGAGCTCGACCCTGCTGACCCTGGTCCTGGTCCCGACCCTCTACACGATGGTCGAGTCGACGAAGGAGAAGCGCCGCCTGCGCCGCGAGGGCAAGCACGCGTCGCCGCTCACCGCCCCGGAACCGGACGGCGGCGAGTCGGACGGCCGTCACCGCGTCGACCCGTTGGAGCCCGCTCCGACGACCCTCTAGCACACGGCGCACCGGAAGGCCGGCTCCCGCGGGGGCCGGCCTTCCGCTGCGTAGTGCCACGGTGACGCGAACTGAGATCAACTTGGATGGGTGGGGTACCGTGGGGATGAAGCGGAACGGCCCCGGGGTCGCGTGTTCGGCCTCCGCTCGACGGACTCGCGTCACCTGGAGCTGACGACCGCCTTCGCTTCGACGCCAGCCGCTCGCGCGCACGTGACCACGCCCGGCCCTGGTCCCGGTTCCTGGCCGAGCCTCGATCGCGCTGGGCCCGCCCTGGGGCGGGCGCCCGACGCGCTCGGGCCCTGCCGCCGCTCTGTGCGGGCGGTCGCGTTCGTGGTCCGCGTCCGGGCCGCGGGGCCTCGCAGGCCCGGCTCGGCTCGGCTCGGTCGGCGGCGTGGCGCGGCGGCGCGGTCGAGGGCGGCCGGGCTCGCGATGTCGCGAAGCGCCCGCGCCGGGCCGCCTGCCCGCCCGGCCGGGGCGCGGGCGGCCGCCTGACGGGCGAAGCGGCGCGGCGGGATGCCTGGTGATCGAGGCCGAGGCGGGGGCCCTGGTGGTGGGGCGCCGCTCGCGGTCGCGTCGCAGCGGCCACCGGGGCGGGACGCTGACGTTTTCGCGTGACGGGGCCGGCCGGGTCAGCGGTTGCCGGGCTTCGCGGGGCAGGGCGTGGTGGCCGCTGCGGGCGGCGGCCATGGTCGCGTCGGAGGCCGCCTCGCGACGGCCGGGCCCGAACGCGGGGGAGTGGGGACCGCGCGCCGACGTGGGACCTCGCCTCGCGCACCCTCGTCGGCGAGCGGGAGCCGTCAAACCGTACGCCAGCGGCTGTGTAACGGACCCGGAAACGTCCCGGGGGCGCTGGATCTGGAACGTCGATGGCGCATGGCCTGGAAGCCGCGCCCGGGCAGGCCTCGGATCGGGGACTTCATGGGCGAGCCGAAGCGTCCGCCGGTGGCCGCGCGTCCAGCGCCCGACGGTGCCAGGAGCGCTTCCGGCGCGCGTCAATAAGCGGATATATCCGGATTTATTGCCGTCAAAGCGAATCTCACGACGGCGAGGCGAGCCGCGCCCGGCCCGAGTTCCGGCAGTGCGGCACTCAGGAGGGCTGCCGGGCCAGACCGCGGAGCCGCGTCCCGCCCGGGTTGCGTAAATGAGTTTATGGCGTAAAGTTCTTTGCATGACCCCCGTCGATGATGATGCGCCGCCCGCGTCGGCTGCCGCATCGCTCGCGCTCATCCAGAAGGAACAGGCCAACGCGGCCAGGACGATCGCGCTCAACCCGCTGCTCTACTACGTGCCGTGGGGGTTGGCCTGGCTCATCGGGTTCGGGCTGCTGTTCCTGCGCTACGGCCCCGACGGCAAGGTCTTCGCGCACCTCCCGGCCTGGCTCCCGCTCGCCACGCTCTTCGTGCTCATGGCCCTCGCCATGCTCAGCACGGTCCTGGTGAGCGTGGTCCGCGGCCGCGGCGTCGAGGGGCGGTCGTCGTGGCAGGGCACGGCGTACGGCTTCGCGTGGTTCTTCGCCTTCACCGGCCTCGGCATGACGATGAGCCACTTCTCGCGGCTGCTGCCCGAGCCCGAACGCGGCCTGCTCTGGGCCTGCGCGTCCGTGGGGCTCGTCGCCGCCATGTACATGTGCGGCGCCGCGATCTGGGTCTCCCGCGACATGTTCGTCTTCGGGGCCTGGCTCACCGTCATCAACATCGCGGGCGTCGCGGCCGGGGCCGGCTGGCACTCGCTCATCATCTCCCTCGGCGGGGGCGGCGGGCTGATCCTGCTCGGGGTCCTGTTCCAGCTCCGGGGCAAGCGTGGCTGAGCTGGACCCGGTGATCCACGTGCAGGCGCGCCTGCGGATCATGGCCGCGCTGTCGAGCCTCGGCGACTTCGACCGGATGACGTTCCCGCGGCTGCAGCAGCTGCTCGACATGACGGCCGGCAACCTCTCGGTACACCTGACGAAGCTCGAACAGGCCGGCTACGTCGAGGTCGTGAAGTCGTTCCGGGGCCGCACCCCGACCACCTCCGCCGGGCTCACCAAACGCGGCCGCGTCGCGTTCGAGGACTACACCAGCGCCTTACGAGCACTCATTGACCCACCCAAAGAGGAGTCGTAAATGCTCGCCCGCACCGTCGAGGTCAGCCGCCGCTACGGCGACACCCTGGCCCTGGACCGCGTCAGCCTGGACATCCCGCAGGGCGGCGTCGTCGGCCTGCTCGGGCCCAACGGCGCCGGCAAGTCCACGCTCATCAACCTCCTCGTGGGCCTGCGCCGCCCCACCAGCGGCACCGTCGAGCTCTTCGGCGGTGACCCGCGCGACCCGCGCAGCCGCCGCCGCATCGGCGTCACCCCGCAGGAGACGGGCCTGCCGTCCACGCTGCGGGTGCGCGAATGCGTGCAGTTCGTCGCCCGCCATTTTCCGGATTCGGTACCGCCGGCGGAGCTCCTGGCCCGCTTCGACCTCGCCGACCTGGCGCGGCGGCAGACGGGCGGCCTGTCGGGCGGGCAGAAGCGCCGCCTGGCCGTGGCCCTGGCCTTCGCGGGCCGCCCGAGCCTGGTGTTCCTGGACGAGCCCACCACCGGCCTCGACGTGCAGGCGCGACGGGCGCTCTGGGACGCGATCCGGGACTTCGCCGACAAGGGCGGCACGGTGGTACTGACCAGTCACTACCTCGAGGAGATCGAGGCCCTCGCGGACCGGGTCGTGGTCGTCGGCCACGGCCGCGTCCTGGCCGACGACACCGTCGCCGCGATCCGCGCCATGGTCGGCATCCACCGGGTCAGCGTCAGCGCCACCGAGCTGCCCGACCTGCCCGGCGTCGTCGGTGTCGAGCGGGCCGACGGGCGCACCTCCCTGCTCACCCCCGACGCCGACCAGCTGGTCCGCGACCTGGTCCGCACCGGGGTGCCCTTCCAGGGTCTCCAGGTGCAGCCGACCACGCTGGAAGAGGCGTTCCTGACCCTGACGAGCACCGGACGGTAGCCGCGATGACCTCCCTGGCCCTCACCCACGCCCGTTTCCGCATCCTCGAGACGATCCGCATCCCCGTCGCCGTCGTCGGCGGCGCGTTCTTCCCGGCCGCGTCGATGCTCTTCTTCGTCGTACCGTTCGCCGGCGACAACCCCGAAGGCGCCACGTTCGCGACGGCCTCCATGGTGATGTTCGCGGTGATG
This sequence comes from Dactylosporangium sp. CA-052675, assembly GCF_050947935.1. Taxonomy (GTDB): domain Bacteria; phylum Actinomycetota; class Actinomycetes; order Mycobacteriales; family Micromonosporaceae; genus Dactylosporangium. The sequence goes on along the minus strand of NZ_CP192010.1, from coordinate 8,944,700 downwards.
ACGAGCTCCCTGTTCACCTACGGCGTCGGCGTCTCCGAGGACCGCGCGCAGCCCTGGGACCCGTTCACCCGCACCCTGCCGGCCGGCCCCGCGGCCGCGTTCGCCGGGCGCATCCTGTCCGGCCTGACGTTCATGGCCATCTCGCTGCTGCCGGTGGTCGTCATCGGCTGGCTGTTCACCGCGGCCACGACGAGCGCGACGGGCCTGCTGCTCGCCCTCGGCGCCGTCGTCCTCGGCGCGCTGCCGTTCACGTTCATGGGCCTCGCGATCGGCTACGCGCTGCCGATGAAGGCCGCCCTGGCCGTCGCCCAGATCATCTTCTTCCCGCTGGCGTTCGGCGGCGGCCTGCTCTCGGCCCCGGGCCAGGCGCCCGGCTTCGTGGAGACGATCGCCCCCTACCTGCCCACCCGCGGCGCGGTCGAGCTGGTCTGGGCCGCGGTCGGCGACTTCCGCGTCTCGGCGACCTCGATGCTGTCGCTGGCCGCGTGGACCCTCGTGATGGCCGCCCTGGCCGCCTGGGCCTTCCGCCGCGACGAGGGCGCCCGCTTCAGCTGACGGGGGAGGCGGGCGCACGGCCGGGGAGCCCGAGCCGGTGCCGCGGCACCGGCTCGGGCTCCCTCCGGCGCGACGCCGCATCGCCCGCCCGCGCGCGCTACCGGGCCAGGAGGCCGAGCAGGTGCCGGGTCACGAGTTCGGGCTGCTCCTCGGCCATGAAGTGGCCGGCCGCAACCGTGTGGTGGTGCAGGTCCGGCGCCCAGGCGCTCCAGCGGGCCCTGGCGTCGAAGCCCATCGCGGCGCCCCAGTCCTGCTGCAGCACCGTGACCGGCATCGCCAGCCGGTCGCCCGCGGCCCGGGAGGCCTCGTCGTGCTCGACGTCGACCGTGGCGGTCGCGCGGTAGTCGGCGACGATGGACGGGATCGCGTCGCGGGAGGCCCGCAGGTACCGCTGCCGCATCTCCGGCGGCAGGGAACCGTCGCCCCACGCGTCGAGGAAGTGCCCGAAGAACGCGTCGGGCGCCCCGGCGATGAGCCGCTCCGGCAGCGGGGCCGGGGCCGCCATCAGGAACAGGTGGAAGCCGACGACGCCGGCCGTGCCGCGCAGTACCTCCCAGGAATCCAGCGTCGGCAGCACATCCAGCGCGGCGAGGTGGGTGATGCGGGACGGGTGGTCGAGCCCGGCCCGGATCGCGACGAGGGCCCCGCGGTCGTGCCCGGCGAGCGCGAACCGCTCGAACCCGAGCGCCCCCGCGAGCGCGACGACGTCCTGGGCCATGACCCGCTTGGCATAGGCGGCGGTACCGTCCGGCTTGTCGCTGTCACCGTAGCCGCGCAGATCCGGGCAGATGACCGTGTGCCCGGCGGCCGCGAGCGCCGGGGCCACGTGCCGCCACATCAGGTGCGTCTGCGGGAATCCGTGCAGCAGGACGACGGGGCTCCCCGCCCCGCACACGGCGACGTTGAGGGAGACGGCGGGGGCGACTTCGACGCGACGGTACGACAATTCCATGCCACCGACCCTGCGCCCGCCCGATCAGCATCGGATCAGCGGCGAATAATCGACTCCGTGATCTCCTTCGGCGTCCTGGGCCCGCTGGAGGCCCGGGATCCGCAACCGGTACCGCTCAAGGGCCCCCGCCACCGCACGCTGCTGGCCCGCCTGCTCGTCGCGCGCGGCCGGGTGGTCCCCGTCGGTGTGCTCGCCGACGACATGTGGTCCGGCACCCCGCCACCCGGCGCCGTGGCCGCGATCCGCACGTTCGTCGCGGACCTGCGCCGCGCGCTGGAGCCGGACCGCCCGCCGCGCGCCGAGCCGCGCCTGCTGGTGACCGCCGCGCCCGGGTACGCCCTGCGCGCCGCCCCCGACTCCGTCGACGCCGTCCGCTTCGAGCGGCTGCTCGCCGCCGGGACCCTCGAGTCCCTGGACGAGGCCCTGGCGCTGTGGCGCGGCCCGGCCTACGCGCAGTGGGCGGAGCAGCCGTGGGCGCGCGCCGAGATCGACCGGCTGGACGAGCTGCACCAGCTGGCCGTGCAGCGCCGGGCCGCGGCCCTGCTGGAGCGCGGCCGCCCGGCGGAGGCGGTCTCGGACCTGCGCCCGTTCGTCGCGGCGCACCCGCTGCGCGAGGAGTCCTGGCGGCTGCTGGCCCTGGCGCTGTACCGCTCCGGCCGCCAGGGAGACGCCCTGGCCGCTCTGCGCGAGGCCCGCGACACGCTCGTGTCGGAGCTGGGCGTCGACCAGGGCCCGGCCCTGCGCGCCCTGGAGCGCGACATCCTGGCGCAGTCCGAGAGCCTCACCCCGCCGGGCCTTGCCGAGCCCTCGGCCCGGCTCTTCGGGCGCGACGACGAGCTCGCCCGGCTCCGCGGCAGCACCGCGTCCGTGGCGCTCGTCGAGGGCGAGGCGGGCGCCGGCAAGAGCGCCCTCGTGGAGGCCTTCGCCCGCGAGTGGGCGGCGGGCGGCCGCCCGGTGCGGTGGGGGAGGGCCGGCGAGCACGAGGGCGCCCCCGGCACCTGGCCGTGGACGGACCTGCGCACCGCGGCCGACGAGCTCGGCCCGGGCCCGGTGCTGCTCGTCGCCGAGGACGTGCACCGGGCCGACCAGGACGTGTGGGACGTGCTCGCGGCGCTGCCCGGGCGGGTCCGGCTCCTGGCGACCGCGCGGGACACCGACCCGGGCCCGCAGTACGTCGCGTTCCTGGCCCGGCTCGCCCGCGCCGAGCCGCTGCGCATCCGGCTGGGCGGCCTCGACGAGCGGGCCACGGCCGGCCTCGCGCGGGAGGTCGGGGGGCGGGAGCTGGGGGCACGGGAGGTACGCCTGCTGCGGGAACGCACCGGGGGCAACCCGTTCTTCGTGCGGGAGCTGGCCCGCCTGCTGGCCACGGAGGGCCCGGCCGCGCTGCGCACCGTGCCGCCGGGCGTCCGCGACGTCATCCGGCACCGCCTGGCCCAGCTGCCCGAGCCGACGCGGGACGTCCTGCGCCGGGCCTCCGTCCTCGGCCGGGACATCGACCCGGAGCTCCTGGCCGCCCTGACCGCCCTGACCGCCCTAGCAGGCACGGCCGGCACGGACGTGCTGGACGCGCTGGAGGAGGCGACGCGGGCGGGGTTCCTGGCCGACGGCACCCGGTTCGCGCACGTCCTGGTCCGCGACACCATCTACGGCGACCTGTCGCAGCCGAGGCGCGCGGCCTGGCACAAGGCCGCGGGCGAGGCGGCGGAGGCGTTGTCGCCCGGGGACGCGGACGTCATGGCGTACCACTTCACGGCGTCGGCCCTGCGCACCACGGCCCCGAAGGCGGCCCGGTACTCGGCCGAGGCCGCGGCCCGGGCCGAGCGCCGCAACAACCCGCACGAGGCCGCCCGCCTGTGGCGGCAGGCGCTGGACCACGCGCCCGGCGACGCCGGGTCGCTGCTGGGCCTGAGCCGGGCCCTGGCCGTGACCGGCCACCTGGAGCAGTCCCGCCGCCTGCGCGCCACCGCGGTGTCGATGGGCGGCCTGGACACCTTCGCCGTACCGGCGATCTGGCCGAGGAACGACGACGAGCCCCTGTCCGCCGCGATCGCCGCGGCGGCCGAGCGGGCCCTGCCGCACGCCTCGGGCCAGGCGAGGTCCCGGCTGCTGTCGACGCTGGCCATGGAGCTGCGCGGCGCCCGGGACGCGCGGGGGCTCGAGGCCGCCGAGGAGGCCTACGCGCTGGCCGGCCCCGATCCGGCCCTGCGTGCCCTGGCCCTCAACGCGAGGTTCCTGCACAGCTTCGCGACCCCGGGCCGGGCCCCCGCGCGGATGGCGATCGCCGAGGAGCTGCTGGACCTGGCGTCCGCGCACGACCTGGTCACCTTCGCCGTGCTGGGCCACCTGATCGCCCTGCAGTCCGCGTGCGCCCTGGACGACCTGCCGCGGGCCGACGAGCACGCGGCGGCGGCCGACGCGCTGTCCACGCGCTACGGCCTGCCGGTCGTCCCCGTCTTCACCGCCTGGTACGCCGCCCTGCGCCTGGCCGCCGCGGGCGCCGCCGACGAGGCCGAGCGGGCGTACCGTGCCGCGGACGCCGTCCTCGCGAGGTCCCAGATGCCGGGGATGCACGAGGGGCTGCTGGGCCTGGCGCTGGTGTCGATCGGCCGCTGGACCCCGGCGGACGACCTGGGCCCGTACGAGCCCTGGGCCCGCCCGCTGCTGCACCGGGACCGCCGGGCCCTGCGCGACCTGCCGCCGTCCCCGCACGACCTGCTCCGGGAGGCGCGGCTGTGCCTGGCCCTGCGGGCGGCGCGGGAGCTGGGCGACACCGCGACCCACGCCCGGCTGTCGGCGGAGCTGCGCCCGGCCGCGAACGAGCACGCGGCCGGCAGCGGCGTCCTGACCCTGGGCCGGGTCGCCGACTACCTCTGACCCGCCGACGACCGCTGGGCGGCCGGGGACGGTCACGCGCCGCCGCGCTCCGGGGGACTGACGAGCACCACGCGGTCGGCCGGGTGGCGGGTCTCGAACTCGTCGGTGCGGATCACGATCAGCGGGACGCCCGGGACGATCTGCAGGTCGTGGCGCTCGTCGGCCGTCGGCATCCGGGCCGTGATCTCGGCCGCCGGCGGCACCGGCAGCTCCTGCAGCGGGCCGGTCCGGCGAACCCTGGAGCGCCGGCCCCGCTCGGTCACGATCACGCCCTCGCTGCGCAGCGCCGTCATCGCGTCGCGCACGACGTCGCGGCTCACCTCGTACTGCTCGGCCAGCGCCGCCTCGCTCGGCAGCACCGATCCCGGCGGGAGGTCCCCGCTGCGGACGCGCTCCTGCAGGGCGTTCGCGACCTGGCGGTACAGCGCGTGCACGGAGCGGCGATCGAGCATGGCCAGGACGCTATCACCGGAATGGCCATGTGGCCATACATTGAGCGCGCGTCAGGGCTTGTGCGGGCAACGGTGCAGCGGCCGCCGCGGGATGCGGGCCGGGCGGCGGATCGACACCAGGCGGGCCGGGCGGACCGCGGGCAGCTTCGACGAGGCCGGGGCCGTCGTCCCCGCCGCCGCGCCCGACACCGCGGCCAGGTGCGACGACAGGGCCGCGTGCAGCAGGGTCGGGGACGACGACGGGTTCGGGGCCGCCGTCGACGGGTTCGCGCGGCGGTTCAACGGCTGGTACGTGCGCTGCTGCGGCACCCGCGGACGGTTCGCGGGGGCGGCGGCGCGAGTGGGGTCGGCCGGCATGGGCAGCGTGGTCTCCGCCGGGGCGTCGTCCTGCTCGGGGCGGGTCACGATGAACGCGACGACCGCCGCCACGAGGACGGGGACCAGGTAGAGCAGGGCTCCGGCGTATTGCTCGGCCACGGCGGGGACTCCCAACGGCTGCACACGACTGACCTGCGCAACGCTACGGATTCCGCCGCACCCACCGTGTCATCCGGTCGGGTCCTGCTGCAAGTCCGGCCGGGGTGCAGCTGCGGTGCAAACCTCCCGGTACCACTCGTAGGACCGCCGCGGGGTGCGCCGCTGGGTGTCGAAGTCGACGTGGACGAGGCCGAAGCGCTGGTCGTAGCCGTCCGCCCACTCGAAGTTGTCCAGCAGCGACCAGGTGCAGTAGCCGTGCACCTCGACGCCGGCGTCCATGGCCGCGCGCACGGCCCGCAGGTCGCCCGCGATGTAGTCGATGCGGAACTGGTCGTCGAGGTCGGGCCAGGAGCAGCCGCTCTCGGTGATCCAGATCGGCGGGAGCCGGTCGCCGTAGCGCTCCTTGAGCCCGACCAGCAGCTCCCGCAGGCCGTCGGGGACCACGGGCCAGCCGTAGGCGGTCTTCGGGTACCCCTCGATGTCGAGGCGCACGAAGGGCAGCGGGTCGCCCTCGGGCGGGGCGGCGATCAGCGACGGGTTGTAGTAGTTGACGCCCATCGCCTGGATCGGCTGGGAGATGACCTCCAGGTCGCCCTCCAGCACGATGGAGTCGACGTCGGCCGTGGTCAGGAACTCGTAGCCGGGCGGGTACTGCCCGAGCAGGATCGGGTCCGTGAACAGGTGGTTCTGCACCAGGTCGTAGACGGCCGCGGCCAGCTGGTCCTCGTCGGAGTCGCTCCTGGGCCGGACGGGCGAGTGGTTGTTGGCCAGCGTCACCGGCGCGTTCGAGGTGCGGCGCAGGGCCGACACGGCCAGACCGTGGGCGAGCAGCAGATGGTGGACCACCGGCAGCTGGTCGGAGAGCATCCGCAGCCCGGGGGCGTGCACGCCCTGGACGTGGCCGAGGGCGAAGTGGATGTACGGCTCGTTCAGCGTGATCCACAGCTTGACCCGGTCGCCGAGGCGCTCGCCGAGCAGCTCCGCGTACTCCCCGAAGCGCATCGCCGTGTCCCGGTTCGCCCAGCCGCCCTGGTCCTGCAGCGCCTGCGGCAGGTCCCAGTGGAACAACGTGACGAGCGGGTCGATGCCGCGCGCGAGCAGCCCGTCGACGAGCCGGTCGTAGAAGTCGAGCCCGGCGGCGTTGGCGGGGCCCTCGCCGGTGGGCTGGATGCGCGGCCAGGCCACCGAGAAGCGGTACGCCCCGGCGCCCAGCCCCGAGATCAGGTCGAGGTCGGACTCCCACCGGTGGTAGTGGTCGCAGGCCACGTCGCCGGTGTGCCCGTCGCGGGTCGCGCCGGGGGTGTGGGCGAAGGTGTCCCAGATGGACGGTCCGCGCCCGTCCTCGGCGACGGCGCCCTCGATCTGGTATGCGGCGGTGGACACGCCGAAGCGGAAGCCCGGCGGGAACGGCGGTAGATCCGGCATACGGCGCACGCTACCGCGCCGGGGCAAGATTGGGTCATGGCACACGACATTCCAGCGGTGGAGCTGGCGCCGGGGGTGAACCTGCCGACCATCGGCTTCGGCACGTGGCAGATCACGGGCCGTTCGGCGTACGAGTCGGCCCGCGCGGCGCTCGACGCCGGCTACCGGCACATCGACACCGCGACCATGTACGGCAACGAGGAGGAGATCGGCCGGGCGCTGCGCGACAGCGGCCTGGACCGCTCCGAGGTCTTCATCACCACGAAGCTGCCGCCGTCGCAGGCGGGCCGCGAACGGCAGACCCTCGAGGCGAGCCTCAAGGCGCTCGGCGTGGACTTCGTCGACCTGTGGCTCATCCACTGGCCGCCGGCCCGGGGCAAGTCGCTGCCGACCTGGGTCTCGTTCCTGGAGCAGCGCGACGCCGGGCGCATCCGCTCGGCCGGCGTCAGCAACTACGACACGGCGCTCGTCGACGAGCTGGTGCGGGAGACGGGCGAGACCCCGGTCGTGAACCAGGTCGCCTGGAGCCCGGGCCAGCACGACCCGCGCTTCCTCGACGACATGCGTGAGCGGCGGGTCGTCGTGGAGGGGTACAGCTCCCTGAAGAACACGCCCCTGGACGACCCCCGGCTCGTCGCGATCGCGAAGGCCCACGACGCGACCGTGCCGCAGGTGGTGCTGCGCTGGCAGCTGCACCACGACATCGTCGTCATCCCGAAGTCGACCCGCCCCGAGCGGATGCGCGAGAACCTGGCGGTGCTCGGCTTCGAGCTGACCAACGAGGAGATCGAGACCGTCGGCACCCTCTGATCAGCCCCGTTTGACGGACCGGTCGACGCGGACCCGCCAGCCCCGCTCCCGGGGCTTGCGGCGCAGCTTGGCCAGGGCCGCGACCGCACCGGCGGCGAGCTCCTCGAAGTCGAAGCCGGTGCGGTGCGTGCCCTTCTGGATGACGAACGCCATCCCGGCCGAGTTGCTCACCGCCCACCCGGGCCGGGTGCCGAGGCGATGGGCGGCGCCGGCGCCGTACGCCGTGACGAGCTGGATGTCGAACGGGTACCGCACCGCGCCGCCCTCGCGGGTCACCACGATCCGGGCCTGGGCGAGGGTGTCGTCGCGGTTGAACAGGGCCCGCCACCACGTCGTGCGGGGGGCCTCGACGACCACCTCGACGCCCTCGCCGTGCTCGCCCGGGTCGCCCGCCTCGGCGACGCGCCGGACCAGCTCCACGACCCGGTCCGGGCGCGACCGCCGGAACGGCACCCATCTGTCCACGGCGTCGAATATAAGGATGTTTCAGCGCTACCGCGGCGTCCGTCGGGGTCCGGACCGTCGCTCCCGCGGCCTCACCCCGCGCGGGTGGTCGCGGTCGCGACTGCCTACGGCACCGGAGGCGGCGGGTCGAGCACGACGGTCAGCGTCGCGAACGCCGACTTGTTGCCGGTCGGGTCGAAGGCCCGCACCCTGATCCCGAACACCGTCTGCCCGGCGGCGCGCGGCTCCGCGAACGTCGTCGCGGTGGTGTCGCCGATCCAGTCCGGCCCGTGGAAGAGCTGGTACCCGGCGACGCCCACGTTGTCGGCCGACGCCGTCCAGGACCACGTGACCTGGGTCGCCGAGACCGAGACCCGCAGGTCGCCCGGGACCGTCGGCCGCGACGAGTCCGAGGTCGGGCCCGGGTCGACCGCGACGGAGACCGACCGGGGCTCGGAGCGGTTCCCGGCCCCGTCGAACGCCACGACCTTGTACGTGAACTCGCCGAACCCGAGGGGCGGCACGGTCAGCGACAGGCTGCTCGTCGCGCCGTAGTGCTCGCCGTTGACGTACACGTCGTAGCCGGCCACGGCGACGTCGTCGGTCGCGGCCGTCCACCGGATGACGGTCAGCCCCGGGTACACGGCCGGTGGCGCGCCCGGCGCGACGGTGTCGGCCGGCCCGCCGGGGGTGATGACCGCGAACGGCGACGCGTTCCCGGCGGCGTCGAGCGCCCGCACCCGGTACGTGATGATCGCCGGCGGCGGCGTGGGCATCGTGTATTCGGTGCCGGTCACGGTGGCCACGAGGGCGGCGCCGCTGTAGACCTCGTACGCCCGCACCCCGGTGTCGTCGCCGGACGCGTCCCAGCGCAGCGTGAACGAGTTCGTGCCGATGCTCGTGCGCAGCCGGCCGGGGGTGGAGGGCGGCCGGATGTCGGCGGCCCCGGCGCAGGAGGCCCCGTTCAGCGAGCAGTTGAGCGGCCCGCCGGTGCCCTGCGCGAGCCACCCGAACGTGGCGTTCCCGCCCGGCGCGACGACGGCGTTCCAGGACTCCCCGAGCGCGACGTAGTGGTTGCCGGAGTGGGTGATCGAGGCGCCCCAGGCGTTGGCGATCGTGGTGCCGCCGGGCAGGTCGAACTCGACCCGCCAGGTCAGCGGCGCCGGGGTGCCGTTGTCGATGGTGTACTGCCCGGTGTACCCGGTCGCCCAGGCACTCTGCTTCGTGAAGGTGGCCGTGGCCGCGCCGGGAACGGCGGCGGCCCGGGCGGGTGTCGCGGCGGCCGCGACGACGGCCGCGGCGGCGACGGCCGCCACCAGGAAACGATTCATGTCAATAAGTGTTCGAGATCGTCCGCTCGGGTTCAATGAGCAGTACGACGCGGTCCTCGCGCAGCGGGTAGGGCCCGCCGATGTACTTCTGGGCGATTCGATCAATGATGTCCCAGGCCGCGTCCCCGTCGACCGTCTCCACGACCCGGCCGTGAATGAGCTCCGTCGCGTTGGGCCGCTCCCGGTCGGTGATGGAAAGTGCCACGCGCGGGTCCCGGGCGACGTTGCGCGCCTTGCGCGACCGCGGCGACGTGAGGATCGCGATCCGGTCGCCCTCGCGCCCCACCCAGACCGGGACGGAGTGCGGCGACCCGTCGGGCAGCACGGTGGCGATGTGGGCGATGTTCGTGTCGTCGATGAGGCTCATGCCCCGAACCGTAGCAGAGTCAGTCTCCTAAGGGAACGCACTTGCTAGGATCGGCTCATGCAACGCACCCAGTTCTCGGACATGGCCTGCTCCATCGCGCGCACCCTGGACGTGATCGGCGAGCCGTGGTCGCCGCTGATCCTGCGCGACGTGTACGTGGGCATCACCCGCTTCGAGCAGCTGCAGAGCGACCTGGGCATCTCCCGCAAGGTGCTGACCCAGCGCCTGACGTGGCTGGTCGAGCAGGGCGTGCTGGAGCGGCGCGCGTACTGCGACCGGCCGCCCCGCCACGAGTACGTGCTGACCACCAAGGGCGCCGAGCTCTGCGACCTGCTGACGGTCATGGTGCGCTGGGGCGACCGGTGGACCGCGGGGGAGGCGGGGCCGCCGGTGCTGTACCGCCACCACGCCTGCGGCGAGATCGCCCACGTCGAGCCCGTGTGCTCGGCCTGCGGCCGGCCCATGCACGCCACCGACGTGGACGTCCTGCCCGGCCCGGGAGCGTCCGCGCCGTAGGCACCGCCCGCGCGCCCGGCTCGTTACCTTCGCGTGCCCTTGACGGGACGATATGGACCGAAGACATCGACTATGGTCGGACTTCGTGACCTATCCACCGACCGGCGACCCCAACGGCGGCCAATATTTCGGCGGCCCTCCCGCGCCGCCGGGGCCCCCGCCGACCGGCGCTTTCCCGGCTTCGCCCGGCCCGGGTCAGCCGGTCTCGCCCGGCTATCCGCCGCAGTACGGGCCGCAGTACCCGCAGCCGCCCGCCGGCTACCCGCCGCAGCCGCCGCCCGCGGGCTACCCGCCGCAGCCGCCGCCCCCGCCCCAGACGCAGACCTGGCAGCAGGCCCCGGCCCCACAGGGCTGGCAGCAGCCGCCGCCGGCCCCCGGCTGGCAGCAGGCCCCGCCGACGCAGGGCTGGCAGCCGCCGCCCGCCCCTCGCGGCTCGACCCCCTGGCCGCTGATCGGCGTGATCGCGGGCGTCCTGGTGCTGGCCGTGATCGGCGGCGTGCTCGTCGTGACCAAGCTCGTCGGCGGCGACGACCCGGTGACCCCCGTGACCGCCGACGGCGGCCCGACGAAGGCCACGACCGGCCCCGCGGCCCCCGGCCTGCCGACCGACCGCCCGCTGAAGACCAGCTCCGCCCCGGCGGGCCCGGGCAAGTACGGCGCCCCCGGCGACCTGTGCTCGATGGACCTGACCGCGCTGGGCGGCTACGCGTCGAAGAAGGAGAAGGCGACGCCGAACGTGCGCAACACCGGCGGCATCGCCCGCTCCGACTGCGACTTCGACCTGCGCACCTCCTCGGGCATGAAGGTCACGTTCGGCATCAAGACGCAGGTCTACACCACGACGAAGGAGGCGAAGCAGTACTTCGACTCCGGCTACGACCTGGACAAGTCGCGCTACTTCGACGCCGACCTGACGGACCTGGGCGAGCGCTCCTACGGCACCAACCGTGACTGGGACATCGGCTCGAAGACGAGCGACTACACGATCCGCGTGGTGGACAGCAACCTGTACCTCTCGGTGAGCCTGGTGACCTTCGGAACCGCCTTCGTCCCGAAGGACCAGCTCAAGCCGAAGGCGATCGACGAGGTCAAGACGATCCTCGGCAAGCTGCCCACGGCCTGACCCTCGCCCGCCCACCCCGTCTCCGGTCGCGCCCGCTCGGAGCCGGACGGATCACGCAGCTGTGCACCCCCGGCTCGCCCGCGGCAGGACCACCCGATGGAGCGGTCCTGCCGCGGGCCACCCCGCGGCTAGGCTCGGGTGGAAGGGGGTGATCACCATGCCCAGATACCTCATCGAGGCGACCTACTCGTACGACGGACTCCGCGGGCTCATGAAGGACGGCGGCAGCGGCCGCGTCGACGCGGCCCGCAAGACGGCCGAAAGCGTCGGCGGACACCTGGAGTCCTTCGACTTCAGCTTCGGCGAGCGAGACACGGTTTGCATCTGCGAGCTGCCCGACAACAAGGCGGCCGCCGCCGTCGCGCTCACGATCGGCGCGTCCGGCGGGGCGACCACCAAGACCGTGGCGCTGCTCAGCCCCGACGAGGTCGACCAGGCGGTCCGGCAGACCGTCGACTTCCGCGCACCCGGCGCCTGATCGACCCACGCTGTATCCACAGCCCTCCGGCGGCGGAGCCCCGGCCGTTCGGCTCCTCCGTCACCCCGCGGCCGGCCGCCCACGACGACGAGCCCCCGTGGGCGGCCCCAACAACGGGCCGTAGCCGCGCGGATGTTACGGCTGCAGGCTGCGCAGCGGGCCTTCAGCGTCCGGGAAGTTCCTCGTGCTCAACACCTGCGGCCCCGCGGTGTGGTCGCCGTTGAACGGCGTCACAGCCTTCGGGTCCTTCGAGCAGCCGGCGGCGACCGCATCCTCCGGCGAGTTGAACCACAGCCCGAGGTGGTACTGGTGGACCGGGGCCGTCGTCGGGTTCGACGAGGCGTCCGCGATCGGCGAGGTGTGCACCACCGGCGCCGGGGCGGTGCCGGGCGCCACGCTGAACGTCTCGATGCTGAACCGGCCGACGAACGTGCCGGCGGCCACGCCCCACTGGTTCGTGTTCAGGTCACCCTGGTACCAGGACATGCCGAACGGCGCGTTCGGCACTTGGATGACGAACAGGTCGAAGCCGGTGTTCTTCGGCAGGCCGCTCGCCGCGATCGTCATCACCTCGACCTGCCCCCTCGACTGGACGGTGACATCGGCCTTGGCCTTGGGCAGGCAGTCCGTATTCACCGAGTTCGCGGACCGGACCATCTGAAAGTGGATCCTGGTGTGTTTGGCGCTGGTGGCGACGGCTGCCGCCCCGCCGCCCGCGACGATCATTCCTGCGGCGCCCAGGACGATGGCGGCGCGTTTGATGTGCTTGTTCATGTCGGCCTCCCTGTGTGTCGAACTGTTGTGTCGGGTCTGTTGGGAAATGAGCAGGCGGGATCGACCCACCTTGGTGGTGGGGGGATGCGGGAAACGGGAGCAGCACGCAATTGCGCGCGATGAGGCGCGCTTTACCTGTGCATGCTGAACCGCGCTCGGCAGCCGATCGACCGAGTTGACCGGCCCGGCGCCGGCGCTCTCCTCGCCTCGGGGAACGGGCCCACGGACAAGGTACTGCACGGGAAATGCCCGGGGGTTGGTGTCGTGCCCGGCCGGTGAGGCGGTATTGCCGTTGCCGTGCGCCTCACCTGCCGGACGTCACCTGCTGCTCGTACGGGCGCGAACGACCGCTTCGACGTACATCCGGGCGGCCGTACGCCGAGCCACGGCCTCGGCGCAGGGCACGGCGATGCCGGTCGGGGACCTGGGGCGCTCGTAAGTTCTGCCCGTTCCGTCCGTCGCGGTCCGTTCGGGTCCGTCGTGTGTGGAGACGATTCACCGGTGGTTCCGGGCCGTCCTCGGTAGGTCGCGACGGTTGCCGTAAGAAGGCACGGCCTGACGGAGGATGTAGGGCAGCCGACATGTTGCCGGTGTCAGGCGGAGTTGGCCGCGGCGACGTCGGCGTCTTCAGCCCAGGTGATCCGCCGGTGCCGTGTTCAGCAGCCAGGCCAGCGGCATCTTGGTGGCCACCTCGTACTCGCCCGACCGGCCGAGCTGGTGCAGCGTGACGGTCAGCGCGGCATCCCGATCGACCACCCAGTACCGAGGGATGCCGGCCGCCGCGTACTCGTGCCGCTTGACCATCTCGTCCATCGCCTCCGAGCCCGGAGACACGATCTCGACGACGAGCAACAAATCGGTGAGGGCAAGCCAGACGCTGCGCGGTTGCGGCTTGGACCAGAGGGTCAGGTCCGGAATGCGGGCGCCTTCGCCGGTGGGCCCGCTGATGCGGATGCCGGCCGCCTGAAGGACCTGCTCGGCAGGCCAGCCGGCGACGGCGAGCCAGACCAGCAAACGGCTGGCGATCGCGGCGTGCTCGGAGTCGGGCGGCGGCATGACCGACAGCGCTCCCTCGGGGCTGATCTCATACCGATGCCCGTGCGGGTCCTCGGCGATCATCGCGGCAAGGTCGTCGAGCGTGATGACGGAGGGCATGTGCCGACCGACGCTTCCTGCGCTCATGGCGGCCATCCTATCGGCGCCGCCCCGGTGTCGGCCCTAACCGGACGCACCTGACCCGCGCCGGCTGAGTCAAGTCGTTGTCGGACGGTTGCCGTAAGGGCCAGCTCACGCGGGGCGTGTTTGTGCTGGTGGGCACGGTTGGGTTCGAACCAACGACCCCTCGCTTGTAAGTTCTGCTTGTCCCGTCCGGCGCTGTCCGTGTGCGTCGCTGGCGTGCGGGAACCGTTCGGGGCGGACCGCGGGCGACCGGACGCGTTCAGGGCGGTTGCCGTAAGCGTTGCCGTTCGGCTTGTCCGGTGCCCGCTCCCGGAGCCTCCCGGCGCGGCGTCAGTCCGTCGCCTTCGGATGGCCGGTGCCGGCATGCTTGATCCAGCACGTCCGGGTCTCGTGGTCGACCAGGTACCAGACTCGGCCGCCGGCCGTGACTTCGTACTGCCACTGAGCCAGGGTTTTCCCGCCGTACGTGTCGGTGGAGAGGCCGCCTTTGAGCGGGTGCTGTCGCGCGGTGGGCACAGCGGGACACGGGTCGGCTTCGATCGCGTCGAACGCCGTGCGAGTGTTTGCGGCAGCTTGCCGACAGAGGTCCTCCCAGCCTTTCGCGGCGTCGTTGGAGGCGAAGCGCAGGGCGTAGCCCCCCGTGCGCGGCGGTGGGGCTGCTCGGTCGCCGCGTTTGGCGCTCACTGCTCCTCCGGCCGGGTCACCGGTCCGAAGTCGTCGAGGGGCTGTGTCGTCAGTGCTCGGTACAGGTCGGGATCGGCGTGAATCTCGGCGGTGTGCCGCCACTCGACGAGACACTGCGACACTGCCGCGGTGTTGCCGATTGCCGCAGCCGCCTCTGTGGTCGAAACGAGTTCCGCCGCCATGTCGTCGATATCGGTTGCGGGCAGGAAGCGTACCCAGGGCAGCGCGTTCGGGAGCACCTCGCGTAGGAGACCCGGCTCGCGGCGCGCGACCCCGGCGAGCAGACGCGAGGTTACATCGATCACCTCGGCCTCCGCTTCGGCGCGTTCGGCCGACATCAACACGAGGTCTGCGGCGTCACGTCGCCGCAGACGTACCGCGCGGGTGCGGGTCAGACGGTCGGTCGTCTCGGCCGGCTGACGCAGCAGCTCGGAGAAGGGCACTGACTCCAACGGCGCGGCGGTCACATATCAACACTACTTCAGAACTGCCGTGTACTGCCAGCTTCAGCCGCCGGTCCGCCCGGACGTGGGCAGGTCATGACGGTGTACGGTCATCGGCCGCTGGCATTACCCGAGCCGGAGGCCGTGGACCGTCACCAGGCCATTGAACCTGTACGCACCGGACTCTCCGCCGCCGCCTCACCGGGGCCGGAGCGCTGCGGCCAGACCATCGCCCGAAACGTCCTGACGCCGGCAAGGGGTCCACTCGACCTGGTCCCGTTGCCCGTATGGTTGCCGAAAGGACGGCCTCCGGCCGCGTGTTCGTGCTGGTGGGCACGGTTGGGTTCGAACCAACGACCCCCCGCTTGTAAGGCGGGTGCTCTTCCACTGAGCTACGCGCCCCGGTCCTCACACCGGAGGACGGGTACCCAGATGGTACCGAACACTGCCCAGCAGCCCCAGCCGGTCACAGCGCCGCGATCGCCGAGCGCCACACCTCGATGTCGCGTGACCGGCCCGCCGACACGTGTTCAGTGAAGGCGATCACTCCGTCCGGGTCGATGAGGAACGTGCCGCGGTCGGCGTAGCCCCTGGCCGTGTTCAGCACGCCGTACGCCGAGGCGACCGCGCCGTGGGGCCAGAAGTCCGACAGCATCGGGAAGGTGTAGCCCTCGCGCTCCGCCCAGACCTTGTGGACGTACGGCGAGTCCACGCTCACGGTCAGGACCTCGACGCGGTCGTTGCGGAAGTCGGCCAGGGAGGATTGCAGGGCGCCGAGCTCGCCCTGGCACGTGCCGGTGAACGCGAGCGGGTAGAAGACCAGCAGCACCGCCTTCCAGGAGCGGTACGAGGTCAGCTTGACCTCCTGGTTGTTCTGGTCCCGCAGCGTGAAGTCCGGTGCCGGATCTCCGACATCCACTGTCATACCCTCGAATATGCCAGCTGTCGTACCGGGGGCCTACACTCGCCCGCATGGCAGCAGGGCCGCGGCTCGGCATCGATTTCGGGACCTCCCACACCGTCGCGCTTCTGGCGTGGCCGGACGGGAGGGTGCGCCCGTTGCTGTTCGACGGCTCGCCGCTGCTGCCGTCCGCCGTCTACGCCCAGACCGACGGGGCGTTGCTGGTCGGGCGGGACGCGGTGCACGCCGCGCGCGTCGACCCGTCGCGGTTCGAGGGCAGCCCCAAGCGCCGCATCGACGACGGCAGCGTGCTGCTCGGCGATCGCGAGCTGACGGTGCCGACGCTCATCGGGGCGGTGCTCGGGCACGTCAAGACCGAGGCGGTGCGGGTCGCGGGCGGGCCGGTGGCCGAGCTCACCCTCACGCACCCGGCCGCGTGGGGCGTGTCGCGGCGGCTCGCGCTCGTCGAGGGCGCGAAGCTCGCCGGGCTGCCCCAGCCGGCGCTCATGCCCGAGCCGGTCGCCGCCGCCCATTATTTCGCGGGTGTACTGCAGAAGCCCCTCACCGGCGACCAGGGCCTCCTCGTCTACGACTTCGGCGGCGGGACCTTCGACGCCAGCCTGGTGAGCCGGTCCGGGGAGGGCTTCGACGTCCGCGCCGTCGACGGGATCGACGACCTCGGCGGGCTCGACCTCGACGCCCTCGTCGTGGAGCACGCGCGCGGGCAGATCGAGAACCCCGAGGTGTGGGCGCGGCTGGACAACCCGCAGAGCACCGAGGACCGCCGCCACCGCCGCATGCTGTGGGACGACGCGCGGATCGCCAAGGAGATGCTGTCGCGCTCGGCGAGCGCGGCGCTGCACGTGCCGATCGCGGCCGCCGACGTCAGCATCACGCGGGAGCAGTTCGAGGACAAGGCCCGCTCGATGCTCGAGCAGACGGTCCGCACCACCGGGGCCGTCATGCGCTGGGCCAAGATGGACAAGGACAAGCTGGCCGGCCTGTTCCTGGTCGGCGGCTCCAGCCGCGTGCCGCTCGTCGCCACCCTGCTGCAGCGTGAGCTCGGCGTGGCCCCGACCGTCATCGAGCAGCCGGAGCTCGTCGTCGCCGAGGGCAGCCTGCGCGCCTGGGTGAACGTGTCCAACGCGGCGACCCCGGCGCCGAACCAGAACCCCGGCGCCGTCATGTGGCCCGCGCAATCCGGGCAGACGCCACAAAACCCCCAGCAGTCGCCCCAGGCCCAGCCCCAGCCGCAACCGCAGCCGCAGGCCCAGCCCCAGCCGCAGGCCCAGCCCCAGGCGCAGGCCCCGGTCAGCGGAGTCCCCGTCAGCCCCGCGGCGTTCCAGCAGACCCCCGTGAGCGGCGCCCCGATGCCGGTCAGCGGCGCGCCCATGCCCGTGAGCGGCGCCCCGGCCCCCGTCAGCGGCATGCCTGTCAGCGGCGTGCCCGTCAGCCCCGCGGCGTTCCAGCAGCCCCCGAACGCCTACCCGACCGTCCCGCAGCGCCCCCAGTACCAGCAGCACCAACAGCACCAGCAGCACCACCAGGCACACCCGAACGCCGGGGCGGCGCACGGTACCGATGCCGAGTCCACGCAACGGCTGCGCCCGCCGGTCCGCCCGGTGCCGCAGCCCCCGCCCCCGCAGGCGTACGTCTCACCCGCCGCCCAGCCCGCCGTCTACGCCCCGCCGCCGCGCGAGGAGGCCCCGCCGCCCCCGTCCCGCGGGCGCAACTGGGCCGTCCCGCTGCTGATCGGCATCCTGGTCGTCGCGCTGGCCCTGGCCGGCTACGTGGTGTTCCAGAACCGCGGCTCGGGCAACGACCAGGCGGCGGGCAACTCGTCGTACAGCCCGGACGCGGGCGCCTCCGGCGACGGTGTCGCGCAGATCCCGCAGTACACCCGCGAAGACGAGCCCAGCTGGGTGCCCAACGGCTGGCGCGACCAGGGCTTCGGCGCCGTGGACACGCTCTGGAAGTCCCAGCAGGAGTCGGAGGGCGGCCGCTGCGACACCGGCGGCGGGCGGCTGCGGGTCACCACCGACACCGCGCCCGGCCTGACCGGCTGCACCCTGAAGCCGCCGCTGGACGTGCCGATGAACGACGGCAGCATCGAGGCCAAGGTCAAGCTGACCGCGGGCTGCGCGGGCATGTGGCTGCGGACCGGCGACTACGGCTACACGCTGGGCCTGTGCGACGACGACCACGTGCGCCTCTACAAGCTGCACAACGACCTGCCCGGCCCCAAGGACCTGATCAAGGAGTGGGCGTTCCAGCCGCAGCAGGGCGTCGGGGACCCCTACCTGGCGTTCAAGATCGAGGGGACCGAGCTCAACGCCTTCGTCAACGGCGTGCGGTTCGGGCCGGTCACGGACGAGCAGATCCACTCGGGGAAGGTGGACCTCGGCGCGTTCACCCTGTCGGGCAAGAACGCCGACGCGTCGTTCACCCAGGTGCGCGTGTTTATGCCGGAGGACTGGCAGCCGGGCAGCGGGCCGACCACCACCCGGACGAAGAACCCGCAGCCGTCGACGTCGAGCTCGGGCTGGGGCTCCAAGCAGCCCTCGACGCCGGCCTCGAAGAAGGTCACGCCGCAGCCAACGGCGTGACTTCGCCACGAAAGATGGCCGCGCCGGATGACTGGCGCGGCCCGAAAGCCTAAAGCACGAGCTCGCCGGGGGGCGAGCTCACCGGCGCGAGCGGGCGGCGCGGGGCGCGACCAGCCGGGCCGCGGTCCAGTCCTTGCCCGCGTTGACCGTCGAGGTCTGCTGCAACCCGGCGGTGGGCGCCGACTCGTTGATATCGCTCGGCTCGACGTGCCCGGGGCGGCCGGCCTTCGGCGTCAGCAGCCACACCACGCCGTTGTCCGCCAGCGGGCCGAGGGCGTCGATGAGCGTCTCGACCAGGTCGCCGTCGTCGTCGCGCCACCACAGCAGCACCACGTCGACGACCTCGTCGGTCTCCTCGTCAACCAGCTCCCCGCACCGGTCGATCAGGACGTCGCGGAGATCCTGGTCGACGTCGTCGTCGTACCCCATCTCCATAACGACCATGCCCGGTTCGACTCCGAACCGGTCCGCCAGGCTCTTCACCTCGGCCTGACCCGCGGTCGCGTTCACTGTCCACTGCCTCCTGTCGCAACAACCACTGTTAGCGCGTAGTCCACACAGTACGGGCCGTCAACGCAAGTGGCGCACCGATGCGATCGAAAAACTATCGGTCCAAGTTACCGGGCCAGCAGCGATCTCGCGCCCTGGACGATCTGTTCCTCGGAGACGAGCACGTGGTTGGCGGCCGGTCCGAGCGGCACGAACGAGTCCACGGCGGCCACCCGGCGGGCCACTCCGACATATCCGGCGTCCACGAGCGCGGCGATGACGCCCTCGCCGACCCCGCCCGAGCGTCGCGTCTCGTCGACGACGAGGACCCGGCCGGTGTCGGAGGCGTTCTTGATGATGTCACCCACCGGCAGCGGCGACAGCCAGCGCAGGTCGACGACCCGGCAGGCGACGCCCTCGGCCGCGAGCCGGGCGGCGGCCCGCAGCGACAGGCGCACCCCGTTGCCGAAGGTGATGATGGTCAGGTCGTCGTTGGGGCCGGTGCTGTACGCCCGGGCCCGCCCGATCGGCACGTGCAGCGCCGACCACTCGCTGGGCGGGGCGTAGTCCGCGAGCCACCAGTTGTCGCTCTCGTTGTGCAGGTCGCGGGTGTGGTACAGCGCGATCGGCTCCAGGAACACGCACACGCTGCCGTCGACGACCGCGCTGGCCAGGCAGGTGCGCAGCATCGCGGCCGCGTCCTCGGCCCGCGCCGGCGCGGCCACCACCAGGCCCGGGATGTCGCGCAGCACCGCGAGGGCGTTGTCGTTGTGGAAGTGCCCGCCGAAGCCGAGCTGGTAGGCCAGGCCCGCGACCCGCACCACCATCGGGTTGTGGAAGGCCCCCTGCGAGAAGAACTGCATCGTGGCCGCCTCGCCCCGCAGCTGGTCCTCGGCGTTGTGCAGGTAGGCGAGGTACTGGATCTCCGGCACCGGCAGCATCCCGGCCAGACCGGCGCCGAGCCCGAGGCCCAGGATGCTCGTCTCGTCCAGCAGCGTGTCGAACACCCGGGTCGCGCCGAAGCGGTCCCGCAGCCCCTTGGTGACCCCGTAGACGCCGCCCTTGGCCGCCACGTCCTCGCCGTAGACGACCATCTGCGGGTACGCCAGCATCGCGTCCGTCAGCGTGGCGTTGATGGTCTGGGCGAGGGTCAGCGGCCCGCCCTTCTCCGGCAGCTTCCCGCCGAACGCGGCGAGGCGGCTCGCCGGATGGCCGTTGCCGGTGCTGCGCGGGGTCCCGGAGACCGGCCGGATGGTGGCCGGCGCGGGCGTCGGCTCCGGCTCGGGCCAGTCCCCGTCGTCGGCGGCCGCGGAGAGCTCGGCGAACTCGAGGTCGTCGTCGAGCTCCCGGTCCTCCTCCTCCGGCTCCTCGTGCGGCTCCCCGAGGGGCTCGTCGGCGCCCAGGTGCGCGGCGGCGTCGGCGACGGCCCGGGAGACCCGCACCGGCCGGCGCGGGGCCAGCGGGGCGGTGACCTCGTTGGCGGAGGCCAGCTTCGGCTCGCCGAGCACCTCCTCGGCGACGCGGCGCACCTCCCAGCCGATCTCGTCGTAGCGGGTCATCAGCTCCGCCGGGGTGGCCACGCCCGCCTCGGCCAGCATCCGCGCCGTGTGCACGAGCGGGTCGCGGGCCAGGTCGGCGGAGATCTCCACGGAGGAGCGGTAGGCCATCTCCGCGTCGGCGCCGGCGTGGCCCATCAGCCGGATGGTGCTCAGGTGCAGCACGGCCGGGCGGCGGTACCGCCGCACCCACGCCGCCGCCTCCGCCGCCCGGTCGTAGGTTTCGGCCGCGTCGCAGCCGTCGGCCGCGTAGTACCGCAGGCCCGGCCGGCTGCTCAGCGCCGCGGCCACCCAGCCCTCGGGCGAGCGCACGCTGATGCCCAGCCCGTTGTCCTCGCAGACGAATAGCAGCGGCAGCTTCAGCCCGATGTGGTCGCACCAGCCGGCGGTGTTGAACGCGGCGGTGGCGGCCGCGTGGTTGATGGACGCGTCACCGAAGGAGCACACGGCGATCGCGTCGGCCGGCCAGCCGTGCCCGCCGCCGGGCGGGCTCAGGCGCTTGCCGCGGCCCAGCGCGTACGCCACCCCGACCGCCCGCGGCAGGTGCGAGGCGATCGTCGACGTCGTCGGCACCACGTGCAAATCGGCGTGGCCGAACACCTTGTGCCGGCCGCCGGCGATCGGCTCCCGGGCCGAGGCGACGACGCCGCGCAGCACGTCGCGGATCGGGTCGCTGCCGGCCACCTGGGCCGCGCGCATGCAGTAGAACCCGCCCGAGCGGTAGTGCAGCAGCGCCGGGTCGGTCGCCCGCAGCGCGGCGGCCACGGCGGCGTTCCCCTCGTGCCCGGCCGATCCGATGGTGTAGTACCCCGCGTCGAAGCTGCGCAGCCAGCGCGCGGCCAGGTCCAGGTGGCGGCTCGTCGACTGGGCGTCGTAGAGCGCTCGGGCCTGCTCGCCGGTCAGCGCGGTGTCCTCGCGGACGGGCTCGTCGAGGTCCCGCGCACCGGTCGCGGCGACGAGCCCGGCGAGCTCGGCACGGAACCGCTCGTCGAGATCCTGAGGGGTGGTCACGCTCGACAGCATGGCCGAAAACGGTCATCTGATGCCACCCACAGCAGGTGTACCGGGAGATTCCGGCCGTCCGGACGACCCGCGGACTACCGCTCGGCCAGCGCCCGGTACTGCGGCGAGGCCAGGAACCCGGGCAGCAGCAGCGCCGCGGTCACCCCCAGGTCGCGCTCGAGCGCCTCCTCGGGTGTGAGGAACACCATGGCCTGGCCCTCACCCAGCACGATGTCCTCCTGGCGGGCGTCGGTGGGCCCGCAGAAGACGTGCATCTCGACCTCGCCGTCGGCGGTGGTCACGGACGGGCGGGTGCGCACGAGGTACGGCTGGATCGCCCCGGCGTCGAGGCCCGTCTCCTCCCGCACCTCACGGCGGGCGGCTTCCTCCGGGGACTCCCCGTCCTCGATCTTGCCGCCGGGCATCGCCCACTGGTTCGGCGAGACCTTGGCCCGCCGGTCGCGGTGCTGCATGAGCACGCGCCCCTCGGGGTCGACCAGGAACACGACGGCGACTCGGCGCTCGATCACCGGCTCATCCTGTCATCCCCGGACGAAGCTGAAGCGGACCTGGCGTGTGCTGTTGTCGCCGTTCGGGTCCACCAGGCAGATCGACTGCCAGGTGCCCAGCGCGATCCGGCCGCCGACGACCGGCAGGGTGGCGTACGGCGCGACGAACCCCGGCATCACGTGATCGCGCCCGTGGCCGGGGGAGCCGTGCCGGTGCTGCCAGCGCTCGTCGGCCGGCAGCAGGTCGTCCAGGGCGCGCAGCAGGTCGTCGTCGCTGCCGGCGCCGGTCTCGATGATGGCCACGCCCGCGGTGGCGTGCGGGACGAACACGTTGAGCAGGCCGTCGCCGTCGCCGGCCGCCTCGCTGGCGAACCGCGCCGCCTCCTGCGTGATGTCCCGCACGACGGGGCGGGAGCCGGTCCGGACCGTGATGACCTCGGTGCGCATCGGTCCAGTCTCCCAGCCGCTCAGTCGGAATGGTGGTGGTGCGACGAGCCCGAGTCGCTGCCGCCCGGCGAGCCGGAGTCGCTCCAGCTCGACGACGAGCCGGAGTCGTGGTGGTGGATCGTGTGGCCGTGGCTCTGCCAATGCTCGTGCGAGGACGACCCGGTGGACGGGTCGGGACTCGTCATCGCCGCCGGCCCGGAAGGCCACGTGGGATCCAGCGGGCTGGGGGCGGGCGTGTAGCCGTCGCCGCCCCGGTTGTGCGCGCCCGCGCGGGGACCCTTGCGGAAGACGACCACCACCGTGACCACGATCGCCGTGGTCAGGGCCACGGTGACGATGCCGCACGGCAGCAGCAGCCACCAGGACGAATTCTCGGACACGGGCGGCACGGTAGCCGATCCGCGGGCCTGGGATACTCGTAATGTCGCGTCTGCGTCAAGAGGGACAGGCCACAGAAGTTACCGACCGGTATCGTGTCGAGCGTCGCAGTTGGCGTCCCGTAGGCGTGACGGACCGCACCGAAGCCAGGCAGGATGGACAAGGGCTCGTAGAAGGCCATGAACCATCGAGCCACACCCCGAGGCCACCCAGACCGGTCGCAGCGCCCGACGAGTCCCGCCGAGCACCACCCCGGTCGCTAGCTACCAGAAGGAACGCCTGTGTCCACCGAACGCAAGCGCCCGGTGATCAGCGACGGCCTACCGAGCCAGCTGCCCGACATCGACCCCGAGGAGACCAACGAGTGGGTCGAATCGCTGGACGGCGTGATCGACGAGCGCGGCACGAAGCGCGCACGGTACGTGATGCTGCGCCTGTTGGAGCGCGCCCGCGAACGGCAGGTCGGCGTCCCGCCGCTCACCACGACCGACTACATCAACACCATCGCGCCCGAGCGGGAGCCCTGGTTCCCCGGCGATGAGCACATCGAGCGGCGCATCCGGGCCTACATCCGCTGGAACGCCGCCATGCTGGTGCAGCGGGCCCAGCGGCCCGACGTCGGCGTCGGTGGCCACATCTCGACCTTCGCCAGCGCCGCGAGCCTCTACGAGGTCGGCTTCAACCACTTCTTCCGCGGCAAGGACCACCCGGGCGGCGGCGACCAGGTCTTCTTCCAGGGCCACGCGTCGCCGGGCATGTACGCCCGCGCCTTCCTCGAGGGCCGCCTGAGCGAGGAGCAGCTCGACGGCTTCCGCCAGGAGCTCTCGCACCGGGGGCTCGGCGGTGGCCTGCCCAGCTACCCGCACCCGAGGCTCATGCCGGGCTTCTGGGAGTTCCCGACGGTGTCGATGGGACTCGGCGGCATCAACGCCATCTACCAGGCGCGCTTCAATCGGTACCTGCACAACCGCGGTTTCAAGGACACGTCCGGCCAGCACGTGTGGGCGTTCCTCGGCGACGGCGAGATGGACGAGCCCGAGTCGCTCGGCGCCATCGGCGTCGCGGCCCGCGAGGAGCTGGACAACCTCACCTTCGTGATCAACTGCAACCTGCAGCGCCTCGACGGCCCCGTCCGCGGCAACGGCAAGGTGATGCAGGAGCTCGAGGCGTTCTTCCGCGGCGCCGGCTGGAACGTGATCAAGGTCGTCTGGGGCCGCGAGTGGGACCCGCTGCTGGCCGCCGACACCGACGGCGCGCTGGTCAACCTCATGAACGTGACGCCCGACGGTGACTACCAGACGTACAAGGCCGAGTCCGGCGCCTACGTCCGCGAGCACTTCTTCGGCCGCGACCCGCGCACCCGCAAGATGGTCGAGCACCTCTCCGACGACGAGATCTGGAACCTCAAGCGCGGCGGGCAC
Source organism: Dactylosporangium sp. CA-052675 (assembly GCF_050947935.1). GTDB lineage: Bacteria > Actinomycetota > Actinomycetes > Mycobacteriales > Micromonosporaceae > Dactylosporangium. Next base: position 8,920,507 of record NZ_CP192010.1, on the reverse strand, counting down.
GACTACCGCAAGCTCTACGCCGCCTACAAGGCCGCCACCGAGCACACTGGGCAGCCGACGGTCATCCTGGCCAAGACCATCAAGGGCTGGACGCTGGGCTCGCACTTCGAGGGCCGCAACGCCACGCACCAGATGAAGAAGCTGACCCTGCAGGACGTCAAGGACTTCCGGGACCGGCTGTACCTCGACATCCCCGACAGCGCGATCGGCGAGAACCCGTACGCGGTGCCGTACTACCGCCCGGACGACAAGTCCGAGGAGATGCAGTACATGCGCGAGCGCCGCGCCGCCCTCGGCGGCTCGGTGCCGGAGCGGCGCACCACGCACATCCCGCTGCAGCTGCCGGAGAGCTCGGTCTACGGCGACATCAAGCGCGGCTCGGGCAAGCAGAAGGTCGCCACCACGATGGCCTTCGTACGCATGCTCAAGGACCTCATGCGCGACAAGGGCATGGGCAAGCGCTGGGTGCCCGTCATCCCCGACGAGGCCCGCACCTTCGGCATGGACTCGCTGTTCCCGACCGCGAAGATCTACTCGCCGCACGGCCAGAACTACACGCCGGTCGACCGCGAGCTGTTCCTGTCCTACCGCGAGTCGACCTCGGGCCAGATCCTGCACGAGGGCATCAACGAGGCCGGCTCCATCGCCTCGTTCACCGCCGCCGCGACCAGCTACGCGACGCACGGCGAGCCGATCATCCCGGTGTACATCTTCTACTCGATGTTCGGCTTCCAGCGCACCGCCGACGGCATCTGGGCCGCGGCCGACCAGATGTCGCGGGGCTTCCTGCTCGGCGCCACGGCCGGTCGCACGACGCTCAACGGCGAGGGCCTGCAGCACGAGGACGGGCACTCGCTGCTCATCGCCGCGACGAACCCGGCCGTGGTGGCCTACGACCCGGCGTTCGCCTTCGAGATCGCGCACATCACCGAGAACGCGGTCAACCGCATGTACGGCGAGGCCCCCGAGGACCTCATCTACTACCTGACCGTCTACAACGAGCCGATCTTCCAGCCGGCCGAGCCCGCGGACGTCAACGTGGACGGCATCCTGCGGGGCCTGTACCGCTACCTGCCCGCCGAGGGCCCCGCGGACGGCCCCAAGGCGCAGATCCTCGCCTCGGGCACGGGCATGCAGTGGGCGCTGAAGGCCCAGAAGCTGCTCGCCGAGGAGTGGGGCGTCGCGGCGGACGTGTGGTCGGCGACGTCGTGGACCGAGCTGCGCCGCGACGCCGTACGCGCCGAGGAGCACAACCTGCTCCACCCGGCGGAGGAGCCGCAGGTGCCGTACGTGACCCGGGCCCTGCAGGACACGACGGGCCCGGTGATCGCGGTGAGCGACTTCATGCGCGCCGTGCCGGACCTGATCGCCCGGTGGGTGCCGAACGACTACACGTCGCTGGGCACCGACGGCTTCGGCCTGTCCGACACGCGCCACGCCCTGCGCCGCCACTTCCACGTGGACGCGGAGTCGATCGTGGTGGCGACGCTGCGCCAGCTGGCCCGCCGCGGCGAGGTCCCGGCCTCGGCTCCCGCGGAGGCGGCGAAGAAGTACGCGATCGACGACGTGAACGCCGCCCCGGTCGGCGAAACGGGCGGTGACTCCTAGGAGTCCCTCCGCCAGCACGGCGGCCGGGTGTTTTCCCAGCACCCGGCCGCTTTCGCAAATCGCAACGCATTCGTGATGACCCTCGATTCTTACTCTCAGCGACGAGGCCCAAGGTCAATTTTTTGGGTTCGGGTACCGTGGTGGTAGACCGGAACGCCGCCGCCAGACGCGCCTCGTCTCGTCTTGTGTCGTCTCGCTTTCGATCGCGCAGGCTTCGCTTTCGCCTTGTGATCGCTGCTCGGCCTCGCTCGTAACGCGCGCGGCCACGTGGGATTTTTCTGCGGGATCTGCGCCTGGGGGCTGCTGGCTCATCGGGGCTTCGGACCGTCGGACAACGGCCGGCGGGTGGCCCTGCGGGGAGGGCGCTTGTCGCGCGCAGGTTGTCGCTGTCGCCCGCCGCGGGCCTGTCCGGCGCTCGCTGCGGGCGGTTGCTCGCGCCGTCGGCGGGGCGGGGCCGCGGGTGGCCGGCGGGCCAGGCGAGACCGTGCCGCCAACGCAAGCGCGGGCGTGCCGTTGCGCCGAGCCCGGGCGTGGCCGTCGGGCCGGAATCTCGAGCGCGCCGTCCGCCGCGCCTGCACCGGCCGTCGTGGCGCGCCTCGTTCACGCAAGATCGTCGGCGCTCGCCGGCAGTCCGTGTGGCCAGGCGGGACGTGTGCGCACGGGTCGCGCGCCGCCGGCGGAGCCTGAACGCCGGCGGCGGGGGAGTGGCGACGTTTCGGCTGGATCGGTGCGCGCAGGCGAGGTGCCGACCGCCTGCCGGTGCGCGGCCTGTCGCCTGCGGACAACGCTCAGTGATGGGTTGATCACTGAATGTGGATGGCTCGCCGTGAGCTGGGCGCCGCCCAACGCCCGCTGCGCAGGTGCTCACCGTCGGGCCGAGCGGGGGGTGAGCCGAGGCGCGGCCCCCTGCCCCGGGGAGCGTGCGAGTCGTCCGGCGGCCCGGCATTCGCCGCGCCAGTTGCTCGCCGCCGCGGTGCGCCACGTTCACGCAAGATCGCCAGGCCTCGCCGCCCGCCGCTGTGTGCGTTCCCGCCGAACGCGCGGTCGCGGTGCGTAGCGGTCGGCCGCCGCCGTCGGGCCCTCGCCGGCGCGCCGCCGAAGGAGCCGAACCCGAGGTCGAAGCGGCAGGAACCGGAGCGAGTGCACGATCCGAACGATTCGGCGAATCACGATAAAAGCGCAAAAGTCCGAATCGAGGTAACGGCGACGGCAGGTGGCAGTAGCCGCGAACGCGAAAGCCCACCCGCGGTTGAGTAGTCGCCGCACCCGCTCGTGCGCACTGTCATCACGTAGGGCGACAACGATGCGACGAGCCGGACTACCTGGCCCTTCCGTGCCAACCCACCCGCAGAACGTCGATTGTCAAGACCCGCAACGGACCGATCCCACCCACCCGTCGGGTCGATGTTGATCAATCAAGTAGATCAACGCCAGGCTTTGAGTAGGTACCCTCAGCGTCCTTGAGTACTACGTTCGGATTACGAGGGTCGACCGTGAGGTCACAGTGACGCTACGTTGGGCACCGGCATGAATTCTGCACGTGAACATTTCCGTGAGAGAGCCGGTCTTGACGAACTCGACGCAGTCACGCACAGTCGCGCCGCAGGCGGGCACGCCCCGTCACGGTGCGCGCCTGCGCGTCGAGCATACGCACGGCGCGGCCGGATCAGGCGGCCGCCCGCCACATGGCGCGCCTTGGGCCCGCGCCCATCGCGTCCAGCATGAGGGCCTGCACGGCATAGGGCTCGGCCGGCCGCCAATGGTGCGCCTCCGGCGTCAGCTCCCACCGGACCCGCCCCCCGAACTGCGGACTCGGCGGGGCCGGAATCCACGACCCCTGCCCGTGCAGGACCACCCCGGCATGCGACGCGAGCTCCGGCAGCACCCCGTGCCCGGGCAGCACCAGGAACATCCAGCGATCCCCGGGCGCCACCGCGACCGGGCCGCGGGCGGCCACGAAGCCGTCGCCCAGCAGGGCGGCGCGGCCCAGGGCGCCGGGCACCTCCAGCACGTCGAAGGCGTAGCCGGTCGGCAGCAGCACCGTGTACGGGTGCTCGCGCCACAGCGACCGCACCGCCGACGGGTCCAGGGTGAGCGGATGCGGCGCCGGGTGGCAGCCGACCGTGGGGCAGCCCGGGCGGCCGCAGTCGAAGCGGCGCTCCCGCAGGTGCCGCCCGGCGTGCCGTCCGACCAGGTAGGCGCCCGGTCGCACGGGCCAGCCGTGCTCGGCGTAGCGGGTCGCGGCCTTCCGGAGCCGCGGGTGTTCCCAGAAGATCATGACCCTCTCCTGCCAGGCGAGATCACTCGAAAGTGCGCACAAAACCACGTCGCGTTACCGGACGCGTTGTGCGTCGTTTTTCTCTGCGACGGGGGTTGCAACTTGCACATCGGAACGTATGAGCGAACGGCCGGTACGGACCGCACAAATCGTGCGATTTCTCTCGGCCGGGTGACCTCCGGAGGTGAGCGACGTGGATGAGTTGCCCATCGGCCGTCGGGTGGCCTACTGGCGGAACCGGCGCAAGATGTCACAGCAGGTCTTCGCCGACCGGCTGGGCAAGTCCAAGAGCTGGGTGGACAAGGTCGAGCGCGGCGTGCGCCGGCTCGACAAGTTCTCCGTCGTCTACGAGATCGCCGACGTCCTGCAGCTGGACGTGCAGATCCTGCTGGGCCGGGACCCCGAGCGCCGCCCGGACAGCATCAACTGCGTCGACCAGATCGAGGTCGAGGAGATCCGGGCCGCCCTGGAGCGCTACGACCAGATCAGCGCCTTCTTCTACGCGCCGCCGGAGCCCCCGCCGCTGCCCGAGATGCGCAAGGCGGTCACCCACGCCTGGCTGTCGTACCAGCACGCGAAGTACGGCATGCTCGCCCGCACCCTCCCGAGGCTCCTGCGCGAGGCCCAGGCCGCCGACACCGCCTACAGCGAGGGCAACCAGGGCGAGGAGGCCGCCCACCTGCTCGGGCAGGTGTACCAGATCGCCTCGAGCGCCCTGCGCAAGCTCGGCGAGCACGAGCTGTCCTGGCTCGCCGCCGACCGTTCGATCGCCGTGTCCCAGCGCGCCGGCGACCAGCTGCTGGCCGGCACCGCCACCACCCGGGTCGCCTGCGCGCTGCTCTCCCTCGGCCGGGCCCGCCCCGCCCTGGAGATCAACGTCAACATCGCCAACCGGCTCGCCCCCGGCTTCGCCGGCAACGACACGAGCCCGGAGCGGCTGTCGGTCTACGGCCAGCTGCTGCTGCAGGGCGCGATGGCGGCCGCGCGCATCGGCGACAGCGCGACCGTGCGCGACCTGCTGGCCGGCGCCGAGGAGGCCGCCCGCGGCATGGACGGCGACGCCAACTACTACTGGACGTCCTTCGGCCCGACGAACGTGAAGCTGCACCGGGCCGCCGCCGCCGTCGAGCTCGGCGAGGGCCGGGTGGCGGTGGAGGTACACCAGACGCTCGATCCGGACGGGTTCAACGCCCTGCTGCCCGAGCGGCGCGCCCACCACTTCCTCGACCAGGCCCGCGCCCAGGCGCTCATCGGCGACATCGACATGGCCAGCGAGATGCTGCTGGAGGGCGACCGGCTGGCGCCGTCGGAGATCCGCTGCCGCCCGCTGGCCCGCGAGGTGCTCAGCGACGTCCTGCGCCGCACCAGGGGTGCCCCGTCGGCCCCGGTGGCCGAGCTCGCGGAGCACATGAGCGTAGGGGTCTGAAAAGTGGTCTGAACGGGCTCGCCGCAAGGCAGAATGCCCGCATGTCACGACCCGTTTTGTACGCCGTCGTGTGTGGCTCGCCCGCCACCGCCGGCGTTGGCAATCTGGTCTCGCTCGCCCAGGAGCGTGGCTGGGACGTCTGCGTGGTGGCCACGCCGGACGCCCTCAAGTGGATCGACATCCCCGGCCTGGTCAAGCAGACCGGCCACCCCGTGCGGCACCGCTACAAGTACCCCGGTGACCCCGACATCCTGCCCGCGGCCGAGGCGATGATCGTGGCGCCCGCGACCGTCAACACCGTCAACAAGTGGGCCGCCGGCATCGCCGACACGCTCGCGCTCGGCCTCGTCGTCGAGGGGCTCGGGCTCGGGCTGCCGATCGTCGCGGTGCCGTACACCAACCGCGCCATGGCCGCCCACCCCGCCTTCGGCGAGTCGATCGAGCGGCTGCGCTCCTGGGGCGTCACCGTGCTCTACGGCGACGACGTGCTCGAGCTGCACCAGCCCGGCATCGGCGAGACGCGCACCGACTTCCCGTGGCGCCTGCCGCTGGACGCGCTGGAGGCGCACCCGTCCGTGCAGGCCCAGCGCATCACGGGGGGCGAGCCGGTGGACTAACGTTACGCCGTGCTTGTCGCCGAACTCGTGAAGCTGCTCGAGCAGCGCTACCCGCCGGAGTGGGCCGAGGACTGGGACCGGGTCGGGTTCGTCCTGGGCGAGCCGGACGCGACCGTGACCCGCGTGCTGCTCGCCGTCGACTGCGACCCCGCCGTCGTCGAGGAGGCCACGCGGGCCGGTGCGCAGTTCGTCTTCACCCATCACCCGCTGCTGCTGCGTGGCGTGTCGAGCCTGGCGCCGACGACGTACAAGGGCCGTATCGTGCACCGGATGATCCGCGAGGGCATCGCGCTGTTCACCGCCCACACGAACGGCGACGTCGCGAACCCGGGGGTGTCCGATGCGCTGGCGGCGAGGCTCGGGCTGCTGGACGTACACCCGCTGCGCCCGGATCCCCGGGCGCCCGAACGCGGTCACGGGCGCATCGGCCGGCTCCCCGAGCCGATGACCCTGGCGCGGTTCGCCCGGCACGCGGCGGCGCAACTGCCGGCAGCGGCGGCTGCGGTACGGGCGGCCGGCGACCCGCACGCCCTGGTCGAGACGGTCGCGGTGTCCGGCGGGGCGGGCGACGCGTTCCTGGCCGACGCCACCCGCGCCGGCGTTGACGCATACTTGACCGCGGATCTGCGCCACCACCCGGCGCAGGAGCACCTCGCGAACGGCGGGCCGGCCCTCGTCGACGTCACCCACTGGGCGTCCGAGCGCCCGTGGCTGGACGACGTCGCGGCGTTCCTGCGCGCGGAGGCCGGCGTGCAGACCATCGTGTCCGATGTGGACACCTCACCCTGGGTGCTGTTGGAGGAAGACGACTCGTGAAGGCCGATCCGGAAGACCAGCGCCGCCTGCTCGATCTCCAGGCGATCGACATCGCGCTGACCCAGCTCGCGCACAAGCGCAAGGCCCTGCCCGAGCACGCCGAGCTCGACTCGCTGGCCCGCGAGCTGTCCACCTTGGAGGATCAGCGGGTCCGCGCCCAGGTGGCCGTCGACGACCTCGACCGCGACATCGAGCGGCTCGAGAAGGACGTGGAGCAGGTCCGCTCGCGCAAGGACAAGGACCAGTCCCGCCTCGACGCCGGCACCGGCCCGTCGCGCGAGCTGGAGGCCCTGCAGCACGAGATCGCCACCCTGAACCGGCGCCAGTCCGAGCTCGAGGACGCCGAGCTGGAGCTCATGGAGCAGCGCGAGACCGCGCAGGGCGCCCTCGACGAGATCGTCGGCCGGCTGGAGGCGGCCCGGGCCACCCGCGCCGCGGCCGAGCAGCGCCGCGACGAGGCCCTCGCCGCGATCGCCAAGGACGAGGAGTTCCGCCGGTCCGGGCGGCGCCCCCTCGCCGCCGACCTGCCCGCCGACCTGGTCGGGCTCTACGACAAGATCCGCGAGTCCAGCGGCGGGATCGGCGCGGCGATGCTGCGCCACGGCCGCTGCGAGGGCTGCCGCATCGAGCTCTCCGGCGGCGACAAGGCCCGCGTCAAGGCCGCCCCGCCCGACGAGGTCGTGCGGTGCGAGGAGTGCCGGCGCATCCTGGTGCGCACCGCCGAGTCGGGGCTGTAGCCGCATGCGGGTGACCGTCGAGGCGGACGGGGGATCGCGCGGCAACCCGGGGCCGGCCGGCTACGGCGCGGTCGTGCGCGACGAACGCGGCGCGGTGCTCGCCGAGCGGCTCGGGGCGCTCGGGGTGACGACGAACAACGTCGCGGAGTACAGCGGCCTCATCGCGGGGCTGAAGGCCGCCCGCGAGCTGGGCGCCGACGAGGTCGACGTGCGCATGGACTCCAAGCTCGTCATCGAGCAGATGGCCGGGCGCTGGCAGATCAAGCATCCGGGCCTGCGCCCCCTGGCCGAGGAGGCGCGCGGCATCGCGCAGGGCTTCGCGCTGGTGCGGTACGGCTGGATCCCCCGCGAGCGCAACAAGGACGCCGACCGCCTGGCCAACGCCGCGATGGACGGCGAGGTCAAGGAGGTCACCGAGCCGGCCCGCCGCTCGTGGTCGCCGCCCGCGACCGGCTCCCCGCTGCGCATGGTGGTCATCCGGCACGGCGAGACCCCCTACACGGCGCAGAAGCGGTACTCGGGCCGCGGCGACGTCCCGCTCTCCGACCTCGGCCACGAGCAGGCCGCCCGCGCCGCGGCCCGGGCCCGGGAGCTGGCGCCGGACCTGGCCGCGGTCATCTCCTCGCCGCTGCAGCGCTGCCTGGAGACGGCGGCCGCGCTCGGCGACGTGCCGCTGATCGTCGAGGACGACCTCATCGAGTGCGACTTCGGCGAGTGGGAGGGCCTCACCTACGCCGAGGTCCACGAGCGCTACGCGGCCGAGCAGGAGCGCTGGCTCGCCTCCACCGCCGTCCCGCCGCCCGGGGGCGAGTCGTTCCAGCAGGTCGCCATGCGTGTGCGGCGGGCGGTGCGCAGCCTGCAGGACCGCTTCGACGGCCGGCAGATCGCGGTCGTGAGCCACGTGACCCCGATCAAGCTGATGCTGCGCGACGCGCTGGCCGCGAGCGACTCGTTCCTGTTCCGGCTGTACCTCGACCCGGCCGGCGTCTCCCTGCTGGACTCCTGGCCCGACGGCGGGGTCGCGGTGCGCTCGGTGAACGAGACCGCGCACCTGTCCTAGAAGAAGGCGCGATACAGCAGCACGCACCCGACCACGGTGCCGAACACGACGATGAGCGCCTTGAGCACGGCGCTCGGCAGCCTCCGGGCGAGCCGGGCGCCGGCGTAGCCCCCGACGAGCGCGGCCGGCGCGACCACGGCCACGTCGGCCCAGTCGACCGGCCCGAACAGCCCGAACGCGAGCACCCCGACGAGCCCGCCGACGGCCGAGATGACGTTCTTGAGCGCGCTCACGCGGGCCATCGGCTCGTCGAGCACCAGCCCGAGGGCCGCGACGAGCATGACGCCGAGGGCGGCGCCGAAGTACCCGCCGTACACGGACCCGAGGAACACCATCGCGTGCAGGCCGAGCGCCCGGTGGCGCCCGGACAGCTCCCGCGGGTGCCCGACGAGCCGCCGCAGCCGGTCCTGCAGCGCGAGGACGGCCGCCGCCCCGAGCACCAGGAACGGCACCACGTAGTCGAACGCCGCGGCCGGGGTGAGCAGCAGCAGCGCGCACCCGAGCGCGGCCCCGGCCACCGCCGTCGGCACGAGCCGCGGCACCCGCGCGCGGGGGAGGTCCGCGCGGCTGCCGTAGACGGAGGAGACGTACCCCGGGAACACGGATGTGGTGTTCGTCACATTGGCGGCGACGGGCGGGAGCCCGGTGGCGATCAGCGCCGGGAACGTGATGAGCGACCCGCCGCCCGCGATCGCGTTGACCGTCCCGGCCGCCAGCCCGGCGACGGCGAGCAAGGCGATGTCGGCCGGTTCCATGGTCTGACTACCATAGTCAGCACGACGGACGAGTCGACCGGGCGGCCGCGTCGATGCCGCTGGCATCGCCGAGGAACGTCCGGGCTCCACAGGGCAGGGTGGTTGTTAACGGCAACCCGGGGCGACCCGCGGGACAGTGCCACAGAGAGCAGACCGCCCGGCTCGGACGAGCCGGGTAAGGGTGAAACGGTGGGGTAAGAGCCCACCAGCGCCCCGGGTGACCGGGGCGGCTAGGTAAACCCCACCCGGAGCAAGGTCAAAAGGGCCGGCGCCCACGGGCCCGGCCTGCGCAGGCGTTCGAGGGCGGCCCGCCCGAGCCTGCGGGTGGACCGCTGGAGCCTGCCGGCGACGGCAGGCCGAGATGGATGGCCGCCCCCTGCCGCGAGGCGGGGACAGAACCCGGCGTACAGGTCGACTCGTCCGTCGCCTTCCGTGCCCGGGCCACTGCATGTTTCAGCCCGTTTTCATCGGTTTTCACTGCGCAGAACACCGTTTCCGGATGCGCAGCGTGAGGACGCGGAAAGGGCGCTGAAAGGAACTTTAAGATCGGCTTTGGCTCCTTGACCCCTTTCGATGGGGTGGCCGAGCATTTCCGCGGTACGGCCGGACGAAGCGGCCGTCGGCGTGAACGGAGTGCCCGGTGCGGCGCAAAAGCATTGTCGTGTTGGTGGCCACCGCGGTCGCGGCTCTGGTCGTGACCCCCATCGCGCTCGCCCGGGCCGGCGAGGGCGACGGCGACGCCGGGCACCCGAGCGCCCGCGGCAGCGCCGGTCCGCCGCCCGGGCTCGCCCCCGGGCACATCGACATGACGGGCGCGACCCCGCTGACCCGCGACGGCGAGCAGCAGCTCGGTTTCGAGGGCGTGAGCGTGCCGGGGCTGGCCAGCTGCCGGGACTACAAAATCCTCAACCTGGCCGCGAACCGGTACATCGCGGAGGAGCAGGGATTCGGCGGCGCGAGCCACAACATGCTCCGCGCGCGCACCGCGCCCGGGTCGACCGGCACGTGGGAGATCTTCAAGATCTGCTCCGACGACGGCGGGCACACGGTGTTCCTGCAGGCGCCGTCGGGGTACCTGGTGACGGCGGAGTACGGGTACACCGGCAAGAACTTCGGCATGCTGCGCGGCCGCGGCGAGTGGGCCGACGTCTGGGAGATGTTCGACGTGTGGACCGACGCGGGCAAGTACTACCTGCGCAACGCCCAGCGCGGCACGTACTTCACCTGCCGCCTCGACTACACCGGCCAGTACTACGAGGAGATGAAGGCGACGGGCGCCGCTCCGGGCAGCTGGGAGGCGCTCTGGTTCGACCCGCTGTAGAACCCTCAGCTGCGGCCCCGCGCCGCCGACGACAACCGCATGAGGACGAGCCCGAAGGTGCTGATGGTCCTGCTGCTGGGGGCCGCGGCGGCGCTGCCGTCGTCGCAGGCGTACGCGGCGTCGCCGAAGCGGTACGTCAACTGCGCCGCCCTCCAGCACGACTTCGCGCACGGCGTCGCCCGCGCCGGCGCCACGGACCGGGTGAAGGGCAGGACCAGGCCCGTCACGAACTTCACCGTGAACCCGGCCGCCTACACCGCCAACAAGCGCCTCGACGCCGACGCGGACGGGATCGCCTGCGAACGACGCTGAGAGCAGCGCCATGGCTCGGGTCCGCGGTGGTGCGGACCGTCGCTCCCGCCAGGCACCGTTCGGCCCTGGCGGGCCTCTCTGCCAGGTCCGCGGTCGGTCGAACCCGGGCCGGGCCGTCGAGCACCGCTCGTCGACGGCCCGGCGTGGGCCGCGGCCTCACCCGAGGCGGGCGAGGTCCTCGAAGTACGTCGGGTAGGTCTTGGAGACGCACCGCGGGTGCTTGATGCGGATGCCCGGCACCCGCAGCCCGAGCAGCGCCAGGCTCATCGCCATGCGATGGTCGTCGTACGTCTCGAAATCCGTCGGCGCGATCGCCCCCGGCCGCACCGTGAACCCGTCGGCGTCCTCGGTCGCGTCGAGCCCGGCGCGGCGCAGCTCGGTCACGATGGCCGCGATCCGGTCGGTCTCCTTGCGCCGGATGAAGTCGATGCCGGTGACGACGGTGGGGGAGTCCGCGAACGCGGCCACGGCCGCGAGGGTCTGCGCGGTGTCGGAGATGTCGGCCATGTCGACCTCGATGCCGTGCAGCTCGCCGGTGCCCGTGACCGTGATGCGCCCGGCGGTCCGCTCGACCCGCGCGCCCATCCGCTCCAGCAGGTCCGCGAAGCGCACGTCGCCCTGGAGGCTGCCGGTGCCGAGGCCCTCGACGCTCACCCGGCCGCCGGTGATCGCGGCCGCGGCGAGCAGGTAGGACGCGGCGCTGGCGTCGGGCTCGATGGCGTAGTCGGCGGGCCGGTACGCCCCCGGCCGCACCGTGAGACCCTCCACCGTCACGCCGAACGCGGCCATGACGGCGGTGGTCGACTCGACGTAGGGCACGGAGACCAGCGGCGAGGTGAGCTCCACGGTGAGCCCGTCGGCCATCAGGGGCCCGGCCATCAGCAGTCCGGAGAGGTACTGGCTGGAGATGTGCCCCGGCAGCGCCACCTTCCCGCCGGCCACCGGACCGGTCGCGGCGACGGGCAGGTATCCGGGCCGCCCCAGGTCCTCGATGTGCGCCCCGAGTTCGCGCAGCGCGTCCACGAGCGGGCCGAACGGGCGCGCCCGCAACTGCGGGTCGCCGTCGACGACGCCGCGCGCCGGACGCAGCGCCGCGGCGGGCAGGATGAAGCGCCCGGTGGTGCCCGACTGGCGCGCGTCGATGCGGACCTCGCCGGTCGCGGAGCGCGGGTCGATGCCGTCGACGAGCACCGTCTTCGCGGCCTCGTCGACGGCGACGGTCGCGCCCAGCGCCTGCACGGCGCCGAGCATCGCGTGGGTGTCGTTCGCGAAGAGCATCCCCGTCAGCGTGCTGCGCCCCGGCGCGAGGGCGGCGCAGATGAGCGCGCGGTTGGTGATGCTCTTCGAGCCGGGCGGGCGCAGGGCGACGTCGGGCGGCGCGGTCAACGGCGTGACGGCGAGGACGTCCGGCAGGTCATCGGCATGGAGGCTCACGCTTCGATTGTCCCGCAGCGGGCTCGCGGCGCTGACCCGGCACCCCGCCCCGGCCCTCGCCGCGCCCGCCATCCGCCGGGCTTCGCGGCCCCGTCGCGCCGCGTCCGTTGCCGGGCCGGGCGGCCGGCGCCACCGCACCGATCGCACCCGGCGCCGGCTCGCCCGCGGCGCCCGCCGTTTCCGGGGGTCGCGCCGACGTTTCCGGCGGGTCGCGCCGACGTTTCCGGGGGGTCGCGCCGACGCCCGCAAGACGCCGCCTCCGGCCCGGCGAGTGGCGGCACCCGTCCACGGTGGACGATCCCCGCCGCGGCCCCCGGCACCGCCCTCGTTCGCCTCCGAACGAGGATCGCCGGGTCGACCTTCCGACTCGAATGTGTTTCCTCCGTTCGGCTCACCCGCGGGTGAGAGTTGCCACACGAAGCCGGTGTAACTCCCACAATCTCCTGGGATTCCGGAACCCCGTCATGATCGCGGATTCCTTGCCCGGCAACGCATTTCGCCCGCATTCGGATCCGCACCGCGACTGCGCCCGGCCGCACCGGCACGACCCGGACCCTTGTCAGGCGGTTGCGTCTACTGTGGAATCTCAACAAGCTATTTGCCGGTTTCGGTGGCGCATGTTTCATTTGCGGTGCACAGTGATGTCATGAGCAGCAGCGGTGCTGAGCGGTACTACTGGTGCCTTTCTCACCAACGGGTCGAGTCCGAGGACAACATGTGCCCGGGAAGGGATCGCCTCGGACCGTACGACTCGGCGGCGGCAGCGGAACAGGCCCTCGCTACAGTCCATGAACGCAACGAGGCGTGGGACGCCGAAGACGAACGGTGGGAAGGCAAGCACTAGCAAAGCGCCGGAGCCCGTGGCGACCGCGAACCGCCCGGACAGCCGGCTCCCCGAAACACCCGACCACCCGCACAACCCAACCGCGAACATCCCGCAGGACGCGGGAGAACTCCTCCAGGAGGACCACGATGGCCGCAGCTAAGAAGGCCACCACCAGATCGGCCGCAGCGCGCGCGGCCGCGACGACCGCGGCGGCCTCGGCCCCCGCGACGACCGAGCAGGCCCCCGCCAGGGCCCGCAAGACGGTCGCGGCCGGCTCCCCCCGCCGTGCCACGACCGCGGCCGTGACGCCGTCCGCCGCGACGGGAACGGCGACGACCGCCGCCAAGCCGCGTGCGACCCGCTCCACGGCGAGCAAGACGAGCACCACGCCCGCCGCCGCGAAGACCACGGCGGCGAAGCCGGCCACCCCGGCCGCCGGCAAGACGACCGCGGCGAAGCCGGCGACCCCGGCCGCCCGCAAGACGGCGGCGTCGGGCACGGCGACCCCCGCGGCCCGCAAGACCACGGCGGCCAAGACGGCGACCCCGGCGGCGAAGTCCACCGCGGCCGCGAAGCCGGCGACCCCCGCGGCCCGCAAGACCGCGGCGGCCAAGACGGCGACCCCGGCGGCGAAGTCCACCGCGGCCGCGAAGCCGGCGACCCCGGCCGCCCGCAAGACCGCGGCGGCCAAGACCGCGGCCCCGGCGGCGAAGTCGGCCCCGGCGGCGAAGAAGACCGCCGCGGCGACCAAGTCGACGGCGGCCGCGAAGAAGACGACCACGGCGAAGGCGACCCCTGCTAAGACGGCCGCGAAGTCCGCGACCGCCGCCAAGTCCACCACGGCCGCGAAGTCCACGGCCGCGAAGAAGACGACGGCGGCGAAGGCGGCCCCGGCCAAGTCGGCGGCGACGAAGGCCACCGCGACGAAGGCCACCGCGTCCAAGTCGACGGCGGCGAAGAAGACGGCCACCGCCAAGGCCACCCCGGCGAAGGCCGCCACCAAGACGGCGGCGGCGAAGAAGACGACGGCGGCGAAGGCGGCCCCGGCCAAGTCGGCGGCGACGAAGGCCACCGCGACGAAGGCCACCGCGGCCAAGTCGACGGCGGCGAAGAAGACCGCGGCGTCGAAGGCGGCCCCGGCCAAGGCCGCGAAGACGACGGCGGCCAAGTCCACCGCCGCCAAGTCGACGACCGCCGCGAAGTCCACGGCGGCCAAGTCCACCGCCGCCAAGTCGACGACCGCCGCGAAGTCCACGGCGGCGAAGAAGACGACGGCGAAGGCGGCCCCGGCCAAGTCGACCGCGACGAAGGCGACGGCGGCCAAGTCGACGGCGGCCAAGTCGACGGCGGCGAAGAAGACCGCGGCGTCGAAGGCGGCCCCGGCCAAGGCCGCGAAGACGACCGCGACCAAGGCCACCGCCGCCAAGTCCGCGACGGCCGCGAAGAAGACGGCCCCGGCGAAGGCCGCCACCAAGTCGACCGCCGCGAAGTCGACGGCGACCAAGGCGGCCGCCAAGTCGACGACCGCCGCGAAGTCCACGGCGGCCAAGAAGACGACGGCGGCGAAGGCGGCCCCGGCCAAGTCGACCGCGACCAAGGCGACCCCCGCCAAGTCGACGGCGGCGAAGTCCACCGCGGCGAAGTCGACCACGGCGAAGGCCACCCCGGCCAAGTCCGCGGCGAAGACGACCCCGGCGAAGTCGGCGGCGACCAAGGCGACGACGGCGACGACGGCGAAGGCCACGAAGGCCGCCGCCACGAAGCCGGCGGCGACCAAGGCCACCGCGAAGGCGACCCCGGCCAAGACCGCCGCGACGAAGACGACGGGCACCAAGGCCACGGCCGCGAAGACGACCGCGGCCAAGGCGACCGCCGCCAAGTCGACGGCGGCCCCTTCGACGGCGGCCAAGTCGACGGCGGCCAAGAAGACCGCCGCCCCGCGCAAGGCCCCGGCCAAGAAGGCCGCCGCGACCACGGCCCCGGAGACGACGACGGCCGCCGCGACGACCACCCCGGCCGAGCCGGCGACCCAGCCGGCCGCGGCCGCCGAGGGCGGCCTGGCGGCGGAGACGGCCCCGGCCGAGGAGACCGCCGCGTCGGAGTCGATCCCGGGCCGCGAGAACGGCAACAACCCGGAAGAGGCCGCGAGTATGACGGCCGAGGACTGGGCCACCCTGGCTCGTCCGTAAGTCCCGCAGAACGGCCGGTTCGAGCCTCCGCGGCGAGAACCGGCCGTCCTCGTTCCGAGCCAGTCCGGCCGGTGCGCCGACGAGCGCGCCGGCCGTTCGCGTTCCCGGGCCCGCCCGGCGGTTCGTGCGAACCCGCCGCCGTCCTTGCCAAAGCCCGCGCGGCTGCCTCGGTCGCGGCTCCCTGCCCTCCGACGGCCGGGGAACCCGAGCACCGGCCTCACGCCTGGCGGCGGCAGCGGCGGCGGATGGATCGGCCGGAGCACAAAACGCCCGCCGGGCCCCCGGACCGATGCGCGCCTCGATCCGGGACCGGCCGTTCGCGTGATTTCCGGGGTGACCGTTGCTGGTAAGACTGACCTCGTGACCGTCCGCCGAACCTTCGCACCCCGCATCGACTTCAGTGCGCTGCGCCACGAGCTCGAGCTGCCCGACGCGTTCTCCGCGCCCGCGCAGCAGGAGGCCGAGGCCGCCGCGCGCAAGACGTTCGAGGACCGGCCCGACCGGACCGATCTCGAGTTCGTCACCATCGACCCGCCCACGTCCAAGGACCTCGACCAGGCGCTGCTCATCCAGCGGCGCGACGGCGGCTACCGCGTCTACTACGCGATCGCGGACGTCGCGGCGTTCGTCGAGCCCGGCGGCGCCCTGGAGCACGACACGTGGCAGCGGGGGCAGACCGTGTACCTGCCCGACGGCAAGGTGCCGCTGCACCCGCCGGTGCTGAGCGAGGGCGCGGCGAGCCTCCTGCCGGACCAGGTGCGCCCGGCGGTGCTCTGGGCGATCGACGTGGACGGCGAGGGCAACGCCGTCGGGGTCGACGTGCGGCGGGCGCGGGTGCGCAGCCGGGCCAAGCTCGACTACGAGTCGGTGCAGCGCGACGCGGACGCGGGCCGGCCGCACCCGTCGATCGCGCTGCTGCCCGAGATCGGCAAGCTGCTCGTGGCCCGGGGGCTGGAGCGCGGGGCCGTGAACCTGCCGATGCCCGAGCAGGAGATCGAGCCCGACGGGGACGGGTGGCGGCTGACGCTGCGGGCGCCGGTCGCGGTGGAGGAGTACAACGCGCAGATCTCGCTGCTCACGGGGGTGTCGGCGGCGCGGATCATGCTCGACGGCGGCGTCGGGCTGCTGCGGACCATGCCGCCCGCGCCGCCGGAGACCGTCGAGGCGCTGCGGCTGGCGGCGAAGGCCCTGGACGTAGCGTGGCCGGACGGCGCGACCCCGGGGCAGATGATCGCGACCCTGGACCCCGCTCAGCCGAGGGCGGCGGCGCTGCTCGACCAGGCCGCCGAGATGATGCGCGGCGCCGGCTACACGCCGTTCGACGGCGGGCCGCCGCAGCAGCCGCTGCACGCCGCCGTGGCCGCGCCGTACGCCCACGTGACGGCCCCGCTGCGGCGCCTGGCCGACCGGTACGTCACCGAGGTGTGCCTCGCGCTGCACGCGGGCGCAGCGGTCCCCTCGTGGGCGCGGGAGGCGCTGCCGAAGCTGCCGGAGGTCATGACGCGGACCGACCGGGTCGCGGGCGCGGCCGAGCGCGGGGCGGTCGACCTGGTGGAGGCGACGCTGCTGCAGGGGCGGGTGGGGGAGACGTTCGAGGCCGCGGTGCTCGACGTGGACCGGGCCAAGCACCGGGCCGACATCGCGATCGACGAGCCCCCGGTGCGGGCGCGCTGCGAGGGCGACGCGCTGCCGCTGGGGGAGCGGATCGCGGTGCGGCTCACGGAGGCGGACCCGGCCAGGCGCAAGGTGACGTTCCACGAGGTGTGACAAAGGTGCGCACGGGCCTCGGCGGGGCTCCGTCGGGGGAAACGATCCGCGGGAGGTACAACAGAAGGCATGAGCTACGACCAGATCGAGCTGCCCGACGTCTCGGGCCTGTCCGTCGGCATCATCGGCGGGACGGGGCCTCAGGGGCGCGGCCTCGCATACCGTTTCGCCCGCGCCGGCCAGCGGGTCCTCGTCGGCTCGCGCTCCACCGAGCGCGGCGAGCAGGCGGCCCGGGAGCTGCGCGAGATGCCGGGCGTGCACGGCGTGGTCGAGGGCGGGGACAACGCGTTCGCCGCGGGAGCCGACGTCGTCGTCATCGCGGTGCCGTGGGAGGGGCACGGGGCCACGGTCGCCGAGCTGGCGCCGCAGCTGCGCGGCGGGCGGATCGTGGTCGACTGCGTGAACCCGCTCGGCTTCGACAAGCAGGGGCCGTATCCGTTGCGCGTCGAGGAGGGCAGCGCGGCCGAGCAGGCCGCGGCGCTGCTGCCCGAGGCCCGGGTGTGCGCGGCGTTCCACCACGTGAGTGCGGTACTGCTGGCGGATCCCGACGTGGACGCCGTGGACCTCGACGTGCTCGTGCTCGGCGACGACCGGGACGCCGCGCTGCAGGTGCAGGCGCTCGCGGGGCGGATCAGCGGCATGCGGGGCGTGTTCGCGGGGCGGCTGCGCAACGCGGGGCAGATCGAGGCGCTCACCGCGAACCTCATCGCCATCAACAAGCGCTACAAGGCGCACGCGGGGATTCGGGTGACGGACCTGTGACCGCGGTCTTCGACCCGTGGTCCGCGGAGTTCGTCGCGCGGCCCTACCCGGCCTACGCGCGGCTGCGCGAGGAGTCGCCGGTGCTGTGGTTCGAGCCCAGCCGGCAATACCTCGTCAGCCGCCACGAGGACGTCAACGCGCTGCTGCGCGACCGCCGCCTCGGGCGCAGCTATTCGCACGTCGCCACGCACGAGGAGATGGGCCGCACGGCGCCGCCGGACTACCAGGAGCCGTTCTGGACCCTCAACAACAACGGCATGCTCGACCGTGAGCCGCCCGACCACACGCGGCTGCGGCGGCTGGTGTCGCAGGCGTTCACGCCGCGGCGGGTCGAGGCGCTGCGGCCCTACGTCCAGCGCCTCGCCGACGACCTGGTCGACGCGTTCGTGGCGCGGGGCGGCGGCGACCTCATCGCGCAGGTCGCCGAGCCGCTGCCGGTGACCGTGATCGCGGAGCTGCTCGGCGTGCCCGAGGCCGATCGGCACCGGCTGCGGCCCTGGTCGGCGGCGATCTGCGGGATGTACGAGCTCAATCCCGCCCGGGAGACGGCCGAGGCGGCGGTGCGGGCGTCGGAGGAGTTCACCGAGTATCTGCGCGCGCTGGCCCGCCGGCGCAAGGAGGACCCGCGCGACGACCTCGTCAGCGCGCTGGCCGCGGTGGAGGGGCTCAGCGAGGACGAGCTCATCGGCACGTGCGTGCTGCTGCTCAACGCCGGGCACGAGGCCACCGTCAACGTGACCGGCAACGGCTGGCGGGCGCTGCTGCAGCACCCGGAGCAGCTGGCGAAGGTCAGGGCGGACCCGGACCTGCTCGGCCCGGCGATCGAGGAGCTGATGCGGTTCGACACCCCGCTGCAGATGTTCGAGCGCTGGGTGTTCGAGGACATCGAGGTGCACGGCGTGACGATCCCGCGCGGCAGCGAGGTCGCGCTGCTGTTCGGCTCGGCCAACCACGACCCGGCCGCGTTCGCCGAGCCCGAGGCGCTCGACGTGACCCGGCGCGACAACCCGCACATCTCGTTCGGGGCGGGCATCCACTACTGCCTCGGGGCGCCGCTCGCGCGCATCGAGCTGACGGCCTCGTTCGGGGCGCTGCTGGCGAAGGCGCCCGGCCTGCGGCTGGTCCAGGACCCGGTCTACAAGCCCGGGTACGTCATCCGGGGCCTGCAAAGCCTCGAGGTTTCTGTGTAGGAGCGCCGGACGGCGGCCGATATCACCGGTAACGAAACCGCGTGATTGGGGTCTTGATGTCCGTCTTCGCCAACATGGGCATCGTCTCGAAGATCGGCATCCTCTGCGCCGCCGGGGTGCTGGTCTCGGCGGCCGCGGGCACCGTCGGCCTGCTGTCCCAGCGTCAGCTGAGCCGGCAGGCCGACACCGTCCACACCCTCGACATCGCCAGCAGCCTGCTGCACCACCTCGACACGCGCGAGTCGGAGCTCAAGGTCGACGCGTACCGCTCCATCGCCGAGGCCGACATCGCCGCGATCCTCGCCGACCTGCCCGACGATCTGGGCTCCGTCACCGGGACCATCGCCGAGCTCGACGCGCTGGCGCTGCCCGCCGACGTCGACGCCGACCTGGCCGCCATCAGGACCGACGCGCTGGCGTTCAACGACTTCATCGGCACCTTCATCCGGGGCGCCCAGGCCGACCAGGCCTCCGTGCAGGGACGCGAGGGCGACATCGCCGCGCGCAACCACGCCGTCGACGACAAGATCGGCGCGCTCGAGGACAAGCTCGACGGGCGCATCGCGCAGGAGCGCGGCCGGATGGCCGACACCCAGAGCCGGGCGAACTGGGCGACGGCAGCCGCGCTGCTGCTCGGCGTGCTGGTGTTCCTCGGGATCGCGATCCCGGTGGCGCGCGCCATCATCCGGCCCGTGCGCAAGGTCCGCGCGGTGCTCGAGGCGCTCGCCCAGGGCGACCTCACCCAGCGGGCCGGGATGACCGGGCGGGACGAGATCGGCCAGATGGCCGCGAGCCTGGACGCGGCGATGGGGAGCATCCGCAGCTCGATCTCGGCGGTCAGTACCAGCTCGGAGAGCCTCGCCGACGCCTCCCGCCAGCTGTCGCGGGTCAGCGAGGAGATCGCCGGGGCCGCCGACTCGACGAACCAGCAGATGGCGGACGCCTCGATGTCCTCGCACGAGGTGTCCCGGCACGTGAGCACGGTCGCGACCGGCGCCGAGGAGATGGGCGCGTCGATCCACGAGATCGCGCGCAACGCCGCCGACGCGGCCGGCGTGGCCTCGGGCGCCGTGCGCGAGGCGGGCGCGGCCAACGAGAAGGTCGAGCGGCTCGCGGTGTCCTCGGCGGAGATCGGCAACGTGCTCAAGCTCATCACCACCATCGCCGAGCAGACGAACCTGCTCGCGCTGAACGCGACCATCGAGGCCGCCCGCGCGGGGGAGGCGGGCAAGGGCTTCGCCGTCGTCGCCAACGAGGTCAAGGACCTCGCGCAGGAGACGGCGAAGGCGACCGAGGACATCCGCCGGCGCGTGAGCGCGATCCAGGCCGACACCGGCGCCGCGGCCGAGGCGATCCGGCGCATGGGCGAGGTCGTGGAGGAGATCAACCAGTACCAGGCGACGATCGCCTCGGCGGTCGAGGAGCAGTCGGCCACCACCGCGGAGATGAGCCGCTCGGTCGCCGAGGCCGCCACCGGCGCGGAGAGGATCGCGGCGAACATCGCCGGCGTGGCCGACGCGACCGCCGCCACGACCCAGGGCGTCGGCGCGGCGAAGGGCGCGGCCGGCGAGCTGGACCGGATGTCGCAGGACCTGCGCCGGCTCGTCTCGCACTTCACGTTCTGACCGGGAGTCGCCGTCCGCCGGTTCCGGGCTGTTCATGACTCGGGTCCGCGGTGGTGCGGACCGTCGCTCCCGCCAGACACCGCTCGGCGCTGGCGCGCCGTCGCTGCCAGGCCCGCGGTTGGTCACCCCGACCGGCTGTCAGTCCATCGAGCCCCGACCCGGCGATGGCCCTCCGCGGAGCAAACGCGCCAGACGCCGGCGCGGCCTGTCACCACGGTCCAGCATTGCAAATATCCGACATACGCGGCGTCGGGGTATAAATCCGATATGTCACGGCGCGAAGCGCCCGACATATCGGGCACAGCGTGCGGCGGCCGAGCCCGGCTTCCCGGGCCCGGCCGCCGCACCGGCGAAGAGCCGTCAGTCGAAGGTGTGCTCCTGCGCCGGGAACACGCCCGTGCGCACCTCGTCGGCGAAGGCCCGGGTGGCGTCCGACAACGCCCCCGCCAGGTCGGCGTAGCGCTTCACGAACCGCGGCGTCCGCCCCGTGCGCAGCCCCGCCATGTCCTGCCACACGAGCACCTGCGCGTCCGTGTCCGCGCCGGCCCCGATCCCGACCGTCGGGATGTGCAGCTCGTGCGTGATGCGCTTGGCGACCTCGCCCGGCACCATCTCCAGGACCACGGCGAACGCGCCCGCCTCGGCGACCGCGTGCGCGTCCTCGACCACGTCCTCGGCCGCGTCCCCGCGGCCCTGCACGCGGAAACCGCCGAGCGCGTGCTCGCTCTGCGGCGTGAACCCGATGTGCGCCATGACCGGGATGCCCGCGCTCACCAGCGCGGCGATCTGCGGCGCGACCCGCCGGCCTCCCTCGAGCTTCACCGCGTGGCAGCCGCCCTCCTTCATGAAGCGGACCCCGGTGCGCAGCGCCTGCGCCGGGCCCTCCTCGTAGGAGCCGAACGGCAGGTCCCCGACGACGAGCGCGCGCCGGGTCGAGCGGACCACCGCGCGCACGAGCGGCAGCAGCTCCTCCTCGGACACGGAGACCGTGGACTCGTACCCGTAGACATTGTTGGCCGCCGAGTCCCCGACGAGCAGGACCGGGATGCCGGCCTCGTCGAAGATGCCGGCGGTGTACTGGTCGTACGACGTGAGCATCGGCCATCGCTCGCCGCGCTCCTTGGCGGCGATCAGGTCACGGGTGCGGACCCGGCGATTGACGGCGCCGCCGTACAAGGACGGGATCTCGGACATCAGCGTCCTCCTCGTTTCACTCCTCGAGGCCCCATCCGGGGTCCCCGGGCTCAACACCCCCGATGGTCGCACCGGCGGCGGCGATTGGTACCGGGACGATGCGGTTTTTCACATCGCCGGAACCGGGATGAGCGCTTCGGCGTCCTGTGCGTTGCGCCACCGGGCGAGCTCGGGCAGTACATCGGCGGGCACGTCCTGCAGGGGATCGAGCACGACCCGGCCCTCCTGCTCGGCCAGCGCCAGCAGCACCACCCGCCGCACCCTGGCCTGCAGGTTCGCCACGACCGGCGCGTCGAGCGTGAGCGCGGCCAGGAACGCGTCGAGGATCGGCTGCACCGGCTCGAGCCGGAAGTCCAGGCCGGTGCGCAGCACCAGGTCACGCACCTGTGGCGGGACGGCGTCGCCGAGCGTGAGCCCGGTGACCCGCTCGGGGCCGAGCGCGTCGCAGGCGACGACCGCCGCGACGGACGAGCCGAGGTCGCCGGCGAGCTCCAGGGCGACCGGGCGCGACCGCGCGCGGTCACGGAACCGGTCCACGAGTGAGGGCCACAGCTCGGAGGTCATGCCCCGTCCCATACCCACTCCGGGCCGTTCACGCCCGTGCCTGGTCACATACCGTGGTCCGGTAACTTGTGTGTAATACCGTCGGGCGAGACTTGCCCGAATTGGCCGTAGACAGCTCGTGGGGGCATCTCGTGGACCGTCAGCAGGAGTTCGTGCTCCGCACGCTCGAAGAGCGGGACATCCGGTTCGTCCGGCTGTGGTTCACCGACGTGCTGGGCACCCTCAAGAGCGTCTCGGTCGCGCCGGCGGAGCTCGAGTCGGCGTTCGAGGAGGGCATCGGCTTCGACGGGTCCGCGATCGAGGGCTTCGCCCGGGTCTACGAGTCGGACATGGTCGCCATCCCCGACCCGACGACCTTCCAGGTGTTCCCGTTCGAGGGCGGCATGTCCGGCGAGAGCGCGCGCATGTTCTGCGACATCACGCTCCCCGACGGCTCGCCCTCCTGGGCCGACCCGCGCCACGTGCTGCGCCGGGCCCTGTCGAAGGCGGCCGAGAAGGGCTTCACCTTCTACACCCACCCCGAGATCGAGTTCTTCCTGCTGGAGAACCTCGGCGAGCACGGCTCGGTGCCGCGGCCGGTCGACACCGGCGGCTACTTCGACCACACCACGCACTCGGTGGCCCGCGACTTCCGCCGCCAGGCCGTGCTCGCGCTGGAGCGGATCGGCATCTCGGTCGAGTTCAGCCACCACGAGGTCGCGCCCGGGCAGCAGGAGATCGACCTGCGCTACGCCGACGCGCTCACCACGGCCGACAACATCATGACGTTCCGGCACGTCATCAAGGAGGTCGCGCTGTCGCACGGCGTGCACGCGACCTTCATGCCCAAGCCGTTCACGGAGCAGCCGGGCAGCGGCATGCACACCCACCTGTCGCTGTTCGAGGGCGAGCGCAACGCGTTCCACGACGCCAGCGACCCGATGAAGCTGTCGAAGGTCGGGCAGG
This sequence comes from Dactylosporangium sp. CA-052675, assembly GCF_050947935.1. Classification (GTDB taxonomy): domain Bacteria; phylum Actinomycetota; class Actinomycetes; order Mycobacteriales; family Micromonosporaceae; genus Dactylosporangium. The sequence goes on along the minus strand of NZ_CP192010.1, from coordinate 8,897,081 downwards.
CGTTCATCGCCGGGCTGCTCGTGCACGCCCGGGAATACACGGCGATCACGAACCAGTGGGTGAACTCCTACAAGCGGCTGTTCCCGCAGACGCTGCCGAACCGGATCACCGAGTCGCCCGCCTACGTCTGCTGGGGCCACAAGAACCGCTCGGCGCTCGTGCGCGTCCCGGCCTACGGCAAGCCGAACTCGGCCCGCGTCGAGGTCCGCTCGCTCGACGCGGCCTGCAACCCGTATCTCGCCTACGCGGTGATGCTCGGCGCCGGCCTGCGCGGCATCGAGCAGGGCTACGAGCTGCCGCCCGGCGCCGAGGACGACGTGTGGGCCCTCACCGACGGTGAGCGCCGCGCGGCCGGCTACGAGGCGCTGCCGGAGAACCTCTCCGAGGCGATCGACGTCATGGCCGGCTCGGAGCTCGTCGCCGAGGTGCTCGGCGAGCACGTCTTCGACTTCTTCCTCAAGAACAAGCGCACGGAGTGGGAGGAGTACCGCCGGGTCGTCACGCCGTTCGAGCGGGAGCGGTACCTCGGCATGATGTGACGCTCACCCGAAGCGCTCGGTCCGGACCCGCGAGGGCTCGTGGCCGAGCGCGACGAGGATGTCGGCGACCGTCTCCACGAACCCGGTCGGGCCGCAGACGAAGACGTTCGGCGCGAAGTCCTTCGGCCACGCGTGGGTGTTGACGTCCACGAGGCCGATCCGCTTGCCGCGCACGCGCGTGTGGATGTGGCGCACGTCCAGCCCCCCGTCGTCGCGCGCCCGCCGCCGCAGCTCGTCGGCGTAGATCGCGTCCTCCGGCGTCCTGACGGAGTGCAGCAGCTTGAACGGCGTCTTCGAGCCCGAGGCGGCCCGCGCCCGGATCATCGCCATCAGCGGCACGATCCCGGACCCGCCCGCGATGAGCTGCACGGGAGCCGGGTCCGACCGCCGCCAGACGAACCATCCGCCGATGGGTCCCCGCACCTCCACCGGCCACGAGATGTCGTACGTGTCCGTCAGGTACGGCGAAACCTCACCACCGTCGAGGCGCTGCACCGTGATCTCCAGCCCCGACGCCGACGCGATCGAGTAGCTGCGCTGCGCCCGGTAGCCGTCGGCGGCGGTGAGCCGCACGTCGACGTGCTGGCCGGGCAGATGCCCCGGCCAGTCCCCGTCGACGTCGAACACCAGCGTCCGGGCCGTCGGCGTCTCCTGCCGAAACGACCGAAGGACCGCCCGCCGCCAGGTCAGGCGACCCCCGCTTCGCTCCGGCCGGCCGGCCTCAGAGCTGTGCTGCATGCTGAGCGGCCCCTCCGCTTCGCTCCGGAGCACTCAGTCTCCCTGGTACCGCTGCTCGCGCCATGGGTCTCCGTAGTTGTGGTACCCGGCCCCCTCCCAGAAGCCAGGCTCGTCCGTCGGCATCATCCGCAGCCCGTGCACCCACTTCGCGGACTTCCACAGGTACAGGTGCGGCACCAGCAGCCGCGCCGGCCCGCCGTGCTCGGGGCTGAGCGGCTGCCCCTCGTACCGGTACGCCACCCACGCCTGCCCGTCGACCAGGTCCTCGAGCGGCAGGTTGGTGGTGTACCCGTCGTAGGAGTGTGCCATCACGAAGTCGGCCGTGGTCTCGACGTCCGCGAGGAGGGTGTCGACCGCCACGCCCCGCCAGCCGGTGCCCAGCTTCGACCACTTCGTGACGCAGTGGAGGTCGACGGTGACGTCCTCGGACGGCAACGCGGTGAACTCGGCCCAGTTCCAGCCGCGCTCCTCGCCCGTCTCGGTGGTGATCACGAACTCCCACCGCTCCGTGCGGACCTTCGGCGTCGGCCCGGCCGAGAGGACCGGGAAGTCGTGGGCGAGGTACTGCCCGGGCGGCAGGGCCGGGTCGCCCCCGCGGCGCCGCCCGTGGAAGCCCGGCGTGATGATGCTCATGCGCCCATCGTCCCCCCCCTCGTGGCGGTGGATATTGTCAGTACGTGACGATCGACGGCGCTCCCCGGGGGACCCTGGCCCTCGTGGTCGAGAACGACCCCTCCGACGGCCCCGGCCGTCTCGCCGACTGGCTGGTCGCCGGCGGCCTGCGGCTCCAGGTCGTCCGGCCGCACGCCGGCGACGCGCTGCCCGAGACCCTCGACGGCTTCGCCGCGCTCGTCGTGCTCGGCGGGGAGCAGGACGCGTTCCCCGACGCCGAGGGCGAGCGCGGGGCCCCCTGGTTCGACCAGCTCGACGGGCTGCTGCGCAAGGCGGTCCGGCACAGGGTCCCGACCCTGGCCCTCTGCCTCGGCGCCCAGCTGCTCGCCCACGCCCACGGCGGCACCGTGGAGCGCAGCTCGGCCGGGCCCGAGATCGGCGTCAAGCTGGTCGCGCGCCGCGACGTCGCCGACAACGACCCGATCTTCGCCGCGGTCCCGTTCGCCCCGGACGTGTTCCAGTGGCACCGGGACGAGATCGTCGAGCTGCCGATGCACGCGACCCTGCTGGCCGCCTCGACGCACTACCCGGTCCAGGCGTACCGGCTCGGCACCGCGGCCTGGGGCCTGCAGTTCCACATCGAGTGCGACCTGCCGATGTTCGCCACCTGGGCCATGGAGGGCGTGAACACCCTCATCGAGCTGGGCATCGACCCGGTCGAGATGCTGGAGGGGGTCGAGGCGGCCCTGCCCGACGTCGAGGAGATCTGGAAGCCGTTCGCGGAGCGGTTCGCGGCCGTGGCGCTGGGCCGCACGCCCCACGCCGGCGAGGGCGGGCTGCGCTCCCTGCCGCTGCTCGGGCCGCGCTGATGGACCCGATCAAGGTCAGCCCCGCCCACCTGGCCCGGTTCGGCTTCACCGACAACGAGCGCACCGAGGCGATGGCCGGGCCCGACGGGCTGCGGCTGTGGGACCCGCACGCGCGCCGCCCCGCCGACGACGAGACCGCGGCGGTGCTCGACCAGCTGTACTTCGCCGCCGACCCCGACCTCGCCCTCTTCCAGCTGCAGCGGCTCGTCGATGCCGCGGGGGAGGAGGTGCGCGCCGCCGTCCTGGCCGACAAGGCGCTGCGGCGGCGGCTCATCGGCGTGCTCGGCGTCTCCGCCACCCTCGGCGACCTGCTCGTGGCCAACCCCGACGAGTGGCGTGAGCTCGTCGGGGAGCAGAACAAGCGCGCGGCCGGCTACGAGACCCGGGACGTGTCCACGGTGCCGTTGCTGCGCGCCGGGTACCGCCGCGAACTGCTGCGCATCGTCGCCGCCGACCTCACCGCGGCCGCCGACGTCGAGGTCACGATGCGGCGGCTGACCGAGCTCGCCGACGCGACACTGGAGGCGGCCCTGGCCATCGCCGTCGCGGAGCGGCGGGCCAAGGAGCCCGGCGCGGACGAGGTCCGGCTCGCCGTCATCGCGATGGGCAAGTGCGGCGGCCGCGAGCTCAACTACGTCAGCGACGTCGACGTGGTCTTCGTGGCCGAGCCCGCGGGCGACACCGACACCGAGACGGCGATGCGCGCGGGCAGCGCGCTGGCGGCCCGGATGATGGAGATCTGCGGCTTCGTGGCGTGGCCGGTCGACGCCGCCCTGCGCCCCGAGGGCAGCCGCGGCGCGCTCGTGCGGACCGTCGCCTCGCACCTGGCGTACTACCGGAAGTGGGCCAAGACCTGGGAGTTCCAGGCGCTGCTCAAGGCCCGCCCGGCCGCCGGGGACCGCACGCTCGGCGAGCGGTGGCTGGCCGAGCTGCAGCCGCTCGTCTGGTCCGCGGCCGAGCGCCCGGAGGCCGTCGACGAGGTGCGCGCGATGCGCCGGCGGATCATCGAGGCGATCCCGCGGGCCGAGGTCGACCGGGAGATCAAGCGCGGCCCGGGCGGGCTGCGCGACATCGAGTTCGCGGTCCAGCTGCTGCAGCTCGTGCACGGCCGGGCCGACGAGTCCCTGCGGACCCCGACGACCCTGGCCGCCCTGCGGGCGCTCATCGAGGGCGGCTACGTGGGGCTGGCCGACGGCGAGGCGCTGCTGCGGGCGTACCGCTTCCTGCGGGTCGTCGAGCACCGCCTCCAGCTGCAGCGCCTGCGCCGCACGCACACGGTCCCGGACGACCCGGACGGGCTGCGCTGGCTTGCCCACGCGCTCGGCTACCGCCCCAACGCGGCCCGCGACGCCGTGGAGTCCTTCCGCACCGAGTGGGTCCGCCACGCCGGCGAGGTGCGCCGCCTGCACGCCAAGCTCTTCTACCGCCCGCTGCTGGAGGCGGTCGCCCGGGTCCCCTCCGAGCAGCTGCGGCTCACCCCCGACGCCGCCCGGGCCCGCCTCGACCTGCTCGGCTTCGCCGACCCGGCCGGCGCCCTGCGCCACATCGAGGCCCTCACCGGCGGCGTGTCGCGCACCGCGGCCATCCAGCGCCAGCTGCTCCCGGCGCTGCTGAACGAGTTCGCCGACGCCCCCGAGCCCGACCGCGGCCTGCTGGCCTACCGCCAGATCTCGGAGAAGATCGGCAACACGCCCTGGTATCTGCGCCTGCTGCGCGACGAGGGCCCGGTCGCGCTGCGGCTGGCGCGGCTGCTGGCGCTGTCGCGGTACGTGACCGACCTGCTCGTCCACGACCCGGAGGCGCTGCGCCTGCTGGCCGACGACGCCGAGCTGGTGCCGCGCAGCGCCGAGGTGCTCACCGAGGGCTTCGCGGCCGCCGCGGCCCGCCACGGCGACCCGGAGGCGGCCATCAACGCCGTGCGCGCCCTGCGCCGCCGCGAGCTGTTCCGCATCGCCTGCGCCGACCTGCTCGGCCTGCTCGACGTGACCGCCGTCGGCGACGCCCTGTCCGCCGTGATCGACGCGACCCTGCGCGCGACCCTGGGCGTCACGGCCGCCTCCGCGCCCGACGTGCCCTTCGCCATCATCGGCATGGGCCGGCTGGGCGGCGCCGAGACGAGCTACCCGTCCGACGCCGACGTGCTGTTCGTCTACGAGGCCCCTCCCGGCCGGGCCGACGACGCCGCGGCCAAGGCCGCCCTCACCGTCGCCGAGGAGCTGCGCCGCCTGCTCGCCCGCCCCGCCCACGACCCGCCGCTGGGCGTCGACGCCGACCTGCGCCCCGAGGGCCGCCAGGGGCCCCTGGTCCGCAGCCTCGGCGCCTTCCGGCAGTACTACACCCGCTGGTCGAAGGTCTGGGAGGCCCAGGCCCTCCTGCGCGCGCGACTGGTGGCCGGCTCGGCCTCGCTGGGCGCCCGGTTCCTGGAGCTGGCCGACACCAAGCGCTACCCCGACGGCGGCCTGACCCGGGAGCAGATCCAGGAGATCCGCCGCCTGAAGGCCCGCGTGGACAGCGAGCGCCTCCCGCGCGGCGCCGACCCCGCGACCCACACGAAACTCGGCCGCGGCGGCCTCGCGGACGTCGAGTGGACCGTCCAGCTGCTGCAGCTGCAGCACGGCCACGCCGTCCCGGCCCTGCGCACCCCGCGGACGCTGGAGGCGCTGGCCGCCGCCACCGAGGCCGGCCTGCTGTCCGGGACCGACGCCGCCGAGCTCGAGGCCGCCTGGCGCCAGGCCTCCCGCGTGCGCAACCTGCTGACCCTGGTCCGCGGCCGCGCGACGGACCAGCTGCCGCGCCAGGGGCCCGACCTGGCCGCGGCCGCCTCGGCCCTGGACCCGGGGGCGGAGCCGCAGGAGTTCCTGGACGAGTACCTGCGCGTGGCCCGCCGCGCGCGGGCGGCGGTGGAGCGCATCTTCGACGGCGCCTGAACACGCGAGCGGCCCGCCCCCAGCCGGGGACGGGCCGCTTCCTGGCCGAGGCCGGGATCACACGTCGTAGTACATCGCGAACTCGTGCGGGGTCGGGCGCAGGCGCACCGGGTCGACCTCGTTGGCCCGCTTGTAGGAGATCCAGGTGTCCACCAGGTCCTGCGTGAACACGCCGCCCTCCAGCAGGTAGCCGTGGTCGGCCTCGAGGGTGTTGAGCACCTCGTCGAGGGAGCCCGGCACCTGCTTGACGTTCGCGACCTCCTCCGGCGGCAGGTCGTACAGGTCCTTGTCGATCGGCGCCGGCGGCTCGATCTTGTTCTTGATGCCGTCGAGGCCGGCCATCAGCATCGCCGAGAACGCGAGGTACACGTTCGCCGACGGGTCCGGCACGCGGAACTCGACGCGCTTGGCCTTCGCGTTCGTGCCCGTCACCGGGATACGCGTGCAGGCCGAGCGGTTGCGCTGCGAGTACACCAGGTTGACCGGCGCCTCGTAGCCCGGCACCAGGCGGCGGTAGGAGTTGACCGTCGGGTTCGTGAACGCCAGCAGCGACGGGGCGTGGTGCAGCAGGCCGCCGATGTACCAGCGCGCGGTGTCCGACAGGCCGCCGTACCCGGCCTCGTCGTAGAACAGCGGCTCCCCGCCCAGCCACAGCGACTGGTGGGTGTGCATGCCCGAGCCGTTGTCCCCGAAGAGCGGCTTCGGCATGAAGGTCGCGGTCTTGCCCGCGGCCCACGCCGTGTTCTTCACGATGTACTTGAACAGCTGGAGCTGGTCGCCGGCCTGCAGCAGCGTGCCGAACTTGTAGTTGATCTCGGCCTGGCCGGCGGTGCCCACCTCGTGGTGCGAGCGCTCGACGACGAAGCCGGCGCCCAGGAGGCGCTGGACGATCTGGTCACGCAGGTCGGCGTAGTGGTCGACCGGCGGGACGGGGAAGTAGCCGCCCTTGTACGCGGTCTTGTAGCCCCGGTTGCCGCCCGGCTCGTCCTTGCCGGAGTTCCACCAGCCCTCGACCGAGTCGATGTAGTAGTACGCCTGGTTCGCCGACGTCTCGTGGCGGATCGAGTCGAAGATGTAGAACTCCGCCTCGGGGCCGAAGTACGCGGTGTCCGCGATGCCGCTCGACTTGAGGTAGGCCTCGGCCTTCTTGGCCACGTTGCGCGGGTCACGGGAGTAGGCCTCGCGCGTGAACGGGTCGTGGATGAAGAAGTTGAGCGCGAGGGTCTTCTCGACCCGGAACGGGTCGATGAACGCCGAGGTCGCGTCCGGCAGCAGCATCATGTCCGACTCGTGGATCGCCTGGAACCCACGGATGGACGAGCCGTCGAAGGCCAGACCCTCCTCGAAGACCTTGTCGTCGAAGGACTCGACCGGGACGTTGAAGTGCTGCATCACGCCCGGCAGGTCGCAGAAGCGAACGTCGACGAAGCGGACGCCCTCATCCTTCACGTATCGCAACAGCTCTTCAGAATTGGCGAACACTCGTCCTCCAGGTCGCAGGCAAGACCAGTCTGGTGATCACTTCAGTGTGAAGGTGGCTGGTTGGTCGCGACCGTAGAACTGTGCGATTGCCCCGGCATGTCTCGACTGTTTCCGCTGTGTTTCGCCGCCCGTGGCTCGGCCGTTCAGCGGCGAGCGTCGTTCGATAGTCTGACCCGTCGTGGAGAATGTACGACCCGCGCCGGCAACTCTGGCCCGGCGTTTCGGCGCCCTGTTGATCGACTGGATATCGTGCCTGCTCATCGCGGGTGCGTTCGCGAAGCCGGTCGATGAGCCCTGGCTCGCGCCGGGGGTCTTCGTGGTGGTCTACGCGCTGTTCCTCGGCTTTTTCGGCCAGACCCTCGGCATGCGGCTCTTTCGCATCCGCTGTGTGTCCATGAACACAGGGGGGCCGCTGGGTGTACCGCGGGCGCTCCTGCGGGCGATCGTGATGTTGCCGCTGGTCACGGCGCTGATCATGGACCAGAACCAGCGAGGCCTGCACGACCGGGCCTCGGGCTCGGTCGTGCAGGCCGTCTAGCTGCCCGCTGTCCGGGCCGGCTGCCGGGCTCAGCGCCCGCGCATCGCCTTGAACTGCCCCTTCGGGGGCTTCATGTTCTTGGGCAGGGCACCCCGCGGCATCTGCGGCCGGGCCGAGAGCGCCTTGAGCCGCTTGTCGAGGGAGTTGACGTCCTTGGCCGTGATCGTGCGGGGCAGCCGGATGAGCATATTGCGCAGCTTGGGGAGGGGGATCTGGCCCTCCTCGTTGCCGACCATGTAGTCGCGCAGCTCGGCGTTGCCGATGACCTTGACCAGCCGGCGCCGCTCCTGGCCGATGAGGCCCTTGACCCGGCCCGGGTTGCCCTCGCCGATCAGGATGACGCCGGGGCGCCCGATGACCAGGTGCACCATGTCGAACTGGGTGGTGGAGGCGATGGCCGGGCTGACCCGCCAGTCGCCGCGCATGTTCTCGATGATCGAGGCCGCCGCGCCCGGCTGCCCCTCGGCCTCTCGCATCATCGCCTTCTGCGAGCGCAGGTTGAGCACGATGACGGTGCCGAGCAGCGCCAGCAGCACGCCGAGCGGGGCCCAGATCCAGGACACGCCCAGCGCGATGGCGACGCCGACCGCGATCAGCGGCACGAGGACGACCGTCACCACGAGGGGCACGAACGCCTTGTCGCGCTTCGCGGTGAACGAGAAGACCATGCCGATCTGTTTGAGCCGCGTGAAGAAGGAGACCTTCTCCGGCTCCTGGGCCTTTGCCATACCTGCGAGTCTAGATGGACACGCTCAGGAGTTGAGAGCCCGGTTCTCCAGCGCCTGGCGGTAGAGGCGTCCGGCGCGGTACGAGGAGCGCACCAGCGGCCCGGAGAGCACCCCCGCGAAGCCGATCTGCTCGGCCTCCTCGCGCAGCTCGACGAACTCCTCGGGCTTGACCCACCGCTCGACGGGGTGGTGGCGCGGGGTCGGCCGCAGGTACTGCGTGATCGTCACCAGCTCGCACCCGGCCTCGTGGAGGTCCCTGAGCGCCTGCGTCACCTCGGCCCGCTCCTCGCCCATGCCGAGGATCAGGTTCGACTTGGTGACCAGGCCGGCCTCGCGCGCCCTGGTCAGCACGCCCAGCGACCGCTCGTAGCGGAACGCGGGCCGGATGCGCTTGAAGATCCGCGGCACGGTCTCGACGTTGTGCGCGAGCACCTCGGGGCGGGCCTCGAAGACCTCGTCGAGCAGCTCCGGCTCGCCGTTGAAGTCGGGGATGAGCAGCTCGACGCCGCACCCCTCGACCAGGGCGTGGATCTGCCGGACGGTCTCGGCGTAGAGCCAGGCGCCGCCGTCGGGCAGGTCGTCGCGGGCCACACCGGTGACGGTCGCGTACTTCAGCCCCATCGTCGCCGTCGACTCGGCGACCCGGCGCGGCTCGTCCGCGTCGAACTCGGCCGGCTTGCCGGTGTCGATCTGACAGAAGTCGCAGCGCCGGGTGCATTGGTCGCCGCCGATGAGGAAGGTCGCCTCGCGATCTTCCCAGCACTCGTAGATGTTGGGGCAGCCGGCTTCCTGGCAGACCGTGTGCAGGCCTTCGCGCTGGACGAGCCCCCGCAGATGCGTGTACTCGGGACCCATCTTGGCCGAGACCTTGATCCACGACGGTTTGCGCTCAATCGGCGTCTCCGCGTTACGCGCTTCGATGCGCAGCAGACGACGGCCTTCGGGAACAACGGCGGTCACAGCTCGAAGACTACGCCCGGCGACTGCCCAAGAACCGGGAACGCGATTGACGTCACGTCTTGCACGTTTCCGAATCACCCGGTCCGGCAATAGGCGAACAGTGGCGCTCAACGACACGCTGGTGGCCTTCGCCGACGGAAACCCGATCGATGTCCTGCGGTCCTACCCCGTGCTGGACAAGCCGGCGACCCGCGCGCTCGTCGAACGCCTCTTCCCCGGGGCCGAGATCGAGGAGATCGGCGACGAGCTGCTCGTCGACGCCCTCAACCCGCCGGCCGACGTGGTCTGCGTCGGCTGCTTCAGCGGCCTCGACCTGGTGTGCAGCTGGGGCCTGACCCCGCGCCGCCCGTCCGAGCTCGACCCCGTGGTGCTGGCCGCGAGCGAGCGCCGCAACGTCTACCTGCACGCCGCCCACAGCGACGCCGGCTGGTGCAGCTACGGCGTCTGGCGCGACGGCTCCCGCGTGCGCGCGCTGAGCGTGTGCGCCGACCCCGCCGTGGTGGAGGACGAGGGCGAGCGGCTGGGCTTCGAGCAGTCCGGCACCGACCCCTGCGAGCTGAGCTGCGCGTCGATGCAGGGCCTGTTCGGCTTCGCCTGCGACGACCACGAGCGCATCGACGACGTCGACCCCGAGCTGATCCCGGTCGTCGCCTACCGGGTCAGTACAGCGTCGTGAGGTGCCGCTCGACGATCGGCAGCAGCTCCTCGACGGTCACGTCCCGGCCCAGCTCGGCCGAGAGCGACGTCACGCCCGCGTCCCGGATGCCACAGGGCACGAAGATGTCGTACCGCGACAGGTCGCAGTCCGCGTTGAGCGCGAACCCGTGCAGCGTGACCCCGCGGGCGACCCGGATGCCGATCGCCGCGACCTTGCGGTCGGGGCCCCGCTCGTCGGCCGGCACCCAGACGCCGCTGCGGCCCTCGACCCGGACCGTGGCGACGCCGAGCTCCGCGCAGACGTCCATGAGCAGCTGCTCCATGCGCCGCACGTACGCCACCACGTCGACGGGATCGGGCAGCTTCACGATCGGGTAGCCCACCAGCTGCCCCGGCCCGTGCCAGGTGATCTTCCCGCCGCGGTCGACGTCGATCACCGGCGTGCCGTCGAAGGGCCGGTCGGCGGGCTCGGTGCGCTTGCCGGCCGTGTAGACGCTCGGGTGCTCCAGCAGCAGCACCGTGTCGGGCGCCGTGCCGTCGGCCACCTCCGCGTGGACGCGCCGCTGCTCGGCGAGCGCCGCCTCGTAGTCCACGAGCCCGGCCCGGACGATTCGCATACCCACCACGCTGGTCACCTGGCCAGACTACGCCGCGGCCACCGCACGACGGCCGCGGGATTTGTGTGGGAAGCGGACATAGTGGTGCGTCGAAGGTCACACATAGCGTGGTGCTCCCCACAGCAGAAAGGGCACCGCCATGCCCAGGCCTTTGCGCTGGATCCTGCCCGCGGCCGCCGCGCTGGTCGCCGCGATCGCGCTCACCACCGTCTCGACGCCCGCCTACGCCGCCACGCTCACGACGGTCGGCAGCTTCGGGTCGAACCCCGGCAACCTCACGATGTACTCGTACCGCCCCGACGGCCTCCCCTCGGGGGCGCCCCTGGTCGTCGCGATGCACGGCTGCACCCAGAACGCGACCGACTACTTCACCAACTCCGGCTGGCGCAAGTACGCGGACCTGTGGAAGTTCGCCCTGGTCCTGCCCGAGCAGAAGTCCGCCAACAACAGCACGAGCTGTTTCAACTGGTTCGAGACCGGCGACACCGCCCGCGGCGCGGGCGAGCCGCTGTCGATCAAGCAGATGGTCGACTACGCGGTGGCGAACTACGGCACGAACCCGGCGAAGGTGTACGTCACCGGGCTCTCGGCCGGCGGCGCGATGACGGCCGTGATGCTGGCCACCTACCCGGACGTGTTCGCCGGCGGCGCGATCATGGCCGGCCTGCCGTACCGCTGCGCCACGTCGATGACGGCCGCGTACAGCTGCATGAACCCCGGCGTCGACAAGACCCCGGCGGCCTGGGGTGACCTCGTGCGGGGCGCGTACTCCGGCTACTCCGGCGCGCGGCCCCGGGTCGCGATCTGGCACGGCACCGCCGACACCACGGTGGCCCCGGCCAACGCGACGGAGCTGCGCGACCAGTGGACGAACGTGCTCGGCGTCGGCCAGACCCCGACGTCGACGGCCTCGCTGCCCGGCGGCACGTCCCTGTCGAACTACGGGGACAAGGTCAAGGTGTACCTCGTGTCGGGCATGACCCACGCGACGCCGGTCGACCCGGGCTCGGCGACGGAGCAGTGCGGCACCGCGGGCACGTACTACAAGGACACCATCTGCTCGTCGTACTACCAGGCGCTCGACTGGGGCCTGTCCAGCGGCGGCCCGACCACCGGCCCGACGACCGCCTCCCCGACGTCCTCGCCGACGTCCTCGCCGACGCCGAGCCCGACCCCGACGCAGGGCTCCGGCCCGTGCGTGCGCGCCTCGAACTACGCGCACGTGACCGCCGGCCGGGCGCACCAGACCGGCGGCTACACGTACGCGAACGGGTCGAACCAGGCGATGGGCCTCTACAACGTGTTCACCACCCACGGCCTGCGGCAGACCGCCGCCAACTACTACGTGATCGACGACGCGGCCTGCTGAAAGGGCCTCTTTCGACGGCGCGGCGCGCGAGCCTCGCGCGCCGCCGCCCTCGCCCTTCGCCGCCGGCTAGCCGGCCGACGGCACGGACTGCCGCAGCGCCTCCTCGACGGTGCGGTGCGCGAACGGGAAGCCCTCGCGCATCAGCACCGCGGGGAGCACCCGCTGGCTGGCCAGGGCCTCGCCGCCGAACTCGCCCTTCGCCGCCGGCTAGCCGGCCGACGGCACGGCCTGCCGCAGCGCCTCCTCGACGGTGCGGTGCGCGAACGGGAAGCCCTCGCGCATCAGCACCGCGGGGAGCACCCGCTGGCTGGCCAGGGCCTCGCCGCCGAACTCGCCGACGGCGGCCCGCAGCGCGAAGCCGGGCACCGGCAGCAGGTTGGGCCGGTGCATGACCCGCGCGAGGGTGTCGGAGAACTCGGCGTTGGTGACCGGCTCGGGGCCGGTGAGGTTGACCGGCCCGGACAGCTCGCGCTCGAGCACGAACACGACCGCGGCGAGCCAGTCGGGGACGGAGATCCAGGGCAGGTACTGCCGCCCATCGCCCATCCGCCCGCCCGCGAAGAGCTTGAACTGCAGGTAGAGCGGTTTGAGCAGGCCGCCCGCCGGGTCCAGCGGGAACCCGGTGCGCAGCAGCGCCACCCGCGTCCCGGCGTCCTCCGCGGGCCTGGTCGCCGCCTCCCACACCTTGCACACGTCGGCCAGGAAGCCCTCGCCCGCGGGGGAGGACTCGTCGACGGCCCGGTCGCCGGTGTCCCCGTAGAACCCGACGGCGGAGGAGTTGAGCAGCACCTTCGGCCGCCTCGGGGCCGTGGCGATCGCCCGCGCGAGGGTGCGGGTGGTGTCCACGCGGCTGTCCACGATCGTCTTCTTGTACTGCGCGGTCCAGCGCTTGTCCCCGACCCCCGCGCCGGCCAGGTTGATCACCGCGTCCGCGGCCGCCACGACCGTGCCGTCCAGCACCCCGGCGGTCGGGTCCCAGCGCACCTCGCCGGGGCGGGGCGGGCGCCGCACGAGCGGTGTGACCTGGTGCCCGGCGTCGCGCAGGTGCGGGATGAGCCGCTGGCCGAGAAAGCCGGACGCCCCCGCGATCAGGATCTGCATGAGGTCATCTTGCCCGGATCCGTCCCGGGAGAACATCAAGGGGCGCCCCGGCCCGCCGGGACGCCCCTTGATCGTCAGGTGCTAGAGACCCAGGTCGGCCTCGAAGTGCCCGGCCTCCAGGCGCTCCTTGATGGTGCCCAGGAAGCGCGCGGCGTCGGCGCCGTCGACGATCCGGTGGTCGTAGGACAGGGCCAGGTAGACCATCGAGCGCGGCGCGATGATCTCGCCGAGCTCCGGGTCGCTCACCACGACGGCCCGCTTGACCACGGCGCCGGTGCCCAGGATCGCCACCTGCGGCTGGTTGATGATCGGCGTGTCGAACAGCGCGCCCCGGCTGCCGGTGTTGGTCAGCGTGAACGTGCCGCCCGCGATGTCGTCCGGGCTGAGCTTGTTGGCGCGGGTCCGCTCGGCCACGTCGGCGATGCGCTTGGCCAGCCCGGCCAGGTTGAGGTCGCCCGCGTTCTTGATGACCGGGACGATCAGGCCCTTCTCGCTGTCGACCGCCATGCCGAGGTGCTCGGCGTCGTGGTACGTGACCGTGCCCGCCTCGAGGTCGATCGAGGAGTTCACGCCCGGGTGCACCCGCAGCGCCTCGACCGCGGCCAGGGCGAAGAACGGCAGGAACGACAGCTTCACGCCGTGCGTGGCCTGGAACTGCGCCTTGGCCTTGTCGCGCAGCTTCGCCACCTTCGTCACGTCGACCTCGACGACGGTGGTGAGCTGGGCCGAGACCTGCAGCGACTCGACCATCCGCCGGGCGATGAGGGCCCGCATCCGGCTGAGCTTCTGCGTCTGGCCGCGCAGCGGGCTCGGGGCCGCCTTCGGCGCGGCGGCGGTCGAGCCGCCGGTGCTCGCGGCGGCCGGGGCGGCGGCGGGCGCCGGCTGGGCGGCGGCCTCCTTCGCCTTGGCGGCCGCGTCGAGCACGTCCTGCTTGCGGATGCGCCCGCCCACACCGGTGCCGGAGAGCTGGGCCAGGTTCACCCCGTGCTCGGCGGCGAGCTTGCGGACCAGCGGCGTGACGTAGCCGGCCTCGTCGCCCGAGACCTTGCCGTTGCCACCCGCCGGCGCGGCACCGGCCACGGTGACGTTGGTGGCCGGCCCGGCCTGCACCGGCGCGCTCGCGGCCGGCTGCGGCTCGGGCTTGGAGGCGGGCGCGGCGGCCTTCGGCTCCGGCTTGGCCTCGGCCTTGGGCTGCGGCTTGGCCTCGGGCTTCGGCTCGGCCTTGGGCTCGGGCTTCGGCTCCGGCTTGGCCTCGGGCTTCGGCTGCGGGGCGGGCTCGGACTTCGCGGGCGCGGCCCCGGCGGCGCCGATCACGGCCAGCTCCGCGCCGACCTCGACCGTCTCGTCCTCGGGGACCTTGATCTCCAGCAGCGTGCCGGCGACCGGCGACGGGATCTCGGTGTCGACCTTGTCGGTGGAGACCTCGAGCAGCGGCTCGTCGGCCTCGACGCTGTCGCCGACCTGCTTGAGCCAGCGGGTGACGGTGCCCTCGGTGACGCTCTCGCCGAGCGCGGGCATCTTCACCGAGGTGCCCTCGCCGCCGCCGGACGAGGACGCGGCGGCCGGGGCCGGCTCCTCCTCGGGCTGCTCCTGGGCGGGCTCCTCCGCGGCGGGCTCCTCCTGTGCGGCGGGCTCCTCCTGCTCCTCCGACGGCTCCTGCGCGGGCGCGACGCCCTCGGAGGCGTCACCGCCGTCAGTGCCGTCGCCGCCGATGACGGCGAGCTCGGCGCCGACCTCGGCGGTCTCGTCCTCCTGCACGACGATCCGGGTCAGCACCCCGGCCGCCGGGGAGGGGATCTCCGTGTCGACCTTGTCGGTCGAGACCTCGAGCAGCGGCTCGTCGGCCTCGACGTGGTCGCCCTCCTGCTTCAACCAGCGGGTGACGGTGCCCTCGGTGACGCTCTCGCCCAGCCGGGGCATGGTGACCGATACCGGCATGTGAAACGACTCCTCGTACTGTGCTTGGTGGCGGTCGGATGCCTGATCAGTGGACGTGCAGCGGCTTGCCGGCCAGCGCCAGGTGCGCCTCGCCGAGAGCCTCGTTCTGCGTGGGGTGCATGTGCACCAGCGGGGCGACGTCCCCGGGGAACGCCTCCCAGTTGTAGATCAGCTGAGCCTCGCCGATGAGCTCGCTCACCCGGGCGCCCACCATGTGGACCCCGACGACGGGCCCGTCCTTGACCCGGATCAGCTTCACGAAGCCGGCGGTCCGCAGGATCTGGCTCTTGCCGTTGCCGGTGAGGTCGTACTGCAGCGTCTCGATCTTGTCCTCGCCGTGCAGCTCGCGGGCCTTGCTCTCGTTGAGCCCGACGGAGGCGACCTCGGGCTCGGAGTACGTCACCCGGGGGATGCCCGACTCGTCGAAGACCTGCGGGTGCTGGCCCGCGATCTCCTCGGCCACGAAGATGCCCTGCTGGAAGCCGCGGTGCGCGAGCTGCACGCCCGGCACGATGTCGCCGACGGCGTAGATGCCCGGCACGGAGGTGCGCAGCCGCTCGTCGGTGATGACGAACCCGCGCTCCATCTTCACGCCCTGCTCCTCGTAGCCGAGGTTGGCGGTGGTCGGCCCGCGCCCGACGGCCACGAGCAGCAGCTCGGCCTCGATCGTGTCGCCGCCCTGGATCGACACCTTCACGCCGGCGTCGGTGCGCTCCACGCCCTCGAAGGGCTTGCCCACCTTGAACTTGATGCCCCGCTTGCGAAACGCCCGCTCGAGCGCCTTCGAGCTCGCCTCGTCCTCGACCGCGAGCAGCCGGGGGAGCGCCTCGACGATCGTGACGTCGACGCCGAAGGACTTCCAGGCGCTGGCGAACTCGCAGCCGATGACGCCGCCGCCGAGGATGATCGCGGAGGCCGGCACGTGGTCCAGCCCGAGCGCGTGCTCGCTGGTGATGACCCGCTCACCGTCCACGACGAGGCCGGGCAGGGTCTTGGAGTAGGAGCCGGTGGCCAGCACGATGTTCTTCGCCGTGTACCGCGTGCCGGCGACCTCGACGGCGTCCGGCGCGACCAGGCGCCCCTCGCCCTCGATGAGCGTCACCTTGCGCGCCTTGGCCAGGCCCTGCAGCCCCTTGTACAGCTTGGTGACCACGCCGTCCTTGTAGGCGTTCACGGCCTTCATGTCGACGCCGTTGAACACGGCCTGGATGCCGAACTGGTCCGCCTCGCGGGCGGCGTCGGCGACCTCGCCCGCGTGCAGCAGGGCCTTGGTCGGGATGCAGCCGCGGTGCAGGCACGTGCCGCCGAGCTTGTCCTTCTCGACCAGCGCGACGGACAGGCCGAGCTGGGTCGCGCGGAACGCGGTCGCGTAACCGCCGCTGCCGCCGCCCAGGACGAGAACGTCGAAGGAGTTGGCGTGTGGGTCGCTCACGAATTCTCCCAGGTGATGCACGGGCCATCGGCTCGTGACGGTGCGAATCGGGGGTTCGCCCTTCGCATGACGATCCTTGGCCATCTTGTCACTTGCCCTGCTCGCCTGCGACAAAGGGGCGGCTTCGCGGGGTCCCCGGGGCCGGTCGTGACGTCGTACCCTGTGCACGAGCTGTGCACGGACTCGACGAAGAGGAGCGATCGTGGCTTGGTTCCGCCGACGCAAGCCGGCAGCGGGAGGGCGCTCCGCCAGCCGCGAGGACCTGGCTTACCTGGAGGAGTTCGTCCGCTCCCGGCGGGGCGTGGAGGGCTTCATCGAGCCGCGCACGACCGTGACGGAGACGACACTGCTGCTCATCGCCCACGACGGCGAGTGGACCCGCCGCCGGATGGAGAGCCCGCAGGCGGCGCGCCAGTTCGCGCACCGCCTGAGCATGCCCGTCTACGACATCGCGCTGGTGGGATACCCCCAGCGCTGGCGGGACTACAACGCCCGCAACAAGAACGCCTGACCGCACCGGCCGGTCGCACCCGGCCGGCCGCACTACTCGGCCGCGATCTCCTCCACCAGCTCGACCAGCGTGCGGACCGGGACGCCGGTGCCGCCCTTGGTCCAGTAGCCGAAGGGCTCGCCGGCGTGGTAGCTCGGGCCGGCGATGTCGATGTGGGCCCACTGCACGCCCTCGGTCACGAACTCGGACAGGAACACGCCGCCCTGCAGCATGTGCCCGGCGCGGTCCATCCCGGCGTTGACCTGCGAGATGTCCGCCACGTCGGAGTCCATGCCCTTGCGCACGTCCTCCGGCAGCGGCATCGGCCAGGCCGGCTCGCCGGTCCGCTCGCCCGCGTCGCGGACCCGCTCGCACAGCTCCGGCGTGCCCATGACGCCCGCGATGCGCTTGCCGAGCGCGATCACCTGCCCGCCGGTGAGGGTCGAGACCTCGAAGAGGTAGTCGGGGTCGTCCTCGCAGGCCCGGGCGATCGCGTCGCCGAGGATCATGCGGCCCTCGGCGTCGGTGTTGAGCACCTCGACCTGGGCGCCGCTGTACATCCTCACGACGTCACCGGGCCGGTACGCGCTGCCGGAGACCATGTTCTCGGCCATCGGCGCGTACGCCACGACCGCCACCTTGGGCTTGAGCTGGGCGATCGCGAGCATGGTGGCGACCACTGCGGCGGCGCCGGACATGTCCGACTTCATCTCCCACATGCCGGCGCTCGGCTTGATCGACACGCCGCCGGTGTCGAACGTGATGCCCTTGCCCACGAGCGCGACCCGCCGGGTGGCCCCGGCCGGTTCGTAGGCCAGGCGCACCAGGCGCGGGGCGGCCGCCGAGCCGAGCCCGACCGCCAGGATGCCGCCGTAGCCCTGCTTGGCCAGGGCCTTCTCGTCCAGTACGGACACCTCCAGCGACACCTCGCGCGCCGCCGCCGCGACCTGCTCGGCGAAGGCGGGGGGCCGCAGCTCGTTCGGCGCCGTGTTGATCCAGTCCCGGGTGCGGGCCACCGCGGCGCCGAGCACCCCGGAGCGCTTGATCACGGCCTTGGCCGCCCGGGCACCCGCGTCCGGCACGTGCACGAGCACCTTGCGCAGCGGGTCGCGGCGACCGGCGGCGGGCTTGGACTTGTAGCCGGCGAAGCGGTACGCGCCCAGCATCGCCCCCTCGGACACGGCCCGCAGCCCGGCGCTCAGCGCCGCGACGCCCGTCTCGCCGTCGTCGGCCAGCGGCAGCACCAGGGCCGCCGAGGACGATCCGGCCAGGGCCCGGGCCGCGGCCCCGGCCGCGCGGCGCAGCGACTCGGCCGAGGGCGCCCGGCTCGCGTCGCCGCCGGTGGGGACGCCCAGGCCGACCGCCACCACGAGCGGGGCGGTCACCGCGCCGAACGCGGCGAGCTTCGTCACCTCGCCGAGCGCGCCGGTCGCCCCGAGCACCCGCAGGGTCTCGGCGAGCCCGCCGCCCGGCCGGTCGCTGAACGCCGCCGCGATGCTCTGCGCGCCCGGCGCGAGCACGAGCTTCGCGTCGGGGCTGTCATCGGCGTACACACCGATGACGACGGCGTCGGCGGCAAGGGTCGCTGGGTCGGTGTCGACCAGGGTCAGGGAGGTCACTGGTGCTCCACATCACTGATGGTTCGCTGCGCTTCGGCGGCCGGACAGTTCACTGCGGGGTCGCCACAGCTTCAGCATGCCGCCGAATCGGGTGCAGGACACGATAACCAACGCGATAGGTTGCGGGCATGACCCAACCCTTGCGGCACCCCGCGTTGTATCACCGCCATGCGGCGCTCGGTGCCAAGTTCGCGGCGTTCGGCGGCTGGGAGATGCCCCTCGAATACGCCGACGGCGGCGTGCTCAAGGAGCACACGGCCGTCCGCGAGGACGTGGGCGTGTTCGACGTGTCCCACCTGGGCAAGGCCCGGGTGCGGGGTCGCGGCGCGGCCGCGTTCGTCAACGCCTGCCTCAGCAACGACCTCGACCGCATCAGCGCGGGCCAGGCGCAGTACACCCTCTGCCTGGACGAGACCGGGGGCGTGGTGGACGACCTCATCGCGTACCGGTTCGGCGACGACGACGTCTTCCTCATCCCGAACGCGGCCAACACCGCCGAGGTGGTCCGCCGCCTGACCGCCCAGGCGCCGGCCGGCATCGGCGTGGTCGAGCAGCACGAGCTCTTCGCCGTGCTCGCCGTGCAGGGCCCGCGCTCGGCCGAGGTGCTGGCCGGCCTCGGCCTGCCCACGGAGCACGAGTACATGAGCTTCACGGTGGCCTCCTACGGGGGCACCGACGTGGTGGTCTGCCGCACCGGCTACACCGGCGAGCACGGCTACGAGCTCGTCGTGCCGTCCCACGACGCGCACACCCTGTGGGACGCGATCGTCGCGGCCGGCGCCCGCCCCTGCGGCCTCGCGGCGCGCGACACGCTGCGCACGGAGATGGGCTACCCCCTGCACGGCCAGGACCTCTCCCTCGACATCACCCCGGTGCAGGCGCGCTCGGGCTGGGCCGTGGGCTGGAACAAGCCGGCGTTCTGGGGCCGCGAGGCGCTGCTGGCCGAGAAGGCCGCGGGCCCGCGCCGGGTGCTGTGGGGCCTGGAGGCGCTCGACCGCGCCGTCCCCCGCGCGCACATGGCGGTGCTGGCCGCCGACGGCACCCAGGTCGGCGAGGTGACCAGCGGCACGTTCTCGCCCACCCGCAAGGTCGGCATCGCCCTGGCGCTGATCGACACCGCGTCGGGCGTGGGCGAGGGCGACGAGGTGGCGCTGGACGTGCGCGGCCGCCGCTGCGCGGTCCGCGTGGTGAAGCCCCCGTTCGTGAAGTCCTCGGTCAAGTGACGTCCTCGGTCACCTGAAGTCCTCGGTCACCTGAAGTCCTCGGTCAGGTAGCCAGCACGACGAGCGCGGCGGCCGTCGACAGCTCGATGGCCGCCCCGATCACGTCCCCGGTGACGCCGCCCAGCCGCCGCCGGGCGTGGGCGGTGAGCGCCCACGCGACGAGCGCCGCGGCCAGCACGGCCCCGGGCCCGCGCCAGGGGTCGACCAGCACGCCGAGCCCGCCCGTGACGAGGATCACCAGCCCCAGCAGCCACCCCGGCACCGTCTGGGCCACCAGCGCCCCGAGCCCGCCGGTCCGGGCGGCCGGCAGACCCCGGCGGCAGGCCACGGTCGCGCCCAGGCGCCCCGCCGCGAACGCGAGCACGACGGCGAACGGCGGCCAGGCCAGCAGCGAGGTGGCGGCGGCGGCGTCCACGAGCAGGACGGCGGCGATGGCGGCCACCCCGAACGGCCCGATGTCGGACTTCTTCATGATCTCGAGGGCCCGCTCGGGCCCGGCGTAGGAGCCGAGCCCGTCGGCCGTGTCGGCCAGCCCGTCGACGTGCAGCCCGCGGGTGAGCAGCAGCCCGAGCGCGACGAGCACGGCCCCGCCGAGCAGCGGCGCCGCCCCGAGCCGCACCAGCCCGCCCGCGAGCAGCGCCAGCACCAGCCCGAGCAGCGCCCCGGCCAGCGGGGCCAGGAGCATCGCGACCCTCGCGGTCGGCCGGTCGACCCGGTCCGCGCGCACCGGCGCGACCGTGAACAGGCTCAGGGCGAGCCTCAGTCCTCCCACGACGGCTTCACGTACGGCATCTCCGCCGTCGGCGAGTCCGCCACCACCCGCTGGATCTCGGCCTCGATGCGCTCCTGCTCGCTGAGCCCGTCGCCCGCGGCGCCGTCCCCAGCCTCGTCCCCGGCCTCGTCCCCGGTCTCGTCCCCGGTCTCGTCCCCGGTCATGGCCGAGCGCAGGGGCGTCGCGGCCGCGATCGTCAGGGCCGTGTTGATCAGCGGCAGCGCCGCGAGCGCGGTCGCGCCCTCGCCGAGGCCGAGCCGCAGCGCCAGGAACGGCGCCGCGCCGAGCACGTCCGCGGCCAGCTTCACGGTCGGGTTGTCGCCGTGGTCGGGCATCATCAGCCAGTGCCGCGTCTGGGCGCCGTAGTCGCGGGCCACCAGCGCGGCGGCGATCGCGACCGGCCCGTCGACCAGCAGCGGCAGGCGGCGGGAGGCGGCCCCGAGCACGACACCGGTGGCGACCGCGATGTCGCCGCCGCCCAGCATCGACAGCATCACGTGCGGTTCGCGGCTGCGCGTACGGATGCGATGCCGGGCGTCGCGAATGGCCCCGATCTTGCGCATCCAGGCGGCGTCGTCGACGAAGCCGGAGGAGTCCACGACCCGGCCCAGCAGGGCGGCCGGCTCGGCACCGGTGAGCACCGCCACGATCGCGGCCGCGGCGGCGTCCGCCCCGGCCCCGCAGGCGCCCAGGACCAGCAGGTCGACGCCCTCGTTGGCGGCCGCGTCGGCCAGCCGCCAGCCCAGGGTCAGCGCCGCGTCCACGCCGGTGTCGTCCAGCGCGTCGTGCACCTCGGCCGGGCCCGCGGACGGGCAGTCGATGGCCTGGACGCTCGCGCCCGCGCCGGCGGCGAGCATGGCCAGGGTGCCGTTGCCCTCCACGACCTCGGCCAGGCGCCGGTCGGCGGCCTCGGCGGAGTCCCCGGCCGCGAAGCCGCCCGTGCGGTCGCCGCGCAGCACGAGCACCCGGGGCTGCTGGAACGGGCGCGGATCGGGCCGGCCCTGCACGCCGCCGGCGAAGCGCACGACGGGCACCAGGCCGCCCAGGCCGGCGCCGTTGAGCCGCAGCGTGAGCAGCCGCTCGGCCGCCTCGTGGGCGGTCGACTCGTCCGGCAGCGGAAGTTCCATGCCGGGGGAGAACGAGAGCGTGTCGCCGCCGTCGGCGGTGGACAGCACCGAGCCGGCCCCGGTCGACTCGAAGACGAACGGCTCCACGGGCTTCGCCGCCGGCTCCTGCGGCTTCGGGGTCTCGCGCGCCCCGGCGTGCTGCACCAGCTCGCCGCCGCGCAGCCAGGAGACCTCG
Organism: Dactylosporangium sp. CA-052675; assembly: GCF_050947935.1. Lineage (GTDB taxonomy): Bacteria > Actinomycetota > Actinomycetes > Mycobacteriales > Micromonosporaceae > Dactylosporangium. Next base: position 8,875,168 of record NZ_CP192010.1, on the reverse strand, counting down.
CCCGCCACCACCAGGGCGACGCCGTCGCACGCGGCCGCCACGCGCTGGTTGAGCAGGCCGCTCGCGTCGGCGAAGGTCCGCCCGGCGTCGGTCGCCGGCAGCACGCCGAGGCCGACCTCGGGCCCCACGAGCACCAGCAGCCCGGCGCCGCACGAGCGCACGGCGCCGGCCAGCGCCGCGATCGGCTCGTCGGCGGCCGTCGGGTCCGACCAGTCGCCGGCGGTGTCGTGCACCGCGGAGAGCCAGTTGCCAAGATCGTCGACGAGGATCGTGTCCTCGCTCTTCGCCCCGGTCAGCAGCTCGGCCAGGCGGTCGGGGGAGTCGCCGACCTCCTCGGTGACCCAGGACTGCGGGCGGCGCTGCCGGTGCGCGGCGATCCGCGCCGCCCAGCCGCCGTCCGACGTGCGCTCTCGCGCGGTCGCGACATAGCGCACCGCACCGGCCCCGGCGACGAGCGCCTCCGCCACTTCCGACTTCCCGGACCGGATTCCTCCGAGCACCAGCAACCGCATGCCCCGTACTTTAGAGGGACACCGGTGGCCGGACTCGGCTCAGGGCCACGCGGCCGATACGCTCGAAGTCTTCTACCTGGGACAGGAGTGTGACCATGGCGTGGACGTGGCAGTTCGAAGACGCTGAGCGCAGGCCCGTCGATGGCCCCAACGAGGCGTTTTCCAGCCAGTCCGACGCGGAGTCGTGGCTCGGGCAGGCCTGGCGCGACCTGGTGGCCAAGGGCGCGGCGACGGCGATCCTCACCGAGGACGACCGCACGGAGTATCGGATGAGCCTGCTGCCGGCTGGGGGCTGACGGTGTCGTACGGGCACTACGGCAGCCGGGTCGGCCGGCTGCCGCGGGAGGCGTTCCGGCCCAGTGCGATCTTCCTGGGGCTCATCGCGCTGCTGGCCGTGAGCGGCTGGATGGCCTGGGCCGAGTTCGGTGACGCGCAGTTCAACGTGTTCCTCTTCGTCGCGGCGGGCTGGGCGGTCTCGCTGTGCCTGCATGAGTACTCGCACGCCCTGGTCGCGTTCAAGGGCGGCGACGACGACATCGCGCACCGCGGCTACCTGACGCTCAACCCGCTGAAGTACTCCCACCCGCTGCTGTCGATCGTGCTGCCGCTGGTCTTCGTGATCCTCGGCGGCATCGGCCTGCCCGGCGGCGCGGTCTGGGTCAACCACGGCGCCATCCGCAGCCGGCTCGTCGACAGCCTGATCAGCTTCGCCGGCCCGGCGATGAACCTGGTGCTGGCGATCCTGCTGGTGCTGCCGTTCTCGTTCGGCCTGGACACCGGCGAGCACCCGGTGTTCTTCGCGGGGCTGGCGTTCCTGGCCCTGCTGCAGCTGACCGCCAGCGTGCTCAACTTCGTGCCGATGCCGGGCGTCGACGGCGGCAACCTGATCTTCCCGTGGCTGTCCCCGCAGTGGCAGCGCGGCTTCAACCACGTGGCGCCCTGGGGCATGCTCATCCTGATCGCGCTGCTGTGGTCGCCGCAGATCAACCACTACTTCTTCGAGTTCGTGTACTGGCTGGGCGACCTGATAGGACTCCCGTCCTACCAGGCCTCCCAGGGCGCCTCGCTGTTCCGCTTCTGGAACCGCTACTGAGGCCTACGGCCGCTCGGCGGGGCTCTGCGTCAGCGCGGGGTCCCGCTGCACGATCGGCTCCAGCGCCTCGTCGATGCGCTTGAGCAGCTCGGCGTCGAGCTTCACCCCGGACGCCTTGACGTTGTCCTCGAGCTGCTCGGGCCGGGTCGCGCCGACGATCGCCGACGACACGTTGGGGTTCTGCAGCACCCAGGCCACCCCGAGCTGGGCCATCGACAGCCCGGCCTGCTCGGCCAGCGGGCGCAGCTGCTGGACCGCGGTCAGCACGTCGTCGTGCATGAGGCGCGAGATGAACGCGGCCCCCGACTTCTCGTCCGTCGCCCGCGAGCCCGCCGGCGGCGGCTGACCCGGCTTGTACTTGCCGGTGAGCACGCCCTGCGCCAGCGGCGAGAAGACGACCTGGCCGATGCCGAGCTCCTCACAGGCCGGGACGACCTCGGCCTCGATGACCCGGTAGACGGCCGAGTACTGCGGCTGGTTGGACACCAGCTGGATGCGCAGCTCCTTGGCGAGCGCGGCCGCCTCGCGGATCTGCTCGGCCCGCCACTCCGACACCCCGATGTAGAGCGCCTTGCCGGAGTGCACCACGTCGGCGAACGCCTCCATGGTCTCCTCGAGCGGGGTGTGGTGGTCGTACCGGTGCGCCTGGTACAGATCCACGTGGTCGGTCTGCAGCCGGCGCAGCGACCCGTCGATGGACTTCATGATGTGCTTGCGCGACAGGCCGCTGTCGTTGCGCCCCTGCCCGGTGCGCCAGAAGACCTTGGTGAAGATCTCCAGCCCGTCGCGGTCCTGGCCCTTGAGCGCGTCGCCCAGGACCACCTCGGCGCGGGTGCCGGCGTAGACGTCGGCGGTGTCGAAGGTCGTGATGCCGAGGTCGAGGGCGGCGTGCACGCAGGCCGTGGCCTGCTCGGCCTCGACCTGCGAGCCGTGAGTGATCCAGTTGCCGTATGAGATCTCGCTGACGAGCAGCCCGGAACGGCCGAGGTGTCGAAACTCCATGCTCCGACCCTATGCCCCGGGTTGTCGCTACATGACGGGCCGGGTGTCGGCGAGCAGCCGGTCGATCTCGTCGGTCACCCCGGTCCGGCTCGCGAACGTGGCCTCGATGATGGTCCGCCCGCGCCGGTCGAGCGCGCCCCAGCGCTGCGAGTCGTCGACGATCAGGAACGCCACCGGGTGGATCATGATGGTGTGGTGCACGGGCGGCACCAGCACCCGGCCCGAGCGGTCGACGACGCCCTTGCGCCCGTCCAGCGACACGACGGCGAGGCCCTCGTCGCTGAAGCCGTCGATGTAGCGCCCGTCGAGCAGCGCCGTGGCGAACCCGTCGTACTGGAACTGCACCACGACCCGCCCGACCGAGTCCACGGCCCCCCAGTAGGGCCCGCGGCGCACCGCGGCCACGCCCCGCCGGAACGGCCGCACGTCGTCGAAGCCGGTGGAGATGAGCACCGTGTTGTTCTTGTCGATCGCGATCCAGCCGGTCGTACCGTCGTGAGAGACCCAGGCGACCCCGTCGGAGAAGCTGCCGACGCCGATGTACCCGGCCGCCGGCTCGATCAGCACCCGGCCCGAGTCGTCGATGAGCTCCCACGTCTGCGCGCCCTGCCGCTGGACCCAGGCCACCCCGTCGCGGAACGGCTGCACGTCGAGGTACCCGGGGCCGATCACGAAGTTGCCGTCGGGCTCGATGTACCCCCACCGCTGGGTCTGCTCGTCGAACGCGGGGGAGGGGGCGCGGCGGATCTGCAGGATCTCCTCGCGGCTGCGCGGGTACGGTCCCCAGCCCTTCTCCGCGACCCGCCGGAACACCGCGTCGAGCGCGAGCTCGGTCTGCGCGATGAGCTCCGGGTCCTCCTCCTTGCGCAGGTCGAGGGCCCGCTCGAAGTGGTTGCAGGCCTCCATGTACCGCCCCTGGTCGTACGCGCACCGACCCGAGTGCTGGTGCATCGTGGCCCGCAGCCGATCGGGCAGCTCCGAGGAGTTCGCGAGCGTGAACAGCCGGTCGGCCTCCTCGAACTCCTCCCGCCACTGCAGCACGTGCGCGAGCCGGGCCTGCGCGATCGCGATGCGCCGCAGCTCCCCGGTCGCCTCGGCGTGCGCGAGCGCGAGCTTGCCGTCGGCGAACGCCTTGGGCAGGTCCCCGAGAATCCGCGAGACGACGGCGCGAAGACTGAGCAGCCGCGCCCGCGTCGGGTTGTCCTCGACCCGGTTGAGCTTGGCCGTGAGCTGGTCGCGAATGTCGGTGAGCTGCGTCACCTCGTCGCCCTCGATCTGCTCCCGCAGCGTGTCGGGGTCGAACCTCCACACGAAGGTCGCGAGCACCTGCTCCGGGTCGGGCCCCCGCTCCTCGGCGGCCTCGGCCCGAGGCCCGGGCGGCGAGGTGGGCGCGATGGCCGCGAGCTCGGGCGGAAACCCTTCGGCCCCGGGCCGCACGATCGGCAGGTACCCGGTGGCCTGCAGCCCGTCGACACCGGCCCCGGTGACTCGCCCGGACTGGTAGGTCCCCATGGACGTGCCGGAGGCAACCGCGGGCGGGGGCGTATCGGCCACTTCCACGAACTCCACCCGAATCCCAGACGAGCCCACAGAACCACCCAAGTCCCCACTGCCGGGCCCGTCCTGGTGCCCCGGCCGCCCACTCTCGACGGGCGCGTCACTCGGGCGCCCACCGTGCATCGGCGCACTGCTGACGGGCGCGTCGGTCAGCGCCCCGCCACTCACAGGCGCATTGCTCATCGGCGTGTTACTCATCGACGTACTGCTCATTGGCGTGTTGCTTGTCGACGTATTGCTTCTCGGCGTGTTGCCTGTCGGTGTGTTGCTGGTCGGCGTTTGGCTCATGGGCGCGCCGGGCACCGGTCCACCGCTGACGGGCGCGTCACTCGTCCTCGGGCCGTGCATGGGCGCACCGCTGACGGGCGCGTCACTCGTCCTCGAGCCGTGCATCGGCGCACCGCTGACGGGCGCGTCCCGCATCGCCGCCCCGGCTGCTTGGTCCCGCGCCGGCGGAGGCCCGAAGAACGAGTTCGTCTGCGGCACATCGGCGGCATGCCCGGACGGGACGGCCGGCCCACGGTCACTCGATCCACGGCCGACCGGCCCGCGGTCAAGCGGCCCACTGTCGATCGGCGCACTGCTGACGGGGGCATTGCCGAGCGGTCCGCTACTGACCGGTGCGTTGCGGAGCGGCCCGCTGCTGACCGGCGCGTTGGAGAGCGGCCCACCACTCACGGGCGCGTCACTCATCGGAGCGCCATGCATCGGAGCGCCATGCATCGGCCCGCTACTGACCGGCGCGTTGGAGAGCGGCCCGCTGCTGACCGGTGCGTTGCTCAACGGCCCACCACTGACCGGAGCATGGCGGGGTGGCTCGCCTCCAACTGACGCATGACGGGCCGGCCCGCCACCGGAGGGAGCTCCGTGCGTCGGCGCACTGCCGGCGGGAGCGGTGTGGGCCGGTCCGCCGCTGACCGGCGCATGACGGGGCGCCCCGCCAGTGCCCGGCGTGCCATACAGCGGCGCACCGCTGATCGGCGCGTCGCTGGTCCTCGCACCGTGCGTCGGCGCACCGCTGATCGGCGCGTCGCTGGTCCTCGCGCCGTGCATCGGCGCACCGCTGATCGGCGCGTTGCTCAACGGCCCACTGCTGACGGGCATACCGCTGACGGGTGCTCCACTGATGGGAGCCCCACTGATCGGCGCGTTACGAGGCGCCCCATAGACGCCTTGCCCACGGTCGGCGGCCGGAGCCCCGTACACCCCGCCCCGCTCGCCCCCGACACTGGCCCGCCCGGAGGAACGCCCCGGCGCCACCGCCCCACCCTGCGGATTCCGGGGATGCCCAGGAGCATCCCGCCGCACGCGCGGAACCTCATCGGTCGGCTCATCGAGCGCCCGGCTCCGGGGCCGCCCGTACGCCGTCCCAGGAGCCCGCCCGAACTCCCGAGCGTCCCGCGACTCTCGGTAACCACCCTGCTCGGCGGGCCTATGCCGCTCGTCATAACCCCGCGGATCCCGATCCCGGGCATCACGGTCGAACTCCCGGCCCCCACGCTCATAGCCACGGGCGTCCCGCCGATCGTCGTATCCCCGGTCGTCGTATCCCCGGTCATCGCGGCCCCGCACCTGACGGCGGTCCCGCTCGTCGAGGTCCCGCGGATCATGGCGTTCGCGGTCGTCATAGTCCCGAAAATCGCGCCCGCGGTCGAATTCGCGCTGCTCCCGGTCGTCGTAACCGCGGTCGGCGCGACCGTCATAGCCTCGCGGATCGCGATCCCGCACGTCACGGTCCCGGCCCCCGCGCTCGGCCGAATCGCGGCCGGCCCGGTCGAGGAAGTCGCGGCCGCGCGGATCACGGTCCCGGTCATCCCGGTCGTCGAGGTCGCGCCGCGGGCCACGGCCCCGGGCGTCCCGAGCGTCCCGGGCGCTACGGTCGCGCGGATCGCGGTCACGGGGATTCTGCCGGTCGTCATAGCTGCGGTCGTCATAGCTGCGGTCGGCATAGCCTTGGTCGGCAGAGCCTTGGTCGGCAGAGCCACGATCGTCAAAGCCGCGGTCGTCAAACCCGCGATCGTCGTAGCCCCGGGCATCCTCGCGCCGGCGGTGATCGTCCCGGCCGCCACGCTCGTCGTACCCGCGCCCGCCATACGCACGGTCACGGTCATCCGAACCATGACGGTCGTCATAACCGCGCTCGTAGGCCTGTTCGCGGCCAGGCTCGCGGCTGGGGGTGCGACCAGGTTGGCGACCGGGCTCGCGGGCGTCGCGGATCTGCCGGTCGTCATAACTGTCATAGGCCTCGCGATGAGGCCGGTCGTCATAGCCGTTGCGCGGCTCCTGGCTATGCCGGTCGTCATAGGCGCGCTGGTCGTACCCCTGTGAGCCGTATCCGGCCTGGTCAGGAGCCTGCTCGCGAGGCCCGCGACGGCGAGAGCCGGGCTCGTCGCGGCGCTGTTCCGGCACCCGGCCCCACGGCATCGTCGGCACGGCCGCCCAGGTGGGCGCGGCGGTTCCCGGCTCTTCCCCCGGGTACTCGTCGCTCACAGCTTCGCTCTCCTCGCCACACTCCGGCACACCGCACGCGTCGGCGTCCGCCGCGCGCTACCCGGTGAAAATCGTGGGCCGGTCGCGAAGGGAGGGTACGGCCTCGCACCCTCCCACCGCCACCGTCGCCGCCGAAACGTGTCCGCGAGCTGCGGTGGGTCAGATGGACTGGCCGATCTTGACCTGCGGCTTCGGGTTGCGGATGAAGCGGAACGAGATCGAGCGCATGATCGCGTAGAGGTAGAGCGATCCCAGGCGCTCGTCGGTGTCCGGGAAGCGCTGCTTGACGAGCTTCTTCACGGTGCGCGAGATCATGAAGCCGTCGACCGCGGTGGCCAGCAGCATCACGAGGAACAGGGCGTTGGCCGCGAGGTAGATGCTCTGGTTCAGGTTGCGGTTGAAGCCGACCAGCATGACCAGGAACGTGGTGCCGAAGAAGAAGGTGCCGATCGTGCGCCGCGAGTCGACGATGTCGCGCACGAGCTTGCGCACGGGGCCCTTGTCGCGCTTGAGCAGGTAGCGCTCGTCGCCGTTGGCCATGCCCTCGCGCGCCTCGAGGCGCTCCTGCCGCTGCTTCTCGCGCAGCCGCTTGGCCGCCTCCTTGCGGTCGGCGGCGGGCGGCTCGGGCAGCCGGCGCCCCGCGATCACGCGCTTGGGCGTCTTCTGGCCGAGGTCGCGCTTGCTCGGGGTGTGGCCCCGGGGACCCACCTCCGGCTCGGGCTCCGACACGACGACGGAGGCGGCGGGCTCTTCTGGCTTGCGACGAAACAGCGACGGCACGACACGAAGGGTAGCCGAAGCCGCCGGAGATCAGCACCGTCGGCTGCCTCTCAGCCGAAATCCCTCAGCACCGCGACGTCCGCGAGGTGGCGCGGCGACACGCCGCCGCCGTGCGGAACGAGCCCGCACGACGGCGGGGAAGCCGACAGACGGCGGAACAGGACGCCGCCGTGCGGAACGAGCCCGCACGACGGCGGGGGAGCCGACAGACGGCGGAACAGGACGCCGCCGTGCGGAACGAGCCCGCACGACGGCGGGGGAGCCGACAGGCAGCGAAACACGACACCGCCGTCCGGAACGAGCCCGGACGGCGGCGTCGAGCCGACAGAGAGCGGCACCAGCAGAACGGGGAAGGGCAGGCTCAGCCGAGCTCGACGTGCGCCCCGAGCGCGTTCAGCTTGCCCTCGAAGTCCTCGTAGCCGCGCTGGATGAGCTTCACGCCGTACACCCGGGAGGTCCCCTCGGCCGCCAGCGCCGCGATCAGGTGGCTGAACCCGGCGCGCAGGTCGGGAATCACCAGGTCGGCCGCGTGCAGCTTGGACGGCCCGGCGATGACCGCCGAGTGCATGAAGTTGCGCCGGCCGAAGCGGCACGGGGTGCCGCCGAGGCACTCGCGGTACGTCTGGATCGTCGCCCCCATCTGGTTGAGGGCGGCGGTGTAGCCGAGGCGCCGCTCGTACACGGTCTCGTGCACGATCGACAGCCCGCGGGCCTGGGTCAGCGCCACGACCATCGGCTGCTGCCAGTCCGTCATGAACCCCGGGTGGACGTCGGTCTCCATGGCCACGGCCTTGAGCTCGCCGCCCGGGTGCCAGAAGCGGATGCCGCCCTCGCCGGGCGTGTCGTCGATCTCGAACGCGCCGCCGACGGAGGTGTACAGATTCAGGAACGTCATCATGTCGGACTGCCGCGCGCCCTTGACGAACACGTCGCCGCGGGTGGCCAGCGCGGCCGCGCCCCAGCTGGCGGCCTCGATGCGGTCGGGGATCGGCCGGTGGCTGTAGCCGGTCAGGCGCGGCACGCCCTGGATCTCGATGACCCGGTCGGTGTGCACCTTGATGATCGCGCCCATCTTCTGCAGCACGCAGATGAGGTCGATGATCTCCGGCTCGACGGCCGCGTTGCGCAGCTCGGTGACGCCCTCGGCGCGCACCGCGGTGAGCAGGATCTGCTCGGTGGCGCCGACCGACGGGTAGGGCAGGTGCAGCTTCGCGCCGTGCAGCCCGTCGGGCGCGGTGATGTCCATGCCCTTCTCGGACTTGTCGACGACCGCGCCGAACTCGCGCAGCGCCTGGATGTGGAAGTCGATGGGACGGCCGCCGATGTTGCAGCCGCCGAGGTCGGGGATGAAGGCGTGGCCGAGGCGGTGCAGCAGCGGGCCGCAGAACAGGATCGGGATGCGGCTCGAGCCGGCGTGCACGTTGATCTCGTCGACGTTGGCCGACTCGACGTCGGAGGTGTCGAAGACGAACTCGCCGTCGAGCGCGCCCCGCGTGACCTTCACGCCGTGCAGCTCGAGCAGGCCCGTGACCACCTCGACGTCGCGGATCGCGGGGACGTCGTACAGCCGGCTCGGGGTCTCACCGAGCAGTGCGGCGACCATCGCCTTGGAGACGAGGTTCTTGGCGCCGCGCACACGGAGCTCGCCGTTGAGCGGCGTGCCGCCGTGCACGGTGAGGACGTCACCGGCGTCGTAGTTGGTCACGGAACCCCTCCTGCAGGCAGGAACGTAGATGCTTGGCGCTGACACGCAGCGTGACGCAAGCGCGGGAACGCGCACCGCGTCGCCCGCGCAGCATATCCACATCTACTGCATGCAAAAGTCGGCCGCACGTCAGGCGTGGCACGAAGACGGGACTCCGACACGGATCACCACAGAGAGTGATCACGAGGTGAGCACTACGGCAGCGCCAGCATGCGATCGAGGGCCACCCGCGCGAAGTGGGCGGTGGAGGGATCGACGGTGATCTGGTTCGGCACGCGGCCGGCGACGAGCTCCTCGAGCGCCCACACCAGGTGGGGCAGGTCGATGCGGTTCATCGTCGAGCAGTAGCAGACGTTGCGCTCCAGGAACATGATCTGCTTGTCCGGGTGCGCCAGCGCCAGGCGCCGGACCAGGTTCAGCTCGGTGCCGACCGCCCACGACGACCCGGCCGGAGCGTCGTCGATCATCCGGATGATGTACTCGGTCGAGCCCACGAAATCCGCCGCGTTCACCACCTCGTGCCGGCACTCGGGGTGCACGAGCACGTTGACGCCGGGCACCCGGGCCCGCACGTCCTCCACCGCGTCGAGCGAGAAGCGCCCGTGCACCGAGCAGTGCCCGCGCCACAGGATCATCTTCGCCCCGCGCAGCTGCTCGTCGCTGAGCCCGCCACCCGGCTTGTGCGGGTCGTAGAGCACGCAGTCGGCCAGCTCGAAGCCCATCTTCAGCACCGCGGTGTTGCGCCCGAGGTGCTGGTCGGGCAGGAAGAACACCTTGCTGCCCTGCTCGAACGACCAGCGCAGGGCGGTCTCGGCGTTCGAGGAGGTGCAGACCACGCCGTCGTTGCGCCCGACGAAGCCCTTGATGTCGGCCGAGGAGTTCATGTAGGTGACGGGCACCACGTCACCGGCGATGCCGAGGTCCACGAACCGCTCCCAGGCCTGCTCGACCTGCGACAGGACGGCCATGTCAGCCATCGAGCAGCCCGCGGCCAGGTCCGGCAGCACGACCTTCTGCGCGTCCGAGGTCAGGATGTCGGCGCTCTCGGCCATGAAGTGCACGCCGCAGAACACGATGTACTCCGCGTCGGGCCGGGCGGCGGCCTCGCGCGCGAGCTTGAAGGAGTCGCCGGTCACGTCGGCGAACTGGATCACCTCGTCGCGCTGATAGTGGTGGCCGAGCACGAAGACGCGGTCGCCGAGGGCGGCCTTGGCGGCGCGGGCGCGCTCGACCAGGCCGGGGTCGCTCGGTGCGGGCAGATCGCCGGGGCACTCGACACCCTTCTCGGTGTCGGGGTCGGTGCCGCGGCCCAGCAGCAGCAGTGCGGTGGCGGTTGACGATGGTTCAGCCCAGGTCACCCTTCGATCGTCCCACGCTGCGTCACCCCGGCAACTGTGACGTGCACAATGACCGGATGCGTGTGCTCGTGTGCCCGGACAAGTTCGCCGGCACGATCTCGGCCCCCGACGCCGCCGAGGCCTTCGCCGCCGGTTGGCGCGCCGAGAAGCCCGGCGACGAGCTGGTCCTGCGGCCGCTGTCGGACGGCGGGCCGGGCTTCGGCGCGGTCCTCGCCGCGGCGCTGCCCGGGGCGAGGCGGTTCGCGGTGCCGACCACCGGCCCGCTCGGCCGGCCGGTCGAGGGGCACGTGCTGCTCGACGGCGAGGTGGCGTACGTCGAGAGCGCCGAGGCCTGCGGCCTGCACCTGCTCGCCGAGGACGAGCGTGATCCCGCCCACACCACGAGCTTCGGGCTGGGCCCGCTCGTGCTCGCCGCGGTCGAGGCGGGCGCCCGCGAGGTCGTGATCGGCCTCGGCGGCAGCGCGACCAACGACGCCGGGGCCGGCCTGCTCGCCGCCCTCGGGGCCGCCCCGCTCGACGCGGCCGGCTATGCGCTGCCGTACGGCGGCGCGGCCCTGGCGGCGTGCACCGCGCTGAGCGGCCCGCCCCGGCTGCGCGAGGCGCGGCTCGTGGCCGCCACCGACGTCGACAGCCCGCTGCTGGGGCTGCGCGGCGCGAGCGCGGTCTACGGCCCGCAGAAGGGCGCGAGCAGGGAAGACGTGTTCGTGCTGGACGGGGCGCTGGAGCGCTTCAGCGCCGTACTGCAGACGCTCGCGACCTGTCCGGAGGGCCTGGCGGACCTTCCCGGCGCCGGTGCGGCGGGCGGCCTCGGCGCGGCGATCCTGGCCCTGGGCGGGCGGGTCGAGTCGGGCATCGGGCTCGTGCGGCGCCTCACCCGCCTCGACGGCGAGCTGGAGAAGGTCTCCCTGGTCGTGACGGGTGAGGGCTCCTTCGACGAGCAGTCGCTGCGCGGGAAGGTCGTGGCCGGTGTGGCCAACGCCGCACGTGATCTGGGCGTGCCCTGCGTGGTGCTCGCCGGGCGGGTCGACGCCGGCCGCCGGGAGGCCGCGTCCATCGGGGTCACCGAGGCGCACTCGCTGGTCGAGCACTTCGGCAGCGTGGCCACGGCCCTCGAGCGGCCGGGGGACGGCCTGCGTGAACTCGGACAACGTCTCGCCCGGCAGTGGAGCCGTTAGCAGAAACCGTGTCAGTATGAGAGGGGAATGCCCCCGGAGGCCGCGGCGTTGACCTCTGAGGAACTGTAGACATCACCGCAGGGAGCTTTGATCGTGACCGCTTCGCAGCTTGCCGAGCCCGTTCAGACGGACAACCCGGCCGGCATCGGCCTCACCGCGGATGCCGCTCTCAAGGTGAAGGGCCTGCTCGAGCAGGAAGGCCGCGACGACCTGCGGCTGCGCGTCGCGGTGCAGCCCGGTGGCTGCTCCGGCCTTCGCTACCAGCTCTTCTTCGACGAGCGCTCGCTCGACGGGGACAAGGTCAGCACCTACGACGGCTTCGAGGTCGTCGTCGACCGCATGAGCGTGCCCTACCTGACCGGCGCGACGATCGACTTCGCCGACCGCATCGACGCCCAGGGCTTCACCATCGACAACCCCAACGCCCAGGGCTCGTGCGCCTGCGGCGACTCGTTCCACTAGATCCGACGCTCGGCTTCACGCCTCTGAACGGCCGCCACGGGCAGCGCCCGGGCGGCCGTCGCGTGTCTGCGGGTAGGCTGTCGGGGCTCTCACCCGCCCGACTCATCGAGGATCTCCTATGAAGATCGCCGTCACCGGCTCGATCGCGACCGACCATCTGATGCACTTCCCGGGCCGCTTCGCGGAGCAGCTCCTGGCCGACCAGTTGCACAAGGTGTCGCTGTCGTTCCTCGTCGACGACCTGACGGTGCGGCGGGGCGGGATCGCCGCCAACATCGCCTTCGGCATGGGCCTGCTCGGCCTGCGCCCGATCCTGGTGGGCGCGGTCGGCGCCGACTTCGCCGACTACCGCAGCTGGCTGACCCGCCACGGGGTCGACTGCGACTCGATCCTGGTGAGTGAGGTCGCGCACACCGCCCGGTTCGTGTGCACCACCGACGACGACATGAACCAGATCGCCTCCTTCTACGCGGGTGCGATGTCCGAGGCCCGCAACATCGAGCTCGGGCCGGTCGCGGCCCGCTCCGGCGGCCTCGACCTGGTGATCATCGGCGCGAACGACCCGATGGGCATGATCCGGCACACCGAGGAGTGCCGTGAGCAGGGCATCGCCTTCGCCGCGGACATCTCCCAGCAGCTCGCGATCATGCCGGGGGAGGAGATCCGCAAGCTCGTCGACGGGGCGGCCTACCTGCTCACGAACGAGTACGAGAAGGAGCTCCTGGAGAGCAAGACGGGCCTGACCACGGACGTGCTCCTGGACAAGGTGGACTTCCTGATCACCACGCTCGGCAAGGACGGCGCCGTGATCCGCAGCCGCAAGCTGGACGAGGAGGTCCGGGTGCCGGCGGTCCGCGGCGTGCAGACCGTCGACCCGACCGGTGTCGGCGACGGCTGGCGCTCCGGCTTCTTCGCCGCCCTGTCGTGGGGGCTGAGCCTCGAGCGCGCCGCCCAGGTCGGCTCGATGGTGGCGGCCCTGGTCCTCGAGACCGTCGGGCCGCAGGAGTACGCGATCCAGCGCGACGAGTTCACCAAGCGCATCGCGGACACCTACGGCGACGCCGCCGCCGACGAGATCCGCCCCTTCCTCCCCGCGTGACCTTGCTATCCCTATCGATTAGGTAGGGATCGGGGTATCGTTGCCGCCGTGACGTACGTGGTCCTGGCGGTGCTCGCCGCGGCGACCGTGGCCGGCCTGGTCTACCGGGCCCGCTACGGTCGCCTCCGCGTCTCCGGCGGCGAGTTGCCGCCCGGCCTGCTGCCCGACGCCGATCCGGCCGGCGGCCCGCCCGGTGTCACCCTGCTGCACTTCACCTCGGCCACCTGCGCCCCCTGCCGGCGGGTCCGGGCCGTCTGCGCCGACCTGGCTCAGGACCTGGCCGCGGTACGGCACGTCGAGGTCGACGCCGACGCCCACCTCGACGCCGTGAAGTCCCTGGACATCTGGCGGCTGCCGACCCTGCTCGTCGTGGACCGCCACGGCCGCGTCGCCCGCCGCACCGTCGGCGTGCCCGACCGCGCCGACCTGCGCCGGACCGTCACGGAGGTGCTGGCCGCATGAGCGGTCCGCAGCGAAGCGGAGGGGCCGCTCATGATGCACGCAGTGTCCTCATGCCGGCGCCGGAGCTTGCGGAGGTGACGGCATGAGCGGTCCGCAGCGAAGCGGAGGGGCCGCTCATCATGCACGCAGTGTCCTCATGCCGGCGCCGGAGCTTGCGGAGGTGACGGCATGAGCGGTCCGGAGCGCGGGGGAGGTGACGGCATGAGCGGTTCCGAGCGCGGGGGAGGTGGCGGCATGAGGGCCGGCGGACTCGATCCCCGCGGCCCGCGCTTCGCCGCCGTGATCACCACGGTCGTCTTCGTGGTCGTCCTGCTCACCGGCTCCGGCTGGCTCGCGCTCGCCCAGGCGGTGGTCTTCGCCGTCGGCGCCTACGACCCGCGGCTGACCCCGTACGCGCTGCTCTACCGCCACCTCGTCGCCCCGCGGCTCGGCCCGCCGGCCGAGCGCGAGGACCCGGCCCCCGTCCGCTTCGCCCAGGCCGTCGGGCTGCTCTTCACCGTGGTCGCCGTCGCCGGCTACCTGGGCGGCGCGACCGTCCTCGGCATCGTCTTCGCCGCGTTCGCCCTGGTCGCCGCGTTCCTCAACGGCTTCTTCGGGCTGTGCCTGGGGTGCGAGGCCTACCTGCTCATCCGCCGTCTGCGCGCGGGCACGCCCGCCGCGTAGCCCGTGATCGCCCCGTGACGCCGGGTAGCGGATGGGGCCGGTGTGCCCCGTGATGTCCGCGTGGACGTGTCGTGGGATGGTCGCGCCGCGGGGGACCGGGTCGCGGTCAGCCTCTAGAGGCCCGCAGGCGCACCGTGTGCCGGTCGCCCTCGGTGGAGACGAACGTGTGGCCCTGCATCCGGCACCAGGCGGGGATGTCGACCGCCGCGGCCGGGTCGTCGGCCAGCACCGCGATCTCGGTCCCCGGCTCCTGCCCCGCGGCCGCCTTCGCGAGCATGATCACCGGGAGCGGACACCGCTTACCCAGAGCGTCAATGACCAACTTCACACGACCTCCGCTCGGCTCCGGACCGCTCACAGCCCGGCCTCCGCCCGGGCCTCGGCGACCACCCGGGGGAGCACCGCCAGGAACGCGCGGACGTCCTCGGCGGAGACTCCACTATGGAGCGAGACGCGCACGTTGCCGTGGGTGAGCACCCCCATCGCGGCCAGCACGTGCGAGGGCCGCAGGGTGTCCGACGTGCACGCGGAGCCCGACGAGACCGCGAACCCGGCCCGGTCCAGCGCCGTGAGCAGCACCTCGCCGTCGACGTACAGGCAGGAGAAGGTGACGATGTGCGGCAGCCGCTCGTCGGGCTCGCCGACGACCTCCACGTCGGGCACGCTGGCCGCGACCGTGCGGCGGATCTCCTCGACGAGGGCTCGTTGCCGTACCGACTCCTCCTCGGCCGCCTCGGCGACGGCCCGCAGCGACGCCGCGGCCGCGACCACCGCGGGCACGTCCGCCTCCGCGTCGTCCCAGGGCGGCTCCCACCGGGTGCCCTTGCGCACCGCCAGCAGGCCGACCCCGGCCGGCCCGCCCCACTTGCGGGCGCTGCCCGTCAGCAGCGACCAGCCCGTGGGCAGGGCCGTCCGGCCGATCGACTGCGCGGCGTCGACCAGCAGCGGCACCCCGGCCTCGGCGCACAGCTGCGCCGCCGCGGCGACCGGCTGCACCGTCCCCACCTCATGATTCGCGCTCTGGACGGCCGCCAGGGCCACTTCCGGGGAAAAGACCGCGGCTCGCAGCGATGCGAGGTCGACCACGCCGGTGCGGGAGACGGGCACGGAGACCGCGTCGGCGCCGGCCGCCTTGATCACCGCGGAGTGCTCGACCGCGCTGTGCACCACCAGCCGCCGGCCCCGGGAGCGGCGCACGCCCGCCACCGCGCGCCGGATCGCGTCCGTCCCGCCCGCCGTGAACCGCAGCTCGTCGGGGCGCACCCCCAGGACCCCGGCCGCGGTCTCCCGGGCGGCGTCGAGCAGCCGGCGGGCCCGCCGGGCCGGGGTGTAGAGGCGGCCGGGGTCGGCCCAGCCGTCCTCGATCGCGGCGAGAAATGCTTGCCGCGCAACGGGATTCGGGGGAGCGGCGGTCGCCGAGTCCAAGTAGACGCCCACCCGCGCAACGGTATCCTGACCCGGACACGGCCACCCCAAGCCGGGCGGACCGCACATGGTCGAGTACGCTCGCCAGCGTTGGTGAGGCTTGCCGTGCGAAGCTCCTGAAGAGGGCTTTCCGGCGCTGCTAAGGAGGCAGGAGCAGGTGGTCTCAAGAGGTTTGAGCCCCGCGCGCGCCATCGGGCTCGCCGTCTCGGCCATCGGGGCGACGACACTGCTCGCCGGTTGCTCCGTCGAGGACACGTTCCATGGCTTCGGGTGGCCCAAGGGCATCACCGAGCAGGGTGACCGGATGTACGACCTGTGGATCGGGTCGGTCGTCGCGGCGCTCGCCGTCGGCGTGTTCGTCTGGGGCCTGATCTTCTGGTGCGTGGTGCGGTACCGCAAGCGGGGCGACGAGCTGCCCCCGCAGACGCGCTACAACATGCCGTTCGAGATTCTCTACTCGGTGGCGCCCTTCGTGGTCATCGCCGTGTTGTTCTTCTACACCGCGGTCATCCAGACCGACGTCGACCGGCTCTCCAAGAACCCGGACGTCAACGTCGAGGTCATCGCCTCGAAGTGGAACTGGCAGTTCGTCTACACGGACTCCAAGGGCCCGGACGGCAAGCCGATCACGACGGTCGGCTCGGACGACTACATCCCGGTCCTGGTGCTGCCGGCGGGCAAGAGCGTGCAGTTCAAGGAGACCTCGAAGGACGTCATCCACTCGTTCTGGGTGCCGGACGTGCTGTTCAAGCGCGACGTCATCCCGGGCGTGGAGAACCGCTTCGAGATCCGGCTCAAGGACAACTCCCAGGGCGCCTACGTCGGCCGCTGCGCCGAGCTCTGCGGCACGTACCACTCGATGATGAACTTCGAGCTGCGCGTCGTGAGCCCGGAGCAGTACTCGCAGTACCTCGCGCTGCGGACCGGTGGCAAGAGCACCCCCGAGGCGCTGGACTCGCTGGGCTTCCCGAACCACGGCTACGCGACGACGACCCACCCGTTCGACACCGACCGCACCAAGCGGTCCTCGAGCTGAGAGGCGAACGGCGATGAAGGCGGAGAATCGTCTCTTCTTCGTGCTGGCCCTGTTCGTGTTCGCGATGGCCGGCCTCTACGGCTGGTGGACCAGCGCGGCCCCGCAGGAGCAGTCCGGGCACCACGGCGTGGAGTGGATCGGCGTCGTGGCGCTGATCCTGTCGGGCCTGCTACTGACCATGATCGGCGGCGCCCTGTGGATCATCTCGCGGCGTATCGCGCCGCGTCCGGAGGACCGTCCGGAGGCGGAGATCGCCGAGGGCGCCGGTGACCTGGGCTTCTTCAGCCCGGGCAGCTACTGGCCGTTCGGCCTGGCCCTCTCGGCGATGATCGCGAGCCTCGGCCTGGCGTTCGACCAGTGGTGGCTCGTGGCCGTCGGGCTGATCTCGGTGCTGGTCGCGACCTGCGGGCTGATGTTCGAGTACTACACCGGCACCCGCCGCGGCGCCGAGCACTAGGCACGAGCAACGCGACAGAGGGCCCCCGGGTGACCGGGGGCCCTCTGTCGTTCACGCGCGGGCCGCGGCCTGGGCCTGGGCCTGGGCCTGGGCCTGGGCGCGCTGACCCTTGGCGAGCAGGTCGGAGGCCTTGTCCAGGGCCGCGTCGGACAGCCGCACGCTGCCGAAGACGGACACGGCCTGGTAGTACGTCCACGCGAGGCTCGTGCAGGCCGGGCGCACGAACGCGTTGTAGGTGGCGCACTTGGCCTTGAGATCGAAGGAGAACGCGTCGTCGACGCGGCTCTTGTTCGCCGGGAAGGCCCCGATGGCCTTGTAGTTGCGGTAGCCGAAGTCGTGCCGCTGGCACGGCAGCCGGAAGTCGAAGCCGAGCGGCTGGTCGGGGCTCGACGAGCAGTAGTCGGTGGTCCAGTCGAAGCCGTAGGCGGCCCACTGGGACTGGTGCTGGCGGGCCGTGTTCCAGGCGCTGGAGCTGCCGGCGTTCGGCTGGGACCAGGAGGCCATGACGGCCGGCTTGTCGGCGGGCACGGCGGCGTGAGCGTCGGTGGCGACGCCCACCGCGAGGAGCAGCGCGGCGAGGGACAGGGTGCCCAGGCGCGCCGTGAGGCGGCGGAGCTTCATGGCCGGGATTGTTTCGCGTCGATGTGACGCGCGGCGGCTTCCTGCGCCGAGCGGTCCTTGCCGAGAGCTGAACGGGAGTTCAGGCCGCCTTGCGGAGCAGCACGCGGGGCCGGCGATCCATGAGCAGGATCACCGGGGCCACCACGATGGCGCCGTCGCAGGCCGTGCAGGCCCAGTCCGGGCAGGACGAGCGCGGGTGGTCGGCGCAGACCGGCTTCTCGAAGATCCGCACCTGGCCGCAGGTGTCGCAGTGCAGCTCCATGCCGACACCGTCCCACCGGAGCCGCCTCGCGCCGTGGATGCCCGCCCGCGTGTCAGGTCACTTTTTGGCCGCAGCCGACGCCTTGGGGGCCGCGGTCGTCTTCGGCGGCACGAAGGCCTCTTCGCTCACGCTGGGGGTGGTGTACTGCAACACGAGTTCGGTGGTCCTCCCGGCGTCGGACGTGCCCTGGAAGTACGCCAGCAGCCCACCCGGATTCACGCAGGCCGTCTCCGTGCGGATGCCGGTCGCGGTGACCGACACGCACTGCGCGTCGCCGCGCTTGGAGGCCCCGGCCCGGGCCGCCTGCCCCTGCGCGATGGTGGCCAGGCGCCCCAGTGCCGCCTCCGGGGCCAGGAACTCGCCCCCGAACGCCGCGCTGATGGCCTTGGCCTCGGTGGGGGACATGGTGTCCGCCCCCGGCCCCTCCTGGCACGTCACCGGCGCGCTGAGCGGCTTCTTGCCCTTGGCGGGCGACGGGGCGGCCCCGGTTGTGCACAGGTACGTGCCGTCGGGGCTGGAGATGTAGGTCACGCCGCCGCTGCGGTACGCCCGCCGGGGCGAGGACTGCGAGACGGTCACGATGGCGCCGGAGGGCGTCGCGTACTGCAGCGTCGCGTCCGTGTCCAGGCCCAGCACCAGCCGCGAGGCCAGCGAGTCGACCATCTCGAGGGCCTGGTTGGCCGCCTCCGCCTGCTGCTTGACCGGCGCACCGCACGACTTCGCCATCATGCCGGCGAAGCCGATGGTCAGCGCGCCCGCCACGAGCGCGGAGAGCATCGCCTTCTTGGGGTTGTTACGCGGCAGTTCGGCCATGCCTCAACAACGGTGGAGATACACCGCTGGTTATGTCCGAGTTCGTACTACCCCTCGGACGGATTCGGCTTGAACGCCGTCCAGCGCTGCACCAGGGCCGTCGCCGCTCCCGAGTCCACCGCCGCGGCCGCCCGGTCCAGGCCCGCCTTGAGCTGCGCGCCCAGGTCCGCCACGGTCAGCCCGCCGGCCCGCGCCGCGATCGCCGCGGCCGCGTTGAGCAGCACCGCGTCGCGCACCGGGCCGGGCTCGCCGGCGAACATCCGCCGGGCCACGTCCGCGTTGTGCTCCGAGTCGCCGCCGCGCAGGTCGCCGGGGGCGGAGCGGGCCAGGCCGAGGTCGGTGCTGTCGAACAGGGTCTCGGTGACCGTGCCGCCGCCGACCACCCACACGCGGGTCGGGGCCGCGGTCGTGAACTCGTCCAGGCCGTCCTCGCCGCGCACGAGCAGCACCGAGAACCCGCGCCCGGCGAGCACGTCGGCCATCACCGGGGCCATGCGCAGGTCGAAGCAGCCGATCGTGGCCGCCGTCGGCTGGGCCGGGTTCGTGAGCGGGCCGAGGAAGTTGAACACCGTCGGCACGCCCATCTCACGGCGCGGTACACCCGCGTGACGCATCCCCGGGTGGAACCGGGCGGCGAAGCAGAAGCCGATGCCGACCTCGTCCACGCAGCGCGCCACGTCCTGCGGGCCCAGGTCGATGGTCACCCCGAGCCGCTCGAGCAGGTCCGCGGCGCCGGTCGACGACGACGCGGCCCGGTTGCCGTGCTTCACCACGGGCACCCCGGCGGCGGCGGTCACGACCGCGGCCATCGTCGAGATGTTCACGGTGTTCGCCCGGTCGCCGCCCGTGCCGACGATGTCGACGGCCGCGTTGCGCAGCGCGTCGGAGACCGGCACCTTCGCGCCGAACTCCAGCATCATCTCCGCGCACCCGGCCACCTCGGCCGGGGTCTCGCCCTTGGCCCGCAGCGCGATCACGAAGGCCGCGGTCTGCACTTGCGTGGCGGAGCCGGAGAAGATCTCGCCCATCGCCCACCGCGTGTCCTCGGTGGACAGGTCCTCCCCGCGCAGCAGGGCGGTGAGCAGCGTCGGCCAGGTGCGGTCGCCCATGGCGGCCTCCAGAGGGGGAACTGGGCGCCCGCGTGCGGCACCGGCGGCGCTGCCGGTGCGCCGCAGCGCTCTACCGGCGGATGGCGGGGTATGCGCGGAGCAGGCCGGAGACGGTCTCCCCGGTGGTCACGGGGTCGAGCGGGTACATGATCGTGCCCTCGACCTTCGCGTAGGACGCCAGCCAGCGGTCGGCGGCGCGGGCGATGGCCAGCACCACCGGCGGGGCGTCGCTGACCTCGTCCTTGAGCTGCCGGGCGATGCCCAGGCCGCCGCCGGGCGTGGCCTCGCCGTCGAGCACCAGCAGGTCGACGTCGGTGTCGTCGACCAGCTTGACGACCTCGGCGTACGTCGACGCGTCGACGAACTTCACCGTCAGGTCGGCCGCGGGGCGGGTGCCGATGGCCAGCCGCATGCGGTCGCGGACCTCGGCGTCGTCGCTGTACAGCAGGACAATGTGCTCGCTCATGTGCGCGCTGCTCCTCGTGTGGCGTCTGCCTCCGGGATCGTACCGTCCTCGAGTTTCGCGGTCGGTGCCCCGTCAGGGGCTATGGAAATTCCCGTGCGGGCGGACCACTCCGCCTCCTCCCGCGACAGCCGCTCCTCCCGGTCGAGGCGCCGGTCGATGCGCTTGGCCTCCCGGTCCGACTGGCGCATCCACTGCACGACCAGCACCGCGAGCATCGTCACCGAGACGAACTCGCCGCCGGCCCAGAGGATCCCGCCCGCGAGGACCTGGTCGGCCACGGGATCGGCCCAGCTCAGGTGCAGCGACGGATACCAGTCCCCGCCCAGCAGCGTCCGGCTCTGCATGATCGTGAGCCCGAGCACCGTGTGGAACGGCGTGGACAGGAACATCAGCAGCGCGCGGGCCGGATAGGGCCATCGCCCCGGCAGCGGGTCCAGCCCGATCAGCGGCCAGAAGAACAGGCAGCCGACCGCGATGAAATGCGCGTGCGTGACCTCGTGGAACCACTCGTGGCGCATCGTGAGCTCGTACAGATTCGTGAAATAGAGCACGAACGGCGTCACGACGAAGAAGCCGAACGCCACCAGTGGAAAGGCCAGGATGCGCGCCGCCCGCGAGTGCACGACCGCGAGCAGGGCCCGGCGCCCGCCGGCCGGCAGCGTGCGCAGCGCCAGCGTCACCGGAGCGCCCAGCGCCAGGAAGATCGGCGCGATCATGGACAGCACCATGTGCTGCACCATGTGGACGCTGAGCAGCGTCGTGTCGTACTCCTCGACTCCGCTCATCGTGACAGAGGCGATGGCTCCCAGTCCCGGGAACAGGAACAACAGGGTCCGCGCGAGCGGCCAGCGATCGCCGCGCCGGCGCAGCTTCACGACCCCCGCCAGGTACAGCCCGGCGGCGGCGAGCAGCACCAGCGTCAGCCACGAGACGTGGAACGACCCGAGGATCGCGGTGGCGGTCGGAGGACCTGATTCGGCAGCTTGGAGCACGTGTCCACACTATGCCGCCGCACGAATCGTCCGTGTCTGGTGGACCCCGCGCAAACGCGGCGATGATCGGGGGCAATAATGGCGCTGTGACTGCGGCCCCAGCGATTGCCAAGAGCCAGATCCACTCACTGACCAGGCCCAACATGGTCAGTGTCGGGACGATCGTGTGGCTCTCCAGCGAACTGATGTTCTTCGCGGCGCTCTTCGCGATGTACTTCTCGATCCGCGCGGCTGCGCCGGAGCTCTGGGAGAAGCACACCGAGGCGCTGAACATTCCCTATGCCCTGACGTTCACCGTCATCCTCGTGCTGTCGTCCATCACCTGCCAGATCGGCGTGTTCCGCGCCGAGCGCGGTGACGTGCACGGCCTGCGCCGGTGGTTCGCGCTGACGTTCATCATGGGTCTGACCTTCGTGCTCGGCCAGGTGAACGAGTACCGCAACCTCGTGGGCGAGGGTGTGAAGATCAACGGTGACGGGTACGGCTCGATGTTCTACCTGACGACCGGCTTCCACGGCCTCCATGTCACGGGCGGCCTCATCGCATTCGTCATCTACCTCATCCGCACGACGATGGGGCGCTTCACGCCGGCCCAGGCGACGGCGGCGATCGTCGTGTCGTACTACTGGCACTTCGTCGACGTGGTCTGGATCGCGCTGTTCGCGATGATCTACTTCCTGCAGTAGGTCGCCGCATCCGGGCCCCGTCACGCTCCGGACCACCCCCGCAGGGACCACCACCACCGAACAACCACCGAGACGACATAGGTGATGACGACAAAGGTGAGGCCATGACTTCCGAACAGAGCAAGCGGCCGCTTGCCCGGCTGGTGCCGGGAGGCGCGCGCGCGGCGCGGGGCAAGCTGCGCCGCCGGCTGGAGGCGGCCGTGCGCCTGATCGCCGCGCTCACGATTGTCGGCGGCCTTTACAGCGCCTACGCCCCGGGCGTCGGCCGCGCCGAGGACGTGCCGGCCCTCTCGGACGCCGCCAAGCACGGCAAGGAACTGTACGAGACCAGCTGCATCACCTGCCACGGCACGAACGGCCAGGGCGTGCAGGACCGCGGCCCGAGCCTCATCGGCGTGGGCTCCGCGGCGGTCGAGTTCCAGGTCAACACCGGCCGCATGCCGCTGGCCCGCCAGGAGGCGCAGGCCCAGCGCAAGCAGCCGATGTACAGCGAGAAGGACGCCGCCGACATCGGCGCCTACATCCAGGAACTGGGTGGCGGGCCGCAGCTGCCGAGCGCGCAGAGCCTGGACCAGGACGTCAAGAAGGCGCAGGCCGACCCCAAGACCCTCGCGCACGGCGGTGAGCTCTACCGCGTCAACTGCTCGTCCTGCCACGCGTTCAGCACCGGCGGCGGCGCGCTCTCCTCGGGCAAGTACGCCCCGACGCTGCAGCACTCCACCAACCGCGACATCTACGGCGCCATGCTGACCGGCCCGCAGAACATGCCCGTGTTCGGCAACAACCAGCTGAGCCCGGACGACAAGGCCGCGATCATCGCCTACATCCAGACCCTGAACAAGTCGTCGTCGACGGACCCCGGTGGCTGGAACATCGGCCGCTACGGTCCGGTCCCCGAGGGGCTTGTCATCTTCCTCGTCGGTATCGCGGCGCTCGTGTTCGCCACGCTGTGGATTGCAGGGAAGTCATGACCACCCACACCGCTCCCACGGAGGAGCAGTTCGACGCGAGCGACCCGAACCTCACCCGGTTCGACCTCGTCAAGGAGGGCGCGCGCCGCGACGGCGTCGAGATCGTGCACTACGCGCCGCGCTTCCCGGTGCCGGGCACGAAGGCCGAGAAGCGCGTCGAGCGCGTGCTGGCCTTCCTGTTCCTGCTCACCGGGCTCATGGGGACCGTGTTCGTGGTCGCCTTCATCGCGTGGCCCTGGCACTACGGGCACGGCAACGAGACCTACCAGAAGCTGTACCCGTACTACACGCCGATCCTCGGCGCGACGCTCGGCCTGGCCCTGCTGACCCTGGGCCTGGGCATCATCACCTGGTCGAAGAAGCTCCTCCCCGAGGAGGTCTCGATCCAGGAGCGCCACGACGGGGCGTCGGACAGCACCGAGCAGAAGCTCACCGCGGCCACGATCCTGAACATGGGCGACGAGCTCGGCCTCAAGCGCCGCAAGTTCGTCGGCCTGGCGTTCGCGGCCGGCGCGGCCCCGCTCGGCGCGGTCGCCGGCGCGCTGCTCGTCGGCTCGATGATCAAGGCGCCGACGCAGAACGGCGAGAACGTCTTCTTCACCACCGGCTGGGACCCGAAGAAGAACGACGGCAAGCCGGTGCGCCTCACCCACGAGGACGGCACCCCGATCCGCCCGGCCGACGTCAGCGTCGGCGGCCAGATCACCGTCTTCCCGGGCATCCCCGGCGGCGCGACCAACAAGTACGCGGACTCGCCGACCCTGCTCATGCACCTGCGTGAGGGGGACGCCCTGGAGACGCTGAAGAACGCCAAGGAAGTCAACAAGGGCTCGCAGTGGCAGAACTTCGTGGCCTACTCGAAGATCTGCACCCACGCGGGCTGCCCCGCCAGCCTGTACGAGCAGCAGACCAACCGCCTGCTGTGCCCCTGCCACCAGTCGCAGTTCCAGATCACCGACAACGCGCGGCCGGTCTTCGGCCCCGCCAGCCGGGCACTGCCGCAGCTGCCGATCACGGTGGACGATGAGGGATACTTCGTCGCGACGTCCGACTACAAGGTTGCCATCGGACCCGCCTTCTGGGAGCGGCCATGAAACGGCGCAAGATTGACCTCCGCGCCCTGCCGGCCAAGTCGGCGGGGGCGCTCGACGAGCGGTTCCAGGCGGCGACCCCGCTGCGCCGCCTGCTGAACAAGGTCTTCCCCGACCACTGGTCGTTCCTGCTGGGTGAGATCGCGCTCTACTCGTTCATCGTGCTGCTGCTCAGCGGCATCTTCCTGGCGCTGTTCTTCGACCCGTCGATGGCCGAGACCGTCTACAACGGCAGCTACACCCCCCTGCGGGGCGTGGAGATGTCGCAGGCGTACAACACCGCCCTGCACCTGTCGTTCGACGTGCGCGGCGGCCTGTTCATGCGCCAGATGCACCACTGGGCGGCCCTGCTGTTCATGGCCGCGATCGTGGTGCACATGTTCCGCGTCTTCTTCACCGGCGCGTTCCGCAAGCCGCGCGAGGCCAACTGGATCGTCGGCGTGCTGCTGTTCTGGATGGGCTTCCTGGAGGGCTTCGGCGGCTACTCGCTGCCGGACGACGCGCTGTCCGGCACCGGTCTGCGCATCGCCTCCGCGATCATCCTGTCCATCCCGATCATCGGCACCTGGGTCAGCACCTCGCTCTTCGGCGGGGAGTTCCCGGGCGAGGTCATCCTCGACCGCCTGTACATCGTCCACGTGCTGCTCGTCCCGGGTGCGCTGCTCGCGCTCATCAGCGTCCACATGGGCCTGCTGGTGAAGCAGAAGCACACCCAGTGGCCCGGCCCCGGCCGGACCAACGAGAACGTGGTCGGCGTGCGGATGTTCCCGGGCTTCGCGGCCAAGGCCGGCGGCTTCTTCATGATCGTGTTCGCCATGATCGCCGCGCTCGCGGGCCTCTTCCAGATCAACCCGATCTGGCTGTTCGGCCCCTACAAGGCCGCGGTGGTCTCGGCGGCGAGCCAGCCCGACTGGTACGTCATGTTCCTGGACGGCTCGACGCGTCTGTTCCCCGCGTGGGAGATCCGCTTCGACCTGTTCGGATGGGGTGACGGCTACACCCTGCCGCCGATCTTCTGGCCCACGGTGGTGCTGCCCGGCATCCTGACCATGCTGCCGATCTTCTATCCGTTCATCGAAGCTCGGTTCAGCAAGGACAAGTCCGTGCACAACCTGCTCGAGCGCCCGCGGGACAACCCGTTCCGCACGGCCCTCGGCGCCATGGCGATCGCGTTCTACGTCGTGCTGCTCATCTCCGGCGGCAACGACGTGCTGGCCGACAAGTTCCACATCAGCCTCAACGCGATGACCTGGGCCGGCCGCATCGGCATCCTGGTGCTGCCGCCAGTGGCCTACTACGTGGCGTACCGCCTGGCCCTGGGCCTGCAGCAGCACGACCGCGAGGTCCTGTCGCACGGCGTGGAGACGGGCATCATCCGGCGCCTGCCGGACGGCCGCTTCATCGAGGTGCACCAGCCGCTGCCGACGGCGAACGGCCACGCGGACGGCGACGCTCACCACGGCCTCGAATACGCGGGCTGGGTCGTGCCGAAGAAGATGAACCGCCTCGGCGCGCTCGCCCCGACGGTGAAGGGCTTCTTCTACCCGATCGAGAAGGCCGTCCCCCCGGCGAAGCCGTCGCAGCGCAAGGTCGAGGACGCCGACCGCGAGGAGATCACCTCGGGCCACTGAGCCCCTGGTCCAGCACGAGACGGCCCCCGGGTTCATGGGAACCCGGGGGCCGTCTCGTCTCCGGCACCGCGGCGGGTGGCCGCGCGCTGACGACGATCTACAGGCCCTGGGCCCAGGCGGCGACCCGGCCGGCCAGCTCCTCGCCGTGCTTGGCCCAGCGGAAGTGGTCGACGGCCGCCTCGGGCGCATAGCGCTCGCGCGTGACCGGCGCCCCCGACAGCTTGTCGAGCAGCCGGGAAACGGTCCCGGGCGGCGTGTACCGGTCCCCGGCCACGTCGACCGCGAACACGGGCGTCCGGACGCGCTCGAACGCGGCCTCGACATCGACCCCGCCGAGGCGCGGATACCGCCCCGTGCGAGCCGTGTACGCCCAGTCCCGGATGACCCCGCGGGCCTGCCGCCCGCCGAACCCCCAGCCGGGCCAGACCCGCAGCACCGCCGAGGCCACCCCGAGCGCCTGGGTCTGCAGCAGGATCGCCGGCCCCTGCGCGCCGGGGTAGCTGCGCCAGTACGGCAGCCCGACCGCGACCAGCGCCAGCCCCGCCACATCGCTCGCGGCGCCGTACGCGCCCGCCGCCTCGAACGCCAGGTGCAGCGCGCACGCCTGGCCGCCCAGCGAATGCCCCACCAGAATCGTCCGCCGCCCGGCCCGCCGAGGCTTGAGGTGCGTCAGCACCGCGTCGACATCGGCCGTGAGATCACCCAGCCCGTAGCGCGACCCCCGCCCGGGCCGCGGCGAGCTGGCCCCCGTCCCGCGCAGATCCGCGACCACCACGGCGACGCCGGCCGCGGCCAGCTCGCCGGCGAACTTGCGGTAGTACCGGGCGGGGACGCCCATCGCCGGCCACAGCACCGCGAGCGTGGGCGCGTCGTCGGGCGCCGGATACACGTGCAGGGCGATCGTGTCGGACCCGCGAACCACGGTCTCCAGCGTCGGCTCCATGCTCGTAGGGTAGGGGTAGGAGGTTACCCGCAAGTAGCGCGCCCCCTCGCCGCTACTGTGCTGCTCGTGAAACCCGCCGATCTGCCGCAAATCCGCACACCCGGGACGCCGGCCCTCAGCCCCGACGGCCGCGTCGCCGTCGTCGCCGTCGCGCGCGCCGACCTCGCGACCGACTCGTACACCTCGCAGCTCTGGCTCGTGCCGACCGACGGCTCGCGCCCCGCGGACCAGCTCACCCGCGGCTGGCACGACAGCGCCCCGCGCTTCTCGCCCGACGGCCGGCACCTCGCCTTCCTGCGCCGCGCCGACAAGGCCGCCAAGCCGCAGCTGTGGCTCCTGCCGCTGACCGGCGGCGACGCGTGGCCGCTGACCGACTGCCCCCTGGGCGTGGGCGTGCCCGACTGGTCGCCCGACGGCGCCCGGCTGGCATTCTCCGCCCGTGTCCCGCAGGAGTCCCGCTACGGCACCGCCAGCACGGACGACGGCGAACGGATCGGCCCCGACGGGGAGCCCCCGAGACGGCTCACCCAGGTCTTCAACCGCCTGGACGGCCTGGGCTTCTTCCGCGACCGCCCGTCGCACGTCTTCACGGTCACCCCGGCCGGCGAGCTGACCCGGCTGACCGAGGGCGAGGGCGACCCCCGCTTCTCCCCGGACGGCGAGTGGCTGACCTACCTCGCCCCGGCCGGCGACACCTGGGCCGCGGACGTGTGCGTCTGCCGCGCGGACGGCTCGGACCGGCGGGTCCTGACCCGCGGCACGTTCCAGGCCGGCCGGCCCCGCTTCCGCCCGGACGGCCGGGCGGTGCTGTTCACGGCCGCTCCGGCGGCGGCGGTACTGCGCAACGAGACCCTCTGGTCGATCCCGCTGGACGGCGGCGAGGCGGTCCCGCTGCTGGACCCGGCGCGCTACCACCTGGCCATGCCGGGCGGCGACATGGACGTGACGCCGGAGGGCGCCCTGTTCACGAACGAGAACCGGGGCGCGGTGGAGCTCCTGCGGGTCCCCTACACCGGCGAGGAGCCGACGACCCTCGTGACCGGCGCTCGTCAGGTGGCCGCGTTCGCCTGGCGCGACGGCGTCCTCGTGACACATGAGGCGAATCCGTCGAACTGGGGCGAGCTGTACGCCGGTGATCGCCCGCTGACGGCGTTCAACGCGGGCTTCGAGGCGCTGGAGCAGGTCGAGCTGACGGCCACGGCCCCGGACGGCTACCCGGTCCACGGCTGGGTCGTGCGCCCCGCCGGCGAGGGCCCCCACCCGGTGCTCCTCATGATCCACGGCGGCCCCTACAGCCAGTACGGCTGGCGCCTCTTCGACGAGCCCCAGGTCTACGCGGACGCCGGCTACGCGGTCGTCTACGGCAACCCGCGCGGCTCGTCCGGCTACGGCGAGGCCCACGGCGAGCCCATCCGCGGCAACGTGGGCGAGGTGAGCGCGACGGACCTGCTGGCCCTGCTGGACGCGGCCCTGGGGGACCCCGGCCTGGACGCGTCCCGGGTCGGCGTGCTCGGCGGCTCCCACGGCGGCTTCATGACCACCTGGCTCGCCGCCCACCACGGCGACCGTTTCCGCGCGGCCGTCTCCGAGCGGGCCGTCAACGCGATCGACAGCTTCACCGGCTCGTCGGACATCGGCTGGTTCTTCGTCGACGCCCTGTACGGCGGCGACGTCGCCCGCCAGAGCCCGCTGTCCTACGCGGACCGCATCTCGCTGCCGATGCTCATCATCCACTCCGAGCAGGACTGGCGCTGCCCCGTCGAGCAGGCGTACCGCCTCTTCGTGGCCCTCAAGCGCAACGGCGCCCCGGCGGAGCTGCTGCTCTTTCCGGGGGAGGGGCACGAGCTGTCGAGGTCGGGCCGGCCCTCGCACCGCATCCAGCGCTTCGAGGCCATCCTCGACTGGTTCGGCCGGCACCTGTGAGGGGTCCGGGTCGGGCGCGCGCGAAACGTGGGAACCGATCGCACGCGTCCGACCCGGGGCAGCTCAGACAATGCAGAGACCCTCGAGGTGCCGCATTCCGATATACACCTAGCCTAGCATGGCCATTCAAGTTGATCACATTGAAGTTCGGCGCGGTGTAACCGTATCACTACGCGATGAGCAGCTCCGCCACCTGCACCGCGTTCAGCGCCGCACCCTTGCGCAGGTTGTCGTTCGAGATGAACAGGGCGAGGCCGTTGTCCACGGTCTCGTCCACGCGGATGCGCCCCACGAACGACGGGTCGGCGCCGGCGGCCTGCAGCGGCGTCGGGATGTCGCTGAGCGCCACGCCCGGCGCCGACGACAGCAGCTCCGTCGCGCGCGCGACCGAGATGGGCCGGGCGAAGCGGGCGTTGATCTGCAGCGAGTGCCCGGTGTAGACGGGCACGCGGACGCACGTGCCGGAGACGCGCAGGTCCGGGATCTCGAGGATCTTCCGGCTCTCGTTGCGCAGCTTCTGCTCCTCGTCCGTCTCGAAGGAGCCGTCGTCGACGAGGCCGCCGGCGAGTGGGAGCACGTTGAAGGCGATCGGCCGCGCGAACTTCGCCGGGGCCGGGAACGCCACGGCGGAGCCGTCGAAGGCGAGCGCCGCGGCGCCGTCGGCGACCTTGCGCACCTGCTCGTCGAGCTCGGCGACGCCGGCCAGGCCCGCGCCCGAGACGGCCTGGTACGTCGAGGCGACCAGGGCCACGAGCCCGGCCTCGTCGTGCAGGGGGCGCAGCACGGGCATCGCGGCCATCGTGGTGCAGTTCGGGTTGGCGATGATCCCCTTGGGCCGGTTGGCGGCGGCGTGCGGGTTGACCTCGGCGACGACGAGCGGCACCTCGGGGTCCATCCGCCACGCGGAGGAGTTGTCGATCACGACGGCGCCCGCGGCGGCCACCTTCGGGGCGAGCTCCTTCGACGTGCCCTTGCCCGCGGAGAACAGCACGACGTCCAGCCCGGCGTAGTCCGCGGTCTCCGCGTCCTCCACCGTGATCTGCTTGTCCTGCCAGTCGATGCTCCGCCCCGCCGAGCGGGCGGAGGCGAACAGGCGCAACTCGTCTACCGGGAACTGCCGCTCGGCCAGGATGTGGCGCATGACGCTGCCGACCTGCCCGGTGGCTCCTACGATGCCGATCCTCATGGCGGCGAGGGTACCGCCTCCGGAGCCCGCATTCGATGCGATTTGAACCACTGCAAACGGCCCTCAGCAGGGCAAACAGGAATTAGTCGGCGTCGGGGAGCCCGATCGCGAAAGCTTCTTCAAGATCGTGGCGGGAATACGCACGAAATGCGATGTGGGTGTCCGTCTCCACGACACCGGGAACCTTGGAGATGCGGTTCGCGATGACCTCGGCGATCTCGTCGAACTGCTGCACCCGCACCATGGCGATGAGGTCCACGTTGCCGGCGACGGAGTACACCTCGCTGACGCCGTCGAGGTTGGCGATGTTCTCGGCCACCTCCGGGATCGAGTCGGTGGCGCAGTCGATGAGGACGATCGCGGTGATCACCTGCGGAGCTCCTTCCGGCCTGTGGACAACAGCCATGCTAGTGGGCGGGGACGGTGAGCGACCGGCCGACCCGGATCGCCTGCCGCAGGGTCTCGCCCGCCGCGACGACCCCGCCCGGCCACACCACCCCGCCGCTGACCCGTCCGGCGACGTGGGCCGCACTGCCGACGACGGCCCCGTCGAGCGTTCCGGTCACGACGGCGTCCGCGGCCACGAGATTTTTCCCGTGTACCGCATGCAGGTTCGCCGCCAGATAGTCCGCGGGAGTGCCGGTGTCCAGGTAGGTGCCCGGGTATTCGACGACCTCCAGCCGCCCCTGCCGCTCCGCGGGCCGCCACACGAGCCGCACGAGGTCCGACGGCTCCGGCTCGAGGCCCTTCACCAGGTCCCACGGCAGCAGCGAGAACCCGGCGAAGCGGTGGGAGCCGAACTCGTACGGCGGGCCCGGCACCCCGAGCAGCCGGACCGTGTCCCCGTCCCACCCGTCCAGCAGCGCCGCGATGTCCGCGCCGGGGGACAGTCGCGAGGCCAGGTACGCGTCGGCGTTGCCCACCAGCACGCCCCGCCCGCCGATCCAGTCCCGCAGCAGCCCGATCCCGCCGGCGGTGCCGAGCGGGTCGCCGGGCTCGACGGACAGGTGGGCGCGCGAACCGACGTGCTCGGCGACGAGGTGCCCGAGGTAGCAGGCGTTGACGGCGGGGTCGAGCCCGAGGTGGCGCACCCGCTCCAGCGCCCGGTCCAGCAGCGCGACGTTGCCCACCGGGCACAGCGCCTTGGGCAGGTGCTCGGTCAGCGGCCGCAGCCGCCGGCCCTCCCCGGCCGCGAGGACCACGGCGCAGATGTCGGCGCTCATGCCTCCAGGACCTCGGGGTAGTCCTTGTACGGCCCGATGCCGTAGTGCGCGAGCAGCCGTGACGTGGACACGGTCAGCGGCGGCAGGTTGTCGACCCGGTGCCAGGCCGCCTCGAGGATCTCGGCGTGGTCGACGACGAGCTCGTCGCCGGGCTCGACCTCGGCCTCGAAGACCATGTCGACCCACTGGCCGCGGGTGTGCACGATCGCGTTGGGGGCGGCCGGGCGCATCCGCTCCGGCGGGAGCTTGACGCCGGTCTCCTCGTGCAGCTCGCGGGCGGCGGTCTGGGCCGGGGTCTCGCCGCGGTCCATCAGCCCGGCCGGCAGCGACCAGCCGGCGCCGGGCGGCTGGCGCAGCAGCAGGATCCGCGTGAGCGTGGGGTCGCGGACGATCGCGACGGCGCCGATGGTGTACGTCGGCTGGAACGTGCGCACGATTCGCCGCTTCCAGCGCCCGGGGAGCCGGTAGAACGTGCGGTACGCCAGCGCGCGCACGCGCCCACGCATGTCGGTCATCCGGTAAGGCTAGATGAGACGTGCGCGGGGTCAGTGCGGCGAGTGGTCGACCAGCGCGATCAGCTCGGCCACGACCTCGTCGGCGGTGCGGGCGTGGTCGGCGACCGCGACGAGGAGGGTCTCGAGGTCGGGGAAGCCGAGGCGGGGCGCGAGGCGTACGAGCGGCAGGTCACTGGCGAGGCCGCGGCCCTGCTGGCGCAGTGCCAGCCCGATGGCGAGCCGGCCCAGGCGGACCTTGTTGGCGACGGTGATCGCCGGGGCCTCGTGGGCCTCGAACCAGCGGCTGATGTGGAGGCGGGCGTGCGGGGTACGCACGAAGTCGAGCCACTCCGGGGACGGCCCGCGCGCGGGGGCGTCGGCGTCGAAGTCGAACTCGTCGCGCTGGCCGGCGCGGGTGATGATCTCGACCGTGTCGCCGTCGGCGAGGGGGGAGGAGACGGCGGTGAGGCGGCCGTTGACCCGGGCGCCGATACATCGGTTGCCGACGTCGGCGCCGAGGATGTACGCCAGGTCGACCGGCGTCGCGTCCGCGGGCAGCAGCACCGGGCGCCCGCCGCCCGCCGTGAGCACGAGGATCTGGTCCTCGGCGAGGTCGCAGCGCAGCGAGGCGATGAACTGCGACGGGTCGGACGCGGACGCCTCCCAGTCGAGCAGCCGGCGCAGCCAGTCGAGCTGCTCGGCCTTGGACGCGGGGCCGAAGCGCGCGGCGGTGCTCGGGTAGCGGAAGTTCGCGACGATGCCGTACTCCGCCGCCTGGTGCATCTCGACGGTGCGGATCAGCACCTCGACCGAGCGGCCCTCGGGCCCGAGCACCGTGGTGTGCAGCGACTTGTAGTTGTTGTTCTTCGGCGTCGCGATGAAGTCCTTGAACCGCCCGGGGACCGGCCGCCACTTGCCGTGGACGGCGCCCAGCGCCGCGTAGCAGTCGGTGTCGGGCCCGTCGACCACGATCACGACCCGGGGCAGGTCGTGCGGTTCGGCGTAGTTGCCGTCGACGGTGTCCTTCCAGATGGAGTACAGGTGCCGGGGCCGGGGGGAGACGGTGGCGTCGAGGCCGAAGCGCTTGAGGTCGCCGCTCACCGCGGAGATGACCTTCTCGAGGTAGCCGTCCCAGCCGACCCGCTGCTCCACGTAGTCGGCGACGACCGCGTAGCCGCTGGGCGACACCGCCCGCAGCACCCAGTCCTCGAGCTCCCGTTTCAGCGCCTGGATGCCGAGCCGCTCGCACAGCGGGATCAGCACCTCCCGCGTCGCGGTGGCGATGCGGACCCGACTCTTGACCGACCGCGCGTCGATGGTGCGCATGTTGTGCAGCCGGTCGGCGAGCTTGATGACGAGCACCCGCACGTCCCGCCCGGCGGCGACGATCATCTTGCGGATCGTCTCGGCCTCGGCGTCGGCGCCGTAGAACATCTTGTCGAACTTGGTGACGCCGTCGACGAGCAGCGCGACCTCGCCGCCGAAGTCGCGCTCCAGCGCCCCGAGGGTGTAGTCGGTGTCCTCGACGGTGTCGTGCAGCAGGGCCGCGACCAGCGTCGTCGTGTCCATCCCGAGGTCCGCGAGGATCTCGGTGACCTCCAGCGGGTGCGAGATGAAGGCCTCGCCGCTCTTGCGCATCTGCCCGCGGTGCATCTGCTCGGCGGTGGCATACGCCCGGCGCAGCAGCGCGATGTCCGCGGACGGATGGATCTGCCGGTGTACTCGCAGAATGCCCGACATCGGGTCGTCGCCCGACTGCCACGGCAGCATCGCCCGCAGCCGGGCCCCGATGATCGCCGTGTAGGTGGCGGTCGGGTCGCCCGGCACCGCACCCCCGGCGAGCGCCTGATAACTCGGCGGCGGCGGTACCTCGGGCGAGTCGTCGGCCGCCGGCGCGGTCAGTTTCTTGCGGGGCGCCGCGTACCGGTCGTCGAGCGGCTCCCGCCGGCTCGGCCGGGGCGGCGCCTGCTTGCGGCCCGCGCGGCTCTCGTCCGGCGCGTGCGTGTTGCGCGGCTTGCCGCCCTCGGCGGTCCCGGCCCGGCTCTCGGCGGTCTCGGCTCGGCTCTGGGCGGTCCCGGCCCGGCTTTCAGCGGTCCCGACTCGGCGCTCGGCGGTCTCGGCTCGGCTCTGGGCGGTCTCGGCCCGGCGCTCGGCGGCTTGGGCCTCGTGGGTCTCGGTCGCCGGTTCGTCGGCCGGGGCGGTCTGTGACTCTGCCTCCGCGCGTCGCGGCCGGTTCTCGATCGCCCGGTCGTTGGCGGGCCAGTCGGGTCCGCCGGCGCGCGGCTCGTGCTCGTTGCTCCCGCGCTCGGCCCGTCCGCCGTGCTCGTTCGTGGGTCGCTCGCCGGAGGGGGCGCGGTCGTTCACTGCCCGGTCATGCTGATGCCCGCGGTCGGCCGGCACGTGGTCGGGCCGTCGGGCTCGATCCGGGCTCATCCGATCCGCGGGCACTCGGTCCGCCTGCTGCGACGCGGCGTGTTGCTGTTCGTGTGGACGTTCGGCGCCGTCCCCGCCCCGGTCGTTCGGCGACCGCTCGGTCCCGGCCCGCTCGGTCCCGGCCCGCTCGGTCCCGGCCCGCTCGCCTGGCGGCGCGGCCCGCCGCCGTTCGGGCGTCGCGATGGTCGCGGTGGGGAGGCCTTTGGGTCCGAGGAACATCTCCGCCGGCCGGGGCCGTTCGCCCGGGGTCAGGAACCCGCCGGAGCCGAGGTTCTCGACGCGTATCGTCCGCGGTCCGATCGCCCCGGGGCCCGCGTTCGCCCCGTCGTCGGGGGAGGGCCGGCCCGGCGGCGACACGCCGGAGTCGTCCAGCGCCGTGACCGCCTCGTCGACCAGCCGGTGCGCGTCCTGGCTGGTCACCGGGCCTGCGAGCGGATTCGTCCCGGCGCCGCGGAAATTCGGAAACTCCATGGGGTTGCCGTCCGACGCCGCTGGGTCCACCATGTACTCGCTGTGCGTCGCATTGGGGCCCACGACATCCGCCGCGGCCGCGATGTTTGAAGCCCCCGGCTCGTGGGAGTCAACACCCGGGACTGTTGAACCGGCGAACGCGGCGCCCGGTGCCGGGGAGGAGCCCGCACCAAAAGACGCGCCGGGTTGCATTCCGGGCTCCATAGCGGCACCTCCTCACCGACGGGCCTGCACGGGCCTGGGTTTGGGTAGGTTCCAGCCTAGTTTCCCACCGGGCATCCGATCGGTCATTTGAGTATGGTCGTTCGTCCGATGTACCTACCCGTCCAAGTCGGTCTGAACCGAGGCGGCCGCCTCCGCCCGCACGAGGAACGGCCGCCACCGCGCGGCCCCGTCCACCGGCGACGACCAGCCGATATCGGTCTTGACCAGCCGCGTCTCGGGCCGCTCGAGCCACGCCAGGATGCGCTCGGTCTCCTCCGGGGAGGCCCGCGGCGTCGGTCCCGGCCCGGGCTGGACGGTTTCCGCTGTGGCCAACACCACATCCAGCGTCGGCTGTGGATGCACCCTCGGGGGTGAAACGCCCGCCGCGGCGAGTCGCCCGTGCCGCACCACCGCGATCTCCCAGCCCCCACCGGCCGACGGGCGCGCGGCCACCACCTCGGGCAGCCCGCTCAGCCCGGCGAGGCGCTGCTGGCGGATCGCGGTGCGCAGGAACGCGACGAGCCGGCCCCGCAGCGTCGCCGCGTCCTCGTAGCGCTCGGCCTCGGCCAGGGCCTCGATCCGCGCCATGAGCCCGCGCACGACCGGCCCGGGGTCGCCGACCGTGGCCGCCCGGAACGGCGCCGCGGCCGCCGTCTCGTAGTCCTCGGCCGAGATCCGGTGCTCGCACGGCGCCGGGCAGCGGCCCAGCTCGGCGAGCGCGCACGCCGGGGTCTTGGTGCGCAGCGACAGCTTGTGGGTGCACTGGCGGATCGGCAGCGCGTCGTAGAGCCCGGCCGCCGCGAGGTCGGCGAAGCGCCGCGAACCGAACGGCCCGAGGTAGGCCGCGCCGTCGCCCTGCACCTCCCGCACGACCGACAGCCGGGGGTAGGCCTCCCTGGTGAGCTTGAGCCAGACCACGCGCTCCGGGAACTTCGAGCGGCGGTTGTACGGCGGTTTGTGCGCCGCGATCAGGCGCAGCTCGCGCACCTCGGCCTCCAGCGAGTGCGCGCACGGGATGGCCTCCACGCGCTCGGCCGCGTTGATCATCTCGCTGATCCGCGCGCGCTTCTCGGCCGCCGTGAAGTAGCTGCGCACGCGGGTCGCGATGGAGGAGCTGGTGCCGATGTAGAGCGGCCGGTCCTTGTGCCCGCGGAAGATGTAGACCCCGGGGGCGTCGGGCAGCCCCTCGGCCAGGTGCTTCTTGCGCCGCTGGGCCGGGCTGACCGCCTTGACGAACTCGATCACGTCGCCGACGGTGTGCACCTTGAGGCTGCCGAGCCGGGCGAAGAGCCCGTGCAGCACGTCCACGGTGGCCCGGGCGTCGTCCAGCGCCCGGTGGACCGGCTGGGTCGAGGCCCGGAAGTGCCGCGCGAGGGTCGACAGGCGGTGGTTGGGCACCTCGTCGGCGACCATCGCGCGCCGGGCGATGGCGGCGGTGTCGAGCACGATCGGCTTCGGCCACGCGTAGCCGTGCTTGGCGCAGGCCGCCTTGAGGAACCCGGTGTCGTAGGGCGCGTTGTGCGCGACCCACACCGCGCCCCGGGCGAACTCGAGGAAGCTCGGCAGCACCGTCTCCAGCCGCGGCGCCTCCAGCAGCATCATCTCGGTGATGCCGGTGAGCACCGTGATGAACGCCGGCACCCGCTCCTCCGGGTTGACCAGGGTGCCGAACTCGCCCAGGATCTCGCCGCCGCGGACCTTCACCGCGCCGATCTCGGTGATGCCGCCGCCGTCCGGTGCGCCGCCGGTGGTCTCCAGGTCGACCACGACGAACGTGGTGGAGAACAGGGTGGCGGCGCGCGGGTCGTCGAACAGGGCGTCGAGGGATTCCTGGTGGTAGTGGGGCACGGGCGCACACTACGACCAGGGTGTGACAAAAAATCCTAGTGCGGCGGGAACCGCAGCTCGATGCGCACGTCGGGGGAGCCGATCATGGCCGAGGTGTCCATGACGGTGGCCCCGTGGGCGCGCAGGATGTCGGCGACCGCCCGGGGCACCGGCTCGTCGGCCGGGCGCGTCCCGGCGAGGTCGGCCTGCCACTCGGGCCGGATGCTGCCGCCGGCGTGGCCGATCTCGATCGTCGGCACCGGGGTGCCCAGCACCCGTACGGCGACCCGGCCGCCGGCCGGGGCCAGCTTGAGCGCGCCGAAGATGACGTAGTCGAGCGCGCGGGACAGCCGCGCGGGGTCCGCGTGGATCGAGGCCGGGTCGGTCAGCCCCAGCGTGATGGCGATGTTGCGGGCGTCGGCGATCCCGCGCAGCTCCCGGATGCGGGCCTCGGTCAGGTAGGCGAGGTCCACCGAGCGGGGCTCGGGCCGGCCCCGCAGGTCGTCGGTCACCACCAGCCGGCGCAGCTCGAGCAGCTCGGTGACCTGCTTGGCGAGGGCCCGCAGCGCCTTCATCTGGTCGAGGTTGAGCCGGTGCGGGTTGTGGTCGACCACGCACAGGGTGCCCAGGGCCGCGCCCTCCGCCGTGAGCAGCGGCGCGCCGGCGTAGAAGCGGATGCCGTCGTCCTGGGTGACGTACGGGTTGTCGGCGAAGCGCACGTCGGCGGTGGCGTCGGGCACGACCATGAGGTCGCGGCCCATGATCGCGTGGGCGCAGAAGGCCACCTCGCGGGGCGTCTCCTCCAGGTCCATGTCGCCGACCTTGGCCTTGAACCACTGCCGCTCGGTGTCCACGAGCGTGACGAGCGAGATCGGCGCGCCGCAGACCTCGCTCGCGATTCGGACGATGTCGTCGAAATCGGTCTCCGGCGGCGTGTCCAGGACAGCCATCGCGTGCAGCTCGGAGACGCGGTCCGCCTCGTTGCTGGGTACCGGTATCGCCATCCCCGCCTCCCAAGCCGTACACCTAATCGGGTGAAATAAGGATATGTCAGCTTTTAGCCGTTGGAGGTAAGGCGGCCGTCTCGGACACCATCCCGGGCGAATGTGGTCGACAATGCGACACTGGAGTGATGTCTGCGCACGACGCTCCCGACGACCTCGAGATCGAGGCCGCGCTGGAGCCTGCGCAGGCCACGGAGGACGAACTCGAGCCGGTGCTGCCCGAGGTCGTACGGCAGCGGGTGATCGCCCTCGCCGCGGGGGCCATGACCGGTCTGCCGCTGGAGGAGCTGCCCATGCCGCTGCGGCGGGTGGCCAAGTTCGCCCCGAACCGGCGCGCCCGCCTCGGCGGCCCCGTCATCGCCATGCAGCTCTCCGGCGACCCCCTGCTGCGTCAGCGCCTGGCCACCCGGGTGGTCAACGACGCCGGTGACCTGGGCGCGGCCGTGCTCGAGGGGGTCGCACCGGCGGCGGCGGACCCGGTCGAGGTGGCGGCGCTGGCGTACCTCGCCCGCCCCGACGGCTGGCGCCGGCTCGTCACCGACGCGACCGAGACCGTGCGCGCCGAGGCCGAGGGGGCCGTCGCCTCCGAGCGCGTCCGCGACGTCGAGCAGCGCCTGGCACGCGCCGAGCACGACCGCGCCGTCGCCCGCGTCGAGGCCGACAAGCTGCGCGACGAGCTGGCCCGGCTCCGCGACGAGACCGCCGGCCTGCGCGAGGAGGCCCGGGCGCTGGCCAAGTCGCTGCGCGAGTCGCAGGCCAAGGAGCGCAAGGCCACCGACATGCTCGCGGCCGAGAAGGGCCGCGCCGCCAAGGTCAACGCCGACCACGACGCCGAGCTGCGCCGCCTGCGGGCCCGCCTCGCCGAGGCCGAGACCGCCGCGGGC
Organism: Dactylosporangium sp. CA-052675; assembly: GCF_050947935.1. GTDB lineage: Bacteria > Actinomycetota > Actinomycetes > Mycobacteriales > Micromonosporaceae > Dactylosporangium. The sequence goes on along the minus strand of NZ_CP192010.1, from coordinate 8,836,658 downwards.
GCCCAGCGGCAGAGCGCCAAGGACGCCCGCGCCGTCGACGACGCCCGCCTCTGGCTGCTGCTCGAGACCATCGGCCAGGCCGCCGTCGGCCTGCGTCGCGAGCTCGCCCTCGACCCGACCGACAAGCTCCCGGCCGATTTCGTGGCCGACGCCGCCGCCGAGCGCCCGGAGGGCGTCACCGCCGCCGCGCGCGCCCTGAACGCCGACGACCCGGCCCGCCTCGACCAGCTGCTGAGCCTGCCCAAGGCGCACATGATCGTCGACGGCTACAACGTGACGAAGAAGGGGTACGCGGAGATCTCCCTCGAGCAGCAGCGCAACCGCCTCATCGCCGGGGTCGGCGGCCTCGCGGCGCAGACCCGCGCCGAGGTCACCGTCGTGTTCGACGGCGCGGAGCGGGTGCACGGCCTGCCACCGGCGCCGAGGGGCGTGCGCGTGCTGTTCTCCCGCAAGGGCGAGACGGCCGACGAGCTGATCCGGCGCCTGGTCCGGGCCGAACCCGCGGGGCGCCCGATCGTGGTGATCTCCTCGGACAAGGAGGTCATCGACGGGGTACGCCGCCACGGCGCCTACCCCCTCTCCTCCGACACCCTCCTGCGCCGCCTGTCTCGCTCCTGACCCCCTGGTGGCCGGCCGTCCCCGGCCGCGTGTGTGGGCGCTCGGGGGTAGGTCGGCGTGGCGCCGGTCCGTCGGCCGAGCCACGGGGAACGTCACCCGGCTACCGCGTCTCGCCTTCCCGTGCGCGCTCGTCCGGTGCCCGCACCCTGCTGTCGCGCGCCGCACCCTCTGGGCGGGTCCGGCGCGCCTCCCCACGCTCTGTGATCATCGCTCTGACCTGGGCATCTGCATTTTTTGTCGTACCCCCTCGCTACCGTTCGTGCTATCGGGTTCACCGATACGCCATATGCCGGGCGGATCCCGGCTCCGGCGGATCGTCGGTATTGGAGGAGCGATGCTCGTCGACTGCGAAAGCTGTTCGGTGCGGGGCAACGCCTGCAGGAGTTGCGTGGTGACCCTGCTGCTCGACACCCCGCCCGCGTTGCACCAGCTCGGCGCCGAGGAGGTGCGCGCCATCGAGGTGTTCGAGCTCGCCGGGTTCGACGTCACCGTCCTGGAGCCCACCCACTTCGAGCCCACCCACTACGAGCCAACCCCCGTGACCCCCGTGCCCTCACCCCGCCGGCGCCGCGGGCGCGCCGCATAGGCCGCCGCGATGACCACCCGCCTCGGTCCCGCGGTCACGCCCCGCGTGCCGGGCGCGGCCGACGGCGTGCCGCATAGGCTGGCACGATGACTCCCCGTCTGTGGGCCACGGTCACGCTCGTCGTGCTGCTCGTCGCCGCGGCCGTCGTCGCGCTGCTGCGGGTGCCCTGGTCGTCGCCGCCCGCGCCGCGCGCCGACCAGCTCGCCGCGCTCAACACCCTGCCGCGCGACGCGGTCGCCCAGGGGCGTGCCTTCCACGCGGCGCTGCGCCCGGGGATGTATCTCTCGATCGTCCTCGGCCTCGTCGTCGCCCTCGTGCTCGGCCTCACCCCGGCCGGCGCCTGGCTCGTGGAGCAGGCCGGGCGCCCGTTCGGCGGCCATTGGCTGGCCCGCGCCCTGCTCGGCGGCTTCCTCGTCACCCTCGTCGGCGAGGTCGTCGCGCTGCCCCTGTCCGCGTGGCGCCAGTCGATCCTGCGCCGCTACGGCCTGTCCACCCAGAACTGGGGCGGATGGACCGTCGACCTGCTCAAGGGCTACGCGGTCGGCGCCGTCATCGGCGCGATCGTGCTCGTCGGCTTCTACACGGTCACCCACTTCGCCCCGCGCTGGTGGTGGGCTTGGGGCGCGGCCGGCGCCGCGGTGCTCACGATCCTGTTCTCGTTCATCCTGCCCGTCCTCGTCGAGCCGGTCTTCAACAAGTTCACCCCGATGCCCGACGGCGAGCTGCGCACGAGCCTCATGAGCCTGGCCGCCCGCGACGGCGTCCCGGTCCGCGACGTGCTCGTCGCCGACGCGTCCCGCCGCACCCGAGCCGTGAACGCCTACGTCTCCGGCCTCGGCCCGACCCGCCGCATCGTCGTCTACGACACCCTGCTGGAGAAGGCCCCACCGGCCGAGGTCGAGTCCGTGGTGGCCCACGAGCTCGGCCACGCCAAGGATGGAGACGTCCTGACGGGAACGCTGCTGGGCGCCCTGGGCGCCGCGGCGGCGGTCTGCGCCCTCTACCTGATCGGCTCCTGGTCGGCCCTGCTGCGCCTGGCCCGCGTCGACTCGATCGCCGAACCCAGGGCCTTGGCCCTGCTCCTGGCCCTGGCCACGGTCGCGAGCCTGTTTGCCGGCCCGGCCCAGGCCTTCGTCTCCCGCCGCGTCGAGGCCCGAGCCGACGAACACGCCCTACGGCTGACCGCGAACCCGAAGGAGTTCGAGGCCATGCAGGGCCGCCTGGCCCTGGTCAACCTGGGCGACCCGGACCCCAACCCGCTGGAGCAGTTCCTGTTCGGCAGCCACCCGACAGCGGTGGAACGCATGGCCGCGTCCCGAGCTTGGGCCCGCACCCACCCCTAACCCGCCCTCGCCTTCGCCCCGCCCTCGCCCTCGCCCGGCCCTCGCCTTCGGCTCGTGCTCGTATTCGTCTCCGACTCGCGTTCGTGTCCGGCCCGCGCTCGTGTTCGGTCCTTGCCCGTGTTCGTCTTCGGCCCGCACTCGCGTTCGGCCGCGGTCCCGCAGACCTGTAAATCCGCAACCTGTCTCGCCGCCCGCACCCGCCCGGCCGACGCCGCGCGCCTCCGCGCCCTTAACCAGCCGGAGGGGTTGGGGATTTCGTGGACCCGCGAGCCGTCTCGCCGCCCGTACACCGCCGCAGCCGGACCTATGTGCCCGAGCAGCCGCAGCCGTCCACAACCACACGCCCAAGCCGGGCCCGCGCGCCCGGTGTGACCAACCGCGACTGTCTGCGACTGCGCGGACCTCGAGCCGTCTCGCCGAGCGCACGTCGCCCGGCCGAGGCCGCGCACCTCCGCGCCCTCGATCAGCTGGAGCGGTCCGGGAGTTCGCGGACCGCAAACCGTCCCGTACGAGCGATCCCTCACCCGGCCGCCCTGGCCAGCCGCGACCGTTCCGGCTCCGTACGCCCGCGCGGCCGATCCGCCGATCCGCACGCCCGGCGCGTCGAGCTGCCGTGGGAGCGCTTCCCGACCGGTGGTGCTGCCATCGCGCGGAGAGGCACGAGAGAACGTCGAGCCGCCGTGCGAGCGCTTCCCGACCGGCGGTGCCGCCATCGCGCGGAGAGGCACGGGAGAACACGGGGAAGCACGACAGAATCACGGAGAAACCTGGGAAGCACGAAGAGAACAAGGAGCGAGCCGTTCCTGCGCGCGGGCGCTCGCCGAAGGAAGAGGGTGTCTCGCGCGGGAAAGGCGTGGGCGGTCGCGTCAGGCGGGGGAGTCGCGGCGGCGGGGGACGTAGAACTCGACCTCGGTGCCCTTCCCCGGGCGGCTGGAGATCTCCGTCGTCCCGCCCAGGTCCGCGATCCGCCCGCGCATCGACTGGGCCACGCCCAGCCGCCCCGCGTCCGCCGCCTCCGCCAGGCGCTGCGGTGCGAAGCCCACGCCGTCGTCGCGGACGGTCACGCGTACGGCATCGCCCTCGTCCTCCACGAGGACCCACGCGCGCGCCGTCGGGCCCGCGTGGCGGCGGACGTTGTCGAGGGCGGCCTGGACGGCGGCGGTGAGCTCGGTGGACACGTCGGCCGGCAGGAGCACCGGATCCGCGGGCGCCGCGACCTCGATGGTCGGGCAGGCGAGGGCCGTGAGTGCGGCGCGCACGTCGAGGCGGTCGGCCGCCGGCGCGACGGGGCCGCCGGAGAGCAGGTTGCGCAGCGCCTGCTCCTGCTCGCCCGCGAGGGTGGCGAGCTGCGGGCCGGCCCCGCCGAGCTCGTTGCCGTGGCGCTGCATGAGCGCGAGCACCTGCAGGACGCCGTCGTGGATGGGGCGGGCGAGCCGGTTGCGTTCGGCCTCGGCGGCCTCGCGGCGGATCTGCTCCGCGCGCAGGCGGTCCGCGCGGCGCGACGCCCACTGCTGGGCGAAGCCGAGCCCGCCGACGCCCGCCGCGGCGACGAGGAGCAGGACGGCCGACGTGGTGAGGTGGAAGACCGGGTTGAAGTACGAGGAGGCGGGCAGCCCGTCCTGCAGGTACGTGGCCTCGATCGCCTGCCGCCCGCCGAGGGCCAGCACGACCGCGAGCGGGCCGAGGGTCGCGGGTGCGGCGCCCGACGGGGCGAGGGCCGGGGCGATGGTGCCGGCGATCGCCGTCGCCGCCGCGGTGACGAGCACCGCGATGAGGATGCCCGGCACGACGCTGCCCTGGCTGGCGAGCTTCTCCGGGTGCCCGGTCGTGGCCGCGTACGCGATGAACAGCGCGGTCGCGGCGGCCACGGTCACGCCGGCGGTGAGCGGCACCCGCAGCCGGGTCCAGGCGAGGCCGGCGCCGACGGCGAGCCCGCCGAGCACGCAGAAGAAGGGCAGGGTGGTGTACCGCAGCGCCCCCATCGCCAGGATCAGCGGCGCGACCATGCCGACCTGGGCCGTCGCCGCGGTCAGGGCCCCGCCGAGGGACCAGGGGCCGGCCATCGCCGCGAGCGCGGCGACCACGATGAGCGTGATGGTGCCGATGACGGCTCCGGCCACGTACGCGTGCCGGTACATCGCGCTCCGGGAGACCCCGAGCAGCACGGCGAGGCGGTCCGGGGTGAGCAGGCCCAGCGGGAAGGCGAGCGCCAGGGCGAGGCCGCCGGCCAGGACCAGCCGCAGCCGGGGCCAGCCCCGGTGCTCGGGGCCGTCGGGCCGGGCCGCGGGGTCGTGCCCGCGCAGCAGCCACGCCGCCGTCGCCGCGCCGGCGATCCCGAGCACGACGAGCGTGCGCTGCCAGTCGTAGACGGCGCCGTACGGCTGCCACCAGGCGTCGGCGATGGCCATGCCGAGCAGGGTGGTCCCGACACCGAGCCCCGCGACCAGCGTGCCCCGGCCGGTCTCGCCGCGCCGGAGCATCGCCTGGGCGGCCGCGAGCACCGCGACGAGCGCGAGCGGCTGGGCGCAGCGGGTCAGCAGCGACACCGACAGCGGCAGGTGCCGTGCCAGTTCCATCGGCAGCAGCATCGGTACCGCCAGCAGCCCCGCCCCCGCCATCAGCACCGGCCACCGGCGCAGCAGCACGAGCGCGGCCACGATGACGACGATCGGCCCCAGCTCGTACGCGGCGTCGAACGCGTCGCGGGGGCTGGCCTGCAGCGCGAGGTTGAGCACCGGGTTGCCCGGCCCGCCGTCGGGCGAGTGCGCCGAGGACGTGGCCACGAGCAGCAGCGCGCCGCCGAGCGCACCGGCGAGGGCCGCGGTCCGCTGCCGCGCCGTGGCGGTGGGCCGGACCGGGGCGGGTGGGACCTGGGTGGACGGGCCCTGAGTGGAGGGGATCGGCGTGGACGGGATCGGCGTGGGCATCGCAGCGATCATCGCCGAATCGTCGCGCTCATGCACGTGCGTGAATCGGTGGGCCGCGGCGGGCACGGCTCGGGGACTCCCGGATGCGGCAGGCGCACCGGCCGCCCGTCCGGCCGGTACTCGAAGTGCCACCACTCGTTGTCGTACGTCCGGTAGAGCCCGTGCCGGTCGCCGTGGCGCTCGAGCCACCGGGCGCCCTCGGTCGGCCGCACGTCCAGCGCGGTCCCGGCGACGTGCCGCGACGCGTGCGGCGGCAGCACCCGGCGCCACGCCGCCGCGACCGACCCGTCGCGGGCGACCGCCGCGGCGAAGAGCCGGGCCTGCTCCGCCGGGTCGCGATAGCCCGACGTGAGGCCGATCAGCTCGCCGTGGCGCCACAGGGCCTCGGCGCGCGCCGCCTCGAACGCGGCCCGGGTCGCCACCGTCAGCCCGGCCAGCTCCTCGGCCGGAAACCGCGCCGCGAGCGCCCACTGGCAGGCCCGGTGCCGCGCGGGCCCGAGCGCGCGCGAGGCGGGCGCTGCCCGCTCGACCCGGTCCCGCACGGGGCGAAGCGCCCCCGCGGGTGAGCCGGGCTCGGCCAGGTCGCGCGCGGGGCGAAGCGCCCCGCGGGTGAGCCGGGCTCGGCCAGGTCGCGCGCGGACCCGAGCGCCGCCGCGGGCGAGCCGACCTGGGCCAGGTCGTGCGCGGACCCGAGCGCCCCCGCGGGCGAGCCGAGCTCGGCCAGGTCGTGTGCGGACCCGAGCGCCGCCGCGGGCGAGCCGACCTGGGCCAGGTCGTGCGCGGACCCGAGCGCCCCTGTGGGCGATCCGGGCTCGGCCCGGTGCCGCCCGGGGCCGAAAGCCCGTGCCCGCGAGGCGAGCGGGGCGGTCCTCGCGCCCCGGTGGGATGCCACGAGCCAGGCGACGGGCACGAGCGCGACCGCCAGCGCGCGCGTGACCCGCCGGTACACCACGTCCCGTCGCCGCGCGGTCGCGGCACCCCCATCAGCGAGCGTGTACGGCATGCGAAGAATCTGCCGGTCGGGCCGGGGTGCGGGCCTGAGTCGCGGTACCCATTTCGCGCTGGGTACCGCCACTCAGATGCAATGGACCCATGTCGTCGGATGTGCGCGTCTGCTTCCTCGGGGATTCCTTCGTCGCCGGGGTCGGCGATCCCCAGTGCCTCGGCTGGGCGGGCCGGCTCGCCGCGCTGGCCCATCGCCGCGGTACCCCGCTGACCGCCTACAACCTGGGCATCCGCCGCGACACGTCGGCCGACGTGCTGGCCCGCTGGCGCGCCGAGTGCACGCCGCGCCTGCCGGCCGGCTGCGACGCGCGGCTCGTGCTCTCCTTCGGGGTCAACGACACCGTCCAGGGCCTGCCCGCGGCCGGGTCCACCGGCCGCCTGCGCACCCTGCTGACCGACGCCGCCGCGTGGCCGCGGCTCGTGGTCGGCCCGCCGCCGGTCGACGACGAGCCGGTCAACCGCGCGCTCGCCGCGCTCGACGAGAGCTTCGCGGAGGCCTGCCGGGACCTGCGGGTGCCGTACGTGAGCACGCTGCCCGCCCTGGTGCGCGACCCGGTCTGGATGCGCGAGGTCCGCGCCGGCGACGGGGCGCACCCGGGCGCGGCCGGCTACGAGGCCCTGACCCGCCTGGTCGCCCCGGCCTGGGTGAGGTGGCTCGACGCCTGACCCCCGACCCCTGACCCTCCGGCCCCGAGCCCCGACCCTCCGAGCCCTGACCCTCCGAGCCCAGACCCTCCGGCCCCGACGCTTCGGTCTCGTGGCCCGTGGCGCCTCGTGGCCGGGCCCGGCAGGGCGCGCCGGTACAGTCTGCCGGTGGCGACCTCACTGCTGATCACCAACGACTTCCCGCCCCGGCCGGGCGGCATTCAGCAGTTCGTGCACAACCTCGCCGTCCGCCAGCCGCGCGACGAGGTCGTCGTCTACGCGTCGACCTTCGCGGGCGCCGAGAAGTTCGACGCCGAGCAGCCGTTCGAGGTCGTCCGGGAGAACACCGGCATGCTGCTGCCGACCCCGCACGTGGCCCGGCGGGCCGCCGAGATCGCGCGCGCCCGCGGCTGCGACCGGGTCTGGTTCGGCGCCGCGGCCCCGCTCGGGCTGCTCGCCGCGGGCCTGCGCCGCCGCGCCGGGATCGAGCGCGCGGTGGCGATCACGCACGGGCACGAGGCCGGGTGGGCGGCGCTGCCGGGCGCGCGGAGCCTGCTGCGGCGGATCGCGCGGGGGACGGACGTGGTCACGTACCTGGGGGAGTACTTCCGGGTGCGGCTCGCCCGCGCCATCGGCGGCCTCACGCAGCTGCGGCAGCTCGCGCCGGGCGTGGACGTGGACGCCTACTCGCCGCGGGTCGACGGCTCGGTGGTCCGGGAGCGTCACGGGCTGGCCGGCCGCCCGGTCATCGTGTGCGTCTCCCGGCTGGTGCCGCGCAAGGGCCAGGACGTGCTCATCCGGGCCCTCCCGCGGATCCGCCGGGCGGTGCCGGACGCGGCGCTGCTGGTGGTGAGCGGCGGGCCGTACCGCTCGACCCTCGAACGCCTCGCCCGCGAGCACGGCGTGAGCGGCGACGTCGTCTTCACCGGCCCGGTCGAGTGGGCCGAGCTGCCCGCGCACTACGCGGCCGGGGACGTGTTCGCGATGCCCTGCCGCACGAGGCGCCGCGGTCTCGACGTCGAAGGGCTCGGGATCGTGTACCTCGAGGCCTCCGCCACCGGCCTGCCCGTCCTCGCGGGCGACTCGGGCGGCGCCCCCAACGCGGTCCGGGAGGGCGAGACGGGCTTCGTGGTCCCCGGCCGCGACGTGGACGCGGTGGCCGACCGGCTCGTCACCCTGCTCCGGGACCGCGACCTGGCCAGGCGCATGGGCGCGGCCGGCCGCGCCTGGGTCGAGTCCGAATGGCGCTGGGAAACACAGGCCGCCCGCCTGCAGTCCCTCCTCGCTCCGCGGTGACGATCCTCTCGCCCCGACGGCCGCGGCGCGAATATCGGCGACAGGGAAACGCGCCCGGGCGCCGGAATCGAAAGCGACGCCGAAACGCGGCCGGAAACGGCGGGGTTATCCACGCCGGCGCATTCCGGGAATGGCGCGGCCGGCTGCCCGGGGGTATCGGGAGCCGGCCGTCAGCGCGATTGCGGGGTCGGGGGAGAACGCGTCAGAAACTGGGGGCGTCGGGGGCTTCGAGCAGACCGAGACGCAATGCCGTCATGAGCGCTTGGGCCCGGTTGGCCGCGCCGAGCTTCTCGTAGAGCTTCGAGATGTGCGTCTTCGCGGTGGACTCGGAGACGAACAGCTGCTTGGCGATGCCGGCCACGCTCATGCCGTCCGCGAGCAGGCGCAGGACCTGGCCCTCGCGGGGCGACAGCTGCGGGCCGCTCGGGGCCAGCCGGCGCTTCATCGCCTCGGCCAGGTCGGCCGCGGTGAACGCGCTGGGCGCCGAGGCGGCGTGCCGGGCCGCGGCCACGACCTCGTCGGCCGGGGCCGTCTTGGGCACGAACGCGGAGGCTCCGGCCTCGAGCGCGCCGAAGAGCTGGTCGTCGCCGGCATACATGGTCAGCACCACGATGCCCATGCTGTTGCTGGTCTTGCGCAGGGCGCGGGTGGCCTCCAGCCCGCTGCCGTCGGGCAGCCGGAGGTCCATGATCACGACGTCGGGCTGCAGCGCGCCGGCCTGGCGGATCGCCTCGGCGGCGGTCGCGGCCTCGCCCACCACCTCGAACTGGCGGTCGCGCTCGAACGCGTGCCGCAGCCCTCGGCGAATCAGATCGTGGTCGTCGACGAGCAGCACTTTGGTGCGTGTCGTCGGCGTCGCGGTAGTAGACATTCCCGGTGCTCTCTCCCTCTGGGTGCCTTCACGCTACCGCGCACGCGGTGCGGTTCCGAGCACAACCGCCACTGTGGTCCCATTCGGCACGCGTGGCGTGATCTCCAACCGGCCCCGGATACGTTCCGCCCTCTCGGCCATGATCGCAAGACCATAGTGGCCGTCCGGCCGGTTCTCACCGATGCCGCTGCCATCGTCGGATATTTCTACCTGTGCGAACGGTGGATCGACCGCGCACGTTACCCAAAGATTCTCCGCGCCGGCGTGTTTGCGCGCGTTGGTGATGGCTTCCTGGGCAATGCGCAGCAGTTCTGCCTCGACGGCGGCCGGCAGCCGGGCGGTGGTCTCGTCGAGCGAGAGATGCACCCGCAGGCCGGCCGACGCGCCGACGGTCCGTGCGTAGTCGGAGATCGCCGCGGTGAGCCCGCCGTAGCGGTCCACCTCGCTGCGCAGCTCGAACAGCGACAGCCGCAGCTCCGTGATGACCCGCGTGACCTCGGCCCGCAGGATCCGCAGCTCCTCCTCGGCCGCCTCGGCGTCGGGCAGCGCGGCGACCGCGTTGTCGATGCCGTAGCCGACCATGACCAGCTCCTGCGCCACCCCGTCGTGGATCTCGCGGGCGAGCCGCTGCCGCTCCTCGGTCGTCGCCAGGGAGCGGACCTCGTCGAAGAGCAGGGCCGCCTCGAGCCGCAGCGCCGCCGCCCCGGTCACCGACTGGACCTTGGCGACCAGCGCGGGCGGGTAGGAGCCGGGGGAGTCGGACTCCAGCACGATCAGCCCGACGGTGCGCACCCCGGCGATGAGCGGCACGGCCATCGAGGAGATGCTCTGCCCGCGGGCGACCGAGCGGGCCTGCGAGCGCCCGGAGACGACCGGCTGCTGGGTGGCCCACGCGTCGGCGACGGCGCTCTCGGTGTCCAGCGCCGTCTCCCAGTCGAGCCGCTCCACGCCGGCCTGGGCCAGCACGACCAGCCGCCCGCCGCCGCTGCCGGACAGCACGGCCCCGCGGGCGGAGGGCACCAGCGCCCGGACCTCGTCGAGCAGGTGCTCGGCCAGGCCGCCCGGGTCGAGCGTGGCCCCGGGCAGCTGCCGGGCGACGCTGCGCAGCTGGGTCAGCAGGCGCGTGGCCTCGGCGTAGGGCTGCGGGGTGGCCTCGGGCCGGCGGGCCAGCAGCACCCGCTGCAGCATCGTGGCCTGGAACGCGGCGACCCCGGCGATGACCAGCCAGGTGCCGCCCGCGGCGAGGTAGTCCCGCTCGTCGAGCCGTCCCTCGACCGCCCCGCCGATGACGAGCAGCGCGGCGGCCGCGGCCAGGTAGGCCCCGGCGAGGCGGCGCCCCTCGGACAGCGCGGCGGCGACGATCGGCACCGGCAGGTAGAGCAGCAGCGCCTCGGCGTCGTGGTTGAGCGTCGACGCGGCGAAGGCGGTGATGAGGACCTCGGCGGTCCGGCCGAGCCGGCCGACCTCGTGCGAGTCGGGCGCGACGGTCGCGACGACCGCGGCGGCGAACAGCAGCGCGAGCCAGAGCAGCTCGGCGCCGCGCACGTCGTCGGAGAGCAGCAGCACGGCGACGAGGGCCAGCAGCAGCGTCCGCACCACGACGATCGCCGTGCGCGCCTGCGTCGCGGCCGTCCCGGCGCGCTCACCGGCCGGCGTGCTGCGAGCCGGCGCGGCCGTGCGGGTTGCGGACAGGTCCGTCAACTGCGATCCCTCCAGGCGGCCGGGGTTGTCAACTGCGGTCGGGCATCGGTCGGGTGGTGCTCAGCGCTCGTAGATGGCGGCGATCTCGCCCGAGTACTCCTGCAGCACGACGTTGCGCTTCACCTTCAACGACGGAGTGAGCTCCCCGGTCGCCTCGGTGAAGTCGCGGGGCAGGATCCGGAAGACCTTGATGGCCTCGGCCTTCGACACCGCCTGGTTGGCCTCGTCGATCGCCTTCTGGATCTCCGCGCGCAGCTGCTCGTCGCCGGCCAGGCTCTCCATCGAGGCGTCCTCGGGCTTGCCGTTGTCGCGCTTCCAGGCCGGCAGCGCGTCCGGGTCGATGGTCACCAGCGCGGCGATGAACGGCCGCCGGTCGCCGACGACCATGCACTGGCTGACCAGCGCGTGGGCCCGGACCCGGTCCTCGAGCACGGCCGGCGCGACGTTCTTGCCACCGGCGGTGACGATGATCTCCTTCTTGCGCCCGGTGATGCGCAGGAACCCGTCGTCGTCGAGCTCGCCGAGGTCGCCGGTGTGGAACCAGCCGTCGTCGTCGATCACCTCGGCGGTGGCCTCGGGCTTGTTCCAGTAGCCCTGGAACACGATGTCGCCCTGCACGAGGATCTCGCCGTCGTCGTCGATGCGGATCGTCACGCCGGGCAGCGGCCGCCCGACGGTGCCGATCCGCACGCCGGTGTCGCGGTTGGCGTTGGTCGCGGGCGAGGTCTCGGTGAGCCCGTAGCCCTCGTAGATCGTCACCCCGATGCCGCGGTAGAAGTGCGCGAGCCGCTCGCCGAGCGGGGCGCCGCCGGAGATGGCCCGCGTGCACTGGCCGCCGAGCGCGGCCCGCAGCTTGCCGTAGACGAGCCGGTCGAACAGCGCGTGCTGGGCCTTGAGCAGCAGCCCCGGCGACGGCGACGCGCTGTAGTCGATCGCCACCCGCTCGGCCCGGTCGAAGATCGCCCCCTTGCCGTCGGCCTGCGCCCGCTGCTTCGCGGTGTTGTAGACCTTCTCGAACACGCGCGGCACGGACAGTACAAAGGTGGGCCGGAAGCTTTTCAGCGCGTCGGCCAGGTTCTTCGTGTCGGCCGTGTGCCCCATGGTGGCCCGGGCCTGGACCACGCCGATCTGGATGAGCCGGGCGAAGGAGTGGGCGAGGGGCAGGAAGAGCAGCGTGCGGGCGCCCTCGTTGAACAGCGAGCGCAGCTCCGGGATCGCGTTGACGATGTCGGAGAGCATGTTGCGGTGCGTGATCATGCAGCCCTTGGGGCGGCCGGTCGTGCCGCTGGTGTAGATGATCGTCGCCAGGTCCTCGGCCTTGGTCGCGGTGCGCCGCCGGTCGACCTCCTCGCGGGACACGCCCGCCCCGTCGCCGACGAGCTGCTCGATCGCGCCCGGCGTGCCGTCGATCTGCCACACGTGGGCCAGCGCGGTGGCGCGCTCGCGCAGCTGGGCCACGGCGTCGCGGTGCGCGTCGGTTTCCACGAAACAGGCGACCGCGCCGGAGTCCTCGAGGATCCACGCCACCTGCTCGGGGCTGGAGGTCTCGTAGATCGGGACCGTGACCGCGCCGCAGGTCCAGATCGCGTAGTCGATGAGGGTCCACTCGTAGCGGGTCTTGCTCATGAGCGCGACGCGCTCGCCCGGCTCGATGCCGGCGGCCAGCAGCCCCCGGGCCAGCGCCACGACCTGGTCGAGGAAGTCAGCGCAGGTCACGTCCTGCCAGGTGCCGTCCACCAGGCGCTGGAACTGCACCGTGGCGGGGGCCACGGCGGCGTTGTCCCAGACCGGGTCGGTCAGGGTGGCCGTCTCGGCGACGCTGACCGCGGCGGGGACGGAGAACTCGCGCACGTCCGGCTCCATTTCGACGCTGTACTTCTGTATCGGGAACCTACCTTTCCGCGTAACACCACGCACAGGGCGCCCACACCCAATTACACGGAGGTGCCTGCGAGCAGGCGAGCCGACGCCCCGCCGGTGCCGTGGCAGAGGTAGCCTGCCACGCATGGCCGACACTTCGACTCAGTCGATCGTCATTGACGCGCCCCCGGAGCGGGTCGCCGCGGTCATCGCCGATTTCGCCCGCTATCCGGAATGGGTGGCGGCGGTGAAGTCGGCCGAGGTGGTCGAGGAGTACGAGGACGGCTACGCCAGCCAGGTCCACTTCGTGCTCGACTCGGGCCCGGTGTCCGATGAGTACACCTTGCAGTATGCCTACGCCGAGGACCTGAGCCGCATCGAGTGGAGCCTCACCGCACCGTCGAAGGTGCAGAAGCAGCAGAACGGCTCGTACGACATCGGCGCCAACGCGGACGGCACCTCCACGGTGACCTACTCCCTGTCGGTGGAGCTGGCGATCGGGATGCTCGGGATGTTCAAGCGCAAGGCCGAGAAGATGATCATGGACACCGCGCTCAAGGAGCTCAAGCGACGGGTCGAGGGCTCATGAGGGATCCCCGCGAGGAGGCCGAGCGCCTGGTCGCCGCCGCGCTCGCCGCGGTGTCCATGGCCGCCAACAGCACGACCGGCTTCGCCACCGGCTCCGCCGAGTGCTGCGTGTGCCCGCTGTGCAAGGCCATCGCCGCCGCCCGCGACCCGGATCCGGACTTCGCCGAGCGCCTGGCGACGGGAGCCGGCGACGTGGCCGCCGGCGTGGCGTCGTTCCTGCGGCAGTTCAGCCCGCCCGCGGCGGCGCCGATGCAGTCTGAGCAGCCGAAGCAGTCTGAGCAGCCGGGGCAGCCTGAGCAGCCGGGGCAACCTGAGCAGCCGGGGCAGCCTGAACAGCCGCAGCGGCCCGGGCGGGGCGACACCGGCATCGACGCCTGGCACAGGGCCACGCATGAAACGTCAACCACCGACAGTGACGTCGAACAGGATTGACCCCGAGCAGCAACGAGAGGAGCCAGCCGCAGTGGGTCTGACCATCGGCGTCGACATCGGCGGAACCAAGGTGCTCGGCGGTGTCGTCGACACCGCGGGCGACGTGCTCGTCCAGACGCGGCGCGACACGCCCGCGCAGGACCCGGGCGAGACCGCGGAGCGCATCATCGAGGTGATCAGGGAGCTCGCGGCCGCGCACCCGGTCGAGGCGGTCGGCATCGGCGCGGCCGGGTGGGTCGACGCGACCCGCTCGATCGTGCAGTTCGCGCCGAACCTCGCCTGGCGCGACGAGCCGCTGCGCGACAAGATCCAGCAGGCGGTCGGCCTGCCCACCGTCGTGGAGAACGACGGCAACGTGGCGGCCTGGGCCGAGTTCCGCTTCGGCGCCGCGCACGACGCCGACGACTCGATGGTGCTGTACACCGTGGGAACCGGCATCGGCAGCGGGATCGTGCTCGGGGGCCGGCTCATCCGCGGCGCGAACGGCGTCGCCGGCGAGGTCGGGCACACCACGATGGTCCCGGACGGCCACCCGTGCGGCTGCGGGCGCCGGGGCTGCCTGGAGCAGTACGCCAGCGGCAACGCCCTGGTCCGCTTCGCCCGCGCCGACGCCAAGGCCCGCCCCGAGGCGGCCGCGGCGCTGCTGCGCGAGGCCGGCGGCGACCCGGACGCGATCCAGGGCCCGGCGGTCACCGCCGCCGCGCGGCTCGGCGACCCGGTGGCCATCGGCGCGTTCGAGCAGGTCGGGCGCTGGCTCGGGGTCGCCTTCGCGGACCTGGTGCAGACGCTGGACCCGCAGGTCATCGTGGTCGGCGGCGGCGTGATCGACGCCGGCGACCTGCTGCTGAAGCCGGCCCGGGCCAGCTACGAGGAGCAGCTGGCCCAGCGCGGCCGGCTCCCGGTCGCGGACGTCCGGCCGGCACTGATGGGCAACCTCGCCGGCGTGGTCGGCGCGGCGGATCTGGCACGTATGTAGGTGAATCGGTGACGAAGATCAGGGTGCTGTCGTACAACCTGCACGGCCTCAAGGACGACCGGCGCGCGCTCGCGTCGGTGGTGCGCGAGGCCGCGCCGGACATCGCGATCCTCCAGGAGGCGCCGCGGCGCTTCCGCTGGCGGCAGAAGTGCGCGGCCCTGAGCCGCGAGCTGGAGCTCGTGATCGGCGG
The DNA here is from genome assembly GCF_050947935.1 of Dactylosporangium sp. CA-052675. Classification (GTDB taxonomy): domain Bacteria; phylum Actinomycetota; class Actinomycetes; order Mycobacteriales; family Micromonosporaceae; genus Dactylosporangium. The sequence continues at coordinate 8,821,620 of NZ_CP192010.1, read as the reverse complement.
CGGCGGGCTGCCGGCGCTGGGCAACCTGGTCCTCACCAACCTGCGGGTGCGCGCCGTGGAGGCGTGGAACGTGCGCTTCCCGCTGACGCCGGGCCGGCACATGCGCGGCGCCGCCTTCGTGCGGTGCCGCGTCGGCCGGTCCACGTTCGTCGCGGCCGGCTCGCACCTGTCGACCGACCCGGCCGAGCGCCCGGCCCAGGCCGAGCTGCTCAAGGCGCGGATGGCGGAGGTCGCCGAGCCGCTGGTGTTCGCCGGCGACCTCAACGAGAACTCCGGCGGGGCGGCCTGGCGCATGATCGCCGACGGGCTCACCGACGCGGCCACGACGGCGGACGGGTTCGATGAGCGGCCGACCTTCCCGGCCACCGCGGCCCGCGAGCGCCTCGACGTGATCTTCGCCGATCCGCGGATCACGGTCCTGCAGTACGACGTGATCGACACGCCGCAGTCCCGCGCCGCCAGTGATCATTTCCCGGTGATCGCCGACCTGGAAATTGACGCATAAATCCGGGATGATGCCGCGGTGAGCGCTGACGGTCGAATCGAGGATCTCGCCGGGAACGCGACCCACTGGCGTGACGGCGAGCCCGTCTACGACCGCGGCGACACCGTCTGCGTCATCGGCGCCGGTGGCACCGGCCTCACCGCGATCAAGAACCTCCGCGAGGCCGGGTTCGGGGTGGACTGCTACGAGCGCGAGACCGGCGTCGGCGGGGGCTGGAACTGGCGGCACGACCGCAGCCCGGTCTACGCCAGCACGCACCTGATCTCGTCGAAGCCGTTCACGCAGTTCCCCGACTTCCCGATGCCGGACGACTGGCCGGACTACCCGCACCACTCGCAGATGCTGCAGTACTTCGAGCGCTACGCCGACCACTTCGGCCTGCGCGAGCACATCTGGTTCGGCACCGAGGTCGCCCGGGCCGAACCTGTCGACGACCCCGGCGGCGGGCCCCCGCGCTGGGACGTGACCGTGAAGGGCTCCCGGGGCGGGGCGCCGCGCACCATGCGCTACGCCGCCGTCGTCGCGGCCAACGGGCACAACTGGGCGCCGAAGATGCCCGAGTACGAGGGGCTCGCCGAGTACCGCGGCAAGGTCATCCACGCCAGCCAGTACAAGGACGCCGCCCAGCTGCGCGGCCGCAAGGTGCTCGTGATCGGGGCCGGCAACTCCGGCTGCGACATCGCCGTCGAGGCGGCCCAGCAGGCGGCCAAGTGCTGGCACTCGACGCGCCGCGGCTACTGGTACGCCCCCAAGTTCGCCCTCGGCCGCCCATCGGACCAGGTCAACGACCGGATCCTGGCGATGCGGCTGCCCGCCCGGGTGCGCCAGTGGCTGCTGCACCGCACGATCAACATGACCGTCGGCGACCTGACCCGCTTCGGCCTGCCGAAGCCCGAGCACGGCATCCTCGAGATGCACCCGCTGGTCAACAGCCAGCTGCCGTACTACCTCGGCCACGGCGACGTGCTCGCGGTCCCCGACGTCAAGCACTTCGACGGCTACGAGGTGGTGCTCGCCGACGGCCGCTCGATCGACCCCGACCTGGTCGTCATGGCCACCGGGTACCTGCCGAAGTTCGAGTTCCTGGCCCCGGAGCTGCTCTCCTGCGACGCGGCCGGCCGGCCCCGCCTGGCCCTGCAGATGCTCTCCCGCACCCACCCCACGCTCGCCGTCGCCGGGCTGCTGCAGCCGGACTCGGCGCTGTTCACGCTGTCGCACTGGCAGGCCGTCTTCATCGCGCAGTGGCTGCGGGTCCTCGACGCCGCGCCCGACCGCGCGCAGGCCGTCTGGGCGCGTCTGCGGGTCGAGGGCGATCGGCGGTACACCCAGGGCAAGGTCACGGACTCGACGCGCCACTGGTTCGAGGTGAGCCACTTCGTGTACCTCAAGGAGCTCGAGAAGGCGCTCCACGAGCTGGAGGCGGTCCGATGACCACGCGCGTCATGAGGTCGGACGAGTGGGCGGACCCGCCCAAGCCGGTGCGCCGCGAGGTCCTCGACGCGCAGCCCCCGGGCCCGGCCGACCCCGCCGCGACCCCGGTGCTGTTCGTGCCGGGCTACGGCCACGGCGCCTGGGCCTTCGCCGAGCACTGGCTGGAGCACACGGCTCAGCGGGGTTTCCCGGCGTACGCCATGAGCCTGCGCGGCCACGGCGGCTCGGGCCCGGCGCCCCAGGCCCGCCTGCGCGACTACGTGCACGACGTGACCCAGGTCGCGGCCGGGCTGCCGCGCCAGGCGGTCCTGGTCGGCCACGGCGCCGGCGCCCTGGTGGTGGCCATGGCGATGGCGCGCTACCCGGTGCGGGCCGGCGTGCTGCTCGCCCCGGTCTTCGGCGGCCTCGGCACCGCGTTCGGCCTGCTCGGGCGCAACCCGGCGGGCACCCTGCCGGGGATCTTCGGCGGCCGGGTCACCCTCGGCCGCGAGCAGCTGTTCAGCCGGGCACTGCCGGCGAACACGGGCCAGGCCTACGTCCAGCGCCTCCAGCGGGTCCCCGGCGGCGCCCAGCGCCAGCTCATCACCCGCCACCAGCCCGAGCCCCCGGTCGGCGCCCCGCCGGTGCTGGTCGTGGGCAGCCCCGACGACCGCGTGGTCTCCGCCTCCGCCCTGGAGTGGGTGGCCCGGCGCTACGGCGGCTCCCCGCTGCTCTTCCCCGGCATGGGCCACGACCTCATGCTCGACGCGCGCTGGCAGGAGCCGATCGATGCGATCGCGGACTGGCTCGGCAAAGCCGGCGGGTAGCTCAGACCCGGGCGCCGTTGTCCGGGTCGTCGTCCTCCTCGTCGCCGGGGCGCAGCCGCAGCACGAGGGTCACGAAGCCGGCCAGCACGCCCGCGAAGCCCAAAAAGAGCGTGGTCTGCGAGCCCAGCGGCAGCAGGTCGGGCCAGAACAGCAGGACGAGCCCGGCGGCCAGGGCGAGCACGGCCACGATCGTCACCGGCGCGACCCGGGGCAGCGGGGGAGGGGGCGGCGGCGTGTAGCCCTCGTTCTCCTCCTCGTCGTCCGGCAGGTCGGTGCCGAAGGTGTCGAGGCTGTCCAGCAGCGAGCGGTCCACGGCGTCGGAGGGCCGGCGCAGCGACGCGCGCGGGGCCGGCTCGGTGTCCATGTCCGGCGCGGCGGTGCTGGAGGAGTCCAGGTCCTCGGCGGCCGGCCAGGGCACCGCGACCGTCGGGTCGACGGTGGTGTGGAAGCCGGCGACGATCGCCGCGAACGCGTCCTCGTCGGACTGGGTGGGCGGGGTGCTGCCCTCCAGCGGCACCGGCGCCGCCGTCTCCCCGGCCGGGGTCTTCTGCTCGGGCACGGCCGACGTGAGCTGGGCGAGGTAGTCCTGCGCCGTGGCGAGGTGCTCCCGGTCGGCGTAGAGCCGGTCGGTCGGCCGCGCGGGCAGCGTCGTGGTGCGGGTCAGCGGATGCAGGTCGGAGGCCGGCTGGAGGTAGGCGGCGATCCCGCCCTCCGCCAGCATCTGCAAGAGATGCTCGCCGACCCGCGGATCGACGTCACCCACCACCGCGTATTCCTGCGCCACCAGGCCGTTGTCCCGCCGGCCGCGCCGCGCCCCACCCCCTGGCACAGCTCGCCCCTCCCCGCGGCCGCCGTCGCGACGACCGGGTGCGCCGCGAAAAAACCGCTGACCGAAATCCTGACATGCCCGGCCGTCGTTCCGGGAGTGCGTTGTGGTGTGCCGTACTGGTTCGTAGGCTCTTTGCGACGGTCATCACCGATTGTCGCGCGATCCCGAAAGGTCGGCCGTGCTCTACTGGCTCCTCAAGTACATCGTCCTCGGACCTTGGCTGAAGCTGGTCTTCCGACCCAAGGTGGAGGGGCTTGAGCACGTGCCCGCCACCGGCCCGGTGATCATCGCCAGCAATCATCTCTCCTTCGCCGACTCGATCTTCATGCCGCTGAGCGTCCGGCGCCGGGTCACGTTCCCGGCGAAAGCGGAGTATTTCACCGGAAAGGGGATCAAGGGCTGGCTCACGAAGCTGTTCTTCGCGGGCACCGGCCAGGTCCCCATCGACCGCTCCGGCGGCAAGGCGGCCCGGGCCGCGCTCGAGGTCGGGCTCAGCATCCTGCGCGCGGGCGGGATCTTCGGCATCTACCCCGAGGGCACGCGGTCGCCGGACGGGCGGCTGTACCGCGGCAAGACCGGCGTCGCCCGCCTGGCGCTGGAGTCCGGGGCCCCGGTGGTGCCCGTGGCCATGATGAACATGGACAAAGTCCAGCCGATCGGGCAGAAGCTGCCGAATCTCCGGCGCGTGCACATCAAGTTCGGCCCGGCGCTCGACTTCTCCCGATATGCCGGCATGGCGGGGGATCGGTTCATCGAGCGCGCGGTCACTGACGAGATCATGTACGAGCTGATGACCCTGAGCGGCCGGGAGTACATCGACATGTACGCCCAGAAGGTCAAGAGCGCGGCTCAGCCGACCCCGCAGGAGCCGGTGGCGGCGTGATCGGGCAGCTCAGTCTCCTGGGCTCGCGTCGCCGGTGCGGAGCGGAGGCGGCGTGAACGGTCCGGAGCGCGGCGGAGGGCCGTGATCGGGAAGCTCAGTCTCCTGGGCTCGCGTCGCCGGTGCGGAGCGGGGGCGGCATGAGCGGTCCGGAGCGCAGCGGAGGCGGCATGAGCGGTCCGGAGCGAAGCGGAGGGGCCGCGATCGGGCAGCTCAGTCTCCTGGGCTCGCGTCGCCGGAGCGAAGCGGAGGCGGCATGAGCGGTCCGGAGCGAAGCGGAGGGGCCGCGATCGGGCAGCTCAGTCTCCTGGGCTCGCGTCGCCGGAGCGAAGCGGAGGCGGCGTGAGCCCCGCGAGCGAGAGCAGCTTCGGGGTGCCCGCCTGCTCGGCGAAGGCGACCAGCTCGGCCCGCCACGGCTCGATGCGCTCGTCGCCGGCCAGCCCGAGCGCCCGCACCGCCCAGGTCACCGACAGGATGCGCGCGGAGTTGTTCGGGATCTCGCCGTAGATCTCCGCGGCCGCGAGGTGCATGTCCGCGGCCCGGGCGTGGTCGCCGTCGACGGACGCGATCGCCCCGGTGATCGTGCGCAGCGCCGCCTCGACCCACGGGGTGCGGTGCGGCACGTCGGCCAGCATGTCCCGGATCGCCATCATCGCCACCCGGCCCGACAGCACCGCCGCGTGCGCGGTCGCGTCGATCCACTCGCCGCTGGCGATCGCCCGGACCTCGCGCCACGTCTTGGCCAGCTCCACGATCAGCGCCTCGGCCTCGCGGTCGCGGCCCTGCAGCGCCCGGCACAGGGCGCCGTGGCCGAGCACGACCCACTGCAGGCGGTAGAAGCCGGAGCGGCGCCCGGCCGCGACCAGCTCCTCGACGTCGTCGTCGCCGTCGTCGCCCCGCAGCGTGCGGATCCAGGCGCGCACCCCGCGCACCTGCAGGTCCCACTCGGCGCCGGTCTCGGCCATCGCCTCGGCCGCGGCCACGTAGGCGGGCCAGTCGCCGGTGAAGTACGCCGACTGGGCCACGTCGGAGTAGCCGGTGGCGAGGGTGTGGCTGCCCGGCACCGCGTTGCGGCTGTCGCCGAGCAGGGCCGAGGCCGCGGTCCAGTCGCCGTCCTCCAGCAGCGCCCACGAGACGTTGCGCAGTGCCCGGTGCTCCGAGAGCAGCCGCCGCTCGCGGCTGACGTCCAGCGCCGTCTGCAGCTCGACCAGCCCGTTGCGGTCGCCGGCCTGGAACAGCGCGGTGCCGATGGTGATCCGGGCGCCGGTGGCCACCTCGATCAGGCCCAGCCGGTCGGCGATCTCCGCGGCCGCGCTGGCCGCCGCGACCGCCGGGTCGACCTCGAAGTTCAGCATGTGCAGGCGGCCCAGCTCGGCGTACGCGTCCGCCTTCGGCGGCCCGTCGGGCAGCTCGTCGAAGAGCTCGACCGCGCGGTCGAGGCAGGACAGCGCGTCGAGGCGGTCGGCGCGCAGCCACGCGGCCTGGCCCCGCACGGTCCAGGCCCGCGCCGCGCCGGCCTGGTCGCCGGCCGCGTAGAGCCGCTCGGCCAGCCCGACCAGCCGGTCGGCCCCGCCGCCGCTGAGGAACGCCTCCGGGTTGCCGTAGAACAGGATCTCGGAGCTGAGCTGCTCGATGCGCAGCCGCTCGAGCGGGTCGGTGCCGGCGTCGCACAGCGCGAGCGCCTTGTTGGCGTGCGCGGCCGCGGCCTCCAGCGCGTGCAGGGCGTAGGCCCGCTGGGCGGCCCGGTGCATCGCGTCGCGGGCCGGCACGCTGTAGCGCGAGGCGTCCAGGCCCAGCGAGCGGGCGATCTCGTAGGCCGTGAAGCGGTGGTTCGCCACGACCTCGGCGAGATCGGTGTTCCGGCCCGCGGCCAGGCCGTCGAGCCACTCGGCGGTCAGCTCGTGCCGGGCGACCCGCTCGGTGCGGGGCAGGCGCTGGTAGCAGACGTCCCGGACCAGGACGTGGCCGAAGCGGTACTCCGTCTGCCCCTCCATCGTCGAGGCGGCCTGCTCGTGGATGAGGTCGCGCTGCTCCAGCCGGCGCAGCGAGCGCTCGATCCCGTCGGCGGGCCGGCTCATCGCGGCGCCCACCGCCCCCGGCCAGAAGTTCATCCCGACCACGGCCGCGGCCTGCAGCACCGCGCGGTCGGCGGCGTCGAGCAGGTCGACCCGGTTGGCGATGACCGCGTGCACGCTGTCGGGCATCGGCAGCGTGCGGCCGAGCGCGTCGGTCGCCCGCACGCTGCCCTGCTCGGCGAGCATGCGCGTGTACTCCAGCGCGTAGAGCGGATTGCCGTCGGCCAGCTCGACCAGGGAGCTCAGCGACTGCGACGGGAACGTGGCCGCCCCGAGCAGGTGCGCGTACATCGTGGCGATCTCGGCGTCGCGCAGCGGCGGCAGCGTGATCGACACCGCCCCGGCCACGGCCCCCGCCCAGCTCGGGTTGCGCTCCAGCAGCTCCGGGCGCGCCGTGCACAGCAGCAGCAGCGGCACGTCGCGCACCGAGGCGCCCAGGCGCTCCACGAACCGGACCATCGACTCGTCGGCCCAGTGCAGGTCCTCGAAGACCAGGACGGTCGGGCGGTGCGCGGCCAGCGCGACGACGAAGCGCCGCCAGGCCGACTCGGTCTCGTCCGGCGCGAGCTTCGGCCCGGGCAGGCCGACCAGCGGGCTGAGCGCGTCGGCGAGCCGCTCGGCCTCGGAGAAGGAGACCGCCGGGCCGACGATCGCGGCCAGAGCCGCGTCCAGCCGCTCCCGGGTCGTCTCGGCGGAGTCGGTGTCGAGGATGCCGGCCTGCGCCTTGACGATGTCGGCCAGCGCCGCGTAGGTGACGTTCTCCCCGAAGGGCGGGCAGCGCCCGGTCCGCCAGGCCACCGGCGCGTCGAAGAGCCGCTCGGCGTGCAGGAACAGCTCGTGCACCAGCCGGCTCTTGCCGATCCCGGCGTGCCCGAGCACGGTCACCAGCTGCGGCGTGCGCTCGCGCAGCCCCCGGTGCAGGGCGTTGACCAGCAGGCTCAGCTCGTGGGTGCGGTTGACCAGCGGCGTGGAGCCCGCCTCGCGGTCGGGGTGGTTGCGCCGCAGCGGGGCCAGCGCCAGCCAGACCTCGGTCGGGGTGGAGCGCCCGCGCAGCGTGGCCGGCGGCTGCTGCTCGAAGCGGATCGAGGACTTGGTCAGCGCGTAGGTCGTGCCGCAGACCAGCACCCCGCCGGGCGGCGCCAGCGACTGCAGCCGGGAGGCGGTGTTGACCACGTCGCCGGCGACGATCGCCTGGCCGCCGTCGCGCGCCGCGGCCACGTCCACGAGCGCCTCGCCGGTGGCCACGCCGACGCGGAAGCGCAGCTCGCGCTCGCCCTCGCCGGTGCTGGCGTAGCGGGCGAGCACCCGCTGCAGCTCCAGGCCGGCCCGCACGCAGCGCACGGCGTCGGTCTCGGTGGCCACGGGCGCGCCGAAGAGCGCCATGACCGCGTCGCCGATGTACTTCTCCACGACCCCGCCGTATTGCCCGATGACCTCGCGGGCGGTGGAGAAGAAGCTCTTCTGCAGCTCGCGCACGAGCTCGGGGTCGGCGCGCTCGACGTAGGGCGTGAAGTCGATCAGGTCCACGAACAGCACGCTGATGCGTCGCCGGTCCTCGCTGCGGGCGGGCGGGATCGCGGGCACGGGGGCCCGGCCGGTCGCGCGCTCGGCGCGGATCAGGTTGCGCGCCGCCGTCGTGTCCGCCCGCGGGGTGCCGCAGCCGGTGCAGAACGCGGCGTCGGGGGCGAGCGTGCGCCCGCACGTGGGGCAGGGTGGGCTCAGCTCGGCGCCGCATCCACCGCAGAAACGGTCGCCCTCGCCCGCCTGGCGGCCGCAGCGTGCGCACTGACTGGAAATCGCCGACACTCCCTTGCCCTGTGAGATCCCATCCTCACACGGCGGCGGCCGGGGCGGCCAGGTGTCCGAAATGGCACCCGCTACCCCGGCCGTCCAGCCCTACAATCCTGGCCCGAAAGGGTACTTACCGGTCGGTCATTCCGGCACGCCGGCGCAGCGCGGTCAGGTCCGTGACGACGATCCGGCGGCCCTCGGTGCGCAGCCAGCCGCGGCTGGCGAACGATCCGATCGCCTGGTTGACGCTCTGCCGCGAGCCGCCGGCCATCTCGGCGAGCTGGCTCTGGTTGAGCTCGATGGTGACCATCGGCGCGGTGGTCTCGCCGGCCAGCCGGACCAGCGTCTTGGCCACCCGGCCCGGCAGGTCGAGGAAGACGTGATCGGCGTTCTGCTCGGTGAGCCGCCGGATGAGCAGGCCCAGCGAGCGCATCACGGCGTCGAGGATCCGCGGGTTGGCGTGGACCAGCTCGATGAAGGCGTGCCGGGACAGCGCCAGCGCCTGGCAGTCCTCGATCGCCTCCGCCGAGGCCGAGCGGGCCGCCCCGTCGAGCAGGGACACCTCGCCCAGCGTGTCGGGGGGCCGCACAACGGAGAGGACCGCGCGTTCGCCGGTCGGAGCGGTCCGGAACACCATCACGGCACCGCGCTTGAGCACGATGAGCGACTCTCCCGGATCGTTTTCGACGAACAGCAGCTGGCCTTTGCGGTATGTCCGTGGCACCGCTGCCTGGATGACCCGTTGACGCACATCGGGCTCCAGACCACTGAACATTTCCACACCGGTCAGTGCGTCGCCGGGATCTGGCAGCCGACCCTCCACGGTCAAACCCCTCCCGGTTCGGCGTTGATCGGACTCGTGATCACGGTAGGTGATCACGACGACAGTACGGAACTTCTACCAGATCATGACGTGCGTGTCGGAGTCTGTACATCCCCCGCATCGGCTCACTGACAGCGCCGCGCATGAGTCCGCACGCAGGCTAGTGCCACCGCGCAAGTGGCCGGGGGGCGGGGGGCGCGGCGCCGTGCCGGGCGGGCCGGGGGTGGTGCGCGCACCCTTCGGCCCGCCACTGCCCGGGGGCAGTCTGGGAGCATTTCCGCCGATTCGCGGATGCGGCCCGCCACCGGGGCGGATAATGCGCTGCGTGGCTGCCCCCGCCGCCGAGCAGGTGCGCGCGACGTTGCGCCGAAGCTGGCAGTGCAATCCCGGTCCGTGCATTCCGCTGGACCGGTGCGCATGGCGGGTCGAGATCAACGGCGGCCAATTCGTCGGTAAATGGGTGCCGATGCGCGGACGGTCCGGTCTCGAGGCCGGGCTCGCCGCGGCCGGGCACGTGGACGCGTTCGGCATCGGGGCGGGGTCCGCGGTCCGCGCGGCCGACGGCGCCCTGACGGTCGCCGCCGGCGACGGCGTGGTGGCCCTGCTCCACCTGGTTCCGGGGCGTCCCCTGCGCGCGGCCGACCCGCTCGACCGGCAGTGGTGGGGCGACACCCTCGGGTCCGCGCACCGCACCCTGCGCCGGTTCACGCATCAGCACCTGGCGAAGTTCGATCCGGCGGCGGCCGCGGCTCCGGGCCGCCACCTCGCCGCGGAGCCCTGGCTCGGGCCGGCGCTGCGGGACACGGCCGCGGCGGTGCGCCGGATCATGGTGACCGACCAGCTCACGTACGGCGTGCTGCACAACGACCCGCGGGCCGCGCACTTCCGCCTCGACCCGGCCACGGGCGCGGTCGGCCTGGTCGGCTGGTCCGCCGCCGGCACCGGGCCGCTGCTGGCCGACCTGGCCGCCGCGGTGCTCGCGGCGGGCGGGCCGGAGGCGGCCGACGGGCTCGTGGACGCCTACCTGCGCTCGTCCCGCGTGCCCCGCGACGAGTGCGAGGCCGTCCTGCCGGCCCTGTTGTGCCTGGCCACGGCGCTGGCCGCGGCCGGGGCGGCGGCGCGCGGGCACGCCGGTGGCGCCCGGCCCGGGGACCGCGCCGAGCTGATCCGGCTCGCCGGGCTGTACTCGCAACTGTCCGACGCCCTGTGATCACCCGGGACCGGATGGTGTTGGATGGGGCCGGTGGCCCCCTATCGGTACTTCTACGACTGCGAGTTCATCGAGGACGGCAAGCTGATCGACCTCGTGTCCATCGGCGTGGTCGACGAGCACGGCCGCGAGTACTACGCGGTCTCGACCGAGTTCGACGACTCGCGCGCGGTCTCGTGGGTGCGCCGCAACGTGCTGGACAAGCTGCCGTCGCCGGCCGACAAGGCGTGGCGGTCGCGGGAGCGCATCCGCGAGGAGCTGCTGGACTTCCTCACCGAGCCGCTCAAGTCCGGTGACGCGGACGAGATCGAGCTGTGGGCCTGGTACGCCGCCTACGACCACGTCGCCCTGGCCCAGCTGTGGGGGTCGATGCCGGCCCTGCCCCGGGAGATCCCGCGCTTCACCAAGGACCTCCGCCAGCTGTGGGACGACGCCGGACGCCCCCCGCTGCCGGTCGCGGAGGGCCGCCACGACGCCCTAGTCGACGCGCGCCACAACCTCGCCCGCTGGCGCGTCATGCACGGCTGACACGGGCCGCCTGACCAGCCGGATCACGAGGTACAGCGGCAGCCCGAGCGGCGAGAGCAGGATCGTGAGCACGAGCAGCGGGGCCATGACCAGCGGATGCAGGCCGCGCACCCGGCTGTCGAGGTAGATCCAGCGGCCGACGAACAGGTCCCACGCGATGACCTGGGCCCACACCGCGGCCACCACGTCGTCGCGCGCGAACAGGGCCTTGACCCCGGCCAGGTCCGGGCCGAGCATCTCGCGCGCGAAGTCCCCGAAGCTCGGCGCGATCGCCACCGCCCAGACGAGCAGCGTGGGCAGGACGATGAGCGGCGAGGAGACGATCCGGCGGGTCCAGCGCCAGGCGGGGGCCAGGATCATGAGGGCCCAGAACGGTACCGTCGCTAGAAACGCCAGCTCGAACAGCGTCCCGCTCATGCCGGTGCCCCCGCGGGCGCGACGGTCGTCCTCGAGCGTCCGGACCCGGCCCAGGCGGCCCCGGCCGCGGCGAGCAGGAGCAGCGCGGCCGCGGCGGACAGGGTCACCGCGTCGGGGCGCACGAGCGGCTGCCCGCGCAGCGCCTGCCAGGTGACCAGCGCCGTGAGCCCGGCGTAGAGCAGCCCGAAGACGCCGATCAGCCGGACGCGGACCCGCTCCTCGCGCAGCCGGGCGATCCGGCGCCCGGCCAGGGCCAGGGCGAACGCGAACAGCGGCAGCGCCTGCAGGGCGTGCATGCCGATGAAGTGCCCGGCGCGCAGGTCGCCGCCGGTGGTGCTCCAGCCCAGCAGCGGCAGGCCGGGGCCGCCGTCCTCCACGCCGACCGCGTGCGCGCCGACGATCGTCGGGTGGCCGGTGGCGAGCTGGGCGGCGCTCGGGATGGTCATGAGGAAGCCGACGCCCATGCCGGCCAGCGCGACGAGGATGCCGAGGCGCACCGCGAGCGCGTCGGCCCGGTCCGGCATCCGCTGCATGAGCAGCAGGACGGCGATGATCAGCGTGGCGACCCAGGCGACGGCGATGGTGGCGCCCATGACGCTGTACAGCGTCGCGTCGAGGGGCGTGCGGTTGTTGAAGTGGCTCTGGTGGCCGCGGGCCGCCTGCCCGGCGATGATCACCATCTCGACGAGCATGGTGCCCGCGATGACCGTGCCGAGCCACCAGCCCAGCCGCGGCCGCCGCTCGAGCCGCGGCAGCAGCCACGCGATCGTGGTGGCGTAGATGGCGATCGAGATCGAGAACTTGAGCGGCTTGAGCCAGATCGGCGCGCCGAGCAGGGTGCGGTCGTCGACGAGGACGCCGATCAGGGTGGCGAGGGCCAGGGCGGCCATCAGGCCGGCGACACCGATGAGGGGCCGGTGCATCTCCGCTCGCCTGAGTGGATAGTGGATAGCTGTGCTTCCCATAAGCGGAAAGGTACACTATCCATTCCAAGGTCGGAAGGAGTCACGTGCGCATTGCGGAACTGAGCCGTCAGACCGGTGTCCCGGTGCCGACGATCAAGTACTACCTGCGCGAGGGGCTGCTCCCGGCCGGCGAGCTGACCAGCCCGAACCAGGCGCGGTATGACGATCGCCACGTCCAGCGGCTGCGCCTCGTGCGGGTGCTGCTGGACATCGGCCGGCTGCCGATCGCCACGATCCGTCAGCTCCTCGAGGCGCTCGACGAGCCGGATCCGGACGTGCACCACGTGCTCGGCCACGCCCTGCCCTCGTCCGTGAACGGCAAGGAGTCCATCGATCCCGAGTCGGTCGCGGCGGCCCGCAAGCGCATCGACCGGCTCGCCGAGGAGCGGGGCTGGCTGGTCGGCCCGCGGGCGCCCGCCCGGCAGGCCGCGGCCGAGGTGCTCGCCGCGTTCGAGCAGGTGGGGGCCGATGTGGGGGTACTTTTGGAGCAGTACGCCGACGTCGCCGAGACGATCGCGGTGCACGATCTGGCCTTCGTCGGGCGGGCCGCCGGCCCCGAGGGAATGCTCTACGCCGCCGTCGTCGGATCGGTCCTCGGCGACTCGCTGCTGGCCGCGCTGCGCCGGCTGACCCAGGAGCACGAGTCGGCGAAGAAGTTCGGGATCCGCGGGGACGACTGCTGAGGGCTCAGCCGGAGCGACTACAGTGCGCTGTGAATCGGCAGCGTCGCCATGATGCGGTACCTCCGGCTCGACCGCGCCCTTCTCGGGGTCGGGCACGCAACCAGGAAGGCTAGATCAAGCATGCGTATCGGCGTACTGACCGGGGGCGGCGACTGCCCCGGCCTCAACGCGGTCATCCGTGCCGTGGTCCGCAAGGGGATCTCCACCTACGGTCACGAGTTCGTGGGCTTCCGTGACGGTTGGCGCGGTCCCCTCGAGGGCATCACCCGCGAGCTGGGCATCGCCCAGGTCCGTGGCATCCTTCCGCGCGGCGGCACCATCCTCGGCTCCTCCCGCACGAACCCGTTCAAGATCGACGGGGGCGTCGAGAAGATCAAGGCCAACCTGGCCGAGCTGGGCGTCGACGCGCTCGTCGCCATCGGCGGCGAGGACACCCTCGGCGTGGCCAGCAAGCTCACCGACCTCGGCGTGAACGTCGTCGGCGTGCCCAAGACGATCGACAACGACCTCGGCGCGACCGACTACACGTTCGGCTTCGACACCGCCGTGAACATCGCCATGGAGGCGATCGACCGGCTGCACACCACCGCCGAGTCGCACCACCGCACCCTCGTGGTCGAGGTCATGGGCCGCCACGCGGGCTGGATCGCCCTGCACGCGGGCCTCGCCGGCGGCGCGAACGTGATCCTGCTGCCGGAGCGGCAGTTCGACGTCGACCAGGTCGCGGGCTACGTCGAGAAGCGCTTCCAGACGCAGTACGCCCCGATCGTCGTCGTCGCCGAGGGCGCCCAGCCGCTCGACGGCCAGATGACGCTGCTCAACCAGGAGCTCGACGCGTTCGGCCACGTCCGCCTCGGCGGCATCGGCCAGTGGCTCGCCGAGCAGCTCGAGTCGAAGACCGGCAAGGAGGCCCGCACGGTCGTGCTCGGCCACATCCAGCGCGGCGGCACCCCGAGCGCCTTCGACCGCGTGCTCGCGACCCGCTTCGGCCTGCAGGCGATCGACGCCGTGCACGACGGCGACTTCGGCAAGATGGTCGCGCTGCGCGGCACCGACATCGTGCGGGTCCCGCTCGCCGACGCGACGCGCGAGCTCAAGACCGTGCCGGTGGAGCGCTACACCGAGGCCGAGGTCTTCTTCGGTTCCTGATGTTCCTGTGGTACCGCCTGGGGCCGCACGCGCGGCCCCAGGCGCTTCCTTGTCTCTGGGGGTTTGTGTCGTGCGCGTCATCGCCGTACTCGGTGCCGGGAAACTCGGCGAGGTCCTGCTGTCGGGCCTGCAGCGGGCCGGCTGGTCCACGGACCGGATCATCGCCACGGCCCGCCGGGCGGAACGCGCTCGCGAGCTGACGGAGCGGTACGGCATCCGCGTCGTGGACAACGAGACCGCCCTGCGCGAGGCCGACGTCGTCACCATCGCCGTGAAGCCCCAGGACGCCGGCGCGCTGCTGGCCGACCTGGGCCCGAAGATGCCCGCCGGCAAGCTGGTCGTGTCGCTGTGCGCCGGCCTGCCCACGGCCTTCTTCGCCAAGTACCTGCCGGAGGGCACCCCGGTCGTGCGGGTGATGACCAACACTCCCGCCCTCGTCGACGAGGCGATGACCGCGATCTCGGCCGGCTCCTTCGCGACCGCCGAGCACCTGGCCGTGGCCGAGGAGATGTTCCGCCCGCTCGGGCGCACCATCCGCGTGCCCGAGTCCCAGCAGGACGCGGTCACGGCCCTGTCGGGCTCGGGCCCGGCCTACTTCTACTACCTCGTCGAGGCCATGACCGACGCGGGCATCCTGCTCGGCCTGCCCCGCCAGGTGGCCCACGACCTCATCGTGCAGACCGCGATCGGCTCGGCGGTGATGCTGCGCGAGTCGGGCGAGCACCCGGTGAAGCTCCGCGAGGCGGTGACGTCTCCGGCCGGCACCACGATCAACGCGATTCGCGAGCTGGAGAACCACGGCGTGCGGGCGGCGTTGCTCGCGGCTCTGGAGGCGGCTCGCGACCGGGCCCGGGAGATCGCGGCTCAGGGCTGACGCGGCCGGCTTCGGCCCGATGCGGCCGGCTTCGGCCCGATGCGTCGGGCGCCGCGCGCCGCGACGTAGCGGATGTTTCGCCGGTCCGGGGATTCGCCGGATCTCGCCCGAGCGCACCGATCGCGGCTCGTGCCGGTCGGGCGAAGGTGGGGCCGCAGCCGCGCGGGTCTACCATGCCGCGGTGACTTCAGTCTGCGAGTGCTGCGGCACGGAGCTCGGCGAAGTGCCGACGGTGTGGGCGTTCTCCGCGCCGGACTACTGGGGCGCCCCCGAGGCCGGCGGTGCGTCCTTCCTCGAGGACGAGCTCTGCTGCATCGACGCGCCCGATCTCGACGAGCTGCACTTCTTCATCCGGGGGCTGGTCGAGATTCCGGTGCGCGGGCGTGAGGAGCCGCTGACGTACAACGTCTGGGTCAGCCTGAGCCCGGTCAACTTCGAGCGCGCGGTCGAGCGGTGGGACGACCCCGGGCGGGTCACCGAGCAGCCGTACTTCGGATGGTTGTCGAACACCATCCCCGGGTACCCCGACACCATCCGGCTCAGGACCCGCGTGCATACTCGGGAACCGGGCCGCCGGCCGCTGGTCGAGCTCGAGCCGACCGACCACCCGCTGGCCGTCGAGCAGCGCGACGGCATCGACGCGCATCGCCTCGCCGAGGTCGCCCGGGTCTGCGGCGGTTGAGATCTCGTTCATTCAGGCATTCACCGCTGTTGACCCCTCGCGTGGTGATCTACCTTTCTCTTACCGGCAGCCGATTACCACCAGTCATCCACCGCCTACCCACGACGAACCCGGCATTCCCCCCATGCCCCCGTCGTGTGTACCGCGCCCGGCGCCTTCCCATCCTCCCCCCGAGGGTTCGCCGAGAGTGCGGCGTAAAGCCCGCCGTCGACCGCAGAGGTGGTCGGCGGCGGCTTTGCGGCCCGGCCCCGCGGCGGGTCTGCGCCACGTGGCGGCGCCTGAGGCAGAATGTTCCGGTGCGATTCGAAACGAGCCGAGCGCTTGACGCGATCGAGCGCCGCCTGACCGTCGACCCCCTGGCGGCGGGCGGTGTCATCGACCTGGTGGAGGCCGCGCGCAGCGTCGACCTCGACGGCGGCCGCCCGGCCGCGCTGCTGCGCCTCGGGATGTTCATCGACGCGCTGAGCCGGCGCCTCGGCGACGGCAACACCGGCCTCTACGCGATCACCGAGCGCGGCGCCATGTCGGACACCGACTTCACGTCCAACGAGCGCATGGTCCTGCGCCGGTGGTCGGACGACGGCCTCATCGAGATGCTGCCCCCGGGCGCCCGCGTCAACGCGCGCGTGCGGGAGGTCGCGCACCTGACCGGCGTGCCGGTGATCAGCCGCAACCCGCTGCCCGGCCACCCCGGCCCCGTCTACCTGACGACCGGCGCCCAGGGCGGCATGGACCTGACCCTCGCGCCGTCGACCGGTTCGACCCCGCGGCCCCACCCGGTGCTGCAGCGCTACTGGCGCTGCCCCGCGACCGACTGCCCGGTCTTCGGCCGCCCGCCGGCCCAGGGCGCCGGCCAGGCCCCGCCGGCCCTGCCGAGCGGCGCGCCCATCTGCCCCCGCCACGGCGACCGGCTCATCGACGCCGGCCCCCGCCCGCCGGCGACGCCGCTCGCGGTGCGGATCAACGGCACCGTGCGCACCCGCTTCCCGGTCTCGGCCGCCCGCCCCGTCGTCGTCGGCCGCGCGCCCGAGGAGCAGGGCGGCATCACCATCGGCAACTGGCTCGACGACGAGTCGAGCCGCCGGGTGAGCCGCAACCACCTGCGCTTCGAGCTGCGCGACGGCATGCTGCTGGTCACCGACGTGAGCACGAACGGCGCCGCGGTGCTGGCCCGCACCGGCCCGACGGCCGCGCCGCGCGAGATCGAGCTGACCCGTGGCGAGCCCAAGGCCATGGGGGAGTGGGACGAGGTCGAGATCTACCCGGAGATCACCGTCGGCCGCGCGGACCGTCCGCCGGCGGACGCCCCGACCGGCGGCGCCCCGAACTCGGTGATGGCCGACGCGCCGACGATCGCCCTGCGCCTGCCTCCGCCGCCGCGCTCCTAGCGGCCCGGCCACGCGTAAATGCGTTGCCGGGCCCGCGGGTCCGAGCTACCTTTCCGAACGTGATCGCGACGACCGCCCTTCTGGAGCACGGCCACCTGGCCGGCTCGGCGGTCGCGTGGGCACCCGAAGCGCCGGCCGCGGCGCTAGAGGCCGGCCTGCGACGCTGACCCTCCTCCCGCAGACATCATGCGGAACCGACGGAGGAGGGTGAGCCGGCCGAGCCGGTCCGCCCCTTGAGACTGCACCGGCACACGGCCACATGGTTCTGCGCATCCACACCACAAATCCACTGTGGAGAGTCAGATGGCCAAGCAGACGTTCACGAGGAACAAGCCTCATCTCAACATCGGCACGATGGGTCACGTCGACCACGGCAAGACGACCCTGACCGCCGCCATCACCAAGGTGCTCGCCGAGCGGTACCCGAGCGTCAACCGCTACACGAGCTTCGAGGGCATCGACCGGGCGCCCGAGGAGATCACCCGCGGCATCACCATCAACATCGCGCACGTCGAGTACGAGACCGGCAAGCGGCACTACGCCCACGTCGACATGCCGGGGCACGCGGACTACGTGAAGAACATGATCACGGGGGCGGCGCAGGTGGACGGGGCCATCCTCGTCGTCAGCGCCGTCGACGGGGTCATGCCGCAGACCCGCGAGCACGTGCTCCTCGCGCGGCGGATCGGGGTGCCGTACCTCGTCGTGGCCATGAACAAGGCCGACGCGGTCGACGACACCGAGCTGCTGGACCTCGTCGAGCTCGAGGTGCGGGAGCTGCTGAGCGAGTACGGCTTCCCGGGCGACGACATTCCGGTCGTGCGGGTGTCCGCGCTGCGGGCGCTCGCCGGCGAGCCCGAGTGGGTGCGGTCGGTCGCCGACCTGCTCGACGCGGTGGACGAGTACGTGCCGCTGCCCGAGCGCGTCACCGGCGAGCCGTTCCTGATGCCCATCGAGAGCGTGCTCACCATCACCGGCCGCGGCACCGTCGTCACCGGCTCGGTCGAGCGCGGCACGCTCGTGCTCAACACGCCCGTCGAGGTGGTCGGGCTGGGCCCCACCCAGTCCACCGTGGTCACCGGGATGGAGATGTTCGGCCGGCAGCTGGCCTCGGCCGAGGCCGGCGACAACGCGGCGCTGCTGCTGCGCGGCGTGCGCCGGGGTGACGTGCAGCGCGGTCAGGTGGTCGCGCTGCCCGGCTCGGTCGCGCCGCACCGGCGGTTCAAGGCGCACCTGTACGCGCTGACGACGAAGGAGGGCGGCCGGCACACGCCGTTCTTCGCCAACTACCGGCCCCAGTTCTACTTCCGCACCACGGACGTGATGGGCTCGGTGGACCTGGGTGACATCACGATGGTGATGCCCGGCGACACGGTCGACGTGACCGTCGAGCTCGGCAAGCCGGTCGCGATGGACGCCGGCCTCGGCTTCGCCATCCGCGAGGGCGGCCGCACGGTCGGCGCCGGCACCGTCACCGAACTGCTCGACTAGCCGCCGCGGCGCGCGAATGCCCCTTAGGGAAGTTCCCTGAGGGGCATTCACGGCGGAAAACGGGGCACTGGTACCCCATGCATGTTCAGGGTCGAGCCGGTGCGCCACTGCGACTGGTCGAGTACGGCGACTACGCGTGCCCGGAGACCGGCCGCGCCTTCGGCGTCGTGGAACGGATCCAGCTGCACTACGGCGAGGATCTGCGCTTCGAGTTCCGGCACTTCCCGCTGGTCGACGCGCACCCGCGCGCCATGCCCGCGGCGCTGCTGGCCGAGGCGGCCGCGGACGCCGACGCGTTCTGGGGCATGCACGCGCTGCTGCTCACCCACCAGGACGCGCTCGAGGACGAGGACCTGGCGCGCTACGCCGAACGGTTCGGCCTGCCCGACGCCGGCGGCACGCGGGAGCACCACGAACGAGTGTTGCGGGACATGGCCGGCGGCCGCGACCGGGGCGTCCGCGACTGCCCCGCGTTCTTCGTGAACGGCACGATGCACGAGGGGCCGAACGACTTTCCCGGGCTCACCGGGGCGCTCGGGGCACATGGAGGGTGAACCGGTTCGATTGCCCGATCGGTTACGGGACTGGCGCTCTAGGATCTTTGAGAAGAAACACAGCCAATTTTGAGCTGAATGAAGGTTGCCCCTAAGGGTCACAGGGCAACCTGTAGGGGATGCGGAACCGGTACGTAGACCTCCTGCGAGCCGTCGCGATCATCCGCGTGGTCACCTACCACACGCTCGGATTCGCGTGGCTGACCGTCGTCTTCCCGGCCATGGGCCTGATGTTCGCGCTCGGCGGCTCGCTCATGGCCGCCTCGCTGGACCGCTCCGGCCCGAAGGCGATAGGACGGCGGATGCGCCGCATCATCGTGCCGTTCTGGGTCCTCGGCGTGTTCGCCGTCACGCTCATGTCGTTCTGGGGCGGCATGGAGCACAGCTGGCGGACGCTGCTGTGGTTCCTTCCGCTCGACGACCCGCCGACCACCGAGAACGGCGGGCTCTGGTTCAGCCAGATCTGGTACGTACGCTCGTACCTCTGGTTCATCATCGCCTCGCCGGTGCTGTTGTGGGTGTTCCGCCGCTGGCCGATCCCGAGCGTCCTGGTGCCGTTCACGGTGCTGGTGGTGCTGTGGGAGACCGGCCACGGCTCCGGCGGCGTCGTGCGCGACTTCTTCATGTACGCGCCGGCCTGGATGCTCGGTTTCGCACACCACGACGGCACGCTGCAGCGCATCTCGAAGAAGATCCTCTGGCCCGCGTGCCTGGTGATGGGCGGCATCGGCCTCGGGCTGCTCCTGCACTCGCCCGGCCCGCGCGGGTACGACCTCAACGACGCCCCGATCGCGGACACCCTGTGGTCGACGGCCTTCCTGCTCGTCATGCTCAACGCCGCGCCGGCCGCGCTCTCGCTCGGTGCCGCGACGCCGGCGGTCGAGGCGATCAACCGGCGCGCGCTGACGATCTACCTGTGGCACGAGGCCGTGATCACCTTCGTGCGCATGGTGGGGGTGTGGCTCGGGATCACGCTGGTGGGCGGCTACCACAGCGCCGTGCAGCTGACCCTGGTCGGGGTGCTGACGGCGGCGATCGTGCTGAGCCTCGGCTGGGTCGAGGACCTCGCGGCGAAGCGGCGGCCGCAGTTGTGGCCGTTGCCGAAGCGGTCGCCGGCACCCAGAGCGGTCGAGCAGCCACAGCCCGTACCGGCGTAGCAGCGTCGGGAAAAAGCAAGCGCGACACGCCGACACTGGTCTTTGCTGGAACTTGCTGGAACCAGCTACCGTGCCGTTCGTGTCCGAATCGATCTCGGCCCCGGGCGAGCAGATCGAGCTGCTCGAGCGCCGGATCGACCGGCTGCGCGGAGACCTGCGCCGCGCGGCCACCACGGGGGATCGCGCCCACGCCCGCACGCTGCGCGCGGAGCTGCGCCGGGTCGAACAGGAATGGGACGAGGCGCTCGCCCGTCTGGAGGAGCGGGCGCCGGTCGTACCGCGCCAGCCCACCCCGCCGCCCATGCTCTCGATCCGGGAGCAGGTGCACCACGCGCTCACGCTGCTGACGGTCCCCGCCGCGCCGAAGCTCATCATCGCCGTCCACGACGCCTTCTTCCCGGGCGAGCTCGTGGCCGCGCGCTTGACCAGCCTGCGCCGCGACGAGGAGCGCTCGTTCAAGGTGGCCCCCTACGGCCGCCCGTACTACCTCTGCCCCGCCCTGACCGCCGACCTGCTCGCCCCGGCGCGTGGCCTGCTGGCCATCTCCACCTGGCCGCTCGCGACCCGCGTCGTCGGGCCGCTCAGCGCCCGCGTCGACTTCCTCGTGGCCGCCGTCAAGGTCGCGCAGCGGGTGGCCCAGCTCCCCGACGACGCCCACGACGCGCGCCGGCTGCTGTGGCGCTTCGCCGCCGGCATCCCCGGCGCGGCCTCGGTCGCGGGCGGCGCCGACCCCGGCCTCGTCGCCAAGCAGGCCGAGGCCGAGCTCGACGTGCACCTCGAGGCCGACACCGCGGACCGCGCCGCGGCGGCCTCCCGCGCGCAGGACCGCCTCGACGGCGCCGAGGCCCTCTTCGGCGCCCGTCTCCAGCGCCTGCGCAAAACCGCGAAGTGAGATGAGACCCCATGGACGCACTGGTAGACCGGTTGGACCGCATCCGCGGCACCGTGGCGCCGCGCAACCACAACGCCCGCACCATCGCCGCGCTCACCACCAACCCCGGCTGCGGCCGGCGGGGGCTGATGGATGCGGCCGGGGTGAACAAGGGCGCCGTCGCCGGGCAGCTCGGCTTCCCGGCCGCCTTCGGCCAGTCGCGGTTCGCCATCGCCCGCGGCAACGCGTTCGAGGCCCAGGTGAAGGCCGACGGCGCGGCGGAGCTGCTGCAGCTGCTGCGGGAGCGGCTCGGGCTGGCCATCCCCGAGGTGGCCTACGACGACCTGTCCAACGTCGGCGGCAACGCCAGCCGCGAGGTGCGCTACGCCCGCACCCGCAGCCTGCTCGCCCGCGCCGCGGCCGAGCGCGACGACGCCGGCACGCTCTTCGACCACCCGATGCTGCGGCTGGACATCGCGGGCTACTACGCGTACCTCGAGCCGGACCTCATCGCCTTCCGCGCCGGCGGGCGCTTCCACGTCGTGGAGATCAAGTCGTTCGCGGTCATCGACGGGCAGGCCGACCCGGGCAAGGCGGCGGCCGCGGCCAAGCAGTCGGCGGTCTACGTGCTGGCCATGCGCGAGCTGCTCGGCGAGCTCGGACATCCGCCCGAGTCCGTGTCGCACAACGTGGTGCTGGTCTGCCCGGAGAACTTCGCCAACCGGCCGACGGCCACCCTCGTCGACGTGCGCAAGCAGCTCACCGTCCTGCGGCGCCAGCTGTCGCGGCTCACGCGGCTGGACAAGATCCTCGACGCGCTGCCCTCCGGGCTCTCCTTCGACCTCGCCTACGACAGCGACCAGAACGCCACCCGCCCGGCGGACGAGCTGCGCAAGGCGGTCAGCGAGATCGACGCGCGCTACAGCCCCGACTGCCTCGGCTCGTGCGAGATGGCGTTCTTCTGCCGCGACGAGGCGGCGGGCTCCACCACGGCGCTGGGCCGCTCCGTCCGCGACGACCTCGGCGGGGTGGAGAGCGTCTCGACCGTGCTCGGCCTGGCCCGGGGCACGCTGATGCCGGGCGCCGGGCAGGAGGAGATCGCGGGACTGTTGCGCATGGCCCACCGCCTGCGCCGCGAGTGCCTTGACGAGGCCGTGTGAGCATCCTGACCGCGCTGGCCCGGGCGGAGGCGGTCGAGTCCGGCCGCGCCCAGCCGCTGACCACGGTCCGGCACACGCACGTCGCCCAGCGCCCGCTGGTGCTCGTGCCGCTGGCCCTGGCCGGCGAGGCCGCCGCGCCCCTGGCCGCCATGGTCGGCACCGACCGCGGCAGCGGGCGGCTGCTCGTCGTGGCCAACCCCCGTGACCGCACCCAGCGCTTCCAGTTCGTCGCGCAGCTGGCGAAGGTCTTCCTCGCGTACGTCGAGGGCTGCTCCCGCGCCGTCGACGCCACCCACACCGCGAAGCTGCGCTACGCCGAGGCGCCCCAGGTGCTCGTGCCCAACCGCGGCGGCGTGGAGTTCATCCGGCTGCTGGGCCGCTCGACCCGCTTCCGGCGCACGTACGGCCCGCACCCGGTGCACCGCACCGTCCCGCTGCTCGGCCAGTGGTTCACGTTCCTGCGCGAGCGGGCCGACCACCCGGGCTCGGCGATGCTGCTGGCGATGACCGAGCTGCTCGGCGAGCACTGGGCGACCGGCCAGAGCGGGCTCGAGGACGCCAACCTGGCCGCGCTGCTGGGCTGGATCGACCCGCCGGACGGCCTCGACGGCGCCGCCGCCGCGGAGCTGGCCGAGGATCCGCTGCGCTGGCCGCCGGCCGGGCCGAGCACCGACCCCACCTTCGACAACGAGATCCTGGCCCCGGCCCTGAGCGCCTACGCCCGCGCGGCCGACCCGCAGGCGCAGAGCCGGGCCGAGTCGGCGCTGGGCGGCGCGATCCGGGAGCAGCTGGAGCCGACCTGGGGGCTCATGTGGCGGGCCGTGGACCTGCTGCGGGCCCGGCCGGCGGGCGCCTCCGTCGAGGCCCGGTGGGCGGTCGATCGCGACGTGTTCACGATGTACCACATGTCGCTGGCCGAGGGCACCGCGCTGCCGCAGCCGAGGCGGGACAGCGCCGTCGCCGCGGCCGGGCGCCTCGACCGCCTGGAGCGCGAGCAGGCCCGCTACGAGGCCCAGCGCGCGCTCGACGACCCGCTCGTCATGGCCGAGTTCCGGCTGTCGGGGGAGGCGTTCACCGGCACCGTCGTGTCCGCCTCGCCCAACCGCGTCGACACGTCCGGCAAGAAGGCGGCCCTGCGCCCGCACATCACGGTGCAGACCGACGACCCGGTGCGGCTGGAGCCCGGGGCGCTGCTCGTGTCGCCCGCGCGCCTGTCGCAGCAGGCGATGGTCGTCGCGGTGTCCTCCGTGGACGTCGTGCTGGAGCTGTCGAAGGGCATGGGGCGCTCCACCAAGCAGGCCCCGCCCGGGTCGGTGCCCGAGGTCGGGGAGGTCGTCACGTACGGCCCGGTCAGCGACGCCTACCAGCCGCCCGGACGGTTCCCGTCCCGCGAGGACACCCCGTGGACGCACGGCGGCCCGCCCCCGGACTACCAGCCCAACGACATCGACGCCGCGGAGGACTGGTCATGACGGTGATCGACGACATCCTCACCGACTTCGGCCACGCGGTCGGGCGCGGGGTGGTCGTCGACTCCCCGCCGGGCGCGGGAAAGTCCACACTGGTCGTTCGCGCCGCCCGCACCATGGCCGAGGCCGGGGAGCGGCTCATGGTCGTGGCCCAGACCAACGAGCAGGTCGACGACCTCATCGACCGGCTCGCCTCGGCCGCGCCCGGCATCGAGATCGGCCGGCTGTCCGCGTCCACGTACGTGCCGGCCCAGCGCGTGGCCAAGCACGGCTCGGTCACCGTCAGCGGCGCCGTCTCCGACGTGCAGACCAGCGCGGTCGTCATCGGCACGGCCGCGAAGTGGGCCACGGTCACCGAGGGCACCTGGGAGCGGGCGATCGTCGACGAGGCGTACCAGATGCGCTCCGACATGCTCCTGCGCGTGGCCGGCCGGTTCTCCCGGGGCCTGTTCGTCGGCGACCCGGGCCAGCTCGACCCGTTCTCCGTCGTCGCCGTCGAGCGGTGGGCCGGGCTGTCCTGGGACCCGATGCAGAGCGCCGTCGCCGTGCTCCTGCGGCACAACCCGGACCTGCCCGTGCACCGCCTGCCCGTGTCGTGGCGGCTGCCCCCGTCGGCGGCCGAGGTCGTCTCGGCGGCGTTCTACCCGTTCACGCCGTTCGAGGCCGGCACCAAGCCCGCCGACCGCAGCCTCG
Source organism: Dactylosporangium sp. CA-052675 (assembly GCF_050947935.1). Lineage (GTDB taxonomy): Bacteria > Actinomycetota > Actinomycetes > Mycobacteriales > Micromonosporaceae > Dactylosporangium. The sequence continues at coordinate 8,797,189 of NZ_CP192010.1, read as the reverse complement.
AGTTCTCCGTGCGGGCCATCGGCGGCGACTCGCGCGTCGAGGCGTCCCTGGAGACGGCCCGGCGCACCGGCTGGGCCCTGCACGAGCTGCCGGCCCGGCACACCGTGCGCACCGACCGCGAGGCCGTCGCCGCCATCGCCGACCTCGTCGTGAGCCTGCTGCGGCGGGGGCCGATCGCGTACTCCGAGCACGCCCCCGAGGGCCGCCCGGTGACCGCGGACCGGGTCGCCGTCGGGGCCGCCCACCGCGACCAGGTGGCCGCGATCCGGCTGGCCCTCGCCGACACCGTCGCCGCCGACGTGACCGTCGACACCGCGAACCGGCTGCAGGGCCGCGAGTACGACGTGACGGTGATGCTCCACCCGCTGTCGGGCCGCCGCGACGCGAGCGCGTTCCACCTCGAGGCGGGGCGGCTGTGCGTGCTCGCCTCGCGGCACCGTCACGCGTGCATCGTCGTCGCCCGCGCCGGCATCGCGGAGCTGCTCGACACCCACCCCTCGGCCGAGCCCGTCCACCTCAACGTGCCCGTGCGCTTCCCCGACGGCTGGGAGGCGAACCAGGCGATGCTCGCCCATCTGTCCACTGTGGACGCCTAGGCGGACGACCGCGGCCCCCGCACCGGTCGGATCGGTGCGGGGGCCGCGGCCGTGGGGAGAGGAGGTTACCGCTTGATTCGTTTCTTCACGCTCTTGCCGGTGCTGCGCAGGGCCCTCATCGCCCGCTGCTGCGGGGTCCGACTCGCCTTGCGGCGCCGCGCGACCGCCACCACCGCCACCACGACGGTGGCGAGTCCGGCCGCGGCGGCGGTCACCAGCGGAACGGGACGGCGACGTGCCACGTCCTTGGTCTGCTCGGCCAGCTCGGCCGCGCTGTCCTTGGCCTTGGTGGACAGGTCGCCGACGGCCTGGCCGAAGTCCTTGCGGGTCTCGGTCATGCTCCCGTTCGCATGTGTCACGCTCATCGCTGCCCCTTTCTCTCTTGACTCGGGGATGCCCAATCGACCCGCCGGCCAATCACGATCCGGCGGATCTGTCGCCCAGAATGCTGACGAATGCCCCGAAATCAGGCAAAGGCCAGCGTGACGTGCAGGGCGGCGTGGTCGGACGCGACCACCCCGGCGCCGACCGAGTGGCCGCGCAGCTCCAGGCCGCGCACGAGCACGTGGTCGATCTCCTCGGTGGGGTGGTCGGCCGGGAACGTGCGCACCGGCCGGAAGGGGGCCAGCGGGTCGGTGAAGCCGGCCGCGGTGATCGCGGTGAACGGGGCGCTGCCGGGCGTGATGTTGAGGTCGCCGGCGACGAGGACCGGGCGGTCGCCGGCGAACCGGGTGGCGAAGGCGGCGATCTCGCCCGCCTGCCGCAGCGGCTCGGTGCCGGGCGGCGGCTGGATGTGCGTGGCCACCACGGCGAGCTCGCGCCCGCCGACGGTGACGATCGCGCCGAGAACCTGCGCGCCCGTCGGCGCGCCGACGGCGGTCAGGGGCATGGACCGCACCGCGGAGACGGGCAGGCGGGTCAGGATCGCGTCGCCCCACACCGCGTCGGCGGCGGGGCCGAACCAGTACCGCATCCCGAGCCGGCGCGCGAGGACGGCCAGGGTGTCGTGGCCGCCGTTGAGCAGCCAGGCCCGGTCGACCTCGCTGAGCAGCACGATGTCGGACCGGCTCGCGCGGATCTCGTCCACCAGGTCGTCGGGGTGGAAGGTGCCGTCGAGCCCGAAGCCCATCCGGATGTTGTACGCCGTGACGCCGATCTCCCGCGGGTCTCCGCCGGCCCGGGGCGAGGGCGGGACCCAGAGCCCGGCGAGCGGGAGCACGAGGCACGCCGCCCCGGTCGCGGCGAGGGCGCGCCGCGGCAGCCGGACGGTCACCGGCCCGGCCCCGCGCAGCAGCGCGCCGGCCGGGATGAGCGCGACCGCGACCGGCACCCACTGGTTCGGGTAGCCGATGTCGTAGGCGGCGTAGTACGCGATCGCGGCGACGCCGAACACGAGCATGCCCAGGGCCGCGGCGTAGCCGGCCCGCGGGGCCGAGCGCCCGCCGGCCAGCCGCAGCGCGAGGCCGAGACTTGGCGCTCCGAGCAGCAGCGCGAGCCACAGCGGGGCGGGGGCGGCGAAGTCGTAGGCGAAGCAGGCGGCCGAGGCGACGAGCAGCACCGCGGCGATCACGCACGCGACGCGGCCGGAGGGCACCCGGGGCGCGAAGGCGACGGCGAGGAACGCCAGCACCGTCAGCCCGATGCCCAGCGGCGGCAGCAGGGCGGGCGGCGTCGCGGCGAAGCCGTCCGTGCCGTAGGAGGCGGCCACGGCGGCGACGGCGGGGGAGAGGGCGTACATCCCGGTCAGCAGCATCACCGGGCCGGCCAGGAACCAGCCGCCGGCCGCGGGCCGGGCCGTGGTGTGCTGGAGTTCGGTGGTGCCGTAGAGCAGCGCGACGCCGAACACCAGACTCAGCGGGACCGCCACCCACCAGGCCCGCCAGGTCGCGTCGACGGTGCCGAGCGCGGCGTGCTCCAGGGCCGCGGCGGCGAGGCCGGCCGGGACGCCGGCCGCGGCGCGGGCGCCCCCCGCGGCGGAGGCGGCGAGGAAGGCGAGGCCGGCGAGCAGGCCGGCCGAGGCGACGTAGAGCTGCGGCTGTCCACCGTGGACGAACACCAGCGCGAGCCGGGCCAGGGCCAGGATCACCCCGGCGGTCAGCGCGAGGCGGCGGGGGCCGAGGCGGTTCGCCAGGGGTGCGGCCGCGACGCCGGCGACGAACCACGCGAGCGCGAAGGCGCCCATGAGCTCGGCCGGGGTCGAGGCCGCCTGCCCGAAGATCGTGATGATCGACGGGAGCCAAACCCGCAGGACATCGAGCAGCAGCAGGATGCCCGCGGCGGTCGCGACGTCAGTCTTCGCGGACCACGACCTGGACGGCGGCGTCATCGTCGAGACGATAGCCGACGCCGCGCACGGTGGCGATGATCCGGGCGGCGTCGCCCAGCTTGACGCGCAGCCGGCGGACGTGGACGTCGACCGTGCGCTCGGTGCCGACCATGTCGTAGCCCCACACCTGGCGCAGCAGCTGCGCGCGGCTGAACACGCGGCGCGGGTGCTCGCAGAGGAAGAGGAAGAGGTCGTACTCCCGGCGGGTCAGGGGCACCGGGCTGCCGTCCTGCAGCACGAGGCGCGAGCCGGTGCACAGGTAGAGGGAGGGTGCGTCGGGCGTGGCCCGGCCGATCCGCTTGACCTTGGGGTCGGGCTCGGCGGCCGCGACGGGCTCGGCGGCCGGCTGCTCGACCAGGCGCAGGTTGCGCGCCGGAGCGGCGGCGGGAGCGGAGGACGCGGTGCGCGGCAGGGGCGCCGTGCGCTGGATCTGCGGGGCGGCCTGGCTGGCGGCCAGCGCCTCGAGGTCACTCAGCAGGCGGGAGGCCTCCGGTGGGAGCTCCTCGCCGTTGAGCGTGATGTGGACGGTGATGGTGACCACGGAGGGTGCGACGTCGGGCGCGCCCACGACCGAAACGGCCATTTTCAATCCTCTCGAAAACCTTCTGAATGAACGCCGATTTCAACCGGGGGTCACTCGACAAAGGCCGTCGAAATGGTGTTCGCGGCGGGATATCCACATTGGATCAAGCTGCACCTCAGGGCACATGGCACCGACCTTACCAGGTACGTCACATGAAGCGACAGCCGTGTTACGTGCCGCACAGAATAGATCGAGACTAATTTGTCTGACGTTTTGGGGAGGTATTCACCGGCAATTCACGACACCGGTACCCGGATAACTTTGCGTGAGTCGACGGTTGCGGTCAACCGCTTCTCACATAGTGGAAGATCGGCTGACGTTTTCGTATTGCCATGCGCTCATGCAGTGACGACGGTACCCCTAAATCATATCGGCTAGGTAGAGTCAGGTCGTCCACCATATGAGATGGTGGCCCGCAGTCGGCCGGGGCTGACAATACCCGCACCCAGTTCCGTCACCCGCTGCCGCAGCCCCCGGTCGGACGTCACCACGACGACGGGCCGATGTGACACATTGTCGCGCACGAGCGCCACAATGTGCTCGTCGCCGGATTGCGGCGCCGCCTCGACCGCCACCCCGTCGATGGGCGCCACGCCCCGGGCCGCGCCCTCGACGACGAGCGTGATCTCGCCCGGCAGGGCGGCGGCGTCCCGGACCGCGAGGGCGTCGCGCAGCCGGGTCGCCGCGCCCGCCCGGTCGCGCCACCAGCCGTCGGGCACCGAGCCGACCACGTTGGCACCGTCGACGATGATGAGCGGGTCCATGTGGCCAGTGTTACCCCGTGTGCTGCGCGGTGGCCAGGCGATTCCCCTCAGCCCGCGCCCCGGCGGGCCGATGTCTGGCCTCGGAGGGCGCCATGGAGACGATGCGGGAGACGGCGGGCCTCACCCTGCGCGCCATCCTGCGCTACGTGCGCGCCCGCGGTGGCGACGGCGCGGTGCGGCTCGTGCTGGGCCTGGCCGGGGAGACGGAGCCGGCCGAGGCCTACGACGACCCGCGCCGGTGGTGGTCGTACGAGACGAAGATCAACGTGTTCGCGGCCGCGGCCAAGGTGCTGGGCGACGAGTCCATCGGGCTGCACGTGGGGCAGTCGATCCTGTCGTACTCCGTGAACACCCCGCTGCGCCTCGGGCTGCTGCTGCTCGGCGGCCCCGCCCAGCTGATCCGCGTGATCGCCACGACGAGCGCCAAGTTCAACAGCACGGCCGACATGTCCACGCTGTCGTCCTCGAAGGACGTCGCCACGGTGCGGTACCGCCTCCGCGCCGGCTACACCCCGTCGCGCTACGACTGCGACTACACCCGCGGCCTGCTGACCCAGCTCCCGGCGCTCTTCGGCCGCCCGCCCGCCACCGTGGTGCACGAGGCCTGCCAGCTCGACGGGGCCGAGGCCTGCGTCTACACCGTGCGCTGGCGGCAGCGGCGGTGGCTGTCGCGGCGCCCCGCCGCGCCGGCCGGGGACGCCTCGGGCGACGTGCTGGCCGGGCGGATGGAGCTGCTGCAGCGCACCGTCGCCGAGCTCGTCGCGGCCGAGCAGCCCGAGCGGGCCCTCGCGATCGTGGCCGAGCGGGCCGGGTTCGCGGTCAACGCCGAGGCCTTCCTGCTCGTGGCCGGCGCCGCGCCGGGCGCGCCCCGGCAGGTGCACGGCTACGGGCTGAGCCCGGCCGAGATCGAGGTGCTCTGCGCCGCCCCGCCGACCAGCTTCGACGGCACGCTCGTGGTGGACATCGCCACCCCGGGGCGCTACTACGGCTACCTCGTCGCCTTCTGCCGCGACTTCTTCGACGCCGAGCGGCGCATGCTCGACGCCTACGCCAACCTGGCCGCCGTCGCGCTGGACGCCCTGTCGGCGCTGGAGACCGCGGCCGAGGGCCGGCGCATGGCCGAGAGCCTGCTCGACCTCGCCCGCCGGCTCACGACCGCCCGCAGCGCCGCCGAGGTCGCCGAGGTCACCGCCGAGGCCGTGCGCTCGGTGATGGCCGCGGACTCGGCCACGGTGCTGCTGCACACCGACGGCCGGTTGCGGGTGGCCGCGAGCGCCGGCGGCGGCGCCGAGCACCTGCGCAAGGCCCGGGGACTGAGCATCTCGCGCGACGACACCGAGCTGTTCGAGCGCTTCCGGGCCGGCAGCGGGGCGGCGCGGGTGTACGACCGCGACGATCCGGACCCGTACATCCTCGGCCTGCTCGACACGTTCGGCCACGACATGATGCTCGTGGTGGACATCGCGCTGCCCGGGCACCCGTACGGCATCCTCGTGGCCGCCTACGACACCCCGCAGCACACCGCCAAGGCCCGCGAGACCGCCGGGCGGATGACGGGCGTCGCCGACCAGGCCGCCACCGTGCTGCGCACCTGCGAGCTGCTGGAGTCCAACTGGCGCCTCGCGCACGTCGACCCGCTCACCGGCCTGTCGAACCGGCGCGCGTTCCTGTCCGCGCTCGACACCGCGCTCGGGGCCGGCGAGGGCGCGGTGCTCTTCATCGACCTCGACGGCTTCAAGCAGGTCAACGACGCGCTCGGGCACGCCGCCGGCGACGAGCTGCTGGCCGCGGTGGCCGGCCGGCTCGGCGGCTGCGTGCGGGCCGGGGACGTGGTGGCGCGCCTCGGCGGCGACGAGTTCGTGGTGCTCACCCACGGGGCGGCGGGGGCCGCGGCGGTACCGGAGCTGGCCGGGCGGATCGGGGAGGCGCTCACCGAGCCGATCGTCGTGACCGGCGGCGAGACGGTGCGGGCCCGGGCGAGCATCGGCGGGACCCGGTTCGCGGCCGGCGAGGAGAGCCGGGTGGTGCTGCACCGCGCGGACACCGCCATGTACTCGGCCAAGCGCGGCGCGGCCGCCGTGGCGGGTCAGGCCCTGCGGTAGATCGCGAGCTGGGTGGCCTGGGCGACCGGGCGCCCGGCCGCGTCCCAGACCTCGCACACCTGGTCGAGCTGGCCGTCGGTGACCATCCGGGCGTACTGCCGCACCCGCAGCGGCCCCGGCGCCGGCAGCCCCCGCACGTACGCGGTCAGCTCCAGCGTCGGCGTCCACCCGCTGCCGCCGAGCGTGAACGTGACCGGCGGGAACGCGTCGACCGCGTAGAGCAGCGAGAACGCGTCGAACGCGGTGCCGTCGTCGAAGCTGAGCCAGCCGCGCAGGTCGCCCGGGCGGCTCAGGTCCACCCGCTGGTCGACCTGCTCCAGCATGGTGATGCGCACCCCGGCCCCCGGCGGCTCGACCGGCGTGCGGCGCAGCTCGTCGCGCGGCTTGACCTCGGGCGGCTCGGCCGCGGTGAACCGGACCTCGCCGGCCGCGGCCAGGTCCCCGAGCGTGAACAGCGCCTCCACGCAGATCCGGTCCCGCTGCGTGAGCCGGACCCGGGCCTGGCTGACCGAGCGCCCGTCGCGCAGCGGCTCCACCGCGACCGTGGCCGGGCCGGGCTCGGGCGGGGCCAGGTACACCGCGCTCGCGCTCAGCGGATGCGGGTGCGTGGCCGTCACCGCGGCCCGGGCGAGCACCGCCAGCAGGTACCCGCCGTTCGGCCGGCCGCCGACGGTCCACTGTGGATCGAGGCGGGCCGTGCCGTCCCCGACCTCGGTCGCCTCCGCGAAACCGGCCACCGGGGCCTCCTTCTGCTTTGATGAGCCTATGGCGCGCACGCGGCTCTACCGGGACGGTCGGCTGGAAGCCGAGGACTTCCCGCTCGACGATATATCGGAGCATCTCAAGGACTCCGCCGCGGTCGTGTGGCTCGACCTGACCGAGCCCGGGCAGGACGACTACGACCGGGTCCAGGAGGAGTTCGGGCTGCACCGGCTGGCGATCGAGGACGCGTCGTCGCCGCACGAGCGGCCCAAGCTGCTGCACTATCCGGGGCACCTGTTCTTCAACGCGTACCAGGTCACCTTCCACGGCCGCGACGGCGACGGCGGGGCCGAGCTGCACGAGGTCTCCGCGTTCCTGACCGAGCAGGCCCTGATCACCGCGCACGGGGCCGGCTTCGACATGGACGCCGTGGTCGAGCGCTGGGACGCCACCACGGAGCTGGCCGGCCAGCGGGTGCCCTACCTCGCCCACGGCCTGCTGGACGTGATCGTCGACGGGCAGTTCGACGCGGCGCAGGCCCTCGACGACGAGCTCGAGGAGCTCGAGGACCGGCTGTTCCAGGAGACCCCGCAGGCGATCCGCGACGTGCAGCAGCACAGCTTCCGGCTCCGCAAGACGCTCGGACGCATCCGCAAGGTCATCCTGCCCATGCGCGAGGTGGTCTCCAGCCTCATGCACTCCCGCGAGTACCTCGTCGACGACGAGATGGTGCCGTACTACCAGGACCTCTACGACCACGTGCTGCGCGTGACCGAGTTCACCGAGAACCTGCGCGACTTCACCGCCACGATCCTGGAGTCCAACCTGGCGGTGCAGGGCAACCGCCAGAACACGGTGATGAAGAAGGTCACGAGCTGGGCCGCCATCATCGCGGTGCCGACCGCGGTTACGGGTTACTACGGGCAGAATGTGCCTTATCCGGGTTCTGACAAGCTGTCGGGGTTCATCACCTCGGCCGTGCTGATCGTGGTTCTGTCCGTGGTGCTGTACGTCACCTTCAAACGCAAGGATTGGCTATGACTGAGCACTTCGACGTCGTTGTCCTGGGCGCCGGCCCGGGCGGGTACACGGCCGCGGTGCGGTCCGCGCAGCTCGGCCTGCGCACCGCGATCGTGGAGGACAAGTACTGGGGCGGCGTCTGCCTGAACGTCGGCTGCATCCCCTCGAAGGCGCTGCTGCGCAACGCCGAGCTGGCGCACATCTTCAACCACGAGGCGAAGACGTTCGGCATCTCGGGCGAGGTCACGTTCGACTACGGCGCGGCGTTCCAGCGCAGCCGCAAGGTGGCCGACGGCCGCGTCAAGGGCGTGCACTACCTGATGAAGAAGAACGAGATCCGGCAGTACCAGACCAAGGGCACGTTCCTCGACGAGCACACGCTGCGGGTCGGCGACGAGACCATCACCTTCGCCAACTGCATCATCGCCACCGGCGCCACGACCCGGCTGCTGCCCGGCACCTCGCTGTCGGAGCGCGTGGTGACCTACGAGGAGCAGATCCTCAGCGAGGACCTGCCCGAGTCGATCATCATCGCGGGCGCCGGCGCCATCGGCGTCGAGTTCGCCTACGTGCTGCACAACTACGGCGTGAAGGTCACCATCGTCGAGTTCCTCGACCGGATGGTGCCGCTCGAGGACGCCGAGGTGTCGGCCGAGCTCTTCAAGCGGTACAAGCGCCTCGGCATCCAGGTGCTCACCTCCACGCGGGTCGAGACGGTCGAGGACACCGGCTCCGGCGTGAAGGTCACCGTCAGCTCGGGCGGCAAGAGCCAGACGCTCGAGGCCGGCAAGCTCCTGCAGGCCATCGGCTTCGTGCCCCGGGTCGAGGGCTACGGGCTGGAGAAGACCGGCGTGCGGCTCACCGAGCGGGGCGCCATCGCGGTCGACGGCCGGCTGCGCACCAATGTGCCGCACATCTACGCGATCGGCGACGTCACCGCCAAGCTCATGCTCGCCCACGCGGCCGAGTCCATGGGCATCGTCGCCGCCGAGACGATCGCCGGGGCCGAGACGATGGAGCTCGACTACGTCATGATCCCCCGGGCGACGTACTGCCAGCCGCAGATCGCCAGCTTCGGCTGGACCGAGGAGCAGGCCCGGGAGAAGGGCTTCGACGTCAAGGTCGCGAAGTTCCCGTTCACGGCCAACGGCAAGGCGCACGGGCTCGGCGACCCGACCGGGTTCGTGAAGATCATCAGCGACGGGAAGTACGGCGAGCTGCTCGGCGCCCACCTGATCGGCCCCGAGGTCACCGAGCTGCTGCCCGAGCTGACCCTGGCCCAGCAGTGGGACCTCACCGTGCACGAGGTCGCGCGCAACGTCCACGCCCACCCGACCCTGGGCGAGGCGGTCAAGGAGGCCATCCACGGCCTGGCCGGGCACATGATCAACATGTAGTGCGGCGGCGGGCATCCGCCCGGTCCAGCCTGCGGGATCGGCGGGTGGCGTCCTCCACCCGCCGATCGCGCTCGGTAGGCTTTTGCTCATGCGCCAGGAGTGGCACCACTTCACGTACCCCGGACCGGAGATCTCCCGCGTCGCCGTCCCGGGCAACTCCGATGACGACGTGTTCGGCCTCGACCGGTGGCGGACGCTGCCCCGGGCGCAGACGCCGCCGTGGCCGGACCCGGTCGCGGTCGACGAGGTCGCCGGCCTGCTGTCCTCGGTCCCGCCGATCGTCGCGCCGTACGAGGTCGACCAGCTCCGCGAGCGCCTCGCCCTCGTCGCCGACGGCAAGGCCTTCATGCTCCAGGGCGGCGACTGCGCCGAGACGTTCGCCGACAACACCGAGGCGCACGTGCTGGGCAACGCCCGCACGCTGCTGCAGATGGCGGTCGTGCTGACCTACGGCGCCTCGCTGCCGGTCATCAAGATCGGCCGCGTCGCGGGCCAGTTCACCAAGCCGCGCTCGGCCGCGCTGGACTCGCTGGGCCTGCCGGCCTACCGCGGCGACATGATCAACTCGCTGGACCAGGACCCCGAGGCCCGCGTCGCCGACCCGCAGCGCATGGTCCGCGCCTACGCCAACTCCTCCAGCGCGATGAACATGCTGCGCGCCTACCTCGGCGGCGGCATGGCCGACCTGCACGCCGTGCACGACTGGAACAAGGGCTTCGTGGTCACCTCGCCGGCCGGCCAGCGCTACGAGGCCATCGCCCGCGAGATCGACCGGGCCCTGCGCTTCATGCAGGCCTGCGGCGTCAACGACGACGAGGCGCTGCGCACGGTCACGCTGTACTGCTCGCACGAGGCCCTCGCCCTGGAGTACGAGCGGCCCCTGGTGCGCATCGCGGGCGGCCGGCCCTACGGGCTCTCCGGGCACTTCCTGTGGATCGGCGAGCGGACCCGTCAGCTCGACGGCGCCCACGTCGACTTCATGTCGCGCCTGGCCAACCCGATCGGCGTCAAGCTCGGCCCGACCACCACGCCGGAGCAGGCGATCGAGCTGTTCGAGAAGCTCAACCCGCAGAACGTCCCCGGCCGCCTCACGTTCGTGGCCCGCATGGGCAGCACCAAGGTCCGCGACGCCCTCCCGCCGATCGTGGAGAAGGTCACCGCGGCCGGCTGCCGCGTCGTGTGGCAGTGCGACCCGATGCACGGCAACACGCACGAGTCGTCCAACGGCTACAAGACGCGCCACTTCGACCGGATCGTCGACGAGGTGCTCGGCTACTTCGAGGTCCACCGCGAGCTCGGCACCCACCCCGGCGGCCTGCACGTGGAGCTCACCGGCGAGGACGTCACCGAGTGCCTCGGCGGCGCCCAGGCGATCGTGGACGAGGACCTGCCCGACCGCTACGAGACCGCCTGCGACCCGCGCCTCAACACCCAGCAGTCGCTCGAGCTCGCCTTCCTCGTCGCGGAGATGCTGCGTGGCTGAGGTCGTCATCGACTTCCGCTCGGACACCCTGACCCGGCCGTCGCCCGCCATGCGTGAGGCGATGGCGACGGCCGAGGTCGGCGACGACGTGTTCGACGAGGACCCGACCCTGCACGAGCTGCAGGCCGAGGTCGCGGCCCTCTTCGGTCACGAGGCGGCCCTGTTCGCCCCGAGCGGGACCATGGCCAACCAGATCGCCCTGCAGCTCGCCGTGCCGCGCGGCGAGGAACTGCTCTGCGACGCCGCCGCGCACGTGGTGACGGACGAGATCGGCGCGGCCGCGGCCCTCGGCGGCGTGTCGACCCGCACCTGGCCGCCCGCGGCCGCCGACCTCGACCCCGCGACCGTCGCGGACATGATCCGCCCCGACGGCTTCGTGGCCGTCCCGACCCGCGCGGTCGCGGTCGAGCAGACCCACAACCGCCTCGGCGGCGCCGTGATCCCGCTGGCCGTGCTGGAGTCCCTGCGCGCCGTCACCACCGAGGCCGGCGTCCACCTGCATTGCGACGGCGCCCGCATCTGGCACGCCCACGTCGCCGACGGCGTGCCGCTGGACACCTACGGCCGGCTCTTCGACTCGCTCTCGGTCTGCCTCTCCAAGGGCCTCGGCGCCCCGGTCGGCTCGCTGATCGTGGGCTCCGCCGAGCGCATCGCCGCGGCCCGCAAGCTGCGCAAGCGCCTCGGCGGCGGCATGCGCCAGGCGGGCATCCTGGCCGCGGCGGGCCTCTACGCGCTGCGGCACAACATCCCGCGCCTCGCCGAGGACCACGCCCGGGCCCATCGCCTGGCCGAGGCCCTCGCCCCGCACGGCGTCGTGGACCCGGCCCGCATCCGCACCAACATCGTGCCGCTCGACCTCACGGGGGCGGCGGTGGACGGCCCGGCGTTCGCGGCGGCGGCGCGGGAGCAGGGGGTGCTGGTGTCGGTGCTGGGGCGGCGGCTGGTGCGCCTGGTGACGCACCTCGACCAGACCTCGGACGGGATCGACCACGCGGTGAAGGTGCTGCCGACGCTGTTGTGAGTGCTGCCGGGGCGCTGATTTCTGCTTCACCGACGCGGCCGGTGCTCGGGGTGCTGCGCGCCGTTGAGGGCGGCCCTTCGATCTGCGCTGTAGGGCCGGCGGCGCCCGGCTGTTTGCCCGATATGTCGGGCGCTGGCGCGCCACGACATATCGGATTTATCGGGTATGTCGCTTTTGCTGTTTATCTCGCGCCGCGCGCCGTCCGGATCACCGCGCCGGGGGCCGTGAGCGCCCCGTGAGCAGGAGCGCGACCAGCGAGCTCGCACAGGTCAGCAGGCCCGCCCAGAGCATGGCGCCATCCGCTTGCAGCAGCGCGACCAGTGGCGCCCCGGCCGCCGTGCCCACGCCGATCGCCGTCTGCAGCACCGCGCCCGACGCCGCGAACGCCCGGCCGTGCTGCGCGGCCGGCGTACGGGTGCTGATCAGCGCCGACTGCGACACGTTCGCGATCCCGTTGCCGACGCCGCCCGCCGTGGACGCGACGTACGCGAGCACGAGCCCCGGCGCGAAGCCGATCCCCGCGATCCCGGCGCCCGTGAGCAGGTTGCCCAGCGCCAGCAGGGCGCCGCTGGAGAGCCGGATGCGCGGGACGAGCTGGGCGCCGGCGAGGGCGCCGGCGCCCCACAGCGTGAGGTACAGGCCGTAGCCGGAGTCGCTCGCGCCCAGCTGCCCGACGAACCGGAACGGCGCCGCCACGTTGTCGATCACGCCGCTGCCGACCGCGACGGCGCTGCCGAGCAGGGCGGTGCGCAGCAGGGGGTCGCCGAGCACCAGCCGCAGCCCCCCGCGGGCCGTCCCGCCGTCCTCGGGCGCGGCGGCCGGATGCCGCCGGGCCCGTACCGCCGAGCATGCCAGTGTCAGCAGCGCGAACGTGACCGCGTCGGCCAGGATCGCCGTCGTCGCCCCGAAGGCCCCGGTGAGCAGTCCGCCCGCGGCCGGGCCGGCGATCCAGCCCAGCCCGGTGCCGGTGGCCAGCCGGGAGTACCCGCGCTGCGCACCCCCCTCGCCCGTGATCGCCGGCACCAGCGCCGAGGTCGCCGGGCGCACGAACGCCGACAGCGCGGTGACCCCGGCGAAGAGCGCGACCGTGGCCCACAGCGCGTCGACGAGGGCGAGCGGCACGCACAGCGCCCCCTGCCCGGCCAGCGCGACGAGGAGCACGGACCGCGTCTCGAGGCGGTCCACGACGCGCCCGGTGAGCGGGGCCAGCGCCACGTACGGGATCAGCTCCGCCGCCAGCAACCCCGCCACCCAGCCGCTGCCGTGGGGCTGGAGGCGCAGCAGCAGCGCGACGAGCGCGGCCGAGTCGCCGGCGGTGGACAGCGCCAGGCCGGCGGCGAGCAGGTTGAGATCGCGCCGCACCACTCGATCGCTCACGGTTCACGCCCCCGTCCCGTCGCATCGACGGTCACCATAGCGGCCACGGCCCTGATCGCGCCTCGCCCACAACCCGCTGCCACACCCGCCCCCCACGCCGAGCCGGTCATCCGCTGTCTTACGCGGCGCCTGTCTTGCGCGGCGCCTGTCTTGCGCGGCGCCTGTCTTGCGCGGCGCCTGTCTTGCGCGGCGCGTGTCTTGCGCGGCGCGTGTCTTGCGCGGCGCGTGTCTTGCGCGGCGCGTGTCTTGCGCGGCGCGTGTCTTGCGCGGCGCGTGTCTTGCGCGGCGCGTGTCTTGCGCGGCGCGTGTCTTGCGCGGCGCGTGTCTTGCGCGGCGCGTGTCTTGCGCGGCGCGTGTCTTGCGCGGCGCGTGTCTTGCGCGGCGCGTGTCTTGCGCGGCGCGTGTCTTGCGCGGCGCCTGTCTGCCGCCGCGATGCGTGCCCACGGCGGCGGGCGTTGCGTGCCACGCCGCCGGGCGGCGGGCGATGCGGCCCACGGCTGGGGCCGCGCGTCGCGGCCGGTGGGGGAGGCCTGCCCGCGGCGGTGGGAAGCAGGCGCCGAGCCGTCAGGCGCAGAAAGCCGCACACCCGAAATGTCGGATATGTCGCGGCGCGAAGCGCCCGACATATCCGCGCCGAACGCCCTCAGCCCCGGCGAGCGCCGGCCCGCAGCAACGCGATGTCCGCCGCGTGATCGGCATGGTCGTCCCCGCTGGGCGTCTCCACGATCAGCGGCACCCCCCGCGACGCCGGATGCGCGAGCAGCTCGCCGAACGCGGCAGCACCGATCAGCCCCTTGCCCAGCGACTCGTGCCGGTCCCGCAGCGACCCGCACGTGTCCTTGGAGTCGTTGGCGTGGATCAGCTTGAGCCGGTCCGGCCCGGCCGCGGCCACCAGCGCGTCCAGCGTCCGCGTCATCCCGCCCGGCGTCGCCAGGTCGTGCCCGGCCGCCCACGCGTGGCAGGTGTCGAAGCAGACGCCGAGGAGTGGGTGCCGGTCGACCGCGTCGAGGTACTCGGCCAGGTGCTCGACCCGCGACGCGAGCGACCGCCCGCCCCCGGCGCTCGGCTCCACGAGCAGTGGCGGCCAGCCCTCACGCTCGGCCTGGTCGAGGAGGGGGAGGAGCACCCGCCGTACCGTCGCGAAGGCCCGTTCCGCGTGCTGCGCGTCCACCGCGGACCCGGCGTGGAAGACGACGCCCCGCGCCCCGATCGCCTGGGCGCGCCGCAGCGCGTGCTCCAGCGTCGCGACCGAGCGCTCCACGGTGGCCTCGGTAGGCGAGCCGAGGTTCACGAGCAGGGCCGCGTGCACGTAGGCGGTCACCCCGCGGTCGGCGCAGCCCTTGAGGAACGCGTCGTCCTGCTTCGCGTCGCCGGTCGCGAGGGCCCAGCCGCGGGGGTTGGAGACGTACACCTGGACCGCCGACGCCGTCGTGAGCTCGACGTAGCGCAGGGCGGCCTTGGCGAGCCCTCCGGCGGCGGGCGCGTGCCCGCCGACCGGCGCGATGCTGGCGTCCACCTAGAAGAACGCGAAGAGCGAGACGTGCTGGCCCGGCACCACGGGCGTGCCGGGCGCCGGGTTCTGCTGGCGCACGGTGCCGAAGCCCTGCGAGTCGACCACCAGGCCGAGCTGCTCCAGCTGGGCCTTGGCCTGGTCGAGCGGCATGTTGCGCACCTCGGGCATCGGGATCTGGGCCGGGCCCTTGGAGATCTGCAGGTCCATGACCATGCCGTCGGCCACGCTGTTGCCGTCGCCGATGCTCTGCGAGACGACCTGACCCTTGGGCTTGTCGCTCTCGACCTCCTCGACCTTGCCCACGGCGATCTTCACCTTGGCGAGGTCGTTCTTGGCCTGCTCGATGTTCTTGCCCACGACCAGCGGCACCTTGACCGGGTTGGGGCCCTTGCTGACGAACACGGTGATCGTCTGGCCGGGCTTGACCTGGGTGCCGATCTTCGGGTCGGTGTCCACGACGTAGCCCGGGGGCACGGCGTCGTCGAACCGGTCGGCCTTGTTGCCGGTGATCTTCATGGCCTGCAGGTCGACCTGCGCGAGGTCCCACTCCTTGCCGGCGATGTCGGGCACCTTGTAGACCTCGGGCCCGAGCGACAGCGTGAGGGTGATCGTCCCGCCGTCGAGGATGCGCCCGCCGGCCGCCGGGTCCTGGGCGAGGACCTGGTCCTTGGGCACGGAGGCGTCGAACTTCGGGTCGGCGAACTTGACCTTGAATCCGGCCGTGGTGGCCAGGTGCGTGGCCTGCTCGCGGGTCTTGGTCCGCAGGTCGGGGGCGTCGGTGTAGCGGCCGACGCCGAACCAGTAGCCGCCGATGGCCACGAGCAGCCCGAAGGCGAGCATCCCGGCGATCACCGCGAGGCGGGTGCGCGGGTTGGCGTTGATCTGCGCGAGCAGCCCCTGCAGGCCGCCGCCCCCGCCGTCGCGGTGCGCGACCTCGGTCCGGTGCCGGCGGGTGACCGCCTGCGGGGGAGCGGAGGCGGGCAGCCGGGCCCAGGACGGGCGGCGGCTGGCCTGGTAGGTCTGCGTGACCGGGTGCGCCTGGGTGAGGGCGTGCGACTGCGGCACCGAGTCGACCCGCGGCACCATGACCGTGGGCGGGGCGATCTGCCGGCCGCGGCTGGTGGGCGTGGCGCCGATGTCGTCGCGGACGGCCTGCACCTCGGCGAGCATCGCGCCGGCGTCGGTCGGGCGGCCGCCCGGGTCGCGGCGGGTCGCCCGGGCCACGAGGTCGTCGACGGCCGGGGGCAGGCCCGGCACGAAGCGTGACGGGAAGGGCACGTCGCGGTCCACGTGCTGCCAGGCCACCTCGACGGGCCGATCCGCCTCGTACGGCACCCGCCCGGTGAGCATCTCGAAGAGCACGATGCCGGCCGAGTACACGTCGGTGCGCGGGTCCGCGTGCCCGTCGGTGACGAGTTCGGGGGCCACGTAGGCGACGGTCGCCATGAGGTGCGAGCCGGTCTCGTCCGCGCTCGCCTCGACCGCGCGCGCGAGGCCGAAGTCGGCCACCTTCACCACGCCGTCGATGAGGTTGTGCTGCTCGCCCGGCGACTCGGCGACGAGCACGTTCTCGGGCTTGACGTCTCGGTGCACGAGCCCGGCGCGGTGCGCGGCGGCGATCGCGGCGAGCATCTGTTCCATGATCGCGAGCGCCTCCTGCGGCTGCAGGCGGCGCCGCTCGGCGAGCAGTTCCCGCAGGGTGTGCCCGCGGACGTACTCCATGATCAGATAGGGCAGCCCCTGGTGCGTGCCCTGGTCGTAGACGGCCACCACGTTCGGGTGGGTGAGCCGCGCGATCGTCTTGGCCTCGTCGGTGAACCGGTCCACGAACTGCGGATCGCGAGACTGCGCGGGATGGATGATCTTCAGCGCGACGATGCGCTCGAGTCGCTCGTCGAGTGCCGTGTAGACCGTCGCCATGCCGCCCTTGGCGACACGCGAGCGAACGCGGTAGCGCCCGTCGACAAGCGCACCGAGGAGAGGATCGGCGACCGTGGTATCCATTGGCTGCGAGTGTACGGCTGGGACCCTGAATTCCTCAGTGCCCTTCGCTTCCAACCGGGGAACGTCCCCATTTCGAGCGCTTTGTCCAGGACGGTGAGGGCGACAGACTGCTCACCGAGGGTGACGGACTGGCGGACGGGCTGGGGCTCGTGCTCGGCGACGACGTCGGGGTGCTTTCGGGATCCGTCGTCGGCTGAGCCGGTACGTCGGCCGGGCCTGGAACCTCCGGCAGCGCCAGCACCTGCGGGGGCGTGGTCCGGCGCACCTGGGGCCGGACCTGGGTCGGCTGCGGCGCCGGCGGGTGGATCTGGCTCGCCGCGCTGCCCGGGCTCGTCGCGGGCGCGGCCGGCGCGGCGACCGGGGCTTCGTAGGGCCCCGGGGCCAGGGCGGCGAGGCTGCCCGCGACCGCGAGGTACGT
Source organism: Dactylosporangium sp. CA-052675 (assembly GCF_050947935.1). Classification (GTDB taxonomy): domain Bacteria; phylum Actinomycetota; class Actinomycetes; order Mycobacteriales; family Micromonosporaceae; genus Dactylosporangium. The sequence continues at coordinate 8,779,883 of NZ_CP192010.1, read as the reverse complement.
GCCCGCGGCCCCGCCCGCGACCAGCAGCGCGACGCCGGTCGTGGCCGCGGCCCGGTGCCGGCCGGTCGTCTTCATGACGTGCTGGCCGCGGTGGTTGCGGGGCCCGTACTCGGCCGTCTCCGCCATCCGCAGGCGCACGGCGCGGCGGCGGTTCGCGTGCCGGTACATGTCGTAGCACGCGGAGCGCCAGGCACCGGCGACCTCTCGGTGAACCTTGAGCCAGAGCCCCACTGCCCGTTCCTTCCCGATCGCGGTGCACGGATTACTGTCTTCGGTGTGAGCGAACAACCTGCCGGCCCCACCGAGTGGCTGACCATGCCCGACGTCGCGGAGCGCCTCGGCATCCCGGTCAACCGGGTGCACCAGCTCGTCCGCGACCACGCCCTGATCGCGGTCCGCGAGAGCGGCGTCCTGCGCGTCCCGGCGGACTTCATCACGGACGACGGGGTGGTCAAGCACCTCCCGGGCGTGCTCACGTTGTTGTACGACGCTGGGTACAACGAGGCTGAGGCCCTGCGGTGGCTCTACACCCCGGACGAGTCGCTGCCGGGCACCCCCGCCGAGGCGCTGCGCGGCAACCGGGCGACCGAGGTCAAGCGGCGCGCGCAGGCGCTGGGCTTCTGACGGTGCGCTGGACCTACCTGCTGGTGCTGGCCGGCTGCCTGTTCGGCGCCCTGTGGCTCGAGCCGCTGCTCAAGGTCGGTGTGATGCGGCAGGTCCGGCGGCTGGTGTTCACCATCGCGCCGGTCGCCGCCGTGTTCGTGGCCTGGGACCTGCTGGCCATCCACGCCCGGCACTGGACCTTCGACCCGCGCCAGATCGCCGGCGTCATCCTTCCGGGTGGCCTGCCGCTGGAGGAGCTGCTGTTCTTCCTCGTCGTCCCGGTGTGCGCGATCCTCGGCTTCGAGGCGACCCGCCAGACGCTCGAGCGGTGGTCGCGGCGGTGACCTACACCGTGGCGGCCGTCGTCGGCGTTCTGGCGGCATTGGTACTGGATGTGGCCGTGCTGCGCACCAGAGTCGTCCTCGGGCGGGTGTTCTGGTGCTCGTACCCGATCGTGGTCGTCTTCCAGCTGCTGTCCAACGGCATCCTGACCGGGCGCGGGGTGGTCCTCTACAACCCGTCGGCGATCCTGGGCGTACGGCTGGCCTACGCCCCCGTCGAGGACCTGCTGTTCGGTTTCGCGCTCGTGCTCGCCACCCTGGCCCTGTGGGTCTTCTTCAGACCGCGCGCTGCGTCGCCGCCCCCGCCAGGCCCGTCAGAACCTCGCGAGCCTCGTCCGTGATCTCGGCCTCGGCCAGGGCCTCGAGCGCGGTGGCGGTCAGCTGCTCGATCCGCTCCTCGGTGCGCCGCAGCGCCCCGCTCTCCACGATCGTCTTGCGCAGCAGCGCCACGCCGTGCTCGTCGAGGCACGGGTCACCGAGGTGGTCCTCGAACACGGCCGGCCCGGCGCCCTCGATCGCGGCCGCGACGAGGTAGGTCCGCTTCCCCTCGCGCAGGTCGTCCCCGGCCGGCTTGCCGGTGACCGCGGGGTCCCCGAACACGCCGAGCACGTCGTCGCGCAGCTGGAACGCCTCGCCCAGCGGCAGCCCGAACGCCGAGTACGCCTTGGCGAGCCGCCCCCCGTCCGCCAGCGCCGCGCCGAACACCAGCGGCTGTTCGATGGTGTACTTCGCCGACTTGTACCGCGCCACCAGGCTCGCCCGGGCCGTGGACGTGTCGCCGGTGGCCTGGGTCTGCACGTCGAGGTACTGCCCGATCGTCACCTCGGACCGCATCTGGTCGAACACGGGCCGCGCGCGGGCCAGCGTCGCCGGGTCGACCCCGCTGGCGTGCAGCATCTCGTCGGACCAGACCAGGCACAGGTCGCCGAGCAGGATCGCCGCCGAGGTGCCGAACCAGTCGCCGTCGCCCCGCCACCCGCCGGCCGCGTGCAGCCGCGCGAACCGCCGGTGCACGGCCGGCTCCCCGCGCCGCGTCTCCGAGCCGTCCATGACGTCGTCGTGGATGAGCGCGCTGGCCTGGACGAGCTCGAGCGAGGCGACGGCCGCCACGATCTCGTCGCGGTCCTCGCCGCCGGCCCCGCGGTACCCCCAGTACGCGAACGCCGGCCGCAGCCGCTTCCCTCCGCCCAGCACAAGCGCATCGATCGCGCTGGCGACGGGCGCGAGGGCATCGGACTCGATCTCGTCGAGCCGGTCGCGCCGCCGCCGGAGGAACCCGGCGAGGGCCTCCCGGACCCGCTCGCGAAGCCCGGCCCGGTCGAGGAAGGGGTGTGTCACGGCAGAGACGCTAGTCCGAAACCACCCGCCCCGACGAGCGGGTGTCGCCCCCGTCTCCCGCGATCCAGCGCACAGACTCGTACATTTCGGTGAATTCGCGATATCCCCGGGCCCGCCGCAGCCCCGGCCGCACCGCCGCCACCTCCCGCCCGACCCGTACGGATCCACAGCCGACCCCCGCCACGACGCCGAGCCACGCCGCCGCACAGGCCGCGTCGAGCTCCCCGGCCGCGACCAGCGCCCGGGCCCGCGCGAGCTGCACGAGCCCGAGCCCCCGCAACCGCACCGAGCCGCCACCGGGCCCACTGCCACCGCCCCGGCCGCCCACCCCACGACCACCGCCGCGCCGCACTCCACCGCCACCGCCGCCACCGCCGCTGCTGCCGTTGCCGTTGCCGTTGCCGTTGCCGTTGCGCGCGATCGGTCTGCCGCCGCGGCTGCCGTTGCCGTTGGGCGCGATCGGGCGTCCGCTGCTGCCGCTGCGCGTGATGGGGCTGCCGTTGCCGTTGCGTGCGATCAGGCGTCCGCCGCGGCCACCGCGCGAGCTGGGGCTCCCACCGCCGTTGTGCGTGACGGGGCTTCCGGCGCCGCCGCCGTTGCGTGCGATCGGGCTCTCTTCGCCGCCCGCCCGCCACCCACCACCCGGCCCGTCGCCCGCCCTCGGGGAGCACCCGGCCCAGCCGTCATCCGGGCCGCTCCCGCCGCCGCTCTGTCCGCCGGCCCCGGGGTAGCCGCCGGGATCCTGCTCGTGCCGCGCGTGGCCCGCTTCGCCCGGTTCGGAGTGGCCGCCGGACCCTCGTTCGTCCCGCGTGCGGCCCGCTTCGCCCGCCTCGTAGTGGCCAGGCTCATGTCCGTGCCGCGCGCGGCCCGCTTCGCCCGCTTCGTAGTGGCTGGGTTCCTGTTCGTCCCGCGCGTGGTCCGCTTCGCCACCGGCCACCTCGGCCCGCTCGCCGGAAGGCCGTAGGGCGGCGTCGAGCAGCCGCAGCGCGAGCCGGTGCCGCCCAAGCACCGCCTGACAGCGCCCGGCCGCGGCGGCGAGGTGGGCGTCGTCGAGCCAGTACAGCCAGGCGGGATCGTGCTCGCCCCGCGCCCCGTGCGCCTTCTCGGCCGCCGCGATCGCCGCATCGCACCGGGCACGCTCGCCGAGGGCCGCCGCGGCCGCCGCCTCCCGCAGCCACAGCACCGCGAGCGTCCCGGCATCGGACGGCTCCGCGATCCGCCGCGCCGCCCGCGCGAGCCGCAGCGCCCCGGCGCCGTCGCCGCTCTCGGCCCGCAGCTGGGCCAGGCATCCGAGCACGTGCCCGGCCAGCCCGCGCTGCCCGGCCCGGACGGCCGCTCGCACGCCGTCACGGACCAGCCCGGAAACCGCCCGCCCGTCACTCGCGGCGCCCGCGTCCACCCCGGTCCACACCGCGAGCTGCGCCAGCTCCGCGACGATCCCGAACGCGGCCCGCCCGCCGGAGAAGGCCGCCCACCGAGCCGCCTCCGCGTAGGCGTCCCGCACGACCCGCACGACCTCGGGCCCCGAGATGAGGTCGTCCATCCGCCGGAGTTCGGCCAGCCGCTCCGCGTCGAGTTCCGGCTCACGCCACCCCGCGTCGAGCCCCGTCCCGCGTCGCCCCGCGCCGAGCGCCGGCTCGCGTTGCCCGCGCCCGGCGTTGGTCGCGCCCGTGGTTCGGCCGCTCGCCCCGCTCGACCGGCGCCCGGTCACCCCGCCGGACGGGCGTCCGGTCGCCCCGCCGGCTCGCGCGGCGGGCGCGACGGGTGGCTCGGAACCGGGCCCGGCGACATCCGCCGGCCGATCGGCCCACCCGGCGGCCCGGAGCCGGCGCGAGCGGGCGGCCGCGCGCTCGAGGTCCTCGAGCGGCGCCTGCAGCACGAACGCGAGCCAGGCCAGCCAAGGCGGCCCCGGCACCCGCTCGCCGCGCTCCCACCGTGACACCTCGTGCCGTGTGATCGTGGGCACGTCCGCGGCCGCGCACAGCATCTCGGCCAGCCGCAGCTGGGAGCGTCCGCGCGCGAGGCGCAGGCGGGTGAGCAGGGCGCCGAACGTCTCGTCGTCGCCCGGGACGGGGTCGGGTCGAGCTGGCATGATCCACCTCCCGGGAACGCCGCCCCGGGCCGGCGTCCACCACGGCGGCCCCACCCGGAGCAATGTCCACCCTTCTTATACCCCGGGGGTACGACAGGTTTTCTGTGCGAGAGCGGGAGTCCTCATCGACGGCTCGGGGCACTAGAGTCAGGGGTGTGGCTCTCGGACTTCCCTCTGTCATGGCCGGCGGACCCGCCGCGATCGGTGATCTGATCGCGAACCAGGGGCCGACCTTCTCGTTCGAGTTCTCCCCGCCGAAGACGCCCGAGGGGGAGCGGCAGCTGTGGCAGGCGATCCGTGAGCTGGAGTCGCTGCAGCCGTCGTTCGTGTCGATCACGTACGGCGCCGGCGGCTCCACCCGCGACACGACGGTCGCCGTCACCGAGCGGGTCGCGACCGAGACCACGCTGCTGCCCATGGCGCACCTGACCGCCGTGAACCACTCCATCGCCGAGCTGCGCAACGTCATCGGGCAGCTCGCCGGGGCCGGCATCCGCAACTTCCTGCTCGTGCGCGGCGACCCGCCCGGCGACCCGACCGCGGAGTGGGTCCGACACCCCGAGGGCGTGCTCTACGCCGAGGACCTGGTGCGGCTCGTGCGCGAGGCCGGGGACTTCAGCATCGGCGTGGCCGCGTTCCCGTACAAGCATCCCCGCTCGGCCGACGTCGAGTCCGACACGGCCAATTTTGTGCGCAAATGCCGGGCCGGCGCCGATTTCGCGATCACCCAGATGTTCTTCGACGTCGACGACTACCTGCGCCTGCGTGACCGGGTCGCCGCGGCCGGGTGCCCCACGCCGATCGTCGCGGGGATCATGCCGGTCACCAAGATCGGTACCATCGCACGCTCTCAGCAGTTGACCGGCGCCCCGTTCCCTTCGGCGCTGGCCGAGCGCTTCGAGCGGGTCGCCGAGGACCCGGAGGCCGTGCGGCGCCTGGGCATCGACCACTGCACCGAGATGAGCCAGCGCCTGCTCGACGAGGGCGTGCCCGGCATCCACTTCATCACGTTCAACCGCTCGACCGCGACCCGCGAGGTCTGGCAGCAGCTCGGCGTCGGTGCGCGGGCCTGAGCCCCTCGACTGGGACGGGTACTGTGCGCGCTGGTCCGCCGCCCACGGCGGCTACGACCCGCGGAAGGCCCCGTCCCCGGTCCGGGGCTGGCTGCGGCTGAGTCATGCCCTGGGCGCGACCGTGCTGCGGGCGGGCGTGCGCAGCCCCAACGCCGTGACGTCCCTGGGCCTGCTGCTCTCGGCCGCCGTACCGCCCGTTGCCGTCCTGCTCCCCGCCGGTCCGTTCTGGGCGGCGGTCCTGGCCCTGCTCTCCGCGTTCGCCGACACCATCGACGGAGTGCTGGCGGTGCTGGCCGGCCGCGCGAGCCGCCTGGGCCAGGTCTACGACTCCGCCGCCGACCGCGTGTCGGAGGCCGCCTGGCTCCTGGCCTTCGCACTGCTGGGCGCCCCGGTGTGGCTGACCGTCGCGGTGGGCGGCGCGATGTGGCTGCACGAGTACGTCCGGGCCCGCGCCTCGGTCGCCGGCATGCGGGACATCGGCACCGTGACCATCGCCGAGCGCCCGACGAGAATCCTGCTCACGATCTTCGGCCTGCTGGCGACGCTCGTGGAGCCGCGGGCGGCGACGGTCACGATGGCCGCGGCGCTGCTGGTGACGGCGGTCGGCTTCGCCCAACTCCTGCGAGCGGTCCGCCGAGCCCTGCGGTGACCGTGCGGAAACGATAAGTCGGGCACTGCGTGCCACGACTTATCGCATTTATACCCCGTCGGCCCATAAATCGGATTTGGGCGAATCGGGGCGGGCGCGGGCACCAGCGGGGGCATCGAGTTCGGCCCGTGCCGGCGATCACCGACGCGCCGCGCAGATGGTCCTGGCGCGCATCGCTCGTCGAGGGGCGAAGGCGGTGGGCGCAGTCCGAGTCGGCACCCCAGTGGCCGGCGGGCGTTTAAGTGGCCGGGGTGCGCGGCGAGGGCGTCCCAGTGGCCGGCGGCGCCGGCGGGGGCGTGCTGCTCGGCGCGCGGCGAGGGCGTCCCAGTGGCCGGCGGCGTCGGCCGGGGCGTGCTGCTCGGCGCGCGGCGAGGGCGGTGGGTTCAGTCCGCGTCGGCGCCCAGCGCCCGCTCGAAGGCCAGCAACGTCGACACGACGAGAGTCCGCTGCTCGTCGCTCAGCGGACCCAGCGCCGCCCGCCACGCCGCGGCGCCCCGCCCCAGCCAGCCGTCGATCGCCGCGTGATGCTCCGGCGCGATGCTCACGATCGTCCGCCGCCGGTCCGCGTCGTCCTCCCGCCGCCGCAGCACCCCCTTCCGGCTGAGGTCGCCCACCATCAGGCTCACCGTCGCCGGCGCCACCTCGAGCCGCGCCGCCAGTTCGCCGACGCCCAGTGCGCCCTCCAGCAGCAGGTACGACAGCAGCGACAGGTGCCGCGGCGCCAGGTTGAACGACGCCAGTTCGGGCGGGGGCGGCGTGCGCTTGGCCCGCCCGACCATGCGCGGCATGAGCAGCAGCAGGGTTCGGACGGCGTCATCGACCGACGTTGACACTATCTTGCTCCTCAAAGTAGCTTTGCTATCAAAGCAAATTCATCCCCAAAGCGAAGGCGAACCCATCATGACCGAGACGCCGGAGCCGGACCGGGTGCGGGCCGCCCGCGAGCAGCTCGCCGCGATCCACGACCTGCTCCGCCGGGACCTCGCCGCGGCCCGGCGCGATCCCCGGGCGCACTGCCTCGCGTTCTGCGCCGCGCTCAGCGGGCACCACGGCAACGAGGACGCCGTGTTCCCGCGCATCGAGCGCGCGTTCCCGCAGGCCGCCCCGATCATCGCGCGGCTGCGCGAGGACCACCGGCGCATCGCGGGCCAGATCGCCGCGGAGCCGGACGCGGCCACGCTGGAGCGCATGGCGGTCGAGCTCGAGGAGCACTTCGCGATCGAGGAAGCGGAGTTGGTACCGCTGATCAGCCGCCTATGAGCCCGGCCACGATCTTCGCCGAGAGCATGACGAGGGGCAGCCCGCCGCCGGGGTGCACGGACCCGCCCACCAGGAACAGGCCCGGCACGGGGGCGCGGTTCGGCGGTCGCAGCAGGCCGCCCAGGCCGTGGCTCGCCGTGCCGTAGATCGCGCCGCCGGGGGAGCGCGTGGCCCGCTCCAGGTCGGCCGGGGTGAGCACGTCGCGGAAGAGCAGGCGGTCGCGCACGTCGTACCCCCGCGCGGCCAGCACCCCGAGCACCCGCTCCGCGTAGTCGTCCCCGGCGGCGGCCCAGTCGACGGCGCCCTGCGGGGCCGCGTTCACCAGCACGAACCAGCCCTCGTGGCCGTCCGGGCGCACGAGCGGGTCGTCGGCGGCGGTGACGAAGATCGTCGGGTCCTCGACGGGGCGGGGCGGACTGCCGAAGACGGCGTCGAACTCGGCGTCGTAGTCGCGCGGGAAGAGGACCGTGTGGTGGGCCAGGCCCGGGGTGCGCCCGCGCAGGCCGAGCAGCAGCACGAAGCCGCCCAGGCTGCGCGACTCCAGGCGGCGGGCCAGGCGCGGGCGGGGGAGCAGGTCGCGGTACACGTGCAGCGCGTCGGCATTGGCCACCACGACGTCGGCGGGGACCTCGGTGCCGTCGGCCAGGACCACGCCGGCCGCGCGGGAGCCGGCCACGGCGACCGAGCGCACCGCGGCGCCGGTGACCACCCGCACGCCCCGCTCCAGGCAGCGCTCGAGCAGCGCGTCGGCGAGAGTGCCGAGGCCGCCGCGCAGGTACCACCCGCCGAACTCCAGCTCCGCGAACGGGATCGCCAGCAGCGCGGCCGGGGCGCGGCGGGGGTCGGCGCCCGTGTACGTCGCGTAGCGGTCCAGCAGCATCCGTAGCCGCGGGTCGCGCAGGTGCGTGCGGCCCAGCCCGCGCAGCGTGCGCCCGGGCGCGATCGCGGCGAGGTCGCGCAGGCGCCACGCGAGGCCGGCCATCCGCAGCGGGGAGTCCACGGGCGCGGTCAGCACGTGCCGCCAGGACGTCGCCCACACCCGCCCGGCCCGCCGCCACAGCCGCCGCCAGTCCGCCGCCGCGCCGGGCCCGAACGCCGCCGCGATCCGCTCGGCGAACGCGTCCCCGGCGGCCGAGTCGAGCGTCGAGCCGTCCGGGAAGTGGTGGCGCACGATCGGGTCGAGCGGCACCAGGTCCAGCCCGCCGCCGCCCGTCGAGGCGAAGAGCTCGGCCGCGACCTGGGGCAGCGTGAACAGGCTCGGCCCGGTGTCGAAGCGGAACGTCCCGGCCGCGGTCTCGCGCACGTGCCGCCCCAGCTTGCCGCCGACCGTCTCCGCCTGCTCGAACACGGTCACCCGGTGCCCGGCCGCGCCCAGCCGCGCCGCGACGGCCAGCCCGCCGACCCCGGCCCCCACCACCACTACGGTTGCCACGTCGGCCGACCCTTCCACGTCGTGCGGCCGCGGCGCGCGAACGAGCGCACCACCAGCCAGGCGAACAGCAGCACCGACACCGGGTGGGCGAGGGCGTCGGGCAGCGCGCGGCCGCCGGTCGCCCGGGCGCTCACCACGCGGCCGGCGACGCCCAGGCCGTACGCGAGCAACCCCCACCACTGTCCGAACAGGACGGACGCGGGCGCCACGACGTAGAGCGCCAGCAGCAGCCCCAGCACCGCCGCCGCGCCCGCCGGCGAGCCGAACGAGGCCCACAGCGACTTCGAATAGCCCTCGGCGAGCGCATTCCAGGAGTCGTACATCCGGCAGCGCGCCAGCCCCGAGCCGTCCGCGAGCGCGATCCTCCCGCCGGCCCGCTTGACCGCCCGCGCGAGCTCGATGTCCTCCAGCACCTTGTCCCGCACCGCCGCATGGCCGCCCGCGCGCACGTACGCGTCCCGGCGCACGACGAGGAACTGCCCGCCGGCCGCGGCCAGCGACGGGCGGGGCGAGCGCTCCATGGCCCGCAGCGGCAGGAACGTCAGCCAGGACCACTGCAGCAGCGGCTGGACGAGGCGCTCACCCGCGGTGCCGGTCTCGATCCGCGGGTACGGGCTGAGCAGGTCCACATCGGACCGTCGCAGCAGGACGGTCGCGCGGTCGACGGCGTCCGGGGCGAGCACGACGTCGGCGTCGAGGAAGACCAGCACCGTCGCGTCACCGGCGGCGTCGGCGAGCTGCTGGCACGCGTGCGGCTTGCCCAGCCAGCCCGGCGGCAGCGGGCGCCCGGCCAGCAGCGTCACCCGGTCCCCGGCCACGCGCCGCACCAGCTCCGCCGTGCCGTCGGACGAGCCGTCGTCGAGGACCAGCAGCCGTACCGCGGGCGGCAGCGCCAGCAGCGCGCGCAGGCACGGCTCCACCCGCCCGGCCTCGTCACGCAGCGGCAGGAGCACCGCCACGGAGTCCGTCGCCGGGTCCACTGTGGAACCCGGCCGTCGCAGGAGGCGGGCGTTCACCAGGGTGTGCACGAGCAGCGCGAGCAGGGCCGCGCAGGCGATCAGGAGCGCCACAGCCGCACCGCCAGCGGGATCGCGACGAGCCCCATGCCCAGGGCTCCCCAGGCCGCCGACGCGGGGAGCCCGAGAAAGACCGCGTGGGCCAGGATGCTGGAGGCGTACGTCCACAGGTACATCGCGTACATGGGCGCGTCGTTGCCGGGCCTGGTTCCCGCCGCGGCGTGCAGCAGGGCCATGAGCGCGACGGCCACGAGCAGCCAGCCGAGGTAGTTGGTGAGCGGGATGCCCGGCACGCCGGGGAGCGCGGGGGAGTCCGTGTGCCACAGCCAGTACCGTTGCCGGACCATCTGGGGATCGAGGAACAGGTCCCAGGCCGCGAGCCCGAGGCCGGCCACGGCGATGCGGGCACCGGCGTGCGCGGTCAACCGCCCCGCGGCGACCCACGCGGGCCACGCCATCCACGTCCACGCCAGCGGGATGACCAGCGGCACGCCGAGCAGCCGCGGGCCGAGCGCCCCGGTGTAGTCGTAGTCGCCGAACGGGTAGCCCGTCGAGCGCCCGACCGCCTCGACGAGGAACCCGCCGCCGGTCGTCACGAGCACCAGGGCGCCGGCGGCGCGCGGGCCGCGGGTCACCCACGCGTGCGCGACCGACACGACGTACCCGAGCACGACGGTGGCGACCACGAGCGCGGTGCGGGCGGGGCCGCCGGTCAGCGGGTATGCGATCTCCGCGAGCACGAGGGCCCCGAACATCGCCCAGACCGGCCTCACAGCGGCAGCCGGCGGCCCAGCACGGCGAAGGGACGGTCGTCACCGGGAAAGTTGAAGTGGCGCAGGACGTCGACGAAGCCGAAGCGGCGGTACAGCCGCCACGCCCGCGAGGTGTCCTCGGGCGCCTCCGGGGTGGACAGCAGCACGGTCTGGTGCGCCGCGCGCTGGAGCAGGTCGTGCAGCTGGCGGGCGCCGATGCCGTTGCCCTGCGCGTGCGGGCGGACGTGCAGCTCGACCAGCTCGAAGCAGTCGGTGAGCCAGAACTTGCGGGCGTCGCGGCGCAGCGCGTTGCGCACCTGGTCGTGCCACCACTGGCCGCTGGTGCCGCGGTAGCCGTAGCCGAAGCCGAGCAGGCTGCCGTCGTCGCCGAGCGTGGCGACCGCCTCGAACGAGTCCCGGCGGGTGTGCCCGGCGACGTAGCCGCGGCGGGTCTGCAGCAGCTGCACGGAGTACCCCATCGCCTCCCCGTAGACGGCGATGACGTCATCGAGCCGCTCGAGCAGGTCCTCACCGCGCCACCGCACGAGCCTCACTGGACGTCCCTCCACCCGATCACCTCTCGGTCGCCGTCGATGCCGAGCACGCGGAACCGGGCGAACAACTCCTCCGCATACCATCCCAGCTCCGCCGTGCGCGTCACGACCGCGGCGTGCTCGGGCCGACGGTACGCGAACCGCACGACGTCCGCCGCGGAGCGCCAGACGCTCATCGTGCCCTGGAATCCTACGGGGGCCTCGCCGAAGCCGAAGGCGCAGTGGAGCCCTTCGGCCCCGTCGACGGCGATGCCTTCGATGGATCTCCAGAACGTTCTCGCGAGCCGCGGCCGCAGCCGTGCCCGTGTGAGCACCGCGACCGGTCCGTCGTCCTTACCGGCCCGCACCGGCGTGAACGGGGACCTTCCGGACCACGTCCCGCGGGCGGCAATCGGCTCCAGCGTCAGGGTGCAGCTCGTGGTCGCGCCGCGCATCGGCGGTACCGTCGCCGCGTCCCCGGCCACCAGAGCGGCCCAGCGGGTCAGGTCGGCCGAGCCCACCCCGAACTCGCTGCCCCGGCCGGTGCCGAGCAGCTTCGCGAACTCGGCCGTGCGCCGGACCCGCCGCCGATCGAACGCCATGGACCAGAACATCGCCGGGATCGCGCGCTTCGGCACCCGCCACACGTGCAGCCGGACGGTCACGCCACCTCGGCGGCGGTACCGCTGGTGATGCGCACCAGCTCCGCGTACGTGATCGGGAAGACCGCCTGCGGGATGCCGCCCGCGGCCCAGACCTCGCCGTACTGCCCGAGATCCACGTCCACCAGCGTGCGCAGCGGTTTCGGGTGGCCCAGCGGCGACACCCCGCCGATGACCTGGCCCGTGTTGACGCGCACGAAGTCCGGCTCGGCGCGCTTGAGCTTGGCGATGCCGAGCAGCGCGGCGACCTTGGCCGTGTCGACCCGGTGCGCGCCGGACGTGAGCACGAGCAGCGGCTCCCCGTCAGCGTTGAAGATCAGCGAGTTGGCGATCTGGCCGACCTCGATGCCGAGCGCGGCGGCGGCCGCGGCGGCGGTGTGGACCGGCTCGGTGAGCACCTTGACCTGGCACGGGCGGCCGGATTGGTCGCGGGCCCCGGCGGCGTCGAGCGCGTCCTGGATCGCCTGGACGTTGGGGTGAGGCTGCATGCCTTCTATCTTGCCCTCCCGGTCTCGGCCTGCTGCTCTTTGTTTTCCGGGCCCGGCTCCTCCGTTGCTTTCGTTCGGCCCTGGGCCCAGCCTTTTCGTTGTGGACCCCAGCCCTCTTGTTCGTTCGGCGCCGCCCCGGGCCTGCGTTTTGGGTCCGATATGTCGGCCGCTTCGCGGCCGAAGCGGCCGACATATCGGATTTATACGGCGCTGGGCGACATGTCCGTTCCCACGGCTCTTTTTGTCGTACCCCGCCGCTATGGTGCGGATATGACGGTAGGGGCGCGGCGGATGCGGGCCCAGCTGCTGTCCGGGCCACCCGCGGACGGCGTGCTGGCCGCGGTCGAGCGGCTGGTGGGCGTGCAGGCGCAGTCCTGGCCCGCGGCCCGCCTCGCCGTGCGGGCCCGCAGCCGGGACGTGACCGCCGCCGACGTCGACCGCGCCCTGGCCCGCGGCGAGCTGGCCCGCACGTGGCTGATGCGCGGCACCCTGCACCTGGTCGCCGCGGCCGACCTCGGCTGGCTGACCGACCTCTTCGGCCCGCTCAACCGGGCCGCGGGGCAGCGCCGGCGCGAGGAGCTCGGCGTCGTCGACGGGGTCGTCGAGCAGGCCCTGGCCGAGCTGCCCGGCATCCTGGCCGGCGCGGGCCCGATGGACCGCGCCGAGCTGATCGCGCGCCTGGTCCGCCGCGGCGTGCGCGTCGAGGAGTCCGGCCAGGCGCCCGCCCACCTGGTGGCCTGCGCCGCCTCCGCGGGCCTGGTCTGCCGCGGCCCCGACGTGCGCGGCCGCCCGACGGTGCTCCTCGCCGACGAGATCCGCGCCGCGGCGACGACCGGCGGCCCGCGCCGCTTCTCCGGCGACGCGGCCCTGGCCGAGCTGGCCCGGCGCTACCTGCTCGGCTACGGCCCCGCGAACGAGGCCGACCTCGCCGCCTGGTCGGGCCTGCCGCTGCCCACCGCCCGGCGCGCCCTGACCCTGTGCTCGGACCCCGCGGGCCTGGCCGCGGCGGTCCCGCCTGCGCGGTTGCTGGGCCAGTTCGACGCGATCCTGCTGGGGTACCACGACCGCGCCTTCATCCTGCCCCCCGAACACGCCCGCCGCGTCAATGCCGGCGGCGGCCTCATCGCCCCCACCTTCCTGGTCGAGGGCCAGGTCGCCGGCGTGTGGCGCCGCTCCGGCCGGCGGGTCGTGCTCCGGCCGTTCGCCTCCGGTCGCCTGCCGGGCAAGGTGCGGGGCGCCATCGAGGCCGAGGTCGCGGACATGGCCCGCTTCCTGGGCGAGCGCCTGACCCCGGCCTGGGAGGATGCATGACTTCGCCCAGCCGTGCTCGCATCCGGGCTCTGACCCTGGCGTTGGCTTCGGCCGGTCGGCGTCGCCCCGGGGCTCTGGCCTCGGCCGGTCGGCGTCGCCCCGGGGCTCTGGCCTCGGCCGGTCGGCGTCACCCCGGGGCTCTGGCCTCGGCCGGTCGGCGTCACCCCGGGGGCTCTGGCTTTGGCCGCTCGGCGTCGCCCCGGGGCTGTGGCCTCGGCCGCTCGGCGTCGCCCCAGGGCTGTGGCCTCGGCCGGCCGCCGTCGGGCTCGGGCTCCGGCTCTGATCTTGGCTCCCGTGCCGCCGGTGGTCGCAGGGATGATCACCCGAACGGATGTTCGAAAAACCTGGCCCAACCACTGCCGCGCACGAACCCCACGGTGTACTCTAAACCCATCGAACGAGTGTTCGAACTGCTTCGGGAAAGCGATTCGCGGCGCTGATCCCGAGCGCGGTCCGCGACACCGCGGAGGCCGGATTTTCGCGGGTCTGGCCTCAGGCGGGGCCGCCGTTCGCCGCCCACGACCCCCGGGCGGCGGACGGCGACCCAGCCGGTCGGGTGTGGTGTGGGGAAGCTCCACGCCCGACCGGCACGCCGTCGCAGTCGCGGACCGGCACCCGCTCGACCTACAACTTCATCCGTTTTCCAAGTTCCATCCGTTCCCCGGGCTCCACCGCTCCACCCCGATCGCGGCGTGACTGGAAGCCGGCTCCGGCCGACTCCCGCGCACCCGCGGCCGAGGCTCCGAAGCTTTCGCCCGACCGGCGGGAGCTGATCCACACCGCCAGGCGGTCGCGACTCCCCCCGCGACGGCCCGGCATGCGCACCACGCGCACCCACAGGCGCAGGCACGACCCTGCCGACGCACCACCGAGGGAGAGCACCGATGCCGACGAACCGATCGACCAGCTCGTCCAACATCAGTCGTTTCCCGGGCCCCGCCTCGACCGCCGGGCCGGACGGCGGTGCGTCCCGCCGGCAGCTCCCGATCCCCGCGCACGCGCTTCCCCACCGCACCCCGCGCGAGCTGCTCACCATGGCCCGCCACGGCCTGGAAGAGGCCGCCGAGATCCGCGCCGACGGCATGCGCTACGCGACCGCCCACCTGGCCGCCCTGCGCGCGGCCGCCGCGGTCCTGGCCGCCCGCGCCGTCCCCGCCGCCCCCGGCCGCCGCAGCCGAGTGACCAGCGTCTGGTCCCTGCTGGTCCTGGTCGCCCCGGAGCTGAGCGAGTGGTCCGCCTTCTTCGCCTCGACCGCGAGCAAGCGCTCCGCGGCCGAGGCCGGCATCCCGCGCGTGGTCACCGCCCGCGAGGCCGACGACCTGATGCGCTCCGCGGAGCAGTTCATCGCCGTCGTCGAGGTCGCCCTCGGCTACTCATACCAGCCGAGGCTCGAAGGCCTGGCCAGCTGACCCGCCACCCCACCAAGCCCGTGCCCGCCACCACCAGCCGCCCGCGCTCATCGCCACCCGAGCCCCCGGCCCCACCCAGCACTCCGGCCCCACCCAGCACTCCGGCCCCACCCAGCACTCCGGCCCCACCCAGCACTCCGGCCCCACCCAGCACTCCGGCCCCACTGGCGCCGGCGGTCCCAGCTGCGCTCAGGGCACCCAGCGCTTCGGTGCCACCAGCGCCACCAGCGCCACCTGCACCCTCGGCCTTACCAGCGCCCTCGGTTTCATCAGCGCCCTTGGTTCCACTCGCGCGCTCGGTTCCACCGGCGCCCTCGGTGGCATCCAGTGCTTCGGCCTCACGGGGCACTCCGGCGCCGTCGGACCACACCGCAGCCGGTGCTGGCTCACGCCCGGACACGAGAAGCGCGTCAAGCTCTTCGACCCGCATGCCCGTCAGCTCCTCGTCCCCCGCCTATCCCGCGGCACGTGCCGGCTCCTCGGCGCCCTCCCGCACCTCGGCTCCCGCCGCGCCGGAGCGCACCGACCCGGCGCCGCGCCGTTCGGTGAGCAGCGCCGGGCCGCGCTCAAGCGCGAGGAGCGCGCCGGGCTCGTCGGTGCCTGGACGGGCTGCGCGATCGGTTTCGGCCGTTTTCTCGCGCTCCGGCTCGGTGCCGGACCCGGGCGCGCTTGCGTCCTCGCCCTCCAAGCCTGCGGCGCGCCCACCCGCGCCCGTGTCGCTGTTCGAGCCCGTCGCGGGCGGTGAAGTATCCGTCGTCGCGCCTCGGGCTGTCCCCGTGGTCGAGTTCAAGCCGCCGATCGAGTTCGAGCCCGGCTCCGAACACGACGATCACGAGGCCGTGACCGTAATCGAGGCCGAGGCCAAGATTGCCGAGGCCGCGCAACCGTTCAACGCCGCCGTGTCCGGGGTCCAGCCGGTTGCCGTGTCCGGAGGGCAGCCGGTCGCCGTGTCCGGGCGCGTTGCCGACGTGTCCGGGGTTCGGCCGCTCAGTGCCGACGCGTCCGAGTGCGGTGCCGGGTTGCCCGGAGGCCAGCCGGCCAGCGTGTCCGAAGGTGCCAGCGCCGTGTCCGGAACCCAGCCGGCCGGCGCGTCCGAGGGTGCCGGTGCCGTGTCCGGCGTGCGGTCGGCCGACGTGGGCGGGCGTGTTGTTGCCGTGGCCGGGATTCCGGCGCTCGACGTTGCCGTGCCCGTTCCCGCGTTCGTGCCGATGGCCCCCACTGTCGGGCCCGCGTTTGTGCCGGTGGCCCTCACTGTCGGGCCCGCGTTCGTGCCGGTGGCCCCTACCGTCGCGCCCGCGTTTGTGCCGGTGGCCCCCACCGTCGAGTACGCGCCGGTCGCGGCCTCCTCGGGGGGATCGGTCTCGGTGTCGTTCGTTCCGCCCGGGGCCGCGTGGCCCGGATTCCTCACCGCGCCGCCGGGCGAATCCGCCGGCGGCGAGCGCGAGGACTGAGCGGTCGCTCGTCGCCAGGTGGCGTAGCGACCTGAGGGCGATTTGCCCGTATTTATGCAGACTTATCTTCCGGGGTTTCGCCGGGAGGCCGGGTAGCACAACAGGTGGGGGAGCAAGGAGCCGTGGCTGGCACATCGGCTTCGGTGGTCGCCGAGTTCGAGGGCGGAGCGTACGACGACGTGCGCCCCGAGGATGACGACTGGTCCACGATCAGTGTCGTCGGGGGCCGGGCCGCTCGGCGCCTCGATCGTTCGGCGGCCGCGGACTCCGAGGGCGGGCCGGAACCCGGTGGTGCGCTGGGGGAGGCCCGGGCCTTCGTGCGCGGGCTGGCCACCCGGAACCAGGGCAGCGCCACGGTCACGGCCATCGGCGCGGCGACATCCGCCGGACCGCCGGCCGGAGAGCGCCGAAGCGTCGAGAGCCCCGCGAGACGGAGCGGCGCGGAAACCGCCGGAAGCCGCCGGAGCGCTGAGCGCACGGAGAGCGCCGAGAGCGGCGTTGGGGGAAGGCGGACCGCAGGGCTGCAGGTCGTGCAGGCCACGGGGCTGGGCGGCGTGGTACGCACGGCCGGTGAGCGCGACGCCGAGATCCTCGCCGGCGCGAAGACGCTGCCCGTGCTCGCCGGCCTGCGAGACCTCCTCCCCGGCGGCGGGCTGCGCCGCGGGGCGACCGTGGCCGTGCACACCTCCTCCGTGCTGCTCGCCCTGCTCGCGGCGGCCTCGAGGAGCGGGTCCTGGTGCGCGGTCGTCGGGCTGCCGGCGCTCAGCCCGGTCGCGGCCGCCGAGATGGGGATCGCGCTCGAGCGGCTCGCGCTCGTGCCGCATCCCGGCACCGAGTGGACCACCATCGTGGCCGCGCTGCTCGACGGGTTCGACATCGTCGTCGCGGCGCCGCCGGGGCCGATCGCGCCCGTCGTGGCCTCGCGGCTGGCGGCCCGGGCCCGGCAGCGGGGCAGTGTGCTCATGCCCGCCGGGTCGTGGGCGGGGGCCGACCTGGTCCTCGCGCCGATTCGCCGGGCCTGGGCCGGGCTCGGGGCCGGGCGTGGGCGCCTGCGGGCCCGGGAGCTCACCATCCAGGCCCGGGGGCGCGGGTCCGCCGCCGCGCCGCGCGAGGTCACGCTGCGGCTCCCCGAGATCTCGGGTGTGCTGCCGGCGGTGGCCGGGCCGGCACAGAGCAGGCCGGCGGTGGCCGGGCCGGCACAGAGCAGGCCGGCGGTGGCCGGGCCGGCACAGAGCAGGCCGGCGATGGCCGGGCCAGCACAGAGCAGGCCGGCGCAGAGCAGGCCGGCGGCGGCCGGGCCCGGGAACGACGCGGTGCTGGACGGCCCGCTGCGCAGGGTGGGGTGACGAGGACCGTGCGGACGATGGTGATCTGGTGCCCCGACTGGCCGATCGTGGCGGCCGAGATCGTGGACGGCTACCCGGCCCAGGAGCCCGTCGCCGTCCTGCACGCGAACCGGGTGCTCGTCGCGTCCCCGGCCGCGCGGGAGGAGGGCGTGAAGCGCGGGCTGCGCAAGCGCGAGGCCCAGGGGCGCTGCCCCCACCTGATCGTGCTGGAGCACGACCCCGGCCGCGACATGGTCGCGTTCGAGCCCGTCCTCGCGGCCGTCGAGGGCATCGCGGCCGGGGTCGAGGCGCTGCGGCCGGGGGCGTGCGCGCTGGCCGCTCGCGGGCCCGCGCGGTACTACGGCGGCGAGGCGGCCTCGGCCGAGCGGATCGTCGAGCAGATCGCGCAGCAGTGCGGCGTCGAGGCGCAGGCCGGCATCGCCGAGGGCACGTTCGCGGCGGGGCTGGCCGCGCGGGCGGGGGTCCTGGTGCCGGACGGCGGGACCGCGGACTTCCTGGCGGGGCTGAGCATCGCGGCGATCGGGCGGCCCAACCTCGTCGACCTGCTCCGGCGGCTCGGCATCCACACGCTCGGGGAGTTCGCGGCGCTGCCGGGGGCCGACGTGCTGGACCGGTTCGGGTTCGACGCGGCGCTCGCGCACCGGCTGGCCGGCGGGCGCGACGAGCGGCCCCTCGCCCCGCGCCGCACGCCGCCCGATCTCGACGTGAGCGAGGCGTTCGACGAGCCGATCGAGCGCGTCGACGCGGCCGCGTTCGCCGCCCGGGGGCTCGCCGAGCGGCTGCACGACCGGCTCGCCTCGCACGGGCTGGCCTGCACCCGCCTGGCGATCGAGGCGACCACGGAGACCGGCGAGGAACTGGTGCGCACCTGGCGCCACGACGGCCTGCTGAGCGTGAACGCCGTCGCCGATCGCCTGCGCTGGCAGCTGGAGGGGTGGGTCCGGCGCGAACAGCTCGGACAAGCGAAGAGACCCGAGCGGAGCGGACACGAGAAACGAATCGCCAAAATCAGACTCGTCCCAGAAGGGATGGTCGAGCACCTCGGGCTGCAGCCCGGCCTCTGGGGCGAGGCCGGCGAGGAGCGCGACCGGGCGCACCGGGCGATGAGCCGCGTCCAGGGACTTCTCGGCCCCGACGCCGTGCTCACCGCCGTGCTCGACGGCGGCCGCGCCGACAAGAGCCGCATCCGCCTCGTGGCCTGGGGCGACGAGCGGGTCGCGCGGGGCACCGAGGCCCCGTGGCCGGGCCGCGTCCCGGGCCCGAGCCCCGCGACCGTCTACCCCGAGCCCATCCCCGCCGAGGTCCTCGACGAGCACCACCGGAGGGTCCAGGTGAGCGGCCGGCTGGACCTGAGCGGTCCGCCCAGGTACGCCGTGATCGCCGACGACCCGGCGGTCGAGATCAAGGCCTGGGCCGGCCCCTGGCCGATCGACGAGCGCTGGTGGGACGAGGAGGAGGCCACCAGGGCGGCCCGCTTCCAGCTCCAGCTGGAGGACGAGCGCGCCTATCTGGCGGTACTGCGGAACGGAGCCTGGTTCATGGAAGCGCTGTACGACTGATGGGCTTCACCAATCCCGACATCCCGTGGAAGCGGCTCGAACAGAGCATGAGCTGGGAGCCGCCCGGCCCGGACTACCACCCGGACGTGCTGGCGGCCGACGGTGGCGACGGCCCGGCATGGTCCCGCAAGCGCCCGGAGTACCAGAAACCAGACATCGACTACCGGGAATCGACCGTCCCGTACGCCGAGCTGCACTGCCACAGCAACTTCAGCTTCCTCGACGGCGCGAGCCACCCCGAGGACCTGGCCGAGACCGCCGCGCGCCTGGGGCTGGAGACGCTCGCGATCACCGACCACGACGGCTTCTACGGCGTCGTGCGCTTCGCCGAGGCCGCCCGGGCGCTCGGGCTGCGCACGGTGTTCGGCGCGGAGCTCTCCCTCGGCCTGCCCGGCCCGCAGAACGGCGAGCCCGACCCGCTCGGCCGGCACCTGCTGCTGCTCGCCCGGGGCCCCGAGGGCTACGCCCGGCTCTCCCGCGTGCTCAGCGAGGCGCACCTGCGCGGCGGCGAGAAGGGCCGCCCGGTGTACGACCTGGAGCAGACCGCCGCCGCCCTGCGCGACCACGTCGTGCTGCTCACCGGCTGCCGCAAGGGCCCGGTGCCCGCGGCCCTGCTCGAACACGGCCCGGACGCGGCCCGCAAGGAGCTCGACAGGCTCACCGCGCTCTTCGGCCCGGAGTCGGTGGTCGTCGAGCTGACCTCGCACGGCGACCCCCTGGACGACGAGCGCAACGACGCCCTGGCCGGCCTGCACCCCGGCCTCACGACCATCGCCACCAACAACGTCCACTACGCCCAGCCCCGGCAGCGCAGGCTCGCCACCGCGCTGGCCGCGGTCCGGGCCCGCCGCAGCCTCGACGAGATCGACGGCTGGCTCCCGGCCGCCGGCTCGGCCTACCTGCGCTCCGGCGAGGAGATGGCCCGCCGGTTCGCCGCTTTCCCGGATGCCGTACCGAACGCGGCGAGACTCGGCCGCGAGCTCGCCTTCGACCTGCAGCTGGTGGCCCCGAACCTGCCCGCCTACCCGGTGCCCCGGCCCGGCGTGAGCGAGATGGAGTGGCTGCGCCACCTCACGGCGCAGGGCGCGAAGGAGCGGTACCCCGGCAACCAGAAGGCCCACGAACAGCTCGAACACGAGCTGGCGCTGATCGAGGAGCTGGACTTTCCGGGGTACTTCCTGGTGGTCCACGACATCGTCACCTTCTGCCGCGACAACGGCATCTACTGCCAGGGCCGGGGCTCGGCGGCCAACTCCGCGGTCTGCTACGCACTCAAGATCACCAATGTCGACGCGGTGCGCTGGGGGCTGCTGTTCGAGCGCTTCCTGTCCCCGGAGCGCGACGGGCCGCCGGACATCGACATCGACATCGAGTCCGACCGGCGCGAGGAGGTCATCCAGCACGTCTACGGCAAGTACGGGCGCACCTTCACGGCCCAGGTCGCCAACGTCATCTCGTACCGCCCGAAGTCCGCCGTCCGCGACATGGCCAAGGCGTTCGGCCACTCGCCGGGCCAGCAGGACGCGTGGAGCAAGCAGGTCGAGCATTGGGGACATGTGAGCGCGAGGAGCGAGCCTGC
The DNA here is from genome assembly GCF_050947935.1 of Dactylosporangium sp. CA-052675. Classification (GTDB taxonomy): domain Bacteria; phylum Actinomycetota; class Actinomycetes; order Mycobacteriales; family Micromonosporaceae; genus Dactylosporangium. Next base: position 8,758,989 of record NZ_CP192010.1, on the reverse strand, counting down.
GAGCACCGCGGGCGTGAACGCCGGAAAAACAGCGAGCGTCGACGAGGTGGAGGAGATTCCCAAGCCCGTCGTGGACTTCGCCAACGAGCTGCTGACCTTCCCGCGGCACCTCGGCATCCACTCCGGCGGCATGGTCATCTGCGACCGGCCCGTGATCGAGGTGTGCCCGGTCGAGCACGCCCGCATGGAGAACCGGACCGTCCTGCAGTGGGACAAGGACGACTGCGCGGCCGTCGGGCTGGTCAAGTTCGACCTGCTGGGCCTGGGCATGCTCTCGGCGCTGCGGTACGCCTTCGAGATGATCGACTCCGAGCTGGACATCGCGCACATGCCCCTGGACGACCCCGAGGTCTACGACATGCTCTGCCGCGCCGACTCCGTGGGCGTGTTCCAGGTGGAGAGCCGGGCCCAGATGGCGACCCTGCCGCGGCTCAAGCCCCGCGAGTTCTACGACCTGGTCGTCGAGGTCGCGCTGATCAGACCGGGTCCGATCCAGGGCGGCTCCGTGCACCCGTACATCCGCCGCAAGAACGGCCAGGAGGAGATCACCTATCCGCACGAGCTGCTCAGGCCCTCGCTGCAGAAGACCCTCGGCGTGCCGCTGTTCCAGGAGCAGCTCATGCAGATGGCCATCGACGTCGCCGGGTTCACCCCCGCCGAGTCCGACGAGCTGCGCCGGGCCATGGGCTCGAAGCGCTCGATCGAGCGGATGAGCGCGATCCGCGACCGGCTCTTCGCCGGCATGGCCCGCAACGGCATCACCGGCCCGCTGGCCGTGGAGCTGTTCGACAAGCTGGCCGCGTTCGCCAACTACGGCTTCCCGGAGAGCCACGCGATGAGCTTCGCCTACCTGGTCTACGCGAGCGCGTGGCTCAAGCGGTATCACCCGGCCGCGTTCTGCGCCGCGCTGCTCAACGCCCAGCCGATGGGCTTCTACTCGCCGCAGTCCCTGGTCGACGACGCCCGCCGGCACGGGGTGGAGGTGCGCCGGCCCGACATCAACGCGAGTGCCGCGGCGGCCACGCTGGAGGGGGAGCACCTGGACGAGATCCCGGACGCCCCGCGCGACTGGGGCCGCGGCGGCCCCGCCGTCCGGCTCGGCTTCAAGTCCGTGCGCACGCTGGGCGACGCGGTGGCCGAGCGCATCGCGGCGGTCCGGGCGGAGGGCGGCCCCTACACCTCGCTGACCGACGTCGCGCGGCGGGCCGGCCTGTCGGCGGTACAGCTGGAGGCACTGGCGACCGCGGACGCCTTCGCGAGCCTCGGGCTCACCCGGCGCGAGGCGCTGTGGGCGGCCGGCGCCGCGGCCCGCGAGACGGCGAACCGGCTGCCCGGCACGGTCGGCGGCCAGCACGCCCCGATGTTGCCCGGGATGGACGCGGTCGAGCGGATGGTCGCCGACGTGTGGGCGACCGGCCTGGCCCCGGACGCGCACCCGGCCCAGTTCGCCCGCCCCTACCTCGACACCATCGGCGCCGTCCCGGTCGAGGCCCTGCACGGGGTCTCGGCCGGGCGCCGGGTGTCGGTCGGCGGGATCGTCACCCACCGCCAGCGCCCGGCCACGGCGGGCGGGGTCACGTTCATCAACCTCGAGGACGAGACCGGGATGCTGAACGTGACCTGCACGCCGGGGCTTTGGCAGCGGTACCGCAAGGTCGCGCGAACGGCGAACGCGATGGTGATCCGCGGGGTGCTCGAGAAGGCCGAGGGCGTGCTCAACCTGCGGGCCGATCACCTGGCGGTGCTGAGCCTGCCGATCCGCTCCGCGAGCCGCGACTTCCGCTGAGGCCTGCGGGGCCGCTCACCCGGTCGCGAGCCGGTCCCAGTCGGCCGCGAACTTCATCGGGTCGGACGGGTCCGCCTTGATCGGGATCACGCCCCCGGGCTGCATCACCGAGACGCGATCGAGCGGCACCGCGAACACGGCCGGCCCGGCGACCGGGGCCCGCCCCTCGACGGTGATGTGCAGCTGGGTGGAGTACACCGGCCGCCCCTGCTCGTCCAGGCTGCCCGCGAACTCGGCGGCGAGCACCCGGATGGTGCCGGGGAGCCCCGTGGCGAGGATCTTCTCCTTCGTGAACGCGGACGCGGCAGGGGGCACAGGGGGCGTCGGGGCGGTCGGGCCGGCGGCGAAGGACCACTCGATCACGACCCTGGCCGGGTCCAGCGGGTCGACGAGGACCGTGAGCGGGCGGCCGGTGCCGAGCATGCCGGCCGCGATGAGCGGCACGTACTCCTTGACCGTCGTGTCGTAGGTCCCGTGCCCGGGCGCGGTGATGCGCAGCTGGAGGGCGACCTGCGGCTGCTCGTTCATGTAGACCCCGGTCTGGCGGGCGCCGAGCACCTGCGCGGTGCCGCGCACCCCGCGCTCGCGCACCTCCTGCGCCTCCCGGAACCGCCGGTGCAGGCGCGTGCCGACCAGGATCAGGATCACGGCGGTGGCCGCGAGCCCGCCCCCGACCAGCATGAACGAGGTGCGCACCTCCGGCACGAAGTTCCCGACCGAGAAGAAGACGGCGCCGAGCACGAACTCGAATGCACCGACCAGGTACATGATGACGGCCGGCCCGCGGGAAGTGGTCATGCCGCGAATCGTGGGACAGTCAGCCCTTCGCCGCTGTCGTCTCCGCGACGGGTTGGTGTCGCTTCGTGCGCCACAGCCAGAAGAGTCCGATGAACGGCAGGACCAGGGGGACGTACCCGTACCCCTGCCCGTAGTCCGACCAGACCGTCGCGTCCGGGAACGCCTTGCCGTCCACGAGGCTCGCGGTGCCCACGGCGAGCACCCCGAGCAGCTCGAACCCGACCGCGAACCAGGCGACCCGGCGCGAGGTGGCGCTGGAGCGGGCCAGGGCGACGGTGGCCACGATGTAGACGAGCGCGGCGAGCGCGGACAGCGAGTAGGCCAGCGGGGCCTCGGAGAACTTGGTGCCGATCTGCACGCCGGCCCGGGCGCTCGCCGACAGCGCGAAGACGCCGTAGACGAACACGAGCACGCGCCCGAAGCCCCGGTTCAGGGGCTTGCCGGCCGGACCGGTGGATGTGGGTGTGTCAGCCATTCCAGATCTGTCCGAGTCGCAGGATGAGCACGGGCACGATGACCGCCGCCGCGCCGATGAGCAATGATCCCCAGCGGGTCGGCTCCATGCGGGCCAGCACGATGCCGGCCGGGGGGAGCAGGACCGCGGTGAGCAGGTATCCGATGAGCGTGACCAGGTCCCCGCCGTGCGGCTCGCCGCCGCCCGCCAGCCGGACCACGAGCGCGACGACCTGCACGAGCACCAGCGCCTCGACCAGCCAGAGGCCCGCGAACAGCGGCCGGGAGGGCTCGCGCTGGCGGAAGAACTCCACGAACGCCCAGACGGCGAGCGCGAGCGAGAGCGCGTAGGTGGCGACTGCCAGCGGCCCGATCACGGCCGAAGCGTATCGGGCCGCGCCGGATGCCTGGGCCGGAGGTCTCGGCCGGAGGTAGGACACGCCTCGCTCCGCGAGCATGGTTCACTTCTGTCGGCTACCCGCCACTGGCACATTTCCGGGATTGTTCCGCGCCACCGTGGCCGTACCGTTCATCGCAGCGAAACACGACGACCAAGGGGAACGACAATGAGCGACTTCGACGCCGGCGACACCGGTCACGGCGACGTGGACTACGGCCACTACGAGGCCGGTCAGGAGCAGGGCTCGCTGGACCAGATGCACCACGCCGCGGGCTCGGAGGCCGACTACAACAACCAGTTCGGCGTGTACGAGCAGGACCACCACAGCGCGGAGTCGACGGACTTCGCGCAGGGTCACCACGTCGAGTACGACGCGCCGGCGGCCGTGCACTACGAGTCGGACGACTACACGAACTTCTCGCACGACGCGACCTCGGACGACCACGTGTTCGCGGCCGAGGGCAGCGAGAACGCCCACCAGGCCAACTTCAGCGAGCTCGACCAGCTGGAGAACAGCTTCGGCAAGTCGTTCGTCGACGGCACCGAGTTCCACTCGGCGGGTGGCGAGGGCCAGTTCGGCGTCGCGGGCAACTAGTCTCGCCCCGCGCCCCGCAGCACCACGCAGCAGCTTCACGAGTGCCCGGCCGGCTCGCCCCGGCCGGGCACTCGTGCGTCCGGCGGGTTCCTCAGGCGTGGCCGAGGACGCGGTGGGGGACGTACGGGGACTCGAGGCGTTCGACCTCCCGCTCGTCCAGCGTCAGCTCCGTCGCCGCGATGGCGTCCTCCAGGTGGTGCAGCTTCGTCGCGCCGACGATCGGGGCCGTCACCGCGGGCTTCGACAGCAGCCAGGCCAGGGCCGTCTGGGCCGGGGAGACGCCGCGCTCGGCGGCCAGGGCGGCGTTGGCGTCCACGACGTTGAAGTCGTCCTCGGTGTACAGCTGGTCGCCGTAGGGGTCGTTGTTCGCCCGGGTCGTGCGCCGCTCGCCGCCGCGGCCCCGGTTGCCGGCCAGCAGACCGCGGGCCAGCGGGCTCCAGGGGATCACGCCGACGCCCTGGTCCGCGCAGAGCGGGAGCATCTCGCGCTCCTCCTCGCGGTAGACCAGGTTGTAATGGTTCTGCATCGACACGAACGGGGTCCAGCCGTTCTCGCGGGCGAGGTACTGGGCCTTGGAGAACTGCCAGGCGTACATGCTGGACGCCCCGATGTAGCGGGCCTTGCCGGCCCGGACGACGTCGTGCAGGGCCCGCATCGTCTCCTCGATCGGGGTGGCCGGGTCCCAGCGGTGGATCTGGTACAGGTCGACGTGGTCGGTGCCGAGGCGGCGCAGCGAGTCGTCGATGCCCGCGAGGATGTGCTTGCGGGACAGGCCGCCGTCGTTGGGGGCGTCGCTCATCCGGCCGTGGACCTTCGTGGCCAGGACGTAGTCGTCGCGGCGCCGGAAGTACTTCGCCAGCAGCCGGCCCGTGATCACCTCGCTGGCGCCGAGGGAGTAGACGTCGGCGGTGTCGAAGAACGTGATTCCGGCCTCGGCCGCGCGGCGCACGAACGGGTCGGCACCCTCCTCGTCCAGGGCCCAGGGGCGCTGGGCCGGGTCGCCGTAGCTCATCATGCCGAGACAGATTTCCGAGACCTGCAGGCCGGTCCGGCCGAGTCGCACTTGCTGCATGTCTGAAAAACTATCGCGGTGCCCACCCTCGGACGACTGCATCTCGTGACCGACACCCGGCCCGGCCGCAACCCGCTCGAGGTCGTCGCGGCGGCCCTGCGCGCGGGCTTCGACACGGTGCAGGTGCGCCCCGAGGACGCCCTCACCGATCGCGAGGCCTTCGAGCTGACCGTGCGCGTGCTGGCCATGTGCCGCGAGCTGGGCCGGACGTGCCTGGTCAACGACCGGCTGCACCTCGCGCTCGCGGCCGGCGCCGACGGCGGGCACGTCGGCGCCGACGACCTGCCGGTGGCCGCCGCCCGGCGCATCCTCGGCCCGCACGCGATCCTCGGCGCGACCGCCCGCGACCCGCACACGGCGCGCCGGGCGGTCGCCGACGGGGCCTCCTACCTCGGCGTCGGGCCCGCGTTCGCGACCACCACGAAGACCGGGCTGCCCGACGCGATCGGCCCGGCCGGGGTGCGCGCGGTGGCCGAGGCGGTGCCCGTGCCGGTGGTGGCGATCGGCGGGGTGACCGCGGCCCGGGCCGGCGAGCTGTTCGCGGCCGGGGCGCACGCCGTCGCCGTGGTGGGTGCGATCAGCGGCGCGGCGGACCCGTACGCGGCGGCATTGGAGTTCTCGGCATGAGCGTGAGCATCGGCATCGTGGGCGGCGGGATCATCGGGCTCAGCGTCGCCTTCGAGCTCGTCGAGCGGGGGGCCGCGGACATCACGGTGTACGACGCCGACCCCGGGCGAGGCGCGGGGCTGGTCGCGGCCGGGATGCTCGCGCCCACGGCCGAGGCCGTCTTCGGCGAGGAGGACCTGCAGGCGCTGATGCTCGAGTCGATGCGCCGCTGGCCCTCGTTCGCCGAGCGGGTCGAGGCCCGGACCGGACTGCCGATCTCGTACCGCACCGACGGCACCCTCCTCGTCGCGCTCACCGCCGACGACCAGGCCGAGATCGACCGGCTCATCGGCTTCTACCGCCGCGCCGGCACCGCGATCGAGCCGCTGACCGGCCGCGAGCTGCGCGAGCGCGAGCCGCTGCTGGCCCCGCGGGTCCGCGGCGGCGCCCTCGCCCCCGGCGATCACCAGGTCGACCCCCGGCTCCTGCTGCGGGCCCTGCGCACCCTGCCGGTGCGGTTCGAGGCGCGGGACGTCGCCGACCCGTCCACGCTGCGGGACGATGTGATCATCGTCGCGGCCGGTACCGCCTCGGCCGCGCTGACCGGGCTGCCGGTGCGCCCGGTCAAGGGCCAGCTGCTGCGGCTGCGGGGCGCCGAGCCGCTGCTGCGGCACGTCGTGCGGGGCGTGGCCCGGGGCCGGGACGTGTACCTCGTGCCGCGCCGCGACGGCGAGCTGGTCGTCGGCGCCACCGAGGAGGAGCGTGGGGCCGACACCACGGTCACCGCCGGCGGCGTGCTGGACCTGCTGCACCCGGCGGCCGACCTGCTGCCCGGGGTCGCCGAGCTCGTCCTGGCCGAGACCCTCGCCGGCCTGCGCCCGGGCACGCCCGACAACGCCCCGGTCATCGACCGGCTCGAATCCGGGGTGATCGTCGCCACCGGTCACCACCGCAACGGGGTGCTGCTGGCCCCGGCGACCGCCGCCGCCGTCGCCGAGCTGGCGCTGCTCGGCGCGACCGGGGTCGACGTGCGGGCCTTCGGGGCCGGGCGCTTTACCTGACGGCTCCGGCGGCGTTATCGTCGGACACGTACCCCACGGGAGTCCGGTGCGACCGGGCTGAGAGGGGGGCTGTGAGCCCCCGACCGTAGAACCTGATCCGGGTCATGCCGGCGCAGGGAGGCAGGAGTGAGTTCCATGCAGCTCGTGGTCAACGCCGTCGCATCGACCGTCGACGAGGGCATCACCGTCGCCGACGTGGTGAAGACCCTCGCCGGAGAGGATCCGCGCGGGATCGCCGTCGCCCTCAACGGTGACGTGGTGCCCCGGTCGCGCTGGGCGCAGACCCGCCCGGCCGAGGGCGACCAGGTCGAGGTGCTGACGGCGGTGCAGGGTGGCTGACGCCCTCGTGCTGGACGGCGTGGAGCTGCCGTCCCGGCTCATCCTGGGCACCGGCGGGGCGACCAGCCACGCGGCCCTCGAGGCGGCCATCCGGGCCAGCGGGACCGCGCTCGTCACCGTCGCCCTGCGCCGGCTCGACCCGGCCGCGCCCTCGCTGCTCGACGTCGTCGAGCGCTGCGGGGTGCGCGTGCTGCCCAACACGGCCGGCTGCTACACGGCGACCGAGGCGGTCAAGCTCGCCCACCTCGCCCGCGAGGCCTTCGGCACCGCCTGGGTGAAACTCGAGGTGATCGGCGACGAGGAGACCCTGCTGCCCGACGGGGTCGAGCTGGTCGACGCGGCCGCGCGGCTCGTCGCGGACGGGTTCACCGTCCTGCCGTACACCAGCGACGACCCCGTCCTCGCCCAGCGCCTCGCCGACGTGGGCTGCGCGGCCGTCATGCCGCTCGGCGCCCCCATCGGCTCCGGCCTGGGCATCCGCAACCCGCACAACATCGCGCTGATCCGGCGGCTCGTCACCGTCCCGGTCATCCTCGACGCCGGGATCGGCACCGCCTCCGACGCGGCCCTCGCGATGGAGCTGGGCTGCGACGGCGTGCTGCTCGCCTCCGCCGTCACCCGGGCCGAGCACCCGGCGCGCATGGCCGAGGCGATGCGCCTCGCGGTGCGGGCCGGGCGGCTGGCCCACCTGGCCGGGCGCATTCCCCGGCGCCTGCACGCGACCGCATCCAGCCCGACCGGAGGTATGCCGTGGTAGAGCCCGGCCTCATCGTCTTCACCGACCGCCGGCAGGCCGAGCGCCCGCTGGACGAGGTGATCGCGGGCGCCGTCGACGGCGGGGCCCGGGTGGTGGTCCTGCGCGAGCACGACCTCCCGCCGCGGCGCCGGCTCAAGCTCGCGGCCACCCTGCGCAGCCTCCTCGACCAGGTCGGCGGCCGGCTGCTGCTGGAGGAGGACGGGGCGCTGCGCAAGTGCCACGGGCTCGAGGAGCTGGTCGCGGCCGGGGACGACAACGTCGACTACGTGACCCTCTCGCCGATCTTCGCCACGCGCAGCAAGCCCGGCTACGGCCCGCCGCTCGGCCTGGCCGCCCTGGGCCGCATGGCGATGGCCGCGCCCGTGCCGGTCTTCGCGCTCGGCGGCGTCGACACCCCCGGCCGCGTCCGCGACTGCCTCGACGAGGGCGCCGCCGGGGTGGCCGTGATGGGTGTCGTCATGCGCGCCGAGGACCCGGCCCGCCTGGTCAAGGAGCTGCTGGCCGCATGAACCCGCCCGTGGCGCTCACCATCGCCGGCTCCGACTCCGGGGGCGGGGCCGGCATCCAGGCCGACCTCAAGACCTTCGCCGCGCACGAGGTCTTCGGCACCAGCGTCATCACCGCGCTCACCGCGCAGAACACGGCGGGCGTGCGGGCCATCTCCGCCGTCGACCCGGGCTTCGTCGAGGCCCAGATCGAGGCCGTCCTGGACGACCTGCCCGTCGCCGGGGTGAAGACCGGCATGCTGGCCTCCCCGGACACCGTCGCGCTCGTGGCCCGGTTCGCCCCGCGGCTGCCGAACCTGGTCGTCGACCCGGTGCTCGTGGCCTCCTCCGGCGACCGGCTCTTCACCGCCGACGCCGAGCGCGCGTACCTCGACCTGCTCTTCCCGCACGCCGCCGTGGTCACGCCGAACCTGCGCGAGGCCTCCGTGCTGCTCGGCCGCGAGGTGCTCGACGCCGAGGACGCCGCCAAGGCCGCCGGGGACCTGGCCGCCTTCGGGCCCCGGTGCGTCGTGGTCAAGGGCGGCCACCTGCGGGGGAGCGCCGAGGCCGTCGACGCGGTCTGGTACGACGGCCAGACCTCGCTGCTGAGCGCCCCCTGGATCGACACGACCAACAACCACGGCACCGGCTGCACCTTCGCCGCCGCGACCGCCGCCCGGCTCGCGGCCGGCGACGAGCTGCCGGTCGCCCTCGCGCGCGCCAAGTCCTACGTCCACTCGGCCCTCACCCGCTCGGCGTCCTGGACCCTGGGCGCCGGCCACGGCCCGCTGGCCTGGGGCCCCTTCTAGGCATCACCGCTTTCCCGGCGCCGATTGCGCCGTGTCCTCAGGTCATCCATGCCCTTTTACGGGAGGTTTGTCATGAAACGCAAGGTTTTCGTCGAGGGAGTTCCCTTCGCCGAGGTGCAGCTCTCCGGGGACAACCCGCCCGTCCGGCTGTACGACACGTCCGGCCCGGTCAGCGACCCGCCGCTGCGCGCCGCGTGGATCGCCGAGCGCGGCCCGGTCGAGCGCACGCAGCTGCACTACGCGCGCCAGGGCGTGATCACCCGCGAGATGCGGTTCGCGGCGATCCGGGAGGGCGTCGAGCCGGAGCTGGTGCGCTCCGAGATCGCCGCCGGCCGGGCCATCCTGCCCAACAACGTCAACCACCCCGAGAGCGAGCCGATGGTCATCGGCTCCCGGTTCCTCGTGAAGGTCAACGCCAACATCGGCACCAGCGCCGTCTCCTCCGGCGTCGAGGAGGAGGTCGCCAAGCTGGCCTGGGCCACCCGCTGGGGCGCGGACACCGTCATGGACCTGTCCACGGGCCGGCACATCCACGCCACCCGCGAGGCGATCGTGCGCAACTCCCCGGTGCCCATCGGGACCGTGCCCATCTACCAGGCTCTCGAGAAGGTCGGCGGCGATCCCACCCGGCTGACCTGGGAGGCGTACCGCGACACCGTCATCGAGCAGGCCGAGCAGGGCGTCGACTACATGACCGTGCACGCCGGGGTGCTCCTGCGCTACGTGCCCATGACCGTCCGGCGGGTCACCGGCATCGTGTCCCGCGGCGGCTCCATCATGGCCGCCTGGTGCCTGGCCCATCACGAGGAGAACTTCCTCTACACCCACTTCGCGGAGCTGTGCGAGATCCTGGCGCGGTACGACGTCGCGTTCTCCCTCGGCGACGGCCTGCGCCCCGGCTCCATCGCCGACGCCAACGACGAGGCCCAGCTCGCCGAGCTCAAGACCCTGGGCGAGCTGACGAAGATCGCGTGGGCGCACGACGTGCAGGTCATGATCGAGGGCCCCGGCCACGTGCCCATGCACAAGATCAAGGAGAACGTGGACCTGCAGATGGAGTGGTGCTACGAGGCGCCCTTCTACACGCTCGGCCCGCTGACGACCGACATCGCGCCAGCCTACGACCACATCACCTCGGCCATCGGCGCGGCGATGATCGCGATGTACGGCACCGCCATGCTCTGCTACGTCACCCCCAAGGAGCACCTGGGCCTGCCCGACCGCGACGACGTCAAGGCCGGGGTCATCGCCTACAAGATCGCCGCGCACGCCGCCGACCTCGCCAAGGGCCACCCGGGCGCCCAGGCGTGGGACGACGCGCTGTCCAAGGCCCGCTTCGAGTTCCGCTGGGAGGACCAGTTCAACCTGGCGCTGGACCCGGACACGGCCCGCGCGTACCACGACGAGACCCTCCCGGCCGAGCCCGCCAAGACCGCGCACTTCTGCTCCATGTGCGGGCCCAAGTTCTGTTCCATGAAGATCAGCCAGGAGCTGCGCGAGTACGCCGAGCTGGGCATGCGGCGCAAGTCCGACGAGTTCGCCGAGGCAGGCGGTCAGGTGTACCTGCCGCTGCTCCACTAAGGTCGTCTGGGTGGAGTCTTCTGCGCCCCGTACCGCCGTGGTCTGGCGCGTGCTGCGTGACGAGCTGGCCCGGGCCGCCCGGCCGCTGAACGCCCTCGACGTCGGCGGCGGCACCGGCGGCTTCGCCGTCCCGCTCGCGCAGGCCGGCCACACCGTCACCGTCGTCGACGCCAGCCCCGACGCGCTCGCCGCGCTCACCCGGCGCGCGGCCGAGGCCGGGGTGGGGGAGCGGGTCACCGCCGTGCAGGGCGACGGCGACGGCCTGGCCGACCTGGTCCGGCCGCAGAGCGTGGACCTGGTGCTCTGCCACAGCCTGCTCGAGGTCGTGGACGACCCGCACAAGGTCGTCGCCGCGCTCGCCGGGACCCTGCGCCCCGGCGGCGCGGCCAGCGTCGTGGTCGCCAACCGGGCCGCCGCGGTGCTGGCCCGCGCGATCGGCGGCCACCTCGCCGCCGCCTCGCTGCTCGTGGCCAGCCCCGACGGCCGGGGCGACGCCCGCGACCGGCTCCGCCGCCGCTACGACGCGCAGAGCGCCACCGCGCTGCTGGACGAGTGCGGCCTGGCCGTCGAGCAGGTGCACGGGGTGCGCGTCGTCGCCGACCTGGTGCCGGGCACCGTCGCGGAGAGCGAGCCCGAGGCGCTGGCCGCGTTCGAGCTGGCGCTGGCCGGGACGCCGCCGTACCGCGACATCGCGACCCAGCTCCACCTGCTCGCCCGCCGCACATGACCCCGGGCCTTACCCCGGGCCTGACCCCGGGCCTGCTCGTCCCGATCGAGCCGCGCTACGGCCACGACAGCCTGGCCGACATCATGCCCACGGCCCTGCACGCGCTCGGCGTCCCGGGGGAGCCCGACGCCCTGCACCTCGCCGGGGCGCTGGACGGGGTGCGGCGGATCGCGGTCGTACTCCTCGACGGCCTGGGCTGGCACCAGCTGCCCCTGGCCGCGCCCGACGCGCCGACGATGACCGACATCGCCGCGGGGCGCCTCGGCCTCGGCCGCCCCATCACGTCCGGCTTCCCGTCGACGACCCCGGTCAGCCTGGTCACCCTCGGCACCGGCACCGCACCCGGCCGCCACGGCATCGTCGGCTTCAACCTGCACCGCCCAGGCACCGACCAGGTCGTCAACCATCTGCACTGGACGAACGAGCCCGACCCGGCCACCTGGCAGCCGGTGCCGACCGCGTTCACCCGGGCGAGCGAGGCCGGCCTGGCCCCGACCGTCGTGACCGACCCGAGGTTCGAGGGCACCGGCCTGTCCCGGTCGGCGTACCGCGGCGCGCGCCTCGGCCCCGGCGTGCGCCCGGACGCGATCGCCGACGAGATGCTGTCCGCGCTGGCCGAGTCCAGGCTCGTGTACGGCTACCTCAACGACGTCGACAAGGCCGGCCACGACTCGGGCATCGCCTCGCCCGACTGGCACCGCGCGGCCGCCGACGCCGACCGCCTCGTCACCCGCCTGGTGGACGGCATGCCCCCGGACACGGCCCTGATCGTGACCGCCGACCACGGCCAGCTCGACATCCCGGCCGACCGCCGCATCGACCTCGACCGCGACGAGCGCCTGAGCGCGGGCCTGGCCCACGTGGCCGGCGAGGCGCGGGTGCGGTACCTGCACACGCTGCCGGGCGCCCGGCCCGACGTCCTGAGCGCGTGGCGCGAGGTGCTGGGCGACCGCGCGTGGGTGGCCGAGCGCGACGAGGCGGTGGCGTCCGGCTGGTTCGGCCCCGTGCCCGAGTCCCACCTGCAGCGCATCGGTGACGTGGTGGTGGTATGCCGCGAGCGCTGGGTCGTGATGGCGAGCGCCCACGAGCCGGCGCGGCTGGCGGAGATGGTGGCCTTCCACGGCGCGAACACGACCGCGGAGATGGAGATCCCGTTGCTGGTCGTACGCCGCTGAGCGAGGCCTCGGGCGGTCCGGGTGCTGGTCGGCCCCCGGGAGCGCGGACTCGCGGCGGGGTTGCGTCGCTGGATGTGCGCCCAGCAAGCGCGCGGTTGGGTGCTGCTGGTCAGGCGCGGCTGAGTCCTGGTTCGGGTTGTTGGTCGGGCGCGGCTGAGCTCTGATTTGGGTTGCTGGTCGGGCGCGGCTGAGCCTTGGCTTGCGTTGCTGCTCGGGCGCGGCCGAGCAAGGCATTCGCGCTCGTGGACCTGTGCCGGCGAGCCGGGGCATCATCACCGCCGCCCGCCTAGGCCGGCTCAAGCACAACGCGCGAGCGCGACGGCACCGCCGGCGAGGCGGACGTTTTCGCGCCGAAATGTCGGGCTTCGTCCCTCAGCCCGACATTTCGGATTTATACCCCGACAGGGTTTTTAGCAGCCGATGGTGCCGCTGGGGCCAGGAGAGCGGTCAGGTGGCGTAGGTGCCGCGCCAGTTCCGCGCCCGGCGCCTCCGTGTGCCGCGCGACCAGGGCCAGCAGCTCGTCGCGGTCCGCGGCGACGATCACGCCCGGTGCGCCGGCCGCGGGATCGCCGGCCAGCACGGCGACGTGGGCCCGGCGCACGCCCAGCTGCCCCGCGCGGTTGACGAACGTCTCGCCCGGGATGAGCAAAGGCACGCGGCGGGCTCGGGTCCAGCCGGCGACGACCAGTACGGCTGCGGCTTGTTGGTTCATGGCTTTGGTCCAGTCGGCCGTCGGGGTGATCACCAGACCGGGGAAGACGCTGCCGGTCAGTGCCGGGTGCCGGCGGCGCAGCCCCTCGACGGCGGCGACGACCGGCGCCAGGGGCGAGGTCATCGCGACGTGAGCCATACCCGGAAGGTAAGGCAAACCTAAGTTCTCGTCAATATTGTCAGGGGGTGCCGCTAAGGTTCGCGATGTGGGGCGAAGTCAGGTGGTACCACGCGGAGGCGCCGGCGAGTTCGGGCCGCACGCCGACGACACAGGCTGCACCGTGCTGCACGTCGACATGGACGCGTTCTACGCGTCGGTGGAGATCCGGCGGCGGCCCGAGCTGCGCGGCAAGCCCGTCATCGTCGGCGGGGCGGGGCCGCGCGGGGTCGTGTCCGCGGCGAGCTACGAGGCGCGCACATACGGCGTGCACAGCGCGATGCCGGGCAGCCGCGCCCAGCGCCTGTGCCCGCACGCGGTGTTCCTGCCGCCCGACTTCGCGGCCTACACCGAGGCCTCCCGCGCCGTGATGGCGATCTTCCGCGACGTCACGCCGCTGGTCGAGCCGCTCTCCCTCGACGAGGCGTTCCTCGACGTCGCCGGGGCGCTCAAGCTGCTCGGCCGCCCGGCCGAGATCGCCGCGCTGATCCGGCGCCGGGTCGCGGGGGAGCAGCGGCTCACGTGCTCCGTCGGGGTGGCCGGCACCAAGTTCCTCGCCAAGCTCGGCTCCACCCGCGCCAAGCCCGACGGGATGGTGGTGGTCCCGCGCTCGCGCGAGCTCGAATACCTGCACCCGCTGCCGGTCGAGGCGCTGTGGGGCGTCGGCGAGCGCACGGCCGAGCAGCTCCAGCGGCTCGGCCTCAAGACCATCGGCGATCTCTCGTCCGCCCCGGTCGGTCTCCTGCGCTCCGCCGTCGGCGAGGCCGCGGCCCGCCATCTGCACGAGCTGTCCTGGGCGCGTGACCCCCGACGGGTGATTCCCGAACATGTGGAAAAGTCCATCGGCGCGGAGACGACCTTCGACGTCGATGTCAGCGACCTGTCGACCATCCGACGCGCGATGCTCGCCCTGTCCGGCAAGGTCGCCGAGCGCCTCCGCCACGCCGGGCAGGCCGGCCGGACGGTCTCGGTGAAGATCAGGCTCGCCGATTTCCAGACCCTGAGCCGATCACGCACAGTAGACGTCCCCACCGACGTCGCCCGCGAGATCTTCGAGCTCGGCTGGGCGTTGTTCCAGGCCGCACGCCCGGGCGAGCGAATCCGGCTCATCGGCGTGCGCGTCGAGAGTCTCGTCCACGCCGACGGGGCGCCCCGGCAGATGACGCTGGGTGAGCGCGACCACGGCTGGCGGGACGCCGAACGAGCCGCCGACGCGGTCGCCGCGCGCTTCGGCCGGGGCCTCGTCAAGCCCGCCAGCCTGCTGCGCGGTGACGGCATGCGCACCGACGGAAACGGAGCCGCGCCGCGCGGGGAGGGGGCAACCGGGTCCCCGAGAGGACACAATGGAAGGACATAGGAGCCACCTCATCGGGAAGTTGGTCGGAAAATCGGCACGGCCGGACCATCGTCCCGCTTTCCGACGGGTTGGCCCCCTCGTAAACTTGCCAGTACGCAGCCGTCCGGCTGTGCCGGACCGCCGGCCCGCCCAGGGCCGGCCTTCGCGACCGGGGAGGAGTGCCGTGCCGCTCTCGGAGCACGAGCAGCGGCTGTTCGAGCAGATCGAGCGGTCGCTAGCCGAGGATCCCAAGTTCGCTTCGGCGGTGCGCGCCACCGACCCGCGGTTCCATGCCAAGCGCCGGATGATCGCCGCAGGGATCCTGCTGCTGGCCGGCATGGCGCTGCTTGTCTACGGTGTCGCCATTTCCATCCCACTCCTCGGCGTCGGCGGCTTCCTGGTGATGCTGTGCGCCTTGGCGTTCGGCGTCCAGGCCTACCGCCGGGGCCAGTCCACGGACCTGCATGCGGTCGGCGGAACGGCCACGCGCCGCACCCGCCAGCGCCGCGGCGGCCTGGTGGACCGCCTCGAGGAGCGCTGGCGCCGCCGCCCCGAGGGCGACCTCTGACGGCCGCCTGAGCGGGCACGGGCCTGAGGGCGACCGCCAGCGGTCGCCCATCACCGCGGTGAATGGCCCGACTGGCTGCACCCTGCCCTGACACCCTGGCTGCACCCTGCCCTGACACCGCCGCGCCCCCGGCCCGATGTCGAGGGTGATCCGCCGCGCCTCGGTGCGGCTTCTTTCGTTGCGCCACGATCGCGGCAGCGGCCCCGCCCCACCCGCCGGTCCGTGACGTCGCGGGGCCGGCTCCGTCGTCCGCCGCGGGGCCGGCGTGCAAGGCCGGATGCCGCGACATCACGCTGCCGAATCCGAGGCGACAGACGCCCCGCCGAACCGAATCCGCAACCCTTTGCGTTGGAGTGCGCGGCTGCCGTGTGCACGCTGGTGGTGGTGCCGCTGAAGCGGAGACAGTGGCGTCCCGGTGGCTTTCGGCAGTGCAATCGTGCGGCTGCGACCGATGGGGCTGTCGCGTCGGGGAAGCGTGATGCTGAACCTGGTCCTCGGTGGGTCGGCGAAGCTCCGACGGTGGTTGTGCCGGGGCGTTTTCCGCAGCTCCGTGGATGCGCCGCAGCTTCTCGGCATGCCGTCGCGCCAATCCCCAATCCCGCCGCCGCTGCGCTTCCCGGCGGAATTCATCCTTGCCGGACCACCAATGCCGAGCCTTTGTTCTATCGCGCATAGCAGCCAATTCCCGAGCACTGAACAACTGCAGCTGCCCCATATGGAAAATTATCCCAGAATGCACCGAAAACCATGATCCCGACCACGTCCCAGCACAAATGGCGAACATAATGGAACCGGCACCACCGAATGACGACCCGCACGAACCCGGCACATTCACAACGGCCTAGAGGAATGCCCAGTGGGCAACGACGCCACTGGACCACGCTTACTCATTGAGCACCCAACGACGACCCGGCGCCGGCCGTGCGTGCCTGGGGCTCGCGTGCCTGCGGCCCGCCCGGCGACGGCAAGCGTGGGGCACAGCCCGCCGCCACCACCCGGACGTGGACGGCCGAGGCCACGGACAGCAAGGGCCGAGAGGCCATCCAGCCGGACTCATGCGAGCAAAAGGGCCGCCCCCCGCGAACGGGGAAGCGGCCCAGCATGCCCGAAGGACCAGGAACGGCTACTCCGCCCGCCGAGCCACGATCCGCCGCACGCTCAACGTCCGCATCAAGGCATCCCACCCGCGCCCGACCGCCAGCGCCGCCCCGCCGGTCCGAGCCGAGAACCGGTTACGCCACCGCCGCAGCACGGACGGCGGCAGGAACCGGGCGACCAGCCGGACCCTGCGCGTCGCGTTCGAGGCGAAGACCGACTCCACCGACGTGATCGCCGAGCGCAGCTCGCGCCCCGTGAGCGGCTGCCGCGCATAGCGCGCGTGCTCCTCCGCCGTCGAGATGAGTCGCGCCCCCGACTCGGCCGCGTCGCGCAGGCGTTCGTTCTTGACCAGGCGCTCGACCGTCGCGCGGGGTGTCTCGGCCTCGTCGATCGGCACGCGGTAGTCGACCATCGTGTCGATGAGCTCGTCCCACGCGCGGTGGGCGTTCTCCCGGGCCGCGCCGAGCGCGCGTTCGTCCGGGATGACCGTCATGGCCGGGCCGTCGCCGGTGGGGATGGGCGTCGCGGCCGGCATCGACGCGGCGAAGGTGAGCCGGCGCTGGCGGGTGCGGGAGCGGGCCAGGGCCGGCGTCGCCAGCAGCAGGGCCAGCAGGACCACCGTGAGGAGCATGATGCCCGCCAGGCTGGTCACGAAGTTCACCACGCGCGCCAGGACCTTCACGTCGCCGGCCTGGGTGTCGGTGCTGGTGTCGCCCGGGTTGTCGTGGGTGTCGGTCTGGGCGGCGGGCGCGGAGGCGTCGGCCTGCGGGCCGCCGCGGTCGTTGCCGGGCCGGTCGACGTCGTCGTTGCCCGTCACGGCGCCGGGGGTGGGCAGGTACGAGGCGGTGACGCTGCCGTTGATCCACGTCGACGGTGTCGCGTCGAAGGGCAGCCAGCCGTAGCCGGGGAAGTACACCTCGGTCCAGGCGTGCAGGTTGAAGTTGGTGAGCGTCATCGTCCGCTCGGTGGTCTTGCCGCCGCGGGCGAAGCCGAACGCGACCCGGGAGGGGATCTTCGCCTCGCGCAGCATCCAGCCGAAGGCGGCCGCGTACTGGGCGCAGTACCCGCGCTTGTTCTGCAGGAAGTCCGCGATCTTGGTGCCGCTCGTGTCCGGGCCGGTCGTGATGTCGTACTGGAACCCGTTCTCGGTCGAGAAGAAGTCGAAGAGCGCCTTGACCTTGTCGTACTCGGTCGTCTTGCCCTTGATGGTCTCGTCGACCTTGCTCTTGACGTACGGGTTGCTCGGGGCCGTGATCAGGTCCTTGAGCAGCGGGTCGCTCGCGTTGATCGGCCCGGCCTGGCGCAGCTGGTCCGGGGTGATGTCGGGGCGCTGGTAGGTGACCGAGTAGGTCTTCTTGGCGGTCGTGTCCTTGCCGGAGTACACGACGGCCGTCTTCGGGTCGAAGGACCACTGGTTGCTGAGCCGGTCGATCTTGGTGGGCCACGTGTAGATCGGCATGTAGGAGATCGCGAGCTCGTTGGTGACCTCGATCTTCGCCGTGTGCGTCTCCGTCTTCACCGACGAGCCCCACTCCGGCTTGCCGAAGCCGTTGCTCACCGGCGCGCCGCCGCTGATCGGGCGCAGCGCGAAGCCCTTCGAGTTCAGGTCCTCGAGCACGCCGAAGCGCAGGTAGAACGGGTGGTCGTCGTCGACGTTGGTCACCTTGACCATGTCGACGGACTGGTTGCGGTTGAGCTGGCCGGACAGCAGCGCGAACATGCTGACCTGCTTGCCGTTGCGGCCGTTGCCGATCCCGTTGCCGCCGGAGCCCGCGCCGGTGCCGAGGCTGTCGAGCACCCCGCCGGGCATCGCGAAGGGCACCAGCGGGATGAGCACGGCGGCGGCGACGCTGATCGCGCCGAGGCGCTGGCCGGCCGCGGCGAGCGGCGAGGGCTCCCACAGGTCCACGTCGCGCCCGTCGCCGGTGAAGCGGCGGCCGAAGCGGCG
Organism: Dactylosporangium sp. CA-052675; assembly: GCF_050947935.1. GTDB lineage: Bacteria > Actinomycetota > Actinomycetes > Mycobacteriales > Micromonosporaceae > Dactylosporangium. The sequence continues at coordinate 8,740,527 of NZ_CP192010.1, read as the reverse complement.
CACCCGGTCGACGTTGTCGGTGACCAGCAGCCAGAGGAAGCCCACGGCGCCGAGCGCGAAGGGGAACCACGCGGTCGTCTCGGTGTCGACGGTGACCGGCACCGAGTAGATCGCGAGCATCGGCAGACCGGCCAGCGCGGGCCGGCGCAGGACCACCGCGAAGAGGTCGACGAGCAGCGCGACCGCGGCGACGCCGAGCGTGGCCAGGAACAGGAAGCTCTCGCGATCGCCGACGGGGATGGCGTATTCGCTCATCTCCTCCGACGCCGTGCGCAGCAGCTGCCCGAAGTGCACGACGGTGCCCGGCGACGGGATGATCCCGAGGAACTCCTCGTGGCTGCGGTACAGCCAGGTCAGCGACAGCAGCGCCGCGACCGCCATCGCCGCCGTCGGCGCCCACGCCGGGGCCCGCAGGCTGCGCACCAGCAGCCCGACCCCGCACATGACCGCGACCACCAGGAACGAGCGGATCGCCCACGTGTAGTGATCGAAGACGTTGATCAGCGGCAGCGACGCGAGGAACGCGGCGCCGGCCGCGATCAGCGTCAGATGCTTGCGCTGGTTCACCTGACTCCTCCAGCCACGCTTTCAGCGGATGCGGCCCGCCAGGCGAAGCCCTGCGACCCCCGCCCGGTCTGCGGCCACAGCGCGGACAGCTTCGCCCCGTGCGGCACCTCCACGACCCGCCACCCGCTGCGCAGCAGCGCGAGCGACGCCACGCCGTGGGCGCGGTCGGCCTCCTCGCGCGCCGCCGTGGGCAGGTTCAGCCAGGTCGACGAGTCGATGAACAGCGCGACGCAGGTCGCGTTGTTGGAGCGGAACGAGGCCAGCAGCTCCGCCTCGGCCGAGGACAGCAGCCCGAAGATGCCGATGATCAGGCCGCCGTCGCTGCGCCGCCGGACGCGCTCGATCAGGGTCGCGATGTCGCCGCGCTGGGCCAGCCGCACGTCGGCGAGCTGGTCGAGCAGCGGGCCGTCGCCGTCGATCTCGGTCGCGTCGACGTCCACGCCGGCGTCGGTGACGAGCCGCATCTTGTACCCCGCGTGGCGCAGGTGCACCGCGATGCTCGCGGCCGCCGAGACCGCCCACTCGAAGCTCGCCGTCGGGCCCTCGCCGCGGTGGGCGGTGGAGCGCGTGTCGAGCACGACCGTGGCGCGGCTCTCCCACGGCTGCTCCTCGCGGCGCACCATGAGCTCGCCGGTGCGGGCGGTGGAGCGCCAGTGCACCCGGCGCAGGTCGTCGCCGTAGCGGTACTCCCGCGTCGCCGCGTCGTCCTCGCCGTGCACGGCGACGGACCGGGCGCGGCTCTCGCCGGAGCCGGCGAACTCGCCGGCCAGGCGCACCGACGGCAGCGCCACCACCTGGGGGATGACGGTGAGGCGGTCCACGGAGGGGAAGGCCCGGGTCAGCTCGCACAGGCCGAACGGGTCGGTCAGGCGCACCACCAGCGGCCCGACCTCGTAGCGGCCGCGCACGTCGGCGCGCACGGTGTAGGCCACGGAGCTGGCCTGGTGCGCGCCGAGCCGCTCCAGCACCAGCCGCGGCCGGGAGCCCAGCGCGTAGGGCAGCCGGTCCTCCAGCAGCATCGTGCCGGTGGGCAGCCGGGAGAGGTTCTGCAGGCGCAGGATGACCCGCGCGCTCGCGCCGACCTGGACGCGGTGCGGGTCGAGCGTGCGGCTGCACGACAGGCGGTAGCGGGTCCGCCCGACGTACGCCGCGGACAGCAGCGGCAGCGCGGCCAGGAGCAGCGCCACGCGCAACAGGTCGCGTTCGCCGAGGATGAGCGCGGCGATGAGGGCCGCTGCGGCGGCGGCCAGGAAACTACGACCCCGGGTGGTGAGCCCCCGCAGCGCCTCTCGCATGCTCAGCGGCCCCCGTACTGCTGGGGCCGCTGCGGCCGCGTGTCGTAGGGGTTGCGCTGGGGCCGGTCGGACGGCAGGGGCAGCCGGTGCACGAGCTCGGCGATGATCGCGTCGGTGGTCCGCCGGGACAGCTGGGCCTCGGCCGTCGGGATCACGCGGTGGGCGAGCACCGGCACGGCCAGCGCCTGCAGGTCGTCGGGGAGCACGAACTCGCGGCCCTCGATGGCGGCGACGGCCCGGGCGGTGCGCAGCAGCTGCAGCGTGGCGCGCGGGGAGGCGCCGAGGCGCAGCTCGCCGGACTCGCGGGTGGCGGTGACGATGTTGACGGCGTACTGCTTGACCGCGTCGGCGACGTGCACGTCGCGGACCGTGGCGATCATCCGGCGCATCATGCTCGCGTCGGAGACGGGCGCGAGGTCGTCCAGCGCGTCGTGACGGCCGTGCACGTCGAGCATGGCCAGCTCGGCACCCATGTCGGGGTAGCCCATCGCGATGCGGGCGGTGAACCGGTCGCGCTGGGCCTCGGGCAGCGGGTAGGTGCCCTCCATCTCGATGGGGTTCTGCGTCGCGACGACCATGAAGGGCACCTGCAGCGGGTAGGTCGCGCCGTCGACGGTGACCTGCCGCTCCTCCATGCTCTCCAGCAGCGCGGACTGCGTCTTCGGGGAGGCGCGGTTGATCTCGTCGCCGACGACGATGTTCGCGAACACCGCGCCCGGCTTGAACTCGAAGTCGCGCGTCTCCTGGTTGTAGACGCTCACGCCGGTGACGTCGCTGGGCAGCAGGTCGGGCGTGAACTGGATGCGCCGGACCGAGCAGTCGATCGAGCGCGCGAGCGCCTTGGCCAGTTTGGTCTTGCCGACACCGGGAACGTCTTCGATGAGGAGGTGGCCCTCGGCGAGCAGCACCGCCAGGGCGAGCCGCACGGTCGCGGTCTTGCCCTCGATGACCTGCTCGATGTTGGCGACGATCGCGTCAGTCGCGGCACGGAACTCCGGCGGTGGTAGCGGGGCGCCGAGTTCCTCGAATGTGCGGTGCCTGGTCAACTGGCCTCCTCATGGTCGTGCCGTGGCCACCGTTAGGTGTAAGACCCATAGGTGAACCGCTCGGTTGCAGCGAAACGTTGTCATCAGATTGCAACCGAGCCGTTGTTATCCCCTCAGGCTAGCCGGGGAATTGACATGTCGCCGGACGGAAATACGTCTATAACGGACATCCCGCCCGGCCGGTCGGCGGTACTTTTTTGGACGCCCGGACGTACCCCTGCAAAACCCTGGCAAACGGGCGGCTGGAGTGCCGGGACGGGTCTTGTGGGGGCAGACTGACTGCGTGGACGGCGGGCAGCTTCTCAACGGGCGGTACCTCCTCGTCGAGCGGCTGGGAGAGGGCGGCATGTCCGTCGTGTGGCGCGCCCGCGACGAGGTCCTCGACCGCGAGGTCGCGGTCAAGGTGCTCAACGCCCGCCTGGTCCCGGACGCGCAATGGCGCCGGCGCATCCGGCTGGAGGCGCGGGCGGTCGCACGGCTGACACATCCGAACATCACCAATGTGTACGACTACGGCGAGACTTCGGATCAGCCACCGGGCCCGGGGCTGCCGCCGGAGTTCGCCCGGCCCGGGGTGCCGTTCGTCGTCATGGAGCTGCTGCGCGGCCCCACCCTCGCCCAGTGCCTGCTCGACGGGCCGCTGCCGCCCGCCGCCGCGCTGCGCGTCTGCGCCGAGGTCGCGGCCGGGCTGGCCGCCGCGCACGCCGAGAACCTGGTGCACCGCGACGTCAAGCCGGCCAACGTCGTGCTCACGCCCGACGCGGCCAAGGTCCTCGACTTCGGCATCGCCGGGTTCGCCGGCGGCCCGGACCTGGACGAGGGCTCCGAGCAGGTCCTCGGCACCCCGGCCTACCTGGCCCCCGAGCGGCTCACGGGCGCGGAGATCACCCCGGCCAGCGACGTCTACGCGTTCGGGGTGCTGCTCTTCCGCTGCCTGACCGGCCGCCTGCCCTGGGACTGCGACACCACGGAGCAGATGGTGCTGGCCCGCGTGACCGTCGCCCCGGCGCCGCTGCCGGACCTGCCCGGGGTGCCCGCGGACGTGCGCGAGCTGTACCTGCGATGCCTGGCCGGGCAGCCGCGGGAGCGCCCGGACGCCGCGGCCGTCGCGACGCGGCTGGCCCTGGCCGCCGGGATCGTGCCGCGCGGTTCGGCGCTGCCGCGGGAGCCGGTCACCCGTGTCGCACCGTTCGACGGCCCCACCGAGCTGGTCGAGCCCCCGGGTGCGCGCCGGCGCGCGCTGCTCGGCGTGGGGGCCCTGGTCGTGATCGCCGTGCTGCTGACCGGCGTGGCCCTGCGCGGCTCGGGCGACGACCCGGCCGCCACCGCGGACCCGGCCCGCCCGGCCCCGGTCGTTCCTTATTCCTCCGTGCCCGGCTCCGGTGGGTCCGGCTCCGGTGCGCCCTCGCCGCCGTCCCAGGCGCACTCGACCGGCCCGGCCCCGGCGGCCCCGCCCGCGACCCCGCGGCAGGAGCGGCCGGTGCCGAGCATCGACGTGGCGACCCGCGGGGGCGTGGTGGTCGCGATGTGCGCGGGGAAGAAGGTCACCGTGCTGCGGGTCCTGCCCGCGGCCGGGGTCGAGCTCGTGCAGGCCGACCTCGGCCTGCACATGAAGGCCCGGGTCGAGTTCCGCAAGCAGGGGCAGCGGCTGCGCTACGACGTGGCCTGCGAGGATGGCGCACCGACGGCGAGCGTCCACTGACGGAGCGTGACGGTTCGATGGCCGGGCCGAATTCGGGTTGGGAGCTGCGCTACACTGCGGATATGACCCGGGTAGTCCGGCTTCTTAGCGAGCCGTGCTGACGCGAACACACCTCGCGACGGCACGGCGACCCCTCCTGCGCGAGGGGTTTTTTCATGCCCGGACAATGCTAGGGAATTCCGAGACCTGAGGTGGCGACGAAGTCATGAGCGAGGCAGTGACCGACGGAGCGGTCGACATCCCGCCGTACCGGTACACCGCGGCGATGGCGGCGGACATCGAGGCGTGCTGGCAGGACTATTGGTCCGAGCACGGCACCTTCCACGCGCCGAACCCGACCGGCCCGCTCAGCGACCCGAACCACCCGCGGGCCGGAGCGCCGAAGCTGTACGTGATGGACATGTTCCCCTATCCGTCGGGCGCCGGCCTGCACGTCGGGCACCCGCTGGGGTACATCGGCACCGACTGCTACACGCGGTACTTCCGCATGGCCGGCTACAACGTGCTGCACCCGATGGGCTTCGACTCGTTCGGCCTGCCCGCGGAGCAGTACGCGGTGCAGACGGGCACCCATCCGCGCACCACGACCGAGGCGAACATCGAGCGGTACCGCAGCCAGCTGCGCCGCCTGGGTCTGGCCTACGACGACCGGCGCAGCGTCGCCACCACGGACACCGAGTTCTACCACTGGACCCAGTGGATCTTCCTGCAGATCTTCAACTCGTGGTTCGACCCCGAGCAGGCCAAGGCCCGCCCGATCGAGGAGCTGATCGAGGAGTTCGCGGCCGGCACCCGGCCGGTGCCCGACTCGGGCGACGGCGCCCGCGACTGGGCCTCGCTGAGCGCGACCGAGCGCCGCCGGATCGTCGACGAGCACCGGCTGGCGTACATCACCGAGGCCCCCGTCAACTGGTGCCCGGGCCTGGGCACGGTGCTGGCCAACGAGGAGGTCACCCCGGACGGGCGCAGCGAGCGCGGCAACTTCCCGGTCTTCAAGCGCAACCTGCGCCAGTGGATGATGCGGATCACCGCCTACGGCGACCGGCTGCTGGACGACCTGGACCGGCTGGACTGGCCCGAGAAGGTCAAGTCCATGCAGCGCAACTGGATCGGCCGCTCGCGCGGCGCCCACGTGGACTTCGCCACCGCCGCGGGCACCCCGATCCGGGTCTTCACCACGCGGCCCGACACCCTGTTCGGCGCGACGTACATGGTGCTGGCCCCCGAGCACGCCATGGTCGACGAGCTGGTGCCCGCGGCCTGGCCCGAGGGCGTGGACGAGCGGTGGACCGGCGGGGCCGCGACCCCGGCCGAGGCCGTCGCCGCCTACCGCGCGTTCGCCGCGTCGAAGTCCGACGTCGAGCGCCAGGCCGACGCCAAGGAGAAGACCGGCGTCTTCATCGGGGCCTACGCGACGAACCCGGTCGACGGCCGGGACGTGCCGGTGTTCATCGCCGACTACGTGCTGGCCGGCTACGGCACCGGCGCCATCATGGCGGTGCCCGGGCAGGACGAGCGCGACTGGGAGTTCGCCGAGGTCTTCGGGCTGCCGATCATCCGCACGGTCCAGCCGGCCGCCGACTTCCCGGCCGACGGCAAGGCCTACACCGGCGACGGCCCCGCGATCAACTCGTCGTTCCTGAACGGCATGGGCGTCGCGGAGGCCAAGGCCTCGATCATCGACTGGCTGGAGGAGAACGGCCACGGCGTCGGCGCCGTCACCTACCGGCTGCGAGACTGGCTGTTCAGCCGGCAGCGGTACTGGGGCGAGCCGTTCCCGATCGTGTGGGACGAGGACGGGATGCCCGTCGCGCTGCCCGACTCGATGCTGCCCGTCGTGCTGCCCGAGGTCGAGGACTTCTCGCCGCGCACGTTCGACGTCGACGACGCCGACAGCATGCCGGAGACGCCGCTGTCGCGGGCCAAGGAGTGGGTCGAGGTGACCCTGGACCTGGGCGACGGGCCGAAGACGTACACCCGCGAGACCAACGTCATGCCGCAGTGGGCGGGCTCGAGCTGGTACGAGCTGCGCTACCTGGACCCGGCCAACGCCACGAAGATGGTCGACCCGGCCAACGAGCGGTACTGGATGGGCCCCCAGCAGCCCGGCGACGTCGGCGGCGCCGACCTGTACGTGGGCGGCGTCGAGCACGCGGTGCTGCACCTGCTGTACGCGCGCTTCTGGCACAAGGTGCTGTTCGACCGCGGCTTCGTGAGCTCGCAGGAGCCGTTCCGCAAGCTGTTCAACCAGGGCTACATCCAGGCGTACGCGTTCAAGGACGCCCGCGGCGTGTACGTCGAGGCCGAGCGGGTCCGGGAGGGCGCCGGCGGCAAGTACTACTACGGTGACCAGGAGGTCAGCCGGGAGTACGGCAAGATGGGCAAGTCCCTGAAGAACGTCGTGACGCCCGACGAGATGTGCGAGCGCTACGGCGCGGACACCTTCCGGGTGTACGAGATGTCGATGGGCCCGCTGGACGTCTCCCGCCCCTGGGAGACCCGCGCGGTCGTCGGCGCCCAGCGCTTCCTGCAGCGCGTCTGGCGGCTGTTCGTGGACGAGCAGAACGACGCCACCCGCGTGATCGACGGCGCCGGCCAGGAAGCACTGGACGACGAGACGCGCCGGCTGCTGCACCGGGTCATCGACGGCGTGCGGGTCGACATCGAGGAGATGCGCTTCAACACGGCCATCGCCAAGATGATCGAGCTGACCAACCGGGTCACCCAGATCTCGGCCGCGGGCACCCCGCGCGAGGTCGCCGACCCGCTGGTCCGCCTGATCGCGCCGTTCGCCCCGCACCTGGCCGAGGAGCTGTGGCAGCGGCTGGGCAACGAGACCTCGGTCGCCTACGCGGACTTCCCGGTCGCCGACCCCGCCTACCTGGTGGCCGAGTCGGTGACGATCCCGGTGCAGGTCAACGGCAAGGTGCGCGGCAAGGTCGACATCGCCGCGGACGCCGACGAGGACACGGTGCGCGCGGCCGCCCTGGACGCGGTGGCCGAGCAGCTGGCGGGCAAGACCCCGAAGAAGGTCATCGTGGTCAAGGGCCGCATGGTCTCGGTCGTGATCTGAGCCGCGGACGGGGCCCCGGCGACGGGGCCCCGCCCACGACTACTTGGCGACGGACTACTTGGCGACGGCGGCCAGGCGCTCGTTGCGCAGGGCCGTCGGCCAGCGGTCGTCGATCGGCTCCATGGTGATCCCGGTGGCCCAGCGCAGCAGCAGGTCCGCGATCGCGGGGTTGCGGGCCAGGGCCGGGCCGTGCGAATACGTGCCCAGGATGCGGCCGTTCCAGGCGCCCTCGGACTGCCCGTCGTTGCCGATGCCGGTGCTCACCTTGGCCAGCGGCTTCACGCCCGGGCCGAGGTGGGTGCGCCCGCCGTGGTTCTCGAAGCCGGTCAGCGCCGGCAGGCCCAGCGCCGGGTGCATCTCCCCGGCCAGCTCGCCCACCGCGCGGGTCTCGCCCCGGTCGGAGTCGATGTCCAGCAGGCCCAGGCCCGGGTACTTCGCCCCCTTCGCGAAGAACGAGTGCCCCATGAGCTGGTAGCCCGCGCACACCGCGAACACCGTCGCGCCCCGCTCCACGGCCCGGCGCAGGTTGCCGTCGGCGGCCAGGCGCTGGGCGGCCAGGGCCTGCGGGCCGTCCTCGCCGCCGCCGATGAGGTAGATGTCCCCGTCGGCCGGCACCGGCTGGTCCGCGCGGACCTCGGCGCACTCCACCGGCAGCCCGCGCAGGTCGGCGCGGCGGGCCAGGATGAGCAGGTTGCCCCGGTCGCCGTAGGTGGACAGCAGGTCCGGGTACAGCCAGATCAGGCGCAGGTGCGACTCAGTTGACACGGTCCAGCTCCGCTCGGATGTCCTGGAAGGCGGTGTAGTTGGCGATGACCTCGAGGCGGCCCGGCGGCACGAGCGAGAGCGCCTGCCCGAACGAGCGCACGTGCTCGAACGGCACCTCGTTGACCTCCAGCCGCACCGCCAGGTCCATGGCCCGGTCGCCGGTGATGAGCACCCGGCGCCCGCGCAGCGGGGAGAAGTCGACGTCGTACAGCCAGGACGTGTCGGCCCCGTCGGGGTCCCGGGCGTTGATGCCGAGCAGCGTGGGGACGTCCTCGGCCATGTCGAACGACTCCAGCCAGCCGGCCGGGTTCTTGGCCAGCAGCAGCCGGATGACGCGCCCGTCGCGGTGCACCGTGGCGTAGCGGCCGGCCACGGAGGCGACCTTGGCCAGCTCCGGCACCGCCTTGGCCGGCGGCACCCCGAAGTGCGCCGCCACGGCCAGGGCGGTCGCGGCGTTCGCGCGGTTCACCCGGCCCGGCAGCTGCAGCGTGATCTGGTGGTAAGTCCCGGTGTTGTCGACCACCCCGTCCCCGGACACCGTCCAGTGGGGGACCGGCCGGCTCAGGTTTCCCTCGACGCAGGCCCACTGCTCGCCGTTGCGCTCGATGGACCCGCCGCACTCCGGGCACACCCAGGAGTCGTCGTGGAAGCGCTGCCCCGCGGCGACCCACGTCACCGCCGTGCCCTCGGCCACGGCCTTGCTCGCGGCCCACACGACCATCGGGTCGTCGGCGTTGGCCACGAGGTGCAGCCCGCGGCCGGGCAGCGCGTCGCGCCACAGGGCCGCCATCATGGCGACCTCCTTGGCCCGGTCCAGCTGGTCGCGGCTCAGGTTCAGCAGCGCGACGACCCGCGGCTTGGTCTGGTCGAGCACCTGCTTGAGGTAGTGCTCGTCGACCTCCAGCACGGCATACGGCGTCGCGCCCGCCTTGGCCAGCGCCGAGGTGTGCCCGGTCGGCATGTTGGCACCGAGGCTGTTGGTGGCCACGTCGCCCAGCACGCCCATCGCGGCCGCGGTCAGGCGCGTGGTCGTCGTCTTGCCGTTGGTGCCGGAGATCAGGGCGATCTGCCGGCCCGCGGCGAGCTCGGCGAGCAGGTTCGGGTCGACCATGAGGCCGATCCGGCCGCCGATGACCGAGCCGTCGCCCCGTCCGGTGGCGCGTGACAGCGCGGCGGCCCCGCGCGACAGTGAGGTGGCGAGCTTGGCCCGCATCGGCAGCTTGTTGTCCGTCATCTCGCTTCCACGGTGTCCGGCGATGCGCTGACCCTACCCGGCCCGCGCGACACCCCCAACCGGTCCACCGGCGAACCGCCCGGGCCCGCGCACTCCACACCGCTCCACGGTTTCCCCCACTTTCCTCCACCCGAAACCCCGGACGCGCCGAGTGTGAGGAGATGTTCAGCTAACTGGGCGTTATGTCCGAATTCTGAAGCCGTTGGAACCGCCTCCCCCGATCGGGCACGCCCAGGCTCCTCCACCAGGCCCCACCCCGTTTGACGTGGGATTTCTTCATACGGCACGCGCCTGGATCGGGCGGTTTTCCGTTGACGGTGGAGGGAAGTGGAGTACAGTGGAGCGCGATGGCGGAGCCGGGGGGCTCGGCCGGCCCCGGGGGGACCGTTCGCGGTGGGAAGGGGTGGTTGTCCGTGTTTCTGGGCACCCACACTCCCCGCCTGGACGAAAAGGGCCGGTTGATCCTGCCGGCCAAGTTTCGGGACGAACTGGCGGGAGGTGTCGTGATCACCAAGGGACAGGAGCGCTGCCTCTACGTGTTCCCCGGCGCCGAGTTCGCCCGGATCGCCGAACAGCTTCGCGCCGCACCGATGACGAACAAGGCGGCCCGCGCCTACGGCCGGGTGTTCTTCGCCAGCGCCCACGACGAGGTTCCCGACCGCCAGGGCCGGGTCACCATCCCGCAGCATCTGCGCGAGTATGCCGGGCTGGACCGCGACCTCGTGGTGATCGGGGCGAGCACCCGGGTGGAGATCTGGGACCGCCAGGCGTGGGACACGTACCTCGCCGAGAGCGAAGAGGACTTCGCGGGCATCGAGGAGGGGGTGCTGCCGGGAGGACTGTGAGATCCCTGCAGCAACCGACTTTGAGGCCGCCGTACCGGCAGCTCTCCAGCCGCTCAGAGTTTCTCGAAGTCCTGACGCCACTTCCCCGGCGCCAGGGCGGAGGGGCGGATGGGGAGCTGGCGGTACGGCGCTCGCGCACTTGAGCACGTTTTTTGGGGAGCACCACGGCGGGACCGCGAATCCCGTCGTCTGCATCACTACGGCGGGTGGTGGTCCGCCGCCGGCAGGGGGTCGACGATGGGGGAGCGGGACGTTCACGTGCCCGTGCTGCTCGAGCGCTGCCTCGAGCTGCTCGCCCCCGCGCTGGCCCGGCCGGGCGCGTTGTACCTCGACGCCACCCTCGGCCTCGGCGGCCACGCCGAGGCCGTGCTCCGCGCGCACCCGCAGGCCCGGCTGCTGGGCCTGGACCGCGACCCGCAGGCCCTCGGCCTCGCGGCGAAGCGGCTGGCGCCGTTCGCCGATCGGATCCGCCTCGTGCACGCCGTCTACGACGAGCTGCCCGAGGTCCTCGGCGACGAGCGGATCGACGCCGGGCTGTTCGACCTGGGCGTGTCGTCGATGCAGCTCGACGACGCCGGACGGGGGTTCGCCTACGCCCAGGACGCACCGCTGGACATGCGCATGGACCAGACGCGCGGCACGACCGCGGCCGAGGTGCTCAACACCTACAGCCACGGCGAGCTGGCCCGGGTCCTGCGCGTCTACGGGGAGGAGAAGTTCGCCTCCCGCATCGCCGCGTCCATCGTCCGGGAGCGTGAGAAGACGCCGCTGACGAGCTCGGCCCGCCTTGCCGAACTCGTCCGTGACGCCATCCCCGCGCCCGCCCGGCGCACCGGCGGTCACCCGGCCAAACGCACCTTCCAGGCGCTGCGCATCGAGGTCAACCGCGAGCTCGCGGTCCTCGAGTCGGCGATCCCCGCGGCGCTCGACGCGCTGCGGCCCGGGGGGCGGCTGGTCGTGCTGTCGTACCACTCGCTCGAAGACCGCCTGGTCAAGCAGGCGATCACGGAACGGACCCGCTCGACCGTCCCGGTCGAGCTGCCGTTCGAGCCGCCCGGCAGCGAACCGGAGCTGCGGGCGCTCACCCGGGGGGCCGAGCTCCCCGGCGCGGCCGAAACAGCGGCCAACCCGCGCGCGGCGTCGGTTCGGCTCCGCGCGGTGGAACGCAAGCCAGGCCCGAACCCGTCCGGAGTTCGGGCAGACACACTGGGGGAGGTGTGATGAACGTGACGACACTGCCGGCTGACCGGCAGGGAAGGAGTCAGCGCGGTGCACCGCGGTCGGGGGGCCGGACCACGGGGCGCAACGCTGAGCAGTTCGAGGCGCGACGGGACCCACAGATCGACGGTGCGACGGCGCTGCAACCGCAGTACGAGCCGGAGCCCGGGACCGAGCACGAGATCAAGCACGAGATCAGGAACAGCCCGTCGTCGACCCAGCCCGCCCGACCGGGGCGGGAGGGCCGTCTGCGGGTGGCACCACCGGCACCGGTCAGTGCGCCGCGGGCGCCCTTCGTGGCGCTGGTGCTGGTGCTGGTGCTCTCGGGCGTCGTGGGCATCCTGGTCCTCAACACCCGGATCGCCGAGAACGCGTTCAAGCTGGACGCGCTGAAGACCAAGCAGGCGGGCCTCGACCGCGACGAGGAGCGGCTGCGCAGCGATCTGGCCAACAAGGAGTCGCCGGTGACGCTCGCGTCGCGGGCGAAGCAGCTGGGGCTCGTGCCCTCGCGCACGCCGGCGTTCCTGGTGCTGCCCGACGGCACCAAGCTGGAGATGCCCGGTCCGAGCAAGTAACCAAGCGATTCCACCAAGTCCGCAGCGGGATCCAGCACGGATCCACTGTGGACACGAACGGAAGTCAGGACCATGGCTGGCGACACTCCTGATCGGCGGGGCGGCGAGCGGCGCGGGGGCGCCGGGCGCCGGGAGACCACCGACCGCGGGAGCGCAGCCGGCCGGCAGCGAACGGGCGGTCGCGCCGGTGCGGGGGGTACCGGTGCCTCCGCCCGTTCCCGTTCGGGCGGGGCGGCCGACGAGCCGCCGCTGCGCGGGACGATGTCCGAGGCGAAGCGGTACACGCCGCGCGGGCGCTCCGTGCGCGACGCCTCGGTCGACGCGGGCGGGCGCGGGGACCCGTTCCGCCCCGCCCTGGAGGTGATCCAGGGCGGGCGCAGCGAGCAGCCGCGGCGCGCGAGCCGCCGCCCCGCGGCGCCCGAGCCCGAGCCGGCCCGCATCGACCCGGGCCGGGAGGAGCCGCCGCGGCAGCGGCGCACCCCGCCCGTCCGCAAGGCCGCGAACCCGGCCGCACGCAGGACCGCGAACCCCGCCGCGGGCAAGGCCGCGAACCCCGCCGCGGGCAGGACCGCGAGCTCGCCGCTGCGCAAGCCGGCGAACCCGCGCAAGGCGCCCGCCAGGCGCACGCCGGTGCGCAAGAAGCAGAGCCGGGTGACCGTGCCCCGGCTCAAGCGCCGCCCCGGCCTGCCCAAGCTCGCCGAGCCGCGCCGCCGCCTGCGCCTGGCCACCGTCCTCGCGCTGGTGCTCTTCGCCGCGATCGGGGTGCGCCTGGTGCAGCTGCAGCTGACGGACGCGAGCGCGTACGCCGCCGAGGGGCTCAAGGACCGCCTCGTGCGCGCCGTGCTGCCGGCCTCGCGCGGCGCCATCCTGGACCGCGACGGCAAGATCCTGGTGCACTCGGTCGAGACCCGCTACGTCGCGGTGGACCCGATGGCGGTGAAGGACCCCGAGGCCCTGGCCGACAAGCTCTTCACGATCCTGGACAAGTACGGCGTGCCGCGCTCCGACCTCGTGCGCAAGATGACCCCGCACAAGGCCGCCGACGGCCGGACCAACGTGCGCTTCGAATACCTCGTGCACCAGATCGAGCCGGCCGACGGCGACCGCATCGAGGCGCTGCACGTCGGCGCGCTCAAGGTCGACCGCGACGAGCGCCGCGAGATCCCCGGCTACGACCTGGCCTCGAACATCATCGGCTTCACGTCCAAGCCCGACCTCAACGGCCAGATGGGCATCGAGAAGCAGTACGACTCGGTGCTGCGCGGCGTCGACGGGCTGCACGTGTACGAGCACGGCGAGGGCGACCTCGACAAGCCGCTGCCCTACGGCTACGAGGAGCTCAAGCCGGCCCGCCCGGGCAGCAACGTGGAGCTCACCATCAGCCAGGACCTGCAGTTCTCGGTGCAGAGCGCCCTCGCCGAGCGGATGGAGCCGCTGAAGGCCGACTTCGCCACGGCCGTCGTGCTCGACGCGCACACGAGCGAGGTGATGGCGATGGCCAGCTACCCGTCCTTCGCCGCCGCCGACCCGGGCCGCACCGACCCGAACCTGCTCAAGGACCAGTGCACGGCGACGGTCTTCGACCCCGGCTCGATCCACAAGGCGATCGTCATGGGCGCCGCGCTCCAGGAGGGGATCATCACCCCGTCCTCGGCGGTCACGGTGAACTCGAAGGTGAAGAAGGGCGACACCACCTACACCGACCACCCGCCGCAGCGGGACGGTACGCAGATGACCATCCCGGGCATCCTGGCGCTGTCGTCCAACGTCGGCACCATCGCGGTCGCGGACCGGCTGGGCAAGGACAAGCTGTACGAGTACCAGCAGAAGTTCGGGCTCGGCCAGCGCACCGGCGTCGGGCTGCCCAACGAGTCGCCCGGCCAGCTCCTGCCGCCGAACCAGTGGACCGGCTCCAGCCCGGGCTCGATCCCGATCGGCAACGGCGTGGCCACGACGGCCCTGCAGATGGCGGCGGTGTACGCCACGATCGCCAACGACGGCCTCTACGTCCAGCCGACCCTGGTGAAGAAGATCATCGCGCCCGACGGCACCGTGACCAAGCCGCCGGCCCAGCAGACCCGCCGGGTGCTCGACCCCAGGATCGCCCAGGAGCTGCGGGTGATGCTCGAGGGCGTGACCACGCTCGACGACGCCACCGGCAAGCAGGCCGCGATCCCGGGGTACCGCATCGCCGGCAAGACCGGCACCTCGAAGCTGCCGCAGAACGGCGGCTACGCCCCCGGCGACGTCGTGTCGTTCATCGGCATGGCCCCGGCCGAGGCGCCCCGCTACGTGATCGCGGTGAACGCCCACGTGCCCGGCGGCGCGGGCGGCTCGGTGGCCGCGCCGGCGTTCAAGGAGATGATGGCGCTCACCCTGTCCACGTTCGGAGTCACCCCGACCGGCACCGAGCCGCCGAAGCTGACGATCTACCCGTGACACCGGCTCCGGGGCCTCGCGGACGGGCGGGTAGGGTCTGACCCCGTGCCCGGCTATCCCCGTCCGCGGAATGTCCGCCCCACGCTCATCGGTGAGCTGGGCGGCGGCTCGGAAGACGTTTCGGTCACGGGGGTGACACACAGTAGCTCGGCGGTACTGCCGGGTGATCTTTACGCGGCACTGCCAGGAGCCAGGGTGCACGGGGCCCAGTTCATCCCCGAGGCGCTCGAGCGCGGCGCGGTCGCGGTGCTCACCGACCCCGCCGGGGTGCGCCCCGATGCCGGGGTCCCCTTCATCGTCGTGGACAAGCCCCGGGACGTGCTCGGCGACGTCGCCTCGAAGGTGTACGGCGAGCCGACCCGCCGCCTGAGCACCATCGGCGTCACCGGCACCGCGGGCAAGACCTCGACCACCTACCTCATCGAGGCCGGGCTGCGCGCCGCCGGCCAGGTCACGGGCCTCATCGGCACCGTCGAGACCCGGCTGGGCGACCTGACCGTCAAGAGCATCCGCACCACCCCCGAGGCGACCGACCTGCACGCCCTCTTCGCCGCGGCGCTCGAGCGCGGCGTGCAGTCGGTGGCCATGGAGGTCTCCAGTCACGCCCTCGAGGTCGGCCGGGTCGGCGGGGTCCGCTTCGCCGCCGCCGGCTTCACCAACTTCGGCCTGGACCACCTCGACTTCCACCCGTCGGTGGAGGCCTACTTCGCGGCCAAGGCACGCCTGTTCGACGGCCGCGCCGCCGTGGAGATCCTCAACTTCGACGATGTGTCGGTAATGCGACTGCGCAAGCCGGGGTCGTGGACCTACTCCATTGCGGGTGACCAAGCCGACTTCAGCGTCTCCGGCGTGACCCCCGCCGGCTACGGCCAGGCGTTCGACGTGCACTGGCGCGGGCGGACGGCCCGGTCGGGCGTGCAGCTGCCCGGGCGGCACAACGTGGCCAACGCGCTGCTCGCCATCGCCTCCCTCACCGCCGTCGGCGTCGAGCTCGACGTCGCGGCCCGGGCCGTGGCCGAGGCGCCGGGCTCGCCGGGGCGCATGGAGCGCGTCGAGGCGCCCGGCGAGGTCGTCGGCGTCGTGGACTACGCGCACAAGCCCGACGCCATGGTCGAGGTCCTCAAGGCGCTGCGCACCCTCGCGGCCTCGCGCGGCGGCCGGGTGCTCTGTGTCGTCGGGGCCGGTGGCGACCGGGACCGCGGCAAGCGCCCGCTCATGGGCCGGGCCGCCGCCGACGGGGCCGATCTCGTGATCGTCACCGACGACAACCCGCGCACCGAGGACCCGGCCGCGATCCGCGCCGAGGTGCTCGCCGGGGCCGCGGGCGGCCCGGCCGACGTGGTGGAGATCGGCGGCCGGCGCGACGCCATCGCCTACGCGGTCGCGCAGGCCAAGCCCGGTGACGTGGTCGCGCTGCTGGGCAAGGGGCACGAGACGGGCCAGGAGGTGGGCGGCGAGGTGCTCCCGTTCGACGACCGGGTGGAGCTGGCCGCCGCGCTGGCGGAGGCGGCCTCATGATCGCGCTGACGCTGGCCGAGATCGCCGCGATCGTCGGGGGCGAGCTGCACGGCGGCGGCGGGGACGCGGTGGTCGACGGCAGCGTGGAGTACGACTCCCGCAAGATCGGTCCCGGGAGCCTCTTCGTGGCCTTCGCGGGCGCGAAGGTCGACGCCCACGAGTTCGCCCCCAAGGCGATGGCCGACGGCGCCGCCGGAGTCCTCGGCAGCCGGCCCGTGCCCGGGGTGCCCGTCGTCGTCGTGGACGACCCCCGCCACGCGCTCGGGCTGCTGGCCCGCGCGGTGCTCGACCGGCTGCACGCCGGGGCGGGCATCACCGTCGTGGCGCTCACCGGCTCCAGCGGCAAGACCAGCACCAAGGACCTCGTCGCCCGGCTGCTCGCCGCCCAGGGCCCGACCGTGGCCACCGCCGGCTCGGAGAACAACGAGCTCGGCACGCCCTACACGGTGCTCAAGGCCGACGAGCACACCCGCTTCCTCGTGCTCGAGATGGGCGCGCGGGGGATCGGGCACCTCAAGTACCTCTGCCAGATCGCCCCGCCGGACGTCGCCGTCGAGCTCAACGTCGGCGTCGCGCACATCGCCGAGTTCGGCTCGGTCGACGGCATCGCGCAGGCCAAGGGCGAGCTGGTCGAGGCGCTCGGCCCCGGCGGCGTCGCGGTGCTCAACGCCGACGACGAGCGGGTCCGGGCCATGGCCGGGCGCACCGCGGGCCGCGTCGTGCTGGCCGGCGAGGCCGCCGACGCGCACGTGCGCGCGAGCGACGTCGTGGCCCTGGACCGCGGCCGGTTCGGCTTCACCCTCACCGTCCCCGGCGCGGCGCCCGTCCCGGTCCGCCTCGGCGTCGCGGGGCGTCACAGCGTCGGCAACGCGTTGCTCGCCGCGGCCGTCGCGACGCTGGCGGGCCTCGAGCCGGCCGCGATCGCGGCGGGACTCGGCGATCTCGAGGGTTTGTCGACCCGAAGGATGGATGTCTTCGACCGTGCCGACGATGTCACGGTCATCGACGACTCGTTCAACGCCAACCCGGCGTCCATGGCGGCCGCGCTGCGCGCGCTCGTCGCGGTGGCCGGCGGGCGGCGCAAGATCGCCGTGCTCGGCTTCATGGCGGAGCTCGGCGGGTACGAGCGAGCCGGACACGAGGAGGTCGGTCGTCTCGCCGCGGAGCTCGGCGTCGACCGTCTCGTGGCCGTCAGCGAGCAGGCCGCGCCGATCCTGACCGGAGCGGCCGCCGTGGCGAGTTGGGGAGGAGACTCGGTGCTCGTGACCGATCAGGAGGCCGCCGTGGCGCTGCTGCGCGCCGAGCTGCTTCCACGCGACGTGGTCCTGGTCAAGGGATCGCGCTACCGGACCTGGGACGTCGCCGACGCCCTGCGCACGGAAGATTTCCGCAAGTGAGGGCCGTCTTCGTCGCGGCGTTCGTCGCGTTTCTCATCTCGCTGTTCGGCACGCCGATCGCGATCAAGTACTTCACCCGCCTGAAGGCCGACCAGCCCATCCGCACCGAGGGCCCGCAGACCCACCTCGGCAAGAAGGGCACGCCGACCATGGGCGGCGTGGTGTTCATCTTCGCCACGCTGGTCGCCTACACCGGCGGGCACATCGCGCTCACCACGCTGCCCGACGCCCAGCTGCGCCCGGCCGGCCCGACGGCCACCGCGGTCGTGCTGCTGGGCCTGTTCGTCTTCACCGGCCTGCTCGGCTTCCTCGACGACTACCTCAAGGTCGCCAAGCGCAACAGCGACGGCCTGAACAAGCGGGGCAAGCTCATCGGCCAGGCGCTCATCGGCGCCATCTTCGGCGCGATCGCGCTCTACGTCTCCGCCGACAAGACCGGCCGCCAGGTCGTCACCACGGTGGCCAGCCCGAAGCTGTCCTGGGTGCACGACATCGACTGGCTCAACATCGGCAAGATCGCCGCGGTGATCTTCTTCGTGTTCGTGGTCATGTCGATGTCCAACGCGGTCAACCTGACCGACGGCCTCGACGGTCTCGCGACCGGCACGTCGATCCTGGTGCTGATCAGCTACATGGCGATCGCGTTCTGGCAGTACCGGCACTGGTGCGCCGACCCGCAGTACGGGGCCCCCTACTGCTACGACGTGCGCGACCCGCTGGAGATGGCCCTGATCGCCGGGGCCGCCGTCGGCGCGCTCGTCGGCTTCCTGTGGTGGAACACCTCCCCGGCCCGCATCTTCATGGGCGACACCGGCTCCATGGCGCTCGGCTCGCTCATCGCCGGGCTCGCGGTGGCCACGAAGACCATCCTGCTGCTGCCGCTGCTGGGCCTGCTCTTCGTGATCATCGTGGTGACCTGGGTCATGCAGATCGGCTCGTACCGCACCACCGGCAAACGCATCTTCCGGATGGTCCCGCTCCAGCACCACTTCGAGCTGGCCGGATGGAGCGAGGTCAACATCGTGGTCCGGTTCTGGATCATCTCCGGTCTCGGCGTCGCGGCGGCCCTCGGGCTCTTCGCCGCCGACTTCCTGCGTGTGATGAGCGGCGCTTCCTGAGGCACATCCCGACGGCGCGTCGCGGCCACCGTGCCGCGACGCAGCCGGAATGATGGGCGGCATGAGGAGCGACGGGGAGGAAGTTCCGAACGAGGGCGGCTGGCTCGCCAACCTGGTCGGGTCGCTGCGGGGTCTGCTGGACCGTCCGCTCGCCTCCTACTACCTGCTGCTGTCCAGCGTCGGCCTGCTCGTGTTCATCGGCCTGGTCATGGTGTTCTCGGTGACCAGCGTCAACAGCTACGCGACCACGGGCAGCCCGTTCACCTCGATCGCCAAGCAGGCGCTCTCGGCCGTGGTCGGCCTGCTGGCGTTCTGGGTGTGCCAGCGGCTGCCGGTGCGCACGTTCCGCGCCGTGGCCATCCCGATGCTGATCGCCTCGATCGTGCTCATGTGCTTCGTGGACCTGATGGGCTGGCTGTCGGGCCGCCGCGCCCCCGACGGACAGAGCGCGTCGGCGATCCACCTCGGGCCGATCTGGGTCGAGGACCTGTGGCTGCACGTCGGCGGCTTCCAGATCCAGCCGGCCGAGCTGGCCAAGATCGCGCTCGTGGTCTGGGGCGCCGACCTGCTCGTGCGCAAGGGCCGCACCATCATGACCTGGCGCGAGCTGGCCATGCCGCTGTTCCCGGTGACGATCCTGCTGCTGATCCTCGTCGGCTACAACGACCTCGGCTCGATGATCTGCATGGTGGTGCTGTTCACCGGGCTGCTGTGGGCGGCCGGGGCCCGGCTGCCGGTCTTCGGCTGGCTCGGCGGGTTCTTCCTCGCGGGCGTGGTCGCGCTCATCCTGCTGCCGGCCAAGAAGGACTACCGGCTGGACCGGCTCAAGGTCTTCTTCGACCCGAGCATCGACCCGGACGCGAAGGCGGGGCGGTACCAGTACCTGCGCGGCCTGTGGGCGGTCTCCGACGGCGGCTGGTTCGGCGTCGGCCTCGGCCAGGGCCAGCTCAAGTGGGGCCGGCTGCCCAACGCGCACAACGACTTCATCTTCGCCATCGTCGCCGAGGAGCTCGGCGTGGTCGGCTGCATGGTCGTGCTGCTGCTGTTCGGCATGCTCACCTACACCGGCCTGCGCATCGCCCGCCGCGTCGAGGACCTGTTCCGCCGCCTGGTCGCCGCGGCGATCACGATCTGGTTCGTCGGCCAGGCGATCATCAACATCGGCGGCGTCGTCGGCCTGATGCCGATCACCGGCCTGCCGCTGCCGTTCATCTCCGACGGCGGCAGCGCCCTGGTCGTCGCGCTCGGCGCGGCCGGCATCCTCACGTCGGCGGCCCGCGCCGAGCCGGACTGCGCGCGAGCCATGCACGCCCGTCCGCCGCGGAAATGGGTGCGACTACTCTGGGCGCCGTTGCCGCCGCTTCCGCGCGCTCGCGAGGACGACGACGGCACGGACCCTTCGACACGCACGACGGGCCGGCCCACCCTCGCGGGGTCGCCCCGCGGAAGGAGCACCTGATGGCAGCGCTGCGCTCGGTGGTGCTGGCCGGCGGAGGCACCGGCGGGCACATCTACCCGCTGCTGGCCTTCGCCGACTGCCTGCGCAGGCACGACCCCGACGTCCGCATCACGTGTCTGGGCTCGGCGAGCGGCATGGAGAACGACCTCATCCCGCGCGCCGGCTACGACCTGCGGCACGTCCCGGCCTACCAACTGCCGCGCTCGGTGAACATGAACCTGGTGCGCACCCCGGACCGGATGTGGAGGGCGGCGAAGGCGGCCCGCGCGATCCTGGACGAGGTCAACGCCGATGCCGTGGTCGGCTTCGGGGGGTACGTGTCCGTCCCGGCCTACCTGGCCGCCTGGCGGCGCAAGACGCCCAGCGTGATCCACGAGGTCAACGTCCCGATGGGCGTGGCCAACAAGATGGCCATGCGGTTCACCAAGAACGTCGTGCTCGGCTTCCCCCACCAGGCCCGGCAGATGCCGGCCGTGGCGGACGCGCCGGTGGTCGGGGTGCCGCTGCGGCAGAGCATCACCACCCTGGACCGGGCCGCCCGCCGCGCCGAGGCCCGCCGCTATTTCGGCCTCGACCCCGATCTTCCGACGCTGTTCGTCTTCGGCGCGTCGTCCGGCGCCCGCTCGATCAACAACGCGGTGGCCGGCGCGGCCAAGGCGATCACCTCGGCCGGCGTGCAGGTGCTGCACATCGTCGGGGCCCGCAACGAGGACTTCGACGTCCCGGCCGGCCTGCCCGCGCCGTACGTGCGGATCAAGTTCCTCTCCGAGATGGAGCTCGGCTACGCCGCCGGTGACCTGGCGATCTGCCGCGGCGGCGCGATCACCTGCGCCGAGACCGCGGCGATCGGCATCCCGGCGGTCTACGTGCCGCTGCCCTGGGGCAACGGCGAGCAGCGGCGCAACGCCCTGCCGGTGGTCGAGGCCGGGGGCGGCCTCATCGTCGAGGACGCCGACCTGACCCCCGAGTTCGTGGCCCAGCAGATCGTCCCGCTGGCCCGCGACGGCGCCCGGCTCGCGGCGATGAGCCGCGCGGCCGCCGGATACGGTCGCCGCGACGGCGACGAGGCCCTTCGCCGGTACCTGCTGAAGGTGGTTGGAGCATGAGCGAGCTGACAGCCGAAGAGCTGGGCCGGGTCCACCTCGTCGGGGTCGGTGGGGTCGGCATGAGCGGGCTCGCCCGGCTGCTGCTGACCCGCGGCATCCCGACCTCGGGCAGCGAGCTCAAGGAGTGGCCCCAGCTGGCCGCGCTCAAGGCCCTCGGCGGCACGATCTACCGCACCCACGAGCCGTCCAACCTCGACGGCGTGGACACGGTGGTCTACTCCACGGCCATCCCCAAGGACCACATCGAGCTCGTCACCGCCCGGGAGCGGGGCCTGCGCCTGCTGCACCGCTCCGAGGCCCTGGCCGCGACCATGGTCGGCCGGCGCGCCATCGCGGTGGCCGGCACCCACGGCAAGACGACGACCACCTCGATGATCACGCTGATCCTCCAGCACGCCGGGCTCGACCCGTCGTTCGTGATCGGCGGGGAGATCTCCGCGATCGGCTCCAGCGCCCACCACGGCAGCGGCGAGCTGTTCGTGGCCGAGGCCGACGAGAGCGACCGCTCGTTCCTGCTCTACACCCCGCACGTCGCGCTCGTCACCAACATCGACGCCGACCACCTCAACACCTACGGCGACCTGCAGGGCCTCGAGGACGCGTTCGTCGAGTTCTGCGGCCGGGTCGAGCCGGGCGGGTTCGTGGTCACGTGCGCCGACGACCCCGGCGCGATGCGGATGGCGGTGCGGGCCCGGGCGGCCGGCGCCGACGTCGTCACCTACGGCACCGCACCCGACGCCGACCTGCGCATCAGCGAGGTCCGCTCCTCGGTGCACGGGGTGCGCTACATGGCCCACCACGACGGGGTGCCGCTGGGCGAGGTGTTCCTGCCGGTGCCGGGCGCGCACCTGGGCCTCAACTCGGCCGGGGCGATCCTCACCGCGCTGCGGCTGGGCGTGCCGGCCGAGACGGCGATCGAGAGCCTGGCGACGTTCCCGGGCGTGCGCCGCCGCTTCGAGTTCAAGGGCACCGAGGGCGGGGTGCGGGTCTACGACGAGTACGCCTACCACCCGGTGCCGATCGCCGCGGCCCTGCGCACGCTGCGCGAGGTGGCCGGCGACGGGCGGCTCGTGGTGGTGTTCCAGCCGTACCGGGTGTACCGCACCCGCGACTTCCAGGCCGAGATCGCCGAGGGCCTCTCCCTCGCCGACGAGGCCGTGATCATGGAGGTCTTCGGCCCCGGCGAGGTGCGCGAGCCCGGCGAGGGCGGCGTCGCGCTGACCGCGGCGGTGAACCTGCCGGACGCGCAGAAGGTGTTCGTGCCGTCCTGGGAGGACGTGCCCGGCGAGGTGGTGGCCCGCGTCCGCGAGGGCGACGTGGTCGTCACCATGGGCGCGCCGCCGATCTCGCTCATGGGCGACGAGCTGCTCGCCGCGCTCAAGGGCGGGGACGAGCCGGACGGGTACGTGGGCCGGCACTCGCGGGCCGACGACTGACGGTAAGGACTGATCGCCGGTGAGCCAGACGCGCGGATGGCGGCTCGTCCTGGCCCCCCGCGATGCGCCGCCGTCGGTGCGGCTCTTCGCGGCCCGGGCCCGGCGGCACCGCCTCCGCGCGGCGCTGCCCTGGCTCGTGGCGCTGGGGCTCGTGGCGCTGCTCGGCGGGGCGGCGGCGGTGGTGTACCTCACCCCGGCCCTCGGCGTCGAGCGCATCGAGGTCGCCGGCGCCGGCGTGCTCGACCCGGCGTCGGTGCGCGCGGCCGCCGCGGTGCGCGACGGCACCCCGATGCCCCGGGTGGACGTGCGCGCGGTCGAGCGGCGCGTGCGCGAGGCGCTCAAGCCGGTGCGCACCGTGCGGGTCCAGACGCACTACCCGCACACCCTCGCGATCGCGGTGACCGAGCGCACCGCGGTCGCGGCCGTGCCCAAGGTCGGCGGCTTCACGCTGCTCGACGCCGAGGGGGTGGCGTTCCTGCCGGTCGACGCCGCCCCGCCGGGCCTGCCGACGCTCCGCATCGCCCAGCCGGAGCCCGGCGACGCCACCACCGAGAGCGCCCTGACCGTGCTGGCCGCGCTCTCCCCGCCGGTGCTCGCGCAGATGACGGCGCTGGTCGCCGAGTCGCCGACCCGGATCAAGCTGGAGCTGACCGGCGAGCGGGTCGTGCTGTGGGGCGACGCCACCCAGAACGCGGCCAAGGTCCGGGTCCTGGAGCGCACGACGATCGAGGCGGGGCACACCCTCGACGTGAGCGCGCCCGGCGTCGTGCTGGAGAAGTGAGGTCGGGCACGCGAGTTCGGGCGTGTGAGCCCGGACAAGTGGGCAGCCGCCCGTCACACGGGGCTCGCCACCGCCGTTAGGAATTCGACGGCGTCGCAGGCGAATCGCCCGACACGCCGGGGCACGGTCCTTGGATCGCGACAGTCGGGCCCTTACCTTGCGATAAGGCATTAGTTGACATAACTATAAGCCTCTAGTAAAGGGTGAGGGTTTGCGGGACCCCCATCCGCTGCGTTCGCATTGGCGGACGCCGCCCGTCACGGGGTCGGGCTCGGGACAGGTCCCTCAGGGATCGGACCGGGATTCATCGCTCGGCACCGGACAGGATCGGCGCTCGCCAACCTCGAAAGGAAAGGTGGTCCGATGACACATCCGCACAACTATCTCGCGGTCATCAAGGTCGTCGGCATCGGCGGCGGCGGGGTCAATGCCGTCAATCGCATGATCGAGGTTGGCCTGAAGGGCGTCGAGTTCATCGCGATCAACACCGATGCTCAGGCCCTGCTGATGAGCGACGCCGACGTCAAGCTCGACGTCGGCCGGGAACTGACCCGCGGGCTGGGTGCGGGCGCCAATCCCGACGTCGGCAAGAATGCGGCCGAGGACCACCGGGACGAGATCGAAGAGGTGCTCAAGGGCGCCGACATGGTCTTCGTCACCTGTGGCGAGGGCGGCGGGACGGGCACCGGCGGCGCGCCCGTCGTGGCCAACATCGCGCGGAAGCTCGGCGCGCTGACCATCGGCGTGGTCACCCGGCCGTTCTCGTTCGAGGGCAAGCGCCGCCAGGTGCAGGCCGAGGCCGGCATCGAGGAGCTGCGCAACCAGTGCGACACGCTCATCGTGATCCCCAACGACCGGCTCCTGGCGCTCGGTGACCGAGGCATCAGCATGATGGACGCGTTCCGCCAGGCCGACCAGGTGCTGCTCTCCGGTGTGCAGGGCATCACCGATCTGATCACCACGCCGGGCCTCATCAACCTCGACTTCGCCGACGTCAAGAGCGTCATGAGCGGCGCCGGGAGCGCGCTCATGGGCATCGGCAGCGCCCGCGGCGACAACCGCGCGGTCGAGGCCGCCGAGTCGGCCATCTCCAGCCCGCTGCTGGAGCAGAGCATGGACGGCGCGCGCGGCGTGCTGCTGTCCATCGCCGGCGGGTCCGACCTGGGCCTGTTCGAGATCAACGACGCGGCGCAGCTGGTCACCGACGCCGCCCACCCGGACGCGAACATCATCTTCGGCGCGGTCATCGACGACGCGCTCGGCGACGAGGTGCGCGTCACGGTCATCGCGGCCGGCTTCGACGGGGGCGCCCCGGCGTACCGTCCGATCGAGGCCCGCGCCCCGCGCACGCCGCACGGCCCGCAGCACAGCCAGCCCAAGGAGCCGGCCCCGCAGGAGCGCCAGGCCCCGCCGCCGCCCCGGCGGGTCCTGTTCGACGACGTCGACGTGCCCGACTTCCTCAAGAACGGTGCGTGAGGCCTGCAGCCGGCTGACGGGTAAGGCCGGCCGGATCACGGCGTAACCTCTGCTTGAATTGGGTAGGTCGCATACGCGGCCTGCCCAATCGCCGTATTCAGGGGGTTTTCGTGGACGAGCGGACCGAGCAGATCGCGGCCAATCTCGCCTCCGTGCGGGAACGGATCGCCGCGGCCTGCCACGCCGCCGGACGCGAGCCGGAATCGGTCACCCTGGTGGCCGTCACGAAGACCTACCCGGCGCAGGACGTGGCCCGGCTGGCCGAGCTGGGCGTGCTCGACGTCGGCGAGAATCGGGACCAGGAGGCGGCCCCCAAGGCCGCCGCCGTGCCCGGCCTGCGCTGGCACTTCGTCGGGCAGCTGCAACGCAACAAGGCGCGCTCGGTGGCCGGCTACGCCGATGTCGTGCACTCCGTGGACAGCCTGCGCCTGGTGGACGCCCTGACGGACGCCGTGCTCAGGACCGGCCGGGACACTGCGCTGGGGGCGCTGGTGCAGGTGAGCCTGGACGACGACGAGCACCGCGGCGGTGCGCTCACCGGACAGGTCGAGAAGGTCGCCGAGGCGATCGCGGCCAGTCCCGGCCTCGCCCTGCGCGGGGTCATGGCGGTCGCGCCGCTGGGCTGGGAGCCGGACGAGGCATTCGCCCGGCTCGAGGCGATCGCGGCACGCATTCGTCAGCGTTTTTCCGGTCCGGAGGGTGCGGCGGACTGGATTTCGGCGGGTATGAGCGACGATCTCGAATCCGCGATTCTGCACGGCTCGACACACGTTCGTGTCGGCAGCGCATTGCTCGGAAAACGCACCCCGCTGGGGTAGCCTGGCCCGCGGGAACGGAAAACTACACGGGTGTGGTTCTGCGCCGGCGGGGCGGTGTCGCACAACGTGATCGGTGGCACCGACAACGGGGGGAAGTGCCGCATGGCGGTGGACGGAGGAGCGCGTATGGGTGCTCTGCGCAGGGCGGGCGTCTGGCTCGGTCTCGTCGAGGACGAGGACGATCGTGGGTACGACGATCGTCATTACCGCTACGGCGACGACCTTCTCGACGACGAGGACGACGTCGACGAGGTTCCGGCGCCGCGTTCCCGCACGACCTCGGAGCGCCTGTCGGCCTCGGAGCGCCTCTCGGCCTCCGACCGGCTCTCGTCGTCCGAGCGGCTGTCCGCCTCGGAGCGCCTGTCGGCCACCGATCGCCTGGAGACCGGCTCCGCGAGCCGGACCAGCACCGTGCGCTCCATCACGCGCCCGACCACGTCGGTCAGCTACCCGACGCGCGACAATCTCGCGCTCGCCCCGACCGGCTCGGTCCGTGAGCGTGCCCAGGTCGACGAGGACAGCGACGACCGCCGCTATGCGATCACGACGCTGCACCCGACCACGTACAACGAGGCCCGCACGATCGGCGAGCACTTCCGCGACGGCGTGCCGGTGATCATGAACCTCACCGAAATGGACGAGGCCGACGCCAAACGTTTGGTCGACTTCGCGGCCGGACTCGTATTCGGCCTGCGTGGTAACTTCGAGCGGGTGACCAACCGAGTCTTCCTGCTCTCACCGGCGAATGTCCAGGTCACCGCGGAGGACAAAGCCAAGATCGCCGAGGGCGGGTTCTTCAACCAGAGCTGAGCGAGGACTCAACGGCCGTGGTGTCCATCACCTTGCAGATCGTGCATCTGCTGCTCTACCTCTTCCTGGTGGCGCTCCTCGCACGCTTCGTGATGGGCTACGTCATGCAGTTCGGACGCCGCTGGCAACCCGGCCGGGGTGCGGCGGCGGCGCTGGAAGTGGTGTGGAGCGTCACCGATCCGCCGCTCAAAGCGTTGAGGCGGGTGATTCGTCCGCTGCGTATTGGTACCGTGGCCGTGGACCTGTCTTCGCTTGTGCTGCTGGTTATCCTGTTCGTGCTGATGTACGTCGTGTTAGGGCGGCTGATCGCGGCGTTCTCGTGACACGCACCGCTCGGCGGCCACGCGGCCGCAACTGACCCGAGGAGTTTCGATGCCGCTGACCCCGGCCGACGTTCACAACGTCGCCTTCAAGAAGCCCCCAATCGGCAAGCGGGGCTACGACGAGGAGGAGGTCGACGCCTTCCTCGACGAGGTCGAGCGTGAGCTCGCCCGGTTGATCGAAGAGAACAACGAGCTGCGCGCGCAGCTCGAGCGCGGCGGCGGCCCCGCCCGCGTGGCGACCGGCGCCGGCGGCGACCCCCGCCTGGCCGCGGAGCTCGCCGACCTCAAGACGCAGTTCGAGCGCGTCCAGCGCGAGAAGGCCTCCGCGGAGCAGGCCGCCCGCGGCATGCAGCAGGAGCTCGACCAGATCCGGGCCCAGGGCGGTCCCGGCGGCGCCGGTGGCACCGGCGACGGCGAGCAGCAGGCGCTGCGCGTGCTCATGATGGCCCAGCGCACCGCGGACGACCACGTGTCGGACGCGCGCCGCGAGGCCGACAAGCTTCTGTCCGAGGCCCGCACCAAGGCCGAGGAGGTCACCCGCGACGCGCGGGCCAAGGCCGACGCGCTCGAGCGCGACGCCCGCCAGCGCCACCAGGAGGCCATGGGCGGCCTGGACGCCAAGCGCACCGCGCTGCAGAAGCACATCGAGGAGCTCAAGCAGTTCGAGCGCGAGTACCGCACCCGCCTCAAGGCCTACCTGGAGAGCCAGCTGCGCGACCTCACCGGCCGCGAGCAGAGCCTCGAGGCCGAGATGGCGCAGCGCGGCGAGGGCGCGGCGCGCCCGGCGGTCGGCGGCGGCCTGGCCACGGCCGGCCTCGCGGGCGGCTACGAGGGTGCGGGTCGCTGACCCGCCGGTCCCCGAGCACGACGCAGCACGGCACCCACACGAGTGAAGTGACGGCACAGAGCGGCTGACCGGCAGCAGCCGACACGCGGCCGGTCAATGCGACACGCGGCGCCCCAGTCGAAAATTCGGCTGGGGCGCCGGTCATTCTGGGAGACTTCCGACAGGCTCGTTCGTTGTACCGGCTGAGAGACACTCGCCCGGAGAGGCCTTCGGCACTCGCCCCGGGATTCGCTGTGCGGAGGGACAGGGCCGTGATCGTCGGAAGCCTGCTGCTGATCGTGGTGGCCGTCGGCCTGCTCGTGCTGGGCCTGCTGCAGGGCTCGGACGCCCTGCTGGTGGCGTCCATCGGGGCAAGCCTGCTGGCCGCGGTAGCGCTGATCGTGGGCGGTCGCCAGGCCGCGGCGGCGCGCTCGGCCCGCACCGCCCGCACCGGGCGCCAGGTGCCCTCGGAGCGCTACGACCCGTTCGCCTCCCACCTCGGCTCGGACGAGCTCGGCGGCGAGGACGAGGAGCACGCGGGGGAGTACGGCCGGCGCGTCGAGCGCCAGACGGTCGGGGCCGGGGCGCGCACCGGCACCACCTACGGAAGTTCCACGGGCGGGCGGCCCGCGGCCCCGGACGAGACGGCGATGATGGCCCCGATCCGGGACGAGCCCGAGTCCGCCGTCCCGCAGCAGGGCGACAGCGGCGGCCGCTACGAGGAGTACCCGCCGCAGTACGACCAGCACCCGCCGGCCGGCGGCTACGACAGCGCCTACCAGGAGCCCGCCGCCGCCGCCGCCGCCGACGATGACGATGACGACTACGACGACGAGGACCCGGCGGACGAGCCCGCGATCGAGCTCTCCACGGCGGCCGACCTCGCCCGCGTCGCCGCGCTGCACGACGACGTGCTCGTCATCGACGGCCGCCCCCGCTACCACGTGCCGAACTGCCCGCACCTGCTGGGGCGCGAGCACGAGCCGCTGCCGGCCCACGAGGCGGTCGAGCTCGGGTTCACCCCCTGCGCGATGTGCGCGCCGAACGACGTGCTGCTCGCCGCCCGGCGGTAGAACGCTGCCCGGAGGGCCGTGACGCTCGTCGCGTCACGGCCTTCCGCTTGCGTGCTTCGATACCGCCCGGCCGGAGGATCGCCCTCGATCGGGTGAACCTTCACAATGAGGCATGCCCACCATCGCGATCCGCGTCCGGCCCGGTGCCTCCCGCACCGCGGTCGGCGGCTGCCACCCCGGGCCGTACGGTCCCGCCGTGGTCGTCGCGGTGCACGCCCGCCCCGTCGACGGGCAGGCGACCGAGGCGGCGCTGAAGGCCCTCGCCGCGGCGATCGGGGTGCGCCCGTCCGCCCTGCGCCTCAAGGCCGGGGCGGCGAGCCGGGACAAGCTCGTCGAGCTCGCCGATTTGTCCACCGTGGCACCGGCGGAGCTGGCCGACCGGGTCGCCGGCCTGCTGGCGGGCCGCCGTTGAGTCACGAGCTCAACGTCGCGCTCCTCGTCGGCGCGGCGGTCCTGCTGGTGTGTGTGGGAGCGGTCCGGCTCTCGGTGCGTCTCGGCCTGCCCAGCCTCCTGGTCTATCTCCTGCTCGGGGTCGCGATCGGCGAGGCCGGCCTCGGCATCCACTTCGCCGACGCCGAGCTGACCCGGACGCTGGGCATCTGCGCGCTGGTGGTGATCATCGCCGAGGGCGGCCTCACCGCGCGCTGGTCGCATCTGCGCCCGGTGCTCGGCCCGGCCGTGGTCCTCTCCACCGTCGGGGTCGTCGTCAGCGTCGCCGTCGTCGGGGCGGTCGTGCACTTCGCGCTGGGGGTCGGGTGGCAGCAGGCGCTGCTGTACGGCGCCGTGCTCTCCAGCACCGACGCCGCCGCCGTCTTCTCCACGCTGCGCCGGGTCCCGGTCCGGCCGCGCCTCGCCGCGCTGCTGGAGGCGGAGTCGGGCATCAACGACGCCCCCGTGGTCATCCTCGTCGTGCTGCTCTCGACCCCCATGGGCACCCAGGCGCCGTGGTACGAGGAGCTGGCCCTCGTCGCCTACGAGCTCGTCGCCGGCGGCGCGATCGGCCTGCTGGTCGGGTTCGGCGGCGCCTGGGCGCTGCGCCGGGCCGCGCTGCCCTCGGCCGGCCTCTACCCGCTCGCCGCGATCGGCCTGACCGTGCTCGCCTACGCGGCCGGCTCCGTCGCGCACGCCTCCGGCTTCCTGGCCGTCTACGTCACCGGCGTCGTGCTCGGCAACGCCCGTCTGCCGCACCGGCGCGCCATGCTCGGCTTCGCCGACGGCCTGGCCTGGCTCGCCCAGATCGGCCTGTTCGTGCTGCTGGGCCTGCTCGCCTCGCCGAGCCAGCTGGGCGGCGCCGTGCTCACCGCGCTGGTCGTCGGCCTGGTCCTGGTGCTGCTCGCCCGCCCGCTGTCGGTGCTGGTCAGCAGCGCCCCGTTCCTGCTCACCCGGGCCGGTCCGGGCTGGCGCGAGCAGGCGTTCCTGTCCTGGGCCGGGCTGCGCGGCGCGGTGCCCGTCGTGCTCGCGACGATCCCGCTCTCGGCCGGGCTGCCCGGCGCGCAGGACCTGTTCAACGTCGTCTTCGTGCTCGTCGTGATCTACACGGCGGCCCAGGGCGTCACGCTGCCCCCGGCCGCGCGCCGCCTCGGCGTCACCGCGCCCGCCGAGCCCACCGATCTGGAGGTCGAGGCGGCGCCGCTGGAGCGTATGCGGGCGGATCTGTTGCAGGTCGAGGTGCCGGACGGCTCGAAGCTCAACGGCGTGCACGTGGACGAGTTACGATTGCCTCTCGGTGCGGTCGTGACGCTGGTGTTGCGCGACGGCGGTGCGTTCGTGCCGGCGCCGGAGACCCGTCTGAAGACCCGCGACAGCCTCCTGATCGTCACCACCGAGCAGGTGCGCGACGCCGCGGAGCAACGGCTGCGGGCCGTGAGCAGGCGCGGGAGACTGGCTCGCTGGTTTGCCGAACATGGCGATGATCGGCGCCAATAACTGATCAAATTGGTCCGAATACGTGTGGCGTGTTTGTCGGACGCGTGCACATTCCGTATTCTTGCCAGCCACTGGAGTGCGCGACCGCGCGTCGCGCGCCCATTTTGCATCTGGGGGAGCCATGGCCGAGCGGGCTGATGCCGTGCCGACGGGGCGGTCAGCGAGCGGTGCCGGGCGGGGCAATGCCGCCGATGTGACGAGAGGTACCACTGTGACAAGAGCACAGCAAGCCACCTCTCGGCAAGCCGGGACGCCGTCCCGGGCGACGAAGGCGGCCGCCGCCCCGGCGAAGAAGGCCGCCCCCGCCGCCACGGCGAGCAAGGCCGTGCCGGCCGAACGGGCCTCGGCCCGCAGGCCGGTGGCGGCCGACTCCGCCCGCACCACCAGCACGACGACAGCGCCGACCACGTCAACCGCCGCCCGTGCGGCCGAGGGAGCCACCATGGCCAAGACCGCCGAACCGAAGACCACCGCGGCCAAGACCGCCGGGGCGAAGCCCGCCCGTGGCACGCGCACGGCAGCCGAGACGGAGAAGATCCGCGTGGCGCTGATCGAGCGCCGCGACGAGCTCAAGGCCGAGCACGACCAGACGCTCCTGGAGATCCACGAGCTGCAGCAGCACCGCCTGACCGACTCCGCGGGCGACGACCAGGCCGACACCGGGACCAAGACGGGCGAGCGCGAGCAGGAGATCACCATCGCCAACAACCTGGCCGACCGCATCCTGCAGGTCGAGCGGGCGCTGGAGCGGCTCGACGAGGGCGGCTACGGCTGGTGTGAGAAGTGCGGCAACCCCATCCCCGTGGAGCGCCTGGCCGCGTTCCCGTCCGCTACGCTCTGCGTCACCTGCAAGCAGTTGGAGGAGCGGCGCTGACCACTCAGGAGCCCACCCAGGACCGGGCCGAGCCGGCCCCGGACGCAGCGACCCCCGAGGCCGCGCCGTCCGGGTCGCGGACTCGGGCCTGGTCCGTGTTCGGCCTGGTCGCGGTGGCGATCATCGGGATCGACCTGGCCGTGAAGCAGTGGACGACCTCGACCATCGCCCACGGCGAGCCGCTGAAGCTGTTCGGCGGCCTGATCTACGTGGTCTACACCCGCAACAGCGGGGCCGCGTTCAGCATGCTGGAAGAGCACACCTGGATCTTCCCGATCATCGCGCTCGGCGTCGTGTGCTGGTTGTTCTGGATGATCAAGGGCACCGTCTCGACCGCCTGGGCGATCGCGCTCGGGCTGGTGCTGGGTGGCGCCGCGGGCAACCTCGGCGACCGGCTCTTCCGGGCGCCGGGGCCGTTCCGCGGGCACGTGGTCGACATGTTCAGCTTCCTGGACGACCACGCCGGGCACTTCCCGGTGTTCAACATCGCCGACTCGGCCCTGACCGTCGGCGTGGCCCTGGCGATCCTGCTGGAGTTCATGGGCCGGCGGCGGGACGGCACCCGGGCCAAGAAAGATGCGTGAGGTCCGGTCGCTGCCGGTGCCCGACGGCCTCGACGGCACCCGCCTCGACCAGGCCCTGACCCGGCTCTTCGGGTTCAGCCGCACCGCGGCCGCGGACCTGGTCGAGGCCGGGGACGTCTCGGTCGACGGCGAGGTGCGGGCCAAGGCCGACAAGGTCCGCGCCGGCGCCTGGCTCGAGGTGACGCTGCCGGCCCCGGCCGGGGCGGTCGCGGTCGAGGCGGTCGCCGTCGACGGGCTCGGCATCGTCTACAGCGACGACGACATCGTCGTGGTCGACAAGCCGGTCGGCGTGGCGGCGCACCCGAGCCCGGGCTGGACCGGCCCGACGGTGATCGGGGGGCTGGCGGCGATGGGCCAGACGGTCGCCACCAGCGGCGCGGCCGAGCGCCAGGGCGTGGTGCACCGGCTGGACGTGGGCACCACCGGGCTCATGGTCGTGGCGAAGAGCGAGCCGGCGTACAGCGCCCTGAAG
This sequence comes from Dactylosporangium sp. CA-052675, assembly GCF_050947935.1. GTDB lineage: Bacteria > Actinomycetota > Actinomycetes > Mycobacteriales > Micromonosporaceae > Dactylosporangium. Next base: position 8,707,771 of record NZ_CP192010.1, on the reverse strand, counting down.
CGCGCCTTCAAGGCCCGCGAGGTCGAGAAGCGCTACCACGCCGTGGTGCAGGGCCACCCGGACCCGCTGCGCGGCACGATCGACGCCCCCATCGACCGGCATCCGAGCCACGACTACAAGTTCGCGGTGGTCTCCGGCGGCCGGCCGAGCGTCACGCACTACGACACGATCGAGGCGTTCCCGGCCGCGAGCCTGCTCGACGTGAAGCTGGAGACCGGGCGCACGCACCAGATCCGGGTGCACTTCTCGGCGCTGCGGCATCCGTGCGTGGGGGACCTGACCTACGGCGCCGATCCGACCCTGGCCGCCCGGCTCGGGCTGTCGCGGCAGTGGCTGCATGCCCGGGAGCTCGGGTTCATCCATCCGCGCGACGGCGAGTACGTCTCGTTCGTCAGCGAGTACCCGGCCGACCTGGCGGCGGCGCTCGAGGTGCTGAGCGCCGCCGCGTAAGGGCCTCAGGCCGGCTCCAAGGGGCCTCAGGCCGTTTCGATGGGCCTCAGGCTGTTTCGATGGGCCTCAGGCCAGGGTCACGTCGTCGGCGTAGATCGTGCCGGTGCCGTACCAGCCGTGCACCCACACCTTGATCGAGGTGGCGCTGCCGGTGCTGACGGAGACGGTCAGCTTCGTCCAGGCAGAGCCGGACCCGGGCGACCACGCGCTCACGTCGCCCGCCGCCGTGGTGGCGCCGAGGAACGCGTAGCTGCCCTGGACCCAGGCCGTCAGCGTGTACGTCCGGTTGGGCTGGACGGCCACCGTCTGGCTGCACTGGGCGTTGTCGGACGCGGACGCGGCGGCCTTGAGCGCCTTGCTCCCGCCGTGCACGGGCGTGCTCACGACGCTGCAGAGGCTCCCGGTCCACGGCGCGAGCGAGCCGGTCTCGAAGGTGCCGTTGGCGAGCCCGGTCCCGGTGCTCTGGCTCTGGCTCGGGCTCGGTGAGGTGCTGCGGCTCGGGCTCGGCGAGGGCGACGCGCTGCTGCGCGTCGGGCTGGGCGAGCCCGGGGTGCCGCCGCCGCTGGTGAAGGGCGCGAAGATGTGCGAGAACTGCCAGGTGCTCTGGGCGACGCCGGAGCAGGTGTCCGAGGCCGCGCCGCCGGGGCAGCCGCCGTTGTCGCGCTGCAGCGCCCAGAACGACAGCTCGGCGATGCCCTGCTGGGTGGCCCAGGAGGCGACCGCGTTCGCGTCGGCGATGGTGAACGTCTCCGCCGGCCCGAAGTCGTCGACCCCGATCATCTCGGTGACGCCGATCATGGACCACAGCTGCTGGCTGGTCTTGCCGGGGTACAGCTGCTGCAGTTGCGTGTGCAGCCCGTTGGACGCCGTCTTGGTGTCGTCGGCCATCTTGTGCGGCTGGTTGTCGTAGTAGTCGAAGGTCATCTGGTTGACGATGTCGATCCGCGCGTTGTTCGCGACCGCGTTGCGCAGCACCGCGAGCCCGCTGTCGGCCAGGCCGCTCGTGGTCGTCGGCAGCGTGTAGACGAACTGGATGCTCCGCCCGCTGGCCGCGGCCCAGTCCTCGACGATCTTGATCGCCTTGTTGCGCCGGTCGATGCCGGCCGTGTTGGTCAGCGAGTTGTCCTCGACGTCGAGGTCGATGCGGGTCACGTCGTAGGTGGTGATGACCTTCTCGAACTGCGCCGCGATCTGGTTGACGTCGGTGCAGCTGTCGGCGATCTCGGTGCCGCCGTTGTCGGCCGCGTAGCCGCCGAACGAGGGGATCACGTCGCCGCCACGGGCCCGGATGGCGGCGATGTCGCTGCCGAACGTCGAGTTCGCGATCGGCATGCCGGTGTCGCCGTTCCAGTACACCGTGCACGAACCGCGGCTCGCGGTCTGGATGAAGGCCATGGTCAGGTACTTGTCGCCGGACTGCTGGGACAGCCCGTCGAGGCTGTCGCCGTTGTACGCCTCGAAGTACGGGGCGAACACGTGGGCGGGGATGGCGGTCGCGGCCTGGGCGGACGGCGTGACCGCGAGGACGACCCCGGTGGCGGCGAGCGCCACCGCGGCGGCCGCGATCGTGCGGATGCTGGTCGATCTACGCATGAGACCTCACCTCGGACTGTTAGTAAACCTTCCTGATAGAAATCCTTCACTGCGTCGATGTCAAGACCCCATGAGTCACCCTTAAGGCGGCACTGTGCGACCCTCGTGGGGCGATGAAGCGGCTCCAGCAACTCGACCAGCGGCTCCTGCCGCCGGTCGGCAACGTCCTCGCCCGGGTGTTCCGGGGCGCCCAGCGGCTGCGCGCGTTCACCGTCGTGGTCGGGATCGTCGCGGTGACCGCGACCCTGCTCGCCGTGCACCGCGGCGAGCGGCCCCGCAGCGACCCGTCCCTCGGCGACGTCCTGCGCGTCGGGGTCGCCGAGGGCGGCTCGATCCCGGGCTACGTGCAGGCGGGCCGCGACGAGTTGGCCGCGCTGCCGGGTGACGCGCCGGTCTACGCGCTCGTGTCGTTCACCGCCTACCTGGCCCCCGAGCGGCTCACACCGGTGCTCGCGGACGCCGCGGTGTCGAGCGTCTTCGCACGGGTACCGCTGCCGGGCACCCAGACCGAGCTCGTCCGTCTGGACGCGTACAAGTTGCCCGACGACGTGGTGTCGGCCATGGACGACACCGCCCGGCGCAAGACGGACGAGGCGCGGCACTACCGCGACCTGCTCGCCCGGCCCGGCGACATCCCCGAGGAGAACCGGCAGCTGTACCTCTCCGGCGCGATCGTCGCCGACCAGGAGGCGACCGCCTACCGCGAGCACTGCTCGTGCGTGTACGCGGCCGTCGTCCATGCCCCGCCCGCCGCCCTGCGCGCCGTCGCCGCCCGGCCCGAGACCCGCGTCGTCGACCCCCTCACCGAACTGCAACGGCTCGATCGCACCGTGTTCACGCCCCCGCTGCCCGAGCAGACTACGGTCGCGGAACCGGTCAGCGAGGGCGCCGGCACCGTTGTCGCGTCCCCCGGTCCGTCCTGAGGCGATATCCCTTCGGCCTGTCGTGCAGTTGATGCAGGGGATGGGCTCGCAGGAGTGGTCCGAATAGTCTTCGGTCCGTAGCCTGGGGGTCGGGTTGACGCGTGCGCGTGTGAGGAGGGGCCGGGGTGGAGGACAGGTCGGCAGATCCGGCTCCCCGCTGGCGCTCGCTGCTGGACCGGGCGCTGCTGGGGCGATCGAGCCCGGGTGATCTGGATTACGACGGAAGGTTCGGGCGCCCCTCGGCCCCATATCCGGGCCGGCCCCAATACGATGACGAACCAATGCCTCCCACCAACGGCACCCGCCCGTACGATGACGCGCCGCTCCGCACCGCCGGGCCCGCGCGCCGTGAGCCCATGGTCGAATACCAGGAGCCCCGTCCGGCCGACCCGACCGAGCAGATGGTGCAGATCCTGCGCCGCGACATCCCCACCCCGAAGGTGCTGGCCTTCGCCAACCCCAAGGGCGGGGTGCACAAGACGACCGCGACGGTGCTGACCGCCGCCACGATCGGCAGCGTGCGCGGCAAGGGCGTCATCGCCTGGGACGACAACGAGCTGCGCGGCACGCTCGGCCTGCGGGCCGGCAGTGCCCGGCACGCGCGCACGATCCGCCACCTCATCGCCGACCTCGTGCGCGTCGAGCACGCGAGCGGCTACGACCTGTACGACATGCTCGACGACTATCTGCGCCACGCCTCCGACGGCTCCTACGACGTGCTCGCCGGCGAGGAGAACCCGCGCTTCGCCCAGCGCCTCGACCCGCACACCGTGCGCCGGGTGCTGGAGCTGCTGCGCCGCACCCACGACGTGATCTGCGTCGACACCGGCAACAACGTGGAGAGCCCCAACTGGCAGACGGTCCTGCAGACCGCCGACCAGCTCGTGGTCACCAGCGTGCCCCGCGAGGACGCCGCGTTCACCGCCGACTGGATGCTCGACCTGCTCGACGAGGCCGGGATGGAGGAGCTGGTCGCCAACGCGGTCACGCTGCTGTCCTGCCCGACGCCCAACCCGACCCCGCTCATCGACGACCTCGCCGGGCACTTCCGCACCCGGACCCGCGCCGTCGTGGTCGTGCCCTACGACCCGGCGCTGGAGAGCGGCTCCAACATCGAATACCCGATGCTGGCGCCGGCGACCAAGCGCGCCTGGCTGCGGGCGGCGGCGGTCATGATGGACCCCTACGCCCGGTAGGCTCCCGGACCGCGCTCCGCGGCACCCTCCGGTGCTCGCCGACCTGGTCGCGGCGAGCGGTGCCGCCGAAAATGTCGTACCCCCGCGATAGGTTCGGGCCGTGGGTTTCGTCCATCTGCACGTGCACACCGAGTATTCGATGCTCGACGGGGCCGCGCGCCTCGGGCCGCTCTTCGCCGAGGCGGCCCGGCTCGGCCAGCCCGCGCTGGCCATCACCGACCACGGCAACATGTTCGGCGCCCACGACTTCTACCACTCGGCCGCGAAGGCCGGGATCAAGCCGATCATCGGCGTCGAGGCCTACCTGACCCCCGGCACCCACCGCGGCGACCGCACCCGCGTGCGCTGGGCCGACGGCGGCGAGAACGACGTCTCCGGCGGCGGCGCCTACACCCACCTCACGCTGCTGGCCGAGACCGCGACCGGCCTGCGCAACCTGTTCCGCCTCTCGTCGCGGGCCAGCACGGAGGGGTATTTCTACAAGCCCCGCGCCGACCGGGAGCTGCTCGCCGAATACGCCCCCGGCGTCATCGCCACGACCGGCTGCCCGTCCGGGGAGATCCAGACCTGGCTGCGCATCGGCGACTTCGAGCGGGCCTGCGCGGCCGCCGCCGAGCTGCGCGACATCTTCGGCCCCGGCAACCTCTACCTGGAGCTGATGGACCACGGCCTCGGCATCGAGCAGCGGGTCCGCGCCGACCTGCTGCGCCTCGGTCACCGCCTCGGCCTGCCGCCGGTCGCGACCAACGACCTGCACTACACGTTCGCCGCCGATGCCGACGCCCACGAGGCGCTGCTGGCCGTGCAGTCCGCGACCACCCTCGCCGACCCGAAGCGCTTCAAGTTCGACGCCCGCGACTTCTACCTCAAGTCCGCCCTCGAGATGCGCCGCATCTGGGACGCCGAGGTCCCCGGCGCCTGCGACAACACCCTCGCCGTGGCCGAGCGCGTCGGCGACTACGCGGAGGTCTTCGCCCACCGCAGCCTGATGCCCGCCTTCCCCGTCCCGCCCGGCACCACCGAGGAGGCCCAGCTGCGGGCCGCCGTCGAGCGCGGCCTGGCCCGCCGCTTCCCGGGCGGCGTCCCGCGGCCGCACACCGAGCAGGCGAGCTACGAGCTCGGCGTGATCACCGGGGCCGACCTCGCCGGCTACTTCCTCGTCGTCGCCGACCTCGTCGCCCACGCCCACCGGGAGGGCATCCGCGTCGGCCCCGGCCGCGGCTCCGCCGCCGGATCGCTGGTCGCCTACGCGCTGGGCATCACCGAGCTCGACCCGCTCGCGCACGGGCTGCTCTTCGAGCGCTTCCTCAACCCCGAGCGGCCCAGCATGCCCGACATCGACATGGACTTCGACGAGCGCCGGCGCGGCGAGATGATCCGCTACGCGACCGAGCAATACGGCGAGGACCGGGTGTCGCAGATCATCACCTACGGCACCATCAAGGCCAAGGCCGCGATCAAGGACGCCGCCCGGGTGCTGGGCTTCCCGTTCTCCCTCGGCGAGCGGATCAGCAAGACGGTGCCGCCGCCGGTGCTCGGCCGCGACATGCCCCTGCACGGCGTCTTCGACCCGGCCCACCCCCGCTACAAGGAGGGCGGCGAGCTGCGGCGGCTCTACGAGTCGGAGCCGGAGGTGCGCACCGTCGTCGACACCGCCCGCGGCCTGGAGGGCCTCAAGCGGCAGTGGGGCGTGCACGCCGCCGGCGTCATCCTGTCCCGGGAGCCGCTCATCGACGTGCTGCCGATCCAGAAGCGGGAGCAGGACGGCGCGATCATCACCCAGTGGGACATGGGCGCCTGCGAGGCCATGGGCCTGCTCAAGATGGACTTCCTCGGCCTGCGCAACCTCACCATCATCGACGACGCCCTCGACGCCATCCGTCACAACCGCGGCATCGACGTGGTCATCGAGGACGCGCCGCTCGACGACGGGCCGACCTACGCGCTGCTGTCGCGCGGCGACACCCTCGGCGTGTTCCAGTTCGAGGCGACGCCGGTCCGGCAGCTGCTGCGCTCGATGGCCCCCGACGGCTTCGCCGACGTCTCCGCCGTCGGGGCGCTCTACCGGCCCGGCCCGATCGCGGCCAACGCCCACAACGAATACGCCGACCGCAAGAACGGCCGCCGCCCGGTCACGCCGATCCACCCGGAGCTCGCCGCCCCGCTCGATGACATCCTCGGCGACACCTACGGGCTGATCGTCTACCAGGAGCAGGTGATGGCGATCGCCCAGCGGGTCGCCGGCTACACCCTCGGCGCCGCCGACCGGCTCCGCCGGGCCATGGGCAAGAAGAAGAAGGAGATCCTCGACCAGGAGTTCACGCTGTTCGCCCCGGCGATGCGCGAGCGCGGCCACTCCGAGGGCGCGATCCGCACGCTGTGGGACATCCTGGTCCCGTTCTCCGACTACGCGTTCAACAAGGCGCACAGCGTGGCCTACGGGCTCGTCGCCTACTGGACGGCCTACCTGAAGGCCAACTTCCCGGCCGAATACATGGCCGCCCTGCTCACCTCCGTCGGCGGCGACAAGGACCGCTCCGCCCTCTACCTCGCCGAGTGCCGGCACATGGGCATCCGCGTCCTGCCGCCCGACGTCAACGCCTCCCAGGGCCGCTTCGCCGCCGCCGGCACCGACATCCGCTTCGGCCTCGGCGCCGTGCGCAACGTCGGCGCCGCCGCCGTCGAGTCCATCCTGCGGGCCCGCCGCGAGCGGGGCGCGTTCGCGGACTTCTACGACTTCCTGGCCAAGGTCGACCAGGTCGTGTGCAACCGCAAGACCATCGAGTCGCTCATCAAGGCCGGTGCCTTCGACTCCCTGGGCCACTCCCGCCGCGGCCTGCTCAGCGTCCACGCCGATGCCCTCGACGCGGTCTCGAGCGTCAAGCGCAACGAGGCCATGGGCCAGTTCGACCTCTTCGGCGCCCCGCTGCTGAGCGCCCCGCCCGTCCCCGCGATGGAGTGGGACAAGCCCGAGCGTCTCGCCTTCGAGCGCGAGATGCTCGGCCTCTACGTCTCCGACCACCCGCTGCGCGGCCTGGAGCACATCCTGCGCGCCGCCGCCGACCGCCCGATCGCCGCCCTGGCCGAGGAGGGCACCGTCGCCGACGGCGCCGTGGTCCGCCTGGCCGGCATCCTGTCGGGCGTGCAGCGCCGCGTGACGCGCCAGGGCCGCCCGTGGGCCCAGGCGGTGCTGGAAGATCTGGACGGCAGCATCGAGGTCATGTTCTTCCCGGACACCTACGAGCTGGTCGACCAGTGGGTGGCGGAGGACGCGGTCGTGGCGGTCAAGGGCCGCGTGGACCGCCGGGAGGAGGCCCCGCGCCTGATGGCCATGGACCTGACCCTGCCGGACCTGACCACCCCGCCCCCGTCGGCGCCACTGCCGCCCTGGCCCACCGTCCCGCCGACCGCCTCCTCCACCCCCGCTCCTTCGCCTGCCCCTTCCGCCCACGCCGCTTCGTCGCCGGCCCCTTCCGCCCACGCCGCTTCCTCGCGCGGCCTCTCCTCGCACGACTCGTCCTCGCACGACTCGTCCTCGCACGACTCCTGCTCGCAGCCCGGCAGCTCGCGGCCGCCCGTCTCACGCGACCCATTTCCGGGCGCGGCGGGGCGGGGAACTTCGGGGGATTCGGCGGCATCGGGGCGGGATGCGGGGGTTTCGCCGGGTTCGCAGGGCGATGTCGACTCGCTTGCCGGGTGGAGGCGCCGGCCTGGCAGGATGGGATCGTGAGCATCGCCCCGATTTCGCCCGTCGATCAGGCCGAGGCCGTTCGACCGGCGCGCGTACCGATCCTTCGGGAGGTGCTCGTCGCTCTGCTCGCCGCCGTGGTGGTCGCGGGCCTGGGTGCGCCCTTCGGCCTGCTGTGGTCGAAGCTGGCGCCGCACGTGGAGCTGGTGCAGACGCAGTACGGGCCGTATCCGATCGACCCGGAGCCCGAGGGCTACTGGGCCGACGACGGCTGGTTCGTGCTCATGGCGATCGGCATGGGCATCCTGGTCGCGCTCGCGGCGTGGTTCCTGCTGCGGCGATACCGGGGCCCGCTCATGCTCCTCGGCCTGGTCATCGGCTCCGCGGGCGCCTCGGTGCTCGGCGCCTGGCTCGGCAACAGGATCGGCTGGGCGCACTACACGGACCTGGCCGCGCACGCCCCGGTCGACACGCACATCTTCCGCCCGGTGAAGCTGCGCACGGGCGTCTCGTCGCTGCTGTTCGGCTTCATCCCCTGGGTCCGCGGCACGATGCTCATCCAGAGCCTGGCGGCGGCCGCGGTCTACACGGGCCTCGCTGGCTTCCACGTGTCGCCGACGCTGCGCTACGACAACATCCCGCCCGAGTACCTCTCGCCCCCGCCGCCCGGCGCCCCGTCCGCGGCCTCGGGTCCGTACCCGGGCTCGCCGTCGCCCTACCCGCCGGCCCCTGACGGTCACGCCGCCCAGTTCCCCGGCGCCCCGCACCCGGCGGCGCCCGGTCCGCTCGCGGCGGCGTACGACCAGGCCCAGCAATTCCCGGCCGCCCCGGGTGCGGCCCAGCCAGGTTCGGGCGCGGCGCAGTTCGACCAGGCTGCGCACCACCCCGGTCCGCCCGCGCCATCGACGTCGGCCGAGTCGCAGACGCCGGACCCGCCCGTGTGGCCGCAGTCGCCGAACGCGGAGCCTCCGCGACCCTGACCCCGGAACCGAACCGGCGACGCGGCCGTCCGACGTCGGCGGCGGGTCCGAAACCGCATCGCCCTGGCTGTGGCCCGGGTGCCGAAGCGGGCGGGGATCAGTTCGGGCTTGAGGGGACCGCGAGGTCGGAGAGTGACACCGGGACCGCGCGGACCTGGCCGAGCAGGGCCGTCTCGCGGCGGAGCAGGGCGCGTTCGGCCTTCAGGCGGCTCGCCGTGTCCGGCTCGGACAGCAGGGCCTGACGATCCTCCAGCGTCAGCGACGCCGTCGCCGCGACGAGGTGCGACAGGACCGTCGGGTCGTCCGGCAGCTGCTCGCCGTCCTCGTCGGCGCGGACCGCCCGCAGGTAGTCCTGGTAGGCCGCCAGCACCCCCGCGGCCAGCTCGCCCTCGCGGTCCGGCTCGCCCTTCGGCTCGGGCAGCCACTCCACCTCGCCGGTCAGGTACGGCGCGTCGTTGCGCGCCAGCCCGAGCAGCCGGAACCGGCGCCGGCCCAGCGTCATGAGGTCGAAGCGGCCGTCGGGCAGCTCGGTGATCTGCCGGATCTCCGCCGCGCAGCCGACCTCGTACAGCGACAGCGACTCCCCGGCCGTGATCGACGCGTCCGCGGCCTCCGCCTGCCGGCCGACCTCCCAGCCGCGCCGGATCGCGATCACCCCGAACTCGCGCGGCAGGCTCGCCGGCAACTCGGTGAGATGCTGCACGAGCGTCCGGTACCGCGGCTCGAACACGTGCAGCGGCAGCACCAGCCCGGGAAACAGCACGGTGCCCAGCGGAAAGAGCGGCAGCAGCTCCACGAGCCGAAGCGTAGCCGAGCACGGGCGGCACCGTCGCTCAGGACGCGCGGCGGCGTATGAGACCGGAATGGTCCGTTCCGGTAAGGTCGGGTCATGGGACGCCAGCGCGAGGCCGAGCGCAACGACGGGGTCATCCTCGCCGCCGCGCGGGACGTGTTCATCGAGGACCCCAAGGCGCCGATCGCCGCCGTGGCCGAGCGGGCCGGTGTCGGCATCAGCGCGCTCTACCGGCGGTACAACGGCAAGGAAGCGCTGCTGAGGACCCTCTGCCACGACGGGCTCACGCGGTTCATCGCCGAGGCCGAGGCGGCCGCCGCGCTCGAGGACGGGTGGGAGGCGCTGACCGGCTTCCTCCGCGCGGTCGTCGACGCCGACGTGCACTCGCTCACCGTGCACCTCGCCGGGACGTTCACCTCGACGCCGGAGATGATCGCCGACGCGGTGCGGGCCGGGGGGCTGGTCGAGGGGCTGGTCGAGCGCGCCCACGCGAGCGGGCGGCTGCGCCCCGACGCCGGGGCGACGGACATCACGCTGGTACTGGAGGGCTGCGCGGCGATCCGCGTGCCGGACCGGGAACGGACGGGGCAGCTTCGCCGGCGGTACCTCGCCGTCATCCTCGACGGCCTGCGCGCCGGCGAGCGCGGGGACCTCCCCGGACCGGCCCCGGCACCGGACGAGCTCAACTGGCGCTGGGCGCAATCCCGACAGCCCGCAGGGCGGGACGGCGGCGCATAACCGCTGGCGACGCCGAATAGACTCGCAAGGGTGTTGAACCGGATCGACCTGCGCGGCTCCGCCGAGGACCCGCGCCGTCTGCTGCCCCGAGCCGCCATTGACGTATCCGTCGCCACCGAGCAGGTGCGCCCGACCGTCGAAGCGGTCCGTGAGCATGGCGCGTCGGCGATCCGCGAGGCGGCCAGGCGCTTCGACGGCGTCGACGTCAAGCAGCTGCGCGTGCCGCGCGAGGAGATCGAGCGGGCCGAGGCCGAGCTCGAGCCGGACGTGCGCGCCGCGCTGCTGGAGTCGATCGCCCGGGCCCGCAAGGTGCACGAGGACCAGCGCCGCACCGAGACCACGACCGTCCTCGCCGAGGGCGGCACCGTCACCCAGCGCTGGCTGCCGGTCGGCCGGGTCGGGCTCTACGTGCCCGGCGGCCTGGCCGTCTACCCGTCCAGCGTCGTCATGAACGTCGTGCCGGCCCAGGCCGCCGGGGTGGCCTCGATCGCCGTGACGAGCCCGCCGCAGAAGGACACCGGCCTGCCCAACGTGAACATCCTGGCGGCGTGCGCGCTGCTCGGGGTCGACGAGGTGTATTCGGTCGGCGGCGCGCAGGCGATCGCGATGCTCGGCTACGGCTTCGGCGACGAAGAGCCCGGGTGCGCCCCGGTCGACATGATCACCGGCCCGGGCAACATCTGGGTGACCGCCGCGAAGCGCATGCTGCGCGGCACCGTCGGCATCGACGCCGAGGCCGGCCCGACCGAGATCGCGATCCTCGCCGACGACACCGCCGACCCGCGCCACGTCGCCGCCGACCTGATCAGCCAGGCCGAGCACGACCCGCTCGCGGCCAGCGTGCTCGTCACCACCAGCGCCGAGCTCGCCGACGCGGCCGACGCCGAGGTCGCCCGCCAGGTCGCCGCGACCAAGCACCTCGAGCGCGTCACCGAGGCGCTGAGCGGGACGCAGTCCGCGATCGTCCTCGTCGACGACCTCGAGCAGGGGCTGCGGGTCGTCGACGCGTACGGCGCCGAGCACCTCGAGATCCAGACCCGCGACGCGCGCGCCGTGGCGGAGCGGGTGCGCAACGCCGGGGCGATCTTCGTCGGGGCGTGGTCGCCGGTCTCGCTCGGCGACTACTGCGCCGGCTCCAACCACGTGCTGCCGACCGGCGGCTGCGCGCGTCACCAGTCCGGGCTGTCGACGCAGACGTTCCTGCGCGGGGTGCAGCTGATCGAGTACAGCCGCGACGCCCTCCGGGAGGTCGCCGGGCACGTGGTGGCCCTGTCCACCGCCGAGGACCTGCCCGCCCACGGCGCCGCCGTCACCGTCAGGTTCGACGCATGACCACGCTGGACGACCTGCCACTGCGCGACGAGCTGCGAGGAATGTCGCCGTACGGCGCGCCCCAGCTCGACGTGGCCGTGCGCCTCAACACCAACGAGAACTCCTACCCCGTGCCCGAGGCGGCCGTCGCGGAGATGGAGAAGGCGCTCTGCGCGGTGCTGCGGGACCTGAACCGGTATCCCGACCGCGACGCCGTCGCCCTGCGCACCGACCTCGCCGCCTACCTCGGACACGGCCTGACCTGGCACAACGTCTGGGCCGCGAACGGCTCCAACGAGATCCAGCAGGAGCTGCTGCAGACCTTCGCCGGGCCCGGGCGCACCGCGCTGGGGTTCACACCCTCGTATTCCATGCACCCGCTGCTCGCCGCGGGCACCGGCACCGCGTGGGTCGACGGCCGCCGCGCCGAGGACTACACCCTCGACGCCGAGCACGTGGTGGCGAAGATCCGCGAGCACGACCCGGACCTGGTGTTCCTCTGCTCGCCCAACAACCCGACCGGCACCGCGCTGCCCCTCGACGTCGTCGAGGCCGCGGCCGGGGCGGCCCGCGGGATGGTCATCGTCGACGAGGCCTACGCCGAGTTCGCGCGCAGCGGCACCGTCTTCGCCCTGAGCCTGATCCAGCGGTACCCGCGGCTGGTCGTCACGCGCACGATGAGCAAGGCGTTCGCGCTCGCCGGCGGGCGGGTCGGCTACCTGGCCGCCGACGCCGCCGTGGTCGACGCGGTGCAGCTCGTGCGGCTGCCGTACCACCTCAGCGCCATGACCCAGGCCGTGGCCCGGGCCGCCCTGGCGCACACCGACGCCCTGCTGTCGACCGTGGACGCGGTCAAGGAGCAGCGCGACCGCATCGTGGCCACCCTGCGCGGCTGGAACCTGCCGGTCGCCGACAGCGACGCCAACTTCGTGCTGTTCGGCGCCCCGGCCGGCGACAGCAAGGGGGTCTGGCAGGCCCTGCTCGACCGCGGCGTGCTCATCCGCGACGTCGGGCTGCCCGGCTGGCTGCGCGTCACCGCCGGCACGCCCGAGGAGACCTCCGCTTTCCTGAACGCACTCGAGGAGCTGTTGTGAGCCGTACCGCACGGATCGAGCGGGTTACGAAGGAGACCAAGGTCCTCGTCGAGCTCGATCTCGACGGCACCGGGGTCGGCGAGATCTCGACCGGCGTCGGCTTCTACGACCACATGCTCAACCAGATCGCCAAGCACGGCGGCTTCGACCTGCGGGTCAACACCGTCGGCGACCTGGAGATCGACGCCCACCACACCGTCGAGGACACCGCGCTCGCCCTCGGCGCCGCGTTCGCGGAGGCGCTCGGCGACAAGGCCGGCGTCACCCGCTACGGCCACGCCCAGGTCCCGCTCGACGAGGTCCTCGCCTCCGCCGTCGTCGACCTGTCGGGCCGCCCCTACGTGGTCCACGACGAGCCGGCGAACATCGCCCCGCACATCGGCGGCAACTACCCGACGAGCCTCACCCGGCACATCTGGGAGTCCTTCGGGCACTCGGCCCGGGTCACGCTGCACGTGAGCATCCTGCGGGCCGGTCGCCACGGCGCCCAGCCCGACGCCCACCACATCGTCGAGGCCCAGTTCAAGGCCGTCGCCCGCGCCCTGCGCCAGGCGTGCGCGATCGACCCCCGCAACGCCGGGGTCGTGCCCAGCACCAAGGGTGCACTGTGAGCGGTCCGGAGCGCAGCGGAGGGGCCGCTCACCAGAGGTTCAGTTCGACCGCGTCGGCGCCGGAGCTTGCGGAGGCGACGACGTGAGTATCGCGCTGCTGGCGCTCGCCGGGCTGCTGCTCGGCGGGGCGCTGTCGCTGCGGCAGCAGAGCAAGTCGAAGGTACCGTTCGTCATCACGCTGCTGCTGGCCGCGATCTCCGCGGCCGCCGGCGTGCTGTGGCTCAACTGAGGGGAGGCGGATCGTGGCGAAACACGTGGTGATTCTCGACTACGGCTCCGGCAACCTGCGCTCGGCGGAGCGGGCCGTGGCCCGCGCCGGCGCCGACGTCGAGGTCACCGACGACCTCGGCCGGGCCGCCCGCGCGGACGGCCTGGTCGTGCCGGGCGTCGGTGCCTACGCGGCCTGCATGGCCGGCATCGAGACCCTCGGCGCCGGCCCGGTGATCGCCGAACGGGTCCGCACCGGCGCGCCCGTGCTCGGCATCTGCGTCGGCATGCAGATCCTGTTCGACGCCGGCGAGGAGCACGGCGTCGTCACCAAGGGCCTCGGTCTCGCGCCCGGCACGGTGACCCGCCTGCGGGCGCCGGTCGTGCCGCACATGGGCTGGAACACGGTCGCCTGGCCCGAGGGCTCGGTCCTCGGCGCCGGCCTGCCGGACGACACCCGCTTCTTCTTCGTGCACTCCTACGCCTCGACGGTCACCGACGCCCAGGCCGAGGCCGGGGTCCGCGTCGCGACCACGGTGCACGGCGAGCCGTTCGTCGCCGCGTTCGAGACCGACGCCCTGCGGGCCACCCAGTTCCACCCCGAGAAGTCCGGCGACGCCGGGGCGACCCTGCTCGCCAACTGGCTCGGGACGCTCTGATCCCCCTTGTCCAAGGAACGGGCGAAACGGCGCGCGCTGCTGGAGGCCGAGCGCGCCGAGCGGATGCGCCGGCACGAACGCCGACAGGCCCGCCGGGCCGCCGTGCGCCGGCTGGTGCCCAAGGTCCGCGTCGGGCGGACCGGTAAGATCTTCGCGCGCCGCTCCTGGAAGCAGCGCATCATCATCGCCATCCTCGTGCTGGCGGTCCTGACCCTGGTCTGGACGTCGATCGACTCCTGGCCGGCCCGGATCGGCATCAGCGCGATCCTCATCGTCGCCACCCCGGCGCTCACCGTGCTCGTTCTGGACCGAAGGATCTGACTCTCATGGCCCTGCAGCTCCTGCCCGCCGTCGACGTCGCCGACGGCCAGGCCGTCCGTCTCGTCCAGGGCGCCGCCGGCAGCGAAACCACCTACGGCGACCCGCTCGAGGCCGCCCTGGCCTGGCAGCGGCAGGGCGCGGAGTGGATTCACCTCGTCGACCTCGACGCCGCCTTCGGCCGCGGTTCCAACGCCGAACTGCTCGCCGACGTGGTCCGCCGCCTCGACGTGCAGGTCGAGCTCTCCGGCGGCATCCGCGACGAGGCCTCGCTGAAGGCGGCGCTGTCCACCGGCGCGACCCGCGTCAACCTCGGCACCGCGGCGCTGGAGAACCCCGACTGGTGCGACCACGTCTGCGCCACCTACGGCGAGCAGGTCGCGGTCGGCCTCGACGTGCGCGGGCACCAGCTCGCGGCCCGCGGCTGGACCAAGGAGGGCGGCGACCTCTTCGAGGTGCTCGACCGGCTCGAGAAGGCGGGCTGCGCGCGGTACGTGGTCACCGACGTGATGCGCGACGGCACCCTCACCGGCCCGAACCTGACCCTGCTGCTCGAGGTCACCGGCCGCACGAAGAAGCCGGTGATCGCCAGCGGCGGCGTGTCCAAGCTCGACGACCTGCGCCAGCTCGCGGCGCTCGAGCCCGCGGGCGTGGAGGGCGTGATCGTGGGCAAGGCCCTGTACGCCGGCGCCTTCACCGTCACCGAGGCCCTGACGGCGCTGCAGGAGTCGGCGTGACCGTAGCCGTGCGGGTCATTCCGTGCCTCGACGTCGACGCCGGGCGGGTCGTGAAGGGCGTCAACTTCCTCAACCTGCGTGACGCCGGCGACCCGGTCGAGCTCGGCGCCGCCTACGACGCCGCGGGCGCCGACGAGCTCGTCTTCCTCGACGTGACCGCCTCCTCGGACGGGCGGGCCACGATGCTGGACGTCGTGCGCCGTACCGCGGAAACGGTCTTCATCCCGCTGACCGTCGGCGGCGGCGTGCGCAGCGCCGGCGACGTCGACACGCTCCTGCGCGCCGGCGCGGACAAGGTCGGGGTGAACACGGCCGCGATCGCCCGCCCGGAGCTCATCGCCGAGATCGCGCAGCGCTTCGGCAACCAGGTCCTCACGCTCTCGCTCGACGTGCGGCGCGGCGCGGGCCGGCCCAGCGGCTTCGAGGTCACCACCCACGGCGGGCGCCGGGGCACGGGCCTGGACGCCGTCGAGTGGGCGGCGCGGGTCGCCGAGCTCGGGGCGGGGGAGATCCTGCTCAACTCGATGGACGCCGACGGCACCAAGGACGGCTTCGACCTGGAGCTGATCCGGGCCGTACGCGAGGTCGTCGACATCCCGGTGATCGCCAGCGGCGGGGCCGGGAAGGTCGCCGACTTCGCGCCGGCCGTCGCGTCGGGCGCCGACGCGGTGCTCGCGGCCAGCGTGTTCCACTTCGGCGAGCTGACGATCGGCGACGTGAAGGGTGCCCTGCGCGCCGCCGGGCACCCGATCCGGTAAAAGGGTCAGTCGGCCTTCTTGCCGGCGGCGACGGCGATGCCGACGATCCAGCCGACGAACAGGCCGTAGCCCGACGCCGCCGCGGCGGCGTTGAGCGCCCCGAGCATCGTCGGGTCGGCGATGATGAACGCCGTCGTGAAGGCGGCGAGCGCGGCGCCGAAGATCAGCGCCGCCCAGCCGACCACGACCGCGCCACCGCCGCCGGCCACCGTCTTGGCGGAGACGGCGAGGACCAGCGCGACGAACAGGATCAACAGCAGCGCGCGCAGGTCGTTGGCGAGCAGTTCCCGGGCGGCGTTGCCGGAGCCGTCACGCGGACTGATCCACCAGCGCGGCCAGGCCAGCATGCGCAGGAAGAAGCCCCAAACGGTCGAACCGTCGCTGTGCCGGTCGACCCACTCAGTGAAGATCTGGTTGCCGAAGATCAGCACCAGCAGGACCGTCGCCAGGATGCCGGCGCCGGTCGCGGTCCGGGAACGGAAGAGGGCCATACCAATGAATGTAAGGGGCGGCCCGAATCCGCGCAGACGTGAATACGCTGAATGAACAATGGGTGCGAACCGGGCCCGGACCACGTTTACGACCTGGGAAAACTTGCCTCACACCACATGAATCGCGGCCCCTCCGGCCACCCAGTCGGGTAGGTCGCCCGACGCCGGGCGCAGCGCCCAGGCCTCCTGCAGCGCCGTGACGGTCGCCCCGATCGCCGGCCGGGTCGCGGCCGCCGCCCGCCACGCGACGCTCACCCGCCGGGCCGCCTCCGGGGCCACCGGGCGCGCGAGCACCCCGGGCGGCAGCGCGGTGCGGGCCAGGCGCGGGATGAACGCCACCCCGAGCCCCTCGGCGACGAACGTCAGCTGCGTCTCGAACTCGTTGACCAGGATCGCCGGGCGCAGCCCGGGCAGCATCCGCAGCAGCCACTCGTGGCAGACGGTCCCCGGCGTCGAGCCGATCCAGCGCTCCTCGCGGACCTCGTCGAGGGTGACCGGGCCGGCGCCGTCGGCGAGCGGGTGCCCGGCCGGCAGGATCAGGTCCCCGACGTCCAGGCCCAGCTCGACGCTCGCGACGCCGGGCGGGTACGTCACCGGGATCTCCAGCCACTCGTCGATCAGCGCGACGTCGACGATCCCGCGCAGGATGCCGGCGAAGCTCGCCTCCCGGTCCGTCTCCAGCAGCGTCGGCTCCAGCGCCGGATGCTCCGCCGCGAGCCGCCGCAGCGCGTGGGGGAGCAGGCCCCGGCACGCCGTCGGGAACGACGAGATGCTCAGCCGCCCCGACACCGTCTCCTGGTGCGCGGCGAGCGCCGCCTCGGCCTCCTCGACCGCCGCGAGGACCCGGCCCGCGTGCTCGGCGAGGACCCGCCCGGCCTCGGTGAGCCGCAGCCGCCGGCCGTCCTTCTCCACGAGCGTGGTGTGCGTCTCCCGCTCCAGCTTCGCGATGTGCTGGGAGACCGCCGACGGCGTGATGTGCAACGCGCCCGCCGCGGCCGTGACCGTGCCGAACGTCTGGACCGCGCGGAGCGCCTGGAGGCGCGACAGGTCGAGCATGAAGCAATGCTAAAACCTGGATGCAGTACTTTTCGATGGTCCTTCACGGTTCGAGGGCCAATCATCGAGCCATGAAACCTCGCGACCTCGCCCTGGCGATCGTGGTCTCGCTCATCTGGGGCGTCAACTTCGTGGTCATCCGCGTGGGCCTGGACAGCATGTCGCCGCTGCTGTTCTGCGCCCTGCGCTTCGGGGTCGCCGCGCTGCCCGCGGTGTTCCTCGTCGGCCGGCCCAAGGCGCCCTGGCGCTGGGTGATCGCGACCGGGATCGCGCTCGGGGTGGTGAAGTTCTCGCTGCTCTTCGCCGGCATGGCGGCCGGGCTGCCGTCCGGGCTGTCGGCGCTGGTCCTGCAGAGCCAGGTCGTCTTCACGCTGGTCTTCGCGACGGTACTGCTGCGCGACCGCCCCGGCCCGAGGCGCGTCGGCGGCGTGGTGCTGGCCGCGGCCGGGATCGTGCTGATCGCCACCCAACTCGGCCTCGACCGCCCGCTGGGCGCGTTCCTGCTGGTCGTGGCGGCCGGCGCGGCCTGGGGCCTGGCCAACGTCGCGATGCGCAAGGCCGCGGCCGCCGACATGCTCAACTTCATGGTGTGGGTGAGCGCGGTCGCCACCCCGCCGCTGGTGCTGCTGACGCTGACCGTCGACGGGCCCGCGTACGTCTGGAGCACCCTTCGGGGCCTGGACCTCGTCGCCGTCGCGGCCATCGCCTACATCGCCTACCTCAGCACGCTGCTCGGCTTCGGGGTGTGGGGGCGGCTGATCGGCCGCTACGGGGCCGGGACCGTGGCGCCGTTCGCGGCGCTGGCGCCGGTGTTCGCGATCCTGTCGTCCGCGCTGTTCCTGCACGAGAGGATCCACTGGTACGACCTCGTGGGCGGCGCCGCGATCGTCGGCGGTGTGCTCCTCGGCGCAGTGGTGAAATTGGACTTGCCCTCGGAGGCCACTGATGCCAGGCTGAGGCCAATCGAGCGCGTTTAGGGGGCCAATGTTGTCGGCAATTGTCCGCGGTGCCCAACTGGCCCGCATGCTCAACGCCTGGCAGGTCGCCGTCGGGGTGCGCGGCCCGAGCGGGAAGCGGCCCGAATACGTGGTGCTCGCCAACGCGGTCCGCGGCCTGCTCATCGACGGCCGCCTGGCCCTGGGCGTGCGGCTGCCCGCGGAACGGGAGCTGGCGGCGGCGCTGGGCATCAGCCGTACCACCGTGACCGCCGCCTACCGCGAGCTGCGCGAGAGCGGGCACGTGTCCAGCCGCAGGGGCGCGGGCAGCTGGACCGAGCTGCCGGCCGGGCACCGGGTGGGCACGTCGGGGCTGTGGACCCCGAGCGACGACGCCGGCCTGATCGACCTGGGCTGCGCCGCGATGCCGGCCCCACCGGAGCTCGCGGCGGCCGCGGCGGAGGCGGTGGCGGACCTGGAGCCGTACCTGTGCGGCCCCGGCTACCAGCCGATGGGCCTGCTGGTCCTGCGCGAGGCGATCGCGTGCGCCTACACCGCCCGCGGCCTGCCCACGGCCCCGGACCAGGTCATGATCACCGGCGGCGTGCAGCAGGCCCTGGACCTGCTGCTGCGGCTCCTGGTCGCACCGGGTCAGCGCGCGCTGGTGGAGACCCCCACGTATCCGAACGCCCTGAGCGCGTTCCTGGCCGGCCGGGCGAGGATCAGCTCCTACGCCATCGGCCCCGACGGCTGGGACGCCGACCTGCTGCTGTCGACGGTGCGGGCCGCTCAGGCGCGGGTGGCGTACCTGATTCCGGAGTTCCACAACCCGACGGGCCACCTGATGCCGGCCGCGCTGCGCGAGAAGCTGCCGCCCGCGGCGCACGCCGCCGGCACGGACCTGATCATCGACGAGTCCTTTGTGGACCTTGCTCTCGACCCGGACGTGGCCGCGGCGATGCCGCCGGCGGTCGCGGCGTTCGACCGCACCGCGCGGGTGCTCACGATCGGCGGCATGAGCAAGGCCTTCTGGGGCGGCCTGCGCATCGGCTGGGTGCGCGGCCCGGCCCCCTTGATCGCCCGCCTCGCCGCGGCTCGCGTCGGCGTGGACATGGCCTCGCCGGTGCTCGACCAGCTCGTGGCCGCGCGCCTCCTGCAGCGCCGCGACACGATCGTGGCCGCGCGGCGCAAGCAGCTGCTGGTGCAGCGCGACACCCTGGCCGCGGCGCTGCGGGCCGAACTGCCGGAGTGGCGCTTCGTCCTGCCGCGGGGCGGGATGGTCATCTGGGCCGAGCTGGACGCGCCGGTGTCGAGCGCGCTGGCTCGCTCGGCCGAGGAGCTGGGCGTGCGCGTGGCGCCGGGGCCCCGTTTCGGCGCGGACGGCACGATGGAGCGCTTCATGCGGCTGCCGTTCACGCTGCCGGAGGCGGACCTGGTCGAGGCGGTGCGGCGGCTTGCGGAGGCCCGCACCGACCTGGACCGGCCGCGCCGGCACGCCTGGTCGGCGCAGACGGTGCTGGCCTGACCCGCTCGCGGCCCGGGCGTGCGGGCGGCGCTCGCCTGACCTGCGCCCCGGGGGCCGCGATCGCAGCGGTCCGGGCTCCGGCCCGAGCGCGCGTGGTCGAGCCCCAAGGCCGCGCCGGCACTCCTGGTCGGCGCAGACGGTGCTGGCCTGACCCGTTCCCGGCCCGGGCGTGCGGGCGGCGCTCGTCCGACCTGTGCTCCGGCCAACGCGCACTCGCGGCCGGGCTGGACCTCGGCCGGAGCCGCGCGACCCGAGCCCGAAGCCCGCGCCGAACGAGCCCAGATCCCACGCCGGACGAGCTCGAATGCCGCGCCCGATCGAGCCCGAAGCCCGTGCCGCATGAGCCCAAACCCGTGCTGCATGAGCCCGAAACCCGTGCCCCATGAGCCCGAGCGACGCGCCGGACGAGACCCAATCCCAGGTCAGAGCCGTGATCCAGGATCAAGCCGCGTGGCTCGCGCGGGCGTGCGCGCACTCAGCAGACTTCGAGACCAGGACGACCATCACTAGCGCGAACCTAAGCGAGCGGACACGAGGACCACGCCGCGTCGGTGCCGTTCCGTTTCATTCACCACGGTACACCCGGCCTCCAAGTTGATCTCAGTTCGCGTGACCGGGCGATTACGCGTCGTGGCCCCCGGGGATGGCGGTTCCCGGGGGCCACGACACTGTGGGGTGTGAATAGAGGTCCTTATATCTCCGCGAGCGTCCCGGCGTACATCCGGTCGATGTCGGCCGCGAAGGACTTCTCCACGACCCGGCGCTTCACCTTCAGCGACGGCGTCAGCTCTCCGTCCTCGATGGACAGGTCCCGGCCGAGGATGCTGAACTTCTTGATCTGCTCCCAGCGGTTGAGCTTCGCGTTGAGCTCGCGCACGTAGCCGTCGACGAGCTCGAAGGCCTCGGGGGAGGAGACGATCTCCGCGTAGGACTTGCCGGCGAGCGGCGTGCCCGCGGCCCAGCCGGCGATCGCGTCCGGGTCGAGCGAGACGAGCATCGTCACGTAGTTGCGGGCCTGGCCGACGACGATGGCCTGGGAGGTGTACGGGCAGACCGACTTGAACAGGCCCTCGATGTGGCTCGGCGCGACGTACTTGCCGCCCGACGTCTTGATCAGGTCCTTCTTGCGGTCGGTGATGCGCAGGTAGCCGGCGTCGTCGAGCTCGCCGATGTCGCCGGTGCGGAACCAGCGGTCCTCGGTGAACGCGGCCGCGGTCTCGTCGGGCAGGTTGTGGTACCCCCGCATCACCGGCGTGCCCCGCAGCAGCACCTCGCCGTCGGAGTCGAGGCGGATCTCGAGGTCGCCGAGGATCTGCCCGACGGTGCCGATGCGCGCCTTGCCCTCCCGGTTGACGAAGGAGCCCGCGGACGTCTCCGTGAGCCCGTACCCCTCCAGGATCGGCAGTCCGGCGGCGAAGAAGAACTCGGCGATCTCCGGGGCGAGCGGCGCCGAGCCGGAGACCATCGCGCGCATCCGGCCGCCGAGACGGGCGCGCAGCTTGCTGAAGACCAGCTTGTCGGCGATGCCGAGCTGGAACTTGAGCAGGCCGCCGGGCTCGCGGCCGGCCAGCCGCTCGGCGGAGGCGCGCTTGCCGACCCCGAGGGCCCAGGTGAAGATCTTGAGCTTGGCCCCGCCGTCGGCCTGGGCGCCGGTCACCACGCGGTTGTAGACCTTCTCGAAGACCCGCGGCGCCGCGCACATGAGCGTCGGGCGGATCCGGCCGAGGTTGTCGATGAGCTTGTCCACGCGGCCGTCGACGTACGTGGGCAGCCCCACGTACAGGATCCCGCACAGCAGCGTCTTGCCGAACGAGTGCGACAGCGGCAGCCAGAGGTACTGCAGGTCGTCGGCGGCGAGCAGGCCCGTGTCCTGCTGCGTCTTGCCCTGCCAGACCCAGCCGGCGTGCAGCAGTTCGACGCCCTTCGGGCGCCCCGTCGTGCCGGACGTGTAGATGAGCGTCGCCAGCCGGTCGCCCTCGATGCCCGCGACGATGCCGTCGATGAGCCCGGGGTCCGCGGCGATCGCGGCGCGCCCGGCGGATTCCAGGTCCGCCATGGTCATCGTCGGTTTGGCTTCGGTACCGTCCGGAGCTCCGTCGATCAGCACGATGTGCGTCAGGTTCGGCAGTTCCGCGTCCTTGAGCTTCGCCGCCTGCTCGGGGTTCTCGGCGAAGAGCACCTTGGAGCCGGAGTCCGCGACGATGTACACGGCCTCCTCGGGCTCGGTCGTGGGGTACACGGTCGTCGTCGCCGCGCCCGCGAGCATGATGCCGAGGTCGGCGAGGATCCAGTCCAGCCGCGTGTTCGCCAGCACCGCGACACGGTCCTCGGGCGCGACGCCCAGCGTGGTCAGGCCGGCCGCGATGGCCCGGGCGTGCCCGTCGACCTCGCGCCAGGTCATCCAGATCGGGTCCCCGGCGTCGTCGGGGGCGGGGCGGCCGAAGGCGGGGGCGTCGGGGGCCGCGGCGACCCGGTGCAGGAACATGTCCGGGATCGAGCGGTACGGCAGTTCGAGCCGCTGGGTCTGGGTCATGATCGGGCTGCCTTCCGGGCGGTCCGGGAGAATACGCCGCAAGCCGTGAGCGCCGTCACGTCCGTCGGTTACCAGACGGTATCCGACGTGGGTCGTTTCGTCAGCCCCCGCGTTTCGCGGCCCTTCGCGCCGGCCAGCGCGCCACCGAATCGGAGCCAGTCGACATCGATGTCGAGCTTCTCCGCGATGACCCCGGTGATCTCCAGAAAATCGAGCGGTCTCGCTCCGTTCTCCCAGTTGGTCCAGGCGCCTCTGCCCAGGCCGCAGGCGTCGGCCGCCTCGCGGATCGAGACGCCGGCCAGCTTGCGGGCCAGCATCAGGCGGTTCGGCAGTGTGTCGGCGGGGATTCGTCCCCGTCGCTGCGCACGGTCGAGTTCGTGCTCGTCGTGCTCCCCAGGACTGGTCATGACAAGCATTCTGACGCACTGACAGACGGCTTGACAATGCCTAGCAACTGCCACATCGCGAACAGGACTGGCCAAACGGATTAGGACTTGCCATTGACAAGCCCTCTGACCAAATGTCAGTGTGCTTGTCATGACCGACCGCCCGGTGCTCTACCAACTCCTCGAGGCCCGCCTCGGCGAGCCGCTCGCGGACTACGTCGCCGCCCGCCGGCCGACGACCTCGTGGCGGCAGCTCGCCGGAGACCTCTCCGACCGCACCAACACCGCCGTGTCCTTCGAGTCCCTCCGCACCTGGTTCGCCGACGACGCGGAGCGTGCGGCATGAGCGCGGGGCGAAACTCACGGAAGCCCAGCCCGATGGATCTGATGGTCGATGTCATGGCGGCCATGCTGGGGGACCGGCAGGCCCCGCGCCTCGTGGCCGTTGACGGCCAGATCAAGATTCAGAACTGGCGCAATGAAATTGACCTTCGCAAGCAGCTGGCGCGCCTCGCCCACCTGTATGGCTGGAATGTCAGCGAAGAGGTCGTTGTCCCCGGATGGGGAAGGATCGACATCGTCCTTGAGGACGAGGACCTCCCGAACAAGCCGATCCTCATCGAGCTGAAGCTAGAGATCAGGCGGCCCTCCGAGGCGCGCAAAGCCTTCCAGCAGATCGACGGCTACGGCCGGTGGTGGAAGGCGACGCGGAATCAGGGCGCCGAACTCGTTCTCTGTGTCGTCGACCACGAACCGGCTGTCACCAGGCCTGTGGCTGACGCGTATCCGGAAGTCTCGCTCCACTCGGCGGGCGAGGTCATGGCCTTCCTGCCGCACTGGCGTACACCCGCCGACGTCCGGTGGGCTGCCGCGCGCGACCGCCTTGCCGACGCCAGGAAGACCCTGGCTCTCCACGAGCAGGCGGTCGCCGACATCGTGCAGATCGAGAGCCGATCATGAGCGCGAAGAAGCAGCTCGTGTCCGGCGAAGAGCTGCGCGCTCGCCGTGACGCCCGCCTCGCCGGCTGGCCCGACGCGCGGCAACAGGCGCAGCACCACGAGCAGATGCTCCTCAAGGGCATCGGCTCCGCCCAAGACGCCTTCGACTGGATCATTGAGCACGGCGCCTGGACGGACCTCGGGTTCGAATCGGTCGCCGAGTGGTGGACGACGAACGTCCGACCGGTGATGGTGCGGCTGGAGATGCGGCCGACTCCCGCGATGGTTGAGAAGCTCCTGGCCAAGGTCCGCGAGGTCGAGAGCGCTCTGCCGCGGGCCCAGCGCCGCACGCAGCGAGAGCTTGAGTCGCTGACCCTGGCGAGCGAGTGGCAGGTCCGCGGCCGAACCGAGACCCGGAATCGGCGGTCCGCCGCTGGGAGCGATCTTGACGCGCGTCCCGCCGAGCCCACCGATACGGCTGCCGTGGCTGCGCATGGCCCGGCAGATGACGAGCCCCAGCGGGACTCCAACCCCGGCTCGTCAGCGGCAGGCTCCGGAGACCCCGCTCCGGAGCCTGCCGTAACCCCAACAGACATCACCGAAGACGACGCCCGGCCTAACACGGACGACGTCCCACCGCCGCCCGCCTCGGATCAAGGGGTGGACGAGGCCGGCGGCCAGGCCCACGACCCGGAGGTACTGCTGACCTCCGGCGAGGCCGACCCGGTGCAGGACGGGACAGGGGCGACCCGTCCTGCACCGGACCCCAGCGACCCCGCAGCGCTCCTCGACTGGTTCGCCGGCGTCTTGGAGCAGGTCGAGCCCGACGTGTCCGGACCGCTCCTGACGAGCGAAGACATGGCGCTCATCGGCGCCTCGCTCGACCGGGTCGTGTTCATCGTCGAGCTGCTGCAGAAGTGGTTCGACCGCACCCAGCCGTAGAGACCCCGGCCCGCGGTGATCCCTCCCGTCGCGGGCCGGACTTCCCAAAAACGCAGACCAGCGCCCCCGCCTATCGCCTCGACAGCACGGCAGGGACGCCGACACAAGGAGCGTACCGATGACCTTCCTCGACCGCACCCTCGGCACCGGCGACAAGCCCCTCTGGTTCGTCGTCGAACGGGAGCCGTACGGCAACACCGGCTCCGCCCGCGTCTCCCGCGACAGCGCCCTGTGGGCGTTCACCAGCCGCCTGACCGGCGCCGCCTGGGACGGCGAGGGCTACAGCCCCTGGGACGGCACCCGCCGGCTCATGGTGACCTGCCTCGCCCCCGTCGCCGTCCTCGCGCCCGGCGACGACGCCGAGCCGTACACGCCCGACGACGAGCCCCTCCCGGCCGCCGAAGACCGCCTCCGCGAGGTCCTCGGCGACGACTACGACCTCATCGTCCACGGCCCCCGAGTCGCGTCCCTCCTGGAGAGCTGAGATGACCACGGACGACCGCGAGGCCTTCATCGAGGGCCTGCACCAGATCGCCGACTTCCTCGCCGAGCACCCCGAGGTGCCGCTGCCGAACATGAGCTCGTACGTCGGCGGGCGCTACGTCCCGTCGTTCTCGATCTACACGCACTGCGTCGACCCCACGAACCGCTCCGACAGCCGCGACCAGCGCACCAAGCTCGCCGACATCGCCCGGGCCATGGGCCGCGCCGAGAAGAGCACCGACTTCGAGTTCGCGGTCTGGCGCCGGTTCTCCGGCGTCGTCCTCGCCGCCTACGCCGAGCGGAACGAGGTGTGCGAGCGGGTCGTCACCGGCACCCGCGAGGTCACCAAGGAGGTCCCCGACCCGGCCGCCCTCGCCGCCGTCCCGAAGGTCACCGTCACCGAGACCGTCGAGGACGTCGAGTGGGTCTGCCAGCCGCTGCTCAAGCCCGCCTCCACGAGTCTGCTCCGCGTGCCCGACGAGGTGGCCTGAGATGGCCGTCATCACCCGCCGCGTCTCCTTCGCCGGCACCGTCGACGTCGAGCCCGTCCGCGGCCACATCGACCTGGCCTACGACACCGACCGGCCCTTCCACGTCTTCATCACCTTCATCGAGGACCACACCACGTGGTTCTTCGCCCGGGACGTCCTCGCCAGGCGCGTCCCCGGCACCCACGACGTCCGCGTCGACGTCGACGGCATGTGGACGATCCTCCGGCTCGTCAGCCCCGAAGGCGAAGCCGAAATCAAGATCGTCCGCGCCCACATCGACGCGTTCCTCGCCGCCACCACCCGAGCAGTGCCGTACGGCGCCGAGAAGCTCGACTTCGACGCCGAGCTCGACGCCCTCCTCAAGGACGGTGCCCGGTGAGCGCCCTCACGATGGTCCGAACGCTGACCCAGCAGGAACTCTGTGACGCCGCCCGCGAGCGGTTCGGCGACGACCCGAAGCTGTGGGCGTTCATCTGCCCGAACTGCGGCGACGTCGCGAACGCTCAGGACTTCATCGCCGCTGGGGCCGACCCGGCCGCGATCGGCCAGCACTGCATCGGCCGCGAGCTGGGTGCGCTCGCGAAGCCGCCGACGAACACGCGCGGCTGCGACTGGGCCGCCTACGGGCTGCTCGGCGGGCCGTGGACGATCATCCTTCCCGCAGAGGGCGACAAGCCCGAGAGGTCGGCGCGGAGCTTCGCCCTCGCGCCCGACCCGACCTACGTGGACACGGTCAAGAAGGGCGACCGCCTGGTCTGGTCCGGCGTCTCGATGGTCGTCACGCGTGTCAGCAAGTCGGGCTCATGGGCGGACATCGAGTGCTCGGACGGCGAGCGCCGCTGGACGAAGCGGCAGCAGCTGCCGTTCCCGGACGGCACGAGGCGCGCGGGCGGTGCCGGGTGACCCAGATCGTTAACGGTCTTGCCGTCACGCCCCGACGGCGAGCGCTCATGCACGCCATCACCGAGGCGGGACGCGTCTACTACGAGCCCTCCGCCAAGGCCGCGTTCGACCGGGTCTCCGGGATGCGGGTCACCGAGAAGCTCCGGGAGCTGCTGAACGCCGGCTGGATCCGCGTGACCCAGCCCGGAGAGCGCACCCGGGGCGAGTCCGAGCACCTCGTCTACTACAGGCCCACCGACGACTTCGGCAGGGCAGTCCTGAAGGGAGATCGGTGATGAGCCGCTTCTCGTGCCCCTGCGGCCTCGAAGCCGACGTGCCCGCCGACGAAATGCTCGACTTCGTCAATGCGCACGAGTGCCGCTTCCACAAGGCCGCGCCGGTCGAGCCGAAGACCGCCCACCAGGCGTGGGCCGGCGTCGCCGAGCTGCTGCTGTTCACCGTGCTCGTCCTCGGCGTCTGCTCACTGTGCATGTGGGGGCTGACCCGATGACCGACCTCGAAACCGTCGCCCGAGCAGAAGACCGCTCCCGCGCCCTCGAAGAGATGCGCGACCTCATCGACGAGTACGGGGCACCCATCTGCACCGACGGAGTGTGGCGGTTCCCGGCAAGTGAAGGAGAAGAGCAGCAGTGAGCGCCTCCGCGAAGCGTCGCCGCGACCTCCGTCGGCGCCGGTACGACGCCGCGACCCGCCCGCAGTTTCGCGGGCTGCGCCGGACCTACCCCCTCACGCCCGAAGGCGTCGAGCGGGCGCTGACCGCGCTCGGCCGCACCAGCGGTGCCGTGGCCGGGCGGATGGCGGCGCTCGGGATCCGCGGCCAGCTGGACAACGACTGCGACTGCCCGATCGGCCGCTACCTGCCCGCCGTCGTTCCGGGACTGGAGCGGGTCAGCGTCGGCAGCACGGAGGCGTTCGTCTCCGGCTGGGAGCACGACGACCTCGGCTTCACCGTCCATTTCGGGCCGATGCACATTTCGCTGCCCGAGGCCGTCACCGACTTCATCGAGGCGTTCGACGCCGAGCGCTACCCCGAACTCATCGAAGAGGTGAAACCGCATGTGGGCTGACTTCCTCATCGCGCTCGGCCTGGCCGTGCTCGGCGGCGCCGTCGTGGTCGTCATCCGCCGGCGTGGCGGCGGCCCGGCCGAGCGGCACCGGGTCCGGGCTATCGCC
Organism: Dactylosporangium sp. CA-052675; assembly: GCF_050947935.1. Taxonomy (GTDB): domain Bacteria; phylum Actinomycetota; class Actinomycetes; order Mycobacteriales; family Micromonosporaceae; genus Dactylosporangium. Next base: position 8,679,859 of record NZ_CP192010.1, on the reverse strand, counting down.
GCCGCGATCGCCCCGCTGCCCGACCTCCGCAACGCCGACGAACACGAACACGTCCAGGAGATCCACGCCCTGTACGAGCAGTACCGCACCGACGAGTTCCCGACCCTCGCGTTCGACGCCGACCCGCTCGGCGCACCCATCCCCGACGGCTACCGGGTCGAGGCGGAGCAGTTCTTCCACGACTTGGCCGCCGACCGGCTGTCCGCGTTCACCTGGACCACGGCCCAGCGCGAGACGGTGGCGCTCGCCTCGGTGCCCATCCCGCACGTCCCGACCGTCGAGCCGTTCGCGCTCGAAGGGCCGACCGGCGTGTTCTCCAAGGACTGGATCGACAGCGTCATGACGCGAGAGGCGGCCACCCGATGAGCGCCGACCTGCTCCGCCGTGCCGCCGCGAAGCTCCGCGAGCACGCCGAGAAGGCCTCCGGCGGCGACTGGGACGCCGACGGCACCGAGCTGTACGCCGAGAACGGCGCCATCTGGATCGGGCAGATGGACGGCGACGAGAAGGAGGGCGTCGCGAACGCCAGCCTGGCCGCCCTCATGCACCCGCCCGTCGCCCTGGCGCTCGCCGCCGCCATGGACGAGGTGGCGGTGGGGATCGAGTACGACCCGATGCTCCTCGCCGCGTTCGGCTACGCCGAGCTGATCGCGGTGGCTCGTGCGGTGCTCCGTGAGGAGGCGTCGTGACCGAGCAGCACCGCAAGCCGGTCCGGCTGGCGCACGCCGTGCTGCAGGCGGCTGTCGAGCAGGACTTGGGCAAGGCCGAGCGGCTGCTGCACCGGCTGAACGCCGAGTGCCCGGGCCCGGGCCTGGGTGATGCGCTGGTGGCGTGGTGCGACGCGCTGGCGGAGCACGCCAACGACGGCATGCCCGAGTTCGGGAAGGTCCGCGTCCTGGACATCAACCAGGAGACGGGCGCCCAGCTGACCGAGCTGACTCCGACGCAGCGGTGGGCCAACCGGATGATCGTGGCCCGGGCCGCCGGTGACCGGCGCGCGTTCGAGGCGCTGCTGGCCGAGGTCAACGCGATCGGGGACGGCCGGGAGCGGGGCCGGTACGTGGTCGAGCTGGTCCTGGCCGTGGCCGGGACGATCCGGCTGTTCCCGCGCGGCTACGCCCGGATGGGCGGGGTGTCGTGATCCACACCCTTCTCGGCTGCCTGTTCCTGATCATTGCCGTCGCCGCCGTCGGCTACTGGCTCGCCTGCGACGCACCCACACCGGCGCCGTTCCTGCGCGCTCTCCGGTACCGGCTCCGGCACGACCCGGAGCCGTTCGCGATCGCCCCCGATCCCGATCCCGTCGTCGAGCACTTCACCACCGCGCCCAAGGTCGTGGCCGGACAGGACCTCGACGACAGCAAGCTCATCGCCGAACTCCAGCAGGCGTACGCCGACTACCGCCGAGGCGAGGACATCTTCGCCGGCGCCCGACACGAGCCCTCACCGGAGGTAAAGCAGTGAGCACCCCGATCGGCACCGTCATCCAGCCCGGGGAGTCCATCCCCGAAGACGTGACCCGCGTGCGGGACCGCGCCGACGACACCTGGGAGCCGGAGGGCTTCAGCTGGATCTGCACGCGGTACCGGGGCGAGGTCGGCATGCACGGCACGTCCGCTGGCGGCGGGACGCTGTCGGCCGCGTGGGGCCCGCTCACGGTGACTGCCGTACGCGAGCAGCCCGCCGAGCCCGCGCGGAAGTGCCCCGGCTGCGGCGGACAGCCGCACGTCGGGCTCTCCTGCATCGACGCGGGCCACGTCCGCCCGCTCGTCGAGGACGAGAAGCACGCCGCGCCGGACCTGCTCGACCTCGTACGGCAGTACGGCGCGACGGCTCACAAGGACGGCTACTTCGGTGCTTCGGCTCGGCCGCTGTTCGCCCGGATCGAGGCCGAGGTGCAGCGCCTGCGCGACGAGTTGGCCGCCGTCCAGGCCGAGCCGGAGCCGGAGCCGGAGGGCGGGCTGCTCGACTTGATCGGAGCCGGGGTGCGGCGCCTGATCGGCGAGCGCGACACGTGGATCGAGCAGCACCGACAGCGCGGCGTCGAGATCGAGAAGTACAAGGCGGGCGCCGACAGCTACCGCCAGCAGCGCGACGAGGCGCTGGCCGAGGTCGCGCGCCTCAAGGCCGCCGCGCCCGGCCGGACCGAGCAGGCGCGCGACGGGAACGGCTACCCGCTGTTCATCCACGCCTGCGGGCACGTGTCGCCGGGGCCGACGCCTGGCGTGGCTGAGGGCGAGCACTACTGCTTCCCGGCGTGCCCGAAGCCCGGCGCGTGGCGCCCGCTGCTCGTCGCCACCGACGCCCCGCAGCAGGACGGCCCGGCACCCGAGCGCATCGCCCAAGCCCACGACTTCAACGGCGTGCCGCTGTGGATTCACCTGTGCGGCGAGGTCGAAGCCTTCCGCAACGTGCCGCTCGACGAACCACCCTTCGGCGACGGCTGCGACCGGTGCGACAGCGGATACCCGCAGCCCGGCGACTGGCGGCCCCTGCTGGCCGAACCCTCGCTCCGGCCGCCCGGCCCGGCGAAGGCGCAGCAGGACGGCCCTGTCGTCCTCACGCTGCCCGAGGTACCCGAGGGCGCCGTGGCGCTCACCGGCGGGACGCGGTGGGTGCGCTCTCCGTACCTGCCCGACGCGTGGGTGCTCGACGGCGGCAGCGTCCCACACATGCTTGGCGCGGTGCTGGACCGCGAGGGCTCCGTGACCGTGGAGATGGCCCCGCCGCGCGAGCCGCGCACCTGGCCCAAGCTCGACGAGGCTCCGGGAGGTGAGCCGCAGCTGCGCGGCGCCTCCGGCACCGTCTACCGCTACAGCCACTACACCGAGGGCGTCCCGGTCTACCGCGCCTGCGACGAGACGACCGGCGAGCTGGTCGGCCGCAGCTACTCCTTCTACGTCCTGCAGCACCTCGACGGCCCGCTCACCGAGGTGTTCGACGCCGAGGCAGGTACCCGGTGAGCGCGCCGTCCTTCATCGCCGAGGCGCCGCTTCGGCAGGCGCGGAGGTACGTCGACCGCGACCTCGCGGAGCGCGCGGCGCCGGCCGAACTGCGATGGCTGTACGACCATCCGGTGCTGTGGCTGCGCGCCCTGATCCAGGTCGAGCTCGACGTGAACAGCCACATCGAGAAGTCGAAGAGCAACCTCGTCGACCTGAAGCCGGACCCGGGCGTCGCGCCGTCGCGCGAGTACCTGGACGCCAAGGCCGAGCTGGACCGCCGCAACGCCAACCGTGCGCACTTCAAGCGGCTCGTCGAGAAGCGCAAAGCCGAGGTCGTCACGATCATCGGCACCGACCGGCCGATCATCGCCGGTGACTTCGTCTACCTGCTGGTCCGGCTTGCGGAACTGATCGCCGACGACGAGGTGACCAACGCCCGGGACTTCGCGCTCTATTGGGCCGACAGGCTTGCCCGCGAGAGCCCGCCGTGATCCGTTCCTGGTTCCGCCGGAGGCGGCTGCTCCTCCAAACGATCGAGGCTCTTGAGGCCGAGAACGCACGGCTTCGCGACGAAAACGATGGGTTGCGGCTCGTGTCGTGGATCCGCAACCCTCCCCGCCCTGCACCGAGACCCCGTCCTGAACCACATCCGGTCCGTGCCGCACGCCACCAGGCGGCGGAGGCGACCGAGTTCTTCCCGAGGAGACGATGGTGAGGTACCTCGCCGCATTCTTGTTCGTCGTGCTGGTCGTGGCCGCGAACTGGCTGACCGCAACGTTCGGCGTCGTGGCCGGCTTGGTAACGGCGGGAACGTTCGCCGCAGGTCTGGTGCTGTTGGTGCGCGACTGGTTGCAGGAGGTCGGCGGCCGCTGGTGGGTCGTCGCGGCGATCGCCGCTGGTGCGCTGATCTCGGTGTGGATGTCGAGCCCGGCGCTGGCGCTCGCCTCCGGCGTTGCGTTCGCCGTGTCCGAGCTGGCGGACTTCGCGGTGTACACGCCGCTGCGCCGGCGCACCCTGGCTGGCTCGATGGCGCTGTCGAACACCGTCGGCGCGGTCGTCGACTCGCTGCTGTTCCTGAGCTTGGCCGGCTTCCCGCCGACCCAGTGGGCCACACAGTCGGTGATCAAGGTGGCGGTGACGTTGCCGTTCATCGCCGTGGTGGTGATCGGCAATGCGGTACTTCGCAACCGCATCAGGACCCAACGTGTGTGACGCCATGGACCGCGGACTGCTCGGCCAGATCGCCACCCCTGCCGCCGGGAACAGGGTCGTTGCGGGCCGCGAGTGGTGCGCCGACAATGCCGTGTTTGCCGGCCGGTACCCGGGCGACGCCGCCTACTTGACGTGGCTTGCCCGCCTGCGCCCACACCGTCGTTCGTGCCGGTTCGTCGTCGCCCCCGACGTCGTCGGCGACGCCCGAGCGACGCTGGACCGCTCGCTGCCGATGCTGCAGGCCATCCGCGCCGCCGGCTACCCGGTCGCCCTGGCCGCACAGAACGGGCTCGAGGACCTGTACGTGCCATGGGACGCCTTCGACTGCCTGTTCCTCGGCGGCGACACGGCGTGGAAGCTCGGCCCGCACGCCGCCGCACTGACCGCCCAGGCGAAGCACCACGGCAAGTGGGTCCACATGGGCCGCGTCAACAGCTGGGAGCGGCTCCGAATCGCCCGGCAGTTCGGCTGCGACTCCGTCGATGGCACCTATCTGGCGTTCGGGCCAGACAAGAACCTGCCGAAGTTGCTGCGGTGGCTGACCGAGGTCAACAACCAGGGCCTGCTGTGGGAGGCGTCGTGAAGCGGAGCCGGATCGAGCGGAAGAAGCCGTTCGTGTCGAAGACCGGTCTGCGCCGACGGAAGCCGATGCAGCGGGCCTCGGCCTCCGTCCAGCCCGGCGCCCGGTCGTCGCTCACCAGGAAGGCACCGATGAAGACGGCTGCGCCGAAGCCCGCCGTTCCCAGGAAGCAGCGTGACCGCCTCCGGGAGCGCGCGGGCGAGGGCGAGTGGTGCGAGATCCGGCAGGCGTGCTGCCTTGGGCGTGGCACCGACCCGTCGCATCGGGTGAGCCGGAAGAGCGGAGGCCGGCACGGCGATGCCGCGGTCGAAGCGGCGCAGCTGAGTTGTCTCGTCTGGGCGTGCCGGGCCTGCCACGACCTCTGTCACGACCGTCCACTGTTCGCGGAGCGGATGGGCTGGTTCGTCCGTGAGGGCTTCGACCCGCGCAAGGAGCCGGTGCTCATCGGCGGCCGGAAGGTACTGCTCGGCGACGACGGTTCGGTCACGCCATACCAGGAAGGGGAAGCCGCATGAGGATCTTGGTAACGGGGTCGCGCACCTGGGACGACGCGAAGACGATCCGCGAAGCGCTCGAGGCCCTGGCCGCGTCGTTCGCCGCGTCCGGTGTGCAGCGGATGACCGTCGTGCACGGTGCGTGCCCGAACGGCGCCGACGAGGTCGCCGACCAGTGGGTCCGCTACTACCGGGGCCCGCTCGCCGTGACCGCGGAACGGCACCCGGCGAAGTGGAAGGTCTTCGGGAAGCGGGCCGGGATGGTCCGTAACGAGCTGATGGTCGCCGCCGGCGCAGACCTGTGCCTGGCGTTCATCCGCGACGCGTCCCGCGGCGCCACCCACTGCGCCGAGCTGGCGTCGGACCGGGGTATCCCGTTGCGGGTCTTCCACTACGGCGAGCCCGGGGTGACGGCGATGGACTCCCGGCACCTCGCCGACGAGGACGTGATCTGACGTGCTCCCCGGCACCTACGAGGTCCGTTCCCTCGACACCGGCGCCACCGCCACAGTCCCGCTGTACGGGCGCCCGTCCGGACGGCTGGCCCGCGAGCGCGTCGTGGCCGCCATCGCCGACTACTGGACGGTGCACGGCTATGCGCCGACGCTGCGGGAGGTCGCCGCGGCGGTCGGCTTGCGGCAGGCGAACGCCGTGCTCGACCACGTCGGCATCCTCACCGCCGCCGGCCGCGTCGCGCACGAGCCGCACACGCCCCGGTCCCTGCGGGTGGTGGAGCGGTGAGCGACCGTCCTCACGGCTACGCCCGGTACCGGCTCGACGGGTGCCGCTGCGAGGTGTGCGGGACGGCCCGCCGGGAGTACGACCGGCGGCGGGTCCGGCGCACGGCGCAGGGCCGCTGGCAGCCGTTCGTCGAGCCGGGCCCGGCCCGCGCGCACGCCGAGGCGCTGCGCGCGGCCGGGCTCGGCACCCGGCAGATCGCGGCCCTCGCCGGGATCAACCGGAAAGCGCTCCAGGACGTCCTGAACGGCTCGACCGGCCGCATCCGCCCGGCGACGGCGGCCGCGCTGCTCGCCGTGCCGCTGACGGCGGAGGTCGCCGCGAAGACCGTCGTGCCCGCGGTCGGCACCCACCGGTGCCAGCAGGCGCTCGCGGCCGCCGGCTGGTCGCTGACCATGCAGGCGGCCGAGGTCGGCTGGACCGTGTCGAACTACTTCGGGCTGCTGCGCCGGACCGCGGTCATCGCGCAGACGGCCCGGCTGGTCCGGGACCTGTACGAGCGGTGGCAGGCGCTGCCGCCGCCGGAGGGTCACGCCGCGAACCTCGCCCGGCGCCGCGCCCGGGAGAAGTCATGGTTCCCGCCGTTCGCGTGGGACGACGACATCGACAACCCGGACGCCCTGCCATGCCTGCTGCCCCCGGTCGAGCCCGTCGACCGTGACCTCGAACTCCTGGTCCAGCATCTCGCCGCCGGCCATCCGGCTGTGCCGACAACCGCGGCACGGCTCGAGGTCGTCCGCCGCACCGACGGCTGGCCCGCGGCAGAGATCGCCGCGGTCGCCCGCTGCTCACCGGACTACGTGTGGACGCTGCGCAGCAGGCTCGGGCTGACGAGGAGGTCGGCGTGATCGGCCCGGTCGACGACGACGAGCGCGAGCAGCTGATCCGGGCGCTCGTCGTGGAACGGTTCGGCGGCAGGCCGGTCCGGCCCGGCACCGGCGAGTCTCCGCAGGTGATCGCCCGCCGACGCCGGGTGCTGTGCGGGCTGCCCGAGGACGCACCCCACATCGCCGGGGAGGCCGCGTGAACACGATCGCGTCCACCGGGCCACCCCGGGTCGAGTCCTGGCCTCCACGAGCCTGCGAGGGCCGGGATACAGACCTGTGGTTCCCCGTCCACGGGGCCAGGGATGCGCAGCTGCAGCGGGAACGGGCGAAACGGGTGTGCCGCGGGTGCGCGGCCCGCCTGCATTGCGCCGCCTACGCGCTCCCGATCGGAGACCTCGCCGGGATCTGGGCCGCGATGACACCCGGGGATCGGGAGCGAGAACGGGAACGGCAACGACAGAAGAAGGAGGCGTAGGTGACTCAGTCGCTGAGGATCTTCGACACGTACTCGCGGGTATACCCGGTGCGCCTCGCAGCCTCGGAGATGTTCAGCAGCTCCGGGCCGACGGCTGCGCGGATGGCTGCATGCAGCTCGGCGCGACGGTCCTTCATGACCTGCTCAGCGCGGCGGAAGCGGGCGGCGGCGGCGTCCAGTTCGGCCACCTCCGGCTTCGGGGGGTTGTCGCGTCCAGGCATGCCGCTGAGTGTCCCATGAGTCACTCCGTGAAACAACACCGCGACCTCAGTTCACTCCTGCGTGTCGAATTGACTCCGCGACCTGAACCCGCGAACATAGTTCACGTCAAACACTCGTACGAGAGGGGCGTTGGTGCCGACGAAATTCGAGGTCACCAAGGCTGTCAGGGCGTCGAAGCTCGTCGCCCCGGCGCGCCTGGTGATGTTCGTCCTAGCCGACGTCGCGGAGACCGGAACCGCTGAGATCCCGGAGCAGTTCACGCCCTCGCTGCGGGTGCTCGCCAGCGAGACCGGGCTCAACGAGTCCACGGTCAAGCGGCACCTGAACGCGCTGGAGGCCGAGGGCTGGGTGGAGCGGCGCCGGCCGACGATCGACGACGCCCGCCTCAAGGGCGAGCGGACGCGGTACCGCCTGACGATCCCGTGCGGCACGGCCGTTCGGGACCAGGGCGCAGAGGTAGCCCCCGAGGGTGCAGGGAAGGCCCAGGAGGGCGCAGAGGTAGCCCCCCAGGGCGCAGAGAGCGCCATGGCAGGGCGCACACCGCGCCCCAATAAAGAGGAAGTCAATCAACAACACAATCAAGGTCAATCAGAGACCTCCTCGGCGAAGCCTCGGCGGTCGAAGCCCGAGCCGCCCCGCGAGGACGTCGAGCGGATCTGCAAGTACCTCGCCGAATGGATCGTCAAGAACGGCTCCAAGCGGCCGACCATCACCGACAAGTGGCGCACCGAAGCGCGGCTACTCATCGACAAGGACGGTCGTCCGCTCGACGAGATCCGCCAGGTCATCGCCTGGTCGCAGCGAGACGGCTTCTGGAAGTCCAACATCCTGTCGATGCCGACGCTGCGCGAGAAGTACGACCAGCTCAGGCTCGCCTCCGAGCGACCCAGCGCGAGCCCGCCGACATCGAACGTCCGGCACATCGACGACCTTTCCGCCGACGAGCGCGCCGCCCGCAACCCATTCGCCAACTCGGTCCGCGCATCAGACGTTGCCAAAGGAGCATCGTGACCAGCCAGATCTCCGCCGACCGCGGTGGACCCGCCACCCACTTCGCCGCCGTCAACGCCGTGACCGCGATGCGCCAGCGACTGCTCAACCTGAAGGCGACGTCGCCGGACCTCTACGAGGAAGCCGACCGTGCCGAGATGGAGGCGATCCGCGCGCTCCAGGCCGCGAACCGGCACCTCAACTACGTCCGCCGCCGGCCGAGCCGCTACGCCGACGCCACGTACGACACCCTCTACCCGGACCAGGACCCGCGCGGGCTCGTCTCCGGCTGGTGGACGCGCGGGCCGCGCACCCTCGTCCTCGCCGGGCCGTCGCGCACCGGCAAGACGACCGCCGCCTACGCCATCGCCAACGTCGTGCACAACCTGCGGAACTGGGTCATCGCCTGGACCGCCGCCGACCTGTCCGCCGCGCTGAAGCCCGACGGCGACCCGGCCGCATACGACCACGCCGTTGCCTGCGACCTGCTCGTCATCGACGACCTCGGGCGCGAGCGGGTCACGGACTGGTGGCTTGAGCAGCTTCAGCGGGTCGTGGACGCGCGGTGCGGCAACGAGCGTCGGCTGATCATCACCACCAACGCGGCGCCCGACCCGGCGCAGGCGTACGAGCTGCTCGTCGCCCGCTACGGCGACCCGCTCGTTGAGCGGCTGATCGACGGCGGCGGCGTCGTGACGCTCGACGGGGCCGCGGTGCGCAAGGTGGTGACGGACTGGTGATGAACATCCCCGACGAGCCCGACCGGCCGGTGTGCGCCGCGCATGGCCCGCTCACCTGGCTCTACGGCAAGAGCAAGCAGGGCTACCGCTGGATCAGCTTCACGTTCGAGCCCGACCGGCGGCTGCTGCCGCACGTGTGCGACGACCCCGACCTGCCGCAGGTCCGCTGGTTCCCGTCCGAAGTCGTCGCCGAACGAGCACACCGGGGGGCAGCGCTCGCCCGCGCTGTGCTGGCCGGCGAAAACCCATTCATCACCGAAGAGGAGGAGCGTCGTGGCTGAGGCGCTGAAGTTCCGCAAGAAGCCCGTCGTCATCGAGGCCGTGCAGTTCACCGGCCTGGACAGCTATCTGTCCATCGTCGAGTGGATGAAGTCGGTCGGCGACACGCACGCGCTCGCCAATGAGGTCCGGTTCTCGACGCCGATCATGCTGCTCCAGACCCTCGAAGGCACCATGGCGGCGAACCCCGGCGACTGGATCATCCGGGGTGTCCAGGGCGAGTTCTACCCGTGCAAGCCGGACATCTTCGACGCCACCTATGAGGCCGCGTGAGCGACGACGTCCTGTCCCGGATCGACGCCACCCTCGAGGCCATGGAGCGGAACCGGGAACGCTTCGACCCGTTCGGTGGCTGGCCCACCCACGGCATCGGGGAAGCCATGCGCTGGCAGCCCGAGAAACCCGCTGAGAAGCCCGCTGAGCGTCCCGCTGCTGCGAGTCCATACCTGACGCGCCAAGACGTCACCGGACAGCCGGACAGGATCGCTGAGGCGTACCGCGCCGAGGTGGTTCGGCAGGGGCTCGACGTGGACGACATCACCGACGTGTTCGTGCCGCTGCGCGTCGCGCTCCGCCCGGACGCTGAACAGGTCGAAGCGCTTCGACCCGCGTGCAAGCCCGACCCGCCCGCTCGGCGTCCGTGGTGGCAGTGGAGGCCGTGGTGAGCCCGGAGGTCGCGGTACCGCTGCTGATGCTCGGCGGGACCGTGCTCGTCGCCCTCGGTGCGGTCGTCGTGTGGCGGTTGTGGTTCCGGAGCCTCTACCCGAACTGCACCTGCTGGATCTGCGGGAGGCGGCGATGAACGAGGCGAAGCACTTCTGCTCGATCTGCGGCGCCGAGCGCGACGAGCCGGAGCAGGTCGACGTGAGCCAGCTCGTCTCGACCTTCAACACGAAGGTCTACGGCCGATACGCGAAGCCGTGCCCGACGCCCCGCTGCGGCGAGGTGTGCAAGATCTGCCGTCGCGAGCCCGGAGACGTGCACGGCCCCGACTGTGGCCCGCTCATGGCCGCCAAGCTCGAACGCCCGCACATCGTCGACGAATCCGACTGCCGAGGAGGCACTACGTGACCACCGACCCGACCGAGCCCGTCATGGCGACGCCGGCCGAACCCCGCGTACCCCTGCCTCCTCACACTCCCGGTGCGGGGTGGGAGCGGGTGCGTGCGATGGGGTTGGCCCCGGAGTTGACAGCGGAGGACGAGGCTGCCGCTGACCGGCTGCTCGCCACACTGCCCGACGACCACACCCGCGTCCGCGACCAGGCGCTCGCCGATCCGGAGGTCCGGGAGGCGTACATCGAGGCGCGCGTCCAGGCGGCCTACAAGCGCGGCAAGGCCGAGGGCGTCGCCGAGGGCAAACGGCTCACAATTGCGGCCATCGCGGAGATGCTGGACAGCTACGCGGGGACGGTCCTGAACCCGTCGAGCGCGGCGGAGCTCGTGCGCGAGTGGGGAGGTTCCGATGCAGCCTGAGCAGCCCGCCCAGGGCGCGACCCGCAGCCACTGCACGCGGCCGGGCAGCCGGACGCACATGATGGCCATCCGGATGCGCGGCGGCGCGCTTGCCAGCGTTCGGCAGTGCGAGCTGTGCGGCTGGATCGACTTCGACGACCTCGACGAGCAGGTTCGCGTGCACGTCGCCGAGGGCCTCCGCCAGGCCACCGAGGGCGAGGACCGGGCCGTCCTGCTCCGTTTCGCCCGGGAGTACGTCGACCCGGGCGAGTGCTCGTTCGATCACCACGGCGGCTGTCAGGCCCACGGCTGGCTGTCGCCGCGGCCGGGCGAGCAATGCCCGAACGCCGAGGTGAGGGCACTGCTGGCCCGTCTCGTCGGCCCGTGGGAGCCCGCCCCCGACGTCGTTGCTCCTAACTTGCTCCTAACTGGGGAGCAAGCCGGGGAGCCCGCCGAGCAGCCCGCCTGCACCTGCGAGCGCGTCGAGACCGGCATGCCCGGGCGCGGTGAGACTGTACTCGGCCGTCGTGCCCCCGGCTGCACGGTCCACGCCGAGCCTGCTCGTGGTGGCACCCTGCCGGCGTCCGACCAGACCAACGAGGAGACCGACCGTGGCTGATGACCGCTGCACGCTGAGCCCGGATTGCGAACTCGGCCACCACGCCGCCGAGGCGCACCCATGTGGGCAACGGTCGGAGCAGGTCGGCGAGTCCTGCCGCTACTGCGGCGACCCGATCGCGGGCGACGCGGACGGCCGCCCGATCTCCTGCCCCCGGTGCTGGGTGTCGCTCGACGGCATGCATCTGGCCGACATCAAGGGTCTGCTCGCTCTCGGTGATCTTTCCGTGTCGCCCGCCAAGCAGCCCGAGGACGGCACTCGGTGAGCGCGCTCGGCTGGGTGCTCTTCGCCGCCTGCTGCATCGCGTCGGCGCTCGTGGGCTGGGAGTTGCACGAACTGCGCGACGAGCTGGCCGAGCAGCCGCTCGGCGACGACTGCGACTGCGGAGCCCGCCGTGGCTGACCAGACACTGCACACCCGCCTCCTCGCCGAGATCGACAGCTGGGCGGATGTCAACGGCCGCCTCTCGCCGCCCGAGGCCGCCGCCCGTGCCGCCGTCGAGCTGCACGCGCCCGTCGTGGAGCCGCTGTACGAGAACGTCGTCCGGCTGATCTGCAAGGGCTGCGACCCGGGCATGTACGCCGAGGAGGAGCCCGTCTCGCCCTGCTCGACCATCCAGGTCATCGCCGGAGCCCTCGGCGTTCCGATCGAAGGAGACGTCCGTGGGTGATCTGCATGAGCGGCTGCTGACCCTGCTGGATCAGCCGTGGGAGATCTGGGCTCCAGTGAAGGCCGCCACCGTGCTCGGGAAGCAGCGGCTCGCGCTCCGTGTCCTTGTCGAGCGGCACACGCCAGTGCTGACCTACTCCGGCTCTGACGAGCTTGTCTGCCAGGGCTGCCGCCGTGACGGGGTTGCACCACCGTGGCCCTGCATGGACATCCGCATCATCGCCGACCAGTTCGGCCTCACCGAAGGAGCCCCAGACCGTGAGCGCTGACTTCTCGAAGCTGCTCCAGCACCTGAGCGACAACCTCCGGGAGCACGCGCGCCGCGACGGGCTCAACCCGGTGCGCACCGCGATCTTCCTCGACCGCGGCGGCCATGCACCCGGCGAGCACTGCCCGTCCGAGACGCCCGCCGAGCCGCTCCACGACCAGAGCTGCGACCTGCTGTACGACGGCGACGAGTGCACCTGCGGCGCCGCGCTCGGCCTCACCGAAGGAGACAACCGTGCCCGTTGATCTGCTCGACCTCGCCCACGTCCGCCTCTCCACCCTCCTCGCTGAGGAGCCCGCCGACCCCGGCACCGAACCGTCCACCCTGGACTCCGTGATGCGCCGTCTGTTCGACCCTCGTGAGCGGGATGTGCTGACCGTGTCCGCGTTCCAGAGCTCGCTGTGAGCGGGTACACGGACGCCGACGTCCAACTCGTCGCCCAGGCCGCCAACGACGTCCGCGACGACACGCCAACCGAGGTTGCGCGCAGGGTGCTCGCGGCCCTCGCCGGGGCTGGACGACTGGTGCCGAACGACGCCGAGCGGGTCGAGGAGTGGCGCGTCCAGCGGTTCGACATCGAGACTCACGCGTGGGACCCGTGGCCGCAGCCCTCGCGCCGGTCGGCCGAGCTCGTGTGCGAGGAGGCGGTCTGGGGTGAGCACGCCCGCGTTGAGCGGCGCGAGGTGGTCGCCTGGGCCTCGCCGTGGGTTGAAGCGGACGGCACACCGTGACCGTCGACCCCACCGCCCTCTGCGGTGCTCAAGCGATCTTCTGGCCGGACGACGAGTGCTGCGAAGCCGAGTGTGTTCTGCCGTCCGGGCACGAGCCCGCCGACGTGCACCGTGACGAGATCCTCGGCGAGTGGTCCGAGGATGAGCTGTCGACGTGGAGGCCGGAGTGACCGCCGACCTCGCCGAGGCGCTGCAGAGCGTCTACGACTGCATGGTCTTCGACTCCCGTGACTGGGGTGCGTCCCGCCGCGATGCATGGCTGTACGCGATCGTGGTGGGCTGGGACGCGGACGAGGCCGGCGAGACTGACGACGCGATGGCGGAGCTGGCGGCCCGGTACTGCTGGACGGACGAGACGGTGGAGCGGCTGCGGAGGATGCACGCCGCCGTGGCCGGAGTGCTCGCCGCCGCTGGGCCGGCCGAGCGGCGGCCGGACGGCGTGGAGCTCCCGACGGCGATCCTCAGGGTCGGGAGCGCTCCCGATTTGGCGGACCGCCGCTCGGAGCGATCTTGAAGGAGGACGGCGTGACGACCGATTACGAGCACGAGCGTTTCCTGGCCGCCTGCCGCGCACACCACGACGCCGACCCGGCAGCGTGGCACCGGGGCATGCTCCAGCCTCCACTGCCGAGGACGCCGACGTGCGAGTTCTGCGGCAGACCATGGACCGAACTCGACGGGAGCGCTCCCACATGATCTGTATGGCCGGCCAGCACTGCAAGGCCCGTGACGAGTCCGGCAACCCTGCCGAGGACATGTTCCCGCTGTGCTTCTGGTGCCTCGAGGCAGCGGAACGGGACGTGCGCGCCCTGGTGCTGGACTACCGGGACTTGGAGCAGCACATTCCGCGTGGCTCGTCCGCCCGCGGTGACGGGATGCCCCACGCCCGGCAGGTCGATGCGGCGTTGCCGATCGACGAGGACGCGTTCGACCTGCAGCGGGAGATCTGGTGGGTGGTGACGGCGTGGGAGGACGTGGTCCGCGAAGCGGCTGCTCTTCCCATGGTCGGGGATTGGGCGAAGCGTCGCCGTGACGGCCTGGCGGTGGTGGAGGCTGTGCGGGTGCTGGCGCCGCGCCTCGAGGTGCTGTGCCGCGTCACCGAGGCGGAGATGTGGGGCTACCCGGGCACGGCCGGCGCCACGGTCGTGCCGGGCTGGCAGGGCGTCCTGGACCTCGCCGCCCTGCACCGGCGCGCCCGGGGCGTCCTCGGGTTGGGCCGGGACGACGGAGAGCTGATCGTCGGTGTGGCGTGCCCAGCCTGCGGTATCCGCTCGAAGCTCCGCCGGTCGGTGGACGGGGTGTCGTGCGGTGGGTGCAAGACACGGTTGGAGACGGCAGACTACGCGGGCTGGGTCCTTGAGGACGCTGCCCAGCAGGGAGGGGAGGCAGCGTGACTCTTCATGCGTGCACATCACATACGAAGATGAGAGAATCTATGCATGGTGTGCTCGGTGGAACAATGCGGCCGTGGGGGCAAGCTGACACGCGGGATGTGCGCTAAGCACTACCGCTACTGGCTCGACCACACACCACCGGCAGAACGGCCCGTGGCTCCTAGGTTCCAGCGGGACTTCTGGAGCAGCGTCCGCAAGGTTCACGCACGCGGCTGTTGGACGTTCACCGGTCCAACGGCCGGGCGAGGGCATGGAAGGTGGGGCCGCGTCCTCGCCCATCGGTACTCGTGGCAACTCGCGAATGGGCCCATTCCGCCGGGCATGTGGGTGCTCCACCACTGCGACAACCCGCCATGCGTGAATCCGCTGCACCTGTACCTCGGAACGATCCGCGAGAACACGGCCGACGCCGTCGCCCGAGGCCGCAACTACATTCCGCCTCGCAAGACGAGGTGCAATCACGGTCATCCGCTTGAGGGCGAGAACCTCCGGATCGTTCAGTCGAAGGAAGGCGAACTGCGCCGATGCCGGACTTGTGACAACGCGCGGTCGCGGGCCTGGCAAGCGCAGAAGAGAGCGAGGAGTGCTGCGTGACTGATCTGCTGGCTTTTCTGGCCGCCCGCCTCGACGAGGACGAGCGGGTGGCGCGCGCGGCTGCCGGAGGCGGGCGATGGAGCTACCCGGGCTCCGACTCGGTGGCTGGCTGGGCGCTGTACGACGAGGCGTGGGTCATCGCCAACCTGAAGACCTACGAGCACGAGACGTACGACTACGCGGCCCGCATGCCCGCCATGCGCGATCCGCGCTACGTGGATGCCGACGCCAACGGCAGGCACATCGCCCGTCACGACCCGGCACGCGTCCTGCGTGAGGTGGAGGCGAAGCGGGCACTGCTGGCACTACATCCGCACCGGCGGTTCGCGGAGCCGCTCGACGCCAACTCGCGGTTCGAGGAGGACCACCGCCCGGCGTTCACCGAAGCGCCCCGGTACGTTGGCTGCGAGGGGTGCAACATCGACCGGTACGAGGAGGTCTACCCGAGCTGGTGGTGCGCCCACGTCCGCCTGCTAGCCGCTCCGTACGCCGACCACCCGGACTACCGCGAGGAGTGGGCGCTACCCACTTCGTAGCGCTCGGAAACCCGTGTCTGCTTGACGCGTCTACAACCTCGTGTCACGCTTGCGGCGGATCTTCCTGCCCATCGTGTTCTGCAGCTCTTCGGAGGTGTGGACCCGGTGGGCAGTTTCGTGTCTCGAGCCGATGCCGTGAAGGCCGCCGGTGTCTCGCTCCACGCGGTGAAGAAATGGATCCTCCGCGGCTGGACGACACCGGACGGCGAACGCCGCACGGTGCGCACCCGCGGCCTTCTGGTCCACATCGACGACGTGTTGGACGCCGAGCTCCACACCCGGCTCAACACCCAGCGCTCCCACCGCCGCCTCGCCGCCTAACCCCAGCGGCCCACCAACCATGCCCAACTGACCAGCGCTCGGAGGCGTGCCCTCGATGGCAACCACGCGTCCCGGTTCCGGCGGCTCGTCGACCTCCACCGGTGGTGGCGGCGGCTCGCGCCCGGGCGGGAACAACGGCAACTCCAAGCCCGGCGGCACCAGGCCAGGGAAGTGACGGCGATGGCGAACAGTAGGCCCGGTCAGGGTGGCGGCGTCTCGGGTCAGAAGCCCGGAGGTGGTTCCGGTACCCGCCCCGGCGGTGGTGCCGGGACGTCGCCGAACAGGCCGAGCGACCCAGGCAAGTAGCCGATGCCCTCGAGCGGCACGACCGGTCAGCGTGGCTACGGCCTGCGGCACAAGACGGTCCGCGCCTCCTGGTCGGCGAAGGTCGACCGGGGTGAGGTCGACTGTGCCCGCTGCGGTCAGCCGATCGAACCGGGCCGTCCGTGGGATCTCGGCCACACCGACGACCGGACCGACTGGACTGGGCCCGAGCACCGCACCTGCAACCGCCGCGCCGGCGGGGCCAACGGCGCAGCGGTGACCAACGCCATCCGCACGACCGGGGTCCACACCTCGAGGGAGTGGTGAGCCGTGCGGGTCGTCCGCTGCGAGATGGACTGGGACGATCACGCCCGCTCGGGTGAGACCGCCTACGAGCTGCGGATCTGGTTGAACCGCTTCGACGTGAAGGTGCTCGGCGCCTACCACTGGCTGGGCTACGTCTGGTACGAGCGCGGCCCGGTCTTCTGGTACGCGCGCTTCGCGTGCCGGGTGTTGCGCCGGCACAACGTCTTCTGCCGTGGCCGGTCCGACGCACGCCACTTCCGGCCCGGTGTCGGACTCGTCGACCCCGACCGGCAGCACTACCGTCCGCGAGGCTGACCGCCGTGGCGCTCACCGTCGTCATCGGACCGCCGGCCTCCGGCAAGTCCACCTGGTGCCTCGAGCACGCCAAGCCCGGCGACGTCGTCATCGACTTCGACCGGCTCGCCGTCGCACTCACCGGCGCTGGCGGTGACCCGCACGACCACGCTGCCGCGGTGACCACCGTGGCCCGGGCCGCGCGTACCGCAGCCATCGAGGCCGCGGTCAAGTTGGCCGGCAACGTGGACGTGTACCTCATCCACTCCAGCCCAGGCCGTGACCGGATGCAGCGCTACCTCGAGCTGGGCGCGCGCATCGAGGTCGTCGATCCGGGGCGTGACGTGGTGCGTGAGCGGTGTAAGCGGGAGCGTCCGCAGCGGATGTTCGCGGTGATCGACGAGTGGTACCGGGAGCGCGCGTCACAGCCTGTGCCTGCCGTGTCGTCACCGCCCGTGTTCGCCTTCCCCGCCACTACGTCCCGTGACTGGTAGCGGAGCGTGCATGCATGGAACCGCACGTCACACATAACTATGCAGTGAGCGTTGGCTATGCGTGATGATGATGACCTTGCATAAGCCCAGGTCAGAGGCTTGTGATCATGCGTCGTGACGAGCGTGGATGGGATGGCTGCATAATGCCTGGTCACGGCCTTGATCGGAAAAAAATCTGAGCCGATCTTGCAGGACCCCCGGGCCAGTCCCCGCTCTCTCCCCCCGCGCGGCCCCCTGGGGGTGCATGATCATCCACCCTCCATGCATGGACGCTACGCAGCGTAACGGCCAGACAGTGACGGAGGGTGATGCATGGCTCCGCGCCGAAACCTCGCCTCCGTACCCGATACGCAGCGTGAACGGCCGCCGGACCTGCGCGACGCAGTCCGCGGAGCCGTCGACGCGATGGACTGGCTCACCCCAACCGACTACGCACTGCGAGCGCTCGCCCTCCGCATGGCCGAGCAGATCGAGGAGGCCGTCGACCGCGCTGACGAGCTCCGCGCGCTGCAGCGCGAGTTCGCCGGCGACGAGAGCGCCACGAAGCGGCTGAAGGCCCTCGAGGCGCAGTGCGACATGACGAAGGCCGTCGGCTGGCTCGGCCCGCAGCTGCAGGGCGTCCTGCGGGACCTGGGCGGCACGCCGAAGGGCCGGGCCGAGCTGAACCCCGACAAGCCCGTGGGGAGTCGCCTTGCCGCCCTCCGCGACGCAGCCAAGGACCGCTAGGCGCCTCGGCTCGACCACGCCCAGGATCTACACACCGCCGCTCGCACGCGGCCGCCCCGGCCCGTGCGGGTGCGGCTGCGCGCTGCGCCCTGAGACGTCGCTCGGGTTCTCCGCGGTGAAGTTCTGCGAGGAGATCCTCGGCTTCGCGCTCATCCCGTGGCAGCGGTGGCTACTCATCCACGCCCTCGAGCTGTACACAGGCGGGTTCCGGTTCCGGACGATCCTGATCCTCGTGGCCCGGCAGAACGGCAAGACGAGCCTGGTCGAGGTCAAGAACCTGTGGAAGATGTTCGTCCTGCAGGTGCAGCTGATCATCGGAACCGCACAAATCCTCGACTACGCCGAGGAATCGTGGGACAAAGCCGTTGAAATCGTCGAATCCGTGCCCGAGCTCGCCGCCGAGGTCGCGCACGTCGACAAGACGAACGGCAAGAAGGCGCTGAAGCTCAACAACGGCACCCGGTGGAAGATCGCCGCCGCCTCCCGCCGCGGCGGCCGATCGCTGTCGGCCGACGATGTCAACTTGGACGAGCTCCGCGAGCACCACAACTGGGAGTCGTGGGCCGCGGTCACGAAGACGACGATGGCCCGCCCGAACGCGCAGGTGTTCGCGTTCAGCAACGCCGGCGACGACCGGTCGATCGTGCTGAACAACCTGCAGGAGAAGGCCCGCGAGGTCGCCGAGCAGCTGATCGCGCTCCTCGAGCGGATGGTCGTCGCCGAGGCTGAGGAAATTGCCGCCGCGGCGGCCCGGGAGGGCGTCGACACGACCCTCGGCCTGTTCGAGTGGAGCGCACCCGACGACTGCCCGATCGACGACCCGGACATGTGGGCCCTCGCGAACCCGTCGCTGGGGTACACGGTGACCGAGGAAGCGATCCGGTCGGCGCTTGCGACCGACCCGGAGCCGATCTTCCGCACCGAGATCCTCTGCCAGCGCGTCCCGGACCTGCAGCCGTCGAAGATCCCGCTCACCGCGTGGGTGAAGTGCGCCGACCCGAAATCGGCGCCCACCGGCGGGCTGGTCCTGTCGTGGGAGGTCTCCTGGGACCGGGCCCACGGCGCGATCGGCGTCGCCGGCTACCGCCCGGACGGCATCCCGCACCTCGAGCTGATCGACTACCGGCAGGGCACCGACTGGATGCCCGCCCGGTTCGGCGAGCTCGTCAAGAAGCACAACGTCGTCGCCGTCGTCTACAACCCGGCCGGGCCGGGCGCGTCGCTGCTCACCGAGATCACCGAGCGGCTGCCGGTGAAGCTCGAGCCGCAGCAGATGACCGCCCGGGACCAGGCGAACGCCTGCGGCCGCCTGTACGACGCCGCGGTGACGCAACAGATGCGGCACCTCGGCGACGAACGGCTCCTCGAGGCGCTGCGGAAGTCGGCGACGCGGCAACTCGTCGACTCGTGGGCGTGGGACATGAAGCACTCCGCCGGCGAGATCAGCCCCCTGGGCGTCGTCACGAACGCCCTGCACGGCCTGTACGTCTTCGGGAAGGTGCCGACGCCGGCTCCGCCGCCGATGGTCGAGCGGACGCCCGCGAGGTCCCGGACAGAGACCAGCGACCTGTTCAACATCGGCTTCTGAGTGGCCCTCGGGCGCGCACGGCACGACGGAGCCGAGCTACACCAACCCGGGACCGCCGTGCTTTCAGCCCAGGTCCGGACTTGAACCGGCCCTCCCCGCGCACGAAGTCGGGGCGTGCTGCCGAACCACCTCGCCTGAACGTACACGTCCGAGGGGGTCGGCGCGATGCAGATGGAGATCGAGCTGCCGGGCATCCCGAGCCGGGTCCAGGCCGCCGCGACGAAGCCGGCCGTGGCGACGCGGTCCGAGATCGGGTACGCGCAGGCCGTCAACTCGCAGTGGTGGCTGTACGAGGACGAGACCACGCCCGAGCTGCAGTGGCCGCAGTCCGTCGCCGTCTACGACGCGATGCGCCGCACCGACGCGCAGGTGAACTCCGTCCTCGAGGCCGTCACGCTGCCCGTCCGCCGGACGCCGTGGCGGATCGACCCCAACGGCGCCCGCGCGACCGTCGTCAAGTTCGTCGCGAACGACCTCGGGCTGCCGATCGTCGGGAAGGACACCAAGCCTTCCGCCCGTACGAAGGGGAAGTTCTCCTGGCCCGAGCACCTGCGGATGGCGCTCCTCGAGCTCGTCTACGGGCACATGTACTTCGAGCAGGTCTACAGCGTGAACGACGCCGGGACCGAGGCGCACCTGAAGAAGCTCGCCCCGCGGATGCCGAAGACCATCTCCGAGGTCGAGGTGGCCGCCGACGGCGGCCTCGTGTCGATCACGCAGTGGTGGACGGCGACAAACCGGCAGCCGCAGAAGATCCCCGTGGACCGGCTCGTCGCCTACGTCCGTAACCGTGAGGGCGGCAACTGGCTCGGCCAGTCCGTCCTGCGGCCGGCGTACAAGAACTGGCTCATCAAGGACCGGTTGCTCCGCGTCCAGGCGCAGACCGTCGAGCGCAACGGCATGGGCATCCCGCTCTACAAGGCCCAGGAAGGCGCCTCCGAGGAGGCGATGGTCGAGGGCAAGCGGATGGCCACGCTGTGGCGCGCCGGCGAGGCCGCGGGCTCCGCCGTGCCCTTCGGCGCCGACCTGGTGCTCCGCGGCGTCGAGGGCACCCTGCCCGACGCGGACGTGCCGATCCGGTACCACGACGAGCAGATCGCCCGAGCCGTCCTCGCCCACTTCCTCAACCTCGGCACCCAGACCGGTAGCTGGGCGTTGGGGACGACGTTCGCGGACTTCTTCGTCTTCTCCCTGCAGACCCTGGCCCAGCAGATCGCCGACGTCACCACCCAGCACGTCATCGAGGACCTCGTCGACCTGAACTTCGGGGAGAACGAACCAGCACCGCGGCTCGTCTTCGACGAGATCGGCAGCCAGCAGCAGGCCACCGCCCAGGCCCTGAAGACCCTCGTTGACGCCGGGATCATCCACCCGGACGCTGTCCTTGAGCAGGAGTCCCGGCAGCAGTACGGGCTGCCGGCCGCGGACCCGGCCACGGCGACTCCAGCGCCTGGCGCGCAGGCGCCGACGCCGCCCGAACCCACGCCGACGGGAGAGCTGTCCGTCGCAGCCACACGGAAGCGCGCGGTCAAGGCACGGTACGACCCGGGCCAGCTGCGCGACCCGAACGGCGAATGGGGCGACGGCATCCCGGGCCCGTCGGTGGCGAAGGATGCCCTGAACCTGGCCGGACGGATCGACCTCGACCCTGGCGAGAAGCTCGAGTCGTCGAGCCGGATCAGCGACACCTCCGGCGACGTCGACGTGAACTTCGCGGTGGTCCGCGGACCTGACGGCGCTGACGTGCGGATCGGGTTCATTCCGTCCGACGGCGACTCGGACCGGTGGAAGGCGGCGAACAAGGGCGGCACCGCGCTGCTCGAACCGGGCGAGCTTCAGCAGCTCCGAACGGACCTTGCCGGCGCAGTGACGCAGGCGAGGAAGGCCGCGGCCGCGGCCGAGCGGGAGTGGGCGAAGGGCGGCACGCCGTCGGATGCGGTGGGGCGCGGTGAGGCGCCCGTGGCGTCGGGAACGTTGCCGAACCTGTACTCCGACGTGCGGTGGGACGTCTACCTCAACGACGACAGCCCTGTTTCGTGGGACCTGTCGGTCGGGACGGTCGGCTCTGACGGCGACTCGGCGAAGCTCGATCCGAAACGGGCCGCGAAACTCCTCCGGCACCTCGACGACATCCAGGGTCAGATCGGCCCAGGCAACGTCCAGGCGGCCGGCGGCGTTGATACGCACCCGGGCGGCGAGCAGCTGAAGCACTACTGGCTGTACGGCGAAGGCGCGGCGAAGTGGGACACGTTCACCGAGCTGTACCACCACCTCGTCAAGTACCTGAGCCTGAACATGGCCAAGCGGACCGCCGCGAACTGGTTCCACGAGCGGTTCGGGATATGGCCCGGCTCTGACGCGAATCGGGTCAAGCACGGGAAGCCGCCGCGCGGCAAGGTCGTCGGGCCCGGATAGACCTCATCACCTAGGGCTGCCAGCCCGCGTGACTCCTGATTGGAGGTGCGTGGGGGATGACGCATGCCCTGCGCGAGGACGACGTCGAGGACGCGCTCGTCGATGAGCCGGAAGAGGACCTCGACGAAGACGAGGACCTCGAGGGAGTGGAAGACGAGCTCGACGAGGAAGAGCCGGACGACGACGAGGAGCGGGTCGAAGCGGCGTTCGAGCCCGGCTCGCACCCGCGCGCCCCGGCCGGCTCCGACAACGGCGGCGAGTTCACCTCCGGCGGCGGCGGTTCCGGCTCGTCGAAGCCCGCCCCGAAGCCGTCGAAGAAGACCAGTACGCCCGGGAAGAAGGGCGCCGCGCCCGCGAAGAAGAGGCCAGACAGCCCACCCCGGCGGCCCATCCCCGCCGGCCAGCTCGGCTTCGACGGCGTCTCCGGCACCGGCTACGGCAAGCCCAGCCAGCAGGTCATGGACCTGCAGGAGCAGCTGAACCGGCTCCACTTCTCCGACTCGAAGGGTCGGCAGCTTCGCAAGGACGGCGAGTTCGGGCCACTGACCACCGACGCCGTCAAGGCTGCGCAGAAGCAGCTGGGCATGAACCCGACCGGGATCGTCGACCCCGCGTTCATCGACCGGCTGAAGTCGCTGAAGGCGCCGGCGAAGAAGACGAAGGCGTCCCGGGTCGAAGCGGCCGCGCTGCTCGACATTGAACTCGCCCGGCCCGGCACGTGGGACCTCGCCTCAGGGAAGACAACGTTCACCGTCGAAATGCTCCAGGACGCGGCCCGGTACGCGGCTAAGCACGCCGACGCCCGCAACGCCCTGAAGCTCGGCCACGTCGACCCCCGCTTCGACGGCGAACCCGCGTTCGGCTGGCTCAACAACGCCGACATCTGGCTCGACGAGGACGACCGCGGCCCGGTGCTCAAGGCCCGGCAGCTCGACGGCATGCCCGACTGGCTCGCCGCGACCGCGAAGGACGCATGGCCGAACCGGTCCGTCGAGGGCTGGACCAACTACCAGGACCAGGACGGCGAGGTCTTCTCGTTCGTCCTCGACGGCCTCGCCCTCCTCGGCGTGACCCCGCCCGGCATCGGCTCGATCCGGTCCCTGCGCGACCTCCCCGCCGCGCTCGGCATCGCCGCCTCGGCGGCCGCGCAACGCGTCGTCGCCCGCGCCCCCACCGCCGCGCCCATCGCGGCCACAGCTCCCGCCCCGGAGGCGGAGGAAACCACAACCGTGAAGGAGGCCGGCCAGATGGATCCGGCAAAGATCCGAGAGGCGATCGGTCTCAGTCCCGAAGCCTCCGACGACGAGGTGAGGTCCGCGCTCGGCGCGGCGGGGCTCGCCCCGACCGCCCCGGTAGCGGCCGCGGCCGGCCCGGACCTGCCGGGCACCATGCGCGTCGACGCGTCGGCGTGGCAGGAGCGCGAGGACCGGCTCAAGCGTCTCGAGGCCGCCGCGCAGCGGCAGCGCGAGAACGAGCGCGACCAGATCATCACCGAGGCGGTCAAGGCCGGGAAGTTCGCGCCCGCCCGCCGCGACCACTGGGTGCGGGCGTGGAACGCCGACCCGGAGGGCGCCCGCCAGCTGATCGCGAGCCTCGCGCCGGGTCTCATCCCGACCGAGGCCCTCGGCTACAACGACGCCGACGACAAGGACTTCGACGCCGAGTTCGGCCACCTGTTCCCGCCGAACGCGAAGGAGACCAGCCGTGGCTGACTACGCGCCCGTCTACTCGGCCGGCCAGACCCCGTTCACGATGACCACGTCGGCGTCCGTCACCGGCGGCACGCTCGCCGCGGTGTCCGGCTCGAACACCGTCGCTACGGCCGGTGCGCTGTCCGCGATCGTCCTCGGCGTATTCGCGCACGACGCCCCGTCCGGCGGCCGGGTCTCGATCTGGCCGCTCGACGGCCTGATCCACGAGATCGTCGCCGCGAACAACATCACCCAGGGCAACGGCCTCCAGGCCGCCGCCAACGGCCAGGTCGACCCGGCCGGCACGTCGCTGGCGACCCAGGCCGCCGCCGGAACGCTGATCGGCACCGCCCTGCAGACCGTCACCGCGAACACCACCAACAAGGTCCGCTTCCAGGGCCGTCGGTAATCCCGAGAGGAGATAGGCAATGCCCGGTTCCTACCCGGCAGCGGCCCCGACCCTTTCGGGCGACACGCTGTCCATCAGCCGCTTCCTGCAGAACCCCACGTTCCTGCAGCGCCGGCTGCGCAACTACAAGGACCTTCGCTTCGTCAGCGACCAGATCCTCACCCAGCGGTTCAAGTCGCAGGGCGGCGCGGTCCTGTACGAGCAGACCGAGCCGTTCGTCACGGACCGCACGGTGGAGGCGGTGTCGGCCGGCTCCGAGTACCCGTTCGCGAACCTGCCGACCGGTACCGCCGCGATCGCGGCGATCTCGAAGTGGGGCCAGAAGGTCCGCCTCACCGACGAGGAGGTGGCCCGCAACCAGTACGCGGGCGCCGCCGTCGACCGCTGTCTGCAGAAGGTCGTCAACTCGATCATCAAGCAGGTCGACGCGGTGACCATGTCCGCGGTCCAGTCCGCCGCGGCCGACACGGCCACGGCCGGCTCGTGGGACAACGCCACCGCCGCGAACCGCAAGCCGCTCGACGACATCCTCCTGGCCATCCAGACGATCGTCGACCGGAACCTCGGGTACGACCCGGACACCCTCGTGGTGCCCACCAAGGGCTACACGTACCTGATGCTCAACGACGCGATCGCGCAGCTGCGCAAGCGCGAGACGAGCGAGAACCCGGTCTACACCGGCATGATCGAGACGATCGCGAACCTGACCGTCCTGCGCACGCCCGCCCTGACCACGTCGGCTCTGGTGCTGGACTCGAAGGCGCTCGGCGGCATGGCGGACGAGACCGACGGCGCGCCCGGCTACTCCGTCGCCGATCTCGGCGTGCAGATCAAGTCGATCCGCATCGACGAGATCGACGCGTGGGACCTGCAGGGCCGCCGTAAGACCGTCCCGGTCGTACAGGAGACCGGCGCCGCACAGGAGATCACCGGGGTGGTGTCCTGATGAAGGTCTACAAGGTCACCTCGCCGTACGTGACCCTTCGGGTTCGCGACGACGTCCTCGGCCAGGAGGTCCTCGCCGGCTTCTATGCCGGCGCGCCGCTGCCGAGCAACGTCAACCAGGAGGACCTCGAGCGGCACGTGCGCAAGGGCATGGTCGCCGAGGAGGGCACGCCCGAGGCGGACGCTGCGGTCGTCGGCGGCCAGCCGGTCGTCTTCGGCCAGTCCGACGCGGGCACGCCACAGTCGCAGGTGGACCAGCAGCAGCGCGGCGACCGCCCGCGCGGCAACGCCTCCCGCGCGGACTGGGCGGCCTACGCCGCGTCGCAGGGCGCGCCGGAGGACGAGACCAAGGCCGAGGACGAAGGTGGCCTGTCCCGCGACGACCTCCGCGCCAAGTACGGCAACTAGGAGGCGGGGATGGCGGACCTCTTCACGCCGGAGGAGTTCGCCTCCTACCTGCAGCAGGACGTCGACACGTCGAGCGCCATCGTGGCTCGGCGTGTCGCGTCCGGTTGGCTGCTGTCGGCTACCGGCCTGACGTCGTTCACGACGGTCGACGACCGATTGTTCGCGTGGGGCTTGGAGCTCGCCGCGATCGCCTACCGGAACCCGGACGGGGCCGCGTCGGAGTCCGTCGACGACCACAACGTCACCTGGGACCGGCAGCGGCGCAAGGACATCCTCACCGAGGTCCGCACCAGCTACGGCACCAGCGGCCAGCCGTCCTACAGCTTCCCGGACCCGGACTGGCACTGGACCGTCGTCCCCGCCGGCAACCAGCTCACCACCTGAGGCGGGGGGTCTGCATGCATGGGGTCCTGCTCTCGCCGGAGCGCCGGTGGGAATGCCCGTCCTGTGACGTCACCGACGTGACGCACGAGGCCCAGCCGCACACCCGGATGCACTCCTGCCGCGGGCTGAAGGGCCTCACCGCGCCGATGGTCCCGGCCGGCACCCGGGCCGAGCACCGGCCCGTGGAGCGCGAGGACTACGTCAACGGCGACCTCGTCCAGACCGACGGCGACGGCCGGCCGGTCATGGCGATCATCACGACCCGCGACGACGGGCAGGACTGCACCGTCTACGCGCCAACTGCAACAGGCAGAGGAGAAGCCTGACATGGCCTGGACCAACTCGAAGATCTTCCAGGAGTTCGTGGCCGGGCCGATGTTCCAGTCGTCCGGCACCTCCTGGACCGGCCTCGACAGCGACACCGTCAAGGCCGCCCTGTTCAACAACTCCGTCACCCCGGACCGGACCGCGGCCGTCGCGTCGACCGGCTACAACACCGGCACGTGGGTCACCGCGAACGAGGTCACCGACGCCACCAACTGGGTCGCCGGCGGCCGCGCGCTTGCGTCGAAGACGTTCGGCACCTCCTCCGGGACGATCACGTTCGACGCCGCCGACCTCGCCGGCGGCGGCACGGTCACGATCAGCAACGCCTTCGGCGCGCTCGTCTACGACGACACCATCACCGGCGGCACCGTCGCCGACCAGGGTGTCTGCTTCAACTACTTCGGTGGCGCCCAGTCCGTCACCGCCGGCACGTTCACCATCGTCTGGAACGCCAGCGGCATCGCCGCGTTCACCGTCTAGGAGCGCGCCATGGCCCTCTCGAAGACCGGCACTGGGCCCACGTCCCCGTGGGAGTTCTACAACAGCGGCGGCGACTACCTCGAGCGCTCAATCTCGGCGACGGTGACGTTCAACCAGTCGACGGGCGCGATTACCGGCGGCAGCATCACCCGCGACGCGGGCTGCCTCTACGTCACCATCGTGATCGGCGACCCGGCAAGCCCGTCGCGCTCGATCGACGTGTCGGGCATCGAGGGCACCCGGAGCTTCACCGCCGGCCAGCTCGCGGCCCGGGGCATCTCCAACATCAGCGACATCCTCAGCTTCGGGCAGATCACCGCGCTGCAGGCATAGGGGGCTGAGCCGTGGCGCTCGCGATCGACGCGTCGTCGCCCGCGATCGTCACGCAGACCAGCTCGACGACGGCGACGGTCACCACGGCGAGCTTCACGCCGCCGAGCAACAGCACGGTTCTCGTGATGTGGTCGGGCAACACCGGCACTGCATCCGATCCGGCCACACCGACGGTGGCGGGCGGCAGCCTTTCCTACGGCACGCCGAGCTGGAAGCACCGTTCCGTGAGCCCGACGGTCGACGGCCAGGCGGCGATCTGGACGGCGAACGTCGGCACGAGCCCGGGCGCGATGACCGTCACCGTGACGACCGGCACCGGCTCCGGCGCCCGAGGCGCCGCCCTCTGCGTCAAGGTCCTCACCGGCGCTGACGCCACCACCCCGCAGGGCACGAAGGTCGTCACCGGCAGCACGAGCACGGCGTCGATCGCCCAGAGTGTGCTCGGCACCGTCGCCAACTCGCAGCTCTTCGGCGTGACCTGCGACTGGGACCTCAAGGGCGCCCAGACTGCGGGCTCGGGCACGACGCGCGAGGGCAGCGCGAACATCCTGTCCGACATCACCTACGGCTTCTTCCGCCGCACCGCGGCGGACGGCACCGCAGGCGGCTCGACGACGCTCAACATCACCTTGCCCGCCGCGAGCACCAACCTGAGCTGGGTCGTCGTCGAGATCGTGCCAGCCTCTGGCGGCGGCGGCAGCACCGGCGCGAACGCCGAGGCCACCGCCGGCACCGGTACCGCACCGGACGCGGCCGTCTCGGTCGCCGTCCCCGCCGAAGCGCCCTCTGCGGCGGGGACCGCTTACGACGCCCAGGCCGCCGCGGCCGTCAACGCGGAGGCGACCGCCGCGGCCGGGACGGCGTTCGACGCGACCGTTTCCACCGCCTCGAACGTCACCGCCAACGCCGAGGCCACCACGGCCACCGGTACCGCGTTCAGCGCCACCGCCGACGTCCGGCCGGCCGCCCAGGCGGCCACCGGCACTGGCGCCGCGCTGGATGCCACGGCCACGATCGCGGTCAACGCCGAAGCCACCACCGGCACGGGCTCCGCGTTCGACGCCACGGTCTCCACGGCCACCCAGACCAGCGCCAATGCCGAGGCAACCACGGCGACCGGCACCGCGCCGACCCCGGTCATCGCGATCGCCGCGGCCGGGGACTTCAGCGCCGCCGGCGGCGCCGCGTTCGACGCGTCGGTGAACATCGGCGTCCCCGTCGAAGCCACCGCCGCGGCAGGCACCGCGCCGAACGCCGCCAGCGGCAGCGGCGCCCAGGCCGAGGCCGCGGCCGGGACCGGCGCCGCGTTCCTCACCGTCCTGGCCATCCAGGCGAACGCCGAAGCCGCGGCCGCGCTCGGCGCAGCAGCAACACCCACGGTCGCCCTCGGGGGCACCGGAAGCGTCGCTGCAGAAACCGCCACTGCGACCGGCTCCGCCTTCAACGCGCGAGTCATCAAGACCACGCCTCGGCCGAACTCCGGGACGACCGCCCGCCAGCCCGGCGGTATCACTCAGCGGCCGAACACGGGAGTCACGCAGCGCCTGTAGGGAGATGCCGATGTCCGCGTACACCATCGCGCTCCGCGGCCGCCAGCGCGCCGAGCAGGACATGCCCGACACGGTCACCGTCCAGCACCAGACCGGCACGTCCACCGACCAGGAGACTGGCGCGGTCACGCCGACCTGGTCGACGGTCTACACCGGCAAGGCCAAGGTCCAGCAGTCGAACCCGGCGACGACGCCGACGACGATCGGTGAGGCGTCGGTGTTCGTCGGCCAGCTCACCTTGCACCTGCCGGCCTCGGTGACCGTGGTGCAGTCCGACGACCTTGTCACCGTCGCCGCCTCGGTGCTCGACCCGGATCTGGTCGGGCGGACGTTCCGGCTCCGCGGGCCCGCGCACAAGACGTACCTGACCGCGCGGCGCTTCCCGATGGTCGAGGTGAGCGGCTGATGGGCGCCAAGGCGACCGGCCTCGAGGAACTCTCTGCGGACATGCAGCGGGCCGTCGAGCGCGCGATCCCCGACGGGAAGAAGATCACCGGGAAGGGCGCGCTGAACGTCAAGCGCGAGGCGCAGCGGATCATCCGCGCGGCGTCGCACCGCGGCTACCTGCCGCACTACCCGAAGTCGATCTCCTACGACGTCACCGCCCGCGGCGCTGTGATATCCGCCGAGATCGGCCCCAAGACCGAACGGCTCCAGGGTGGCCTCGGCCGGCTCATCGAGCTCGGGTCGGCGAACAACGACCCGATCCCGCACCTCGACCCTGGCCTCGCCCTCGAGGAGAACACCTTCTACAGCTACATGGAGAACCTCGGCGAGAAGCTCCTCAACGGCGAGTACGTCGACGGCCCGGAGGTTGATCCGGGATGACCGACGGCCTCGACCAGGCGCTCGTCAACGCCGGCCTCGCGCTGCTCGCCGCAGACCCGATCAGCCCAGCCATGCCGGTCTACGACGGGACCGTCCCGGCGGCCGCGACCCGGCCCTACTGGGTCATCTACACCTCGGTGTCGTACCCGGCCGAGTCGCTGGACAACAGCGTCGACGGCCGTTCCCGGGTGCGTGAGGTCCGGTGGATCGTCCACTCCGTCGGCGACACCGCCGCATCGGCGCGGGCCGGTGCGCAGCGCGCCCGGTCCCAGCTGCTCGACGCGAGCCCCACGATTCCTGGCCTGTCCTGCGGGCGGATCCGCATGGAGGAGAGCCAGCCCCCGGTTCGCGACGACGTCACGGGCGTGCCCGTGATGTCGGCCGTGCAGACCTATCGCCTCCGGGCCTCGTCATCCTGAAAGGAGACCAGCGCGCATGGCGCTGAATGCTGCCCAATCCGTGCTGCTGACCGGGACGACGCCCGCCCCGTTCACGCCGACCGCCTCGGACACGATTTCCGGCAACGACATCATCCCCGGCGGCGGCTGCGTGATGCGCGTCGTCACCGGCGGCACCAACGCCGCCTCGGTGTCGGTGCTCGACCCGAACCTGACCGCGCAGGGCAACGCCGGCACGGTCACGCCTGTGACGGTGCCGACCAGCAGCGTCCGCTACATCCTCATCCCCGTCAGCGCGGTGAACCCGGCGACCGGCGTGGCCACGGTCACGTTCGGCGGCACGCTGACCGGCACCACCTACGACCTGATCAAGTTCTGAGGCCGCGATGACGACGCCACTGAGCGAGCACCCGTGGATGGAGCACGACGCCACCGGGAACCGAGCCCAGCTGCCCGACCTGCCGTACTGGCGGGCCCAGGGCTGGAACCCGTGCGACGGGCCGCCGCCCGAACCGGACCTGACCCGCGACCCCACCGAAGCCCCGGCTGCTGAAGCGCCGGGGCTTTCTGCTGCCGAGGCCGAGAAGCCCGCCACGAAGAAGAAGGAGACCAGCCGTGGCTGACGTGTACGCCGACGGAAACGTCCGGGTCGCCTTCGTCGCGGCCATCTCCAACCAGAACCTCCCGACCACGACCGAGCTCAACGCCGGCATCCTGCTCCAGGGCACCCTGACCGCAGACGGTCTCGTCGGGTTCGAGGCGACGACCGCCGAGGTCGACACGTCGAAGCTCGCGAGCACGTTCAACACGAAGACGATCGGCCGGGACGACTACTCCGGCACCCTGCTGCGCCTGGTGAAGCAGACCGTCGGCGCCGACACGATCCGCTCCACGCTCTCGCGCGGCACCACCGGGTTCATCGTGATCCGCCGCGGCATCGCCGAGACGACCTCGTGGGCGTCGTCGCAGCAGATCGAGGTCTACCCGATCATCTGCGGCCGGCGTAAGGAGCTCACGCCGACCGCGAACTCGGTCATGAAGTACGAGGTCCCGACGCCGATCACCGCGGCCCCGTCGCCTGACGCGACGGTCGCCTAACACGAGCTGGAGGCCGGGCCCGGTGGCCCCTGGCCCGGACTCCTCCACACCTGCAGGGGCCACAAAACGAGGGGCCACCATGAAGGAACTCCAGATCCGCTTCGACGTCAACGCCCTCCGCCCCGACCGGCGCGAGGAGGTGCTGGCGTGGGTGCGGTCGCTCGGCTTGGAGCCGAACGACCTCCGCCCGCTCACCCTCATCGCTGAGGGCGAGCACGAGTACCAGCTGCATGTGACGCGCTACCTACGCACCGAGGGCGGCAGCATCCGCCTCGACCGCGCGGCCGAGGACGCCGTCACCGAGCCGGTGATCGTCGGCCTCGGCACGGCGAAGTCCTGGCCCTCGTGGCTGGGGGCGAACGCGTGAGCCCGTCCCGGCCGAAGCTCGCCGATCCCGGCCAGCTCATCCGGTCCGCGAAACGACGGACCGACACCTACGACCTGTGCACCGACCCGGACATCGTCGCCGAGTACGAGGCGCTGCTCGAGGAGATCGCGGCCGAGGCCGCGGCCTCGAGCGAGAAGCTCTCCGGCGGTCGGACCGCCGAGCTCCAACAGCAGCTCGACGATGTCATCGCCCGCGGCGCGAAGACCACGGTCACGCTCACGTTCCAGGCACTGCCCCGGGCGCAGTTCCGGGCACTCGTCGACAAGCACCCGCCCCGCAAGGACGACAAGGGCGAGATCATCGACAAGCGGTCGGCGCGACTCGGCTTCGAGTACGACCCGTTCTTCGCCGAGCTGATCCCGCTCGTGCTCGTCAGCCCTGAGCTCGACGAAGAGACCTTAACGATCCTGTTCGACGAGGTGCTGACCTACGGGCAGTGGCAGGACATGACCACCGTCGCGTTGAACATCAACACCGACACCATCGATATCCCTTTCTCGCAAGCCGTCTCGCCGAAGATGCGGAGCTCCTCGCCGAGGTAGAGACGGCTGAGAAGCTCCAGATCTCCCTCAAGGCCGCGCGTGGCTGGGTGCCGACCACCTTCTACGAGCACCGCAACGGCCGGCTCTACTCGTCGACACCCGAGGTCGAGTGGGACGAGGAGCAGATAGGCTGGATGCTCGCCCTCCGGCTGTACCGGCAGGGCTGCTGCCCGTCCTGCGGCGGCGACCTCCACATCACCGCCGCATCGGAGAACGAGCGCCGGTTCAAGGCGGAGCCCCCGATCCAGTGCTTCCGCTGCGTTGCGTTTTCCATGTCGCACAAGGCGCACGAGGACGAGCCGCATCCGCAGTCGCTGCTGCACCTGGTGCCGCGGCGACCGGGCTAGCGGGGAGCGCAGATCCACGCATTGCTGATTTGGTGCCCGCCGAGTTTCAGCGACAGGACGTTGAGTGCTGGCATTTCCTTCGGCTCACCGTCGACCCGGCCGGCCCACCAGCCGTTGCCGTTCCAGTAGTCCTGGTGGTCGGTCCCGTCCGTGGTGACGCAGGTTGAGTCCGGACGGCTGATGCCGTTGACGACGGGGGTTGCGTCGGACGTTGGAGCCGACGGCGCCGACGACCTCGATGCCATCAAGGTGATCGCAATGGTCGCGCCGACGAGCACGACGGCTCCGGCGGCGATGCCGCCGATCATGCCGGTGCGCCGGCGGGGTGGGGCCATCTGGCCGAGCTGGAACGGCTGTTCGGTGTCGGGGGTCACCGCCGCAGTGTGACGCAGTGACGCGACGAACACCCTCCGCCGATCATCCGAGACGTTCCGGGGGTGTCGTATGGGCCGGAAGGTCAGCGTCAGCCTCGTCGCGGACGTCGCCGAGTTCATCAAGGGCATGGTCGGCGCGAAGAAGTCCGTCGACGAGCTCGGAGACAAGGTCGACCGGCTCGACGACGAGCTCGACAAGATCCCGCCGGACGCGGCGAAGGCCGCGGCGGCGCTGAAGCTGCTCGGCGGGGACATCAACTCGGTCGGGGACAAGGTCAACAGTCTGGGCGAGAAGAACAACGGCCTCGCGGTCCTCGACACCAAGATCAAACAGACGCGGGCCGAGGTCAAGAAGCTCGCCGACGAGTTTGTCAAGACCGGCGACATCGACGTCTTCAGAAAGCTCGGCGACGCCCAGGGACGGCTCAGCGGGCTGCAGTCCGTCCGGAAGAAGCTCGCCGACGCGATCGTCCCCGACGAGCACGACCTGGACGGCTTCTTCAAACGGATGTGGACCCGGGCGAACGACCTCGGCGACAACCTCGCGAAGATGCTGCCCGCCTCGATCTCCGGGGCGCTGTCGACGCCGGTCCTCGGCCCGGTCATCGCGGCCGCGCTCATCGCCGCGCTGGTCTCCGCGGTCAGCTTCGTGCTCGCCAGCGCCGGCGGTCTCGTCCTCGCCGCCGGCGGGGCGAGCGCGGTCGGTCTCGGCATCATGGGCGCGATCCTTGGCAACCCCGAGGTGATCAAGGCCCGCTGGAAGACGGCGATCGACGGGATCAAGCACGAGTTCACGAACGCCGCTCAGCCGCTACAGCAGCCGCTGATCGACGCCGCTCCACAGATCAGGGCCGCCTTTGGGTCGCTCAAACTCGACGAGACCTTCAAGGCCGCGGCGAAGTACTTGCCTCAACTGGTCGACGGTGCCACCGAGTTCGCACGCTGGATCGGCAAGGCCCTGAACTACCTGACCCAGGGCGACGGGCCGGCCGCGGCGATGAAGGTGCTCTCCGACGAGCTGCCGATGATCGGCCACGCCATCGCCGTCTTCGCGCACTCGATCGCGGAGGGCGGCGAAGGTGGCGCGGTGGCGCTGCGAGACCTGCTGCGGGCCGTCGAGATGCTCATCGCCGGCCTCGGCGGGCTGATCGGGTTCGCCGAGAAGGCCTACGGGAAGCTGGCCGCGTTCCGCGACGCCGTGATCCCGAGGTGGATCTGGGACCTGCCGCAGCAGTCGACGAACTTTCACGCAGCCGCCCGAGCGCTGGACGACTACGGCGCCTCGGCGAAGTCGACGGTCGTCGACCTCGAGGCGATGGACCAGAAGCTCGGCGAGACCTCGGTGTCCGTCGACAGCTTGGCCGGGAAGATGGTCGGCAAACTTTTCTCGGCCACGATGGGTCTCGACCAGGCGGTTTTGGGTTTCAACGAGTCGCTCACGAAGCTTGACGAGTCGTTCAAACAGAACGGCAAGACCCTCGACATCCACGCCGCTAAAGGTCAGGCGAACCGCGAAGCGGTGCTCG
This sequence comes from Dactylosporangium sp. CA-052675, assembly GCF_050947935.1. GTDB lineage: Bacteria > Actinomycetota > Actinomycetes > Mycobacteriales > Micromonosporaceae > Dactylosporangium. Next base: position 8,645,656 of record NZ_CP192010.1, on the reverse strand, counting down.
CCGTGGTGCAGGCGAACATGCAGCAGTACCAGTCCAACCTCGCTGTAGGTATGTCCGCCGAGGACGCCGCGAAGGCGTACGACGATGGCACCGCCGCCCTTGAGAGGCAGCTGCGCAAGGCGGGCCTCACAAAGGACCAGATCGAAGGCCTGATCGGCAAGTACAAGAACATTCCGCACCAGGTCGATACCGAGATTGCCATCCATGGCCTCACAGAGGCGATCAGAAACCTCGACGAGACCCTCCGGAAGATCAACGGCCTCAAGGACAAGACGGTCTACGTCACGGTGAAGCAGGTCGGCGACAACCCGCGGGGACAGTCCCGGGGTGGCATGTACGCGAAGGGCGGCGTTCGGCGCGCGGCGGCGGGCATGGTGGTCGCCCCTTCCGATCCCGGCACCGTCCTGTTCGGCGAACCGGAAACGGGCGGCGAGGCGCTCATCCCGCTTCGCGGCATCTCGCAGGGACGCGCGATGGCGCTCGCCCAGACGGTCGGGGACAGCTACGGCTTCTCCGTCTCGACGGCCCGCTCCTCCGGCCCGCTCGCGATCTCGCTCGGCTTCGCCGGAAACAGCTCGGACGCGGTGGCGGCCATGTTCCAGCGGCTCGTCTACGACGACAAGGTCCAGCTCTACGTCAACGGCCAGCGCGTGCGGACGTCCCGCTAGGGGGTGCTCGTGGCTGCTACGCAGTTCGTCTTCTGTACCGAGCTGGCCTTGGGCGCGACGGTCACCGGCCAGCCGAACAGCTGGTCGTGGACGGACGTCACGGACTACGTCGGCGGGTCGGAGATCAGCATCTCCCGCGGCCGCGCCGACCGGTTCTCCGATGCGCAGCCTGATCGGTGCTCGCTGACGTTCCTCAACAACGGCGGGAGGTTCGTGCCGCGGAACCCGGTGGGCCCGTACTACGGGCAGCTCCGGCGGGGCACTCCGCTGCGGGTCAGCATCCGTCCGAACGTCAACTCCGCCAGCGACGCGTTTGCCCGCACCGTCTCGAGCTCGTGGGGCAGCGCGGACGTCGGCGGCGCCTGGAGCAACGTCACCGGTGGCACCTCGGCCGAGTTCTCGGTCGCTCCGGCCTCGGGCGGCCGGCACACGCATCCGTCGGCGGGCGTCAACCACTGGTCGTATCTCGGCTCGATCTCGCTCGTGCGGGTGGACGTGACCGTGCGAGCGCGGGTCAACGCGTTGTCGACGGGCGCAGCCCAGTCGGCCGGCGTGGTGATCCGGTACACCGGTCCGGGCGACAACGCGCGCGGCGAGATCCAGTTCGGCACGTCCGGGACACTCACGGCACGCCTGGTGACGTGGGCCTCGAGCGTCCAGACCGTCTACGCGTCGGCGACGGTGCCGGGTCTCACGCACTCGACCAGCGCCTGGTACCGGATCCGGCTCCAGACCGGCCTGACGAGCGTCCGCATGAAGGTATGGCTGGACGGCAGCCCGGAGCCGTCGACGTGGCTCATCGACGGGTCGAACGTCGGCATGCCGCTCGGCCCGGTCGCGGGCGCGCCGGGCGTCTACAGCCTCCGCGAGGTCGGCAACACCAACAGCAACGCGACCTTCGACTTCGACGACTTCTCGATGGTCGACGGGCCCCGGATCCAGTTCACCGGGTTCGTCGACGAGTGGCCTGTGACCTGGGGCGACTCGGCGCTGACCCAGTCGTATGCGCCGGTCACCGCGTCGGGGCAACTGCGCCGGCTGAGCCGCGCGCAGCCGCTGAAGTCCGCGATCTACATCGCCACCTCGTCCTCGCCGGGACTCGTCGGCTACTGGCCGATGGAGGACGGCACCGGCGCGATGACCCTCGCCTCCGCCAGCGGCGGGCTGCCGGGGACGTTCACGAACATCTCCCTCGCCGCCTCGTCCGGCCTGGCCGGCTCCGACCCCCTGCCGACGCTCGGTGCCTCCAACGGCCGGGTGGCGTTCCAGATCCCGGCCTACACGTCCTCCGGGTCGTGGTCGGTGTGCTGGGTGATGCGCATCCCCTCGTCGTCGATCTCGGGCACCGCCCAGCTGATGTCGTGGGTGACGCCCGGGCAGTCGATCGTCCGGTGGCAGCTGCGCCTCAACCCCGGCTCGCCCGACACCATCCAGCTGGACGCGTTCGGGTCCGGTGGTGGCGTCACCTCGAGCACCGCGGTGAACTTCACCGACGCCGCCTCGGGTGCGAAGCTGTCCGACGGCCGGCAGCTGGCGTTCCTGGCGACGGGGACGCAGAACGGCGGCAACGTCGACGCGACGTGGACGTGCTGGTACGTCCCGGACGGCGGCGGCCTCGCCACCCTGTTCGGCGGGTCGTTCTCCCCGGCTGGTACGACCGGCCGTGTCGGCCTCATCTACCACGACTCGGTGACCGGCTTCTCCAACGGCGGGCACACGATCGGCCACGTCGGCCTCGGCGACGGGAACACCGCGTTCGGGCCCGGAGCGCTCGGCGCGTCCGGCGGGGCCGGGCAGACGACCCGGGAGCGGTTCACCGCGCTCCTCGCCGCGCAGGGGATCACGCCGCTCATCGGCGACCTCGTCCACGGCGGCGCCGGTGGAACGGCAACACAGCAGATGGGTCCGCAGCGCACCGGTGACGTCCTGGCCCAGCTGCGGGAGGTCGAGGACACCGAGCAGGGCGTCATCCACGACTCCAAGCAGGGCTTCCTCGAGATGCTCCCGCGGGCCATGCGCTACAACCGGCCCGTCGACCTGGCATTGGACGTCAACCAGGGGCATGTCGGCTGGCCGTTCTCCCCGACGGACGACAACTTCCTGCTGCAGAACGACGTCACGGTCACCTCCCCTGGCGGGTCGTCGGCGAGGTCGACGGACCTGGTATCGATCGCGTCGCAGGGCGTCTACGCGGACTCGGTGGCCGTGAACGCCTGGAACGGCGTCGGGCTGCAGCAGTACGCGGACTGGCTCCGGAACCTGGGCACGACCGGGGCCGGGCTGCGGTATCCGGAGATCACGCTCAACCTCACCGACAAGCACCTGTCGATCGGGATGTCGTGGCTGGACACGGACATTGGGTCCCGGATCACCATCGCGAACGTCCCGTCGAACGAGCTACCACCGGACCTGCTCGATCTGCTCGTCGAGGGCTACACGGAGACGATCTCGTCCACGGCGTGGACGGCCCGGCTCAACTGCAGCCCGGGCGCGCAGTGGCTTGTCGGGAAGCTCGACACCTCCACGCCGCGGCTGGACTGTGGCGCGTCCACCACGTCGGGGGCGTTCAACACCACGGCCACCTCCGTTGCGCTGACGATCGCCGACGAATGCGTCTGGACCATCGCCGACGGCGCGTTCGACATCTTCATCGCCGGCGAGCGGATGACCGTCACCAACGTGTCGGCGCCGGCCGGGTCCGGGACGTCGTGGACGCAGACGCTCACGGTCACCAGGTCGGTCAACGGCGTCGTCAAAACCCACGCGGCCGGCGAAGAGGTCCACGTCGCCGTCCCCATCATCGTCGCCCTCTGAGGAGGCTTCGTGGCCGCGTTCGCTGCCGGCGGCATCCTGACCGCTGCCGGCCTGATCCGCACGCTCCCGTTCGGCCTGATCAAACAGGCCGACGAGTCCGTCAACAACTCCACGACGGTGCAGGGCGACGACGAGCTGAACGTGCCCGTCGCCGCGAACACGACCTACAAGATCGACGCGCACATCCTGGCCACCGACGGCACCGGCACGTCGATGGACCTGAAGGTGGCGTGGACGCAGCCGTCCGGCTCGATCCTCAGCCTGGCCGTCGTCGGCCCGCACACCGCCTGGAACGCGTCCTCGGGCGCGCTCGAGGTCGAGTGGAACGGCTGGCAGAACGACACCGGCACCCTCACCGCAACCCGAAGCTTCGGCAGCTCGAACAGCGGCACCTTCAGCTACCACTTCCGCGGCACGATCTCCGTCGGCTCGACCGCGGGGTTCTTCCGGCTGCAGTGGGCGCAGAACACTGCGACGGTCGGCAACCTCACCGTGAAGGCCGGCTCGTCGCTGATCCTCACGCCGATCCTCGCCTAGGAGGCCACATGCGCGTCGCCGGTATCGCCTACGTGCAGGGCCGCAACTCCTACCTGGACGCGGACGGCACGAAGTTCGGCATCGCGATCCACAACACCAGCAACACCGCCCCCGCGGACGGCGAGGCCGCCTACGCCACCCGCCGCACCGACGGGGTCTCGTCGCACTTCTACTGCGACGGCGTGAAGGTCATCCAGTCCCTGGACACCTCGGCGCGCGCCGGCCACGCGGGCAGCTCGCAGGGCAACCAGAACGCGGTCGCGGTCGAGATCACCGGAACGAACGACAAGTCCCGCGACTGGTGGCTGGCCAACGTCGCCTGGTCGCAGCTCGGCGCCGTCCTGGCGCAAGTGTGCCGGGCGTACGGCATCCAGGTGCGCCGGGCCTCCGTCGCCGAGATGCAGGCGAACCCGAAGGTCCGCGCGTTCTACAGCCACGACGACATGCGCCGCGCGTGGGGCGGCACCGACCACACCGACCCGGGCCCCGCCTTCCCGTGGGACCGGCTGTTCAGCGCGGTCAACGCCGCGCTCAGCGGAGGAGACGACGACATGACCCCGGAGCAGGACGAGCGGCTCAAGAACATCGACACGTGGCTGCGCTGCCTGATCCAGGGCGACGCGCAGATCCCGCTGAAGAACAACGGCCAGACCTCGAACTGGCCGAACAAGCTCGGCGCCACCGTCGCCCGGATCGACGCGACCGCCACGGCGCTCGCCGGCCGGCCCGCGCTCGAGCTCACCGACGAGCAGGCGGCGGCGCTCGGCGACCGGGTCGCGGCCGCGGTGGTCGCGCACCCGGACACGCCGCTCGGCGACGCGGACCGGCCCGCGATCGTCGCCGCGGTGAAGCAGGCCCTTCGCGAGGGCATCGGCGCCTAGGTGTCCGGGTATCAGGCTGGTACGAGGCGCCGGAAGGGGCGGGGATGAGTGGCGACGCGACGCAACGCTGGGCTCCCTCAGAAGGTGCGCGACTCGGTGCTCCTCGCCCTGGGCGCGTTCATGCTCGTCTGGATGCTGGTGACGGGCCACGTCAACGGCTGGCTCGTGACGGCAGCCCTGGCGTGCCTGGGCGTGCCGACCGGGCTGCAGGCGCGCGCGCTGTCGAAAGCGGGCTTCCGCCCGCCGCCTGGGCCTGGTTCGTCGTCGCCGCCGGAGGTTCGCTCCTCGCGCTCCTCGCGGTCTTCCTCCTCACGCACGGAGGAGTCCGATGAGCCGTCCTGACCCGCGCCGCCCGGGCTGGGCGTGGCTGATCACCGTCGCCGTCGTCGCCGTGCTAATCGCGTCCGGGGTGTCGATCGTCTACACCGACCGGGCGTTGAAGCAACTGTGCGGCCTGGTGAACCTGATGGCCGACGACAAGCCGGCCCCGTCGACACCGCGCGGCGCGGACCTGCTCCGCGAGGCGCAGAAGCTGCAGCGCGAGTACCGCTGCCGCTAGTCCCACCTGACCGGGAACGGCCCGACGCGTCCCTCGTGCCGCGGGTCGCCCGCTTCGACGTGCCCGCGCGGCTTCGCGCATCGCACCTCGACTTCACCGGTCGCGGTCGGGCTGCGATGTACGGCTTCGCACTGCGGCTGCTCCATCACGCCAACGTAGCGAACCCTGAACCACCCGGCTTGCCGTTCAGGCTTCGGCCGGTTTCCCTGCATCGCTCCAAGGAGGAGTGAGCCATGGTCAACAACCTGCCCGTGCCGGCCGACGCGTCCACGGACGCCGTGAACCGCGCCTGGCGCACACTCGTCCAGGGCCTCGCCCTCGACGTCGTCGTGGCCATCGTCGCCGTCTTGGCGACGAACGTCGGCGACGCCCAGTGGACGAAGGAGTACTGGCTCGGCATCGCCGCCCTGCTCGGTAAGTCCGTGGTGACGGCGATCGTCAGCTACTTCGCCCGGAAGTACCTGCCCCCGTCGACGACCTGACGGCTTCTGTGCCACACCCGGTGTTGCACAGCTCTGTCGTACAGCAGCACAGCGCCCCCGCTCGGCTCCGGCCGGGCGGGGGCGCTTCTGCGTGTTCAGGCGTCGGCGCGCTGGCGGAGCGCCTCGGTGAGCCGCTGGATGGCGCGGAACCGTCGATCGACTGCTCGGCGGCAGCGGCCGATCCGTGCGGCCGCGGCAGCCTCGGCTTCCCCGCGGGCCCGTAGGGCGGCCTCGCGGGCGGACATCAGTTCACGGTTGGACTCGGCGTAGAGCAGCACCATGTCGGTGATGGCGTCGGCGAGCTGGTGCGGGGTGGGGCGGGTGATCGTCTGCATGGTCTGCCTCCTCGATGCGAGTCTCGCCGCTTCCGCCGCCCGGGCGCTTCGTGCGCCCGGGCGGTCCTCGTCGTCAGTGGTCGTAGTTGGTGGAGATGATCTCGATGGCGGCGCGGATGCCCATCTCCTCGCCCTTGCTGGCCTGCTGGAGGCTCGCCTCGAGGTCGATGAGGATGTCGGCCACGGTGGCCTTGCGGGCGTCCTGCTCGAGCTTCTCGATGAGGTCGTGCAGCTTCTCGGCGGTCTTCACGGTAAGCCTCCTCCTGGTGGATATCCACCAGGATAGCGAAGTCTGGGCATGGTGGCAATCCACCATCTACACTCTCCCTCATGCCCAAGGACCGCGCCCTCGACCGCCACGCCAAGCCCGCCCGGGTCATCCGCCCCGACCCTCCAGAACTCTGGGACCAGCTCGGCGAGGCCGTTGGCGACCGCCGCCGTTCCGCGCTCATCAGCGACCTCGTCCGGCGCTACCTTGCCGGCGAGCCCATGCCGCCCCGGCCCTAACGCACAGCGTCCCCGGCCTCTTCGGAGGTCGGGGACGCTTCTGCATGCTCAGGGTCAGAGGCTCGGCCAGGGCGTCGGCCCGTTCACCGGCCCCTCGCGGTACCCGATCGACAACCGACGCACCTCGTTGGCCTGGTGCTCGATGAGCAGCGCGAGCCGACGCACCGCGAAGAAGCTCGCGGGGTCCCGCCGCATCGCGAACCGGACCCGCCCGCCGTGCTCGTCCTCCAGCAGCAGCACCAGGCCGCCGTCTTCCTCGATGACCCGTGCGGTCGCGCGGATGTCCAGCTCGATCGCGTTGTCCAGCTCGGGCATGTCGCCTCCGTCGGGGTTGGTGACGGGTCCGGCCACTGTCGATGCAGGGGTCCGGACCCGTGTCTGAGGCTGCGGCGCGGGCGGGTGGAGCCCGGCTGGCCGGTCGGGGCCTCGCCGTCTCGCTTCCCGCCCGCGCCGAGCGGGTTGGACACCGGGGGGTTTGCCGACCAGGCCCGACGTCCTATCCTCAAACTAGGTGCATCTAGATGCATCCGCAACCCCCGAATGCATCCGGATACCTTGAGTCGCCAGACGGGAGCGTGATCGAATGGTCGTGCCGACCAGGGAGATCACTGTGCCTACATCGAAGACGCAAGCGCTCATCGACCACATCCGCCAGCAGATCGCGACCGGCGCCTGGCCCCCGGGCTACCGCCTGCCGTCGCGCGCCGAGCTGATGCGCGAGCACAACGTGTCCCTCACCGTTGTCCGCGACGCCCAGAAGGAGCTGCTGCTCCGCGGCGAGCTTACGAGCGTGCCGGCCGTGGGCTACTTCGTGCCGGAGGCCTAGCGGTCCGACTCGACGCCGTTCGCCCGCAACAGCTGGCGGATCCACTCCCTCGAGAGGCCGGTCAGCTCGACGAGCTCGCCCATCCTGACGCCGGCCTGTGCTTTAGCGACGAGCCCGTCGGTGAGGTCAGCGCGGGCGTCGCGGACGCGCTGCTTGGCGTCGACGAGCTGGCGCTTCAGGTCGTCGACCGCCTGCCAGGCGGCGCGGTACTCGGCCGCGAGGGCTGACAGGTCGGGGTCCACGCCGAGAGACTGCCATCGTGCGGATCTTGGCCAACGGTCGGCGCGACCTCTGGCCAGGGGCCTGAAAGGTGCTGGCCAGAAGCCTCGCGACTGTTGGCTGGACGAGATCACCCGTTCGGGCGATCACCAGAATGTTTGCCACAGGGTTAACGTCTGGTTCACGGCCGGTTACGTGTCGCAAACCCGACACATCCTGGACAGGTCCGGCCAGGGGGCACGGGTCCCTCTTCCCCACCCGTGCTCGCCTGACAGCAGCAGGCAAACCGGGAAGAGGGAGAGTACATGCACAGAAAGGGCACCACAGCCGCGATCTGCATTCATCTCGGTAGTACCGCGACGGCCGAACAGCAGGAGAAGCTCGCCGCCGAGTACTGCGTACAGCAAGGGATCGTTCCGACATCGCTCGTCTACCACCCCGCCGACGCCCTCAGGCTCGTGCGGGACGGGCTCGTCGGAACCGTCGTCGTCGCCTACCTTCCCGACGATCGCGCCGGGCTGGCCGAAGAGGTCACCATCGCCGGCGGCGTCCTCCAGGAAGCCCGTCAGCGCCGTCGCATTCCACAGGACCTGGCCAAGGTCTTCATCCGCATGTTCGACAAGGGAATGACCGTCGCCGAGATCGCCGCCCTTACCGACGCCCCCAGCGGCGACATCCGCGCCGAGCTGTTTCGCCGCGGACGCCGCGAGCCCCCGGACGCCTGAGGCGAAATCGACACACCGCCCGGCTCGCGAATGCGAGCCGGGCGGCTTCATACTGCCACTGGAACCGGGCTCTTAGTTGGGTGTCGGGGCCAGGGAGGGCAGCGCTGAGATCGCCAAATCCCGCTGCCTTCCCACTACTCGCGTGTAGATCGCGGTCGTGGCCACGCTCGCGTGGCACATCAGCTCCTGCACGGTGCGCAGGTTCGCGCCGGCCCCGCCGAGCTCCTTCTCGGTGAGCAGGGTCGTGGCGTACCAGTGCCGGACGTTCCGCAACGTCACGCCCGGGTGCCCGAGCGCGCGCTCGATCTCGCGGCTCGTGCACGTCGACAGGTAGTCGGCCGTCGCCCGGAAGACCTGGCCGCGGTGGGTCACCGTGGCGATCGGTCCGCGGGGGAAGTCGCGGACCGCCGCCCAGATGGCCGGATGCGTGGGGATCGTGGAGACCTTGCCGCCCTTCCCGGCGACGTAGATGTGCTGCTCGGTGATGTTCTCCCGGTCCAGGTTGCTGATCTGGATCGGTCGGAGGCCCGCGTAGGCCGTGAGGATGCAGTAGGTGAGGAACGGTGCTCGCGCTCGGGCGAGGAGCCGCTCGAGGTCCTCCGTAGTGCACGGCTGGGGGTCGCGGCTGGGGACCTTCGGCCGGCTGAGGCTCGCCGACGGGTCGTAGGACAGGTGGGGCATGCGGTTGGGGTCGGACGCGAAGCCGTAGAAGCCGACGATGTGCCCGAAGTAGGTGGCCTTGGTCTGCCGTGACCACGGGGCGCTGCGCCGGCCTCGGCGGGCGGCGGTGCGCCCGCTGGCCATCCAGTTCTCGAGTTCCTCGATGGTGGCTTCGAGCAGCCCGAGGGGGAGCTCGGCGTCGAGCCGGTAGAGCAGCTCGCACCGGTCAGTGATGGTGGTGCCCTCCTCGAATTTGCCGGAGGCCACCATGTGAGCGCGGTAGCGCTCGATCCATGGGTGAGGTTTCTTCATAGCGTGATCCTGACGTCGCTGCCGGTCACGCAACATCGTCGAGCGTGGCATCGATCACAACCGGACGGCCGACCTTCGGACGAGTCGAGTCGCCTCGTCCGTTCGGGCGACCCGCCATGGGCCGTCTGACCGATGACCGAACGGACGATGAGGGATGCCAGACGGTAAACCGTCGATCCCGTTACCGGCTAGACCCGAAACCGAAACGTGAGCAAGCCGCGGAATGCGTGCTCTGGAACCAGATTCAAGACCCAGCAGTCGTACCTCAGATGCCGAGCCGGGCCCCGCGCAGCTTTTCGGCCAGATCGTCCGGGCCGGTCACCGACACCTCGGCGACGGACTGGCGCCCGCTGAAGAACAGCACCAGCTCCCCGGGCGCGCCCGACACCCGCACGGCGGGCTCCCGCTTCGGGTTGACCGTGAACGGCTCCACGCCGGGGCCGGAGACCTCGACGCGGGCGGGGAAGCGGCGGGCGGACAGGCGGGCCGTGGTCTTCGCGCGGGCGGCGAGCACCTGCGCGTACGACGGCGGAAGGTCGCGCGGCGTCCAGCCCGGCGCGGCCCGTCGCACGTCCTCGAGGTGCACGAAGAACTCGGTCACGTTCATCGCCTCGTCGAACGGGCGCAGCAGCAGCGGCCCGCGCCGCACCCGCTCCACGAGCGCCGGGTAGTCGCCCGCGGCCAGCCCGTCCTGCACCTTGCGGGTGTGCCCGGCGGCGGCCTTGAGCATGATCCCGGCGGCGGCGTCCGGGCGGTGCTCGCGCAGCACGAGGTGGGCGGCGAGGTCACGGGTCGCCCAGCCCTCGCACAGCGTGGGCGCGTCCGGCCCGGCGGCGAGCAGCGCGTCGGCGAGCGCCGCGCGCTCCGAACGGGCGAAGGCAGTCATGGGCATAACGCTAGCCCCGAAATTGTCGTACCTCGTCGGTAAGGTTTGTCGTGCGTTCGGGTCGCTTACCGTCGCGGAACCAGGGAGCGTGTGTTGACCAGTGGCAAAGTGCTCGCGAAGGGCTTCCGGGTGCTCGGCCACGCGGTCCGTGACGAGCCTCACATGTTCGTGTGGTCGGTCCTCGGCAGCGTGCTGTTCAGCCTGCTGACCATCGCCACGGCGTTCGTCTCGGGGCGCGTGGTCGGCGAGATCGTGGTGCCGGCCTTCGACCGGGGCCGCGTCGGCACCGGCACGCTCGTGCTGGGCGGCCTGGCCGTGCTCGCGGTCAGCCTCGGCAAGATCGTGGGCATCTTCGGCCGCCGGCTCGGCGCCGGCGCGATGCAGTTCAACCTGCAGGCGAAGTATCGCCGGGCCGTCACCCGCCGCTACCTGCGCCTGCCGCTGGCCTGGCACCAGCGCAACGCGACCGGGACGCTGCTGTCCAACGCGAACGCGGACGTGGAGTCGGCGTGGTATCCGATCGCCCCGTTCCCGTTCGCGGTCGGCACCATCGTCATGCTCGTGGCCGCGGTCGCCTCGCTCTTCGTCACCGACTGGGCGATGGCGCTGGTCGGCGTGGCCGTCTTCCCCGCGCTGCTGCTGGTCAACGTGGCCTATTCGCGGCGCATGTCGCCGCGGGTGGCCCGGGCCCAGCAGCTGCGGGCCGAGGTCAGCGCGGTCGCGCACGAGAGCTTCGACGGTGCCCTGGTCGTCAAGACGATGGGCCGCGAGGCCTCGGAGACCGAGCGGTTCGCGGCCAAGGCCGTGCAGCTGCGCGACGCCACCATCCGGGTCGGCCGGGTCCGGGCCATGTTCGACCCGGTCCTGGACGCGCTGCCCAGCATCGGCACCCTGGCGGTGCTGGTCGTCGGCGGTTATCGGTACCGTTCCGGCGCCGTCGGGGTCGAGCAGGTCGTCAGCGTCGCGTTCCTGTTCACCGTGCTGGCCTTCCCGGTCCGGGCGATCGGCTGGGTCCTCGCCGAGCTGCCCCGCAGCGTCGTGGGCTGGGAGCGCATCCGCCGGGTGCTCGACGCCGAGGGCGACACCGTCTACGGCACCACCGCCCTGGCCGGCACCGGCCCGGCCGCCCTGCGCTTCGACGGCGTCGACTTCGCCTACACCGACGAGACCGGCAACGGGCCCAAGGTGCTCACGGGGGTCACCTTCGACGTCCCCGCCGGGCGCACGGTCGCGCTGGTCGGGCCCACCGGCTCGGGCAAGTCCACCATCGCGGCGCTCGCCGCCCGGCTCGTCGACCCCGCGGCCGGCACCGTGACGCTCGACGGCGTCGACGTGCGGGAGCTGCACCAGGACGCGCTGACCGGCAGCACCGCGCTCGTCGCGCAGGTCCCGTTCGTCTTCGACGACACCATCCGCGGCAACATCACCCTCGACCGGGCCGGCGTCGACGACGAGGCGGCCTGGAGCGCGCTGCGGCTGGCCCAGGCCGACGGGTTCGTCGAGCACCTCCCCGACGGCCTCGACACCACGGTCGGCGAGCGCGGCACCTCCCTGTCGGGCGGCCAGCGGCAGCGGCTCACCATCGCCCGCGCGCTGGCCGGGTCGCCGCGGCTGCTCGTGCTCGACGACGCCACGAGCGCCGTCGACCCGCGGGTCGAGGCCGCGATCCTGGCCGCGCTGCGCCGCGACGACGGCTCGGTTGCGCCGCGGGCGGACCGGCCCGCGCGGGCCGCCTCGATCCTCGTCGTCGCCTACCGCCGGGCCACGATCGCCCTCGCCGACGAGGTGGTCTACCTCGAACGGGGCCGTGTCGTGGCCCGCGGCACCCACGCCGAGCTGCTGGAGACCGCGCCCGGCTACGCCGACCTGGTCACCGCCTACGAGAAGGCGGAGGAGGAGCGGGAGCGCGAGCACGCCTTCGACGGCGACCGGTTGGACGACGGCCGTGACGGGCCCGGGCTCGGCGCCCAACGCTTGGACGAGGGCCGCGACGGCCGGCTGGACGAGGAGACCCTGAGCGCATGACCACCGTCGAGAGCGCCGCCGCGACCGCCGCGTCCGCCACCCGGATGTCGGTGCTGCGCCGCGGCCTGGCCCTGTCCCCGGAGCTGTTCACCGGCCTCGCCGGCACGCTCGGCCTGGCGCTGCTCGCCACCGCCGGCCGCGTCGCCGTGCCCGTCGCCATCCAGCAGGGCATCGACCGGGGCATCCGCGCACCGGGCGGCCCCGACCTCGGCGTGATCACGCGCATCGTGGCGGTCACCGCCGGGGTGCTGCTCGTCACGATGGTCTGCTCCTACCTCATGAACGTGCGCCTGTTCACCGTGAGCGAGACGGCCCTGGCCGGCATCCGGGCGCGCACCTTCCGGCACATCCACGATCTGTCGATGCTGCACCAGCAGTCCGAGCGCCGCGGCGCGCTGGTCTCGCGGGTCACCGGCGACGTCGACCAGATCAGCCAGTTCCTGCAGTTCGGCGGCCTGCTCTTCGTGGTCAACCTGGGCCAGCTCACGGTCACCACGATCGTCATGCTCTGGTACTCCTGGCAGCTCACCCTCGTCGTCGTCGCCGCGTTCGCCCCGCTCGTGTTCGTGGTCCGGTTCTTCCAGCGCCGGCTCAGCGTGCTCTACCTGGAGGTGCGCGAGAGCGTCGGCGCGATGCTCGGCGTGATCGCCGAGAGCGTGGTGGGGGCGCCGGTCGTGCGCGCCTACGGCATCCAGCGCCGCACCGGCGAGCGGCTCGACGGCGCGATCGAGCGGGCGCGGCGCAACCAGTTCCGCGCCCAGACCAACAACGTGATCAGCATGAGCTTCGGCGAGCTGGCGGCCGGGCTCGCGCTCGGCGGCGTGATCGTCGTGGGCACCCTGCTCGGCGTCGGCGGGGACCTCACCGTCGGGCAGCTCACCGCGTTCCTGTTCCTGGCCACGCTGTTCGTGCAGCCGGTGCAGGTCGCCACCGAGGTGCTCAACGAGGCCCAGAACGCGATCGCCGGCTGGCGCCGCGTGCTGGACATCATCGAAACCGAGCCCGACGTCGCCGACCCGGGCAAGGCGGGCCGCGCGCTGCCCGACGGCCCGATCGACGTGCGCTTCGACCACGTCCACTTCGCCTACCCCGACGGCCCCGAGGTGCTCAGCGACGTCGACCTGACGGTCACGGCCCGCACGCGCGTCGCGGTCGTCGGCGAGACCGGCAGCGGCAAGACGACTTTCGCGAAGCTGCTGACCCGGCTCATGGACCCGAGCTCGGGCCGCGTGCTGCTCTCGGGCGTGCCGCTGGACACCGTCCGCTTCGACTCGCTGCGCAGCCGGGTCGTCATGGTGCCCCAGGACGGCTTCCTGTTCGACGCGACGATCGCCGACAACGTCCGCTTCGCCCGCCCGGAGCTGACCGACGCCGACCTGCTGGACGCCTTCACCGCGCTGGGCCTGATCGACTGGCTGGAGTCCCTGCCCGACGGCCTGCAGACCCAGGTCGGCGAGCGCGGCGAGTCCCTGTCGGTGGGCGAGCGGCAGCTGGTGGCCCTGGCCCGCGCGTACGTGGCCGACCCCGACCTGCTCGTCCTGGACGAGGCGACGAGCGCCGTGGACCCCGCGACCGAGGTACGCCTGCAGCGCACTCTGGACGCCGTGACCCGCGGCCGCACGACGATCGCGATCGCCCACCGCCTGTCGACGGCCCAGTCCGCCGACGAGGTCATCGTGGTGGACAAGGGCCGCGTCGTCCAGCGCGGCCCGCACACGGCCCTGCTGGGCGACCCGACCTCGATCTACGCCCGCCTCTACGCCTCGTGGCTGGAACAAACCCGCTGACGCCTTGGCCGGCCACCCCACCCGCGGACGCGACCGAGTCCAGCTCGCCCGCGGTCGACTCGCCTCGGTGCGCTTCCAGGCCGCCGGCGTTGGACTCGCGTGGGTGCGCTTCTGGCTCGGCCGCGTTGGACTCGGGTGGGTGCGGTTCCGGCTCGGCCGCGTTCGGCCGGCGCGGGTTAGGGTGCGGCGGGCTTCCGGGTTTGGTGTCTTCGGCTTGGACGCGTTCGACTCGCTCGGGTGCGGGTGCGGGTGCGGGTGCGGGTGCGGGTGCGGGTGCGGGTGCGGGTATGGGTGCGGTTCGGGCCGCGGCCGGCTCGGTGCGTGGTGCTCGCGGGACTCGCGCTCGGGCGTAGGCCGCGATTGTCGAGTGTGCACGGTCGGGGGAGGTACGCGAGGGCCTTGACTCAACGATAAGTCGGGCGCTTCGCGCCGCGACTTATCGGACTTATACCCTGACGAGCGATAAATACGACTCGCCGGAAGTGGACGGCGGGTCGATTCACGTCTGACGCTATGTGTCGGGCGTTCTCGCAGGCGGGGATGGCCTACATTGGGCGCATGTCTGCCGGGGGCCGCCGATTCGTGCCGATGCAGGTGCGCGTCGCGGTGACGGGGTTCCACGCGGTGGGCGGGATCATGCTCACGCTCGCGCTCATGGCCCTCGGCGTCCTGCTGTCGGGGATGCAGGTGGATCCGGTGGCTCAGGGCGGTACCGGATATCTGGATTTTGTCCTGTTCTTCAACGCGGTGCTGTTCCTGTCGCCGCTGGCCGGGGTCCTGGTGTTCCTCGGCGTGCGGGTACGGCGGGGCGAGCACTGGGCCTGGCTGGCGAGCCTCGTGTTCTGGGGGTTCGCGGGGACGATGACGCCGCTGCTCGCGTGGGTGCTGGACGCGCCGGTGTCGCTGCGGTTCGTACCGGTCGTGTGCGCGGTTGTGATGGTCGGGCTGCTGCTGACCCCGCAGGCGCGCACCCACTGCGCGGACCTGGCCGACGACTGACGACCGGCGGCCGCTGGCCTCACGGGCGCGCACGAACTGCGCGGACCTGGCCGACGACTGACGACCGGCGGCCGCCGGCCTCACGGGCGCGCACGAACTGCGCGGACCTGGCCGACGACTGACGACCGGCGGCCGCCGGCCTCACGGGCGCGCACGAACTGCGCGGACCTGGCGGACGACTGGCCTGGCCGTGGGCGTGGACGTAGTCGTGGGCGTGGTCAGGGCAGCGGGTCGCCGAGGTAGTGCTGGACGGTCGGGGCGAGGTTGCGCACCACCTGCTCGGGGGTCATGGAGGCGAGGGGTTCGAGCTTGAGGATGTACCGCAGCATCGCGAGCCCGATCATCTGCGACGCGACCAGGGCGGCCCGGGTCGGGGCCTCGGCCGGGTCCAGGTTCAGGGCGCGCGTGGCGCGGCGCAGGATCTGGCTCACCAGGAACTCGCGCAGCATGCGGGCGGACCAGTCGTGCTGCATCGCGCTGCGCACCAGGGCCACGACCGGCGTGCCCGCGGGGGAGTCCCATACCGACAGGAACGTGCGGACCAGCCGCTCGCCGACGCCGTCGAGGCCGGGCTCGAAGACCTGCGGGAGGATCTCGCCGGGGTCGATCGGGGCGTTCATGGTGGCCAGGAACAGCTGGTCCTTGGCGCCGAAATAATGGTGCACCAGCGCCGGGTCCACGCCGGCGGTGGTCGCGATGTGCCGGATGGACGCCCCGTCGAAGCCCCGCTCCGCGAACGCCTGGCGGGCGGCGTTCAGGATCGCCTCTCGGGTGTCCTGGTTGCCCGGGCGTCGTCCGGTGCGAGCCATGTGCCTCTTCCTGATGTCGTACCGTGCGGTGCCCGCCGGCCCCGCCCAGCGCCCGATCCGCGGGGCGCCGGGCGGTGCGAGCGATCCCAGCCTATTCGGCCGGTGCTCCAGCGCCCGCGGTGCGTCGCTCGGCGCCGGCCCGGGACCCGGCTCTTCGCGACCGCTCGCAGCACCGGTGGCACTGCTCGGCGCGTTCGACGCGGCCGGGCCGGGGCCGGGTGCTACGCGGTGCGGCGGCGCAGGGTGGCCGCGCCGAGGAGCAGGGCCAGCAGGACGCAGCCGACGATGATGGCCAGGTCGCGCCACATGACGCCGGTCGGATCGGGGTGGGTGCCCAGTTCGGTGAGGGCCTGCACGGCGTACGACATCGGCAGCGCGTCGCTGATCGCCTCCATCCACCCGGGCATCCGGTCGCGGGGCTGGAGCAGGCCGCACAGCAGCACCTGGGGCAGTACGACGGCCGGCATGAACTGCACCGCCTGGAACTCGCTGTCGGCGAAGGCGCTCACCAGCAGGCCGAGCGCCATGCCGAGCACCGAGTTGCCGACCGCGATGACGGCCACGAGCCACGCCGGGCCGGCGGTGTCGAGGCCCAGCAGCCAGTACGCGAGTGCCGACACGATCGCCGCCTGCACCGCGGCCGCGACGGCGAAGGCCAGGCCGTACCCGAGCAGGATGTCGACCTTCCCGATCGGCGTGGTGAGGAGCCGTTCGAGGGTGCCGCTCGTGCGTTCGCGCAGCATCGCCACGCTCGTGAGCAGGAACATGATCACGAGTGGGAAGACCCCGAGCATGATCAGGCCCACGCGGTCGAACAGGAGGGGGTTGTCGTCGTAGAGGTACCGCAGCAGCGTGAGCAACACCGTCGGGACCACGAGGATCAGCGCGATCGTCCGGCGGTCGTGGCGCAGCTGGCGCAGGATGCGCGCGGCGGTGCCGAAGGTCAGTCGCAGCGACATGGTGTCAGCCCGCCTTGGTCGTGTGGCCGGGATGGTTGCGGGGGCATGGGGCCGGCCCACGTTGGTCGTGGGGCCGGGATGGTCGCGGGGGCACGGGTCAGCCCACCGGTTCGGTCTCGTGGGCCTGCACGAGCCTGAGGAACGCTTCGTCGAGGTCGTCGGTGCCGGCCGATCGGCGTACGGCGTCCGGGGTCTCGTCGGCGATGAGGTGGCCCTCGCGGATCAGCAGCAGGCGGTCGCAGCGGCCGGCCTCGTCCATCACGTGGCTGGACACCAGGAGGGTGGAGCCGGCCTTCGCGAGGGCGTGGAACCGTTGCCAGAGCTCGTTGCGCAGCACCGGGTCCTGCCCGACGGTCGGCTCGTCGAGCACGAGCAGCCGCGGCTTGCTCACGATCGCGCAGGCGAGGGAGGCGCGGGCGCGCTGGCCGCCGGAGAGGCGGCCGACGAGCTGGTCCTTGGCCTTGCTCAGGCCCACGTCGCTGACGGCCTCGTCCGCCTCGCGCGCGCCGAGGCCGTAGAGCGACGCGAAGTAGCGCGCGTTCTCGCGGACGGTCAGGTCGGCGTACACGCTGGGGGCCTGGGTCAGGTAGCCCACCTTGTCGCGCAGCGGCCGCGACCCGGCCGGGTGGCCGAGGACGGTGACGGTTCCGCCGGCGACCTTCTGCACGCCGACGACGGCCCGCATGAACGTGGTCTTGCCGCTGCCGCTGGGCCCGAGCAGGCCGGTCACGCTGCCGGCGGGGACGGCGCAGGTGAGGTCGTGCAGCACCCGCCGCTTGCCGCGCGCGATGACGAGGTGCTCGACCTCGATCGCGTTGTCCATCGTGGTTGGTCCTTCCTGGCGGAGGGGTAAAGAACTCAACACTTGATGAAATCAACGGTAGTTGAAATCTTGGCCGCGGGCAAACCCCTGGATGCGACAAGGGGCGGACCGGTTGCCCGGCCCGCCCCTTGTGCTGAGATGTGCGTCAGAGCGAGAGGACCCGCTCCAGGAAGTCCTTGTACTGCCGCAGCGCCACCCGCAGCGACTCGGTGTCGGGGTGCTTCGAGGTCTTGTTCGGGTTGATCGCGTGCTGCTGCTCCTGCAGCTTCTCGGCGAGCGTCTCGATCGCGTCGCTGACCACGGCGCTGGCCCGGGCCACCGCCTTGACCGGGTCGTCGACGAACTTAGACTCGGCCTTCGCGATCCGCGTGCGGAACTTGTCGGCCCGCTTGCGCTTCCAGAGCACGATCCGCTCCTCGACGATGTCGCCGGGGCGCCGCTGAGCCGGGGCGACCGCCGCGTACTCGAGCTCGTCGTCCTCCTCGACCTCGTCCTCGTCGTCCTCGGCCACGATGAGCAGCACACCGTCGCCGGCGTCCTCCTCCTCGTCCACGTCGGCGACGACGAGCACGACGTCCTCGACCTCGTCTTCTTCCTCGTCGTCCGCGGCCTCGGCCACGGGCTCACCCGCGTCCTCGTCCTCGTCCTCGTCGTCGGCTTCGGCCACTAGGTCGTCGCTGTCGTCGGCGTCCTCGTCCTCGTCGTCGGCTTCGGCTACGACGTCGTCACTGTCGTCCGCGTCCTCGCCGTCGGCTTCGGCCACAACGTCGTCGGCGTCCTCGGCGTCGGTCTCGGCCACGAGGAGCACGACTTCGCCGGCCTCCTCTTCACCGTCCGCCTCGACCACGACGAGCACCACGTCCTCGGCACCGTCGTCCTCGGCGGCCGGCTCCTCGGCGACGTCCTCGTCCTCGTCCGCGGCGTCATCGGCTTCGGCCGCGATCTCCTCGGCGACGTCCTCGTCCGTGGCGTCATCGGCTTCGGCCGCGATCTCCTCGGCGACGTCCTCGTCCGTGGCGTCATCGGCTTCGGCCGCGATCTCCTCGGCGGCGTCTTCGTCCGTGGCGTCATCGGCTTCGGCCGCGATCTCCTCGGCGGCGTCTTCGTCCGCGGCGTCATCGGCTTCGGCCGCGATCTCCTCGGCGGCGTCTTCGTCCGCGGCGTCGTCGGTCTCGGCCACGATGAGCACGACGTCTTCGGCGGCCGGCTCCTCGGTGTCGTCGGCTTCGGCCGCAATCTCCTCAGCGGCGACCTCCTCGACGGCATCGGCTGCTTCGGCGGCGGGCTCGTCCGTCCCGTCGGCTGCTTCGGTGTCGGTTTCGGCGGCGGGCTCGTCGGTCGCGTCGGCTGCTTCGGTGTCGGTTTCGGCGGCGGGCTCGTCGGTCGCGTCGGCTGCTTCGGCGTCGGTTTCCGCGGCGGCCTCCTCGGCGTCCTCCGCGTCGGCGACCGGCTCCTCCGCGGCGTCCTCACCGTCGGCGTCGTCGGCCGCGGCGATCTCCTCGGCCACGTCGGCGTCCTCGACCACGGGCACCGCGTCGACCTCGGCGGCGGGCTCCTCGTCGGCGACGACAACCGCGACGTCCTCGACCGCGTCGCTCTCCTCGGCATCGTCAGCCTCGGCCGCGGGCTCGTCGGCCGCCTCGATCTCCTCGGCGGCGGCCTCGGCGTCGGTTTCCGCGGCGGCCTCGTCGGCGGCCGGCTCCTCGGTGTCGGCTTCGGCAACCGGCTCGTCGGAGTCCGCGGCGTTCTCGTCCACGGCCTCTTCCGCCTCGGCCGCGGGCTCGTCGGCTTCGGCGGCCTCGTCCGAAACCGCAATGGCGTCCGGTTCGTCGGCGGCTTCGGCAACCGGCTCGTCGGAGGACGCTTCCACCTCGGCCGCAGGCTCGTCGGCTTCCGTGGCCTCGTCCGAAACCACGACGGCAGCCTCAGGCTCGTCGGCGGTCCCGGCCTCAGCGGCGGGCTCCTCAGCGGCGTCGATCCCCTCAGCGTCGGCCGAGGCGGCGAGCTCATCCTCAACCTCGACGGCCGGCGAGTCGGCAGCGTCCACGGACTCGGCAACCACGGCGTCCGGCGAGTCGGCGGCGTCCACGGCGTCGTCGCCCGCGAGGTCGGCCGGCGAGTCGGCGGCGTCCTCAGCGACGGCAGCCTCAGCGACCGGCTCCTCCGCAGCGCCGCCCTCCTCGGCAGCGTCCACGGCGTCGTCGCTCGCGAGGTCGGCGGCGTCCACAGGCTCGGCAACGACAGCGTCCGGCGAGTCCACGGCGTCGTCGGAGGCGAGGTCGGAAGGCGAGTCGGCAGCGTCCACGGACTCGGCGACAACAGCGTCCGGCTCAACGACGACAGCCTCAGCCACCGGCTCCTCCGAAGCCGCGGCCTCCTCCGCAGCGCCGCCCTCCCCGGTCTCCTCGGTGGTCTCGGCCGCCGCCGCCGTCACGTCCGCCGGTGCCTCGTCCGCAACCGCGACGTCCGTCGCCGCCGCAACCGGCTCGTCGCTCTCCGCGACCGCCTCGTCCGAGCCCGGCGCGCCATCCTCCACCGCCTCGCTCTCCACGACGGCCGAATCGGTGACAGCAGGAGTGTCGTCGCCCGCGACGACCTCGGCATCCGCAACCCCAGTGGTCTCGACGAGGGCCGAGATGTCGTCCGGCACCGCGACGGAGATGGCCGGATCATCAGCCAGCGCCGCGGTTTCCTCGGCGGCGGGAGGGGCAGTGGCGGCAGGAGCGGCGTCGTCGAGCGGCTCGCGCGGCGCCGGTACGACGGCCTCGGCGGGTGCGTCCGCCGCGGGAGTGGAAGAAGACGACGACGAGGAGGGCGGCTGGTCGTTCGGCGGGGTGATGTTGGGGTGCATGGGTCCTCCGTCCGGCTCGGTCCGAACGGGGGCAGCCTCCCGGTCGGACTGCTGGTTGGCTCAGCGCAGGGGTCGCGGACGCCGGGAGGCCGTGCGGCGCCCGCAAACCGACGACCGCATGACCGGCGGTTGGGGTGCCCCCTGGAAGACGGGTAGGGGGTGGCCGTCGGCAGGCGGGGAAGGGTGGGCGACCGCGCAGATCTTCCGTGCGGCGCACCGCCAAGGTACCCCCTCAACACCAGCAGCCATAGACCCCAAACCGCCGAGTCTGCACGGTGCGGGAGAATTGCCGTCGTGCCGTCGAACCTTGATCCAGAAGTGGCCGACCGTCTGCGCCGCAACGACGCCGGACTCGTGCCGGCGATCGTGCAGGAGCACGGGACCGGCGAGGTGCTGATGCTCGCGTGGATGGACGACGAGGCCCTGCACCGCACGCTCACGACCGGTCGCGCCACGTACTGGTCGCGCAGCCGCAACGAGTACTGGGTGAAGGGTGAGACCTCCGGGCACGTCCAGCACGTCAAGTCGGTCGCGGTCGACTGCGACGGCGACACGCTGCTGATCACGGTCGAGCAGACCGGCGCCGCCTGCCACACGGGCAACCACACCTGCTTCTACACCCCGCTGGAGGTATCCGGATGACGACCGGCGCCGTGGCCCCCGACGAGGCCACCTTCCGCGAGCTCGCGCGCACCCGTCGTGTCGTTCCGGTGACGCGGCGCCTGCTGGCCGACGGCGAGACCCCGGTCGGCGTGTACCGCAAGCTGGCGGGCGGCCCCGGCACGTTCCTGCTGGAGTCCGCCGAGCAGGGGGCGGGCGCGGCCGGCGCCGTCTGGTCGCGGTACAGCTTCATCGGCGTCCGCAGCGTGGCCACCCTCGTGGAGCGGGACGGGCGCGCGCACTGGCTCGGGGCGCCCCCGGCGAACGTCCCGGTCGACGGGGCCCCGACCGAGGTGCTCCGCGCGACCATCGCCGCGCTGACCGCCGACGACGCCGACCTGCGCGAGCTCAACCTGCCGCCGCTGTCGGGCGGCATGGTGGGCTTCCTGTCCTACGACGCCGTCCGCCGCTTCGAGCGCCTCCCCGAGATCGCCCTCGACGACCTCGGCCACCCCGAGCTCGGGATGATGCTCGCCACCGATCTCGTCGCGCTCGATCACTTCGAGGGCGCCGCGCTGCTCATCGCCAACGCGGTGCTGCCCGCGGCCGGGGCCGACGACGCCGCGGTCGCCGCCGCGTACCACCAGGCCATCGGCCGGCTCGACGCGATGACCACCGCGCTGTCCCGCCCGACGCCGCCGCTGGTGTCCACTGTGGACCGGGTGCCGCTCGGCGACGTGGTGAGCCGGACGCCGGCCGGGGAGTACCCGAAGGCGGTCGAGGCCGCGAAGGAGGCCATCCGCGCGGGGGAGTGCTTCCAGATCGTGCTCGCCCAGCGCTTCGAGCGCGCGACCGACGCCGACCCCCTCGACGTGTATCGCGTACTGCGCACGACCAATCCCAGCCCGTACATGTACCTGCTGCGCTTCGACGGCTTCGACGTGGTCGGGTCCTCGCCCGAGGTACACGTGAAGGTCGACGGGCGGCGGGCACTGCTGCATCCGATCGCGGGCACGCGGTGGCGCGGGGCGACACCGGAGGAGGACGCGGCGCTCGCGGCCGACCTGCTCGCCGACCCCAAGGAGCGCTCCGAGCACGTGATGCTCGTCGACCTGGCCCGCAACGACCTCGGGCGGGTGTGCAAGCCCGGCACGGTGGAGGTGCCCGAGTTCATGACGGTCGAGCGGTACTCGCACGTCATGCACATCGTCTCGACCGTCGTCGGCGAGCTGCACGACGACCGCACCGCCTTCGACACCCTCGCGGCCACGTTCCCGGCCGGCACCCTGTCCGGGGCGCCGAAGGTCCGCGCGATGGAGATCATCGAGGAGCTCGAGCCGACGCGCCGCGGCCTGTACGGCGGCGTCGTCGGGTACTTCGGCTTCGGCGGCGACATGGACACCGCCATCGCCATCCGCACCGCGCTGCTGCGCGACCGCACCGCGTACGTGCAGGCCGGCGCCGGCATCGTCGCCGACTCCGACCCGGCCGCGGAGGAGACCGAGACGCGCAACAAGGCCGCCGCGGTGCTGGCCGCGATCGCGACCGCCGAGACGCTGCGGCCGGCCCGGTGAACCTGTCGGGGCGGCGGGGCCTGGCGACCACGGCGGTGGCGTGTGCCGTGGCGGCTGCGGTCGTACTGTTCGCCGCCACCCGATCCTGGCAGACCGCCGTCACCGTGCAGCCGGCCCCGCTGCCGCCGCTGAAGGTCGACCGCACCGGCACCGAGATCTCGCCCTGGCTCACCGCGCTGGCCGTCGTCGGGCTCGCCGGCGCCGGCGCGCTGCTGGCCACCCGGGCCGCCGCCCGCCTCGCGGTCGGCGTCCTGCTCGTCGTCGCCGGCGCCGGCGTGGTCGTCGCGTCCCTGGTGACCCTCGACGAGCACGTGCGCGTGGCCTGGCCGCTGGTGTGCGCGCTCGGCGGCCTCGTCGTCCTCGCGGCCGGCGTGGTCACCGTGCGCTCCGGCCGCTCGTGGCCGGGCATGGGCGCGCGCTACGAACGCACTTCCGCGCCGGCCCGCCGGCAGCACGCGCAGACCGACATGTGGGACGCGCTCGACCGGGGCGAAGATCCGACGAGGGGTGATCGACCCGAGTAGGGTTCGGCCCATGGCGAGCAGCGCTGAGGAAGTGATCGAGGTCGCCGGGCGCGAGGTGACGATCACCAATCCGGACAAGGTGTACTTCCCGAAGTCCGGCCGCACGAAGATCGACGTGGTGCGCTACTACCTCGCCGTCGCCGACGGTGCCCTGCGGGGCGCGGGCGGGCGGCCGATGGCTCTCAAGCGTTACGTCAACGGCATCGAGGGCGAGGCGTTCTTCCAGAAGCGCGCGCCCGCCAAACGGCCGGACTGGATCGAGACCGCGCAACTGCGCTACCCGTCCGGCCGCACCGCCGAGGAGATCGTCCTGCGCGACGCCGCCCAGCTCGCCTGGGTGATCAACCTCGGCTGCCTGGAGCTGCACACCCACTCCGTGCTCGCCGAGGACCTTGAGCACCCCGACGAGCTGCGCATCGACCTCGACCCGGTGCCGGGCGTGCCCTGGGGCCAGGTCGTCGACGTGGCGCTCATCGCGCGGGAGGTCCTCGAGGAGTACGGGCTCGCGGGCTGGCCGAAGACCTCCGGCTCCCGCGGCTTCCACATCTACGCGCGCATCGAGCCCCGCTGGACCTTCGCCGAGGTACGCCGCGCCGCCGAGGGCTTCGCCCGCGAGGTCGCCCGCCGCGCCCCGGACCTCGCGACCGGCGCGTGGTGGAAGGAGGAGCGGCAGGGGGTGTTCCTCGACTACAACCAGAACGCGAAGGACCACACCACCGCGTCGGGTTATTCGGTACGCCCCTCGGAAGAGGCGAAGGTCTCCGCCCCCCTGAGCTGGGACGAGGTCCCCGGCTGCGACCCGGCCGCCTACACCGTGGACACCGTGCCGGGCCGCCCCGACCCGTGGGAGGGCATCGAGTCCGCCCGCGGCTCGCTGGAGCCGCTGCTGGAGCTCGCGTCCACCTTCAAGAAGCGCGCGCCCGCGAAGAAGGGCACCGGCCGCCGCCAGCCGAGCATGCCCCTGATCGAGATCACGCGCACCGCGACGCGCGAGGAGGCCCTGGCCGACCTCGACCGGTGGAAGGAGCGCCACGCGACGGTCTGGCCGCTCCTGGAGCCCGCCGACGTCCTGGTCGACTCGATGCGGGGGATCAACTCGGTCTGGTACCGCATCCGCATCAACCTCATCCACGTCCCCGAAGCCGAACGCCCGGAGCAGGAACCGCTCGAGCACGAGTTCGACCCCTTCGCGAAGTGGAAGGAAATGCAGGCGAGGGGCGAGATCCCGGCCCGCTGGCGCCGCCCGGACCCGGAGCCGGTTCCCGAGTCCGAGGAGTCCTGACCCTGCCGGCCCCGGCTGGGCCACGTCGTGCCGGAGCGGCCCGCATCGGGTGCCGCCTCGCGTGCGCTGCGGGCCGGTCGACGCGGTCCCGGAAGGTCGGAGCCCGTCAGTAAGGGCCAGGGCGGTGCGCGACCCGCGTATGGGGGGCGTGCGGCACGGTGCGTCTCCTCAACGACGTCGACCCGGTCGAGCGGTGCACGGTCAGGTAGCCGAGCCGATCGTCGAAGCGGACCGTCACCCGCGGCGCTCAGGCGACCGGTGCGTGCGTGACGCCGCTCGAGCGGCGCACGATCACCGAGCTCGAAGATGCGGGAGACGAATGGCGTGGTGCCGAAGAGCGACGCCCGTCTCAAGGGCGCGAAGCCAAGGCCGGAATGAAGGGCCAGGGCGGCATGGTCGGTTCAGTGCGGGCTGTGTCCGGTCGGCGCGGTGCCGGAAGAGCGGCGCGCGAGGCCGAGGGGAGCGATGCGGGAACCGGCGAACGACTGGCCGGCGAGGCGCGGATGAGGGCGGTGCGGGGCCGGGGAACAGGTGGCCGGCGACGCGCGGATCAGGGCGGTGCGGGCCGGGGAACGAGTGGGCGGTGAGGCGCGGATGGGGGCGGTGCGGGGCCGGGGGACAAGTGGCCGGCGAGGCGCGGATGGAGGCGGTGCGAGAAGCGCGCGTCAGTGTGCCTCCTCGGGAGTGTCGACCCAGCCGGCCATGAGCACCAGGCTGGTCGCGCGGTGCACGGCGAGATAGCCGAACGGCTCGTCGAAGCGGACCGTCACGCGCAGCGCCCGCGCCGTGCCCTCCGGCGGGCCGGGCAGGATCGGCACGACCGGGGCGCGTGTCACCGGCGCGGCGCGGAAGCCGGGGCCGGTGAAGGCCGCGGCCAGGCTCACCCCCGCCGCCGCCACCCGCAGCGGCGTGGCGCTGATGCCCGGGAACAGGCCGGGAGCGGCGGCCGCGCGCAGCCCGAACACCTCGGCCGCGCCGAGCAGGTCGTGCGCGGCCGAGGCCGCGAAGCGGGGAACTTTCACGACCAGCTCGGGCGCCGGGTCGTCGGCGTCGACCAGGGCC
This sequence comes from Dactylosporangium sp. CA-052675, assembly GCF_050947935.1. Taxonomy (GTDB): domain Bacteria; phylum Actinomycetota; class Actinomycetes; order Mycobacteriales; family Micromonosporaceae; genus Dactylosporangium. Next base: position 8,619,950 of record NZ_CP192010.1, on the reverse strand, counting down.
GCGGTGATCCCGGGGCCGCGGCGGCCGACGGGGGCGGCGGTGAACGTTTCCACGGCCGCGGCGAGCACGGCCGGCGCCGGGGCGGTGCCGGCCGCGGTGCACAGCACCACGTCGACGTCGCCGGTGCCGCGGACGGTGAGCAGCGTGACCGGTCCGGCGGCGGTCGTGGCGCAGCGCAGGTCGGTGAGGTCGGGGCCGCGGCGGTGCAGCGAGGCCAGGCGCCGGCCCGCCCACGGGCCGCTCGCGGGGCGCAGCACGCCGTCGGTGAACGGGTCGGCCCAGTCGGCGGTGACGGCCAGGGCCGCGGCCAGGACCAGGGCGTCCTCGTCGGCGACGGCGAACCCGAACGGGGGCACCGGCGCGCCGGTCTGGGCCGCGGCCCAGGCGTCCAGCAGCGGGCGGTCGATCGCGGGGTCGCCGGTCAGGCGCGGGTCGGCGCGGGCGGCCCAGTCGAGGGTGAGCGGCACCCCCTCCCGCGCCCACAGGCCGAGCGCGCCGCGGACGGGCAGATCCAGGGGCGTGGGGGCGACCGCCAGCAGCTCGGTGCGGGCCCGGCCGCCGGCGACGGAGGCGAGCAGGGCCAGCAGGGGATAGATCGCCGCCGCCGAGAGGACCGCCGCGGCGGACACGGACGCCCAGGTGGCCGTCAATGTGTTCGCTCGCGTCACGCTCATGCCGACACCCTAGAACGGGGGTACGACAAAACGCGGCGGCGAGGCATTATGCCCTAGTCCATCAGGTGATGTCGGCCATACCCCCGCGACCGTCCACTGACCGGGGGCGACCTAGCATCGGTCGCATGACCACCGGAGAGGGGAGCTCCTTGATCAACGCGGAAAGCGGCCGGGTGCTCGACGAGATCCTCGCCGGAGTGCGCGAGGACCTGGCGGTCCGCGAGGCCCAGGTGCCCCTGGCAGAGATCAAACAGCGCGCCGCCGAGGCCCCGCCGCCGAGGGACGCCTACGCCAAGCTGCGCGCCCCCGGCGTCGGCGTCATCGCCGAGGTCAAGCGCGCCTCGCCGTCCAAGGGTGCGCTGGCCGAGATCCCGGACCCGGCGGAGCTCGCGAAGGAATACGCGGCCGGCGGCGCCCGCTGCGTGAGCGTGCTCACCGAGGGCCGGTGGTTCGGCGGCAGCCTCGACGACTTCGCCGCCGTGCGGGCCGCGATCGACATCCCGATGCTGCGCAAGGACTTCGTGGTGTCGTCGTATCAGGTGCACGAGGCCCGGGCCTACGGCGCCGACCTGGTGCTGCTGATCGTCGCCGCGCTCGACCAGAACACGCTCTCCGGGCTCCTCGACCGCATCGAGAGCCTCGGCATGACGGCCCTGGTCGAGGTGCACGACGAGGAGGAGACCGACCGCGCGCTGGAGGCCGGCGCCCGGGTCATCGGGATCAACGCGCGCAACCTGCGCACGCTGGAGGTCGACCGGACGGTGTTCGAGCGCATCGCGCCCGGGCTGCCGGCCGAGGTCGTCAAGATCGCCGAGTCGGGGGTCCGCGGGCCGCACGACCTGATCCGCTACGCTTCCGCCGGCGCCGACGCCGTGCTGGTCGGCGAGGGCCTGGTCACCCAGAAGAGCCCGCGCGAGGCCGTCGCCGAGCTCGTCACCGCCGGCAGCCACCCGGCCACGCCGCGGGCGGCCCGGTGAGCGCGAGCGCGTTCCTCTCGGCGGCGGGCCTGCTGCCCGACCCCGAGGGGCACTTCGGCACCTACGGCGGCCGGTTCGTCCCCGAGGCGCTCATCGCCGCGCTCGACCAGCTCGACGCCGCCTACCGCCACGCCCAGGCCGACGAGGCGTTCCAGGCCGAGTTCGGGCGGCTGCTGCGCGACTACGCCAACACGCCCAGCCCGCTCTACCGGGCCGAGCGGCTCGCCCGCGGTACCGGTGCGAGGATCTTCCTCAAGCGCGAGGACCTCAACCACACCGGCGCGCACAAGGTCCGCAACGTCCTCGGCCAGGCGCTGCTGACCAAGCGGATGGGCAAGACGCGGGTCATCGCCGAGACCGGGGCGGGCCAGCACGGCGTGGCCAGCGCCACCGCCTGCGCGCTGCTCGACCTCGAGTGTGTCGTGTACATGGGTGAGGAGGACACGCGCCGCCAGGCCCTCAACGTCGCCCGCATGCGCATGCTCGGCGCCACCGTCGTGCCCGTCACGACCGGCTCCAAGACGCTCAAGGACGCGATCAACGAGGCCCTGCGCGACTGGGTGACCAACGTCGACAACACGCACTACCTGCTCGGCACGGCGGCCGGCCCGCACCCGTTCCCGGCGATGGTCCGCGACTTCGTCGGCGGGATCAGCGTCGAGGCCCGCCGGCAGATCCTCGAGCAGACCGGCCGGCTGCCCGACGCCGTCGCGGCCTGCGTCGGCGGCGGCTCCAACGCGATCGGCGCGTTCCACGCGTTCGTGCCCGACACGGACGTGCGCCTCTACGGCTTCGAGGCCGGCGGCGACGGCGTCGACACCGGCCGGCACGCGGCCAGCATCACCGGCGGCTCGACCGGCGTGCTGCACGGCGCCCGCACCTACCTGCTGCAGGACGAGGACGGCCAGACGGTCGAGTCGCACTCGATCTCGGCCGGCCTGGACTACCCGGCGGTCGGGCCCGAGCACGCCTACCTGCACGACACCGGCCGCGCCCGCTACGAGCCGGTGACCGACGCCGAGGCGATGGACGCGTTCAAGCTGCTGTGCCGCACCGAGGGCATCATCCCGGCGATCGAGAGTGCGCACGCCGTCGCCGGGGCGCTGCGGGTCATCCCGGCCCTGGCTGCCGAGCTGGGCCGCGAGCCGACCGTGGTCGTGTGCCTGTCCGGCCGCGGCGACAAGGACATGGACACCGCCCGGGAGTGGTTCGACGTATGAGCGTCCAGACCGCGTTCGACAAGGCCAAGGCCGAGGGGCGCAGCGCGCTGATCGGCTACCTGCCGGCCGGGTTCCCGGATGTCGCCACCGCGACGGACGCCGTCCGCGCCATGATCGACAACGGGGTCGACATCGTCGAGATCGGCCTGCCGTACTCCGACCCGGTCATGGACGGCCCCGTCATCCAGCGCGCGACCGAGGCCGCGCTCGCCGCGGGCTTCCGGGTCCGCGACGGCCTGGCCACCGTGGAGGCCGCGGCGGCCACCGGCGCGCCGATCCTCACCATGACCTACTGGAACCTCGTCGAGCGCTACGGCGTCGAGCGCTTCTCCGCCGACCTGGCCGCGGCCGGCGGGGCGGGCCTCATCACGCCCGACCTCATCCCGGACGAGGCCGGCCCGTGGCTGGCCGCGTCCGACCAGCACGGCCTCGACCGCGTCTTCCTGGTCTCGCCGTCCTCGACCGACGCCCGCATCGCGAGCACCGTCGCGGCCTGCCGCGGCTTCGTCTACGCCACGAGCGTCATGGGCGTCACCGGCGCCCGGGACCGGACCAGCAGCGCCGCCCCCGTGATCGTCGAGCGGGTCCGCGCGATCGGCTCGAGCGTGCCGGTCGCGGTCGGCCTCGGCGTCTCCAACGGCGCCCAGGCGGCCGAGACCGCGACCTTCGCCGACGGCGTCATCGTCGGCAGCGCGCTCGTGCGGTGCCTGCTGGAGGCCAGCAGCCCGGCGGCCGGCGTCGCCGCGGTGGCCAAGCTGAGCGCCGAACTGGCCGAGGGCGTCCGCCGCCACTGACCGGCGGTCGGCGTCATCGTCGGCGGCCGGCGTCGCCGCGGTGGCCAAGCTGAGCGCGGAGCTGGCCGAGGCGTCCGCCGCCACTGACCGCCACTGACCGGCGGTCGGCGTCATCGTCGGCGGCCGGTGTCGCGGCGGTGGCCAAGCTGAGCGTGGAACTGGCCGGGGGCGTCCGCCGCCACTGACGGGCGGTCGGCGTCATCGTCGGCAGCGCGCTCGTGCGCTGCCTGCTGGAAGCCGGCAGCGCGGCGGCCGGTGTCGCCGCGGTGGCCAAGCTGAGCGCGGAGCCGAGGGCGTCCGCCGCCACTAACGGGCGGGTGGGCTCGTTGAGCCCCCGTGCGGCTTTCTTTCCGTTTTGTACCACACGTGCTCCTCCTGGCGGCCATGTCCTCCACGCTGATCTCCCCGCCCACCGGGGCAGCGGCGGCCGGCATCGGCTACGGCTCCACCGCCGACGCCGACTGGCGGCAGGACGGCGGCGACCCCGGCCGCTCCGGCCACCAGGCGCTGACCGGCCCCCTGGACGCCGCCGCCGCGAAGCACCTGCGCCCGGCCTGGGCCGCACCCGCCACCCGCCCCGGCGAGCAGGTCGGCGGCGCGATCGTGATCGACGGCACCGTGCTGCGCGCCTCCGGCGGCCCGTCGGGGCAGATCCGCCGCTACGACGCCGCGACCGGGCACGACCTCGGCCCCGTGGTCGACGCCCCCGGGCTGGCGTTCGGGCCGCTGGCGGCGGCCGGGGACACGCTGCTCGTCGAGGCGGTCGAGCGCCCGGCGCTGCGGCGCACGCTGCGCGCGTACACCTTCCGCGGCGAACGGCAGTGGACCGTGGACCTGCCCGACGCGGTCTCGGGCGGCTTCACCGCGGCCGGGGACCTGATCCTGCGCGCGGCCGGGGACACCCTCACCGCGTACCGCACCGCGGACGGCTCGGCCGCCTGGACCGCCCAGCTCGGCGGCGAGCCCGGCTTCCGCGTGCCGGTCCGGCTCGGCGACCTCGTGCTGCAGGGCATCGAGCCGGGCGGCATCACGTCGATCGGCACCGAACCGGCCACCCCCGGCGCGAGCGGCGTCGAGTCGAACGGCACGAGCGGCACGAGCGGCGTCGAGTCGAACGGCACGAACGGCGTCGAGTCGAACGGCACGAACGGCACGAACGGCGTCGAGTCGAACGGCACCCAGCCGGCCATCGCGGCCTTCGACGCCCGCACCGGCGCCCAGGTCTGGCGGCGCGCCGCGAGCGGCGCCGAGCTCGTGGCGGCCGGCGACGCCGTGTACGCGGTCGGCGAGCGCGGCATCTGCGCCTACACGGCCGCCGACGGCGCCCGGCGCTGGTGCGACGCGCAGACCCTGGAGGCTCCGGTGCACGCGAGCCTCGGCGACGGCGCGCTCTTCGTCGTCGACGGCCACGGCGGCCTGGCCGCGTTCGACACCGGCACCGGGGCCCCGCGCTGGCGGACCTCCTACGGCCTGAACGCGGAGGTCGACGCCTCCTACTGGGCCCCGGTGAACGGTGGTGGCGTCGTCTACGCGATGGTGTACCACTTCGCGGTCCGCGGCGGCGTCAGCACCCACCGCGTCGAGCTGGTCGCGGCCGACACGAGCACCGGCCGGCTCATCCGGCGCCTGGAGGTCGGCGTCGACGCCATGCGCGGCGAGGAGCCCCTGCTGCTGGCCGGCGATCACGTGTACTTCGCCGCCGTCCAGAAGCTCCACGCGTTCTCAGCGTCGTAGCGCGGCCCGCCAGGTGTCCCGGATCGCCTGAGCGCCCCAGGCGTTCGGCTCGATGTGCCCGCACAGCCACAGCTCGCGGTTGGCCGGGTGCGAGTCGGGCCGGGTGATGTCCCCGGCCTGCGCGCCGTGCCCGAGGAACGCCCCGTGCAGGTCCGCGACGGCCGCGCCGTGCCGGGCCGCCGCCGCGCGGATCGCCGCGTTCATCGAGTGCAGCAGCGCCAGGCCCTCGTCGACGTCGGGCAGCCCGGCCCACGAGAGGTCGCCGGTGCCGTCCGTGGGGTCGTACACGGTGCTCACCACGATCCGCGCGCCGGTCGCGGCGAGGGTCGCCAGGGTCGCGTCGTAGTTCGCGGCCGTCGCCTCGACCGCGGCCGGCACCTTGTCGGGGGACTCGACGATCGCGGTCAGCAGGTCGTTGCCGCCCATCGTGATGGTCACCAGGGCCGGGCGCCCCGCGACCTGGCCGAGCTGGCGGCGCACGACGTCATCGCTCGTCGCGCCGTCGCGCGCGAGCAGCTTCAGCTCGATGCCGAGGTCGTCGGCGAGCAGGGAGGCGGCGCCCAGTCCGGGGCCGCCCGCATAGTCGTCGATCGACATCGAGTCGCCGAGCGCGTAGTACCGCGGGGCCATACCGAAGATCATCGCGGATGCGGGGCGCCGCGATCCAGAGGGCGGGGCGGCGGACCCGGTGCCTCATGAAAACTACGGGAAAACTTCAGGCGTCGATGACTTCGGGCTCAGGATCGCGCTGCAGCTCGCGGATCACGCCGGCGCGCCCGGCGGCGGCGTCGGTGAGCGCGGTGCGCGTCGTCGCGGTCAGCGGCTCCGGCAGCGCGTCGGGGGAGTGCCACGACAGCCGGCTGATCCGGCCGGGCGCGTTGACGGCCGGGCCGCCGCCGTCGAGCCGGCCGCGGAAGACGTGCACGAACAGGTCGGGGGTGCTGCTGCCGCAGCCGTCACCGGTCAGCTGGTACATGCCGAGCAGCTCGACGACCTCGGTCTCCAGGCCGGTCTCCTCGCGCACGTCGCGGATGACCGCGTGCACCGGGCTCTCCTGCGCGCGGATCCTCCCGCCCGGCAGCCCCCACAGCCCGTGGCCGCCGGCCTGCCGGCAAAGAAGAACGCGGCCGGCCGCGTCCTCGATGACCGCGGCGACCGCGCAGGTCACCTTGCTACCGTTACTCAGCGTTGAGTAGCTCATGCCCCCGACTCTAGGCCGACCTGCTCAGCGTCGCGAGACGTTCGCTGATGGTGATCTCTACAGCGTGCCTACCCGGCCCGGGCATCGCTTCCCGGCGGATCGGCGGTAGCGTGTGCACCCGTGAATGCTGTCCTGTCTCCGCTGGCCGAGATCCCGAGCCCGACCCGTGGCGTCTGGGACCTCGGACCGATTCCCCTGCGCGCCTACGCGCTCTGCATCGTGCTGGGCATCGTGGCCGCCTGCTACATCGCCGACCGCCGCCTGCGGGCGCGCGGCGCGCCACCCTGGGTGATCCTCGACGTGGCGATCTGGGCGGTGCCGTTCGGCATCGTCGGCGCCCGGCTCTACCACGTGATCACGTCCCCCGAGGCGTACTTCGGGGAGAACGGCTCGATCATCAAGGCGTTCAAGATCTGGGAGGGCGGCCTCGGCATCTGGGGCGGCATCGCGGCGGGCGCGCTCGGCGCCTACATCGCGTGCCGCCGGATGAACCTGCCCTTCGCCATGACGGCCGACGCGCTCGCCGTGGCCCTGCCGGTGGCCCAGGCGCTCGGGCGCTGGGGCAACTGGTTCAACAACGAGCTGTACGGCAAGGAGACCTCCCTGCCGTGGGGCCTCAAGGTCTACAACTGGGACACCGAGCACGGCCAGGCCGTGGAGGCCGGCGGGCAGCCGATCGTGCTGGGCGTGTTCCACCCGACGTTCCTCTACGAGTCGCTGTGGTGCGTCGGCGTCGCCGTGGCCGTCTGGCTGCTCGACCGCAAGTACCGCTTCGGCCGCGGCCGCGCCTTCGCGATCTACGTGATGCTCTACACCGTCGGGCGCTTCTGGGTCGAGCTGCTGCGCATCGACGACGCGCACCACGTGCTGGGCATGCGCCTGAACAACTGGACGTCGATCATCGTCTTCGCCGCGGCGCTCGTGTACTTCCTGCGCGTGCGCGGACCGCAGGAGCACGTCACGTACGACGAGGACGGCCACATCACCCTCGTCGCCGCCACCGCGGCCCCGGCCGGCTCGCAAGCCGGCTCGGAAGGCGGCTCGGAAGCCGGCTCCGAAGCCGGTGAGGAGCCGACGGCGATCGAGGCGGCGGCGCCCGAGCCCGAGGAAGAACCCGCGGAAGCGGCGAAGGAAGAACAGGAAACCAAGGAAACGCAGGGCTGATGCGCACGGCGGTAGTGGTCGGCGCCGGCATCGGCGGGCTCGCCGCCGCCGGCGCGCTGGCCCGCTCCGGCTGGAAGGTCACCCTGCTCGAACGCGACGACCGGCTCCGGCCGGGCCGCGCCGCGCTGGTCCTGTGGCCCAACGGGGTCCGCGCGCTGCGGGCCCTCGGCCTGGCCGCCGGCCTGGACGGCATCTCCACGCCGGTGCCGCCCGCGGGCATCCGCCGGCCGGACGGCTCCTGGCTGGTGCCGCCGGCCGCGCTCGCGACCACCGGCGACCTCGGCTCGCCGCCGGTCGTCGTGCACCGCGAGGATCTGCACGACGCGTTCATCGCCGGCCTCGGCGACCAGGTCGACGTCCGCGGCGGCATCGCCGTGCAGAGCGCCCGGGTGCGCCGCGACCGCCCCGCCGTCGGCGACGGCCGGGTGATGTTCGAGGCCGATCTCATCGTGGCCGCGGACGGGCCGGACAGCGCGATCCGGCGCCGGCTCGCCCCCGCGACGACCTTCGCCAGCGCCGGGTTCGCGGCGTGGCGGGCGGTCATCCCGTGGTACCGCGTCCCCGAACTTCCCGCCGGCCTCCCCGCGCACGGCGAGCTCCTCGGCTTCGGGCAGCGGTTCGCCTACGCGTCGCTGGGGGAGCGCGGCTCGGCCGGCGGCTCGACCCGCGGCGGCATCTCCTGGGTCGCGACCGTGCCCGGGGCGCTGCGCCCCGAGCCGCCCGCCGGCCAGCTGGCCCTGCTGCGGCGCTGGTTCGCCGGCTGGCACGAGCCCGTGACCCAGCTGCTGGAGACCACCGAGGCCGAGGACCTGGTGCAGGAGCCGGTCGGCGAGCTCACGCCGCTGCCGGACACGTTCGGGCCGGTGGCGGGCGCGGGCGGCTACGCGCTCGTCGGCGACGCGGCCCACGCCATGCCGCACCACCTGGCCCAGGGCGCCTCCCTCGCGCTGGAGGACGTGGCGACGCTGCAGACGGTGCTCGCGGGCGGGGCGGTGCCGGCGGCGCTGCAGGAGTACAACCGGCTGCGCCGTCCCCGGATCCTGCGGGTGCTGCAGCAGTCCCGCAAAGCCGCGGCGGTGCTGCAGAGCCGCGGCCGCATCGCGGCCTCCATCGCCCGGGTGCATCCCCGCACGCTGGAGCGCGCCGCGGCCGCGGCGACCGAGTGGGGCGGCCCTACCGGGTGAGCACCCCGTGCTCGACGCAGGCGGCCGACCAGCCGCTCGGCAGCACCTGAACCTTCATGCGGCGGCGGCAGTGGGTGCAGTACCGCGGCGGCTCGAGGGTCCTGGCCTGTGCACACGCGGCGTGGGAGCCGTCGGCCAGCGGCTCCCCGCACCGGTCGCAGTAGGTCACAGCGTCGCCGACAGGGCCTTGACCGGCATGCTCAGCTCGTCCAGCAGCGCCAGGTCCTGCTCGGGCGAGCGGCCCAGCGTGGTCAGGTAGTTGCCGACGATCACCGCGTTCACCCCGCCGAGCAGCCCGTCACGGGTGCCGAGGTCGCCCAGGGTGATCTCCCGGCCGCCCGCGTACCGCAGCAGCGTGCGCGGCAGCGCCAGGCGGAACGCGGCGATCGCCCGCAACGCGTCCTTCGGGTCGAGCACCGGCTGCTCGGCCAGGGGCGTGCCCGGGCGCGGGTTGAGGAAGTTCAGCGGTACCTCGTGCGGGTCGAGCTCCTGCAGCTGGATCGCGAACTCGGCGCGCTGCTCGACGCTCTCGCCGAGGCCGAGGATGCCGCCGCAGCAGACCTCCATGCCGGCCGCGCGGACCATCCGCAGCGTGTCCCAGCGCTCGTCCCAGGTGTGGGTGCCCACGACGTTCGGGAAGTAGGACTTCGCGGTTTCCAGATTGTGGTTGTACCGGTGGATGCCCAGCTCCGCCAGCCGGTCCACCTGCGCCTGGGTGAGCATGCCGAGCGAGGCGGCGATGTTGATGTCCACGGCCGCACGGATCGCCGCGACCCCGTCGGCGAGCTGCGTCATGAGCCGCTCGTCGGGCCCGCGCACCGCGGCCACGATGCAGAACTCGGTCGCGCCCGTCGCCGCGGTCTGGCGGGCCGCCTCGACCAGCGAGGGGATGTCGAGCCAGACGGCCCGCACCGGCGAGGCGAACAGGCCCGACTGGGAGCAGAAGTGGCAGTCCTCGGGGCAGCCGCCGGTCTTGAGCGACACGATCCCCTCGACCTCGACCTCCGGGCCGCACCAGCGCATCCGCACGTCGTGGGCGATCGCGAGGTACTCCGGCAGCTCCTCGTCGGAGCAGTTCAGCACCTCGAGCACCCCGTCGAGGTCGAGGCCCTTGCCGGTGTCCAGCACGGCCTTGGCAGCATCAAGCATGCTCGTACCTTACAAATCGTTCGGGTCGCCTGTCCGCACCCGATGACTTTGTGCACACCGCACAATCGGTATCGTAGGGGTCCTACAACGGCAGGGGGAGTCCCGGTGGAGTGGCTGACCGCGCTCGATGAGGAGGCCGCGGCCCGGCGGGCGGCCGGTCTGCGCCGTGAGCTGCGGCCCCGCGCCGACGATCTTCTCGACCTGGCGGGCAACGACTATCTCGGTCTCTCCCGGCATCCGGCGGTGCTCGCGGCCGCCGCTTCCGCGTTGTCGGCGTACGGTCTCGGCGCCACGGGCTCGCGCCTGGTGCGCGGGACGACCGCGCTGCACGAGGAGCTGGAGGACGGCCTCGCCTCGCTGCTCGGGTTCGGGTCGGCGCTGGTCTACTCGTCCGGCTACCTGGCCAACCTCGGCGCCGTGCGCGCCCTGGCCCGCCCCGGCGCGCTGATCGTCTCCGACGCCCACAACCACGCCTCGATCGTCGACGGCTGCCGCCTCGCCCGGGCCGGCCGCGACGGGACCGAGACCGTGGTCGCCCCGCACGCCGACCCCGACGCCGTGCGCGCCCTCCTCGCCGCGCACCCGGGCCGCCCGGCGCTGGTCGTCACCGAGAGCGTCTTCTCCGTGGACGGGGACCTGGCGCCGCTGGCGGAGCTGTACGAGGCCGCCCGCGCCCACGGCGCCCTGCTGCTCGTCGACGACGCCCACGCCCTCGGGGTCATCGGCCCCCACGGTGCCGGCGGGGTCGCCGCGGCCGGCCTGGCGGGCGCGCCCGGCCTGGCCGTGACCGCGACCCTGTCGAAGTCCCTGGGCGCGTCCGGCGGCGTGATCGCGGGCCCGCCCCAGCTGCACCGCCAGCTCGTCGACACCGGCCGCACCTTCATCTTCGACACCGCCCTCCCGCCCGCCGTGGCCGCCGGTGCCCGCGCCGCGCTGGACCTGCTGGCCGGCGGCGACGACCTGCGCGCCGAGCTGCGGGCCCGGGCCGCCCGCGCGGCCGAGCGCCTGGAGGTCCCGACCCCGGCCGGCGGCGTCATCTCGGTCGCGGCGCCCGGCCCGGACGAGGCCCTGGCGTGGGCGCAGGCCTGCCGCGACCGGGGCGTGGCGGTAGGCTGCTTCCGCCCACCGTCCACACCGGACGGACGTTCGCGCCTGCGCCTGACCGTCAACGTCGGCCTCGCGCCCGAGGCCTTCGACGAGGCGCTCGACATCATCCTGAAGGAACGCCCTTGAACGCCCCCCTGGACGCCCTGTTCGGCGAGGAGATCCCGGGCCCGCTCGCCGGCCCGCTCGTGATCACCGGCACCGACACCGGCGTGGGCAAGACCATCGCGACCGCCGCCATCGCCGCCGCCGCCACGGCCGCGGGCCGGCGCGTCGCCGTGGTGAAGCCGGCCCAGACCGGCACCGCCGAGGGCGACGAGCCGGACGCGATGACCGTGGCCCGCCTGGCCGGCCCGGACACGACCCGCACCCTGTCCGAGTTCCCGGACCCGCTCGCCCCGCTGGCCGCGGCCCGGGTGGCGGGCGAGGACGCGCTCACGGCGGTGATGGCCCAGCTGGCGATCCGCGCCATCGTCGAGGACCATGACGTGACCCTGATCGAGGGCGCCGGCGGCCTGCTGGTCCCGCTCGGCGAGGGCGGCTGGACGCTCCTGGACCTGGCCGCGGCGCTGCAGGCCACGGCGATCGTGGTCGCCCGGCCGGGCCTGGGCACCCTGAACCACACGGCGCTCACCCTGCGGGCCCTGGCCGAGCGGGAGATTCCGGCACTGGTCGTCTTCGGCACCTGGCCGGCGGAGCCGGAGCTCGTACACCGCACGAACCTGCACGACCTGGACGCCGACCTGGCCGGCGCGATCCCGGACGGGGCGGGGGCGATGACGCCGGAGGTCTTCCGGCGGGAGGCGCTGCACTGGCTGGACGCGCGCCTGCACGGCCGCTTCGACCCGGTGGCGTTCCGTTCACATAGCCGCTGACTTGTTCGGGCGTTTCCCCCGCCGTCGGTCTCAGGCGATATGTCTGATGTCACCGACCCGGGGGCCTGTGCCTAAGCGACTTCTCGCAACTGGTTGAAGTTGTTGACCTGGGCTGGGGTTAGCGGTTCACCGGGTCAGGGCGATGTTGTGTAGGTGCGCGACGGCGCCATGACTGGCCTTCCGGCCAGCTTCTGGTCGATGCCGGAGGTGCGGAAGACAATCGTGTCGTTGCGGTTGCCCGGCTGCGGTTCGCCGACGGCGATGACCATGCGGGTCCTGGCATCGATGGCGACCTTCAAGTTCATCGAGTACCGATAGTTCTTGCTCGGTGCCGCCGGGCGGTGGTCCCCGGGTCGGGATGAGGGGCCGTCGACGATGGCGATCTGATCGACCGGCCGCCGCCGCACTGGTGCGAGGGCGAGCAGTGGTCCGAGTGTGTCGGGCAGGTCGAGGGCCCATTGCCGGCCCGGTTGGCCGTCGGCGATTGCGGACCCGCCGCGCTCGGCGACCAGCCGGACCAGCCGGCGGAACTGGGCCGGCTGCAGCCCCGCAAACGGGAAGATCCACTCAGGACGCGACGCCGAGATCACCTGCACTCGGCCATCGTCAGCTATCGCTTCAGCACGGAGATCACCGGGTCACGAGAACCGTGCGCCGGTCCATCCGCCATGATCAGGGCATGGCTGAGCTCGTTGAGCACCTGGAACGCTTTCTTGGCCCGATCGAAGGCGGTACCCACGGCGATCACTCGACACCCGACGGCGTCCAGGTCATCACGTTCGGCGCTGACGCACCATTCACCGGGGTCACGACATGGGCCACCCTCGGCTTGTCCAATCATCACCTGCATCAGCAGGGCGGCGACGGCCTGCACCAAGAGTTGATGATGCACTTGCCCAACGCCCGGCAGCCGGCCAACGCCGCCGGGGTGTTGTTTCAGGTGGCCCGGGAGCTGATCGAACGCGGCCGAGGTCTGGCACGAGGCGAGCTGATCGGCCCTCGCGGACAGCTCTTCGCCGAGGCCGAGATGACCGCGTTGGTGGCTACCAGCCCTGTGTACCTCCCCGACTCCTTCGCGGTCTGCAACACGCCCACCACGCGCGTCGTGCTGACTTGGCTTGTTCCGCTCACGGAGGCAGAAGCCCGGTTCGCCCACGTTCACGGCTGGCGCACCCTGGAGGACATCTTCGTTGCCCAGGACCCAGACCTGACCGACTTCAACCGTGCGAGCGTGCAGTTACGAGACATCCCTTAGCTTGATCTTTAACCTCCGGTGGGTTGGTATCGACCCCGGCTGATCATGGGTGCAGCCCTTGATCGATCATTCCTCTTGTCTAGGGAAGAAGATCCGATCAAAGGGTGCGGAGGATCAGTGTGCCTGGTGGTGGGCGTGGTGGTGCGGGTGGGGACCTGGGCTTGTTCCGCAGGGAGTTGTACCGCTGTTTGACGGCTCGCGCGGACGCTTTGTTCGAGTTGACGGACGCGGTGTTGTGCGCGGACGGGCCGGTGCGGTCGCTGCCGGCGTTGTCGTTGGTCGCGGAGCACGGTCGTGGTCACGGCGCGTTGTATGACGCGCTTGCGGCCGTGCGGATGGACGTGTAGTGGCTGCGTACCGCGGTGGCGTCGGCGCCGTTGCCCCGCGCTGCTGACGGCCGGATCACGCTCGCGGTGGATGTCACCTGCTGGCTTCGGCCGGAGGCGAACACCGTGCCGGAAAGAATCCTGTGCCATACCTACGGGCGGGCGAAGGATCAGCACATCGGGGTGCCTGGCTGGCCGTACTCGTTCATGGTGGCGGGGAGGCCGGCCGCAGTTCATGGACCGCACCGTTGGACGCGGTGCGCCTGACGCCGGGCGCTGATCTGGCCTCGGTCACCGCCGCGCAGATACGCGACGTGCTCGCCCGGCTTGATCACGGCCGGGCACTGGCGGCCGGGCGATCCGCAGATGTGGGTCGTGATGGACGCGGGCTACGACGCCGCTCGCCTTGCCTGGCTGCTGGTGACCTGCCGGTGCGGGTCTTGGCCCGGCTGCGTTCGGATCGGGGTGCTGCGCCGGCCCACCCCACCCCGGCAGCTGGGCGTGCTGGGCCGGCCCCGCCGGCACGGCGGCGAGTTCATCTTCGGTGACCCGGCCAGCTGGAACGACCCCGACGTGACCACCGTGACCGAGACCCGCCTCTACGGCACCGCCACAGCCCGCGCCTGGCACCGGCTGCACCCGCGTCTGACCCGCCGCGCCGCCTGGGCCGACTGCCCCGACCTGCCGATCCCGGAAGGCACCCTGATCCGCCTCGACGTGACCCGGCTGCCCTCCGGCGCCACCGCGAAACCGGTCTGGCTGTGGTGCTCCACCAGCATCAGCAACGGCCCGGCCGCGGTCCCCGACCCGACACCGGACGCGGCCATGGTGAACCTGTTGTGGCAGGCGTTCCTGCGCCGTTTCGACATCGAGCACACGTTCCGGCCGTTCAAGCAGACCCTCGGCTGGACCGTGCCGAAACTGCGCGACCCAGCCGCCGCCGACCGGTGGACCTGGCTGATCATCGCCGCCCACACCCAACTACGACTGGCCCGCCCGCTCGCCGCGGACCTGCGCCGCCCATGGGAACAGCCGGCACCACCGCAACGACTCACCCCAGCCCGCGTCCGGCGCGACTTTCGGCACCTCCGCGCGACAAGCACCTGCCCCGCCCAAGCACCAAAACCCACCCGGGCAGGACCCGGACGACCGCCGGGCAAGCCGAACCGCCACCCCACCCGCCGCCACGCCGTCACCAGCAACGAACCCTGCAAACCGAAACCTGAAAAGAAGAAATCGACCAACCCTCGGCCACGCCGCGCAGGTTAAAGATCAAGTTAGCTTCGCGGGGCGGCTCGGAGGTGGGGCCGATGCGGGTTGCCGGTGGGTGTCCGAACGAGTAAGCGTGGTCCGGGCGCGTCGTTGCCCACCGGGCATTCCTCTTGGCCGTTATGGGTGTGCCGGGTTCGTGTGGGTCGTCATTCGGTGGTCCCGGTTCGAAGATGTTCGCCATTTGGGCCGGGCTTGGTTCGGGGTCGTGGTTCGGGGCGTGTGCTGGGATAATTTTGGTATGGGGCAGATGCAGTTGTTCAGTTCTCGGGAATTGGCTGCTATGCGGGATCGGACGAAGGCTCGGAATTGGTGGGCGGGAAAGGACGAGTTTCGTCGGGAGGCGCAGCGGCGGCGGGATTTGGGGTTGGTGAGACGGCATGCGGAGAAGCTGCGCCGCATTCACGGACCTGCGGAAAATGCCCCGGCGGAAACGCTGCCCGCCCCACGCCGGCCGGTCGAGGAAAATCGTGCCAGCATCTGCTCCGAGCGTGGCGCCACCGCTGCCCCGACGCAACAACCGTACGATTCAGGGCCACGCAAGTGCACCGCCGAAACCGCGCAGGACGCCGCCACCCGTGCGCGGACAGTGCGACCGGAATCAACGGTAGCTGCTGCATCGTCGGCCACTTGCAGCCGCATGCCGACCGTGGCCCGGGCCAGCCTCTCGCACGACTGTGGTGCGAGTCTGTGGTGCGCAGGTGCGGGTTGCGCGCGGGCCTGGGTCGGGGCAGTTTCGGCGTCGGGTGCCAGGAGCGGCCGTCAGCGGCCCCGCCATGCGCGGCCGTCGGCCGGGCATGCGGTGCTCGGACGTCTGCGTCGACACGGCGGCGACGGGACCGTGGCCGTGGGCGCGGCGCGTTCGTTGACGCGCGCCAAGCGAACGGCGCCCGCGCGAACCGCGCCGGACGCCTAGCCGGACACGGTGCGGAGTCGCGGGGACGGCGCGCGGATCAGCGCGGCGCCGGGGCCAGGACCGAGGACGGCAGTGACAGCCGGAACGAGGTGTCGTCCACCCGGAGATCCCCGCCGCACAGGTTCGCCACCGCCCGTGCGACCTGTACGTCCGGGGCCGGCTTCGGGGGCGAGTCGCTCGGGCGGCGCTGAGGTGCTGCCGACGTCAGCTCGCCCGCCGGCACGATGCGCGCGTCCAGGCGGATGGACGGGTCGCGGCGCAAGGTTATCTCCACGTGGGCCCGGGCCGGGGCCGTGATCGTCAGCCACAGGACGAGCTGGCCCACCAGGTGGCGGCAGATCATCTCGTCCACGGCGACCCGGGCGGTCTCGGGCACGTCGGCGTGCACGCTCACCGCGCCGGCCACCGCGACCCGGCGGGCCAGGTCCACGGCGTCGCGTACCACGCCCACGAGATCCGTCGCGCCCTCCCGAGCGGGCGGGGTGGCGGTGGTGGTGGCCAGGGGAAGCACGACGCTGTCGACGTAGCGCTCCAGCCGCACCGCGTTGCGATCGATCGCGTCCAGGCACGCCGCGCCCTCGCCGGCGCCGTCCGGCGGCAGGTCGTCGCGCAGCAGGCGGGTGTACGCCTTGATCGAGGTCAGCGGCGTGTGCAGCTCATGGCGCATGCGGGCCGCCGCATCATCACCGGTGGTGAACACAGTACGTCAAACCGGGTGCGGCACCGCGAAGGTTCGCCCAGTCACTCGTTCGCGTTGACAGGCAACCAAATGGCTGCCTAACATGTGCAACCGAAAGGCTGCATATTAAGGTGCGACGGTGACTGATGTGTTCCGGGCGCTGGCCGACGAGAGCCGGCGCGCACTGCTCGACCGGCTCAACCACGCCAACGGGCAGACCCTGCGCGAGCTCTGCGCGGGCCTGGACATGACCCGCCAGTCGGTCAGCAAACACCTGGCCGTGCTGGAGGAGGCCGGCCTGGTGACCACGGTCCGCCGGGGCCGGGAAAAGCTGCACTACCTCAACGCCGCCCCGATCAGCGACATCGCCGAGCGCTGGATCAGCCGCTACGACCGGCGGCGGGTCGACGCGCTCGCCGACCTCAAGAAGGCTCTGGAGGGACCCACGATGAGCAGGCCCGAGTTCGTCTACACCACCTACATCCGCACCACGCCCGAGCGGCTGTGGAAGGGCATCACGGATCCCGCGTTCACCCGGCAGTACTGGGGGCTGGCCTTCGACACCGACTGGCGCCCCGGCTCCGTGATGACCTGGCGGCTCGACCGCAACGACACGGTCCTCGCCGACCCGGAGCAGGTGGTGCTCGTCGCCGAGCCGTTCACCCGCCTGTCGTACTCGTGGCACAGTTTCACCCCCGAGTGGGCCAAGGCCTACGACATCGACGAGAGCTACCTCGCCGAGGTCGCGCGGGAGCCGCGCTCGAAGGTGACGTTCGAGCTCGAGCCGCGCGGCGAACACGTGAAGCTCACCGTGACGCACGACGGCTTCGAGGAGGGCAGCGCGGTGCTCCCGGGCCTGTCGGAGGGCTGGCCGGAGCTGATCGCGAGCCTGAAGTCGCTGCTGGAAACCGGCAAACCCCTGGACACCGCCTGAGGCACCGCTACATCATGAAATATCCGATATGTCGCGGCGCGAAGCGCCCGACATATCGCCGCCCCGAGCCAAGCCAAGCCAAGCCGCCCCGAGCCAAGCCAAGCCAAGCCGCCCCGAGCCAAGCCAAGCCAAGCCGCCCCGAGCCAAGCCAAGCCAAGCCGCCCCGAGCCAAGCCAAGCCAAGCCGCCCCGAGCCAAGCCGAGCAGTCCCGAGCCGAGCAAACCCAAGCCCATGACTCGGGTCCGCGGTGGTGCGGACCGTCGCTCCCGCCAGGCACCGCTCGGCGCTGGCGCGCCGTCGCTGCCAGGTCCGCCGCTGGTCACCCGATTCGATCCCTACGGGAGCACGACCACGGAGGTGCCCGAGCCGATGTTGTCCAGCAGCGTCTTCTGGGCCGCCGGCGGCATCCGCACGCAGCCGTTGGACTCGCGGTAGCCGAACTCGTTGCGGTACCAGGCGTGGATGCCCGTGTGCGCGTCGGCCAGCCCGCTCGCGACGGCCTTCTTGTCGTCCGGCACCGCGCCGAGGGCGAGCACGTCCAGCCCCGCGTACACCTTGCTCGGCAGCGCCGAGCGCCCCAGCACGAAGGTCCGCCCGAGCGGGGTCTCGGTGGCGGGCGCGCCGACGGTCACGGTCCACGTCTGCTGGGCCTGGCCGTCGCGCACCCAGGTGAGCGTGTAGGCGCCGCGGTGCACGACGATCTGGTCGCGCAGCGGGGTGGTGCTCCAGCCGCCCGGCGGCAGCCAGCCGATGCTGCGGTTCATCGACGGCAGCAGGACCGCCACCCAGCCGTCCTGCCTGGCGACCACCGGCATCACGAGGTTCACGCCGCTGATCTGCGGGGTCAGGTACGCCCGCGCCGTGCCCCCCACCCCGTCGTACACCGGCTGCTTCTCCCGCACCTGCAACCCCTCCGTCAGCGGGACGGTCGAGGCCTGGTCGGGGTCGGCCGGGAACCCGGTCGCCGCCTGCGTGTAGGTGATCGTGGTCAGCCCCGCGGGGGGCGGGGCCGCGCTCGGCGGGGCGGTCGACGGCGCCGGCGAGGAGGGGCCGGCCACGAGCGTCGTCGGGTCCGGGGCGCCCGGCGTGGCGCCGGGACCGGCCTGGTGGTGCTTGGCGGAACACCCCGTGAGGGCGATCGCGAGCGCGGCGAGGACGGCGGCGCGGCGGGCGAGCATGGGTATGAACTTAGCCGCTGATCGCCGCCGCCGTGTCCGTCAGCCGGTCCAAGGCGGCCGGCAGATCGGCCGTGGCGATGGCGCCGAACCCGATGGCGAGCCCCCGATCCTCGGCCGGCGACGCGTAGAAGTGCGACAACGGCTCCACCGCCACCTCCGCGGCCCGCAGCGCGCGCACGAGCGCGTCGACGTCGGCGGGGCCGGTGCAGCGCAGGGCCAGGTGCAGCCCGGCGCTGGACGGGACCGGCGCGAACCAGGGCGCCAGCGGTCCGGCGGCGGCCCTGACCACGAGGTCGTGGCGGGCCGCGTACACCCGGCTGACCCTGCGCAGGTGCCGCCGCAGCAGCCCCTCGTCGATGAACGCGGCGAGGGCCGCCTGCGCCGCGGGCTCGCCGTGCCAGTCGGCCAGGGCGCGGGCCGTGCGCAGCGCCGGGCGCAGGGCCTCGGGCGCGACCAGGAACCCGAGGCGCAGCGACGGCAGCAGCGTCTTGGAGAACGAGCCGACGTAGATGACCCGGCCCGTGCGGTCGAGGCTCTGCAGCGGCTCCAGCGGCCGGTCGGAGTAGCGGAACTCGCTGTCGTAGTCGTCCTCGACGATCGCGGCGCCGTGCTCCTGGGCCCAGGCCAGCAGCGCGGTGCGCCGCGGAAGCGACATCGCGGTGCCCAGCGGGTGCTGGTGGGAGGGGGTGACGTACACCAGCCGCGCCGCCGCGGGAATGCGGTCCACGACGATCCCGTCGGCGTCGACCGGCACCCCGGCGACCCGCGCGCCGTGGCTGCGGAACAGCCGCCGGGCGGGCCGGTAGCCGGGCTCCTCGACGGCGACGACCGCGCCCGGCTCGACGAGCACCCGCGCCACGAGGTCGAGCCCCTGCTGCGCGCCCGCGGTGACGAGCACGTCCGCGGGGGCGGCCCGCACCGACCGCGACAACCCGATGTGCCGGGAGACGGCCGCGCGCAGCGACGGCAGCCCGGACGGGTCGTCGTACTCCGCCGAGGCCCGCACCGAGCGCGCCAGCAGCCGCCGCCAGGTGGCGAGCGGGAACAGCGACGCGTCGGGGTGGCCGATGCGCAGGTCGAACCGGGCCCCGGGCGTGGGCGACGGGTCGGGCGGAACCGCCAGGAAACGCGCCGTGGGCCGCAGCGGGCCGGCGGGCGCGCGGCGGGAGAGGGCGGGCGGCCCGCCGTACGACACGAACGTCCCCGCCCCCGACCGGCCGGCGAGGAACCCGTCCCCGACGAGGCGGTCGTAGGCGGCGGCGACCGTGTTGCGGGCGACCGACAGGTCCCGGGCCAGCTCCCGGCTCGGCGGCACCCGCTCCCCGGGCCGCAGCCGCCCGTCCAGGATCGCGTCGCGCAGCTGCCGGTAGATCCGGTCGGTGCGGTCGCCGCGCCCCTCCAGGCTGATGTGCAGGTCCACCGGCTTTGGCCCAATCGATCACGCGCGGGATTGGCCCTTCTGCGGGGCCAAACCCGACCTTAGCGTCGGAGGCATGCTCACCGTCAAGCAGGGCGCGGCACTGTCCGTCGGCGCGGTCCTCGGCACCGGCGTCATCGCCCTGCCCGGGCTGGCCGCGCAGGTCGCCGGGCCGGCGTCGCTCGTCGCCTGGGCCGCGCTCATCGCCCTGTCGGCCCCGCTCGCGCTCACCTTCGCCGCCCTCGGCGCCCGCTTCCCCGACACCGGCGGCGTCGCCTCCTACGTCGGGCGCGCGTTCGGCCCCCGCGCCGCGGCCGTGGTCGGCTGGGCCTTCTACTGCGCCGTGCCGGTCGGGGCGCTGCCCGCGGCCACGTTCGGCGGCGCGTACGTCACCGCCGTCCTCGGCGGCGGCCAGCGCACCACGCTGCTGACGGCCGCGGCCCTGGTGGCGCTGGTCACCGCGGCGAACCTCGGCGGCGTCCGGCTGAGCGGCCGCGTCCAGCTCGGCCTGGCCGCGGCCCTGGTCGCGCTGCTGCTGGCCGCGATCGTCACCGCCCTGCCGCACGCGGACCCGGCCAACCTGCGCCCGTTCGCCCCGCACGGCTGGGCCGCGATCGGCCCGGCGATCGCGGTGCTCGTGTGGGGGTTCGCCGGCTGGGAGGCGCTCACGTCCCTGGCCGCCGACTACCGCGACCCGCGCCGCGACGTGCCCCGCGCCACCTGGATCGCGGTCGCCGTCGTCGGTGTGCTGTACCTCGCCGTCGCCGCCACCAGCCAGGTCGTGCTGCCCGAGCCGTCCGCCGCGCCGCTGGCCGACCTGCTCGCGCTCGGCTTCGGCCACGGCGCCCGGGCACTGACCGCCGTCGTGGCGCTGCTGCTGACCGCCGGGGCGATGAACGCGTACTTCGCCGGCGCCGCCCGCCTCGGCGCCGCCCTCGGCCGCGACGGCGGGCTGCCGGCCTGGTTCGGCCGCGGCGCCGACGCCGGCCAGGTGCCCCGCCGCAGCCTCGCGGTCGTCGCCGCCCTCGCCGCCGCCACGCTCGTGGTGGCCGCCGTGACCGGGCTCGGCCCCCGGCCCCTGATGCTGCTCACGTCGGGGTCGTTCGTCGTGGTGTACCTGCTGGGCACCGCCGCCGCCGTGCGGCTGCTCCCGCGCCGGTCGGCGGCCCGGCGCACCGCCGCCGTCGCGCTGGTCTCCGTCGTGGGCCTGCTCGCCCTCACCGGCGTCTACCTGCTGTGGACGGCGCTGGTCGCGGCGGCGGCCCTCGCCTACCGGGCCGCCGCCGCGCGCCGTCAGAGGTCGCGGTCGTCCACGATGTGCATGGCGGCCTCCTCGGCCGAGGCCGCGCCGCCGTCGATGCCCACGTCGGAGCCGACCTCGTCCTTCTCCTCGTCCTCGCCGATGCCCTCGTCGGGCGCGACGAGCCGCCCGGCCCGCCGGTCGCCGACCTCGCCGCCGTCGAAGAACTCGCCGGACTCGGTGGTGCGGCCGTAGTCGTCGAGGTCCGGGCGGGCGGACGGGTCCGGCTCCTCCTGGCGCAGCCGCTCGTCGAGCGACTCACCCTGCTCGGCCTCGGCCTGGGTGACGCCGAACGCGGTCAC
This sequence comes from Dactylosporangium sp. CA-052675, assembly GCF_050947935.1. Lineage (GTDB taxonomy): Bacteria > Actinomycetota > Actinomycetes > Mycobacteriales > Micromonosporaceae > Dactylosporangium. The sequence continues at coordinate 8,598,298 of NZ_CP192010.1, read as the reverse complement.
CCCACGCGGCTTCTCCGGCGGCGAGTACCCCTCGTCGAGGGAGTCGTCGAGCCCGCGGTCGGACAGCGTGTCCTCCGCGGACAACTGGCCCTCGTCGTCCGGATCCGGGTCCCAGCTGTCGGTCTGCTGCGTCATGTCGAAATCCCCTCGAAGGCGTCTGATTCGGGCGCTGCTTCGTCCTCTATACCCAGCGGCGCCCGAATCCGAGCCTAGATCACGGCCTCGCGCGAGCGCTTGTGCGCGGCGATCAGCTCCGCGTACCGGTGCCCGCTCGCCTTGATCGTGCGCGCCTGGGTGTCGTAGTCGACGCGGACCAGGCCGAACCGCTTGTCGTAGCCGTACGCCCACTCGAAGTTGTCCAGCAGCGACCACGCGAAGTACCCGTCGACCGGCGCCCCGCGCAGCACCGCCTGCCGCACGGCATCCAGGTGCCCCTCCAGGTAGTCGGTGCGCTCCTTGTCCTGGATCTCGCCGCCGGGCTCCACCGTGTCGGGCCACGCCGAGCCGTTCTCGGTGACGAGGATGCTCGCCGGCCGGTAGGTGCCGGCCACGCGGACCAGGATGTCCTGCAGGCCCTTGGCGTACACCTCCCACGGCATCGCCGTCTCGACCGACCCGGGCACCGGGATCTGGCGCGCGAACGGCGCCGCCCCGGCCGGGTCGTCGACCACGATCTGCCGGAAGTAGTAGTTCACCCCCAGGAACTCGGTCGGCGCCGCGATGATCCCGAGATCCCCGTCGCGCACCGGCGGCTCGACGCCGTAGCACTCGACCATGTCGGCCGGGTAGCCGCGGCCGAACACCGGATCGAGCCACCAGCGGTTGGTGTGCCCGTCGGCGCGCACGGCGGCGGCGACGTCCTCGGGCCGGTCGCTGCCGGGCTCGATCGGGCTCAGGTTGAGCACGATGCCCACGTTCGGCGCGAGCCGCGCGTTCGCCCGGATCGCCTGGTCGACGAGGCCGTGGCCGAGCAGCACGTGGTGCGAGGTGTGCACGGCCCGGGTGAGGTCGCGCTCGCCGGGCGCCATGCGGCCCTCGAGGTGCCCGATCCAGGACACGCACAGCGGCTCGTTGACGGTATTCCAGTCGGCGACGCGGTCCCCGAGCCGCCCGGCCACGATCGCGGCGTAGTCGGCGAAGGCCCGGGCCGTGTCCCGGTTCGGCCAGCCGCCGGCGTCCTGCAGGGCCTGGGGGAGGTCCCAGTGGTACATCGTGACGAACGGCCGGATGCCCTCGGCCAGCAGCGCGTCCACGAGCCGGTCGTAGAAGTCCAGGCCGGCCGCGTTCACGGCGCCGGTGCCGTCGGGCAGCACCCGGGGCCAGGCGACCGAGAAGCGGTACGCGTCGAGGCCCAGCCGCCGCATGAGCGCCACGTCCTCGGGCCAGCGGTGGTAGTGGTCGCACGCCACGTCGCCGGTGTCGCCGTTGTCGACGTTGCCCGGCGCGTGCGAGAAGGTGTCCCAGATGGACGGCTTGCGCCCGTCCTCGGCGACGGCGCCCTCGATCTGGTACGCGGCGGTGGCGGCGCCCCAGATGAAGCCGGGCGGGAGTGCGGACAGATCCAGCACGGGGCGGTTCTCCTCAGGTCAGATCTTGCCTTCGGCCGAGCGGAGCTTGGCCCTGATGGACTCCGTGGTGACCGGCCTGCCGGCCGCCGCGTCGGCGAACAGCTCCGCCATCGCCGTGCCGGCGAGGGTCTCGAACCGGCTCGCCCCGGGCACCTGGTAGACGAGGGTCTTCGCGTCGGCCGCGGGGTCGTCGCACGCCGCGACCGACCCGGTCACGAGGGTCAGGGCGGCGAGGCTGAGGATTGGCGCGTCGCAGCGCGACATGGCGGGCCCTTCTCGACAGGAGGGGTGGCGGCGGTGTCCCTTATCTATCGAGACGCAATCTATCGAGACTTAATTTATGTCGTCATTTAAATGGCGCTCAGATCGTGCGTCAAGGTCTCTGCCCTTAGAGTTGCCAGCGCGGGCGGCGACGACAACGGGGGCTGGCGTGCAGGTCGAGCGGGCGAGCAATCGAGGGGTACGACTGCGTAACCGCTCCGCCCTGCTGACCCGGCTGTTCCTGGAAGGCCCGCTCACCCGCCAGGACCTGTCCCGCCGCACCGGCCTGAGCCAGCCGGCGGTCAGCAACGTCGTGAGCGACCTCATCGACGACGGGATCGTCGAGGAGGCCGGCGCCCTGGAGTCCGACGGCGGCCGGCCCAGCATGATGCTGCGCGTCGACCCCGGCTTCGCCGTCGTCGCGGGCGTCGACGTCGGCGAGACCCGCGTCCGCGTCGAACTGTTCGACCTCGGCCTGCGCCGGCTCGCCGAGCACGACCACCCGATCGAGCCGGGCGGGACGCCGCCGGAGGCCGTGGCCGGGCACATCCTCACCGGGCTCGACGCGGTCGCGGCCGGCCGCGAGGTGCTCGGCGCCGGGGTCGGCGTCTCCGGGATCGTCCAGCAGCGGCCGGAGGGTGCCCTCGTGCACGCGCAGACGCTCGGCTGGGATGCCGTACCGCTGGAGGCGCTCCTGCGCGCCGGCACCCGGGTGCCGCTGCACCTCGAGAACGGCGCGAAGACCCTCGGCCAGGCCGAGATGTGGTTCGGCGCCGGCCGCGGCCACCGCCACGCCGTCTTCGCCCTCCTCGGCTCCGGCGTCGGCGCGGCCGTCGTCACCGGCGGCACCACCTACCGCGGCGCGTCCAGCAGCGCGGGGGAGTGGGGCCACACCACGCTCGTCTACGGCGGCCGCCCCTGCCGCTGCGGCTCCGCCGGCTGCCTCGAGGCCTACGCCGGCGCCGCGGCGATCCTCGCCCGCTTCCGCGAGCGCTCCGGCCGCCCGGCCCCCGGCGGCGACGAGGAGTCCCGGCTCACCGCCCTGGCCGCCGCGGCCGCCGCCGGCGAGCCCGACGCCCGCGCGATCCTCGACGAGACCGCCGACTACCTCGGCGCCGGCGTCGCCAACCTCGTCAACCTGTTCAACCCGGAGCTCGTCGTCCTCGGCGGCTGGGCCGCGCTGGCCCTCGAGGACCTCCTGCCGCGCGTGCGCGCCTCGGCCGCCCGCCACGCCCTGCGCCAGCCGTTCGCCCAGACCCGCATCGAGCTCGGCCGGCTCGGCCTCGACGCCGTCGCCCTCGGCGCCGCCACCCTGCCGATCGCGCGGCTGCTCACCGGCGGCGGGGTCGGCCCGCCCGCCGCGTGACCCGGCCGGCATCGACGCAGGGCCTTGGCATCGACGCAGGGGACTTGGTCGATGCCGGTATCGTGCGCGTCGTGGTCCAGGACGCGCGCAGGCGCCGGGGAATGCGCGACGTCGCGGCCGCGGCCGGCGTCTCCGTCAGCACCGTCGCCAACGTCCTCAACAACCCCGGCGTCGTCGCCGAGGCGACCCGCGCCCGGGTCGAGGCGGCGATGGACACCGTCGGCTTCGTCCGCAGCGCCCCCGCCCGGCAGCTGCGCGGCCTGCCCAGCCGGCTCGTCGGCTCGATCACCCTCGACCAGAGCCACCCCTTCTACGCCGAGCTCAACCGCGGCATCGAGGACCACCTCGACGAGGCCGGCTGCATGCTGCTGGCGTGCAGCACCGACCTGCGCCCCGACAAGGAGCTGCGGGCCCTGCGGCTGCTGGAGGAGCAGTCCCCGCGCGGCGTCATCATCACCCCGACCGGCGAGCAGCCGCAGCGCCTGACCGCCGTCAGCTCCCGCGGCACCCCCGTCGTCCTGCTCGACGCCCGCCAGGCCGGCACCGGCCTGTGCGCCGTCGCCGTCGACCACGAGCTCGGCGGCCGGCTCGCCGGCGAGCACCTGATCGGCCTGGGCCACCGCCGCATCGCGTTCGTGACCGCCGGCCCCGACATCGAACCGGTCCGCCAGCGCCGCGACGGCCTCGCCGCGGCCTCCCGCGACGCCGGCCTCGTCGAGCTGCGCATGGCCCCCGCCGGGTTCGCCGAGGGCACCGACGCCGTGATCAGCGCCCTGCTCGACCGGGCCGACCCGCCGACCGCCGCCGTCTGCGTCAACGACGTCGTCGCGCTCGCCCTCATCCGCGGCCTGGAGGCCCGCGGCCTGCGCGTGCCCGGTGACCTGTCCGTGGTCGGCTACGACGACCTGCCCTTCGCCGCGCACGTGCGCCCCGCGCTGACCACGGTCGCCCGCCCGATCCGCGAGCTCGGCCGGGTCGCCGCCGAACTGCTGCTGTCCGAGGACGCCGCCGGCCACCGCCATCAGGAGCTCGTGTTCACCCCCGAACTCGTGATCCGCTCGACGACCGGGCCGATAGGGTGACCCGCATGGCCGTCGCGCAATCGCTGGGGGAGCTTCCGTACGCCGCCTACCTGCGGCCCCACCCCGACGGCGAACCCCTCGCCCCCGACGGCGACTACACCGAGGTCCACTTCGGCGGGGCCGCGTTCGACGGCGGCGAGGCGACCAGCGCCAAGTTCATCGAGTCGGCGTTCACCGGCACCACCCTCACCACCGTCGGCCTCGAACGGGCACGGTTCAGCGACGTGTGGCTGAGCCGCAACCGCTGGGTCGGGGTGCGCGTCGCCGACAGCGAGTGGCTCGACGTGGCCGTGCTCGACAGCGCGCTCGCCGGCGTGCAGGCGTACAGCTCCCGGCTGCGCCGCGTCACCTTCCGCGGCTGCAAGATCGACACCCTGAACCTGCGCGGGGCCACGCTCGCCGACGTCGTCTTCGAGGACTGCGAGCTCAACGAGCTCGACTGCGCCGGGGCCGCCCTCACGAACGTCACGTTCCCCGGCTCGTCCCTGCGCAACGCCCGCTTCTCCCAGGTGACGTGCAAGAAGGTGGACTTCCGCGGCGCCCGCGAGATCGACGTCGCCGACGGCGCCGACGCGCTGCGGGGCGCGACCGTCGACGAGCGTCAGCTCATGGAGCTCGCGCCCGCCCTGGCCCAGGCGCTGGGCATCCTGGTCAAATAGCCTGGTCAAATAGCCTGGTCAAATAGCCTGGTCAAAAAGCCTGGTCAAAAAGCCTGGTCAAATAGCCCGGTCGAGGAGCGCCGCGACGGCCTTCGCCACGCGGCGCTGCCGGGTCTCGGCGGTCTTCGCGCCCTCGACGGACAGCACGTGGCGGCTCTGGTTGCTGTACGACAACGCGTCGAACCGCGCCCGCGCCCCCGGCTCCGCGTCCAGCGCCGCGGCCAGGTCGGCCGGCACCTCCACCGTCCGCGGCGCGCCGTCCGGCTCGACGTCCACGTCGAACGTGTCGCCGGCCGCGACCCCCGCCCCGGCCCGCACCTCGGCCGAGACCGGCAGCAGGAACGCGCCACGCATCGAGGCGACCGTGCTGCGGTACGTGTACCCGTTGATCGTCACCGTCACCGGCGGCTTCCTGCTGGTGCCGAGCGCCTCCACGACCTCGGCGGGCACCGTGATGCCGGTCGCCGTCCGGCCGTGCAGCTCGAGGGTCGCGCGGAATCTCATGGGGCTCAGCCAAGCAGGCGCAGCGCCTGCCGTACAGGAAAACGCTCGACCGTGCCCACGAAGGACGTCTCCCCGTGGCAGAAGCGCTCGAACATGCGCCAGCCCGGCGGGGTGCGCAGCAGGTTGTGGAACAGCCGCGGATGGCGCGCGAACACGGCCAGCAGGCGGGTGCCGGCCCGCATCGTCGGCACCAGCGTCTCGGTGACGTCGCGCTCGTACCTCGCCAGGTCCTTCCCGGCCGCCGCCGCCCCGGCCAGCGCGCCCGAGCGGGTGGCGAAGCTGATCCCCTCCCGCGTCCACGGTTCGAGCAGCCCCGCGGCGTCCCCGGCGACGATCACGTTGCCCCGGCGCAGCGGCGACGATTCGGTACGGCACCGCGTCAGATGCCCCGAGTCGTGCACCGGCTCGATCCCGTCGAGCCCCAGCCGCGCCAGGAAGTCCCGCAGGTAGGCCTTGGTCCGCTCGCCGTCCCCGCGCGCCGAGATCACCCCGACGGTGAGCAGGTCACCCTTCGGGAACACCCACGCGTAGGAGCCGGGCAACGGCCCCCAGTCGATGAGCAGCCGCCCCTTCCACTGCGCCTGCCGGTCCGCGCCGATCGGCAGCTCCACCTCCAGCCCGAGGTCGACCTGCCCGTACTCGACGCCGACATGCCGCGCCGTCACCCCCGACGACCCGTCCGCCCCGATCGCGGCCGCCGCCGTCACCGTCTCGTCGCCGGCGAGCCGGATGCGCACCCCGCCCTCGTCCTGCTCGACGGAGCGGACCGGGGTCGCCTGCCGTACCGTCGCACCCGCCCCTTCCGCGGCCCGCCGCAGCGCGTCGTCGAACTCGGGCCGCCGGACCATCGCCAGCAGCGGCCGCCGGCCCGACCGGCGCGTGAACGCCGCCCGCCCGTCGTGGGTGAAGTCGGCCCGCTCGATGCGGTCGTCGGCCGGGATCGTGATGCGATCGGCGACCGCCTGCACCGAATGGCCGATCAGCCCGCCGCCGCAGGTCTTGTACCGCGGGTGCGTCGCCTTCTCCAGGACGAGCGTGCGCGCGCCTCGCCGGGCGGCCTCGTACGCGGCCGACAGTCCCGCCGGCCCGCCACCGATGATCGCCACGTCCCAGTCAGTCACCCGAGCACCTTAACGGTCCGCCCCGGCGGCCCCGCGCTCGTCGGGCCCCGGCCGTCCGGCCCGGGTGACTTTGGCCTCGTGTGACCAACACATCAGCCGTTCGGATGACGAATCTGCTTCACTCGGTTCATGTCCGCGATCGACCACCTGATCCATGCGAACGCCCGGTACGCCGAGACCTTCCCGGGCCCCCGCCCGCTGCGCCCGAAGCTGCGCCTGACCGTGATCTCGTGCATGGACTCGCGCCTGGATCTCTTCGGCGCGCTCGGCCTGGAGATCGGCGATGCCCACCTGATCCGCAACGCCGGCGGCCTGCCGACCGAGGAGGTGCTGCGCTCCCTCGCGATCAGCCAGCGCAAGCTCGGCACCCGCGAGGTGGTGATCATCCACCACACCGAGTGCGGCATGGAGGGCTTCGACGACCCGGCGTTCCGCGCCGAACTGGCCGAGACGGGCGTGACCCCGACCTGGAACGTGCCGGGCTTCAGCGACCTGCACGACACCATGCGCAACTCGATCCGCACGGTTCGCGAGTGCCCCTGGATCCCGCACCGCGAGGACGTGCGCGGCTTCATCTTCGACGTGGCGACCGCCAAGATCGAAGAGGTCGTCTGACACCCGGGCCGCCCTCCCGAATGGCGGACATTGACGTCCGCATGGTGAACGCCGGCCGGTACTGCGCGTAGACACCCCGGTGCGGTCCGTGTCGACGCGTGACCCCTTACCGCAAATTGCATACGGCAGGGGTGGCGCCGAGGGATCCACGCCGTCCGCATGGGGTGATGCATGCGGCACGATCGGACCCATGCGATACGGGGGGAGACTCAACCGGATCGAATTCACAGCCCTGATCGACCAGCAGGCCGGCCGGGTCCGCGCGAACGCCGCGACGCTGCCGCTCTACGGCCCGGCGACCTGGCCGGGCCCGTGCCGCCTGGGCGCGTGGGGCTGGGAAGACGACCGCCTGATGCACGCCGGCCTGCTCTACGGCAGCCCGGAAGGGGCCCCCCTCACCGCGACCGCCGCCCCCGCCCTGGCCGGCGCGGGCCTGGACGCGCCCGGCACCACCGTGACGGCCACCGCCCCCGCCCCGGACAGCCCGTGGGTCGAGGTGATCACCACCGCCGGCCCGCCGATGCCCCAGCTGATCGACCTGCGCATGGCCGCCACTGTCGCGGCGAGGACGGACCGCCGCAGCGTGGAACGCGCCCTGCGCGCGGCCTCGACCCCGGCCCCGGAACGCGTGACGATCCCCGTCGACGGCGTGCCCCGCGAGTTCTCCCGCTGGCCGGACGAGCCGCTGGGCGACTCCCTGGGCCGCGGCTGGCTGGCGATCCTGGACGAGGTGCCGGGCCTGCTGCTGCGCGTGTCGGGCCTGGCGCCGGCGGATCTGGCTCTGGCCCGGGTCCGCGACGTCGAGCCGCACTTGACGGGCACGCGGGCGCACCTGCTCGCCGGCTACGACGCCTACGGCAGCGACTGATCCGGGGCCTGGCGCACTTGCTGGCCGGGTGTGATGCCTACGGCAGCGACCGACCCGGGGCTTGGCGCACCTGCTCGCCGGATGCGATGCCTACGGCAGCGACCGACCAGGCCGTCACTGGGCCGCGAGGGCCTGCGCGAAGTTGACCCGCTGGATTGCCTCCGCCGTGTGCAACGGTGAGTACACGATCTCCTGCGCCAGATAATGGTTCGGCCCCGACTGGATCGACACCACGAGCGGCCCCGACATCGCGTGCGTCTTCGCGGTCAGGAACAGCAGCCCGAACAGCAGGAACAGGCTCAGCCCGCAGGTGAAGATCGACAGCAGCAGCGCCAGCACCGCACACGTCACCGCCAGCCCGATACCCCAGCCCGCCGTAGTCGTGATCGGAATCGGCTGCGAGACCACCATCCAGCGGCTGCCCCGGATCGGCCACACACCGACGGGGGTGTAGATCGCCACCCCGTCGACGCGCACGTCGCCGATACGCACGTCGGGACCGTTGTAGAGCGGGGCGCCGCTGTACGGCACGGGCAGCGTCACACCCGGATTGTCGCCCGCGCCCGCCCCGGCGAGACACCGGCCGGAAGGACGGAATGCACTCACCCGCGACGATTCACGCGTCGTACTTACGCCGCGCTCCTCACGTCCGGCCAACGGCACCCAGCGCGGCGACCTGCTACCCATGTCCCGCCGACGGCATTCAGCGCGGCGAGCTGCTCCTGGTGTCCGGCCAACGGCACCCAGCGCGGCGACCTGCTACCCATGTTCCGCCGACGGCACTCAGCGCGGCGAACTGCTCCTGGTGTTCGGCCAACGGCAGCAAGCCCGGCGAGCCCCAGGCGGTCCCGAAACGCCGCACGCCCCCACCCCGCAGGCTCCCGGCAACCATGCAAAGCCCGCGCGGCTGATCCCGAACCTCGCCGACTCCGAAACGAGCCGGACGTGTGCAACCCGCTCGTAACCCGTCTCCGCAGCCCACGAGCCCGGGCGGCCCCCCCACCCAGCTCCTGGAGACCACCCGACGCCCAGCGGAAGCAACGCCCCTTAAAATCACCGTAAATCCAAAAATTTCAGGACATAAGAGAATTCAACTCGCCAAAATCGTACGAGTCCGCCAGCGAGCTGTACGTGCCGGCCGTGTACGCCTCCCGGGCCGCCCGCCGAGCCAACGCATACGCGGCCTCGGCAATCCACGACCCAAGGCTGACCCGAGCGACCCCGATCGCCGCAAGCTGCCCAACCGAGGGCGTCCCCGGCTGCGCAAGCACGTTCAACGGCGCCGGAATCGCCTTGGCCAGCCCCGCGATCGTGTCCGCATCGGCGACCCCGGGCACGAAGATCCCGGTGGCACCGGCCGCGAGATACGCCTCGGCCCGGCCGACGGTCTCGTCGGGAAGCCCGCGAAAGTACGTGTCGACGCGAGCGTTGATGTAGAGCTCCACACCCGCGTCCTCGGCGGCGGCGCGGGCCGCGGCGATGCGCGCCTGCTGCCCGGCGACGTCGCGCAGGCCCGCCGCGTCGCCGTCGCGGGCGGTGTCCTCGAGGTTCACCCCGACGGCCCCGGCCGCGATGACGCCGCGGATCGTCTCGGCGACCTCGGCCGGCGTGGCGCCGAAGCCGGACTCGATGTCGGCGGTGACGGGCAGGTCGGCGGGGACGGCGCGCACGATGCGGGCAAGGTGCTCGAGGGCCTGGTCCCGGGTGAGCGCGTCGCCGTCGGGGGCGCCGAGGGTCCAGGCCACGCCCGCGGAGGTGGTCGCGATCGCGGGGGCGCCGGCGGCGGCGACGACGCGGGCGGACGCGGCGTCCCAGGCGTTGACGAGCACGAGTGGGTCGGTGGCGGTGTGCAGGGCCCGGAAACGAGCGGCGCGGTTGGTCATGCGCGCCATTCTTCCGCCGCCGCGCGGGGCCGCCCCAACGTTTCAGTCCACACTAAATTGTTCCCGTGGTGTCGATCGGTCTGTCCGCCGCCGCGATCGCGCGGATCCGGTTCGCGGTCTCCCCGCTGTGGGAGACGATCGCGAGCCTGCGTGTGCTGCGCGACCCGGGCGCGCACGCGATCCATCTGCCCTGGGTGTCGCGGGTGCGGGGCCTGGACGCACGCGGCCTGGACGCACGGGGCCTGGACCTGCCGGGGCTCGCGGGCCTGGTGCCGCCGGCGCCCGGCTACATCCCGGACTTCCTCACCCCGACGCCGCCGGGCCCGTTTCCGGAGCTCGACGACGAGCTGGCGGTGCTCGCGGCCACCCCGGCCGGCGTCGTGCGGGCGCAGACCGGCAGCGATCTCGATCCGGCGGTGCTGGCGGGGCGGCTGCGGGAGTACTTCGCCGCGGCGATCGCCCCCGACTGGGCGCGCATCCGGGTGCTGCTGGAGGCGGAGGTGTACGCGCGGGCCCGGTCGCTCGCCGCCGACGGGGTGGGCGGGCTGCTCAACGACCTGCACGCCAACGTGTCGTTCGCGGACGGGACGTTGTCGGTGTTGCAGCGCTGGTGCACGGCGGGGGATGTGCGCGACGGCGGGGATCTGGTGCTCGTGCCGTCGGTGTTCGTCTGGCCGTCGGTGCTCACGGTCTTCGGGGAGCGGGCTCAGCTGGCGTATCCGCCGCGCGGGGTCGGGGCGCTGTGGGAGTCGCGGGGCGGGGGCCGCAGTGCGTTGGGGGCGCTGGTGGGGCGGGCCCGGGCGCGGTTGCTCGTCGAGCTCGCGGTGCCGGCCTCCACGAGCGATCTCGCGGGGCGGACCGGGCTCACGCCGGGTGGGGTGTCGCAGCATCTCGCGGTGCTGCGCGCGGCGGGGCTGGTGCGGGCGCATCGCGCCGGGCGGGCCGTGATCAATGTCCGGACCGAGGCCGCCGAGGTCCTGATCGAGGCTCAGGGGTGAGGAAGATGACACGGGTGACCAAGGTGGTGCCGCACTCCGCTTTCTAATAGCACCATACACCATGCCACCTAATCGATCTTCCGAAAGAACACTGCGAGTAATCGGTCGGCCGCACAAAAAGAACCGGCCGGCGCCAATAGTAGCGCCGACCGGCTCAAGAGCATTGACCGTGATTACGGTCGGTGAAATGCCGTTACGATCAGTTCTCCGAGGCGCCGAGCTCGGCCGTGCCCGCGCCCCCGACGCCCTGCTGGTGCACCTCGGTGCCCTCGGCGAACGCGGCCTCGAACTTCTCCTGCAGCGCGTTGAGCTCGCTGAACTGGGCCTGGTGCGAGGACTCGCTGCCCTCGGCCGCGAAGACGTGGTCGTCCGAGGTCGCGTCGTGCGAGTAGTTCGTGTAGTCGTCCGACTCGTAGTGCACGGCCGCCGGCGCGTCGTACTCGGTGTGGTGGCCCTGCGCGAAGTCCGTCGACTCGGCGCTGTGGTGGTCCTCCTCGTAGACGCCGAACTGCGACTGGGCGTCGGCCTCGGAGCCCTGCGCCTGGTGCAGCTGGTCCAGCTCGCCGCTCTCCTGGCCGGCCTCGTAGTGGCCGTAGTCCGCGCCGGTGTCGCCGGTCTCGAAGTCGCTCATGTGATGCGTCCCTTCAAAGGGTCTGTGCGTAAAGGTCTATGTGGTGCCGGCCTGACGATTCGGGAGGCGTGCCAGCGGCGCGTTGTGCGATGCGTGGTGAAAACGTGCTGGTGGGAGCGTAGACCGGCCAGGACGGCCCGAACTATCCCCCACATGACAGCTGATCAGCTAGTTTTCGTCGCGGCGCGGTGAGCGGTGCATACTCCTGCGGTGCTACGACACTGCTGCGACGGGATGCGTGCCCAGTTTCAGGACGAGGACGTGGACCCGTGGGACGACCCGGACGTGGTCGTCGTCTACTCGGCCAAGTTCGACGAGTACGGTCTGCCGGTCCGCGACGGCGGCACGTCGATGGTCGTGATCGGCTTCTGCCCGTGGTGCGGCGCCCGCCTGCCGCAGTCGCGGCGGGACGCCTGGTTCGACGCGATGGAGCGGCTCGGCCTGGACCCGTGGGAGGACGAGCTGCCGGAGGAGTACCACACCGACGCGTGGTGGAAGCCCGAGCAGGTCCCGGGCACCGAGCGCGAGCACGTGGAGCCCGAGCGGGTCATCACGCCGAGCTGACGAGCTCCACGACGGGGATCGTGCGGATAGTGCCCCGCTGGTGCTCGGCGAAGAACGGGTACTGCTCGGCGATCCGCGCGAACAACGGGTCGCGGTCGGGTGCCGGGCGGGCCGTGGCCGCGTACTCGGCGCCGTCGACCTCGACGGTGACGGCCGGGTCGGCGACGAGGTTGCGATACCAGTCGGGGTCGCGCTCGGCCCCGGCCGCGGAGGCGACGACGAGCAGCCGCCCGTCGAGGCGGACGTACATCATCGGGTTGGTGTACCGCTTGCCGGTGCGCCGCCCGGTGGTGGTGAGCAGCAGCAGCGGCCGCCCCTCGAGCCGGCGCCCGGCGGCCCGGAACTCCTCGATGAGCTTCGCGTTGGCGGCGTTGAGATCGTCGGGAATCACGCGGGCTCCAGGAGCTTGGACTTCTGCACGATGGGAACGCTGAGGGTCTTGTACCCCACCTGCTCGAACAGCACCACGACCCGATCCTGCTCGTAGGCCATCACGGTTCCGGTACCCCAGGCCGAGTGTCGCACCTCGCTGGAGACGGGGAACGGCCGTTCATGGTCGACGACGGGCGCGGCGGGCGGCGCGACAGCCGAAGCCGGTACCGCTGCCGCCGGAGAACGACGAAAGACCCGTTGCCACCACGTGAGGACAGGCACGACCGGGTCCACGACCACGGTGCCGTTGGCGCAGTTGTCGCAGTGCCCGCACGGGGCGTCGGCCTGTTCGCCGAAGTACGCCAGCAGGGAGCGCCCGCGGCAGTTCGCGCTCTCCGCGTACTGGCGCATCATGTCGATCCGCGAGCGCCGCAGCGTCTGGTGCCGCTCGAACTGGGCCAGGGCGAGCCGCGACGCCTCGGCCGGGCTGGGCGCGTACCGCGGGGCGGTGAGCTTGTTCCCGGTGCCGACCTCGGCCGCGCCGACCTGTTCCAGGAGGCTCAGCAGGGCGGTGATCCGGCGGGCGGGGAGTCCGCTGCGGGTGGCGAGCGCGGCCCGGGTCGCGGGGCCCTCGCGCAGCGCGGCCGCGAGCTGGGTCAGCTCCTTGCCGTCGGGCGCGCCGGTGGCGAAGAACCGCTGCAGGGCGACGTCCTCGGCGCGGAAGAACAGGACGGTGTTGGCCGGCTCGCCGTTGCGCCCGGCGCGCCCGATCTCCTGCAGGTAGCTGTCGGGGGAGTCGGGCAGGGCGACGTGGTGCACCCAGCGGATGTTGGGCTTGTCCACGCCCATGCCGAACGCGCTGGTGGCGACCATGACCGGGATCCGGTCGGCCATGAAGTCCTCGTAGCGGCGGTTGCGCTCGCCGGCGGCCAGGCCCGCGTGGAAGGCGACCGCGTCGATGCCGCGGTCGGCGAGGCGCTGGGCGTACTGCTCGGCGATGGCGCGCGTCGGGGCGTACACGATCCCGGGGTGTTGCTCCTGCTCGACCTGGGCCAGGAGGCGCTGCCAGCGCTGCTCGTCGCTGGTGCAGTGCACGGCGGCGAGTCGCAGGTTGGCCCGGTCCAGCCCGGCGACGAGGGTGAACGGGTCGCGCAGCCCGAGCGCGGCGATGATGTCGGCGCGCACGGGCGGCGAGGCGGTGGCGGTGAGCGCGACCACCGGCGGCCGGCCCAGTTCCCGGATGAGGTGCCCGAGCTGCAGATAGTCGGGGCGGAAGTCGTACCCCCACGCGGAGACGCAGTGCGCCTCGTCGACGGCCACGAGCCCCGGGCGCAGCGCCTTGACCTCGGCGAGGCGTTCGGGGTTGCCGAGCTGCTCGGGCGTGATGAACAGGAACCGGGCGGTGCCGGCCCGCAGCGCCTCGAGGGCCCGGCGCTGCTGGGCGGGGGTCTCGGCGGAGCTGATCCGCACGGCCTGGCCCTCGCGGCGGCGGTTGAGCCCGGCGATCTGGTCCTGCTGGAGGGCCAGAAGTGGTGAGATGACCACGGCGGGTCCGGCGATCAGCGTCGCCGGAACCTGGTAGATCGCGGATTTTCCGCCGCCGGTGGGTAACACGACGAGTGCGTCACGCTTCTTGAGCAGGGCACGCATCGGCGGCAGCTGTCCGGGGCGGAGGGTGTCCCAGCCGAACTCTCGGCGGGCGGCACGGCGCAGGCGGGGCGCGTGGGGCACAAGGTTCATCGGGCGCGACTGTACCGGTGTTCGAACGCTTCGGCGCGCTATGCGACACGCCGAGCCTTGAGGACTCTCACCGTTCAGCAACCGAGATGCACCCGAAAGTGACGGCGTAAGCACCCTTCGTAGTCGAAAGTTCTTCGTGTCAGCAGGTGGACCGCCTGCACGGGGTCCACCCGGACACGAGGGGGAACCGATGACAACGACCCTTGAGGGTGCCACGCTCAAGGTCCAGTTGGAAGGCCGGGAGCTCGAGGACCTGATCCGCGAGCATCTGCCGCTCGTCGGGCATCTGGTGCGCCAGACGCTCGGCCGCCTGCCTGCCCACGTCAGCCGCGAGGACCTGGTCTCCGCCGGGATGGCGGCCCTGGCCGGCGCCGCCAAGGCGTTCGACCCGAGCCGCGGCATCCCGTTCGGCAGCTTCGCCACCACCCGCATCCGGGGCGCGATCCTGGACGAGCTGCGCGGGCTGGACTGGGCGAGCCGCTCGGTGCGGGCCCGGGCCCGGCAGGTCGACGCGATGCAACAGGAGCTCACCGCGGCGCTCGGCCGCACCCCGACGAACGCCGAGCTCGGCGAGGCGCTCGGGGTGAGCATCGACGAGCTGCAGGCCATCGACGACGACGTCCAGCGGGCGGCCGTACTGTCGCTGCAGGGATTCGCCGCCGGCAGCGCCGAGGACATGGTCCCCGAGCGGGCGGCCGGGCCCGAGGACCTGATCCTGCATCGGGAGCGCATCGGCTACCTGCACAACGCCGTCGAGGCCCTGCCCGAGCGGCTCGGGAAGGTCGTCAAGGGGTACTTCTTCCAGGAGCGCCCCATGATGGAGATCGCGCACGAGCTCGGCGTCACCGAGTCGCGGGTCTCGCAGCTGCGGGCCGAGGCGTTGATGCTGCTGCGTGACGGGCTCAACACCCACCTCGACCCGGATCTCGTCTCGGCCAGCGACAAGCCGACGGGGTGCGTGGCCCGCCGCCGCGAGGCGTACCACGACAAGATCGCCAACGCGGGCAACCTCAACAGCCGCCTGGCCCAGACCAATCACCACGGCATGCCGTTCACCCAGTCCGGCCGCCACGCCTAGATCCGCGGTACCGCGGGGTTCGCGGCCGGGGCCTGTCATGTATATGGCAGCTCCCGGCCGCACGTCATGGCAAAGCCAAAGATCGTGCGCACAGCGGTGGTAGGGTGGCCGCTGCAATTGGTCCGGCACGTGTTTGATACGTGCACAAATGCGCACCGATTGGCGGGCGAATGCGTTTCCAGCCGGATGATGTCGACATTCCGGAACATGATGATCGGCCGGGGGAACCGGCCCTCCCGGTGCGTCCGCGGCGGGGCGGGCGCCGGCTCGGGGTCGTGGTGGCCTCGGCCGCCGCGGTGCTGCTCGTCGCGGCCGGCGCCGGCGCGGTCACCTACCTGAACAAGGACTCCGCCGCCTCCAGCCCGGAGACGGGCCAGGCGATCGACGCCGCGGGCAACGGCGACCCCGCGGGCGAGTCGGGCCTCGGCGAGGGGCCCTCGGGGTCCGCGCCGGCCGGCCCGTCGGCGTCGGTCAAGCCGGGCGCCACCGCCTCCAAGGCCGGCGTCGGCTCCGCCCCGGGCGCCCCGGCGATCCCGCCCGCGGCCGGCAAGCGCTGGACCATCGGCTTCAGCGAGGAGTTCAACGGCAGCTCGCTGGACAAGACCAAGCTCAGCCCCTGCTTCGACTGGAACACCGGCGACTGCACCTCGACGTTCAACGGCGGGCGGGAGCACTACCAGCCCAGCCAGGTGGTCGTCTCCGGCGGCACCGCGAAGCTCATCGCCGCGCCGCTGAGCCCGCCGTACAAGAGCAGCGCCTGCCAGGGCGGGTCGTGCACGTACAAGGCGGGCCTGGTCTCCACGGCGCGCCCGAACGCCGGCAACGGCTCGAAGTACCTGTACTCCTTCACGTTCGGCTACGTCGAGTCGCGCTTCAAGTTCCCGGCGACGCAGGGCTTCTTCACCGCGTTCTGGATGCTGCCGGCCGACCCGTCCTACAACTACAAGACGGAGCTCGACATCCTCGAGGAGATGGGCGACGACCCCTCGACGATGTACATGACGTACCACTGGGACGACCGCAAGGAGTCCATGCACGTCAACAGCGGCAAGAAGAACAACGGCAAGTGCGCGGCGAAGGACTACTCGAAGGACTTCGTGCGGAT
Source organism: Dactylosporangium sp. CA-052675 (assembly GCF_050947935.1). Classification (GTDB taxonomy): domain Bacteria; phylum Actinomycetota; class Actinomycetes; order Mycobacteriales; family Micromonosporaceae; genus Dactylosporangium. The sequence continues at coordinate 8,581,883 of NZ_CP192010.1, read as the reverse complement.
GGGCGTGGACTGGGAGCCCGACCACATCTCCTGGTACATCGACGGCGTCGAGTGCGCGCGGTTCACCAACGCGCCCGCCATCGAGAAGGGCCCCATGCAGCTGCTCATGCACATGATGGTCGACAACGACTGGCAGCGCGGCTGGGGCGTCGGGCTCACCGACCCGTCGCTGACCCGCCAGCTCGAGGTCGACTACATCCGCGTCTATCAGCAGACGGCCGCCTAGCCGGGATCGTCGTCGGCCCGCCGGTTTCCGTGACCGGCGGGCCGCTCGCTGACCGAACGGTCAATCCGGTCTCGGCGTATCGAACAATTAACCCTGTCGACGTCCAGCGATACGCTGTCGCCTGTTTTCACGGTGGACAGGGGGCGTACATATGTCGCTGCGTCGGCGTTTGTCGGTTTTCGCAGCAGCCGCCATCACGGCCGCCGGCGCGGCATTCGCGCTCGGATTCGGACATTCCCCCGCAACAGCGGCGACGTTGCCGAACGGCTTCCAGGAACAGGTCGTGTTCAGCGGCCTGACCCAGCCGACCAGCATCCAGTTCGCCTCCGACGGCCGCGTGTTCGTCGCCCAGAAGAACGGCGTGATCAAGGTCTTCGCCGGCCTGTCGGCCACGAGCGGGACCGTCTTCGCCGACCTGTCCGCCAAGGTGCACGACTACTGGGACCGCGGCCTGCTCGGCTTCGCGCTGAGCCCCACGTTCCCGGACGACCCGTCGGTGTACGTCCTCTACACCTACGACGCCCCGCCGAAGAAGACCGCCCCGGTCTGGCACGACGACTGCGATCCGGTCCCCGGCGGCGGGGCCGGCGGCAACTGCGTCGTCACCGGCCGGCTGTCGAAGCTGACCGCCGCGGGCAACCAGTGGACCGGCACCGAAACGACGCTGATCGACGACTGGTGCCAGCAGTTCCCCAGCCACTCCATCGGCGACCTGCACTTCGGCGCCGACGGCGCGCTGTACGCCTCCTCCGGCGACGGCGCCAGCTTCGGCACCGTCGACTACGGCCAGTTCGGCAGCCCGGTGAACCCCTGCGGCGACCCGGCCGGCGAGGGCGGCGCGCTGCGCTCGCAGGGCCTGCGCAGCACCGGGGACCCGCTGCAGTACGACGGCTCGATCCTGCGTGTCGACCCGGCCAACCCGGCCGCCGCCAAGCCCGTCGGCTTCGGCCTGCGCAACCCGTTCCGGTTCACCATCCGCCCGGGCACGAACGAGATCTGGGCCGGCGACGTCGGCTGGAACTCGTGGGAGGAGATCAACCGGATCCCGGCGCCGTCGACCTCCTCCCCGGTGAACTTCGGCTGGCCCTGCTTCGAGGGCGCGGCCCGCCAGCCCGGCTACGAGGGCGCCAACCTGGGCCTGTGCAACAGCCTCTACGCCTCCGGCGGCCAGACCAGCCCGTACTACACCTACAACCACGCCAACCAGATCGTGCCGGGGGAGGCCTGCCCGTCGGGCGGCTCGTCCATCACCGGCGTGGCGTTCTACCCGGGCGGGGGGTCGTACCCCAGCGCGTACAACGGCGCCCTGTTCTTCGCCGACTACGCCCGCGGCTGCATCTGGGCGATGTTCAAGGGCGCGAACGGGCAGCCCGACCCGACCCAGATCCAGACGTTCTTGGCCGGCGCGGCGTATCCGGCGTACCTCACGATGGGCCCCGGCAACGACCTCTACTACGTCGACCTGGTCGGCGGCACCGTCCGGCGGATCCGGTACTTCCCGACGAACCGCCCGCCGGTGGCCTCCTTCACCGCCACCCCGACGTCCGGCACGAGCCCGCTCGTCGCCCAGTTCGACGCGTCGGCCTCCACCGACGCCGACGTGGCCGACCAGAGCCAGCTCACCTACCAGTGGGACTTCGACGGCGACGGGAAGTTCGACGCGACCGGGGTCAAGGTCTCGCACACGTACGACAAGGACGGCAGCTACACCGCGATCCTGAAGGTCACCGACCCGCTCGGCGCGAGCGGCACCGCGACGACCACGATCACGGCCGGCGCCGAGACCCCGACGGCGGTGATCGACTCCCCGGAGGCCACGGTCACCTGGGCCGTCGGCGACACGGTGCGCTTCTCCGGCCATGCGTACGACCCCCAAACGAAGAGCAACCTGCCGGACTCGGCCCTCAAGTGGGAGCTGCAGCTGGAGCACTGCACGGCTCCGGACAACTGCCACACCCACTTCCTGCAGACGTTCGACGGCGTGAGCAGCGGCTCGTTCAAGGCGCCGGACCACGAGTACCCGTCGTACCTGCGGCTGAAGCTCAGCGCCACCAACGACGCCAACCTGACCAGCGTCGCGACCGTCGACCTGCAGCCCAAGACCGTCGAGCTGTCCTTCGCCAGCAAGCCCACGGGCCTGCAGGTGGTCGTCGGCTCCTCCAGCCAGGCCACGCCGTTCACCCGCCGGGTCATCGTCGGCTCGACGAACACGGTCAGCGCGCCGGCGCCGCAGACGACGAGCACGATGCTGTACTCGTACGGCAACTGGTCCGACAACGGCGCCCAGACGCACACCCTGACGGCGCCGTCGGCCGCCACGACGTACACGGCCACCTACAACGGCGTCGCCCCGATCGAGCTGCGGGCGAACGCCAACGGCAACTACGTCACCGCGGACAACGGCGGCAAGGCCCCGCTGATCGCCAACCGGACCGCCATCGGCGCCTGGGAGCAGTTCGACGTCATCGACCAGGGCGGCGGCTTCGTGGCGCTGCGCAGCCGCTCGAACCTGCAGTACGTGACCGCGGAGAACGGCGGCAACGCCCCGCTGATCGCGAACCGCCCCACCGTCGGCCCCTGGGAGAAGTTCGAGCTGATCGACAACGGCGACGGCACGATCAGCCTGAAGGCGAACGCGAACGGCAACTACGTGACCGCGGAGAACGGCGGCAACGCGGCCCTGATCGCCAACCGCACCGCGATCGGCGCCTGGGAGAAGTTCACGAGGGTGAAGGCGCCCACGACCGTGAGCGTGACCGCGTACATCAACAACCTGCTGGTGACGGCGGAGTCCTCGGGCACCAAGCCCCTGATCGCCAACCGCGGCGTCGTCGGCGCGTGGGAGACGTTCGACATCGTCGACGCGGGCGACGGGTACGTGGCGCTGCTCGCCCACGCGAACTCCCGCTACGTGACGGCCGAGAGCGCGGGCGGCAAGGCCCTCATCGCCAACCGCACCGCGGTCGGCGCGTGGGAGAAGTTCCAGATGGTGACGAACGCCGACGGCACAGTCAGCTTCAAGGCCAACGCCAACGGCCGCTACGTGACGGCCGAGAACGGGGGCGGCAAGCCCCTCATCGCCAACCGCACCGAGATCGGCGCGTGGGAGAAGTTCAGCATCGCCCCGGCGTAACCCCGCGGCCGGGCCCCGAGCGGGCCCGGCCGTCCTGATCGCTCCCAACGGCTCGGGGCTGGGGCCGCCGCGTCCGTCCGCGCCGGCCACCGGTCCGCGGAGCGCAAACACGTCATCGACCCGGTGCTCGCCGACGCCGGGCGAATCCCGTGTCGTCGAGACGACACGGCCTCCGGCGAACAAACCTCCGGCGGGGCGCATCGAACCTTGCGAAACCGATGCCGACCCCGAAGGAGCCCACCATGAACGCCAAGGCCCTGACCGCCGCCACCGTCGTCCTCGCCGCCGGCCTGCTGCTGGCCGCGTGCACCAGGCCCCAGCACCACAGCGGCGATGCGGCCCCGGCCGGCGCCCCCGCGTCTCCCACCGGCGCCCCGGTCAGCCCGCCGCCCAGCACCAGCGCCCCGACCGGCCCGCCGGCCAGCACCAGCGCCCCGACCAGCCGCGCGGCCACCGCGTCGGCTACGAAGGACTTGACCGTCGTGCTCGGCCCGGACGGGCTGGGCTCGCTGAAACTCGGCATGAACCGGCAGCAGGCCCTCGCGACGCAGGTGGTGGCCTCGCTGCCGGAGGCCACCAACGGCTGCACGACCGGGATTCTGTACGGTGCCCACAGGCCGTACGAGGGCGCCGTCTGGCTCCACGCGAGCGAGGGCGTGAGCGCCATCTACGCGTTCTCGGACGTGCACACCCGCGAGGGGCTGCATCTCGGCTCGACCTACGACGAGCTGATGCGGACGTACCCGGACTGGCAGCCCGTCGACCTGGGCCAGCGGGACGACCGGGGCTACGCGAAGGTGCCCGGGAACGCCAATGCCGTCTGGCGGATCGAGACCTCGGACGGCAAGGTGGCCTCGCTGGCCCTGCAGTTGCGCCACCAGGGCTGCTACGAGTAGGCGCAGGTCACCGCTCACTCGTGAGGCGGTGGCATCCGCCCATGATCGGCAGAACACCTAGGCCAGGCGTTCGCGGACGTGGCGGCGGGCGTCGTGGATGCGGGACTTCAGGGTGCCCGACGGGATGCCCAGGTGGTCGGCGATCTCCTCGTAGGAGAGCTGGCACAGGTCGCGCAGGACCAGCGGGGCGACCAGCTCCGGGCGGTGGGCCTCCAGATGCTCGAGGGCGTCCAGGAGATCCAGGCGGGAGCCCGCGATGACGCTCGTCGTGCGCGGGTCGGCCCGGTCCACCGGGAGCTGCGGGGTGGCCTGCTCGCTGGCCCGGCGCTGCAGGGAGCGGTACGTCTGGCGGGCGCAGTTGGCGGTCACGACGTACAGCCAAGTGGTGAACTTCGATCGGCCGTCGAACGTCGAGACCTTCATCACCACCTGGAGCAGGGCGTCCTGGCAGGCCTCCTCGGCGTCCTGGCGGCAGGGGAGGATGCGCTGGCACTGGCGCATGACCTGCGGGCCGATGCGGGCCAGCAGCGCGTCACGGGCGGCGTCGTCGCCGGCGCCCGCACGTGCCGCGAGCTGGTCCAGGTCAAGGTCTTCCCGGGCCTCGGGTGCCCCCATCGGCTGTGTACGTCGGCTCATAATACGAGCGTGCCAGTACCCAGCAACATTGGTCGATATCGCGTCCTGCGGCGGATCGGCTCGGGCGCGTTCGCCACCGTGTGGCTGGGCGCCGACGACGCCCTGGACGCGTCCGTGGCGATCAAGGTGCTGGCCGACAACTGGGCGTACCACGCCGACCTGCGGGGCCGCTTCGAGGAGGAGGGCCGGATCATGCGGCGGGTCGACTCGCCGCTGCTGGTCCGGGTGCTGGACGTGGGCGAGCTGCCCGACGGCCGGCCGTACCTCGTGATGCCCTTCGCCGCCGGCGGCACGCTCGCCGACCGGCTCGCCGCCGGGCCGATGCCCGTGCGCGAGGCCCTGCTCGTGGCGGCCGACATCGCGGGCGGGGTGGCGCAGCTGCACGCCGCCGGGGTCCTGCACCGCGACCTCAAGCCGTCCAACGTGCTCTTCCAGCCCGCCGGGGACCGCGACCGCGTGCTCGTCGCGGACCTCGGACTGGCCAAGGCGCTGGCCAACGCCTCGGGCTTCACCATCGCCGCCGGCACCCCCGGCTACGCCGCACCCGAGCAGGCGCGGCCCGGCCTCGGCCTGGACGTGCGCGCCGACGTCTACGGCATCGGCGCGACCCTGCACCACATGCTCACCGGCCACCCGCCCCGGCCCGGCGACCGGCCGCCCCGCGGCCGGCCCGGCGTGCCGCCCGCAGTGGACGGGATCGTCCGCCGCGCGCTGCACCCGGACCCGCGCCGGCGGTGGGCGTCGGCCGCCGAGCTGGCCGGCGTGCTACGGGCGGCGGCCGAGTCGACGCGGAGGGCGCCCGGCGGCGCCGGGCCGCGCGGATACCCGTCCGGTTCGCCGGCGCCGCGCTCGCGCTCGCCGCGGCCCTGGCCCTCGCGGGCTCGGCGGCGGTGCTCCCGGCGCCGCCGGGCTGGGTGCGGGTGCGCGACGCGGCCGGGGTGGTGTCGATCGCGGTACCCCGCGCCTGGGCCGGCCACCTGCGCGACGCGGGCTGGAACCCGTCGGCCCTGCGGCTGCCCGGCGTCCACGCACCGGGCCTCGTCATCGCGCCCGACCTCGCCGCCTGGGCCGACCCGCGGAGCGCGCTGCCGGGCGTCTTCGTCGGCGCGAGCGACGCCCTGGCCGGCGGCGCGACGCCGGCCCTGCCCGACCATGAGCCCTGCGTGCGGCAGCCCGACCGCACGGTCACCGCCGCGGGGGGCAGCGCGCATGTCCGGCGCTGGACTTCCTGCCCCGGACCGGTGTCGTACAGCGAGGTCGTCCTTACGGCGCCGCAGCGGGCCTACGGCGTCTACGTGCAGATCAAGCAGGTCGACGGGGTTGACCGCACCGACGAGATCCTCGCCGGCCTGCGGCTGTCGGCCTACTCGTAGCAGGCACCACCCGCCGACGACCATCAGACTCGGCCCCGCCACCAAGCCGGCCACAGCCACGATCCGGGCACGCCGTATCCGGCTGCAGTGGGCGCTCCGCCTGGCCAGGGTGCACGCGATCAATGGTGGGTCTGGGCGAGCGGGAGCGAGGCCTGGGTAGACGCGCCAGCGAGCGCGAGGAATCCACCACCGAAACGGCGAACAGGGGTGGAGCCGCTTGAGCAGGCTCCACCCCTCGGTCGGTGGTGGGCGATACTGGGTTTGAACCGGTGACCGCTTCCGTGTCAACAAGGTCAACAACGGTCGATCACGGGTCCAGGGCTAGCGGCCCTGGCCGCCGGAGGCATAAAGCCGTGGACGATGGCCGCCATGTCCATACCGTCACCGTTTCCGGGAGGCTGGGATAGGTACGCCAGCCGTTGGGCCACGCGCCGAGGGTCCGCGCTCCGGGTAATGTCGAGGCCTGGCGATGTCACGCATTTGGGTACCTCGATCACAATGTTCATGCGCCTGACCGACGAGCAGGGTCTCGACCGACCTGTCGGCTGGTTCCGTACCCGACGCTGTACCGTCCCTTGTGGCCTACTTCGCGGACCTGACGCCCTACGCGTACTTCTACAGCGACGAAGACGACGAAGACGTCGTCTGGCGCGAATGGGGCGAGCTGAGCTATCGCCCGCGGTACGAGCGGCGCAACGTCGGCTGGCTGGACGCGTCGCACCCGTTTGACAGGGGCCCGGTCCCGGCCTGGTTCGCCGGCGCGCTACTCGACGTCATCGACGGCCCACCCGTCAACGAAACTCGCGGCCTGCACGACTGCGAGTTCTGCCCGCCGGGCACGGGCCGCATCGCCTATCCGCGGCCGGGCCGGAACTGGCTGGCGTACTACGAGATCAGGGTGCCGACCGAGCCCGGCGTGATGTTCGCGGCGCCAGCGCTGATCTGGCATTACGTCACCGCGCACGACTACCGGCCGCCAGCGGAGTTCGTCGAAGCTGTGCGGCGCTACGACGCCAGCTGGGCCACCGAGCCGAGCCCCTGGATCCCGCCCGACGCGGAGCGCGACATCTGGAACCGCACCGCCAGGTAGCCGGCGTCAGCGCGACTCGGCGGCTGGGTCCAGCAGGTGCCACAGGTGTAAGGCGGCGCCGCGCCCGGACTACCCGTAGCGGTCGGCGTGTCTGCGTGACTGTCGATGTTGATGCGGCCAGGGCGGCCGGGACGTCCCGGCAGCGGCGCTACCCATCGGACCTGACTGACGAGCAGTGGGCGCTGGTCGAACCACTGTTGCCTGCTGTGAAGCTGGGCGGCCGGCCGGAGAAATAGGTAGAGAGCAAGCACTGCGTGCAGCTCGCGCGCTTGGCGCGGTATCATTTTATGTCCTTCGCAGCCGTCACTTGCGAACTCAATCAGGAAGAACGGTGGGAGCGTACCGTACTGACAGAGCTGGACGTCTATGGAACTACCAGCGTCCGGATCGAACGTGCCACGGTATTGCTCCGACCGATGGGCGCTGCATACGGAAGTCGATCGGCTGGCACTGCATCGGTCGAGGGCGCACTACGCCGGGTGCTGGACGTTCGTGAGCATGTGGACATCTCCTCCTGCTCGAATGCGGGCACGATCCAGCGCCGCGCAACTGGCATATTGCACGGCACTCGGGTAATGGTTATGACGTTCTTTTGCGCGGGATATTACGCCGGGCGCGTCTCCTCAAGTACCCACTGATGTAAGATGGGTTGCCGTCGAATACGACCGCAGTCACGTGCGGAACCTCGTACGGATGCTCGCGATTCGTTCGCTCGATGACTGCTGGTACGAGACTGCGCCGGGTGTACAACGCCACGCGTGCTTCGGGCTTGTCATAGATCTCGCCTTGTCAGCGGTAGATCGCACGGATTGTGGTTGTGTGGTGGCCGGCGGCAGCGAGCCGGTCCTTCACGAGCGACCGCGTGAAGCTCGCGAGCCAGTCAGCATCCGGCGCCGTGATAACGACCTCGCAGACTTCCTCGCTCACGCCGGCTCACTCCCTGGGCGCTCCGCCGCCTGGTCGTCAAGGTCGCCGAACTAGTCCTTGAGCCGAGCTATCGCGGCCCGCGCCTCGTCCTCAGTCCGCGCGATGCCGCCCCAGCCGGTCACCACCTTGCCGTCGTGGCTCATGCCGACCCATCGGCCGTCCATGCGCTGACCGTGGGGATGCAGAACGAAGTACATCGTGCCCTTAGAGCGGACCGATCCGTCATCGGCGGCGTACCAGCCCATCAAGACCTCGTTGTCCCACACGCGCAGCTCGCCGCGCCAGTGGTAGCCGCCGTCCTCGACCTCGATCCCGCGCGTGGTCGTCTGCACGCTGATGAGGTCGCCCTGCTGGCGGAACTGGACTTCCTGCGCGGTGATGACCTCCTCGGCATCTTTGAAGGTCTGCCACGACGCCCACCAGTCGCCGGACAGGTTGACCTTGTGGCTCGGCATGCCAGCCAGTTCGCCGACCGAGACCTTCAGGCGTTCGCGATCGCCACGGCGACGGACAGAACCGGCTGTTGTTCGCCGGCCTCGTATCGCCTGATTTGCCGCTTGTCGACGCCCGCGGCCGCTGCGAGGTCGGCTTGGGACATTCCCAGCTCAGCGCGGCGCTGTCGCCTGAGGCGACCGCGGAGCGGCTTGGCCTGGCGCTGGCGGCTGTGGTGTGGCTGCCTGTGGTGTGCGTCGGGAGGCCACGGACGGATCTTGGTCATCCCGGAGTCGTCGGGTCCAGGCGCCGGAGGCCGATTCCGGGTGCAGGGCCGGAGGCCCTGCCCGCCGGAGGCCGGGCCTCCGACAGAGCCCGACAGGGGCACATGTGGGCGGTTCGACGTTGCCGCGGGCCGCGCCATGATCGAAGGTGGAACCGTGTGCGTGAGTCACGTATATTCGAACATGGGTTCGATAACTTGGGAGGTGGCATGACTGGGTGCAGGCCTGCCTCCCGGTTGAGCGCGGCCCGCGACAAAATCCGTCCGATTGGTCGGCTTTCAGAGCGTCGGGTTCTGTGGTGCCTTCGCGCTCGATACGCTCTGCGTGTCGGAATCCAAGCGGAGGGTTGGTCAGTAGTGGTCGACGGCGGCGTCACCGGAGACGCGCTCGGATACTTCCACATCGCACACTATGGCGCAGCCGCCGGCGGGTCGGGCGGCGTCTTTGGCGTTCGCGTGGAGGGCTTCGCCCGTCAGAACACCAAGGACCGGCCGTTCGGCGTGGCGAACGACTTCGTTGCAAGCCGTCTCGGCGCAGCTATCGGCCTGCCCGTGCCGCCAGGATCGCTGATTCGCATCGGGGGAAATGCGGCAGCATATCTTTCTCTGGGCTTTGGCGATAAGGGGGACCGCCTACCCCCGGCAATTCTGCCGAAGTTCGCGAAGGAAAGCCCGTGGGAAGCCTGCGGCGTGATCGCGTTTGACCAGTGGGTTGCCAACAATGATCGTCATGACGAAAACCTGGCGTATTCGCCTGAGGTTGGCACCGCGGTATTCGATCATGATCTAGCGCTGCTCGGGGCAAGTTCCGACCCCATCAAGTTCCTTACCTCCGGCATGGACGTGGAGATTAAGGGCCACAAGCTTTGCAGTCTGGTCGAAACCGTAGATTCAATGGAGCACTGGGCCAGACGAATATCGTCTGTACATCCGCGCGAGATCCGAACTGCGGTTCGGGCAATCTTGATGGCTGGATTGGTGAACAAGGCTACAGCCGACCTGCTGTGCCAGTTCCTTGAGTATCGAAAATCGCGTATCCGAGAGTTCTTAGTTCGAACGGAACACGAGTATACAAAGGTAGCATCCTGGCCATTTAAACTCGGCGAGGCAAGCGATGTCAGCTAAATGGTTCTTGATTAAATACGTTCCCGATGTTCTCCGTAATGAGCCGCGCAATGTTGGCGTGGTTGTCCTCTTGGGCAAGCACGGCGGCAGTCGCTTCCTGGGACAGCATGGCGATAGGATCGACGCGCGTCGACTCGGTGGTCTCGTCGCGAGTTCAAGGGTCTATCGAGCGTGGGTGGACTACGTGCGCCACCACGTTGAGGGTGGAACGTTCGAGGAGCAACTCGACATGCTGCGGCGCCGCGCAACCGCTAATTACATCATCGAGCAGCGCGGCGTCATACTGGCGGATGTCACCCATGAATCACTGCCCGATGTGGTTAATCAGCTATTTCGTGACTGCGTCAAAGACGAAGGGCCAACTCAGCCTTCACTTGATGATCTCGCTAACGATGTCTTGCGTAGGCTGGCATTTCCAAAAGACCACAAGCTAGAGCCCCAAGTGACGTATAGCATCCCAATCCGAGGCGTCTCCCGGGACCTGCGCTTCGACTATAGGTATGTAAACGGCAAGATAACCTTGATAGAGAAGATCAGCCTTACCGACAGACCAGCGAACGTTGAGACCAGAGTCAACGATCTACTTTTCCGGTTCGATCACGTCAGTCAGGCGAAAAAGATCAATCACTTCGTCGCTCTATTCGACGTTGGCAATGCAGGAAGTACGGCGCCAGTCGAGCATCATCTGAAGGCGATCGAGGAGTTCTCGCCGACTGTCAACGTGAGAGATGAAGATGCCGCAGAGACCGTAGGCGGATATCTGGGTGTCGTAGTGAAGTAGTTCGCTAACGGTGTGACCACGCGTAGACGTAGTCCCCTGCGCGGGACGGCACAGGGTTCGACCTATTGCTTGATCGTTCGACGGATGCCCGGTGTACGCCCAACGGCGGAGCGCCGGGCATCGTCGTATGCGGCCGGGGTGCGCGCGGTCCGCCGGGGCGTGAGCGAAGCGGCAAGGCGGCGAGTCCCGAGCGGACCGCGCAGCGGCCGAAGGCCGCCTTGAAGACGTATGGAAAGTTTGCGCCCGGTTAGAGGAGCGGCGTCGATCGTATGTGCCCGTGAGTAGCGGCGCCGGTCACTGAGCGAGTGGGGGTACGGCCGGTCGGGCCAGGAGGGTGGCCCGACCCATTGGGCCACCGACCCCGATACGGACGCGGCCCGGCCAACGGTCGCACGCTTGCCTTCCCACGGCTGATTGGAAGGCGCGGCACTACAGATTAAGAATAATGGCCTTGGAGCGGTTGGGGTCTTGCAGCATTTCCGGATAGTCATGAAAGAGCCTTCGAATGCATTCGAGGATTGCTCGCACGGCATAGTCGCGGCTTTCAAGCGCATCTTCAGGTGTAATCTCCTGGGCCCCGTGTAGCACTTTGCTGCGCTTGTTATACAGTGCAACAAGGCGCTTTTGTTCCGCTATGCGATCGGGGCCCCTTTCGTACAGCAGGGAAGCCATTGCCGATGAAATGCGGAACGAGAGTTCACCCTGATCGGTGCCGGCAAAGAGACTTTCCCATGCGACAATGACGTCGATAAAACCGTCTACTGGGTCCACGCGTTCGGCTACTGCAGATAGTATTCGGCGCTGTGAAATGCTGAACTTCGCAACAGACGTGGAATTCAGAATCTGCGACCATTGTTGCAGTGAATCCGCTTCCGAGGGCGAGAAAATATGGGGGGCAACTGGCGGTGTTGCATCAGTCCTAAAAGACAAATGGTGCCCGAAGGAAGTGGGATCGAATATTGCGGTCCAGAGGCGCCTGCATCCCGCAGGAGGATTTCTCTCTGTCGCCAGCGTCGCCGCCAGCGAAGTGTTCGCGAAGTGACCATCAAGTTTTGCGAATTCTCGCGCCATCGTTGCAGGCCATACGGTTGCGACTTCACTGGACGGCGGCTGATCTGTTACGACGATTTGGGCGGCGAACCGTGTTTCCAGGATCGCACCCAAAGTTACATTCGCACCTTCGGTGTCTGTGCCCACCGCAGGCCGGGCCCCTGAAGGAATTATTTCAAGTTGAGTTGGTTCGGGGTATTTCAGCAAATTTCCCCACGGCAATTCGAGCAGATCTTCCGGAATCGCAATATTCCCAACCCCGATCCAAGCTGGTACCGAAACGGTTCTACCTCCCGCGAGTGATCGCAAAAGGTCTATCGTCGTTGCGACCGAGTCGCGAAGGTCTGGTGCTGACGATTGCTGCCGCAATCGGAACATGGCATACGCTGCACCGAATATTGCCGATGGCAAAATTGGAAGCTGAAGTGTTCCAGCGCGGCCCGTGTTGCTCAAGAAGTGTGCTGAAACCTGCAAGCTGTCTTCGGCGCGGTTCGGAAAAAGTCGAGACAAAGCCGGGTCGGCGAGGACGGCATCGCCGAAATCCCTCATCAGGTCAACGTCCGAGCCGAAGGACGGCATGACCTGAAACCGCCATGGCTGACCAGTCAGATGGCGGAATAAGATTGTCGTCGGGTATATATCTGACAGATATGGCGCCAAGACGTCCATAAGAGGGTCGCCAGTCCTAAAATCTGGTATGAGTCCTCCACAGCGAATGCGCCAGGCGTTGAAGATAGACGACCTTTTGCCACCACTATCAATTACCGACAATCCGTCGATTAGTAACTCAAGCGGCACGTCGGATATTGCCGACCGAACCTTAAATGCCGTCAGGGTGTCGACCATCTCGGCAAGAGCTGAACCTATATGGTCGGGCAATGCTGAAAGGCTATCTTCGATTTCGCCTATTTCCGAATTTTCCAGATTGAGGCAATATGTAAACAATTCGCGGCCGACCGTATTAGTCGCTCCCCGCAGATGCTCTACTTTGAACGGTGCTGCCCCTTCTTCAGCCATACTGCATACGCTATCGCCCACTGAGCCATTTTCATCCTGAGTAGCGGCTGGTCTCGACGTGGTGCAGGACGAGGATTGCCTGCACGATCGTGGTGGCTCGGCGCGGGCAGCAGCGCAGCTTGGTCAGGAGTTTCCAGGTCTTGAGGGCGGCGATCGCTCGTTCGCCGCAGGCGCGGATCTTCGCGAGCGCCTTGTTCACCGCCTTCTGCCGGCGAGACAGCCGCGGCCGGTGCCGATGGCGCTTGAACGGCGTCCGCACGGTTCCACCAGCGCCTTGGTAGCCCTTGTCGGCGAACGTCATGACGTTCGCGTTGGCCAGGGCGTCGAGGATGCCGTGGGTGCGGGCAGCGGTCAGGTCGTGCGCGGCGCCGGGCAGCGCTGCCGAGGCCCAGACGAGTCGTCCGGCGGCATCGGCGATGACCTGGACGTTGACGCCGTGCCGTCGATGCTTGCCGGAGTAGTACGGCCGCTGGTCCGCGACACGGTCGATCGGGATGAGGGTGCCGTCCAGAATCGCGAACGCGAGGGCACGGATGCGGGCCATCGCGGTGGCCAGGTCCTCGGCGGCCGCGGCGAGCAGGGCGATCGCTTCCTGGACGTAGCGCCAGGCGGTGGCCACGCCGACGCCGAACCCGGCAGCGAGGCGGGTGTAGGTGTCGCCGTTGCGCAGATGCGCCAGCGCGAGCAGGGCCTGACGGGCTGGGTCGAGGCGCCGCCACCGCGACCGGCGCTGACGGCAGTGCCGGCGGATGCGGTCGGCGAGGTGCGTGAGGGTTCGGCTGGACAGCGGGATTGTGGCGGGGTAAGACAGCACAGCGAGGCTCCCGGTCGGGGCATCGGATCTTGGTCGACTGCTGTCTTACCTGGAGCCTCGCCCTCATCGATCCCCGGGCTTGCCGCACCGGCCTTGAGCTGCAGGGTCAGGATGAAAATGGCTCACTACTAGCCCGGTTGATCCGGCTCCCGCGATCCTGCGTCTGCGGCCTGTGCTTCGATGTCGACGCGGGCAGTTGACGAGCGCCAGCCCTAGCCTGGTCGGCGAATCGGCATATGTGTGGGCGCGCTGCTGTGCCTACAAGAATTACGCGAGCTCGTCGGTCTGGAAGCGGCATACGTCCGCAAAGAGGCCGTGCGGGTGGAGTGTCAACTGTACGAACTGGATAACGGTGTGTTCGAGCGCTGTCCGCCCAAGGACGAGTCACGGCGCACGGTTGCCGTGCCGGGCTGGCTCACGGGGCTGCTGCAGGACCAGATCGCTCGTACCCGGCCTGCGCCGTGCGCCTGCCACGGGAAGCGGTACGTGTTCAGCGGGCACCGGGCGGCCAATCACGCGGCGCAACGTCCAGGCCCGAAGCTGATCGACGTGGCCCGGGCCGCTGGCGTCTCGATCGGAACGGCGTCCGCCGTGCTCAACCAGCGGGCCTCCGTGGCCGACGTGACTCGGCGGCGCGTGGAACAGGCCATCGCCGATCTCGGGTACGTCCGGGGTGCAGCCGGCGGGGAGTTGGCACCGCACTGGCGCCGGAACGGGTTCGCCACGTGGCTGTTCCATCCGGCGGTCTCGGGCTGGTATCCGGCCAAGGCGCCGCTCGCGTCCCGCCCGGTGCCGCTGCTGGCCGAACCGTGGCCGGGCTCCCGGTCCGGGGCCGCGATGCTGCGGGGCGTGCTCAGTGCTGCTGGACGCCGATCGCACCGGGTCTGACACCGCACGGTCTGCGTCACAGCTGCAAGACGATGATGGTCGAGCTGGGCACCTCGGCGACGCTGATGGACGCGCAGATGGGGCACGCGGACGGCTCGGTTCAGGCACTGTACGCGCACGTCACGGCGGCTATGGTTCGGCGGCTGGTCGACGGTCTGACGGATCTCTGGCTCGGCGCGTTGGAGGCGCGGCGACGGCTGTGCCCGGCGTCGCCGGTCGGTGTCCTTGATCGCCTGCTACGGGAGAGCTGAGCATGCCCCGCTTCGCAAGATCGTCTCCCAGAATTCTCCCGAGCGTCCGCCAAGACGGGAAACGGCCGGTCCCTCGTCGCGAGGAAACCGGCCGTGACCTGGTGTTTCATATGGTGGGCGATACTGGGTTTGAACCAGTGACCTCTTCCGTGTCAAGGAAGCGCGCTCCCACTGCGCCAATCGCCCCAGCGGTGCAGCCACACAAAATGCGGCGACTCCGAGGTGGGAACGGGATTTGAACCCGTGTACACGGCTTTGCAGGCCGTTGCCTCGCCTCTCGGCCACCCCACCGTGGTGACTATCCCGAGCGGACGACGGGATTCGAACCCGCGACCCTCACCTTGGCAAGGTGATGCGCTACCAGCTGCGCTACGTCCGCACCGCCAGCTGCGTTCCCTGGCGACGGATGCAAACTTTAGCCGACCTCCAACCCCCATGCCAAACCGGTATCCCGCTTCGGCGCGTCGAGACCGTCTGAGCTGGGGTTCTTCATCCGGACAAACCCGCGCAGGTGCGCAGGTTCGCGTACCGGCGGCTCAGCTTGTCCGCCGCGGTGCCCGTCAGCAGGACCGGCTGGCCGGTGTCGGAGACGACGGCGGGCAGGAACTCGGCCCTGGTGACGGCCCTCGCGCGGACCGTCAGGCGCAGGATGCCGGTCTCGGTGCTCTTCGACGGGCCGTACCACAGGAAGTTGCCCAGGCCGTAGGCCACATAGGTGCCGCCCAGCCGGCCGGAGCCCTGCAGGGTGTGGGCGTGAGCGCCGATGATCAGGTCGGCGCCGGCCTTCGTCAGGCGGGCGGCGAACGTCTGCTGTTCGCGGTTGGCGCAGCTGTTCGCCTCCTCGCCCCAGTGGTTGAACACGATCACGAGGTCCGCTCGGGCGCGGGCGGCGGTCACGGACGCCGTGGCGCGGTCGGTGTCGAAGGCCAGGGCCACGCCGGGCCGGTCGGGGCCGGGGCCCCACGTCGAGGCGAGCTCGTGGACCTGGCTGAAGCCCAGCAGCGCGATGCGCACGCCCTTCACGGTGGTGTACAGGGGCGCGTAGGCGTCCTCGGTGTTCTTGCCGGCCCCGAAGTACGGGTAGTCCGCCGCGTGCAGGGCGTCGAGGGTGTCGAGGAGGCCGACCCGGCCGTAGTCGAGGATGTGGTTGTTCGCGATGGTGACCGCGTCGATCCCGGCGGCCTTCAGCGCGTCGACGGCCCTGGGTTCGGTCCGGAAATGGTACGTCTTGGGCTCCGGCGTCCCCCGGGTCGTGATCGCGGTCTCGAGGTTGACCACCGTGAGGTCGGCGTCGGCGAGCGTGGACGCGATCGGGCCGAACGCGGTCGCCGGGTTCGACAGCAGCTTCGCGGTGCGGTCCATGAAGTGCACGTCGCCGGCGAAGGCGAGGCGCAGGGCGGGCGCCGTGGGGGAGGCCGACGGGGTGGCCGCGGCCGGGGCGGGGGTCGCGGGCGCCGACGCGGGGGTCGCGGCCGGAGTGCCGCCGCAGCCGGCGAGCAGCAGCGTCAGGGCGAGCGCACGCACCTTCACGGCGTCACGCTAACGGGCGACGACCCCGGGTGGGAGTCCCGCCGGCGAATGCGCTAGAGTCCTTGCTCAGTGCGGACGTAGCGCAGCTGGTAGCGCATCACCTTGCCAAGGTGAGGGTCGCCGGTTCGAATCCGGTCGTCCGCTCTTTTCATCCCGATTCCCGCCGGCGCCCGGCGGGAATCGGTCGTTTCGGGGCCTTGTCCAGCACCCACAGCGGATTGGACACGCCCACCACGTCGCCCCCGGCGAGACGGACCTGGAGCCGGACGTAATGGCCCGGCGAAACCGTGACAGTCTTCGATTTCACGGTTTTCGTCGACGGTACCGCGGCCGCCTCGTCGACCACGCCGACGATCAATTCCGCCTTGGCCCCGCCGGGCAGGCCGGTCGCGATCGCGTCGACGGTCACCGGCGCCTGCGTCATGAGCACGGCACCCAGATGCGAAACGCCGCCGACGCGCAGATCCAGGCTCCCGCGGTACCGCGCCAGATCCGTGAACCACGCCGCCCCCTTCGCCATCGCGGCGAGCAGATCCGGCTGGGCGAGCGACGGCGACCACACGTAGGTGATGTCGTGCTCCGGCTCCTTCGCCCAGTCCGTCGCGTCGTGGTCGTCGCTGCTGCCGACCGCGGTGAAGAACAGCGCGTTGCGGCAGGCGACGTCGTACACCCACAGCAGGTCGTCGTACGGTTTCCGGCCGATCTCGACCAGGTCCACGCCGAGGAAGTCCCGGTCCAGCATCAGCTTCACGAGCTCGTCGCGCTTCGCCACGTCCATCGGATGGTTCCAGCACACGAGGCCGCCGTGCGCCTTCAGGTACCGCACCATCGACGCCGTCAGCGCCGGGCTGTCGTCGCGGACCGGCGGGCTCGGGAACGACGGGAACCGCTGGTCGCCGCCGAACCAGTTCAGGTGCCGCACGAGCGAGATCTCCATGGCGCGGTAGTGCGTCACGCCCGCCCCGTGCTTCGCCGCGGCGGCCGCGATGACCTCGGCCCGCAGCTGCTCACCGGCCGGCCCGGCGCGCCGCGAGCGGTGGAACGTGAGCCGGTCGGCGACGAACCCGGCGTGCTGGACGCCGATGCGCAGCCCGGTGAGCGCGTTGTCGGCGGCGGCGATGGCGGGCCACAGTTTCGCGACGTCGTCGCGCGGCACGAACGTGCATTCCCGCCATTGACCGGCCTTGACGGGCAGGCGCACCGTCCCGTTCGGCCCGGTCGCCGTGTGCGTGGTGGCGGCGAAGGGCCCGATCTGGTACCGCAGCCGCAGCACCCCCAGCCCGGGATGGTTCGACAATTGCAGCTCGAACAGCAGGGAGCCGCCCGCCGGGAGCGTTTCCGGCAGCAGGTCCAGGGTCAGTTCGGTGTCGGCGATGCAGGCGTTCATGGTGTTGTTCCAGGACTGCCCGCGGTACCAGATGATGCCCTTGTCCTTCGAAACGAGCCGGAGGGCCTTGCCGGTGCCGTCCTGCGGCGAATGGGGCGAGGCGACGAACTCGGCCACGGCCCCGGCGGGCCTGCCCTCGGTCTCCTTGACCCACTTCCAGTCCAGGCCGTGCTCGGGCTCCACGGCCCCGTCGAAATGGACCGCCTGACGGTGCTCGAACGCGGCGATGCGGAAGTCGTGATCGGTCCACCAGATCACGTCGACGTGGTTCGCGCGGGCCTGTTCGAGATGGGCGGAGAAGCTCGCGAGGCCCTCGCTGAACGGGCCGTGGATGTGCGTCGCCATGCTGACCGGCCGCACATTTCCCGGGGCCGGGTCCGTCGCGGGCGGCACGGCTCCGGCGGCGAGGGCGGCCCCGGCGGCGCCCAGCACGGTGCGGCGGGTCAGTGGGTGGTCCACATTCCCTGACGCTCCCGGAACACCGCCGGGCGGCGCAGGCGAATGCTAAAGCTGCTCCACATGGATGTCGAGCTGCCCCGGCCGGGGTTCCTCGACGCGATATCCGAGGTCGCGCAGCGTCTGCGTGAGCCGCGCCGGCGTGCGCGGCCGCGCCCCGGACTCGAGCAGCGCCCGCACGATCCGGCCCTTGGTCGCCTTGTTGAAGTGGCTGACGACCTTCCCGCCGTGCAGCACCCGCACCGTGACGGCGTGCGGCGGCGTCCACATGCCCGCGTACGCCGACGAGCGCAGGTCCAGCACCAGCTCGTCGCCGGCCAGCGCGTCCAGGGGCGCCTTGAGCGCCGCCTTCCAGTGCGCGGCGAGCGGCCCGGTCGAGGGCAGCCGCACCCCGATCGAGCACCGGTACGGCGGGATCCGGTCCCCGACCCCGACCACGCCCCACAGCCCGGAGAAGATCAGCAGCTGCTTCGCGGCCCGCCGTTTCGCGGCCGCGTCCAGCCCGGCGAGCCCGAGCGCGTCGTAGAGCACGCCGGTGTACACCTTCCCCGCGGCGACGGCGGGCGCGCTGGCCAGCCGCGCGTTGCGCTCGACCTCACCGGTCTGCCCGGCGCCGAGGCCGAGCGTGCCGATCGCGAGCTGCGGGTCGGCCGCGAGCGCGACGAGGTCGTCGAGGACTTGCCGCCGCGCGTCGCCGAGCTCGGGCACGGACAGCGTGGCCAGGTCGACCGCCCGCCCCCGCCGCGGAGCGTCGGCCTTGCCCTCGGAGGGCGGCAGCAGGATGAACACGGCGCCTATTCTTCAACAACCACCTCGACCGTCTCGGCATCGACCTGCTCGACGGTGCCGTCGGCGCGGCGGATCTCCAGCAGCGGCACGCCGCGCTCGATGCCGAGCCGGGCCCGCTCCTGCGGGCTGGGCATCCGCCCGACGAGCGCGGCGCCGCGCTCGAGCACGATCCGACGCCGCGCCGGCCGGGCCCGTACCCGCGCCGCCCGGCCCCGCTGGGTGGCGATGATGCCCTCCTCGCGCAGCAGGGCCAGGGCGCGCCGGACGGTCATGAGGCTGACGGCGAACTCCCGCATGAGGAGGGCCTCGGCGGGCAGCGGCCGCCCTTGCGCGTACTCGCCGGCCGCGACCTGCTCCCGGAGCCGGTCGGCCACGGCGCGGTAACGCACCACCGGCTCCCTGCTCCGCCCCCGCACGCGGCGACGGTAGCCCACAAGGCCGTATGGCCATAAATACTGCTCACACAAGTGCTTCGCGCCGTGCTGTACCGGCGCGACGGCGAAGGCCGGCAGCCCCGCCTCGAGCGCCTGCGGTGCGACGGCCGTTCAGCAGCAGCGCCGGGCCGTCGCACCGGGGGCCGGGGCCGGGCGCATCCGGCCGCGGCGGGAACGCCGGCTTCGCGATCTCCGACGGAGACGGTGGCGGAAACTGGTTTCCTGTGCCAACCTATTGGCATGAGTACTGAATCGGTGCCCGCCGGTGACGATCCGCGCCGGCTGCTCTCGGAAGCGCGCGGCCTCGCCCGCCGCGTGCGCGTCGATCAGCGCGTGACCTGGTTCGCGCTGCTGGTCCTGGCGGTGGCCACGTTCGCCGCGATCCCGTTCGACTGGTACCTCTTCGACTCCGCCGAGTCCTGGCGCCGGGGCGTGCTGTTCTACTGGCCGCCGGCGCTGCTGCTGGCCTACGCGGCGATCGCGGCCTGCTACGTCCGGGTCGCCCGGGCGCGGGGCCTGGGCGCTCGCGTGCGGCCGTACGCGATCACCGGCGTCGGCCTGACTGTGCTGTTCACCGCCGCCTGGATCGCCGCGCGGCTGTACTTCCCGGCGCACCCGCAGCGGCTGCCCGAATGGGCCCTCGTGATCGACCGGCTCATCGCGCCGTGGGGCACGATCGGCGTGGCGCTGCTCGTGCTGGCCCGGCTCGAGCGCAACGTCGGGCTGCTGGTGTTCACCCTCGCGTACCTGACCGTGGTGCTGGTGCCGATCGACTTCGGCTGGCACCTGCAGGGGCAGGGGGGCACGTTGTTCCTGCCGCAGCAGTGCATCAACGGCATCGTGCTGCTGCTGGGCGCCGCCGGCTTCGGGCTGGCCGAACGGCGGCGGCGATGACCGACGAGCCGCTGCACCCCGTCAACGGGCTGGACGAGGTGGTCCACCAGCGGGTCCGGCTGGGCATCCTCACCATCGCCCACGAGGCGCGCCGGGCGGAGTTCGGCTACCTGCGCGCCCAGCTCGACCTCACCGCCGGCAATCTGTCCAAGCACCTGAGCGTGCTGGAGACGGCCGGGCTGATCGAGATCGAGAAGGGCTACGCCGGCAAGCGCGGGCGCACCTGGATCAGCCTCACCGCCGCCGGGGACACCGCGCTCGCCGAGGAGGTGGCGCGGCTCAAGCAGCTGATCGCCCGGGTCGAGACCGGGCAGCCGCGGCGGGAGGACTGAGCGGCCCGCCCTTCGGGTGTGCGGGCGGTGCGTGGTGCGGCTAGCGTCGGCGTCGATACCTACAGCAGGAGGTAGCGATGGCATGGAGAGCCGCACGCTCGTTGCTGGTCCTCCACCAACAGTTGCAGGCCGGGGCGCCGCGGGCGCGCCCGCCCGGGACCGGGGCCGACGAGTGGGGGCTGATCGGCGACGCGGCGCATGATCCGACCTCCGACCACTCGCCGCACAACTTTCCCGGCTGGGGAAACCAGATCGTCACCGCGGCGGACTTCCCCAACCGGCCGGACCTCGGGCTCGACGCCCACCGGGTGCTCGACGACATCCGGCGCTCGCGCGACGGCCGGGTGAAGTACGGCATCTCCAACGGGCAGATGTTCTCCAGCTATGCGGTCAGCGGGTACGGGGCGTGGACCTGGCGGCCCTACAACCCCAAGAACGGCGACCGGCACTTCACGCACGGCCACCTGTCCGTCGTCGGCGACGCGCGGGCGGACGGCACCCAACCCTGGCAGACGATCGGCGCTGGACTCGGCGGCGGCGACGAGGAGGATGACGACGACATGGGCGCTTCGTTCGGTCCGATCAACATCGAGCGCGAGGGTGTCACCTCGCTGACGATCCCGCCGGTGCAGGCCGGGGTGGCCGACCCGCGACCGGCGTGGCTGAACTTCTGCAACGACACGGGGCAGGTGTACGGGCTGCGCGTGTGGTACACCACCGGCAACGAGACCTTCTCGCCGTTCCCGGGCACCAGCAACGGGCAGCTCGCCCTGCGCTCCGGGCAGCGCTGGAGCGGCGACATCCCCGCGGGCACCTCCTGCCTGTCGATCCTGCGCCAGGCGATCGACGTCGACGGCAACGTGGTCGCGCCGACGGCCGAGTACCGCGCGTACGCCGGCCACCTCACCTGCGCCATCGAGCGCGGCGCCGTCAAGCGCTGAGGTCGACGTCACGGCCGGTGCGGGCGGGACCCGTGCCGGCCGTGGGCGCGGCTGGACCATGATGGGACCGTGAACTTCCGCTCGATCTACGCCCACGGCTTCGCCCGGGCGGCCGCCTGCACCGGGCAGACCGCCATCGCCGACCCGCCCGCCAACGCCGCGGCGATCCTGCGGCAGGCGCGGGAGTGCTCGGACGAGGGGGTCGCCCTCGCCGTCTTCCCGGAGCTGGGCCTCAGCGGGTACAGCATCGAGGATCTTCTGCTGCAGGACGCCGTGCTCGACGGGGTCGAGGACGCGCTCGCGCAGGTCGTGGCCGGGTCCGCCGATCTGCTGCCGGTGCTCGTCGTCGGGGCGCCGCTGCGGCACCGGGGGCGCGTCTACAACTGCGCGGCCGTCGTGCACCGCGGCCGCCTCCTCGGCGTCGCGCCCAAGTCGTACCTGCCCAACTACCGCGAGTTCTACGAGGCCCGCCAGCTCACCGCCGGCGACGCCGAGCGGGGCGGGACGATCCGGGTCGGGGGAGCGGACGTGCCGTTCGGGCCCGACCTGCTCTTCGCCGCCGACGACCTGCCCGGGTTCGTCCTGCACGTGGAGGTGTGCGAGGACATGTGGGTGCCGGTCCCGCCGAGCGCGGAGGCCGCACTCGCCGGGGCGACGGTGCTCGCGAACATCTCCGGCAGCCCCATCACCGTCGGCCGGGCCGAGGACCGCCGGCTGCTGTGCCGGTCGGCGTCGTCGCGGTGCCTGGCCGCGTACGTGTACGCCGCCGCCGGCCTCGGCGAGTCCACGACCGACCTGTCGTGGGACGGCCAGACGATGATCTACGAGAACGGGGCGCTGCTGGCCGAGACCGAGCGCTTCCCCGACGGCGAGCGGCACGCCGTCGCCGACGTCGACCTGGACCTGCTGCGCCAGGAGCGTCAGCGGATGGGCACGTTCGAGGACAACCGGCGCACCCACGAGGAGCGCACGCGCGACTTCCGGCGCATCGCGTTCACGCTCGCCCCGCCCGACACCGACCTCGGGCTGCGCCGCGTGGTCGAGCGCTTCCCGTTCGTGCCCGCGGACGTGGAGCGGCTCGCGCTGGACTGCTACGAGGCGTACAACATCCAGGTCGCCGGCCTGCGCCAGCGTCTCGCCGCGATCGGCGAGCCGAAGGTCGTCATCGGGGTCTCCGGCGGGCTCGACTCGACCCACGCGCTCATCGTGGCCGCGCGCGCGATGGACCGGGCCGGCCGCCCGCGCACGGACATCCTCGCCTACACGATGCCGGGTTTCGCCACGTCGAGCGGCACCAGGGACAACGCTTTCGCCCTGATGCGGGCCCTGGGCGTGAGCGTGCACGAGCTCGACATCACCCCCACGGCGCGGCTCATGCTCGCCGAGCTCGGGCACCCCTTCGCCGCGGGCGAGCCCGTCTACGACGTGACGTTCGAGAACGTGCAGGCCGGGCTGCGCTACGACTACCTGTTCCGCATCGCCAACCACCGCGGCGGCATCGTGCTGGGCACCGGGGACCTCTCGGAGCTGGCGCTGGGCTGGTCGACGTACGGCGTCGGCGACCACATGAGCCACTACAACGTCAACGGCGGCGTGCCCAAGACGCTCATCCAGCACCTGATCCGCTGGGTCGCCGCGAGCGGGCAGTTCACCGACGAGGTCGCCAAGATCCTGTCGGTGATCGTCGAGCAGGAGATCAGCCCCGAGCTCGTGCCGGGGGAGGAGCTGCAGTCCTCGGAGTCGAAGGTCGGCCCGTACGCGCTGCAGGACTTCACGCTGTTCCACGTGCTGCGCTTCGGGATGCGCCCGTCGCGGATCGCCTTCCTGGCCTGGCACGCGTGGCGCGACGCCGACGCCGGGGCGTGGCCGGTGCACTTCCCGGACCACCGGCGCGTCGCCTACGACCTGCCGGAGATCCGGCACTGGCTCGAGGTGTTCTGCCGGCGGTTCTTCGGCTTCGCCCAGTTCAAGCGCTCCGCCCTGCCCAACGGCCCGAAGGTCTCGGCGGGCGGCTCCCTGTCCCCGCGCGGCGACTGGCGGGCCCCGTCGGACGGCAACGCCAACGCCTGGCTGCGTGACCTCGAACGGTGGGACATGTCGTGAGCCGCTGCGGCTGGACGCGGAACGCGGCGGCCCGCTCAGCCCTCCTGCGCTGAGGCGAGGGCCTCGGCCGGCGAGCCGAACCGGTGCGCCACGGCGACCCGCCCGCCGCGGACCCGGAACAGCGTCGCGACCCGGGCCGCCGCCCCACTCGGCGTCCTGCTCGACGACCATGGCGCCGGCCCCGGCGGGATACCACGAGACCGCCCGCAGGGCGATGCCCGAGCGGGTGACCCACTCGGCGAACGCGTCGGCCGTGATCGGACCGGCCCCGCGCGGCCCCGAGACGGCGGCGCGGGCCGCATCCGGGTCCCGGCGGTTCGCCGGACGGCGACGTGCGCGCGCTCGTCGCCCTCATGGGCCGGCTGGTCGCGGCCCAGGCCGGCCTGCCGCGCCCCTGATCGGCCGGGCGCGACGGGCTACGGGCGCGGGTCGCCGGCGTACTCGGAGCGCACCATCGAGTACAGGTACAGGCTGCGCCACCGGCCCTGCCGGAACTGCGACGCCCGGATCTCGCCCTCGCGGGTGAACCCGGCCTTCTCCAGCGCCCGCTGCTCGGCGACGTTCTCCACGTCGGTGTACGCCTCCACGCGCTCGACCGGCGTCGTGTCGAACAGGTACGCGGCCAGCATCCGCTGCGAGGCCGTGCCCGCCCCCCGGCCCCGGAACCCGGGCAGCAGTTGGATGCCGATGGTCCAGCAGGCCCAGGTCGGCACCCCGTAGGTGGTGCGGCTCCAGTGCACGGTGCCCGCGGTGACCGGGCCGGAGTCCCCGTCCAGCTGCACGATGAGGCACCCGCCGTCCGGGCCGATGAGCCGGTTCTCCTCGAAGCGGCGGCGGGTGGCGACGATGTCGCGATACCCGGACCAGTTGAACCCGCCCCCGGTCTCGGGGTCGTCGGCCTGCCGCTCCAGCAGCCACAGATCGCCGGCCGTCACCGGCCGCAGCACCACGTCCGGAGTATCCACTGGCGCAGCCTACCGGCGGCGGGGGCCGATCGACGGCCCGCCCGTTCGGTTGCAGTCTGTCGAGAACCCGTCGGGGACGAGCCGAAGCCGCGCCGGCGGACGATGATGGGCGCGGGCAGAGGTTGGAGAACCGCAATGACGTCGGGTTCCGGCGCGCTTGAATGCGTCGAGACTGACATCGTTCGATCGGCCGGTGTCGCACCGGCCGACACCGCGCAACCGGTCGCCGAGGGCTTGCACGCGCTGCACGCCGACGGGGACCTGAGGACCGCACGCCGGTGCTTCGACGTCGCGTACGCGCGCGCCGAGGCGGCCGGGGACGTGGCCGGCATGGCCGAGGCCGCGCTCGGGTTCGCGGGCGTCTGGGTGCACGAGCACCGCACCGGCGCCGGGGCGGCCGTGCTGGAGCAGCGGCTGAGCCGGCTGCTGGGGCTGGTCGATCCGCAGGGTGCCGTGGCGGTACGGCTCCGGGCCCGCCTCGCCGCCGAGCGCGACTACCGCGAGGGTCGCAGCGACGCCGTCCTGGCCGTGCTCGAGGACGCCCGCGCGCACGGCGACCCCGTCGCCCACGCCGAGGCGCTCAGCCTGGCGCACCACTGCCTGCTCGGCCCCGAGCAGCGGCTGCTGCGCCGCGAGATCGCCGTGGAGCTGCTCGGCGTGAGCACCCGCACCGGCCGCCGCGGCGACCTCGTCATGGGCCTGCTGTGGGTCACCGCCGACCTGTTCCTGGACGGCGACCGGCACGCCGAGCGGCGCCTCGGCGAGCTGCGCCACCTGCTCGCCGAGCGGCCCCACCTCGCCGCCGGCTACGTCGCCGACGCCATGGACGTCATGCGCGAGATCCGCGCCGGGCGGTTCGAGGAGGCCGAGCGGGCCGCGCGGGCGTGCTTCGAGCGCGGCGACCGGGCCGGGGACGCCGACGCCGCCGGCTGGTACGGCGCGCACCTCGTGGCCATTCGCTGGTACCAGGGCCGGCTTGAGGAGCTGCGCCCGATGCTCGACCGGATGGTGCACGAGCCGACGCTGTCCGCGGTGGACAACGCCTACTACGCGGTGCACGCCGTCGCCGCGGCCGAGGCGGGCGACCTGCGCACCGCCGCGCACGCCCTGGCCCGGCTGCGCGGCCCGTCGCTCAAGGAGCTGCCGCGCTCGGGCAGCTGGCTGGTCACCATGCACGGCATCGTCGAGGCGGCGCGCCTGCTCGGCGACGCCGACCTGGCCGCCGAGGCCTACGAGCTGCTGCGGCCGCACGCGCAGCGCCCGGCGATGGTCAGTCTCGGGATCGCGTGCTTCGGCTCGGTACACCACGCGCTCGGCGTGGCCGCGGCCGTCTTCGGCCGCCGTGACCTGGCGGTGGAGCACCTCACCCGGGCCGTCGAGCACAACCGGGCGCTCGGTCACTGGCCGGCCGCGGAGGCGTCCCGGTGCGCCCTGGACCGGCTCGGTCCCGACCAGCCCGACCGGGCCGTCTGCGTGCGGGAGCGGCAGCACTGGCGCCTGGACTGGGGGGAGCGCTCGGTGCTCGTGGAGAACAGCGTGGGCATGCTGCACCTCGCGGTCCTGCTCGCCAACGCCGGCACCGAGATCCCCGCCGTCGAGCTGGCGATGGGCGTCACCGGCCTCGCCGAGGCCGTGGGGGCGCGCACGTCGCCGCAGGCGGTCCTCGACCAGGAGGCGATGCGGCGGTACCGCACCCGCGTCGCCGACCTGCGCGCGGAGATGGAGTCCACCTCGGACCGCCGCCGCGCGGAGGCCGCCCGGCTGGAGAGCGAGGCCCTCATGGCCGAGCTGGCGGGCAGCGTGGGCATCGGCGGCCGGAGCCGGCGCTTCGTCGACAACGCGGAGCGGGCGCGGGTCGCGGTGGGCAAGGCGATCCGCCGCGCGATCGCCCGGGTCGAGGAGTCGGACGCGGGGCTGGGCCGGCACCTGCGCGAGACCGTGCACACGGGGCGGCGCTGCTCGTACCGGCCGGTGTGAGGCGCGGCGGGCGGCCGCGGCGCCGTAACCCAACAACGGCGGACAAAACGGTCAAGTCCCGGCCGGCCCGGTCGATGGGGACCGTGTGCACCCTGAGGCGGCCCGGCGGCTGGGCGCGCTCCCGCGCACGGGAGCGAAGACGCTCACGCCCGTCACGCTGCCCGGCGGACGCCCCGCGGTGCGCAAGGCCTGGGCCGGCGGCGAGGACGCCGGCGACCGCCTGCGCCGCGAGGCCGTCATCCTGCAGCGCCTCGAGGGCGTCGAGGGCGTGCCGGTCCTGCTGGAGCCGTGCGACGGGACCTGCCTGCTGCTGGCCGACCTCGGCGGGGAGCCGGTCGCCGGCCGGCAGACCCCGCAGCGGCTCGGCGAGCTCGCCGAGGGGCTGGCGCGGATCCTCGCCGCCGTCCACGACCGCGGCGTCGTGCACAAGAACGTCAACCCGGCCAACATCTACGCCACCGCCCGCGGGCCGCTGCTGGTCGACTTCGATCTTGCCACCACGTTCGCCGAGGAGCGGCCCGGATTCACGCATCAGCACGAGATCGCCGGGACCCTCGCCTACCTGGCGCCCGAGCAGACCGGCCGCACCGGGCGGCCCGTCGACCACCGCGCCGACCTGTACTCGCTCGGCGCCACCCTGTACGAGTACGCCACCGGCCACCCCCCGTTCCCGGCCGGCACCGCCCTGCAGCTCGTCCACGACCATCTCGCCACGGCGCCCGCCCCGGCCGGCGGCGAGCTCGGGCCGATCATCGCCAAGCTCCTGGAGAAGGAGCCCGACCGGCGGTACCAGAGCGCGGAGGGGCTCCTGCACGACCTGCGCACCCGCCCGGCCGTGCTCGGCGAGCGGGACTTCGCCCGGCGCCTCAGCCCGCCGTCGCGGCTGATCGGCCGCGAGCGGGAGGTCGAGGCGCTGCACCGCGCCTTCGCCGACGCCCTGACCGGCAAGACCCGCGGGCTGCTCGCCGCCGGGGGGCCCGGGGTGGGCAAGACGGCCCTCGTCAACGAGCTGCGGCCGCTGGTCACCGCGAGCGGCGGCTGGTTCGTCATGGGCAAGTTCGACCAGTACCGCCGCGACCCCGACTCCGACGCCGTGCGCCAGTCGATGCGCGCCCTCGCCCGGCTGCTGCTCGCCGAGGCCGGGCCGGACCTCGGCCCCCGGCTGCGCGACGCCCTCGGCCCCAACGCCGGGCTCCTGGCCGGGGCGTTGCCCGAGTTCGCGGTCCTGCTCGGCGCCGAACCGGAGCCGGACACCACCGAGCTCGAGACCGGCTCGCGGCTGCAGCAGGCCGCCGTGGACGTCCTGCGGGCCGTCGCCTCGCCGGTGCACCCGGTCGTCATGGTCGTCGACGACCTGCAGTGGGCCGGCGCCTTCCCGATCGGGGTCGTCGACGCCATCCTGTCCGACACCACCCTGCAGGGCGTCCTCGTCGTCGGCGCCTACCGGGACGCCGAGGTCGACGAGGCCCACCCGCTCGCCGCCACCCAGGCGCGCTGGGCCCGCCAGCCGGGCGCCCCGGCGGTGCTGCGCCTGGCGAACCTGCCCCCGGACGACCTGGCCGAGTTCCTCGGCGAGATGCTGCGCCTGGAGCCGGGGCGGTCCGCCGAGCTCGCCGCGGCCGTCGGGCGGCACACCGGCGGCAACCCGTACGACACCGTCGAGCTCGTCAACGCCCTGCGCCGCGACCGGGTGCTCACCCTGGAGGCCGAGGGCTGGCGCTGGGACCCCGGGGCGGTGCGCGGCCACATCGGCGCCACCGACGTCCTCGACCTCGTCGTGGCCCGCATCGGCGCGCTGCCGCCGGTGACCCGCGACGCCGTGCAGTCCCTGGCCTGCCTCGGCGGCGAGGTCGGGCTCGGCGACGTCGAGGACCCGGGCGCGCTCGTGCCGGCGCTGGAGGACGGGCTGCTGGTGCTCGAGGAGCAGCGTGACGTCGTGCGGTTCCGCCACGACCGGGTGCAGCAGGCCGCCTACCGGATGCTCGGCCCCGACCAGCGCCGCGCCCGGCACCTGCACATCGCCCGGCGGGTCGGGGAGGGCAACCTCGCCGCCGAGCAGTACCTGCAGGCCGTCGACCTGCTCGACGACCCCGCCGAGAAGGCCCGCGTCGCCGGGCTGTTCCGGGCCGCGGCCGGGGCGATCCGGCTCATGAACGGCGGCGTCGCCGAGCGGTTCCTGCTCGCCGCGCAGGACCTCGGCGACGAGCACGACCCGCAGCTGCTCACCGAGCTGCATGCCACCCTCTACCAGCTGGGCCGCCTCGCCGAGGCCGACGACCGCTTCGCCGAGCTGGAGCGCCGCGGCACCGACCCGCTGGAGCTCGTCGACGCCACCTGCGTGCAGATCTACAGCCTCACCAACCGGCACCGCTCGCCCGAGGCCGTCGCGCTCGGCGAGCGGCTCCTGGCCCGGCTCGGCGTCACCCGGCCCGAGAACCTCGGCGACACCCTCGGCGAGCGGCTGCGGGACCTGGCCCGGTGGGCGGCCGAGGTCGCGCGGGGCCGCGACGACCGGCCCGAGCGGCGCGACCCGACCCTCGCCGGGATCGGCAAGATCCTCGAGAAGATGCTGTCACCGGCGTTCTTCTGCGACCGGATGGCGTTCATCTGGGTCGTGCTGGAGAGCCACCGGCGCTGGGTCGAGCACGGGCCGAGCCCGGCGCTCATGGCCGGGCTCGGGCGCATCCCGACCGTCGTGATCGCGATGGGGCAGGACTACCGGACCGCGTACGACGTGGCCCGGCACGTGCTCGCGGTGGGGGAGGACCGCGGGTACGTGGTCGGCGCCGCCCGCGTCCGCTACGTCTTCGCCGGGTTCGTGCAGCCGTGGTTCGAGCCGCTGGAGGCCAACGTCGCGACCCTGGCCCGGGCGCGGGAGGACGTGCTGCACACCGGCGACGTGCAGTACGCCTGCTTCGCGTACGACTTCTCGATCGCGGCCCTGCTCGACTGCGCGCCGACCCTGGACGCGTGGGCGGCCGAGATCGACGCCGGCCTGGCCCTGGCCGAGCGGACCCGCAACGAGATCGGCCTGATCAGCTACGAGCCGTTCGCGCAGCTGCTGCGGACCCTGCGCGGGGAGCCGCGCCGCCCCGAGCCGGACTACGCCAAGCAGCCGGTCGGGCTCGCGAACTTCCACGTGTACCGGGCGCTGGAGGGCGCCCTCATGGGTGACGAGGGCGCGTTGCGGGAGCACAGCGCGACGGCGATGACGATGCTCGGCGCCATCCCCGGCATCTACACGACCGCCACCGCGCATCTCGTGCGCGCCCTCGCCCTCAGCCGCGCCCCGGGCGGCGACGCGGAGGAGCTCGAGCGCGTCCACGGCTGGCTGCGGCAGCGGGCCGGGGAGTCGCCGGGCACGTTCGCGCACCTGGCCGCGCTCGTCGACGCCGAGCGGTGCACGGATCCGCTCGACGCGCTGCGCGCGTTCCAGACGGCCCTGGATCTCGTACCGCCCGAGCCGCGACCGTGGCATCGCGCCTACATCACCGAGCGCGCCGGCCTGGCCCACCTCGCCGCCGGGCTCACGCACACCGGCCGGGGCCTGCTGGACGAGGCCCGGAGGCTCTACGCGGCCTGGGGCGCCCGCGGCAAGGCGCTCGCGATGGCCGGCGAGCCGGTCGGCGAGCGCGGGGCGGCCGGGCCGGCCGGGGCCGCCGACGGGCCGGTGACCAGCGACGCGATCGACCTCATGGCGGTGCTCGCGGCCTCGCGGGCGCTGAGCTCGCAGACCAGCCTCGACCGGCTCCGGGACCAGGTCGCCGAGGTGCTCAGCGCGATGACGGGGGCCTCGGCGGTACGGCTGCTGCTGTGGGATCCCGACGCGCGCGCCTGGCGGCTGTCGACCGACGCGGGGCAGCAGAGCCTCGAGGACGCCGGCGCGGCCGGGCTGCTGCCGGTCACCGCCGTGCGCTACGCCGACCGGGTCCGGGAGCCGCTCGTCGTCGCCGACGCGTGCCGGGACGGCCGGTTCGCCCGCGACCCGTACCTCACCGGCCTCGACGCCTGCTCGCTCATGGTCCTGCCGGTCGTCGTGCACGGCCAGCCGCGGGCCATGCTGGTGCTGGAGAACCGGCTCAGCCGCGGCGCGTTCACCGGCGACCGCCTCGACGCCGTCGACCTCATCGCCGGGCAGCTGGCCGTGTCGCTGGACAACGCGCTGCTGTACGCGTCGCTGGAGCGCAAGGTCGCCGAGCGCACCGAGGCCCTGGAGGCCGCGAACGAGCGGCTGGCCGTGCTCAGCGTCACCGACCCGCTGACCGGCCTGGCCAACCGGCGCAAGTTCACCGACGGCCTCGGCGAGGAGTGGCGCCGGGCCGCGCGCAACCACGGGACGCTCGCCGTCGCCATGATCGACATCGACCACTTCAAGCTGTACAACGACCACTACGGCCATCCGGGCGGGGACGCCTGCCTGCGCAAGGTCGCCGGCGCCCTGCAGCGCACCGTGCGCGCCACCGACCTCGTCGCCCGGCTCGGCGGCGAGGAGTTCGCGGTGGTGCTGCCCGACACCGACCTGACCAGCGCCTGCGTGGCCGCCGAGCGGCTGCGGGCGGGGGTCGAGGGGCTCGGCGAGCCGCACCGGCGCACCCGCACCGGCGTCGTCACCGTGAGCGTCGGCGTGGCGGCCGCGCGGCCCGGCGGAGGCGACGAACCGGAGCGGCTCGTCGAGGCCGCGGACGTGGCGCTGTACGAGGCGAAGCGCGAAGGGCGCAACCGGGTCGCGCCGGGTTTGCGGCCCCCGGTAATCTCAGCGGTTTGAGGGAGCAAGCAACGGCGATGGCGGACCACCGCGCGGACCAGCCCACCGGCGAGCAGGCCGGCGGGCCGGTGACGCTGACGTTCGCGGAGCTGGAGTTCGTGCTGCGCTCCGCGGCCGAGCGCGGGGCCGAGGTCGACGACGTGCGCCGCCGGCTCAACTTCCAGCCCGGGGTCTCCACCGGGATCGTGGTCGCCTCCGGGGTCGCCTCCCTCGTCGCGCGGGACCTGTGCCGCCTCGACGACAGCGGCGTGCGGCCCGGCGAGTTCGTGCAGGGCGCGATCGCGGCCCTGGCGACCCGGCACACGAGCACCGAGGCGGCCGGCTGGCTCGACGAGCGCCCCGTCGTGGTGCACCTGTTCTCCGGCGTGACCGGCCGGCTCGCGGTCTACCCGGGCTCCTACGGGCTCTTCTCCGTCGAGCTCATCGACGCGACCGAGCCCCTGTCGGCGCCCGTGCTCCGATTCCTGGACCTGTGCACCTCCGGCGACGGCGCGGCCACGGTGCTGATCCGCACCCAGGCCGGCGCGGCCGGCGAGTCCGGCGTCGCGGTCGCGCGCAGCGCCGCCGGTGCCTGGTTCATGTCCGACTCGTTGGAACGACCGGACCCGGGTCGCCCCCTGGCCCGTGCGGCCGTCGTCGCCCGCCTCCTGTCGCTGCTCGCGCAGCCGGTGGGCGTCTGATGGGCGCCGGGCAGCCCGTCGTGTCCGGTCGTTTCGGCGATGGTGCGATCTTGACGATAGTGGGATCTTGATGGCGTTCGTGGTTTCGATGGCGGTGGAGGGCTGATGGCGACAATCCGGGCCGGCAAGGCGACCGACGTCGGGAAGATCCGCCGCCGCAACGAGGACAGCGCGCTGGTCGGCGAGTGCATCTTCGCCGTGGCCGACGGCATGGGTGGCCACGCGGCCGGCGACGTCGCCAGCCACCTGGCGGTCACGGCCCTGGAGCGCCTCGACGGCGTCGCGGGCCCGGGCCCCCTCGACATCCGCGACGAGATCGTCCAGGCCAACGCCGACATCCTGGCCGCGGCCGCGGCGGACCCGACCCAGGGCGGCATGGGCACCACGGCCGCCGGCCTGTGCCTGGGCAAGGTCGACGGCGACGAATGCTGGATCATCTTCAACGTCGGGGACTCGCGGGTGTACCGCTTCGCCGCCGGCGCCCTCGACCAGCTCACGATCGACCACGTGGCCCCCGAGGCGGTCACGATGCGCCGAGGCGTGATCACGCGCGCCCTGGGCACCGACCCGGGCCCGCGGCCGGACCTGTGGGTGCGCACGGCCGAGGCCGGGGAGCGCTTCCTGGTCTGCTCGGACGGCCTGCCGCTGGAGCTGACCGACGACGAGATCGCCACGGTGCTGACGAGCTGCGAGGACCCACAGGCGGCGGCGGACGAGCTGGTCCGCCGGGCGGTGCTGGCCGGCGGCCGGGACAACGTGACAGTGGTCGTGGTCGACAACGTCTAGCTATAGCTAGTCGCCGGAGCGGGGCCACCGGACTGCGGTTCCGGCGGCCGGGTGCACCTCCTCGACGTCCCCGGTGCGCACGACGAGCACGGGCACCCCGTCGGGCAGCCCGAGCTCGTCGCGCTCACGGGGCGTCGGCATGCGGGCCCGGACCACGCTGGCGGGGCCGGCCTCGACCACGTTCCCGGGCGCCTCGACGGCCGGCACGGCGCGCCGCTCGACCCGGATGTTGCAGTCCCGGCCGATGACCAGCAGGCCCTCGTTGCGCAGGATCTTGACGGCCTTGAGCGCGGTGTCCCGCCCGACCCCGAACTCCCTGGCGATCTGGTCGGCGCTGGGTATCAGCGCCCCGACGGCCAGCTCGCCGCCGCAGATCCGCTGCCGGAGGACGTCCGCGATATGGTCGTAGCGCGCCACCCGTCCAATGTAGCCAAGTGGCCCTACGGAACAAAAGCCCCCTTCGATGCGCCTAGGCGCTCGGGGACGCGGCGCGGCGGTAGGCCAGCACACCCACCACCAGCCCGGCCAGGCCCAGGACCAGCCCCGCGATGCCCAGGCCGATCGCGGTGCCGTCGGAGGACGAGGACGCGGACGACCCCGAGTCGGCGGCGTTCACCGTCGGGCCGGCCGAGGTCGTCGCGCCGGCCACGGCGGTGTCGGCCTTCTTCGACAGCTTCAGCACCGGCGCCGGGTGCTCGGCCTCCCCGCCGGGCGCGGGCTCGTCGATCCAGCGCACGACCTCGCCGCTGGAGTACGTCTGCAGGGCCTTGAACACGATCTGGTCGACCTGCGGCAGCGGGCCCAGGGACACGTCGAACTCCTGGAACTGGTGCGGCTTGATCGCCGAGTTCGCGTCCGCCGTCCACGTGATCTTCGAGACGGCCTCGGTCAGCTCGGCGCCGCCCTCGGTCTTCACCGGCGTCGCCAGCTTCGTCGTCTCGGTCGCCGCCGTCCAGCCCTGCACGGGCTTGAGCGACACCGACGCGATCGGCTTGTCGGTCGGGATGGCGACCTCGACCTTCGTCGTGCCGGCGTCGTCGCGCTCGTTCGGCACGCGGAAGGTCACCTTCGTGTACCCGCCCTGGACGGCGGTGTTCGGGTTGACCGTGACGTGCGCGGAGGCGAGCGCGGGGAAGGCGAGCGCCGCAGTGACGGCCGCGGCGACGGCGACACCGGCGCGGACCACGTGGGTCAGGCGCATGACGGGAGCATCCTCTCAGCAGACGTGTACCGCGGTTAGTCGGCGCACGCCCCCCGAAAGTTCCTACAGATCGGACGGGTCGGCGTAGGCGGTCCCGACGGCCGTCACCGCGAACAGCGCCACCGCGAGCACGTGCACCCCGGTGCACCACAGGCAGATCGCGTGCAGCGTGAACAGCTCCGCGAACACCAGGTAGAACACGAAGAGCACGCCGATCGCGGCGAGCGCCAGCCGGCCCATCCGGATCGCGGGCATCGACGAGCGCCACAGCGGGCCCGGCGCGAGCGCGAGCATCGCGACGAAGTAGACGAGGCCGAGCACGGCCACGGGGATGCCGAACACGGCCGACTGCTCGGACGTGGTGACCTTCAGGCAGTTCAGCGCGCCGGTGTCCGGGCAGGCGAGCGTGGTGGACGCGGTGAAGTGCTCGATCGTGAGGTACACCGAGATCCCGAGCCCGGCGATCGCGAGCACCAGCGACGTGAGCGGCACCCACGGCTGGACCAGGCTGCGGTCGAGCTCGATCTCACTGGCCGACATTCGCGAACTCCCCCTGGTAGGCGCGCACGGCCGCGCTGGAGCACACGTCCGCGGGCTGGTTCCCGGTGATCTTGCACAGCAGGGCGGTCATGGCGTTGGCGCTGCCGTCGATCGCCCGGCCGACCTGGCTGTTCGGGTCCTTGATCGCGTCGAGCACCTGCTGGTGCGTGTGGTTCGCCAGTAGCTGCGGGCTGTAGGAGGCGCCGGCCTGGATGGCCTTGTTCGCGAAGTCCATGAACGGGATCGCCCCGGCCGAGTCCTGGGACACGTAGGGCGGCGCGTTGTACTTGGCGAGCACCTGCTGCTGCGCGGGGGTGAGCTGGTCCAGCGGCGCGTACTGCCCGCCGACCCGCTTGTTCGTGGTCGTCTCGACGCCCTGGAACGCCAGATACTGACTGGTGTACGTGGCGCCGTGGAACGACAGCGTCGGCGTGTTGGGGTACGCGTCGTCGGCCGCGGACGTCGTGAGCGTCAGCCCGCTGAACGTGCCGAACCGCGACAGCGCGATGACCACGGGCCAGCGCTGGGCCGCGCAGAACGGGCAGTACTCGGCGCCGACGTAGAGCACCAGCGGCTTGCCGCCGTCGGTGAGCGCGGGCTGCCCCGTCAGCGCGGTCGGCAGGGCCGGCTTCTCGCCCGCGGCCACGGTGTCGAGGGTCGCGGCCGGCACCGAGGTCACCCCGCTGATGACCGCCTCGGCCGAGGCGCCGGTGGGCAGGGCGCTCGGCGCCTGCGCGCCGCCGCCCCCGGTGCCGAGCTTGACCAGCCCCATCACCACGAAGACCAGCAGCACGGCCCCGATCGCGGAGTACGCGATCCGCATCCGCGCGCGCCGGGCGGTGGACCGCTCCTGGATCATGCGCATGCGCCGCGCATACTCGCGCGAGTCACGCTGCCGTTTCGACACGCGGCCAACCTCCTGCGGTGTGCGGTTGCGTTCGTTTCCTTAGTCGCACGCGGCGGGCGACCGGTTCCCGCCAACCGCCCAAAGATCACCCTAAGCGACCCGGTTGGGAGAAGTCCGAGTCGAAAGTCCCGGAACATGCATGACTCAGGTCCGTCGTGGGCGCGACCGTTGCTCCCGTCAGAAATCCCGGCCTCCGCGGTGGGCAGGACCGCACCCACGTAGATTGACGCCTATGCAGAGACGACACCTGCTCGCCGCCGCGGCCGGAGGGGCCGTCGCGGGCGCCGCCGGGCTCGCCGGCACCGCGGACGCCGCCGACACCGACGCCTTACGCCCGGGCAAGACCCGGCTCATCAGCCTGTCCCACGTCAACGACCCGGCCAAGACCAACATCTACCCAGGTGACCCCGCGTTCACGCTCGAGACGATCGCGACGATCGAGAACGAGGGCTATTACCTGCAGTACGTCCGCGAGGGCGAGGCGACCGGCACCCACTGGGGCGCCCCGGGCCACTTCAACGCCGGTGAGCCCCTCGCCGACGACCTCGACCCGAACGACCTGTTCCTGCCCGCGGTGAAGATCGACGTGCGCGACAAATGTGCCCGCAACGCCGACTACGCATTGACGATCGACGACGTCAAACAGTGGGAGAAGCGGCACGGCCGCATTCCCGCCGAATCCATGATCATCATGTGGACCGGCTGGGAGTACAAATGGGGCACCCCGGCCTTCCCGAACCTCGACCGCGACGGCGTGCTGCACCAGCCCGGCTTCGCGCCCGAGACGATCCAGTGGTTCATCGACACCGGCCGCATCGGCCGCAACGGGGGCACCGGCATCGACACGTTCGGCCCCGACCTCGGCACCGACCCCGAGTACCTCGCCTCGCTGCTGGTGTACCGGCGCCACCGGATCAGCCTCGAGATCCTCGCGAACCTGGCCCAGTTCCCGACCACCGGCGCCTCCGTGCTCGCCGGCGGGTTCATCAACCACAAGGGGTCGGGCTCGACCGCTCTCGTCTTCGGCGTCATCCCGCCGGGCGTGCATGTGTGAGTGAGGCCGGGCCGGTCCGATTGACGTAAGGACCGGCCCGCCTTAGTGTCCTTTTATGAGCACGATGTCCGGAGCCGAGTTGTCCCAGGCGGCGACCACCCCGCTGGTCCTGCCCGTCTCCCGCTCGCTGGTCTGGCTCGGCGGCACCGCGCTGCTCGCCCTGCTGCTGTACTACTTCATCGGCATCGACCAGGGCGCCGTGTCGATCTTCGGCAGCGACAGCCACGTGCACGAGTTCGTGCACGACGGCCGCCACTTCCTCGGCTTCCCCTGCCACTAGCGCGCTCGGCTCTCGGCTTCTCCGGCGGCTTCCCCTGCCGCTAGCGCAGGTTGAGTACGCAGTCCCCGCAGGTGCCGCCGCCGGGGACGCGGTAGTAGAGGCAGCAGTTGCGCCGCTGCACCCGGCCGCCCCGCACGTCGGCCATGCCCCGCAGCGGCGCCCGCTCCAGCAGCCCGGCGACGATCGGCCAGGCGCCGGCGGAGAGCTGCCCCGCGGCCCCGCCGAGCGCCGAGGCCACGTTGCCCCAGAGCACGTGAGGCGAGAGCCGGAACCGCTCCCCGAACACGGACACGAGCGGCTCGACCAGCCCGAGCACGACCACGTCGAAGAACTCGCCCGCCGGCCGGGACCCCGAGCCCGAGACCGCCATGGGCAGCGGCCCGCCCGGCACCTCCCGCCACCAGAGATCCTCCGGCGTCACGGCCGGGATCGAACCCGAGTCGAGCGCCCGGGCGAGGGGCGGCGAGACGAGCCTCGACGCGTACCCCAGCAGCAACACCGACGCGACCACCCGCTCCGGCAGCGCGGAGACCTCCAGCCCGAACATCCCCGCGAGCGCCGCCCGCGACGCCGCCACCCGCGAGGCCGCCACGTCCGGGGACAGCAGCTGCGGGAACGGCCGCCACGACGGGCCGCCGTCGTGCGGCTCCCAGACGAAGTACGGATTCACGCCCGAACCCTAGCCGCTCGACGGGCGCGGAAAGTTCCCGAGTTGGTTGAACCCTGAACCGTCTGGTGGGGTAGAGGTCGACAGGGAGGCCGTCGAGAGGGGCTGCGCGTGACGCGCGACGAAGAGCTCATGACCGCGCTGTACACCGAGCACTACGGTGTGCTGCTCGCCTTCGTCTCGCGGTACGAGCGGGACCGCCACCGCGCCGAGGACCTCGTGCAGGACACCCTCCTGCGGGCCTGGAAGCACATCGAGCGCATCGACGTCAGCCGGGACACCACGCGGGCCTACCTGCTCACCATCGCGCGCAACGTGGTCAGCAACAACTGGCGCGCCGAGCAGCGCCGGCCCAAGCTCGTCTCCGACCCCGACGCGGTGGCGGCCGTCGCGGACCCCGGCAACGTCGACGAGCTCGTCGAGGGGTGGCTGATCACCGCCGCCCTCGACCGCCTCTCCGTCGAGCACCGCGAGGTGATCCGGTCGGTGTACTACGACGGCCGCACGGTCGCCGACACGGCGAAACGCCTCTCGGTACCGGAGGGTACCGTCAAGTCGCGCGCCTACTACGCGGTCCGGGCGCTTCGGGCGGTGTTCGAGGAGATGGGGGTATTACGGTGACCGCCGGCCACGACGCGGTGCGCCGGCTGCTCGGGGCCTACGTCCTGGGCGGCCTCGCCGACACCGACCAGGACACCGTCGACGCCCACCTGAGCACGTGCGCCGAGTGCCGCGGCGAGGTAGGGCGCCTGGCCGCCGTACCGGAGCTGCTGCAACGCCTCCCGAACGGCCCCGGCGCACCGCTCGAGCCGCCCTCCCGCGCCGGCCTCGACGCCTTCCTGCGCCGGGCCCGGCCGCGGCGCCTGCCGGTCGTGGCCCTCGCCGCCGCCTGCCTCGTGCTGGCGGTGCTCGTCGGCCTGCTGGCCGTGAACCGCCCGGAGTCCTCGTCCCCGCCACCGCAGGCCGGCGCGGCGCCGAGCGCCTCGGCGAACCCGGGCACCATCGTGGAGTTCGAGGCCGCGGCGGGCAGCGGGCTGTCGGGGCGGGCGACGCTGAGCCCGCGGCAGTGGGGGGTGTCGGTGTCCCTGGAGCTCGCGGGGCTGCCGGGCGAGGGGCCCTTCACGATGCAGGTCCTCGGGCGCGGCGGGCAGTCGGAGCAGGCGGCGTGCTGGGGGCGGACTCAGACGGCGCAGGCGCGGGTGACGGGGGCGAGCTCGATCCAGCTGGCGAACGTGGACTCGATCCAGGTCGCGGACCACGATGGGCATTTGCTGGGCTCGGCTCGTCTGGCCTGACGCGTGTGGATCGTTCCGTCGCCGCAGCGCTATTCCACTGCACCGGGCCGAGATCGCACCGTCCGTGGGCCTCCATGCGGGCCGAACCCGATTGCCGGCTTCGAGCAACGCGCACCGGTCGTGCTCGCCGTTGGGAAAGTGCCGGCCGTGCGGGGCGGTCGACTTGCCGGAGTCAAACCCGTAAAGGTTGCGGTTCGGGTGGCCGATGGTTGCGATGTGGAGGTCACAGGAGTAGCCGGGATCGCGACCCGCATGGCGGAGATCCGCTCCCAGATCGCCGCCTTCCGCCCGCCGGCCACGCCCGCCGCGGCCGGGGCCGAGTCGTTCCAGCAGACCCTGGACGCGACGCTGCGCACCGCGCGGACGCCGCAGGGGGTGCCGGTCGAGCTGGCGAAGTACGGCAACGGCAAGATCCCCGAGCATGCCCTGCAGCAGGTCGGCGGCGCCGGGCATCGGCTCTGGGGGCCGGCCGCGACGAGCCTCGACATGCTCATGCGCGCGGCTCGTCAGCAGGGGGTGACGATCGGCATCACCGACTCGTACCGGCCCCTCGCCGAGCAGGTCGATCTCGCCAAGCGTAAGGGTCTCTACTCGCAGGGCGGGCTCGCCGCCAAGCCGGGGACCAGTGACCACGGCTGGGGCATGGCCGTCGACCTCGACCTCGACGACAAGGCTCAGGCGTGGATGCGGCAGAACGCGGGGCGCTTCGGATTCGCCGAGACGACCCCGCGCGAACCGTGGCACTGGGCCTACCGCCCAGCAGAATAGGGGCGTGATCGCGCTCTTCACGACCGTGCACCTCGCCCTGGCCGCCGCGTGGGCGGGGGCGATGGGCTACAGCCTGCTCGTGGTGCAGCCCAAGGCCGAGCGCTTCTTCGCCGGGCGGGACGACGACTACGAGGATTTTCTGCTCGTCATGGCGCACGGGAACCGGTGGAAGGTGGTGCCGCTGATCGCCGGGCTGATGGTCACCGCGGTGCCGGCCCACCTGTCGTACCTGCTGCCGGTGTACGTCATCGCCGCCGTCGTCTTCGCGAACGTCAGCTGGCGGCACTGGCCGGCCCGGGTGTTCGCGCTGCCGGCGGAGCGGGCCGGGTTCCGGCGCAGTCTGCGGCTCCAGGCCTGGGTGATGACCGTGCTGGCCGGTGGCGCGTTTCTGACAGGTCTGGCGGCAACCAGCGGACTCTTCTGATCTCCCCGCCGCGGTTAGGGTCGTTGCGAAGTGCCGAACGTAAGGAGAGGACAGCCCAGTGACCGGTTTCCGCCACAGCCTGGCGCAGCTGTTGAAGGCCAGGTTCCCGGTCCTGTACGTCGAGTCGTACGAGGAGCACCGCGTGCTCACCGAGCTCGCCACCGTCGCCGGTGACGCCGCGCTCGTGCGCACCCCGCGGCCGGTGTGGACCTGGTCGGCGACGAGCGGGCTGCTGCAGCCGGACGGGGTCGCCACGCAGTACACCACCGAGCCCGACAACGCCCTCGACGCGGCGCTGCGCATCCAGCAGCCCGGCCTGTTCGTGTTCCGCGACCTGCACAACTCCCTCGGCGGGGACGTGCCGGTGCTGCCGAGCGTGGTGCGCCGGCTGCGGGACATCGCCGCGGCGTTCAAGGCCGGCGCGGTGCCCCGGACGCTCGTCATCGTCGCGCCCGTCCTGCGGATCCCGCCGGACCTGGAGAAGGACATCACGATCGTCGACTTCCCGCTGCCGACCGAGGACGAGATCCGCGGCGTGCTCGAGGCGATGATCGCGGGCAACGCCGCCGGCGGGCGGATCCGCATCGAGCTCGACCCCGTCGGCCGCGAGCGCTTCGCCAAGGCCGCGACCGGGCTCACGCTCAACGAGGCCGAGAACGCGTTCGCCCGCGCGATGGTCAACGACGGCGTGCTCGACCTGCACGACCTCGACGTGGTGCACGAGGAGAAGCGGCAGGCGGTACGCAAGGCCGGGGTGCTCGAATACGTCGAGGCCGGGGTGCGCCTCGACCAGGTCGGCGGGCTGGAGAACCTCAAGCGCTGGCTGGCCAAGCGGGACAACACCTGGCTGGCGGCCGCCGCCGAATACGGGCTGCCGGCCCCGAAGGGCGTGCTCATCACCGGCGTGCCCGGCTGCGGCAAGTCGCTGACCGCCAAGGCCGTCGCCGCCGCCTGGGGGCTGCCGCTGCTGCGGCTGGACATCGGCCGCGTCTTCTCCGGCCTGATCGGCTCCAGCGAGCAGAACATGCGGGCCGCGCTGCGCACCGCCGAGGCCAGCGCCCCGTGCGTGCTGTGGGTCGACGAGATCGAGAAGGGCTTCGCGGCGAGCGCGTCCAACGACGGCGGCACCACCAACCGGGTCTTCGGCACGTTCCTGACCTGGATGCAGGAGAAGACGGGCTCGGTGTTCGTCATCGCGACCGCCAACGACATCGAGCGCCTCCCGCCGGAGCTGCTGCGCAAGGGCCGCTTCGACGAGATCTTCTTCGTGGACCTGCCCAGCCGGGCCGAGCGCGCCTCCATCTGGGCCCTGCACCTGCGCCGGCGGCTGACCCGGCCCGCGGTCCAGGGTGCGCTGCACGTCGACGACGCCCTGCTGCGCGAGCTGTGCACGCTGTCGACCGGCTACTCCGGCGCCGAGATCGAGCAGGCGGTCGTCGCGGCGCTCTTCGACGCGTTCTCCGAGCGGCGCCCCCTGCACCGGGACGACCTGCTGCGGGCGACGGCGGCCACGGTACCGCTGAGCGTCACCCAGTCCGAGAAGCTCGACGCGATCCGGGAATGGGCCCGCACCCGCGCCGTGGCGGCGACGGCCGCCGAGGACTGGGACGCCGGCGAGGAGCCGCCGACCGCACCCATGCCCGTGCTGGGCACGCACGGACGAACGATCGAGGTCTGACGATGAGCGTTTCGCTGATTCTCCTGCCGCTGGCGATCGCCGCCGCCGCGGCCCACGCCGGGCTCACGAAGGGCAAGGACACGACCGTGTGCGAGGTGCGGACCCGGATGCGCGACGAGGGCCTGCTCGCGGCCGCCCTGCGGGACACCCGGGCGGCGGTGACGCCCGACGGGGACGGGCTCGTCGCGGACTGGGCGGGCGTGCGGGCCCGCTTCGTCCGCGACGAGCGGCAGGTCTGGTCCGCGCACTTCACCGGCGACGTCGACGAGCCGCGGGCGGTGGACATCGTGCGGGCGGTCGACGCGGCCTACGGCCGGCAGGTCCAGGCCGCGGTGCTCGAGCGCCTGACCCATCGCGCCCCGGCGGCGGGCCTGCGCCTGGAGTCGCGCTCGGTGACCCCGGACCGGGCCGTGCGCCTGGTCTTCGCCGTGGAGCGGGCCGGATGAAGCGGATCGTCGTGACGGTCGCGCAGGACGGTACGGTCACCGCCGAGACGCTGGGCATGAGCGGCTCCACGTGCCTGGACTACATCGCCGTGCTCGAGGATCTGCTGATGGCTCAGACGGTGCACAGCGAGTACACCCGCGAGGCGGCGGTGCAGACGACCAGGCAGGAGCAGCACGATGCCCACTAGTTTCGGGTGGCGGCTGCGCAACAGCTGGTGGGTCCTGCTCGTCGTCCTCGGCCTGGGCTGCCTGAGCGGCACCGGCTTCCTCTACATCGGCATCACCGCCCGGCGCCCGGCCTGGTGGGGGATCGGGGTGGCCTACCTCGTGCTGCCCTGGTCCGCCCTGGTCGCCATCAACCGCCTGGGCGAGGATTCTCAGCTGAGCACCGCGCTCGCCGTGGCCTACTTCGCCCTGTGGTTCGCCGGCATCGTCCACGCCCTGATCCTGAACGGCTCCTGGCTGCGCT
This sequence comes from Dactylosporangium sp. CA-052675, assembly GCF_050947935.1. Lineage (GTDB taxonomy): Bacteria > Actinomycetota > Actinomycetes > Mycobacteriales > Micromonosporaceae > Dactylosporangium. The sequence continues at coordinate 8,539,193 of NZ_CP192010.1, read as the reverse complement.
GGCGCGCCGCGAACCGCCCCTGGTTCGAGGCCCCCCAGCCGCAGGCGCAGCCCGGGCCGCTGGCCCCACCCCCGGTCTTCGCGGCTCCCCCCGCCCCTGCGGCGGCGCCGGCCTTTGCGGCTCCCCCCGCCGCGGCGCCGGCCTTCTCGGCTCCGCCCGTCGCCGCGCCGGCCCTGGACGTCAACGCGGCGACGGCGGCCCAGCTCGCCCAGGCGGCCGGCCTCGACCTCGGGCGCGCCGAGCGGGTCGTGGCGGATCGCGAGGCCCGGGGCGGCTTCCGGACCGTCGAGGAGTTCGCGACGGCCGCGGCCCTCGCGCCGCACGAGTTCGCCCGCATCCGCGCCGGGCTCACCTGCACCCCGCGCCCCCAGGCACCGCACCAGCAGGGCCCGGGCCGTGTCCTCGACTTCTGAGCCCCGCCCGGCCGTCGACGCCGGCACCCTCGCGCTGGCCCGGCTCGTGGAGCGCACGACGGCCGAGGGGCCGGGGGAGCGTACGGCCCTGTGGGTGCAGGGCTGCACCATCCACTGCGCCGGCTGCTTCAACCCGCACCTGTGGACCTTCCGCGGCGGCACCCCGACCCCGACGGCGCAGGTCCTCACCCGGGTCCTCGCCGCGGGCACGGAGGGCCTGACCCTGCTCGGCGGCGAGCCGTTCGACCACGCCGCCCCGCTCGCCGTGATCGCGGCGGGCGTGCGGGCCGCGGGCCGCTCGGTCCTGACGTTCTCGGGCTACACGACGGCCCAGCTGAACCGGGCGGTGCACGACGGCCGCGGGGACGTGGCGGCCCTTCTGGACGCGACGGACCTGCTCATCGCCGGCCCCTACGTCGCCGCCCTGGTCGACCGCGACCGCCCGTGGGCCGGCTCGACGAACCAGGAGTACGTCCACCGCGGCGACCGTATCCCCCCGTCCGCCGTGGCCGCGACCCCGGACCGGCTGGAGATCACCGTCGGCGCCGACGGCACCCTCGCGGTCAACGGCTGGGCCGACGACGAGACCCTCGACGCCCTCCTGCACGACCTGGGCCGCCCGGGGCGCCCGGCCCGCACCCGCTGACGCGCCGGATCAGCGCACGAGCGGCACGACGAGGGTGCTGGGGCCGTGGACGCCTCGACGCGGTCGAGTCAGCGCACGAGCGGCACCACGAGGGTGCGCGGGCCGTGGACGCCCTGGACGCGGTCGAGTCAGCGCACGAGGAGCACGACGAGGGTGCGCGGGCCGTGGACGCCCTCGACGCGGTCGAGCTCGATGTCGCTCGTCGCCGAGGGGCCGCTGATCAGCGTCAGCGGGCGGGTCGGGGTCAGCCGCGTCAGCAGGTCGGGGACGCTCTGCACGACCTGATCGGCCCGCACCACGCAGAAGTGCCGGTCCGGCACCAGGCTGATCGCGCGGCGGCCCTGGTCCGGCGAGCCGTCCAGCGCGATCGTCCCCGTCTCCGCCACCGCCGCCGCGCAGCAGGTGACCACGCCCGCGAAGGCGTCCAGCTCCGCGGCCGAGCGCGAGCCGTCGTCCACGGTCGAGCCGGGCACCGGGAACGGCAGGCCCGGCGGCACGATCAGCGGGCCCACGCCGTCCAGCGCCGCGGCCAGGTCGGACTCGAGCGCGGCGGCGGTCGTGGGCACGACGGTCGCCTTGTAGTCCTCGAGCCGGTCGATCAGCAGGTCCAGGTCGCCGCGGCGGGACGGGTCGGCCGGGCGGTAGTCGCGCGGGACCGCGGGCACGGCGGGGGAGGAGCCGAGCGCGGCGCGGATGCGGGCCAGCACCACGGAGCGCGGGTCGTCAGCCATTGCGGGTGCGCCACCATTCGCGGAAGGTCTGGGCCGGCGGGCGGGGCAGGTCGCGGCTCGCCGTCCACGCCGACAGCGGCGGTGGCAGGGCGCCGATCCGGTCCCGTTTCCGCCCGAGCAGCCGGCCGAGGCGCATGAGCCGCTCGCCGCCGCGGAAGCGGCCCGGCCGCGCCATCACCCACGACATCGCGGCCATCGAGACCGCCTCGGCCGACGGGCCGCGGTGCTCCTCGACGTGCCGGGCCCGCAGGTGCACGAGCAGCGACGGGATGTCGATGCGCACCGGGCAGGCGTCGAAGCAGGCGCCGCAGAGGCTGGACGCGTAGGGCAGCGAGGCGTTGTCCTCGACCCCGGTGAGCTGCGGGCTCAGCACCGCGCCGATCGGGCCGGGGTACACGGAGCCGTACGCGTGACCGCCCGTGCGCTCGTAGACCGGGCACACGTTGAGGCAGGCGCTGCAGCGGATGCAGTGCAGCGCCGAGCGGCCCACCTCGTCGGCGAGCACCGCGGTGCGCCCGTTGTCCAGCAGCACCAGATGGAAGTCCTGGGGGCCGTCGCCGGGGGTGACGCCGGTCCACAGCGAGGTGTACGGGTTCATCCGCTCCCCGGTCGAGGAGCGCGGCAGCAGCTGCAGGAACACCTCGAGATCGGTCCACGTGGGCACGAGCTTCTCGATGCCCATGACGGTGATGAGCGTCCGCGGCAGGGTCAGGCACATCCGGCCGTTGCCCTCGGACTCGACCACGGCGAGCGTCCCGGTCTCGGCCACGGCGAAGTTGGCCCCGGACACGGCGACGCGCGCGGTGAGGAACTTGCGCCGCAGGTGCTCCCGGGCGGCCATGGCGAGCTGGCGCGGCTCGTCGGTGAGGCCGGCCGGCGCGCCCGGCATCTCGCGCAGGAAGATGTCGCGGATCTCGGTGCGGTTGCGGTGGATCGCCGGCACCAGGATGTGCGAGGGCCTGTCGTGGCCGAGCTGGACGATGAGCTCGGCCAGGTCGGTCTCCCACGCGGCGATGCCCTGCGCCTCGAGGGCCTCGTTGAGCCCGATCTCCTGGGTCGCCATCGACTTGACCTTGACGACCTCGTCGGCGCCGGCCCGGCGGACGAGGTCCGCGACGATGGCGTTGGCCTCGTTGGCGTCGCGGGCCCAGTGCACGTGCCCGCCGCGCGCCGTGACCTGTTCCTCGAGCTGGACGAGCAGGTCGGGCAGGCGGGCCATGGTCGCGGCCTTCAGCGCCTCGCCGGCGCGGCGCAGCTCCTCCCAGTCCGGCACCTCGGCGACGACCGCCGCCCGCTTGGCCCGGATGGTGCGGGTCGCGTGGCCGAGGTTGCGCCGCAGCTGCTCGTTGCCCAGCGCCGTGCGCGCCGCCGCGGGGAAGGGCTCGTCGCCGCGCAGCTGCCCGACCCCGCGCGGGGCCACGGTCGGCATTCCCAAGAACGTGTTCATGTCGACGCCAGAATTTCCGCCAGGTGTACCGGTCGGGCCCGCACCGACAACCGCGAGAGCCCGCCGCCGATGTGCATCAGGCAGGACGAGTCCCCGGCGGAGACGACGTCGGGGTCGGTGGACAGCACGTTGCGCAGCTTGTCGGCGAGCATCGCGGCCGAGGTGTCGGCGTTCTTGAGCGCGAAGGTGCCGCCGAAGCCGCAGCACTGCTCGGCGTCGGGCAGCTCGACCAGGTCGATGCCCTCGACCTCGCGCAGCAGCCGCAGCGGCCGGTCCCCGACGCGCAGCATGCGCAGCGAGTGGCAGGTCGGGTGGTAGGTGACCCGGTGCGGGTAGCGGGCGCCGACGTCCGTCACGCCGAGCACGTCGACCAGGAACTCGGACAGCTCGTAGGTGCGCTCGGCGACCTCGCCGGCCCGGGCCGCGAGCTGGCGCTTGCCGGCGCGCTGGGCGACCGCGGCGTGCTGGTGGCGTACCGAACCCACGCAGGAGCCCGAGGGCGCCACGATCGCGTCGTAGGGCTCGAACGTGCGCATGTGGTGCTCGACCAGCTTGACGGCCTGGCGCTGGTAGCCGGTGTTCACGTGCATCTGCCCGCAGCACGTCTGGGCCTCGGGGAACACCACCTCGTGCCCGAGCCGCTCCAGCAGCGTCACGGTGGCCTTGCCGACCTGCGGGAACATCGCGTCGGCCAGGCACGTGACGAACAGTGCTACGCGCACGGTCACCGGCCCTTCCGGCGGCCGCGCGGGCGGCCGCTCGACTCGCGGACGATCAGCTCCGGCTGGAAGACCACGTGCCGGTGCTCGTGCCGGCCGTCGTCCTCGATCTCCTCGAGCAGCAGGGCGGCCGCCGTGCGGCCGAGCTGTTCGCGGGGTTGCCGGACCGAGCTTAACGGCACCGCGGCGGCCGCGGCGAACTCGATGTCGTCGTAGCCGACGATCGCCACGTCCTGCGGCACCCGCAGGCCGCGCTGGGTCATCTCCTGCAGCACCCCGAGGGCGAGCAGGTCGTTGGCGCAGAACACGGCGGTCGGGCGCGCACCGTCCGGGCCGGAGGCGATCTGGGTGGCGGCGGCCCGGCCGGCCGCGACCGTGAGGTTCGGCGTCGGCACGACGACCAGCTCCGCCCGGCCCTCGACGGCCTCGGCGATGCCGGCCCGGCGGTCCTGGACCTGGGCGATCGACATGGGGCCGCCGACGAAGGCGATGCGCCGGTGCCCCTGCTCGACGAGGTGCTCCCCGGCGAGCCGGCCGCCCAGGATGTCGTCGACGGCGACGGAGCAGCGGCTGTGCCGGCCCGAGCCGCGGTCCACGAGCACGACCGGGGTGCCGCGCTGGATGAGCTGCTCGAGGCGGGAGTTCGGCCCCTCGTCCACCGGCGTGATGAGCACCCCGCGCACCCGCTGCTCCTCGAGCAGCTCGAGGTGGCGTTGCTCGCGGTGGGCGTCCTCGCCGCTGTTGCACACCACGACCATCACGCCGCGGTCCTCGGCGGCCGCCTCCGCACCGCGCACGACGTCGGTGAAGAAGGGGTTGGTCACGTCGAGCACCACCAGCGCGATCTGCCGGCTCTGCCCGGCCCGCAGCTGCCGCGCCGAGTCGTTGCGCACGTAGCCGAGCTCGGCGATCGCGTCGAGCACGCGCTGGCGGGTGGTCGTGGCGACGAGCTCGGGGCGGTTGAGGACGTTGCTGACGGTACCGATGGAGACGCCCGCCCGCCGTGCGACCTCTTTGATGCCGGTTGTGGTGGTCATCGATCTCCTGAAACGTATTCAGCATGTGGCGCGCTGCGTGTGCCGCGTCCGGTGTATCAAATCGGTAACGCGATCGAAACCCTTGACGGCGTCAGGGCTCGGCTTCTACCGTCACTCTAGCCAGTCTATGAAACGTTTCACAAGGACCCTTCCGAAAGGGGGCCCGCGTGCTCGTACTCGAGGGCGTCAGCAAGTCCTTCGGTGCCGTCGCGGCGCTGCGCGACGTGCGCCTGGACCTGCGCGCCGGCGAGGCCCACGCGCTCGTCGGCGAGAACGGCGCCGGCAAGTCCACACTGGTCAAGATCCTGGCCGGGGCGCACGCGCCCGACGCCGGAACGCTGAGCCTCGACGGCGAGCCGCTGGTGCTCGCCAAGCCCGCCGACGCCCGCGCGGCCGGCATCGCGGTCATCTACCAGGAGCCGACGCTGTTCCCGGACCTCTCGGTGGCCGAGAACATCTTCATGGGCCGCCAGCCGCTGAAGTCCGGCCGCCGCATCGACACCGCCGAGATGCGCCGCCGCGCGACCGAGCTGTTCACCCGCCTCGGGGTGCAGATGGACCCCGACCGCCCGGCCCGCGGCCTGTCGATCGCCGACCAGCAGCTGGTCGAGATCGCCAAGGCGCTCTCCTTCGACGCCCGGGTGCTGGTCATGGACGAGCCGACCGCGGCGCTGTCCGGCGTCGAGGTCGAGCGGCTCTTCGCCGTGGCCCGCTCGCTGCGCGACGCCGGGGCCGCGGTCCTGTTCATCTCGCACCGCTTCGACGAGGTGTTCGCGCTGTGCCAGCGCATCACCGTCATGCGCGACGGGCAGTGGGTCTCCACCGACCCGGCCGACGAGCTCACGGTCGCCGACGTCGTGCGCCGCATGGTCGGCCGCGAGGTCGGCAAGCTGTTCCCCAAGGAGGAGGCGGCGATCGGGGAGGCGCGGCTGGAGGTGCGCGGCCTCAACCGGCAGGGCGCCTTCCACGACGTCAGCTTCACCGTGCACAGCGGCGAGATCGTCGCCCTGGCCGGGCTCGTCGGGGCCGGACGCTCCGAGGTCATCCGGGCCGTCTTCGGCGTCGACCGCTACGACTCGGGCGAGGTGCTGGTCGACGGCCGGCGCCTGCGCGCGGGCAGTGCGTCCGCGGCGATCGGGGCCGGCCTCGCCCTCGTGCCCGAGGACCGCCGCCAGCAGGGCCTGGTGATGGAGCTGTCCGTCGAGCGCAACGCCACCCTGCCGCGGCGCTGGTCGCTGTCCCGCCTCGGGCTGCTCCTCGGCGGGGCCGAGCGGCGCTCCGCCCAGGACTGGGCCGGGCGCCTGCAGGTGAAGGCGGGCCGGCTCGGCGACCCGGTCTCCACGCTCTCCGGCGGCAACCAGCAGAAGGTGGTGCTGGCCAAGTGGCTGGCCACCCGGCCGCGGGTGCTCATCGTCGACGAGCCCACCCGCGGCATCGACGTCGGCACCAAGGCCGAGGTCCACCGGCTGCTGACCCGGCTGGCCGGCGAGGGTGTCGCGGTCCTCATGGTCTCCAGCGAACTGCCCGAGGTGCTGGGCATGGCCGACCGGGTCCTCGTGATGCACGAAGGGCGGCTCGCCGCCGACATCCCCCGCACCCGAGCCGACGAGGAGTCCGTGATGCTGGCCGCCACCGGGCAGGGGGAGCGATGACCGTCGTCGACACCCCGGCCCCGCCGCGCACCGCCCGGGCCACCCGGCTCACCCACCGCGTCTTCCTCGTCCGGGAGCTCGGCATCGTCGTCGCGCTGGTGCTGCTCATCGGCATCACGGCGATCACCAACCCGCGCTTCCTGTCCCACCAGAGCGTCAAGGACCTGCTGCTCGGCGCCACGATCCTGGCGATCCTGGCCACCGGGCAGGCGATCGTCGTCATCACGCGCAACGTCGACCTGTCGGTCGGCTCGGTCCTCGGCCTGTCGGCGTTCCTGACCGGCACGCTCTTCCTGAACCACCCCGGCCTGCCGATCCCGGTGGTGCTGGTGGCGGGCGCGGCGCTCGGCGCGGTGTGCGGCGCGGTCAACGGCGCCCTCATCGCCGCCGCCCGGGTGCCGGCGCTCGTGGTCACGCTCGGCACGCTGTACGTCTTCCGCGGCATCGATTACCGATGGGCGACCGGCAAGCAGATCAACGCCGCGGACATCCCGGCCGCGTTCCTGCACATGGGGACGCGCACGATCCTGGGGGTACCGCTGCTGACGCTCTTCGCCCTCGTCGTCGTGCTCGCCGCCGGCTTCTGTCTGCGCTCGTACCGCAGCGGCCGCGAGCTCTACGCCATCGGCTCCGATCCCGCCGCGGCCCGGCTGTCCGGCATCGCGGTCGGGCGGCGGGTCTTCTTCGCGTTCGTCACCTGCGGCGCGCTCGCCGGGCTCGCCGGAACCCTGTACGTGGCCCGCTTCGGCACCCTCGACGCCAACGCCGGGCTCGGCCAGGAGCTCAACGTCGTGGCCGCGGTCGTCGTCGGCGGGGTCGCGATCTTCGGCGGCAGCGGATCCGTCTACGGCGCGGCCCTGGGCGCCATGCTGCTCACCACCATCGGCAGCGCCCTGCCGGTGCTCGGCGTCACCCCGTTCTGGCAGAAGGCCGCCGTCGGCGCGCTGATCCTGGCCGCGATCGGGCTGGACCGGGCGCTGTCGGTGCGCGTCACCAAGAGTCTGCAGCGAGGGGTACACCAGTGAAGGTCATCCGCAGGCTGGGCTCCTGGGACCTGATCGTCCTGCTCGCCCTCGCGCTGGTCGTCGTCATCGGCGCGAGCACGATCGAGGGCGTGGCGAGCCCGCGCTTCTGGCGGTTCGTGACGCTCGAGGTCATCCCGATCGCGATCGTGGCCCTGCCGCTGACGCTGGTCATCATCACCGGCGAGATCGACCTGTCCGTGGCCAGCGTCATGGGCCTGACCTGCGCCGTGATGGGCGACCTGTGGGCCCACGGGGTGACCTCGCTGCCCGTGCTCGTGGTGCTGAGCCTGCTCCTCGGCGCCGTGCTGGGGGCGGTCAACGGCCTGTTCGTCACGGTCTTCGGGCTGCCCTCGCTCGCGGTCACGATCGGCACGCTGGCCCTGTACCGGGGGCTCGCCTACGTCGTGCTCGGCGACCGGGCGATCTCCGACTACCCGGACTCGTGGACCAGCGGCTCGACGAGGGCGATCCCCGGCCTGACCATCCCCTGGTTCATCATCGTCGTGGCGGTCCTCGCCGTGCTCTTCGCCGTGGTGCTGCACGCCACGCCGATCGGCCGCGGCCTCTACGCGATGGGCAACAACGCCGAGGCCGCCCGCTTCGCCGGGGTCGCCGTCGGGCGCACCAAGTTCTGGCTGTTCGTCACCACGAGCACCATGTCGGCCCTGGCCGGCGTCTTCTGGACCTTCCGCTTCGCCAGCGCCCGCGCGGACAACGCCAACGGCCTGGAGCTCGCCGTGGTCGCGGCCGTGCTCCTCGGCGGGGTGTCCATCTTCGGCGGGCGCGGCGGCCTGCTCGGTGTGCTCGGCGCCGTCGTGCTCATCTGCGTGCTGCGCAACGCGCTGCAGCTGGCCTCGGTGCCCGAGAACACGCTCACCATCGTCACCGGGTCGCTGCTCATCGCCTCGGTCGTCGGACCGAACGCCGTCGCCATGGCGCGGGAACGTCTGCGCCGCCGCCGGCCCGCCTGAAGGTTCGCTGAACACCCCCAGGTAAGTCCCGCCCGCCAGTTGAAAGGATTCACATGAGACGAGGCAAGCTCATCGCGGCCGTGGTCGCGACCGCCCTCGCGTTCAGCATGTCGGCCTGCGCCGAAGACTCCGGCTCCTCGACGTCCGCCGACAGCAGCGGGGGCGCCGGCGGCTCCGGCACCATCAAGAGCGGGCTGAAGGTCGCGTTCCTGCCCAAGCAGGTCAACAACCCGTACTTCGACACCTCCGACAACAAGGGCGGCAAGGTCGCCGTCGAGGAGTTCAAGGGCACGTACAGCGAGACCGGCCCGTCCGAGGCGAGCCCGTCGGCCCAGGTCAGCTACATCAACACGCTGTCGCAGCAGGGCGCGAACGTGATCGCCGTGTCGGCCAACGACAAGGACGCCATCTGCGGGGCGCTCAAGGACGCGCGGCAGAACGGCGCCAAGGTCGTCACCTACGACTCCGACACCAAGCCCGAGTGCCGCGACCTGTTCATCAACCAGGCCAGCAGCGAGGGCATCGCGAAGATCCAGGTCAAGCTCATCTCGGACGCGATCGGCGCCGACGGCGGCGAGATCGCGATCCTCTCGGCCACGGCGAACGCGACCAACCAGAACGCCTGGATCGAGCAGATGAAGACCGAGCTGGCGAAGCCGGAGTACAGCAAGCTCAAGCTCGTCGACACCGTCTACGGCGACGACGACGACCAGAAGTCGTTCCAGGAGGCCCAGGGCCTGCTGGCCAAGCACCCCAACCTCAAGGGCATCATCTCGCCGACCACCGTGGGCATCGCCGCCGCCGGCCGCTACCTGAGCGGCTCGTCGTACAAGGGCAAGGTCCAGCTGACCGGGCTCGGCACGCCGAACCAGATGAAGGCGTACGTCAAGGACGGCACCGTCAAGGCCTTCGCCCTGTGGAACCCGGCCGACCTCGGCTACCTGGCCGCCTACGCCGGCGCCGCGCTCGCCTCCGGCCTGATCAAGGGCAAGGAGGGCGACAAGTTCACCGCCGGCAAGCTCGGCGAGTTCACCGTCGGCAAGGACGGCGTCGTCCTGCTCGGCGACCCGTACACCTTCAAGTCCGACAACATCGACCAGTTCAACTTCTAGTCCCGTCCGTGCCCCGAGGAGCGTCGCCGTGCGCCGGTACTGCTTCACCCTGCAGGTCAAGCCCGAATTGCTGGAGGAGTACCGGCGCCGGCACGCCCACGTCTGGCCGGAGATGCTCGTCGCGCTGCGCGGCGCCGGCTGGCACGAGTACCAGCTCTTCCTGCGCGACGACGGACTGCTCGTCGGCACATTGCTCGCCGACGACCTCGCCGCCGCGCAGGCCGCCATGGACGCCACCGAGGTGTCCGCGCGCTGGGAGGCGCAGATGGCGGAGTTCTTCATCCACGGGCGGCGCTTGGTCGTCCTCGACGAGGTGTTCAACCTGGAGCACCAGCTTGGAGCATTGCAATGACCGATCTCGCCCCGGAGACGCGGGCGCGTGTCGCGGCGCGGCTGCGCGATCAGCGGATCGAGACGGCGTCCTGGGCATACGGCAACTCGGGCACCCGCTTCAAGGTGTTCGCGCAGGAGGGCGTGCCCCGCGACCCCTACGAGAAGCTCGCCGACGCCGCCCAGGTCCAGCGCTTCACCGGCGTCGCGCCGAGCGTCGCGCTGCACATCCCGTGGGACCTCGTCGACGACTACGCGGACCTGGCCCGGCACGCCTCTGACCTCGGTGTGCGGGTCGGCACCATCAACGCCAACGTGTTCCAGGACAACGACTACAAGCTGGGCAGCGTCACCAACCCCGACGCCGGCGTGCGGCGCAAGGCGATCGGGCACCTGCTGGAGTGCGTCGACGTGATGGACCGCACCGGGTCGCGGGACCTGAAGCTGTGGTTCTCCGACGGCACCAACTACCCGGGGCAGGACGACGTGCGCACCCGGCAGGACCGGCTCGCCGACGCGCTCGCGGAGACCTACGCGCGGCTCGGGAAGCACCAGCGGATGCTGCTGGAGTACAAGCTGTTCGAGCCGGCGTTCTACATGACCGACGTGCCGGACTGGGGCACCGCCTACCTGCACTGCACGGCCCTCGGCGAGCGCGCCCAGGTCGTCATCGACACCGGCCACCACGCGCCGGGCACGAACATCGAGTTCATCGTGGCGATGCTGCTGCGGGCCGGCAAGCTCGGCGGCTTCGACTTCAACTCCCGCTTCTACGCCGACGACGACCTCATGGTCGGCGCGGCGGACCCGTTCCAGCTGTTCCGCATCATGCACGAGATCGTGCTCGCCGACGCGCTGAGCGACAAGGGCGCGTACAAGGGCATCGCGTTCATGCTCGACCAGTGCCACAACATCGAGCCGAAGATCCAGGCGGTCATCCGCTCGGTGCTCAACGTGCAGGAGGCGACGGCGAAGGCGCTGCTCGTCGACCACGCGGCGCTGAAGGCGGCGCAGGACGCCGGTGACGTGCTCGGCGCGAACGAGGTGCTGATGGACGCGTACAACTCCGACGTGCGGCCGCTGCTGCGCTCGGTGCGTGAGGACATGGGGCTCGACCCCGACCCGATCGGGGCGTACAAGCGCTCCGGCTACCTGGAGAAGATCATGGCGGAGCGTGTGGGCGGCAACCAGGCTGGGTGGGGCGCGTGAGTGCGGACGAGCTGATCGCCCGGTCGAACCGGCTGGGCGCCGACCCGCGCAACACCAACTACGCCGGTGGCAACACGTCGGCCAAGGGGTCCGGCACGGACCCGGTGACCGGCGGCCCCGTGGACCTGTTGTGGGTCAAGGGATCGGGCGGCGATCTGGGCACGCTGACCTCCTCCGGGCTCGCGGTGTTGCGCCTGGACCGCCTCCGTTCGCTCGTGGGCGTCTACCCGGGCGTCGAGCGCGAGGACGAGATGGTCGCCGCGTTCGACTACTGCCTGCACGGCCGCGGCGGCGCGGCCCCGTCGATCGACACCGCGATGCACGGCCTGGTCGAGGCCCCGCACGTCGACCACCTGCACCCCGACGCCGGGATCGCCCTGGCGACGGCGCTCGATGGCCCGGCGCTGACCAAGGAGTGCTTCGGCGACCGCGTGCTGTGGGTGCCGTGGCGCCGGCCCGGCTTCCAGCTCGGCCTCGACATCGCCGCCGTGCAACGCGCCAACCCGCAGGCGATCGGCGTGATCCTGGGCGGTCATGGGATCACGGCATGGGGCAGCACATCCGAGGAGTGCGAGCGCAACTCGCTGGACATCATCGCGACCGCCACCGCGTTCCTCGCCGCGCGGGGCCGGCCGGCGCCGTTCGGCGAGCCGGTGCACCCCGCGCTGGACCCGGACGAGCGCCGTGCCGTCGCGGCCGAGCTCATGCCGCTGCTGCGCGGGCTCGCGTCGACCGACCGGCGGCAGGTCGGCCACTTCCGGGACGACGACGTGGTGCTGGACTTCGTGGGATCGGCGCAGATGCCCCGGCTCGCGGCGCTCGGGACCTCGTGCCCCGACCACTTCCTGCGGACCAAGGTGCGCCCGATGGTCCTGGAGCCGGGCGGCGGCAGCGAGGAGCGCATCCGCGAGCTGCACGCGGCGTACCGGGCCGACTACGCCGCCTACTACGAGCGCAACGCGACCCCGGACTCGCCGGCCATGCGCGGCGCGGACCCGGCGATCGTGCTCGTGCCGGGCGTGGGCATGTTCTCCTTCGGCGCCAACAAGCAGACGGCGCGGGTCGCGGGCGAGTTCTACGTCAACGCGATCAACGTGATGCGCGGGGCCGAGTCCGTGTCGACCTATGCGCCGATCGACGAGGCGGAGAAGTTCCGGATCGAGTACTGGGCCCTCGAGGAGGCCAAGCTCCAGCGCATGCCGAAGCCCAAGCCGCTCGCGACCCGGATCGCGCTGGTCACCGGCGGCGGCTCCGGCATCGGGCGGGCCATCGCCCTGCGCCTGGCGGCCGAGGGCGCGTGCGTCGTCGTGGCCGACCGCGACGCTGCCGCCGCGGCGGCCGTGGCGGACGAGATCGGCGGGGCCGACGTGGCGGTGCCGGTGACGGTCGACGTCACCGACGAGGACGCCGTCCGCGCGGCGCTGGACGCGGCCGTGCTCGCGTTCGGCGGCGTCGACCTCGTCGTGAACAACGCCGGGCTCTCGGTGTCCAAGCCGCTGCTGGAGACCACCGCGGCCGACTGGGACCGGCAGCACGACGTGATGGCGCGCGGCTCGTTCCTCGTCGCGCGGGAGGCGGCCCGGGCCATGGTCCGGCAGGGGCTCGGCGGCGACATCGTCTACATCGCCAGCAAGAACGCGGTCTTCGCGGGGCCGAACAACGTGGCCTACGGTGCGACGAAGGCCGACCAGGCGCACCAGGTGCGGCTGCTGGCGGCGGAGCTGGGGGAGCACGGCATCCGCGTCAACGGCGTCAACCCCGACGGCGTGGTCCGGGGCTCCGGCATCTTCGCCTCCGGATGGGGCGCTCAGCGGGCCGCCGTCTACGGTGTGCCCGAGGCGGAGCTGGGCGCCTTCTACGCCCAGCGCACGATCCTCAAGCGGGAGGTCCTGCCCGAGCACGTGGCCAACGCGGTCTTCGTGCTGACCGGCGGCGAGCTGTCCCACACCACCGGCCTGCACATCCCGGTGGACGCGGGCGTGGCGGCGGCGTTCCTGCGATGAGGATCGCGGCGGTCGATCTGGGGGCCTCGAACGGCCGGGTGATCGTCGGGGACGTGACGTCCTCGTCGCTCACCTTCGCCGAGGTGGCCCGGTTCGCCAACGACCCGATCCGGGTCGGCGGCGTGCTGAGCTGGGACTTCGAGGCGTTGTACCGGGGGGTGCTGGATGGGCTGGCGGCGGCCGGCCCGCTGGACTCGGTCGGCATCGACTCGTGGGCCGTGGACTACGGCCTGCTCGACGAGCGCGGTGCCCTGCTCGGCCAGCCCGTCCACTACCGCGACGCGCGGACGGACGGGGTCGCCGACCGGTTCGACGGCTACGCGCTCTACCGGGCCTCCGGCATCGCCCCGCTGCCGTTCAACACGATCTTCCAGCTGGCCGCGGCCCGGGGCAGCGAGCAGCTCGAGGCGGCGCGGACGCTCCTGCTCGTGCCGGATCTGCTGTCGTACCGCCTGACGGGCGTCGCGGGCACCGAGCTCACGAACGCCTCGACGACCGGGCTGCTCGCGGCCGGCGGCGGCAGTGGATGGTCGCCGGGCCTGCTGTCGCTGGCGGGGGTCGACGCGGCGCTGTTCCCGCCCCTGCGGGCGCCCGGGACGCTGGCGGGCACGATCAAGACCTCGGTCGGGGTGTCGCCGGGCACCCCGGTCACCGTCGTCGCGTCGCACGACACGGCGTCGGCGGTGGCCGGGGTGCCCGGTGCGGGGAACTTCGCGTACATCTCCTGCGGCACCTGGTCGCTGGTCGGCGTGGAGCTGCCCGCGCCGGTGCTGACCCGCGACTCCTACGAGGCCGGCTTCACGAACGAGATCGGGGTCGACGGGACGGTGCGGTACCTGCGCAACGTCATGGGCCTCTGGCTGCTCCAGGAGTGCATGCGGGAGTGGTCGCTGCCCCTCGCCGGGCTGCTGGCGGGCGCCGCGGCGGCACCCGGCGGGCGCAGCGTCGTGGACGCCACCGATCCCGCGTTCCTCGCGCCGGGCGACATGCCGGCGCGCATCGCCGCGGCGTGCCGGGCGGCCCAGCAGCCGGTGCCGTCGACGCCCGCGGAGATGACCCGCTGCATCCTGGACTCCCTCGCGCTGGCCTACCGGCGGGCGATCGACGACGCGCGGCGGCTGGCCGGGGTGACGGTGGACGTCGTGCACATGGTCGGCGGCGGCGCGCTGAACACGCTGTTGTGCCAGCTCACCGCGGACGCCTGCGGCCTGCCGGTGCTCGCCGGGCCGGTCGAGGCCGGCGCGCTGGGCAACATCCTGGTGCAGGCGCGGGCGCTCGGGGTGCTCGACCCGGACCTGGCGGCGATGCGGGACCTGGTGCGCTCGACGCAGCCGATCGTGCGGTACACGCCGCGCGCCTAGGCGGATTTGCCGGATCCCTGCGGTACGGTGGCGGCATGGTTAGAACAGGCGTTCTAGGCCGTGGGGAATCTCGACTGGAAGGCCAGGCGGGCGTCGGCGCCGTCCGCGATGCGGGTGAGCGCGTCGTCGACGCGCATGAACACGGCCCAGACCGGCTCGCCCCTGGCCTCGGCGACGACCTGCGCGACCTGCTCCTCGAGCCCGGCCTCGCGCCGCCCCTTCCAGACCTTGTCGGCGAGCGTGACGAGCAGCTCCTCGAGCGTGGCCGCGTCGCGCCGCCAATTCCCGTGCAGCGCGGCAAACCGGGCCAGGCGCGGCTCGACGCCGAGCGCGACGAGCAGCTGCTGCCCGGCCGGCTCGTGCTGTGCACCGGGCCCGGACAGCTCCTCGGGGAAACGGGCCTTGCCGATGTCGTGGGTGGCCGCGCCGAAGAGGACCGCCGCCCGGTCCACCTCCACCTCGCCGCCGGCCCAGTCGACGATCTCTACGGCGACGTCGTGCACGGCCCGCAGATGGGCACCGAGCCGGGCCGGCGCGCCGACCTGCCGTAGCAGCGCGGCGGCCGCCTCCGGCAGCGGCCGCAGCCCCTCCTCGGTGATCGCCCGCTCCAGGGTGCTCACGCGGTCACGATCCCGGCGCTGCGCACCAGGTCGGGCGCGGCGTGGAACCGGCCGCGGAACACGGCGGGCGCGCCGGGCGACTTGCGCAGCCGCTCCGGGAGGATCTGCGCCTCGAACGAGCCGGTCCCCACGTCGATCGTCAGCCGCGCGTCGAGGAAGTCCAGCCAGGTCCCGACGATCGGCGACCACAGCTTGTAGACGACCTCCTTGGCCGAGAAGTGCACCGCCGGCCACCAGTCCTCGTCGCCGCGAGCCGCACACCAGGCCAGCTCCTCGGGCCGGCAGATGGCGGACCGGATGTTCTGCGGCAGGATCGTGCGCCGCTCGGCATCGATCCCGACGGCCCGGACGTCGTCGCGCCGGGCGACGGCCGCGGCGCAGTAGCCGGCGGTGTGCGTGATGCTCCCGGTCGTCCCGTCGGGCCAGATCGGCGCCCGGCTCTCGGACGGCACGAGCGGCTTGGCGTGCACCCCGAGCCGCGCCAGCGCCCGCCGCGCGCAGCTGCGCCCGGCGGTGAACTCCCGCCGCCGGCTCTCGACGGCCCGGGCGCTCAGCCCGGCGGCCTCCTCGGGCAGCAGCTCCGCCGTGTAGTCGGCTTCCCCCGCGACCTCGACGGCCACCCACTCCGGCAACAGGTCCCGCACCCGAGCGACTTTACTGTTCGCGCACCCCGGCGCCCACCCCGCCGGATCACCCGGCGCCGGCGTCAGGGGCCGGTTTCCGGATCGCGGGCGGCGAAGGGCAGGAACAGCCCGCCGAGCACCGCCCCCGCGAGCATCGTCAGCACCACGACGCCGCTCCACAGCTCCAGCGACCACGCGACCCCGAGCGAGAGCCGCACCCCGACGAGGTGCGTGGGCCAGATGAGCAGCGGCACGACCACCCCGATCGCGAGCGGCACCGTCCCGGCCCGCCGGGCTACGCCCCCTTGGACCCCCTGCACCACGAGATCGGCCAGGACGGCCCCGAGCAGCGGCCAGAGCTGCGCGGAGAGGTTCTCGAAGTCGGAGAACACCCCGTTGGGCACCGAGGCGGCCGCGACCACGAGCGTGACGAGCCCGAACGGCACCCGACCGAGCCGGCTCCAGACGAACAGCACCGCGGCGACGACCAGCACCGAGTACGTCAGGTACTGCGCCATCCCGAACGCCTGCCCGTTGCCGTATCCGCTGCTGGCCGCCGGGGCGTCGGTGAACGGCGAGAGATAGTCGAGGAAGAACGCCGCGACCGCGGTCGCGCTCGTGGCGCTGATGAGCACCGGCACCTCGGCCGCGCCCACCGGGCTCGCCGGGCCGTCGCGCCGGTCACGCTTGGCGGCCGCGGCGCGCACGGGCGTCGCGATCATCAGCGACCCCGCGGTGAGCAGCAGCAGGTGCGGCGGGCTGAGCAGCGCCTCAAGATTGACCTCGATCCCGAAGGTGATGTGCCAGATCATGTCGAAGGCCCCGCCGGCGGCGAAGAGGATCGCCCCGAGCAGCCCGAGCCCGTATCCGGCCGGCACCCAGCTCCGCGCCGCCCCCTCCGGGCGCCCGCGCCACAGCCGGGCGGGCACCAGACTGATCGCGAGCGCCGCATAGCCGCTGTAGAGCACCCCGTGCCACGGCGTGAAGAACGTCTCGAGCGACGGCACGTGGGAGTGCGCCCACCCGTCCATGAACAACCCGCCGGCCAGCCAGACCGAGGCGAGCGCGACGATGAGATCCCGCCGATCGGTCGAAACCGGCCGGCGCACAGCGGTACGTTCGGAAACCGTGGACGCCATCCATCGATCCTGACGCATCGCGCGCTCGCGCACAGCCTCGTTTCGGCCGACACCCCCGCCCGGGGTGCCGGAAACGGGCGGTCCGGTCAGGTCGTCGTCCGGCGCAGCAGGTGGTCGCGGGCCCCGGCGTCCATCGGCCCGTTGCGCGCGGCCAGGTGCGCGGCGAGTTCGTGGCGGTGCTCGGGCGTGCGGTTGCCGCCGTACTTGAACTTGCCGGCCACCGCCGTGATCGTCAGCTCGATGCCCCGGATGCCGGGCAGGTTGCGGTCCGACGGCAGCACCGGCGCGCGCTCGGTCGCGGGCTGGAACTGCGCGAGCTGGCGGCGCAGCAGGGCCGCCTTCTCGGCGGGATCGTCGATGACGCGCACGTCGCACGAGAGCTGCACGGCCGCGTAGTACGACGTCGGCACCCCGTCCCGCGGATCGGTGCCCGGCTTGGCGTTCCAGTCCGACGGCACGTACACGTATTCGCCGAGCACCGCCAGCAGCGCCCGCGGATGCTCCCGCAGCGCCGACCACACCGGGTTGGGCCGTGCGAGGTGCAGCCACACGCGCTCGCCACCGTCGAAGGAGAAGTGCGTCGGCACCACCACCGGCAGGTCGCGGCCCCGCCCGGGCGCGATGAGCTGCCCGAAGTCGTGCCCGCCCAGCCACTGCCGCCACTCGGACCCGTCGATCGGGGCGTCCCAAGGATGTACCAGCACGAGCAACAGCCTGCACCACGAACCGGTCAGGCGGGAAGGCTCGCGCCCTGGGCTCGCAGGACGCGCTGGACCTGGGCGGCCGGGATCTCGCGCGGGGGCTTGCCGATGTGGGCCGCCAGCGCCGCGCACACCCCGGCGGCCTGCCCGGTCGCCATCGAGATCGGCATGATGCGGTACGAGCTGTGCGCCACGTGGTCGCCCGAGATGCAGCGGCCCGCCACGAGCAGGCCGTCGGTGTCGCGGGGGAGCAGGGAGCGCAGCGGGATGTCGTACGAGCGCCCCTGCGGCACGCGACGCAGGATGGTGCCGGGCCCGTTCGGGTTGTGGATGTCCACCGGGTAGGCGCCGCGCGCGATCACGTCGTCGAACGAGCGCGCGCTCAGCACGTCCTCGCCGGTGAGCTGGTAGTCGCCGAGCACCCGGCGCGTCTCGCGAACGCCGACGTGCACGCCGCTCTGCAGGACGTACGACTCCGCGAACCCCGGCACCCGCTCGCGCAGGAACCGCGCGATCTGGGCCAGCTGCCGGTGCGTGTCGAGCTCGGCGCGGGTCAGGTCCCACACGCTGATGCCCAGGCCGCCGATCCGCGTCGAGTTGACGGACACCTCGTCGGGGTGCGGGGTGGCGAAGAACAGCACGTCCTCGCGGTGCAGGTCGAGCTCGCCCGCATCGCGCGCCTGGCGGATCAGGTCCCAGAGCCCGTGGACGCCCCGCCACTGGTCGGGATGCTCGTGGACGTAGCCGAGGAACGCCGCGCGGTCGAAGTTGCCGACGCGGAACATCAGCGTCATCGGCTGGGTCAGGCCGTCGTCGGGGCGGCCGATCTCGTAGGGCGCGCCGGACGCCGCGGCGAGGTCGCCGTCGCCCGTACAGTCGACGACCACATCGGCGTCGAGCACGACCGGGCCCGACTTCGTCTCGAACACGACCCGGGAACCGCCGTCGGGCAGCGCCATCATGTCCGAGGCGAAGGAGTGCAGCAGGAGCCGGACACCGCAGCCGGTCAGCATGTCGTAGGTGACGAGCTTGAACATTTCCGGATCGAAGGGCACGGTGTAGCCGGTGCTCGGGTCCGGCGCGATGGCGCCCCGGGCCCGGACCAGGCGATCGAGCAGCGTCCACAGGACCCCCGCCACGACCGGCTCGCCCTCGCCGTGGTCGGTCGGCAGCAGCCGGTTGTCGTCGCCGCCCACGGCCTGCTTCATCTCGTTGTGGAAGCTCATGAGGGGCATGACGAGCGCGGCCGTCGCGTTGCCGCCGAGGAACCCGTAGCGCTCCACGAGCACGACGTCGGCCCCGGCCGCGGCCGCGCCCGTCGCCGCCCCGATCCCGGCCGGCCCGCCGCCCACGACCAGCACCTCCGTGCGGCCGCCGTGCGTCGCCGAGCGCGGCGGGAGCTGCACCTTGGGCAGCCCGCGCGGCCGTTCGAGCGCGGTCATGCGCTCACCGCCTCCCTCCCGGCGACGGGTACCAGGCGGTCCAGCTGCGCACCCAGCCGCCGGCCGGTCTCCGTCGCGCGCTGGCGCAGCCCGGCGACCCGCGCCGAGACCTCCTCCTGCCGCTGCGGCCGCTCGTCCCACAGCCGGTCGACCTGGGCGATGAGCGGCCCGGCCGCCTCCCGCACGACCCCGCGGGGAACGGGCGCGCCGATGCGCTGCGCGAAGTCGAAGACCTTGCCGGCGTACGGCAGGGCCAGCAACGGCACACCGGCCAGCGCCGCGAAGATGAGGAAGTGCAGTCGCATGCCGACCGCGAGATCCAGGTGACGCATCAGGTCGAGGATCTGGCCGGGCCGGTATTGCCCGTTGAGCACGCGGCAGTGCTCGGCGGCGGTCATTCGCGACAGTACGGCGTGAGAGTGCCGGATGTCCGAGCGCTCCATGGGCACGAAGAGCAGTGCCGCGTCGAGCCGGTGCACGATGAAGTCCCCGACGTGGGCGAGGAGCTGGTGGTACTCGTCCGCGTCGAGGTGCTGCGCCGCCCGGCCCGGCTCGCGGACGCTCATGCCGACCACGCGCCGCCCCGGCGGGAGCGTGCCGTGCAGCGTGCCGGCGTCGAACTCCTCCGGCTGCAGCAGCAGGGCCGGGTCCGCGGTCACGGTGACCGGCGCGGTCACGCCCGCCTCCTCCAGCGCGACCTTCGACTCCTCGTCACGCACCGTGAGCTCCGCCGCCGCGCCGAGCACCTCGCGCGCCATCGTGCAGTCGAGGTCCTCGGTGAGCGGTCCGGCGCCGATGGCGTAGGTGAACACGGGCACCTGCCGCTCCTGGGCGGTGCGCACGACGCGCAGGTAGCGGCGGGCCTCGGTGTCGTACAAAATGCCGCCCCCGCCCAGGACGAGCAGATCGAGGCGGGCCAGGACCTCGGCGGTCCGGTCCCGCCCGACGCCCTCCCACGGTGCGACGGCGATGCCCGGGTGCTCGGCGGCGGTGTGGTCCGGGTCCCGCGAGAACACGAGGACCTTCGCGTCCGGGCGCCGGGCCCGCAGGTCGGACAGCAGACTGGCCAGGATCGCCTCGTCGCCGAGGTTGTACCCGCCGTAGGAGCCCAGAACACCCACCCGTGGACCGTGCTCGCCCATGATCGCGCCTCCCGTCGCCGGAGCGGGCCTCAATACCCACGAGCGGAACTGTCACACCCGACCCTTATGGTGGATTTCGTGATCCACCTTCCAGCCGTACGTCGCGGCCCGTTGCGAGCGATCAGTGCCCGTCTCGGCCTCGCCGTCGGCCTGGTCTGCGCGATCGTCCTGGTCATCTTCATCGACCGCAGCGGCTACCGAGACGTCAACGACGACGGCCTGTCGCTGCTGGACTGCTTCTACTACGCCGTCGTGACGCTGTCGACGACCGGCTACGGCGACATCACGCCGGTGTCCGAGTCCGCCCGGCTCGTCAACATCCTCGTCATCACGCCGGCCCGCGTGCTGTTCCTGATCATTCTGGTCGGCACCACCCTCGAAGTCCTGACCGACCAGTACCGCACCAACCTCAGGTTGCAGCGGTGGAGGAAGCGCGTGAAGAACCACGTCATCGTGTGCGGCTACGGCACCAAGGGCCGGGCCGCCGTCAGCACCCTGCTGGAGAACGGCTTCGACAAGACCAGCGTGGTGGTCGTCGAGAGCGACCGCGGCGCGCTGCGGCAGGCCACGGCCGACGGGCTCGTCGCGATCGAGGGCTCGGCCACCCGCTCCGGCATCCTCGTCGAGGCGCGCGTGCAGGAGGCCAAGGCGGTCATCATCGCGACCGACAGCGACGACGCGTCGGTGCTGGTCACGCTCACCGTCCGCCAGCTCACCGCGGGCAAGGTGTCGATCATCGCCGCGGCCCGCGAGGCCGAGAACGCCCCACTGCTGCGCCAGTCCGGCGCCCACCACGTCATCGTCTCCTCCGCGACCGCCGGCCGGCTGCTCGGCCTGTCCACGACCGCGCCGCCGCTCATCGAGGTCGTCGAGGACCTGCTCACGCCCGGGCAGGGGATGGCCCTCGCGATGCGCTCGGCCCGGCGCGACGAGGTCGGCTCCTCGCCCCGCGAGCTGACGGAGCTGGTGATCGCGCTGTTCCGCCGGGGCAAGGTGCTGTCGCTGGCCGATCCCGAGGGCACGGCGATCCAGACCGGAGACATGATCGTGTACGTCCGCGACGACCGTCCCGAAACGATCCCCGCGATGCCGTAGCGCCCCCCCCCGGCCCCCGGCCCCCGGCCCCCGGCCCCCGGCCCCGGCCCCCCGGCCCCCGGCCTCGGGCGGGCCTCGGGCGGGTGCCGTAGGGTTCGTCGGGTGGCGGCGCGCATCGGGACGTTCCTCGCCGCCGTCGTGCTCCTGCTGCTGGTGGCGACGCCGGCCCAGGCCCACGGCGGCGCCTCGGTGACGATCCACTCCGACGGCCTCGGCTCCGTGTGGATCACCGCCCAGTGGCAGGACGGCCACCCGATCAACGAGCCCACGACCGTGACGCTGACGGCCACGGACGGCGCTTCGGCCTCGGTGGCGCCGTCGGTACTGCGGCAGACCGGCGACGAGCGCGGCACCCAGACGTACGGCGGCACGCTGACCCCCGGCTCCTGGCGCGTGTCGATCGACCTCGGCCCTCCCGTGAACGGCCACTGCCAGGCGGTCATCCCCGTCGCCACCGCGGCGGCCTCGGCCACGCCCACGGAGGTCGCGTGCCTGGTCCCGGCGACGAGCTCGTCCACGGCCGCGGCTCCGTCGCCGGGCGGCGGGGGGAGCCTCGCGCCGCTCTGGTTCACGCTGGCCGGCTTAGCCGCGGCCGGCGCGGCGACGACGCTCTTCGTGCGGCGCCGGAAGCGCCCCTGAGGCCCTGAGGCCGCGCGCCTGCTCTCGGCTCTTTCGGCTCGCTTGCCCGCGCCGGTCTTCGTGCACGCCTTGGCTCGGCTCGCTCGCCCGCGTTGCTCTTCGTGCGCGCCTTGGCTCGGCTCGCTTGCCCGCGACGGTTTTTGTGTGCGCCTTGGATCGGTTTGCTTGACCGCGCTGGTCGTGGCTGGCGCAGTGGGAACGGTTTCCTGCGTGCCCTGGCTCGGCTCGCTTGGCCGCGCTGCTGTTCGCCTCCCTGCCTTTCATCGCGGCGCGCGTCCACGGCCCGGATTTTGTCGTACCCCTGTTCTAAGTTGTCGGCATGGGGCAGGTGCTGACCGCAGAGGATCCGTCGGAATGGCGCGACCGGCTGGAGACGATGCTGGCCGAGCACCGGCTCCGCCGCGCCCGTCGCGCCGCGATCCGGACCTCCTTCGCCGAGGCGAGGCGACGGGGGCTCGAGGAGCGGCACGCCGAGCGCCTGGCTCGGATGGACCGTGAGGCGCGCACCGCCGAGCTGGGGGCGCACTGGGCCGAACGGGACGCCCGGGCCGCCCGCCGACCACGCGCCCCAGCCCCGCCTCCACCGCGTCCGACACTCAGTTCGCCCGCGCCCGCGCCCGCGCCCGCGCCCGCGCCTGCGCCCGCGCCGTCCGCGCCGCCTGCGCCCGCGCCGTCCGCGCCGTCCGCGCCGCCTGCGCCCGCGCCGTCCGCGCCGTCCGCGCCGCCTGCGCCCGCGCCGCCTGCGCCCGCGCCGCCTGCGCCCGCGCCGCCCGCGCCGTCCGCGCCGCCTGCGCCCGCGTCCGCGCCGCCTGCGCCGCCTGCGCCCGCGCCGCCTGCGCCGCCTGCGCCCGCGCCGCCTGCGCCCGCGCCCGCGCCGCCTGCGCCGCCTGCGCCCGCGCCCGCGGCGGCGGCTGCGCCTGTGGCTGCGGCGGCTGCGCCTGATGCGCTCGACACCCAGTTGCCCGCGACCCCGGCGCCCGACGTCGGCCAGGCTCAACCCGCTGCCCCGGCTCCGTGGTCTTCGTCGACCTCTTTACCTCGCCCGGACGGCCCTCGGACCGGTCGATCCAGACCGTGGCCCTGGTCTGCTTCTCTATCAGCGATCCGTTCCCGGACCGGCGTTGATCTCCCGGGGCGGGGCCCACCCGAGTAACCGTGGTGTTGTCGCCGGCCGGTGTTCGATCTCGGCTCGGTGGGCTCGGCTACACCCTGGTGAGGCGGAAGGGGGACTGTCAGGGTGGGGCGCTAGGCTCGCTGAGTGACTGCTGAGGCCAACGGCGAGGTGGACCCGGCGACCCAGGCGCTCCTGGCCGCGCGATCGGGCGACGAGCGGGCCGCGTCCGTCTTCGTGCGCGCCACGCAGGCGGAGGTCTGGCGGTTCGTCGCGGCGCTGGTCGGCGTGGCGCAGGCTGACGACGTGACCCAGGACACCTACCTGCGGGCCTTCCGGGCGCTGCCCGAGTTCGCGGGCCGCTCCTCGGCGCGCACGTGGGTGCTCTCCATCGCCCGGCGGGCGTGCGCCGACCAGGTGCGTGCGGCCGTGCGCGCGCGGCGCCTGGAGGCCCGGGTCGTGGCCGAGCCGGCGCCGCTGGCCGAGACCGACCACGCGGGCCTGCACGCCACGAACGCGCTGGTCGCGGCCCTGCCCGCGGAGCGCCGGGTCGCGTTCGTGCTGACGCAGGTGCTCGGCTTGTCATACGTGGAGGCCGCCGAGATCGAGGACGTCCCGGTCGGGACCATCCGCTCTCGGGTCGCCCGGGCTCGCGCCGACCTGGTCACCGCCATCGCGGCCGCCCGAGCCGGATGACCGGCGCCCACCGAGACCACCCGCGCGCGCCGCGATCCGAGGCGCCCGCGCTGAGCCGGATGGCTGACGGCCGCCGAGGCTGCCTGCGCGCGCCGCGAACTGAGGCGCCCGCGCGGAGCAAGGCGACTGACGGCCGCCGAGGCGATCGGCGTGCGTCGCGATCCGAGGCGCCTGCGCTGAGCTGGATGGCTGACGGCCGCCGAGACTGCCTGCGTGCGCCGCGAACTGAGGCGCCCGCGCGGAGCAAGGCGACTGACGGCCGCCGAGGCGATCGGCGTGCGTCGCGATCCGAGGCGCCTGCGCTGAGCTGGATGGCTGACGGCCGCCGAGGCTGCCTGCGTGCGCCGCGAACTGAGGCGCCCGCGCGGAGCAAGGCGACTGACGGCCGCCGAGGCGATCTGCGTGCGCCGGGATCGGCAGTGCCCGCGCTGAGCTGGATGGCTGACGGCCGCCGAGACTGGCTGCGTGCGCGGCGAAGTGAGATGGCCGCGTTGCCAATCGAGTTGCCTGCGCCGAGCCGGATGGCCGACGTCCGCCGGGGCGACCTGTGTGCGCCTCGATCCGAGGTGCGCGCGCCTTGCGCTGCCGTCCAGCTGGCGGGTGCCTAGGGGTGGCCGTCGGGAAACTTTCGGCTCGGTGGAGGGTCTGGGGCATGCGCTGGGTGCTGCTGCCGATGAGGGTGGGCCGGCGGACTCGCTGGGGACTGTGGCGGCGTTCGGCGTGAGGGCGCGGACTGCGGGAAAGAAGACTGTGGGAAAGAGGTGCGGCTGATGAGGCGGGGCGTGGCGGCCGTCTGTGGCGAGTTGCGCCTCGGCGCCGTTGTCTGGCGGTTCGTTGCCGCGGTCTGTGCCGGGGTCGTCGGCGTTCTGCTCTACAGCGGGCCGGCCGCCGCGCACGGGGCCGATGCGCCCGTCGCCGTCGACTACGTCGTGCGGGTCGCGTCCGTCTCCGTTGCCGGCGTTGAGGTTCGCGCGGTTGAAGGTGGGGCCCGGCTCGAACTCGTGAACCGGTCGGGACGGGAAGTCGTCGTGCTCGGGCTGCAAGGCGAGCCGTTCCTGCGCGTCAGTGATCGCGGCGTGGAGGAGAACCGGCAGTCGCCCACCTGGTTCGCCAGCCGGTCGATCGGTGGGAGCGCGGGCGGGGGGAACGCGGCCGCCGCGCCCGAGTGGCATCTCGTGGCGCATCAGCCGCGGGTTCGGTGGCATGACGAGCGGGCGCGGGAGTTGCCGGCCCGCGCGTGGAGTGTGCCGCTGCTGGTCGACGGGCGGGAGCCGGGGATCGTGCGCGGTACCGTCGCGGCGGTTCCGGCGCCGCGGACCGGGTGGTGGTGGGCCGGGGGTGTGCTCGGGGCCGTGGTCGTCGGGCTGTTGTGGCGGCTGCGGACCGTCCTGGCCGTCGTCGCTGTCGGGGGCGGGGGCGTCGCCTCCGTCTGGATCGTGCAGTCCGCCGTGCTCGCCGCCTCGCCGGCCGATGGGGTCGGGGTGCAGGTGCTGGCCCGGCTGTGGCCGCTCGTGGCGGCCGTCGGCGTGGTGGCGGCCGGGGGGCTGTCGCTGTTCAAACGTGTGGACATCGTGGTGGCGATCGCCGGGGCGTGTCTTGCCGTCATGGTGGGCGTGGGCGACTCGGCGGTGTTCCGGTACGGGACGCTCGCCGGGCCGTCGTGGGGAAGATGGGGTGTCGTCGTGGCGCTGGCGGTGGGCGCGGGGCTCGCGGTCGCCGGTGGACTGCGGTGGTACCAGGCGGCCGGCGAGCACGCCGACGCCGGACAGGGCGATCACGGACCGGAGGTCGGCGAGCACGCCGACGCCGGACAGGGCGATCACGGGCCGGAGGCCGGCGAGCACGCCGACGCCGGACAGGGCGATCACGGGCCGGAAGCCGGCGAGCGCACCGGCCCGGGAGAGAGCGATCACGGGCCCCAAGCCGGTGAGGGCGGGGAGCGTGACCAGGCGCCGCCGGAGAGTGCACAACCGTCACTGGGAAAGTAAACAAAAGCGAACGAGTTCTTTCACGAACGACCGTTTCTCTGCATAATCGGGCATCGATGTTCCCCGCCAGGAGCAAAGGAGTCCGATCGTGGACCGTAGGACCTTCGTCGCGCGAGGGGCCGTCGTCACCGGCGGCGCGATCGCGCTCGGCACCGCCGTCGCCGGGGTCGCGAACGCCGCCGTGCGCACCAGCAAGACCGTCACGGCCGGGGCGCGCACCGGGCAGTACTCGCCGAACCTCGCCCCGCTCAAGGCCACCCCGTTCCTGAAGCTGCCGCCGGGGGCCGTGCAGCCGCGCGGGTGGATTCGCAACCAGCTCAACATCGAGGCCGACGGCCTGTGCGGGCGGATGACCGAGGTCTCCGACTACCTGGTGTACGCCAACTGCGGCTGGGTCGACAAGACCAAGGGCGCCTGGGAGGAACTGCCGTACTGGCTGCGCGGCTTCGGCGACCTGGGGTACGTCACCGGCAACACACGCATCCTGACCCTCGCCCGCCAGTGGATCGACGGCATCATCGCCAACCAGGCCTCCGACGGCTTCTTCGGACCCAACAGCCTGCGCACGAGCCTCGAGGGCGGCCCGGACTTCTGGCCGCACATGCCGCTGCTGGACGCGCTGCGCTCGTTCGCGGAGTACAGCGGCGACACCCGCGTGGTGCCGTTCATGCGCAAGTACTTCCAGTTCCAGAACGCCCAGCCGGCCGCCGTGTTCAACCGCAGCTGGGCCGCCCTGCGCTGGGGCGACAACATCGACAGCATCTACTGGCTCTACAACCGCATCGGCGAGAGCTGGCTGCTCGACCTCGTGCGCAAGATCCACGCGGGCTCGGCCGACTACACCAACGGCATCCCGAACTGGCACAACGTCAACCTGGCCCAGGGCTTCCGGGAGCCGGCGCAGTACGGGCTGCTCGACACCGACCCGAAGTTCCAGCAGGCCACGTACAACGACTACAACACGGTGATGGGGCTCTACGGCAACTTCCCCGGCGGCGGCTTCGCCGGCGACGAGAACTGCCGCACCGGCTACACCGACCCCCGCCAGGGCTTCGAGACCTGCGGCATCGTCGAGTTCATGCACAGCCACCAGATGCTCGCCCGGATGACCGGCGACTCCGTGTGGCTGGACCGCTGCGAGGACCTCGCGTTCAACTCGCTGCCGGCCGCGCTCGACCCCGCCCAGTTGGGCATCCACTACATCAGCTGCGCGAACAGCATCGCGCTCACGGACCGCACGCTGACGCAGGGGCAGTTCCAGAACGGCTTCCCGATGCTGGCGTACATGCTCGGCATCCACAACTACCGCTGCTGCCCGCACAACTACGGCATGGGCTGGCCGTACTACGCCCAGGAGCTGTGGTTCGGCACGTGGGACAACGGCCTGTGCGCCGCGATGTACGGCGCCTCGCAGGTGACCGCCAAGGTCGGCGCGAGCGGCACCACCGTCACGATCACCGAGGACACCGACTACCCGTTCAGCGACACGATCACGTTCACGCTGAGCACGCCCGGGGCCGTGAGCTTCCCGCTGTACCTGCGGATTCCGGGCTGGTCCACGGGCGCCCAGGTCCGGGTCAACGGCACCCTGGTCACCGGCGCGCTGCAGTCGGGCTCGTTCGTCATCCTCGACCAGGCCTTCAACAACGGCGACAAGGTCACCGTCACGCTGCCGATGCGCACGACGGTGCGGACCTGGGCCAGGAACGGCAACGCGATCAGCGTCGACAACGGCCCGCTGACCTTCTCGCTGTCGATCCCGGAGCGCTGGTCGCGCATCGGCGGCACGGACGCGTGGCCGACCAACGAGGTCTACGCGGACGCCGCCTGGAACTACGGGCTCCTGCTGGACCCGAACAACCCCGCGGTCACCGTCACCCGCAAGCCCGGCCCGCTGGCCGCGAACCCGTTCACCCGCGACGGCGCCCCGATCTCGCTGACCACCACCGGACGCAAGATCCCCAACTGGCAGGCCGACGCCGAGGGGATCATCCGTACGCTGCAGCAGAGCCCGGCCCGCTCGACGAGCCCCAACGAGACCGTGACCCTGCTGCCGATGGGCGCGCAGCGCGTGCGCATCACGACGTTCCCGCGCATCAGCGACGGCGCGGACGCGATCGAGTGGTCGATCCCGGCGACGGCCTCGGCGTCGTGGTGCTGGGGCGGCGACAGCGTCGGGGCGATCAACGACGGCAAGGTCCCGAGCGGCTCGGGCGACCAGTCCATCCCGCGGCTGACCTGGTGGGACCACCTCGGCACGAGCGAGTGGGCGCAGCTGTCCTACGCGACGCCGATCAACACCGGCGCGGTCTCCGTGTACTGGTTCGACGACACCGGCGCCGGGCAGTGCCGCGTGCCGCAGTCGTGGCAGGTGCAGTACCTCAACGCCTCCGGCCAGTGGACGGCGGTGAGCGGGGCCTCGGCGTACGGTACCGCGCTGAACACCTTCAACCGGGTCACCTTCAACTCGGTCACCACCTCGGCCCTGCGCGTTGTCGTCCAGCTCAAGGCCGGCTTCTCGGGCGGCATGCTGGAAATGCGCGTCGAGGGCACCACGGCACCCATTTCCTGGAAGCGCATCCAGAACAAGAACAGCCTCAAGATGCTGGGTGTCGCGGGCATGTCGACGGCGAACAGCGCCAATGTCGTGCAGTTCGACGACAACGGGACGGCGGACCACAACTGGCGTCTGATCGACGCGGGCTCAGGGTGGTACAAAATCCAGAACCAGAACAGCGGGAAGCTCCTGGCCGTGCAGAACATGTCGACGGCCGACGGTGCGCTGGTCCAGCAGTATGAGGACAACGGCAGCGCGGACCACCTGTGGCGGCTCCTCGACAACGGCGACGGCTGGGTGCGGATACAGGTCCAGCACAGCCTGAAGGTGCTCGGCGTCTCCGGCATGTCGACGGCGAACAGCGCCCAGGTGGTGCAGTTCGCCGACAACGGCACCGCCGACCATCTGTGGAAACTGCTTTAGCGCCGGTACCGCGGCCGCGCCATCAATCGCGTCGTGGGCAGTCCGGGGGCGGGGAGCGGTTCCTCGCCCCCGGGCACGACGCCGAAGCGGTCCGCGCCGCGCGTCCAGTCCTCGCGGGCCTCGACGATCTCCTCGTGCGAGCGCCCCACGAAGTTCCACCACATCACGAGCTCCTCCTCGAACGGCACCCCGCCGAGCAGGAACAGCCGCGCGCCGTCCCCGGCCTCGAACCGCAGGCGGTCGCGGCGGGCCCCGAGGTACAGCAGCGAGCCGGGCGCCACCTCCACCCCCTCGACCCGGGCGACCCCCTCGGTGACGACGACCGCGTGCTCGAAGTCGGCCCGTACCGCGATCTCGGCGCCCCCGGCCAGCCGCACGTCGGCCCCGAGCAGCTCGGTGTGCACCTCGGCGGGCGACCGGGCGCCCTCCAGCTCCCCGACCGCGACGATGATCCGGGTGCCGCCGTCGGCGAGCTCGGGCAGGTCCGCGATGTGCTGGAAGGCCGGCTCCCGGTGCCGCGCGCCCTCCGGCAGCGCGACCCACAGCTGCAGGCCGTGCAGGATCGGCGGCCGGGCGGTCGGCGAGTTCTCGGAGTGCGCGATGCCGCGCCCGGACGTCATGATGTTGAGCTGCCCCGGGACGATGACCTGGTCGGAGCCGAGGCTGTCGCGGTGGCGCACCTCGCCGCTCATCAGCCAGCTCACGGTCTGCAGCCCGATGTGCGGATGCGGCGGCACCCGCATGCCCGGCGTCCCGGTGACGTCCTCGGGGCCGAAGTGGTCCAGGAAGCACCACGCCCCGACGGTCCGCCGCGACTTGTTCGGCAGGCTGCGGCGCACGACGGTGTACCGCCCGAGCGGCACGTCTCGCCCCTCGAGCAGCTCGGCGCACGGCGCGGCATCGGTGTCGACCGGCAGCTCGACCTCGGCTGGCTGCCCTTCCAGGTTGCTCACCGTTCCGATTGTGCTCGCCGCGGCGCGGGGAGCGAAAAGTTGGTTGTGCTCGCCGCGGCGCGGGGAGCGAGAGTCGGGTGCTCCGCTGAGCGGGGAGCGGAGAGTCGGGCGTTTCGCGCGGCGAGGAGCGAAAAGTCGGGCGCTCCGCGCCGCGACTTTTCGGACTTATGCCCCGGCAGGCGATATGTCGCTCATCGGCGAAAAGCGGCCGATGGGGGGCATCGAGCCGGTACGTTGGCGAACGTGGGGCTACTCGTCGCCGCGATCCTCGCCGTGCTCGTCGCCGGGGGCGCCGTCTACCTCGGCTGGGCCGCGCTGCAGGCCGCCCGCCGGGCCGCGGCCGCCGTCGTCGAGCTGACCGCGCTGTACCGCCTCGCCGACGACCGGCGCGACGCCGAGCGGGTCTGCGCGTGGGCGGTCAGCGAGCGCGAGACGTTCGAGAAGATCATCACGCGCGGCGTGGTCGGCGCGGCGGTGCGCAATGCCGGGCAGGCACCGGTGTACGACGTCGAGATCGTCTTCCACGACCCGCCCGCCGCGTGGACGGCGATCCGGCGGGTGCGGATCGTGCCGCCGGGGGAGCAGCCCGAGGTGTACGCCGGGTTCGACCAGGAGCAGACCGACGGGCCCGTCGACCGGGACCGCATCAACGACGACGGCACCATCCGGCTCGCGCCCTCGGCCGACATGCACGTGGAGCTGCGTTTCACCGACGCGAGCGGCCGGCGCTGGCAGCGCGACGACAAGGGCGTGCTCAACCTGACGGCCGAGGACGTCCCCCGGGCCCCGGTCCCGGTCGAGACCGCCTGATCCGGCGAAACCCGGCAAAGCTCGGATAAGCGGCGACGGGCGAAAAATGCGGATATGTCGTGGCGCGAAGCGCCCGACATATCACGTCAAGCGCACCCGGTCAGGCGACGACCGTTCCCGCCGCGGCGATGGCCGCGCCCCGAGCCCCCGCCATGTCGCGCTCCGGCACCAGCGAGAACTCGGCCACCGCGGCCTGCTCCTCGCGCAGCAGCGTGTGCTCGCGCACCCGGGCCAGGAACCAGTCCCGGAAGTGGGGGGCCGCCTCCACCACGCCGCCGCCGACGAAGTAGCAGTCGGGGTCGGTGAAGTTCGCGGCGATCGTGAACAGCCGCCCGAGCCCCATCGCCTGCTGCTCGAAGATCCGCAGGGCCAGCGCGTCGCCCTGCTCGGCGTAGGAGCGGACCTGCTTCGCGGCGGACTTGAGGGAGTCGGCGCCGTGCAGCGGGTGGTCGGGGAAGCGGGTGAGCCAGTACGGCAGCAGGTTGCGCACGATCCCGGTGAGCGACGAGACGCTCTCCACGTCGCCGAGGAAGCCGCACCCGCAGGACGGCAGCGGCTGGCCCTCCTCGAGCAGCCCGTGCATGGGGATGTGCACGTGCCCGAGCTCCCCGGCCATGCCGGCCGCGCCCCGGATGACCTTGCCCTGCTCGATGACGCCGCCGCCGAGGCCGGTGCCGACGATCGCCGAGACCGAGGACTTGGTGTCGGCGGCCGACCCGAAGTACACGTGATGCGCGTAGAGGGCGGCCGCGTTGCCGTCGTTGTTGTAGACGACGGGCAGGCCGAGCCGGTGCTCGAGCGCGCCGCGGAAGTCGTAGCCCCACCAGGCCGGCTGGGAGAAGTTCGTCGCGCCCTTGGACGAGATGACCCCGTCGGCGCTGGCCGGGCCGGGGGTGTCCAGGCCGACGGCGACCACGCGGGAGCGGTCGACCTTGGTCACCGCGAGGATGTTGTCGAACGCCGCGGCCAGCGACTCCACGGCCGCCTCGGGGCCGTCGAGCACCCGGCTCGGCACCTCGACGAGCCCGTCCACCAGGAACGAGCCCTCGTGGTCGAGCACCGTGGCGTTGTTCGCGGTGCCGCCGTTGTCGAGCCCGACAACGACCCAGTCCTTCGCGTTCACCATCGTCGACTCCCTGAGAACTTCGGCGCGGAAGCACGGTACCCCATTGACCTCAAGCGCGCTTCAGGTCGCACAGTCGTTGCTCATGAGAGCCGCTGCCTTCGCCGAGCCCGGTCCGCCCGACGTCCTTCGCCTCCACGACCTGCCCGAGCCGCAGGCCGGACCCGGTGAGGTCCGGGTCCGCGTGCGCTTCGCGGGCGTCCAGCCGTTCGACGCGGGGCTGCGCCGCGGGTGGGTCCCGCCCTACGCCCCCGTCACGCTCCCGCAGATCCCCGGCAACGAGTTCGCCGGCGTGGTCGACCAGGGCACCGACGCGGTGCCGGTGGGCTCGGAGGTGCTCGGGTTCAGCGTGTTCAACGCGTACGCGGAGTGGATCGTGGTGCCCGAGGACCAGGTCACCCCCAAGCCGGCGGGCGTGCCGTGGGAGGTCGCGGGCGGGTTCACGGCCGGCTGGCAGACCGCCCGCCTGGCGCTCTCGGCGATCGGGGTCGGGCCCGGCGACACCGTGCTCATCAACGCGGCGGCGGGCGCGACCGGCACGGCCGGCGTGCAGCTCGCCCGGATCATGGGCGCCACGGTCATCGGCACGGCGAGCGAGGCCAACCAGGACTATGTGCGCTCGTTGGGCGCGATGGCGGTGGTGTACG
This sequence comes from Dactylosporangium sp. CA-052675, assembly GCF_050947935.1. Lineage (GTDB taxonomy): Bacteria > Actinomycetota > Actinomycetes > Mycobacteriales > Micromonosporaceae > Dactylosporangium. The sequence goes on along the minus strand of NZ_CP192010.1, from coordinate 8,506,828 downwards.
GCCCGGGCCTGCCGGACCGGGTCCGCGCCCTCGCGCCGCAGGGCGTGACGGCGGCCGTCGACGGCGCCGGGGGAGAGGCCCTGGAGACGTCCCTGGCGCTCGTCGCCGACCGCAAGCGGATCATCACGCTCGTCGCGCACGACCGCATCGAGGAGCTGGGGCTGGGCCGCATCCAGGGCCGGCGCAGCAGCGAGGCCCTGGCCGAGCTGATCGACCTGTATGCCTCCGGCCGCACCCAGTGGCACGTGCGCCGCGTCTACCCGCTCGCCGAGGCCGCCGACGCGCACCGCGAGATCGAGACCGGCCACGGCCGCGGCAAGATCGTCCTGGCCATATAAATCGTGATATGTCCGAAAAGTCCTGATGCCGCCAGGCGTCGGGACTTTTCGCGACTACGAGGAACCCTGCAGGTGCGCGAGTACGGCCAGCACGCGGCGGTTGTCATCGTCGGAGACCGGCAGGTTCAGCTTGCCGAAGATGCTCGCGATGTGCTTGTTCACCGCGCTCTCTGACAGGAACAGCTGCTTGGCGATCGCCGCGTTCGAGCGCCCCTCCGCCATCAGCGTCAGCACCTCGCGCTCGCGCGGCGTCAGGGTGCCCGTCTGCGGCGTCGGCCGGGCCACCAGCTTCGCGATCACCGACGGGTCCATGACGGTGCCGCCGCCGGCCACCCGCCGTACCGCGTCGATGAACTGGTCCGCGTTGAACACACGGTCCTTGAGCAGGTAGCCCACCGCGCCGGTGCCGTCGGCCAGCAGCTCCCGGGCATAGAGCTGCTCGACGTGCTGCGAGAGCACCAGCACGGGCAGGCCCGGCACCTCGCGGCGGGCGGCCAGGGCGGCCTGCAGGCCCTCGTCGGTGAAGCTCGGCGGCAGCCGCACGTCGACGACGGCGACGTCGGGGCGGTGCTCCAGCAGGGCGGCGAGCAGGTCCGGGCCGGTGTCGACGGCCGCCACGATCTCGAAGCCGTGGCTGCGCAGCAGCAGGACCAGGCCGTCCCTCAGGAGGTAGAGGTCTTCGGCGAGGACAACGCGCACGGCAGCTCCAGCGAGGCGACGGTCGGCCCGCCCGCGGGGCTGTGCAGGGCGAGCGTCCCGTCGAAGGTACCCAACCGCCGCTCGATCCCGCGCAGCCCGGTGCCGCGCGACGGGTCCGCGCCGCCGTCGCCGTCGTCGGTCACGGTGATGCGCAGCAGGCCGTCGGCGAAGGCGATGTGCACCATGACGTGCGCGGCGTGGCCGTGGCGGACCGCGTTGGCGAGCAGCTCGCTGACCGCGAAGTACGCCGCGGACTCGACCGGGGCCGCCGGGCGCCCCGCGAGGCGGCCGGTGACGGTGACGTCGGCCGCGGTGTCCAGGGCGAGGGCGCGCACGGCGTCGGGCAGGCCGCGCTCGGAGAGCACCGGCGGGTGGATGCCGCGGACGAGGGCGCGCAGCTCGCTCAGCGCCGTCTGCGAGGTCTCCCGGGCCTGGGCGACGAGCTTGCGGGCCGCGTCCGGGTCGGTGTCCATGAGCCGCTCGATCGCGCCCAGGGTGAGCCCGACGGAGATGAGCCGCGCCTGGGCGCCGTCGTGCAGGTCGCGCTCGATGCGGCGCACCTCGGCGGCCTGCGCGTCGACGGCGTCGGCCCGGGTCTGGGTGAGCCGCTCGACCCGCCGCCGCAGCTGCTCCTTCGCGGTCGGGCGCAGCAGGACGGCGCTCCAGCGCGAGGCGAGCCCGACCGCGGTGCCGGCCAGCGCGAAGGAGACGGCGACGAGCGCGATGCCGGCGAGGAGGCCGGCGGTGCGGTTGCCGTCCAGGGCGCCGTACCACCGGCTCGACTCCGCCCCGAACCACTGCGTCCACACCCAGGGCAGGACCAGCCACCAGGCGCCGTAGATGCCGGCCGCGACCGGGACGCCGGCCACGACCCCGACCACGAGCGCGTCGGCGACGAGCCACAGCAGGTCCCGCCACGAGGCGGCGTCGTGCCAGATCCACTGCCAGCGGGCGTTGAACTCGGCCATGCCCGCGGTCTTGTAGAGGCTGCGGTCCACCCGGTACAGGCCGTCCGGGCGCAGCTGCGGGCGCTTGCGGGCGGTGTAGGGCGGCTCGATGGCGACACCGGCCCAGGCCGCCCACTCCCGGCGCAGGTTCGCCAGCCAGCGGAAGTGGGTCAGGCCGAGCGGGATCAGGAACACCAGGCCGAGCCCGAAGCCGAGCACGAAGCACAGCACCGTGACCGCGAACAGGACGACCTGCACCACGGCGCTCAGCGCGAGCAGGCCGCAGCGGGCCCACGCCAGCAGGACGCGGTCGGAGCGCTTCGGCTCGCTGCGCCGCTGCCTGGCGGCCGGGCGCAGCCGGGCCTCGCTCCACCGCGCGACCAGGCCCACGGCCCGCGGCGCGACCGGCAGGCCCAGCGGGATCACCAGCACCACCACGAGCGGGAACCACAGCATCCAGGTCAGGTCGCGGGCGAGCGCGGGGTCCTTGGCGAACCAGTCGACCCGCCGCAGGTACGCGGGCACGCGGGGCGAGCGGTAGAGCTGGCTGTCGTGGCGGTACAGCCCCTCCTCGTCCGGCTGCGGGGGCTCCGGCTCGGGCTGGTACGGCACCGGGATCTCGCGGCCGAGCCAGTCGCCGAACAGTGCCCGCCAGCGGTTGGTCAGCCGGCGCACGGCGATCCCGGGGGCGACCACGACCACGACGCTCGGCAGGACCGTCAGCACGAACTGGGCGAGCGTGAGCACGGTCATCCCGAGCAGCTGCGCGCTGCGGACGAGCGCCCTGGAGTACGTCATGCCATCGAGCCTCGCCTTCCCCGCCGCCGTGCACATCGGCCCTGGCTGCCGTGCCGGGTGCAGACAACTGCACCCCCGCCTCGGCATCCAGCGTCATTCTGCCCGGTCGCCGGGGCCGGCAGAGTGCTCGGTATGACAGTCATCGACGTGCAGCGCCTGCAGAAGCGGTACGGCGAGCGTGCGGCCGTGCGGGACGTGAGCTTCGCCGTCGAGCACGGCGAGATCTTCGGCATCATCGGGCGCAACGGCGCCGGCAAGACCACGACCGTCGAGTGCGTCGAGGGCCTGCGCACGCCCGACGGCGGCTCGGTGCGGGTGCTCGGCCGGGAACCCGGCGACCCGGTGGTGCGCCAGCGGCTCGGGGTGCAGCTGCAGGAGTCGCAGCTGCCCGACCGCATCCGGGTGCGGGAGGCGATGGAGCTCTTCGCGTCCTTCTACGAGCGGCCGGCCGCGACCGGGCCGCTGCTGGAGCGGCTGGGGCTCGCGGAGCACGGCGGGAAGCAGTACAAGAAGCTCTCCGGCGGCCAGAAGCAGCGCCTGTCGATCGCGTTGTCCCTGGTCGGCTCGCCGGAGGTGGCGATCCTCGACGAGCTGACCACCGGGCTGGACCCCCAGGCCCGCCGCGACACCTGGCGGCTGATCTCGGACATCCGCGACCAGGGGGTGACCATCCTGCTCGTCACGCACTTCATGGACGAGGCCGAGCGGCTGTGCGACCGGATCGCGGTGATCGACGCCGGCCGGACCGTCGCCATCGACACCCCGGGCGCGCTGATCCGCGCCGCCGCCGCGGGCGTGACGGTCACGTTCCGCCCGTCCGGCCCGGCCGACCTGACGGGGGTGCCCGGCGTCGGCTCGGTGACGGTCGACGACGGCCTGTGGACCGTCACCGGCGGCGGCAACCTCGCCCACGAGGTGTCCCGTGCGCTGGCCGCCCAGGAGGTCGTCCCGCTCGAGCTGAACATCGTGCAGGCCGGCCTCGAGTCCGCCTTCGTGGCCCTGACCGGCAAGGAGTCCTGACATGCGCGCCCTGGCCCGCCTGACCGTGATCGAGACGCGGCTCATGCTGCGTGAGATCGCCGGCCCGATGTTCACCGTCCTGCTGCCCGTCGCCCTGCTGGTCGTGTTCGGCCTGCCCGGCAGCGCGCACACGGCCGACCCGGCGCTCGGCGGCCGGCGCGGCGTCGACACCGTCATCCCGTCCATGTCGGTCATGGTGTCGATGGCGATGGTGGCGTTCTTCATGCTGCCGACGGTGCTGGCGAACTACCGCGAGCGCGGGGTGCTGCGCCGGTTCGCGACCACGCCGGTGCGCCCGGCCGCCCTGCTCGGCGCCCAGCTCGTGATGAACGCCGGGGTGGTCCTGCTCTCGACGCTGCTCACGCTCGTCATCGGCGTCGCCGCGCTGGACATGCGCGTGCCCGACCTGGCCCTCGTGGTGCCGGTGTTCCTGCTGGGCGTGCTCGGGCTCTTCCCGATCGGGCTGCTCGTCGCGGCGGTGGCGGGCAGCGCGAAGGCGGCCACCGGCTACGCGCTCGCGCTGTGGTTCCCGTCCGCGTTCTTCGCCGGGCTGTACGTCCCGGTGGAGTACCTGCCGCGCGCGCTGGCGAGGGTCGGGGACTTCACCCCGCTGGGCGCGTTCCGCCAGGCCGTCCAGGCCGCGTGGGCCGGCGACGCCCCGCACCCGCAGCACCTGGTGGTGCTGGCCGCCAGCTTCCTGCTCGCCGGCGGCCTCGCCCTGCGCCACTACCGAGCGGGCTAGAACCGGCCGGCGAAGTCCTCCGCCGACATCGGTGTCGAGAACATCGGGAAGTCGTACTTCAGCGCGTTGTCGTGCTCCTCCTGCGAGGTGGCCGCCACGCAGTCCTGCAGGGTGATCACCTGGTAGCCGTGCTCGTAGCCGGTCCGCATCGTCGACTCGACGCAGCAGTTGGTGAGGAAGCCGCCGATGGCGATCGTGGTGATGCCCTTGCTGCGCAGGATGAAGTCGAGGTTGGTGCTGGCGAACGTGTCCAGCCCGCGCTTGCCCTCCACGACGATGTCCCCGGCCTGGGGCGCCAGCTCGTCGACGATCTGCGCGCCCCACTCGCCCTTGACGAACGCGTTGCCGTCCACGACGCCCTTGAGAATGCCGTACGGATGCGAGGTGATCTCGTTGTACCCGGGCGCGAAGGTGATCGGCGCGTGGATGATCGTCACCCCGGCGGCCCGGGCGGCGGCGACGGCCTTGCGCGTGTTGGCCATCATGCCGGTCTTGTCCATGACGCCCTGGACGGCGGCGTGGAACGCGCCGCCCTCGGAGACGAAGTCGTTCTGGTACTCGATGAGGACGATGGCGGTCTTCGCGGGATCGAGGGGCATGGTGGCCTCCGGCGACGGTCGGCGACATGGTCGTGACGCAGCTCACCCTACGCCGCTCCGATAGGCTCGACGCCGTGGAACTCCTGCATTCCGGCAAGGTCCGTGACGTGTACGCCGACGGCGACGACCTCATCCTCGTCGCCTCGGACCGGATCTCCGTCTACGACGTGGTGCTGCCGACGCCGATCCCGGACAAGGGCGCCGTGCTCACCCGGCTGTCGCTGTGGTGGTTCGAGCAGCTCGCCGACATCGTGCCCAACCACGTGATCTCCGCGACCGACGTGCCGGCCGAGTTCGCCGGGCGGGCGATCCGCTGCAAGCGGCTGGAGATGCTGCCGGTGGAGTGCATCGCGCGCGGCTACCTCGCGGGGCAGGGGCTGTCGGAGTACACGGCGCACGGTGCCGTGTCCGGCGTCGAGCTGCCGCCCGGGCTCGTCGAGGGCGACCGCCTGCCGGAGCCGGTCTTCACGCCGACGACCAAGGCCCCGGCCGGCGAGCACGACGCGTTCGTGACGTTCGGCGAGGTCACCGAGGAGATCGGCAAGGAGCTCGCGGAGGAGCTGCGGGAGCTCACGCTGCGGGTGTACTCGCGCGGAGCCGCCCTCGCCGCCGAGCGCGGGATCATCGTCGCCGACACCAAGCTCGAGTTCGGCCGCGACCGCGCGGGCGCCGTGGTGCTGGGCGACGAGGTGCTCACCCCGGACTCGTCGCGCTTCTGGCCGCTGGACGAGTGGGAGCCGGGCCGCACCCAGTTCTCCTTCGACAAGCAGCAGGTGCGCGACTGGTCGCTGTCCACCGGCTGGAACAAGACCGCTCCCGGGCCCGAGGTGCCGGACGACGTGGTCGCCCTGACCCGGGCCCGGTACGTGGAGGTCTACGAGCGCCTCACCGGCACCAGCTGGTAGGCCGCCGGCTCACAGGTTGGGCGGCTCGTCACCCCGGGTCTGCTCGGCCAGGAACCGCTCCAGCTCCGCGCCGATCTCGTCCGCGGTCGGCAGCGGGGCGGGGGAGTCGGCCAGCAGGTTGCTGTTGCCGCTGCGGCCGCGGGTGAAGGCGTCGTACTGCTCCTCGAGCGCCCGCACCAGCGACGCGGCCTCGTCGGCCTGGGCGATCTGCACGTCGATCTCCGCCCGCACCGAGTCGGCCGCGGCGTGCAGCTCGTCCATCGGCACCCGCAGCCCGGTCGAGTCGGCCAGGCACGAGAGCAGCTTCTCCGCGGCGGCCGGGAACTCGGCCTGGGCCACGTAGTGCGGCACGTGCACCGCGAAGCCGAACGCGTCGCGGTCCTGCTGGCCGATGCGGTACTCCAGCAGGTTCCCGACGCTGCCCGGCACCTGCACCCGCTGCAGCCACGGCTCGAAGCCGGCGATGAGGTCCCGGCTGGTGCCGTGCGCGGTCACGCCGGTCGGGCGGGTGTGCGGCACGGCCATCGGGATCGCGGTGAGCCCGACCGTGGCCCGCACGTCGAAGCGCTCGATGAGCTCCAGCACGGCCGCGGTGAACCGCTCCCACTGCAGGTCGGGCTCGGGCCCGTCGAGCAGCAGGAACTCGGTGCCGGTGGCGTCGCGCAGCACCCGCAGCAGCAGCTGGGGCTGCTCGTAGTGCTCCCAGTGGTCCTCGACGAAGAGCATCGGGGGGCGCCGGCCGCGGTAGTCGTAGAGCTGATCGAGGTCGAACGTGGCGATCGTGCGCGCCGAGCCGACGCTGAGCAGGTGCTCGCGGGCGAGGCGGGCGGCGTTGCCGGCGTCCACGAAGCCCGTCAGCGCGTGCACGAGCACCGGCCGGTCGGCCGCCGGCAGATCATCCGTGAGCTCGTAAAGTTCGCTGGGGTTCAGCACCGCGAAGCGTCCCTTCCCTTTTTCAACCGTGCAACCCGGCAGTAGGCCCGATCATTCCATCCGCTGTCATCCAGGGGTTGGTGAGGATCGCGTACACCAGCTCGTCCACGGCCGGCGTCAGCTCGGTGAACGACGGGCCGGCCCCCGTGTACGGGTCGCAGACCTGCAGCATCATCTCGTGCACGCCCCCGACGAGGGCGATGGCCAGCAGCGGCGACAGGCTGGGGATGCCGGGGTCGGCGGCCCGGGCCCGCTCGATCACCTCGACCAGCGCGTCGGCGAAGCGGCGCTGCATCTGCTGGCGCAGCCGGAACGCCCGGGGGCCGGCCGCCTGGATCTCCACGAGCAGGGTCCGGGTCACCGCGGGCATGGTCTCCAGCGCGGTGAGGTACGCCGTCACCCCGCTGTTGATCATCTCCTTCCACGGCCGGCCGCCGGGCCCGGCGGCGCTGCGCACCACCTCGAGCAGGTGCTCGCAGCCCTGCGCGTAGAGGGCCATCAGGCAGGCTTCCTTGTCCGCGAAGTGCTCGTAGAACGTGCGCTTGGACACCCGCGCGTGCATGACGATGTCGGCGATCGTCGTGGCGGCGTAGCCCTTGGCGGCGATCGACTCGGCCAGCCCGCCCGTGAGGTCGGCGCGCAACTCCTCGGCGGTCCTGGTGCTCGTCATGCGGCGCCCTTCACCTTTCGCGACAATGTTCCCGGGTGCTAGTTTGCCTGGTACTGAACGGTACCGCCGATGGGAGGCCCTCGGTGCAGCGCAAGAGCCTGTCCGGCCAGGTGGTGCTCATCACCGGCGCCGCCCGCGGCATCGGCGAACATACCGCGCGTGCGGCCGCCGCCCGCGGCGCCCGCGTCGCGCTGGTCGGGCTCGAGCCCGACCGGCTGGAGACCCTCGCCGGGGAGCTCGGCGGGGTCTGGTTCGCCGCCGACGTCACCGACCAGGCCAGTATGGGGGCCGCGGTCGACGGGGTGGTGGGCGCCTACGGCCGCATTGACGCCGTGGTGGCCAACGCGGGCGTCGCCAGCCGCGGCACGATGGCCACCGGCGACGTCGAGGCGCTCGTGCACACCGTCGAGGTCAACCTGGTCGGCGTCATGCGCACGGCCGCCGCGTGCCTGCCGCACCTCATCGCGGCCCGCGGCTACCTGCTCCTCGTCGCCTCGGCCGCCTCGTTCGCGGCGCTGCCGGGGATGGCGCCGTACTGCGCCTCGAAGGCGGGCGTCGAGCACTTCGGCAACGCGGTGCGGCTGGAGGTCGCCCACCACGGCGTCGCCGTCGGCACCGCCCACCCGAGCTGGATCGACACCGACCTCGTCCGCGACGCCCAGGACGACCTGCCCGCGTTCAAGGACACGCTGCGCCGCCTGCCGCCCCCGCTGGGCTCGACCACGTCCGTCGAGCGCTGCGCGGCCGCCTTCGCCGACGCGCTGGAGCGCCGCCGCCGCAAGGTCTTCGTGCCCCGCGGCGTGATGCTCGTGTACTGGCTGCGCACCCTGCTCAACAGCCGCCTGGCCGAGCGGGTCGTCGAGTCGCAGGCCCGGCGCAGCGTCCCGCTCATGGAGGAGCAGGTCCGCGCGCTCGGCCGCGGCTTCGGTGCGCACACCGCGCTGCCGGTCGTCACCCGGCCGGCCGAACCCGGGGCCGAGCCCGGGTTCATCGCGAACCGCTATCACCGATAATCGAGTCCATGCCCCGACCGCCGATCTGGGCGCGCCCGGAGCCCGGTTCCCGCGCGCCCCGCTTCAGCCGCGAGCGCATCGCCGCCGCGGCGCTGGAGATCGCCGACGCCGAGGGCATCGAGGCGGTCTCGATGCGCAACGTGGCCGCGCGGCTCGGCGCGGGCACGATGACGCTCTACAACTACGTCGAGACCAAGGACGAGCTGGTCGAGCTCATGGACGACGCGCTCATGGCCGAGGCCGTGGTCGCCGAGGGCGAGTTGCCGGCGGGCTGGCGCGAGGCGACCGCGACCATCGCGCGGCGGACCTGGGCGGTGCTGTCGCGGCACCCGTGGGCGATCACGCTGCGCCCGGGCCCCGCGCTCGGGCCCAACGCCATGCTGCACTTCGAGCAGAGCCTCGCGGCCCTGGCCGGCACCGGGCTCGACACCGCGGGCCGGTTCGACGTGATCGCCATCGTCGACGCGTACGTCTTCGGCGCCGCCCTGCGCGCCGCGGAGGCCCGCGCCGAGGCCGACCCGGAGGTGGTGAAGGCCGTGGTGGCGTACGGGATGGAGCAGCTGGCGACCGGCCGCTACCCGCACACCGCGGGCCTGCTGGACGGCCACGAGCCGGGCTCGCCCGAGGCGGTCGGTCCCGCCACGGGCCCCGACGCGGTGGCGGCACAGTTCGAGCGGGGCCTGCAAGCGGTCCTGGACGGTGTGGCGGGCCTGATCCGGTCCTGCTGATCGAGTCGTGCCGATCGAGTCGTGCTGATCCGGGCGTGCTGATCCGGGCGTGCTGATCCGGGCGTGCTGATCAGGTCGCGCTGATTCGGGCGCGCTAATCCAGTCGTGACTCGTGCACCAGGATCGCCACCTGGACCCGGTTCGTGCAGCCCAGCTTGGCCAGGATCCTCGAGACGTACGTCTTCACCGTCGCCACGCTCATGTGCACCGCCGCACTGATCTCCGCGTTCGAGCGCCCCTCCGCGACCGCCTCGGCCACGTCGCGCTCCCGGGGCGTGAGGGCCGCGAGGGTACGCCGGGCCGCCGCCCCCCGATCGTCGGCCGCGACGTGCGCGATGAGCTGCCGCACCACCGACGGCGAGAGCGTCTGCTCCCCGCTCGCGACGCGCCGCACCGCGTCGAGGATGGCCAGCGGCGGGGTGTCCTTGAGCAGGAACCCGTGCGCGCCGAGCCGCAGCGCCCGGAGCACGTGCTCGTCGGTGTCGAACGTGGTGAGCACGATGACCCGCGCCTCGTCGGGCCGCAGCGCCTCGAGCGCGGCCAGCCCGTCCATGCGCGGCATGCGGATGTCCATGAGCACGACGTCGGGCCGCACGGCGCGCACGGTGCGCACCGCCTGCGCCCCGTCGGCGGCCTCGCCCACGACCTCGACCCCGGCGCCGCCCCCGAGGACCAGGGCCAGCCCCGCCCGCACCAGGGCGTCGTCGTCGGCCACCACGACCCGGATCAGCGGCCGCACGGTATCCACGCCTCCACGGTGAACGCCGCCCCGCCGTCCCCGCGCCGGACGCCGTGCTCGAACCGGCCGCCGGCCAGGCCGACGCGCTCGGCCAGGCCCTCCAGCCCCGACCGCGTCCCCGGCAGCGAGGGCGGCGCGGGCCGGGCGGGCAGCGGGTTGCTGACCCGGACATGCACCTCGTCCCCGCGCTCGAGCAGCACGCTGACCGCCACGCCCGGCGCGTGCTTGCGGGCGTTGGTGAGCCCCTCCTGCACCAGCCGGAACGCCGTGCGGTCCACGGCCGCCGGCAGGTCCCCGTCCAGGCGATGATCCAGGTGTACCGTCATGCCGGCCTTGCGCGCCTCCTCCACCAGCTCGCCGAGGTCGGCCAGCCCCTGCCGGGGCCGCAGCTCCTCCCGGTCCGAGGTGCGCAGCACCCCGAGGATCTCCCGCAGCTCCTCCATCGCCTGATGCGCGCTGGCGCGGATGGTCGCCCCCGCGTCGGCGACCTGCTCCCGCGAGAGGTCCCGGCGGATCTCCAGCGCCCCCGCGTGCAGGCTGATGAGCGAGATCCGGTGCGCGAGCACGTCGTGCATCTCCCGCGCGATGCGCTCCCGCTCCAGCCCGCGCAGCAGCTCGCCCCGCTGCCGCGCCTCGGCCTCGGCCCGCACGGCGCGCTCCCGCAGGGTGGCGATGAGCTCCCGCCGCGCCCGGACCGCGGCGCCCCACGCGATCGCGATCGCCAGGACCGTGATGCCGAGCGTGTTGGCCCCGATGATCCGCAGGTCGGGGTCCGGGTACCGGATGCTGAGCGGGATCGGCGCCAGCACGTGCAGCGCCCCGACCCACAGGGCGGTCCGCAACGGCCGGTGGACCGCGACCCCGAACACCGCGACGGCGACGGCCCCGCCGGCCATGTCGGTGACCGCGACCGGCGCGAGCAGCGCGAGGGCGACCCCGACCGGGTACCTCCGCCGCCACCAGAGCGCCACGATCGCCGGAACGGTGACGACCAGCGAGACGAGCAGCCGCTCGTCGCTGAGCAGCCCGCTGTCGAGCCCACCGACGGCCGCCATGAGCGCCACGAGCACCGAGATGACCGTGGACGTGATGTCCACGGCGAGGTCACGCGCCCGGCTCCTCACGACTGCGCCATTCGTCGCCGGTGCGGCCCGACCCCGCCATCGCGCGCCCGGCTCCTCACGACTGCACCAGTCGGCGCCGTTGCCGCATGACCTCGCCGTCGCGGGGTTCGGCTCGCCGCGACTTGACCAGTCGTCGCCGGTGCCTCCCGAGCCCGCCGTCGCGGGTTCGGCTCGTCACGACTGCGCCAGTCGGCGCCGTTGCCGCATGACCTCGCCGTCGCGGGGTTCGGCTCGTCACGACTGCACCAGCGGGCGCCAGTGCTGCACGACCCCGACGTCCCGCACGGTGAAGCCGAGCTTCTGCACCTCGTCGCGCAGCTCGTCGGCGTCGGCGGTGCTCTTGTTCTCCAGCGCCTTGGCCCGCGCGGCCAGCACCGCGTTGACGGCCCCCGGCAGCTCGGGCAGGTCCGGCACCCACCGCCGGTAGAGCTCGGCATACGGGTCCTGTCCCACCCACGGGTACCCGTGCTCCCGGAACGCCCGCTCGACCCGGGCGCTCCCGGCGTTGTCCAGCCGGTCCCGCACCACCTGCCGCGACTGCCGATCGAGCACCACGAGCATCTTGCCGTCCACGAACACCGCCTCGACGTCCCGCCGGTGCACGGTCCGCCGCGTCTCCCCGCTGACCACGACGATCTCGCCGTCCGCCACGGTGACCCGCAGCGCCTCGTGCACGGCGGCCACCCCGAGCCCGAGCCCGAGCAGCGCACCCGCCCCGACGAGCGCCGCCAGCCCCCACCCGGAGCCGAGGTGCCGCAGGAGCCGCAGCGGCCCCCCGAACGGTACCCACGGCAGCGACAGCAACCACCGAGCCGCGATCGGCAGCCCCCACCCGAGCAGCCCCCCGGCGACGGGGAACCCGGCGAGCACCACAACCCGGTCCCCGCGCGTCAGTCCCAGCTCGTGATCAGCCATGACACCCACGCTAGGCAGCCGCCGCCGTGGGGGACAGTCGCCAAAAGTAGCCGCCGCTGCCACGGGCGCAGCCATCGGCGACGTGGATCGTCTCGATGGAGGTGGGCTGGGGCCGACCAGGCCGGCGACGTAGGGGGCCACGGGCTCAGCCGTCCGTGATGTGGATCGTCTCGATCCAGGGCGGGGTGTCCGGGGGATTGGGGCCGACCAGGCCGGCGATCAGGCGGCAGCCCGCGGGCTCGTCCGGCCAGGGGGTCAGGCCGTCGGTCAGCACGACGATGACGTTCGGGGGCTCGGGGCCCCGCCGGGCGCGCTCGATGCCCACGCGCATGTCGGTCCCGCCGCCGCCGCTGAGCTGGACCTGGTCCGCCTTCGTCACGCGCGTCACGGCCTGCACGTCGGCGTCGCAGGCCAGGACCGTGACGCGGTTGCCGCGAATGCCCACGGCGCGCAGCACGCCGGTGACCTCGGCCAGGCACGACGCGAGCTGGTCGTCGCCCATCGAGCCCGAGGTGTCCACGACGATCGCGACGCGCGGCAGCGGCCGGCGCAGGCTCGGCAGGACGACCCCGCGCAGCGCGGCGCTGCGCCGGCCCGGTCGCGCATACGTGTAGTCGGCCGCCCCGCTCGCCCACACCACGGCCTGGCGCAGCGCGCCGGTGAGCAGGCGGCGCCAGTCGACGGTCGGCTCGGCGATCTCGTCGGCCCACCGCCGCCAGCCGAACGGGACGGTGCCGCGGCCCCGCACGTGCGCCCGGATGGCGTCGGCGGTCGTCCGGCGGATGGCGCCCGCCTCCACCTCGGGCACCGCGGGCGCGCCGTCGGCCCCGACCTCGCCCGGCACCGGGATGCCGTGCGCGCCCGAGCCGCACTGCACGTGCAGGACGTGCGTGTGCGGAATGCCGGCCAGATACTCCTCGAAGAGCCGCCCCGTCGCCAGCCCGAACGTCGAGGGCTCCACGCGGCTCGCCGGCAGCGGCAGCCCGTCGGCGATCAGGTCGTCGTTGATCTCGCAGTCCTGCGCGAGGTTGACCCGCAGGTGGTCGTCGCGGTCCACGTGCCGCAGCCGGTCGGCCCGCCCGTGGTGGTCCCGCAGCAGGTGCGCGACCTCGTGCACCCAGACCCCGGCCAGCTCCTCGACGGGGTGCGCGGCCACGAAGTCCGGATTCGCGTACAGCCTCCAGTGCCGATCCACGCCCATCGTCGACAGGTGCCACGAGGGCACCACGGACAGCGCGTACATCGCCGAGGCCAGATACGGCCGCAGCTTGGCCGCCCGATACCGCCCCGCGAGCAGCTTCGTGCGGTCCAGCGCCAGCCGCGCGGCCGGCACCCCCGCGAACACCGCTGCGGCGCCCCCGCCCGCGGCCGCGCCCGCCGCGTCCGCTGGTCCGGCGCCGGCCGTTTCTGGTCCCGCGCCGGCCGTTTCTGGTCCCGTGCCGGCCGTTTCTGGTTCCGCGCCCGCCGGTCGCGACGACGGCGCCTCCGCGGTCATCGTTGCATCGCCCCCGACAGCCGCAGGATGTCCACGAACGCGTCGATCGTCGCCGGCACCGGCCAGGACTTTTCGCGCATGGCCGCCAGGTCCGCCGCGGCCCGGGCCGCCACGTCCGGCACCCCCGCCTCGACCGCCTTGGCGAGCACCGCCCACGCCGCCTCCCACCGGGGCCGCGACACGTCCGACTGCACCGCCGAGACGATCGCGGTGAGGAAGGCGAGCTGCCGGTCCCCGCGCTCCGGCAGCGCGAACGCGTCGGGGTTGGCCAGGACCCGGTTGGGGTCGGGCAGGTCGAGCTCGTCGAGGTAGGTGATGAACTCCAGGCCGGCGCCGTCGCCGATCGCGCCGATCAGCGCCGTCGCCAGGGCCTCCCGCGAGGCGTCGCTGGCCAGGGCGAAGGTGAGCAGCCGCAGCGCCATCTCCCAGGTGCGCGGGGACGGCCAGGCGCCGCCGCGGCCCTCGGCGTCGGCGGGCAGGTGGTGGGTCAGGCCGGGGCGGGCGGTGAGGAAGCCCGACAGCGCGCCGCGGGCGCGGGCCAGCGCGGACGCGGCCCGGCGCGGTTCGATGCGCGGAATGTCGGCGGTGGGCCAGGTGCCGGCCAGGCCGCGGGCGACGACGGCGGGGTCGTGGGTCCAGTGCAGGTGCACGAACCGGTTGGCCAGCGGCGGGCTGAGGTGCCAGCCGTCGGCGGCGCTGGCCGGCGGGTTGGCCGCGGCGACCACGCGCACCCCCGGCGGGAGCTCGAGGCTGCCGACCCGGCGCTCGAGCACGACCCGCAGCAGGGCCGCCTGCACCGCGGGCGGGGCCGAGGAAAGCTCGTCGAAGAAGACCAGGCCGACGCCGCCGCGGGTGAGCCGGATCGCCCAGTCCGGCGGGGCCATCGGCACGCCCTGGGTCGCGGGGTCGTCGCCGACGACGGGCAGACCGGCGAAGTCGGAGGGCTCGTGGATGCTGGCGATGACGGTCTCCATCGGCACCCCGAGCCGGTCGGCCAGCTGCTGCAGCGCGGAGGACTTGCCGATGCCCGGCTCGCCCCACAGCAGCACCGGCAGGTTGGCCGACACGGCCAGCGCGAGGGCCTCGAGCTGGACGTTGTCGCGCCGTTCCACGCGGGTGGCGCGGGTCGCGGCGAGCAGTTCGTCCGCGGCGGCGAGCAGGTGCAGGGCCTCCGTCATGCCCGCGAGAGTAGCGGGGAGGTACGACAGTTTTCCGGGGGAAAGGCGGGGGCTGCTAGCGGTACACGCTGAGGATCTCGCTCGCCAGGGGCGGCTCGCCACCGGGCAGCAGCTGGGCGAGCACGCGCTTGACGCGCCGTGGAACGTCGGGCCCGAGCGTCAGCCGCCGCAGCGCCGTCCGGCCGGTCTCGACCGCGGCGAGCAGCGCCTTGGCCCCGCGCCCGCGGATGCCCGTGTGCCGCAGGTCGAGGCGGCGCAGCGGGCTGCCGGGCAGCGCCTCGGCGAGCAGCCGCGCCCCGGGGTCGCCGATCGTGTTGTCGGTGGCGCCCAGCACCCGCAGCGACTGCGGCCGGCTCAGGTCCAGCGCCTCCAGCGCGCCCAGCCGGGCCGCGACCGGGGCGGCGTCGGTCAGCCCGTTGCCGCCCAGGCCGAGGGTGCCGCCGCCGCGGACGACCCCGTCCATGAGCACCCGGACGCCGGCGTCGCCGAGCCGGTTCGCCGCGAGGAACAGGTCCGTCACGCCGCAGCCGGTGAGCAGGCGGGACAGCAGCGGCGCGGCCGACGGCCCGAGCCCGTTGCCGCCGAGGAAGACCCGCGTCACGGGCCGCTCCCGCGCGGCGAGGGCGTCGACGAGCAGCGCCAGGCCGGCGTCGGTGAGCCCGGTGTTGACGAGGTCCAGGGTGGTGAGGGCGGTGTTCGTGCGCAGCATCGCGGCCAGCGCGGCGATCCCGTCGTCGCCGAGCGGGTTGCGCTTGAGCCACAGCGCGGTCACGGTGTCGTCGCCGGCGAGCCGCTCGAACAGCGGTTCCGCGCCGCCCGCGTCGATGGCGTTGCAGCCGAGGTACAGCGTCTGCACGCCGTGCCCGGGCGCGAGCGACGCGGCGAGCGCGGCCGCCCCGGGCGCCCCGAGGCCGTTCGTGCCGAGCAGCAGGTGTACCGCATGACCCGACCCGACCACCCGATCCAGCACCCGGCTCACGCCGTGCGCGCCGAGGCCCTGCTTGCACAGGTCGAGCCGCCCGTCGGGCTGCAGCGTGCCGAGCGGAAAGCGCTCGGTCACGGCGACCCCGGACGGGTCGGACAGCCGCGCCAGCAGCGGTTCGAGCAGGGTCAGATCAGCCGGCGGTACCGTCGGGGCCGCCAGCACGGGACACGAGATCTCGACCTCTACCACTGCACCACCCGGTAGTCCTTGAGGAAGACGCCGTGCACGGGGTCGCCGTGCACGCCCCGCACGATCGGGTCGTAGACGCGCGCGGCCCCGTCCACCACGTCCAGCGGCACCCGGAACCCCCGCTCGCGCAGGGCCTCCCGGGTCGCGTGCGGCCGTTCGTCGGTGACCCAGCCGGTGTCGACGCTGGTGACGTGGATGCCCTCGGCCGCGTACTCGTCCGCGATCGTGCGGGTCAGCATGTTCAGGCCCGCCTTGGCCATGTTCGTGTGCGGGTGCCCGGCGGTCTTGTTCGCGCGGCTGAAGCTGCCCTCCATGGCCGAGACGTTGACCACGTACCGGTCGGGGCTCGGCGCCGCGCGCAGCAGCGGCCGCAGGCGCCCGATCAGCAGGAAGGGCGCGAAGGCGTTGATGACCTGCACCTCCAGCCACTCGCGCGGGGTGACCTGGTGCAGCCGCAGGGTCCAGCTGTTCACGGGGCGCAGGTCGAGCGGTTCGCCGGTCTCGTCCAGCGCGCCCGCCGGGAAGAACAGGTCGTCCACCGCGGTCTTGTCCATCGCGCCGGCTTTGTCGCTAGCGCTGGGTTTGTTCAACGCGGGGCGGTCCTCGGCGGCGGCGAGCTCGCGGTAGTACGAGGGCGGGCGCCGGATGGTCTGGGCCGCGTTGTTGACGAGGATGTCGAGGTGGCCCCAGCGCGCGGCGACTGCCTCGGTCAGCCCGACCACCCCGGCCGGGTCGAGGAGGTCCACGCCGTGGATGTGCAGCCGGTGCCGCCAAACTCCGGCATCGTGTACGGCCTCGAAGCGCCGCCCCGCATCCCCCGGGAACCGCGTCGTGATCATGACCTCGGCCCCGTCGCGGAGCAGCTTCAGCGCGGTCTCGAACCCGATCTTGATGCGGCCGCCGGTGAGCAGCGCGCGCCGCCCGGTCAGGTCGGCCCGGGCGTGCCGCCGCGCGGTGTTGCTCGTGGCGCACTCGGCGCACATCTGCGGGTACGACGGCGGAACCTCGCGGTAGGGCGACTTGCACACGTAGCACCGGCGCGCCCGCAGCAGCGCCGTGGCGCCGTGCGGGTCCGGCGGCCGCGCGGGGTCATCGGGCCGCGGCTGCGTCACCAGGCGCCGGTCGTGCTCGGCGGTCGCCGTGCGCCGCTCCGCCTTGCGCCGCTTCTTGCGCGCCCGGTACGCCTTGTCGACCGCCGCCGCGACCCGCTCGTCGGCGTCGTCGACCGCGGCCAGCACCCGCAGGCAGGCCTCGACGTCATCGGGGTCGAGCGGCACCGCCGTATGGTAGCCGCCCGCGCGAAGGCGGCGGGTCTGTCAGCGGGGCGGTGCCGCGGCGGCGCGGTGCTGCGGGGCCGAGCGGGGCGGTGGCGTGGCGCCCCGGCGGCGTGAGCGTCATGTCACCGGCGGGCGGCGCGAGCCGTGGCATTCGCCCGCGCGAAGGCGGCGGACCGGCCGGAATCGAACCGGCGTCCTCACCGATTATGAGTCGGCGCGCGACGACCTCTGCGCTACGGCCCACCGCGCCCAAGAGCCTATGCGAACGGCCGGACCGGCGGGGCGAGCGGGTCCGGCCGAGGCGAGCGCGAACTACAGCGACGGCGCCGACGCGAAGCTGACCGTCCGGATCCGCGGCTGGTAGAGCTGGTGCAGCACGAAGGTGTTCCCGTCCGGGTCGGCGAAGCTCGTGACCCGCGAGAACGGCCCCTCCTCGATCGGGGAGTCGAAGACGATCCCGCGCTCGGAGAGCTCCTCGTAGGTCTTCTCGATGTCGTCGGTGTCGAGCACGATCCCGCGCAGCGATCCGGCCGGCATCGACTCGAACCAGGTGACCAGCGTGAACGACGTCTGGCCGTGCTTCGGGGCGACCTCGACCCAGCGGCGGTCGCCCTCGTCGTTGTCGCTGATCAGCTCCCAGTCGAGGGCGTTGAGGTAGAAGTCGCGGGCCCGGTCCTGGTCGGTGACGGGAATGGACACGATCTGCACGTGGTCGATGGGCATGGCCGGCTCCTCGCAGCGTCGCGGCACCTTTTCCGCAACCGTACCCGCTGCGACCAGGGGTTTTGCGAAGAATTCTACAATTGCACCCATTCTGTGCGGACCGGTACGAATGCCCCCTCGACCTCAGGCTCGCAGCGCAGCCGCACGGGGCCGGTCGCGACCCCCTCGAAACGGAAGCGGCCCTCGTCGTCGGCCGACGTCTCGTGCGACCCGGCCGGCGACTCCACGACGACCTTGGCCGCGACCACCGGGACCAGCTCGCCGACCACGTCGACGGCGCCCGAGCGCGCGGTCACCTGGACGTCGATGGTCAGGGCGCCGCTGAAGAACGTCAGCACACGCGGGGTTCCGCCGCGAATCCCGCCCCGCACGGCGATGAGCCGGTCCAGCGAGTCGCGGGTCAGCGCGGCCAGCGCCGCGTCCGGGTCGCGCCAGGACAGGCTCGCCCGGGCGGCCGCCAGCACGTTCGGCGGCACCGGGTCGCGCCGGCCGGCGATGTCACGCAAAGAGCTCAGCACCTCTTCCTCCCCGATCATCGGGTCGGCCCTGCGCAGCCGCGGTGGGTGGTCATATCGAGGTCGCCAATCGTCGGCGCAGCGTGCCCAGGCAGCGCTTGCGAGTCGGACCGATACTGCCGATCGGCACGTCGAGCGCGGCCGAGACCTCGGCGTAGCTCGGCGGGGGATCGGCGATGAGCACCCGCAGCAGCTGCTGGCACTGGCGGGACAGGGTCTGGAACTCCTGCCAGAGCATGGCGTCGCGCTCGTCCCGCAGGACGCCCGCGTCCGGCTCCTCCTCGACCGGATCCACGCCGGCCGGGGCGCCGCCCAGGGTCTCCACGAAGTCGCCGGCCGCCCCCGCCGGCACGTCGCGCCCGCTCTTGCGCAGCAGCGCGATCGCCTCGCGGCGGGCGGTGGTCGCCAGCCAGGAGCCGAGCTTGTCGGCCTCCCGCACGGCGTCGACGTGCTCCACCAGCCGCAGCCACGTCGCCTGGCTCACGTCCGCGGCGTCGGACTGGCCGAGCTGGAAGCTGCGCGCCACCGACCAGACCAGGTTGGCGTATCTGTCCACAATGGACTCCCACGCCTGCTGGTCCCCGGCCGAAGCAGCCCGCAGAAGTGCGGCATTCTCGTGTTCACCGGGACTTTCGGGGTCGGCCATGGCTCCGAAGGGTAGCACCGGGACCACCGGGCGACGGGGTGCGGCGACCAGCGTGCCGCACCCCGCCACCACCCTCCCCCTGGTGTGACGCATGGCCCTCACGCCACCCCCGCGTAACGGCCGTAGCGCAGCCCCGCCCCCGCCACGACCGACTGCGCCGCCAGCCCGGCCGAGCCGGACTCCGGCAGCGCGTCGGCGATCGCCGCGGCGACGTACGGCGCCGCGAACGAGGTGCCGCTCCACCGGGCCCAGCCGTCCGGGAAACCCTCGTGGTGCACATACGTGCTGAGCACGTCGGCCCCCGGCGCCGCGAGCGTCACCCACGGCCCGGTGTTGCTCCAGTTGCAGATGCGCCGGCCGTCGTGGGCGGCGACCGCGACCACGCGCCGCCGCCACGGCGCGCCCGTCCCGGCGTACGCGGCCGGCCAGAACGGCCGGTCGTGCTGGCCGTCGTTGCCGGCCGCCGCCACGACCACCCGGTCACCGCTCGTCAGCAGCTCCGCCAGCGCCGCCGTGAGCAGGACCGGTGGCCGGTCGTCGAGCGAGTATCCCCCCAGCGAGAGGTTGATGATCGGGTCGTCGCCCGCCCGCCGGAGGGCCGCGACCAGGTCGCTCTCCCGGCACACCCCGAACGTGTCGACGATCCGCACCACTCTCGGCCGCACCCGCCGCGACCGGCCCAGCATCACCCCGGCGACGAAGTTGGCATGCCCGGCGTCGCCCTGGCGCACCCCCGCGCCGTCGTCCCCGGGCTCGAAGTCGTCGGTGACGTACCGCTCCTTCGGCAACGGGCTGTTCAGCCACACCCCGGTGTCCAGCACCAGGACCCTCACCCCGCCGGTCCCCTCCACCGGCGGGGTCAGCGCACCGGGGGGCGCGGGGCGCGGCGGCCCGTACGCTCCGGCGTGCGCGAACGGTGTCGAGACGAAGACGTGGTTCGGCGCGGCGGCCACCCTCGGGTCCCCGGCCGCCTCCGCCTGCACGCGCACGCGCCGGGCGGCTCGCGCGACGTCCAGACCGGGCAGCCGGACCCGCCGGAAGCCGTCCGGGACATCCCCCTCCTCAACGATGTCCCGGGCGTCGAAGCCCTGCTCGGCGAATGCCTGGCGCGCGGTGCCGAAGTGATCCGCCCGCACGACGAGCTCGTCGGCGACGAAGCGCACCGGCGTGCCGTCCGCCCGGTCCTCGCGGCGCACCCACGGCAGCCCGGCCAGTCGCCGGGCGCGCCGGGAGCGCCACTCGTCCGGACGTGCGTCCGCCGCCATCGGGGCTCCTCCTCACCGTGCCGTCCTCGTGCTCGACACACATGAGGACCGCGACGGTTGTCCTGATACAAACCCACCCCGACTTCTTTCTGTCATACCCCCACGGCATGATGAGCGCCGTGGCGAGCATCGATCAGCGCACGGTCACCCGGGAGCTCACGGTCCTCGAGGTGACCAGCGGCGACAAGCAGGCGACCGTCCGTCCGGACGACACCGTGACCATAGGTCGCGACGCCGCCAACGACCTGGTGATCGAGGGCAACCTGATCTCCCGGCGGCACGCCGAGGTCATCTGGAACGACGACGGCTGGTTCCTGCGCGACCTCGACAGCCGCAACGGCACCTTCGTCGGCGGCGAGCGCGCGGCCTTCGTCGCCGCCACCGACGGCGGCGAGGTCCACCTCGGCTCGGCCGACGGCCCGAAGATCACGTTCCGGGTGAAGACGATCACCGAGCAGCTGCCCGTCGAGCCCTCGCCGCCGCAGCGCGAGGCGACCCGGCACGAGGTCGAGGCCGGGCGCATCCGCATCGGCCGCGGCGCCGACAACGACATCGTGCTGAGCGACCTGCGCAGCTCCCGCAACCACGCCGAGCTGCGCCGGACCGCGACCGGCGGCTTCGAGGTCGTCGACCTCGGCAGCCGCAACGGCACGTTCCACAACGGCAAGCAGGTCACCCGCGAGGACATGCGGCCCGGCGACCTGATCTCGATCGGCAAGCACGAGTTCATCTTCGACGGCGCCCGGCTGCACGAGTTCGAGGACGCCGGCCCGTCCTCGCTCATCGCCGACGACCTCACGGTGCGGATCAAGGATGCGGTCCTGCTCGACGACGTCAGCTTCGCGCTGGCCGAGGGCAGCCTGCTCGCCGTCATCGGCCCCTCCGGCTGCGGCAAGTCCACGCTCGTCAAGGCCGTCGCCGGCCTGCGCCCCGCGACCCAGGGCACGGTCCGCTACGACGGCCGCGACCTCTACGCCGACTACGCCGAGCTGCGCTACCGCATCGGCATGGTGCCGCAGGACGACGTGCTGCACCGCCAGCTCACCGTGCGCCGGGCCCTGCGCTTCGCCGCCGCCCTGCGCTTCGCCGACGACGTGCCGCGCAAGGAGCGCCGGGCCAAGGTCGCCGAGGTGCTCGAGACGCTCAACCTGACCGAGCGGGCCAAGCAGCGCATCGACAGCCTCTCCGGCGGCCAGCGCAAGCGCGTCTCGGTCGCCCTGGAGCTGCTCACCGAGCCGTCCCTGCTCTTCCTCGACGAGCCCACGTCCGGCCTCGACCCGGCCCTGGACAAGGAGGTCATGGAGGAGCTGCGGGAGCTCGCGGACAAGGGCCGCACCGTCGCCGTCGTCACGCACAACGTCATGCACCTCGACCTCACCGACCGCGTGCTCGTGCTCACCGTCGGCGGCCGGATGGGCTACTTCGGGCCGCCCGGCGAGCTGCTGGAGTTCTTCGGCGCCGAGGACTACGCCGAGGTGTTCCGCGAGGTCACGAAGAACGCCGAGCACTGGACCCGCAAGTACCGTTCGTCCGAGCTCTACACGCGATACGTCACCGAGCAGATCGCCGAGGCCCCGCCACCGAAGCCGGAGGTGGTGGAGCAGGTCACCGTGCCGGCCCAGCGGGTCGCCTCCGCCGTCGCGCACGTGCCCTCGGCCCCGGCCGCTCCCACGACTGCGGCTCCCTCCGCGACTGGGCCCGCGTCCCCGGTCGCGTCCCCGGGCGCGTCAACGGTCGCGTCCCCGGGCGCGTCAACGGGCGCGTCAACGGGGTCGGCCAGTGGCACGACGGCGCTCGGGGAGTCGACGGCCGAGCAGGAGATGCCGCCGCGCCCCTCGGGTCGTCTCGAGTCACCGACCGCGGAGCAGCGGATGCCCGCGCCGGCCGGCCCTCTGCCGGGTCCCTCCCAACCGGCGTCGGCGCAGTCGGTGCCGGCGCAGTCGGTGGCTGCCCAGTCGGTGGCTGCCCAGTCGGTGGCGGCGCAGTCGGTGGCGGCCCGGCCGGACAGGGCGGTCGGGCGGGCCCGGGTGAAGCTCGGCGGGGCGTCGCTGCGCAGCCGGGCACTGCACCCCGCGGCCCCGCTGCGCCAGTTCCTCACCCTGTGCCTGCGCATGCTGTGGGTGATCGGCGCCGACCGCGGCCTGAGCGTGTTCATGATCGGCCTGCCGCTGGCCCTGGCCCTGCTCACCCGCACGGTGCCGGGGGACAACGGGCTTGCCCCGGGCCTGCTCAAGTACAGCCTCGAGGCGCAGCGGCTGCTGGTCGTGCTGGCGGTCGGCGCCGCGTTCCTGGGCACCGCCGCGGCCATTCGCGAGCTGGTCAACGAGAGCACGATCTACAAGCGCGAGCGGGCGGTCGGGCTCTCGGCCGGCGCCTACCTCGCCTCCAAGGTCTTCGTCTTCGCGCTGATCATCATCGTGCAGACCGCGCTGTTCACCTGGCTCGCGCTGCTGGGCAAGAACCCGCCGAAGGACCCGCTGATCTTCCCGAAGCACTGGCTGGTGGAGATCACGATCCCGGTGGCCATGGTCGCGCTCGCCTCGATGGCGTTCGGCCTGCTGGTCAGCGCGCTGGTCAAGACGACCGAGCAGACGACGCCGGTGCTGGTGGTCGTGGTGATGGCCCAGCTCGTGCTCTCCGGCGGCCTGTTCGAGCTCGACGGGCAGAACGTCCTGGAGCAGATCTCGTGGCTGTTCCCGACCCGCTGGGGCCTGGCCGCGGGCGCGTCGACGGTGGACCTGCAGTCGATGATCCCGTTCAAGGACGCGCTGTGGGAGCACACCACGGGGGCCTGGTGGCGCTCGGTGCTCATCCTGTTCGTGCAGATCGCGTTGCTGATCGGCCTGGCCCGGCTGGCCCTGCGCCGCTCGGAACCCGGCCGCCAGTAGGACCGCTCGCGGCCGCGGCCCGGCCGCTCCTGCCGGGGTGCGGCTGCTCGCGCCGGGGTGCGGCCGCTCCTGCCGGGATGCAGCTGCTCGCGCCGGGGGCGGCCGTCCGCGCCGGGGTGCGGCCGCTCCCGCTGGGGTGCGGCCGCTCACGCCAAGCCCCAGCCGCTCGCGCCAAGCGCCAGCCGCTCGCGCCAAGGCCCAGCCGCTCGCGCCAAGGCCCAGCGGCTCGCGCCAAGGCCCAGCGGCTCGCGCCAAGGCCCAGCGGCTCGCGCCAAGGCCCAGCGGCTCGCGCCAAGGCCCAGCGGCTCGCGCCAAGGCCCGGAGGCTCGCGCCAAGGCCCGGCGGCTCGCGCCGCGGCATCGAGGTCCGGCCGCCGTGCCGGGTGATGCCGCCGGCTGTCGAACGCGGTCCGGCCGCTGCTCATGACGTCCCCGCCGACGCATACATCGCGACGGCGGGGATATTGTTTGCCCGGCTAAGGAAAACCGCACCAGCGAACGACGGAGTGCAGCATGTCAGACGCGATCCGGGCCGAGACGGTGTTCATCGGCGATGAGCAGATCCAGGCGTACCAGGCCCGCCCGCTCGACCCCGGCCCGTTCCCGGGCGTCGTGGTCATCCACCACCTGCCCGGCTACGACGAGGCCACCAAGGAGATGGTGCGCCGGTTCGCCGTCAACGGGTACGCGGCGATCTGTCCGAACCTGTTCTGGCGCGAGGCCCCCGACGCCTCGCCCGACGACGCCTCCGCGTTCGTGCGCGGGCAGGGCGGCATCCCCGACGAGCAGGTCATCCGGGACGTCGCCACCGCCGCGGCCGCGCTGCGCGCCCTGGACAACGCCAGCGGCAAGGTCGGCGTGATCGGGCACTGCTCCGGCGGCCGCCAGTCGCTGCTGGTCTCGACCGCGGTCGACGTGGACGCGGCCGTCGACTGCTACGGCGCCTTCGCGCTCGAGGCGCCCCCGACCGGGTTCCCGCTCAAGGTCGGCTCGATCCAGGACCGCCTGGGCGACGTGCGCTGCCCGGTGCTCGGGCTCTTCGGCGACGACGACAAGTTCCCGGCGCCGGCCGAGGTCGCGCGCCTCGCCGAGCTGCTGGCCGGGCACGGCAAGAGCTTCGAGCACCACAGCTACGAGGGTGCCGGGCACGGCTTCTTCGCCGTGGACCGCCCGTCCTACCGGCCCGAGGCCGCGGTCGACGGCTGGAAGCGCATCTTCACCTTCTTCGGCACGCACCTGGGGGCCTGACATGTGCACGTACGAGACCGAGCTGGTCGACATCGAGGGCGCCGGCAAGGGCGCGACGGGCTGGTTCGACGTGACCCGGGCGGCGGTCTACGTCGACCACCCGGTGCACGCCCAGTTCGGGCACACCCTGAACATCGACTTCGCCAACCCGGCGCTCGGCCCGTCGGCCCGGGTCGCGGTCGAGCTCACCGAGGAGGCCGCCCTGGCCCTGGTCGCGGCCATCCAGCAGGCCCTGGCCAACGCGCCCGCGGGCCTGGCCAGTGCCACCGCGCCCGTCTGAGCGCCCGGCGCGCCGGGCCGGGCCATCGAAAACCGTATCAACGGTGTGCGTCACAGACGCCAAAATACCGACGTAAACCGATAAATCCGGGTATGTCGTGTCGGGGAAACACGCGCGACATATCCGGCCCTACCGCAGCACGGCCCGGCGGAGCAGGATCAGGGGATGGGCGCCTACCGCGACACGTACCAGCGCAGCCTCGACGACCCCGAGTGGTTCTGGCGCGACGCGGCCGCCGGCGTCGACTGGGACCGCATGCCCATGCGCATCCTCGACGCCGACAACCCGCCGTTCTACCGCTGGTACCCCGACGCCGAGCTCAACACCTGCCACAACGCCCTGGACCGGCACGTGCACGGGGGCCGCGGCGACGACCTCGCGCTCGTGTACGACAGCCCGGTCACGGGCACCGTCCGCCGGTACACCTTCCGGGAACTGCGCGACGAGGTCGCCGTCTTCGCGGGCGCCCTGCGCAACCTCGGCGTCGGGCGGGGCGACCGGGTCGTCGTCTACATGGCGATGGTGCCCGAGGCCGTGATCGCCATGCTGGCCTGCGCGCGGCTCGGCGCCGTGCACTCGGTGGTGTTCGGCGGGTTCGGGCCCAAGGAGCTCGCGGCCCGCATCGACGACGCCAAGCCGAAGGTCGTCGTCGCGACCTCGTGCGGGATCGAGCCGAGCCGGGTGGTGCGGTACAAGCCGCTGCTCGACGCCGCCCTGGACGAGGCCGGGCACCGGCCCGAGCACGTCGTGGTCCTGCAGCGCGAGCAGGCCCCGGCGCAGCTGCGCGACGGCGAGCTGACCTGGGCGGACGCGGTCAAGGACGCCGGCGCGGCCGGGTGCGTCGCGACGGCGGCCACCGATCCGCTGTACGTCCTCTACACCTCCGGCACGACCGGGCGCCCCAAGGGCATCGTGCGCGACAACGGGGGCCATGCCGTCGCGCTCACGTGGTCGATGGCGAACATCTTCGGCTGCGGGCCGGGCGACGTCTTCTGGGCGGCGTCCGACGTCGGCTGGGTCGTCGGGCACTCCTACATCGTCTACGCCCCGCTGCTCGCCGGCGCGACGACGGTGCTGTACGAGGGCAAGCCCGTCGGCACCCCCGACGCCGGCGCGTTCTGGCGGGTCGTCGCCGATCACGGCGTCAACGTGCTCTTCGCCGCGCCGACCGCGATCCGCGCGATCCGCAAGGAGGACCCGGACGGGGCCCGGATCGACCGCGAGCGCGTCAAGAGCCTGCGCGCCCTGTTCATGGCGGGGGAGCGGCTCGACCCGCAGACCTACGAGTGGGCCGGCGAGCGGCTCGGCGTCCCGGTCGTGGACAACTGGTGGCAGACCGAGACCGGCTGGCCGATCGCCGCGAGCCCGCGCGGCCTCGAGGAGCTGCCCACGAAGCCGGGTTCGCCGTCGGTACCGATCCCCGGCTACGACGTGCGCGTGCTCACCCCGGACGGGCAGGACGCCGCGACCGGCACCGACGGCGCCATCGCCATCCGGCTGCCGCTCCCGCCCGGGTGCCTGCCCACGCTGTGGGGCGACGACGAGCGGTACGTGCGCTCGTACCTCTCCACCTACCCCGGCCACTACCTGACCGGCGACGGCGGCCGGTTCGACGAGGACGGCTACCTCTACGTGATGGGCCGCACCGACGACGTCATCAACGTCGCCGGCCACCGCCTGTCGACGGGCGCGATGGAGGAGGTGCTCGCGGGCCACCCCGCGGTCGCCGAGTGCGCCGTCATCGGCGTCGACGACGAGCTCAAGGGCCAGGTGCCGCGCGGGTTCGCGGTGCTCAAGGCGGGCGTGGACACCCCGGCGGAGACGGTCGCGGCCGAGCTCGTCCAGCTCGTGCGGGACCGCATCGGGGCGGTGGCGAGCCTGCGCAGCGTGCGCGTGGTGGCCGCGCTGCCCAAGACGCGCTCGGGCAAGATCCTGCGCCGGACAATGCGGGGGATCGCCGACGGCCGCGAGGAGCCGGTGCCCTCGACCATCGAGGATCCCGCGGTGCTCGACGCCCTGCGGCCGGTGCTCAGAGAACCGTGACCGCCGCTGCTCGAACGGCGCGACCCGGTGCTCGGAGCGCCGTGACCGCCGCGCTCGCACGGCCGTGACCCGGTGCTCGGAGCGCCGTGACGCTGACAGCGAACACGCTCACGGCGAACGGGGGATCTCAACGGGCCGCCGAGGCAATACCGTCGACAGCATGGCCGATATTGAGATCCCGTTCGACAGCGCCGTCTTCGAGCGCCTGCTCAGCAAGCGCATCATCGTGCTCGGGACCGAGGTGAACGACGAGAGCGCGAACCGCATCTGCGGCCAGCTGATCCTGCTCGCCGCCGAGGACTCCGAGAAGGACATCGCCTTCTGGATCAACTCCCCGGGCGGCTCGGTGTCCGCCGGCATGGCGATCTACGACACCATGAAGTTCATCAAGAACGACGTGTCGACCGTGGTCATGGGCATGGCCGCGTCGATGGGCCAGTTCCTGCTCAGCGCCGGGACGCCGGGCAAGCGCTACGCGCTGCCGCACTCGCGGGTCATGATGCACCAGCCCTCGGGCGGCATCGGCGGCACCGCGGCCGACATCGCCATCCAGGCCGAGCAGATGCTCTACACGAAGAAGACCATGCAGCGGCTCATCGCCGAGCACACCGGGCAGACCTATGAGCAGATCGAGGCCGACTCGGACCGCGACCGCTGGTTCACCGCGCAGGAGGCGAAGGACTACGGATTCGTCGACCGGGTCGTCGAGGGCGCCGAGCAGCTCGCGCTGTCCTGAGCCGGGATCGCGAGCGGCCCGTGCCTTCCCCGATCGGGCTCCCGGGCGTCTCGCGCATTCCTGGGCCAGGATCTACAGTCCCAAGATGTGAGCATTGATCGCGAAGTGGCGCCAGAGCAGGCCGGATTCGACGCACGGCGGCTGGCCCGCCTGGACGCCCACTTCGCGCGCTACGTCGACGACGGCCGCCTCGCCGGCTGGCAGCTCGCGATCGCGCGCGACGGCAAGGTCGTGCACCACAGCCTCTACGGGCAGCGCGACGCCGAGGCCGGGCGGCCGGTCGAGCCCGACACCCTCTGGCGGCTGTATTCGATGACCAAGCCGGTCACCTCCGTCGCCGCGATGCTGCTGTGGGAGGAGGGCCACTTCGAGCTCACCGACCCGATCAGCCGCTGGCTGCCCGAGTTCCGGGACATGCGGGTCTACGACAAGGGCTCGGTGAGCCAGCCCTTCACCGTCCCGGCGGCCGAGCCGATCCGGGTGTGGCACCTGCTCACGCACACCTCCGGGCTGACGTACGGCTTCCTGAACACCTCCGTCGTCGACGCCCTGTACCGCAAGGCCGGCTACGACCTGACCACCAGGCCCGGCGCCGACCTCGCCGAGGCCTGCCGCGACTTCGCCGCGCTGCCGCTGCTGTTCCAGCCGGGCACCGCCTGGGGCTACGGGGTCAGCACCGACGTGCTCGGCCGCCTGGTCGAGGTGGTCGCGGGCATGTCCCTGCCGCAGTTCGTGCGCACCCGGATCCTCGAGCCGCTGGGCATGCGCGACACGACCTGGTCCGTGGCGCCGGGCGAGCCGCGGATGGCGGCCTTGTACGTCCCGGGCCCCGACGGCCGCCGCGTGCGCTTCGACGCCGTGGGCGACACGGCGTTCGAGGAGCCGAAGGCCCCGGCGGGCGGCGGCGGCCTGATCTCGACCGCCGCCGACTACCAGAAGTTCATGACGATGCTGCTGCGCCGCGGCGACGGGCTGCTCGCCCCGCGCACCGTCGCCTTCATGACCCGCAACCACCTGCCCGGCGACGTGGACCTCGACACGGTGCAGACCGGCGGCTTCGCCGAGACGACGTTCGAGGGCGTCGGCTTCGGCCTGGGCTTCGCCGTGGTCCGCGACCCCGTCCCGGCCCGCGTGTTCAGCAGCCCCGGCACGTACTACTGGGGCGGCGCGGCGAGCACGGCCTTCTGGATCGACCCGGTCGAGCGGCTCACCGTGGGCTTCTACACCCAGCTGCTGCCGTCGAGCACCTACCCGCTGCGCCCCCAGCTGCGCCAGCTCGTCTACAGCGCGCTCACCGACTAGACGGCTCGGCGAGCGGCCCTACACGAATGTCAGGTTGCCGCCGCCCGTGGCGACGCGCACCTTGTGCACCGAGCCCGGGTCGGTCTTGATCGACCCGGTCTGCTTGCCGCCGTCGAGCTGGGTGTCCACCGCGTACCCGTCCGAGGTCAGGCGCAGGTTCACGTTCCCGCCGCCGCTGTCGATGTCGATGCGGTCCGGGGCCTGGGTGACCTTGAGGTCGACCGGGCCGCCGCCGGTGCGCGCGTTGAACTCCGGCGGGGCGAGCCCCTCCCCGTTCACGCCGCCGCCGTCGGACTGCACGTCGATCAGGCCGGTGAGCCCGTGCAGCTCGATCCGCCCGCCGGAGCTGTCCAGCCGGACGCTCAGCGTCGAGGGCATCTCGATCTCGTAGGAGATCGAGCAGTCGTTCTTCGGGCAGCCGCCCGAGCCGAGGATCAGCTCCCCGCCGTCGACGTTCTGCTTGCGGCCCGGCTTGTCACTCTTGAACTTCATCGTCTCGGTCACCTTGATGGTGGCCCCGCTGCCGGCCTTGATGGCGATCGCGCCGCCCTCGCTGTCGACCTCCACCACGCTCACGTCGTCCTTGACCTCGAACGCGTTGGTGGCGGTCTGCTCCGGGCCGTCCTTGGTGGCCTTGTCCGGCGACTGCGACGGGGATCCGCAGGCGCCCAGGGCGAGCAGGACGGCGGCGGCGGGGGTGAGGACGCGCAGCGGCAGTGACTTCACGGGGCACAGCTTTGCACGCGGAGCGCGACGATCTTCGGTAGGGTCGCCGCCGTGAGCCTCGTCGATTCCGCGTACGCCCGCGCCGCCGCCAACGGCTTCGGGCGGTCCTGCGAGCCGGAGGTCGGACGGCTGCTCGCGGCCCTCGCCGCCGCCCTGCCGCCGGGCGCCCGGGTGCTGGAGATCGGCACCGGCGCCGGGGCCGGCACCGCCTGGATCGCCGAGGGGCTGCACCCCCGCACCGATGTCACCGTCGACTCGGTCGAGGCCGATCCGGCCGTCGCGGCCGTCGCCGCGGCCGGGGACTGGCCGCCGTTCGTGCGCCTGCACGTGGCCGACGCGCTCGAGTTCCTCGCGACGGCGCCGGGCGGCTACGACCTCGTGTTCGCCGACGCCTTCGGCGGCAAGATCGAGGGGCTCGACCGTACCGTCGCCAAACTGCACCCCCGGGGGACCCTCGTGGTCGACGACATGACCCCGGTCGAGGGATGGCCGGAGGACTTCCGGGCCAAGCAGGACGGGGTGCGCCGGGCGCTGATCGCCGACCCGGAGCTGGTCACCGTGGAACTGGCCCACGGTTCGGGCATGATCATCGGCGTCCGTCGACCCCCGGCGGGCTGAACGGCGCAGCCGGGGTCGGCCGCGCGGCCGCTGACGCCGGGGGAGCGCGGTCGGTACCGTCACTGCGATGAGTGCGGTCGTGCTGGCCCTGCACGGGCTTCTCGTGGAGGGGACCGTCGCGACGATCGAGCCGGTGCTCGCCGGACTCCTGGTCGCCGACGAGCCCCGGCTGGTGCTCGACGTCTCCCAGGTGACGGTGTGCGACACCACCGGCGCCGAGCTGCTCGTCGGGGTGGCCGGGCTGGCCCGCGCCCGCGGTGGGGAGCTGCTCCTGGCCGCGCCGTCGCCGGCGATCCGCTCCTGGCTCGGGGTCGCCGCCGGGATGAGCGGCATCGCCACGTTCGCCACCATCGAGGGCGCCCTGGAGGCCGACCCGCGCGACCTGCTCGGCCCGGCCCTGCCGGCGCCGGCGATCTGCGTCGAGGAGCCGCCGCCCCCGCTCAGCCCGGACGAGCACCGCACGTTCCCGCACGGCCGCCCGCGCTGGCGGGTCAACCCTTCGGGCCGCGCACGATCACGCCGAGGTCCCGCATCACCGCGTCGGTGAGCCCGGGCAGCTGCGCCGGCTCGATCGTCACGCCGCGCAGGCTGGTCATCCCGCTGACCTCCGACAGCTGATTGCCGCGCAGGTCGGCGCCGCGCAGGTCGCAGCTCTCGAACGACATCTGCCGCAGCCGGCAGCCCTGCATCGCCGCGTGGGGCAGCACGCAGTCGCGCAGGTTGGTGTTGACCAGCACGCAGCCGACGAACCCGGTCGGGCCGGTGGTGTT
Source organism: Dactylosporangium sp. CA-052675 (assembly GCF_050947935.1). Taxonomy (GTDB): domain Bacteria; phylum Actinomycetota; class Actinomycetes; order Mycobacteriales; family Micromonosporaceae; genus Dactylosporangium. The sequence goes on along the minus strand of NZ_CP192010.1, from coordinate 8,475,775 downwards.
CACCTCGTCGAGCGTGGCCCCGTCGAGCCGGCAGCCCTCGAACAGCACGTCGGACAGGCGCGACTCGCCCAGGTTGGCCCACGTCAGCTTGCAGTTGACGAAGTGCACCCGCTCCAGGGTCAGCCCGGTCAGCCGCGCCGCGGTGAAGTCGACCTTCTCGAACCGGCACCCGGTGATCGTCACGTCCTCCCACACCACCCCGTTGAGGTCGAGGTTCTCGAGGTGGGAGCGGCGCAGCCGGGCGTCGATGAGCGTGGTGCGGATGGCGCGGCCGGTCTGCACGTGGGCCTCGTTGAGGTTGCCGCCCCAGGGAGCGCTGACCGGCTCCAGCTCGCCGGAGTCGAACGCGGGGAGCTCGATGTCGATGTCGTGCACGCTGCGCACTGCCACGTACCTCACCGTAGAGGGTCGCCCGACGGTGTGGCACGTAGGCTGTCAGGTCATGAACGAAGCGGGAGTGCGGCCGCGGGTGGACGGGCGCACATTACGGGCCGAACGCACCCGGCGGGCGATCACCGACGCGCACTTCGCGCTGCTCGAGGAGGGTGAGCTGCGGCCCACCGCCGAGCGGATCGCCGAACGGGCCGGGGTGTCGCTGCGCGCGCTGTGGACCAACTTCAAGGACATGGAGGGCCTGTTCGCGGCGGCCGGCGAGCGGCTCATGGAGCGTCAGCGCGCGGAGTACCGCCCGATCCCGGCCGACCTGCCGCGGGACGAGCGCATCGAGCGATACTGCGCCCAGCGCGCCCGCCTGCTGGAGCTCATCGCCCCGGCCGCCCGCGCCGCGCGCATCCGCGAGCCGTTCTCGGCGCAGCTGCGCAAGAACCGGGCCTGGTACCTCGAGATCGCCCGCGAGGAGCTGCAGACGCTCTTCGCCGCGGAGCTCGAGGCGGCCGGGGACGCGCGCGCCGAGGTGGTGGACGCGCTCACTGCCGCCGTGACGTTCGCGGGCTGGTCGATGTGGCGCGACGAGCTGCACCTCGACGTGGCGGGCGCCACGGCGGTGCTGCGCCGCGCGGTGAGCGCCCTGCTACCGCCCGCAGGCACGGCATAAGTTTGGCTTAGACCGTCGTTAAATCGGCTTCCGCGGGCGAATCCGGCGCTCCCGGCCTTCTAGTGTCAGGTGCGGCTCTGACCGCAAGCACGCATGGAGGCCCCGGTGTCAGCGTACGGAGACGGCTACGCCGACAGGTACGACCCGTACAGCGAGCCGTACAACGAGCCCTACAGCGAGCCCTCCAGTGGGCGCGGCCACCAGCAGCAGCGCTCCGGCGGCTTCTACTCCGACGAGCCCCGCGGCTACGCCGGGGGGTACGGGAGCGAGCCCGGGCGGTACGGGAGCGAGCCCGGGCGGTACGGGAGCGAGCCCGGGCGGTACGGGAGCGAGCCCGGCGGGTATGCGGGCGCCCACGGCCCCGACCAGGACGAGTCGCGGCGCGGCAAGCGCATGCTGCTCGTCGCCGCCATCGGCGCGGTCGCCCTCGTCGTGGTGGGCGCGGTCGCGTTCGGCGGCTCGCTGCTGCTGTCCAAGAGCTCCAACGCCTCCCCGCAGTCCAACCTCGCCGCCGGCGCCGCGGCCACCACCGAGGCCGGTGACCTGTTCGCGGGCGCCTCCGGCGACCCGAGCGCCGCCGGCTCGAGCGCCCCGGCCGAGAACGCCTCGACCGCGCCCGCCCCGACGACGAAGGCGCCGGCCACCACCGCCGCGGCCCCGAAGCCGACGACCAAGAAGCCCACGACCGCGGCGGGCGGGGGCAGCAACGTGGCGTACGAGAACCAGGTCCTGGCGATCGTGAACACCGAGCGGGCGAAGGCCGGCTGCCAGCCGCTGGCCTACAACGCGAAGCTGCGCGCGGCCGCGTACAAGCACTCGGCCGACATGGCCGCCAAGGACTACTTCTCGCACGACTCGCAGGACGGCACCTCCTTCGCCACCCGGATCTTGAACGAGGGATACCGCTGGTCGAACGCGGCCGAGAACATCGCCAAGGGCCAGCGCACGCCCGAAGAGGTCATGAAGTCCTGGATGGACAGCTCCGGGCACCGCGCCAACATCCTCAACTGCAAGCTCAAGGACCTGGGCGTTGGCCTGGCCTACCAGGGCAAGACGGCGATCTGGACCCAGGACTTCGGCACCCAGGGGTAGGGAGCCGGCGGAGAGATCCTTGATCAAGGGATCGATCGGTACCGAAGAGTAAGTTCCCTCGTCCGTCCGGAGGTTGTGCCGCAGCGCAGCGTCGGGCACCGTACACACGGCGCGATGATCCCTGCCCAGTGCGGGTGGCGCGTTGCTCAGCGACGTGCCAGACTCACCGCGATCAGTGCCTACGGTGCCCGCGCGGATTACTCACTCTCGAACCCCCGCCGGGTGCGTTCCACTCGGGAATCTCCAGCATTCGCTGTGCGCACAGCAGGGGGTACAACGTGTTCGCTGCTCCCCAGCGGCGGCGGCTCGCGGCGCTGGCCGCCGCGGCGCTCCTGGGCCTGGGACTGGCGACGGTGGACGCCTCGCCGGCGGCTGCCGCCGGGGTCGGGTACGTCCGCCTCGCCCACCTCTCGCCCGACACGCCGGCGGTCGACGTCTATCTGAGCTCGGTCACCGGCGCCGTCCCGCAGCAGAAGTTCGACGCCGTCGCGTACGGCACCGTCTCCAAGTACCTGCCGCTGCCGCCCGGCACCTACGCGGTGGCGATGCGCAAGCAGGGCGACCCGGCCTCGGCCGCGCCGGTGCTGAGCACCCAGGCGACGGTGGAGGAGGGCAAGGCCTACACGGTCGCGGGCACCGGCAAGTTCGCCGACCTCGGCCTGAAGGTGATCGCCGACGACCTCGGCCTGCCGGATGCGGGCAAGGCGAAGGTGCGGGTCATCCAGGCCTCGGTGCGCCAGCCGGTACTCGACGTCGCGGTGTCGGGCGGCGCGAAGATCGCCGACGGCGTGCAGTTCGCCACGACGACGGCGTACCAGACCGTCGACCCCGGCCGCTGGACGCTGCGGCTGGCCGCCCCGAGCGCGACGGGCGCCGCGACGACGGTGACCGCCCCGCTGAAGGCCGGCGCGGTGTACTCGCTGATCATCCTCGACGGCAGCGGCGGCCTGACCGCGCAGCTGCGCACCGACGCCTCCAGCAGCGGGGTGCCGGAGGGCGGCGTGGACACCGGCGCGGGCGGCACGGCCGGGGAGCGGGGCCTGAACCCGCTGCTGCCGATCGGCGGCGGCGTGGCCGTGGTCCTGCTGGCGGTGGCCGGCGGCCTGCTCTGGCGCCGCGGCCGTTCCCGCACCGCGGCGGCCGCGTAACCGGCCTACGCTCGACCGCATGGGCAGGACCGCGAGGGTGGTCAGGCACCGGGCGCTCCGGCGGCGCCCGGAACTGACCGCCACCCGGCGCCGGACCCTCATGCTCATCGGGTGCGTGCTGGCCCTGGCCGCGCCGATGATCGCCGGGGCCGCGACCCTGGTCGGCCGCCGGGTCGCCATCGACGCCGGCGACGCCACCTGGATCGTGCCGCACAGCATCGACCTCCCGGCCGCGAACGCCGCGCCGGACGCGCCCCCGACCCGCCTGCGCATCGCGCGGCTCGGCGTGGACACGCCGCTCGAGGACCTGCGGATGGACGCGGCGGGGGTGCTGGAGAGCCCGAAGGTGTTCGGCGAGGCGGGCTGGTTCACCGGCGGCACCTACCCCGGCGACGCGGGCCCGGCGGTGCTGGCGGGGCACGTGGACTCCAGGACCGGCCCGGCCGTCTTCTACCGGCTGCACGAGCTGGCGGCGGGGGACACGGTCGACGTGCGGCGGGGCGACGGCTGGCTGACGTTCCGCGTGACGGCGAGCGAGCACTACGCGAAGGCCCGGTTCCCGAGCGCGAGGGTCTACGGCCCGACGCCGGTGCCGGAGCTGCGGCTCATCACGTGCGGGGGCACCTTCGACCAGGCGCGCCACTCGTACCGCGACAACCTGGTCGTCTACGCGGTGCTGATCTGAGCGCGCCGATCGCGGCGGAACGTTTGGGGTCGGTGTGCCAGGTCGCCTCGCGGCGATAGGCGCGACACGGCTCCAGCCGAACGGTATTCCGTGAAGGCAGTGTGGTGAGGCCCGGGGACACACAGCACACCGACTCCATGAACAGTAGCGCGGCCACCACGTATCGTCCCGTGATCGAGGACACAGCACTCAGATGAGCGCGGCGGCCCGCCAGACCTTCTTCGCCGGGCCCTCGACCAGGCCGAGCTCCTGCAGGTAGGTGGTCACGCGGGTGCCGGCCCACCGCAGCGTCTCGCGGAAGCGCGGGTTGGCCCAGGCGACCGCGCGGGCCCGGGCCGGGTCCAGCCCGACCGCCGCATACGCCCGCGGGTTGATGAGCGTGTGGGTGACCGTGTACGCGGCGCGGGCGACGATGATCTGGCAGTACCACCGCCGGGGTCTCCACGCGGTGGCGACCTGCCGGGCGAGCTCGTCGCGCGCGAACCGGATGTGCCGGGCCTCCTCGACCACGTGGATCCGCGAGACCATCCGCACCAGCGGCTGGAGGCTTTCGTCGGCCATCGCCTCGCGCTGGAGGGCGTCGAGGATCTCCTCGGCGATGAGCGCGGCCGCGAACGTCTGGATCCCGCCGGCGGTCGCGCCCAGGTAGCGCCCGAGCGCCCGGTGCACCGCGGCCGGCTGGTAGGCGGGCGTGCCGAGCGCGTCGATCATCCGGCCGAACATGACGCTGTGCCGGCACTCGTCGCCGACCTCGGTGAGCGCGTACTGCACGTGCCCGCTGCGCGGGTCCATCCCGGTCACGTGGCGCAGCAGCATGCGCATGAGCAGCACCTCGAACCAGATGCCGATGCTGGCGATGCTGGCCACCTCGTGCCTGGAGAGCTCGACGCGCTGCTCGGGGGTGAGCGCGTCCCACAGCTCGGTGCCGTAGAGCGACAGGCGGCGCTCGGGGGCGTAGAGCAGCCCGGCGGGCTGCGGCGCGGCCCAGTCGATGTCGATCTCGGGGTCGTAGGAGTTGCCGGCCGAGATCTTCAGCAGGCGGGCGGCGGTGGCCTCGCGAGCGGCGGCGACATCCGGCATGGCGGACTCCTTGACGTTACCGGCCGGTAGTTGGTACTAGTCAGTACCATGCCCGAGGAATCGTCGCCGGTCAAGGCCTCGCTGCTGTCGCAGGGCCGCACCTACGCCGTTGAGCTGCGCGTTTCCGGCCAGTTCCAGCCCATCGACGGCCGTTTCCACTGGAGCGCGCGGATGTCGGCGGGCCCCGAGGTGGTGGCCCTGCTGCGCTCCGGCCGCCGGGACGTCCTCCTGGCGGCGCCGGCCGGTGCCGACCCGGTCCCCGCACGGCTGCTCGAGCTCAACCCGTGGGGCGAGATCCGAGTGGCCGGCACCGGGCGGCCGCCGGGCTGAGCGGCGCTCGCGGGACCTCGGGCGGCGCCCCGGCTTGTCGTATGCTCTGCGGCGTGGCGAGCCCAGGGGCAGGGACGGCCGAGCCGCCGCCGGCCGGACGGCTGAGGCTGGCGCTGCTCAACGCCCCCGTGCGCTGGCTCGTGGCCGGCATCGCGGCGGTCGTGGTCCTGGTCTCCGGCGCGTTGGGCGGCTTCGAGCGGGCCGCGCCGGACGGGCCGCCGCCGTTCACCGTCGGGCAGCCCTACGCGGCCGGCGGCTGGACCATCACCGTGCACGGCGTGCGGGCCCTCGACGAGCTGCCGCCGCTGCGGCACAAGGAGAACAGCGGCTGGCGCTGGATCGTCGTGGTCGCCACGGTCGAGGTGACCGGCGCCGGCCAGAGCACCCTGTCCTACCCCCAGGCCCTGCAGATCACCGGGGTCAAGGGGGTGCCGGGCAAGTACGCGGACCACGTGGCCGGCGCGGCCGACGCCGCCGAGAACGCGGCCGTGCACCCCGGCGTGCCGGCCCGGTTCGGCTACCTCTGGGAGCAGCGGGCCGAGGCGCCGGTGCCGACCGAGCTGCGGGTGGACATCTTCGCCCTCACGTACACCTTCGACAACGCCAGCAACAAGGGCGCGTGGCTGCCGGCGAAGGAGCAGCCGGCCGCGGCGGCCATGGTCCCGATCGACACGAAGCCGGCCCCCTGATGGTCGCCACCGACCGGTTCGGGCCTCCGGGCTCGCCGGGCGCCGCTCGGCACCGCCGGGCCGGGCCGCCGCTGCGGACCCGGATCGTCACCGCGCTGCTGGTGCTGGCGACGGTCGCGGCCGGGGCGCTGGTCGTGCGCCTCAAGCCCGACCAGGAGCACGGCGGCCGGCCCTTCCTGCGGCCGGGGACGGCCGGCGGCGTCGTCGACGTCGGCACCTTCCAGGTCGTCGTGCTCGACGCGGCGGGCGGCACGAAGCTCAAGCACCCGCGCAACGGCCTGACCCTCGACACCACCGGCGTGTGGGTGCTGGTCCGCGTGCGGGTGACGGCCACGCGGGAGCCGGTCGTCCTGCGGTACGCGCGCCTGCGCGACGACCGCGGCCGCACCTTCAGCGCGACGGGGCGCGTCCCCCAGCCCCTCACCGACGGCCGCGCGTTGCAGCCCGGCGTCTGGGTCGAGGGCCACATCGCCTTCGAGGTCGCCGGGGACGCGAAGGAGCTGACCCTGCTCCTGGGCGAGCACTCGGGCCTCGGACCCGGCCTGCTGACCCTGGCGGAGGTGCCGATTGCCGCAGCGGTACCGCGGTGGCTCGGCCAGTCCACCCCGCTGGACGTCCCGGACGCGAGGCTCGCCGCGTGAACGGCGGCTGGTGGCGACCCAACCTCTGGGCCCCCTACGTCCGCCTTCCGCGCCCCTAGAACCGCCCGAGCTCGCGCGTCGGCTCGTCCTCGGGCCGGACGCGGGGCGCCGGCATCTCCTGCGTCGCGTCATCCGGTGTCGCGTCATCCGGCGTCGCGTCCTGTGGCGGCGCCGTGAGCAGCGACGCCGCCACCTCCTGCGTGGCGTCGTCCTCCATGACCGGCGGCGCAACGGCGGGCGCCGCCATCTCCTGCGTCGCGTCGTCCTCCATGACCGGCGGCGCAACGGCGGGCGCCGCCATCTCCTGCGTCGCGTCGTCCTCCGCGAGCGGAAGCGGATCGGCGGGCCGGGCCCCGATCGGCACCGCGAACGGCGCCTCCGGGTTGCGCGCCGGCGCCTCGGCCGCGGGCGCCCACGCCGCCGCGGCCGGGACGGGCTCGGGGGCGTCGGCGGGCTCCGGGCGCGCGGCGGCCTCGCGCCGGTCCGGGTCCGGCCGCCGCGCCAGCACCAGCCGGTCGATCGCCGCGCTCAGCAGGCAGATCAGCACCACGTTCGCGACGATCTCGTTGAGCGGGTTGAGCATCTGGTCCAGCAACAGCCACGTCTGGTCGTCGCGCGGGCCGACGATCCAGCGCTCGAGGTCCCACAGCCACGCCTCGAGGCCGCCGAGCCGGTGCCCGTCCACGACCAGCGGCGAGAAGGCCACGAAGAGGAGGCAGACCAGCAGCAGCGGCCGGGTGCTGCCGCTGGCGAGCAGCCGCAGGCCGCCCAGCAGCGGGCCGAAGCGGTCGTGGAGGTCGCCGCGGACCTGGCCCCGCACCCACTGCCGCACCCGGCCGCCCCGGCCGGCGTGGCGCTCCTCGTGATCGCGGGCGGGGCCGGCGAGGCGGTGGCCGTAGACGACCGCGCCGACGGTGAGCCACGCGACCGGGGCGAGCACGACCGTCTGCGCGTTGGCCAGCAGCAGCCCGGCGACCGCGAACACGGCACCCGCGGCGATCGCGAACGGGTTGCCGATCTCGCCGAGCCCGCCGGTGACGTCGTCGCGCACCGCGGCGAGCCAGGCGCCGGCGCGCAGGCCGCCGAACCAGTCGCCGGCGAGCCCGGGGAGCGCGGCGAGCGGGATGAACACGAGCAACAGCCAGACCGACTCGAGGGAGGCGGCGAGCAGGCCCAGCCAGTGCGGGCCGCGCGGCGGGGCGCCCTCCTCGCGCGGGCCGCGCAGCCGGCCCAGGCCCCACCGCGCGGCGAACGCGACGGCGACGACCGCGAGCACGGCGGGGGAGAGGCCCAGGTCCAGCCGCTGGGCGTCGGTGAGCGGCATCGGGCCGCCGTCGAGCACGGCGGCGAAGCGGGCCTGGTGGTAGTCGTCCCAGACCGCGTGCCGGTAGCGCTCGATGGTGTCGTCGAGGTACCCCTGCGCCGACCACACGGCCAGGAAGGGCAGCAGCACGCTGCCGAGGTGGTCGAGGATGCCCCGGTGCCCGGCGCGGTCGTGGGCGGCGCGGGCGAAGGGCAGGGAGCCGCGCACGACGCGCATCATGAGCACGTAGGTCATGAGCACCAGCAGCGGCACGACCATGAGCAGCAGCGTGCCCGCGAGCGGGTGCCAGGAGCTCGCGACGACGGCCAGGCGCGTGGCGCCCCACCGTGCGGCGAAACCGGCCGCGGCGAGCGCCAGCAGCGCGGGGAAGTGGCGGCCGAGCAGGCTCAGGGCGGTGCCGGCGAAAGACCCGACGCCGGCCGGTCCGCGCCTGGACGCACCCAGCTGGCCCCCCGTCACGCTGGGAGGCTATCCCGGTGCGGGCGCCCGGCTCAACGCGTCGGGCGCCACGCGGGCCCCGGTCCCGGCATCTGGCGGAGTGCCGGAGGTGGAGGGCATCGCGTGGCGCCCGGTTTCGCTCGTGTTCGGGTGTACCGCGGGTGGCAGGTGAGGGCCGGCGGGTACTGGTCGGCGCGGGTTCCCCGGCGGGCGGGTGGTGCCGCGTGATGGCCGCGGAGCGTGGTCCGCGGCCGGCCGGTGAGGGGCGCGCCGTCGAGCTGGTTCAGCGGCCGGCGAGCAACCGGCTCACCGCGTTGTCGACATCGAGGTGGTCGGTCTCGTGCCCGCGCGGCACCACGCTGTACGTGCGCCGCAGGAACCGCACCAGCACGCTGCGCGGCACCTCGAAGAGGGCGTTGCCGTCGGGCGAGGACAGCGCCAGCGCGACGAAGTCGCCACGCGGCCCGTTCCACGGCCAGACGCGCACGTCGCCGATGCCCGCGGGCTCGTCGAGCCCGGTGAACAGCAGCTCCCGCGCGAACGACCAGCTGACCGGCTCGCCGCCCGCGGACTCCGCGTGGAAGAGCACATGGACCGCGTACGGGTCGTTCGGGTCATAGCGCAGGCTGGCTCGCACCGGCAGCGCGGTCGCGTCGGGCGCGACGAGTCGTAGGGATGTCTCGACCTCGACGGTCGATGGTCGGATAGCGCTCATGTCGTACTCCCCCCGGCACCGCTCGCGGAGCATGCCGTGCCCCGCCTCTCCTATGTTGAGGCGATTCCCAGTGTTACGCGCAGTGATTCTACGATCTCACTCTGTAGTGTTTCTGGGCCCGATTTGCCGTTAACCGAACATCCTGCGTGCGATGTCGGGTTTTCTGGGCGCGGTCGGGGTCCTTGACGTGACGTGTGGGCCGTACGTCAATTCATTCCGGTAACGTCCTGTGGCGCATGGGAGTGACGGCTCTTTGCGTGATGGGAACGAGAATTGCGCGGCAGTGAGGTGGACGGGTCGGGCGTTACGCCTGATTCCGGACCTCTGCCGGCCCGCGAGGGTGACTTTCGGCGTGTCGCGGCCGTGGTGGTACCGCCCGCATGGATGCGAACTTCGCCGATTCTCGTCCCGTATGTGGTGACTATGCGTAATTAGTCCGATTTGCCGGGCACCGTGCTCCCGGGTTGCCGGAGCGTGGACCATGGAACGGTGCCCGACCAGCCACGCGACACCGTCACCGCGCCCGACCGGCCCGACCTCGCGCCCGACCGGCCCGACCTCGCGCCCGAGCGGGCGCGAGTCCACCGGGTGCGCGATGCCTACCTGCGCATGCGAGCGCGGGCGTACGCCACCCCACTCGGCCGCCTCGGCGTGAAGATCGCCGTCGCGGTCGTCGGCACCCTGGTCATCGCGGTCGGCGTCGTGCTCCTGCCGCTGCCCGGCCCCGGCTGGGTCGTCATCCTGGCGGGGCTGGCGCTGCTCGCGATGGAGTTCGCCTGGGCCCGGCGGCTGCTCGGCTTCACCCGTGCCCAGCTGTTGCGCTGGACCCGCCTGGTGCGCGAGGGCTCGTGGCTGGTGCGGATCGCCTCGGTCGGCGGGCTGCTCCTCGTGGTCGGTGGCGCGTTGCTGCTGTCGCTGCGGATACTCGCCTGACTCCACGACTGCGATGTTGTGCGGCTCTCGGGTGAGTTCCCGCCATCCGGCCGGGGTGGCCGTTGACGCGATCGGGGCACGCCGATCACGCCTATTCGCCGCGTCGTCTTTACCGATCGTGTGCGTTTCGTGTTGTATGCGTTTCGTGACATGCCGATTTCGGTGCCGGGCGGACGAAAGAGCTAGTGTGGAGGTAATCTCGCCCGAGTCGTGGGCGTAGCATGTCGCCAAGTAATGTGTTTGTGTCCGAATGATACGGCCGGTGCGCTCGGTGCCGAGCCCGGATCGGTTCGGTCCGCATAGTTCTGCACAACGGTTCTCTACACCTGGGTACGACCGAGGAAAGGCCACTCATGGCAAAACGCGTCATCCACGAGCTGATCGATGACATCGACGGCAAGCCCGCCGCCGAGAGCATCGTGTTCGCGCTCGACGGCGTGCAGTACGAGATCGACCTGTCCGCCGGCAACGCGGCCAAGCTGCGCGACGCGGTGGCCCCCTTCGTCGCCGCCGCGACGAAGATCGGCCGCGGCGGTGTCGTGGCGACCTCGCGGGGCCGGGAGGCCCGGGGCCGCAGCGTGACCCGCGGAGATCGCGACCAGAACCGCGCGATCCGCGAGTGGGCGCAGGCCAAGGGCATCGACGTGTCCGACCGGGGCCGCATCAAGCAGGACATCGTCGACCGCTACCACGCCGAGGCGGGCCGCTGACCGCACGCCCGCGGGCGTGGCGTGATCGAAGCGGACGGGCCGGGTGCACGAATCGTGCACCCGGCCCGTTTTGCATTCCTGAGGCCATACGGTCGTTCGGGCAGCCGCTTTCCCCATTCGGCGCCCGCGCGCCGGGCGGATTCGCTAAGACCCCGACGCATTGCCGAGCGATCCGGTCGTCTTTGCCGCCGGGGGCGGTCCCGTTTGCCGCCGGGGCCGGCCGCCGCAATTGCGCGGACCGGCCGCCGCGACGGTGGCACCCTCGCCGCCACCCTTTGCGGCCGGGCCCGTCCCGCCCAGCGGACGGCTCGCCGCCGCCCGCGGGGCATTTCGCCACCGGGCAAATGCGCCGGATGATCACCGCGAGCGCATCGGGAATGACCGGCTGTGGCGATGTGGATCGATTCCGAATCGCCCTGGAAACGCGACGGCCGCGGCCCCCTCGGGGGACCGCGGCCGTCGGCGCCCGGCAGCGCGGGGGCCGGCATTCTTTACTGCGCGGTGGCGAGCTCGCGCTGCGTCGTGCCGATCTGGATCCGGCGCGGCTTGGCGCGCTCGGTCACCGGAATGCTCAGGGTGAGCACGCCGGCGTCGTAGCTCGCCTCGAGCCGCTCGGTGTCGAGGCTGTCGCCCAGCACCAGGCGCCGGGTCACGGTGCCGGTCGGGCGCTCGGTGATGACGCGGCGGATGCCCTCGCGCTCGGTGCGGGTCCGCTCGGCGCGGACGGTGAGCACGTTGCGGTCGACGGTGGCGTCGATGGTCGCCGGGTCGATGCCGGGCAGGTCGATCTCGACGAAGAAGGTGTCCCCGTCGCGGTACGCGTCCAGCGCAGCGGTGGCGCCGCCGCGAACCGGCGAGCCGAAGAACTGGTCGAACGCGTCAACGTTGCGGAACGGGGCGGTGCGCAGCAGCATGATGAGAGTCCCTCCAAGGTTGAGCCCGTGTCGCTCAAGTCTTACAACCTCGGGGGTGCCCGCCGTCTTCCGCGCCCGAACGTGACCTGAGTCACCTACACTCAACTTTCAGAGCCAGCCGCGAGACTGCGCCACGCCCACCGCCTCGATCCGGTTCCGCGTCCCCGTCTTGGTGATCGCCGCCGACAGGTAGTTGCGCACCGTGCTCTCCGACAGGTGCAGCCGTGTGGCGATGTCCGCGACCGTCGAGCCGTCCGCCGCCTCGCGCAGCACGTCGCGCTCGCGCTCGGTCAGCGGGTCCGGCCCCGCCGCCAGCGCGGCCGCGGCCAGCTCCGGGTCGACCACCCGCTCGCCGGCGAGCACCCGCCGCACGGCCGCGGCCAGCGACTCCACCGGCCCGTCCTTCACCAGGAAGCCGCTGGCGCCCGCCTCCATCGCCCGCCGCAGGTACCCGGGCCGCCCGAACGTCGTCAGGATCAGCACCCGGCACCCGGGCAGCCGCCGGCGCAGCTCCGCCGTCGCGCTGATCCCGTCCCCGCCCGGCATCTCGATGTCGAGCAGCGCCACGTCGGGCCGGGTCCGCAGGGCCGTCGGCACCACCGCGTCGCCGCTGCTGACCTGGGCGACCACCTCCAGGTCGGGCTCCAGGCCGAGCAGCAGCGCCAGGGCGCCCCGCATCATGCCCTGGTCCTCGGCCAGTAACACCCGAATCGTCACAGCGGCAGCCTCGCAGTCAGCATGAATCCACCCTCGGGCCGGGGGCCCGTCTCCAGCGTCCCGCCCGCCCCGAGCAGCCGCTCCCCGAGACCGCGCAGGCCGTTGCCGGGCTCCGGCGCCGGGGCGTCCGGGGCGAAGTCGCCGTCGTCGCTCACCCGCAGCATCGCCACCCCGTCGGCCATCGTCACCGAGATGTCGCACCGGCCCGCGCCGCTGTGCCGGATCACGTTCGTCACCGCCTCCCGCGCCACCCACGCGAGCAGCCGGTCGGCGGCGTCCGGCAACGGGTCGGCGGTGCGCAGCACCTCGGCGGCGATGCCGGCCCCGGTCAGGGCGCCCTTCGCGCGGGCGAGCTCCGCGGTGAGGCCGGTCTCGCGGTAGCCGGTGACCGCCTCCCGGATCTCGACCAGCGCCCGCCGCCCGATCTGCTCGATGTCGGCCGCCTGGGCCGCCGCCGCGGCCGGGTCGCGCTCGGCGATGCGCCGCACGACCTCCGCCTTCACGACGATCACGGACAGGGTGTGGCCGAGCAGGTCGTGCAGGTCGCGGGAGAAGCGCAGCCGCTCCTCGGCGACGGCGGCCTCGGCCAGCGCCTCCCGGGTGCGCTGCAGCTCCCGCACGAGCCGCATCATCTGCCGCACCGCCGCGACGAGCAGCGACGACAGGACCGTGCCGACGATGACGCTGCCGGCCTGCCACCAGTCGGCGTCGACGGCGAGCCCGATGCCGATCTGCGCGGCGAGCGCGCCGGCGAGCACCCACACGGCCCCGACCGGCCGCTCGCCGCCGGCGTACACCGCGACGCCGCACACCGACACGTACAGCAGCAGCACGATCCAGTGCGAGCCGTACGCGAGCGCGAGCCCGGCCCCGAGCGCCGCCACCAGCCCGAAGAGGACGTGGTGGCGACGGGAGGGGCCGGGGGAGTCGAAGCCCAGGGCGGCGGTGAAGACGTACAGCAGCTCGAACGCGACCAGCGCGGCGACCGCGGCCGGGCCCGGGGCGTTGGTCAGCGGATCGACGAGCGGGAACGTCCACACCCCGACCCAGATCATCCCGCCGATCGTGGGGCGGTTCCCGCGCCTCATGCCGCCCACCCTTTCACAGCACCGCGATGCGGCGGACCGAGCGGCGGTAGCCGAAGGCCGCCAGCCCGGTGAACACGACCAGCCACACGAGCAGGGTCACCACGTCGCCGAGGCTCGGCGCCCCGCCGAACGCGACCCGCCACGACATGTCCGCGTACGCGTAGGTGGGCAGCAGCCGCCCGATCGACGCGACCCAGGACGGCATGAGGGACAGCGGCAGCCACAGCCCGCCCAGGATGGACAGCCCGAGGTACACCAGCAGGTTGAGCGGCGCCGCGGTCTGACTGGTGGCCAGGTAGCCCAGCCCGAGCCCGAGCAGCGCGAACGGCAGCGCCCCGGCCCACAGCAGGGGCAGCACCGCCAGCCACTGCCAGGCGTGCAGCCGCACCCCGTTGATGAGCACCGCGGCCAGGCACAGCGCGAGCACCGGCAGCAGCCCGGCGGCCATCGCGGCCAGCCCCTTGCTCAGCACCACCTTGACCGGCGGCAGCGGGGTCAGCCGCAGCTGCCGCAGCCAGCCGACGGAGCGGTCGATCACGAGCCCCGAGGCGTAGTTGAGCAGGCCGCCGATCGCGCCGTACCCGGCCATCGACACCATCGTGTAGACCGCGGCGACGCTCTTGTCCTGCCCGGTGAGCGTGCTGATGTTCGTGAACAGCACGTAGCTCACCAGCGGCATGAGCACGGTGAAGATGAGCAGCCCGGGGGTGCGGGCCAGGCGGCGCAGCTCGAGGCGGATGTAGGGCAGCATGATCAGGCCTCCGATCGGGTCAGGGCGAGGTAGGCCTCCTCGAGCCCGGCGCCGACGACCTCGAGGTCGCGCAGCAGGCCCGCGGAGGCGAGGGCGAGGACGGTGGCGTCGGCGTCGGTGCTGGTCAGCACCGTGCGTCCGGCCCGCTCGGCGACCGTCACGACGCCGGGCAGCGCGGCGTAGTCGGCATCGAGGCTGGCCACACTCACCGTGCGCACCGACACGCGCCGCTTCACGTCGGCGGCGGTGCCGTCGGCGATCACCCGCCCGCGGTCGAGCACCACGATGCGGTCGGCGTTGTCGTCGGCCTCCTCGAGGTAGTGCGTCGAGAACAGCACCGTGCGGCCCTGCCCGGCGTAGGCGCGCATCGCCGACCAGAACTCGCGGCGGGCCTCCACGTCCAGGGCGGCGGTCGGCTCGTCGAGCACGAGCAGGTCGGGGCGGCCGATGAGCGCCATCGCGAAGCGCAGCCGCTGGGCCTGGCCGCCGGAGAGCCGCTCGACCGTCCGCCCGGCCAGCCCGGTCAGGTCGGCGAGTTCGAGCGCCTCGGCGATCGGCATCGGGTGGGGGTACACGTCATGGAGGAACCGCAGCAGGTCGCCGACGGTGGAGCGGGGGAGCAGCCCGCCGGCCTGGGGCATCGCGCCGACGAGCCCGGCGGCGGCCGCGGCCGACGGCTCCCGGCCGAACAGCCGCACCGTGCCCGTCCTCGGCGGCAGCAGCCCGAGCAGCATGAGCAGCGTGGTGGACTTGCCGGCCCCGTTGGGACCCAGGACGGCGACGACCTCGCCGGTCCGCACCGACAGCGTCACGTCCTCGACGGCCCGCACGCCGCCGTAAGCGTAGGAGAGGTTGCGCAGATCGACCGCGTTCATGGCATCGACGCTAGGGTCGCGGCCGGCCGCCGGGCAGATTCGTCCATCGTGGCCCGGCGGTGACAAATGTCCTGTCGCCTACGAGCGGACCATGGCGCCGACCCCGCGGCCGGGCCGCCAGGCCCCGGCCGTCGCCGCGCTCGCCGAGGGCCCGGCCGCGTTCGTCGAGAGCCCGGCCGCGTTCGTCGAGGGCCCGGCCGCGTTCGTCGAGGGCCCGGCCGCGTTCGTCGAGGGCCCGGCCGCGGGCGGCGGCGTGTCCACGGCGCCGCTCACCGTCGGCCGCGCAATCCCGCCCGTCGGGGTGCTAGCGCGGTACGCGCCCGAGGCGCAGCAGGATCCGGTCCATCGTGGACGCTCCCGCCGGCACGGGGAGCGGGGCCGCGAACGCCTTCGTGGTGTCGGGCACGCCCTCGGCGATCGGCCACGTCGTCTCCAGCACGTCCTCGGGCAGCTCCCACGGCCGGCCGAGCGTCGTGGCCACGTCCCAGCCGTGCACCACGTAGTCGATGGCGTGCGCGCCGATGCCCCGCCGGACCGGGATCGGCACCGGCGCGAGCTCCGCGAATTGGGCGTCGCGGTCCAGGTCCGCGGCGGCGAACGCGGCGATCACCTCGTCGGCCGCGGCCGCGTAGCCGGCGGCCGGGTCGGCCCCGAGCGGTTGCGGCGCCCAGCGTTCGAGGGGCCACGACTCCCCGCGCGCGGCGGCGGCGAAGCCGAGGTGCTGGACGGTCATGTGCGCGAGCAGGTCGGCGAGGGTCCAGCCGGCGCACGGGGTGGGCAGGGTCAGGTCGAGCGGGCCGTCGAGCAGCTTGACGCTGGCGCGCACGGCGGTCGCGTCCGCGGCGCGGTAGTCCGGAATGGCCATGCCTCATCCTGGCACGGCCGGCAGCAGCAGGGCGGGCGTGATGGGCAGCGATCGGCAGCGCACCCCGGTGGCGTGGTACACCGCGTTGGCCACGGCCGCCGCCGCGCCCACGATCCCGAGCTCGCCGAGGCCTTTCGAGCCCATCGGGTTGAGGTGCGGGTCCGTCTCGGGCACGAACGTCACGTCGATGCGCGGGATGTCGGCGTTGACGGCGACGTGGTACGCCGCCAGGTCCGCCGTCACGAACGCGCCCGAGCGCGCGTCGAGCACCGTCTGCTCCAGCAGGGCCATCGACACGCCCATCGTCATCCCGCCGATGAGCTGCGAGCGGGCCGTGGTCGGGTTCACGATCCGGCCGCCCGCGAACACGCCGAGCATCCGGTCCAGCCGCACCTCCCCGGTCTCGGGGTCCACGCGCACCGCGCAGAACTGGGCGCCGAAGGCGTGGCGGGCGTACTCCTCCCGGCCGGCGATGTCCTCGGTGGTGTCCGCGGCCACCGCGACCCCCTCGGGCGGGACCTCGCCGCCGTGCACCCGGTCGATCCGCTCGCGCAGCAGCCGGCAGGCCTTCGTCACCGCCCAGCCCCACGACGACGTGCCCATCGAGCCGCCTGCGACGGTCGCGTAGCCGATCGCGCTGTCGCCGACCCGGATCTCCACGCACATCTCGTCGCACCCGAGCGCGTCCGCGGCGATCTGGCGCAGCACCGTGCGGGCCCCGGTGCCGATGTCGGCCGCGTTGACCGCGACCTCGAAGTGGTCGTCGGCGGTCGCCCGCGCCGTCGCCGTCGACGGCCAGGTGATCGCCGGGAACGACGCCGCCGCGACCCCGGTGCCGAGCAGCCAGCGGCCCTCGCGCAGCGCCGCCGGGCGGGGGTCGCGATCGGCCCAGCCGAACCGGCTCGCCCCCTCGCGCAGGCACTCCACGAGGTGCCGGCTGGAGAACGGCCGCCCCTCGGCGTCCCGGTCGGTGTCGTTGGCGATGCGCAGCCGCACCGGGTCCCAGCCGCCGGCCACCGCCAGCTCGTCGATCGCCGACTCCAGGGCGAACGCGCCCGGGCACTCGCCGGGCGCCCGCATCCAGGTCGGCGGCGGCACGTCCAGCGCCACGACGCGGTGGGTGGTGGTCAGGTTCGGCGGCGCGTAGTGCACGCGGCTGACCACCGCGCACTGCTCCGCGAACTCCGTCAGGCGCGAGGTCTGGCTGATGGAGTCGTGCCCGATCGCCAGCAGCCGGCCGTCGCTGCCGGCGCCGAGGCGGACGCGCTGGATGGTCGGGGTGCGGTACCCGCCCAGCGTGAACACCATCGAGCGCGGCAGGGCCAGCTTGACCGGGCGGCCGACACACCGGGCGGCCAGCGCGGCGAGCACCGTGTTCGGCCGCGCTACGCCCTTGGAGCCGAAGCCGCCGCCCACGTGCTCGTTGTGCACCCGCACGAGCTGCGGCGCGAGCCCGAACAGCGCGGCCAGGGTCTCGCGGACCGTCGAGGACGCCTGGGTCGCGTCGAACACGTCGAGCCGCCCGCGCTCCCAGAACGCGGTGGTCGCGTGCGGCTCCATCGCCACGTGGTGCTCGGTCGGGGTGCGGTAGGTGGCGTCGACCCGCACCGCCGCGGCCGCGAAGCCGGCCTCGAAGTCGCCGCGGTCCAGCCGGCCCCGGTAACCGGCGTTGACGATCTCGGGCTCGTAGAGGCCGGGGTGGTCGGCGCGCAGCACGGAGTCGGGCGGGGACACGTCGGCGCGGACCGTCACCGCCTCGGCGCCCTCGCGGGCCCGCTCCGGCGTCGTGGCCACGACGAGGGCGACGATCTGGCCGTAGTACGACACCTCGGGCGACTGCAGCACCAGCAGGTTGGGGTCGTCGACGGGCTCGAGGCGGGGCGCGTTCGCGTGCCAGACGACCGCGAGCACCCCGTCGAGGGCGAGCGCCGCGTCGGCCTCCACGGCGGTGATCCGGCCGCGGGCGAAGCCGGCCGCCACGGGCCAGGCGTGGCAGGCGCCGGGGATCGGGTGGTCGGCGGCGTACCGCGCGTGCCCCGTCACCTTCTCCCGCGCCTCGAGCCGCGGCTCCGCGCGTCCGATGTGGACAGTCGTCTCGAGGAGGGTCACGGCGTCAACTCCCGCAGCAGCTCGACGGTCAGGTTGCGCAGGAGCGGGATCTTGTACGCGTTGTCGCGCAACGGTTTCGCGAAGGCCAGCTCCTCCTCGGCGGCCCGGGCGAAGTGCTCGGGCGTGGCCGGCCCGTGGCGCAGCGCCCGCTCCGCGGCCCAGGCCCGCCACGGCAGGTGCGCGACCGCGCCCCAGGCCAGCCGCACGTCGTGCACGATGCCGTCGCGCACGTCGAGCGCGGCCGCGACCGAGCCGGCCGCGAAGGCGAAGCTCGCGCGGTCGCGGACCTTCCGGTAGCGGGAGCGGGCGGCGATGGGGCATTCGGGCAGGACGACCCCGGTGATCAGCGACCCCGGCGGCAGGTTCGTGTCCAGGTCCGGGCGGTCGCCGGGCCGGCGGAACAGGTCGTGCACGCTGATCGCGGCCGGGCCGTGGGGCCCCAGATAGTGCACCGACGCGTCCACCATGGACAGTGCCACCGCCAGGTCGGACGGGTTCGTCGCGACGCACTGCGGCGAGGCGCCCAGGATCGCCAGGTCGTGATGCTCGCCGTCGCGGGCGTCGCAGCCGCTGCCCGGTGAGCGCTTGTTGCACGCCTTCGTGACGTCCTGGAAGTACCGGCAGCGGGTGCGCTGCAGCAGGTTGCCGCCGACGGTCGCCCGGTTGCGCAGCTGCCCCGACGCCCCGGCCAGGATCGCCTCGGACACCACCGGGTAGTCGCGGCGGATCGTCTCGTCGCGGGCGAGCTCGGTGTTGGACACCAGCGCCCCGATGCGCACCCCGTCGCGCGTCTCGATGCCGTGGTAGGGCAGGCCCGTGATGTCCACGAGCAGCTCCGGGGACGTGACGCCGAGCTTCATGAGGTCGACGAGGTTCGTACCCCCGGCCAGGAACATCGCGCCCGGCCGGTTCATGGTGGCGACGGCCCCGTGCCCGTCGCCGGGTCGTTCGTACTCGAATGGCCTCATACCGCGGCCGCCACCTCGTAGACCGCCGCGGCGATGTGCGTGTAGGCCCCGCACCGGCAGATGTTGCCGCTCATCGCCTCCCGGATCGCGGCCGGCGACTCGGTCTCCTCCGGCGTGAGCCCGACCGCGGAGCAGATCTGCCCCGGCGTGCAGAACCCGCACTGCAGCGCGTCGTGCGCGATGAACGCCTCCTGGACCGGGTGCAGCCCCCGCCCCGCGCTGAGCCCCTCGACGGTCGTCACCGCGGCGCCGTCCACCGAGCACGCGAGCACCAGGCAGCTGACCACCCGCCGCCCGTCGAGCAGCACCGTGCACGCCCCGCACTGCCCGTGGTCGCAGCCCTTCTTCGCCCCGGTGAGCTCGAGCTGCTCGCGCAGGGTGTCGAGCAGCGTGCTGCGATTGTCGAGCCGTAGCTGGTGTTCGCGCCCGTTGACGTGCAGCGTCACGTCGCTTTCGGTTTCAGTCCCGCTCACGCCGCAGCCGCTACCCGCCCTGCCCGGAACCATGCTTGCGGTCCCGGGGTGGTTCCCCGCGAATGACCGGGGCGCCCCGGGCGCTCAGCAGTCGCAGGAGACGGCCCGGCGCGGCGTGGTCAGTTCGTCGGCCGGCCGCCGCCGCGGGCCCCCGCGCGTCTGGAACGCGAGCCCCTCCCGCACCCAGTACTCGAACCCGCCGATCATCTCCCGCACCCGGTATCCGAGCCGGGCGAACTCGAGGGCGGCCCGGGTGGCGCCGTTGCAGCCCGGCCCCCAGCAGTAGGTGACGACCTCCCGGCCGGGGTCGACGAGCTCGCGGGCCCGGGCGGCGATGTCGGCGGTGGGAAGGTGCACGGCCCCCGGGATGTGCCCCTGGTCCCAGGCCTGCTCGCCGCGGGAGTCGACCACCACCAGGTTCCCGTCGCCGGCCGCCAGTGCCGAGTGCACGTCGCTGACATCGGTCTCGAACCGCAGCCGCCGGGCGAAGTGCTCAATCGCTTCACGCATACGGACGATCCTGCGGTCGCGTCCGGCCCCGCACCAGTGGCGATAACGCCACCGCTGGTTAAGATCTCGCCATGCGCGCTGCGGTCCCGAGTCCGCCCGGCGAGTCGGTGGCGGTGCTGGCCTTCGCCGGGATGTCGCTGTTCGAGACCGGCATCGTGACCGAGATCTTCGGTCTCCCGCGCCCCGAGCTGGACGTCCCCTGGTATCGCCTGACGATCTGCGCCCCGGCGCGCGCCCGGCCGGCGTCCCCGATTCCTGTCGTGGGCGGCGCGACCCTGCACCCGCCGGCCGGCCTGGACCTGCTCGCGTCGGCCGGCACCGTGATCGTCCCCGGCGTCGAGTCCGTCCACGCCGACCCGCCGCCGGAGGTCCTCGAGGCCCTGCGCGAGGCCCGCGCCCGCGGCGCGCGCATCCTGTCCATCTGCTCGGGCGCGTTCGCGCTGGCCGCCGCGGGTCTGCTCGACGGGCGCCGCGCCACGACCCACTGGCGCTACGCGGACGTCTTCCGCGCCCGCTTCCCGCACCTCGACCTGGACCCGGACGTGCTCTACATCGCCGAGGGCGACGTGTGGACCAGCGCCGGCAGCGCGGCCGGGCTCGACCTGTGCCTGCACGTGGTGCGCACCGACCACGGGGCGGCGGTCGCGAACGCGGTGGCCCGGCGCCTGGTCGTGCCGCCCCACCGCGACGGCGGCCAGGCCCAGTTCATCGAGGCCCCGGTGCCGCCCGACGCGGACGACGACCGGATCGCGGCGAGCCTGGCGTGGGCGCTGGCGCACCTGCGCTCGCCGCTGACCCTCGCCGAGCTGGCGCGGCAGGCGCACATGTCGCCGCGCACCTACCTGCGGCACTTCACGCGCGCCACCGGCACGAGCCCGATCCGCTGGCTGCTGCGTCAGCGCATCCAGGCGAGCCTGCCGCTGCTGGAGACGACCGACGCGCCGATCGAGCAGGTGGCGGCGGCCGTGGGCTTCGACGCCGCGGTGACGTTCCGCCACCACTTCACCAACGCGATGCGGACGTCGCCGTCCGCGTATCGGCAGGCCTTCCGGACTACCGCTGCGCCGGCGGGCGGCCGTCCCACCGCCACGACGTCCGTGCCGCCCGGCCGGGCAGTTCGGCCCGGCCGGTAGCCCACAACAGGACCAGCCACGGGTCGTCGTGCTCGGGCACCTCCACGAAGAGGCGATCGAGCACCCCGCGGCACAGGTCGGCCGGCGGCGTCCACGCGCGGTTCACGCTGTCGGCGACGTCCCAGGCGTGCACGAGCACCTCGACCACGCCCATCGCGGCGAAGCCCTCCGGGTCGCTCACGCCGTAGGGGTGGTAGCCGCGGCGCGAGGCGGGCGCGGCATCCACCACGGCCGCGAGCATCGCGCCGCAGGCCGACAGGGAGCGCAGCAGGCCCAGCGTCCCGCTCTTGGCCTCGACGAAGATGGTGTTCGCCGGGCCGCCCTCGCGCAGCGGGCGCCACGCGAACGGCACGTAGGTGTCCTCGGGGGAGTCGGGCACGGCGATCTGGCCCGCGTAGGCGAACAGGTCGTCGGCCATGTGCTCCATGGTCTCCCAGCACGTCCACGACAGCGTGCCGGCCGGCCGGTCCCAGCCGTCGTCGGGCACGTCGGCGAAGGCGGTCCGGACGAGGGAGACAGCGCGCAGGACGTCAGCACCAGCCATGGTCACGGGCTTGACGCTAGCAAATAGAGCTGCCGCACCACGCCCTCGATGTCGGGCTCCTCGATCGTGAGGTCGTGCACCTGGGTCGTGGCCGCCACCGAGGCCAGGATCGCGGCCACCGTCGTCGTGCCGGGCGCGAACGACAGCCGCTGCCGCAGCCCGCCGGCCTCCACGCCGACGAGCCGCGCCCCCGGCACCGCGTCCAGCGGCGGGGCCGGCTCGGCGAGGTCGAGCACGAGGATGCGCTCGGCGCCGACCTGCCGGGCCAGCGCGTCCAGGGTGCCGTCGAAGGCGAGCCGGCCGTGGTCGACGACGAGCAGGCGGTCGGTCAGCCGGCGCACGTCGCCCATGTCGTGCGTGGCCAGCAGCAGCGTGGTGCCGAGCTCGCGCTGCTGCACGAGGAAGGCGCGCAGCCGCTCCTTGCTCAGCACGTCGAGCCCGATCGTCGGCTCGTCGAGGATGAGCAGCTCCGGGGAGTGCAGGAGGGCGGCCGCGACCTCGCCGCGGATGCGCTGGCCGAGGGAGAGCTGACGCACCGGCGTGTCCAGGAATGACGCGAGGTCGAGCCGCTCGCTGAGCTCGGCCAGCCGGGGGCGGTGGTCGAGGCGGTGGATGGCGCCCAGCGCGCGGTACGAGTCGCGCAGCGGCAGGTCCCACCACAGCTGGCTGCGCTGGCCGAAGACGACGCCGATGCGCCGGGCCAGGCGGCGCCGCTGCCGCATCGGCTCCAGGCCGCAGGTGCGCACCGAGCCGGCGGTGGGCCGCAGGATGCCGGTGAGCATCTTGATGGTCGTGGACTTCCCGGCGCCGTTGGCCCCGATGTAGCCGACCGCCGCGCCCGCCTCGACGGCGAACGAGAGCCCGTCGACGGCGACCGCCCGGCCGAAGTGCCGCCGCAGCCCGTCCACCTCGATGATCATGATCCCGCCCCCGTGTAGTGGCGCAGCCCGGACCGCCAGCCGAGCAGCGCGACGGCCCACACCGCCGCCGCGGCGAGCGGGGCGCACCAGCCGATCCACAGGGCGAACTCCGGTGGTGGCGGCAGCCGCAGCAGGGTCAGCGCCGGCAGGTAGGCCACGAACGCCGTCGGCACCACGAACGTGAACAGCACCCGCACCGGATCCGGGTAGATCGTGACCGGGAACTGCGACGCGTACTGTCCACCGTAGACGAACGACGAGGTGATGTCGGCGCCGTCGACGAGCCAGAACTGCACCGCGGCCGCGGCCGTGAACAGCGCGGCGAAGACGGCCGCCCCGCTGAGCACGGTGAGCGCGACGAGGGCCACGTTCGCCGCCGTCCACCGCACGTCGAGCCGGGCCAGGACCAGCGCCGCGACCACCGCCCCGGCCGCGGTCCGCCCGAGCCGGCGCAGCGACAGCTCGGCGCTGATGAGCTGCGGCAGGACCGGCAGCGGGCGCAGCAGGAACGCGTCGAGCGTGCCGGTGCGCAGGTAGGCCGGCAGCGCGTCGAGGTGGCCGAAGCACAGGTCGGCGAGGCTCATCGAGATGTGCCCGAGCGCGAAGACGAGCAGCGCCGCCGGGAACGTCAGGCCGCCGAGCGCGGGGACGTTGGCGAAGACGACGTACATCTCGCCCAGGCCGCTGACGGTCGCGCCGACGCTCGCGAACAGCTCGATGGCGAACGAGCCGCGGTACACCGTCTGGGCGCGCACGTGCATGCGCGCCAGGGTGAGATAGGGCCGCTCAGCCACCCTGCACCACCAGCTTGCGGGCCCCGAGCGCGAAGACGAGGCGCCCGAGGACGAGCAGACCCACGAGCCACAGAGCCTGCGTCAGTACCGTGGCCGCCCCGGCTTTGCCCGTGAGCACGTCGATCGGCGCCTGCAGCAGCGAGGGGAACGGCGTCGCCGCGGCCAGCCCGGCGAGCCAGTGCGGGAACCAGTGGACCGGCACCACGAGTCCGCACAGGACGTTGGACAGCACCAGGTACAGCGTCATCGGCCCGCGCAGGTCCAGCAGCCAGAACGCGCTCAGGTTGACCAGCCACCGGCACGCGAACGACAACGCGCTCGCGATCGCCACGCTGAGCGCGCCGAGGAGGTACGGCCCCGGGCCGTGCGGCAGCGCCAGCCCGGTCACGAGCGCGCCGACGAGCAGCGGCGGGATGCCCCGGGGCAGCAGCGAGAACGTGGCCCGGCCGAGGTCGGCGGCGAGGAAGGACAGCATCGGGTCGACGGGGCGGGCGAGGTCCACCGCGATGTCCCCGGAGCGGATGCGCTGCGCCAGCTCGCCCCAGCCGAAGAGGCTGACGGGGCCGGCGAGCGCCTGACCGAGCCACACGTACGTGGCCGTGGCCGCCCGGTCGTAGCCGCCGAGCGTCCCGCCCGCGGTGGCGACGACGGCGAGCATCACGGCCGAGCGGATCAGGCCGAACACGCAGTTGGTGAACGCGGCCCCGAAGGCGGCGGTGCGGTATGCGGACCAGCGCCGGATGCCGAGCACGAAGAGGGTCGCGTACACCGCCGGATTCTGTCAGCTCGCCAGGCGCAGATCGACCGGATTCGGGCCCGCCTCCCGCCAGTGGCGCAGCATCGGGGTGACGGTCCAGCCGAGCTGCCGCTCGCGGAAGGCGGCCCCGGCGCACCGGGCGGCCCAGTCGCGCGCGGCGCGGGGGAGGGGCCGCCCGTCGCCGAGCAGCTCGTCGCGCAGCGCGAACAGCACGGCCGCGGCGTGCTCGAACGCGGGGACCTCGCGCTCGCGGTCGCCGAGGCCGGCCATCCAGTCGAGGTCCCGGCCCGCGCAGACCGGGCAGTCGCAGGACCACAGCCGCGGGTCGGGACGGCTCCGCTTGGCGCGCTGGATGGCGCTGATCCGGCGGTACGACATCGTGGGCCGGAAGATCGTCGACGGCGGACGCACCCCGTCGGCCTCGCGGGGCGCGAGGTGGCGCAGCGCGGCGACGGTGCCGACGGCGGCCGCGACCGCCCCGTGGCACAGCGCGCCGAGCGAGGACAGGTCGCAGCGCAGCAGCAGGACGGGCACCCCGCAGCCGAGGACCGCCAGCAGCCCGGGCACGCACCCGTCGAGCGCGAACGGGTCGGCCCGCGCCTCCAGCACCAGGGCGACCGGCACCGCGGCGGCGCGCAGGTGGCCGGTGAGGACGTTGAGGTGGAGCCGGTCGCGCAGCCAGGCCGGGTGCAGCGGCAGCACCGCGACGGCGTCGGGGATCGCCATCGTGCGGTGCAGGATGCCGGCGAGGCCGCGCTCGTCGCCCGCGTCGACGTATCCGGAGTCGGTGAGCACCGGCAGGCCCAGCTCGCGCTGCCGGCGTAGCCAGCGCGGGTTGAACGGGGCGCTGGCCGGCAGCCGGTCC
This sequence comes from Dactylosporangium sp. CA-052675, assembly GCF_050947935.1. GTDB lineage: Bacteria > Actinomycetota > Actinomycetes > Mycobacteriales > Micromonosporaceae > Dactylosporangium. The sequence goes on along the minus strand of NZ_CP192010.1, from coordinate 8,450,653 downwards.
GGACCCGCGTACCGGGCCGCGTCGAGCAGCAGCGGGGCGCCGAAGCGGGCACGTCCGCGCAGGTAGGCCGCGGTTTCGAGCAGGCCGCGCTCGTCGCCCTGGTGCGGCGCGACCACGAGCCCGCCGTGCGGCCGGTCGGCGATCGGGGCGCAGCGCAGGGCCTGGTTCGTCGTGCAGTACACGAGCAGGCTCCGCGCGTCGAGCATGGCCGATCATCCCCGTCACGGTTGGTACATAGATCGTAACCAATCGTGGGGGATTCACGAACATTCATCTGCCGCAGTCGACCTCGATGACCGTCGTGGCGCTCGCGGTGCTCGGCTTCGACACGGCGACGCGCACCTGGTGCCCGCCCTGGGACGGCCCGACCGTGGCCCGTGTCGTCTCGCTGAAGGTGGTGCCCGAGGCCGTCCGGCGCACGGGTGACATTTCGTTGATCGTGTACTGCACCTGCAGCCCCGGCTCGCTCAGCGTCATGTGCACGGTGAGCTTGGTGACGAGCGTGCCGCGGCAGGTGGTGAACCGGTCCGGGTCGGCGCTCACCGTCACCGTGAGCACCCGCGGCCCGGCCGGGGTCGTCGGCGCGGCCGAGGCCGGCCGGGTCTTCGTGGCCGACGGCCGCGCCGACGCTGTCGTTCGCAGTGCGGTCGCGGCCGGCCCGATCGTCGTCGAGTCCTCGGGCACGACCGGCTGCGGCGTGTCCCGCACCGCCGCCGGTGGCCGCGGCCGGTCCCCGTCGCCGGTGGTCAGCGCCACCAGTGCGACCCCGACCACGAGCACGGCCGCGAGCCCGCCGCCGGCCAGCAGCGCGACGGCACGCCGCGACAGGCCCTCCGGTGGTGGCACCGGAAAGCCGCCAGGGCTCCCCGTTAACCCGTCCTCCGCTGAGCCGGGTTCGGTCATCGCGATCCCGGGAACGAGGGCTTCGGCGGCTTGTGGGTGGTCGGCTTGCCCTCGGGCTTCGTGGTCTGCGTCGCCGGCTTGGTGGTCTTGGTGGCGCCCGGGGTGCCCGACGGCGCGGGCTTGCCGCCGGGGATGTCGTCGTTCTTCAGCTGCGGCCACGACTGGGTCGGCTGGGCGGCGTCATCGGTCGGCGCCGGTGCGGCGGAGGACGACACGCTCGTCACCGAGGACTCCGGGTTGGCCGCGGCGGGCGTGGCGTCCGGCCCGCTGCTGGTGCTCAGCGCCGCGACGACGAGCCCGATGATCAGCACCAGGGCCGCGCCGCCGCTCGCCACGAGGATCTTGGTCTTGCGATCCATCGGACCGTCGGCCTGCTCCTCCTCGGGCCGCGGTGGCAGCTTGATCTCGCCCGTGTACTCCCCGTAGATGAACCTGGGCAGCCCGTCGCGCGTGGCGTCGTCGTCGGTCATGCGACCACCTTCCGGCAGATGACGGTCAACGTGCTGCGGTCGTAACCCTAGACGCACATCGTCGTGTGTTGCGTTGTCGCCCGGCGCAACATCCTAGACGAACGTGAGCGGCGCTCTAGGGCTTGGTGCAGGCGTTGGTGAACGTCAGCGAGTCCGTCGTGGTGCCCGGGCTGGTGACGCTCAGCGTCATCGGGAACGAGTACTTTCGGCTGCTGTCGACCCGTACGCGGTAGGTCTCGGTGTAGGTCCCGTCGACCGCGGTGACCGTCTTGGCGGCCTTGCCCGTGGTCGCGAACGTCACCTTCGTGCCCGGCTGGTTCGTGGTGATCGTCACGGTCACCTGGACGTCGAGCCCGTTGCCGGAGCAGGGCCCGTTGTACGTCACCGGGTTGAGCCCGATCTTCGCCGACGTGACCGTGGGGGGCTTCGGCGAGTTCGTCGTGGGCCGGGTCGTCTTCGGGGCCCGGGTCGTGGTCTGCGGCTGCGACGACGGGGACGGCTCGACGCTCGGCGAGGGGAGATCGTCGGACGGCGACGGGGAGGGCTCGGTGTTCACCAGGGCCGCGTCGGTGGCGGAGCTCGTCTGGGCGGCGGCCTGGTTCGCGCTCGTGGGGCCGCCGCCGTCGAGGAAGAACGCGACGGCGATGAGGAACGCGAGCACGCCGGCGCCGATGAGCGCGGCCACCTTGAGCTCGGACCGGATGCCGGGTGGTGCGGGGCGCTCGTGCTTCGCCGCCTGGGCGGCCTCGGCGGGTGCTGTTGCGGCTTCGGCTCCGGCTTCGGTCTCGGCGGCCGCGGTGGTGGCTTCGCCGGTCGCGGTGGTGGCTTCGCCGGCCGCGGCGGTGGCTTCGAGGAGCGCGGCGGTGGCTTCGCCGGTCGCGGCGGTGGCTTCGGGGAGCGCGGCGGTGGCTTCGCCGGTCGCGGCGGTGGCTTCGGGGAGCGCGGCGGTGGCTTCGCCGGTCGCGGCGGTGGCTTCGGGGAGCGCGGCGGTTACGAGGGGCTGCTCCTGCGTGACGTCCGCTCCGTCGGGCCAGCTTGCCGCGGCTGCGGGCCCGTGCGGGTTCGCGGTGGTTTCCGGGGCTTCGTCGGCTGTGCCGGATTCGCCGGGGGTGGTGGTTTTGTCCGCGGGATCGGGCTCGGTCGGTGTGCCGCTGAGGGCCATGGCGATCGTGGTCGCGGCGGGACCTGCTCCGACCGTGTCTGTCGTGCCGGGCTGTTCGGTCGCGGGGGTCGGCGTGTCCGTTTGCTTGGGATTTGTGGGGCTTTCCGGCGGTACGACGGCCGGATGCCCCGCCACGGCGGACAGTGCCGCGCGCACGGCCTCGAGCGACGGCCGGGCCTTGGGGTCCTCGTGCATGAGGGCGGCGACGATCTCGGGCGCGGCGTCGGGAGAGGCGAGCGCCAGGGTCGCCCCGAGTGAGTAGAGATCGGCCTCGGGGCCGCCCTCGCCGGTCTGGCGGCGCTCGGGTGCGACGAACGCGGGGTCGCTCAGCGGGAGGTGCCCGTCGAGCATGGCGGCAACGGCGAAGTCGGTGAGCTGGGCGGTCCCGTCCGGCGGGAGCAGTACGTTGGCCGGCTTGACGTCACCGTGCGTGATGCCCGCGGCGTGCGCGGCCGCGAGGGCGTCGAGCAGCACGAGGCCGAGCTGCGCACCCTCGGCCGCCGGCAGCGGGCCCTCGGTGCTGACGCGCTCGCCGAGGGAGCGGCCCTCGACGAGATCCATCACGATCCACGGCCCGTCATCGGTGACGACGACCTCGTGGACCCGGACGATCGCGGGGTGCTCGACGCGCCCGGCGGCCCGCGCCTCGCGGTTCACCCGGTCGCGTTCCGCGGTCGTCATGAGCTCCGGCAGCCGTACTTCCTTGATCGCCACCATGAGCTGCCGCCGCAGGTCACGGGCGCGCCACACGATGCCCATGCCGCCCGCGCCGATCGCGTAGTCCAGCCGGTACCGGTCCGCCAGCGTTTTCAAGATCAGATCCCGCCCAGTTGCCGTGAAAGGGACATCTCAGCATGCCCGCGCCCGCCGTGCAGGTCGGGCAATCGGTTGGTTCACTCTGTCGTATAGGTGCCTGTGAGTCGAACCTCTTCGATGTCAAGTCTGCCCTGCGACTGCCTGGGCGCCACGTCATCGATCCGTCGTTCATCCCGCAGACGCACGACGGTCGCCCGTTTGTGGGCCAGGAGTTGCGGCTTCAGCGTCGTGTACTGTCCGTGTTCTGTCCGCTCCAGGCGGTCGTGCTCCTCGTCACCCTCGTGCGGGGCCGCGAGATGCTGCTCGTGCTCCTTTTCGATCCGCTCCACACGGTCGTGCTCCTCGTCGCCCCCGTTGCAGGGCCGCGAGATACTGCTCGTACTCCTTCCGCAGCCGCGAGACCACCAGCTCCTCGGCCCCGATCCGCGCGCCGGTCTCCGGCAGCGCGTCCAGCGCCTCCCGGGTCGCCGCGGACTGAGCCGGCGGCAGCTCCTGCCGCGGGCCGTCGTCCTCGGGCAACCGCGCCCAGCGTACGACGGCCGGCATGCAGAGCCCGAGCGGCATGGTGAGCACGACGACGCCCGACGCGACGAAGACGATGGGGTCCCGTTCGGTCGCTGCGGAGGGTACCGCGAGCGCGTCGGCCAGTGACACCGCGCCCCGGAACCCCGCGAACGCGTCCACGATCCGGGCCCGGCCGCCGACCCGCCGGAGGCGCAGCTGTTGGCGCTACTCGGGGTGCGGATGAGGTATCGGCGCGGTGAACCCCATGCGAACCGCAGCCCGATCACGGCGCCGGCGACGGCTGCGAGCACGACGGCCGCGTGCCCGAGGGCGCCGTCGGTGAGCCCTCGCACCGAGTCCGGCCGCCGGCATGCCGATGCACACGAACAGCGCCCGTTGAGCACGAAGGTGGTGAGCGTCCAGAACGCCGTCGCCTGCGTGTGCGTGCACGCTGACCGCTGCATGTTCGTGCGCTCCGTCGTCGGCGTGTGCGTGCGGGTTGACGGCTGCGTGTGCGTGCGGGCTGGCACGCGGCCCGCCGCACGCGTGGCATCGCGTCGGCTACAGGCGCCGCACGCGTGGCATCGCGTCGGCTACAGGCGCCGCACGCGTGGCATCGCGTCGGCTACAGGTGCCGCACGCGTGGCATCGCGTCGGCCGCAGGTGCCGCACGCGTGGTGGCTGCGGCGGCCCGGATGCCGCGGTTCGGCCGTGACGGGGGGCGTGCGGAGGGGCGCGGCGGCCCACACCGGGCGCTGCGGTTCGCCGCCCGCAGCGCCCTCCCCCGTGCGATCCTCGCTCAGCGCAGCGAGGGGAACCCGCCCAGCTGCTGCTGCGAGGCCTCCGCCCGCACCTGGTCCGCCGCCGCCACCACGGACCCGGCCGCCGCCGTGCGCTCGACCAGGGCCGCCACCACCTTCGGCGCCGCGAACGAGGTGCCGCTCCACGCCGCCCAGCCCGACGCGAAGCCCGGGTGGTGGATGAAGGTGCTGACGATGTCCGCGCCCGGCGCCACCAGGCTCACCCACGGCCCGCGGTTGCTCCAGTCGCAGACCCCGTTGCCGTCGTGCGCCGCCACCGCGAGGATCTGCCCCGCCCACGGCGAGTCGCTCGCCGCGAACGCCGCCGGCCAGAACGGACGGTCGTGGATGCCGTCGTTGCCCGCCGCCGCGACGACGACCCGCCCGGTGCCGGACAGGAAGGTCGACAGCGCCGCCGAGAGGATCGCCGGCGGCTGGTCGCCGACCGAGAACCCGCCGAGCGAAAGGTTCAGCACGTCGACGTCGGTGAGCCCGGTGATCGCGGCGGCCAGGTCGGCCTCGGTGCACATGCCGAAGCTGTCGAGCACCTTGACGATTCGGATCTGCGCGGCGTCGGTTCCCTGCACCACGACCCCGGCGATGAAGTTCGCGTGCCCGACGTCGGAGTCGAGCTCGCCGTCGTTGTCGCCGTCGAGGACGGTCTCGACGTTCTCCGCCGTGGCCGAGTAGCAGCCGGCCGGGAGGGGGCTGTCGACGTACACCCCGGTGTCCATCACAACGACCCGGACGGACGATGCACCTCCGGCCGAAGGGGCGAGCTTGGACGGGGGAGCGTCGGCGGCCACGGGCGGGCCGAACGGGCCGCCGTGCTCGTGCGGGGTCGACAGGAACACGTGGTTCGGGCCGACGACGGCGTCGGGCAGCTGGCCGCGCAGCTGGCGGACGGCGGCCGAGACGTCGAGCCCGCGGGTCTTGATCCGGCGCAGCCCCCGGTGCGGCTCGTCCTCCTCGATGTCGCCGGCCCGGTGGCCGAGGCCGGCGAGGGTGCGGTGCGCGATCCCGGCCCCGTGGTCGGAGACCAGGATCTCGTCGGCGACGAAGCGCACCGGCCGGCCGGACTGTACTTCGGTGCGCAACCACGGCAAGGTGGACAGGCGCTCGGTGCGGACCTGCTCCCACCGCCGAAGACGATCGTTCGGTACGGACATGAATGCTCCCCAAAACGGATCAACAATGAGGCCGGTGACATGAGTCGCGCTCCGGGCCCCGTGATACACATCCGAGTCTTTGGCAGGATGCAACCATGACGGCAGCGTCCGTGCTCCCCGCCGCCGACGACGATCTGGCGCAGCGGCTGCTCCCGATTGTCATGGCCGACCCCGGCAAGGCCAAGCATCTCGCCGAGGCGGCGCTGCGTGACGCCCGCCGCGACGGCGACCCGGGCCGCGAGGCGGTGGCCCTGCGCGCCCTCGGCCTGGTGGCCCGCGCCCGGCACGACGCCGCCGGGGCCGCCCGGCACCTTCGCGCCTCGATGACCGTCGCCCGCCGCCACGGCCTCAAGGTCCACGAGGCCGAGGCCCGCATGAGCCACGCCCTCATCCTCGACGACCTCGGCCGCCCGAGCGCCGCCCTCAAGGAGATCGACCGGGCGGTCGCCGAGCTGCACGGCCACCGGCGCGCCCGCGCGACCATGCAGCGGGCCCTCATCCTGCGCCGGCTCGGCTTCGACCATCAGGCCATGGAGCTCTACCGCGGTGCCCTGCGCGCCTTCCGCACCACCGGCGACCAGGTGTGGGAGGCGCGGACCCTCACCAACCGGGGCGTCCTGCACGGCTTCCGCGGCAACCTCAAGCAGGCCGAGGTCGACCTGCGCGCCGCCCAGGCGCTCTACAACCGGCTCGGCATGGCCACCGCCGCCGCCCAGGTGGAGCACAACCTCGGCTTCGTCGCGGCCCAGGCCGGCGACGTGCCCACCGCCCTGGCCCGCTACGACCGGGCCCACGACCGGCTGTGGAGCACCGGCGTCGACGCGGTCAGCCTGCTCGACCGCGCCGACCTGCTGCTGTCGGTGCGGCTGCTGCCCGAGGCCGACGCCGCGATCCGGGCCGCCATCGACGCCTGCACCGACGGCCACCTCGACTCGGTGCTCGGCCAGGCCCACCTCATGCTCGCCCGGCACGGCCTCGCCGCCGGTACCCCGGAGGAGTCGAAGACCGCGGCCGCCGCCGCGCGCCGGGTGTTCCAGCGCCAGGGGCGCAGCGTGTGGATGGCCCGCGCCCGGGTCGCCGAGCTCGCCGCCGTCGTCGCGCTCGGCAAGGCCAACCGCGGCACCCTGCGCGACCTGCGCACCGTCGCCGCGCACCTGCTGGAGGCCGGCTGGCTGCAGCCCGGCTGGGACGCGCTGCTCGACGCCGCCCAGCTCGCGGTCGACCTCGGCGAGCTCTACACGGCCCGCGAGCTGCTCACCGAGGCGGGCGGCGCCGCCAAGCTCGGCCCGGCCCCGCTGCGGGTGCGGTGGTGGCACATCCGCGCCCGCCTGGAGCTCGCCTCCGGCGCCGTCGCGGAGGCGGTGCGGGCGGCCACCTCCGGCCTGCGCCAGGCCGACGCCTACCGGGCCAGCCTCGGCGCCACCGAGCTGCGCGTGCGCGGCAGTGCCGAGACGGCGGCCCTGGCCGGCCTGCGGCTGCGGCTCGCCCTGGTCCACGGCGGACCGGCCTCCGCCCTGGCCTGGGCCCAGCGATGCCGCGCCGCCGCCCTCACCCTGCCGCCGACGCACCCGTCCACCGACCCGGTCGTCGCCCGGCACCTGACCGAGCTGCGCCGGATCAACAGCGAGCTCGCCGCGGCACCGACGGGACCCCAGCGCACCAGCCGGCTGCTGCGGCGGCAGCGCGTGCTGGAGGCCGAGATCCGCCGCCGCTCGTGGCGTGCGCCCGGTTCTTCGCCCAACGCTGTGGAGTTGTCCCTCCCCACGCTGGCCACGGCGCTGGGGGAGCGGGTGCTCGTCGAACTGCTGGACATCGACGGGCGCCTGCATGCCCTCGTCGTGCGCGGGCGCAGGGTCACGCATCGCATCGTCGGCGAGATCGAGGCGGTGCGAGCCGAGCTGGAGTCGCTGAGGTTCGCCCTGCACAACCAGGTGCTGGGACACGCCGCGGGCGGCGAGCGACTCGAGCGGCGCGCCGAGGTCCTCGACCGGCTCCTGCTGGGTCCGCTCGCCGATCTGCTCGGCGACGGGCCGCTGGTCCTGGTGCCGACCGGAGCCCTCCACGCGCTGCCGTGGGGAATGCTACCCCGCCTCCGCGGGCGCTCACTGACCGTCGCACCCTCCGCGACGATCTGGTTGCGCTGCGCGACATCGTCCACTGTGGACGGCAGGCTGGTGCTGGTGGGAGCCCACTCGGCGGAGCAGGCGGCCGACGAGGTGCGGGAGATCGCCGCGGACCGTGCGGGCGCCACGGTGCTGGCCGGCGACCGGGCGCGGGTCGAGCCCGCCCTGACCGCGCTGGACGGGGCCGCGATCGGGCACATCGCGGCGCACGGCGAGTTCCGGGTGGACAACCCGCTGTTCTCGTTCCTCATGCTCGCCGACGGGCCGCTCACGGTGTACGACCTCACCGCCCTGCGACGCCCGCCCGGCCTGCTGGTGCTGTCCGGCTGCGACACCGGCCTGGCCGCCGTGCACCCCGGGGACGAGCTCATGGGACTCGTGGCGGCACTGCTCAACATGGGTACCGCCACCGTCATCGCATCCACCGGGCCGGTCGACGACGGAGCCACCCGCCACCTCATGCGGGCCTTCTACGGCCGGCTCGCCACGGGACTCGGCCCGGCCGCCGCGCTCGCCGCCGCCCAGGCCGCCGCCCGGCCCGGCGACCGGGCCAGCGCGGAGAGCTTCGTCTGCTTCGGCGCCGGCTGAGCTATCGAGTCACCACGACATCACGCTCAGTCATGCCTAGGTGATCACTCTCGGAATTTGTCGGACCCCGGGCCTACGATGCCGAACGTGACCCGACGACGTGCTCGCATCCCGCTCACCGCCCTGGCGGTGCTGCTGGTGCTGGGCGCGCTCGTGGCCTGGGGCGTCGGCGGGGCACTCGGCCTGCGCTTCGACCGGGCCGCGATCCCGGTGGAGCGCTCCGCCGTCGCCGATGTCGGCCCGGCCGCGCCCGTCGCGATCGCGTCGATCTCGGTGCCGTCCTCGCCCCGGCTGAGCCTGGCCGCCGCGGCGGTCGCCGACGCTGTCGTGGCCCGCGGGAGCGCCCGGCCGGTGATCGGCGCCGACGGTCCGGCTGATGTAGCGGTACACGTGGATGAGGCCATTCCCGCGGGCTCCTACCGCCTCGACGAGCCCCTCACGCTCACCGGCGGCGACGAGAACGGTGCCGCCTCCGGGCTCTACGCGCTGGCCGACCGCATCCGCTCGGGCGAGCCGCCGCTGCCCGAAGACCAGCGGGGCGAGGTCGTCACGCCCCGCCTCGGGCTGAGGCTCACCGACGCCGGCTCGGTCGGCCGCGAGCCCGACGTCGCCGCGTTCGCCGCGGGCACCGACTACTCGCTCAACACCGACGTCGTCGGCGGCGCCCTGCTGCCGGCCGCGCCGTGGGTCGACCAGGTCGCCGTCGAGCGGATCTCCCGGCAGTTCCACCAGTTCGTCGACCACTCGCTCGCGCAGGGGTACAACGCCGTGGTCCTGCCCGGCTTCCTGGAATACATCGCGTTCAGCCGGGTCGGCGACGGCCACGCGGTCTATCCCCGCGGCGACTCGCACATCGCCCGGGCCGAGGCGCTCACCGCCGCCTTCGCGCCCGTGTTCCGCTACGCCGCCGACATGGGCATGAAGGTCTACCTGCTCACCGACATGCTCGCGCTGTCGCCGCCGCTGCAGCGCTACCTGGAGCGGACCTACGGTGGCCTGAAGGTCGAGGATCCGCACTTCTGGCGGGTCTACGCGCTGGGCCTGGCCGAGCTCTTCGAGCGCATGCCGTTCGTCAGCGGGCTCATGATCCGCGTGGGCGAGGGCGGCGACGTCTACAAGCAGCCCGGCTGGGACTACGAGTCGCGGATCGCGGTCACCACCCCGCAGGCCGTGCGCACCATGCTCGACACGCTGCTGCAGGCCGCGGGCGAGGCCGGTCGCGACATCATCTTCCGCACCTGGACCGTCGGCGTCGGCGCGGTCGGTGACCTGCACACCGACCCGGCCGCCTACGAACAGGTCCTCGGCGACTTCGACAACGCGCACCTGATCGTGTCGACGAAATACACGCTCGGCGACTTCTACAGCCACCTGCCGTTCAACGCGACGCTGGAGGTCGGCGCGCAGCGGCGGATCGTGGAGTTCCAGTCGCGGCGGGAGTTCGAGGCGTTCGGCTCGCTGCCCAACGACCTGACCGGCCTGCACCAGCAGGCCCTGCAGCGCTTTCTCGCCGCCAACCCCCACGTCGAGGGCGTGTGGACCTGGACCCAGGACGGCGGTCCGCTGCGCGCCGGGCCGATGACGCTCCTGCTGCGTTCGGGCTTCTGGCAGCTGTACGACCTCAACTCCTACGCCCTCGGCCGGCTCGCCTGGGACCCGGCGATCCCGCCGGCCCAGATCACCGCCGACTGGGCCCGGCAGACCTTCTCCGACGACCCGGCGACCGTCACCGCGATCTGCCGCATGATGTCGATGTCCCGCGAGGCGGTGACCAAGGGCCTCTACCTGGGCCCCTACGCCGACGACAAGGTCGAGGCGCTCGGCCTCGAACCCCCGCCGATGATGTGGATCTTCGAGTGGGACATCGTCACCGGCGACTCCGCGGCGCTGGACAGCATCTACGCCGTCAGCCGCGACCACCTCGAGCAGACCATCGCCGAGGGCGACCGCGCCGTGGCCCTCGCCGCCTCGATGCACGAGACGATCGCGGCCACCGACCCGGTGACGTGGCGCGACGCGACGCTGCGGGCGAAGCTCCTCGACACCCTCGCCTACGAGACGGACCTGTTCCGCACCCTCGGCGCCTACCGCGCCATGGTCCTGCGGCACGCCCAGTGGCTCGACACCGGCTCGGCGTCGGCGCGCACGGCGTGGCAGGACGCGCAGGGGCGGTATCGCACGGCCCGCGACGCGCACACGGCGCGCTACGGCGGGGACGTGGACCTGCCGGCGTACAACTTCACCGCCGCCGACATCGGCGCGACCCGCGCCGACCGCGACCCCCTGATGGCCGTGCTGGCTCGGATCCTGCTCGGCCTCGTCGTGCTGCTGCTGCTCGTCGGGGCCGTCGGCCGCTCCACCGGGATGCGCGCGCTCTGGCTCGGCGCGACCCGCCCGTGGCGCCTGGCCGATCTCGCCCCGCTGCCGAGCCGCCTCGACCGCCTGCTCGTGATCGCGATCCCGGTCGCCGCCCTCGTGCTGTCCCGGCTCGTCCTCACGTGGTTCGCCGCGCCCGCCCACCTCGTGGTCAGCCTGGGCGGCTGGCTGCTGTTCGCCCTGACCGCACGGGTCCTGGCCGGCCGTCGCGACCCGTTCCACCTGTGGGCCGCGATCGGCGGCGTGGCCATGCTGCGCACCGTGATCCTCCTGACCGCGATGATCCTGCGCGGTCCCGGCGGCTACTGGTTCGCCTTCTGGACCGACCCGGTGCGCCGCTCGGTGTACGTGTGCGTCGCCTTCGCCGCGTTCGCCTGGCTCTTCGTCGCCGTGGCCCTGGTCCTGCGCGACCGGTACTCGCTGCCCCGCCGCCGCGCGACGGCCGTGGTGCTGGCCGGCATCGGCGTGCCCCTCGTCGTGCTGGGCGGCCTGGTGTCGTTCCTGGGCCTGGAGCGCGCCCTGACCATCTGGAACGACCAGATGGCCCTGCTGCCCTGGGGCTTGTCGCGAATCCTCGGCATCACGGTGTACCTGGGGATCCCCACCTACCTGCCCGAGGCGGCCGTGGCCCTGGGCGCGGTCCTGCTCGGCGCGGCGGCCCTGCTGTCGCTGCGCCGCCGCTCGCGCGCCGCCTTCGAACCGCCGCGCCCGCCGCGCCCGGCGCTCCCGTCCGGCCCGTCGGGCCGCCGCTCCCGCAACGCCCCCGACCAGACCGAGGAGGAACCCACGAGCGCCGCGCCGCTACCGGCCCTGCCGTCCCGCCGCCCCGCAATACCGCTGCCGTCCCGAATCCCGCGGCCGGGCCAGGACCAGGAACACCGCCCCCGCCACGCCCTCTGACGCCCGCCGCGCCGCTGCCGGCCCTGCCGTCCCGCAATACCGCTGCCGTCCCGAATCCCGCGGCCGGGCCAGGACCAGGAACACCGCCCCCGCCACGCCCTCTGACGCCCGCCGCGCCGCGCCACCCGCCACCGCTGCTCCGCGCGGTCGCCCCTGGGCTGCGGGGACCGTGGGCGAGCCTGCACCTGCGGGCAGGCGCGCTGATCTCCCGCGTGCAGCGCCACCCGTCGCTTCTGGGCCGCGGGGCCGCCGGGGCCGGGGCCGGGACAGTGCCGCGCGCACGCGCTTCGACCCCTTGCCGTGCAGCGGCACGCGCCGTCACCACACTGCGGGCGAGACGGTGCCGTGGGACCTCGATCGGCACGGGCGAGACCGCGAGGCAGGACGAGCCTGCACCGCGTTGAGAAGGCTCGGACCGGCCGGCGGTGTTCGTCGCCCGCACGGCGGCAGGTCGCGGGAGTTGCGCCTGATGGCCGAGGCCCCGTCGTGGCTTGCCCCGGCCCTGCTGGTGGTGGCGGGCCATCGGCGGCCGCGGCGAGAGCCGGTGCCGTGAGGTTCGCGTGGTGGCCGAGCTGAGGGTGGGCGAGCCGGCCGGACTCGGGGCCAGTCAGCGGCGGGTGGCCGCAGTGGCAAGGGCCCAGGTCACGGCGTCCTCGGCCAGGGCGGCGGGAAGGGTGGGCCAGTGGCGCTGCTCGGCGTACGCGCGCCAGCGAGCGCCCGCGACGCTTCCGCCCGCCGCGGCCGCCGCCGCCACCAGGGCCGGGGCGATCGGGTTGCTCCCCTCGCGCCGGGCCAGGGCGGCCGCGGCCAGGCCGGCGAAGACGAGGCGCCCGGCCAGCGGAGCGGCCCCGAGGCGGCTCGGGGCGGCCGGCAGCTTGTCGACCACGAACTCGCCGACCGCCGCGGCGGCGGTTGCCAGTCGCAGGGCTTGGGAGTCGCTGCCGAAGGCCACGGCCGCGGGGGCCGCGGCGCTGCGGCCGCCGGAGGCGATGCCCAGCAGGGCGGAGCGTGCGATCAGCCACATGAGCGCGACGCTACCCGCCACCTGCCTCCCGCAAACGCGATTCCGCACCCCGGGCGGCCGCCGGGCGCCCGGATCGGTGGCGGGCCGGGGGCCGCCCGCGCCGGCGGCGGGCACCGGCTATCAGGCACGGGCCGAGCCGAGGGAGCGTGTCAGCGGCGGCGGGCCACGGCGGCGCCGGCCAGGAGGACCAGACCCGCGCCGGCTGCGGCCAGCAGGCCGTGGTGCTGCGACGCCCACAGTTGCGGCGCGCGCCGCGTCGAGCGGTCGTCGAAGCCGCCGTGCGCGCCGAAGTCGGTGGTGCGGTCGGCGGGCTGCCAGAGGTTGCGCGGCTGGTTGGGGCTCCGGCGCTGCGATGTCTGCTGCGAGTCGTACCCGGTCCGCGCCAGGTACCGGTCCAGCACCCCGGGAATGAACTTGTCCGCGATGAGCGTGCCGACCGTCGAGGCGCCCACCCAGTACTCGCGCCGGCGCGGATGGTCCGCCGCGTACACCACGGCCTTCGCGGCGATCTCGGGCTGGTAGATCGGCGGCACCGGCTGGGCGTGCCGGCCCAGGCGGGACAGCACCCAGTCGAACTGCGGCGTGTTCACCGCCGGCATCTGCACCATCGTCACGTGCACGTTGCGCTTGTCGTGCATCAGCTCGGCGCGCAGGGACTCGTGGAAGCCCTGGATCGCATGCTTCGCACCGCAGTACGCGCTCTGCAGCGGGATTCCCCGGTACGCCAGGGCCGAGCCGACCTGCACGATCGTGCCCCGGTCGCGGGGGAGCATGCGATCGAGGGCGGCGCGGGTGCCGTAGACGTAGCCGAGGTACGACACCTCCGTCACGCGCTTGAACTCGTCCGGCTCGATCTGCATGAACGGGGCGAAGACCGACGTGAACGCGTCGTTGACCCAGACGTCGATCGGGCCGAGCTCCCGCTCGACCCGGCTCGCCGCGGCGTCCACGGCGGGCTGGTCGGCGACGTCGACGGGGATCGGCAGCGGCCGCCCGCCCAGCTTGCGCACGTCCGCGGCGGCCGCCTCCAGGCCGGCCTCGCCGCGGGCGAGCAGCGCGACGGAGGCCCCGCGCGCCGCGAACCGGCGCGCCACCGCGCGCCCGATCCCGCCGCTGGCCCCGGTGACGACAACGACCTGCCCAACGCCCTCATGCTCCATGAGCAAGGCATACCCGGCGGCAAACCGGGCGTAACAACCGGAGAGCGCTCTCCCCGAAAAGCCCGAGGCACCTTCTTGACAGGAGCGACCACAAGGAGAACTCTTCAGAGAGCGCTCTCTCACTCGGGGAGCGCCGAACCTCTCCGCCAAGAGGCAGCGATGCACCGTGCCCGCATACGCGTCACCGGTCGCCGCGAGTTCCGGGGCGAGCGCCACCTCCGTGTGGACGGCCACGCCCTGACCAAGACCCCCTGAGGGCGGGGGAGGCGGGGCCGCGCACACCAGTTGGCGGAGTGCGCGGCCCCGCTCTTAGAACCGCTGCGGCGCAGCCCCGTACTGCAGCGCCTGCATGAACCGCGGGTCGGACTTGGGCACCTCGACGAACTGCCCGTCCTGCGACACGAACGCGCCCGCGACCGTCTGGGCCGCGCTGCGCGCCGCGACGATCAGGCCGACGAGGAACGCGACCAGGCCCAGCAGGAACATGATCGGCCCGGCGTCGCCGTCGATGGTGGCGATGCCGACGGCGAACAGCACGATGCCGAGTCCGAGCACGGGCAGGCCGATGCCCAGGTTGCGGGAGCGGGCGGCCTTGCACTGCGCGCACCACGGCCAGGCGGGCGCCTGGACGGTCTTGCGCAGGATGGTCACCACGATGACGTACACGATGACGGCCAGCAGGATCAGCACCGGCGTCCAGGACGGCGGCTTCGAGATCAGCTTCATGCGCTTCATCTCGATCGCCGGCTCGCCATGGCGCGGGCAGACGTGCGGCAGATGGCCGTTGGCGACCTGCGCGGCGGGTAATCTGAGCATGGGCGGGAGGGTCCCACGCGATCCGCCCGGCCGCGTCGGACGTTCGATCAATTCAGGATCGCCCGGTCGGCCGCCTCCCGGCCCGACTCCCAGCCCTCGCGGCTGTCGACCCGGCTCCCGCGCCCGCGCACGGTGCGCGGGAACACCCGGGCCATCGTCTCGCGCACCTGCTCGTCCCGGGAGCGCAGCACCGGCAGCAGGTCGCTCGCCGCGGCCGTCTCCTCAATCGCCAGCTCCGTCGCGTGGGCCAGCCGCTCGCCGATGCGCACCGCGTACGCGACGAGGAACGACTGCCGGAACGTCTTGAGCCGCGCCCGGCCCGCCTTGCCGCCCGGCGGCTCGGCCTTCGCCATGGCCCGCCCGGCCTGCACGAGCAGCGAGGTGTACAGCAGGTCGACGGCGTCGATGTCCGCGTCGAACCCGAACACCGTGGTGAAGCCGAGGTCGGGCGACCACACGGTGTGGCAGCGGTTCGCCTCCGCCACGGCGCTGAGCAGCGAGGCCTTCTCGCCCTCGTACGGGTGGTCGACCCCGATCCGCCGCGCGAACGGCACCACCTCGGCGCCGCCCTCGCGCCCGGCCAGCAGCGCCTCGTCGATCGCGTGGCGGGCGATGAGCTCCTGCGCCTTCGCCGTGTACGTCTCGGCCTCGGCCGGGTAGCCGGTCGACTCGGCCTTGGCCAGCAGCGCCCGCACCCGGTCGAGCAGCCGCTCGTCGACCCTCGACGCGCTGGGCCGGCGTCTCGCAGCGGCCCCCGGCGGCGGCACCAGCACCTCGATCGCCGGCAGCTCGGCGAGCACGACGAGCAGGCCGACGAGATCGTCGACGACGGAGATCCGGTCCAGCCGCCGCCGGGCCGTGAGCTCGCTGACATAGCGCGCGTCGGCGCTCCACCACACCTTCGCCGCGAGCTCGTCGGCCTGGGCGAGCCAGCGGTCGTCGACGCTCGTGCGGTCGTACCGCCGCAGCAGCCCGGCGATCCCGTCCACGACGGCGTGCGCGAGCAACGGCCGGTCGGTCCCGCCGCGGCGCACCACGGCCCGGTGCAGCTCGGCCGGCTGCCACCCGCCCCGCACGAGCCGGGCGACGGCGTCGGCGACCGCGGCGAACAGGGCGGGGTCGACCTCGGCGGCCGGGGCGACGGCGAGGAGGTCGAGCCCGTCGTCGTAGGCCACCGCCCCGCGCACGAGGTCGTCGATCTGCTTCACCGCGCCAAGGCTACTGGCCGAGTTTCGCGGGCTCGTACGCGTACAGCCAGGCCGTCGCCCACCCGTAGAACACCTCGGCTGGCGGGGCCGCTTCCTTAGCGGTGTCACTCGGACGTGATGCGGCGGGCTGAGGCTTGCCTGAAATCCAGCTTTGGCGCGCTGTCAGCGGTCCCTCACGCGTGGTCCGATCCTCCCGTCGCAACCGTGAGGCCGGGAGGGTTCGATGCACATGCCTCGCAGGCTCGCCGGGTGGCTCGCCGCCGCCGGGGCGCTCGTCGCGCTGCCGCTCGCCGTCTGGGCCGACGTCGGCGCCGAGGCCGCCACGGACGCGCTGCTGCCGGCGGGCCGGCGGGCCGAGGCTTCGTCGGTCGCCGCCCCGCGCCGCCCCGGCCGCGCCTCGCAGGCGGCCCCGGTGACCACCTCCGGCGCCCCGCGCCCGTCGCGGCCCGCGAGCACCCAGCCGGCCACGGACACGGCGACGGCCGCGGGCACCGGCCTGGCCGACCCGCGCAAGAAGGAGATCGCCATGCGGCTGGTCTCCTCGGCCGAGAACTCGAGCCTGGACTGGAAGGCCCAGTACCGCTACATCGAGGACATCGACGACGGCCGCGGCTACACCGGCGGCATCATCGGCTTCTGCTCCGGCACCGGCGACATGCTGGACCTCGTCGAGGCGTACACGGCGCGCGTCCCCGGCAACCCGCTCGCGCGGTTCCTGCCCGCGCTGCGCAAGGTCAACGGCACCGACTCCCACGCCGGCCTCGACGGCTTCCCGGAGGCCTGGCGCTCGGCCGCGGCCGACCCCGCGTTCGCGAGGGCCCAGGACGACGAGCGCGACCGCGTGTACTTCGACCCCGCCGTGACCCAGGCGAAGTCCGACGGCCTCGGCGTGCTGGGACAGTTCGCGTACTACGACGCGATGGTCATGCACGGCCCCGGCCCCGGCGCGGACAGCTTCGGCGGCATCCGCGAGGCGGCGCTGGCCACGGCGAAGCCCCCGGCCCAGGGCGGCGACGAGACCGCGTACCTGACCGCGTTCCTGGATGCGCGCGCCGCGGCCATGCGCACGGAGGCCGCGCACAGCGACACGAGCCGCGTGGACACCGCCCAGCGCCAGTTCCTCAGGGACGGCAACCTGGACCTGCACACGCCGCTCGCGTGGGAGGTGTACGGGGAGAGCTACCGCATTCCATAAGATCCATGGCTCGGGTCCGCGTCACGATCTGACCGTTGCTCCCGCCAGACAAATGGGCGGGCCCGAGGGCCTTCGGCCGGAGGGGCCCGCCCAGCCAGGTCCGCGGTGCCAAGAACCGGATATGCCGGGCGCTGGCGCGCCCGACATATCCGACATCTCGGAAATGCGCGAAGGGTCGTATGTGGCGGCCAAGCTCTGGCGGCACGCAGGGCTTCACAAGGCCCTGCCGGGGTGTCCGGGCCGGCGCGGGTCGTGCGCGGCCGTCAGGTGGCCGTCGACCACCCGGCGCATCGATCCCGTCCCGGTCCGTGATCGGCAAGCGCCGGGCGCCCCTTGGCGCGGGTGCGTACGATCGCTGGCGTGGCGCTGGCGATCTTCGATCTCACTGCATTCCCGCGCGCGGCGAACGCGCCCGCGCGCCGGGCCCGGCTCGGTGCCGGCGGGCCGTCGCGATGACCGCCCCCGAACCCCTGCAGCTGTGCACCGAGGCGCTGGCCACCGCCCGCGTGCAGGGCCTGAGCGCCGACGCCCCGATCCACGCGCTCGCCGCCACCCTGGGCGCCGAGTTCACCGAGCACGCGGACCTCGACGGCCTGTACCGCGACTTCGGCGAGGTCGAGGTCCACTACGAACGCCTCGGCCCCGACGAGCCGTGGCAGGGCCGCTTCATGGTCGTGCGGGCCGACCGGCTCCCGGCCCGGGTCCGCCTCGACGACCTGCGGGAAGAGCTGCGCCGGGTCGGCCAGAGCCTCGTCCAGCTGCCCGCGACCCGGGCCGGCGCCACCGACCGGACCCTGCGGGCGCCCCTGAGCGGCTCGACCGTCACCACGGCCGAGGACGGCACCGTCATCGCGATCGCCGCGCCCGTCTGGCCCGTGCCCGACCTCCCGGCCCTGCCCGAGTCCCGCTGGCGCGCGGTCTGCGAGAGCCTGTCGCTGCTGCTTCCGCTGTCGCGCACCGAGCGCGCCGAGTGGCTCGCCGACCGGGTCCCGGACACCTCCGAGGCCGCCGAATGGTGGACCTCCCTGCTGCACCCGCTCGCCAGCCTGCGCTTCGGCGACCCCGACCACGCGGCCGACTGGGCCGGCCTGGAGCTGTGGCTGCTCGACCAGGCCGCCGACGCGGGCGTGTGGCCCCGCGACGAGTGGGTCTGGCGCTGGATGTGGTTCGTGCGCAGCCTCACCGCCCGCGCCGCCGGGCCCCACGCCGCCGACCTCACCCGGCTGAGCCTGGCCCACCTGCCGATGACGGTCGCGCAGCTGCACGCCCTGCCCCCGGACTGGCGCGCCCTGACCGCCGCCGACCTGCGCCGGGCCCGGACCGCCCGCGCGCTGCTGTCCGTCGCCACCGCCTACGGCGCGAGGGTCATGGGCTGACCTCGGCGCGGCGCTGCCCCGCGGCCGGTGGACCGGCCGGCCCCGAAGGCTCGGACGGCTGCGCGAACAGGTACCCCGCGCACAGCACGAGCACCGCCGCGATGCTCGCCAGCAGCGCCTGGTAGCCGGCCACGGCGATCAGCCCGGCCCCGAGCGCGATCGACGCGGTCTGCGGCACGGTCACGGCCATGGTCGCGGCCGCGAAGACCCGGCCCTGCATCCCGTCGGGCGTGGCGCGCTGCAGGCGGGTGGTGAACCCGACCGTCAGCCAGGGCAGGCTGATGCCGAACAGCGCGGCCCCGGGCAGTACCGCCGCATGGGCCGCAACCGCCTGCAGCAGCGCCCCCGCCGCCCCGGCCAGCATGCCCGCGGCCATCAGGCGCGCCTCGCCCAGCCGCCGCGCCAGCGGCGCCGCGCTCGGCCCGCCCACCAGCGCCCCCGCCCCCTGCACGGCGGCGAGCACCCCGACGAAGGCGGGGGAGCGGTGCAGCCCCTGCCCGGCGACCGCGAACACGGTGGTCTCGCTGAAGCCGAAGACGCACAGCGCGCCCGCCGCCGCCAGCACCACGGGCCGCAGCCGGGGCGAGCGGGCGATGAACCCGAGGCCGCCGCCCCCGCCCGCGAGCCGCCGCGGCCGCCGCTCCTCGACCCGCAGGCGCAGCAGGCAGGCGATCGGCACGGCGCAGCTGACCACGTCGACCAGCACCGCCGCCTTCGGCCCGGCCGCCACGAACAGCCCGGCCCCGAGCAGCGGCCCGACCAGGCGCAGCGACTCCTGGGCGGTGCGCAGCAGGCCGTTGGCGTCGGCGAGCAGGTCGCGGGGGACGATCGAGACCAGCAGGGCGGACTGCGCCGGGATGAGCAGGGTGTACGCCGCGCCGCACAGCGCCATCGAGCAGTACACGAGCCAGATCCGGCCCGGGCCGTCCACCGCCAGCAGCGGCAGGACGGCCGCCCCGGCCGCGGCGTTGGCCCAGATGAGCAGCGAGCGCCGGCGGAACCGGTCGACCAGCGCCCCGGCCAGGGGCCCGAGCAGCGCCGGGGCGGTGAAGCAGAGGAACACCAGACCGGCCGCCGCGTTGCTCCCGGTGAGCGTCTTGACCCACACGCTCATGGCCAGCCACAGGGTCGAGTCGCCGAGCAGTGACACCGTCTGCCCGAGCAGGTACGTCCGGGCCGCCGGCACGGCGAGCAGGCGCCTCACCCGCGCGCGTCCTCGATCGGCATGACTCGATGGACGCGCGCGGAGCGCGATCTGTCAACCGCTCCGGGCCACCGGGCCGGCCGCTAGAGCGCGCGGACGTCCCACATCCACAGGCCGCCGGTGTTGGTGCCGGGGCCGTAGAGGTCGGTGAGCGTGGTGCGCACCGCGGCCCACTGCGCGCCCTCCGGGGCCAGGATCAGCGACGTGTGCCAGTACCGCAGATCCGCGCGCGCCTGCGCCCGGTCGGCGTCGGTGACCGGCGGTACCGTCTGCTGGTACATCGCCTGCGTGAAGAGCCGGTCGGTCGGGCGCAGCACCGGCCCGACGAAGGCGTGGTGGCCGGTGACGCCGTCGGCGGGGCCCAGGAAGTACCCGTGCGAGACCTTCATGTTCGTGTTGGTCGACCCGGCCCAGAAGATCGCCGTCGGGAAGTCCCACTGCGGCAGCGGCACGATGAGCACCGTCTGATCCGCGCCGACGTACTGCTTCCACGTCCCCGCCGCCACGAACTGCGGGACCGCGGGCCGCGTCACGACCTTGATCGGCATCGGCGCGGCCGGCACCAGCGCCGCCGCGAGCGCCGTGACCAGGAACAGCCGCCGCGTGCGCACCGGCAGCCCGTGCACGTCGGTCAGCCGCTGCACGCCGAGCGCGAGGATCGGCACGACCGCCCAGGTCGTGACCTCGCCGAGGCGGGTCGGCAGCAGCGTGTCGAACAGCGGCAGGTGCTGCAGCACCCAGAACGGGCCGGGCACGGAGGTGTCGCGGCCCTGGAACTGCAGCGGGGTGCCCCAGGCGAGTATCTGGAAGCCGAGGCCGGTGATCGCCAGGCAGCGCACCAGCACGTCGTGCCACTGCCAGATGACCAGCGCGACCAGCAGCAGGACCAGGGCCCAGCCGAGGAAGCCGTGCTCCTCCGCGCCCAGCGGCGGCGGGGGCTCGCCGAAGCGGCGCAGGCGCTCGGCCACGCTGTTGCTGCCGTACGAGGTCAGGCCGAGCACGTCCATGCGGAACGTGGTCATGTACTGCTCGCCGCCGTTGTACGCGCCCGGGCCGAAGAACTGGAACCACAGCGGGTAGGCGAGCACCACGAGGGAGGCGCCCATGGTCACGCCGAGCCCGGCCGCGAGCGGCCGGAGCGCGGCCCGCACCCGGTCGCGGCGCTGCACCGCGTAGAGGATCAGCACGGCCCCGATCGCGAGCGCGGCCAGGAACAGCGTCTCCTCGTTGATGAAGACCTGGTAGACGACGAGCGCGGCCAGGATCAGCCCGTTGCGCACGGGGCGGCCCTCGAGCAGCTTGAGCGAACGCCAGGCCAGCAGCGGTACCAGGAACTGCGCGACGAGGTTCACGTGGTAGGACGCGTGCGAGGTCACCGCGGGCGCGAACCCGCCGACGAGCCCGCCGACCCAGGCGGCGGTGCGGCTGGTGACCAGGTGCCGGGACAGCACCCAGTACCACGCGGCCGCGGTCCCGGCGATGCCGAGCACGATCAGGATGTCGAACGTGACCTGCGGGCCGAACAGCAGCGTGATCGGCGAGAGGGGCAGCCCGAGGCCGAGGACGCTCGTGTTGGCCATGCCGTTGACGCCGAGCGGGGCGTTGTACTGCACGATGTGGAACGGGTTCTCGCCGTGCGACACCACCCGGGCCGACCAGGCGAGGAAGTATTCGGCCTGGGCCCGGTCGCCGGGGCTGATCGGCATCCGCCGGCCGTAGTGGGCCAGGATCGGCGCGACCACGAACAGCGCGCCCAGCACGTAGCTGCCGAGCGCGAGCAGGTCGGCCCGGCGGCTGGTCGTCCGCGTGGTGGTGATGGCGGCGATGCTGTCCGATTCCTCGCTGGTGGTGCGCGGCGCCCTGCCGCGCTGTCGCACGAGCCTGCCGGTGGCAGGTGCGGTCGTGTCGTCCGCGTCGTCCGTGTCGTCCCTGCCGGCCGTACCCGTCAACATCGCGTGACAATATCAGCGGGGCGGATCCGTGAAGCCGGACCCGCCCCGCGTCGTTCGCCACCCTCGAACGGCCGCTGCCTACCGGCTGCGCTCGGTGTAGGTGATGGTCGGCATGGGCATCGGCTGGGTCCCGAACGTGTCGGTCGGCATCGGCACGGGCAGCGCGGCCGTCGGCTGCGGCGCCGGGTTGCCGAACGTGTCGGTCGGGGCCGGCACCGGGATCGGGTTGCCGTTGATGTCGGTCGGCACCGGGGCCGGGATCGGGTTGCCGTTGATGTCGGTCGGCAGCGGCGCCGGGTTCACCGTGTCGGTCGGCACCGGGCCGGGGTTCACCGTGTCGGTCGGCATCGGCACGGGCAGCGTGGCCGTCGGCTGCGGCACCGGGTTGCCGAACGTGTCCGTCGGCATCGGCACCGGCGTCGGGCTCATGGTGTCGGTCGGCATCGGGACCGGGTTGCCGAACGTGTCGGTCGGCGCCGGCACCGGTGCGGTGGCGCAGGTGTCCGTCGGCGTCGGCACCGGGGCCGTGGCGGTGTCGGTCGGCATCGGGTTCGCCGTGTCGGTCGGCATCGGGTTCGCCGTGTCGGTCGGCATCGGGTTCGCCGTGTCGGTCGGCGTCGGTACGGCGCCCCCGCCGAAGGTCGGCGTCACGCCCGGCATGGTGCTCGCGGTCGGGTTCGGGATCGGGTCCTGCGTCGGCAGCGTCGACGGCGTCTCCTCCACCGTGCCGGCGGGGCCGCTCGGCGTGTCGAAGGCGCCCGGCGGAATGATCACCGAGGCGCCCGGCGCGGGCAGGCTCGGCGGCATGATGATCGTGCCGCCCGGGTTGGGCGTCCCGGGGTTGCCGAACGTGTCGGTCGGGCACGGCGTCGCGGTGGGTGCGCCCGGGTAGGCCGTCGTCCAGGCGCTGAGCGCGGGGTCCGGCGCCAAGGTCTCGGCCGCGCGCACGCCGCCGGGCACGGTCTGCGCGCCGGCTCCGGTCTGGTGGACAACGCCGGCGGTCAGCACGGCGAGGAAGCTGGCGGCCCCGACCGCGACGGGCAGTCGCCGTTTGCTCTTGCTGGCAGGCATTGGGTGAAACCCCCGTTGGTCTCGGTAGCAGTCACCCTATGTTTACCCTTCGCTACTCCAAGTAGTCAGAAAACGAGGATCTTTACGCCGTTCGTCGCGCGTGCTGCTCGACGCCACCCGGTCGCGGCCCCGTACCTTGGCGTCGTAGAGGGCCCGGTCCGCCGCGGCCAGGAGCGTCTCGGCGGCGGGCACCGGCAGGTCGGCCGTGGTGGCGAGGCCGATGCTGAGCGTGGGCAGCCCGCCGGGCAGGTTCGAGCTGCTCGCCACGTGCGCGCGCACCTGCGCCGCCACGGCCCGGGCGCGCTCCTCGCCGCCGGCGACCACGACCGCGAACTCGTCGCCGCCGAGCCGGGCGGGGCAGTCGCCGGGCCCGGCCGCTGCGCGCAGGGCCGCGCCCACCCGCGTGAGGACGGCGTCGCCGGTGCCGTGCCCCCAGGTGTCGTTGATCGTCTTGAAATGGTCGACGTCGATGATGAGCAGGGCGCGCTGGGCCCCGGCGTGCAGCGCCCGGCCCAGGTCCAGGTCGAACGCGCGCCGGTTGGGCAGCCCGGTCAGCGGGTCGGTGAGGGCCTGCTCCTCGAGCCGGTTGACCAGCGCCTCGGACCGGGCCTGCAGCTTCGACACGACGACCGTGGAGACGACGTACGCGGTCACGAGGGCGGCGATGTCGGTGACGGCGGTCACGTCGGACTTGATCCAGAAGGTGACCACGGCGTCGGTCAGGCTGGCCGCGCCGAGCAGGACGTACATGATGTCCCGGCGCACGAAGGTCGCGGCGTACAGCAGGGGCCACAGGAAGTACAGGTGCGCGCTGACGCTCACGTCCCGCGTGACGAGGTTCAGGACGCCGATCAGCAGGACCGCCAGGAACGGCACGATCACCCAGAACACCTCGGGCACCCGCTGCGGGGCCAGCCGGCACAGCGCACCCGCGGCCACCATGGCCCCGGCCACGGCCTCGGTGGTCAGCACGCCGAGCGTCGATCCGCCCGCGAACCCCGGCACGAGCAGCGCGCAGGCGCCGACGACCGAGCCGCCGGCCATGAGGAAGTACGCCACCGCCCGCGTCGCCGCCACCCGGTCGCGCGCGTGGATCAGGGGCCGGACCGCTGCGCGCCACACCGAATGCCGATCGGCGGCGCGGGTGCGAAGCTGAGCCTTCGCCGACTTTCAGACACCGTGGTGTAGCGAGGGCCGACTATGCTGCGCGGGGTCTTCAGTGTGCCGAGGAGCTTTCATGTCTGACCCATACGCGCCCCAGCCGAACTACGACCCCTATGGCCAGCAGCAGCAGCCCTCCTACGGCCAGGGATACGGCCAGGGCTACGGCCAGCAGCCCCCGGCGTACGACCAGGGCTACGGGCAGCAGCCGCCCTCCTATCAGCAGCCCCCCGCCTACCAGCAGCCCCCGTCGTACGAGCAGCCTCCGTCGTACGACCAGGGCTATGGCTACAACCAGCCGCCGCCGCTCTACACGCCCCCGCCCAAGAAGAAGGGCAACGGGCTGCTGATCGGCCTGGGCATCGCCGCGATCGTGGTCGTGCTGTGCGGCGGCGTCGGCGCGGTCGCCTACGTCAACCTGTCCAAGGACGACGAGGCGAAGACGCCGACGGCGACCTCGTCGACCGGGGGCACGAAGCCGCAGGCGTCGCCCGGCTCGACCCGCACCACGAGCGCCCCGAAGACCCCGAAGGTCACGCTCACCGACCCGGCCACCATCGGCAACTGGAAGAAGCAGTCCAACCAGGACCAGGCCAAGACGATGAGCCAGCAGATGACGGACGCCGGCGTGCAGAACCCGTTCGCCGCGCAGTACCAGAACACCCAGAAGTCCTCCCAGGTCGTCGTGGCCTGGGGCGGCACCGGCTCCGGGTTCAGCGTCGGCGGCCCGGACAAGCAGCTCAAGGACTTCTTCGACGGCGCCTTCAAGTCCCTCGGCGGCACCGGCAGCGACTCGACCCCGTTCGACCCGGGCAAGCTCGGCGGCAAGGCCGAGTGTCAGAAGACCGACGCGACCGGGGTGACGCTGTCGATCTGCGCCTGGGTCGGTACCGACGCGCTGCTGGCCTTCATGTTCAACCCCATGGAGCCCGCGGCCGCGGCCATCCAGGCGAAGCTCATGCTCCAGTCGATGGCCGTCGCCGGCTAGGTCCTGACGTTGAGCGCCGCCTCCGCGATCCGCAGCCCCTCCTCGGGGCCGATCCCGGAGGCGGCGACGACGGCCGCGAACTCCTCGGCCGCCCGCCGCACCCGCTCCAGCGCCGCCTGCCCGGCCGCGGTCACGTAGGAACCGGCCCGGCCGCGCGTCTCGATGAGCCCGGCGTCCTCCAGCTCGCGGTACGCGCGGGCGACGGTGTTCACGGCGAGCCCCAGCTCGGCGGCGAGGCTGCGGATCGTCGGCAGCCGGGTGCCCACCGCGAGCGACCGGTCCCGGATGCGGGCCGCGACCTGCAGCCGCAGCTGCTCGAAGGGCGGCACCGCCGACCCCGCGTCGATGACGAACATCACGCCAGTATCACGCCAACAGCCCAGTATCACGCCAACAGCCCGGCCAGCACGACCTCCGTGAGCCGCGACGCCGCCTCGGGCACCGCACCGACCCCCGCGATCCCCATGAGCCCGGCCCGCACGTCGCGCACCGTCAGCCCGTCGCGCACCACACCGGCCCGGACCGCCCGCGCGACGAGCGCGTCGAGCTGCGCGGCATGGTCGGCCCGTTGCACGGGAAAACGCCGCAGCAGGACTTCCCCGAGCCCGCCGGCCTCGGCCCGCCGCCCCGCGAACCCCCGCACCACCAGCTCCAGCCCCACCCGGGGATCAGCCTGCGCCACCGCCGCCCGCAGGTCCCGCTGGCACCCGGCGACGAGCTCGTCCAGCACCGCGTCGACGAGCTCCCCGCGGCTGGGGAAGTGCCGGTAGACGGTCGCGACCCCGACGCCCGCGGCCCGCGCCACCGCCCGGGTCGGCACGTCCACCCCGCCGGCCCCGAACGCCGCCCGCGCCCCGGCCACGATCCGGTCGCGGTTCTCCAGCGCGTCGGCGCGCCGTTTCCGAGTCACCTGCGGCTCCAAGACACTCACTTCCGGCCGGTCCGGCGGGGACGTGCCTACGGTAGCCCGCATGCTCGCCGTACAGTTCGCGCAGTTCGGACCGCCCGAGGTCCTCCGGCTCGCCGAGGCCCCCGATCCGCACCCCGGCCCGGGGGAGGTGCGCATCCGGGTCCGCGCCGCGGGCGTCTCACCCGTCGACGTCGCGCTGCGGGCCGGCACGTCCCCGTCCGCGGCCCGGCTGCCGCGCCCGCACATCCCCGGCGTCGACGCGGCCGGCGTGATCGACGAGCTCGGCCCCGGGGTCACCGGCTGGGCGCCCGGCGACGAGGTCTTCGGCATCGTGCCGCTCGCGACCCTCGGCGGGGCCACGGCACGGCTCGCCGTCCTGCGCCACTGGGCCCGCCGCCCCGGACCGATGCCGTGGGCCGAGGCGGGCGCGGCCGGGACGAGCCTGGAGACGGCCACGCGCGCCCTCGACCGCCTCGCGCTGGAGCCCGGGATGCGCCTGCTCGTCACCGGCGCGGCGGGCGGGGTGGGAAGCATCGCCGTGCAGCTCGCGGTGCTGCGGGGCGTGCGGGTGTACGGCACCGGCAGCGGCGACGCCGCCGACTTCGTGGCCGCCCTGGGCGCCGAGCCCCTGGGCCGGGAGATCGCCGGACGGTTCGACCGCGCCCTGGACACGGCCGGGGGCGGGCTCCTCCCGGCGCTGATCGAGGCCACCGGAGACGCGGCCCGCGTGCTGACCATCGCCGACTTCGCCGCCCCCGGGCTCGGCGTCGCCCTGTCGATGGGCGAGGCGGCGGGGGAGCCCGGCGGCCACCACGGGCTGGCCGAGGCGGCCCGGATTCGGGTGCCGCTGCAGGCCACGTACCCGATGTCCGACCCGCCCGCCGCGCACCGCGCCTTCGAGACCACCTCCCGCCGCGGCAAGCTCGCCTGCGAGATCGACGCCTAGCGCGGCTCGAGCGCCGAGACGAGCGGACTCGGGGTGCTCTCGTGGGCCGCCTCGCATCTCCGCCGGCTCTCCGACGGCGCGAAGGTACCGCCCGGCCCGGCCCGGTCGTCCACGCCGGTGACCGGGCCGGGCGTGCGTCCTAGGCGTTCTTGCGGCGGAAGGCGGCCATGGCGAAGGCGTACGCCACGACGAGGATGCCGACGCACCAGGCGAGCGCCGCCCAGATGCCGGTGCCGACCGGCTGCCGCGTGAACAGGTCGCGGATCGCGTCGACGATCAGCGTCACCGGCTGGTGCTCGGCGAAGGCGCGCACCGGGCCGGGCATGGTGGCGGTCGGCACGAAGGCCGAGCTGATGAACGGCAGGAAGATGAGCGGGTAGGAGAACGCGCTCGCGCCGTCCACCGACTTCGCGGTGAGGCCGGGGATGATGGCGATCCAGGTCAGGGCGAGGGTGAACAGGGCCAGGATGCCGGCGACGGACAGCCAGGCCGCCGGCCCCGCCGAGGAGCGGAAGCCCATGAGCAGGGCGACGAGTAGCACGGCCACGACCGAGATGAGGTTGGCCACCATCGAGGTCAGCACGTGCGCCCACAGCACGGACGAGCGGGCGACCGGCATGGACTGGAACCGCTCGAAGATGCCGCTCTTCATGTCGAGGAAGAGCCGGAATGCGGTGTACGAGATGCCCGAGGCGACCGTGATGAGCAGGATGCCCGGCAGCAGGTAGTCCACATAGGACTTCGAGCCGGAGTTGATCGCGCCGCCGAACACGTAGACGAACAGCAGCATGAACGCGATCGGCATGATCGTGGTGGTGATGACGGTGTCGAGGCTGCGCGTGATGTGGCGCAGGGACCGTCCGGTCAGCACGGCGGTGTCGCCGAAGAAGTGGCTGGTCATCGCGTGTCCTTTACCTGTCCGCGCCGACGATGGTGAGGAAGACGTCCTCGAGGGTGGGCTGCTTTTCGACGTACTCGACCTTGGCCGGCGGCAGGAGCCGGCGCAGCTCGGCGAGGGTGCCGTTCACGATGATGCGGCCCTCGTGCAGGATCGCGATCTGGTCGGCGAGCTGCTCGGCCTCGTCGAGGTACTGGGTGGTGAGCAGCACCGTCGTGCCCCGGCCGGCGAGCTCCTTGACCGACTGCCACACCTCGATGCGGCCCTGGGGATCGAGCCCGGTCGTCGGCTCGTCGAGGAAGATGACCGGCGGATCCCCGACCAGGCTCATCGCGATGTCGAGCCGCCGCCGCATGCCACCCGAGTAGGTCGACACCTTCCGCGCGGCCGCGTCGGTCAGTGAGAACCGTGCGAGCAGGTCGTCGGCGATCCGGCCCGGCTTCTTGAGGTGCCGCAGCCGGGCGACCAGCACGAGGTTCTCGCGGCCGGTGAGGATCTCGTCGACGGCGGCGAACTGTCCGGTGAGGCTGATGGACTCGCGCACGTCCGCCGGCTGCCGGCCGACGTCGAACCCGTTGACACGGGCGGTGCCCGCATCGGCCTTGAGCAGCGTGGAGAGGATATTCACGACCGTGGTCTTCCCGGCCCCGTTCGAGCCGAGCAGGGCGAAGATGCCGCCCTTGGCCACCTCGAAGTCGACGCCGTGCAGCACCGGCACCTTGCCGTACGCCTTCTGCAGGCCTTGCACCTGGATCATGTCGTGGCTTCCCTTCGGGGGGTGGTGACGCGGCGGACGAAGACGTTGCCGTAGTTGGCGTGCAGGTGGAGCTCGACCGTGCGGTCGCTCCCGGCGGCGTCCGGGTCGGGGGTGAGTTCATTGCGGACCCGGCCGTTGGCGGAGCTGGCGTCGATCCAGGCCGCGATGCCGGTCGGGACGCCGACGTCGATGTCGGCGTGGCCGTTGTCGAGCCGGAACGTGCCGCCGCCGACCTCGCGGATGCGGATGGGGCCGTGGGCGCTGCGCGCGGTCACGTCGCCGAGGGCCCGGTCGATGGTGAGCGCCCCGGACGTGGTGACCTCCACGTCGCCGGCGGCGGTGCCCAGCTCCAGGCTGCCGTGCGAGGCCCGCAGCCGGGCGTTGCCGCGCACATCGACGATGCGTACCGTGCCGTGGCCGGCGGTGAGCTCGAGGGGGCCGGTCACCTCGGCGATGTCGGTGCTGCCGTACGGCACCTCGAGGACGAGCCCGGCGATGGTGTCGGCGGTGACACCGCCGTACTTGAGCACGATCCGGGCATCCCCGAGGACGCCCCGGGTCCGCACCGAGCCGTACGCGTTGTCGATGGTGACCCGCGACCCGGTCGGGACCTCGCAGCGGACGTCGACCGAGTCGCCCTTGCCGAACAGGCTGAGCCGGCGCGGGACCTTGACCCGCAACCGGCCGTTGTCGAACCCGACCGTGGTATCGCGGGCAAGCGACTCGTCGCCGTTGCGGCCGGCTCGGCTCGGCACGATCTCGACGACGGCGTCGGGCCGGTCCGAGGCGACGATGTCGACGAACGCGACACCGGCGGTGACGTCCAGGTCGATCGGCCCGGACACGTCGTAACTGGGCATTGGTTGGCCTCCACGTGGGCATGCCGGATCGGTCCCGCCAGGCGACGGGACTGCGCAACTGTTGATGTGGCTCTTGGCTCGTGGCTCGCGTCTGGCCGGGTCAGCGGGCCCAGCCGGTGAAGCGCTCGCTGTTGCTGGTCTTGCGTGTCGTGTCTGGCCGGGTCAGCGGGCCCAGCCCGTGAAGCGCTCGCCGTTGCTGGTCTTGCGTGTCGTGTCTGGCCGGGTCAGCGGGCCCAGCCCGTGAAGCGCTCGCCGTTGCTCGTCTTGCGCGTCGTGGCGGGCCGGGCGGCGGGTTCCAGGGCGGCGGCGATCGCGCGGACGAACCACGAGTTCACCGACACCCCCTCCTCGGCCGCGGCCTGCTCGACCCGGGCCTTGAGCCGGTCGGGCAGCCGCAGCGTGGTCCGCGAGGTCACCGTGTCGTCGAGCGGCTCGGCCGGCGCCGCGACCTCGGGCGCCTCCGGCCCGCCCGCCGCGTCCGTCCCCGGCACCGCGGGACGGGTCACCACCAGGTGCGGATCACGCCCTCGCAGCACGACGTCGACCGAGCCGGGCGCGATCTGCCGCGTGACCTCGCCGGCCACGTCGCTCAGGACCCCCAGCAGCATGAGGCGCACCGCGGCGTCGAGGGCGGCGTTGAGCTGCTCGGCAACGGCCCGGGCGGCTTCGTCGCCGTGCTCGGCGGTCGCGGCCAGCTGCGTCTGAAGTTCGGAGACGTACCGGTCGAGGTCCATGACACCAAGCTAACACCCGAGTGGTGTCAGGACAAGTCCATATGACACCACACGACACCATCGAGACACCGCGGATGGTGTCACCGGCTCAATTGCGTTGTAGACGTGTTCTCGGCCGGCTCGAGCGGCTCCGCGCCCTCGCAGTGCGCTGGATCGTCGGCCTCGGGCCGTACGTCTGGCCGAGCATCGTCACCCAGCCGTCCGTCCAGGTTTCCGCGGAGTCGCGGGCCGGTTGTACGCGACGAATGTGGGCAGGTCGAGGGGCTGGAACAGACGGGTGCGTCGAGGTGAAGCGCTTGATACCGTCGGTGACGGTGATTGACCTCGATGCGGAACCGCGCGGTGCGACGCGGCGTTTCCGCCGGCCCTGGCGGGAGTTCAGCCTGCTCCTCGTCGGGGTGCTGGGGCTGGCCGGTGGCGCGCGGCCGGGAACGTCGCTGGACCCGGCGGTGGTACTGCGCGGCGACGGGGTGAGCGCGGTCGACAGTGACGGGTCCGCGATGTACGTGGTGTCGAGGGCCTCCGTGGCGGCGTACCGGATGCCGGACGGTGCCCGGCGGTGGGCGGTGCCGGTCGCGGCCGGTACGCAACTGCTGGCCGTGGACGAGGCGCGGGTGGTCGTGGGGGTCCAGGACGGTACGGGCTTGGCGGCGGCGGCGTTGGTCGGGCTCGATGCCGCCACCGGCGCGCCGGTGTGGCGGACCACCGGCTACGTACCGGTGGGGCACGGCTGCGAGTGCGGGGTGGTAGTCGCCGAGATGTACCCGCCGGGCGGCGACCCGGAGCAGCAACGGCAGCGGTTGACTCCCTACCTGGCCGGCATTGACGTCCGCACCGGCGCCGTGCGCTGGTCGCTCGTCACGCCGCCGGGTGGCCGGCGGCGAGTCCTGTCCGGCTCCAGCGATCGGGTCCGGATCGCGGTGCTCGGCACCGATGGCACGCTGCGGCTGCACAGCGCCGAGACGGCCGAGGTCGTGCGAACGGTCCACCTGGAGGAGCCCGGGCAGATCGACGAGTTCACCATCTCCGGCGACCGGCTGCCGATCTACCGCTCCGGGCTGGGAACCATCCTCGGCACCACCGCGTTCGACCTGGCTACCGGCCGGCGGCTGTGGCAACGCACGGCCGAGCCCGACGGCGAGAGCCTCTGGTGGTGCGGCCGGGCGGTCTGCGCCCGCGCGACCGACGGGGCGAACGACGGGCCGACCGTGGTGCTGGACCCGGACACCGGACGCGAGCGATGGCGCGTGGGCGAGCGGACAGATCTGGGGGGCCTCACCGATCGGTACATGCTGGCCACGCCGTCCCCGCCGGACGGCCATCACCTCGTGCTCGACGCGGCCACCGGCCGGGTCGTCCGCCGCATCGACGGCTGGGAGCCGGTCGACGATCTGGCGGGAACCCGGTTGCTGGTCGCGGGCCGTAGCGCCGCCGGCGGCTCGCTGATCGCCCGCCTCGATATCGAGACCGGCACGGTGACGGTGCTCGCGCGGGCGCCGCGCTGGTCTGCTCCGCCGGAGTGCTTCACCACGGGAACGCTGTTGGCGTGCAAGCTGGACCAGGACCGCATTCCAGTCTGGCGGCGGGCCGCCGTGCCCGCCGGGTGGGGCAAGAGTCAGACCCCCTGAATGGCTCAGAGGCCGCTTCCGACGATCGGAAACGGCCTCTGAGCTGCTGTGGGCGATACTGGGATCGAACCAGTGACCTCTTCGGTGTGAACGAAGCGCGCTCCCGCTGCGCCAATCGCCCCTGCCGCTGAACTGTACATCACCAGGGTGCGCCCCTGCATCCCGGTACCGCCCGTGTCGGTAGGGTGGTGGACCTATGGCCCTGTACGCGCTGCTCATCCTGCCCTCCGCCAATCGTGTCTACGCCGACGCGTCAGTCGAGCTCACCTGCGCTGAGCTGCGCGCGTTCGACCGGGGGGTGCTCGGCAACCGGCTCGGTGCGGTGGGGCCGCGCGTCGTCGGCGGGGTGCCGTACGTGACGTTCGAGGCGGACGAGCTCACCGAGCGCGACGTCGCGGTGCTCGGGAATCTCTCGTCCGGGTATGCGCTGTTCGAGGTCGTCGGGGAGCTGCTGCGGCCGATGCGCATGACCTCGCTCGATCGGTTCGATGACGATCTCATCACCATCCAGAAGTACCAGGGCAAGACGAACGAGCAGTTCACCAAGCTCCTGCTCAACGTCACCCTGCTCGCCTCCGACCACGCCTCGGAGCTGCTCACGCGGCGGTTTCGCGTGCTCGATCCGCTCTGCGGGCGGGGGACGACGCTCAATCAGGCGCTCATGTACGGGTTCGACGCCGCCGGCGTGGATCGGGACCAGAAGGACTTCGAGGCGTACGCCGCCTTCATCCAGACCTGGCTCAAGCGGAAGCGGATCAAGCACAAGGCCGAGTTCGGGCCGGTGCGGCGGGAGCGGCAGGTGGTCGCGAAGCGGCTGCGCATCGAGCTCGCCGCCGACAAGGACGACTACAAGTCCAAGGCTACCCAGCTGCTCGACGTCGTGAACGTGGACACCCTGCGCTCGCGGGAGTTCTTCAAGGACGAATCGTTCGACCTTGTCGTGACCGACGCGCCCTACGGGGTCCAGCACGGCAGCCGCACGGCGGGCAAGGGGCTCGCGCGCAGCCCGGAGGACCTGCTCGCGGAGGCGGCGCCGGTGTGGGCGCGGCTGCTGCGGCCGGGCGGGGCGATGGGCGTCGCGTGGAACACGTTCGTGGCCAAACGAGAGCTCGCGGCCGGCCTGCTGGCGGAGGCGGGGCTCGAGGTCGTCGACGACGAGCCCTACCGGTCGTTCCGCCACCGTGTCGACCAGGCGATCATGCGTGACGTCCTGGTCGCGAGGAAGCCCGCCTGAACGGCGAGCCCGCTCAGAACACCGTCGGGTCGGGGTGGAAGGCGACGCCCCGCAGTGTCCACCGTGGACCGTGCGCGGCCAGCCGGGCGCGGAACCCGGCCCAGTCCCGTCTGGCCTGCGGCGACCACGCCACCTCGGCGACCGCCGGCAGGCGCGGGAACGTGAGCAGGTCGATGTCGGCCACGGTCGCGACCGACTCGGTCCACAGCGGAGCCTCGATGCCGGCGATGTCGCACGGGCCGGGCAGCAGCGTGTCCGGGTCCCAGTCGTACGCGGTCCGCGTGGTGATGTACCCGGCCCAGTCGTGGCCGATGGGCGTCTCGGCGGTGTAGCGCATGTCGAGGTACACCCGGTCCGCGGGCGACAACAGGATCCGGTCGCCCTGCGCGAGCGCGGCCAGCAGGTCCTCGTCGGGCTCGGGTTTGGCGCCCCAGTACTGCGCGATCCGCCCCGGTTCCCGCTCCGCCGGCCCGATCTGGTGCCAGGCGACGACCGTCTTGCCCAGCGCCGTCACCATCGGCTGCACGCGGGCCATGAAGGTCCGGTAGTCCTCCGCGGACGTGTTCTCCGCCTCGTCGCCGCCGATGTGCAGCCACGGCCCGGGCGTGATCGCCGCGACCTCGGCGAGCACGTCGCGCACGAACGCGTACGTCTCCTCGCGGCCGACCACGAGCGTGCTGAAGCCGACCTCGACGCCGGTGTACGCCGCCGGGGCCACCCCGTCGTCGTTGAGCTCCGCGCAGGCGTGCAGGGCCGCGTTCGTGTGCCCCGGCATGTCGATCTCGGGCACGACGGTCACGTGCCGCGCCGCCGCGTGCGCGACGATCCGCGCGTAGTCGGCCTGGCTGAACCACCCGCCGCCCGCGCCGCCGACCTGCGTCGCGCCGCCCACCCGGGCCAGCTGCGGCCGCGACTCGATCGCGATCCGCCAGCCCTGGTCGTCGCTGAGGTGCAGATGCAGGACATTGATTTTGTACCGCGAAAGCTCGTCGATGAACCGCAGGACGACCTCGACGCCGAAGAAGTGCCGGGCCACGTCCAGCATCGCCCCGCGGTAGGAGAACCGCGGCTCGTCGGCGATCCGCCCGCCCGGGACGGTCCAGGGTCCATCCTGGACGGTCGCGGCGTCCACACTGGACGGCAGCAGCTGCAGCAGCGTCTGGACGCCGTAGAACAGCCCCGCCTCCGTACGGGCCCGAACGACGATCCCGTCTGCCTCGACGACGAGCTCGTAGCCCTCGTCCGAGCCGTGCTCGACCAGCCGCAGCTCGATCGCGGGGTGCGGATGGGCGGCCTCGACGGGCAGCGCGAACCCGGTGGCCGGCCGCAGTGCCTCGGCGAGGTACGCCCCGGTGGAGGCGGAGTCGGAGCGGATCGCCGCGTCGGCTCGTAGCTCGAAGGTGGCGTTCGACGGCTCGACGAGGGCCGGGACGGGTACGACCGTGATGTCGTTCATGTCCCGATCATCGCAGCAAAGCGGCGCCCGGGTCGGCCCCGTGCACCGCGGACGCGGACCGGGGCCGGCCGCGTGCCGGGGCCGCGAACCCCGCCCGGCCCGCGAATCCCACCCGGCCAGTGCGTCGGGGGCGCGGACCCCGCCCGGCCCGCGTGCCGGGCCGCGAATCCCGCCCGGCCGGTGCGCCGGGGGCGCGGACCCGGCTCAGCGGGCGCGCTGGGGCGGGTGACGCTGGGCCTGCGACGGGGGCACCGCCGGCTGGGCCTGCTGCTTCTGGCGCGCCTTGACGGCCAGCCGGCTCAGGTAGATGAGCGCGCCGCCCAGGACGCCGACGTCGTCCAGGTAGATCGGGTCGGGCAGCAGGTCGATGGGGAAGATCGTGTAGATGATCGCGCCCCAGAAGACCCAGCGGCCGCCGACGCCCATGGCCTGCAGGTATTTGCCGGTCTTCCAGACCCGGACGGCCAGGATGATCGCCACCACCAGCAGGGCGACCAGCACCAGGCCGCCGATCACGAAGAGGGCGTAGAGCCAGTCGTCCGACATGGCTCGAGTTTACGGGCGATACTGCCCCCATGCCCGTCGAGCCACCCGTGATCGTCAGCAGTGACCCGAGCTCGTTTCCGCATTCGGTGCTGCGCGACCGGCACCCGGCGATCGTGGCCAAGGTGCTGGCGGCATATCCGTACGCACCGGAGGTACAGAAGCGGCTGGAAATGCTCTTGCAGGAGCAGGCCGTCGCGCCGCTGGACGACGGCGCGCACGACGCCGCGGCGTGGGCGGTCTGGGGCGCGGGGATGTGGGGGCGGTCGTGGTACGACGTGCCGTTCCTCTTCGCCGAGAACTTCTTCTACCGCCGGCTGCTGGACGCGGTGGGCTACTACGCGCCGGGTGCCTGGCGGGGGATCGACCCGTTCGGGCCGCAGAAGGCCGCCGACCTGCCGGGGGAGCGGGAGCTGGCCGAGCTCGACGCGCTGCGGGCGCTCCCGGAGCCCGAGCAGGCCGCGGGCGTGGTGCGGGCGGCGCTGTGGGGCAACCGGGCCGACCTCGGGTTCGGGCTGGTGGCCTCGCACGCGCAGCGCGTGGAGGAGCTGCTGGTGGACGACAGCGCGCGGCTGTGGAGCCTCACCCGGGGTGGCACGGTGATCGTGGTCGCCGACAACGCGGGGCGGGAGCTGCTGCCCGACCTGGTACTCATCGACTTCCTGCTGCGCAGCGGGCGGGCGTCGCGGGTCGAGCTGCACGTCAAGCCGGCGCCGTACTTCGTCTCCGACGCGCTGACCGCCGACGTGCTGGCCGAGCTCGGCCGCTTTCCCGCCGGCAGTGCGATCGGCGGGCGGCTGGACGGTGCGCTGCGCCGGGGGCAGCTGGAGCTGTACACGGAGGACTTCTACTGCGCGCCGCTGACGTTCCACGACGCGCCGGGCGGGCTCGCGGCCCGGTTCGCGGCGGCGGAGCTGACCATCCTCAAGGGGGATCTCAACTACCGCCGCCTGGTCGGGGATCGGAGCTGGCCGGTGGACACGCCGTTCGAGGAGGTCAGCGCGTACTTCCCGGGCCCGGTCGCCGCGCTGAGGACGGTGAAGTCGGATGTGGTGACGGGAGTGGCCGCGGACGCGGAGCGTGCACTGCCCGCATCATGGCGTACAAGCGGCGCTTTTGCCCTTGTCCAGGTGCGCGGCTGAGGTCGTGGCGGCGAAGGTCGGGCCGGCCCAGGACTTGCAGGAGTTCGTCATGCTCAGCACTCTGCCGTGACGGACTTGGCGAGCACTTGCGGCGGACTTGCGAAGGCCCGCAAGCGTGTCCGGGGTCACCCTCGGGAGTGGCTTTTGCCCCGGTGTACCGGGGTATCGCGCCACCTCCCGATGGAGAGGAACGCGCGCATGCAACCTGAAGGCGACGAGCTGGCGCCCCAACCGGATGAGGACGCCCCGCCCGCGCCGGAGAGCGTTTCCGCGGCCCCCACGGACGGGTCCGCACCGGTCAGCGGGGCGGCGCCCGTCAGCGGGCCGGCGTCCGTCAGCGGGGCGGCGCCGGTCAGCGGGCCGGCCCCGGCGCACGGTTCGGCGGCGGTCAACGGCTCGCCGTACCGCCCGGTGGGCGGCTCGGCGGGCACCCTGGCGGCGCTGTGGAACGACGGCGACCGGCAGCGCATCAAGGCCAAGTGGCAGGAGCTCCAGCTGCGCTTCATCGACGACCCGCACCTGGTGGCCGGCGAGGCGGAGCGGCTCGTGCAGGAGGCGGTGGCCTCGCTGAGCGCGTCGCTGGACGCGCGCCGGGGCCAGCTGCACCAGCAGCGGGCCGCCCGCGGGCTGGACACGGAGAACCTGCGCGCCTCGCTGCGTGACTACCGCGAGTTCCTCGATCGCATCCTCGGACTGTGAGGGGTGGTACCCACATGAACTCCACGACCATCACGATCGGCCTGGTGGTGCTGGCCCTGGCGGTCGGCGGCTGGATTCTGCTGCGCGGCGGCAAGGAGGACGAGGAGGAGCTGGAGGAGACGGCCACGGCCCCGGCCGCCCCGGTGGCCCAGCCTCGCCCGCCGTCCCCCACGGCCGGCGCCGCGCCCGTGGCACCGGGGGGCACGCCGATGGCCCCGGCGATGGGCCAGGCCGCCGCGCCGATGGCCCAGCCGCAGGCGATGGGGCAACCGCAGGCGATGGGGCAGCCGATGGCCCCGGCGATGGGTCAGAGCGTCCCGTCGATGGCCCCGGCCGCGGCGCCGATGTCGTCGGTGCCGTTCGGGGGGACCGGCTTCGCGGTGACCGCGCCGCTGACGAGTGAGGCGCACGCGTACGAGGTGCGCACCCGGTGGCAGGAGCTCCAGCTGCGCTTCGTCGACGACCCGCAGACCGCGGCCGGGGAGGCCGAGCGGCTCGTGGACGACGCCCTCGCCGGGGTGACCGCCTCGCTCAACGCGCGCAAGGACCAGCTCAGCAACTGGCGGGCGTCCGGCCGGGACGACACCGAGCAGCTCCGGGCGGCCGTTCACGGCTACCGCGACTTCCTGAATCACCTAGTCGGCGCATGAACCCCGTTTGAGCGAGGGTGATGGGCGGGAATACCTCCATTGAAGGAGGACCGCCATGACAGCCACCCAAGTATTGGTCACGATCATTGTCCTGGTCGTGATCGCCGCGCTCGGCTACGGCATCTGGTTCGTCACCCGGCGGCGGGCCCTGCAGAACCGGTTCGGCCCCGAGTACGACCGGGCCGTAGCCGAGGGGGACAGCCGCCTCGCCGCCGAGCGCGAGCTGCGTGAGCGCGAACGGCGCCACGCCGAGCTCGAGATCAAGGAGCTCTCCCCGGAGTCCCGGGCCCGGTACACCAGCAAGTGGGAGGAGATCCAGGCCCGGTTCCTGGACGACCCGTCCGGCGCCGTCCGCGACGCCGACGCCCTGGTGACCGAGCTGGTCGCCGAGCGCGGGTACCCCACCGGCGACTACGAGCAGCACCTCGCCCACCTGTCCGTCGAGCACGCCCGCACCCTCGGGCACTACCGCGACGCCCACGAGATCTCCCAGCTCTCGGACCGCGGCGAGGCCACGACGGAGCAGCTGCGCCAGGCCGTCGTGCACTACCGCACGCTCTTCTCCGAGCTCCTCGGCACCGACGTCACCCCCGGCGCCGGGCACCACGACGCCGCCCATGACGGTGCCGCCCATGACGGTGCCGCCCGTACTGACGCGGTCCGTGGCGGCGCCGCCGACACGGTCGCCGACCGGCCGGCCGACCGCGAGGACCACGCCGAGGCCGCCGCCCGCGCGGCCGAGCACGACGCCGAGCACGTCACCGGGTTCGACGACCCCGAGGCGCGCCACGACGCCGAGCTCCACCGCGCCGACGACGACGACGCCCTTGACGGCGTGCCCGCCCAGCGCACCGGCGGCCGCCTGCCGCATCAGCACGACACCCGCAGCCGGTCGTAGGGCCGGGGAAGGATCTTTCGGCGATGACGCAGCAGGAGCAGCACCAGACGTACGTGCCGGGGCAGCGCGACGGCGAGCGCGAGGACGAGAGCGTGGCGGTCGGCACCGCGCACGCCCCCTACTCGGACGAGGACCGCGAGCCGTACTCGGACGAGGAGAGCTACCCGGGCGCGACGTACGCGTCGGGCTCGGCCGACCCGGACCTGGCCGACCGCGACGACGTCGAGGTGGTCGACCGCGACGAGGCCCTGGCCGAGGAGGAGCGCGACGACGAGACCCGGGCGATCGACCGGGACGAGGTCGACGCGGCCTACGACGACGCGGTCCGCGAGCACGAGGACCACGACGCCGAGACCGATGACGTCGACGCCGAGTCCACCGAGACCACGGATGCGGTCGACGCCGGGGTGGTGGACGGCGAGGTCGTGGACGCCGAGGTGGTTGACGACGAGGACGAGCGCGACGAGGACCGGGTCGCGACCGCCGAGGCGCGCGAGGACCGCGAGTGGGCCGCGGAGCACGCGACCCAGATCCGCGCGGGCTCGACGGATCTCGACGAGCCCGCGGCGGCCGACGAACGGCTGGTCGAGGCCGGGGAGGGCGTAGGGGAGAGCGAGCCGGTCGAGCGTGAGCCGGTGGCCTCGACGCCGGGGTCCGTGGACGTGACGGCCGTCGGGGCGGTGTGGGCCGACGGCGCCGTCGACGGCCTGCGCGACCGCTGGCGGGAGCTGCAGCTGCGCTTCATCGACGACCCCCGCTCGGTCGCCGACGAGGCCGACGCGCTGGTCGGCGAGGCCGTCGAGACGATCACGAACGCCCTGCAGGCCCAGCGTCGCGACCTCGCGAACTGGCAGCACGAGCCCGGCGACGACACCGAGCGCCTGCGCGCGGCCGTGCGCGGCTACCGCGACTACCTGGACCGCCTGCTCGGCATGTGATCCGGCAAACGCACTGCGAAACGCGGAAGGCCCGCCCCCGTGGCGGGCCTTTTGTCATGCCGGACCCGATGGTACCGTCCCTTGGTACCGGACAGTACCAAGGGGGCCGCCAATGCATACGCGCATCGCGATCATCGGCGCGGGCTTCGGGGGCCTGGGCGCCGCCATCCGGCTCAAGCAGCGTGGCCGGACGGACTTCGTCGTGTTCGAGCGCGCCGACGAGCTCGGCGGGACCTGGCGCGAGAACAGCTACCCGGGCTGCGCCTGCGACGTGCCCAGCCAGGTGTACTCCTTCTCCTTCGCCCTCAACCCGCGCTGGACGAGCACCTACTCCCCGCAGGACGAGATCTGGGCCTACCTGCGCGCGTGCGCCGACCGCTTCGGCGTGCGCCCCGCGATCCGCTTCGGCACCGAGGTGCGCGCCGCCGCCTGGGACCGCGGCCGCTGGCGCATCGAGACGTCGGCCGGCACGTGGACGGCCGACGTGCTCATCGCCGCCGGCGGGCCGCTCAACGAGCCGGTGATCCCGAAGCTGCCCGGCCTCGAGACGTTCCGCGGCGAGGCGTTCCACTCCGCCCGCTGGAACCACGACGCCGAGCTGGCCGGGCGCCGGGTCGCGGTGATCGGCACCGGCGCGTCGGCGATCCAGATCGTCCCCGCGATCCAGCCCGTCGCCGGGACGCTCACCCTGTTCCAGCGCACCCCGGCGTGGGTGATGCCCCGGGGCGAGCGCCGCCTGCGGCCGTGGGAGCAGCGGATGTACGGCCGGATCCCCGGCGTCCAGCGGCTCGTGCGCGCCCTCGCGTACTGGCAGATCGAGGCGACGGTGCTGGCCTTCCTGCGCCCGGCGCTCATGCGGCTGGCCGAGCGGGCGGCGCTGGCGAACCTGCGCAAGGCCGTGCGCGACCCGGGGCTGCGGGCCCGGCTCACCCCGGACTACCGGATGGGCTGCAAGCGCGTGCTCAAGTCCGACGACTACTACCCGGCCCTGGCGCGCGACAACGTCGAGGTCGTCACCGACGCGATCGCCGAGGTCCGCCCGCACGCCGTCGTCACCCGCGACGGCACCGAGCACCCGGTCGACGTCATCGTCTTCGGCACCGGCTTCCGGGTGACCGACCTGCCGATCGCCGAGCGCATCCGCGGCCGCGACGGCCGCAGCCTCGCCGAGCACTGGCAGGGCAGCCCGCAGGCGTTCCGCGGCACCACCGTGGCCGGCTTCCCGAACCTCTTCCTGCTGCTGGGGCCCAACACCGGCCTCGGCCACAACTCGGTCGTGCTGATGATCGAGGCCCAGATCGCCTATCTCCTCGCCGCCCTCAAGACCCTGGACCGCAAGGGCATCCGGGCGCTGGAGCCCCGCCCCGAGGCCCAGGCGCGCTTCGTGGCCCGGGTCGACCGCCGCATGGCCGGCACCGTCTGGGCGACCGGCTGCCGCAGCTGGTATCTCGACTCCACCGGCCGCAACTCGACCCTCTGGCCCGGTTCGACGTGGGCGTACCGCCTGATGATGCGCCGCTTCGACCGCGACGCCTACCGGGAGGTGACCGCATGACGGTCCACTTCGTCCGCCGGGGGGACGGCGAGCCCCTGGTGCTCATCCACGGCATCGGGCACCACTGGCGGGCGTGGGAGCCCGTGCTCGACCGCCTCGCCGAGCGCCACGACGTGATCGCGCTGGACCTGCCCGGCTTCGGCCGCTCGCCCGCCCCCGCCGTGAACCGGGGCATGCCGACCGCCGTCGCCGCGCTGGGCGAGCTCTTCGCCGGCCTCGGCCTCGACCGCCCGCACGTGGCCGGCAACAGCCTCGGCGGCGCGATCGCGCTGGAGCTGGCCGCGGCCGGCCTGGCGCGCTCGGCGACCGCGCTCTCCCCGGCCGGCTTCGCCACCCCGGCCCAGGTGCGCCGGGCCCTGCGGACGCTGCGGAGCATGCGCCTCGGCGCGTTCACCCCGGCGCCGGTGCTGCGCGCGTTCTACCGCACCGCGTTCGGCCGCCGGCTCTCCTTCGCCCCGCTCGTCAGCGACACGTCGTACTTCACGCCCGAGCGGGCCCTGGCCGACACCCTGGCCCTGCGCGGCGGCAAGGGCTTCGCGGCGGTGGCCCGGCACGGGGCGACCTACGCGTTCACCGGCGACCCGGGAACGGTCCCGATCACCGTCGCGTGGGGCGACCGGGACCGGATCCTGCGGCCCGTGCAGGCCCGGCGGGCCCGGGAGGTCCTGCCGGGCGCGTGCTTCGTGGACCTGCCCGGCTGCGGGCACGTGCCGATGAGCGACGACCCGGACGCCGTGGTCCGGGTCGTGCTCGGCACGGTCGCTAGAACCGGATCAGCGTCCGCGCTCCCTGACCGGCCCGCATCCGGCTGAACGCCTCGCCGACGCCGGACAGGTCCACCTCGTCGGAGACGAGCGCGGCCAGGTTCAGCCGGCCGGCCCGGTAGTGCTCCAGCAGGATCGGCACGTCGACGGCGGGGTCGGTGCTGCCGTACATGCAGCCGACGATGGTCCGGGCGAAGAACGCGACCTCGAGGGCGTTGAACGTCACGGGGTCCTGCGCCGAGCCGAGCCCGACCACCGTCGCGGTGCCGCCGCGGCGGGTGGCGGACCAGGCGGCCCGGATGGTCTCCCCGCGCCCCACGCACTCGATCGCGTGGTCGGCGCCGAGCCCGCCGGTGAGCGCCCGGATCTCCTTGGCCAGCCCGGCGTGGGGGGCCAGGACGTGCGTGGCGCCGAGCGAGCGGGCCAGCTCCTCCTTGGCCGGGGCCGGGTCCACCGCGATGATCTCCGACGCGCCGGCCAGCCGGGCGCCCTGGATCGCGGCCAGCCCGACGCCCCCGAGCCCGATGACGGCGACCGTCTGGCCCGCCTGGACCCGGGCCGCGTTCGTGACCGCGCCGACGCCGGTGATCACGGCGCAGCCGAGCAGGGCGGCCTCGGCGAGCGGGATGTCGGCCGGGACCGGGATGCACGCGTGCGCGCCGAGCACCGTCTCGGCCGCGAACGCGCCGGTGCCCAGGCCCGCGTAGACCGGCTCCCCGCCCACCGTGGCGAAGGGCACCGCGCGGGCGTCGTCGGCGTGCAGGCACAGGTAGGGCTCGCCGTGCTCGCAGTACCAGCAGGCGCGGCACGGCGGCGACCAGTTCAGCACCACATGGTCGCCGGCGGCGATGTCCGTGACGCCCTCGCCGACCTCGACGACGACCCCGGCGCCCTCGTGGCCGAGCACGGCGGGCAGCGGCTGGCGCAGGGTGCCGTCGGCCAGCGACAGGTCGGAGTGGCAGACCCCGGCGGCGGCGAGGCGCACCCGCACCTGCCCGGGGCCGGTCGGGTTGAGCTCGATCTCCTCCAGGGCCAGCGGCCCGTCGAGCGAGCGCATCACCGCGGCCCGGGTCACAGCTGCACCGACTTCACGGCGGTGAACTCGTCGTAGCCGTGCACCCCGAGCTCGCGGCCGTAGCCCGAGTGCCCGATGCCGCCGAACGGCGCGAGCGGGTTGAAGGCGCCGCCGTTGATGTCGACCTGGCCGGTGCGCATGCGCCGGGCGAAGGCCACCGCCCGGTCGCGGTCGGCGGACCAGACCGCGCCGGCCAGCCCGTACTTGGTGGCGTTGGCGATGCGCACGGCGTCGTCCTCGTCGCGGTACCGGATGATCGACAGCACCGGCCCGAAGATCTCCTCCTGGGCGATGGCGTCGGCGGGGTCGACGCCCGCGAAGACGACCGGGGCCACGTAGTAGCCGACGGGCGGCACCTCGCCGCCGCCGAACGCCATCGTCGCCCCGTCCCGCCGCCCGCGCTCGATGTAGCCGAGCACCCGGTCGCGCTGCGCCGCGGAGGCGAGCGGGCCCAGGCGGGTGGCCGGATCGGCGGGGTCGCCGACGGTGTATTTCGCCGCGGCCGCCACCGCCAGCTCCACGGCCTCGTCGTGGCGGGACTCGGGCACGAGCATCCGCGTCCAGGCCGTGCACGTCTGGCCCGAGTTGAGGTAGCAGTTGCCGATGCCGACCTTCACCGCGGCGGCGAGGTCGGCGTCGGGCAGGATCACGTTGGCCGACTTGCCGCCGAGCTCGAGCGCGACCCGGGTGACGTTGGCGGCGGCGAGCGCGGCGACCTTGCGCCCGGCGGCGGTGGAGCCGGTGAACGAGATCAGGTCGATGCCCGGGTGCCCGGCCAGGGCCGCGCCCGCCGGGTCGCCGTAGCCGTGGACCACGTTGTAGACCCCGTCGGGGATCCCGGCGGCCCGCACCAGCTCGGCGAGGCGGTTGGCCGACAGCGGGGCGACCTCGCTGGGCTTGTGCACCACCGTGTTGCCGGCCGCGAGCGCGGGCGCCACCTTCGCGACCGTCTGGTGCAGCGGGTAGTTCCAGGGCGTGATCGCCCCGACGACGCCGACGGGCTCGCGGTACACCTCGGAGTTGCCGATGCGCTCGGGCTCCTCCGGGCGGCGCAGCAGCTCGACCATCGAGCCGAGGGTGGCCAGCGGCAGCCCGACCTGCACCTTGCGGGCGATCGCCAGCGGCGCACCCATCTCGGAGCTGATCAGC
Source organism: Dactylosporangium sp. CA-052675 (assembly GCF_050947935.1). Lineage (GTDB taxonomy): Bacteria > Actinomycetota > Actinomycetes > Mycobacteriales > Micromonosporaceae > Dactylosporangium. The sequence goes on along the minus strand of NZ_CP192010.1, from coordinate 8,406,851 downwards.
TCGGCGAGCTCGGGCGCGGCGGCGGTCATGGCGTCCAGCAGCGCCTGGAGGCGATCGGCCCGTTCGGCGCGGGGGAGGGCGGCCCAGGCGGGCTGCGCGGCGCGGGCGGCCGCGACGGCGCCCGAGACGGTGTCGGCCGAGCCGGGCGGGACGGAGCCGACGACCTGTTCGGTGGCGGGATTGACGACGTCGATCACGGTGCTGGGCCCCTTTACGCGAACGCGCTCACGCCGGTGAGAGCACGGCCGATGATGAGCTTCTGGATCTGGCTGGTGCCTTCGTACACGGTAGTGACCCGCGCGTCGCGCAGGTACTTGCCCACGGGGTACTCGTCGATGTACCCGTAGCCGCCGAAGACCTGCAGGGCGGCGTTGGCCGCGCGGACCGCGGCCTCGCTGGCGTAGAGCTTCGCGGTCGAGGACTCGGTGGCGAACGGCTGCCCCCGGTCGATGAGGTCGGCGACCCGCCAGGTGAGCAGCCGCGCCGCGTCGGCCTCCACGGCGATGTCGGCGAGCAGCTGCTGCACGAGCTGGAACGACGCGATCTTCTTGCCGAACTGCTCGCGCTGGGTCGCGTAGCCGGTCGCCGCGTCCAGGCAGCCCTGGATGATCCCGACGCAGCCGGCGGCGAGCGACATCCGCCCCTTGGCCAGCGCCGCCATGGCGATCTTGAAGCCCTCGCCCTCCTCGCCGAGCAGGTTCGCGGCGGGCACGAACACGTCGTCGAAGCTGAGCATCGCGGTCGCCTGACCGCGCAGGCCGAGCTTGCCGTGGATCTCGGTGACCTCCAGGCCCTCGCTGGGCATCGGCACCAGGAACGCCGAGACGCCCTTCGGCCCGGGCCCGCCGGTGCGCGCGAAGACGAGCGCCACGCTCGCCCAGGTCCCGTTGGTGATGAACATCTTGGCCCCGTCGATCCGCCAGCCGCCGTCGACCCTGGTGGCGCGGGTGGCCAGGTTGCCGGCGTCGGAGCCGGTGTCGGGCTCGGTCAGCGCGAAGCAGGCCAGGTCCTCCCCGGAGCACAGCCGCGGCAGCCAGTGCGATCGCTGGCTCGCCGTCCCGCGCCGCAGGATCGTCTTGGCCACCAGCCCGAGCGAGACCGAGACGATCCCGCGCACCGACGAGTCGCCGCGGCCCAGCTCCTCCAGGACCAGGCAGTAGGTCAGGTGGTCGCCCCCGCTGCCGCCGTGCTCCTCGGGGATCGTGACGCCGAACAGTCCCAGGTCGGCGAGCTTCTTGACGATCCGCAGGTCGACCTGCTCGGCCCGGTCCCAGGCCGCCGCATGGGGCAGGATCTCGCGGTCGGTGAACTCGGCGGTCATGCGCCGGACGGCCTGCTGCTCGTCGCTGAGGGTCAGATCCATAGCCTGATTCCTTAACTAACGCTGTTAGTTTCTAGGATCGTACTCATGGTCCGTCCCCGAACGCCACTGCTGAGCCGCGACCGGATCGTCGAGGTCGCCACCGCGATCGTGGACGCGGAGGGCCTGGACGCCCTCTCGACCCGCCGCCTGGCCCGCGAGCTCGGCGTGCAGGCGCCGTCGCTGTACAACCACTTCGCCACGAAGGAGGAGATCGTCGACGCGATCGGCGACACCATCGTGGCCGGCGTCGACCTGTCGATGCTGGGCCGCGACCCCTGGCCGGCCGCGCTGCGCTCGTGGGCCCGCGCCTACCGGTCCGCCTTCCGCGCCCACCCGAACGTGGTCCCGTTCCTGGCCCGCGGCCCGGCCCGCCGCCCGGCGTCGCTGCGCCTGGCCGACGCGGTCTACGGCGCCCTGGTCGACGCGGGCTGGCCCCCGGCGCAGGCGACGCGGATCGGGGCGGCGATGCGGTACTTCGTGGCGGGCTCGGCGCTGGGCTCCTTCGCGCTCGGCTTCGTCGACGATCCGTCGCTGTACGCGGCCGACTACCCGCATCTGCGCGACGCGCACCGGCTGGCGGGGCGGCACACCCAGGTGGACGACTCGGCCTTCGAGCTCGGCCTGGACGCGCTGGTCGACGGCTTGGAGCGGCGGTTCGCCGAGCTGGAGCGCTGACCGGCCGGAGGGATCGCGTTCCCCGCGGGCATCGGGCGTTCCCGCCCGAGCACCGGCGGGCGTTCTGCGTTGGGTGCGCCAAGGAATCGGGCGCGGATCCGAGCCTTGGAAAGCGAGCGTTCGCTCTACTATCAGGGACATGCCCCGCGTCTCCGAAGCGCACCTCGCCGCACGCCGTGAGCAGATCCTCGATGCCGCCACGCGGTGCTTCCTGCGCAACGGCTTCCACCAGACCTCGATGCAGGACGTGATCAAGGAGGCCGGGCTCTCGGTCGGGGCGTTCTACCGGTACTTCAACAGTAAAGCCGAGCTCATCCGCGCCATCGCCGAGGAGAAGGTCGGCAGCATCCTCGACACCCTGGAGCAGCTGCTCGCCCAGGACCCGCCCCCGGCCCTGCCCGAGGCCTTCGCCGAGCTCATCGGGCAGGTCGACCGCAACCTCGGCGGCGGCGGGCCGGTGCGCATCGCGGTGCAGGTCTGGGGCGAGGCCGCCTACGACCCCGCGTTCGCCGAGCTGGTCGGCGGCATCTACGGCCGCATCCGGACCAGCGCCACGGCGCTGGTCGAGCGGCAGCGCGACGCCGGGCTCGTCGATCCCGACGCGGACCCGGCCGCGGTGGCCGCGGTCGTCATGGGGCTGGTGCAGGGGTACGTCATCCAGCACGTCCTCGCCGGAAGCGTGGACAATGCCACATATCTGCACGGGATCCGGTCATTGATCGGCGGTTATGGTGCTCGGGACGCCCACGAGGCGGATTGATCACCATGGAAGGCGTGACATGACCAACCTCTCCCGGCGCGGGGTCCTCGCGGCCGCCGCGGCCGCGGCGGCCGCCCCGTTCGTCGCCGGCCCGGCGGCCGAGGCGCACCCGAGCGGCCCGAAGACCTGGGACCTGACCCTGCTGGGCACCTCCGACACGCACGGCAACGTCTACAACTGGGACTACTACCGCGACGCGGAGTACGACGACAGCGCCCACAACGACGTCGGGCTGGCCAAGGCCGCGACGGTCGTGAACACGATCCGGGCCGAGCGGCGCGGCAAGGCGACCCTCGTGCTCGACGCCGGCGACACCATCCAGGGCACGCCGCTGGCGACGTACTACGCCAAGCAGGAGCCGATCACCACCACCCACGAGCGGCACCCGATGGCGCGGGCGATGAACGTCATCCGCTACGACGCCGTGACGCTGGGCAACCACGAGTTCAACTACGGGCTGCCGCTGCTGGACCTGTGGATCCGCCAGCTCGGGTTCCCGGCCCTGGCCGCGAACGCCGTGAACGCCAGGACGGGGCGGCCGGCCTTCACGCCGTACGTCATCAAGAAGGTCGACCTCGGCCAGGGCGCGCCCAACCTGCGCGTCGGCATCCTCGGCCTGACCAACCCCGGCGTGGCCATCTGGGACCGGGCCAACGTCGAAGGGAAGCTGCGCTTCGACGACATGGTGGCGACCGCGGCGAAGTACGTGCCGGAGATGCGCCGCCGCGGGGCCGACATCGTGCTCGTCAGCGCGCACGGCGGCGACAGCGGTACCAGCAGCTACGGCCCCGAGCTGCCCAACGAGAACCCGTCGGCGCTCATCGCCGCGCAGGTGCCGGGCATCGACGCGATCCTGTTCGGCCACGCGCACAACGAGGTGCCGCAGCGCTTCGTGACCAACACGGCGACCGGCGCGCAGGTGCTGCTGTCCGAGCCGTCGAAGTGGGGCCAGCGGGTCACCCGGATGGACTTCACGCTCAGCCGCGAGCGTGGCCGCTGGCAGATCACCAGCAAGGCGGCCTCGACCATCAACACCAACGCGTACGCGGCCGACCCCGTCGTGCTCGCCGCGGTGAAGGCCCAGCACAACACGACCGTCGCCTACGTCAACCAGGTCGTCGCGACCTCGACGCAGGAGCTCTCGGCGGCCGAGTCGCGCTACAAGGACACGCCGATCCTCGACTACATCAACAAGGTGCAGACCGACACCGTGGCCGCGGCCATGGCCGGCGGGCAGTACGCGTCGCTGCCGGTGCTGTCGATCGCCGCGCCCTTCTCCCGCACCGCGCTGTTCCCGGCCGGGCAGGTGAAGATCAAGGACGTCGCGGGGCTCTACATCTACGACAACACGCTCGAGGCCGTCGTGCTCACCGGGGCCGAGGTGCGGGCCTACCTCGAGTACTCGGCGAAGTACTTCGTGACGCTCGCCCCGGGCGCCCCGGTGGACCCGGCCACGATCAGCGACCCGTCGGTGCCGGACTACAACTACGACACGCTCTCGGGCGTGGAGTACGACATCGACATCTCCAAGCCGGTCGGTCAGCGCATCACCCGGCTCGTGCACCCCGGCACCGGCGCCCCCGTCGGCGACGCCGAGCAGTTCGTCGTCGCGGTGAACAACTACCGGCGCTCCGGGGGCGGGAACTTCCCCGGGATCGTCAAGACGCAGGTGTACAACGCGCAGCAGGAGATCCGCCAGCTGCTCATCGACTGGGCCCAGGCCAAGGGCTCCATCGATCCCGCGGACTTCTTCGTCGCCAACTGGAAGCTCGTGCGTGCGGGAACCCCCGTGTTCTAGCCGGGCGGCGTGATCCGGTGCGCCTTAGGGTGGTCTCCATGCTGGAGAGGATTCTGGGGCGCACCGGCGTCCCCGTCGGTGTCGTCGGGCTCGGCGCGTGGCAGCTCGGCGCCGACTGGGGACGCGTGGACGAGGACGAGGCGATCGCGACCCTCAGCGCCGCGCACGAGGCGGGCGTGACGTTCATCGACACCGCGGACGTGTACGGCGACGGGCGCAGCGAGCGCCTCGTCGGGCAGTTCGTGCGCTCGCTGCCGCCGGACCGGACGGTCACGGTGGCGACCAAGATGGGGCGGCGGGTGCCGCAGGAGGCGCCCAACTACAACCTCGACAACTTCCGCGCCTGGAACGACCGCTCGCGGGAGAACCTCGGCGTCGACACCCTCGACCTGGTGCAGCTGCACTGCCCGCCGACCGAGGTCTACCACACCGACGCCGTGTTCGACGGGCTGGACGAGATGGTCGCCGAAGGGCGCATGAAGGCGTACGGCGTGAGCGTCGAGACCACCGCCGAGGCCCTCGCCGCCATCGCCCGGCCCAACGTGGCCACCGTCCAGATCATCTTCAACCTGCTGCGGCTCAAGCCGCTCGACGAGGTCCTCCCGGCGGCCGAGAAGGCCGGGGTCGGCATCATCGCCCGGGTGCCCCTGGCCAGCGGGCTGCTCTCCGGGCGGTACGACGAGCAGACCACCTTCGCGGCCGACGACCACCGGACGTACAACCGCCACGGCGAGGCCTTCGACCAGGGCGAGACCTTCTCCGGCGTCGACTACGGCACCGGCCTGCAGGCCGTGCGCCGCCTGGCCGCGCTCAGGCCCGAGGGCGCCACCATGACCCAGTTCGCGCTGCGCTGGATCATCGACCACCCCGCCGTCTCCGTGGTCATCCCGGGCGCCCGCAACGCCGAGCAGGCCCGCGGCAACGCCGCGGCCGCCGCGCTCGCGCCGCTGCCGGCGCAGACCCACGACGCGGTCGCCCGCGTCTACGACGACCTCGTGCGTGAGTCGGTGCACGGCCGGTGGTAGCCGTCGGGGACACCATCGGTGTCGAGGAGGAGTTCCACGTCGTCAACGGCGAGACCGGCGACCTCGAGCCGGCCGCCCGCCGGGTCCTGCGCGGCGCCGACGCCGAGCCGGAGCTGCACCGGTCGATGGTCGAGACCGCCAGCGCCGTGCACACCGGCCTGACCGCGCTGCGGGCCGACCTGGCCGAGAAGCGGCGCTCGCTCGTGGAGGCGTCCGCCCGGCACGGGCTGGCCATCGTCGCCGCCGGCACCGTGCCGAGCTCCGGGAGCACGCCCAGCCGGGTGTACCCGAACGAGCGCTACGAGCGCATGGCCCAGGAGTACATGCAGCTCGTCGACGAGCAGCAGGTGGCCGCGTGCCAGGTGCAGGTCGGGGTGCCGGACCGGGACCAGGCCGTGCGCATCACCCGGCGCATCCGGGAGTGGCTGCCGACCCTGCTCGCGCTCAGCGTCTCCTCGCCGTACTTCGCCGGCCAGGACACCGGCTACGCCAGCTACCGCACGATCGTCACCTCGCGCTGGCCCACCGTCGGGCCGCCGCCGGACCTGGACTCGGCGGCGCAGTACGAGCGGGTCGTCGCCACCCTCGTGGAGAGCGGCGTGATCAGCGACGCCGGGATGGTGTACTTCGACGCCCGCCCGTCGGCCCGCTACCCGACGGTCGAGGTGCGCGTCGCCGACTCCTGCCCCGACCTCGACGACGTGGTGCTGCTGGCCGCGCTGGCCCGGGCCCTGGTCACCGTCGCCGCCGAGGAGGACGACGCCGGCCGGCCGCTGCCGGAGGCGCCGCAGGTCCTGCTGCGCGCGGCCACCTGGCGCGCGGCCCGCTCCGGCCTCGGCGGGCACCTCGTCGACCCGACGACCCGCACCGCGGTCCCGGCCGGGGTCCGCATCGACGCGCTCCTGCGGCACGTGCGCCCGGCGCTGGAGGCCCGCGACGAGTGGGACACCGCGCTGGAGCTCCTGTCCGCCCTGCGCTCCCGGGGGACCTCCGCCCACCGGCAGCGCCAGGCGGGGTCGCAGCGGGAGGTGGCGCTCGCCCTCGCCGCCGAGACCGCGAAGGGGTGACTACCCTCGGGGCATGACGCACAGGGGTCTGCTGGTCGACTGGGGCGGTGTGCTCACCACCGACGTGTTCGCGTCGTTCGACGCGTTCTGCGCGCGGGAGGGGCTGGCGCCCGGGACCGTTCGCGAGCTCTTCCGCGCCGATCCCCGGGCGCGGGAGCTGCTCGCCGGGCTCGAGGACGGCACGCTGCCCGAGGCCGGGTTCGAGGCCGGGTTCGCCGCGCTGCTCGGGCCCGGCGTCGCCGCCGAGGGGCTCATCCCGCGGCTCATGGGCGAGGCCGGGGAGGACGTGGCGATGCTGGACTTCGTGCGGGCCGCCCGCGACGCCGGCATCCGCACCGGGCTCATCTCGAACTCGTGGGGGCTCGACCGGTACGACCGCGTCCTGCTCGGCGAGCTCTTCGACGGCGTCGTGATCTCCGCCGAGGTCGGGCTGCGCAAGCCCGCGCCGGAGATCTACGCCCTCGGGGCCGAGGCGGTCGGGCTGGACCCGGCCGAGTGCGTCTACGTCGACGACCTGCCCGGCAACCTCAAGCCCGCCCGCGCGCTGGGCATGACCACGCTGCACCACCGGGGCGCGGCCGCGACCATCGAGGCGCTGCGGCCGCTGCTGGGCCTGCCGGCATGAGACGCCGGACGCTGCTGGGCCTGGCCGCGGCCGGGCCGGCGGCGCTCGCCCTGCCGGGGCTGGCCGGCTGCGACGACGACGGGGCCGAGGCCACCGGCGACCTGCGCATCGCCACGGGCAGCCCGGGCGCCGTGTACTACCGCTACGGCACGGCGATCGCCGAGCTGTGCAAGCGGTACCTGCCCAACGTGCACGCGAGCGTGCTGACCACGGCGGCGTCGCAGTACAACGTGCAGAGCGTGCTCGACGGCACCGCCGACGTGGCGTTCACCCAGGCCGACATCGCCGCGGACAACGAGCAGAGCCACCCGAAGCAGCTGTGCGCCCTGGCCCGCCTCTACGACGACCACATCCACGTCGTCGTCGCGGCCGCCAGCCGGATCCGGCGCCTGCAGGACCTCACGGGCCGCAAGGTCTCGATCGGCGCCGAGGGCTCCGGCACCGCGATCACCGCCGCCCGGGTGCTGGAGGTCTCGCACGTCACCGTCGACGCGCAGCCGCTCGGCCTCGACGACTCGGTAAAGGCGCTGCGGGCGGGGACCATCGACGCGTTCTTCTTCTCCGGCGGCCTGCCGGTCGCGGCCATCGCCGACCTGGCCCGCACGTTCCCGATCGCCCTGCTGCCGCTGGAGGAGTCGGTGCAGCTGCTGCGCGGGGAGTACGGCGACTACTACGCCGAGCGGGTGGTGCCGGCCTCGACGTACACGGGCATCACGGCCACCGTGGCCATCGGCATCGCCAACTACCTCGTGGTGCGGCTGTCGATGAGCGAGCCGCTGGCGTACGGCGTGACCCGCCTGCTCTTCGAAGGCCGCGACGAGCTCGCGAAGGCCCACCAGGCGGCCGCGCGGCTGAACATCCGCTCCGCCATCTCGACCCCGCCGCTGCCGCTGCACCCGGGCGCGATCCGCTACTACCGCGACCAGAAGGCCTAGCGCGGGTCACAGCGCGGCGGGGAACCAGACCCGGGCGTGCAGGCCCGACGGCTCGTTGGGCAGCAGGTCGAAGCGGCCGCCGGAGGCGTCGACGAGCACGGCGACGATCGGCAGGCCCAGGCCGCTGCCGTCGACGTTCTGGGCGTCCGGGGCGCGCCAGAAGCGCTCGGTCGCCATGTCGCGCTGCTCCTCGGTCAGGCCCGGGCCGTTGTCGATCACGTGGAGGGCCACGCCGTGGTCGTCGGCGTTGGGGCGTACCGTCACCGTCGTCCCGGGCCCCGAGAACTTCACCGCGTTGTCGATGAGCGCGTCCAGGGCCTGGTCGATCGCGGTGCGCACGGCGCGGGCCCGCAGCGGCCGGGCCGGGCGCACGTACCGCAGCGTGATGTCCTTCTTCGCGGCCACCGGCTGCCAGGCCAGCACCCGGGCCCAGGCGGTCTCGCCCGCGTCGAAGTCGGCGAGGTCGTACTTGCCCCGCTCGGCCCGCGCCAGGGCGAGCAGGCTGTCGAGCACCTCGCCGAAGCGCTCCGCCTCCTCCAGCGCGAGCCGGTGGCCCTCGATCGCCTGCGGGTCGGCGAGGTCCGCGCCGAGGTCCTCGACGCGCAGGCGCAGCGCCGTCAGCGGGTTGCGCAGCTGGTGGCTCGCGTGCGAGACGAACGCGCGCTGCCGCTCCAGGGCGTCGGCGACGGTCTCCGCCATCTCGTTGAAGGCGCTGCCGAGGCGGCGCAGCTCCGGCGGGCCGTCGGCGGCCGGGACGCGCACCGCGTAGTCGCCGGCCGCGAGCTCGTGCGCGGCCGAGTCGAGCTCGGCGACCGGCCGCAGCGTCCAGCGCGCCAGCGACCAGGCCGCGACGATGCCGGCGAAGAGGACCACGAGCCCGCCGCCGGCCAGGATGCCCCAGGCGCTGCCGACGCCGTTGGCGTTGCTGCGGGTCGGCGAGACGGTCACGACGGCGCCGATCACCTCGCCGCCCCGGCCGACCGGCACCGCGACGACGAGCGGCTGGGTGCGCCAGGGCCAGATCGTGCCGTCCTCGCTCGCCTCCCGGCCCTCCAGCGCGCGGCGGGCCTGGCGCACCACGTTGCCGTCGGCGAGGCGCAGGTCGGGGCGGGAGCCGACGACCTGGTGCGCGTCCTGGTCCACGACCACGGCCGCCACCCCGTAGACGTCGTCGTAGCGGGTCAGCTCGGCGGCCAGCTCCGCGGTGTCGGTGTCGCGCAGGGCCGGCTCGGCGAGCGTGGCGAACCGCGTCGCGTCGGCGAGCCGGTCCGCGACCAGCCGCTGGGTGTCCCGTCCCGCGAGCGAGATCGCCAGCGGTACCTCCAGCGCCGCCAGCACCAGCAGGAGCAGCACGAGGTACACGGAGACCAGTCGGACCCTCATGGCGCGAGGCGGTAACCGACGCCGCGCACGGTCTGCACGAGCCCGGGCACGTCGAGCTTCGCGCGCAGCGAGCCGACGTGGACGTCGAGGGTGTGCCGCCCGACGAAGCTCGTCTGCCAGACGGCGAGGATCAGCCGGTCGTAGGACACCACGACCCCCGGCGTGCGGGCCAGCACCGCGAGGATCTCGAACTCCTTGCGGGTCAGCGACACGTCCCGCCCGCCGGCGACCACCCGGCGCGCGGCCACGTCCACGGTGACCGGCCCGGCCGTGAGCACCTCGCTCGGCGGCGGCGCGGCCCGGGCGGCCCGGCGCAGCACCGCCTCGATGCGCGCGTTGAGCTCGGCCATCGAATACGGCTTCACCACGTAGTCGTCGGCGCCCGTCTGCAGCCCGACGACCCGGTCGCGCTCCTCGGCCCGGGCGGTCACGGCGATGATCGCGACGCTCTCGTCCTTGCGGCGCAGCGTTCGGCACACGTCGATGCCGTCGCCGTCGGGCAGGTTGAGGTCGAGCAGCACCAGATCGAAGGGCTCGCCCGCGAACGTGTCGAGGGCCGACTGGGCGGTCGGGCAGTGCACCACCTCGTGCCCGCGCCGGCGCAGGGCCGTGGCCAGGGCGGCCGCCACCCGTGCGTCGTCTTCCACCAGCATCACCCGCATCGTGGGCCCATGGTACGGGAGGGTCACCTTCAAGAGTTCGTCAAGGAACCGGGGCGGACCCTCCCGCAGGCGGGCGCCTGTTTGCCACGGTTGTGCGGTGGACATCGTGCCGAGCGGCGAGCGTTACCGGGCCTCGACCGTCGCCGCGTTCGAGGCGGCCGTGCTGGTGCGATGTACTGGGGTGTGTGGAGGTGGAGGCCGTGCCCGGGCGCTGGGGGGCTCCCGGGCACGATCTCTCGACGGCGTCCTGGCGGAGTTCAACCGCGGCGCGGCGGCCGAGCGGCTCGCCGAGCTGCTGACCGCGGCGGGGCGCACGGCGAGCGTGCACCGGTACACGGCCGGCAACCGCCACCGGTACGAGATCTTCCGCGTCTTCGGCGACCCCGGAGCCGGGCAGTTCCTGGACCGCGCGTGGGCGCAGGGGTACACCGATCTGTGCGCCGTGCCCACCGAGCCACGCTCGACCCGCCAGGTCCGCCACTCCCGCCGCTTGGCCGAGGCCGCCTGGCGCGGGGTGCTCCTGGTCTCGGGCCCGGCGCGCAGCGGCTCGCCGGGGCTGCGCGTGGCCGACTTGGACACCGCGACGGTACTCATCCGCGCGGGCCGGATGATGGCGCTGCCGGTGCGCATGTCGACCCGCCCGGGCGGCCAGCTGCTGCTGGTCATGCCCACTGCGGCCGCCGCCTGAGGCCGGCCCGCCGCTGCGGGCGGCCGCTCGACCCACGAGCCAGGTCAGCAGGAGCTGGGCGAGGGGCCTTCGCTCTTGCGAGAACCGGTGGCGTCTTCGATGAGAACCGGGGCGTCAGGTCGATCGGCGTTGCGCCGGCGTGACGGTGACCTGCGGTGCGGTTCCGGGATCGTCGCGAAAGGCCAGCCCGGCCGAGTCCATCGCGGCTCGTAGGTGGCGCAGCGCGTAGGGCCCGACTCCGTGGAGTGCCCGCACCTCGGCCTCGCTGAGCTCGGCGACCTGTTCGAGGTTGACCACGCCGCGTGAGGTGAGCGCCCGGGTCGCGGCCGCGCCCAGGTGTGGCAGCGGGACGCCCGGCTCCGGCGCCGGCCGGTCGGAGGCCGGCCGTGGATGACCCTCGTGATCCAGGACGGCGGCGCCGCGCGGCGAAAGCCGGTAGCCGATGTCGAGCGATTCGGTCAGGCCGCGCTCCTTCAGCTTGCGCACGTTCTGTTTGAACGCCGGGGTGTCGTACCCCATTCGCCGTGCGAGGTCGGGCGCCCGGGTGGCCGGCAGTTCGTCGATCAGCAGCAGCGTCGCCCGAGTCCAGGGCCCGGCCGGCGAGGCGCGGTCGAGCCGATCGAGCCACGCGACGATCGCGTCGATCTCCGCGGCATCGGGCAACGATTCCCGCAGGGCGTGCCGCGGGTCCGCGCCGGCGTACCGCAGCCCGATCCGATACACCGGCCGCTCGGGGTGCAGAGCGTCCAGCCCCAGCCGGAGCGCGGCCAGCGACGCCGCGCCGGCCCGGCGGGCGTCGGCGGCCGACAGCGAACTCACCGCCACCCGGTCGACGGACGTGACCTCGACCAGTCCGACCGCGGTGCGCATCCGGGTGCCTACCTTGACCCGGGGCCGTTCCCACCGGCGGAACGCCAAATCGACATCGCCGGCACGGATCGCCGCCAGTTCCGCCGGACGCATCTGCATGCCCTAGTGCAACACATCGCCGCGCGCCCGGACCGCGGCAAGCGGCAAGCGTCCCGGTGCTCGGGCGGTTCTGCTGCCCACTGCCTAGAGGCGGGTCGCGCTGAAGATCATCGTGGTCATGACCACGCCGCCGGTGGAGGCGTTCGTCAGGACCAGGCGCGGGCTCAGCGAGGTGAACGGGTTCTCCTTGTCCACGTAGGTCGCCTTGCGGTTGCCGGTCGAGAACGCCGTCAGCTCGACCCCGCCGTCCCCCGTCGGCTTGCACGTCACCTGCAGCGGCGTCGAGGCGGTGGTCGGCGGGCCGGCGTTCTTGGGCTTGGCGGACGCGGCCACCTTGGGGTGCTGGTCCCCGGCGTGCTTGTAGATCTCGATCACCCCGTCGGCGGTGACCTCGAAGCTGTACCCGTTGGCGAGGTTCGACCCGTCGTAGCACCCGGCCCCGATGCGGGCCCCGCCGGCCGACTTGCCGATCGCGGCGAACTCGAGGTCGATGTTGAAGCCCGCGCCCGGCACGCTCAGCCGCTGCTCGGGGCCGGGGGCCACGCAGCGCACGTTGGGCTGCTCGGCGGTGATCCGCAGCGCGTCCGGCACCTCGATCCTGCAGCCGCCGGCCGGGCCCCAGGCCGCCTTCTGCTGCAGCGCCGCGACGGTCCGGGTGCCCTTGAGCGGCCACGGCCCGACGGACTGCAGCCAGCAGGCGATCACCGGCCGGGCGTGCCAGGCCTTGTCCAGCCCCGGCGGCAGCAGCGGCTTCTCCAGCGTCAGGAAGGACTGCCCGAAGGGGACGCCGAGGTAGTCGCCGTACGACTGCTCGCACATCGCCCGGGTCGCGATCTGCACCGCCTTCTCGCCGGGGTCGACGGTGAAGGGCAGGTGCCCGACGAAGGTGACCTCGCCGACGTGGGCGGCGTTGCACTGCGCGACGTACCGCAGCTGCGACGACCCGCCGATCCAGTCGAAGCACTCGCCGGCCTTGAGGTCGAACTGCTCCCCGGCGTAGGCGTCGGCCGCGGCGGTGGACGGCGCGGCGAGGGCCTTGGCGATGCGGTCCCCGTCGGCGTAGTCGGCGACCGGGAGCCCGTCGGCGAAGAGCTGCCGCAGCGACGGCGTGAGCCCGTCGACCGACAGGGTCGTGTCGTGCACCGCCTGCCGGTGGGTGGGGGAGAGCCCGGCGACGACGACCACGCGGCCGTTCTCGGTGCGCAGGAAGTACTCGTAGCCGTACCAGTGCCCGGCCCCGACGGCGCCGAGGGGCACCGCGACGGCGAGGGCGAGGGTGGCGTACCCGACGACGGTGCCCCAGGCCCGCCCGACCGACGCGGCGATGATCCCCGCGGCGACCCCGAGCACGCCGCCGAGCAGGGCGATCGCGCCGCCTGCGGACAGTACGAACGCCAAGGGCTCGGCGATGAGGAAGCCCAGGAGGCCTCCGGCCCGGGCGGCGCCCCCGTCGAGCACGTCCGGGTTGCCGCGCACGAGGTGTAGCAGGCCGAGCGTCGCCACGACGATGCCGGTGGCCCGGGTCAGCACCCGCTCGCGCAGCAACGCCAGGGTGGCGAGGCCGAGCGTGGCGAACTCGCCGGCGCGCCAGAGCCGCCGGTCGGCCACCGGGACGAGCAGGAGCCGCCAGGGCCAGGGCTCGCGGGGCAGGCGGGGGAGGGGCCAGGTGAGCAGGAGCGGCAGGACGGGCAGGGCGTAGGCGCCGTACCCCAGCAGGAACGTCGTCGCCGCGAGCGCCACCGCGTGCCCGGGGACCTGCGGCACCCACAGCAGCGCGGCCGGGACGAGCGCGACCGGCACGGTGATCGCGAGCCGCGCCCAGGACGGCCGGCGGGCCTTGGGCCGCTCCGGCGAGCGGCTGGGCTGGGTGATGTCGCCGGTGACGAGGTTGCGGCGCGGGCGGCGGTGCGCGCCCCACTCGGCGGCGGCCGCCCCCTGCCAGTCGGTGAGCGCGGCCCGCACCTGGTCGGCGGCGGCCAGCGCGAGCAGCAGCGCGATCACGAGCGTGAGGACGAGCCGCCAGGCGGGCGGCAGCGGGGCGAAGCCGAGCAGCGTGGACAGGCCCAGCGCCGCCCCGGTCGCGAGGACCAGCAGGGCGACCGCGGGGAGAGCGGCTTGGGCCCGCCGACCGGCCTCGGACATGGCTGGGAGCATGGCACCAGCCGTCACATCGTCGCAACCGGCCTAAAGCTGGCTTAAAACTCCGGCGTCACGATGGCGTCACATCTGCGTGTGCCCGGCCGCGCACGCGTCGATGACCGGCTTGAACGCGGCGACCTCGGCATCGGTGATCTTGAGTTCGGTGTAGAGCGGCGGGCCGCCGTCGAGACTGACCCAGGCCGGGAACACGTACGGCTTCTTGATCTCGGCGAGCGCGTGCGGGGTGCAGCGCTCCCCGTCGACGATGATCGGGATCCTCAGCTCGTCGGTCCCGGGCGGGAGCACGCCGTAGGGCTTCGGGGTCGCCTCCCGCAGCGGGACGGGCATGACCTCGAGCAGGATGCTGCCGACGAACTCCCGCAGCGTGATCGTGCCCTTGAAGCCGGTGCGCCGGACCACCACCGTGCCGTCGACCCAGCCGCTGGGCAGATGGGTCCAGGGGCCGAAGGTGAACGTCGCCTGGCGGTCGAGGTACGCCTGCTGGCAGTCGATCGCGAGGAACTTGTCGAGCATCGGGTTCGGATCGGCCAGCGGGAACCGCACGTCGCGAGCCGGGCCGTGCTCCGTGTGCACGCGCAGGGCCACGAACGAGGGGGCGGCGCGCGGCTTGAGCTCGTCGCCGGTGCAGACGCCCCGGCCGTACGACACCGGCACGTCGACCTGCAGCCCGCCCGGCGGCAGCCACGCGTCGGCCGTGACCGGCTCGGTGCCGGTGAACGACGGCGACCGCAGCTCGACCCGCTCGACCACGAGCCTCTCGGCCCCGTCGTTGTGCATCGAGATCTGCACGGTGTGCCGCACCTCGTCGACGCGCCCCTGGGTGAGCTCGACCCGGATCGGCAGCGCCGGACCGCCGGCCGCCGGGGCGGGTCGCGGTGCGTGCCCAGCCAGCGCCGCCCCGCCCAGCGAGACGAGCATCAGCAGCGCGACGACGAGCAGGCGCCTCATGGACGCCTATGTTGGCACAACCCACTGCAGGAGCGCACGGGCCGCGTCGAGGACCAGATCCCGGTCGTACGTCAGCGCGTAGGTGAACCGCCGCTGCTCCTCGGGGCCGGTGTCGGCCAGGTCCCGGGCCACGAGGGCGCCCGCGAAGTGCGGCCCGACCACGATGACGTTCCATTCGCCGCGCAGCGGGTCGTCGCCGGCCAGCGCGATCCCGCGCACGCCCTGCGCCGGCGCGCTCGGCAGCTCCGTAGCCAGCACCGTGACCAGGGACGCGTCGCGGGCCAGGGCCTGGTAGCGGCGGGCGGTCGCGGGCGTGAAGTGCCGTGCGTCCTGGAACGAGGCCAGCAGCATCGGCGGCTCGGCGGGATCGTGGGCCCGCGCCTCCAGGTAGTGGCTCAGCGGCAGCAGCATCCGCTTCGTCGCCTCGGCGGTGGGCCGGCGGGCGGCGACGAGCTCGTACGGGGTGCGGCCGCCGGGGGAGGCCGGCGCGACGACGAACGGGACGGTGGCCGAGCCGGGGCGGGTGCGCACGTCCGGCGGGAGCGGGCCGGGCCGGTCGAAGAGCCAGCCCTGCCCGAGCGTGGCCCCCATGCCCAGCGCGGCGTCGAGGTGTTCGCGGGTCTCCACGCCCTCGGCCAGCAGCACGGCGCCCGCGCGCTCGGCGTAGGCGACGACGGCGTTGACGACCCGGGCCGCGTCGCCGCGGGCGGGCCGCTGGGTCAGGTACTGGTCGAGCTTGACCACGTCGGGGTGGACGAACGGCATGACCGACAGCGACGCCGGCTCCGCGCCCACGTCGTCCAGGGCCACGCCCCAGCCCGCCCCGCGGCACGCCTCGGCCGCGGTGAGCAGCGCCGACGGGTCGTGGCCGATGGCCCGCTCGGTCATCTCGACCACCACCCGCAGCCGCAGCTGGGCGTCGAGGATCGTCGGGGCCAGGTCGGGCGGGCACGGTACGCCGAGCGCGGCGGGCTCGGCGTTGACGAAGAGCGTGACGCCGAAGGGCAGGCCGGCGTCGAGGGCGGCGCGGTAGGCGGCGGCCCGGCACACCCAGTCGAGCTCGGCGAGCCGCCCGCGCCCGGCCGCCGCCTCGAACAGCGGCAGCGGCTCCTCCCACGGGGTGCCGGCCGGGCCGCGGGTCAGCGCCTCGTAGCCGACGACCTCGTGCCGGCGGCGGTTCCAGGAGTCGAGTCGCACAATGGGCTGGAAGACAGTGGTGACCGCGCGGGCGTCGATGACGTCGTCGACCGTGCGGATGATGGTGGTGCGGCCCTCCATGTCCGCAGATTCGGCCGGTCCTGCCCTCAGCTGAGGGTTTCGCACCTGCACGGTAGGTTGTGCCCCAATGGGAAGCTGGCGGGAGATCGTCGACGGGATCGCCGAGAACGGGGAGTTCGGCGCGGCCCGCCTGGTCCGCGACCCCCGGCGCAAGGGCGGCTGGACGCTCCTCGTGGAGGAGGTGCAGCAGTCGTACGTCGATGTGCGCGACCCGACCCACCTGTACTTCGAGTACACCCGCCGCCTCGGCTCGGTCGTCGACGCCGCATTCCCGGAGGGCGAGCCGATCCGCGTGCTGCACCTCGGAGGCGGGGCGTTCACGATGCCGCGGTACGTCGCCGCGACCCGCCCGGGCTCCCCGCAGCTCGTGATCGAGCGCGACCGCCGCCTGGCCGCGTTCGTCCAGCGCATCCTGCCCCTGCCCGAGGACGCCTCGATCGAGCTGCTCTTCGGGGACGCCCGCGCGACCGTCGCCGGCCTCGAACCCGGCGCCTGGGACCTGATCATCGGCGACGTGTACGACGCCGCCCAGATGCCCGAGAGCGTCTCCGACGTCGGCTTCGCGGCCTCGGTGGCGCGCCTGCTCGCCCCCGGCGGCGTGTACGCCCTCAACGTCGCCGACCTCGCCCCGCTCAACTTCTCCCGGGGCCAGGCCGCGACCCTGCGCACCGTGTTCGCCGACGTGTGCCTGATCGTGCGGCCGGAGCTGCTGCGGGGGCGCCGCTTCGGCAACGTGGTCTTCGCCGCGGCGCTGGAGGCGGACCGGCTGCCGGTGCAGCGGCTGGCGGCGATCGCGGGCCGGGACCGGCAACCGGCCCAGGTCGTGACGGGGGCGGGCCTGGACCTGCTGACCGAGGGCGCGGAGCCGGTGCACCTCGACTGAACGTCCCTCGGGTCGCGTCGCTGCGCCGCCCTCACTCGCACTTCGTCGGCGGGTAGCCGATCGCAGGTGGCCGATCGGGGCGAGTCGCCACTCGGAGCCGTCGTCCGCGCCCCGCTCGCCGTGCCAGGGAGCCGACCTCGCCGAAGGCGTGCCATCGCAGCGGCAGGGTGGACCCCGCGCCCGATTTTTACCCCGGCGAGCGAAATATCCGACATGCAGGTTGGCGTGTCAGGGTCTCGCGACGGAGACGGGCGAGGTGCGTCCTGGGTGCTCGCTCGGGCCCGCGGAGATCGGCGCGACGCGTATCGAGTCGCGCGCGCGGTGGTACTTACGCAGGGCGGATGGTGTCCGGCGTCACGTTCTCGTGGGGCTTGTGTGCCGGTTTGGTGCCCCGGGTGGGATTCGAACCCACACTGTCGGAGGTTTGAGCTCCGTTCCTCTGCCGATTGGGATACCGGGACGAGTACGCCGCACTAGGGTACCCACTACTCTGATCGCGACGGTAACCGCCGTCGGACGCGTCGGATCGGATCGGGAGAGGCCAGTGGCCGAGGCACAGAGCCGTCGGGTGCTCATCGCGGAAGACGAGGCGCTCATCCGCCTCGACCTGCGCGAGATGCTCGTGGAGGAGGGCTACGACGTCGTCGGCGAGGCCGGCGACGGCGAGACGGCTGTCCGGCTCGCCGAGGAGCTCAAGCCCGACCTGGTGATCCTGGACATCAAGATGCCCATCATGGACGGGCTGGCGGCGGCCGAGAAGATCGCCGGCGGGCGGATCGCGCCGGTCGTCATCCTCACGGCGTTCAGCCAGCGCGACCTCGTGGAGCGGGCGCGCGCGGCGGGTGCGATGGCCTACCTGGTGAAGCCGTTCCAGAAGAGCGACCTGGTGCCGGCGGTGGAGATCGCCGTGTCGCGGTACGCGGAGCTGGCGGTGCTCGAGTCCGAGGTGGCCACGCTCACCGAGCGGCTCGAGACCCGCAAGGTCGTCGAGCGCGCCAAGGGCCAGCTCATGGCGACCTACGGCATGAACGAGCCGCAGGCCTTCAAATGGATCCAGCGCACCGCGATGGACCACCGCATGACGATGCGGGAAGTCGCCGATCGCATCATCGCCGAGACCGCCGGCGGAAACAGTACTGTAACCGCCGAGTCCTGACCTTTTACCTGCGCACGGCATGTTTGGTGGCGGCTTGCTCGACATCGAATAACGGCTTGGTAACGGCGCGCAAATGCCTTGCACCCCGGGCTATGATCCGCCAGTCCCGAGGGTCGGGATGCACCGTGAGTCACCGTTATTCGAGGAGCACCATTGCGTAGAGCCGTGATCATGCTCACGGCCTTCCTGGCCTGCGTGATGCTCTCCTTCGGCGTCGGCGCTACAAGCGCCTGGGCCGAGGGAGAGGCGTTGCAGGGAACGCTGAAGAACGGCGACGCACCCGTCGCCGGGGTCAAGATCAGTGCGTTCACCCAGGACGGCGCGTCCGTCGGCGTAGCAACCTCAGACGCTCAGGGCAAATGGACCATCGCCGTCCCCGGCCCCGGCCAGTACCGGGTCGACCTCGACGTGTCCTCGCTCCCGTCCGGTCTGACCGTGACCAACAACCGCCCGAGCCTGACGCCGACCGTGGCCGACGGGCAGGCCCGCAACGTGCTCTTCCCGCTCGGCGGGGCGGCCGGTGCCGCGGGCCAGAACAACCCGGGTGCCCCCAAGGCGCCGTCGAGCTTCGACCGCTACGCGGACCTGCTCTACACCGGCATCCACTTCGCGCTCATCATCGCGCTGGCCGCGCTCGGCGTCTCGCTGATCTTCGGCACCACCGGCCTGACCAACTTCGCCCATGGCGAGCTGGTCACCTTCGGCGCGCTGATGACCTTCCTGTTCAACGTGACCATCGGGCTGCCGCTGATCCTGTCGGGGCTCATCGCGGTCGTGATCGGCGCGGTGGCCGGCTACACCCAGGACCGGGTGTTCTGGGGCTGGCTGCGCCGGCGCCGGACCAACATGGTGACCACGATGATCATCTCGATCGGTCTGTCCCTCGCCCTGCGATACATCTTCCTGTACTTCTTCGGCGGCGAGGCCAAGTCCTTCGGGGAGTACAACGGCCAGCCCGGCCAGCAGTACGGGCCGTTCACCATCGCGCCGAAGAACCTCGTCTGCGACGCGATCGCCATCCTGGCCATCGTGGGCGTGTCCTGGGCGCTGCTCGGCACGCGGCTGGGCAAGGCGACCCGCGCGGTCGCCGACAACCCGGCCCTCGCCGCGGCCTCCGGCATCAACGTGGACCGCATCATCCGGCTGGTCTGGACGCTCGGCGGCGGTCTGGCCGCCCTGTCCGGCGTGCTGCTGGGGACCTACCAGAACGTCGGCTACCAGATGGGCTTCCAGATCCTGCTGCTGGTCTTCGCGGCCGTCACGCTCGGCGGCTTCGGCACGGCCTGGGGCGCCCTGGTGGGCAGCCTCGTCATCGGCCTGTTCGTCCAGCTGTCGACGCTGTGGATCCCGTCCGAGCTCAAGACCGTTGGCGCGCTCGCCGTACTGATCGTGATCCTGCTCTTCCGGCCGCAGGGCATCCTCGGCCGCCGGACCCGGATCGGCTGAGGGGGACACGATGAACTGGCACTCCATTTTCAGCGTCTCGCTGGAAGCGATCATCGGGTCCACCACTATTGCTTACGCGCTCGCGGCCATCGGCCTCAACGTCCACTTCGGCTACACTGGCCTGCTCAACTTCGGGCAGTCGGCGTTCCTGGGCGTCGGGGCCTACGGCATCGCGATCACGGTCTCCACGTTCGGCCTGCCGTTCTTCCTCGGCGTCGCGATCGGCCTGGCCGCCGCGATCGTCCTGGCGCTGCTGCTCGGCATCCCCACCCTGCGGCTGCGCGCGGACTACCTCGCCATCGTCACGATCGCCGCGGCCGAGATCATCCGGCTCATCTACCGGGCCACCGGCCTGCGCAAGTGGACCGGCGCCTCGGACGGCCTGCAGAACTTCTCGCAGCAGTTCTACGACCTGAGCCCGTGGCAGGGCAGCAAGGGCGTCAACATCGCCGACCTCATCACGTTCACCGACCGTGAGCTGTGGGTGCTGGTCGTCGGCTGGGGCCTGGTGCTGCTGGCCTGCCTGGTCGTCTGGCTGCTGATGAAGAGCCCGTGGGGCCGTGTGCTCAAGGCCATCCGCGAGGACGAGGACGCGGTGCGCAGCCTCGGCAAGAACGTCTTCTCCTACAAGATGCAGTCGCTGGTCCTCGGCGGTGTCATCGGCTCGCTCGGCGGCTTCGTCTTCGCCCTCGACCGGGCCGCGGTGCAGCCGGACACGTACGGCACGGAGTTCACGTTCTTCGCGTACACGATCGTCATCCTCGGCGGCGCGGCGCGGGTCTTCGGCCCCGTCGTCGGCGCGTCGATCTTCTGGGTGCTGCTCGTCTTCATCGACTCGACGCTGTCGGAGGCGATCAACCACAAGGACATCCCGTCGTGGCTGATCAGCACCAACCAGGCCGGCTCGGTGCGGTACATCCTGGTCGGCATCGGCCTGATCCTGCTGCTGATCTACCGGCCGCAGGGCATCTTCGGCGACAAGAGGGAGGTCATGCTCGATGTCCGCTGAGCCCCTGCAGGCAACCGGCACCGCCAAGGAGCGGGCGACGGCGGCCCTGGCCGACGTCGCCTGCGAGCCGGGCGTGCCCAAGCCCGACCC
Organism: Dactylosporangium sp. CA-052675; assembly: GCF_050947935.1. Classification (GTDB taxonomy): domain Bacteria; phylum Actinomycetota; class Actinomycetes; order Mycobacteriales; family Micromonosporaceae; genus Dactylosporangium. Next base: position 8,385,931 of record NZ_CP192010.1, on the reverse strand, counting down.
GATCCTCGTCGCCGACGGCGTCGTGCGCCGCTTCGGCGGCCTCACCGCCGTCGACGTCAAGCACGCCGAGGTGCAGCGCGGTTCGATCACCGCGCTCATCGGGCCCAACGGCGCCGGCAAGACGACGTTCTTCAACCTGCTCACCGGCTTCGACGCGCCGGACGAGGGGTCCTGGACGTTCAATGGCAAGAGCCTTTCCGGGGTACCGGCGCACAAGGTCGCCCGCTCCGGCATGGTCCGCACCTTCCAGCTGACCAAGGCGCTGTCCAAGCTCACCGTCATGGACAACATGCGGCTGGGCGCCACCGGGCAGAAGGGCGAGGGCTTCTGGCGCGCCCTGATCCCGGGCATCTGGAAGCAGCAGGAGGAGGAGATCACCGCCCGCGCGGAGGATCTGCTCACCCGCTTCAAGCTCATCGCCAAGAAGGACGACTTCGCCGGCAGCCTCTCCGGCGGCCAGCGCAAGCTGCTGGAGATGGCCCGGGCCCTCATGGTGCAGCCCGACATGGTCATGCTCGACGAGCCGATGGCCGGCGTGAACCCGGCCCTGACGCAGTCGCTGCTCGGCCACGTCAAGCAGCTGCGCGAGGACGGCATGACGGTGCTGTTCGTCGAGCACGACATGGACATGGTCCACGACATCAGTGACTGGATCATCGTCATGGGGCAGGGCGGCGTGATCGCCGAGGGCACCCCGGACAAGGTCATGGCCGACCCGCGGGTGATCGACGCCTACCTGGGCGCCCACCACGACGGCGCGGTCAAGACCGTCGGCGGCGAGGAGGTCGACGCCGGCGAGCTCGCCGAGGGCGGCGACGTGACCCTGATCCCGGCCGTCGACGAGCTCGAGCGGGAGCAGTCGCCGGCCGACGGCTCCGACGGAAAGGACCGATCGTGACCGTCTCCCCCGAACTGCCCGACGACACCGAGCTGCCCGACGAGACCGCGGCGCCGGTCAGCAACGAGATCGTCGACCGCTCCGAGCACCTGGGCAAGGCCGAGGGCGCGATCCTGCGGGCCGACGACGTCGTCGCCGGGTACCTGCCCGGCGTCAACATCCTCAACGGCGCCGACCTCTACGTGCACGACGGCGAGCTCGTGGGCATCATCGGCCCGAACGGCGCCGGCAAGTCCACGCTGCTCAAGGCGATGTTCGGGCTGGTGAACATCCGCTCCGGCGCGGTCACGCTGCGCGGGGAGAACATCACCAACTTCAAGGCGCACGCGCTGGTCGAGCGGGGCATCGGCTTCGTGCCGCAGACGAACAACGTCTTCGCGGCGCTGACCATCGAGGAGAACCTGCAGATGGGCACGTTCCTGCGCCCCAAGCGGTTCAAGGAGCGCTTCGAGTTCGTCACCCAGCTCTTCCCGACCCTGGCCGAGCGGCGCAAGCAGCGGGCCGGCCTCATGTCGGGCGGCGAGCGGCAGATGGTGGCGATGGCCCGGGCGCTCATGATGGAGCCCAGCGTGCTGCTGCTGGACGAGCCGTCGGCCGGTCTGTCGCCGGCGCTGCAGGACGAGGTGTTCTTCCGGACCAAGCAGATCAACTCGACCGGCGTGACGGTCGTGATGGTCGAGCAGAACGCGCGGCGGTGCCTGCAGATCTGCGACCGCGGCTACGTGCTCGACCAGGGCCGCAACGCCTACACCGCGTCGGGACAGGGCCTGATCAACGACCCGCGGGTCATCGAGCTGTACCTCGGGACGCTCGCCCGGGCCTGAACCGTCGTTTTTCGCACCGCGGAAATCCCGCGCCTCCCACGGGGGCGCGGGATTTTTCGACCCCGCATCCGGCTCGCTTTCGTTCCCGATTTCACGTCGTTTTTACCGGCGCCCGCTTGCGTAATGCGATATTTACGATGACCTTGCAGAGCCGGTTCATTGTTCCGCCCGCGGAACGGTGATTTCCGAGGTCATATCGGGGCCGTCGGGCCCGGCGTTCCGTCCTTGGCCCCCCGGACCTGGCTAGGGCGGTCCCCCTCGGCCGAAGGCCCTCCGGGGACCGCCCTTTTGTCTGGCGGGAGCAACGGTCTGTGACTGACGCGGCCCGAGCCATAGGCTTTTGTGGCTTTTCGCAGGTTTATCGGGAACTGCGCGCGGACGCACGAAAAGGCCCCCGCCGCTCGCGCGACGGGGGCCTTCGGGGCCGTCAGACTCAGATCTTGCCGGCCTGGTACTTCACGTCCGGGAGGAGCTTGTTGTCCGGGCCGTAGGTGTAGACACCGATGGTGGCCTCGGCCGGGTCACCGGCGTCGTTGAAGGAGATCGGGCCGGAGAGGCCGTCGTAGTCGATGTCCTTCTTGGCCTTGATCAGGTCCACGCACTGCTTGTAGGTGGTGCACTTCTCGCCGCCCTTGGAGACGGTGACGAGGTGCTTGGCGATCTCGGCCGGGTTGTCGCTGCCGGCCTCCTCGGCGGCCAGGGCCGCGAGGATGGTCGCGTCGTAGGACTCAACGGCGTAGTTGAAGTCCTTCAGGTCCTTGTTCGCGGCGAGCAGGCGCTGCTTGAAGTCGGCCTTGGTCTCGGCGCCGGGCTGGGTGCCCTTGTAGCCGGTGAGCGTGCCGGCCGGGAAGTCCTTCGAGTAGTCGGCGATGTTGCCGTCCACGAAGTACCACTTCTTGCTCTTCAGGCCCTGCTCGACCAGCTTGGGGACGATCTTCTTGGTCTCGTCGAAGCCGATGATCGCGATCGCGTCGGGGTTGGCCGCCTTGATCTGGCCGACCTCACCGCTGAAGTCCGCGGCCTTCGGGTCGTAGGTCACCGACGCGACGACCTTGCCGCCGCCGCTCTCGATCTCCTTCTTGGCGTTCTCGGCGAGGCCGGTGCCGTAGGAGTCGTTGAGGACCAGCATGCCGACGTTCGCGTTGCCGTCCTGGACGATCAGGTCACCCAGCACGCGGCCCTGGAGGGTGTCCGGGGGCGCGGTGCGGAAGTAGAGGCCGTGGTCGTTGTAGGTGGTGAACGCCGTCGAGGTGTTCGCCGGCGAGATCTCCACGACCCCGGCGCCCGTGATCTTGTCGATGACGGACAGCGAGACGGAGGACGAGGCGGCGCCGATGATGACGTCGGTCTTGTCCGTGAGCAGCTTGTTCACCGACTGGGTGGCGATGTCCGTGGAGGTGTCGCCCGAGTCCATGTGGGTGATCTGCACCGGCTTGCCGAGCACGCCGCCGTTGTCGTTGATCTCCTTGATGGCCACGTCGACGCCGGCGAACTCCGGCGGGCCGAGGAAGGCCAGGGAGCCGGTCTGCGGCAGGATCGTGCCGATCTTGAGCACACCGTCACCGGCTGCGGCGGCGCCGCCGCTGGTGGCGCCCGTCGAGGGGCTGTCGGCCTTGTCGTCACCACACGCGCTGAGCGCCAGGCAGGCGGCGCTCAGCACGGCGACGGAGCGCCATCCGAGATTGGGGCGGATCATCACCTGTCTCCTTTTTAACAGCGCGGTAGGCGTGGTTGCGCCTAGATGCCAAGACGCTGATGAGGGCTCAACCTAATGACAGTGCCCCCTCGGCACTAGGCCTTCGGGCCAACACGCCCAAGGAAGTTGCGCAGTCGTAATCTTCCTGTTCGTTACCGCAACGCGAATCGCTTTGTCCGGGGTTTTCGTTCCGGCGTTCCGGCGAGGCTTCCGGCAAGTGCCGCCCGGCGGGTGAATCGGACATTCTGTATGAAACGCCCCGAGGGGCTGGGCGGTTTTTTGTCATACCCCACGACTAGGCTCGGTGGTGTGACGGGTTCGACTGACTCCAGGCTGTTGCTGCTCGACGGGCACTCGCTCGCCTACCGGGCGTTCTTCGCCCTGCCCGCGGAGAACTTCTCCACGGCGACGGGCCAGGTGACCAACGCCGTCTTCGGCTTCACGTCGATGCTGATCAACATGCTGCGGGACGAGCAGCCCACGCACATCGCGGTGGCGTTCGACGTGTCGCGCCAGACGTTCCGGCTGGAGAAATACGCGGAGTACAAGGCCAACCGCTCAGCGTCCAAGCCCGAGTTCTCCGGCCAGGTCGACCTCATCAAGGAGGTCCTCAACGCGCTGCGCATCCCGTTCGTGGAGAAGCCGGGCTACGAGGCCGACGACGTGATCGCCACGCTCGCCCGGCAGGCCACCGAGCAGGGGATGCCGACCTCGATCATCACCGGCGACCGCGACGCGTTCCAGCTCGTCAGCGACAACGTCACCGTGCTCTACCTCAAGCGCGGCGTCACCGAGATGGACCGCATGACCCCGGCGCGGGTCGAGGAGAAATACGGGATTCCGCCGTCGCAGTACCGGGACAAGGCCGCGCTCGTCGGCGAGGACAGCGACAACCTCTCCGGGGTGCCCGGGGTCGGCGACAAGACCGCGGCCAAGTGGATCGTGCAGTTCGGCGGGCTCGACGGGATCATCGCCCGGGTCGACGAGATCAAGGGCAAGGCCGGCGAGAACGTGCGGGCCCACCTCGCCGACGTCATGCGCAACTACGAGCTCAACCACCTCGTCGACCACCTGGAGCTGCCGCTGGCGCCCGAGGACCTGCGCTGGCGGGGCTGGGACCGCGAGGCCGTGCACCAGATCTTCGACTCGCTGGAGTTCCGGGTGCTGCGGGACCGGCTGTATCAGTACCTCGACGCCGTCGAGCCCGAGGCCGAGTCCGGCTTCGACCTCGAGGGCGAGGTGCTGCGCGGCGGCGTCGGCGCCTGGCTCGACCGGCACGCCCCGGCCGGGGTGCGCACCGGCGTGGCCGTCGCCGGCAAGTTCGGCCGCGGCACCGGCACGCTCACCGGCATCGGGCTCGCCGTCGCCGGCGGCCCCGCGGCCTGGTTCGACCCCACCGAGCTCGACGCGGCCGACGACGCCGCGGTCGGCGCGTGGCTCGCCGCCGCCGACCGGCCCAAGGTCCTGCACGACGTGAAGCCCGCCCGCCTCGCGTTGCAGGCCCGCGGTTGGGGCGAGCTGGCCGGCGTGGTGAGCGACACCGCCCTCGAGGCCTACCTCGCCCGGCCGGACCAGCGCTCCTACGACCTCAACGACCTCGCCCTGCGCTATCTCAAGCGCGAGCTGCGCGTCGACGCCCCCGAGAGCGGGCAGCTGACCCTGGAGGGGCTCGGCGGCGACACCGGCGAGGCCGAGGAGAACCTCATGCTCCGGGCCCGCGCCACCCTCGACCTCGCCGAGGCGATCGGCGAGGAGCTGCGCCGCGACGGCGACTCCTCGGCCCGCCTGCTGGCCGAGGTCGAGCTGCCGCTCGTCTACGTGCTCGCCGAGATGGAGCGTTGCGGGATCGCGGCCGACACCGAATACCTCGGCGAGCTCGAGGCGCAGTTCGCCGCCGGGGTCAAGGGCACCGCCCAGGCCGCCTACGGCGTGATCGGGCGCGAGTTCAACCTGGGCTCGCCCAAGCAGCTGCAGGAGATCCTGTTCAACGAGCTCGGGCTGCCCAAGACGAAGAAGATCAAGACGGGGTATACGACCGACGCCGACGCGCTGCAGAGCCTGTTCGCCCAGACCGGGCACCCGCTCCTGGAGCACCTGCTGCGCCACCGCGACGTCGCCAAGCTCAAGACCACCGTCGATGGGCTGCTCAAGTCCATCAGCGACGACGGGCGCATCCACACGACCTACTACCAGACCGTCGCGGCCACCGGACGCCTCTCCAGCACCGACCCCAACCTGCAGAACATCCCGATCCGCACCGAGGAGGGCCGGCGCATCCGCCGCGCCTTCGTCGTCGGCGAGGGCTTCGAGACGCTGCTGACCGCGGACTACAGCCAGATCGAGATGCGCATCATGGCGCACCTGTCCAAGGACGCCGCGCTCATCGACGCGTTCAACTCCGGCTTCGACTTCCACGCCGCGACCGCGTCCTCGGTCTTCTCCGTGCCCGTCGCCGAGGTCGTGCCCGACCAGCGCCGCAAGATCAAGGCGATGAACTACGGCCTCGCCTACGGCCTGTCCTCCTACGGGCTCGGCACCCAGCTCGGCATCACGCCGGCCGAGGCGACGGTGCTCATGGAGGAATACTTCGCCACGTTCGGCGGGGTCCGCGACTACCTGCGCTCGATCGTCGCCCAGGCCCGCCGGGACGGATACACGGAGACGGTCCTGGGCCGCCGCCGCTACCTGCCCGACCTCAACAGCGACAACCGCCAGCGCCGCGAGATGGCCGAGCGCATGGCGCTCAACGCCCCGATCCAGGGCTCGGCCGCGGACATCATCAAGGTCGCGATGCTGCGCGTGGACGAGGCCCTGCGCACATCCGGCCTGCGCTCAAGGATGCTGCTGCAGGTCCACGACGAGCTGGTGTTCGAGGTGGCCGCGGGGGAGCGCGAGCCGCTGGAGGCCCTGGTGCGCGAGGCGATGGGCGGCGCCTACCCGCTGGACGTGCCGCTCGGCGTCTCGGTCGGCATCGGCTCCGACTGGAACGCCGCCGACCACTGACCCGGGTTCTCCCGTGCCCTTGGGCGCCGGGCCGGCTCGCTCCTCGGCCCGCCTCCCCGCCGCGCGGGGGCTGCGCGGTCCGTCGTGATCACGCCGCGGCGTCCGTCCGGCGCTGCGGCGCACTCGGCTCCCCGGGGTCCGGTGGGCGCCCTTCGGCTCTCTTCGGCCCCGCCTCCATCACTCCGCCGTGATCGCGTCGCGGCGATCGTCTGGTGGGCGCCTTTCGGCTGTGTTCGGCCCCGCCTCTCCATCACTCCGCCGTGATCGCGCCGCGGCGATCGTCTGACGCCGCGGCGCGATCGGCCGGGCGCGGTTGATTTGCGCCCTCCGACCGCGCCGGGGCATCGCGGCGGCATTTGTCCGCGGTTTCGCCTGCGCGTCCTTTCGCCGAGGCCTTCGTATGCTGCGAGGTTTGCCTTGGCTGCGCGATTTGCATGGCTTGCGCGGTTGGCCGGAGTCGCGGGGTTTCGCGGCCGAGGCCGACCTCGCGACGCAGGGTTTGTCCCGGGTTGCGGGTGTTTGCCGAAAAGTCGGGCGCTTCGCGCCACGACTTTTCGGACATTTCATGATTTCGTGGGCTTCGTCGCTATGAAGATCGCGGTGCCGGGGAAGATCCGTCCCCGCAGCGGGCTCCACTGGCCCCAGGTCTTGTCGTGGCCGTCCGGCCATTCCGGTTCGATCAGGTCGTTCAGGACGAACCCGGCGCTCACCAGTTCCCGGATGCGGTCGCCCAGGGTCCGGTGCTGCTCGACGTAGGTCGGGACATGCCGCTCGTCCTCCTCGACGTACGCGCGGCGGTCGAAGTACGAGTGCACGGCGACCAGGCCGCCCTCGCCCGGATCGTCCAGGAAGACCCAGCGCATCGGGTGGGTGATCGAGAAGGCCCAGCGGCCGCCGGGGCGCAGGACGCGGTACACCTCGCGCATCACGCGGGACGAGTCCGCCACGAACGGGACCGCGCCGAAGGCCGTGCAGACGATGTCGAATGCGCCCTCGGTGAACGGCAGCGCGGTGGCGTCGGCCTGCAGGAGCGGGACGCGTACGCCCGATCGGGTGGATCCGGCGGCCGCGTGGCGAAGCATGCCGGCGGAGAGGTCGGACGCGACGACCTCGGCCCCCTGGGTCTTCAGCCAGCGCGAGCACGAGGCCGCGCCGCAGCCGATCTCGAGGACCTTCTGGCCCCTGACGTCACCGAGCAGGCGGGCGTCGGCCTCGCGCAGGCCCTCGGGGCACCACACGAAGTCGGCGTCGCCCAGGAAGGAACCGTGTTCCGCCTGGTAGTCGTCGGCGTCGGCGTCCCACCAGCGCCGGCTCGCCCTCCGGCTCTCGGCGGGGCTCACGGCGCGTCGTGTGACGCCTGCGTCAGGTGACGATTCCATGGGGAGCAACGGTAGGCCCTGCGAAACTCGGCAGATCGGGTATGGGGGAGGGTTGGACCATGTGGTATGGCGCAGGGTAGGCTGATCGGTGCACTCGTGGGTTTGTGCGCCTCGGCATGGAGCAGGCTCACGGTCGCCGAACACATCCTGAGCTTCCAATGCACTGATCCTGCACTGCGACAGGCCGGTTGTGCCCGACGACGGGTCCGCGGGAGCGCGCAGGTTCACCAGGTAATCCACCGACCGGAGCAACAGCCCACATGACGAGCAGCATCGAGGCCACCTCGAGCGCCAGCAGCAACAAGGTCACCATCGACGACCTCGGTTCCGAGGAGGCGTTCCTCGCCGCGATCGATGAGACCATCAAGTACTTCAATGACGGCGACATCGTCGAAGGCACCGTCGTCAAGGTCGACCGGGACGAGGTCCTGCTCGACATCGGCTACAAGACCGAGGGTGTCATCCCCTCGCGCGAGCTGTCGATCAAGCACGATGTCGACCCTGCTGAGGTCGTGTCGGTCGGTGACCACATCGAGGCCCTGGTTCTCCAGAAGGAGGACAAGGAAGGCCGTCTGATCCTGTCGAAGAAGCGTGCGCAGTACGAGCGCGCTTGGGGCACGATCGAGAAGATCAAGGAGGACGACGGCGTCGTCCGCGGCTCCGTCATCGAGGTCGTCAAGGGTGGTCTCATCCTCGACATCGGCCTGCGCGGCTTCCTGCCGGCCTCCCTCGTCGAGATGCGCCGCGTGCGCGACCTGCAGCCGTATGTCGGCCGGGAGCTCGAGGCCAAGATCATCGAGCTGGACAAGAACCGCAACAACGTGGTGCTGTCCCGCCGGGCCTACCTCGAGCAGACCCAGTCCGAGGTTCGGACCGAGTTCCTGCACAAGCTGCAGAAGGGCCAGGTCCGCAAGGGCGTCGTGTCCTCGATCGTCAACTTCGGTGCCTTCGTCGACCTCGGTGGTGTCGACGGTCTGGTCCACGTCTCCGAGCTGTCCTGGAAGCACATCGATCACCCGTCCGAGGTGGTCGAGGTCGGCCAGGAGGTGGAGGTCGAGGTCCTCGACGTCGACCTGGACCGCGAGCGCGTCTCCCTGTCGCTGAAGGCGACCCAGGAGGACCCGTGGCGTCAGTTCGCCCGCACCCACGCGATCCAGCAGATCGTGCCGGGTAAGGTCACCAAGCTCGTCCCGTTCGGTGCGTTCGTCCGCGTGGACGACGGCATCGAGGGCCTGGTGCACATCTCCGAGCTGGCCGAGCGCCACGTGGAGATCCCGGAGCAGGTCGTGCAGGTCGGCTCGGACGTCATGGTCAAGGTCATCGACATCGACCTCGAGCGTCGCCGGATCTCGCTGTCGCTCAAGCAGGCCAACGAGGGCTTCGTCGAGGGCGAGGAGCACTTCGACCCGACCCTCTACGGCATGTCGGCGACCTACGACGAGCAGGGCAACTACATCTACCCGGAGGGCTTCGACCCGGAGACCGCCGAGTGGATGCCGGGCTTCGAGAAGCAGCGCGAGGCGTGGGAGCAGCAGTACGCCGAGGCGCGTCAGCGCTGGGAGGCCCACACCAAGCAGGTCCAGACGGCCCGCCAGGCCGACGCGACCGCCGAGCCGGCCGCGGCCGCCCCGCAGGGTGGCTCGGTCTCCTCGTCGACCCCGACCGCGGCCCGCGCGCCGGAGGAGCCCTCGGGCACCCTGGCCACGGACGAGGCCCTGGCCGCCCTGCGCGAGAAGCTCGCCGGCGGCAAGAGCTGACCCGCAGCAAGCCCTAGCAACACCGAGAAGCCCCGGCTCCCGCAGAGGAGCCGGGGCTTTCCCGTTTCCAGTTCCGGTGCGGGCGCCGGCAGCCGCGCTTGCGGGCGAGGATCCCGCAGAGGAACCGGGGCTTTCCCCGTTTCCAGAGCTACGAATGCCCTGATATCGCGCTCATCGCCCGTCAGGGTATAAATCCGAAAAGTCGCGGCGCGAAGCGCCCGACTTTTCGCGGCGCACATCGCCCGCGCACCCGGAGGAACACGAGGCTCGGCCGTGGACCGTCAAGGGCGCCCGGCGCTCGGATCGGTGCTGCTTCGATCCACACGTGCGCAGTCGGCCACCGGGCCTGAGGCGTTGGCGTGGCCGAACGGGCGCGGGATGAGCGTCGCAGTCAGTAACAAAGGGCTCTGGCCGGCAGTGAGTTGTGAGCAGGGATGGCAAGGACGCTGGATCGGAATACCTCCACGAGCGGCGTTAGGGCAAAGCTACGGCGCCGGATCGAGGACGCTGGGGCGTTGAAGGTCATCGGTGGCCGGTGTGAGGACGGCCTGGCGGCGGTTGCGTTCCCCCGGCGGGACGCGGTGGGGTGACGAGGGCACCTTGCCGATGGTGAGCTGCGAGCGGGGACGGCAAGCAGCGTCGCGGCGGCGGATCGGGCGCGCCGGAAGTCGCCTGTGTTCCTGCAAGGCGTGGTGACTGGCTGCTGGCCTGCCTCGGCTGTCGGTGGCGCGCTGGAGCCGCGCAGGGTTGAAGGGTGGCCCTGGAGCGGCGCGGGGTTGAAGGGTGGCCAGAGCCGGGCGGCCCGCGCATGTGGTGCTGCGCGGGCGGCCCGGCGATCAGTGGCTACTTCACGCCGGCCACGTCCATGGCGCGTAGCTCCTTCTTCAGCTCGGCGACCTCGTCGCGCAGGCGTGCCGCGAGCTCGAACTGCAGTTCGCGGGCCGCGCCCAGCATCTGGTCGTTCAGGTCCTGGATGAGGGTCGCGAGCTCGGCGCGGGCCATGCCGGCGCGGGCCGGAGCGGCGGGGGCGCCGGACGCCGCCGCCGCGCCCTTCGTGCCGCCGCCCTTCTGGCGGGCGCGGGTGTTCTCCGGGGACTTGCCGCGGCTCATCTGGCGGCCGCCGCCGATGACCACCGCGCCGCCCGGGCCGTGGCCGGAGACGGCGCCGGCGGTGTCCTCGGCCTCGCGGTAGATGTCGTCGAGGATGTCGCCGAGCTTCTTGCGCAGCGGCTGCGGGTCGATGCCGTTGGCCTTGTTGTACGCCTGCTGCTTCTCCCGCCGCCGGTTGGTCTCGTCGATCGCGAGGGCCATCGACGGCGTCATCTTGTCGGCATACATGTGCACCTGCCCGGACACGTTGCGCGCCGCGCGGCCGATGGTCTGGATGAGGCTCGTGCCCGAGCGCAGGAACCCCTCCTTGTCGGCGTCGAGGATCGCGACCAGGCTCACCTCGGGCAGGTCGAGCCCCTCGCGGAGCAGGTTGATGCCGACCAGCACGTCGAACTCGCCGCGGCGCAGCTCGCGCAGCAGCTCGACCCGGCGCAGCGTGTCGACCTCGGAGTGCAGGTAGCGCACCCGGATGCCGTGCTCGAGCAGGTAGTCCGTGAGGTCCTCGGCCATCTTCTTCGTCAGCGTCGTGACCAGCACGCGCTCGTCGCGCTCGGTGCGCAGCTTGATCTCGTGCATGAGGTCGTCGATCTGGCCCTTGGTCGGCTTGAGCACCACCTCGGGGTCGATCAGGCCGGTCGGGCGGATCACCTGCTCGACGAACTCGCCCTGGGTCTTGCCCAGCTCCCACGGCCCCGGGGTCGCCGACAGGTAGACCGTCTGCCCCACCCGCTCCTCGAACTCGTCGAAGCGCAGCGGCCGGTTGTCCTGGGCGCTGGGCAGCCGGAACCCGTGCTCGACGAGGGTCCGCTTGCGGGAGGCGTCGCCCTCATACATGCCGCCGATCTGCGGCACCGTCGCGTGCGACTCGTCGATGACGGTCAGGAAGTCGTCCGGGAAGTAGTCGAGCAGGCAGTGCGGCGGGCTGCCGGCCTCGCGCCCGTCGATGTGCCGGGAGTAGTTCTCGATGCCGTTGCAGAACCCGACCTGCCGCATCATCTCGATGTCGTAGGTCGTGCGCATCCGCAGCCGCTGGGCCTCGAGCAGCTTGCCCTCCCGGTCGAGCTCGGCCAGGCGCTCCTCGAGCTCCACCTCGATGGCGGCGATCGCCCGCTCCATGCGCTCCGGCCCGGCCGCGTAGTGCGTCGCCGGGAAGATCAGCAGCTGGTCGGTCTGGCGGATCTCGTCGCCGGTCAGCGGGTGCAGGTAGGAGAGGCGCTCGATCTCGTCGCCGAAGAACTCGATGCGGATCGCGAGCTCCTCGTAGGCCGGGATGATCTCCAGCGTGTCGCCCCGCACCCGGAAGGTGCCGCGGTTGAACGCCAGGTCGTTGCGCGTGTACTGAATATCGACGAGCCGCCGCAGCAGCTTGTCCCGATCGATCTCCTCGCCGACGCTGACCTTCGCCGCGCGGTCGAGGTATTCCTCCGGCGTGCCGAGGCCGTAGATCGCCGACACGGTCGCGACCACGATCACGTCGCGCCGGGTCAGCAGGCTCATCGTGGCCGAGTGCCGCAGCCGCTCGACCTCCTCGTTGACCGACGAGTCCTTCTCGATGTAGGTGTCGGTCTGCGGGATGTAGGCCTCGGGCTGGTAGTAGTCGTAGTAGCTGACGAAGTATTCGACCGCGTTGTGCGGCATCAGGTCGCGGAACTCCTTGGCCAGCTGCGCGGCCAGGGTCTTGTTGTGGGCGAGCACCAGTGTCGGGCGCTGCAGCCGCTCCACGAGCCAGGCCGTCGTCGCGCTCTTGCCGGTGCCGGTCGCGCCGAGCAGCACCGTGTGCCGGTCGCCGCCCCGCACCCGCTTGGCGAGGGCGTCGATCGCCGCGGGCTGGTCGCCGGAGGGCTTGTATTCGCTGACCACCTCGAAACGGCGGTCCAAGCGTGGGATGTCGAGCGCCATGCCCCCAACCGTACGCGGGGGGTATGACACTTTCCGGGTCCTCGCCCTCGGTGCTCGGACGTATTCAACCCGGCGATTGTGTGGGGAACATCACCGGTCTACCGTAGATGCCGTAGGCCGCTCGCGGCGGCCGACCGGAGAGCAGGCCCGCCCATCACGCAGGCCCTCCCGGCGCCCGGTTGCAGCCCCGGCCCGTCACGGCCGGCGAGCGCACCGAGCGGGATCGCGCGCCACGCGCGACCGGCCGCCGCGAGCGCCTGAACGTCCCGAGCGCCTGGACGTCCCGAGCGCCTGGACGTCCCGGGTCCAGGCCGGGGGACGGGTCCAGGCCGAGGGGACGGGTCCAGGCCAGGGGAGAGGCCCAGTCGACAAGCGCCTAGGCGGCCAGAATCCGTTCCCAGGCCGCGGCCACAGCCCGGTCCAGGTCCGCGACGGAGCCGTCGTTCTCGATCGCGATGTCCGCCACCGCCCGCCGCTGCTCGTCGGTGGCCTGCGCCGCGATCCGCGCCATCGCCTCGTCCCGCGCCATGCCCCGGATGCGCACCAGCCGGTCGAGGCGCGTCTCCAGCGACGCGAAGACGATGACGACAAGGGAGTACAACCCGGTCATGCCCTTCTCGACGAGCAGCGGCACGTCGTTGACGACGATCGAGCCCGCGGGTGCCGCCGCCACCAGCTCGGCCGACCGTTCCCGCACGAGCGGATGGGTGATCTCCTCGAGCCGCCGCCGCGCCGAGGCGTCCGCGAAGACGATGCGGCCCAGCGCCGGCCGGTCCAGCGCGCCGGACGCGTCCAGCACCCCGGCCCCGAACGCCTCGACGACCGCGGCGAGGCCCGGCGTCCCCGGCTCGACCACCTCGCGGGCCAGCCGGTCGGAGTCGATGACCACCGCGCCGAGCGCCGCCAGCCGCGCCGCCACCGTGCTCTTGCCGCTGCCGATGCCGCCGGTGAGCCCGATCATCTTCATGACGCCATCACACCCGAAGGTGAATCGCGGCGCCCCGCCGGGGTCCGGACGGCGTGTGCTGCACGGATTGTGGGGATTGTCAAGATACCTTCCGACTCAAGCGGAAGATCATGGGGGAAGATCATGACAGTGGGGCGACACAGCCTGGGCCGGCCGGGCCTCGCGCGCCGCGATTGGGCTGGTTTCATGGCGCAGGGTAACGGTACGGCGCCGTCGGGTCGCCGGCCCGCGCGCCGCCCGCGCCATCGCCGCGCCGAGCCGCGCCGGCGCACGACCTCCGACGGCTGGGCGTTCCTGGTCGCGGCCGCGGTGCTGGGAATGCTGGCCGTGAGCGGCTGGTATACGGCCAGCGGCGCCAACGCGGTCGCGCAGATGATGGCCCGCTAGTCGGTCCGTTCCGCCGTGGCGCGCGCCGTGGCCGTTCAGCGATACTCTCCCGGGCAACCGCACAACTGCCAGGGACCAGAAGGACGCGCCGCATGGAGCCGGAGAACGGCCAGGACCAGGTCAACGGGTCGCCACCGCCGCCCAAGCCGAAGAGCCGGCGCGGCTGGATGTCGGACTCGCCGCTGGACGGCGGCTCGGGCTGGCCCACGTCGGCCTACGCGATCGTGCCGCGGCAGCCTGGGCCGCCGAAGGCCGAGGAGACGGCGGCCGAGCCGGCGTCGAAACCCGCACCCGCACCCGAGCCGGCGCCGCCGCCGGAGGCGGAGCCGCAACCCTCGCGCAAGGGGCGGATCGGCGTCCTGATCATCGGCCTCGTCGTGCTGGTGATCGCGGCCGTCGGGGGCGTCCTGGCGACGCGTGAGACGAAACCCGACAACAAGAACCAGACCGAGACCGTCGCGGCGCCCGGTCCCACGACCGAGCCGGCCCTGCCCGTCGTCGTCGACAGCGGCAGTTCGCGGCCGAGCACCGCCACGACGGCGAGCGCGCAGACCAGCGCCGGGCCGAGCCTGGCCGGGAGCGCGGGCGCGAGCGCGGAGACGACGGTCCCGGCCGCGCCGCCCAGCACGGCGATCCTGCGGGCGGGCACGGCGCAGTTCGTGGTCCTGGCCGGCCAGCCCGACGACGCGTACGACTTCGACAGCGGCATCAAGCAGGCCGCCGGCGCCGACGCCACCGCGGGCGCGATCGGCATCACCGCCGCCAACGGCGCCAAGTTCGCGCTGCTGCTCAGCGCCGACACGCCCTCGCTGGCCGCGTGCTCCGCGCTGCCCGAGGACCGCTGGGTCAGCCAGGTCGTGATCGGCAGCCTCGTGCCGGGGGCGCGGGTGTGTATGCGCACCAGCGAGGGACGCTACGCCTGGTTCATGACCCGGGCGGGTGCGCTCGTCACCGGTGCGCTCTACACGTCGAACCTGGACTTCGTGGTCTACAAGAAGAGCGGCGACTGAGCGCTACACCGTGACGTCGGTGAAGTGCTCCACCCGGGGGGCTCCGTCGAAGAACGGCCCGATGAGCCCCCGCCACTGCGTGAACCGGTCGGTGGCCCGGAAGTTGTCCAGGTGCGCCTCCACCGAGTCCCACTCCACGAGCAGCACGAACCGCGACGCGCTCTCGATCCCGCGGGTCATGCGCACCGAGCGGCACCCCGGCGTCGTGGCCAGCACTTCATGGGTCTTGCGGTAGGCGGCGGCGAACTCGTCCTCGCGGCCTTCGATCACGTCGATCAGTGCGACTTCCAAAACCATCCAGCTAGGGTAGACCGTGCTCGACTGGCTGACCTCCGCGGCGTTGCACGCGTTCGGTGCCCCAACCACCTGGGCTGAGCTGCTCGGATTCGCCAGCGGCCTGCTCTGCGTCTATCTCGTGGTGCGCCAGCACATCGCGAACTGGCCGGTCGGGATCGCCAACAACCTGCTGTTCATCGTCGCCTTCTGGCACGTCGGGCTCTTCGGCGACGCCTGGCTGCAGGTCGTCTACGTCGCCCTCGGCGCCTACGGCTGGTGGTGCTGGAGCACCGGGCGGCTGCGGCAGCGGGTGCGCACCACGACACGGGCCGAGTGGTGGTGGCTCGCGGCCGCGGGCGTGCTGCTGAGCGTGGCGCTGTGGTGGTACCTCGACCGCTTCACCGAATCCACGGTCCCCTGGCCGGACGCGCTCACGACCGCCGTGTCACTGCTCGCGACCTACGGCCAGACCCGGCGCCTGGTGGAGAGCTGGTGGCTGTGGATCTCCGTCGACGTCGTCTACATCCCGCTGTACGGCTACAAGGACCTCTGGCTCACCGCGCTGCTGTACCTCGTCTTCCTGACGCTGTGCGTCTTCGGCCTGCGGGCCTGGCGGGCCGAGCTGCGCCGTGTGCCGGAGGGGAGCCCCGCGTGGTCCACGGACTAGTCGTCGGCAAGTTCTACCCGCCGCACGCGGGCCACCATCACCTCATCGACACCGCCGCCCGCGCCTGCGACGAGGTGACCGTCGTGGTCGCGCCCTCGACGGTGGAGTCGATCCCGCTCGAGGACCGGGTCGCGTGGCTGCGCGAGGTGCACGCCGCGGCGCCGCACGTGCGCTTCGTCGGCATCTACGACGACACGCCGATCGACTACGGCTCCGAGGCCGCCTGGGACGCCCACACGGCCACGTTCCGCCGGGCCGTCGGCGAGCGGGAGGTCGACCGGGTCTTCTCCTCGGAGGCGTACGGCGAGGAGCTGGCCCGCCGCTTCGGCGCCCGCCACGTCCCGGTCGACCCGGCCCGCGGCGCGGTGCCCGTCTCCGGCACCGCCGTGCGCGCCGACCCCGTCGCCCACTGGGACAAGCTCGCGCCGCCGGTGCGCGGCTGGTTCGCGAAGCGGGTCGTGGTCGTCGGCGCGGAGTCGACGGGCACGACCACCCTGGCCCGTGCCCTGGCCTCGCACCTGCGCCTGCGCGGCGGGGCGTTCGCCGGCACGGCCTGGGTCGAGGAGTACGGCCGCACCCTGACCGCGCTCAAGATGGCGCGGCTGCGGCCGGGCGAGACGATCGCCGACCTGGTGTGGACGCGTGACGACTTCGTGACCGTCGTGCGGGAGCAGAACGCCGCCGAGGACGCCGCGGCGCGGGCCGGCGGGCCGGTGCTCGTCTGCGACACCGACAGCTTCGCGACCGCGATCTGGGAGGAGCGCTACCTCGGCCACACCTCCGAGCCGGTCCGCGCCGCCGCCCGCCGGCCGGACCTGTACCTGCTCACCAGCGACGACGGCGTCCCGTTCGAGGACGACGGCATGCGCGACGGCGAGCACCTGCGCGCCTGGATGACGGGCCGGTTCCGCGACGAGCTCGCCGCGTGCGGGGTGCCCTGGATCGAGCTCACCGGGCCGTACCGCCGCCGCCTCACCACCGCCGTCGCAGCGGTCGACGACGTGCTCGCCGCGGGCTGGAATCTGGCATCGCCGCTGCTCCCGGCCGACTCGAACAGAACTGTCGGAGGGTCCTGCTAACGTCCCGCCCATGACGATCGGCAGCAACCTCACCACCTTCGCGGGCCTGCCCGTCCGGCGGTTCGAGCTCGACACCGGCAGCCGCCGGCGCGGCGCCCGCCGTGAGGAGCCCCGCCGGCCGATGCCCGGCGAGCGGGCCGCATGGCGGATCAGCGTCGGCTACGACGCCGGTGAGCGGGAGGTCGCCGACGCGCTCGACGCGCTCATGGACACGGTCGGCGCGCACCACATCACCGCGCTGGTGATCGGCTCGTGGGGCGAGCCGCAGGCCTCCGGCCCGCCGCTGCACCTGCTCACCGCCGCCCGCGACCGGCTCACCGAGCTGCGCGCGCTGTTCATCGGCGAGATGACCTACGAGGAGTGCGAGATCTCCTGGATCAACCAGGGGGAATACGCGCCGCTGCTGGGCGCCTTCCCGGCCCTGGAGGTGCTGCACATCCGCGGCGCCGACGGGCTGCGGCTCTCCCCGGTGCGCCACCGCCGGCTGCGGGAGCTGTGCGTGGAGAGCGGCGGGCTGCCGGCCTCGTTCATCCGCGGCTTCACCGACTCCTCGTTCCCCGCCCTCACGGATCTGGAGCTGTGGCTGGGCACCCAGGAATACGGCGGTGACGCGGTCGTCGACGACCTCGCCCCGATCATGACCGGCACCGAGCTGCCCGCGCTCAAGCGGCTGGCCCTGCGCAACGCGGAGATCGCCGACGACGTCGCCACGGCCCTGGCCGCCGCGCCCGTCGTGGCCCGGCTGGAGAGCCTCGACCTGTCGATGGGCGCGCTGTCCGACGCCGGCGCCGAGGCGCTGCTGCTCGGCCAGCCGCTGACCCACCTGCGCTCGCTCGACCTGTCGCACCACTTCATGTCGAAGGAGATGGCCGCCCGGTTCGTCGAGGAGCTGCCCGGCGTCCGCGTCGACGTCTCCGACGAGCAGGACGCCGACGAGGATGGCTTCAGATACGTCTCGGTCGCGGAATGATCACCGTCGTCGGCATCCCGGGGCACCGGCGGGTGGAGCTGTTCCGCGCCGCCGCCGTGGCCGCGGGGTGGCCCGCGCCCGCCGTCGTGGGCTGGCGGGACGTGTGCGCCGGCGACTTCGCGCTCGCCCCCGGATCCATGGTGCGGCTGGAGTCGCCGGGGGAGGACGCCGAGGTCGACCGGCTGCTGCGTGGCGCCGACCGGCCCGCCGGGCACGGCGAGATCGTGGGCCTCGCCGCCTGGTATGCGGGGTTCGTCGCCGCCGCCCGCCGGGTCGAGCGCGCCGCCACCGGACCGCTCACGACGCCGGTGGACGAGCTGGCCGTCATGTTCGACAAGCGCCGCTGCCACCGCCTGCTGCGGGAGCGCGGCGTGCCGGTCCCGCCCGGGTTCGCGGCCACGAGCTACGCGGAGGTCCGCGCCGCCGGCTGGCCGCGGGTCTTCGTCAAGCCCGCGCACGGCAGCTCCGCGTCCGGCGTCGTCGCGCTGGCCTTCAACCGGGGCAGGGTCAGCGCCCGCACCTCGGTCGGCGTCGAGGACGGGCGGCTCTACAACGAGCTGCGCGTGCACCACTACACCGACGAGCGCACGGTCGCCGCGATCATCGACCGGCTCGGCGCCGACGGCCTGCACGTCGAGCGCTGGTTCCCGAAGGCCACCCACGTCGGCACGGTCTTCGACCTGCGGGTCGTGGTCATCGCCGGCCGGGCGAGCCACGTCGTCGCCCGCACCAGCCGCACCCCGCTGACCAACCTGCACCTGGGCAACGCCCGCGGCGACCTGGCCGCGATCCGGGCCGCGGCGGGGGAGGAGCGCTGGGCGGCCGCCCTGCAGACGTGCGAGCGGGCCGCCGCCTGCTTCCCGGGCAGCCTGCACGCCGGCGTCGACCTGATGTTCGCGCCCGGCTTCGGCGAGCACGCCGTCGCCGAGGTCAACGCGTTCGGCGACCTGCTGCCGAACCTGCTCGTCGACGGGCGCGACACCTACGCGGCCGAGGTCGCGGCCCTGCCGAGCTGGGCGGTGCCGGTGTGAAGTCGCTCCTGGGCACCCATGACCTGCTCTTCGTCACGCTCGACACGCTGCGCTACGACGTCGCCGCCGACCTGCTGGCCGCGGGCCGCACGCCCAACCTGGCCCGGGTCCTGCCCGGCGGCGCGTGGCAGCGGCGGCAGTCGCCGGCCTCGTTCACCTACGCGGCCCACCACGCGTTCTTCGCCGGGTTCCTGCCCACGCCGCCGACGCCCGGCCCGCACGAGCGCCCGTTCGCGGCCCGGTTCGCCGGCAGCACCACCGTCGGCGCCGACACCTGGGAGTTCGACGCGCCGGACGTGGTGACCGCGCTGCGCGCCGAGGGCTATCACACGATCTGCCTCGGCGGCGTCGGGTTCTTCGCGATGACCTCCCCGCTCGGCAGTGTCCTGCCGGGCCTGTTCGACGAGGCGCACTGGTCGCGCGCGTCGGGCGTCACCAACCCGGCGTGCTTCGAGGTCCAGCTCGAGACCTTGCGCGCGGTGCTGCCCGGTGCCGGGCCGTTGTTCACCTTCGTCAACGTCGCCGCGCTGCACCAGCCCAACAGGCACTACCTGCCCGGCGCCGAGGAGGACTCCATCGAGTCGCACGGGGCGGCGCTGGAATACGTCGACCGCCACCTGCCGCGGTTGCTGCGCCTGGCGACCTCGCGCGGCCGCCCCTGCCACGTCATCCTGTGCAGCGACCACGGCACCGCCTACGGCGAGGACGGGCACACCGGGCACCGGGTCGCGCACGAGGTCGTGTGGACCGTGCCCTACGCCGAGCTGACGCTGGAGGCGGGCGCATGGTGAATCTCGGCTCGCCGTATCAGGGGTATCTGTACGCGTACCCGCACAAGACGGCCTATCGCCCCCTCGACCCGCGGCCCCGCCTCGAGGACGTCTGGGCCGGCGAGGACCTGGCGAAGCTGTTCCTCTACGTGCACGTGCCCTACTGCGAGATGCGCTGCGGCTTCTGCAACCTCTTCACCCGCGCCAACCCGCCGCACGAGCAGGTCACCGCCTACCTCGCCCAGCTGCGCCGGCAGACGGCCCGCACGATGGCCGCGATCCCCGGCGCCCGGTTCGCGCGGGCCGCGATCGGCGGCGGCACCCCGACCTATCTCACCGCGCCCGAGCTGACCGAGCTGTTCGACCTCATCGAGGACGGCACCGGGTTCGGGCGGGGGCCGATGTCGGTCGAGACCTCCCCGGCGACGGCCACCCCCGACCGGCTCAAGGTGCTCAACGAGCGCGGCGCGACCCGGATCAGCATCGGCGTGCAGAGCTTCCTCGACGCCGAGGCCCACGCCGCCGGTCGGCCGCAGCACCGCCCCGAGGTCGACCGGGCCCTCGACGCGATCCGCGAAGCCGGGCCGGCCGGGCTCAACATCGACCTCATCTACGGCATCCCCGGCCAGACCCGCGCGACCTGGGACGAGTCGCTGAGCACGGCGCTGCGCTGGGCCCCCGAGGAGCTGTACCTCTACCCGCTCTACGTCCGCCCGCTGACCGGCCTCGGGCGGCGCGGCAAGGGCACCGACCCGCAGTGGGACGAGCAGCGCCTGGAGCTCTACCGGCACGCCGTGGCCCGGCTCACCGCCGAGGGCTACGAGCAGCGTTCGATGCGCCAGTTCCGCCGGCCGGACGGCCGCCCGGACACGCCCGACGAGTACTGCTGCCAGGACGACGGCATGCTCGGCCTCGGCTGCGGCGCCCGCTCCTACACGCGGGCGCTGCACTACTCGTTCGACTACGCGGTCGGCGTCGCGCACGTGCGGGGCATCCTCGCCGACTACCTCGCGCGCCCCGCGGCCGACTTCGACGCCGCCGAGGTCGGATTCGCCCTCGACGCGGCCGAGCAGCGGCGCCGCTGGCTGCTCAAGTCGCTGCTGCGGGCCGAGGGCGTGGACCCGGCGGGGTATGCGGCGCGGTTCGGCACCCCGGTCGACGACGACTTCCCGGCCCTGGCCCGGCTCCGTGACGCCGGCTACGCCGAGGGCCACCGGCTCACCGCCGAGGGTCTCGCCCACTCCGACGCCATCGGGCCCTGGCTCGTCTCGGCGAGCGTCCGCGAGGCCATGGCCGGGCACGTGACGCGATGAGGATCCTCTACCGCGGCCCGCTCGCGAGCTGCAACTACGACTGCCCGTACTGCCCGTTCGCCAAGCGCCGCGACCCGCCCGGGCTGCTGCGCGCCGACCGGGCCGCGCTGGAGCGGTTCGTCGCCTGGGTCCGCGACGCCGACGAGCCGGTGGAGGTGCTGTTCACGCCCTGGGGCGAGGGGCTCACCCGCAGCTGGTACCGAAGCGCCCTGATCGAGCTGTCCCACCTGCCGCACGTCGGCCGCGCCGCGATCCAGACGAACCTGTCGGCGCGGCTCGGCTGGGTCGCGGACGCGGACCCCGCGAAGCTGGCGCTGTGGTGCACGTACCACCCGGGTCAGACGACCCAGGACCGCTTCCTGGCCGCGAGCGCCACCCTGCGGGAGCACGGCATCCGGCACTCCGTCGGCATCGTCGGCCTCCCCGGGCACCTCGAGGCCGCCGGGCGGCTCAAGGAACGGCTCGGCCCGGACGTGTACCTCTGGGTGAACGCCGCCGACGGCCACGTCTACGGCGCCGAGGAGGAGGCGGCCTGGACGGCGATCGACCCGCTGTTCGGCTACAGCGTCCGGCCGCACCTGTCGCTGGGGATGCCGTGCCGCACCGGCGACGAGGTCGTCTCGGTGTTCGGCGACGGCACCGTGCGCCGCTGCCACTTCGTGCCCGAGGTGCTGGGCAACCTCTACGACGGTTCGTGGACGGCCCGGCGCGGCGAGCGGCCCTGCCCGAACGCGACCTGCGACTGCCACATCGGCTACGTGCACCTCAGGACGCTGCCGCTCTACGACGTCTTCGCGGGCGGTGTGCTGGAGCGCATCCCTGGCGGGGGCCCCGGATGGTAGCGGCCATACTGGACCGCATGGACAACCTGATCGCGTTCGCGTCGCGACGGCTGGTGGAGGACGAGTCGCTGACCCCGGGATACGTGTACCACGACCCGGAGGACGCCACCCTGCCGCCCGGCCCCGGCGGACGCACCGCCAGCGGCTGGAACCTGCTCGTCGGCGACGAGACCGACGAGCAGCTGGCCGACGCGGGCGAGCTGCTCATGCCGGAGCTGACGTGGCTGATCGAGCGGTACCCGGCGTTCGGCAAGATCGTCGCCGCGGGCTCGGAGGGCCGGCAGTTCGAGTGGGACGCCGACGCCGGCCGTTACACCGACGTCGGCCCCTCGACCGGGTTCCCGGAGGACTGAGCTAGTAGTTCCCGGCGCGGCTGGCTGTCATGAGGGCGCGTACGTTCTGCACGTACTGCGGGTTCGGGTACACCCCGCCCGCGTAGTCGACCCCGCCGGGACCCCAGTTGTATGCGGAGATGACCGCGTTGAGCAGCTTCGTGTCGGTCATGTCGTAGGTGCCGAGCTTGGGCCCGAAGTACGCGATGAGCCAGGCGAGGTAGTTCGCGCCGAGCATCACGTTCTGGTCGGGTTTGGTGCGGTCCCAGCTCGTGCCGAAGCGGGTGTTCACGAAGGTCTGGGTGCTCGGCATGATCTGCATCACCCCGAGGCCGCCGTCACACGCCGTGATGTCCGTCTGCCATCCGCTCTCCTGCTCGGCCACGGCGTAGAGCAGCCGCTGCGGCACCACGATCTGCTCGTAGTCCGGATCGGTCTTGGTGCCCCAGAAGTGCGTGGTCGCGGCCTTGTCGAGGTACCCCTTCACGGTCGCCTTGGGCAGCTGGTTCGTCCCGCGCACCGGCGTGCACGTGGTGTGCGGCGGGGCCGGGGGCAGGACCGTCTCGGTGACCTTCGGCGACGGCTTCCTGGTCGGCTTCTTCGTCGGCGTGGGGGCCTTCGACGTCGGCGGGGCCGAGGTCGTCTCCACGATCTCGACGGGCGCCTCGGTGCTCGGCGGTGCCGCCGAGACCGGTGCGATCGGCACGGACCCGTCGTGCCGCTCCTGCGCGGCGGGCTTGCCGGGCCCGGTGCCCCTGACCAGGGTCGCCCCGATCACCCCGCAGCCGACCAGGACCACGGCCAGCGCGACCGAGAGCAGGATCCATCCGAGATTCCGCTTCGGCCGGCGCCGCTCTTCGTAGGCTTCGAACTCCGCAGTGTCATCATCCATTGACGTGTGTTCTCCTCCCCGTGCACGTCAGGCTAGCCCCAATCACCAGACGCGCGGGACCCCCGATTCCTATGACACGGCGCCTGGAACAATGGAGGACATGCAGACCCGTTCAGACCTCCGCAACGTGGCCATCGTCGCCCACGTCGACCACGGCAAGACCACCCTCGTCGACGCGATGTTGCGGCAGTCCGGCGCGTTCCACGCCCGCGCCGAGCTCACCGACCGGGTCATGGACTCGATGGACCTCGAGCGCGAGAAGGGCATCACCATTCTCGCCAAGAACACCGCGGTGCGCTACGTCCCCCAGGACGGCGGCGACCCGGTCACGATCAACATCATCGACACGCCGGGCCACGCCGACTTCGGCGGCGAGGTCGAGCGCGGCCTGACCATGGTCGACGGCGTGGTGCTGCTGGTCGACGCGAGCGAGGGCCCGCTGCCGCAGACCCGGTTCGTGCTGCGCAAGGCGCTCAAGGCGCGCATGCCGATCATCCTGGTGATCAACAAGGTGGACCGCCCCGACGCGCGGATCAAGGAGGTCGTCGACGAGACCTACGAGCTCTTCCTCGACCTCGACGCCGACGAGGAGCAGATCGACTTCCCGATCGTCTACGCCTGCGCCCGCGACGGCATCGCCTCGCTGACCCAGCCCAAGGACGGCACGGTCCCCGAGGACAGCGACAACCTGCAGCCGCTCTTCCGCACGCTGCTCGAGACGATTCCGGCGCCCGCCTACGACGAGGACGCCCCGCTGCAGGCCCACGTCACCAACCTCGACGCGTCGCCGTTCCTCGGCCGCCTGGCCCTGTGCCGGGTCCGCCAGGGCCGCATCCGCAAGGGCCAGACGGTGGCCTGGTGCCGCGAGGACGGCACGCAGACCAGCGTGCGCATCTCCGAGCTGCTCATGACCGAGGCGCTGGAGCGCAAGCCGGCGGAGGAGGCCGGGCCGGGCGACATCATCGCCGTGGCCGGCATCGGCGAGATCATGATCGGCGACACGCTCGCCGACGCCGAGAACCCCGTGCCGCTGCCGCGCATCACCGTCGACGAGCCGGCCATCTCCATGACCATCGGCACCAACACCTCGCCGCTGGCCGGCAAGGTCAAGGGGGCCAAGGTCACCGCCCGCCTGGTGCGCGACCGCCT
Organism: Dactylosporangium sp. CA-052675; assembly: GCF_050947935.1. Classification (GTDB taxonomy): domain Bacteria; phylum Actinomycetota; class Actinomycetes; order Mycobacteriales; family Micromonosporaceae; genus Dactylosporangium. Next base: position 8,361,680 of record NZ_CP192010.1, on the reverse strand, counting down.
GGAGCGCGAGCTCGTCGGCAACGTGTCGCTGCGGGTGCTGCCGACCGAGCGCCCGGACGCGTGGGAGGTCCAGGGCCGCGGCGAGCTGGCGCTGGCGATCCTGGTGGAGCAGATGCGCCGCGAGGGCTACGAGCTCACCGTGGGCAAGCCGCAGGTGGTGACCCGGGAGATCGACGGCAAGGTCTACGAGCCGACCGAGCGGCTCACGATCGACGCGCCGGAGGAGTATCTCGGCGCGATCACCCAGCTGCTGGCGACCCGCAAGGGCCGCATGGAGCAGATGGTCAACCACGGCACCGGCTGGATCCGCATGGAGTGGCTGGTCCCGGCCCGCGGCCTGATCGGCTTCCGGACCGAGTTCCTCACCGACACCCGCGGCACGGGCATCCTGCACCACGTGTTCGAGTCCTACGAGCCGTGGTACGGCGAGCTGCGCACCCGCGCCACCGGCTCGCTGGTCGCCGACCGCTCGGGCGTGGCGACGCCGTTCGCGATGATGAACCTGCAGGAGCGCGGCTCGATGTTCGTGGAGCCGACCACCGAGGTGTACGAGGGCATGATCGTCGGCGAGAACTCCCGCGCCGACGACATGGACGTCAACATCACCAAGGAGAAGAAGCTCACGAACATGCGCTCGTCGGCCGCGGACGAGACCGAGAAGCTGATCCCGCCGCGCAAGCTGTCGCTGGAGCAGGCCCTCGAGTTCTGCCGCGAGGACGAGTGCGTGGAGATCACGCCGGAGGCGATCCGCATCCGCAAGGTCATGCTCGACCAGAAGGACCGCGAGCGCGTGGCCCGCAAGCGGGCGCACTCCTGAGGGGCAACGAGCCAGAAGCGGTTCATGGCTCGGGTCCGCGGTGGTGCGGACCGTTGCTCCCGCCAGGAATCCCGGCGTCCGTCGTGGCGAAGCGGCGTCCTACTCGGTAGGGCGCCGCTGCGCCGGGACCTCCTCGGGCGTGTAGCGGCCCGACTCCAGCGACCAGTCCACGTTGCCGCGAATCCAGTGGACCAGGTCGCCGACGCCGATGACGCAGCTCGGGTCGCCCCACCAGCGGGCCTCGAGCCGGTCCCGGGCGACCTGAAACTCCAGCACCCGGGCGTCGTGCTCGGCCACCGCCGCGAGCACGGCCTCGTCCAGCTCCAGGCGGTGCTCGCGCTGGAACGAGAACACGATGTTGTGGTGGTCGCCGACCGCCGCCTCCTTCGGCCACGAGATCAGGTCGTTGAAGATCCCGATCACGGTGCCGGCGGTGCGCCGGGCGGTTGCGAAGTCCGGGTCGTCGAGCAGCTCCGCCGGCAGCTCCACGCCGTGCATCGGCTCGATGAGGTCGAAGAACATGTCGGTCGCGGCGCTGTGGTGGCGCTTGCGGCGGTACTCGTCCAGCAGCGGCGGCCGGTCCGCGATCCGGTTGCCGGCCTCCCAGAGCGTGCCGGCCAGGTAGTCCGCCACGTGCCCGACGAACCGCTCCCGCCAGGCCGGGCTGACCCGCGGCTCGGTGCGCCGCCAGACCTCGCCCAGCGCCGCGGCGAGGGGCCGGCCCAGCGCCGCGTCCAGGACCGGCGCCGGCTGCTGGTCACGCAGCAGCCGCACGACCTCGGTCACCGCCGCGCGGGCGGGTTCCGGGTCGCGTACGAGCGCCCGCTCCAGCAGGTCGTCGAGCACGAAGATGCTGATCAGCCACGCGGTGGCCAGGCGCAGCTCGGGCTCGGCGGCGTCCGGGTGGGCGCGGCACATGAGGTTGGCGAACCGGGCCTTCGCGAAGGTCGCTCGGGCACCGGGCCGCTCGAGCAGTCCGTGCCGCGTCGCCCAGTGCAGCGACCACCGCTGGACGGCGTCGGCGTGCGGGGAGATCCGCGGCGTGAACGGGCACAACACTGAGGGGGCCGACAGATGGCCCCGGTACGTCATTTCGTGCAAGATGCATCACCTGCCCGCCGTGGTACCTCATCCTCGCGCCGATCGACCCGCAAAGCGAGGGCTGGCGGGGTATTTATGGGATTTTGTGAGTTTTGTCCGGTTGTGCGGCTGCTGCACGCTCGTCACGCCGCGCCTTGACCAGCGATGCGACGGTCGTGATGGCCAGGGTCCCGATGATCACCAGGAGTGACGTCTGGATGCCGATGTGCGGGGCCCAGGAGACGTGCTTGCCGCCGTTGATGAACGGCAGGTTGTTGTCCGCGAGCGCCTCCAGGAACAGCTTCACGCCGATGAAGCCGAGCACGACGCTGAGGCCGATCGAGAGGTACACGAGCCGGTCGAGCAGGCCGCCGATCAGGAAGTACAGCTGCCGCAGCCCCATCAGCGCGAACACGTTGGCGGTGAAAACCAGGTAGGGCTCGGCGGTGAGCCCGAAGATCGCGGGGATCGAGTCGAGCGCGAAGATGAGGTCCGTCGTGCCGATCGCGATGAGCACCACGATCATCGGCGTCATGTGCAGGCGCCCGCGCTCGTCACGCGCCGTGAGCCGCGACTCCTGGTACTTCGGGGTCATCGGCAGCACGCGCCGTGACCAGCGGATCAGCGCGTTCTCCTTGAAGTCCTCCGCATCGGTCTCGCCCTGCGTCGCGAGCTTGACCGCCGTGTAGATCAGGAACGCGGCGAAGATGTAGAAGACCCACGAGAACCGGCTGATCGCGGCCGACCCGACCGCGATGAACCCGCCGCGCATGACCAGCGCGAGCACGATCCCGATCAGCAGCACCTTCTGCTGGTACTGCCGCGGCACCTTGAACCGCGACAGGATGATCACGAAGACGAACAGGTTGTCGACGGAGAGGCTGTACTCGGTCAGCCAGCCCGCGTAGAACTCGCCGGCGTAGTTCCCGCCCCACTGGGCCAGCACGAACAGGCCGAAGAGGAGCGCGAGCCCGACATACACCGCGACCCAGATCGTCGACTCCTTGATCGACGGCTCATGGGGTCGCCGGGCGACGATCGCGAGATCGAACAGCAGAATCGCGCCCAGCCCGACGAGTGTCGCGGTCCAGACCCAGCCAGCAACGTCCACGTGAAATTCCTCCGGTAGACACACCACAGGCCACGCCGACCCGGAAGGGCCGCGTGGGCTGTGTAGTTGACACCGGAGGTCTCTTCCGCCACCCGCTGGAGCCGGATGACCGGCGGCGCCGGGTGTGACCCCCACGTCACCGTGGGGCACCGTGCTGACGACGACCGCCGCGGGGGAATACTCCCCTCCTGTTGCTCGTCAACCATTGTCCACCAGGCCGCCACGTCCCGACGCGCAGGGGGCGAAAAAATGTCGTACCCCCCGTCTATCGTGCGGTGCGTCGGGGGGCGTTTCAACGTTCACTCATGTCCGCGCCGTCCGCGCAGGTCCAGCTCAGCCCGAAGGGAGTGCGATCGTGTATCGGCAAGGTGACGTGCTGTTGGTGCCAGTCCCGGCCACGGAGGTTCCCGCGACCGCCGTCGCGGCACCCCGCGACCGCGCGGGCCGCATGGTCCTGGCCCGCGGCGAGGCCACGGGCCACGCCCACGTGATCGTCGGCCCCGACACCCTGCTCCTGGCCGACCGCGACGACATCGACCGCCTCTTCGTGAGGATCGTCACCAAGGCGCGGGTCGTCCACGAGGAGCACGGCACCATCACCATCCCCGCGGGCGACTACCGCATCGTCCGCCAGCGCGAATACGTCCCCGGCGCCTACCGCTACGTGGCCGACTGATGACCACGCCGCTGCCGCCCTCGTCCCGCGACCGTTGGATGGCCGACCGATGAGCTCGACCCTGACCACCGCCGAGTCCCGGGCCGCCGCGCTCGGCGCCGTCTCCGCCAAATGGCTGGCCGCGGGCCTGTCCACCCAGCCGGCCGACCGCCCGGCCGCCGAGGAGGCCGTCCGCCTGGCCTACCGCTCGGCCGGGCTCCCGGCGCCCCGCCACATCGTCTGGTTCGCCTCACCGCTGGCCGGCGCGCGGGCCGCGGCCCTGCTGACCGGCCGCCGGGGCCTGCCCGGCACCCCGGCCGACCCCGCGGACAACGCCGTCGAGGCCGAGCTGCGCGCCCAGGGCTGCCCGCCCGTCCACGGCTCGGCCGGCACCTCGGTGCGGGCCGCCATCCGCACCAACCCCTGGGCCGCCGCCCGGGCCGAGGCCCACGACCTGCTGGGCCCCGACGGCTGGGCGGGCCTGTGGTCGGCCTGCGGCGCCGACGTCTGGCGCCTGATCAACGACCGCATCGCGACCCCGCTGCGCACCCACCTGCGCGGCGAGCTGCCGGTCCACGCGCGGGCGGTGCTGCTCGACGCGGTCGGCGGCCAGCACGACGCCGGCTGGCTGGCCGCGTTCGACGCCTCGGCCGCCCCTGCCGTCCCGGCTGTGCCCGCCCCTGCCGTCCCGGCTGTGCCCGCCCGTGCCGTCCCGGCTGTGCCCGCTCAGGCCTCCACCGCGGGAGAGCCCGTGTTCAGCGCCGGCCCGGTCGGCGCGGCGGCCTGGGCCGCGGCTCGCGCGGCAACCCCCGAGCCGCCCGGGGAGCCCGTCTTCAGCGCCGGCCCCGTCGGCGCCGTCTGGGCCACGACGGGCACGGGCACCGGCGAGGCCGCCCTCCACACCGTCCAGCGCCTCGCCGGCCTGGCCGGGGTGGCCCGCTCGGCCGGCTGGTGGTGGCCCTACGCGAACGTCGCCATCCTGACGGACCGCCCGGACGCCGTGCACCGCGACAACGTCGGCCGCCTCCACGCCGCCGACGCCCCCGCCCTGCACTACACCGACGGCTACGCCCTGCACGCCTGGCGCGGCATGCCCATCCCGTCCGAGCTGGTCGACCGCCTGGGCCGGCTGACCTACCGCCAGATCGCCGGCGAACGCAACGCCGAGCTGCGCCGCGTGATGCTGGAGCACTTCGGCTACGAGCGCTACCTGCGCGAGGCCGGCGCCCATCGCGTGTCGCAGGACGAGACCGGCACCCTGTGGCGCCTCAACTTCAGCGACGACGAGCCCCTGGTCATGGTCGAGGTCGTGAACAGCACCCCGGAGCCGGACGGCACGAGCCGCGTCTACTGGCTGCGCGTGCCCCCGACGACCAGAACCGCCCGCGAGGGCGTCGCGTGGACCTTCGGCCTGACCGAGGCCGAATACAGGCCCCTGATCCAGACCTGACGCCCCGCTCCTGCCCGCCGGGGCCGAGGGCTTCCCTCCGCCTTCGGGTCAGCGGGCGCGGGGGAGCGTGACGTATGACGGGGAGAGCACCTCCTGGCGCACCTTGCGCAGCTCGAGCTCGTGCCCGAACGGCGCCCCGGTGCCCGGGTTGCGGCTGAACCGAGGATGGGCCCCGCCGCTGACCTGGATGCGGATGCGGCGGCCGGCGGCGAACCGGTGCGCCGTCGGCCACAGCTCCACGTGGACCGGCGCGCCCGGGTCCCGGCCGGCCGCCGCCCGCGCCAGCCCGTCGCAGATGTTCCAGGAGCGGCCCTGCTCGTCGACCTCGCAGAGCCGGACGAACACGTCGAAGTAGGGCGCCGGCACGTCGCCGTCACGCTCCGCCGTCGTCGCGCGCACCATGATGTCGGCCGAGACCGGCCCGACCACGTCGAGCGGCTCGACCAGCGGCGCGGACGTGAACGTGAGCACATCGGCCCGCGCCTCGAGCGGCCGGTTGTCCCGCCGCCCGGCGATCTTGCCGACGAGCCGCGGCCCGCCGAGCGCCGGCGTGGGGTCCTTCGGGTCGTACACGAACGAGTCGAGCACGTCGCCCGACGGCCCGCGCCCGGCCCTGCCCTCGGGCGCCGCCGTCGGGGTCGGCCAGCCGTGATCGTCCTCGGCCCCGGACCCGGCCTCGATCCCGCCCTCGATCCCGCCTTCGGTCTCGGTCTCGGTCGCGAGCGAGGCGGTCGGCGTCGGCCAGCCCAGGTCGTCCGCGATCTCCGTGCCGTTGCGGCCCCCGTCGCCGGGCTCGATCGGGGGCTCGGCGGCCGCGGCGGCGACCGGGGTCGGCCACCCGAGCTCGTCCGGGTCGAGCCGCTCGGGGCCGCCGGCCGGGAGCGCGCCGGGGTGCTCGGGCGCGAGGGTGGCGGACGTGTGGAGGTACCAGCGCTGCGGCGTGCTCGCCGGCGGCGGCCAGTCCGCGAGCTCGAGCCAGCCGTCGGCCCCGCCCACGTGCACGCGCACCGGGCGGTCGCGGATCTGCTCGGGGCCGCCCGTGTGCGCGCGGAACCAGGCGACGGCCTCGGCGGCGGACTGCTGGAAGAGGCCCGCGCTGCCGTGGTGCCAGGGGCCGACGGTGAGGTGCGGCTGCTGCCCGGCCGCGCGCAGCACCGTGTAGTCGGCGAGCTGCCAGGGCAGGAAGATGTCGTGCCAGCCGCCGATCATGAGCACCGGCGCGGTGACCCGCGGGAGCCGGTGCGTGTGGCCGCGCTGCGTCCAGTACGGCGCGGCCGGGTCGGCCTCGGCCAGCCACCGCTGGAAGAACTCGATCTCGGCCCCGACGGTCACCCGGTCGGCCTCGGCCATCGGCACCCGTGCGAGCCCGCGCTGCAGGCGGGGCTGGCCGCGCAGGAGCTCGACCGCGTTCTCCAGCCGCGGCCCCCGCTGGGCCTCGAGCAGCGCCGACCAGGTCAGCACCGTGTCCAGCGAGAACGCCCCACCGGCATAGGTCGGCGGCCCGAAGTCCGAGGCGGTCACGATGGTCGCCATCGCCTTGAGCTCGTCGCCGGCCTCGGCCGCCAGGGCCCACTGCACGAACCCGACGTAGCTCGGCCCGTAGGTGAGCAGCCGCCCGTCGTACCACGGCTGCAGCCGCAGCCAGTCCAGCGTGTCGAGGCCGTCCTCGCGCTCCTGCAGCAGCGGCTCGAATCGGCCGCTGGAGTCCGCCGTCCCCCGGCACGACTGGATGAGCACGTTGAACCCGCGCTGCGCCACGGCCCGGCAGAGCACGCTCACCGGCGCCCCGCGACCGTACGGCGTGCGCACCAGCACCGTGGGCACCTCGGCGTCGATCGCGGGCGCGTAGAGATCGGCGCGCAGGTTGGCCCCGTCGCGCATCCGGACCGGCAGGGCCCGCGTCACCCGGACGCGCCCGGTCACGGCGGGCGGCAACTTGAGCAGACGACCAACCGGATCCAGCCTCATGCGTCCCGAGCGTAGCGTCCGCCCCACGCCGCGCCGGTAGGCCGCCCGCCGCCGTCGATGCGCGGCTCGGGATCGGGCCGTTCGCCGGCAGCCCAGCCCTCGTCCGCGGGGCGCTTTCGTTCGCCGGCCGTGCGACGCGCCCGCTTCGGCACCGTCTCACGCGTCCGTCCCACGCCCCACCGGTAGGCCGCCCGCCGCCGTCGATGCGCGGCTCGGGCTCGGGCCGTTCGCCGGCGGCCCAGCCCTCGTCCGCGGGGCGCTTTCGTTCGCCGGCCGTGCGACGCGCCCGCTTCGGCACCGTCTCACGCGTCGGCCGGGAATCCGCGAACGCGCGCGAAGTCAGCCGAGGCCGGCCCCCGCGTCCGGTGCGATGCGCGCAAGGCGCAAGAGAGGCCGCCTCCGCCGCGGAGCGCCCGACGTTCAATGCGTAGGGCTACAGGTCAACGTCCGCCCCGCCGAGGCCCCGGGCCGCGGCCAGCGCCTCCGCCTCGTGCCGCACCGCTGCGCGAGCCGCGGCCGGCAGCGGCACCCAGGGCGTGACCGTCACGTCGAGCCGCTTGCGAGCCACCCGGGCGCGCCAGGTTCCGGCCAGGTCGGCGTCGAGGAGCAGTACGCCCGGATTGCCCAGGACGCGCCAGACCTCCTTGGCCTGCGTCCTGTCCGGCACCAGCACGGCCCGGTCGCGCGCCTGCAGGAACGGGTCCGAGGGCGGCAGGAGCCGGACGCCGCGCACCGCCGGCGCGCCGAGCAGCGCCTCCAGGTTCTCCGGCGGCAGCCACGCCCTGCGGCCCTCGACGGAGACAGCGGCGAGATCCGCCGGCCAGACCGGCTTGAGCGCGGCGACGCTCGTCCCGAGGTACCTGGCCACGTCCCCGGCGGTCGCCGGGCCGAGTATGCGCAGGTACGCGCGCACGAAGCCGGCCGTGCCCGACGCCGCCTCCGGCCGGGCCGGGCGCGGGTCGAGCGGGGCGAGCACCGTCTTGGCGGCGTCCTCCTCGAGCCGGACCCCGCCGCCGAGGCCCGCCTGCTGGAACAGGCCGCCCGAGATGTGCCGGGCGCCGCAGGGCCCGCAGTCGAACGTGAGCTCCTTCGGCACGAGGTCGGTGACCGCGCGGCTCACGTCGCCCTTGGCGGTCGGAGCCCGTACGACCTCCCGGAACGCCGCCGCCGTCACCCGGAACGCCTCGATGCCCAGCTCGAACGTGGCCTTCGGCAGGTGACCGGTCGCGAACCGGGCCGCCGCGTCGGCGTCGGAGAGCGGCCAGAGCGCCGCGGCGAGGGCGGGCAGGTCGGCCGGGCGGTGCAGGTGCGGGGCGCCGCGGGTGGTCCAGGCGAGGGTCAGGTCGCCGGCGAGCGGGTCCGTGCAGCGCGCGGCGAGCGCCTGCCGGGCCGTGCCCGCGGGCACGTTCGGCACGCCGAGGTCGAGCACCCCGAGCCCGCCCGGACCGCCGCCGAGGCGTTCATGCAGGCCGTTCGTCATCGTTCGGTACCGCATGACCCGCGCCCGGTCGACCGCCGGCGAACTGCTCATGGCCCCATTGTCACCGGCGGCCGCGCGGCGCACGATTGTCACATGCCGGACGAGCGCTTCACGGACGCCGAGATGAGCTTCCTGCGGCACGCGCGCTTCGGGGAACTGCCCGCGCCCGTGCGGCCCGAGGACCTGGTCGAGCTCGAGGAGACCGACCCGCCGCGGGCGTGGCCCGACCTCGGCCCGAGCCGGGAGCAGCAGGACGTCCATCGGGCCGGGGCGTAGGGCTCGAAGGCGTAGGGTTCGGAGGCGTAGGGCCTTGAGGCGTAGGGCTTTGAGGCGTGCGTCCAGAAGGCGTAGGGCTCAGAGCCGGTGGTGCGATCCGTCGGGGTCAGGCATCTCCGGGTTGCCGGGCACGTCCGGCGGGGTCGTCGCGGCCGACGGCGGCGTGGCGTCGGGCGACACCCACTCCGACTCGCGCTCCTCGGCCAGGGTTTCGTCGGTCTCGCCCTGCGTGGCGCGCCCGGCGGCGCCGGAGCCCACGAGCGAGTGGTCGGATTCGGTCATACCCATCGGCTACCCGTGCCACGAACGGGCAAACCGCGCACATCCTGTCCGACCGGCCGTACGGCCCGCCTGGCTCAATCGACCGGGTGACCCCGGTTGAGCAATTCGCGTACGGCTGGATCACGCCGGCGCTCGCCCTCGCGATGTCGATGCTGGGCTGCCTGCTCGGCACGTTCCTGACCAGCCGATCCCGGGCCTCCACCGGCGGCCGCCGGGCCCGCTGGCTGACCCTGTCGGCGCTGGCGATCGGCGGTACGGGCAGCTGGGTGCCCCATTTCATGGCGATGCTCGGCGTCGATGTGCCGGGCACTGACGTGCGGTACGACATCCCGATCACGCTCCTCGGGTTGGGCATCGCGGTCGTCGTCTACTGCCTCGGGCTCTACATCGCCGGCTGGGGCCGTCCGAGCGCCTGGAAGGTGCTGCCGGCCGGGGTGCTGACGGGCATCGGGCTGACCGCGGTGTACGCGACCGGGCCGATGTCCATGCGCATCGCCGGGATCATCGCGTACGACGCGCCGACGCTGCTCATCGCCGCCGTCGCCGCCATGGTCGGGGCGAGCGTGACGCTCTGGTGCGCGAGCGTCGTGCGGGGTACGACGGCCATGTTCTGCGCCTCGGTGATCATGGCGCTCGCCGCGTGCAGCACCCACTACATGGTCATGGCCGCGCTGCGGGTGCGGCCCGCGCCCGGCGGCGCCGAGGTCGCGGGCGTCACGCTGTTCACGCTCCTGGCGCCCGTGTGCGTCGCGGCCGCCCTGGTGCTGGCCGGTCTCGCGTACAGCACCGTCGGCTTCACCGTCCGCCAGGACACCGCGCGCGAGGAGGCGCTGCTGCGCCGGGCCCGCGACATGTACTCGGTCGCGACCCTCCAGCGCGCGGCCGAGCACCGGCGCCGGCAACGCGAAGGGGACCGCGGCCGGGCCGCGGTCCCCTCGCATCGCTGAACGCCGAGGGCTACTGCAGCGCGGCGGCCGGGTCGGCGGCCACCTGGGCCAGCCGCTCCGGCGTGACCGAGCCGATGAGCACCCGGCCGTCGTCGGTGAACAGCACACTCACCAGCTTGCTGTTGAACGTGCGGCCACCGTTGCCGGCGGGCAGCTGGGCGATGGCGTCCTGCGCCTTCTTCTGCTCGTCGGCGGAAGCGCCCTTGGTCCCGTCGGAGGACCGCAGCACCAGCACGGACGCCCAGCCGGTACCGATGACCGCGGTCTTCGGCTTGGCCCCGGCGTTGTCGTGCTGCTGCTTCTGCTGCTCGGCCTGCGCCGCCTTCTCGTCCGGGTTCGCCTCGGTGACCTTGGTCCCCGCGGGCGGGCTGAACGTGAATTCGGCGTCGTCCGGGCGGGCGAAGTTCACCGAGGTGAACGCCACCTCGAACGCCGGGTTGGCCGTGCCCCGGGGCAGGACCTGCACCCGCAGCGGCAGCTTCTTCTCGGCGTCGATCGCCAGGCGAACCTCCCCGACCAGCGACGACGTGTCGCGGGGCCGGAGCACCAGCTCGTAGGCGTTACGGCCGGCGATCTTCGCCGACGTGCCCGTGGAGACCTGCGTGGTCGGGTCGATCGCCTTGAGCGCCAGGTCGGCGGCCTCCTGCGGCGACTTCGGCAGGTCGGTCGGCGACGGCTGCGCGCCCTGCTCGCCCTTCCCCGGCTGCCCGGTGAAGTGCTGCGCCTCCTTGGCCTGCGAGTCCCAGACCCAGGTGTCGTTGCCGTTGTGGACGATGTCGCTCTGCCCCTGCGTGCCGAGCAGTGAGACGCGGGCCTTGTCGGGGCCCGAGTACCACACGCGCAGGGTGTGCTTGCCGGAGACGAGCGACGTGAGCTTGGCGCTCTGGTCACCCGTCAGGAGCGGGATCGCCGGCAGTCCGAGGTCGGCGCGCTCGACCACCGTGCCGGACAGTCCGTCCAGCGTGGCCGTTTGCAGATCGACGAGCAGCTGCGCAGCGGTGCGCGGCGGCAGGTCGGGCTCGGCGGCGACGGCGAGGGTCTTCGCGGCCACGCCCGCACCGACCACAGCGACCGCAGCTGCCGCGGGCACCGCCCACCGAAGGACGGGTCGTGACGTGAAAGTGGACATTGGTTGCACCTCCTGCCAACCATGGTGCGGTGACACGGCTGTGACATCGCTGAGACCGTCTGTGCCGGGCCACAGGCGAGCATGCCACGCTGTACCGCGTGCGGCTGCTGGTGGTAGAGGACGAGATGCGCATGGCCAACGCGCTGCAGCGTGGCCTGCAGGCGGAGGGTTTCGCCGTCGACGTGGCCGGCGACGGCCCGAACGGGCTCGAGATGGCCCGCCACGGCGGGTACGACGCGGTGATCCTGGACATCATGCTGCCCGGTTTGTCCGGGTACCGCGTGGTGCAGACCCTGCGCGCCGAGAAGAACTGGGTGCCGGTGCTCATGCTCTCGGCCAAGGACGGCGAGTACGACCAGGCCGACGGGCTCGACTGCGGCGCCGACGACTACCTCACGAAGCCGTTCTCGTACGTCGTGCTCGTGGCCCGGCTGCGCGCCCTGCTGCGCCGCGGCGCGCCCGAGCGGCCGAGCGTGCTCACCGTCGGGGAGCTGACCCTCGACCCCGCCCGGCGCCGTGTGACCAGCGAGGGGGAGGAGATCGTGCTCACGGCGCGGGAGTACGCGCTGCTGGAGTACCTCATGCGCCGGCCCGGCCAGGTGGTGTCGAAGACGGAGCTGCTCGACCACGTGTGGGACGCCAGCGTCGACACCGCGCCCAACGCCGTCGAGGTCTACGTGGGCTACCTGCGGCGCAAGCTCGGCCGCGACCTCCTCGAGACCGTCCGCGGCGCCGGCTACCGGCTGCGCACATGAGGTGGTGGGCGTCACTCTCGCTGCGCGGCCGGCTCGTCCTGCTCGGCACGACGGGTCTCGTGGTCGGCCTGAGCATCGCCGGGGCGGCGATGGCGTTCGCGATGACGTACAGCTTCCGGGGCTCCCTCGACCGCTCCGCGGACTCCACGGTCGCCGAGATTTCCTCGCTGCTCGACGAGGGCGGCAAGCTGCCCGAAACCCTGCCGGCCCCCGCCAACCAGGTCGTGCAGATCATCGCCCCGGACCGGACCAGCGTGCTGGCCGGCGATCGAAGTGCCGATCTCCTGGTACCGATCCTGCGCGGACCGGAGATCGACCGCGCCCTGCACGGCCAACGCGTCGAGGTGCCCGGCGACCGCGCCGTCCAGCCCGACATGCTCCGGGTCACGGCCCACCGAGCCGCCGACGGCCGGATCATCCTCGTCGCCGTCCCGCTCGCGGACTACCACCGCAGCCTCGAACTGCTGCGCAACGCCCTCTGGGTCACCTACCCCGTGCTCATAGCCGTCCTCGTCGCCATCGCCTGGCGCGTGGTCGGTGCCGCCCTCTCCCCGGTGGACCGCCTCCGCCTCGGCGCCGAGCGCATCACGGGCGCCGCGACCGACGAGCGCCTGCCCGTACCACCCTCCAGCGACGAGATCCAGCGCCTGGCGATCACCCTGAACCACATGCTCGACCGGCTCGCCGTCTCCCGCGCCCGCCAGCGCTCGTTCATCGCCGACGCGGCCCACGAGCTGCGCAGCCCCTTGGCCTCGATCCGCATCCAGATCGAGGTGGCCCAGAAGCTCGGCGACTGGGCCGCCGTCTCCGACGACGTGATCGCCGACCTGGACCGCCTGACCCGCCTGGTGGACGACCTGCTCCTGCTGGCGCGCGCCGACGCCTCGGACCACCGCCGGGTCGCCGTCGAGCCGGTCGAGCTGCGCACCCTGCTCACCACGCTCGCGAAGCGGTACGACACTGTCACCGTCACACCCGGCGAGTCCCTCTGGACCGAGGGCGACCCGGACGCGCTGCACCGCATCGTCCTGAACCTCGTGGACAACGCCGTACGCCACGCCCGCTCACGCGTAACCCTGGCCGTCGTCCCCGAGGGCACCTCGGAGGTCCTCGTTACCGTCACCGACGACGGCGAGGGCATTCCCGCCCCACTACGCGAGCGCGTCTTCGACCGCTTCGCCCGCCTGGACGACGGCCGCGCGCGGGACGCCGGCGGTAGCGGCCTGGGCCTGGCCATCGTTCGCGAGCTGACCCGCCGCCACGGCGGCACGGCACGTCTGGTGGATGCCCGCCCGGGCATCCGCGCCGAGATCCGCCTCCCTCGCCTGCCGGACAGCACCATGTAACCGGCGCACTCGCTGCCCTTGCTGTCCTGTCTCGCCCTTCTCCCACTGACACCGCTTGCCCCGCTGCCCGCCGCCGTGCCTCACCCCTCTGCGCTTCTGGCGACGGCGACACATGATCACCCACACCCGTCCAGCGGCTGCACTCGCGAATGCAGCTCGCCCAGGTTCCGACGCCGCTCCTCCGGTCAGTCGAAGGTGACCTCCTTGGTCGCCACGATCCCGCCGCGTCGGCCCGGGGCGTGCTCATCCGCCCAGTACAGGTTGGTGTGGGCGATGACCTGCTCCGGTGCCGGCGCACCCCACTCCGTCAGGTCCTCCGTCGTGTGCGCATCTTCGACCAGCGTCGCGTCATAGCCGCGGACCAGCGCCCCGTGAAGCGTGGCGCGGATGCACATGTCGGTCTGCGCCCCGGTGACCACCAGCCGTCCGACGCCCAGTTCGGCCAGCCGCTGTTCCAGGTCCGTGCTCTCGAACGAGTCGGAGTATCGCTTGTGCACCAGCGGCTCTGATTCCCGCGGATCGAGCTCGGGCACGATCTGCCAGTCCTCGGTATCGCGAAGGAGGTGCTCGTCGTCGGAGTGCTGCACCCAGACGACGGGCACACTCTCGGTCCGAGCTTTGTCGAGCAGGGTGTTGATGTTGGCGATGACGCCGTTCCGGTTGTGCGCGCGGCTGACGCTGCCGTTCTGGACATCGACGATGAGCAGTGCGGTGTGCGGCCGGCCGGTCAATGTCGTCATGCCAAGCAATCTAAACCTGCACCTTGACACTGTCAAGGTGACAGTGTCAGTATTGCTGTCATGACCGCACAGGAGTGGACGCTCGAAGAACTGATCGGCAAGGTTGCCGACCAGCTCGACGACACCGCCTACGCGGGCGCGCCGAACGGCAGGGTGCGGGACGTGCCCGATGCCCGCGCCGTCCGGTGGTACACCACGATTGGCCTCGTCGATCGGCCCGTCATGCGCGGGCGGACAGCGTGGTACGGACCTCGGCACCTGGCCCAACTGGTGGCGATCAAGCGGCGGCAGTCGCAGGGTTTCAAGATCGCCGAGATTCAGGCGGAACTTGCCGAGGTGCCGGATGAGGTGCTCCAGCGCATCGCGGAACTGACCGACACCACGACCAACGCCAAGTCCACGGTGGCGCCGCGCCGATTCTGGGTCCAGCGGCCGGCCGAGTATGTGGCACAGGAGCCGGACCCCGAGAAGGGGAACGGGTCCGAACGAGCGCGACGAAAGCCTGCGGATGCTGTGCGACGGAGTCAAGGCCGGCCCGAGTCGGGAGGCGTGCGCCCCGCACTGGACCAGATGCGCCCCGGAGGGTTCGGGCGCGTGCGGCCGGAGATTGAACGAGCGCGGCCGGAGGCCGGATCGAGCGGGCCGGAGTTCGAGCACATCGGGCCGGATCCGGCACCGATCGAGCCCGCGCTGTCGGAGGCCGGGACGGTCCGGCCCGAGTCTGCGCACGCCATAGCGAGTCCGAGCCCGGTCGACCGAACGTTGTCCGAGTCGGCGATCGGCGACCATACGCCAGCGGGCGAGCATGCGCCGGCGGGCGGCCGTGCGTCAGCGGGGGCGCATGTGCCAGCTGGCGACCGTTCGTCAGCGGGGGCGCATGTGCCGGCTGGGTGGGTAGTGCCCGACCGGCGATCGGCGCCGGTCGGAACGGGGCTGCTCAGCGGGGTGCCGTTGGGCGGGGGAGCGGTACTGCTGCTGAACGCGACACCGACCGAGGACGACCTCGAAGCCATCCGGGGCGCGGCCCGCGAGCTCATGGATCTGCTCGCGACCCGGGGACTGGTCACAGCGGACGAGACGACGATGAGGAGAGGGAACGCCACATGAGACTCGCGACGATGACCGAGGACGAGGCGCGCACGGCCGCCGCGCCCGCGGACGAGGCCGGGCTGGGTGCGCTGCGCACCGAGCGCGGCAACCTCCCGCTCGACCGGCTCGAGGTGCGGGCCGCGATCACCGGCTTGGTCGCCCGCACCGATCTCACGCAGGAATTCGTCAACGTCCACCGGGAGCCGCTCGAAGCGACGTACATCTTCCCGCTGCCCGATCGCGCCGCCGTGGTCAGCATGGCGATGATCGCGGACGGCCGGACGATCGAGGCCGATTTGCAGGAGCGCGGTGCGGCCCGCGAGGCCTACGACAACGCCATCGCCGCCGGGCAGCGCGCCTCGATCGCCGAGGAGGAGCGGCCCGATGTGTTCACCATGCGGGTCGGCAACATCCTGCCCGGTGAGCGGGTCAGCGTGCAGCTCTCCCTGATCGGGCCGCTCGCGTTCGAAGACGGCGAGGCGACGTTCCGCTTCCCGCTCGTGGTCGCGCCGCGGTACATCCCCGGGGCGCCGCTCGACGGTGACAGTGTCGGCGACGGGTACGCGCTGGACACCGACGCGGTCCCCGACGCCTCGCGAATCAGCCCACCGGTGCTGCTACCCGGCTTCCCCAATCCGCTGCGGTTGTCGATCGACGTCGACATCGATCCGGCGGGCCTGCCGCTCGGCGACGTGAGATCCAGCCTGCACGCGGTCGAGGAGGCGGAGAACAAGGTTTCGGTACACCCTGGCGAACGGGCCGACCGCGATTTCGTGCTCCGCCTGGCGTATGGGGCCGGCGCACAGAGCCTCGCGCTGGCACCCGATGCCGACGGCGAGGAAGGTACCTACCGACTGACGGTGCTGCCACCCGAGGCCGATGCGCCGCCGCGCCCGCGGGATGTGGTGCTGCTGCTGGACCGGTCGGGCAGCATGGGCGGCTGGAAGATGGTGGCGGCCCGACGCGCCGCGGCCCGGATCGTCGACACGCTCGGCGCTCAGGACCGCTTCGCCGTGCTGGCCTTCGACGACCGGATCGAGACGCCGGAGTCGCTGGGGGCGGGGCTTGCGGGCGGTACCGATCGGAATCGCTATCGCGCCGTGGAACACCTGGCGCGCGTCGACGCCCGCGGCGGCACGGAGCTGCTGGAACCGCTGCTCGAGGGTTTGCGCCTGCTCGGCTCCGACGGCGCTCGCGACCGGGTGCTGGTCCTGGTCACCGACGGGCAGGTTGGCAATGAGGAGCAGATCCTGCGGACGGTGTCGTCGTCGGTGCACGGTGTGCGCATCCACACCGTCGGCATCGACCAGGCCGTCAACGCCGGCTTCCTCGGCCGCCTCGCCATTGCCGGTGGGGGCCGCTGCGAGCTGGTCGAGAGTGAGGATCGGCTCGACGAGGCGATGGACAGCATTCACCGGCGCATCGGGGCTCCGGTCGTCAGCGGCGTGACGGTCGCCGCCGAGGGGCTGACCCTGCTCGACGACACCCGCACCCCGGCCCGGTTGGCGGATGTGTTCCCGGGGGTGCCGTATGTGGTGAGTGGGCGCTATCGCGGCCCGGTCGCGGGTGCTCTGACGGTCCGCGGCACCACCCGCGACGGCAGCCCGTGGTCGGCCACGGTCCCGGCGGAGCGGCACGACTCCACGGCGCTGACGGCGGTCTGGGCGCGGTCGCTGCTGCGGGATCTCGAGGACCAGTACGTCACCGGTGCCCCGCTGGAGCAGCGCATCACCGCAACGTCGCTGCGCTTCGGGGTCCTGTGCCGCTTCACGGCCTTCGTGGCGGTGGACAGCCGGGTCGTCACCGAGGGCAGCGAGCCGCGGAAGGTCACGCAGCCAGTGGAGAGCCCCGCGGGGTGGGAGATGCCGCGCGCGGTGCCGCCTCCGCCGCTTCGGCCGACGCTGGCGTCGATGCCGGTCGGGTACGCCGCGGCCGCGGGAGCGGGATCGGCATCGTTCGCGGCTCCGGCCTCGGCGGCGCCCCGGTACTCGGCGGCACCGGCACCGATGGCCCCGGCCCGGATGGCCCCGCCGGCTCCGGGTGGGGGCGGTCCCGTCCAGCGCAAGGCGGCACCTCAGCGCGGCTACGGCCGGCGCATGGTCCTGCCGGACATGGACAAGGAGGACGACGGCTTCGCCGGCGGCGGCATGGACGTGCGCACCCTGGCAGCCCAGGAGGCGGCGCGGTTGCGGGAGGCGGAGGGGCGGCCGGAGTACGAGCGGCGGGAGCTGCTCGAGGACCTTGGATCGCGCCTGGCCGCGCTGGCCCTCCCCGAGCTCCGCGCGTTGGCCGACGCACTGACCGCACAGGCCATCGCGACCCGGCCCCTGGCGGAGCTCTGGGGGTTCGTCCTGGGCGAGTTGGACCGCGTCGCCGGAGGGGGCGGGAACGCTGAGCCGCAGCGCAAGGCGTTCTGGAAGCGGTGAGTGCGTAAGGCGATCTGGAAGCGGTGAGTTGGTCGGTCGCCGCGCCATCGCGGAGGGGCGGTGGCGCGGCGGTCTGGCCGAGGTTAGGCCGCGTTCCGGTACGGCGACCGAGGGAGTGCCGCGCGGCATGAATGTGCAGCGCGGCGTGAACATGGCTCCGTGGGCGTGCCGCACGGTGTCGACTTGCCGCGCGGCGTGAAGGTGGCTCGCGCGGGCCTGTCGCGCGGCGTGGACGTGCCGCGCGGCGTGAAGGTGCCGCGCCGCGCCAACATGGCTCGCGTGGACGTGCCGCGCGGCGTGGATGTGGGGCTCGCGGCGTGAATGTGGCCCATCGTGCTGTGTCGGTCGGCCTTGGTTGCACCGGCTGGCTCGTTGGCGCTGGTTGGTTGGCGGCGCACCGGCGACGACCGTTGGCATGCCGGTGAGTTGGTGGTCGGGGTGGGCTGCCGGGGCGGATAAGTCCTGGCCGGGCGGGCCGGTCGTTTGGGGTCGGCTGCTTGGTGTGGTGCCTCGACAAACGCACAGTTCGGCCGCTTGGTGTGACAAGCGCAGTTCGGCTGCTTGGTGTGCCTCGACAAGCGCAGTTCGGCTGCTTGGTGTGCCTCGACAAGCGCAGTTCCGCTGCTTGGCGCGCCTCGACAAGCGCAGTTCGGCTGCTTGGTGTGCCTTAACAAGCGCGCAGTTCGGGTGCAAACGCAAAAGTCCGGGCAACCGTCGTTGCCCGGACTTTGGTGTGCGGGGTCAGGTGGCCGGCCAGACCTCGGCGAACAGCTTGCGCGTGTCGGTCAGGAGTTGCGGCAGAACCTTCGTGCGGCCCACCACCGGCATGAAGTTCGTGTCGCCGCCCCACCTCGGGACGATGTGTTGGTGCAAGTGGGCGGCTATCCCGGCGCCCGCTACGGCGCCCTGGTTCATGCCTAGGTTGAAGCCGTGGGCGCCGCTCACCCGGCGGACCACTCGCATCGCCGACTGGGTGAACGATGCCACCTCGGCGGTTTCGGCTTCGGTCAGGTCGGTGTAGTCGGCCACGTGCCGGTACGGGACGACCATGAGGTGGCCGGGGTTGTACGGGTAGAGGTTCAGGATCGCGTACACGACCTCGCCGCGCGCTACGACCAGGCTTTCGTCCGGCCGCAGGCCGGGGGCCCGGCAGAACGGGCACCCGGCCGGCTCGTCGTGGTCGTCGGCTCGATCCTCGCCCTTGATGTACGCCATCCGATGTGGCGTCCACAAGCGCTCCAGCTCGTCCGGCTCACCCGGGTTCGTCACTCGGGCGACCCGGAAACTGAGGATGCCGAATCAGAGCCCGACGAGGCCGAGGACGAAGGCGCCGAGCCGGAGCCTGACGCGGCAGAGCCCGACGAAGACGAAGGCGCGGAGCCGGAGCCCGACGGAGCCGAGGAAGAAGACGCCGAGCCGGAGCCCGACGGGGCCGACGACGAAGGCGCCGAAGCGGAGTCGGCATCCGAGGCAGCGGCAGCGGACGGGCCGGCGTTGGTGCGCGAGCGGACCACGTCCACGACATGGGCCACGGCCTCGGCCAGCGGCACGCCGTTGCGCTGCGAGCCGTCGCGGTAGCGGAAGCTCACCGTCCCGCCCGTGACGTCGTCGTCGCCGGCGATGGCCATGAACGGGATCTTCTGCTGCTGCGCGTTGCGGATCTTCTTCTGCATGCGCTCGTCGGAGTGGTCGACCTCGACGCGGATGCCCTCCTTGCGCAGCATGTCGGCGAAGTCGAAGAGGTAGTCGGCGTGGTCGGAGCGGATCGGGATGCCGACCACCTGCACCGGGGCGAGCCAGGCCGGGAAGGCGCCGGCGTAGTGCTCGGTGAGGACGCCGAAGAAGCGCTCGATCGAGCCGAAGAGCGCGCGGTGGATCATGACGGGCTGCTGGCGGGTGCCGTCCGACGCCTGGTACTCCAGGCCGAAGCGCTTCGGCTGGTTGAAGTCCACCTGGATGGTCGACAGCTGCCAGGTCCGGCCGATCGCGTCCTTGGCCTGGACGGAGATCTTGGGGCCGTAGAAGGCGGCGCCGCCCGGGTCCGGGACGAGCTCCAGGCCGGACGCCTCGGCCGCGGCGCGGAGGGCCTCGGTGGCCTCCTCCCAGTCCGCGTCCTCGCCGATGAACTTGGGGGAGTCGTCGCGGGTCGACAGTTCGAGGTAGAAGTCCGGCAGGCCGTAGTCGCGCAGCAGGTCCAGGACGAACTGCAGCAGGGAGGTCAGCTCGCCCGCCATCTGCTCCTTGGTGCAATAGATGTGCGAGTCGTCCTGCGTCATGGCGCGCACGCGGGTGAGGCCGTGCACCACGCCCGACTTCTCGTAGCGGTACACGCTGCCGAACTCGAAGAGCCGCAGGGGCAGCTCGCGGTAGGAGCGGCCGCGGGCCCGGAAGATCAGGTTGTGCATCGGGCAGTTCATGGCCTTGAGGTAGTACTCCGCGCCCTCCATCTCCATGGGCGGGAACATGGTGTCGGCGTAGTACGGCAGGTGGCCCGAGGTCTGGAACAGGTTCGACTTGCTGATGTGCGGGGTGTTCACGAACTCGTAGCCGGCCTCCTGGTGGCGCTGGCGCGAGTACTGCTCCATCTCCCGCCGGATGATCCCGCCCTTGGGGTGGAACACGGCGAGGCCGGAGCCGAGCTCGTCCGGGAAGCTGAACAGGTCCAGGTCGGCCCCGAGCTTGCGGTGGTCGCGCCGGGCGGCCTCCTCGAGCAGCTTCTGGTAGTCCTTCAGCGCGTCGCGCGTCGGCCACGCCGTGCCGTAGATGCGCTGCAGCTGCGGGTTCTTCTCGGAGCCGCGCCAGTAGGCGGCCGCGCTGCGCATGAGCTTGAACGCGGGGATGAAGCGGGTCGAGGGCAGGTGCGGGCCCCGGCACAGGTCGGACCAGCAGACCTTCTCCGACTGCGGGTCGAGGTTGTCGTAGATGGTCAGCTCGCCGCCGCCGACCTCCATCACCTCGGAGGTGTCGATAGCCTGGCCATTGTCCGACTTGACGTCGACGAGCTCCAGCTTGAACGGCTCGTCGGCGAGCTCGGCCTTGGCCTGCTCGACCGAGTCGAAGCGCCGCCGGCGGAAGCGCTGGCCGGCCTTGATGATCTCCTGCATGCGCTTCTCGAGCCTGGCGAGGTCCTCGGGGTGGAACGGCTTGGCGACCATGAAGTCGTAGTAGAAGCCGTTCTCGATCGGCGGGCCGATGCCGAGCTTGGCCTCCGGGAACACGTCCTGCACGGCCTGGGCGAGCACGTGCGCGGTCGAGTGGCGCAGCACGTTGAGCCCGTCGGGGCTGGACATGTCGACGGCGTCGACCTCGGTGTCGGCGGCCGGCGTCCAGTCGAGGTCGCGCAGCCGGTCGCCCTCGCGGACCACGACGATCGCCTTCGGGCCGCTGGTCGGCAGCCCGGCCGCGGCGACCGCGGCGGCCGCCGTCGTGCCCGCCGGGACCACGATGCGCGGTGGGGCTTCGGTATTCGAGCGCACTGCGGACACGGGCTGCTCCCAAGCATCAAGAGGTCGGTTTGCCCTCCGATGCTATCGAGGACGTCACCGGAGGGCCGCGAACACCCCACCGGCGACGGGGGCGCCCGTCACGGTGCCGACCGTGAGAGGTCGGTTTGCGCTCCGATGCTATCGAGGACGTCACCGGAGGGCCGCGAACACCCCACCGGCGACGAGGGCGCCCACCACGGTGCCGACCGCGACCTGCGCCGCCGTGTGGTCCTTGAGGGCCACGCGGGACCAGCCCACGGCGCCGACGAGCGGGGCGGTGACGAGCATGATCCAGCCGTACACCATGCAGAGGATGACCACCGACCCCGCCGCCACCGCCGCGTGGATCGACATCTTCCACCAGTGGTTGACCAGCGCGGCGACGACCAGCCCGACCCCGCCGGCCCCGACCGCGGCGAGCAGTTCGCGGTGCGCCCCGGCGAGCACCAGCACCACGATCCCGGCCAGCACCGACCCCATCCCGACCAGCAGCGGGACGAGCCGCTGCCGCCGGTCGCCGATGTGGTGATCGGTGATCCGCCCGCTGCGCACGCCGCGCAGGATGTAGAGGAACGGCAGCACGCTCTCGAACAGCGCCGCGGCGGCCCCGAGCGCCAGCCCGCGCGCGAGGCCCGGCTCCGAGTGCACGCCGAGCAGCACGAGCAGCACCGACACGAGCACCGCGGGCGCGAACGCCTCCGTCAGGATCCGGGCGGCCCGCTGCTTGATCACGCCAGGCACCCTACCGGCGCCCGGCCCGGGCGAGTTGCCCCGGCGCCGAGAGGAAATTGCGGTAAAAGTCCGAAGTGTTACCTTTTGCGGGACATGGGGCCAACGCCGTCGCCGCGCCTCGACGCGGCGCTATGCACCAACTGAGACCGGCATCGCGGTGAAGCCCTTGAGGCTCAGGCTGTCGCGCCGCCGCGGCTCCCCGGCCGGCGCGATGCCCGGGAAGCGCGCGGCGATCGCCGGGAAGGCCACCTGCGCCTCGAGCCGGGCCAGCGGCGCGCCGAGACAGTAGTGGATGCCGCCGCCGAACGACAGCGGCGCGTTGTCGGCCCGGTCCAGCCGCAGCTCGTCCGGGGCCTCGAAGCGCTGCGGGTCGCGGTTGCCGGCGCCGAGGTACGCCACCACCCGCTCCCCCTCCTCGACCGTGCGCCCGGCCAGCTCGACCGGCGCGGTCACGACCCGGCTGGCGATCTGCACCGGGCTGTCGAAGCGCAGCAGCTCCTCCACGGCCGCCTCGGGCGCGGCGGCGGCCGCGGCCAGCCGCCCGGGCCGGTCCAGCAGCGCCGCGAGCCCGTTGGCCAGCAGGTTGGTCGTCGTCTCGAACCCGGCCGCGAAGAGCAGCGCGGCGTTGCTGAGCACCTCGTCGTCGGTGAGCCGGTCGTCGGCGGCCTGGGCCTGGGCGAGCGCGCTGAGCAGGTCGTCGCGCGGGTCCCGGCGCCGCTGCGCGAGCAGCCCGGCGAGGTACTCCCGCAGCCGCGCCGCGGCCGGGTCGGCCTTCGCGAGCACCTCGGGCGTGAGCACCTCCAGCACCCGGGTCCAGTCGCCGACCAGCTCCCGCAGCGGCGCCCGGTCCGCGGCCGGCACCCCGAGCAGCTCGCCGATGACGGCGACCGGCAGCGGGTAGGCGAACTCGGCGACGAAGTCCACTGGCCCCCCGCCGGCCCGGGCCGACATCGCGTCGAGCAGCTCGCCGACCAGGCGCTCGATCGCGGGCCGCAGCGCCGCCACCCGCCGGGCGGTGAACGCCGAGCTGACCAGGCGCCGCAGCCGGGTGTGGTCCGGCGGGTTGAGCGTGAGCATGCTCGTGAACAGCTGCATGAGCGCCGGCCGCTCGCGCCAGTCCGGGAAGCCGGCGAAGGCCAGCATGTCCGGCGGCATGTGGGCGAGCCGGCCGTCGCGGACCACGGTCTGGCAGTCGCCGTATCCGGTCACGACCAGGGCCCCGTCCTCGGCCCGCACGATCGGGGAGATCTCGCGGAGCCGGGCGTAGCGCGGGTAGGGATCCGCGCGCCCCGTCATGGTGGTCAGCTCGTCCAGCAGCCGCAGCACCTCGTCGTTGCACACGATGTCCGCCACGGGTCCCACCCTAGCGGGCTCAGCGAAAGCGGCCGATGCGCTCCAGCGACGGGTCGAAGTGCCGCTCGACCCGGGCCCGGCCGTCCTTCCACCACCCGGCCGCCTCGGCCAGGTCGTCGGCGGCGGGGGAGTCCGCGTCGACGTAGTAGTGCAGCGTCCGCGCCCCGTCGCTGGTCTCGTGGGCGAGCAGGACGCCGTCGGCGCCGGCCGCGGTCGTCAGCGCGCTGTCCTCGAAGTCCCGCAGCGCCGCCAGCGACTCGGCCTCGGGCAGGCCGGCCTCGGTGCGGTGCCGGTAGGGCAGCGTGATCGCCACGTGCGTGTCGAACCGGGGCCAGCGGACCGGGCGCAGCGGCCGCTGGACCGCGGCGATGACCGGGGCGCCGCCGGGCGTGTCGCCGCGCAGCAGCACCCACTGCGGGGTGCGGAACTCCTCCCGCAGCGCCGCCACGGCCGCGGCGAGCTCGCGCGGGTCGGCGGCGCCGTCGGGCTCCGTGGTCTCCCAGGTGATGTCCCCGATCCACTCCTCGACGCCGTCCTCGCCGAGCAGCCAGTCCAGGGTCAGGAACGTGACCCGGCCGCGGAACTCGTCGCCGAGCATCCGGAAGCCGGGGTGGAAGGCGATCACGTCGATCTCGGGGGAGTGCTCGTCGCGCCGGAACGCGAACCGCAGCTGGGTCAGGTCCAGCTGCACGCCCTCGCCGAGGCCGATCGTCTGCTCCAGCACGTGCGGATCGGGCTGCCGGGCGGTGTGATACTCCCAGGTCGCGTCGGCCTCGGGAGCCAGGGCGCCCCAGCGGGCGGCCACCGGGCGCAGGTCCGCGGCGCCGGCGGCCGACACGACGAGGGCGTGTCTGGCATCGGTACCGCGGCAGAACTCCCACGCCAGCTCGGGATGGATCGCCGCGACCCGGCGGGACATCTGCGGGGTGAGCGTGGCCCAGTTCCCGGAGCCGATCGCGGCCTCGACGTCGGCCCGCACGGTCGGCCACCACGTCCAGAAGTCCACGATCGCGCCGGGGTCGCCCGCCTTCCGCTTCGACCGCCCGAAGATCACGGCTCACCCTAACGGTGATCCCGCCGCGACGGGATCACCGTGGGTGAAATTCGTCAGCGAGCGGCGGCGTGCTCCTTCTTGACCGCCTCGGCCAGGTGCGCCGGCATCGGGTCGTGCCGGACGAACGCGCGCGTGAACGTGCCCGCGCCGGAGGTCATCGCCCGCAGCTCGACCGCGTAGCGGACCAGCTCCGTCGCCGGCACCTCGGCCCTGACCAGGGTGCGCTCGTGGCCGTCGGGGTCCGGCTCGTTGCCCAGCACCCGGCCGCGGCGGCCCGACAGGTCGCTCATCACCGCGCCGACGAACTCGTCCGGCACGCGGATCGTCACCTCGTCGATCGGCTCCAGCAGCGTCGTGCGGCCCTGCTCGGCCGCCTCCCGCAGGGCCAGCGCCCCGGCGGTCTGGAACGCGGCGTCGGAGGAGTCCACGGAGTGCGCCTTGCCGTCGTAGAGCGTCACGCGCACGTCGACCACCGGATACCCGGCGACCATCCCGCGCTCCATCTGGCTGCGCACGCCCTTCTCGACCGAGGGGATGTAGTTGTGCGGCACCACCCCGCCGACGATCTTGTCGACGAACTCGAAGCCCGACCCGCGCGGCAGCGGCTCCACCCGGATGTCGCAGACGGCGTACTGCCCGTGCCCGCCCGACTGCTTCACGTGCCGCCCGTGGCCCTGGCTGGGCGCGGCGAACGTCTCGCGCAGCGCGACCTTCACCGGCTCGGTGTCCAGCTCCACGCCGCCGGCCCGCAGCCGGTCGAGCACCACGTCGGCGTGCGCCTCGCCCATGCACCACAGCACGAGCTGGTGCGTCTCGGCGTTGCGCTCCAGCCGCAGCGTCGGGTCCCCGGCCACGAGCCGGCCCAGGTTCTTCGCGAGGGCGTCCTCGTCGGAGCGGGTGCGGGCGGTGATCGCGATCGGCAGCAGCGGCTCCGGCATCTCCCAGGGGGCCATCAGCAGCGGGGCGTCCTTGGCCGAGATCGTGTCGCCGGTCTCGGCGGTGCCCGACTTCGTCACCGCCACCAGGTCCCCGGCCACGGCCAGCGGCACCTCGCGCAGGTTCGAGCCGAGCGGGGAGAACAGGTGGGCGAAGCGCTCGTCGGCGTCGTGGTCGGGGTGGCCGCGCTCGGCCATGCCGTGCCCGCAGATGTGCACCGGCGTCTCCGGGCGCAGCGTGCCCGAGAAGACCCGGACCAGCGAGACGCGCCCGACGTACGGGTCGATCGTGGTCTTCACGACCTCGGCCACCAGCGGGCCGTCGGGGTCGCAGGCGAGCGGCTCGCGGGGGTGGCCCTCGATGTCGGTGACCGGCGGCACCTCGTGCTCCAGCGGCGACGGGAACCCGCTGACCAGCACCTCCAGGAGCGCGTCGAGCCCGACGCGGGTCTCGGCACAGACCGGTACGACCGGGTAGAAGGTGCCGCGCGCGACGGCCTTCTCGAGGTCTTCGATGATCACGGAGGTCTCGATCGCCTCGCCGCCGAGGTAGCGCTCCATGAGCGTCTCGTCCTCGCTCTCGGCGATGATCCCCTCGAGCAGCGCGTTGTGGGACTCCTCGATCGCCGGCAGGTGCTCGGCGTCCGGGTCGCGGACCTCGGGCGGGAACCCGGCCGAGTAGTCGAAGACGCGGTGGGTGATCAGGCCGATGAGGCCGGCCGTGCTCGTCCCGTCGTCGCCCAGCATCGGCAGGTACAACGGCAGCACGTTGTCGCCGAAGACCTCCTGGCACGTCTGCAGCGTCTCGTCGAAGTCGGCCCGGTGGTGGTCCAGGCGGGTGATCGCCACCGCCCGGGGCATCCCGACGTGGGCGCACTCCTCCCACAGCGCCGCGGTGGCCGCGTCCATGCCGTCGACCGCCGAGACCACGAACAGGGCGGCGTCGGCGGCGCGCAGCCCGGCGCGCAGCTCGCCGACGAAGTCCGCGTAGCCGGGCGTGTCGAGCAGGTTGACCTTCACGCCGTCGTGCATCACCGGGGCGCAGGACAGCGTGACGGAACGCTGCTGCTTCTGCGCCGCGGGGTCGTGATCGGTGACCGTGGTGCCCTCGGTCACCGAACCGGGGCGGGCAATCGTGCCGGTCGCCGCGAGCAGCGCCTCGACCAGCGTCGTCTTCCCCGAGCCGGAGTGCCCGACGACCACCACGTTGCGTACCCTGCCGGGATCATCAACCACCGGCGCGGTGCCGGTGACACCCTTCTCCTGGACCTTCTGCGCCATCACGCGCCTCCCGAAAGTCTCGCGCCACCTGTGAGCAGTCTCACAGTCACAACCTGTTCACCGATCCCACACCCGAAACATCACCGGCACAAGGGCCGTGCGACCCTCGCGCCTCCGCTTTACTCAAGCACCGTGAGCAGTCCCACGTGCCGGTATCCGCCGAGCGCCGCCCCCGTTATCGTGAGAGCGCCATGGCGAAGATCCTCAGCGTAGTCAGCCGGGCCGGACTCGCCCGCGTCCTGGACCCCGTCGCCGCCGCACTCCTGCGCGCCGGGATCACCCCGAACGCGGTCACGGTGATCGGCACCCTCGGCGTGCTCGTGGGCGCCCTGGGCTTCGCCACGCGCGGCCACCTGTTCATCGCGCTCGTCATCATCACCGTGAGCTGCTTCACCGACCTCATCGACGGCTCGATGGCCCGCCAGCGCGGGATCACGAACAAGTTCGGCGCGCTGCTGGACTCGTCGATGGACCGCATCGCCGACGGGGCGATCTTCGGGTCCGTCGCGTACTGGTACGCCACGCAGCACGAGCCGCGCGTGGTCGCCGCCGCCCTGCTGTGCCTGCTCACCGGGCAGGTGGTGTCGTACGTCAAGGCGCGGGCCGAGGGCCTGGGCTTCACGTGCAACGTGGGCATCATCGAGCGGGCCGAACGCCTGGTCGGCATCGGCATCGGCGGCCTGCTGTGGACCTTCGGCGTGCCGTACGGCCTGGAGATCGTCATGTGGCTGCTGGCCGCCCTGTCGATCGTGACCATCGGCCAGCGCATCGGCACCGTGTACCGGCAGGCGCACGCGCCCGAGCGGGTCGAGGCCCGGTGAACCTGACCGAGCTCGGCTACGGCACGGCGTTCAACCTGCTGCCGAAGCTGCCCCGGGGCGCCGTCTGGCCCCTGTTCGCGGCCGCGGCCTCGACCGGTCACCGGGGGTACCGCCGCGGAAAACCGGGTAAGGGGACCGCCACGCTCGCCAAGAATTTGCGACGGGTGGTCGGACCCGAGATGCCCGAGGACGAGTTCCAGCGGCTTCTGCACCGCGCCCTGCGCTCCTACGCGCGCTACTACCTGGAGGCGTTCCAGCTGCCGGGGCGCTCCAAGGCGCAGATCCTGGCCGGGTTCCGCCTCGAGAACGGCGAGCTGCTCGGGCAGAACCACCGCGCCGGCATCGGCTCGGTGGTCGCCCTGCCGCACGCCGGCAACTGGGACGCGGCCGGGGCCTGGGTCGCCGCCAAGGGCTGGCCGATCACCACCGTGGCCGAACGCCTCAAGCCCGAGAGCGTGTACCTCAAGTTCCTGGCCTTCCGCCGCTCCCTCGGCATGGAGATCCTGCCGCTGACCGGCGGCGACCGGCCCGTCTTCGACGTGCTCGAGGAGCGGATCAAGCGCGACGCGGCCGTGGTGCCGCTGCTCGCCGACCGCGACCTGACCCCGCGCGGCGTCGAGGTCGAGTTCTTCGGCGGGCGCACCCGCATGCCCGCGGGCCCGGCGCTGCTCGCCCTGCGCACCGGCGCCCCCCTGTACGTGGTCGACATGTGGTTCGATGCGGATGCGGCGGCCGGGCACCTCGCCGGCCCGATCCCGATGCCCGGCGTGGACGAGGGCTCCCTCGACGCCCGGGTCCGGATCGTCACGCAGCGGGTCGCCGACACGTTCGCCGAGGGCATCGCGCGGCACCCGGAGGACTGGCACATGCTCCAGCGGTTCTGGCTCGACGAGCCGGCCGTCAGCACCGTGGCCTAGGGGAGGGGCGTTGCGCATCGGGATCGTCTGCCCGTACTCGTTCGACGTGCCCGGCGGGGTGCAGAACCACGTCCGCGACCTCGCCGAGACACTCATCGCGCTCGGTCATCACGTCAGCGTCCTGGCCCCCGGGGACGAGGAGGGCATGACCCTGCCCTACGTCGTGCCGGCCGGGCGGACCGTGCCGGTGCCGTACAACGGCTCGGTCGCCCGCGTCTCGTTCGGCCTGATCTCCGCGACCCGGGTGCGCCGCTGGCTCGCCGCGGGGCGCTTCGACGTGCTGCACGTGCACGAGCCGCTGATCCCGAGCCTGTCGATGCTCGCGGTGCTCTCCGCGCGCGGCCCGGTCGTGGCGACCTTCCACACCGCGATGACCCGCTCGCGGGCCCTCGCCGCCGCGCAGGGCGTGCTCCAGCTCGTGCTCGAGAAGATCACCGGGCGGATCGCGGTCTCGGAACTGGCCCGCAAGGTGCAGGTCGAGCACCTGGGCGGGTCGGCCTGGGAGATCCCCAACGGGGTGCAGGCGTCGAAGTACCGTGACGCGATCCCCCTGGACGGCTGGCCGGGCGACGGCGGGGCGCTCGGGTTCATCGGCCGGTTCACCGAGCCGCGGAAAGGGTTCCGGTACCTCCTGGACGCCTTCGCCGCCCTGGCGGACGATCGCCCCGGGCTCCGGCTGCTCGTCGCCGGGCCGGGCGACCCGCAGGACGTCATGGCCGACTTCCCGGCCCGTGATCGCGTCGGTGACCGGGTCGTCTTCCTCGGCAAGGTGTCGGAGCCGGACAAGGCCCGGATGCTGCGCAGCGTCGACCTCTACGTCGCCCCCAACACCGGCGGCGAGTCCTTCGGCATGATCCTCACCGAGGCGATGGCGGCCGGCACCGCCGTGCTGGCCAGCGAGCTCGACGCGTTCCGGCGCGTCCTCGACGGCGGCGCGGCCGGGGCGCTGTTCCCGGTCGGCGACGCCGCGGCCCTGGCCCGCACGGCCGCGGCCCTGCTCGACGACCCCGCCCGCCGGGCCGCGCTGGCCGCCCGGGGCGCCGAGGTGGTGGCCGCCTACGACTGGCCGGTCGTCGCCGAGCGGGTCCTGGAGGTCTACTCCACCGCCATCGAGGTGAGCGCGGCAGCGGCTGAGGGCGCGCCCGGTGGCGGAGCCACCGTGCACTCGGTCACGTAGGCTGCGCCGCATGTGGTGGGTGATCGCCGTGGTGGCCCTGGTGGTCGCGGTGGCCACCTACCTGACGTGGCTCGCGGCCCGCGTCGACCGGCTCCACGCGCGGGCGGCCGCCGCCTACGCGACCCTCGACGCGCACCTGGTGCGCCGGGCCGCCGCCGCGGTGGCCCTGGCCGAGGCGGCCCAGCTGCCCATGCTCATGTACGCGGCCAAGATCGCCCTCGACGCCCAGCCGGACGACCGCGAGGTGGCCGAGAACGACCTCACCCGCCACCTGCGCCTCGACGTCGGCCCCACCCCCGTCGACGACACGCTGGTGCAGGTCAGCCGGCGGGTGGCCCTGGCTCGTCAGGTGCACAACGACGTCGTGCGCGACGCCCTCGCCGTGCGCCGGCGGGGCCTGGTGCGGCTGTTCCGGCTGGCCAGAAAACACCCCGTTCCGGCCTACTTCGACGTCGACGACCCCTCCCTTTCGTGATTCGTGGGCCACAGGGTTGCCGTTGGCCGTCGGGGTGCGGGGTGACGGAAGCGTAAACTTGCGGGTGAATCCAGCTTTCCCTGTTAGGAGTGCGCCGTCGTGTCCTCACCCACTTCGCCGGTCACCGGCACGGCCCGCGTCAAGCGCGGCATGGCCGAGATGCTCAAGGGCGGCGTCATCATGGACGTCGTCACGCCCGAGCAGGCCAAGATCGCGGAGGACGCCGGCGCCGTCGCGGTGATGGCGCTCGAGCGGGTCCCCGCCGACATTCGCGCCCAGGGCGGCGTGTCGCGCATGAGCGACCCCGACATGATCGACGGCATCATCAACGCCGTCTCCATCCCGGTCATGGCCAAGGCCCGCATCGGGCACTTCGTCGAGGCCCAGGTGCTGCAGGCGCTCGGCGTCGACTACGTCGACGAGTCCGAGGTGCTCACCCCCGCCGACTACGCCAACCACATCGACAAGTGGGCCTTCACGGTGCCGTTCGTCTGCGGCGCCACCAACCTCGGCGAGGCGCTGCGGCGCATCAACGAGGGCGCGGCCATGATCCGCTCCAAGGGCGAGGCCGGCACCGGCGACGTCTCCAACGCCACCACCCACATGCGCCGGATCCGCGGCGAGATCCGCCGGCTGACCTCGCTGCCCGAGGACGAGCTGTTCGTCGCGGCCAAGGAGCTCCAGGCGCCGTACGAGCTGGTCAAGGAGGTCGCCGAGAACGGCAAGCTGCCCGTCGTGCTGTTCACCGCCGGCGGCATCGCGACCCCGGCCGACGCCGCGATGATGATGCAGCTCGGCGCCGAGGGCGTCTTCGTCGGCTCGGGCATCTTCAAGTCCGGCAACCCGCAGCAGCGCGCCGCCGCGATCGTCAAGGCCACCACCTTCCACGACGACCCCGACGTGCTGGCCAAGGTCTCCCGCGGCCTGGGCGAGGCCATGGTCGGCATCAACGTGGACGAGATCCCGCAGCCGCACCGCCTCGCCGAGCGGGGCTGGTGACCGCCCCCGTGATCATCGGCGTGCTCGCCCTGCAGGGCGATACCCGTGAACACCTGCACGCGGTGGCCGATCTCGACGCGATCGGCCGCCCCGTGCGCCGGGCCGACGAGCTCGACTCCGTCGACGGCCTGATCATCCCCGGCGGCGAGTCGACCACGATGAGCAAGCTCGCCGTCGAGTTCGGCCTGCTCGAGCCGCTGCGCAAGCGGATCGCCGCCGGCCTGCCCGTCTACGGCTCCTGCGCCGGCATGATCATGCTGGCCTCGACGATCCTGGACGGCCGCGCCGACCAGGTGCCCTTCGGCGGCATCGACATGACCGTCCGCCGCAACGCGTTCGGCCGCCAGGTCGATTCGTTCGAGGGCACCGTGGACATTTCGGGCATCGACGGCGGGCCCTTCCAGGCCGTGTTCATCCGCGCGCCCTGGGTCGAGAGTGTGGAAGACTCCGTCGAGGTACTGGGCCGCGTGAAGGATGGCCCGGCCGCCGGTAGGATTGTCGCGGTTCGGCAGCGGCACCTGCTCGCGACATCCTTCCACCCCGAGCTCACCGGCGACCTACGCGTCCATCGGTATTTCGTGGAGATGGTGCGCGAGGCGGGTAAGACGACGGAGGGTTAGGCATGTCGGGGCACTCAAAATGGGCGACCACCAAGCACAAGAAGGCGGTCATCGACGCCAAGCGTGGGAAGCTCTTCGCCCGCCTGATCAAGAACGTCGAGGTGGCTGCCCGCACGGGCGGCGGTGACCCGGCCGGCAACCCGACCCTCTTCGACGCCATCCAGAAGGCGAAGAAGAACTCGGTCCCCAACGACAACATCAACAACGCGGTCAAGCGCGGCTCGGGCCTCATCGGCGGCGGCGCGGACTGGCAGACGGCCATGTACGAGGGCTACGGCCCGAACGGCGTCGCCATCCTCATCGAGTGCCTGACGGACAACCGCAACCGCGCCTCGACGGAGGTGCGGGTGGCCCTGACGCGCAACGGCGGCTCCCTCGCCGACGCGGGCAGCGTGTCGTACATGTTCACCCGCAAGGGTGTCGTGATCGTCCCGAAGGCCGGCGAGCTGACCGAGGACGACCTGCTCATGGCCGTCCTCGACGCGGGCGCCGAGGAGGTCAACGACCTCGGCGAGGCCTTCGAGATCATCTCCGAGGCCTCGGACCTGGTCCCCGTGCGCACGGCCCTGCAGGACGCGGGGATCGACTACGAGAGCGCGGAGTCGTCCTTCGTCCCGAGCGTGACCGTCCCCCTGGACGAGGAGGGCGCGCGCAAGGTCTTCAAGGTGATCGACGCCCTGGAGGACTGCGACGACGTGCAGAACGTCTACGCGAACTTCGACGTGTCCGACGAGGTCATGGCCCTGGTCGAGGCCTGAGTCCCGGCTGTGTCCGTCGGCGGAGGCGGCGCCCCGGTGCATTCCGGCGGCGCCGTCCGCGTTGTGCCGCTCACCCGCCGAGCTCCCGCGTGACCTGGGCCAGGTACTGATCGACTTGAGCCCGGTCGTACCCGCGCGGCACGACGCCGATCCTCGCTTCGCGGATCGCGGCGAGCGCCTGGGCCCGCTGCTCGCGATCACGTCCGGCGAGCGCCGACTCGGCCCGCCCGACCAGGTCCTGCACCGCATCGACGTCGTACCCGCGCGGCGAAACCTCGAATTCCGGCATGCCCGCGATCATGTCGGACGCTCGCAACGTTGATATCGTCCTTCGTCATTGCTTCGTCATTGCTTCGTCACGCTCGGCATTGGCGGGCATGATCGGTCGGGTCGCGTGTGGTAGGGGCGGCGGCCATCAATCGAGTGCCACGCGCAGGTGGCGGGGCCCGCGCAGGACGGCGCTCAGCCGATACTCCGGCGGGTCCTCCAGCAGCCGAGCGCGGGCCAGCACCGGAGCCAACGCCGTCAGCGCGACCTGAGCCTCCAGCCGGGCCAGCGGCGCCCCGAAGCAGTAGTGGATGCCGTCGCCGAACCCGAGATGCGGCGCCGGCCGTCGATCCGGGTCGAACCGGTCCGGGTCCGGGAACTGCTGCGGATCCCGGTTCCCCGCGGCCAGCACCAGCGTGATCGACGCGCCCGCCGGGATCGTCGTGCCCGCGACCGGGATGTCGTCGAGCGCCGTACGCCACGGCAGCATCTGCACCGGCGGGTCGTAGCGCAGCACTTCCTCGACGAAGGGCACCACGATGTCCGGCTCGGCGAGCAGGCGCTCCAGCCACGCCGGCTGGCGCAGCAGGATCAGGGCGCTGTTGGCGATCAGGTTCACCGTCGTCTCGTGGCCGGCGATGAGCAGCAGCATCGCGGTGCTGACGAGCTCGGAGCGGGACATGCGCCCGTCGGGGCCGTCGTCGGTGGCCAGGGCCGTGAGCAGGTCGCCGCCGAGCGCGGACGCGCCGTCGGGGGTGGCGACGTCGGCCAGGCGGCCGTCGACCAGCTCGCCCAGGTACTGCGCCAGGTCGGCCAGCGCGGCCCGGTTCGGCTCGACCGAGATCAGGGCGGCGTCGATCCAGGCCCGGAACCGCGGCTCGTCCGCCATGGGGACGCCGAGCAGGGAGCAGATGACCTGGACCGGCAGCGGGTACGCGAAGTGGTCGACCAGGTCCACCGTGGACGGTGGAAAGGCCGCCACCAGGGAGCCCGCCAGCGAGGTCAGCGTCGGCTCCAGGTCTGCCACGCGGTGCGGGGTGTGCGGCGGGCCGAACGGGCGGGTGGCGAGGCGGCGCAGGCGGTCGTGGGCCGGCGGGTCCTGGCGCAGGAAGCTCGGCGGCAGTCCGACCAGGTCCGCCGTCGCCCCGGACGACGACTTCTCCGCCAGGTCGGGGATGTCGGAGGAGCTCACCCGGGGATCGTGCAGGAGCGCGGCGATGGCGTCGAAGGTGCTCACCACGTAGGTGCCGTCCTGCGTCACCGCGACCGGGGTCCGGCGCAGCGAGGCGAGCAGGGGGTACGGGTCGTGGCGGTTCACGGGGTCCAGGACCGCGCCGAATGCGGAGGCCACCGCTGTCGTCATCGAAGCGTCCAATCGAAGCCGAGAAGGGGGAGTCAGGAGATCCGGGCCAGGTTCGGGCGGTGGCCGGTGGCCATCACGGTGGCGTCCCGGGCCCGGGTCGCCGGGTCCGGGACGCCCGCCGGGACCGGCAGCGCGTCGTCCGGGCGGTCGGGCGAGTTGAACGACGGCGGAAAGGGTGCGCCCTGTTCGATCTGGCGCGCGTAGAACGGCAGCCACTTCGCGTGGTTGAAGGTCACCGCGGCGGTGACGCGGCCCCGGTAGCCGTAGGCCGCGGCGAACCGGCGCTCCGCCACCGAGCCCTGGACGATCATCACCTCGTCGGAGAAGGTCGGTACACCCACAGATTTGATGTTGACCCCGAACTGGGCGGACCAGAACCGCGGCATGTGCAGGTGCGGCCACCGGTCCGACTCGTCGCTCACCATGTTGTGCGCGGCCACCTCGGCCTGGGCCACGGCGTTGGCCCAGTGCTCCAGGGCCAGGAACTGGTAGCCGAACAGCGCGTTCGGTGCCCGCGCCACGTCGCCGGCCACGAAGACGTCGTCCGTCACCACGCCGTTGATGTCGAAGGCGCGGCAGCCCGCGTCGCAGGCCACGCCCCACGGGCCGGCGGCGAGCCCGGAGTGCGCGAGCCATTCGACGTTGCGCACGCCGCCCAGCGCGGCCACGACCACGTCGACGTCGAGCACGTCGCCGTCCGACAGCACCGCCCGCCGCACCCGATCGTCGCCCTCGAGGCGGGTCACGGTCACGCCGCAGCGCAGGTCGACGCCGTGCGCACGGTGCAGGCCGGCGGCGATCGCGCCGATGGTGGAGCCCAGCGCGCCCTCCAGCGGTGTGCTCGCGGCCTCGGCCACGGTCACGTCCAGGCCCAGCGAGCGGCACGTCGAGGCCACCTCCGAGCCGGTGAACCCGGCGCCGACGACGAGCACGCGGCCGGGGCGGGAGCCGTCGGCGGGCAGCAGGCGGTGCTGCAGCGCGATCGCGTCGTCGCGGGTGCGCAGGACGAACACGCCGTCGAAGGCCGGGCCGGGCCACGGGCGGGCGCGCACGCCGGTGGCGATCAGCAGGCGGTCGAACGGCACCGAGGAGCCGTCGCTGAGCTGCACCCGGCGGCCGGGCAGGTCCAGGGCGAGCGCGCGGACGCCGAGGCGCCAGCGGGCGTCGAGGTCCGTCCGGCGCGGCAGGGCGGTCGCGTCGGGGCGGATGCGGCCGCCGAGGGCCTGTTTGGACAGGGGCGGGCGGTCGTACGGGCCGTAGGGCTCGTCGTCGATCAGCGTCAGCGAGCCCGAGAAGCCCTCCTCCCGCAGCGCCTCGGCCGCGCGCAGCCCGGCGAGGGAGGCGCCGACGATCACGATGCGCCCGACGGAGGGGCCCGATACCGCCGGCATGTCGGTGGAGCTGACTCGGTCGAGCTGGATCGCCTGCACCGGGCACGCGGCCGCCGCCCGGCGCACGGCGATGTCGGCGGTCGGCGAGGGGTCGTAGAGCAGGGCCTCGTCGCCCTGCATCTGGAACGCCGAGGGGGCGAGGAAGGCGCACTGCGCGTACCCCTGACACCTGGTGAGGTCGACAACCACACGCATGCGTCAAGCCTGGCAACGCCCGCGACGGGAGGACTCACCCCACGGGAAGGGCCGCCCGGATCACTGTCCCGGAACCGGGGGCGCTGATGATGTCGAGGGTCCCGCCCAGCAGCAGGGCCCGCTCGCGCATCGAGTGCAGCCCGAGCCGCCCCGGGAACGACGCCGACGGCGTGAAGCCCACGCCGTCGTCGGACACCTCCAGCACCACGCGGCTGTCGTCGCCGGCCAGCCGCACGGTGACCTGCGAGGCCTCGGCGTGCCGGGCGGCGTTGCCGAGGGCCTCCAGCGCGATGCGGTACAACGCCTCCTCCACCTGCGGGCTGACCGGCGGATCGGCGTCGAGCTGCAGCCCCCACCCGGCCCGCCCGGGCGTGGCGTGCAGGGTGTCGAAGGCGCTGCGCAAGGCCGCGGCGAGCCCGGCGCCGCCGAGGGTCTCGGGGCGCAGCCGCAGGATGATGCCGCGCAGGTCGGTCAGGCCCGCCGTGGCCGTCTCCTTGATCCAGGCGAGCGAGGCCTCGGCGTGCGCCGGGTTGCCGTACAGCAGCTCCGCGGCCGTGCCCGCGCCGAGGCTGATGCCGTACAGGGTCTGCACCACCGAGTCGTGCAGATCCCGGGCCAGCCGGGCCGGTGCGGCCAGCAGCTGCTCGGCGAGGGGCACGAACGGTGCCAGGCTGGACGGGCGCGGGGCCCGGCGCCCGGCGACGGCCAGCACCCCGCCGGTCACCGGCAGGTAGGTCGCGCGCCGGGTGCGGATCGGCCGCCGGGCCGACAGGGCATCGGTGACGACGGACGTGTCGAAGCCGGTCGCCGACCCGGACACGACGACCCCGCGCGCGTCGAAGACGACGACCGACGTCACGAGGGGGCCGCCGCGTGCACCGGGACGAGCCCGACCCGCATCGCGTAGAGCGCGGCCTGCGTGCGGCTGGACATGCCGAGCTTCTGCAGGATGTTGCTGACGTGCGTCTTGACCGTCTGCGGCGCGATGTGCAGCTCCCGGGCGATCTGCCCGTTGGCGCGCCCGCGGGCCAGCAGCGTCAGGACCTCCTCCTCCCGGCGGGTCAGCTGCACCGGGTTGGCCGGCACGTGCACGTCGCGCACCAGCCGGGCCGCGACGGCGGGGGAGAGCTGCACCTGGCCGGCGGCCGCGGCGCGCACGGCCCGGTGCAGCTCCTCGGCGTCGGTGTCCTTCAGCAGGTACCCCACCGCGCCCGCGTGCAGCGCGTCGGCGATGAGCTGCGGCTCGAGGTACCCGCTGAGCGCCACCACCTCGACGTCCGGCAACTCCCGGCGGATCACACCGATCGCGCTGATCCCGTCGAGGACCGGCATCAGCAGGTCCATCAGCACGAGGTCGGGCCGCAGCTCGCGGGCCAGCGCCACGGCCTCCTGCCCGTCGGCCGCGGCGCCGACCGGCTCCAGGTCGCCGCTGAGCGACAGGAAGCGATACAGCCCCTCGCGCACCATGGCGTGGTCGTCGGCGATCAAGATCCTGGTACTCATCGCCGCGCGGACTACCCACAAAACGTCCAAGCGGTCTACGCCAAATGGGGGAGGCCGAAGGTGTGGGGCCCGGCAGCACCCCGGCGTGATGCCCCGAAGGCCCGTGCGTCGGCACGGTTGGGAGCGTGACGCACTCCTTGCACCGGCTGAGCCGGTTCTCCCTGGTGGGAGTCAGCGGTGTCGTCGTCAACAACGTCGCCCTGCTCACCCTGCACGGGCTGCTCGGGCTCGCGCTGCTGCCCGCGACCGTGGCCGCGGTCGAGCTCGCCCTCGTGTCCAACTACGTGCTGCACGAACTCTGGACCTTCCGACGCAGGCGGCTGTCGCTGACGCGTTTCGCCTACTTCAGTCTCGCCGGGCTGGCCGCCCTGCCCGTCAACGTGATCGTCGTCCAGCTGCTGGTCGCACTCGGCCTGCACTACCTCCCCGCCAACCTGGTCGGTATCGCGGCCGGCTTCGGGGTCAACTTCGCCGTCAGCTCGAAGTGGATTTGGAGTGAACGCACCGATGGAGCAGCTGGTGTTGGCCGTCCTCACGCTGATCTCGCTGGTGCTGACGGTGCAGGCGGCGCACGCCCTGTATCTCATGATCTACACGTGGGACCAGCCCGAGGCGGACGCCAAGGCCCGGGTGCCCGATCAACGTGCTACGCCGGAACTCTCCTTCACCGCCATCCTCCCGGCGCGCCACGAGGAGGAGGTCATCCAAGCCACCATCGCCCGCGCCGCGTCCGCTGACTACCCGCCGCACCTGGTGCAGATCCTCGTCGTGTGCTCGGCGGACGACGTGGGCACCATCGAGCAGGCCCGGGCTCAGGTGAGCGCCCTGCGGGCGATCGGGCGCAGCAACGTCGACGTGGTCGTGTTCGACGACGGGCCGATCAACAAGCCGCACGGGCTCAACACCGCGCTGCGCCACGCCACCAGCGACGTGGTGTCCATCTTCGACGCCGAGGACGAGGTCCAGCCGGAGCTGTTCGACATCGTCAACACCATCATGCTGTCCGACGACGTCAGCGTCGTGCAGGCCGGGGTGCAGCTGATGAACTTCGACTCCAACTGGTACTCGACGTTCAACGTCCTGGAGTACTTCTTCTGGTTCCGCAGCCGCCTGCACTACCACGCCAAGAACGGCGCGATCACGCTCGGCGGCAACACGGTCTTCTTCAAGCGGGACCTCATCGAGCGCCTCGGCGGCTGGGACGAGACGAACCTGACCGAGGACGCGGACATCGGCCTGCGCGTCTCCAGCATGGGGGAGAAGGTCCGGGTGGTCTATGACGACCGGTACGTCACCAAGGAGGAGACCCCGCCGACCCTGCAGAGCTTCATCAAGCAGCGCACCCGCTGGTGCCAGGGGTTCATGCAGACGCTCGGCAAGGGCACCTGGAAGCTGATGCCCAACCGCCGGCAGCGGTTCCTGGCCTGGTACACCCTGGCCTTCCCGCACGTGCAGGCGATGCTCGGCTTCTACCTGCCGGTCGCGATGCTGTCCGCCTTCGTGCTCAGCGTGCCGGTGCCGGTCGCGATGCTGTCGTGGCTGCCGGTCCTGCTGCTCGGCGCGCACTTCGTGATGTCCGTCGTCGGGCTGTACGAGTTCACCGGCGCGCACGGGCTCAAGGCCGGCCCGGGCACCGTGCTGAAGATGGCGCTGACCTGGTTCCCGTACCAGATGGTGCTGTCCTACGCGGCCGGCCGGGCGCTCTACCGCCAGCTCAAGGGCGCGACCAACTGGGAGAAGACCGCCCACGTCGGCGCCCACCGCACCGAGGCACCGGAGCTGACCAATGTCGGCTGACGTTCTCACCAGACCGGGCAAGAAGCCCTCGTCCCGCACGCCCCGGGTCTCCGCGAAGGCCCCGAAGCTGCTCATCGCCGTGTCGCTGCTGATCGGGCTCGTGAGCCACGGCTGGAACATGTTCCGGTATCCGCTGTACCTCACCGACGAGGGCATCTACATGGAGCAGGCCTGGTCGGTGCTGAAGGAGGCCAAGCTCTCGCCGTACACCTACTTCTACGACCACGCCCCGATGGGCTGGCTGGCCCTGGCCGGCTGGGTCGGCATCCTGCCGGGTGGCTTCCAGGCCTTCGGCAACGCCATCAACACCGGCCGGGCGCTCATGCTCATCGTGCACCTGGCGTCGGTGTTCCTGATGTTCGAGACGGTGCGCCGGTTCACCGCCTCCAAGCCCGCGGCGTTCCTGGCCGTGTTCGTGTTCAACCTCTCCCCGCTCGGGGTGTACTACCAGCGCCAGGTCCTGCTCGACAACCTCATGATGTTCTGGATCCTGCTCGGGCTCTACCTGCTGGCCCGGCGCGACGGGCGGATCGTCACCGCGATGGGCGCCGGCGCCTGCTTCGGCCTGGCGCTGGTGACGAAGGAGAACGCGCTGTTCCTGCTGCCCGGCTGCGCGTACCTGCTGCACAAGACCATCCGGGAGCAGTCCAACCGGCGCTTCGGGCTCAGCTTCTGGTGGTTCGCCGTGCTGGCGCCGGTCACCGCGTACCTGCTGTTCGCCCAGATCAAGAACGAGCTGTTCCCCGAGGGCCTGCGGTTCAGCCCCGACAACAACCAGCTCAAGGGCCACGTGTCGCTGCTCAACACCATCTGGTGGCAGCTGCACCGCAACTCCAACAGCTCCAACGGCCTGTCGTTCACCTACCTGCTGCAGCAGAGCTGGCTGTTCAAGGACCGGTACATCCTCATCGGCGGTGTCGTCGCCACGGTGCTCACGCTCATCTCGGGCCGGCGCAACCGGCGGCTGCGCACGCCGATGCTCGCCTGCGCCCTGATGGCCCTGGGATACGCGTTCTACCTGAGCCGCAGCGCCCTGCTCGACTTCTACATCGCGCCGATGGTGCCGCTGTTCGCGCTGAACCTGGGCATGTTCTTCGGCTGGCTGACCCGGCGCACCAACCAGGGCGGGGCGGCCGTGCTCGTCGCCTGCCTGCTGGTGCCGGTGCTGGTGATGCCGGGCGGGTTCCTGGTGAAGTACAACGCCCGGGGCCAGCTGGAGTTCAGCGACGCCTACCGGCTGCCGCTGACCCAGCTGCAGGAGCAGCAGGTCGCCTGGATCAAGGCGAACATCCCGACCAACGCGCGGCTCATCATCGACGACGACGTGTGGGTGGCGCTGCACGACAGCAACCCGCCGTACAAGAACGCGCACCCGCACTACAAGGCCACGTCCGACCCGGACGTGCGGGACAAGGTCTTCCACTCCAGCTGGGAGAACGTCGACTACGTCGTGATGTCGAACAAGATGCGCGACGCCCTCCAGCGCGGCGGCGAGACCTGGATCATCGAGGCGATCGACCAGCACGGGCAGACCGTCTGGCAGGCCACCCGGGGCGACGTCTCGCTGTCAATCGTCAAGATCGGCAACACGTCCTAGCTGGAGTGGAACCATGCAGACGCTCAAGCACCGGCCGGCGGCCGGGCGCAACCGGAAGCGGAAACGACCGAAGATCTCACGCAAGCGGCTGCTGCTGGCCGGCGTGGCGGTGGTGGTGCTCGTCACCGCGGGGCGCTCGCTGCTGCCCGCCCTGGGCATCTCGGCCCCCAGCCTCGGCGGCTCGACCGAGGAGACCCCGAGCACGGTGATCACCAAGGCCCCGCCGGCGCCGACGATCGACCTGAACGGGGTCATGGTGCAGGGCGGCGGCTCGCCGATGATCACCCTGAACCCGGGCCTGGTACGGCTCGGCGGCGGCGTGACCGTCCAGGGGTCGGGCTTCGACCAGGGCTCGATGGTCGACGTGTACCTCGGGCCGTCCACGGCGCCGGGGCAGAAGCCCCCGCCGAGCGGCGCACCCGGCTCCAAGCCGCACCAGGTGGCCACCGCGAAGGCCGGCAAATGGGGCGTGTTCACGGCCAACTTCACGATGCCCAACAAGATGACGGTGCCCGTGCAGGAGGTCACCGCGCAGGCGCGGGGCAGCGACAAGGTGGCGAAGGCCGACGCGTCGGTGGCCCAGGGCGCCGG
Source organism: Dactylosporangium sp. CA-052675 (assembly GCF_050947935.1). Classification (GTDB taxonomy): domain Bacteria; phylum Actinomycetota; class Actinomycetes; order Mycobacteriales; family Micromonosporaceae; genus Dactylosporangium. The sequence continues at coordinate 8,320,818 of NZ_CP192010.1, read as the reverse complement.
CCAGGCGACGCTCTCGGCGATCGTCGGCAAGCCCGGCGACACGATCAACCTGACGGTGAAGGGGTTCGCCCCCGGCGAGCAGCTCAACGTCTACTGGGGCCGGATCAACGGCGACCCGAACCTCACCCTCAAGGCCGACGAGGGTGGCTCGGTGGGTAAGACGCCCATCAGAGTTGGCGTCACGGCGGTCGGCACGACAAGTCTGGTGGTCGTGGGCAAGACCAGTGGCGCGGCGGCGAGCGCGCCGTTCCAGGTGCTGCGGCTGTACCCGTCCATCAAGCTGGCGCCGTACGCCGTCAAGGCCACCCAGAAGATCACCTTCTCCGGCTCCGGCTTCGCCCCGGGGGAGCGGGTGCTGGTGCGCCTCAACGCGGCCGGGGGCCAGCCGGTCATGGCGATCCCGACCGACGACGCCGGCGTGTTCAAGGGCGCCGGACTGGTGATGCCGTTCCAGCTCAAGGGCGCCCAGTCGCTGGTGTTCACCGGCGAGCAGAGCCGGGCGGCGGTCTCCACCGGCTTCACCATCCTGCCGTTCACCCCGCAGGCGCGCACGAACGCCTACGGCGGCCTGCCCGGCACCGTGGTGAACTTCTACGCCACCCAGTTCGCGCCGAACGAGGCCGTGCACGTGACCGTCCGGACCGCCAAGGGCGCCACGCCGCAGCTGGTGGCCGCGTTCCGGGTCGACGCGAAGGGCGCGGCCCGGGCGGTCGGGCAGTACACGATCCCGGGCAACACCGAGGACACCGTGGTCTTCCAGCTGCACGGCCAGCGCAGCGACGCGACCGCGACGGTGAACTTCAAGGTCGACAAGTCCGGCGGCCCGGTCGACATCCCGTCCGCGAAGCCCTACGTGGTGCCCAAGGATCTGGAGAACTGATTCCGGTGTACTGGCAGGCGTTCCGCGCCGCCCCGGAGGCGTTGGTCGTGCTCGACGCCGCCGGGGTGGTGCGCCTGGCCAGCACCGCCGCGGAGACCCTGTTCCGCCGCGACACCGCCGACCTGGTGGGGCGCGGGGCGGGCGAGCTGTTCGTCGGCTCGCCCGAGTTCACCGCCGAGGCGCCGACCGCGGCCGTGATCCGGCTGCCCGACGGCGGCGAGCTGGACGTCGAGGTGCGGGTGCGCGCGCTGTGGGGCGACCCGAGCGGGATGCTCTCCCTGCAGGTGGAGGAGCGCGTGGCGGACGTGCGCCGCCGGGCGGCCCTGGAGCAGCGCATCGCCCGGCTCACGCTCACCGGCCAGGAGCAGGGCGAGCTGCTCGGCGACGTGATCGTCACCCAGGAGCGGGAGCGGGCCCGCATCGCCGCCGGGGTGCACGACGACAGCCTGCAGGTGATCACCGCGGCCACCCTGCGCCTGCAGCAGCTGCGCCACCGCCTGTCCGACCCGCAGGACCTGGCGATCCTCGACCGGCTCGAGGCGTCGCTGGTGCAGGCGGCGGAGCGGCTGCGGCGGCTCATCTTCGACTTCCGCCCGCCGCGGCTGGCCGACGACGGGCTCGCCGCGGCCGTCGAGGACCTGCTCGACGACCTCGCGGAGCAGCACGGCATCGGCGTGCGGGTCGAGTCGCTGCTCGCCGCCGAGCCCGCGCTGCCGACCCGGGTGCTGCTGTTCCGGATGCTGCAGGAGGCGGTCGCCAACGTCGGCAAGCACGCCGGGGCGGACCGGTGCACGGTCATCCTCGGCGAGGAGGAGGGCGGGTACCTGGTCCGGGTCGTCGACGACGGCGTCGGCGCCGAGAACCTGCACTCCGACCCGGGCCACCTCGGGCTGCTGCTCATGCGGGAGCGCGCGGCGCTGGCCGGCGGGTGGTTCCGGATCAGCAGCCTGCCGGGGCGCGGAACCACCGTCACGTTCTGGGTGCCGCGCGGCGCCGACCTCGAATCCAAGGGAGCCGTACCGTGACTCGTCCGCCCTACCGGGTGCTCATCGTCGAGGACCACCAGGTGGTCGCCGAGGGGCTCGCGGCGCTGCTCAACGAGCACCCGGAGCTGCGCGTGGTGGCCCTGGCCGGCCGGGTCGGCGAGGTCGAGCACCTGGCCGACGTGGAGCGGGTCGACGTCGTGCTGTGCGACTTCTGGCTGCCCGACGGCACCGGCGCCGAGGCCGTCGCGGCGCTGCGGGCCCACCAGCCCGACGTCGCCGTGGTGTTCCTCAGCGCCGACCAGAGCGACCGGGTCATCCTCACCGCGCTGGAGGCGGGGGCGGCCGGCTACCTGGTCAAGAGCGCCGGCGGGGCCGACGTCGCCGAGGCGGTGCGCCGGGCCGTCGACGGGGAGATCCTCGTCCCGGCCCGCCAGCTGGCCAAGCTCCTGGCCCGCCGCCGCGAGCAGGCCCAGCGCTCCGAGGAGCACGCCCGGCGGCTGGACAGCCTCACGCCCCGCGAGCGGGAGATCCTCGCGCTCATGACCGAGGGCATGGACAACCGGGACATCGCGCGCGAGCTCAGCATCAGCTACACCACCGTGCGCAGCCACGTGCGGCATCTGCTGAGCAAGATGGGGGCCCGCTCGAAGCTCGAGGCGGTCGTGCGGGCCGCGGAGTGGGACCCCTCGCCGTCGGTGGGCACCTGACCCGCGCGCGATTGGTCACTGACGCGATTGGTCACTGACGCGATCGGTCACTGACGCGATCGGTCACTGAAGGGCGCGACCTGCGGATACCGCCGCGCCGCGGTCCGCTCTCCTGCAATTGGTGCACGCACATTTCCGGCATTTGTACGCTGACCGCATATGTCCGAAATCCGTAACGTGTTGATCTGCCCCGCCGTCAAAAGTGAGGACAGGTCAGCTCTATGGGCCGCACGCGCCTTTACTGGATTTCCGCACTGGTCGCGCTTGCCGTTGCCGCCGTCGCACTGGTGCCGCTGCTCGTCAGCGACAAGGACGACAAGAAGGTTCACCCCGCCCGGGCGGAGTCTGCCCAGCGGCTGCAGATGCCGTTGCACGCCGAAGGCTCGAAGATCGTCGACGCCCGCGGCGTGACCGTGCAGTTCACCGGCGTCAACTGGTTCGGGTTGGAGACCAACACCTTCGCCCCGCACGGGCTGTGGTCGCGCAAGCTCGACGACATGCTCGACCAGATGGTCGCGCAGGGCTTCAACTCGATGCGCCTGCCGTTCAGCAACGAGCTGTTCGATGCGGCGTCGAAGCCCAACGGCGTCGACTTCGCGCTCAACCCGGACCTCAAGGGCCTGACCGGCCCGCAGCTCATGGACCGGGTTGTCGAGGGCGCGACGAAGCGCGGCATGATGGTCATCCTCGACCGCCACCGCCCGACCTCCCAGGGTCAGAGCAACCTCTGGTACACCGACAAGGTCAGCGAGGACCGCTGGATCTCGGACTGGGTGAAGCTCGCCAAGCAGTACCGGGACAACCCGCTCGTGGTGGGCGCCGACCTGCACAACGAGCCGCACGGCGAGGCCACCTGGGGCGACGGCAACGAGAAGACCGACTGGCAGGCCGCCGCGCAGCGGGCCGGCGACGCGGTGCTCAAGGCCAACCCCAACTGGCTCATCGTGGTCGAGGGCATCGAGAACTACAAGAAGGCCGACGGGCAGAACGACGGCTACTGGTGGGGCGGCAACCTGCAGGGCGCCAAGGACCACCCGGTGAAGCTGTCCGACCAGTCGAAGCTGGTCTACTCCGCACACGACTACAGCCCGAAGGTCTGGTCGCAGCAGTGGTTCACCGACCCGGCGTTCCCGGCCAACATGCCGGCGCTGTGGGACAAGCAGTTCGGCTACCTCGTGAAGAACAACACCGCCCCGGTCCTGATGGGTGAGTTCGGCGGCCGCTCGGTGGCCGAGCAGGACGCCCAGGGCAACAAGGACCTGGAGGGCATCTGGCAGCGCAACCTCGTCAAGTACCTCAAGGACAACGGGCTCAGCTACACGTACTGGGCCTGGAACCCGAACTCGGGTGACACCGGCGGCGTCCTCAAGGACGACTGGACGACGGTCGACGCCGACAAGGCCGCGCTCCTGAAGACCTACCAGGCGCCGCTGGCGGCCGCGGCACAGTAGTCCGGCAAGGCCCTCCCTCCGCTGCTAGATTGCGCGGGGGGAGGGCCTTTGTCATGCCTGAGTCAGATACGGTCGTCGATTCCACCGCCGGGCCGCTCAACGCGATCCTCCGCATCCCCGACGGCCCGGCCCGCGGGGGGCTCGTGCTGTCCGACGGCTCCGGCCCGGCCGACCGCCACGCCTGGCAGGGGGTGCCCGGCTGGCTCGCCGAGCGCGGGATCGCCACCCTGCGCCACGACAAGCCCGGCTGCGGCGGCTCGCCCGGCGACTGGCGCACCCAGACCTTCGCCGACCGCGCCGCCGAGGCCCTCGCGGCACTCACCGTGCTGCGCAAGCAGGCCGGCGTCGAGCGGGCCGGCCTGATCGGCTACAGCCAGGGCGGATGGGTCTCGCTGCTGGCCGCCGTCACCGCCCCGGACCAGGTCGACTTCGTGGTCACCCTCGGCGGGCCGTACGTCGGGGTCGAGGAGCAGGAGCGCACCCGGCTCGCCCGGGTCATGCGCCGCAAGGGCGTGCCCGAGGACCGCGTCGCGGCCGGGCTGGCCTGGGCCGACGAGCGCGCCGCCCGGCTGGCCGCCGGCGAGGACCCGGCCCTGGTCCACGCCGACCAGGCCCGCAACGCCCGCGACGACTGGGCCGCGATCGTCTGCGACCGGCCCTACGACACCCCGGAGGAGCTCGGGTTCTTCGCCCGGATGCTGGCCTTCGACCCCGCCGCCGTGCTGCCGTTCCTGCCCTGCCCGCTGCTGGCCCTCTTCGGCGCCGACGACGAGCACGTCCCGGTCGAGCGCAGCCTGCAGGTGCTGGGGGAGCGGCTGCCGTCGCGGCACCGGGGCACGAACGCGGTCGGGGTGTTCCCGGGGGTCGGCCACATGCTGCACCCGGTGCCGCCGCGGGACGATGCCCCCCTGTTCGAGCAGCTTTCTCCGGGGTTCCTGCCGCTGCTCGGGGCCTTCCTGGAGCGGGTCGCACCATAGGGTTTCGCCGATTCTGTGTGGTCCAACCACATAGCGACGTGCCCGACGCCACTCCTAGCGTGTGCGAACACCCGCCAGCAGGCGCTGGCCTTAACAAGGCGTTCACACGGAGGAAGCGTTGATCAGGCAATCAGGCGCGCCGAGGCGGCTGTTGGTCGCGGCGCTGGGTCTCACGCTCGCCGCGACGTTCGCGTCCGCGTGCAGCAGCCCGCAGGAGGCGGCCCAGGAGCCGGCCGGCGACGGCGCGCCCATCAAGGTGGGGCTCGTGTACTCGCAGACCGGCCCGCTCGCGTCCTACGGCAAGCAGTACATCGAGGGCTGGAAGGCCGGGCTCGCCTTCGCGACCAAGGGCACCGGCAAGGTCGGCAACCGCCCGATCGAGGTCAAGGAGGCCGACGACGCCGGCGACGCGGCCAAGGCCGTCTCGGCCGCCAAGGACCTCATCGGCCAGGGCTACAAGATCCTCGCCGGCAGCACCTCGTCCGGCGTCGCGAGCCAGATGGCCCCGCTGGCCGCGCAGAACAAGGTCCTGTTCATCTCCGGACCCGCGGCCACCGACGCGGTGACCGGCATCAACAAGTACACCTTCCGCTCCGGTCGCCAGTCCTACCAGGACGTCCTGGCGGCCAAGTCCTACCTGAGCGCCCCCTCGGGCAAGAAGGTCCTCGTGTTCACGCAGGAGGGCGCCTTCGGCAAGTCGAACGCGGACGCCGTGAAGGCCGTCATCGGCGGGGCGGGCGCCACCGTCGACACGATCTCGGTGCCGGCCAACGCCACCGACTTCACCGGCTTCGCGGTGCAGGCCAAGAACGCCAAGGCCGACATGATCTTCGTCGCGTGGGCGGGCACCACCGCCACCGCGATGTGGCAGGCCCTCGACCAGCAGGGCGTGCTCGGCTCGACGCTCGTCGTCACCGGCATCGACCAGCGCGCGTCCTGGCCGACGTTCGGCGCCGCCGGCTCGAAGATCTCGCTGCTGGCCCACTACTTCGACGGCGCCAGCGACAACGAGGCCACCGCGGCGCTGCGCAAGGGCGTCGACGGCGGCAAGGTCGACCTGTTCCACCCGGACGGCTTCACCGCCGCGCAGATGGTGGTCCGGGCCGCGCAGGAGGGCGGCGACGACGTCGACAAGATGGTCACCGCGCTCGAGGGCTGGTCCTTCGACGGCGTCAAGGGCAAGCTCACGGTCCGCAAGGAGGACCACGCCCTGCTCCAGCCGATGTTCCAGGGCAAGTTCAGCGGCTCCGGCGCCGACCTCAAGCCGGAGCTGGTGAAGGCGATCGACCCGGCCGACGCCGCGCCGCCGGTCGCGCAGATGAAGGGCTGAGCCGGTGGCCGAAGCCCCGGTGCCGGCGGCCGGCGGTGTCCTCGCGGACGCCCCGGCCACCGGCCTGCTCAGCACCCGGCGCCTGACCTGGCGGGTGGGCGGGGTCGCCATCGTCGACGGGGTCAGCCTCGACCTCGCCGAGGGCGAGTTCCTGGCCGTCATCGGCCCCAACGGCGCCGGCAAGACCTCGCTGTTCAACCTCATCTCGGGGCTGCGCAAGCCGTCGGACGGCTCGGTGTCGCTCGACGGCCGGGACGTGACCCGGCTGGCGCCGCACCGCCGGGCCCGGCTCGGCCTCGGGCGCACGTTCCAGTCGTCGTCGGTCTTCGCCTCGCTCACGGTCGCGGCCAACGTGCGCCTGGCCGTGCAGGCCCGCCGCGGCGGCTCGATCCGCCCCTTCCCGCTGCCGGGCCGGGACCGCGAGGTCGCCGAGCGCGCCGAGCGGGTGCTGTGGCGGGTCGGGCTCGACCACCGCGCCGGCGCGAACGCCGGCACCCTGGCCCACGGCGAGAAGCGCAAGCTCGAGATCGCGCTGCTGCTCGCGGGCGAGCCGCGGGTGCTGCTGCTCGACGAGCCGATGGCCGGCGTCAGCGCCGAGGACGTGCCCGGCCTGGTGGCGCTGATCCGCACCCTGACCCGCGAGGAGCGGCGCAGCGTGCTCATGGTCGAGCATCACATGGACGTCGTGCTCGACCTGGCCGACCGGGTCGCCGTCATGCACCACGGGGCGCTGCTGGTCTGCGACACCCCGGACGTGGTCATGGCCGACCGCACGGTCCAGGAGGCGTACCTGGGGGAAAAACTGTGACCATCCTCGACATCGCGGGACTGGATGTCCGCATCGGCGGCTCGCACATCCTGCAGGGCGTCTCGTTCGGGGTCGCGCCGCAGGGCGTCACCGCGCTGCTCGGGCGCAACGGCGTCGGCAAGACCACCACCCTCAAGGCGGTGCTCGGCCTGCTGCCGCGCGGCGCCGACCTGGCCGGCGAGGTGCGCTTCGGCGGGCAGCGGGTGACCCGGCAGCAGACCTTCCGGCTGGTGCGCGACGGGCTCGGCTACGTGCCCGAGGACCGCGGCGTCTTCGGCGGCCTGACCGTGGCCGAGAACCTCCGCCTCGCCGAGCGCCCCGGTGCCGCCCCGGACTACGAGCGCGTCTACGGCCTCTTTCCCGAGCTGCAGCGCCGTGGCCGGCAGCGGGCCGGCACGCTCTCGGGCGGCCAGCAGCAGATGCTCGCGATCGGGCGGGTGCTGCTCAACCCCAACCGGCTGCTGCTCATCGACGAGCCGACGAAGGGCCTCGCGCCGAAGGTCGTCGGCGAGGTCGCGGCCGCCCTGCACGCCGTCGCCCAGGTGGTGCCGATGCTGCTCGTCGAGCAGAACCTGGCCGTCGTGCGGCGCCTGGCCCAGGACGCGGTCGTCATCGCGGCGGGCAAGGTCGCCTACACCGGACCGGCGCCCGACCTGCTCGACTACACCGAGAAGACCAAGTCGCTGCTTGGGGTCGGAAAGGCAGACCACGCATGAGCGGTACGGAGCGAAGCGGAGTGGCCGCTCATCGGAAGTGCGGCTCTGGCTCAGGCCGGCGCCGAAGCGAAGCGGAGGTGTCGGCATGAGCGGTACGGAGCGAAGCGGAGTGGCCGCTCATCGCAAGTGCGGCTCTGGCTCAGGCCGGCGCCGGAGCGAAGCGGAGGTGCCGGCATGAGCACGATCGTGCTGCTGACCCTCACCGGACTCGGGCTCGCCGCGCTGTACTTCCTGGTCGCCTCGGGCCTGGCGCTCGTCTTCGGCCTCGCGGACGTGCTCAACTTCGCGCACGGGCTGTTCCTCTCCGTCGGGGCCTACGCCACCTGGTGGGCGGCCGGGCACCTGCCCGGGGCCGGGCCGAGCGGCTGGGGCTTCGCGCTCGCCGTGCTCTTCGGCGTCGTGTGCGGGACGGTCGTCGCCGCGCTGGTCGAGCTGGTGCTCATCCGGCCGCTGTACCGCCGGACGATCGAACAGGTCCTCGTGACCGTCGGGCTCTCGCTGGCCGGCGTGGCGCTGCTGCAGGCGTCGTGGGGCAGCGACCCCCGGCCCTACCCGCGCCCGCAGTGGACACAACAGCTGACCACGATCGCGGGGGCCCGCGTGCCCAACGACCGGTTCCTGCTCATCGGGGCCGCGGTCGTCGTGCTGCTGGGGCTGCTGGCCTTCCTGAAGTACACCCGGATCGGTCTGGTCATCCGCGCGGGCGTCGAGGACCGCTCGATGGTCACCGCGCTCGGCATCGACGTGCGGCGCGCGTTCACCCTCGTGTTCGCCATCGGGGGCGCGGCCGCGGCCCTGGCCGGCGCGCTCGGCGGCGTGTTCACCGGCGCGATCTCCCCGACCGGCGGCAGCTCCCTGCTCATCTTCGGGTTCATCGTCGTCGTCATCGGCGGCATGGGCTCGGTCACGGGCGCCGCCTACGCCGCGGTCGCGGTCGGGCTGCTGCAGCAGTTCGTCAACTACACCTCGTCGGGCCTGGGCGACATCTGCGTCGTCGCCCTGCTCGCGGTCGTGCTCCTCGTCCGTCCCCAAGGGATCACCGGGAAGGTCGCCACCTCATGACGACACAGACCGCCCAGTCCGCCCGCAGCGCCCCGGCCCCCGCGCCGCGCCGGGGCCGGGTCCCGCTCGCCCGCTTCGGCCCGCTCGTGGCCCTCGTGGTCCTCGCCGTGCTGCCGTACTGCGGCCTGCGGCTCCCCGGCCTCTTCGACTCGGCCGTGAACGCCCCCGGCACCCTGCAGCTGCTGGCGCTGTGCCTGGTCTTCGGCGCCCTGGCGATGGGCTACGACCTGCTCTTCGGCCGCACGGGGATGCTCTCGTTCGGCCACGCGCTCTACTTCGCGGCCGGGGTCTACGGCACCGACATGCTGGTCACCAAGGCCGGCTACGGGCTGTGGACCGCGATCCTGCTGGCCGTGATCGGCACCGCGGTGCTGGCCGCGCTGCTCGGCGCGATCGCGCTGCGCACCGGCGGGATCGCGTTCGCCATGGTGACGCTCGCCTTCGCGCAGGTCGCCGCGATCACCATCGGGCGCAACCCGGGCGGGGCCACCGGCGGCGAGGAGGGCCTGCCGATGGACTCCTCGAAGGTGCCGGACTTCCTCGTGGGCGTGGCCAACACGGTGAACCTGTACTGGCTCGCCCTCGCCGCGCTCGTCATCACCGTGCTCGTCGTGCACGCGATCGGCGACTCCCCGGCCGGGCGCGTGCTGGCCGCGATCCGCGACGACGAGCGCCGGGTCGGGGTGCTGGGCCTCGACCCGTACCGCTACCGCCTCTTCGCCTTCACCGTCGCCGGCGGCCTCGCCGGGCTCGCGGGGGCCATGTACGCGCTGCTCATCGGCGGCGCGACCCCGCACATCGCGGCCTCCGACCAGACCCTGACGCTGCTGGTGATGGTGGTGCTCGGCGGGCCGGGCACGCGCTGGGGGCCGCTCATCGGCGGGTTCCTGTTCACCTACCTCGACTACCGGCTCGTGGCCCTGGGCGACTCGGACGCGGTGGCCGGGCTGCCCGGCATCCTGCGGGGGCCGCTGTCGCAGCCGCTGTTCATCCTCGGCACCGTGTTCATCCTGGCGGTGTACTTCTTCCCCGGCGGCCTGGCCGGCCTGCGCACGCGACTGGGCCCGTTGGCCAGGTGGATCCCCGAGCGCCGCCCATAGCGGGCGCACATAGCTCTATATGTAAATATGTGGATTACCTCCGTGGTGACCCGAGGAGTGGCGGCCGTAGCTTGTGACGGCCGTCACTTCTCGTTGTCCAAGGGGGTGTGTCCCACATGGATGGTTCCGCGCTCGTCGCGCGCGGCCTCACCCGCGACTTCCGGGGCTTCCGGGCCGTCGACGGGGTCGATCTGGATGTCGCGGCCGGTGCCGTGCACGCGCTCGTCGGGCCCAACGGGGCCGGCAAGACGACCCTGTTCAACCTGCTGACCGGGTTCCTCGCGCCGACCGCCGGGCGCATCGAGCTCGCCGGCCGGGACATCACCGGGCTCGCGCCCGAGCGGGTCGCCCGCCTCGGCCTGGCCCGCTCGTTCCAGATCGCGAGCCTCTTCCCGCAGCAGACCGTGCAGGCCCACGTCGAGCTGGCGCTGCAGGGCGGCACCTCCCTCGGCTGGGCCTTCTGGCGCTCCGAGCGGCCGCTGCGGCGCTTCCGGGACGGCGCCCTGCACCTGCTGGAGCGCGTCGGGCTCGCCGCGTCCGCGCAGGAGCCCGCGGGCCGCCTGCCGTACGGGCGCAAGCGGGCCCTGGAGCTGGCGATCGCGCTCGCCCTCGACCCGAAGGTGCTGCTGCTGGACGAGCCGACCGCCGGCATGGGGGTGGAGGACGTCGAGCGGACCGTCGAGCTCATCGCGGCGGTCCGCGACGGGCGCACCGTCGTGCTGGTCGAGCACAACATGAGCGTCGTCGGCCGGCTTGCCGACCGGGTCACGGTCCTGCAGGCCGGCCGGGTCCTGGCCGAGGGGCCCTACGAGCGGGTGCGCGCCGACGAGCGCGTGGTCGAGGCCTACCTGGGCAGCGCCGATGCTGCGCATTGAGGGGCTGTCCGCCTGGTACGGCGAGGCGCGCGTGCTGCGCGACGTCGGCCTGCACGTGGCCGAGGGCGAGGTCGTGACCCTCTGCGGGCGCAACGGCGCCGGCAAGACCACGCTCCTGCGCTGCGTCATGGGCCTGCACGCCGGCCGCTCCGGCACGGTCGAGCTGGCCGGGCGGGACGTCACGAAGCGTCCGCCGCACGCCCGGGCGCGGGCCGGCCTCGGCTGGGTGCCGGACGACCGGGGCGCCTACGCCACGCTCAGCGTCGCCGAGCACCTGGCGCTGCCGCCGGTGGTCGGGCCCCGGCCGTGGAGCCTGGCGGCGATCCACGAGGCGTTCCCGAACCTCCACGAGCGCCGCCGCAGCCCGGCGACCACGCTGTCCGGCGGCGAGCAGCAGATGCTCGCGCTGGCCCGGGTCCTGCGCATGGGCGCCACCGTCCTGCTCTGCGACGAGCCCACCGAGGGGCTCTCGCCGCTGCTCGTGCGGCGGGTCGGCGAGATCCTGCGCCGGGCCCGCGACCACGGCGTCACGGTCCTGCTGGTCGAGCAGAACCTGCGCTTCGCCACCACCGTCGCCGACCGCCACTACCTGCTCGCCGAGGGCCGTATCGCCGGCGAGTTCGACAACGCCGACGTGCGTTCCCGCGAGGACGAGCTCCTCGCGCACCTGGGCATCTGACCGGAGGTACACCTGTGAAGCGTTTGGTTGTTCTCGGCACCGCCGCGGTCCTGCTGCTCGCCGGGTGCGGCGGCGGTGGCCCCCGCTCCTCGGGCGGGGGCGGGCTCACCGGCGGCAAGATCGTGCTGGGCGTGCTCAACGACCAGTCCGGCGTCTACGCGCAGCTGTCGGGCAAGCACTCCGTCGTGGCCGTGCAGATGGCCATCGAGGACTTCAAGGCCAGGTACGGCGACAGGGCGATCACCACGAACATCACCGTGGAGACTGCGGACCACCAGAACAAGCCCGACGTCGCCAACACCCGGGCGAGCGAGATGTACGACCGGCTCGGCGTCGACGCGATCCTCGACGTGCCGACGTCCTCGGCCGCGCTGAAGGTCGCCGACGTCGCCAAGCAGGCCAGGAAGCTGTACTTCAACATCTCCGGCGCCACCACGGACCTGACCGGCAAGTCCTGCAACAAGTACACGTTCCACTACGCCTACGACACCGCGATGCTGGCCAATGGCACGGGCACCGCGGCGACCCAGGCCGGCGCCAGGAACTGGTACATCGTCTACCCCGACTACGCCTTCGGCCAGGACATGCAGAAGTCCTTCGCCGCGGCGGTCACCAAGGGCGGCGGCACGGTGGTGGCCAGCGACCCGACGCCGTTTCCGAACGACAACTTCTCCACGTTCCTGCTCAAGGCGCCGACGCTGAACCCGAAGCCGGACGTGCTGGGCACCATGCAGGCGGGCGCCGACCTGGTGAACCTCGTCAAGCAGTACAACGAGTTCAAGCTCAGGGACAAGGGCATCGGGCTGGCGGTCGGCCTCATGTTCCTGACCGACATCCACTCGCTGACCCCCGACGCGCTGGCCGGCACCACCTTCACCGACGCGTGGTACTGGAACTTCGACGAGCGCAACCGCGCCTGGGCCGACAAGTTCGCCGCGCGCACCGGCGGGCAGCGCCCCACCTTCGCCCACGCGGCCAACTACTCCGCGGCCACGCAGTACCTCGAGGCGGTCCAGGCGGCCGGCACCGACGACGCCGACGCGGTGGTCAAGCAGCTGGAGGGCAAGAAGGTCGACGACTTCTTCCTGCGCGGCGGACAGTTCCGGGCCGCCGACCACCGGGTGCTGCACGACGCGTACCTGGCGAAGGTCAAGCCGAGCGCCGAGGTCAAGGAGGCGTGGGACTACGAGCAGATCGTCAGGACCATCCCGGCCCAGGAGGCCTTCCGTGCCCCGTCGCCGGACTGCCGGCTCTGATCCGCGATGGGCCTGCTCACCCACACGGTGAACGGACTGGTCGGGGGCGGCTTCTACGCGCTGCTCGCCCTCGGCCTGGCCGTCATCTTCGGCCTGCTCCGCGTGGTCAACTTCGCGCACGGGGCGTTCTACATGCTCGGCGCGGTCGGGGCCTTCTTCCTGCTGGACTCGCTCGGGCTGCCCTTCTGGGTCGCGCTGGCGGTCGTGCCGGTCGTGCTCGGCCTGCTGGGCGTGGTGCTGGAGCGCACGGTCGTGCGCCGCTTGGCCGTCCTCGACCCGCTCTACAACTTCCTGCTCACGTTCGGCCTGACGCTGATCCTGCAGGACGCGGTGAAGTCGCGCTACGGCACGCAGTCCAAGCCGTACGGGGCGCCGGCCGGGCTCGGCGGGACGGTGGACTTCGGGGTGTTCGACTTCCCGGCGTACCGCGTGTTCGTCCTGGCCGTCGCGGTCGCGCTGTGCGCCGTCGTCTGGTGGGTGCTGGCGCGCACCCGGGTCGGCATGGTGGTGCGGGCCGGGATCGAGCGGCCCGAGCTGACCCGGGCGCTCGGCATCGACGTGGGGCGGTGGGTCGCGCCGGTCTTCGGCTTCGGCGTGGCGCTCGCGGCGCTGGCCGGGGTCCTGGCCGCGCCGGTGCGGGCGGTCAACCCGCTCATGGGCGGCGACCTCATCATCGGCGTCTTCGCCGTCGTGGTCATCGGCGGGCTCGGCTCGGTCTTCGGCTCGGTGGCGGCCGGGTTCGCCATCGGGCTGCTGCAGGCCTGGAGCGAGGCGTACGCGCCGCCGCTGCTGGCCCAGACACTCATCTTCCTGGTCATGGCGCTGGTGCTGCTGGTGCGCCCGGCCGGGCTGTTCGGTCGCGAGGAGGGCACGGCATGAGGTGGGCACCGCGTTCGCTGCTGGTGACCGCCGGGGCGGCGGTCGCGCTCTGGCTGCCCAACGGGCTCTATCCGGCGGTGGCGGTGGACATGCTCTGCTGGGCGCTGTTCGCCGTCGCGATCGACCTGCTGCTGGGCTACGGCGGGCTGCTGTCCTTCGGGCACGCGGCCTTCTGGGGCACGTCGGCGTACTCGGCCGGGCTGATCGCGGCCCGGCTCGGGGCGCCGTTCCCGGTCGCCGTGCTCGGCGGGGCGCTGACGGCGGCCGCGCTGGCGGTGCCGATCGGCTGGCTCGCGGTGCGCCGCACCGGGATCTACTTCGCGATGGTCACCCTCGCGTTCGCGCAGATGATCTACTACGTGGCCAACGCGTGGTCCTCGGTCACCGGCGGCGAGAACGGGCTGCAGAGCGTGCCGCGCGAGCTGTTCGGGCTCGACCTGTCCGACCCGTACTACTTCTACTACGCGGCCCTGCCGATCGCGGCGCTCGGCCTGCTGCTGGCCTGGCGGATCGTGCACTCGCCGTTCGGCCGGGTGCTCGTCGCGGTCCGGGACAACGCGAGCCGGGCGCGGGCGCTGGGGTTCGCGGCGGCGCGGTACAAGCTGCTGGCCTTCGTGCTGTCGGCCTTCCTCGCGGGGCTCGGCGGCGGCCTGTTCGCGGTCGCGCACGGCTTCGTCGCCCTCGACGTCCTGCACTGGACGACCTCGGGCCAGGGTGTGGTGCTGGTCGTGCTCGGCGGGATCGGCACGCTGTGGGGCGGTGTGCTGGGCGCCGGCCTCGTCGTGAACCTCACCGACCAGCTCTCCCAGGCCGGCTTCGACCTGGTCGGCCTGGTCACCGGCGGCATCTTCGTGCTGGTGGTGCTGCTGTTCCGGCGGGGGCTGTGGGGCACGGTCGCCGGTTTATTCCGCCGGTGGCGCCGGGTGTGACGGGACGCACTATTCAATACGAGACGGTTCCGTATCGCGAGTCTGAGGGCTACGTTGATACGGAACTGTTCCGTATCGTTATCGCGTTCCGACCATCGTTATCGCGTTCCGACCAGGGGGAGCAACACCGTGAGCGCACCTACCGCAAGCGCGGCGCCGGGCAATGCCGTGGCGCCGGCCAACACCGGGCATCCCCGCCGCTGGGCCATCCTCGGCGTGCTCGTCATCAGCCTGCTCGTGGTCGTCCTGGACAACACCGTCCTCAACGTCGCCATGCGCACCATCGCCGACCCGCAGAAGGGCCTGGGCGCGACCCAGAGCCAGCTCGAGTGGGCGATCAACTCCTACACGCTGGTCTTCGCCGGCCTGCTCTTCACCGCCGGCATCCTGGCCGACCGGCTCGGGCGCCGCATCACGCTGACCGTCGGGCTCGCGCTGTTCGGCGTCGCCTCGCTGGTGTCGGCCTACTCCGGCTCGGCCGACCAGCTCATCTGGGCCCGCGCCCTCATGGGCCTCGGCGCCGCGGCGGTCATGCCCTCGACCCTGTCGATCATCGCCAACGTCTTCGACCCGCGCGAGCGCGGCCGCGCCATCGGCGTGTGGGCCGGCGCCGTGGGCCTCGGCGTGGCCATCGGCCCGATCGTCGGCGGCCTGCTGCTCGAGCACTTCTGGTGGGGCTCGGTCTTCCTGATCAACGTGCCGATCGTCATCGTCGGCCTGGTCCTGGTCAACGTGCTCATCCCCGAGTCGCGCGACCCGAAGCCGGGCCGCATCGACTTCGTCGGCGTGCTGCTGTCCATCGTCGGGCTCACCCTGCTGACGTACGGCGTGATCGAGGGCGGCGACCACGGCTTCGGCAAGATCGAGTCCTGGGGCACCCTGGCCGCGTCGGTGGTCGTCCTCGCCGCGTTCGCCCTCTACGAGCGGCGCATCGAGTTCCCGTCGCTGGACGTGAGGCTGTTCGCCAACCGGGCCTTCAGCACCTCGACCGCGATGATCGGCCTGGTCTTCTTCGCGGCCATGGGCATCATGTTCATCAGCGCCTTCTACCTGCAGCTGGTCCGCGACTACGGCCCGCTCGCCTCCGGCGCCCTGTTCGTGCCCTTCGCGGTGGCCCAGATGATCTTCGCCCCGCGCAGCGCCGCCATGGTCAAGCGCTTCGGCCCCAAGGCCGTCGGCACCACCGGTCTGCTGCTGGTCGCGGCCGGCCTGTCCGCGTGGATGTTCATCCAGGCCGACACGCCGATCTGGATCGTCGGCGCGCTGTTCTTCCTGATGGGCGTCGGCATGGCCAACGTGATGCCGCCCGCGACGGAGGCGATCATGTCCGCGCTTCCCCGTGAGAAGGCCGGCGTCGGATCGGCCGTCAGCAACACCATCCGTCAGGTCGGCGGGGCCCTCGGCGTGGCCGCGCTCGGCGCGGTCATCTCCTCGATCTACCGCGACCACATGGAGTCGGCCACCGGCAACCTGCCGGCCGCGGCGCGCAACGCCGCCAACGAGTCGATCTCGGGGGCGTACGGGGTCGCCGAGCACGCGGGTGCCGCGGCGCCGGCACTGATCCAGCACGCCAACGACGCCTTCATCACCTCCATGCACTACGCGGCCATCGGCTCGGCGGTCTTCGCGCTGCTCGGCGCGGTCGTCGCCCTGCTCGGCCTGCCCGGCAAGCGCCCGGCCGAAGCGCCGGCGCCCACCACCGCCGAGGGTCTGGCGGAGGAGCAGGGCGTGCAGCTCGTGGGTGTAGGCGACTGACGGAGCGGGAGGAAACCGGTGAGTAGCTTCGGTGTGAAAACTCGGTAACAATGGAAACCATGACGCTCAGCGTGGACGCGGTGGCTGACCAGGACCGGAAGGGTCCCGGCCGGCCCCGCAGCGCCCGGGTCGACGAGGCGATCGTCGAGGCGGTGTTCGAGCTGCTCAGCTCCGGCCAGAGCGCGGACGCCATCTCGATCGAGGCGGTCGCCGCGAAGGCCGGCGTTGGCAAGGCGACGATCTACCGCCGCTGGCCCAACAAGGAGGCGCTGCTGATCGACGCGGTCCTGGCGATGAAGGGCCCCTTGCCGGAGCTCAAGGGCGAGTCGGTCCGGGGCGACCTGATCACGCTGATCACGGCGATGCGCAACAAGCGCATGGCGCAGTACGGCAAGGTCACGGCCTGTCTCATGCCGGAGCTGTTCAAGAGCTCCGAGATGAGCCGGGTCTACCAGGGCGTCGTGGAGCCCCGCCGCGAGCTGATGCGCGGCGTGCTGTGCCGCGGCATCGCCTCGGGGGAGCTGCGCGCGGACCTCGACGTGGAGCTGGCGCTGCTCGTCCTGTCCGGCCCGACGCTCGCCCAGAACATGCTGCGCTGGAACCCGAACGTGCCGGACGAGGGCTTCGCCGAGCATCTGGTGGACTTCGTCCTGCGCGGTGCGTTCGCGGTGCCCCCGCCCGACGGTCACGCCTGACGCGTCACCCGTTTCCGGCCTCGGCCCGGTCGTGCCCCTCCTGGCGCGGCCGGGCCGTCCGGCGTATCGGGGGACTAGGCCGACTGGAGGCGGTGCAGGCGCAGCGCCAGCTGGACCTCCAGGGCCCGCTCCGGCTTCTGCCAGTCGGGGCCGAGCAGCTGGGCGATCCGCTCCAGGCGCTGCGTCACCGTGTTCACGTGGACGTGCAGCAGCTCGGCGGCCCGCGCGAGGCTGCCGCCCACGCCGAAGTACGCCTCCAGCGTCTTCACCAGCGCCGTCCCGCGCCGCACGTCGTAGTCGACGACCGGCCCGATCGTCGCGGCCAGGAACGACTGCACGTCGCGGTCGCGCCCGTCCGGGGCCGAGCCCAGCAGCAGCCCGACGAAGCCGAGCTCCGCGGTGCTCGCGCCGGTGCCGGTGCGGCCCAGGGCGGTCAGCGCCGTCACGCAGCGGTCGGCGTCGCGGTACGCCGCGGAGATCGCCTCCGGGCGCACGGCCGGGCCACCGGCGCCCGCCGTGATCGGGCGGCCCAGCAGCTTGCCCAGGTCCCGGGCGACCGCCCGGGCCGCGTCGCCCGGCGCGTCACCGGGCAGCAGGAGCACCACGTGGCCGTCGCGGGCCGCGGCGAGGCCGGAGCGGCTGTGGGCGTACGTCTGCGCCCACGACACCGCCCGCTGGCGGGCCGAGCCGCCGGCGAGCGCGTCGGCGCCGATGGCCACCACGACGTTCGGGGCGTCCAGGTCCACGCCGAGGCGCTTGGCCCGCGTGCGCAGCGCGTCGGCGTCGCGGGCGGGGCGGGTGATGACGTCGTCCAGCAGCTCGCCGCGAACCCGGCCCTCGGCCTCGGCGACGGTGCGCCGGAACAGCTGCAGCAGCGCGGTCACCACCGCGGCCCGCTCGAGGATGCGCTGGTCGGCGTCGACCAGGGGGCTGTCCGGGCGCATGACCAGGGCTCCGAGGTTCTCCGCGCCGGCCACGACCGCGGCCACCCACAGCTCGCCGCGGCGCACGCTGCGCCCCTCGGTGCGGGAGGCGGCCAGGGCCTCGGCGATCGCGCTGGGCTCGGGCCGCTCCAGCTCGCCGACCAGCGCCACGGTCCGGCCCTCGGCGTCGAGCACGAGCAGCGAGCCGCCCAGCACCTCGACCACCACCGCGGCCACGTCCTCGACCCCGGCGCCGCGCAGCACGAGGGCGGTCATGCGGTCGTGGGCCGCGGCCGCGCGCTCGACGGAGTCGCTGTGCGCGCGGATCACCCCGTTGGCGGCGGAGAGCTCGGCGAGGGCCTCCTGGGTCTCGCCCAGCAGGCGGGCGGTGTCGATCGCGACGGCGGCGTTGGCCGCGAGCGAGACCAGCAGCGACACCTCCTCGCGCGCGAACGGGCGGGCGGAGCGGTTCGCGGCGTACAGCACGCCGATGATCCGCGCCCCGAGCCGCAGGGGCACGCCCAGGATCGCGATCAGGCCCTCCTCGCCCACGCCGGTGTCGATGTCGCCGGTGTGCCGGAAGCGCGTGTCGCGGGGGTAGTCGGCGGTGACGTACGGGCTGCCCGTCTGCGCCACCAGCCCGCCGAGCCCGGCGCCCATCGGCAGCCGCAGCGCCTGGAAGTGGGCCGAGATCGAGCCGTCGGTGACGCGCATGTAGGTGTCGCCGCGGGCCTCGTCGTTGAGCGTCATGTACGCCACGTCGGCCCCGAGCAGCGTGCGTGCCCGGTGCACGATGGCGGCGAGCACGGCGTCGACGTCGCGCAGCCCGGCGAGGTCGCTGGCGGTGTCGAAGAGCCCCGACAGCTCCTCCTCGCGGCGCCGGCGGCGCTCGATGAGGGCCCGCACCCGCAGGGCCACGACCTTGCCCTGCTCCAGCTCCGCGATGCGCTCCGGGGGCAGCCCGGCCCCCCGGGCGGCGACCAGCGGGCCCTCGAACTCGACGGCCGCGGCCTCGCGGGCCAGCAGCTCGAGGTACTCCAGCATCGTCACGTGCCTAGTGTGCGGTCCAGCCGCCGTCGATCGACAGCGAAGTGCCCGTGATGAACCCGGCGACATCCGTGCAGAGGTAAGCGACCAGCTCCGCCACCTCCGCGGGCTCGATGAGCCGCTTGATCGCCGCGCTCGTGAGCATGATCTTCTCGACGACCTCGGACTCGGGGATGCCGTGGGTGCGGGCCTGGTCGGCGATCTGCCCCTCGACGAGCGGGGTGCGCACGTAGGCGGGGTTGATGCAGTTCGAGGTCACCCCGTGCGGGGCACCCTCGAGCGCGACGGTCTTCGACAGGCCCTCGAGGGCGTGCTTGGCGGTGACGTACGCGGCCTTGAACGGCGACGCGCGCAGCCCGTGCACCGAGGAGATGTTGACGATCCGGCCCCAGTTCCCGGCGTACATGTGCGGCAGCACGCCGCGCGCCAGGCGGAAGGGCGCCGTGACCATGACCGCCTGGATGTAGGCGAAGCGGTCCGGCGGGAACTCCTCGAGCGCGGCCACGTGCTGCAGCCCGGCGTTGTTGACCAGGACGTCCACGTCCGGGCAGTCGCGCAGGACCGCGTCCAGGCCGGCCGGGTCGGACAGGTCGGCCACCACCGGTACCACACCGTCGAGGGTCTTGAGGTGGTCCTCGTCGCGGTCGACGGCCACGACCCGGGCCCCGGCGGCCACCAGCCGCTCGGCGACGCTGCGGCCGATGCCGCTGCCGGCCCCCGTGACCATCGCGGTGCGGCCCCGCAGGTCCAGCGCGACCACATGCTCCGTCGTCATGGCCGGAAACGTACGAGGCTTCGCTCCGCCGTCCCATGGGGGAGGCCCACATACCTTTACCGCACTCGGTGTGTGTGTCGTGTGATCGGCGCGCCGCGATCGTCCGATAGGGTGTCGAACACACGTTTGAGGGGAGCGGCGGTGCGCGTGCTGGGGGTCGACCCGGGCCTGACCCGGTGCGGCGTCGGGGTGGTCGAGGGCCGCCCGGGCAGCCCGTGCCGGATGGTGCACTACGAGGTCGTCCGCAGCGACGCCGACCTGGACCTGTCCCTGCGCCTGCTCAACCTCGACCGGCGCCTCACCGATCTGCTCGCCGAGCACAAGCCCGAGAGCGTCGCCGTGGAGCGGGTGTTCGCCCAGCACAACGTGCGCACGGTCATGGGCACCGCCCAGGCCGGCGCGGTGGCGATCCTCGCCGCGGCCCGCGCCGGGCTGCCCGTGCAGATGTACACCCCGAGCGAGGTCAAGGCCGCCGTGAGCGGCAACGGGCAGGCGGACAAGGCCCAGGTGACCGCGATGGTGACCAGGTTGCTGCGGCTCGAGGTCGCGCCTCGCCCGGCGGACGCCGCCGACGCCTTAGCCTTGGCCATCTGTCATGTGTGGCGGGGCGGTGCGCGGGAGCGCATCAGCGCGGCGGTGAGGAGGACGCGGTGATCGCGAGCGTGCGCGGCAAGGTGGCGGCGGTGTCGCCCGACGGCGCGGTGATCGAGGTCGGTGGGGTCGGGCTGGCGGTCCAGTGCTCCCCGCACACCCTCGCCGAGCTGCGGGTCGGCCAGGAGGCCCGGCTGGCCACCTCGCTCGTGGTGCGCGAGGACTCGCTGACCCTCTACGGCTTCGCCGACGACGACGCCAAGCAGCTGTTCGAGCTGCTGCAGACCGCGACCGGGGTCGGGCCGCGGCTGGCCCAGGCGGTGCTGGCCGTGCACACCCCGGAGGTCGTGCGCCGCGCGATCTCGGCCTCCGACACCTCGACCCTCACCCAGGTCCCGGGCATCGGCAAGAAGGGCGCCGAGCGGCTGGTGCTGGAGCTGCGGGACAAGGTCGGCGCGCTGCCGGGCGCCGGGGCGGCCCTGGTCGCCGGCGGCGCGGTCTGGCCCGAGCAGGTCCGCCAGGCCCTCGTCGGGCTCGGCTGGAACGACAAGCAGGCCGACCAGGCCGTGGCCGCGGTCGCCGAGCAGCTCGACGGGCAGACCGTCCCGCCCGTGCCGGTGCTGCTCAAGCAGGCGATCCGGATGCTGGGCACGATCCGATGACGGATCCGCTGGTCAGTGCGTTCGCCTCCGACGAGGACCACGCGGCCGACCAGAGCGTGCGGCCCAAGCGCCTCACGGAGCTGATCGGCCAGCACCGGGTCCGCGAACAGCTCGAGCTGCTGCTGCAGAGCGCCCTGCGCCGCGGCAGCCCGCCCGATCACATCCTGCTCTCCGGCCCGCCCGGCCTCGGCAAGACCACGATGGCCATGATCGTCGCCGCCGAGCTGGGGGCCGGGCTGCGCATGACCAGCGGCCCGGCCATCGAGCGGGCCGGCGACCTCGCCGCCGTGCTGACCAGCCTCACCCGGGGTGACGTGCTGTTCATCGACGAGATCCACCGCATCGCGCGGCCGGCGGAGGAGCTGCTCTACAGCGCGATGGAGGACTTCCGCGTCGACGTCGTGGTCGGCAAGGGCCCGGGCGCGACCGCCATCCCGCTCGACGTGGAGCCGTTCACCCTGGTCGGTGCCACGACCCGCAGCGGGCTGCTCACCGGCCCGATGCGCGACCGCTTCGGCTTCGTCGGCCAGCTGGACTTCTACGACCCGGAGGAGCTCGAGCAGATCATCTCGCGCTCGGCCCGCATCCTCGACGTGCCGATCACCGAGGACGGGGCGGTCGAGATCGGGCGGCGCTCCCGGGGGACGCCCCGCATCGCCAACCGCCTCCTGCGGCGGGTCCGCGACTATGCCGAGGTGCGGGCGGACGGGGTCGTGGACATCGCCGCGGCCCGGGCGGCGCTGCGGGTGTACGACGTCGACGAGCTGGGCCTGGACCGCCTCGACCGGGCGGTGCTGCTGGCCCTGCTGCGCTACGGCGGCGGACCGGTGGGGCTGTCCACCCTCGCGGTGGCCGTCGGTGAGCAGCCGGACACGGTGGAGGAGGTGTGCGAGCCGTTCCTGCTGCGCTCGGGGCTCATCGCGCGCACGCCCCGTGGCCGGGTCGCCACGGCGAGCGCCTGGCAGCATCTTGGCATCCCAGGACCCGCTGGTACCGTCGAGGGCGGAAAATCCGCGGGCGGCTTGTCCCAAACGCCCGGTCTATTCGATTTGTGATCGGACCGTGACGGACGCCGGTCATCGTGGTTTCCGACACACCGACTAGACTCGCCGCGATCCGCTGCGCGGACATCAGACACCTTATCGGGAAGGCCCATAATCGTGGATTACGCCGCGGAGTCCTCGGGCGGCAGCTCGGCGCTCCCGCTTCTTGTCGTCGTCGCCTTCGCCGCCTTCGTGTACTTCCTCATGATCCGCCCGCAGCAGAAGCGCCGCCGCGAGGTCGAGAGCATGCAGTCCACGATGGGCATCGGCGACGAGGTGGTGACGGTCGGCGGCCTCTACGGCATCGTCACCGAGGTCGACGCCGACACCGTCATGCTCGAGATCGCCCCGGGTGTCTCCGCCAAGTACGCCCGGGCCGCGATCGGCAAGGTGAACCGGAAGGCGGCGACGGAGGAAGAGCCCGCCGCCGACGAGGAGTCCGCGCCTCCGTCGGACACCGACTGAAAGCCCCGCTCGCTGCCCGCTATGTGAAACATTCACGCCGCGCGACCTCCGCCGGCGTCGTGTAGGGAGACCCGACAGCCGTGGCACAACCTCAGGCACCGATGCGCCCGAGCCGCCAGCTCGCCGTGCTTGCCGCCATCTTCGTCATCCTCGCCGCCATCGTATGGTTCGGCGGCAAGGGTGGCTGGCGCGACCGGCTCGAGCCCAAGCTCGGCCTTGATCTGATCGGCGGGACCACGGTCACGCTGCAGGCCCAGAACCTGGAGGGCAACAAGCCGCCCACCCAGGATCAGATGGAGACCGCCCGCCGCATCATCGACCAGCGGGTCAACGGCCTGGGTGTCGCCGAGGCCGAGGTCGTGGTCGAGGGCAGCAACAACATCGTCGTCTCCCTGCCGGGCAAGAGCGACGACCGGCTCAAGCAGATCGGCCAGACCGCCGAGCTGCGCTTCCGCATGGTGACCGGGCAGACCGGCGACACGGGCGCGACCGACCCGTCGGCCTCGGCCTCGGCCTCGGCGCCGGCGTCGGCGCCGGCCTCCACGGGCGCGTCGGCCCCGGCGTCGGCGAACGCCTCGGCGACCGGGAAGCCTTCCGCCACGCCGACGGCCACGAGCGCCGCGCCGAGCGCGAACCCGTCGGAGTCCGCGGCCGCCGGTGCCGGCGCGTCGGCCTCGGCGTCGGAGTCCCTCGCCCCGGACATCGCCACGCAGCGCGCCGCGGTGCAGAAGAAGCTCGGCGCGAGTGTCTGGGCCGCGGCCATGGCCGAGCAGGCGCCGGTCGACTTCAGCCAGGACGCCGCCAAGGCCGAGACCTACAAGGGCTTCAAGGACCTGTCGCCGGCCGAGGTCGCGGTGCTGCCGGCGTCGATGCAGTACAACATCCCGTACATCACCTGCGACAAGCTCAACCACCGGCCGGTCGGCTCGATCAGCAAGCCCGACGAGCCCGCGGTCGCGTGCGGGCCGGGCGTGAAGTACCAGCTCGACGCCGCGAAGGTGCTCGGCACCGACGTGTCGAGCGCGAGCTCGGGCATCAACTCGCAGAACGGCAAGTGGACGGTCAACCTGTCCTTCCACAGCGACGGGCAGAACCGCTGGACCGACCTGACCCGCGTGGCCTACAACAACGGCCAGGACAGCAAGCAGGTCGCCGTGGTGCTCGACAACGAGGTCGTGTCGGCCCCGACGATCCAGAACGTCATCCCGGGTGACGCCGAGATCAGCGGCACCTTCACGAAGACCGAGGCCCAGCTGCTGGCCAGCCAGCTGCAGTACGGCGCCCTGCCCCTGTCGTTCACCTCGCAGGACGCGCAGAGCATCTCCGCCACGCTGGGCAGCTCGCACCTGGAGGCCGGCCTGCTCGCCGCCGGCATCGGCCTGCTGCTGGTCGTGCTCTACTCGTTCTTCTACTACCGGCTCCTCGGCGGCGTCATCATGCTGAGCCTGGTGCTCTCCGGCGTGCTGGTCTTCATGTCGCTGATCATCCTGGGCCGCTGGATCGGCTTCACGCTGAGCCTCGCCGGCTTCGCCGGATTCATCGTCTCGCTCGGTGTGGCGGCGGACTCCTTCGTCATCTACTTCGAGCGGCTCAAGGACGAGATCCGCGACGGCCGGAGCCCGCGCAGCGCCGTGCCGCGCGCCTGGGTGCGGGCCCGCCGCACGATCATCTCGGCCAACACGATCACGCTGCTGGCCGCCGCGATCCTGTACTTCGTCTCGATCGGCTCGGTGAAGGGCTTCGCCTTCGCGCTGGGCGTGGCGACGATCCTCGACCTCGTGGTCGTGTTCCTCTTCCGCCACCCGATCATGACGCTCTTCGCCCGCAGCAAGGCGTTCTTGTCGCCGCGGGTCAGCGGTCTCGGCCGCGTGCTCGAACAGCGATCCACCACCGACGCGGCGCCCACCACCCGTCGTAACCGCCCGAAGGAGGCCTGACGATGAGCGCCAGTGGCATCGCAGCCCGGCTCTACCGCGGTGAGGCCGGCGTCGACATCGTCGGCCGCCGTAAGGTGTGGTTCACCGTCGCCGCCGTCGCGATCATCATCGCGATCGCGAGCATGCTCATCCGCGGTTTCACCCTCGGCATCGAGTTCGAGGGCGGCAACCAGTACAACGTGCCGGTCAAGGTGGGCACGCTGGATCAGGTCGAGAAGGCGTTCGGCGACGCCGGGGTCGAGGTCAAGACCGGCCAGACCGTCGGCGACAGCCAGTACATCATCAAGACCGAGCTGATCAACGACGCCCAGCGCCAGACCGAGATCAAGGACTCGGTCGCGAAGACCTTCGGGATCGACGCGACCCAGATCTCCGACAGCGCGGTGAGCACCTCGTGGGGCGGCCAGGTCACCAACAAGGCCGCGCTGAGCCTCGCGATCTTCCTGGCCGCGGTGCTGGTCTACCTCGTCGCGCGCTTCGAGTGGCGGATGGCCGTCGCCGCGATCGCCTCGCTGCTGCTGGACCTGATCCTCACCGGCGGCGTGTACTCGCTCGTCGGCTTCGAGGTCACCCCGTCCACGGTCATCGGCTTCCTGACGATCCTCGGTTTCGCGCTCTACGACGTCGTCGTGGTGTTCGACAAGGTGCAGGAGAACACCCGCGGCATCACGGGCTCGAGCACCTCGACCTACTCCGAGGCGGCCAACCTCGCGGTCAACCAGACCCTGATGCGCTCCATCAACACCGGTCTGGTGGCACTGCTGCCCGTCGGCGGCCTGCTCTTCATCGGCGCCGGCCTGCTGGGCGCCGGCACGCTGAAGGACCTCGGTCTCGTGCTCTTCATCGGCATGGGCGTCGCGGTGTACTCGTCGATCTTCTTCGCCACCCCGGTGCTGGCCGAGCTCAAGAGCCGCGAGCCGCGGCTGCAGCAGCACGCCAACCGGGTCAAGGCCAAGCGCGCGGCGCAGGCCAAGGAGGCGGCGACCCGCGCGGCCGGCCCGGCCCGCGACAGCGACGGGGTGCCGATCGGCGGCCCGGCGAAGGCGGTCGAGCGCTCCGAGCTCGCCGGCGCGGCCCCTCGTCCGGGCGCTCGCCCGGCGGCGCGGCCCGGCCAGGGCAAGCGCCCGCGCGCGGGCGGCCGTCCCGCCGGGGGCGGCGGCCGGCGGTAGCCGGTCAACTGCGAAAATCAACGGGCGCCGCGGTCCTCGCGGCGCCCGTTGACGTTTTCTGGGTGAGGAGCGCCGTGGACATCGCCGAGCTGGTCGCGAGCAAGGTCCTCGACGTGCCGGACTTCCCGAAGCCGGGGATCGTGTTCAAGGACCTCATGCCGCTGTTCGCCGACGGTCCGGCGTTCGCGGCCGCCGTCGACGCGATCATCGCCGAGCACGGCGAGGAGAGCTTCGACGTCGTGGCCGGCATCGAGGCGCGCGGGTTCGTCATCGCCGCCGCGATCGCCTACGCGACGGGCAAGGGTGTCGTACCCGTCCGCAAGGCCGGCAAGCTGCCCCGCGCCACCGTCTCGGCGACCTACGCGCTGGAGTACGGCGAGGCGGCCCTGGAGGTGCACGCCGACGCGTTCATCGCGGAGGAGCGGGTGCTCGTCGTCGACGACGTGCTCGCCACCGGGGGCACCGCCGCGGCCACCCTCGGGCTGGTCGAGCGCGCCGGCGGGACGGTCAGCGGCTTCAGCGTCCTGCTGGAGCTGTCGTTCCTGGAGGGGCGGCAGAGACTCGCGCCGCGTCCGGTTCATGCCCTGTTGACCGTCTGAGGGCCGCGCACGGGGGCTTCCGCCCCGTTTTCCCGGCCCTTCCGCTGACGGGAAATGCCGGCCCGGACGGGTAAGCTTGCGGTTCGGAACGTTGTCGGCGATGAGGAGCGGCCGGTGACCGGCGACATCGCACCCCCCATTGAGGGTACGGTCGACCACGTGCAGGATGAACCGCAGGACGTCCGCGAACCGAGCCCGCCGGAGACGGCGGAGGCCGGCGGCGTGGTGCTGCAGTTCCCGACGCCGCCCGGCGCGCCCCAGCGCCGCGCGACCGACCAGCAGCCCCCGCGCCGCACGCCCGAGGAGATCCTCAACGAGGACACCGAGGACCTGACCGACGCCGCCAGCGGGGTCACGGGCGCCATGGCCGGCCTCGTCGGGGCCGCGCCCACGGGCCGGCGCGTGCGAGCCCGGCTGGCCCGCTTCAACGCGCCGTGGCAGAGCCCCTCCGTCAGCGAGGTGCTGGAGCCGCTCATCGCCCAGCACAAGGCCAGCCACCCGAAGGCCGACGTGCGGCTGCTCCAGCGCGCCTACGACATGGCGGAGCACTTCCACAAGGGGCAGTACCGCAAGTCCGGCGACCCCTACATCACGCACCCGCTCGCGGTCGCCACCATCCTCGCCGACCTGGGCATGGACACCACCACGCTGGTGGCCGCCCTGCTGCACGACACGATCGAGGACACCGAATACACGATCGAGCGCATGCAGGTCGACTTCGGCGGCGAGGTCACGCTGCTCGTCGACGGCGTGACCAAGCTCGACAAGGTGAAGCTCGGCGACGCGGCCAAGGCCGAGACCATCCGCAAGATGGTCGTCGCGATGGCCAAGGACCCGCGGGTGCTGGTGATCAAGCTCGCCGACCGGCTGCACAACATGCGCACCCTGACCTTCCTGCCGCGGCCCAAGCAGGAGCAGAAGGCCAAGGAGACGCTGGAGATCCTGGCCCCGCTCGCGCACCGGCTGGGCATGAACACGATCAAGTGGGAGCTGGAGGACCTGGCGTTCCGCACGCTGTTCCCCAAGCGCTTCGACGAGATCAGCCGGCTCATCGCCGAGCACACCCCGCAGCGCGACTCGCTGCTGCGCACCGTGACCCAGAAGGTCGCCAACGACCTCAAGGCCGCCAAGATCAAGTCGGAGACGACCGGGCGGCCGAAGCACCTGTACTCCGTCTACCAGAAGATGATCGTCCGCGGCCGCGACTTCGGCGACATCTACGACCTGGTCGGCGTGCGCATCCTGGTCGATACCGTGCGCGACTGCTACGCGGCCCTCGGCGTGATCCACGCGAACTGGCAGCCCGTCCCGGGCCGGTTCAAGGACTACATCGCCATGCCGAAGTTCAACATGTACCAGTCGCTGCACACGACGGTCATCGGACCCACCGGCAAGCCGGTCGAGCTGCAGATCCGCACCTACGCGATGCACCGCACGGCCGAATACGGCATCGCCGCGCACTGGCGCTACAAGGAGACCAAGAACGCCACGATCGCCGGCCCGCCCGCGCACATCGACGAGATGACCTGGCTGCGGCAGCTGCTGGACTGGCAGCGCGAGGCGAGCGACCCGAGCGAGTTCCTCGACGCGCTGCGGTTCGACCTGTCGAGCCAGGAGGTCTACGTCTTCACGCCGAAGGGCGACGTGATCGCGCTGCCCACCGGCTCGACGCCCGTCGACTTCGCCTACGCCGTGCACACCGAGGTCGGCCACAAGTGCATCGGCGCCCGTGTCAACGGCAAGCTCGTGCCGCTGGAGAGCACGCTGTCCAACGGCGACGTCATCGAGATCTTCACCTCGAAGTCCGAGACCGCCGGCCCGACCCAGGACTGGCTCGGCTTCGTCAAGAGCCCGCGGGCCCGGACCAAGATCCGGCAGTACTTCAACAAGGAGCGCCGCGAGGAGGCGATCGAGGCCGGCAAGGAGGCGATCGTCAAGGCCATGCGCAAGCAGGGCCTGCCGCTGCAGCGCCTGCTCACGTCCGAGTCGCTGATGACGATCGCCCGGGAGTTGCACCTCGCCGACGTGGCCGCCCTCTACGCCGCCGTCGGCGACGGGCAGGCCTCGGCCCAGTCGATCGTGCAGCGCCTCGTGCAGGGCTACGGCGGCGAGGAGGGCGCGGTCGAGGACATCGCCGAGACCGCCCTCCCGACCCGGCCGGCCCGCGCCCGGACGGCCGCCACCGACCCCGGCGTCGAGGTCCTCGGCGTCGACGACGTGTGGATCAAGCTGGCCCGCTGCTGCACCCCGGTGCCGGGCGACGCCGTCTTCGGCTTCGTCACCCGCTCCGGCGGCGTCTCCGTCCACCGCGACGACTGCGCGAACGCGGCGGACCTCAAGGAGCAGCCGGAACGGGTCCTGGAGGTCAGCTGGAAGCCCACGAGCGCCTCGACGTTCCTCGTGGCCATCCAGGTGGAGGCGCTCGACCGCCACAAGCTCCTGGCCGACGTGACCCGGGTGCTGTCCGACGAGAAGGTCAACATCCTCTCGGCCACGGTCACGACGACGCGGGACCGGGTGGCCATCAGCCGCTTCAGCTTCGAGATGGCCGACCCCAAGCACCTCAACCACCTGCTGGCGGCCGTCCGGCGCATCGACGGCGTCTACGACGCCTACCGCGTCACGTCCGGCGCCTGACGCACGCACGCGGATACGAAAAGGGCCGCCCACCGGATTCGGTGGGCGGCCCTCTCGCTTGCGGACCTTACGGGGTCGGGGCGCTCATCGTCAGGCTCTTGATGCGCACCTCGGTCTTCGGCTTGCCCTCGCTCGGGCCCGCGGACGGGTCCGCGGCGGGCGCCGACGGGTCCGGCACCACGCCGGCCTCCGCGACCTTCTTGACCAGGTCCAGGCCCTCGGTCACCTTGCCGATGACCGTGTAGTTCGCGTCGAGCTGGGCGATGTCCTTGTAGACGATGAAGAACTGGCTGCCGGTCGAGGCGGGCTGGCCGTTGTTCGCCATCGCGACGACACCCTCGCCGTAGGCCGGGCGCTTGCCGGTCGGCAGGTTCTCCTCGGCGTAGCGGTAGGAGGGGCCGCCGTAGCCGGTGCCGAACGGGTCGCCGCACTGCAGCACGTAGATGCTCTGCAGCACCAGGCGGTGGCAGATGGTGTCGTCGAAGAACTTCTTGCTGGCCAGGTAGGTGAAACTTTCCGCCGTGCACGGGGCGTGGGCGGTGTCGACCTCGATCTTGATCGTGCCGATGCTCGTGTCCAGCGTCATCGTCTGGGTGCCGGTGCGCGGCTCACCCGTGGTCGGGGGCTTGCCCACGTCCTTGGTGTTCTTCGCCAGCTCCGGGTCCGGCGCCGCGCTCGCGCTCGGGTCGACCAGCGGCTGCCAGGCGCAGGCTCCCGGCGCGCCCGCGGAGCCCGACGGGTTCGCCGAGGCCGCGCCCTTCTTGTCGTCGTCGCCGGTCAGCGCGACCACCAACCAGGCCGCGACGAGCACCACGACCAGGGCGCCTGCCCCGGCGGCGATCGTCGTGTTCCTACGGCGCCGGAGTCGGGACTGCTCGGCCCGGTCGGCCATCTCCCGTTCCAGCCGCGAACGCGCCGCGGCGCGCTGACGGTCCCGGTTGGTGCTCACGGTTGGTACTCCTTGCTCAACAGGGATGGGGTGGACTTCACGCTTCAGGAGTTGCTGGAGGCGCCGGCCGACGGCGCGGCGGAGGCGGGGGTCGAGGCCGCGCCGCTGGTCGAGGGGACGGGCTCGGGCTCGGGCGGCGCCTGGTCGGTGACGGTCAGCGAGCTGATCTTCACTTCCTGGTTGGGCTTGCCGCCGCCGGCCTGGTTCGAGCCGTCGTTGCCGGCCGCGCCGATCTTCTGCAGCACGTCGAGGCCGCCCACGATCGTGCCGAAGACCGTGTAGTTCGGCGGGAACTGCTGGTCCTTGAAGACCAGGAAGAACTGGCTGCTGTTGGTGTTGGCGCCGGAGTTGGCCATCGCCAGCGTGCCGGCCGGGTACAGCGCGGTGTTCGCCGCGGGGGCGGAGGCGTCGGCGGGCGCGCTCGGGTCGGCCGACGGGGCGCTCGGCGACGGGAGGTTCTCGTCCGGGAAGCGGTACGCCGGGCCGCCGCTGCCGGTGCCGGACGGGTCGCCGCACTGCAGGATGGTGTCCGTCGCGCGGTGGCAGGTCGTGTTGTCGAAGAACTTCTTGCCCGCCAGGTACCGGAAGCTGTTCACGGTGCACGGCGCCTTGCTCGGGTCGAGCTTGGCGGTCACCGTGCCCTGGCCGAGCGTGATCGTCATCGTCTCGACGCCGTTCTTCACGACGTCCTTCACCGGCGGCTTGCCGACGTCGACGATGCCCGTGGCCTGGTCGACGGACGTATACGCACAGTCCGCGGCCACGGCCGGGGCGGGAGAGAAGCCGCCGGTCTTCCAGATCACGACCACGACCAGCAACACGAGCACCACGGCCGTGCCGATGCCCGCCTGCCACTGACGGCGGCGCCGCGCCGCGGCCGCCCTCCGGGCAATCTGCCGCTCGGTCTTGGCCCGCGCCAGAGCGCGCTGCCGGCTCTTACTGGAAGCCACCTGTGCTCCCCTCCAGGAAAATACATTTGGGTGCCACGTCACACGCCCGCCAGAGTGTACGGGTAGAACCCGGAATGCGGGTCGCCGCCCGGTCACGGTTCGCTGTGGCTGACCTCCGGATAGGGTCTACCTGGTCAGAGACGGGACATCGACAGTGAGGAGCGCCGCCGTGCTGGTTGCCGGGTTCCCGGCCGAGGCGTTCGGGACCAACTGCTTCGTGGTGGCCCCCGGGCCGGGCGAGCAGTGCGTGGTCATCGACCCGGGCATCGGGGTGACGGACCGCCTCGACGAGGTGCTGGCCGAGCATCGTCTGCAGCCCGCCGCGGTGCTGCTCACCCATGGCCACCTCGACCATACGTTCTCCGTGACGCCGGTCTGCGGCGCGCGCGGCATCACCGCGTACATCCACCCCGACGACGCCGAGATGCTCGCCGACCCCACCAAGGGCCTGAGCACCGACCTCACGGCGCTGTTCGGCGGCCGGCTGACGTGGACCGAGCCCGAGGACGTGGCGCCGCTGGAGGACGGCCTGGTGCTCAAGATCGCCGGGCTGGAGCTGACCGTCGACCACGCGCCGGGGCACACCCGCGGCTCGGTCATGTTCCGCGGCGGCGACGGCGACGACCGGCTGTGCTTCTCCGGCGACGTGCTCTTCCGCGACTCGATCGGCCGCACCGACCTGCCCGGCGGCAGCATGGCGCAGATGCTGGCGAGCCTGCGGGACAAGGTGCTGACGCTGCCCGACGAGACCGTCGTGCTGCCCGGGCACGGCCCCGAGACGACCATCGGCCGCGAGCGGGCCCGCAACCCCTATCTCCGTGAGGCGCTCGAGGCGCCGCGTAAAGGCTGGTAGACACCGATGACCCGACCCACGCCGCTGTCCGGCTTCCCGGAGTGGCTCCCCGCGCAGCGCATCGCCGAGCAGCAGGTGCTCGACCGGCTGCGCCGCACGTTCGAGCTCTACGGCTTCTCCTCGCTGGAGACCCGGGCCGTCGAGCCGCTCGACCAGTTGCTGCGCAAGGGCGAGACCTCCAAGGAGGTCTACACCCTCCGCCGCCTCCAGGCCGCCGAGGGCGAGGACGAGGTGAGCCTGGGGTTGCACTTCGATCTGACCGTTCCGTTCGCCCGCTATGTGCTTGAAAATGCCGGAAAGTTGCAGTTCCCGTTCCGGCGCTACCAGATCCAGAAGGTGTGGCGGGGCGAGAAGCCACAGGCCGGACGCTACCGCGAGTTCCTGCAGGCCGACATCGACATCGTCGACCGCGATACCCTCCCGCCCCACTATGAGGCCGAGATCCCGCTGGTCATCGGCGACGCGCTGCGCTCGCTGCCGATTCCGCCGGTCAAGATCATGGTGAACAACCGCAAGCTGTGCGAGGGCTTCTACCGCGGCCTCGGACTCTGCGACCCCGAGGAAATCCTCAGAATAGTCGACAAGCTGGACAAGATCGGCCCGAACGCCGTCGCCCAGCTCATCGTCGCGGCCGGCGGCAGCGAGGCGCAGGCCAAGGCGTGCCTCGCGCTGGCCGAGATCCGGGCCCAGGACGCCTCCTTCGCCGACGCCGTGCGCGCGCTCGGCGTCGAGCACCCGCTGCTCGACGAGGGCGTCGCTGAGCTCGCCGCGGTCGTGGAGACCGCCCGGGAGCACAGCCCCGGCCTGGTCGAGGCGACCCTGAAGATCGCCCGCGGACTCGACTACTACACCGGGACCGTCTACGAGACGGAGCTGGTCGGCTACGAGCAGTACGGCTCCATCTGCTCCGGCGGCCGGTACGACAACCTGGCCAGCGCGGGCCGGGACGTCTTCCCGGGCGTGGGCATCTCCATCGGCGTGTCCCGCCTGCTCGGCCTGCTCTTCGACGCCGGCGGCCTGGCCGTCAGCCGCCCCACCCCGACCGCGGTGCTCGTCGCGCTGTGGAGCGAGCAGGAGCGGGCGACCAGCAACCGCATCGCCGCCGACCTGCGCGCCCGGGGGATCGCCACCGAGGTCGCGCCCGTCCCCGCGAAGCTCGGCAAGCAGATCCGCTACGCCGAGCGGCGCGGCATCCCGTTCGTGTGGTTCCCGGCCAGCGCCTCGGCCGAGGGTGGCGATCAGGTCAAGGACATCCGCTCCGGCGAGCAGGTGCCCGCCACGAGCGCGGAGTGGAACCCCCCGGCCGAGGACATGGCGCCGGGACTGCAGTGAAAGAATGTGGGTGACTTTGCGTAGTTCGCCGAAGGAGACCTCGTGATCCGATCCCATGAGTCCGGCACCCTGCGTGGCGCCGACGCCGGAACGACCGTGACGCTGGCCGGCTGGGTGGCCCGCCGCCGCGACCACGGCGGGGTCATCTTCGTCGACCTGCGCGACGCCTCGGGCGTGGTCCAGGTCGTCTTCCGCGAGGAGATGCAGGCCGCGCACGCGCTGCGCAACGAGTACTGCGTGCTCGTCACCGGCGAGGTGCGGCTGCGCCCCGAGGGCAACGAGAACCCCGACCTGCCCACCGGCGCGGTCGAGGTCGTCGCCACCGGCCTCGAGGTGCTCTCGGAGGCCGCGCCGCTGCCCCTGCCGATCGACGACGGGGAATCGCAGGGGAAGAGTTCCGTCAGTGACGACGTCCGCTACCGGTACCGCTACCTCGACCTGCGCCGCTCCGGCCCGCACAAGGCCATGAAGCTGCGCAGCCGGGCCAACCAGATCGCGCGCAACCTGCTCGCCGACCGGGACTTCGTCGAGGTCGAGACCCCGACGCTGACCCGCTCCACGCCCGAGGGCGCCCGCGACTTCCTGGTGCCGGTCCGGCTGCAGCCCGGCACCTGGTATGCGCTGCCCCAGTCGCCGCAGCTGTTCAAGCAGCTGCTCATGGTCGGCGGCCTGGAGCGGTACTACCAGATCGCCCGCTGCTACCGCGACGAGGGCTTCCGGGCCGACCGCCAGCCCGAGTTCACGCAGCTGGACATCGAGATGTCGTTCGTGACCCAGGACGACATCATCGAGCTCGGCGAGTCGATCGTCCGGGCGCTGTGGTCCGACCTCGCCGGGCACGAGATCGACGGCGAGATCCCGCACCTGACCTGGCACGACGCCATGGCGCGCTACGGCTCCGACAAGCCGGACCTGCGCTACTCGGTGGAGCTGACGGAGCTCACGCAGTACCTGCGCGGCACCGAGTTCCGCGTCTTCGCCGGCGCGATCGACGCGGGCGGTTACGTGGGCGCGGTCGTGATGCCCGGTGGCGCCGCGCAGACCCGCAAGGAGCTCGACGGCTGGCAGGACTGGGCCAAGGCGCGCGGCGCCAAGGGCCTGGCCTACGTGGTGCTCGACGCCGAGACGGGCGAGGCCCGCGGCCCGGTCGCCAAGAACCTCTCCGCCGAGCACCTGGGCGGCCTGGCCGACGCGGTCGGCGCCAAGCCCGGCGACGCCGTGTTCTTCGCCGCCTCGACCGAGCGGCGCGAGGCGCAGGAGCTGCTGGGCGCGGCCCGCATCGAGATCGCCAAGCGGGCCAAGCTCGTGGACGACAGCGCGTGGGCGTTCTGCTGGATCGTCGACGCGCCGATGTTCGAGCCCACCGACCCGGAGGCCGGCGGCACCGGGGGCGGGGCCAAGGGCTGGACCGCCGTGCACCACCCGTTCACGTCGCCGAACCGGGAGTGGATCGACCGGTTCGAGGAGTCGCCCGGCGAGGCTCTCGCCTACGCGTACGACATCGTCTGCAACGGCAACGAGATCGGCGGCGGATCGGTCCGTATCCACCGCGGCGACGTGCAGCGGCGCGTGTTCGACATCCTCGGCATCACCGCCGAGGACGCGGCGGACAAGTTCGGCTTCCTGCTCGAGGCGTTCAAGTACGGCCCGCCGCCGCACGCCGGCATCGCCTTCGGCTGGGACCGCATCTGCATGCTGCTCTCCGGCGCGGAGTCGATCCGCGAGGTCATCGCGTTCCCGAAGACCGGCGGCGGCTTCGACCCGCTGACCGGCGCGCCGACCCCCATCACCAAGGAGCAGCGGGCCGAGGCCGGCGTCGACGCGAAGCCCAAGGCCCCGGCCCCCGCCGACGTGAAGGTCCCGGTCGAGCGCTCGAATTGAGCTCCGGACTGTAGGGTCTGGGGCCGTGGACGGCTTGTTCGAGGTTCAACCAGCTGGTGGCGGCCCGGAATCCCCGATCGGGGACCCGGCCGTCACCGGCGGCTTCACCGACGTCGCGGCCGACGCGCCGCTCGCGGTCCGGATGCGCCCGGCCGGCCTCGACGAGCTCGTCGGCCAGCAGCACCTGCTGGCCCCCGGCGCGCCGCTGCGCCAGCTCGTCGGCGGCGCGTCGCCGATGTCGGTGATCCTCTGGGGGCCGCCCGGCTCCGGCAAGACCACCATCGCGCACCTCGTCGCCGGGGCCACCGACCGGAACTTCGTCGCGCTGTCGGCGCTCTCGGCCGGGGTCAAGGACGTGCGCGCGGTCATCGACACCGCCCGCAAGGAGCGCCGCCGCGGCGGGCCGCCCACGGTGCTGTTCATCGACGAGGTGCACCGCTTCAGCAAGACCCAGCAGGACTCGCTGCTGGCCGCGGTGGAGGACCGCACCGTGACGCTGCTCGCGGCCACCACCGAGAACCCGTACTTCTCCGTCATCTCCCCGCTGCTGTCCCGCTGCGTGCTGCTGACCCTGCAGCCGCTCACCGACGACGACGTGCGCGCGCTGCTGAACCGCGCGGTCACCGACGCCCGCGGGCTGGACGGTGCCGTGACGCTCGACGCCGACGCGGAGGCGCATCTGGTACGGCTGGCCCGCGGCGACGTCCGCAAGGCGCTCACGGCCCTGGAGGCGGCCGCGGGGGCGGCGATCGCGCAGGGCCTGGCCACCGTCGACCTCGCGACCGCCGAGCGGGCCGTGGACGTGGCCGCGCTGCGCTACGACCGCGACGGCGACGAGCACTACGACGTCGTCAGCGCCTTCATCAAGAGCATCCGCGGCTCCGACGTCGACGCGGCCCTGCACTACCTGGCCCGCATGATCACCGCGGGGGAGGACGCCCGGTTCATCGCCCGGCGCATGGTCATCTCGGCCAGCGAGGACATCGGCATGGCCGACCCGACCGCGCTGCCGATCGCGACGGCCGCCGCGCACGCCGTCGAGTACGTCGGGCTGCCCGAGGTCCAGATCGTCCTCGCCCAGGCCGTGATCCATCTCGCGCTCGCGCCGAAGTCCAACGCGGTGGTCGCGGCCATCGGCGCGGCCATGGCCGACGTGCGCTCCGGGCACGGCGGTGCAGTTCCCGCGCATTTACGCGATTCGCACTACAAGGGGGCGAGCCGGG
Organism: Dactylosporangium sp. CA-052675; assembly: GCF_050947935.1. GTDB lineage: Bacteria > Actinomycetota > Actinomycetes > Mycobacteriales > Micromonosporaceae > Dactylosporangium. The sequence goes on along the minus strand of NZ_CP192010.1, from coordinate 8,284,697 downwards.
TCGGGCACGGGAAGGGTTACAAATACCCTCACGACGATCCGCGTGGCGTGGTGCAGCAGGAGTACGCCCCGGAAGGGATTCGCGACCGGGAGTACTACCGCCCGAAGGGCCATGGCGCGGAGCGCGCCGTGGCGGAACGATTGCCCAAACTGCGGCGTATCGTGCGGGGGACCGCAGCGACCGAAGCCTCCGGGGCAGGTGACGCTCCGGAGCCGAACAGCAGCGTGGAGGAGCGACACCGGTGAGTTCGGGTCGAGACGAGGCCAAGAAGCGGCGCGGCCGCGGCAAGGCCGACCCAGGCTCGAGCGAGGACGAACTCGGCTGGCTGGCCGAGCTGCGCGGCGTGGGCAACGACCCGGCGGACGACTTCGGCGCCCAGGCCCCCGGCTACGGCGCGCCGGCCGCGGCGGACGTGCTCGACGGGGTGAATCCGCGCCGCGCGGTGCCCCCGCAGTCGCGCGGCGACGCTGCGGCGAACACCGGCCCCGGCGCCGGCGGCTTCACGCCCGGCAACTCGGGCGGTTTCGCTCCCGGCTTCCCTCCCGGCGCTCCCGGTGCTCCTGGCGGTCCCGGCACTCCCGGTGCTCCTGGCGGCCCCGGCGCTCCTGGTGGCGGTCCGGGCTCCAGCGGTCTCGGTCGCGGTGGTCCCGGTGGCGGCGGTTCCGGTCCCGGTGGTGGTGCGGGGGCGCCTGATGCCGGGCCTCCGCCGGGCCGGTCGGGCGGGCGCTCCCGTTCGTCCCGGTCGCGTGCCGAGGTCCCCGCGCCGCCGGCCGAGCCGACGCAGGCCTGGCGCGTGCCGCGCGAGGCCGCACCCGCCGCCGGACCGGCCACGGAGGCGATGCCGACCTGGCGTCCGCCGCGCGATGTGCTGCGCGAGTCCACCGAGGCCGCCCCGCCGCCGTCTCCGGCCGCCGCCGCGGCCCCGCCGCCGTCTCCGGCCGTCGCCGCCCCGCCCGCGGTTCCGGCGAACCCGGACGCGACGCAGGCCTGGCGCGTGCCCCGGGGAGCCGCGCGCGAGTCCACGTCCGGCTCCCGGCCGGCCGATCCGCGCCGCGAGTCCACGTCCGGGTCCCGTTCCGCGCATCCGTCGGAGCCGTGGCGTGAGCCGGCGGCGGATCCTCGTCGTGCGTCCGTCGCGGATCCGCGGGGGGAGTCGGGGTCCGAGTCTCGTCCTGCGCATCCGTCGGAGCCTTGGCGTGAGCCGGCGGCGGATCCTCGTCGTGCGTCCGTCGCGGATCCGCGGGGGGAGTCGGGGTCCGGGTCTCGTCCTGCGCATCCGTCGGAGCCGTGGCGTGAGCCGGCGGCGGATCCTCGTCGTGAGTCCACATCGGACTCGCGGGAGCCGTGGCGGGAGCAGCGGGTCGCCGGTGGTGCCGAGGGAGATGGACGGCGGGACGGCGGGGCGCGCGGGCGCCGTACCGCTCGTGAGATGGCCGCTGCCTGGGAAGCGACGGCCGCTGCCACGCTGGCTCCGTCCGACTCGGGGCCGTCCGGGCCGCCCACGGTGCCGGCCGGGCCGCCCACTGCGCTGCCGGCTGGGCCGCCCACGGCGCCGCCGTCCGGGCCGCCCACGGTGCCGCCCAGCCGGGCCGCCCACGGTGCCGCCGGCCGGTGGTGGGCGTCGGCGTGCGCCCGAGATCGAGGCCGAGCCGCCGGCCGGGCGCCGGGCCGCCCACGCGCTGCCCGAGCCGCGGCGGGGCGAGACCGAGGCCCCGGCCGGACGCCGGTCGGCCGGTGGCGGTGGCCGTCGGCACGCGGCCGAACCCGAGGAGCCCGCCGCCTTCCACCCCGGCCATCCCGGCCCGGCCCCCGACCAGCGCACCGCCGACGCCCGTGGTGGCGACGTCCGTGGCGGCGGTGCCCGGACCGGCGATGTGCGTGGCCCCGATCAGCGCACCGGCGATCTGCGCGGCCCCGATCAGCGCGGCTCAGGCCAGCGCGGCGGCGACGTCCCGGTCGGCGAGGCCCGAGGGGGCGATGCGCGCGGCCGTGACCAGCGCACCGGCGACCTGCGCGGGGTCGATCAGCGCGGCTCCGGCCAGCGCGGCGGCGACGTTCCGGGCGGCGAGGCCCGGGGCGGCGATGCGCGCGGCCGTGACCAGCGCACCGGCGAGGTCCGAGCCGGCGACTCACGCTCCGGTGAGATGCGCGCCGGTATGCCCGCCGAGGCCCCGAGCCGCCGCGGACCCAACGCTCCCGGCAACGGCCAGGGCAACCCCGGCAATCCAGGCAACCCCGGCAACCAAGGTAAGCAAGGCAATCCGGGCAACCCGGGCGGTCAGGGCGACCAGGGCAACCAGGACGGGCCCGGCGGTCGCGGCACCCGCCCCAGCGGCGACCAGCGTGGCCCCGGCGGCCGCGGTGGCCGTGGCGGTCCCGGCGCGGGTCAGGGCGGTCCGGGTGCGCCCCGTGGCCGCGGCGGGCAAGGTGGCCAAGGCGGTCAGGGCGGTCAGGGCGGTCAGGGTGGACCCGGCGGCCGTGGCGGACCCGGCGGCGGTCAGGGAGGCGGCCCGTTCGGCAACGGCAGAGCCCCCGGTGGCCGGGCCCAGCCCGACGGCCCGCCGCCGAAGCCGTTCGTCGATCTCGCGCGCTTCGATCCCAACCCCGTCACGTACCGGGGCACGGCCAGCTCGCCGGCCGCGTTCGACTGGGAGTCCACGACGCAGATCGCGCCGTTCGGGCTGCTCCAGCGGGCTCAGGTCAAGCGGGTCCGGCAGCTGCGGTACTTCACGATCATTTTCCTGGTGCTCGCCGTCGTCAGTGCCCCGGCCGCGTTCTTCGTCATCCGCGAGCTCTCGCGCGACCCCGTGTTCGCCGAGCTCGATGATCTTGATCTGCCGGAGTGGGCCGCTCGCAACCCCACCGACGGGGCGGTCGGCAGCCGGTGGTGCATCAACGAGTGCCGGTCCCGGCAGCGTACGTGGGAGTCCGCGCGCGGGCCCGACGAGACCAACCGTGCCTTCGTGGGCAAGCTGCGCGACGCCGGCTGGGTGGAGTGGAGCATCCCCGACTGCCAGGCCGAGGGCGTGGACGGCATCGAGACGTGCTGGCAGCGCGACGAGTACGTGCTCGACCTGTGGGTCCGCGCCGCCGTGTGCGACGTGAAGGGGGCCCGGCCGACGATCAGCGCCGCGCCGCCCCCGAGCGCGGGCGCGAAGACGCCGACCGCGAGGCCGTCGGCGAAGGCGTCCGAGGCCGCGCCGGGCGAGGCCGACCCCGGTCCGGCACCGACGGCGATCTGCCCGCTGGCCGTCACGACGATCAAAGTTTTCAATCGCATCAGTTACGACCCCGGCGGTGGTGGGCAACCCGGCCCGTGAACCGCGCGAAGTGAAAGCGCACATCCTGCGCCGGTCGAAGCGCGGCAATGCATCACGGAGGGTAGGGTTCCTCCGTTGGAATCACGCATTCATGCGGGTTGAGGAGGAACGGCGTGACCGTGTCCCTGGGCGGTATCGCGGCGCTGGTGGCGTCGGGTGGCTTCTTTGTGCTCGTCCTCGTGCTGGCCGTGCCCATCCTGCGCGCGCGGCACACGATCGACGCGGCTACCGGTGCGCTGCGCGACGCCGCCAACCAGACCACGCCGATGCTGGAGCGGGTCAACACCACGATCGACAACGTGAACACCGCGCTGACGCAGGTGCACACGACGCTCGACGGGGTCAACATGCAGCTCGCGCGGATCGACACGATCACCGAAAACGTGTCGCACGTCAGCGCGAACGTTGCGAACCTGTCCACGGTGGTCAGTGCGGCCGCGGCCAACCCGTTGGTGAAGGTCGCCGCGTTCGGCTACGGCGTGCGCAAGGCCGCGGCCAACCGGCGCCGTGACGCCGACGAGGCCGAGGTCCGCGAGCAGATCAAGCAGCGGCGCCGGCGCGGCTGAGCACCGCCGCCGACTGAAGGTACGACCAACACAACAAGGGAAGGGTTGAGCCATGCGGCGTCTGCTGTGGCTCGGAATCGGACTCGCCGTCGGGGCGCTGGTGGTCCGGGCGGTCACCAAGAAGGCCCAGGCCTTCACCCCGCAGGGCATCGCGGCGTCGGCGCGGGACGGTGCCATGGGCATCGCCGCCGGAGTGCGCAGCTTCGTGGACGACGTGCGCGACGGCATGGCCGAGCGTGAGGCCGAGATCCAGGCCGCGTTCGCCGACGGCCTGACCCTCGACGACGACCTTTACCCGGAAGGCCCGCAGTACCGATGAGAACCGCCGAGATCAAGCGACGCTTCCTCGCCCACTTCGAGAACAACGGGCACACGGTGGTGCCGTCGGCGCCGCTGCCGGCGATCGCGGACCCCAACCTGCTGTTCATCAACGCGGGCATGGTCCAGTTCGTGCCGTTCTTCCTCGGTCAGCGCACCCCGCCCTACAGCCGGGCCACGAGCGTGCAGAAGTGCATCCGCACGCCCGACATCGACGAGGTCGGCAAGACCAGCCGGCACGGCACGTTCTTCCAGATGAACGGCAACTTCAGCTTCGGCGACTACTTCAAGGAAGGCGCCATCAAGCTGGCCTGGGAGCTGTCGACGAACTCCGTCGCCGACGGCGGCTTCGGGCTGGACCCGGAGCGCATCTGGGCCACCGTCTACCTGGACGACGACGAGGCCATCGACATCTGGCGGCGCACGGGCCTGCCCGCCGAGCGCATCGTGCGGCGCGGCAAGAAGGACAACTTCTGGTCGATGGGCATCCCGGGCCCGGCCGGCCCCTGCTCGGAGCTGTACTACGACCGCGGCGACGCCTACGGCAAGGCCGGTGGCCCCGAGGTCGACGAGGACCGCTACCTGGAGTACTGGAACCTCGTCTTCATGCAGCACGAGATCACCAACGTGAAGTCGAAGGAGATCTTCGACATCGTCGGTGACCTGCCCAACAAGAACATCGACACCGGCATGGGCCTGGAGCGCATCGCCTCCATGCTGCAGGGCGTCGACAACCTGTACGAGATCGACGAGGTCCAGCCGATCCTGGCCAAGGCCGCGGAGCTGACCGGCAAGCGCTACGGCCAGGCCGTGTCCCACGTCGCCGCCGAGAGCCACCCCGACGACGTACGGCTGCGCGTCATCGCCGACCACGTGCGCACCGCGCTGATGGTCATCTCCGACGGCGTCATCCCGAGCAACGAGGGCCGCGGCTACGTGCTGCGCCGGATCCTGCGCCGCGCGATCCGCTCGATGCGCCTGCTCGGCTGGCAGGAGGGCCCGGCGCTGCCGCTGCTGCTGCCGATCGCCCGCGACTGCATGGCCCCGTCCTACCCCGAGGTCGCCGAGGAGTACGACCGGATCTCGCAGTACGCGTACGGCGAGGAGGAGCGCTTCCTGCAGACCCTCAACGCCGGCACCACGATCCTCGACCTGGCCGTCACCGAGACGAAGGCCAAGGGCGGCTCGCTGCTGGCCGGCGACAAGGCGTTCCAGCTGCACGACACCTACGGCTTCCCGATCGACCTGACCCTGGAGATCGCGGCCGAGCAGGGCCTGGCCGTGGACGAGGACGGCTTCCGCCGGCTCATGGCCGAGCAGAAGGCCAACGCCAAGGCCGACGCCCAGGCGCGCAAGACCGGCCACGCCGACCTGTCCGCCTACCGCGCGGCGCTGGAGGAGGGCGGCCCGGTCGAGTTCACCGGCTACCGCGAGGTCGCCCGCGAGTCCCGGGTCCGCTCCCTGCTCGGCGCGAAGGTGGCGGGGGAGGGCGAGGAGGTCTCGCTGGTCCTCGACGCGACCCCGTTCTACGCCGAGAGCGGCGGCCAGCTCGCCGACTCCGGGTTCATCACCCTCGGCGGCGGCAAGGTCGAGGTGCTCGACGTCCAGTCGCCGCTGCCCGGCCTCATCGTGCACCGCGCGCGCGTGGTGGCCGGCGAGGTCCACCCCGGCGACACCGCGTTCGCCGAGATCGACGTCGACCGGCGCCGGGCCGTGTCCCGGGCGCACACCGCGACGCACCTGATCCACCAGACGATGCGCAACTTCCTCGGCGAGTCGGCGACCCAGGCGGGCTCGCTCAACGCCCCGGGCCGGCTGCGCTTCGACTTCAACACCCCCGGGGCCGTGCCCGCGAGCGTCCTGCACGACGTGGAGCAGCAGGTCAACGAGGTGCTCCTGCGCGACCTGCTGGTGAACGCCTTCATCACCTCGCAGGAGGAGGCGCGCAAGATCGGCGCCATGGCGCTGTTCGGCGAGAAGTACGGCGACGAGGTCCGGGTCGTCGAGGTCGGCGACTACGCCCGCGAGCTGTGCGGCGGCACCCACGTCGAGCGCTCCTCGCAGCTGGGCCTGGTGAAGATCCTCTCCGAGGCGTCCGTCGGCTCCGGCGTGCGCCGCGTCGAGGCGCTGGTCGGCCTGGACGCGTTCAGTCACCTGGCCCGCGAGCACGTGCTCGTGTCCCGGCTGGCCGAGCTGTTCCGGGTCCCCGGCGACCAGGTGGCCGATCGCGTCGAGCAGACGGTCGCCCAGCTGCGCGACGCCGAGCGCGAGCTGGAGAAGCTGCGCACGCAGGTCGTGCTGGCCGGGGCGGGCGCGCTGGCCGAGGGGGCCCGCGACGTGCGCGGCATCGCGTTCGTCGGCACCGAGGCGCCCGAGGGCACGTCGGCCAACGAGGTGCGCACGCTGGTGCAGGAGATCCGCGGCCGCATCCCGGCGGACCGCCCGGCCGTCGTGGCCGTGACCTCGCGGGCGGGCGGCAAGGCGTCGCTGGTCGTGGCCGTCAACGCGGCCGGCAAGGACCGCGGCCTGAAGGCGGGCGACCTGGTCAAGGGCGCCCTGTCCGGCCGCGGCGGCGGCAACGCCGACCTCGCGCAGGGCGGCGGCGTCCCGGCCGCCGAGGCGCCGAACCTGCTCACCGCGGTCGAGAAGGCCCTGTAGACAGCAGCAGGCGAGGGCGGTCCCGGCAGGGGCCGCCCTTTTGCTGTCCGCGCCGATTCGCCGAAATCCGAAATACCGGACTCATCACCCGAGTGGGGGACGGTCCACGCAACCGGCGTGTCGGACGGTGACGCGGCGCGCACGGGTCGCGTCGCCGGCCGGAAAATCCCGTCCCGCCAACGGTTCAAGCCCGTCTCAGGCCTCCGTTCCCGGCACCCGGTCGAGCGGGGGGTGGAGCGTAACGGTGCGCGAAACGGTTATCGTGCGCGTGTGGAGCAGTGGACCCGGGGGAGGCGCCTCGGCATCGACGTGGGGTCGGTGCGGGTCGGCGTGGCCGTGTGTGACCCCGACGGCATCCTCGCCAGCCCCGTGGCCACCGTCGCGCGAGACCAGAAGACCGAGCCGGACAAGCAGCCGTCCGACATCTCGGAGATCCTGCGGTACGTCGCCGAGTACGAAGCCGTCGAGCTCGTCGTGGGCCTGCCGATCAACCTGGCCGGCCGCGAGGGTCCGGCGGCGACCCTCATCAGGCAGTATGCGGATCGGCTGGCCGCCGCGGCGGCGCCGGTGCCGGTCGTGCTGACGGACGAGAGGATGTCCACCGCGACGGCAGCACGTAGGCTGTCGGAGCGCGGCGTCCGAGGCAGGCGCCAGCGCGCGGTCGTCGACCAGGCGGCCGCGGTGGAGATCCTGCAGGGTTGGCTCGACGCCAGACGTGCCGGAGCAGTTCGTGGCTGAGCGCCCAGGAGGCAGAGTGCAGATGGACGAGCTGGATCTGGCGTGGGAGGACGAGGAGCGGCCGCGTCACCGGCACCGTTCCAACTCCAACTCCGCCCCGGCCAGGAAACGCAAGAAGGGCCGCGGCGGCAAGACGTTCCTCGCCTTCTTCATCAGCCTGCTGGTCGTCGGCGGCCTCGCGCTCGGTGTGTGGGTCGGCATCGACAAGGTCAAGAACATGTTCAACGCCCCCGACTACAACGGCGGGGGCACCGGCGAGGTGACGGTCGAGGTCGTGCAGGGCCAGCTCGCCGCCGACATCGCCAACACCCTCGTCGAGAAGGACGTCGTCAAGAGCGCCAAGGCGTTCATCGAGGCGGCCAAGAACGACGAGCGCAGCCGCAAGCTCCAGGCGGGCTTCTACAGCCTCCGCAAGCAGATGAAGGCCTCGGCCGCGCTGTCGCTCATGCTCGACCCGCGCAGCCGCGTCGTGAACAAGGTGACCCTGCCCGAGGGCCTGACCTGGCAGGACACGTTCAAGAAGCTGTCGGACGTCACGAAGATCCCCTACGCGGACTTCGAGAACGCGGCCAAGGACCCGAAGGCGCTCGGCGTCGGCGACGTCTGGTACACGCGGCAGGACAAGAAGGAGCGCGACCCGGGCATCGAGGGCTTCCTGTTCCCGGCGACCTACGACCTCCCGCCGAACGTCGACGCGGCCGGCATCCTGAAGATCATCATCGCCCGGTTCAACCAGGAGATCGAGAAGATCGGCTTCATCGACACGGTCCAGAGCGCGCTGCACATCTCGCCCTACGAGGCGCTCGTGGCGTCGTCGATCGCCCAGGTCGAGGGCCTCGACAAGGACCAGGCCGGCATCGTGCGGGTGCTGTACAACCGCGTCTACAGCGGCAAGTTCCCGTGCAACTGCCTGCAGGTCGACAGCACGGTCAACTACTACCTGCGGATCACGAACAAGGGCGCCAAGCCCTCGACCGAGCTGCTCAACAGCGAGATCCACAACAGAAACAACCCGTACAACACGCACGACTTCCCCGGCATGCCGCGCGGCCCGATCAGCAACCCGGGCAACAGCGCGCTGAGCGCGGCGATGAACCCGCCGAAGTCGGACTACTACTACTTCCTCGCCATCAACACGCAGGGTGACACCGCGTACGCCAAGACGTACTCGGAGTTCCAGCAGCTCTGGAGCCAGGCGCAGAAGAACGGCGTGAAGTAGTGCCCCGTGCCGCGGTGCTCGGCAAGCCGGTGGGCCACTCGCGCTCACCGGCGATCCACCGCGCCGGGTACGTCGCGGCGGGCCTGGGCGGCTGGACGTACGACGCCATCGAATGCGACGAGAGCGCCCTGGCGGATCTGGTCGGCGGGCTCGGCCCCGAGTGGGCCGGGCTCTCCCTGACCATGCCGCTCAAGGAGGCGGCCCTGCGGGTCGCGAACCTCGTCGACCCGTTCGCGGCGGCGATCGGCGCCGCGAACACGCTCGTGCGCCGGCCGTACGGCTGGCACGCGTACAACACCGACGCCCCCGGCATGGTGCGGGCCCTGCTGGAGGCCGGCGTCTCCCGCACGCCGGCCCTGGCCCTGCTGGGCGCCGGCGGCACGGCGAGGGCGGCGATCGCGGCCGCGGCCAGCCTGGCGGCGGACGTGACGGTCTACACGCGGCGCCCGGAGGCGGCCGAGGAGCTGCGCCCGGTGGCGGAGGCCCTGGACGTGGAGCTGACGGCGAGGCCCTGGGCGGCCGCCGCGGAGGCGGCCGCGGCCCCGGTGCTGATCTCGACGGTCCCGAAGGGCGCGGCCGACCACCTGGCGGTCGCGGACTTCTCCGCGCGGCCGGTGGTCTTCGACGCGATCTACGACCCCTGGCCGACCCCGCTGGCGGCGGCGGCCCAGCGCGCGGGCTGCCCGATCGTCTCGGGCCTGGACCTGCTCCTGTGGCAGGCGGTGGACCAGTTCGAGCTCTTCACCTCGGCCAAGGCGCCCGTCGCCGCGATGCGCGCGGCCCTGTCCGCCACCAGGTGAGATCGGCGCGGGCCGGCGGGCCGCCGGGTAACACGCACGTGACAAACTGGCGAGCGTGCTGCGCTGGTTGACTGCTGGGGAATCCCATGGCCCGGCGCTCGTCGCGATCCTCGAGGGCGTGCCCGCCGGGGTGGAGCTGACGAGTGCGTCCGTGGCGGCCGAGCTCGCCCGTCGACGCCTCGGCTACGGCCGCGGCGCCCGGATGGCCTTCGAGCAGGACGTCGTCGAGTTCATCGGCGGCCTCCGGCACGGGCTGACGCTCGGGAGCCCGGTCGCGATCCGGGTCGCCAACAGCGAGTGGCCCAAGTGGGAGACGGTCATGTCCGCCGACCCGGTCGACCCCGAGCTCCTCGCGGCCCAGGCCCGCAACGCCCCGCTGACCCGGCCCCGGCCCGGCCACGCGGACCTGGCGGGCATGCAGAAGTACGGCCACACCGACGCCCGCCCGATCCTCGAGCGCGCCAGCGCCCGCGAGACCGCGGCGCGGGTCGCCGTGGGCACGGTCGCCAAGGCCATGCTGCGCCAGGCCCTCGGCATCCAGATCGTTTCGCACGTCATCGAGCTCGGCTCGGTCGCGGCCAAGCCCGGCCTGCTGCCCACCCCCGAGGACTTCGAGCGCATCGACGCCGACCCGCTGCGCTGCCTCGACCCGGACGCGAGCGCCCGCATGGTCGAGGAGGTCGACGCGGCCAAGAAGGACGCCGACACGCTGGGCGGGATCGTGGAGGTGCTGGCGTACGGCGTGCCCCCGGGCCTCGGCAGCCACGTGCAGTGGGACCGCAAGCTCGACGCCCGCCTGGCCACCGCGCTCATGTCGATCCAGGCGATCAAGGGCGTGGAGATCGGCGACGCGTTCACCCAGGCCCGCTCGCGCGGCTCGGTGGCCCACGACGAGATCGTCAACACCCCCGACGGCGTCAAGCGCGTCACCGACCGCGCCGGCGGCCTCGAGGGCGGCATCACCACCGGCGAGCCCCTGCGCGTGCGCGCCGCGATGAAGCCGATCTCGTCGCTCAACCGCGCCCTGCAGACCGTCGACGTGACCACGGGCGAGGCGGCGACGGCGATCAACCAGCGCTCGGACGTCTGTGCCGTGCCGGCCGCGGCGGTCGTGGCCGAGGCCATGGTCGCCCTGGTGCTGGCCGAGGCGGCGCTGGAGAAGTTCGGCGGCGACTCGGTGCCGGAGATCCGCCGCAACCTGGCCGGCTACCTCGAGAACCTGGTGATCAGGTGAGCCCGCGCGCGGTGCTCGTCGGCGCGCCCGGCGCCGGGAAGACGACGGTGGGGGAGCTGCTCGCCGAGCGCCTCGGCGTGGCGTTCCGCGACGCCGACGCCCTCATCGAGGCCGAGGCCGGCAAGCCCATCCCCGAGATCTTCTTCGACGAGGGCGAGGAGCACTTCCGGGCCCTCGAACGGGCCACGATCCGCGCCGCCCTCGACAGCTTCGACGGCGTGCTCGCCCTCGGCGGCGGCGCGATCCTGGCCGAGGAGACCCGCAAGGCGCTGGCCGGGCACACGGTGGTGTACCTCTCCGTCGAGTTCGCCGACGCCCTGTCCCGCGTCGGCCTCGGCGCCGGCCGCCCCCTGCTCGCCATCAACCCGCGGGCCACGCTCAAGCACCTGCTCGACCAGCGCCGCCCGCTCTACGAGGAGGTGGCGACCGTGACCGTGCCGACCGGCGGCCGCACGCCCGAGGAGATCGCCGAGCAGCTGGCCGAGCGCCTGGCGGGGGCGGTATGAAGCTCGTCGACGTGTCCGGCTACGCCGTGCGGATCGGCCGCGGTGCCGGTGACGCCGTGGCCGACCTGGTCAAGGGGGCCGCTCAGGTCGCCGTGATCTTCGCCGGCCCGGTGCGCGCGCACGCGGCCCGGATCGAGGCCGCCCTGACCGCGGCGGGTGCCACGGTGCTGCCGATCGAGGTCCCCGACGCCGAGGCCGGCAAGGACATCGCGGTCGCGGCCCGCTGCTGGGACGAGCTCGGCGCGGCCGCCTTCACCCGCACCGACGCGGTCGTCGGGGTCGGCGGCGGCGCGGTGACCGACCTGGCCGGCTTCGTCGCGGCGTGCTGGCTGCGCGGCGTGCGCCTGGTGACGGTGCCGACGAGCCTGCTCGGCATGGTCGACGCGGCCGTCGGCGGCAAGACCGGCGTCAACACCGCGGCCGGCAAGAACCTCGTGGGCGCGTTCTACCCGCCGGCCGGGGTCCTGTGCGACCTGGCCGCCCTGGACACCCTGCCCGAGGAGGACCTGCGCGCGGGCATGGCCGAGATCGTCAAGTGCGGCTTCATCGCCGACCCGGCGATCCTGGACCTCATCGAGGCCGACCCGGCCGCGGCCCTCGACCCGCGCGGCGACGTGCTCGCCGAGCTGATCGAGCGCTCCGTGGCCGTCAAGGCGCGGGTGGTCTCCGAGGACCTGCGCGAGAGCGGCCTGCGCGAGATCCTCAACTACGGCCACACGCTGGGCCACGCGATCGAGCGGCGGGAGCTGTACCGCTGGAAGCACGGCCACGCCATCAGCGTCGGCCTCGTCTACGCCGCCGAGCTCGGCCGGCTCTCGGGCCGCCTCGGCGCGGACGTGGCCGACCGGCACCGGGCCATCCTCGAGCGCCTCGGCCTGCCGATTGCGTACCCGGCCGGCGCCTGGGACGACCTGCACGCCGCGATGCGGGTCGACAAGAAGGCCCGCGGCTCGATGCTGCGCTTCGTGGTGCTCGACGCCCTGGCGGCGCCCGGCACGCTGGAGGGCCCCTCCGACGAGCTGCTGCGGGCCGCGTACACCGCCGTAGCGGCGTAACCACCCTCGAAGGCCGGTGCGCCCAGTCTGGCTCGGTGAGGCTTCGCGGAGGCCGACCCAGACCAGGCGTCCTGGCGGGAGCGACGGTCCGGACCCCGACGGCCCGAGCAAGAATCCCCGGCAGGGTATAAATCCGGCATGTCGGGTGCGGCGTGCTCAGGCGGCGGGCACGGCCGCCAAGGGGACCGCGACCGGCGGGCGCATCCGCAGGTAGAGCAGCCCGGCCACGGTGCCCACGACCGCCGCGACCACCGCCTCCGGAAACCCCGGCGCGCCGGTCGGCAGCAGGAAGAGCGCCAGGCCCACCGAGCCCCACACGGCCGCCTGCGGCACCCGGCGCAGGCCCGCGGCCAGGGGCACGAAGGCCCACAGCAGGTACCACGGATGCACGACCGGCCCGAGCAGGATGATCGAGCTCAGCGCCAGCCCCAGCCCGGCCACCGGGTTCGGGGCGCGCAGGAGCGCCCAGCCCGCCAGCAGGCAGCCGGCCACCGCGGCCACGGTGCGGATGATCTGCATCGGCTCCGGCCAGCCCACCGCGCCGAGCAGCAGCCCCAGGTCGGTGCTGAACGACAGGCCGTTGCGCACCGACGTCGGGGTGCGCATCGCGCCGACCCAGCCGAGGCCGAGCCCGGACGCGAGCTGCAGCCCGGCGGCCGACGCGGCCGCGGCCGCCCCGATGCGCGGCCACGCGCGCGGGGCGAGCACCAGCACGGTGAGCAGGGCCAGGGCGGCCGGGGCCTTGATCAGGGCGGCGGCGCTGATGAGGGCGGCGCCGAGCGCGGGGTGGCGGCGGAGCGCGGCGTAGATGCCGGCCGTCATCAGGCCCACCATGAGCGCGTCGTTGTGCATGCCCGCCACCAGGTGCAGCAGGAGCAGCGGGTTCAGGGCGCCGAACCACAGGGCCCGCTGGGGCGCGACGCCGACGCGCGCCGCGATGCCGGGCAGGCACAGCACCACCAGGGCCACGCCGGCCAGGGCGATCAGGCGGAAGGCCCAGACGCCGAGCATCACGTGCTCGCCGGTGAGGTTGACCACGGCGGCGGCCGCGCGCAGGAACAGCGGCCCGTAGGGCGCCGGGGTGTTCTGCCAGATCGCGGGGACCTCCGCGGCGAAGGGGCCGCCCATGGCGCTGGGGCCGGACCTGTACGCGTCGAACCCCTCGTGCACCATCGCGCCCTGAGCCAGGTAGCTGTACACGTCCTGGGAGAACATCGGCGGGACGAGCACCAGCGGGGCCGCCCAGCACAGCAGCGTGCGCACGAGGTCGGCCGGGGTGTGCTCGTCCAGCGTGCGCCGCAGCCGCAGCCAGGCGCCGCACAGCAGGGCGATCCCCAGGTAGGCCGCCGCGATCGCCACCAGTGGGAAGTGCCGCAGCTCGCGGATCACCGGCCAGTGGGCGAACGGGTCACCGCGTTCGGGAAGAGCGCCCGCGGCCAGGCCGCCCAGGGCGATGGCGACGGATCCGGCGAAGCCCAGGGTACGGTTGAGGAGGTCCGGTCTTCCCACCCCGGCACGCTGGCAGAGTCAGGTGTCTCGATGGATACGGAAAGATGAACACGGGCCGCTGCGCCCGGTACACTGCGTCGGGCCACTCCTGCCTTCCCGGTACACTTCACCGGGCCTTTTTCCCGCGTACCGCTCGGGATCACATCTTCCCGGTCCGCTGGGCCGGCAGTGACGAAAGTGACGTCAAATCACATGGCAACCACGAACGACCTGAAGAACGGCCTGGTGCTCAACCTCGACGGCGACCTGTGGACCGTCGTTGAGTTCCAGCATGTCAAGCCGGGCAAGGGCGGCGCGTTCGTGCGGACCACCCTCAAGAACGTGCTCTCCGGCAAGGTGGTCGACCGCACGTTCAACGCCGGCACCAAGGTCGAGACGGCCACCGTCGACAAGCGCACGATGCAGTACCTCTACGCCGACGGTGACGACTTCGTGTTCATGGACCTGGACACGTACGACCAGATCACCGTCCCCGGCGGGGTCGTCGGCGAGGCGAGCAAGTTCCTGCTCCCCGAGGCCGAGGTGATCGTCGCCACGCACGAGGAGGCCCCGCTCTACGTCGAGCTGCCGACCTCGGTGATCCTCGAGGTCACCTACACCGAGCCGGGCCTGCAGGGCGACCGCTCCACCGGCGGCACCAAGCCGGCCACCGTCGAGACCGGCGCGACCGTCAACGTGCCCCTGTTCATCTCGACCGGCGAGAAGATCAAGGTCGACACCCGCGACAGCCGTTACCTGGGCCGCGCGTGACCGGTAGCAACTCCTTCCTGGGCGGTGACGTCACCGCCCAGATGACGGCCCGCCGTAAGGCTCGCAAGCGGGCCCTGGACGTGCTGTACATGGCCGACCTGCGCAGGGAGTCGCGCGGGTCGGTCCTGGCCGCCTACGTGGCCAACCTGGAGGAGCCGAAGCCGTCCTACCTGCCCTACACGGTCCGCCTGGTCGAGGGCGTCGAGGACCACTCGGCCCGCATCGACGAGCTGCTGGCCAGCTACGCCGAGGGCTGGACGCTGGAGCGGATGCCGGTGGTGGACCGCAACCTGGCCCGCATCGCCGTCTACGAGCTGCTCTACAACGACGAGATCGACAACCCGGTGGCGATCACCGAGGCCGTCGAGCTGGCCGAGACGCTCTCCACGGACGACTCGCCCCGCTTCCTCAACGGCATCCTGGGCCGGATCGCCGACTACGCCACCTGAGCGTTCTTTCCAGGGCCCGGACCGTGTCACCTGCGGACCGTTCCTCCCGGGAGACTCGGGCCGGGGCCCAGCTTCGCCGGCCCTGGCCCTGCGACCGCGCGGTGGCAAGAGCGGAGAAGGGCCGCACTCGATGCCGAGTGCGGCCCTTCGTCATGCCTTGAGCGGGTCAGCTCTGGAACAGGCTCCGCGGGTCGGTGACCAGCACGCCGTGCTCGTTGAGGCGCTCGACCAGGCCCGACGGCGAGGCGTCGTAGACGATCGCCAGGGCGCGCAGGTCGTCGGCGCGGATGGACAGCACGCGGCCGTTGTAGTCGCCGCGCTGCTGCTGGATGGCCCGGGCGTACCGGGCGACGTAGGCGAGGTCCTCGGCGCCGGCGTCGTAGAGGCGCTCCAGGTCGAGGACGATCTTGTTGGTGGGCTCGTGGCGCACCCCGCTGCCCTCGGGCAGCAGCTCGGCGACGGGCACGCGGTAGAACTCGGCCAGCTCGGCCAGGCGAGAGACGGTGACGGCACGGTCGCCACGCTCATACGACCCGACGACGACGGCCTTCCAGCGCCCGGCCGACTTCTCCTCGACACCCTGCAGAGACAGCCCCTGCTGCTGTCGGATGGAGCGCAGGCGAGCACCAAGAGACTTGGCGTACTCAGACGGCATACGGACACTCCCAGTCACTGGCCTGAGGGGTTTCCCCAGCGATCGCTACGGAGCGTGACCGTAACTGGCGCGCGACGCGGGGTCAAGTGGTCGAGACCCTTCCGTTGCCCTGGTCAGGGCGGTTGTTAGGGTAGTTGACGTTCGACGTCCTTTAACGACCCGTCCGGCGAGGCGGGGAAGGAGGTCTGGTTTTGTCGTCCCCGACAACCGGCACTGAGCTGGGTAAAACCATCCTAACGGCGGCAGATGTCGCCCGTGTGGTGGACCGGATTGCCCATCAGATTCTGGAAAAGACGTCCGGCGCGGCCGAAACGGTGCTGCTGGGCATACCTACTCGTGGCGTACCGCTGGCTCGCCGTCTGGCCGCCCGGATCGCCGCGTTCGAGGGCTTTGATGTCCCGGTGGGTGTGTTGGACATCACCCTCTACCGGGACGATCTTCGGCTCCACGCGACACGTGCTGTGGGTCACACGGAAATTCCACCGGGCGGCCTCGACGGGCGCCGCGTGATCCTCGTGGACGACGTGCTGTTCTCCGGGCGCACGGTCCGCGCCGCGCTCGACGCGCTCAAGGATCTCGGCCGGCCCCGCGCCGTCCAGCTGGCCGTGCTGGTCGACCGCGGCCACCGCGAGCTGCCCATCCGGGCCGACTACGTGGGCAAGAACATCCCGACGTCCATGGACGAGAGCGTGCGGGTGCTGACGGCCGAGATCGACGGCGGCGACGCCGTCATGATCAAGAGCAAGGGGGACCGGGCATGATCAAGCACCTGCTCAGCGCGGCCGACCTCGACGCGCCGACCGCCACCCTGGTGCTGGACACCGCCGAGGAGATGGCGAGCCTGGCCGCGCGGGAGGTCAAGAAGCTGCCCACGCTGCGCGGGCGGACCGTGGTGAACCTCTTCTACGAGGACTCCACCCGCACCCGCATCTCCTTCGAGGCCGCGGCCAAGCGCCTGTCCGCCGACGTCATCAACTTCTCCGCCAAGGGCTCCAGCGTCTCCAAGGGTGAAAGTCTCAAGGACACGGCGCTGACGCTGCAGGCGATGGGCGCCGACGCCGTGGTGGTGCGCCACCCGGCCAGCGGGGCGCCGCACCGGCTCGCCAACTGGGTCGAGGGGAGCGTGGTCAACGCCGGCGACGGCACCCACGAGCACCCGACGCAGGCGCTGCTGGACGCGTACACCATGCGCAGCCGCCTGCGCCGCCTCGCCGGGCTCAACGTCGCGATCGTCGGCGACGTGCTGCACTCGCGGGTCGCGCGCTCCAACGTGCAGCTGCTGCACACGCTCGGGGCCAAGGTGACGCTCGTCGCACCGCCGACGCTGCTGCCGGTCGGTGTCGAGGCGTGGCCCGCCGCCACCTGCTACGACCTCGACGCGGTGGTGCCCGGCGCCGACGTGGTGATGATGCTGCGCGTGCAGCGGGAGCGCATGAACCAGGCGTACTTCCCCTCCGAGCGCGAGTACTCTCGCCGCTACGGCTTCGACGTCCCCCGCATGCGCCGCCTGCCCGAGCACGCGATCGTCATGCACCCGGGCCCGATGAACCGCGGCATGGAGATCGCGCCCGAGGTGGCCGACTCCGCCCGCTCCACGATCGTCGAACAGGTCGCCAACGGCGTCTCCGTGCGGATGGCCGTGCTCTACCTGCTGCTCGGAGGAAAATCGTGATCATCTCCAACACCCAGCTCGGCGAGATCACCGTCGAGGACGGCGTCATCGTCGCGATCGACCCGGCGAGGACCGGGACCGCCATCGCGCTGCCCGGCCTCGTGGACCTGCACACCCACCTGCGCGAGCCCGGCCGCGAGGACGCCGAGACCGTCGAGTCCGGCTCCCGGGCCGCGGCCCTGGGCGGCTACACGGCCGTGTGCGCGATGGCCAACACCTCGCCGGTCGCCGACACCGCGGGCGTGGTCGAGCAGGTGTGGCGGCTCGGGCGCGAGGCCGGCCTGGTCGACGTCCAGCCGATCGGGGCCGTGACCGTCGGCCTGGCCGGCGAGCAGCTCGCCGAGCTCGGCGCGATGGCCGAGTCCGCGGCCAAGGTCCGGGTCTTCTCCGACGACGGGCACTGCGTGCACGACCCGCGGCTCATGCGCCGCGCGCTGGAGTACGTGAAGGCCTTCGACGGGGTGATCGCCCAGCACGCCGAGGAGCCGCGGCTGACCACCGGCGCGCAGATGAACGAGGGCGCGGTCGCCGCGCGGCTCGGGCTCACCGGCTGGCCGGCCGTCGCCGAGGAGGCGATCATCGCCCGCGACGTGCTGCTGGCCGGGCACGTGGGCGCGCGGCTGCACATCTGCCACGTCTCCACCGCCGGCAGCGTCGAGCTGATCCGCTGGGCCAAGTCCAAGGGCTGGCGGGTCACGGCCGAGGTCACGCCGCACCACCTGCTGCTCACCGAGGACCGTGCCACCCAGTACGACCCGGTCTTCAAGGTCAACCCGCCGCTGCGCACCGAGGCCGACGTGCTGGCCCTGCGCGCGGGCCTGCTGGACGGCACCATCGACTGCGTCGCCACCGACCACGCCCCGCACAGCGTGGAGGACAAGGAGTGCGAGTGGGCGTACGCCCGGCCGGGCATGCTCGGGCTGGAGACGGCGCTGGCGATCGTGGTGCAGACGATGGGCCCGCGCTGGGACCGCATCGCCGAATGGATGTCGGCCGCGCCCGCCCGCATCGCCGGGCTGAGCGGGCACGGGACGCCGCTGGCCGTCGGGCAGCCCGCCAACATCGCGATCTTCGACCCGGGCGTGCGCTGGACCGTCGACCCGACGGCCCTGGCCAGCCGCTCCCGCAACACCCCCTACGCCGGAATGGAGCTGCGCGGCCGCATCGACGCGACCTACCTGCGCGGCGAGCCGACGGTGCTGAACGGAAAGGCAACACGGTGAGGCGCAGAGAAGCCCTGCTCGTCCTGGAGGACGGGCGCACCTTCCGGGGCGAGGCGTTCGGTGGCATCGGCGAGACCTTCGGCGAGGCCGTCTTCAACACCGGCATGACCGGCTACCAGGAGACGCTCACCGACCCCTCCTACCACCGCCAGGTCGTCGTGCAGACCGCGCCGCAGATCGGCAACACCGGGGTCAACGGCGAGGACGACGAGTCCGACCGGATCTGGGTGGCCGGCTACGTGCTGCGCGACCCGTCCCGCACCCACTCCAACTGGCGCGCCACCGGCAGCCTCGAGGACCGGCTGGCCGCCGAGAACGTGGTCGGCATCAGCGGCGTCGACACCCGGGCCCTCACCCGGCACCTGCGCGAGCGCGGGGCCATGCGGGTCGGCGTCTCCAGCGTCGAGAGCGACCCCGAGGCCCTGCTCGATCGGGTCCGCCGGCAGCCGCAGATGCTCGGCGCCGACCTGTCCGCCGAGGTCAGCACGGCGCAGCGGTACACCGTGCAGGCCGAGGGCGAGCACCGGTTCACGGTCGCCGCGATCGACCTCGGGATCAAGCGCAACGTCCCGCGCCGGCTCGCCGCCCGCGGGGTCACCACCCACGTGCTGCCCGCCTCGGCGACGCTCGAGGACATCCGGGCGCTCGGCGCCGACGCGGTGTTCTTCTCGCCCGGCCCCGGCGACCCGGCGACCGCCGACGGCCCGGTGAACCTGGCCAAGTCGGTGCTGGGCGCGCGCATCCCGCTCTTCGGCATCTGCTTCGGCAGCCAGATCCTCGGCCGGGCGCTCGGCTTCGGCACCTACAAGCTCGGCTACGGCCACCGCGGCATCAACCAGCCGGTGCTCGACCGCACCACCGGCAAGGTCGAGGTCACCAGCCACAACCACGGCTTCGCGGTCGACGCGCCGCTCGACGCCCGGGCCGACACCGAGTTCGGCGCCGTCGAGGTCAGCCACGTCTGCCTCAACGACAAGGTGGTCGAGGGCCTGCGCTGCCTCGACACGCCGGCCTTCACCGTGCAGTACCACCCGGAGGCGGCAGCGGGGCCGCACGACGCGGATTACCTGTTCGATCGATTCGCGGAGCTGATGCAGACCAATGCCTAAGCGCACCGACCTCCGGCACGTCCTCGTCATCGGATCCGGTCCGATCGTCATCGGGCAGGCGTGCGAGTTCGACTACTCCGGCACCCAGGCCTGCCGCGTGCTGCGGGCCGAGGGCCTGCGGGTCAGCCTGGTGAACAGCAACCCGGCGACCATCATGACCGACCCCGAGTTCGCCGACGCGACCTACGTCGAGCCGATCACGCCCGAGTTCGTCGAGCAGGTGATCGCCAAGGAGCGCCCCGACGCGCTGCTGGCCACCCTCGGCGGGCAGACCGCGCTCAACACCGCGGTGGCGCTGCACGAGGCCGGCGTGCTGGAGAAGTACGGCGTCGAGCTCATCGGCGCCGACGTCGAGGCCATCCGCCGCGGCGAGGACCGGCAGCTGTTCAAGGACATCGTCGCCCGCGCCGGCGGCGAGACGCCCCGCTCGCGGGTGTGCCACTCCATGGACGAGGTGCACGCCACCGTCGCCGAGCTCGGCCTGCCCGTCGTGATCCGGCCGTCGTTCACCATGGGCGGGCTCGGCTCCGGCATGGCCCACACCCCCGAGGACCTCGACCGGCTGGCCGGCGGCGGCCTGGCCGCCTCGCCCGTGCACGAGGTGCTCATCGAGGAGAGCGTGCTGGGCTGGAAGGAGTACGAGCTCGAGCTGATGCGCGACAAGCACGACAACGTCGTCGTCGTGTGCTCGATCGAGAACGTGGACGCGATGGGCGTGCACACCGGCGACTCGGTGACCGTCGCGCCGGCGATGACGCTCACCGACGTGGAGTACCAGAAGCTGCGCGATCTCGGCATCGCCGTGCTGCGCGAGGTCGGGGTCGACACCGGCGGCTGCAACATCCAGTTCGCGGTGAACCCGGCCACCGGGCGGCTCGTGGTCATCGAGATGAACCCGCGGGTGTCGCGCTCCAGCGCGCTGGCCTCGAAGGCGACCGGCTTCCCGATCGCGAAGATCGCCGCGAAGCTCGCCATCGGCTACACGCTCGACGAGATCCCCAACGACATCACGCTCAAGACGCCGGCCGCGTTCGAGCCGTCGCTGGACTACGTCGTGGTGAAGATCCCGCGCTTCGCGTTCGAGAAGTTCCCCGGCGCCGACGCCGAGCTCACCACCACGATGAAGTCGGTCGGCGAGGCGATGTCGCTCGGGCGGACCTTCGCCGAGGCGCTGGGCAAGGCCATGCGCTCGATGGAGACGAAGGCCGCGGGCTTCTGGACGGTGCCGGACGCGTCGCTGCTGGGCGACCTGCGCGTCCCGCACGACGGGCGCCTCTACACCGCGGAGCTGGCCCTGCGCCAGGGTCACTCCGTCGAGGAGGTCGCGGCCGCGTCGGGCTTCGACCCGTGGTTCGTCGACCAGCTCGCCGCGCTCGTGGAGCTGCGGGCCGAGATCGTCGACGCCGCCGTGCTCGACCTGCCGCTGCTGCGCCGGGCCAAGCGCGCCGGGCTGTCGGACCGGCAGATCGCCGCGCTGCGGCCCGAGTTCGCCGGCGAGGACGGGGTGCGCTCGCTGCGCCACCGCCTCGGGCTGCGGCCGGTCTACAAGACGGTCGACACCTGCGCCGCCGAGTTCGCGGCCGGCACGCCGTACCACTACAGCACCTACGAGGACGAGACCGAGGTCACCCCGTCCGACCGGCCGAAGGTGATCATCCTGGGCTCCGGCCCGAACCGCATCGGCCAGGGCATCGAGTTCGACTACTCGTGCGTGCACGCGGTCATGGCGCTGCGGGCCAAGGGCTTCGAGACGGTCATGGTCAACTGCAACCCGGAGACCGTCTCCACCGACTACGACACCGCCGACCGGCTGTACTTCGAGCCGCTCACCTTCGAGGACGTCCTCGAGGTCGTGCACGCCGAGGACACCTCGGGCCGGGCCGCGGGCGGCCCCGGCGTCGTGGGCGTCATCGTGCAGCTGGGCGGGCAGACCCCGCTCGGGCTCGCCGAGCGCCTGGAGCGGGCCGGGGTGCCGATCGTGGGCACGTCGCCCGCGGCGATCGACCTCGCCGAGGACCGCGGCCTCTTCGGCCAGCTGCTCACCGAGGCCGGGCTGCGCTCGCCCGCGCACGGCACCGCGACCACGTTCCCGGAGGCCAAGCGGATCGCCGACGAGATCGGCTACCCGGTGCTGGTGCGCCCGTCCTACGTGCTCGGCGGGCGGGGCATGGAGATCGTCTACGACGAGCCGACCCTGCGCGACTACATCGGCCGGGCCACCGAGATCTCGCCCGCGCACCCGGTGCTCGTCGACCGCTTCCTCGACGACGCCATCGAGATCGACGTCGACGCGCTGTGCGACGCGACCGGCGAGGTGTATCTCGGCGGCGTGATGGAGCACATCGAGGAGGCCGGCATCCACTCCGGCGACTCGTCCTGCGCGCTGCCGCCGATCACGCTCGCGGCCGTGCACCTGGCCGAGGTACGCCGGTACACGGTCGCCATCGCGCGCGGGATCGGGGTGCGGGGGCTGCTCAACGTGCAGTACGCGCTCAAGGACGACGTGCTGTACGTCCTCGAGGCCAACCCGCGCGCCTCCCGTACGGTGCCGTTCGTGTCCAAGGCGACGGCGGTGCCGCTGGCCAAGGCGGCCGCCCGCATCGCGCTCGGGGCCACCGTCGCCGAGCTGCGCGCGGAGGGGCTGCTGCCGGCCGAGGGCGACGGGGGCACGGTGCCCGAGCACGCGCCGGTCGCCGTGAAGGAGGCGGTGCTGCCGTTCAAGCGGTTCCGCACCGCCGACGGCAAGGGCGTGGACAACCTGCTCGGCCCCGAGATGAAGTCGACCGGCGAGGTCATGGGCATCGACCCGTCCTTCGGGCACGCCTTCGCCAAGTCGCAGGCGGCCGCGTACGGCTCGCTGCCCACCTCCGGCACGGTGCTCGTCACGGTGGCCAACCGGGACAAGCGCGGGATCGTCTTCCCGGTCAAGCGCCTCGCCGACCTCGGCTTCGCGATCGTGGCCACGGCCGGCACCGGGGAGGTGCTGCGCCGCTACGGCGTGGCGTGCGAGATCGTGCCCAAGCACTTCGAGGAGGGCGCCGGGCGCAACGCCGTCTCCCTCATCGCGGGCGGCGAGGTCGACCTGGTGATCAACACCCCGCAGGGCTCCAGCGGGCGCCAGGACGGCTACGAGATCCGCAGCGCGGCCGTCGTCTCCGACATCCCCTGCATCACGACCCTGCCGGGCGCGGCGGCCGCGGTGATGGGCGTCGAGGCGCTCATCCGCGGGGAGATGACGGTCCGCCCGCTGCAGGAGCTGCACGCGGCCCTGCGGCAGGCGCGGTGAGCGGCCTCTACGAGCGCACGGTCCGCCCGGTCCTGTTCCGGCTGCACGGCGGCGACGCCGAGTCGGTGCACGAGCGGACCCTGCGCATGCTCGCGCGGCTGCCCCGGGCGCGGCGGGCCCTGAGCCCGCCCGGGGCCCGCCGGACCGTGTTCGGGGTGGACTTCCCGAACCCGGTCGGGCTCGCCGCCGGCATGGACAAGGACGGCCGGGCGCTGGGCGCCTGGCCGCGGCTGGGCTTCGGCTTCGTCGAGGTGGGCACCGTCACCCGCCACGCCCAGCCGGGCAACGACCGGCCGCGGCTGTTCCGCCTGCCCGAGCACGAGGCGATCGTGAACCGGATGGGCTTCAACAACGCCGGCGCCGAGGCCCTCGCGGCCCGGCTGCGGGCGCTGGGGCCGCTGCCGGTGCCGCTGGGCATCAGTCTGGGCAAGTCGAAGGTGACCCCGCTGACCGGCGCCGTCGAGGACTACGTGCACAGCTTCCGGCAGCTGTACGGCCTGGGCTCGTACTTCGCCGTCAACGTCAGCTCGCCCAACACGCCGGGCCTGCGCGAGCTGCAGGACAAGGCGCACCTGTCGGCCCTGCTCGGGGCCCTGCGCTCGGAGGCCCAGGCGCTCGGCGGCGAGGTGCCGATCCTGGTCAAGGTCGCCCCCGACCTGACCGAGACCGCCCTGGGCGACCTGCTCGACGTCTGCCTCGGGCTGGGCGTGGCGGGGCTCATCGCGACCAACACGACCGTCGAGCGGCCCGGCGTGACGACTCCGGAGGCCGGCGGGCTCAGCGGGCGGCCGCTCGCCCCGCGGGCCCTGGAGGTCGTGCGGTTCGTGGCCAAGGAGTCCGGGCTGCCGGTCATCGGGGTGGGCGGCATCACGCGCCCCGACGACGCCGCCCGGATGCTCGACGCGGGCGCCGCGCTCGTGCAGCTCTACACCGGGTTCATCTACCACGGCCCGGCGCTCGTGCGCGGGGCCGTCGCAGCGACGAGGAGCGCGACGTGACTGATGCTTTCGGGGCCCGTCTGCGGGCCGCCATGGACACGCTGGGCCCGCTGTGCGTGGGCATCGACCCTCACCCCTCCCTCCTGGCCGCCTGGGGGCTCTCCGACGATGTCAAGGGCCTGGAAGCGTTCGGTCGGACGGTCGGAGAGGCCCTGGCCGGACGGGTCGCGGCGATCAAGCCCCAGTCCGCCTTTTTTGAGCGTTTCGGCTCCAGGGGCATCGCGGTGCTCGAGTCGGTTATCCGACAGTTGCGCGGGTCGGGGAGTCTCGTGATTCTCGACGTCAAGCGGGGCGACATCGGCTCGACGGCCGCCGCGTACGCCGACGCGTACCTCGATCCGGCCTCCCCGCTGTGCGCCGACGCGGTCACGGTCAGTCCCTACCTCGGCTTCGGTGCGCTTCGCCCGATCATCGACAAGGCCCGCCAAAACGGGCTCGGCGCGTTCGTGCTGGCCCTCACCTCCAATCCCGAGGGCGCGGCCGTCCAGCGGGCCGTCGCGGCCGACGGGCGCACCGTCGCGCAGACCGTCATCGACGAGATTTCGCAGGTCAACGCGGGTGTGAGCCCGATGGGCGACATCGGCGTGGTGGTCGGCGCGACCGTCGGGCCGACCGGCCACAGGCTGACCGATCTCAATGGACCGATCCTCGCGCCGGGCCTCGGCGCGCAGGGCGGAAAGGCCGAGGATCTGCGCGCCGTATTCGGCGACGCGCTCGATCTCGTGCTCCCGTCGTGGTCGCGTGAGGTCCTCTCGGCGGGTCCGGATCAGGCCGCGTTGCGGGCCGCGGCGGACCGTGCGCGTGATTCCTGTGCGTCCGCAATTGCGGTCACTGCGTGATCATCGAATCTTCACAAGGCGTCGATCTTGCCTTCCGACGTTGCCGAAATGGCTTCTGACCGCTAGTTTTCCCGGCGCTAGACCATCAACACTTTTTTCAAGGGACCTGAGGAGACCTGGTGCCGCTCCCGTCACTGAGCCCGGAACAGCGCGCGGCCGCTTTGGAAAAGGCGGCTGAGATCCGCAAGGCTCGCGCTGAGCTGAAGGAGCAACTCAAGCAGGGCAAGACGACGCTTGCCGCCGTGATCGACCGTGCGGAGTCCGACGACGTCGTCGGCAAGCTCAAGGTCTCGGCCGTGCTCCAGGCGATGCCCGGCATCGGCAAGATCCGGGCAACGCAGATCATGGAGAAGCTGAAGATCGCCGAGAGCCGCCGCCTGCGCGGCCTGGGCGACCAGCAGCGCAAGGCCCTGCTCGGGGAGTTCGCCGGCGGCAAGTGAGCCCCCGGCGGTCCCCCCGGACCGGTTGCATCATCCCGACGCGCTCGGACCTCCGCGGTCCGGGCGCGTCGGCGTTCCGGCTGCTCAGTCGGGCCGGGACTCTGGTAAGGTTGTGCGGTTCGCTCGCAAGAGCCGTCAATTCCGAAAGTGTTGAGGTTTAGATCCGTGGCCGGAACCGTGGCAGACCCGCAGGGGATCACCAACCCGCCGATCGACGAGCTGCTGGAAAAGACGACGTCGAAGTACGCCCTGGTGATCTTCGCGGCGAAGCGTGCCCGCCAGGTCAATGCCTACTACAGCCAGCTGGGCGAGGGCCTCCTCGAATACGTCGGTCCCCTCGTGGAGACCACGCCGCAGGAGAAGCCGCTCTCCATCGCGCTGCGCGAGATCAACAGCGGGCTGCTGACCGCCGAGCGCATCGAAGAAGTCGTCTGAGCAAGCAATGCCTGACCAGCCCGCCGAGGGACGGCCTCGGGTCGTCCTCGGCGTGGCCGGTGGCATCGCCGCCTACAAGGCCTGCGAGCTGCTGCGGCGGCTGACCGAGTCCGGTCACCGGGTGCGGGTCGTCCCCACCGCCGCCGCGCTCACCTTCGTCGGCGAGGCCACCTGGGCCGCGCTGTCCGGGCAGCCGGTCAGCGCCGACGTCTGGACCGGCGCCCACGAGGTGCCCCACGTCCGTCTCGGCCGCGAGGCCGACCTGCTCGTCGTCGCCCCGGCCACCGCCGACATCCTCGCGAAGGCCGCGCACGGCCTCGCCGACGACCTGCTCACCAACACGCTGCTCACCGCCCGGTGCCCGGTGCTCTTCGCGCCCGCCATGCACACCGAGATGTGGGAGCACCCCGCCACCCAGGCCAACGTCGCCACCCTGCGCGCCCGGGGCGCCGTGGTGCTCGAGCCCGCCGTCGGGCGGCTCACCGGCGCCGACACCGGCAAGGGGCGGCTGCCCGAGCCGGCCGAGATCTTCGCCGCCGCCGTCCGGCTGCTGCGCCGCGGGGCGGGGGAGCCCGATCTGGCCGGGCGACACATCGTGGTCACCGCCGGCGGCACCCGCGAGCCGATCGACCCGGTCCGGTTCATCGGCAACCGGTCCTCCGGCAAGCAGGGTTACGCGATCGCCGGCGCCGCCGTGGCCCGCGGGGCCCGCGTGACCCTGATCGCGGCGAACGTCACCCTGCCGGACCCGGCGGGGGCCGACGTGGTGCGGGTCGAGACCACCGAGCAGCTGCGGGTGGCCGCCGTCACCGCCGCCAAGGGCGCCGACGCCGTGATCATGGCGGCCGCGCCCGCCGACTTCCGGCCCGCGCGGCTGTCCGAGACGAAGATCAAGAAGGTGGACGGCGCGGCACCCACGCTGGAGCTGGTCACCAACCCCGACATCGCCGCCGAGCTGGGCGCGGCCAAGCCCGAGGGGCAGGTGCTCGTCGCCTTCGCGGCCGAGACCGCCGACCTCGAGCGGGCCGTCGTCGCCGGGCACGAGAAACTGCTGCGCAAGCGGGCCGACCTCATCGTGGTCAACGAGGTCGGGGTGGACAAGACCTTCGGTGCGGAGCGCAACCAGGCCGTCATCCTCGGTGCCGACGGCAGCCGCGATCCGTTGCCCGAACTGCCCAAAGACGAGCTGGCGGATAGGATTTTGGACCGCGTGGCCGCCTGTTTCGCCTGATCGACGGGGTGTGAGGCGCAACGCAGCGCCGTGATACCCAGCCGGGGGTCGACCGCGGCGCCAGTCCGAGGTCGTACACTCTGGCGAAACTCATCTCTCGTCCGCCGTATCTCCTGAGGAGCACCATTGGCACGCCGCCTGTTCACGTCAGAGTCGGTCACCGAAGGCCACCCGGACAAGATCGCCGATCAGATCAGTGACGGCGTTCTCGACGCGCTCCTCGCCCAGGACGCGCGCAGCCGCGTGGCGGTCGAGACGCTCATCACG
The DNA here is from genome assembly GCF_050947935.1 of Dactylosporangium sp. CA-052675. Lineage (GTDB taxonomy): Bacteria > Actinomycetota > Actinomycetes > Mycobacteriales > Micromonosporaceae > Dactylosporangium. The sequence continues at coordinate 8,257,420 of NZ_CP192010.1, read as the reverse complement.
ACCGGCCAGGTCCACGTCGCCGGCGAGGTGACCACGACCGCCTACGCCGACATCGCGAAGATCGTCCGCGAGACGATCCTGGGCATCGGCTACGACTCGTCCAAGAAGGGCTTCGACGGCGCGTCCTGCGGCGTGAGCGTGTCGATCGGCTCCCAGTCGCCCGACATCGCGCAGGGCGTCGACTCGGCCATCGAGGTGCGCGAGGGTGCCGGCGGCGACGCCCTCGACCTGCAGGGCGCCGGCGACCAGGGCATGATGTTCGGCTTCGCGTGCAACGAGACGCCGGAGCTCATGCCCCTGCCGATCGCGCTGGCCCACCGCCTCGCCCGCCGCCTCTCCGCGGTGCGCAAGGACGGCACCATCCCCTACCTGCGCCCGGACGGCAAGACCCAGGTCACCATCGAATACGACGGCCTGCGCCCGGTGCGCCTGCACACCGTCGTGGTGTCCAGCCAGCACGCCCCGGACATCTCGCTCGACTCGCTGCTCACCCCGGACGTGCGCGAGCACGTCATCGCCCCCGAGCTCGAGGGCCTGGGCCTGCAGACCGAGGGCTACCGCCTGCTGGTCAACCCGACCGGTCGCTTCGAGATCGGCGGCCCGATGGGCGACGCCGGCCTGACCGGCCGCAAGATCATCGTCGACACCTACGGCGGCTACGCCCGCCACGGCGGCGGCGCCTTCTCCGGCAAGGACCCGTCGAAGGTGGACCGCTCGGCGGCCTACGCGATGCGCTGGGTGGCCAAGAACGTGGTGGCCGCGGGCCTGGCCGACCGCTGCGAGGTCCAGGTGGCCTACGCGATCGGCAAGGCGCACCCGGTCTCGCTGTTCGTGGAGACCTTCGGCACCGAGACGGTGCCGGTGGAGCGCATCGAGAAGGCCATCAACGAGGTCTTCGACCTGCGCCCGGCCGCCATCATCCGCGACCTGGACCTGCTCAAGCCGGTCTACCAGCAGACCGCGGCCTACGGTCACTTCGGCCGCGAGCTGCCCGGCTTCTCGTGGGAGCAGGCCTCCCGCACGGCCGAGCTGAAGTCCGCCGCCGGCGCCTGACGCATTTTCGAAAACTTTCCGACGTTGGCCGATCAGCCCGGATCCCGGTTTGATCGGCCAACGTCATTTCCGGCGCCCGGCGAGAATCCAGCGGAGTCTATTCATTCAGCTTCACCGGCCATTGATGCGCGCTCAACAGATCCATCCGAGCCTATTGAACCGGCGTTGTTCCCCGAGTCGGAACTGAAGCCGCGCGCGGCCGCCGAGCGCATTGCCGGAAACGCCGGCGGGAAGGCGCGCGCCGCGCGCAAGGCGGCCCCGCCGAAACGCGCGGCCGACGATTCGCCGATCGCCCGCGTGTGCGTGGACAGCCCGCTGCCCCACCTCGACCGCCCCTTCGACTACCTGGTGCCGGCCGACGCCGCCGCGGCCGCCCGCCCGGGCACGCGCGTGAAGGTGCGCTTCGCCGGCCAGCTCGTCGACGGGTTCGTGCTCGAACGAGCCGCGTCGAGCGAGCACGAGGGGCGGCTGTCGTACCTGGAGAAGGTCGTCTCGCCCGAGGTCGTGCTCACGCCGGCCGTCGCGCGGCTGGCCCGGGAGGTCGCCGACCGGTACGCGGGCACCCTCTCCGACGTGCTGCGCCTCGCGATCCCGCCCCGCCACGCGAGGGCCGAGGCGGCCGAGCCGGCCCCCGCGCCCGAACCCTTCGCCCTCCCGGCCGGTGCCCTCTCACCCAGCCCCGCCTCGTCGCCTTCGTTTCCCGGCCCTGCTTCGTCGCCTTCGGCTCCAGGCACCACCTCGTCGCCTTCGGCTCCAGGCACCACCTCGTCGCCTTCGGCTCCAGATGCCGGCGGTTCGTCCCCCGCGGTCCGTCCGGCCGGCGGGGCGTTCGGGGCGGGCTGGGCGCGGTACACGGCCGGCGCCGCGCTGCTGCGGGCGCTCGCCGACGACCGGGCGCCCCGGGCGGTGTGGACGGCGCTGCCCGGCGAGGACTGGCCGTCCCGCCTCGCCGAGGCCGCCGCGAGCAGTCTCGCCGCCGGCCGGGGCGCGCTCGTCGTGGTGGCCGACGCCCGGGACCTCGACCGCCTCGACGCGGCCCTGCTGCGGGTCCTCGGCGGCCCGGGTCACCACGTGGCGCTGTCGGCCGCGATCGGGCCGGCCGAACGGTACCGCCGCTTTCTCGCCGTCGCCCGCGGCACCGCCCGCATCGTCATCGGCACCCGCGCGGCCGCCTTCGCCCCGGTGCACGACCTCGGCCTCGTCGCCATCTGGGACGACGGGGACGATCTGCACGCCGAGCAGCGCGCCCCGTACCCGCACGCCCGCCAGGTCCTGCTCGCCCGCGCCGAGCAGGAGCGGTGCGCGGCGATCGTGGGGGGCTTCGGACGTACCGCTGAAGCACAACAGCTCGTCGAGACCGGCTGGGCGATCGAGGTCGGCGCCGCCCGCGACGAACTGCGCCGGGCCATGCCGCGCGTGCTGACCGTCGGGGAGCACGAACGCTCCCGCGACCCCCAGGCCCAGGCGGCCCGCCTGCCCACGATCGCCTGGCGCGCCGCCCGCGAGGCCCTGGCCGGCGGCCGGCCCGTGCTCATCCAGGTGCCCCGCCGCGGGTACCTGCCCGCCGTCGCCTGCGCCGACTGCTACACCCCGGCCCGCTGCACCCACTGCTCCGGCCCGCTCGCGCTCCCCGCCGCCGACGGGGTTCCCGTGTGCCGCTGGTGCGGCCGCCCCGCCGCGGGCCACGCCTGCCCCGAGTGCGGCGGCCGCCGGCTGCGCGCCGCGGTCGTGGGCGCCCGCCGTACGGCCGAGGAGCTCGCCCGGGCCTTCCCCGGCACGATCGTGCGCACCTCGGGCCGCGACGAGATCCTGACCGTGGTGCCGCACGAGTCCACCCTCGTCGTGGCCACTCCGGGCGCCGAGCCGCTCGCCGAGGGCGGCTACGGCGCCGTGCTCCTCCTCGACGCCTGGGCCTTCCTCACCCGCGCCGACCTGCGCGGCACCGAGGAGGCGCTGCGGCGCTGGTTCGCGGCGGCGGCCCTGGCCCGGCCGGGCGCGCCGGTGGTGGTGGTCGCCGACGGCGGGCTGGCGGCCGTGCAGGCGCTGCTGCGCTTCGACCCGGCCTGGCTCGCGGCCCGCGAGCTCGCCGACCGGCGCGAGCTCGGCTTCCCCCCGGCGGCGCGGATCGCGGCGCTGACCGGGCCGCCGGCCGCGGTCGCGGAGCTGCTGTCGCTGGCCGAGCTGCCGCCGGGCGCGGAGGTGCTCGGGCCGGTGCCGGCCGCGGAGGGGCAGGAGCGGATGCTGGTGCGGACCGCGCGGTCGGCGGGGAAGGCACTGGCGCTGGCGTTGCGGGCGGCGGCGGGGGCGCGCTCGGTACGCAAGGCCGCCGACCCGGTCCGCATCCAGGTCGACCCGCTCGACCTGCTGTGAGCCGCCTTCCGCCCGCGCCGACCCACCCAGCGCTCGGCTCGACCCGGTCCGTTCGGCCGCTCGGACTGGGTTAGCCCGCTCGGTCCGCCTCGGCTCGCTTCGCCTCGGTCCGCCTCGGCTCGCTCCGCCTGCCTGCCTGCCTGGCTCGGCCCGTTCCGCCGGCGTGGCCCGGCTCGGCTCGCTCCGCCCGCCCAGGCCGCTCGGACTGCTTGGCCGCACAGGCCCTGCACCGGCTCATATGGCCTTTCGGCCCCCGCGACTTCCGGCACCAGCGCCACTGTCCGCACGAGCCCACCGCCCGACTCGTACCCCCGACCATCTCCCGGCATCGGCGTCACCGGGCGGGCCTTCGAACCGTCGTCGCCGCACCGGCCGGCGTCGACGGAGCACCCACCTTTTGCAACATTTCGCGCGACGAAATCGGTCCGCAAGCCGCGCTCCGGACATGTCGCCTGACGGGGGATAAATCCGATAAGTCGTGGTGCGGAGCGCCCGACTTATCGCCCCAACACCGACGACACCGCCTCCAGCAACGGCGGAGCTCCAGCCCGGTTGTCCACCTCCACATGCGGCACCACAGGCGCCCGATCCGGCGGAATGGCCGCCAGGAACTCCGCCCACCGAGCCAGCTTCTGCCCGTCCCGATGCGACCCCCGCGCGACCAGCCGCTCCCGCAACGTCTGCGGATCGGAGCGCACCCACACCAGCGTCACCGGATCGCCGCCCAGCGCCGCGGTGAACGCCCGCCAGCGGGCCGCGTCCGAGATCTGCCCCGTGAACGGCGCCGAGAGCAGGACCGGACAGCCGTGCGAGCGGATCTCCCGCGCGGTTGCGGCGAGGCCCGCGTACTCATGGATCTTGATGTTCGCGTCGTACCACGGGCCCTCGCGCTCGCCCTCGGGCCGGCCCGCCGCCTGCAGGGTCGCGGCCACGAAGTCGCCGTAGAGGGTGTCCTTGTCCAGCAGGGCCGGCGTGGGGGAGAGCAGGCGCAGCAGCAGGGCCGCGACCGTCGACTTGCCGGCGCCCGGCGGGCCGGCGACGACCCAGGCCGCGGCGGTCATGCCACCAGGAGCTGGTTCGTGGCCAGCTCGCGGTACAGCGGGCTGATCTCCAGCAGCTCCTCGTGCCGGCCGACGGCGGCGACCCGGCCCGCCTCCAGCACCACGATCTGGTCCGCGTCGACCACGGTGGACAGCCGGTGGGCCACGACGATCATGGTGCGGTCGCGCGCGACGGTGTCGATCGCCTCGCGCAGGGCGACCTCGTTGCGCGCGTCGAGGTTCGAGGTCGGCTCGTCCAGCAGCAGGATCGGGGGCGCGGCGAGCAGGGTACGGGCGATGGCCAGCCGCTGCCGCTCGCCGCCGGACAGCAGCACGCCGCCCTCGCCGACCTGGGCGTCCAGGCCGTGCGCGGTGCGCCCGACGATGTCGGTGAGGTTGACCGCCGCGAGGACCTCGAGCATCTGGGCGTCGGTCGCCTCCGGCACGGTCAGGCGCAGGTTCTCGCGCAGGGTGCCGGCCAGCACCGGGGCCTCCTGCTCGACGTACCCGAGGTGGGCGCGCAACGCCCTGCGCGGCAGGTCGCGCACGTCGGCCCCGGCCACCCGGACCGCGCCGCCGGTGACGTCGTAGAAGCGCTCGACGAGCTGCAGCAGCGTCGACTTGCCGGCGCCGGAGGGGCCGACGAGGGCGGTGCGGGTGCCGAACGGCACGGTGAACGACACGTCCCGCAGCACCGGCTCGGGCGCCGCGGCGTAGCCGAACGTGACGTGCTCGAAGACGACCGCGGCCGGGGCGGGGCCCGGGCTCGCGGTGCCCGCGTCGGGCTCCAGGGGCACGGCGAGGATGTCCTGCATGCGCTGCAGCGCGCCGAGGCCGGTCTGCAGCTGGGTGTACGCGTGCATCGCCTGCCCCAGCGGCATGACCAGGAAGAACAGGTACAGCACGAACGCCACCAGATCCCCGACGGAGATCGAGCCCGCGGCGACCCGCGCGCCCCCGACGCCGAGCAGGAGCAGGAACGAGCCCTGGATGGCCGCGATGCTCGCCGGGCCGACGAGCGCCTGCAGGCGGGCGATGCGGACCCCGGCGCGGTACGCCTCCTCGGCGCTGGACTCGACGGCCGCGATCTCCCGGTCCTCGGCGTTGCTGGCCCGGATCGTGCGCGCGGCCGAGAGCGCGCGCTCCACGGCGCTGGTCATCTCGCCGATGCGCTCCTGCGCCGCCTCCGAGGCGGGCCGCACCCGGCGGGAGAAGATCAGCGCGATCGACAGGCCCACCGCGAGGCCGAGCCCGGCGGTGAGGAACAGGATCGGGTCGAGCAGCAGCATCGCGACCGCCGCCCCGACCACCATCACCGCGCCGGTGACGGTCTCGAACAGCCCCGAGGTGACCACGGCCCGCAGCAGCGTCGTGTCCGCGCCCACGCGGGAGAGCAGGTCGCCGGTGCGGCGGGAGTCGTACTCGCTGATCGGCAGCCGCAGTAGGTGCCGCGTGAGCCGGCGGCGGGAGCTGAGCACGAGCCCCTCGGCCGTGCGCTGGAGCAGGTAGTCCCGGACCGCGTTGAGCACCGCGACCGCCGCGAGCACCGCCACGAGCAGGGCGACCGTGCCCCACACCGTGCGCGACGCCTGCAGCCCGTCGAGCACCTCCCGGGTGAGCAGCGGCTGGGCGAGCGTGGTGACGGAACCGAGCAGGGAGAGGACCCCGACGACGACGAGGGTGGCCCGGTGATCACGGAGGTACGGCAGGAGTGACCGCAGCGAGACGCGAGGCGAGTCGGACACGAATCCAAGCTAGCCTAGACTTGGACGGCTGAATTCCGCCGAACTCCAAGATGAGGTGCCGCTTGACCGTCCAGTCCGTCCGCCTGTTCGGCGACCCGGTGCTGCGCACTGCCGCCGACCCGGTCGCCGACTTCGACAAGGAGCTGCGCAAGCTGGTGAGCGACCTGCTGGACACGATGCACCAGCAGAACGGCACCGGCCTGGCCGCCCCGCAGATCGGCGTCGGGCTGCGGGTGTTCTCCTTCGACGTCGACGACGTGGTCGGGCACCTGGTCAACCCGGTGCTGGAGTTCCCCGACGAGGAGGAGCAGGACGGGCCCGAGGGCTGCCTGTCGATCCCCGGGGTGTATGTCGACACCAAGCGGCGCCAGAACGTCATCGCCAAGGGCTTCAACCAGCACGGCGACCCGATCCAGATCGTCGGCACCGGGCTGATGGCGCGCTGCGCCCAGCACGAGACCGACCACCTCGACGGCGTGCTGTTCGTCGACCGGCTCGACGCCGAGCGGCGCAAGCAGGCGATGAAGGAGATCCGGGCGGCGGAGTGGTACAACCCGGACACCCCGCCGGTCGTCAAGGCGAGCCCGCACGGGCTGTTCGGCATCCGGTGAGGCTGCGGTGAGGCTCATCTTCGCGGGCACCCCGGCCGTGGCGCTGCCCGCCCTCGACGCCATCGCCGCGTCGCAGCACGAGCTCGTGGCGGTCGTCACACGCCCGGACGCGCCGTCCGGACGCGGGCGGCAGCTCGTGCCGTCCCCGGTGAGCGCCTGGGCGAGCGAGCGCGGGATCCCCGTGCTCACCCCGGCCAAGCCGCGCGACCCGGAGTTCCAGGACCGGCTGCGCGCCCTGGAGCCGGACTGCGCGCCCGTGGTCGCCTACGGCGCGCTCGTCCCGCGCAGTGCCCTCGACATTCCGAAGCACGGCTGGGTGAACCTGCACTTCTCGCTGCTGCCCGCCTGGCGGGGCGCCGCGCCCGTGCAGCACGCGGTCCTGCACGGCGACGAGGTCACCGGGGCGAGCGTCTTCCAGCTGGAGGAGGGCCTGGACACCGGGCCGGTCTACGGCACGCTCACGGAGCCGGTCGGCCCGCGGGACACCTCCGGCGACCTGCTGGAGCGGCTGGCCGGATCCGGCGCCGAGCTGCTCGTGCGGGTGCTGGACGGCATCGCGGCGGGGGCTCTGTCGGCGGTACCGCAGCCGCAGGAAGGCATCTCGAACGCTCCGAAGCTGACCGTGGAGGACGCCCAGGTGCGGTGGTCCGATCCGGCGTTCGCGGTCGACCGGCGGATTCGGGCCTGCACCCCGGCCCCGGGCGCGTGGACGACGCTGCGCGGCGACCGGCTCAAGCTCGGCCCGGTGACCCCGCTCACGGCCGCGACCGTGATCGCCGGCGGCCCGGCCGCGCCCGGCCCGGGCGAGGTGGTCGTCGAGCGCAACCGCGTGCTCGTCGGCACCGGCACCGTGCCCGTGGTGCTCGGCACCGTCACCGCGCCCGGCAAGAAGGCGATGCCCGCCGACGCGTGGGCCCGCGGCGCCCGGGTCGGATCCGGGGAGCTCGTGTCTTGATGCGCTCTGCTCCTCGGCGCGGCCCGGGTCAGCGGCCGGCCGGTGGGCGCGACGACCGGCTCGCCCGGCCCCCGCGCGGCGGCCGGCCCGCGATCGACCCGGCCCGCGAGGCCGCCTACGAGGCCGTCGCCGCCGTGCACCGCGACGACGCCTACGCCAACCTGGTGCTGCCCGGCATCCTGCGCGAGAACGGGGTGTCCGGGCGGGACGCGGCGTTCGCGACCGAGCTGACCTACGGCACCCTGCGCCAGACCGGGACCCTCGACGCGATCGTGGCGGCCGCGGCCGACCGGGCGATGGAGCGCATCGACCCGCCGGTGCGCGACGCGCTGCGGATCGGGGCGTACCAGCTGCTGCACATGCGCGTCGGCGCCCACGCGGCCGTGGCGACCACCGTGGACCTCGTGCGCTCGCTGGTGCCGGGCGCGGCCGGCTTCGCCAACGCGGTGCTGCGCCGCGTCGCCGAGTCCGACCGCGCGGCCTGGGTCGAGCGCCTGGCGCCCGCGGACCCGATCGCCCGGGCGGCGCTGACGCACGCCCACCCGGCGTGGATCGTCAACGCGTTCGCCGACGCCCTGGGCTCCCTCGACGAGGCCGAGCTCGCGCTGGACGCGGACAACCTGCCGCCGGCCGTGCACCTGTGCGCCCGGCCGGGGCTGGTCTCCGCGGCCGACCTCGCGGGCGGGCTGCGCGGGGCGGTGGTCGGGCGCTACTCGCCGTACACGGTCGTGCTCGCCGGCGGGGGAGACCCGGCCGGGATCGCGGCCGTGCGCGACGGCCGCGCCCACGTGCAGGACGAGGGCAGCCAGCTCGTGGCCGCCGTGCTCGCGAACGCGCCCGTGGACGGGCCGGACGAGCGCTGGCTGGACCTGTGCGCCGGGCCGGGCGGCAAGGCGGGCCTGCTCGGCGCGCTCGCCGCCGAGCGGGACGCGCACGTGACCGCGGTCGAGGTCGCCCATCACCGGGCGGCGCTCGTGGCCCGGGCGACCGAGAGGCTGCCGGTCTACACCATCAACGCGGACGGCCGCGACGTCGGCAAGGACCCGGACCTGCCCGAGGGCGCCTTCGACCGGGTGCTCGTCGACGCTCCGTGCACGGGCCTGGGCGCGCTGCGCCGCCGGCCCGAGGCGCGGTGGCGCCGGCAGCCGTCGGACCTGCCGCCGCTCACCCGCCTGCAGCGGGAGCTGCTGCAGGCGGCCTTCCGGGCGGTCCGGCCGGGCGGGGTCGTGGCGTACGTCACCTGCTCGCCGCACCAGGCCGAGACGGAGGTCTCGGTGACGGAGGCGGCCCGGCGCTCGTCGATCGACATGGAGCTCGTGGACGCGCGGCCGTACCTGCCCCCGGCCCTGCCCGAGGTGGGGACCGGCCCGACGGTGCAGCTGTGGCCGCACCGCCACGGCACCGACGCGATGTTCGTGGCCCTGCTACGCCGCGCCTAGGCTCTCCTGCGAGCCGCGCTGGTGGGGCGGCCGGGCGTCGGGAACGAGCGCGGCGACCGCGTCGCGGTGCCCGCAGCCGGCCCCGATCAGCCGGTCCCGCTCGGCCCGCCAGGCGGCCCCCAGGGCCGAGCGGGTGGCGGCGTCGAGCTGGAGGCGGGCGTCGTTGAGCAGCGTCCGCTCCTCCTCGTCGACGTGGTGGGCGAGGGAGTTGGCGAGCTTGCCCACGGCCCGGTCGAACTCGGGCGCGAGCACGTCGGCGACGTCGAGCAGGGCGAGGAGCTTGCGGTGCCCGTCGGCGTGCTCGTCGGCGCCGTGCTCGACGTGCGCGCCGCCGCCGGAGAGCTCACGCAGCTTCGGGTACACCGCCGACTCCTCCGCCGTGGCGTGCGCGACGAGCAGGTCGGCGAGCTCCGTGCGGGCGCTCACCCGGCGGGCCCGCACCAGCTCGGCGTCGGTGTCACGGGTGCGCAGGACGCGCAGGAGGTGTTCGAACCGCACGTGGTCGCTGACGATCGCCTCGACGACATCCCCGGCAACATCCATGGGGGCCATTCTCGCAGCCGCGCCGGGAGATCACCGATACCATCACGCCTGTGTCGGACAACGTGGTGATCGCGCCCTCGATTCTCGCTGCGGACTTCGCCCGCCTGGCCGAAGCGGCCCAGGCGGTCGAAGGGGCCGCGGACTGGCTGCACGTGGATGTCATGGACTACCACTTCGTGCCCAACCTCACGATCGGGCTGCCCGTGGTGCAGAGCCTGCGCAAAGCGACCACGCTGCCGTTCGACTGCCACCTCATGATCGCCGACCCGGCGCGGTGGGCGAGCGCCTACGCCGAGGCCGGGGCGTACAACGTGACCTTCCACGCCGAGGCGGCCACCGACCCGGTGGCGATCGCGAAGGACCTGCGCTCGGCGGGCAGCCGGGCCGGGCTGGCGATCGACCGGGACACCCCGGTCGAGGGCTACCTGGAGCTGCTGGCGCACTTCGACCTGCTGCTCATCATGACCATCAAGGCCGGCTTCGGCGGCCAGGCGTTCCTGCCGCAGCTGCTGGACAAGGTCCGCACGGCTCGCCGCCACATTGACACCGGTCATCTCGAGTTGCGCATTGAAGTCGACGGCGGTGTGGCCGAAGATACGATCGCGGCGTGTGCGGAGGCGGGGGCCGACACGTTCGTGGCCGGAACCGCCGTCTACGGAGCGCAGGACCCGGCCGCGGCGGTCCGCAAGCTGCGCGGCATCGCCGCCGCCTAAATCGAGCAGACGGGACAAAGGTGGGCGAACGCGACCTGATCCTCGTGGTCGACGACGACGTCGACATCGCCCGGTTCATCAAGGTGAACCTCGACCTCGAGGGGTTCGAGGTGATGATGGCCAACGACGGGGCCACCGCGCTCAACATGATCCAGGAGCACAAGCCCGCGCTGGCCGTGGTCGACTGGATGATGCCGCAGCTGGACGGGCTCGAGCTGACCCGGCGGCTGCGGGCCGACCCGATGACCGCCTCGATGCCGGTGATCCTGCTGACCGCGCGCGGGCAGACCGCCGACAAGGTGATCGGGCTGCAGGCCGGCGCCGACGACTACCTCGTCAAGCCGTTCGACACCATGGAGCTGGTCGCCCGGGTGCGCTCGACGCTGCGGCGCAACCAGGAGAACCGGGAGGTCTCGCCGCTGACCGGCCTGCCCGGCAACACCCGCATCCTGCGCGAGATCACCGACCGGGCCCGGGCCGGCACCGACTTCGCCGTCTCGCACGTGGACATCGACCGGTTCAAGCCGGTCAACGACGTCTACGGCTTCCAGCGCGGCGACGAGTTCATCATCGCCCTCGCCCGCGCGCTGCACCGGGCCGTGGTCGACGTCGGGCTGCCGCCGGCGTTCCTGGGCCACATCGGCGGCGACGACTTCCTCATCGTCTGCACCCCGGAGCAGCTCAAGGACCTGACCACGAACGCGATCCTGGCGTTCCAGGCCGCCTCCGACACGCTGTACGACCCGGTGGACGCCGAGCGCGGCTACATCGAGGTGGTCTCCCGCACCGGCGAGGTGCAGCACCCGAACCTCGTCACACTGTCGATCGGGGTGGCGGTCGCGACGCCCGAGAGCGGGAAGTTCACGGATCCGCGCGAGGTCATCGCCATCGCCACCGAGATGAAGAAGGTGGCCAAGAAGCACAACGGCAACTACGTGGCCATCGACCGCCGCAGCGCCGTCGACCTGAGCTGAGGCGATCAAGTTGTGACGCATATCCCCGAACTCGGCCGGTAAGGACCGGGGGTTCTGTGTCAAACTCAGGGTACGTACCCACCACGCGCTGGCGGGGCTCGGTGCAATTCCGAACCGGCGGTAACCGCCCCTGAACGGGAGCGGGAGCCCGCGACCCGGTCGAAGCCATCGGCCGGTGGACCTGGTGTGAGTCCAGGGCCGACGGTCATAGTCCGGATGGGAGTTCAGCGCGCGGGATCCGGTGTCGCCCCCTGTGGGCGGTTCCGGAGGGTCGCCGCGCGCTCCCCGGCGCAGCTTTTCTCCGGGGTGTCATCGGCGTCCCCCCGCGTGTGATCACTGACCACGCGGGAGAGGGCCATGGCAGACGACGAGACGTTCATGCGACGCGCCATCGAGCTGGCGCGCCTGAGCCTCGGCGAGACCAGCCCCAACCCGAACGTCGGCTGCGTGCTCGTCGCGCCGGACGGGCAGATCGTGGGCGAGGGGCGGACGGCCCCCGCCGGCGGCCCGCACGCCGAGGTCAGGGCGCTGCTGGCGGCGGGCGGGCGAGCCCGCGGCGCCACCGCCTACGTCACCCTCGAACCCTGCGACCACACCGGCCGGACCGGGCCGTGCTCGCGCGCGCTCGTCGCGGCCGGGGTCGCCCGGGTCGTGGTCGGGGTCGCCGACCCCAACCCGGTGGCGGCGGGCGGGGCCGAGACGCTGCGGGCCGCCGGGGTCGCCGTGGAAGTGGGTTCGGTACTGCACGAGCCCGCCCACGACGCCATGGAGGGCTGGCTCACCGCCGTGACCCGCGGCACTCCTTACGTGATCTGGAAGTTCGCGGCCACGCTCGACGGCCGCTCCGCCGCCGCCGACGGGACGAGCAAGTGGATCACGTCCCCGGACGCCCGGGCCGACGTGCACCGGCTGCGGGCCGGGGTCGACGCCATCATCGCCGGCATCGGCACCGTGCTGGCCGACGATCCCCAGCTCACGGTGCGCTCGCCCCAGGGTGTGCTCGCCGAGCGCCAGCCGCTGCGGGTGGTGGTCACGGGCGAGCGCGGCGCCGAGCTCGAGCGCGGCGGCTTCCGGGTCATGGACCGCGCCGCCGCCACCTGGGTGACCCGGGGCGGTGACCTCCCGGCCATGCTGCGCGAGCTGTACGCGCGGGGGGTGCGGGTGGCGCTGCTCGAGGGCGGCCCGACGCTCGCGGGCGCGTTCCTGGCGGCCGGCCTCGTGGACCGGGTCGTCGCCTACCTCGCGCCCAAGCTGCTCGGGGCCGGCCCCGCGGCCCTGGGCTTCGCGGGAATCTCCAGCATCGCCGAGGCTTTGACGCTCGACGTTGTCGACCTTGCCAGGATCGGGCCGGACGTGCGCCTGACGGCAACAGTGAAAGGTGCGTGAGCAGTGTTCACCGGCATCATCGAAGAGCTCGGGACGGTCGTGGCGATCGACGAGCTGGGGGATTCCGCCCGGCTGGCGATCCGCGGGGCGACCGTCACCTCCGACGCCGCCCACGGCGACTCGATCTCGGTCAACGGGGTCTGTCTGACGGTCGTGGACAACGCCGACGGCGTGTTCACCGCCGACGTGATGGGGGAGTCGCTGCGGCGCTCGACCCTCGGCGCGCTGCGGCCGGGCTCCGCCGTGAACCTCGAGCGCGCCGCGACCGTCGCCACCCGCCTCGGCGGCCACATCGTGCAGGGCCACGTCGACGGGGTCGGGCAGATCCTGTCGCGCGAGGCCGGCGACCAGTGGGAGACGGTGACGTTCGCGCTGCCCGAGGGGCTCGGGCGCTACGTGGTGGAGAAGGGCTCCATCACCGTCGACGGGATCTCGCTGACCGTCATGGCCGTCACGGACGACACGTTCTCGGTCGGGCTGATCCCGACCACGCTCAAGCTCACCACGCTCGGCGCCAAGGGCGTCGGCGAGCGGGTCAACCTGGAGGTCGACATCATGGCGAAGTACGTGGAGAAGCTGCTCGGGAAGGCCGCGCAGTCATGAGCGACCCTGGCACGGGCCTCGACCCGATCGAGCGGGCGGTCAAGGACATCGCGGCCGGGCGCCCGGTGATCGTCGTCGACGACGAGGACCGCGAGAACGAGGGCGACCTGATCTTCGCGGCCGAGTTCGCCACGCCGGAGCTGGTCGCGTTCATGGTCCGCTACACGTCCGGCTACATCTGCGTGCCGATCACCGAGGCCGAGGCCGACCGGCTCGACCTCCCGCCGATGTACCGCACCAACCAGGACCGCCGCGGCACCGCCTACACCGTGACGGTCGATGCCCGCTTCGGCGGCACCACCGGCATCTCCGCCGCCGACCGCGCCCGCACCATCAAGCTGCTCTCCTCGGCCGACACCCAGCCGCACGACCTGTCCCGGCCCGGGCACATCGTGCCGCTGCGGGCCAAGGACGGCGGCGTGCTGCGCCGGGCCGGGCACACCGAGGCCGCCGTGGACCTGGCCACCATGGCCGGGCTGCGCCCCGCCGGCGTGCTGTGCGAGATGGTCAACGACGACGGCACCATGATGCGCCTGCCCGACCTGCGCAAGTTCGCCGAGGAGCACGACCTGGCGCTGATCAGCATCGCCGACCTCATCGCCCACCGCCGCCACACCGAGGAGCAGATCGAGCGGGTCGCCGAGACCCGGCTGCCGACCGAGCACGGGGTGTTCCGGGCGGTCGGGTACACCCAGAAGTACGGCAACGGCGAGCACATCGCCCTCGTCTACGGCGACCTCGGCGACGGCGAGGACGTGCTCGTGCGGGTGCACTCCGAGTGCCTGACCGGCGACGTGTTCAGCTCGGTGCGCTGCGACTGCGGCCCCCAGCTGGAGGCGTCCATGAAGATGGTCGCGGCGGAGGGGCGCGGCGTCGTGCTCTACATGCGCGGGCACGAGGGCCGGGGCATCGGGCTCATGCACAAGCTGCAGGCGTACCAGCTGCAGGACCTCGGCCGCGACACGCTCGACGCCAACCTGGACCTGGGGCTGCCGGCCGACGCGCGCGAGTACGGCACCGGCGCGCAGATCCTGGTGGAGCTCGGGATCAAGACGATGCGGCTGCTCACGAACAATCCGGCGAAGCGGGCGGGTCTGGAAGGGTACGGTCTGTCCGTACTGGGTCGTGTGCCCCTGCCGACCCGGCCGCACCCCGAGAACGTGCGCTACCTGCGTACCAAGCGGGACCGTATGGGGCACCTGCTGGACGAGCTCGACGAGGTCGCGGAGGGACTTGCGTAATGGCTGGGAGTGGGGCACCCGTCCTGCAACGGGTGGACGGCACGGGACTGACGCTCGGCATCGTGGCCACGCGGTGGCACGGCGAGCTCGTCGACCACATGCTGAACCGGGCGATCGAGGCCGGGGAGTCCTCCAACGTGGACCACATCACGGTCGCCCGGGTCGACGGCGCGGTGGAGCTGCCCGTGCTGGCGCAGGGGCTGGCGCACCGCTTCGACGCGGTCGTCGCGCTCGGCGTGGTCATCCGGGGGGACACGGCGCACTTCGAGTACGTCTGCCAGTCCGTGACCGACGGGCTCACCCGGGTCGCCCTGGACTGCTCGACGCCGGTCGCGCACGGGGTGCTCACGGTCGACAACTACGAGCAGGCGCGGGCCCGGGCCGGGTTCGCCGACTCGGCGGAGGACAAGGGCTACGCGGCCGCGCTGGCCGCCCTGGACGCGGCGGTGGCGCTGCGGCTCGTCGCCAAGTCCTGACGCGGCGGGCGGTGGGAGGCGCCCGGGACAGGGCCCGGCCTCCCACCGCGCGGCTCAGACCTCGAGGGCCGCGGCCAGCTCGTCGCGGAAGGTGCGCTCGGCCGCGGTGACCTGCTCGCCGCCGATGCCCAGCACGCCGCCGGTGCTCGCCGCGCCCACGACCACGTCGGCGACGGTGACCACCCAGTAGCGGTAGGCCTCGGCGTCGGCGTGCGCGGTCTTGGCCGCCAGCAGCTCGTGGGCGGCGCGGGCCCGCGAGATCACGTCGGCCAGCCCCGCGTCGCGGTCGGGGAACTCGATGACCGGGGGCTCGTCGCCGTCGGTGATGTCGCCCTGGCGGCTGACCACCTCGGCGGCGACGGTCTTCACGAGCTCGCTGGACGAGCCGCGGCCGTCGGCGATGGCGGTCATGCCCGCCGCCCACTCCTCGCGCGTGCGCCGGGCCCCGTCGTGCTCGGCCTGGGACGCGGCGATCAGGACGGACTGGGGGAGGCCGACGAGCAGGCCCCACTCTTCGTCGGTGTACTTCGGCTCCGTATCCACGAGGCTCAGGGTAACCAGGTGATCAGCCCGGTAAACCGATGGGCGGACCCGCGCGTCGTCTGGGTGTGATGGCGGAGGCCGCGGCGGCGGCGTGGGACCGTAGGCCGGTGGAGGTGGCGGCCCCGGGCGATCCCGTGCGCGGCGCGGTGCCCGAGGAGACCGCGCGCCGGTGGAGCGCCGACGACGCGATCGCGGCGCTGTTCGCCGCGCACTACCGGGGGCTCGTGCGCCTCGCGGTGCTGCTCCTGCACGACGAGGGGGTCGCGGAGGACGTGGTCCAGGACGCGTACGTCGCGCTGCACCGCCGCTGGTGGCGCCTGCGGGACGCGGACAAGGCGCTGGCGTACCTGCGCACCAGCGTGCTCAACGGGGCGCGTTCGGCGCTGCGCAGGCGGGGCGTCGCCGAGCGGCACGTCGCCCGCGGCCCGGACGGCCCGCAGGTCGTGGCCAGCGCCGAGACGGGCGCGCTGAGCCTGCTGGCGCACCGGGAGGTGCTGGAGGCGGTACGCCGGCTGCCCACCCGCCAGCGTGAGGCGATCGTGCTGCGCTACTACGGCGAGCTGTCCGAGGCCGAGATCGCCGACGCCATGGGGGTCAGCCGCGGGGCCGTCAAGAGCCACGCCTCCCGGGGCATGGCCGCCCTGCGCGAGAGCCTGGAGCGGGCCCGATGAGGCCGGGGCAGTCGGCGCAGGACCGGCTCCGGGAGGCGCTGCGGGCCCGGGCCGCCGAGGTCGAGCCGTCGCCGGACGCCCTCCCGCGCATCCGGCGGCGCACCGCCCGGGCCTGGTACCGCGGCGTGCCGGTGCTGGCCGCCGGGGCGGTCGCGACCGCAGCCGCGATCGCGCTCGGCGTCGTGGCGGTCGAGGCCGGCCGCGGCGAGCACACCACCCTGCCGCCCGCGGGGCCCGCGTCCGGGTCGCCGGTCGTGGTCGACACCCGGCCCAGCGCGCCGGAGCCGTCCGGGGCCGCGCCGGCGACGGTCGCCCTGCCGGCCTACTTCACCCGCAACGGCCGCCTCTACCGGGAGTTCCTGCCGGCCGCCGCGGGCGACGACCGGGGCCGCATCCGGGCCGCCGTCGAGTTCTCCCTGGGGGGCAGGGCGAAGGACCCCGACTACACGAGCCTGTGGCCGGCGACCGTCCAGGTGCACGGGGTCACGATCGACGGGGGCGTGGTCACCGTCGACCTCGGCGGCGTCGGCCCGGCCCCGGCGGAGCCGAAGCTCGCGGCCCAGCAGCTGGTCTACACCGTGCTGGCCGCGGCGACCTACACCTCGATGCGCCACGCCGACGGGGTCCGGGTGCTCGTCGACGGCGCGCCCGTGGCCCGGCTGTGGGGGGCCGTGGACACGAGCGGGCCGCTGCGGCAGGGCACCCTGGCCGACCTCCAGGCGCCGGTCTGGGTCATCGAGCCCGACCAGGGGGCGGTGGTGGGCAAGAGCTTCACGGTGTACCTCGCCGGGGTCGTCCCCGAGGGCACGGTCAACCTGCGCATCCGCGACGCCGCCG
Source organism: Dactylosporangium sp. CA-052675 (assembly GCF_050947935.1). Lineage (GTDB taxonomy): Bacteria > Actinomycetota > Actinomycetes > Mycobacteriales > Micromonosporaceae > Dactylosporangium. The sequence goes on along the minus strand of NZ_CP192010.1, from coordinate 8,240,220 downwards.
GCGCGGTCGTCCTCGAACGGGTCGTGCAGCTCAGCGCCGGGGCGCCGTCGCTGGGGGAGGCGCGGGTGCCCGTGACGCTGCCCTCGGGGCCGCACACCGTCGAGGCGTTCGTGTATTCGCCGCAGGACGGCAGCGTGCAGTGGGTCGACGACCACGGCTTCTCCGTGGCTTGACCGGCTCGCCGCCCCTTGGGGTGACCGGCGACACGCCTGTCAGTAACCGGATTCCGTTTCCGGCCCCAGGCCTGCGAGAATCCCTGCCCGTGAAGACCTTCGACGAGCTGTTCGCCGAGCTGAGCGCCAAGGCGGCGGCCGGCACCCCCGGATCCGGCACCGTGGCGGCGCTGGAGAAGGGCGTGCACTTCATCGGCAAGAAGGTCGTCGAGGAGGCCGCCGAGAGCTGGATGGCGGCCGAGCACGAGGGCCGGGAGCGCACTGCCGAGGAGCTGTCGCAGCTGCTCTACCAGGTGCAGTGCCTGATGCTGGCGACGGGGCTGTCGCTGGAGGACGTGTACCGACATCTGTAGGCCGGTTCCGCACCTGCAGGCCGGTTCCCGGCCTGCGTCTGCCCGTCGCGCCGACCCTACCCGTCTGGAGACCAGCCCGTGCTTCGCATCGCCGTGCCCAACAAGGGCACCCTCGCCGGCCCCGCCACGCAGATGCTCCAGGAGGCCGGCTACCGCCAGCGCTCCGACCCCAAGGACCTGCTCTGCCGCGACGACGCCAACGGCGTCGAGTTCTTCTACCTGCGCCCGCGCGACATCGCCACCTACGTCGGCTCGGGCGACCTCGACCTCGGCATCACCGGTCGCGACCTGCTCATCGACGCGGGCAGCCCGGCGGTCGAGGTGCTCGACCTCAACTTCGCCCGCGCCACGTTCCGTTTCGCCGCCGTCCCCGGCTCGGTGAAGGGCTCGGCCCCGTCCGACCTCGAGGGCCTGCGGGTCGCCACCGCCTACCCCGGCGTGATGGAGCGCTACTTCGCCGAGCACGGCGTGCGGGCCGAGGTCATCCGGCTCGACGGCGCCGTGGAGAACGCCATCCGCCTGGGCGTCGCCGACGTCATCGCCGACGTGGTCGAGACCGGCCGGACGCTGCGCCAGGCCGGCCTGGAGACGCTCGGCGAGCCGATCCTCGAGTCCTCGGCGCTGCTCATCCGGCGCGCGGGGGAGGAGCTTCCGGCGGGTGTACCGCAGCTGCTGCGCCGCCTCCAGGGCGTCCTCGTCGCCCGGCAGTACGTGATGCTCGCCTACGACGTGCGGGCCGACTCGCTCGACGCGGCCGTCGCGCTCACCCCGGGCATCGAGTCGCCCACCATCTCCCCGCTGCACCGCGAGGGCTGGGTCGCCGTGCAGGCGATGGTGCCCCAGGCCGAGGTGCACCGGATCATGGACGAGCTCTACGAGGTCGGCGCCCGCGCCATCCTGGTGACCGGAATCCACGCCTGCCGGCTGTAGTGGCAGACTGGGGCCGTGAGCAGCAGCGAGCAGAGCACGGCCCCACTCGTCGCCCGTCCGCAGCGGGCGCGGATCATCGCGTATGTCCTGGCGCTCGTCGTCGCCGTCGTCTTCACCCTCATCGCGTTCGGCCTGCACGGCAAGACCGGTGACGGCCCCGGTTACTTCCAGCGCGGCGACCAGGCCGCGATGATCGGCCTCGGCCTGTGCGCGGCCGCCGCCATCCTGCTCATGACCCGCCCCCGCGTCGAGGCCGACGAGCACGGCGTGCGGGTGCGCAACATCATCGGCGGCTACCACCTGCCCTGGGAGACGGTCCGCGCGGTGACCTTCGGCCGCGGCGCGCCCTGGCTCACCCTCGACCTGCACGACGACGAGCGGGTGGCGGTCATGGCGGTGCAGATGGCCGACAAGGACTACGCGGTCAAGGCCGCGCGGCGCCTGCGGGCACTGCACTCGGCGAGCTTGACAACATCCGTGGTAGAGTAGTCGTCGTCGACCGCATCCCCGTCCCAATCGGGGTTGTTCGAAGCGGGGCCTCGGCCCCCACCCGTGCAGCTGATCTGGCGGCCGGGTCCGGTCCGACCGTGGCGGCCCAATCGGTCGCGGCGGTCGAACGGCCCTCGCCTGCGCATGCGCGGCGGGGGTTTTTGGCGTTGCTACGCCCGAAGGGCTTGCCCGGCGGATGCGTCGACCGCATGAGTTGAAGTACCTATCGAGGAGGCCACATCAGCGTCGAGCCACGCGTCAACGAGCAGATCCGGGCACGTGAGGTCCGGCTGGTCGGCCCGGAGGGTGAGCAGGTGGGCATCGTCCCGCTCGAGCGCGCACTCCAGCTGGCCGCCGACGTGGACCTGGACCTGGTCGAAGTTGCGCCCATGGCACGCCCGCCCGTCTGCAAGCTCATGGACTTCGGCAAGTTCAAGTACGAGAGCGCGCTCAAGGCCCGGGAAGCCCGGCGTAACCAGCAGCAGACCGTCATCAAGGAGATGAAGCTCCGCCCGAAGATCGACCCGCACGACTACGAGACCAAGAAGGGTCACGTGGTGCGGTTCCTGAAGGCGGGCGACAAGGTCAAGGTAACGATCATGTTCCGTGGCCGCGAGCAGAGCCGCCCGGAGCTTGGTTTCCGGCTGCTGCGCAAGCTCTCGGAGGAGATCTCGGAGCTGGGCTTCGTCGAGGCCGCGCCGAAGCAGGACGGCCGCAACATGATCATGGTCTTGGCGCCACACCGCAACGTGAAGGCCGCCGCGACCGAGCGTCGCGAGGGCAAGGCGGACGGCACCCCGGGTGCGGAGGGCGAGACAGTCGCCGACCTGCCCGAGCCGGTCACCGCCGACCAGGCTTGATCCGCACGGCCTGACACCAGGCCGCCCCGGCACCCCGGATCGTCACCAGAGATCCGGGGGTGCCATTACGCCCGGGGCCGCGACCAGCGGCCCGGGGCGTCGTTCCAGCATGTCCACCACCGCGTCGTGCGGGCGGGTCCGCACCATGCGGAATGCCCGGCTGCGCGCCGGAGCTAATGAAGGGCAACATCACCATGCCGAAGTTCAAACCGCACTCCGGGATGAAGAAGCGCGTGAAGATCACCGGGCGCGGCAAGATCCTCAGCGAGCCGGCGGGCAAGCGGCACCTCCTCGAGGTCAAGCCCAGCAAGCGCACCCGTCGCCTGAGCGGCAACGTCGAGCTCGGCGCCTCCGAGACCCGCCGGGTCAACAAGCTCCTCGGGCGATAACCGCCGCTGCTCCCCCCGACCTTTTCTCGACCTTTCGACCGGTTGCACGGGCGTCGCCCGGGCCGGTCTCGCCTGAGGAGTAACACGAACCGTGGCACGCGTGAAGCGGGCGGTCAACGCCCAGAAGAAGCGCCGCACCGTCCTGGAGACCGCCAGCGGCTACCGCGGGCAGCGCTCGCGGCTGTACCGCAAGGCCAAGGAGCAGGTGCTGCACTCGATGCAGTACGCCTACCGCGACCGTCGCGACCGCAAGGGTGACTTCCGCCAGCTGTGGATCACCCGGATCAACGCCGCGGCCCGCGCGAACGGCATGACGTACAACCGCCTGATCCAGGGCCTGCGCCTCGCCGGTGTCGAGGTGGACCGCAAGATCCTCGCCGAGCTCGCCGTGAGCGACGAGAAGGCGTTCACCGGCCTGGTCCAGGTGGCGAAGACGGCCGTTGCCGCCGCCTGACGACGATCGGTCGCGACCCGGGGTGTTCACCGTTCGAACGCCCCGGGTCGTCGCTGCCCGGCGCCTGCACCGCCGCCGGGACCGCGACGAGACCGGCCGCTTCCTCGCCGAAGGTCCCCAGGCCGTCCGCGAGGCGGTCAGGGCCGGCGTGGTGACCGAGCTCTTCGCGACCGCCGAGGCCGCCGCCCGCTACCCGCAGTGGTCCGCCTCGCTGGTCGATGACGCCGCGCTCGCGGCGCTCGCCGACACCGTGCAGCCCCAGGGCCTCGTGGCCGTCTGCCGGCAGCGGGACGTCCCGCTCGACGCCGCCCTCGCCGCCCGCCCGCGGCTCGTGGCCGTGTGCGTCGACATCCGCGACCCCGGCAACGCCGGCACCGTCCTGCGCACCGCCGACGCGGCCGGAGCCCGGGCCGTCGTCTTCGCCGGCGACTCCGTCGACCCCTACAACGGCAAGGCCGTGCGCTCGAGCGCCGGCAGCCTCTTCCACGTCGACGTCGTCCGCGCCCGCGACGCCGCCGGCACCGTCGCCGCCCTGCGCGCGGCCGGCATCCAGGTCCTCGCGGCCGACGGCTACGGCGAGGCCGACCTCTTCGACCTCGACACCCTCGACCGGCCCACCGCCTGGCTCTTCGGCTCCGAGGCGCACGGCCTGCCCAAGGACCTCGAGGCCGACCGGCGGGTGCGGGTGCCCCTCTACGGCGGCGCCGAGAGCCTGAATCTGGCGGCGGCCGCGGCGGTATGCTTGTACTCTTCCGCGAAAGCGATGAGGAGTGTGCGGTGATGTCTCTGTTTATGCGGCCCGCCGGTGACGGTGGGCGGACGGGACGCGCCACCTCCTGACACCTTCCCACGACCGGCGGGCGGACCCCTCACTACACTGTCCGAGGCCAATCTCCCGTGGGAAGAGTCCGATGACGTACCGCAATGATCCGTACGATCCGAAACAGGCCGCGCTGCTCGACCAGAGCGCGCTCGACGACGCGGTCGCCGCGGCCGACAAGGCGTTCGCCGGAGCGGGCGACCTCGACGCGCTCGCCGCGCTCAAGCACCAGCACCTGGGCGACCGCGCCCCGGTCTCGCTGGCCCGCCGCGAGATCGGCTCGCTGCCCCCGGCCGCCAAGGCCGACGCCGGCAAGCGCGTCAACCTGGCCCGCGTCGCCGTCCAGGGCGCGTTCGACGCCCGGCTCGCGGTCCTCACCGCCGAGCGCGAGGAGCGGGTCCTGGTCGAGGAGGCCGTGGACGTCACGCTGCCGACCGGCCGCCGCCCGATCGGTGCCCAGCACCCGCTGACCAAGATCATGGAGCGGGTCGGCGACCTGTTCGTGAGCATGGGCTACGAGGTCGCCGAGGGGCCCGAGGTCGAGTGGGAGTGGTACAACTTCGACGCCCTCAACATGCACCCGGACCACCCGGCGCGCTCGATGATGGACACGTTCTTCGTGCAGGCCGGCGCGCCGTACGCGACGTCACCGGACTCGTCGGCGCAGACGCGGCCGGCCGGCGGCGCCGAGGACTCGCGGGTCGTGCTGCGCACCCACACCTCGCCGGTGCAGGCGCGCACGATGACGAGCCGCAAGCCGCCCATCTACATCGTCTGCCCGGGCCGCACCTACCGCACCGACGAGCTCGACGCGACCCACACCCCGGTCTTCCACCAGGTCGAGGGCCTGGTCGTGGACAAGGGCATCACGATGGGCCACCTCAAGGGCACCCTCGACAACTTCGTCAAGGGCCTCTTCGGCGACCAGGCCCGCACGCGGCTGCGCCCGTCGTACTTCCCGTTCGTCGAGCCGGGCGCCGAGATCGACCTGTGGTTCCCGCAGCACCGCGACGGCCCCCGCTGGGTCGAGTGGGGCGGCTGCGGCATGGTGAACCCGCGGGTGCTGCGCGCCTGCGGCATCGACCCGGAGGAGTACTCCGGCTTCGCGTTCGGCATGGGCATCGAGCGGGCGCTGATGTTCCGCAACGAGGCCGGCGACATGCGCGACATGGTGGAGGGCGACGTGCGGTACGCGCGGGCGTTCGGATGGGAGGCCTGAGGTGCGCGTTTCGCTTTCCTGGCTGCGCGAGCACGTCGACCTGCCGGCCGACCTCGACGCCGACGGGCTGGAGAAGGCCCTGGTCAAGGTCGGCCTGGAGGTCGAGGAGCTGACCGACGCGGCGGCGAGCGTCACCGGGCCGCTGGTGGTGGGCCGGGTCGAGAGCATCGAGGAGCTCACCGGGCTCAAGAAGCCGATCCGGTACTGCCTGGTCGACGTCGGCAACGAGCAGCCCCAGGGCATCATCTGCGGCGCCCGCAACTTCGCCGAGGGTGACCTGGTCGTCGTCGCGCTGCCCGGCGCCGTGCTCCCCGGCGGCTTCGCCATCTCCGCGCGCAAGACCTACGGCCACGTCTCCAACGGCATGATCTGCTCCGGCCAGGAGCTGGGCGTCAGCGACGACCACGACGGGATCATCGTGCTCGCTGCTGGACCCGACGGCACGAACACCGTGAAGCCCGGGGACGAGGCGCGGCCGATCGTCGGGCTGGACGACGTCGTGGTCGAGATCAACATCACCCCCGACCGCGGGTACTGCTTCTCCGTGCGCGGCATCGCCCGCGAGCTGTCGCACTCCCTCGGCGGCGCCTACCGCGACCCGGTCGCGGCCGTGGTGCCGCTGGAGGGCGACGGCAGCGACGCGTACCCGATCGAGGTCCTCGACAGCGTGGCCTGCGACCGGTTCACCGCCGTGGCCGTGCGCGGCGTCGACCCGGCCGCGGCCACCCCGCAGTGGATCAGGACGCGCCTGGCCACGGCCGGCATCCGCTCGATCTCGCTGCCGGTCGACATCACCAACTACGTGATGATCGAGATGGGCCAGCCGATGCACGCCTGGGACCTCGGGCGGCTCACCGGGGCGCTCGTCGTGCGGCGCGCGCAGGCGGGGGAGAAGCTGACCACGCTCGACGGCGTGAACCGCGTGCTCGACCCCGAGGACATCGTCATCGCCGACAGCACCGGCGTGGTGTCGCTCGCCGCCGTCATGGGCGGCACGACCACCGAGGTCTCGCCCGGCACGGTCGACGTGCTCCTCGAGGCCGCGCACTGGGACCCGCGCTCGGTCGCCCGCACCATCCGCCGGCACAAGCTGCCCAGCGAGGCCGGCAAGCGCTACGAGCGCGGCGTCGACCCGCAGATCACCGCGGCGGCCTGCGCCCGGGCGGCGGCGCTGCTGGCCGAGTACGGCGGCGGCACCATCTCCACCGGCGTCACCGACGTCTACGCGGTCGTCCCGCCGCAGCCGGTGACGATGACCGTCCAGCGCCCCTCGCAGCTGGCCGGCGTCGACTACTCGCCGGAGCGGGTGCTGGAGATCCTCGCGATGATCGGCACCCAGGTGGTCGCGGACGGCGACCTGCTCACCGTCACCCCGCCGACCTGGCGGCACGACCTCAACGACCCGGCCGACCTCGTCGAGGAGGTGCTGCGCCTCGACGGGTACGACCGCATCCCGAGCGTCCTGCCGATCGCGCCGCCCGGGCGCGGGCTCACCGCGACCCAGCGGCGCCGGCGCACGGTCGGGCGCGCGCTGGCCGACGCCGGCTACGTCGAGTCGCTGTGCTGGCCGTTCGTCGGCGAGGCGGCCCTCGACGCGATGCGCATCCCGGCCGACGACGAGCGGCGCAACGCCCTGCTGCTGCGCAACCCGCTCTCCGACGAGGAGCCCGGGCTGCGCACCACGCTGCTCCCGCCGCTGCTGGCCGCCCTGCGCCGCAACCTCGGCCGGGGCCTGCGCGACGTCGCGCTGTTCGAGATCGGGCCGGTCTTCCGCCCCGACGGCCCGCTCGCGGTCTTCCCCGCGCACGGCGTCGACGGGCCGCCGAGCGCCGAGGAGTTCGCCGCCGTCGAGGCGCTGCTGCCGCGCCAGCCGTGGCACGTGGCGACCGTCGGCGCCGGCGAGGCCGACCCGGCCGGCTGGTGGGGCGGGGGCCGGGCGGCGGACTGGGCCGACGCGGTCGAGTCGGCGAAGGTCGTGGCGGCCGCGGCCGGCGTCGAGCTGACCGTGCGGGCCGCGGCCGAGGCGCCGTGGCATCCGGGGCGCTGCGCGGCGCTGCTCGTCGGCGACACCGTCGTCGGGCACGCGGGCGAGCTGCACCCGGCGGTCTGCGCGGACCTCGACCTGCCGCGGCGGACCGTCGCCATGGAGATCGACCTCGACGCGCTGCCGATCCCGGGCGTGTGGATCGCGCCCCGGCTGTCGACGTTCCCGGCGGCGCTGATCGACGTGGCCGTCGTGGTCGGCGCGGACACCGCGGCGGGTGAGGTCGAGGCGGCCCTGGCCGAGGGAGCCGGCCCGATGCTGGAGTCGGTGCGGCTCTTCGACGTGTACTCGGGGGCGCAGCTGGGCGAGGGCCGCAAGTCCCTGGCCTACAAGCTGACCTTCCGCGCGCCGGACCGCACGCTCACCGGCGAGGAGGCCCTGGCCGCGCGCGACGCGGCCGTGGCGGTCGCGGCCGAGCGCTTCGGAGCGGTCCTTCGCGGAGCGTGACAACCCATCGATGACGGCGGCCATTTCCCCTGGATGTGGCCGCCGTCACTGTTGGCTATCATCGAACTCTGCGTGACCTGCACGACCAGGCCGGTTGCGGCCGGAGGTGGTACGGTCACGGCGCCTAGCGCACCTCGCGGCGCGCATCTATCGGTGACCATTCCGTCCTGAAGGGGCAGTGCGTGTCAGACGTCAGTGCATCGGCGGGGTTCACCACCGACGTCGTGGTGATCGGCGGCTGCGGCCGGGTGGGGCTTCCCCTCGGCATCGCGCTCGCCTCCCGCGGCCTGCGGGTGACCCTGTATGACATCAACGAGGCCGCGGTCGCCGTGGTCAACGGCGGACAGCTCCCCTTCGACGAGGAGGGCGCCGCGGAGCCGCTGGCCCAGGCGGTCGCCGACGGCCGGCTCACGGCGAGCACCGACCCGAGCACCGTGGCCACCGCCGAGCACCTCGTGGTGATCGTCGGCACGCCGGTCGACGAGCACCTCAACCCGAACATCGCGGCCGTGCCCAAGGCGATCGAGCGCTGCGCGGAATACCTGCGCGACGGCCAGCTCATCGTGCTGCGCAGCACCGTGCACCCGGGCGTGACCGCGCTCACCGAGAAGCTCGTCAGCAAGCTGGGCGTCGACGTGGACGTCGCGTTCTGCCCCGAGCGCATCGCCGAGGGCAAGGCGATGACCGAGCTGTTCGAGCTGCCGCAGATCGTCGCCGCCCGCACGCCCGAGGCGACCGAGCGGGCCGAGAAGCTCTTCCGCAACCTGGCCAACCAGATCGTGGTGCTGGAGCCGGAGGAGGCGGAGCTCGCCAAGCTCTTCACGAACACGTGGCGCTACATCAAGTTCGCCGCGGCCAACCAGTTCTGGATGATGTCCAACGACTTCGGGCTGGACTTCGAGCGCATCCGGCACGCGATCCGCTTCCAGTACCCGCGCGCCCAGGACATGCCCGGCGCCGGCTTCGCGGCCGGCCCGTGCCTGCTCAAGGACACGATGCAGCTGGCGGCGTTCAACAACAACAACTTCGTGCTCGGCCACAGCGCGATGCTCATCAACGAGGGCCTGCCGCTCTACGTGGTGTCGAAGCTGCAGGAGCGCTTCGACCTGTCGCAGATGACCGTCGGCATCCTCGGCATGGCGTTCAAGGGCGGCAGCGACGACATCCGCGAGTCGCTGGCGTACAAGCTGCGCAAGGTCGTGATGCTGCGGGCGAAGGAGACCCTCTGCACCGACCCCTACGTGAAGGACGACCGGTTCGTGCCCCTCGACGAGGTGCTCACGCGATCGGACCTGCTCATCATCGCCGCTCCTCACCCGGAGTACCGTGACCTGCAGACCGAAATCCCGGTTGCGGACATGTGGGGCGTGACGAACAAGGGCGTGCGTATATGAGCTTGGCGCCACAGATCTCTGTGGTCATCCCGGTCTACAACGAGGGCGAGGCGATCGTCCGCTGCCTGGAGCGCATCCTCCGCGAGGTGATGATGCCGGCGGAGATCCTCGTGGTGCACGACATGCCCGAGGACACGACGGTGCCCTTCGCCGAGGAGTTCCAGGCGCGCGACCCGCGGGTGCGGCCGGTGCTCAACACCTACGGCCGCGGCCCGGCCAACGCGATCCGCTTCGGCATCGACGTGGCCAGCGCGCCCGTGGCCGTGGTGACCATGGCCGACGGCTCCGACGACCCGCGCCAGATCGAGGACCTCGCGCGGCTCGTCGACCGGGGGGTCGTGGTCGCGGCCGCCTCGCGCTACATGCCGGGCGGGCAGCAGGTCGGCGGGCCGCGCTTCAAGCGGTTCCTGTCCCGCAACGCCGGGCGGACCCTGCACTGGTTCGCGCGCGTCGGCACCAGGGACGCGACGAACAGCTTCAAGGCGTACTCCACCGAGTTCGTGCGCAAGGTCGGCATCGAGTCCAAGACCGGCTTCGAGATCGGCATCGAGCTCACCGCGAAGGCGACCCGGCTCGGGCTGCCCGTCGCGGAGATCCCGACGATCTGGCTCGACCGGCAGCTCGGCGAGTCCCGGTTCGACGTCGGGCGCTTCATGCCGAGCTACCTCAAGTGGTACTGGTTCGCCTTCGGACCCAGACTGACGATGGAGAAGCTGGCCAAGCGCCCGGCTTCCACGGCCGCGCGCGACGACGCGCAGGCCGCCCGTGAGAGCTCGTCCGCAATCCAGAGCTAGAAGGAGTTTTTGTGGCAAAGGTCCTGGTGACCGGCTCGGCCGGCTTCATCGGTGGATATGTCGTCGAGGAGCTGCTCGCCCGCGGCTACCAGGTCGTCGGCCTGGACAACTACTCGAAGTACGGGCCGGTGACGCGCAGCTACGACTCGCACCCGGACTACCGCTTCGTCGAGGGCGACGCCCGCGACGTCGACCTGGTGACCGAGCTGCTCGACGGCTGTGAGCACTTCATCGCCGGCGCGGCGCTCATCGGCGGTATCTCGTACTTCCACGCCTACGCCTACGACCTGCTCGCGGCCAACGAGCGGATCATGGCCTCGTCGTGCGACGCCGCGATCAAGGCGCACCAGAGCGGGTCCCTGCGGAAGATGACCTACCTGTCGTCCTCGATGGTCTTCGAGTCCACGACGCACTGGCCGTCCAAGGAGGGCGACGAGCGCAAGATCCCGCCGCCGCTGTCCTCGTACGGGTTCCAGAAGCTCGCCGTCGAGTACTACGCGAAGGCGGCGTGGGACCAGTACAAGCTGCCCTACACGATCGTGCGGCCGTTCAACTGCGTCGGCGTCGGCGAGGGCCGCGCGCTGGGCGAGGTCGAGGTCCTCTCGGGCAACGTGAAGCTGGCGATGTCGCACGTGGTGCCGGACCTGGTGCAGAAGATCATCAAGGGCCAGGACCCGCTGCACATCCTCGGCACCGGCGAGCAGGTGCGCCACTACACCTACGGCGGCGACCTGGCCAAGGGCATCATCGCGGCCATGGAGTCCGACGCGGCGCGCAACGAGGACTTCAACATCTCCACCGCCGAGTCGACCACGGTGCTGCAGCTGGCCGAGGTGATCTGGCGCAAGATCAAGGGCCCGGACGTGCCGCTGAACGTGGTCTCCGACGACCCCTACGAGTACGACGTGCAGAAGCGCGTGCCGGACTGCTCCAAGGCGCGCGAGGTGCTCGGGTTCGAGGCGTCGACCTCGCTGGAGGACATGCTCGACGAGGTCATCCCGTGGGTGACCGAGGCGGTCAAGGAAGGCCGGCTCTAGTCTGCGGTTCCGCAGGAAGGCCCCGCCGCCCGGCGGGGCCTTCCTCGTTGAACAGGCGTGACGACGCGCGAAGCGCTGCACCCGGCCCCCGGGCCCGACCTGTCCGACCTGTCCGACCTGTCCGACGCCGATCGCGACCGGCGCGAACGCCGGACATCTCCGGCTTATCGGCATCAATACGTCGCCTGGGCCGGCTTCGTGGTCCTCGGCGTGCTCGTCGGGCTGGCGCGGACCCGGGCACCGGGGGCGCTGGACTCGATCTGGGCCGAGGACGGGCAGAACTTCCTCACCGACGCGCTGAACCGGCCCTGGTACGAGGCGATCCTCACCCCGTTCAACGGCTACTTCCACGTCGTGGCGCGCGTGTGCTGGGCGGTCATCGCGCTGTTCCCGGTCGCGTGGGCCGCCGCCCTGAACGCCGTGCTCGACGCGGCCGTCACCAGCCTGCTCGGCCTGGCCGTCCACCGGGCCGCCCGCGAGCGGCTGGACGCGTTCCCGGCCGCCGTGATCGGGATCACCGCGGCGCTGCCGATGGGGTTCGTGCCCAACACGCTCGCCCAGCTGCAGTTCCCGCTCGTGTACGCCGGGCTGTGGATGCTGCTGCGGCGGCGGGCCGGCGTGCTGAGCGCCGGGCTGCCCGCGCTCGCCGTGCTCAACTCGATGCTCGGCGTGCTCCTGCTCCCGGTGGCGCTGGGCGGGCTCGTGCGGTACCGAAGCCGGGCCTGGCTCGTGAAGCTCCTCGCCCTGCTCCCGGGCGCCCTGCTGCAGCTGGTCCCGCTGCTCACCGGGGCCACGCGGCGGGGGCTCGGGGAGCGGCCCGAGCACGACCCGCTCGCGGTCGCGGCCATGTACCTGCGCTGGGGCGTGCCCCGCTCGTTCCTCGGTCCGGTGTGGCTCGCCCCGCCCTACGACGACGTGTGGGGGCATCGGGCCCTGGTCGCGGCCGGCCTGCTCATCCCCGCCGCGCTGCTGGCCGTCGCGGTGTGGTCGCGCGCGTACCGCGAGCTGCGCCTGGCCGCCGTCCTGGCCGGGTTCGCCGCGCTCGCCGGGGCCGTGCAGCTGTCCGCCCACGGGTTCGGCGAGGACCGCTACCTGGTGCTCGTCAGCCTGCCGAACCTGGCCGCCGGGGTCTGCCTCGCGGCCGGCGCCCAACGCGCGGCGCGACTGGCGGGTTGCGTGAGCCCGCGCACACCACTTGTCGTGTTCGCGACACTTGTCGCCGTCGTCCTGGCGTCCGGCCTGCGCCCGGCGGCCCCCCGCGACGGCAGCCCGCGCTGGGGCGCGACGGTTGCCCGCGCGCGGGCGGAATGCCTTGTCCGGCCGGGTTTGACGCGGGTGACCGTCCACACCGCGCAGTGGCCCGTGCTGGGCTGGGAGGCGGTGCTGCCCTGCGCCCGGCTGCGCTGATCACCGGTCGATCGGACGTCATCCCGGTGTGACGTCGTGTTCTCCGGCCGTTGCGACGAACGGGCGTTCGTTAGAGACTCGGCGTCGTGGTGAGCACCTCGTCGGCGCCCATCGGCCGGGCCGATCTCCTGAGCCATGCCCGGGAGCGGCTCTCGGCGGGGGGCAGCGTCGTGCTCTGCGGCCCTGCGGGCATCGGCAAGTCCACCATCCTCGACGCGCTGGCCGCGGCCGAGACCGAGGCGCTGGTGCTGCGCGCGGCGGCCGCCGAGGCCGAGGCGGACCTGCCCTACCTGGCCCTCGTCGACCTCTTCGACGGCGCCCCGGACGCGTCCGAGCTGCTGCCGGTGCACCTGCGCGCGGCGCTGGACGGTGCCCTGCTGCGCAGCGCCCTGCCGGCCACCCCGCACGACCAGCTCGCCGTGCGCCTCGCCGTGCTCGAACTCTTCCGGGCCCTGGCCGCCGAGCGGCCGGTGCTGCTCATCCTCGACGACGTGCAGTGGATCGACGAGCCCAGCGCCGGGGTGCTGCGCTTCGTCTCCCGCCGCCTCGGCGAGGTCCCGGTGAAGGTGCTCGCGGCCGAGCGGGTGCCCGACGGCGGCGCGCCCACCCGGCTCGACCTGTGCCCGCCGCCCAGCGCGACCCTGCCCGTCCCGCCGCTGCCCCAGAGCGACGTCGCCGACCTGCTGCGGGCCCGCTTCGGCGCCGAGGCCGGCCGGGCCCACGTCCAGCGGATCTACGAGGCGAGCGCCGGCAACCCGCTCTACGCCGTGGAGCTCGGCCGGGCCATCGGCAGCAGCTCGTTCCCGGTCACCGACCCGCTGCCCGTCCCCGACCGGCTCCGCGAGCTGCTGGCCGCCCGCCTGGCCTCGCTGCCGGCCGAGGACTGGCCCGCGCTGCTGGTCATCGCGGCCGCGGCCCGGCCCAGCCTGGCCCTGCTCGGCGCCTGCGGGCTCGCCGAGGCGCACGTGGAGGCCGGGATCGCCTCCGGTGTCCTGCACGTCGAGCCGGACGGCGCGATCCGGTTCTCCCATCCGCTGCTGCGCGAGATGGTCTACGCCGACGCGACGGTCGCCGCCCGCCGGGAGACCCACGAGCGGCTCGCCGACACCGTGACCGACCCGGTCGACCGGGCCCGGCACCTGGCCGCCGCCCGCCCCGAGCCCGACGAGGGCCTGGCCGAGTGCCTGGCCGACGCCGCCTCGGCGGCCCGGCTGCGGGGCGCCCCGGCGATGGCCGCCGACCTCGCCGCGCTCGCCGCCGACCGCACGCCCCGCGACACCCCCGGCGTCGGGGCGGTCCGGCGCCTGAGCGCGGCCCAGTACGCGTACTCGGCCGGCTCGCCCGCCGACGCCCGCCGCCACGCCGCCGCCGCCCTGCGCGACGCGGCCGACCGCCGCACCCGGGTCGGCGCGCGGCTGCTGCTCGTCGAGATGTCCGGCGAGGACCACTCCAACTCCGGCCCGCTGCTCGACGCCGCGTTCGTGGAGGCCGTCGACACCCCGGACCTGCTCGCGCACGTGCGGCTCTACAAGGGGATCAAGGCCTACTGGGACGGCGACGGCGAGGCGGCCCTGGCCGAGCTCAAGCGCGCCGAGGAGGCCGCCGAGCTCTGCGGCGACATGGAGCGGCTGGTCGAGGTGCTCAGCTGGCGGGGCAACATCCTGCTCGGCACCGAGGGCGACGAATACCTCGAGCGCGCCGGCAAGCTCGCCCGCGGCCTGTCGCTCACCCCGGCCACGGTCGCGGCCCGCCAGGTGGCCGCGATGAGCCGGCTGTTCAAGGGCGAGACGGCCGAGGCGGTGCGGCGCATCGAGGCGCTGCGCATCGCCGTCGAGCGGGCCGGCACCGTGCGTGACCTCGCCGCGGTGCTCGTCTCCGTGGCGGGGATCTACTGGCGGGCCGGGCGCTGCGCCGACGCCCTCGCGGCCGGGCGGGAGTGCGTGCGGCTCTACGTCGACGTCGAGACCACGCCCGGGCCGGGGTACCTGGTGGCGGCGCTGGTGGAGTACGCCGGCGGCACCGCCACGACCGCCGCGAGCTACGCCGACCGGGGGCTGGCGGCCTGCCTGGCCGCCGGGGACGAGGACTGGATCAAGCTCGCCTACGCCACCGGCGGCCTCGTGCACATGCTGCGCGGCGACCCGGTGGCCGCGGCCGAGGCGATGCGCGAGGCCTACGCGCTCGACCAGCGCCTCGGCCGGCTCGACCCGGGCGTCCTGCCGTGGCACGCGGACTTCGTCGAGGCGCTCGTCGGCGCCGGCGCGCGGGCCGAGGCCGCCGAGGTGCTGGCCGAGGTCGAGCAGCGGGCCCGGCACCTGGACCGCCGGGTGGTCTTCCTGGGCCTGGCCCGGGCCCGGGCCGTGCTCACCGCCGCGACCGGCGAGGCCCGCGAGGGGGCCGAGGCCCTGCACCGGGCGATCGAGGAGTGGCCCGACCACCCGTACCCGCTCGAGACCGCCCGCGCCTACTACACGCTCGGCGGGCTGGAGCGCCGCGCCCACCGCCGCGGGGCCGCCCGCGCCGCGCTGTCCGAGGCGGTCCGCCGCTACGCCGCCGCCGACGCGCACCCGTGGCGCGAGGTCGCCGCGGCCGACCTGGCCCGGCTCGACGGCGGCCGGGGCGCCGGGCTGAGCGAGACCGAGCGGCGGATCGTCGAGCTGGTGCGGGCGGGCGCCACGAACCGGGAGATCGCCCGAGCGCTGTTCCTGTCGATCAAGGCGGTCGAGGCCAACCTGACGCGGCTGTACCGCCGGCTGAACGTGCGTAACCGCTCCCAGCTGGCACGGTTCCTCGATCCGGAGTAGGGCGGCCCTATCCTTACCCGCGCGTTCATCCGCGCTTGGCGATCGCATACATAGACTACCTCCGATTCCTTCCACCGGAGGTATGCAGTGTTGCAGCGTGCGTTGCTCGCCGTCGTGCTCATGACGGCGGGCGTCACCTACCTGGCCGGGGCGGCCGAATCCCAGGCCGCCGCCGTGCACCGCGTCCTGTTCGACAACTCCAAGGCCGAGACCGCCGGGAACGCCGACTGGATCATCAGCACGTCCCAGCCCGACCCGCTGAACCAGAACGCGAACCCGTCGAGCGAGACGTCCTGGACGGGCGCCCTGTCGTCGTGGGGCGTGGCGTTGCAGCGCACCGGGCAGTACAGCCTCAAGACCCTGCCCGCCGGGAACACCATCACCTACGGCGGGTCGGGCGCGCTGGACCTCAAGAACTTCGACGAGTTCGTGATGCCCGAGCCCAACGCGCCGCTCAGCGCCGCCGAGAAGACCGCGATCATGCGGTTCATCCAGGCCGGCGGCGGGTTCTTCCTGATCGTCGACCACACCGCCAGCGACCGCAACAACGACGGCTGGGACTCGGTGCGCATCGGCAACGACCTGCTGAGCAACAACGGCGTCGACGACACCGACCCGTTCGGCTTCAGCATCGACGTGAACAACATCGGCACCGAGAACCCGGTCGCCATCACCAGCGGCACCGACCCGGTCATCAACGGCGCGTTCGGCAAGGTGCGGGGCAGCATCATCCGCAACGGCAGCACGCAGACCCTGCACCCGGCGGACAACGCCTCGGTGAAGGGGCTCGTCTACCGTGGCGGGTTCACGCCCGGCGGCACGACCGGCGCGTTCTTCACCACCTCGACGTTCGGCGCGGGCCGGGTCGCGGTGTGGGGCGACAGCTCGCCGATCGACGACGGCACCGGGCAGCCGGGCAACACGCTCTACGACGGGTGGAACGACACCGCCGGTACCAATGCCGCCCTGGCGCTGAACGCCACGGCGTGGCTGGCCGGCTCGGGCCCGTCCACCCCGCCGCCCACGACGCCGGGCGGCGGGTCGTGCTCGTCGTCCGAGCTGTTCGGCAACGCCGGGTTCGAGACGGGCTCGGCCAGCCCCTGGACGGCGACCTCGGGCGTCGTGTCCAACGACACGTCGCTGCCCGCGCACTCCGGCTCGTGGAAGGCGTGGCTGGACGGCTACGGCGCCGCGCACACCGACACGCTGTCGCAGACGGTGACGATCCCCACCGGCTGCACCCGGGCGACGCTGAGCTTCTGGCTGCGCGTCGACACCGACGAGACCGGGACGACCGCATATGACAAGCTCACGGTGACCGCCGGGTCCACCACCCTCGCGACCTACTCGAACGTGGACGGCTCCACCGCCTATCAGCAGAAGACACTCACCGTGAATGCCACCGGCTCGGTGAAGATCACGTTCACCGGGGTAGAGGGCAGCAGGCTGGCGACGTCGTTCCTGCTCGACGACCTGAGCCTGAAGGGTGCCTGAGGTACCTCCTTGAAACGGGCCCTTGCATAGCGATACAGTCGAGCGCATGGGAATACGTGTCGCCGTTGCGGGGGCCTCGGGCTACGCCGGCGGTGAGCTGTTGCGGCTCATCGCCGGTCACCCGCACCTCGAGCTCGCCGCCGCCACCGGGTTCGCGCAGGCCGGATCGACCATCGGGAGCGTCCACCCGCACGTGCGATCCTTCCGCGACGTGGTGCTGGCCAAGACCGAGGCGGCCGCGCTCGCCGACGCCGACCTGGTCTTCCTCGCCCTGCCGCACGGCGAGTCCGCGGCCGTGGCCGCGCAGCTGCCCGAGGACGTGAAGATCGTCGACCTCGGCGCCGACTTCCGGCTCGAGGACGCGGCCGGCTGGACGAAGTACTACCCGGGGCCGCACGCCGGCACCTGGACCTACGGCCTGCCCGAGCTGCCCGGCCAGCGGGCCCGGATCGCCGCCTCGACCCGGGTCGCCAACACCGGCTGCTACGCCGTCACCACCGTCCTGGCCCTGGCGCCGCTCGTCGCCGCGGGGGTCGCCGACCCCGAGGACGTGGTCGTGGTCGCCGCCTCCGGCACCTCCGGCGCGGGCCGCTCGGCCAAGCAGCACCTGCTCGGCTCCGAGGTGATGGGGTCGATGTCGCCCTACAAGGTCGGCGCCCACCAGCACGTCCCCGAGATCAAGCAGGCCAGCGGGGCCCGGTCGCTGTCGATGACCCCGCTGCTCGCGCCGATGCCGCGGGGCATCCTGGCCACGATCACTGCCAAGCGGCTCGGCGGCGGCGACCCGAGGGACGTGCTGGCCGCCGCCTACGAGGGCGAGGCGTTCGTGCACGTGCTGCCCGAGGGGCAGTGGCCGCAGACCGGCGCCACCTTCGGCTCCAACTCCGCGCACCTGCAGGCCACCGTCGACGTGGACAGCGGCCGCATCGTCGTCGTCTCGGCCACCGACAACCTGGTCAAGGGCGCGGCCGGCCAGGCCGTGCAGAACGCGAACATCATGCTGGGCCTGCCCGAGACCGCGGGCCTCGCCGTCGACGGGATCGCGCCATGACCGTCACCGCGCCCAAGGGCTTCCGGGCCTCCGGCGTCGCCGCGGGGATCAAGGCGACGGCCGGCGCGCTCGACGTGGCGCTCGTCGTCAACGACGGGCCCGACACCACCGCCGCCGCCGTGTTCACCGGCAACCGCATCAAGGCCGCCCCGGTGCTGTGGAGCCAGCAGGTGCTCAGGGCCGGCATCGTGCGGGCCGTGATCCTCAACTCCGGCGGCGCCAACGCCTGCACCGGCCCGGCCGGCTTCCAGGACACCCACGCCACCGCCGAGCACACCGCGGCCGTGCTGTCCGGGCGGGCCTCGCGCTTCCCGGTCGGCGCCGGCGACGTCGCGGTCTGCTCGACCGGCCTCATCGGCGAGCGCCTGCCGATGCCGAAGCTGCTCGCCGGGGTCGACGCGGCCGCCCGCGCGCTGTCCCGCGACGGCGGGGCGGACGCGGCCCAGGCCATCATGACCACCGACACGGTGCCGAAGACCGCCGTCCACAGTGGACAAGGCTTCACCGTCGGCGGCATGGCCAAGGGCGCCGGCATGCTCGCGCCCGGCCTGGCCACGATGCTCGTGGTGCTCACCACCGACGCCGTCGCCGACGCGACCACCCTGGACACCGCCCTGCGCCTGGCGACCGCGGTCACCTTCGACCGCATCGACTCCGACGGCTGCATGTCCACCAACGACACGGTGCTGCTCATGGCCAGCGGCGCATCCCGCATCGAGCCGACCCCGCACGAGCTGGCCGAGGCGGTCACCGCGGTCTGCGCCGAGCTGGCCCGAAAGCTCATCGCCGACGCCGAGGGCGCCACCAAGGAGATCGCCATCGAGGTCACCGGGGCCGCCTCCGCCGCCGACGCGGTCGAGGTGGGCCGCTCCATCGCCCGCAACAACCTCGTGAAGACCGCCTTCTTCGGCAACGACCCGAACTGGGGCCGCATCCTCGCCGCCATCGGCACCACGACCGCCGCGTTCGAGCCCGACGAGGTCGACGTGGCCATCAACGGGGTGTGGATCTGCAAGCGCGGGGCCGCCGGGGAGGAGCGGTCCAAGGTGGACCTCGCCGGCCGGGCGGTCACCGTCACGGTGGACCTGCACGCCGGGCCCGAGGCCGCGACCATCTGGACGAACGACCTGTCCATGGGCTACGTCCACGAGAACTCGGCGTACTCCTCGTGAGCGGGCGGATGAACGGCCGGGACCTCGGCATCGCGCTGGGCAAGGCCAACACGCTGATCGAGGCGCTGCCGTGGCTGGAGCGGTTCTCCGGGGCGACCGTCGTGGTGAAGTACGGCGGCAACGCGATGGTCGACAACGAGCTCAAGCGGGCCTTCGCGGCCGACATGGTGTTCCTGCGCCACGTCGGGCTCAAGCCGGTCGTCGTGCACGGCGGCGGACCGCAGATCTCCGCCATGCTCAAGCGGCTCGGCATCGCCAGCGAGTTCAAGGGCGGCCTGCGCGTCACCACCCCGGAGACCGCCGACGTGGTGCGGATGGTGCTCGTCGGCCAGGTCGGCCGCGAGCTCGTCGGGCTCATCAACGAGCACGGCCCGCACGCCGTCGGCATGTCGGGCGAGGACGCCGGGCTGTTCACCGCCGTGCGCCGCCCCGCGATCGTCGACGGCTCGCCCGTGGACATCGGCCAGGTCGGCGACGTCGAGCGGGTCAACATCTCCGCCGTCGCCGACCTCATCGCGGCCGGGCGCATCCCGGTCGTGTCGACGGTCGCGCCCGACAGCGACGGGGTGCTGCACAACCTCAACGCCGACACCGCGGCCGGCGCGCTCGCCATCGCGCTGCAGGCGCGCAAGCTCGTGGTCCTCACCGATGTCGAGGGCCTGTACCGCAACTACCCCGACCCGTCGTCGCTCGTCTCGCAGCTGACCGCCGACGAGCTCGCGGAGCTGCTGCCCACGCTGGAGGCGGGGATGGTGCCGAAGATGGAGGCCTGCCTGCGGGCGGTCAAGGGCGGGGTGCCGGCCGCGCACGTCGTCGACGGGCGGGTGCCGCACTCGCTGCTGCTGGAAGTGTTCACGTCGGAGGGGTTCGGGACGATGGTGGTGGGGCAATGACCGGTCCGCAGCGCAGCGCAGGGGCCGGGCATCAGCAGGCTCAGCTACGCAGTCATGCGCTCGGCGAGCGAAGCGAGGAGATCGCATGACCGGCGCGCTGGTTTCGCGGTTCGAGTCGTCGGTGATGAACACGTACGGCCCGCCGTCGCTGGGACTCGTCAGCGGCCGCGGCGCGGTCGTCGTGGACGAGGCCGGTCGCTCCTATGTGGACTTCCTCGGCGGCATCGCGGTCAACCTGCTCGGCCACGGCCACCCGGCGATCGTCGCCGCGGTCTCGGAGCAGATCGCGACCCTCGGGCACGTGTCCAACCTCTACGCCTCGCCGCCCGTCGTCGCCCTCGCCGAGCGCCTGCTCGCCCTGGCCGGCCGCCCCGGCACGGTGTTCTTCGGCAACTCCGGCGCCGAGGCCAACGAGGCCGCGTTCAAGCTCTCGCGGCGCACCGGGCGCACGAAGATCGTCGCGGCCCAGGCCGGCTTCCACGGCCGGACCATGGGCGCCCTGGCGCTGACCGGGCAGCCGGCGAAGCAGCATCCGTTCCTGCCGCTGCCCGGCGAGGTCGTCCACGTGCCCTACGGCGACGCCGAGGCCCTCGCCGCCGCCGTCGACGACGCGACCGCGATGGTGCTCCTGGAGCCGATCCAGGGCGAGTCGGGGGTGGTCGTACCGCCCGCCGGCTATCTCACCGCCGCCCGCGAGCTGACCACCGCCCACGGCGCCCTGCTCGCCCTCGACGAGGTGCAGACGGGCATCGGGCGCACCGGCTACTGGTTCGCCCACCAGGCCGAGGGCGTGCGCCCCGACGTCGTCACCCTCGCCAAGGGCCTCGGCGGCGGCCTGCCGCTCGGTGCCATGATGGCCTTCGACGACGCCGCCACGCTGCTCGGGCCGGGCATGCACGCCTCCACGTTCGGCGGCAACCCGGTCTGCTGCGCCGCCGCCCTCGCCGTGCTCGACACCATCGAGCGCGACGACCTGCTCGCCGCGGCCAAGCGGCTCGGCGAGCGCATCCGCCGGGGCGTCGAGGCGCTCGGCCACCCGCTCGTCGACCACGTGCGCGGCGCCGGCCTGCTGCTCGGCATCGTGCTGCGCGGCCCGGCCGCCGGCGCGCTCGCCGGGGTCATGCGCGACGCCGGCTTCCTGGCCCAGGCCGCCCAGCCCGACGTGCTGCGCATCGCCCCGCCGCTGATCCTCAGCGACGAGCAGGCGGACGCGTTCGTGGCCGCGCTCGGCCCGGCCCTCGACGCGGTGCGGCCCTCATGAGCGACCTGCGGCACTTCCTGCGCGACGACGACCTGAGCGCGGCCGAGCAGCTCGAGGTGCTCGAGCTCGCGGCGGCGATGAAGGCCGACCGCACCGGCTTCACGCCGCTGGCGGGCAAGGCCGTCGCGGTCATCTTCGAGAAGCCGTCGCTGCGCACCCGGGTCTCGTTCGAGGCCGGCATCGCCCAGCTCGGCGGCACCCCGCTCATCATCGACGCGACGACGACGCACTTCGGCCGCGGCGAGAGCGTCGGCGACGCGGCCCGGGTCCTGTCCCGCTACGTCGACGCGATCGTCATCCGCTCCGACTCCGACGCGCGGGTCGGCGAGCTCGCGGCCGGGGCCACCGTGCCGGTCGTGAACGCGCTGACCGACGGGTTCCACCCCTGCCAGCTGCTGGCCGACCTGCAGACCGTGCGCGAGCGCTTCGGGCGAACCGAAGGGCTGACCATGACGTACCTCGGCGACACCGCCAACAACATGGCGCACTCCTACGCGCTCGCCGGCACCCTGGCCGGGATGCGGGTGCGGCTCTCGGGGCCGGCCGGGTTCGAGCCCGACCCGGCCGTGCTGGCCGACGCGCGCGCCCGGGGCGTCGTGGAGCTGGTGCCGGACGCGGTCGAGGCCGTGAAGGGCGCCGACGTGGTCGTGACCGACACGTGGGTCTCGATGGGGCAGGAGGGCGACGGGCTCGACCGGCGGACGCCCTTCGTGCCGTACCAGATCAACGAGGCGCTGCTCGCCAACGCCGCCGACACCGCGATCGTGCTGCACTGCCTGCCGGCCCACCGCGGCGACGAGATCACGTCGGCGGTGATGGACGGCCCGCAGTCGGCGATCTGGGACGAGGCCGAGAACCGCCTGCACGCCCAGAAGGCGCTCCTGTCGTTCCTGATCGAGCGGCGATGAGCGCGCCCACGACGAAGGCCGCACGCCTGGACCGCATCTCCGCGCTCATCCGCGGCTCGGCGGTGCACTCGCAGACCGAGCTCGCGGAGATGCTGGCCGGGGCCGGGTTCCAGGTGACCCAGGCGACGCTCTCGCGCGACCTGGAGGAGCTGCGGGCGGTGAAGGTGCGCGGGGCGTACCTCATCCCCGAGGACGGCGAGCGGGCCCTGCGCCCGGCCGAGGAGGCGCCGACGCGGCTCGTCCGGCTGCTGCGCGAGCTGCTCACCGGCGTCGACTGCTCCGGCAACCTCGTCGTGCTGCGCACCCCGCCCGGGGCCGCGCAGTTCCTGGCCAGCGCGATCGACCGCACCGGCCTGCCCGACATCGTGGGGACCATCGCCGGCGACGACACCATCCTGGTCGTCGCCCGCGAGGCGCCCAACCCGTCCGGCGCCGGCGAGGTCCTCGCCGCGAAGCTCAGTGAGTGGGCTCAGCTCGGTTAGCTCGTCAGGGCGATCACGCCCTATGGAAGGATCGTCGCGTGTCTTCTGAAACTCCTACCCGCCTCTGGGGCGGGCGCTTCGCCGGTGGCCCCGCCGAGGCCCTGGCGCGCCTGTCCGTGAGCGTGCAGTTCGACTGGCGCCTCGCCCCGTACGACATCGCCGGCTCCCGCGCCCACGCCCGGGTCCTGGCCCGCGCCGGGCTGCTGGACGCCGACGAGCTCGGCCGCATGCTCGCCGCCCTCGACGACCTCGAGTCCGCCTGCGCGGCCGGCGACTTCCGCCCGACGGTCGACGACGAGGACGTGCACACCGCGCTCGAGCGCGGCCTGCTCGAGCGCCTCGGCACGCTCGGCGGGAAGCTGCGGGCCGGCCGTTCGCGCAACGACCAGGTCGCCACCGACCTGCGCCTCTACCTGCGCGACCACGCCCGCGGCGTCGCCTCCCGCATCGTCGAGCTCGCCGACGCGCTCATCGAGCAGGCGGCCCGCCACGTCGACACGCCCGCGCCCGGCTTCACCCACCTGCAGCCGGCCCAGCCGATCTCGTTCGGCCACCAGCTGCTCGCCCACGTCCAGGCGCTGCTGCGTGACCTCGACCGGCTGCGCGACTGGGACACCCGCTGCTCGGTGAGCCCGCTCGGCGCCGGCGCGCTCGCGGGCTCGTCGCTGCCGCTCGACCCGACCCAGGTGGCCAAGGAGCTCGGCTTCGACCACGCCGCGCCCAACTCGATCGACGCCGTCGCCGACCGCGACTTCGTCGCCGAGTTCCTCTTCGTGGCCGCGCTCACCGGCGTGCACCTGTCCCGCCTCGGCGAGGAGGTGGTGCTGTGGACGACGCCGAACTTCGGCTGGGTGCAGCTCGACGACGCGTTCGCGACCGGCTCGTCGATCATGCCGCAGAAGAAGAACCCGGACATCGCCGAGCTCGCCCGGGGCAAGTCGGGCCGGCTCGTCGGGCACCTCACGGGCGTGCTGACGATGCTGAAGGGCCTCGCCCTCGCCTACGACCGCGACCTGCAGGAGGACAAGGAGCCCGTCTTCGACGCCGTCGACACGCTCGAGCTCGTGCTGCCCGCGCTGGCCGGCATGATCTCGACCATGACGGTGCGGGTGGACCGGCTCGCGGCGCAGGCCCCGGTCGGCTACACCCTCGCCACCGAGGTCGCCGAGTGGCTCGTCCGCCAGGGCGTGCCGTTCCGGGAGGCGCACGAGATCACCGGGAAGCTCGTCGTCATCGCCGCGGCGCGCGAGGTCGGGCTGGACGAGGTGAGCGACGAGGACCTGCGGACGGTGAGCCCGCACCTGACGCCGGCCGTGCGTGAGGTCTTCTCGGTGCACGGCGCGCTCGCGGCCCGGATCACGCCCGGCTCGACCGGGCCGGGGCCGGTCTCGGACCAGCTCGCGGTGGCCGCGGACAAGCTGGACCGCTGGCGCGACTGGTCGGGGGAGCAGGTCATTCCGCGCGACTGAGGTCGCGGATCGCCGGCGCGGGGGTGCGGCTGGCATCTCCCGCTCGCGCTCCCGCTCCCGCTGCGGCGGGCGGCTGGCTCGGGCCGCTCCCGCTGCGGCGGGCGGCCGGTTCGGGCCGCTTCCACTTCCGTTTTGCGCTTCCGCTTCCGCTTTCTCGCCCGCTTCCGCTTTCTCGCCCGCCTCCGCCTCCGCTTCCGCTCGCGCTTCCGCTCTCGCTGCGGCCGGCTCGGGACGAGGTCGCTGTGGCGAATCGCCCGTGGGGTTCCCGGAGGTTTGGGACAATTCGGGCATGTTGAAGATCGCGCAGGACGTGCTCGGAGGGCCGGAGGTGCTCCGGCTCGTCGAGGCGGACGTGCCGGTGCCCGGGCCGACCGAGATTCTGGTCGAGACCCGCGCGATCGGCGTGAACCCGGTCGACTGGAAGACGCGGACGACCGGCGGCTCCCTCGGCGAGCCGCCGTTCACCGTCGGCTGGGAGGTCGCCGGGGTGGTCGCCGCGACCGGCCCCGGCGTCACGCGCTTCGCGGTCGGCGACGAGGTCTTCGGCCTGCCGTGGTTCCCGCGGGAGGCGGGGGCGTATGCGCAGTACGTGACCGGCCCCGCCCGCCACTTCGCCAGCAAGCCGCCCGGCCTCACGTTCGAGGAGGCCGGCGGCCTGGCCCTCGCGGGCCTGACCGCGCTGCAGGTCCTGTACGAGACCGCCGTCGTCCTGCCCGGCCAGCGGGTGCTGATCCCGGCCGCGGCCGGCGGCGTCGGCCACCTGGCGGTGCAGCTGGCCAAGCTGCGCGGGGCCCACGTCATCGGCACCGCCTCCGCCGCCAAGCACGACCTGGTCCGCTCGCTCGGCGCCGACGAGGTGCTCGACCACCACGCCGAGGACTACTCGGCGCTGCGGGACATCGACGTCGCCGTGGCCACCGTGCCCGGCCAGATCCCCGAGCTGGCCGCCACCCTGCGGCCCGAGGGGCTGGTGGTGGCCCTCAACGGCGAGGACGAGCGGGCCGTCACCGACGTCGAGGGCGTGCTCATGCTGGTCGAGCCGGACCGGGCGGGCCTGGACGTGCTGGCCGGGCACGCGCTGGAGCAGGAGATCCGGGTGCTCGTCGACCGCGTGTTCCCGCTGGCCGAGGCGGCCGCGGCGCACGAGCTGGGCGAGGCCGGCCACACGACGGGCAAGCTGATCCTCCGCCCCTGATACCGGCATGTTCGTGCGCCGGCTGCGCGGTGGCTCGGGGCGGGGCCGGGTGGGCCGGGTGGTCAGGGCGTCGCGCGGCGCAGGGCCAGCCAGGAGCCGCCGGCCAGGAGCAGCGCCAGCAGCAGCGGCCATCCCACCGCGAGCGCCATCACGCTCGTGTGCGTCAGCCAGTGGCCGACCGCCGGCCACGCCTCGTAGTGGCCGATCAGGGCCGCGGTGCCGCCGAGCAGGAGCAGCAGCACGGTCACGGCGCTGAGCAGGCCGGTGGCGCGCCAGCGCAGGTACAGGGCGCCGGCCGTCGTGCCGGCCAGGGTCATCGCGAGCATGGGCACGGCGTAGACGAGGAACTGCACCGGGATCGAGTGCCGGTCGACGAAGCCGAGGCCGAAGAAGCGCAGGTGCATGCCCCAGCCGCCGGTCGCGTGCTCGATGGCCTGCAGGATCACGAGCAGGGCCGAGTACACGACGACCTGGACGAGGCCGAAGAGGCTCAGGCCCGCGACGAACTCGCGGCGGGTCACGCTCAGGCCCAGGGCGAACGGGAAGTGCTGGTTCACGGCCACGGCGCCGAAGGCCAGCGACGCGACGTAGATGCTCGCCAGGGCGCCCGTGACCGGGTCGGCCTCCATGGCGTCGGAGGGGATGCTGGCGAACATGACGGCGTTGACGGTGAACGCGATGGCGAGGATGGCGACCGGCCACACCAGCGCGTCGCGGCGGCCGAGGGTGTGCAGGCGTGCGACTGACACGATGCGGTTCACGACGCGGGCTCCTTGTCGGCGGTGGCGTTGGTGATGCGGACGACCAGCTGCTGCAGCGACACGGCCTGCAGCTCGACGCCGGCGGCGCGGGCCTCGTTCGGCTCGACCCGGCCGCGGATCGTGGCGCGGGTCAGCGGGCCGAGGCGCTCGCGGTGCAGCTCGTCGGCGTTGGCGGTCAGGGTGTCGACGGCGCCGGCCGGGCCGGTCACGGTCATGACCTGGCCGCGCAGGGTCTCGGCGCTCTCGTCGAGCACCAGGCGGCCGCGCTCGATGAGCAGCACGTGCTCGATCAGGTCGCTGACCTCGTCGATGAGGTGGGTGGAGAGCACGACCGTGCGCGGGAACTGCGCGTAGTCGGCGAGCAGGCGGTCGTAGAAGAGCTGCCGGGCGACCGCGTCCAGGCCGAGGTACGGCTCGTCGAAGAAGGTCAGGGGAGCGCGCGCGGCCAGGCCCAGGGTCACGCCGAGCGCGGAGAGCTGGCCGCGGGAGAGCTTCTTGACCACGCGGCGCTCCGGCAGGTCGAAGTCGTGCGCGAGGGCGCGGGCGAAGGGCTCGTCCCAGTGCGGGAACAGCAGCCGTCCGGCCGCGAGCGCGTCGCGGACGCGGAAGTTGTCCGGGTACCGCTGGCTCTCCTTCACGAACGCGATCCCGGCGAGGACCTTCGGGTTCTCGTAGGGCCGGCCGCCGAACACCTCGACGGTGCCCGAGGTGGGGATCTGCTGGCCGGTGAGGAGCTGCATGAGGGTGGTCTTGCCGGCCCCGTTGCGGCCCAGCAGCCCGTAGATGCCGTTGCGCCGCAGCTCGAAGCCGACCCCGTCGAGGGCGGTGACGCCATGGAAGCGCTTGGTCAGGCCCTCGGCGCGCACGATCGCGCTCATCGGTGCGTCCCCTTCCCGAGGTGCTGCTCGATCATGGACTTGAGCTCGTTGCCGTCGATGCCGAGCTTCGCGGCCTCGGCGAGCAGGGGCTCGACGTACTGCTCCGCGAACTGGTCCCGGCGGCGCTGGCGGAGCCGGGTCTGTGCGCCGGGGGAGACGAACATCCCGATGCCTCGCTTCTTGTAGAGGGTGCCGTCGTCGACGAGCTGGTTGACGCCCTTGGCGGCGGTGGCCGGGTTGATGCGGTGGAAGGCGGCGAGCTCGTTCGTCGAGGGCACCTGGGACTCCTCGGCCAGGCTGCCGTCGATGATCGAGGTTTCGATCTGCTCCGCGATCTGCAGGAAGATCGGCCGCCCCTCCTCCATCAGCCGTCCATGTTCGTTGGTTCATTACTCATGTAACTAACCATGCAACCAGCGGACCGCAGTGTCAAGCGCTATGTTGCTGACATGGCGACAGTGGGCTTCGGGCCGAAGATGGCGTGGCTGGCCGTGGCGGCCGAGCCGGCGAACGTGATGGACGCGCTGGAACTGCGCGACCTGGGGGTGGTGGAGCCGCGCACCGGTCTCGACCTCGCGCACTTCACCGACGACCGGGTGGTGGTCGCGGTCGTGGACAAGTGGTGCCTGGTGGCGGGGAAGTGGCTGTTCCGCTGGAACGGCATCGCGGCGCTGTCGATGCGGCTCGGGGCCGAGGTGCAGTACTTCTCGACCGACCGCAGCCTGGTCATGCACCGCTGGGCGCGGGCCTACGGCGCGGACGTGACGGTCTCCGACGAGGACGCGCTCATCGACGAGCAGGACGTGTTCCGCACGGCGGCGCAGTGGAGCGTGGACCCCCGGGCACTGCCGGTGGTGTCGTTACATATCGCGGCGGTCCCTGTTCACAAGTAATCTTCCGCGCGTCGATATTCACGAGCGACGATGTCGGTCATGACGAAGATGCTGAGCCGTCTCGCCGTGGCCATCGTCCTGCTGACCGGGCTGCTCGTCGCGCCGGCGACCGCCGCCCACGCGTCGGTCTACTCCTCGTGCACCATCTCGGGCTGCGCCGAGGCGCGCACGGCCCGCTCGGGGTGGGCGAGCCTGGGCTGGCCGACCACGCGGACCTGGTACGCCTGGCCCTACGGCAAGTACAACTACGCCGGTGGCCAGTACTACAACCGCGAGGGCGAGCTGCCCTCGGGGGCGACCTACTACGAGTACGACGTGATTGCCCGCAACAAGGGCGCGGCGCGCGACGCGAAGCGCATCATCATCAACCGCAGCACCGGGGTCACCTGGTACTCCCCGAACCACTACACGGACTTCTACCGCCTGTAGGGCCATGAACGGGGTGGGTGCGCTCCGCGAGGGCCGCACCCACCCCGATCGGCTGGAGCGGGCAGCTCAGCTCCGCTTGCCCTTGCTGCGCCACGAGAACGGGCCGGGCAGGTCGTAGCGGTGGGCGCGCGTGCGCGAGTTCCACGACCACTTCCCGATCTTGATGCTCCAGGAGGAGAAGCCCTTGGGCGTGAAGTTCAGCACCAGCGGGCCGATGCGCAAGGCCTTGCGGAACAGGATCGGCAACTCGTCCTCCGGCGTTATCGGGCGGCGTAATGCAGGATCACGTTGTGGATGTGCTGCGTCTTGTCGACGCCGCGAACGTCCACTTCGTACGTATGCGTGCCGACGTGCACGGCGATGGTACCGCTGCTGAAAAAGCTGCCCGCCCACGACTTGTTGCTCACCACGGAGACGGCCGTCACCTTCCCGTAGGGAATCGACGTGATCGCCACCCGCTTGCCCACGAACGAGCGGTCCTGCATGATGACCCGCTTGTCGGTCAGGCCGATGAAGCCGGTGCCCACGCCGACGGCGTCGTAGACGGCGATGATGGTCTCTCCCGGCAGCAGTCCGGAGGCGATCTGCTCGTACTGTTCCCGACGGTCGTATTTCGCCTGCTGCGCCATGACCTCAAGATAGTCGGCGGCTTCAACCCGCCTTGCGGTGTATCGTTTCGGCCTGGCTCGGGTCGAATGCGCGACCCGTCGTGACGGTGCAATCGCTATAGGTTGCTCTCAATCTACCGTTGGGGGCCACGGTGCGGGTTCGGCTGCTCGGACCGATCGACGTGCTGGTCGGCGGCGAACCCCGGCCGGTGCAGGGCCTGCGCCGCAAGGCCGTGCTCGCGGTCCTCGGCCTGCACGCGGGCGACGTCGTGAGCACCGGGCGCCTGGTCGAGCTGGTCTGGGACGGCGCCGCGCCGCCGAACGCGGTCAACGCGCTGCAGAGCCACCTCTCCTACCTGCGCCGCACCCTGTCGGACAAGGCGGCCGTGCGTTCCCGGCCGCCGGGCTACGTGCTCGACGTCGGCCCCGGCGGCACCGACGTCGCCGTGGCCGAGCGGCTCATCGGCGCCGGCCTGCGCGCGGGCGACGACGCCGCCCGGGCCCGGGACCTGCAGCGGGCCCTGGACCTCTGGCGCGGCCAGCCGATGGCCGACGCCACCGGCGTGACCTGGCTGGAGGAGCAGGCCGAGCGGCTCGGGCAGCTGTGGCTGCAGGGCAAGCGGGCGCTGCTGCAGGCGCGGCTCGGACTCGGCCAGCACGCCCGGCTGCTGCCGGAGCTGGAGCAGCTGACCCGCGAGCACCCGTTCGACGAGCAGCTGCACGGCCAGCTCATGCTCGCGTTGTACCGCACGGGCCGCCAGGCCGACGCCCTGAGCGCCTTCCACCGCCTGCGCCGCACCCTGCGCGAGGATCTCGGCATCGAGCCGGGCCCGGCCCTGCGCGAGCTGGAGTCGGCGATGCTGCGCCAGGACGAGGGGCTCGACCCGCCGCCCGCCCCGTCGCCGGTGACCGTCGCCGCCCCCGAGCCGTCGAGGACCCGGCCGGCCCAGATCCCGCTGGCCGTGCGGACCTTCGCGGGGCGGGACGGGCAGCTGGCCCGGCTCGACGCGCTGCTGCCCGCGGAGTGGACGCAGCCCGGCAGCGCCGTGTTCGTGGCCGTCGTGTCCGGCACCGCGGGCGTGGGCAAGTCGGCGCTGGCCGTGCACTGGGCGCACCGGGTCGCCGACCGCTTCCCCGACGGGCAGCTGTACGTGAACCTGCGCGGCTTCGACCCCGCCGACGCCCCGATGCCGCCCGCCGACGCCGTGCGCGGGTTCCTGGCCGCGCTCGGGGTGCCGGCCGAGCGGATCCCGGCCGACCTCGCCGGGCTCTCGGCCCTGCTGCGCAGCCGGCTCGCCGGCCGGCGGGTGCTGATCCTGCTGGACAACGCGCGCGACGCCGAGCAGGTCCGGCCGCTGCTGCCGGCCGCCCCCGGCTGCCTGGTCGTGGTCACCAGCCGCGACCCGCTGACCTCGCTGGTCGCGATCGAGGGCGCGGTGCCCGTGCCCGTGGGCCTGCTCACCGACGCCGAGGCGCGGGACCTGCTCGTGAGCCGGCTCGGGGCGCGGCGGGTCGCGGCCGAGCCGGCCGCGGTCGAGCGGATCGTCGCCCGCTGCGCCCGGCTGCCGCTCGCGCTCGCCGTCGTCGCCGGCCGGGCCGCGACCCGCCCGGAGCTGCCGCTGTCCGCGCTCGCCGACGAGCTCGGGGCGCGCCGCTCGACCCTGGACGCGATCGCCGGCGCGGACCCGGCCTCCGACCTGCGGGCGGTGTTCTCGTGGTCGTACCGCGCCCTGAGCCCGGCCGCCGCCGGGGTGCTGCGCCGCATGAGCCTGGGACCGGGGCCGGACCTGGGCATCGACGCCGTGGCGAGCCTGGCCGGCGTGCCGGCCGCCGCGGCCCGGGCGGCCCTGGCCGAGCTGGATCGGGCCGGGCTCGTGGTGGAGCAGCGGCCGGGCCGGTACACCTTCCACGACCTGCTGCGCGCGTACGCCACGGAGCTGGCCGAGTCCCACGACCCCGACGCCGGGCGGGCCGCCGCCCTGCACCGCCTGCTCGAGCACTACGTCGGCACCGCGCAGGCCGCGGCGCAGCAGCTGGACCCGGCCCGGGACCCGCAGCCGCGGGCCGCCCGGCACCCCGCGATCGCGGTGCCGGCCCCGCCGCGGGAGCGGGCCCAGGCCTGGTTCGCCGAGGAGCACCGGGCGCTGCTGGCCGCCGTGCACCGCGCCGCCGAGCTGCGCCTGGACGAGCACACGTGGCGGCTCGCGGCGGCGCTGACGACGTTCCTGGACTGGCACGGGCGCTGGCCGGAGCTGGTCGCCATCCAGGAGGCGGCGCTGCGGGCCCTGCGCCGCCTCGGGGACCGCCCGGGCCAGGGCGCGGCCTCGTGCGAGCTGGGCCAGATGTACGCCCGCATCGGCCGCTTCGACGAGGCCCACCAGTACCTGTGGACCGCCCTGTGCCTCTTCGAGCAGCTCGACGACGCGCCCGGGCTGGCCCGCGCGCACTACCACCTGGGCTGGCTGCAGCACGCCCAGCGGCGCTACCGCGACGCGCTGAGCCACAGCGAGCAGGCCCTCGCGCTGTTCGAGCGCCTCGGCGACAAGCTGTGGCGGGCCCGCGCCCTGAACGCGACGGGCTGGCTCCTGGGGCAGCTGGGGGAGTACGAACAAGCCCTGCACCGGTGCCGCGACGCGCTCGTGGAGAACCGTGAGGTCGGCGACCGCCACGGCGAGGCGGGCACCTGGGACGCCGTCGGCTACGCCCACCACCGCCTCGGCGACCCCCGGCAGGCGGTGGCCTGCTACGGCCACGCGCTGCGCGCCTACCGCGAGCTCGGCGACCGCTCCGGCGAGGCCTGCGTGCTGTGCCACCTCGGCGACGCCCACGCCGACCTCGGCGACGCGGCGGCGGCCGCCGACAACTGGCGGCGCAGCGCGGAGATCCTCGACGCGTTCGACCCGGGCCACGCGGCGGCGGTGCGAGCCAAGCTTCCCGGCGACAACCCCGCTACCGTGAGGGGATGACGGCGCTGGACACCTTACGGGCGGAACTGTCGGCCGCCGCCCCGCGGATGCGAGACGACCTGGCCGAACTGATCGGCGTCGAGTCCCCGTCGTCCGATCCCGACGCCCTGGCCCGCAGCGCCGACGTGGTCGCCGCGCTCGGCCACCGCCTGCTGGGCGCGGCCCCCGAACGCGTCGTGGTCGCCGACCGCCCGCACCTGCGCTGGCGCTTCGGTGACGGGCCGGCCCGGGTCGTGCTCATCGGGCACCACGACACCGTCTGGCCGCGCGGCACCCTCGCCCGCTGGCCGTTCAGCGTCGACGGCGACCGCGCCACCGGCCCGGGCGTCGTGGACATGAAGGGCGGCCTGGTGATCCTGTTCCACGCCCTCGCCGCCTGCGCGGACCTCGACGGCGTGGCGGTGATCGTCAACGCCGACGAGGAGATCGGCTCGCCGACCTCGGCCGCGCTCATCCAGGACACCGCCCGCGGCGCGGCCGGCGCGCTGGTGCTGGAGGGCAGCTCGCACGGCCGGCTCAAGGTCGCCCGCAAGGGCATCGCGCACTACACGGTGCGGGTCACCGGCCGCGCCGCGCACGCCGGCAACGCCCCGCACCTCGGCATCAACGCCGCCGTGGAGCTCTCCCACCAGATCCTGCGCATCGTGCAGCTCAACGCCCCCGAGCGCGGTACCACCGTCACGCCGACCGACGCGGTCGCGGGCACCACGAGCAACACGGTGCCGGCCGCCGCCCGGGTCAGCGTCGACGTGCGCTCCTTCGACCCCGAGGAGCTGCGCCGGGTCGACGCGGCCCTGCGCGCCCTCGAACCCGTCCTGCCGGGCGCGGAGCTCCAGGTGGAGCTGGGGCCGGCCCGCCCGGCGATGCCGGAGACGGCCGCGACCGAGCTGTTCGCGCTGGCCCAGCGGCTCACCGCGCGGCTGACGGGGCAGATCGCGGTCGGCGAGGCGGTCGGCGGCGGCTCGGACGGCAACCTCACCGCCGGCGTCGGCGTGCGGACCCTCGACGGGCTGGGCGCGATCGGCGGCAACGCCCACGCCGAGGGGGAGTGGATTCAGCTGTCCAGCCTGCCGGAGCGGGCCGCGCTCGTGAGCGCCCTGGTGGCGAGCATCGGGCGCTCCGAGTGAGCGCTCGGGCCGACGCCGACGCCGACGCCGACGCCGAGGCCGCCGCCGGCCGCGTCGGGGTGCGGGTGCGTGAGCTCGCCACGACCGCCGAGCTGGCCGAGTGCTCCCGGCTGCTGCAGCGCGTGTGGCGGGCGGAGCACCCGGCCGAGATCGCCTCGCCGTCGATGCTGCGCACGTGGGTCCACTCCGGCAACTACGTGTCCGGCGCCTACCGCGGCGACGTGCTGGTCGGGACCGCGGTCGGGTTCCTCGGGCTCGACGGCGAGCACGTCCACCTGCACTCGCACCTGGCCGGCGTCGAGCGCGGCGGGCACGGCCACGGCCACGGCGTCGGCTACGCCCTCAAGCTGCATCAGCGCGCCTGGACGCTGGCCCGCGGGCTGGCGGAGGTGCACTGGACCTTCGACCCGCTGATCCTGCGCAACGCGTACTTCAACCTGCAGAAGCTCGGCGCGGCGGCGGTCGAGTACCTGCCCGAGTTCTACGGCGCGATGACCGACGGCATCAACAGCGGCGACCTCACCGACCGGATCCTCGTGGTGTGGCGGCTGGACCGGCCGCCGGGCCCCGCGGCGGCCCCGGACGCCGGGGCCGCCGTGCCGCTGGTCTCCCGCACGGCGGACGGCCGCCCCGAGACCCACGACGCGCCGGCTTGCGCGGCCGTACTGTCCGTAGCCGTCCCCGCCGACGCCGAGGGCCTGCGCGCGGCGGACCGGGAGGCGGCTCTGGCCTGGCGGGTCGCGGTGCGCGACGCGCTCATGGGCCGGCTCGCGGCCGGCTACCGCATCACCGCCATGACCCGTGACGGCCGCTATCTCCTGGAGCGTGCAGCATGACCGGACGGCTCCAGGGGCTCGAGCTGCGGCGGGTGGCGATGCCGCTGGTGTCGCCGTTTCGCACCTCGTTCGGCACCGAGCACGAGCGCGACGTGCTGCTCGTGCGCGCGGTCACGGCCGAGGCCGAGGGCTGGGGCGAGTGCGTCGCGCTGTCCGGGCCGCTCTACTCGCCGGAGTACGTCGACGGCGCCCAGGCCTTCATCAAGCGGTACCTCATCCCGCTCCTGCGCCGCTTCGACGGCCACGTGTACGCCCTCGAGCCGCTCTTCGAGCCGCTCAAGGGCCACCCGATGGCCAAGGCCGCGGTGCAGACGGCCGTGCTCGACGCGCAGCTGCGCGCGGCCGGCCTGCCGCTGGGGGCCTTCCTGGGCGCGACGAAGCAGCGCGTCCCGGCCGGCGTCTCGGTCGGCATCATGGACTCGATCCCGGCCCTGCTCGACGCGGTCGCGGGCTACCTCGCCGCCGGGTACCTGCGGATCAAGCTCAAGATCGAGCCCGGCTGGGACGTCGAGCCGGTCCGGGCCGTGCGGGAGCGCTTCGGCGACGACGTGCTGCTGCAGGTCGACGCGAACACCGCGTACACCCTGACCGACGCCGAGCACCTGGCCCGGCTGGACCCGTTCGGGCTGCTGCTCATCGAGCAGCCGCTGCCGGAGGACGACATCCGCGGGCACGCCCGGCTGGCCGGGATGATCCGCACCCCGATCTGCCTCGACGAGTCGATCGTCAGCGCGCGGGCCGCGGCCGACGCGATCGCCCTGAACGCCTGCCGGATCGTGAACATCAAGCCCGGGCGGGTCGGCGGCTACCTGGAGGCTCGCCGCATCCACGACGTGTGCGCGGCCAACGGGGTCGCGGTGTGGGCCGGCGGGATGCTCGAGACGGGCCTTGGGCGGGCCGCGAACGTGGCGCTCGCCGCGCTGCCCGGGTTCACGCTGCCGGGGGACACCTCGGCGTCGGACCGGTACTACGCCCAGGACATCACCGAGCCGTTCGTGCTGCGCGACGGTCACGTGGCCGTGCCGACCGGCCCCGGCATCGGCGTCGAGCCGCTGCGCGACGTCCTCGACAGTGTGACGACCGAGACGGAGTGGCATAACTTTACAAGTGTTAGCTGACGGCTATAACCTTACGGGCGTTAGCAAACGTCTGTAAGGGAGTCCGCATGTCCGAGTACCCGCGTCGCTGGGCCGCACTCGCGGTGCTCAGCCTGACGCTCATCGCCGTCACCCTCGACAACTCCGTGCTCAACACCGCGCTGCCCTCCCTCGCCCACGCGCTGCGGGCCGGCACCGCCGACCTGCAGTGGATCACCGACGCGTACACCCTCGTCTTCGCCTCCGCCCTGATCCTCGCCGGCAGCCTGGGCGCCCGGCTCGGCTCCCGCAACGCCCTGCTCGGCGGGCTCGTCGTCTTCGGCGGCGGCTCCGCGGTCGCGGCCCTGTCGGACTCGCCCGGGCAGCTCATCGCCTGGCGCGCGGTGATGGGCCTCGGCGCCGCGTTCGTCATGCCGGCGACCCTCGCGGTCATCACCCGCATCTTCCCCGCCCACGAACGGCCGAAGGCCTTCGGCGCCTGGTCCGCCGCGGCCGGCATCGGCGTGCTCGTCGGCCCCGTCACCGGCGGCGCCCTGCTCGAGCACTACTCGTGGAGCAGCGCCTTCTGGATCAACGTCCCGCTCGTCGCCTTCGCCGTCGCGGCCGTCCTCGCGGTCGTGCCCGCCGTCCCCGCCGTGCGCGGCGGCCGCCTCGACGTGCCCGGCGCGCTGCTGTCCACCGCGGCGGTCGCGGCCCTGGTCGACGCCGTCATCCAGGCCCCCGCGCGCGGCTGGACCGGCGCCGTCACGCTCGCCGAGTTCGCCGCCGCCGCCGTCCTCGTCGTGGTCTTCGTGCTGTGGCAGCGCCGGGCCGCGTCCCCCCTCGTGCGGCTCGACCTGTTCACCAACCGCACCTTCGCCGTAGCCGCACTCTCCCTCGCCGTGGTGTTCTTCGTGCTCTTCGGGACGCTGTTCGAGCTGTCGCAGTACCTGCAGCTGGTGCACGGCTACAGCCCGCTCACGGCCGGCCTCGGCGCGATGCCGTTCGCCGCGGCCATGGCCGCGACCTCGGCCACCTCGCCGCTCATCACCCGCCGGCTCGGCACCCGCGGCACCCTCGCGCTCGGGCTGTTCCTGGCCACCGCCGGCCTGCTGGCCCTCGCCGCCACCGGCGTGCACACCGAGTTCTGGAGGATCGCCGCCGGTACCGGCGTCATCGGCCTCGGCATGGGCATGATGATGGCCCCGGCCAGCCTGCAGATCAGCGGCTCCGTCCCGCCCCCGTTCGCCTCCATGGCCAGCGCCCTCAACAGCGTGATCCGGGAGCTGGGCGGCGTGCTGGGCATCGCGGTCCTCGGCACCGTGGTCTCCTCCGCCTACCGCTCCGCCATCAGGAGCGAGTCCACGGCCGGTCTGGACCTGGGCCCCGCCGGCACCGACCTGCCCACGGCCCACGGGTTCGCCGCGACCCTGCCCGCCCCGGCCGCGCAGCACGTCATCGCCGTCGCGGACCAGGCCTTCACCGACGCCATGTCCCGCGGCGCGCTCATCGCCGCCGGGATCTCGCTGCTGATGGCCCTGACCGTGCTCATCGTCCGCCCGCGCCGGGTGGCCCCGGACGCGGTCCGCTCGACGGAGCTCGTCGCGCAGACGGCATGATGAACGGTATGAAGTCGGACTCCGCGGGTTCGGCCGGTGGCGGCCGGACCCGCAACCGGCGCGGCGAAGGGGCTCTGCTGCGCGACGAGATCGTGGCCGCGGCCGAGCGCCTGCTCGAGCGCGAGGGCAACGAGGAGGCGCTGACCTTGCGCTCCGTCGCCCGCGAGGCCGGGATCTCGGCGCCGTCGATCTACACCCACTTCGCCGACCGCGACGCGATCCTCGACGCGGTGCTGAACATCGCCTTCGAGCGCCTGCGGCTGCACGTGCTCGACGCCGCCGAGGGCGTGAGCGACCCGGTGGAGCGGCTGCTGGCGGGCTGCCATGCGTACGCCGACTTCGGCATGCAGGACCCCGCCCGCTACCGGGTCCTCTTCGGCCGCCGGCGCGCGGAGCGCCCCCGGGTGGACAGCGCCACCGACGTGACCGACCTGCCGGTGGTGTGGCAGGACCGCCTGGAGGCATTCTCGGTCCTCGTCGAGGGCATCCGCGAGTGCGTGAGCGCCGGCCGCTCGACCAGCACCGACCCGTTCGCCGACGCCTCGACCCTGTGGACCTCGCTGCACGGCGCGGTCGTCATGCGCCAGTTCGTCCCCGGCTTCCCGCTGCCGCCGCTGGACCGGACGGTCGACGACCTCGTCCGGCGCATCGGCCTGATCACCTCGTGAGCCTCGCCGACGCCCTCGCGGCCCCGGTCGAACAGGCCGCGCGGGCACTGCTCGGCTGCCGGCTCACCGCCGGCGGGGTGACGGTCCGGCTGACCGAGGTCGAGGCGTACTCCGGCACCGGCGAGGACCCCGCCTCCCACGCCCACCGCGGCCGGACCCCGCGCAACGCCATCATGTTCGGCCCGGCCGGCTACGCCTACGTCTACTTCACCTACGGCATGCACTACTGCATGAACGTCGTCACGGGCACCGAGGGCACCGCGTCGGCCGTGCTCCTGCGCGCCGGCGAGATCGTCGCGGGCGTGGACGTGGCCCGCGGCCGCCGCCCGGCCGCCCGCACGGACGCCGACCTGGCCCGCGGCCCGGCCCGGCTGTGCAGCGCCCTCGCGATCGGCCGCGACTTCTACGGCACCTACCTGCTCGACGGCGCGCTGAGCGCCCCGGCCGCCCCGGTCGGCGAGATCTCCGCCGGCCCCCGCGTCGGCGTGACCGGCGCCCACGACGTGCCCTGGCGCTTCTGGCTGACCGGGGACCCGACGGTGAGCGAGTACCGCCGCCACGTCCCGAAACTGCCGAAACTGCCGAAACTGCCCCGGGCGTGACGGAGGCCCGGACCGTCGGCGGTCCGGGCCTCCCGTGTCACCAGGCGGGCTCCCGTGTCACCAGGCGGGCTCCCGTGTCACCAGGCGGGCTCCCGTGTCACCAGGTGGGTTCCCGGGTCGCGACCCGGTCCTCGTCGGGCAGGCGGATCGCGGTGGACTGGGGCGGGCGCGCGTACTCGGCGTCGGTCACCTGCTCGCCCCACTCGGTGCCGGGCCCGTCCGGGTCCGTCTCGTGGGTCGACACCACCGCGACGAACGTGGTCGGGGCGGCGCCGTG
Source organism: Dactylosporangium sp. CA-052675 (assembly GCF_050947935.1). GTDB lineage: Bacteria > Actinomycetota > Actinomycetes > Mycobacteriales > Micromonosporaceae > Dactylosporangium. Next base: position 8,201,941 of record NZ_CP192010.1, on the reverse strand, counting down.
CCAGTGCCACTCGCCCGCGGCGACCACGACCGTGTCGCCCGCCCGGACCTCGTGGACCGGGCCGCCCCGGCGCTGGACGCGGCCGATGCCGTGCAGCACGTGCAGGACGCGGCCGTACGGGCAGCGGTGCCAGGCCGTGCGCGCGCCCGGGTTGAACTGGGCGTGGAACGTGGCCAGGCGGGACGGCTCCAGGGCGACGACGTCGCGGCCGATCCAGGCGACTCCCGAATATCGCTGCTGCGGCGCCGGACGGCTCGTGCTGGGCGCGCGGATGACCTCCATGCCGGGCTCCTCTCAGGCTTTCGTGTACTCGGACCAGGGCAGGTCCCACGCCGTCCAGCCGTCGCCGGGGTCGAGACCGACCTCGGTGCCGCGGGTGACGACCGGGTCGCCGACGAGGACCTGCTCGTACAGCCAGCGGGCGTTGTCGGTGGACACGTTGGTGCAGCCGTGCGAGACGTTGCGCTTGCCCTGGTCGGCGACGGACCAGGGAGCGGCGTGGATGTACTGGCCGCCCCAGGTGAGGCGCATCGCGTACTGCACGGTCGTGGTGTACTCCGGCGTCTTGAACACCGCCGACGGCTCGCGCGACATGATCACCGTGGTGCCGCTCGACGTCGGGGTCGACGCCTTGCCGAGGCTCACGGGCATGCTGCGCACGACGGCGTCGTTCACCGACACCTGCATCGTCTTGGTGCTGTTGTCGATGTCGATCGTGAGCTTGCGGCCGATCGTGACGCTCGCGCTGAAGTCCTCGTCGGCGTGCCCGTTGCCGATGGCGACCCCGTTGAGGGCCTTGCGGGCCGTGATCTTCGTGCCGGGCTGCCAGTAGTGCTCGGGCCGGAACATCACCTGCCGCCCGCCGAACCAGTGCCACGCCCCCGGCTGCGGCGGGTCACTCGTCACGAACAGGCGCTGCTGGACGGCCGCGCGGTCCTGCTGCGGTACGTCGGAACCGAACTCGACCACGATCGGCATGCCGACGCCGTAGGTCGCGCCGTTGGTGAGCATCAGGTCGCTCGTCACGGCCGAGCCGGACGGTTTCGCGGCCGTGTGGAAGGTCGTCACCTGGGTGACCGGGCGGTTGTCGGCACCGACGGCGGTCACCTTCGCGGTGTACGAGGTGTCGTACCGCAGGGCCGCCGCCGGTACCCAGGTGGAGCCGTCATCGCGGGGCGCCCCGGGGATCGGTTGCCCCGCGGCGTCCGCGAGCGACACCGAGGTGATCTTGCCGTCGGTGACGCTGGTGCCGATCTCGGCGCTGATCGGCACCGCGCCCGCACCCGACGCCGGCGTGATACTCAGCGCCGCCGGCTTGAGCGGCGGCGGCTTCGGCTTCTCGGCGGCCTTCGGCGGGTCGCCGTGGCAGGCGGTCAGCCCGGCGGCCGCGAGCGCCAGGGCCGCAACAGTGGTTCGTGTGCGCATGCGGGCATCCTGCGACCCAGCCGGGCGAGACCGCTTGGCCTTCGGGGTGATATCGGGGACTCACATGGTCGCGTCGGCGATCTGGGTGGCGAGGTTCTCCCACTTCGCGTACGCGTCCGGGAACGCCGAGCCCTGCACCATCTGGGCCGCGACGGTCACCGCGTAGTCGCCCCAGCCGGGGATGCGCGTCAGCGCCGAGTAGAACCGCCGCGCGGACTCGTGCGGGTCCATGAGCTGGTCGACGGAGCCCCAGTTCGGCCGCTGCTGGAACAGCCCGACGGAGTCGTAGTCGTAGCCGACGCCCTCGTTCGGACGGCCCAGCGACGCCGGGACGTTCGGGTTGGCCAGGTTGCGCAGGTGACTCTCCTGCAGCGCGGTGGCGAGCGCGACGATGGCCGCGCGCTTGGGCAGGTTCTCGCGCTTGGCCACGTCGACGATCGCGATCGCGTTGTCCATCTCGGCCCGGCTGAGCCCGCCCACGGGGGCCACGACGGCCGGTGCCGTCGGCGCCGGGATGGGCTTCGGCGCCTCCGCGCGCTGCTCACCGCGGGACGCCTTCGACGGCTCGGCCCGCGCGGTGGTGACCTGGGCCGCCTGCGCCTGCGGCGATGGTTGCGCGGGCTCCGCACCGCGGCCGGGCAGGACGGCGATGAGCGCGAGGGCGGCGAGCGAGGCCGCGACACCGGCCCGGATCGGCTGTTTCGGCTCCCAGAAGGGCGGCATGACCCGGCGCTGCGGCGCGCCGAGACCGGGAATGGCCGCGACCGCGGTCGCGATGCCGGAGCGGACCGGCTGGGTGCGCTCCCAGAGTTGTTGTGTCGGCTCCCAGAGCTGCGTCCGCTCCCAGAACGGCGCCATCACGCGGACCCCCGGTTGCCCCGGCGACTGCCCGGCGTGGCGGAAGCGGCGGGTCCGAAGGTGACGCGGACCGCTCGTGAGCTGTTGATTTTCGTCTTGGCCGGCGAGCATTGGGCGAGACTAGGACCGGGTCGAGCAGAGGGTGATTTCAGGGATGAGATTCCGCGCCCGGGCGAGCTGCCCCGAGGCGCCCGAGCCCTGGGCGAGTGGCCCGCTGGCCGTCTCACCCAGGGGGTGAGACGGCCTTTGAGCGGCGCATTTAGGTTCGTTCCCCGTGTCGTACATCTACCGATCCCGTCATGCGCGGCGCATCCTCACAGCGCCGCGGCTGCCGGTCGCGGTGGCGTCGGCGGTTGTCGCGCTGGCGGCCGGCCTCGGCGCCGTGGCCGCCTCGAACGCATCTGTGCCGAGTGCGCCTCCCGCCGCCGCGGCCGAAGCCGTGGTGCCCCGGGAAAGCCCGTCGAAGGCCGACCGCGCCAAACGCCCGACTGCGGCCCCGACCCAGTCCCAGTCCCAGTCTCAGTCCCAGTCCCAGGCCCAGACCTCGGCGCCGGCCGCGCCCGCGGCCCCCGCCCAGCTGGACCTGCCGTACCAGTTCGCCTGGCAGGAGAACTACTACTTCTGCGGCCCCGCGGCGACCCGGATCGCCCTGACGGCCCGCAACCTGTTCCCGTCCCAGTCCCAGGTCGCGCAGTCCCTGGGCACGACGGAGAGCGGCACGAACTCGTCGCAGGACACGACGCGGGCCCTGAACGCGTACACCGGCAGCAACTTCTACACCGCCCACTTCATCCGCGGCCAGTCCGCGTCGGCGGCCGACACGGCGGAGCTGAAGCAGAGGGTCGTGCACGCGATCAGCCAGGGCTACGCCGTGGTCGCGAACATCTCGGGGTCCACAGTGGACGATGCCGGGAACGGCCACGCGTACCCGGGCGGTCACTACCTGACGATCGTCGGCTACAGCAACAACGGCGACACCGTGCGGATCGCGGATCCGGCGGACGCGCTCGGCGTAGGCTCGTACACCCTGGGCATCCAGCGGATGGCCGACTGGATCGCCTTGCGCGGCTACGCGGCGTAGTAGCTGTCCGGCTACGGGGCGCGATCGCTGGGTGATCGACAAGGGCAAAAATTTGGATGCGGATGGTAGCGTAGGTGAATGAACGGAACGCACCGCCGACGATGTTCGGGCACGTCTTGATCGACCCCGCGGCCCCGGGTCGGATGTGAGGTCGGGCCGGCCCTGATCGCTCGCCTGCCACGGACGCCCGCACGCACGTCGCCTGTGCACGGCGTCGGGTTCTGGTCTGGTCTGATCCGCTGGGTCTGATCGTTCGTCGTCGATGGCCTTGAGTGATCTGGTCAGCGGATCAGGCGGCCGGGCCTGCGCGGGCCGCCGCTTGGGGTGCGGCTTGAGGTGCGGCTTGACCAGGCCCGGCGCGGGTCGCGCGCCGGGGCCGGCGCGCGTTACGTGCCGAGGGCTCTCGCGCGCGACGGGGCTGGGAACGCCTGCGCCGGCTGGCCCCGCAGCGCCGCGACCATGGTCAAGGCCACCGCCTGGTTCACGGCGCTCGACACGCCCCCGCCCACGTAGTCGTTCGGGTTGTCCGCGTTCACCGCGATCCCCGCCGCCGCGACCTGCGGTGTGAAGCCGGCGAAGGTCTCGGTCGCGTTGTTCTCGGAGCTGCCCGTCTTGCCCGCCACCGGGCGGCCCCCCAAGATCCCGGAGACGTTCTCCGCGGTGCCGCCGTCGCACTTGCCGTAGGCCGAGCCGCGGCCCACCGGGCAGCGCGCGGCGTCCGTCGCCGCCGCGGCCACGTCCGGGTCGACGACCTGGCGGCACTCGGGGGAGCCCGCGTCCAGCGACACGCCGTCGGGGTCCTTGATCGACAGGACGGGCAGCGGGGCGCAGTACAGGCCGCCCGCCGCCACCGCGGCGTACGCGTTGGCCAGGTCCAGCGGCGTCGTCTGCGCCACGCCCAGGGTGAAAGATCCCCATTTATCGGCATTCGCGGCGAGGCTCTGATCCAGCTGCCCGCGGAACTTGATGCCCAGGCGCTGCGCCATGTCCACCGCCCGCCGCGCGCCGATCCGCTGCTCCAGCCACACGAAGTACGTGTTCACCGACCGCCCGAACCCGTTCCACATCGTGCGGTCGCCGTCCATCCACGACGGGGTGTCGTTGGCGGGGCACCAGTGGCCGCCGCAGCTGGCCGAGGCGCTGCCCGGCCAGATGGTCGTCAGGCGGGCCGGGGCGTTGAAGTGGGTGTTCAGGGGCAGGCCGCCGTCGAGCGCGGCCAGCATCGTGAACATCTTGAACGTCGAGCCCGCCTGGTAGCCCTCCACCCCGGCGCCGCCCGCGATCAGCTGGTTCACGGTGTTCTCCCGGCCCGGCGCCAGGCTGTAGTGCCGGTTCACCGCCATGGCCAGGATGCGGCCGCTGCCGGGCGTCACGACGGCCAGCGGCAGCGAGCGCGCGTTGCCGTAGCCGTAGACACCGAGGGACTGGCTCGTCGCCGCCGCCTGCACGTTCGGGTCCAGCGACGTGACGATCGTGTACCCGCCCGTGCGCAGCCGCTCGTCGCGCTCGGTCGGGGTGGTGCCGAACTCGGGGCGCTCGTTCCACCACTCGCGGAAGTAGTCGCAGAAGAAGCCCCAGTCGTTGTGCTCCTGGGGCACCGCGGTGCAGTCGTTGGGCGGCCGGAGCTCGGTCAGGTGCAGGTCCGCCGTCGTGGCCGCCGCGGCGTCCTGGGCGGAGATCGTGTGCATCTTCGCCATCGAGGCCAGGGTGTACTCGCGGCGGTTCATGGCCGCCGTCCGGTCCCCGGTGAGCGGGTTGTCGACGTCGGGGGACTGCAGCAGACCGGCGAGCATGGCGGCCTCGGGCAGGGTCAGGTCGGCCGGGGACTTGCCGAAGTACGTCTGCGCGGCCGACGCGATGCCGTACGCACCCGCGCCGAAGTAGGCGATGTTCAGGTACCGCCGCAGAATCTCGGCCTTCGAGAACTTCTTCTCGATCGCCTGCGCGTAGCGCATCTCGCGCACCTTGCGCGCCGGGGTGTCGGAGAGGGCGTCGACGTGCTGCTGCGGCGTCAGGTCCGGGTCATTCTTCAGGACGTTGCGGACGTACTGCATGGTCAGCGTCGAGGCCCCCTGCTGCGCCCCGCCACGGCTGTTGGACACGAACGCGCGCGCCACGCCGCGGATGTCGACGCCGTGATGCTGGTAGAAGCGCGCGTCCTCGGCGGCGACGACGGCCTGCCCCATCACCGGGGCGATCTCGTCGAGCGCGACGTCGCGCCGGTTCTCGTCGTAAAACGCGGTGATGAGCGTCTTGCCGTCGTTGGCGTACACGTAGGAGGTCTGCGCGGCCCGGGGCGTCGCCAGCTCCGTCGGCAGCGACTCCCACGTGTCGCCGCCGGCCTTGGCCGCACCGCCGCCCGCGATCGCGACGGGCAGGGCCGCGGCCGCGAGCACCACCCCGCCGAGCACTCCGCACACCAGCAGCCGCACAACCCTCAGGAGCATGGCGCGCGGCTACCCGGCGTCCGGACCGCTAACCGCCCCCGTGGCCAGATCACCCCGCGCCGCCCGTTGTGGCCGGGAAACGCCCAGGTTACCCCGGTCGCCGAGCCCGGGGGAGTCGTGGGATGGACGGCCCGGCATCGGCCCCGGGGCGGGCCCGGGCGGTGATCGGCTGACTGGCATGTGCGGCTTCCTGATGTACACCACCAACGACATCATCACCGCGGCGACCCTCGGCGCGATGGAGCGCCGGCTCGCCCTGCTCGAGCACCGGGGCCCCGACGACCTGGCCCTGGAGCGGCTCGGCCCCGGCACGGCCGCCGGGTTCGCGCGTCTGGCCGTCATCGACCGGCAGGGCAGCCGCCAGCCGCTGCGCTACGCCGACCGCTGGACGCTCGTCTTCAACGGCGAGGTCTACAACTTCGAGGCGCTGCGCGAGGAGCTGATCCGCGACCACGGCGCCACGTTCGCGACCGACGGCGACGCCGAGGTGGTCGCGGCCGCGTTCCACGTCTGGGGCGAGGCCGCCCTGGACCGGCTGCGCGGCATGTTCGCGTTCGCGCTGTGGGACGAGGAGACGGACACGCTCTACGCGGCGCGCGACCCGTTCGGGATCAAGCCGCTCTACTACGTGGTGACCCGCGACGGCGTCTGGCTCGCCAGCGAGAAGGCGCCGCTGCTGGACTGCGCCGCCGAGGACCTCGATCCGACCGCGATGTCGCTGTACCTCACGATGCAGTACGTCCCCGAGCCGTACACCCTCCACCGCGACATCGCCCGGCTGCCCGCCGGTGCCCTGCTCACCAAGCAGCTCGGCCGCGCCCCGGAGATCCGCCGCTGGAGCCGCCCCGCCTTCCGCCCCGACCCGGCCGCCGAGGAGGCCGCCGTCGTGGCCGACCTGCGCGAGGCCCTGCGCGACAGCGTCAAGGCGCACATGCGCGCCGACGTCCCGGTGGGCGCGTTCCTGTCCAGCGGCATCGACTCGACCGCGATCGTCGCCCTGGCCGCCGAGCACCATCCGCACCTGCGGGCGTTCACCGCCGGCTTCGAGGCCGGCAACGACGAGGTCGAGATCGCCGAGCGCTCGGCCCGCGAGCTCGGCGTGGAGCTGATCCCGTCGATCGTGAGCCCGGCCGACGTCATGGAGGCGCTGCCGCGGATCGTCTGGCACCTCGGCGACCCGGTCGCGGACCCGTCGATCGTGCCGCTGTACTTCCTGTGCCGCACCGCCGCCGAGCACGTCACGGTCGTCCTGTCGGGCGAGGGCGCGGACGAGCTCGCCGGCGGCTACGCGATCTACCGCGAGCCGCAGTCCCTCGCGCCCGTCTCCCGCCGGGGCCCGTCGATCCAGCGGGCGCTGCGGCGGGTGGCCCGGGTGATGCCGGAGGGGATGCGCGGCAAGAGTTACCTGGAGCGGGCGACAACGCCACTGCGCCGGCGGTACTTCGGCAACGCCCGCATCCTCTCCGACGCCGAACGGTCCCGCCTGCTGCGCGGCGCCCCCGCGGTCGGGCACGCGCACGTGACCGCGGCGCTCTACGCGGAGGTCGAGGACCTGGACCCGGCGACGACCATGCAGCACATCGACCTGAACACCTGGCTGCCCGGCGACATCCTGACCAAGGCCGACCGCATGTCGATGGCGCACTCGCTGGAGCTGCGCGTGCCCTACCTGGATCGCCGGGTCTTCGAGGTGCTCTCGACGCTGCCGCCGCACCTGAAGGTCCCGCGCAAGGGCACCACGACGAAGTACGCGCTGCGCCAGGCGGCCGAGGGCATCGTGCCGGCCTTCATCAAGGACCGCCCGAAGCTCGGCTTCCCGACCCCGGCCAAGGCCTGGCTGCGCTCGGAGCTCAACGAGTGGGCCCACCACGTGCTGTCCACGTCCGGCGCGAAGGCGCTGCTGGACCTCGACTACGCCCACGACCTGCTCAAGGAGCACGAGCGCGGTCAGGCCGACCACGCGCGGAAGCTCTGGATCGTCCTGAGCTTCTGCCTCTGGCACAGCATCTTCGTGGAGGGGACGGTCAGTCCAGCTCCGCTAGGGCGTCCAGGATCTGCTGGCCGAACTTAGCGAGCTTGTTCTCCCCGACGCCGTTCACGGCCGACAGCTCCGCCAGCGTCCGCGGGCGGCTCGTGGCGATCTGGCGGAGCGTGGCGTCGTGGAAGATGACGTAGGCGGGCACGGACTGCTCCTTGGCCGTCGCCGCCCGCCAGGCCCGCAGGTGCTCGAACACGGGCGTCGCCGCGGCGGGCAGGGCGGCCGACGCGTCCTGGCGTGCCGTCTTCGCGGTCTTGGCGGCCGAGATCGCGCGTTCGGGTTCGCGGCGCATCATCACCGTGCGGCGGCGGCCCAGCACCTCGGCGCTGCTCTCCGTCAGCACCAGGGTGCCGTAGTCGCCCTCGACGGACAGCAGGCGCTGCGCCAGCAGCTGCCGGATCACGGCCCGCCACTCGTTGTCGCGCAGGTCGGTGCCGACGCCGAACACGCTCAGCTCGTCGTGGTGCCACTGCACGACCTTGTCGGTCTTCTTGCCGAGCAGGATGTCGATGCACTGGCCGGCGCCGAACTTCTGCCCCCGCTCGCGCTCGAGCCGGTAGACGGTCGAGAGCAGCTTCTGCGCCGCGATCGTGCCGTCCCACGACTCGGGCGGGGCCAGGCACGTGTCGCAGTTGTCGCAGGGCTTGCCGAGCTCCTGGCCGAAGTAGGCCAGCAGCTGCCCGCGCCGGCACTCGACGGTCTCGCACAGCGCCAGCATCGCGTCGAGGTGCCGGCCGAGGTTGCGGCGGTGGGCGGCGTCGCCCTCGGAGGTGTCGATCATCTTGCGCTGCTGCACGACGTCCTGCAGGCCGTAGGCCAGCCAGGCGACCGACGGCTCCCCGTCGCGCCCGGCCCGGCCCGTCTCCTGGTAGTAGCCCTCGATGGACTTCGGCAGGTCGAGGTGGGCGACGAACCGGACGTCGGGCTTGTCGATGCCCATCCCGAACGCGATGGTCGCGACCATGACGAGCCCGTCCTCGCGCAGGAACCGGTCCTGGTTGGTGGCGCGGGTCCGGGCGTCGAGGCCGGCGTGGTAGGGCAGGGCGGGGATGCCGTTGTCCTTGAGGAAGTCGGCGATCTTCTCGACGGAGTTGCGGGACAGGCAGTAGACGATCCCGGCCTCGCCGCGGTGCTCCCCGCGCAGGAACTCCAGCAGCTGCCGCCGCGGGTCCTGCTTGGCCACGATGCGGTACTGGATGTTGGGCCGGTCGAAGCTCGACACGAAGTGCCGGGCCTCGTCGAGGCCGAGCCGGGTCGCGATCTCCTTGTGCGTGGCGCTGGTCGCGGTCGCGGTCAGCGCGATGCGCGGCACGTCCGGCCAGCGCTCGTGCAGCATCGACAGGTTGAGGTAGTCGGGGCGGAAGTCGTGGCCCCACTGCGAGACGCAGTGCGCCTCGTCGATCGCGAAGAGCCCGATCTTGCCGCGGTCCAGCAGCCGCATGGTGCTCTGCGAGGCGAGGGCCTCGGGGGCGAGGTAGAGCAGGTCGAGCTCGCCGCCGGCGAACTCGGCCTCGACCGTGCGGCGGGTGTCGAAGTCGAGGGTGGAGTTGATGAACCCGGCCCGCACGCCCAGCTCCCGCAGCGTGTCGACCTGGTTCTGCATGAGCGCGATGAGCGGGGAGATCACGACCGCCGTGCCCGGCCGGACGATGGCCGGGATCTGGTAGCACAGCGACTTGCCGCCGCCCGTCGGCATGAGGACGAGGGCGTCGCCGCCCGCGATCACATGCTCGATGATCTCCTGCTGGCTGCCCCGGAACGCGTCGTAACCGAACACCCTGCGTAGAACATCGAGTGCACTCTCCATGGCCGCGATTCTACGGACCACCACCGACAAAACGGCGGCGGCCGATCCGCCCGGTGACGGATCGGCCGCCGCGTGGACACGCTGGGTTACTTCTCCTGGGTGTGCACGATGGCGCGCACCTCGATCGCGTTCCACTTCGCATCCGGGATCATGGCGGCCAGCTCGCACGCGCGGTCCCGGGACTCGCACTCGACCAGGTAGAACCCGGCCAGGAACTCCTTGGCCTCGACGTAGGGCCCGTCGGTGACCGTCGCCGCGCCGGAGCGCACCCGCACGACCGCGCTCTCCTCGGGCCCGCCGAGCGCGTCGGTGCGGATCAGCTCGCCGGACTCGGTGATGGTCTTGATGAACTGGTCGTGCCCGGACATCACCTCGTCGATGTCGGCCTGGGTGAGCGTCGACCACACGTCGGGGTTCATGTGGATGAGCAGCAGGTACTTCATCGCAAAAAAGATTCCTCTCAGGAATGGCGTCACGAGGTGGTCGGAGCCGTCAGGCCCGTCTCGACACGACCGGGCGGCCCGCCGTCCTAGAGCTTGGTGGACGCCGGCAGGGGCAGCGCCTTCGTGATCTTCGTGAGGTTGGCGGCCGCCTTCGCGAACGGCGAACCATCCGGGTGTACCGACAGCACGGCCACGATGTACCGGTCGTTCTCCCCGACGGTGCCCGTGGTGTGCAGCACCTCGCCCATCATGTCGGGCGCGTTCGTGCCGGCCGCGGCCGGCACGAACCGCGCGCCGCCGTCGTAGCCGGCGCCGGCCACGCACGGGGTGGCCGGGTCGTCGCCGAAGCCCGACCAGCCCTGCTTGGCCGAGCGCGGGGCCTTGAACGTGCTCGGGATGCCGAAGGACTGGTCGTAGTGGTCGGTCCCGCACTTCGTGGTCTGGTGCAGGTTGCCCATGATGAACTCGCGCACCGGGGCCGGCGCCTCGTCGAGGATGTACCGGTACACCCGCACCAGGTCGCCCGCGCTGATCGCCGTGTAGCCCCAGTACCCCGGCTGGCTGACCGGCGGGGGTGCGGTGTCCTGCAGCCCGAGCCGCTGCACCATGCGGCTGACGATCTCGCGCTGCCCGCCGGCCTTCCACAGCCCGGTCGCGGCCGCGTCGTCGCTGCTGCGCAGCATCACCTGGAGCCTGGGCTGGTCGGCGGCCGGCACCGAGTACGCGGGGCCCTTGTTCCAGAAGTAGTCGAGCGCGATGAGCAGCTTGACCAGCGACGCGGAGCGGAACCGCCAGCTGGGCTTCTGCTGCAGGACGTACGCCTCCGCCTGCCGGTCGTAGATCACGATGCCCGCGGTGACGCCGGCCGGGACGGCGACGGGGGCGGCGCTGGTGGGCGCGGCCGGCGGGGCGGCGCTGGACGGCGGCGGGGCGGCGCTCGGCTCCGCGGCCGAGGCCGGGGCGGAGGCGAACTGCGGCACGGCGGCCGGCGGGGCCTCCTTGCCGCCGCAGCCGGCCACGGCCAGGACCAGGACCGCGGCCGTCAGGAGCGGCCGGACGAGGCGCGCAGAGGGCATGCCCCATCATGCCCCGCCCGCGTAGCGTTGACCCGGTGCGGGGGCGCGGCTGGTGGCTCGGGCTCGCCGCCGCGGTACCGGTCGGGCTGCCGCTGCTCGGGCGCTGGCCCGCGGCCCTGGCCTTCGCCGGCATCACCGCGGCCGCGGTCGGCCCCGTGCTGCTGGTCCAGTGGTGGGCGCGTCGCCGGCAGCGGGCCGCGCACGCCGCCGGCGCGCTGCGCTGGTTCGGCCGCGTGCCGCTGGAGCGCGCGGCGCTCATCTGGGAGCTCGGCCCCGGCCTCGCCCTGCTGTTCGGCGGCGGCGTGCCGGTGTGCATCACGACCGGCGACGACGGCCTGACGCTGCGCACGCGCGGACTGTCGTCGCGTCGTCACCCGTCCGTGACGGTGCTCTGGACCGACATCGCCGGGGCGCGGGCCGAGCCGGCCGGGCGGCTGACCGCTCACGGCCGGGTCGCCGCACTCCCGCTCACCGCCGTAATCCTGGATCTACCAGGGGATACGGGCGGCCCGCTGACGGTGACCACGCACGCGGCCGGGGGACTGGTCGAGACGGTCGCCGCGCGCCACATAGCGCAGAGTGATGATCACCAAGGGTAGAACCCGGATCTGGTGATGGATTCGGCACCCAGCGTGGCTGGGTTGCGCCCATTTCCACCGGTTCCGTAGGTTGGTCTTCCATGGCGGAGTTGATCGAGGTTGGTGTCTGGTACGAGGCCCGGCCGATCACGGTTGACCAGGGTGTCGACCGTTACGAGGCGTTGCGGCGCGGCGACGCGGAATGGGCGATCGTCGATCCCGGCGTGGAGCGCTTCGACCGCGAGGTGCGGGCGGGAGTCGATCCGGCGCTGTGGGCGGAGCCGGTGGTCGGCGAGGCCACGCACGTGCTGCTGGCGCTGCACCGGGACGCGCCCGGCGAGGCGCTGCACTTCATCCACAAGCTGGCCGACGAGTGCGAGCTGCTGTGTTTCCAGCGGCCCGGTCGCCATCAGCCTGCGGCGCTCTGGCAGCCGCGGCGGCTGCTGCGGCTGCCGGTGCCGAGGATGACGACCGAGGACGGGTCGCTGGCCCATCATCCGACCGGGGACGACATCCGCGACTTCATCGGCCGGCTCGACGAGGACAACACGTCGGCCGAGCTGTGGCGGGAGGACGGCGCCTCGATCCGGGTCGCGATCGTGCCGGGGCAGCGGCGCTGGCGCGTCTCGACCCCCGACGGCTCGTCGAACGAGCAGGAGCACCTGACCGGGGTGGCCGAGCAGTTCGAGGCGTTCGCCGCGTCCGCGTAGCCGCCCGGGGGAGGCCGCTGCGCGCTTTACTCGCCGACGAGTATGTCTCTATACTCGTCGGCGAGTATCCGTGTGCGAGGATGTCGGGGGGTGCGCGATGGCCAAGCGGCGCAAGGTTGGCAACCTGCTCGCCCTGCACGTCCTGACGACGCTGTACCAGCGGCCCATGCACCCGTACGAGATCGCCGCGGAGATGCGCGGCCACGGCAAGGAGCAGGACCTCAAGATCCAGTGGGGCTCGCTCTACACCGTGGTCGGCAACCTCGAGAAGCACGGCTTCATCGAGGCGGCCGGGACCACGCGCGAGGGCCGGCGCCCGGAGCGGACCGTGTACTCGATCACCGAGGCCGGCCGCGCGGAGGCCGTCGACTGGGTGCGCGACCTGGTCGGGGAGCCCGAGCGGGAGTACCCGAAGCTGCGCGCGGCCCTGTCCGTGCTCGGCGTGCTGCCGCCCGACGAGGCCGTCGGCCTGCTGCGCGAGCGCGCGGAGATCCTCACGCGCCGGATCGCGGACGAGGAGGCGGCGATCGCCTCCTATGCCGAGACCGTCCCGCGCCTGTTCACCGTCGAGGTCGAGTTCGGCCTGGCGCTGCTGCGCGCCGAGGCCGACTGGGTGCGCGGCCTCGTCACCGAGATCGAGCAGGGCACCCTCTCCGGCGTCGAGCTCTGGCGCGCCGGACACGAACGCCTGGCATCCGGACCGTCGCAGGACGGACGCCGGGAGCAGTAAAAACCCGGGCCATGGTGCGGGAACACCACGACCCGGGAAACGACCTCAACCGACTTCGCGGGAACGAATCCGGTCTCTGGTGTCTGCACATGCCAGGATAGCGAACCCGCGCGGCCGGTCCGACCGAACGGGAGACCGTCATGCCCGCTGCCATCCTGGCCCGGGACCTCGTCAAGACCTACCCCAAGGGCGTGCGCGCCCTCGACCGCCTGTCGCTCACCGTCGAGCCGGGCGAGATCGTCGGGCTGCTCGGCCCCAACGGCGCCGGCAAGTCCACCACCGTCAAGATCCTCACCACGCTGACCCGCGCCGACTCCGGCCACGCCGAGGTCATGGGCCACGACGTGACCCGCGCGCCGGGCCGGGCCCGGGCCGCGATCGGCGTCGTCGCCCAGCGCGGCGGGCTCGACCCGGCCGCCTCCGGCCGCGAGAACCTCACGCTGCAGGGCCACCTGTTCGGCCTGCGCGGCGCCGGGCTGCGCCGCCGCGTCGGGGAGCTGCTGGAGCGCTTCGACCTCACCGGCGCCGCGGACCGTCCCACCCGCGACTGGTCCGGCGGCATGCAGCGCCGCCTCGACGTCGCCATGGGCCTGGTACACCGGCCCGAGGTGCTGTTCCTCGACGAGCCGACGACCGGGCTCGACCCCGAGGCGCGCACCGCCCTGTGGCGGGAGATCAAGGGGCTCACCGGGCTGGCGATCCTGCTCACCACGCACTACCTGGACGAGGCGGACCGCCTGGCCGACCGGCTCGTCATCGTCGACGGCGGGCGGGTCGTCGCCGAGGGGAGCCCGGATCGGCTCAAGGGGGAGCTGCGCGGGGACGCGGTACACATCGAAATCCCGGAAACCGCGAACGGCCCGCAGGCCCGCGCGGCGCTCACGGGACTGCCGATGCTGCGCGAGGTGACCCTCGACGGCATGCGGCTGTCGGCCCGGGCCGACGACGGGGCGGCCGCCGTCCCCGCCGCGCTCGCCGCCCTCGACGCCCGCGGGATCGGGGTCGCCACGGTCACGGTCGCGCGTCCGAGTCTCGATGACGTGTACCTGCGGCACGCCGGTCGTCGCCTGGAGGTTTCGGCATGACCCTCGTGTACCTGACCGCGCGGCGCCTGAAGGTCTTCGTGCAGCAGCCGGCATTGCTGCTCGTGACGCTCGTACAGCCCGTGATCTGGCTGTTCCTGTTCGGCAACCTGTTCCGCCGGATCGTCGAGCTGCCCGGGTTCGGCAGCGGCGGCTACATCGAGTACCTGGTGCCCGGCATCGTGGTCATGACCGCGGTCTCCTCCAGCATGTGGTCCGGCATGGGCGTGCTCGAGGAGATCGACCGCGGCACCATGAACCGCTTGCTCACCACGCCCGCCCGCCGCGGCGCGATCCTCGAGGCCGTCGTCGTCGAGCAGACCCTGAGCGTCACCCTGCAGTCCGTGATCATCGTGCTGCTGGGCGTGGCCGCCGGCGCCGCCTACCCCGTGGGCGGGGTGCTGCTGCTCGTCGCGTCGGCGGCCCTGCTCGGCGTGGTGTTCAGCGCCCTGTCGAACATCGCGGGCATGCTGGTGCGCCGGCGCGAGACCATCATCGGCCTCAACACCCTGCTGTTGCTGCCGCTGACGTTCCTGTCCTCGTCGTTCATGGCCCCGGCCCTGATGCCGCCGTGGATGCGCACGGCGGCCCGGGGCAACCCGGTGAACTGGGCCCTGGAGACGTGCCGCTCGGCGCTGGCCGGCACGTTCGACGGGCCCCGCACCCTGTCCTACGGCGGCGCCCTGGTGGTCCTGGCCGCGCTGCTGGTGTGGCTGTCCACGCGCACGTTCCGGTCCTACCAGAAGTCGGTCTAGCCGCCGGCTGCGATCTGACGGCGGTGGTGGCGGCCTGCGACGACCTCGTCCAGCAGTGCCGCCGCCAGCGCCGCGTAGGTGTACCCGCCGTCATCGCTCGCCACCAGCTCCATCGGCGGGGTGACGACCACCCAGTCGACGGGCCCCGCGTAGCGGTGCAGCACCGCCAGCTCCGCGCGGCGCGCCTCCACGAACGGCCGCCAGGCGGCCGGGAAGTCCTCGGGCAGCGGCCCGAGCGTGGGGGCGAGCCCGACGACGAGCAGCCGGGGGACGCCGGCCCGCTCCAGCCCCTCCAGCAGGCGTTCCATCGCCGCCGCGTAGTCGTGCTGCTCCGCGCTGTACACCGTCACGATCGCGGTGTCGTGCCCGTGCGCCGCGCGGGCCACGAGCGCCGGATCGGTGACGTCCCCGGCGACCGCGTCCCGCAGGTCCGGGTACCTCCCCGGATCCCGTACCACCGCGGTCGCCGTGACACCGCGCCGCCGCGCCTCCGCCAGCACCGCACGACCGGCCCGCCCACCCGCTCCGAATACCACTGTCCTGGTCATGCCCCGGACCGTAGAACGGCAGACCCCGGTGACTGCAACGTAACCGGGGCGCGCGTTACCGTGAGCGCATGCGCGCACCGCTGCCGCCGGACCTGTTCGACCCGGCCTGCCCGTCGTCCGCGACGCCGTTCCAGATCGGCGACAAGTGGGCGGGCATGGTCCTGACCTGCCTGCGTGACGGCTCCCCCCGCCGCTTCACCGAGCTGCGCGTGCCGCTGCGCCGCGTGTCGGCGAAGGTGCTCGCGGAGACCCTGCGGGCCCTCGAGCGCGACGGCATGATCACCCGGACCGCCTACGACGAGCTCCCGCCGCGCGTCGAATACGCCATCACGGACCTCGGCCGCACCCTCTTCCCGGCGATGGACGCCTGCCGCGCCTGGGCGGCCGAGCACCTGCCGACCGTCGAGTCGGCCCGCGCCGCCTACGCCTCGCGCACGTCATGACGAGGGTGTACCGCCGCTACGTCGCCATCGGCGACAGCACCACGGAGGGCATGGACGACCCGGACGGGCGGGGCGGCTACCGAGGCTGGGCGGACCGCTTCGCCGAGCACGTGGCGCGGTCGCAGTCCGGCGGCGGCGGGCCGGTCCTGGAATACGCCAACCTGGCCATCCGCGGCCGCACCACGGCCCGGATCCGCGCCGAGCAGCTGGCCCCCGCGGTGGCCCTGGAGCCGGACCTGGCCACCGTCGTGGCGGGCATGAACGACATCCTCCGCGGCTCCTTCGACGTGGCCGCGGTGGCCGCCGACATCTTCGCCATGCAGGACGCCCTGGTCTCCTCGGGCGCGACCGTGCTCACCTTCACGCTGCCGGACCCGGCCCCGGTGATGCCCATCGCCAAGCCCCTGCGCGGCCGCGTCCTCGCCCTCAACGAGGCCATCCGCAAGGCGACCGCGGACAGCGGCGCGATCCTGCTGGACCTCGGCGCATACCCGGTGGCCTCCGATCCGCGCCTGTGGAGCGACGACCGCCTGCACGCGAACAGCGCCGGGCACGAGCGCATCGGCCGCGCCCTCGCGTACGCCCTCGGCCTCCCCGGCTTCGATGACTCCTGGAACGCGTCGCTGCCGCCGCCGGTGCGCCGCCCCCGCCACCGGGCGATCACCGCGGAGCTGGCCTGGATGCGCCGGCACATGCTGCCGTGGGCCGCCCGCCACGTGATGGGCCGCAGCTCGGGCGACAACCGGGTCTGCAAGCGGGCCACCCCGGCCCCGGTGGACCTCGGCCCCTGACCGCCAACTCCCCGGCTGATGGTCCAGCGCTCCCGCCGGGTGGCCCTCGAGCTCCCGCCGGGTGGCTCTCGCACTCGCCGCCCGGCGGTTTTCGCGCTGCCCCCCGGTGGTCGGCTCTTCGGCTCCCGGCGGGGGTGGTCAGATGGTGATGACGATCTTGCCGCGGACGTGGCCGGACTCGCTCAGGTCGTTCGCGGCCGCGGCCTCCTCCAGCGGGAACGTGCGCTCGACCGGCATCGAGAAGCGGCCCGCGGTGTAGAGGGCGGCGGCCTCGTGCATCGTCTGGTACGCGCGGCCCTCGGAGCCGTCGGTGACCCGCGCCCCGAGCTTCGGCGCGTCGAAGTCGGCGATGCTCACCACGTCCGCCGGCGTCGGGGTGAGCGTGACGAGTTCGGCGACGGCCCCGCGCCCGGCCGTGTCCAGCGCCCGGTCGACCCCGTCCGGCGCGAGCGCGCGGATGCGGTCGGCGAGCCCCGGCCCGTACGTCACCGGGATCACCCCCAGCCCGCGCAGGAAGTCGTGGTTGCGCTCGCTCGCGGTGCCGATGACCGTGGCCCCGCGAGCGATGGCGATCTGCACCGCGGCGATCCCGACCCCGCCGGCCGCCCCGTTGACGACGAGCGTCACGCCCGCGGCGGGCTGCGCGTCGTCCCGATGGGCCGCACGGCCCTCGCCACCCGGCTCGCCGCTGGTGGCTGCACCGCCTGCTACGCCGCTGGTGGCTGCACCGCCTGATACGCCGCCGGTCGCTGTGTTCCCTGCTACGCCGCTGGTTGCTGTGTCGCCGGCTGATACGCCGCCGGCTGGTGCGTTGCCGCTTGGTGCGGCGGCGGTGGGTGCCGGAGAGCTGGAGGCCGCTGATGCGCCGGTCCCGGCGTCGCCTGTGCTCGCAGTGCCGGGCGCTGTCGCGGTCGTGGTGCCGTGCGCGGTCGCGGGGCCCTGCGCGGCGGCGGGGCCGTGCGCGGTCGCGGGCGGCTGGGTCCGGCCGAGGCCGAGCAGGTCCAGGGCGCGACCGGCGGTCTCGACGACGTTGGGCAGACCGGCGGCCTCGGTGAAGCTCAGGGCCGGGGGCTTCGCCGCCCAGTGGCGCAGGATCGCGTGCTCGGCGGCCGCGCCGCCCTCGGCCACCCCGAACACCTCGTCGCCGACCGCCACGCCCTCGACGCCCTCGCCCACGGCGTCGACGACCCCGGCCGCGTCGGAGTGCGGGATCATCGGGAGGCGGTCCGGTGAGGTGCCGAAGGCGCCGTTGCGCACCTTCCAGTCGAAGGGGTTCACCCCCACGGCCCGCACGGCGATGCGGATGCGCCCGGCCGGCGGCTCGGGCTCGGCGCGCTCGACGATGTGCAGGACGCTCGACGGCCCGTACTCGGAATACTGCAACGCCTTCACGCTGTGCCCCCGATCTGTCGGTGGTCGCCCGGCCGCGCTCGCCGGGCCGGGATGCGGGCCGGGCAGCGCCACGCGGCCGGGCCTGAGTCTGAGTCTGGGTGCGGGTCGGACGGGTGATGCCGGAGTCGCGCACGGGCGGCGGCGGCGGCGCCCGGTCGGCCCCGCGACGCTCGTGGCGGCAGTGGTGTCAGGTGTTCAACGGTGTCAGGTGATCAACGGTGTCAGGTGATCAACGGTGTCAGGTGTTCAAGGGGCGGCGGGCGACCAGCAGGACGTGGGTGTCGGGCCAGTCGAGCGGGTGGCCGTCCAGTGTGGACAGCCGGGCGTAGGGGCGGATGCGGTGTTCGACGATCCAGTCGTTGCGCCAGGAGTGCGATGCCGGGTCGACCTCGAAGCCGACGTCGGTCAGCAGGGCCTTCCAGTCGGCGAACTCCAGGCCGCAGAACTGCTCGTGGGCCTCGGAGAGCCAGTTGTCGGGGTAGTCCTTGTGGGTGAGGAACTCCATGGCGTCGGACAGGGCGATCTCGACCGCCCCGGGGTCGGAGGGGTCCTCGACGTCCTTGTAGGGCAGCGGGAAGTGGAAGTCCGCGGCGAAGCGGTCCAGCCGCGCCCGGGTGGAGAGGGCCTCGACGTGGGCCGCGATCTCGTCCCGGCTCAGCTCGTCCAGGGCGGCGGGATCGGGCTGCGCCGTGGGGGCGGGCGGGCTGCCCTGCAGCGACAGGCGGACCCGCAGCGCGCGGTTGTCGGGGCCGCAGACGTCGGAGTTGATCCAGACGCCCCCGGGGACCGTGTGGTCGTAGATGGCCTGCGCGAACGCGCGCAGCGAGTCCATCTGGTGCCCGTAGGACCAGATCTCGTGCGTCAGCGCGAACGTCAGGGTCGTGTTGATCGAGCGCGGCGGGAAGACGGCGCCGCCGAGGACGTTTCGGCAGTAGAAATACACGTTGGGGTTGGTGAACCAGCCCTGGGCCTTGCGGTGCACGCACTCCTCGTAGAGGTGGCGGGCGACCTCGACGCCGATCAGGTCGCTCTCGCGCAGGGCCGGCTCGCGGTCGGCGAGGGCGAGCACGGCGCCGGCTCCGCAGCCGACGTCGACGATCCGGCCCGGGCGGACGTGGCGCTTGACGAGGTCCCACTTGCGCTCGGCGCTGGCCTCGAACGCCTCGGCGTAGGTGCGGTAGTCGCGGGTCGTGGTCAGGCCGCCCTCCTCGCCGACGACGGGGTCGTTCACCACGAGGGCGACCTGTTCGCCGAGGCGGTAGCGGTCGAAGACGTCCAGCGTCGCCGGGTGCGCCGCCGCGCGCCAGGACGGGTCGCCGCCGGCCAGGCGCAGGAGCACGTCCCACGGCCGCTCGGGCACCGAGGCCGGGTGAGGGTCGCGCGAGCCGTCGGTGCCTCCGGAGCCGGGTGTGTGAACGCTGGCGGCGGGCCCAGGCTCCTCGGGCGTGTGGACGGTGGCGGTCGGCCCAGGATCGTCGGGTGTGTGGACGGTGGCGGCGGGCCCAGGCTCCTCGGGAGTGTGGACGGTGGTGGTGGGACCGGTCGGCGCGGGGGAGGCGGCGGGGCGCTCGGGGCCGGGCGGGGTGATGGTGGCGATCGGCTCGGCCCCCGCGGGCGTGGCGATGAACGCCGTGTCGGCCTCCACCGGGGCGATGGGGAAGCCGAGGGCCGAATACAGCGCGGCGACCTCGGGCGTCGAGCAGGCCACCACGGTGTCGTCCGGCGTCAGACGGTGCCCCAGGACCGACTCGACGCTCTTGAGCGTGACCTCGGCGAAGCGGTCGGTGTGCGCGGTGTCGAAGACCGGCACGACCAGCGAGCGCAGGCCCTCCTGGACGCTGAAGCGCTCGATGGCGGCCTCGCGGCGGTCATACGACACCGGATTGCGTTTGGTGTTCTGGTGGTTGGCGCTCGTCACCGCCCAGACGATCGTGGGCGGCGCGGTGGCGGATGCGCCCGCAGTACCGATGCCGTCTTCGCTCTTCACCAAGGCTCGCAGATAAGCCGCCTGGAAACGGGTCAGCAGGTGATGGCGGCCGGGGAAGAGGACGAAGCGCGCCATGGTCAGTCCCGCGGGTCCGCGTGCTCGACGACCTCGAACTCCAGCAGGCTCGCGCCCGTCGCGACCGGGCGGCCGCGCTCACCCGCGTGGGCCTCGCGGGCCGGGCCGCTGGACCAGGCCTGGAAGTGCTCCTCGGACTCCCACTTCGTGTAGACGAAGTAGCGGGTCTCGCCGGCCGTGGGACGGAGCAGCTCGAAGCCCAGGAAGCCCGGCTGGCCCTCGACCGCGCCGTGCCGCGCGGCGAACCGGCGCTCCAGCTCGGGGCCGGCGCCCTCCGGAACCTCGATCGCGTTGATCTTCACGACTGCCATGCCCCAACCCTAGCGACCGGGTACGACAAAACTCCTTCACCCTGGTCGGACCGAATGCGGTGGGAGCCGCCCGGGTGCTGGTGGGACAATCGCGCCCATGACCGATGTGCTCGAAGATCTGCAGTGGCGCGGCATGATCGCGCTCTCGACCGACCTCGACGAACTCCGCAAGGAGATGGCGAAGGGGCCGATCACCTATTACTGCGGGTTCGACCCCACGGCGCCGAGCCTGCACATCGGCCATCTCTTCCAGGTGCTGACGGTACGCCGGCTGCAGCTGGCCGGGCACCGGCCGCTCGCCCTCGTCGGCGGCGCGACCGGCCTGATCGGTGACCCCCGGCCGTCCGCCGAGCGGCAGTTGCACTCGGTCGACCAGGTCGCGGAGTGGGTCGAGAAGCTACGCGGACAGATCGAGCCGTTCCTGGACTTCACCGGCAGCAACGCCGCCCGGATGGTCAACAACTACGACTGGACCGCGTCCATGTCGGCGATCGACTTCCTGCGGGAGATCGGCAAGCACTTCCGGGTCAACAAGATGCTCACCAAGGACGCGGTGAGCGCACGGCTCAACTCCGATGCGGGGATCAGCTACACCGAGTTCAGTTACCAGATCCTCCAGGGAATGGACTTCCTGGAGTTGTACCGCCGGTATGACTGCCGTCTGCAGACCGGCGGCAGCGACCAGTGGGGCAACCTCACGGCCGGCACCGACCTGATCCATCGCGTGGAGGGCGCCTCCGTGCACCTGCTGGCCACGCCGCTGCTGGTGAATTCGGCGGGGGAGAAGCTCGGCAAGTCCACCGGCGGCGGCAGCCTCTGGATGGATGCCGAGCTGACCAGCCCCTACGCGTTGTACCAGTACTTCGTGAACCTCGAGGACGCCGTCGTCGGCAGCCTGTTGCGCAAGCTCACGTTCCTGGAGCGCGAGGAGATCGAGGCCATCGAGAAGGAGACCGCGGAGCGACCCGCGGCCCGGCTCGGGCAGCGGCGCCTCGCGGAGGAGATGTCCAAGATCGTGCACGGACCCGGGGAGACCGCGCAGGTGATCGCCGCGAGTCAGGCGCTGTTCGGCCGGGGTTCACTGGGCGAACTGTCGGCGTCGACGCTGCGGGCCGCGCTGAGCGAGGCCGGCCTCGTGCAGGCCCCGCCCGGCTCGACGGTCGCCGACCTGTTCATCGCGGCCGGGCTGGCCTCCAGCCGCAACGAGGCACGGCGCACGGTGTCGGAGGGCGGTGCGTACGTGAACAACGAGCGCGTCTCCGATCCCGAGGAGGTCGTGGCCGCGGAGCGGGCCCTCGCGGGCGGGCTTCTGGTGCTGCGCAAGGGAAAGCGCACGTTCGCCGGCGTCGAGCTCGCCGGCGGATGAGTTCGATTTGACTCTCGCGCCGGGCGCCGCGTAGCTTCTGTCCTCGCTACAGGCGCCCGGCGCGCCGGTCAACACCAAAGAGCATGATCGATTTGGTGG
Organism: Dactylosporangium sp. CA-052675; assembly: GCF_050947935.1. Classification (GTDB taxonomy): domain Bacteria; phylum Actinomycetota; class Actinomycetes; order Mycobacteriales; family Micromonosporaceae; genus Dactylosporangium. The sequence continues at coordinate 8,179,899 of NZ_CP192010.1, read as the reverse complement.
TGATCGGAAGGCCGGGTAGTGTAGATGACCGGCAGGGAAACGGACGAGGTAGCGGAGCGCCAGTCGCGCCGCGGCGGTCGTCCTGCCGAAGCCAAATCGATCATCAAACCGGGTGACCGGCGAGTGATCGTGCCCGCGAAACGGCCGACAGACGCGATTTGGATGTCGGACGCAGAACGGGTAAGGTTCTTCCTCGGCAGGGAAACGGACGAGCACCGCGGGTCGCGAAAGTGAGCCGCAGCGGACGTCCTGCCGACAGCCTACGACACTCGGCCGGGTCTCCGGAAGGGTTGTTGTGTGTGCGTGAAACTGGACAAAGTCCCGTAAGACGGACTTGACGCAGCGAAGCGGACATGGTAGACTAGAACGGTACGAAATGCCCCGGGCGGACGGCGCTAGTGACAGCGAAGTTCGGCGGTGTGTGTTGGTTGTTTGAGAACTCAACAGGGTGCTTGTTAAGCCAGTGCCAAATGATTTTTACCCCGTGGCATGGGCGCGCTTCTTCGGGAGTGTGTTGCGTGTCTGGGATTCCTTTGGTGACAACATGTTTGTTGCCGGGTGAGTGATTCACCAACACGAGTTTTGTTGGAGAGTTTGATCCTGGCTCAGGACGAACGCTGGCGGCGTGCTTAACACATGCAAGTCGAGCGGAAAGGCCCTTCGGGGTACTCGAGCGGCGAACGGGTGAGTAACACGTGAGTAACCTGCCCCAGGCTTTGGGATAACCCTCGGAAACGGGGGCTAATACCGAATATTCATGTCGTGTGGCATCACATGGTGTGGAAAGTTTTTCGGCTTGGGATGGGCTCGCGGCCTATCAGCTTGTTGGTGGGGTGATGGCCTACCAAGGCGACGACGGGTAGCCGGCCTGAGAGGGCGACCGGCCACACTGGGACTGAGACACGGCCCAGACTCCTACGGGAGGCAGCAGTGGGGAATATTGCACAATGGGCGGAAGCCTGATGCAGCGACGCCGCGTGAGGGATGAAGGCCTTCGGGTTGTAAACCTCTTTCGACAGGGACGAAGCGCAAGTGACGGTACCTGGAGAAGAAGCGCCGGCCAACTACGTGCCAGCAGCCGCGGTAAGACGTAGGGCGCGAGCGTTGTCCGGATTTATTGGGCGTAAAGAGCTCGTAGGCGGCTTGTTGCGTCAGCTGTGAAAACCCGCAGCTCAACTGTGGGCTTGCAGCTGATACGGGCAGGCTTGAGTTCGGTAGGGGAGACTGGAATTCCTGGTGTAGCGGTGAAATGCGCAGATATCAGGAGGAACACCGGTGGCGAAGGCGGGTCTCTGGGCCGATACTGACGCTGAGGAGCGAAAGCGTGGGGAGCGAACAGGATTAGATACCCTGGTAGTCCACGCTGTAAACGTTGGGCGCTAGGTGTGGGGGGCCTCTCCGGTTCTCTGTGCCGCAGCTAACGCATTAAGCGCCCCGCCTGGGGAGTACGGCCGCAAGGCTAAAACTCAAAGGAATTGACGGGGGCCCGCACAAGCGGCGGAGCATGCGGATTAATTCGATGCAACGCGAAGAACCTTACCTGGGTTTGACATGTACGGTAATCCGGCAGAGATGTCGGGTCCTTCGGGGCCGTTCACAGGTGGTGCATGGCTGTCGTCAGCTCGTGTCGTGAGATGTTGGGTTAAGTCCCGCAACGAGCGCAACCCTTGTTCGATGTTGCCAGCGGTTCGGCCGGGGACTCATCGAAGACTGCCGGGGTCAACTCGGAGGAAGGTGGGGATGACGTCAAGTCATCATGCCCCTTATGTCCAGGGCTTCACGCATGCTACAATGGCCGGTACAAAGGGCTGCGATACCGTGAGGTGGAGCGAATCCCAAAAAGCCGGTCTCAGTTCGGATCGGGGTCTGCAACTCGACCCCGTGAAGTCGGAGTCGCTAGTAATCGCAGATCAGCAATGCTGCGGTGAATACGTTCCCGGGCCTTGTACACACCGCCCGTCACGTCACGAAAGTCGGCAACACCCGAAGCCGGTGGCCCAACCCTTGTGGAGGGAGCCGTCGAAGGTGGGGCTGGCGATTGGGACGAAGTCGTAACAAGGTAGCCGTACCGGAAGGTGCGGCTGGATCACCTCCTTTCTAAGGAGCACCTTCAGCCGAAAGGCTGTAAGGAGCCCGCATCAGCCGAATGTGCTGGTGGGGTGCTCAATGGCGGAGACACTGGCGAGATTCCTGGTCGCAACGGCCGGCGATGTTAGTACAACCCGATCTGTCGGGAGTGGAACGCGAGTCCGGTGCGGCGCTGGGAACGTATAGGCACCCTGTTGGGTCCTGAAACAACCAACGGTTTGTTTCGGACGGGATCCATATCGGTTCGAGGACCGCGGCTGGTTGGCCGGAGGCTTGGACGTTTGACGGTGTGGGTTTGGTGTTGGTTGAGAATTGCACAGTGGATGCGAGCATCTTTATTGCTTTGTGGTCAAGTTGCTGAGGGCGTACGGTGGATGCCTTGGCACCAGGAGCCGATGAAGGACGTGGGAGGCCGCGATAGGCCTGGGGGAGCTGTCAACCGAGCTGTGATCCCAGGGTGTCCGAATGGGGGAACCCGGCACCAGTCATGTGGTGTCACTCCTGCCTGAACACATAGGGCAGGTAGAGGGAACGCGGGGAAGTGAAACATCTCAGTACCCGCAGGAAGAGAAAACAACAGTGATTCCGTGAGTAGTGGCGAGCGAAAGCGGATGAGGCTAAACCAGGCATGTGTGATACCCGGCAGGGGTTGCATGGTTGGGGTTGTGGGGCATGTCTGCACCGGTCTGCCGGCTGGTGGCACAGTCAGAAAATCGTGGGTTAGTCGAAGTCCGCTGGAAAGCGGCACCGTAGACGGTGAGAGTCCGGTAGGCGAAAACTTTGCGGTCTGTGTTGGCGTGTTCCCGAGTAGCGGCGGACTCCTGTAATCTGCCGTGAATCTGCCAGGACCACCTGGTAAGCCTAAATACTCCCTGGTGACCGATAGCGGACGAGTACCGTGAGGGAAAGGTGAAAAGTACCCCGGGAGGGGAGTGAAATAGTACCTGAAACCGTGCGCCTACAATCCGTCGGAGCGTCCCAGTTTTGCTGGGGGTGACGGCGTGCCTTTTGAAGAATGAGCCTGCGAGTTAGTGATACGTGGCGAGGTTAACCCGTGTGGGGGAGCCGTAGCGAAAGCGAGTCTGAATAGGGCGTTCAGTCGCGTGTCCTAGACCCGAAGCGGAGTGATCTAGCCATGGGCAGGCTGAAGCGCGGGTAAGACCGCGTGGAGGGCCGAACCCACCAACGTTGAAAAGTTGGGGGATGATCTGTGGTTAGGGGTGAAAGGCCAATCAAACTCCGTGATAGCTGGTTCTCCCCGAAATGCATTTAGGTGCAGCGTCATGTGTTTCTTGCCGGAGGTAGAGCACTGGATGGCCTAGGGGGCCCACAAGCTTACTGAAGTCAACCAAACTCCGAATGCCGGTAAGTGAGAGCGTGGCAGTGAGACTGCGGGGGATAAGCTTCGTAGTCGAGAGGGAAACAGCCCAGATCACCAGCTAAGGCCCCTAAGCGTGTGCTAAGTGGTAAAGGATGTGGGGTCGCATAGACAACCAGGAGGTTGGCTTAGAAGCAGCCACCCTTGAAAGAGTGCGTAATAGCTCACTGGTCAAGTGGTTCCGCGCCGACAATGTAGCGGGGCTCAAGCACACCGCCGAAGCTGTGGCATTCACACGTGTACCAGGCCTTTGTGGTCCAGGTGTGTGGATGGGTAGGGGAGCGTCGTGTCACCGGTGAAGCGGCGGAGTGATCCAGCCGTGGAGGTGACGCGAGTGAGAATGCAGGCATGAGTAGCGAAAGCAGGGTGAGAAACCCTGCCGCCGGATGACCAAGGGTTCCAGGGCCAGGCTAATCCGCCCTGGGTGAGTCGGGGCCTAAGGCGAGGCCGAGAGGCGTAGTCGATGGACAACGGGTTGATATTCCCGTACCCGCGTAGAAGCGTCCATGCTGAACCTGCTTGTACTAACGTCACAATGGTCTGAACCTTTCGGGGGGATGGCCGGCGTTTCGGAACTCGGGTGGTAGTAGGCAAGCGATGGGGTGACGCAGGAGGGTAGCTGGGCCCGGCCGGTGGTTGTGCCGGGGCAAGCGTGTAGCCCGTGCTGTAGGCAAATCCGCAGCACATGTGGGTGAGGCGTGAAGCGGAGCCGTTTCAGGTGAAGCCAGTGATCCCATGCTGCCGAGAAAAGCCTCTAGCGAGTTTCGAGCGGCCCGTACCCCAAACCGACACAGGTGGTCAGGTAGAGAATACCGAGGCGATCGGGCGAACTGTGGTTAAGGAACTCGGCAAATTGCCCCCGTAACTTCGGGAGAAGGGGGGCCACCGATGGTGAGACCACGTGCTGGTGGAGCGGTTGGTGGCCGCAGAGACCAGGGGGAAGCGACTGTTTACTAAAAACACAGGTCCATGCTAAGTCGTAAGACGACGTATATGGACTGACGCCTGCCCGGTGCTGGAACGTTAAGGGGACCTGTTAGTCCTTCGGGGCGAAGCGGAGAACTTAAGCGCCAGTAAACGGCGGTGGTAACTATAACCATCCTAAGGTAGCGAAATTCCTTGTCGGGTAAGTTCCGACCTGCACGAATGGCGTAACGACTTCCCCACTGTCTCAACCACAGGCCCGGCGAAATTGCACTACGAGTAAAGATGCTCGTTACGCGCGGCAGGACGGAAAGACCCCGGGACCTTCACTATAGCTTGACATTGGTACTCGAATTCGATTGTGTAGGATAGGTGGGAGCCGGTGAAACCCGCACGCCAGTGTGGGTGGAGGCAAGCTTGAAATACCACTCTGTTGGATTTGGGTATCTAACCTTGGACCGTGAGCCGGTTCAGGGACAGTGTCTGGTGGGTAGTTTAACTGGGGCGGTTGCCTCCTAAAATGTAACGGAGGCGCCCAAAGGTTCCCTCAGCCTGGTTGGCAATCAGGTGTTGAGTGCAAGTGCACAAGGGGGCTTGACTGTGAGACTGACAGGTCGAGCAGGGACGAAAGTCGGGACTAGTGATCCGGCACTGGCAGGTGGAAGCGGTGTCGCTCAACGGATAAAAGGTACCCCGGGGATAACAGGCTGATCTTCCCCAAGAGTCCATATCGACGGGATGGTTTGGCACCTCGATGTCGGCTCGTCGCATCCTGGGGCTGGAGTAGGTCCCAAGGGTTGGGCTGTTCGCCCATTAAAGCGGTACGCGAGCTGGGTTTAGAACGTCGTGAGACAGTTCGGTCCCTATCCGCCGCGCGCGTAGGATACTTGAGAAGGGCTGTCCCTAGTACGAGAGGACCGGGACGGACGAACCTCTGGTGTGCCAGTTGTTCTGCCAAGAGCACGGCTGGTTGGCTACGTTCGGAAGGGATAACCGCTGAAAGCATCTAAGCGGGAAGCTCGCTTCGAGATGAGGTATCCCACCCCTTGAGGGTTAAGGCCCCCAGCGAGACCACTGGGTTGATAGGCCGGAAGTGGAAGCCTGGTAACAGGTTTGAGCTGACCGGTACTAATAGGCCGAGGACTTGACCTACAACACCTTGCTGTGAAGATCTTGCATCCACTGTGTGATTCTGAACCAACACCGAACGCACCCCAACCCTGGACGGGGTGGGTGTGCGGGGTTGACAGGTTCATAGTGTTACGGCGGCCATAGCGGAGGGGAAACGCCCGGTCCCATTCCGAACCCGGAAGCTAAGCCCTCCAGCGCCGATGGTACTGCACCCGAGAGAGTGTGGGAGAGTAGGACGCCGCCGGACAATCATTCGATCAAGGGCCGCCCGTCTGGGCGGCCCTTGATTCGTTTTACCGGGTCGAACGCATACGGCGTACCCCGGTCGGGAAGGATGAAGTCGTGAACATGCCACACGACGGCGACGGCCAGGAACGCCGGCCGCGCAGGGATGACTCTCGCTCCCACGGCGGTGATCGGCCGCGGGGGAACGCTCGCGACGATCGGGCCGGCGGCCAGTCGCGGGATGACCGTGGCCGGGGTGATTTCCGGGGTGGGCGTGACGGTGACCGTCCGTTCCGGGACCGCGGCGAGCGGCCGAATCGTGACGGCGGCGGGTACCGCGGGGACCGGCCCAGCGGCGGTGGCTTCCGTGACCGTGACCGGGGCGACCGGCCCACCGGCGGTGGGTTCCGTGACCGGGGTGACCGGCCGACCGGCGGGGGCTTCCGGGACCGCGACGGTGGCGGCTATCAGCGACGTGACCGTGACGGGGACCGGCCCTCAGGGTTCCGTGACCGTGACGGTGGAGCTCGTGGGGATCGGCCGTCCGGCTTCCGGGACCGTGACGGTGGCCCGCGTGGGGATCGGCCCGAGCGGCCGTACCGCGGGGATCGGGACGGTGGCGGGTACCAGCGGCGTGATCGTGACGGCGACCGGCCCAGCGGTGGCGGCTTCCGTGACCGTGGAGACCGGCCGGCCGGTGGCGGGTTCCGTGACCGGGGTGACCGTCCGACTGGTGGCGGGTTCCGTGACCGCGGCGACCGGCCCTCTGGTGGCGGGTTCCGTGACCGGGACGGTGGCGGGTACCAGCGGCGGGACCGTGACGGCGACCGGCCCGGCGGTGGTGGCTTCCGCGGCGACCGTCCGAGTGGCGGCGGGTTCCGCGATGGCGGGGACCGGCCGACTGGTGGCGGGTTCCGTGACCGGGACGGTGGCGGGTACCAGCGGCGGGACCGTGACGGCGACCGGCCCAGCGGTGGCGGCTTCCGCGACCGCGGAGATCGGCCGGCCGGTGGCGGGTTCCGTGACCGGGGTGACCGGCCGAGCGGTGGCGGGTTCCGTGACCGTGGGGACCGGCCGGCCGGTGGCGGGTTCCGTGACCGTGGCGACCGGCCCACCGGGGGTGGGTTCCGTGACCGTGGGGATCGGCCGAGTGGCGGCGGGTTCCGGGACCGCGACGGCGGGCCGCGTGGGGATCGGCCGTTCCGGGATCGGGACGGTGGCGGGTACCAGCGGCGCGATCGTGACGGGGATCGGCCCTCGGGATTCCGGGACCGTGACCAGGGTGACCGGCCGAGCGGTGGCGGCTTCCGTGATCGTGGGGACCGGCCGAGCGGCGGCGGCTTCCGTGACCGTGGGGACCGTCCCAGTGGCGGCGGGTTCCGCGACCGGGGCGACCGGCCCAGCGGTGGCGGGTTCCGTGACCGTGGCGACCGGCCCAGCGGCGGTGGCGGGTTCCGCGACCGTGACCGCGGCGACCGGCCCAGTGGCGGCGGGTTCCGGGATCGGGGTGACCGGCCCACCGGTGGCGGGTTCCGCGACCGCGACGGTGGCGGCTACCAGCGGCGGGATCGTGACGGGGACCGGCCCAGCGGTGGCGGGTACCGCGATCGGGATCGCGGGCGGGACACCGGCGATCGGGCCGGCGGGTTCCAGCGGTCCGAGGGGCTGCGGCGCAGCGATGCCGGTGGGTATCGGCCGCGCACCAGTGACCCCGGCTTCGTCAGTGGCGAGGAGAGCGGCGAGGAGGCCGTCAGCCGCGTAGCCGACCCGGTGCTGGCCGACGACATCGACCCGTCGGAGCTGGACCGTGAGGTGCGTTCGGAGCTCAGTTCGCTCGCCCGGCCCGTCGCTGAGGAGGTCGCGCGCCGGCTCGTTGCCGCCGGGCAGCTGATCGACGACGACCCGGAGCTGGCGCTCGCGCACGCGCTCGTCGCGCGGCGGAAGGCGTCGCGGATCGCCGTCGTGCGGGAGGCCGCGGGGCTCGCGGCGTACCACGCGGGTGAGTGGCAGACGGCGCTCGGGGAGCTGCGGACGTACCACCGGATGACGGGCAAGCAGACCCACATCGCGGTGATCGCGGACTGCGAGCGGGCACTCGAACGGCCGGAGAAGGCGATCGACCTCTTCCGGACGGCGGATCGGGAGCGGCTCTCGGCCGAGGAGATCGTCGAGCTGCTCATCGTCGCCGCCGGGGCGCGTGGGGACCTCGGGCAGACGGACGCGGCGGTGGCGATGCTGCAGGTGCGCGAGCTGACCTCGGCGCCGGATGCGCCGTGGGCGGCGCGGCTGCGGTACGCGTACGCCGATGCGCTGCTGCGCGCGGGGCGCCGGGAAGAGGCGCGGGAGTGGTTCGCGCGGGCCGCGGACCTCGACGAGGACCTGCGCACCGACGCGGCCGAGCGGCTGCTCGAGCTCGACGGAATCACGCTCGACGGCGACGCCGACGCGGATGAGGACGAGGAGCTCGAGGGCGGCGAGGGTGGTCCGGCCGCCCGCGACGGCGACTACGACGAAGACGATGACGACGTAGACGACGACGGCTACGACGACGAGGACGATGAGGACGACGACCTCGACGACGACGAGGACGCGGACGACTACGACGACGAAGACGAAGACCAAGACGAAGACGACGAAGACGACTACGACGAAGACGACTACGACGATGACGACGACCTCGGCGACGATGAAGACGACGACGAGGACCGTGACGACGCGGACGGCTACGACGACGAGTCGGACGGCGACCACGACGACGCCGGCCGTGCGGCCGCGGACTCCGAGGACGCCGACGACGCTGACGATGACGATGACGATGACGAGGTCGACGGGGACCACGACGGTACGGACGAGAAGGAGGCGACCGGCAAAGACTCCGGCGGCTCCGAGGCGGACGATGACGGCCCGGGCGACTCCGGCACCAAGGGCGGGGACACCGGCGGCGGGAAGGGCCGGGCGTGAGCGACGCGCAGGCGGGTGACCTGGTCGGCCACTACGACCTGGTGATCTTTGATCTCGACGGGGTGCTGTACCTCGTCGACCAGGTCATCCCCGGCGCGGCGGAGGCGTGCGCGAAGCTGCGCGAGCGGGGGATCCCGAGCGCGTACGCGACGAACAACGCCTCGCGGCTGCCCGGCGACGTCGCGGCGCTGCTCACCCGGATCGGCATCCCGGCGCAGACGCGCGAGGTCGTCACCTCGGCGCACGCGACCGCGCTGCTCATGGCGGAGCGGTTCGAGCCCGGCACACCGGTGCTGATCCTCGGGGCGCCGGCGCTGCGCGAGGAGATCGTCGCCGTCGGGCTCACGCCGGTGACGGAGGCGGAGCAGGCGCAGGTCGTGGTGCAGGGGTACGGGCCGGACGTGCGGATGCGCGATCTCGGCGACGCCGCCGTGGCGATCCGCGGCGGCGCGGCCTGGATCGCGACCAACGCCGACAAGACGCTGCCGTCGCCGCGCGGGCCGCTGCCCGGCAACGGGTCGCTCGTGGTGGCGATGGCCACGGCGCTGGGCCGGCAGCCGGACACGATCGTGGGCAAGCCGGACCCGGCGCTGTTCGTGGAGGCGGCCCGGGAGCGGGGGGCTCAGCGCCCGATCGTGGTCGGGGACCGGCTCGACACGGACATCGAGGGCGCGTACCGGGCGGGGATGGACAGCCTGCTCGTGCTCACCGGGGTGTCCGACGCGGCGGAGCTGCTCGCGGCTCCGGTCGAGCGGCGCCCAACGTTCGTCGCCGAGGACCTCGGCGGGCTGTTCGAGGACGCGGCGGCTCAGCCGTCGGGGTGGCGGGTCGAGGATCGTGACGGGCAGTGGCGGCTGTCGGGCGACGGCCGTCGCGTGGACGCCCTCAACGCACTGTGCCAGGTGGCTTGGGCGGCGGGGGAGGTGCGGCCCGTCACCGGCGAGGGTGAGGCCGCGCAGGCCGCGCTGAAGTGGCTGAAGCTGGGCTAGGACGAGCTGTGACCGGCCGGGCGCGTGGGCGCCGGGCCGGTCGGAGCGTTTCGGCTCAGAGGAGCTTGCGCAGCTTCAGCAGGTCCATCATGCCGGCGTCGATCTTGATGCGGCCGCTGGTCCAGGCCTGCATGACGTTGAGCCGGCCGTTGACGAGCGCGACGAGGTCGTCGCCGGTCGAGGTCAGCTTGATCTTCGCGCGCGGGTCGTCGCCGTCGGTCAGGTCGGTGATCTGGCCGCCCTGGAGCCGGCCGTGGAAGGCCACGTTCAGGTCGGTGACGCGGCAGGCGAGGGTCCGGTCGAAGTCGAGCTTCTCCCGGGCCTGGGCGGCGTTGGCGGCCAGCCGTTCCGCGAGCTTCTCCAGAGCGGCGCGACACTCTTCAACCGTTGCCATGCGCGAAAACCCCGCCTTTCGCTGGTGCTGTGGAATGTGACGGTACCGTACGGCTTCCCGGCACGCCCGGTAGCGTGATGGCGTACACCACTTGGAGGAGAGACGCAATATGGCGCAGGAAGCATGGCGGGCGTACCTGGAGCTCGCCTACGGCATGACCGAGGCCACCACGAAGAAGGCGACGAAGACGGTCCGGCGCCTGGTCGGTAAGAGCGGCGCGACCGCCGAGCAGCTGCAGACGATGGCCGAGGACCTGCTCAAGGCCGGCTCGGCGAACCGGGATGCGCTGACGAAGCTGGTGCGGTACGAGCTGGATCGGGCTCTCGGCGCTGTCGGGCTGGCCACCGCGGACGAGGTGTCGGCGCTGACGTCGCGGGTGCATGAGCTCGAGGCGCAGCTGAAGGAGGCGACGATCGCCGCTGTCGCGCCGCCGCACGAGCCCGCGCCGCCGGTCGGCGCCGAGGCGATCGGGGAGGCTCCGGCCGTCGCCGCCGAGCCGGGGACCGTCGCCGAGCAGGCCCCGGCCGTCGCGGCGCCGGCGAAGGTCGCGAAGAAGGCGGTGGCGAAGAAGGCCGCGGCGCCGGCGAAGGCGGCCCCGGCGGCTTCGTCGACGCCGCCCGCGAAGGTCGCGCCGGCGAAGAAGGCGGCGGCGAAGAAGGCGATCGAGACCGTCGCGGCGGCCTCTGAGGTCGGGCCGGCGTCGGACAAGCTGCCCGTGAAGAAGACCACTCGCGCGCCCCGGAAGACCACGTCGTGACCGCGCCCGTGCCTGGTCCCGGCCCCGCGCCGGTGCCCGGGCCGTTGCCGGGGCCGCCCGGTGCCGGGGTGCTGGGCCGGGTCGAGGCGGCGGTTGCGGCGTTGGGCGAGGTAGCGTCGCTTCCGCTGCGGCAGCAGGTTTCGGTGTACACCGATGCCCATCGCACGCTGCAGGAGACGCTGGGCACGATCGAGGAACGCTGAGCTTTCAGGGAGCTGCTGGCAGATGGCCCGCCGGAACCGACTCGACGCGGAGCTCGTGCGCCGGGGCCTGGCCCGCTCCCGGGAGCAGGCGGCGGCGCTGATCGCCGCGGGCCGGGTGGAAGTGCGGGGTACCGCCGCCGGGAAGGCCGCGGCCCAGATCGACCCGGCGGACCCGGTGCGGGTGCTGGAGGCGGCGGAGGACGAGTACGTCTCGCGGGGCGGGCACAAGCTCGCCGGGGCGCTGGACACGTTCGCCGGGCTGCCGGTGGCGGGCCGCCGCTGCCTCGACGCGGGCGCGTCCACGGGCGGGTTCACCGACGTGCTGCTGCGCCGCGGCGCGGCCACGGTCGCCGCCGTCGACGTCGGCTACGGCCAGATCGCGTGGTCGCTGCGGACCGACGAGCGGGTGACGGTGATCGAGCGGACCAATGTGCGGACGCTGGAGCCGCAGCAGATCGGCGGGGTGTGCGAGCTGACCGTGGCCGACCTGTCGTTCATCTCGCTGAAGCTGGTGCTGCCGGCGCTGGCGGCGTGCACGGCCCCGGACGGGGATCTGGTGCCGATGGTGAAGCCGCAGTTCGAGGTGGGCCGGGAGGCGCTGGGCGAGCGGGGTGTGGTGCGCTCGCCGCAGCTGCGGACCGCGGCGGTGCTCGACGTCGCCGCCGCGGCCGCCGGGCTCGGGCTCGGGGTGGCCGGGGTCGCGCGCAGCCCGCTGCCGGGGCCGCAGGGCAACGTGGAATTCTTCCTGTGGCTGCGCCGCGACGCGCCGCCGGTCGACCCGGCCGTGGTGCAGCAGGTCGTCGAGGGAGTGGTGACGTGAGCGGTCCGGAGCGAAGCGGAGGGGCCGTTCACCAGGGGGCACAGGTTTGTCGTGCCGTCGCCGGAGCTTGCGGAGGTGGCGGCATGACCGGTCCGGAGCGAAGCGGAGGGGCCGTTCACCAGGGGGCACAGGTTTGTCGTGCCGTCGCCGGAGCTTGCGGAGGTGGCGGCATGACCGGTCCGGAGCGAAGCGGAGGGGCCGTTCACCATGGGCACAGGTTTGTCGTGCCGTCGCCGGAGCTTGCGGAGGTGGCGGCATGAGCGGTCGTGAGGCGCTCCTCGTTGCGCACACGGGTAAGGCCAGCAACAACGATCATGCCCGGACCGTGGCGGCGGATCTGCTCGACAACGGTTTCACGGTACGGGTCCTGGCCGACGAGGCTCCCGAGCTGGCCATCCCGCGGGCCGTGCCGGTCAGCGGGGAGGCGGCCGCGGAGGGCGTCGAGATCGTCTTCGCGCTCGGCGGGGACGGCACGCTGCTGCGCGCGGCGGAGCTGGCCCGCCCGGCGAAGGCGCCGCTGCTGGGCATCAACCTCGGCAAGGTCGGGTTCCTGGCCGAGGCCGAGATCGGTGACGTCGACAAGGCCGTGCGGGAGGTCGTCGAGGGCACGTACACGGTCGACGAGCGCCTCACCATCGACGTGACCGCGGAGCACGCGGGGCGCCTGGTCGGCAACTCCTGGGCGCTCAACGAGGTGACCGTCGAGAAGGGCGCCCGGGAGAAGATGCTGGAGCTTCTCGTGGAGGTCGACGGGCGGCCGTTGTCGCGGTACGGCTGCGACGGCGTCGTCTGTGCGACGCCGACGGGCTCGACGGCGTATGCGTTCTCGGCCGGCGGGCCGGTGGTGTGGCCGGAGCTCGAGGCGCTGCTGCTGGTGCCGATCTCGGCGCACGCCCTGTTCAGCCGGCCGCTGGTCATCTCGCCGGACTCGACGATCACGGTCAACGTGGAGCCGTTCACGAGCTTCGCGCTGCTGTCGTGCGACGGCCGGCGGGTGATGGATCTCGCGCCCGGCTCGACGGTGACGGTACGGCGCGGAGCCCTCCCCGTCCGGGTGGTCCGGCTGCGTGAGCGTCCGTTCACGGATCGGCTCGTGGCGAAGTTCGGGCTGCCCGTGGAGGGCTGGCGGCACAACAAGCGCCACAGCTGATGTGCCTGCGTGATGCGGCTGCGTGAGCCTTCGTTCACGCACCGTAGTGAGCGGGGTGTGCCCGCAACAAACGGCACGGCTGACGGCCCGGCTGAGTGGAGAACTGTCGTACCCCGCGGCTAGTGTTCCTTCCGTGCTGGAGGAACTCCGCATTACCGGACTCGGCGTGATCGAAGACGCCACCCTGCCCCTCGGCCCGGGCCTCACGGTCATCACGGGCGAGACCGGCGCGGGCAAGACCATGGTCGTGACGAGCCTCAACCTGCTCTTCGGCGGCCGTGCCGACGCGGGCCGGGTGCGCGCCGACCCGGGCCGGGCCACCGTCGACGGCCGGTTGACGCTGCCCGCGCACGTGCGGGCCGCGGTGGAGAGCCGCATCGCCGACGCGGGCGCCGAGGTCGACGACGACGGCACCCTGCTCATGAGCCGCACGCTGACCGCCGAGGGCCGTTCCCGGGCGCACGTCGGCGGCCGGACGGTGCCGGTGTCGCTGCTGTCGGAGGTCGGCGAGCGGGTGTTCGCCCTGCACGGGCAGTCGGACCAGCTGCGGCTGCTGCGCCCGGCCGAGCAGCGGGCGTCGCTGGACCGGTATGCGGGTCCGGAGCACGAGAAGCTGCTGGGGCGGTTCGCGGAGCTGTACAACCGCTGGCGGGCCGTCGAGGACGACCTGGCCGACCGGCGGGCCAACGCCCGGCAGCGCAGCCAGGAGGCGGAGCTGCTCAAGCTCGGCCTCGACGAGATCACGCGGGTCGACCCGCAGCCCGGCGAGGACGAGCTGCTGCGCGAGGAGGCGCAGCGGCTCGAGCACGTCGAGGGGCTGCGCTCGGCGGCGCAGCTGGCGCACGTGGCGATGTCCGGCACCGGCGACGGCGGCGACGAGGTGGCCGACGTGCTGAGCCTCATCGCGACGGCCCGGCGCACCCTGGAGGCCCAGTCGGGCGTCGACCGGGTGCTGGGCGAGCTCGCGGCGCGCCTCGACGAGGTCGCCACGCTCGCGGGGGACGTCTCCACCGAGCTCGGCACCTACCTGGCGTCCCTCGACGCCGACCCGGGGCGGCTCGAGGAGGTCTACGAGCGGCGGGCGGCGCTGCGGGCGCTGACGCGCAAATACGCGGAGGACGTCGACGGGGTGGTGGCCTGGGCCGATCACGCCCGGACCCGGCTCGGGGAGCTGGACACGTCCGACGAGCTGCTCGAGGAGCTCGACCGGGAGCGGCAGCGGCTGCACGGCGAGGTCGCGGAGCTGGCGGCGGTGCTGTCGGCGGCCCGGCACGAGGCCGCGGGCCGGTTCGCGGCGGACGTGACGGTGGAGCTGGCCGGGCTGGCGATGCCGCACGCGCGGATCGAGGTCGTGGTGGGGCCGAAGCCGGCCGGGAGCGGGCCGAGCATCCCGACGGCGGCCGGGACGGACAGCGGGGTCGGGCCCGACGGGGCCGACGACATCGAGCTGCGGCTGCTGCCGCACCCGGGGGCGCCGTCGCAGCCGCTGCAGAAGGGCGCGTCGGGCGGCGAGCTGTCGCGGGTCATGCTGGCGATCGAGGTCGTCTTCGCCGGGGTCGGTGGGCCGCCGACGCTGGTCTTCGACGAGGTCGACTCGGGCGTCGGTGGCACGGCCGCGGTGGAGATCGGCAAGCGGCTGGCCCGGCTGGCGCGTGACCATCAGGTCCTGGTGGTGACGCACCTGCCGCAGGTCGCGGCCTTCGCGGACCGGCATCTGGTGGTCGCCAAGGATACCGGGGGTGCCGTGACGACGAGCGGCGTGACGGTCGTGGAGCACACGGACCGGGCGCGGGAGCTGGCGCGGATGCTGGCCGGCCTCCCGGACTCCGATCTGGGCATCGCGCACGCCGAGGAGCTGCTGTCGGTGGCGGACCGGGAGAAGGCGCGGGCGTAGATTTCCGGCATCGCGCACGCCGAGGAGCTGCTGTCGGTGGCGGACCGGGAGAAGGCGCGGGCGTAGATTTCCGGCATCGCCCACGCTGGGGGGCCGTCGCCCGCGCTGGGGGAGCCGACGCCGGGGGAGCTGCTGCCGGCGGCCGGCCGGGAGCAGGGCGCAGACGGAAGTTCGGTTGGGCGACGTCTCGTGTTCGATTCGTCGCCCTACGTTTTGATCGTGATAGATGCGGTCGCCGGGTCGCCCTGGGTGCTGCTCGCCGTCTTCGTGATCGCGGGGCTCGACTCGCTCGTGCCGCTCTCGCCGTCCGAGACCACGCTCATCACCGTCTCCGTGCTCTCCGGCGCGACCGGGCGGCCGTGGATCGTGTTCGTGATCGTGGCGGCCGCGGCCGGGGCGTTCGCGGGGGACACGGCGGCGTATCGCATCGGGACGCGGCTGCGGGGGCGGGTCCGGGAGCGGGACGTCTACGCGTGGGTGCGGCGCACGCTGGACGCGCACGGGGGACAGGTGTTCGTCTTCGCCCGCTGGCTGCCGGGCGGCCGGGCCGCGTCCGCGCTGGCCGCCGGGGTGGTCGGGTACCCGGCGAGGCGTTTTGCGGCGTGGACGGCGGTCGGGGCGAGCCTGTGGGCCTCGACGGCGGGGCTCATCGGCTTCGGCTGCGGGATCTCCTTCGGCGGCGTGATCTGGAAGGCGCTGCTGTTCGCCTACGCCGCCGCGGCGCTGCTGCTGGTCGCCGCCGAGGCGTTCCGGAGGCTGTCAGCCGCGGCCGACCAGGAGGTTGACGCGGGTGCCGACGGGCGCGACGGTCAGCGCCAGGGTGGACTGCTCGAGCACGATCATGGCGCCGGCCGGGCCGATCTCGCGGACCACTCCGAGCTCGAGTCCGGCGGCGCGTAGGGCGGCTGAGGCCTCGGCCGGGGTCTTGCCGGCGAGGTTCGGCACGCGGGTCAGGCGGATCGACGACAACGTCCCCATCGGGTGGCCCCCTCGGTTTCCTGCGGTGCAGACGAGAGGGGCGCGCGAGGGTCGTAAATACGCGCCGGGAGTGTCGGGTGGGCGACATTCCGTCACGAAGCGCGAGGGTGACCGGCGTCACGCGGAAACGTGAAATGGGGCGTACCACCTGCTCGTGGACATGTCGTGCGCGGCTTTCGGCGGCCGTCCATGCCAGGATGGTCCTGATGCGACTTCCAACCTTGCGCCGCACCCGGGCCGCCGAGCCGGGTGCCATCGCCGGCGTCGTGCGGCTGGATCGGCGGACGAAGCGCCTGGTGGGGCGGCTGCGGCCGGGTGACATCGCGGTCATCGACCACGTGGACCTGGACCGGGTGGCGGCCGACTCGCTGGCCGCATCCGGGGTGGCGGCTGTGCTCAACGCGAAGCCGTCGGTCTCGGGGCGGTACCCGAACCTGGGGCCCGAGGGGCTGGTCAAGGCCGGCATCCCGCTCGTCGACAACCTCGGCGAGGAGCTGTTCGACCGGCTGCGCGAGGGCGACCCGGTGCGCATCGAGGGCGACACCGTGTTCGTCGGCGAGGAGGCCGTGGCCAAGGGCGTGCGGCAGGACGCCGAGACCGTCGCCGAGTCGATGGCCGACGCCCGCGAGGGGCTGTCGGTGCAGCTGGAGGCGTTCGCGGCCAACACGATGGAGTACCTCAAGCAGGAGCGCGCCCTCCTGCTCGACGGCGTCGGCGTGCCGGAGATCCAGACGCAGATCGCCGGGCGGCACTGCCTCATCGTGGTCCGCGGCTACGACTACAAGGCCGACATCGACGTGCTGCGGCCCTACATCCGCGAGTACAAGCCGGTGCTGATCGGCGTCGACGGCGGCGCGGACGCGCTGGTCGAGGCCGGGTACACGCCGGACATGATCATCGGCGACATGGACTCGGTCAGCGACGACGTGCTGCGCTGCGGGGCCGAGGTCGTCGTGCACGCCTACCCCGACGGGCGCGCCCCGGGTCTGGCCCGGGTGCAGCGGCTCGGGGTGGAGGCGATCACCTTCCCGGCCGCGGCGACGAGCGAGGACATCGCGATGCTGCTCGCCGACGAGAAGGGGGCGTCGCTGCTGGTCGCGGTCGGCACCCACAACACCCTCATCGAGTTTCTCGACAAGGGCCGCGGCGGCATGGCCTCGACCTTCCTGACCCGGCTCAAGCTGGGCGGCAAGCTCGTCGACGCGAAGGGGGTCAGCCGGCTGTACCGCCAGAGCCTCTCCGGCTCCTCGCTGGTCCTGCTGCTGGCCTCGGCGATCGCCGCGATGGCCGCGGCGCTCGCGGTCACCACGATCGGCCGGGCGTATCTCAGCGTCATCGCCGAGTGGTGGGACAACCTGATCTTCACGCTGTTCTCGTAGACGGGGCTCGCTTTGATCAACTTCCGGTACCACGTGGTGTCGCTGGCGGCGGTGTTCCTGGCCCTGGCCATCGGCCTCGTCGTCGGCACCGCGGCGGCCAACGGCCCATTGACCGAGAACCTCAACGAGCAGGTCAACACGCTCACCGACGACAAGCAGCAGCTGCGCGACGACCTGGAGCAGTCGCGGGCGGAGCTGAAGAAGAACGCCGACTTCGCCAGCGAGGCCGCGCCGGCGCTGCTGGCCGGGAAGCTCGCGAACAAGAACGTGCTGCTGGTCAAGCTCGACGGCAGCGACGGCAGCGACGTGAACACCGCGATCGACGGGATCGCCGCGATGCTCGGCACGGCCGGGGCCAAGGTCGCCGGGACGGTCACGATCAAGGACAAGTTCACGAACCCGGCGACCAGCGCGCTGCTGCTCGACACCGCCGAGTCCTCGGCCCCGGCGGGCGTCAGCGGCGCGCTGCCGAACCAGTCCAACCCGGTCGACACCGCGTCGGCGCTGCTGGCCGCGGTGCTGTTCGGCAAGGCCGGCACCCCGCAGGTCGAGGGCACCCGCACGGTGCTGTCGGCGTTCGAGAGCGGCGGGTTCATCGGCCTCGACGGCGACTTCAAGGCCCCGGCCGAGGCCGCGATCATCGTCGCCGGGGCGCCCGCGAGCGGCAAGGACGCCAAGGACCGCAACACCGCCGCGCTGACCCTCGCCACCCGCTTCGACATCTCCGCCCGGGTGGTCGTCGCCGGCCTGTCCGCCAACGGCCTGGTCTCCGCCGTCATCGGCGACGCGACCGTGGTCAAGTCGATCTCGACCGTGGACAACGCCGTCACGGCCTACGGCCAGGTCGCGGCGGTCATGGCCCTCGCCGAGCGGATCGGCGGCAAGAACGGCCACTACGGCAGCGGCACCGGCGCGACCAGCCTGCTGCCGAAGACGGCGAGCGTGACCAATGGCTCGTAGGCTCATCCTCGGCGCCCTGGCCGGGCCCGTCGGCGGCGGTGTCGCCCGGGCGGTGCTGGGCGCCCTGCGGGGCCACCCGAAGCTGGCCCGCACCAACTTCCGCGGCCGCGGCGTGTCCCTGGCGGGCGGGCCGGCGCTGGCCGCCGGGGCGACCGCCGGCGCGATCGTGCACCGGCCCGAGCACGCGGCCGCGAGCGCGATCGCGGGGCTGGGGTCGGGGGCCGTCGGGCTCTACGACGACCTGGTCGGCGGCCGGCCCGAGCACGCGGCCAAGGGCTTCCGCGGCCACCTCGGCGCGCTGCGGGAGGGCCGCGTGACGAGCGGCCTGGTGAAGATCGCCGGGGTCGGCGTGGCCGGGCTCGCCGCCGCCGCGCTGCTGCCCCGCAAGCGGGCCGTCGACGTGGTGCTCGGCGCCGGCGTGATCGCGGGCGCGGCCAACCTGTTCAACCTGCTGGACCTGCGGCCGGGGCGGGCCATCAAGGCGGGCATCGCCGTCGGTACCCCCCTGGGCGCGTCCGGCCCGCTCGGCGCCGCCGGGGCGCTGCTGCCGGCGGACCTCGACGAGGAGATCATGCTCGGCGACGCCGGGGCGAACGCGCTCGGCGCGCTGCTCGGGGTGGCGTACACGGCGCGGACCGGCACGCTCGGGCGGCTCGCGGCCCTGGCCGGGATCGTGGCCCTGACGGCCGCCAGCGAGAAGGTCTCGTTCACCAAGGTGATCGAGGCCAACCCGGTGCTGAACCGGATCGACCAGTGGGGCCGCCGGAAACCCTCCCCGTATCCGCGCTCGCACGGGTGACGAGGAGCAGGATCTTCGGGGCGGCGGCACTCGTCGCGGGCCTCACCCTCCTGAGCCGGATTGCCGGATTTGCTCGCATTCTGGTGTTCAACGCGTCCGTCGGGCCGACCCGGCTCGGCGACGCCTACCAGGCCGCCAACACGATCCCGAACATCATCTTCGAGCTCGTCGCCGGCGGCGCCCTGGCCAGCCTCGTCGTGCCGATGCTCGCGGGCCGGGACAAGGCGGCCGTCGAGCGCACCGTCGGCGCCCTGCTCACCTGGGTCGTGCTGATCCTGACCCCGATCGCGCTGGTCGTCGCCCTGCTCGCGCACCCGCTGGTCGGGCTGCTCACCAGCGGGCAGCCGGCCGAGGTCGTCGACGCCGGCGCGAGGATGCTGCGGGTCTTCGCCCCCCAGCTGCCGCTCTACGGTGTCGGGATCGTGCTCACCGGGGCGTTGCAGACGTACCGCCGCTTCGCCTGGCCGGTCATCGCGCCCCTGCTGTCGAGCCTCACCGTGATGGCCGTGTACGTCGCCTTCGGCGTGCTCGCCGGGCGCGGGGCGGTCCTGTCGAGCGTGAGCGGCCCGCATCTGCTGCTGCTCTCCGGCGGTACCACCCTCGCCGTCGCGGTGCTGTCGCTCTGCCTGGTGGCCCCGGTGAGCCGGCTCGGGCTGCGCATCCGGCCCACGACCCGGCTCGACGTCGGCGCGATGGCCACCCTGCGGCCGCTGGTCGTCGCCGGGATCGTCACCGTCGGCACCCAGCAGCTGGTGCTGGGCCTGGCCATCAACCTCGTCAGCTACAGCCCGCAGGACGGGGCCATCGTCGTCTACAGCCTCGCCCAGACGATCTTCCTGCTGCCGTGGGCGGTGCTCGCGGTGCCGGTGGCCACGACGGCGTACCCGGCGCTCGCCGAGCACGGCGCGGCCGGCGACCGGGCCGGGTTCGCCGCGGCCCTCGCCCCGGCCGTGCGGGCCGTGGTCCTGCTGTGCAGCCTCGGCGCCGCCGCGCTGATCGTGCTGGCCCGGCCCGTCGCGGTCCTGCTCGCCGCCGCCTCCTCGCACCCGCCCGCCGTCGGGCCGCTCGCCGACGGGATCGCCTGGTTCGCGCCGGGGCTGCTCGGCTACGGCCTGTTCGCCCTGCTGTCGCGGGCCCTCTACGCGGGCGGGAACGCGTACCCGGCGGCCGTGGCCACCGCCGTCGGCTGGGCCGCGACCGCCGCCGCGGCCCTGAGCCTGGCGAGCGCGCTGCCGATCGAGCGGCGCATCGCCGCCGTGGCCGCCGCGAACTCCATCGGCATGCTCGTGCTCGGCGCCGCGCTGCTCGTCGCCGTCGGCCGCCGGGCCGGGCGCGCGGCCCTCGCCGGCACAATACGCACGGTATCGATCGGCGTCGCCGCCGCGGCCGTCGCCACCTGCGCCGGGCTGGTGCTGCGCGCTCACCTGGTCACCCCGGGTGCGGGCGGGGCCGTCGTGCAGGGCATGCTGTGCGGAGTCGTGGTGGCGGTGGTGTTCCTCGCCGGGGCGGCCCTCGCGGACCGGCAGACCCTGCGGCGGCTTGTCAGACGAAGGGATGGGTAGTGGGCGCCCGCATCGCGTTGGTCCTGGCCTCCAGCACGGGAGGTATCGGCCGGCACGTCGGCATGCTCGCCGAGGGCCTGGCCGCGCGCGGCCACGAGGTCAGCGTGCACGGCCCGGCCGCGACGGAGGAGGCCTTCGGCTTCGCCGCCCGCGGCGCGCGGTTCGTGCCCGTGGAGATCCCGGCCAGCCCGCAGCCCGGCGACGTGCTCGCCGTGCGCGCCCTGCGCCGCAGCGTCCGCGACGCCGACGTGATCCACGCCCACAGCCTGCGCGCCGGGCTCGTCGCCGCGCTCGCCCGCGCCGACGCCACACCGCTCGTGGTCACCTGGCACAACCTCGTCCTCGCGACCGGCCTGCGGGCCCGGCTCTACCACCCGCTCGAGCGCCGCGTCGCCCGCGCCGCCGACGTCACCCTCGCCGTGTCCAGCGACCTCGCCGCCCGCGCCACCGAGCTCGGCGGGCGGGACGTGCGGCTGGCGAAGGTACCGGCGCCGAAGCCCCGGCCCGTCGCCCGCACCCCCGAACAGGTCCGCGAGGAGCTCGGGGCCGAGCCCGGGCAGCCGCTGATCCTCGCGGTCGGGCGGCTGCACCCGCAGAAGGGCTTCGAGACCCTCGTCTCCGCCGCCGCGCGCTGGCGCGACCGGGACCCGGAGCCGTTCACCGCGATCGCCGGCAGCGGTCCGTCCTACATGTCGCTGGCCCAGCGCATCTCCGTCGAGCACGCCCCGGTCCACCTGCTCGGCCACCGCGACGACGTGCCCGACCTGCTCGGCGCGGCCGACCTGGTCGTGGCGACCAGCGTGTGGGAGGGCCAGCCGCTGTTCATCCAGGAGACCCTGGCGGCGGGGGTACCGCTGGTGTCGACCGCCGTCGGCGGCGTGCCCGAGGTCGTGGGCTCCGCCGCGCGCCTGGTCGAGCCGGCCGACGTCGACGCCGTGCACGACGCGGTCGTCGAGCTGCTCGACGACCCCGAGGCCCGCGCCGAGCTGGCCCGCCGCGGCCTGGACCGCGCGGCCGGCTGGCCCACCGAGCACGACACGATCGACCAGGTCGAGGCGGTGTACGCCGAGCTGCGCGCCGCCCGCGGGGCGAGCTGATGCGCCTCTGGCTGCACCGGTTCTCCCCGGCGCTGCTGGCGCTGCTGGCCGGCCTCGCCGGCGTGGCCGGACTCATC
This sequence comes from Dactylosporangium sp. CA-052675, assembly GCF_050947935.1. Classification (GTDB taxonomy): domain Bacteria; phylum Actinomycetota; class Actinomycetes; order Mycobacteriales; family Micromonosporaceae; genus Dactylosporangium. The sequence continues at coordinate 8,158,133 of NZ_CP192010.1, read as the reverse complement.
CCGCGCCCGGCCGCCGTCCCGGCCCAGCCGACCGCGGACTACGTGATCGTCGTCGGCGTCGCCGGGCTGCGCTGGGACGACGTGAACGCCTCCGACACCCCGGCGATGTGGCAGATGGCCCAGGGCGGCGCGATCGGGGCGCTGTCGGTGCGCTCGGCCCGCCGGATCACCTGCGCCGGCGACGGCTGGCTGACCCTCGGCTCCGGCAACTTCGCGATCTACACCCCGGGCGCGGTCACCCCCGCCTGTCCCGGGCTCAACGTGTCGATCAACCAGAACGTGACCAGCGCGACGCTGCCCGACCAGAGCGACATCGTCGCCCGCAACCGCAACCTGCACTGGGGCGCCCAGCCCGGGGCCCTGGCCGAGGGCGTGCGCTGCACCACCGCGATCGGGCCGGGGGCGGCCCTGGCGGCGGCGCGACCGTACGGCCGGATCGACAGGTACTCCGAGGGCCTCGACGACAGCCTGCTCGACGCCTGCGCCCTGACGATCGTGGACCTCGGCGAGATCGCCGGCGACGACCCCGTCTCCCGGGCCACCGACGCCCGCCGCGCCGATGCCGCGCTCGCCGGCGTTCTCGCCGCCCGCCCCGAGCACTCGGTGGTCGTCCTCGCCGGGCTGTCCGACCTCGACGCCACGAGCCGGCTGCACGTCGCGATCGCGCAGGGGCCCGGGTTCACGGGCGGCTGGCTGACCTCGCCGTCGACGTCGCGGCCCGGGTACATCCAGGTCGTCGACCTCGCCCCGACCGCCCTCGCGGCCCTCGACCGCCCCCTGCCCGGCCGGCTCTTCGCCGGCGGCGCCGCCTCGACCAGCGCGAGCGGCCGGCCGTCGGACGTCGCCGCGGCCGTGAGCCGGCTCGCCGACGCCGACCGCGAGGCGAGCGTCCAGCGCCGGGTCGGCACCAACTTCTTCACCACCCTCGTCGTCGCCGAGCTGCTGCTGTTCCTGGCCGTGGTACCGCTGCTGCAGCGCGCCCGCCGCCCCGCCGGCCCGCTCACCCACAAGCCGATCCCGCGCGCGGTCGTGCGGGCGGCCGAGGTGCTGCTCATCGCCGCGTCCCTCGCCGTGCCCGCCGCGCTCGTCGCCGACCTGCTGCCCTGGTGGCGCTGGTCGCGGCCCGGCCTCGGCTTCGGCGGGGTGACCCTCGCCGCGACCGGCGTGGCGACGTTCGCGGTCGCGTTCCTGAGCCGCCGCAGCCGTGCCATCGCGCCGCTCGGCGGGGTCGCGGCCGTCGCCGCGCTCGCCGTCGCCTTCGACGTGCTGACCGGGTCGCGGCTGCAGCTCAACGGGGTGGCCGGCTACTCGGCGGTGGTCGGCGGCCGGTACGCCGGCGTCGGGGTCATCGGCCTGGGCCTGCTCGTGACCGGCGCGCTGCTCGGCGGGGCCGCGCTCGCCCAGCGCTTCGAGCGCCGGTGGCGGCCGTTCGTCATGGCCGTGATCGGGGCGGTCGGGGTGGTGGTGATCGGCAGTCCGTACCTCGGCGCGGACGCCTCCGGCGCCGTGGCCCTCACCGCCGGCATGTGCGTGGCCGCGGCCATGGCCGTCGGCGGCTGGCTCACCATCACGCGCCTGCTCTGGGCTGCGGCCGCGGCGCTCTTCGTGAGCTCGGGGTTCGCGGTCCTGGACCTGTTCCGGCCGGAGGAGCAGCGCAGCAGCGTCGGCCGCCTGCTCGTGCGCACCCAGGACGGCACCGCCGGCTTCATCGCCCGGCGCATCGCCGAGGCGGACGTGGTCACGACGGTCACCAGTCCGCTGACGGTGCTGGTGCTCGGGTGCGTGCTGTACGCGACGTTCGTCCTGCTGCGCGACTGGGGCGGGCTGCGGCGGCTGCTGGGCGTCTTCCCGCCGGTCCGGGCCGCCCTTTCGGGGCTGGTCGTGGCGTGCCTGCTGGCCGGGGTGGTGGAGGGGGTGTCGTTCAACGTGCTCGGCGCCGCGCTGGCCACGGCGCTGCCGCTGGTGGTGCTGTCGTGCCTGCGGGTCCTCGAGCACGCCGACGACCGGACTCCGGCGCCGCGGGTGTCTGAGGCGGCGCTGGAGAGCTGAGGTCCGGGCGTGCCCCCTGTCGCGTTCCGCCATTGCCGATGTGCCGGGCGCTCCGCGTCGCGACGTTCGGGCATTCGCGATGTGTGGGGCGCTCGGAACCGCGACGTTCGCGGCATTCGCGATGTGTCGGGGGCTCGGAACCGCGACTGCTCCAGCATTCCCGATATGTCGGGCGCTCCGCGCCGCGACATATCGGATTTGTCGCCTGTCAGGGTATAAAAGCGAAATGTCCGATCGCGGAGCGTCGGACATTTCGACCAGCCGCTCGACGCGGCCGATGGGTGAGATGGCGGGAGGGCGGGGCGCCCGGGCCGACGGCGACGATGGGCCGGTGAGCGCCGGATCGCACCCTGGCAACGGCGTGCTCGGCATGGAGGCCGTGCTCGGCCTCCATGCCGGTGAGATGGCGGGCTGGCGGCGGCGGTGGGCCGGCGGGGGCCAGCTCCACACCTGGCGCCCCGTGCTTGAAGCCGAAGCCGAAGCCGTGGTCGGCCTCCACGCCAGCGGGCCGGCGCCCGCGCCCAGCGGTTGGATCGACCGTTAAGCGCCCAGGATCGGGCTGGTGGAGCTGCGCGAGCGGCCGCGGAACTCGGCCAGCACCGTCCCGTCCGCCCGGCTGACCGTCACGTCGTAGAGGCCCGAGCGCCCCCGCCGGCTGCGCTCCACCGCCGTGGCCGTCAGCTCGTCGCCCGCCCGCGCCGGCTCCAGGAACGACACGTCCGCGCCCGCCGCCACCGTCACGCGGTCGTACGTGTTGCACGCGAACGCGAACGCGGTGTCGGCGAGCAGGAAGACGTAGCCGCCGTGGCCGATGGCGTGGCCGTTGAGCATGGACCCGCTCACCGTCATCCGCGCCGTGGCGCGGCCCGGGGCCACGCCGCCGACCGTGATGCCCAGCGACCGCGAAGCGGTGTCCGTGGCGTACAGCGCGGCGGCGCAGGCCTCGGCGAGCTCCTGGGGTGTCACCGGGCGTCGGCGGCGGGGCGCAAGGTCTTCCAGTCGCGGGCGCGGGCCTGGGCGGCGCCGAGGACGCCGATCACGCACGCGGCGTTGGTGATCTCGCCGGACAGGGCCATCGTCACGGCCTCGTCCAGGTCGACCCAGTGCAGCTCCAGGTCGGCCTCTTCGTGGGTGCGCTCGTAGGTGTCCGAGTCCGGCTTCGGGCCGACCTCGCGCGCCAGGAAGAGGCGGATCTTCTCGTTGGAGCAGCCGGGCGTGGTGTGCACGTCGGCCAGCAGGTCCCACCGGGCCGCGACCAGGTCGGCCTCCTCGGCCAACTCGCGGGCGGCCGCGTCGACCAGGGCCTCGCCGGGCACGTCGATCAGGCCGGCCGGGAGCTCCCAGAGAACCTGGCGGACGGCGGGACGGTACTGCCGCACGAGCGCGACCCGCCCCTCGCCGTCGAGGGCCACGACGCCGACCGCGCCGACGTGGACCATGTAGTCGCGGTCGACCACCTCGCCACCGGGCATCTCCACGGCGTCGGTGACGACGGAGAAGACGCGGTTGCGCAGGCGCTCGGTGTGCGAGTGCACGTCGTAGGCGCTCACGCGTCCACCGTCTCCAACTCGACCGGCAGGCGGTCGGCGGCGTTGTAGGCCACCGCGGCACCGACGAACGCGGCGAACAGCGGGTGCGCCCGCGTCGGGCGGCTCTTGAGCTCCGGGTGGGCCTGGGTCGCCACGAAGAACGGGTGCTGCTCGCGGTCGAGCTCGACGAACTCGACCAGCCGGCCGTCGGGGGAGGTGCCCGAGATGCGCAGCCCGGCGCCGGTCATGGCGTCGCGGTACGCGTTGTTGACCTCGTAGCGGTGCCGGTGGCGCTCGGAGACCTCGGTCTCGCCGTAGGCCTCGGCGGTCAGCGTCCCCGGGGCGAGCACGGCCGGGTAGGCGCCCAGCCGCATGGTGCCGCCGAGGTCGCCCTTGCCGGCCACGATGTCGTGCTGGTCGGCCATGGTCGAGATGACCGGCTCGCTCGCCTCCGGGTCGAACTCCAGCGAGTTCGCGCCCTTGATCCCGGCGACGTTGCGCAGCACCTCGATCGTCATGCACTGCAGGCCCAGGCACAGGCCGAGGGTCGGGATGCCGCGCTCGCGGGTGTACTGCGCCGCGCCGATCTTCCCCTCGATGCCACGCACGCCGAAGCCGCCCGGGATGATGACGCCGTCGACGCCCGCGAGGGCCTGGGCCGCGCCGGCCGGGGTGGTGCAGGCGTCGCTGGGCACCCAGCGGATCTCGACCCGGGCCCGGTGCGCGAAGCCGGCGGCGCGCACGGCCTCGGTGACCGAGAGGTACGCGTCGGGCAGGTCGACGTATTTGCCGACGATCGCCACGGTGACCGTCTGGCGCGGGTGGTGCACCCGGTCGAGCAGGTCGTCCCACTTCTTCCAGGCCACGTCCCGGAACGACAGGCCCAGGCGCCGGACCACGTAGGCGTCCAGCCCCTCCTCGTGCAGTACGCGCGGGATGTCGTAGATCGAGGGCGCGTCGGGGGCGGAGACCACGGCCTCGGCGTCGACGTCACAGTACAGACCGAGCTTGTTCTTGGTCTTCTCCGGGATCTCCCGGTCGGAGCGGCAGACCAGCGCGTCGGGCTGGATGCCGATGCTGCGCAGGGCCGCGACCGAGTGCTGCGTCGGCTTCGTCTTCAGCTCGCCGCTCGGGGCCAGGTAGGGCACCAGCGACACGTGCAGGAAGAAGCAGTTGTCGCGGCCGATGTCGTGGCGGACCTGCCGGATGGCCTCGAGGAACGGCAGCGACTCGATGTCGCCGACGGTGCCGCCGACCTCCGTGATGATCACGTCGGGCGTGAGGCCGTCGGCGTCGGGGGCGGACATCGCCCGGATGCGCGCCTTGATCTCGTTGGTGACGTGCGGGATGACCTGGACGGTGTCGCCGAGGTATTCGCCGCGGCGCTCCTTGGCGATGACCGCCGAGTAGATCTGGCCCGTGGTCACGTTCGCGTTGCGCGAGAGGTCCTGGTCGAGGAAGCGCTCGTAGTGGCCGATGTCGAGATCGGTCTCCGCGCCGTCTTCGGTGACGAACACCTCGCCGTGCTGGAAGGGGTTCATCGTGCCGGGGTCGACGTTCAGGTAGGGGTCGAGCTTCTGCATGACGACCCGCAGCCCGCGAGCGCTGAGCAGGCTGCCCAGGCTGGACCCCGTGAGGCCCTTGCCGAGTGAGGAGGCGACGCCCCCGGTGACGAAGATGTGCTTAGCCTGCCGGCTGGCACCGGTCCGAGCTACAGAGGACAAAGCCTGCTCCCGTGGGGTCTGTCACGCTGCCGAGTCAGCGATCCACGGGAGTCCAGCCTAACAGCAGGTAAACGGCGGTGCAGAAGGCGCACCGGACGTCACACGCGTCACACGACACAGCGTGTCTGTCCGGTCACCGGGCCGCGGCGATGTCGCGGCTCTCCCAGACCCGCCGGTCCGGGCGGGTGCGGGCCACGACGAGCATCGCCCGGCCCAGCTGGTCGGTGCTCGTGGCGATGCCCGGCGCGAAGCGGACCAGCAGCGCGGCGAGCGGGGCGAGGGCGGTGTAGGCGATGCGGTACCACCGCACGCGGGACTCCGCGCCGTGGCGGGGCTGGATGAAGCCGGGGCGGAACGCGTAGCCGGCCAGGTCCAGCGCGGCGACGTCGTCCTCGGTGCGGCCCTTGACCCGCTGCCACATCTGCCGCCCGGTGCGGTTGGTGCCGGCCCCGGAGACGTAGACGAAGACCAGGCCCGGGCTCTGCGCGGCCATCCGCCGGGCCGCGGCCAGCGTGAAGTCGTAGGTGATCCGGGTGTACCGGTCCTCGTCCAGGCCAACGGAGCTCACGCCCAGGCAGAAGAAGCAGGCGTCGTACCCGCTGAAGTCCACGGATCCGAAGTCCGCGAAGTCGGCGTGGACCATCTCGCGCAGCTTGGGATGCGTCACGCCGGTCGGGGTGCGGGTCACCACCAGGACCTCGGACACGTCCGGGGCCAGCAGGCACTCGTGCAGCACGCCCTGGCCCACCATGCCGGTGGCGCCGAACACGATCACCTTCATGCCCGTCATTGTGCCTTGATCGCCGAGAGGGTCGCGTTCTCCAGCGTGGTGTAGAGGTCCGAGTCGGTGAAGCCGGGGCCCGTCTCCTCGCCGATGTACACGTCCACGTGTTTGTCGCCGCCGAGCCCGGGGGTGAACTCGTCGACGATCGTCCACGTCGGCGCCTTGAGCTTCGCGCACACCTCCGCGGTCACCTCGGCGGTGCCGCAGCGCTGGACGGTGAACCGGCTGCCGGCCTTGAGCGCGCCGGCGTCGGCGGCGGCCGAGATCCAGGGGCGCAGCGGGCGGCCGGCGGTGTCGCGGGGGGCGGTGTCCATCCAGTAGCCGGTGTCGTAGGACCAGTTCAGGTACCGGCCGTCGCTCGTGCGGCCCGTGCCCTCGTCCTTGACCGCCTTGACGAACGAGGCCGGGAAGGCGCCGAGCCGCTGCTGGTTGCGGTTCCTGCCGCAGTCGATGGTGGGGCAGCCGGTGACCTCGGTGCTCTTGTCCGTGTGCAGGCTCTCGACCGCCGTGTAGTAGACGGTCACCTCCCAGCCGGTGAGCTCGACGGTCCGGCCGGTGACCGCCGGGACCGGCGGCGCGCTCGACTCCCCGGGGTAGGCGTCCCCGGGGTAGGCGCCGGTCTCGGGGGGATGGCCGGGCGGCTCGCTCGCCAGGGTCGCGGGCTGCTCGTCACCGCCGCACCCGGCCAGCAGGAGAGCGATGAGCGGAATGAGCAGTTTGCGAATCACATCCGGATTTTGTCACTCTTCGGGTGGGCGGCGTTGCTGCTTGCGCCGGGCCGTGTGCCGCTTGGCCTCCAGGCGCCGCTCCACCGCGCCCTTCGACGGCTTGGTCCGTCGGCGCGGCCGGGGCGGCGGGGCGATCGCGGCCGCGATGGCCGCGACCAGGCGCTCCTCGGCCGCGTGGCGGTTCTGCAGCTGCGAGCGGTGCTCCGACGCGGTGATCGACAGGACGCCGTCGACGAGCCGGCCGGCCAGCCGCTCCAGGGCCCGCGCCTTGAGCGGCTCGGGCAGCGCACCCGTCGCGAGCAGGTCGAAACGGACCTCGACGCGCGAGTCCGTGGTGTTGACCGACTGCCCGCCGGGGCCGCCGGAGCGGCTGAACCGCCAGCTCAGCTCGGCCCGGGGCAGCGTGATGTCGTCCGTCACCCGCAGGTCGTCATCCATGGCGTCCAGCATGCGTGTCGCGAGATGCACCTTGCACCCCAGGGTGACTTGACCGCGGCCCGGCGGAAGCTCGATGTACGCTCAGCGAGGCGAGACGCAGCGGAAAGGTGACACCGTGGCTGAAGCCGTTCAGACGACGGCGCTGCTGGTCGAGGACTTCGACGTCGCATTGATCACCCCTGTGCGTCACGCCGTGAACCGCGGCGCCGCCGGAGCGGGGCTGACCGGGCAGCGACTCGAGGACTTCGTGCTCGCGGTCAACGAGATCGTCACCAACGCCGTGCGCCACGCGGGCGGCGGCGGCACCCTGCGGATGTGGGTGGCCGGCGGGGTGCTCGTCTGCGAGGTCGTGGACAAGGGCGCCGGCATCCCCGAGGAGCGGCTCAGCGGCGAGGCCGCCCTGCCGCCGAGCAGCGCGATCAGCGGCCGCGGGCTGTGGCTGGCCCGGCACCTGGTCGACGACGTGCTCGTGACGACCGGCGAGGCCGGAACAATTGTGCGGCTGAGCAGCGCGGTGCCGGGCTAGTCTGCGCGGGTGCTGCGACCCGATTACCCGATCCGGACCGAGCGGCTCACGCTGCGCCCCTTCGCCGACGGCGACTACGACGACCTGCACCTGATGACCGGCGACCCCGAGGTGGTGCGGTACCTCTACTGGGAGGTGCACACCCCGCAGGAGACCCGGGCGGCGCTCGAGCGGCGCAAGGGCCAGGCCGCCCTGACCGAGGAGGGCCAGTGGCTGACGCTGGCCATGCAGGCCGAGCCGGAGGGGCAGCCGCGGGTCGTCGGGCAGGTGGTGCTGCGCTGGGCCAGCGTCGCGCACCGGCAGGGCGAGCTCGGCTTCACGCTCAACCCCGCCTTCCAGGGCCGCGGCTACGCCCGCGAGGCCGCCGAGGCGATGCTGCGCCTGGGCTTCGAGGACCTCGGCCTGCACCGGATCTACGCCGCCTGCGACACCCGCAACACCGCCTCCTGGGGGCTGCTCACCCGGCTCGGCATGCGCCGCGAGGCCCACTTCGTCGAGGACGAGATCTTCAAGGGGGAGTACGGCGACCAGTACATCTACGCCATGCTCGACCGCGAGTGGCGCAGCCGTCAGACCTCGTCCACGTAGCGCCAGGCCCCGCCGACCTTCTCGAACCGGCTCCGGTCGTGCATCTTGCCCGGCCGGCCGTCGGTGACGAACCGCGCCTGGAACTCCACGATGCCCTCGGTGTCGAACAGCCCGCCGCCGGACCGGTCGAGGATCGTCAGCCCCTGCCAGTTCTGGTCGGCCTCCAGCGTCAGGGCCCGCGGCTTGGTCTTCTCGCTCCACGTGCGCAGCAGGAACCGGCGGTCGCCGACGACGTAGGCCGAGTACCGGGCCCGCATCAGCAGCTCGGCGCTCGGCGGCTCCGCGCCGCGGTGGTACTTCCCGCAGCACTCGTCGTACGGCTCGCCGAGGCCGCAGGGGCAGGTGTCGGGCAGGCCGCCCGGGCCGGTCGAAGTCATGCCGAACATTGTTCCCGATGGCTCCGGGTCGACACCCCGCGGACACGCTTGAAGGCAGGCGTGACGGCCCGGTGCTCAGCCGAGGGGCTGGAACTTGTAGCGCTCGTCGGCCTGGCCGTTGCAGTCGAAGATGCGCGCGACCGCGCCCGGCTGCGGGTTGCCCCCCTCGATCGTCAGGCAGCGGTTGCTGTTGGGGTTGAGCAGGCGGTACCCGCCGTTGTCGGGCACCAGCTTCCACAGCTGGCCGATGTCGGCGTGGCAGTCCCACAGCCACACCTGGGCGAAGTTGTCCTTCGAGTTGTTGCTCACGCTCAGGCACCGGTTGTCGGCCGCGTTGACGAACTGGAACGTGTCCTGGGAGCCGCCGATCGCCTGCGGCACCCACATCTCGGTCGGGTTGTTGCCGTCGCAGCCCTGCTGGGTGGTGTTGCCGCCGTTGCCCCCGTTGGCCTGCAAGCACAGCTGCGAGTGGTCGGGGCGGATCAGCGACGGCTTCGCGGCCAGCAGCGCGGCCTTCGGCGGCGTCGGCGACGGCGTCGGGCTCGCGGCGGGGCTGGGCGGGGGCGCGGCCGACGGCGGGGGAGCCGGGGCGGAGGAGTCCTCGCCGGCGCTCAGCGGGGTCTGCGTCGCGCCGGTCGCCTGGGGATCGTCGGACATGAACGCCCGGGCCCCGAGGACGATGCCCACGACGACCGCCAGCACGGCGACCGCGGCCGCGCCGAGCAGGACCTTGTCGTGCTTCGGCCCGGGCAGCGAGGGGCGGGGCCCGCCGTAGACGGTCATGGCCGCACAGCATAGATCACCGTCCGCCCCGGACAACCTGTCAATCCCGCTGCTCAGGAGTTCACACTGTGCGGCCGACGGGTAGTGGGAGAGGGCCATAAACTCCGCCTTGGACACACAGCGCAATGACGCGCTGAGTGGAGAGGGGTCAACGTGAAGGTCGCAATTCCGCGCGAGGTCAAGAACCACGAGTACCGCGTGGCGATCACGCCCGCCGGCGTCCACGAGCTCGCCGCGAACGGGCACGAGGTCTTCGTCGAAACCGGGGCCGGCGAGGGCTCCACGATCACCGACCAGGAGTTCCGCGAGGCCGGCGCCACCATCCTGCCGTCCGCGGACGACACATGGGCCGAGGGCGAGCTCGTGCTCAAGGTCAAGGAGCCCATCGCCGAGGAGTACCACCGGATGCGCGCCGGTCAGGTGCTCTTCACCTACCTGCACCTGGCCGCGTCCAAGGCCTGCACCCAGGCCCTCGTCGAGCGCAAGGTCACCGGCATCGCCTACGAGACCGTGGAGCTGGCCGACCGCTCACTGCCGCTGCTCGCCCCGATGTCCGAGGTCGCCGGGCGGCTGGCTCCGCAGGTCGGCGCCTATCACCTCATGCGCGCGGGCGGCGGGCGCGGCGTGCTGCTCGGCGGCGTCTCCGGCGTCTACGCGGCCAAGGTCGTCGTCATCGGGGCCGGCGTCTCCGGGCTGAGCGCGGCCGCGATCGCGCTGGGCATGCAGGGCGAGGTGCTGCTGCTCGACAAGAACATCGCCCGGCTGCGCGGGGCCGACGCCATCTACCAGGGGCACCTGCAGACGATCGCGTCGAACGGGTACGAGATCGAAAAGGCCGTGCTCGACGCCGACCTCGTGATCGGCGCGGTGCTCGTGCCCGGGGCGAAGGCGCCCAAGCTCATCAGCAACGAGCTGGTCAAGCGCATGAAGCCGGGCAGCGTGCTCGTCGACATCTCGATCGACCAGGGCGGCTGCTTCGAGGACTCGCGCCCGACCACGCACGACGAGCCCACCTACCGGGTGCACGACTCGGTCTTCTACTGCGTGGCGAACATGCCCGGCGCGGTGCCGCACACCAGCACCTACGCGCTGACCAACGTCACCCTGCCCTACGCGCTGGAGCTGGCCAACCGCGGCTGGCGCGAGGCCCTGCGCCGCGACCCGGCCCTGGCCCTCGGCCTCAACACGCACGACGGGCACGTCACCTACGGCCCGGTCGCCGACGCGCACGGCATGGAGCACGTCGCCCTGCAGGACGTGTTGACAGGGAACCCGGCATAGGACGCATGGTGGACCTGCGCCGCGCCGTCGACTCCTACCTCGACCACCTCACGGTGGAGCGGGCGCTGGCCGCCAACACCCTGGCGTCGTACCGCCGCGACCTCGACCGGTATGTGGACTGGCTGGTCGCGGCGGGCATCGCCGACCTGGCCGACGTGACCACGCGCGACATCGCCGCCCACGTCGCCGACCTGCGCGCGCCCGCCGGGGACGCCGTGGCGCTCTCCGCCTCCTCGGCCGCGCGCGCCGCCAGCGCCGTGCGGGGCCTGCACCGCTTCGCCCTGCTCGAGGGCCTCACTTCGAGCGACCCGTCCCGCGAGGTGAAGCCGCCCGCGCTGCCCAAGCGGCTGCCGAAGGCGCTCGACGTCGACCAGGTCGCGCGGCTGCTGGCCGTGCCCGGGGCCGCCCTCGGCGGGCCGCTCGACCTGCGCGACGCGGCGCTGCTGGAGTTCCTCTACGGCACCGGCGCGCGCATCTCCGAGGCGGTCGGGCTCGCCGTCGACGACCTCGACCTCGACGCCCGGCCGGGGATGGCGACCCTGCACGGCAAGGGCGGCAAGACCCGGCTCGTGCCCATGGGCAGCTACGCGCGCTCGGCGCTGGACGCCTACCTGGTCCGGGCCCGTCCCGCCCTCGCCGCCCACGGCACCGGGGCGCCGAACGTGTTCCTCAACGCCCGCGGGGGAGCGCTGTCGCGGCAGAGCGCGTGGACGATCCTGCGCAAGGCCGCCGACCGGGCCGGGCTGCCGGTGGACGGGCCGTCGGGGGTGTCGCCGCACACCCTGCGGCACTCGTTCGCCACGCACCTGCTCGACGGCGGGGCCGACATCCGGGTCGTGCAGGAGCTGCTCGGGCACGCCTCGGTCACCACGACGCAGGTGTACACGCTGGTGACCGTCGACCGCCTGCGCGAGGTGTACGCCACCGCCCACCCCCGCGCCCGGTGACTTGGAGGCCAACGCTTGTTGGCCTAAGGTCGCGCCTGTGACCGTTCGCCGCTCGGATGCCACCCGCGCCGCCATCCTGCACGCCGCCCGGGTCCGCTTCGCCGAGGACGGCTACCAGCGCGCGACCATCCGCGCGATCGCCGCCGACGCCGCCATCGACCCGTCGATGGTGATGCGGTACTACGGCAGCAAGGAACGCCTCTTCGCCGCGGCCGTCGACATCGACCTGCGCATGCCCGACGTCTCGGCCATCCCGCCGGAGCGGCTCGGGCCGCAGCTGGTGCGGCACTGGGTGCGCCGCTGGGAGGAGGACCCGACCGGCGACGTGCTGCTGACCCTGCTGCGCTCGGCCGCCACCGACGAGACCGTCGCCGAGCGGGTCCGCGGCGTCTTCGCCGAGCAGATCGTGCCCATCGTGCGCCGGCTCTGCGGCGACGAGGCCGAGGCGCAGCAGCGGGCCGGGCTGCTCGCCACCCAGATGCTCGGGCTGGCGATCTGCCGGCACATCCTGCGCATCCCGCCGGTCGCGCACATGCCGGTGGAGACGGTGGTCGAGCGGATCGGGGCGACGGTGCAGCAGTACCTCACCGGCGCCCCGTGACACGCTCGCTCACTTGTGGCGGTTGTACATCCTCGGCGCCTGCGGGTTGCCGCCCTTGCCGATGCCCCGGCCGCCCCGGCCGCCGCCCCCGGTCGGGAACGTGCGGTTGGCCTGGGCCCGGCGGATCGCCTCGAGCGGGTTGGCCGGCTGGTCCTCGGCATGCTCGGCGGCCGTTGCGGCCTCCGTCGCCTCGGTGGTCGTGGTGTCTTCCGGTTCGTGGTTCACGGCAGGCATGAGCGTCTCCTTCGCGGACGGCGGGCTGGCTGGTGGGCAGACTGCGGCCGCGCGACGAAGCGGGAAGAGATGAACCCACAACGGGGGCCGTCCGGCTGGACCCGCTCAGGCGGTCAGCGGCGGCACGCGCGGCGTCGATGGGCTCAGAAACGCATGCACCAACGGTAGCAGCACCCCGGCCGCTCGCGCACGCGCGTTTTTTCCGCGCCCGGGGTGCCGTCATGACCGGCTCAGTTCGCGAACACCTTCGCGGCGGGTGGCCAGGTGCCGCTGGCGCCGAGATCGCCCTCGAGCCTGATGCCGAGCGCCAGCTGGGTGAGCGTGGCGCTGAGCTTCGTGTTGCCCGCCTCGGCGTAGACGTACGTCTTGCCGGTGTCGGCCACCTTCGTGCACCGGGTCTGCCCGTCGCATTCGAGCCGGCCCGCCAGCTTCGGCCCCGCGTCCGTGTGCCCGACCGCCAGGGTCAGCACCGGCAGGTCCTCGAAGACGTACGGCTGGTAGATCGGCAGCGCCGGGGGCTTCGCGGTCAGCCGTGCGGCCGAGACCACCTCGTCGCCGGTGAACACGTCGCCGCCGTAGCTCACGGACAGCAGCTGGTAGCCCCGCGGTACCGTCGCCGGCTGGAACGCCACCGGGAACTGCCGCGGCACCGAGGGCGTGAGCCCGTCCGCGATCGCGAGCAGATGCTCGCGGTCGGGCACGTTCTCCCACGCCGACCAGTAGATCGCCGCCCAGGCATCGCCGGTGTACTGCCAGGCGAGCGTCGGCACCAGGCCCGTGCGCCCCACGGCCGGCCGGTCGCCCGGCGCCGTCGGCGGCGCGTTCATGGTCCCGGCGTAGGCGAGCAGCCCGGAGCCGCCGTCGCGCAGCTGGACCTTCTCGCCGCCCTTCTCGAACAGCGTCGGCTCGAAGGCGCCGGGGCGGTACACCACGAGGATCCCGCCGGTGGGCACGTCCTTCGCCTTCGCCCTCGCCGCCGCGCCCGGACCGGCCGACGGCACCGGGTCCGCCGCCTCGGCCGACTCCGACTCCGACGGTGCCGGGTCGCCGCCGGGCGCGGTCGCGATCGTGGACTGCTGGTAGGCGTTGGTCACCAAGTCGGGGTCGCCGACCTGATACGGCCCGGCCTTGTAGCCCTGGTAGGTCGTGCTGAACGCGGCCGCCTCGACGAACGCGGTCGGCGCCGGCGCCGCGGGGCTGGCCAGTCCGCTCGGGTCCACGGCCGGGGTCAGCGCGCGGGGCGCGCCGGTGAGCATCAGCACCGCGGTGACCGCCGCGATCGCGGTGACCGCGCCGCCGCCGGCGGAGGAGAGCAGGGTCAGCCGCCGGCGGCGCCGCACCAGGTGCCGGCCCGCGGCGGTGATGTCGTCAACGCTGAGCCGCGGTGGCGGCGCGTCGTCCCGGACCGACGTCAGCAGCGTGTGCAGATCCTGTTCCATGCCCTTGCCTCCCGTCCTGCTCGTGGCCGATGCCGACACCACCCGCCGCACTGCCCTGCGCAAGGTCGTCGCGGACACGGAGCTCGTCCGTGCCCAGGAGCGCGCGGAGCGCGGCGAGCCCGCGGGCGGTCTGACTCTTGACGGTCCCCGGCTGGCGGCCGAGCACCTCGGCGGTCTCCTCAACGCTCAGCCCCTCGTAGTACCGCAGGACCAGCACGGCGCGCTGGCCCGGTGCCATACGGGCGAGCGCGGCGCGAATCCGGAGCCGCTCGTCGACCTGATCGGCGTGGTCGGGGCCGGGCAGCTCGGGCAGCGCGTAGCCGGCCGAGCGCTCGCGGCGCCGCCAGGGCCGCCGCGACTCGTCGACCAGCGCGTGCACGATCGCCCGCCGCACGTACGCCAGCGGGGTGTCCACCTTCGTCCAGCGCACGTACAGCTTGGCCAGGGACGCGGCCACCGCGTCCTCGGCGGCGTGCCAGTCCCCGCACGTCAGGTAGGCGAGGGAGCGCAGCCCGTCGAATCGCGCGGTGACGAATTCGCGGAAGTGCGCCTCGTCGTCTTGGTTCACCCGTTCGGGCTCCCTTCGTCCGGGGGTAGACGCAAGCGCCCCGGGAAGGGTTGCACACGATCGGAGGAATTTTCGTCGCCTATTTGTCCGGGTTCGGCCCCGGTTCGGCCGTCGTCAGGCCCGGCCGTTGCCCGCGCCGTTGTTCGCGCCGTTGTTCGCGCCGTTGCCGCCGCCGTTCGTCGCCTCGGCCGAGACCGGCGGCTGGGTGGCGGTGTCCGTGGTCGGCGGGGGCGGCGTGGTGGTCCTCGTCACCGGCGGGGCCGAGGACACCGGGTTGTTCCCGGGCGCGGGGGAGCTCGGCGGGGCCGTGTTCGCCGCGCTGGTGGCCTCGGCCGAGGCGCCCGGGGTCGGCCCGTGCGAGGCGTTCGGGGCGCCCGGGGCCTTCGCCGTCTCCGAGGCCGGCGGCGTGGCCGACACGGTGGGGCGGGCGTCGGGGAAGCTCGGGTCGAACGCCTTGCGCGACAGCGCCACCACCGCCAGGATCACGCCCGCGACCAGGGCGATCACGGCGGCGGTGGCGGCGATCGGCATCCAGACCGGCCGTCCGGGGGCGTCCTCGTCGGCGGGGGCGGCGCCCGGCGCGGCGATCACCGTGGTGGGCGCGGAGGCGCGGACCGCCGGAGCGAGTGCCGGGTCCTGCGCGGTGCCGTCGCGCGCGGCGCGGGCCGCGGCCGCCATCGCCGCGGCGGTCGGGAACCGGTCCGCGGGGTCCTTGGCCATCGCGCGCTCGATCAGCGCCCGGGTGGCCGGCGGGAGGGTGGCGGGCAGCGGCGGCGGCTCGTCCTGCAGGTGCTTGATGGCGATCTCGAGCGGGGAGTTGCCGGTGAACGGCGGGGCGCCGGTGACGCAGTGGTACGCCACCACGCCCAGCGCGTAGATGTCCGCCGACGGCGAGATCGGGTGGCCCGACGCCTGCTCCGGCGACATGTACAGCGCGGTGCCGATCACCGCGTTGAGCTTCGTCACGGCGGTCACCTGGGCCGAGCGGGCCACGCCGAAGTCGACCAGCGTCACCGCGCCGTTCTCGCCGACCAGGAGATTGCCGGGCTTGACGTCGCGGTGGATGATCCCCATCTCGTGCGCGGCGTGCAGCGCGTCGGCCGCCTGCGCCACGACGTCGAGGGTCTCGCCGACCGACAGGGTGCCCTCGGCCGCGATGCGCTCGCCCAGGGGCCGGCCGTCGACGAACGCCATGACCAGGAACAGCGTGCCCTCGGGGGTCTCGCCGTAGTCGTAGACCCCGACGACGCCCGGGTGGCCGATCGAGGCCATGATCCGCGCCTCGGAGCGGAAGCGGCTGCCGAACTCGGCGTTGCTGCCGTGGCCCGGGAGCAGCACCTTCACCGCGACGGTGCGGCCGAGCGTCTTGTCGGTGGCCCGGAAGACCTGCCCCATGCCGCCGCTGGCGACGAACTCATCGAGGCGGTACCGGTCGCCGAGCACGTCCCCTGGTCCCAACACGGCAATGACCGTACCCAACGATGAGCTTCGCGACACGCCGGGCGCGCGGCGCGGTATGTACGCTGCAGGGACGGTAGAGTCGGGCAACGGCTGACTCGCTCCCCCCAAGGCTGAACGCCGATTTCGGTCCAGGGGCGGAGACAACGCCGCCGGGAGGGGCGAAGACAGCGATGACAGGCATGGGCGACCAGGCGGAGTCGTGGACCACCACGATGCGCGCCGAGCAGGCCTCGCTTGACCTCGGTGCGGAGCTCGGGCCGGCGGACCCGACCGCGTACACGATGCGCAAGCCGATCCCCGAGCCGATGCCGATGGACCGGCACGGCCCGGCGCGGATCATCGCCATGGCCAACCAGAAGGGCGGCGTGGGCAAGACCACGTCGACCATCAACCTCGGCGCGGCGCTCGCGGAATACGGCCGGCGGGTGCTGCTCGTCGACTTCGACCCCCAGGGCGCCCTCTCGGTCGGCCTCGGCGTCAACCCGCACAACCTCGACCTCACGATCTACAACATCCTGATGGACTCCGACGTGACGGTCGAGGACATCCGGATCAAGACGGACATCGCCGGGCTGCACCTGCTGCCCGCGAACATCGACCTCTCGGCGGCCGAGATCCAGCTCGTCACCGAGGTCGCGCGCGAGATGGCGCTGGCCCGGGTGCTGCGCCCGGTGCTCAAGGAATACGACTTCATCCTGATCGACTGCCAGCCGTCGCTCGGCCTGCTGGCGATCAACGCGCTCACCGTCGCGCACGGCGTGATGATCCCGCTGGAGTGCGAGTTCTTCTCGCTGCGCGGGGTGGCGCTGCTGCTGGACACGATCGACAAGGTGCGCGAGCGGCTCAACTTCGACCTGGAGCTCGAGGGCATCCTCGCGACCATGTACGACAGCCGGACCACCCACTGCCGCCAGGTGCTGCAGCGCGTGGTGGAGGCGTTCGGCGACAAGGTGTACCAGACCGTCATCACGAAGACCGTGAAGTTCCCGGAGTCGACGGTCGCGGGCGCGCCCATCACGACGCTCGACCCGGCCTCGTCCGGGGCGCGCAACTACCGGCAGCTGGCGCGGGAGGTCATCGCGCAGCAGGCCGAGCGGCGTCTCTAATAGGGGCTTTTCGCTGTTCGTGCGCTAGGTTCTTCGCGTGACTGAGCCGGTTGTGGAGTCCTCGGCGCCCGCGGTGGTGGACGCCGAGGCGCCGCTGCTCGCGGACGGGCCGGCTCCCGACGCGCCCACACCGGACGCGCCCACACCGGACACGCCAACACCGGACACGCCGCCGGCGACGCCGGCCCCCTCGGGCTTCCAGGTGAAGCTGTCCAACTTCGAGGGGCCGTTCGACCTGCTGCTGCAGCTCATCGGCAAGCACAAGCTCGACGTCACCGAGGTCGCGCTACACACGGTCACCGACGACTTCATCTCCTACATCCGCGCGATGGGCGACGACTGGGACCTCGACGAGACCTCCGAGTTCCTCGTGATCGCGGCCACGCTGCTCGACCTCAAGGCGGCCCGGCTGCTGCCCTCGGCCACGGTCGAGAACGAGGAGGACCTCGCGCTGCTCGAGGCGCGGGACCTGCTGTTCGCGCGGCTGCTGCAGTACAAGGCGTTCAAGGAGGCGGCCGCGCACATCCAGGGGCTCGAGGCCGTCGGGGCGCGGCGGTACCCGCGCGCGGTCTCCCTCGAGCCGCAGTACGCGGAGGCCTTGCCCGACCTGGTCCTCGGCATCGGCCCGAAGCGGCTGCTCAAGCTCGCCGTCCGGGCCTTCACGCCCAAGGTGCCGCCGGTGGTCTCGGTCGCGCACATCCACCAGGTGCGCGTCAGCGTCCGGGAGCACGCCAACCTGCTGCGCGACCGGCTGTTCGAGCGCCGGGTGGCGACCTTCGCCGAGCTGTGCGCCGACTGCGAGACGACCCTCGAGGTGGTGGCCCGCTTCCTGGCGCTGCTGGAGCTGTACCGGGAGAACCTCGTCGGCTTCGAACAGGTCCAGGCCCTCGGCGAGCTGATCGTGCGCTGGACCGCGGCCGAGGACGCGAACGTGGAGATCCAGGTCGAGGAGTACGAGGGGTCGCCGGCGCCCGCGGCCAAGGAGCCGGAACCGGGCGACGCCGCAGAATCCCTGGACGCCGCAGAATCCCTGGGCGACGCAGAATCCCTGGGCGACGCAGAATCCCTGGACGACGCCGCAGAATCCCTGGACGACGCCGCGGGTTCGGTGGAAGCTTCGGAGTCGCCGGGGGCGGGGCTCGCCCCGGCCGCGGTGGACGTGGACAACGAGGTGGACGAGTGAACGAGGACGACAAGCCCGCCGGGTCGCTGGCCGATCAGGCCGCGAGCTGGGTGCCGCCGTGGGCGCGTCCGAAGCCGGAGCCGCCGGCCGCTCAGTCGTTTCCCGAGCTCCAGTGGCAGTCCGACGAGCCCGCGGAGGACGCCGAACCTTCGCCATCGCCATCGCCATCGCCATCGCCTTCGCCTTCGCCTTCGCCATCGCCCTCGCCGTCGGCTGAGTCTTCGCCCGAGCCTGCAGCTAAGGGCGAGGTTGAGCCTGAAGCTGAGGCTGAGCCCGAGGCCGAAGTCGAGCCGGTCGTCGCTGCGCCCGAGCCCGAGGCGGAAACCGATTCGGTCGTCGTTGAGCGCGAGTCCGAGGCGGAAACCGAGTCGGTCGTCGCTGAGCCCGAGGTTGAGGCAGAGGCGGAGCCGCGGCCCGAGGCGGCAGCCGAGCCGGTTGTCGCTGAGCTCGACGGCGAGGCGGTCGCTGACACGCTGCCGGGGCTCGAGGCGCCGGTCCCTGCGGCGGCCGCGGAGCCGGGTGCCGGGGAGCCCGCCAAGCCCGAGATGGGTGACGCCGAGCTGCGTGGCGCCGTCGAGGCCATTCTGCTCGTCGTCGACGAGCCGACCAGTGAGGTCACGCTCGCCCAGGTGCTCGACCAGCCCGTCGAACGGGTGGCCGGGGCGCTGGAGGCGGCTTCAGCGGAGTACACACGGCTGGGTTTCGGGTTTGATCTTCGGCGCGTGGCCGGGGGCTGGCGGCTCTACACCCGGCCCGAGTATGCGGCCTACGTCGAGAAGTTCGTGCTCGACGGGCAGCAGATCCGGCTGACCCAGGCGGCGCTGGAGACACTCGCGGTGATCGCGTACAAGCAGCCGGTGACGAGGTCGCGCATTTCCGCCATCCGGGGTGTGAACTGTGACGGTGTGGTCCGTACGCTGGTGACGCGGGGCCTGATCGAGGAGATCGGCAGCGAGCCCGAGAGCGGCGCGTTCCTCTACAAGACGACCACGCTGTTCCTGGAGAAACTCGGCCTGGACAGCGTCGAGCAGCTGCCCCCGCTCGCCCCGTTCCTGCCCGACGACATAGATGAGATCGCCGATGCCCAGCGTTGACCCGTCCGTTGACTCCGCCGCCGTGCCCGCGCCCGGGTTCGCCGGACCCGACTTCGAGGGCTCGGCCTTCGACGCCCCGCCCGACGCCGAGGTGCCCCGGCGCGAGGAGCGGCTGCAGAAGATCCTGGCCGCCGCCGGGCTCGGGTCGCGCCGCGCCTGCGAGCGCATGATCGACGAGGGCCGGGTGACGGTCAACGGCCGCGAGGCGAGCCTCGGCGACAAGGCCGACCCGAGCCGTGACGCCATCCACGTCGACGGGCAGCGCCTGGTGACGGACACCCGGCTGGTGTACATCGCACTGAACAAGCCGCGCGGCGTCGTCTCCACGATGGACGACGAGAAGGGCCGCAACGCGATCTCGGACCTCGTGCCCAACATCGAGTCGCGGGTGTTCCACGTGGGCCGGCTCGACCAGGACAGCGAGGGCCTGATCCTGCTCACCAACGACGGCGGGCTCGCGCACAAGCTCATGCACCCGTCGTACGAGGTGGCCAAGACCTACCAGGTGGAGATCCCCGGCCCCGTCCCGCGCGCGATGGGCCGCGAGCTCAAGTCCGGCGTGACCCTCGAGGACGGCCCGGTGAAGGTCGACTCGTTCCGGGTCGTGGACGCCTACGGCAAGGTGGCCCTCGTCGAGGTGGTCCTGCACGAGGGTCGCAACCACATCGTCCGGCGCATGTTCGACGCCGTCGGCTTCCCGGTGCAGCGGCTCATCCGCACCCAGATCGGCCCGATCCGCCTCGGCGACCTGCGGCCGGGGCGCACGCGGCACCTGTCGCAGGCTGAGATCGGGGCGCTCTTCAAGGCCGTCGGGGAGTAGTTTCCGCGTTCACCGCAGGCCGGGATTCCGTGCTCGGCGGGCCGGATGCCGTGTCTGCCGCGGGCCGGCCTCCGTGTTCGCCGCCGGGCTGGCCGGGGTTCCGTGTTCGCCGCGGGGCGGGCTGTCGTGTTCGCCGCGGGGCGGGCTGTCGTGTTCGCCGCGGGGTGGGATGCGTGTTCGCCGTGGGGCGGGCTGTCGTGTTCGCCGCGGGGTGGGATGCGTGTTCGCCGTGGGGCGGGATTGCGTGTTCGCCGCGGGCCGGGATGAGGACGGTCCCTGTCCTGTATGCGGGCAATACTGAGCCCATGCTCGAAACCTCGGCGCGACTGCTGGCGCTGCTGTCCCTGCTGCAGGCCCGCCGCGACTGGCCCGGCCGGACGCTCGCCGACCGGCTCGAGGTCAGCCCGCGCACGGTCCGCCGCGACGTGGACCGGCTGCGCGAGCTGGGCTACCCGGTGCAGGCGACGCGCGGCCCGGACGGCGGCTACCGGCTCGACGCCGGCTCCGAGCTGCCGCCGCTGCTGTTCGACGACGACCAGGCCGTGGCCGTGGCGGTCGCCCTGCAGACGGCGACGATGTCGGTGCAGGGCGTCGAGGAGGCGGCGCTGCGGGCCCTGGCCACGGTGCGCCAGGTGATGCCCGTGCGCCTGCGCCACCGCATCGACGCCCTGCAGGTGACGCGCGTGACGAAGACCTCCTGGCGCGAGGGTGACATCGACGCCGAGCACCTGCTCACGATCGGCGCGGCGGTCCGCGCCCGCGAGGTGCTGCGCTTCGACTACGAGGGCCGCCGCGAGCTGATCGAGGGCCCGGACGACCAGCGCCCGCCGCGCCGTACCGAGCCGCACCACCTGGTGACGTGGGGCGGGCGGTGGTACCTGATCGGGTGGGATCTCGACCGGGCGGACTGGCGCACGTACCGCGTCGACCGCATGACCCCGCGCACCCCCAACGGCCCCCGCTTCCGGCCGCGCGAGCTGCCGGCCGCGGACGTGGCCGACTTCGTGGCGGAGCGCTTCGAGCGCCAGGACCAGTACCCGTGCAAGGGCACGGCGATCCTGCACGTCACGGCCGCGGCGGCGAACGAGTGGATTCGCGGGCAGGCCCTGGTCGAGGACGCGGGCCCGGACCGCTGCCGGGTGACGGCGGGCTCGTGGTCGTGGACGGGGCTGGCCGCGTGGTTCGGCATGTTCGACAGGGACTTCGAGCTGGTGGGTCCCCCGGAGCTGGTCGAGGCGGGGGCGGCCCTGGCCGAGCGGTTCGCGTACGGCTCGGGCCGCACCAGCACGTCGTCCTAGCGCCTCCACCGGCTCGCCGCCGCGCGAGCCTCGCATCGCACCGGGTCGCACCCGACTTCTTGCCGCGGTGGGCCTCTTGCCGCACCAGCTCTTGCGCCGCGAGTCCGTGCCAGGTCGACCGTTCCTGCACCGAACCCTTTACTGCACCGACCCCTTTACTGCACCGACCCTTTGCCGTACCGGCTCTTCAGTGCAGCGGCTCTTCAGTGGACCGGCCATACTGCACCGGCCCTTACTGCACCGATCGGCCGGACCGGATATGTCGGGCGCTGGCGCGCCGCGACATATCCGACATTTCGTATATGCGCGCTAGGCGGCCTTGCGGACGGTTGCCAGGGCCTTGCCCCACGCGATCGTCTGGTCGAGGACCGTGGTGAGCGTGGACTCGTGCTGTGGGCCCGGCTTGAAGACCGAGAAGTTCTCGAAGTCGGTGAAGAGCGACAGCGCGACCTGGGCGCGTACGTCGGCGATCTGCAGCTCGCCCGCGATCAGGCGCAGGTGCTCGACGGCGCGGGTGCCGCCCGCGGAGCCGTAGCTCACGAAGCCGGCCGCCTTGTTGTTCCACTCGCCGTAGAGGAAGTCGATCGCGTTCTTCAGCGCGCCGCTGGTCGAGTGGTTGTACTCGGGCGTCACGAAGATGTAGGCGTCGAACTCGGCGATCTTGGCCGCCCACTGCTTGGTGTGCTCGTTGGCGTACTGCCCGAAGGACGGCGGCGCGGCCTCGTCCAGGTGCGGAAGGTTGTAGTCGAGCAGGTCGACCAGCTCGAACTCCGCGTCCGTGCGGCGGCTCGCGATGTCGTAGACCCACTTGGCCACGGCCTCGCCGTTACGGCCCGGACGCGTGCTGCCGAGGATGATTCCGACCTTGGTCACAGCGTGGTTCCTCTTTCTGCGCGGCGCCACCGGGGAAGGGTGACGTGTCACCGAGACGATAGCTCACGACAACGGTGATGTGTCACCCACGCCCGTAGACTTCCGGTGTGACCGATGCACGGTGGCTGGACGGGCGGGAGCAGCGGGCCTGGCGCGCGTACCTCGCCCTCAACGCCGAGGTCCAGCGCCGCACGGCCCGGCAGTTGCTGCGGGAGACGGGGCTCACGATCGCGGAGTACGCGGTGCTGGCGAGCCTGTCGGAGGCGCCGGGCGGGCGGCTGCGCGTGTTCCAGCTGCGCGTCGCGGCCGACTGGGAGAAGACGCGGCTCACGCACCAGATCACGCGGATGACGGCCCGGGGGTTGGTGGCCCGGGAGCCGTGCGCCGACGATCCGCGCGGGGCGTTCGTGGTGCTGACCGAGGCCGGCTGGGAGGCGGTGGCCGCGGCGGCGCCCCGGCACGTGGCGCACGTGCGGCACTGGTTCTTCGACGCGCTGGCGCCCGAGCAGGTGGACGCGCTGCTGGGCATCGCCGACTCGGTGCTGTCGCGCCTGCCCGAGGCCGACCGCACGATGGGCGAGCCGTGCACGCAGCGCCCCGAATGTTCGGACGAATCCGATATTTCGGAAATGTCGGAATGCTCGCTCAGGGAGAGCGAAGTGTCGGAATGCTCGCCCAGAGAGTGAAATGTCGGAATGCTCGTCGCGCGGCCTCAAACCGTCGGGCTCGCCACAGAAGGCCGGACTGCCGGGCTCGCCGCGCGGGGTCGAGGACGGGCTCTGTGATGCGGTGGAGCCGGGAGTTCCGCCGTGCGACGAGGCCGGTCGTTGAGCGTGCGGGTGACGCGTGCGTGATCCGGCGACGCTGAGGCCATCGGCAACAAGGTGCGCCGCTCGGCCTGGCCGCGACCGTCGCGCAGCAATGTGGTCCTCGGAACGAACTGGGCCTTCGACAAGAACAACGACCTGGGCCTTCGACAAGAACTCGGTCGCCGGCGACGTCACCGGGAACCGTCGGGAGGGCGGCGCGAGGGCGGGGTGGCCTTCCGGCAGCGGTGCGAGCGTGCGCTGTGCCATCCCGGGGAGACCGGATGTGACGGCGGCCTCCCGTGGGCGGGCGTCATCGGCGGGTCAAGTACTGTTTTGAAGGGCTTCATCGAGTCAGAGGAGACGGGCGTGCACGACGAGGGCCGGCAACTGGTGATTGCCGTCGACGGGCCGTCCGGCTCCGGCAAGTCCACCATCTCCCGTCGGGTCGCCCAGGCGCTCAACGCGCGCTACCTGGACACCGGCGCCATGTATCGCGCGGTGACGTACGCCGTGCTGCGCGACAACGTCGATCTCGGCGACGCCGACAAGATCGCCGCGGTCGCCGACGGTGTCGAGCTGGTCGTCGGCACGGACCCGGCGAGCCCGCACGTGAGCGTCGACGGCGTCGGTGTCGACCGGGAGATTCGCGGGCCGGAGGTCACCCGGGCGGTGTCGGCCGTCTCGGCGGTCCCGGCCGTGCGCGCCCGGCTCGTCGCCCAGCAGCGCGCGATCATCACCGAGTCCGCTCGGATCGTCGTCGAGGGGCGCGACATCGGCACGGTCGTGGCGCCCGACGCCGACCTCAAGGTCTACCTCACCGCCGACGCCGAGGAGCGCGCCCGCCGCCGCAGCAGCGAGAACGCGACCGACCGGGCCGCGACCGCCGCCGACCTCGCGCGGCGCGACCGGCTCGACTCGACCCGCGCCGCCGACCCGCTGCGCCAGGCCGACGACGCCGTGGTGCTCGACACCACCGCGCTCGGCATCGACGAGGTGGTCGACCGGCTGCGACGCATGCTCGACAAGGTGACGGCGTGAACGCAACGCCCGCGGACGTCTCCCGAGCCGGGATACGCCGGGCTCCAAGCTGCGCGGCCTGCGGGGGCGGGCCACGAGCCGCACGCGAACAGTCGGACCGAGCCGTGATGCGCGACAAGGACCGAGCCGGGATGCGCTGGAAGGTGACGGCGTGAACACAACGCCCGCGGACGTCTCCCGCGAGGCTCTCGACGAGAGCGACGAGATGGACATCGAGCTCAGCCTGCCCATCGTCGCCGTCGTCGGCCGCCCCAACGTCGGCAAGTCCACGCTGGTCAACCGGGTCCTCGGGCGCCGGCAGGCGGTCGTTGAGGACGTCGCCGGGGTGACCCGGGACCGGGTCGCGTACGACGCGGAGTGGACCGGCCGCAACTTCACGATCGTCGACACGGGCGGCTGGCTGCCCGACGCCCGCGAGCGGGCCAAGGCCATCGCGACGCAGGCCGAGATCGCCGCGCAGACCGCCGACGTGGTGCTCTTCGTCGTCGATGCCACGATCCCGCCGACCGCCGACGACGAGGCCGCGGTGCGGATGCTGCGCCGCAGCGCGAGCAAGGTGATCCTCGTCGCGAACAAGGTCGACAACGACCGGATCGAGGGCGAGATCGCCAGCCTGTGGGGTCTCGGGCTCGGCGAGCCGTTCCCGGTCTCGGCCCTGCACGGCCGCGGCTCCGGCGACCTGCTCGACAAGATCCTCGAGCACCTGCCCGCGGCCCGGCCGGTCGAGCCGCGCGAGGCCGGCCCGCGCCGCATCGCGCTCGTCGGGCGCCCCAACGTGGGCAAGTCCAGCCTGCTCAACAAGCTGGCCAAGGAGGAGCGCGCGGTCGTCGACTCGGTCGCGGGCACCACCGTCGACCCGGTGGACAGCCTCGTGGAGTTCGGCGGCGAGACCTGGCACCTCGTCGACACCGCCGGCCTGCGCAAGCGCGTCTCGCACGCGAGCGGCACCGAGTACTACGCGTCCCTGCGCACCAACGCGGCCATCGAGGCCGCCGAGGTCGCGATCGTGCTGCTCGACGCGAGCGAGGTCATCTCGGAGCAGGACCAGCGCATCATCACCATGGTGATCGAGGCCGGCCGGGCGCTCGTGATCGCGTTCAACAAGTGGGACCTGGTCGACGAGGACCGGCGCTACCAGCTCGGCAAGGAGATCGACCGCGAGCTGCGCCGCGTCCCGTGGGCCGTGCGCGTGAACGTCTCGGCGCTGACCGGGCGCGCGGTGGACAAGCTGGCGCCGGCCCTGCGCACCGCGCTGACCAACTGGGAGCGCCGGGTGCCGACGGGCCAGCTCAACCAGTGGCTCACCGCGCTTGTCCAGGCGACCCCGCACCCGGTGCGCGGCGGCCGTGCCCCGCGCGTGCTGTTCGCGACCCAGGCCGGCGTCTCCCCGCCCAAGTTCGTGCTGTTCACGACGGGCGCCCTGGACCCGGGCTACGTCCGCTTCGTCGAGCGCAAGCTGCGCGAGGAGTTCGACTTCACCGGCACGCCGATCCACATCACGGTGAAGCCGCGAAAGAAGAACAAGAAATAGAACAAGGAACAAGGCGGCGGCGGAAGCAGCAGCAGTAGCGTCAGGGGCGTTCGGTGTGGAGGCGATCGGCCAGCACCGTGAGCCGTTCGGCGTGGTGCTCGATGGCCCGGATCATCCGCCGGTCGTCGTCGCCGCTCACGCGGTCGCCGAGGATCTCCGCGTAGCCGCGGATCGGCGCCAGCCCGGAGCGCAGCACGAACGAGAGGTCCTCCGGCTCGGCGACCTCGGGCGCGGGGCGGTTGCGCCGGGGGAGCAGCGCCTCGGCGCCGGCGGCGAGCACCACCAGCACCACGAACACGGTGAGTCCCAAGGTGCGCTCCCTGTCGAAGTCCGGCCGGTTCCAGGGCTGACTTCGGCGTGCGCGGGGCATCCGTGAGCGCCGGGCACCGGACCGCACCCGGCTGACCCCCGAGATCAGTCGGCCAGGGCGAAGATCTCCGCGTGCATCTGGGTCTTGGGCACGCCCAGCTTGCGCAGCGACGCGAGGACCGTGTCCGTCATGGCCGTCGGCCCGCAGACGTACACGTCGCGCTGGCGGATGTCGGGCACCAGCGTGGTCAGGTGCTCCGGGCTCAACGGCGCCGGGTTCGTGTCCTTGGTGCGGCCCACGACGAGCATCAGCGTCGCACGTTTGGCGCGCGCGAGGTCGCGCAGCTCGCTCAGCAGCGTGGCGTCGGCCTCGGAGCGGACGCGGTACATGAGCACGATCGAGCCCTCGAGCACCTCCAGCAGCGACCGGATCGGGGTGATGCCGACCCCGCCCGCGATCAGCAGCGTCGAGGACTTCGTGCGGTGCTTGGCGGTGAACGCGCCGTAGGGGCCCTCGACGAAGACCCGGGTGCCGACGCGGAGCTTGCGCAGGCCCGCCGTGCCGTGCCCGACGGCCTTGGCGGTGAGCCGCAGGGTCCGGCCGTCCGGCGCCTGCGACAGCGAGAACGGGTTGACCTGCCACCAGCGGCCCGGGGTGAGGAAGCGCCACAACAGGAACTGCCCGGCCTCGGCCGGCATCCGGTCCAGACCCCGCCCGGTGACGTACACCGAGGTCACGTCGTCGGACTCGGCCACGACGGCGGACACGCGCAGGCCGTGGCGCAGGTTGCGCCACAGCGGCAGCGCCATGCGGCCGAGCACGAACAGCCCGATCGCGACCGTCCACAGGACCCACCAGTAGACCTTCGCCCACGTGGCCGGCTGGGAGATCGGGTTCTCGATGCTCTGGTGCACGATCGCGAACCCGACGACCGCATAGGTGCCCAGGTGGACGAGGTGCCACAGTTCGTACGGCAACCGCCGCCGCACCGCCCGGGTGGAGGCGAGCACGACGACGAACAGCAGGGTGCCCGAGACGACGCCGGCGAGGGTTCCGAGCGAGCCGAGCCACTTGTCCGCGAGGGTGCCGAACGGCCAGTGGTTGATGCGGGCGTACGCCCACGAAGCGAGCGTCGCGTGCACCACGATCGTCCAGGCGAGCCCGATGCCGACCCAGCGGTGCCAGGCGGTGAGCTGCCCGAGCCCGAGCCGCCGGTCCAGCCACGGCACCCGGGCCACGAGCACGAGCTGCAGCGCGAGCAGCACCGCGGCGTGCAGGCCGAGGAAGCGCCCGGCGGCGAGCATGGCGCTCGGCGCGCCGGTCGCGGTGAAGAACAGCGCCTCGACCACTGCCGCGTTGGCGAGCGCGACGGCGACGAGCACGAACGTCGCCCGCTGGGGCCCCGTCCCGCCGCGCGGCCGCCGGTGCCGCTGCACCCGCTCCGAGATGGCGGCCCGGGGGTCGTGCATCCGAATCGGGGCTTGCACACTGCTCGTGGGGGTGCTCATCAGGCCTCGAATCGGTCGGAAAGGGCGTAGCGCAGGAGTACCACGTCGTCCATCTGCCGCACGTCCACCACCGTGGCGCGGTGGCCCGGGTGCCACGGGAAGCGGCCGTCGCCGACGAACCGCGGGGCCCGCCCGTCGCCGACGAAGAACGGTGCGATCACGAGCTGCAGTTCGTCGACGAGCCCGGCGGTGAGGAACATCGTGTGGATCGTGCTGCCGCCCTCGACCAGCAGCCGCCCCACCCCGCGGGCGGCGAGGTCCTCGAGCACGAACGCGGGGTCGACGGGCTCGCCGCCGTCGACGACCTCGGCCCGCCCGCCGAGCCGGGACTGGTTGTGGTGGGCGGTCGCCGTCGCGCAGTACACGATCTTCTCGGTGTCGCCCTCGGTGAAGAAGCGCGAGCCGGGGTCGACGTCGCCGTGGCCGAGGATCGCGACCTTCGCCGGTGGCGGCAGCCCGTCGCCGGCCCGCCGCTCCCGGAGCTCGGCCGCGCGCACGAGCAGCCGCGGGTTGTCGCGGCGGATGGTGTTGGCCCCGACCAGGATCGCGTCGCAGCCGGCCCGCATCGCGTCGACCCGGTCGAGGTCCTCGCTGTTGGAGAGCACCAGCCGCTCGTCGGTCGCGTCGTCGAGGTACCCGTCCAGCGACATCGCGCAGCTCACCAGCACGTAGGGCCGCGCCCGTGAAGTCTGCACGGCCGCATTGTCCCAAGGGGCGAGCGTCGCCTCACCGAGCGGCGGCACGGCTCGCCTTTGCCGCGAGGTATCCCGCGTTGGCCGGGCTGAGGAACACCCCGGTCGGCACCGAGTCGGCCACCGTGATCCCGAGGCCGCCGAGCTGGTCGGCCTTGTCGGGGTTGTTGGTCAGCAGCCGGATGCGGTCCACGCCGAGCGCGTCGAGCATCTGGGCGGCCGCGGAGTAGTCCCGCTCGTCCTCGGCGTGCCCGAGCGCGATGTTGGCCTCGAAGGTGTCCAGGCCGGTGTCCTGCAGCGCGTACGCGTCGAGCTTCGAGTACAGCCCGATGCCCCGTCCCTCCTGCCGCAGGTACAGCAGAAAGCCCCCGGCCTCGGAGATCCGCTCGATCGCCTCGCGCAGCTGCGGCCCGCAGTCGCAGCGCTCACTGCCGAAGATGTCCCCGGTCAGGCACTCGCTGTGCAGGCGGACCAGCGGCGCGGCGCCCCCGTCGCCGCTGCGGCGCAGCGCGCCGGCCCAGTCGCCGAGGCCGAAGGCGACGTGCTCGCGGCCGTCGACCAGGCCGTGGAACGTGAACAGGCGGGCGGTGGTGGAGTACCCGTCGAGGAGCCGCAGCGGCACGGTCACCTGCGTGCGCATGGTTGCCCCAGGCAGTGTTTCGAACATCCCTCTCCTTCAGCTGGCCACGGTGCGTCGGCGGAACAGCAGGACCGCGACGCCGGGAAGGCTCGACACCAGCACCAGTACCCCATAGACGGTCGCCGTCGCGACGCCTTGCGCGGCGGTCAGGCCGGCGGCGGCGAACGCCCAGGCGGCGACGCCCTCCCGCGGCCCGAATCCGCCGATGTTCGCGGGCACCCCCATCGCCAGCAGCGCCAGCAGCGTCAGCGGCAGCAGCTGCCCGGCCGGCGCGGTCAGGCCGGCGGTGCGCGCGGCGACGATGAAGGTGATCAGATGACCGGCGACCGCGACGGCGGAGAAGAACACGACCCCGGGCCAGATCCGCCGGGCGAGCAGCACCTGGCGGACGTCGGCCCGGGCCGTGCGCACGGCCCGGCGCCACCACTGCGGCCCGCGCCGGCCGGCGACGAGCGCGAGCACGACCACGACCAGCGCGAACGCGGCCGCGACGGCGGCGATCCGGGGCATCAGCGGGCGCACCGGCGAGGGCAGCGCCCAGAGCAGCCCGGCGGCGAGGGTGAGCTGGACGACCTGGCCGGCGGTGCGCTCCCACACGACGGCGCGGATGCCGCGGCCCACGTCGCCGTCCTCGCGCCCGTGGCCGACGGCCCGGTCGACGTCGCCGAGCACCCCGCCCGGCAGCGTGGAGTTGATGAGCACGGCCCGGTACAGCTCCGCGACCGCCGTGGGCAGGGGCAGCCGCAGGCCGAGCCCGCGGGCGACGAGCCGCCAGCGCCAGGCGCACGCGACGATCGTCGCCGCCCCTACGCCGACCGCGGCGACGATCGCCCACGCGTCGATCAGGCGCAGCCCGGCGAGGAAGGGGCCGCTGCCGACCCGCCAGACGAGCACCGCGAGCACCGCGAGGCCGGCCAGGGTCCGCACGAGCCCCCAGTTGATCGCCCGGCGACCCGTCGTGGGTCCGGCGACGGCGGCGTTGGCCATGGGGGCTCCCTTCCGGACGATCTCTCTTGTCATACGCCGCCCGGACCGATCGGGTTCAGTCCACCGCCGCGTGTCGCAAAACCGCCTCGATCGCGCGGGCGGTGTCGTCCCACCCGGTGAGCGTGGCCCGGCGGGCGAGCGCGGCGGTTCGCAGCCGCTCGCGCAGCGCCGCGTCGTCGAACCAGTTCCGCAGGGCGCCGGCCAGGGCGCCGGGATCGCCGGGCGGCACCAGCCAGCCGGGCGGCGCGGCGGCCCCGATCGCGTCCGGCAGCCCCTGCGCGGTCGTGGCCAGGACGGGCACCCCGCGGGCGAGGGCCTCGGCGGCGACCATGCCGTAGGTCTCGCCCCGCGACGGGTGCACCAGCAGGTCCGCGGCCGCGTACAGGCCGCCGACGGCGCGCGGGCCGGCCAGCTCGATGCGGGAGCCGAGACCGAGCGCGTCGATGCGCTCGCGCAGCGTGGCGACGAAGCCCGCGTGGTGGTCGAGCGAGCCGGCGCATACGCACGTCCAGGGCCGGTCGGCGACCCGCGCGAGGGCCTCGACCAGCACGTCGTGGCCCTTGTGGGCGCCGACCACGGCGACGCACAGCAGCGACCCGGCGCCGCCCGAACCCTCCGCGAGCGGTGCGGGATCGACGCCCGGGGTCGCCACATGCACGTCGGCGGGGCTCAGGCCGTACAGCTCGATGAGCCGGCGACGGGTCCAGCCGCTGGTCGCGATGACCCCGCTCGCCGCGCGCAGCGCCCGGGCCTCGGACGCTCGCAGATCGTCGAAGGGCATGTGGACCAGCACGACCAGCCGCAGCCGGGCCGTGTGCGCCTCCAGCACCGCAGGCGCGCACGACGCGACCAGGCCGTCGATCAGCACCGCGGAGCCGTCCGGAATCCCGGCCAGCAGGGTGCCGAGCGCCGCGAGCTCCGCGGCGCTCGGCTGCGGCCACGCACCGAAGGCCGGCCGTTCCAGGACGGTCAGCCGGTCGCAGATCTCGCGGTCGTACCGGTTGCCGCCGCTCGGCGAGCCGGGGTCGTCGATGTCGTTGGGCAGGACGGCGAAGATCACAGATCGCGCTCGTACGTGGCCCAGGCGACGTGGGACTCGCGCAGGGTCACGCTCAGCCGCTCCAGCCCGGCCCCGCCCGCCCCCAGCGCCCCGGCGGCGACCCGCTCGGCCAGCCGGTCGGCGACCACCGCGGCGAGCATCTCGGTCGACGTGTTGACTCCGCTGAAGTCCGGCTCGTCGTCGAGGTTGCGGTAGTTGAACGCGGCCAGGACGTCCTTGAGCTCCTGCGCCGCCAGCCCGATGTCCACCACCAGGTTGTCGGCGTCGAGCCGCCGGCGGAAGAAGGTCACGTCCACGACGTAGGTCGCGCCGTGCAGACGCTGGGCGGGGCCGAAGACCTCGCCGCGGAAGCTGTGGGCGATCATCATGTGGTCACGGACGGTGAGGCTGTACACGCGGCATGCTCCTGTTCAGTAGGTGATCACGTGGGCGAGGGCCGGCAGCGTCCCGTCGGCGAGCCGGGGCAGCACCGCCGGCAGCTCGGCGAACGGGGACTCGCCGGTGATGAGGGCGTCGAAGGCGGGGTCGCGCAGCAGGCGCAGCGCCAGGGCCATCCGGTCGGCGTAGGTGCGGGTGGCGGCCCGGGCCGGCGAGACGGTGCCGACCTGGCTGCTGCGGATCGTGAGGCGGCCCGAGTGGAACGCCCCGCCCAGCGCGAGCGTGACCGGGCGGTCGCCGTACCAGCTCAGCTCCACCACCGTCCCCTCGGCGGCCAGCAGCCCGAGCGCCGTCTGCAGCCCCCGCTCGGACGCGCTCGCGTGGATGACGAGGTCGCGGCCCCCGGATGCCTCGTCCGGGCCGACGAACGCGACCCCGAGCGCGTCCGCGACGGCCCGGCGGGACGGGTCGGTGTCTACCAGCTCGACCTCGGCCCCGGGCAGGCGGGCCAGCAGCGCGGCGACGCTGCAGCCGACCATGCCCGCGCCGACCACGCTGACCCGGTCGCCGATCAGCGGGGCCGCGTCCCACAGCGCGTTCACGGCCGTCTCCACGGTGCCGGCGAGCACGGCCCGGCGCGGGGGCACCCCCTCGGGCAGCGGCACCACCGACGCGCGCGGCACCACGTACTGGGTCTGGTGCGGGTACAGGCAGAACACCGCCCGGCCGCGCAGGTCCGCCGGGCCCGCCTCGACCACGCCGACGTTGAGGTAGCCGTACTTCACCGGGAACGCGAAGCCGCCCTCCTGGAACGGTGCGCGCATGGCCTCGTGCTGGTCCGGCGGCACCCGCCCGGCGAACACGAGGGTCTCGGTGCCGCGGCTCACGCCGGAGTACAGCGTCCGGACCAGCACCTCGTCCTCGCCCGGCGCGGGCACCTCGACCGGGCGGATCTCGCCCCCCGACTCGGTGGTCCAGAACGCGTACGCCACTGGCATGCGAAAACTCCCTGGAATCGTGCAGATCGAACCGTCACGCCCGAATGCGCGTATGCACTGTCGGGTCCATGGTCAGCAAGCACAGCCTCGTACACGGAGCGACGATGCCGAAGGTTCGAACCGGTCCGGTCATTGGACTGATCTTCCATGTTGCCGTGCTCGGCGTCCTGTCGGGGACGGTCGGGCTGGGCACGGCGGGCTGGGCGGTCGGTCTCGCCAGCGGCCTGGTCGTCTCGATCGCGCTCGAAACGGGCCTGCAGCGCTGCGGGGCCGAGTCCTTCGGCGCCGCGAACTGGGTGACGCTGACCCGGGCCGGGCTCGCCGGGGGCGTGGCCGCGCTCACCGCCGACTCCTTCACGCGGCCGGTGTCGGTGCCGGTGCTGTGCGTGCTGACCGCCGTCGCCCTCGCCCTGGACGCCGTGGACGGCAACGTCGCCCGGCGCACCGGCGGGGTCACGCCGCTCGGCGCGCGCTTCGACATGGAGACCGACGCCTGGCTGATCCTCGTGCTCAGCGCGTTCGTGGCCGAGTCCGTCGGGCCGTGGGTGCTCGCGATCGGGGCGATGCGCTACGTGATCGGGGTCGCCACGTGGCTCGTGCCCTGGCTGCGCGGGCCGGTTCCGCCCCGCTACTGGCGCAAGGTGGTCGCCGCGATGCAGGGCGTGACCCTCGCCGTCGCCGCGTCCGGGCTCCTGCCGCCCGCGGTCACGACCACCGTCGTGGCCATCTCGCTGCTGTTCCTCGTCGAGTCGTTCGGCTCCGAGGTGCTGTGGCGCCGGCGCCGGCAGTCGCTGCGGATCGCGGTGTCATCCTGATGTCCGTGCTGGCACCCGACGTCGAGACCCCCGCGCCGCCGTCGCCCCCGCCGCGGCGCTCCCGGCTGCGCACCGCCCTGGTGTGGGCCGGCACGCTGCTCGGGGCCGCGGTGGTGCTGT
Source organism: Dactylosporangium sp. CA-052675 (assembly GCF_050947935.1). Taxonomy (GTDB): domain Bacteria; phylum Actinomycetota; class Actinomycetes; order Mycobacteriales; family Micromonosporaceae; genus Dactylosporangium. Next base: position 8,124,816 of record NZ_CP192010.1, on the reverse strand, counting down.
TCACGCTGGTCACGCCGGATCGGCTCACGCAGTACACCCTCGGGGCGTTCCTGCGCATCCCGATCGAGGGCCTGCTGCTCGTCGCGCTGTTCCTCGCCGTGCGCGGCCGGGCCCGCACCGTGGTGCTCTGGGCGGCCGGGATCGCCCTCGGCGCGCTGTTCATCGTCCGGCTGTTCAACCTCGGCTTCTACACCGCGCTGTCGCGCCCGTTCGACCCGGTGCTCGACTGGGTGCTGCTCGACCCGGCGTACGGCCTGGTCAGGTCCTCGCTCGGGCAACCGGCCGCGATCGTGATCACGGTCGTCCTGGGCCTGGTCGTGCTCAGCGTGCCGGTGGTGATGACGCTCACGCTGCGCCGCCTCGCCCGCCTCGCCGTCCGCCACCAGGTGGCCACCACCCGCGGCACCGCGATCCTGGCCGCGGCCTGGGCGGTGTTCGCGGTCTTCGACGTGCAGGCCGCGAGCGGGGTCCCGGTCGCCTCCGACGGGGCCGTCGGCGCGCTCGGGACCCAGGTCTCGCTCGTGCGGCGCGACCTCGACGACGGCGAGAAGTTCGGCCGGCAGGCCCAGATCGACGCGTTCCGCGACGTGCCCGGCTCGCAGCTGCTCACCGCGCTGCGCGGCAAGGACGTGCTGCTCACGTTCGTGGAGAGCTACGGGCGCGACGCGGTGCAGAACCCGCAGTACGCGCCCCAGGTCAACGCGGTGCTCGACGACGGCACGACGCGGCTGGCGGCGAAGGGCTTCCAGGCCCGCTCGGCGTTCCTGACCTCCCCGATCACCGGCGGCGGCAGCTGGATGGCGCACGAGACGCTGCTGTCGGGGCTGTGGGTCGACAACAACCAGCGCAGCTCGTCGCTGCTGGCCGGCGACCGCTTCACGCTCAACGCCGCGTTCCGCCGGGGCGGCTGGCACGTCGGCGGGATCATGCCGGCCAACGACCGCGACTGGCCCGAGGGCAGGTTCTTCCAGTACCACGACCTCTACGACTCGCGGAACATGGGCTACAAGGGCCCGAAGTTCAGCTACGTGCCCGTGCCCGACCAGTTCACGCTCGCGGCCTACCAGCGCCTGCTGCGGGCGCCGGGCCACCCGCCGACCTTCACGGAGATCCCGCTCGTCTCCAGCCACGCGCCCTGGACGCCGATTCCGCAGCTGGTCGGCTGGGACCAGGTCGGCGACGGTACCGTCTACCGCTCGATGAGCACCGAGGGCGACCCGCCGGACTCCGTGATCCGCACCTCGGAGAAGATCCGCACGGCCTACCGCAACTCGATCGTGTACTCGCTGAGCTCGCTGATCTCCTACGTGGAGACGTACGGCGACGACAACCTCGTGGTCGTCTTCCTCGGCGACCACCAGCCGTCGCCGGTCATCGTCGGGGACACCGCGAGCCACGACGTGCCGATCACGATCGTCGCCCGCGACCCCGCCGTGCTCGCGAAGATCTCGGGCTGGGGCTGGCCGGACGGCCTGCGGCCCGCGGACGGCGCGCCCGTGTGGCGAATGGACCAGTTCCGCGACAAGTTCCTGACCGCCTACCGCTGACGGCCCTTGCGTATCCTCGACGGATGTCGAGAGGAACGCGCCGGATCGCCGAGCGGGGGCGGATCGGGCCGTTCCCGGTGTGGGCGGTCATCGCGGTGGCCGTGGTGGTGCTGGTCGGGGCCGGAGTCGCCTTCGCGGTGTCCGGGGGCGGCGACTCCCCGTCGCCGGGGGCGGTGGCGTCCGAGGGCGGCTCGGCGCGTGCGAGCGCCGCGGCGCCGGCGTCGTCCGCCGCCGCGGGGTGCGCCGAGTCGGTGGTCGCCAAGCTGCCGCTCGAACTGCAGGCGGCCCAGCTGCTCATGATCGGCACGCCGCTGAGCTCGCCGCTCGGGGCGACGCAGACGCTGCGGCAGTACAAGCTGGGCGGTATCTTCCTCGCCGGGCGCTCCTCGGCCTCGGCGGCCACGCTGCGCCAGCAGATCGCCCAGCTCCAGGACGCGGCCCGGGCCGGCGGCGGGCTCGCGCTGCAGGTCGGCATCGACCAGGAGGGCGGTCAGGTCCAGACGCTCAAGGGCGACGACTTCCCGGCCATCCCGACCGCGGTCAGCCAGGGCCGGCTCGACGCCTCGACGCTCAACAGCCGCACCGCCGAGTGGGCCGGGCGGCTCAAGGGCATCGGGATCACGATCGACCTCGCGCCGGTCGCCGACGTGGTGCCCGCGGACGTGGGCAAGAGCAACCCGCCGATCGGGGGGTTCGAGCGGCAGTACGGCTCGACGGCCGGGCCCGTCGCCGAGGACGTGGCCACGGTGGTGACCGCGATCCAGGGCGCGGGCGTGCAGACCACGCTCAAGCACTTTCCCGGCCTCGGCCGCGTGCGCGTGAACACCGACACCTCGACGGGCGCGCGCGACGACCTGACGACCGCGGACGATTCGGCGCTGCAGCCGTTCGTGAGCGGCATCAAGGCGGGGTCGGCCGCGGTGATGATCTCCTCGGCGACGTACCCGAAGCTCGACTCGAAGAACGTCGCCGCGTTCTCGGCGCCGATCGTGACCGACCTGCTGCGGGGGAAGCTCGGCTTCGACGGGCTCGTGATGTCGGACGATCTCGGCGCGGCGGTCGCGGTGTCCTCGGTCCCGGTGGGGCAGCGGGCCGTGAAGTTCGTGCAGGCCGGCGGCGACATGCCGCTGAGTGTGCGCCTCTCCGACGCCGGGCCGATGACCGATGCGCTCGTCGCCGCGGCGAAGGCCGACCCGGCGTTCGCCCGGCGCGTGAGCGAGTCCGCGACCCGCGTGGTGCGCAGCAAGGTCCGCGCCGGGCTGGTGACCTGCGGCTAGGCCCGTCTCACCACCGGGCGCGGCCGGGGTCATCCGGTTCGCAGGACGCTCCGGCCGCGGGCCCGTGGCAACCCTGGATCCCGAAGACGTCACTCGCGTCGGAAGGACCGAATCCCATGGCCAGGGCAGTAGGCATCGACCTCGGGACGACCAACTCGGTGATCGCCGCGTTCGAGGGTGGGGCGCCGACCGTGATCCCCAACGCCGAGGGCAGCCGGACCACGCCGTCGGTGGTCGCGTACACGCCGGGCGGTGAGCGGCTCGTCGGTCACCTGGCGCGGCGCCAGGCGGCGCTGAACCCCGACGGCACCATCACCTCCGCGAAACGGTTCATCGGGCGGCGCTTCGACGAGATTCCGGAGGAGGCCGCGACCGTCACCTACACCGTCGTGTCCGGCCCCGAGGGGGCGGTCCGCTTCGACGTGCGCGGACGGCGGATCTCGCCGGAGGAGGTCTCCGCGCAGATCCTGCGCAAGCTCGCCGACGACGCCGCGAAGTACCTCGGCGAGAAGGTCACCGAGGCCGTGATCACGGTCCCCGCCTACTTCAACGACGCCCAGCGCCAGGCCACCAAGGACGCGGGCCGCATCGCCGGGCTCGAAGTCCTGCGCATCATCAACGAGCCGACCGCGGCGGCGCTCGCCTACGGCCTCGACAAGCAGGGCCACGAGACCGTCCTCGTCTTCGACCTCGGCGGCGGCACCTTCGACGTGAGCATCCTCGACGTCGGTGAGGGCGTGGTCGAGGTGCGCGCGACCGCCGGGGACACCCACCTCGGCGGCGACAACTTCGACCACCGCCTCGTCGACCACCTCGCCGAGGAGTTCCGCCGCGACGAGGGCATCGACCTGCGCCGCGACCCGCAGGCCCTGCAGCGGCTCATCGAGGCCGCCGAGCGGGCCAAGATCGAGCTGTCGACCGTGCCCCAGACCACGGTGAACCTGCCGTTCATCACCGCCGACGCGAACGGCCCCAAGCACCTCACGACGACCGTCACCCGGGCCGTGTTCGAGGAGCTCACCCACGACCTGCTGGAGCGCACCCTGGCCCCGGTCCGCCAGGCGATGAGCGACGCCAGGGTGGGCGAGGGCGACCTCGACGAGGTGATCCTCGTCGGCGGCGCGACCCGCATGCCGGCCGTGCAGGCCCTGGTCCGACGCCTCACCGGCGGCAAGGACCCGAACATGAGCGTCAACCCGGACGAGGTCGTCGCGCTCGGCGCCGCCATCCAGTCCGGGGTGCTCAAGGGCGACGTGCGCGATGTCGTCCTGCTCGACGTGACCCCGCTCTCGCTCGGCGTGGAGACCCTCGGCGGCCTCATGACCCGGGTGATCGAGCGCAACACGACCATCCCGACGCGGCGCACCGAGACGTTCACGACCGCCGAGGACAACCAGCCCGCGGTCGAGGTGGTGGTGCTGCAGGGCGAGCGGGAGCGGGCCTCCGACAACCGGGTGCTGGGCCGGCTGCGGCTGGAGCACATCCGCCCGGCCCCGCGCGGGGGGCCGCAGATCGAGGTGACGTACGACATCGACGCCAACGGCATCCTGCAGGTCTCGGCCCGGGACCGCGACACCGGCGGCGAGCAGCAGATCACCATCACCGAGAGCGGCACCCTGGACCAGGACGAGGTGGAGCGCATGGTGCGCGAGGCCGAGCGCTTCCGCGGCGAGGACGAGCGCACGCGCCGCTCGGTGGAGGCGCGCAACGACCTCGACGGGGCCGCCTACCAGGTGCGCCGCCTGCTGAGCGAGCGCGAGGTCCCCTCGCACGAACGCGAGCGGGCCCAGCTGCTGCTGCAGGAGGCCCGATCCGCCGGCGACGGCGACGTGCCACGGCTGACCGAGGACCTGCGGCAGTTGGTGTACGCGTACAGCGGCGGCCCCGCGACCTCCCCGGCCGCCGCGGACGAAGACGTCGTCGACGCCGAGTTCTCGTGAGCACTCGCGATGGATGACGTCGACTGGCAGGAGCGGTGGCGGCGGGCGGCGGCCGATGCCGACAACGCGCGGAAGCGGTGCGATCGGCTGCTCGCCGAGCGCACCGCGGCCGAGCGGGTTCGGTGCGCGGCCGCGTGGCTGCCGCTGCTCGACGGCCTCGACCTGGCGCTCGAGCACGCCGGCGCCGACCCGGCCACCATCGTCGCCGGCGTCGAGCGGGTGCGCGAGGAGGGCCGGGTGGTGCTGGGCCGCCTGGGCTTCGAGCCGCTCGGCGCGCCCGGCGAGGTCTTCGACCCGGCCCGGCACGAGGCGACGGAGGCGGTCGCGGGCGGCCCGGACGGCGCCGGCATGGTGGTGCGGGTGATCCGCCCCGGCTACGGCGGCCCGGACGGCCTGCTTCGCCCCGCGGCGGTGGCCGTCGCGGTCTCGGGCGACGACTCGCCGGACGGCTCGGGAACGGACGAGGGGGAGGACCCGGGGGAGGAACGGCCCGACGATGGCGCGTGACTTCTACGCGGTGCTCGGGGTGCCCAGGACCGCGACGGGCGAGGATATCCAGCGGGCGTACCGCACCCTGGCCCGCCGCAGCCACCCCGACGTGAACAAGGAGCCGGGGGCGGAGGATCGCTTCAAGGAGATCACCGAGGCGTACCGGGTGCTCTCGGACCCCTCGCTGCGCCGCGAGTACGACGCCCGCGCCTCGGTCCCCAGCGGCGGCGGCTTCCGCGGCCACCCGGGGGCCGGCGGCGGGTTCCGGGGCGGCGGCTTCCAGGATCTCGGGGACTTCGAGGACCTGTTCGGCTTCGGGCCGGTGCGGGGCGCCGACGCCGAGGCGACGATCACGATCACGCTCGAGGACTCGTACCGCGGCGGCCACCGCACCGTCACGCTGCCCGACGGCACCCGGCTCGGGGTCACGATCCCGCGCGGCATCGCCGAGGGGCAGCGGCTGCGGCTCGCCGGGCAGGGCGCGGGCGGCCTCGGCGGCGGGCCCCGCGGCGACCTGCACCTCGTGGTGCGGTTCGCGCCGGACCCGCGCTACACCGTGGACGGTCGCGATGTCACCGTCCGGCTCCCCGTCGCAGCGTGGGAGGCGGCCCTCGGCGCGAAGGTCCCGCTGCCCACGCCGGCGGGTGAGGTGCTCCTCGACGTGCCGCGGGGCTCCTCGTCCGGCCGCCGCCTGCGCCTGCGGGGCCAGGGCCTGCCGGGCCCGCGCCCGGGCGACCTCTACGCCGAGGTGCGCGTGATGGTCCCGCCCGACCCGACACCCCAGGAGCGCCGGCTGTTCGAGGAGCTGGCGCGCGCATCGGCCTACGACCCGCGGAGCGTCTCATGACCCTGGCCATCGTGCACACGACGAGACCGGCCGCGCGCGTGCGCTCGCTGGAGGCGTTCGCGGCCGCGGCGGGCGTGCATCCGCGCCTGGTCGCCCGGTTCGTGGCCCTGGGCCTGCTGGATCCGGTGCCGGGGCCCGGCGGGGCGCCCGAGTTCCCGGACGCCCAGCTGGCCCGCCTCGCCCGCATCCGGCGGCTGCACGCCGAGCTGCCGCTGAACTATGCCGCTTTGGGCGTGGTGCTGGACCTGCTCGCCCGCATCGAGGAGCTCGAGGCCCAGCTGCGCCACGAACAGCCCGGACCGATCTGACCGGACCGGACCTAGTCGAGGTCGACGACCTCGCGGCCCAGCGGCCAGAACGCGGCCGGCACGAGCTTGAAGTGCGCGATGCCGAACGGGATGCCGATGATGGTGACGCACAGGGTGATGCCGGCCGAGATGTGGGTCAGCGCGAGCCACCAGCCCGCGAGCACCACCCACAGCACGTTGGCCAGGCCGGTCACCACGCCGGAGCCGCCGGAGCGGGCCTGCACCGTCCGGCCGAACGGCCACAGGGAGTACACCGCCAGCCGCCACGACGCGATCGCGAACGGGATCGTCACCACGAGCACGAGGCAGATGAGCGCGGCCAGGGCGTAGCCGAGGAACAGCACGAACCCGCCGCCGAAGATGACCCACAGGACGTTGAGGACGAAGCGAATCACCCCTCGATCATGACGTACCGCCGCGACCGCGCACAAAGCGTCACCGGGTCCAGAAGGACTCGGGCAGCGCCTCCACCTGACGGGCGGCCGTCTCCAGGTCCTCGGTCATCGGCAGGTTCCGGGCGAACACCGGGTCGCCGGTCGCCGCCAGCCGTCGCAGCACCTCGGCGTTGCGCCGGATGCGGGCCGCCACCGTGACGCCGAACGCCCGGCGGTCGCCCTCGTAGCCGTACGCGTCGAGGAGCCGGTGCAGCCGCCGCGCGCGGTCCTCGAAGGCGGTGAAGCCGACGGCCCGGGCGACGTGCTCGGCGTGCAGCGGCACCCACCACAGGGCCGCGAACGCGATGTCGAACTCGCGGCTCGACGGCCCCGTGACCTCCCAGTCGACGAAGCCGATCCGGCCCTCGTGCCAGACCGCGTTGTAGGGGCCGGCGTCCTGGTGGCCGATGACGAGCCCGGGCCGCCAGGAGACGCCCGACATCCACACCGCGTCGGCGGGCGGGACCCAGCCCTCGGTGGCGTCGTGGAGCCCGCGCAGCCAGGCGCCGACGAGGTCGAGCGTCGTGTCGTCGAACACCCACGGGGCCCACGGCGTGACGTCGCCGATGGTCTGCCCGGGCAGGTACGTCAGCACCTCGCGGCCCTGCTCGTCGAGGCCGCGGGGCCGGGGCGCGCCCTCGAACCCGACCGCCTCCAGGTGGGCGAGCACCGCGTGGACGGCCGGGGTCCACGGCCGGGCCGGTTTTCGGATCGTGTCTCCGATGCGTTGCGCGCCGGTCGTCCGGCCGCCTTCGAGTGTTTCGGACTTCTCGGGTTCCGTCATCGGCCGGACGCTACGCGCGGGGCGCCGGATCCCCAGCCGATTTTCCGCGGCGGCGGTCGCGTGTGCGGCTTTCGTGACAGTTTTCCGATCGGATTTGCGACTCGAGTAAGGATCCTTTGTTGTCGTACGGCAAGGTCAACGCAAGGTGATCATGAGAGCGCGGAATGTGAATTTCCACGCAGCCGTCGCGGTAGGCGCTCAGTGATCCACACCGATACACTTCGCAGCGACATTTATCACATTGACTGCCGTGGCCGGATCGCATCCGGCCCGTCGAAGCCTTGGAGCGCGCGCCGCGATGCGTCCTTCCGCTACACCCGTGCCCGCAACCCGGAACAACTCCACTGTGGACGGTGGGGTCCGGTGACGACGCAAGGACTCACCCGCCGCAAGATGAGCGGCGGGGGTGTGTGGCTCTTCCAGGTCGGCGCGAGCTCGCCGATGGCCGTGCTCGCCGGCGGTATCGTCGCCACCTACGCGGCCACCGGACTCGTCGCCACCCCGCTGACGTTTCCGCTGCTCGGCGTCATGCTCGGGCTCCTCGCGGTCGGATACGTGGCCATGTCGCGCACGGTCCCGCACGCCGCACCGGCCTACGCGCTGCTCGCCCACGCCTTCGGGCCGGTGGCCGGGCTCGCGGGCGGGGCGCTCGCGCTGGTGTTCTACTCGGCCATCCAGATGAGTCTGTACGGCCTCATCGGCGTCACGATCGCGGGCCTGATCGGCGGAGCGTGGCTGATCTGGGCCGCGGTCGTCTGGCTCGTCGTGGCCATCTGCGGACTGCTGCACGTCTCGCTGTCGGCGTTCGTCGTCGGCAGCGTGCTCTGCGTCGAGCTCGCGGTCATCACGCTGTTCGACATCGCGAGCTTCACGCACCCGTTCGGCGGGTCGATCACCGTGGCGCCGATCACCCTCAGCGGCCTGTGGGCGCCCGGCATCGGCGGTGCCTTCGCGCTCGGCATCGCGGCGTTCATCGGCTTCGACACCGCCCCGGCGTACTCCGAGGAGGTCCGCACGAGCCGGAGCATCGGCCGCTCCACGCTGGCCGCGGTGCTCTTCATGGCCCTGTTCTACGGCGTCTCGGCCTGGGCGCTCGCGGTGGCCGTCGGCGACCGGCAGATCGGCGCGACCGCCGCCAACCCGGACTCGGGCCTGCCGTTCTCGCTGTTCGACCAGTGGTACGGCAGCGGCCTGAGCCTGCTCGCGACGCTCCTGCTCGTCACGAGCGTGACGGTGGCGATGCTGTCGTTCCACAACACGATCGCGCGCTACCTCTTCGCCATGGCCCGCGAGGGCGTGCTGCCGGCGTGGCTGGCCCGCACCGGCACCAGCGGCCGGGCCCAGGGCGCGCCGACCGGCGGCTCGCTCGTGCAGAGCATCTCGGCCCTGGTCGTGGTCGGCCTCTTCGCCGCGGCCGGGGCGGACCCGATCGGCGTCATCTTCACCTGGTTCTCCGCGGCCGGCGCCGTGGGCATCCTGGTCATGCTCGTGCTCATCTCGACGGGCGCGATCCGCTTCTACCGCCGCGGCGGCGGGAGCACCGAGGGCCTGTTCGTCACCACGGTGCTGCCCTCGCTCGGCGTGGTCGGCGGCCTGGTCGTGCTCGCGATCATGGTGTCGCACCTGTCGTCGCTGCTGCAGATCGCCGAGAGCTCGCCGCTGCAGGCGATCATCCCGGCCGTGGTGCTGCTGACGGTCATCGTCGGCGTGGTGTGGGGCTTCGCGCTGCGGGCCCGCAAGGCGCCGGTGCTCGCCGAGGTCGGCAAGGGCCGGCCGGACCCGCTGCGGGTGCTCGACCAGCGGCTGCAGGACCTCGATGTCTGACCCGCGCATCAGCCCCCCGCCGCCCTCCTCGCCCGTGCCCTGGTGGGCGCTCGAGCGCGCGAGCGAGGGGCCGACACCGCCGCCGGGCCACCCGCCCGAGCCCGACACCCGCGCGCCCGGCCCGCGGCACATGCAGAGCGTGCCGACCGGCCCCGAGGCGGTACCGCCGCCACCGCCGCCGAGCGTGGACATCACGCCGACGTACCGGGGTGCGGTCGTGGCGCGGCTGCGGCGCTTCTCGTTCCTGCACGCGCGGCACGCCTGGGAGCGTCGCCGCCGCGACCCGCTCGCCCCGCACGGGGTGGCCCTGTTCTACAGCGAGCCGGACGGCCGGTTGTACGACCAGCTGCGCACGGCCACCCGGATCTTCCTCGCCGACGACGAGGCCGCCTCGCTGCCGCACCTGCTGTACGGCATGGCCCAGCACGCCCGCGAGGGCTACGCCGCCGATCCGCGCTTCGATCCGCGCACGGCCATGTGCAACAAGACGGACTCGATGTCGGGCCAGGCGGTGTTCGCCGGCATCGGGGTCGTCACGCTCGACACGCAGTACGGCGACTGGGCCACCGCCCAGCGCACCGCGCGCAGCGAGGCCGACCTGCCGGGCCGCTGCTACGCCCGGCTCATCGACGGCACGATGCTGGTGCTCGACCGCGGCGGGGAGCAGCAGTTCAACGCGCTCACCGTGGACTGCTCGGTGCGCGACGGCAACACGCAGTACGGCACCCCCAGCATGCACTGGCGCTGGAACCCGGCGCTGGCCGAGACGCCCGAGTCCGACCCCATCTACCACGTGTGGCGGTGGATGGGCGAGATCGGCCGGATCGTCGACCACGGGTCGCGGCCGCGATGAGCCAGGGGTTGCCGGGCGACCCGACGGTGGCGGGCCGGCTGGACCAGCTGCACGCCGACCTGCTCCAGCACCGCGACTACGACCTCGGCTTCCCGGGCGCGACCGACCTGCCGGACGTGAGCGCGCTGGTGCCGTTCGAGCGCCTGCTGCTCAACAACGTCGGTCACCCGTTCGCGCCCGGCGGCGCGTACCGCCTGCACACCAAGCACCTCGAGTACGAGGTGATCGGGTTCCTGGCGGACCTGTTCGGGGCGCCGCTGGACAACCGGCACGGGTACGTCACCACCGGCAGCACCGAGAGCACCCACTGGGCGCTGTGGCAGGCGCGGCGGCAGCTCGCGGCCGCGACCGTCTACTGCTCCTCGGCCGCGCACTACAGCGTGGCCAAGGCCGCGGAGCTGCTGCGGCTGCGGCTGCGCGAGATCCCGGCCGACGAGCGCGGGGAGATGCGATACGACCTGCTCCACGCGGCGGTGCGCCGGGACTCGCGGCACCGGCGCGGCACCGGCGTCATCGTGGTGGCCTCGATCGGCACGACGATGACCGAGGCGGTGGACGACGTCGCCCGCATCGGCGCGGCCCTCGACGCCGCCGGGGTCGAGCCGCGGCGGCGGTGGATCCACGCCGACGCCGCGCTGGCGGGCGTGCCGCTGGCCCTGGACGAGTCCGTCGGCCGCCCCGCGTTCATGTTCACCGACGGCGCCCACAGCATCGCCGTCAGCGGGCACAAGTTCATGGCGGTGCCGTTCCCGTGCGGGGTGGTCGTGGCGCTCGCGGACCGGCACACGGGCCGGGGCGACATCACGTACACGGCCGCGCCGGACAGCACCATCACCGGCTCGCGCTCGGGGCACGCGCCGCTGTGGCTGTGGTATCTGCTGCGGCACTGGGGCCCGGCCGGCCTGCGGGCGCGGGCGGAGGGGGCGCGGGCGCTGGCGCGGTACACCGAGCAGCAGCTGCGCGGCGTCGGCTGGCCGGCCTGGCGCGCCCAGCCGTGGGCCTTCACCGTGGTGTTCCCGCGCCCGCCGCAGCCGTTGCTGGACCGGTGGCCGCTCGCGACCGACGAGCGCGGCAACGCCCACGTCGTGCTGATGCCCGGCGTCCCGCCCGAACGCGTCGACCGCTTCGTCGCCGACCTGCGCGATACCGTCGCCGCCGCGTCCGGGCTGCTGCCGGGCGCAATGGCCAGTTGAGTCGCCTTTCCTACAGATCCTTTCCGTGAATGAATGGGCGAAAAGCGCATTCATAAACTCACGGGAGTGAATTCAAAGGCGGGGTGCTTCTCCGTTCGCATATCGGATTGCTTCACTCTGCCTCGGGTTTTCCAACCTGAGGAGGAGTACGTGCACCATTCCCGGAAGTTCGTCTCCGCAACCGCGTTGGCGCTGGTCGCCGGCGCCCTGACCGTCCTGCCCGCGGCCGCTGCGAGCGCGGCCCCGGGCGTCGACCCCGCGTCGGTGAACCTGACGCTCGGCCCCGGAAAATCGGCCGACGTGGCCAAGCACGTCGAGACCGCGCCCATTCCCCCCAAGCCCGACGTCGTCTTCCTGGCCGACACCACCGGCAGCATGAGCGCGCCCATCGCCGATGTACGCACCAACGCCGCCTCCATCATGGGCCAGGTCGCGGCGGCCCAGCCGGACGCGCAGTTCGGCGTGGCCGAGTACAAGGACGTCAGCGACGCGGCGCCGTTCACGGTGCGCCAGGACATCACCACGGACCAGGCCGTGGTGCAGGCCGGCATCGACGCGTGGAGCGCCGCCGGCGGTGGTGACACGCCCGAGGACAACCTCAACGCGCTGTACAACCTCGCCGACGGGGCGGTGCACTTCCGGGCCGGCGGCACCCGGATCGTGGTCATCTTCGGCGACGCCCCGTCGCACGACCCGAGCAACGGCCACAGCCTCGCCGACACGACGGCCAAGCTCCAGGCGGCCGGCATCCGCGTGGTCGCGGTCGACGTCGGGGCGCTCGACGGCACCGGCCAGTTCACCTCGATCGCCGCGGCGACCGGCGGCGTCTACCTGACCGCCCCGACCGCCGGCGACGTCGGCGCCAAGATCCTCGAGGGCATCAAGGCGATCCAGGTCAAGGTCGCGCCGTCGGCGTTCGCGTGCGACCCGGGCCTCGCGGTCACGTTCACGCCCGCCGACCGCACCGTCGACAGCGGCTCCTCCGCCGACTTCACCGAGCAGTTGGCCGTCGGCGGCGCCGTGCCGGCCGGCACGTACCAGTGCAAGGTCGACTTCAAGGTCGACGGGGTGAGCCAGGGCGCCGCGTTCGTGGAGTCGATCGCGGTCGTGGTGCCGGGCCTGACCGTCAACGACGTGTCGGTCAACGAGGGCGCGGGCAGCGCGACCTTCACCGTGGCCCTGTCCGCCCCGGCGACGACCCCGGTGACCGTGCACTACGCCACCGCGAACGGCACGGCCACCGCCGGCGCGGACTACACGGCCGGCTCCGGTGAGCTCACCTTCACCCCCGGCCAGACCAGCCGGCAGGTCGTGGTGCCGATCCTCAACGACACCGTGGACGAGCCGGCGGAGACCTATACCGTCACCCTCGCCTCGGCCTCCGGCGCCGCGATCACCGACGGCACCGGCCTGGGCACCATCGTCGACGACGACCGCAACGGCACGTTCTCGTGCACCTCGCGGGCGCTGCAGGTCGGCCCGCTGACCTCGCCGGCCGCGAACCCGGCGAACGTGCCGTGCGCCGACGACGCCACGACGACCTCCACCCAGACCCTGGCCTCGGGGCTGGTCACCGTACAGTCCACGACGCTTTCGGCCACGACGGCGCTCACGCCGGACGACCTGACCACGGCGCCCGCCGCCGGTGACAACGCCACCGCGACGGCCTCGGTCAAGTCCGTGAAGATCACGGTCGGCGGCCTGACCCCGACGACGATCGAAGTCAGCACGGTGCAGGCCAAGGCCTCGGCCACCTGCGGCGCGACGGCGGCCACCCTGGCCGGCTCGTCGACCGTCTCCTCCCTGAAGATCAACGGCCTGCCGGTCACGGTGGGCAGCGCGCCGCTGACGGTGCCGCTGCTCGTCGGCTCCCTGAAGCTCAACGCCACGACGACGACGGCGACGAGCGTGACCCAGGAGGCGCTCGCCCTGCACCTGCCGACCATCGACGTGGTGATCGCCTCGGCCCACGCCGATGTGGAGGGCAACCCCTGCCAGGTCTGAGGGTCGCCGGGGGCGGGCCGCGGCCCGCCCCCTCGCCGCCGTCCGGTCACTCGTCCAGCCACGTGAGGGTCGGGGGTTCGCGCCAGGGCCCGGGCGGTTCGGCGAGCGGGCGCGGCGGTCCGGCGACCGGGCGCGGGGTGGGGGGCCGGGGCGGGCCGGGTGGCGGGTCGCTGCACCAGGGGGCGGCGGTCTCGATGTCGAAGCCGTCGACCGGTACCGGCTGGACCCGGATGGTGGTGACGGCGGGGGCGGGCGTCCGCAGTGGTCGCATCGAGAGGTGGGGGGTTCGCTCGTCGCCGGGGCCGGGCGGCGGGTCGGGGGCGCTGCGCGGGGCCGAGGGCTGGAACCAGCCGGCGACCGGCGCCGGCGCGGGCGGCTGGACCGGCGGCTGGACGGGCGGCTGGGCCGGCTGAGTCTGGACCGGTTCCGGCGGCTGGACCTGGACCGGCCGTCGGGTCGGCTCGCGTCGCTGCTGGTGGGGCTGGGCGGCGGCGGGCGGGGGCGGGGGGCGCCGGAACAGCCCGGCGGCGGTCTCGCGGTTGGCGTAACGATCCCCGGCGGTCCCGGGCGCGGAGTCGCGGTCCGCGTCCTCGGCGCGTCTGCTGAATCGGACCACGGGCGGCACCTCCTCACCGTGGTGTACGGAGGTGGGGCCACCCGGGATCAGCCCGGCACAATCCCGAATTCACGTGAGAGACGCACCATGTGCATGTCTGTCAATATTGACAGACTTACGCATGGAGGGGTCGATGGTACGGGGTCGACGGCTGGCGCTGGCCGGCCTGCTGCTCCTGGTCGTCGCGTTTGTGGTCCTCTCGCCGGCGCTGATGGTGGCGGCCGCCGGTTACCCGCTGCCCTGGCAGCGCCTCGGCGACGTCGGCCAGGCGTACGGCGCCGTCTCGGCCATCATCTCCGCCCTGGCCCTGCTCGGCGTGGCCGTCTCCCTGGTGATCCAGCAGCGCCAGCACCGGATGACCGAGGAGCAGTTTGTGCGGCAGCGCCACGCCGAGCTGGTCCGGCTCACGCTCGACAACGACAAGTACCTCTTCAGCTGGGGCGAGGTGCCGCCGCCCGGCTACGACACCGCCCTGCTCGGCTTCAGCAACCTCATCGTCTCGTACTGGCTGATGCTGTGGAGGATCGGCAACATCGACGAGACGACACTGCGTCGCAACGCCCGCCGTCTGTTCAACGGGCAGGTGGGCCGTGACCAGTGGCGGCTCGGTGGCCCGGACTGGACCACGCCCGACGGCCGCTCGGCCCGGTTCGTCGCAATCATGGACGAGGAGCTGCAGGCGGCTGTTGCCGGCGGTCCGCCGACCTCGGTGCCCCCGCGGTCCGGCCCGCCGCCTTCTGAACCCCTGCCGGTGGCCCCGTCCGTCGGCGTCCGGACGGGGCGCGCCGGGCCCGCGGTCGGACTGTTCGCCCTGGGCGCGGGGTTGGCTACAGGGCTGGCTGCCGTGGCGGTGCTGGTCAGGCGCCGCCGGCCCCGAACGCGAGCACGAACCGGCGCCAGTCCATCGGCGTGAAGGTCAGTACCGCGGTACCGTCACCCTTCGAGTCACGCACCTCGACATTCCCGTAATGGAGACGGACCTCCACACAGGTGTCGCTGTACAGGCTCCGGGAGCTCTTGCGCCATTGCCGGTCGAGCGGCCTCCGGACCGCCGCGCCGCCGTCGAGCTGCGACATCGAGCCGTTCTCCTTCCGAATGGGCTGGGGTCGATCCAGATCATTCGGACCCGAATGGCTTGTGATCCAGTACCCGGTCGTGCGCAACTGCATCCCCGGGTCCGCGACGCTCGGTGATTCGACGAATACCTCGCGGCCATGCACCAGGATTCGGCCCATGGGTGTTGCATGATCGCCTTATGTCCGGAGGCAACGAGACAACCAGCAGCAAAGCGGCCCTCCCCGCGCCTTACAACCAGGACTTCACCGGAATCGTCCGGCACGTCCGGGGCAAGAAGGACTCGACCCGATCCGCCCTCGTGAACTCACCGAAGGTGGCGCTGTACATCTGGGCCGGCACGACGCTGATCAACCGGCAGTTCGGGCCGCGGGCGCAGGCCCCGGCGGCGGGTGCGGGCAGGCGCCCCGTCTGGTCGGGCCTGCGCTTCCTTACCCAGGAGGCGGTGATCGCCGAGGCCGGCCGGGCCGCTCCGCCGTTCACCGCGCAGAAGGGCGCCGGGCCGTTCCGCGCGACCTGGGCCCAGCGCGCCGACTACGTCAACGATCTGCTCTCGTTCTACTTCCACTCGATGAACTACGAGCACCACTACAATGCCGAGTCGCGGGGTGACTGGCTGTTCGACGGCGCGTTCAGCGACGCGATCGACCAGACCACGTACCGGGAGATCCGCGAGTTGTGCGCCATGCCGATGTTCCGGCTACAGCTGGCGCTGGCGGCCACGGCCGGGCCGGACGACGAGGTCCGGCGGTTCATCGCGGAGAATTACCGGGGGGCGCTGGACCCGTGGCGGAAGGCGTACGCCGAGATCTTTGCGCACCGCGGCCTGCGGCTTCGCCCCGGCATGAGCCTGGACCGGCTCACGAAGATGCTGGCGGCGGTGGCCGAGGGCTTCGGCGTGCAGCTCCTAGGCGATGCGTCCGCCGAGGTGGCGAACGACCCGGCTGCCGGGAACATCGTCGGGGAGGCGGTGATGGGCCTGCTCTACGCGTTCCTGGAGCCGGCCGGAGGCGGTCCGGGCCGCTCGTTGCGCGAGGACTTCGACGCCCGCTTCTGAGCCGGCCGCTTCGCGAAGGCCGTTCGCAGATGGCGGCCCGGGGGAGACGGTTCCCTGGCGGAGACGGGCGTGTGCGCACACAGCGGCAGGAGAGCGCGCGGCAGTGATGGCTCCCGGTGTTGGCCGGGCGTGAGCGCGGCGTCGGCTGGCCGGCCTGGCGCGCCCAGCCGTGGGCCTTCACCGTGGTGTTCCCGCGCCCGCCGCAGCCGTTGCTGGACCGGTGGCCGCTCGCGACCGACGAGCGCGGCAACGCCCACGTCGTGCTGATGCCCGGCGTGCCGCCCGAACGCGTCGACCGCTTCGTCGCCGACCTGCGCGATACCGTCGCCGCCGCGTCCGGGCTGCTGCCGGGCGCCCTGGCGAGCTGAGCGCGCCGGGACCGACCCCCCGGACCGGTCGGCCGCGCCGGCCGGCATCGACCTGTGGACCCCGGCCGGCGCCGGCTCCCGC
The DNA here is from genome assembly GCF_050947935.1 of Dactylosporangium sp. CA-052675. Classification (GTDB taxonomy): domain Bacteria; phylum Actinomycetota; class Actinomycetes; order Mycobacteriales; family Micromonosporaceae; genus Dactylosporangium. Next base: position 8,108,119 of record NZ_CP192010.1, on the reverse strand, counting down.
AGCGGCCGCACCGACAGGTGCGGCGCCTGCGGCTCGGGCTCGTGCCGCGCCGGCGGCGGCTCGGCCGGGATCGAGGGCGGTGGGCGGCTGAACAGCCCGGCGGCGGTCTCGCGGTTGGCGTAACGATCCCCGGCGGCTCCGGCTCCGGCTCCGGCTCCGGCTCCGGGCCCGGGGCCGCGGTCCGCGTCCGCGGCGCGTCTGCTGAATCGGAGCATGTGCGGCACCTCCTCACCCCGGTGTACGGAGCGCAGGCGGCCCGGGATCAGCTCAGCTCGGTTCGATCAGCCGGCGGGCGTAGGCGGCCATCGACCGCTGATAGCGCGGCAGGTGCGGGGCGAGCGCCGCGACCGCCACCGAGACGGCCTCCCGCTCGCGGCCCGTGTCGACCAGGCACAGGGCGAGGGTCGCGCTGATGGCGTCGGCCAGGCCGCGGGTCGGCTCGTCGAGCCCGGCCGGGTCGAGGGCCCGCTCGGCCTCCAGCAGGGTCACCGCCGTGCCGGCCCGGCCGATGTTGCGCAGCGAGCTGGACATCTGAATCACCGCGCGGCGCCGCCGGTAGCCGGTGAGGCCGTGCTCGAGCGCGAAGCGGTAGAGGGGCACGGCCCGGTCGGAGTGCCCGGTCGAGTCCCAGGCGCAGGCCCGCTCGAACGCCGCGACCGGATCGTCCGCGGGCAGTTCGTCCGCGAGCTCGTCGATGAGCGCGCGGAACGCCTCCGGCCGGCCCTCGTAGTCGTCGATCGCCGCCCAGGCCGCGCCGATGCGCCGCTCCCAGTCGCTCACGCCGGTTCGGTCGGGGCCGCCGAGTCGAGGGCGGCCCGCAGCCGGCCCAGCCACTGCGCGAACGCCTCGACGCCGTCGAACGTGTGGGTGGCGACCTCGAGCAGGTCGGGCGGCGTCTCCGGGCCGTGGGTCACCACCAGCGCGTGACCGCCGCCGGCGACCGCCGCGCGCAGGGCCGGCAGGTCCCCGAGGTCGTCGCCGGCGTAGACGACGCGGGCCAGCCCCAGCCGCTCGACCAGCCGGGTCAGGGCGGTGCCCTTGTCCTGCCGGACGGGCGGGATCAGCTCGACGACGAGCTTGCCGGGCTCCGCGACCAGGCCGGTGCGCTCGGAGATCTCGCGCACGGCCGACGCCACGGCCGCGGCCGCCGCCGTGCGGTCCGGGGCCAGCCGCCAGTGCATCGCGACCGAGACGGCCTTGTCCTCGACCTTCACGCCGTCCTCGTTGTCGAACGCCCGGTGCAGCTCCGCGCTCGCCTCGTGCACCGCGGGCAGCCAGGCCTCGATGGCCGGCTCGGTGTGGGTGACACCGTCGCGCAGCTCCTCCAGGCCGTAGGAGCCCAGGAGCGCCACGCCGTCGACCGGCGCCCGGTCGCGCAGGAACGCCAGGGGCCGGCCCGAGATCAGGGCGACGAGGTCGAGGCGCCGGGCGAGCCCGGCGAGCAGGTCGGCCGTGCCGTCGAGCAGACGGCTCGAGGCCGGGTCGGTGACGATCGGTGAGAGCACCCCGTCGAAGTCCATCACGAGTCCGGCGCGCCCGGGCGCCGTGGTCAAGAGCTCGATCGTGGCGTCCGGTTCCGTCATCTGGACCTCACATCCGTCGGTCGCCATCGCGCCAGTTTAGATCGGTTTCGTGTCGAGCAGGGGCAGAGCGGCATCGGTGGCGTGCAGCAGGTCGGTGAGCTCGGCCACGCGGGCCGCGACGTCCGTCAGGTGGGCGTTGCGGCCGAAGGAGCGCGGCCGGGGGATGTCGACGGTGATGATGCGCTGCACCCGGCCCGGGCGGCTGCTCAGCACCGCCACGCGGTCGGCCAGCAGCACCGCCTCCTGGATCGAGTGGGTCACGAAGATCGTGGTCGGGCGCATCTCCATGTGCACCTGCTGCAACTGCCCCGCCAGCTCCTCCCGGGTGAGGGCGTCCAGGGCCGAGAAGGGCTCGTCCATGAGCAGCACGCTCGGGCGCTGGATGAGGGCGCGGCAGAGGGCCACGCGCTGCTGCATGCCGCCGGAGAGCTCGTGGGGCAGGCGCCGGTGGAAGCCGGCCAGGCCGGCCGCGTCGAGCAGCGACTGGGCGCGCTCGCGGTGCTCGGGCCGGACCCGGCCGCGCAACTCCAGGGGCAGCAGGACGTTGCCGAGCACCGAGCGCCACGGCAGCAGGGCCGGGCGCTGGAACATCAGGGCGATGTCGGGGCGGGGGCCGGCGATCGGGGTACCGCCGACGGTGACGCGCCCCGCGGTCGGGGTGAGCAGCCCGGCCACCAGCCGCAGCAGGGTCGACTTGCCGCAGCCGGAGCGGCCGATGACGGCCAGGAACTCCCCGTCGGCCACGGTCAGGTCGATGGCCCGCAGCGCCTCGACCTCCCCGGAGCGGGAGCGGAACACCCGGCCGACCCCGTCGAGCTCGATCATGTGCGCTCCCAGGCGACCGCGCGGGCCCACGGCAGCAGCAGCCGCTCCAGGCCCACGACGAGGTAGAACAGGGCGATGCTGAGCACCGCCAGCAGGGTGATGGCGGCGAAGGCGAGCGGCGTGTCCAGCGAGGTGCCGGAGAGCACGACGACCGCGCCCAGGCCCCCGTTGGGGCTCGCGATCTCCGCCACCACGGCCCCGATGACGGCCAGCGAGATGCCGAGCTTGAGCCCCACGAAGACCTGGGGGAGGGCCCAGGGCAGGCGCACCTTGAGGTACGCCTGCCACCACGACGCCGACAGGGACGTGGCCAGCTCGCCGAGGTCGGCCGGGGTCGAGGACAGCCCGGCGGCGGCCGACACGACGATCGGGAAGAAGCTGATGAGCACGATCATCACGATCTTCGGGCCGGGGCCGTAGCCGAGCCACACGATGAGCAGCGGCGCGAGGGCCACCTTGGGGATCGAGTTCAGGGCCACCAGCAGCGGCAGCGTGGCCCGCTCGACGGCCCGGGACACGGTCAGCAGCACGGCGATGAGCAGGCCCGCGACCAGCGCGATGAGGAACCCGAGCCCCGTCTCGCGCAGCGTCGCCCAGGCCTCGGTGAACAGATAGCGCGGCTGGGCCCGAAACGCCGAGACGACGTCCGGGGGCGAGGGCAGGAAGAACGACCGGATGCCGAACACCACGGTCGTACCCCACCACAGCCCGACGGCGACGACCGCCCCGGCGAGGGGCAGCGCGAGACCCGCCCATCGCGAGCTCATGACCCGTCCGGTTTCCGGCCGATGGTCGAGTACGTGAAGTGGCTGCGCACGACCAGGCGCGGGTCCTGCACGGCGGCGTACAACCGGGAGATCTTCTCCGGCGTGAACCCGGCGGCCAGGAAGTCCTCGCGCAGCTGGGCCACGTTGACCGCGATGAGCACGGCGCCGGGGCTGCCGCCGGGCCACGACACGGCGTTGATGACCGTGTCGACGCCGGTCAGGCCGTGCGCGAGCATCGTGGCGTGCACCCGCGCGGCCCAGGTGGGGTCGTTGCCGCGGGCCGGGAGCACCCGGTGCACGAGCAGATCCCAGTACTCCTCGATGAGCTCCGCCGTCGCGGGGTCGGGCGCGGCCAGGCACAGGCGGCCGAACTCGGTCGCCCAGTCCTCGATCACCAGCGCGCCGCCCGGGGCCAGCGCGCCGGCGAGGCGCCGCAGGATCTCCTCCCGCTCGGGGATGTGCAGCAGCACCAGCCGGGCGTGGATGAGGTCCCACGGCCCGTCCGGCACCGGCTCGCGGACCAGGTCGTGGCGCAGCACCCGGAACCCGGCGTCGAGCGGCAGGTGCCGGACGTTGAGGTCGGTGGCCAGCACGTCGGCGCCCTGTCCGGCGAGCCAGCGGGCCACGCTGCCGCCGCCCGCACCGACCTCGAGGCAGCGCCGACCGGCCAGGTCGCCGAGCGAGCCGAGGCGATCGAAGGTGAGCGGGTCGAGGATGTCCGACAGGTGACTGTGCCGGCCGACGGACTCGGGGTCGTCGTTGTCGAACGAGTAGCGCGACGGGCCGGGGTCGATGGAGGTGCTCACGGCTCAGGCCTTCGGGGTGAGCGAGAAGTCGACGACCGCGTCCGGGGTCAGGCCGGCCGGGATGAGCGCGGCGGCCTGGAGGGTGGCGATCGCCCGGGCGACCCGCTCCTGCTCCATCACGCCGATCGTGCTGCCGGAGCTGACGTACGGCGTCATGAGCGTGATCTCGCCGACGGCGGCGGTGACGTCCGAGGCCGGCTGCGCCTTCTTGAGAATCTGCGCGGCCTCGTCGGGGTGCTCGATCGTGTACTTGAGCGCCTTGAGGCAGGCGTCGCGGAACCGGCGGGCGAGGTCCGGGTTGTCCTTGGCGATCTTCGCGGTGGTGATGATGCCGTTGCCGTACAGGTCGCCGAGGTACTTGCTGTAGGGCAGCACGACGGCCTTCTTGCCGCCGGCCGCCTTCTCGATGCCCTTGGACCCGATGAGGAACGTGCTCAGCGCCTGCACCTGGCCGCCGGCGAGCAGCGCGGGGAGCTGGGCGGGCTGGGCGTTGACCCACTGGATCTTGCCCGGGTCGATGCCGGCCAGCTTGGCGTAGCCCGGGAACAGCAGCTGGTTCACCGAGCCGGTGGCGGCGCCGAGCTTCTTGCCCTCGAGGTCCTTGGGCGCGGAGATGCCGGAGCCCTCCAGCGCGATGATGGACACGAGGGTCTGCTGGTGGATCGCGGCGATCGTGCGGAAGTCCTTGTACTCGCCCTTGCCCGCGAGGATCCAGGCGCCGATCAGGTCGAGGTTGGCGAACTGCGCCTGCCCGGAGGCGAGGCCCTTGAGGTTCTCGCCCGTCGCCGCGCCGAGCTGGATGGTGACGTCAAGGCCGGCCTCCTTGAAGTACCCCTTGTCCTGGGCCACCCACGCGAACGCGTCACGGCCGACCGCGCCGAACGCCGTCAGGTAGGTGACCTTGTCCGCCGCTCGCCCCGCGTCGGCCGCCGCGGGCTGCGGCTGCGAATCCGATGAGCACCCGGCCGCGCCGATCATGACGAAGGCGAGCGCCGACACGAGCAATGTGCGATAACGCCTCACTGCCTGGACCCCCAAATTGAGTTTTCGAAAACTGATCTAGCCGAGCAGACGCCACCGGCCGCCGCGCGCCTCGAGCATGGTCAACGATTGCGGCGTGAACCCGGAATGATTGTCTGGCGTAAATCGAATGGAGCCGCTGAGCCCGTCGGTCTGCGCCGATTCCAGCCGGGCCCGCAGGGTGGGCCCGTCGAGCGATCCGGACTGCACCACCGCATTCGCGACGAGTTGTAAGGCGTCGGCCGCGAATGAGGCATGACCGTGGTATGTGCCGTAGCGGGACGTGTAGTCCTGAAACCATTGCCGCCGGGCCGCCTTCGCGGGCGTGGTCGCGATGACGTCGTCGATGGCGAGCGTCGGCGTGAAGACCAGGGCGGTGGCGTCGGCGCCGGCGAACGGGCCGCCGAGGAAGAGCTCGCCCGCGGCCGCGGCGTCGAGGTAGACCTGGCCGTGGTAGCCGGCGTCGCGCACCGCCCCGAGCGCCAGTGCCGCCTGGGACGGAAAGCCCCAGATCACGACCGCGTCCGGGCCGCCGGCCAGCGCCGAGCGGGCGGGCTTGCCGAGGTCGGTGTCGGCCGGCGCGAACTGGGCGCGGCCGACGACCTTCGCGCCGATCTTGCCGGCCTCGCGGGCCGTCGCGTCGGCGCCGTGCCGGCCGTAGGCGTCGTCGCTGCTCAGCACCGCGACCCGGCGCTGCCCGGCCCGGCCGAGCTCGCCCGTCAGCACGACGGCGTCGTCGTCGGCGCTGGGGGCCAGGCGGAAGATGTACCGCCGCTCGGCCGGCGGCGCGATGACGTCCGCGACCGGCGACAACGCGATCGTCGGCACCCGCCGCTCCTCGATCGCCCGGGCCGCCCCGGCGGTGCACTCGGCGCAGGTCCCGGTGACGATCGCGGTCACGGCCGGGTCCTCGGTGAAGGCCGTGAGCTGGCTCAGCGCGGTCGCCGGGTCACCCCGGTTGTCCTTGATCCGCACCGTGAGCCGGCGCCGCCCGAGCAGCCCGCTCGCGTTGATCTGGGCCGCCCGCAGCTCCAGCGCCCGCTGGTAGGCCACGCCGACGTCGGCCGCGCTGCCCGACAGCTCGAGGCTCGCCGCGACGAGGATGTCGGCCTCGTTCTTGGCATTGGCGGGCGTGCACGCGCTGGTCGATATCAGGGCCACCGCCAGCATCGCCGCAACATAGCGCCAGCGCCGCAAGTCGATTCCCCTCGATCGAAACCCCGTTCATTCGGATGCACACCTTGCCAACTCGCGCGAGGTCGGTCAAGTGGGTAGAAATGCGCCGTGTTAACTTCTCCGACATCTTTCACCTAGTGGTAACAATAAATGCGCTGGTGACGCTGGTGATCGACATTGCTCGCTTGATCAACAATGCGCCGGATGGGCTTGACGGGGTTTCCGAGATCGTGCCGTTCGTGGTGGAATGCCGTGTCCTGCGCCCCGGCACCCGCTCATTGGCGGCCACGAGTACGCGGAGAACTCGCGCATGCCCGTATCGAACAGGCCTGCCGGTGGTGGGTTTCGCATCCGCCGGCCGCGGCTGGCCAACGCCCGCATCCGCTCGAAGCTCGGCCTGATCCTGCTGATCCCGCTGCTGGCGATCGTCACGCTGGCCGCGCTGCGGCTGCACGACGCGGCCGCCCGGGCCAGCGACGCCGACACGGTCGGGGCCCTGACCCGGCTCTCCGCCGACGTCTCCGCCCTCGCCCAGGAGGTCCACCTCGAGCGCATGGCCGCCGCGGCGCTGCTGTCCGCGGCCGACGCGAAGCCGGACGCGTACAACCGCCAGATCGAGCGCACCGACGCCGCCGTCGCCGGGTACACCAAGCGCCGCGGCTCCCTCGGCCCCGTGCCGACCGGCGTGCGGGACCGCCTGGAGCGCATCGACGCCCAGCTCGACGTGCTGGCCGCGATCCGCAAGGACGTCGGCGGCCGCCGGGGCGTGTCGGTCGCCGAGGTGCTGCTGCGCTACGGCGTCGTCGCCGACGACCTCGTCTCCTACCGCGAGGCCGTCGCCCAGGTCCGCACCGACCAGGCGCTCGCCGACGAGCTGCGGGCGGCCGCGGCGTTCTCCAAGGCCAAGGCGCGGGTCGCCGAGCAGGAGGCGGTCTCCTTCGCCGCCCTCAAGACCGGCTCCCTCGACGCCCATCAGCTCTCGGCGCTGCTGGCCACGCTCACCGGCCAGCAGGAGGCGTTCGTCGCGTTCTCGCTCTCGGCCAGCGTGCCCCAGCGCCGCATCGTCGAGTCCGCCATCGCCGGCGACGCGACCCAGATGGCCGACGACCTGACGAGCACCCTGCAGCGCACGGCCGGCCGGCCGCGCACGGTCGACGCCGAGGACGCGCGGGCCGTCTTCGGCGCCGTCAACGACCTCATGCGCTGGACCGAGGCGCGCCTCGACGACCAGCTCGTCGGCGACGCCAAGGCCGTCGGCTCCGCGGTGCGCCGCCAGGTCGTGCTGGAGTCCGCGGTGCTCTTCGCGATCCTCGCGCTCGTGGCCGGCCTGGCTTCCGTCACCGCCCGCTCGATGGTCCGCTCGCTGCGGGGGCTGCGGCAGACCGCGCTCGGCGTGGCCGAGCACGACCTGCCCGAGCTCGTCCTGCGGCTGCGCGACGCGCGGACCGTCCAGGAGCGCTCGCCCCGCCAGATCGCCGCCGAGATCCGCAACCCGGCCGGGCTCGACCGCCGCGACGAGATCGGCGAGGTGGTGCGCGCCTTCGACACCGTGCACCGCGAGGCGGTCCGGGTCGCGGCCGAGCAGGCCGTGCTGCGCGACAGCGTCTCGGCGATGTTCCTCAGCGTCGCGCGCCGCAGCCAGACCCTCGTGGACCGGATGATCGGCCAGCTCGACCGGATCGAGCGCGGCGAGGACGACCCGAAGCGGCTCGCCCAGCTGTTCCAGCTCGACCACCTCGCCACCCGGATGCGGCGCAACGACGAGAACGTGCTCGTGCTGGCCGGAGCCGACACCGCGCCGCCGCGCCGCCAGGACGCGCCGCTGCTCGACGTGATCCGCGCCGCCCAGTCCGAGATCGAGCTCTACGAGCGGGTCGAGTTCGCCGAGACCGACGCGGACGTGCTCGTCGCCGCCCCCGCCGTGAACGACGTGGTGCGGCTGCTGGCCGAGCTGCTGGACAACGCGACCCGCTTCTCGCCCCCGCACGCCCCCGTCGTGGTCTCCGGCCGGCGCATCGGCGACCGCACGATCGTGCGCGTCGAGGACCGCGGCCTCGGCATCGACCCCGCGGCGCTGACCGACCTCAACCGCCGCCTGGCCGAGCCGGCGCCGGTCGACGTCGGCGCGTTCCGGCTCATGGGCATCGCGGTCGTCGGCCGGCTCGCCGCCCGGCACCGCATCACGGTGCGGCTGGGCGACAACGCCGGCGGCGGGACCGTCGCCGAGGTCATGCTGCCGGCCGGCGCGCTCGTGCGGCGGCGGGACGAGCGGCGCACGGCGCTGCCGACCCGGCGCCCGGCCGCCCCGCCGCCCGAGCCGCCCGCCGCCGTGCCGCGGCAGGGGCAGGGGCAGTGGCGGGAGGAGCGCCCGATGGATCCCCTGGGCGGAACCGCCGGGCCGCCGGCCGGGGACGACACCACGGAGCTGCCGATCTTCCGGGCGATCGAGGACACCTGGTTCCACGAGCGCGGCCACAGCGCGCTCACCGGGCCGCCGCCCGCGCCCGCCGCGCCACCCGCCGCGTCACCCAGCCGGCGGCGCGGCCGGGGGCTGGCGGACGCGGGCCGACGAGGGCTGGCGGGCGGCCGCCGCGGCGCAGCACCCGCGCACCGACGCCAGCACCCGCTCCGGCCTGCCGATCCGCTCGCCGCAGGCCCAGCTCGTGCCCGGCGGCGTGCCCGCGCGCCCGGCCAAGCTCAAGCGGCCCAGCGCCGAGGAACTGCGCGGGCTGTTGTCGTCGTACCAACGGGGAGTCCAGCGCGGACGTCAGGCCGGTGCGGCCGCGACGGACCACGCCCAGCCAGCGGAGGAGAACCACAGATGAGCGGGACCGGCGCACTGGAGAGCCTGAGCTGGCTGCTGGACAGCTTCGCCCAGCCCCTGAACGGGGTCGCGCACGTCATCGCCGTCTCGGCCGACGGCCTGCTGCTGGCCGCGACCGGCGACCTCCCGCCGGACCGGGCCGAGCAGCTCGCCTCGATCACGGCCGGGCTGGTCAGCCTCACCTACGGCGTCGGCCGGCACTTCGACGGCGGCCGGGTGCAGCAGACGATCGTGCACATGGAGGCCGGCTACCTGATCCTCATGGCGATCAGCGACGGCTCGTCGCTCGTGGTGCTCGCGGCCCGCGACTGCGACGTCGGCCACGTCGGCTATGAGATGGCGCTGCTGGTCGAGCGGGTCGGCAAGTCGCTGGTGTCACCGCCGCGGGAGACGGTGGCCCCGTAGATGGTCCAGGGCGGCGACGAGGACCCGCGCGGAGCCCTGGTGCGTCCGTACGCGGTGACCCGCGGCCGGACCGAGCCCACGCGCGAGATCGCGATCGAGGCGGTGCTGCTCACGATGCGGCAGGGGGTGGAGGCGAGCCGGTACGCCGGGCGGGAGTGGCAGCTCATCGCGAACCTGTGCGTCGACCGGCCGCAGTCGCTGGCCGAGGTCGCGGCGTGCCTGCGCGTCCCGCTCGGCGTCGCCCGGGTGCTGGTGGCCGACATGATCACCGAAGGGATCCTGACCCTGCACGAGCCGCTCGAGGCGGGCGACTCGCAGGAGCGGATCCACGTCCTGGAAAGGGTTCTCATTGGACTCCGCAACCTCTGAGCGGCGCCGCCCGGGCGCGAGCCGCATCACCGCCGTGAAGATCCTCATCGCGGGAGGGTTCGGCGCCGGCAAGACCACGCTCGTCGGCGCGATCTCGGAGATCACCCCGCTCACCACCGAGGCGATGATGACCGCGGCCGGCGTGGGGGTCGACGACGCCGGCGGCGTGCCGGGCAAGAGCACCACGACGGTGGCGATGGACTTCGGGCGGATCACGATCGCCGAGGACCTGATCCTGTACCTCTTCGGCACCCCCGGCCAGAACCGCTTCTGGTTCATGTGGGACGAGCTCGCCCGGGGCGCCCTCGGCGCGGTCGTCATCGTCGACACCCGCCGCATCGAGGACAGCTTCGCCGCGCTCGACTTCTTTGAGCACCTGGGGCTGCCGTACCTCGCCGCGGTCAACTGCTTCGACGGTGCGCCGCGCTACGACGCCGAGGAGGTGCGCCAGGCGCTGGCGATCGCCGGGCACGTGCCGCTCGCCCTGTTCGACGCCCGCTCGCGGGACTCGGTGCGCCAGACGCTGATCGCCGTCGCCGAGCACGCGCTGCGGACGCTGACCGCGGGCCGGCCCCGTCGCTGACGGAGCCGGCCCGCGGGTGCGGGTCAGGCCGCCGGGTCGAACGGGATCCCGGTGGGCTTGGACGCGGTGAGCAGCGGCACGAACCGGCCATCGTTGATCTTGATGGTGGCCGAGCCGAAGTCGGCGGTCATGAGCCGGTCGCGCAGCGCCGTGCTGGGCCAGCCGTTCCAGTCGACCAGCGGCGGGTACCGCCAGGTGTGGTAGTGGTTCTCCGGCGGCTCGTCGTTGCCGTTGGCGAGCCGGAAGAAGTGGGTCGAGGCGCCGTCCTTGTGGTAGACGGTCTTCGGGTGCGAGCCGTCGAAGCGCACCTGCGAGCGCGGGTAGGTCACCTGGCTGCTGTGCTGCGTCGTGGTCACGTACTCGACCTGGTTGGTCGCCTGGTTGACCCAGGAGATGACGTGCTCCCAGTCGTGCCGGTGGCCGCCGAGACTGATGCCGGGCAGCGCCTGGTCCTTCTCGAAGTAGCTGGCGTAGACGATCGCGCACCAGCCGTTGTTGCACTTCGAGCGGGCGTAGGTCTGCGAGCGGTCGAGGTCGGACTGGTCCCGGCAGTTGCCGTTGAGCGCCCCGGTCGGGTTGAGCCCCGGGTTGAGGGTGCCGGTGGGGCTGATGGCCGCCACGGCGTAGCAGCCGTCGGTGTCGTAGTCGTAGGCGGGGGAGAACGACTGCTCGTAGCCGCCCGCGTTCTGCGGCAGGTTCGGCAGCGAGTCGGCGAAGGCCGCGGTCGCGGGGAGCAGGACGCCGAACGCGGCCAGGACGGCCACGATCAGCGTCGCGGAACGACGATGCCTGGGTTTCAACGCATCCCCTTCATGGGTCGTCAGGTACCCGCTGAATATCGATGAAGGCGAGTATCCCCCGCGACCGGCCCGGAGTGAACAGCAGCTTACGTCCGATCACGCGTCGCGAGGGGTCGTCGTCACGGTGCGGGACGCTCTACCGGCTGCCCGGCCCCGGCCGGCAGGTCGACGATGTGTGGCTGTGGGACATCCGCGCGCTGACCCGCGGGTACGACGGTGCATCTGAGCGCGACCGACACCGAAGACAACGGGGAGCTTCCGGCATCAGCACGACCGCCGGATGCGAGTGCGGCGCCCACTCCGTCGGCGCAGCGGTCGCCTCCGACTCGGCGACGATGACGGACGGCGCCGGACCGGCCGGCGGCACCGGCACGGCCCGGCGCAGCACGGTGCTCGGCTCGCGCCGCCAAGTGCGCCAGGTGCCGAGACCGGTGTCAAGAACCAGGGTGGAGACGCCGCCGGTCGTGGGGGTGGCGGCCGCCGGCGACGACCACGCCGATACGAGACCGCGAAATCCTCACCGGCCCCGGGCACGGTGAATCATGTCGGCCGGGTGACGTAGGGACGTCCGGCACCGGGCAGCGTTGGGCTTGCGACATACATCCACGCATGGGCGCAACGGAGGCACAGATGACCGCAGGCACCGCTGAACGATCCCGACAGCAGACCCAGGGTCAGGAAGGAGAGGGCGAAGAGCAGAGCATGCTTCCCCTCTTGCTGACGGCGCTGATGGCGCGCCGCCAGCGGCAGGGCGAAGGCCTGATCGAGCACCCGCTGCTGCTCGCCGCGCTGGCCAGCCGCCGGCAGGAGGGCCGCAACATCTTCGAGCACCCGCTGCTGGTGGCCGCGATGATGCGCAACCGGCAGGAGAGCGGCGAGGAGGGCATCGAGCACCCGCTGCTGCTGCTCGCGGCGCTGGCCAGCCGCCGGCAGGAGGGCCGCAACATCTTCGAGCACCCGCTGCTGGTGGCCGCGATGATGCGCAACCGGCAGGAGAGCGGCGAGGAGGGCATCGAGCACCCGCTGCTGCTGCTCGCGGCGCTGGCCAGCCGCCGCCAGGAGGGCAAGAACATCTTCGAGCACCCGCTGTTCATGGCCGCGATGATGCGCAACCGGCAGGAGAGCGGCGGCGAGGGCATCGAGCACCCGCTCCTGGCCGCGGCCATGCTGGCCCGCCGCTGACGGCTCGGCACGCGATCCGCCCTTCGGCCGCCGACCGGAGGGCGGGATCGTGCCGAGTCGACTCGAGTCCCGACACACGCTGAGGAGGCATCGTGGCCGAAAGAGGGTCGAAGGAAGAACCCGCGCACGAGTCACACGAACCGATCGAGTCGCTGATCGACGACGCCATCCGGGAGATCCTGGAAGAGGCGGGCACGCCCGGGGCCGCGCACGGCAGGTCCACGGCGCCGCTGCTCGACGCGATGCTGTCGGCGACGCCCGCGCGCGGCGGGGAGCGGGGATCGGTGCTCGAGCGCGTCCTGCTCGCCGAGGCCTTGGCCGGCGCCCTGGCCGACGCGCTGGCGCCCGCGCTCGCCGCGGTCCTCGCACCGAGGATCGTCGACATGCTCCAAGACGGCGAGGACGCCGAACCGCCGCACCGCGAGAAGGCGGCGGCCGGCCGCACGCGGAAGTCCGCCGACAGCAAGTGACACCGGCTCGCCGGCCGGCGCGCGGGTGACGGCGCTCGCCGGTCACCCGCGCGCCCGCAGGCGTCGGCGCTGGCCGGTCAGCCGCGCCCGCATGCGCCGGCGCTCGCCGGTCACCCGCGCGCCCGCATGCGTCGGCGCACGCCGCCGGTCAGCCCCGCGGGTATGCGTCGGCGCTCGCCGGTCAGCCGCGCGCCCGCATGGCGTCGGCGCCGTTGGACGCCAGGGCCGAAGCCTTCGCCCGGTCGTACTCCGACTGGGTCAGCACCCCGCGCCGCTGCAGGTCGGCGAGCTTGGTGAGTTCGTCAGCGGTGCTCGGCGAGCCGGCCACCTCGCGGACGTACTCGCGGACCTCGGCCTCGCGATGCTCGGCCCGCTGCCGGGCCCGCTCGTTCATCGACCGGCCCCGCGTGACGAGGTACACCAGCGCCCCGATCCACGGCAGCACGATGAGGAACACCGTCCAGGCGGCCTTGCCCCAGCCGCCGACGTCCGGGTCACGGTACAGGTCGTTCAGCATGGAGATCATCAACCAGAACCATGCGAACACCGCCATGAACCACAGCGTGTACAACACAATCCCACCGAACGACATCGCAGTCGCCCCCTCCGGTCACGCGAGCCCGCAGACGGTTCACACGACGCGGGCTAACCCACAAGAATCAGCGTCGGACGGCGGGCGCCGCGGGTCATCCTTCTTTGAAGATGAAACCGTCACCCCGCATGTCCGGGCCGGGGCGCTTCAGCATCCAGGGCCGCCCGGGCGCGCAGCAGCGCACGCCGCGCCGAGCGGTCGACCGCCTGTGCCTCCGTCCTCGCGTTCGTCACCGGACCGGGGCGCCGGCCACCGCGGTGCGGCGGCGCAGCGCCATCTTGCGCAGCTCGGTCGCCACGATGACCGTCGCGCCGGCGGCCAGGCACACGAGCCACTGGACCAGGCCGAGGCTGACGGTGTGCAGGATGCGCTGCAGCAGGCCGAGCTCGGTCGCGAGGATGATCGCGAGGATCGACATGCCGCTGGTGACGAGGAACCGGTGGTCCTCGAACACCTCGAGGCTGAACACGGAGCGCACGTCGCTGCGGACGGTGAAGGACAGCGCCAGGTTGAGGATCGAGAACGTGGTCAGCCCCATCGTGCGGGCCACTTCGGTGCCGTAGGCGCGGTCGGCCCCGGCGATCACGGCCAGGGTGGTCGCGCCCAGCACCAGGCCGACGACGGCGAGCCAGAGCAGGGTGCGTGTGGAGAGCAGGGGTTCGTCGGCGCGGCGGGGCGGCCGGCGCATGATGTCCGCTTCCGGTTTGCCGTAGCCGAGGCCGATGGCCTGGAAGGCCTGGGTGGTGAAGTTCACCCAGAGCGTCTGCAGCGGCAGGAACGGCACGCCGGAGGCGATGTTGCAGATGCTGGCGCCGAGGAACGTGGCGATGAAGCCGATGAGGACGCCCATCTGGAAGAAGACGTACCGCTTGAGGTTGTCGTACAGTGCCCGGCCGATCTCCACGGCCTTGACGATGGTGGCGAAGTCGTCGTCGGTGAGGATCATCGCGGCGGCCTCTTTGGAGACCTCGGTGCCGGTGATGCCCATGGCGATGCCGATGTCGGCGCGCTTGAGGGCGGGTGCGTCGTTGACGCCGTCGCCGGTCATCGCGACGATGTGCTGCTCGCGTTGCAGGATTTCCACGAGGCGTACCTTGTGCTCGGGCGTGACCCGGGCGATGACCCCGATGTCGTCGATCTCGCGCAGCAGCTGGTCGTCGGTCATCGCGGCGAACTCGGTGCCGCTGATGGCCCGGCCGTCGATGCCGAGCTGCCGGGCGATCGCGGCCGCGGTGACGGCGTGGTCGCCGGTGATCATGCGGACCCGCATCCCGGCGGCCTTGGCGGTGGCGATCGCGGCCTTCGCCTGGGGCCGGGGCGGGTCGACGATGCCGACGAGGGCGAGCAGGGTCAGTCCGTCGATCGTGGCGAGCAGATCCGCCTGGGGGTCGAACACTGCCGGGTCGAACACCGCCGGGTCGAAGTCCTGGCGGGCCGTGGCCATGACGCGCAGCCCCTGCGCGGCGAGCCGCTCGTTCTCGGCCCGGTACCGGGCGCGCAGCTCGTCGTCCAGCGGGATCGGCGCCGCGTCCGGAGCGATCACGCACGCCGCGCGGGCGAGCAGCTGGTCGGGGGCGCCCTTGACGAAGCAGCGCACGACGTCGCGGCCGGTGTCGTCGGTCATCCGGTGGAAGGTGGCCATCAGCTTGTACGCGGCGTCGAAGGGCACCTCCGCGAGGCGCGGATACCGCTGCCGGGTCGAGGCCACGTCGAGGTGGCCTTTCTCGGCGAGCACGACCAGCGCGCCCTCGGTGGGGTCGCCGATGAGTTCGCCGTCGCGCACCACGGCGTCGCCGGCCAGTGCCATCGGCAGCAGGAACGGTTCCAGTGGCACGTCCGGCTGGCCCGCGGCGTGGCGGATGTCGCCGTCGGGGCGGTAGCCGCTGCCCGACACGACGTACCGCCGGCCGGGGATGGCCAGCTCGACCGCGGTCATCTGGTTGAGGGTCAGCGTTCCGGTCTTGTCGGAGTTGACGGCCGAGGTGCACCCGAGGGTCTCGGTCGAGCGCAGGCGCTTGACGATCGCGTTGGACCGGGCGAGCAGCTGGGTGCCCAGTGACAGGATGGTCGTCACGACCGCGGGCAGGCCGGTGGGGATGGCCGAGATCGCGAAGGCGACCGCGGCGAGGAACACCACGTCGAACGCGTTGCCGCGGGCCAGGTTGAGCGCGATCGACAGCGCCAGCGCGACGCCGGCGACGACGAGGATCTGGTTGGTCAGCCGCGACAGCTGCCGGGTCAGCGGCGTCTCGGCGTCCTGTTCGGCCTGCAGCATCCCGGAGATGTGCCCGACCTCGGTCGCCATCCCGGTCGCGGTGACCACGAACTCGCCGGTGCCGCGGGTGACGTGGGTGTTCATGTACACCATGCCGATCCGGTCGCCGAGCGCCGCGCCGGCCTCGGTCACCGCATCGGCGTCCTTGGCGACCGGGAGACTCTCGCCGGTCAGCGCCGACTCGTCGACCTCGAGCCCGGCGGTGCGGACCAGCCGCCCGTCGGCCGGGACGAGGTCGCCGGCCTCGACCTGCACGACATCACCGGGCACGAGTTCCTCGGCCGGGACCTCGGTCAGGTGCCCGTCGCGGCGCACCCGGGCCTTGACGATCATCATCTTCTGCAGCGCGCCGACGGCGGCCGCGGCCTTGCCCTCCTGACGCAGCCCGAGCACCGCGTTGAGCAACGTCAGCGCCAGCAACAGGATGCCCGTGCCGAACTGCTTGAGCGGGTACAGGCTGCCGATCCCGGCACACAGCAGCACGATCTGCATCGGGTCGGCGTACTGGCGCAGGAACGCCCGCCACCACGGCTCCTTGCGCGACTCGGCCAACCGGTTCGGGCCGTGCGCGGCGCGCCGCGACGACACCTCGGCGCCCGACAGGCCCGACAGCGGTTCGACGTGCTCCACGGCGAGCGCGACCCCGGCCGGCAGCGCGTGGAAGGGCCGGGTTCCGGCCTCCTCGGCCGAGCTCGTGGTCATGAGCGGCTCGCCTCCATTCGCGGTGCTTGGCCGCGCCGGGAATACCCACTCGTCGGCGACTACTCCTGCGGCCGCTCCTGCTGTCAAGCGGCGCCGAACCATGCCCCGGGGGTGAGGCGCGGCACGCACCGCGCGGCGGAGGGTGATTTTGGAAGTCCGGCGCGCGTGAGGCGGCCGAATCCGTTCGGAGGTGGACGATGACGACCACGCACTGGTATCAGCGCCACGCCTGGAGGCGCTCCGGTTCGGCC
This sequence comes from Dactylosporangium sp. CA-052675, assembly GCF_050947935.1. GTDB lineage: Bacteria > Actinomycetota > Actinomycetes > Mycobacteriales > Micromonosporaceae > Dactylosporangium. The sequence goes on along the minus strand of NZ_CP192010.1, from coordinate 8,091,489 downwards.
ACCGCGGCCGAGCCCGTCTGGCAGGTGATGGTCCTCGGGGCCGTCACGGTGTGCTTCGGCATCGTCGTGCTCGTCTGGCCGGGGGAGACGCTGCGCCTGCTCGCGCTGGCCACCGGAATCTGGCTCATCGTCGCGGGCGCGACCCGTGCGTTCGCCGCGTTCGACCGGGACCGCGGCACGACCCATCGCGTGCTGGCCGCCGTCGTCGCGGTGATGCTGATCGCGGCGGGAGTCGCGTGCCTGCGCAGCGCCGACGGCGGCGAGCGTGTGCTGGCCGCGCTCATCGGGCTGTCCTGGCTGGTGAGCGGCTTCATTCAGCTGACGGTCGCCATGCTCGCGAGCGGGCCGGTGCGCACCTGGCTCAGCATCCTCGGCGGCGTCTCGGCCGCGGCCGGCCTGGTGTTCATCCTGTGGCCCGGCCCGTCGCTCATGGCGCTGATCCTGCTGACCGGCATCAGCGCGCTGCTGATCGGGGCCGGCGAGATCGCATTCGCGCTGCGACTGCGGTCGGGTGGCAAGCACGCGGTGTCCGAGCTGACGGGGTCCTGACGCCTGGGATGCCGGTCGGGCGCTCGTCGGGCGCCCGACCGGCGTTGTCCGTCCAGTCGTTGTGCGTTCTAGGGCGCGGACGCCGTCGCGGAGCCGGCGCACGCTGCCGGCACCCGGCCCGGACCACGGGCCCTGGCACCGGAGGAACGCATGGCCGCGGCGTCACGTGCACCCGGGGCCGCCCGGTCGCTAGATCTGGCTCGCGCCGCCGTCCACGTAGAGCTCGGCGCCCGTCATGAACGCGCTGGCGTCCGAGGCGAGGAAGACCACGGCGTCGGCGATCTCCTCGGGCCGGCCGAGCCGGTTCATCGGCACCCCGGCGGCCAGGCTCTTCAGCAGCCGCTCGGCCGAGTCGGGGTCGCCGGCCAGGCCGCTGAGCCCGGGCGTCTCGATCGGGCCGGGCGCGACGGCGTTGACCCGGATGCCGCGGCCGACCAGCTCGGCCGCCCAGCTGCGGGTGAACGAGCGCAGGGCCGCCTTGGTGGCCGCGTAGACGCTGAACGACGGGGACCCCTTCACGTCGATGTTGGAGCCGGTCAGCACGATCGACGCGCCCCGGTTGAGCAGCGGCAGGACGGCCTGGACGGTGAACAGCGTGCCGCCGACGTTGGTGTTGAACGTGTCGGCGTAGTGCTGCCAGGTGATGTCGCCCAGCGCGGCGAACTCGCCGCCCCCGGCGTTGGCGAACAGGATGTCGAGCCCGGCGCCGCGCTCGCGGATGGCGGCGGCCACCCGCTCGAGGTCGCCCGGGTTCGCGACGTCGGCGCGGATTGCCGTGGCGTTGCCGCCGAGTCCGGCCACGGCCTCGTCGAGCGCGTCCTGGCGGCGGCCGGTGAGGAACACGTGGGCGCCCTCGGCGGCGAGCCGCTTGGCCGCGGCCAGGCCGATACCCGAGGTGGCTCCGGTGACGAGGGCGATCTTTCCGGTGAACATGGTTCCTCCTGCGCGAGCTAGTTCTGTACCGTTCGGTACACAAGTGGAACGCTAGCATCGTGGAGATATTTCTGTACCGATCGGTTGGATGAGGTGTGTCACCATGACCCCAGCGGTGGGCCGGCCGCGCGGCTTCGACGCCGACGCGGCCCTCGACCGGGCGATCGAGGTGTTCTGGCGCCACGGTTACGAGGGTGCCTCGCTCGCCGACCTGACCGAAGCCATGGGCATCAACCGCCCCAGCCTGTACGCCGCCTACGGCAACAAGGACGAGCTGTTCCGCCGCGCGGTCGCCCGCTACGCCGAGGCCGACATGGCCTACGCCCGCCGGGCCCTGGAGGAGCCCACGGCGTACGCCGTCATCGAGCGCTTCCTGCGCGACAACGCCGACGCGCTGACCCGGGCCGACCGGCCGGCCGGCTGCCTGTCCATCCAGGGCGGCCTGGCCACGGGCAGCGACGACGGCCGCGCCGCACGGTTCCTCGCGGCCAGCCGCCTGGCCGGGGAGGGTGCGCTCGCCGGGCGCCTGGCCCGGGCCGTGGACGAGGGCGATCTGCCGCCCGGGACCGACCCGGTCGCGCTGGCCCGCTACGTGATGGTGGTCAGCGAGGGCAACGCCGTGCACGCGGCGGCCGGGGCGAGCCGCGACGCCCTGCACGCCACGATCGACATAGCGCTGGCCGCCATCCCGGCCGATAGGCTGACGGACCATGACCCGGCGGACGACGGCCACGGCGCTGCGCAAGGCCAGGGACTCGCATGAGCTGCTGCGCGTCGGGCGCCTCTGGTCGGACGGGACCTTCGAGGGCTACGTCGGCGCGGTGGCCGAGACCTGGGCGGCGCTGCACGTCCTCGACGACAACATCTACCTCGACGGCTTCGCGGCCGTACGGCTCGACGACGTCACGTCGCTCGAGCGGCGCGGCGGCCCCGAGGCGTTCGCGGCCCGATCCCTGGCCCTGGACGACAGCTGGCCGCCGCCCCCGCCGCCCGCGGACCTGGACCTCACGTCGGCGCGGCGCATCCTGATCACCGCGGCCCAGCGCTACCGGGTGGTGAGCATCTACATCGAGCGCGACGACCCCGACGTGGTGTTCGTGGGGCGGGTCGTGGGCTTCAACGACAAGACGCTGATGCTGCTGGAGCTCACCGCGAAGGCGGAGTGGCTCAAGGAGCCCAGCGCCTGGCGCCTGGACGAGATCACGAGGATCGACTTCGGGGGCGAGTACGAACGCAAGCTCCTGCGCGTCGCCGACGACCCCCGGTGAGCGGCGGGGGCGCGGCTAGCGGCGCAGGCCGCGCGCGACCAGCTCGGTGGGCAGCACCACCGTGCGCGGCCAGGACCGGTCGCCGTCGATGCGGCGGAAGAGCAGCTCGGTGGCGGTGCGGGCCAGGGCGCGCGTGTCGTAGGCGATCACCGTCAGCGGGTACGGCACCAGGCGCGCCAGCTCGAAGTCGTCGAAGGCGAGCAGGGCGGCGTCGCTGCCCCGCCGGTAGAGCTCCTCGATCACGCCGAGGGTGATCCGGTTGTTGAGGCTGAAGAAGGCCGTCGGCGGGTCCGGCTGGTCGAGCAGCTCCGCGACGACCCGGCCCGCCGCCGCCGGATCGCGGACCCCGTCGCGGACCAGGCGGCCGTCGTACGGGGCGCCGGCCTCCACCAGCGCGTCCTGCGCGCCGTCGAGGCGCTCGCGCATGGTGTAGACGCCGATCGAGTCGAGCAGGACGGCGATGCGGCGGTGGCCGGCGGCGACGAGGCTGCGCACCCCTTCGCGGGCGCCCCCGCGGTTGTCCAGCAGCACCGTGTCGGCGCGCAGGTTCCCGGGCGGCCGGTCGAGGAAGACCACGGAGGTGCCGAGCTCGACCTCGGCGCGCAGGAAGGAGTGGTCGCACCCGGTCGGGCTGCCGGCCGGCACGACGAGCAGCCCGTCGACGCGCCGGGCGCACAGGTCCCGCAGCAGCTGCTGCTCGCGCGCCGGGTCCTCCTCGGAGCTGGCGATGATGAGCATGGTGTCGCGCTGCCGGGCGATCTCGGCGGCCGCGCCCGCGATGGTCGCGTAGAACGGGTTGGCGATCTCCTCGATGAGCAGCCCGATGGTGGCCGTCGCCTGCCCGGAGCGCAGCGAGCTGGCCAGGTGGTTGCGCCGGAAGCCGAGCTCGGCCACGGCGGCGAGCACCCGCTCGGCGAGCTCGGGCTGGACGTACGGCGCGTCGTTCACGACTCGCGACACGGTCTTCAGGCTCACCCCGGCCCGGGCGGCCACGTCCGCCATCGTGGGCCGCCTGGTGCGGCCCGACTCGCTTGTCACGCGAAAGACCATAGCCGGACATCGGCCGTCCTTGACAACGTTGACACAAAATTCGCGATGACACGCATGGATCTTGACAACGTTGTCAGGTAACGCCAGGCTGACGCTCGCCACTGGGCGTGCCCCTGCGCCCGTGAACACCCCTGGAGTTCCCCATGAAAGTGCCCAGGACCCGCCGACGACTAGCCGGGGCAGCCGCGTTGCTGCTGCCCGTCGGACTGCTCGTCGCCGCCACCACCGCGAGCGCGGCCACGCCGCCCGGCGACTTCGGCTCCTCCTTCGAGACCACCGACCCCAAGCCGGCCACGACCACCGTCGAGACCGACGCGAGCGGCCGGCCGATCCAGGGCAACCTCTCCGGATCGAGCCCCAACGGACTGCCCGGCAGCGTGCTCGGCCAGGTCGCCGCCGTGACCGCCAGCGCGGAGAACCCGCCGAACGAGGTCGCGGCCCGGCTCGCCGACGGCAACCCGTCGACGAAGTGGCTGGCGTTCAACCCGACCGGCTGGGTCGCCTACCAGCTCAAGGCGCCCGCGGCGGTGGTGAAGTACTCGCTGACCTCCGCGAACGACGCGCCGGGCCGCGACCCCAAGGACTTCACGGTGCAGGGGTCCAACGACGGCAGCCAGTGGACCGATCTGGACCGGCGCACGGGCCAGACCTTCAGCGGCCGGTTCGCCACCAACACCTACAGCTTCACCAACACGGCCGCGTACAGCTACTACCGGCTCAGCGTCACCGCCAACTCCGGTGACTCGCTGGTCCAGCTGGCCGACTGGGACATCAGCGACGGCACGAACACCCGCCCGCCGGCCACCCCGATGGTCAGCGTCGTCGGGGCCGGGCCCGTCAGCGGGTACAACATGAAGCCCAACGCCGGGTTCACCGGCCTGGCGTCGCTGCGCTACTCGGGCGGAGCCGAGGCCGACGGGCGCTCGTTCGCGACGAACAGGCTGTTCGACGTGAACATCCCGGTCGGGCCGAAGACGCGCCTGGCCTACAAGATCTTCCCGGAGTACACCGGGCAGGACGCGCAGTACCCGTCCACCTACGCCGCCGTCGACCTGCACTTCACCGACGGCACCTACCTCAGCGCTCGCTCGCCCCTCGACCAGCACGGGTACGCGCTGACGGCGGCCGGCCAGGGCGCGTCGAAGGTGCTCTACGCCGACCAGTGGAACGCGGTGCAGTCCGACATCGGCACGGTCGCGAGCGGCAAGACCATCGACCGCATCCTGCTGGCCTACGACGACCCGCAGGCCACCGCGGCGACCCGGTTCCAGGGCTGGATCGACGACGTCACCGTGACGGGCACGCCGGCGGCGATCGACGGCGCCAGCCTGACCAACTACGTCGACACCCGGCGGGGCACCAACGCCTCGGGCTCGTTCTCGCGCGGCAACAACCTGCCGATCTCCGCGGTGCCGAACGGCTTCAACTTCTTCACGCCGGTCACCAACGCCACCTCCGACTCGTGGGAGTACGAGTACCAGCGGGCCAACAACGGGGCGAACCTGCCCACGCTGCAGGGCCTCGCGATCTCGCACGAGCCGAGCCCGTGGATGGGTGACCGCAACCAGATGTCGATCATGCCGGTGACGGCGGGCGGCAACCTCACCGGGGCACCGAGCAGCCGGGCCCTGTCGTTCAGCCACGGCGACGAGATCGCGCGGCCGGACTTCTACCAGGTCAAGACCGGCAACGGCCTGACCGCGCAGCTGTCGCCGACGGACCACGGCGGCATCATGCAGTTCACCTTCCCCGCGGGGCAGGCGACCGGCAGCCTCGTGTTCTACAACGGCACGTTCACCATCGGCACGGACGGCACCTTCACCGGCTGGGTCGACAACGGCAGCGGCCTGTCGGTCGGGCGCAGCCGGATGTTCGTGGCCGGCACCTTCGACCGCGCGCCGAGCACCGCCGCGGCGACGTCGGCGACGTTCGACACCTCCGCCGACTCGCAGGTGACGCTGCGCATCGCGACGTCGTTCATCTCGCTCGACCAGGCCCGCAAGAACCTCGACCTGGAGGTCGCCGGCCGCAGCTTCGAGCAGATCCACGCGGCCGCGACCGCGGCGTGGAACGACCGGCTCGGCCGGATCGAGGTCCGCGGCGCGAGCGAGACCCAGCTGGTGACGCTGTACTCCAACCTGTACCGGCTGAACCTGTACCCGAACTCGCAGTCGGAGAACACCGGCACCGCCGCCGCGCCGCACTGGCAGTACGCCAGCCCGGTGTCGGCGCCGACCGGCTCCTCGACGCCGACGAACACCGGCGCCAAGCTCGTCGACGGGCAGATCTACGTCAACAACGGCTTCTGGGACACCTACCGCACCGTGTGGCCCGCCTACACGCTGCTGTACCCGGACGTGGCGGCCAGGATCGCCGACGGGTTCGTCCAGCAGTACCGCGACGGCGGCTGGATCGCCCGCTGGTCCTCGCCCGGCTACGCCGACCTGATGACCGGCACCAGCGCCGACGTGGCCCTCGCGGAGGCGTACCTCAACGGCGTGACCCTGCCCGACCCGATGAGCGCGTACAACGCGGCGGTCCGGGACGCGACCGTGGTCTCCGGCAAGAGCGGTGTCGGCCGCAAGGGCCTGCAGACGTCGCAGTTCCTCGGCTACACCCCGACCTCCACCGGCGAGTCGGTGTCGTGGGCCCTGGAGGGCTACATCAACGACTACGGCATCGGCAACATGGCCGCCGCGCTGGCCAAGGACCCGAGCACGCCGAAGGCCGACCGGGACCGGCTCAAGGAGGAGTCGGAGTACTTCCTGCAGCGCGCCCGCAACTACGTCAACCTCTTCGACCCGGCCAGCAAGTTCTTCCAGGGCCGGGACGCGGCCGGGAACTTCCTCAACGGCAACCCGCTGGACTGGGGCGGCGTCTACACCGAGACCAACGGCTGGAACTTCGCCTTCACCGCCCAGCAGGACGGGCAGGGCCTGGCCAACCTGTACGGCGGGCAGGACGCCCTGCGCCAGAAGCTCGACGAGTTCTTCGCCACGCCCGAGAAGGCCGACCACCCGGGCGGCTACGGCGGCACGATCCACGAGATGCTCGAGGCGCGGGCGGTGCGCATGGGCCAGCTCGGCATGAGCAACCAGCCCTCGCACCACATCCCCTACATGTACGACTACGCCGGCGCGCCGGCCAAGACCCAGGCGATCGTGCGGGAGCTGCTGCAGCGGCTCTACGTGGGCAGCGAGATCGGCCAGGGCTACCTCGGTGACGAGGACAACGGCGAGATGTCGTCGTGGTACGTCCTGAGCTCCCTCGGTCTCTACCCGCTGCAGGCCGGCTCGTCCAACTGGGCGATCGGCTCGCCGCAGTTCACCAGGATGACCGTGCACCGCAAGAGCGGCGACATCGTCGTCAACGCGCCCGCCAACAGCACGAAGAACGTGTACGTCCAGGGCGTCAAGGTCAACGGCAAGAAGCTCAAGGAGGTCTCCATCGACTCCTCCGTCCTCGCCCGGGGCGGGACCATCGACTTCGACATGGGGTCGAAGCCGTCGTCGTGGGGCACCGGCAAGCACGACGCCCCGCCGTCGCTGACGAAGGGCGACGACGCGCCCCAGCCGCTGCAGGACACCACCGGCCCGGGGCTGGGCACCGCGACCGCGACCGGCGGCCAGGACGCGGCGAAGCTGTTCGACGACACCTCGGCCACGCAGATGACGTTCGCCACCGGCACCCCGCAGATCAGCTGGGCCTACCGGGGCGGCAAGCAGAAGCCGACGTGGTACACCATCACCTCCGGCGCCAACCCCGGCGACCCCGCGGACTGGAAGCTGCAGGGCTCCCGGGACGGCGTCAGCTGGACCACCGTCGACTCCCGCAAGGGCGAGGTGTTCACCTGGCGCAACCAGACCCGGCCGTTCCGGGTCAGCCACCCGGGGAAGTTCACGCAGTTCCGCCTGGTCGTCACCAAGACGGCCGGGGCCGAGCAGACCAACCTGGCCGAGATCGAGCTGCTGCGCGGTGGCGACGTCGAGCTCGGCGGCGGCGACGTCGCCGTGACCCCGGTGGGCTCCGGCGCGGTGCCCGCGACGGCCGGGGTGGCGGTCTCGGTTCCGCTGGCCACGGTCACGGGCGGCACCGCGACGGCGTACCAGGCGAGCGTGGACTGGGGCGACGGCTCGCCGGCGACCACCGGCACCATCACCCTGAGCTCGCGGGCGGTGTACAACGTCGGCGGTTCGCACACCTACGCGCAGCCCGGCTACTACCAGGCCTCCGTCACCGTGACCGACGGCAGCAGCCAGGACGCCGCGACGGTCGGCATCGACGTGGCCTACACGCCGGCGTCGGGCCTGACGGCCGCCTTCGACACCGTCTGCATCGGCGACGAGGGCGTGCTCGCGGCCAACTGCGACGCCAAGAACTGGGCGTACTCCCGGGCCGCGCTCACGGCCGGCGGCGTCACCCAGGGCCAGCCGCACGACGTGCCGGGCACCGCGCTGCACTTCACGCTGCCGGCCACCCCGGCCGGTCAGCCGGACAACGCCACCGGCAACGGCAGGACGATCGTGCTCAACCTGCCCGCCGACGCCAAGAGCATCTCGTTCGTCGGCGCCGGCACGCAGGGCAACCAGAGCACGACCGCCACGGCGACGTTCAGCGACGGCACCACGGCGAGCATCCCGATCCAGTTCAGCGACTGGACGCTGGGCGGCAACCCCAACGGCACCCCGTCCTACGGCAACATCGTGGTCGCCAAGACCGCGTACCGGTTGCAGGGCACGAGCCGGGACGGCGCCCAGCCGTTCCTGTTCGCCACCGCGCCGTACCAGATCCCGGCGGGCAAGACGCTCGTCTCGGTGAAGCTGCCCACGCAGACCGGCGACCCCGGCTCCGCGGGCCGGATCCACGTGTTCGCCATCGCCGACGACGGCACCCCGTCGCCGGCGCTGGCCACCACGGCCCCCAAGAACCAGACGGCGAACGCCGGCCAGGCGTTCGACGCCGCGCTCGGCACGGTCACCGGCGGCGTCCCCGACGCCACCGGCTACCACGCCCGCGTGCAGTGGGGCGACGGCACGGCCCCGCAGGACGCCACCGTCGGCACCGGCGGCGCGATCAGCGCGCAGCACACGTACGCGCTGAAGGGCACCTACACCGCCCACGTCACCGTGTGGGACAGCCGGTCGAGCAGCACGCTGACCTTCACCGTGACGGTGGGGGGCGGCGCCAAGCAGCCCACGATCTCGGCCACGCCCGCGAGCGGTGCCGCGATCGCCGTCGACGGCACCGGCTTCACCGCCGGTGAGCCGGTGACCGTCAAGCTCGCCGCGTCCGACGTGACGGTCAGGGCCACCTCGGCCGGAGCCGTGCACACCACGATCGCGGCGCCGGAGCCCGGCCTCTACGCGGTGACCGCCGAGGGCGCGTCCTCGCAGGCGCCGGCCACGGCCACCATCGAGCTGGATGCCCCGGCCGCGGTGCCGGGCCCCCAGCCGCAGATCACCCTGTCGGCCACCGAGGGCCCGCGCGGCACGGCGCTGACCCTCGATGCCTCCGGCCTGGCGCGCAACGAAACGGTCACGATCACCTTCGGCGACGGCCTCGCCGCGTTGACCGTCCACGCCAACGCCGATGGCATCGTCTCCGCCGCGTCCTTCAGCGTGCCGGGGAACGCGGTGCCGAGCTCGACCAGCATCCAGCTGGCCGGCGCTGATTCGAAGATCCGGGTCGAGGTGCCCTTCACGGTCACCTACTGACCCAGCCAGCTCGAGGCCGCCGGTGGAGCCCCACCGGCGGCCTCTTGCGTGCGGCGCTCGCCACGTGTGCCGGCGACCCGGGTTGCTCACAACTCTCGCGCCCGGGCCCCGCCGCGGCCCCGGCACCGCCGGCCGCCGGATCGACCGGGGCGGCGGCGACCGCGGACCCCGACAACGCGGCAGGGCCCCCGACGAGTCGGGGGCCCTGCTTGCTGCAACGGTCGGTCGAGGACGATCGTCAGTTGAACATGAAATCAGCGGTGTGCGTGGTGCCGTCGATCAGCTTGACGGACAGCCGCGCGCACGTCTTCGCCTGGGTCTTCTGGGTCTTCCAGACGTAGCTGTACTGGTCGGACGCCGCGTCGTAGCTCAGCGAGCTCGACCCGGCCGTGACCGTCGTCTCCACCGGGTCCTGGGCGACCGACGTGTCGCACGCGACCGTCTGCACCGTCGGAGCGCCGCCGGCGAAGATGTCCAGGCCCTGGTTGCCGGAGAGGCCGAACTTCACCGGAACCGCGCTGCCGGCCTTCACGACGTTGAGCTTGCCGACGTTGATCGGCGAGCCGAAGTCGCGCCAGCCGAACACCACCTGGTAGGTGACGCTGACCGGGGCCGCCGTGTTGCCGGCGCGGTCGCGGCCGCCCGAGCAGGTGGCGGTGAAGGAGCCGACCGCCGGACCGCCGGTGACGGACAGGGTCGCGGCCTTGGCCACGCCGCTGCCGGCGTCGGTCGTCGTGCAGCCGGGCGTGACCGGCACGCCCTTCGTGATCTGCTGGCCCTGGGTGACGCCGGTGACCGCCACGGTCGGCGCGGTCACGTCCTCGGCCTCGGTGACGGCCTTGTACGCGTTGACCAGACCGTGCCCGAAGAAGCCGTTCACGGACGGGTTCGCGGGGTCCACCTTGCACCGGCCCTGGGTGTAGTCGGTGCCGGAGGTGGGGCACGCCAGCGGGATCGCCTGCTTGCGCAGCAGCTCCGCGATGTAGTCGGGCGTGGCGCCCGGGTGCTTGGAGACCAGCAGCGCGGCGACGCCCGCCACGTGCGGCGACGCCATCGAGGTGCCCGAGAGCGTCCGGTAGCTGCTGACCCCGGTCGAGGGGGAGGTGGAGTAGATGCTCGAGCCGGGTGCGGCCACGTCCACGGCCCCGAGGCCGAAGCTCGAGAACGACGACCGGGCCGGCTGCGTGGTCAGGCCCGGCGCCCACGGCCCGACGGCCGTCGCGGGGACGGTCGGCTGGGTCGTGGAGGAGACCGACACCACGCCGGGCAGCTCGCTCGGCAGGTCCAGGCAGCTCGGGTCGAGCGTGCGGCGCACCGGGTCGGTGTCGTCGGGGCTCGTCGTGTCCACCGTCTTGTTCGCGAGGTCCTGGTTCTCGTTGCCCGCCGCCGCGATGTTGAGGATGCCGTTCGCGGTGGTGTAGCCCACCGCCCGGCGGACCGCCTCGACGACCGGCGCCTGGTCGGCCTGGTTCTCGCACCAGTACAGCCAGGGGTCGATGTAGTAGCTGTTGTTCGTGACCTGGATGCCGTGCTCCGCGGCCCAGACGAAGCCGCAGATCGCGTACTCGGGGTAGATGAAGCCGTCGGAGTTGACCACCTTGATGGAGGCCAGCTTCACGCCGGGCGCGACACCGACGATGCCGACGCCGTTCTTGGCCGACGCGATGGTGCCGGCCACGTGGGTGCCGTGGTAGTCGGCGGTCAGGCTGGTGGGCCGCCACGCTCCCGGGGTGGTGTCGGGGGCGCCGTTGCCCACGCAGTTGACGGACTTCGACTGGTCGACCACCGGCGCGAGGTCCTGGTGGTTGGCGTCGATGCCGTCGTCGAGCACGCCGACCGTGACGGCGGCGCTGCCGAGGCTGACCTCGTGCGCCGCCCGCGCGCCGATGAGGACCATGTCGCTCTGACGCGTCGAGTTCTCCAGCGCGTCCGGCACGTAGTCCTCGACCGTCTCGGTGTCCTCGGCCATGGCCGGCAGGGCCGCGGTCCGGGTCGCGCCGACCGAGAGCACGGCGTCGCCGTGCGAGGCGCCCTTCACCGCCTGGACGAACGAGGGGTTCGTGGAGTGCGCGATGACCACGCCGATCTGGGCGTAGGACACCGTCACGGTGCCGCCGGCCGCGGTGACAGCGGCCGCGGCGTCAGCCGTCCGCTCCTTGCTCACCGCGTTGACGACGTAGCTGAGTTTGGGACCGGTCGTTTCGGCCGACGCGGGCAGCGGCGCGATCGCTGCGCCCGCCACGACGGTCGTTGCCGCGGTCGCGGCGAACAGGGCATACCTGGGCAACCGGGAGTTCAAATCCTGGCCTCCTGCGGAAATGGGGGGTGACCCACGATCTGAATGGGGTCCGGCGATCGTATTGGCGCGCCCGGTCGAATTTCACTCGTCTGTACGGCGGATAGGCGGCAGCTGCCGTAAACGCCTATTTTTCTGATCTTCGACGACCGATGGCCCTTGCGTCCCAATGCGACGGAAGGGCTTCTTGTCGTGGCAAAAACCACATCCGAATACGCGGATACGGCCGGTGTCGCGGGATTCGCCGGGAAATGGCGATCAGCACAATGCGACAAGTCGTTCAGCCAGCTGGCAGAAAGACCTGAAGCGCCGGTGGCGGCCGCGACGCTCGGGCGTCGTGTCCATTGTGGATAGTCGTGGACACCTGCTGGGCCGCGCGGCGGCGCTCGAAGGCCGTGCGCCGCGCGGCCGACGGCGACGGCACCGAAGTCCCGGCCGCCCGGGCCGGCAAGGACGGCCGCGCCGGCGACGAGTACGTCATGCTTGGCCGGTGCGGGCACCGCGAACGCACGCGTGTCTCACTCGCGCCGACGACGGAAGGTGGCAGATGTACGAGCGGAAGAAGACTGCTGACGACGGCGTCTCGCGTGAGTTGAGATCCGTGCTCGAGGACGCGGCGGTGCTGGAGACGCTGCGGGACCTGGCCGAGGAGTTCTCACAGTTCAGGCTGCACTACAAGTTCGGGCTGGCCGAGGTCGAGACGAAGGTGAAGATCCTCGCCGAGGAGCTGGTGCACAAGGGCCGGGACAACCCGATCGAGTACGTCAGCCCGCGGCTGAAGACGCTGGACAGCATCAGCGCGAAGGCGGCGCGGATCGGCTGCGAGATGACGGTCGAGCAGGTGCGCGCCAACATCTACGACATCGCCGGCATCAGGATCGTGTGCAGCTTCGTCTCGGACGTCTACACCGTCGCGGACATGCTGACGCGGCAGTCGGACGTGCGCCTGCTGCGGACGAAGGACTACATCGCCGCACCGAAGGCCAACGGGTACCGCAGCCTCCACCTGATCGTCGAGATCCCGGTGTTTCTGTCCGACCGCGTTGTCGCGGTCCCGGTCGAGGTGCAGCTGCGCACGGTGGCGATGGACTTCTGGGCCAGCCTGGAACACAAGATCTTCTACAAGTACGACCCGGCCATCCCCGCCGCGCTGCGCGACGAGCTCGTGGCCGCGGCCGCCGACGCGGCCCGGCTGGACGAGCGGATGGAGCGCCTGCACCGCCAGATTCACGGCCCGCACTGAGCCCCGGAAGAGCCGGCCCGCGTGACGAATTGGACGGTACTGCGGATCGCCGCGCCGGCCACCGGGAGGGTCTGACGCCTTACAGTCGACTCGCCCGAACTCTTGCCTGGAGGCTCCGTGAGCGACTCGTACGCCGTCCCGCCCCGCGTTCTCGCCGACCTGGTGCCGGGAGCTCTCGCACGCGACGCCGTGCTCGTCGGGCTCGGCGCCGCGCTGACCGGCGGTGCGGCGCAGGTCGCCGTGTCCATCGAGCCGATCAGCCCGGTTCCGCTGACCGGGCAGACCCTCGCCGTGCTCCTGGTCGGCGCGGCGCTGGGCCCGGCTCGGGGCGTCGCCTCGATGGCGCTCTACCTCGCCGTGGGCGCGCTGGGGGTGCCGTGGTTCGCCGGCGGCACGAGCGGCGCCGGGGTCGTCTCGTTCGGATACGTCATCGGCTTCGTCCTGGCCGGCGCCGTGGTCGGCGCGCTGGCCCGGCGCGGCGGTGACCGGACGCCGCTGCGCACCGCGGGCACGATGGTGCTCGGCAATCTGTGCATCTACGCGATCGGCGTGCCGTACCTCGCGCTCGCGGCCCACCTGCCGCTGACGCGGGCGCTGGCTGCGGGGGTCGTGCCGTTCCTGGTCGGCGACGCGCTCAAGGTGCTGCTCGCGACGGCGCTGCTGCCGGCGGCCTGGGCCGTGGTGCGGCGCGTGCAGGACAACGGGCGCTGACCCCTGCGGCAGCGCCGGGCCCGGCACCCCGGGCCGGCGCTGCGGGCGCGGCTCAGCAGTCGGGCCGTTGCGGTGACTGGTTGAGCAACTGCCCGCGCGGCTCAGCAGTCGCGCCGTTGCGGTGACTGGTTGAGCAACTGCCCGCGCGGCTCAGCAGTCGCGCCGTTGCGGTGACTGGTTGAGCAACTGCGCGCGCGGCGAGACGAACGCGCGGTACCGCTCGCCGCCCACGGCCGACGGTGCGAACGCCGCGACCCGGTGGCAGTTCTGGAACGCGAGGGTCACGCCGAAGTGCCGCTCCAGGCCGCCCCGGATGGCGTCGCTGGCCAGCGCGCGCAGCAACTGGCCGCGCTCGGCCTCGCCCGGCGGCGGGACGCTGTGGTCGGCGAAGTCGCCTCCCTCGGCGCGCAGGCCGGTCACGACACCGCTGATGATCGTCCAGGCGTACGGCAGTGACTCCCGCACGCACGCCACGAAATCGGCGTCGTCGACCGGGCCGGCCTCGGCGCGCTCCAGCAGGGCGGTGGGGACGTTGAGCGACATGGTGCTCCTCCTTCGTGCTCAGCGCTCGGCGGTCGCCGGCGCCAGGGTGTAGCCCGGGGCGATCTGGGCGGTCAGGTCGGTGCCGGCGCGGTCGTTGCCCCACGCGAGCGCGTTGCGGGTGTGGAACTCGGCGGCCTGCTCGGCGTACGACATCCAGTCCTTGACGGAAGCGTCGAGCGCCTGGCGCAGGGTCGCGAGCGCGCGGGCGTTGGCCGGCTCGAGCTCGCACCAGCCGCTCGTGCAACGGGTTCGTCCCGGTCACGCCGACGATCCGAGCGGCTTTCACCCCTTGTTGATATCGGTTTTCATTTCCGGAGTCAAGCGGAACCGCCGGACGGCAACCAGCGCCCTGACATGCGGATATGCACCTGTGGCAATGAATGAACGGGCTTGATCGCGCCGCTGTCCGTGGCCTAGGGTCTTCTTGGAAACGAATTTCATTACGCATTACTCGGAGGGTGGGCATAGCGTCGTGGTACGCCGAGGTGTGACATGGTGGGGGGCCGGCGCCCTGTCGCTGGCGATGTTCCTGACCGCGTGCGGCTCGTCCCCGCCGGGGACACCGGCCGCGGCGCCGCCCGGCTCGGCGGTTCCGGTCGTCGCCTCGACGAACGTCTACGGCGACATCGCCAAGCAGATCGCCGGCGACCGGGCCGCCGTCACGTCGATCATCAGCAACCCCGATGCCGACCCGCACTCGTACGAGGCGAACACCCGCACCCAGCTGGAGCTGTCGAAGGCCGAGGTGGTCATCGAGAACGGCGGCGGCTACGACGACTTCGTCGACACGATGCTGCAGTCGGCCGGCGGCTCCCCGAAGGTGATCAACGTCGTCGACGTCTCGGGCCGCAAGGCCGCCGGCGGCGAGGAGCTCAACGAGCACGTCTGGTACGACCTCGCCACCGTGCGGCAGCTCGCCGACCGGCTCGCGGCGGCGCTGGGCGAGGCCGACCCGGCGGGCGCGCCCACCTTCACCGCCAACGCCGCCGCGTTCAAGCAGAAGGTCGAGCAGCTCCAGGCGCGGGAGGCGGCGATCAAGGCGGCCCACCCCGGCGCGGGCGTCGCGATCACCGAGCCGGTGCCGCTGTACATGCTCCAGGCGTGCGGGCTGGTGAACAAGACGCCGGACGAGTTCAGCGAGGCGATCGAGGAAGGCACCGACGTACCGGCGGACGTTCTGCGGGAGACGCTCGACCTCTTCGCGCACAAGGACGTCGCGCTGCTGGCCTACAACGAGCAGACCTCGGGGCCGCAGACGCGGAAGGTCCTCGACGCGGCCCGGGCGGCCGGCGTCGCCGTCGTGCCGGTGACCGAGACCCTGCCCGCCGGCAAGGACTACCTGACGTGGATGGGCGACAACCTGACGGCGATCGAGACCGCGCTGCGATGAGCACCGGCACGGCACTGACGCTGCGCGACGCGGCGCTGCGCTACGGGCGGCGCCGCCTCTGGAGCGGGCTGAACCTGCAGGTCGAGGCGGGCGAGTTCGTCGCCGTCCTCGGCGCGAACGGCTCCGGCAAGACCAGCCTCCTGCGCGCCGTGCTCGGCCTGCAGCCGCTGGACACCGGGACGCTCCTGGTCGCCGGGCAGCCGCCCCGGTGCAACCGCGACGACGTCGGCTACGTGCCGCAGCAGCGCCACATCGATCCGCTGGTCCCGCTGCGCGTCCGCGACGTCGTCGGTCAGGGGCTCGACGGGCACCGGTGGGGCATCGGCCGGCCGAGCCGCGACCGGCGCCGGCGCATCGACGCCGTCCTGGCCGCGGTCGGCGCGAGCGGGTTCGCGGACCTGCCGATCGGCGCGCTCTCCGGCGGCGAACAGCAGCGCGTCCGCATTGCCCAGGCCCTCGTCGCCGACCCGAAGCTGCTGCTCTGCGACGAGCCCCTGCTCTCGCTCGACATGCGCAGCCAGCGCACGGTCACCGCCCTCGTGGACAGCCGGCGCCGGGCCAGCGGCACCGCGGTCGTGTTCGTCACGCACGAGATCAACCCCGTCCTGCCGTACGTCGACCGGGTTCTCTACCTGGCCGGCGGGCAGTTCCGGGTCGGATCCGTCGACCAGGTGCTCAACTCCGCGACGCTGAGCGAGCTGTACGGCATGCCCGTCGACGTGCTGCACGCGGCGGGACGCATCGTCGTGGCCGGCCTGCCCGCATGAGCGCGACCGGCTTCTGGGAGCAGATCTTCAACTTCGCGGACTACGCGCAGCTGCTGGCCCTCGTGCGCAACTCGCTCATCGCCGGCGCGATCCTCGGCGTGGTCGGCGGCCTGATCAGCCCCTTCGTCATGCGGCGCGACCTGCCCTTCGCCGTGCACGGCATCAGCGAGCTGTCGTTCGCCGGCGCGTCGGGCGCGCTGCTGCTCGGCGTGAACGTCGTCGCGGGCTCCCTGCTCGGCTCGATCCTGGCCGCCGTGGTCATCGGCGCGCTGGGCACCCGGGCCCGGGACCGCAACTCGATCATCGGCGTGCTGATGCCGTTCGGCCTCGGCCTCGGCGTGCTCTTCCTCGCGCTCTACAAAGGACGGTCCGCGAACAAGTTCGGGCTGCTTACCGGGCAGATCGTGGCGGTCGACACGCCGCAGCTGTCGTGGCTGATCGTGACCTCGGCGATCGTGCTGACCGGGCTGGCCGTGATCTGGCGCCCGCTGAGCTTCGCCAGCACCGACCCCGAGCTCGCGGCGGCCCGCGGCGTGCCGGTCGCCGCGCTGTCCACGACGTTCATGCTGCTGCTCGGGCTCTGTGTGGCGATGTCCGTGCAGATCGTGGGTGCGCTGCTGGTGCTGAGCATCGTGTGCACCCCGGCGGCCGCGGCCCTGCGCGTCACCGCCTCGCCCCTGCTCGTCACGCTGCTCAGCGTCGTCTTCGCGGTCGGCTCGATGGTCGGGGGCATCCTGCTCGCCCTGGGCGGCAGCATCCCGATCAGCCCGTACGTCACCATCATCGCCTTCGCCATCTACCTCGTCTGCCGGCTGGTCGCCCGCTCCCGCGGCAAGCGGGGTCCGCTGCGCGGCCGTGAACCTGACGGCACCGCGGTCTCCGTGCCTTCCCCGGCCCACCCGGCCGCGTAGGCGGGTACCGCCACCACGCCGACCTGGGCCGGCGCGGGTCGGCCTCGTCCCCGCCGCGACGCCTTCGACCACATTCCGGCCACGGTGATCGGCGCCTCGCCGGGCCACCTCGGCACCGCGCTCGCCCAGCAGAGCCTGCGCGCCGTGTTGAGCTTCTGCAACGCCCGGCAGATGACCTCGCCCGAGGCGTACATCCGGTTCACCCCGGAGGTCTTCCGGTCCTGCCGCGTCGGTTCCACGCCGCCGGCGTCGAGTTCCGCGATGCCGGCGCGCCGGATCGTCGCGAACGGTCCGCGCCTTCAACGCATTCCAACATCGCCGTTCTCGCGTGTGCGCTATTGACAACGATCTTTACAGTCGGGGACCATGCTGAAAGCGCTCTCACGTCCGCCACGTGGGGGATGAGCTGGCGTGTCCCACCCCTCCCCGCCCGTGCTTGAGAAGGGGCTCAACGGCTGTGGAAACCGAACACGAACACACATTACCGATCGTCCGCCGGCGAAGGACACTGCTGTCGGCGGTCGCCGCCCTCGCCGTCGCCGTTCCGGTCGCCGTGACCGCGGCCGTGACCCTCGCCGCACCGGCGTCGCTGGCCGTCGGCCCGGCGGTGCTGCCCATGACGGTCACCAACAACACCGGCCGCGGCGACGCCGTCTATCTCTACGTGCTCGGCACCAACCTGAGCACCGGCCGGCTCGGCTACGTCAACGCCGCCGGCGCCTTCACCGCCTGGCCGGCCGGGGGAACGCCGCCCACGCCCGCGCCGGACGTGGCGATCGGGGGGCCCGGCAACGGCGGCTCCGTCACCCTCCAGGTCCCGCGGGGCCTGTCCGGACGGGTCTACTTCTCGCTCGGCCGGAAGCTGAACTTCTACCTGACCCCGGACGGCCTGGTCCAGCCCGCGCCGTGGGCGGGCGGCGACTCCAACCGCGACATCCTCTTCGACTGGAGCGAGTTCACCTACAACGATGCCGGGCTGTGGCTCAACAGCTCCCAGGTCGACATGTTCGCGGTGCCGCACGTCGTCAGCGTGACCGGCAGCAACGGCGCCACGAGCCGCACCGGGGAGCTCGTCGCCGGCGGGCGCGACGCCATCATCAACGGCATCAAGGCGCAGGCCGGCTGGGGCGGTTCGGTGTACACCCGCTCCGACGGCACCGTGCTGCGGGTGCTGTCGCCGGGCAAGGCCGCCGACGCCGGGCAGCTGAGCACCACCTACCTGGACTCGTACATCTCGTCCGCCTGGAACGCCTACGCGTCCAAGACGCTGACCGTGGTGCCGTTCGCCGATCAGCCGAACACGAAGTACTTCGGCCGCACGTCGGGCGCCGTCATGACGTTCACCAACGGGTCGGGTCAGCAGGTCGCCTCGTTCACCAGGCCGTCGAGCGGCGACGTGTGGGGCTGCGCCGGCAACCTCGCCGCGCCGAACGACCTGGTGGTCGGGCCGATCGCCCGGACGCTCTGCGCGGCCCTGAACCGCGGGACGCTGGGCACGATCGACACCCAGCCGAGCACCAACGCGGCCCAGTTCTACCAGAACAGCCCGACCAACCAGTACGCGAAGATCATCCACTCGAAGACGGTCGACGGTAAGGCCTATGCCTTCCCGTTCGACGACGTCGGCAACTTCGAGTCGCTCGTCAACAACAGCGACCCGCGCTCGGCCGGCATCACCCTCACCTCGTTCACCGGCGGGGGCTCCACGGGCGGCCCGGCGGCCGCGGGCACGATCACCGGGCCCGGCGGCAAGTGCGTCGACGTCGCCGGCGACGACAACGGGGGCAACGGCACGGCGGTGCAGCTGTGGGACTGCCAGTCGTACGCGGTGGATCAGCACTGGACGCACAACGCCGACAACTCGCTGAGCACGCTGGGGCGGTGCCTGGACATCAACGGCAACGGGACCGCGAACGGCACCCAGGTCGAGCTGTGGGACTGCAACGGCGTCGGCGGCCAGCAGTGGGTGCAGCAGGCCGACGGTTCGCTGCGCAACCCGCAGTCGGGCCGCTGCCTCGACTCGCCGAGCGGCGCGACGGGCAACGGCACGCGGCTGCAGATCTGGGACTGCAACGGCTCCGCGGCGCAGAAGTTCGCCGTGAACGGCGGCGGCGTGATCCTCGGCCCCGGCGGCAAGTGCGTCGACGTCGCCGGCGACGACAACGGGGGCAACGCCACGGCGGTGCAGCTGTGGGACTGCCAGTCCTACGCCGTGGACCAGCACTGGTTCCACCAGTCCAACGGCTCGCTGCGCACGCTGGGCCGCTGCCTGGACATCATCGGCAACGGTACGGCCAACGGCACCCAGGTCGAGCTGTGGGACTGCAACGGCGTCGGCGGCCAGCAGTGGGTGCAGCAGGCCGACGGGTCGCTGCGCAACCCGCAGTCGGGCCGCTGCCTCGACTCGCCGAGCGGCGCGACGGGCAACGGCACGCGGCTGCAGATCTGGGACTGCAACGGCTCCGCGGCGCAGAAGTTCGCGCTGAGCTGAGGCCCGCACCAGCGCTGACGGCCGTCGGGCCGGCGGCTTGCCCATGCCGAACTCCGATTACCCGGCCAAGGCCGGGTAATCGGAGTATGAACACGCCGGCGTGGGCGAGGGGAGAGACCGATGAACTCCCGGGCGAGCGACAGCACCGCCGGACCCGCGGTCAGGGACGACGAGCTGGAGCGGCACGTATCCGATGCCGAGCGCCTGGTGGCGGAGGCGGTGGCCCTGGCGACCGCCCAGGACGCCGACCCCGAGCTGGTCGCGCAGTACTGGCGCCTCGTGGCGGACGAGGAGCTCGCCGGCTGCGAGGCGGCGAAGATGGTTGCCGCCACACGGTCACACGTGCAGCTGGCCGGGCAGCGGGTGCCCGGCGAGGTGAAGCTGCGCCTGGGCGAGGGTGTCTGCGGCGGTACGTCGCTGGAGATCGTCACCGACGAGATGCCGTTCCTGGTCGACTCGGTCACGAGCGCGCTGCAGGCGCGCGATCTCGACGTGCACATGCTGGTGCACCCCCTCGTCGTCGTGCGGCGGGCGCCGCTGGGCGCGCTGGAGGAGGTCCGTGTCGGCCTGGAGCCCGAGGACGCCGCGCCGGGGGACCTCGTCGAGAACTGGATCCGCGTCGAGGTGGACCGGATCCGCGACGAGGCGGAGCTCGAGAGGCTGCGCGGCGACCTCGCCCGGGTGCTCGACGACGTGCGTGAGGCGGTCGAGGACTGGCCGAGGATGCGCACGCAGGCGCTCGCGTTGGCCGACGAGCTCGGCTCCGCGCGGCTGCCCGTGCCGGACAAGGACATCACGGACTCGGTCGAGCTGCTGCGCTGGCTCGTCGACGACCATTTCACGTTCCTGGGCTACCGGGAGTACCGGCTGACGAAGAGCGACAAGGGGGAGGAGCTGCTGCAGGCGGTGCTCGGCTCGGGCCTGGGCATCCTGCGCGCCGACCAGGCCAAGCCCCGGGTGCTGTCCTCGATGACGGCGGAGGCCTACGCCAAGGCGCTGGAGCGGCGGCTGCTCGTCATCACGAAGGCCAATTCGCGCTCCACGGTGCACCGCTCGGCGTACCTGGACTACATCGGCTTCAAGCAGTTCGACCACGAGGGCAACGTCGTGGGGGAGAAGCGCTTCCTCGGGCTGTTCTCCTCGGCGGCCTACCGGACCAGCGTTCGTGACCTGCCGGTGGTCCGGCGCAAGGTCGCGGAGGTGGTCGAGCGCTCCGGCCTGTCGCCGCGCTCGCACTCCGGCAAGGAGCTGATGGAGACGCTGGAGACCTACCCGCGCGACGAGCTGTTCCAGATCGGCACCGAGCAGCTCTACAAGGCGGTCATGGGCGTGCTGCGCCTGGCCGGCCGCCGGCAGCTCAAGCTGATCCTGCGCCGCGACGCCTACGGCCGGTTCATCACCTGCCTGGTCTACCTCCCGCGGGACCGGTTCACCACCGCGAACCGGCTGCGCATCCAGCAGATCCTGGTCGCCGAGCTCAACGGCGTCGGGGTGGACTACACGACCCAGGTGAGCGAGTCCAAGTTCGCCCGGGTGTACCTCACCGTGCGCACCGAGCCCGGCAACCCGCCCGGCGACATCAACGTCGAGCGTCTCACCGAGCGCCTCGCCGACGCCACCCGGCTGTGGGACGACGACTTCCGCCTCGAGCTGGAGCGCAAGCTCAACGACGAGCACCAGGCCAAGGTGCTGTACCAGCGCTACGGCGGCGCGCTGTCGAAGACGTACAAGGACGAACACACGCCGGGCGAAGCGGTGAAGGACGTCGCCCAGCTGGAGCTGCTCGACGAGCCGGGCCAGCTCGTCGTGCACGTGTACCGCCGCCGCCAGGCCGAAAGCGACATCCGGTTCAACGTGTACCGCTACGGCAAGCCGATGACCCTCTCCGCCGTGCTGCCGGTGCTGCACTCCCTCGGGGTGCGGGTCACCGACGAGCGGCCCTACGAGATCGCCCGCGCCGACGGCACCGTCTACCTGTACGACTTCGGGCTGCAGCTGCCGGCCGACTCGCGGTCGATCGTCGAGGCCCGCCCGCACCTGGAGAACGCCTTCTACGCCACCTGGCGGGGTGAGGCCGAGGTCGACACCTTCAACGCCCTCGTGCTGAAGGCCAGGTTCACCTGGCGCGAGGTCGTCATCCTGCGGGCCTACGCGAAGTATCTGCGCCAGGCCAGCACCGTGTTCTCCCAGGACTACATGGAGACGACGCTGCTGGCCCACCCCTCGATCGCCGCGAAGCTCGTGGACCTGTTCACGGCCCGCTTCGACCCGCGGCTGCACCTGTCCGAGACGGCGCGGTGGGAGTGGTCGAAGAAGATGGTCGCGGCGATCAACGAGGATCTCGACGAGGTGAGCAGTCTCGATCAGGATCGGATTCTGCGTTCGTTCCTGCATCTGATCCAGGCGACGTTGCGGACGTCGTTCTTCCAGCGTGGGGATGGTGGGCGGCCGAAGTCGTATACGGCGTTCAAGTTGGATCCGCAGTCGATTCCGGATCTGCCGGCGCCGCGGCCGCGGTTCGAGATTTTTGTGTATTCGCCGCGGTTCGAGGGTGTGCATCTGCGGTTCGGTTCGGTCGCGCGGGGTGGTCTGCGGTGGTCGGATCGGCGGGAGGATTTCCGGACGGAGATTCTCGGGTTGGTGAAGGCGCAGATGGTGAAGAACGCGGTGATCGTGCCGACGGGGGCCAAGGGCGGGTTCGTGCTGAAGCAGAATCCGGGTGACCGTGATGAGGCGGTGGCGTGCTATCAGTTGTTCATCTCGGCGTTGCTGGATGTGACGGACAATCTTGATGGTGGCAAGGTGGTGTCGCCGCCGGATGTGGTGCGTCATGATCCGGATGATCCGTATCTGGTGGTGGCGGCGGACAAGGGGACGGCGACGTTCTCGGACATCGCGAACGAGATTTCGGTGCGGTACGGGTTCTGGTTGGGTGATGCGTTCGCGTCGGGTGGGTCGGCGGGTTATGACCACAAGAGGATGGGGATCACGGCGCGGGGTGCTTGGGAGTCGGTGAAGCGGCACTTCCGTGAGCTGGGTGTGGACACGCAGGCGAGCGAGTTCACGGTGGTGGGTGTCGGTGACATGTCCGGCGACGTGTTCGGCAACGGGATGCTGCTCTCGCCGTGCATCCGGCTGGTGGCCGCGTTCGACCACCGGCACGTCTTCATCGACCCGCGTCCCGTCGCCGCGACGTCGTACGAGGAGCGGGCCCGGCTCTTCGCCCTGCCCCGGTCCTCCTGGGACGACTACGACAAGCGGCTGATCTCGGCCGGCGGCGGTGTCTACTCCCGGGCGGCGAAGTCGATCCCGATGTCGGCGGAGGCGAAAGTCGCGCTGGGGATCCCGGTGTCGGTCACGGCACTCACGCCCAACGAGCTGATCCACGCGATCCTCGCCGCGCCCGTCGACCTGTTCTGGAACGGCGGCATCGGCACCTACGTCAAGGCCACCGCGGAGTCCCACGGCGATGTCGGTGACAAGGCCAACGACTATGTGCGGGTCAACGGCCGGGAGCTGCGCGCGAAGGTCGTCGGCGAGGGCGGCAACCTGGGCCTGACCCAGCGGGGGCGCATCGAGTACGCGCTCAACGGCGGCCGCATCGCGACGGACTTCATCGACAACTCGGCCGGCGTCGACTGCTCCGACCACGAGGTCAACATCAAGATCCTGCTCGACCGCGCGGTCGCCGACGGCGCGCTCGAGCCGAAGGACCGCAACCCGCTGCTCGCCGCGATGACCGACGAGGTCGGCGAGCTGGTCCTGCGCGACAACTACGACCAGGCCACGGCGCTGGGCAACGCCCGTGTGCAGTCGCGCCTGCTGCTGCCGGTCCACAAGCGGCTCATCGCCGACCTGGAGGGCCGCGGCCGGCTCGACCGCGCGCTGGAGGCCCTGCCCGCCGACGAGGAGCTCGACGTGCGCGCCGAGGCGGGGATCGGCCTGACCTCGCCCGAGTTCGCGGTGCTGCTGTCGTACGTGAAGATCGTGCTGGAGCACGAGATCCTCGACTCCGACCTGCCCGACGAGGCGTGGACCGACGAGGTCCTGGTCGAGTACTTCCCGACGCCGCTGCGGGAGCGGTTCGCCGGGGCGATGGCCGAGCACCCGCTGCGCCGCGAGATCGTCACCACCGCGGTCGTCAACGAGGCCGTGAACCGGGGCGGCATGTCGTTCTTCCACCGCACGTCCGAGGAGACCGGGACCGGCGCCGCGGACATTCTCCGGGCCTTCGTGGTGGCCGAGAAGGTGTACGGCCTGGGCGAGCTGCGCCGCGCCGTCGAGTCCCTCGACAACCAGGTCCCGGCGGAGGCGCAGACGGCGGTCTACCTGGCCATGCGGCGGCTGCTCGACCGGGCGGTGCGCTGGCTGGTCTCCAACCGGCGGCTGCCGATCGACGTGCCCGGCGAGCTCGCCCGGCTGCGCCCCGGCATCTCGCGCATGCTGCCGCAACTGCCGACGTTGTACCGCGGGCAGGAGCGGGAGGCGCTGCACGCCCACGTCGCCATGCTGCGCGGGCTGGGCCTGCCGGCGGAGATCGCGGAGGCGACCACCCGGATGCTGTACGGCTTCGGTCTCCTCGACATCGTCGAGGTCGCGTCGCGAACCGGCCGGGCGGTCAGCGAGGTCGCCGACGTGTACTACGTGCTGTCGGAGCGCTTCCGCGTCTACGACCTGCTGTCGCGGATCTCCGACCTGCCCCGCGAGGACCGCTGGCAGACGCTGGCCCGCATGGCGCTGCGCTACGACCTGTACGCCGCGCTGGCCGCCCTGACGGCGGAGGTCCTCAACGCCACGTCGGCGGACGACGACGCCGTGGGCCGGGTCCACGAGTGGGAGCAGAGCAACGCCACGTCGATTGCCCGCACCCGCAACGCGATCGGCGAGTTCGGCGAGTCCCCGGGCGACATGGCCGCCATCTCGGTGCTGCTCCGCCAGATCCGCACCCTGGTCCGTACCTCCGCCGCCTAGCCTTCCTCGCGGCGCGGCCGAGGCGTCACCGCGGGCGCAGCCGGACGACGGCGATCCGGCGGCGCACCTTGGCCTGGTAGCCCTCGTAGGCGCCGAGCGATGCGACGAGCCGTGCCCACAGCGCGCCGCGCTCCTCGCCCTGCACCTCCGACGCGGTCACGCCGATCCGCGCGCCGCGGGTCTCGACCACGGCGTTCGGGTCGGCCCGCAGGTTCAGCCACCACTGCGGCTCCCGGTCGATGCCGCCGTTGGACGCGGCCACGATGTAGTCGGTGCCGTCGCGCAGGTACAGCATCGGCACCGTGAACAGCTGGCCCGAGCGCCGGCCGCGGGCCGTCAGCAGCAGCACGTCATTGCCGCGGAAGCGGTGCCCGAACCGGCCGCCGGTGCGGCGGAACAGGGCGATGTGCATCCGGGCCACGTGCCTGCTCACCCAGGTGAACAGGCGGTCCTGGCGGCCGGAGCGGGTGGCGGTGCTCATGCGCCGGCCGCCGGTGCGACGTAGCGGAAGGTGCGGCGTTCGGCGCGGGCGAACCGCCGGGCGAGGAGCCTTCCGACGGCGTGCAGGACGGGACCGCCGGGGATCTTTCGCACGGCGTGCGGCGGGAGGCCGTACACCACCCAGGCGAGCGCCGCGGGGACCTCGCGGGGGCGGTAGTCCGGCGAGAAGTGCTCCTTGTCGAGCCGCTCCCAGTCGTGCGGGGTGAGGTAGGCCTGGACGAGCGCCATCGCGTCACGCTCCTCGTGGGCGAGGTGGGCCTGGAGCCGGTCGCGCAGCTCGGTGACGTGCCCGGCGAGGGCCGCGCGCGTGTCGGCGGCGCCGGCGGCCCCGGCGGCCAGGGCGGCGAACCCGTCGCCGCAGGCCCGCAGCAGCGGATCGATGTGCTCGTGCTCGGCGGTCATCGCGTGCAGGACGGCCGCGTCCTCGCCGCCGGCCGTGCGCTCCAGCAGCAGCGGCCAGAGCCCCGTGTCCTCGCCGTGGTGGTGCTTGTGCAGCACGCCCGAGAACAGGGCCCACCGGCGCTGGAGCCGTTTCCAGCACGCCTGGTCCGCGGCCGGGGTGGCGGCCGCGGCCGCGGTGAACAGGGCGAGGTCGCGCCGGAACGCGTGGTGCATGAGGTACATGCCCGCGGGGTCGACGGGGCCGGCGGGCGCGGCCGTCTGGCCGGGTAGGACGAGCTGCTCGACGTCGTGGGTGCCGTCCGGGCGGATCGTGGTGGTCATGATCTCTCCTTTCGCTTGAGTCAGGATACTATGAATTGACTTCTGCTAAAGTCAATAAGTGGTCGAAGGAAAACGGACATATCACTCGAAGATCCGCGCGCAGCAGGCCGAGCGGACCCGAAGCGCCGTGATCGCCGCCGCCGCGGAGTGCTTCACCCGGCTCGGGTACGCCGAAACGACGATGAAAGCCATCGCGGCGCACGCGGGCGTCTCGGCGCAGACCGTCTTCGCGCACGGCGGCAAGGCCGCGCTGCTGCTCGCCGCGGTCGACCGGAGCATCGCGGGCGGCGGCGGCGACATGCCGCTGCTCGCCCAGGACCGGTTCCGGCGGATGCTGGACGCGCGGGCCAAGGACGAGAAGCTCCGCCTGCTGCGCGAGATCACGATGGACTGGCTGCCGACGGCCGGGCCGATCCTGCGCACGTTTCGCGAGGCGGCGCCCGGTGATCCCGAGATCGCCACGGCGTGGGAGGAGTACGAACGCCGCCGTCACAGCGACGCGGCAACCATCATCGAGTCCTGCTCGCACCTGCTGCGGCCGGGGCTGACGGTCGAGCGGGCCACGGACATCTACTGGGCGGTCCTCGGCCCGCAGGCGGCGGACGCGTTCATGCTCGGCCGGGGATGGTCGCTGACCGACTGCGTCGACTGGCTCATGGACGGCATGGAGCGCCTGCTGTTGCGATGACGCCGGCGGTCCCCCGGGTTCTCATCCACGGTGTGCGCTGAAGCGACGATCCGGTGGGCACGCAACGGCGGATGAACACGATGCGCGCGGTGCGGGCGCACCACCGTGGAGGGCCCGAGCGGCTGGTGTACGAGCAGGCGCCGCGCCCCGTGCCGGCCGCGGGTGAGGTGCTCGTGGCGGTGCGCGCCGCCTCGATCACCGCCGGGGAGCTCACCTGGGACGCCACCTGGACCGACAGTTTCGTACCGGGGGGCCGCGACCGGACGCCGATCATCCCCTCGCACGAGATGTCGGGCGTGGTCGCCGCGCTCGGTCCCGCGGTCACCGGGGTCGAGGTCGGCGACGAGGTCTACGGGCTCATCCCGTTCCTGCGCGACGGGGCCGCCGCCGAGTACGTCACGGTACCGGCGGACGTCCTGGCCCCGAAGCCCGCCACCGTGGACCACGACGGGGCCGCGGCCGTGCCCATGGCCGCGCTGACGGGCTGGCAGGCGCTGGTGGACCACGCCTCCCTGCGGGACGGGCAGCACCTGCTGATCCACGGTGCGGCCGGGGGCGTCGGCTCGTTCGCCGTGCAGATCGCCGCCGGCCTCGGCGCGCGGGTCACCGCGACCGCCGGCGGACGCGACCGGGACTTCGTGAACGGGCTGGGCGCTCACGAGGTCGTCGACTACGCCGGCGAGCGCTTCGAGGATCGCGTCGATGGCGTCGACGTGGTGCTCGACCTGGTGGGAGGTGAGACGCAGGCCCGTTCGTGGGACGTCCTGCGGCCGGGCGGTGTGCTGGTGAGCGCCGCGACCCCGCCGGACGCCCGGCAGGCCGCCGCGCACGGGGTCCGTGGGGTGTTCTTCATCGTCGAGCCGAACGGCGACCAGCTCAAGACCGTCGGGCAGCTCATCGGGGCGGGCCGGCTCGCCCCGGTGGTGGACCGCGTCGTCGCGCTGCCCGACACGCGCGCCGCCTACGAGGCGCTGCAGACCGGGCACCGGCGCGGCAAGGTCGTCATCCACGTCGCGGAACCATGATCGGGCAGGCGACCGGGCCGATGCCGCAGCGCCGTGACCGGCGCGGGGTACGCCCCGCGGGACTACGCCATACGGGCCGCGGCCGCGGCGACGGTGGCCAGGTCTTCGCCCGAGAAGCCGCCGCGGCTCAGCACCGCCAGCGACTTGTTCGTCGCCAGGGTGCGCAGCGCCAGCTCCGCCGCCTCCCGCTGACCGGCCCCCGCGGCCCACAACGCCTGCTCCAGCATGGCCCGCAACCCGGCCACCATCGCGCGGACCAGCGCCTGGCTCTCCGCGTCGAGTGCCGGGAGCTGCGTGACCGACAGCGTCAGCAGGCAGCCATCCGGAACCGTCGGATCGGCGATCCGGTTCATGGTGACCCGCAGGAAGGCGGCTACAGCCGCGCTCGGGTCCGGGTGGGGGCCGGACAAGGCCTGCTCGTACAGCGG
This sequence comes from Dactylosporangium sp. CA-052675, assembly GCF_050947935.1. GTDB lineage: Bacteria > Actinomycetota > Actinomycetes > Mycobacteriales > Micromonosporaceae > Dactylosporangium. The sequence goes on along the minus strand of NZ_CP192010.1, from coordinate 8,063,287 downwards.
GTGGTAGGTCTCCGCGTACCGCACGAGGCTCTTGCGGAAGAGGGAGCTCTTGTCGCCGAAGGTGCCGTAGAGCGACCCCCGGCCCAGGCCCGTGCCCTCGGTCAGGCGTTCGATCGAGGCGTCCGAGTAGCCCCAGCGCCAGAAGACGTGCATCGCGCGTCGTAGGACCTCGTCGACGTCGAATTGCTTGCGGCCCGCCATGTCCGCCAGCGTACACGTCTTGTAACGATCGTTCAAAGATGTGTATGGTGGCTGGCATGACAACTTGTACCGATCGTTCCAGGATGGTGGCGGGCGCATGACGACGCTGCGTTCGCTGCGGTTGCCCGACGGGTTCACCGACGTCTTCACCAGCCGGCTCGTGGAGGTCGGCGGGCTGCGGCTGCACGCGCTCACCGGCGGGGAAGGCCCGCCGCTGCTGCTGGTCGGCGGGTGGCCGCAGACCTGGTACGCCTGGCGGGAGGTGATGCCCGCGCTCGCCCGCGAACACACCGTCGTCGCCGTCGACTCGCGCGGGGCCGGGCTCTCCGACAAGCCCGACGACGGGTACGACGCCGGAACGCTGGCCGCCGATCTGGCCGCGCTGATGACCGTCCTCGGGCACGACCGGTTCGACACGGTCGGCCACGACATCGGCACGTGGACCGCATACGCGCTGGCGGCCGATCATCCCGAACGGGTGGGCCGGCTCGCCGTGGTGGAGGCGATGATCCCCGGTCTCACCCCGTCTCCGCCGGTCTTCAGCCCGTCCGCGCTCAACCAGAAACTCTGGCAGTTCGGCTTCAACCGGCTCATCGGCCTCAACGAGGAATTGGTCCAGGGGCGGGAACGGCTCTTCTTCGGCTGGCAGTTCGCCACCAAGGCCGCCACCCCGACCGCGATCCCCGCGTACGCCGTCGACGTCTACGTCGATGCGATCACCGCGAATCCCGGCGCGCTGCGCTCGACCTTCGCGTACTACCGGGCGCTGGACGAGACGATCGCGCAGAACGAGCGGCGCAGCAAGACCCGGCTGACCCAGCCGGTGCTCGCCGTCGGCGGTGCGCTGTGGAGCGGCGCGGCCGCCGTCCAGACGATGCGGCTGGCCGCCGACGACGTCACGGGGGTCGTCCTCGACGGCTGCGGACACTACCCCGCCGAGGAGCAGCCGGCGCGGTTCGCCGAGATCCTGCGGGACTTCCTGCGCCGCGAGGAGGCAGCGGGCGCGCCGCACAGCTGACCCACCGCGGTGCGCGACGATCGGACCTCGCGCGGACGGCCATAACAGCCGCGGCTGTCATGGCCGTCCACAGGACCGGAGTGCTCAGGCCCTGGGCCGCGATCGGGGCGGGCAGGGCGGCCAGCCCGCGAAAGCGGTCATGGCGCGACGGTGCTCGTGAGGACGGGCTCCCACCGGTCGATGGCCGGACGGCCGTCGCGGCGGGTGATCCGGGCCGCGCCGGAGCCGCGGAAACGGGCCGGCAGGATCAGGGACCGGCGCTCGGCCGCGTCGGCGAGCAGGCGTTCGCGGCTGACGGCGGCTCGCACCGGGTCCTCGCAGAAGCAGCTGGCGACGTGCGGCCGGGTGACCTGCAGCGGGCTGTGCAGCAGGTCACCGGCGAAGAGGGCCCTGCCCGTCCCGCTCGCGCCGAGCCAGCGACTCGTCGTGGCGACCGCGCCGACCGGCAGCGACGCGGCCGTGAGCCTGACACTGCTCGCGCACCTGGTATCGACAGAGCCGGGCGGGGCGACCTGCGCAACCTCGACGGCGACGCGGCCACCGTCAGCCGCCGGACCGCGCGCGCCCGGCCGCTGACTCGGCTCGCTGACGGTAGGATCGCCGGGTCTGTGCCGGGAACGACGAGGGAAAGCGCCGTGCGGTTCGGGATCCTGGGGCCGTTGCTGGTGTCCCGTGACGGCGAGCCGGTCGCGGTCGGTGGCCCCAAGCAGCGGGCGCTGCTGTCCCTGCTGCTCCTGCGGCCGAACCGGCTGCTCACCGCCGACTGGCTGGCCGACGCGCTCTGGGACGGCGCGCCGCCGTCGAGCGCGCTGGTGACGCTGCGGACATATGTCGCGGGGCTGCGCCGCGCCCTCGAACCCGGTCGCGGGCCGCGCTCGCCCGGCCGGATCGTGCGCTCCCGCACCGGCGGCTACGAGCTGTGTGTGCCGCCCGAGTCGATCGATGCCGTGCGGTTCGCCGCGCTCGCCGACGAGGGCGCCCGGGCGCTCGCCGACGGCGATCCCGGCACGGCCGAGCGGCGGTACGCCGAGGCCGTGGGGCTGTGGCGGGGCGAACCGGCCGTCGCCGAGCTCGCCGCCGTGCGTCCCGACGTCGCCCGTCTCACCGAGACCCGGCTCGCCGCGGAGGAGGGCCGGCTGGCCGCCGCCGTGGCCGCCGGGCGCCCCGGTGCGGCGCTGCCGGACCTGCGGCGCTTCGTCGGCGCGCACCCGGCGCGGGAGTCGGCGCGCGAGCAGCTGATGCTCGCCCTGTACCGCACCGGCCGGCAGACCGAGGCGCTCGAGGTGTTCGACGCGGGCCGGGTGCTGCTGGCCGACGAGTTCGGCGTGGAGCCGGGCCCGCGGCTGCGCGACCTGCACCGCCGGATCCTCACCCACACCGTTCCGCCCGCCGCCGCGGCCGCCACGGCGGGCTCGATCGGCGCGGCGCGCGGGGCGCGGGGGAGGTCGCTCGTCGGCCGGGATGCCGAGCTGGCCCAGCTGGCGGAGCTGCTGGCGGCGGCCGGCCGCGACGGCGGGCGGATCGCGACCATCGTCGGCGAGCCCGGCATCGGCAAGACCAGCCTGGCCGCCGCCATCGCGGAGCGGGCCGCCGCGGCCGCGGTCCCGGTCGTGTGGGGCCGCTGCCCCGACCTCGGTGAGGCGCCGCCGTTCTGGCTGTGGACGCAGGTCCTGCGCGGTATCGCGGCGCTGCCGGGGGCCGGCGAGCCGGGCGCGGGTGCGGCGCTTGCCGGCTTCACCGCCGAGGCGGCGAACGGCGCCGACGGGCCGGACCCGGCGGCCCGGTTCCGGGCCTATGAGGCGGTCGCCGGGCTCGTCCACGCGGTCGCCGAGCCGTCCGGCCTGCTCGTCGTCCTCGACGACCTGCACGCCGCGGACCCCGACTCGCGGCTGCTGCTGCGGTACCTGGCCACCACCGTCCACCGCGGCCGGGCGCTGGTCGTCGTCACGTCGCGGCCGTACGACCACGACGCCGGGCTCGTCGCCACGCTCGCCGACCTGGCCCGCGCCGCCGGCGGCCGGCAGCTGCGGCTCGGGGGCCTCGGCACGGCCGCGGTGGCCGACCTGGTGCACGACCGGACCGGCGCGGCACCGGCGCCCGGCCTCGTCGAGCGGCTCGTGCGGCGTACCGGCGGCAACGCGTTCTTCCTCACCGAGCTGCTCGCGTCCCCCGCCCCCTTCGAGGACCGGGCCGCGTTGCCCCCGAGCGTGCGCGACGCGGTCCTGCTGCGGCTGCGGGCCCCCGACCCGGCCACCCGCGAATGTCTCGACCTGCTCGGCGTCGCCGGCCGCGAGCTCGACCTGCGGCTGCTGAACTCGGCGACCGGCACCGACGCGGCCGAGCTGCTGGCCGCCCCGGCCGCCACGCACCTGATCGCCGGGGCCGGTCCGGGCGCGGTGCGGTTCCGGCACCCGCTGTTCGCCGAGGTCGCCTACGCCGAGCTGGCCGCGCCGAGACGGGCCGTCCTGCACGCCCGCCTCGCCGGCGCCGCCGCGAGCATGCCGGGCCTGGGCGGGTTGACCCCGGCGGAGCTGGCCCGCCACTACGGGCAGGCGGTCGGGCTCGGACACGGCGAGGACTTCCTGCGCTGGACGTTGCGGGCCGCCGACGACGCCACGTGGCGGCTGGCCTACGAGGACGCCCTCGCGCATCTCGACCGGGCCGCCGCCCGGCTCGCCCCCGCCGCCGCCACCTCGCCGGACGCGGCCGAGGCCGAGCTGACGGTACAGCTGCATCGCACCTCGCTGCTGCACATCACCGTCGGCGTGGGCAGCGACGCGGTCGAACAGGCCGCGGCCCGCGCCCGGCAGCTGCTCCCGCTCGCCGGCCCCGGCGCCGACCTGCGCACGGCCCTGTGGACGCTCGGCGAGGTCGCCTGCAACCGGGCCGAGTTCGCGATCGCCGCCGACCTGGCCCGCCGGCTGCACGGCGCCGCCGCGGACGACGACCCGCTGATCGCCGCCGCCGGGCCGTACCTGCTCGGCGTCGTCGGCTACTTCACGGGCCGTCTCGCCGAGGCCGACGCGCAGCTGACCGTCGCCGTCGACCGGCTGCGCACCGTCGAGCCGCGCCGGCTGCGCGGGCAGGTCGGGCGCACCCCGACCCTGTCGCCGTACAACTTCCGGGCGCTGGTGCGCTCGCTGCGCGGCGACCGGCCGGCGGCGCACGCAGACCTGGCGGCCGCGCGGCAGCTCGCCGAGCACGCCGACGATCCCTACGGCCGGGGCAACGCCGTGCTGTTCGCGGCCTGGCTGGCCCTGCAGGAACGCGACGCCCCGGCGGGCCGTGAGGCCGCCCGGCGGTGCCGTGAGGTCGGCGAGCGGCAGCACATGCCGCACTTCGTCGGCATCGGCGACTTCCTGGCGGACTGGTCGGCGGTGCACGGGGGCGAGCGGGCACGGCTCACCGCGATGCGGGTCGCGGGCGAGGCCATCTACCGGCACGGACTGCGGGCCACGCGCACGATCGTGATCGCCGCGATGGCCGACGCGTACCTCACGGCCGGCGACCCGGCGACCGCGGCGGCGCTGGCCGACGAGGGGCTCGCCGCGGCCGAGGCCGTCGGCGAGCGGGTGCTCACCGCCGAGCTGCGCCGCGTGCGGGGCCTGGCCCGCGGCGACGACCGCGACGTGCGGCGCGGCGCCGCCGACGCCGCCGAGCAGGGCGCCGGGCTGCTGGTGAGCCGCTGTGGAGACCGGCCTCCACAGGATCTCCACAGCCGTCGTCTTCGCTAGGCGGCATGCATCCTGACGTCGTCGTGGTGGGCTGCGGGCCGGTCGGCGCGCTCACCGCCAACCTGCTCGGCGTGCGCGGCGTGCGCACCCTGGTCGTCGAGCGCAGCACCGCGGCCCACCGGCAACCCCGGGCGTTCTCCTGCGACGACGAGGCGCTGCGGGTGTACCAGCAGGCCGGCCTGCGCGACGAGGTGGCCGCCGACATGTACCCCCCGCCGGTCGTCGACTACGTCGACGGCCGCGGCAGGCCCTTCGCCACGATCGCCCTCGACGAGATCGACTTCGGGCTCGGCAGCGCACCCCTGCACTTCTTCGACCAGCCGCGCCTCGAGGCGTCGCTGCGCGCGGGCTTCGACCGGTTCCCGCACGTCACCCTGCGCACCGGCGTGGAGCTCACCGGCCTGACCCCGGACGGCGACGGCGTCACGGTCGGGCTCCGCGACGTCGCGACCGGCGAGGCCACCACGGTACGCGCCCGGTACGTGCTGGGCTGCGACGGCGCCCGCAGCACGACGAGGACCGCCGCCGGCATCCGGCTCGCCGGCGCGTCGTACGAGGAGCCCTGGCTGGCGATCTCCGGCGACGTCGGGCCCGGCGGGGTCCGCCAGCCGCGGACCCGGTTCGTCTGCGACTGGCGGCGTCCCGCGTTCGTCTCGCCGGGCGCCTTCGGCACCCATCGCCTGGAGTTCATGCTCCGCGACGGCGAGACGCCGGAGGAGATGAGCCGGCCGGAGACGATCGCCCGGCTGGTGGCCCCGTACGTCGATCCGGAGCGCTTCACCGTCACCCGCGCCGTCGTCTACACCTTCCACCACCTGGTCGCCGAGCGGTGGCGCAGCGGGCGCGTGTTCCTGCTCGGCGACGCGGCGCACCAGATGCCGCCGTTCCTGGGCCAGGGCCTGTGCAGCGGCCTGCGCGACGCCGCGAACCTCACCTGGAAGCTCGCGCTGGTCCTCGACGGCACGGCGGGCCCCGACCTGCTCGACACGTACGAGGCCGAACGGCGCCCGCACACCGAGGAGATGGCGGTCACGAGCGTCCGCCTGGGCCGGGTGTTCCTGGTCCGCAACCGCTACGCCGCCGCCGCGCGCGACGCGGTGCTCCGCGCCGCGCAGATCGTGCCGCGGGTCCGCCGGTTCGTGCGGCACTTCGAGTTCAAGCCGGCCCCGGCCCTGCGGACGGGCTTGCTGTCCGGTGGGGTGCGCAAGGGCCCGATCGGCACGATGTTTCCCCAGCCGGAGATCACGACCCCGGGCACGGCGACCCCGTGCCGGCTGGACGATGTGCTCGGCCCGGCCTTCGCGGTGATCGGCCCGGGCGTCGACGCGCGGACGGCGGCCGCCTGGGCGGGACCCCCGGCGACCTTCGTCCGGGTTCTGCCGGCCCGTTCGTCCGGCTCCGCGAGCGGCCCGGCCCACGACGTCGTCAACGTGGTCGACGTCAACGGTGTGCTCGGCGCATGGTTCGACCGGCACCGGGTGGATGTGGCCGTGCTGCGCCCGGACCGCTTCGTCTACTCCACCGCCGCGGACGCCGTGCCGCTGCGCTCGGAGCAGCCGCGCGCCACGACCGTCTAGGCCGGTGGCCTGGGCCCGCGCCGAGATCGTCGGCCACGGTGGGTCACCGGTCGGCGCTCGACGTCGCCCGGACCATCGGCTGGGCCGACGAGATCGAGCGGGCGCGGCGGGGGATCGGGGCCGCGCAGGCGACCGCCGTCACGACCTGACCGACGCCAGTTCCCGGTCCGCCTCGGCCTGCACCCGGTCGAGGTCGCCCTCGATCTCCGCACCCGCCACGGCGTCGGGCAGGTCGTCCTCCATCCGGCGCAGCGGCCGGTAGCGCAGGCCGAGCACGGCCCATCCCATGAGTACCGCGCCGACGGTCACGAGCAGCAGGCTCATGCCGCGCACCGGGCCGATCCCGGTGTCGGCGATCCGGTCGGCCAGCCACGGCGCGCTGACGTAGCCGGCCGGGGCCATCGCGACCGCGAGCATCTGGTTGGTCGCCAGCACCCGGCCCTGGAGCTCCAGGCCCACCTTGATCTGGATCAACGCCAGCCAGTGCGCGTTGAGGATGCTCGTCGACGCCCACCAGACGAAGATCCCGACGCCGACGACGAGGACCGCGGGCCGCAGCCCCATGATGAGGATGCCGGCGCCGACGCCGAGCACGAACCCGACCATGCCGGTGGCCCGCCGCCGGGTGCCGCCCCACACGACCATGACGACGGCCCCGAACGCCGCACCCAGGCCGCTCGCCGCCGTCACCAGGCCGACGTCCGCGGCGTCACCGATCGACAGCACCAGCGGGGTCACCACCACCGTCGCGATCGAGCTGAGGTAGTTGTCCACCAGGAAGAAGATGATCATCACGACGAGCGGGCGGCGCCGGACGATGTACCGCCAGCCGCCCACGATCGCCTCCCGGAACGTCTCCTCCCGGCGCCGGAACAGCCGGTCCGGGAAGCGCACCAGCAGCAGCGTGGCCAGCCCCAGCACGAAGGTGAACACGTCGATGCCCACCACGGCGGGCAGCCCGAACGCGGTGATCAGCGCGCCGCCGGCCAGCGGGGCGAGCAGCATGCCGAGCCCGGTGCCGAGCTGGGCGACGGCGTTGGCCTGCGGCAGGTACGGCTTGGGAACCAGTTGCGTGATCGCGGCCAGGTACGCGGGCCGGTGGAACGCCGTGACCAGCGACCCCGTCCCCACGATCACGGCGACGTGCCACAATCGCAGGCTGTCCAGCCACAGCAGGATGACGAGCGCGGCGACCGTCAGCCCGGCGACGGCGTCGCAGACCAGCATCACCCGGCGCCGGTCGAACCGGTCGGCGACCGCGCCGCCGACCGGCGCGCCGACGATGGCCGGCATCACCGCCAGCAGCGTGATCAGCGCGTAGTCGGCCATGCGGCCGCTGGCCTGGTACGCCCAGACGCCGAGCGCGAACGCGCTCAGCGCGCTGCCGATCAGCGACACCGTCTGGCCGGCGGCGACGAGGGAGAACGCCCGGAGGCTGCGGCGGGCCGCCGATCCGGCGACCGCCACGTCGGCGACCGGCGGCGGCACCCGCCCGGCCCGCCACGCCGCCAGCCGCCCGCCGATCAGCTCGGCGACCTGCGTCGCCTGGTGCTTGAGGAAGTAGTGGCCGGCGTGCGGCACCACGGCGAGCTCGACCCGGTCGGCGTACGCGCCCCACTCCCGGTAGCGCTCCTGGTAGAGCTCGGTGCTGCGGTCGCGCTCCCCGACGACGCACAGCACCGGGACGGACAGCCGGGTCCGGTCGGCGCGGGCGAGTTCGCCGGTGTGGAACAGCTGCGCCTGGCGGGCGTCGTGGCGCAGGCTGTTCATCATCGTCCGGAGGTCGGTGTCGTCGAGGTCGTCGAGCATCCCGCCCATGGCTCGCAGCACGTCGCGGTAGTCGCGATCGGACATCCACCGGTCGCTGGGCAGCACCCGGTTGAACCACGCGGAGAGCCGTCCGGGCAGCCGCGCGGTCGGGAACGCCGCTGCCAGCACCACGCCGGCCAGTTCGGCGCCGCCGGCCTGGAGCCGCTGCGCCAGCGCGACCGCCGTCGCGGTGCCGACGCAGTGCCCGTACACCATCACGGGCCCGGTGACCTGCTCGGCGACCTCGGCGGCCACCCGGTCGACGAGCTGCGGCAGCGGCAGCAGCGGCTCGTCGGGGCGGGCCGGGTCGTGCCCGGGCAGCTCGATCGCGTACGTCGCCACGCGCGGGCCGAGCGCCATCGCCAGCGGCCGGTAGGCCGCCGCCGACCCGCCGCCGTACGGGACGCACACGACGGTGAACTCGGCCGTGCCGGCCGTTGCGCCGAGACGGTGCAGCAGCCCAGCCGGTTCGCCGGACCGCCGGTCGAGGAACGCCGCGAGGTCGCGCACCGTTGGGTGGTTGAACAGGTCGATGACCCGCAGGTCCGGATCGGCCGCGCGGGCGGCCTGCACCGCCTGGAAGGAGTCGCCGCCGAGGGCGAAGAAGTCGTCGGTGGCACCGACCCGCTCGACGTCGAGCACCTGCGCGTACGCGGCGGCGACCCGATGTTCGGTCGCCGTGGCCGGCTCGGCGTAGGCGGCCGGCGCCGCCTCGGCCGGTGCGGGCAGCCGCGCGCGGTCCACCTTGCCGTTGGCGGTCAGTGGCAGGACGTCCAGGCCGGTGATGGTGCTCGGCACCGCGTACTCGGGCAGATCCTGACGCAGGCGCCGGCGCACCTGGTCCACGTCGGCCGTCCCGGTGATCCAGGCGGCGAGCCTGCGTTGGTGGCCCTCGCCGACCGGGAGCACGACGGCCTCCCGGACGCCGGGCAGGCGGCGCAGCGCCGCGACGATCTCGCCGGGCTCGACGCGGTACCCCCGGATCTTGACCTGGTCGTCGACCCGGCCCCGGAACTCGAGCTGGCCGTCGGGCCGCAGCCGCACCAGGTCGCCGGAGCGGTAGCAGCGGCGGGCGGGGTCCAGCGGGTCGGCCGGGAAGCGTTCGGCGGTCAGGTCGGCACGGCCGAGGTAGCCCCGGCTCACGGTCGGGCCGCCGATCCACAGCTCGCCGGGGATGCCGGTCGGCTGCGGCCGCCCGGCGGCGTCGGTCACGTAGAAGTCCACATCGGACAGCGGCGCGCCGAGCGGCACCGTGGACCCGGTGCGCGGTACCGCATCCACGTCGCACATCGACACCGCGACGGTGGTCTCCGACGGCCCGTACGAGTTGACGACCCTGAGGTCGGGCCGCGCCGCGCGGAGGCGGTCGACGAGGTCCCACAGCAGCGGCTCACCGGCCAGGATCAGCACCCGCCGGGGCAACACCCGGCCCAGGTCGCCGTGCGCGGCCAGCAGTTCCAGGTGGCTCGGCACGCACTTGAGGACATCGACCCGCTCGCGCTCCTGGTACGCGGCGAACGCCTCCGGGTCGGTGGCGGTCTGCCGGTCGACCAGGTGCAGCGTTGCACCGGTCGTCAGCGCGCCGAACAGGTTCGTCATGCCCAGGTCGGCCGCGTGGGTGGAGACCAGCGCGTAGCTCGCGTGGGGGGCCGTGCCGAGGTACGCGAGCGCCGCCGCCAGGTAGTGGGTGATGTGCCGGTGCTCCACGGCCACGCCCTTGGGCGCGCCGGTGGAGCCCGACGTGAAGATGACGTAGGCCAGCCGGTCCGGGCGTACCCCGGCGTCGGGCCGGTGGGTGGGCAGGCCGGCCCAGGTGGCGTCGTCGTCGAGGATCGCGACGGTCCCCTCCGCGTGGCCGGCGAACTCGCGTTCGGCAAGCGTGGCGACCGCGCCGGCGCCGCGCAGCACCGTCCGCACCCGCTCCGGCGGGTAGCCCGCGTCGACGGGCAGGTACGCCGCGCCGGCCTTGAGGACGCCGAGCAGCGCGATCGCGAGGTGGCTCGTGCGCTCGGTGAGCACCGCGACCGGCTGGTCGGCGCGCACGCCGCGGGCGAGGAGCCAGTGGGCGACGCGGTTGGCCCGCCGGTCGAGTTCGGCGTAAGTGAGCGTCGCGTCGGCGGCCACCACCGCCGGCGCGTCGGGGGTGGCGTCGGCCCACCGCTCGATGAGCGGATGCAGAACGCCGTCCTCGTGCGGCAGGGGCGGGCCGGTCAGCGCCGGGCCGTCGACGGGCGCCAGCGGGATCGCGCCGAGCTCGACGTCCGCAGTGGACAGCAGGCCGTCGAGCAGCGTGAGGTACCAGGAAACCAGCCGCTGTGCGGTCGGCTCGTCGAACAGCGCCGACCGGTACGTCAGGCTGCCGCGCAGCGCCGGGCCGTCGGCGGCGACGTGCCACGACAGGTCGAACTTCGCCTCGGTCTCCGGCACCGGCACGACCGTCGCCGGCCGTCCGGGGCCGAACTCCACCACCGCCGGGCCGGCGTCGTGCACGTTGAGGCTCACCTGGAACAGCGGGCCGGTGCCGGCGTCGCGGTCCGGGCGCAGCCGCTGCACCACCCGGTCGAACGGCACGTCGGCGTGGGCGAACGCGGCGAGCGCCGCCGCCCGGGCCGCGTCGAGCAGGTGCCCCGCGGTCGCCGCCGCGTCGACCTCGCCGCGGACGACCAGGGTGTTGACGAAGCAGCCGACGACGTTCTCGGTGCCCGGGCCGTGCCGGCCGGTCTCCGGCACGCCGACTGCGATGTCGCTCGCACCGGTGACCCGGGCGAGCAGCGCCTGGAGGCCGGCCAGCAGCACCATGAAGGGCGTCATGCCGCGGCTGCCGGCCAGCGCCCGGATCCGGCGGGCCAGCGCGTCGGGCACCTCGATCGGCACGGCGGCGCCGGCGGTGCCCGCGGCGAACTCCCCGCCCGCCGCGGGCGCCGGCGGCCGGTCCGTCGGCAGGTCGAGCCGGGACAGCCCGGCCAGCTGCCGCTCCCACCAGTCCAGGGCCGGACCGTCCGGTTCGGCGCGCAACGCGGTCGCGTGGTCGGCGTACTGCGGCGCGGGCGGGGGCAGCGGACCGGTGCCGGTGCGGTACCGGTAGAGCGCCGCGAGGTCGGCCAGGATCAGCCCGCGGCTCCAGGCGTCGGTGGCCACGTGGTGCAAGACGATCGCCAGGTGGTCGGCCCCGTCGGCGACCCGCAACAGCACGGCGCGCATCGCCGGGCGCCGCTGGAGGTCGAACGGGTGCGCCACCTCGGCGGCCAGCACGCGGTCGAGGTCGGCGGCGGGCACCGCCCGCTCGCGGACCGGCACGTCGGCGGCCCGGCCGATCCGGGCGCACGGCTGCCCGTCGACCGTGGTCACGGTGCTGCGCAGGACCTCGTGCCGGTCGGCCAGCAATCGGACCGCGTCCAGCAGCGCCGTGCGGTCGATGCCGGCCGGCAGGCGCAGGACGATCGGCACGTGGTAGGTGGGGCTGTCCGGGTCGATGCTGGCCAGGAACCACAACCGGGCCTGCGCCGCCGACAGCGGCACCACGGTCCCGGGCTCGCGCCGGCCGGCCGCCGGCGCCACGCCGTTCGCGGGTGGTGCGGTGCGGTCCAGGGCGGCGGCGAAGTCGCGCAGCACCGGGTGGCGGAACGTGAGCCGCGCGGGCACGTCACGGCCGGTGGTCGTGCGGAGCAGCGCCACGACCCGGGTGGCGGCGAAGGAGTGCCCGCCGAGGGCGAAGAAGTCGTCGTCCGGGCGGATGGCACCGGTGGCCGGCCCGCCGGGACGGCCGTCCAGGACCTGGCGCCACGCCGCGGCGACCGCCTCCTCCGTGGGGCTCAACGACACCGGGCCGGTGTCGACGGCCGTCACCGGTTCGGGCAGGCGGGCCCGGTCGACCTTGCCGTTCGGGGTCAGCGGCAGGGCGTCGAGCCGCACGATCGACGCCGGGACCATCCAGCGCGGCAGCCGCCGGCGCAGCTCGTCGCGCAGCCGCGCCTCGTCGGAGCCACCACCCGCGGGGCCGGTGCACCACGCCACCAGCCGGCGCCCGCCGGGCGGGCCTACCGGCAGCACGACCGCCGCGTCCACGCCGTCGAGCCGGCGCAGCGCCGCGGCCACCTCGCCGGGCTCCACCCGGTACCCCTGAATCTTGACCTGGTCGTCGGTGCGGCCGAGGAAGTCGAGGTGGCCGTCGGCGCGGAGGCGGACCCGGTCACCGGTGCGGTACCAGCGGACCCCGGACTCCGTGACGAACCGCCGCGCGGTCAGCCGCTCGTCGTGCAGGTAGCCGCGGGCGAGGCTCGGACCGGCCAGCCACAGCTCGCCCGGGAGTCCGGCCGGCAGCGGCGCGCCGGCGCGGTCGGCGACCCGGCACCGCCAGCCCGGCAGCGGCCCGCCCAGCGGCACCACGTCGGCGCCGGCCCGGTCGGTCACGGTCGACACGTCGAGGGCCAGGACGGCGACGGTCGTCTCGGTCGGGCCGTAGTGCACCTGGACGGCGAGGTCGGGCCGGGCGGCCCGGACCCGGTCGACCAGCTCCCACGGGCACGCCTCGCCGGCCAGGATCAGCAACCGGCGCGGCAGCACGTCGGCGGGCTCCGCGCCGGTCTCCGCGGTCAGCAGATGCAGGTGGCTGGGGACGAGTTTGAGCACGTCGACCGGGTGGCGGGCCAGGTAGCCGGCGAACGCGGCGGCGTCGGTGGCCGTTGCGACGTCGACGAGGTGAGCGGCCGCGCCGGTGGTCAGCGCGCCCAGCAACATGGTCAGCCCGAGGTCGGCCGCCTGCGTCGAGACCAGGGCGAACGATGCGGCGCCGGCCGGCAGCCGATCGGCGACCCCGGCGAGGTAGCGGGTGATCGCCCGGTGCTCCACGGCCACACCCTTCGGCGTGCCGGTGGACCCCGAGGTGAAGATGACGTACGCCAGCCGGCCGGGGTCGCACTCCACGCCCGGGTCCCCGTCCGGGCCCACCGGGAAGGTCTCCGGATCGTCCAGCCGGCGCACGGCGACCGGCAGGCCGGTGTCGGCGAGCCCGTCGGCCAGCGCCTCGTCCAGCCCGTCGGCGACGAGCACCGTGGCCGCGCCCGCCGCCTGCAGGAGGGCGGCCAGCCGCGCGGGCGGGTACGTCGGGTCGAGGGGCAGGTACGCTGCTCCGGCCTTGAGGATGCCGAGCAGCGCCACCGGCAGGTGGGTGCTGCGTTCGGTGAGCACCGCCACCGGCTCGTCCGGCGCCACGCCGTCGGCCAGCAGGCGCCGGGCGACCCGGTTCGCCCGGCGGTCCAGTTCGGCGTAGGTGAGGGTGCCGTCGGCGGCGACCACGGCCGTCGCGTCCGGGGTGGCCGCCGCCCACCGGGTGACCATCGGGTGCAGGGTGCCGCTCGGCCCGTCCACCGGTGCGCCGGCCACGGCCGGGTCCACGGTGCCCGGCAGCGACACCGTCCGAATTGGACTGTCCACATCGGATACGAGGCCGTCGAGCTGCGTCAGGAACCACCCGGCGATCCGGTGGGCGGCCGCCGCGTCGCAGTCCCGCAGCCGGTACTCCACCACGCCGTCGAGCGGGCCGTCGCCGGCGTCGGTGAGCCGCACCGTCAGGCCGGCCCGGACCCGGCCGGTGCCGCCGACGGTGACCGTCGCGTCCAGCCCCGGGAACATGGCCGGGTTCGGGTCGGCGGGGACCACGTTGAGCAGGACCCGGAACAGCGGCGTCGAGCCGTCGTCGCGGCGCGGGTTGACGCGCTCGACGATCCGGGGGAGCGGCACGTCGGCGTGGCTCAGCGCGTCGAGGGCCGCCTCGCGGGCGCGGGAGAGCACGTCGCGTGCGGTGGGATCGCCGGACAGGTCGGTGCGGACCACGACGGTGTTGACGAAGCAGCCGATCGCCGACCTGCTGCCGGGCTCCCGGCGCCCCGCCTCGGGAACGCCGACGGCGACGTCGGGGTCGTCGCCGGTGCGCGCCAGCATCGCCTGGAGCGCCGCCAGCAGCACCATGAACGGCGTCATGCCGTGCGTGGCCGCGACGGCGCGGACCCGGTCGGCGAGCGCGGCCGGCACGGTCAACGGCACCTGCGCCCCGGCATCGCCGGGCGTGCGGTCGGGCGCGCCGGCGGGCGCGGTCACCCGGCCGACCGGCAACGGCGCGGGCGCGAGCCCGGCCAGCCGCCGGGTCCACCACCGCAGCTCGTCCTCGTCGGGCTCCGGCGCCGGCCGGCGCGCCCGGACCGGCCGGACCGGCGCGGGCGGGCCGTCGCCCGCGTGGTGGCCGGCGTAGCGCTCCGCCAGTTCGGTAACCAGCAGCGTGATCGACGCGTCGTCCATGGCGACGTGGTGCGCGGTCAGCGCCAGGTGGTGCTCGCCGGTGCCGACCGCGAACAGCGTCACGCGCAGCGGCGGCTCCGCGGCGAGCCGGAACGGCCGGCGGGCGTGGTCGGACAGCGCGGCGGCGAGCGTGTCCGGGGTGACCGCGCGCTCGTCGACGGGCACCGCGTCGGCCGGCCCGGCCACGGCGACGGGCGTGCCGTCGTGGACCGTGACCGTGCTGCGCAGGGCGGGATGCCGCACGATCACGTCGCGCACGGCGGCGAGCAGCGCCGGCCGGTCGAGCGGGCCGACGAGTCGCACGACGATCGGGACATGGTAGGCCGGGCTGTCCGGGTCGAGCTGGGAGGCGAGCCACATCGCCCGCTCCGCGCCGGTGAGCGGCAACGTCGACTGTGGATGGTCGTCGGCATCCGCCGCCGGCTCGGCGGGTGTGAACGCGGCGAGCCGCGCCTCCAGGAGCGCGCGCAGCGCAGCCCGATCCTGCATCTGTTCCGTCATCGATCCGCCCCCCGTGGACGTTGCCCGGGCCCGGTCAGGCCTCGCGGGCGAGTTCTGTCAGCGCCAGCTCCTCGACCGCCGCGGCGAAGTCGGCCAGCACCGGATGGTCGAACAGCAGGCGGACCGGCACGGCGAAGCCCAGTGCCGGCCGCAGCAGCGCCACCACGCGGGCCGCCGTCAGCGACTGCCCGCCCAGCCGGATGAACTGATCGTCGACGCCGATCGTCTCAGCAGCGACGCCGAGCGCGGCGGCCCAGACGCCGACCACGAACCGCTCGACGGGCGTGCGCGGCGGCGTCGGGACCCGGACGGGGTCGGCCGGCACCGGCAGCGCCGCCCGGTCGACCTTGCCGGTCGGCCCGAGCGGGAGCTCGTCGAGCACCACGATCCGGCTCGGCACCAGGTGGGCCGGTAGCCGGCGGCTCAGGTCGTCGTGCAACCGGTTCTCGTCGATCGGCTCCGGGCCGGTGCCCTGGACGTACCCGACCAGCCGCCGGTCGCCGTCGGCGCCGGCCGGCGCGGTCACCACCGCGTGCTGGACACCCGGGCAGGCGGCCAGGAACGCCTCGACCTCGCCGAGCTCGACCCGGATGCCGCGGATCTTGACCTGGTGGTCGCCGCGGCCGAGGTAGTGGTAGACGCCGTCGACCCGGCGCACCAGGTCGCCCGTGCGGTACGCCCGCCGGGCCGGGTCGTCGGGATCGGGCGGGAACCGTTGCGCGGTCAGCTCGGGGCGGTCGAGATATCCGGAGCTCACCACGGGACCGGCGATCCACAGCTCACCGACCGTGCCGTCGGGCACCGGCCGTCCCTTCTCGTCGCGCACGCTCGCCACCGCCCCGGCGATGGGCGCGCCGATCGGCGGCTCGTGCGCGGCGTCCAGGTCGGCGCGCGTCACCTCGGCGACGAGGCAGTAGGTGGTGCACTCGGTCGGGCCGTAGCAGTTGACCAGCCGGGTGACGCCGGGGTTGGCGTAGATCCGCCGGGCCAGCGCCCGGGTCAGCGCCTCGCCGGCCGGGCTCACCGTGCGTACCGACGGCGGCAGCGGTGAGCTCAGCAGGACGGCGAGCACCGACGGCACCCCGTTGAGGAACGTGACCTCGTCGCGGGCGGGCAGATCGCAGAAGGCGAGCAGGGAGTCGGCGAGGATCACCGTGCCGCCGCTGAGCAACGGCGCGAACATTTCCACGACCGACACGTCGAAGCACACCGACGTGGAGGCGAGCGTGCCGCGCAGCTCGTCGGCCGAGTACGTCTCCACCGCCCACCGGACGAGATTGAGCGTCTGCCCGTGGTCGATGACCACGCCCTTGGGCTTCCCGGTCGACCCCGAGGTGTAGATCAGGTACGCCGGGCCGTCCCCACCGGCCGGCTCGTCGGCGCCGGCGCCGTTCGGCGAGGCGACCGGGCCGTCGCCCGGCACCACTGGGCGGGCGTCACCCAGCCACGCCGCGTCGACCTGCCGCTTGTCCACCAGGACATGCCGCAGCCGCGCGTCGCCGATGACGAAGGACTGTCGTTCGGCGGGATGGGCCGGGTCCATCGGTACGTAGGCCGCGCCCGCCCGGAGCACCCCGAGCAGCGCCGGGATCAGCCACTCCTCGCGGTCGAGGCAGACACCCACGTACTGGTCGCGGCCCACGCCCTCGCTGCGCAGCTGGACGGCGACCGCGTCGGCGCGCGCATCGACGTCGCGGTAGGTGAACCGGCGGGTACCGACCACCAGCGCGTCGGCGTCCGGCGTCCGGCGCACCTGCCGGGCGAACGCCACCTCGATGCGGTCGGGCATGCGGAGTCTCCTTTCCCGGGGCCCGGATCCGCGTCACATGTTCGTAGGCGCAGCGAACCGAGGTCGTCGAGCGGCCGCAAAGCTACCCAACACCGCTATTCGAAGACTAAGTTTTGGCTATCGCCGGACCTCTCTGCCGAGGTCACGCGGGTGGTGGCCCGGCCGGGTCCGCGGTGGCGGCGGGGCGAATGATCGACACGACCGGCCGGTTGCCGGATCCACGCACCGTCCAGCGGTGTGGCGACAGTAGGGTCACTGCTTGCACGGCGTCATCGGAGCCGTGACCAGCGGTTACCCACAACGCGAAGGTCGGTGCGTCGGCGATCTCTGGAAATGCCCGTCCAACTCGTGCCGATGCGATTTCGATCGCTCTTGGTAATCACCGTACGGGCGTACGCTTCGGCGGTGTGTCGTAATCGTCCACAGTGGACCTTGATCGTGGGCCTTGCGGGACGGGCGAGTCATGGGGTCGCTGGGTGTCGAAGCCGTGAAGCCGCAGGTTGGCACGGTCTCCGGGTCGGCGAAACCGTCGATCTGTGTATCTCGCCGACCATACCGCTGTCGATCCGGAATCGGTCGTCCGATCGGCTGTAACCGGGCGCTCGGCTTGGCCCGGTTGGCATTCATCGGCACGATGAGATGCGTGCGACGACTCTGGGGTCTGGCCGCCTCTATTCTTTGCGCTGCGATCGGCCTCTACATCGTGGTAGCTGGCATCGTTGCCCACGGCCGCCTCGAGCGCGCCGATCAGTTCGCCAGCGTGCTCGGAGTTCCGCTGGCGATCGTCGGCATCGTCCTTACCGTCGTGTTCGGCGTGCGGGAGATGAGGGCGTCGCAGGCGGCGAAGACCCAGCCGGTCGAGCCGTTACCCCTTCCCGTTGGCCCCAACGTGGTGCCAATGGCCGACGACGTTGAGCGGGACATCGACCGGCTGCGCCGAGCGCTCACCGTCGCCTACGACCGGCTATTCGGCGTCTCGGCGTTCGTCGCCGAGGTCGGCGAACTGCTGGGCAACCACGCCGGTTCGCGGATCGTTTCGATCTGGGGCGACGCGGGGACCGGCAAGACCACTATGGCATTCGAGATCGCGCGGCAGCATGCGACGGAGGCGGGCTTCGCGCGCGTGTTCGGCATCTCGGTGAAGTTCACCCACATCGGCCCGCTCGGCGTGCTGGAACCTACCGCCTCCCGGACCCAGCTGGAGTGGCGCGATCTGCTCGTCGAGCTGGCGAAGCAGATCGCGCCAGCCGCGGACATCAACACCGCCAATGTCGAGCACCTGCTGCCCGGCCTGCTCCCGGCCGTACCCTGCCTCATCGTCATCGACAACCTCGAGACGGTGCCCGAGGGTAAGGTCGCGGTCGAATACCTGATCAAGCGGTTCGCCGCCGGACCGCACCGCTTCCTGCTCACTACCCGCGAGTCCGTTGCCGCGGCCGGCGGGGGCCGGGTGAACGAGCGCCGGTGGCATGGCCCGTCGGAGGCGGACGCGAAGGACTACGCCCGCTATCTCGCACAGCTAGGCACCAGGCTAAACCCGAGTGAGACCGATCTCGACGACGTCGTGCGGGCCGCCGAGTGCACGCCGCTGCTGATCCAGATCATCGTTCGCTACGCGGCGGAAAAGGCGCTGACCATCCGCGAGGTGCTGCAGCGGCTGCGTGACATCGGCGGCCCGCTCGGCCGGAACCTGTGGCAGTACTGCTACTCCCAGTCGATGGATGCGCTGGCCGAGGGCGTCGGTTCGGAAAAGGTCGCGGCCCGGCTGATGGCGGTCTTCTGTTTCGTCCCGGCGGGCCGCGCGGTCGCCGACGGGGAGTTCTATGCCCAGAGCCGGATCGAGGACCGGGAGCTCTTCCTGCGGGCACGGGAGATCGCGTGCCGGCTCACCTTGGTCCGGGCGCTGGACGGGAACAAGCGCTTCACCGTGCATTCACTGCTGCGCGAACACTTCTGCTCGGGACCCGGCCGAAGGGCGGCGGGATGAAGACTTCCGGCGACGCCGAAGACGCAGACAGGTGGAAGCTCGCGGTCTGGGAGGAGGTCGAGGATCCGGGAGGGTGGCACCGGCAGACCGAGCTGCGGATCGGCGCGACCCGAAACAGCAAGGTCGGCGAGATCGGCGAGGAGTACGCCAACTTCGTCTATTGGATGCGGGAGCTGGCCCGGCAGCCTACGAAGGTGGATTCGCACCAGCTCTCCGACTGCGTTGACGAGCTGGTCCGGCTCACTGGGAACCTCGGCCAGCCGGCTGACGCGGAAGACGTTGACGCGGTGCTGCGCGATGCGATCGCTACCCAGTCGGCCGCCGGTGCGCCGGTCTCTGCGCTGCACCTCGCCAGGGCGTCCTATCTGGGCACCATCTCCGCTGAGAGCCCCGAACGGGGCCAGGCCATCGATGCCGCGGTCCAGACCGCCGAGCCGGACAGCCCGGACTGGGGCGCGGCAATGATCGCCAAGTGTGCCTACGAGGTCTCGGTCAGCCGGTACAACGCCGCGATCCGCACCGCCCGCGAGCTACTTCGCGCCGTAGAGCGAGGCTTGGACCCGATCTTCGAGTGTGGTGCCTTGACGCACCAGGGCACGGCGTTGTTCACGTCGTTTCAGGACCTCAAGGAGGCCGAGCGCCTGCTGCTGCGGGCCGTGGCCTTCGCCCCGCAGGCCCGCTCCAACGTCCGAGTAGCCCGTTGGGTGGCGACCGCGTACCACTACCTCGGCCGGATTGCCGAGGCTCGCGGCGACGACGCCAATTGCCTCAGCCTCTACCTGCTGGGTAAGGAGTACCAGGACCGGTGCCCTCAGGAGCTCGAGGCGGACGCGTTTCTGCAGTTGCGGCTGTCGGAGCCGCTGGCCAACGCCAACCTGTTGGAGTTGGCCGAAGATCACCTTGACGAGGCCGCCTCGCTGGCTCGGACGGGCGCTCATAAAGGCTCGGCCGGTGTCCAGGTCGACATCGGGTACGCCACCCTCGAGGCCAAGAAGGGCAACCTGACGAAGGCTGAAGAGGATGGCCAGAAGGCTCGGCAGCGCTGCCGGGACATCGCGTTCCGCCGCGGTGAGCTGCTGTGCCTCGGCTTCCTGTTCACCATTCGCTGCAAGCGCCGGCACTTCCTGCGTGCCGGCCTGACGCTTGCCCGCATTGTGCCCACGCTCGTCACCGGGGAACTGCGCCGGAACAATCTCCTGAAGCTGTGGGTCAACATCCCAGTGCTGTTCCGGCTCGCCTTCCGTCGGGTGTCCCGGGCGGTTGGCAAGCGCCCGGCCGTCAAGACCCCGACGGGCTGTCCCTGTCCCCTGCACGGCCGGTGAGGCGAACGGCCAGCCCGATCGCGGCGACGGCGAGGGCCGCGCCGAGGCCGCCGCGAGTGGCCGCCAGGAACAAGGCACCGCGGACGGGGTCTTCCTCGCCCCGAATACCGAGCAGCAGACCAAGCGCCGCACCGACCAGCGTCGCCGCGGCCACCGTGCTCCAGGCCAGGATCGTCCCCCGCGACCGGACCGGCGGCGCGGCGGCCGGGTCGCGGCGGCGGTGCCGGAGCCACCACACCAGAATCGCCAGCAGCCCGGCAGCGCCGCTGACGTACTGCGCCCACTCGTAACCCGGCAGGGGACCGAACTGTCGGGCCAGCCAGGGCAGCTGACGGACGCCCCACATCCCGCCGTGGGTGAAGCTGTCCCAGGCAACGTGCGTCAGTGCGCCGACGGCCAGGCCGGCGTAGATGGCCAAGACCCGACGGCCAATGGCCGCGACCGACCGCGGTCGTTCGGCGGTCCGTTCGCGGCCGACGCCCGGTCGGAGCGCGTCCAACGCCGGCGCGCCGAACAGGCGCCACGCCCCGTACGCCACGACACCGATGGCCGGGTCGAGCGACACAGCGCCGATGAGAGAGTGGGTCGCATCGCTGAGCGAGGTCACCAGGGCATAGAACGGAAGGTCGGGAGTGATGCTGCCGATCACCAGTGCGGCGGGTGGCACGTCACGGCGCCCGAGCGGGCGCAGTAACGGCAGGATCGCCGCGGGATGGCTTCCGGTAAATGGCATGTGCGCAACGGTACGTTGGTCCGTCGGTGTGCCGAGCTGGATGAGCCTTGCGGCAGGCCGGGCCACCTCTCTCAAGGCCGCTAGGCGCCCATGATCAGGAATACTGCACATCCGAATACATGCACGCCCCCAGCAAATCGCGTTGCAGCAGACGCAACAGGAAACGGCGACTCCGCTGTTCGCTGGTGTAGGCCCGCCGTGATGCGGTGCTCCGGGCGCGGCTAGGTCGTGAGTGTTGCTGTTGGTGTGGTGAGTTCGGCGAGGGCGTCGGCGGCTCGTTGGCGAGCCGTGGGCGTTGATGCGGGTGTAGTTGCGCACGAGGGTTGCGGGGTCGTGGCCGAGGCGTTCGGCGACTACGGGGAATGCCGTAGCCAAGGTCGAGGTGGTTCGTGGCGAGGAGCACCGCCTTGTTCGGACGCGATCCGGCCTGCGATATCGCCGGTTGACGCGCGTGGTGCGACCGCAGATGGCCCAGCGTCGCCCCCCGCACGAAGACGGCGGCATCTGTCAGGAGCTGCGGAGCCAGAGCGTTGTTCCTCCGGCGGCGACCACACGGCCGTCGGCGAGTTCAAGGAGCGCGGTGGGTGCGCCGTGGCAACCTAGCGGCTCCGCCGTCCACGTCCGGGATTCTCGGTGCCATGCGGTGGCGCACTGGCCCGGTGCGGCTTGGCCGATGGCGAAAATCTGCCCGGACCTCAACACCTTGATGGCTTGGAGGGGGCGGGTGCCCGGCGGTAGGGCGGCGTTGTCGGTGTTCCAAGTAATGCCGTCGGCGGAGGTCATCACTCGGGCCGTGCCGTCCGTTGCGGCGCCGATGGCGAGGAACCGGTCGCCGTCGCGTACCACATCGGTCAACTCGGTCAGGCCCGGTGGCTGCTGCGTCGACCAAGTGGCTCCACCGTCCTGGCTCGTCCAGACGATGGCCGTTCCGCCCGCCCGGCCGACGATGACGGCCGATCCGGATGGTGTGCCCGCGATGCCGAGCGGCTCGGCCGTGTCGGGAACCGGGGCCGGGAGGTCACGATCGGTCCAAGAGCCGCCGGATGAGAAGTACGCCGCCGGCTGCCTGCCGTGCCGGCCGACGGCGACGAACTCGTTGCGGATGACACCGACTGCGGTTGGTGTGTCGCCTGCGTCGTCCGGTGGTTCCCGCAGCCGGAGCCGTTCCCAGTGATCCGGGGTGCCGCGCAGCACGTCGCCCCAGCCCGAACCGGTCGCGGTGGATGTCACGAGCGTCATCCATGTGCCGTCGTGCTCGACGGTGTCCACGACGGTGTTGCGCTCGGTGATCCCGGGTGCTGCGGGCGGCAGTTCGGTTGGGCTGGTCAGCCGGGTCTGGTCGCAACTGCCGGTCCCGAGCCAGACGCCGACGTGCCGGCGCTTATCGGCGTCGACGGTGCCGATGGCGTAGAAGCAGCCGTTCGGAGCGGGCATGAGCAGCACTGCGGACGCGGTGGCGCCAGCTGGTACCGGGAAAGCGGCGAGGATGTTGCGCCAGATAGAGGTGTCAGCGGGAGGTTGGGTGCGGCATGAGGCGGTCGCAGCGCTGATCACGGCTACCGCCGCGATTGTCGCCCATCGCCCGGATCGCACGATGTCAGCGTACCGATCATGGCTTGCGTCGGTGGGTAGGTTCGGCGATGGAGGTCACCATTCGAGGTGCCCGTCGGGGGTGATCTCCACGGGGAAGCCGTCGGGGGTGACGCCGGTCTCGATGGTGTGCAGCATGGTGGCGAGGGTGTCGGCCAGTGACGGCCATGTCGGTTCGGGGGCGGGGGCACGGTCTTGCCAGTCGAAGGTGAAGACGGCACCGGCGGGATCGGCGGTGTCGACGACCAGGTAGCTGCTGGTGAACGAAGAGGCAGCGACGAGCCATGCGGCCGGCCAGGGCGACGGCGGTGCGGTCGACCCGACCCGGCGGTTCATCTCGGTGATCGCGGCCATGCCGCGGGTGTCGAGCATGGCGTAGCCAGGGGCGACGGTCATCCTGCCGTCGCCGTCACCGCCGCCGTTGTGCCAGCGCAGCATGGTGACGAGGTCGTCCGGGAGGGCGACGCCGAGTGTCCGGCGGAGCGCTTCCAGGTCCGCGTCGGTAGCTGGCGGGGCCAGTTCGCGGGCGGTGGCCGGGGCGTTGTTCCACAGCCAGTCCTCGATCCGGGTGAGGGTATCGGGGAGGTGCATGATGGGTGTTCCTCCTGGTGCCGACGGGCCGGTGTCCGGACGCGGCCGAAAGGGCGCGTGCGGACACCGGCGTGGATGGGTGCAGTGGCTCAGTTGCCGCGGGCCTCGAACTCGTCGAGCATCGTCCAGGCGTCGCCGCCGTCGACGGTGACCCGGACGTAGCGGGCTGACTCGCTGAGGTTGATCGCTCGGTAGGTCTTGGTCTGGATGCCGGCGCCGATGGCGGGCCGGTCGATGACCGAGGTGGTGCGGAAGTTCACGCCGTCATTGGACACTTCATAGGTCAGATGCGGTGGCAGGAACGTGTAGTCCGGCCGGACCTGCAGCCAGGTGGTGTTGACCTCGGTGATCGTCTTGGTCGTCCCGAGGTCCATCGGGAACTGGTAGGTGCCGGGGGCGTTGCGGCCCTGCCGCTCGGGTCCGTAGACCAGCCCGCCGTGCCTGCCGTCGGTGAGCTCCCCGCCGGAGTCGGGGTAGTGGGTGGCGTCGGCCGGCTTGGTGCTGGTGTACGTGCAGCCCGGCTGTCCCGCCGCGGCGCCGCAGCGGGCGTAGTTCACCGGAGCGGCCGGCAATGCCGGGGTGGTGGCCGACGTCTCGGCGCTCAGGCCGGAGCTGAGACCGGAGCCGTCGAATGCCTGGACCCGGTACCGGTAGGTGCGGGAGCCGTCGAGCTGCCGGTCGAAGTACGACGAACTGTTGCCGATGATGTCGGCGACGAGCTCGTCGTCGCGGAAGATGTGGTAGCCCGCGACGCCGGCCCCGGCGTCAGAGGATGTGTTCCACCACAGGTAGACCGTCTGCGGGCTGAGGGTGCTCGCACCGACCCCGCTCGGGGTCGACGGCGCGGAGCCGTCGGATCCGCTGCCGCCGTGGAAGTTCGTCGCCACTGCCGCAGTCGGCATCCTCGCCACGGTCGCGGTCGGTGCCCTGGGCGCCACCGGCGTCGGCTGCCTGATCGTGGCAGGCGCCATGCAGGCCGGCGCCGGCTACATGGTCGACGTGGTCCGCGGCGACGCCGAATCCTCCTGACCCGGCCTCGCCGACACAATGATCGAGGGCGGCCTGGACGGCGCACTGAGCGCAGGCGTCTCCAAGTTCACCGGCGGCGCGACCAAGTTCATGACCAAGCCGTTCAAGGCCGCAGGTGGCGCCGGCGGCTTGAAGAAGATGCGCGGCGGCGGAGGCGGCAGCAGCAATGAGGTCAACGCCCCCAAACGCTCCGCCGGTGGCGAGTCGTCAGGCGGCGGTTCACGCAAGGCCGACGAGCGCAGCAGCCGCAGCAGCCGTAGCAGCGACGACGCGGGTGACGGGAGCGGAGCCGGCGGCTACTGCCCGGTGCCCAGGCACAGCTTCGCACCCGACACGCTGGTCCTCTTGGCCGACGGCTCTACCAAAGGCTATCAAGGACGTCCAGTTCGGCGACCAGGTCCTCGCCGCCGACCCGCCGACCGGGGCGACCGAGGGCAAGATGGTCGAGGGCCTGCACCGCAACCAGGACACCGACCTGACCGAGGTCACTGTCCGTACCAAGGACGGCTCCGACGCGGTCCTGCACACCACCTGGTTCCACCCGTTCTGGGACGACACCCAGCACACGTGGATCTACGCCCAAGACCTGAAGACCGGCGACGTCCTACACACTGAGCCATTTTCATCCTGAGTAGCGGCTGGTCTCGACGTGGTGCAGGACGAGGATTGCCTGCACGATCGTGGTGGCTCGGCGCGGGCAGCAGCGCAGCTTGGTCAGGAGTTTCCAGGTCTTGAGGGCGGCGATCGCTCGTTCGCCGCAGGCGCGGATCTTCGCGAGCGCCTTGTTCACCGCCTTCTGCCGGCGAGACAGCCGCGGCCGGTGCCGATGGCGCTTGAACGGCGTCCGCACGGTTCCACCAGCGCCTTGGTAGCCCTTGTCGGCGAACGTCATGACGTTCGCGTTGGCCAGGGCGTCGAGGATGCCGTGGGTGCGGGCAGCGGTCAGGTCGTGCGCGGCGCCGGGCAGCGCTGCCGAGGCCCAGACGAGTCGTCCGGCGGCATCGGCGATGACCTGGACGTTGACGCCGTGCCGTCGATGCTTGCCGGAGTAGTACGGCCGCTGGTCCGCGACACGGTCGATCGGGATGAGGGTGCCGTCCAGAATCGCGAACGCGAGGGCACGGATGCGGGCCATCGCGGTGGCCAGGTCCTCGGCGGCCGCGGCGAGCAGGGCGATCGCTTCCTGGACGTAGCGCCAGGCGGTGGCCACGCCGACGCCGAACCCGGCAGCGAGGCGGGTGTAGGTGTCGCCGTTGCGCAGATGCGCCAGCGCGAGCAGGGCCTGACGGGCTGGGTCGAGGCGCCGCCACCGCGACCGGCGCTGACGGCAGTGCCGGCGGATGCGGTCGGCGAGGTGCGTGAGGGTTCGGCTGGACAGCGGGATTGTGGCGGGGTAAGACAGCACAGCGAGGCTCCCGGTCGGGGCATCGGATCTTGGTCGACTGCTGTCTTACCTGGAGCCTCGCCCTCATCGATCCCCGGGCTTGCCGCACCGGCCTTGAGCTGCAGGGTCAGGATGAAAATGGCTCACTCGGTAAGTGCCTTCCGTGGCAGGTGATCAGGGCCCTAGACAAGCCAGATCATCCCAGACGGGAGGCACTTCCTTCATTTCTGATCATGAACCACGGCCGACCTTAACGAAGGGCCGAGGTTAACCCTGCCGCAGCGACGCGCGCCACGATTGGAACCGGCCGTGTCCTGCTCGATGCGAAGGCCGATATCGAGGCGTTCGCCCAGCTTTGTGATCTCGATCCCGTCTTCTCGCTGCACGTTCCCCACGCCCGCGATGTGACGTTTGTGGGCCTTGAGCTGGCCTCTGACCATAAGAACTTCGCGAACTCTTGTCACAACCGAGCGCCCGAACGAGCGGTCGCGGCAACTTTCACACCAAACAATCCCGCGATCACCGGGCACTGCCCGCGCCCTCAGCGGCATGAGCGCGCACGGTTCGCGGCCGCCGCACTGCCTTATGACCGGCTGGCTCAGGATTGCTCGGGAACCACGTAGGGAGCCGGTGGTCGATCGTATTCACCTAAGGCGTACCGCAGCCGGTGATTGAGATCGTTGATGGCTTGCCGGAGGTCTCGTTCGGTTCCACCGGGCGGCAACAATCGTGCGCGCTCGAGACGCTCCCGAAGGGTACCGGCCAACTGCGAGCTGGCGTGGCCGGCCATGAGCTCGCCCTCAATGACGGCGAGAATGCCGATCAACGCCGACAGATCCTGAGCCTCGCAACTTCGCGGAGCTGGACATGCTGCCGAACCTGCACTCATACCCCGCACCCTAGCGAAGGGCGTAGCCAGGAGAAGCGAATCGCAAGCGCCTTCGCGCCCTGGCAGCGCCTGATCAGAACGTCGGGCGCTGAGCCGGCCACTCGTGCCAGCAGCGATCACAATCCGGCATAGTGCAGTGCATCCAGCCGCCGCAGATCTCATCCGGCCCCCACAGCACGTGCTCGCTGATCGGGTGCGGGCACTGGTCACACACCACCGGCGGCGAGAACCGCTCAGGTTCGCGATCGATCACCGCCACATTGTCACCCGCGAAGGCCATCAGCAGAGGTCGACCAACTCGGCCAATGCCGGACGTCCGCAGCGGCTGCCCAGCTCAAAGTAGCGCTGCCCTCCCGCTGAACCCCGGTTCGGTCACAGCGAGGAGGAACGCGTGGGACGCGTCATCATCGGGATGGACCCGCACAAACGGTCGGCGACGATCGAGATCATCGACGATCGGGAAACGGTCTTGGCGGGTGATCGGTTCGGCACCGACCGGGACGGCTATCGTGCGATGCTTGCTCTCGGCCGGCGGCATCCGGAACGGCTCTGGGCGGTGGAAGGCTGCAACGGCATCGGCCGGCACATCGCGCAGCGGCTCGTCGCTGACGGCGAGACCGTGGTGGACGTGCCCCCGAAACTGTCCGCCCGGGCCAGGGTGTTCGCCACCGGCAACGGCCGCAAGACCGACCCGGTCGACGCGCACAGTGTGGCCGTGGCAGCGTTGCGCACCAAGGGATTGCGGCACATTGTCGCCGACGACGAGACGGTGGTGTTGCGGCTGCTCGTGGACCGCCGCGACGAGCTCGGCCGGGCCCGGACCGACCTGGTCAACCGCATCCACAAGCTTCTGCTGGAACTGCTGCCCGGCGGAGCCAAGACGTTCCTGTCCGCCGATCAGGCCCGAGCACTGCTGGCCACCATCCGGCCGCGTGACCTCGTCGGGCGAACCCGCCGCCGGCTGGCGTCCGAACTGGTCGGTGAACTGGTCCAGGTCGACAAGAAGATCAAAGCGGCGAAGCAGGAACTGACCGAGCTGGTCAACGACAGCGGCAGCAGCCTGCTCGAACTCAACGGCATCGGCCCGTCCGGCGCGGCCCGCCTGCTCGGCGACATCGGTGATATCCGCCGCTTCACCAGCCGCGCCCATTTCGCGTCCTGGAACGGCACCGCACCCCTGGACGCCTCGTCCGGGGATCAGCAACGCCACCGCCTGTCCCGGGCCGGGAACCGGCGCATCAACCGCGTCCTGCACATCATGGCCATCGTCCAGCTCCGCCACGACACGCTCGGCCGCGCCTACTACCGCCGTCGCCTCGCCGAAGGCAAGACCGCGATGGAAGCCATCCGGGCGCTGAAACGGCGCCTGTCCGACGTCGTCTACCGGCGCATGCTCGGCGATATCCAGCGGCTGGAGACGGGCCCGGGAGGACAACCGGGGGCGACTCTGCAATCCAGCGCGGCTGACCCAAACCCCGAGGTCAACACTTCGGAACAGTCACTTCCCGGACCCGCCGACCACCACCCTAGAACACCGAACTCACACGCCGCTTGACAAAGAGGGGCGCCAGATCAGCAAGCCGGACGATCCTCAAGTCATGACGTTGCGTAGCGAGCGGATCGCGGCAGATGCGCGCACCCGAGGCGGGTCGGCGAATGGTTCGGGTCCGGTCGCGATCGTAGGGTGACGGGCATGGTCGAACCGGCGCCGCTCCCGCATCGGGGCTTCCCCTGCGATGAGTGCCCGTTCCGTGTAGATAATGCCGATAACGCAGCTGCAAAGTTCCCGGCCGAGCGATGGGCTGACCTCGCTGTCACCGTTCGTGATCCGGCGACAGGACGGCAGCCTATGCTCGGCGACGACCTGTTCGGCTGCCACAAAGGCACTCCGGGAACCAACGCGGACCTTGCTTGTGCTGGCTGGCTTGCTCGATTCGGCGGCGATCATGTCGGCGTGCGTGTCGCCATCGTCGGTGGACGGCTTCCGGAAAGCGCGCTCGAGCCGGGAGCCAACTGGCCGGCGTTGTACAACACCTGGGAAGACGTCCTTGACGCCCAGACGATGCCGGAGCAATAAGCTGCACCACGCTCGGGTCCGCACGGCCGCCGTCGCGCCGCGCGAAGACAGCGGCTATGAGCGCACCGTCGGCGGTTGCCCAGCACGTCGACATGGCCGTGGTCGCCGCGATTAGGTCACACGAGCATGAAGTACTCCCGGGTGTGGTCTACGCTAACCGCGTGGTTGAACGTGTTCAAGTAGCGCTGACACCGGTCGCCTGGGATCGGCTCACCGTGGGGGCCGGGGCCGGCTACGCCACGCTCGTGTCGGTGCCACTGGCGGTCGGGTATCCGGAGTCGACGCCGCTGTACGTCATCTGTGTGCTGCTGACGGTGGTTCCGCTGGCGTGCCGGGACCATCTGGACTTCCGGGCCGCGTGCCTGCTGGTCACCGTCGTGCTGGTGCCGATGGCGCTGTGCGGGATGTTCTTCGGCCTGTTCGTGTACATGCCGGCCGCGCTGCCGTTGGTCCTGGCCGCGCTGCCGACGCCGAAGCGGTACCAGCGTCAAAAGCTTGTCGCGGTCGGGGTCGTGCTCGCCGCGGTCCTCGTGCTGTTCGCCATCCAGTTCGCCCGATTCTAAACGATTCTTGATGCCAGCCGGTCAGGCCTCGCCTCATCCTGTCGGGTTCTGCGGCCCATCGCAGCCGGCCTTGATCGTCAACCACGGAGGCTACATCTGCGCCAAGGCTGCCGATGGCCATAGCACCCCTGGCCGCAGGCGGGATCACGTGCGCGCTCATCGGCATGGTCGGACGCGGCCGACCATGCCGAAAATCCGCTCACGGTCGGTGAAAATCTTTGGGCGACTGTCGAGCGCCAGCAGCGGCTACTTATTTACTGGATCTACGACCGCAGCCCGGCCAGGCTTGGTCGAGGTGATCGGTGGGGTCGCTCGCATTCAGCGGCTGCCCGTCTGTGGTTGGGGCGTGGCTCTCATCTGGCATGCACCCTGCCGGTCACCGCGGCGTGGAGTGGCTCCAGAGGGGACTGCCCAGCTCAAAGTAGCGCTGCCCTCCCGCTGAACCCCGGTTCGGTCACAGCGAGGAGGAACGCGTGGGACGCGTCATCATCGGGATGGACCCGCACAAACGGTCGGCGACGATCGAGATCATCGACGATCGGGAAACGGTCTTGGCGGGTGATCGGTTCGGCACCGACCGGGACGGCTATCGTGCGATGCTTGCTCTCGGCCGGCGGCATCCGGAACGGCTCTGGGCGGTGGAAGGCTGCAACGGCATCGGCCGGCACATCGCGCAGCGGCTCGTCGCTGACGGCGAGACCGTGGTGGACGTGCCCCCGAAACTGTCCGCCCGGGCCAGGGTGTTCGCCACCGGCAACGGCCGCAAGACCGACCCGGTCGACGCGCACAGTGTGGCCGTGGCAGCGTTGCGCACCAAGGGATTGCGGCACATTGTCGCCGACGACGAGACGGTGGTGTTGCGGCTGCTCGTGGACCGCCGCGACGAGCTCGGCCGGGCCCGGACCGACCTGGTCAACCGCATCCACAAGCTTCTGCTGGAACTGCTGCCCGGCGGAGCCAAGACGTTCCTGTCCGCCGATCAGGCCCGAGCACTGCTGGCCACCATCCGGCCGCGTGACCTCGTCGGGCGAACCCGCCGCCGGCTGGCGTCCGAACTGGTCGGTGAACTGGTCCAGGTCGACAAGAAGATCAAAGCGGCGAAGCAGGAACTGACCGAGCTGGTCAACGACAGCGGCAGCAGCCTGCTCGAACTCAACGGCATCGGCCCGTCCGGCGCGGCCCGCCTGCTCGGCGACATCGGTGATATCCGCCGCTTCACCAGCCGCGCCCATTTCGCGTCCTGGAACGGCACCGCACCCCTGGACGCCTCGTCCGGGGATCAGCAACGCCACCGCCTGTCCCGGGCCGGGAACCGGCGCATCAACCGCGTCCTGCACATCATGGCCATCGTCCAGCTCCGCCACGACACGCTCGGCCGCGCCTACTACCGCCGTCGCCTCGCCGAAGGCAAGACCGCGATGGAAGCCATCCGGGCGCTGAAACGGCGCCTGTCCGACGTCGTCTACCGGCGCATGCTCGGCGATATCCAGCGGCTGGAGACGGGCCCGGGAGGACAACCGGGGGCGACTCTGCAATCCAGCGCGGCTGACCCAAACCCCGAGGTCAACACTTCGGAACAGTCACTTCCCGGACCCGCCGACCACCACCCTAGAACACCGAACTCACACGCCGCTTGACAAAGAGGGGCGCCAGATCCGGAAGCCAAGATCGGCTGTGGTCGTATGCTGCCACGACCGCACAGTTCCGTCTTCCCCTCGACTGGGATAAGCACCGCTCGACTGATGGCGTGAGCGGCTGCGACATGAGCGAGTACCTGATCGGCGGGTTCGCATCGTCATGCCGGTGGAGAGGTTGGAGTGTCTGACCAGTTGGATGACGATGGCGCAGGCGCGCTGCGCTTACGTTGTGGCCGTGTCGACAGTCTCGGTGAGGACCCTTGCAACGGTTCTGGGCGTCTGCGCCTTCGCCGGCGTGGTCACCAACAGCTTCGTGCTGCAGCCGCTGACGTGGCGGGCCGCGCCGGGTGGGCCGGGCTTGGTGCTGGGGCTGTTCAGCACGCTGGTCACGGTGGCCGGTCCGCCGCTGGTGTACCTGCTGCTGACCCGGCGGCTGCGCCACCGGCCGGCAACGTTCGCGACTGTTCCCGGCACGGCTGCCTTCACGGTGCCGATGGCGCAGCGATATCCGGGCGGTGTGGGTGTCGCACTGATGATGGTCGCGGGGATGCTGGTGCCCAGCGAGCGGGTACCGAACACCGACCGGGTCCGCCTCGACACGCTCTCGGGGTTCGTGTGGGTGTTTGCCGTCCTTGCCCTCATCCTCTTCGGTCTCGGTGTGGCGAACATCTGGCTGATGCGCTACTGCGCCGTCTTGACCCCCGACAACCTGACCGTGCGCACGCTGTTCGGCAGTTGCGAGGTGCCCTGGTCGCAGCTGTATCCGGGGCAGCCGCTGATGCCGAGCCGTCGCGCCTGGACGCTGCCGCTGCGGTACCGCCAATCCGACGGCCGTGCGCGCACGCTCGGCCTGTCATTGTCCTATCTGCACGTGGATCGGGTTTTCCTCGCCACCGTCGTCCGCCACTACGCGGAACACGCCGAACACCGCGCCCACATCGGGACCCGGCCGGAGCTTGAACGTCTTGAGGCCGGCTTCGCTGCCTGGCGCGCAACGGCCGGCTCGTACCATCCGGTGCTCATCGCCCGGTAACGCTCAAGGTCCGCGGCCCCGCCAGCCGGCGCGCACGATCGGCGGCATGAGCGTGAACGCGATCACTGGGCCCGGCGGTGACACATGCAGGCGAGGCGGCGTCTCTATGGGGTACTTTGGCTGTCCTGCGTCAAGCCGATCAAGGACATCGCCTCAGACATCGGCACCGTACGGCGCGATACAGCCGCGCGATCCTTGCCCTCCTTGGTCCACAGCGGTGGGAAGACGTTGATGGCCTGGTCGAGCCGGCACGCGCCGACCTCTTCGACCCAGCCCGGCCAACGCAGCGACTCGTAAAATCCGGTCATCGCACCACCGATCATGGCCGCGAGCCAAGCACCGTATCCCCGCTCGCAGTTCTCCCACCGCAACGTGTCCGGCGCCAGATACCAGATCGTCGGCGTGCCATCGGAGCCCGACATCCAGGCGAACTGACCGCCCAGCACGTCCTGCGCCACGATCATGCCGCCGGCAACGTTGTCGTTGACCTGGCTCAGACTGGCCAGGCGATGTTCGTCGTTGCCCGACCCGAAGACGCGCAGCCACCCATGCTCGAGCACCAGGCCGCCGCTACGGTGGACCACCGCCCCCAACCACGACCGCGTCGTCACCTGCAACAATCGGAGCTCCTCGTCGGCGCGCCGCGAGTCGACGGCGAGGACGACGACCGGGTACGGCGCGGCGGCCACAGCCGCCTCGACCTCAGGCCAGGCCGGATCGACGGCATCAACCAGCTCCAACAGCGAGCGCACACTGGCACCCTACAAGCGACACGCATCGTGACGGCCTGGACCAGCCACCGCGCACCGGACGCGGCATGAGCGCGCACCTGATCAAGTCGGTCTGACGGCCGGGTGCGGAGTTCGCTCGGCGGTGTGTCCGGACGTCATGATCGGCTCGATAGCTGGCTGAACCCCCGTGGTGCGGCAGGTAGACCGAGCTCAGACCTGAGTTCTTCAGCAGCGTCTCAAGGACTCCGCGACTAGGTTCATTCCATCCGGGCCCAGGATTAGGTCCGTGCCAGCGGCTCGCAGCGTTGCCGCATCCGTCCGCGCCGTGACCAGACCGATGCTGCGCATGCCCAGCTCCCGTGCTATCCGCATGTCCAGTGGTGTGAAGCCGACGAACACGCACGCGTTGACGTCAACCTTGACGAGCCTCGCAGCCAGTGAGGCCGACCATGTGGAGGGCTTGAACGCCGCGGGTGAGTAGTTGCACCGGCCGACGGCGGTCACCAGCGAGGCCAAGTCGTGCCGCTGCAGATAGCCGTCGATCGCCATCTGCGATGCGTCACTGGCGATCGCCACGGGTTTGCCCGCTGCGTGCGCTACTCGGATCACCTCGTGCCCGCCGGGCGTCGGCACCGCATTCGGTACCGCCTCCCATTCCATGTTCGTCATGAGATCCTCGGCAGCCAGGTGCAGGCGCGCATCGTCACGGGTCAGCGCGTACCGCAACAGCGGCATCGGGTCGTCAAGGTCCCGCAGCCACCCCTCCACGGCATGACCGCGCTCCTCGATCGCCTGACGGAGACGGTCAGCGACCGCCGCATGCCGTAGCACAGCCCACAAATCACATACCGGCCCGTTGAACGACATCAACAGCCCGCCAGCCCGAGCCACAACCGCATCAAGCGCGACCAGACCCACGCGCGCCTCCAACATGGCCGACCTGCTATCCACCGGCGCTCACACGGCGGCATGGCAGCGCACCTGATCAAGCAGTCCTGACGGACGATCAGGACAGTGGCTACGCGTTGCTGAGCTCGCTGGTTCAGCGCGAGAGACGCGTGCGTCAGAATGGGGGGTAGAGCCCGTCGTCTCCAGCTTGAGTCCAGAATGCGTCCGGGGTGGAGGCCAGTCGCTCGGCGAGGCATCGTGTGAGGTGGGACTGGACCCAGGGGTCGGTCTCCGTCTGCTGCAGGTCGCGCAGCAGGGGATGAAGGTGGGCAAGGTCGAGCCGTTCGACCATGGCGACGCCGTATGAGCGAAGGAACGCGTCCGGGTCGCCCAGAAGTCCGCCGGCCACGTCGCTGAGCATGCCCTGCGACAGGTCCTCTTTGCTGAACTGCCAGGGCTGTTGGGCCTCATACGCCGCTCGGCGGCGTCGCTCGAGGTCGTGGCTCGCCAGTTCTGCCAGCACGTCGGCAACGGTGAGTCTGCGCAGGACGCTGAGTGCCGTGAGGTCCGGCGGGGTGCGCGACCTGGCGTACCGCGCGATGTCATCGGCGATCACCTCGGCGTCGTCCAGCCTGCGCTGGTGGTTGTCCCCTTTCTTCCTCAGCACGCCCAACAGCTCGGCGCGCACGGTGGCGTCCGTGTCGGTCGTCATGGTGTCGACCAGCACGGTCCAGGAGCTGTCGCGTATCGCTGGGAGCTGCAGCAGCGACTCCCCGGCCCGGGCCCGCCGCTCCGGCGACGGATCACCGGTGAGCACGGCGACCAACTCGGGTTCCTCCAGCGGGAGCCGCTCACCGAACCAGCCGACGTCGTACCCGGCGACAGCCTCGTCCAGCCACCGCTCGTACCAGGCCAGGAAGTCGGCGTCCTCGACCACGTACGGGCCGATGGGTCCTTCGGTGTCGAGGTTGAACAGCCGTCCCCGTGCCGGTCCGGTCACGACCAACCGGGTGGCGAGGGAACACCCATGATGGGCAACCTCCAACGTCCCCTGAAGGAAGCTCCCACCCGTGCCCGACGGGTCCGCGTACCGACGCCCCCAATCACCGAAGTATCGGGGGCCTGGCAGGTACGGACTGGGCTGAGCCAGGTGCGCCGACCGGCGATACACACAGCACGAGGGGACGAGGCGGCACAGCCCGTAGCCCGGCCCGGCGCCGCCGTTGCCCAGCTCGGTGACGAACAACCGGAACGCCGGCGGAAGCGTGACCTCGTGCCGCTCCTCGAACTCGGCCACCACGGCCTCGGACAGCGGCGCCCCGAGCACGAACCCGTGCGCTTCCACCCCGAATGCCTTCGGAGGCACAGGCATGGCACGCACCGCCGCGAGCTTGCCGGCGATCCGCTCCAACCGAACATGATCGGCATCAACCACCCGCCCAGCCTACGAACAGCCGATCAGGCAGAGCTACCCCAGCGCACGTAACTCGGCAGGACAGGAAGTTCTCGCCTCGCCGCGCTGATCACCCGCTGTGACGTGCGTGGACCGGCCGCCGCGCACCAACGGCGGCAAATCCGTGCACTGGCCATGCCTGTGGCCCCCGCTGAGCCACTGATCGTCACGCGCCGGGCCGACCTGACGCTTCGCCGGTGGTCAGCGCGGCGGACAGGGCGGCCAAGCGGCCGAACGCGCGGGCGCCGGCCACGTGGTCGACGTAGTCGCGGGACTCGACGATCTCGCCGTCGCGGACCCGCACGACGAAGATGCACGGCATCGTGAAGGTGCGGTCGTTGATCACGCCGGCGTACCGGAATTCGAAGATCACGACCTCAGGATCGGCAGTTGTGTACACGTGGTCGTCGACGACGTCGTACCGCTGGACGCCGGAGGGACGGGCGCCGGCGGAGAAGTGTTCGCGCAGCGCGGCCCGGCTACGCAGGGGTTTGTCGCCGAGCGGGTTCAAAGGGTGCCGCACGTCGGTGCGCTCGGCGTAGCAGGCGGCCAGTTCGTCGAACTGGGCCGCCTCCTGCGCCGCAGTGAGGCCACCACGCATGAGGCGACAAACCCCGGCGGCTACGGTGCGAACGGTTTCCTCGGGCGTACGCATAATCGTGACCTTCCAGCGAAGTCTGTACTCCGTTTACTGTACCGAAGTCGGAACTCCGGTAAAGTGCTCACATGCGCCAGGATGCACGGGAGAACCGCGAACGCATCCTGGCCGCCGCCGGCCATGTCTTCGGCACACGCGGCGAAACCGGCTCGACCGAAGAGGTAGCGCGGCTGGCCGGCGTCGGCATCGCCACCGTGTTCCGGCACTTCCCGACCAAGGAGGCGCTGATCGAGGCCGCGCTGGTGCGCCACTTCACCGACCTGCTCGACCACGCCCGGGCCGCGGCCACCGCACCCGACCCGTCAGCGGCACTGTCCACGCTGATCCACGAGATGATCCAGAAGGGCGCCAACAAGCTCACGCTGGCCTCAATGCTGAGCAACGATGCACCACTGGCCGTCGTCGCGGTGTCGAACGACCTCAAGTCGGCGGTCGACACCGCGTTGCGCCGCGCCCAGGCCGCTGGCAGCATCCGGCCGGACGTCGGCGTCGAGGAGCTCTATCTGCTCATCCGCGGCCTGGCCCAGACCACCGCGGCCACGCCGGCACCGGCAGTCGTGCTCGATCGCGCCGTCGAGGTCATCCTGGCCGGCTTCGCCACCCGAAGACCTGAGGCTGGCCCGCCATGATCACATGCACGCTCATCGGAATGTCCGGAAGCCGTGCGACCGAGGCGTGCCGTGACGTTCCGTAGCGATCGAATTGCGGCAGATGCGCGCATCGGGGTCACACATACGCGTGACCCCAACCTATGACCACTGGCAGCGACCTGCCGCTTGCCGAACTTACGGCTACGGTGGATAGGTCTGGGATCAGTACAGCGGGTGCTTACGGCACGTTCCAGGCTGTCAGCGTTAAGTCGAAGACGCCGCGGTCACCCTGTGCTGTGACCGAATCGAGGCTCATGAACACGATCTTTTGTTTGACTCCCTGACTTGCCGCCGTCTTGCTATCGGTTATGAAGCAGAGCACCAATCCCTTCGCGGCGGCGATCGGCAGATGGACCGGCTGGGTGCGTACCTGCTCGAGGCAGTCCGCTGGTGTGGCGTCGACGCTCGGCACCGCCGCTTGCGTGAGACTGGAGTTCAGCGAGCCTGGATTGCAGCCGGACAGACGCACATCAGTGCGGTCACTGGCGGCGTCCGCTCTTGGTTCGTCGAAGTCAATCCCAGTGGTAAAGTTGCCATTGTCGACGCAGCCGGGCGTTTCGGCGCGCAGATGTTGGCGCTGGTAAGCGGCAGAGTAGGTTGGGCTTGGAGTGGTTGACGGCCGGGTCGGGGAGGCACTCTCAAGCTCGGCCACACGCTTCTTTAGCGATGCATTTTGACTCTCCAACACCTGCACCTGCTGCCGAGATGTGTCGACTTGCTGACTAGCAGCGTCGTTTCTCTTTGCGAAGAGCCCAACCGCGACTCCCAGTGTAGTTGCGATCGCCGTCAAGAGACCAATCGCCGCTGCCGCCACCTTAAGCTTCAACTCGACGCGTTCAAGTCGGGCTTTCTGGTCAATCTTGGGTGGATACGAATGTATCGCCACTAGGGTGTCCCCTTCGGCTGCGGTATGCGTCGCACGGCCAATTCGAAGCGTTGATTTTGCTATTCCGATCGGCGGCAAATAGATCGGTTCATCGGAGCATAGTAGCTTGCACCTCAACGATTCACGCAGCTCTCACCACCGGGCCACCGCGGCAACTATGC
Source organism: Dactylosporangium sp. CA-052675 (assembly GCF_050947935.1). Taxonomy (GTDB): domain Bacteria; phylum Actinomycetota; class Actinomycetes; order Mycobacteriales; family Micromonosporaceae; genus Dactylosporangium. Next base: position 8,026,102 of record NZ_CP192010.1, on the reverse strand, counting down.
GTGCGCGATCCACGCGACGTTCGCTACGGGTACATCGCAGCAGAGCCATGTCCGGATTGATACAACCGTTCGGCGGAAACGGCATCCGCTCATCGGCATCTTGTTGACCCGCCGAGTCAGTCACCGTCTGCGACGAGCAGTGGCCAGCCGCCGCGCACCAACGGCGGCAGATGCGGAAACGTGATCAGGCAGGACCGGCGTGTCCGCCGGGGGCAGGCGTCAGGACTTCACGCGGCCGGCGGCTGCACTCACCGCGTCGGAATCGCTCGCTGCCGCCGCGGCCAGGGCGAGCCAAACGGCGTTCAGGACGATCAGCAGCCGCTCCACTAACCCGAGCAATGTGGGTACCCCGCCGAAGCCGAGCGAGGGGCCGTCCACCATCACATCAGCCAGGAAGATCGCCAGCGCGATAGTGCCGGGCACCGTCGCGATCGCCGTGCCGATCAGGCAGCGCCGTCCGCGCGGCCACAGCGCGGCCAAGGGCCGGGCAAGCACCACGGCGGCAACGGGAAATACGGCGAATGCCACCCACGCCGCCGTCCCGTGCACCATCTCCGACGTGGAGGGGCGGGTCCACCGGCCGGGCGGGTCGGCCGGGAATACACCGGCGATGAGGACACCAGCGGCCCAGACCGCCAAGGCGGCCTTTCCCCACCCGCTCCCCTGCACCACGCGCAGCAGCACGACGACCACGGCGGACGCCGCGGCCAGGGCGAGAATCGCCCCGCTGATCAGCCATCCTGCCGTGCCGTTGACGTATCGGCTGACGGTCTCACTCAAGGGGTGGTACTGCGGGTTGACCGCATCCGCGGCGGCGATGGCGACAAGGGCGGCACCGAGAGCCACAATGGCGGCCCGAGCCGCGAGAGCACGTCTGGTCATGGCAAGAAGCTATGCACGTCCACGCAGACGTGCGTCATCCCGGCAGAGTCCTCGCCGGCTACTCCATTTGACTACCCCCTACACCATCAGGAGTACGCCGCCACGACCGTCGACACACAACCCGGTCAATGCCGAAAGCGCCGCTGCGCAACACGGAGCGACACGGACCGACGCGTGTCCACCTCGCCATGATCACACGCGCTAATCTCGGCAGATCCGGTAACCATGATCGGCCACGCTGGTTCGACCCCGTGCGAGCGCCGGTGGTCTCGGGAGTGCTCTTCGAGTTAGTGCGGATGCGTCCCTGGTGCGATCTGGCCGGTTCCCGGTGATCACAGTACGAGCGTACGTGTCGCCGATGTGTCGTGATCATCCACAGTGGACCGTAAATGTGGATCTTTTAGGGCGGGCCGAGTAAAGGGTTCGCTGAGCGGCGCGCGGTCGCCGAAACCGTGAAACCACAGGTCAGTATCGTGCCCGGGGTGGACCTTCCGCACTCGTTGGCGCGTTGGGCGTGACCCTGGAGCCGCAAGTCAGAGCGGTTGGGGATGGGTAACAGTACGCTCGTACGGGACAAAACTCGTGTCGTGCAACGATCACTGCATCGACGGACGCCAACAAAAAAGGCCAGCTGAGCTGGCCTTTTCTCACGTCGGGACAGCGGGATTTGAACCCACGACCCCTTGACCCCCAGTCGTCGGAGGCCCCAGCGACGTGCTCAAGCACCTTCTCCCAGGTCACTGGAAGCATAAACCGGCCGAGTAAAGGAGTCCGTGATCCCGATCCTTTGCGGTGCGCCCGCCGGGGCGCAGGTTGAGCGTCGGTGCCGGGTAGTCGAGCCGGGTGAGGGCGCCGCCGCGAGCGCTGCCGTGACGGCGAACTTGGGGCGGGGGCGCGATGGCCAGGTCAATGCCGCCGGAGTGTGGCGGCAAGCGAGCCCGCCGAGTTCGTGGTTGCCTCCACGCCGCTGACGTTCCCGGCCCGTAGACGCTGGGACACCGCGCCGGGACTCACGTCGGCGTCCGGATACTCCGGGGACGCGGCGTTGGCGATCTGCGACACGGTCAGCACGGCGCCGACAGGATGGGCCTGCAACACCGCCAGGATGTGTTTCGCCACGTTACGCCGACTGGGCCGACCGGCCGCCGAACGGATCTCCGGCGTGGCCGCTGGGTCGTCGTCGACCTCCAAGGTCTCCTCGTGGTGCTCAGCCGCCCGGTCCGTCGCGGCCGGTCTCGGCAGGGCGTCGCAGAGCACCGAGGCCAGCGACGCACCGCGCGTCTGGATCGCCCGGTGGTCCCATTCCTCGGGCAGGCTTCGGTTGATGTTGAGCGCGCTTCGTTCCAGGATCTCTCTCCGCTTGGCCACCCACGGGCCGTTGGAGACGGACTGGTTGAGCCGCTGCGTCGTCAACGTCAGATTGCCGAGCGTGTGGAGCAAGCCATGACGTCGCGCGCTTTCCTCGGCACGGCTGGCAGTGCCGGTCGCTGCGAGCGGCCAGTGCTGCTCCCATGCCTGGGGGAGGAGGTGCTCGATGGTGAGTCGGTCGAGGTCGTGGATGATCTGTTCGGTACTGGCTGTCTGGAGCTGCCGATTCGCGATGTCCAGGATGATGCGCACCCGGCTGCGGGTGAGTTGCTTGTAGAGCGGCAGCGCGCCAACGGCGATGCGGACGTCCTCGTCGGACGGCCAGTAGTTCGAGTCGACGGTCTGACCCGCGAGAAACTTCAGGACAACATCGTCGGCTGACTGCTGTCCCGGCCGAAGCTGCCGCAGGAGGTCGAGCATGAGGCGGTTGTAGTTCTTGGTGGTGAGTCGGCAGATCATCCGTCGAAGAAGGTACGACTCCAGCACCTGAAGCACGTTGCGGCGGGTCGCGGCGTTGTCGCGGCCGAATACGAGCAACAGCACGGGCATGATGACGGTGGTGTCCAACGCCGCCAGCCTCCGAAGGAAGACCTGCTCCGACGGTGCGAGTCCGGCACCGGTGTCCAACGTGCTGTAGACGTCGCCGAACGTGCCGAACCGGGTCATCAGATCGGTGAGCGGCAGCCCGCTGTCCCTCACGTAGCGCCTGAACGTCAGGAACAGCTGGTGTGCCGGTACCTCTTGCACAAGTTCCATCGTCAGGAAGTGGCCCAAAAACGCGTCCAGCCGAGGCCGCACGAGTCGGCCCTGGCGAACGTCCTCACGCCAGTACCCGTCGTCGAACCGGGCCCAATGCCGGTTGTACAGGTCCTGGACCGGCAAACTGTGCCGCTCCGCCTCATGGAACAGGTGATTGCGGACCAGGTCGGACGCCCGAAGCGGAGTACCGCGGGCGTTGAGACTCTCAAAAATTACCTGCGGGTTGTCCCGGCTGCCGAGGTCGATCACCACGACCTGCAGGCCATGATTGAGCACGGAGACAAGTTGATCGAATGCGCCCTCGCGATCGGCAGGGTCGAACTGCAGCAGCCAGTCTCGAACGGTGCCGGCGAAATAGAGGTAGGCCTGCACGATCGTCGGCCGCTCCAGCGGATACCGCGACGCCAGCGCCGCGGCCGAGCCGGCGGAGAGGGCGTTGCGGAAGGCGCCGCGGTCCGCGTTGGTGGGCCAGACCTTGAACATGTCGTCCGGATCGTTGCTCATCTCATCGTCGTTGACGGTGAGGCGTTGCAGCGACTTGATGTTGCGCTCGGGGAGCGCCAGCTCGGATGCGACATCGCGCACCGCCGCCAGGAGCAACTGCAGGGTGGTGAGCCGTTGCTGGCCGTCGATGACCTGCCGGACCTCCGTTGTGTCGGTCTGCCCTTTGACAAGGTCGAGGACGATAGCGCCGAGAAAGTGCGGCGCCTCGGTCTCGGCCTGCCCGTGCAGGTGCCAGGCCGCCATGACGTCCTGCCAGAGCGGTTCCCAGTTCTCCTCGCGTGCCCACACGTACGGCCGTTGGAACAGCGGTACGACGAACCGCACCTCCCGCCGGAACAGGTGGATTAGCGTGAGCGGCTTGGTCTCCATCGGCGTCCATCCACGAGGTCGGGAGCAGCGCGTCGGATCTGGCGCGTCGCGCAAGGCTACGGCATGCGAAAAGTGTGCCACGACGGCCCGGCACGCGTGGAGGGGCGTGGGCGAGCCTTGCTAGGCCAGACAGAGGAGCCAAGGTCGGCCGATGGGTGCTTTGTATTCCGGAACCCATGGCTGGACGGGTGGAAGTCCGTGACTGTGGGAGGCAGCCCTGTGACGACGTACGAGGTAGCGCGTTTCCTGACCGGCGATAACACTGGTCGCCGCGGCCGCCGCCTGCAGCGATACCTCCGACCCTGGCGGGCTGGCCCCGTCCCGCAGCGGCATGACGACCAGCAACGTCACGGACACCACGCGGACGGCACCGGCCCGTGAGACCACGACGGAGCCCGTCGGACCCGCCGTGAGTATCCCCGGCACGTTCCGGAGCTAGGCCATGCTGTCGTTCGAGCTCGACGGGTCGGCAGACGGCGAGCACCAGCGGATCGCGGACGCCGCCGGCGGCGCCATCGAAGGCGAGCTGTGGGAACTGCTGCAGGCCGCGGTCGGCCCGTTCGTGGCCACGCTGCCCACCCCCCATGGTGCTGGGCCAGGTGCAGCTCGAGGACGGTTCGACCGTCACCGGCTTCCTGTGTGAGGCCGTGGCTGTCGAGGATGCCCCCGACATCACCGCATACGGCGGCTGGCTCGCCTGCATGGCGTCCCATCCGCAGACCTGATGCGGATTAGGCGGCGTTTACCGGGGCGGGTTGGTGTACAGACGGGTGTTGCAGCCGGTCTCGCCCGGCTCGAGCTGGATGGGATCGTAGGAGACCTGCTTGAGCATCCCGTCTGGGGTGCGGATCATCACGAGGCAGTCCCGTTCGGCCGGTACCCCGACTGCGGCCACCATGGTGTCCTGGTAGATGACGGTGTCGACGCGGATGCCGTCCTGCGGGAACGCGGCCCGCACCACGTTGGCGAGCGTGTCCGGCGTGGCGCTGCGCAGCGCCGCGGTGAGACGGTCATCGGCGTCCGGCGGCAGCGTCAGGACCGGTGAGGCCGAGGGCACCGGCGGCGTCACGCCCTGCGGGCACCGGATCTCGTGATAGCCGGTGTCGCGGTACAGCTGCAGTTCGTAGCGGTAGCAGCGGGTGGCGCTGCCGGCGGTGTTGCCGCGAGCGCCGAACGAGTGCGGTTCCCGGCTCGGCACCGTCGCCGCAAACCGGATGTCGATGGTGGCCGTCTCGTCTCCGCTGGTTCGTCCGGACCAGGATAGCGGTGTCACCCGGACATCCCCGCCGTCCTGGGGCTCGGCTGGGATCTCGGTGGCGGCGATGTACTCGGCGTCACGGACCCGGCTGCGCCGGCCGAACTTGTCGTTGAGCTGCTTCGCTGTCCACTCAGCGGCGTCGCGCGCCAACGTGTTGCCGTCGACGGGCCCGGTCGCGCAGCCGGCTAGCGCGACCGCGGCCGCGGTCAGCGCGCCGGCCAGCCGCACGACCGCCGTCCGTCGCGCTCCGCATCGACGCCACCCGGCGATGAACATGTGCATGGAGGGAACGCTAATGACCCGTCCGGCCGGCCGCCTGAGTAGGAATACTCACATTGCGCGGAACGCCTCAGTACGGACGACCGTAAATCTTCCACGCAATTGAACGGTGTGTGACCGAGCGGTACGACCCGGCTTCGGCCTTCGAGGCGGCGGCGATCAGCGTGTTATCGAGCGGTACATACTGCGTGCACCCGGCCGGCGGATAGCGCGAACCCGCCGGCGCGGGTGCCACCGTCCTGATCGAGCCGAGCGGGCGTCCGGGTGCTCGAGACCTTCGCCACCACCGTGACCGACCTGGTCAGTCGGCTAGACATGCCGGTCCACCCTCTCGGCGGGTGGACGTCCTCAAGTCGGCCGTCGAGGGTTGACGCTTCAGACCCTGTCTCGCCCAGCGCCCTGAGTTGCCAGTCCGGCACGCGCGGGCGGCTCGTCGGTGCGCGGGGCCGCTGGCGTGCTATGCCTCACCGTGGTTGCTCGGAGCTGCACTCCCATGCAGAAGGCCACCGTACGGGCGTACATGTCGCGCATGCGTGATCGTCCACAATGGATGCGGAGGTGCTCGGGAGTAGCAAGGGGCCCGCCATGCGCGTAAACCCACCAAGGCCGGCGCATATCAGCTGCTCATGCGGCATGTGGCCGATCATCGCGACGCCCGAGCGGCTGACGAGGAGACTGAGGATGACCGAGGCTGAGGTCCGGTCGGTGCTGCTCTTCCGGACACCCGCGGAGTGGCGACTTCCTGTGGCGGAAATCCCTAACGTCATCGCCTGTGGCGAACTGCCTGACAGGGCGCCTCGAAGCTTCCGAACGTGCTGGACGGCAACCTCGTCGACGGTCTGTGGCACCACCGTGCTGCCTGGCCGCAGCGACGGCCGGACATCCGGCCGCCGCTGCGTTCCGCCTGGGTGCGCCTGTCAGCGGGCCTCGACGAAAATATTGGTCACGTGGCTCCACGAGGGGCACGAAGAGTACTGAGTGTGCGTGCCGCTGGGCCAGCTGTACCAGCCGGAGTTCGTCGAGCCGGTCGCGTAGCACCAGGTAACGACCCGCCACTCGCCGCCGCCGGTGCAGGTGCCCCACGCCGTGTTGGCCGTGTTGTACCCCCGGGGGCACGAGTTGGGGTCGACGGCGAACGCCGGCGCGGCGGTCGCGACCCCGCCGAGCAGCAGGCCGGCGGCAACGGCCATGGCACCGGCGGCCGTGCGGCGGCGCAGGCCGCGCCGCTGCGTGGTGGACGGGGCGAGCCGGGCTTCGGGCTGTCTGGTCAACATCTGCGGGTCTCCTTCAGCTGGATCGGACGTTGTGCCTCCTTTCTATGACCCGGCGATGTTGTCCCCGCCCGCCGACGGTTTACCAGCCGCGGCGGACAACGCGCGTTGACGCAGGGTTGCCGTGACGTGGTCGATGTCCGCCGGCGCTGTGCGGGCGACCCGGAGGTACATGGCCCCGGTCGGCACGAAGAACAGCTGGAAGGCGGCCAGCCCTACGGCGAAGTTCCACGGCGGTGGCACCGACCGGGACAGCGCGCCGAACGCCGCGCCGACCAGCCCGTTGCCGGCTGCGCGACCGACGCCGTTGGCGAGGTTGCCCAGGCTGTAGATGCTGCCCCGATGTTCGGGCAGATTGAGGTCGGCGATCAGGGCGAACCAGTTGGGCGCGTTCGCTGATGTCAACGCCAATGCCAGTACCGCCGCAAGAAAGCTCAGGGTCATCGCAGGCTGGGTGAGCACGCTGCCCAGCACCGCGGAGGCGACGGCGCCGGTATCGGCGTCGAGCGGAGCGTCGATGCGCAGCGGCAGGAAGAACAGGGCGACGTAGAACGGGATCCCGGCGAGCACGCCGGCAGCGGCAACCACCGCCCGGCCCCGGGGCGTCCGGCGCTGGAGACGATCGCCGAGTAGCCCGCCAGCGATCGACAACAGACCGCCGAGCTGGAAGATGGTTGCGAAGATCGTGCCCACGACGATCGCCGACTCTTGCGGGTATCCCTGCGCCTCGGCCTTGGCCTGCAACAACCGCGGGAGCCACACCAGCGAACCGAACACCAGCTGCGCGGTGACACCCTGCAGTACCAGCCAGACGTTGCTGCGGCGAGCGAGCAGCCGGGGAACGTCGGCCAGGGTGATGCGGTGTTCGTAGCGGCCGCCGCCGGCCAGCAGCCCGGCCAGCTCCGGCTCGCTCTGGCCCCGCCGAATGTTGTAGGTCGGCAGGTACGCCATCGATGCGAGGACGCCCAGTCCGGCCAGCACGAGGAACGGGCGGTGCCAGTCGGCGGCGCCGAGCAAGCCCCCGACCAGGGTTCCGGCGACGGTGCCGATGCCCTGGGAGAGTCCGAACAGGCTCATCACCAGGCCCCGCCGGCGGGGTGCGATCAGGTCGCTGACGACGGAGAAGCCGACGGAGCCGACCGCGCCCAGCCCGACCGCAGCCGCCAGCTGCAGCAGCAGGAACGCGGTGTACGTGCTGGCCAGGGCCGTGGCGCCGGTGCCGCCGGCCCACAGCAGCGTGCCGGCGACGAGCAGCACGCGCCGGTCAGAGCGGTCGCCGGCGTAGGCCCAGCCGACGGCCACGACCGCGGCGACCAGGTAGCCGGCCGCGGTGGCGAAGCTGACCGTGCTCTCCGCGACCTGCAGATCGGCGGCGATGGGGCTGTACAGCGGCGGCACCAGGCCGATGGCCACATTGTCGAGCGAGGCAAGGATGACGAACGCGGTGACCGTGTAGATGCGGCGGAGCCGGCCGTGGCCTGATGTGCGCGCCTCGTCAATGTCGGTGAGCACAACGACCATCAAAGCATCGATCGATGATCAGGAGAATGACTGGCCGGTCGTCGTGCGCGGTGCGGTAAACCGCCGACCGGTCCGGACAACGTCGGGCGCGGCTAGAAAGGACCTCTCGACGATCGGCGGAGGCGTCCATGGAACATTCGTCTGCACCGGCACCGCAGCCGGTCCTGGCCGGCCGGCGGCCCCTGGCCGCGCACATGACGGTCTACCTCATCATCCTGCTGCCGTTTGCGGGGCTGCTGGTCGCCGTCCCGATGCTGTGGGGCTGGGGCATCACGCCGGCCGACGTGCTGCTCACCCTGGCCTGTTACGTGGCTACGATGCTCGGCGTGACGGTCGGCTTCCACCGATACTTCACACACCGTTCCTTCACCGCCGGGCGCGGTGTCCGCATCGGGCTCGCGGTGCTCGGCAGTCTCGCGGTACAAGGGCCGATCGGTCACTGGGTGGCCAGCCACCGTCGGCACCACGCGTTCTCCGATCAGGACGGCGACCCGCACTCACCGTGGCGGTTCGGCACGTCACCGGCCGCCCTGCTACGCGGGTTCTGGCACGCCCACCTGGGCTGGATGCTCAACCGGGACCTGACCAACCAGCGCCGGTTCGCGCCGGACATTCTCGCCGACCCGGACCTGCGCGTGGCGCACCGGCTGTTCATCCCGCTGGCGGTGTTGAGCATCTGCGGACCGGCGGGCGTCGGAGCGCTGCTGTCCGGCACCTGGCACGGCGCGCTGTCCGCGCTCGTCTGGGCCGGCCTGATCCGGGTCGGTCTTGTCCACCACGTCAGCTGGTCGGTCAACTCGGTCTGCCACCTGGTTGGCGAACGGCCGTTTCGGGCCCGGGACCGGGCCGCGAACTTCGCGCCCCTGGCGATCGCCAGCATGGGTGAGGCCTGGCACAACCTGCACCACGCCGACCCGACCAGCGCCCGGCACGGCGTCGACCCCGGTCAGATCGACATCGCCGCCCGGGTGATCTGGCTGCTGGAGCGGCTCGGCCTGGTGCGTGATGTGCGATGGCCGACCCCGGAACGGCTGCGCCGCATCCGCCAGGCCTGACCATCACGCCGGGCCGTGCTGCTCCAGCAGCGCCTCCGCCTTGCGGGTATCCGGATGATCGGGACCAAGAAGCCAGCGGCGGGAAGACAGCGTCCGCTCCAGCAGCGCGACGGCCGGTTCCGCCCGGCCTGCGGCGAGGTACGCGCGGGCCAGGTTGAACCGCGAGTGGTTCGTGTCGGGATGATCGGCCCCGAGCAGTTCGGCTCGCGTCGCTAGAGTCCGCTCGTACAGGACGATGGCCTCGGCGAGCCGTCCCGCGTCCTCGTACCCGCCGGCGAGGTTGTTCTGCGACTGGAGAGTGTCGGGATGCTCCGCACCGAGCGCCTCGACCCGGGCGGCAAGCGTGCTCTCGTAGAGGTCGACCGCCTCGGCGACGCGACCGGCCGCACGGTAGCAGCCGGCCAGATTGTTCCGCGAGCGCAGGGTCTCGGGATGTTCCGGGCCCAGGATCCGGCTGCGGTCGGCGAGAGCTTGCTCGGTCATCACGATCGCCTCGTCGAGGTGCCCCAGCTCCCGCAGTCCGACGGCGACGTTGCTGGCGATCTCCACGGTATCCGGATGGTCGGGCCCCAGCATCCTCGCCCGGGCGAGCATGGCAGAACGACCGTACTCGATCGCCTCCTCAAACCGGCCGGTCGACCAACAGCCACCGGCCACCCCGTAGCGCGACGTCACCGTGTCCGGATGGTCGGGGCCGAGAACCTCTTCCCGCAGCGACAGCGACTGCCGGAACAGGTTGAGCGAAGCGGCGTAGCGGCCCTGGCCCCGATGGTAGAACGCGCACCACCACAGAACGTGCGCCGCACGGTTGCTCAGGTCGGTGCCTAGGGCCGCCGGGTGCTGATCCTCTACCCGGACCGCGAGGGCGTCGATGTGCGCTGCGATCGCGGCCCAGCGCGGCCACTCCGCGAGCGTCGTCTCCGGATCGCCCGTCGGTAGCGCCGCGTGCAGCAGGGCGACGGCCTCACCGAGGGCGCGTGTCGTATCGGCGTGGCCCATGCGGATGACGGTCTGCACGAGGCGGTGGATGCCGATCGTGCTGTCGGTCCGGGTGATCAGGCTGTACGACATGGCGAGCGTCAACGCGTCCTCGACTGCAAGGGCGTCGGCAAGGGGCGTGAAGAGGTCCGCGGGAATCCGGTCGGCGCCCAGGTAGGCGACAACATCGAGGATTCGGGCGGCGAGAGGGTCGTCGGCGGTGACTGCGTCGATCGAGACCTGCCACGTGCGGGCGACCAGGTCGTCGCTTGGATGAGCCAGGGCCCGCGCCCCGAGGATCCGGCCGGGCTGCTCGGCGAGCCAGCTGCGGTACTGCGCAACGCTGACGTGCGCCCGCTCCACCAGATAGGCCGCGGCGTGGCTGAGCGCTAGCGGCAGGCATCCGGTGTCCTCGACGAGCCCTTCGATGTCGGCCCGCTCGGCCCGTCGACCCGTCCGGCGCAGCAGCAGATCGACGCTGGCGTCCTTGTCCAACAGTGGCAGAGACAGTGGCGTTAGGCTCAGCGTCCGCCAGTCCAGGTACCGCCGGCTGGTCGCAATCACGCGCCCGTTTGAGCCGGTCGCCAGCACCGGCTGAATCGCCGCGAGGTCCAGCACGTTGTCCAGGACGAGGAGCCACCCGTCGTGGGTGGCGAGCCAGCGCTGGGCCCACGCCGCCGTGTCACCGATGCTCGCCGACGAGGGCCACTGCGGCTCCAGCGTGCGGGTCAGGGCGGCGAGGCCGGCCGCGATGTTCTCCACCGTGTCCGCGCTGATCCACCACACCGGGTTGTACTGCTGGCGGTGCGCATCGGTGAACTGCAGCGCCAGTTCCGTCTTGCCGACCCCGCCGAGGCCATGAACGACTGGACCGATGACCAGCCCGCGGTCGGCGCCGCTGAGCAGCGCGTCGAGCTGGCGCAGCGCGTCGTCCCGGCCAACGAACAGCCCGGCAGGCCGGCGAGGCAGGTTCGACAAATCGGCCGGTGCGACGGCGCCGGCAGGCTCGCCGGGCCCGGTGCCATGCAAGCTGTCCTGCTCGCGGTGCTCCTGCAGCCGCTCCCAGGCGATGCGGTAGCCGTTCGGGTCTTCGCCGCAGAACGAGACATAGGCGACCACCGTGTCCCAGGTGGGCAGCACGTCGCCGCCGGCGGCCTCCGACAGCGCGGTCCGGGAGCGGCCAGTATGTCGAGCCATCGCCTGGTACGTCGGGTTTCCCGCCTTCGTACGCACGGAGCGCAGGTCGGCAGCGAAGGCGTGCAACGGGCTGAGATCGGGGAACAGGGCACGCTCGGGGCGAGGCATGCGACGCTCCAAGTCACTCGAACAATCGACTCCCGTGAGCAGATGGTAACGCTTGGCGAGGTGCCCGATACCCTAGCGGATCGGTGGAGGTGGTTCCGGCTTCTAGCCGTCCTACGTTCACCATGCGTGGCGGTGATCGATACGAGTTTCGTGAGCCCGTGCGGTTGTCCAGGGCGCCTGGCGGCTTACTCGATGCCCGGACGAGGCGGCGGTATCACGGCATCGGCGAATCCGGTCACTGCCTGCAGCCACAGGTCTGGGCACGCCCGGTGCGCGCAGTGCCCGCAGTCAATCTCAACAAACCGGTCCCGGCCGACGAGATCCCTGACGAATGGACGCGCCGCCGACAGGGCACCGTCGGTGTCGCTCGGCGGTGCGAGCACTGCGGTCGGTACCCCGACGGCGGCGACTAGCGCCGCGAGGTCCCACCGCGGCCGGGTGGCGAGTGCGGCCTCGAAGCCCGCGATGTCAGCTGCTAGCGCAGCGTCCACGGCGTACCGGACATCTTCTTCGGCCCATTTCGGGTTCAGCGCTCGGAAGCTGCGCAGCGCCGCGTCCCGGTCTGCGGCCGGTTCGGCGCCGACCGGGCGGCCAGCGTGCGGTAACGCATCCGGCGGGTCCTCTAGCACCAGCGCCCGTACCGAGCGGAGGCGCCGGGCGGCGACCATGAGCGCGACGAGTGCGCCGAGACTGTGCCCGACGAGCAGGTCGATCCGCTCCGGCAGGCGCTCGGCGGTCAACGCTGCGAACCGCTCCAGGCTGAACGTGCCGGTGAGCCGCGGTGCCCGGCCGTGGCCGGGCAGGTCGACGGCGTGCACCCGCCAGCCGCCCTCCGCGAGTGCGGGCCCGATCCGCCACCAGGTCGACGCCATGGACATTGCTCCGTGCAGCAGTACCACTGTGCCGCGCCCCGCATTGGACGACTCCCACACCACAGTCACGTGACCCCCTAACTCCGGCCCCGGGCGACCCGGCGGCGACCGCCACCCTGCTGCTGGTGACTCGTTGTCCGTCGCCAGGTCCGGACAACAGCTGCGGTCCGTAGAAAGGAGCACACCGACAACCCGGATTGGGAGGAACTTCCGTGCGAACCCCACCAAGAACCGGGCCCCGCAGAACGATGCGGTCCGCGATACAGCGGATCTCTCGCCGCGTGGTGACGGCGGCCGTGGCGATCTGCGCGCTGCTGCTCACCTCGATGCCCGCCCAGGCGGCCCCGCCGCCGATGCAGTCACCGCCGCCCGCCGGCGACTCAGGAGAGCTGACTGCCTCTGTCCCGGCCCCCGACCGCGACCAGGTGCTGCCCAAGGGCTGGCGGTCGGCTGACGACCGGGTGATGATCACGAGTGGCGACGCCGCCGGGCTGCACGTCCTCGTCGCCGAGCAGCGCACCGGCTACGCGTGGCGTACCGTCGCGTCGCTGGCCGAGCCCGGGTTCGACGCCGACCAGTGGATCGGCAACGCCTGCGTGACCGGCTCCGGCCGGCGCGCGGTCGTAGCCTATGCCCCACGCACCTTCACCAATGACGACAACCTCTTCGACCGCGGCGCGTTCAGCGCGGTCGTCGACCTCGACACCGGCGCGGTGACCAAGCTCCCCACCCTCTCCACGCTTGCGTACTTCAGCCCCGGCTGCGGCGCCGGTGACACCGCTGTGCTCACCCGGTTCCGTGCCGACGAGGCCAAGGGGATCACCGAGACCCGGCTGAGTGTCGTCGACGCCGCCGGCAACCGGCCCGTCGTAGAGCACACCCTCGAGGGCACGGTGACCTCCGCCGTGCCGGTCGACGGCGGGCTGGTCGCGGCGGACGGCGCCCGGCTGGTCCGCATTCCGGACAAGGGCGCGCCGGTCGGGCTGGTCCGCACCACAAATGTGCCATTCGACCTGCGCGCCGACGGTGCCGGTGCCGTCGTCTACACGGAACGGGCCGGTGACCGGGTCCGCGTCGACCGGGCGGCCGCCCAGCCCGGCAGGGCGGCGGCGACACTCGCCACCGGGGCCGTCGGCAAGCTGGGCACGCTGTCGCCGGTCGGCGGGCGCGTGTTCCTGGCCGGAGCCGCCGACGAGGTGCGCAAACTGCCGGCGTCCGTGGCTCGCACCGCGGCCGGCCGTGACGCGCAGCTGTCCAGCCGCGGGCACCTGGCCGTTACCGGAGCCGAGCCGGCGGACAAGTTTGGCGACGACCCGGCCGGGCCACGGCGGTTGCGGATCGACGCCGACGTCTTGCCAACCGGCAAGCACGTCCGGTTCGGTGTCACCCCGGACGCGGGAGCGGGACGCGAGGCCGAGCACCCCAGCCTGGCCGGTGGTAGCGCCCGTGGCCTGGTCGCGGGCTCGCCGACCGACCCGGTCGACGCCGATCGGGCCTGCTCGGTGCCGCGCAACGACGCACGGACGCAGGTGTACCAGCCGACGCCGCGCCAGGTCGAGTGGGCCGCCGACCAGGCGGTCACCGGCAACCTGACGATGACCCGGCCGGCGAATTGGCGGCAGTCCGGTTTGCCCGCGTGGAGCGCGCAAGGCATGTTCCCGCGGCCCGCCCTCACCGGTGGCGGCCGCGTCCCCGTGCAGGTACTGCTGGGGATCCTGACGCAGGAGTCGAACCTGTGGCAGGCATCGAGCGTCGCGCTGCCCGGCGACACCGCCAACCCGCTCATCGGCAACTTCTACGGGCGGCAGCTGTACAACAAGAACGAGAACGACGACTGGATCATCGACTGGAGCCAGGCCGACTGCGGCTACGGCGTCGCTCAGGTCACCGATGGCATGCGCCTCGGCGACCCCACTCGCACTCAGGCCCAGCAACGGGCGATCGCCCTGGACTATGCCACCAATATCGCCGCTGGCCTGCAGATTCTCGTCGCTAAGTGGAACGAGACGCGGCAGGCGGGCCTCATAGTCAATGACGGCGACCCAGCCAACATCGAGAACTGGTTTTTCGCTGTCTGGGCGTACAACACCGGCTTTCACCCGAAGGCGGGCGCCGGGCAGCCGTGGGGCCTCGGTTGGTCCAACAACCCGGCGAACCCGAAGTACCGGGCGGACCGGCGGCCCTTCCTGGAGTACACGTACGCCGACGCCGCCCAGCCCCAGTGGTGGCCGTACCAGGAGAAGGTGCTCGGTTGGGCGGGTCATCCGATCGACTCCGTCGTCGCGCCCGACACCACCATCGCCGGCTACCGCGCCGCGTGGTGGACCACGGTCGACAACCGGCTCACGGTGAAGCCGCCGATCGACCAGTTCTGCGATGCCTCCAACGATTGCCATCCCGGGTCGGTGTTCGTTCCCAATGACCCCGCCGTCGCCGGCGAGCGGGAGGGCCCGTGCGGGCACCGCAACGCCGCCGGCCTGTACGACCTTCAGTGCTGGTACCACCAGTCCAGCACTTGGAAGGACTGCGACTCGCAGTGCGGCTTCGAACTGCTGCGCTTCGACGAGACCTATCCGGAGCAGCCGGACGGCACCAGCTACCCGCCGAACTGCTCGCTCGACGGGCTGCCCGACGGCGCCCTGATCATCGACGACGTCGCCGACTCGGTGCCGTCGGTGCGGACCTCCTGCGGCCACCCCTGGACCAACCAGGGCACGTTCGGTCTCACGTTCGGCTCCGACGCCACCGGCAACTACCCATCGAAGGTCGATTTCCACCAGATCGGTGGCGGTTTCGGGGGCCACTTCTGGTTCACCCGCACCCGCAGGACGGACGACCCGGAGATGAAGGTGACCGGCATCTGGACGCTCAACCGGCCGCTCAACGGCTGGGCGCGCGTGATGGTCCACATGCCGGACCAGGGCGCGCACACCCAGCAGGCCGACTACGAGATCAACCTCGGCAACGGCACCAAGCATCGGGTCGTGCTGCAGCGGACCCTGCAGAACCGGTGGGTGCCGCTCGGGGCGTTCTCGTTTGTCGGCACCCCACAGGTCCGGCTCACCTCGCAGACGTACGACGGCACCGGCAACGACGACATCGCCTTCGACGCCGTCGCATTCCAGCCACTGCCGGGCAAGCCGCACGACCAGGTCGTCGCGCTCGGCGACTCGTACTCCTCCGGCGAGGGCGCCTCCGTCACAGGCGGCGGCGACTACTACGCCGAGACCGACAGCAACGGCGACGACCCGGCCACCCGCAACGCCTGCCATCGCTCCCGCAACGCCTGGAGCCGCAAGGCCGTGCTGCCCTCATCCGGCCAGCCGATCGGCCAGCGCGCCGACACGTGGGGCCCGTCGCTGGACTACCACCTGCTCGCCTGCTCGGGCGCGTGGACCGACAGCATCATGCCGCTGCGGCCGCAGCACACGCCCAGCAGCAACCATCAGGAGCAGTACGGCGAGCTGAACCAGCTCGACCGCGGATTCCTGGACGAGAACACGACGCTCGTCACGCTCTCGATCGGCGGCAACGACGTCGGGTTCGCCGGAATCCTCAAGCGATGCATCCTGGAAAACCCCATCGTGCAGTGCCAGGAGACGACGCTCGACGGCGACACAGCGCCGCTGCACGAGATCACGCCCCAGCGCATCGCGCAGACCGGGGACAGGGTCCTCGCGGTCCTGTACAAAATCCATGACCAGGCGCCCAACGCCAAGGTGCTGCTGATGGGGTACCCGCGGCTGCTCGAATGGTACGGCGCCTGTCTCTTCCCCGTGGTCGGCCCCGGTGAGGCGGGATGGATCGCGGACATGGGCGTGCTGCTCGACCAGAAGCTGGCCGACGCCGTCTCGCGCGCCAACGCTTCCGGCCAGCAATGGGCGTGGTACTCCGACCCGAACGAGGAGTTCGACGGCCGGGGTGTCTGCGGCGACCCCGAGTCCATCCACGGCATCGTCGCGGCCAAGACGCCTGGGGAGGAACCGGGCCTGGGCGCGTCGCAGCAGTCGTTCCACCCGAAGAACGAGGGCACCACGCTCTACGCGCAGGCGATGAACCAGACAGTGGCAGGCATGAGCCTGTGACGAACCCAACCGATCGGAGGAGCGACATGCGACGAAGGATCATGACTGCGATGCTGGCGTTGGTGCTGGGTATGACCGGCGTGGTCGCCGTGCAGACGCCGGCGCTGGCCGTCACCTGTTGGGGTGACTGGTGCTCGGGGCAGGACCCGGACGGGTCAGGTTGCAGCGCGGACGCCTACACCGTGGCGTCCGCCAGAATCCCCGGCACCTACACCTACATCGAGCTGCGCTGGTCGCCGACGTGTAAGACGAACTGGGCCCGGGTGCCCATCACCTGGGGGACGCAGTCCCCGGACAGCCTGCGGGCGTATCAGTGCAGCACCGGGTACACGCAGAGGGGGGTCGTGAATAGTGGCGGCGACTACTCCTGGACGGCAATGATCTACTCGCCGGTCCAGAAGGTCCAGGCACAGTGGGTCGGTTCCCCGGGGACAATTGGCACCGCCTGCGTATGACCTGCCGAATCACCGGGCCGGAGTGCCGTCCATGTGAGCGTTGTCTGGGCGGGGGCCACTTCGGTGGATGGCCAGTTATCACAGGATCGCTGCTTGGCCAGGACCTCTGCACTGCCTTGCCCGCGCCAATCGTTCCAGCGGTCTAATCCGAACAACGAGTTCGACCCTAAGCGCCTACGGCGTCCTGGAGCCAATCTACGGCATCGTGCTGGCCAAGGCGCCGGCGACGAGCCGAGATGGGGTCTGCAGCACCGCTCATCATGGAAAGAGGAACCAAGGTGCGTCGTTTCGTCGCAAAGATTCTGCTGGTGCTTGGCATCGCCGCCGCAGTCGGCGGCGGGGTGTTGGTGCCGAGCCCCGCGCACGCCGCGCCCACGGCCGGCTACCCGAACGCTCTGGTGGAGTACCTGGCCTCGACCAGAACCATGCCCAGTGTCAGCGACAGCACCTACTGGGGGTATGCCCTCAGTAAGGGGCCGGGTCTGAGCGGTCGACAGACTGTCGCCGTCGGCTGCTGGCAGGACGGTGACTGGGCCACCGGCAATTACTCTACAAACCGGTGGTTCAAGGTGTACGTCTGGGAATCCTACAACGGCTTCGACAATCCACAGTGGCTCTTCGTCCATGCGTCCTACGTGTACAACCAGCCCGTCGTCCCGCGCTGCAACGGTATCTGGCTGCCATCGGAATAAGTCGTACAATCGACGAACTGACTGGAAGTGCATCGATGCCCCGCCTGACTACGGGCGAGGCATCGATCAGAGACCCCCGGCTTACAGATACCGAATCCCCCCACGGCTGTGTAGCACAGCCGTGCCGGCAGACGCAGCGCCGCGAGATCGACAAACGCCAGCGCGATGCTCAGTGCGGCCCACCACATGTACGTCGCTGAGCACTCGAGCGCGCGCCGACGCGGAGCTCGCCGAGAAGATCCTGGAGGTGCATGCGGCATCCAACGGCACCTACGGCGCGCCGCGCATCCACGCCGAGTTCGCCGCCGCCGGACTGCGCCACGGCCGTAAACGCATCGCCCGCAGGATGCGCGCCGCCGGTATCCGCGGTAAGAGCCCGCGCCGATGGTGGACCGCCGCCATCCCAGACCCTCGCGCGAGGCGTCCAGTGGTACAGTCGGCTGGCGCGACGACGACCTCGTCCGGACCTGATCAACCGGGAATTCGCCGTCGATGGGGCCGCGATCGACACGCGCTGATGCGGCGACATCACCTACGTCAACCTATGGGAAAGCTGGCTCTATCTGGCTACCATCATCGGCCTGGCGTCGCGACGAATCGTGGGCTGGGCCGTCGCCGAGCACCTGAAGACCGACCTGGTCCGCCCTCACCGGCGCGCGGACGGCGCGTGTGTAGCCATTCGTGAATGGCCGATCAAGATCAAGATTATGCTGCATGCTGTTTCGACGCCTTTACTCGTTCGGGCGGGACGTCAAGATGTCTCACTGCCTGTCCGGGCGACCGCAAGGTGTCGAAGTATGAGCCTGTGACCAGCAATTACGTGGGCAGATGGCAGTTGGCGAGGGGTCATGCAAGCCGAGTCAAGGGGTCCAACAGCGGCGTGCTAGACCTGGCAGTTGTGATGTTGTATTCCGGGCGCGGCTAGGTCGTGAGCGTTGCGGTTGGTGTGATGAGTTCGGCGAGGTCGTGGGCGGCTTGTTGGCGGCGGCAGGTGCTGATGCGCGAGTAGTAGCGGAGGAGGATGGCTTGGTCGTGGCCGAGGCGTTCGGCGACTTCGGGGATGCCTCAGCCGAGGTTGAGAAGGTTGGAGGCTAGGAGGTGGCGGATCTGGTGAGGTCCGATCGGGCGGACGTGGGCGGCTCGGGCGAGTTGGTTGAACCGGTTGCTGAGGTTGTCTGGCCGGAGTGGTTGGCCGCGTCGGCCGAGGAACATGTGGCCGGAGACGAGCGCCGCCTTCGTGGTTGGTCTGATGGTGGTGAGTGTCGCGAGGGTGGCGGGGTCGAGGAGGAGGGTGCGGGTGCCGTTGTGGGACTTGGGTGGCTTCTCCCGGACGTGGCTGGTGGGTTCTTCCACGACGTGTTGTCGGCGGACGGTGAGTGCGGCGAGGTCGGGTTCGAGGTCGGACGACTTGAGGCCGCAGAGTTCGCCGCGGCGTAGGCCGGTGGTGAGCAGGAGTCGCCAGAGCGGGTAGAGCCGGTCGCCGGTGGTGTGTTCGAGGAAGGTGCGGGCTTCGGCGATGGTCCAGACGGGTCGGAGGTCGTCGGTCTCGCGTGGCTTGTGCGCGCCGAGGGTGCGGCCGGTCTGTTCGACGAAGGCTTCGGCGAGGATGAGGTGGAGGGTTCGTAGGGTGGTGCGGCACACGCCCGGCAGCCCGGCCACGCCCTGCGCGGCCGGGCTGCAATCCCGCTCCCCGTCGGACGCTGTCCCGCTGCACCTGCAACACCCGCCGGAGCGATTCATACAGGTCCAGCCCGGTGGTCGGATCGGCGGGGGCCGGACCAGCAAGCACCATCGGCGTGAAGTCACCGGGCGCCACATAACCTAGTCACCGCAGTGACCAGCAGCTACCCGACAAGCAATGACACTCGGGTCTGGATGCCGACCACCTTCCCGCATGGCTGCGCTGTTACGGCGTAAGAGTCGCCTGACCCCAGACCATATACGCTCTCCAGTCGTCGATTCCGCACTGATAACGCTTAGAATCATGTAGGAACAGTCGCAGCCGCAATCCGCCTTTGACAGAGACGCTTAGCCGTTTCGACATGCCCTGCGTCAGGGTGCCTTGTGCAAGGGTGTTCCCGTCGATCAGGATTGCATAAGACATAGTAACGCCCGAAGAGTCCGTATCGTCCAACCCGACGGTTGTCGTGAATCCGGCATAGGCCCGAGAAATATTGTAATCCAACCAGAAGTCGCCGCTGTCGCCGTTGCTGCAGCCGGCGTTGGCCCGTATCGAGTGCGGGTAGGACGTGCCATTGGTCGAATACGAACCTTCGCTCCAAAGGCCGGTGCCGCTCTTCTTGTCGTGGTCCGTCAGCGACAGATCCGCAAGGTACGTGGGTTCCGGCACCGGCGGCGGTCCTGTCGGCATCGACGACTCGCCGTCGGTTGGCGACGTTGAAGCGCTGTCCGTCCTTGAAACATCAGGGGAGGTGCCGGTGGTGGTCGGCGCCGCGTCGGCGGTCGTTACCGGGGGAGCCGTGGTAGGCGTGGCCGCGGTTCCGGCGTTGCTGTTGGCATTCGGATTACTTTCAGGCCGAGGGACGGCGAGGGTCACCACGACTGAGATGAGTACCAGGGCGACGACCAACCCCACCCGCCGACCGGCGGAGACGTGGTGTTTCAGTGGCGGCAACTGGTTGATCGCCCAACCCAACAGTGCGGCGACAACGGCTGCCAGCACGGCGAGCGCGATATTCAAAGAGACCTCTTCCGCTCTGGTGTCCAGGAAGGGAGCATGCCACCGTTGCTGCCTCGTCGGGATTACCTGAACGGTTGACGGCGTTCTCCGTGAGATTGACGCCATGAAATGCCATGGCGTCCGGCCGGGCTCGGCCGTACCTGCATGGGGACCCACGGGCCACCGGCAGAAGGGGCCGAAGTCACCGACGGAGCCAGATGTACGGAGAGTGCAGCGCGGAAAGTGGGTCAGGTCGCCGAGCGCTCCACGAAGTGGATACAGTTTATGCCAACTCGGCAGCGGCGTCGTCGTGGTAGGCATCACGCCCTGTCAATGAACCCGATGGTGATCATCGCCGCCCGAGGTTGACGTGCGATGCCACCGCCATTGTCCCGGAACGCTCCGGCGATGCGTCCGGACGGCGTCAGTTGGTCCGCGCTGCAGTTGGGTGGACGAGATCTCGCAGGCGGCTGGGGTCGGAGGCAGCGACATAGCGGAAGCTCTACGGCGGTTGGAACGGCGCGTCTTCTGGTCGATGTGGTCTTCGACGCGGGCGTGGCCGCGGTGGCGGGCTTCGAGGTACTGGATCGAGCCGTAGCCGGGTGGGGTGTCGGTGGCCATGACCTGGTGGCACATGCCTTCGATGGTGTCGAACAGCGACAGTTGCGCGCCGGGGGCGGCCGTTCGCGGCGCACGATGAGCCGGGTGCCGTCCGGGTAGCCGTCATCGGGGGTCAGGCCGGTCGGTTCGCAGATCTCGGCGCCGTCGCGGGGCTCACCGTCGCCGTCGAGGGCGGGCACCCACTGCAGGTGGTGTTTGGCGTGCAGGATCGCCTGTCTCAGCGGCTCGGTGATCGCGACGCCGACCGAGAAGCGGGTGTCCAGGCCGTGCTCGCGCCGGGCGCGGATGTGGGCGAGTAGGCCGTGGGTGTAGCCGGCCGAGTCCGACCGGATCAGGATCGGGGTGCCATGCCGGTAGGTGTCGGGAATCTGGGCCAGGGCGTCGTCGAGGACGGTGATGTGGTCGGCGGTGGTGTTCGACCCGGCCCGGCCTCACGCAGCATCCCGGACAGCGCTTCGCGGGTGTTGTCCAGGAAGCACCGGCAACGGGTGGTAGCCGAAGCTGCCTTTCCAGGTCGGGGTCGTGGCTTCCTTTTCCGAGTGGCAGATCACGATCGAGGCGTCCAGATCGAGGACCAGTCCGGGGACTGGTAGCCCGGCCGCAGCCGTCTGCGGCACCCCGCCGCGGGTCTCGAACCGTTGTGCCCACGCGGTTTCCCGTGCCACGGCACGGGCGGCGCGCAACCGGTCAGGCGCCGCACTGTCCATTGCGGACAGCTG
The DNA here is from genome assembly GCF_050947935.1 of Dactylosporangium sp. CA-052675. Lineage (GTDB taxonomy): Bacteria > Actinomycetota > Actinomycetes > Mycobacteriales > Micromonosporaceae > Dactylosporangium. The sequence continues at coordinate 8,004,429 of NZ_CP192010.1, read as the reverse complement.
CCGCCAAGCGGTCGCGTCCGACGCGACCAACCCGAACAACGCCGGCTGATCGCGCAGCACGGCCAGATCCGAGATTGCTTCGCCGCCGTCGGCGAGCATCACCGCCAAATCCACCGCTACCCGGCCCGGGTCATGCACACCCTGCCGTTGCCGCAGACCGCCCAGCGCCTCACCTGCACGCGCGGGTCAGAGCGGTCGCCTCCGCGACATCCGCGAGGAGATGGGCACCGGCATGGGCGACCACGTTGATGCGGGTGTAGTAGCGCATGAGGGTGGCGGGGTCGTGGCCGAGGGGCCGCCTCGGCCGCCTCGACTCCAGCGCAGGCGGTTCACCGGATTGTCGGTTTTCGAGGATCTCGCCAACTTTGGCTTCGGAAATATGATCTTCGATGCGCCTTGCTACCTTGATCGCCACCGGTCGTCGCGAACGGGGAGCGCACGTGTCGATGATGTGGCATCGCCTGTCCTGCAACGGGTCTGTGTCCGCGCCGCCGGTCCGGCGGCGTCAGCGGCCATCGATGCGCATGCTGGTGGCGGCGGTCACGGCCCTCTCGGTGACGGGGTCGCTGCTTGTGAGTACCCCGCTGCCCGCAGCAGCCCACAAGGACCCCAAGCTTCCGCCCGGGGCGGCGCTGGACAAGCCGCAGCAGCAGAGCGGCTCGGCCACCGGGAAACCGCACACCGCGTCAGCCACCGACACGAGCGCCGATGAGCAGCGGCCCTCCACCGGACCGGTGTTGCCTCCGGGCGTCACCGCCGTCGGATCGCCGGTCACGTACCCCGATCCGGTGGTTGGCGGCACTCAGTGCATGGACTGTCCAGTCGGTACCAAGCCCGTGGTCCGCACCGGCGCCGGCCCGGTCAGTACCGTGGGCCAGTCCGTTCAGCTCAACAGTTCCCAGTCGACCGGTTTCGTCGCCGGCCGGTCCACCGAGCTGACCGACCGGCGCACGGCCGATTCGTCAACGTTCAGCAACCCGGACGGCACGAAGACGCTGCGGGTCTACTCGGGGGCCACGTTCACCCGTGACGCGCGGGGCGCGATGGTGCCGATCAACATCAACCTCGCGCGGGGTGGTGACCAGCGGTACCGGCCGGTGGCCGCTGGCGCCGTCTCGTTCGCGCCGTCGTCGTCGGACCCGGTGCTGGCCGACGTGGACTTCGGCCAGGGCGCGACGGCCGGTTTCGCGGTCGCCGACCAGGCGGGAGCGTCGACGGCGGTCGTCGACGACACCGAGATTCGCTACCCGGACGTCCGGCTCGACGCGGACGTGGTCCTGAGTGCGGCCGATGGCGGGTTCAAGGACAGGATCGTGCTGAAGTCGCCGGCCGCCCCGACGACCTGGCGGTTCCCGTTGCGCCTGCGCGGGCTCACCCCGAAGGTGACCGGCGGCGGCTCCGTCGCGCTGACCGACGCCCAGGGCGCCGTGCGTGGCATCATGCCGCCGGGCTTCATGGAGGACTCCATCCCGGATCCGCGAACCGGCGGCGGGACCCGGTCCAACGGCGTCACCTACGCGCTCGTCCAGGACGGGGAAGCCTGGATCCTCGAGGTGGCGCTCGACCAGACGTGGCTGCGCGACCCGGCCCGCAAGTACCCGGTCATCGTCGATCCGACCGTGCGCGATCCGGCCACCGATGACACGTTCGTGTCCAGCCGGGACTACGCCAATCGCGACAACTCGCGGGAGACCTTCCTCAAGGTCGGTTCGCCCAATGGCGGCGGCGAGGTGGCCGCCTCCTACCTGCGTTTCCCCGCCGCCGAGAACCACCTGTACCAGCTCGTCATCCTGCAGACCACGCTGAACCTATACAGCACATGGTCCTACGCCTGCGTACCGGCGAAGCTTGATGTCTACCGCGTGACCAGAGAATGGCACGGCTACGACACCACGGCCTGGCCCGGGCCGGGCTACGAGTCGACGGCGGTGGGATCGAAGACGTTCGCCCGCGGCGGCAGCTGCACCGGAGCGAACGCGCAGGGTTGGGAAGCCATCAACCTCAGTCTTGCGGCGAATCAGTCCTGGTACGGGTTGACGTTGCGCGCCTCGAGCACGGATCGCAACGGCGAAAAGTTCTTCCGCTCGTATGAGTACGGTGCTCCGAACTACGGGGTCAACGGCCCATCGATCGACTTCATCTACAGCGACCAGGGTGCGACGCTCTCGACCGCCAACCACTTCGACCCTCCGGTGCAGGAGTCGGCGAAGGGCACACTCGCCGTCACCGCCTACAACCTCGGCGGCGCGACCTGGACACCGACCAACGGCTACCGGATGGGCGCCTTCGTCACCAACTCCACCGGCGCCACGGTGCAGACGGTGTACACCAACAGCCCGTACACCGCCGGCAAGTACAGCGCAGTGACGTTCATGGTCGGCATCGGTCCACTTCCGGCCGGCAACTATCGGGTCTGGTTCCAGATGGTCGATCCATCGAACCGGCGCTTCGACGACTATTACGGCAGCCCGCACTATTACGCCGACTTCAGCGTCGTCCAGGAGACACCACCGGTCATCACCGCGAAGTACCCGCCCAACAACGCCACCGTCGACTCGCTGCGCCCGACGCTCTGGGCCGGCTACTTCGACGCCGACCGCCTGCCCGGCGAGCCGCGGTATTGGTTCAAGGCCTGCGGTGGCACGGCGGACGCACCGGTCGGCTGCGTCGACACCGGTTGGATCAACACCGCGCAGTGGGTGATGCCGGCGGGCATGCTGTCCTGGGGCAAGGTCGCCCACTGGTACGTCGCGGTATACGACGGCAAGGCCATGACGTACCTCGAAGGCCCGAACTACGTCACCGCGGGCATCGCGCAGCCCGAGATCACCCACCACCTGGCCGGGGCCGAGGAGGGCACCGAGCCAGCCGGGCTCAACCCGCAGGTCGGCAACTATGGCACCGGCGTGGTCGACGCGTCCGTCTCGGTGCCGGGACCGCCGTTGGAGATCCGGCGAACCTATAATTCCCAGGACCCGCGAGGCAATGGGCAGTCCGGCAACCGCGCCGGGGGACGGACCGCAACCGGGTCAGCGGCGTGCACTGCCGCGGAGGGACCCGAGAAGGCGGTCAACGGTAGTACTGCCGACAAATGGTGCTCTGCCGTTCCCAACAGCACGCTGCAGGTGTACCTGGGCAGCCTGCAGACCATCGGCAGCGTGGTTGTGCGGCACGCCGGTGCCGGCGGCGAGAGCCCGACCCTGAACACTCGCAACTTCACGATCGACACTTCCGTCGACGGAACCGTCTGGCAGTTGGCCGCCAACGTCACGGGCAACACCTGGAACGTCACGACGCACCGGTTCGCCGAGCGCCCGGTCCGGTACATCCGGATGACGATCACCGCGCCGACGCAGAGCACCGACACCGCGGCGCGGATCTACGAGTTCGAGGCCTACGGGGTCGCCACCGCTTTCGGCGCGGGTTGGTCGACCCCGCTGGACCAGCGGATCACCACGGACAATGACGGCTCCAGCAACGTCGTTGTCACGCTCGCGACCGGGCAGCAGGTCAGGTTCGGCAAGAACCCGGACGGCACGTACGCCTCGCCGGCGGGCGGCAGTCTCACGCTGGTGCGTTCCGGGACCGCCTGGGTGCTCCGCGACACGAGCGGCGATACCCGGACGTTCAACGACCAGGGCCTGCTCGTGCTGATCCGGGACGCGTACGGCCGGGAACAGCAGTACACGTACAACGGCTCGCAGGTCTCGCAGATCAAGGACATGGCCAGTGGCCGGTCTATTTACCTGACGTGGACTGCCGGCCTCGTCACCGCGGCGCGGATCGACGCGCCGGTCGCGGGTGGCGCCCAGCCGACCTGGACCTACGAGTACACCGGATACACGCTGACCAAGGTTTGCTCACCGCTGTCGGCCGGCTCCTGCGTCAGCTACCAGTACCAGGCTGGCTCACACTATCGATCGACAGTCATCGACGATAATCCGGTTGCGTACTGGCCGTTCGGTGAGACGTCCGGCGCCGTCGCGGCTAACGTCGTCGCCCGCTCGGTGGGTGAGGGTGACGCGACCTACACGAACACGACCCTCGGCGCCCCGGGTGCGCTCCAGGGGACGCTCGACACGGCGGCGACCTTCTCCGGTGGTTCGAGCAGCACCGTCAAGCTGCCCGACAATCTGGTCGTCTCCACCCTCGGGCTCAGCGTGGAGCTGTGGTTCAAGGCCGGCGTCAATGCCAACGGCGTGCTGTTCAGCGAGGCCGACCGGCCGCTGCCCGCCCAGCCTGGGGCCTACGCCCCGGCACTGTACGTCGGCACCGACTACAAGCTGCATGGCAAGTTCTGGAGTCCGACCGGCAGTTCGGACATGACGTCCCGGGGCCGCGTCGACGACGGGGGCTGGCATCACGTCGTGCTCGCCGTCAACACCGACCAGCAGTCGCTGTATCTCGACGGCGAGCGGGTCGGCAACCAGAGCGGCAACGTGATCTCGCACCTGCTGATGGGGTACGCCGCCGTCGGCAACGGCTGGAGCACGAACTGGGTCGCGACGCCGGGTGGTGCCTTCCCTTTCACCGGCCAGATCGACGACGTGGCTGTGTACCGGCACCCGCTGGGCGCCGCACAGGTCGCGGCCCACTATGCCGCCCGGCAGGCCACGTGGCGGCTGACCAAGGCGGTCGAGCCGGGGCCGGTCACGGCGCTGCAGGTGACCTACGACTCCATCACCGGCCGGGTCGCCACCATGCAGGACGGCGACGGCGCGGCATGGAACATCAGCCAGCCGACGCTGGATAGCGGTAGCAGATTCGTCACCGTCTCCTCGACCGGACGCGACTCCGTCACCTACGGATACGACTCGGCCCACGGCGACGCCCTGGTGACTCGCAAGACCGGCGTCGGCACCGAAAAATGGAGCTACGACGCCAACGGGTACGTCAACAACTACAAGGACGCGAACGGGCGGGAGCGGCTGCTCTACCGCGATGCCCGGGGCAACGTCACCGCCGACGTCGTCCTGCGCTCCGGCGTCTGGGCGATGAAGACGTACGGCTACTACTACAACGCCGCCGACTCGCTCGACCCGCGCAACGACCGGGTCGTGTGGAACTCGGGTGCCCGCAACGGCTGGGACCTCGACGCGTACAACCAGATCACCTATCAGCTGGACGCGGCCGGCCGCACGACCCAGATCGTCAACCCGACACCGGCCGGCGCGCCGGCACCGACGGAGACCATCGAGTACACCACCGGCACGGAGACGGCCGTCGGTGGCGGGACCGTGCCCGCCGGGCTGGTGAAACGCTCGACCAACAAGCTCGGCGGCGTAACCGTCAACGAGTACGACTCATACGGCAACCAGGTCCGCTCCACCGATCCGCTGGGCCTGATCACAACCTACGGCTATGACCTGCTCGGCCGGAACACCACCCGGACCCAGAGTGCGGTCGTCGACGGCCAGACCGTGACGTACGGCACCTGGACGACGGCCTACAACGCGGCCTCGCTGGTCGACAACGAGACCGCGCCCGGCGTGGCGAACCCCATCACGAACGTCACGCACACCAGGAAGACGACCTACACCTACGATGCCGCCGGGCACGTCAGGACCAAGGTCCTCACCGACACCACCGGCGCCGACCCCGGCCGCACCTGGGCGTACACCTACGACGGGCAAGGCCGCCTGAACACCTCCACCGGCCCGGACAACGGTACGACCACGCAGGACTGGAACACGGCGGGCGACATCGCGAAGGTGACCGCGCCGAACGGGCTGGTGACCGAGTACCGCTACGACGACTTGCGCCACCTCATCGAGACCACCGCCGTCGGGACGGGCGTCGACCCCGCGGACCCGGGCGCCACCCGGCTCGTGGTGGAGTCGCGGGCCTACGACCCGGCCGGGCAGCTGGCCCGGGTCGTGGACGCGATGGGACGCGAGACCGACTACACGTACTACAGCGACGGCCTACCCGACACGACGAGCCTGATCCACCGGGACGCTCAGGGAGCGGTCACAGCCACGGAGCAGCTTGCGAAGTACGAGTACGACTACGGCGGCAACGTTGCCCGGTTCACCGGCCCGGGCGGCGTTGTGCACGACTACGACTACGACGACGCCGGCCTGCGCAACCGCGACAGCATCGACCCGGCCGGCGTCGCCCGCTCGACCATCTATACCTTCAACTCGGCCGGGCAGGTCACGACTCAGCGGCGGACCAACGGGTTCACGTTCATGCCGGCCCGCTCGGCCGAAACCCCGTACCTGTTCGACGCCGGCGCCTCCCAGGTCGACCCGGCCGGCGACCGCTACGCCGACGGCAACGTGACCTTCACGTACCGCTTCACGCTGCCCGCAGACACCGCGACCGCTACGGTCAACGTGGAGATCGACAACCAGTACGTGATCATGGCCAGCACCGACAACCAGCACTGGCGCGAGGTGGTCCGCGAGACCCGGCCGATTCAGAACGGCTCGAACCGCACCCAGTGGTTCATCAACCTGGCCACGGAACTCGCCACATCGAAGACGATCTACCTCAAGGTCGGCGACAGCCAGCCCGCCGACGGCTGGGGCGGCGCGGTGTCGCGGGTCGCCATGGAGTACACCCGCACCGGCGACAAGCCCGCGCTGACCACCACCACGTACGACGTCAACGGCCACCGGACCGGCACCACCGTCGACAACACCGGCGGCAGCCCGGCTACGCTGACTGACCACGTGCAGTACGACGCCCGGGGCCTAGCCACGCGCGCCGTCGACCCGACCGGGGCGACCACCGACCGCACCTACGACGCCAGCGGCCAGCTGCTGACCGAGACCGAGCCCGTCCGGACGGTGTGGCGCGGCGGCGTCTCGACGGCGGCGGTCCGGCCGGTCACCACGTACGGCCGCAACACCTTCGGCGAGCCGACGGACGTGCGCGACGCGTACGGCAACGTCAGCAATGTCGGCTACGACGGGCTCGGCCGGCCGACCCGGGTCACCCTGCCGCCCTACACCACGCCCGGCGGCACCACGCTCACACCGACGGCCACGGTCGGCTACACCTTCGACGGGCAACCGGCCCAGCAGACCGACGCACTCGGTCGTACGACCTCCTCCATATACGACAAGTACGGTCGGCTGACCCTGCGAACCGATCCGGACCCGGACGGCGACGGGCCGCTCAGCGCACCGCAGTGGTCGTACTCTTACGACCGGGCCGGCGAGACGACCCTGATCGTCGATCCCACCGGCGCGCAGACCACGGCCACGTACGACGAGCACGGCCGGCCGGTCACGTCGACCGCGGCCGACCGCAGCACCGGCCAGACGCTGTACTACACGACGACCTATGGCTACGACGGAGCCGGCAACCGGAACAGCGTCAAGACCCCGCTGAACCACACCACGACGACGGAGTACGACGCGGCCGGCGACGTCACCAGGATCACAGATCCGGTCGGGCTGACGCAGGAGATGCGCTACAACGCCGTCGGCGCGGTCACGACACAGATCCTGAACGGGGCCCGGGCCTCCACCGTCACCTACGATGCCGCCGGCCGGGCCGTAGGCACCGCCGACCACAAGGTCACCGGCGGCGTACTCTCGGCTCCGCTGCGCACCACGCAGACGACCTACGACGCGGCCTCCCGGCCGCTGGTGTCCATCACCGGCGAGGGCCGCAAGACCCAGTACGGCTACGACGGCGCCGGGCAGATCGCGACGGTCGCGCAGTTGCGTGACCCGCTCGATGCCGCCAGCGCCGTCACCACGCAGCTCGGCTACGACGCGCTTGGCCGGCCGACCCATCTGGTGGACGGCAACGGGCATGCGACCGACACCGGCTACAACAGCTGGGGTCTGGCCACCGACGTCACCGAGGGCGGCAACGCCACCTGGACCACGGTCTATGACGCGGCCGGTCAGGCGGTACAGAGCACGTCCCCCGGAGGCGTGTCGACGACCGCAACCTACGACGCGCTCGGCCGGGTCCTGACCGAGACCGGCACCGGCGCTGAGCAGCCCACGGTCGGCCACTTGTTCGCCTACGACGCGGCGGGGCGGCTGACCCGGGCCAGCAGCCCGACCGGGGACACGACCTACGTCTGGAACGACCGCGGCCTGCAGACCGGTGCGCACAGCGCGGCCGGTGACACGTACCTCGAGTACAACGGCGAGGGCAAGCTCATCACCCGGACGGACGCGACCGGCGTCGGCGTGTTCGACTACGACGCGGCCGGTCGCCTCACCACCATCCTCGACTCGTTGACGTCGCAGGCGGCGACGATGACCTACACGCCGACCGGCGAGCTGGGCGGCGTCAGCTACGGCGCCGGCCGGCCGGCGCGGGCCATGACCTACGACGACCTCGGCCGGCTCAGCACGGACACGGTCAAGAACTCGGCCGGTACGACGGTGCTGTCCACGGCGTACACCTACGACGCTGACGACCTGCCGAAGAGCCGCAACACCACCGGCTTCACCGGCGGCGGGACCAGCGCCTACGGCTACGACGGGCTCGGCCGCCTGACCGGCTGGACCCGCCCGGACGGCCAGCAGATCAGCTACGGCTACGACGCGGCGTCGAACCTGACCACGACCACCGGCCCGGGCGGCACCCGGACCAACACCTACGACGCCCGCAATCGCCTGCTGAGCGCGACCGGCGCCGGCGAGCCGAGCACCACCAACGTCTGGACCGATCGTGGCACCCTCGCCTCGCGGACCACGGGGGCGAGCACGGTGCAGTACAGCAACGACGCGTTCGACAAGCCGACGCGGGTCCAGGCCCCCGGCTACACGGTGCAGTACTCCTACGACGCCCTGGGCCGGCTCGCCCAACGCAACGGCATCAGCGTGCTGTACAACGACCTGACCAACAACGCCGTCACCGCCGCGACCGCCTTCGGTGACGCGCTGATCTTCCGCGCCCCCGACGGCACCGCCTACTCCGACCAGTACGGCGCCAACCCGGCCCGGCTGCTCGTCAACGACCTCTCTCACGGCGACCAGGTCGGCGCGATCGGCAACACCAGCGGCAACGTACTGGCCTCGCGCAGCTACACGCCGTACGGCCAGACCGCAGCCAGCAGCGGGGCCTTCTCGGCCGGCTTCCAGGGCGGTTACACAGACTTCAACGACGACCTGGTCAACGCGAGCGCCCGCTGGTACGACCCGGCAACCGGCGGGTTCCTCAGCCGGGATTCGATCGACGCCACCACCGACCTGCGGGCCGCGGCGAACCGCTACGGCTACAGCTACGGCAGCCCCGTCGCCAACTCCGACCCGACCGGCCGCTGCCCGGTCTGCGTGATCCCGGTCGCTGAGCTCGCACTGTGGGCCGGCGTGGCGCTGGCCGGCTACTACGCCACCAAGACGATCACCGATCAGTGGGCCAGGCAGTGTTCGTCGTCGGAATCGGGGTGCTTCGGCAACTTCAACGGTGGCAACTGGGGCACATCATCGAGCCCGGCGGCGCCGAACCCGTACATGAGCGCCTCCCTGGACAAGGTCCGAGGGTTGGTGAACGCCATCGGCTCCGCCAACCTCTACGCCGAGGTGAACCGGCAACTGTCCTGGAACGCGACACCGGCCGCGATCCTGGCCTACATCGAGGCGCACTACTCCTCCGTGCCGGCCGTGAAGGCGTTCAACGAGGCGAACAACATCAGCCTCGGCTCAACCGGCGCCGCCGGTGGCGCGGCCACCACGACCTGGCAGCCGACTTCCGTAGCACCGACGGTCACCTCGACCCCGTCGACCACGGTCACCGTGCCGATCGCCGCCCCGGCCCCGCCGGCGGTGCAGTCGCCGGCCCTGGTCCGCCCGACGATCAACCTCGGCGGCGCGGCCGGCGGCCAGCTGATCAACTCCGTCGGCGCCGGCACCACTACCGCGGCTGCCGCGAATGTGCCGAACATCCTGGCCCCCGGCGCCAGCGCCGATGACGCCGTCAACACCGCCGTCGCGGCCGCCGCAGCCGGGGTGGGTGCCGAGGTGGCGTCGGATGCCACGGCGAACGGCAAGCCGCCGAAGTGTGAGGACGACGACCCGCTCAAGCTGATCATCGACAACCTCGTCGACACGATCGTCGGCTACGGGCTGGCCGGGATCGACGCGTTGCTCACCCCGGGACAGAGCAGGGCCCTGGAGCGGGAGGCGGGCGACGAGCGGAAGGTGAAGTTCCTGCAGGACGTCTTCCGCGGCAACCGCATCCACAAGAAGGTGTTCGAACTCCTCGACCGGTTGTATCCCGGTGAGTGGACTTATCGGCACGGCGGCAAGGGCAACGCCGGTCCGGACTTCACGCATCGGTCCGGTAGAATGGTCGAGCTGACGACGAAGAAGGAGCTGGCCGCCCACCAGGCCAGGGGCGGTGAGTACGACGACGCGTGCTACTCGTTGTACGAGCTACCCACCTTCGGTGAGCCGGAGAGTTAGGGGGCTGCGGTAGTGGGTCGTCCGGGCGGAGACTGGATCGTCGTCGACCGCGAGCACCTGGTCGAAGTGTCCTACGCCGGTCGGCGGATGACCAAGTTCGCGGCGATCGGATCGACGTTCGAGCGGTGCAGCTTCGCCGACGTCGTCTGTGACGACGCGAGCTTCGGGGCCGGGACGGTCCAGTCGGAGTACCGGCAGTGCGTGTTCGACGGTGCCCGGCTGCGGATGCCGGCGGCCGGCTTCGCACGGTTCGTCGACTGCTCGTTTCGCAACGTGAACCTGCGGACCTGGGAGTGCAACGCGGTCGAGCTTGTCGGTTGCGTCTTCACCGGAACGCTGCGCAGCGGCTGGTTCTCGCACGTGGTGCCGTTCGCGGACGTCGACATCGTCGGCCGCGAGCACAACACGATCGTGGACAACGACTTTACCGACCTGCGGATGACCGGCTTCGACTTCCTGGGCGGGGTGGACCTGTCCCGCCAGCGGCTACCGGCCGGCCCCGACTACCTGTACGTCCCCGACGGCCCGGCCGCCCTGGCCGCCCTGGCCGGCGCGCTGCCCGGCTGCCCGCAGCCCCTGCGCCCGGCCGTCGACCGGCTGCTCATCGGGCTCCGCCGGCTGGTCGACGAGGGGCAGCGGCAGCTCTGGCTGCGGCGCAAGGAGTTCATCGGCAAGGACCTGGACCCGGGCCGCTGGATCCTGACCATCCTGGACCGGTTCGCCGCCTGAAGGGCCGATGACAGGGACCTTCGGCGGTGCGCTACCCACTGCAACCTGTCAATGGGTGAGTCCGTGCTGGTCAGAGGCCGTCGACGATACAACTCCGCCACCCGAGACGCCGTCGTACCATCGCAAGCACCTGAGCTCTGCTCACCCTCCCGGATTGCTCGGCGAGCCCCGACCCCGCAGAGCCGGTCACTGTTGGTGAAGAGCGTCGGGCCGGGGGCCGCGCACCAACGGCGGCTCCGCGCGTCGAACTTCCAGCTTGGCCATCACGGTCGGTAGTGCGCGGATCGCGGCACGGCAGTGCACCTGACGTCACGGAAGCCGTCGATAGCGGCCGAATCACGCGGATTGTTGCGTCGCGATGCACGCGCTGCCGCATCGCTGGCGCGGCCGACGCCTACTCCCTTTGGACCGGGGACCCACCGGACGCCTGCCGAGATCGTGGTCCTGGCGCCAGCTGGCTGCAACCGCCCCCAGCAGCCGATCCGGTGCACCCATCGCTGCGTCCTTGACCGGTACGGTGTGCCGATGGAAACTCTGGCACGGATCCGCTGCGGAGCCACGCTCGAGCGGTTGCTCTGCCACCCGAGGCTGCCGTTGCTGGCCGGTTGGGACACCGAACGCCCGGCGATTCGGATCTGGGGGTACGGGATCGGGCAGCTGCGTGAGATTGGTGCTGTCGGTTCGGATTCGGCCCCCTACGACACCGTCGGCTATGACCGGTTCAGGCGGACACCATCCGCCGCCTGGCACCCGGATGAGCCGCAGCTCGTGGTGGCGGACGGCGCCAGCACGGTCTGCTGGACCCCTGCCGGTACCTCCAGGATCGACGGGGTTCCCCCGACCGAGTACCACCGGGACGTGGCGTTCAGCCCGGACGGTCAGACGCTCTGGTTGTCGCCCGCCGGCGGAGAGCAAGGCTGGGAGTCGTCCATCACGCTTGACCTCATCGCCGGCGCAACCGCGATCGGCCCGCGCTGGGACACCGGAGTCGTGGCGCATCCGGGCGGTGGCATCTTGGCCACGCTGCGGAGCGATCAGGGCGCCACGCTGGTGCTCTTCGCTGAGGATGCCGGGCCGGTGCTGCGGCCGTTGCGCCGGGCGTTGATCCTCGACTGCGACGGCTATGAGACTCCTGTGTTCAGCCCGGACGGGCGGCAGTTCGCGGTGCGGGGCAACGCGTACGGCAACTCGCTCGAGGTGTTCGAGTTTCCGTCGCTGCGCCGTGTTCTCGGTCTGACGCTCGGGGAGCCGAATCCGGGGTACCCGTATCCGCAGGAGTGGCTGGGCGGCATGCGCGCCTGGTCGCGCCACAACGTGGCGTTCGGGCCGGTTCCGGGTGTTTGCTGGATCGGTACGCCGGAGGGTGCCGTCATCGAGTTCCAGATCGACGGGGAACGGGTTAGGGAACATGAGGCGCTGCCCGGGTCGGCGGTGACCGCGCTGGCGGCAGCCGTCACAGGCGAACTGATCGTTGCCGGCCGGGACGGCACGCTTCTGGTGCTGTCGGTGGGACGGGCTGGCCCGGTCGAGGCGTCGGCGGCCGCAGTGACCGAATTCCTTGCCGGCACCTCTGAGGCTCGGGTCGTCGACATGGACCAACTCGACCTCACCGACGGAATCCAGACGTGGCAGCCGGGAGATCTGGAAACGGTCACCGAAACCGCCGAGAGTGCCCCGTCCTGGCTGCAGATCCAGGCTGCCATGAACAGACTTGCCTAGCTTCGCGGGTGGCAGGGCGAGCCTGCAGTTCGCGGGCGAGGCGGCGATGGGCCGCGCTGGGATGCGCTGCACGCATCAGCAGCGCGGGGCGACTGAGCGGCCGATGCCCGCCTCGGGTTTGGTCTATGCCCGCTCATCGGCATCGAGTGTGCGTCAACGGCGGCGAGCCGCTGGTACCCGTTCAACGCTCTCCTCCTTGGGCGTCCTCGAATCGCGGGTGCCAGCGTGATCGACGGCTGTGACCGTCGCGAGGCAACAGGCGCGGGCCGGCGGCCGTGTGCGCCCGGAACCCGGGTTGCGGCGGCAGCGGACGAGGGTCAGCTGCGGGGGCGTTGCAGCCGGGCCCGCCATCCGGACCGGATGGTGCGCCGGGCTTCGGCCGGGCTGAGTCCGACGTCCAGGGCGGCGTCGGTGAGTGCGGACCGGACGGTGTGCTCGGCCAGTTCGCTGTGGGCGGCGAGCTGGCCGAGCCGGACCGCTGCCAGGTGCAGGGCGTTGTTGCGGCCGCCGGCGATGACGCGGCGCCCGTCGTGCATGACGGGTCGGGGTGTGCGGCGCGGATGCGGGCGATCTCGCCGTGCAAGGCGGCCGCAGCGTACCGGTTGAGGTCGGTGATGCCGCGTCTGGTGTTCGGTGCTGGCGACGGTGGTGGTGTGACGATGGTGCGTAGCGCGGTTGGGCAGTCCCGGCAGCAGCGGGTCGGTGGTCCATGGGCTGCTGGAAGGTGTAGCGGCGGCCGCTGGCGTGCAGGGATGGGGGTGCGATGGCGGAGCTGCCCTGGCCGCGCCAGTCGACGCCGGGCAGCATCCCGATCCGGCTGGGCAGTGCGGTGCTGGCGTACCAGATGTGCCAGCCGAGCCCGGTGCGGACGAGCGGCGCGTTGGGCCGTACGACCCCGAGGAGGTTCAGGAGGCTGCGCATCCCGGCTGTGGGGTCGATGTCGCAGACGTCAAGGGCGATGCCGGTGGCCAGGCCGACGTTTGCGTCCGGCCATCGCCGCCACCAGGAGCGGATCAGCTTGGGGCTGGTGGCGGCGTCGTGCAGGCCGTGCTTGAGCCGCGGGTGTTTACCGGTTGATCGGCACTCGAGCGGACCTGGCTGGCCCCACCGGGACCCGTCCTGGTGGGGCATGCCTCACCGTCATGGCCAACCTCGAGCTCGCCACTGCCAGATGGACGAGCGGCCAGCAACCCCGGCCCGAGCAGCGCCTGGCTTCTACGGCACTGACCTACCGCTCGGCCTTCACCCGATCCTCTCCGGACAGATCTGGCTAACTCTGGCCAACTTCCGGCGCCGACGTCCGCGCGTCAGAGTGGGTTGGTGATCGCACGGACAACGGTAGTTGCTCGAGTTATCCGGATCGGCGTGCCATGACGACGGTCGACATTGGCCGGCTGACCGCCCGCGTGCCACCTCTGTGGGCCGGACTGATTCGTGACTGGGACCGGACCCTGCGCGCCGGAAACTATCCGGCGACGACGAGGTACGGCTATCTGCTGGCTGCGGTCCAGTTGGGCCGGTATCTGAACGATCCGGAGAGCGCGGCGAACGATGGCAGCTGCCCCGAGCCAGGGGCGGTGACGAAGCGGCAGATCGAGGACTTCCAAGCCTGGATGATCGCGACTCGGTCGGCGACGACAGCGCTGACAAAGCACAAGTCGCTGCAGCAGTTCTTCCGGTGGCTCCTGGACGAAGAAGAGATCGTCCGGGACCCGATGGCTCGCGTCCGGCAGCCGAAGACCCCCAAGAAGCTCATTCCCGTCATGGCGGACGACGAGATGCGGCGGGTGCTGCGAACCTGTGCGACCAAGGGCTTCATCGACCTGCGGGACGAAGCCATCATCCGGATGCTGTCGAACACCGGTGCGCGACTGTCGGAGATTGCGAACCTCGCCATCGACGACGTCGACCTCGACACCGACGTCGTCCACATCCATGGCAAAGGCGCCAAGGACCGGCGGGTGCGGATCGGGCCGAAGACGGGCCGGGCAGTCAGCCGCTACCTCCGGGTACGGTCCCGCCGCAAGGGCGCTGAGCTGGCGGAGTTGTGGCTGGCCGAACGCGGAGGGGTTCCGCTCGCCGCGAACGGTGTGAAGATCATGCTGCGGCGTCGCGGTGAGCGCGCCGGGGTGGAGCACGTGCATGCGCATCGATGGCGGCATACCTACGCCCACGAATGGAAGCTGGCCGGCGGAGACACCGGCGACTTGATGCTGCTCCTCGGCTGGGCATCGGACGAGATGCCGCGCCACTACGGTGCCAGCGCCGCGGCGGAGCGTGCTCAGGTCGTTCAGGCTCGGATGAGGATCGGTGAACGTGTCTGAACGCATGACCGCTGAGCAGCGAACTCGGCGTGCCCGCATCGCCGCGCACGCCTCTTGGGCGAACACCGTCGATCCGACTGCCCGGACCGCGCCGGCGACCTCCGGGTTTCTCGCCCGCTTCGAGCGCCAGGTCGACCCGTACGGCGTCCTGCCCGACCACGTGCGTCTCGTGATGGCCGTCCACGCCAGGAGGGCCTACATGCTGCAGCTGGCGGAGCGATCTGTCGCCGCGCGGAGCCGAAAGCGGCAGGTCAGCAGTGGGGGAGGGGATAGGGGCTCTGGATGAGGATTGTGGGACCGTCAAACTTGTAATCGGAAGGTTGGGGTTCCGGCCCGACGGCCTCAGAGTAGGCGGTCATGGTCGGCCGCGGCTCGTTCCTGTACCGCTTGGTCGAAGGAGTCTCCGTCGTCGTCGGACTCTGCCTCGTAGAGCAACCGGCAGCCGCGGATGCCGGCGAGGAGGTCTTCAAGGAGGTCTCTCGCGGGTCGTTGCGGATCGAGGGGCGTGAGTCGAATGGATTCGCCTGAGTTGGCTCCTGCGTCGATGAGTATGTCCGCTGCGGCGCTGTCGGGCGGCAGTTCGCCCTCGGCGACGGACATTGCCTCCTGGATGAGCGTCATGACGGCGTCTGCCGGGCTCCGTCTGTCGGTGACCATCTCGAGGACGGCGGTCGGTGTCGGGTAGGGGAGGGCCTCGATGCGGTCAGCCCGTTCGACGACAGTCGACGCGGGGATGCCGGTCAGGTCCTCCACGACTTCGGCCGCGGCGGTGAGCCAGTGGGCCGCGGCCACGGCGGCGGCCGTGGGGTCGTAGTACAGGAACAGGTCGTCGCTGCCGAGGGTGTGTCTGGCGAACAGCTGGTCCGCGGCGGCGACCTGGATGGGAGAGATGTCCTCACGGGTCAGGGTGACGGCTTGCTGGGCCCGGCCGGTGAGATCGCCGCGTTCGGCTTGCTCGACGGCGGCGAGTTCCGCCTCGACATCGCTGCCGACCGCGGCGGTGAGGCTGGGCGCGTTGATGTCGTGCAGGGACCGACCGACGCGGTGCGCGGATTCCTCGACCGGGTCGTAGGAGACGATCAGAGTGCCGTCGTCGTCCGGAAGGTTCGGGGTGCGGATCGCCTCGAGGACGACATCGAACGATCCTCGCGTCTGCTGGCGGCGCCAGCCTTCGGTGTTGGGGGCGGTACTGGCCATGGCGGATGCGGGGTGGGTGTAGCAGCGCCATAGGGCGTGGGACAGGCGGGTCAGTGCCTCGGCGAGGACGAGCCGCTGGAAGTGGCTGGCGTCTGTGGGCAGCGTGCTGACCGTGCGGGCCGTTTCGCCGTAGCCAGCGGCCCAGCAGGCGATGAGTTCGTGTCGTTCGTCGTGTACCGCGTAGCGCGTCACGGTGGTGGACTCCTTTGGATGTGAGGGTGCCGGGCCGCAAGTCTGGACGCTGCTGGCCGGGCTGTGTAGTTGGCCAGGGTTAGCCAGGACGTGCGTTAGACGCGTTCGCCGATGCCGAGACGCACCTGGACCTCTTGGGCGCGTTCGGCGGCGGCGCTGGCGCCGTAGTGGCGGGGCATGTCGTCCGAGGCCCAGCCGAGCAGGAGCATGAGGTCGCCGGTGTCGCCGCCGGCGAGTTTCCACTCGTGGGCGTAGTTGTGCCGCCAGCGGTGCGCGTGCAGGCCGTCGATGCCGGCAGCTGCGCCGAGCCGCTTCAGCAGGATCTTGATGCCGTTCGGGCGAAGCGGGTTCAGGCCGCGTTCGGCGAGCCATAGCTGCGGTACCTCGTCGGCGCCCTGCCGCTTGGCGCGGGCGCGGAGGTACTTGGAGACGGCCCGGGAGGTCTTCGGCCCGATCCGGACGCGGCGGTCTTTGGCGCCTTTGCCGTGGACGTGGATCGACTCGGTGTTGAGGTCGATGTCGGTGACGAGGAGGTTGCCGATCTCGGACAGGCGGGCTCCGGTGTTGCAGTAGAGCCGGACGATCGCCTCGTTGCGCAGACTGGCGAAACCCTTGCCCCGGCAGGCGTCCAGGACTCGGCGGGTGTCGTCGTCGCGGATGACCGGGATGAGCTTCTGAGGGGTCTTCGGCTGCTTGACGCGGTCCATGGGGGAGCGGGTGATCTCGTCCTCGTCGAGCAGCCACCGGAAGAACTGCTGCAGGCCCTTGTGTTTGTTCAGCGCGGTCGACGCCGAGCGGGTGTCGATCATCCAGGCCTGGAACGCCTCGATGTGCTTCTTCGTCACGGCGGTCGGGTCTTCGGCGGCCTCGTCGGCGTCCGGGTCGGGGGAGTACTCCGCGAGGTACCGGGCGAGCTGCGCCGCGGCGAGGAGGTAGTTGTACCGGGTGGTCTCCGGATAGTTCCCCGCCCGGAGGGAACGGTCCCAGTCCCGGAGGAACCCGGACCAGTCCCGGGCGAGGCCTTCGGTGAGCTTGTCGATCTTCAGGAGCGGCATCTGCAACCTGCCTAGTCAAGGGGTCCAACAGCGGCGTGCTAGACCTGGCAGTGATGCCGAGCAATGAAAAAGGGGCTCCCGCAAGTCGCTGACCTGCGGAAACCCCTAGCCGGTCGGGACAGCGGGATTTGAACCCACGACCCCTTGTTATGGGTCGCACCTGCTTCGGTCCTTTCACTGATTGTCGTTTCTTGGCGCTGAACTGCCAAAATGCTCATGGCGACGGTCCAAGCGTTGTCGCAGATTGTCGTCCGTTCGCAGGGTTTTCGGGGGGTAAACGAGGGGTGCGATCTTGACTGTCGGCACGGGCTTAATTGTGCGAGGGTTCGTGACGAGGGGGGCCATTTCCAACGCGCTGACCAGTCGTCAATGTGGTTGACGGTCCCGCAGCCCTGGGTCGTCAGTGCGTCCTACTGCTACATCGCAGGATCGAGCGGCGCGTCGACGTGCCCGAGTCGTCTACGGACTTTCTGACCTATTGCGCTGGCTGAGTCGGATTCAACGGACAGACTGACATGCTGCCGATCGCCGAGTTTCTTGAAGGGCCGGCCACCAGACAGGCTTGGGTGGTCGTCGAGGCGTACGACGAGGGCGGCAACCGGAGGTACGGGCTCTCCCGGTTCGGATACCTTGTCATCGGCGCAGACGATTTGAAGTGGAGCGTCCTCCTGCTCGCCCTCGAATCGGCGCCTCGAGTTTGCTGGCTGGCCCAGGGGCCTGGGCGGCTTCCCGGCCTTGGATGCCCTGAATATGGCTACCCTTGAATACAACTTAGAGGGCGGAGACGACGTCCTGCGCGGCCGCGATGCCGCCAAAGGCGTCGTTGCGCTCGAGCTGAGTCTTGCGCTGGAGGAAGGCCGACGGGTGGCAGGGGTGGGCAACCGCTTACTCGACGTCGGCGACCTCGAGTAGCAGCCCTGCGGCGGCGGCCTTGGTCGAGGGTGAGCACGATCGTGCCTGGGCGAACCTGCGGGGCCACCGCGGCGGAGGTGGAAAGGCGCCGCCATTGACCGGCTCCTGCTCGGCGATCTGCGTGCGGCTGTAAGCCGGAGCGCGGTCTGGGACTACCACTGAACTGCTCCGCCGGCTGGCCCCATGGAGCTCGACGTGTGGGTCGCCATCGCCCGCGCGCAATCGTGCCCCGGTCGCGGAAGGGCGTACTGCTACCGCTTTACTTGATCTTGGGGTGCTGCCGTGCTGCTGGCCCTTTTCAACGTCTAGGGTGATCCGGTTCGCCCGTGGGTGGCGACGGTACACGGAAGGACTGAGCGGGTTGCGATCACTGCTGCCCAGGCCGGACACCGGCGAAGGGGCCTTACGTTTCGGTGTGCGGTTGCTCGTCGTGCTGCTGTGCGCGGCGGCGTTGGTGCAAGCGGCGCGGCCAGCGGTGCACTCGACCAGGGTCGGCGTGACCACGGCAGTCAACACCGATCTGAGCGATCCCGACCGGAGATACCGGGAGCAGTTGGAGTATCTCAGTGACGAGTTCGCCCGGCAGGTGCCGGCCGGCACCCGGGTGGTGATCATCGAGGACCATCTGGAGTGGCAGCTGCGTTTGCGGCAGTTGGCAACGTTGCACGGCATCGTGGTGGTGCTCGGGTCTGCGGAGGTGGAGGTCCGGCTGGAGTTCGACCAGACGGCGCCGCATGGCATCCGGCTCGTGACGCGGAAGGCGGTGGACGGATGACCAGTCTGCTCGGCCTGGTGCTGCTGTTCGTCGCCGGGCTGCCGCTCGGCTTCGCGTTGACCCGGGCGGTACCGCTGGCGATCGTGGTCGCACCGGTCGCGGGTGCAGCTGTCGCGACCGTGGCTGTGCTGTTCATGCTGGCGGCGGGTGGTTCGCTGGTGGCCTGGTTCGTGCCGCTGTTCCTGCTCACCGGGTTCCTGGCATGGTGGCTGCGTGGTCAGCCGCGGGCACCGCATAGCTCATGGCGCGACGCGCTGCTGCTGACCCTACCGTTGACACCGCCGTTCCTGCCGATCCTCCAGCAGCCGTTGGCCTGGGATGCGCACCTCATCTGGTGGCTGCACGCGGGGTACTTCGCGCGGGGCGGCGGGTTCGCCCGGGAAGCGATCGGGAACGTGGCGCTGGCGTTCAGTCACCAGGACTATCCGCCTCTGGCGTCGGCGCCGGTGGCGCTGATCTGGCAGCTTCTCGGCACCCACGACTTCTACCCTGCCGCGATCGTCACCGGCGCGGTGACGTTCTCGACCACCGCCGCCGCGGTGTACGCCGTCCGGCTGGTTACCGCCTCCGGGCCGGCGCTCGTGTCGTGGCTGGCCGCGATCGCGGTCGGCTACTCGGCATGGAGCCCGATGTGGCTGGTCCCGACCGCGGGGTTCAGCGACGCGATGTGCGCGACCGCCTTCGCCGCCGGCGCGGTGCTGGTGTTACTCGGCAAAGACCCGTTCAATCGCCGCACCCTGCCGTTGACCATGCTGCTGCTGTGCGCCGCAGGCTTGATGAAGAACGAGGGCTTGACCATGGTGCTCGCGCTCGCGGTCGTCGCGAGCGTGAAGTACCGGCGAAACCTCCGCCATCTCGGGTGGACCTGGCTGCCCGTGGCGACCGCCGGGGTCTGGTCCGTCACCGCCCGCCTGCTGGGCGCGAACACGGACGTGCTCGCCGGTGGAGGGCTCACCCGGCTGCTGCACGGCGATCCGGACACCGTGGGACGGTTCCCGCTGGTCTTCAAGACGATGGCCGGGCGGGTCGACTGGGTCGTGGCGTACGCGGTGCTCGCCGCGCTGCTCGGGCTGCTGGTCCTGCGCCAGCGCCGCCGGGCGTTCGGACTGGACAGCGACCTGTGGCTGTGGGCGGTCTGCGCGCTGTACTGGCTCACACTCACGCTGATCTACATGACCACGCCGATGCCCCTGCGATGGCACCTGATCACCTCGGTCGACCGGGTGATGATCTCGATCGTGGTCCTCGCCTGTGCGAGCGCCGCCTGCTGGGCGGTGGTGGCATGGCATAGCCCTGCCACCGCAGCCGACCCGCCCGCCGGCGACGCGCCCTCTGCCGACCCGCAGGATCCGGACGGTTCGGAGCCCCCGCACGGGACTGCCCGCGCCGACATCGCATTCTGAGCTGATCTGATCCTGGAGAACACAGTGACACTGTCCATCCTGATGCCTGTCTTCAACGAAGAGGCACGGCTCGATGAGGCACTCAAGCAGGCACTGAACGTGCCGTACCCGTGCGAGATCGAGCTCGTGGTCGTCGACGACGGCAGCACGGACCGCACGGCCGAGATTCTGCGGCGCCACGCCAGCGACCCCCGCCTACGGCCCAACGTGCACCAGGTGAACCAGGGCAAGGGCGCCGCGATCCGCACCGCGGTCGACCAGGCGACGGGCACCTACATGGTGATCCTCGACGCCGACCTGGAGTACGACCCGCAGGACATTCCGCGTCTGCTCCAGCCGGTCCTCGACAGCGGCGTCCAGGTCGTATACGGCAACCGCACGTTCGGCAGCCACAGCTCCTTCTCGTTCTGGTACGTGATGGGCAACAAAGCCGTCACCACCGCCGCCAACATCCTCTTCAACTGCTACATCGGCGACCTAGAGACTTGTTTCAAGCTCATGCCGGTTGAGCTCTACCGGTCGCTGACCATGAAATCCAGAGGCTTCGGCATGGAGGCCGAGGTCACCGGTAAGCTCCTGCGCCGCGGTGTCCGACCTTACGAAGTTCCGATTTCCTACCACGCCCGCACCCGCGAAGAGGGCAAGAAGATCACCTGGCGCGATGGCGTCGAGGCACTCTGGATCCTCTTCCGCGAGCGCATCCGAAACCCCCCAAACCGGCGTAGGGCCGGCACGCGGTTGGGCTCAGGACGACGGCAACCGTCAGGCGGGCGTGTCCGTATTGGATGTAGTAGCTCCTGATTTCGTCCAAAGATTACGATTCGTAAACGAATGTCGAGGTACTTGCATACCCGTATTGGGGATGGACCTGCAAGATGTCGATTCCCTCGAGATCGATCTGCTCGGCAGTGTTTTGAAAGGTCATGGCCATTGCAGGAGCGCGGCGATGGTGATGGTGGCCCAGAATGAGGTGGTGGTCTTATCGTAGCGGGTGGCCGCCGACTGGCATTCCTTAGATGTTTGAGCCGGTTGAAGCAGCGTTTCGCGACATTGTTTGAAACGGGTGTCGTCGTTGACATTGCCGCCGGTGGCGACGAGGCCTAAGACTCGTCTGGCGCCGTCGCGGACCAGGTGGATTTTCGTGGTCAGTCCACATCGGGATCGTCTGATGGCGTGAGCCGGTTCCGGCCCGGCGGCTGGTTGGCCGGAATCGGAATGCCCCTCTGTGCCGCCCTGATGCGCCCGCACGATCGCGGAGTCCACCGATGCCAGATGCTCCTATGGATGTCAAGCGGGGGGTTGGAGATTGCCTGCTGTGATGACTTGGTAAAGCTCTCGGGCGATGTAGCGCTTGAGGCAGCGGATGATCTATTTCTTGGAGAGGCCGTCTTTGGTGGCCGCTGGTGGGCGGCCTGTCCCAGCCAAGATCATTTATACCTGTAGGGCAGCGCTCCGGACTTACCTACCTAACTCCTAGCCAGCGCCATGCCGACGCTAAGTAGCTTTGCGATGTGATGGTCATCACTGAAGTGGGGTGCGTGCTGCCGGAATGGTCGCGGAAGCTGGAGATTCCGGTTACCGATTGCGATGTAACTATCAGCTTCTTCCCAGCAACGGTGCTGATCTATACCGTGTCTCCTTGCATGATCGGCACGGGGAGGTTTGCATGCTGCGTCGGCGCGGCGGTTTGGGTGTTCGTCTGGTTCGGCAGGGTCGTGGCCGGTTGGGGTTGGCCTTCGGTCTGGTGCTGGCGGTGTCGGCGGGAGTGCTAGTGGCTCCCCCGTACGCCGCGGCTGTGCCCGTACCGGTGGCGTTGCAGCCGGATCGGCCGGCGGAGGCGTCGGTGCCGGTGAAGGGCGTGTCGGGTCAAACGGTGCCGTTGCCGGAGTCCGATCGGGTGGTGCAGGCGTCGCCCGCTGCGGCGGTGTGGCCCGCGGGAGGTACGGCCTCGATCGCGGTCGACACCGCCAGTCTCGGCGCGACTCGTTCTGCGGTGACGGCGAAGACTGCCGGTGCTGGCGCTGGCCGTGCTGGTGGGCTTGCGGTGCGGGTGCGTAAGCAAGGCATTGATCCGGCGGATCCGCTGGCGGATCCGAAGGCGGAGGCGCGGCTGCAGACGGTGAAGGGTCCGTCGACGGTGCGGTTGTCGGTGGCGGATCGGGCGGTCACGGACAAGGCACATGTGCAGGGTGCGCTGTTCACGCTGGTCCGCGACGACGGCCAGGCCGGTGTCGGTAAGGTGGCCCTCGACGTCGACTACTCGTCGTTCGCGAACGCGTACGGCGGCAACTATGGCGGCCGGCTTCGTCTGGTGCGGTTGCCCGAGTGTGTGTTGACAACGCCGGAGCGGGCCGAGTGTCAGGTGCAGACGCCGGTCGACGGGGCGGTCAACTCGGTCGCGTCGCAGGTGGTGTCGTTCGATGCGGTGAACGTCGCCGATAGCACCGGAAAAGTCTTCGCAGCCGGTGGGAAAGCGGACGCCGTGATGGCTGCGGGTGGTGCTGCTGGCTCGACGCCGCTGTCATCGACGAGGACGTCGGCGTCGACGACAACGACAGGTTCGACGCCGCTGACGGCGGCGCCCGGCGGTCAGGTTGTATATGCGCTCAGCGCCTCCCCGTCCAGTTCTGGCGGGGACTACTCGCACACGTCACTGAACGAAACCTCCAGTTGGGCCGCAGGTACGCAGGGCGGTGAGCTCAGCTATTCGGTGCCGTTGACGATGCCGCCCGGACTGGGCGGTCCGGTGCCGGATGTGACGTTCCAGTACTCCTCGACGAGCGTGGACGGTCTGACGGTGGCGAAGAACGCCCAGTCGTCGTGGATCGGTGAGGGATGGGACTACTCCCCGGGGTACATCGAGCAGTCGTACCGTTCGTGCAAGGACGACCAGTGGACGAACGACGATCTGTGCTGGTTCTCCGATCGGGCGATGACCATGTCCTTCGGCGGTCGGTCCGGGCGGCTGGTCAAGGACGACGCGTCCGGTGCCTGGCATCTGGAGTCCGACGATGGGTCGCGTCTGGAGTTTCTGAACGACAACAGTAAAGGTAACGGGGACTGGTTCGGCCGGTACTGGAAGCTGACCGCGCAGGACGGCACGCAGTACTTCTTCGGCATGAATAAGCGCTATCCGGGCGACACGCAGTCGACGAACAGCGCCCAGAACGTGTTGGTGTACAGCAACCATGCCGGTGAGCCGTGTAAGAACAACACGCACGACTATTGGTCCGGCTGCGACATGACGTACCGCTGGAACCTCGACTACGTCGTGGACCCCCGCGGCAACACGATGACGTACTTCTACACCAAGTTCCAGGGCAAGTACGGCAACTGGAACGGCACCGACACCCACGTCTACGACATCACCGCCACGCTGGACCACATCGACTACGGCACCCGGGCGGGGAGTGAGGCGAGTTCGAACGCGCCGATGCAGGTGGTGTTCCGCAGCCTCGGGCGGTGCCTGACCGAGCCGTGCATGGATCATCCGGAGAACTGGCTGGACACGCCGTGGGACCAGCACTGCCCGCTGGACCGCACGTCGTGCACGCAGAGAACGCCGACCTTCTGGACCCCGTACCTGCTGGACAACGTCACGACCAGGGTGTGGTCGCCGTCCGCGAACAGCTACCAGAACGCCGACGTGTGGACGCTGCAGCATGCGTTCCCGTCCTCGGGCGAGACGAACGTGTCACCGTCGCTGTGGTTCGACTTCATCTATCGCACGGGCTACAACGGTGCCAACAGCTTGAGCACGCCGCGGATGCATTTCGGCGGCGACCGGTTCCCGAACCTGGTGACCAACGTCGGCCCGTACTACAACCACTTCCGGCTGAGCTACATCGAGACCGGCACCGGGCACATCACCACCGCGGCGTACTCGTCGCCAGAGTGCACCATCGCCAACGTCAACGGTGTGCCGTGGGATCAGTTCCCGCTGCGTTGTTATCCCCAGTGGAACGGCGGCGGATGGAACTACTACCACAAGTATGTTGTCACGAAGGTCACCGACTTCGACTCGTTGGCCGGGTCGCCGAACGTGGAGACCAGCTACGCCTACAGCACCGCCGGGTCGAGCACGAACACGCTGTGGCACTACAGCGGCGACGAGGCAGCCACCAATGCGCACCGCTCGTTCACCGACTTCGCCGGCTACAGCACCGTGACCACGACCGTCGGCGCCGCCGGTGGCCAGCAGTCGGTGTCGAAGAAGCTGTACTACCGCGGCCTGACCGGCGACTACACCGCCAGCGG
Source organism: Dactylosporangium sp. CA-052675 (assembly GCF_050947935.1). Lineage (GTDB taxonomy): Bacteria > Actinomycetota > Actinomycetes > Mycobacteriales > Micromonosporaceae > Dactylosporangium. Next base: position 7,979,484 of record NZ_CP192010.1, on the reverse strand, counting down.
CATCAACACCCGCCAGGCCACCATCACCGACTCGGTCAACGGCCCGGTCAACGACGCCGACGGCCTGCGCGGCACCCTCCGCGAGGAGCAAACCCTCGACGGCACCGCCGTGCTCAGTAAGACCATCCACCAGCCATGGCAGTCCGCCACCGGCTCCCGCAACACCGGCACCAACATCGGCACCATCTCCTCCCGATACAACCGCGAGGCGCAGACCGACGTTGGCACCTGGCTGCCGGTGAGCAGCAGCTGGCGGTGGAACCGGGCTACCCACACCTACAACTCGTACGGGCTGGAAGCCACGGTCAAGGACGACGGCGACCCCGGCACCACGACCGATGACGTGTGCACCACCAACACCTACGCCACGCCTGACACCACCAAGTGGATGATCGACTACCCGGTGCAGTCGGTGAGCACGACCTGCGCTGCCGTACCGACCGCCGCTGACTATCTGGCCGGCACCCAGACGTTCTACGACGCGACCACCACGGTCGGGGCCACGCCCACCAAGGGCCTGACGACGATGACCAAGAAACTCAGCGCGGTCAACGGCACAACGCTGACCTGGGTCCAGGCCAGCCGGGCCGGCTACGACAGCTACGGACGCCAGACCGACAGCTACGACGCGCTGGACAAGCACTCCTCCACCGCCTACAGCCCGGCGTCAGGCGCCGCCGTCACCGCTACAACCGAAACCAATCCGCTCGGTCATGCCACCGTCACAACACTGAACCCCCTGCGCGGTCTGGCGGTCCAGGTGGTGGACCCGAACACCAAGACCACCACGGTCGAGTATGACCTGCTGGGCCGGCTGACCCGAGTCTTCCGCCAGCACACCGCGGCGAACGGCCCCACCACCACCCTGCCGGACATCGAATACGCCTACACCCTGCGCTCCACCGGCGGCCCGAACACCGTCACCACGAAGAAGCTGGCGGCCAACGGTAACCAGGTCGTCAGTTATGAGCTCTACGACGGGCTGATGCGGCTGCGCCAGACCCAAGCCCCTGGCCCGCAGGCCAACGGCGGGCGGGTCATCACCGACACCGCCTACGACGGCCGCGGACTGGTCGCCAAAACGTCGACGTTCTGGAACAATGCCGCACCCACCGACAGCGTCGCCGGGTTCAACGACATCGATGTTCTGACCCAGCACCGCTTCACCTACGACAACCTCGGCCGGCAGACGGTCGACGCACTGTGGTCGGCAAACGCGCTGAAGTGGCAGACCACGACGCTGTATCAGGGCGACCGGGTCGCGACCACCCCGCCGACCGGCGGCACCACCACGCAGACGATGCTGGACGTGCGCGGCAGGACCACTGAGCTGCGCCAGTTCGCCACCACCAACCTGGCCGGCTCGTTCACCAAGACTACCTACACCTACGACCGGCTCGGACGGCTAACCGCCACCACCGACCCAGCCGGGAACAGCTGGACCAACCACTACGACCTGCGCGGCCGGGTCGACTCGACCAGCGACCCCGACAAGGGCTCCACCACCGCCATCTACGACGACGCCGACCGGCTCACAAGAACCACTGACGCCCGCAGCATCAGTCTCACCGCCACCTACGACGATCTCGGTCGCCGCACCGCCGTCTACGACGGCACGGACACGACCGGGTTCAAACGCACCCAGTGGATCTACGACACCATCGCCAAGGGCCAGCTCACCTCGGCCACCCGCTACGTCGGCCAGGACGCCTTCACCACCACGGTCACCGGCTATGACGACGCCTACCGGCCCCTGGGCAACACCACCCTCATCCCGTCCAGCCAGAGCATCGTCGGCCTGCCGTCGGGCAGCTACACCACGACCACCTCCTACAACCTCGACGGATCCGTCGCCACGGTCGGCTATCCGACCGCCGGTGACCTGCCCGCCGAGACGGTCAGCACTACCTACGACAACACCGGCCTGCCGTTGACCCGGACCAGCGCGGCGAACACCTACGTTGCCGGCACTAGCTACTACAACCTCGGCGGCCTCTACCAACAGATCCTCGGCGCCACCGGTAAACGGGTCCGGCAGACCACCACTACCGACCAGGCCACCGGCCGGCTCGTCACCGCAGCGACCGACACCGAGAACCAGACCACCCCAAACACCTGGGTCGGGAAACTCACCGAGAACTACGGCTACGACCAGGCCGGCAACGTCACCAACATCAACGAGACCAGCGCCGGCGCCACGGTGTCCAACCAGTGCTTCAGCTACGACAACCTGCGCCAGCTCACCGAGGCCTGGACCACCACGACCGCCACCTGCCAAACCACCCCGACCCTTACCACGGTCGGCGGCCCCGACCCCTACTGGACCACCTACAGCTACAACAACCCGAGCGGCAACCGCACCAGCGAAGTCCGTCACGCCCTGACTGGCACCGACACCACCCGCAACTACATTTACCCGGACACCGGCCAGCGCCACACCCTCAGCAAAGTCACCACCAGCGGCGCCACCACCGGCACCGACACCTTCCAATACGACGCAGCTGGCAACACCACCACCCGCAATCTCAGCGGAAAGCCCGGCCAGACCCTCACCTGGGACAACGAAGGGCATCTAGCCACAATCGCCGATACGTCCGGTACCACCAGCTACATCTACGACGCCGACGGCAACCGGCTCGTCGCTAAGGACCCGGCCGGCGTCACCGTCTACCTCGGCGCCTTCGAACTGCGCCGCGTCGGCTCGAACACCACCTGCACCCGCTACGTCGGCAGCGCCACCCGAACCGCCAGCGGAACCGCCTGGATTCTCAGCGACCCGCACGGCACCGGCCAGCTCGCCATCAACGCGGCGAGCCTGACCGTAACCCGCCGCAAGACCGACCCGTTCGGCAACCCCCGCGGCGCCGACCCCACCTGGCCCAACCCGCACGGATTCGTCAACGGTATTCGAGACAACACCGGCCTTACCCACCTGGGCGCCCGCGAGTACGACCCAGCAACCGGCCGGTTCATCTCCGACGACTCCGTCACCAACACCCAGGATCCCCTACAGATCAACGGATTCGCGTACGCCGACAACAGCCCGCTGCGGCTCAGCGACCCGAGCGGCACCGAGCCGCGACCCTGGCATAATCCCAACTACGATCCGTCGACCTGCGCTAACAGCACCAGCTACGAGTGTCACCCCGCGGACGATGTGAAGACGAATGGCGGGACGCCGTGCAAGAACCGCGGAAAACAGATCAACTGTAAGCTGACGAGCGACGAGAAAGCTCTTTTGGACAAGGTTAACAAGCTGGAAAGCGAGGCCTTGAAGGACTGTCATCTTTTCTGTGCCACATTCTGGCTGGCGGGAAGGGTAAATCCCGGCGAGATGGCTTGGTGTGCACACGTGGGACTGTCCGAATGCTGGAATGCGATGAACCAGGCCCGTCAGGCCGAGGCTGCTGCCAACGCGGAGTACCCCGGCGGAAATGCCGAAGGTGCGTCGCCCGAGTTGAGGCGGAAATGGAATGCCTTCCATCATGCGTATTGGTTTGGACTGATGGGCATGTCCGGAGATGTGTCCAGGGATGATGCACTGGTGTTGGGTATGGCGCACGAGCAGGGTGCCTACCTGCAGCGAATTCACGACAAGGATATGAGCAATCCGAACATTGACGTTGGAGAGCAGGACTCCAGGGCGGACATGTTCAACAATGCTCTCGGCTGGGACACGGGTCACAAGGTTGCCGAAAAGTCGGGATCTGAGTCGTACGTGGACCTGCGGGCGCAGATCAGAGCCAAGGTTGAAGCCGGTGAATTGGCTACATATGGCTCGTAGAAGTCGCCAAGCGCTCACCAGCCCCGGCGACGGGGCTGGTAGTGCAGTTCGCCGGGTGATGATCGTTCTGCTGGCGATTGTCGGCGCTACGGCCGTTGCCGGATGTTCCAATGCGGGGCTGGGGGAGGTGCTGGCGTCGTCGAAGACCTTGGCGTATGGATCCCCGGTTTGGATCGGTGACGCCATCTACTTCCTTCAGTACAGTGCGAACGATTCCAGCGGCGGTGTGTCGGCGATGAAGATGCGCCCGGGTGAACCGGCTGAAGCGGTCACCGTTCAATCGCCCGACTGCCGTCGTCCTGCCGAGGAGCGTCCTTCGATCAATGCTCTTGTGGCGATGAGCGATCACGAGCTTGGGCTAGTGATGTCCTGCGGCAATTCCCTGGAACCGAATCGGTCGGCATTCGTCCGCAAGGACATCCGCGGCAAGGAGCAGACGACCGTCACGCCCATCGACTTCGGCGGTTGGGGGGCGGCCTGGTCCGCGTCCTCGGACTCGGTGTACTCGCGAGTTGAATCCTGTCCGTCGCAAGGGATGAAGGCGGTCGGGAAGACGAGCTCCGAATGCGTCGGCGGCGCCGATGTACGGTTCCCGGCGGTCACCGAAAGCGGGACGCTGTTCTTTCTGGCCAACCAGTGCGGGACGGAAAGGGCCGGCCCGCCGACCACGTACGCCGTCTGCCGCTACGACGGCGCGGGGCGCATCACGAGCCTCGCGCTGGGTGTGCGCGATCCCTGGGCCCTGACCGTGAGCGGTGACCGCATCGTCGTCGCCGGCAAGGTCAACGGGAGTTCGGGCCTGTGGTCGCTGGAAGACGGACTGTTCCGGAGCCTGGCGAAGGGCGACTACCGCGGCGGCGCTTTCACGCCGGACGGAAAAAGGCTGGCGGCGACACTGCGAGATGACGGATGGTTCTCCACGCGTTGGTCCCTGCGATTGATCTCCGTTCCATAGCGTTGAGCGGACCCGGTGCACGAGACAGTCCAAGCCGGTGCAGGGCGCGGAACCAGCTCAGCACGGCTGCGACGAGGGCCAGCCGCGGGGTGTTGCAGTCCGGCCCCGCTATCCCGGACCCGATGGTGCGCCGGGCTTCGGCCGGGCTGAGTCCGTGCTGACCGGACGGTGTGCTCGTCCAGGTCGCTGTGGGTGGCGAGCTGGACGAGCCGGAACGCGGCCAGATGCAGGGCGCTGTTGCGGCCGCCAGCGACGCGGCGCCCGCCGTGCATGACAGGTCGGGGTGCAACGCGGATGCGGGCGACCTCGCCGTGCAGTGCGGCCGCGGCGTATCGGTCGAGGTCGGTGAGCCGCGTCTGGTGGTGGGCGTCGGCGCCGATGGTGGAGTGACGATGGCGCGTAGCGCGGGCGGGCAGTCCGGCAGCAGCGAGTCGGTGATCCACGGGGGCTGGAAGGACCAGCGGTAGCCGCAGCCCGTGCCCGGTCCTTCCTTGCGCTGAATGCAAGGTCAATCGGGACGGAAGCCGCGGCGCTTAGTACTCCAGCCGCACTTCCAGTAGGCCGAGTCTTCGCTGGTAGTGGCTGGTTCGGGCTCTGAACTGGTGGCGGCGGCGCCATCGTGACCATCGATCGATATGATCAAGGGGTCGGATGATGGTGATCAGGTGTGCCAGGAGACGTCGGACCTCGCCGAGGGTGAGGCGGATGAGGCCGTCTCGTCTGGTTCGTAGCCCCCTTTTCGGCCTGTGACGCGGTGGTGGCGAGGAAGGCGTGGGCCACCATAACGAGTGTGTTATGTGGCGGTACCAGGCGTCGTAGCGGCGGACCTGGTAGTGGTCCAGGCCTACCTCGTTCTTCGATGTCTGGAAGCATTCCTCGATCGCCCACCGGGTGCCGGCGACGCGGATGAGTTCCTCGTCGGTGGTGTCCTTCGGTCCGTAGCACAGGTAGTAGGCCAGTTCGGTGGGCTTGGTCACGCTGCGGCGGATGAGCAGCCAGCGGGTGTGGCCGTGTTCAGCGGTGCCGGTGTCGGGCAGGGTGGCGACCGCCCAGTCATAGACGCGCGGGCCTTTGACCCCGTCGCCGCAGCTGCGGCGTTTCCAGGCTAGAGCGGGTGCCGCGGCGGCCAGGGCGTCGGCGCGGGCGCTTCCGCGTTCGGTCGGGCTGAGCCACCCCCGCTTTCATGGAGCTTCTTGATCATGGTCTGATGGCCGTGGGGAGGAAGATCCGTGGCACCACCGAAGAAGTACCCCGACGAGCTGCGAGCGCGTGCCGTGCGCTTGTATCGCGAGTCGGACCCGAAGCCGGTGATCCGCCGGCTGGCGGAGCAGCTCGGCGTGCATCACGAGGCGTTGCGCAACTGGATCCGCCAGGCCGAGGCCGATGCGGGTGAGCGGGCTGACCGGCCGTCCACCGACCTGGTGGAGGAGAACCGCAGGTTGCTGCGGGAGAACGCTGAGCTGCGGCGGGCGAACGAGATCCTGAAGGCGGCGAGCGCGTATTTCGCCTCGGAGCTCGACCCGACCCGGCGACGGTCATGACGTTCATCGACGAACACTCGGACCGCTTCGCGGTCGCGCTCCTGTTACGGGTCCTGCAGATTCCGACCTCAACCTACTACGCCTGGCTGCGCCAAGCCGAGCAGCCGTGCGACCGGGACCTGGTCGACCGCGGGCTGCTGTCCAACATCTACGACATCTGGACCGCCTCGGGCCGCACCTACGGCGCGGACCGGGTCCACCGGCAGCTGCGCCGTGACGGCATCCACGTCGGCCGCAAACGCGTCGAGCGGCTGATGGCCGGCCAGGGCTGGCAGGGTGCGTTCCTGCGCCGCGGCTGGCGCGGCGGCTCAACCGTCCAGGACCCGAACGCGACGCCGGCGCCCGATCTGGTCAACCGCCGGTTCACGGCGGCCGGCCCGAACCGGCTGTGGGTCGCCGACGCCACCCGCATCCGCTGCGGCGAGGGCGCGTTCTGGCTCGCCGCGGTCCGGGACGCGTTCTCCAGCCGCATCGTCGGGTGGAAGGCCGGCGACCGCTGCGACACCGACCTGATCCTCGGCGCCCTCGAGTACGGCATCTGGACCCGCGACGTCCGCGACGGCCAACTGATCCACCACTCGGACAGGGGCTCGAACTACACGTCCTTCCGCTTCACGCAACGCCTGTCCGACAACGGGATCCTGCCCTCGATGGGTTCCGTCGGCGACTCGTACGACAACGCGCTGATGGAGAACTTCTGGTCCACCCTGAAGATCGAGCTCGTCTACCGCACCTCGTGGCGCACCCGCGACCAAGCCGACAACGCGATCTTCGAATACATCGACGGGTGGTACAACTCCCGCCGCATCCAACGCGACCTCGGCTACCGCAGCCCAGACGAATACGAGACCGCCTGGCACGCCCAGACCGAGCCAGATAACCTCACCCCTGCCCCGACCGGAGGCAGGTAACCACCGCTCCATCAAAGCGGGGGAAGCTCATAGTGCCGATACCACGGACGGGTCCTGCGGCCGTGCCGCGCCACTGGCGTGCACCCGAATCGATTCCCAGACATGATTGCCGGAGCCGGGCGGCGGCGGCAGCGACGGCCGTGGCTGGCGCGTGGCCTCGATGGACAGCGCCCACAACGGGTCGTCGATGAGAGTCTCGGCGAGCCGGCTCTCCCAAGCGTCCGGATCGCCGATCGGTTGCCCGTTGGCCAAGCACGCGGCGCGGCCCCCAGAGCCAGCCCGCTGCAAAGCATCCTCGACGGCCTCATCGATGGCGAGGTATGCATCGGGTTCCAGTCTTTGCTCCGTACCCCTGAGCGCCTGGAGCTGGGAGCGCATGCGCCGTCGGAAGCTTTCGCTAGAAACGGCAGATGCTAACCGTCGTCGAGTAGCGTCGAGGAGGCCGGGCAACACGTCTTCGGCCTCGCTGAGGCGGGCGCCCGCGGTCTCCTCTATGACCTCGGTTAGCTTCTCTTCATCTTCGTCAACGATCTCGCTGTCGGGTGTCCAGAGCTCTCTGGCGTTGGAGCGGAGCAGCGCGTCGTCCGGCTTCACGATCGGTAGGTGAGGGCGCGTGTCGGCGTCTAGCAGTTGGCGAGCTATAGCGCGAACAGTTACGTGTGGGCTTGCCGCCAGGCCAATAATTCCGGTTTGGCATCTCTCGAGAATGGGATCGGCCGTGTCTCCGGCGTGCTGAAGCAGGGACAGCAGCCACGTCAGGGTGCCCGGGTCGCTGAACGCTGGCAGCATTCTTTCGAACGCAGACGCCGCCGCGTCAGGGTGGCTACTGATCAACTGTTGTACTGCGAGCAGGGAGCGTCGCTTGTTCTCCCTGCCGGGATCAGCTGCGCCAGCCAGAGTCGCTGTGGCCATCGCGGCGTCCAGGTCGCCAACGATGTCCGTGCCCGGGTCTGGATCAGGTGCGCTATACGGCTCATCCGGGTCGTCGTATGGGTGTACGCGTGGAGCACGTTCGGCTATGACAAGAGCCGCCTGGTCCCAACAAGCAAAGGCGACGCCTGCCGCAGGAGAGGCGGTTGCAAGCTCGTCAACAACCGCGAAGGCATAGATCAGAGCCTGGGTGATCCCATAGGTGCCTCCTCGGCCACCAGCAACCGCGCGCTGAACCTCGTCGGCGATGATGCTGCGGGCAGTTTCGGCGTCAAGGGAAACTGCCCGACGTAGAGACTCGATGCGGTTCTGCGAACCGAACTGCCGCCAGCCACCGCCGCCGCGCGCACGGGTCCAGGCAAGTGTGTGAGCCACTGCTGCAAGTCGTGGCTGCTGATGCCATTCAAGGCCGTCAGCGAGAACGGGCAGTAGGCCCTCAAGGTCACCGAAGGTCGCGGCGTCGGCCACTGCACGCAAGCTTGCCTCGGCATCGCTCTCACGTTCGTCCTGAACGAGCTCGATCAGCCGATAGCCGATGATGTTGGCGAACCGCGCGACGGACCATTCAGGTTCTGTCGTGTCGTATGGCCGGCCACGCCATGCACGAGTTGCTTGCGCCAAGCCTGCGGCTTGGCTGGGAAAAAGCCTAGGTGACCGGTTGGTGATTCGATCTGAAGCCGGAGGCGCCTCCCCGCGCCGGGGCCAGCGTGGGGACTCCGTCGACTGGTCGCTGTTCGAGCTGGCATTCGGGATCGCCAGAAGGTGGGGAGCGGCGTCTCCTACTGCCGCGTTGATTGCTTTGACGAGCTGGGCGTCACGTTCGAGCAAGCTCCGGCTGTCAGAACTGGGGTAGCGAGATGCTCGTTCTTCCGCCTGGGTGAGCAGAAGTGTGGGGAGGATGCTGGCCCTCGCCGGGGCCTGAACGAGACGCTCCAGCGCTTTGGCGTCGGCCGGGTCGAGTGGCACGTCGAGGCTGAGTCGCAGCAGACCGGCAACGACGGGATCGGCCCGATGGTGCCAGGTCTGCCAGAGATAGCGCCGAGCGTCGTGGAGAAGCCTATTCGGCAGGTTGCAACTGGAAACCAGTGAGGTCCCGGCCAGTCGTGCGAGCGCATCAGGGTCGGCCTGTGCGAGAAGCTGCCACCACCGGGCCGGGGCGTGGCGGGTCTCTCTGCCGTCGGTGTGCGACGGGATCCGTTCGCAGAGCGGCTGCAGCGCCGCGAGGCGTTGGCGGCCCTGTTCAGGATCGGTGGCGATGAGCGTCGGGAGCGGCTCAAGCAACTCGTAGATGGTGACGTCTTTGTGGAATCCGTAGGCGCTGAACAACCGACCGGCATCGGTCCACCAGCGAGCCGCGTCGGCTGTGTTGCCGGTGCGAATGGCGAACCGGGCTGCAACAAGTCGGTAGGTGGCGAGGTCGGCGTAGAACCTGCCCGCCGCGTCCTGTTCGACCATCCGCTCGATGAGTTGTTGGGTTGCCGGAAACCGGGCGGGGCTGCTTGACGCGTCGACCGCGAGGGCCAGAAGCGAGTCGGCTGGCAAGGGGCCACCGAGTTCGCCCTGCAAGGTCGTGGTGATCTTCTCGCAAATGTGCTCAAGGATCTGCAGGGTGTCCGGCCACGCATCGTCATCTACCAGGGCAACAGCGCGGCGAATCGTGCTGTCGATCTGAGGGTGGATCGGATAGAGGTCACAGGCGCGAGGGTCGCCCGCGAATGGGTTGAGGTCGCCGGTCAGCAGCCGCAGTGCGTCCAGCGCCGCAGTCGCCCGGCCATCGGCTGCGGCGGTCTCGGCTCGGACAAGGGCGATAACGAAACGAAGCCAACACGGATACCACCCAGGGCCGGTCACCAGTGCCTCAGCGGCGTTCAGCCCTAACGCGTCGTCTTGGCGTGCTGCGATGGCGCACGCATCCAGCCATTGTCCGGCAAGCCCGGTCTCCCAGCGTACTGATCGGCCTTGCATCTGGCGGGTGAGCCCAAGCAGCCGGTCACGTTGCGCCGCCGGAGACTCGGTGTGCACTGACTCGAAAGGGACACCGAGTTGGAGCAGAGTGTGAATGGTGCCTGCGGACACGCCGTGGGAGGCTGCGGCCACCGCTAGCTGCTGCGCCTCGTCGTTGGGGCCGTCGGCTGAGGTGCTGAGCTTCACGGCGAGCGCGAGTTCGAGCGGTCCAGGATTGCGCATCTTGCTCAGGACGGCGATCGTGGCAGGAATGCCTCGGGTGTCCACCAAGGCGTCCACCGTCTCGGTGACGGGCAGGGGACGTCGGTCCAGAAACCGGGCAAGGCGGTCGACGTTGATCGGATCTGCTACATCGGTGATCGGTGGGTCCCCGGAGGGTTCTTCGTCATCGGCTGCGGTGGCGGCCATCGGCGAAGGCGCAACATCGGCAGCGTGCCCTTGCGAGTTTTGGTTTACCGGCACGGTTGCTGCCGACAGACGCAGGCGGCCACGTAGCCAGGCGACTTCGACCTCCTGCTCGGACTCGCGTCCCCAGGCTGTGTTTTCTGAGGATCGTTCGCGATGGTATGCCGTCATGTACTCGCGCCAGGGAGCCACCGCGCCTTGGGCGTCTACCGCGGCACACAGCCGAAGGCCCGCCCTGCCGGAGACCACCGGCCGACCGTCGTACAGCAGTCTGGAGGCGAACATGTCTGCCCCTAGGACTGACATTGGAACATCGACGAAGCCAGGTAGTACGTTGTCGTACCGCTCCTGCTCGTAGGTTTCGGCTCCCCGCGCCAGTTCGACACAGCGGACGACTGCCGGCCAGTCGTCCATCCGGGCCGCACAGCCGATCGCGGTGATGAGGTTCTTCACAATCGCGGAAGCCGGATATGCCGCCGCGATCGACATGGCCAGGTAGGTGTGATCCACGAGTGCTAGGGCTTCGTGCTCTCGGCCGACGGAGGCCAGTGTCGGCAGCAGGTATCGGAAGGAGCGTTCCTCCTTGAAGAAGCCCTTGCCCTGCAGCCAGGCTACGACGAGTTCAAGGACCGCGGTCATAGCCGGGGGATCGTTGTCGAACGCCCGGCGCAGGAATCTCGCGAACGACTCGTGGTAGATGCGCATGCCGCCTTGGGTGGCGCGTTCGGCGAGCACTGGGCCGAGAACTCTCAGTGCGGCGTCTACTCGATGGCCTGAAGCAGGCGCGATCTCGCGCAGTTCGGCGCGTGTGACTGAGAAGTCGAGGACCGCCAGTACATCGGCTACCCAAGCGCCCTCGGACCCCAACGATCGGTACAGATGCTCGTAATAGCCGGCCAGCGCCTCGTCGAAGGGCGGCAACTCGCGGATTGCGGCGGCCGGATCCGTAAGGTTCTCCGTTCGCTGCAGGATTTCCCGGCAAAGGTAGGTTGCGTACAGTACATTGCCGTTCGAGCGGTCGGCCAGCGCGTCGACAAACTCATCGGCCTCTGCGGCAGTGACCACCGAAGGCCGGTGTTCCTCATCCGACCGGGGCGCGGCCGCGATCAGACTCAGTCGCTGCGCCAGCGACCCGACCTCGAGCCGGCTCAACGCAGGCACCGTCATCGAGACCGCACCAACGTCATGGAATGGTTGCAGATGATCGCCAGGTTGACTCAGAACGATCAGCACACTGCCTAACGGAAGGTCTAGAGCGGCCAGTTCCTCGGCTAGCGTCCGTGACGGATCAGAACCGCGAGTTCCTGGCTGTACGCGGGATACATGATCGATGCCGTCGACGATCAAGGCCACAGGGCGGGCCGGGGCGGCAGTGAGCGCCTGCTGAACCGCGGCCTCGATCGCTTCGTGATTGGCCGCGAACCGGGGACGCTGATCCTTGACCAGTGCGGGATCAACGGTCGCCAGCCGCCCGAGCAGGCTCCCGAAAATCGTCTCGGCATAGACGCGAGCATCACGATCCTCGTCGGCGTCGCCGAGGTAGCAGTAGTGCTCCGCGATGAGCCATCGGGACGTTTCAAGATGCTCGATCATTTGCTGGCACGCCCAAGACTTACCCTGCCCAGGCGGACCAGTGACCAGCAACGGAACCCCCGCCGTGGCAGCTCCGCGGGCAGCCGTGACGAGCGCATCGATCGTGCCGTGCCTTTCGACCTCGACCGCCCGATCGACTGGGTGAGCCTTGGCAACCGCGCCGAAGTCGTGACGCAGCTGACTACGACGCATCAGTTCGTCAGCGGTAACCGTCAGTCGTCCCTGCCGTGCTGCGCGGGTCGTTCGGATAAGCGCCTCGGCAACATCAACGGGCAGACGACGAGCATTCGGATACTGGCCGGCTCCGATCTCGGAACGGACACGCTCAAGGAGCAGGTGCTCAGCCGGTCCCGGCGCAGTGAGGTCGGCAGAGGCAGAGGGCGCTTCCACCTCGATGACCAGGCGTTGGCACACCCACACCAGATCATCCCGAGTTGTCGACTGTCGCACAAAAGCGAAAAGGTCATCTACGCCGGACTGGTCATCGTCACCGTCCTGCCCCAGAGGCCACAATGCATCCGGATCGAATTGCATCCGCAGGGTGCCCATTCCCGCAACAAATGGGCCCGGATCCGCGGTCGCCGGGCCGAGGAACCGCAGCAGGGAAGGATCGTCGGGCCGGCGATCGCGTAGCACAACACGGAACGTGAAGCTATTAGCGTCAGCCCCCGCCCCGGTACGGTCGGCGAGAGCGGAAGCCACGAGCCGGTCCAGTTGGAGCCCCCGCTCGTCGCCCGTGAATGTCTCCAGCATCAGTGGCCGGTTGTCGTCGTCGGTGTGCTTAAACTGGACCCGCTCGCGCCACCCACTGGCGTCAACGACAGTAAGGTCGTCGAAACGGTCGCCCTTCGCTGCTTTCTTGTCGACTACGGCCTCCACCAGAACACTGAGCATTAGGTCGACCAGTCGCGTAGCCGACAACAGGTCCTGGTACTCGTATCCGCGGTGAGCCGCCTCGAACGCCATGATCAGTCGATTATCGCCGTCGGGCACCTGTTTCACAGCACCGACTCACCCGAACATGGAGTGGTCGTCGCTCCTGATCCGTCCCGTACTGCGTCGTGCTGAGGGGGTGGCTGCCATCGAACGTGGACTAGTCCCAACGCCGTTCAGTTAGGCGTGGGCGTGGCTGGTCAAGGGTGTGTTGATCGGGAGATGCAAGGCGGAGTTCCGGTATCAAGGTTTGTCACTCCAAGACAACCCAGAACCAGGAACTCCGCTTGGTGGATCAGATTGCCATAACCCGGACGGTCACGGTAGCTGCCGGGCCGTTCGCGGCGGGTCATCTCGGTGAGCTGACCCGCCTGATCCCGTTCGAGATGGTCGACGAGGTCCTCGCTGCGACCCGCCGCGCCCAGCAAGGCGTCCGGCTGCTCCGGCCCGGGTCGTGGTGTATCTGCTCCTGGCCGGCTGCCTGTTCGCCGATGTCGGCTACCAGCAGGTGTGGATGAAACTCGTCGCCGGGCTGCACCCACTGCCGGGCCGCGACCCGACCGGCAGCGCCCTGCGCCAGGCCCGTCAGCGCCTCGGCCCGGCCCCGTTGCGGGCGTTGTTCGACCTGCTGCGCGGCCCTGCCGTCACCAGCGCGGCTGCGGTGTGGTGGCGGGGCCTGCTGCCGGTCGTCGTCGACGGCACCGTGCTGACCGTCGCGGACTCGGCGGCCAACCTGCGCCGCTATGCCAAACAGCGTGGCAACAACGGCGGTTCCGGCTATCCCACGCTGCGGCTCAGCGCGCTGCTGGCCTGCGGCACCCGCTCGGTCCTCGACGCGGTGTTCGACCCGCTCAGCACCGGCGAGATCGCCCAGGCCGAACAGCTCACCCGCAGCCTGCGCGCCGGGATGCTGCTGCTGGGCGACCGCAACTACGCCAGCGCCGACCTGATCACCACGATCGCCGCGACCGGAGCCCATCTGCTGATCCGCTGCAAAACCAGCCGGAAACTGCCCCGCATCGGCCGCTGCCACGACGGATCCTGGCTCTCCAGGATCGGCACGCGACCGGTCCGCATCGTCGATGCCCGCATCAGCATCACCACCACACAGGGCCGGCACACCGGCGACTACCGGCTCATCACCACCCTGCTCGACGCCCGCCGCCACCCGGCCGGCGACCTCGCCCGGCTCTACCACCAGCGCTGGGAGATCGAGACCGCCTACCTCGAACTGAAATCCACCATCCTCGGCGGCCGGGTCCTGCGCGCCCGCACACCCGACGGCACCGACCAGGAAATCCACGCCCTCCTCGTCACCTACCAAATCCTGCGCACCGCCATGGTCGACGCCACCGACAGCCAGCCCGGTCTGGACCCGGACCGGGCCAGCTTCACCACCGCCCTGCACGCCGCCCGTGACCAGATCGTGCAGGCCGCCGGCGTCATCGCCGGCGCCGTCATCGACCTGGTCGGCGTCATCGGTGAACGCGTCCTGGCCAACCTGCTGCCCGACCGACGCATCCGGACCAAAACCCGGATGATCAAACGATCGAACTCCAAATACCAAGCCCGCGGACCCAACACCGATCGGCGCACCTACAACGCCACCACCAGCATCGACGTCATCACCGACGAACCTTGACAGGCCAGCCACCCACCTAACTGAACGGCATTGGGACTAGTCCTAGGACCGCGGTGTGTTCCTGGCGTGATCGGACGTAGCGCAACTGTCGAGCACAACCTGCACCAGACCAGCACGGACGCCTAGTGCTCACAAGTCCAGTGGTGCCGACGGCTAGCGAGATCGCGTGGACCTGGGGATACGCGCCACACCGTTCGAGTACGGAGCCCTTGCGAAACGACACGCTTTCATGAGAAGTTACAGCAGTAGGGGACTGCGCGGATCATCTGACTACGGATCGGATGCTTCAGTCGGCAGGCCGACGTAAAACCCGTTATCAATCGTCGCTGGCCCCGCGGAGCGCCCGCCGCGGTCGGCGTTGCGGCCGGCGCGGGTGCCATCGTGGGCCGATGCCGACGGGGTTCGACCTCGGGCACGTCGAGGAGCTGATCAGCGACCTCGACGATGCGGAACGGCAGCGCCTCGCGGGCGCGGCGGCCGCGGTGCGGGCGCGGCTGCTGACGCAGCGTTCCTTCAGTGCCGCTCCGGCCCGGCCGAGCGGGAGCGGCTGCTCGCGCTGCTGCCCGAACCGGGTCGCGGCACGCCCGGACGTAGGGACTCGACCGTGGTCCCGTCCGCGGAGGCCATGATCGAACGGCTCCAGGCCCAGGGGACGGTGCGGGTGCCGGACCCGCCGGCACCGGTGCGGGCGGCGTGGCGGCGGACGATCTACGCGGCGTCCAGCGCCGGCTCGTCCCGAACGGCCACGGCTGCGGCACCGCGGCCGTGACCGCGGCGACCTAGTCATCGAGCTCCACCCGGCGCCGGCTGCGCCGGTCCCGGACCCGGCCGACCGTGCCGGGTCCGGCCGAGGCCGACCCCCACGCATCCGCTGGTGCGGGCACTGCAGGCGGACCCGGCCGCGCTGGCGGTGTCCCCGGCGGCCCGTGCGCGGGCGCTCCGGCTCCTGCGGGCGCTGGCCGTGGCCGACGATCAGCGTGGGCGCACCCTCGACGTCGCTGCTGGGCCTAGTAGGGCTTTGTTATGTCGGCGTGTCGTGGGGTCATCGGGGTGTGGCAGGGAGTTTCATGTTTCGGTGACCCCGGATGAGCTTTCGGTTGCGCGGCAACGTCTTGAGGCGTTCGCGGCGGATGTGTTCGCGCCGCTGCTGCTGTCGGATCAGCGGGCGAAGGGGGTGACGTACCTGCGTGGGCTGTTGCTGGACGGGCGGCGCAAGTCGATGCAGCCGATGGCGGAGCGGCTGGGGGTGGATCATCAGGGGTTACAGCAGTTCGTGACGACGTCGACGTGGGACACGGCGGCGGTCCGGACGCGGCTGGCCGCCCGGGCGATCGGCCTTGTCCAGCCGATCGCGTGGGTGATCGACGACACCGGCTTCCCGAAGGACGGCACCGGCTCGCCGGGAGTGGCCCGGCAGTACTCCGGCACCCTGGGCAAGGTCGCCAACTGTCAGATCGGGGTGAGCGTCCACGCAGCCACCGACACCGCGTCGTGCCCCCTCGATTGGCGGTTGTTCCTGCCAGAGTCGTGGGATGTGGTCAAGGCCGGCCCAGCGGCGGTGAAAGCGGCCAAGGCCAAGCAGCGCAGAACGTTGAGCAACGCCCGGCGGGCTGCCGCACCAGCCGCACCGACCGGCACCAAGGTCGACGTGGAGGCGGTGACCGAGGCGGCGAGGCAGCGGCGGCGCAAGTCGGCAGTGCCCGAGGATGAGGGTCACCGTCCGAAGTGGACCCTCGCCGTCGAGATGCTCGACAGCCTCGCTGGGCGTGGGCGGCGGCCACCGCTCGTCGCGGCGGACTCCGGATACGGTGACAGCGGCCCGTTCCGGGCCGCCCTCGACGAACGCGGCATCGCCTACAGCGTCCAGATCAAGGGCGAAACCCTCGCCCTCGCCCACGCCGCCGCTGCCGCACCGGCGGTCCCCGCCTGGTCCGGCACCGGCCGCCCACCGACCCGTCCGGACTACCCCGACGACGCGATCAGCCTGGCCAGGCACGTCCTGACCGCCGGGCGTGCCGCAGCCGCCACCATCTCCTGGCGTGAAGGCAGCAAAGGCACCCTCACCTCCCAGTTCGTGATCCTGCACGTGCGGCCGGCAGGGCACCGCGTCCCCACCGCACCCGACGGCAGCCTGCCCGAGCGGTGGCTGATCGCCGAATGGCCCGACACCGAACCCGAACCCGTCACCTACTGGCTGAGCAGTCAACCCGTCGACACCAGCCACACCGACCTAATCCGCTACGCGAAGATCCGCTGGCGGATCGAACACGACTACCGCGAACTCAAAACCGGCCTCGGCCTCGACCACTTCGAAGGCCGCTCCTGGCTGGGCTGGCACCGCCACGTCACCCTCGTCACCGCCGCCCACCTCTTCATCACCATGCTCAGGCTCGACCCAAAAGCGGATGCGCCGGCCTGACCCTCTACAAGGTCATCCACGAGCTGCAACTCCTGCTCGCAACCTGGACCGGCGCATGCCCCACCTGCCACCAAACCGTGAAACCGTTACGCCGCAACAGACATCGACAAACCTAACAAAGCACTACTAGGTGGCTGGTGTTAAACGATGGTCTGGCCCGGAGGGCCAGGCCATCGTTGTCGTCTTGCGGGATGGGTTCGGTGGCGGTTGAGGTTGGGTCTGGTGCTTGAAGTTGTTGCTGGGACTGGTTTGTAGCCGCTGTTGGCTGTGTTTCGGGTGGGGTGGTTGGTGTCTGACGCCGGGTTCAGGCGGGGTGGAGGGTCCAGCTGTGGCCGGTGTGGGTGAGGCTGAGGGTGGCGAGTCTGGCGAGGTTGATCGCGGCGGCGAGGAGGTTGAAGTCGGCGGCGATGCGGAGGCGTCCGCGCATCCGGGCGCGTCGGCCGCCGTGGCGGCGGCGCATGAGGTGCGCGAGTTTGCGTTCGACTTTGGGTCGGGTGGCGCGATAGTCGGCCTTCCAGGCGGGGTCTTGTTGGCGGGTGCGGGCGGCGGTGAGGCGAGCCTCGTGGTGGCCGATGGTGATGCTGCGGCCGGTCTTGGACTCGGTGCACTGCCCGCGCAGTGGGCAGGCGGTGCAGGCGGCGCCGAAGTCGGCCTTTCCGGCGTGCCGAGCGTGGTCCTTGACCCGTCGGATGGGCACGACAGTCCCGTTGGGGCAGGTGACCTGCTGCTGATCGAGGTTGATGTCGAAGCGGTCTTTGGTGAACTTTCCGGTCGGTGCGACGGGCGTCTGAACCTTGGTCCTGGCCTTGATCCCGACGCTGTCGAGCAGTTGCAGGACCTCGCCGGCGCCGTAGGCGGAGTCGCCGTAGAGCACTGCAACGCCCTCCGTGGGGCCTTCCGCGGGGCCGGTGTTGGTGAGGTCGGTGATGAGGTCGGCGACGGGTTCGATGTCGCCGGTGTTGCCGGCGGTGACCGCGGTCGCTGTGACGATTTCGCTGTCGGGGTCGACGGCGATGTGGCCTCTGTAGCCGTCGAAGCCGCGGTGGTTGGTCTTATGCCCGTGCCGGGCCTCAGGGTCGACGGTAGAGATGACCCGGTCCGCGGCCACCCGCTGGGCGATCCGCAGCGTGCCGTCCGGTCCGGTTTCCAGGTCCGACGGTGGCACCGACCGGCGACCCACCACCGCGAACAGGTCGGCGAACATCCCGTCCGGGAACAACACATCCCGACGCTCATGCAGAAACGCGAAGATCGAGTTCGCCGGCAGCATCTCACCGCAGAACGCGGACACCGGATCAAGGAGGTCCAGCTGCTGCGAAGCCCTACCCAACGCCACCCCGACACACTACCCGAAATAGACACAAAACGATGTCCTGGCCCTCCGGGGCCAGGACATCGTTTAACACCAGTCACCTAGATCGCAGACCACGCCAGAGCGACGAGCGGAATTACGCAAAGAGCAGCGATCAACGCGAGCCACACGATCTTCGTGCGATCGCTCGTAGGCGGAGGATCTTGCAGGCGTACGCGGCTGAAGCGTGCATGCGTCCGGCGTTCCCGCTTGCCAATGACGACCAGTACCAGGTTGATCACTAAATTCCCTTACAGTTCGCGGTGAGCAAACCTCACCATGTCGTCGTAGCCGCCACCATCAGGCGTTAGGTCACAAGCCCAGAGGGCGGACCCGCCTCAAACGTCACGCGGCAAGCACTGCTCGGCAGTGGACATCTCGATCCGTTTTGGCGGGAGCACGGGGAGACCTGCGGCGACGTGCCAGTGCGGTAGTTGCTCCCGTCGCAAGCGCCATGGGGGTCGGCTTACAGGATCCGTCGTACTGCTTGTAGCGTGTCCCGGACCGCCTTGTGGAAGTCTTCCCTGCGACGGTCTGCGGGCGGCAGCACGTCGCCGCCATCAAGCGCCCGGCTGGCCCGGGAGAGCAGCTCAGCTGCCATTCCCGCCTTGCCGCGGACGGAGGCACGTCTAGACTGCGTGCGTTTGTGCATCAGCCCGGTCAACTCGTTGATCTCACTGCGTAGCTTGTCCAGCTCGCGGCGGTATCGGTCGGCACGGCGCCGCTCGAGCATCCCGAGCGGCTTGCCGCCGCTGGTGCTGCGAGGGGCCAGCACGTGAGCGGCACTGTTCAGCGCCACCACATTCCCGGCCAGGGTGTACGTGAACAGCGCCATGTTTGTGCCGTTCGCCCATTCCAGGGCCGGAGCGGTGTAGCCGGCCAGGCTGTAGAAGAACGGTTTGGCGGCCGCGGCCTGCGCCACCCCGAAGAGGTCGCGCAGCGGCGGCTGGCCGACTGGCTCTGTCCAGTGCTTGACCTGCGCCACGGCGCCCGTTGCCAGGACGTCCGCCCCGGCATCGGCGCCGGCGCCGGTCCGGCGGGCGTCGGCGAAGCCCAGCAACCGCAGGTGCCATACGGCGAGTGCTTCCGCCTGCTGCCAGCTCGTTGGTGACGGCCCACCATTGAAGGAGCTGGGCGTTCGGGCCGTACGAGGCGGCGTACTGGCGTTCGTCGGCGGTGGCGTCGCGCCGGTTGTGGTCGGGTGCGTTCCCGCCGGCGCAGCGTCGACGGCGAGTACGCCGAGCAGCCGGGTCATCGCCGCGTGCGGGACTTCGTCAATGTTTATGCGGGTTACCGATGCTCGCAGGCAGACGGAACCGCGCCCGGGCTTGCCGGAGTGCGGTTGAGTCGACTCCACGTGCACCCCCGCTACGGGGGCGTCAAGCAGACGGGCGCCGACGTTGGCACGAAGTCCGACGGAGACAACGAGTAGCCGATCGTCCGCCACAGCGATAGCCACCGCACCAGCGTTGTCGCGTCCTCGCGCGAGCGCTATCACACGCTGCGCTGATCCGAGCGCCCTGAGGACGTACTGGCTGTCTCGGATGTCCTTGCAGCCCGACTCGGAGAACAGCGGAGCGGTCCGGGGATCGGTCGACAGCAGCGGCGGCGGGCGCATCTGCATGTTGTACCGGAGGCCGCCGCGACGACACCAGTGCCGGCGAAGGAGTGGCTGTAGACCGGCCCGCCACCATAGGGCGCACCATAAGTGGGCATTCCGGTGCGCCTCGCCCCCATCCTGCCCCAGTGATCCGCGGCGCGTGTCCGTGCTCGCGGGCCTCGTGCGTTGGCGGCGCGGCGTCAGCGGCGGTCCCGGTACGGCGCGTCCACCGGCCTTGCAGCCCGCGTCATCTGCGGCTCGGGCCCGACGACGTCCTGCCGCTGGCCGGCAGATTCGAGAAGCGCATCCGCTGCGCCGGCGTCCAGGACGGCCCGCACTCAGGAAACCTGCCGTACCTCACCGCGGGCGGTGACCTCGTACAGGTCGATGCGCAGCTGGTCGCGGATGCGGGCGGGAACGCGCCGGACGGCATTCACGGCGCCGGTCGGCACGATCAATGCGTAACGCACGGCGTCGGTCTCACCAGTCATGCGGCGTAGCAGCTGGCCGTAGGCGATGTCGGCATCGGTGCCCGGTTCACTGGTCGTGCCCTTGACCTCGCCAATGAGGCGTTGCGCACCCCGGACGGCTTCGACGTCGGCCCACGGATCGGTCGGCGTGACAGGCGTCCAGCCTTCAGCGAGCAACCAGTTCCGGAACGCCTCCGTGACCCAGTCCTCATCGCTGCTCGGGACGAGGAGCCTGCGAATGGCTTGCAGGTCCGATGCCACGTTGCGGCGTAAGCGGCCACGGCTTTCGCAGTCCAGATCGGCGGGACGGATCGTGACCAGCCGGAGCCCATGCGCAGGGATCTCGGTGTCGCGCCGTGCGTCGTAAACGACGACGAGCTGATGGCCGGGCCAGTATCCACCGACCGGCAGCATCACTCGCCGTCCGTCGCGGGATGGATCGCCGAGGAGCCACTCGAACCGATGCTGCGTCTTGGCCGGCTCACCGAGCACCTTGCTACACAACCCGATCACATAGGCTTCATCACTATCGTCTCCACTCATGCCGCGACATGATGCCATCGATCTGCCGCCCCTCGCGCCGGGCACGGTTCACCGCCTCGCCGACGACGGCAGACTCTCCCCATGGGTAGCGATTGCAGTGATCTCGTAGGGGTCCCGCCCGTCGAGATCAAGCAGCGACGGAACCATCGCAAAGATCGCCGCCGTCAGCACCGGTTGATTGGATGACGTGGTGGGCACCGCGCCCTCGGTCCGTGCCCGCAGCGTCACGCCGTCGATGACCGAATTGAACAGGACGGCGAGGTCCTCCCACGTGACGCCCGGCTGAAGATGAAGGCCGTACGCGTTGCAGACTTGCTCGTAGATCCCGCTCCACCGGTCGAGGACGTTGGCGTACCAGTACCTAGCGGCGTACTCACGGACCCGCGGATGGTTTGGCAGGCTGGCCTGCAGAACTGTGATAAGTGAAACCCGCACGTTGGCCAGGACCGCGTCGAGTTCCACGGCCGCCAGCTTCTCGATCAGCTGCCCGAGGCTCAGTTGCCGGGTCATGTCGTTAGCGGCTGCGGCCATCATGTCGAGATGCGCGTTATACGGCTCGGGCCGGAAGAGGTACGCGATCAGATCTTCGGTGTACTCGTTCTTGTGCGGCCACCGGTAGCGGAACTGATTCTCGGTTAAGAATCTGACCTTTGGGTCCGATGACTCCGCAGCCCGCCTCAGGAGTCGCTCGCGTGACACGGATCCGAAGATCCGAGAATGCTCGCCCTCCTCCATGTCTGGTCCCTCGTGCTCTAGCAGGTCGGCACGGAGAATTTCCAAACCGAGATCGAGGAATTGCCGCGTCTCTGGACTGTTCGCGACCTTTGCGCGCGTCTTGCGGTAAGCCCGCGGTGCGATGTGCTGGAGCACTTCGGACAGGTCGTCAATGACCACAGCACCCGGCTCCGTTTGCTGGGTATCCATGCCTTCAACCATGTTCGTCCCGATTCGGTCGAGGTAGCCAGCACGGAGGCGCCAGGCTTGGTGCCCCCGCGTCGGTCAGCCTAGCCCGGTACGCCGATCGTGGCCGCCAAGGAGAGGTTTGCCAACAGGAGTTGCCCTAGACCCGCATTCGTGCACTACGCGATGCTCTTCATGCGAGAGGGCCGCCTATCGGTGATCGAAGGCGGCGAACGTTGTAGGTCCTAAGGCCGCCCGGAATGGAAGCCGCCAGTGACACGATCCGTGCAGGAGCAGTGTGGAGAATGCGAACTAGCGCTTTCGGGGTCGCTTGATCCGGATCCGCCCAATCATCTGATGATGCTCAGGTAGGGCGCCAACCTTCAGACACGCATCAAGGAGGCGTACGCCGCGGTCCGCATCGCCAGCAATTGGTCCAGCCCAATCACCAGCGAGGGAGATCCACCATGCAAACACGCACACGAATCCGGCGGACCGGTATCGCCGCCCTCACAACACTGGTCGCGTCCGCGGCCGTGACACTGACCCTCGCCGCCCCCGCGCACGCCGACAGTTGGGTCATCGGCTGCAACGGCAGTGGCATCAACAACTACAGCCGTGGCGCGTGCGGCGGCGGCACGACCGGCGGCAAAAACTACACCAACCACACCCAGTGGGTCGGCTGGGTCACCGCATACCGGGCCGGCCTCGAACACAACCCGATCGTCAAGGTCGAGTCGTGGGGGGATGGGTTCTACTTCTCGGCGAACGCGGAGTCTGGCACCTGGGGCGCCCAGCGTTGGGTTCGCTCGGGCACCAACGTTTGCGGCGCGGTGACGTACGACGACGGCGCCCGGTTCATCGCCTGCATCAGCATCAGCGTCTGACCTGCCCGGCTTCGACAACCCGATCGCTCCACCGCCACAAGAAGGAGATTCACCATGCGACTGCTCCAACGGACTGGCATCGCCGTCCTGCTCGTCGCCCCGGTGGTCGTCGCCGGCCTCGCCGCCCCCGCGGGCGCGGCCGCCGTGCTGAACCGGTTCGAGCGCAGCTGCTACTTCACCTGCAGCCCGTGGGTCCAGGTCAACGGCGCCTACCACCCTGAGGTCGGCAGCGACTGCGTCACCCATTCGTGGACCGGCACTACGACCGTCCGCAAATCGCAGCCCGGCGCCCGCTGCTGACCACCCTGCGCACAGGTCGGCTGATGCCCGGCGACCCGTATGCGTGGTCGCGACGGTGTGGTTACCGCCGCGGCTCGATCCCGCAACCCACGCGCGCACGGCGTGCGTCCGTAACCGACGCTGTTCAATCCGGCGTACATCGACGACCAGGCGTCGAGCTCCGGCCGCATCCGGACGATGTTCTCGACGCGGTCGGGCTTGGTCCGGTCGTACCGCTCTGTCCTGCCCCGGGTCGATGGAGACATCGAACAACCGGAGGATTCACTGTCATGGCGGCACCGAAGAAAGTATTCAGACGGGTCGCGTGAGCGGACGACGCGTCTGGCCCCCCGCGGAACGCCTGGCCGTGGAACCGGACCGGCAGAAAGTTCGGCGCGTGAGATGCCGAAGGGCGACCTCGGCGAGGTAGAGCCTGACCAGGGCGAAGGTTGCAGCGACGGTGGACGCCTATGCGCTTGCAATTTGATCAACAGATGGTGAGGAACACTCGCAGATGCCGACGCTATTGATGCGTCCAAGTTTGGAATGGTAGGGCCGAGTAGCCGCCTGCAGGCCGCGCCGGTCGAGCTGGGCATGCAGGTCGGGGCCTGGCCGGACGAGCTGGGCGAGCCGCTCTAGCGGCACGCGCGGGTCGCGCAGGGCGGGCAGACCCGCGAAGCGCCTGGTTCGGATTCCAAGCTACTACGCGCCCGCTCTGATCCAGGCAGGTCAAACCATCGACTGGGCCACACCAATTGCCGGTCAAGGCTGACCATGCGTGACCGTTAGATATATAGGCAACCCAGTTCATGTCGACGTCGAAGATGTGGGCATCGGGTTGGATCCATCCAACCAATTCGTTGTGCTCATCGCGAAGCTGTTGCATTTGTTCTCCTTACATCTGTTTTGATCTTGACGTATTTGATTGGCGGCGGTCGCATATGGCCTTGTACTTGTTAACAATTGTGGTGGGAACAACCTGGTGCGGCACTTCAGAGATCGGGGCAGTAGTACGTGATGAGGGTTCGGGTCAGCTGCTCGCCGCGAGTGCTGATGGCGTGTAGGTCGTCGTCGCTCATGCTCTTGAAGTTGGTGCCATAGGAGCGGACGCGACCGCAGGGGATGAGGTCGGGCAGCGGCACCGGGAGTCGATGGTCGGGCATACCGAGGTAGCTGTGGACGAATCCGCGCAGTTGTCCGGTGCGTGCGGCTTCGTGGAGGCGTGCTCGGCCGGCGTCTTGAGTTTTGCGGTAGGTGATGTTGAACGCGCGGTACAGCCGGGTGGGCAGGAAGCGGCCGAGGGCGGGGTTCGGGGCGCCGGTTCCGGCGTCGCAGGCGATGATGTAGTCCAGGTCGTAGACGTGGTCGGTGTAGGCGGGTGAGCGTCCGGGTTCCAGGACGCTGAGGCCGAGGTTGTCGTACACGCCGCCGTCAGTGAGCGCGACCCGCCGGGTCGCTGTTTCACCGTTTCGGGTGAATGTGAAGGTGCGTTCGATCGCCGGGAGCAGCAGGGGGAAGGCGGCGCTGGCGGCGACGGCTTGGGCGACGGTGATCGGGTCGGTGATGGTGCCGTGGGCGGAGCAGGAGCTTCGCTGGCTGCCGAATCGCACCGCGCGGGTGGTGTGCAGGTCGGTGGCGCTGAGGACAGTGGCGAGTCGGGGGTGGGTCACCTTGTCGAGGGGGGCGTCGCCGAATACGAGGTCGGCGAGGGTGTCGCGGAGCGCGTCGGTGCGGTTGGCGGTGCGCTGGCTGTTGAACGGCGTCGGCATCGAGGAGCGCAGCAGGGCGGTCATGTTGCGGCCGACGGCCGCTGGGGTGAATGCGCGGCGGGTGATGTCGAGCTGGATGCCGCGGCGGAGCAGGCCGACGGTGTGTGCGTCGAAGTCGTCGAAGCGGTCGGGTCCGTAGGCCCAGAGCGCC
Organism: Dactylosporangium sp. CA-052675; assembly: GCF_050947935.1. Lineage (GTDB taxonomy): Bacteria > Actinomycetota > Actinomycetes > Mycobacteriales > Micromonosporaceae > Dactylosporangium. The sequence continues at coordinate 7,954,456 of NZ_CP192010.1, read as the reverse complement.
GCGGCGAGGCTGCCGCCGCTGATGCCGGACACGACGGTGACGTTGTCGAGGATGCCGCGATCGTGCAGGGCGCGTAGGCAGCCGAGCCCGAATGCGGTCGCGCGGAAGCCGCCGCCGGAGATGGCCAGACCGATCCGTGGTGTGGTCATCGCAGGTCAGCCTTCCACCATGAGACGAGGGCGCCTGTGCCACAGCCGCCACCATCGGCGTCGCGCCGTGGTGGCCGCGGCGGGGAGTGATTGGCGATAGCCGCCGGGGTGGTAGGTCAGACCCTCTGGTGCGGGGATCGCGGGCAACGTCGAGCCGCTGACGGACCGGCGGACGAGGGTGGCGTAGAACTGAGGCAGGTGTAGTGGGGTGGCGTCGCTGCGCCAGGCTGTCCAGTTCGTGTCGTCGCCGCCGAGGATGAGCATGAGTGCCTGGGTCGGGCCGTCGGTGACCGGGGCGACGAGGCCGGCCATGCCGGCGCGGTCGGTCGGGCTTGGCTCGGCGGCGCCGTAGGGGTGGGTGTGCCACATGCCGATGAAGCCGCTGGCCTTGCGGCTGCGCTTGAGGTGGTGGTCGATGAGGTGTTGGGCGCCGTCGGTGCCGTGCTCGAAGTGCAGGTCGGACAGGCGGCTGTCGGGCGGCGGCCCGGAGGCGGTGTCGACGTAGATGCACATCGCGGCTTCGTCGAGCGCGCCGATGAGCATGCCGCCGGTCTCGACTCGGTCGCCGCGGACCCGCGCACCGCGGCGGGTCTCGGCCCGCATCTCCGCCATCGCGGTCGCGGAGATGCGGACCTGCAGGTTGTCGCGGTGTTCGTTGATCAAAACGTCGTTGGGCCAGCCGAGCCAGGCGGCGCCGCGGCCGACACTCGGGTGGTCCTCGCGGGTGTCGAGACGTACGACGGCGACCGCCATGGGCTGTTGCGAGGCGTCCGGCACGGTGCCCGGCGGGCTGGCGATGGCGTCGAGGGCGGCGCTGAACATGGCGGCGGCGAGGGCGGTGACCTCGACCGCGGAGCCGACGAAGGTGGGCGTCGAGCAACCGGGTTCGGGCTGGAAGGTCGTGGCGCGGGGCGGGTCCGGGTAGAAGTCCTCGGCTACGTCAGCGAACGCGGTGCGCTGCGGTCCGGTGACGGCGAGGCCGAGCCGGCGGAAGATGTCGTGGCCGGCGCCGGTGGCTTCCGGCCGGGCCACGGCGACCAGCCCGCGCCGGGCGTGGTGGCCAAGGAGCATCGAGACGACGGTCGGCCACGCGGTGGTGCTTCGTCCGCGGGCGGCCTCGATCGCCGCGCGGACGCCGATGTCGGCGGTGGCGTCGATGATGAGGTCGACGTCAAGGTGCGAGGGATCGTCGTCGGTGATCAACGACACCGCGTCGCGGACCACCGGTCGCACCGTGGTCGTGCGGGAGATGACGTCGAGCCGGGCGGCGAGCGCAACCGCCTTGGCTGAGCCGATGTCGTCGTCGGTGTACTGCTGGCGGACCAGGATGCCCGGGGTGACGATGCCGTTGTCGACGACGGTCACGGAGGCCGCGCGGGCACGGACGCAGGCGTCGGCGACCGGGCCGCCGATCGCGCCGCACCCCAGGATCAGAATCCGTTTGCCGGCCAGCCACGCGGCCGGGCTGTCATGGTCGCGGCGGACCGTGACCTCGGGGCGGTCCTCGAACAGCCGCAGCCAGTCGGTCGAGGCCAGGTTGAACCACGACCGGCCAAGGTCCAGCACATCCGCACGCAGGTCAGGAAGGTCGAGCTGGTTGACCTGGGTGAGCAGCTCGGCGACCTTCTCGGTGAACGTGTCCAGCCGCCAAGCGACCAGGTGCGCCAGCCGGGGCCCGTGCCCGAGGCCCCGGCTCGGGGTGCCGACCAGCACGATGAGGGGGGTCGAGCCGCCCGTCGTCGTGTCGATCACGCCATTGGTGGCGGCGACGGCGGCGATCAGCTCCATGAACCGCTCATGTTCAACGCCTGCGCCGCGCAGGCCCGCCACGAGCCGCTCGGCACGATCGGGGTACTCAACGAACGGCTCCCCATCGACGAGCACCACAGCCGCTCCGACGACGACCCAGTCTTCGTCAGATCGTCGGTGCGGCACGGGGGTGCGCTGGGCGAACTCGTCCGTGGTCTCCCAGTCGATCACGTCGAACCGGTCGCCGTGCTGCTCGCACACGGCCACCAGGTACGCCGGGCCGCGGTCTGGACTCGGCCAGGGCACGTGGTCGCCGAGGTCCGCTCGGATCACCATCAGCTCGTCCGCCTGGCCGGTGTACGCCACCGGGGGATGGCGCGGCCGGTCGTCGGGGTCGAGGTCACCGATCGCCGCCTTCTCCAGCCACAACAGCAGCCGGTCGAGCAGGCCACGCATCCCGTCGCCGGGCTGCCACTCGACCGACGGTGCCGCGTACAGGCACACGTACCGGCCCCAGTTGACGTGCGGTGTCCCGGCCCACCGCCGGTGCGACACCCACACTGACGGCGGCGCGAACGGGAAGCGGGCGTCGACTTCAATGTTGAACCGTTCCCGGCTACGGACCCGCACACCACTTGTGGCGTGCGAGACCCCGGCCAGGCATAGGGACAGGTCGATCCGCATCGCGGCGCCGCGTCGTGTCGGGGCCGTGACTTTGACGATCTCGATCGCGGCCGGACGCGCTGCGACCATGTCGCGCAGCTGACGCAACGCTAGCTGCTGTCCTTCGGTCATGTTCACCGGCTCACCGGCCGCCGAATCCGGTCACCTGGCCCGGCGCTGACGTGTTCCCGCGGGCCTGCGCGATCGCTTCACGCACCTGCGCCGGACCGCTCACCGTAGCGGCGTCCCGCTGCCGGTGCTGGTAAGCGTAGGCCGGGCCGACGAGGGCGGCCGCGCCAGCCACGAGCGCCAGGCGCCGGCCGGACCGTGACGCCTCCACAAGCGACTTCGACTCCTCGACATCGACCGGGTCGACGAGGACGAATCCGTCGTTGGTCAGGCCGAATACCACCGGCTGCGGGGTGGCGACGGTCGGATACTCCATCGTGCAGATGAACTCGTCGGCGATCTCGGAGTAGCGGTCCTTCGCCTTCACGTGTGGCGGGTTCTGGCCCGGGGTGTTGCTCGCTGGTACCGGGCAACTGCTGCTCACCACGATCGCGCCGTCAAGCGCATGGCGCCCGAATGCGTCGAGGACGTCTTGGGCGAGGACCTCCTCGCCGTCCTCGTCGACGACGTACATCACCGACTTTGAACAGTGGTGCGGCGCCAGCAGCACGTTCCACTTGAGTCGCTCGCTCCGCTTGTTGTCCTCGCTGTAGGTGAAGATCTTCATGATCGTGTCATGGCTGAGGTCGCCGAAAAGCAGGGTCTGTCCGGTCTTTCCGTTCTCGCCGGTGAGCGTCACCTGCATCGCCACGGAGGTCTCGTTGCGCTTCGCGGCGCAGTCGTCCACGAACGGAGCATGCAAGAACGCCTCGAACGAGCCGGCAACGTCGACCCCGTCGAGGCGGGAGACCGACTTGCCCGGGCCAGTGAGGTACTCGTCAGGCAACTCGTGGTAGGCGTGCTTGTCGTGGTCGGTGTCGTAGCCGATGACCAGCACCCGATCGCCGGACTCGACGGCGTCCCCGTCGGCGACCGCCTTCATGATGGCGTTCACGCGCCGCTCGGTCTCCTCCTGGAACGCCTTCGCGTCGTCGCAGAGAACGGCGTCCGGGTCGTCGAGCTCGCGCCACAGCCGCGGCGTGGCCCACAACTCGCCGATGCGGACCTTGTCGAGCAGGTCGGCGAAGCCCCGGCAGTGGTCCTGGTCGGCGTGGGTCAGCACGAACACCGCGAGGTAGGGCTCGCCGTCGACCGTCGGCAGGACTTCGACGAGCCGGTCCACGACGGCATACTCCGGCATGTCGTCATTGTCGGCCTTCGCCATGTCGTGCAGATCCACCTGCACGACGATCTCCTCGGTGACCACGATCGTGCTGCTGTCGCCGGTGCCGACCGGCCAGAACACGACGCCACGCTGCGGCATGCCTCCGAACACGTCCAACTTCTTCCTGGCCACCAGCGGCCTGAGACCCGGGCCGATCGGTCCGGGCGAATCGATTTAGAACGTCGACAACCCCCGGCCTCGCGCTGCGGCACGGCACCGCGCGATCCGGCCGAAGGCCAGCCTCACGATCTTACTTACTATCACGACACGAGATTCGGTGCGTACTTCTTCACTCGAAGGGTAAGTGTTCCACGCGTCACATCGGTGAGACCGGGGTGATCGGCCAGAATGCGGTGACAAGATCGGGGTCGGGAGAGCACATGAGCGCGGCGACGTTCGAGCGGGAGCGGCTGCGCGTCGCCCGCGAGTTGGCGAAGCTCAGTCAGACGCAACTCGCCGACAAGATCGGCATCTCCCCAGCGGCGATCAGCCAGTTCGAGAGCGGCGCGGCCCGCCCCAGCGCCGGCACGATCGCCAGCTTCAGCACCACGCTTAACGTCCCGATCGGCTTCTTCGCCGAGCCGATCACCGAGACGCACGAGGGTTTCTTCCGCTCCCTGCGCCGCACAGCCGTCGCCGACCGTCGCCGCGCCCGCGCGATCGCCCATGTGGCGCGAGACCTCGCCGCCCACGCTGCCGCGGCTGGCCGATTCCCAGCCAGCGACGTGCCCCGGGTTCCCGTAAGCGGCCTCGGCGCGGACCGCGACGAGATCGAACGGATCGCCGGGCAGGTCCGCAAGGCCTGGAGCATGCCGACCGGACCGGTCGGCAACGTCGTCGATCTCCTCGAACAGCACGGCGTCGTCGTGATTCGCCTGCCGCTGGGCAGCGCCGATGTCGACGCGTTCTCGTTGCCGTTTGTCGACCACCCGGTCGTGGTCCTCGGCGCCGACAAGAACGACCGCGCCCGGTCACGCTTCGACGGCGCCCACGAACTCGCTCACCTCGTGCTTCACGGCGAGCAGATCTGGGGCGTCAAGGAGGTCGAGAACCAGGCGCATCAGTTCGCCGCCGCGCTCCTCCTGCCTGCCGACGAGATCGAGGGCGAGTTGCCGACAACCGTGGACTGGCCCAAACTCTTCGAACTCAAACGACACTGGCAGGTGTCCCTCGCCGCCCTTCTCATGCGCGCACGAACGCTGGAGCGCATGAGCAAGGACACCTACTTGACGGCCATCAAGGCGGCATCCGCCCGCGGCTGGCGCCGAGTCGAGCCACTCCCACTCGGCCAGCCCGAGCAACCCCGACGACTTCTCCGCTTCCTCGATGATCCGGCGAGCCGAGAAGCGCGGCAACAGCTACCAGTCCACATCGTCACAGGCATCGCCTCGGCGGCGTGAGCCGCTTGACGGCGGCCACGATGCTTGCTCCGTGGTTGCTCGGATGTTCACCGACCTGGACGGACGCACGCGGACGGAAAAGGAAAAGCACACGAGATGCCGCCTCGGGGGCTTGCTACGCAGCGTTGGCAATGCCTGGACCAGTACGGACGCATCGGTACGGTCACCGACTCAACACGGACGACGCTCCGCAACTGCTAAAACCATCTAAATATTCAAAATTCGGCCTTTAAATCCGTTGGTCTAGAGGCCGAGTCGTGGCGATACGCCATCTGGTATCCAAGCGGAGACCGCGACCGCGCCTCGCAGCACTCCGGGGCTGGGTCACACCCCCCCCCTTCCCGATCCGGCGCTGCTGGCCCGTGGCTGCCTCGCTCGCCTGATCCATTGGCGAGGTCTGTGCTGCGACGACGTCCCGCACGCGCCTGGCGATCACCGGCTCGTTGGTCCGCTGTGCTGGCCGCGGTGTATAGGTGATGGCTGAGTTGCACAGGGTTACCGTCCAGGGCTGGGAGGGCGACCCGGAGGACTGAGACTTGGCGGGCGGTGATCAGGCTGACGCCAGCGAGGGGTGGTGACGGCGTCGTTGGCATTCCGGTGGCGGTGCTGAGCTCGGATGCCCGGCTCGGGGGATCGCGCGAGGCGCACGAATGCGGGCCGCTCCGTCCGACTGGTCCCGTCGCACGTTGGGCTGTGGCGCCGGGCTGTCGTGGAGACTGAAAGTGGGGGGTTTATGGGGAGTGCCCACTTGGTTCATCTAAAAACACTGATGGCTTGAGCCTGTTTTCCCAGCTCAAGCCATCTTCCGTGTCGGGACAGCGGGATTTGAACCCACGACCCCTTGACCCCCAGTCAAGTGCGCTACCAAACTGCGCTATGTCCCGGTGCCCCACGCTCACGCGCGCAGCCGGTACAGCGTAGCGCATCCCCCCGCCCCCCGCCCAAGCAGTATCCCCCTCCCGCGAAACCAGCCCCGCTACGCTCGCGCGATGCGGCTTGAGCTGGTCACGATCGTGGTGGACGCGTACGACCCGGCGATCGAGTTCTTCGTCGGCGTGCTCGGGTTCGAGCTCGTCGAGGACTCGCCCTCGTTCACGAGTGTCGGGCGGCGGGTGAAGCGGTGGGTGGTCGTCCGGCCGCCCGGGGCGCAGACCGGCATCCTCCTCGCGCAGGCGGATGGGGAGCGGCAGGTGGCCGGGGTGGGGGAGCAGGCGGCCGGGCGGGTCGGGTTCTTTCTGCGGGTCGAGGACTTCGATGCGGCCTTCCGGCGGCTCGTCGAGCACGGGGTCGTGATCGAAGGGTCACCCCGTGTGGAGGAGTACGGGCGGATCGTGGTGTTCCGGGATATTGCCGGGAACCGGTGGGACCTGCTCGGACCGCGTCAGGAAGCCGCCAAAAACGGCGAAACGCCCTCGCGAACCGGTGGCCCGGCGGCCTAGCGTCCGACGCCGTGCTGGGTGTTGAGCTGTTTGAGCTGTGGCGGGTCGGGCGGGTTCGGATGCCGGCGCTCGCGGAGACGTATGCGCGGGCGGCCCGGGAGCTGCGGGCGGTGCCGCACGACGACGCCGAATGGGTCTCGCTTCGGTGGCAGCTGGCGGGGGTGCTCGCCGCCGCGGCGGGGCAGGTCGAGGAGGCGGCCGAGGCCGTATGCGTCGCGGTGGTGCGGTATGCCGAGGCCGATGCGGGGGCCGGCCGCGAGTTCCGGCGGCTGCGGGACGCCGGCGGGGTGCTTCGGGGATGACGTACGAGATGCTGATGCGCCACGCCGCCGACATGCGCGATCTCGCGGTCTCGGTGGCGTCCGCCGGGACCGGGGACGATCCGTGGCGGCGGCGCAGCGTCGAGCGGGAGTTCGCCGACCTTCCGGACGCGTTCCGGCCGATCGCGGGCTTTCCCGATCCGCGGGACTTCGAGGCGAGGGTCGAGCGGGTGCGCGATGTCCTGCGTGGACTGTCCACTGGGGACGGCGAGCTGGCCGCGCCGGGGCTCGGGGACCTGAGCACCTCGCTGCGCAACTGGCAGGGGGAGGCCGCCGAGCGGTTCAAGGCCGGGTTCGTCGAGCCGTGGCCGGCGTTCGTGCGTAACCAGTACACCGTCGGGGTGGTGCTCAGGGCCGGGCTCGAGGCGCAGCGTGACATCTGGGCCAGGGCGCGGCAGGACGCGGACCAGATCGCGGAGCAGGGGCTGGCGGCGGTCGGGGCGTGCGGGGACTGTACGCGTACCGAATGGACGGTCACCTTCACCGTGGTCGCCTCGGTGGCGGCGATCGTGGCCGTCCCCGTCGGCGGGGGACTGGCGCTCGCCGCGGGCGGGATCGCCGGGCTGGCGCAGGTCGCCGCCGCCACGGGGCCGGCCGAGGCGCCGCGGACCACGTTCAGTGCCGACGATCCGGCCGAGGTCGCCGACCGGGTGCGGGAGGCCGTCACGCAGCTGCGGCGGCACGTCCACGACAAGCAGGACGAGGTGCACCGGGCGCTGCGGGACACCGGGCGGGTCCTGACGGATCAGCCGGAGCTGTTCGGATGGCGATGACCGTCACCGTGCGGGGCACCACCGCCACGCTGCACGACGACACCGTCGAGATCTCGGGGCCGTGCCCGGCCGGGGATCTCGAGGCGATCGGGCGGGCGCTGTGGGCGGCCCGGGCCCGGGAGACCCTGCGCCGGGCCGGGCTGGCGCGGGAGCCGGCGCCGGTCGGATGGCGGGCCGAGGAGTACGTGCGGCGAAGGGCGCAGATCGTCGCGTGTGGATGGTCGCGGGACGGCCGGCTGGAGATCCGGGGGGTGCGGGTGTTCCGCGTCGTCGGCGAGGTCACGCGGGACCGGGTCCGGGAGGCGGCCGCGGCGCTCATCCGGGACCAGCGGGAGCAGGTCAGGGCCCTGAAACGAGAGATCTGGCAACCGGCGGGCCCAGGCCGTGGCCTCCAGCGGTGACGGGACCGTGCACGGCGGCGTGCGCGTGGTGCGGCAGCTGGTCGGTCTCGGTGTGGGCGGTCTCGGCGTGGCCGGGCCGGCCGGCGACGCCGATGCCGGCCGTCGCGCTCAAGCGCGTCGAGCACTCTGGTCCCGCCGAACTGAGTAATGATCCACTGCTGCGGCGCACTGGATCGTGCCGCGCACCTGGCGCTACCCTGTCCGCACCGCCCGCGATGGGTGGGCGATACCGCTCATCTCGGCTCAGGGTCGGCCGAAGGTATGGCGGCCGGAGGTCTGCCGGCCGGGGCGAAGGCGGTGATGACGGGCGGTGAAGACCAGCCGGCTGATCGCCGTGTTCGCGCCCCTGTTCGCCGTCGCCGTCGGCTGGGCGCTGCTGCGGCTCGCCGGCTTCGAGGGTGCGCTGGTGCTGGGCTGGCTGCCGGGCGCGATCGGCATCGCGGTCGGCGGGGGCTACCTGCTGGCTGCGTCCCGCACGCCCGGGCTCGACCCCGCCGGGCGCCGGTTCTGGCGTCACCTGGCCATCGCCGCGCTGCTCATCGCCCCCTCGACCGGCCCGTTCACGGAGGCGAGCCTGGGCGGGCGGCGCTCCGGCCCGCTGCTCTTCGCCGCCGTCGGGCTGCTCGCCGTGGCCCTGCTGCTCGTGCTCTGGGCCCTGCTGCGGCTGCCGACCCGGGTCCGCGGGCGCCGCGACTGGCTGCGGCTGGGGCTCGACGCGGCCACGGTGCTGGTCTGCTCGGCGACGTTCCTGTGGCACTTCGTGCTGCGCGGGGCCGCGGGCGCACCGCTGCCGCAGGTGCTCGGCCTGAGCGTGCTGAGCGTGCTGTGCCTGCTCGCCGTGCTGGCCGTGGTGAAGCTCATCCTCGCCGGTACCGCCGTCGTCGACGCCCGGGCCCTGCGGGCGCTCGCGCTCGTGGTCGTGATCGGCGCGGTCGGCTCCGCCCTGGTCCCGGTGCTGTCCAGCCCCCGCCTCGCCGGCGTCTCCGACCTGGTCACCATGTGCGAGGCGCTGGCGGTCGCCGTCGCCGGGGTGCTGCAGGCGCGCCGGGCGGGCGCGGGCGAGACGGTCCCGGTCGAGCGGCGACGGCCCTATTCGGTGCTGCCGTACCTCGCCGTCGCCGCCGTCAACCTCCTCCTCGTCGCCGTCACGGTCGACGAGCTCGGCACCCTGCCCGTGCTCTTCGGCGCCGTGACGGCCACCGCCGCCGTCGTCGCCCGCCAGCTGCTCGCGTTCCGCGACAACGACGGGCTGCTGCGCTCGCTGCGCGAGCACCAGCGGCTCCTGCACGAGCAGGCCACGCACGACGCGCTCACCGGGCTGCCGAACCGGGCGCTGTTCAACGAGCGACTCGAGCACGCGGCCGCGGCCATCCTGGTCGACCTGGACGACTTCAAGGCCGTCAACGACACGCTCGGCCACCCGGTCGGCGACGGCCTGCTCGTCGAGGTCGGCCGGCGCCTGCGGGCCGCGGTGCGCCCGGCGGACCTGGTGGCGCGCCTGGGCGGGGACGAGTTCGCGGTCCTGGTGCCGGAGGGCTCGCAGGACGGGCTGGACGGGCTCCCGGCCCGCATCCTCGCCGAGCTCGACCGGCCCGTGCACACCCACGGCCACGTGCTCGCGGTGACGGCGAGCGTCGGGGTCGCGGCCCGGACCGACGGCGACGGCGCCCAGGACCTGCTGCGCCACGCCGACATCGCCATGTACGCGGCGAAGCGGCGCGGGAAGGGCACGCACGCGCGGTACACCCCGGATCTCAGCGGTCTGCTCATGACCCCCGAGTCCCGGCTGACCGATCTGCGGCGGGCGCTCGCGGCGGCCCGGCCGCCGTTCACGCTCGAGGTGGGGCGGGCGGCGCTGGTGTCGCCCGGGTTCGCCGCCGAGCTGACCGGCCTGCTCGCCGAGGCCGGGCTGGAGCCGGACGGGCTGACCCTCGCGCTGCCGGCGGCGCAGCTGACCGTCGACGGCGTGCTGCGGCGGGTCATGCGCGAGCTGCGGGCGGCGGGCGTCGGGCTGGCCCTGGACCAGACCGGCACGAACACGGTGCGGCTGGACCTGCTCAGCGCCCTGCCGTTCACCGCGGTGATCGTCGAGCCGCTCGCCGGGGACGATGATCGATCGCGGGCGTTCGCCGAGGCCGCGGCCCGGTTCGCGCGGGACGCGGGGATCGACTACAGGGTTCGGTCCGAGGGCTCACTCCTAGAGAGCGCTCTCTAGATTTTCAGTTCCGGAACCGCAGGGCTCTTGACTTCGGGGCTGCCACGGATAACCCTCGTCCTTGGAGAGCGCTCTCCGAACCTCACCCCGGGTTCCCGGGCCGCCCGTTCCCGGTCCGGTGAGCCTGACACCCCGTCGGCCGGAACACAAGACCGGGCGCCGCACCCCCGCGGCGGCTCGTCCGGCTGCCGCCATGCCCTGAATCAGGAGCAGTGATGCACACCGCCGCACCGCCAACGGCGAACCGCCGCCGCCGAACTCTGATCCTCGCCGCCATCGCCACGTTCGTGGTGCTGGCGACGTACGTGGTCACCACCACCCTCACCGCCTCGGCCGCCGACTCCCTGATCTCGCAGGGCAAGACGGCCCTGTCGTCGTCGGACGAGAACGGCGGCACGCCCGCCTCCGCCGCGTTCGACGGCAACACCACCGGGACCCGCTGGTCCAGCGCGTTCAGCGACCCGCAGTGGATCCGCGTCGACCTGGGCCAGACGGCGACCATCTCGCAGGTCAAGCTCTACTGGGAGTCCGCCTACGCGAAGTCCTTCCAGATCCAGACCTCGCCCGACGGCAACACCTGGACCAACGTCTACTCGACCACGACCGGCACCGGCGGGACGCAGACGCTGACCGTCACCGGCAGCGGCCGCTACGTGCGCATGTACGGCACGGTCCGGGCCACCGGCTACGGCTACTCGCTCTACGAGATGCAGGTCTACGGCTCGTTCGGCACCACGAACCCGACCGGCGGCCCGTGCAACACCACCGCCAACGCGGCGCAGGGCAAGGCGGCCGACGCCTCCAGCACCGAGAACGGCGGCACCCCGGCCTCCGCGGCCGTCGACGGCAACGCCGGCACCCGCTGGTCCAGCGCCGCGAGCGACCCGCAGTGGCTGCGCGTCGACCTCGGCTCGGTCCAGTCGATCTGCCAGGTGACCATCAACTGGGAGGCCGCCTACGGCAAGGACTTCCAGATCCAGACGTCGACCGACAACGCCAACTGGACGACCATCAAGACGGTCACCGGTGGCACGGGCGGCAACCAGGTGCTTAGCGGCCTGAGCGGCTCCGGCCGCTGGGTCCGCGTCTACGGCACGGCCCGCGGCACCGGCTACGGCTACTCGATCTGGGAGCTCATCGTCAACACCGGTGGCACGTCGCCGACCACGTCGTCGCCGTCGCCGACCACCAGCCCGACGCCGACCCCGACCGGCCCGCAGCTGCCGGGCGGCGGCGACCTCGGCGCCAACGTGATCGTGTTCGACCCGAGCCAGTCCTCCGCCACCATCCAGGCGAAGCTGGACCAGGTCTTCACGCAGCAGGAGACCAACCAGTTCGGCACCGAGCGCTACCAGTTGCTGTTCAAGCCGGGCTCCTACAGCGGCCTGAACGCCCAGATCGGCTTCTACACGTCGATCAACGGCCTCGGGCAGAACCCGCAGGACGTGCAGATCCACGGTGACATCACCGTCGACGCGGGCTGGTTCCAGGGCAACGCGACCCAGAACTTCTGGCGCTCGGCCGAGAACCTGTCGGTCTACCCGGTCTCCGGGGTCGACCGCTGGGCTGTCGCGCAGGCCGCGCCGTTCCGCCGGATGGATGTGCACGGCGGCATGACCCTCGCCAGCCCGAACTGTGGCTGGGCGTCGGGCGGCTACATCGCCGACTCGCGGGTCAGCGGCAACATCAACCCCTGCTCGCAGCAGCAGTGGTTCACCCGTGACTCCACGATCGGCAGCTGGAACGGCTCCGTGTGGAACATGGTGTTCTCGGGCGTGCAGGGGGCTCCGGCCAACAGCTTCCCGAACCCGCCGTACACCGTGCTGCCCACCTCGCCGGTGACGCAGGAGAAGCCGTACCTGTACGCGGACGCGTCGGGCTACCGGGTGTTCGTGCCGTCGCTGCGGACCAACAGCAGCGGGGCGACCTGGATCAACGGCCAGACGCCGGGCACCTCGCTGCCGCTGAGCCAGTTCTACGTGGCCAAGCCGGGCGTGAGCGCGGCGACGCTGAACCAGGCGGTCGCGCAGGGCCTGAACCTGCTGTTCACCCCGGGTGTGTACCACCTCAACTCGACGGTGAACATCAACCGCGCCAACACCGTGGTCCTGGGCCTGGGCTACGCGACGATCGTGGCGGACAACGGCGCGCTGCCGATGGCCGTCGGTGACGTCGACGGAGTCAAGATCGCCAGCCTGCTCTTCGACGCCGGCCCGACGAACTCCCCCGCACTGCTGCAGGTCGGCCCCAACGGCGCCACCGGCAACCACGCCGGCGCCCCGAACCTGATCTCCGACGTGTTCCTGCGCGTCGGCGGCGCGGGCGCGGCCAAGGTCACCAACGCCCTCGTGGTCAACAACAACAACACCATCATCGACCACATCTGGGCCTGGCGCGCCGACCACGGCGCCGGAGCGGGCTGGACCTCCAACCCCTCCGACACCGGACTCATCGTCAACGGCCAGAACGTGACCGCCTACGGCCTGTTCGTCGAGCACTTCGAGAAGTACAACGTCATCTGGAACGGCAACGGCGGCAAGACCATCTTCTTCCAGAACGAACTGCCCTACGACCCGCCCTCGGCCGCCGCCTGGTCCCACGACGGGATCACCGGCTACGCCGCCTACAAGGTCGCCAACACCGTCACCTCGCACGAGGCCTGGGGCATGGGCAGCTACTGCGTCTTCACCAGCGACGAATCCATCGCCGCCTACCACTCCTACGAGACGCCGGTCAACGCCAACGTCAAGTTCCACAACATCCTCACCGTCTCCCTCGGCAAGGGCTCCATCACCCACGTCATCAACGACACCGGTGACGCCGCCCTGCCGAGCGCGGTCGTGCCGCACAACGTGATCAACTTCCCGTAGGACCGCACCGCGGAAGGGCCGCCCGGCATCCCGCCGGGCGGCCCTTCGTCTACGGCACCAGGTGGATGCGCACCTTGCGGGCCGTGACCGCGGCCTCCTCCAGGACGGCCAGGCGCGGCTCGGGGACCTCGAGCAGGTGCGGGTGGCGCAGCGCGGCCAGGGCGGCGAGGCGCCGGTCGGCCAGGATCGCCTCGACCATCCCGCGGTCGCCGCCGCAGACGAGCGCGGCGAGGCTCGCGACCTCGGGCAGCAGCACCCGCTCGGCGATGTCCGCGGACTTGCCGGCGACCGCGTCGGACTGGTTGTCGCGCCGGCGCGCGTAGCGCTGCTGGGACCAGCCGCCCGCGGCGGTGCGTCCGTGGACGTGGAACCGCTCGACCTTCGAGGACGTGATGGCGGTACCGTCGGCGATCCCGGCCGCCATCGCGCCCTTGCGGGCCAGCAGGAGCCCGATGCGGGGCGGGGAGGCGATCCCGCGCAGGAGCGCGTCGATGTCCTCGGCCGCGTCCAGGCCCGGGGGCGGGTGCAGGGTCGCCCGGTCGCCGTTGCTCGTGCCGGTCAGGGTCAGGCCGGCCTCGTCGGCGCCCTGATGGCGGCCGTAGAAGCCGTCCAGCCAGCCCCGCAGGCGCTCCGGGGAGATCTCCACCCAGCGACCGCCGCCGGCCGCCGGCTTGGCCGTCACCATGCGCGAATCCTATGCGGGGCCGAGGAGGACCCGCAGCTCGAGGCCCTTCATCAGCCAGGACGCGCCGAAGCCGAGGACGGCCAGGGTTTCGCCGATGATGAGCGCGTAGTCCTCGAGCGCGCCCGTGGCCTCGGTGACCGCGATGAACACGACCGCGATCCCGACGAGGGCCGCGCACGTGAAGTGGAAGCGGCGCCAGAACGCCGGCGAGCGCCGGCCCGGCAGCTCGGTGCGGTTGCCCTCGCGGATGCCGAAGTACAGGCTGATGACGCCGAGGCAGACGATGAACACGGCCGCGCAGGTGTAGTGCACGATCGCGACCGGGGCCTCGCCCATGCGCTGCTGCAGCGGGGTGAGGGCGAGCGTGGCGTGCTTGGGCCGGTCGGTGCTGAACAGGGCCACGCCGAGCGCGGCGATCCCGGCCACGTTGCTGAGCAGGTTGTCGAGGTTGTGTTCGAACACCTTGTACGTCACCAGGAAGAGGCCGGTGACGCACATGGCGCCCACGAAGACGTCTCGCATGCCGGTGTAGAAGTACTCGCTCAGGGACCCCCGGACCCCGCCGCCCTCGAGCGCCAGGTCGCCGAGGACGAGCGCGACGGGCAGCGCCAGGCCGATGAAGCCGATGACCGCGCGCATGAGCAGGTATGAGCGCAGGTAGAGCACGCCGGCATCCGGCGCGGCGAGCCGCTCGGGGGTGGGCCGCCGCGGGCCCTCGGTCTGCGGCTCCAGATAGCCCACGCGACCATCATGCATCGCCCGCCATCGCTCGCGCATAGTAGGTCACCCCGGCGACGTGGTGGACGACCTCGCGCAGGGTCCACGTGTCCGGGCCGGTCCGCTCGTCCAGCGTCGCCGCCGGCAGGTCGTGCAGGCGGGCCCGGTACGACACGGCGAGCCTCGTCAGCCGGCTGGCGGCCTCCTCGAGGTCGGTCTCGGTGAACCGCGCGAAGCCCGCGTGCGTGGTGACGGCGCGGCCGTGCCAGTGGTCGGGGAGCGGATCCAGCCCGGCGAGGCGGCACTCGATCTCGGCGAGGTGGTCGATGAGGTGGTCGGTGACCCGCCGCAGCGACTTGTGCGGCGTCCACGCGTTGCCCTCGAAGCGCACGGGCCGCCCGTCCCACCCGAGCCACGCCGCGGCCGTGCGCAGCACCTCGTCGACGGCGGTGTCGATGACGTCCACGAGTTCCATGACCGGGAACCTAGCGGCGCGACCGTTCGGGCCCGGCCGAACGGACTCCCGCGTCTGCCACGCTACGCGGATTCGGGGGCCACAGGGCGGGAATGTTCATGAACGGCGGCGCGGTGCCGATCTCGGCGGCGTGGAGAGGGTGGCGCCCTGGCGACCGACGCGGCTGCTCATCGCGGCCGCGGCGATCGCGGCCGGGGCCGAGATCTGGTTCGGGGTCGGGCTGCTGCACCCCGTCCCGGAGCTGATCAGCTGGACGGCGGTGCCGCCCGTGGTCGGGCTGGCCGTGGCGGGCTGCCTGCGCGCCGCCACCGCGGACGGGATCGCGCCCGGGGCGGCCCGGTTCTGGCGGCACGTCGCGCTCGGGATGGCCCTCGTCGGGCTCGGCGCGGTCAGCAACGGCGTCGACATGCTGCGCGGGATCGTGCGGCCGCAGCACGTCGGGCCGCTGACCGCGGGAATCTACGTCGCGGGGCTGGCGGTGCTGCTGTGGGCGATGCTGCGCATCCCCGGGGCGCGGCGGACCCGCGGCGAGTGGCTGCGCTTCGGCCTCGACTCGGCCACCGTCCTGGTCGCCGTCATGACCTTCGCGTGGCACTTCCTGCTCAGCGACTGGCAGGCGTGGTCCGGCGGCAACGCGACGGGGGCGCGGGCCGTGATGTCGCTGCTCGCCTGCGTGGCCGTGTGCGTCTTCGCGTTCGTGAAGATCGCGTTCACCGGGACCGGGCCGCTGGACCGGCGGGCGCTCTACCTGCTCGCCTCGGCCGGCGGGGTCGGGGCGCTCGGCGGGGCGCTGGCGCCGCTGCTGCAGTCGCGGCCCTACCTCAACGGCACGCCCGTGATCCTGCCCGTCACGTGCCTCGTGCTGGGGCTGGCCGCGGACCGGCAGCGCCGCGCCGCCCGGGCGACCCCGCCGACGCCGGCGCGGCGGGAGCGGCCGGGGTTCGTGTCGTACACGGCCGTCTCCGCCACCTGCGTGCTGCTGCTCGCCGACGCCTGGACGCGCGGCGGGGACATCCTCGGCGTCGCCGCCGGCACCGTCGTGCTGGTGGTGCTCGTGGCCTCGCGGCAGCTGACCGTGCTGCGCGACAACGCCGGGCTCGTGCAGACGCTCGCCTGGCAGGCCACCCACGACTCACTCACCGGGCTGGCCAACCGTCGCCTGCTCAGCCAGCACGTGACCGGCGCGCTGGAGCGGCGGTCGCGGGTCGCGGTCGCGCTCGTGGACATCGACGACTTCAAGGCGATCAACGACGACCTCGGCCACCCGGCCGGCGACGCCCTGCTGCGGGCGGTGGCCGGGCGGCTCGAGGAGGTGGTCGCCCCCGGGTCGCTCGTGGCCCGGCTCGGCGGCGACGAGTACGCGCTGGTGTTCCCGGCCGCCGACGAGCCCGAGGCGCTGCGGTTCCTCGGCACGCTCGCCACCGGGTTGCGCCGTCCGCTCGACGCGGCCGGGCACGCCCTCGTGGTCGAGGCCAGCATCGGGGTCGCGGTCGGCGGCCCGGGCGCCACGGCGGGGGAGCTGCTGCGGCGCGCGGACGTGGCCATGTACGCGGCCAAGGTGCAGGGCAAGGGCCGGCAGGTCGCCTACGACCCGGCGATGGACCAGCGCGGCGCCGAGCAGGCCCGGGTCGCGGCCGAGCTGCGCACCGCCCTCGACACCGGCCAGCTGCGCGTGTTCTACCAGCCCATCGTGCGCCTCGACGACGGCTGCCCGGTCGGCGTGGAGGCGCTGGTGCGCTGGGTGCACCCCGAGCGCGGCCTGATCCGGCCCGACCTGTTCATCCCGGCCGCCGAGCGCACCGGCATGATCGTGCCCGTCGGGCAGTGGGTGCTGGCCGAGGCGTGCCGGCAGGCGGCCCGCTGGCGCCGCGAGCTCGGGCCGGAGGCGCTGCGGTACGTCTCCGTCAACGTCTCCCCGCGCCAGCTGCGCGAGTCCGGGTTCGCCGGGCGCCTGCGCGACGAGCTGCGCGCCGCGGGCCTGCCGCCGGCGTGCCTCATGGTCGAGGTGACCGAGACCGCGGTGTTCGACGGCGGCTCCGCCCTGGACGAGCTGCACGAGGTGAAGCGGCTGGGGGTGCAGGTCGCCCTCGACGACTTCGGCACCGGGCACTCCTCGCTGGGCCTGCTGCGCACCTGCCCGGTCGACGTGCTCAAGGTGGACAAGTCCTTCGTGGACAACGTGACCGAGGCGGGCGCCCGCTCGGTCATCGCCGAGGCGCTCATCGGCATCGCGGACGGGCTGCGGCTGCGCGCGGTCGCCGAGGGCGTCGAGACCGAGGCCCAGGCCCAGGCGCTGCGGCGGCTCGGCTACCAGTACGCGCAGGGCTATCTCTACGGCCGCCCGGTCCCCGCCGAGGAGCTCACGACGCTGGGCCGGACCGCCGCCGGGCAGGTCGCGGCGCGCGGATAGCGGCGGCCCGGGCGCGGGCCGCCGCCATCGCCCGGTCAGTCGGGCAGGCGCACGATCGAGGTCCCGTCGACCTCGCTCTTGAGCAGCTTCAGGCCCGTCGGGGTCGGGCCGTCGATCTTCGAGCCGTCGGTGATGCTGAACTTCGACTGGTGCGCGGGGCAGACCGCGATGCCGTTCTGCGGCGCGGTCACCAGGATGCCCTTGTGGGGGCAGGCGGCGTCGAACACCTTGAAAGTTCCACTCACCGGCTGCGTGATCAGCACGCCGTTGGCGACGATGCCGCCGCCGACGGGCACCTGGGCGGTGTCCGCGACCGTGGTCTTCGCGGGGGCGGACGATTGGGCCGGGGCCGGTGATGTCGCGGCCGGCGCCTTCGCGGTGGCGTCGCTGTCACCGCAGGCGGCCAGCAGGGCGGCGGCGCTCAGGCCGCCGAGCCCGGCGAGCAGGGCCCGGCGATGGGCGCACAGCGTTTGCGCGGGTACTTCGGTCATTGCCACGATGTCCTCTCGGCGTGCGGGCACGGCACACCCCGCCACCACACTGTGGCGCGGCTGGTTGAGGGCTTGGCAATGATACATAGACATATAGAAGATTAACCAGAGTTGGCCGGCCCGCCGCCCCGGGTGACGACCCTGGTCGGCAGCACCACTCGCCGGGGCGGCCCGTCCGCGCCGTCGATGCGCGCGAAGAGCAGCTCCGCCGCCCTGGCCCCGAGCTCGGCCGCGTCGTAGGTGACGAGCGTGACCGGGGCCGGCAGCAGGTCGGCCAGCTCGAGGCCGCCGCGTGTGGCTCGTCCAGCGCGGACGACGCCAGGACGATCACCGTCGCCTGGCTACACCGTCAAGCGGCTGCCGATCGAGGCGTCCGAGAACGACTACTACACCAAGCTCTCGCTCATGAACCGGTCCCCGAAGACCCCGCCCGACGTGCTGTACGAGGACACCTTCCTGGTCGACACCGACATCGCGGCCGGGTTCCTGGACCCGCTCGACGACCGGCTCGCCAAGTGGCCGGACTGGAGCCAGTTCAGCGACCATCTACACGTTCTTCTCCACCCACGGCCAGGTCGCCTACGGGCAGCTGGCGGCGTTCGCGATCCTCTACACGGCGCCGGTCGTGCTGATGTACTCAGTGTTGTCGAGGGTCTTCGGCGGGGCGTTCAGCCTCACCGGTGCGGTGAAGGGGTAGGCACAGCATGCGCATCGAGTCCACCGAGCTGTTCATCGGCGAGCGCCAGGTCGTGCGGGTGCTCGACGCCGACGGCCCGGCCGTCGTCCGCGGCGACGGCGTGGCGGGGGAGGGCATCGGCGAGGTACCGGTCGACGTGGACGCCCCGCCGGGGACGGTCATCCCCATCGTGGTCGAGGCCGGCGGCGAGACCGGGCACGGCGAGCTCGTCGTGGCCGAGCCCGGCTGGACGGTCTGGATGGTCTCGCACTTCCACTACGACCCGGTGTGGTGGAACACCCAGGCCGCCTATACCGCCACGTGGGGCGCGCCCGGCCAGACCGGCGCCGAGTTCCGCGGCGACTTCCAGCGCACCGGCTTCGAGCTGGTGCGGCTGCACCTGGAGACCGCGCGGCTGCACCCGGAGTACAAGTTCGTCCTGGCCGAGCTGGACTACCTCAAGCCCTACTGGGACGCGTTCCCGCAGGACCGCGCCTACATCCGGCGGCTGCTCGCCGAGGGCCGGCTGGAGCTGGTCGGCGGCACCTACAACGAGCCGAACACCAACCTGACCCTGGCCGAGACCACGATCCGCAACTTCCGCCACGGCATCGGCTTCCAGCGCGACGTCGTCGGCGGCGACCCCCGCACCGCCTGGCAGCTCGACGCCTTCGGCCACGACCCGAACTTCCCGGGCCTGGCCGCCGCCGCGGGCCTGGACTCCTCGTCCTGGGCGCGCGGGCCGTTCCACCAGTGGGGGCCGATGCAGAGCACGTACACGCCCGGTGAGCGCGGCTGGGGCGACCCGTCGACCATGCAGTTCGACGCCGAGTTCGAGTGGCTCTCGCCGAACGGGCTCGGCGTGCTCACCCACTACATGCCCGCGCACTACTCGGCCGGCTGGCACATCGACGCTCAGCCGACGCTGCAGGCCGCCGAGGACAACATCTACCGGCTCTTCCTGCTGCTGAAGAAGGTCGCCCGCACCCGCAACATCCTGCTGCCGGTCGGCACCGACTACAGCCCGCCGGCGAAGTGGGTCGTCGACATCCACCGCGACTGGAACGCCCGCTACACCTGGCCGCGGTTCGTGTGCGGCCTGCCGCGCGAGTTCTTCGCGGCCGTGCGCGCGCAGGCGAGCGGGTTCTCGCCGCAGACCCGGGACATGAACCCGATCTACACCGGCAAGGACGTGTCGTTCATCGACACCAAGCAGGCCCAGCGGCACACCGAGGCGCTGCTGACCGACGCCGAGATGTTCGCGACCCTCGCGGCGCTGCACGCGATGCCCTTCCCGCACGAGCGGACCGACATGGCGTGGCGGCAGCTCGTCTTCGGCGCGCACCACGACGGGATCACCGGATCGGAGTCCGATCAGGTGTACCTCGACCTGCTCACCGGCTGGCGCCAGGCCCACGACCTCGCCCGCGCAGTGCTGGACGAGGCACTGTCCACACTGGTCGCCCAGCTGCCCTCGGGGGACGGCCCGCGCCGGGTGGTGGTCTTCAACCCGTCCTCGTGGACCCGCACGGACATCGTGCGGGCCGACGGCGTGCAGTTCCTCGCGACGGACGTCCCGGGCGTCGGCTACAAGACCTTCGAGCTGCCCACAGCGGACGGTTGGACGGCCCGGGAAGGTCTGACCATCGAGAACGAGGCCTTCCGCCTCACCGTCGATCCGGCGCGCGGCGGGACCGTGTCGTCCATGGTGGACCTGGCCGCCGGGCGGGAGCTGCTCGCGGCGGGGCGGGCCGGCAACGAACTGCTCGTGTACGACGAGTACCCGGCCCATCCCGAGGTCCACGAGGGCCCCTGGCACCTGCTGCCCAAGGGGCCCGCGACGGTGGGCTCGGCCGACGCCCCGGCGCACTCGGTGACGGTCGAGGCGGGGCCGCTGGGCGAGCGCGTGACGGTCACCGGGGTCGTCGGCCCGGCGCGGTACACCCAGATCCTGACCCTGTGGCGCGGCGTGCCCCGCCTCGACGTGCGCACCCGGCTCGACGAGTTCGCCGGCGCCGACCACCTCGTCCGCGTCCGCTGGCCCGCGGCGATCCCCGGCGCGCTGCCGGTCAGCGAGGTCGGCAACGCGGTGGTCGGCCGCGGCTTCGGCCTCATCGACACCGACGCCGGCCCGGCGCCCTGGACCCTCGACAACCCGGCGCAGCACTGGTTCGCGCTGTCCTCGACGGCGAGGATCCGCGCCGGCGGGCACACCCGCGCGATCGGCGTCGCCGAGATCATCGGCGGCGGGCCGGCCGCGCGTGCGCTCGCCCTGGCGCTCGTCCGGCGCGGGGTCACGGCCACCTGCTCGAGCGCCGAGGGCCCGCGCTACGGCTCCCTCGCCGTCGACTCCAACCTCCCCGACGTGCGGTTCCGGCTCGCGGACGCCCCGGACGTACCGCGCCGCTGGATCCCGGCCGAGCGCCCGCTGACCGAGGTGTGGACGCCGAACGCCGACCTGACCGGCCCCCGGGACCTGCCGGTGCTCGTCCTCGCCGAGGCCGAGGTCCCCGCGGTCTGCGCCGAGCTGGCGGAGACCGGCGCGATCACGGCCCCGGCGGTCGACGGGGACCCGGACCCGGAGCTGGAGGACTACACCATCGGCATCGTGAACCGGGGGATGCCGGGCTTCGCCGTCGACCCCGGCGGCGCCCTGCACCTGTCGCTGATCCGCTCCTGCACCGGCTGGCCGTCCGGCGTGTGGATCGACCCGCCCCGCCGCACCGCGCCCGACGGTTCCACCTTCCAGCAGCAGCACTGGACGCACGAGTTCGACTACGCGATCGTGGCGGGGGCCGGGGACTGGCGGGCCGCGGGGCTCGTCGCCGCCGGGCACGCCGTCAACCACCCGATGCACGCCCGCCTCGCCCCGCCCGGGCCGCCCGCCGAGGAGCGGCTGGTCACCGTCTCGCCGTCCACCGTGGTGCTCACCGCGCTGAAGCCGGCGGGCGACCCGCTCGCGTCCGGGCGGGTGCCCGGGCCGGTGTCGTCGATCCTGGCGCGGTACTACGAGTCCGCCGGCGCCCCGGCCGACGTCCACATCGGACTGCCGACGCCGGTGCTCTCGGCCCGCGCGGTGGACCTGCTGGAGCGCGACCGCCTCGACTCGTCCGCATTGGCTGGTGCCGGGACCGGCCAGATGCTGCTCGACGTCGGCCGGTCGCTGCCCGCCGCCGTCGTCGCGCCGCAGGCCGCCTATGCGCGCTACTGGCTGCACAACACCGGGCCGGCGCCGATCGGCAACATGCCGCTGTCGGTCTTCGTGGAGCCCGATCGCGTCACGGTGTCCTCGAGCCTGGTCGATTCCGGGGCCGCGGGCACCGTCGAGCTGACGGCGCCGGAGGGCTGGACGGTTTCGCCGCCGTCGCTGGCCTTCGACCTTCCGCCCGGCGGCCACGCCGAGTTCCCGATCTCGCTCACCCCGCCGGCCGAGCCCGCACCGGGCCCGCATCGCCTCCGGGCCTCGCTGCCCTCGGGCGCCTACGACGTGGCCCGGCTGCCGGGCGGCACCGAAGAGCCGGTGTCCGCCACCCTGTCCCCGCCCGCGCTGCGCCTGCGCCCCGGCGACGCCGCCGTGCTGCGGCTCGACACGTCCGCGCCGGATGCCGAGGTGCACCTGATCGGCCCGTGGCACACGTGGGAGCTCGTCCGCACCCCGGCCGTGCACGCCGGCGGGTCCACGGTGGAGTTCGCGGTACGCGTGCCCGAGGAGCATCCGCCGGGCACCTGGTGGTTGCTGGCCCGCATCGCCGACGCCGGGGCGCTGTTCTACACCGAGCCCGTCACCGTGACGGTCGAGCCGTGATCGCCGCCCTCGTCGGTGGCGTGCCCATCACGGTCGCCGAGGTCGACGCGCGCCTGGCCGGCATGCGGACCGGCCCGCTGGCGGCACGGCTGCCCCACCCGGGCTCGGCCGAGGGCCGCAACCTGCGCCGGTGGCTCGTGCAGCTCATGGCCGCGACCGCCGTCGTGGAGCAGGAGGCCGGTGCCCTCGGGCTGCCCCCGGCCCCGCCCGCCGAGCCGCCGACCCCGCCGCCGACCCCGCCGCCGACCCTGGCGCGGGCGCTCCGGCTCGGCGGGGTCACGGCCGCGGTCCTCGCCGCCCGCCCGGACGTGTACGCGGCGGTGACCGCGGACGTGACCGTCGGCGAGGAGCGGGTGCGCGACTACTGGGACCGCAACCGGGACCGGCACCACGAGCCCTACGCGCAGTGCCGCGACGCCATCGCCGCCCTGCTGCTGCGCGAGGCGCGCGACCGGCACTTCACGCGCTGGCTGGACGAGCGCTGCGCGGCCCGGGTCCGCCTCCGGCCCGGCTTCGAGCACCCCGGCGATCCCGCGCAGCCGGACTACACCCACCACCACTGACTGCGGGAAACCCGCAACCCGGGTGCGGCACGGCACCGAGGCCGGCCCGGCCGGGCGAACCCGAGACTTGGGCGGTGCGGTCACGTCTCCTGGCCCTCGTCGCCGTGTCACTGCTCGCGTCCGGGTGTGCAGCCCATGGCGGCGAACCCGCCCAGGGGCGGCCCGGTCCTTCGGTGACGGCCTCGAGGCCGGAGGTGCCCGGTGGATCCGGGCTCAGCTCGGCGCAGCTGGCCCGGATCCCGCACTTCGGCCCGGCGCCCGCGCCCAGGCCGGTCACGGTCCCGGCCGGCCCGTCCGCGGGCTGGTACAGCGCGATCCCGACCGACCAGCCCGTCGCCTTCATCACGATGGACGACGGCTGGACGAAGGACCCGCACGCGCTCGCGCTGCTGCAGGCCGCGCACGTGCCGGTCACGCTGTTCCTGGAGATCAACGCGATCAGGTCCGACCCCGGCTACTTCACCCGCCTGCAGCAGGCCGGCGCGGTCATCGAGGCGCACACGATCTCCCACCCCGACCTCAAGGGCAAGTCCTACGAGGCGCAGAAGCACGAGATCTGCGGCTCCGCCGACGAGCTCGGCCGGCTCTACGGGCGACGGCCGCTGCTGTTCCGGCCACCGTACGGCGACAAGGACGCGACCACCCTGCGCGTCGTGCACGACTGCGGGATGAAGGCCGCGTTCTACTGGAAGGAGACGACGGACAAGGGCATCGTGCGCTACCAGGCCGGCCAGAAGGTCAAGGCGGGCGACATCGTGCTCATGCACTTCCGGCCCGCCTTCGTCGAGGACTTCCTGGCCGTGCTCAACGCCATCTCCACCGCCGGCCTCACGCCCGCGCTGCTGGAGGACTACGTGAGCTGAGGCGCGGTCAGCCCCGACCGTGCGGCGACGGCTCGCCCACGGGTGCACCGCTGCGCGCCGGTCGGCTCGGCGACCGCGGCCCGGGCGACGACGGCGCCGGAGGCGTCCAGCGCCTCGATGCTCCGGCTCGCCGGCGCCGGGGCCTCGACGAGCGCGTGGGACGCGCCGAGCGCCGTGGTCAGCCGGGCCGTGGGGAAGTCCGGCGTGCACGCGGGAGCGCCGCCGAAGGCTGAGCCCTGACCGCGTCGGCGGCCGGGCTCAGGGGCGGCCCGCGTAGAGGGGGTCCGACAGCAGGGACTCGAACGCGAGCTCCGCCGCGCCCACCAGGGGAGCGTCGTCGCCGAGTTGGGGGGTGTGCAGGGCCACGTGGGCGCGGCAGGCCGGCAGGGCCATCGTGAAGAGGCGCTCGCGCACGCGGTCGGCGCCGGCCAGGTACAGCTCCCGCAGCGTGCCGCCGAAGACGACCACCGTCGGGTTGAAGATGTTCACCAGGTTGGCCACGCCGAAGCCGAGCCAGTCGGCCGCATGGGCCACGGCCGCGCTCGCGTCCGGGTCGCCGGAGCGGGCGGCGAGCATCGCGGCCGCCACCGCCGCGCCCGGGGTCGCGACCGTGCGTCCCGCGAGGTGCAGTAGGGCGCGCTCGCCGATCTCCGTCTCCCAGCAGCCGCGCGAGCCGCAGCCGCACAGCCGGCCGGACGGGTTCACGACCATGTGGCCGACCTCGCCGCCGTGGCCGCCGTAGCCGGTGATGCGCCGGCCGCCGGCGATGATGCCCGCGCTGATGCCCGCGTCGCCGTGCAGGTAGATGACGTTGTCGGCGCCCGTCGCGGCGCCGCGGGTGTGCTCGGCCAGGGCGGCGAGGTCGGCGATGCCGCCGAGGAACGGGCCGGCCGAGGGGCTGAGCCGGGGCCGCACGGCGGCGAGGCCGTGTGCGAGCTCGGATTCGATCGTTTCATCCGCCCAGCCGAGGTGGTGGCGCACCGAGGTGGACACGGCGAGGCCGGAGCCGACGAGCACGGCGTCGGCGGGGGCGGAGCGCTGCATGTCGGCGACGAGGCCGGCCAGCGCGGCGATGGTCGGGGCGGGGTCCGGGCCGGGCGGGCGCTCGGCGGTGCGGCCGTCGAGGACCTGCCCACCGAGCCCGACGCGGGCGGCCCGCAGACGGTCGAGCTCCAGGCTCAGCGCGTACCCGTACACGCGCGACGACCGCGGACGCACCACGATCGAGGGGCGGCCGGCGCGACCGGTCTCGTGCGGTACCCCCTCGTCGACCAGACCGGCGGTGGCCAGATCGGCGGTGAGCGCGCCGATGGTGCTGCGGTTCAGGCCGAGCCGGCTCGTCAGTTCGGCCCGCGACGTGGCGCCGCGGACGTGGATGTAGCGGAGCAGGGCCCCCAGGTTCTGCCGGCGCACCGACTCCTGCGGGCTGGTCGAGGAGGACACGCTTCACGCCTCCCGGCGCCGCCGCCGGCCGATTGGGCCCGGGCCGGCGAGGCCTGTGTCTTGGCCGGAACGCGCGTGGGTCCCCGGAAAAGCGCTCCGGGGACCCACGACGCCGTTGCCGGTGTGCCTTACTTGGTGAGCGGGGACAGCTTCGGGTCGTTGGCGTAGGCCTCGGCCGCGTTCGCCTTGGTCACGATGACCGGCGGGAGCAGGTAGGCCGGGACGACCTTGACACCGTTGTTGTAGGACTTGGTGTCGTTGATGGTCGGCTCGCCGCCGCCCTGGAGCGCCTTGACCATGTTGATGGTCTCGGCCACCAGCTTGCGGGTGTCCTTGTTGATCGTGGAGTACTGCTCGCCGGCCATGATGCTCTTGACCGACTCAACCTCGGAGTCCTGGCCGGTGACGACCGGGACCGGCTTGCCGGCGGCCTTCACCGAGGTGATGATCGCGCGGGCCAGGGTGTCGTTCGGGGACAGCACGCCGTCCAGCGTCTTGTCGCCCTTGGCGTAGGTCGAGGTCATGATGGTGTCCATGCGCGACTGCGCACCCTCGGCCTTCCAGCCCTGGATGGCGGTCTGCTTGACGTCCTTCTGGCCGGAGCCGACGATCAGGTCGCCCTTGTCGATGAGCGGCTTGAGCACGTCCATGGCGCCGTTGAAGAAGACACCGGCATTGTTGTCGTCCGGCGAGCCGGAGAACAGCTCGATCGTCCACGGGCCGGTCGGCTTCTTGGCCTTCATGCCGTCCAGCAGGGCCTGGCCCTGCAGCTGGCCGACCTTGAAGTTGTCGAACGCGATGTAGTAGTCGACGTCCGCGGTGCCGGTGATGAGCCGGTCGTAGGCGATGACGATCGCGCCGGAGTCCTTGGCCTGCTTGACCTGGGTGCCCAGCTGCGCGGCGTCGGTGGCGCCGATGACGATGACCTTCGCGCCCTTGGTGACCATGGACGAGATCTGCGACTGCTGGTCGGCGACCGTGGTCGACGCGCCGGCGTACTGCACGTCGGACTTGAAGCCCGCGTCCTTGAGGCCGTTGGTGAACAGGTCACCCGCGAGCACCCAGTTCTCCGAGGTCTTCGACGGCAGCGCCACGCCGATCAGCGCGTCCTTGGCGAAACCCTTGGCCGCGCCGCCGGAGGCGCCGGTGGACGAGTCGTCGCGGTCGCTGCTGCCGCACGCGGCGGTGCTCAGCGCAACCAGCGCGACAGCGCTGACCGCGAGGCTCCTGGTGAGGAACTTGCGCATGGCTTGTAAAGCCCTTTCTTTCGGGATGTTACTGGGGATAGGGGCGTCTGCCGCGGGTGTGCGGCGGGTGGGTCAGCCGCCGACCGGAGTCCTGATTGACTCCTGGCCGGCTTGGTTGGGCGCGGCGGGATCGGTGCTCTCCTGCCGACGGAAGGGGCGCATGATCGATCCGATGATCGAGAACCGCCCCTGGCTCTTGTTGTAGACATCCAGTGCGACGGCCAGCAGCAGGAACAGGCCGCGGATGATCTGCTCGCGGTCGGTGCCGATGCCGAGCAGCTGCAGGCCGTTCTTGAGCACGGCCATGACCAGACCACCGACGATGGAGCCGCTCACGGTGCCGATGCCGCCGGCGACCGCGGCGCCACCGATGAAGACGGCGGCGATCGCGTCGAGCTCCCAGCTCAGGCCGTCCTGCGGGCCGGAGGCGCCGGAGCGGGCCACGAAGATCATGCCGGCCAGCGCGGCCAGGATCCCCATGTTCATGATGACGAAGAAGTTGACGCGGCGCAGCTTGACGCCGGAGAGCTCGGCGGCGCGGGCGTTGCCGCCGACCGCGTAGATGTGCCGGCCGCCCGCGGTGTTGCGGGTGTAGAACGAGTACGCGATGACCAGCGCGGCCAGGATGCAGCCCGAGATCGGGAAGCTGGTGCCGACGCGGCCGCCGGCGAAGCGCAGGGTCGCGAACACGATGATGGCGACCATGATGGCCATGCGCAGGACCGACACCCACATCGGGCTCTGCTCGGCCTCCATCTGGCGGCGGGTCTTGCGCGACTGGAACTCGCGCCAGATCACGGCCAGGCAGGCGACCAGACCCAAAATCAAGGTGCTGTTGTTGTACCCCGTGTTGGGACCCCATTCCGGCAGGTACCCGGCACCGATCTTGGTGAAGGCCTTCGACACCGGAATGGTCTCCGCGTTGCCGATGAACTGGTTGCCGCCGCGGAATATCAGCATGCCGGCGAGCGTGACGATGAAGGCCGGGACGCCGATGTAGGCGACCCAGAAGCCCTGCCACGCACCGATCACGGCGCCGACCGCGAGGCCGAGCAGGATGCCGGCCCACCACGGCAGGTTGTGGTCGCGCATCGTCTTGGCCACGATGATGCCGACGAACGCGGCGACCGAGCCGACCGAGAGGTCGATGTGGCCGGCGACGATCACCATGAGCATGCCGATGGACAGCACGGAGATGTACGCGTACTGCTGGGTCAGCGAGATCAGGTTGCCGGAGTTGAGGGTCAGCCCGTCGGTCCACCACTGGAACAGCAGGATGATCGCCACCAGCGTGAAGATCATCGTGAACTGGCGGGCGTTCGAGGTCGTGCCCCCGAACAGGTTCTTCTGGAGGTCCTTGAGTCGGCTCATCGCGTCGGCATCTTCTTCGTAGAGGTCATCTGCTTCATGAGGAGTTCCGGGTTGGCCTCACTGCGGGGGACCTCACCGGTGATGGTGCCTTCGAACACCGTGTAGATGCGGTCGCACAGACCGAGCAGCTCCGGCAGCTCCGAGGAGATGACGATGACGCCCTTGCCCTGGTCGGCGAGCCGCTGGATGATGCCGTAGATCTCGTATTTGGCGCCCACGTCGATGCCGCGCGTCGGCTCGTCGAGGATCAGCAGGTCCGGGTCGGTGAACATCCACTTCGCCAGGACGACCTTCTGCTGGTTGCCGCCGGAGAGCTTGGTGACGCCCTCGTCGACCGTGGGGGCCTTGACCCGCAGGGCCTTGCGGTACTCCTCGGCCGCCTTGTGCTCGGCGACCTCGTCGATGACGCCGTGGCGGGTGATCTTCGACAGCTTGGCGGCGACCATCGAGGTCTTGATGTCGTCGAGCAGGTTGAGCCCGATGGACTTGCGGTCCTCGCTGACATAGGCCAGGCCGTGGCTGATCGCCTCGGCCACCGACTTGAGCTGGATCTCCTGGCCGTCCTTGAAGATCTGCCCGGACTGGTAGACGCCGTAGGAGCGGCCGAACAGGCTCATCGCCAGCTCGGTGCGCCCGGCGCCCATGAGGCCGGCGAAGCCGACGATCTCGCCGCGGCGGACGTTGAAGCTCGAGTTCTTGCAGACCAGCCGGTCCGCCGAGATCGGGTGGCGCACGGTCCAGTTGCGGACCTCGAAGAAGACCTCGCCGATCTTCGGGGTGTGATCGGGGAAGCGGCTCTCCAGGTCGCGGCCGACCATGCCGCGCACGATCCGGTCCTCGTTGACGCCCTCGGCGCCGACCTCGAGGGTCTCCACCGTCTTGCCGTCGCGCAGGATCGTGATGGAGTCGGCGATCTCCTCGATCTCGTTGAGCTTGTGCGAGATCATGATCGAGGTGATGCCCTGCCGCTTGAACCCGCGCAGCAGGTCGAGCAGGTGCTTGGAGTCGTTCTCGTTGAGCGCGGCGGTCGGCTCGTCGAGGATGAGCAGCTTGACGTCCTTGGCGAACGCCTTCGCGATCTCCACCAGCTGCTGCTTGCCGACGCCGATGTCCTTGATGAGGGTGTCAGGGTCGTCGCGCAGGCCCACCTGGGCCAGCAGCTCGTGCGCCTTGCGGTTGGCGGCTTTCCAGTCGTAGGCCCCGTTGCGCCGGGGCTCGTTGCCCAGGAACAGGTTCTCCGTGATCGACATGTGGGGCACCAGGGCGAGCTCCTGGTGGATGATCACGATGCCGGCCTTCTCGCTCGACCGGATGTTGCTGAAGCGGCTCTCCGAGCCCTGGTAGAAGATCTGGCCGCTGTACGACCCATAGGGGTAGACGCCGCTGAGCACCTTCATCAGCGTCGACTTCCCGGCACCGTTCTCGCCGCAGATCGCGTGGATCTCGCCTTCACGGACCACCAGGTTGACGTCGCTGAGCGCCTTGACGCCCGGGAACTCCTTGGTGATGGACCGCATCTCGAGCAGAACCGGTGCGGTGCTCATGCCTCGAGCCCCCTTGTCACCGACATCATGTTGCCTCCGAGGGGCTACTGGAACCACTGCCGCAAGGCTGGTTTGTTGTGACGACCAACTTATTCCAGTCTGGCGATCCTGCCCAGTCCTGCCGATCGTTTCTTGGTAACAATCCGGCAATGATCTAGTGCCGTGTTCGCCATCGCAGCGGCCGGGGAAGCGCTCTCACGTGTCCGGGGCGTTAGCTGCGCGTGTCGGACTCTAAATCCAATTGCTTTACTAAGTCAATGGCGCAGGGCATCATGTAGGTAACGGTACGTAGGCGGGAGGCTGGGTGCGGCAAGTCGGGACAAATCTCCCCAAGGTCGGCCAGTACAACCGGGCGGTGGTGCTGGACCAGATCCAGCTGGCCGACGGGACGAGTCGCGTGGAGATCGCGGAGCACACCGGCCTGACGCCGCAGACGGTCTCCGGCATCGTGCGCCGGCTGATCGACGAGGGGATCGTGCGCGAGGACGGCGCGCGCTCGTCCAGCGGCGGCAAGCCGCGCACCGTGCTGCGCATCAACGCCGACGCCGGGCGGGCCGTGGGGCTGCACTTCGACCCGGTCGAGCTGGCCTGTGTCGTGGTCGACCTGCTGGGCCGGCCGCTGGTCACCGCCCGCCGCCCGACCCCCGCCGACATGGATCCGGTCAAGGTTACGGCGGCGATGGCCGAGCTCGTGGGCGAGGTGCTGCACGAGGCCGGGGTCGAGCGCGAGCGCGTGCTCGGCGTCGGGCTGGCCGCCCCGGGCCCGATCGACCAGTCGCTCGGCGAGGTCATCTCGCCGCCGCAGCTGTCGGACTGGACCCGGGTGCCGCTCAAGCAGATGGTCGCCGACGCCACCGGGCTGCCGGTCACGCTGGACAACGACGCGACCGCCGCGGCGATCGGGGAGCGCTGGGCGGGGGCCGGGCGGGGGGTCGCGAACTTCGCGTACTTCTTCCTCGGCACCGGCGTCGGCGGCGGTCTCGTGCTCGGCCACCAGGTCCACCGGGGCGGCTCCATGAACGCGGCCGAGTTCGGGCACACCTCGGTCACGGAGAGTGGCCCCGACTGCTACTGCGGCAACCGCGGCTGCCTCGAAAGCCTCATCAACCCGGCGGCACTCGTCGCCGACGCCCACCGGCGGCTCGCGGCCGGCGGTGAGAGCGCTCTCACGAAGGCCTTCCGGAGATCACCGTCCACTGTGGACCACGGGGCCCTCTGCCGGGCCGCCGCCGCGGGGGACGCGCTCGCCGAGGGGGTGATCGGCCGGGCCGCCGAGCGCCTCGCCGCGGTGGCCGTCAACGTGGTGAACATCGTCGATGTCGAGCTGATCATCGTCGGCGGGCACGGCATCCGGCACGTCGAGTCGCAGTTCCGCACCGCGGTGGTACGGGCGCTGGGGGAGCGGGCCATCGCCCGGCGCATCCGCACCGTGGACGTGGCCCTGTCCCCGCTGGGCGACGACGCGGCCGTGATCGGCGGCGCGGCGCTGGTGCTGCACTCGACGTATTCGCCCCAGGTCTCGGCCCTGCTGGCCGGCTAGGGCGGGCTGGCCGGTCAGAGCGGGCCGGCCGGTCAGAGCGGGCCGGCCGGAGCGGGTCGGCGGGCTAGAGGAAGCGCCGCGCGCTGGAAGCCTTCTGCACGGCCTCGGCCAGGGCGGCGGCGACCTCGTCCACTGTGGACGACGACACGCGGGTGCGCGGGATCGACAGGCTGATCGCGTCCGCCGCCGGCTCGCGCATCGGCACCACGCGGGCCACGCACACGATGCCCTCGGTGTTCTCCTCGCGGTCGACCGCGTAGCCGAGCGCCCGGATCGACGCCAGCTCGGCCCGCAGCGCGGCCCGGTCGGTGATCGTGTGCGGGGTCAGGGCCGGCAGCGGGTCGGGCAACAGCGCGTCGACCTCCTCCGGGACGCGCGCGGCCAGCAGCGCCTTGCCCAGCGCCGTGGCGTGGGCGGGCAGGCGGCGGCCGATCGCCGAGTAGAGGCGCAGGGGGTGCGCCGACTCCCGCTTCGCCACGTAGGTGATGTCCGCGCCGTCCAGGCGCCCCAGGTGGGTCGTCTCCCCGAAGCGGGCGGCGAGATCGTCGAGGATGCCGGCGAGCAGGCCCACGGTGTCGTCGGCGTCGAGATAGGCCGCGCCGACCTGCAGGGCCCGCAGCCCGAGCCGGAACCGGGTCTGCGTCGTCTCGATCCAGCCGCGGGCCGCCATCGTGCGCAGGATGCCGTGCAGGCTGCTCTTCGGGATGTCGAGGGCGCGCGTGAGCTCCGACAGCGTCGACGGGCCGCCGGTCGCCAGGGCCTCCAGGATGTCGAGGGTTCGGTCGGCGGACTTGACGGGAGTGGTCACGCGGCCTCCGGTGCACTATGGTCACATGTGTGACCGACGTTCATCATACTGAACAACACCCCGTTGTCGAAACCATCGCGGCCGGGAGGATCGTGCCCGTCGTCGTGCTCGAGGACGCCGCGGACGCCGCCGCCCTGGCCGACGCCCTCGTCGCCGGCGGCCTGGGCTGTGCCGAGGTGACGTTGCGGACCCCGGCCGCGGCCGACGCCATCCGGGCCATGGCCGAGCGCCCCGGCATGCTCGTGGGCGCGGGCACCGTGCTCAGCGCCGCCCAGGTGGACCGGGCCGTCGAGGCGGGCGCGAAGTTCGTCGTGAGCCCCGGCTTCAGCGCGTCCGTGGTGGCGCGCTGCCAGGAGCACGGCGTGCCGGTGTTCCCCGGCGTCGCCTCGCCGTCGGAGATCATGCAGGCCCTGGACGCCGGCCTGGACACCGTGAAGTTCTTCCCCGCCGAGCAGCTGGGTGGCGTACCGATGGTGAAGGCCCTGTCGGCCCCCTTCCGCACCGTCCGGTTCATCCCCACCGGCGGCGTCAACACCGCCAACCTCGCCGACTACCTCGCGGTCAAGTCGGTGCTGGCCGTGGGCGGGACCTGGATGGTGGCGCCCGAGCTGCTGGCCGCCCGCGACTGGGCCGCCGTCACCAGCCGCACCCGAGAAGCATTGGAGCAGGCCCGATGATCACCGTTCGGCCGGCCGCCGAGTGCCGCTACGACCTCGTCTCGCTCGGCGAGGTCATGCTCCGCCTCGATCCGGGCGAGGGCCGCATCCGCACCGCCCGGCAGTTCCGCGCGTGGGAGGGCGGCGGGGAGTACAACGTGGCCCGCGGGCTGCGCCGCTGCTTCGGGCTGCGCACCGGGCTCGTCTCCGCGTTCGCCGACAACGACGTGGGCCGGCTCCTCGAGGACCTGATCCTGCAGGGCGGCGTGGACACGACGTTCGTGCGCTGGGTGCCGTACGACGGGATCGGCCGGACGGTCCGCAACGGCCTCAACTTCACCGAGCGCGGGTTCGGGGTGCGCGGCGCCGTCGGCGTCTCCGACCGCGGGCACACCGCGGCCGGCCAGCTGCGCGCCGGCGACGTGGACTGGGAGCACCTCTTCGGCGAGCTGGGCGTGCGCTGGCTGCACACGGGCGGCATCTACGCGGCCCTGTCCGAGACCACCCCGGACACGATCGAGGCCTGCCTGACCGCCGCCCGCCGGCACGGCACGGTGATCTCCTACGACCTCAACTACCGGCCGAGCCTGTGGAAGGCGATCGGCGGCCAGGAGCGGGCCCGCGAGGTGAACCGGCGGCTGGCCGGCCTCGTCGACGTGATGATCGGCAACGAGGAGGACTTCACCGCCTGCCTCGGCCTCGAGGTGCCCGGCACCGACATCCACGCGGGCGCGCTGGACTCGGCGAACTTCCGCACGATGATCGCGGCGGCGGTCGCGGCCTACCCGAACTTCCAGGTCGTCGCGACCACCCTGCGCGGGGTGCGCACCGCCACGGTGAACGACTGGGGCGCGATCGCCTGGTGGAAAACGGCGTCGGATGGGGAGTTCGCCGAGGCCACCCACCGCCCGGCCCTGGAGATCCTGGACCGGGTCGGCGGGGGCGACAGCTTCGCCTCGGGACTCATCTACGGGCTGATGACCTTTGGCGAGCTGAAGACGGCCGTCGAGTACGGCGCGGCCCACGGCGCCCTGGCCATGACCACGCCCGGCGACACTTCGATGGCGAGCCTCAAGGAGGTCGAGGCCCTGGTCGCCGGGGCCGGCGCGCGGGTGCAGCGCTAAAGCCAGGAAGCCAGGATCTCGATCTGCGCAGGGTCGTCGCCCCAGCAGTAGAGGACCAGCTCGTCGGCGCCGAAGTCGCGGTATGCGGCCACGGTGTCGGCGAGCTGCTTCGGGTCCGAGATCGGGTCGCCCCAGCCCGGGCGGCCGGTGAACGCGTAGTACGCCGCGACCGCCGAGCGGGCCCGGGCGACCGACTCCGGCGCGCCGGCCGCGGCGTTGACCTGGCAGACCAGCCGCGGGCGACCGGGCCGGCCGGCCGCGGCCCACTGCTCGTGCACGGTGCGCACGAGACCGCCGGCCCACCCCAGCGGGGCGGCACACAGGAACCCGGCGCCGTGGCGGGCGACCCGGGCCAGCGCGGGCGGCGCGAACCCGCCGACGAGCAGCGGCGGGCCGCCCGGGGTGGCGGGGGCGGGGCCGATCGGCGCGAGCGGGTACGGCGATCCGGACCAGATGGCCGCCAGGTCCGTCAGCGTCCGGTCCATGATCGCGCCGCGGCGCTCGAGCGGGACGCCCGCGGCGGCGTGGTCGTCGTCGCGGCCGCCGATGCCGACGCCGAGCCGCAGGCGCCCGCCCGACATGCGGTCCAGGGTCGCGGCCTGCTTGGCCAGCAGCGCCGTGGCGCGCAGCGGGGCGAGCAGCACCTCGGTCTGCAGCCGGATGCGGGTGGTGGCGCCGGCGAGGGTGGCCAGCGCGACGAGCGGCTCGGGGTTGTCGTAGGCGAGGCGGTCCAGCAGGGCGACGGTGGCGAAGCCGGCCGCCTCGGCGCGGCGGGCCCACTCGGGCAGGCGCGCGGGGTCGCTGACGGGCAGGCCGAGACCGATTTCCATGTGGTACTCCCAGAAGCAAGGTGGGCAGCGGACAGTGCTGTCGCCACCTCCTCCCCGCGACTGCTGCGGGGTCCCGCGCCCGTCCTGCGACGTGTCTCCGGGGCGCGGAACGCGGAGTTCCAGGCCCGACTGTACCCGCCGCGCTCGGGCACCGGCGACCTCGCCGACGGGGTGCACCCGACCCGGGCGGGCTACGACAAGCCGGCCGCGCGCTGGGCCCCCGGCCCTGGCCGCGGTGCCCGGCCCGGCCGGCGACGACGGGGCCGCGACCACGCTGCCGTCCGGCTCCTCGATCTCGCTACGGGCCACGACGGCGTGCTGCACCACGCGGTACGCCCAGGACGGCGCCGGCAGCCTGGTTGCCGACATCACGCGGGCCGTTGCCGCGCCCTGGGCCCCGTAGTACGGTCGGCCCGACAACCGCATACCGCGCTGCTCGACCCGCGACGGGAGAGTCCCACGCAATCGGGACGCCGAAGGAGCAACTCCTCCCCGGAATCTCTCAGGCCCACGTACCGCCACGGGAAGGCGACTCTGGAAAGCCGGGACGCCGCGTCCCGCGCCCACGGTGCAAACCGCCGGCCACCCCACGGGCGGCCGCGCCGGTGAAGCTCTCAGGCATTCGATGACAGAGCGGGGAGGCCCACCCGAGTCCTCGACCAGGGAGCCTCCGTGACGCTCAGCGCGTTCGACCTGTACTCCATCGGCATCGGCCCGTCCTCCTCGCACACGGTCGGGCCGATGCGCGCCGCCCGCCGCTTCGTCACCCGCCTGGCCGAGGCCGGGCACCTGCCGCGCACCGGCCGCGTCAAGGCGGAGCTCTTCGGCTCCCTCGGCGCGACCGGGCACGGCCACGGCTCGGCCCGGGCGGTCGTCCTGGGCCTGCGGGGCGAGGACCCGGCGACCGTGGACACCGGGACCGAGGTGGCGCTCGACGGGCGGATCGCGCTGCTGGGCGAGCACGAGATTGCCTTCAGCGCCGACACCGACCTGGTGCTGCACCGCCGCCGCAGCCTGCCCGAGCACCCGAACGGCATGCGCTTCACGGCGTGGACTGAGGCCGGCGAGGAGCTGCTCACCCGCACCTACTTCTCCGTCGGCGGCGGTTTCGTGGTCGGCCCGGACGGCGCGGTCGCCGAGGCCGACGTGCCGGTCAAGTTCCCGTTCACCACCGGCGCCGAGCTGCTCGCGCACTGCGAGGGCCGCTCGATCTCCGACGTGATGCTGGCCAACGAGCTGTCCTGGCGCTCGGAGGCCGAGGTCCGCGCCGGGCTGCTGCACATCTGGGCGGTCATGCAGGAGTGTGTGCGCAGCGGATGCACGCGTCCGGACGGCGTGTTGCCGGGCGGGCTCAAGGTGCGCCGACGAGCGCCACGGCTGTACAGAGATCTCTGCGAGCAATCGGATATGTCCGATCCGCTGCACGTCATGGACTGGCTCAACCTCTACGCGCTGGCCGTCAACGAGGAGAACGCGTCCGGCGGCCGGGTCGTCACCGCCCCCACCAACGGCGCGGCCGGCATCATCCCGGCCGTCCTGCACTACGCCGTGTTCCCGAAAAGCGGCCGGTCCGTCCCGGGCGCCGACGACGACGGCGTGGTGCGGTTCCTGCTCGCCGCCGCGGCCATCGGGATCATCATCAAGGGCAACGCGTCCATCTCCGGGGCCGAGGTCGGGTGCCAGGGCGAGGTCGGCTCCGCCTGCGCGATGGCCGCCGCCGGGCTCTGCGAGGTCCTCGGGGGCACGCCCGGCCAGGTCGAGAACGCCGCCGAGATCGGCCTCGAGCACAACCTCGGCCTGACCTGCGACCCGGTCGGCGGGCTGGTGCAGATCCCGTGCATCGAGCGCAACGCGATCGCGAGCGTCAAGGCGGTCAACGCGGCGCGGCTCGCGCTCAACGGCGACGGCGCGCACCACGTCACCCTCGACAAGGTCGTGCGCACCATGCGGGAGACCGGGCGGGACATGTCGGTGAAGTACAAGGAGACCGCCCGGGGAGGCCTTGCCGTCACCGTGATCGAGTGCTGATGCGAAGCTGTGCGGCATGGCACTCGGCGTGATGGCGAGGATCGGTCGGTTCTGCTTCCGGCACCGCTGGTCGGTGATCGGGGTCTGGATGGTGGTGGTCGTGCTCGGCGGCCTCACGTTCGGGCCGGTCTTCAGCGCGATCGCGGACGCGAGCAACCCCAGGCACGTCGAGTCGATCGACGGGCTGGACGCCATCGCGACCGGCAACGACTCCAGCGGCACCGTCGTCGGCCTCGTCGATCGCGTCGACCCGCAGGCCCCCGCCGTGCGCACCGCCGTCGGCGCCGCGGCCGCCGACCTGGCCGCGTCGACCGGCGTCACCGCGGTGGACACGCCGTTCTCGGTGCCGGCCGCGAAGGCCCCCGCCTACCTGGCCACCGACGGGCACGGCCTGCTGGTCGTCGCGACCCTCGCCAAGCTCGACATGGGCGAGCGCGACGCCGTGCTGGACACCCTGCGCACCCGGCTGCACCGGCTCGACGCCGAGCTGGCCGCGGCGGGCGTGCCGGACGCGACGGTCGAGGTCGGCGGCAACCCGGTGCTCAACGCCGACGTGCGCGGGGCCCAGAAGCGCGACCTCGCCCGGGCCGAGCTGGTCTCGCTGCCGCTCACCCTCATCGTGCTCGTGTTCGTCTTCGGCGGCCTGGTCGCGGCCGGCCTGCCGGTCCTCGCCGCCGTCGTGTCGGTGGCCGCGTCCATGCCGCTGCTGTGGGTGTTCAGCCGGGTCAGCGACCTCGACCAGAACGTCGTCACCGTGGTCACGCTGCTCGGGCTCGGCCTGTCGATCGACTACGGGCTGCTGCTCGTGGCCCGCTACCGGGAGGAGATCGCGGCCGGCTTCGAGCCCCCGGAGGCGATCGGCCGGGCCTGGGCGACCGCCGGGCGGACCATCTTCTTCAGCGCGCTCACCGTCGCCGCGGCCCTGTCCGGCCTCACGATGTTCTCGATCCACCAGCTCGGCGCGCTCGGCGCCGGGGGCGTGTCGATCGCCGTCGTCGCGATGCTGGCCGCGCTGACGTTCACCGCGGCGCTCATCGGCCTGTTCCACAAGCGCATCAAGCCCCGTGCGAAGAAGGCCACCGTCCAGGACGACGAGCGGGGATTCTTCGCGAGCCTGTCGCGGTTCGTCCAGCGCCGC
Organism: Dactylosporangium sp. CA-052675; assembly: GCF_050947935.1. GTDB lineage: Bacteria > Actinomycetota > Actinomycetes > Mycobacteriales > Micromonosporaceae > Dactylosporangium. Next base: position 7,916,730 of record NZ_CP192010.1, on the reverse strand, counting down.
CCGGTGCTCATCGCGCTCGGCACCACCGTGGTCCTGCTCGCCGCCGGGTCGCCGCTGCTGGGGCTCACGCTCAAGCTGCCCCGGCTCGAGGGCGTGCCGCGCAGCATCGAGTCGGCCCGCGTCGCCGACGAGCTCGGGTCGCGCTTCGGCCGCGCGTACCGGCCGGTGGTGACCGTCGTGGCCCGTACCGATGCCGCGTCGCTCGACGCGTATGCCGCCCGGTGGGCGTCCGACCCGGCCGTGGCCGGCGTGCAGCCCGCCAAGGCCGCCGGCCCGGGGGTCGCGACGGTCGATCTCGCCCTGCGCGGCGGGTCCGAGGACGACGCGGCCCAGGGGCTCGTGCACCGGCTGCGCGCCGACCGGCCCGCCGGGGTGCAGTCGTGGGTGGTCGGCGACGCCGCGATCCTGATCGACCTGGTCGGGCTCATCGTCGAGGACCTGCCCGGCGCCGTGGCGGTGACGCTCGTGGCGATGGTGCTGCTGCTGTTCGCGATGACGGGGTCACTGGTCGTGCCCGTGAAGGCCGTGCTGGCCAACGTGGTGTCCCTCGGGGCCACGTTCGGCGTGATGGTCGCGGTGTTCCAGCACGGCTGGGGATCCGGGGTCCTGCACACGCTCACCGTCGGCGGGCTGGACCCGTTCGTCGTGGTGATCGTGTTCGCCTTCGCGTTCGGGCTCTCGATGGACTACGAGGTCTTCCTGCTGGGGCGGATCAAGGAGTACGTCGAGCGCGGCGACGACACCGACACCGCCGTGCGCCGCGGCCTGCAGCACACCGGCCGGATCATCACCTCCGCCGCGCTGCTCATGGTCGTGGTCTTCGCCTGCTTCGCCGCGGCCGACCTCGGCCAGATCGAGCAGGTCGGGATCGGGCTGCTCACCGCGGTCGTGATCGACGCGACGGTGGTGCGCTGCCTGCTCGTACCGGCGACCATGACGCTCCTCGGGCGCTACAACTGGTGGGCGCCCGGCCCGCTGCGGCGCCTGCACGCGCGCATCGGCCTGCGGGAGCACGCGCTGCCCGCGGCCGCGCCCGCCCGGACCGCGGAGCCGGTCCCCGTCGATTAATGTGACGATCGTGTCCACCCCCGCAAGCGCTGAGGAACGCCACGCGACCTGGCTGGAGCTCTTCTTCGACCTCGTCATCGTCGCCGCCGTCGCCCAGCTGGCGCACCTGCTGCACGAGGGCATCACGTGGGAGAAGGTGCTGCTCTTCGGCGTGGCGTACTACGCGATGTGGAGCGTGTGGACCGCGTTCACCCTCTACGCGAACGTCACCGGCATCCGCACCCGCCAGCGGGCCATGCTGCTGGCGATGTTCGGCATCGCGGTGATGGCCGCGTCGATCCCGCTGGTCGAGCGCGACCAGCCGGCCGCGTTCGTCCTGGCGTACGTGTACTGCCGCTTCCTGAGCATCAACTCGTTCAAGCGCGAGAACCGGATCGTGACCGAGTGGCCCGGCGTGCAGCAGGCCGTCGGCGTCATCCCGTGGATCGCGTCGCTGGGCTTCGAGACCCCGGCCCGCTACTGGCTCTGGCTCGCGGGCATCGCGCTGGACCTCTTCTTCTCCATCGCCCGCTCCCGCGACCCGCAGGCCCTGCTGGCCGAGGAGCGCCGGGACCGCGAGCGCTCGCTGCGCCGCCACCACCGTGAGGCCGAGATCGCGCAGCTGGACCGGCTCGAGGCCGCGCGGCCCGACCGGCCGCACCTCGGCGAGCGCCTCGGCCTCTTCGTGATCATCGTGCTCGGTGAGGCGGTCGCCCAGCTCGTCAACGCCGCCGCCGGGGTCGAGGACTGGCGCAGCGGCCTGTGGTTCGTGGTCGTGCTCGGGTTCGGGCTGCTCGTCGCGCTGTGGTGGCTCACGCTGCGCTACGGCCCGAGCGCCGCCCCGACCTACGGCATGCGGGTGTTCACCCTGCGTCTCACCATGCCCGCGCACTACCTGACGACGGTCTCCATCGTGGTCATCGCGGCCGGCCTGGGCTCGGCCGCCGCCCACCCGCAGGGGCACGTCGAGACCGCGACGCGGCTCGTGCTGTGCACCGGCGCGACCCTGTACTTCCTGACCGCGACGGCGATCGGCGCGCGCGGCGGGGCGAGCTGGCGCTGGGTGCTGGGCTGGGGCGTGCCGTCGGTGCTGGTGTGCGTCGCGGCCGGGGTCCTCGGCGGCCCGCTGCCGGCGGCGGGGCTGCTCGGCGTGGTGCTGGCCGCCGCGCTGTGGCACATCGCGTACCGCCGCGTCACCGGGGCCTCAGCGCCCGGCCCGGACGACGACCCGGCCGAGGTCGCGCCGACCGGCGGCGAGCTCTAGCGCCGCGCCGAGGTCGTCGAGCCGCTTGTAGGGGACTGATCCGTGGCCGCCCGGGGACCTCGGGCTCCTGGACGGGGCGCACGAGCGGGCCGGGGTCTAGACGTGCAGCGCGGGCGCGGTCGGCGGGGACATGGCCGGGGCCACGTAGTAGCGCAGCCAGTTGTCCAGCAGGGTTCGCATCCGGGCGCGGATGTCCCGGTCCGCCCAGTCTAGGGACTCCAGGAAGGCCGCGTAGTCCAGGTCGGACGGGCCCAGGTGGCCCTCGGCGATCAGCTGCCGCCGCCGCACCTTGGCCAGGGCCGCCGCGACGCCCGAGGTCATCTCCGGGTGGATCTGCAGGGTGCGGGCGGTCGCGCCGATGGCCAGCGCCTCGTTGCGGTACACGCCGTAGGCCAGCTCGGTGACGGGGCCGAACTCGCTGACGGGCGGCACGTCGTAGACCGCGTCCACGTGGGACGTGAAGACGTCGAAGGAGTCCGGCAGGCCGCGGAAGAGCGGGTCCCGGCGGCCCTCGGGGGTCAGCGTCAGCGTCTCGATGCCGAAGCGGCGGCCCTGGTGCCCGACCTTGGACACGGCGCCCGCGACCTCGGCCTTGGCCTGGTGGGACCAGCAGACGTGCAGCTCCGGCACGCCTCGGCGCTGGGCCGCGGCCAGGAACTGCTTCACCCGGCGAATCCACGGCAGCTCCTCGTAGGAGGAGTGGCCCGAGCCGCCGCCGATGATGCCGTGCGCCTCGATCGTGTCAGGCAGCGCCTCGCCGTCGGCCACGTTCACGCAGTGGATCTGCTCCGGCGACAGGCGCGTCACCTCGGCGATCCAGTCGCGGTACGGCGGCAGCCCCATCTCCCGCACCGGCGCCTGCTCCTGCGTGTTGAGGAAGAGCAGGCGGCACCGCTGGCGGACGTGCAGCGGGCGCCGGGCGCCGCCGAGTCGGGCGGTGGCGCGGTGGTCGACGGTTGCCGTCATGCTGGGCATGCTCCCGAGAAGACGTCGGCGGACTTGGCCGATTGTGGAGCATAGCGTCACGGCCGCGCGTCGGTTCCCCCGAATATCGCCTCGCGGCGTCAGCCGATGCCGGCGGCGTCCAGGGCGGCCTGCAGCGAGGTCTTGTACCCCTCGCTGGTGACCGTCGCGCCCGAGACGGAGTCGATGTCCGCGCTCTGCGCCTGCAGGGCCTCAGCGCGCAGCCGGGGCAGGGCGTACGCGTTGATCTGCTGGTCCCGCCGGTTGGCCGTGGGGTAGGTGACCGCCTCGACGTCGGTGATCCGGCCGCCCTGCACGGTGATGCGCACCCGCACCGGGCCCCACCGCGTCGACGCGGTCGAGCCGTCGTAGGTCTTGCCGGCGCCGGCCGCGGTGCCGGCGCCGGCCGGGTTGCCGGAGCCGGCCGGGGTTGCCACGCCGGCCAGGGCGCCACCCGATGACGGGCGGTAACTGAACAGCAGCACGAGCGCGACGGCGGTGGATGCCAGCCAGAGCACGATGCGGCGCATCGACGAGTCCCCCGTCACCAGGTGAAGCGTTCGGTGTGCAGCCGGTCGTCGGGCACCCCGGCGGAGCGGGCCTCGCGCACGACCGTCTCCGTCCAGTCGTCGGGGCCGCAGACGTACACCTGATGCCCCGCGATCCCGGGCACGAGCCCCGGCAGCGAGGCCCCCGCGGCCGGCGCGGGCAGCCACGAGCCGGGCGCGCGCGGCCCCACCAGCGGCACCAGGCGGACCCCGCGGTGCCGGGCGAGCCAGGCGAGCTCGTCACGGAAGGCCAGGTCGGCCTCGGATCGGGCGCGGTACAGCAGTGTCGCCTCCCCGTCGGCGTAGGGCAGGTCCCAGAGCAGGGCGAGCAGCGGGGTGACGCCGATACCGCAGGCCACGAGCGTGACGGGGCCGCCGCGGTACGACTCCCCGGTCAGCCGGCCGTAGGGGCCCTCGATGAGCACCCGGGTGCCCGGCCGCAGCGCCGCGACCCGGGCACTGCCGTCGCCGAGGTCCTTGACCGTGATGCGCAGCAGGCCGGAGCGGGGCGGGCCGGACAGCGAGTACGGGTGCGCCCGCGACCAGCCCGGGCCGTCGAGGAAGCGCCACAGGAAGAACTGCCCGGCGCGCACCGGCAGCCGGTCGAGCCGCTCGCCGTGCAGGTACACCGACGTCAGCCCCGGCCCCTCGGCGCGCACCTCGCCGACCCGCAGGGCGTGGCGGTGGCTGCGCCACAGCGGGATCCCCACGCGGTAGAGCAGCACGGCCCCGGCGGCCGCGGCGTAGAGCGTCCACCAGTAGGCGCGCGCGGCGGCCGAGCCGATGAAGTCCGCGCCCGTCCACAGCTGGTGCGGCAGGGCCAGGCCGACGCCGAGGTACGCGTACAGGTGCAGCAGATGCCACGACTCGTAGCGCAGCCGGCGCCGGGCGGCCCGCAGCGACGTCACGGTCACCATCACGAGCGCGGCCGTCCCCGCCGCGGCCAGCAGCATGCCGGGGTAGCCGGTGACGAGGTCCCACAGCTCCGCGAGGGGGTTCGCCCGTCCGGCGGCGTAGCCGGGCACGACCAGCACCACGTGCAGCGCCATGAGGGTGCACGAGGTGAACCCGACCCAGCGGTGCCAGCGGGCGAGCCGGTCCTGCCCGAACGCCCGCTCCACCGCCGGAATCCGGGCCAGCAGCAGCACCTGCAGCAGCATGAGGTCGCTGGCGAGCAGCCCGAGGAGGCGGGCCGCGGCCGTGACCGCCGTCCAGCCGCCCGCGGCCAGCTCGCCCGCGCCGCCGCCGCCGACCCACAGCACGGCGACGACGAGCAGGCCGGCGGCCGCGGCGATCCCGGCGGCGTCGGCCCACCACCACGGCGTCTCGGCGCGCCGGACCGGCACGGCGTCGGTAGTCATGTGCTCAACCATCTCGAAGCTTGTTGCCCGTGTGCTGGGGCGGACCTGGGAGTTACCTGTGAGTGCGAATCGGCCACGGTGAAAGGTGAGAGGTTTTACGGTGGATCGCGTGAGTGTGAGGGTCAAGATCCTGGGGGCGATCGCCGTGGCCGCGGCGGTGGCCCTGATCGTCGGCGTCACCGGGCTGCTGGCGCTGCGCAAGGCCAGCGACGCGGCCCAGTCGATCTACAGCAGCAACCTGCTGATCATCGACTCCGTCAGCGACCTGCGCCTCGCGGTGAAGCAGGCGCGGGTCGACCTGGCCAACAACATGATCTCGCCGGACGCGGCGGCGCAGCAGCAGTACGCGGATGCCTTCGCCGCCGACGTCAAGGCGTTCGGGGTGGCGCTGGAGCAGTACCGCCGCAGCGACCCGGCCGCCGGTCAGCAGGTCGGCGACGAGCTCGAGTCGAACTGGACCGCGTACGTCCAGATCGCCACGACCACCCAGCTGGCCAACGCCAAGGCGCGCGACTTCACCGCTTGGCAGAAGACCCTCGACACGCAGATCCGCCCGATCTACGCGAAGATCAGCGACGCCCTGGACACCATGTACTCGGCCGAGAGCGCGGCCGCGGCCAAGGCCGCCGCCTCCGCCCGGTCCAGCTACCGGCACAGCCGCGACATCGCGCTCGCGGTGCTCATCGCCGGGCTCGTCGTCGCGCTCGGCGTCGGCTGGCTGGTGGCCCGCTCCATCGTGCGCTCGCTGGATCGGGTGCAGGCGGTCTGCGACGGGCTCGCGGCCGGCGACCTGACCCGCGTCGCCGGGCTCGCCTCGGGCGACGAGCCGGGCCGGATGGGGCGGGCGCTCGACTCGGCGATGGAGCGGCTGCGCACCGCCGTGTCCACGATCGACCGCTCGGCGACCGCGCTCGCCGGCGCGTCGGAGGAGATGCACTCGGTGTCGGCGTCCATCGCCTCCTCCGCCGAGGAGACCTCGGCGCAGGCCAAGGCGGTCGCGAGCGCGGCCGAGGAGGTGTCGGCCAGTGTCGGTACGGTGTCCGCCGGCAGCGAGCAGATGGGCGCCTCGATCCACGAGATCGCCCTGAACGCCTCCGAGGCGGCCCGCGTGGCCAGCGAAGCCGTCGCGGTCGCGGCCACCACCTCGGCCACCATCGGCCGGCTCGGGGACTCCTCCGCGGAGATCGGCAACGTCATCAAGGTCATCACCTCGATCGCCGAGCAGACGAACCTGCTCGCGCTCAACGCCACCATCGAGGCGGCCCGCGCCGGCGAGGCGGGCAAGGGCTTCGCGGTCGTCGCCTCCGAGGTCAAGGACCTGGCCCAGGAGACGGCCCGGGCCACCGAGGACATCTCCCGCCGGGTGCAGGCCATCCAGGCCGACAGCGCCGGCGCGGTCGCCGCGATCGAGCAGGTGTCGCAGGTCATCGCGCGGATCAGCGACTTCCAGACCACGATCGCCTCGGCGGTCGAGCAGCAGACCGCGACCACGGCCGAGATGAGCCGCAGCGTCGCCGAGGCCGCCGCCGGCTCCGGCGAGATCTCGGGCACCATCGCCGGCGTCGCGGACTCGGCCCGCCTCACGAGCGAGGGCGTCGGGCAGTCCCAGCAGGCGACGGCCGAACTGGCCCGCATGTCGACGGAGCTCAGTGCCCTGGTGGCGAACTTCCGGTACTAGTCTCGATGCGTGGAGCTCTGCGAGGAATGCGGGTTCGCGTATGACGGTGTCGCGGCGGCCGAGGTGGCGGGGCGGCTCGGCGAGTTCGCCGGGCGCTACGCCGACGCGCTCGACGGGGTGGCCGACGTGCGGCGGCGGCCCGCGCCCGGCGTGTGGTCGGCGCTGGAGTACACGTGCCATGTCCGCGACGTCCTGCGCGTGCAGCGCGAACGGCTCGACCTCGCCCTGCGCGCCGACGCGCCCGAGTTCGCGCCGATGGGGCGCGACGAGCTCGCGGAGACGGCGGCCTACAACCGGCAGGACCCCGCCGTCGTCCTCGCCGCGCTCGGGGCCGCCGCCGACCTGCTCGGCACGGCGTTCGCCGCGCTCGGGCCCGCCGAGCTCGACCGGGTCGGGATCTATCCGTGGCCCGAACCGGTCCCGCGCACGCTGCTCTGGCTCGGCCGGCACACCGTCCACGAGGGCGAGCACCACCTGATGGACATCAAGCGGCAGTAGGCGGCACCGCGGCGCTCACACCGCGGCGAACCGCATCGCCTGGGTGACGATCAGGTCCTCGATGCCGAAGAGGAACCGCTCCATGTCGGCCCGCGGGAGGATCGCGGCGTCGGCGGTCATGGCCAGCTCCAGGCTCCCCGGCGCGTCCTGGGCGTCGAGGGCGAACGTGGTGTTGTGCCGCGGCGCGTGCTCGATCGGCCAGGTCAGGGTGGTCCGCTCGCGGGCGGCGGCCAGCGGCTCGTCGGGCGCCTGGCCGTAGCCGGCGATCGGGATGAGCCCGCGCACGTCGTTGACGAAGCAGGAGTGGTCGCCGGGCGACCCGAGCCCGGCGATGTCGCGGGCCAGGGCGAGCTTGTCGTAGTAGGCGTGCCGCTGCGCCGACAGCACGGCCCCGAACGCGCGCCGGACCAGGCCCGGGAAGTCCTCGGCGGTGCCGGGCAGCAGGAGCAGGCCCTCCTGCGCGACGGTGTTCACCGCGCCCGCCATGCCGGGCAGGAAGCGGTTGTTGACCACGATCTGGAACACGGCGTCGGGCGCCCCGCCGAGCCGGGCGGCCGCCGACGCCGCGGCGGCGAGCAGCACCGCGCCGGGGTTCACCTCGAGCCCGGCCGCGACCCGGTCGAGCGACAGGGCGAGGGCGGGGGAGTTGAGCACCGCGTTCGGGAACTTCTCGGCGGCCGGGCGCCCGGCCCGCGCCGGGAACTGGCTCGCCGGGCCCTTGGCGAGCTTCTCCAGCCACGAGCGGCGGGCGGCGGCGTCGCGGCGGCGGCCCTTGTCCGAGGTCTGGAACGCGGCCTCGTCGAGCGGCTGGGCCGGCTCCTCACCGGCGAGCGGGCGCCCGGCGGCGAGCGCGGCCGCGTCGGCGAGCAGGTTGCGCAGGCCCCAGCCGTCCGAGGCGGTGTGGGACAGGGACAGGATGAGGTACCCCGCGCGCCCGCCCGCCGTGACGACCCCGGCCCGCACCGGCAGCTGCCGCTCGGCGTCGAACGGGATCGCCTGCAGCTCGTGGTAGAAGGCGTAGGCGGTCCCGGTGACGTCGGCCGGCTCGGACTCGCGCACGTGCAGCGCCACCGCGCCCTCGGCGTGCACGTCCTGCTCGAGCCGGTCGCCGTCCCAGCGCAGCGTGGTGCGCAGCGAGTCGTGCCGCAGCAGCAGTTCCCGGACGACCGCCGCGAGCCGGTCCATCGGCAGCGGCGGGTCCAGGGGCAGCCCGCCGCTCACGTTGTACCGCGCCGCGTCGTCGCCGAGCCGGCGCACCACATCCCAGATCGCGCTCTGTCCCCAGGTGGCCGGGCCGGTGCCGGACCGTCCCCCGGCGAAGGCGATCTGCTGCTCCACGCCGAGCAGTCTCACGGATCGGCGCGGGGCTTGTCGACGCGGGGCCCGTCGCCATATACCGGTCGTCGACTCATGCCACTCCGTGATCTTCGAGCCTCGGGATCGTCGGCGGCGACGCGGAGCACCACGTCGTCGGCCGCGTCGGCCTGCGCCTTCGGCCCGGCCTCGTCCCAGTGCAGCACCAGGGCCCTCGTCGAGCCCGGCGTCTTGTCGCAGGCCTCGGCGCGGTCGGCGACGTCCTCGAAGCGCTCCAGCACCGTCCGGGCCGTGTCCCTGTCGGTGTCCCTGTCGGTGTCCCCGTCGGTGTCCCTGTCGGTGCAGGGCCGCGGCCGGGCGTCGCGGCCCTCGCCGCCGGTGAGGCAGTCGCCCTGCTTCGCGGTGTTGGGCGATCCCTGCGGGTCGGTGTGCTTCGGCGTCAGGCAGAAACCGGTCCCCGTCGGTGACCAGCTGCCGGTCCGCGCCGGGGACGGCCCGGCGGTGTGCCGGGTGCCCCGGACGGGCACCCGGCACCGGGCCGGTCAGCGCATGGGCATGGGGTTGCGCGACGGCGCCGGGGCGCGCTTGACCCGGGCGGGCCGCACCGGGGTCGCGGCCCGCAGGAGGTGGGCGATGCCGGTGCTGCGCACGGCCACCGCGGTCCTCGTCAGCGCCGCGGCCTCCGCGCGCAGGTGCGTTGCCGTGCGGGAGCGGGACTCCAGGAGCACGGCCAGATGCTCCAGCGCCACGGCCAGCCGTCCGGCGACTTCGGGAGCGTGGCGGCGCCGGCGGCGCTCGCACTCCACGAGCTCCTCGGCCACGGCCAGGGCCGCGTCGCCCCGGCCGGCCGCGGACAGGGACAGGGACGCGGCCAGCAGGTCCCAGTCGGGGCCGTCGTGGTCGGCGGCCCGGCGGTTGCGGCCGCCCTCGAGCAGTCCGGCGACGTCGCCGGACGCGACGGCGTCGGACTCGGCCCAGCGCCGCAGGGTCGTCGCGGCCTCCTCGATGAGGGCCGCGTGCGGGGCGCCGGGGGCGAAGCCGTCCACGAGGTCGCCCAGGGCCCGGGCGAGCCGCGGTGCGTGGACGGCGGGGTTGGAGAGGGTGAGGATTCGGTACGCCTGGACACGCTCGTACGGGCGGGGGTGGTCCTGCAGGAGCACCACTCGGGCCCACGTCACCATGCCGGGATCGACCAACGCATACCTCCGCGCTCGTTCGTGAGCCGCGAGCGTATGCCGGTGAACGCGCAGGTCAACAGGGCTTTTCGGCCGAGTGATCCCGATCGTTGCGTGCGGTACGATGAGGACAGTTCTACCCCTGAGCGACCCGTCTCTGGTGGTTGGGCAGAAATCGCAGATGCTGCGAAACGGCGTGCTGGGCTTCCGCCGGGACAAGCAATAGCATCGATGCGTTCGATTGCTGAGGACCGATGCAGAACGCATCGGCCCCCGCAATGCGCCGTCAGGCGTCTCGGCTCGACATCAGGGCACGGCGACGTGCCCTTGCATACTGCAGTGACGGTGTTGGCAGCACCGGCGCTGATGTGACCTGTCGTTAGTGGGCGGAATCGAAGCGACCGTGCTTCGTGCCGTCCACGAACGATTTCCAATCCGTGGGCGTGAATTGCAGCACGGGGCCCGCGGAGTTCTTGCTGTCCCGGACGCCGATGCTTGTGCCGGCGACCGCGACCTCCACGCAATTGGCGCCGCCGTTGCCGTTGCTGCGGCTGCTCTTACGCCAGGCCGCATGCTGAAAACTCGTAGCCATGCATCGCACACCTCCCTTCTTGACGGACTCCTCGGCCGTCAGAGGTCGTCGAGCAGGCGCTGGATCATGCCGGTCGACTCCTCCGGCGTGAGTGCTCTGGTGCTGAGGCGCTCGAACTCGACCCGATAACGCTTGACCTCTGCAGGCTGCTCCTCGTAGTAGTCCCCGGCAAGTCCTTCGAGGTACACGACATCCAGGTGGGCGACGTCAGGGAACTCCAGCAGTGCGACCGAACCGCCCAGGAACGCGTGCTCGCCGGCGGTGTACGGCAGGACCTGCAGCGTGACGTTGGGCTGCTCGGCGACCTCGATGAGGCGCCTCCACTGGCCGGCCATGACCTCCGCGCCGCCGATCATCCGGCGCACCACCGACTCGTCCACGATCGCCCACAGGGTCAGCGGCGAGGGCCCGGTCAGGCGGCGCTGCCTGGTCCTGCGCAGCTCGACGCGGCGGTCGTTGGCGGCCTGCGGGTCGTGGCTGCGGCCGCTGCCGAACAGCGCGCGCATGTAGGGCTCGCTCTGCAGCAACCCGGGCAGCACGATGGGCTCCCAGACCTTCGCGGAGGAGGCGTCGGCCTCCATCCCGACGAAGTTGCCCGGGCGCATGACGTCCTTGTAGTCGGTCCACCAGCCACGCTGACGGGCGAGCCGGGCCAGGGTCATGAGGGCGTCGCGGTACTCGCTGTCGGCCACCCCGTACAGCGTCAGGAGATCGTTGACGTCCCGCGGGGTGACCGGAACGCGCGCGTTCTCGATCCGGGTGACCTTGGCCGAGTGCCACTCGAACTGCCGGGAGACCGCCTCCTGGGTGAACCCCGCGTCCTCGCGGCATTTCTTCAGCTCGGCGGCGAGCCGGCGACGGCGCAGTGTTGGCCCCTCATCGATCGCCGTCGGCAGGTCATCGGGTGTTCTCGTGGTGTCCGTCTGCACGCTGGTGATCCTAAACAATGTGGCGTTCGCCGATACTCCGAGTCTAGTACTCGTTGCACTACGCGCAGTGCTTGGTACATGATGCTGGGGACATCGAGGATGAACCTCCATTCATTCATGATCTCCTTTTGCCTAGTGCCGGGGAGCGTGATTTGTCGTGCTTGCCAACAGCTACTACCTCATTGCCCACGACGATCGGACCGGCCGTTCCCGGCTGCACCCAAGGGCGACCGGGCTCGGCCTCGCGGCGGGGCTGCTCGGCGAGCTGATGCTCTTCGGCCGGCTGCGCGCCATGACGGGCGACCTCTACGTGGTCAGCCACGAACCACCGGGCGACTCGCTCTCCCACACGCTGCTCGACCTGCTCGTGGCCCAGCCGCAGCACAAGGAGATCCGCACCTGGCTGGCGTATCTCTCGCAGGACGCGGCCGACCAGGTCGGTGAGCGGCTGCTGCGGGCGGGCGTGGTCGAGCCCGTCACCAAGCGGAAGCTGCTGTCCGCCCAGACCCTCTACATGCCGGTCAGCCCCGACCAGCGCAACGCGGCGGCCTGGGAGTCCATCCGCCTCGCCGAGGCGCTCGGCCGGCGGCGGTCGATGAACCTCTCCGACCGCGTGCTCGTGGCACTGGTCGTGGCGACCGGACTGACCCGCTACGTGTTCTTCAGCCCCCAGCAGCAGCGCGACTGCATGCAGGCGATGCCGGGGATCCTCAGCTCGCTCCCGGACGACCTCGTCCAGCTCGTGCAGTACACCGAGGCCGCGGTGGGCTCAGCCCTCGCCGCCGGTCGCCGGTGAGCCCAGGCGACGTCCCGCTCAAGGAGAGACGAAGACTATGGCGCGTACGACCCTGACCGGGCCCGACATCGTCGCGCGCGGGCTGGCCAACAACCGGCTCGGCGTGCCGTCGGTGGTGTTCTTCGGCGTCGCCGGAGCCGCCCCGCTGACGGTGATCCTCGGCTCGATCTCGACGATCTACGCCGTCGTCGGCAACACCGCCGTTCCCCTCGTGTACTTCGTGGCCGCCGCCATCCTGTCCCTGTTCACGGTCGGCTTCGTGGCCATGAGCCGGCACATCGTCAACTCCGGCGCCTTCTACAGCTACATCAGCCACGGGCTGGGCCGCATGGTCGGGGTCGCGGCGGCGTTCATCGCGCTGCCCGCCTACGCCGCCATGCAGATCGGCCTGCTCGGCCTGTTCGGGGTGGTCGCCTCGGGCATCCTCGCGGCCAGCGGGGTGCAGGCGAGCTGGTTCGTGTGCGCGATCGTGGGCTGGTTCCTCGTGGCCATCCTCGGCGTGCTGTGGGTGGACCTGAGCGGCAAGGTCCTCGCGGTGCTGCTCACCGTCGAGATCGCCATCGTGCTCATCTACGACTTCGTGATGCTGGCCCACCCGCACGGCGGCCGGACCGACTTCGGCCCGCTCGACCCGCAGCAGCTGGCCACCCCCGAGGTGGTCGCGATGCTGGTGCTGGCGATCGCGGGCTTCGTCGGCTTCGAGGCCACCGTCGTGCTCTCCGAGGAGGCCAAGGACCCGAAGCGGACCATCGGGCGGGCGACCCACTGGGCCGTGATCCTGCCCGGCCTGCTGTGCGGGGTCTCCGCGTTCGCGATGTCGACCAACGCCGGCGACATCGTGGGCGCCGCGCGGGCCGACACCACGAACCTGGTGTTCAACCTGGTCACGCCGTACGTCCCCGAGGCACTGGTCAACATCGGCTACATCCTGTTCCTGACCAGCGTGTTCGCCGCGATGCTGGCCTTCCATACCTCGGTGACCCGATACCAGTTCGCCCTCGGCCGCGAGCGCGTGCTCCCGCGGATCTACGGCTTCGCGCACCCCCGCACCGGCGCGCCGATCGCGGGCTCGGTGACCCAGAGCGTCATCGCGCTCGTCGTGCTGATGCTGTACTTCCTGACGCACACCGACCCGCTCGTGCACCTGTTCGCGTGGATGACCGTCGTCGGCGGCCTCGGCGTGCTGATCCTCATGTGGGCCACGTCGGCCGCGGTGATCGGCTTCTTCCTGCGCAACCGGCGCCGGGAGAACGTCTGGCGCGCCCGCATCGCCCCGATCATGGCGTTCCTGCTGCTGTCCATCGTGCTCGCGGCGACCGTGATCGGGCTCGGGCAGCTGCTGCAGGTGCCGGCCGACTCGCCGTTCAACTGGCTGTTCCCCACGATCTACGCACTCTGCGCCCTCTTCGGCATCGGCTGGGCCGCGATCATGCGCGGCTCGCGGCCGGATGCCTACGCCGGGATCGGCCGCGGCACCGAGGGTTTCGTGGCGGCGGAAAGCGTCTTCGGCCGGCCCACGAGGCCGCACCGGGTCACCGCCGACGTCGCGCACCACGCGGCCTAGCACCGTCCACTGTGGATATCTCGGCCGTACGTCTCGGGAGAGGATGCACATGACGCACGCCATCGCGGACGTGGTCGTCCGCGACATCGATCCGGTGGGCCCCGAGGAGGTCACCGAGGTCCTCGTGAAGGCGATGAGCGACGGCGCGGTCGCGCGCTGGCTCATGCCGGACGACGGTCTGCGGCGCGAGTCGAGCCCGGAGTACTTCGCGATCTTCGCCGAGCACGCGCTGCGCCACGGCGAGGTGTACGCCAGCGTCGACCCCATCGACGGCAAGCTGTCGGGGGTCGCGCTGTGGTTCCCGCTGACCCGGGCCATCCCGCCGCCGGTCGACTACGACAGCCGGCTCAAGGAGGTCGCCGGCCCCGCGTTCGACCGCATCTGCGAGCTGGACGCGGCGCTGGAGGCCGAGCACCCGCTCGGGCCGCACCACTATCTGGCCTTCGTGGCGGTGCGGCCCGACCGGCAGAACCTCGGCATCGGCAGCGCGCTGCTCGCGAGGCACCACGCGCGGCTCGATCGGGCCGGCCTCCCGGCATACCTGGAGGCCAACGACCCTCGCAACCGCGAGCTGTACCTTCGCCACGGCTACCGGAGCCGCCCGCCGGTGCTGCTGCCGGACGGGCCGCCCGTGTGGCCGATGTGGCGCGAGCCGTTGCTCTAGGGCCTGGTTCAGGCCGACGGGAACTCGTAGAGCCAGTACTGCTGTTCGTCCATCTTCTGCGCCTTCACGTCGCCCGAGAGCCGGTGCAGCATCAGCCGGACGACGCGGGACATGTGACGCACCTCGTCGGTGCGGGAGCAGAAGTCGAGTGCGATGAGGCCGTTCTGCGCGGCCGCGGTCAAATACATCTGCGTGACCAGTTCGCCGAAGGCGGTGGCCGCCCGGGCGTCGGCCTGGGTGGCCACGAAGCCGCAGTACCAGATGCGCCCCTCGCGGTAGTGCTCCGGCCAGCGGCGCTCGAAGTACGGCGGCGAGATCAGGGGCACCGCGTCGAGGTGGTTGGTGTAGATCGACATGCCCCGGACCGTGTCGTCGTCGTCCAGGCACAGGTACTTGTCGACCCGGGGGTCGTCCATCACGGCGTCGAACTCGTTGCGGTACATCAGGTGGCGCTGCACCGCCAGCGCGTTGAGCTCGGCGAATGCCTCCGAGTAGAGTCTCCAGGCCTCTTCTCGCAGCTCGCCCTGCACCAGATCGACAATCTTGACGTTCATGTCGAGCACTCCGATCGCCGTCGGCTGGGCACGTCGTTGGCCCCGTGAACTGGAGTCGATCAACTTTTTTCGATCGATTGTGTATTGAGAGTAGTCCAAGAGTCACGTTGTGCAATATGGTGCTCTCAATCCGTCGCCATCTGCGATCTCGGGAGGGTCCATGGACCGCCTCGACGCCTTCCCGCCGTCCCCCGAGCTCGTCATCGACCTCGATCGGGTGGCCGCCGCCTACCGCGGGTTCGCCGCCGCGCTGCCCGGCGTGGACGTGCACTACGCGATGAAGTGCAACCCGCACCCGGAGATCCTCGCCCTGCTGCACGCCCTCGGGGGCCGCTTCGAGATCGCCTCCGCCGCCGAGCTCGACGCCCTCGCCGGCATCGGGGCGGACCCGGGGCTGGTGCTGTCGAGCAACCCGGTCAAGCCGCTCGCGCACATCGCCCGGCAGTCCGCGGCCGGCGTGTGGCGCTTCGCCGCCGACTCCGAGGACGAGCTGGACAAGCTCGCCGTCGCCGCGCCCGGCGCCGCCGTCCTGGTGCGCCTGGCCGCGCACCAGATCCGCAGCGGCGTGCCCAGCGAGGGCAAGTTCGGCGTCGACGCCCGGCACGCCGTGGCCCTCATGCTCGCCGCGCGCGAGCGCGGGCTGCGCCCCTACGGGGTCGCCTTCCACGTCGGCTCGCAGATGCTGCTGCCGCACGCCTGGCGGGCGCCGCTGCGGGCCGTCGGGTACGTGATGTACGAATTGGCGGCCGAAAATGTCTTTTTGCACATGGTGAACCTCGGCGGCGGCTTTCCCGCCCGGTACGCCGGAAAGATTCCGCCCCTGGCCGACTACGGCGCGACCATCGGCGCCGGGCTGGCCGAGCTGCCGTATCCGGTGCAGGCCGTCTGTGAGCCGGGCCGGGCGCTCGTGGCCGAGGCCGGGCGGCTGCGCACGACCGTGATCGGCACCGCGGTGCGGGGCGGCCGGCGCTGGGCGCACCTCGACGTGGGCGCGTTCAACGGGCTCATGGAGAGCCTGGAGACCGGCAACCAGCTGCGCTTCCCCGTCTCCGACTCGCGCGGTGGCGCGACCCGCGACCGGTTCCACCTCACCGGGCCGACCTGCGACAGCCAGGACACGATCATGTTCGACGTCGAGCTGTCCGCCGATCTGCGCGCCGGCGACCAGGTATATCTCGGCAGCGCGGGGGCGTACACCACGGTCTATGCATCCAGATTTAACGGGTTCGATGCTCCCGCGGTGCGTTGCGTGACTGGTGTGGCCATTGAAACCAGTGATGACGCTGCGTACTGTGGTTGACGCGCACGGTTTTTGTGATCTTCCCCGTATTGGTGTTCTTCACGACGGAGGAAATGTGTCCGCAACCCGCCGGGTCGTCATCGCGCTCGCCGCCGCGGCGCTGTTGTCCCCAGCCGTCGCCGTCACCACCGCGGGACCGGCCGCCGCGGCCGCCGACGCGGTCGCCGCCGGCGGGTACTCCGCCGTCATCAAGCGCACCTCCTACGGGGTGCCGCACATCACCGCCGCGAACCTCGGCTCCGTCGCCTTCGGGCAGGCGTGGGCCTACGCCGAGGACCGGTTCTGCGACCTCGCCGACCAGATCGTCAAGGTGCGCAGCGAGCGCTCCCGCTACTTCGGCCCGGGCGCGGACGACGCCAACCTGGCCACCGACTTCGCCTACGCCTCCCTCGGGGTCGTCGACCGCGCCCAGGCCCAGCTCGCCACGCTGAGCGCCGACGAGCGCGACATGGTCAACGGCTACGTCCGCGGGTACAACGCCTTCCTGGCCAGCCGGACCGCCGCGCGGGTGCCGGGCTGGTGCGCGGGGCAGCCGTGGGTGAAGCCCATCAGCGCCGTGGACCTGCTCGCCTACGACCGCGACATCGCCCTGCTCGCCAGCGGTGGCGCTCTGCTGCTGCCGATCGCGGCCGCCACGCCCCCGTCGACCGCCGCGCTGGCCGTGTCCAAGCGGCAGGTCCAGGACGACGTCGCGGAGCTGACCGGGCAGAGCAAGTCGCTGTCGAGCAACGGCTGGGCGCTGGGCGCGGACAAGTCCCAGACCGGCAAGGGCATGCTCGTGGGCAACCCGCACTTCCCGTGGGAGGGGGAGCTGCGCTTCTGGGAGTCGCAGCTGACGGTGGCGGGCAACGTCAACGTCTACGGCGCGAGCCTCGGGGGCCTGCCGGGCGTGCAGATCGGCTTCACCGACAAGGTCGCGTGGACGCACACGATCGCCGCCGGCTCGCGGTACACCTTCTACTCCGTGAACCTGGTGCCGGGGCAGCCGACGAAGTACACCGTGGACGGCGCCACCGAGTCGATGACCGGTAAGTCCGTGACCGTCAAGGTGAAGCAGGCCGACGGGTCGCTGCGGAACGTGACCCGCACGATGTGGTCCACGCGCTACGGGCCGGTGCTCGACCTGTCCGCCATCGACCCGTCGCTGGGCTGGAACGAGTATTCCGCGATCACCTACCGCGACGCCAACATCGACAACGACAAGCTCATCCGCACGTGGCTGAACATGGCCCGGGCCACCGACGTGAACGGCCTGAAGGCCTCGATCGCCGCGAACCAGGGCATCCCGTGGGTGAACACGATCGCCACGGACTCCTCCGGCAACGCCTTCTACGTCGACTCCTCGCCGACGCCGAACCTCTCGCCGGCCTCGATCGCCGAGTGGTCCGGCAACCCGCTGGGCCTGCTCGACGGCAGCAACTCGGCCAACGCCTGGGTCGTCGCGCCGGGTGCCCGCTCGCCGGGGCTGGTGCCCTTCGCCCGGCAGCCGCAGCTGACCCGCCGCGACTACGTGTTCAACTCCAACGACAGCCACTGGGTGCCCAACGCCAACCAGTTCCTGACCGGCTTCACGCCGCTGCAGGGGCCGGAGGGCACGCCGCTGACGGTCCGCACGCGGCAGAACGTCAAGCTGATCACCGGCCAGGCCAAGTTCGACCTGGCCGGCCTCGGCACCACGATCCTCTCCGGTGACACGTTCACGGCGGCGCAGCTGGCCGCGTACACCGTGAACGCCTGCCAGGCCCGCGGCCACACGCCGGTGGTCGTGGACGGCACGCCGGTCGACGTCAGTGCCGGCTGCTCCGTGCTGGCCGCGTGGGACCGGCAGTTCGAGCTCGCCAGCCGCGGGGCCGTGCTGTGGCGCGAGACCGTGGGCGCCGTGGTCGCGGCCGACCCGGGCGCGCTGGACGAGGCCGGGCCGCTCTTCGGGACCCCGTTCAACCCCGCGGACCCGGGCCGCACCCCGCGCGGCGCCCCCGCCTCGCCCGACGGGCTGCTGGCCGGGCTGGCCCGGGGCATGCAGCGGATGCGGGCGGTCGGGCTGGCGCTCAACGTGCCGATGTCGCAGGTGCAGTACACGATCAAGAACGGCCAGCGGATCCCGGTGCCCGGGTCGACGGAGAACATCGGCAGCGCGAACATGGCGCAGTACGAGCCCGCGCCCGGGACGTCACTGGAGCCGTTCATGGACCCGGGAACCTTCGTGCCGGGCAGCGACCTGACCGACAAGGGCTACGTCGTCAACTACGGGACCAGCTTCCTGCTGACGCTCGCCTACACCAGCAGCGGCCCGTCGGCCAAGTGCATCCTCACGTTCGGGGAGTCCGGGGACCGCTCGTCGCCGCACTACACGGACCAGACGCAGCTGTACTCCCAGAAGCGCCTGCGTGACTGCTCGTACTCGACCGCGGCGGTCAACGCCGACACCCAGTCGGTCGAGGTGATCGCCGCGACCGCCTGACCGTCTCGTCCGCCCCTGCTCCGGCCGGTGCCCGCCCCGTGGGTGCCGGCCGGGGCGTGCGGGCCCGACTGCGGAGCGTGGTTCCTCTGTGGACGGTTCTCACGCCTCGGTAGTCGCTCGGATGCGGACGGTCCGGTTGGGTTCGCGTTGCTCCGCGCCCGCGTCGGTGTTGAGCCGCGGGTGCTCGGGTGAGCTTGATCTCGTTCGATGGGCGGGGAGCGCTCCGGCTGGTCAGGGACTTGATCTCGGCTCGCGGGGCTGACCTGCACGGCTGGATTGACGCTGGGCGAGGGACTAGGGTGTGCGGGGGAGCGGGGCACATGGCGGTGTCGAGCCGGGAGGTTGGCATGCAGGCCCAAGACCGGCCGAATGTTCCTCCCGCACCCGCCGCTTCGTCACCCTCCGTGTCCATTCCGGCACCCGCGCCGCTGCGGCCCTCGTCCTTCCGTACCCGCGTCAGCCGCACGCTGGCGTCCCGCAACGTGCTGCGCGCCCGGCTCGGTCCGGCGGCGACGGCCGCCCCGACGATCGGACTCGAGGACGACACCGTGGAGGTCACCCCGCTGGGCATGCTGGAGACGCCGGTGGCCACCCGCACCTCGGTCCTGGAGCTGGCCGGCGTGCAGCAGGTCCTCGACACCGACACCGACACCGCGCCCGCGGCCGGCGCGCCGGACGGCCCCGAGCGCCCGGCCGAGCCGGCGGGCGGACCCGGTCCCCGGTGGTGGTCGCGCGGCGGCTCCGTCGGCGGGGCGCCGTGGCTGGCCTCGCGGGGCGGCGCCGCCGGCGGCACCGTGGACTGGGCCGTGCGCGACGGGGCCTGGACGATCGAGCGGGTCCTCGCCGAGCGGGCGGTCACGCCGCTGTTCCAGCCGATCGTGGAGCTGGACGGGCTGCGGCCGATCGGGGTCGAGGCGCTCTCGCGCGGCCCGGCCGGGTCGGGGCTCTGGCGGGCGCGGGACCTCTTCGCCGCGGCCGTCGCGGCCGGGCGGCTGGCCGAGCTCGACGCGCTGTGCGCGGAGCGGGCCCTGGAGACCGCCCGCGCCGCCGACGCGCCCCCGCCCCTCGTCTTCGTCAACGCCGAGCCCGCCGTGATCAACCAGCCGCTGTCCGCGCGGGTGCGGGAGCTCATGACGGACGCGCCGTTCCGGATGGTCCTCGAATACACCGAGCGCGCGCTCTCGGCCCACCCCGCCGCGCTGCTCCAGCTCGCGGCGGCCGTGCAGGGCCACGGGCACTGCCTCGCGCTCGACGACGTCGGCGCCGACCCGATGTCCCTGGCCTTCCTGCCGCTGCTGGAACCGGAGATCGTCAAGCTCGACCTGCAGCTCCTGCGCGCCCCGCACGCGCCGCGGACCGTCGAGGTGGTGGCCGCGGTGAACGCGGTCGCCGAGCACACCGGGGCGCTCATCGTGGCCGAGGGTATCGAGACGCCGCAGGACCTCGCCAACGCGCGGGCCCTCGGCGCGCACTGGGGCCAGGGGCTGCTGTTCGGCGAGCCGGCCCCCCTGCCCGAGCACGCCGGCCGGTTCGCGCCGGCGGCCCGCCTGCGCGGGTCGCGGCCGGACGTGCACCTTCCCGCCGGCACGCCGTTCGAGGCGGCCGCGGCCCGGGGCAAGACCCGTGCCGCCACGCCCGAGGCGTTCGCGGCGCGGCTGGACCACGTGCTGCGGCGGGCCGGCAACGGCGCCGTCGTCCTGGCCACGTGCACCGACGCGGACACGGCGCGGTCGTGGCTGCCGTCGCTGGCCGGGCTCGCCGAGCGGGCCGCGTTCGTCGGGCTGGTCGCGCCGCTGCCCCCGGCCGCCGTCGGGCCCGGGGTGCGCTTCGCGCAGGGGCCGGGCGCCGCCGTCGAGGAGTGCGCGTTCATCGTCGTCGCACCCCGCTACACCGCGGCCGTCTGTGGCCGGGGCTCGCACTCGGCGATGGAGTTCGCGCACACGGAGGACGGGGCGTTGGTCGCCGAGATGGCGCGGATCGTGCTGCAGCAGCTTCCGCGTTAGCGACCCTGCCCCCCACGGAGGCCGGGATTCCTGGCGGGAGCGACGGCCCGCACCACCGCGGACCCGAGCAGAAATCCTCCGCGGCACACCGCGAACCGTTCGTGCGGTCCACTGTGGACGCCGATCCGGCCGCCGGCCGCATCCCGGCGTGTGCCAGAGTGCTCGGATGAGCGAGTGGGCGCGGTGGCACGAGGCGTACGACATCCCCGGCTCGGCGCTCGCCGTGCGGCTCGGCATCGTCATCCGGCGCGTGGCGGAGGCCCTCGACGCCCGGGCCCCGGGGCCGGTGCGGCTGGTCAGCATGTGCGCCGGTCAGGGGCGGGACGTCGCCGGGGCGCTCGACGGGCACCCGCGCCGCGGCGACGTCACCGGGCGGCTCGTCGAGCTCGACGCCGCCAACGCCGCCGTCGCGCGGGACCTGCTCGCCGGGGCGGCGCTCGAGGTCGTGGAGGCAGACGCCGGGGACAGCGGGGCGTATGCGGGGGCCGTGCCCGCCGACGTCGTGCTGGTCTGCGGGGTGTTCGGCAACATCACCGACGACGACATCCGCGCCACGATCGCGGCGCTGCCCGAGCTGTGCGCGGCGGGCGCGCGGGTGATCTGGACCCGCCACCGCGGCGCGCCCGACGCCACCGCCGGCATCCGGCGGTGGTTCGCCGAGGCCGGGTTCCGCGAGGTCGCCTTCGACGCGCCGGACGACCTCGAGATCGGGGTCGGCGTGCACGAGCTGGTGGTGCCGCCGCGCCCGTACGCCGGCCCGCGGCGGCTGTTCAGCTTTGTGCGGCGGGCACCGCGAGGGTGACGGCGCCGGGCACCGCCTCGGCCTCCACGCGCTTGACCCGCTTGCGCGACCCGCCGTCGAGCTCCAGGAGGACGGGCTCGGCGAACTCGGCGTACACCTTCCGCGCGCTGCCCATCCGCACGAACTTCGACCGGTCCGTGCGCCCCGTCGCCATGACCCCGACCGTGCGCGCCCACTGCAGCGCCCCGCGCGCGGTGGTCACGCCGACCTCCAGCCGCCCGTCGAAGGGGCTCGCGTCGTCGAACGCCTTGATCCCGCCCGAGATCGTGCCGATGTTGCCCATGAGCAGGCACGTCGAGGGGCCCTCGAACCACGGCTCGTCGTCGAGGTGCACGATCGTGTGAACCGGGGTGTCGCGCACGTGGCGCAGTGCGGTGCGCACATAGGCGAGGCGGCCGGCCTGGCGCTTGAGCCGGCGGTCGGCGTCCTCGATCATCGCCGCGTCGAAGCCGGCCCCCGCCATCACCGCGAAGTGCTCGCCGTCGATTCGGCCCAGGTCGTACCGCCTGCGCTCGCCGTGCAGCCCGATCTGCACGGCCTCGCGGATGTCGCGGGGGATGCGCAGCGCCGAGGCGAACAGGTTCGCGGTGCCGGCCGGGATGATGGCGACCGTGACGCCGGTGCCCGCCACCGCGTCGACGCAGCGCTGCACCATGCCGTCGCCGCCCCACACGAACAGCAGGTCCGCGCCGGCGTCGACGGCCTTGCGGACCTTCTTCGGGGCCTTCTTGCTCTTCGGCACCGTATGCCAGCCGATCTTGCCGGCCCCCGCCCGGTCCAGCTCGCGCCGCAGCTCGTCGAGGCCGCCCCCGAGCGTCTTCTTCCGGTGTGCCACCACCACGATCCTCACGCCGCGAACGTACCCATCAGCGGCGTTGACCAATCGTGCTCACCGATGGCTACGATGGTGGCCTGATGGACACCACCGACGACGCCCGGACGCGTATCGACACCACCGTCGCGCACCCGGCCAGGCGATACAACTACTGGTTGGGCGGCAAGGACCACTTCGCCGCCGACCGGGCCTCCGGCGACGCGATCGCGGCCGCCATGCCCGGCGTGAAGCTCATGGCGGTGGAGAACCGCGCCTTCATGGGCCGCGCCGTGCGCTACCTCGCCGAGCAGGGCATCCGGCAGTTCCTCGACATCGGCACCGGCATCCCGGCGCCGAACAACACCCACGAGATCGCCCAGGCCGTCGACCCGGGCAGCCGCGTGGTCTACGTCGACAACGACCCCATCGTGCTCACCCACGCGCGGGCGCTGCTGACCAGCGCGCCGGGCGGCATGAACGCCTACATCGACGGCGACCTGCGCGAGCCCGACGCGATCCTGAAGCACCCCGACCTGACCGGCACCCTCGACCTGTCGAAGCCGGTCGGCCTCCTGCTCGTCGCGGTCCTGCACTTCATCCGCGAGGACGAGCACCCGCAGGAGATCATCGACAAGCTCACCGCCGCCCTCGCCCCCGGCAGCTACCTGGTCGCGTCCCACGCCACCTGGGAGTTCCTGCCCGAGGAGGTCATCGAGACGCTGAGCGCCAACAACGCCGACGGCCGCTTCCAGGCCCGCACCCGCGCGCGCTTCGCCGAGCTGCTGTCGGCCTTCGAGCTGGTCGAGCCGGGCATCGAGTCGGTCGCGTACTGGCACGCCGCCGACGTCCCCGGCCCGCGCCCGCCGGCCGAGGAGGTCGCCTGCCACGGCGCCGTGGCCCGCATCCGGTGACGCTGCCGGACCCGGACTTCTGGGACCTGTTCGAGGGCATCCCCTTGTGCGACGCGGACGCCCTCGCCGCGCGGCTGGCCCGGCGTCCGATCGAGGGCATCGCCGGCTTCGAGCGGTCCCTGCACGCGCTCCTGCGCTCCAGCAACACCCGTGAGCTGCTCGCCGCCTGCGTCGTGGTGCACAGCGGTGGGCGGTCCGGCGAGTCCTGGCTGCACTTCCGCCTCTGGCTGATCGGCCAGGGCCGCGAGACCTTCACCGGCGTGCTGCACGACCCCGACGCCGTCGCCGGGATCCCGGACGTCATCGCCTTCGCCGCGGGCCGGCGGCCGTACCCGCACTACCCGGAGCTGCTGACCGTGGCCGAGCGGGCGTACGACCTGATGGCGGCCCGCACACCGGCCGAACCCGCGGCGCTGCCGAACCTGAGGGAGCTCTTCTCGCGCTGAGGCCGGGCGGCGATATGTCGGACGCTCCGCGATCCGACATATCGGATTTTTCGCCTGGCCGGTGGTATGTCGTGATCCTCGCGGCGGACGCGGAATGCAACGTCTTTCGGCCCGACATCCGTGCCGGACCATCCGTCCCGACAAGCGCGACCGGGCGCTACCGTGCCCGCCGCCGCGCGGGAAGGATCGCTGCCATGCACATCGACCGGGCGACCCTGCATGTCAGTGAGCTGATGCGGCAGATCTCGCGCACCGAGATCCGGCTGCCGGAGCTGCAGCGCAGCTACGTCTGGCGCCCGACGCAGGTCGCGAAGCTCGTCGACTCGCTGTACCGGGGCTTCCCGTTCGGCTCGCTGCTGTTCTGGCAGTCCGACGAGGCCCCGGCCACGCGGGAGCTCGCGGTGACCGCGGCCGCGGAGCAGCCGGTCCAGCCGCCGCTCTACCTCCTCGACGGCCAGCAGCGGCTGACCTCCCTGCACCGGGTCTTCCACGACCACCCCGAGGCCCAGATCGTCTTCCACGTCGAGAGGGAGCGATTCCAGAACCAGAGCGCGGCGACGCAGGCGGATCCGAGCTGGATCAAGGTGTACTCGCTGCTGCGGCGCGACGAGTCGCTCGTCTCGCTGATCAGGCGTCTGCGGGCCTCCGGCTGCCAGCTCGACGAAAGGGAGATCGAGGACCGCGTCGGCGCGGTCCGCTCGCTCGGGGAGCGGACGTTCCACGTCGAGACGCTGCGCGACTGCGGCTACCAGGAGGTCTCCGAGATCTTCGTGCGGGTCAACAGCGCGGGCCGCCACCTCAGCCGGGCCGACCTGGCGATGTCCACGCTCTCGGCCAAGTGGCCCGGCGTGCTGGACAAGTTCCAGAAGGAGGCGGGCCACTGGCGGCGCGCGGGCTACGGCGACCTCGACGTGGAGTTCCTGGCCCGGGCCTTCGCCGGCGTACTGTTCGGCGGCGGCATGTCCTCCTGGTCGGTGAACGATCTCAGCCGGGTCGGCGAGGCGGACCTGGCCAAGGCGTGGGAGACGGTGCAGCGCGGCCTGCGGCACCTGGTCCCGCTGCTGAAGGCGAACCTCAGGCTCGCCCGGTCCGGCCCGCTGCCCTCGCTCGTGGCCCTGATCCCGCTCATCGTGCTGCTCGGCGAGCGCCCCGACGGGCCGATGGAGCAGCAGACCGCCGACGCGCTGCTCTACTGGCTGCTCATCGCGACGATCCGGGCCCGCTACTCGACGTCCTCCGACACCAACCTGGCCCGCGACATCCAGGCCGCCCGCAAACCCGACCCGGCCCGAGAGCTGCTGCGCAACCTCGGCGTCCTGCAGGCCGTGCCCAGCATCACCGCGGACTCCCTGGCGGGCCGGTCGAAGGAGAGCCCGTACTTCTTCCTGAGCCTCCTCGTCGCCCAGCGCAACGGCGCCCGGGACTGGTGGTTCGCGACGTCGATCATGCCGGGGGAGAGCGACGACTTCCAGCTGCAGTACCACCACGTCCACCCCGTGGCGACGCTCGACCGCTACGACAAGGGCGAGATCAACGACCTGGCGAACCTCGCCTTCATCTCCCGCAAGGCCAACCTGAAGATCAGCGACCGCTCGCCCGTCGACTACTTCCCGAGCGTCGAGGCCGACACCCTCCAGGCCCACCTCATCCCGCTGGACGAGGACCTGCGCGCCGCGGCGGCGTTCCCCCGGTTCCTCGCGCAGCGGCGGCGGCTGCTGGCCGAGGCGATGACCGACCTGCTCGCGTCGTTCCGCCCGAAGTGGCTCGACCAGGCCCTGCCGAGCGGGCCGGCCACGACGAGCGACGGTTACAAGCTCACGATGGTGCTGTACGGCAGCGCCTGGATCCCCGGCCGCCTGCTCTTCCGCGCGTCCGGCACCGGCGTGGAGTGGACGGGCGCGACCGAGATGGAGGACTTCGCGGCCGCGATCGAGGCGGCCTGCACCGAGGGCCGGGACGGCGACGTGGAGATCAACGGCGAGTCGGTACCGGTGCAGGTGCTCGAGGACGCGATCGAGGTGCCGATCGGGCCGTTCGTCGTCTCCGGCACGGCGCAGGAGTGGACGGACATTATCGAGCGGGAGCGGGTGTCCATGCGCTCGGTGGCGCATCTGCCGGCGGTCGAGGAGAAGCCTTGGGCCGGCGAGCGGATCCCGCTGCCGGCCAGCAGCACCGACTAGCCGGCCCCGCTGCCCCGGCCGGCACCGGCTCACGGTGCCGGCCGCGGTCCCGGCTGCCGGTCGGCTAGCGGTCCCAGCTGCCTGAGAAGACCGACGCTGGGCGATTGAGCAGGCCCGCCGTCCCCGCGGCGATGTTCTTGCGCAGCTGGGCCTTCGACTTGGCGCCCTTCGACGTCACCGGCGACCCGATGCGGTCGGCGAGCTCGCGCATCAGCGGGAGCGACAGCTCCTTGTCGCGACCGATGAGGTAGCGCTCGACGGCGTCCTCCTCGGTGAGCCCCTTGATGTCGGCGATGATCGCGTCGAGGTCGACGGCGGAGCGGGTCGGCTTCGCCTTCGCGCGCGCGGCCGCCGCCGTTTCGCCGGCCGGCTGCCCGCCGCCTGCCCGCTCGTCGTCCGCGTTGGCATGGGCGGGTGCCGTGGGCAGGGCGGCCACGGTGCCGTCGGTGCCGCGGAACTCGACGTGGGCGCGGCCCTCGGCCAGGGCCGCCAGCTGCTCCTCGGTCAGGGCGCCGAGGAGCCGGCCGATCTCGTTGAGCGCGAGCGCGGCCAGCTTGGGGGATTGGGTCACGTCACAACCTCTCGAACATCTTGAGCAGCTCGTCGACGCAGTCGTGCAGGTTCGCGCGCACCTCGGGGGCCACGCCGCCCGCCATGATCGTCGGCACCCCGTGGCGGCCCGACGCCGCGTACGCGTTGCTGCGGTCCCGGATGAGCGTGTCGAACACGGGCACGCCCAGCGCCTTCACCTCGTTGATGAACTGGGCCTGCACGTCGATGGGGCTGCCGTTGTACCACTGCACCATCGTGAACAGCACGGCCACGCGCGGCATGCGCATCGGCGGAGCCTCCGCCGGCGCGGCCTCGCGGTGCTGGTTGAACGCCTTCGTCAGCTCCAGGAGCCGCTGGCCCATGACCTGAATCGCCTCGGTGGACAGGAAGTCGGGCCGGGCGGGCATGAGCAGCATGTCGGCGGCGACCGTCGCCATCTTCGTGGTGAGCGAGAACGCGGGCGCGCAGTCGACGAGCACGACGTCGTACTTGGAAAAGGCCGGATCGCTCAAATCCTCCGCGAGCCGCCGGTGCAGAGCGACAAACTTCGACGGCTTGATGTGACCGGAGTTGTCCACGGCGCCCGGAATGAGGCTCTCGGAGTTGATGATGAGGGGATCCGACGGTACGAGCTCGAGCCAGCCGCCCTGCTTGCCGATCAGCGCGTTGCATCGCGGCGGGCTGAACACGAGATCGGCGAGCACCTGCGCGCGGCCCTTGTCCGGCGCGCGGAACCACGCGCCGACGGTCTGCAGCTTCGACAGGAACAGCTGCGACTCGTCGACGGTGAAGAACGACTTGGTGAGGCTCGCCTGCGGGTCGAGGTCGATCATGAGAACCTTGAGCCCGCGGGCGGCGAGTCCGGCGCCGAGGTTGGCGGTGATGGTCGTCTTGCCCACGCCGCCCTTGTTGTTGACGACGGCCACGATCCTCACGCCCACCACCTCCGCGAGTCCGACACCACGCTGGACGCTAGAGGAATCCACGCGCCATCGGCACCGGCGCGCGGACGCGTTCCGGGCGGCCGTTCGACACCCCCGCGCGGCCCATGAAGCCGATGCATTCCGGCTCTCCTGCCCCGACCGGTCGATCGCGCAGCAGCCGGTGACGCGACCGCGCGCGGCGAACAGAAACGGCCGCCGCGACACATCGCGGCGGCCGTTCGGAGTGCTGAGACGAACGTGTTACGGGAACTGAGAGGGCGGTGTCAGGCCTGCTCGGGGGCCGGCTCCTCGCGGCGGGCGTCCTGGGCCGAGGCGCTGTCCGGCTGCGTCGGGAGCTGCTCGGGGAGCTGGCGGGCCGGGGTGGGCACCTTCGGGTATTCGCCGGTGTCGCCGCCACCGCCGGCCGCCGCGGCCATGACCGCCGCCGCGGCGAGGTCGGCCACGCGCTTCGCCTCGCGCTGGACCCGCGCCCGGACCTCCTTGGCGTGCCGCTCGGCCGAGTCCGCGGCCTGGCGGGCGTGCTCGAGGCGGGTCAGCTCGCTGGTGAGGCTCTGCTTGGTCTCGCCCAGGCGCTGCTGCAGCGTCGTCACCTCGCGGCCGAGCTCCGTCGACTCGCGGCGGGCGTCGGCCAGCTTGGTCTGGGTCGACTCCAGCTCCGTCTGCAGCTGCGTGAGGGCCTTCTGGCGAGCCTGGATGTCCTGCTGTACCGCCGCCAGCTGCTGCTGATGCCGAGCGTTCTCCTCCTCGGAGCGCTTGCGCAGGTCCGCGGCGAACTTCTGCGCGTCCGCGTGCAGGGCCGCGTTCTTCTGGTCCGAGGCCTGGCGCTGCTGGGCCAGGTCGCGCTCGGTGGTCTGGCGCTGCTCGGTGAGCTCACGGTCGCAGGCGGCCTTGAGCTCCTCGATCTCGCGCTGCGCCGCGGCCTTCCACTGCGCCAGCTCCTGCTGGGCCTGCGCCCGGCCGGCCTTGACCTCGGCGAGCACCTGCTGCCGCGCGGCCTCGGCCAGGGCGTCGGCCTCGGAGCGCGTCTTCTCCATGTGCTCGACGCTCTGCTCGTGGATGCGCTTGGCCTCGGCCTCGGCGCGCTCGCGCGCGGCCTCGCCGTCGGCGATGAGCTTCTCGGCGCGCTCCTTGGCCTCGGCGAGCGCCTTCTCGGCGTTCGCCTGGTGCTCGGCGGCCTTCTGCTCGGTGTTGTCGATGATCACGCCGGCCTGCTTCTCGGCCAGCGCGAGGATCTGGTCGACCATCGGGCCGAGGTGGCGGAAGGAGGCGCGGTCGACCCGGGCCGGCCGCTGCTTCACCTCGACCAGCTCCGCCTGCAGCTGCTTGAGTTGTGCGGTCAGGTCCTGCACCTGGTTGGTCAGATCCTGAGCCTGACCGGCCGCGCGCTTACGGTCGTTGGTGAGGCTCGCGATCTGCCGGTCGAGCTGGTTGAGGTACTGGTCGACCTGGCGCTTGTCGTAGCCCCGGACCTGTTGCGTGAAGTTGGGCCGCGCCGCGGCGTCGTCGCGCTGCGTCAACAGATCCCCGCCATGGGTCATGAATCGATCCTCCATACGATCGGGAAGCTTGTGACGCCGCCGCTCACGGACGGTGGCACACGGCCCGCCAGCACATCCAAAACGCTACCGAGCCCCTTGCGCAAGTCTTCGGTTTGCGAAGAGGTTGTTTCGGGCAGGATACGCGTCGAGACCGTTTTATCCCGAATTTTCCGGACGTGTCGCGACCACAGTGGACAATCGGTCACTCGTACGGCACCGAACGTCGCTCCCGCCGACCCGGACCCGCCCTCCGGGGGGCCAACTCACACCCGCACGGCCGACCCGCGTGACACCCGAATCGTGACCGCGCGTCGATGCGCGGCCGCCCGCTCGTCGCCGCGCCCGCGCCCCACGGGGGACTCGCGTGACGGCCGTTCCGCGCCGCGGCATCGGCACCCGCCCGCCTGTTCGTCACCCACCACGCAGCCACTCGGCCGACGCACGTGATGACCGACCGGCCGATCACGCCACCCACGACCCGCGCACAACCGAGCACCCGGCACGCACGTACGCGCAGTGGCCGTGCGCGACACGACCTCGCGACACGCCCGCCCACACCGCGAGCGCGGAGCAGCCCCGCGCGGAGCGGAACCTTGCGAGCAGATCCTCGCGGAGCGGACCCGTGCCAAGCGGACCCGTGCGAGCAGATTCGCGCGCAGCGGACCCGTGCGAGCCGATCCGCGCGGAGCGGGCCCGCGCGAGCAGATGCGCGCGGCGGACCCGCGCGCGGCGGACCCGCGCGCGGCGGACCCGCGCGCGGCGGACCCGCGCGCGGCGGACCCGCGCGCGGCGGACCCGCGCGCGGCGGACCCGCGCGCAGCGGAGCCGTGCCAAGCGGACCCGCGCGAGCAGATCCGCGCGCAGCGGGGCCGTGCGGCAGTGCGGTCAGTGGCCGGGTCCGGGTCCGGGTCCGGGTCGAGCGAGCCCTGGCGTGGGTGCGTGGCGTGGTCGAAGCGGCGCGATCCGGGTCCCGCGATGGTGTGCGTACGGCCTACGCTGTTCGCCATGGCCGATCTGCCCGAGCGCATCGACCCGCGACAGCTGCGCGCCTCGGACGCCGACCGGGAGCGGGTCGCCGAAGTGCTGCGCACCGCGGCCGCCGAGGGGCGGCTCGATCTGGACGAGGTCGATGAGCGGTTGCACGCGGTGTACGCGGCCCGCACGTACGCCGATCTGGAGCCCGTCGTCCGCGACCTTCCCACCGCCGGCTCGGCCCCGCTGCCGATGATGGACGGCGTGCCGCCCCGCCCCGGCGACGTGCCCGCGACCGGTTCGGCCGTGGCGGTCATGAGCGGCTTCACCCGCCGCGGCGCCTGGGTGGTGCCGAAGGTGTTTACGTGTTTCGCGTTCTGGGGCGGCGGTACCGTCGATCTGCGCGAGGCCCGCATGCTCCACGGCGAGGTGAGGATCCGCGCGTTCGCCCTCATGGGCGGCGTGAACGTCATCGTGCCGGAGGACGCCGAGGTGCACGTGACCGGCAGCGGGCTCATGGGCGGCTTCGGGCACGACGCGTCCGGCCCCGGGCGCCACGGCGCCCCGCGGATCATCGTCACCGGGTTCGCGATGTGGGGCGGCGTCGGCGTCGAGCGGCGCAAACGCAAGCGGCGCTCCTTCGAGGAGGGCCACGGCACCGGCTCATAACCGGCGCCGGGCCGCAGCCATCCCGCCACCCTCGGCTCCCGGGCGGCGTCGGCGCTCCCTGCGAAGAGGGCCGGATGCACCGGCTCGTGACCGGCCGGGTCGTCGAGCTGGCCGACCCCGGCCTCGGGCGCGCCGAGGGGGTGCAGCCTCACGGCGCCGGTCCTGTAGCCGGGCCCGCGAGTTGCTGGCCGCGTGTGCGAGTTGCTGGTCGCGTGTGCGAGTTGCTGGTCGCGTGTGCGAGTTGCTGTCCGCGTGTGCGAGTTGCTGGTCGCGTGTGCGAGTTGCTGGCCGCGTGTGCGAGTTGCTGGCCGCGTGTGCGAGTTGCTGGCCGCGTGTGCGAGTTGCTGGCCGCGTGTGCGAGTTGCTGGTCGCGTGTGCGAGTTGCTGGTCGCGTGTGCGAGTTGCTGGCCGCGCGTGCGAGTCGCCGCCGGGATCGTAGGGTGGCCCCCCCCGATGCCGCGAGCGGCTCGTGATGCTGTGGTGCGGGCGCTCGTGACGCTGTGGTGCGGGCACAGCATCACGGCCGGCGTCGCAGCGGTGGCGCCTCTCCCGAGCGGCGGCGCCGGGGGCGACGAGCGGCTACGAGAAGGCCGGCTCCTGTTCGGCCTCGATCTGGGCGTTCCACGCGCGCTTCGAGGCCTGCCAGCCGTCCTCGTCGTGACCCAGGCGCCAGTACCCCGACACGGACATGCGTTCGCGGGGGAGGGAGCGGTCGATCCGGAGGTACCGTCGCAGCTCCTTCACGAACGTCGCCTCCCCGTGCACGAAGGCGTGCACCGCCTCCGGGCCGGCGTCGGGCCACGGCAGCGCGAGCACGGCCGGCACCAGCGCCGAGCCGATCGGGCCGGTGCCGCGGTCCAGCCATGTGATGCCGGGGATGTCCTGCCGGTCCTGCGGGTTGCCGAGTTCGACGAACGCGGTGCACGTGGCGCCGGCCGGGATGTGGGGCAGGGCGGCGGCGATCGCGGGCAGGGCGCTCTCGTCGCCGGCGAGGAGGTGCCAGGTGGCGGCGGGGTCGGGCGAGTACGCGCCGCCGGGGCCGCCGAAGTGCAGCTCGTCGCCGGGGCGGGCGTTGACCGCCCACTGCGCGGCCAGCCCGCTGTCGCCGTGCAGCACGAAGTCGAGCGTGAGCTCGCGGGTGTCCGGGTTCCACTCGCGCACGGTGTACGTCCGCGTGACCGGCCACAGCTCCCGCGGCATCGTCGCGCGGGCGTCCACCGGGTCGAACGGCTGCGGATAGTCCACGCCGGGGCGGGGGAACATCAGCTTCACGTAGTGGTCGGTGTGCTCTCCCACGGCGAACCGGGACAGCCCGTCGCCGCCGAGCACGACGCGGTGCATGTTCGGGGTCAGGCGCTCGGCGCGCACGACCCGGCCGGTGTGGGGCACGGGGGCGGGCCGCGGTGGCCCGGGCGGAAGGACGGACACAGTGCAAAGGGTAGTCTTCCCTTACCGCCCCGCCACCCGTGATTCGGCTCCGACCGAAGACCGCCGCTCCGAGATGCTCCCGGAGATCGCCGCCGAAGTTCGTGGCCGGGAGCCGCCGGTGGCCGCACCAGAGGCCGCCCCGGGGACCCGCCCCCGCAACGCCGCGCCGCCGGGAGCCGCGCCGCGGGGAAGCCGCGCCGCGGGGAAGCCGCGCCGCCGGGAGCCGCGCCGCGGGGAAGCCGCGCCGCGGGGAAGCCGCGCCGCGGGGAAGCCGCGCCGCGGGGAGCCGCGCCGCGACCCGGGAGCCCGCTCGCGGAGAGCAGTAGCCGGAGAGCACCCACCGAGGCCAAAGCCTCGACACCCAACGAAGACGCCGATGCCCCGCGAAGGCGCCGGTGCTGGGCAAAGACGCACGCACTACCGGAATCCGACAAATCTGGTGACGGGGTATAAATCCGATAAGTCGCGGCGCGGAGCGCCCGACTTATCGCCCGCAACACCTCACAACGCAGCGTCCAGCTGTTCGCGCAGCTTGACCTTGGGCCGCGCGCCCACGTGCCACGACACCATCTCGCCCGACCGGAACACCGCCAGCGTAGGCATTGCCATCACCCCGTAAGCACGAGCCGTGACCGGATTCTCGTCGGCGTTGAGCTTCACGACCCGGGCGCGCCCCGAGTACTCGGTGGCCAGCTCCTCCAGCATCGGCGCGATCCGATGGCACGGCGGGCACCACTCGGCCCAGAAGTCCACGAGCACGGGCACGTCGCTGGACAGTACCTCGGCGGCGAACGTCTTGTCGGTGACCTCGATCGTCATGCGGGCTCCTCCTCGGCAGTGGCCTGCGCCAGCTCGCGCTCCACCACACCGCGTACCGCCAGCAGGCGCGCGATGCACCCGTCCAGGTCGGCGAGCTTGCGGCCCAGCACCTCGATCGAGCCCGGGCATTCGGCGCCCGAGGCGCGGCCCGAGCGCAGGCACTCCACGAAGGGGCGCGTGTCCTCGAGGTTGAAGCCGATCTCCAGCAGCGAGCGGATCTCGCGCACCAGGCGCAGGTCGGACTCGTCGTACTCGCGGTAGCCGTTGGCGGTGCGCCGCGCGGCGATGAGGCCGTGCTGCTCGTAGTAGCGCAGGGCACGCGTGCTGGTGCCCGCCCGCTCCGCCAACTCGCCGATCCGCATGGAGGTCACGCTAAACGTTGACGCCCGCGTCAACGCTAGTCAACGGTCAGTCGGCGCTCAGTCGGCGTCGGTCAGGCCCTCGATCCGGCGCGCGTGCTCGATCATGCCGTGGATGGCCTCCAGGCTCGGCCCCGACAGGCCCGCGGCCCGCAGGGCGACCGAGCGCACCGCGCTGTCGCGCAGCACCGCCAGCAGGTCGAGCTGCTCCTCGATGCGCCGGACGGTGGCCGGGTCGTCGTCGAGGAAGTACGCCGCGTTGACGCCGAAGAACTCGGCCAGCGCCTCCAGGTGCCGCTTGGTCGGGTTGTCGCGGGCGCCCTTGCGCAGCTGCCACACGTATGTGTGCGAGATCATGACGCCGCGCTCGCGGATGGCGGCGGCCACCTCTTCGTAGGTGTACTCGCCGCGTCCGGCCGGGTGGACCGTGCGGAACAGGCGGTCCAGCTTGGCCGCGAGTGTCGGCTCACTCATCGCATCAACCCTTGACAATCCCGGCGGTTGGATGGAAATGTCCATCATAAGCTCAGATTTACGGGCACCGTGCACCCATCAACTCAAGTTTACGAGGCGCTGGGGGCATCGGGGGGATCGTTGTGGCCGGGTCGCCGGATCGGCGCCAAATCGGGGGTGGCCACAACGCTTCCGGTCCGCAGGAGCGCACGTGCCTGCTCCACCAGGCTCGTGTCGGCGTCCGGGGGTGCCTGCTGAGCTTGCCCCAGCTCCCACTGCGCGTCGCGGATCTCGATGATCCGGCGGTAGAGGCGCAGGTCCACGCCCCGCAGCGTGAGCAGGTCGGCGAGGCGGGACGGGGGATCGCCGAGCACCACGTGCGGCAGGGCCGCCACCGACGCCGCCCACAGGGGACGCAGCCGCTGCAGGGCCGCGTAGTGCGCCAGCCACCGCTGCAGCCCGCCGATCGCCGGCAGGGCCGCGCCCGCGGCGAACAGCAGCAGCATCGCGGCCAGGATCACCCGCGACAGGCTCTCCGCGCCGGGGCCGTTCATCACGTCGCTGCCCAGGGCGTTGCTGACCTGGAACGCGACCCGGTTGGCGATGAACAGCAGCCCGACCAGCGCCGCGGCGGTGAGCAGCCGCAGCCCGGCGCGCATGGTGCCGCGCTCGGCCCGCCCGGCCGCGGGGTGGAACAGCGCCAGGCAGCACGCGAGGCCGACGAACAGGCCGAACTGGGTCAGCACGCCGTAGGCGGTGACCAGCGGCGTGCCCGCGTGCTCGGCCACGAAGTCGCCGCGGGCGGGGCTGCGCGGCGCCAGCACGAACAGCACCGCCATGCTCACGCCGGTCGCGGCGAGCAGCGCATAGGCCCAGCGGCGCAGCCGGGGACGATCGGCGACCGGCCCGGGCATGAGGCTGGTGACGTGGACCATCGCGGCCGACGCGGCGACGGTCGCCAGATTTTTCAGCGGTACCGATATGTCGGCGACATGCAGCAGCCGGTCCGTGGCGAACGAGACTTCCCGCCGGTTGAACGTGAACGAGAGCGCGGCGAGTATGACCACCAGCCGGACGGCCCGGCCCCGCGGCGGCTGCGGCGTCGCGAAGCGCCAGATGGTGAACGCCCACAGCGAGCCCAGCACCAGGAACTCGAGGGTGTCAGCGAAGGCCATGGCCCGGTCCCGGGATGAAGGCCTCCTGCAGGCCCTGCAGGAGCGGGTCGTCGCTGCGCGGGGCGGTGCCGCCGCGCAGCACCCGGCCGCTGATCATCGTCGCGATCATCTCGGCCACCTGCTCCTGCGGCGCCGAGTAGGTCGAGCGCAGCAGCACCCGGGCGACGGTCGCCGGGTCCAGGTCCGGCAGCACGAGACCGGGCGCCTTGTGGTCGCAGAGGATGTGCCCGATCTCGTGCAGGATGATGTGCCGGCGGTGCAGCGGGTCGGCCCCGGCCGCGTAGAAGATGTGGTCGGCCCGCTCGGTCGCGAGCCACAGCCCGCACGGTGAGCCGGACGGCGCGGGCTGTGGATGCAGGTGCAGGTCACGTCCCCGGCGCGCGGCGACGTAGGACAGGAACACGGACAGGTCGAAGGGCTCCGGCACCTCGATGTCCGCGATCAGCCGCCGGCACTGCCGCTCGAGCCGCCGCAGTCGCACCCCGCCAGACTAGGCCCTGCCCGCGAGAAGACGAAAAGTCCTCGCGAGCCTCAGGCGGCCCGTCGCAGGTGCTCGGTCAGCTGGCTCGCCGCCCGTACCGCCGCCATCTTCCCGTCGCGGATCAGCATCAGGTCCTCGACGGCGCACGCGGGCGGGGTGTGCCCGAGCGCCGCGGCGAGGTGCGGGTTGGCCCGCGACCACTTCGACAGCGACTCGCACACCTGGGCCTCGAGCGCGAGCGGCGAGACCGGGCCCGCGGTGCCCACGGCGTCGAGCATGCGCTCGCGGTGCGACCAGTAGGACCAGACCTTGGCCTCGTCGAGCAGCTGGGCGACGGCGTCGGTGCGCCGGTAGTGCAGCGCCAGCTGGATCGAGTCGGTGCGGCCGTCATCGATGAACGCGTCGATCAACGGATGCCGGGCGTGGGCGCCGGCGACCTCGTAGAACGTGCTGCGGCTGCCGTTGGGCGCGGCCGCCTCGACGATGCTCTTCCAGGTCAGCGGGGCGCCGGGCGCGGCGGCGACGAGACTCGCGACCGCGCGGAAGTAGACGGTCTTGGTCCGCCAGTGGCTGCGCTTGGCCGTCGAGTTGGCCGACAGGCGCTTGTGCCACCGGCTCACGACCGTGTCACGCAGATCCTTGCCGAAATCCGGGGAACCCGTCAGCGGCGGTGCCAGGGTCGTCATGCTCATCGGCTCTGTCCTGCCTGTCGGTGGTGGGCTGGGCGTATCGAGCGTCGCCTCCGCGAGGCCTTGCGGACATCACGTATTCACGTGGTCTTCCCGCTGACCAGGTCGAGGACCGCGTCCCAGTCGGCCGGCACGGTGTCGGCGCACCACGCCACGTGCCCGTCCGGGCGGATCAGGGCGAGCGGGCGGTCCCAGCCGGTGCGCACGCTCACGTCGGCCACGGGCAGGTGGACGACGGGGACGCCGCGGCCGTTGGCGGCGGCGGCGAGCGGGCCGCCGGCCGCCTCGCCGGTGAGGTCGACGAGGGTCAGCTGCGGGCCGAACCGGCCGGCGAGCGCGTCACCGCCGTCCAGGGACAGGTCCGGGGCCCGGCCGCCGGGGCGGATGGTGCCGCTCAGGCCGCTCGCGCCGCTGTGCCAGACCACGGCCGAGGTCGCGTGCCGGGCGGGCAGGGCGCGGGCGTCGGGGCGGTGCGCCTCCTGCCGCAGCACCCCGGCGAGCAGCTCCGGGGCGGCCCCGGCGGCGCTGAGCCGGCCGAACCGGCGCCGGGTCTCCAGCGAGCGCGCCAGCAGCTCCCGGTCGAGCAGGGCGACCGGCCGCCGCTCGGCCTCGTAGCTGGCCAGCAGGGCCGGGCCGCCCCACCCGTTGATCTCGGCGGCCAGCTTCCAGCCCAGGTCGACGGCGTCGGCGAGGCTGGTGTCGGCGAGCTCGCCGGCCGGGTGGAAGCGGTGCGCGGCCTCGCCGGCCAGGAACACCGGGCCCCGCCGGTACGCCGCGGCGACGGCCAGGGCGTCGTCCCATTGGGCGACACCGAGGATCTCGGCCACCTCCAGGCCGCTGCCGAGCCGCGAGCGCAGCATCGCGACCGGGTCGGTGGTGACCGGCTCGTCGGCGCCGACCGGCAGGTGGGCCACCCAGCTGTCGCCGTCGCCGCGCGACACGCTGGTCACGCCGCCGACGACCACGACGACGGGGTTGCCGTGCTTGGCGGGCAGGCGGGGGTCGGCGCTGCGGAAGAACACCGAGCAGTGCCGGGCCGGGCTGCCGAGGCTCTCCATCGGCACCTCCACGCAGCGGCGGACCGTGCTCTGGGCGCCGTCGCAGCCCACCAGGTGCCGCGCCGCGATCGTGTGCCGCACGCCCGCGTGCACGTCGAGCACGGTGGCGACGGCGCCGTCGGGCTCGACGCGCAGGCCGGTGAAGGTCCAGCCCTCGCGCAGGTCGACGAGGGGGTGCCGGCGCAGCTCGTCGCGCAGGCGCCGGGCGAGGTCGGCGGCCGGGACGCGATGGTCGGGCCCGCCGCCGGAGGTGGCGTCGGGGGAGGAGACGAGCACCGGGTCGTCGTCGAGGCCGACGCGCCACTCGACGTCCTCGGGCTCGGGCGCCTCGGCGTGGCGCTGCACCACCGCGGCGAGGCCGAGCCGGCGTAAGAGCCCCATCGCGTGCCCGGTCAGCCGGTCGACGCCGGGGTACCGGGGCGGGGCGACGGCCCGCTCCACGACCAGGCAGGGCACGTTGTGGTGGGCGAGCTCCAGCGCGAGGACCGCGCCGGCCGGGCCCGCCCCGACCACGAGAACCTGTGCGCTCGACGGTGTCGTCACCGGTGTTCCCCCATCGCTCGGCCATCGGCGACGCCTTCGTCGCCAATGGTCATGCTCGGGCCCGGTGGGTGCCCCCGTATATCACGTGTTCAAGCGATCCCGGTTCACGAGGTTCGCCAGCTCGACCCGGCTGCGCACGTCGAGCTTGGTGAAGATCTTGCGCAGGTGGCTGTCGACGGTGTGCCGGGACAGGTGCAGGGCGCTGGCGACCTGGCGGTTCTGGAGCCCGAGCGCGACCTGCAGGGCCACGTTCTGCTCGGCCGGGGTGAGCCGGTGCAGCGGGGAGCCGGGGCGGAACCCGGGCCGCTCGGTGGGGGCCTTGGGGCCGCCGAGGCTGAACTCGAGGCGGCGGCGGGCGCGCTCGGCCCGGCAGTCGGTGACGATGGCGATGGCCTCGGCGGCCCAGGCGCGGCCCTGCTGGTCGTCGGCGGTGTTGAGGGCGGCGTCCTCGAGGGCTCCGGCGAGGGCGAGGCGGCGGGGGGTGCGGCGGAAGCGCTCGACGGCGCCGCGCAGCAGCCACGGGTCGCCGGTGAGCACGCCCTCGGCGTGGTCGGCCGCGGCGGCGAGGGAGAGCTGGCGCGGGTTGCGGGCGGCCAGGGCGCGGGCCGCGGCGACCACGGTGCGGGCGCGGGGCAGGTCGCCGGCGCGGACCGCGAGGTGCACGAGCGCGGGGGCGGTGGTCGGGTCCTGCGCGATGAGCACCGGCCGCGTGGGCAGCGCGTCGACCAGGCCGGTCAGCGCGGCCAGGGCCGCCTCGGGGCCGGCGACCGCCTCCTGCAGGACGCCCTCGGGCCAGTACATGTCCTCGGGGGCCGCGGTGATGCCGGCCGCCATCCGCCGGTGCATGTGCGCGAGGTGGGCCTGGGCCTGGGGCAGGTCGCCCTGCAAGACGGCGAGCCGGGTGAGCTGGCCCAGCAGCGGCACGGCCAGGGCGTAGGCGGTGAGGTTGAGCGCGATCGCCACGCCGGCCTCGGCCTCGGCCACGGCGTCGTCGAGCCGGCCGCGGGCGGTGAGCAGGG
Organism: Dactylosporangium sp. CA-052675; assembly: GCF_050947935.1. Taxonomy (GTDB): domain Bacteria; phylum Actinomycetota; class Actinomycetes; order Mycobacteriales; family Micromonosporaceae; genus Dactylosporangium. The sequence continues at coordinate 7,878,167 of NZ_CP192010.1, read as the reverse complement.
CCGCGTGGTAGTAGTGCCACAGCGGCGTGGACCAGGCGGTGCCGAGGCGTTCGGACTCGCGGCGGCCGCGGCGGTAGGTCTCCTCGGCCTCGTCGAAGCGGTCGAGGCAGGCCTGGGCGTCGCCGAGCCAGATCCGCGGGTGGCGGTGGGCGGCATCGCCGCGCACCTGGTCGGCGATGCCGGTCGCGCGCTCGGCGTGGCCGAAGGCGTCGTCGAGGCGGCCCTCGGCCTGGGCCACGAGGCTGCGGCCGGTGAGCCCGAACACCGAGGCGGCGTACTCCCCGGTGGCCAGCCCCGCCGCCGTCGCCGCCTCGCCGTCCTCGTCGGCCCCGGGCAGGTCGCCGGAGTAGAAGCGGGCGTGGGCGCGGATGGCGTGCAGCTTCGCCGCGACCGACCCGGGCACGGCGGGCACGGCGAGGCCCTGGTCGGCCCACTCCACCGCGAGCCGGTTGTGCCCGGCGTGCTTGAACGCCTCGGCCAGCCCGAACTTGAGCATGGCGTCGGTGCGCGGGTCGAGCCCGGCCCGCAGCGCCGTCTCGCCCAGGTCCTGCGCCCGCTCGAGCCGGCCGGCCGAGGCGAGCAGCGTGACGGCGTCCGCGACGAGCGCCACCCGGGCGGGGTCGTGCTCGCCCATCATGTCCAGCGCGCGCTCGATGAGGTCGGCGGCGGTGCTGGGCGCGGCCGGGGCCACCTCGAGCGCGGCCTCGTGCAGGATCGTGACGGCCTCGCGGCGGCCGGTGCGGCCGGTCTTGAGCAGGTGCTCGGCGACCTCGACCGGCGGGCGGCCCTCCTCGCGGGCGATCACGGCGGCCTGGCGGTGCAGCATGGTCGCGACGGCGGGGTTCAGCGTGCCGTACACCGCCAGCCGCACCAGATCGTGCACGAACTCGAGCTCGTCGCCGTTGTTGACCAGCACCCGGGCGTCGAGCGCCTCCTTGACCTGCTTGACCAGCGGGCCGGGGCGCACGTCGAGCAGCTCGGCGACCGCCTCGATCGCGAACGGCCGGCCGAACACCGCCGCCGCCTGCAGCAGCTCCTGGGCTTCGCTGGACAGCCCGTGCAGCATCTGGTCGACGATGGTGATGAAGCTCGACGGCAGCTCCTCGCCGACGACGGTCCCGATCCCGTCGGCCACCACCAGCTGCCCGGTCCGGTGCAGCGTCCGGACCAGCTGCTCGATCTGCAGCGGGTTGCCGTCGCAGCCGCCGGCCAGCGCGAGCACGGTGTTGTCCACGTCGGCGCCGACGACCTGGGCGCACAGCCGGCGCACGGCGTCGTCGTCTAGCGTGCCGAGGGTGAGCTGCTCGTGCCCGTCGCGGACGAGGCGCTCCATGAGGTGCTGCCCGGGCGTGCCGGACGGGGCCGGGCGGTGCGCGAACACCCAGCGCACCGGGGAGGAGGCCAGCGCCGGGACGAGCTCGGCGACGGCGAGGGCGGACAGCTCGTCCATCCACTGGGCGTCGTCGATGGCGATCACCAGGGGCCGCCGGGCCGCGTAGTCCTCCAGCGCGGCGCCGAGCCGCTCCAGGGTGCGGTACTGCGCGTCGTCCTCCTCGCGCAGCCAGCCGATCGCGGGCTCGGCCGGCCGCAGCTGCTGCAGCGTCCCCGCGAGGGTGATCAGCGGGGCCGCGCGGTCGAGCTCGAACGCGGCGCGGGCCGCGACCGAGACCCCGCGCGCCTGCGCGCCCAGGATCGAGGCCCGGACCAGGTGGGACTTGCCGATGCCGGCCGAGCCGGTCACGATCGTGCATCCGCCGAAGCCCTCGGCGGCGCCGGACACCGCTGTGCGCAGGACGGCGAGTTCCCGATCGCGCCCGAAGGTCCCCGCGGCCGGAGCAGTCAGCGAAATCACCCCAAATTGTCGGACGTCTTACCGGAGTTCGGCTCGGTAATCGTTGCTGGCCTGCGGTGATTCTCTCGGTACTCGATGATCGACTTGAACAGCCATTCGGGGGAGCCGGACGAACCCGGACGGCATCCTCCGTCGGCCCGATATCGTGCTGGTCCCGGCCCGCCCGGCGGGGCGGCCAGGATTTCGGCCAGCAGGCGCCGCAGAATCGCCGGGCCGTGCTCGGTCAGCACCGATTCCACATGAAACTGTATTGACCGCGCTCGTGCCAAGCGCATTGCGTGCACGGCCCCGGTCGCGGCATCCCGCAATATCCCCATTCGCTCCGGCCGGCCGTTACGCACGGTGGTCAGCCGCAGCGTATGCAGGCGATGCCTCGGGGCGCCTTCGGCGGGCCCGCACACGGCGACGAAGGTGTTGTAGAAGCCGACCCGCCCGAATCCGGGCACCCGCCGGGCTTCGCCCTGGGCCGGCCGGGCGAGCCGCCGGATCGGCAGGCCGAGCTCGTCCGCGAGGACCTGGTGGCCGAGGCAGACGGCGAGGGTCGGGGTCCGTTCGGCCAGCAGCCGCCCGGCGATCTCGTGCAGCCGGTCGATGCGCGGGTCGTCGCGGTCGCGGGGGTCGCCGGGGCCGGGGCCGAGCACGACCGCATCGTAGCCGTCGCGCAGCGTCGGCCGGACGTCGACACGCAGCCCGAGCGCCTCGGTGAGCCGGGCCAGCATCGCGGTGAAGTCGTCCTCGTTGTCGATGATCAGCACCCGGCCGGACAGCGGGCGCAGCCGCACCGGCCGGCCGAGCCAGAACGGGGACAGGCCGGCGTTGCGCCGGCGCAGGGCGCGCTCGAGGGCGGGCAGCTTCGGCGGTACCGCCGCCGCCCGCTCTCCCGCCAGAGCCCCCAGCAGCGCCGCGGCCTTCGCCCGGGTCTCGGCCGCCTCCGCCGCCGGGTCGCCGTGGCGCACCAGGGTCGCCCCGACGCCGATGGTCACGGCCCCGTCCGGCTCGATCTCCGCGGTGCGGATGATCAGCGCCGAGTCCAGCTCGCCCGGGCCGAGCAGCGCGATCGCCCCGCCGTAGTAGCCGCGCCCGGTGCCCTCGCGCGCGGCGATCACCCGGCACGCGGCGGCGATCGGGCTGCCGGTCACCGTCGGGGCGGGCATCGTCGCGCGCAGCACCTCGGCCGGCCCGAGCCCGGTGGGCCCGTCGATGATGTACTCGGTGTGCGCCAGCCGCGACATCGGCCGCAGCCAGGGCCCCCGCAGCCGGCCCCCGCCGTCGCAGATGCGGGCCATGGTCTTGAGCTCCTCGTCGGCGACCATGAACAGCTCCTCGGTCTCCTTGCGGTCGGCGAGGAACCGGCGCAGGCCGCGGGCGGTCGGGCCGCCGGGCGGGTAGCGGTACGTGCCGCTGATCGGGTTCATCGCGGCGATCCCGCTGTCGAGGCGGGCCTGCGACTCGGGGGTGGCGCCGAGCAGGGTGCGGCCGCGGCAGTGCAGCAGGAACGTCCAGTACGCCCCGCGCTCGGACCGCAGCAGGCCGGCGAAGGCCGGCAGCGCGGCGGCGGGCGTGAAGCCGGGGATGCGGGCCCGGTAGGTGCGGCGGATCACGAAGTTGGAGCCCGTGCCGCCGCCGATGTCCTCCTGCACCACCCGCCGGACGACCTCCGCGTACTGCTCGTCGTCGAGGTCGAACCGGCCGTCGAGCAGCCCCGGGGAGCGCGCGGGCAGCAGCTGCAGGACCGTGGACACCGGCAGGGAGCCGGACCAGGTCACGGCGAAGGCCAGCGGCGGGGCCCCGTCCTCGACGCAGGCCAGGCCGCGCTCGGCGATCGTGCGGTAGGGCAGGGCGGCCACCACCTGCGAGTCCAGCCGGTCCGGGATCGAGGCGAGCGGGGTCCCGACGCGCAGTTCCACCCGGTCGTCCCGGCAGATGAGTGCGAAGGCCTCGGCTCCGGCGATACGCTGCAACCACGGATGCGTCATGCCCGTCACCGTCGCAGCGCGCCGGCGAGGGCGGCCACTACCCATTGAGGTAGTGGGGCGTGTACCGGCCCGGGCCTAGCGTCGGTAGGCGTGGCTCCCAATGACAGTTTTGCCCGCCGGGTCCGGCTGGACCGGTTGTACCGCAACGGATCCGGCGGCCTGCTCGTCGTGCCGCTGGATCACCCGATCAGCGGCGCCCCGATCATCCACAGTGGACGGTCGGGAGGCCTGGACCGGCTCGTCGGCGAGCTCGCCGAGGGCGGGGCCGACGCCGTGGTCCTGCACAAGGGCGCGCTGCGGCACGTGGCGGCCCACCGTTTCCGTGACCTGTCCCTGATCCTGCACCTGTCCGCCGGCACCGGCCTGTCCGCCGACCCCGACGCCAAGGTGCTCGTCGCCTCCGTCGAGGAGGCCCTGCACCTGGGGGCCGACGCGGTCAGCGTGCACGTCAACGCGGGCTCGCGGACCGATCCGCGGCAGCTGGCCGACCTGGCCGCGGTCGCCGGCGACTGCGACCGGTGGGGCGTGCCGCTGCTGGCCATGGTCTACGCCCGCGGCCCCGGCATCGCCGACGGCCGCGCCCCGCGGCTCGTCGCGCACGCCGCCGCCGTCGCCGCGGAGCTCGGCGCCGACCTGGTCAAGACGGCGATGCCCCGCGACGCGCACGACCTGGAGGCGCTCACCGCGGCCAGCCCGATCCCGGTGCTCGCGGCCGGCGGCGACGCGCTGGACAGCACCGCCGCCCTGCAGCACCTCGCCGCCGCCGTGCGGGCCGGGGCGGGCGGGGTCGCCGCGGGCCGCCTCGTCTTCAACGCCCCCGAGCCGGCCGCGATGGTGCGCCGTCTCGCCGCGCTCGTCCACCACCACACCCCGGCCCGCATCCCGGCTCGCACCCGATGAGAAGGAGTACCCCCATGAAGCAGTGCTGGCTCGACATCCGGGCCGCCGAAGGCCTCAAGTCCGTCCTGTGCCAGGAGGCGATCCACCGGGGCTTCGACGCGATCGTCGCCGACGACCCGGCCGACCTCGCCGGGCTGCCGCCGACCGTGAGCCGGGTGCTGCTGCCCGGCAAGGAGCTGCCCGACGCCTTCGGCGACGCCGACCTGGTGATCGTCGACCCCGTCCAGCACGGCGAGCCCGGCCGGCTCGCGGCCCGCCACCCCGGCGTGCGCTTCGGCGCCCACGTCGACGTGACCGACGCCGACTCCCTGGCCGTGGCCTGCGCGAGCGTGACCCGCGACCCGGTCACCGTGCTGCGCTTCGCCGACCCGACGAACATCCCGCTCGAGATCGTGCTGGCCGCGGCGGCCGACGCGCACGGCCTCATCGTCACCACCGTCGAGCGGGCCGCGGACGCGCCCGTGTTCCTCGGCGTGCTCGAGCACGGCCCGGACGGGGTGATGCTGGCCCCGTCCGCGCCCGGCGAGGCGGGCCGGCTCAAGGACGCGGTCGAGCGGCGCTCCCCGGACCTGGAGCTCACCGAGCTGACCGTCACCGCGATCACCCACGCCGGGATGGGCGAGCGGGCCTGCGTCGACACGTGCACCTACCTCGCCCGCGACGAGGGCATCCTGGTCGGGTCGCGGGCCAAGGCGCTCGTGCTCTGCGTGAGCGAGACCCACCCGCTGCCGTACATGCCGACGCGTCCGTTCCGGGTCAACGCCGGCGCGATCATGTCGTACACGCTGGCGGACGGCGAGCACACGCGGTACCTCAGCGAACTGCGCGCGGGCGGCACCGTCCTGGCCGTCGGGGCCGACGGGCGCAGCCGCCCGGTGGTCGTCGGCCGGGTGAAGATCGAGACGCGGCCGCTGCTGTCGATCGACGCCGTGGCCGAGGGCGGCGAGGCGGTCAACGTGATCGTCCAGGACGACTGGCACGTGCGCATCCTCGGGCCCGGCGGCGCGGTGCTGAACTCGACCGCGCTCCAGCCCGGCGACCGCATCCTGGGGTATCTGCCCCGGCGCGAGCGCCACGTCGGCTACCCCATCGACGAGCTCTGCTACGAGCAGTGATCGCGATGTTCGACTTTCACGCGCGCCTGACCCCCGGCCCGGGCGCGGCCGAGGCCCTGCTGGGCGCCCTCGACGAGGCCGGGGTCGAGCGGGCGGCGGTCTGCGCCGGCGGGGTGGTCGGGCTCGACCGCCTCTCGGTGCAGATCGTCGACGGCGGGCGCAGCAAGGCCCTGGCCGACAACGAGGGGGTCCGGCGGGCGTGCGAGGCGTCCGGCGGGCGGCTGGTGCCGTTCTTCTTCGCCGACCCGTACCGCGACGCCGCCGGCTACGAGGCCGCGGCGCACCGGTTCCGGGGCCTGGAGATCTCCCCGGCGGTGCACGGCTTCCGGCTCGACGACCCCCGGGTCGACGCGCTCGTGCGCATCGCCGCGCGGCACCGCCACCCGGTCTACGTGGTCTGCCTCGGCCGGGCCGGCACCCGCACCGAGGACCTGGTCGTCCTCGCCGGCCGGCACCCGGACGTCACGTTCGTCTCCGGCCACTGCGGGCACACCGGCCTGGACGCGGCCGGGCTCAGCCTCGTCGCGCCGCTGCCCAACATCGCCGTCGAGCTCTCCGGCTGCTTCACCGCCGTGGCCCGGCTCGCGGTGCGCCGGCTCGGCGCGCACCGGGTGCTCTTCGGCACCGAGCACCCGCTGCAGCACCCGAGCGTCGAGGTCGCCAAGCTGCGCGCCCTCGGCCTGCCCCCGGACGAGCTCGCGCTGGTCTCCTTCGGCAACGCCGACCGGATCCTGGAGAACTCATGACGCTGCCCCAGATCGGCGACTGGCACGACTTCGCCGGCCTCGCCCGGCTCCAGCAGGAGCGGCTCCCCGCGGTGTACGCGGCGGCCGAGCGCTCCCCGTTCTACCGTGAGCGCGGCGTCGCGCCCCTGCCCGAGCAGCCGCTCACGACCAAGCAGGACCTCCGCGACGCGTACCCGTTCGGCCTGCTCGCCTGCGACCGCGCCGACATCGCCACCTACCACGAGTCCAGCGGCAGCAGCGGCGAGCCGACCGCGTCCTACTACACCGAGACCGACTGGCTCGACCTCGCCGAGCGCTTCGCGCGCAAGTGGACCGGCATCGCGCCCGACGACACGATGCTGGTCCGCACCCCGTACGCGCTGATGATCACCGGGCACCTGGCGCACGCGGCCGCCCGGCTGCGCGGCGCGACCGTGGTGCCGGCCGACAACCGCTCGCTGGCCACGCCCTACTCGCGGGTGGTACGGCTGCTGCACGACCTCGGCGTCACCCTCACCTGGTCGCTGCCGACGGACACGCTGCTGTGGGCCGCGGCCGCGCGCGTCGGCGGCTACCGCGACTTCCCGAGCCTGCGCGCGCTCTTCGTCGGCGGCGAGCCCGTCGGGCCCGCGCGCAAGGCCCGCATCGGGCGGGTGTGGGCGGCGCCGGTCGTGGAGGAGTACGGCGCGACCGAGACCGGCAGCCTGGCCGGGGAGTGCGCGCACGGCACCATGCACCTGTGGGCCGACCGGGCCGTCTTCGAGGTGCAGGACCCGGACACGGGGCAGCTGCGGCCCGACGGGCGCGGCCGGCTGGTCGTGACCCCGCTCTACCGCGACGCGATGCCCCTGCTGCGCTACGCCATCGAGGACGAGGTGGAGGTGGCGTACCGCGAGTGCCCCTGCGGCTGGCACCTGCCCGCGGTGCGCCTGCTCGGCCGCTTCGCGCGCGGCGGCCTGACCCAGCTGGGCCTGGAGGAGCTCGTCTTCGGGCTGCCGGACGACTTCGGCGTGTGGTTCTGGCGCGCGCGGGTCGACGGCGACCGGCACGATCCCCGCCTCCGCGTCGAGATCGAGGTCGCCGACCGCTGGCGCACCGCCGCGACCGCGACCCTGACGGCGGCGCTGCGCACCGCGTACCCGCACGTCGAGCCGCTCGTGGTGCCCGTGCCGCCCGGCGGCCTGGTCCCGCACCGGCTGCTGACCGCGACCGCCGAGGTGATGAAGCCGCGCGGCCTGTTCGGCCCCGGGGAGGACTGGGACCGTGCGCTGCGCTACTACTGAGCCGCTCATCGTCGGCGCCGGGATCGGCGGCCTGACCGCGGCCGCCGCCCTCGCCGCCCACGGCGTGCCCTGCGAGGTCGTCGAGCGCGAGCCGGCCCTGGCCACGGCGGGCTACGGCATCCAGCTCCCGCCGAACGCGACACGCGTGCTGCGCGGCCTCGGCGTGGACCTGGACGCGGTGTCCCTGCGGCCCTCGGCGCGCGAGATCCGCCGCTGGTCGGACGGCGCGCTGCTGGGCCGGATCCCGCTCGGCCCGGCCGTGCTGTCCCGCTACGGCGCCCCGTATCTGACGCTGCGGCGGGCCGATCTGCTGCAGGCGCTCGCCGCGCGGGTCGAGCGCATCCACTTCGGGCAGACGCTGCGCCCGGCCCCGCTCGTCGTCGGCGCCGACGGCCTGCACTCCACGGTCCGCGGCCTGGTGGAGCCCGGCGGGCTGGTCGACGTCGGATACACCGCCTATCGCGCGGTGCTCCCAGCGTCCGAGTCGTCGGTGGTGACGGTCTGGCTCGGCCCGGGTGCGCACGTCGTGGCCTATCCGATCCCGGGCGGGCTCAACCTCGTCGTCGTCGCCCGCCCGGGGGAGCGGTTCGAGGGCTGGCACGGGCCGGTGCGCGCGCTGGCGCGGGCCGCCACCCGGGGATTCGCGCTGCGCACCCGCGCGCCGCTGCCGGCCTGGCACCGCGACGGCGTCGTCGTCATCGGCGACGCGGCCCACCCCATGCCGCCCTTCCTCGCCCAGGGCGCGGCCCAGGCGATCGAGGACGCCGCGGCGCTGCCGTCCCACCTCGACGACCTCGCCGGGTTCGAGGCGGCGCGCCGCCCGCGGGCCGAGCGCGTGGTCGCGGCGAGCCTGGCGGGCGGCCACGAGTACCACCTCCCCGACGGCGCCGAGCAGCGCCGCCGGGACGAGCGGATCGCGGCCTGCGGGCTGCCCGGACAGGATTGGTTGTACGCATGATTCCCGCCGTCGTCTCGTATCCGATGCCGTCGCCGCCCCGCCGCGGGCCGGCCCCGTGGCGGCCCGACCCGTCGCGCTGTCTGCTGCTGATCCACGACATGCAGCGGTACTTCGTCGACCGCTTCGACCCCGCCGTCCCGCCCGGCCGCGAGCTGCTGGCGAACGTCGCCCGGCTGCGCTCGGCGTGCACCGGCCTCGGCGTGCCGATCCGGTACACCGCCCAGCCCGGCCGCATGACCCGGGCCGAACGCGGCCTGCTGCACGACGTGTGGGGCGAGGGCATGACCTCCGACGAGTCGAGCCGGGGCCTGGTCCTCGAGCCCGCGTCGCCCTCGGAGGTGGTGACGAAGTGGCGCTACAGCGCCTTCCACCGCACCCCGCTGCTGGACACCATGCGGGCGCTGGGCCGCGACCAGCTCCTCGTGTGCGGCGTCTTCGCGCACCTGGGCTGCCTGCTGACCGCCGCCGACGCCTACGCGCACGACGTGGAGCCGTTCCTCGTCGCCGACGCCATGGCCGACTTCACCGCGGCCGACCACGCGCTCGCCCTCGACTACGCCTCGCGCAGCTGCGCCGCGACCCCGACGACCGGCGAGGTCCTGGGTGCCCTCGCCCGGCCTCAGCTCTCCAGGCGGGCGTAGACGAGGATGTTGCCGCGGTACTCGTGGCGGAGGCGGTCGAAGGTGCCGCCGCACGTCACGAGCCGCAGGGCCGGATAGTCGACCGGGCCGTAGACGGCATCCGTCGGGAAGTCGCTCTTCGGTACCTCCACCACCCGCTCGACCACGAAGACCGCCGCGGTGCCGTCGGCCCGGCGCACCGTCGCGGCGTCGCCGGGGCGCAGCTCGCGCAGCCGGTAGAACACGGCCGGGCCGTCGTGCGCGGTGTCCACGTGGCCGAGGAGCACCGCGGGCCCGACCTCGCCCGGGGTGCGCAGGTTCCGGTACCAGCCGGCCGGCGCGCCCGGCTTGAGCGGTGGCACCTCGACGGTGCCGTCCGGGTTGAGGCCGAGCGACATGAGCGCGGTGTCGACGCCGATCGCGGGGATCGTGAGCCGCACCGGTGGCGACGCGGCCAGCCCGCGCGTCCGCACCGCCGTCGCCGGCGCGGCCGAGCTCGCGATCGGGATCGGGTCCGGCATCGGGCCGGAGGCGGCGGGGGCGGCGGCCGGGCGCTCGGGCGGCGGGGGAGCAGGGGACGCCCCGATCACGAGCAGCGTGAGGCCACCCGCCGCGAGCAGCCCGGTCAGGCCGTCGATCATCAGGCGCCGGGGCGGCCGCACGGTCAGCGCCGTCCGGTCGCCGGGCGCATGCGGAAGACCACGAGCGCGGCCGCGGCCAGCAGCAGGACGATGCCCGCCCCGGCCAGCACCGGGTCGCGCATGCCCAGGCCGTCGCCGCCGCCCGTGTGGGGCGCGCCGCTCGGGGCCGCGCCCGTCGGGTTCCCGCCGCCGCTCAGGCCGGCCGAGCCGTCGTTCGCGGCCGAGGCCGAGGCCGCGGCGGCCGCCGAGCGCGAGGCCGCCGCGGAGCGCTCCCGCTCGACGGCGGCTGCGGCGGAGCGGGCGGCGTCGGCGGACCGGGCGGCCGACGCACTGGCCGCGACGGATGCCGAGACCGAGACCGAGACCGAGACCGAGGCTGAGGCGGCGGCGGAGGCGCCCGGGGCGGCGCGGTCGCCGGCGCCGGAGCCGGTGAACTGGCAGTAGGCCAGCAGGGCGAGCAGCATCACGATGAGCGCGGCGCCCCCGGCCGCGACCGCGGTGCGGCTGTCGCGGGCGGACAGCCGCCGGCTTCCCGGATCGGTCATCGCACCGTCCCCTTCCGCGAGAGACCGCGAAGGCCCTGATCGGTTCGAGTGTGGTACCCACGCACCACAGGTCTGTAACGATCAATGCCCCCGGCGGGTGGTGCGGGCCCGGGCGGTACCATCGACGGCTTTTGCGGTTGACGAGTGTAAGTATTTCTGGGTTTCGTTGGCATCTTGCGCGGAGATGTCGGCGGAGTTACGGTGCTGTCCCGATCGACGCTCTTCGACACCCCCCTCTGGAGCCGTCATGGCCGCACGCCGGTTGGCCGCCGCCCTCCTGCCACCCCTCCTCGCGCTCGGCACCGCCGCCGTGCTCGCCCCGCCCGCCGCCGCCGACATCACGACGGTCTCCGTCGACACCCTGCGCACCGCCTGGGACCCGAACGAGGCCGCCCTCGGCCCGTCCGCGGTCTCCGCCGCCGACTTCGGGCAGCTCTTCGCCACCGACCTCAACGGCCAGCTCTACGCCCAGCCGATCGTCGCCGCGGGCACCCTGATCGCCGCGACCGAGAACAACTGGGTGTACGGCCTCAACCCGCAGACCGGCGCGATCGTCTGGTCCCGCAGCGTCGGCCCCGCCTGGCCCGCCTCGGCGATCGGCTGCGGCGACCTGGTGCCGAACATCGGCGTCACGAGCACCCCGGTCTACGACCCGGCGACGAGCTCGGTCTTCTTCACCGCCAAGGTCAACGACGGCCCGGACGCCAACCACCCGCACTTCTCCATGCACAAGATCGACCCGGCGACCGGGGCCGAGCGCACCGGCTGGCCGGTGACCATCCAGGGCTCGCCGACCAACGACCCGGCCAACACCTTCAACCCGAAGACCGCGGCCCAGCGCCCGGGCCTGCTGCTGCTCGACGGCGTCGTCTACGCGGGCTTCGCGAGCCACTGCGACTACGGGCCCTACGTCGGGTACGTCGCCGGCGTCAAGACCGCCACCCCCGCCATGTCGACGCTGTGGTCCACCGAGGCCGGCCGCTCGACCGGGATGGGCGGCATCTGGCAGTCCGGCGGCGGCCTGGTCTCCGACGGCCCCGGCCGGATCTTCGTGGCCACCGGCAACGGCGTGTCCCCGGCGCCCGGGCCGGGCACCAGCCCACCCGGCACGCTCGCCGAGTCGGTGATCCGGCTGCAGGTCAACGGCGACGGCTCGCTGAGCGCCAAGGACTTCTTCAGCCCGGCCAACAACGGCAAGCTCGACCAGGACGATACCGACTTCGGCTCCGGCGGCCCGGTGGCCCTGCCGGCCTCGTTCGGCACCGCGGCCCACCCGCGCCTGCTGGTGCAGACCGGCAAGGACGGCCGGGTGTTCCTGCTCGACCGCGACAACCTCGGCGGCATGGCCCAGGGCCCGGGCGGCACCGACGCCTCGCTGGTCCCGCCGGCCGGGCCGTACAACGGGGTCTGGGGCCACCCGGCGGTCTGGGGCGGCGACGGCGGCTACGTGTACCAGGTCGAGAACCAGGGCTTCCTGCGCGCGTTCAAGTACGGCGTGAACGGCTCCGGCCTGCCGGTGCTGACCTCGGCCGCGACCAGCCCCTCGACGTTCGGCTACACCTCCGGCTCCCCGGTCGTCACCTCCTCCGGCACGACCTCGGGCTCGGCGATCGTCTGGGCCGTCTACAGCGACGGCTCCACCGGCTCGGGCGGCCAGCTGCGCGCCTACGACGCCCTGCCCTCCGGCGGCCAGCTGCACCTGCGGTACTCCGCGCCGATCGGCACCGCCACGAAGTTCGCCGTGCCCGCGACCGACAACGGCCGCGTCTACGTGGGCAACCGCGACGGCCGCCTCTTCGGCTTCGGCCGCCCGACCACCGCCGCGCTGAGCGCCCCGCCGACGGACTTCGGCAGCGTCGCCGTCGGCAGCACCGCGAACGCGACGGTGACGGTGACCGCGACCCGGGCCGTGCGCATCAGCGCCGTCACCGCCGCCGCGCCCTTCGGCGTCACCGCGCCCGCGCTGCCGGTGAGCCTCACCGCCGGGCAGAGCCTCGCGGTGCCGGTCCGCTTCACGCCCACCGCGGCCGGGGGCGCCGCGGGCAGCCTCACCTTCACCACCGACGCCGGGACCGTCGCGCTGGACCTGCACGGCACCGGCACGAAGCCCGGCCTCGGCGCCACCCCGGCGGCGCTGTCGTTCGGCACGGTGCCGACCGGCGCCGCGAAGACCCTCGGCGTCAGCATCACCAACACCGGCACGAGCGCCGTCACGGTCACCGGCTCGACCGCGCCCGCGGCCCCGTTCAGCGCCACCGGCTTCCCGGCCACCGGCACCACGATCGCGGCCGGCGCGTCCGTGTCGGTCTCGGTGAAGTACGCCCCGACGGCGCCCGGCAACCACACCGGCTCGATCACCGTCACCAGCTCGGCCGGCCCGGTCACGGTCCCGCTCAGCGGCACGGCGGTCGCCGGCGCCGCCCACCTGACGATCACGCCGAACCCGGTCGCGTTCGGGTCGGTCGTCGTCGGTACCTCCGCGACCCAGACCTTCGACATCGCCAACACGGGCAATGTCACGCTGACCCTGACCAAGGCGGCCCCGCCGGTCGGCGCGTTCAACACCACGACGCCGGTCTCCGAGGGCCAGCAGCTCTCGCCCGGTGACGTCATCCACCAGACCGTCACGTTCACGCCGAGCACCCAGGGCGCGCAGTCCGCGGTGTACTCCATCACCGGCGACGACGGCCAGGGCGCCGTCCTCGTCCAGCTCACCGGCACCGGCGTGCCGCCGTCGAGCACGACGAACCTGGCCGCCGGGCGCCCCGCCACCGCCCAGTCGACGCAGGCCGGCTACCCGGCCGGCAACGTCACCGACGCGGACGCGAACAGCTACTGGGAGAGCGCGAACAACGCGTTCCCGCAGTGGGTGCAGGTCGACCTGGGCGCGCCGGCGAGCGTCGGCAAGGTCACGATGCGCGTGCCGCCGGCGTCCGCCTGGGCCGCCCGGCGGCAGACGGTCGCGGTGCTGACGAGCGCGGACGGCGCCCAGTGGAGCACCGCCGCGGCCGCCACCGACTACCTGTTCGACCCGGCCACGGGCAACACCGCCAGCGCCACGTTCCCGGCGGTCAGCGCGCGCCATGTCCGCCTGAGCATCAGCGCGAACACCGGCTGGCCGGCCGGGCAGCTGTCGTCCTTCGAGGTGTACGGCACCGGCGGCGGCACGGCCACCCTCGCGCTCAGCCCCACGGCGCTGCACTTCGAGGACACCGGCGTGAACACCAACAGCGACTGGCAGACCGTGACCGTCACCAACACCGGCACCGCCCCGGCGACGGTGCAGTCCGTGACGGCGTCGGGCGACTTCACCGTCACGACCACGTGCGGCACCACCATCGCGCCGGGCGCCAACTGCACGGCCACGGTCACGTTCCACCCCAGCGCGGCCGGGAACCGGACGGGGACGCTGAGCGTGCGCAGTACCGCCGCCAACGCCGAGGCCACCGTCGCGCTCAGCGGCACCGGGGTGGCCGCGACCGCGACCAACCTGGCCCTGCGCCGGCCGGTCACGCAGTCGTCGAACACGCAGAACTACGCGGCCGGCAACGCCGTGGACGGCAGCGCGGACAGCTACTGGGAGAGCGTGAACAACGCGTTCCCGCAGTGGCTGCAGGTGGACCTGGGCGCGACCACCGCCGTGAGCCGCGTGGTGCTGAAGCTTCCGCCGGCCACGGCGTGGGCGGCGCGCACCGAGACGGTGACGATCACCGACTTCACCACCGGCGCGGTGCTCGTCGCGAGCCGGGCCTGCGCCTTCGACCCGGCGACCGGCAACACGGTCACGCTCACGTTCCCCGCGGCCGGGGTGCGCTACCTGCGCGTCACGGTCACCGGGAACACCGGCTGGCCGGCCGGGCAGCTCTCGGAGCTGGAGGTATACGCCTCCTAGGATGACGGCGGCTCATCCCGGCCCGGCGCACGGTTGGCCCCGTGCGCCGAGCCGGGATCGCCTTGCTGTCCGTCTGTGTGCTGGCCGGATGTTCCTCGCCGGCGGGGGCCGAGGGCAAACCGCTGCCGCCGATCAACCCGACCGACTTCCACCACGGGGCGGCCGACCCCTCCGGCGGCGCGGACGAGCGCGTGAGCGTCTCGACGGTGGCGCGGCACCTGGACGTCCCGTGGGGGCTGTCATTCCTGCCCGACGGCAGCGCCCTGGTGACCGAGCGCCGGACTCTGCGCATCCTGCACGTGACGCCCGCCGGCGCGGTCACCCCGGTGGCCCGCATCGGCGAGGCGAACTCGGACAACGAGGGCGGGCTGCTGGGCATCGCGGTGTCGCCCGGGTACAAGAAGGACCGGACGGTCTACATCTACTACACGACGAAGGTCGACAACCGCATCGCGCGGCTCAAGCTCGACGGCCGGGCCCGCCCGCAGCCGATCGTGACCGGCATCCCGAGGGGCGGCATCCACGACGGCGGACGGCTCGCGTTCGGCCCCGACGGCTACCTCTACGCGACCACCGGCGAGGCCTCCCGCACGGAGGCGGCCCAGCGCCTCGACATCCTCGGGGGCAAGATCCTGCGGATGACCACCGACGGCCGGCCCCCGCCCGGCAACCCGTTCCCGCGCTCGCTCGTGTGGTCCTACGGCCACCGCAACCCCGAGGGCCTGGCCTGGGACGCGAACGGGGTCATGTACTCCTCCGAGATCGGCCAGGCGGTGTGGGACGAGCTCAACGTCATCCGCCCGGGCGGCGACTACGGCTGGCCGGCCGTCGAGGGGATCGGGAACAACCCCCGCTACGTCGACCCGGTGGTGGTCTGGCACCCGGAGGTCGGGGTGGCCGCCGGCGTGGCGATCACGGGCACCACGGCGATCGTGACGTGCCTGCGCGGCCAGCGGATCTACCTGGTGCCGCTGGGCCGCTCCCCGGTCGTCGCCTCGTCCTTCTCCGACACGGCGTCGGTCCGGTGGCGCACCGGCTCGGGGGTGGCCGGCCGCCCGGTGGAGGCGCTGACCGAGCGCTACGGGCGCCTGCGCGCGGCGGTCACGGCGCCCGACGGCAGCGTATGGATGACGACCTCGAACCACGACGGCCGCAAGCCCGGCGGCCCCGACCCGGACGACGACCGCGTGCTGCGGCTCACCCTGCACTGAGGGGGTGGCGGGCCCGGCCCCGGCGGCCGGGCCCACCGCGGGTACGGCCCGTCCGAGCCGGCCTTGCCCGGTGCCGGGTTGTCAACTCATCGGATCGACGCCCCGGCGCTCATGTCGAGCTCGGCGCCGGTCATCACCCCGGCGTGGTCCGACGCCACGAACGCGGCGAGCTCGCCGACCTCCGCGAGCGTCGCCGTGCGCCCGGTGAGCGTCTGGCCGGTGAGCCATCCGACGAGCTCGTCGCGCCCCTCGAACCCGGCCGGGATCGTCTCGGGCAGCCCGCCGGTGCGCAGCGTGACGACCCGGACCCCGCTCGGCCCGAGCTCGCAGGCGAGCTGCTTGCGCATCGACTCGACCGCGTCGAACGTGACCCCCATCCCGCCCACGCTGAAGCGCCGGGCCACGGACCAGTCGAAGGTGCCCCCGAAGTAGAGGATGAGCCCCGAGCGCCGCGGCACCATGACCCGGGCGGCGGCCCGGGCGGTCACGAACTTCGACGTCACCGCGGTGACGATCGGCCGCAGGTAGTCCGCGACCGCCATCCGCGTCATCGCGACGCCCTGCACGTCCTGGTCGCTGATCACGTTCACGGACACGTCGAGCCGCCCGCAGCGCTCGGTCACCCGGGCCATGTGCTCGTCGACGGCGTGCTCGTCGAGGGCGTCGACCGCGTCGGCGAAGGCGGTCCCGCCGGCCGCGGTGATCTCGTCCGCCACCGCCCGCACCGTCGCGAGCGTCCGCCCGGCCAGGTGCACGGTGGCCCCGTGGCGCGCGAACGCCCGGGCCATGGCCCCGCCGACGTGACCGCCGCCCCCGTAGACGACCGCGCTGCGACCCTGTAGCAACATCTCGTACTCCCTCGTGTCGGCTGCTTCCCACCCGTACGACCCCGAGCGGCCCGGAAACTCATCGGCATGGCGGCCGGCCGCTACCTTGTGTCGCATGGCCGACCCGATGCGTCCCTCGCTCCTGACGAAGATGCGTGCCTCGCTGGCCAAGGAGCGCGACGCGGTGGTGCTGGAGGCCCTGCGCAGCGCGGGCAAGGCCGCCTACGACGAGATGATGCGGGCGGACCGGGCCCGCGAGCAGCTCGCCGCCGACGGGCGCACGCAGTGGGACGCGCCGCCGGCGACCGGGAGCCTGCTGCTCGCGGCGTGGAACGGCTTCATGCTGCAGACCCTCGGCGAGCAGTTCCTCGACGCCGACTACGCGGCCCGCCCCGGCACCGTCGGCTACGTGCCCGCGGTGACCTTCGACCAGGTCTCGGCCTGGCTGGCGGCGGTCGAGGGCTGGGTGTCGCGGGCGCGGCAGGCCCGGGTCAACCCCGACTACGACATCGCCGCCGAGCTGGCCCTGCCCGCGGGCCTGCCGGACTGGGCCGAGGTCCGGCCCTGCCCGCCGGAGCACCTCACCGCGCTGCTCGCCGCCGTGCCGCCGCTGCGCCAGCACATCGAGGTCGCCCTCTACGACCTGGAGCGCGCCGGCGTCCCCGACGAGCACCGCGCCGCGGTGAACCGGCTCAAGCAGCTCAACGCGGAGGCCGCCGCGGCCGCCGACTACGCGATGGGGCTGCGCACCGAGCGGCACGACGCGCGGCTGCACGAGCTCATCGAGAACAACCTCAAGACCGCCCTCGAGCTGTGGTTCCACGTCGGCCAGCTGGCCGCGATGCCGTCGCTGCTGGGCTCCTACGAGTCGCTGCGCCCGGCCGGGCGCCCGGACGTGCGGGCCCTGCCCGGCGGCGGCCGCTTCGACCCGTGGTGCCTGACCGACCCCGTCACGCTCAAGCGCTGGCAGAAGGATCGCAGGGCGAGGGAGGCGATCGCCCTGCTGTGGCGCGAGGACCCCGACCCGGCCGCCACCCTCGCGCTCAAGAGCGAGGTCGACGCCGCCTTCGCGGCCGGCGACATCGTGCCGCTGCGCACCCGCGACGGCAGCAGCTGCTACTACGAGTGCCCGTGGTCGCCGCTCTACGAGGTGCGCCGGCCCCTGCGGATCGGCGGGCGCCAGCTGCGGGTGCTGCAGCAGTTCGCGCTCCAGGCGATCAGCGGCGCCGACGGCACCTTCCGCCGGGGCATCGTCGTCGGGCCGTTCGAGGCGACGAGCGAGGTCGAGTACTGAGCGGCGGGGTCACGCCGTGCGGGGCAGCCAGCTCAGCATCGGCACCAGCACGTCGAGGAGGGGCTCACCCCACACCTGGAGCGTCTGCTCCCACGGGTGACCGCGCGTGCCCAGGGTGAAGTCCTCGGTGCCGACGACGTAGTGGTCGCCGTTGGGCACGACCAGCCACGGCGGCGCCTCGGTCTGGCGGTGCGGCCAGAAGCGGTGCGAGGCGTGCTCCCAGGTGAGCACGAGCAGCGGGGTGCCCGGCGGCAGCACCCGCACGAAGGCCAGGTGGGCGAGGCTGTCGACCGCCCGCTCGGCCGCGTTGAACTCGGCCTGGACCTCGGCGGTGAAGAAGCCGGCGAGGTCGAACGTCACCGACGGCCGCGGGTCTGCGGGCACGCGGGCCCACAGTTCGTCGTAGGTGTCGGGCCCGAGGTCCTCCCACGGCATCACACGCAGCAGGATATCTGCTAACAATGTCGGCATGAATCGACTCGGGTGGGCGGTCACGGCCGCGGCGGCGGTAGTGCTGGTGTGTGGCGGCGGCCCGTTCGCCGTGGGCTTTCCGCAGCGCTCGTCGTTCCTGGCCGACCAGGAGCGGCAGGCCTGCGCCCTGTTCGCCCGCTCGTCGCCGTTCGGCGAGGTGACCAGCTGCATCGACCTGGGCCGCCGCACCCCGCCGATCAGCGGGCCCGGCCACGTGTTCCTGCTGCTGGAGACCGCGCAGGGCCCGACTGTCGTGCGCATCGACTACGAGGGGACCGACCGGCAGAAGTTCACCGCGAGCGCGGTCGAGGTCCCGACGTACGAGTCGCCGGGCATCTCCCACGAGACCGGCGAGCGGCTCAAGACCGGCATCGACTCGCGGGGCGGCCTGAAGACGAAGCCCTGGGCGGTCTACCCCGTCCCGAGCTGAGGCGGGCCGGCCGCGCGCACGGCGGCGGTGCGCGAGTGGGCCGGCCTCAGACGGTCGCGGCCAGCAGGCCTCCGGTCGGGTCGGCCGCACCCAGGAGCACCCGCACGGGGACGTCGAGGTCGTCGGCGGCGTCGATGGTGGCCAGGATGGCGCCGACCACGCGCGGGTCGAGGCGGGTCGCGGCGCGCAGGTCGATGACGATGGGGTCGGGGCGGTGGTGCACGAGGGCCGCGACGAGGCTGTGCTGGGCCTCGGCCGCCCACGACGCGTCGATCTCGCCGTGGAAGCTGACGGCTACTGGGCAACTGGCTTCGTGGAGCAGGGTGACCGGTGAACGCTCGTGGGGCACGCGAGCCTCCGAGGTGTCGGTGAATGTTGCACCGAGGGCCACGGTAACCAATGCCATACCAGTCTGTGAACCGTTGATTTCTTCCGAAAACTGGTAGCGCTCCCACCGGGCGGCCCCGAGCTGCGGATCCTTTCGGCGATACCGCCTGCAACGATTTCATTACGCCGTGATAAAAGGTCCACCGTTCGGCGTGCGTAAGTGTCCGATCGACGCTCGGTGGCGCCTTAAGGTTCCATCTGCAACCGCTGTATACGCGCATACCGTCCCTGGACGATATGCGTGCGCCGCCCCGCCGGATGGAGTCGCCGCGCCGCGTCCTCAATCGTGGTTGTGGAAGAGGGGTTGGCGTGTGGAAGGGGCGCTTGGCGATCCTGGCGATCGTGGTCGTCTCGCTGGTCTGCGGCCTGTCGATGTTCGCGGTGCGGGGCGCGAGCAACGATCAGCTCGAGGTGTACTCGTGGTGGACCGGCCCCGGTGAGGAGGAGGGCCTGGCCGCCATGGCCAAGTCCTTCGAGGCGGCCAACACGGGGGTGCGGTTCGTCAACGCGGCCGTCTCCGGCGGCGCCGGCTCCAACGCCAAGGCCATCCTCGCCAGCCGGCTGCTGGCCAACGACCCGCCGGACTCCTACCAGCGCCACGCCGGGCTCGAGCTGCTCGACGACGTGCGCTCGGGCAAGGTGCAGGACATCTCGGACCTGTACCGGCAGCAGGGCTGGGCGAAGGTGTTCCCGAAGGGGCTCGTGGACAACCTCACCATCGACGGGCGCATCTACGCGGTGCCGGTGAACATCCACCGGGCCAACCTCATGTGGTACACCCCGAAGACCCTCCGCGAGCTGGGGCTGAGCGGGCCGCCGAAGACCTGGGCGGAGTTCCTCCAGCAGGCCGAGGTCATCAAGGCCAAGGGCCGCGTGGCCCTCGCGGTCGGGCCCGAGTGGACACAGAAGCACCTGCTCGAGACGGTGCTGCTCGGGGAGCTGGGGCCGGACGGGTACGAGGGGCTGTGGGCCGGCCAGGTCAGCTGGCGGGCGCCCGAGGTGGCCGCCGCGCTGGACGTGTACGCCAAGATCCTCGCCGTCTCCGACGTGAAGTCCGCGGCCGGCGACTGGCAGCCGCAGCTGGACCGGGTGGTGTCGGGCTCCGCGGTGTACGCCGTGATGGGCGACTGGTCCTCGTCGTACCTGGCGCAGACCAAGGGCCTGCACTGGCAGGACGGCTACGCCGCGGTCGCCTCGCCGGGCAGCACCGGCGTCTACGACTTCCTGTCCGACACGTTCACGCTGCCCACCGGCGCGCGCCGGCCCGACCTGGCCCGCCGGTGGCTGGTCGAGTGCGGCTCCACCGACGGGCAGAACCTGTTCAACCCACTCAAGGGCTCGATCCCGGCGCGCACCGACGCCGACGCGGGCCTCTACCCGGACTACCTGGGCTGGGCGCTGCAACAGTGGCGCGACCCGAAGACCCGCATCGTCGGGTCGCTGACCCACGGCGTCGTGGCGAACAACGCGTACAACGCGGAGATCGACTCGGCCCTGGGCCTGTTCGTCCAGGACGGTGACCAGGGCAAGTTCGCCCGGACCGTCGAGCAGCAGTTCCGGGAGACGCAGTGAACCTCCCCGTCCGGCAGGCGCCGGCACCCCCGCACCAGCAGCAGCACCGGGCGCGGCACTCCTCGGAGCCGGACCGGCCCGCCTTCGCGATGAAGGAGCGGCGGCCCCGCAAGCAGCGCGGCCCCCGCTGGCTGCCCGGGCTCGTGCTGGTCTCCCCGTCGCTGATCCTCATCGGGGTCTTCGTCTACGGGTTCCTCGGCTGGAACGTGCGCGTGTCGTTCACGAACTGGCGCGGGCTCTCCCCGCGGTACCACTTCGTCGGCTTCGACAACTACGCCGCCCTGCTGCGCGACGAGCGCTTCCGGGCCGACATGCGCAACCTGGTCATCTTCACCGTCGTGTTCGTCGCGGCCGCGCTGCTGCTCGGGTTCTTCATGGCGATGCTGCTGGACCGGGGCGTGCGCGGCGAGGGCTTCCTGCGCGGCGTGTTCCTGTTCCCGATGGCCATCTCGTTCATCGCCACCGCGATCGTGTGGCGCTGGCTGCTCGACAACGGCTCGGGCAACGACACGGCCGGGATCAACAAGCTGCTCGCCGACGCCGGCCTCGGGTTCCTGCGCAGCGACTGGCACAAGTCCGACTCGGTGTGGGCGATCGCCGCGGTCGCGCTGCCGGCCGGCTGGGCGCTGTCCGGATACGTGATGGCCCTGTTCCTGGCCGGCATGCGCGGCGTCAACGACACCCTGCGCGAGTCGGCCCGCATGGACGGCGCCAGCGAGACGCAGGTCTTCTGGCACGTCGTGCGCCCGGCCCTGCGCCCGGTCACGTTCAGCGCGATGCTCATCATGATCCACATCTCGCTGAAGACGTTCGACCTGCTCTACGCGCTCGACCAGGGCAACCTGCGCATCGACACCCCGTCGCTCTACATGTGGTTCACCACGTTCGACGGCGGGTTCTACGACCGCGGCGCCACCATCGCCACGGTGCTGCTCCTCGGGGTGGCCATCGTGGTCGGCCCCTACGTCTGGTACAGCCTTCGCACGGAACGGCGGTGATCAGTCCATGACCGGACCGATGGTTCGCGCAACCGCCGCCGTGCCGCGGAGCACCGCGGCCGGGACCTCCCGGCCCACCCGGCTGCCGACGCCGGGCGACGCGCCGGCCGCCGATCCGTCGTCGACCCCGCGTTGGCAGCGCCCGGGGCCGGTGCGCACGACGGTGCGCTACGTCATCCTGTGGGCCCTGGCCGCGTTCTTCCTGATGCCGGTGTACGTGCTCATCGTGACCAGCTTCAAGAACCCGGCGGACGTGTCGGTGACCCGGATCTGGGAGCTGCCGACCAGCCTGTCGTTCGACAACTTCTCGGCGGTGCTGCCCAAGCTGTCGTCGGGCTTCCGCAACTCCCTCGCCCTGTCGGTCCCGGCCTCGCTCGTCTCGGCCCTGCTCGGCTGCGCGAACGGGTTCGTGCTGTCGAAGTTCCGCTTCCCGCTGTCCAACGTGGTCTTCCCGCTGATCCTGTTCGGGATCTTCGTGCCGTACCAGGCCGTGATCATCCCGGTGTCGCAGACCATGACCGCGGTCGGGCTGCGCGGGTCCGGGGACGCGACCGGCGGCCTGCTCGGCCTGATGCTCATCCACATCATCTACGGGCTGCCGATCACCACGCTGATCTTCCGCAACCACTTCGTCTCCATGCCCGACGCGCTGCTGGAGTCGGCCCGCCTGGACGGCGCGGGGGTGCTGCGGACCTGGGTGGATCTGGCCGTACCGCTGGCCAAGCCGGCCTTCGCCGTCGCCGTCATCTGGCAGTTCACGTCGTCGTGGAACGACTTCATGTTCGGCGCGATGATGACCAGCCGCGACTCGTGGCCGGTGACGATCGCGCTGAACAACGTGGCCGGCGGGCAGTCGGTGCCGTTCGGTCAGGCGATGGCGGGCGCGCTGCTGGT
The DNA here is from genome assembly GCF_050947935.1 of Dactylosporangium sp. CA-052675. GTDB lineage: Bacteria > Actinomycetota > Actinomycetes > Mycobacteriales > Micromonosporaceae > Dactylosporangium. The sequence goes on along the minus strand of NZ_CP192010.1, from coordinate 7,855,576 downwards.
GAGCCTGCCGACGCTGGCGATCTACGTGCTGCTCGGGCGGTTCTTCATGCGCGGGCTGCTGGCGGGCACGCTGCAGGAGCGCTGAACCGGCCGGGCCCCGCGCGGCGGTGGCGCCGGCATGTCGGCGTGACGGGGCCGACTTATCGGGCAAAAAGGTAACGCGGCACTCGAAACGGCCGATTGGGCTCCGGGGACCACCGGAGGGGGTCGAGTGCTGCTGCGGTCGTATGCCGCCGTCGGTGTGGTGCTGGGCGTCGTGTACTTCGCGACGCCCGACTCGCCCCTGCGCGGCCTGCTCTGGGCCGTCATCGCGAGCTCGTCGGTCCTGGCCGTCCTGCTCGGCATCGCCGTGCACCGGCCCGCCCGGCCGCTGCCGTGGTGGCTGGCGGCGGCCGGCATCGCCTCGTACAGCGCCGGCGACTGGCTGTTCTTCTGGCCGCAGCTCGTCGAGGGCCGTGACGCGCCCGGGCCGGGCCCGGCGGACGTGTGCTACCTGGCGATGTACCCGTGCCTGGCCGTCGCCCTCGCGATCCTGGTGCGCCGCCAGAGCCCGGGCGGCGACCGGGCCGCCCTCATCGACGGCACCATCGTCACCGTCGGCGCCGCGCTGCTCACCTGGGCGTTCCTCATCGAGCCGTACGTCACCCGCGCCGCGATCAGCGTGCCCGAGCGGGTCGTGGCGATCTCCTACCCATTCGGCGACGTGCTGGTGCTCGCCGTGATGGCCCGCCTCGGCGGCGCCCGGGGCACCACCCGCGGCGCCCCGGCCCGGCTGCTCTTCGCCGGACTCGCCTGCCTGTTCGCGGCGGACGCCGTCCACACCTGGCAGTCGCTGCGCGGGGGCTTCCACGCCGGCAGCTGGGTCGACGTCGGCTGGATCGGGTTCTACCTGTGCGTCGGGTGCGCCGCGCTGGACCCGCGGATGCGGACCGTCGACGAGCGCCTGCCGCCGGCCGTGCCCCGGCTCTCCAGCGGCCGCATGGCCGTGCTGCTGGCCGTTGCCGCGCTGCTCATCCCGGTCGTCGTCACCGTCAGGGCGGCCGCGTCGCGGGAGCTCGCGGTGTTCCTCACCGCGTCCTGCGTGCTGTTCGTGCTCGTCCTGGTCCGCCTCGCCGACGTGGTCAACGGGCTGCGCGAGGTGCAGCGCCAGCGGGCCGAGGGCCGCTTCCAGCGCCTCACCGAGCAGGTCACCGACCTGGTGTCGATCTGCCGCGCGGACGGGGTGATCCAGTACGTCACGCCGTCGATCGAGTCGCTGCTGGGCCTGCGCGCGGCCGACGTGCTCGGGCTGGCGCTGGTCGAGCTGGTACACCCGGACGACCGCGAGCGCGTGGGGCTGCTGCTCGCGACCCGCCCCCCGAACGGGCACGTCGGCCCGGTCGAGTGCCGGCTGCGGCGCGCGGACGGCGGCTTCGTGCTGACCGAGACGATCGGGCGCTCGGTCGACGACGGGGACGGCAGCGGGTACCTCTTCACCACCCGCGACATCACCGAGCGCAAGGCCCTGGAGGAGCAGCTCACCCACCAGGCCTTCCACGACGGGCTCACCGGCCTGGCCAACCGGGCCCTGCTCGCCGACCGCATCCATCACGCGCTGGAGCGCCGCGGCACGCCGTACCGCCACATCGCCCTGCTCATCGTGGACCTCGACGACTTCAAGACGATCAACGACTCGCTCGGCCGCGCGGCCGGCGACGCGCTGCTGCGCACGACGGCGGACCGGCTGCGCTCGTGCCTGCGCTCGGCCGACACCGCGGCCCGGCTCGGCGGCGACGAGTTCGCGATGCTGCTCGAGCACCTCGACGACGCCGCCGAGGCGGCCCGGGTCGCCGAGCGCGTGCTGAGCGCGGTGCGCCGCCCGATCAGCGTCGGCGGCCGCGAGATCCAGCCCCAGGCCAGCGTCGGCATCGCCCTGCCCGACCCGGACCGCCCGCCGGACGCCGACGAGCTGCTGCGCAACGCCGACGTCGCCATGCACATGGCCAAGCGCCAGGGCCGCAACCGCTTCGCCTACTTCGCCCCGAGCATGCAGGCCGGGCTCCTGGAGCGCCTCGACCTCGCCGAGGACCTGCGCGGGGCCATCGAACGACACGAGCTGCTGGTGTACTACCAGCCGTTCGTCGACCTCCGCGACGGCTCGATCATCGGCGCCGAGGCCCTGGTGCGCTGGGCGCACCCGCGCAAGGGGCTCATCCCGCCGGACCGGTTCATCCCGCTCGCCGAGGAGACCGGGCTCATCCTGCCGCTGGGCTACGAGGTGCTCGCCACCGCCTGCCGCACCGCCGCGGCCTGGCCGGTCGGCGGCGCCCGCCCGAAGATCAGCGTGAACCTCTCACCCCGCCAGGTGCAGGACCCCGCGGTGACCCTCTACGTCCAGCAGACCCTCCTGCATAGCGGGCTCGAGCCGGAGCAGCTCACGCTGGAGATCACCGAGTCGCTGCTGAGCGAGGACGCCGACGTGGCCGCGAGCCGCCTGGCCGAGCTCAAGGCGCTCGGGGTGCGGCTCGCCGTCGACGACTTCGGCACCGGGTACTCTTCGCTGTCGCGGCTGCACGCGTTCCCGATCGACATCCTGAAGATCCCGAAGCCGTTCGTCGACGGCGTGGCGCGCGGGCCCGAGCACTCGGCCCTGGCCCGCGCCATCCTCGACCTCGCCCAGGCGCTGGACCTGCAGGTCGTCGCCGAGGGCATCGAGGACGCGGCCCAGGCGCGCGAGCTGGCCCGCCTGGGCTGCCCGATCGGCCAGGGCTTCCACTTCTCCCGCCCGGTGCCGGAGCGGGAGTTCGGGCAGCTGCTGGCCCGGGGCTCCTTCGCCCTCGCCTCCTCCTAGGACGCGGTGCAGGTCACGGCGGGGGTGCCGCCGGTGCCGTGGCCGGTGAACCTGAGGTCGCCGTCGCGTTCGGGGCCAGGCGCCGTTCCAGCTCGCGTCGGTCGCGGTCACCACGGCGCCGGCTTGCGGCAAGCGCCTGACACGCCCCCTCCTCCTACGGCAGGAGGCCGCGGGGCCCTGCGGCAGGAGTCGCGCCGCGGCCGGCTCCGGGATCGTCGGCGCCATGACCACGATCCTGCGCGAGGCCTGGCGCGGCAGCCGGGCCCTCACCGCGCTCGCCGGACTCATGACCCTGCTGCTCGCCGTCTGCCTCGCCGGTCTCGCCCTCGACGACCGGACCCTGCTCGGCCAGCCCGTCTGGCTCAAGCCCGCCAAGTTCGCCGCCTCCTTCGTCGTCTACGCCCTGACCCTCGCCTGGCTGCTCGCCCGGCTCCGCCGCGGCCGCCGCGCCGCCCGGGCCGCGGCCGCCGTCGTCGCCGCGACGTCGGTGCTGGAGGTCGGGATCATCGCCGTGCAGGCGGCCCGGGGCCGGTCCAGCCACTTCAACAGCACGACCCCGCTGGACGGCCTGCTGTGGCGCGGCATGGGCGCGGTCATCCTGGTGCTGTGGCTGGGCACGCTGCTCGTCGCGATCCTGCTGTGGCGCGACCCGCCCGCCGACCGGGCCGTGGCCTGGGCCGGGCGGCTGGGCCTCGTGCTGCTGCTGCTCGGGATGCCGCAGGGGCTGCTGATGCTGGTGCCGACGCGGGCCCAGCTCGACGCCGACGCGCGTGGCGCCGACACCCTGCTGGGCGCCCACGCCGTCGGCGTCCCCGACGGCGGCCCCGGCCTGCCGCTGCTCGGCTGGAGCACGACCGGCGGCGACCTGCGCGTCGGGCACTTCGTCGGCATCCACGGGCTGCAGGCCATGCTGCTGGTCGCGATGCTGCTCGGCCGGCTGGTCGCCGACCCGGCCCGCCGCACCCGCCTGACCGTCGTCCTCGCCGGCGCCTACGCGGGCCTGCTCGCGCTCGTCACCTGGCAGGCCCTGCGCGGGCAGCCGCTGCTCGCGCCGGACGCGGCGACCCTCACGGCGCTGGCCGTCCTCGTCGCGGTCACCATGGCGGGCGCGGCCGCGGCACTAAGGTGAGCGGCATGGGCTGGGTCGAGCGGCTGTTCGCGGAGCGGTCGACCGCCCTGCGGCTCGCGCTCGTGACGCTGGCCGGGGTCGGCTACCTCACGGTGGCCACCGACGGGCGCGCCATGTCCACAGTGGACCGCACGGTCGCGGTGCTGGTCCTGGCGCTCGGGTTCGTGAGCGTGCGCCGGCCGCTCGTCACGGTCGCGGCCCTGGCCGTGGTCTCCGGCGCCGGCTGGTTCGCGGGCGCCCACGACGACACCGTGCCCGCGGTCGGCACCGCGTGGGCCCTGTTCGAGCTGGCCGCCCGGCGCCGCGGCCGCCAGGTGCCGCTCGGCCTCGCCGTGGGCCTGGCCGGTTCGCTCGTCTCGGACCTGGACGAGCTGGTGACCGGCCCGGCGGACGTGGTCTTCGCCGGGCTGGCGGTGACCGGGGCGCCGGTGCTGATCGGGCTGTACGCGCGGGCCCTCGCCGACCTCAGCCGGCAGGCCGCGGCCCGGGCTGCCGAGCAGCTGGACCGGGTGCGCGCCGACGAGCGCACGGCGATCGCCCGCGAGCTGCACGACCTCGTCGCGCACCACGTCGCCTCGATCGTGCTGCGCGTCGGGGTGGCGCGCACGGTGCTGCCGCTCGGCGACCCGCGCGTGCGGCAGGTGCTCGACGACGTGCACGCCACCGGCTCCGGCGCCCTCGCGGACCTGCGCCGGCTCGTCGAGGTGCTCCGCGAGCCCGGCACCGCGCCGACCGCGGCCCTGGTCGAGCCGGCCGCGCTGCCCGTCGCGCTCGACGCCGCCGTGGACCGGGGCCGGCAGGTCGGGCTCACCGTCGAGGCCGGCATCGACCCGGACGTGACCCGCCTCGACGCCCGCACCGCGCTCGCGGTGCTGCGCCTGACCCAGGAGGGCCTCGCGAACGCCGCCCGGCACGCGGGGCCGGGCGCGCTCGCGGCGCTGACGATCCGGCTGAGCGGCGACCGCCTCGCGTTCGACCTGCGCTCCGGCGGGGGCCACGGCGGCGCCGGGCAGGACGGTGGCCTCGGTGGCGCCGGGCAGGACGGTGGCCTCGGTGGCGCCGGGCAGGACGGTGGCCACGGCGGCGCCGGGCGGGACGGCGCCGGGGCCGGGGGCGTCGGGCTGGCCGGGCTCCGGGAGCGGGTCGAGGTGCTCGGCGGCGAGCTGTCGGCGGGGCCGGAGGGGGACGGGTGGCGGCTGTCCGCATGGGTACCGGCGAAGGAGACGACGTGATCCGGGTGCTGCTCGTCGACGACCAGCGGCTGGTCCGCGCCGGGCTGCGCATGCTGTGCGAGTCCGTGGACGACCTCGACGTGGTGGGGGAGGCCGCCGACGGCGCCGCCGCGGTCCGGCTCGCCGAGCAGCTGCGCCCCGACGTCGTGCTCATGGACCTGCGCATGCCCGGGGTCGACGGCACCACCGCGACGGCGCGCATCCTCGCCGCGCGGCCCTCGGCCCGCATCGTCGTGCTCACCACGTTCGACGACGACGAGCACCTCTACCCGGCCCTGGCTGCCGGCGCGTGCGGGTTCCTCGTCAAGGACGCGACGCCGCAGGAGCTGCTCGACGGCGTCCGGCGGGCCGCGGCCGGCGACAGCCCGTTCACCCCGGCCGTGCTGCGGCGCCTGGTCGCCCGGGCGGTACTCGCCGAGCGGGCGCCCGCCGCCCCCGCCGCGCCGCCGCCGAACCTGACCGCCCGCGAGGCCGAGGTGCTTGCGCTCGTCGGCGCGGGGCTGTCCAACCCGGAGGTCGCGGCCCGGCTGGGGCTGGGCGTGACCACGGTGAAGACGCACGTCGCGAACCTGATGACCAAGACCGGGAGCGCCAACCGGGTGCAGCTGGCCGTCTACGCGGCCGGCCGGTGACGGCTCAGGCGCCGCCGAGGAGCGCGGCGAGGTCCGCCGGGCGGCTGAACATCGGCCAGTGCCCGGTCGGCAGCTCGCGTACCCGGTAGTCACGCCGGTCGAGGCCGGCGACGAACGGGTGGCCGTCCGCGATCATCCGCTCCACGTTCGCGCGCGTGAAGGTGCTCACGACCAGGTCGGTCGGGGGCTGCAGCGGCTCGCGGAGGCGGAGCCGCCCGGTGACGGTGGCGTACGGATGCGGCGTGCACCGCTGCCGGATCCACGCCGAGCGGCCCTCCAGCCCCGCGAACAGCCCCGGGTCGTCGGCCGGGTCGAACGAGGGCGGCGGGACGTCGGCATCGGGCCCGGGCGCGGAGAAGTCGGCCTGCGCGGTGCCGTCCGGGACCGGCCCGCTGTCGACGTAGACGGCCCGCGTCACCCGGCCCCCGAGCCGCTCGACCGCGCCGCGCACCGGCAGGCCGCCGTAGCTGTGCCCGACGAGCACCACCGCCGGGGCGTCGCCGGCCGCCGCGACGACGTCGCCGATGTGCGTCTCGAGGGTCGCCGGCTCGCCCGCGCGCTCGGCCAGCCCGCCGAGCGTCACGGCGGTCACGTCGTGCCCGGCCGCGCGCAGGTGCTCCGCGACCTCGTCCCACGCCCAAGCGCCGAGCCACATGCCGGGAACCAAAACGAAGTTCGTCATGCCGTCGACGCTATGATCGAATCAGGGCAGATCTCGCCCTGATTCGGAGGGTGACGCGTGTCACAGTCGACCGGCCGGGTGCTCGCGCTGCTCGAGGTGCTGCAGGCCCAGCCGGGCCTGACCGGCCCGCAGCTCGCCGAGCGGCTCGGCCTCGACGAGCGCACCGTGCGCCGCTACGCGGCCGCGCTCGCCGGCCTCGGCCTGCCCGTGCAAGCCGAGCGCGGCCGCTACGGCGGCTACCGGCTCGCCCCCGGCTACCGGCTGCCCCCGCTCATGCTCGCCGACGACGAGGCCGTCGCGGTCGTGCTCGGCCTGCTGGCGGTGGAGAACCTGGGCATCGCCCCCGCCGCGCGCGCGTCGGCCCTGGCCAAGATCGAGCGGGTGCTCCCGGCCGCGCTGCGCGACCGGGTCCGGGCGGTGCGCGAGACGCTGGGCTTCACGCGCCCGGCCCGCCCCGCCGGCCTGTTCGACGTGCGCCACCTGCTCCGTCTGGGCGAGGCGGCCCGCGACCGCCGGCGCGTCGAGCTCACCTACCGCTCGTGGCGCGGCGAGGACTCGACGCGCACCTTCGACCCCTACGGCGTCGTCTTCCACGCGGGCCGGTGGTACACGAGCGGCTTCGACCACCTCCGGGGCGAGATCCGCACCCTGCGGCTGGACCGCATCGGCTCGCTGTCGGTGCGCGAGGAGCGCTTCGAGGCCCCGGAGTCGTTCGACGCCGCGGGGCACGTGGCCGGGGCGCTCGCGGCGGTGCCGTACCGCCACGAGGTCGAGGTGGTCCTGCACGCCCCCGAGGCCGAGGTGCGCCGCCGGGTGCCGCCCACCGCCGGCACGGTGACCGCGGCCCCCGCGGGCGCGCGGCTGGTCTGCCGGGCCGAGCGCCTGGACGGCATGGCGGTGATGCTGGCCGGGCTGGGCTGGGACTTCACGGTGGTGCGCCCGGACGAGCTGCGCACGGAGGTCGCGCGGCTCGGGCGGCGCCTGGTCACGCTGGCCGGCGACGCGCCGCGGTGACCCGGGTCGAGGCAGGCCTGCAAGCAGGACTCGGGTTCGTCGGGGTGCGGACCGTCGCTCCCGCCAGGCACCGCTCGGCGCTGGCGCGCCGTCGCTGCCAGGCCCGGGGGTGGGCCCGCTGATCCGTGCCACTCCCGCGGCTGCGCAACGCTCCACCACCGGGGTCCACGGCTCGCCATGGCGCCCGGGCTCGGCGGGCCGGTGCCGCGCACGGTCGCCATCGGCTGGACCAGGTTCGCGCCGCTGTGGAGCAGCCATTGCGTGCCGCGGATCCTGGAGCTGGTCGCGCTCGGCGAGTTCGATCCACGCGCTGCTGGACACGACGCTCGGCCGGTTGCGGACGGCTGTGGCCGACTGGCCGGCGGACGACCGGGTCGCCGTCCGGTCGTGCCAGTTCGCGCTGTGGCGGGATTTCCTGACCACTGGCCCACGGCGATGGCCGCGGGCCGGCCGTTAGGGTTGCGGTGGCTCGGCCCGGCCCGGGCGGACCGCCGGGGCGGAGGGTGCGATGAAGACGCGAGCCAGAGACCACGGGGAGCCGTTCGCGGACGATCCGTGGAACGAGATCGTCCGCGGTCTGTGGATGGGCGGTCACCACCACCTCGACGCCGGGATCGTGGTGCCGTCCGTTGTCGGCAGCGAGTTCGACCTGGTGGTCAGCCTGCACGAACGTGACGGGCACGGCCCGGACCCCGGAGTGGAGCACCGCGTCGTCGACGTTCCGGACCGGCCCTTGCGCGCCGATCAGCTCGAGGCTGTGCGCTGCGTGGCCGAGCTGACCGCGGACGCCGTGCGCGCCGGCCGTCGCGTGCTCGTGCGGTGCCACCGCGGCTACAACCGCTCAGGGCTGGTCATCGCCCACGCGCTGGTGCTGCTCGGCCACCAGCCTGACGACACCATCGACATGATCAGAAACCGCCGGTCCACCCGAGCCTTGAACAACGAGACGTTCGTCGATTACATCCGCACCGGCCTCGACACTGCGTGCCTGCTGATCGGCCTCGAACCGCCGTACTGATCCGTCCGGCCGCAGCGACGCCGCCGCCGGGAACCTGCGTCGGCCTACCCGGTCCCCGGGGACACCGTCCGCCGTGGGCGACGCATGCTCGTGCCGCGCGGGCGGCTGAGGGTTGGGCGCGACGCTGTGCGGTTACCACTCGGCGCGCCGCCAGGACGGCCCGGCGTACGCTGGCGGGTCCTCGCGGTCCGGCCTGATGCCGTGCCAGCGCGCGGGCCAACCGGCGGCGGGTCCGGCGAGCATCGCCCGCACCGAGGCCGCGCTGTCGTCGGGTCGCTGTGCGTCCCAGGGGGCACGCACCCAGATCTGGTATTCGTCCGGCTCCTCGAGCCACACCTCGAGTTCGCCGGTGCCGATCACGGCGACTCGCACGCCCTCGACCCCTGATGGCAGAGCAACGCCGGCCAGGATGAGCCGCCCGGCCCGGTGAGTCGCCGTCTCCCAGCTGCGGTCGGCCTCGATGCGGCGAACTTCGGCGTCGTAGGCCGCCGCATCGAACAGGATCGTTCGCCGCTCGCCTACCCAACGCACGCCGCGCCGGTCACCCAATTCCCAGCGCACTACATCGCTGTCACGGCGGACCCGCGCTTCGATCGCGCTGCATCCCGGGCCGCAGCTCGGGCAGCAGGCAATCGTCGCGGTCGTGAAGTCGTCGGTCGCCACGAAACGGTTCACCGGCAGCAGTGCGTCCCACGGGTCTGGGCCGTCGTTGCCGTTACCACGGCTGACGTCAACACCGTCGATACGCACGATCACGCGAACATGCTCGGCAGCCCGCGCGTGCAACGCCGTCTCGATCGACAACGACAGCAAGGACAGCACGACCGCATGCTACTGCTGTTCGCGCATCTGCCGCCGCTGGTGCGCGGTGACTGCTGAGCGCGGGCAAGGGCTGCCCGGGGGCGCCGGCGACTGACCGGGTTCCAGATCTGCCGCGGCCACCACCCCCGGACCTGGCAGCGACGGCGCGCCAGCGCCGAGCGGTGCCTGGCGGGAGCGACGGTCCGCACCACCGCGGACCCGAGTCATGCCCTCCGGATCAGTGCAGGATCGCGCCCTCGGGAAGGCCGGGCAGCAGCGCCGCGCCGGCCAGTGGGGCCTCCTCGCCCAGTTCGGCCGGGACGACCGTGACCCGCTGGTAGGTCAGGATCTCGGCCAGGGACTCGCGCAGCGCCGGCCAGAGCGCCGCGCGACGCAGGGCGATCGCGCCGCCGACGGCCACCGCCTGCAGGCCCGCGTTCAGGGCGAAGTTCGCCACGCCCACGGCGAGACTCTGCGCGTACGAGCGCCAGAAGCGCTCGTCGTCGACGTCCTCCAGGGGGCGGCCGAGGCGGCGGTGCAGGGCGCTGCCGCCCGTCAAGGTCTGCAGGCAGCCGATCTGGCCGCAGTCGCACGGGCGCTCGTTGCCCGCGATGAGCTGGTGGCCCGCCTCCGTCGTCAGGTGTACCGCCCCGAGGCGCAGGGCCGCGCCCACGCCGGTCGACAGGGTCAGGTAGCCGCAGCGCTCGAAGCCGCGCAGGGCGCCCGCCGCGCACTCGCCCAGCAGGCCGCACGTGGCGTCGTGGGCCACCCGGACGGGCACGCCGAGCGCGCCGGACAGGTCGGCGGCCAGCGGGCGGCCCTCGTAGCCGCGCAGGTTCAGCGCCACCCGCACCTCGCCCGCCGGGGTGACGCGGCCGCCGAAGGACACGCCGATCGCCGGCGTGCCGGCGGGGACGGCCGCGATCAGCGCGCGCAGCTGGCGGCCGTAGTCCGGCTCGCTCCGGAACCTCGCGCGGGTGTCGCCGGAGCGGATCCGGGTCCAGGTTCCGCCGATATCGATCGCGGTCACAGAAATCGACACGTTTCATTGTAGAAGTGTGTCGATACGTGTGCGAATCTGGTTGGTGGTTCACCCCACCGCCATGGAGGACCGCACATGAAGTCTCGCCTCGCTCTGCTCGCCGCGCTCTGTCTCGTCGTCGCTCAGCTCGTCGCGGCCGGGCCCGCGGCCGCGGCCACCACCGTCACCATCAACGGCACCGCCGCCGGGCGCACGTTCGACGGCGTCGGCGCGATCTCCGGGGGCGGCGGCAACAGCCGGCTGCTCTACGACTACCCGGAGCCCCAGCGTACCCAGATCCTCGACTACCTGTTCAAGCCCGGCTACGGCGCCGCCATGCAGATGATGAAGGTCGAGGTCGGTGGCGACACCAACTCGACCAGCGGCGCCGAGCCCAGCCACCAGCACACCGCGGGCGACCTCAACTGCAACCGCGGCTACGAGTGGTGGATGGCCGAGCAGGCCCGGGCCAGAAACCCGCAGATCAAGCTGTACGCCCTCGCCTGGGGCGCCCCCGGCTGGATCGGCAACGGCAACTTCTGGTCGGACGACATGATCAACTACTACCTCGCCTTCCTGGACTGCGCGAAGAACAGCCACGGCCTCACGTTCGACTATCTCGGGGGCTGGAACGAGCGCGGCTACGACAAGGGCTGGTACGAGCGGCTCAAGGCGGCCCTCAACAGCCACGGCTACGGCAACGTGCAGGTCGTCGCCGACGACACCAGCTTCGACCCGGCCAACGACGTGGTCGCCGACCCGGCGTTCGCGGCCGCCGTGGACGTGCTCGGCTCGCACTACGTGTGCGGGTACCGCGGGGCCCAGACCAACTGCCCCAGCAGTACCAATGCGATCAACAGCGGCAAGAAGGTCTGGGCGAGCGAGAACGGCTCCGACGACTACAACCTGGGCGCCGTCGCGCTCGCCCGCGGCATCAACCGGGGCTACCTCGACGGGAAGATGACCGCGTACCTCAACTGGCCGGTCATCGCCGCGATCACCCCGAACATCCCGTTCCCGACGATGGGCGTCGCCCTGGCCGCGCAGCCGTGGTCGGGCAACTACTCGATCGGCAAGAACACCTGGGTGATGGCGCACACCACGCAGTTCACCGCCCCGGGCTGGCGCTACCTCGACTCGGCGTCGGGCTACCTGGGCGGCAACCGGGCCAACGGCTCGTACGTCACCCTGCGCGACCCGGCCAGCGGCAACTACAGCGTGGTCATCGAGACCCTCGACGCCACCGCCGCGCAGCCGTTCACCGCGACCGTCACCGGCGGGCTGTCCACCGGCGCGGTGCACGTGTGGTCGTCGCTGCTGAGCAGCAACAGCAACGCCGACTACTTCGCCCACACCGCCGACGTGACCCCGTCCGGCGGCTCGTACACGGTCACCCTGCAGCCCGGGCGCGTCTACACCCTGAGCACCACGACCGGCCAGGGCAAGGGCACCGCGACCGCGCCGGCCGCGGGTACCCTCGCGCTGCCGTACACCGACGACTTCAACGGCTACGCGATCGGGCGCGAGGCGAAGTACCTGGCCGACATGCAGGGCGCCTTCGAGATCGCCCAGTGCGGCGGGACGAGGTGCGTGCGGCAGATGTCGCCCCGGGCCCCGATCACCTGGGACGACCTCAGCGACCCGTACGCGCTGCTCGGCGACCTCGGCTGGAGCAACTACAAGGTCTCCACCGACGTGCTGCTGGAGCAGGCCGGCTACGTCGAGGTGATCGGCCGGGCCGGGCTCCAGCACGCCTTCGGGCCGGCCGGCCTCAACGCGTACTACCTCCGCCTGAACAGCACCGGCGCCTGGACCCTGCTGCGCAACGACGTCAACAACGCCGCCACGGTGCTGCGCAGCGGAACGGTCGCCGCGCCGGGGACCGGCACCTGGCACACCATCGCGCTGACGTTCTCGGGCAGCAACCTCACCGCCCAGATCGACGGGGCCACGCTCGCCACGCTGAGCGACTCGGTGTGGAGCACCGGCCAGGTCGGCATCGGCACCAGCCAGGGCGAGACCGCCCAGTTCGACAACCTGTCGGTGACCGCCGTCGCCGGGCCGCCCCCGCCGGTCAGCGGGCCGCTCACGAGCGCCCAGTCCGGCCGCTGCCTCGACGTGCCCGGCCAGTCGCAGACCAACGGCACGCAGGTCGAGATCTGGGACTGCAACGGCGGGGCGAACCAGCAGTGGACGCAGCTGTCGAACGGGGCGCTGCGGGTGTACGCGAACAAGTGCCTCGACGTGCTGAACAACGCGACGGCGGCCGGCTCGCCGGTGGCCATCTGGGACTGCAACGGCGGGGCGAACCAGCAGTGGACCGTGCGCGCCGACGGCACCATCGCCGGGGTGCAGTCCGGGCTGTGCCTCGACGTGACCGGCCAGGGCACCGCGAACGGCACGCTGGTCGAGATCTGGACGTGCAACGGCGGGGCCAACCAGCGCTGGGCCCGCTAGGGAACGGTGTTCGCAGTTTAGAGTGACGGGGGTGGGGGAGAGCCAGTCGATATTCCAGCGCCCGCAGCGGGGCACCCGCGGGCCGGCGCCGGGGCACAGCCGCGAGGAGATCGTCGCGGTGGCGGTCGCGCTCGCCGACGCCGACGGGCTCGCGGCCGTGTCGATGCGCGCGGTCGCCGCGCGGCTGGGCACCGGCGCGGGCTCGCTCTACCGGTACCTCTCCTCGCGCGACGACCTGCTCGAGCTCATGGCCGACGCGGTGATCGGCGGCCTCCAGCCGTTCCCGGAGGCCGCCGACCCGATCGACGCGCTGGTGCTGCTCGCCCGCCGGCAGCTGGACGTCTACCGGCGGCACGCGTGGCTGATCGAGGTGGTGCAGCAGGCCAGGGGCTTCGGCCCCAACGGCCTGGCGTACCTCGACCACTGCCTCGGCGTCCTGGCCCCGGTGCGGTGCCCGACGACCGCGAAGTTCGAGGCGGTCGCGATGATCACCGGCGTGGTGTCGCTGTTCGCGCGGCCGCGGCCGGAGGGGCTCTCGTTCGCGGCGATCGACCTCTCGCCGTACGCGAACCTGGCCGCGGCGATCGCCGAGGCGTCCTCCGGGGCGCGGCCGGCCCCGGAGGACGTGCCGGATCTGTTCGAGCGGACGGTGCGCGGCCTGCTGGCCGGGCTCCTGAAGGGCTAGCGGCGGGCCCACTTCTGGGCGCCGGTGCCGTTGCACTGGTAGAGCTGCACCAGGGTGCCGTTGGCGGTGCCGCTCGAGGTCACGTCGACGCACTTGCCCGAGCCGGCGCCGACCACGGTGCCGTCGGTGTTGAACGTGAACTTCTGCGCGGTCGTGCCGTTGCAGTCCCAGAGCTGGACCTTGGTGCCGTTGGCGGTGCCGTTCGCGTTGACGTCGAGGCACTTGCCGGTGAAGAGCCGCAGCTCGCCCGCGGCGGTGCGGGTCCACGACTGGTTGGTGCCGCCGTGGCAGTCCCAGATGATGATCTGGGTGCCGTTGGCGGTGCCGGCCCCGCTGGCGTCGAGGCAGCGCCCGGACTGCGGGTTCGTCACGGCGGCCGCGGTGCCGACCGGGGGTACGCCGCCGCCCTGCAGGCTCGCGGGGACCGACTGCAGCGCGGAGTACCACCGCGCCCCCATCTTGTCGTAGCCGCCCGCGTTCGGGTGCACGCCGTCGGCGAGGTCGGCGGTCGTGATCGCCGAGTGCATGTCGACCAGGTGGGTGTGCGAGCCCTTCTGCGCCACGATGCCGGGCAGGGCGGCGTTGTACGCCTGTACGCGCGACTCCAGGGTCGCGTCGCTCTCCGGGGTGATCTGGGCGACGAACAGCTCGACGGCGGGATCGTTGGCCCGGATCTTGTCGATCAGCGCCGACAGCCGCGCGGGCGCGTTGGCGACGTCGTAGTTCTGGTTCATGTCGTTGGTGCCGATGTGCAGCAGGATCGTGCGCGGGGCGTAGGCCTGCAGCCAGCCGACGATGTTGGCGTCGATCTGGTCGATGCGCCAGCCGGAGTGCCCCTCGTGGTCGTGGTCGCCGAGGTTCGCCGGCCCGTTGGACCCGGAGCCGACGAAGTCCGCGGTGTACCCGCCGCCGGCGAGGCGCTGCCAGAGATTGACGCGGTAGCCGCCGGGCACGTTGTAGCCGTCGGTGATCGAGTCGCCGAGCGGCATGATCTTCACGCCGCCGTTGGACTCGGCCCGGGCCGCGGTCGCGGTGAGGGTGAGGGTGGCCGCGACCATGGCGGTGGCGAGGCCGATCGAGGTGAGCAGTCGTCGCATGCCGTGTCTCCTCCAGACGGGAGATGGCCTGCACGCCGCCCTGGCGGAGGCGGCGTGCAGGGGTCTGCGCATCGATTCTTGACGATGTCACCCGGTTTCGTCGACGGTTGTCGAGCCCCGCGCGGCGAGCGCCCCGGGCGCTGCGCCGAGCGGTCACCGCACAGTGATCAGCACGGCTTTTCGGGCTCCGGAGCGGCGGCGGCCCGCCGGGCGGCGCACAATCCACCGGTGGGGAACACGCTGACGATCGACTGTGGCGGCGGCGGCCTGAAGGCGGCCGTGGTCGACGACTCCGACGCGCTGGTCGGCGGGCCGATCCGCGTCGCGACGCCGTACCCGTTCCCGCCCGGCCGCTTCATCCGCGCCATGCTGGACATCGAGGGCCAGCTCCCGCCCGCGGACCGGGTCACGGTCGGCCTGCCCGGCATGATCCGCCACGGCCGCGTGGTGGCCACCCCGCACTACGTCAACCGCGCCGGCCCGCACACCCCGGTCGACCCCGAGCTCTTCGCCGCCTGGACCGGCTACGACGCCCGGGCCGCGCTGAACCGCGCCTTCGGCCGCCCGGTGCTCGTGCTCAACGACGCCGAGGTGCACGGCGCCGCCCTGGTCGTCGGCACCGGCCTGGAGCTGGTCATCACGCTCGGCACGGGCCTCGGCAACGCCCTGTTCGACGACGGCGTGCTCGCCCCGCACCTGGAGCTCTCGCACGGCCCGATCCGGCGCAAGAAGACCTACGACACGTACATCGGCGAGATCCAGCGCCGCGAGCTGGGCAACGCGCGCTGGTCCCGGCGGGTGCGGCGGGTGGTCGACGGGCTGCGGCCGGTGTTCCGCTGGGACCGCCTGTTCATCGGCGGCGGCAACGCGGCCCTGATCGACGCCGAGTCGGTGGGCCGCATGGGCGAGGACGTCACGATCGTGCCGAACACCGCGGGCGTCCTCGGCGGGGCGCGGGCCTGGAAGCTCATCGGCGCCTGAGGTTTTTCCGGAGCATGGCTCGGGTCCGCGGGGGTGCGGACCGTCGCTCCCGCCAGGCACCGCTCGGCGCTGGCGCGCCTTCGCTGCCAGGTCCGGGGGTGGTGGCGCTTGCCCAGTTGTGTGAGCCCGTCGGCGCAGCGCCTGCCACACGGCGCGGGCAGTGGCCTCGTAGACATCGCCTGTGCTGGTGTCGACCTCAGTGATGACCACGTCGGTCACGGTCACCTTCACCGCCGCGGCGAGGCCGCGCAGAGCCCACCGAGCGCCCAGCTCGGCTTCCCGCCGGTGTTCGTCGGCGGCGATCGCGGTCACCTCGGCCTCGGACCGGCTCGATGCCGCTACCGCGACAGCGACCTGAGCGAATCGCGAGGAGCGATTCGTCTGCCGCGGCAGATGCGTGGCGAGGCTGCGGGTGAGCTCGTGCAGCGCCGCCTTGGAGGCGATGTAGGGAAGCGCCGCGGGCACCGCCCCGTGGTAGTCGGACGCCGCCCGGGAGGGCGATTCCGGCCGATGGCCAGCTGGGCGCTCGTATCGCGGCCAGATCCGGACACCCATCTTGGTCCTGCGCGTCAGTACGCTCTCTCCTCCACGCGCAGCGCGCCGCTGTGCAGGTACGCCGTCCAAGTGTGCGACTTGTCGCGCCAGGTCGGGTTCGCCTGGTCAGCGGCGGCCAGCCACGCGCAAGCACGGAGGAGCCCGCCTCCGGTGGTGAGTACGGCCCCGGCCTCGGCGCGGACTCCGCTGGGAACGGCATAGAGCTTGAGGTCGCACCGTGGGCGGTCGGGCGTTCCTCGTGCGAGGAAGTAGGTGCTGCCAATATCCGAGTATCGGACAGCTTGCAGCAGCACGATGTCAGGTTGATTGTCGCCGTACAGGGTGAAGTCCAGCGCGAGCAGGCGCACGCCTGCCGCCCGTAGTGACGCTTCCACGGTCGACCGCCCGACCGGATAGGACAAGCCGGACCGCAGCACATTGCGGTGGTAGCTCTCCCACGGTTCCTCCGGCATCTGCGCAACGGTACGGCCATCCCCGTCGTCATCGGCTCGTCGCGACTGTCTACCAATGAGCGACGGTCCGGACCCCGACGGACCCGAGTCATGTTCGAAGTCTTTTATCGCCTGACGAGGCCTATGTCGGTTTATAGGCGTACAAATCGGACGAACAGGACTATCGTCGTAGTGTGCTCACGCTCAGTGACTCCGAACTGGTGCTCGACACCGCCCGCGGGCCGGTCGCGGCGCTGCACATGCCGCCGCCCGCCGAGGCGGACCGGAACGCGGCCGTCGTGCTGTGCGCCGGGGTGGTCGGCTCCAAGGAGGACTTCGTGCCCGTGCTGCCGGCGCTCGCCGCCGCCGGGTACCACGCCTACGCCTACGACTACCACGGCCACTACGCGCGGCTCGACGGCGAGTCGCCCGAGGCGCACACCATCGCCAGGCACGCCGAGGACCTGGTGGCCGTGCTCGCCGGCGCCGGGCGGCCCGTGCACCTCGTCGGGCACTCCTACGGCGGGTTCGTCGCCCGCGCCGCCGCGCTCGCCCGGCCCGACCTGCTGCTGTCCGTCACGCTCATCGGGGCCGGGCCGGGGATGGACGGATCCCGGCACCGCAAGCTGCTCTGCGGCTTCGACAAGACCCTCGCGCTGCAGGGCCCGGCCGTCATGTGGCCCGTCGTGCGGCGGCTGGTGCCCGAGCGGGAGGTCGACCGGCGGGAGTTCTGGCGCCGCCGGCTCGACGGGATGCGCCTGGCCTTCCTGCACGGGGCACTGCGCTCGCTCACCGCCGAGCCGGACCGCGGCGCCGACCTGCGCGCCACGCGGCTGCCGGTGCTGCTCATGCACGGGTACCGCGACCAGCGCCTCTGGTCCGCCCAGGACTTCGCCGGCTACGCGCAGCGGCTCGGGGCCGAACTCGAGATCATCCCGGACGCGTCGCACAGCCCCAACCTGGAGCAGCCCGAGCGCACGGTCGCGGCGCTGCTGCGGTTCTGGGCCGGGGCCGAGCGCCGCCAAGGCGAGCGGCTCTTCCTCGACCTGGTCCGGCCACGGGCGCTCGCCGAGCCGTACGCCCACTACCGCACCCTGCGCGAGCGCACCCCCGTGCTGCGCATCGAGCTGCCCGGCAAGGCCGCCGCGGTGGTGCTCAGCCGGCACGCCGACGTGGCCCGCCTGCTGCAGGAGCCGATC
Organism: Dactylosporangium sp. CA-052675; assembly: GCF_050947935.1. Taxonomy (GTDB): domain Bacteria; phylum Actinomycetota; class Actinomycetes; order Mycobacteriales; family Micromonosporaceae; genus Dactylosporangium. Next base: position 7,837,812 of record NZ_CP192010.1, on the reverse strand, counting down.
TTCGCCAGCCCCGGCGAGGACCCGGCCCGGCTCACCCCCAACTGGCGCGACGTGCGGCTCATCCGCTGCCTGTACCAGTCGTTCGGCTGGCGCGAGGGGGCCGCGCACAGCGAGCTGCGCGCCGCCCTGGCCCGCCGGCTCGTCCCGCGCCGCGCCGAGGAGCTGCGCGAGCACACGATCGGCACCGCCGAGGCCTGCCTGGACCGGCTGGGGGAGCGGCTGGCCGACGGCGGGACGGTCAACCTCGCCGAGGCGCTCGCGGTGCCCTTCGCCTCGCTCGTCACCGGGCGGCTGCTGGAGATCCCCGACGCGGACGCGCTGCGGCTGGGGGAGGCGGCCCGGGTCGCGTCGGCGGCGTTCGAGCCGTTCATGACGCCCCGGCAGCGCACCGGGATGGCCGCGGCCGGGGACGAGATCATCGACGCGCTCGAGGCCCTCGCCGCCGAGCGGGAGACCGGGCTGCTGGCCACGGTGCGGGGGCTGCGGCCCGACCTCGGCGAGCAGTACCTCGGCGACCTGGTCCTGCTCTTCGGGGCCGGCTACGACTCGCCGGCGAGCCTGGTGTCGCTCGGGGCGCGGCTGCTGCTGTCGTACCCCGACGAGGCCGCCCTGGTCCGCGGCGGCGACGAGGCCCAGGCCGAGCGGGCGGTCGAGGAGATCCTGCGCTACGAGCCGCCGGTGCAGGTGGCGGTCCGCATCGCCGTGGCGCCCGCCCGCTTCGGCGACGTCGAGGTGGCGCCCGGCATGGCGGTGCTCGGGCTCGTCGGGGCGGCGAACCGGGACCCGGCGTACGTCGGCAAGCCCGACCGCTTCGACGTGCTGCGCAAGCCCGGCCGCGCGGCGCTGAGCTTCGGCGCCGGCCGGCACTTCTGCCCGGGCGCGGCGCTGGCCCGGCTGCACGCCCAGGTGCTCTTCCCGCGCCTGCTGCGCCGGTTCCCCGCGCTGCGCATCGCCGGTCCGGTCCGCTACCGGGCGCCCGGCACCATGCTGCGCGGCATCGAGGACCTGCCGGTGACGTTGTCGGCGCCCGAACGACCGGAGGACTGACATGCGCGTGCTGTTCACCATGAACCCGGCCCCGGGCCACCTGTTCTCGATGGTGCCGCTGGCCTGGGCCCTGCACCTGCGCGGCGACCAGGTGCTCGTCGCCGTCCCGCAGCCGCTGCACCAGCAGGTGCGCCGGGCCGGGCTCACCGCGGCCGTGGTCGGCGGGGACGCCTCGTTCTTCGAGCTGTGGCCGTCCGGCGTCGGTCTCGGCGGGAACGAGGAGCTCGACCTGGACGTGTTCGTCGCCCTCGCCGAGCGCACCCGCGACGATATCGACGCGCTCGTGCGCGCCTGGCGGCCGGACCTCGTCGTGACCGAGCCGGTCGAGTACGCCGGGCCGCTCGCGGCCACGCGCGCCGGGGTGCCCTGGGTGCTGCAGCACTGGGGGCTGCCGGTCCCCGAGCCGGTGCACCGCGCCGCGCTGGCCAAGGTCGAGCCGCGACTGTCCGGCTTGTACGGCGGGGTCACGGTCGACCCGCCCGCGCTCACCGTCGACACCTGCCCGCCGAGCCTCGGCGCCGTGCGGGGCGGGACGCCGATGCGCTATGTGCCGTACAACGCCGCCTGCACCATCCCCGACTGGCTGCTGGAGACCCCGGACCGGCCGCGGGTCTGCGTGTCGATGGGCACCGTGCCGATCCCGGAGGGGGTCGACGGCCTCACCGCCGCCGTGCTCGGCCTGCGCGAGCTCGACGTGGAGGTGGTGGTCTCCGGCGCCGGGGTGCACAACCTCGGCGGGCTGCCCGGCGGGGTGCGCCGCATCGGCTGGATCCCGCACAACCAGCTGCTGCCCGGCTGCGCGCTGTTCGTGCACCACGGCGGCTCGGGCAGCTCGATGGCGGCCCTGACCGCCGGCCGCCCGCAGCTGCTCATGCCGCAGATGTGCGACCAGTTCGCGATCGCCGAACGGCTCACGGCCGCGGGCGCGGCCCGCGCGGTGCCGTTCGCCGAGCGCTGCGCCGAGGCCGTGCGCATCGAGGCGGCCAAGCTGCTCTCCGACGACGGCTACCACGTGCGCGCGGCCGCGCTGGCCGCCGAGATCGCCGCGATGCCGTCCCCGTCCGCCGTGGCCGATCTGATCGCCCGTACTGCTCAGGTAGTACGACCTCGCGTGGACGACGGGCGGCCCGTGCGCGCCTAGCGTCACGGACTGTGACGAACAACGGGATGGGACGGGTGGCGGTCCGGGCCGCCGACGTGGTGAAGGTGTACGGCAGCGGCGACACCGCGGTGCGCGCGCTCGACGGGGTCGGGGCCGAGTTCGCGGCCGGGGAGTTCACCGCCGTGATGGGGCCCTCCGGCTCCGGCAAGTCGACGCTCATGCACTGCCTGGCCGGGCTCGACACGGTCGACGGCGGGTCGGTGCGCATCGGCGGGACCGAGATCACGGGGCTGTCCGACCGGGCCCTCACCCGGCTGCGGCGGGAGCGGATCGGGTTCGTGTTCCAGTCGTTCAACCTGCTGCCGACACTGACCGCCGAGCAGAACATCACGCTGCCGCTCGACCTCGCCGGGCGCCGGCCGGACCCGGGCTGGCTGCGCGAGCTCGTGACCACGCTCGGCCTCGCCGATCGGCTGCGGCACCGGCCCTCCGAGCTCTCCGGCGGCCAGCAGCAGCGGGTCGCGTGCGCGCGGGCGCTGCTGAGCCGGCCCGACGTGGTGTTCGCCGACGAGCCGACCGGCAACCTCGACTCCCGCACCGGGGCCGGGCTGCTGGAGTTCCTGCGCCGCAGCGTGCGCGAGCTCGGCCAGACCATCGTCATGGTCACGCACGACCCGGTCGCGGCCGGGCACGCCGATCGCGCGGTCCTGCTCGCCGACGGGCGGATCGTCGAGGAGATCCACCGGCCGAGCCCCGACGCGGTCCTGGCGGGCCTGCGCCGGCTGGGAGGCTGACGTGCTGCGCACCGCGCTCGCCGGGCTGCGGGTCCGGCGGCTCGTCCCGACCCTGGTCGCCGTCGTGCTCGCGGTCGCCTTCGTGGCGGGGACCCTCATCTACCGGGACACGGCGCAGGCGGCGCTCTACGACGAGTACGCCCGCGCCGCCCGCAACGTCGGCGCCGCCGTCACGGCCCGGGACGACACGCGGCTGGAGCCGTCCGCCCTGGACCGGGCACGGGCCGACGCCGGGGTGGCCGAGGCCGACGGGCGCCGGGCCGAGCGGCTGCCGCTGCTGGACCGGCGGGGGCGGCTCGTCACCGACGTCGGGCAGCCCGGCTACGGCATCAACGCCGGCGCCGTCGCGCGGCTGCGGCCCTTCGACGTGCGCGCCGGGCGGGTGCCGGCGACCGGCGGGGAGGCGGCGCTGGACACCCGTACGGCCGGACGCATCGGCGTCGCCGTCGGGGACGACATCACCGTGGTCGGCGCGGGGGAGCGGCGGCAGCAGCTGCGGGTCGTCGGCCTGGTCGAGGTCACCGGCTTCCGCGGCGGCCGCACGTCCACGGTGGTGGTCACCGACGCCGAGCTGACCCGGCTGACCGGCGCGGACGGCTACCGCGAGGTCGTCGCCGCGCTGAGGCCGGGCGCCGACGCGGCCGCCGTGCGCGACCGGCTCGGGGCCGGGCTCGACGCGCGGGCGCGCACCGGCATCCAGCTGCGCGACGACCTGGCCAGGGCGGCCTCCGGGCAGCTCGGCGGGCTGCTCGTCGGCATCGGGCTCTTCGCGCTGGTGGCCGTGCTCGTCGCCGGCTTCGTCATCGTCAACACGTTCAGCATCCTCATGGCCCAGCGGCTGCGCGAGACGGCGCTGCTGCGCTGCGTCGGCGCCGGGCGCGGGCAGGTGTTCCGGCTCGTGCTGGCCGAGGCCGGGCTCGTCGGCCTGGCCGGCGCGGCGCTCGGCACCGGCCTCGGCGTGCTCGTCGCGCTGCTGATGTCCCGGCTCTCCCCGCGGCTCGGGCTCCCGGCCGGGGACGTGGTGCTGACCCCGCTGCCGCTGCTGGCGGGGCCGGCGCTCGGCCTGCTGGTCACCGCCGGCGCCGCGGTCGCCCCGGCGCTGCGCGCGTCGCGGGTCCGGCCGATGGCGGCGCTGCGGGCCGCGGTGCCCGAGTCCGGCTCGATGCGGCGGATCATGCTGGTGCCGGCCGCGCTCGCCGCGCTGGCCGGCACCGCGCTCACCGTCGCCGGGCTGCGCGGCACCGGCGGTGCGCTGGAGGCGATGACGCTGGTCATGCTCGGCGGCATCGGCAACTTCGCGGCCCTGCTGCTGCTCATGCCCCGGCTCGTCGGGCCGGTCGTGCGCGCGCTCGGCTGGCTGCCGGCGCGGCTGTTCGGGGTGCCGGCGAGGATGGCCACCGCGAACGCGGCCCGCCACCCGGCGCGGACGGCGGCCACGACCGCGACGCTGCTCATCGGGGTCGGCCTGATGGCCGGCGGCGGGACCGTCGCGGCCACCGCCAACCGGACCGCCGAGGCGCAGCTCAACAAGGCCTTCCCGGTCGACTACCTGCTGACGCCCGCGGTGCCCGGCGAGCTGGTGCCTGCCGGGGTGGCGGGGGAGGTGCGGGCCGCGGGCTTCCCGGTGGCCGCGCCGGTCAAGCAGGGGCAGGCCGGCGACGTGCTGGTCGGGACCGTCGGCGCCGGGGCAGAGGTGTTCGCGGCCGACGTGCGACCCGGCACCGCCGTCGTCCCGGCCGCCGGGCAGGTGCGCGCCACCGCCGGCTCGACCATCGAGCTCGTGGCCGGGGACCGCCGGCTGCGGCTGACCGTGGCCGCGGTCGTGCAGAGCTCGAGCCTCGTCGGCGACGCGGTGATCGCCGAGGCCGACTTCGCCACGCTGTTCCCGGACGTGCGCGACGACGGCCTGGTGCTGGTGAAGGCCGCGCCCGGGCTGTCGGCCGCGGCCGCGCGGCAGCGGCTCGACGAGACCCTGGCCGCGCACCCGCTGGTGCAGGTGGCGGACCTGGCCGAGGTGCGCGACGAGCGCGACGCCGAGATCGGCCAGATGCTCGCGATCATCGCCGCGCTGCTGGCCTTCGCGCTGGTCATCGCGGTGATCGGGATCGGCAACACGCTCTCGCTGTCGGTGCTGGAGCGGGCCCGGGAGTCGTGGCTGGTGCGCGCGCTCGGCCTGACCCGCGGGCAGCTGCGGGCCACGCTGCTGACCGAGGCCCTGCTCATGGCCCTGGCCGGGGCGTTGGGCGGGGTGGCGTTCGGCGTGCTCTACGGGTGGCTCGCGACGAAGGCGGCGTTCGGGGCGGTGCACCCGTTGCTGAGCGTGCCCTTCGGCCAGCTGGCCGGCTTCGTCGGGCTCGCGGCCGCCGCGGCGGTGCTCGCCGCGGTCCTGCCCGCCCGCCGCGCGGCCCGTGCCTAGGCTGGTCGGCGTGAGGGCGAGACTGTTCGACATCGGGGTCACGGCGTGCGTGCTCGCGCTGCTGTACCTCGAGCGCGGTTTCGCCCGCCCGCCCCTGCTCGCCGCCATCCTGGTCGCGATGGCGCTCGCGCTGCTGTTCCGCCGCGCCTTCCCGGTGACCGTCGCCCTGGTCGTCTGCGGGCTGGCCGTCGCGCAGCTCGCGGTGCGCCCGGCGGTGCGGATGGTGGACGTGGCCGCGCTCATCGCCATGTACTCCGTGGTGAAGTACCAGCCGCGTCTGGTGTGGGGCATCGTGGCCGGCGCCGGCGCGGGCATCGGTGTGCTGCTGGCCGCGTTCGCCGAGCAGCACAACTCCGGCAACTTCTGGACCGTGTTCGCCGTCCTGGGCGCGATCACGGTCGCCGCGTGGGTCACCGCGTTCTCGGTGCGCACCCGCCTGCTCTACGTCGCCTCGCTCGAGGAGCGGGCCGCGACCCTGCAGCGCGAGCGCGACCACCTCGCCCGGCTCACCGCCGCCGACGAGCGGGCCGCCATCGCGCGGGAGCTGCACGACGTCATCGCCCACGGGCTGAGCGTCATGATCGTGCAGGCGGACGGGGCGGCGTACACCCTGGACCCCTCGGCGACCCAGGCGCGGCAGGCCCTCGACACCATCGCGGCGACGGGCCGCGACGCGCTCACCGACATGCGCCGGGTGCTCGCGCTGCTGCGCGGGCCCGTGGAGGCCGACCGGCGGCGCGTGGGCCTGGCCGACGTGGCCGAGCTCGCGGCCGCCTCGGGGCTGAACCTGCGGGTGGAGGGCGAGGCGGGGCCGCTCGGCGCGGCGGAGGAGCTGACCGCGTACCGGATCGTGCAGGAGTCGATGACGAACACGCTGCGCCACGCGGGGGCCGGGGCGACGTTGACGGTACGGCTGCAGCGCGGCGACGGCCGCCTCACGATCACGGCCACGGACGACGGCACCGGCTCCGACCGCTCCGACGCCTCCGGCGAGCCCGGGCACGGGCTGGTCGGGATGCGGGAGCGGGTGACGATGCACGGCGGGACGTTCGCGGCGGGGCCCCGATCCGGCGGCGGCTGGGAGGTCAGGGCCGTGATCCCGGTGCGGACCGCATGATCGACGTCGTGATCGTGGACGACCAGGAGCTCGTGCGGGCCGGGTTCCGGATGATCCTGTCCGCCCAGCCCGACATGACCGTCGCGGGCGAGGCCGGCGACGGGGCGCAGGCGCTGCGGCTGCTGCGCGACACCCCGGCCGACGTCGTCGTCATGGACATCCGCATGCCGGTCATGGACGGGGTGGCCGCGACCGCCGAGCTCGCCCGCCGGCCGGACGGGCCCCGGGTGCTCGTGCTGACCACCTTCGACACCGACGAGGACGCCTTCGCCGCGCTGCGGGCCGGGGCGAGCGGGTTCCTGCTCAAGAACGCGCCCCCGGCCGACCTGCTGGCGGCGATCCGGGTCGTCGCGGCCGGCGACGCGGTGGTGGCCCCCAGCGTGACCCGCCGCCTGCTCGACCGCTTCGTCGTGCCCGGCCCCGTCGTGGCGAAGGTGCCGCCCGGGGTCCGGCTCGACCTGCTGACCGACCGGGAGCGGCAGGTGCTGCTGCTGGTCGCCGAGGGGCTGTCGAACCTGGAGATCGGCGAGCGGTTGCGGGTGGCCGAGACGACGGTCAAGACTCATGTCGGGCGGGTGCTGACCAAACTCGGCCTGCGCGACCGTGTGCAGCTCGTCGTGCTGGCCTACGAGACGGGCCTGGTCCGGCCCGGCGGATGACGTCTGATCGTCAATCTCTTGCGAAGATGCGTCTGGATATTGCGCGCTCGTGTCGCTGGGGTTACCGTCCCTGTTGCACCGACCAAACCGCCGACCGGTGCATCCCCCGTTCAGCCCGCGCACTGCTCCCAGGCCCCCGCGCCGCCAACCGAGGGCCCGGCCGTGCGCCCGGCTCGTCGAAAGTTGGCACCCCATGCGCATTCCCAGATTCAGGCCCAGAGCCCGCACCGCGACCCTCGTCGCCGGTGCCGCTCTGGCCGCGGCCGGCGCCGTCGTGTACGTCGCGTCCCCGGCCCTCGCGGCCGCGACCGGCGGCGTGGGCGCGACCCTGCCCTACGTCGAGGTCCAGGCCGAGAACGCCTCGACCAACGGCACCGTGATCGGGCCCAGCGCGGCCTACAACACGCTGCCCTCCGAGGCCTCCTACCGCAAGGCCGTCACGCTGCAGGGGCAGGGCAAGTACGTCGAGTTCACCACCCCGGTGGCGACCAACTCGCTCGTCTTTCGCTACAGCATCCCGGACACCGGCAGCGGCTCGGTCTACACGGCGCCGCTCTCGCTCTACATCAACGGGACCCGCAGCACGAACTTCACCCTGACCAACGCCTACAGCTGGTACTACGGCGGCTACCCGTTCACCAACCAGCCGGGCAGCAACGCGCACCACTTCTACGACGAGGTCAACCGCCTCTTCCCGACGACCTACCCGGCCGGCACCAAGTTCAAGCTGCAGGTCGACTCGGACTCCACCGCCTCGTCGTACACCATCGACTTCGCCGACTTCGAGAACGTCGGCGCCGCGCTGTCCCAGCCCGCCGGCTCGGTCTCGATCACGAGCAAGGGCGCGGACCCGACCGGCGTGCAGGACTCGACCGCCGCGATGAACGCGGCGATCGCCTCGGCCGGCTCCGGCGGCACCGTGTGGATCCCCGAGGGCACGTTCAAGATCCTCGGGCACATCGCCGTCAACAACATCACCATCAAGGGCGCCGGCATGTGGCGCTCCCGCACCACCGGCGACCGCATCGGCTTCTACGGCAACTACGCCCCGACGCCGAGCACCAACGTGCACCTGTCGGACTTCGCGATCTTCGGCAACGTCCAGGAGCGCAACGACGGCGACCAGGTCAACGGCATCGGCGGCGCGCTCACCAACTCCACCGTCGACCGGGTCTGGATCGAGCACACCAAGGTCGGCGCCTGGATGGACGGGCCGTTCGACAAGCTGGTGATGAGCGGGCTGCGGCTGCGCAACTTCACCGCCGACGGCGTGAACTTCCACAACGGCGTCACCAACTCCAAGGTCACCAACTCCGACGTGCGCAACGCCGGCGACGACGGCCTGGCGATGTGGGCCGAGCAGAACGCCGACGCGAACAACTCGTTCGACCACAACACGGTGCAGTACCCGATCCTGGCCAACGGCATCGCGATCTACGGCGGCCACGACAACTTCGTGACCGACAACCGCGTCGTGGACTCCGGCCTCTCGCAGGGCGGCGGCATCCACGTCGCGCAGCGCTTCGCCTCCACCCAGCTGGGCCGCACCGACGTGCTGCGCAACACGATCATCCGCTCCGGCAGCCTCGACCCGAACTGGCAGTTCGGCGTCGGCGCGCTGTGGTTCGACGCCCGTGACGGCGGCATGACCGGCCTGACGAACGTCGACAACATCCTCATCCAGCAGAGCCCGTTCGAGGCCATCCAGTTCGTCTCCGGCTCGAACATCTCCAACGTGAAGATCAACAACGCGACGATCCAGAACACCGGCACCTGGGCGATCCAGGAGCAGGTCGGCGGCGCCGCGACGATCAGCAACTCCAGCGCCACCGGCGTGCAGGCCCCGGCCGCGATCTACAACTGCGGCGTCGGCTTCACCCTCACCGACGGCGGCGGCAACAGCGGCCTGTCCGGCACCGGGTGCACCAACATCTCGAATCCGGCCTTCCCGCCGTACCTGCCCGACAACGGCTCGAGCATCAACATCAGCCCGAGCGCGGTCGGCTTCGGCTCGGTCGTCACCGGCTCGACCAGCGCCGCCCAGACGGTCACGGTCACCAACTCCGGCAGCGGCGCGGCCCCGGTCGGCACGATCGCGGTCAGCGGCGACTTCGCCCAGACCAACACCTGCGGCAGCAGCATCGCCGCCGGCGCCTCCTGCACCGTGAGCGTCACGTTCAAGCCCACGGTCGCCGGCGCGCGCACCGGCACCCTCACCGTCACCGCCTCGGGCATCACCAACACCGTGCCGCTGTCCGGCACCGGCGTCGCCCCGGGCCCGATCGTGAACGCCAACCCGGGCAGCCTCAGCTTCGGCGGTACCGTCGTGGGCACGTCGTCGGCGACCCAGACCGTCACGCTGAACAACTCGGGCACCACCGCGGCGAGCGTCTCCGGCATCGCCACCTCCGGCGACTTCAGCCAGACCAACACCTGCGGCAGCAGCATCGCCGTGGGCGCGTCCTGCACCGTGACCGTCAAGTTCACCCCGACGGCCTCGGGCTCGCGCAGCGGCTCGCTGACCGTCACCAGCAACGCCAACAACAGCCCGGCCACCGTGGGCCTCTCCGGCTCCGGCATCGGCACCGACACCAACATCGCGCTGAACAAGACCGCCACCGCGAGCAGCCAGGTCAACGGCGCCCAGGCGCCGAACACGGCCACCGACGGCAACGCGGCCACCTACTGGGAGAGCGCCAACAACGCCTTCCCGCAGTGGATCCAGGTCGACCTCGGCGCGGCGAGCAGCATCGGCAAGGTCACCCTGAAGCTGCCGCCGGACACCGCGTGGGCCACCCGCACGCAGACGCTGTCGATCACCGGCAGCACCGACGGCACCAACTTCAGCACCCTGTCGGCGTCGGCCGGGCGCACCTTCAACCCGGCGTCGGGCAACGCCGTCGCGATCACGGTGCCGGCGACGAACGTCCGCTACGTGCGGGTGAACGTCACCGCCAACACCGGCTGGCCGGCGGCGCAGCTGTCGGAGCTCGAGGTCTACCCGAGCGGCGGCGGCACGGTCAACGCGCCCGTCCTCAGCGTGAGCCCGTCGTCGCTGTCGTACGCCACCCAGGCCCTCAACACCACGAGCGCCGCGCAGTCGGTCACCATCACCAACACCGGCACCGCGGCGGCCACGGTCTCCGGGGTCAGCGTCTCCGGTGACTTCGCCCAGACCAACACGTGCGGCTCGATCGCCGTCGGCGCCTCGTGCTCCGTCAGCGTGACCTTCCGCCCGACGGCCTCGGGCACCCGCACCGGCACGCTCACGCTCACCAGCAACGCCAACAACAGCCCGACGACCGTCGCGCTGAGCGGCACGGGCGCCGGCAGCTCGCCGACGGACCTGGCCCAGGGCAAGGCGACCAGCGAGTCCAGCCACAACGACGTGTACCCGTCGGGCAACGTGGTCGACAACAACCAGAACACCTACTGGGAGAGCGCCAACAACGCCTTCCCGCAGTGGGTGCAGGTCGACCTCGGCTCGGCGCAGAGCGCGTCGCGGGTCGTGCTGCAGCTGCCCGCCGGCTGGGGTGCGCGCACCCAGCGCATCCAGCTGCAGGGCAGCACCAACGGCTCGTCGTTCACGGAGCTCAAGGCGGCGGCGGACTACAGCTTCACGCCGGGCGCCAACAACACCGTGACGATCACGTTCACGGCGAGCACGCAGCGGTACTTCCGCGTGACGTTCACGTCCAACTCGGGCTGGCCGGCCGGTCAGCTCTCCACCTTCCAGGTCTGGAACAGCTAGTCAGCAAGGGTTTCGGGCGCCGCCGGGTCCACGGGCCCGGCGGCGCTCACGCTTCTGGGGTTCAGTAAGGCCTTGACATAACTAGTGACGGCCATGCAGGATTACGCGCCGTGGCGGCCCAGCAGACGCACCCCCGCGACCTGTGGCGACGCCTGAGCGGCACCGCCCGACGGGTCGCCGAGACGCTGCGCCTCTACGGGCCTCGCACCCGCGCCGAGCTCGTCACCCTCAGCGGCCTGTCCCGCCCCACGGTCTCGGCCGTGCTCACCGACCTCGGCGGCGCCGGGCTCGTCAGCGAGAAGGTCGGCGCCGCGGCCCGCCCGGTCGGCGGCCGCCCCGCCTCCGTGGTCCAGCTGACCCGCCGCGCCGGCATCGCCGTCGGCGCCGACATCGGCCGCCGCCACGTGCGGGTCGCCGTCGCCGACCTCGGCCACGCGGTGATCGCCGAGCGCGGCTCCCGCACCGACTTCGACATCGACGACCGCCCCGCCGACGCCCTCGAGCTCGCCGTGGTCCTCGTCGACGCGGCGCTGGGCGACATCGGCGCGACCCGCGACGACGTCGTCGGCGTCGGCCTGGGGGTGCCCGCCCCGATCACCCGCGACTGGCGCATCGGCTCGCCCCCGATGCTGCCGGGCTGGGCCGACCTGCGCCCCGCCGACGAGCTCAACGCGCGCCTGGGTCTGCCCGTGCGGGTGGACAACGACGCGAACCTGGCCGCCCTGGGCGAATACGTCTGGGGCGCCGGCCGCGGCTGCACCGACCTCGTCTACGTCAAGCTCGCCACGGGCATCGGCGCCGGGATCGTCCTGGACGGCCGGCTCTACCGCGGCGCGGCCGGCACCGCGGGCGAGCTCGGCCACGTGACGCTGGACGCGCGGGGCGCGGTGTGCCGGTGCGGCAACCGCGGCTGCGTCGAGCTCGCGGTGGGCGGCCGGGCCTTGCTGGCCAACGCGCGGCAGAGCCACCCGGAGCTGCTCGACCTCGGCGGCCTCATCGAGTACGCGCACGCCGGCGACCCCGGCTGCCGCCGCCTCATCATCGACGCGGGGACGCAGCTCGGATACGCGCTGGGCAACCTCGTGAACCTCATCAACCCGCAGCGCGTCCTGCTCGGCGACGAGCTCGGGGCCGCGACCGACCTGCTGCGCGAGCCGCTGCAGCGCGGCCTGGCCGAGACCGCCCTGGCCGCCGCGGCGGAGGCGGTCGAGGTCGTGCAGAGCACGCTGACGCCGCGCGCGGCCGCCCTCGGCGCGGTGGCCCTGGCCCTGGGCATCGACACCGTGCCCTTCGCCGCCGCCGACCAGAGCTAGCCGGCGGCGCACGGCAGCCGGAACGGCTCGGCGATTGGGACGATTACGCCCACCCCCGATCCGGCAGGGCTGTTCCCAGGCATGTTGATCTATATACTGAATGCCTTGGGGGTCGGTTTCTTCATGCCCGCGGAGGACGTGTGCTGTATTTTTTTCTCAGCTACGCCCGCGGCCCGGACGACGTGTTCGTCAGAAAGTTCTACAACGACCTCTGCAACGAGGTGCGCGCGCACGCGGGCGTCGGGCACGACGTCGAGGTCGGCTTCCTGGACAACCACAACATCGAGCCCGGCCAGCACTGGCCCCAGGCCCTCGTGGACGCGATCGCCGACTGTTCCTGTTTTCTCGCGCTCTATTCCCCGGCGTACTTCCTGAGCCGCCCCTGCGGCAAGGAATGGAAACTGTTCGAGCAGCGATCGCGCGGCTCGGATTACGACGAGAGCCAGCGCATCCAGGGCCTGATCCCGATCGTCTGGCTGCCCCCGCGGGAGCTCCCGCCCGAGGTCCAGGCCGTGCACTACGACCTCGACGTGGCCGACGAGGACTACCGCCGCCGCGGCCTGCGGCAACTGCTGCGATTACAGCGCAATCGCGACGCGTACCTGGAGTTCCTGTCCAACATCGCCGAGCGCATCGTCACCGCGGCCCGCACCCCGCCCCCGCGCGGCTCGGTGCACCAGGACTTCGCGCAGACGGAGAGCGCCTTCCACCTCAGCCGGCTCGGCCTGGAGGACAGTGGCGAACTGCCCGCCCGGTTCGGCACCGGGCAGATGATCCATTTCGTGGTCGCCGCGCCGACCCGCGCGGAGGCGGAGACGATCGAGCGCGACGGCGCCTTCTACGGGGCCGATGCGCTGGAGTGGTCGCCGTTCGGCCCCGGGCAGCCGCAGCCGCTGCGGGAGTACGCGCAGAAGGTCGCCTCGGACGCCGGCTTCGAGTCGATGTTCACCGGCCTCGACCGGCTCGCCGACCGCGTGAAGATGGCGCAGCAGTACAACCACATCGTCGTGCTGCTCGTGGACCCCTGGAGCGCCGATGTCGCCGCGCACCGAGAGCGGCTCCTGGAGATCGACCATCTGCGCGATCACGTGTCGGCGATGCTCGTGGTCATGAGCGCCACCGACCCGCAGACCCAGGCCAACAGCCCCCGGCTGGTCGAGCTCATGCACGACACCCTCGGCAACAACGAGCGCCGCCTCGGCGAGGTGCTCTCCCGCCGCAGCGTGCTCACCTGGCCGTCGTTCGAGGCCGACCTGGCGGCGGTGCTGGCCGAGGCCCGCAACCGGCTCGTCGCCGACGGGCGGATCTCGCGGCGGCCACCCCCCGGCGACTACCCCCCGCGCCCCATCCTCGAAGGACCGTAGGAGGCACGATGACCGCGACAGAACATGCGCCGGCCGGGTCCGGCCAGATCGTGACCTTCTACTCGTACAAGGGCGGCTCCGGCCGCACCATGACGATGGCGAACGTGGCCTGGATCCTCGCCAGCAACGGCTACCGGGTGCTCGTGGTCGACTGGGACCTGGAGTCGCCGGGCCTGCACCGGTACTTCCACCCGTTCCTGCTGGACAAGGAGCTGCGCAACTCCCCGGGCGTCATCGAGATGCTCACCGGCTTCGTCACCGCCGCGCTGCAGCCCGACCGCGACGAGGACCCCGGCTGGATCGACGCCCAGGCCCAGGTGCTCGACCACGCCGTGTCGCTGGAGTGGCGCTTCCCCGGCAAGGGCGGCGTCGACCTGCTGCCGTCGGGCCGGCAGACCCGCTCCTACGCCGCGGCGGTCAGCACCTTCGACTGGCCGAAGTTCTACGACCGGCTGCCCGGCGCCGCGTTCATCGACGCGCTCGCGCGCAACATGCGCCAGCACTACGACTACATCCTCGTCGACAGCCGCACGGGCCTGAGCGACGCGGCCGGCGTCTGTACCGTGCTGCTGCCCGACGTCGTCGTCAACTGCTTCACCCTGAGCATCCAGAGCGTCGACGGCGCCGTCGCGGTCAGCGAGTCGATCCGCCATCAGCGCCGCGGCCGCCCGCTGCGCTTCCTGCCGGCCCTGATGCGGGTCGAGGACGCCGAGCAGCTGAAGCTCGAGATCGGCCGCGACTACGCCCGGCGCCGCTTCCGGCCGTTCCTCGAGCACGCCAGCCCGGACGAGGCGAACCGGTACTGGGGCGACGTCGAGGTGCCGTACAAGCCGTACTTCGCCTACGAGGAGATCCTCGCGACCTTCGCCGAGCGCCCGCGCCTGGAGACCTCGCTGCTGGCCGCGTTCGAGCGGCTCGTCGGCGTGCTCACCGACGGGGCCGTGCGCGAGATGCCCGCCATGGACGAGTCCGAGCGGCGGCGCTGGCTGCAGAAGTTCGAGCGGCCCCGGCCCAGCAGCGCCTCGGACGTGCTCATCAGCTACGCCGCCGTCGACCGGATGTGGGCGGAGTGGATTCAGCAGCGGCTCGTCGACATCGACATGCGGGTGACGCTGCTGGACATCGACTCGGTCACCGGGCCGCACTTCGTCAGCGAGCTGGAGCGGCGGCTGGCCACCGTCGGGCGCACCCTGGTGCTGCTGTCGAAGGACTACGTGTCCTCGCCGCAGGCCGCCCCGCTGTGGGCGCTGCTGGACGCCCGCAGCTCGGCCGGGACGCCCGCGGTGGTGCCGATCCGGCTGGACAGCACCCGGATCACGCCGCCGTTCACCGAGCGGCTGCCGGCCGAGTTGGCCAACCAGCCGCGCGAGCGGGCCCACGAGGCCCTCCTGGGCGCGCTGGGCGTGCCGCTGCACGCGGGCGTCGGCGAGCCGGAGGAGACCGGGCCGCGCTTCCCGGGCGTGCTCCCGCCGATCTGGAACGTGCCCCAGCGCAACCCCGGCTTCACCGGCCGCCGCGACACCCTCGAGCAGCTGCGCGACCGGCTCTCGGCGAGCGTCACGGTCGTCGTGCCGCAGGCCCTCTACGGCCTCGGCGGCGTGGGCAAGACGCAGGTGGCGATCGAGTACGCGTACCGCTTCGCCGCCGACTACGACCTCGTCTGGTGGATCTCCGCCGAGCAGGTGTCCCAGGTCCGCTCCGCCCTCGGCGAGCTGGCCCGGGAGCTGCGCCTGCAGGAGGCGGACACCCTCGGCGAGAGCGTCCGGATGGTCCGCGACGCGCTGCGCCAGGGCCGCCCCGGGCGCTGGCTGCTGATCTTCGACAACGTCGGCGACCCCGAGACGATCCGCGAGTTCATCCCGCAGGGCCCCGGCCACGTGTTACTGACCTCGCGCAACCAGGAGTGGACGCAGGACGCCCAGGTCGTGGAGATCACGACGTTCAGCCGGGCCGAGAGCATCACGTTCCTGACCCGCCGGGTGATCGGCCTCGCGGTCGCCGACGCCGACGCCGTGGCCAACCGCCTCGGCGACCTGCCGCTCGCGATCGAGCAGGCGGCGGCGTGGCTCTCGGAGACCGGCATGCCGGTGACGCGGTACCTCGAGCTGCTGGACACCCAGCCGCTGCGCATCCTCGACGAGAACCCGCCCGTCGGCTACGACCGCTCGACCGCCGCGACCTGGCAGCTGTCGCTGGAGCAGCTGCGCAAGCAGTCCCCGGCCGCGGCCAAGCTGCTGGAGATCTGCGCCTTCTTCGCGCCCGAGCCGATCCCGACGCGGCTGCTCTACACCCCGCGCTTCACCCAGCCCCTGCTGGCCTACGACCCGGCGCTGCACGACCCGATCCGCCAGGGCCGCCTGATCCGCCAGATCGGGCGCTACGCCCTCGCGTCGGTCGACTCCGGCCAGACCATCATGCAGATCCACCGCCTGGTGCAGGCGGTCATCCAGGACAGCCTCACCCCCCAGGAGCGCGAGGACAACCGCCGCCACGTCTACCAGGTGCTGGCGACGGCCGAACGCTCCGACCCCGACGAGGTGGCGAGCTGGCCGGCGTACGCCCGGCTCCTGCCGCACGTGCGGGGTTCGAAGGCGAACCACTCCTCGGACATGCAGGTGCGCCTGTTCGTCGTGGACGTGGTGCGCTACCTGTGGTCCCGCGGCGACTTCTCCAGCAGCCAGGAGCTGGCCGAGGAGACCGTCGAGATCTGGCGCGGCGATCCGCGCATCGGCGAGGACCAGGTGACGCTGCTGCTGGACTTCCACCTCGGCAACGCGCTGCGCTCGCAGGCGATGTTCGACCGGGCGCTGGACATCGACCAGCGGGCGCTCGAACGGCTCAAGGAGACGGTGGAGGAGGAGGACGACCCGTACATCGTCATGACGGCGGGCGGCGTGGCGGCCGACCTGCGGGCGCTGGGCCGCTTTGAGGAGGCCCGCGACCTGGCCGAGGAGACCTACGACCGGGCGCAGCGCACCTTCGGCGAGGACCACGACCGCACGCTGATGGCCGCCAACAACGTCGCGGTCTCGCTGCGGCTGGTCGGGGACTTCAACGGCGCCGCCAACTACGACGAGGACACCCTCTCCCGCCGCCGCCGCGTCTTCGGTGAACGCAGCCTCAACACCCTGTTCGCGGCGAACAATTACGCGCACGATCTGCGGGCCATCGGCCGGTTCACGGACTCCCGCGAACTGCTCGAGACGACGCTCAAGTCATACCGCGCGCTGCTGGGCGACTCGGCCCCGGCGACCCTGCGCGCGGCGAAGAACATGGCGGTGACGCTGCGCAAGCTCGGCGACATCCGGGCCGCGCGCCAATTGACCGGCGACACCCTGCAGCGATATCGGGACATCCACGGGGAGGAGCACCCGGATACGCTGTCCTGCCTCATGAACGCCGCGTTCGAGGAGTCGGCGCTGGGCAACGGGGAGGCGGCCGAGCGCATCGCGCGGCAGGTGCTGTCCGGCTACGAGAGCCTGTACGACGAGCGGCACCCGTTCCGCCTGGCGGCCCTGAACAATCTCGCGATCTTCGTTCGCGTCAACGGCTCGGCGCGCGATGCCCGCGTCCTGTCGGAGCAGGCCACGGAGCTGTTCGAGCAGTCGCTGGGCGGCGAGCACCCGTACACGTTGTCGAGCCGGATCAACCTGGCCAATGCGCTGGTCGACCTCGGCGACTTGCAGGGTGCCCGCGAGATCGAAGAGAGCGTCAAGCCGGCCTTCGAGCGGGTGCTCGGCGTCGACAATCCCGACACGCTCGCGGCGGCGGCCAACCTGATCGTCAGCCGCCGTCAGACCGGCGACGTGGCCGGCGCGGACGAACTGCTGCAGGTGACGCTCGACCGCAGTGTGCGCCGGCTGGGGGAGGACCACCCCAACACGCTCTCGGTCCGGGACGGACGCCGGCTCAACTGCGACATCTCGCCGCCGCCGACGTAAGAGCGGGAGACCGGGCCCGGGCGCAGGGCGTGGGACAGGGCCTGGTTCGAGCGTTCCGCGGAACCTCGTTCCAGGCCTCGGTCATGCGCTGGGTTGGGCGAGGCCGTCCGGCATCGGCCGGGCGGCATGCCGGCTACAGGGCGGACTGAAAAGCGGAGACCGTGAGCAGATCCCGCTCGCGTGGGTCGAACAGCCGCCGCATCACGCTGTCGAGCGTTGACGCGGTCGGCGCATCGGGCTCGGCGATGAGCGTCCGCAACCTCACCGTCGCGAGGTCCAGTAATCCGCTCTGAACCTCGTCGCCCCCGGCGACCCCGCCCGGCTTGTCCATGCTTCCACCTTGAAATAGGAGAGTGCTGCGGGTTATGGCCAGAATGCGTGATCCACTGTTTAGTTGACCTCGGGCGCAAGCGACTGGGGTCACCGGAGCAGGATGAAGTCGACTCCGCAGTCGCAGCCTTGCGGAAGCTGACATCTTCGGCTGGAAGTATTGCACAAGTGCGGGTCGCCGTGTATCAGGAACTCGTCGAGCCATCCGGCGGTTCCACCAGCTGTTTCAGCAGATCACTCGCGGGGTGGTCGGCACCGCCTGCACATTGCAGTTTGAGCACGACGTCCCGCAAGAGTTCCGGCCTGGTGGTAACGAGCCGGGTGGCCAGGTCGACACGACCCGGACGGTCGGCGAGCCCGGCCGCGAGGCTGCGGCTGACGGCCAGACCCACCCAGGCCTCGTCGTCGGCGGCGTCGGCGTCGAGCCGCTCCAGGAAGCTCCGCTCGGCGCCCGCGGCGTCGCCATTGAGCAACATCATCCCTGCTGCGGTCGAGTTGTGGCCAGAGGATGCCGGCGGCTCGGTCCGTCCGTCGAGCCATTGATGGAGTTCGCCGAGCAGGCCCGGCGCGTCGGCGGGCCGGGCGGCGGGGCCGGCGACGACGGTGCCGCGCCCGGCGATCGCTCCCAGGGGCTCGCCGGACCGCACGAAACTGAGGATTCGTTCAGTCTCGTCGGTCGCCGGACGGGCATTCAAGAGAAGCCATCGCGTCATTTGCGCGACGACGAACAATTGTGTCCGGGAAGCGATATCGGCAGCAATGTCTTCGGAATCCCAGGATTGCAGGGTGTCGTGCAGGAAACCGCAGAACCGCTCGCCGACGGGAGTCAATTCCCCACTCTGCGTCAGATCCTCGATGGCGATCCGATTCATGGCGCGCCAGTAGGCGAACTGGGCCGCGGCGCGCCGGGTGTCGCCGTCCGGGCCGTGGCGGCGCATGCGCCAGTAGTCGGTCACGCCCGTATGGGCGTAGATGCCCTGCAGCAGGGCGCCCGCCGGGCGGGGGTCCAGCCGCCAGGGCGCGTGCAGCCGCGCCGGGGACGAGCGGGGGTGCAGGTCGTGCAGGTCCAGCAGCGCGCCGAGCTTCGCGTGCATGTACTCGTGGAGCATCAGCAGGGCCAGGTCGGTCGCGGTGTCGGGGACGGACACGGCGATCGATCCGCACGCCTGCCGCGAGGCCGCGCTGATCATGTCCCCGTGGCCGGGGGTGGCCAGCGGTACCAGCGAGCGCAGGCTGTGCCGCATCGCCTCCGCGTGGCGCGGATGGTCGCGCTCGATCAGCCGCCAGGCCTCGCCGAGCAGCTTCGCCAGCTCGTCGGCCTGGACCGGGCCGAGCGTCGGCAGCGGCTGCCAGCCGTAGCAGTGCCGGTACGGGTCCTGGTCCTCGATCGCGAGCCGCCAGCCCGCGTCGAGCTCCACGGTGCGCCGCGGCTGCCAGCCCGGGCCGTCGCTCGCCACGACATGACCGTTCGAGCCGGTGAAGCGCACGCCGCCCGCGGTGCCCGCGCCGCGGGCCCGGGCCGGCCCGGCCCCGAGTCCCGTGGCGATGCCGAGGCCCGGGATCGTCGCGATGCCGTCGAGGACCGGCACCTCGATGTCGAAGGCGATGCCGGCCGCCACCGCGGCGGCCACCGCGTACGCGGCCAGATGGGCGAGGTCCGCGGCGGGGTCGACGTCGGCGCCCTCGCCGTGCTCCGCCAGCCGGTGCAGGCACAGCGTCGCCCACGCGTCCAGATGCGGGTGGGCCAGGACGGCGTCCACGGCGGCCGGGTGGGCGTCCTCGGCCCGCGCGAGCAGGTCCGCCGCGGCTCGGGTGCCGGCGGCGAACGGCGTCGGCCCGGCCGAGCGCAGCACCATGACGATCAACGCCCGCCGCTTGGCGAGCTGGCCGGCTTCCAGCACGGCCATGGCGCCCGCGTCGCCGTAGCCGGCCGCGATGTCGGCAAACTGCTCGGCGCTGAGCAGCATGCGATCCGTGTTCACTGAGCGAGCACCGCCGCGTTGTTCAGGTCGGCCCGCACGCGGTCGCCGATGTGGGTGATGAGGGCGAGCAGATCCTGGCAGTAGACCGACGGGTTGTCGAACCCGGTCTCCTCGGCGTAGCGGTGGGCGCGCAGGCCGCCGCCGCAGACGTTCACGACCGGGCACGAGCGGCACTGCTGCGACAGCCGGTAGGGCGCCGCGACGGCGAGGTGCTCGAGCACGTCGTCGAAGGTGTGCCCGGTGACGGACAGGCCGGTGGCGGGGCCGCCCTCGGCGGTCGTCTTGAGCGCGTCGGACTGCTCGTAGGCGCCGTCGGTCTCGACGGTCACGATGCCGAGCTGTTCACCCCCGAACGCCTCCGTCTGGCTCGGCAGGCCGAAGAGCCGGGCGATGATCGACTCGAACATCCGGACCCGGGTGGGCTCCGGCCGCTGGTCGTACCACCGGTCGAACACCCTGATCAGCCAGTGGCCGTAGGCGAGCGGCCGGTCGTGGTGCGGCGGCGGGTTGGTCCAGTTGCCGTGCGGCAGCAGCAGGTCCACCCGGGGCGGCCGGAAGTCGAGCAGGCCCCGCAGGACCTCGTCGGGATCGTTGTCGATGTCGATCGTGCACAGCAGGCCGCCGTAGATCTCGGCGTGCTCGGGCCGCATCAGCAGCTCGATGCCGGCGGCGATCCGGTCGTACGAACCGCGCCCGTTGGCGTAGCGGCGATGGCGGTCGGTGGCCGCCCGGCCGCCGTCGACGCTGACGCCGACGCGCACGCCGTATTCGTGGAACAGGGCCAGGAATCGCTCGTCGAGCAGGATGCCGTTGGTCTGCATGGAGAACCGGGTGGCGGGAAACGCGCCGCGAATCGCCGACAGGGCCGCCGCCACGCCGTCGTGACCGGCCAGCAGGGGTTCACCGCCGTGCAGGACCACCTGGAGGTCGCGCAGGTCGTGCCGGTGGGCGTGATCGTCGATGCGGCGGGCGATCTGTTCGATCGTCGCGGGGGCCATCGTCGTCGGCCGGCCCCGCCAGCTCTGGTCGATGCTCTCGTATACGTAGCAATAATCGCAGCTCAGATTGCATCGGCTGTGAATTTTTAAGATCAGTTGCCGCAGCGGCATACCCACTGGAGCATTCTTGGCGCCGCTCATTCGGATGTCCAGCGGAACGGCCAGATTGTACCTGCGAATCGTCACGCCGGGTGGTGTCCTCGCCAGTTCTGGCGAGGGCCGCGGCGCGCAGATGGCGAAACGACGTGCTGGCTGGGTGGCCGGTCGCCTCGTATCCTTACGATCCTGCGAACCCGGAAGAGATCGATCATGATGTCTGGGAGGGCGGTTGTGTCGGAGGTGCTCGAGCTGCCCGGCGGCCGGCGGATCTTCTACGCCGACTCCGGCAAGCGCGACGGGCGACCGGTGTTCCTGCACCACGGCACGCCCGGCAGCGCCGCCGGTCCCAAGCCGCGCGACTCGATCCTGTATCGCCACGGCGTCCGGCTCATCGCCTACTGCCGGCCGGGGTACGGCGGATCGTCGCGGCACCCCGGCCGCACCGTGGCCGACGCCGCCGGGGACGTCGCCGCCCTGGCCGACGCGCTCGGCCTGGACACGTTCGCGGTGCTCGGGCGCTCCGGCGGCGGCCCGCACGCCCTGGCCTGCGCGGCGCTGCTGCCCGATCGGGTCACCCGGGTGGCCGCCCTCGTCAGCGTCGCGCCGTTCGACGCGGTCGGGCTGGACTGGCTCGGCGACATGGTCCCGTCCAACCAGCGCGCCTGGCGCACGGCGGCGGTCGACGACGATCTCGTCGCCGAGCAGCTGCGGCTGCGGGTGAACCGGATTCGCGAGGACCCGGCCCACCTGCTGCGGCAGCTGCGCTCCGAGATGCCCCCGGCCGACCTGGACGTGGTCGGCGACGTCGCGATCGAGCGGCTGCTGCTGACCACCTACGCCAGCGCGCTGGGCGACGGGCCCGACGGCTGGATCGACGACCTGGTGGCGCTGCGGATCGACTGGGGCTTCCGGTTCGAGCACATCCGCGCGCCCGTCCGGCTGTGGCACGGGGCCGAGGACCGTTTCTCGCCGGTCAGTCACACGCGCTGGCTGGCCGATCGCATCCCGGGCGCCCAGCTGGAGGTCGAGCCGGGGGCCGCGCACTTCGGGGCGCTGCTGGTGATGCCGCAGATCATCCGCTGGCTGGCCGACTCCGACGACACGCCGCGGGCCGCCGCCTGAGGCGCTCAGCAGGGGTCGATCGGCCACAACGCATCGATTGTCGGATATGTGACAGTCGATGGCCGGGCCGTCGCCTGTCGCACCTGGGGGTGGTCCGCGCCGAGCCGCCGGCTCAGCCGGACGGCGAGCTCCCGGACGCGTTGCGGCGAGTCGTCGCTCCCGCCGGTCAGCAGCGCCTCGTTCAGGGCGGCCGCGAGCGCGTGCGGGTGGTTCGCCGGCAGCGCGGCGGCGGCGTCGGCCGCGGCCGCGGCCGCGCGGTCCAGCGCGTCCTCGCGCTCGCCGGCCGCCCACGCCACCAGCGCGAGGTTGGCCCGGGTGGCGACCGTTCGCGGGTGGCTCGCGCCGAGCAGGTCCAGGTAGCGCTGCTCGACGCCGGCGAGCTCGGCCCGCGCGCGCTCGACGTGCCCGGTGGCCAGCAGCGCCAGACCCCAGCTGTGCCGGCACATCACCGTGTCGGGCCCGGCCGGTCCCGACAGGTCGGCGAGGTGCTCGTAGGCCTCCTCGAGCAGCGGCGCGGCCTCGGCGGCCCGGCCGGCGCCGCGCAGCGACACCCCGAGGCTCATGCGCACCGTCAGCGCCGCTCGCGAACGGTCGCCGAACATCGCGGCGACCGCCGGCACCAGGGCCTGCAGCAGCTCGGCGGACTCGGCGAACTGCCCGGTGTCGCGCAGGTCCCGGCCCAGGTTGGCGGCCGTGCGCAGGGCCGCCGGATAGTGCTCCGGGCCCGGGAACGGCCGGAAGGTGCGGACGCGCTCGTCGCAGCGCCGCGCGGCCCGGTAGTGGCCGGCCGCCCGGTAGGCGCCGGCCAGCCCGGTGAGCGCGTTGAGGGTCTGCGCGTGCTCGGACCCGACCGTGCGCGCCCACGCCCGGTAGGTCGAGCGGGCCAGGTCCAGGGCTTCGGCGAAGCGGCCGAGCGCGCGCAGGTCCGCCGCCAGCCGGTTGCGGGTGGTGAGCGTCGCGGTGTGGTGCCGCCCGAGCAGCCGCTCCTGCTCCGCGGCCACCTGCTCGTTGAGGCGCAGTGCCTCGGCGTAGCGGCCCTGGTCGCGCAGCAGCGCGGCGCGCACGCCCCGCATCTGCAGCAGCTGGCGCTCGTCCCGCGGACCGGCCCACGCCGCCTCCGCCGCCCGCGCCAGCCGCTCGCCCGCGACCGCCTGCCCCGCGTGACGCATCCGGCGAACCCGGTCGACGATCAGGCCGCGCACCGCCTCCTCGCGGCAGGAGGCGG
Source organism: Dactylosporangium sp. CA-052675 (assembly GCF_050947935.1). Taxonomy (GTDB): domain Bacteria; phylum Actinomycetota; class Actinomycetes; order Mycobacteriales; family Micromonosporaceae; genus Dactylosporangium. The sequence goes on along the minus strand of NZ_CP192010.1, from coordinate 7,814,552 downwards.
CGCTCGTGATCGCCAGGTGCGGCCAGATCATCTCGAACTGCGGCCAGGAGCGCGGATCCTCGACGTCGTGGGGCCTCGCCAGCCCGGCCAGCACCAGGTGGACCTGATGGCGGGCCTCCCGCAGGTCGTCGGCGGACATGCGCGCCCGGACCACCCGCTGCACCAGCGGGTGCATCTGGATGCGCCCGGCCGGGAGATCGGGGCGCAGCAGGCCGAGCCGGCTGATCTGCTGGACCAGGGAGGCCGGCATGAGCCGGTCGTTGACGGCGGCCTCGTACGGGTTGAGCACCTCCGCCATCACGTCGCTGTAGACCAGGTCGGTCGCCGTCTCCCGGCCGAGCACCGAGAACAGCTGCAGCAGCCGGTAGCCGCCCGGGGACCGCTCCGCCAGCCGGGCCAGCTCCCGGTCCCAGCGCCGCTCGACGCCCGGCAGCTCCAGCGTGCCGTTGCGCGCGCGGGCGACCTGCTCGGCCATCCGATCGCCGCCGGACGCCAGCCGGGCGGCCGTCTCCGCCACCGCCAGCGGCAGGTCGCCGACGGCCTCGGCCAGGGCATCGGCGTCGGACGGCGGCAGGTCGGGCAGGCGCCGGCTGAGGTACACCATGCTCTCGTAGCGGTTGAACACGTTGACGGCGACCGAGTCGAAGCCACCGCCCCAGGACAGGTTGCGCGACGTGATCAGCACCTGGCCCGGGCCCTGCGGCAGGAAGTCGCGCACTTGGTCGTGCTCGTCGGCGTCGTCGAGGACGATGAGCCAGCGCCGGAAGGGCTCGCCGCGCCGCAGCGCCCCGAGGATCGCCGGGGTGGCCGCGCCCGGCCCGGTCCCGGCCGGCACGCCCAGCGCGCGGGCGAGGCCGGGCAGCCCGTCGTCCAGCGCGCCGCAGTCGAGCCACCAGACCAGGTCGTAGGCGGTGCGGAAGCGGTAGGCGTACTCCAGCGCGAGCGTCGACTTCCCCGAGCCGTCCAGCCCGTGCAGCACGACGGGCGGCGCCTGGCGCGGGTCGGCGTACCCCTCCGCCCGCAGCCGGTCCCGCAGGACGGCGAGATCGTTCGTGCGGCCGAGGAAGTCCCGCGGCCGCGGCGGGGCGCAGAAGTGGGCCGGCTCCTGGCCCGGATACCGCAGCGTCCCGACCGGCGGCTGCTCGGCCTGGCCGACCAGGCGCAGCAGCTCCCGGGTGGCCGCCGCCTCGGGCAGGCCGTGCAGGCGCGCCGAGGTCGGCTCCGGGTAGGCGGGCAGGGCGCGGATGTCCTCGGTGTAGACGGCCAGGGGTGGCCGTCCCCGCCGGCTCGCGGGCCGGCGGCGTGCCTCCGCCGCGGCCGGCCCGTCCGAGATGACGGCCAGCTCCCGGGCCGCCGTGGCCGGCCGGCCACCGGGTTCGGCGTCGGCGAGGTCGGCGTGCAGGACGCTCACGCCGGCGGCGGACAGGGTCGCGGTGATCCACTCCGCCCACATGCGGTCCTCGGGGGCGTGGCGCAGCAGGACCCGGTCCTCGCGCGTGGCGGTCAGGCGCAGGTAGTGCGCCGCGGCGCGGTACCGCACCCCCTCGTCCAGCGGCGGCAGCGCCTTCACGGTGCCGTCGGTCAGGTACCACACCAGCCGCTCGTACGCCGTCAGCAGCGAGTCCGGCTGCCCCGGCAGGTCCATGAGCGTCGCCAGCGTCTCCTCGTAGGCGTAGGCGGACTGATACGGCACCTGCACGTCGCGCCAGTAGATCTCCCGCTCCTCCGCGTTCAGGCCGGCGGGCAGGCCGGACAGGCGCTCGCGGGCGGCGCGGCGGCCGGCCTCGGCGCGGGGGCGGTCGGCCGGGTCGACGCGCATCGGCACCGGCAGCACGCGCGGCGGATGCTCCGCGTCGCGGGTCGCGGCGGCGGCCCGGGCCGCGCCCTCGATGCTCTTGGCGCTGAGCGTGAAGCAGGCGAACACGTCGTCGGGCAGGTGCGCGAGGCAGATCTGGGCCAGGTCGCCCACGCCGGGCGGGCTGTCGATCAGGGTCCAGTCGTAGCGGGCGGTCATGTGCCGGCGCAGCGCGTCGAGGAACTCGCCGCCGCCCGCGCGGTAGAAGTCGTCCCAGTCCAGGCCGCCGAGGCCGCCGAGCGCGCCCGCGTAGGCCGCGTCCTGCCGCCCGGCCGGCAGGTAGTCGATGCCGCCCGCGAAGTGCGGCCAGTGCACCGGGACGGGCGGGGTGACGGCGAACGGGTCGACCGTCGCGCGCTCGAAGCGGCGGAAGAGGTCGGTCACGCCCCCGGACTGGTCCAGCTCGGCGGCGTCGAGGAACGGGTGGAGGTACCGATGCAGGCCGGGCGACTCGAGATCCCAGTCCACGACGAGGACCCGGTGCCCGGCCGCGGCCAGGATCCAGGCGGTGTTCGCCGTCGCCATGGTGCGGCCCGAGCCGCCGGCGAAGGAGTGGAACGTGACGACGCGACCCTCTGGCTGCTGCGGCACCCGTCGATACTCCCCGATGGACGGGCCCCGGCCCAAGGGATGCGGAGAAAATCCTCACGCATCGGCACCTGTCAGTAACGCTGCGATTACCGCACACTGGAAATCCATCCAATGCTGACAGTGGGGGTGCGCCGTGGTGGGGCCGGAACGGGGCGGTGGCCGGCCGGGCTGGATGATTCTGCGAACCGTGTTCGGCCTCGTGGGCATCGCCGCACTTGGGCTGGGGCTGATCGGGATGCACCAATTTCGCCCCGATCGCGACGGGCCCGACCAGTGGTACTACACCTTTCAGCTCTTCGTGCTCGGCTCCGACCCGCTGCAGCTGCCGGACAGCCCGCTGCCGTGGCAGCTGCAGGTCGCGCGGTTCCTGGCCCCGCTGTTCCTCGCCGCCACGGTGGTGGAGACGGCCCGCGTCCTGTTCGCCGGGGAGATGCGCCGGCTGCGCGCCCGCACCGCCCGCCGGCACGCGATCGTGTGCGGCGACACCCCCTTCGCCAAGGCCCTGGCCGCGCAGCTCTTCGCGACCGGCGAGCGGGTCGTGGTGGTGCGCTCCGCGCCCATCCGCCCGTTCGAGCTGCGGCACCGGCGCCTGCTCGGCGTGTCCGGCGACGCGCGCTCGCCCGAGGTGCTGCGGGCCGCGGGCCTGCGCCGGGCGCGGCACCTCTACGTCTGCGGCGACGACGACCAGTTCAACCACGCCGTGTCCGTGACGGCCGGCACCGAGCTGCAGCTGCGCCGCTCCTCGCCGTACATCTTCGTGCAGCTGCACCGCCAGCAGACCTGTCACCTGCTGCAGGCGCGGCGGCTCGGGGCGGCCGGCGCCAACCGCTTCCGCCTCGACTACTTCCACGTCGACGACGTCGCCGCGCGCATGTTGTACCGCCTCAACCCCCTGCATCCGCCCGCGTCCGGCGGCCCGCCGGTGCGGCTGCTCATCTCCGGCGACGGCTCGTTCCCGCGCGTGCTGCTGGTCGAGACGGCGCGGTACTGGCGCTCCGTCGGCGGCCACCCCGACCAGCTCGAGATCGACCTCATCGGCGCCGACGCGGGCCGCACCCTGGCCACCCTGCAGGCGCGGTTCCCGTTCCTCGCCGCCGTCTGCCGGGTCCGCGCCCACAACGAGCTGCTCGAGACCTGGCTGCCGCGCATCACCCGGCCCGCCCGCTACGACCGCATCCACCTGAGCCACCGCGACGAGTCGAAGATGCTCGACCTCGCGCTGGAGAGCACGGAGCTGTGGCAGGCGGTCTCCGACGCCGTCTTCGTGGCCACGTACGAGGCCACCGCCCTCGCCGACGCCTTCCACGGCGGGGAGCACAACGACCTGCTCGACGAGGTCGCGGGCAGGCTGCGGATCTACCCGATCATCACCCGGGCGTGTGACGCGCGCCTGATCGCCGACGACCTGACCGAGCGCCTGGCGAGGCGCTTCCATCAGCGGTACCTCGAGATCGCCCGCAGCTCCGCCAGCCCGAGCAGCGCCGTGGCCTGGTCGCAGCTGTCGGAGTCGATGCGCAACGCCAACCGGGCGCAGGTGCAGGGGATCGCGGCCAAGATGCAGAAGATCGACTGCGTGATCGCCGTGCGCAACGGCGAGGACGGGCTCATCACCGAGAGCGAGCTGGAGGTGCTGGCCGAGCTCGAGCACCGGCGGTGGTGCGAGGAGCGGGCCGGGCAGGGGTGGCGCCACGCCGAACGGCGCGACGAGCGCCGGAAACGGCATCCGGACCTGGTCGCGTGGCAGGATCTCGGCGAGACGGGCCGCGCGAAGGCCCTCGACGCCGTGCGGTACATGACGGAGATGCTCGCGGACGAGGGCTTCACGATCGTCCGGCTCAACGAACCGATCCGCGCGACGACCGTCTGACTGGGAGGCCGCCATGCGCATCGGCATCACGGGGCACACGAACCTCACCGACGCCGGCGCGGAACGCATCTACCGGGCGCTCGTGCAGCACCTGCGCTCGCGCGACGACGGCGAGCTCGTCGGCGTGACGTGCCTGGCCGACGGCGCCGACCAGCTCTTCGCCCGCGCGGTGCGCGAGGTCGGCGGCGTCTACGAGGTCGTGCTGCCGGCGCCGGACTACCGCCGCGTGGTGCCGATCGAGCGCCGCCGCGACTTCGACGCGCTGCTGGCGGGCGCCCGCAAGATCCTGCCCACCGGCGAGGCGCGCTCGGGCCGGGCCGCGTACGTCGCCGCGAACCGCATCATGCTCGGCCGCGTGCAGGAGCTGATCGCGGTGTGGGACGGGCTGGAGCACGGGGACCCGGGCGGCACCGCGGACGTGGTCACCCGCGCCCGCGCCGCGGATCTGCCGATGACCGTGATCTGGCCGGCGGGCGCCGAGCGGGCCTGACGCCCGGGCGGCGCACGCGGGGCCGCGGCCCGGGTAGCTCACGCGCGTCGGAGGCCCGGGCGGCGCAAGCGCGGCTGAGGCCCGGGCGGCGCACGCGCGGCTGAGGCCGGGGCGGCTCAGGCGGGGCTCGGGGCCCGCACGAGTCGGGCGGTCACCGCGTGCGCCGCGTACAGGGTGTAGCCGACGAGCAGCGGCGCCGTCAGGGGGACGAAGACCGCAAGCACGGCGGCGACGGCCGACACCCCGGCCACCGCCGCCGCCGCGCCCGGTTGCCGCCATGCCGTGCGGCCGGCCCAGCGCAGGGCGTCGCGCCACCCGGCCGGGGACGTGTCCCGGCCCAGGCGCACGACGCTGAGCATGCCGATCGCGAGCAGCACGGCGGCCGCGGCGCCGGTGCCGGCCAGCGCGGGTGACCCGCCCGGGACCCGGCCGGCGGCGACGGCGCCGACGTTGAAGACCAGCAGGAGCGCGCACCCCGCGGCCGCGGCCCCGGCGACCGCCCCGCGCAGCAGCGAGGCGCGGAACAGCCGCCCCATCGCGCGGAGGTCCACCTTCTCGCCGCGGCCGATCGCGTGGATCGCCGAGGAGCCGGTGCGGATCGCGGCGCCGGCCGTCACCAGCGGCGCCGAGGCGATGGTCACGGCGACGCCGACCAGCGCGACGTCCGCGGCGACGGTCACGGTCTCCAGCCAGTCGCGTTTCATGCGTCAGCCCTTCAGGCCCGAGGTGTTGATGCCCTCGACGAGCATGCGCTGGAAGGCCAGGAAGAACAGGAACACCGGCAGCAGGGAGAGGACCGACATCGCGAACATCGGGCCGACCGTGACCTGGCCCGAGGAGTCGATGAAGGCCCGCAGCGCGACGGGCACCGTGTTCTTCGTGGTCTCCGAGACGTACACCAGCTGACGGAAGAAGTCGTTCCACGTCCAGATGAACGAGAAGATCGCGGTGGTCACCAGCGCCGGGCGCGACAGCGGCAGGATCACGTTGCGGAACACCCCGAACGGGGAGCAGCCGTCGATCTTCGCCGCCTCGTCGAGCTCGCGCGGGATGCTCCGCATGAACTGGACCATGAGGAAGACGAAGAACGCCTCCGTGGCCAGGAAGTGCGGGACGACCAGCGGCAGGTAGGGGAAGTCGCCGCCGACCAGGCCCAGCTGCTTGAACAGGATGAACTGCGGCACGATGAGCACGTGGCCGGGCAGCAGCAGGGTCCCGATCATGATGGCGAAGAACAGCCGGCGGCCGCGGAAGCGCAGGCGCGCGAACGCGTACGCGGCCAGCAGGCACGAGGCCGCGTTGCCGACCACGACGAGCAGGGCCACCATCGTGCTGTTGAGGAAGAACCGGCCGAAGGTGACCGCGGCGCTCTTGAAGTGCGTCCAGCCCTGCGGGTAGTTGCCCGGCGTCCAGTGCTCCGGCCAGACGGAGGCGTTGCTGAGCACCTCCTGCTGGCTCTTGAACGAGCTGCCGAGCAGCCAGGCGAGCGGGTACAGGATGACGGCCAGCAGGGCCAGGATGACGACGAGCCGCAGGCTCCGCTTGGCTGAGCCCATCATTCGGCCCGTCATTCGGCCCATCATTCGTCCCCTCCGTCGGAGTAGTGCACCCAGAACCGCCCGGTGCTGAACAGCACCACCGTCAGCAGGCCGATCGCGGCGAGGAACACCCAGGCGAGGGCGGACGCGTAGCCCATCTCGTAGTCGGTGAAGGCCTTGATGTACAGGTACAGCGTGTACATCAGGGTGGAGTCCACGGGGCCGCCGGTGCCGCCGGAGATCACGAACGCCCCGGTGAAGCCCTGGAAGCCGTGGATGGTCTCCAGCACCAGGTTGAAGAAGATGACCGGCGACATCATGGGCATCGTGACCGACAGGAACTTCCGCCAGGCCCCGGCGCCGTCGACCGACGCGGCCTCGTAGAGCTCGGCCGGCACCTGCTTGAGGCCGGCCAGGAAGATGACCATCGGCGCGCCGAACTGCCAGACCGCCAGCAGGATCAGGGTGCCCAGCGCCCAGTCGGGGTCGTTGACCCAGCCCGGGCCGTGGACGCCGAAGAGCCCCAGCAGGCGGTTGAACGAGCCGTCGCGGTTGAACATCGAATACCACACGAAGCCCAGCGCCACGCTGCCGCCGAGCAGCGACGGCAGGTAGAACAGGCCGCGGAAGAACCCGACGCCGCGCATGCCGCGGTTGAGCAGCAGGGCCACGGCGAACGCGGCCGCGAGCTTGAGCGGGACCGAGATGATCCCGAACAGCACCGTCACCGTGACCGCGTGCCAGAACGCGGGGTCCGCGGTGAACATCCGCCGGTAGTTGTCGAGGCCGACGAAGTGCAGCTCCGAGAAGTCCGAGAGGATGTCGTAGTCGGTGAAGCTCAGCACCAGCGAGCCCAGCATCGGCAGGAGCGTGAACGCCCCGAAGCCGAGGAGCCAGGGGGAGAGGAAGACGTAACCGGCCCGGCCCTCGCGGCGGACCCCCCGCCCGGATCCCTGGGGGACCCGGACGGAGTGTCGCGCTGGCCGTTGCGTGGTCGTGAGCGCCACTGGAAGGGATTCCCTACTTGGAGATGGCCGTCTTCACGGCCGTGATGAACGCCTCGGCGGCCTGGGCGGAGGACGCCTTGCCGGTCTGCACCGACTCCGCGGCCTTGATCAGCTCCGAGCGCAGTGTGCTGTGCCCCTTGAGCGGCACCTGCGGCGACGGGCCGAAGGACTTGCCGAGCTGGTTCTCCACGTCGATGGAGGTCTTCATCGCCTTGTCGGTGACGGCGCTCTCGACGGTGGTGCGCACGTCCAGGTTGGACGGCAGGCCGCGGTCGGTGCCGAGGACCTTGCCGGCCTCGGGGTCGTTGGCCAGGAAGTTGATGACGTCGACGGCCACGTCCTTCTTGGAGCTGCCGCGGTACACCGAGAAGTACATCGACGCGCGCGCCCACTGGGCCTTCGGGTCGCCCGGGTACGCCACGACGCCGAGCTCGTCCTTGGTGTTCTTCTGCAGCTCCGGCAGCTGGTTCACCCACACCCAAGAGGTAAGGGCTTTCCCGGTGACCACGAGCTGCTTGGTGATGTCGGTCGCGTTGCCCTCCCGGATCACGTCCGGCGGCGGCGTCGCGTTCTTGTCCCGGGCGCCCTTCCACAGGTCGAACCAGGCGGTCACGTCCTGGGCGGTGAAGCCGAGATCCTTGCCCTTGTAGAGGTCCTTGCCCTGCTGGCGCAGCCACACCCAGAACGCCTTGTAGTCCGCGCTCGGGTCCTGCGTGCCGGCCGTCTTCGTGGCCGCCCCGGCCGCCTGGGCCCAGGCGATGAACTGCTCCCACGACATGCCGTTGGTCGGCAGCGGCTGGCCGGCGGCCTGCAGCTTGGTCTTGTTGAACACGAGGCCCTGGGTGTTCTCGCCGAACGCGACGCCGGCGAGCTTGCCGTCGACCTCGCCGTACTTCCAGAGGCTCTCGGGGAACTTCGACGTGTCCAGCTTGCCGGACTTCTGGTAGGAGCTGAGGTCCAGCGTGACGTTCCTCGACGCGTACTCGGTCAGGTAGTTGTCGTCGATCTGGAAGATGTCGGGCGCGGCGTTGCCGGCCGTGAGCGTGGCCAGCTTGTCGAAGTAGCCCTGGTTGGCCTGCCACGTCGTCTTGAACGTGACGTTCGGGTGCTTCGCGGTGTACAGCTTCAGCGCGTCCTCGGTGAGCTTGGCGCGCGCGTCGCCGCCCCACCAGAAGAAGCTCAGCTCGACCGGCGCGGTGGAGTCCGCCGAGGGGGATGACCCGGCGTCGTCACCGCAGGCGGCGAGGGGCACGAGCAGAGCGGCCGCGGCGGCTGCGGCGAGCAGCCGGCGGCGAGAGGTTCCGGACATGAAAATTTCACTCCTAGGCATCGGCCGCGAGTGGGGTTCAGACCGGAGCGGGGCCGGTCGAGTCGCGGATGACCAGTTGGGTCTGGAGCGTGACGAGTGCGGTGGAGCGGTGTTCTTCGTCGTGGTGCAGCAGCAGGTCCACGGCCGCCCGGCCGGCGGCCGCGGTCGGGGTCGCCACGGTGGTGAGCTTCGGGCGCACCAGCCGGCTGAGCATGATGTCGTCGATGCCGACGACGCTGAGCGCATCCGGCACGCGCACCCCGCGGTCGTGCAGGGCCTCCAGCAGGCCGATCGCCATGAGGTCGTTGTAGACCAGCACGGCGGTCGCCCCGGTGGCCAGCACCGCCTCGCAGGCGGCCGACCCGGCCGCCTCGGTGGGCTGGTAGGGGCCCAGGACCGTGAGCGTGGCCCCGGCTGCCTTGGCCGCCGCGGTCGCGCTGCGGCGGATCTCCCGGTTGGTCCACGAGCCCCGCGGCCCGCCCAGCAGGGCGATGGCGCGGTGCCCGAGGCCCGCCAGGTGTTCGATCGCGGTCCGGGCGCCGTCGGCGACGTCCATCACGACCGCGGGAAGCCCCTCGACGGGCCGGTTCACCACGACGAGGGGCACCTCCTTGCGGAGCTTCTCGATCAGGTCGTTGCTCATGCGCGGGCTGCACAGCAGCACGCCGTCGACCTGCTTGGCGAGGGCGTGGACGAGTTGCTCCTCGGCCACGGGGTCCTCATTGGTGTCGGCGACGAAGAGGTGGTAGTCGCGCTGGCGCGACTGGGACTCGGCGGCCTTGATGAGCGGGGGGAAGAACGGGTTGGCGATGTCCGCGACGATCAGGCCGATGTTGTGCGTCCGGCCGGTGATCAGTGCGCGGGCCGCCCGGTTGGGGCGGTAGCCGAGGCTCTCCGCGGTGGACAGCACCCGGCTGCGGGTGTCGGGATTGACGAGGTGCGGCGCCGAGAACGTGCGCGACACGGTGGAGACATGGACGCCGGAGGCGCGGGCGACATCTCGGATCGTGGCGGGCACGTGGAGTCCTCTCGGGGCGGCGGCAGCGGTGGCCCGTCCGGGAACGGCCGGGGTGCAGGCGTCCACGGAAGGGGTGACCTGGGTCACCGCAGTGGTGCCAATTATGCAAACGTTTGCTCCGCTGTCAACGCCCCTCGATGCGATCACGTCGACGGTATTGACCGGACGAGCGGCTCTTGCGCATAGTTTGCTGCAAACCTTTGCAGCCTTTCGTCTCAGGAGGCTCCTTGAAATCCCGCTACGCGATCGTCGGCACCGGGTCGCGCGCCGCCATGTTCGTCCGGGCGCTCACCGCCGAGCACCGCGACACCTGTGAGCTCGTCGCGCTGGCCGACCCGAACCCGGTCCGCATCGCCGTGCACAACGACCGGCTCCCCGCGCCGGTCCCGGCGTACCGCGCGAGCGAGTTCACCGAGATGATCGAGCGCGAGCGCGTCGACGTGGTGATCGTGTGCACCGTGGACCGCTACCACGACGAGTACATCGTCGCGGCGCTCGAGGCCGGATGCGACGTGCTCACCGAGAAGCCGATGACCATCGACGCGCGGCGCTGCGCGCGGATCATGGACGCCGTGCGCCGCACCGGCCGCCGGGTCCGGGTCACCTTCAACTACCGCTACAACCCGCTGCACGAGGCGGTGAAGCGCATCCTCGCGGCGGGCGAGATCGGCGAGGTCGGGTCGGTGCACTTCGAGTGGCTGCTCGACGTGCGCCACGGCGCCGACTACTTCCGGCGCTGGCACCGCGACAAGGCCGACTCCGGCGGGCTGCTCGTGCACAAGGCCGGGCACCACTTCGACCTCGTCAACTGGTGGCTGGCCGACGATCCCGCCAGCGTCTACGCCGACGGTCGCCTGTTCTTCTACGGTACCGACGGAGCCGGCCACGGCGCCGGGAAGTTCGCGATCGACATGAGCGATCCCGACCTCACGGCGCTCTACGGCGAGACGGCCGTGCGGGCCGACGGCTACCACCGCGACCAGGACGTCTTCGCGCCCGGCGTGACCATCGAGGACGATCTGGCCGTCATGGTGCGTTACGCTCGCGGGGCGACCCTGACGTATCACCTGACGGCCTACGCGCCCTGGGAGGGGTACCGTATCGCCTTCAACGGCAGCCGCGGTCGGCTCGAACTCGACGTGACCGAGACCGACCACGTCTCGGCCGAGGCGGCCGACTCGCTCAAGGGACACCGCGAGCCCGGCACCGCCAGTCTCCGCCTGCGGCCGTTCTTCGGCCCGCCCGTGGACGTCGCCGTCGAGGGCCATCGCCGGGAGGGTCACGGCGGCGCCGACGTGCGCATGCTGGCGCAGCTGCTCGATCCGGGCGCGCCCCCCGACCCGCTGGACCGCTGCGCCGACGCGGCCGACGGGGCCCGTGCCCTGCTCGTCGGGCTCGCCGCCAACGAGTCCATCACCACCGGTCGGCCCGTCCGCACCGCCGAGCTCGAGGCTGGTATCGACCATGCATGAGGATCAACTCCTACCCGCCGAGCCCGGGGTCCGCGCGATCGCGCGCGAGCTCTACCGGCACGCCAGGGACCTGCCCCTGATCAGCCCGCACGGCCACGTCGACCCGGCGATCCTCGCCGACGACCGGCCGTTCCCGGACCCGGCCCGGCTCATCGTGGTGCCGGACCACTACGTCACGCGGATGCTGGCCAGCCAGGGCATCGCCCCCGCCGAGCTCGGCGTGCCGTCGGTGGACGGCACCCCGGTGGAGACCGACGGGCGCACGATCTGGCGGCGGCTGGCCGCCAACTGGCACCTGTTCCGGGGCACCCCCTCGCGGCTGTGGACCGAGCGCGTGCTCGCCGAGGTCTTCGCGGTCACCTCGCCGCTCAACGCGCGGACCGCCGACGACGTGTACGACGCCGTCGCGCAACGCCTGGCCGACCCGCAGTTCCGCCCCCGGGCGCTGTTCGAGCGGTTCAACCTCGAGCAGCTGGCCACCACCGAGTCGCCGCTGTCGGACCTCGGCGCCCACGCCAAGCTCGCGGCCGACGGCTGGGGCGGCCCGGGCGGGCGGGTCATCACCACCTTCCGCCCCGACGACCTGGTCGACCTCGACTGGCCCGGCTGGGCCGAGCGGGTCGAGCGGCTCGGCGCGGGCACCTTCGCCGAGTTCCTCGACCGCCTGCGCGAGCGCCGACAGGCGTTCATCGCCGCCGGCGCGACCAGCAGCGACCACGGGCACCCGAGCGCCGCCACGCTGGCCCTGCCCCGCGACGAGGCCGCCGCGCTGTTCGACCGGGCGCTGCGCGACCGGGCCGAGGCCGGGGACGCCGAGCGGTTCCGGGCCCACATGCTGGTCGAGTTCGCCCGCATGTCGGTCGAGGACGGCCTGGTGATGCAGCTGCACCCGGGCGCCGTGCGCAACCACAACGCCGCGCTGCACGCCCGGCACGGCCGCGACGTCGGCGGCGACATCCCGAGCCCGACCGAGTACGTGCGCTCGCTGCGCCCGCTGCTGGACGAGCTGGGCAACGACCCGCGCTTCCGCATCGTGCTCTACACGCTGGACGAGACCGTCTTCACCCGCGAGCTCGCCCCGCTCGCCGGCGGCTACCCGGCCGTGTTCCTCGGCGCCCCGTGGTGGTTCCTGGACAGCCCCGAGGGCCTGCGCCGCTACCGCGAGGCCGTCACCGAGACCGCGGGCTTCTACAACACCGCCGGCTTCGTCGACGACACGCGGGCGTTCTGCTCCATCCCCGTGCGCCACGACGTCGCCCGGCGCGTCGACGCCGGCTTCCTCGCCCGGCTCGTCGCCGAGCACCGCCTCCCGCTCGACGAGGCCGCCGAGACCATCGCCGACCTCGCCTACCACCTGCCCAAGCGCGTCTACCAGCGCACCGTCCGAAGTGGAGAGCCGGCGTGACCGAGATCATCGGCCTGACCGTGCACGACGTGCGGTTCCCGACCGCGGCCGCCGGGGACGGCTCCGACGCCATCAACCGCGGCGACTACTCGGCCACCTACGTCGTCGTCGAGACCGCCGAAGGCGCCCAGGGCTTCGGGCTGACCTTCACCAACGGCCGCGGCAACGAGATCACCTGCGCCGCGGTCGAGGCCCTGCGCCACCACGTCGTCGGGCACACCGTCGAGGAGCTGTGCACGGCCGCGGGCGCCCGCACCCTCACCGCCGACGTGCAGGTGCGCTGGCTCGGCCCCGAGAAGGGGGTCGTGGCCATGGCCGCCGGCGCGATCCTCAACGCCGTGTGGGACCTGCGCGCCCGCCTCGCGGACCAGCCGATGTGGCGGCTGCTGGCCGAGCTGCCCACCGCCGAGCTGGTCGCGGCCGTGGACTTCCGGCACATCGCCGACGCGCTCACCCCGGCCGAGGCCGCCGCCATCCTCGACGCCGGGCTCGACGGCTACGCGGACCGGCTCGCCCACCTGAGCGAGCACGGCTACCCGTCGTACACCACCTCCGTCGGCTGGCTGGGCTACGACGACGAGAAGGTCCGCGCGCTCACCCGGGCCGCGGTCAAGGACGGCTGGACCGCGGTGAAGATGAAGGTCGGCGGGCCCATCGACGACGACGTGCGCCGGGCCGGCATCATCCGCGCCGAGATCGGGCCGGGCGCGCTGCTCATGATGGACGCCAACCAGGTCTGGGACGTCGAGGAGGCCATCGCGAACATGGAGCGGCTGGTCGCCTTCGACCCGTACTGGATCGAGGAGCCCACGCACGCCGACGACGTGCTCGGCCACGCGGCGATCCAGCGCGCGCTCGGCGAACGGTGCAAGGTCGCCACCGGCGAGGTCGCCGCGAACCGGGTCATCTTCAAGCAACTGCTGCAGGCCGGCGCGATCGGCATCATGCAGGTCGACGCGTGCCGGGTCGCCGGCGTCGGCGAGGTGCTCGCCGAGCTGCTGATGGCGGCCAAGTTCGGGGTCATCGTGTGCCCGCACGCGGGCGGGGTGGGGCTGTGCGAGTACGTGCAGCACCTGTCGTTCTTCGACTACCTGCGCGTGAGCCGGTCGATGGAGGGGCGGATGGTGGAGTACGTCGACCACCTGCACGAGCACTTCACCGACCCGGTCCGGGTGGCCGACGGCCGCTACCGGCTGCCCGAACGGCCCGGCTACAGCGTGCGGATGCGGCCCGAGTCCGTCGAGCGGTTCGCGTTCCCGCAGGGGCCGGTATGGAGCGCCTGAGCCGGGCCACCGCCGGTGACGTGGCCCCGGCCCCGGCCCCGGCCACCGGCATCGTGCACCTCGGGCTGGGCGCGTTCCACCGGGCCCACCAGGCGGTCTTCACCGCCGACGCGATCGCCGAGGCCGGCGGGGACTGGGGCATCGCCGCGGTCGCGCCCCGCTCCCGGGCCGTGCTCGACCCGCTGCTGGAGCAGGACCTGCTGTACAGCGTGCTGACCCTGGACGGCGAGCGGGTCACGCCGCGCGTGCTCGGGGTCCACAGCCGGGCCCTGCACGCGGCGAGCGAGCCGGAGGCGGTCGAGCGCCTGCTGGCCGACCCGGCCGTGCGGATCGTCACGCTGACGGTGACCGAGAAGGCGTACCGGCCCGGCTCGGCCGTCCTCGACCTGCTGGTCCGGGGGCTGCGAGCCCGCGCGGGGGCGCCGATCGCGCTGGTGAGCTGCGACAACCTGCCCAGCAACGGCCGGCGGCTGCGCGAGCTCGTCGTGGCCGAGCTGGGGCCGTCCATCGTGGACTCGACCGGGTTCCCGAGCACCATGGTGGATCGCATCGTGCCGGCCAGTACCGATGCCACCTACGCCACCGCGCGGGACGTCCTGGGCCTGGAGGACCGGGCCACGGTGGGCGCGGAGCCGTTCAGCGCGTGGGTCCTCGAGGACGACTTCCCGGGCGGGCGGCCGGCGTGGGACCTGGCCGGCGCCGTCGTCACCGACGACGTGGGGCCGTGGGAGGGGCTGAAGCTGCGGGCGGTCCTCGGGGTGCACTCGGCGCTGGCGTACCTCGGGGCGCTGGCCGGCGCGCCCACCATCGACCGGTCGCTGGCGCTGCCGGGGATGCGCGACGTCGTGGAACGGTTCATCGCGACCGACATCGCGCCGACGCTGTGCCCGCCGGAGGGGGTGACGGTCGAGCGGTTCGGGCAGAGCGCCCTCGCGCGCTTCGCCAACGCCGCCCTGCGCCATCGCACCCTGCAGGTCGCGATGGACGGCTCGCAGAAGCTCCCGCAGCGGCTCCTCGGCACCATCGCGGACCGGCGGGCGGCGGGGAGCATGCCGCTGTACGCCACCCTCGTCCTCGCCGCCTGGATGCGCTTCGTGCGCGGCTCGGCCGACGACGGCACCCCGCTGCCGCTGGACGATCCCCTCGCGGACCGGCTGCGGTCCGCCCCGGACCTGCTGGCGCTCGACGCCGTCTTCCCGCCCGGCTTCGCCGACGACACCGAGCTGCGCAAGCAGCTGGCCGAGTGGACCGGCGCCCTGGAGCGCCACGGCGTGCTCGGCACCCTGGCGGGGCTGCGGTGAGCACGACCGTCGCGCTCATCGGGGCGGCCGGGCACGGGGCCTGGCACCTGCGGGCCATCGACGCCCTCGGCGAGCGGGTCCGGCTCGTCGCCACCTGCGACGTGCAGCCCGGCTACGACTACACCGACCACCGGCGGATGCTCGAGGAGCGCAAGCCGGACGTCGTGGTCGTGTGCACCCCGCCGCACACGCACCTGCCGATCGCCCTCGACGTCCTCGGCGCCGGGGCCGACCTGCTGCTGGAGAAGCCGCCGGTGCTGTCCCTGGCCGACCACCGGCGCCTCGCCGAGGCCTCCCGCGGCCGGGTGCTGCAGATCGGCTTCCAGGCGCTGGGCTCGCCGACGCTGCCGCTGCTGGCCGAGCGGGTCGGCGAGGTGACGTCGGCCTCGGTCGCCGGCGCCTGGTGGCGGCCCGACAGTTACTGGACGCGCAGCTCGTGGGCGGGGCGGCGGGGGCGGGACGGGGCCCTCGTGAACCCCTTCGCGCACGCCCTCATGCAGGCGCTGGCCATCACCGGAATCCGTCCACCGTGGACGCTCAGCCTGGACCGGTACCGCACCAGACCGGCCGTCGAGGTGGAGGACACGGCCACGCTGCGCCTCACCGCGCCCGACGGCCGCGCGGTGTTCGTGGCCGTCACCCTCTGCTCCGCCGAGTTCGTGCCCGGCGACATCACCGTCGTCGGGCGTGAGGGCACCGCCGAGGTCGGCTACGCCCAGGACCGCCTGGACGGGGAGGTCGTGCCCGGCCGGACCGGGCTGCTGGAGAACCTGCTCGACCACCGCGACCGCGACGTGCCGCTGCTGGTGCCGCTGGAGCGGACCGAACCGTTCACGGCCCTCGCGGAGGCGATCCTGGCCGCCGGTGAGCCCGTGCTGCTCGACCCCGCCCGCCTCGCCCGGCGCGAGGACGGCGTGGAGATCCCGGGCGCGGCGGCGATCGTCCGCCGCGCCGCCGCCGAACGCGCCCACTTCCGTGAGATCGGAGTCCTGCCGTGAGGAAACTTTCACTCGCCGACCTGCCCGACGGCGGTACGCCGGCCACCCTCGCCGCCATCGGGCGGGGCTGGGGCCCGGTCCAGCGCGGCGGGATCAGCCGCTACGACGACCCCGGGCACCGCACCCACCCCGAGTCCGACGTGCACGTCCACGACGTCCCGGAGATCTTCACCATCGTGCAGGGCGCGGGCGTGCTGGAGCTCAACGGATCCGCCGACACCCGGTTCACGGCCGGCGACATCCTCATCATCGAGCCGGGGGAGAACCACCACCTGATCAGCGACGGCGACGTGCCCCTCGTCTTCACCTGGATGCACCTCTCACCGGTTGACGCGGGATCGACGACGGTCTAGGTTACGGACGAGGAAAGCGTTTTCCTCAGCCCCACGCATGCGGCCGACCCGCCCAGTCCCGCCGCACACCCCCATGCGTCACGTCTCCTTCGACGGAGGAAGCATGGACACCCGCCCCAGGCGGCGCCGCTGGCCCATCGTGGCCGCCGGCGTCGCCGCGTTCACCGCCTCGGCCGCGATCTTCTCGCAGATCGCGTTCGCGGCCACGCTGTTCAGCGACAACTTCGAGGACGGCGACCTCGGTGGCTGGTCGAAGTCCGGCGGCACCTGGGCCGTCGTCTCCGACGGCTCCAAGGCGCTGAACCAGAGCAACTCGGGCAGCGAGAACGCCCGGGAGTTCGCCGGTGACACCGGCTGGACGAACTACACCGTCAGCGCCCGCGTCAAGCCGACCTCGCTGCCCGGCAACGGCCTCGCCGGGCTGCTGGCCCGGGCCAAGAGCTCCACGACCTTCTACCGGCTCGCGCTGGTGCCGGGCGGCGTGCAGCTGCAGGCGGTCAACAGCGGCTCGGTCACCGTGCTCGGGCAGGTCTCGCGCACGGTGAGCACCGGCACCTGGTACACCCTGTCGCTCACCGTCTCCGGCAGCACCATCTCCGGCGCGGTCGACGGGGCCTCGGTCGGCTCCGGCTCGAGCTCGGTCGCCTCCAGCGGCCGCATCGGCGTGCAGACCGCCTACGCGGCGGCCTCGTTCGACGACGTGACCGTGAGCGACACGGCCGGCCCGGCGCCGACCACCACGGGCCCCACGCCCACCAAGTCCCCGACGCCCACGAAGTCGCCGACCCCGACCCCGACATCGGGTGGCGGCGGCAGCACCCCGACCGGCTCGTGGCCGAGCAGCACCGGCTCGGTCTCGGTCAGCGGCACCATCAAGGTGAGCGGCTCGCTCGACGGCGGGATGAAGCGCTACTGCTGCATCGGCGACGGCAGCCAGAGCGAGAGCCAGGACCCGATGTTCGAGCTCGCCGACGGCGCCACGCTCAAGAACGTCATCATCGGCTCCCCGGCCGGCGACGGCGTGCACTGCCTCGGCCGCTGCACCATCCAGAACGTCTGGTGGGAGGACGTGGGCGAGGACGCCGCGACGTTCCTGGGCACCAGCGGCGGCGACTCCTACGTCATCGGCGGCGGCGCCAGGTCGGCCAGCGACAAGGTGTTCCAGCACAACGGCAACGGCACCGTGCACATCAGCGGCTTCTACGCCAGCGACATCGGCAAGCTCTACCGCGGCTGCGGCAACTGCACCAACCACTACGAGCGCCACGTGACCGTGGACAACGTGCTGCTGAACAAGGCGAAGTACGTGGTGGGCATCAACACCAACTGGGGCGACACCGCCACGCTGACCCGGGTCGTGGTGCAGAGCTCGTCCGGTATCCACGTCTGCGCCGAGTACACGGGCGTGGCGAAGGGCAGCGAGCCGAAGTACCTCGGTGACGGGATGGGCGACGGCCACTGCAACTTCACGTCGTCGGACATCACGTACAAGTAGCCGCGGCGTCCCCGCAGGAAATCGTTCGCACCGGCCTCATGCCGCGACCTAGGCTCGCGGCATGAGGCCGGTGCAGGATGTCGTCTCCCGGATCCGGTACGACGCCGCCCTCGACGCGGCGCGCTTCCGCGTCGGCTACGAGGAGCGCGGGGCCGGGATCCGCGAGACGCCGCTGCTCGCGTTCGTCGGCGGCGGGGACGTGCCGTGGCACCGGGTGCAGTGGGTCAAGGCCGGCTCCGTCATCGTGTGGGACCGCCGGTCGCGCGTCGACCTCGTGTTCGGCTCCGGCACCGCCCCGGCCGCCGACCTCGCCGCGCTCACCGCGGCCCAGGCGCCCGTCGCGGCGCGGGCCCCGAAACGCGCGATCTCGGCGTTCGACGCCGCGGCCTGCCTGCGCTTCGATCCCGTCACCGGGCAGTGGGCCCCGGCCGGCCCGGCCGCGCCCGTGCACGCCGACGCGGTGCAGGTGGCCACGTTCAACGTGCTCTCGGACGCGTACGACCGCGAGATGACCTATCCCGAGCGGCGCGTCCCCGCCTGCGTCGACCTGCTGGAGGGGCTCGGCGCCGACGTCGTCGCGCTGCACGAGGTCACCCACGACCTGTGGGCCGCGCTGCTCGCGGCGCCGTGGGTGCGCGAGCGCTACTGCGTCTCGGCCGGCCCCGACGCCGAGATCGGCTACGGCACCACGCTCATCGCCCGCTGGCCGCTGACCCTGGAGGTGCACCGGCTCTCGGCGTACAAGCGGCTGGTCCTCGGCCACACCGTGCTCAACGGCCGCCGCACCGGCTTCGTGGCCGCACACCTCACGAGCGACCACACCGAGGGGGCCGAGCAGCGGCGCGAGCACCAGCTGCGGGTCATCGCCGAGCGCCTCGGCCGCGGCGACCTCGACGCCGCGGTGGTGCTCGCCGACCTCAACGCCGGCGACGAGGCCGCCCCGGCGGTCCCCGGCTACGTCGACGCCTGGCGCGCCGTGCATCCGCACGACGCCGGCTTCACCTTCGACCCCGCCGTGAACCCCCTCGCGGCCCTGGCCTCCCGCACCGGCCGCGCCGCGCGCCTGGACCGCATCCTCGTGCGGGGCCCGCTCACCCCGGTCGTGGCCGAGCGCTTCGGCGACCGCCCGTTCGCCGGCGACCGGTACGTCTCCGACCACTTCGGCGTCACCGCACTCCTGCAACCGGCTCAGCGGACCGTCGACTCGCCCGCCGTGCACACCTCGGCCCTCGTGGTGCGCCCGCCCGAGCACGTGTGGCCGCGGATCCAGGCCGTGCGTTCGCTGCACGACCCGTCGTACCGCCGCTGGATGCCCCACATCACCCTCCTCCACGGCTTCGTGCCCCAGGCCGACTTCGAGGCCGCCGCGGCGGTGGTCGCCGAGGTGGTGGCCGGCACCGGCCCGATCCGCGTACGCCTGGCCGAGGTCCGCCGCTTCGACCACCGCGGCTCGACCACCGTCTGGGTCGCGCCGTCGCCCTCGGACGCCCTGCGCCGCCTCCAGAGCGCCCTGGCCGCCCGCTTTCCCGGGTGCGCGTCTCGGGATTTCGTCGCGCACCTGACCATCGCCAAGCTGACGGGCGCCTCGATCGAGCCGGTGTACGCCGCCCTGCGCCGCGACTGGCAGCCCCTGGAGTTCACGATCAACGCGGTCGACCTGATCAGCCGCGGCGCCGACACGCCGTTCACGGTCCGGCACACCGTGCCCCTGTCCACCGGCCACGACGCCGCCCTGTCCCTCGTCACGGACGCGTGCGCCGCGCTGCGCCCCGGCTCCCGCGTGCACGTGATCGGCTCCGTCCGCCTGGGCATCGCCACCGCCGGCACCGACCTGGACCTGGTGTGGGCGTCTCCTCCGGGTGGCTCCGGTTCGGCTGGCTCCGGTTCGGCTGGCTCCGGTTCGGGTGGCACCGCCCTGGCCGAGCTGGCCGAATCGCTGCCCGGCGCCCGCCTGGCCGGCACGATCGTGCCCGTGGTCCGCGCGACGGTGGCCGGGGTGAGCGTCGACGTGCAGCACGTCACGACCGCCGACGTACACCGCCTCCCGCTCGACCCCTCCCTGGACGAGCCCGGCCGGAGGGCGGCGCTCGCCGTGCACGACGCCGGCGCGCTGCTGGAGGGCCTCGACCCGGCCGCGTTCCGGGACCTGCTGACCCGCGTGCGCCGCTGGTCCCGCGAACGCGAGCTGGACGGCGCCGCGTGGGGCCTGGTGGGCGGCTTCAGCTGGGCGGTGCTCGTCGCCGAGGCCATGCGGCACGACGCGCTCGACCTCGACGCGTTCCTGCGCCACTGCCGCGGCCATCCGCGCCGGCCGCGCTCGGGGGACCGGCACGCCTACTGGCCCGTGTACTCGCCGACGCCCCCGGGCGTGAACACCACCCGCACCATGACCCGCTCGACGGCGGCGCTGCTGCGGGCGGCGCTGGAGGGCGGGGGGCTTGCGGAGCCCTGGCGGCACGAGCGCCTGGTGACGCTGCCGGCCGACGAGGACCTGGACGGGCGCGTGCTGGGGATGATCCTGGAGCTCGAGGCCGCGGGCGCTGTGGTCCGGCCCTATCCGCGGCGGCGGCAGCTCGGCATCGACGGGGGCCCGGCGGTCGCGTGACGGCCGGCGCGATATGTCGGGCGCTCCGCGCCGCGACGTATCGGATGCTTCGCCGGTCCACGGGCGAAAAATCTGATTCGGCGGTCGGTGGCCTGCTTTTGCGCTGGAGGGCGGCGGTTCTGCGTCGCGGTCGCCCGTCCGTCCCGGACCGGTGGCCGCGCGCATGGTGCACACATTTCCCGGGTGCGAAGTGCCGCGTGCTTGACCACCGTATACCGAGTATGCATACTCCGTATGCATGTCGATCAGGTACGGGCTCCTCGCCCTGCTCGAGCGGGGACCGATGCACGGATACCAGCTCCGCAGCACGTTCGAGGAGTCGACGGGGGGCACCTGGCCGCTCAACATCGGGCAGGTCTACACGACCCTCGCCCGGCTCGAGCGGGATCACCTCGTGCGGCCGCTTCCCGAGAGTGACGGGCAGCGGCCGTACGAGATCACCGAGCCCGGCCGCGCCGAGGTGCGGGCCTGGTTCGTCACGCCGGTGCAGGCCAAGGACCGGCCGCGCGACGAGCTCGCGGTGAAGCTGGCGCTCGCGATCACCACGCCCGGCGTGGACGTCCAGGCGATCGTGCAGGCGCAGCGGACGGCGACGATGCGGGCGATGCAGGAGTACACGCGGCTCAAGCGCGGCGCCGAGCGGCCCGGGGATCTGCCGTGGCGGCTGGTGCTGGACGCCATGGTGTTCCAGGCCGAGGCCGAGCTGCGCTGGCTCGACCACTGCGAGTCGAGCCTCGTGCGCGAGGTGCGCACGCGGCCGGCCGCCCGGGCTCTGAACGTCCACCCGGAGGTTGTCGATGAGCGTGCTTGAGCTCTTCGACGTGTGCCGCACCCACGGGCACGGGGAGACGGCCGTCCACGCGCTGCGCGGGGTGTCGCTCGCCGTGGCGGAGGGGGAGCTCGTCGCGGTCATGGGGCCGTCCGGCTCCGGGAAGTCGACGCTGCTGAATTTGGCCGGCGGGCTCGATCGGCCCGATGCCGGCGGGGTGGCCGTCGAGGGGCGGCGGCTCGAGGGGATGCGCAAGCGGGAACTGGCCGCGATGCGCAGACGCTCGGTGGGGTACGTCTTCCAGGACCTCAACCTCCTGCCCGCCCTGACCGCGGCCGAGAACGTGGCCCTCCCGCTCGAGCTGGACGGAACCTCGCCCCGCCGGGCCCGGCGCACCGCGCTGGCCGCGCTCGCCGACGTGGAGCTCGCCGACTGCGCGGGACGGTTCCCCGACGAGCTCTCCGGCGGCCAGCAGCAGCGGGTCGCGATCGCGCGGGCGCTGGTCGGGCAGCGGCGGCTCATCCTCGCCGACGAGCCGACCGGCGCGCTGGACTCGCGGACCGGCGAGGCGGTGCTGCGGCTCATGCGCTCCAAAGTGGACGGTGGCGCGGCCGGCGTGCTGGTGACCCACGAGGCCCGGCACGCGGCGTGGGCCGACCGCGTGGTGTTCCTGCGAGACGGCCGGATCGTCGACGCGTCGGGGCCCTTGACCCAGCCCGAGCACCTCCTGCACGGCGCGACCTCGTGATCGCATTGCGCATTGCCAGGCGGGAGGCGGCGCGGGCCAAGGGCCGCACGGCGCTCATCGTCGGGCTCATCATGCTGCCCGTGCTCGCACTGTCCTTCGTCGCCACGACCCTGGACCAGTTCACGCTCACCCCGGCCGAGCAGGCCGACCGCGACCTCGGCCGGTTCGACGCGACCGTGCAGTGGGCCTTCGACGGGCCGATCCAGCAGGGGCGCTCCGGCGAGCAGTACCGCCCCGTGCACGACGACGCCCGGTTCGTGCACGGCGTCGCGGCCGCCGACGTCGAGCGGGCCCTCCAGGCCGCCCTGCCGCCGGGCAGCAGCCTGGTGCACACCGACGAGCACCACCGGATCGCGGTCACCACCGCGGCCGGGCGGGCGGGCCTGCCGGTGCACCTGCTCGACCTGGCCGACCCGCGCTGGGCCGGGCACCTGGAGCTGCTCGACGGCCGGGCCCCCGCGACCGACGCGGAGGCCGCGCTCGACGCCGCCGCCATGGACCGCCTCGGCACCCGCCTGGGCGGGACGTTCACGCTGCCCGACGACAAGCGCAGGTTCACGGTCGTCGGGCAGTTCGAGCGCCCCGGCGACCTCAACGGCGGCATCGTCATGCGCCCGGGCGCGCTGCCGATGGGCGGCGACGGCATCTGGTACGTCGACGCCCCCGCCCCCCTGACGTGGGACCAGGTCCGCACGCTCAACGAGCGCGGGATCGTCGCCCGCTCCCGCGCCGTCCTCCTCGGCCCCGAGCGTGACGGCATGCTCACCGCCCGGCCCGACGAGATGGCGCCCGGCGAGCGCAACTTCCGGTTGGCCGTGCTCGTGCTCGGCCTGGCGACGCTCGAGGTGGTGCTCCTGGCCGGGCCCGCGTTCGCCGTCGGGGCCCGGCGCCGGCGCCGGGAGCTCGGGCTCGTCGCCGCGAGCGGCGGCGGCCCCGGGCACCTGCGCCGGATCGTGCTCGCCGACGGGCTCGTGCTCGGCGCGGCCGCGGCCCTCACCGGCACCGCGATCGGCGTCGCGGGCGCCCTGGCCGCGCGGCCGGTGCTGGCGCAGTACCTGTTGCACGCCCGCCCGGGCGGCCTGCGCGTCCCGCCCGGGCAGCTGGTCGGGGTCGCGGTCCTGGCCGTGCTGACCGGCGTCGCCGCCGCGCTCGCCCCCGCCATCACGGCCGGGCGCACCGACGTGCTCGCCGCGCTCACCGGCCGCCGGCCGCGCGCCCGCACCGGGCGCCGCCTGGCCCTCGCCGGGCTGGCCGGGCTCGCCGCGGGCGCCGGGATCGCGGCGTGGGGGGTCGCCGGTGCCCGGGCCGAGGCTGTCCTCGCCGGGCTGGTCATCGCCGAGCTCGGTCTGGTGCTGTCCACGCCCGCCATCCTCGGCGCCATCGCCCGGCTCGGCGGTGGGCTGCCGCCGGCGGTGCGGATCGCCGTGCGCGACGCGGCCCGCAACCGCGCCTCGGCCTCGCCCGCCGTCTCCGCGGTCATGGCCGCGGTCATCGGCAGCACCGCGGTCGCGGCCTACCAGACCAGCATCGAGGCGAAGATGGACGCGATGTACGTGCCGGCCCTGCCGATCGGCACCGCCGTCGTCATCCAGCAGCAGCCGAGCCAGGGCGGGCGCCCGGCCCAGCTGCCGACCGAGCGGCTCCGCGAGGCCGTCGCGCCGCTGCCGATCCGCGAGGTGACCGAGATCCGCTCGGTGACCTGTGCCGCCCCGGGGCCGCAACGCTGTGACCTGCAGGCGGTCCGGCCGCGGGAGAACTGGTGCCCGTACGAGCCGGGCGCCGTGACCCCGCCGCAGCAGCGCGCCGCGGCCGCCGACCCGCGCTGCGCCGAGATGTTCCACGTGACCCTCGGCGACCCGTCCGCCCTGCACCTCGTCGACGACGGCGCCGCCCTCGGCCCCATCGGCGGGATCAGCGGCCCGGACCTGGAGCGGGCCCGCGAGGTCCTCGCCGACGGCGGTGTCGTCGTGGGCGACCCGATGCTGGTGTACCACGGCAAGGCCCGGCTCGTCCGCTCGGAGTCCGGGGGGCGAGTCGCTGGAGGTGCCCGGCTACTACGCGCCGACGGCCCGCTCGCGGGAGTTCTTCGCGATCTCGCCGCAGGCGGTGGCCCGGGCCGGGTTCGCCAGCGCTGTCGTCGGCATCGTCGCGGCCACCACCCGGCTGCCGACGACGGCCGAGTCCGAC
Organism: Dactylosporangium sp. CA-052675; assembly: GCF_050947935.1. Classification (GTDB taxonomy): domain Bacteria; phylum Actinomycetota; class Actinomycetes; order Mycobacteriales; family Micromonosporaceae; genus Dactylosporangium. The sequence continues at coordinate 7,790,261 of NZ_CP192010.1, read as the reverse complement.
GCGTTCGCGGAGCAGCTGGCCCACCTCGGATACGGCTACGACGGCCAGATCACCAGACCCCGGGACTCCGGCGCGACCCTGCTGGTGCTCCTGCTCGCGTTCGCGGCGGCCATGGTCACGCTCGGCGCGGCCGGCATCGCCACGGGCCTGTCCGCGGTGGACAGCCGGCCCGACCACGCGACGCTCGGGGCCGTCGGCGCCTCCCCGGGCGTGCGCCGGCGGCTGGCCCTGAGCCGCGCCGGCCTCATCGCGGGGCTGGGCTCGTTGCTCGGCGCGGCCGGCGGGCTCGGCGCGGGCGCCGCGGTGCTCGCGGCCCTCAACCGCGCGACCGCGCACCGGTGGCCGTCCAGCCTGTCCGCGCCGTTCACGTGGCCCTGGCCGAGCCTGGCCGTCACGCTCGTGGTCGTGCCGCTCATCGCGATGGCCGCGAGCGGCCTGCTGACCCGCTCGCGACTGCCGGTGCAGCGGCGGCTCTAGCTCACCCTCCCGGGGCCCGGTCACCCCGCGTGCCCGGCCCCGGGAACGGGCGGTTCACCCCGTTCGGGTGACGCGCAGTTTCACCTCCGGCGCGTCGGAGTTAATCCGAACGTGCACGAATCTGAGGGCTAATCTGCGACGAGGTCCAGGTCAGGGCCTTCTCTTGGCGAACTGTCGTGACGGCGTCCTCACGTTGCGTTGACGCGATATGAGGACGGTTGGTGTGATACCCGTCCGAAGTTGCTCTCAGTGACGAATGGGGTACCGACACGTGCGGCTGTACAGACTACTCATCGGCACGGTTCTCGCGGCCGTCGTCTCCGCGCTGCTGCCGAACATCACGGCCTACGCGGTCGGCGCCAACCTCATCGGCAACCCGTCGGCCGAGACCGCCTCCGGCTCCGGGCCGGCGAGCTGGACCTTCGACAAGTGGGGCACCAACCAGGCCACCTCGGCCTGGAAGGACGGCGGCAAGGACGGCCAGAAGAGCCTCGCCGTCACCATGACCTCGCGCACGTCCGGCGACGCGAAGTGGATGTCGGCGCCCGTCACCGTCAAGCCGGGCACCAAGTACGTCGTCTCGGACTGGTACATCGGCAGCGTCCTGACCACGCTCGAGGTCGTCTACACCAACGCCGCCGGCAAGCAGACGTTCGTGTGGCTGGCCGACGCGCCCGTCTCCGCCGCGTGGAAGCAGCTCTCGGTCGAGTTCACGACGCCCGCCGACGCGGTGAAGGCGTCGGTGTACCACGTGCTGGACAAGAAGGGCAGCCTGCAGACCGACCTGTACTTCCTCGCCGAGTCCGGCGCCACCGACCCGACCCCGCCCCCGGCCTCGGTCAAGCTGACCGCGCCCGCCGACGGCGCCACCGTCTCCGGCACCCAGCAGATCGCGGCGACCGCCAGCGCCGACGTGGTCGGCGTGAAGTTCTCCGTCGACGGCACCGACCTCGGCGCCGAGGACACCGAGGCCCCGTTCACCGCGAGCTGGGACACGAAGAAGGCCGCCAACGGCGTGCACACCGTCACCGCCACCGCCCGCACGGCCTCCAGCGCCACCGCGGCGACGTCCAAGGTCACCGTCACCGTCAACGACACGACGACCACGCCGCCGCCGACCTCCCCGGGCAACCTCATCGCCAACCCGGGCGTCGAGACCGCCAGCGGCGGCGCGCCCTCGGGCTGGAGCAGCTCCACGTGGGGCACGAACACGACGACGTTCAGCTACCTCACCACCGGGCACACCGGCAGCCGCAGCGTGAAGACGCAGATCACGAAGTACACCAGCGGCGACTCCAAGTGGAGCCCGGCCGCGGTCGGCGTCACGCCCGGCAAGACCTACCAGTACTCCAACTGGTACCAGTCCAATGTGGACAGCGAGATCGACGTCGAGGTCACCATGGCCGACGGCTCGGAACAGTACGCGTACCTTGCCGCCGCCCCGGCCTCCTCGGCGTGGGCGAAGGTCAGCGCGCAGTACACCGTCCCCGCCGGCGCCACCAGGATCACCGTGTTCCAGGTGATCGCGAAGGTCGGCTGGGTCACCGCGGACGACTTCAGCCTCGCGGAGTACACCCCGGCGCAGCTCAACCGGGCGCTCGTCAGCCTCACGTTCGACGACGGCTGGAAGTCGCAGTACACCGCCGGCGTGCCGCTGCTGGACAAGTACCACATGCCGGCCACGTACTACCTGCTCACGAGCACCATCGACTACCCGGACTACATGACCAAGGCGCAGATGGGCGACCTGGCCAACCACGGGATCGAGGTCGCCTCGCACACGGTGACCCACCCGCACCTGCCGACGCTCACGCCCGCGCAGGTGGACGCCGAGCTCAAGAACAGCCAGGCGGACCTGCGCTCGTGGTACGGCACCGGCGTGGCCAAGAACTTCGCGACCCCGTACGGCGAGTACAACGCCACGGTGCTCAGCACGGCCAAGCAGTACTACCGCTCGCACCGCTCCACCGACGAGGGGTACAACACCAAGGACAGCACCGACGTCTACAACATCAAGGTGCAGAACATCCTGGACACCACGACCCCGGCCCAGGTCGGCCAGTGGGTCGACCAGGCGATCCGGGACAAGTCCTGGCTGGTCCTGGTGTACCACGAGGTGAGCGCGACCGCCGAGGACCCGACCTACGCCGTCACCCCGGCCAACCTCGACAAGGAGCTGCTGCTGATCCAGCAGAAGGCGATCACGGTGAAGACCGTCGACCAGGCCCTCGACGAGGTGGTACCGCAGCTGGCATAGCATGACGATCGTGGGGTGGATCGCGCGCGGCCTGTGGGGGCTCATCGCCGCCCGGGATCCCGCGGTCCACCCCAAGACCCGGCTCGGCGGCGCCCTGCCGCTGATCGGCGTCATCGCCGGGCTGCTCGCGGGCCTGCTCGCCTACGAGTACTACCTGGGCAACGTCCCCCGCGAGGGCAACGCCCACTGGGGCCAGATCATCCTCTGCTCGGCGCTCATCGGGGCGCCGATCGCGCTGGTCGCGACCCGCCCGCTGCTGGCCTGGCGGGTCGCGTTCGTCTCGGCCATCTACACCAGCATCAACCTGCACATCGACCAGGGCACCCCGTGGCCCTTCCAGCCCGTGCAGATCCTGAGCTTCCCGCTCATCCTCACCGTCGTCGCGATCCGCCACCCCCGCAACATCGTCATCTGGGTCGGCGTCAGCGCCTGGCTGCTCGTGCTCGGCTACGTCGCGCCCGGCAACGTCGCCGGGCTGCTGCTGCTCGTGCTCGCCCTGCTCGTCGTCGGCGACCAGGTCCGCCGCCGCCGCGAGGTCCAGCGCGAGCTGGCCGCCGAGGCCGAGCGCACCGAGCTCGCCCAGACCCGCTCGACCGTCGCCGAGGAACGCAACCGGATCGCCCGCGAGATGCACGACATCGTCGCGCACCACATGTCGCTCATCGCGGTGCGGGCCGAGACCGCGGTGTACCGCATCGAGGGCGTCCCCCCGGCCGTGGCCGAGGAGCTGCAAGCCATCGCCGGTACCTCGCGCGAGGCCCTCACCGAGATGCGCCGCCTGCTCGGCGTGCTGCGTGACGACTCCGTCCCGCTCACCGAGCCCCAGCCGACCCTGGACGAGCTCGGCGGCCTGGTCCGGGAGGCCCGCGCGGCCGGGGTCCAGGTCGAGTACTCGCCCGCCCCCGGCATCGAGGTCCCGCCCGGCGTCGGGCTGGCCGCCTACCGCATCGTGCAGGAGGCGCTGTCCAACGCCCGCCGCCACGCACCCGGCGCCCCGGTCGCCATCGTCATCTTCCGCGACAAGGCCGAGCTGCGGGTCTTCGTCCGCAACGAGCCCACCGGCGCCCCGCCGGCCCCGGAGGGCAAGGGCGGCCACGGGCTGATCGGCATGCAGGAACGCGCCGCCGTCATCGGCGGGACCCTGCGCGCCGGCCCGGCCGCCGACGGCGGCTACGAGGTCGTCGCCACGCTGCCCCTGGGAGACGCATGATCAAGATTCTCATCGTCGACGACCAGGCGATGGTCCGCCAGGGCTTCGCCGCGCTGCTGGCCGCCCAGCCCGACTTCACCGTCGTGGGCGACGCCGCCGACGGCGAGCAGGGCGTGACCCTGGCCCGCGAGCGGGCGCCCGACGTGGTGCTCATGGACATCCGCATGCCGGTCCTCGACGGCCTGCAGGCCACCCGCCGCATCCTCGACGTCGGCCCCGGCCTGCACCGGCCCCGGGTGCTCATGCTCACCACGTTCGACCTCGACGACTACGTGTTCGAGGCGCTGCGCTCCGGCGCGTCCGGCTTCCTGCTCAAGGACGCCCCGGCCGCCGAGCTCGTCAACGCGGTCCGGGTCGTCGCGGCCGGCGACGGCCTGCTCGCGCCCTCGGTGACCCGCAAGCTCATCGAGGAGTTCGCGGCCCGGCCCCGGGCCGTCAACCACACCCCGGCCAGGCTGCGCGAGCTCACCCCGCGCGAGGTCGAGGTGCTGCGGCTGATCGCCCGTGGCCGCTCCAACGCCGAGATCGCCGAGACCCTCGTCGTCGCCGAGCAGACCGTGAAGACCCATGTGAGCCGCGTGCTGCAGAAGCTCGACCTGCGCGACCGGGCCCAGGCGGTCGTCTTCGCCTACGAGTCCGGGGTCGTCACGGCGGGGGAGTAGTACCCCGGTAGCCCCCGCGCGTGGCTCCGCGGAGTGACGACCGGCCCGGCCCCGCGGCCCTACCGTGCGCGGCATGTACTCCGTCGAGACCATCATCGCCTGGTACCGCGAGCACGCCGACGCCCTGCGCGCCGCCCGCGAGGAGCAGCGGGAGATGCTCGCCCAGGGTTGCCTGCGCCCGAAGCTCGACGACATCGAGGCCGAGATCAGCTACCTCACCGTCCGGGCGCTGCGCCCGCACACGGTGGTCGAGATCGGCTCCTCCCACGGCTGGTCGACCTCCTGGCTGCTGCGCGCCCTGCGCGACAACGGCGGCGGCGTGCTGCACACCTACGACCTGGTCGACCACGCCCGCCGCAGCCTGCCCGAGGAGCTGACCCGCACCCGCTGGCGGTTCGTGCGCGGCGACGTCCGCGCCGCCGAGCTGCCCGGCGACCCCGGCTTCGTGCTCGTCGACGCCCGGCACACCGCCGGGTTCGCCCGCTGGTACACCGCCGGGATCTTCGAGCGCCTCCGGCCCGGCGTCGCCGTGGCCGTGCACGACGTCTACCACGGCCGCCGGCCGTGGCCGCACAGCGAGGGCGCCGTGCTGCTGCGCTGGCTGCGGGAGCGGGGGATCGGGCACCTCACCGCGTCCCGGCACGGCGACCCCGACCTGCACGACCACCTCGCCGGCGTGAAGCGGCGCCTGCGGCTCGCGGCGCCCGTGCACCGGGGCACCCACGACCCGATGGCGTTCTTCAGTACTCCGGAGGGAGCCGCATGACCGCTCCGCGGTATGACGATCCGGGGTACACCGCATTCCTAGCTTCTGCGGCATGCGAACGCTGCTGCTGCTCCCCGTCGTCGCCGCCGCCCTCACCGTCTTCGGCCCCACCCACGCCCCCGCCACCCCGGCCCCGCTGCCGATGGCCGGCGTCCGGCTCGCCGACGGGCGCGCCCTGCAGATCGAGGGCGAGCTGAGCACGGCCCGCACCGTCGTGGTCCTCGTCCCCGGCGTGGACACGACCGCGGCGAACTTCGACCGCGGGCTCGGCGGCGTCCAGCGCCGGGCCCCCGCCTGGCAGGCCCGGCAGCTCCTCGACGCGATCACGGCCCGCGGCGAGGACCGGGCCGCCGTCGTGGCCTGGCTCGGCTACCACCCGCCGCACGGCGTCGGCCTCGACGCGGCCCGCGAGGACCTGGCCTCGGCCGGCGCCGCGGCGCTGTGCGAGTTCGTGACCCGGCTGCCGGGGGAGCGCATCGTCGTCGTCGGGCACAGCTACGGCTCGACCGTCGCCGGGCTGGCCGCGCACCGGCTCGACCACCGGGTCACCGACATCGTCGCGCTGGGCAGCCCCGGCCTCGGCGTCACCCGGGCCGCGGACCTGCACACCGCCGCGCACGTGTGGGCCGGGACCGCCGCGAACGACTGGACCCGCCGCATCCCGGGCGTGCGGATCGCCGGGGCCGGGCACGGCGCGCACCCCGACGAGCCCGGCTTCGGCGCCACCGCGATCCCGGTCGGCGGCGTGGACGGGCACGACGGCTACTTCGTGCCCGGCACCGAGAGCCTGTGGGCGATCGCCGGGGTCGTCGCCGGTACCGGCGCCGGCACTCAGCGCTTGTAGCCCTTCAGCGCCGCCTCCAGCCTCGGCTTCGCGTCGGCGGGGAGCCGGCCGCCGTCGGCGAGCGCCTCGCGGACGATCGCCCGGAACGTCTCCGAGAACTGCGCGTAGTGCGGGGTCACCGGGCGGGTGCGGGCCGAGCGGATCGCCTCGAGCAGCGTCGGGGCGTACCGGTAGCGCCGCACCACCTGCGCGTCGCGGTACACGATCTCGCGGGTGGCCGCGAACCCGCCCCGCTCGAACAGGATCTGCTGGCTGCGCTCGCTGGTGAGGAACTCGATGAGCTGCCGGGCCGCGTTCGGCCGGCGGCTGTGGGCCGAGACCGCGAGGTTCTGCCCGCCCAGCGCGCTCGGCCCGGGCAGCCGGGTCACCCCGAACGCCAGCGCCGGGCGGGTGTCCGGCGCCGGCGGGGCCGGCGGGGCCGCCCCCGGCGACGCGGACGGGCCGGGCGCGGCGGCCAGGTCCGCGGGCGGGTCCAGGGTCCGGTGCGCGACCGGCCAGTTGCGCATGAACAGCACCTTGCCCTCGGCGAAGGCCTGGGTCGCGGCCTGCTCGTCGAACGTCGCCGACTCGGGCAGCACCACCTGCGGCGAGGACCGGCTCAGCCCGGACGCGAGCCGGGTCAGCCCGTCCTGGGCCTCCTTGGAGTCGATGACGACGGTGCCCTCGCCGTCCACCACGTCGCCGCCCGCGCCCCAGATCGCCTCCAGCGCGTTGACCGTCAGCCCCTCGTAGTCGGCGAGCTGACCGGCGTAGCCGGCGCCCGGGCGCGAGCCGTCGGCGGACAGCGCGCCGAAGCCGGTGAGCACCGACTGGGCCGCGGCGACCAGCTGGGGCCAGCTCGTCGGCGGGGTGCCCACGTAGTCGTCGCGGTAGTACAGCAGCCCGGCGTCGGTGTTGAACGGCAGCGCCCACAGCTTCCCGTCGTAGCGGCAGGTCGCCAGCGGGGCCGGCAGGAAGCCGGTCGTGTCCGCGCCGAGCGCGCGGATGTACCCCTGCGAGGCGAACTCCGCCGTCCAGGTCACGTCGAGGTTGTAGATGTCGGCGTCGCCCCGGCCGCCGCCCTGCGCCCGGGCGACCATCTCGCTGCGCTGGGCGTCGGCGACCGCGGCCAGCTCCTCGATGCGGGCCGGGTTGCGCGGGTGCAGCGCGTTCCACTGGTCGACGAGGGCCTGGCGCTGGTTGCCGTACCCGTCGTCGCGCCCGCTGAGGATGACGAGCTCCCCGTCCTCGGCGGCCCCGTCGCCGCCGAACCACGGCACGACGAACGCGTTCACGAGCAGCGTGGCCACGACCCCGGCGGCGACGCCGAGCGCGACGAGCTCGGCCTTCGGCCGCCGCTTCGGCCGCGTGAGCCACCCCGGTCTCCGGCCGGGCTTGCGCGTCGTGTCCACCGTGGATTCCTCAGCCGCCATTGGCAGGCTCGCCTCCCCAGAGCAGGCCGAACAGGTCTCGCAGGACGTCGGCGATCGAGCCGGTCGCGGCGTCGTAGCAGGCGCCGCCGGAGTGTGCGGTGATGTCGCGCAGCCCGAACGCGCCGCAGCTCGCCTCGCCGATCGCGATGACGAACACGCGCACGCCCTTGCCGCGCACGACGGCGTCCACGCCCGCCGGGTCCAGGCCGCCGGTGTCGTTGCCGTCGGTCAGCACGACCAGGCCCGCGATCTGCTCGTCGAGGCCCTTCGCCGCGGTGTCCACGCCGTCCTCGATCGCCTGCAGCAGCGGGGTGCCGCCCGCCGGCCGCACCTGGGCGAGGCCGTCGACGGCGGCCTTCGCGCGTGGTACGCCCGCGACCGCCACGTCGGCCCGCCCCAGCGGCACGATGTCGCGGGCGCCGGTGCCGCGCCCGTCGGCCGGGAACACCCGGAGCCCGAACTCGTCGCGGCCGCTCATCAGCTCCAGGGCGCGCCCGACGCCGGCCGAGGCCACCTGCAGGCGCGTGCGGCGGCCGTCGGCCAGGGTCTGCATCGAGCCCGAGACGTCCAGGGCGAGCAGGATGCGGCCGGGGCGCCTGGCCTGGGAGTACCGTTGCCGCGTCGTCCGGACGGTGTCGGGGGACGGCGGCCGGCGCTCGAAGACGACCCCGGCGTGCGCGCCGAAGCGGTCCGTGAGCGGATCGGCGACGTCGAACAGGGGCGGCGGCCGCAGCGCCGCGCGGACCAGGGCCCGCTTGCCCTCGTCGCGGCCCAGCCAGCCGTCGAGGTCCCTGACCGCGGCCGTGGCCGTCGCCGCGGTGGTGTCCCAGCCGAGGCGCACGAGCGGGTGATCGGCGCCGAGCGTGTCGGCGGGGTAGAAGGCCACCAGGGTCTGCTCGGCGTCGGGCGGCCCCTCGTCGAGGCCGCAGCCGAGGCCCTGGTTGAACCGGACCAGCGCCTGTTCGGTGGTGAGCACCGCGGCCCTGTGCGGGTCGCCGGCGCGCTTGCGGCACAGCAGCTCGGTGCTGTCGCCGAGCGGGAAGCCGCCCGCGTCCAGGGAGCGCTCGATGCGCTGCTCGATCGCGCGGGCGGCCGGGGCGTCGGCGTGCGTCCGGTCGTACAGCACGGTCGTGGCCAGCGCCCCCGCGCCCGAGACCCCGGGGTCGGGCCGCAGCACGTCCCAGCCGCGCCGCTCGGCCTCGCCCCACAGCTGCTTCCAGGTCAGCTCCTCGCGCCGCTGGGCGAGGTCGTCGGGCAGCGCGGCCGCGGGCACGCCGAGCACCACCGGGGATGCGGCGATGACCCGCTGCCCGGTGATCGGCACCGGCACCGCGAAGCGCGCGGCCGCGTCCCGGGCCGCGTCGACGTCGGCGGTGGAGTCGGGCAGCCACACGTCGGGCCGCGGGCCGATCTGCCGCAGCGCGTCGTTGGTCCAGCCGCTGCCGACGGCGTCGCGGGCGTCGTCGGGGCGGGCCGCGTACACGTACAGCTCGGCGGTCGGGCACCCGTGGTTCGCCGCGGCCGTGGCCGACTCGTAGGCGTCGGCGAGCCCGCGTACGGCATCCAGCTGCTCCGGCGAGGTCAGCACCCGCACCGCGGCGGGCCGCTCACACCCGTGCCACCAGCGCTTCGCGAAGTCGATCGTGGGCGGCACGACGTACCCGGCCGCCAGCGCGGTGAGGCACAGCCCGCCCACGAAGGCGAGCACCCGGGGCCGCAGCAGCGTGCGCGCCTTCTGCAGGACGTCGCCGGACCAGTGCAGCAGCGACTCGAACAGCCCCGCGGCGAACAGGCCGCCGAGGCCGCCGATGATCGAGCCGCCGATGAGCATCGCCCAGCGCGCGAACGACGCCGGCTGCCCCGTCGACAGCTGCTGCAACGCGATGCCCGCGCCGGTGAACAGCGCGACGAGGATCGACACCAGCGGCCGCGCCGACTCCCGGCCGTTCCCGTCGTCCCCCGCGCCGGCCATGTATCTATCATGCCCCTCGATGTCCAATGCCACCGTCTATGCTGCCCCGGTGGTGGACTTCGACGTACTGGTGCTCGGGGGAGCCGGGGTGGACACCATCGTCCGCGTGCCCGACCTCGCCCTCCCCGCCGGTGACAGCCTGCCGGTGCCGCCGATCCGCGACTACGTCGCCCACTCGGGCAACGGCGTCGCGCTCGGGTTCCACGCACTGGGGCTGCGCACCCGCTTCGCCGACCTGCTCGGCGAGGACGAGCAGGGCGCCCTCGTCCGGGCCCGCTACGCCGCCGTGGGCCTGGACTTCGTGTCGGCCCCGGCCCCGAACGGCACCCCGCGCAGCGTGAACCTCGTCGACGCGGCCGGCCGCCGGTTCTCCTTCTTCGACGGGCGTCACCCGGACGGGTACCTCTTCCCGGAGGACTTCTACCTGCCCCTCGTCGAGCGCGCCGCGCACGTGCACGTGGCCACCCAGCGCACGCCCGCCGTCTGGGCCGCCGCCCGGGAGCTGGGCATCTCGACCTCGACGGACGTCCACGCCTGGGACGGCGAGGCGGACTGGGCGTGGCCGATGGCGGGCGAGGCGGACCTGGTGTTCCTCTCGTCGGCGGCGGTACCCGACCGGATCGACGACGTCATGCGCCGCATCCTCGCCGAGGGCCGGGCCTCGGTCGTGGTCGCCACCGAGGGCGAGTCGGGCTCCCGGGTGCTCGCCGAGTGGTCGGGGCCGTCCGTCCTGCGCTTCCCGGTGGCCCGCCCGGAGCGCCCGGTCGTCGACTCCAACGGCGCCGGCGACGCCTACAGCACCGCCTTCATGAGCCGCTGGCTGCAGGGCCGGCCCCTGGCGGAGTGCGCCCTGGCCGGGGCGGTCTCGGGCGCCTTCGCGTGCGGCGCCCCCGGCACGCACGAGGAGCTCATCACCGAGGCCGGGCTGGCCGCCGCGATGGAGCGGGCGGGCGCCCACTTCATCCCGGCTTGACGTCGCCGGAGTGAGAATCTGCCGATGCGTGTGAGGTGGCGGGCCCGGCTGCACCGGGCGGTGCGGCTGGGGGTCGCGGCGGCGATCGTGGGCGGCCTCATCACGGCCGAGAGCAGCATGTGGCTGCGGCTGCAGGCGCAGGGGCACGTCTTCGACGTCGCCTCGGTGCCGCCCGCGCCCGTGGTCATGGTGCTGGGGGCACAGGTGTACGACGACGGGTCCCCGTCGCCGTTCCTGCAGGCGCGGCTGGAGCTGGCGCGGCAGCTGTACGCGGCCGGCAAGGTCCAGGCGATCCTGGTCTCCGGCGACCACATGGACTGGGGCTACGACGAGCCGGGCAGCATGTGGCTGTGGCTCAACGCCCGCGGCGTGCCCGCGGGGCGGATCATCGAGGATCACGCGGGCTTCGACACGTACGACTCCTGCACCCGGGCCCGGCGCGTCTTCGGCGTCGACAAGATGATCATCGTCACGCAGGCCTTCCACCTGGAGCGCGCGATCGCCCTGTGCCGCCACGTGGGCGTCGACGCCTCGGGCGTGGGCGACACGACGATGCGGCGGTTCCGGCTGCCGTGGGCGCAGGCCTCGGTGCGCGAGTACGGCGCGGCGGACAAGGCCGCGTGGGACGTCCTGTCCGGCCGCGACCCGGTCTTCCTGGGCCGGCGCGAGACCTCGGTCCAGGACGCGCTGAACCAGGGCTGATCGCGGGCCGGTGGGGGATGATCGGTACATGACGTCCCTGCTCGGTGTGTCCCTGCCCGTGCTGGCCGCTCCCATGGCCGGCGGCCCGACGACCCCGGATCTGGTGACGGCGGCCGCCCGCGCCGGCTCCCTGGGCTTCCTGGCCGCGGGCTACCGCACGGCGGCCGACCTGGCCGCCCAGCTGGACCGGGTGGAGGGCCGGTTCGGCGTGAACGTCTTCGCCCCGAATCCGGTCCCGGTGGACCCGTCGGAGTTCCGGGCATACGCCAGGCGCCTGCAGCCGGAGGCGGACGCGTACGGCCTGAACCTGACCGACGCGCCGATCGTCGAGCACGACGACGACTGGCCGGCCAAGATCGATCTGCTGCTGGCCCGCCCGGTGCCCGTGGTCTCCTTCACCTTCGCGCTGCCCGAGGCCGCGACGGTGGCCGCCCTGCGCCGGGCCGGCACCGTGGTCCTGCAGACCGTGACGTCCACGGTGGAGGCTCGAGCCGCGGCCGAACTGGGCGTCGAGGGCCTGATCGTGCAGTCCTCGGCCGCCGGGGCGCACTCGGGCACCTTCACGCCGACGGTGCTGCCGCGTGACGTACCGCTGCCGGACCTGGTCCGCGCGGTGCTCGGGGTGGTCGGGCTGCCGGTGATCGCGGCGGGCGGGGTGGGCACGGCCGACGACGTGACGGCGGCGCTGGAGGCGGGCGCGGAGGCCGTGATGGTCGGCACCGCGCTGCTGCGCACGGACGAGAGCGGCGCCTCGGCCGTGCACAAGGCGGCCCTGGCCGAGGCGGCGGAGCGGGCCGGCCTGGCCGCGGCGGGCGACGAGCCCGCCCCGGCCCCCACGGCTCAGGCGGACGACGGCGGGCTGGTCGGGACCGGCATGTGGTCCACTGTGGACACGGTGGTCACGCGGGCGTTCAGCGGGCGGCCGGCGAGGGCGTTGCGCAACGGGTTCGTCGAGCGGCACGACGAGTCGGCGCCGTCGGGCTATCCCGCGGTCCACTACCTCACCACGCCGCTGCGGCGGGCGGCCGCGCAGGCCGGGGACGCCGAGCGGGTCAACCTCTGGGCCGGGACGGGCTTCCGGTTCGCCGGGGCCGGCTCGGCCGGCGCCGCGCTCGAGCGACTGGTCGCGAAGGCGTAGGGGGCGCGCATGACGGATGACCGTCACGTGGTGCGAACCTACGAGGCCAGGCCGCGCTCGTAGGCATAGCGGACCGCCTGGGCCCGGTCCCGCACGCCGATCTTGGCGAACAGGCGGTTGATGTGCGACTTCACGGTCACCTCGGTCACGTAGAGGCGTTCGGCGATCTCCCGGTTCGACAGGCCGGTCGCGATCAGGCTCAGCACCTCGCGCTCGCGGGCCGTCAGCCCGTCGTCGGCGGTGGCGGCGGGCGCGGGGGCCGGCGAGCCCTGCACGGCGGCGGCCAGGAGGCGCTGCTGGACCTGGGGGTCCAGGACCGACTGGCCCGCGGCCGCCGCGCGGACCGCCTGGGCGATCTGGACCCGGCCCGCGTCCTTCGTCAGGTAGCCCAGGGCGCCCGCCCGCAGGGCCGACAGGATGTGCTCGTCGTCGGCGAACGTCGTCAGGACCACCACGCGCGTCCGGGGAAACCGGGCGCGGATCCGGCCCGTCGCCGCCACGCCGTCCATGCGCGGCATGCGCAGATCCATCAGCACGACGTCGGGTCCGTGCTCGGCCACCAGGTCCAGGGCCGCCTCGCCGTCCGCGGCCTCGCCGACGACCTCCACGTCGTCCAGCAGGCTCAGCATCAGGGCCAGGCCCTCCCGCACGGCCGTCTGGTCGTCGGCCACGACAACGCGGATGCTCATCCAGGCATCCTCACATCCACGAGCCAGCCGTCGCCGGACGGGCCGGCCTCGACGGTGCCGCCCGCCAGCTCGGCGCGCTCGCGCAGGCCCGTCAGGCCGTAGCCCGGCGACAGGCCCGTCGCCGGCGGGCCCGCGGGGCCGTGGTTGCGCACGGTGAGCCGGACCTCGGACGGGCGGTACTCCAGCCGCACCTGCACGGCGCTGCCCGGCGCGTGTTTGCGGACGTTCGTGAGGGCCTCCTGCGCGCTGCGGTACAACGCCAGCCCCGTCTCCGCGCTCAGTTCCCGGGCCTCGCCGACCAGCGTGAGGCCGGACCCGGCGGTGAGCTCCCGCAGCAGCTCCGGCAGCGGGACCGGGTCGCCGCGCAGCGCGCTCACCGCGCGCCGGGTCTCCGTCAGGCCGTCGCGCGCCAGGCGGCCCGCGCGGTCGACGATCACCGCGGCCTCCGCCGCCCGGTCCCGCTCCAGCAGGGCCGCCGCCGTCTCCAGCTGCAGCGACAGGGCCGAGAGCGAGTGCGCCAGCACGTCGTGGATCTCGCGGGCCAGCCGGGCGCGTTCGGCCAGGGCGGCCGCTTTCGCCTGCTCGCCGGCCAGCAGCTCGTGCTGCGCCGCGCGGGCCTCGCGCTCGCGGCGGACCGTTCCCAGCAGGAGCAGCAGCAGCATCGCGCCGGCCCAGATGACGATCGACTCGAGCGGGGAGCCGGCGACGGCGTGGGCGGCGGCCAGCAGCACGGCGCCGATGCCGGTCAGCACGGCGGCGCGGGGCAGGGGCAGCGACGCGCACGCGATCGTCACGGCGGCCAGGGAGAACGCGGCGCCGTAGCCGCCGGGGCGGGCCAGCGTCAGCTCGACGCCCGCGGCCATGCACACCACGATGCTGTACTGCTGCAGGCGCGGTGCCCCGAGGCGCAGCGTCATCGCGATCCATGCCGCCGCCCCGATCGCCATGCCGGCCGACAGGGCGAGGCCCCGGCCGGTGAGCCCGGGCCGGGGCTCGTCCTGCACCATGGCGACGGTCACGACGAGCAGGATGATCAGCGAGCGCAGTTGGCGATACCGCGCCATGCGGCGTTCGGTCACGAACTCGAGCACCGCCCCAGTCTGCGCCATCGCTGTCGTGCTCAGTTCCCGCCGATGACGCCGCCGTTGCGGGCGACGCGCCGCGAGCCCTTCGGCGCGAACGGGGCGCCGGTGGCGATCGCGCGCCGGCCCACGATCGCGGCCTCGCCGAGGAAGCTCAGGCCGAGCACCAGCAGCAGCCCGGCGCTCAGCACCGCCTGGTCGGCGCCGAGCGCGTGGCCGGCGAAGGCCTGGCCGAGCCGCAGCACCGCGAGGCCCAGCCACACGGCGATGGTGACGAGCGTGTAGCGGTACCACACGTGTCCCTGCTGCACGAAGACCTTCACGGTGAGGCCGCGCACGATGCCGCCCGCGACCGCGACGAGCGCGCCGAGGCCGAGCACCGCGCCGTCGACGACGGGGTGGTGGGCCGTCTTCGCGAGGTCGATCTGCGCGAGGCTGTACCCGCCGGCGATGATCAGCAGCACCGGCGGGAGGATCAGCCGGCGGGCCTCGAGCGGCTCCCCGACGTACCGGCGGACCATGAGCAGGACGATGACGGCGGCGGCGATGAGCAGCGTGGTCGTGTTCATGGTGAGCACGGTATTGATCGCCGTCGCCGCAGGCCGCCACCCACGGGTGGAACCCCGGGTGGAGATTATGCTCCACCCGTGATCATCGAGGAGCGACCGTGGGATGACCCGGCCGGCGTCCGGCTCCGGGCCGCGCAGGTGGCGGAGCTCGCCGAGCGCTACGGCGGCGAGGACCACGAACCCGGCGAGGCCCCGAGCGCGGACGACGTCGACGTGTTCCTCGTCGCGCTCGTCGATCAGGAGCCCGTGGGCTGCGGCGCGCTGCGGCAGCTGGACGAGCACGGCGCCGAGATCAAGCGGATGTACGTCAGGCCGCACGCGCGGGGCACGGGCGTGGCCACGGCCCTGCTGCGCGCCCTGGAGGAGCGCGCGGCGGCCCGGGGCTGGCCGGTGCTGCGCCTGGAGACCGGCACCGAGCAGCCCGACGCGCGGCGTTTCTACGAGCGGGAGGGGTACCGCCAGATCCCGCTCTTCGGCGTCTACGAGGGCTCCGAGCTCTCCGTCTGCTACGAGCGCACGCTGCGCTGAGCGCGAGCGAGCGCGTGGGCGTGGTGCAGCTTTTCGGCCCGCCGCACCGCCTCGGCGGCCCATGACGGCTCGCCGGTCGCCAGCGAGCGCAGGCGCAGCAGGTCCGGCTCGGCGAAGGCGCTCTGCCCCGGCAGGCCGGCCTCCAGCGCGGCGGTCGCGACCGCGGCGGCCTCGTCGCGCCGGTCGAGGGCGAGCAGCGCGTCGGCGTAGAGGCCCTCGAGACGCCCGAAGCGGCGCATCGCGTCGCCGAGGTCCGTGCGCGCGGCGGCCATGCGCGCGAGCCCGGCCGGCTCGCCGGTGCGCACCTCCGCCCAGCCCAGCACCAGCGCGGCGAGGCTGCGGTACTCCCGGTGCCCGCCCCGCTCGGCCAGCCCGAGGGTGTCGCGGGCGGCCGCCGCGGCGGCTTCGGGATCGTCGCGGTCGGCGGCCACGACCGCGGTGAAGTGCGCGACGTACATGTCCAGGAACAGCTCGCCGACCCGGCCCGCCCGCGCCCGGGCGGCCCGCAGGTGGGCCTGGGCCGAGGCGTCGTCGCCGAGCAGCCCGCACGCGATCGCGGCCGGGGCGAAGGCGCCGATCACCGGGTCCCAGTTCACGATCGGGAACACCGGCAGCTCCCCGCCGGGCAGCGCGGCGAGCGCGGTCTCGAAGTGCCGGTGCGCCTTCGGCAGGTCCGGCACGGTGAGCGCGGCGTGGCCCTCGTGGACCTCGGCGACGACCGCGGCCCACGGGTCGCCGGGCCCGTGCGCGGGGGCGCGGGCGACCGACACGGCCCGCCCCACGTCCCCGGCGGCGGTGTGGAAGGAGGCGTACCCCCACAGCGCCGGCAGCACGTCGAGCACCGGCCGCCCGCGCAGGCGCAGCAGGAGCGGCTCCATCGCGGCGTACTGCTCCGCGGCGACCGGCGCCAGGTAGCCGTCGCTGGCCTGGCGCATGTACGCCAGCCGGATGCGCAGGTCCAGCTCGGCGACGTCGCGGCGCTCGCCCGCCGGGGCGCGGCGCAGCAGCTCCAGGCCCTCGCCGAGCAGCTCGTCGGCCTGCTCGTGGGCGGTGCGCTCGTAGGCCTCGCGGGCGGCCGAGGCCAGGGCCGGCACGACGTCGAACGGCGAGAGCACCGGCAGCGCGGCCCGAAGGTGCCCGGCGAGCTGGGCGGCGGTGCCGAGCCCGGTGTCGCGCAGCGCCTGGGCGGCCCGGGCGTGCAGCCGGGCGCGGCGCAGCGGGCCCTGGTCCTGGTAGGCGGTCTGGCGCACGAGGTCGTGGGAGAAGCGCAGCAGGCCGGGGTCGTCGGTGGGGGTCAGCAGCCCGGCGACCACGGCCGTGTCGAGGGTGTCGAACAGCGCCAGCTCGTCGATCTGCACGACGTCGCGCAGCACCGGCACGGCCACCTCGCGCCCGAGCACGGCGGCGACCGCGAGCACCGCGTTGACCTGCCCGGGGAGCTTGGCGAGGCGGCGGCGGACCACCTCCTGGACCCGGACCGGCACGTGCTCGGGCGACAGGGTGTGCTCGGCGACGAGCACGCGCAGCAGCTCCACGACGAAGAACGGGTTGCCGCCGGTGCGGTCGGCCAGCATCGCCACCGTCTCGGCGGGCACGTCGTGGCCGGTGACCGAGCGCGCGAGCGCGGCGATGCCGTCCGGGCCGAGGCCGTCCAGTGGCATCCGGACCGCGGCGGGGTCGGCGACGAGCTCGGCGAGCACGCCGGCGAGGGGCGCGCCGGGGGCGAGCTCGGCCTCGCGGTACCCGACGGCGAGCAGCACCCGGGCCCCGCGCAGCGCCTTGGCGAACATAGTGAGCAGCACGGTCGAGGGCGCGTCGAGCCAGTGCGCGTCGTCGAGGACGATGACCAGCGGCGCGGACCCGGCGAGGCGGACGAGGCCGTCGACGATGCCCTGCAGCAGCCGGGAGCGGGCCATCTCCGGGTCGGCGATCCGCTCGGCGGCGGGCAGGGGTAGCACGTCGCCGAGGGTCGGGTCGAGCACGGCGGGGAGGTTGCCGTAGGGCGCGAACGCCTCGGCCAGGGCCGTCGCCGCGTGCCGGCCGGAGGCGATGCCGCGCAGGATCTGGGCCCAGGGCAGGAACACCGGCGGCGCCTCGCCGTCGACGCCGGTGCCGGAGCCGACGAGCCCCCGGGCGCGGGCGGCGAGCTCGCGCAGCAGGGCGGACTTGCCGATGCCGGGGCTGCCGGAGACGAGCAGGAGCCGGCCGTGGCCCGCGGCGGCCTCGGCCAGGAGCCGGTCCACGGTGCGCAGCTCGGCGTCGCGCCCGACGAGCTCGTCCGGGCTGCTCTCGGGTTCGCCTCGCGGGTCGGCCCGCTCGGCGACGACAGCCTCGGCGGGCGCGACCGGCGCCGGAGCCGGGGACTGCAGGTTGGGGGCCTGGCGCAGGATCTCCTGGGCGAGCTGCTGCAGGGCCGGGCCCGGCTCGATGCCCAGCTCCTCGGCCAGCCCCTGGCGCGCGCGGGTGAAGGCGGCCATCGCGTCGGCCTGCCGCCCGCTGCGGTACAGCGCGAGCATGAGCTGGCCCCAGAGCCGCTCGCGGTAGGGGGCCTCGGCCAGGGCGGTCTCCGTGCGGTACACCACCTCGGAGGCGCGGCCGAGGGCGAGCAGGGCCTCCGAGTGCCGTTCGATCGCGGTCAGCCGCAGCTCCTGCAGCCGGCTCCGCTCGGCCCGGGCCAGCGAGGACTCGCCGAGCTCCGGCAGCGGGTCGCCCCGCCACAGCTCCAGCGCCCCGGTCAGCGTCTTGACGACGACGGCGGGGTCGCCGCCCTGCTCGACGGCGGCGGCGAACCGGGCGGCGTCGACGGACTCGGGCGGGACCTGCAGCACGTAGCCGGGTGCCCGGCTGACCAGCACCGCCGAGCGGTCCCGGGCGGTGCGGCCGGGCTCCAGCGCGCGGCGCAGGCGCGAGACGTAGGCCTGCAGCGACGCGATCGCCCGCTCCGGCGGCTCGTCGGCCCACAACTCGTCGATGAGCCGCTGCACGGAGACGATCCGGCCGGGCTGGGTGGCGAGCATGGCCAGCACGGCGCGCTGCTTCGGGGTCCCGGTGTCGATCGGTCCGGCGCCGTTGTCGACCTCGAGCGGCCCGAGGATGCGGAACTGGAGGATCGCCGACCTCCTCCACCGTGATGACCTGGGACGCGACGAGCGTACGGGGCCGGACACGGCGGCTGCGAGCCCGACGCGCGAAGTCCGGCCGAACGGACGGCACACTTGCACCATGAATGCCGACGCAGCGCAGGCGATCGAGCGGGCCGGGTACGTCCGCCTGACCACGTATCGCAAGGACGGGACCCCGGTCGCGACGCCGGTGTGGCACGCGGTGCACGAGGGCGAGGTGTTCGTCATCTCCAACCTCGACGCGTGGAAGGTCAAGCGCATCCGCAACGACGGGCGGGTCGAGCTCACCCCGTGCAACGTCCGCGGGACGGTCAAGGAGGGCGCGCCGACCGTGGCCGGGACCGCGCGGCTGCTCGACGAGGCGGGCACGGCGCGGGCCCGGCGGTACATCGCGAGCAAGTACTTCCTGTCCCGGGCCGGCAACCTCCTCACCGGGGTGCTGCGCCTCAAGCGGCCGCCGGTGATCGGGATCGCCATCACGGTGTAGACAGCGGAAGGGCCCGGGCGGCGCGCGGCCCGGGCCCTTCCTTGCAGCGAGCGTCAGCTCAGCGTGACGGCCGTGTCGTCGATGACGAACGAGGTCTGCAGCGAGGAGTCCTCGGTGCCGCTGAACTTGATGGTCACCGTCTGACCCGCGAAGGCGTTGAGGCTGTAGCTCTTGAGCTGGTAGCCGGAGGCCTTGTTGAGGTTGGACAGCGTGCCCAGGGTCGTCGAGCCGGCCGTGATGGTCAGCTTGTCGTACTGGGTCGTGGTGGTCGTCTCGGCCGAGTCGATGTGGACGTAGAACGACAGGGTCGCCGTACATCCGGCCGGGATGGTCACCGACTGCTGGATCGCCTCGGTGTGGGTCGAGCCGTAGCCGTCGAGCCACGAGCTCCAGGTGCCGCCGTGCGCGGCCTGGCCGGAGCTGGACCACTGGCCGATGCTGCCCGTGGTGCCGGTCCACGACGTCGCGCCGGACTCGAAGCCGGGGTTCGCCAGCTTCTGGCCGGAGCAGCCGCCGGTGGGCGGCGGGGTGGTCGGGCCACCGGTGGTGGGCGGCGGCGTGGTGCCACCGGTGCAGGTCGGGTCGCCCGACTGCGCCGGCACGGACACCGCGTCCCACGCGGCCTTGACCGTGTTGAACTGGGTGCAGCTGCCCGGGAACAGGTTCTTGGCCGCGGTCAGCGTCCAGGTGCGGTACTTCAGGTACGAAGACGACGAGGTCTTCATCAGCATCGCGTTGTACATGACCTTGATGGCGTTCTGGATGCCCAGCGGGTTGCTGACGGTCGAGCCGTTGCAGGTCGGGCTGGCGGGCTGGCCGTTGCCGGCGGAGCCCTGGGCCATCAGGTAGAACCAGTGGTTGCCGGGGCCGGCGGCCGCGTGGACCTCCGAGCCGGGCGTGCTGCTGGAGTAGCAGTTCGAGTCGCCGACGGCCGACGGGTTGTACATGTTGCGGATCGGGCCGCTGCCGACCAGGTTGACCTCCTCGCCGACCAGGTAGTCCGGCGGGTCGTTCGGGTTGTTCGCGAACCACTCGGTGGCCGCGCCGAACGTGTCCGCGACGAACTCCTGGGTGCCGCTCTTGGAGATGCCACCCGGGGTGGTGTCGTCGATGCCGTGCCCGGCCTCGTGGCCCACGACGTCGGCGGAGGCGATCCACTGGCCGGCGGTGTTCTTGCCGATCTGGATCTGCGTGCCGTCGTAGTACGCGTTCTGGTCGTTCAGGCCGACGCGGATCGGCCAGCCGCCGCCCGAGCCGTTGAAGCCGTTGCGGCCCAGCCACGTGGACAGCATCGACAGTTCCTTCTGCGCGACGTACAGGGCGTCGACGCAGCCGGTCTCCCGGTTGGTGCCGGTCCCGTTGCCCCAGACGTCGTCGCTGCCGGAGAACGTGGTGTTGTTCGCCGCGTCCTGGCAGGAGACGTTGGTGTAGTTCGGGTCCTTCATGCTGTACGTGCTGCCCGACTGCGTGGTGTTGATCGACACCGAGCCGTTGATCCAGCCGGTGCCGGTGCCCGCCATGACGTGCTCGGTGGTGTTGAGCACCGCGCCGGTCGCCGCGTCGACGTCGACGGTGAGACGGCTGGCACCCTCGGCGCCGGTGCCCGACACCGTGGTCTCGTACGCGAGCTTGGCCGCCCCGTCGAGCGTGTACACGACGAGGCTGGTGCCCTCGACGTTGTTGACGGTCTTGAGCTGGGCCTTGGCGACGGACTCGGCGGCCGCCGAGGTGATCGACGGGGTCGTCGAGAGGTTGCCGATCGCCTTGGTCTGAGAGACCGAGGTGTACTGCGTCGCGCCGGACTTGTCCGTGACGACGACGAAGTCACCGCCCGTCACCTTCAGGCCCTTGTAGGTCCGTTCGTACGCGATGTACTTGGCGTTGCCCGAGGCCGTGACCGACTTCTGCACGTAGGCGTCGTCGGAGCTCGGCTGGATCACGCTCGGCTTGCTCTTGACGAACGAGTCGACCGACTGGGCGGCGACGGCGTTGGACACCTCGACGGCGTCCGTGGAGGCAGAGGCGTTCGTGGCTTGCACGGCCGCGGCCGTGCCGGCTGTGACCAGCCCGACCGCGAACACTCCGGCCGCTGTAGCGAACCGTGGGGAGAGCTTCAAGGGTGCCTTCTTTCAGCAACGACCCGAACCCACCGGGGAATGTGTGACGGGAGGGGCCGGAACCAATGGAGGTCACGCGCACGTCGAAGCGTCTGAGGGCCGGTGTGCGCGCCGTACGGAGGCCCGCCGTCGACATCGACTTGCAGCGATGCGAGGACGATCACACACATTCGAAGAGTTGGACAAGGGTCGATGCCCTACCCGTACCCTCGCCCCCACCCTGTACTTGGGCGCCGAAACATCCAGGAAATCTTGCGCTCTGTAGATCCCGGGCCCCCCGAACCGCTACTCCCGGTTAACTTTTAACTGTCAACCCCAGAGATTCGCGATGGTAGGGTGCCCCGGTGGAGCCCGAGCCGATCGATGCGGTGGCCGCCCTCGTCTCGGCATCCGGGATCGCGGGGCGCCGTCTGCGGGAGCTGATCCGGGCGCTCACGCTCGCGCCGGCCGCCCTCGAGGACCTGGTCCGCGACCACGCCGTCCCGCGCCGCACCGTCGAGGCGCTCCTGCGCGCGGCCGGCCCGGACCTGCGCGAGGACCGCGGACGGGTGATCCTGCGGCCGTCGGTCCGGGAGTCGTACGGCGAGCGCTTCGACCTCGCCGGCTTGGACACGGTGCCCGAGGTCGGGGGCATGGGCGACCTGATCGCCGGTGCGCCCCGGGCCGACCAGGCCCTCGACCACGTCTCCGCCACCGAGGAGACGGCCCGCCGCCGCGCGCAATGGCTCGCCGGGACCTACGACCTGGCCGGCGCCCGCCTGGTGTGCGTCGGCGACCACGACCTCACCTCGCTCGCGGCCCGCCAGGCGCTGCCGGACACCGAGATCGCCGTGGTCGACGTGGACGAGCGGCTGCTGGCCTACATCGACGGGCAGGGCGCGGGGATCGCCTGCTACCAGGCGGATCTGCGCTTCGGGCTCCCGCCGGCGCTCGTGGGCACCGCGGACGTCATCTTCACCGACCCGCCCTACACGCCCGAGGGCGTGCAGCTGTTCCTCGGCCGCGGCGCGCAGGCGCTGCGGGACCGCGCGAACGGGCGCCTCGTGATGGCGTACGGCTTCAGCCCCCTGACCCCCGCCCTCGGCCTCAAGGTCCAGCGGGCCGTGCTCGACCTCGACCTCGCGATCGAGGCGATGCTGCCCGGGTTCAACCGGTACCACGGCGCCCAGGCCGTCGGCAGCGCCAGCGACCTCTACGTCTGCCGCCCGACCCCGCACACCTGGCAGATCCTCGACCGCCGCCTCGACAAGCTCGCCGGCTCGGCCAACATCTACACCCACGGCGAGCAGTCCCTCGAGGGCGCGGCGGCCCGGGGCCCGGCCCGCATTCTCGGCGGCGGCCCGCTCAAGGCCGACGAGCTCACCGTCGACCTCGCCGGCGACCCCGGCCCGTGGCTGGCCCGGGTGCTGCTCGCGCTCAACGTCCCGCGGGTCACGCTGCTCGCCGCGAACAACCACCCCGACCTGCGCGACGAGGCCGCCCAGGCCGCGCTGCGCGAGCTGGTCGGGGCCAAGTGGGACCTGCGCCTGCGCCGCAGCACGCCCGGCCCGAGGCAGGCGACGGTGGAGGCGGTGCTGCGCCCGGCCGAGGGCGTCGCCGGCCGGCTGCTCACGCACGTCCACGGCCGGATCGGCAACGTGCTGCGCGACGCGCTGATGCGGGCCGACCCGGGTCTGAGCCGGGCCGCCGCCCAGGATCGCGCGGCGGAGCTGGTGGGCCGCCCCGAGTACCTCGACGCCCGCCTGATCGACCTCCCGCGCCACGTGATCGTCCGACTCCTGCGGTCGTGAGCGCGCTGTGGCGCAGCCGCGACTTCGCGGTCTTCCTCGGGGTGCAGACGCTGTCGGCGTTCGGGGACGCGTGCACGTTCGCCGCCGTCCCGCTGCTCATGCGCACGGGGTCGGTCTCGATCACCGACCTCGGCTGGATCCGCGCGCTGTCGGCGGTGGCCACCCTGCTCACCGGCGTCTTCGCCGGCGTCATCGCCGACCGCTTCGACCGGCGCCGCGTGCTGCGCCGGTGCGACCTGGCCCGGTTCGCGCTCCTCGGGGCCATCCCGCTCGCCTGGCTGGCCGGGCCGCAGCCGTGGGTGTTGTACGTCGTGCTGCCGTCCGCCGCGGTGTTCTCGATGATCTTCCAGGTCACCTACGTCGCCGTGGTGCCCGCGCTGGTGCCCGCGGACCGGATCGCCGAGGCCAACGGGCTGCTCTACGGGGCGTACTCGGTCGCGTACCTGGCCGGCCCCGCCGTCGCCGGCCTCGTCTCGCAGGGCGCGGGCCCGGTCTACGCGATCGGCCTCGACGCCATCTCCTTCGCGCTGTCCGCCGCCGGGCTGTTCCTGGTCAACCTGCGCGGCCCCGGCACCGAGGGCACCGAGCGCGGCCTCGGCGCGGGCGTGCGGTTCATCCGCCGCCACCCGGTGATGCTGCCCCTGACCGTGCTCCTCGCGGTGCTGATCTTCTTCACCTCGAGCCTCAACGACGTCATCGTCTACCACCTCATGAGCGGGCTCGGGCAGCCGGACGCGGTGATCGGCCTGGTGCTGACCGCCGGCGTGCTCGGCAGCACGCTCGCCTCCGCCGTGGTCGCCCCGCTGCGCCGCCGGGCCGGCTTCGGTGCCACCTGGATCGGCGCGTTCTGCCTGTGCGGGCTGGTCGTGGCCGGGATCGGCCTGGCCGCGGACGTGCCCCTCATCGCCGTGCTCGCCGCCACGGTGACGCTGTGCACCGGGGTCGCCGGCATCTCCTCGGTCTCGCTGCGCCAGGAGGTGACCCCGGGTCACCTGCTCGGCCGGGTCACGGCGGCGTTCTGGACGCTGCAGCTCGTGCTGGCCCCGGCCGGCGACGCGGCGCTCACGTTCGCCGCCAAGCACTTCGGGGTGCCGCCGACGCTCGGCGTCGCCGGTGCCGCCGTCACGGTGACCGCGCTCGCGGCCCTGTGCACGCCGATAGCCCGGCGCACAGCGCCCGCGCCGCCGCCGTCCACATAGCGGCCGGGCCGGTGCCCTCCGGGCCGCGCAGCCGCCGCGGCCGCTCACGGTGGCCGCGGCGGGCGGCCCCGCTCAAGGTCGCGAACCGAACGCCCGCACGTAGCGCTGCTGCCACGGCGTCTCCACCGCGTGGGGGTGGTAGTGCCGGCGGACGTAGGCCACGGCCTCGTCCGCCGCCACGCCGTCGAGGATCGCGATGCAGGCCAGGGCCGTGCCCGTGCGCCCCCGCCCGCCGCGGCAGGCCACCTCGACCCGCTCCCGCTCCGCCCGGCGCAGCGCCTCGGCGAACGCCGCCGCGGCCGCCGCCCGGTCCGAGGGCAGCCGGAAGTCGGGCCAGCGCACCCAGGTCGCGTCCCAGGCGACGGCGGGCGGGCGGCGGCCCAGCAGGTACAGGCCGAAGTCGGGCGCGGCGGCCGGCGGGCCGTGCCGCAGCCCCCGCCCGCGGATCACGCGCCCGGACGGCAGCCGCAGCAGGTCGCCCTCGCCGCCGGCCCAGGCGCTCACGGCCTCGGCCGGAAGCTCGCGAACACGATGTCCAGGTCGCCGCGGGCGTTGGCCCAGTCGCTGTCGGCGGTCGACCACCAGATGCCGTACGCCTGGTGGTCCGACGTCACCACGCCGCGGTTGTTCACGTGCTGCTTGCTGCCGTAGATGAACTCCCAGTCGGCGGCGACCACGAAGTAGTGCTCCACCGGCCTGATGCCGACCCGCGAGTAGTTCTTGTAGTAGCTGCCGCCGCGCTCCTTCTCCTGCTGCGTCCAGTCGGCGACGGGGTCCATGTTGGGCTTGCCGGTCTGGTCGATGCCGAGCGAGCGGTTGTTGCCGCGGAAGTAGACCATCGTGCCGTCGATGGACTTGTTCCAGCCCTGCGGGACGTACACCGAGAAGCCCGTCGGGTCGTGGTAGTCGGTCCAGCCCGGCGGCAGCGGCGGGAGCTTGCCCGAGGCCGTGCCGGCCGGCGGCTCCGCCGCCGGGGTGGTCGGGTTCCCCGTGGTCTCCGCGGGCGCGGAGCTGCCCTGGCCACCACCCGCGGCCGGCGCCGAGGAGCCCGGCGCGCTGGGGACGGGCGCGGCCGCCGCGCCGGTGGTCCGGGTGGCCCCGGTGCCCTGGGTGTCCGGGGCGCTGTCGTCGGTCTTCACGGCCAGCCAGACCAGCAGCGCCACCACGACCGCCGCGGCGACGCCGCCGACGAGCAGGCCGGTGCGCCGCTTCGGCGATCCGGAGCCCGGCGGCGGCGCCACGACGGCGGCCACCCCGGCGGCGCGGGGCGCGGCCTGCTCGACGCGCGTCGGCTGCTCGAACTTCGCGACCGGTTCGGGCTCCGGTTCGGGCTCGACCTGTGCGACCGGCTCCGGTTCGGGTTCGGGCTCGGGTTCCGGCTGCGGCTCCGGTTCAGGCTCGGGTTCCGGCTCCGGCTCCGGTTCGGGCTCCGGTTCGGGCTCAACCTCCGCGACCGGCTCGGGCTCCGGTTCGGGTTCCGGCTCGGCGGCCGGGGCCTCGAGGTCCGGGTCGAGCTCGTCCGCGGTGGCCGCGCCGAAGACCGGGCCCTCGATCACGCCGGACCCGGTCGCGGGCGCCTCCTGCGCCGGCGGCGGCACAACGGCGTTCCCGCGCGCCACGGGCGTGGTCGGCGGTGCGGCGGCGGGGGCGGCAGCAGCGGCCGCGGCGGCCGGGGGGATCGGGCGGACGAGGCGCTCGGGGCGCTCGGGGCGGGTCTGCGGCGTGCGCTGGGCGGGCACCGCGGGCGCCGGGGCCTCGGTGCGGCCCCAGCCGCTGAGCCACGAGCGCTTCTTCTTCGCCGTCTCGGGCAGCAGCGCCCGCCGCAGCAGCTCGTCGGTCTGGGCGAAGTCCGCGCGGGCCTTGGGGTCCTTGCGCAGCAGGGCGCGCAGCACCGGGGCGAGGGCGCCCGCGCGCTGCGGCGGGTCGGCCTCCTCGGACGCGAGCGCGGTGAGCGTCTCCATCGCGGAGCCGCGGCCGAACGGGGAGCGGCCCTCGACGGCGGCGTACAGGGTCGCGCCCAGCGACCACAGATCGCTCGCCGGGCCGGCGATGCCCTCGCGGGCGCGCTCGGGCGCGATGAACTCGGGCGAGCCGAGCACGAGGCCGGTGCGCGTGACGTGGCCCTCGCCCTCGACGCGGGCGATGCCGAAGTCGGTGAGCACCACGCGGCCGTCCTCGGCCAGCAGCACGTTGCCGGGCTTGATGTCGCGGTGGTCGACCCCGGCCCGGTGGGCGGCGCGCAGCGCGTCGAGCACCGCGAGGCCGATCTCGGCGACCCGGCGCACCGGCAGCGGCCCGTCCTCGCGCATGACCTGGTCCAGCGAGCGCGACCGCACGTATTCCATGACGAGCCACGGCTGCCCCTCGGCCGCGAGCACGTCGTAGACCCGCACCACGTTGGGATGGCTCAGCCGCGCCGCCGCCCGCGCCTCGCGCAGCGTGCGCTCCATGGCCACGTCCCGGGCGCTGTCGAGCAGCTCGGGGGGCAGGACGATCTGTTTGACCGCGACATCGCGATGGAGGGTCTCGTCCCGGGCACGCCACACCCGCCCCATGCCACCGACACCCAGGGGCTCGAGAAGACGGTAACGGTCGGCGACGACGGGGGGCGCGGCGGTCATGCACCATTGTGTACCCGAAGGATCTCGCCACGACGCACACCCCTCGCCGGTGTGTGTCGCCGGACAGATTTCCGACGGGCCGCAACCCGTCCGTCCCCCCGTCCGGCAGCGGCCCCGGCCGATCACATGACAGAGCGCGCACGGGTGCTCGCCTACCGTGGTTGCAGGTCGGTTGCGAGACGGTCATGGAGGGACTTCGGTGGGCGAGACCCTGTTGCAGTTCGGCGGCACCCGCGGGGAGCTGATGCTCCTGGCGTACCTCATCGGCGGTCTCGCCGTGTTCGGGGCGGCCTTCCTGCCGGGCAACACCGCGCTGTACCGCGTGGTCTGCCTCATCCTCGGCACCGCGATGGCGGCCTGGGCGGCGAAGGTGATGATGTTCGGCGGGTTCGTCCACATCAACGCGCTCGTCCTGCTGGCCCCGGCCGTGCTGCTGGTGCGGGGCGCGATCGGCACCGTACGGTTCGTCGTCACCCGTCCGGGTCCCCGCCCGGGGATGCGGCCTCACCCGGCTGCCCGTCAGCTGGGTGGCACCGGCTCCTACCGGATGCACCCGCCGGCGGCGTACGCCGCGGTGCACGCGAGCTACCCGGCGGCCGAGCCGGTCTACGCGCGTGCGGTCTTCGGCACCGAGCCCGCGTACGCGCCGGCGGTGGACGACCGCTGGGGCGGGCCCGCGGCGGCCGACCGCTGGGGCGGGCCCGCGGCGGCCGACCGCTGGGGCGCGCACGCGGCGGACGGCCGCTGGGGCGCGGTCCACGCGGCGGAGGGTCATCGGGGTGCGGTCGACGCGGCGGACGGCCGGCAGGGGCGGGGTGCGCACGCGGCGGAGCCGACCGGTCACATTCCGCGGCAGCCCGGCCCGCGTATTCGCGAACTGCCGGGCCCGGCCGTCACGAGGGCCCGGCACCGGGCGACCTGATCGGGGCAAAAGGCCGTATAAAGATCGGCATGACCCCGATGCGGGAGCCGACCTTCCTGATCCTGACCGCGCTCGCGGTGCGGCCCATGCACGGTTACGCCGTGATCCAGGAGGTCGCCGAGCTCTCCGGAGGCCGGGTGGTGCTCGCGGCCGGCACGCTCTACGCCGCCCTGGACCGCCTCACGGCCGAGGGTCTCGTAGCCCCGGAGGGCTCGGAGGTCGTCGACGGCCGGCACCGGCGCTACTACCGGTTGACCGAGAACGGCGCCGCGGCGCTGGCGGCCGACGCCGAGCGCCAGCGCCGCAACGCCGCGGCGGCCGCGAAGCGACTCCGGTTGCGGGCGGCTGAGGCCCGCTGACCCGGCTACGTCAGGGCGTTCGTCAACGGGTCGGGCCGGCCCATTGGTTGCGCATTGTGGTCATCCTCTCGGTTCTCGTATGCCGGACCGTGCCGGCCGTGATGGGGCGGGGTTCGCCGATTGCCACCTTGGCGGAGACCCCTGACGCGGCGCTGAAACCACGACGCCCGGTCGCCGTCAGTGACTCCGGCGGATGCGGGCGCCCCGGCTCCGGCAACAGCGGCGCGACCACCACACCGGGGCGGCGTCCCGGCCAGGGCTACACGGCCGCGGCCAGGGTCAGGGCGAAGCGGCCCGCCCGGTCCGTCCACCAGTCGCGCACCGCGAACCCCGCCGCCGCCAGCTCCCCGGTCAGGCCCTCGCGCCGGAACTTCGCCGATACCTCGGTGCGCAGTTCCTCGCCCGCCGCGAAGGCGATCTCCAGGTCCAGGGCGTCGAGTCGTACGCGCATGGGCGCGAGTGCCCGCAGGCGCATCTCGATCCATTCGCGTTCGTCGTCCCACACGGCGGCGTGGGCGAACGCGTCCGGCTCGAAGTTCGCGTCCAGCTCGCGGTTGAGCACGTGCAGCACGTTGCGGTTGAACTCGGCCGTCACGCCGGCGGTGTCGTCGTAGGCGGGAACCAGTACCGCCGGGTCCTTCACCAGGTCGGCGCCGAGCAGCAGGAACTCGCCCGGGGCCAGGCGGGCGCGCAGGGCGGCCAGGAACGGCGCCCGCTCGGCCGGGGTGAAGTTGCCGATGGTGCCGCCCAGGAACGCGACCAGCCGGGTGCCGGCCTCGGGCAGGACCTCCAGGTGGTGCACGAAGTCGGCGACGATGCCGTGCAGGTGCAGGTCCGGGTAGTCGCGGCGCAGGTCGGTCAGGGCGTGGCGCAGCGCCGCGCCGGAGACGTCCAGCGGGGTGAACGAGCCGAGCGTGCCGTGCTCGCGCAGGGCGTCGAGCAGCAGGCGGGTCTTCTCCGACGAGCCGGAGCCGAGCTCGATGAGCGTCTTGGCCCCGGTGAGCCGGGCGATCGCCCCCGCGCGGGTGGTCAGGATCTCGCGCTCGGCGCGCGTCGGGTAGTACTCCGGCAGCCGCGTGATCTCCTCGAACAGCTCGCTGCCGCGGGCGTCGTAGAAGTACTTCGGGGGCAGCCACTTCGGGCTCGCGGTGAGCCCGCGGCGGGCGTCCTGCCGCAGGCCCGCGGCGAGGTCGGCGTCGGTCAGGTGGACTTCGAGGTCAGACTCCGGCAGCGTCACGTGAGAACACCTTCCAGCGCGATGACCGTTACGGCCGGCGGGGCCGCGACGAGCAGGGACAGGTCGGGGACGGCGGTCCAGGCGGGGTCGGGGGAGAGGGGCTCGGAGGCGACGAGCACGGCCCCCTCCGCGGTGGACAGATACGACAGGGAGTGACCGGCGGTCGTGGCGGCGATCGTCTCGCCGTCGGTGAGCAGGAGGTTGAGGCGGGAGCCCGGGGCGGCCGCCGACACGTCCGCGACGACCCCGGCCAGGGCCGTGTCCGGGGCGGCGCCGTCGCGCAGGCGGGCCCGGACCAGGGCCCACACCAGGGCGCTGTCGGTCGGGGCGTCCAGGGTGATCAGGTCGCGGACCGGCAGCCCGGCGGCGAGGGCCGTCACGCTGTCCGGCCAGCCGGCCACCTTGCCGTTGTGCGAGAACAGCCAGCGGCCCTCGGCGAACGGCGCGGCGGCCGTCTCCGTGACCGGCATGCCGACCGTCGCCGAGCGCACCGCCGCGAGCACCGCCGTGGAGCTGGTCGCGGCGGCCAGCGCGGGCAGCCCGGCATCGGTCCACAGGGGAGCGTCGCGGCGGTACCGCACGAAGCCGGAGCCCTGCCGCCAGCCGACGCCGAACCCGTCGGCGTTGATGGTGCCGCCGCCGCGCATGTCCAGGGGCGCCCACGACTGGCGGGCCAGGGAGTGCGGCGGCGTGAACAGCAGATCCGCCAGCGGGATCGGCGGCCCGAGGTAGGCCAGGTGCCGGCACACTAGCCGAGCTCCGGGGGCGTGGCGTCGCGGGCGGTGCGCAAGCCGCTGAAGATCTGCCGGCGGATCGGGTAGTCCCAGTTGCGGAACGTGCCCCGGCACGCGGCCGCGTCGGTGCCGAAGGAGCCGCCGCGCAGCACCTTGTACTCGGGGCCGAAGAACACCTCGGAGTACTCGCGGTAGGGGAACGCGCTGAAGCCCGGGTAGGCGGCGAAGTCGCTGTCGACCCACTCCCACACGTCGCCGATGAGCTGGTGCACCCCCAGCGGCGAGGCGCCCGCGGGATAGGCGCCCACCGGCGCCGGGGCGAGGTGGCGCTGGCCGAGGTTCGCGTGCTGCGGGCCGGGGTCCTCGTCGCCCCAGGGGTACCGCCGCGAACGCCCGGTCACCGGGTCCCACCGCGCCGCCTTCTCCCACTCGGCCTCGGTCGGCAGCCGCCGGCCCGCCCAGGCCGCGTAGGCCTGCGCCTCGGGGAAGGACACGTGCACGACCGGCGCGTCGGGGACGATCGGCGCGGTCCGCCCGAACCCGGTCGCCAGCCACCCGCCCGGGTCGCGGCTCCAGTGCAGCGGGGGGTTCGCCCCGGTCTCGTCCAGGAACGCGGCGTACTGCGCGTTGGTCACCGGCGCCCGGTCGATCCAGAACGCGGGCACGTCGACGGTGTGCGCGGGCCGCTCGTTGTCCAGCGCCCACGCCTCGGTCGAGGTGCCCATGGTGAACGGCCCGCCCGGCACCAGCACCTCGCCCCGCACGTCCACAGTGGACTCCGGCGGGGGCGGCGCGGAGAGCACGGGATCGCCGCGGCGCAGCTGGTGCGTGGCGAGCATGGTCTCGTCGTGCTGCTGCTCGTGCTGCACGATCATCCCGAAGGCGAAGGCGTCCTCGGTCAGCCGCCTTCCCTCCAGGTGTACTCGCTCAAGCACGTCGAGCACCTTGTCGCGCACGGTCGCCACGTAGGCCCGCGCCTCCTTCGGCCCGAGCAGCGGCAGCGCGGGCCGGTCCCGGCGGGCGTGCTTGAAGGCGTCGTAGAGGTGGTCGATGTCGGCCCGCACCGGCTCCCGGCCGCCGACGTCGCGCACCAGCCACAGCTCCTCCTGGTTGCCGATGTGCGCCAGGTCCCACACCAGCGGCGACATGAGCGGCGAGTGCTGGCGCACCAGGTCGCCGTCGTCGACCGCCTCGGTCAGCCCGGCGGAGCGGGCCCGGGTCCGCTCGAGCTCCCGGGCGACGCGATCGCGCAGGTCAGCCATTGCGAGTACTCCCTTCGAGCACGGCTTCGGTCAGGTGCGGCGGCAGGTCCAGCCGCGCCAGGGCGAGCTCGCGCACGGCCCGGGCGGCCCGGGCGAGCACCGGGTCGGCCATCCCGTCGCGGGCCGCCTCCACCCAGCGCCCGGCGGCCGGCGCGCACAGCTCCAGCACCCGCGAGACGGTGGCCGGGTCGGCGAGCAGGGCGTGCAGCAGCGCCGCGGGCGCGAACCAGGCGCGCCCGGGCTGGGTGTCGAGGTAGCGGATCTCCAGGTACCCGCGCGGGCGCACCGGCGGGAAGAGGGTGCTGAGGTGGTAGTCGAGGTCGGCGTACGTCGGCCTCGTGTCCAGTGCGCCGCGGATCCAGTCCGCGAACGTCACCCCGGAAGGGGTGTCCCAGGCCCCGTCGGGCCGCCGGACGCACAGCAGCGTGGCGGCCAGCGCGTAGCGGGCCCAGCCGGCCGGCGGCGCCCCGTCGGTGGCCACGGCGCGGGTCCGGGACGGGTCGATGCCCCGCCAGGCCCGCTGCCGCGCCGAGGCCCAGCCGGTCTCCGCGCCCGCGAAGCGCGCCGAGTTCGCGAACAGGGCCAGGAGCGGGGGCCCGAGCGCGTGGACCGCGGCCCAGCGGTCGGGCAGCTCGGGCGCCGGGCCCGGGTCGAGGCAGACCTGCAGGCCCGCCGTCGAGCACATCATGATTTTTCCGGACATGCCGCGGCGGTCGAAGGCCGCCTCCATCGCGTCGTACCGGGGGGTGGAGAGCATCCGCCGCGGGGGGCGGTGCGGATCGGCGCCCGTGTCGCCCAGGACCAGGCCGACCCGGTCCAGCAGGGCGGTGAGCTGCTCGATATCGGCGCTGACGGCCGAGTGGAGCTCGATCAGGGAGCCGTGCGGCCGGCTGGAGATCTCCACCTGGCCGCCGGGTTCGAGGGTGACGCTGCCGCCGCTGCGCAGCGGGAGCGCCGGGGAGTCGGCCCGCAGGGTCGGCGGTGCGTGGTCGCCGAGCGCCTGGCAGAGCCGGGCGGGATCCAGCGCTGCGGCCGGATCGTCGCGTTGGTGAACGGTGAACTCGAGTTCGACACCGACCGCCGCGGGTGGCCCGGTCTTGAAGCAGATCGATGCGATGTAGCCCTCGGCCTGCTCGATCTCGGCGATGACCGCGTCGTGGTCGGCGGCCGTGCGGGTGCCCTGCAAGGTCGCCATGGGAGCCGACGCTACCCCGGGATCCCGGGATCGGCGAACGCTGTCGTTGAACAGTTGGTTACCGTCCGACTACGTGCGGCGCTACTTCAGCAGCCGGTACATCTTCAGTGTCTCCCTGGTCACCGACTTCAGGCCGGGCATCCGGGCCAGCGCGACGAGCCGGTCGATGAGCGGCACCGCGCGGTCGATCAGCAGGCGGGTCTTCGCCTGATCGGGTGACGTGTCGTGGACCCAGTAGAGGGTGATGCCCATCTGCCCGAGCCACAGCAGCTCGGGCAGGTCCGGCTTCAGCTCCGCGTCGATCTTCGTGGTGGCGCCCTCGACGACCTGGCGCAGGACCGCGATCGAACGCTCCCGGGCCGGGCCTGACTCGGCGCTGAACGGGCTCAGCGGCGAGCCGGGCTCGACGGCGGTCTTGATGAACTTGCCGGCGAACGCGTGGTACGGCGTCATCGTCTCCAGCATGCCGGTCAGCGCCACCCGCAGCCGCTCGTCGAACGGCCCCGGCTCGGCCAGGGCCGCGGCGACGGCGGCCGCGGTGTCCTCCTGGACCGTGGCGTAGAACTGCTGCACCAGGTGATCCTTGGAGGGGAAGTAGTAGTAGGCGTTGCCGACCGAGACGCCGGCGGCCTGCGCGATGCCCCGCATGGTGGTCTTGTCGTACCCCTGGTCGCGGAACAGCCGCACCGCCGTGTCGACGATGAGCCGCTTGGTCTGTTCGCCGCGTCCCGTCTCCGGCGTGTCAGGTGTCGCAGGTTTCACCACAGTCCTGACGATATCCGCGCAGCCTCCCGGCCGACTGCGCCACCCGGCGGGCGAGCGGCCGCAGGTGGGGCTGGGCGAGGCGCGCCGCCAGCCCCCGATAGCCGTCCAGCGCCCAGAGGCAGACGAGCCAGGCCGCATCCCCGACGTACACGCCGCCGTCGTCGGCGACCACGGTGATGTCGGCGAGGGTCTCGTCCGGATCGAGCGCCGGATACCGGCGGCGCGCCTCCTGCGATCCCGCCGCGACGAACTCGAGCGGGACGATCTGGGCCCGGCCGCCGAGCCACGCCCTGGCCGTGCGGCAGAGCCGGCAGCCCTCGTCGTAGAGGACGGTGAGCCGGGTGATCATCGCGGCGGCGGCATCTCGCCGGGGTCCGGGCGGTGGACCGGCGGGCGCGGGAACGGCGGCACCAGCGGCGCCTCCATGTGCAGCGGCGCGGCGAGCGGCGCCACGGTGCGGGTCGGCTCGATCGGCGGCGCGGACTGCTCCAGCAGCCGGCGCCGGCGGAAGCGGCTCAGCACGAACAGGTTGCCGAAGTGCACCGCGCCGAGCACCAGCAGGACCGTGCCCAGCTTCATCGCCAGGGCCTCCATCGCCCCGCTCTCGTCCGTGATCGGCCCGCTGATCTTCAGCGCGACGGCCACGTAGCCGAGGTTGAGCAGGTAGAACCCGACCACGAGCAGGTGGTTGACCGAGTCGGCGAGGCGCTCGTCGGCGAACGCGTCGTCGAGGAACACCTGGCCGTTCTTGAGCAGTGTGCGGGCGACCCACACCGTGAGCACGATGCTGACCGCGAGGTACAGCACGTAGGTGACGAGCTTCAGGTATTCCATGCCTGACCTCCGTCTATCTGAACGTGTTCAACTAGACGGTAGACCGGTTCTTGAACGCGTTCAACTGTGCTCCCCGTCACGGCCGGACATAGCGCACCCACGCCGCGTGCTCGCCCCCGACGACGAGGGACCCGTCGGGCATGCAGAGCGTGATCGCCCCGTCGCTCAGGACCGCCGGCAGCACGGCCTCGTGCAGCGGCGCGGGCAGCGGGGTGAAGGTGCCGCCGCGCCAGACGCCCACGCCCCGCCCCGGCACGAGCATCAGCAGGCCACCCCCGCCGATCGCGCTGATCATGGACGGGTCGGCTCCGGCCGGCAGCTCCGGCTCGGCCTCGGTGCCCTCCGGTGTCAGCCGCCAGGCCCGTGTCGGCCGCGCGGCGATCGCCCAGGCGTCCCGATCGTCCGCCGACACCCGCACCTCGGCCTCGGCGCCGACCGCGGGCTCGAGCCCGCGCCAGGTCGAGCCGCGGTCGGGGGAGTGCGCCGCGTGCGACTCGAGCCCGTCGTGGGTGACCTTCCACGAGCCGCTGATCTCGCGGGAGGGCGGCTCGACGATCGCCGACGTACCGTCGGTGACGATGCTGCGCCACGTCAGGCCGCCGTCGTTCGTCTCCCACACGGTGGTGGGCGACCCGGTGACCCCGATGAGCGCCGAGGCCGGTCCGGGGTGCGCCCACAGCCGGCCCTGCGCCGGCAGCTCCGGCAGTGCCACCCGGCGCCAGGTCAGGCCGCCGTCGGTGGTGCGGCCCAGCACGTGCTCGCAGTCGCCGCCGGCCCGGCAGTCGTTGAACGTGACCCAGCCGTCGGAGCGGTCGGCGAACCCGACCGCCATCTCGCCGCGGGCGCCCTCCAGCCGGACCACCCGATCGGTGAACGGTGCCGGACCGGGCCGGGCCGCGGGCTGCAGCGCGTTGAGCGACAGGGCGGCGACCAGGGCCGCGCCCAGGCCCGCGAGCCACAGGGCGCCGCGCCGCCGGGCGCGCCGCCACCGGGGCAGCGCCTCGACCGGGACCGGCCGGAACGTCCCGGTGAACGCCTCGGCGAACCGCGCGAACTCGTCCTCGACCAGGGTGTCAGGCATGCCGGGCCTCCGGGGTCAGCTGGGCGGCGAGCCGGGCCCGGCCGCGGGTGAGCCAGGAGCGCACGGTGCCCTCGGCGACGCCCTCCTGCTCGGCGATCTCGGCCACGCCGAGCCCGCCGAGGTGGTGCAGCACGAGCGCGCGCCGCTGGGCCGCGGGCACCTCGCGCAGGGCCGCGACGAGCGCGACGCGGTCCGGGGTCGGGCCGTCGACGTGCTGCTCGCGCTGGCGGGCGAGGAACCCGATCGCGGTGCGCAGCCGTCGCAGCCGGCTCGTGGCGAGGTTCCAGGCCACGCGGCGGACCCAGGCGGCCGGGTCGGCGTACCGCTGAATCCGCGGCCACTGCTCCAGCGCCCGGCAGAACGCCTCCTGGGCGACGTCCTGGGCCTCGGCGTGATCGCCGAGATAGGCGTAGAGCTGCACGGCGATGCGCTGGAAGTGCGCGCCGTAGAACTCGCTGAAGGGCGGCTCGGGCATGTCCATGTCACGCGCGGGCGGGCCGGATCGCTGCAGGCGTCGGGGAATCGGTCGCGAAGCGGCATCTGGGCCGGCGGGGCCCGGCGTCTCGCGTCACAGCCCCGCGATGATCAGCGCCGACACCAGCAGGGCGAGGTGGTGCAGGGCCTGGTCGGCGACGTACATCCCGCACACGGGCGTCGTGGCCTCCGCGAACCCGGGCGAGCGGGTGGACCGCAGCAGCGCCCGGACCGGCCAGCGGCGGTCCAGCCAGCCGTGGGTGAGCACCGAGAAGGTCAGACCGGCGGCCACCCCGGGCGGGGACAGCGGCAGCCGCAGCGCGAACGCCGTCAGCAGCAGCACCGCGGTGACCACGAGGTGGTAGTTGAGCAGATGGCCGGCCAGGGCACGCCAGCCGGCCGGGCCGCGCTCCGCCTTGCGCTCGGCCTGGTGATCGGTCTGGGCGACGTGGTCGCCGACCGCGTGACCGACCATGAGCGCCACCAGCACGACGGCGAAGACGACCGACCGGGTGAGCGTGTCGTCCGGCATGGGCCGCTCCTCACATCGACGAGAGTTCCGATCATCCGCCCGCCGCCGGCCGAGTTCTACGCCGAACGCGACAGAACACATGTGTCCTCGGTCGCGTCACCCGCCCGTACCTGGCGATATGCGTAACTCAGCGGACAACTCGGGCGTTGGGTCAAGGTGCGCAGCGACCCGAGCCCGACGACCCGCGTGCTCTACCTGGCCGGATGGGGGCGCAGCGGGAGCACGCTCGCCGAGAGCCTGCTCGACCAGGTTCCCGGGCTCGTGGGCGTCGGCGAACTCAAGTTCCTCTGGGAGCGCGGGCTGCTGCAGAACCGGCGGTGCTCCTGCGGCACACCCCTGCGCTCGTGCCAGTTCTGGGTCGACGTGCTGGGCGAGACGTTCGGCGGGATGCCCGACGACGCGACGGCCCGGGCCCTCGACGCCGCGTCGCGCCGGTTCCGCACCCGCCACCTGCCCGGCCTGCTGCTCAAGCCGACCAGCCCGCCGGACGCCGACCGCCTGCTGTGGTACTACGAGATCCTCGAGCGCCTCTACCGCGCGATCGCCGCCGTCAGCGGGGCCCGGGTGGTCGTCGACTCCTCGAAGTTCCCGTCGTACCTCACGGCGCTGCTCCAGTCGCCCACCCTGGACGTGCGCGTGGCCCACATCGTGCGGGACCCGCGCGCGGTCGCCTACTCGTGGCAGCGGCACCGCCACGACCCGGACGCCCCGAACGGCGCGCAGATGCCGCGCATGCACCCGGGCTTCACCGCGCTGTACTGGTCCGCCTGGAACCTCGCCACCGAGCGCATCGCGCGCCGCTCGGGCCTGTCCTACCTGCGCTTCCGGTACGAGGACCTCATCGCCGACCCCGACGCCACCCTGCGCGCGATCACCGAGCTCAGCGGGGTGCCGGCGGCCGCGCTGCCGGTCGGCGAGCGGGGCGAGGTGGTGGTCCCGCGCACCCACCAGGTCTCCGGCAACCCGATGCGCTTCCGCTCCGGGCCGGTGGCGCTGCGCCTCGACGACGAGTGGACCACGGGCATGGCGACGCGGCACCGGTACCTCACCGGCGCCGTCACCGTCCCGCTGCGCCACCGCTACGGGTACAGGGACACCTAAACCGCTCCCGGGCGCGGCCGATGTGACAGTGGTGAAGGCGTGGCTCGTCACGGCCGCCGTCGTGCTCTCGGTCGCGCTCGGCGGCGCCCTGACCTGGCAGCACTACCTCGGCCGGGTGGGCGAGGCGGACCTGCTCGGCGACGCCGGCCGCGAGCACCGCGGGCCGCCCCGCCGGATCGACATCCAGTCCGCGCCGCGGCTGTCCGCCGGCCCGGGCACCCGTCCCGGCGCCGGCGTGCGGAGCCGGCTCGACGCCGAGCCGGGGCGCAACATCCTGCTCGCCGGCCTCGACGCGCGCCCCGGGGAGGACCGGGCCGCCGCGCGCGCCGACACCGTGATCATCGTGCACGTGACCGAGCCGGGCGACCGGGCCTTCCTCGTCTCCCTGCCCCGCGACACCCGGGTCGCCATCCCCGGCCACGGCACCGACAAGCTCAACGCCGCCTTCGCGCTCGGCGGCTTCGAGCTGCTGGCGCGCACCGTGCAGCAGCTCACCGGCCTGGTCTTCGACGCCGGGGCGATCATCGACTTCGCCGGCGTGCGCAAGGTCGTCGACGCGATCGGCGGGGTCGAGCTGTGCGTGGACGAGGAGACGACCTCGGTGCACATCGGGTGGGACGCCTCGGGCAAGGAGACGCCGCCGTACCGCCTGATCCCGCCCTCGTTCCGCCCGGTGAAGATCGCCGGGGTGCGGGCGCAGGTGTACCACGTCGGCTGCCGCCACTTCGCGGGCTGGGAGGCCCTCGACTACGTGCGCCAGCGCGAGCTGATCCCCGACGGCGACTACGGCCGCCAGCGCCACCAGCAGCAGCTGCTGCGCGCGATCGCGGAGAAGGTGACGTCGGCCGGCGTGGTCGCGAACCCGATCGCCCTGAACCGCGCGATCACGGCCGTCGGCGACTCGCTCACCTTCGACGGCAACGGCGCCTCGGTGACCGACTGGATCGTCCGCCTGCGCGCGATCGGCCCCGGGGACCTGACCCTGCTGCGCACGAACGCGGGCCGGTTCCACACCGAGCAGCGCGACGGCCGCGACTACGAGAACCTGGACCCGACGACGTCCGCGCTCTTCGCCGCGGCCCGCGACGACCGGCTGGCCGAGTTCGCCCGCCTCAACCCGTCCTGGGTCATCTGACGCCGGTCCACCAGCTCGCCTGCGTGAGGTGCTCGAAGCCGAGGGACTCGTACAGCGGCCGCCCCATTCGCGAGGCGGTGAGCGTCATCGGGCGGTCGTCGAACCGGCGCAGCAGCGCGTGCATGAGCGAGCGCCCGACGCCCCGGGAACGGAAGGCCGTGCCGGTCGTCACCCAGTACACCCCGACGACCTCGGGCTCGGGGACCGCCACGCACGCGCCGGCCGGCTCGCCGTCGAGCTCGGCGAGGTAGACCTCGACGCCGGTGAGGAGGGGCTCGGGAAGGGCGGCGCCGCGCTCGTAGGGCTGGAAGAGCGCCAGCGGGAACTCCTCCACCACGAGCCGCTCGGCGACGTGCAGCTCGTCCGCCCCGATCCGGCGCACGGGGACGCGGGGCTCGCCGGCGGGGCGGGCCGGGCGCCGCAGCATCACCGGCATCGGGCGCCGCTCGTAGCCCTGCGCGGCCAGGCTCACCGACCCGAACGCGTCCTCGACCATCACCCGTGCGGGCCGCTGGAGGAGGGCCGCGAAGTCCTCGGCGCCGCGGGCCGCCAGGGTGAGCACGCGCACGTTGCCGCGCTCGTCGTCGAGCACCGCGAACCAGCCGTCGCCGCGGCGCGTCTCGTGGCCGCGGGCGCGGGCGACCCGGGCCCAGAACCCGGCCGCGTTCCCGGCCGCCATCCGCAGCGCATCCTCGTCCACCCGCGCAGCGTAGGTCATGCCCACCGTACGGTCGCCGACATGCACCGGTGCGCGCACGCTGCCCGGCCGATTTCCGGTGCTAAAGTGGAGGCTTACCTCCGATAGAAGGTGGCCGGATGCAGACGCAGGGCGGGGTGCGGCGGCCGCAGCGGGCCGATGCGCGGCGCAACTTCGACGCGCTCATCGCCGCCGCGCGGGACGCCTTCGCCGAGCACGGCACCACCGCCTCGCTCGAGGAGATCGCGCGGCGCGCCGGGGTCGGGATCGGGACGCTGTACCGCAACTTCCCGACCCGGCAGGACCTGTTCGACGCGGTGTACCTCGGCGAGCTCGACGCGCTGTGCCGCGCCGCCGACGACGTCGCCGGGCTGGAGCCGTGGGACGCGCTCGCGGCCTGGCTGCGCCGGTTCGTCGGCTACGTCGCGACCAAGCGCGCCATCTACGAGGAGATCAACCGCGACTCCGAGATGGTGCGGGGCGCCCGCGAGGCCATGTACGCCGCGTTCGAGCCGCTGCTCGCCCGCGCCCAGGAGGCCGGGGCCGCGCGGGGCGACGTCAGCACCGACGACCTGCTGCGACTCGTCTCCGGGCTCACCGCGGGCGGATACGTCGACGAGGCGCAGCGCGAGCGCGTGCTGAGCGTGGCCCTGGACGGCGTGCGCGCCCGTTAGTCGATCATGCCGCCCGGGTATCGATCGGTGCATGGGTGTCGATCTGCTGCACAAGCCGGTCGTGGATCTGGCCGGGCTGCCCGTCGGAACGGTGGACGGCGTCGAGACGGTGGTCGGGCGGGACGGGTCGTTCGAGATCGCGGCGCTCGTGGTCGAGCCGCGGCGGCGATTCTGGGGCAGTACGGCGCAACGCATGCGAATCTCGTGGGACCTTGTGGCCTTCTGTGACCGCAGCATCACGCTCATGGTGCGCAAACACCTCCTGTAGCCTTCGGGTCGACGCGCGCTTCGGACCTTGATCACGGGGTAGTGATCGGTGCTCCGGGGCAGAGAGCTCGACTGGATGAGGTGCATCGCAGATGTCCGACCTGGCGCAGATCGGCGTGACCGGTCTCGCGGTGATGGGCCGTAACCTGGCCCGGAACCTGGCCCGCAACGGCTACACCGTCGCCGTGCACAACCGCTCGTACGAGCGCACCCGCCGCCTCGTGGACGAGTTCGCGCATGAGGGCACCTTCGTGCCGAGCGAGTCCATGGCCGATTTCGTGGCTTCCCTGGCCCGCCCGCGGGCCGTCATCATCATGGTCAAGGCCGGCGGCCCCACCGACGCCGTCATCGACGAGCTCGTGCCCCTCCTGGAGGAGGGTGACATGATCGTCGACGCCGGCAACGCCCACTTCGCCGACACCCGCCGCCGCGAGCAGGCGCTGCGCGAGCACGGCCTGCACTTCGTCGGCACCGGCGTCTCCGGTGGCGAGGAGGGCGCCCTGCTCGGCCCGAGCATCATGCCCGGCGGCTCCCCGGAGTCCTACCGGACCCTCGGCCCCATGTTCGAGAAGATCTCGGCGAAGGTCGACGGCACCCCGTGCTGCATCCACGTCGGCCCCGACGGCGCCGGGCACTTCGTGAAGATGGTCCACAACGGCATCGAGTACGCCGACATGCAGCTCATCGCCGAGGCCTACGACCTGCTGCGGGCCGGGCTCGGCGCGACCCCGGCCGAGATCGCCGACATCTTCCGCACCTGGAACACCGGCGACCTGGAGTCGTTCCTGATCGAGATCACCGCCGACGTGCTCTCCCAGATCGACGCCGACACCGGCCAGGCCTTCGTCGACATCGTGCTCGACCAGGCCGAGCAGAAGGGCACCGGCCGCTGGACCGTGCAGAGCGCGCTCGACCTGGGCGTGCCGATCACCGGCATCGCCGAGGCGACCTTCGCCCGCTCGCTGTCCGGCCACGCCGACCAGCGCGAGGCCGCCCGCGCCGCCTTCGGCACCGAGGTCGCGGCGCTGGAGGTCACCGACCGCGACCAGTTCATCGAGGACGTGCGCGCCGCGCTGTACGCCTCGAAGATCGTCGCGTACGCGCAGGGCTTCGACCACATCCAGGCCGGCAGCGAGGAGTTCGGCTGGGACATCGACCGGGGTGCCGTGTCGACGATCTGGCGCGGCGGCTGCATCATCCGGGCCCGGTTCCTCAACCGCATCCGCGAGGCCTACGACGAGAACCCCGGGCTCAAGAGCCTCATGGTCGCGCCGTACTTCGCCGAGGCCGTCAACGCCGGCGTGCCGGCCTGGCGCCGGGTCGTGGCCGCGGCCGCCGCGGCGGGCATCCCGACCCCGGCGTTCTCGTCGTCGCTGTCGTACTTCGACGGCCTGCGCGCGCAGCGCCTGCCCGCCTCGCTGATCCAGGGCCTGCGGGACAACTTCGGCGCGCACACGTACCGCCGCACCGACCGCGAGGGCACCTTCCACGTCGAGTGGGCCGGTGACAAGAAGGAGCACAACGCGTAGTAGTCGTCCGTTCACGTTCAGCATTTATGGGCATGATCGGTTAGGTCGGTCGTGGTACGGTCATGAAAGCGGAACGAGACCGGGGCCGAGGTCGTCTTGTGGTTGCCGGAGCGCGACGAGGGCTCCGGCAACGGCGGCCGCGGCGGTGAGCCAGAACGCGATCGCATACGCGCCGGTGCGCAACGGCAGCGTGAGCAGCGCGACGGCGACGGCCCCGGCGAGGTACTGCGCGGTGGTCATCGTCGCCCCCGCGGACGACTGCCGCTCGGCGGGCACGTCCCGCGCGCCGAGCACGAACATCGCGGTGTAGACGACCCCGTGCGCGGCGCCGCTGACGAGGAGCCCCGGCAGCACGCCGCCGGGGTAGCCGGCCCCGGCGGCCAGCGCGAGCCACGCCAGGCTCGCGGCGGCGACCGCGAACCCGCCGCCGAGCGTCCGGGCGGCCCCGAAGCGGCGCACGAGCCGCGCGGTGAGCGAGCTGCCGACCGTGACGAGCGCGGCGAGCGGCAGGAACGCGAGCCCGGCCTCCAGCGGCGCGAAGCCGTCGCGGTCCTGCAGCATCAGCGTCACGACGTAGAACTCGGAGCCGACGCTGGCCATGTACAGCGCGGCGGCGAGCGACCCGGCCCGCAGCGACGGCGGGCGCAGCCGGGCGGCCGGCCGCACGATCGCCGCGCCCAGGAGCGCCGCGCCCACCAGCGCCGCGATCGCCGCCGGGTCCGACCAGCCGCGCGCGCCCGCCAGCGTCAGGCCCAGGGCCGCGGCGACCGCCGCCGCCGTCGACACCAGCACCCGCGCGAGCGGCGCCGGCGCGGGGCGGGCCGGCGCCGAGCCCAGCAGCCAGATCGCCGCCCCCGCGGCGCAGGCGAGGGTCACGGGGACGTTGACGAGGAAGGTCCAGCGCCAGCTGTACCGCGTGAGCAGCCCGCCCAGCACGACCCCGGCGGCCAGCCCCGACGCGCCCACGGCGCCCCACACCGACAGCGCGCGCGTGCGCGCCGGACCCGTGAAGCGGGCGCCGATCAGGCCCAGGATCGCCGGTTGCAGCAGCGCCGCGGCCAGGCCCTGCACCCCGCGCGCGGCCAGCAGCGGCGGCCCGGAGCCGGCCAGGCCGCCGGCGAGGCTCGCCGCGCCGAAGAGCAGGCACGCGCCCAGGAACACCCGGCCCGCGCCGAGCCGGTCGCACAGGCGGCCGCCGAGCAGCAGCAGGCCCGCGAACGGCACCGCGTACGCGCTCACCACCCACTGCGCGGCGGCCAGGTCGAGATCGAGCTCGCGGGCGATGGCCGGCAGGGCGACGTACACGATCGAATAGTCGAGGGCGAGCAGGAACTGCGCCGCCGAGAGCACGGCAAGGATCATGCTCGCCATCGTCCGACCCTCACACTAGTGTGAAGGTCAATGCGCATCGGCGAACTTTCCGCGCGCACCGGGACTCCGGCCCGGCTGCTGCGCTACTACGAGGAGCAGGGCCTGCTCGCGCCCGAGCGCCGCGCGAACGGCTACCGCGACTACGGCGAGCACCTCGTCGACCGCGTGCAGCAGATCCGCGGCCTGCTCGAGTCGGGGCTGACCACGCGCCTGATCAGGAACGTGCTGCCGTGCC
Organism: Dactylosporangium sp. CA-052675; assembly: GCF_050947935.1. GTDB lineage: Bacteria > Actinomycetota > Actinomycetes > Mycobacteriales > Micromonosporaceae > Dactylosporangium. The sequence continues at coordinate 7,747,240 of NZ_CP192010.1, read as the reverse complement.
TGGCCGACAACCCCTGCGGCATCACGATCGCCGATGCCGGGCCCGAGGTGCTCGCCCTGCTGCGCCACGAGCGGGACCGCATGGACGCCCGGATCTCCTGCCTGAGCCGCAACCGTGACGCGATCGACGCGTACCTGGCGAAAGTGACCCGACCCATGATCGAGCCCAGCGTGACCGTCGCCACCGCCGCCGACCGGGACGCGGTCGTGGCCACCTTCGTGGCCGCGTTCGCCGCGGACCCGGCCCTGCGCTGGTTCCTGCCCGACGACGCCACCTACCCCGCCGAGGCGGCCGCGATGGCGGGCTCGCTGTTCGACCTGCGCGTCGGGCACGGCACGGTGTGGCTCGCCGACGGCGGCGCGGCGGTCGCGATGTGGGATCCGCCGAGGTCCCCGGGCGGCCCCGGCGTCGAGCACCCGCCCCAGGCCGGGCGCTTCGGCCGCTACCAGTCGATCGTGCACACGAAAATGCCACAGACGCCGCACTGGTACCTCGGGGTGCTCGCATCACACCCCGAGCACCGCGGTCGCCGGCTCGGCCGCGCCGCGATGGCCGCCGGGCTCGCGCGCGCGGCGGCCGACGGGCTGCCGGCCTACCTGGAGACCTCGAACCCGGGCAACGTCGAGGTGTACCGCTCGGCCGGCTTCGGCGTCGTCGAGTCGCTGCACGTCGACGACCTCCCGGTATGGATCATGAGGTGCGACGCAGGAAGTCGTCGAACGACGTCGTGAGCGGCAGCCCGGGCGGCTCGGGCGCCTCGGCGACCGGCGCGCGGGCGGCCACCAGCGCGGCCAGCTCGGCCCCGGCGCGCCCGACGCGCTCGTGCAGCGTGTCCCGCCCGCCGGCCGCCCAGTCGTCGGTCGCCGCGAACACCGCGGTGGGCGCGACGACCGCGCGCAGGTAGGCGAACATCGGCCGCAGCGCGTGCTCCAGCGTGAGCGAGTGCCGCGCGGTGCCGCCGGTCGCGCCCAGCAGGACCGGCTTGTCGCGCAGCACGTCGTCGCCGAGCACGTCGAAGAACGACTTGAACAGCCCGCTGTAGGACGCGTTGAAGATCGGCGTCACCGCCACGAGCCCGTCGGCCCCGGCGACGGCGTCGAGGACCTCCTTGAGCGCCGGCGACGGGAACCCGGTGAGCAGGTGGTCGGTGATGTCGTGGGCGACGGCGCGCAGCTCGAACGTGCCCACCGCGGCGTCGTCCAGCCGCCCGGCCACGGCGGCGGTGAGCCGGTCGGCCAGCAGCCGGGTGGACGACGGCTGGCCGAGCCCGGCGCTGATCGCGACGATCGAGCGAGTGGTCATGGCTAGGCGTCCACCTTCTGCGCGGCGGCCTTCAGGGACTCGTGGGTGGGCGCGTCCGGCACGTGCGCGGGGCGGCCGATCGCGAACTCCTTGCGCAGCACGGGCACGACCTCCTCGCCGAGGATGTCCAGCTGCTCCAGCACCGTCTTGAGCGGCAGGCCCGCGTGGTCGAGCAGGAACAGCTGCCGCTGGTAGTCGCCGACGTACTCGCGGAAGCCCAGCGTGCGGTCGATGACCTCCTGCGGGCTGCCGACCGTCAGCGGCGTCTGCGCCGAGAAGTCCTCCAGCGACGGGCCGTGCCCGTAGACGGGGGCGTTGTCGAAGTAGGGCCGGAACTCGTTCTTGGCGTCCTGGGAGTTCTTGCGCATGAACACCTGCCCGCCGAGGCCGACGATGGCCTGGTCGGCCGAGCCGTGGCCGAAGTGCTCGAAGAGCTTGCGGTAGAGCTCGACCATCCGCTGCGTGTGCTCCTTCGGCCAGAAGATGTGGTTGGCGAAGAAGCCGTCGCCGTAGTACGCGGCCTGCTGTGCGATCTCCGGCGTGCGGATCGAGCCGTGCCAGACGAACGGCGGCACCCCGTCCAGCGGCCGGGGCGTGGCCGTGAACCCCTGCAGCGGCGTGCGGAACTCGCCCTGCCAGTCCACGACGTCCTCGCGCCACAGGCGGCGCAGGAGCGCGTAGTTCTCGAACGCGAGGTCGACGCCCTTGCGGATGTCCTGGCCGAACCACGGGTACACGGGCCCGGTGTTCCCGCGGCCCATCATGAGGTCCACGCGGCCGTCGGCGAGGTGCTGCAGCATCGCGTAGTCCTCGGCGATCTTCACCGGGTCGTTGGTCGTGATGAGCGTGGTCGCGGTGGACAGCAGGAGGCGCTCGGTCCGGGCCGCGATCCACCCGAGCATGGTGGTCGGCGAGCTCGGCACGAACGGCGGGTTGTGGTGCTCGCCCATCGCGAACACGTCGAGCCCGACCTCTTCGGCCTTGAGCGCGATCGTCGTCATCGCCTTGACCCGCTCGGCGTCGGTCGGCACCCGCCCCGTCGTGGGGTCCTGCGTCACGTCACCGACGGTGAACACACCGAACTGCATCTCGAACGCCACCTTCACTGCGGACCCGGGCGGCTCCCCGGCCTCTGCGCGCTACAACATAGCTGACTTGTCAAACATTCCGCCAGTGAACAATCAACTTCCATGACTTCCCGAGGGCCGCCCGGCCGGTCGGGATCGGGTACCGACGGCGCTGCCGTCAGTTGCCCGCGCTCTCGTAGCGGCGCAGGCCCCGCGCGAAGATCCAGCCCGCCACGGCCAGGCAGTACGCGGCGACCAGGGGGGTCAGCAGGCCGACCCACGCGTGGCCGCGGCCGAGCACGTAGGTGACCGGGAAGAAGCTCACGAACGCGAAGGGCAGGGCGAAGCCCAGCGCGGCCTTGAGCGCCCACGGGTACACGCTCAGCGGGAACCGGGCCAGGTCGCCGGCCTGGTGCACGGCCATAGCGAAGAGCGGGCTCGGGCTCTGCATCCAGAACGAGGCCGCGTTCGTGGCCAGGTTGATCGCCACCTTGACGGCGATCGCGCTGAGCAGGACGACCAGGCCGAGCAGCACCCGGGCGGCCGACCACGCCACGTCCGCGTGGGACAGCGCGGAGCCGAGCATGAGGGCGCCGGTGACGATGTTGGACAGGCCGTGCGGGCCGATCTGCACGCTCGAGGCCTGCAGGACCACCGGGTACGGGCGCACCAGCATGTAGTCGATGTCGCCCTGGTTGATCTGCCAGGCGATGCTCCACATGCCCTCGAAGAACAGGGAGCCCACGCCCTCGGCGACGGCGACCATGCCGAACATGGCGACCACGGCCCAGAAGCTCCAGCCGTTGATGGCCGGCACCTTGGAGAACACGGCGGCCAGGAACGCCACGTTCACGACCTGCATGACGAGCGTGCCGGCCATCATGACCCAGAAGTCGCCGTGGTACTCCAGCACCGATCGCAGGTGCGCGCCCAGCAGCCGCAGATAGAGTCGCGCGATACGCATGTCAGCCCCCGTGTACCGTCAGCCGGCGCAGCGCCCGCCCGAAGAGCGCTCGCGCGGAGTACCACAGCAGCACCAGCCAGCCCAGCTGCGCCGCCACCAGGAGCAGGGCGTGGCGGCCCGAGGCCTGGCCGACGAAGATGAGCGCGGGCGTGGACGTGAGGCCGGCGAACGGCGACCACTGTGCGGCCGTGGCCAGCCAGCCCGGGAAGTACGCGAGCGGGACGAGGGCGCCCGAGAGCAGCCCCGTGATCGCCTGGCGGGCCCACAGGACCCCGACGAAGTTCTGCGTCCAGAAGCAGGCGAGCGTGCAGACGTACACGACGACGAACTTCAGCGGCACCAGCAGCACCATGCTCAGGGCGAACAGGGCCAGCTCGGGGCCGGGCGGCAGCTCCGGCGGGCCGCTGACCACCATGGACACCGTGGTCACCAGGGCGACGACGGCGACCTCGATCCACACGCCGCCGAGGGTCTCCCACAGCCGCGCGCGCTGGTAGTCCACCGGCTTGACCAGGTCGAGCGCGACGAGCCCGGACTGGATGCGGTGCGACATGCGGAAGTCGACGAAGGTGCCGACCAGCGCGCCGGACGCGAAGGCGACGAGCAGGTAGCTGCGCATGTGCGGCCAGTCGTAGCCGCCGACCTGCGACTGCCCGCTCAGCAGCACCTTCCACACGGCGAGCAGGGCGACGAGCTGGAACGCGACGCCGCCGAGGGAGAGCAGGAAGTTGGCGCGGTACGCGAGCGCGGACAGGGCCGCGGCCCGCGCGTGCGCGCTGTAGGCCCTCATGCGGTATCCAGCTGGAGCTCGCCGGAGTAGACGCGGCGGATGACGTCCTCGATGGACGGCTCGTCGACGTGGAAGTCGACCAGGTTGGTCAGCGGGGCCAGGGCCGTGACCGCCTGGCCCGCGGTCATCGCGAACCGGTCGAAGCGGACCGAGAACTGCACCGGGGTCTCGCCCGGCTCCACGCTCGCGCCGGGCAGGGCGGCCCGCAGGGTTTCCAGCGGTACCGCCGATTCGGCCTCCACGTTGAGGATCCGCTCGCGCGCGAACGCGTCCTTCACCGCCTCGAGGTCACCGTCGAAGATGATCCGGCCCGAGTCGATGATGACCAGGCGGCGGCAGAAGCCCTCGATGTCGCCGAGGTCGTGGCTGGTGAGCATCACCGTGGTGCCGGCGTCGCGGACGGTGCGGAAGAACTCGCGCACGCGGTCCTTCACGGCGAGGTCGAGGCCGATGGTGGGCTCGTCGAGGTACACCACCGGCGGCGCGTGCAGCAGCGCGGCGGCGAGGTCGGCGCGCATCCGCTGGCCCAGCGAGAGCTTGCGCCCGAGCACGGGCAGCACCTCACCGAGGTCGAGCACCTCGTCGAAGCGGGCGAGGCGGCGGCGGTACGTGCCGTGGTCGATCCCGTAGATGTCGCGCAGCACGGCGAGCGACTCCGACACCGGCAGGTCCCACCACAGCTGCGTGCGCTGGCCGAAGAGCACGCCGATGCGGTGCGACACCGCGATGCGGTCCTTGCGCGGGCTGAGCCCGTCGATGCGGACCTCGCCCGAGGTCGGCACCAGGATGCCGGACAGCAGCTTGACGGTCGTCGACTTGCCGGCGCCGTTGGGCCCGACGTAGGCGACCGCCTCGCCGGCCTCGATCGACAGCTCGACATGATCGACCGCGACCTTGTCCGTGAACCTCCTGGTGAACAGATGTTTGACGGCCCCCCGCAGACCCGGATCGCGGTCCGGCCTTCGGAAGACCTTGGTCAGCTGACGAGCCTCCACGATTGCCACCGATGGACCGTAACCGATCTTTTTTCGACTCTCGAACTCTTTACGGAGGTAGCACGAGGGCCACGATCCGGGGGTGGCGGCGCTCGAGCGGGGCCCGTTGCGCGCCGGCCGACCGGGACCCCGCCGCGAGGCACGGGCACGGGCACGGGCACAGGCCGGCGGGCACCCCCTCGATCAGAGAGCGCTCCCTGGCCGCACAACCGCAGCCCACGGCCCCTGACCTGGCTTGGAGAGCGCTCTCCGATTCCGGCTGGGCCATTGACAGGGTTTCAGCGAGGGGTCATTGTGGCTCTCTGAGAGAGCGCTCTCTCACCTCCGCCGTTACACCCCCGCCACGAAGGAGTCACCCATGGACTGGTCGGTCTCCGCCCCCGGCCATCGATCCGTCAGGTCCATCGCCCACAACCGCCCGAGCGGGCGCACCATGCGCTACGGCATCATCGCGCTCGCGGTGTTCGCCATGCTCGCGGCGTACATCACCGTCGTCGTCACCCGCGCCGACGCCGCCGAGACCCTGCTGTCGCAGGGCAAGCCGACGACCGCGTCCTCGTCCGAGAGCGCGGCCACCCCCGCCTCCAGCGCCACCGACGGCGACGCCGGCACGCGGTGGTCGAGCGCCTTCTCGGTGCCGCAGTGGTTGCAGGTCGACCTCGGCTCCCAGCAGTCGATCACCCGGATCGGGCTGAACTGGGAGGCCGCGTACGCCACCGCCTTCACCATCCAGACCTCCAACGACGCCACCAACTGGACGAACATCTACTCGACCACCTCGGGAGCCGGCGGCAGCGCCGTCAGCCTGAGCGTGACCGGCAGCGGCCGGTACGTCCGGCTCAACGCGACCGCGAAGAACACCCAGTACGGCATCTCGCTCTGGGAGTTCCAGGTCTTCGGCGGCTCGCCGAGCACGCCCGGCAGCTGCGGCGCCGCCAACGCCGCGCAGGGCAAGACGGCCACCGCCTCCTCGACCGAGAACGCGGGCACCCCGGCGTCGTCCGCGGTGGACGGCAACAACGGCACCCGCTGGTCCAGCGCCGCCAGTGACCCGCAGTGGCTGCAGGTCGACCTCGGCTCGGTGCAGTCGGTCTGCGGCGTCACGCTGAACTGGGAGACCGCCTACGCGACGGCGTTCCAGATCCAGACGTCGACCAACGGCACCACCTGGACCACCATCTACACGACCACGACCGGCACCGGCGGCGTGCAGAACCTCAACGTCACCGGCAGCGGCCGCTACGTGCGGATGAACGGCACCGCGCGGGCCACGCAGTACGGCTACTCCCTGTGGGAGTTCCAGATCCGCGTCGGCGGCACCGTGCCGACCACGAGCGACACCCCGGGCTCGCCGAGCCCGACGCCCAGCACCAACCCGGGCAACGCGGTGCTGCTGTCCTACAAGAAGCCGGCCGTCGCGTCGACCTCGCAGAACGACAGCAACTGCAACCCGTGCACCCCGGACAAGGCGTTCGACAACGACCCGGCCAGCCGCTGGGCCACCAGCCCCGACAACGGCTGGGTCGACCCGGGCTGGATCTACGTCGACCTCGGCGCGCAGGCCCACATCACCCAGGTCGTCCTGCAGTGGGACCCGGCCTACGCGGTGTCGTACCAGATCCAGACCTCCAACGACGCCGCCAACTGGACGAGCATCTACTCGACCACGACGGGCAAGGGCTTCAAGGAGACCCTGAACGTCAACGGCAACGGCCGCTACGTGCGGATGTACGGCACCCAGCGCTCCAACGGCTACGGCTACTCGCTGTGGGAGTTCAAGGTGTACGGCACCGGCGGCGCCCCCACCCAGCCCCCGGCCCCGCCCGCGGACCCGATCTTCCCGGCCACCAACCTGGTCTGGAGCGACGAGTTCAACACCGGCACCAACGTCGACACGACCAAGTGGCACGTCGACCCGGGCACCGGCCAGAACGGCGAGATCCAGTACTACACCAACCTGAGCAACACCAGCATCCAGGGCGGCTCGCTGGTCATCGAGGCCCGCAAGGAGACCGCGGGCGGGCGTGACTACACCTCCGGCCGCATCAACACCAGCACCAGCTTCACCACGCAGTACGGCCGTGTCGAGGCCCGGATCAAGGTGCCGAAGGGCAACGGCCTCTGGCCCGCGTTCTGGATGATGGGCGCCGACTTCCTGCAGGGCCGCCCGTGGCCGTACAACGGCGAGATCGACATCATGGAGATCCTCGGCAAGAGCACCACGGACGTGTACTCGACGCTGCACGCGCCGGCGTACAACGGTGGCGGCGGCTACGGCCAGAAGCTCACCACGGTGGACTTGTCGCTGGACTACCACGTGTACTCGGTCGAGTGGGACAGCAAGCACATGACGTTCCGCGTCGACAACACCGTGATCCTCGTGGCCAACAAGGACACGGTCGAGTCGACCCGGGGCCCGTGGGTCTACGACCACCAGTTCTACCTCATCCTCAACCTGGCCGTGGGCGGTGACTTCCCCGGCCCGATCGACGCCAGCACGCCGTTCCCGTCGCGGATGTACGTCGACTACGTCCGCGTCTACAAGTAACAAGCCGGCCGCGGGTGGGCGTGACGACCAGGTCCGTCCACCCGCGGCTCCTCATCGCGACGGGGCACGATCTACCGTGACAACCATGACGGGCAGCGACTCGCGACCGCCCACCCTCGAGCAGGTCGCCAACTACGCCGGAGTGTCACGCGCCACGGTGTCCCGGGTGATCAACGGTGTCTCCACCGTCGACCCGGAACTGCGCCGGACGGTCGAGCGCGCCATCGCCGCGACCGGGTACGTGCCGAACCTGGCCGCCCGATCGCTGGTCACCCGCCGCACCGACTCGATCGCGCTGGTCGTGTCGGAGCCGGAGAACCGGGGGTACTCCACCCCGTTCCTGACGCGCATGTTCACCGACCCGTTCCTGGGCCGCGTGACCGCCGGCGCCCAGGAGGTGCTCCGGCCGCTGGGCATCCACCTGGTCATCTTCCTGGCCGACCCGCCCGCGCGCCCGCATCTGCAGCGGTACCTCCGCCAGGGCCACGTCGACGGGGCGCTGCTCATCTCCAGCCACGTCGACGACCCGCTCCCGGCCCAGTTGGTCGAGCTCGGCATCCCCGTCGTGCTCTCGTGCCGCCCGGGGCACCCGGTCACCATCAGTTACGTGGACGTCGACCAGCGCGCCGGCGTGCAGCTCGCCGTCGACCACCTCGCCGGCCTCGGCCGCCGCTGCCTGGCCACCGTCACCGGCCCGCTCGACATGCCGGCCGCGCAGGACCGCCTCGCCGCGTTCGAGGAGGCCGTCAAGGGCCACGGCCTCACGCCGCGGCACATCGAGGGCGACTTCACCCGCTCCGGCGGCGAGCGCGCCGCGGCCCGCCTGCTCGCCGAGCACCCCGACGTCGACGGCGTCTTCGTCGCCAACGACCTCATGGCCGACGGCGCCCTGCGGGTGCTGCAGGAGGCCGGGCGGCGGGTGCCGGAGGACATCGCGGTGATCGGGTTCGACGACAGCACCGCCGCGCTCGAGTGCCACCCGCCGCTCACGACCGTCCGCCAGCCGGTCGAGGAGATGGCCGGGGAGATGGCGCAGCTGCTGATGACCCGCATCCGCGAGCCGCAGCGCACCCCGCGCTCGGTCATCTTCAACCCCGAGCTGATCGTCCGCGCCTCGGCGTAGCTGCCGGCTCCCGCCACCGCGGAGGCCGGGATGTCTGGCGGGCGACGGCGGCGGCAACGCGGAGAACGGTGGCCACTCGCCGTTGATCGCCAACCGCACGCAGGCCGGGGCGTGGGAGGAGGTCGCCGGCCTCGTCTCGTGCCCGTCTAGACCAGGCCGCCCATCAGGGGGTCGCTGATCGAGGGCGCGCCGTCCTCGACGTGGCCCGCATACTCCACCGCGAACCCGGCGTCGCCCGGGACCGTGATCGTGATGCCGTACCAGCCGTGGCTGCGGGCGAGGGGGAAGTCGACCGAACGGGTCTCGCCCGCCCGCAGCGCCACGCGGGCGTGGCGGCCGGTGTAGCGGTCCGCCGTCTCGACCTCGGCGCGGCGGGAGCCCCGGTTCGCCAGCTCCAGCACCAGGCCGTGCTCGTCGTAGCGGACGCGCGCCGTCACGCCCGGATGGCGCGGCCCGGCGGCGAAGCGGCGGAAGAAGCCGTTCGGCCCGTGGATCGACAGGTCGTAGCCCCGGTCCGCGGGCCACACGTCGGTCACCTGCTTGTCCGGCTCCACGGTGTACGTCCGCGGCGCGATCGCCGGGTCGGCCGAGCGGACCTGGTAGACGCCCGTCGCGGTGCCCACGTTGCGGAAGTCCACGGCGAAGGCTCCGGCGGACGGGCGGCCGTCGGCGTGCAGCGCGTACGGCAGCGCGCGGGCGGGCCGCACCCCGCGCTCCTGGGCCGGCAGCCGGCCGTCGACCGGCGGGACCGGCACCTCGTCGGGCCGGCGGGTCAGGTCGGCCGGCTTCAGGTCACCGGTCCCGGGCAGGTCCACGCGGCGCGACGCGTTCGGGGTCTTGAAGTCGAACGCGGAGGTCAGGTCGCCGGTGACGGCCCGCCGCCACGGGGTGATGTTCGACTCGACGAGGTCGGGCCGCCCGCGGCCGAAGCGGCGCTCCAGGAACCGGATCAGCGACGTGTGGTCGAACAGCTCCGAGTTGACCCAGCCGCCCCGCGTCCACGGCGACACGATGATCATCGGCACCCGCACGCCCAGCCCGTACGGGCCGGCCGGGTGGTCGGCCGAGCCGGGGTAGATCTCGTTCGTCACCGGGACCGTGGACAGGCCCTCGGCCCGGCTCGCGGGCGGGGTCGGCGGGACGAGGTGGTCGAAGAAGCCGCCCTCCTCGTCGTAGGTGATGAACAGGGCCATCTTCGACCACACCTCGGGGTGCGCGGCCAGGATGTCGATGACCTGCGAGACGTACCAGGTGCCGTAGTCCGGCTCCCAGTTCGGGTGCTCGGTGTACGCCTCCGGCGCCACGATCCAGCAGACCTGCGGCAGCCTCCCGGCGGCGACGTCGGCGCGGAAGTCGGCCAGCAGCGCGTCGGGGCTGCGGCCCTGCTGGTTGATCTCGGTACCGGTCTTGGCCTTCGCCAGCGGACTGCCCGGGGCGGCGTGCTGGTACTGGTGGAAGTACAGCAGCGAGTTGTCCCCGTAGTTGCCGATGAACGGGTCGCTCGTCCAGCCCCAGAAGCCCTCGGCGGTCAGGCCCAGCCCGACGTCCTGGTACACCTTCCAGGAGACCCCGGCCCGCTCGAGCCGCTCGGGGTAGGTCGACCAGTCGTAGCCGGCCTCGGCGTTGGTGATCACCGGGCCGCCCGCCTTCCCGTCGTTGCCGACCCACCCCGTCCACATGTGGTACCGGTTGGGGTCGGTCGGCCCGAGCAGCGAGCAGTGGTAGTTGTCGCACACCGTGAACGCGTCGGCGAGCGCGTACTGGTAGGGCAGGTCCTTGCGGGTGTGATGGGTCATCGTGGTGACGCCCTTGTTCGGCACCCAGCCGTCGTACTTCCCCTGGTTCCAGGCGCCGTGGGTGTCGTTCCACCCGTGCGGCGGGTCGGGCAGGAACGTCTTGCCCATGTCGCGCACCCCGGGCCGGAACGGCAGCACCTCCCCGTCGCCGTTGGGCTGGTGGAACACGCTGCGCCCGTCGGGGTGCCGGGCCGGGTGCGGGTCGGCGAACCCGCGCACGCCGCGCATGGTGCCGAGGTAGTGGTCGAACGAGCGGTTCTCCTGCATCAGGAAGATGACATGCTCGACGTCCTCGATGGACCCGTGGCGGTCGTGGGCCGGGATGCGCAGTGCCTGCTCGAACGGCAACGGCACCGCGGCGGCCGCCGCCATCTGCAGAAATGTACGACGATCGACGTTTGCCATGGTTCCGGACGCTAGGCCCGGAGCCCGACATCGAGGCGTCCGGGGGCTGCGCGCCCGATTGCCGGCCGGTGAACGCGGGCCCCGCCTACACGCGCTCCCGGCGGCGGTCGGCGGCCGGGTGCAGCGAGGACAGCCACGCCGGCAGGGCCTCGACGCTCAGCGGCTCGCCGGGCACCCGGCCCTGGCCGCCGGCGCAGCCGGACAGGGTCGCCGCGTCGGCCATCTCGCGGGAGTCGACGCCCTCGGCGACCACGGTAATGCCGAGCGAGCGGGCCAGCTCCACGGTCGAGCGGACGACCACCGCGTCCTGCGGGCTGTTCGCCATCGGGGCGACGAAGGCCGGGTCGAGCTTGAGCTCGTCGACGGGCATGCCGCGCAGGCGGGCCAGCGACGGGGCCGAGCGGCCGTAGTGGTCCAGGGCCAGGCGGACGCCGAAGTGGCGGAACTGCCCCAGCGCGGTCGCGGTGCGGCGGGCGTCGATGAGCATCACCTCCTCGGCGATCTCCAGCGTGAGCGCCGCGGGCGGGACGACGAGCTTGTTGACCATTTTGGCCACGTCGTAGGGCAGGCGGGAGTCGAGCACGTCGGCGGCGCAGATGTCGGCCGCCACGCCGAGCTCGTAGCCCTGCCGGCGCCAGTTCGCGCAGCTCTCCAGCGCCGAGCGGAGCAGGAACCGGGTGAGCTGGCGGGTCAGGCCGACCTGCATGGCCAGGCGCTGCAGCACCTCGGGCTCGATCCAGCCGTGCACCGGGTGCCGCCAGCGCAGCAGCGCCTCCAGGGCCACCGGGCGGCGGGTGCTCAGATCGACCTTCGGCTGGTAGTACACGAAGAACTGCTCCTGCTCGACGGCCCGCAGCAGGTCCGGGAGCAGGTGCGAGCCGACGTCGCCGCGGTGGCCGGGGTCGTAGATCTCGACCTCGGAGCGGCTCGCCTTGGCCTCGTGCAGCGCGTCGGCGGCGCAGCGGATCAGCTCGGCGGAGGCGGTCGCGTGCATGGGGGCAAGGGCGACCCCGGCGCTGAGCTCGAGCTGCACCGGCACCGGGCCGGCCGGCACCGGCGCGGCCAGGCTGCGCAGCAGCACCTCGGTGTCGCGGGCGATGCTGTCGGCGGTGCCGGCGGACACCGTGCGCAGGATGGCGATCTCGGCGCCGCCCAGGCGCACCGCCACCGCCTCCGGCGGCAGCGCCTGCTGCAGCCGGGTGCCGACCGCGTTGAGGATCATGTCACCGGCGGTGTAGCCGAGGATGCGGTTCATCTCGTGCAGGTGGTCGACGCTGACGATGGTCATCGGCAGCACGGCGCCCCGGGGCAGGCTCGCCAGCATGCTGGGCAGGGCGGAGTCCAGCACGCGGCGGTTGCCCAGGCCGCTGATCTCGTCGGTGGCGGCCTCGCGGCGGGTGCGGGTCAGCTCGCGGGTCTGCTCGAACGTGAGCGCGGTGCGGATGCCGGCCGCGAGCAGGCAGCCGCTGGCCATGACGATGGTGAGCGGGTGCAGGTGGACGAAGGTGCCGACGATGAGCACGCCCAGGGCGCACAGCGAGAACAGGATCGGCACCAGCAGGGCCGCGAACCCGCGCACCTCGTCGATGGAGCGGCGGCGGTGGACCGAGCCGGCCAGCGCCATCAGGGTGAGGCCGATCATCCAGGTGCCGTCGGGCCAGCTGCCGTCGGTGTACGTGTTGTCCGACAGGCCGAAGAGGTAGGCGGTGTCGGCCGCGGTGAAGGCGGCGGCGCCGAGGGCGGCCAGCCACCACACGGGGTCGTTGCGCCAGCGGACCATCGCCAGGGCCGCGACGGCGACGACCATGAGGATGAGGTCGCCGATCGGGTACGCCAGGTTGGTGACGATCGCGGCGAGGGGCTTGCTCTCGTCGGCGTCGAGCAGGTCGTTGAGCGTGAACGCGGAGAACATCGCGCCGGCCGCGAGCGAGGTGACCACGCCGTCGAGCCACACCGAGGCGGGCAGCCGCCGCACGCTCGCGCGGGCGAGCAGGATGAACCCGATGTAGGCCAGCGGGTACAGCCCGACGTAGAACACGTCCGCGGGCGACGGGACCGGGATGGCGTTGGCGTCGACGTCGGTGAAGCTGGCCTGCCAGTAGACGTCGCCGGCCGCCCACGAGGCCACGCCGCCGCCGACGAACAGCCAGGCGACCCGGTTGCGGCGCACCAGCAGCGGCCGGGCCAGGGCCAGCAGGGCGGTGGCGATCAGCACGATCAGGTAGAACCAGGTGTCCAGCAGGGCGGGGCGCTGGCCGCCCATCGGGAACAGGGTGGTGAGCGCGTAGAGCACGCCCAGGCTGGCGATGGTCGCCCGGGCGGCCCGGAAGAGCGGCGAGCCGAGCACCGCCAGGTCGACCTCGACCTCGGCCGCGGGCTCGGCGGCGTGGCTGCGTGTCACTGTTGGTCCCCGATTTCTTGAATGACGACCGCCGGCGGCTCGAAGCCGTTGAAGCCGGAGGCGTAGACGGTGGTGTAGGCGCCGGCGCTGTGCAGGTACACCCGGTGGCCGGTGGCCAGCCCGTGCGACAGCTCGACGTCGAAGAGGATGGTGTCCTGGCTGTCGCAGGTCGGCCCGGTCAGCTGGCACAGCCGCCGGTCGGCGCGGCCGAGCTCGTCGCGGACCGGGAAGCGCAGCCGGTTGCCGGTCTCGAGGCTCTCCATGAGCCCGTTGAAGGCGCCGACGTCGAGGTGCACCCAGCGCCGGCCGTTGCGGTCGGCGACCCCGATGACGGTGGCGATCAGCGTGCCGGCCTCGGCGACGAGGGCCCGGCCGGGCTCCACGACGGCGTCCACCGGATACGGCAGGGCCCGCAGGCCGGCGTGGATGACCGCGGCGTAGTCCTCGAGCGGGGGCGGGTCGCGGTCGTACCGTGCCGGAAAGCCGCCGCCGAGATCCACCAGCCGCAGCCGCACGTCCTCGGCCGCCAGCTTGTCCATCAGCTCGCCGACCAGTTCCAGCGGCGGCTCCCAGGCCCGCGGGTGCGGCATCTGCGAGCCGACGTGGAAGGTCACCCCGTGCGGGTCGAGGCCGCGGTCGCGGGCGTCGAGCAGGAGCTGGGCGGCGGTGTCGAGGTCGACGCCGAACTTGCCCTCGCTCGGCACCTCGCTGTGCCGGTCGGGCACGGCGAGCCGGACGTACACCGACGCCCCCGGCGCGGCCCGGCCGAGCTTGGCGAGCTCGTCGGCGGAGTCGAACGCAAACCGGCGCACGCCCGCGGCGAAGGCCCGGGCGATGTGCGACTCGGGCTTGACCGGGTTGCTGAACAGCACCCCGGCCGCGGGCACGCCGAGCGCGAGCAGCTGGTCGAGCTCGGCCGCCGACGCGATCTCGAAGCCGCATCCGAGGCCGGCCAGGTGCCCGACGACCCGCGGGTGCGGGTTGCACTTCATCGCGTAGTGCACGGCCACGTCCGGCAGGGCGGCGCGCATCGCCCGGTAGGCGGCGCCGACCCGGGCCAGGTCCAGCACGAGCCGGGGCGCGCTCATGCCGGGCCGACCGCGATGGGCTGCGTGACCTCGGCGCCGGTGATCTCGACGGTGTCCTCCTCGGCCGCGGCCCGCATCCGCCGCCGGCGGCGGATGAGCTCGTAGCTCACGATGGCCACGCCGTAGAAGACGAGGTCGGCCAGCAGCTTGCCCAGCAGGGTGCCGGAGCCGATGCCGCCGGTGATGCCGGGGCCGAGGTACATGAACAGGGGCCGCAGGGTGGTCGAGTCGAGCAGTTCGATGAGCCCGAACTCGGCGATCAGCAGGCGCGCGGTCGACGTGGTGGTGCGTTGCAGCCCGTAGCCGCGGGCGCGTTCCCGGCGCCATTCCACGGTGGCGACGAGACCGTAGAAGCCGACGATCTCGCCGACCGTGCCGGCGAGTGCGGCGAGGACGCGATCGTGCGACAAACCGTACAAGACAGTGGTGGCAATGAATGCGCAAATGGTGCCGGAGATTTCCGCGGGGACGTAGCGGCGAGCCCACTGCCAGCACTTCTGCCGCCATCGTTGGCGCGGCCCAATGGCTTCGGTCGCCATCCTCTGCTCGCCCCGTTCGAGCCACCCCTACACGCGGCTGCGCCCAGGGTAGGAAGATTTCCGCCTCACTGCGCCGGGAAAGTTATCACGGATGCTCGATGGCTACAAAACACTGCCGAGCTTTACCGGAGGGTAGTTTTTCGTCGCGCAATGATCCCGTCACATTCGCCTTGCCCGAATCGTGTTCACGTTCAAGGCATTGATGCTGGTGAACCGGGCTGGCGGTGTTTCCCGGTGCCGGGGAATGTGACGCGGCAAGTCGGACGTTCGGCCCGTACGGTCCGTCCGAACGAGGCCGCATTCCGGATCGCCGCCGGGCCGGAGCCCGGCGTCCTTGACCGCGCCATGGCCGTCCACGGTGATCGAGCCCCGCGAGACGGAGCGGATCCGGGGCGAGCGTGGCGTCATCGGGTTTGCTCCTGCCGGAGGAGGGAACCGGGTCCGCCCACGCTCCAGCGATCCCGACGTGGCCGCGGGCAAGGTTGTATAGAGGAGCCATGCGACTTTCGATCTGGCCCGGTGCGGGGCAGCGGTACGACGACATCCTCGAAGTGGCGAGGCACGCCGAGGCGACCGGGTGGGACGGCGTGTACGTGGCCGACCACTTCATGCCCAACGCCGGGCCCGGCCGCGACCCGGACGGGCCGACGCTCGAGTGCGGCACGCTCGCGGCGGCGCTGGGGGCCGCGGTGCCCCGGGTGCGGATCGGGACGCTGGTCTACGGCAACACGTACCGTCACCCCGCGGTCCTCGCCAACATGGCCGTGACCGCCGACCACGTGACCGGCGGCCGGTTCACCCTCGGGGTGGGGGCGGGGTGGCAGGTCAACGAGCACGAGCAGTACGGGATCGAGCTGCCGCCGGTGCGGCAGCGCCTGGACCGGTTCGTCGAGGCGCTCGAGGTGCTGCACGGGCTGCTGCGCCGGCCGCGCACGACGTTCTCGGGGGAGTACTACCGGCTCACCGACGCCGTGTGCAATCCCAAGCCGGTGCAGGACCCGCTGCCGATCCTCGTCGGCGGGGGCGGGGAGCGGCGGATGCTGGGGATCGTCGCGCGCTACGCCGACATCTGGAACACCTGGGGCCGGCCCGACGTCATCGCGCACAAGTCCGCGGTGCTGGACGAGTTCTGCGCGAAGCAGGGCCGCGACCCGCGCGCGATCGCCCGCACGGCCCAGGCGCTCGTGGTCGCCGACGGGCCGCTGCCGCAGGTGCAGTTCCCGGTCGTCGGGGGCTCCCCGGGCGCGCTGGGCGAGGCCCTGGCCGAGTACCGCGCCAACGGCCTCGACGAGTTCATCGTGCCCGACGGCCTGCTGGGCCGCGGCGCGGAGCGGCTCAAGGCGATGGACGCCGTCCTCGCCGCCGGTCGCCAGGCGTGAGGGTCGGTCGCGGCGGGTGAGCGTCAGCCGCGGGGCGTGAAGGTCAGCACGCGGTAGTGCAGCAGGCCGTTGAGCAGGCACCACTGCAGCGCGTCGCCGCCGGAGAGCATCTTCCAGTACTCGCCCGACAGGCGCAGCGGGCGGCCGGCGGCGACGAGCGCGGCGATGAACCGGTCGCGGGGGCGGCGCAGCTCCAGGTAGGGCGTGAGGTCCACGTCGCCGGTCAGCTCCAGGCCGTGCTCGGCGGCCGCGGCGCGGACCTGCTCGACGGTCAGCAGCGAGCCGACCCGCCAGCCGTCGCGGAACTCGGCCAGCCGCCGCGCCCCGCGGGGCGGGGCCGCGGGCGCGGCCGGGGACAGGAAGTCGTCGCACACGAGCAGCCGCCCGCCCGGCCGCAGCACCCGGGCCGCCTCGCGGAAGTAGCCGCCCGCGTCGGGGCTGTGCAGGAACGCCTCGATCGAGAACACGACGTCCGCGGTGGCGTGCAGATCGGCCGGTACGTCCAGGTAGTTCCCCTCGCGGCACCGCACCCGGCCGGCGAGCCCCGCCCCGGCCAGCAGCCGCGTCGCCCCCTCGGCCTGCTTCGGGCTGATCGTGAGCCCCTCGCCCCGGATCGGCGCGCGGCCGGCCAGGTACATCAGGCTCGCCCCCAGCCCGCAGCCGAGGTCCACGACCGCCGGCTCGGCGACGCCGGCGGGCAGCGCGGCCAGGATCAGCTCGTCGACGTGGTGGAACGACTCGGCCCGGCCGGTCACCCCGGGCGCCCACACCGCGCGGTGGATCGACGCGCCGCCCTGCCCGAGCCGGTCGAACGCGGCCGTGTTCTGGTCGTAGTAGCGCCGGACGGCCTCGGCGTGGGCGGCGGTCGAAGTGGTCACACCCTTGTCTACTGCCAAAACGCCGGATCGGTTCAACGCCATCGCGCGGGTTACGCTGATCGGCGATGAAACAGGGTGCTGAAACAGGGCAGGAACAGCCGTCACGGGTCACCATCCGGGACGTGGCCGCGCAGACCGGTCTGTCCATCGCGACCATCTCGCGGGTGCTCAACGGCCGGGCCAACGTCGCCCCCGACACCCGCGAGCGGGTCCTGCAGGCGATGGGCGGGCTCGGCCGGCGGGCGCCCCGCCGCCGCGGCGCCGGGGTGCCCAAGGCCGACAACGGCGTCTACGTGCGCTGCCCCTACCTGCTCACCGACTACTTCGGGCTGATCGTCTCGGCCATCACCGAGGCGCTCGACGTGCACGGCATGCACGCGGTCGTCGACGCGGGGGAGTCGGCCTGGCGGCGCACCGACGTGCTGCCCACGCTCACCGGCTGGCCGCAGGTCACCGGGGCGATCCTGATCCTGCCGCCGGAGCCGGAGGGCGACCTGGAGCGGCTGCGCGACCACGGCTTCCCGTTCGTCGTGGTCGACCCGCGCACCGCCCCGCCGCGCGACGTCGCCGCGGTCTCCGCGGCCAACTTCGCCGGCGCCCGGCGGCTCATGTCGCACCTGGTCGAGCTCGGCCACCGCCGCGTGGGAATCCTCGGCGGGCCGCTGAGCTGGATGGCCATGAGCGACCGGCTGGCCGGCTACCACGCCCCGCTCGTCGCCGTCGGCGCCTATCCGGACGCCGGCCTGCTGCGCACCTCGACCGACCCGACCGTGGAGGCCGGCCGCGCCCTCGCCGACGACCTGCTCGACCGGCCGGACCGGCCGACGGCCCTGGTCGCGTTCAACGACAAGATGGCCGTGGGCGCGCTGCAGGCCGCGGCCGAGCGGGGCCTGCGCGTGCCGGAGGAGCTCTCGGTCGCCGGCTTCGACGACATCGACGTCAGCCGCGCGACCCACCCGATGCTCACGACCGTGCGCCAGCCCCTCGGCGAGATGGGCCGCATGGCCGTGTCGCTGCTCAGCCGCATGCTGACCGGCCACGAACTGGACGCCCTGCACGTCGAGCTGGCCACCGAACTGGTCATCCGCGGCTCCACGGGACCCGCCTTGACGCGTGTTTCATAAACACTTACGCCACGACGCGAAAAAAGTTACAGCGATTCATTGACATGCCTCGGCCGGGGCGTGTTTCCTGGCGTTACCCCACCCTCCGCCAGGGACAAGGAAGCCCCCGCCATGCACGCACCAGGACGAGTGCGGCGCTCGATGCTGCTCGCGGCCGCGATCACCACCGCGACCGTGGCCACCGTCGGCGCCATCGCCATGACCACCGCCTCCGCCGCCAGCACCGGCCAGATCACCAGCTCCGCCAACGGCAAGTGCCTCGACGTCACCGACGGATCCACCGCCGACGGCAACCAGCCGCAGATGTGGACCTGCTACGCCGGCAGCGCCAACCAGACCTGGACGCTCGCCGACAACGGCTCGGTCCAGGGCCTCGGCAAGTGCCTCGACGTCGTCAACGGCGCCACCAACGACGGTGCCGTCGTGCACCTGTGGACCTGCTACGACTCGGTCGCCAGCCAGAAGTGGTCGCTCAACGCGGCCCACGACCTGATCAACACCAAGTCCGGCAAGTGCCTGGACATCAAGGACAACAACCTCGCCGACGGGGCCAAGCTGCAGATCTGGACGTGCGGCGGCGGCGCCAACCAGAAGTGGAACTTCACCGGAGGGACGAGCCAGCCGACCGCGACCGCCACCGGCGTGCCCAACAACCCGAACAACCCCGACCTCGGCCCGAACGTCACGGTCTTCGACCCGTCGATGTCCCAGGCCACCATCCAGAACAAGCTCAACTCCGTGTTCAACGGCCAGGTGAGCAACCAGTTCGGCAGCCAGCGCTACGCGCTGCTGTTCAAGCCGGGCACGTACAACGTCGACGCCAACGTCGGCTTCTACACCCAGGTCGCCGGGCTCGGCCTCACCCCGGACGCCGTGGTCATCAACGGCGCCGTGCACGCCGAGGCCGACTGGTGGCCGGACGGCTCGCAGAACGCGACCCAGAACTTCTGGCGCTCGGCCGAGAACCTCTCCGTCACCCCGAACGGCGGCCTGGACCGCTGGGCGGTGTCGCAGGCGGCCCCGTACCGCCGCATGCACGTGCGCGGCAACCTCGCCCTGTCCGACGGCGGCTGGTCCTCCGGCGGCTTCATCGCCGACTCCAAGATCGACGGGCAGATCCAGTCGGGCACCCAGCAGCAGTGGCTGACCCGCAACTCGGCGATGGGCAGCTGGAACGGCTCCAACTGGAACCAGGTCTTCGTCGGGGCCACCGGCGCGCCCGGCAACAGCTTCCCGAACCCGCCCTACACCACCGTGGGCACCACCCCGGTCGTGCGCGAGAAGCCGTTCCTGTACGTCGACAACGCCGGCGCCTACCAGGTGTTCGTCCCCGCGCTGCGCACCAACTCCTCCGGCGTCAGCTGGGCGGGCGGCAACCCGGCCGGGACCAGCCTGCCGATCAGCCAGTTCCAGGTGATCAAGCCCGGCGACACCGCCGCGACCATGAACAACGCCCTCGCCGCGGGCAAGAACCTGCTCGTCACCCCGGGCGTGTACCACCTCAACCAGACCCTGAACGTGACCCGCGCCGACACCGTGATCCTCGGCCTCGGCCTGGCCACCCTCGTGCCCGACGGCGGGATCACCGCGCTGAAGACCGCCGACGTCGACGGCATCAAGCTCGCCGGCCTGCTCTTCGACGCGGGCACCACCAACTCGCCCGTGCTCGCCGAGATCGGCCCGTCCGGCTCGGCCGCGAGCCACGCGGCCAACCCGACGAGCCTGTCCGACGTGTTCTTCCGCATCGGCGGCGCCGGCGTCGGCAAGGCGACCGTGAGCCTGCGGATCAACAGCAACGACGTGATCGGCGACCACTCGTGGATCTGGCGCGCCGACCACGGCTCCGGCGTCGGCTGGACCACGAACACCGCCCAGAACGGGCTGGTCGTCAACGGCAACAACGTGACGTTCTACGGCCTGTTCGTCGAGCACTACCAGCAGTACCAGACCATCTGGAACGGCAACAACGGCCGCACGTACTTCTACCAGAACGAGATGCCCTACGACCCGCCGAACCAGGCCGCCTTCATGAACGGCAGCACCCAGGGCTGGGCCGCCTACAAGGTCGCCGACTCCGTCACCAACCACGAGGCGTGGGGCCTGGGCAGCTACTGCTACTTCAACGTCAACCCCGGCGTCGTCGCCGCACACGCGTTCGAGGTGCCGGCCAAGGCGGGCGTCAAGTTCCACGACATGGTGACCGTCTCGCTGGGCGGCACCGGCACCATCTCGCACGTCATCAACAACACCGGCGCCGCGGTGAACTCGGGCCACCAGGTCGAGTACCTGGTCTCGGGGCCGTGACCGGAAAGGACATCATGCGACGCATCGTCACCGTCACCTCGACGGCGTTGCTCGCCCTGACCGTCGGGGCCGCGCCCGCAACCGCGGCCCCGGCGCATCGGGCCGAGACCGTCACCGGCACCTACTCGGCCGGGGCCGGGCAGGCGTGGAAGCCGCTGCCGGCGGTCCGGGTGGGCGACAACGCCGCCGTCGCCGCCGACGCGACCGTGGTGGTCGACCCGAGCCAGGTCCGGCAGCGCTACAGCGGCATCGGCTTCTCCCTGGACGAGACCAGCGTCTCGAACCTGTGGAAGCTCACCCCGCAGCAGCGCGAGGACGCCGTGCGGCTGCTCGCCGACCCGCGCACCGGGGCCGGGCTCAGCCGCTTCCGGCTCACCATCGGCAGCCCCGACCTCATCGAGCACCTGCCGTTCTGGTCCGAGGACGACCTGCCCGCCGGGGTCACCGACGACTTCGGGCTCCGGTACTTCTCCATCCAGCGCGACATCGACCTGCACATCGTCGACACCATCAAGCTGATCCAGAAGTACAACCCGCGGGCCACGTTCTTCGCCTCGGCGTGGAGCGCGCCCGCGTGGATGAAGACCAACGGCAAGTTCCTCGGCGAGGTCGCGCTGAAGCCGGGCAGCACCACCGACTACTACCAGGTCGGCAGGCTGCGCGACGACTGCATCGACGTCTTCGCCCGCTACTACGCCAAGTACGTGGAGGCCTACGCGCGCAAGGGCATCCGCGTCGACGCGCTCACGCTGCTCAACGAGCCCGGGATGGACGTGGTGTACCCGGCCATGGACATCACCGTCGAGCAGCAGCAGAAGCTCGCGGTCGCCATGCGGAAGTACCTTCCCCGGGACGTCGACGTGTACGTCCACGACTTCAACTTCTGGGACTGGAAGGACCCGGGCAGCACCGAGACCAAGAACTACTACCGCATCCTGAACGACCCGGCCGCGCGCCGGGCCGCGGACGCGATCGCCTTCCACCCGTACTGGGGCGACCCCACCGTCATGCGCGACGCCTACGAGCAGACCGGCAAGCCGGTGCACATGACCGAGACCAGCGACCTCTCGCCGGCCACGATCCTGAGCTACTTCCGGCTCGACGCCAGCTCCTACGTGATGTGGGCGCAGGCGACCGACCAGGACGGCGGCACCCTGCACTGGACGCCGCTGCGTGACAACAACGTGGACTGGGACCAGATCGCGGCCACCACCAAGTGGCCCGACCGCCTCGTGAAGGTCGACACCACGTCCCGCACGTTCACGGTCCGCGACGAGCTCTACGCCATGGGGCAGTTCGCGAAGTACCTCACCCCGCGGCACACCCGCGTCGAGTCCAGCGCCACGGCGAACGGGATCGGCAACGTGGTGTACCGCGACGGCGACGACTTCGTGGCGGTCGTGGGCAACGCGAACACCACGGCCCGCAAGGTCCGCGTCGTGCTCGCCGGCCGGCAGTTCGTCGAGACCGTGCCCGCGGGCGCGTACGCGACGTTCCGCTGGCACGCCGAGGTGCCGTCGGCGCACGGGAACCACGCGCCGGTGCTGTCGCCGGTGGCGGACGTGGTCGCGGACCAGTACACGACGACCACCTTCCGGCTGCGGGCCACCGACCGCGACCGGGACGCGCTCGCGTTCTACGCGGTCGACCTGCCCGACGGCGTGAGCGTGGACGCCGCGACCGGCACCGTGAGCCTGCACCCGACGACGGCGGGCACCCTGGAGCTGAAGTTCCGGGTGACCGACGGCGCCGCGAGCTCCGCGGTGTCCGTGCACGTGACGGTCAACCCGCACGGGGCGCCGATCGGGGAGAAGGTCGAGGCGGAGGCGTACGTCGCCGAGCACGGCTGGACCGACGGCGGCGCGAACTTCGTGGAGAACAACCCCTCCGCGAGCGGCGGGAGGAACGTCGGGTGGACGGCGGCCGGCAACTGGCTGCAGTACCGCCTGGCGGTGGCCCAGGCCGGGACGTACGACCTGGAACTGCGCGTGGCCAACGGCTCCGGCGCGGCGGCGACGGACGCGATCACCTTCCGCGACGCGAACGACCAGGTCCTGGCGACGGTCTCGGTGCCGGACACGGGCGGCTGGGCGAACTACCGGTCCGTCCACACGACGGTCACCCTCCCGGCGGGCGACCAGCTCGTCACCGTGCACTGCGAGACGGGCGGCTTCAACCTGGACTACTTCCGGCTGACCGCCTGACGGCCACGGCCCGCGGCCGGCACGAGGTTGCCTGGTGCCGGCCGCGGACACGGACACGGCCGCGGACACGGACACGGGGGACAGGGTGCGGGTGGCCACGATCCGTCCGACGCCCACGTGCCCACCCTGTCCCGCGGCATGGTGCGGGACAGGGTGGGCCTGCCCGCGCGGTGCCGACAGCGCGCCGGGGTCCTCGGCGTGAGGGCCACCCCTGCCGGCCGGGGCGGGCCGGCCACGCACTAGCATCCGGGGCGGACGCGGGGGGTCGTGTCCCGCGGAAGGATCCACCCGGATGGCCGCCGTAGTTCAGGCTGACCCCGTCATCGTCCCCGCTCGCCCGCGCTCCGTGCTCGCGGCGATCGTCGTGGCGATCACCCTCGCGGCGCTCGGCGCCGGATTCGGGGCCGTGCTCGGCTGGGTCGGCGCGCCCGGCCTGCCCGATGACGACGCCGCCGTGGCGATCGTGGCGCCGGCGGTGCCGGTCGGCGCCGACGGAACCGCGGCCTCCGTCACGGTCGCCGGGCGGATGCCGGAGCTGTTCGGCTACGAGCACCCCGGCGGGGCATGGACGTGGCTCGTGGGCGACACCGGCTACATCGGCGGGGCCGTCTGGCTCACCACGCCCGGCGGGGACGACCCCGCCACCCTCGTGCGCACGATCGGCGACGCGCTCGCGTCCGGCGGGTGGCAGGTCACCGGGGACGTCGTCGCGCGCAAGGGGGCGTGGAGGCTCAGGGTGTACCCGTGGACCGACGGCTCGGTCGTGCTCGAGCTCGGGCGCGCCCGGCCGGGACGGGTCGGGCCGCTGGCGCTGGCCGGATATCTCGCGGGGCTGGCCGTCGGGTGGGCCGGCGGCCGGCGCTTCGCGGGCGGCCCGACGCCGGCCCGGGTCGCGGGGTGGGCGGGCGTCGCGCTGCTGCTGCCCGGGACCGTGCTCACCACCATCGCGCTCATCCCGCCCCAGCCCGACGCGATCTGGGGCGCGTACCTCCTCGTCGTCGTCCGGCTGCTGTCCACCGCGGGCCTCGCGCTGCTCGCCGGGGCCGTGGCGCTCGCGGCGACGACCCGGGTCCGGCGGAAGGTCAGGCGGTGGCGCTCGTGAGGCGCCCGAGCTCGCGCAGCACGGCCCCGGCGCCGTCCTCTTCGGACAGCCGGGCGGCCAGGGCCTCCGCCCGCCGGCGGTAGACCGGGTCGGTCACGGCGGCCGTGAGGGCGTCGGCCAGGCGGCCGGCG
Organism: Dactylosporangium sp. CA-052675; assembly: GCF_050947935.1. Lineage (GTDB taxonomy): Bacteria > Actinomycetota > Actinomycetes > Mycobacteriales > Micromonosporaceae > Dactylosporangium. The sequence continues at coordinate 7,723,100 of NZ_CP192010.1, read as the reverse complement.
GTCAGGCGGCGGATCGGGACCGGGCCCGGGGTCACGCCCAGCAGCCGCAGCCGGTGCGCCCAGAACGGCTGGTCGACCATCACCGGGACCGGGACGTGCGGCACGCCCGCGCGCAGGCCCGCAGCGGTGGTGCCCGCGCCCGCGTGGTGGACGACCGCCGCCACGCGCGGGAACAGCCACTCGTGCGGCACCTCGCCGACGGTCAGGACGTCGTCGGCGTCGACGGTCAGGCCCGACCAGCCGGCGCTCACGATCGCGCGGACGCCCGCCCGGCGCACCGCCGCCGCGACCGCGGACGAGAGCCGGTCGCGGTCGGGGACGGGCATGCTGCCGAAGCCGACGTACACCGGGGGCGGGCCGGCGGCCAGGAACTGCTCGAGCTCGGGGGCCGGCGTGAAGCAGGGCTCGGGCGCCGGCCACCAGTAGCCGACGGGGCGGTACCAGGCCGGCCAGTCCTTCGGGGTGGGCACGACGAGGGGGCTGTAGCCGTACAGGATGGGCCAGTGCTTCGCCTCCTGCGCGCGCAGCCAGGCCGAGGGGGTCGTCCCGGGCAGGCCGAGCTCCCGCCGCAGCTCGCCGACCACGCTGCGGAACGGGCGCTGGCCCGCGGTGAGCAGCAGCGAGGCGAGGCGGCGGTTGCCCCAGCCGCCCAGGTGGCGCCCGGTGAGCGCCGGGGGCGGGAACTCGCGCGTCGGGGTGAGCGGCTGCAGGTACACCCCGAGGCTGGCAATGCCCAGACCCTCCGCGATCACGACGCCGAACCAGCTCGTCGGGGTCACCAGCAGCACGTCGGCCTTGCGGGCGACGGCCAGCATCGCCGTGGCCAGCGGGCGCGCGTGCTCGGCGACGACCTCGTTCGCGGCCATCGTCATGCGCACCAGGCCGCGGTCGGCGAAGCGGGTGCGCAGCTGCTCCTGGGCGTCCATCGGCAGCAGGTGGAAGCCCAGGCCGTGGCCGCGCACGAGCGGCTCGAAGACGGCGTGGGTGGCGATGGTGACCTCGTGACCGGCCTGCTGGAGCCTGACGCCGAGCCCGGTGTAGGGGGCCACGTCGCCCCGGCTGCCGATCGCCGTGATTGCGACTCGCACCGGGCCATCCTCGCCTACTGGGGCTGTGGGCCCCCTGAGTGATGGAACACGTGGAACATGCGGCCGTGGTAGATGAGACGGGCGTCCTCGGCGCCCATGAGCACGCTCGTCACCTCCGCGACCACGACCGTCGACGCGCCGACGGCCACCCGGTGCAGGGGCACGCACCGCATCACCGCCTGCGCGTCGCGCAGCGCCGGCTCGCCCGTCGGCAGCGTCATCCAGCCCTGGCCGGGCGTGAAGCGGGGGCCGCCGGAGCGGGCGAAGTCGTGCGCGAGGTCGGCGTGCCCGGCCCCGAGGAGGTTCACGACGAGGCTGGGCGCGTTGACGATGACGAGCGCCGACGGCGAGTCCATGACCGAGAACGACAGCGCGGGCGGGGCGAGGGAGACCGAGGCGACGCTGGAGGCGGTCAGCCCGGCCGGCCCGTCGGGGCCGGCGACGGAGATGATCGCCACCCCGGTGGGGTAGCCCCGGAACGCGGCCTTGAACCCGGCCACCACGTCACTGTTCACTGTTCCTACCGTAAAACCTCAACCTGAGTTCAGGTCAAGAGCGTGCGACGCCGATCTATTGAGCGGCGCTCCGGCGTTCGGGTCGCGGGGTCTGGCGCAAGGCCGGGACCATTCCGGCACCGCCGTCGATAGCGTTCGGGCGTGTCGGATCCTCAGGACCCGGAGGCCGGTCAGCCGTCCAGCGATCGGGACCGGCTCGATCTGCTCGCCGGCGGCGCCGTGGCCGGCATCGTCGCCGTCGCCGCCGTGCTGGTGTTCCTCGTCGCCCCGGCGCTGCGCACCACGCGGGAGCCGGCCGTCGCGCCGTCGCGCCCGCCACCGGTCGCGGACTCGGCCACGCCCGGCGGGGAGCCGGCCGGGACGCAGCTCGCGTCGTACCCGGTGACCGTGAACGGCGGCTCGGTGCCGCTGGACGACGCCGCCCCGGACCAGGCGCAGTTCGTCCAGCCGTGCTCGGCCGGCGACATCTGCCTCGACCCCGACTCGTGGTCGTTCGTCCCGGTGGGCCCGCAGGTGCGGCAGTACGTCCTGGCGGATCACGCGCCGCCGACGTACCAGGGGTGCAAGTCGGCCACCGTGCTCGCCGCGCGCGTGCCGATCGCCGTGGGGCAGACCTTCTGCGTGCTCAAGCCGGGCCGGGCGGTCGGGGTGGCGATCACGTCCGCGCCGCGCGCCGCCGGCGGCGCGGTCGCGTTCACCGCGACGGTGTGGGCCGACCCGCCGGGCTCCCCGGTGGTGGCCGCGCCGCCGCCGAGCGGGCCGGCCGCCGGGACGCAGGTCGGGGCGTACCCGGTGACCGTGACCGTGGGCTCGGTGCTGTTCGGCGACGGCGGCATCCTGATCGACAAGGACTGCGAGTCCGGGGACCTGTGCGTGGACGGCGACTTCGGATCGCTGGACCCGGTGGGCGTGGCGGTGCGGGCGTACACGCCGGTGGACAATGCGGCGCCGACGTACCAGGGCTGCAAGGCGGCGACCCTGGCCACCGTCCGCATCCCGGTCCGGGCCGGGCAGACGTTCTGCGCGCTGCGCCCCGGCCGGGTGATCGGTGGCACCGTGACCGCCGCGCCGCCCGCCGCGGGCGGGCCGATCATGTTCACGGTCACGATCTGGGCCGACTAGCCGCGGTCCTGCCCGCTCCTGCTCCGCTCGGCGAGGCGCTGGACCTGGCCGTCGTGCACGTCGCTCACCCACTCCCAGCCGGCCTTGGCCGACGGGCCGACCCGCGGGTCGTCGGGGTCGCGGCCCTCGTGCAGGGCGAGCACGTACGCCCGGTCCCGCTCGATCCGGGCGCGCAGCTCATCGGCTCCCCCGGTGGACCCGTGGCCGGGGACGAAGACGTCGACGCCGTCCGCCACGCCCTCCAGCAGCCGCAGCGCGGCGAGGTACTCCTCGATCGGGTCGGCGGTGCCGCCCAGGTCGAGCATCGGCACCAGGACGTCGGAGAGCATGTCGCCGGCGACGAGCACCCGGCGTTCCTCGACGAGCAGCGCGGCATGGCCCTGGGCGTGCGCCTGATGCTCGATGATCCGGGTCCGCGGGCCGTCCCAGGGGATCAGCGCCGTCCCGGCGGGCAGGGCGGTGATCTCGCCGAGCAGGTCCAGCGGGATCTGCTCGGCGATGCCCGTCGGCTCCAGGTGCTCGGCGATGCGGGCCTTGGCGCCCGGGTCGGACAGCTCGTCGCGGATGACGGCCGCGCAGCGGGCCGTGCCGTAGCGCGGGGCCGTGCCGAGCCGGGCGTGCCAGAGCAGGTGGTCCCAGTCCGGGTGCGTCGAGAAGCCGGCCACGACGCTCCGGCCCGACTGCGACAGGTCGGCCGCGAGGCAGGACATCTCGTGGTCCTGCACCCCGGGGTCGACGAGCAGCGCGCCGGCGCGGCCGTGCACGACCACGGCGTTGCTCTGGCAGAACTCGCTCTCGTGGACCAGCACACCGTCCGCGATCTGTCGCAGCACGGGCTCACCTCGTCCCTGTAGTGGTTGCGATCTGCAACCACTATATTGGGGGCGAGGTACCTGTCAAGGAGGAGTCGTGGAACCACGGTCCGGGTGTCCGATCAACGCCGCCGTCGAGGTGCTCGGGGACCGCTGGTCGCTGCTCGTGCTGCGCGACGTCATCTTCGGCGACCGCCGCTACTTCCGGGCGCTGCTCACCGGATCGATCGAGGGCATCGCCTCGAACATCCTCGCCGACCGTCTCGTGCGGCTCGTCGAGGCCGGGATCCTCACCCGCGGCACCGCGGCGCGCGGGCAGCGCGCCCGCTACAGCCTCACCGAGGCGGGCATCCAGACGCTGCCGGTCATCTACGCCCTGGGCAACTGGGGCCTGGACTGGCGCGCGGGCAGCGACGAGCTGCGCGGCCGGCAGCAGCTCATGCGCGACGAGGGGCCGGCGTTCGTCGAGGAGCTCATGGACGAGCTGCGGGAGCGCCACCTGGGCGCCCCGCCGAAGCCGCGCTCCGGCCCGGGACCGCTGGAGCGCCTCGACGCCGCCTACGCCGCCGCGCGGGAACGCGGGCCTAGTCCGGGGTGAACAACCCCTGGAGCCCGACGACGACGGCGACGACGCCGAAGACGGCCAGCAGCAGCGCCCGGCCCGTCGGCCCGTCGGAGGCGGGCGCGGGCTCCGGCGCCCGGCGGCCCGTGATGCGGTCCCACAGCAGGGCCAGCCCGACCCCGATGCCGACGACCTCGAAGTGGAACACGCGCGGCCCGGCGAGCAGGTGCATGAGCAGATAGGCCGCGCCCAGGGCGAGCGCGACGATCCCCACGATCCAGCCCTGCGGCGCGGCGCGGTCCGCGAACCGCCCGAGCTCGTCGCCGACGCGGGGGAGGCGGCGGATGAGCCCGGCGGCGAGCAGCAAGCCACCGGCGATGTTGGCCAGGTCGAGCAGCAGCGCCAGAATCACGCTGCGCATGCTAGCCGCACGCGGCGGCCCCCCGGCGACGGTATGGTGCTGCGATGGATCGCATCGCGCTCGTCACCGGGGCGTCGTCCGGGATCGGGAAGGCGACCGCGGCGGCGCTGGCCGCGCGGGGGTATCGGGTGCTGGGCACCAGCCGCAACCCCGAGGGGCTGAGCGCGGACGGGGTCGAGTTCCGGGCGCTCGACCTCGAGGACGACGCCTCCATCGAGGCGCTCGCGGCCGCCGCCGGGCCGGTGGACGTGCTCGTCAACAACGCCGGGGAGAGCCAGTCCGGGCCGTTCGACGAGCTGCCGATGGACGCGCTGCGGCGGCTGTTCCAGGTCAACGTGCTCGGGCCGGTCCGGCTCGCGCAGCTGCTCCTGCCGGGGATGATGCGGCGCCGGTACGGGCGGGTGGTGATGGTCGGCTCGATGCTGGCGTCGTTTCCGCTGGCGTACCGATCGTCGTACGTCGCCTCGAAGGCGGCGCTCAAGGGCTTCAGCGACGGGGCGCGGCACGAGTACTCGCCGTTCGGCGTGTGGCTGACGACCGTCGAGCCGGGGGCGATCAGCACCGGGATCAGTCAGCGGCGCACCAAGTACGTCTCCGAGGCCTCGCCGCACCGCGCGGAGTTCGAGCGGATGCTGGCCGCGCTGGACCGCAACGAGCAGGCCGGGACCGCGGCCGGGCCGGTGGCCGCGACGATCGTGAAGGCGATCGAGGCGGCGCGGCCGAAGGCGCACTACGCGGTCGGCAGCAACGCGCCGCTGGTGTTCCCGCTGCGCCGGTTGCTGCCGTCGGGGCTGGTCGAGAAGGTCACGCACCGCCGCCACGACCTGCGGCGCTGATCCGTGCGGCCGGGATGCGTCCGGGCTGATCCGTGCGGCCGGGATGCGTCCGGGCTGATCCGTGCGGCCGGGATGCGTCCGGGCCTACTCCCGCCCGTCCGCGGTCTGTCAGGATGGGCGGCGTGTCGATGGCCAGGAGAGCGCTGTGCATGGTGACGGCCGGTAGCGTCGCGGCGACGATGGCGCTCGCGGGGTGCACGGGCGAGGAGCCGGACCCGCGGGGCGCCACCTACACGACCGCGATGCTGCAGGCCGGCGTGCTCGAGCCCGGCGACATCGGGCCGACGTGGAAGCGGCCGGCCGAGTCGGCGCCGCCCACGACGAGCATCACGCCGCTGTGTGCCGGAGTCGCGAAGCGGCCGCCGGTGCCCGGCTCGCCCACCGGCTCGGTCGCCGCGTCGATGGCCGACGAGGGCGACAAGGGCGCGCAGGCGTTCGACCAGCTGGGGCTGGTCTACAAGGACGCGGGCGCGATGGAGGCGGCGTTCGCGTCGCTGCAGGACACGATGGACGCCTGCCCGCCGAGCGCGTCGCGCAGCGCCGGGCCGCGCGACGGCAGCAGCGAGGCCGGGTACAGCGAGACGAGCACGATCGAGCCGCTGGTCTCCGGCGAGTGGAAGGGCTTCGTGACCGTGCGGCACAAGACGTACGAGGCCGCCTATCCGGGATCGGCCGACGTCGCGGTGGCTGTCGTCGGGCGGGGCAACGCCATCGTCGTCGCCAGCTACGCGGTGTACTGGGTGGGGGAGCACACCACCGGGCCCGAGTTCACCACCGACTGGCGGCGGATGGTCGGCACCGTCCTGAGCCGCGTCGATGCCGGGAAACCGGGAAGCTGAAAATATCTTGGGAACGGATTGAACCCTCCGGCTCCCGTCTACGAACAACCCGGTGTGGAGCACAAGCAACGGTGGGCCGTCCGCGCCGTCATCGCCGGAGCCGGTGTCCTGGCCCTCGCCGGGATCGCGGCGCCCGCCGCGGCCGACGTGGTCGTCACGCCGACCGAGGCCGTGCAGGGCGACGGCGCCGACCTGACGCTGCGGATCACGAACGAGAGCCGGACGGCCTCGGTGACGGCGATCGACCTGCGGCTGCCGGCGGACACCCCGATCGCCGAGGTGTACCCGCTGTCGGTCGACGACTGGGCCCCCGCCATGACGAACGAGAAGGTCGACAAGCCCCTCGCCTCGCTGCACGGCTACCAGATCACCGAGGTCACCACCGCGATCACGTGGATCGCGATGCCCGACCGGGCGCTGCCGCCCGGGAAGACGACCGAGTTGTACCTCTCGATCGGCCCGCTGCCGGCCGTGGACCGGCTCGCGTTCGCGGTCGTGCTCACCAACTCCGACGGCACCCGGACGAACCTCACGGTCCCGGCGCTGGCGCTGAAGCCGGGCGAGGGCACCGCGCACGCGGCCGGGCACGGCGAGGCCGAGCCGCAGCCGCAGCCGGTGGCGCAGGCGGAGACCGGCGGCCCGTCATATCTGTTGTGGAGCCTGGTGGCGCTGCTCGGAATCGGCGTTGTCTGCATCGTCAGCGTGGTTCTGCAAAATCGGCGGAAACCCGTTCCAGCGCCGGAGGAAGAATCGAAGGAAATGGTTTCCGCCAGCTGACCGGCCGCATTGCAATGGGTTTTGCGATGGGCCTCTGCCTGCCCGAATGCGGAACTTTGGAACTTCTTTAGGTTGACTTAGTTTATGCTTCGATGGTTGACGACGGTCAATCACGAAATCTACGTTGGCTCACGCCGGACAAAGATTTGAGAGAGGTTCCGTCATGCAGCGCAGGAGCTTTTACGGCGACGAGCCGGAGCGCCCGGCCGACGACGAGCAACGGGCCCCGAACGCCCGCGGCAAGCGAGCGGTCACCGTCATCGCCGCGGTGCTCGCGTTCGTGGCGGGCCTCACGGTCACCCAGATCTCCGAGGCGGCCACCCGCCGGCCGAACCAGAACAACAACGGCTCCAAGGCGTGCCCGACCGCCACCGCCAAGGGCCCCGCGACCGGCGCCGCCGGCGGCACCTCGAAGGCCGCCCCGAAGCCGTCCGCGAGCTCCGCGGCCGCCGCCGACGAGGGTGCGGACCCGGTCGCCGGCAGCGTCCCCAAGCCCGACCAGACCGCGGGCGACGTGAGCGGCGGCAACCAGAACGGCCGCCAGGTGACCAACCACATCGGTGACGGCCAGGTGAACGGCCGGCCGCAGTGGCGCCGCGTCAACCCGAACTGCCCGACCCCGCCCCCCACTCAGGGCGGCGGCGGCTCGACCGCCGTCCCCTCCGCCGGCAGCAGCACCGGCACCACGCTGGAGACGCTGGGCAACGACTGCAGCCAGAGCCGCCTCGCGGCGCACACCGGCTTCCAGGACGCCCCGCGCTGCGTGAGCACCGCGTTCGGCGAGGTCAGCAGCCAGGACAAAAACCCGACGCTGCTCATCACCCGCGCCCCGCAGCGGGTCCGGGTCGGCCAGGCGTTCACGATCCAGGTCAGCACCCGCAACCTGGTCCGCGACCGCTTCCTCGGCGCGGCGGCGGGCGGCTACTACCTCGAGAGCGCGTTCCTCACGCCCGACGGCCTGACCCGCGGCCACTTCCACACCGCGTGCCGCATGCTCGCCAGCACGCGCAGCGCCCCGGACCCGACGGTCGCCCCGGCGTTCTTCGTCGCGACGGAGGACCGCGGCGGCGGCGCCCAGCCCGACGTCGTGACCATCAACATCACGGGGATGCCGACGACGGGGACCGCCCAGTGCGCCTCCTGGGCCGGCGACGGCTCGCACCGCATCCCGATGATGCAGAAGGCGAACGAGATCCCGAGCTTCGACTCGGTGCGGATCACGGTCACCAACTAGCACCACCCGAGGCCCAGCGGCGGACGGCAGGGAACGCTGCCGTCCGCCGCTGCGTGCGCCCGTTGGATCACCCCGCCCGTGCCGGGCGGTCTCCCGCTGCCGCGGCACCCCGCAACACCTCCGCGGCGGCGTCGGGGTGGGCCGGGCGGACCGGCGATGGTTGGCGATGGAGCGTGAGTTCCGTCACCGCAGGCGCCGCCGACGTGGCGCCGCTCGACTGTGATTGCGGGGGGAGCGTCAGGCGGCGCTCGATCCGTCGCTCTCCGCCTCGTCGTGCTCGTCGAACGTGAGGACCTGCGACAGGCCGGTCATCTCGAACTGCTCGGCGATCACGCTCGGTGTGCGGCGAACCACGTAGTGGATGCCGGCCGCGCGGGCGCGTTGCCAGCCGCTCACGATGACGCCCAGGCCGCTGCTGTCCAGGAAACGCAGTCCGGCCAGGTCGAGGGTGACCGCCGCGGGATCGCGCTGCAGCGCGTCGAGCAGGGCCGTGCGCAGGTCGTTCGCGGTGTCGTAGTCCAGCTCGCCCTCGACCGTGACCAGCACGGACCCGCCGGTCGAGCCGGACACCGTGATCTCCAGCGTCGCCGTGTCCCGCTCGTCGCTGATCGTCATCGCGAAGGCCTCCTGAGCACCGAAAGGGTCGCCGCCGTGCCAGCGTAAGCCCAGGAGCGTAGGCTCGCAGGGAACGCGACGGCCACGGATTGGACAACCAATGAACGCACCGATGGGTGCGCCCGACACGGCCGCGCCCGCTCTGGTCCAGCTCCTCGACCACATCGACGAGGGCGTCCTGCTGTGTGACGACGCCGGGACCGTGCTCTACCGCAACCCCGCGGCGGCTCGCCGGCTACCCGCGGTGACGGTTGGTGGACCCAAGCCCGACGGGCTGCACGGCCGCAGGGTCGAGCTCGGCGCCGGGCAGGTGGCGTGGTACCTGAACCAGACAACCGAACGAGCGGACGACCACGCGGCCTTCCTGGCCGCCACCGCGCGGCGCGTCGGCGGCATGCTCAACGCCGACCGGGTCTGCCGCGCCACCGTCGAGCTGGCGGTGTCCTCGCTCGCCGGGGCCGCGCTGCTGGTGCTGCCCACCCGCCGCGACCGCGCCCGCTGCTGGCACGCGGCCGGCCCGGCGCCCGTGCGCCAGGACCAGGTGGCCCTGGCCTCGCTGCCGGCCGCCGTGCGGGACACGCTGGACGGCAACCCGGTCGCGCAGCCGTTCCTGTGGCCGGGCGGCACCCCGTTCCTCGGCGGCGAGGCGACGCCGGCCGCCTGGGTCGTGCCGATCCTCGCCGCGGGCGGGCCGGCCGCCGCGCTCGTGGTCACCGAGGTCGCCGACGTGACCCTGCTGGAGGACTTCGCGGCCCGCATCGGCGCCGCGCTGGAGGCCGCGCAGCTCTACGCGGCCCAGTCCCGGGTCGCCGCGACGCTGCAGGAGAGCCTGCTGCCGGAGCCGCCGGCCCCGGTCACCGGGCTGACCTGGGGGACCGCCTACCGCCCGGCGCGCTCCACGATGCACATCGGCGGCGACTTCTACGGCGCGCACCCGATCGCCGGCGGGGCCATGTTCTTCCTCGGTGACGTCTCCGGCAAGGGCGTCGACGCGGCCGTGCTGACCGGCCAGGTCCGGCACAGCCTCCGCGCGCTGCGCCGCATCGAGGACGATCCGCAGCGGCTCCTGCACGTGCTCAACGACATGCTGCTCGAGGGCGTCCCCGACGGCCGGTTCGCCACGATGGTCCTCGGCACCGCCCAGCCCCGCCCGGCCGGCGGGATCCGGCTCACCCTGGCCGGCGGCGGGCACCTGCCCCCGCTCGTGCTGCGCGCCGACGGCACCGTCGAGACGGTCACGCTGCGCGGGATGCTCGTCGGCGTCACCGACGAGGCGGTCTTCGGCCGGCGCACCCTGCACCTCGCGCCCGGCGAGACCTGCCTGCTGTTCACCGACGGCGTGACCGAGGCGCGGGGCGGGCACCGGGGCGCGGAGATGTACGGGCTGCGCCGCCTCACCACCGCGCTCGCGGGCTGCGCCACCATGCCGGCGCCGGCCCTGGCCGAGCGGGTCGAGCAGCTCGCGATGGACTGGCTGGGCGGCCGCGAGCACGACGACATCGCGGTGTTCGCCGTGCGCGCCGAGCCCGTGCGGACGTCGCCGCGCCACCTGCACTCCGTGCACCAACCCGCGACCGTGCCCAAGTCCCCGGCGGTGACCGTGTCGTGACGGCCTACGACGACTACCTCTCCTGCCTCGCCGAGGCCGACGAGGAGGGGGCCGTCGCGGTGGCCCGCGGGATGGTGGACGCCGGCACCGACGCCGAGCGGGTGCTGCTCGAGCTCGTCGCCCCCGCCCAGCGGCAGGTCGGCGAGTGGTGGCAGCGCAACGAGTGGAGCGTCGCCCAGGAGCACGCGGCCACGCACATCAGCGAGCGCGTCGTCGCCGTGCTGGGCCACGGCGCCCGCGCGACGGGCAAGGGCCGGGTCGTCGTCGCCTGCCTCGACGGGGAGTGGCACGCGCTGCCGGCCCGGATCGTCGCCGAGGTGCTGCGGCTGCGCGGCTGGCAGGTGACGTTCCTCGGGGCCAGCGTCCCGGTGGCGCACCTGGTCTCCTACCTGCACCAGCAGGACGTCGACGCCGTCGCGCTCAGCTGCGCCCTGGCGCCGCGGCTCCCGGCCGCGCACCGGGCGGTGCAGGCCTGCCGGCGCGCCGAGGTGCCGCTCATCGTCGGCGGGCGCGGCTTCGGCCCGCACGGCCGCTGGGCGCGGGCGATCGGCGCGCGCTGGGCCGCCGACGCCACCGGGGCCGCGGACCTGCTGGACGACCCGGCCGTGCTGCGCCCCGAGGCGGCGGGCGCCCTCGTCCACCTGGCCGACGACGAGCACACCTCGCTGCTCAAGCGCCGCGGCGACCTCGTGGACGAGGCGGCGGCCGAGCTGCAGCGCCGGTTCCCGCCGATGCGCGACTACTCCGACGCCCAGCTCGACGCCACCATGACCGACCTGGCGCACATCGTGGACTTCCTGGCGGCGGCCGTCTACGTCGACGACCCCGAGCTGTTCACCGGGTTCCTCGCCTGGACGGGGGAGGTGCTGGCCAGCCGCGGGGTGCCGGCCGCGAGCCTGGCGATCCCGCTGGAGCGTTACCGCGGCATGCTGTACGACTTCCCCCGCGCCGGCACGATGATCGACGCGGGGCTGGCGCAGCTGCGGCGGTAGACGCCGACCGCGTGGCGCGCTTGACCTTCGGGTTGGTTGAAGGCCCAGGATGCAGGGCGTGGAGGAACACGACGAGCGGGTGACCATCGGGGCGTTCGCGCGCGCCGCGGGCGTGACGACGAGCGCGCTGCGCTTCTACGACGAGTGCGGGCTCGTGCGCCCGGCGTTCGTGGACGCGGGCACCGGCTACCGGTACTACTCGCTCGGCCAGCTCGACGACGTGCTGTTCATCCGGCGGCTGCGCGAGGCCGGCCTGCCGCTCGTCGATGTGCGGCGCGTGCTCGACGGGCCCGCCGACGAGGCCGAGGCGCTGCTCACCCGGCACCTGCACGCGATGGAGGAGGCCGTCGCGGCCACCCGGGAGCTGCTGCGCGGGCGGGGCCTGGCGGTGCGCGGGGCGCTGCTGGCGGAGGCGATCGGGCAGGTGAGCCCGGCCGCGGCCGTGGGCGGGGCGTTCGCGGTGCTGGGCGGGGTGCTGTTCGAGGCGGGCGAGGGCGAGGTGCGGCTGGTGGCGACCGACCGGTACCGGCTCGCGATCCGCTCGCTGCGCGCGTCCGGCTCGGCGCCGCCGGCCCGGGCCACCGTCGCGGTCGCGCGGCTGGCGCAGGCGCGGTCGTGGATCGCCGGCCAGGACACCGTCCGGCTGCACATCGGCGGCGGTGAGGTCCGGCTCGGGGATCGGGTGCTGCCGGCGTTGCCGGGGGAGTTTCCCGAGTACCGCGCCATCCTCGACGGCCTGCCCGAGCCGGTCGTGCGCGTCGTCGCGCCAAGGGAGGCCCTGCTGCGCGCCCTCGGCAATGCCCCCACTGATGTCCCCGCCGATGACCGCGGCGACGACCCCGACGCCGGCATCGACCTCACCGTCGACGGCGGCCTGCACGTCGGCGGCGCGGCCGTCCCGGCGGAGGTCAGCGGCGGCCCGATGGCGCTGCGGTTCCAGTTCCGCACGCTGTACCCCGCCGTCGCCGCGAGCATCGGCCCCGACGTCCTGCTGCGCATCGCCGCGCCGGATCTCCCCGTGGTCGTGCGCTCCGCCGACGACACCGACCTCACGACCCTGGCCATGCCGACGAAGACCGAGGAGCACGCATGAGCGACGACATCATGGCCCGGGTGGGTGCCGCGATGCGGCTCGACCGGGCCGAGGCGCGCGACGCCCTGGCCGCCCTCTGGGACGAGACCGAGGACCCGCTGCCCCGGTGCGCCATCGCGCACCACGCGGCCGACCGTCAGGACGACGCCGAGGCGGAGCTGGCCTGGGACGAGCGCGCCCTGGAGGCGGCCGCCGGGCTCCCCGCCGAGCAGCGCGACAGCTTCCTGCCCTCGCTGCACCTGAACCTGGGTGACGTGCACCGGCGCCTGCACCATGTCGAGGCCGCCCGCGAGCACCTGGCGGCCGCCCGGGCCAACGCGCACCACCTGGCGCAGGACGAGTACGGCGCGATGATCCGCGGCGGCATCGAGAACCTGGCGCGGAAATTGGCGGGGACCACCGACGCGTGAGATTGGCCGCGCCTATCGACCGATCCGCCGTTCGTCTTTGTGCGCGCGGCGGCGGCCCGGTGGGATGGGAGCATGGAGTCCTCGCGTGATGCGGTGATCGTCGACGCCGTGCGTACCCCGATCGGCAAGCGCAACGGCGCCCTCGCCGAATGGCACCCCGTGGACCTGGCGGCCGAGGTGCTCACCGCGCTCGTCGCGCGGACCGGGATCGAGCCGGCCGCCGTCGACGACGTGATGTTCGGGTGCGTCAACCAGCTCGGCGACCAGTCCACCAACGTCGGCCGGATGGCGGCGCTCGCGGCCGGGTGGCCCGAGGCGGTGCCCGGCGTGACGATCGACCGGGCGTGCGGCTCCAGCCAGCAGGCGCTGCACTTCGCGGTCGCGAGCGTGCTGTCCGGGCTGGCCGACGTGGTCGTCGCGGGCGGGGTGGAGATGATGACGCGGGTGCCGCTCGGCTCGGCCCGCGCGACCGGCATGCCCTACGGGCCGAGGGTCCGGGCCCGCTACGCGCGCGAGGCGTTCAGCCAGGGCGAGGGGGCCGAGATGCTCGCCGAGCGCTACGGGCTGTCCCGCACCGCCTGCGACGAGTTCTCGGTCCGCTCGCACACCCTCGCGGCCGCGGCCACCGACGCCGGCGCCTTCGCGGGCCAGCTCGTCGCGCTGCCGTCGCTGAGCGCCGACGAGGGCATCCGGCGCACGTCCACGGTGGACACGCTGGCGAACCTCAAGCCGGCGTTCCGCGAGGACGGCGTCATCCACGCCGGGAACTCGTCGCAGATCTCCGACGGCGCCGCGGCCATGCTCGTGACCACGAGCGAGCGGGCCCGCGCGCTCGGGCTCCGGCCGCTCGCGCGCTTCCACAGCGGCACCGTCGTCGGCGACGACCCCGTCGTGATGCTCAGCGCGCCCTGGCCCGCCACGCACAAGGTGCTCGCCCGGGCCGGCCTCGGCATCGACGACATCGGCGCGTTCGAGATCAACGAGGCGTTCGCGCCCGTCCCGCTGGCCTGGCTGGCCGAGACCGGGGCGAAGCCGGAGCGGCTCAACCCCCTCGGCGGGGCCATCGCGGTCGGGCACCCGCTCGGCGCGTCCGGCGCGATCCTCATGACCCGGCTGCTGCACCACATGCGGGACAACCGGATCCGGTACGGCCTGCAGTCCATGTGCGAAGCCGGCGGCATGGCCAACGCGACCATCGTCGAGCTGCTCCCGTGACGGACCTGCACGGCCGCCGGGTCCTGGTGACCGGTGGGTCGCGGGGCATCGGGCGGGCGATCGTCGAGGCGGCCGCGGCGGCGGGCGCGCACTGCGCGGTGCTCTGCCGCGACCCCGCCGGCGCGCAGGGCCTGCCCGCCCGCTCGGTGCACGCGGCCGACATCACCGACCCGGACGCGTGCGAGCGCGCCGTGCGCGAGGCGGCCGACGCCCTCGGCGGCCTCGACGTCGTGGTGAACAACGCCGCCCGCGTCTCCGGCGGCGCCGCCGACGGGCTGTTCACGACCACGGACGGGCTGCTGCGGGCCGACTTCGAGGAGAAGGTCGTCGGATACCTGCGCGTGGTGCGCGCCGCGGCCGGCGCCCTGCGCGCGAGCGGCTCCGGCCGCGTGGTGAACATCGGCGGGGAGGCAGCCCGGATCGCCCGGCACAACGTCAGCTCCGGCGTGCGCAACGCCGCCCTCGTGCACCTCACCCACTCGATGGCCCGGGAGCTGGGCCCGCACGGGATCACCGCGAACGTCGTGCAGCCCGGGGTCGTGCTCACCGCCGACGTGCGGGCGATGCTCCTGGCCGGCGCGCCGGACGGCACCGACCCGGACGAGCATCTGCGCCGGCTCGCCGCGCGCCAGTCGCTGCGCCGGTTCGTCGAGCCGGCCGAGGTCGCCGCGGTCGTGGTCTTCCTGGCCTCCGCCCCGGCGTCGGGCCTGACCGGGCAGGTCCTGACCGTGTCGGGCGGGACCTCAGCCGCGGTGCACTACTGAGAGCCGCTTGGCCGCGAGCACGAGCCCGCCCGGGGTCCGCCGCACCAGGTCGTCGTAGCGGCCCCAGGTCTGCACGATCCGGTCCGGCGCGGGCCGCGACATCGCGTGGAACAGCGCCCGCACCGGGAACGGGTCGCCGTCGCCGAGCACCTCCACGTTGGACAGGAAATGCAGGACCGGGCCGGGGTTGGCCGCCCAGTAGCGGGTGAACACCGCCACGAACGCCTCCGCGCCCGTGTGCGCCACCCCGTCGGCGCCGACGAACTCCACGTCGTCGGCGACGATGGAGCGCAGCAGGCCGGGGTCACGATCGTCGACGCCGCGGCAGTAGGCGGCCTGCAGCGCGGCGACGTCGAGCACGAGCGGGTTCATGAGGCCATCCTCCGCGACGCGAGCGCGGGATGCGCGGGCGCCTCGCCGGGCGTCAGCACCGGGGTCACGCAGGCCTCGACGTTGTCGAACGCCCGCTCCCACTCGGCGCGGGTCCGCCCGGCGAAGATGCGGGCCAGCTCCTCCCGCTGGGCGGGCCAGCGCGCGCGGTCGTGCTGGGGCCACCGCGCGGGGTCGAGGCCGAGGGTCGCGAGCAGCGCCGCGTAGAACGCCGGCTCCAGGGCGCCGACGGCCATGAAGCCCCCGTCGGCGGTCCGGTAGGTGCGGTAGCACGGGGCCCCGCCATCGAAGATGTTCGACTCCCGCTCGTCCGTCCACAGCCCCGCCGCGCGCATGTCGCGCAGCAGCGTGGTCAGCGAGACGACGGCGTCGACCATCGCCACGTCGAGCACCGCGCCGCGGCCGGTGCGGGCCCGCTCCAGCAGCGCCGCGAGGACCCCGATCACCAAGTACGTCCCGCCGGCGCCGAAGTCCGCGAGCAGGTTGAGCGGCGGCAGGGGCGGCCGGTCGGCGGGGCCGGTCGGGTGCAGCGCCCCGGCGACGGCGAGGTAGTTGATGTCGTGCCCGGCCCGGTGCGCCCAGGCGCCGTCGTGGCCCCAGCCGGTCATGTGGACGTAGACGAGCGCCGGGTGCTCGGCGCACAGCGCGGCCGGGCCGAGCCCGAGGCGGTCCACGACGCCGGGGCGGTAGGGGTCGACGAACACGTCCGCGTCGGCGACGAGCTCGCGGACCGCCGCCAGGCCCTCGGCGGACTTGAGGTCGGCCGTGACCGTCCGGATGCCGGTGTACCGCGAGTCGAGCCGGACCGGCAGCCCGGAGACCCCGTCGCCGCCGCCCGGGCGATCCACCCGTACGACGTCGGCACCCAGATCCCGCAGGAGCATGCCGGCGAACGGGGACGGGCCCGCCCCCGCGAGCAGCACGACCCGGACGCCGGCGAGCGAGCCGCGGCTCACGGGCGGCGCAGCGACAGCAGCGGCACGAACTGGGCCGCGCTGTCCAGGTCGGTGTCGTCGGGGCCGCCGGCGACCGTCCGGCGCGGCATCGTCACCTTGATGGCGTTCGCCGCCGGGTAGTCGATGACCTGCACGGTGGCCGGGTCCACGCGCAGCAGGGCGGCGACCGCCTCCGCCGTGACGGCGCCGGAGTCGCGCCAGGACCGGTACGCCTCCTCGGTGCGGAACACCATGTCGGCCGAGACCAGGAAGGCGCCCGCGTTGCGGGTCCGGAACGTGCTGCAGTCGCTGCGGATGTCGCTCATGACGTGACCATCTCCCGGGTGCCGGCCGAGTCGCTGACCTCGAGCGTGAAGGGTTCCATCGGGTGATCGAGCGCCGCGCCGTGCCAGACGCTCCAGGTGAAGACCGCTCCGACGTCCACGACCGAGGGGGCGTAGGCGAGGGCGCCGTTGGCGGAGTTGGCGACGCCGGGCACGCGCACGCCGTGCATGAAGAACGGCATGGCGCCGGAGACGATCTCGTGCGCGAGCTCCTGCTCGGCCGCGACGGCCTCGGCGACGAGCCCGATCTCGTAGCAGCCCTCGTGCCCGTTCGCGGCGTTGGGCTCGGCGTCACCGAGCACGGCGTCGTAGCCGTAGCGGCGGAAGCCGAAGGTGTACGCGTCGCGGTCGAGCCCGTAGCGGTCCTGCGCGGTGCGGTGCACGAGGTCGGTGATGGCCGCGGTGTACTCGGCGACGCCGCGCACCACGGCGGGGTCCCGCACGCCGAAGAGGCACATGCTGCGGTAGCCGAGCTGGTCCACGCCCTCCAGGCGCACGCTGTAGGGCTCGGGCCGGAACGTCGCGCCCTCCACCCGCACCGAGTGCTCGTCGAGCTGGATGTAGCGCGCGGCGGACGTGTCGAGCGTGCCGGGCGGCTCGCGCAGGAGGTAGGGGGTGGCGTTCTCGTACAGCATCTGCGCGGCGACCGACCGCACCGTGCAGCGGGAGCGCCCGCCGACCGGGCGCACGGTGAAGCCCTCGTCGTCGACCTCGCCGACGATGCACTCGCCGGCCCCGATCGGCTCCTCGATGGCGTACCCGCACTCGACGGTCTTGCCCATGTGCCAGGCCGGCCCCGGCGCGATGCCGCGCATCAGCGGTACGGCGGCATAGATGGCCGCGTCCGACGAGCGGCCGGCGAGCACGATCTGCGCGCCGGCGTCGAGGGCCTCGGCGTAGGGCTCGGGGCCCATCATCGCCACGATGCGGGCCGCGCGCCCGACGCCCTCCTCGGTCAGCTCCGGCCGGCCGTCGAGGCCCCACGTCCGCCCGCCGCGGACCTTGCCCAGCACCCAGTCCTTCGGCTGCTCGGTGCGGATCGTCGCGATGCGGGCGGTGCGGCCGGCCGCGGCCAGGATGTCCTCGACGATGCCGCGGAACCAGGCCAGCCCGGCGTCGCTGCCGGTGAACCCGGCCGAGCCGATCAGCAGGGGCACGCCGATGTCGAGCGCGCCGAGCACCATGCGCTCGAGGTCGCGGCGGGTCTGCCGGTAGCCGGCCCAGGACTTGGCCGCCCCCAGGTAGTACGGGCCCCAGTCGGTGGAGCCGGCGTCGCAGGCGATGAAGTCGGGCCTGGTCCGCAGCGCGGCGTGGAACGATTTCGTGGAGAAGCCGCCGCCCATGACGGCGGCGGGTGCGATGAAGCGCACCTTCGAACTGGGCATGGTCACTCCTCGTCGAGCAGGGCGAACAGCGCACGGCGGTGCTGGTCGGGGGTTCCGGCGAGCACCGCGGCGGCGTGCGCGCGGCGCAGCAGGACATGGGCCGGGTACTCCCAGGTGAAGCCGATCCCGCCGTGCAGCTGGATGGCCTCGGTCGTGATGGTCACGGCGGCCTCGGCGGCCTTCACGGCGAGCGTGTGCGCGCCGGCCGCGTCGCCGCCCCGCCGCACGGCGAGCTCGGCGGCCGAGCGGGCCACCTCGAGCGTCACCGTGAGGTCGGCGAGCTTGTGCTGCATCGCCTGGAACGCGCCGATGGGCCGGCCGAACTGGTGGCGGGTCTTCGCGTGCTCGACGGTCAGCTCGAGGGCGTGCCCGGCGACGCCGACGCACTCGGCCCCGAGCGCCAGCCAGGTCGCCAGCTCGGCCCGGCGGACGGCCTCGGCGGCCCGGTCCCCCTCGGCGAGCACGGTCGCCGGGGTGTCGCGGAACTCGGCCCGGTAGCCGGGCCGGCTCAGGTCCAGCGACGGCAGCGCGGTGAGCGTCGCGCCGGCGTCGACCCGGCACAGCACCGGGGTGCCGCCGGCGTCGGCCGGCACCAGGAGCGGGCCGGTCGGCGCGGCCAGGATCGGCCCGACGGTGCCGGTGAGCGTCACGGCACCGTCCATCGTGGACGCCCGCACGCGCCGGGCCGCGAAGGGCCGATGGGCCAGCGTCGCCGCGGTGCCGGGGGGCAGGTCCAGGGTGGACAGCGCGGTGGCGGCCGCGACCGCGGTGGGCACGAACGGGCCGCCGACGACGGCCCGGCCGAGCTCGGCCGCGACCGCGACCAGCTCGGCGGGGCCGAGGCCGAGGCCGCCGTGCGACTCGGGGACGAGCAGCCCGGCCAGGCCCAGCTCGTCGCGCAGCCGCGGCCAGACCGGCTCGGCCTCGACCGGCTTCGCGTGCGCGGCGAGGAAGTCCCGCAGGGCGGCGCCGAGCTCCGCGGCCGTACCGCTCACGAGAGGTCCTCGATCCCGCAGATGCGGCGGGCGAGCTCCTTGGCGTGGGCCATGTCGTAGTGCTTCTCGACGATGAGCCGCTGCGCGTGCAGGCCGCCGCCGCCCTGCAGGATCGTCACGCTCTGCCAGCCGCCGAACGTGTCGGCGGTGAAGTCGCGGATGCCGTGGAACAGCCGCATCCGGTGCTCGGCGCCGACGCCCTCCATGGTGCGCATGTACTTCGCCACGAACGCGCCGGTCTCCGGGCTGCGCAGATCGTCGAGCATCGGGGCGGTGAGCACGCTGCCGCCGGCGATGTCGTGCAGGTTGCGCACCATCTCGGCATAGTTGGCGGCGGCGAAGTACTTGGCCGCGTTCGTCATGAGCTCGTCCGGCGACGCCCAGCCCTCGGGGGTGAACTGGGCGTTGTTGACCGCCGCCTCCAGCCCGGCCCGGACCATGGTCGCGTAGTTGATCAGCTCGGCGATCTTCTGCCGGATGTGCGGGATGCGCTGCAGCCCGTTGGCCTCGGCGACGAGCTGGGCCATCCCGACGAGCGTGTCGGCCATCTCGACGTAGTGCGCGACGCTGCCGATGCGCTCCCACAGGCCGAGGGAGTGGGCGAAGGTGGCCGAGTGCTCGACCTCGCCGTCGAGGAAGACGCGATCGTGGGGCACGTAGACGTCGTCGAAGATGACGAACCCCTCGGCCATGTTGCGCCGGCCGCTGTAGGGGAAGTAGTCGGCGGGCAGGTCGGGCCGCGGGGCGTAGGTCGTCGCGATGATCTTCACGCCGGGCGCGCCGACCGGGACCGCGCACGCGATCGACCAGTCCTCCTCGCCCGGCTTCATCCGCTTGGTCGGCATCACGATGAGGTCGTGGTCGATCGGGGCGCCGGTGATGTGCAGCTTCGCGCCGCGGATGACCACGCCGCCGGAGTCGCGGCTGACCACCCGCACGTAGAGGTCCGGGTCGTCCTGCTTCATCGGCGACAGGGCCCGGTTGCCCTTGGCGTCGGTGATCGTCTGCACGCAGCGCAGGTCGGCGCGCTTGGCGTGCTCGAAGTACGCCATCACCCGGTCGGCGTACTGCGGCAGCTGCGAGCGGATGCGGCTGGCCGCGGTCATGAGCATGAGCAGGCTCACCGACGTCGTGCGGGTCGGGTTGGCCCACTTGAGCTGCTCGACCTCCTGATAGCGCAGGTCCTCGACGCTGCGCGGGATGAAGAACAGGGGGCCGAACGCGTCCTCGCCCGGCCGGTAGAACTCGTCGTAGTTGGCCGCGGTCATGGCGATGCTCTGCCGCAGCAGGGGCTCCTCGGTGACGTCCTCGATCGGCCGGCCCGCGATGTAGACCCGGCGGCCGTCGCGGAGGCTCTGCCGGTACTGCTCCCCGGTCATCATGATGCTGCGGTCCCTTCGAAGTTATGCGCGCCGGTCGCGGGGCAGGCCGAGCACGCGCTCGGCGACGATGCCCCGCTGGATCTGGTCGGTGCCGCCGGCGATGCGCTGCGCGGGCGAGCTGAGCAGGAAGCCGGCCCAGGCGGTCGCGCCCGGGGCATCGCCGGCGACGAGGTCCGGGCCGAGCAGCCGCGCGGCGGCCCGGCCGTAGAAGCCGAGGTCGTCGACGAGGGCGAGCTTGCCGACGGACGGCGACAGCGCGCCGGCGGCGACCCGGTCCGCGCTCACACCGGCGAGCCGCTCGCGGATCCACGCCTCGGCGAGCAGTTCCCGCTCGGCGTCGCCGAGCTGCCGGGTGCTCCCGGCGAGGGCGCGCAGGCGGCGGTACGGCCGGCTGAGGTAGGTCTTGTCCCGGCTGCCCATCGCCGTGCGCTCGCTGGTCAGCGTGGACATCGCGACCGTCCAGCCGGCGTCGGGCGGGCCGAGGCGGTCGCGGTCGGGGATGCGCACGTCGTCGAAGAAGACCTCGTTGAAGTGGCTCTCGCCGTTGATCTGGCGGATGGGGCGCACGGTGATGCCGGGCCGGTCCATCTCCACCAGGAAGGCCGTGATCGACCGGTGGCGCTCGGCGGGCGGGCCGGTGCGGGCCAGCAGCTCGCCGACGTCGCTCAGGTGCGCCCAGGACGACCAGACCTTCTGCCCGTTGATCACCCACTCGTCGCCGTCGCGCACCGCCGTGCAGCGCAGCGAGGCGAGATCGGAGCCGGCCTCGGGCTCGGAGAACAGCTGACAGGCGAGCTTCTCGCCGCGCCAGAGCGCCCGGACCCAGCGCGCCCGCTGCTGCGGCGTGCCGTGGGCGAGGATCGTGGGGGCGACGATGCGGCGGCTGACGGTGAAGTACGCCTGCTCGGGCAGCGCGTAGGCGTGCAGCACGTCGCGCAGCGCGTTGGCGGTGTCCGGGTCGAGGCCGAGGCCGCCGTGCTCGACCGGCCCGTCGAACCAGGCCAGCCCGGCGTCGAAGAGCCGCCGCTGGAACGCCATCGACGCCGGGAGCCCGCCGTCGCCGCCGCCCGGCTCGTCCACCAGGGCGGCCGGGTCGCGGCGGGCCAGCCCCTCGGCCGCGGCGAACGCGTGGATGCGGGCCGCCAGCTCCTCGAAGGTCGCGGTCATCGCCCGGCCCAGACCGGCGTGCGGCGCTCGGCGAAGGCGCGGGCGCCCTCGGCCGCGTCGGCGGAGGCGAAGACCGGGTCGAACCACTCGTCCTGGCGCGTGAACCCCTCGTCGTCGGGCCAGTCGGGGCCGCGCCGGACCACCTGGACGCTGGCGGCGACGGCGAGCGGGGCGTTGGCCGCGACCGCCCCGGCCAGCTCGACCGCGGCGGCGAGCGCCCCGCCGGGCGGGGTGACCCGGTTGAGCAGCCCGTGCCCGGCCGCGCGCGCGGCGTCGATCGGCTGCCCGGTGAGCACCAGCTCCATCGCCAGGGCGTAGGGCAGCCGGCGGGGGAGGCGGAACGCGCCGCCGCCCCGGGCCGCGAGCCCGCGGGTGACCTCGGGGAGCCCGAAGCGGGCGTCCTCGGCGGCCACCACGAGATCGCAGGCGAGCACCATCTCGAACCCGCCGCCGAGCGCCCAGCCCTCGACGGCGGCGACGATCGGCGTGCGCGGCGGGGCCTGCACGAACCCGGCGAAGCCGCGGCCGGGCACGCTCGGGCGGCCCTGCACCGGGAAGTCGCGCAGGTCCATGCCGGCGCAGAACGTACCGCCCGCGCCGGTGAGGACCACGACGCGTACGGCCGCGTCGGCATCCAGCGCCGTGAACGTCTCGGCGAGCGTCTCGGCCGTGGCCCGGTTGATCGCGTTGCGCCGGTGGGGGCGGTTCACCGTGACGACGGCGACGTGGCCCCGCCGCTCGAGCAGGACGTCGTCCATCAGCGCGGCGCCATCCGGATCGCGCCGTCGAGCCGGATCGTCTCCCCGTTGAGGTAGCCGTTGGTCAGCATGTGCACCGCGAGCGCGGCGTACTCCTCCGGCTGCCCCAGCCGCTTCGGGTGCGGCACGCTCGCGGCCAGCCCGGCCCGCAGGTCGTCGCGCAGCCGCCCGAGCATCGGGGTGTCGAACACCCCCGGGGCGATCGTGTTGACCCGGATGCCCCGGCCGGCGAGGTCGCGCGCGGTGGTGATGGTGATGCCGTGCACGCCGGCCTTGGCCGCGGTGTAGGACGCCTGGCCGATCTGCCCCTCGAACGCGGCGACCGACGCGGTGAGCACGCACGCGCCGCGCTCGCCGTCGACCGGTTCGGCCTCGGCGATCGCGGCCGCGACCAGGCGCAGCACGTTGTAGGTGCCGACGAGGTTGACCCGCACCACCTCGGCGAAGCCCTCGATCGGGGCGGGTACGCCCTGCTTGTCCAGGATGCGCAGGCGGTCGCTGCCGCGGCCGGCGCAGTGCACCAGACCCCGCACCGGTCCGCGCGAGCGGGCCACGTCCACGGCCGCCGACATCTCCTCGGTCGAGGTGATGTCCGCGGCGACGAACGTCGCGGCCGGGCCGAGCGCCTTGGCCTCGGCGGTGCCGGTCTCCGTCGCGGTGGGGAGGTCGACCAGCACCACGCTCGCGCCCCCGGCGACGAGCCGGCGCGCGGTGGCCAGGCCGAGACCGGAGGCCCCGCCGGTCACCACGACGGTGGCGTTGTCCAGATTCACGTTCGCTTCTCCTGCCGCCAAACAATCGACTCACCGACCATTGCCGCAAACCCCGGCAATGTCCAATACGGGTGCCCGCGGAACTGATAGGGGACGCCTATCGCTCCTTTCTTGACACGCCCATTGCGGAGGCTAACGTCGGTTTCGGCAAATTGAATGTCTTGGAGGCGGCCGTGAGAACGTTGTCCTCGGTCGGGCCCGGCGACTGGCCCACCATCGGCGCGCACGCCCACCCGGACGCGCCGGCGCTGCGCACGCCCGGCGGGGTGGCGCTGACCTACGCCGGGCTGGAGTCGCGGGCGTCCCGGCTGGCCGCCGCGCTGGCCGCGGCGGGGGTGGCCCGCGGCGAGCGCATCGCGGTGCTGGGCACGGACGGGGTCGGCTACGCGGTGACCCTCTTCGCCTCGCTCAAGCTCGCCACGATCGGGGTGCCGCTGAACTTCCGGCTGGCCGCGGCCGAGCTGGCCGGGCTCACGGCGGTCGCCGAGCCCGCGGTGCTGGTCGTCGAGGCGCGCTACGCCCACCTGCTCGACGAGCTGCGGGCCGCCGCGCCCGGCCTGCGGCTGGTGCTGACCCTCGACCGGCCGCTGCCCGGCATCGCCTCGATCGAGCAGTTCGCCGCCGAGCACGCGCCGGACGGCCCGGACACCCTCCCGGCCGCGACCGCGGACGACGACGTGCTGCTGTGGATGCTCACCAGCGGCACCACCGGCACCCCGCGCGTGGTCGCGCAGACCCAGCGGATGGTCAAGGCCAACACCTCCAAGGGCGTGCTGGAGCAGGGCTTCCAGCCGGGGGAGTGCCTCTACGCCGGCACCCCGCTGTTCCACGTGGCCGGGATGGGGTGGCTGTACTACGCGATCTCCCGCGGCGCCGCCCTCATGCTGCTGCCGCAGTTCGACGCCGCGGCCGTGCTGGACTGCCTGCGCGCGGGCACCGTGACGCGCTGCCTGCTGGTGCCGAGCATGGTCGTCGCGCTGCTGGACCGCCCCGGCGCGGGGCCCGTGCCGCAGCTGCGCAGCATCGCCTACGGCGGCTCCGCGATGCCGCCCGACCTGGTGCGCCGCCTGCACGAGACGTTCGGCTGCGACCTGTTCAACACCTTCGGCGCCGGGACCGAGGGCGGCGGGCAGACCATCCTGCGCCCGGCCGACCACCGGGCCGCCTTCGCCGGCCGCCCGCACCTGCTCGGCTCGATCGGGCGGCCCATGTTCGGCGTCGACCTGCGGCTGTGCGACGCCGACGGGGCCGAGGTCGGGGTCGGGCGCGTCGGCGAGATCCACACGCGCAGCGACACGGTCATGAGCGGCTACGTCGGGCGCCCCGACCTCACCGCGGCCAAGGTCGTCGACGGCTGGATCCGCAGCGGCGACATGGCCTGGCGGGACGCGGAGGGCTACCTGTACCTGGCCGGGCGCAAGGACGACATGATCGTGCGCGGCGGCGAGAACATCTTCCCCGCTGAGATCGAGCACGTGCTGGTCGAGCACGCCGACGTCGCCGAGGCCGCGGTCGTCGGGCTGCCCGACGAGCGGTGGGGCCAGATCGTCGTGGCGGCCGTCGTCGCCGCGCCGGGCGCGGCCCCCGACCCCGGGGGGCTGCGCGCGTTCTGCCGGTCGCGGCTGGCCGGGTTCAAGACGCCGGCCCGGGTCGTGGTCGTCGGCGAGCTGCCCAAGAACGCCGCGGGCAAGACCCTGCGCGCCGCGCTCGCCGCGACCCTGTCGGTGACGGCGTGACGAACGCGGTGCGGGTGGAGCGCGCCGGGCACGTGCTGACCGTGACCATCGACCGGCCGGCCCGCCGCAACGCGATGACCTACGCGGCCTGGGACGAGCTCGGCGCGGCCTTCGCCGCCGCGGCCGCCTCGGACGCCCGGGTCGTCGTGGTGACCGGGACCGGGGGCGCGTTCTGCAGCGGCGGCGACCTCGACGGCGGCGATCGGGCCCCGCACCCGCACGCCCAGCTGCAGGCGGTCGCCCGCACGAGCCAGGCCCTCGTGTCCCTGCCCCAGCCGACGATCGCCCAGGTCGACGGGCTCGCCGCCGGAGCCGGCTTCGGGCTGGCCCTGGCCTGCGACTTCGTGCTGGCCAGCACCCGGGCCCGGTTCGGCACGATGTTCGTGGCCCGGGGGCTGTCGCCGGACTTCGCGACGTCGTGGCTGCTGCCCCGGCTGGTCGGGCCGCGGCTGGCCACCCGGCTGTGCCTGCTGCCGGAGATCTTCGACGCCGCCCGGGCCGGCGAGCTGGGGCTGCTGGAGGAGATCGCCGAGCCGGACGCGCTGCCCGGACGGGTCGCGGCGCTGGCCGAGCGCCTCGCGGCGGGGCCGCCGATCGCGATGCGCCTCACGAAGCAGCTGCTGCGGGACTCCCACGCCCGCGGCGTCGAGGAGTCCCTGGCCGCCGAGACGATGGCCCAGTCGATCAACCGGCTCTCCGCCGACGCGCAGGAGGGCATCGCGGCCTTCACCGAGCGGCGGCCCGCCCGGTTCGAGGGCAGATGACACCATGTTCGATGTGAACGTGAAGGCTCCCGCGGCGCGTGCGGTCGCGGCTCCGGCCCAGCCGCGCACCCCCGCCCAGCACGACCGGCGCGACCGCGTGCTCGCGAGCGCCTCGGCGCTGCTGGCCTCGGGCGGCGAGGACGAGCTGCAGATGAAGCGGGTCGCCGAGGAGGCCCGGGTCTCGCTCGCGACCGTCTACCGGTACTTCCCGTCCAAGGACCACCTCCTGCTGGCCATGGCCCGGGCGCGCTTCGAGCGGGCCCTCACCCGGGTCCAGCAGGGCGACGTCGACCTGCCGGGCTCGACCCCCGGCGAGCGGGTCGGCGCCTACCTGCTGCGCGAGTTCGCCGCCCAGCAGCGCCGCCCGCACGTCACCGCGGCCCTGGCCCGCGTGCTGGTCGGCACCAACCCGGACTATCGCGAGACCCACGACGAGGTCCAGCGGATGCACCTGCGGCTGCTCTCCGTGATCGCCCACGGCCACGACGGCGCCCCCGGCTACGAGGCCTGGATGGTCCTGCGGGTGGTCGCCGGGTGCTTCGGCTCGGCCACCCGCAACTGGCTCGCCGGGCTGCTCTCGGCCGATGAGGCCCGCTTCGAGATCGCCCTCGCCTGCCGCCTGCTGGACCTGCCCGTGCCCCCGGCCGCATAGCAGAACCGGTTCTGGCTCTCCGTAATCTCGATCGCCGTCACTGCCACTGAGCTGGGAAACCTCGCCGTAACACAACCGTTGAAAACCAGACTCGATTCTGGAACACTCGCCCGCATCAACACCCGGCGATGATGCGTGAGGTGCGGGATGAGCAGCATCGAGGTCCGTCAGCTCGAGTACTTCCTGGCCGTCCACGACCACGGCGGCGTCACCCGCGCCGCCCGGGCCCTGCACCTGTCGCAGCCCTCGCTGTCGCAGGCGATCCGCAGCCTCGAGCGGCAGCTGCGCACCGACCTGTTCCTGCGGGTCGGCCGCGGCCTGGTGCTCTCCCCGGCCGGGCAGGCCCTCGTCGCCCCGGCCCGCCAGGTCGTGCGCTCCCTGGAGCGCGCCCAGGCCGCCGTGCTGCGCGTGCGCGAGCTGCACTCGGGCCAGGTCTCGGTCGCGGCCGGGGCCGGGCTCGTCGCCGACCCGCTGGCGCCCTGGCTCGGCTGCTTCCGGCGCAAGTACCCCGACACCGTCGTGCGGGTCGAGGAGAGCGAGAGCGACGACGGCGTGGCCGAGCTCGTCCGCTCGGGCGACTGCGACCTCGGGCTGACCGCCGGCTCCATCGTCTGCGACGAGCTCGAGCAGCTGCTCGTCAGCGAGCAGCACGTCGTGCTCGTCTCCCCGCCCGGCACGCCCCGCTCGGTCGGGCCGGTGCCCCTCGAGCGGCTCGCCGGGGTGCCGATGATCGCCGGTGACCGGCGCGGCCAGGCCTGGACCGACGTCGAGCGCGCGATGGCCGCCCGCGGCGCCGGCGCCACCGTCGTCGTCGAGGTCGCCCGCACCGCCTCCACCATCCCGCTCGTGCTGGCCGGGGTCGGCTCGACGTTCCTCACGCTGCGCCTGGCGATCGAGGCCCAGGCGCGCGGCGCGGTCGTGCAGGAGATCGCCCCCGCCCAGGTGCGCCGGCTGCGGCTGCTGCGCCGCCCGGGGGACCGCTCGGCCGGGGTCTGCGCGCTCATCGACGTCATCCACGCCGACGCCCGCCGCTGGGTCACCGCGCTGCAGGAGCAGCGCGATCGCGGCCTCGGGCTGGTCGCCGCCGGGGTCGCCGTCGACGCCCGGATCCGCGACGCCCGCGCGGCCGCGGCGAACCGCACCGCCGCCGCCTGAATGCGACCGATACTTCCGCGCTATGGAACCAGTGGAACTCGGTATGCGGTAGACCGAATCGAACGTTGACCACCGGCGCCCGGGGCCGTGACGATGATTGCGAGCGTTATTTCCTGCGGCCCGCACCCGCATTCCCAGGAATTGTTTCCGGCCTTGGAGGAATTCGGTGGTTTCGACGATGAAAAGGCGCACGGCGCTCGCGGCGCTGGCCGCGCTGGCGCTGTTACCCCTCGCCGCGTGCGGCGACGACGACAGCTCCGCCAACCCCGGCCCCGGCGGCGACATGACGATCCGGCTCGGGTTCGCCGGCGCCGTGCTCTCGCCGGGCGCCGCGATGTACACCTCCCTGCCCGACGTGCTCGGCTTCTGGGCCGAGGACCACCTCAAGGTCGAGATCACCCGCATCGAGGGCACCGCCACGGCCCTGCAGGCGATGGTCGGCGACAAGATCGACGTGGCCGTCGTCTCCGGCGAGGCGGTCATCCCGCCGATCTCCGAGGGCCAGCCGTTCGTGATCCCCTACTCGCTGAGCCAGCGCGGCATCGTCGCGATCGCGGCCCCCGCGGGCGGCCCGGTCAACAGCCTCGCCGACCTCAAGGGCAAGAACATCGGCGTGCCGACCCTCGCCAGCGGCGCGGTCACCTTCACCAAGGCCGGCGCGGCCGATGCCGGCGTCGACCCCAACAGCCTCAAGTTCGTCGCGATCGGCACCGGCGCCCAGGCCGCCAACGCCGTCAAGAGCGGCCAGGTCGCCGCGGTCGCCGACACCGACACCTCGATCGTGACCTACCGGCAGGCCGGCGCCGACCTCAAGGTGCTCGACACCGCCGTCGCCGACAAGCTCGTCATCGGCGTCGTGGCGGCCACCACGAAGTCGAGCCTGTCCGCGAAGAAGGCGGCGCTGACCGCGTGGGCCCGGGGCGTGGCCAAGGCGACCGAGTGGATGCAGGCCAACCCCGAGGAAGCCGTCAAGCTGCACTACAAGAAGTTCCCCGACAGCAAGCCGAGCGGGGACGAGGCGGCGGCCGTCGCGACCGGTCTGGCCCAGGTCAAGGCCCGCCTGGAGAACGTCAAGGCGGCGGCCGGCGGCGAGTACGGCTCGATCAAGCCGGACCAGTTGCAGTACATCGTCAAGTACCTCACCGACAACGGCCAGCTCAAGAAGCCCGTCGAGGTCGGCGCGATCTACGACGGCTCGCTCATTCCCGAGATCAACAAGTTCGACAAGACGGCCGTGCGGGCCGTGAAGGCGCCCAGCTGATGGAGGCCGGCGTGACCATGCAGACAAGCGGACCGGGCGCGGCCGCCGGCGCGGCGCCCGGCGTCGAGGTCCGCGGGGTGTCGAAGACCTTCCGCACCAACGCCGGCGACGTGGTCGCGCTGACCGACATCGACCTGGAGGTCCGGCAGGGCTCGTTCGTGTCGCTGGTCGGGCCGAGCGGGTGCGGCAAGTCGACCCTGCTGCGGATCGTGGCCGGGCTGGAGACCAGCAGCGGCGGCACCACGCTCGTGGCCGCAGCGCCGGTCGACGGGCCCCGGCGGGACTTCGGCATGGTCTTCCAGCAGCCCGTCCTGCTGCCGTGGCTGACCATCCTGCGCAACGTCATGCTGCCGGCCGACGTCGCCCGCGACCGCTCGGCCGCGGCGAAGCAGCGGGCCGAGGACCTGCTGCGGCTCGTCGGGCTCGACGGGTTCCAGCATCGGTACCCGCGCGAGCTCTCCGGCGGCATGCAGCAACGGGCCGCGCTGGTGCGCGCGCTCATGAGCCGGCCCAGCCTGCTGCTCATGGACGAGCCGTTCGGCGCCCTGGACGCGCTCACCCGCGAGACCATGAACGCCGAGCTGCTGCGGATCTGGTCCGAGACCGGCGCCACGACGCTGTTCGTGACCCACTCGATCAGCGAGGCGGTCTTCCTCAGCGACGTCGTCGTCGTTCTCTCCGGCCGCCCCGGGCAGATCCTCGACCGGATCCCGGTGGACCTGCCGCGGCCGCGCACGTTCGACGTCATGGAGTCGCCCGAGGCGGGCCGGCTGACCCACCGCATCCGGGAGTACCTGCACGCACGAGGAGCCGTGGGATGACCATGACCGCCCCCGCACCCACCACAGTGGACAAGGCACCGAAGCGCCCGCGCCCGTCGCTGCTGCGCCGCCACCCGACGCTGGTCGTCAGCCCGCTCATCGCGGTCGTGGCGCTCGCGGCCTGGGTGCTGGCCGTGGAGGCGTTCGGCGTCGAGCCGCTGATCCTGCCGCCCCCGCTGGACGTGCTCGACGAGCTGTGGCTCATGCTCACCAGCGCCGAGCTCTACCAGAACCTGCTGGTGACCGTCTCGGAGTTCGGCATCGGCTTCGTGCTCGGCTCGGTGCTGGCGATCGTCGTCGCCGCCGTGCTCGTGCGGATCCCGGTGCTGGAGAAGGGATTCTCGCCGTACATCATCGCCTTCCAGAACTTCCCCAAGATCGCCATCGCGCCGATGCTCATCACCTGGTTCGGCTTCGGCATGGCCCCCAAGACCGCCCTGGCGACCGTGCTCGCGTTCTTCCCCGTCTTCGTCAACGTCATCGTCGGGCTCAAGTCCTCCACGCGGGAGCAGCGCGACCTCATGCGCATGCTGCAGGCCTCCGAGTGGCAGACGTTCTGGATGCTGCGGGTCAAGGTCGCGCTGCCGTACATCTTCGCCGCCCTGCGCGTCGCGGCCGTGTTCAGCCTGCTGGGCGCGATCACGGGGGAGTTCATCAGCTCGTCGCAGGGGCTCGGGTACATGCTGCTGCAACGCAACGCCCAGCTGCACGTCGACGGGGTGTTCGCGCTGCTCATCGTCATGGCGACGATCGGGCTGGCGGTGCACGGCATCCTCGGGCTGCTCAACCGGAAGGTCATCTTCTGGGAGGACCACGACCAGGCCCGGCGCCCGATGCGGGAAGAGAGCGTCTGAGACCATGCGCCGCACGTTGTTCGACCCGGAGCACGAGCAGTTCCGGGAGCTGGTCCGCGCGGTGATCGAGCGGGAGGTGGTGCCGCACCACGAGCGGTGGCGGGAGGCGGGGATCGTGCCCCGCGACCTGTTCCGCACCCTCGGCACCGTGGGCATCATGGGCTTCGCCCTGCCCTCGGCGTTCGGGGGCGGCGGGTCCGGCGACTACCGGTACAACGTCGTCATCCAGGAGGAGGCCGCCCGAGCCGTCGTGACCCTGGGCGGGCTGCGCACCCACCTGGACATCGTCCTGCCCTACTTCCTCGCCTTCGCCGGCGAGGAGCAGCGCGCCCGCTGGTTCCCGGGCCTGGCCTCCGGCGAGCTGTACTCCGCGATCGCCATGAGCGAGCCCGGCGTGGGCTCGGACCTGGCCGGCATCGCCACCACGGCGGTCCGCGACGGCGAGCACTACGTCGTCAACGGGGCCAAGACCTTCATCACCGGCGGCGAGCTGGCCGACCTCGTGGTCGTGGTGGTCCGCACCGCCCGCGACCCCGAGGACCGCCGGGCCGGGCTGACGCTGCTCGTCGTCGAGCAGGGCACGCCCGGCTTCACCGTCGGCCGCCGGCTGCACAAGCTCGGACTGTCCACGCAGGACACCGTCGAGCTGGCCTTCGACGACGTGCGGGTGCCGGTGGCCAACCGGCTCGGCGCCGAGGGCTCCGGCTTCGCCGCGCTCACCCACAACCTCGCCCAGGAGCGGCTCGCGATCGCCGTCGGCTCGGTCGCCCAGGCCGTCGCCGCCCACGAGCACACCATCCGCTACGTGCGCGAGCGGACCGTCTTCGGCCGGCCCCTCGCCCAGTTCCAGAACACCAAGTTCGAGCTCGCCGCGATGGCCGCCGAGCTGGCCGCGGGGCAGGCGCTGCTCGACGCGGCCGTGCGGGCGCACCTCGACGGCGAGCTCACCCCGGCGGACGCGGCCAAGACCAAGCTGTTCTGCACCGAGCTGCAGGGCCGCGTGGTCGACCGCTGCCTGCAGCTGCACGGCGGCTACGGCTACGTCACCGAGTACCCGATCGCCCGCATGTACGCCGACGCCCGGGTCACCCGCATCTACGGTGGAACCAGCGAGGTCCTGAAAACGATCATCAGCAAGTCGCTGGAGCTGTGAGCCGTGCCCGTCTACGCCCTCGGGGACTGCGTCCCGAGCATCGACCCGTCCGCCTACATCCACCCCGACGCGATCGTCATCGGCCGGGTCGTGCTCGGCCCCGACGCCTCCGTCTGGCCCGGCGCGGTGCTGCGCGGCGACAGCAACGAGATCACCGTCGGCGCCGGGACGAACATCCAGGACGGATCCGTCGTGCACGCCAACGACCGCAACGCCACCCGCATCGGCGCGCGGTGCATCGTCGGGCACCTGGCCCACCTGGAGGGCTGCGTCGTGGAGGACGGCGCGCTGATCGGCTCGCAGGCCGTCGTGCTCCCGGGCGCGCACGTCGGGGCCGGGGCCCTGGTCGGCGCGGCCGCGCTCGTGCCGCCCCGGTTCACGGTCCCGCCCCGCACCACGGCCCTCGGCGTGCCGGTGCGCATCCGCGACACCCCGCCCGACGCCGAGCACCTGCGGATCAACGCCGAGCGCTACATCGAGACCGCCCGCCGCTTCCGCCGCGACCTGCGCCGGATCGACTGAGAGGACTGCCCATGCAGGAGCGGATGCCGGCCTCGCCGGCGTGACCCGCGAGCGCTCGGTCGCGGCGCGGGAGAGCATCGTGCTGGTGCCCGACGCCGACCTGGGCGCGATCCCGATGCAGAACGTGGCGCCCCGGCTCTCGGCGACTCCCGGCCGCATCCGCTGGACCGGCCCGGCGCTGGGCGAGCACGACGAGGAGGTGCGCGCGTCGCTGCACCGGTGACGCGGCGGCGTCGGTCCCGGTCGTGGTGCTGGACCGGTGACGCGGCGGCGTCGGTCCCGGTCGTGGCGCTGGACCGGTGACGCGGCGGCGGCCGGAGCGCTATGCTCGGTGCGGCCCTTCCGCCGTCGATGGCCCGCGTGCGCCGCGAAGCACGTCCCCTCATGGCTACCGCCATCCGCGTCCGCACCCGCTCCGAGGTGCGTTCCGCCCGCCGTCCCCGCTCGCACCGCTGCTGGGGACATCTCCTGGCCGCACCGCTGTGGCCCATGCACGGCGTCAACCTCGGCACGCTCCTGCGCACCTGCGACGCCGCCGGGGCCTGCCTCGTCGTGCCGCGGCTGCCGTGGATCGACGAGGCCCTGGCCCGCGGCAACACGCTGCGCCGCCCCGCCTGCGTGCACCGCATCGGCGACCCGCTGCGCTGGCTGGCCGCGCAGCGCGCGGCGGGCGCACGGGTCCTGGGCGTGGAGCTCGCCGACGAGGCCGTGCGCCTGGCCGACCTGCCGGCGGCGCGCGGGCGCACCGTCATGGTCCTCGGCCACGAGTCGACGGGCATCCCGCCCGAGGCCCTGGACCTCCTCGACGGCGCCGTCGAGATCCCCATGATCGGTACCGGCCTGAGCCTGAACGTCGCCGTGGCCGGCTCGCTCGTGCTCTACAAGCTCGCCGGCCTGCTGTAGCCCGCCGTGCGGTCACCGCGGCGCGCGCGGACCCGGCTCCGGCTATCCGAGGATCTCGCGAAGCTTCGCGGCGAACTCCGCCGGCTTGCCCGCGTAGCCGGATTCGCCCCCGACGAAGCCGCCGTGGTGGCTCGGGAACACCGTGACCTCCTGGCCCAGCAGGGCGGCCACCCCCTCGGCCGTGCGCGCCGTGTACGTCCGCGCCGACTCCTCACCGACGCCGACCACGATGCGCGTCGGGGCCGCGGCCAGCGCGGCCGCGTCCGGGCGGTAGTCGGTGATCGCCCACGCGCGCCTCGACAGCAGCGGGTCGTCGCGGCGCCCGTCGTCCCCGGCGGGCATCCCGAACGTCGCCGGGTCGGGGTCGGGCCGGGCGAAGTAGTCCTCGGTGAACTCGCCCTGCCAGGACGTCATGGCGATGAAGGCGGCCATGCCCGCGCCGGAGCCGTTGGCCTCGTAGGCGGCGTTGCAGCGGGCCCGGGCCCGGTCCGCGCCGGCGGCGTCGGGGAGCACCGCGTTGATCGGCGGCTCGTGCGCGACCAGCGTGGCGATGTCGCCCGGGTGCGTGGCCACCCACTCGAGCGCCGTCACCGCCCCGCCGCTGCTGGCGAAGACGTCGACCGGCCCGGTGCCGAGCGCCTCGGCGAGGCGGTGCAGGTCGGCGGCCTGCTCCTGGGGCGTGTTGGTGGTAACGCCGTCGGTGCGGACGCTGCGGCCGAGGCCGCGCGGGTCGTAGGTGACGACGGTCCGGTCCGGGAAGTGCGCGGCCAGCGCGCGGAACCCGTCCGCGGTCATCGGCTGGCCGATCATGAACAGCAGGGGCCGGCCGTCCGCCGCGGGCAGCGGCCCGGCGACGTCGTAGACCAGGTCGGCCCCCGGCAGGGCGAGCGTGTGCGTCGTCTGCGTCATGACCCGAGACTAGAGCGGTGGCCGCGGCCGCGTGGCCCGTCCGGCCGCGAACCGGACGAACGCGGGATGCCGGCTCAGCCGTCGGCCTCGTAGGCCAGGATCGCGGCCTGGACGCGGTTGTTCAGGCCCAGCCGCAGCAGGATCGCGCTCACGTGGGCCTTGACCGTGCCCTCGGAGAGGTGCAGCTCGGCGGCGATCTCCTGGTTGGACAGGCCCCGGCCGACGC
Source organism: Dactylosporangium sp. CA-052675 (assembly GCF_050947935.1). Classification (GTDB taxonomy): domain Bacteria; phylum Actinomycetota; class Actinomycetes; order Mycobacteriales; family Micromonosporaceae; genus Dactylosporangium. The sequence goes on along the minus strand of NZ_CP192010.1, from coordinate 7,689,111 downwards.
CGCCGAGGACGTCGCGCTCGCGCGGGGTCAGCCGGTCCAGGCGCCGCCGGGCGGCCTCCGCGCGGGCCAGGCGGTCGCCGCCGAGGCGGGTGATGACCTTCCGGGCGATGCGGGGCGACAGGTAGGCGGCGCCGCCGGCGACCGCGCGCACGCCGAGGATCAGCTCGCGCGGGTCGGCCGCCTTGAGCAGGAAGCCGGCGGCGCCCTCGGCCAGGGCCCGGGCCACGTACTCGTCCTCGTCGAACGTCGTCAGCAGCACCACCGCGACGTCCGGCGCGGCGGCCCGCAGCTCGGCCGCGGCGCTCAGGCCGTCGAGGCGCGGCATGCGGATGTCCAGCAGCGCCAGGTCCGGGCGGTGGGCGCGCACGAGCTCGACCGCCTCGCGGCCGTCGGCGGCCTCGGCGACGACCTCGATGTCCGGGTCGGTGGCGAGGATCGCCCAGATCCCGGCGCGGATCATGGCCTCGTCGTCGGCGAGCACGACCCGGATCACGGGCGGGCCACCGGGATGCGGGCCGTGACCGTGAACCCGCCGTCGCCCGGGCCGGCCTGCAGGGAGCCGCCGAGCAGGCGCATGCGCTCGCGCAGGCCGGACAGGCCGCTGCCGTCCCCGGACGGTACGGCCACCGTGTCCCCCAGCTCGTTGCGCACGACGACGACGATCTCATGGCCGCGGTGCTCGATGCCCACCGTCACCGCGGATCCGGGCGCGTGGCGGGCCGCGTTGGTCAGCGCCTCCTGCACGACCCGGTGGACGGCCCGCTCGACCGTCGGCGGCCGCGGCCCCTCGCCGGCGCGCAGGGTGATGACCATCCCGGCCTCGCGCGCCCGCTCCACGAGCGCCTCGACGCGCTCGTCGGCGGGGTCGGCCGGGGCCGGCTCGCGCAGGATGCCGATCGTCTCGCGCAGGCGGTCCGTGGCGGTCACGGCCGACGCGCGCAGGGCCGCGGCCGCCTCCCGGTGCGGCGGGGACAGGTCCGGGGCCAGCTCCAGCGCGCCGGCCCGCAGGGCGATCAGCGCCAGCTCGTGCCCGAGCGAGTCGTGCATGTCCGCCGCGATGCGCGCGCGTTCCCGCAGCGCGATCAGCTCCAGCTGCGCGATCCGCTCGCGGCCGGCCAGCACCAGGTCGGCCTGCTGGCGGCGGAAGCGGCCGGCGAGCCAGGGCAGCACCACGAACAGGGCCAGGCACATGAGCGCCCCGGCTCCGCGCGCGGGCTCCGGCACCAGCAGCACGGCGCCGGGCAGCGCGGCGAGCGCGGGCACCGCCCAGTCGTGCCGCGCGGGCAGGTGCCGGCCCTGCAGGTAGGCGGCGGCGCTCAGCACCGGGAAGAGCAGCTGACGCCAGGCCGGGACGTGGTCGAGGGAGAGGCCGCTGGCGACACAGATACCGGCGATCGCCGCGAACACGAGGTACTTGCTCACCTGGACGAGGCTATCGAGCGCAGGTGGGCCGCCGCGACGACGAGGCCGGACAACGCCGCGACGGCGAGGGTGATGCTCAGCGGGGCGGCGAAGTACGTCACCTGCGCCCACGTGACCGTCCGGCCGTTCATGAGGATCGAGACCCACTGCGGGTACGACACGAACACCAGCGCCGGGAGCACCGGCGGGATCAGGCGCCACCGGCGGCGGGCGGGGCGCAGCACGCCCAGCACGGCCAGTCCCGCCGAGGCCAGCGCGACCAGGCCCAGCACGAGCTCGATCAGCTGCCGCTGCCCGCCCGCCGCCGGCGGCTCGGCGCCGCGGGTCAGGGCGACCAGGCCGCGCAGCACCTCGTACGTGTCGTCGTAGAGGCCCGCGCTGTTCGTCATCACCGCGTACCCGTAGCCGGTGGCGGGGTCGATCGCCTCGACGGCCGTGTAGGTGAACAGGTTCCCCGCGTGCACGAGCAGCCTGCTGCCGTCCACGTCGGACGGGCCCCAGCCCATCGCGTAGTCGCGCACCCTCGACGGCGCGTGCATGGCCGCGAGGCTCTCCGGCCGCACGAGCCGCGGGCCGTGGCCGGTCTGGGTGATGAGCCACCGGCCCATGTCCTCGGCGTCGGTGACGACCCCGCCCGCGCCGCCGCGCGCCCCGAACGCGCGCAGCTCCGGCCGCGCGACCCAGGCGCCGAAGAGCGAGATGTGGCCGTCCGCCGCCGCGCCCCCGACGGAGCTGCCGGTCATCCCGAGCGGTTCGAAGACGTGCATCCGGACGTACTCCCCGAAGCCCGCGCCCCCGGCGACCTCCACGAGCCGGGCCGCGATCTCGTAGTTGGCGTTGCAGTAGGCCCACACGGTGCCGGGCTCGGCGGCGAGGTGCCCGGATCGCAGCGCCGCCACGTACTCGGCGGGGCTGCCGGTGGCCTCGGCCGCGGGGATGTCGACGCCGCCGTCGGCGAGGCCGGACGTCTGGTCGAGCAGCTGGCGCACCGTGACGCGGGCCGCGCGCGGGTCGGCCATCCGGAACTCGGGGAGCCGGTCGGCGACGGGCTCGTCCAGCGCCACCTTCCCGGCGTCCACGAGCGTCATGACCGCCATCGCCGTGAACGACTTGCTCACCGAGGCGACCCGCATCGGCGTGCGCGCGGTGACCGGCGCGCCCGTCGAGTCGTGGCCGTAGCCGGCCGCGTGCACGACCTCGTCGCCGTGCGTCACGACGGCGGAGAGCCCGGGCAGGCCGGTCCCGGCGAGGGCCTGGCGCAGATAGGCGTCGATGGACATCGGGGTCTTCGGCGCGGCCGGCGCGGCTTGGGCCGGCGCGGCGGGCCACAGCAGCAGGGCGGCGGCCACGAGGGCGAGCAGTCTGCGGTTCATGCCACGTGACGCTAGGCAGCGGCGCGGCCGGGCGGATCTGCCGAAGCGCCGCGGCCATCCCCGACGAAAGTCGGGGGTGCGGTACCCTTCGCGACGGCAAGTACTGAAGCGAGGTGCCCCGCCGGCGACGGTGGGGAGAATCTGGGAAGCCGGTGCGAATCCGGCACGGGCCCGCCGCGGTGACCGGGGAGCCGCCGCCCACACGCGCACGCGTAGCCACTGGCCCGCACGGGCTGGGAAGGCGGGCGGTGAGGCGACGATCCGGGAGTCCGAAGACCGGCCTCGCGACTGACGGCCCCGGCCCGCCCGGGGCGTGAGCGCAGCGGGAGCCTGCCATGACGCACGAGCTGTACGACATCATCAACCGCCGCCGCGACGTGCGCGGCGAGTTCACGGGCGCCCCGGTGCCCGACGCCACCCTCGACCGGATCCTCGGCGCCGCGCACGCCGCCCCCAGCGTCGGGCTGTCCCAGCCGTGGGACTTCGTCGTCGTGCGCGACCGGGCCCCGCGCGAGGCCTTCCACGCGCACGTGTCCCACGAGCGCGAGGTGTTCGCCGCGACCCTCGACGCCGAGGCGGCCGCCCGGTTCGCCGGCATCAAGATCGACGGGGTGCTGGAGTCGACGCTGTCGGTCGTGGTCACCTACGACGCCGGGCGCGGCGGCCCCGCGGTGCTGGGCCGCCACGCGATCGCCGACGCCGGCCTCTACTCGGTGTGCCTCGCCATCCAGAACCTGTGGCTCGCGGCCACGGCCGAGGACCTCGGCGTCGGCTGGGTGTCGTTCTACCGCGAGGACTTCCTGCGCGGCCTGCTCGGCATCCCGGCCGGCGTGCGGCCCGTGGCGTGGCTGTGCCTGGGGCCGGTGAGCCGGCTGCGGGAGGTGCCGGACCTGGAGCGGCACGGGTGGCGCCGCCGCTCCCCGCTGCACCAGGTCCGCCACGAGAACCGCTGGTGATCAGGCGGGCCGCCAGTCGGGCGCCTCGTCGGTCTCGGTGCCGAAGGTGACCTGGGTGTTGCCGGTGCCGTCGGGGTTGATCGTGAAGATGTGCCCCCAGGCCTCGTCGTCGTCCAGGTCGCAGTACGCGATCCGCGTGCCGCCGGGGGACCAGGCCGGCATCGTGTGGTGCGAGTCGCTGCCCGCCAGGGGCCGGGTCACCAGCGTCGCGCGGCCGCCCGCGGCCGGGACGCGGTAGATCCCGGTGCCGTAGCCGCTGCCGGCGACGAACCGGCCGAAGGCGAGCTGGGTGCCGTCGGGGGACCAGTCGGGGCGGGAGTCGTAGGTCCCGGCCACCGCCGTGGTGACCGCCGTCGTGCCCAGCGTCTTCACGCTGAGCGTCAGCAGGGTGCTGCCGCCGGCGGCGCTGTCGCGGACGAAGGCGATCCTCAGCCCGTTGGGCGACCACACCGGGGTGTGCTCGTCGACGCCGGCGGTGCTGGTCAGGTGGGTGAGGCCGGTGCCGTCGGGGGCGATCGAGCAGATGTCGGTCCGCCCGCCGGACCAGCACTCGTAGACGAGCTTGACGCCGCCCGGGGACCAGGCCGGGGCGGACGCGGTGCCGCTGCCGGGGACGACGGTCAGGCCGCTGCCGTCGGCGTTCATCACCCACAGCTCGTCGGGGCCGGCCCCGGAGCGGCGCAACGCGATGCGCGTGCCGTCGGCGGACCAGGCGGGGTCGCGGTCCTCGATCGCCGGGGTGCCGGTGAGGTCGGTCTCACCCTTGCCGGACGCGGTGACCGTGTAGATGTCGCCGAGCGCGGTGCCGGCGGCGTCGAAGCGCTGGAAGGCGAGGCGGCCGTCGGCGCCCGGGAATGCCGCGGCGGCGGGGGTGGCCGGGGCCGTCCCGAGCACGGCGAGCACACCCAGACCCACGGCCAGACTCATCGTCAGGGGTCGCTGCATGGGCGGCACGCTAGCCGAGCTTGACCCGCTCAATTCCGGGCAAGTCGCCACCGCCGCCGAAACCCGACACCGCCCGGTTCCGGGCTCCGGCGGGGCGTCGGCGATGCTGTGGGGGTGCAGTACGTGTCCAGAGTGCCGCGGCCGCCGCTGGACCGGCTGATCGACGACCTCTACTACCTGGAGGGATCGCCGCCGTACGCCCGGCTGACGCTGCCGCCGATGCCGGCGGCGCTGCTCATCGTCAACCTCGGGGCACCGTTGCGCATCCGCGCCGGCACCGACATCGAGACGGCCGAGTACGCCGACGGCTGCGTGGTCACCATGCCCACGCGCGCCTACGACTTCGGCTACCCACCGCGGACCCGGTCCGTCGGCGCGCACGTGAAGCCGTGGGGGCTGGCGCCGTTCCTGCCGGTGCCCGCGGCCGAGCCGTGTGACCGCCCGGTGACGGTGGAGCAGGTCTGGGGCCGGCCCGCCGTTGCCGAGCTGCGAGACCGGCTGGCCACGGCGCACGGACCGCACGAGATGCTGACGCTGCTCGAGGAGGAGCTGATGCGGCGGCTGCGCGAGACCGCCGGCCTGGGGCTGGTCCGCCATACCAGCGGCGTCATCCGGGCCCGCTACTTTGGGGAAACCCCGAAGCGGAGGAGAGTCCGGTGGGCAAGGTGGTCATGTACGGCTCGGTGTCGGTGGACGGCTTCATCGCGGACGAGCACGACCAGCCCGGACCGCTGTTCGACTGGTTGTCCGGCGGCGACGTCCCGTTGGACCAGAGCGGCGCGGTGAAGGTGTCGCAGACGTCCTACGACTACACCCGGCCGTACTGGGACCAGATCGGGGTGACGATCTGCGGCCGCCACGTCTTCGACCTGACGGACGGCTGGGACGGCCAGCCGCCGAGCGGCATCGACCACGTGGTCGTCGTGACGCACCGGCCGCGGCCCGAGGGCTGGGACCCCGAGGCGCCGTTCCACTTCGTCGGCGGCGTCGAGGCGGCCGTGGCCAAGGCGCAGGCGTTGGCGGGGGACCGCATCGTCGAGGTCGCCGCCGGCGACGTCGGTGGCCAGGTGCTCGCCGCGGGCCTGGTCGACGAGGTGCGCATGGACGTCGTGCCCGTCGTGTTCGGCTCCGGCAAGCGCTTCTTCGGGCCGGTCGACGCGCAGCACCTGCTGGAGGATCCGGACGTGGTGATCCGGGGCAACCGGGTGCTGCACCTGCGCTACCGGGTGCGCCGCTGACCGATCCGCGCGGGCCCGCGCCCGCGGCGGGTGCGGGCTGATCGGCGCCACCAGCTGGTCGGGGCCGGCGCCGCGCGGTGTCAGTTGCCGCCGCGGCCGGTGTCCATGACCTTCGCCGACGCCTTGACCTGAGCCTTCCTGGTCTGCTTGCCGCCGGTGGTGGTGATCGTGTACGTGTGCGTCTCGACGCTGCCGACCGGGCCGCCGCAGGAGAAGGTGAACGTCTCCGTGCCGCTCGCGGGGTAGTTGCCGTAGCTGCCGGGCAGGTCCGGGTTGTCCACCGACAGCCCGATCCCGGTCGCGCCGGTGACCTTCCACTTGATGATGACGGGTACGGCGTCGGCGCGGTACACGGCGGTGCCCTCGGGGCACTTCGGCTGCTGGACGATCTTGAACTCGACGATCTTCGTGTCGCCCTTGGGCTTGCTCTGCTTCGTCGGGCTCGGCTTGAGCGACGACGTGGCGCCGGCCGGCACCATGGCCGGGGCCTCGGCCGGCTCGTCAGCGGAGCAGGCGGCGGTGCCCATGCCGGCGAGGGCGATCGCGGCGACGGCCGTGGCAAGGCGGGCGGTCGGACGGTGCATGGCGTGCCTCCCGGCATCGGTGGGGTCGTGCATCGATACGTCTGACGCTAGGGCCGGGCCGGTCGCCGGTGATCCAGGATTCGTGCCACGACCGGCCCGGACCCGTTCCAGGCCGTTCCGGCCCTTGCCGGGCCGTGACATGCTGCCCGCATGGCGAACACGGACACGGCACCCGGCGAGGCCGCGGCACCGCGGCCGGCCCGGCCGCCCCGCCGCCGGCGCCGGGTGCTGCTGCGCCTCGCGGCCGTGGCGGTGCTGCTCGTCGCGGTGGTGATGGTCCCGACGGTGTGGGTCCACGCGGCGTCCTCCGGGCGCCTCGTCGCCGTCGCGCAGGCGCCCGCCGCCGACGTCGCGATCGTCTTCGGGGCCCAGGTCGCGCCCGGCGGCCAGGACCCGATGACCTTCCTGCGCAACCGGCTCGACAAGGCCGCCGAGCTCATCGCCGCCGGCAAGGCGAAGGCGCTGCTCATCTCCGGCGACGCGCACGGCGGCTCGGGCAACGAGGTCCGGGTGATGGGCGACTACCTCGCCCAGCACGGCGTCGACCGGTCCCGCGTCGTCGTCGACCCCTACGGCCTGGACACCTACGACACCTGCCGCCGCGCGCACGACGTCTACGGCGTGACCAGGGCGCTGCTGGTGAGCCAGGACATCCACCTGTACCGTGCCGTCACCCTCTGCCGCCGCGTCGGCGTCGACGCCTGGGGCGTGCCGTCGGGGTGCGACGGCTGCCGGCAGCTCACGATCTGGAAGAACCGCGCCCGGGACGTCGGCGCGGCGTGGAAGGCGGCCTGGGACGCCGCGCGTCTGCGCCCCCCGGCCGTGCAGTCCCCGCCGGACCACAGCCTGGCCGACGCGATCGCCGCCCACACGCCCTGACGCCGGGCCGACCTTCGCCGCCGGGTCCGGGACGCTCGCGCGGCTACCGGCCCGGTGCCTGGTGCCCGGTGGCTGGTGCGCGGTGCCCGGTGCCCGGTGCCCGGTGCGGGTCAGGGCCCGGCCGGCTCGATGAGGACCTTCAGGCCCTTGCGGGCGTTGGCGACGGGGAACGCCTCGGCCACCGAGGTCAGCGGGTAGCGGTGGCTCACCAGGGACCGCACGTCCGCCCGGCCGCCGGTGACGAGGGCGATCGCCCGCGGGTACACCTCCGGCATCCGCCGCACCATCGCGAACGTGAGGCCCTTGCGCCGGGCGGCCGCCGCCGGGAACGCCGACGTGTCGGTGCTCGGGATGCCGCCGAGCACGACCCGGCCGCCGGGGCGCACCACGGTGACGGCGGCCTCGATGGCGGCGTCGGTGCCGGCGATCTCGAAGGCGACGTCGGCGCCGCGGCCGTCCGTGAAGTCCGCGAGGGCCTCGGCGAGGCTTCCCTCGGCGGGATCGAGCACGACGTCCGCGCCGTAGGCGACGGCGGCCATGCGGCGGTGGGGGAGCGGGTCGGTGGCGAGCACCCGGGCGGCGCCGGCGGCCCGGGCGACCTGGATCAGCAGCAGCCCGATCGGGCCGCAGCCGAGCACCGCGACGTCGGCGCCGAGGGGCACGTGGCCCAGGTCCACCGCGTGGACGGCGACGCCCAGCGGCTCCAGCATCGCGCCGTCGGCGTCGGTGAGGGCATCGGGCAGGGGGTGCATGCGGTCGGTCGGCCACGCCACGTACCGCTGCAGCCCCCCGTCGCGCTGCCCGTGCCCGGCGAAGACGATGTCGCGGCAGAGGTTCGGGTGCCCGGCCCGGCACAGGTCGCAGCGGTGGCACGGGATGGCCGGGTCGATCGCGACGCGCACGCCGTCCAGCGCCCCGCCGCGCACGACCCCGGCCATCTCGTGCCCGCCGACGATCGGGTGCGCGATGCGGGCGTCGCCGATGCCGCCCTCGGCGTACCAGTGCAGATCCGACCCGCACAGCCCGACCGCGGTCACCTCGACGAGGCTCTCGCCCGCGCCGGGCACGGGCACGGGCTCCTCGGCCAGCCGGACGTCCCCGGCCGCGTGCAGTCGCGCGCTGAGATTCACACCGCAACTCTAGGCAGCAACGCTCGGCAGTGGGACCACGAGCGGCGTCCCCGTCGCCGGGTCCGGGATCACGAGCGCCTCCAGCCCGAAGACCGACGACAGCAGCTCGGGGGTGATGACCTCCGCCGGCCCGCCCTGCGCCACGATCGCGCCGCCGCGCATCGCCACCACGTGATCGGCGTAGCGGGCGGCCAGGTTCAGGTCGTGCAGCACCATCACGATGGTCCGGCCGCGCTCGCGGTGCAGCCGCGCCACCAGGTCGAGCACGTCGATCTGGTGGGACAGGTCCAGGTAGGTCGTCGGCTCGTCCAGCAGCAGGATCTCGGTGCCCTGGGCGAGCGCCATCGACAGCCAGGCGCGCTGGCGCTGGCCGCCGGAGAGCGTGTCGACGGGGCGGCCGGCGAGGCCGAGCATGTCCGTCCACTCCAGCGCCTCGGCGACGATCGCCTCGTCCGCGGCCGACCACTGGCGCAACCAGGTCTGGTGCGGGTGGCGGCCGCGCATGACGAGGTCGGCGACGGTGAGCCCGTCCGGCGCGACCGGGCTCTGCGGCAGCAGGCCGAGGACCCGGGCCACCTCGCGGGTGGGGATCCGCTCGATGCGCCGCCCGTCCAGGAGCACCTCGCCGGCCCGCGGGCGCTGCAGCCGGCCGAGCGCGCGCAGCAGCGTGGACTTGCCGCAGCCGTTGGGCCCGACGACGGCGGTGACGGCGCCCGCGGGCACGTCGAGGTCGAGACCGTCGACGACGACCCGGTCGCCGTAGGCCAGCCGCAGCCCCCGGGCCTGAAGCCGAGTGGTCATGCCGAGTTCCTCCGGTTCGTGCGCACGAGCAGCCAGAGCAGGTAGGGGGCGCCCACGATCGCGGTGACGAGGCCGACCGGCAGCTCGCGCCCGGGCAGCACCGTGCGGGCGAGCAGGTCGGCGGCGACCACGAGCAGCGCGCCGAGCACGGCCGAGGTGAGCAGGGGCGGGCGGGAGCCGCCGCACAGGCGCAGCGCGACCTGGGGCACCACGAAGGCGACGAACTCGATCGGGCCGGCGGCGGACACGGCGGCCGCGGCGAGGGCGATCGCGGTCAGCACGACGGCCAGCCGCGCGAGCTGCAGCCGTACGCCCAATGCCCGCGCCACGTCGTCGTCGAACTGGATCGCCTTGAGCGTGAACCCGGTGGCCAGGGCCGCGGGCAGCAGCACGGCCAGGGCGACGGCGAGCGGGCGCACCCGGTCCCACTCGACGCCCGCGACCGAGCCGTTGAGCCAGACCGTGGCCCGGTGGGCGTCGACGATCTCGGCCCGCACCAGCAGCCACGACACGCCGCTCTGCACGATCTCGCCGACGCCGAGCCCGACGAGCACCAGCCGGTAGCCGTCGATGCCGCGGCGCCAGGCGAGCAGGTAGACGAGCGCGGCCGCGAGCAGCCCGCCGGCCAGTGCCGCGAGGGGCACCCCGGCCGCGCCGCCGCCCCCGAGCACGATGAGCGCGACGGCCCCGAGCGAGGCGCCGCCGGTCACGCCGAGCACGTCCGGGGTGGCGAGCGGGTTGCGGGCGAAGGTCTGGGTGAGCGCGCCCGACAGCGCCAGCGCCGCGCCCACGAGCAGGGCCGCGAGGATTCGCGGCAGCCGCAGGTCGAGCACGACCAGCCGCTGGCCGGGGGTACCGCCGCCGAGCAGGACGTCGACCACGGTGCCGGGCGGGATCGCGTAGCTGCCCCGCCCGACCGCGACCACGGCGACCGCGGCGGCCGCGGCGAGCCCCGCCACCCCGACGGCCGCGGCCCGGGCGTAGGGCCTCACAGCCGGACCATCCCGCGGCGGCGCCGCACGAGCGCGATGAAGAACGGCGCGCCGACGGCGGCCAGCACGATCCCGGTCTGCAGCTCCCCGGGGCTGACCACGACCCGGCCGAGCGTGTCCGCGACGAGCAGCAGCGCGGCGCCGGCCAGCGCCGAGCAGGGCACCAGCCAGCGGTGGTCGGGGCCGGTGAGCGTGCGGGCCAGGTGCGGCACGACCAGGCCGAGGAACGCGATCGGGCCGCACGCCGCGGTGGCCGCCCCGGCCAGCAGCACGATCGCCGCGACCCCGGCGGTACGGGCCGCGAGGACCCGCTGGCCGAGCGCGCGGGCGACGTCCTCGCCGAGGCCGAGCGCGTTGAGCGCGGGCGCGTTGACGAGCGCGAGCCCCAGCCCGGCCGCGATGAACGGGGCGACCTGGGCGGCGACGTGCGCGTCGCGGCCGGACAGCGAGCCGACGACCCAGAACCGGAACACGTTGAGGCCGGCGTCGTCGGCCAGCAGCATCGCCTGGGTCCACGAGGCCAGCAGCGCGCTGATCGCGAGTCCCGCCAGGGCGAGCGTGACCGGGGTCGGGCCGCCGCGCCGGCCCGCGGCGATGCCGAAGACGAGCACGCTGGCGAGCAGGGCGCCGGCGAAGGCGAACCAGATGTACCCGGCGAGGGTGCGGGTGCCGAGCTGGATGCCGACGACGACCATGAACGAGGCGCCGGCCGAGACGCCGAGCAGGCCCGGGTCGGCAATCGGGTTGCGGGTGTGGCCCTGCATGAGGGCGCCGGCGGCGCCGAGGGCGAGCCCGGCGAGCAGGCCGAGGATCGTGCGCGGCAGCCGCAGCTCGCGGACGATCGCCACGGCCTCGGGGGTCGCCGTGGCGGGGGAGACGATCGCCCGCGCCACGGCGGCGGGGCTCAGCGTCTGCGCGCCGACGGCCAGGCTGAGCAGCACCGCGGCGCCGGCCGCGACCAGCAGCACCAGCAGTGCGACGGCCCGCCGGGGGCGCCGGGCGGGCCGCGGCGGCGCGGCGATCACCCGGGGGACGACTACCGGCAACGTGGTCACCTCTATCGCTGAACGTCGAACAAAGGTTAGCCTAATCAAATATCGGGCGCGGTCTTGCTCTCAATGCGATCGGTAGCTTAGGTTAGCCTAACCTAACTTCGAACGTGAGGCCCGACATGACCTTTTCCCTGCGTCCCGCCCGCCGGTTCGCGGCGGCCGGGATCGCCCTCGCCGCCGGGGTCGCGCTGCTCGGCGCGTGCGGCGACGAGGCCCGGCGCGCGGACGTGGCCGCGACCGGCTCGGCGCCCGCGGCGGCGAGCTACCCGGTCGCGCTGACGCACAAGCTGGGGACGGCGCAGATCAAGGCCGCGCCGCAGCGGATCGTGGCCCTGTCCGACGCCGACCTCGACGCGCTGCTCATGCTGGGCGTGCAGCCGGTCGGCATCGCCGAGTCCGCGGGCGAGGGCGGTGTCACGCCGTGGGCCAAGCCGAGGCTGACCGGCGCGCCGGCGGTGCTCACCGCGGGCGACACCGGCTTCGACATCGAGAAGATCGCGGCGCTGAACCCGGACCTGATCCTCGCCGGCGGCGACTACTACATCAAGGACGAGTACGACAAGCTCAGCAAGCTCGCGCCGACCACCGCCTACGAGACCACCGGCCCCTTCGAGGACTCGTGGCAGACGACGCTGCGCCAGGTCGCCAAGGCCGTGGGCCGCACGGCCGACGCGGAGCGGATCGTCACCGACGTCGAGGCCAGGATCACCGGGGCCAGGTCGGACCACCCGGAGCTGGCCGGCCGGAAGTTCTCGCTGAGCCAGATGTGGGAGGCCGGCTCCATCGGCGTGCTGCGCTCCGACCGGGACGCCGGGGTCAAGATGCTCAACGACTTCGGCATGGTGCTGGCCCCGGGCGTGGCCGCGCTGCCGGGCGAGGACTTCGCGGCGCAGCTGAGCCTGGAGAAGGTCGGGGTGCTCGACACCGACGTGGTGCTCGTCTATTACGCCGAGGACGGCCTCAGGCCCCAGCTCGAGGGCAACGCGCTGTTCAAGGGGCTGACCGCGGTCAAGCGCGGCTCCTACGCGGCGCTGAGCGGGGCCCAGTTCTCCGCGCTGCGCACGCCGACGCCGCTGTCGGTGCAGTACATCATCGGCAACGTCCTGCCGGTGATCTCGGCCGCGGCCAAGGCGACCGGCTGAGTGTCCGGCCGAGAGGTGACGGTGGGCCTCGCCGCGGCGGTCGTCGCGGCGGGACCCCCGCCCGCCCCGGTCCTCGCGCCGCCGTGGGCGATCCGCCCGCTCGCCGCCGGGGGCGCCGACGCCGAGCTGGTCAGCCGGTGGATGGGCGAGCCGCACGTGGAGGCGTTCTGGCGCGCGGCGTGGCCGGCGCGGCGCTGGGCCGAGGAGCTCGCGGGGCAGCTGGCGGGCGAGCACTCGCGGCCGTACCTGGTCTCCTACCAGGGCGCCCCGCTGTCCTACGTGGAGATCTACCGAACCCCGCGGGACGTGGTCGGGCGGCAGTACGACGCCGACCCCTACGACCTGGGCGTGCACCTGGCGATCGGGGACCCCGGGCGGACCGGCCGGGGGCTCGGCCGCGCCCTGGTGCGCGCGATCGCCGAGGGCCTGGCCGTGGCCGACCCGCGCTGCCGGCGGGTGTTCGCCGACCCCGACGAGCGGCACGTGGCGGCCCGCCGGATGTTCGCGCGGGCCGGATTCCGGTCCATCGGCATCCACGATCTGGGCCACAAACGGGCCGAGCTGCTCTTTACCGCTGTCAATAATTTAGGTTAGCCTACCCTAACTGACTGAGAGGCGCCCAATGAACATCGAGCGGATGCGCGGCGACGTCGCCGAGGCGCTCGCCGAAGTCGCCGAGGAGCCCGCCGCGTTCGCCGACGACGACAACCTGATCGAGCTCGGCCTCGACTCGATCCGGCTGATGAGCCTGGCGACCCGCTGGCGCGCCGCCGGGTTCGAGGCCGGATACCTGGACCTGGCGATGGAGCCGACGGTCGCGGCCTGGGCGCGGCGGCTGGAGGCGTCGAACGTGGTGGAGGAGCGGCGTTGAGCCCGATCATCGAGAGCGCCGACGTCGTGGTCGTCGGCGGCGGACCCGGCGGGTCGACCGCCGCCACGCTGCTGGCCCGGCGCGGGCACCGGGTGGTGCTGCTGGAGAAGGAGACCTTTCCGCGGTACCAGATCGGCGAGTCCCTGCTCCCCTCGACCGTGCACGGCATCGGCCGGATCCTCGGCGTCAGCGAGGAGCTCGCGAACGCCGGGTTCACCGTCAAGCGCGGCGGCAGCTTCCGCTGGGGCACCAACCCGGTGCCGTGGAACTTCCTCTTCGCCGTGGCCCCCGAGCTGTCCGGCCCGACGTCGACCGCCTACCAGGTCGAGCGGATGAAGTTCGACGACATCCTGCTGCGCAACGCCCGCCGCAGCGGCGTCGACGTGCGCGAGAACAGCCCCGTCACCGACGTCGTCGCCGACGGGCAGCGGGTGCGCGGGGTGCGGTACACCGGCCCGGAGGGCAGCGAGCGCGAGATCCACGCGACGTTCGTCGTCGACGCCTCCGGCAACCGCAGCCGCGTGCACCAGCACGTCGGCGGCGAGCGCGTCCACTCCGAGTTCTTCCGGAACATCGCGCTGTTCGGCTACTTCGAGGGCGGCAGGCGCCTGCCCGCCCCCGACTCCGGCAACATCCTGTGCGCCGCGTTCGACGAGGGCTGGATCTGGTACATCCCGCTGTCGGACACCCTCACCAGCGTCGGCGCCGTGATCGGCCGCGAGCACGCGAGCCGGCTGCGGGGCGACCAGGAGCAGGCGCTGCACGGGTTCATCGACCGCTGCGCGATCGTCAAGGACATGCTGTCCGGCGCCGAGCGGGTCACCGAGGGCGTCTACGGGCAACTGCGCACCCGCAGGGACTACTCGTACACCAACAGCACGTTCCACCGCCCCGGCATGGTCCTCGTCGGCGACGCCGCGTGCTTCATCGACCCGGTCTTCTCCACCGGCGTGCACCTGGCCACCTACGCCGGCCTGCTCGCGGCCCGCTCGATCAACACCGTGCTCGCCGGCGACCTGGCCGAGGCGCGGGCGTTCGAGGAGTTCGAGGGGCGCTACCGCCGCGAGTACCGCGTCTTCTACGAGTTCCTCTCCGCGTTCTACGACATGCAGACGGACGAGGAGTCGTACTTCTGGAAGGCCCGCAAGGTCACCAACCTCGACACCACCGACCTCGAGGCGTTCGTGACCCTGGTCGCCGGCGCGCACTCCGGCGAGCGGGCCCTGGTGCGCAACTTCCAGGCCGCCTCGGACGACCTCGCCGGCGCGGTGGAGCGCACCGGCAGCATGCAGACCCCCTCCGGCGAGCGCATGCACCACCTCTTCGGCACCCCGGTGGTGCGCGAGCTGATGGCCGAGATGAACAGCATCCAGGTCCGCGGCGTGCAGGGCGAGGCGGCCCGGGAGCTGCCGCTGCTCGACGGCGGCCTCGTCCCGGCCCCCGACGGCCTGTCGTGGACCGACCCCGCCGCCCGTCTGGAGGAAGCGCGATGACCACCAACCCGTTCGAGGACGCCGACGGCCGGTACTTCGTGCTCGTCAACGACGAGCACCAGCACTCGCTGTGGCCGGCCTTCGCCGAGGTGCCGGCCGGCTGGCGGGTGGTGTTCGGCGAGGACGGGCGCGACGCCTGCCTCGAATACGTCGAGCGGCACTGGACCGACATGCGCCCGGCCAGCCTCCACACCTCGTAACGCGCCCGCACCCGCATCCCGCCGCGCCGGCCCCGGCGCGGCGGGCCCCGCGCTGCTCAAGGAGAGCCGCACCGTGACCGACCGTCTCGACCTCACCGGAGCCCAGGCCGGGGTCTGGTACGCCCACCAGCTCGACCCCGGCCCCGCGTTCACGACGGCCGCGTGCGTCGACATCGACGGCGACATCGACCCGCGGCTGTTCGAGCGGGCGCTGCGCCGGGTCGTCGGCGAGGCCGATGCCCTGCGCGTGCGGATCACGGCGGACGGGCGGCAGGAGATCGGCGAGCCGCGGTGGGAGCTCGAGGTCGGCGACGACGCCGGGGCCTGGCTCGCCCGGGACGCCACCGTCGACCTGGCGGCCGGGCCGCTCTTCGCGCAGGCGCTGATCCGGCGCGGTCCCGGGCGCTGGACGTGGTACCAGCGCTGCCACCACCTCGTGATGGACGCGTACACGTTCGCGCTCGTCGCCCGGCGCCTCGCCGCCGTCTACACCGCGCTGGCGGCGGGGGAGGAGCCGGCCCCGTCGCCGTTCGGCCGGCTCGCCGACGTCGTGGCCGAGGACGCCGCCTACCGCGCCTCCGGGCGCTTCGAGACCGACCGCGCGTTCTGGCGCGGGCACCTCGCCGGGATCGAGGTGCCCGACCTCGCCTCGGGCCCGGCCCGCCCCGGCCCCACGTTCCTGCGCCACCGGGTGAGCGTGGACGCGGCGAGCGCCCGCGCCGAGCCCGTGCTGGCCGCCGTCGCGCTCTACGTGCACCGGCTCACCGGCGCCGGGGAGGTCGTGCTCGGCCTGCCGATGATGGGCCGCCTCGGCTCCGTCGCCGCGAAGGTTCCCGTCACCGCCGTCAACGTGCTGCCGCTGCGCGTGGCCGTGCACCCCGCCGACACCGTCTCCGGGCTCGTGCGCCGGGTCGCGGCGGGCCTGCGGGCGATCCGGGCGCATCAGCGGTACCGCGGCGAGGACATCCGCCGCGACCTCGGGCTCGTCGGCGGCGACCGGCGCCTGGTCGGCCCCTGGGTCAACATCAAGCCCTTCGGCACCGTGCTGTCCTTCGCCGGTGCGCCGGGCTCGCCCCGCTACCTGTCCGCCGGGCCCGTCGACGACCTCTGCATCACCGTCGACGACCGGGGCGGGGACGCGCTCGACATCGTCGTCGACGCCAACCCCGCCCGGTACACCGAGCAGTCCCTCGCCGCCCACGCCGAGCGCCTGGCCGCCCTCCTCGCCGCGTTCGGCGCCGCCGGCCCGGACACGCCCACCGGCCGGCTCGGCCTCGTCGCCGCCCCGCCGCTCGCGGACACCGCGCATGCCCTGCCCGCGGCCGGATTCGCCGAGCTCTGGCGCGGCTCGGGCCCGGCCGTCATCGACGCCGACGGCGAGGTCAGCTACGCCGAGCTGCGGCGGCGGGTCGAGGCCCTGGCCGCCGGGCTGCACGAGCGGGGCATCCACAGTGGACGGACGGTCGCCGTCTGCCTGCCGCGCACCGCCGACCTGCTCGTCACCCTGCTCGCCGTGCAGCGCACCGGCGCCGCGTACCTCCCGCTCGACCCCGGCTTCCCGGCCGACCGGCTCGCCTGGATGCTGCGGGACGCGGCCCCGGCCCTGCTCGTCACCTCCGGCGCCGTGCGCGCACCGGCGACGGACGTGCCCGTGCTGCGCCTCGACGAGGGCGTTCCCGCCGCGGCGCGCCCGTGCCCGCCGCTGGAGCACCGGCCGCACGACGCCGCCTACGTGCTGTACACCTCCGGCTCCACGGGTCGTCCCAAGGGCGTCGTGGTGACCCGGGAGAACCTCGTCAACCTCCTGCTGGCCATGCGCGAGGAGATCCCCCTCGCCCCGCCCGACCGCCTGCTCGCCGTCACCACGGTGAGCTTCGACATCAGCGGCCTGGAGCTGTACCTGCCGCTGCTCGCCGGCGCCACCGTCGTCCTCGCGGCCAAGGAGACCGTGCGGGACCCCTCGGCCCTGGCCGAGCTCGTGCACCGGACCGGCGCGACCGTCGTGCAGGCGACCCCGACGCTCTGGCGGGCGCTGCTCGGCACGCCCGGCGGGGCCGCGGCGCTGTCCGGCCTGCGGGTGCTCGTCGGCGGCGAGGCCCTGCCGCCGGACCTCGCCGCCGACCTGCGCCAGCACGCGGCCGAGGTGACCAACCTCTACGGCCCGACCGAGACGACGATCTGGTCCACCGCCCACCGGCTCACCGACGACACCGTGAGCGTCGGCACGCCGATCTGGAACACCCGCGCCTACGTCCTGGACGCCGCGCTGCGCCCGGTCCCCGACGGCTTCCCCGGCGAGCTGTACCTCGGCGGCGCCGGCGTCGCCCGCGGCTACCTGAACCGCCCCGGCCTCACCGCGTCCCGGTTCGTCGCCGACCCGTACGCGTCCGGCGAGCGCATGTACCGCACCGGCGACCTGGCCGTGCGCCGCGCCGGCGGCACCTTCGACGTGCTCGGCCGCGTGGACCACCAGGTGAAGCTGCGCGGCTTCCGCATCGAGCTGGGCGAGGTCGAGGCCGTGCTCACCGCCGAGGCCGGCGTCCGGCGTGCGGTCGCGGTGATCCGCGAGGACAGCCCCGGCGACCGCCGCCTCGTCGCCTACGTCGTCCCGGAGTCCACTGTGGACACCTCGGCCCTGCGGCGGGCGGCCGCCGAGGCGCTGCCCGACTACATGGTGCCGTCGGCCGTCGTGGCGCTCGACGCGCTGCCCATCACCCCCAACGGCAAGCTCGACCGCACCGCCCTGCCCGCCCCCGACACCGTCGCCGGGGCCGTCGAGGCGGCCCGCGGCCCGCAGGAGGAGCTGCTCGCGGGCATCTTCGCCGAGGTGCTCGGCCGGCCCGCGGTGGGCGTGCGCGAGGACTTCTTCGCCCTCGGCGGGCACTCGCTGCTCGCCGCCCGGGTCGCCGCCCGCGTCCGCGGCGTCTTCGGCGCCGAGCTGGCCCTGCGCGACGTGTTCGACGCGCCGACGGTCGCGGCCCTGGCCGCGCGCCTGGACTCCACGGCGCGCCCCTCCCGCCCGCCCCTGCGCCCCGGGGCCGCGACCGGCGCGGTCCTGTCGCCCGCACAGCGGCGGCTGTGGTTCCTGGAGCGCCTGGAGGGGCCGAGCGCCACGTACAACCTGCCCCTGGCCGTCGACCTCGACGGCGCCCTGGACGTCGGCGCGCTGCGGGCCGCGCTGGGCGACCTGACCGCCCGGCACGAGCCGCTGCGCACGATCTTCCCCGAGCGCGACGGCCGGCCGGCGGCCCTGCTGCGCCCCGCCGGGGTGGAGCTCACCGTCGAGCCCGCCGGGTCCACCGTGGACCTCGAGGCGGCCGTACGGCGGCCGTTCGACATCACCCGCGACATCCCGGTCCGGGCGACGCTGTTCCCGGCCGGGCCGGACCGGCACGTGCTGCTGCTCGTCGTGCACCACATCGCCGGCGACGAGTGGTCGCTCACCCCGATGCTCGACGACCTCGCCACCGCCTACGCCGCCCGCGTCGAGGGCCGCGCGCCCGGCTTCGCCCCGCTGCCGCTCCGCTACGCCGACTACGCCGTGTGGCAGGCCGGCCTCCCCGTCGAGGAGCACGTCGGCTTCTGGCGCGACGCGCTCGCCGGGGCGCCGCAGACCCTGCGGCTGCCCGCCGACCGGCCCCGCCCGGCCGAGGCCGGCGCCGCCGGCGCCACGGTCGCGTTCCCGATCGCCCCGCAGCTGGAGGCGGCGCTGCGGGGCCTCGCCCGGGCGCACGGCGTCACGCTGTTCATGACCGTCCAGGCCGCCGTCGCCGCGCTGCTGTCCCGCCTCGGGGCCGGCGACGACATCCCCCTCGGCACCCCGGTCGCGGGCCGCCCCGACGAGGCCCTGGAGCGGCTGGCCGGGTTCTTCGCGAACACCGTGGTCCTGCGCACCGACGTGTCCGGCGACCCGACCTTCGCCGAGCTGCTCGGCCGCGTCCGCGCCGCCGACCTGGCCGCGCTCGCCCACCAGGACCTGCCGTTCGACCGGCTCGTGGAGGCGCTCAACCCGCACCGCTCGCTCGCGCACCATCCGCTGTTCTGCGTGATGGTGTCGTACCAGGCGCCGCTGCCCGCCGTCGCCGGCTTCCCCGGCATCCGGGCGACCCCGCGGCTGGTGGCCACCGGCACCGCCAAGTTCGACCTGACCTTCGACGTGGCCGAGCGCGGCGGCGGGCTGGCCGGGAGCCTCGAATACCGCTCGGACCTGTTCGACCCGGCCACCGCCGAGGCCCTGGCCGCCCGGTTCGTGCGGCTGCTGGAGGCGGTCACGGCCGCGCCCGACCGGCCGATCGGCGAGGCGGACCTGCTCGGCCCGGCCGAGCGCGCGGCCCTCTCCGGCGCCTGGCAGGGGCCGCGGCGGGCCATCGCGCCGCGGACGCTGCCCGAGCTGTTCGCGGCCCAGGCCGCGGCCCGCCCGGACGCGGTCGCCGTCGAGGACGGCGACCGCACCCTCACCTACGCCGAGCTCGACGCGCTGTCGAACCGCCTCGCCCACACGCTGCTCGCCGCGGGCGCCGGGCCCGAGCGGATCGTCGGCGTGCGGCTGCCCCGCTCCGCGGAGCAGATCGTGGCGCTGCTCGGGGTCGTCAAGTCGGGGGCCGCCTACCTGCCGCTCGACGTCGAGCACCCGGCCGCCCGCGTCGAGGCCCAGCTGCGCGACGCCTCGCCGGTCGCGGTGGTCACGGAGCTCGACGTCGAGCACCCGGCCGCCCGCGTCGAGGCCCAGCTGCGCGACGCCTCGCCGGTCGCCGTGGTGACGCGGCTCGACCTCGCGGCCGACGACTCCGCGCCGGTCGTCGACCTGCGGCCGGAGCACCCCGCCTACGTCATCTACACGTCCGGCTCGACCGGCCGCCCGAAGGGCGTCGTCGTCCCGCACGCCGGGCTCGCCGGGCTGGTCGCGAGCGTCCGCGAGGTCTTCGGCACCGGCCCCGGCACCCGCGCCGCCCAGTTCGTCTCGCCCGCCGTCGACGTGGCCCTCAGCGAGGTGGCCGCGTCCCTGCTCTCGGGCGGCACCCTGGTCATCGTCCCCGGCGAGGCCCGCCTCGGCGCGCCGCTCGGGGAGTTCGTCCGCCGGCACCGCCTCACGCACCTCGACCTGCCGCCGGCCCTGCTCGCGGCGCTGCCGGAGAGCGCCCTGCCCGCGGGCGTCACGGTGACGATCGGCGGTGAGGCGCCCCCGGCCGAGGTCGTGCGGCGGTGGTCGCGGGGGCGGCGGCTCGTCAACGCGTACGGCCCGACCGAGGCGACGGTCACCGCGACGACCTGGATCGCCGGCGACGGCCCGGTGCTGATCGGCCGGCCGGACCTCAACCGCACCGCGCACGTGCTCGACGCCCGGCTGCGCCCGGTCCCGCCCGGCGCCCCCGGTGAGCTGTACCTCGGCGGCGACGGCCTGGCCCGCGGCTACCTCGGCGCGCCCGCCCTGACCGCCGAGCGCTTCGTCGCCGACCCGTGCCGCCCGGGCCGGCGCATGTACCGCACCGGCGACCTGGTCCGCCGCACCACCGACGGCCGCCTGGAGTTCCTCGGCCGCACCGACGACCAGGTGCAGATCCGCGGCTTCCGGGTCGAGCCGGCCGAGGTCGAGGCGGTCCTGTCGGCGCACCCGGCCGTGGCCCGGGCGGTCGTGGTCCCGATCGAGCGCCGCCTTGTCGCCTACGTCGTCGGCGATGCCGGGGACCTGCGGGCGTGGGCCGCGGCCCGGCTGCCGGAGCACCTGGTCCCGGCGGCCGTGGTGGTCCTCGATGCGCTGCCGATGACGGCGGCCGGAAAGGTCGACCGGCGCGCGCTGCCCGCCCCCGGCGGCGCGACCGCTCCCGCCGCCGAGCCGCGCACGCCCGAGGAGGCCGTCCTCGCCGGTCTCTTCGCCGAGCTGCTGGGCCGCCCGGCCGGCGTCGACGACGGCTTCTTCGCCCTCGGCGGCGACAGCATCCTGTCCATCCAGCTCGTCTCCCGGGCCCGGGCGGCGGGCCTGCACATCGCCCCGCGCCAGGTGTTCGAGCACCAGAGCGTCGCCGCCCTCGCCCGGGTCGCCGAGCCCGTCGCGCCCGCGGCGGCGGCGCCGGGGGCCGGGATCGCGCCGGAGACCCCGATCATCGCCTGGCTGCGCGGGCTGCGCGCGGACGTGTCCCGCTACTCGCAGGCCCTGCTCCTGCGCACGCCGGCCGGCCTGACCCGCGACGACCTCGCCCGCGTCCTGCGCGCCGGGCTCGCCCCGCACGCGATCCTGGGCGCCCGCCTGGAGGCCGCCGGCGACCGCTGGCAGCTGCGCGTCCCCGAAGCCCCGTCCGACCCGCCGCTGCGCGTCGTCACCCACGGCGACGTCCGGGCCGAGCGGGAGGCGGCCGCCGACCGGCTCGACCCGGCGGGCGGGGTCATGGTGCAGGCGGTGTGGTTCGACCGCGGGGCCGAGGCCGGGCGCCTGCTGCTCGTCGTGCACCACCTCGTCGTCGACGGTGTCTCGTGGCGCATCCTCGCCGAGGACATCGCGGCCGCCGGGCGCGGGGAGACGCCCGCCGCCGCCGGCACGCCGTTTCGCGCCTGGGCCGAGGGGCTGCGCGCGGTCGTCCGGGACCGGGCCGAGCCGGGCCACTGGCGCGGCGTGCTCGCCGGGCCCGTGACCCGGCTCGGCGCCGTGCCGCTCGACCCGGCCCGGGACACCGCGGCCACCCTGCGGTCGGTCACCGTCACCGTCGAACCCTCCCTCGCCGGGCCGCTGCTGAGCTCCGTCCCCGGCACCTTCCGCGCCGGGGTGCAGGACGTGCTCCTCGCCGGGCTCGTGCTCGCCCTGGCCCGCCGCACCGGCTCGGCCGCCGAGCCGCTCGTCGCGCTCGAGGGCCACGGCCGCGAGGAGGCCCTGGTCCCCGGGGCCGACCTCGTGCGCACCGTCGGGTGGTTCACCAGCGAGTACCCGGTGCGGCTGCCGGCCGCGAGCGGCGGCCCGGCGGCCGTGGTCCGCGGGGTCAAGGAGCGGCTGCGGGCCGTGCCGGACGGCGGCGTCGGCTACGGCCTGCTGCCCCACGCCGCGGGGGCCGAGCCCGAGGTCCTCTTCAACTACCTCGGCCGGTTCGCCGGCGAGGCGGGCCGCGACTGGGGGATCGCCGACGAGCTGCCCGCCGCCCACGCGACCGCCGCGCCCGGCATGCCCGTCCGGCACCGCCTGTCGGTGCAAGCGTCCACGCTGGACACCGCCGGCGGGCCGGTGCTGCGCGCCGAGTTCTCCTACCCCGCCGCCGCCCTCGCCGACGAGGAAGCCCGGCGCATCGCCGACGACTGGTTCGCCGCGCTCGTCGCGATCAGCGCCGCCGTGCACGAGCCCGGCGCCGGCCGGCTCACCCCGGCCGACGTGCCCCTCGCCGGCCTCGACGCCGCCGAGCTGGACGCGCTCGGCACCGGCGGCCCCGCCGGCGGCCTCGCCGACGTGCTGCCGCTGTCCCCGCTGCAGGAGGGCCTGTACTACCTGGCGAGCGCCGGCGAGCAGCCGGACGTCTACACGGTGCAGCAGGTCTACACCCTCGCCGGGGCCGTCGACGCCCAACGGCTGCGGGGGGCGGCGGCGGGGCTGCTGGAGCGGTACCCGAACCTGCGCGGCGGCTTCGCCCGCACCGCCTCCGGCCGCGCGGTGCAGACGATCCCGGCCACCGCCCCGGTCCCGTTCACCGAGCTGGACCTGAGCGCCGCGGCGGACCCGGCCGCGGCCCTGGCCGAGCTGGCCCGCGCCGAGCGCGGGCGCCGCTTCGACCTGTCCGCGCCGCCGCTGCTGCGCTTCGTGCTCGCCCGCCTCGGCGACGGCGACTTCCGGCTCGTGCTCACCCAGCACCACCTGCTCATGGACGGCTGGTCGGGCCCGCTCGCGATGCGGGACCTCTTCGCGCTCTACGCGGGCCGGCCGGGTCCGGCGCCGCGCCCCTACCGCGACTACCTGGCCTGGCTCGCCGCGCAGGACCGGGCCCCGAGCGAGCGGGCCTGGCGCGACGCCCTCGACGGCGTCGACGAGCCGACCCTGGTGGCGCCGGGCGCGAGCCCCGCGGCCGTGCTGCCCGAGGTGGCCGAGCTGGTCGTCGACCCCGCGCCGCTGACCGAGCTGGCCCGCGCCCACGGGCTCACCCTCAACACCCTCGTGCAGGGGGCCTGGGCGCTGGTCCTCGCCGAGCTGACCGGGCGCACCGACGTCGTCTTCGGCGCCACCGTGTCCGGGCGCCCCGCCGGGCTGCCGGGCGTCGAGGACATGGTCGGCCTGTTCATCAACACCGTGCCGGTGCGGGTGCGGCCCCGCCCGGACGACACCTGGGCCGGGTTCCTCGCCCGGCTGCAGGCCGAGCAGGCGGCGCTCCTCGACCACCAGCACCTGGGCCTCGCCGACCTGCAGCGCCTCGCCGGCGCCGGCGAGCTGTTCGACACGCTGACCGTGTTCGAGAGCTACCCGACCGGCGGCGCGGCCGCGGACGTGCCCGGCCTCGCGATCGGCGGCGGCATCCCGGTCGACGCCACCCACTACCCGCTCAGCCTCGTCGTCGTCCCCGGCGCCCGGCTGCGGCTGCGCCTGGAGCACCGCCCGGACCTCTACACCCGGCCGGCGGCCGAGGGCATCCTGGCCCGGTTCGCCGAGCTGCTGCACACCGAGGCGGGCACCGTCCTGGCCCGCCTGTCCACCGTGGAGCACGTCGAGCCGGGTCCGGCGATGGCGGTCGCGGCCGGGACCATCCTCGACGCCTTCCGGGCGACGGTGCGCCGGACACCGGACGCGACCGCGCTGGTCTGCGACGGCGAGCGGCTGACGTTCGCCGGGCTGGCCGAGCGTGTCGACCGGCTGGCGCGGGTGCTGGTGGCGCGTGGTGCGGGGCCGGAGCGGACGGTCGCGGTGCTGTTGCCGCGGACGGTGGATGCGGTGGTGGCGTGGCTGGCGGCCTTGCGGTCGGGTGGCGTCTATCTGCCGATCGACGTGGGCTATCCGGCGGAGCGTGTCGCGCTGCTGCTGGCTGACGCTTGTCCGGCCGTGGTGGTGACTCCGGAGCTGCTGACCGAGGACGCGGACGCCGACCTGCCGGTGATCCACCCGCGGACGGGCGCGTATCTGATCTATACGTCGGGGTCGACGGGTCGGCCGAAGGGGGTGGTGGTCGAGCACGCGAGCCTGATGAACCTGTTCCACCATCACCGTGAGCATGTGATGCCGGGCCGCCGGGTGAAGGCCGCGTTGTCGGCGGCGACGGTGTTCGACACGTCGTGGGAGGGTGTGCTGTTCCTGGTCGCCGGGCACGAGCTGCACCTGCTGGATGACGAGACGCGCCGGGATCCGGAGCTGTTCGTCGGCTACGTACGCGAGCACGGCATCGACTTCCTGGACGTGACGCCGTCCCTGGCCGGACCGCTGGTCGCGGCGGGGTTGCTGGACAATCCGCCGGCGCTGGTCGCGTTGGGTGGGGAGGCGGCCGACCCGAAGATCTGGACGGCCCTGCGCCAGGCCACCACCGCGATCAACCTTTACGGGCCGACCGAGTGCACCGTCGACACGCTCATGGCCCGCCTCGCCGACACCGAGACGCCGTCGGTCGGCCGGCCGATCGCCAATACCCGCGCCTATGTGCTCGATGCCTGGCTGCGGCCGGCCGTGCAGGGCGAGCTGTACCTGGCCGGGGCTCAGCTCGGCCGCGGCTACCTCGGTCTGCCCGGTCTGACGGCGGTCCGGTTCGTGGCCGACCCGTTCGCGCCCGGTGAGCGGATGTATCGCACCGGCGACGTGGTCCGCCGCACCGACTCCGGCGCCCTCGATTTCGTGGGCCGGGCCGACGACCAGGTGAAGATCCGCGGCTTCCGCATCGAGCCCGGCGAGATCGCTGCCGTGCTGCTGGAGCACCCGGACGTGTCGCAGGCCGTCGTCGTCGCGCACGACGGCCGCCTCGTCGCCTACGTCGTCGGCGGCGCCGAGCACCTGCGCGCGTGGGCGGCGGCAAGGCTACCCGGCCCCCTCGTCCCCGCGGCCGTCGTCGCGCTCGACCGCATCCCGGTCACCGTCGCCGGCAAGGTCGACAAGCGCGCCCTGCCCGCGCCCGGCTTCGCCGCCCTCGCGGGCGACTCCGCGCCCCGGAACCCCGCCGAGGAGATTCTCTGCGGCCTCTTCGCCGAGGTGCTGGGCCTGCCCGGCGTCGGCGTCGACGACGACTTCTTCGCCCTCGGCGGGCACTCGCTGACCGCGACCGCGCTCGCCGCCCGCGTCCGCGCGGTCTTCGGCACCGCGCTGCCGGTGCGGGCCGTGTTCGACGCCCCCACCGTGGCCCGGCTCGCCGCGCGGCTGCACACGCTCGCCGGGCCGGACGCCGGCCCGCAACTGCGCCGAGCCGCCCGGCCCGGGCACCTCCCGCTCTCGCCGGTCCAGCACCGCCTGTGGCTGCACCACGAGCTGCACGGGCCCGGCCCGACGTACAACGTGGCCTTCGCGCTGCGGCTCACCGGCCCGCTCGACACCGGCGCGCTGCGGGCCGCCCTCGGCGACGTCCTCGACCGGCACGAGAGCCTGCGCACCGTGTTCCCGACCGTCGACGGGAGGCCGGTGCAGCGCGTGCTGCCGGCGGTACACCCGGAATGGACGCTGCAACGGTGCACCGAGGCGGCCCTGCCCGGGCGGCTCGCCACCGCGGCGCGGCACGGCTTCGACCTGGCGGGCGAGCCGCTGATCCGGCCGCACCTGTTCACCCTGCGCGACGACGAGCACGTGCTGCTGCTGCTCCTGCACCACATCGTCACCGACGAGTGGTCGCAGGGGCGCATCGTCGCGGACCTCGGCACCGCCTACGCCGCGCGGACCCGCGATCGGGCCCCGGACTGGGCGCCGCTGCCCGTGCAGTACGCCGACTACGCGCTCTGGCAGCACGAGCACCTCGAGCACGTACAGCCGCGGCAGCTGCGGTTCTGGCGGGACGCCCTGGCCGGAGCGCCCACCGAGCTCGCGCTGCCCACCGACCGGCCCCGCCCCGCGCAGCCGTCCCACGCCGGCGGGATCGTCACCTTCGACGTGCCCGCCGACACCCACCGCCGCATCCGCGAGCTGGCCCGGCGCACCGGCGCCACCACGTTCATGGTGGTCCAGGCCGGCCTGGCCGCGCTGCTGCACCGCCTCGGCGCCGGCGACGACATCCCGCTCGGCAGCCCCGTGGCCGGCCGCGCCGACCAGCGCCTCGACGAGCTCGCCGGGTTCTTCGTCAACACCCTCGTGCTGCGGGCCGACCTGTCCGGCGACCCGGCGTTTGCCGAGCTGCTCGCCCGCGTCCGCGCCGCCGACCTGGCCGCGTTCGGCCACGCCGACGTGCCGTTCGACCGGGTGGTGGAGGCGCTCGACCCGGAGCGGTCCCTCGCCCGCAACCCGCTGTTCCAGGTGATGATCGCGTTCCAGCACGTGCCCGCCGCGCGGCCGGGGCTGCCGGGCCTGACCACCGAGCCGGTGCCGATCGACACCGGCGTCGCCCAGTTCGACCTCGGCGTCGTCGTCACCGAGCACGACGGCGAGGACGGGCTGCGGGGCGTGCTGGAGTACAGCGCCGACCTGTTCGACCCCGCGACCGCTGCCGCGCTCGCCGACCGGCTCGTGCGCCTGCTCGCCGCGGCCGTCACCGCACCGCAGCGGCGCATCGGCGAGCTCGACGTGCTCACCCCGGCCGAGCGGCGCGCCATCGCGTCCGGCTGGCAGGGCCCGCGCGCCGCCACCCCGCCGTCGACGCTGCCGTCGCTGTTCGCGGCCCAGGTCGCCCTCCACCCGGCGGCCGTGGCGATCGAGGACGGCGCGCTGACCCTCACGTACGCGGAGCTGGACGCCCGCACCGACCGCCTCGCGCGCCGGCTCGCGAGGCGGGGCGCGGGCCCGGAGCGGATCGTCATGGTGCTGCTGCCGCGCTCGGCCGACCTGTTCGTCGCCGAGCTGGCGATCGCCAAGGCGGGCGCGGCCTACCTGCCCGTCGACCCGTCGTACCCGGCCGAGCGGGTCGCCCTGCTCGCCCGGGACGCCGCGCCGGTGCTGGCGGTCACGCGCGGCGGGCCCGTCCCGGACGGTCTGCCGGTCGTCGGCCCCGGCGAGGGCGACGACGACGGGCCGCTGGCCGGGCCCGCCCCGGCCGACGCGGCGTACGTCATCTACACCTCGGGCTCGACCGGCCGCCCGAAGGGCGTGGTCGTCCCGCACGCCGGCCTCGCCGACCTCGCGGCCACGTTCGCGCGGCAGTGGCGGGCCGGCCCCGGCTCCCGCATCGCCCAGTTCGCCTCGCCCGCCTTCGACGTCACCGTCGCCGAGCTGGCGATCAGCCTGCTGCGCGGCGGCACCCTCGTCATCGCGCCCGAGGAGTCCCGGCTGGGCGCGCCGTTCGCCGAGTTCGTCCGCGACCGCGGCATCACCCACTTCGCGCTGCCCCCGGCCGCCCTCGCCGCGCTGCCCGCCGGCGTCGTGCCGCCCGGCGTCACCGTCGTCACCGGCGCCGACCGCTGCCCGCCCGACCTCGTCGCCCGCTGGACGGCCACACACCGGATGCTCAACGCGTACGGCCCGACCGAGGCGACCGTCAACTCCACCTACTGGGAGTGCGAGCCCGGCGGCCCGGTCCTCATCGGCCGGCCCGACCACAACAAGCGCGCCCACATCCTCGACGCCGCCCTGCGCCCGGTGCCGCCCGGCGTCCCGGGGGAGCTGTACCTCGCCGGCGCCGGACTCGCCCGCGGCTACCTGGGCCGGCCCGCCCTCACGGCGCAGCGGTTCGTCGCCGACCCGTACGCGCCCGGCGAACGCATGTACCGCACCGGCGACCTGGCCCGCTGGACCCGCGACGGGCAGATCGAGTTCCTCGGCCGCACCGACGACCAGGTGAAGATCCGCGGCTTCCGCATCGAGCCCGCCGAGGTCGCCGCGGCGCTGGCCGAGCACCCGGACGTCACGCGGGCCGTCGTCGTCCCGCACGAGGGCCGCCTGGTCGCCTACGTCGTCGGCGGCGCCGGGGACCTGCGGGCGTGGGCGGCGGCCCGGCTGCCCGACCACCTCGTGCCCGCGCTCGTCGTGCCGGTGGACCACATCCCGGTCACCGTCGCCGGCAAGGTGGACCGCACCGCCCTGCCCGAGCCGGTGTTCGCGCGCACCGCCGCGCCGGCCGCGACCGCCGGGGAGCGGCTGTTCGCGGACCTCTTCGGCGAGCTGCTCGGCCTCGACGACGTCGGCGCGGACGAGGGCTTCTTCGCCCTCGGCGGCGACAGCATCGTGGCGCTGCAGCTCGTCGCCCGCGCCCGCGCGGCCGGCCTGGAGCTGTCGGCGCGGCAGGTGTTCGAGCACCAGACGGTCGCGGCCCTGGCCGCCGTCGCCACGCCGTGCGCCGCGGTCGTGGACGAGCCGGCCGGGGCCGCGTACGGCCCGGTCCCGCTCACCCCGATCGTCGCGTGGCTGCGCGGGCTCGGCGCGCCGATCGACACCTTCGCGCAGGCGCTGGTGCTGCGGGTGCCGGCCGCCCTGACGCGCGAGCGGCTCGCCGCGGCGCTGGCGGCGATCGTGGACCGCCACGACGCCCTGCGGGCCCGCTGGAGCGACGACGGCCTGGTCATCCCGCCGCCGTCCGCGATCGACGTCCTGCGGCTCGCGACGGGAACCCTCGCCGGGGAGCACGCCGCCGCGGTCCGGCGCCTGGACCCCCGCGCCGGGCGGATGCTGCAGGCGGTGTGGTTCCCGGCCGGGCACCGCCTGCTCCTCGTCGCCCATCACCTGGTGGTCGACGGCGTCTCGTGGCGCGTCATCGCCGGCGACCTCGCCGCGGCCGCCGCCGGCCGCGACCTGGCCCCGGTCCGGACGTCGCTGCGCACGTGGGCGACCGGCCTCGCCGCCCTCGACCGGACGGCGGAGCTGCCCTACTGGCGCTCCACACTGGACGGACACGGCGCCGAGCCGGTCCGGGCCACCGTCGGCGACCAGCGGGACCTGACCCTGCGGCTGCCCGCGGAGGAGACCCGGCCGCTGCTCACCACCGTGCCGGAGGCGTTCCACGCCGGCGTCCAGGACGTGCTGCTGGCCGGGCTCGCCCTCGCCGTGCGGCAGTGGCGGCCGGAGACGGCCGAGAGCGGGGTGCTGCTGCGCCTGGAGGGCCACGGCCGCGAGGAGCACCTCGTCCCCGGCGCCGACCTGTCCCGCACCGTCGGCTGGTTCACCGTCGACTACCCGGTGCGCCTCGACGCCGGCGGCGACGACCCGGTCACGGCGCTCAAGCGGGTCAAGGAGCAGCTGCGGGCGGTACCGGAGCACGGCATCGGCTACGGCCTGCTGCGCGAGCGCCTCCCGGCCGCGGCCCCGCCGATCCTGTTCAACTACCTCGGCCGGCTGGCCGCGGGCGCGGACGACGACTGGGTGGCCGCGCCGGAGGGCGACGCGCTCGGCTCCGGGCTCGACCCCTCGTTCCCGGTCGCGCACGCCCTGGAGCTCAACGCGGGGACCCTCGACCTGCCGGGCGGCCCGGAGCTGGACGTGCGGCTGACGTACGTCCGCGGCGTCCTGGACGAGCACGACGTGCGCCGCCTCGGCGAGCTGTGGCGCGCGGCCCTGCACCGCCTGCGGGCCGCCGCCCCGGACGGCGGGTTCTCCCCATCCGACCTGAGCCTGGTCTCGCTGAGCCAGGACGAGATCGACGAGTTCGAAGACGAGTGGAGGCTCTTGTGACCAGCCCGGCCGGACTGCAGGACATCCTGCCCCTGTCGCCGCTGCAGGAGGGCCTGTACTTCCTGTCCGCCTACGCCGACGGCGAGCCGGACGTGTACGTCGTGCAGCAGGTCCTCACCCTGGACGGCCCGCTCGACGCCGACCGGCTCCGGGCCGCGGCCCAGGCCGTGCTCGACGGGCACGCGAACCTGCGCGCGGCGTTCCGCCCCCGCAAGGCCGGCCAGCCCGTTCAGCTGATCCCGGCGCACGTGCCGGTCTCCTTCACCGTCTCGGACTCCCCGAGCGCGGCCGACGACGAGCTGCGCCGGCCGTTCGACCTGGCCCGGCCGCCGCTGCTGCGCTGGGTCCTCGTCCGCGAGGCGCCCGAGCGGCACCGGCTCGTCCTCACCGCGCACCACATCCTGCTCGACGGCTGGTCGGCCCCGCTGCTCGTACGCGACCTGCTCACCCGCTACGCGGGCCGGGAGCCGGTCCGGACCCGGCCCTACAAGGAGTACCTGGCCTGGGTGGCCGGCCAGGACCGGGCGGCGGCCGAGTCCGCCTGGCGCGCCGCGCTCGACGGCCTGGAGGGCCCGACGCTCCTGCGCCCGGACGCCGGGCCGGTCGCGGCCGCCCCGGAGACGATCGAGCTGCGGGTCGGCGCGGCCGCGCCCGCCGCCTGCGCCCGCGACCTGGGCGTCACCGTGAACACCGTCGTGCAGGGGGCCTGGGCGCTCGTGCTCGCCGAGCTGACCGGGCGCACCGACGTCGTCTTCGGCGCCACCGTGTCCGGGCGACCCGCGGGCCTGCCCGGCGTCGAGGACATGATCGGCCTGTTCATCAACACCGTGCCCGTGCGGGTGCGGCCCCGCCCGTGCGACACCTGGGCCGCCTACCTCACCCGCCTGCAGGCCGAGCAGGCCGCCCTGCTCGACCACCAGCACACCGGCCTCGCCGCCGTCCAGCGCCAGGCCGGGCTCGGCCCGCTCTTCGACACCCTGCTCGTCTTCGAGAGCTACCCGCTCGACGAGGAGGGCGTCCGCGACCTGGAGCGCGCCGCCGGGCTGCGCCTCGCCGAGGTGACCGGCCGCGACGCCACCCACTACCCGTTCACCCTCACGGTGATCCCGGGCGAGACGCTGGTCCTGGGGGCCGAGTTCCGCCCCGACGTCGTGGACCGCGCGACCGCCCGGCGCATCCTGGTGCGCCTGGCGGAGCTCCTGACGACCGCACCGGACACCGTCCTGGCCCGGCTGGCCACCGCGGAGCCGGTGGCGAGCGGCCCGGCGACGGAGGTCCCGCCGGGCACGATCCTCGACGAGCTGGCCGCGACCGTGGCCCGCACGCCCGGCGCGACCGCGCTGGTCTGCGACGGCGAGCGGCTGACGTTCGCCGGGCTGGCCGAACGCGTCGACCGCCTGGCCCGCGTGCTGGTCGCGCGTGGTGCCGGCCCCGAGCGGACGGTCGCGGTGCTGCTGCCGCGGACGGCGGACGCGGTGGTGGCGTGGCTGGCGGCCATGCGGTCGGGTGGCGTCTATCTGCCGATCGACCCCGGCTACCCGGCCGAGCGCGTCGCGCTGCTGCTGAACGACGCTTGTCCGGCCGTGGTGGTGACCCCGGAGCTGCTGACCGAGGACGCCGACGCCGACCTGCCCGCGATCCACCCGCGTAGCGGCGCCTACCTGATCTACACGTCGGGGTCGACGGGCCGGCCGAAGGGGGTGGTGGTCGAGCACGCGAGCCTGATGAACCTGTTCCACCATCACCGTGAGCACGTGATGCCGAGCCGCCGGGTGAAGGCCGCGTTGTCGGCGGCGACGGTGTTCGACACGTCGTGGGAGGGCGTGCTGTTCCTGGTCGCCGGGCACGAGCTGCACCTGCTGGATGACGAGACGCGCCGGGATCCGGAGCTGTTCGTCGGCTACGTACGCGAGCACGGCATCGACTTCCTGGACGTGACGCCGTCCCTGGCCGGACCGCTGGTCGCGGCGGGGTTGCTGGACAATCCGCCGGCGCTGGTCGCGTTGGGTGGGGAGGCGGCCGACCCGAAGATCTGGACGGCCCTGCGCCAGGCCACCACCGCGATCAACCTTTACGGGCCGACCGAGTGCACCGTCGACACGCTCATGGCCCGGGTGTCGGAGAGCGACACCCCGCTCGTGGGGCGGCCCATCGGCAACACCCGCGCGTACATCCTCGACGCCTGGCTCCGCCCCGCCTCCCACGGCGAGCTGTACCTGGCCGGCGCCCAGCTCGGCCGCGGCTACCTCGGCCTGCCCGGCCTGACGGCGGCCCGGTTCGTGGCCGACCCGTTCGCGCCCGGTGAGCGGATGTACCGCACCGGCGACGTGGTCCGCCGCACCGACTCCGGCGCCCTCGATTTCGTGGGCCGGGCCGACGACCAGGTGAAGATCCGCGGCTTGCGGATCGAGCCCGGCGAGATCGCCGCCGTGCTGCTGGAGCACCCGGACGTGTCCCAGGCCGTCGTCGTCCCGCACGACGGCCGCCTGGTCGCCTACACCGTCGGCCCGGCCGGGAACCTGCGCGAGTGGGCCGCCGGGAAACTGCCCGAGCACCTGGTGCCCGCGGCCTTCGTGAGCCTCGGCCGCCTCCCGGTCACCGTCGCCGGCAAGGTCGACAAGCGCGCCCTGCCCGCGCCCGGCTTCGCCGCCCAGACCGGCGACGCCGCCCCGCGCACCGCGGCCGAGGAGATCCTGTGCGGCCTGTTCGCCGAGGTGCTGGGCCTGCCCGGCGTCGGCGTCGACGACGGCTTCTTCGCCCTCGGCGGCGACAGCATCGTGAGCATCCAGCTCGTCGCCCGCGCCCGCGCCGCCGGGCTGCGCATCACCCCGCGCCAGGTGTTCGAGCTGCGCACCGTGGCCGCCCTCGCCGCCGTGGCCGCCCCGGCGACCGCCCCGGCCGCCGCGGACGCCGGCGGGATCGGGGACGTGCCGCTCACCCCGGCCGTGCGCCGGCTGCTCGGGGCCGGGCCGTGGCGGCGGTACAGCCAGTCGATGGTCTTCCGCGCCCCGCGCGACGGACTGCGGCACGCCGTCCAGGGCCTCCTCGACCGCCACGACCTGCTCCGCGCCCGGCTCACCCCGGCCGGGCTGCACGTGCCGCCGGTCGGCACCGTGGACGCCGCGGCCCTCATCCGCACCGGCACCCGGACCCTCGGCGAGGAGCTGGCGGCCGCGGCCGACCGCCTCGACCCCGAGGCCGGGATCATGCTCCAGGTCGTCCGGCTCGGCGACCGGGTCGCGTTCGTGGCGCACCACAGCGTCGTCGACGGCGTCTCCTGGCGGATCATCGCCGACGACCTCACGAACCCGGGTCGCACCGCCCCGGCCGGCACCTCCTTCCGCGAGTGGGCCGTGGGTCTCGGCGCCGTGGAGACCGGCAGCCAGCGCGACTACTGGCGGGCGGTCGTCGGCACCGAGGCGGAGCCGCCGCTCGGCGACCGCCCCGTCGACCCGGCCCGCGACACGGTGGCGACCGCCCGCACGGTCACCGTCGGCACCGACGCCGGGCCGCTCGGCGCGCAGGTCGCCGACCGGCTGCTGACCGGCCTGGCGCTCGCCCTCACCCGGCGCTGCGGCCGCGACTCGGTGCTCGTGGAGCTGGAGGGGCACGGCCGGGAGGAGGAGCTCGTCCCCGGGGCCGACCTGTCGCGCACGGTGGGCTGGTTCACCACCGAGTACCCGGTCCGGCTCACCCCCGGCGACCCCGCCACCGCCCTCAAGCGCGTCAGGGCGCAGCTGCGCGCGGTCCCCGACCACGGCGCCCGCTACGGGCTGCTCGACCTCGGCGGCCCGGAGCCGCAGGTGCTGTTCAACTACCTGGGACGGTTCGACGGCGGTGGCCCGGAGGCCGGCGAGTGGGCGCCGGTCGGCGGGCTCGGCGGCGCGGCCGACCCGGCGATGCCGCTCGCCCGGACCCTGGAGATCAACGCGTCCGTGACCGGCGGCCGGCTCACCGCCACGCTCACCTACCCCGGCGGCGTCCTCACCGAGGCGGCCGTGCGGGCCGTCGCCGCCGACTGGTTCGCGGCCCTGGCCGAACTGCCCGCCGGGGACCCCGGGCTCACCCCGGCGGACCTGCTGCAGCCCGGCCTCGCCCAGGACGAGATCGAGGCCCTGGAGCGGCGCCCGGGCGGGCTCGCCGACGTGTGGCCGCCGACCCCGCTGCAGGAGGGCCTGGTCGTCCTGGCCGCGCTCGCCGAGGACGTCGACCCGTACGTGGTGCAGCAGGTCCTGGAGCTGCGGGGCCCGCTCGACGCGGCCCGGCTCCGGGCCGCCGGACAGGCGCTGCTCGACCGGCACCCCGCCCTGCGCGTCGCGTTCCCGGCCGGGCCCGGCGGCGTGCTGCGCCAGGCCGTGTCCGCGCGCGCCGAGCTGCCGTGGGCCGAGGTGGACCTGCGCGACCACCCGGACGTCTTCGAGCAGGACCGCGCCCGCGGCTTCGACCTGGCGCACGCCCCGCTGCTGCGCCTCACCCTCGTGCGGCTGGGCGCCGAGCACCACAAGCTCATCCTCACCAACCACCACGTGCTGCTCGACGGCTGGTCCACGCCGCTGGCCGTCCGGGACCTGTTCGACCTCTACGCCGGGCGGGCGCTCGCGGGGCCGCGGCCGTACGAGGAGTACCTGCGCTGGCTGGCCCGCGCCGACCGCGCCGCCGCCGAGCGGGCCTGGCGCGACGCGCTCGCCGGCCTCGACCAGCCGACCCTCGTCGCGCCCGGCGCGGGCGCGGTCCTCGACGCCCGCCCGGGCCGGCTGGAGCGCGAGCTGCCGGCCGAGCTGACCGCGCGGCTCACCGCGTTCGCCCGGGCCCGGCAGGTCACGCTCAACACCGTCGTCCAGGCCGCCTGGGCCGTGCTGCTCGTCCAGCTCACCGGCCGCACCGACGTCGTCTTCGGCACCACCGTCTCCGGCCGCCCGGCCCAGGTCCCCGGCGTCGAGGACATGATCGGCTGCTGCATCAACACGCTGCCCGTGCGGGTGGCGCTCGACCCCGCGGAGGGCTGGGACGCGCTGCTCGACCGGCTTCAGGCCGGCCAGGCGGCCCTGCTGGACCACCAGCACCTGCCGCTCGCCGCCATCCAGCGCCAGGCCGGGACGGGGGAGCTGTTCGACACGCTCACCATCTTCGAGAGCTACCCGCTCGACGCCGACGCGCTGCGCGACGCCACCGGCGCCGGCGGGCTGCGGATGACCGAGGTCACCGGCGACGACGCCCCCCACTACCCGCTCACCCTCGCCGTCGCGCCCGGCGACCGGCTCCGCCTCGGCCTGGCCTTCCGCGCCGACGTGTTCTCCGCCGCCGGGGCCGAGGACATCCTGGATCGGTACGCCGCCGTCCTCGCCGGCCTCGCCGCGCGCCCGGCCGCCCCGATCGGCCGCGCCCTGGCCGGGTGCGGCGACGAGGGACTCTCCGGGGCGGTGTCCGGGCCGGCGCACCCGGTGCCGCAGACGAGCCTGCCGGAGCTGTTCCGCGCCGCCGTGGCCGCGCACCCGGACGCCGAGGCCCTGCGCTGCGAGGACGCCGCCCTGACCTACGCCCAGCTCGACCGGCGCGTGGACCGGCTCGCCGCCTGGCTGCACGCCCAGGGTGTGCGGCCGGAGAGCGTCGTCGCCGTGGCCCTGCCGCGCTCGCTCGAGCTCGTCGTCGCGCTGCACGCCGTCCACCGGGCCGGCGCGGCCTACCTGCCGCTCGACCCCGCCCACCCGCGCTCGCGCAACGAGATGCTGGTCGCGGAGGCGGGGGCGCGGGTCGTCCTGACACCGGAGAACGTGCACGAGCACGGCCCGGCGTCGTGGGAGGCGCCGCGGGTCCGGCCCGGCTCGGCGGCGTACGTCATCTTCACCTCCGGCTCGACCGGCCGCCCCAAGGGCGTGACCGTCGAGCACCGGGCGATCGTGAACCGGCTGCTGTGGATGCAGGACGCGTACGGCCTCGAACCGGGCGAGCGCGTCCTGCACAAGACACCGGCCGGCTTCGACGTGTCGGTGTGGGAGTGCTTCTGGCCGCTCATCGCGGGCGCCACGCTGGTCGTGGCCCGCCCCGACGGCCACCGCGACCCCGCCTACCTCGCGGCCCTGATCCGCCGCGAGGCCGTCACGACGCTGCACTTCGTCCCGTCCATGCTGCGCGCCTTCCTCGCGGAGCCGGCCACGCACGGGCTGCCCCTGCGGCGGGTGATCGCCAGCGGCGAGGCCCTGCCCGCCGACGTGGCCGCCCGCTTCGGGGCGCTGCTGCCCGGGGTGGAGCTGCACAACCTGTACGGCCCGACGGAGGCCGCCATCGACGTCACCTTCCACCCCGTCGACCCCGCCGCGACCGGCCCGGTCCCGATCGGCCGTCCACTGTGGAACACCCGGGCCGTGGTGCTGGACCCGTGGCTGCGACCCGTCCCGGCCGGCGTGACCGGGGAGCTGTACCTCGGCGGCGTCCAGCTCGCCCGCGGCTACCGCGGCCGTCCGGGCCTGACCGCCGAGCGCTTCGTCGCCGACCCCTTCACCCCCGGGCAGCGCCTCTACCGCACCGGCGACCTGGCCCGCGTCACCGCCGGCGGGCTCCTCGAGTACGCGGGCCGGACCGACGAGCAGGTGAAGATCCGCGGGCAGCGCGTCGAGCCCGGCGAGATCGCCGCGGTGCTGTCCGGGCACCCGGCGGTCCGCGAGGCCGTGGTGGTGGCCCGCGACGGGCGGCTGATCGCCTACGTGGCCGGGGACACCGGCGGCCTGGCCGAGTGGGTCGCGCGGCGGCTGCCCGAGCACCTGGTGCCGGCCGCGTTCGTGCGGCTCGACGCGCTCCCGGTCACCGCGAACGGCAAGCTCGACCGGGGCCGCCTGCCCGCGCCCGACTTCGCCGCCCGGGCCGGCGACGACGAGCCGCGCACCGAGGCCGAGGCGGTGTTCGCCGGGCTCGTCGCCGGCGTGCTCGGCCTGCCCCGGGCCGGGGTCCGTGACGGCTTCTTCGCCCTCGGCGGCGACAGCATCCTCGCGCTGCGGCTCACCGCCCGGGCCCGCGAGGCCGGCTGGCGCATCACCGCCCGCGACGTCTTCGCCCGCCCGACCGTCGAGGGCCTCGCCGCCCTCGCCACGCCCGTCGAGCGGCAGCGGCGCGACGCGTCGGCCGCCTGGGGCGACATCCCGGCCACCCCGATCATGCGCGAGCCGGGCGCGGCCGACCCGCGCCTGTCGCAGTCGATGCTGCTGCGGGCGCCGGACGGGCTCACCGACGCCGAGCTGACCCGCCGCGTGCAGGCCCTGCTCGACCGCCACGACGTGCTGCGCGCCCGCTGGACCGGCACCGGGCTGCACGTGCCGCCGCCCGGCACCGTCGACGCCGCCGCGCTCGTCGGCGCCAGCGATCTCGACCCGGCCGCCGGGCGGATGCTGCGGGCGGTCCGCCGCGCCGACGGGGTGCTCCTGGAGATCCACCACCTGGCCGTCGACGCCGTCTCGTGGCCGATCCTGCTCGACTTCGACGCCACCACGGAGCCGGGCACCTCGTTCCGCGAGTGGGCCCTGGCCCTCGCGGCCGCGGACCGCACGGGCGAGCTGCCGTACTGGCGCGCCGTCCTGGCCGGGACCTCGCAACCGGCCGGGCCCGTCGCCCTCGACCCGGCCCGCGACACGCTCGGCACGCTGGAACAGGTCACGGCGACGGTGCCGGCCGTCACACTGCCCGCCTTCCGGGCCAACCAGCAGGACGTCCTGCTCGCCGCCCTCGCCCTCGTCCAGCGTGACGTGCTCGTCGAGCTGGAGGGGCACGGCCGCGAGGAGGCGCTGCTGCCCGGCGCCGAGCTGTCCCGGACCGTCGGCTGGTTCACCACCGTGCACCCGGTGCGCCTGTCCACAGTGGACGACGATCCCGTGGCCGCGCTCAAGGCCGTCAAGGAGCAGCTGCGCGCGGCCCCCGACGGCGGCATCGGCTTCGGCCTGCTCCGCGACCACCTGCCCGCCGTGACCGCGCCGATCCTGTTCAACTACCTCGGCCGGCAGGGCACCGGCGGCGACGACGGCCCGTGGCGCCCGCTCGGTGGCCTGCGCGGCGACGCCGGCGACCACCTCCCGGTCCGGCACCCGTACGCCGTCGAGGCGTCCACCGTGGACGGACGTCTCCGCCTCCGCATCGCCTACCCGCGCCATGCCGTCGCCGAGTCCGACGCCCGGGCGCTGCTCGACGCCTGGACGGCCCAGCTCGAACGGCTGGCCGCACTCGCGGACGGGCCCGGCGCGCTGAGCCCGTCCGACGTCCTCGCCGACGTGGATCAGGCCGCCCTCGACGAGCTCGCCCTGCGCTTCCCGGGCCTGAGCGACGTGCTGCCCCTGACCCCGCTGCAGGAGGGCCTGTTCTACCTGCACCAGCTCGACCCGGCCGGGTACGCCGTGCAGCAGTCCCTGGCGCTCGACGGCCAGCTCGACCCGCAGCGCCTGCGGGCCGCGGCGGCGACGCTGCTGGACCGTCACCCCAACCTGCGGGCGGCGTTCACCACGACCGCGCAGGGCCGCCCGGTGCAGCTCATCGCCCCGGCGTCCCCGGTGCCCTGGCGCCTCGCCGAGGGGGACGCCGAGGGCGAGGCCGAACGGGAGCGGTCCCGCCCGTTCGACCTGGAGCGGGCCCCGCTGCTGCGCATGCTGCTGGTCCGGCACGGCGCCGACCGGCACACGCTCGTGCTCACCCAGCACCACCTGCTCGTCGACGGCTGGTCCGGGCCGCTGGTCGCCCGGGAGCTCCTCGCCGCCTACGCCGGGGCCCTGCCCGCGCCCGCGCGCCCCTACCGCGACTTCCTCGCCTGGCTCGCCGCCGCGGACCGGGCCGCCGCCGAGACCGCCTGGCGCGACGCCCTCGCCGGGATCGCCGGGCCGACCCTGGTCGCGCCCGGCGCCACCGGCCGGCCCGGCGGGCCGCCGGGCGAGCTGAGCGCCGAGCTGCCCCCGGCCGCGGCCGCGTTCGCCAGGGAGCGCGGGATCACGCTCAACACCCTGGTGCAGGGCCTGTGGGCGGTGCTGCTGGGCCGGCTCACGGGCCGGGCCGACGTCGTCTTCGGCGCCACCGTCGCCGGCCGCCCGCCGGAGCTGACCGGCTCCGCGGACATGATCGGCCTGTTCATCAACACCGTGCCCGTCCGCGCCCGGCTGGCCGGCGACGAGAGCTGGGCGGCGTTCCTGACCCGGCTGCAGGCCGAGCAGGCCGCGCTCCTGGAGCACCAGCACCTCGGCCTCGCCCCGATCCAGCGCCTCGCCGGGGTGGGCGAGCTGTTCGACACCCTGGTGGTGTTCGAGAGCTACCCGGTCGACGCGGACCGGCTCGAGGACAGCCAGCGCGCCGCCGGGCTGAAGCTCGCCGAGGTGACCGCCCGCGACGCCACCCACTACCCGCTCACGCTCGTGGCCGCGGACGACGACGGGCTGCACCTCACGCTGGAGTACCGCCCCGACGTCTTCGACGCCGCGACCGCCCGGCTGCTGCTCGATCGGCTCGTCGCGCTCGCGGCCGAGGCGGCCGCCGATCCGGCCCGGCCCGTCGACCGGGCCGACGCCCTCACCGCGGCCGAGCGCCACCGGATCCTCGTGGAGTGGAACGCGGGGCCGGTGGACGTGGTGCCGGCGACGCTGCCGGGGCTCGTCGCCGGCTGGGCCGCGCGGACCCCGGACCGCACCGCCCTGGTGGTGGGGGAGCGGCGCTGGAGCTACGCGCAGCTGGTCGCGGAGGCCGAGGCGCTGGCCGGCGTGCTCGCCGCGGCCGGGGCCGGGCCCGGGACGATCGTGGCGCTCGTGCTGCCCCGCGGGGAGCACATCGTGCCGGCGATCCTCGGGGCGATGGCCTCCGGCGCGGCGTACCTCCCGATCGACCCCGACTATCCGCCCGCCCGCATCGCGGCCATGCTCGCCGACGCGGGCCCGGTCGTCACCCTCGCCGTGCGCTCCACCGTGGACCTGCTGCCGCCCGGCACCGAGACCCTCGTGCTCGACGGGCGCCTCCACACGGCCGCCGCGGCGCCGGAGCCGATCACGCCGGAGCACCCCGCGTACGTCATCTACACCTCCGGCTCGACCGGCCGCCCCAAGGGCGTGCTCGTGCCGCACCGGGCCGTGGCGAACCTCCACGCGAGCCACCGGGCGCGCATCCTGGGCCCGGCCGCCGAGCGCCTCGGCCGCCCGCTGCGCATCGCGCACAACTGGTCGTTCGCCTTCGACGCCTCCTGGCAGCCGCTGCTGGCCCTCCTCGGCGGCGACGAGCTGCACCTGGTGACCGGCGCGGCGCGGCGCGACCCGCGGCTGCTCGCCGCCCTCCTGCGCGACCGCGCGATCGACGTCGTCGAGGTGGCCCCCTCGCACCTGGAGCAGCTGCTCGCGGCCGGCTTCGACGCGGCCGGGCTGGCCGTGCTCGGCGTCGGCGGGGAGGCGGTGCCCGGCCCGCTCTGGGCGGCCCTGGCGGCGCTGCCGGACACCGAGTCGTACAACTTCTACGGCCCGACCGAGTGCACCGTCGACGCGGTCGTGCAGCGGGTGAAGGAGGTGCCGCGGGCGCTCATCGGCCGGCCGGTCGCCAACCTCGCGCTCTACGTCCTCGACGCCCGGCTGCGGCCCGTCCCGCCCGGCGTCGCCGGTGAGCTCTACATCGGCGGCGCCCAGGTGGCCCTGGGCTACCTGCGCCGGCCCGGCCTGACCGCCGAGCGCTTCGTCGCCGACCCCTTCACCGCCGAGCCGGGCGCGCGCATGTACCGCACCGGCGATCTGACCCGCTGGAGCGCCGACGGGCGGATCGACTACCTGGGCCGCGCCGACGACCAGGTGAAGATCCGCGGGCACCGGGTCGAGCCGGGCGAGGTCGCGGCCGCCCTGGCCGAGCACCCCGGCGTCGGCCGGTGCGTCGTGGTCGCCGAGAGCGGGCGCCTGCTCGCCTACGTGGTCGGCGACGCCGACGGGCCCGAGGTGAGGGCCTGGGCGGGGCGGCGGCTGCCCGCACACCTGGTGCCGGCCGCGGTCGTCGTGCTCGACGCCGTCCCGCTCACCGCCAACGGCAAGCTCGACCGGGCCGCGCTGCCCCGGCCGGAGCACGTGGCCGCCGGTCGCCCGCCGCAGGGCCCGGCCGAGGAGCGCCTGGCCGCGCTCTTCGCCGAGGCGCTGGGCGTCGCCGGGGTGGGTGCGGAGGAGAGCTTCTTCGACCTCGGCGGGGACAGCCTCGCCGCGATGCGCCTCACCAGCGCGGCCCGGGCCGCCGGGGTGGAGCTCAGGCTGCGCGACCTGCTCGAGCTGCGCACGGTCGCGGCCCTCGCGGCGGTGGCGGCATGAGCGATCCGCAGCGAAGCGGCGGTGGCGGCCTGAGCGGTCCGCAGCGAAGCGGACGGGACGGCCTGAGCGGTCCGCGGCGAAGCGGAGGGGACGGCCCGGGCCCGGCGGCGCTGCTGCGCTCGTGCCTGCGCCACGCGGCCCGCGGGGTCACGGCCTCCTGGGTGGGCGGGCTGGCGTACCAGGGCGGCCTGATCCTGCTCCCGTGGTGCCTCGGCCGCGCCCTCGACGAGGGCATCACGGCCGGCGACCGGCCCGCCCTGGCGCGCTGGGCCGCCGCGACCCTCGCCGTGTCCGCCGCGCTCACCGGCGCCGAGTTCGCGATGCGCTGGTGGGCCGCGCTCGCGGGCGTGCGGGCCGGCAACGCCCTGCTGCTGCGGCTCGCCGCGCGGGTGCTCGGCTGGGACGCGCGGACGGCCGGTGGCTTCTCCGCCGGGGACCTCGTCACCCGCGGCACCCGCGACGTCGAGACGATCATCGTGTGGATCGCCGCCGTGCCGTCGCTCGTCAGCGGCGTGCTCGGCCTCGTCGCGGTCATCGCGGTCGTCGCCACGCTCGGCCCGGCCCTCGCGGCGGTCGGGCTGGCCACCGTGCCGCTGCTGGTCGCGGTGAACCTGTGGTACCCGCGGCGGTACGAGCGGGCCAACAGCGCCCTGTCCGCGGCCCACAGCGCCCGCGCCGACGCCGTCGAGGACCTGCTCTCGGCCGGCACCGCGGTCCGCGGCCTCGGCGGCGAGACCGAGCTCGTGCGCCGCCACCGGGCCGCCAGCGACACGGTCCGCGAGCGCACCCTGGCCCTGGCCCGGGTCGCGGCCTCCTGGGCCGCGCACGCGCCGTTCGTGCCGTGGCTGGCGACCGCGGCCGGCGTCGGCGTCGGCGGCCTGATGGTGCTGGACGGGGCGTTCTCCGTCGGCGGCCTGGTCGCCTTCGCCGGCTGGATGACGCTGCTCGGCCGCCAGGTGATGATGCTGACCTTCCGCTTCAGCCAGCTCGGCGACGCCTGGACGGCCGCGAGCCGCATCGGTGCCGTTCTCGGTGCCGGGGCGGGCGAGGCGGCGGGCGCGGGCCGGGCGCCCGAGGACGGCGAGCTGGTCGCGGCGGACCTGGTCGTCGAGCGCCCCGGCCGGGCGCCGCTGCGGCTGCCCGGGCTGACGGTCCACAGTGGAGCGTTTGTGGCCGTGGTCGGCGGCGTCGGTACGGGCAAGACGACGCTCCTGCGCCTCCTGGCCGGTCTCGAGGAGCCGAGCGCGGGCACGGTCCGGTTCGGCGGCACCGACCTGCGGGAGCTGGACCCGGACGGCCTGCGCGACGCGATCACCATCGTCGGGCAGCGCCCCCTGCTGCTGTCCGGCACCATCGCCGAGAACCTGCGCCTCGGCCGCGACGGGCTCACCGACGACGCCCTGCGCGAGGCGTGCCGGACCGCGGCCGTCGACACCTTCCTCGACGGGCTCCCCGACGGCCTGGCGACCGCGGTGGGGGAGCGCGGCAGCTCCGTCTCCGGCGGCCAGCTCCAGCGCCTCGCCCTCGCCCGCGGCCTGCTGCGCGGCGCGCGGGTGCTGCTGCTGGACGACGTGACCTCGGCCGTGGACGCCGCGACCGAGCGGCGCATCCTCGACGGCCTGCGCGCCCTGGACGTCACGATCGTCTTCGCCACGTCCCGCCCCGCGGTGGCCGCGGCCGCCGACCGCGTGATCGACCTCGGCGAGGCCGTGACCACGACGACCGGCAAGGAACTGGTGGGCAATGGCTGACGTCAGAAGGCTCGCCGAGGAGCCGGACCTGCGCCGGGTCCTGCGCCGCGCCTGGCCGCACCTGCGCGCGCACCGCGGCATCGTCGCCGCCGGGATCGCCGTCAACCTGGTGTCCACGCTCGCCCTGACCCTCGTGCCGGTGCTCATCGGCCGGGCCGTCGACCGGCTGCTCGACCACGACCGGCCCGGGCTGCTCGTCACCGCGGGCGCCGTGCTCGGCCTGGTCGTCGCCCGGACCCTGCTGCTGCGCTGGTCGGAGCTGCTGCTCACCCGGGCCGGCGAGCGGGTCGTGCAGGGGCTGCGGGACCTGGTGGTGCAGCGGCTCGCCGCCGCCCCGCTGCGCTTCCTCGAGGCGCACCGCGGCGGCGACCTGCTGCGCCGGGCCACCGTCGAGATCGCCGAGCTGGCCACCTTCGTGCGCAGCCAGCTGCCGGACCTGATCTCGCTGGGCGGGTACCTCGTCTGCACCGCGCTCGTGCTCGTCGGCTCCTCGTGGTCGCTCTTCGTGGTGCTGCTGGTCGTGTTCGCCCCGCCGATGTGGTGGATCACCCGGCGGTTCCGCCGCGCGGCCGAGCGGGCCTACCCGGCCGAGGCCGCCGCCCAGGCCGACCTCGCCGCCACCTTCACCGAGAGCCTGCAGGCCCGCGAGCAGCTGCGCATCGACGGCGCCACCGGCACCTGGCTCGGCCGCCTGGAGCGGGAGACCGGCGCCTACCTGCGCACGGCCCGGGCCGCCCAGCGCGCCGCGACCTGGATCGACGTCACGTGGGTGATCCAGGGCCTGACGAGCGCGGCCCTGCTCGTCGGGGGCGGCCTGCTGGCCGGCGCGGACCTGGTGACCGTCGGCGTGGTGGTGACGTTCGTCCTGGCCAGCCGGGACCTGTTCAGCTCGGTCGACGACTTCACCCTCGTGGCCGGCGAGATGCTCGAGTCCCGGGTCGGGCTGGCCCGCCTGCTCGACCTGCTGGAGGCCGCCGAGCCTCCGCCCCGGGTGGGCGTCGTCGCGGACGCGCCGCGGCCACCGCACCGGGGGCTCGTGGCGGAGGCGGTCAGCT
Source organism: Dactylosporangium sp. CA-052675 (assembly GCF_050947935.1). Taxonomy (GTDB): domain Bacteria; phylum Actinomycetota; class Actinomycetes; order Mycobacteriales; family Micromonosporaceae; genus Dactylosporangium. Next base: position 7,645,265 of record NZ_CP192010.1, on the reverse strand, counting down.
ACGCCTACCGCGACGGCGAGCCGGTGCTGCGCGACGTCTCGGTGTCGTTCGCGCCCGGGGAGCACGCCGGGATCGTGGGCGAGACCGGCTCCGGCAAGACGACCCTGGCCAAGCTGCTGTGCGGGCTCTACCGGCCCGACGGCGGCGCGGTCCGCCACGGCGGCGACGACCTCGCCGCGCTCGACCCGGCCGAGCTGCGGCGGCGGCTCGTGCTCATCCCGCAGCAGGTGCACGTCATCGCCGGCAGCCTCGCCGACAACCTGGCGCTCACCCCGGGCCGGCCGACCCGGGCCGGCTTCGCCGCGGCCGCCGACCGGCTCGGCCTCACCGGCTGGGTCGAGGGGCGGCCGGGCGGATTCGACGCGCCGCTCGGGCGCCGGGGCGAGCGGTTCTCGGCCGGCGAGCGGCAGCTGGTCGGCCTGCTCCGGGCCGCGATGATCGACCCGGACGTGCTCATCCTCGACGAGGCCACCGCCGACCTCGACCCGCGCACCGCGCACCGCATCGAGGCCGCTCTCGCCCGGCTGCGCGCCGACCGCACGGTCCTCGTCATCGCCCACCGCGCCGGCACCATCGAGCGCCTGCCGAGGGTCGTGCGCCTCAGCGCGGGCCGGGTGGAGCAACCATGCCCCTGATCGACGTCGGGGGCGTGCGGCTCTACGTGCCCTGCCTGGTGGTCGGGTTCGCCGACGACCTGATCGCCGCCGCCGCGCTCGGCCGCCAGGTGGCCACGGCCATTCCCCGCGCCCGCTACGGCGAGATTCCCGACGCCGGGCACCACGGCTACCTCGAACAGCCCGGCCGCGTCAACGCCGAACTTTTCCAGTTCCTGTCCGCCAAGGAGACCGCATGAGCCCCGCCCGCGACATCGAGCTCGTCTGGCACGACCTGACCCCGCGGCTGCTCGAGGTCCGGCGCGTGCACCGGCTCAGCCCCGGCATGGTCCGCGTGACCTTCGGCGGCGAGCAGCTCGACGGCTTCTGCCACGCCGCCCCCGACGACCACGTGAAGGTCTTCTTCCCCGAGCCCGGCGCCGAGCTCCCGGTCATGCCGACGCTCGGCGAGGACGGCCTGCAGCCGCCGCCGCCCGGCTCGCCGCGGCCCGTCTACCGCGACTACACGGTGCGGTTCCTGCGGCCCGGGCAGCGCGAGCTCGACATCGACTTCGCGCTGCACGGCCACGGTCCGGGCGGGTCCTGGGCGGCGCAGGCGCGGCCGGGGCAGCGGCTGGGCATCCTCGGCCCGCGGGGGTCGAACCTGGTGCCGCTCACCTTCGACTGGTACGTCCTGGGCGCCGACGAGACCGCCCTGCCCGCGCTCGCCGCCTGGCTCGAGCGGCTCCCCGAGGGCGCGCGGGTCATCGCCCGCATCGAGGTCGCGAACGCCGCCGAGGAGCAGCCGCTCACCACCCGCGCCGACGCCGACGTCCGCTGGCTGCACCGCGAGCGCGGCGAGACCCTCGCGGCCGAGCTGACCGGCATGGCGCTCCCGGCCGGCGACGGCTACGTCTGGGTCGCCGGCGAGGCGGGCGGCCTGAAGCCGATCCGCCGCCATGTGCGCAGCCTGGGCCAGGACAAAGCATGGACAGAGATCGATGGTTATTGGAAGTGTGGGGTGGTGAACCTCGACCACCACGAAGGGGATGACGGTGAGTAATCCACTGCCCAGCCTCGCACCACACGTCCTGCTGGTCTTCCTGCTGCAGATCTCGCTGCTGCTGCTGGTCGCCCTCGCGCTCGGCCGCGTGGCGGTGCGGTGCAAACTGCCCGCCCTCGTGGGCGAGCTGCTGACCGGCGTGATCCTCGGCCCGTCGCTGCTCGGCAACTGGGCGCCCGGCGCGCTGCGGTGGCTGTTCCCCGACGACGCCAACCAGCTGCACCTCGTCGACGCCGTCGGCCAGATCGGCGTGCTGCTGCTCGTCGGGGTCACCGGCGCCCAGCTCGACGCCGCGATGATCCGCCGCCGGGGCGTCACCGGCGTGCGGGTCAGCCTCTGCGGCCTGCTGCTGCCCCTGGCGCTCGGCGTCGGCGCGGGGTTCCTGGTCCCGGCGGCGCTGCTCACCGGCCGGACCGACCGGTGGGTGTTCGCGCTGTTCCTCGGCGTGGCCATGTGCGTGACGGCCATCCCGGTCATCGCCAAGACCCTGGCCGACATGGGCCTGCTGCACCGCGACATCGGGCAGCTGACCCTCGCCGCCGGCTCGGTCGACGACGCGATCGGCTGGTTCCTGCTCTCGGTCGTCGCGGCCGCGGCCACCACCGGGGTGCACGCCGGCTCGGTGGCGCTGTCGGTGGTGTACCTGCTGGCCTTCCTCGCCGCCGCCCTGCTGATCGGCCGCCCGCTGGTGCGGTGGGTGATGCGCCACGCCGCGCGCTCGAGCGAGGGCGGGGTCCGGGCCACCGCGGCCGTCATCCTGATCCTGCTCGGCGCGGCCGCGACCCAGTCGATGGGCATGGAGGCCCTCTTCGGCGCCTTCATCGCCGGCATCCTCATCGGGCAGACCCGGGAGCGTCCGGGTGAGCTCGACGCCGGCCCGGGCCGGCCGCTGTGGACCGACCTCGCGCCGCTGCGCACGATCGTGCTCTCGGTGCTGGCGCCGGTCTTCCTGGCCACCGCCGGGCTGCGCATCGACATGCGGGCCCTGGCCGACCCGAAGGTGCTCCTGGCCGGCCTCGCGCTGCTGCTCATCGCGATCATCGGCAAGTTCGTGGGCGCGTACGCCGGGGCCCGGGCCAGCCGGTTGTCGCACTGGGAGGCGATCGCCCTCGGGGCCGGCATGAACTCGCGGGGGATCGTCGAGGTCGTCGTGGCCACCACCGGCCTGCGGCTCGGGGTGCTGAGCATCGCCACGTACACGGTCGTCGTCCTCATCGCCGTCGTCACGTCGGTGATGGGCCCGCCGATCCTGCGCTGGGCCATGAGCCACGTCGACGTCACGGAACAGGAGCGCTCGCGGGAGCAGTCGCTCGCCGCGACGCCGGTCTAGGAGGGAGCGCCATGGACGGGATCGCGCTGGTGACCGGCGCCGCCCAGGGGATCGGCCGCGCCGTCGCCCGGGCGTTCGCGGCCGGCGGCACGCGGGTGGCGGCGCTCGACCGCGACGCGGAGGGCGTCGGGACGCTCGCCGCCGAGCACGACGGCATCGTCGCCATCTGCGCCGACGTGCGCTCGGCGGCCGAGGTCGAGGACGCCGTCGCGGCCGCCGAGGCCGGGCTCGGCGCGATCACCGTCCTGGTCAACGTGGCCGGGATCCTGCGCACCGGCCCGGTGCTCGGCTACCGCGACGCCGACTGGGCCGACACGTTCGCGGTCAACGCGAGCGGGGTCTTCCACGCCAGCCGCGCGGTGGCCCGGCGGATGCGCGTCCGCCGGGCCGGCGCCATCGTCACCGTCTCCTCGAACGCGGCCGGGGTGCCGCGGGCGGGGATGGCCGCGTACGCCGCGTCGAAGGCGGCCGCGACCCACTTCACCAAGAGCCTCGGGCTGGAGCTGGCGGAGTACGGCATCCGCTGCAACGTGGTCGCCCCCGGCTCGACGGACACCCCGATGCAGCGGGCCATGTGGGCCGCGCACCCCGGCGGCCCGGCGGCCGGGGCGGCGGCGGTCGTCGCCGGCGACCCCGCGGCCTACCGCACCGGCATCCCCCTCGGGCGCATCGCCGAGCCCGAGGACATCGCCGACGCCGTGCTCTTCCTCGCCTCCGAGCGGGCCCGGCACATCACCATGCACGAGCTGTACGTCGACGGCGGCGCCACGCTGCGCGCCTGAGCGCCATCCCGGCACACCCTGCCGGCCGAAGGGAGCACCAACCCGTGACCATCGAGACCGCCGCGTCCGGCATAGAGACCGCCGCCGACCTCGTCGCCGCGTACCGGCCCGGCCGCAGTTCGCTGTTCGCGTCGCCGCGCGGCACGCTGCTGGCCGAGGGCACGTACTTCGCCGTCCCCCCGTCCGGCCGCCGCGACGCCCTCGCCGACCTCGACCGCCGGGTGCGGGCCGTGCTCGGCGTCGCCGAGGCGGCCGGGCACCCGGTGCGCACCGTGGTCGGCGCGGTCCCCTTCGCCCCCGACGCCCACGCCCACCTCGTGGTGCCGACGCACCTGCGCCACGGCCGCCCCGCCGGCCCCGGCGGCCCCGGCCGGCCCGTGAGCCTCGAACGGCACGGCATCACCGGGCTGCACCAGGTGCCGGCGGCGGACCGGTACGCCGCCGCCGTCGGCCGCGCCGTCGGCCAGATCGGCGACGGGCACTACACGAAGGTCGTGCTCGCCCGTTCGCTGCGCGCCGACTCGCCCGGCTTCGACCCGGCCCCCGTGGTGCGGGCGCTCGCCGCGCGCGAGCCCGGCGGCTACACCTTCGGCGTCGACCTCGGCGCCGGGCGCACCCTGCTCGGCGCCAGCCCCGAGCTGCTCGTGTCCCGCCGCGGCCGGCAGGTCGCGGCCCACCCCCTCGCGGGCTCGGCCGCCCGCGGCGCCGATCCGGCCGAGGACGCCCGCCGCGCCGCCGCCCTGCTGCGCTCCGAGAAGGACCGGCACGAGCACGCGGTCGTGGCCCGGGCCGTCGCCGACGCGTTGCGCCCGTTCTGCGCACGGCTCACGGTGCCCCCGGAGCCCTCGCTGGTGCGCACCGCCACCATGTGGCACCTGGGCACCCTGGTGACCGGGGCGGTCGCGGACCCGGCGACGAGCGCGCTGACCCTCGCCACCGCGCTGCACCCGACGCCGGCCGTCTGCGGCACGCCGACCGCCGCCGCCCGCGCCGCGATCGGCGAGCTCGAGCCCTTCGACCGCGGCTTCTACACCGGCATGGTCGGGTGGGTCGACGCGACCGGCGACGGCGAGTGGGCGGTGACCATCCGCTGCGCGGTCGCCGATCCCGGCGGCCTGGACCTCTTCGCGGGCGCCGGGATCGTGGCCGGCTCCGACCCCGGGGCCGAGCTCGCCGAGACCTCGGCGAAGCTCGGCACCATGCTGGCCGCCCTCGGGCTGTCCACGGAGCACGCCGATGTGGCCTGAGGACTTCCGGCGGGTGTACCGCGAGCGCGGCTACTGGACCGGACAGACGTTCGACGACCTGCTGCGCGAGCGGGCCGAGGCGCACGGCGAGCGGATCGCGATCGTCGACGGCGAGCGCCGGGTCACCTACGCCGAGCTGCGGGACCGGGCGCTGCGCCTGGCCGCCGGGCTGCACGGCATCGGCGTCCGCCGCGGCGACCGGGTCGTCGTGCAGCTGCCGAACACCGCCGAGTTCTTCGACGTCGTCTTCGCGCTGTTCCGCCTCGGCGCCCTGCCGGTCTTCGCGCTGCCCGCGCACCGCTCGGCCGAGATCGGCTACTTCTGCGCGCACACCGAGGCCGTCGCGTTCGTGACCACCGACGTGCACGAGGGCTTCGACCACCGCACGCTCGCGGCCGCGGCCGAGCCCGCGACCCTCGTCGTCGCCGGGGACCCCGGCGGCCACGCCGGTCTCGCGACCCTCTACGGCGAGGCGGACGACGTGGCCCGGCTGCCCGCGGGCCCGGCCGCGGACGAGGTCGCCTTCCTGCAGCTGTCCGGCGGCAGCACCGGCTTGCCGAAGCTCATCCCGCGCACCCACGACGACTACCTGTACAGCGTCCGCGCCTCCGCCGAGATCTGCGCGCTGGGTCCCGGCAGCATCTACCTGGCGGCGCTGCCGGTGTCGCACAACTTCACCATGTCCTCGCCCGGCGTGCTCGGGGCGCTGCACGCCGGGGGCCGGGTCGTGCTCGCCCGCCGGCCCGACCCCGCGACCGTCCTGCCCCTCATCGAGCGGGAGCGGGTGACGATCACGGCGGTCGTACCGCCGCTGGCCCGGCTGTGGCTCGAGGCGGTCGAGTCCGAGCCCACCGAGCCCACCGGGCCCACCGGGCTCACCGCCCGCCCGGACCTCGCCAGCCTCGCGGTGCTGCAGGTCGGCGGCGCGAAGCTCGCCGACACGGTCGCGGCCCGGGTCGGCCCGGTGCTCGGCTGCCGCCTGCAACAGGTGTTCGGCATGGCCGAGGGCCTCGTCAACTACACCCGGCTGGACGATCCCGACGAGATCGTGCTGCACACCCAGGGCCGGCCGATCAGCCCCGACGACGAGCTGCGGATCGTCGACGACGCCGACCGGCCGGTGCCGCCGGGGGAGGCCGGGCACCTGCTCACCCGGGGGCCGTACACCATCCGCGGCTACTGGCGCGCGGCCGCGCACAACCGCACCGCCTTCACCGCCGACGGCTTCTACCGCACCGGCGACCTGGTGCGCCGCCGGCCCGACGGCTACCTCGTGGTCGAGGGGCGCGCCAAGGACCAGATCAACCGCGGCGGCGAGAAGATCGCCGCCGAGGAGGTGGAGCACCATCTGCTGACCCACCCGGCGGTGCACGACGCCGCGGTCGTCGCGGTGCCCGACGCCTACCTCGGGGAGCGCAGCTGCGCCTTCGTGCTCGTCCGGCCCGGCGCCGTCCCGCCGACCCTGCCGGCCCTGCGCCGCCACCTGCGCGAGCGGGGCCTGGCGGCCTTCAAGATCCCGGACCGCGTCGAGATCGTCGATGCGTTCCCGGTCACCGGCGTCGGCAAGATCAGCCGGCGCGAACTGCGAGCCGCGCTCGCCGCGACGCAGAAAGGCTGAGCCCCGTGCTGCCCCGCATCACCCCGTACCCGGTGCCGACCGGCTTCGGTATCGCCCGGTCCAAGGTCGGCTGGCGCCCGGACCCGGCCCGCGCCGCGCTGCTCGTGCACGACATGCAGCACTACTTCCTGGCCCCGTTCGGCCCCTCGGGCCAGGCGCCGCTCGGCCGGGTCGTGGACAACATCAACACCCTGCGCGAGCGCGCCCGCGAGCGCGGCATCCCGGTCGTCTTCTCGGCCCAGCCGGGCGGGCAGAGCCGGGCCGAGCGCGGGCTGCTGCAGGACTTCTGGGGCGACGGCCCGCCGCCGGACGAGCGGGCGCTGGCGATCGTCGACGCGCTCGCCCCGGCCGAGGGCGAGCTGCGCGTGACCAAGCGCCGCTACAGCGCCTTCGCCGGCACCCCGCTGGCGCGGATGCTGGCCGGGCGCGACCAGCTGGTCATCACCGGCGTGTACGCCCACATCGGCATCCTCGCCACCGCGCTCGACGCGTTCGGGCGCGACATCCAGCCGTTCGTGGTCGCCGACGCGGTCGCGGACTTCGGCCCGGCCCACCACCGCGACGCCCTGCGTCACGTGCGGGACCGCTGTGGCGTCGTGGCCACCGCGGCCGAGATCACCGAGGGGCTGCAGTGAACCGAGTGGAAGGCGAACCCATGGACTCGACCGTGTACGACGTCGTCGGCATCGGCTTCGGCCCGTCCAACCTGGCGCTGGCGATCGCGATCGAGGAGTACAACGCCGGGCGCCCGGCCGCGCAGCACATCCGCGCGGTCTTCCTCGAGCGGCAGGACACCTTCGGCTGGCACCGCGGCATGCTGTTCGAGGACGCCACGATGCAGGTGTCGTTCCTCAAGGACCTCGTGACCCTGCGCAACCCGGCCAGCGGCTACAGCTTCGTGTCCTACCTGCACGCCAAGGGCCGCCTCGCCGACTTCATCAACTACAAGACGATGTATCCGCTGCGGGTCGAGTTCCACGACTACCTGGAGTGGGCCGCGGACCGCGTCGGCGCGCCGGTGCGCTACGGCCACACGGTGACCGACGTCGTCGTGGCCGCGGGCGGCGAGCTGCTCGAGATCGTGGCCGCGCACGCCGGCGGCGTGGCCCGGCTGAGCACCCGCAACGCGGTCGTCGCGGCCGGGCTGGAGCCGAGCCTGCCGGCCGGGGTGGAGCCGGGGGAGCGGGTCTGGCACAACCTCGACATCCTGCGCCGGGCCGAGACGTTCGCGGTCGATCCGGGCGCGCCGCCCGAGCGGTTCATCGTCGTCGGGGCCGGGCAGAGTGCCGCGGAGTCGGTGGCGTTCCTGCACGAGCGGTACCCCACCGCCGAGGTCTGCTCCGTGTTCTTCCGCTACGGCTACAGCCCGGCGGACGACAGCAACTTCGCCAACCGCATCTTCGACCCCGCGGCGGTCGACCTCTACTTCGACGCGCCCGCCGGCGTGAAGCGGATGCTGTTCGACTACCACCGCAACACGAACTACTCCGTCGTCGACTCGGACCTCATCGAGGACCTCTACCGCCGCTCGTACCGCGAACAGGTCCTCGGCCGCCGCCGGCTGCGGATGCTCAACGCCTCGCGGCTGACGCAGCTGCGGGCGCGGCCCGACGGGGTGACCGCGGTCGTCGAGCACCTGCCCTCGGGCGAGCACCTGACCCTGGAGGCGGACGCGATCGTCTACGCCACCGGCTACCGCCCCGTCGACGCGGCCCGCCTCCTCGGCTCGGCCGGGGCGCACTGCGACCGCGACGAGGAGGGGCTGCTGCGGGTCGGTCGCGACTACCGGGTGCGCACCGGCGACGGGCTGCGGGCCGGCGTCTACGTCCAGGGCGGCACCGAACACGCCCACGGCATCACCTCGACGCTGCTCTCGGCGGTGGCGGTCCGCTCGGGCGAGATCGCCGCATCGATCGGCGCCGCGGTCGCGGACCGGGTGGCCGCCGGGTCGCCGGAGGCCGGGCGACCGCTCGTGGGCGCGGCGAACCAGCGGGCGCGAACGTCGCGGATCCGAACCTAGCAGCCGGATCGCGATCGTGTCCCCGGTAAGGTCTGACCTCGCTCCCGACCTGTCCAATGTGGATTCATCAGAGCAATAACGGCGTGAATATACACACCTGCATCACCCGATCTGGGTGATCCTCTGGTTGGAGAGCCGGAGGAGGGATGCGCCGGAATGGCTGTGTGCGAGCGAACCGCGATGCGGCGGACCGTCATGCTGGGTTCGTTCGTCGCCGTCGGAGTCGGGTTCGTGCTGCTGGCCCTTGCCGATCGCGCGGCGGCGAAGACCACCGCCGATGCGAGCAAGGGCCCGGCCGCCGTCTCGGCCCCGGCGAAGCGGGCCACGACGGTCGCGACCAGGCCGGCCGTGCCGCCGAAACCCGCGGCATCGGCAGCCGTTCCCGCCAAGGCCGCCGCACCATCGCAACCGGAGCCCACCAAGGCCGTGGCGACGCCCGCCGTGGTGCCCGTGAAGGCGGGCACCACGGCCGTTGCCGACGCCGCCAAGAAGACCGCGAGCCCCAAGACGAAGACCAGGGCGACGCCGTCGCCGAGCGGGGGCGTCGGGCGCATCGAGGCCGCGCCGAACCCGCCCACGGGCCCCGGCGCGGCCGGCGGCGTCAACGCGATCACCGCCACCTGGGCCGGCTCCTCGGGCGCCACCGGCTACACCGTGACGGCGACCATGGGCGCGACGACGAAGCAGTGCACCTCGATCCTGCTGACGTGCACGATCCCGAACGTGCCGGCCGGCAGCTGGGTCGTGACCATCACGGCCACCGGCGTCGGCGGCACCTCGACCCCGGCCGCGGCCGGCACGGTCACCGTCGTCGACCCGCCCAACCCGCCCGGCGCCCCGACCGGCGTCTTCGCCACCTCCGGCAACGGCCAGGCCGTCGTCGCGTGGACGGCGCCGAGCAACGTCGGCGCCGGCATCGCCTCCTACACCGTGACCACCGTGCTCGGCAGCGCCACGTGCACGACGACCGGCACCTCCTGCACCGTCGGCGGCCTGACCCCCGGCGGCTCGTACTCGTTCCAGGTCACCGCGACCGCGGTCAACGGCGCCGGCACCTCGCTGCCGAGCGCGGCCTCCCCGCCGGTCGGCATCGGCCCGCCGAGCCCGCCGCTGTCCGCCGGCGCCGTGGCGCTGGCGAACTCGGCCCAGGTCTCCTGGCTCGGCCCGCTCAACGGCGGCGCCGGCATCGACCACTTCACGGTGACCGCGAGCCCCGGCGGCCAGAGCTGCACCGCCGTCCTGCTCAGCTGCACCGTGACCGGGCTGGCGAGCGGCACGGCCTACACCTTCTCGGTCGTCGCCAACGGCGTGGGCAACACCGGCAACTCGACCGCCGCCGTCACCAACGCGGTCACCCCCGGCCCGCCCGGCGCCCCGACGAACGTCACCGCGACCCCCGGCCTGCTGACCGCCACGATCACCTGGACACCGCCGGCCTCCGCCGGCGCCGGCATCGACCACTACGTCGCCTACGCCAGCCCGGGCCTGCTGCCCTGCGCGACCCTCACCGCCACCGACACCAGCTGCACGATCCTGAGCCTGCTGCCCACGACCAGCTACACGGTGACCGTCGTCGCGGTCGGGGTCGGGCTCACCGGCACCTCGGCGGCGAGCGCGCCGTCGGCCGCGTTCACGCCCGGCCCGCCCGGGGCACCGACCGGCGTCGTCGCGACGCCGGGCAACGCCTCGGCGACGGTGTCGTGGACCGCGCCGGCCAACCCGGGCGCCGGCGTCACCGGCTACACGGTGACCGCGTCCCCGGGCGGCGGGACCTGCGTCGCCGCCGGCACCTCGTGCACGGTGCCGCTGCTGACCCCCGGCACGGCGTACACGTTCACCGTCGTGGCCAACAGCGTCGCGGGCGCGTCCCCGGCGAGCGCCGCCTCCAACGCCGTGCGCCCCGGCCCGCCCGGCCAGCCGGCCACCGTGACCGCGGTCGCGGGCGACGGCAGCGCGACGGTGTCGTGGACCGCGCCGGCGTCGACCGGCGCCGGCATCGACCACTACACGGTGACCGCCGTGCCCGGCGGGGCCACGTGCACCACCACCGGCACCGGCTGCGTGGTCGGCGGGCTGTCCAACGGCACCGCCTACGCGTTCACCGTCGTCGCCTACGGTGCGGCCGGGAGCGGCAACTCGCCCGCGAGCGCGGCATCGAGCGTCGTCGTGCCCGGGCCGCCGGACGCGCCGACGCTCGTCAGCGCCTCGCCGGGCGTCGGCGCGGCGACGGTGTCGTGGACCGCGCCGCTCGTCACCCGGGCCGGCGTCACCGGCTACACGGTGACCGCCTCGCCGGGCGGGGGGACCTGCACGACGAGCGGCACCTCGTGCACCGTCACGGGGCTGGCCGCGGGGGCGCAGTACACCTTCGGCGTCGTGGCCACCGGGCCGGGCGGCACCTCGTCGCCGGCGTCGACGTCGGCCGCGACGACCGTCGGGCCGCCCGGCGTACCCCAGGGCGTGCACGCCACCGCCCTCGACGGCGCGATCACGGTGTCGTGGACCCCGCCGCTGCTGTCCGGCAACCTGGTCAGCGCGTACATCGCGACGGCCACGCCGGGCCCGCACACCTGCGTCACGGTGAGCCTCTCGCAGCTGTCGTGCACGATCACCGGCCTCGACGACGGCACCCAGTACACCGTCGCGGTGGTCGCGGTCGGCCTGCTCGGCAGCGGCTCCTCGGCGCCGAGCGCCCCGAGCGCCCCGGTCGTGCCCGGCGCGCCCGACGCGCCCACGGCGGTGACCGCCACCGCCGGCGCCCGCAGCGCCGTGGTCTCCTGGACCGGCCCGGCCGTCACCCGCGCCGGTGTCGACACCTACACCGTGACCGCGAGCCCCGGGGGCGCCACCTGCACCGCGGTCACCACGTCGTGCACGGTCACCGGGCTGGTGCCCGGCACGGCGTACACCTTCGGCGTGGTGGCCACCGGCCCCGGCGGCGTCTCGGCCGCGGCCACCACCGGGGCGCCGGTGCGGCCCGGCCCGCCCGGCGCGCCGACCGGCGCCTCCGCCGTGGCCGGACCCGGCTCGGCGACGGTGTCGTGGACCGCGCCGGCCAACCCGGGCGGCGGCCTCGACCACTACACCGTGACCGCCGTGCCCGGCGGCGCCACCTGCACGACGACCACCACCAGCTGCACCGTCACGGGCCTGACCGACGGCACGGGGTACACCTTCGTCGTCACCGCCAACGGCGTCGCCGGCACCGGCGACTCCGCCGCGAGCTCCCCGACGACGCTGGTCGCCCCGGGCGCGCCCGACCCGGTGACGCTGGTCGTCGCGACCGCCGGCAACGGGTCCGTGAACGTCTCCTGGCTCGCCCCGCTCGTCACCCGGGCCGGCGTGACCGGCTACACGGTGACCGCCTCGCCCGGCGGCGCGAGCTGCACCACGGCGACCACCGGCTGCACCGTCACCGGCCTCACCGGCGGCACCGCCTACACCTTCACGGTCGTCGCGGCAGGCCCCGGCGGCTCGTCGACGGGCGTCACGACGAGCGCGGTCACGCCCGGCCCGCCCGGCGCGCCGACCGCCGTCACGGTGACGCCCGGCGGCACCGCCGCGACCGTGTCCTGGACCGCGCCGGTCAACCGGGGCGCGGGCATCGCCACCTACACGGTGACCGCCGCGCCCGGCGGGGCCACGTGCACCACCGCGCTCACCAGCTGCACGGTGAGCGGCCTGACGGCCGGCACCCCCTACACGTTCACCGTCGTGGCCAACGGCATCGCCGGCACCGGCTCCTCGCCCGCCGGCGGCCCGTCGAACGCCTCCACGCCGGGCGCGCCCGACGCGCCGACGGGCGTGAGCGCGACCCCGGGAGCCGGGATCGCGGCGGTGTCGTGGACCGCGCCGGCCGTCACCCGGGCCGGGCTCACGAACTACACGGTGACCGCCTCGCCGGGCGGGTCCACCTGCACCACGGCCACCACCGGCTGCACGGTCGCGGGCCTGGCCAGCGGTACCGCCTACACGTTCACGGTGCTCGCGAACGGCCCCGGCGGCACCTCCGCCGGCGCCTCCTCGTCCCCGGTGGTCCCGGGCCCGCCCGGCGCGCCGACCGGCGTGACGGCCACCGCCGGCAACGGCACCCTGGCCGTGTCCTGGACCGCGCCCGCGAACGCCGGCGCCGGCATCGACCACTACACGGCGACCGCCACCCCGGGCGGGGCCACCTGCGGCACCAGCGGCACCTCGTGCACGATCACGGGGCTGGCCGGCGGGGTGACGTACACCGTCGGCGTCGTCGCGGTCGGCACCGGCAGCACCGGCGCCTCCGCGGCCGGCTTCACCGGCCCGGCCACCCCGGGCGCGCCCGACGCCCCGACGCTCGTCGCCGCCACCGCCGGCAACGCGTCCGCGACCGTCTCCTGGCTCGGCCCGCTCATCGTGCGGGCCGGGGTCACCGGCTACACGGTGACCGCCTCGCCCGGCGGCGCGAGCTGCACCACGAGCGGCCTGTCCTGCACCGTCACCGGCCTGACCGGCGGCACCGCCCACACGTTCACGGTCGTCGCCAACGGCCCCGGCGGAGCCTCGCCCGGCGCCACCACGACCGCGGTCACGCCCGGCCCGCCCGGCAGCCCGACCCAGGTCGCCGTCACCGGCGGCGACACCACGGCGACCGTGACCTGGAGCGCGCCGGCGAACACGGGCGCGGGCCTCGCCGGCTACACGGTGACCGCCTCGCCCGGCGGGGCCACGTGCGTCGCCGGGCTCATCGTGCGCTCGTGCATCCTCACCGGCCTCACCAACGGCACCGCCTACCAGGTGACCGTCGTGGCCAACGGCGCCGGCCCGACCGGCGACTCGCTGCCGAGCGTCGCCGCCTCCGTCCAGCCCGGGGCGCCGGACGCGCCGACCGCGGTCGCCGCGACCGCGGGCAGCGGCGCCGCCACGGTCTCGTGGACCGCGCCGGGCACCGTCCGCGCCGGGGTGAGCGCCTACACGGTGACCGCCGCGCCGGGCGGGGCCACGTGCACCACGACCACGACGTCGTGCTCCGTGCCGGGGCTGTCCAGCGGTACGGCCTACACGTTCACCGTCGTCGCCACGGGCCCGGGCGGCACCTCGCCCGCGAGCGCCCCGTCGCCGTCGACGGTGCCCGGCCCGCCCGGCGCGCCCACGAACGTCACGGCGAGCGCCGGCAACGGCAGCGCCACGGTGTCGTGGACCGCGCCGGCCGACGTGGGCGCCGGGGTCTCCGGCTACACGGTGACCGCCTCCCCAGGCGGGGGCACCTGCACCACCGCCGGCACCTCGTGCACCGTCACGGGGCTGGGCAACGGCGTGGCGTACACCTTCTCGGTCGTCGCCAACGGCACCGGCTCGTCCGGCACCTCCGCCCCGGGCACCAGCGGCGCCGCCGTCGCCGGCCCGCCGGACGCGCCCACGCTCGTCGCCGCCACGCCCGGCAACGGCGCCGCCACCGTCTCCTGGCTCGCCCCGCTCGTCACCCGGGCCGGCGTGACCGGCTACACGGTGACCGCCGCGCCCGGCGGCGCGACCTGCACCACGAGCGGCCTGTCCTGCGTCGTCACCGGCCTCACCGGCGGCACCGCCTACACGTTCACGGTTGTCGCGAACGGCCCCGGCGGCTCCTCGCCGGCCGGCGGCCCGTCCAGCGCCGTGCGCCCCGGCCCGCCCGATGCCCCGGCCGCCGTCACCGCGGTGGCCGGCAGCGGCAGCGCCGCGGTGTCCTGGACCGCCCCGGCGAACCCCGGCGCGGGTGTCGTCACCTACACGGTGACCGCCGCGCCCGGCGGGGCCACCTGCACCACGGTCCTGCTCACCTGCGCGGTCACCGGGCTCGCCGACGGCACCGCGTACACCTTCACCGTCGTGGCCAACGGCGTCGGCGGCACCGGCTCGTCCGCCGCCAGCGACCCGTCGGCGGCCGTCACCCCGGGCGCGCCCGGCGCCGCCGGCTCCGTCACCGCCGTGGCCGGCGCGCACGCGGCCACGGTCACGTGGACCGCGCCCTCCGACGTGCGGGCCGGGGTCACCGGCTACGTGGTCACCGCGAGCCCGGGCGGGGCCACCTGCGTCGCCACGGGGCTGTCCTGCACCGTCGGCGGGCTGCTCGGCGGCACCGCCTACACGTTCACCGTCACGGCCACCGGCCCCGGTGGCTCCGGCCCCCCGAGCGCGCCGAGCGACCCGGTGACGTCCGGCCCGCCGGGCGCCCCGAGCGGCGTCACCGTCACGCCCTCGGGCGGCACCGACGCGGTCGTCGCCTGGACCGCGCCCACGAACGCGGGCGCCGGCATCGACCACTACACCGTGACCGCGCTCCCCGGCGGCGCCACCTGCGCCACCCCGGACGCGACCACCACCACCTGCACCGTCACCGGTCTCACGGCCACGGTCGGCTACCTGTTCACCGTCGTCGCCTCGGGTGTCAGCGGTACGGGCGACTCGCCGCCCAGCCTCGCGGGCTCGCTGTCCCCGGCGACCGCGCCCGACCCGCCGACGGCCGTGAACGCGGTGGCGGGCAACCAGACCGTCACCGTGTCGTGGACCGCACCCGCCACCGTGCGCGGCGGCGTGTCCGGCTACACCGTGACCGCCTCGCCCGGCGGGGCCGCGTGCACGACGCTCTCGGCCGCGGCCACCTCCTGCACCGTGCCCGGGCTCACCCCCGGCACCGCCTACACGTTCACCGTCGTCGCGGACGGGGCCGGCGGCAGCTCCCCGGCGAGCGACCCGTCCGGCGCGGTCGCGCCCGGCCCGCCCGGGCCGCCGCAGGACGTGACGGTCGCGGCCGGCAGCGGCCAGGCCACCGTCTCCTGGACCGCGCCGGGCAGCCCCGGGGCCGGGATCGACCACTACACGGCCACCGCGAGCCCCGGCGGGGCCTCCTGCGGCACCGGCGGGACCTCGTGCACCATCACGGGGCTGACCGACGGGGTGCCGTACACCTTCTCCGTCGTCGCCAACGGCGTCACCGGCACCGGCGACTCCCCGCCGACCCCGCCGGTCGGCGGCCTGACCGGCGCCCCGGGCGCCCCGGCCGCCGTGTCCGCGACGGCCGGCGACCGCTCGGCGACCGTGTCCTGGACCGCGCCGGCGGGCGTGGGGGCGGGCATCACCGGCTACACCGTGAGCGCCTCGCCCGGCCTGGGCGCCTGCGCCACGCTCTCGGCCGCGGCCACCTCCTGCACCGTGCCCGGGCTCACCCCCGGCACCGCCTACACGTTCACCGTCACGGCCGTCGGGCCCGGCGGCCTCTCCGCCGCCAGCACCCCGTCGAACAGCGTGAACCCCGGCCCGCCGGGCGCGCCGGGCGGCGTGACGGCCGCCGGCGGCGACGGCAGCGCGACGGTGTCGTGGACCGCACCGGCGAACACCGGCGGGGCGGTGGACCACTATGTGGTGACCGCGGTCCCGGGCGGGGAGACCTGCGCGACGAGCGCCACCACGTGCACGGTGCACAACCTGACCAACGGGGTGCCGTACACCTTCCTGGTGACCGCCGCCGGCCCGAACGGCACCGGCACCTCGCTGCCGGCCCCGCCGAGCCAGGTCGTCACGCCGGGCGCGCCGGACGCGGTCACGGGCGTGAGCGTGGTCGCCGGCGACGGCAGCGCCACGGTCTCGTGGCAGCCGCCCGGCATCCTGCGCGCGGGCGTCACCGGCTACACGGTGACCGCGAACCCGGGCGGGCTGTCGTGCACCACCACCGGCACCTCGTGCACCGTCGCGGGGCTGACCGCGGGGACGGGCTACACCTTCACGGTCCAGGCCACCGGGCCCGGCGGCGACGCCCCGCTCAGCACGCCCACGGTGAGCGTGCTCGTCGGGCCGCCCGGCGCGCCCACCGGCGTGACGGCCACGGCCGGCCCCGGCACCGCGGCCGTGCGCTGGAACGCGCCGGTCAACGTGGGCGCGGGCATCGACCACTACACGGTCACCGCCTCGCCCGGCGGGGCCGCGTGCGTCGCGACGACCCCGTCCGGCTGCACCGTCACGGGGCTGGACAACACCACCGCGTACACGTTCACCGTCGTCGCGGTCGGCCTCGGCGACACGGGCATCTCGGCCGCCGCGTCCACCGGCGCGGCGGTCAACCCCGGGCCGCCCGGCGTGCCCGGCACCGCGACCGCCGTCGCCGGCGACGCGGGCGCCACGGTGACGTGGACCGCGCCGGCCACCGGGGCGGCCGTCGACCACTACGTCGTCACGGCCACGCCCGGCGGCGCGACCTGCTCGACCGGCGGGCTCACGTGCGCCGTCGGCGGGCTCACGCCCGGGACCTCGTACACGTTCACGGTGACCGCGGTCGGCACCGCCCTGGCCGGCTCCTCGGCGCCGTCCCCGGCGTCCAACGCGGTCGTGCCCGGGCCGCCCGCCGCCCCCACCGCGGTCGTGGTGACCCCGGGCACCGGCTCGGCCGTGGTGTCCTGGACCCCGCCGGCGGGCGGGGCGGTGGTCGACCACTACACGGTCACCGCCTCGCCCGGCGGGGCCACCTGCTCCACCGGCGTCACGCAGTGCACGGTCACCGGCCTGAGCGACGGCACCGCCTACACCTTCAGCGTCGTGGCGGTCGGCTCCGGCGGCACCGGCAGCTCCGCGGCGGCGGCGTCGTCCGGCTCCTCGGTGCCCGGGCCGCCCGGCGCGCCCACCGCGGTCGTGGCCACGCCCGGCAGCGGCGGCGCGACCGTCACCTGGGTCGCCCCGGCCCAGCCCGGCGCGGGCGTGAACCACTACACGGTCACCGCCTCGCCCGGCGGGGCCACCTGCACCGCGACGACCGGCACCACGTGCACGGTGGCCGGCCTGACCGGCGGCGCCAGCTACACGTTCACGGTCGTGGCCAACGGTACGAGCGGCGACTCGGGCGCCAGCACCGCGTCGGTCGCCGTGATCCCGGGCCCGCCGGGGGCGCCCGCGAACGTCACCGCCGTCGCCGGCAACGGCACCGCCGACGTGTCCTGGACCGCGCCCGGCAACCAGGGCGCCGGCATCGCCCAGTACGTCGTCACCGCCTCGCCGGGCGGCGCGACCTGCACGAGCGTCGGCACCAGCTGCACGGTCCCGGGCCTGGCCAACGGCACCGGCTACACGTTCGGCGTCGTGGCCACGGGTGTGCCCGGCACCGGCAGCTCCGCGGCCGGCCTCAGCGGCGCCGCGGTGATCCCGGGACCGCCCGCGGCGCCGACCGGCGTGACCGCGACCGCCGGCGACGGCACGGCGGTGGTGAGCTGGACCGCGCCGAGCGGCGGGGCGACCGCCGGCGGCTACACGGTGACCGCCGCGCCGGACGGGGCGAGCTGCACCACCGCGACCACCTCGTGCACCGTCACGGGGCTGAGCAACGGCACGGCGTACACGTTCACGGTCGTGGCGAACGGCGCGGGCGGGGCCTCCGGCGGCGCGGTCACCGACCCGGTCACGCCCGGGCCGCCGAGCGCGCCGGTCAACGTCACCGCCGTCGCCGGCAACGGCGAGGCGAACGTCTCCTGGGACGCCCCGGCGGCGAGCCGGGCCGGTGTCGCCCGCTACCGCGTCGTCGCCGCGCCGGGCGGCGAGGCGTGCGAGACGACGGCGACCAGCTGCGTGGTCGTCGGCCTCGACAACGGCACGAGCTACACGTTCCAGGTCTGGGCCATGGGACCGGGCGGCGCCTCCGGCGGCAGCGCGCCGTCGGCCCCGGTGACGCCGAGCGCCGGCCTGCCCGGATCCCCGTCGGACGTGACCGCGGCGCCGGCCGCCGGCACCGGCACGGTGACCGTCTCCTGGACCGCGCCGGTCGTCACCGGCGACGGGGTCACGAGCTACACGGTCACCGCCTCGCCGGGCGGCGCCACCTGCACCACGAGCGGCACCTCGTGCACGATCCCGGGGCTCAGCGACGGCACGGCCTACACCTTCGTCGCCGTCGCCACCGGCCCGGCCGGGCAGTCCGCGCCGAGCTCGCCGTCGCCGCAGACCGTCACCGGCCCGCCGCCGGCCCCGGCCTCGGTCACCGTGACCCCGGGCGACACCCGCCTCGCCGTGCACTGGACCGCGGGCACCACGGTTGCCGGCGGCGCGGTCCCGACCGGCTACCAGGCCACGGCCACGCCCGGCGGGGCGAGCTGCACCAGCACCGGCACCACCCACTGCACGATCACCGGCGTGGCCAACGGCATCGCGTACACCGTGGCCGTCGTCGCCATCGGCCCGTCGGGCTCGTCGGCGCCGACCGCGGCCCTGCCCGCGACGGCCGGCCCGCCGCGCACCCCGTCGGGGGCCACCGCCGTCGCGGCCGCGTTCGGCGCGACCGTGTCGTGGGCCGCGGCCACCACCGGCAGCACCGTCACCTTCTACACCGCGACCGCGGTGCCGGGCGGGCAGACCTGCACCACCACCGGCACCACGTGCTCGATCACCGGCCTGAACCCGGGCGACCCGGTGACCTTCAGCGTCGTGGCCAACGGTCCCGGCGGCGCCTCGAACGCGGCGAGCACCGGGCCGGTCGTGCCCGGGCCGCCGGCCAGGCCGGCCGGCGTGACCGCCACGCCGGGCAACAGCGCGGCGACGGTCACCTGGGACACGCCGGCACACTCCGGCGCCGGGCTGGACCTCTACACCGTCACCGCCTCGCCGGGCGGGGCCATGTGCACCACCACCGGGCACACCTGCACGGTGACGGGGCTGACCAACGGGGCGGCGTACACCTTCACGGTCGTCGCCCACGGCGCCGGCGCCACCGGCTCGTCGCCGGTGAGCGACCAGTCGGCCGCGGTCACCCCGCGGTCGGACCTGCCCGGGCCGGTCGGCGCGGTCACCGTGACCGCCGGCAACGGCTCGGCCCTGGTGAGCTGGTCGGCGCCGATCATCACCGGCGGCGGCATCGACCACTACGAGGTGGTCTCCGACGACGGGCAGACCTGCACCACGACCGGCACCAGCTGCACGGTCACGGGCCTGACCAACGGCCGGCCGTACCACTTCATCGTCCGGGCGATCAGCTCGGTCTACCCGGGCGTGCCCGGGGCCGGTGCGGTCAGCCGGTCGGTGACCCCGCTGGACACGGCGGCCGGCGTGCCGAGCGTGGTCCTCGCGACGGCCGGCAACGGCTCGGCGACGGTCAGCTGGACCCCGCCGCAGACCGGGCCCGCGGTCACCGGCTACACGGTCACGGCCGCGCCCGGCGGGCTCACCTGCGAGGCGACGGGCGCGACGATGTGCCTGGTGAGCGGGTTGACGAACGGGGTGGCGTACACGTTCACCGTGGTCGCCCACACGGCCGGCGGCGGTGACTCGGCGGCCAGCCAGCCGTCGAACACCGTCGTCCCGGCGCTGCCGTTCGACCCGGCCGGCATCGTCCCGGCCGGCCCGACCCGGGTGACCGCGGTGCCGGGCGGGGGGCAGGCGACCGTGAGCTGGACGCCGGGCACGGGCGGGCCGGCGGTCACCGGCTACACCGTGACCTCGGTGCCCGGCGGGCTCACCTGCACCACGACCGGTGCGACCAGCTGCGTCGTCACCGGCCTCACCGACGGGCTGGCGTACACGTTCACCGTCGTCGCGCACGGCTCGTTCGCCGACTCCGTCCCGAGCGCGCCGAGCACGCCGGTGTACCCGAGCACGGCGCCCGGCCCGCCGGGCAGCGTGACGGTGTGGCCGCGCTACAGCGGGCTGGTCGTGCGCTGGTCGCTGCCCGCGTTCGCCGGCACCGGCATCAGCCACTTCACCGCCCGGACGCACACCGGCAACGGCCGCTGCGTGACGACCTCGGCGACGGCGACGCAGTGCACGATGTTCGTGCCGATCGACAGCGACTACAACGTGGACGTGGTCGCCAACGGCCTGCACGGCGCCGACTCGGCCCCGGTGGCGGCGGCCCTGACCGGCCGGCCGACGTTCCCGCCGATGCCGACGTGGCCGCCGGACCTCCACCAGGCCGGTCAGCTCGCCAGCGACCTGGGTGTCAACCACATCTCGATGCGCCCGGGGGAGCCGATCACGCTCACCGCGACCGGCTTCGCGCCGAACTCGTCCGTCCGCTTCGCCTCCTACCTGACCAGCGGCTCGGCCGACGGCAACCCGACCAGCGACGCCGACGTGCACAAGCGCCCGATCGGGGCGTCGGCGCTGGCCGCCACCCCCGGCGGGCCCACCGTCACCGTGGCCGTGCTCGGCACGCCGACGGTCGGCAACGACGGTACGGCGAGCCTGACGACCACGGCCCCGATGGCGATGTCCGCCGAAGACCTGGACTTCGTCGCCGAGGGAGTGGCGCCGGACGGCTCGATCCGCACGCTGGTGCTCGACGTCCAGCCGCTCGCGGCGGACTCGAGCACGCCGACGACGCCGGTCGTCGTGCCGCCCGTCTCGCAGCCCGTGACGGCGCCCGTGACGATGCCGGTCCGGCACGGCACCGGCTCCACGGGCACGGCGCCGTCCGGCCCGGGCTCGGGCACGCTGGCCGAGACCGGCGCCCCGATCGGGTCATTGGCCCTGGTGGGCCTGCTGCTGATGCTGCTCGGCGGGGCCGCGTGCATCGCGGCGCCCGCCCGGCGCGCCCGTGCCACCGCGCCCGCGGCGTGGCCGTCCCGTCCGCGGCGAACGGCACCATGGCCGCGACCCCGGCCGGGAGCCGCTGCCGGTGCGCCTCGGCGCAGGTCCGCATGCCGATGGCATCGGCGTGCCTGGCTGCGAACGGGGTCTGCTCGCGTTCCTGTCCGCTCGTGGCCCTAGGCGTCGGCGTCGGTGGCCAGGTTTCGCTGGATCGCGTCGAGCTCCGCCCCGCACTGGTCGAGCCCGGCCTGCACCCCGGCGGCCCGCAGGGGCGACCAGCCGCTGCGCACCGCGCAGTCCAGCAGCGCCTCGGTCAGCCGCAGGTGGGCCCGGACGATCTCGACGAGCGGCTCGACGTCGACCGTGACGCAGTCCGGTGTCGGCTGGTGCATACCCTCACCGTAACCGGCCTCGGTTGCAAGGTGTGGTGTTCGTGCCTGAGCGGGCCGGTATCCGCCTTACGGTGCATATTGGTCGCCCCGAGCGCTGCGGAAGGACCGGACGAGGCGCATGCACGATGTGGAACCGGCCCGGAGGCGGTCGTGGATCGGACCCGTCGCCGATCGGCGCGTCGGTACGAAGATTCTGCTCGCGGTGCTCGTCGTCGCCCTGTTCAGCCTCGGCGACGGCATCTCCGCGCTCAGCAGCCTCGGCATGATGAACGACCAGGTGGGCAAGCTCGACGGGTACAGCCGCCAGCTGCAGGCCTCGGGCGGGCTGCGCGACCTGGTGACCCAGGCCATCGTCGCCGTCGACGAGCACGTGCTCGCCGCCGACGCCGCGGGCCGCGCGAAGGCGAAGAGCACCCTCGACGGGCTCGACACGCAGGTCGCCACGAGCACCGGCGCCCTGCGCCGGCTCGGGCTCGACGCGGCGCAGACCCGGGCGCTGGACGCCTTCGGCTCGGGGTGGCAGCGGTACCTCGACACCGTCGGCAAGTCGCTGCTGCCCGCCGACGACCGGGGCGACCGCGCGGCGGTCCTGCGGGCCCGGACCGAGGCGGGCTCGATCGCCACCGCCGTGCAGGGTTCGCTGTCGGCGCTGGAGTCCGCGACGGTCGCGCGCGCCGACGGGGAGGACGCCTACGCCGAGGGCCGCTACAACGGCACCCGCAACCAGGTGGTCGTGATGCTGGCGGTCAGCTTCGTGCTCGGCGTCGCGCTCGCGCTCGCCATCAGCCGGCTCATCACCGGGCCGCTCAAGGCATGCGTGGCCGCGCTGGGCCGCATCGGCAACGGCGACCTCACGGCGCGGGTGGCGGTGCGCTACGACGACGAGATCGGCCGGGTCGCCGCGGCCCTCAACGGCACCGCCGGCTCGGTCGCCGAGATGGTGCGGCAGGTCGGCGCGGCGTCGGATCAGGTGGCGGCCGCCTCGGAGCAGCTCTCCACCGTCTCCGACCACCTGGCCTCGGCCGCCGAGGGGACCAGCGCGCAGGTCGGCACCGTCGCCCACGGCGCCGAGGACGTGTCCCACCACGTGCAGGCCGTCGCGGCCGCGACCGACGAGATGACGCTGGCCATCAAGGAGATCGCGAGCAACGCGGCGGAGGCGGCCGGGGTGGCGTCCACGGCCTCGCAGACCGCGCAGCGCACCAACGACAGCGTCGAACGCCTCGGCGACGCCTCGGCCCAGATCACCTCGGTCGTCGCGCTCATCACCCAGATCGCCGAGCAGACCAACCTGCTCGCGCTCAACGCCACGATCGAGGCGGCCCGGGCGGGGGAGGCCGGCAAGGGCTTCGCGATCGTCGCGAACGAGGTCAAGGAGCTGGCCCGCGAGACGGCCAGGGCGACCGAGCAGATCTCCGGGCAGGTGGAGTCGATCCAGCACGAGACCAGCGGCACCGTCTCCGCGATCGGCGAGATCGCGACGGTGATCGGCACCATCAACGACTACACGGCCACCATCGCCTCGGCGGTGGAGGAGCAGACCGCGGTCACCGGGGAGATCGCGCGCCGCGTGGGGCAGGCCGCGGACGGCTCGGCCGGGATCGCGTCCACCGTCGGCGGCGTGGCCGAGAGCTCGGCCATGGTGAGCGCGAGCGCGACGCAGACCCAGGCGACCGCGGCGGAGCTCGCCCGGATGGCGTCCGAGCTGCGCCGGACCGTCGCGGCCTACCAGGTCTGAGCGCGCCGGCGGCGTCACCGCGCCCGCGTCACCGCGCCCGCCGTGCCGCTGGACGGCCCCGGCCCCAACGCCGGGGCGCCGGATCGGTCCGCTCGTCCACGTTCAGTCCCGCTGGAAGACCAGCGCCGCGCCGATCCAGGTCTGCGCGACGGTCAGGGCGGCCAGGTCCGTCGGCTCGGTCTCCAACGGGTCGGCGGACAGGACGACGAAGTCGGCGAACTTGCCCACCTCGAGCGAGCCGACCCGATCCTCCCAGCCGATCGAGAACGCCGACCATTCGGTGTACATCCGCAGCGCCTCCTCGACCGTGACCGCCTCCTGGGCGTCCAGCACGGCGCCGTCGTTGGTGCGCCGGGTGACGGCGGCCTGCATCGCCGGGAACGGGTTGTGCTGGTCCTCGGTGATGCCGATCGCGTCGGAGTTGCCCGGGATCGGCAGGCCGTGGTCGATGAGCGTGCGGAACGGCATCACGGTCCCGATCCGGTCGCTGCCCAGGTGCGCGACGTATCCGGCCGCGGTGGTCAGGATGAACGCCGGCTGCGGAACGGGGACGACTCCCGAGGCGGCCAGCCGCTTGATCCGCTCGTTGGTCATGAACATGTTGCCCGCGTGCTCGATGCGGTGCCGGGCGACGCCGTGGCGCCCGGCCGGCAGGGCCAGGGCGCCGTCGATGGCCTGGTCCAGGGCACGGTCGCCGATCGCGTGCATGGCGATCTGCAGCCCGGCCGCATCGGCGGTGGCGACCAGGTCGGCGACCTGCCCGTCGGTGAACGCGAGCTCGCCGCGGTAGCCGGGCTGGCCGGGGTAGTCCTCGTGCAGGGCCGCGGCCCCGGCGGTGAGCCCGCCGTCGAGGAAGACCTTGAAGCCGACCATCGCGACATGGTCGGGGTCGAGGGCGTCGATGCGGTCCTTGGCCCGGCCCGTGCGCACGTCCTCGGCCGACACCACGGCCTCCAGCTTCGGGTACAGCGCGGCGCGCAGCACCAGGCCACCGTCGGCGGCGATCGAGCAGATCGCTTCCAGCCCGGCCCCGTGCAGGGGGATGTCGCCGACCGTGGTGACGCCCACGGCGAGGTACCGGTCCTGCACGCGCTTGATCGCCGCCGCGAGCGCCGGGACCGGCGGCTGCGGGCCGCCGAGGGGCTCGAACATGTCGTAGGTGCGGCCCGTGGCGACGCCGGTGGCCGGGTCGCGCTCGATCCGGCCGCCGGGCGCGTCCGGAGTGTCGTCGTCGACCCCCAGCAGCCGCAGGCCCAGCGAGTTGAAGACGTTGAGGTGGTAGCTCGCCCGATACATCACCGGGTGGGTGGTGCTGACCCGGTCCAGGTCGTGCCGGTCGGGATAGCGCCCCTCGGCGAGCTTGAGGTTCTGGTAGTGCTCCCCCTGACCGAGGATCCACTCGCCGGCGGTCGTGCGGCCGGCGCGCTGCGCGAGCGCGGACACGATGTCCTCGATGCTCGACGCCCGCGACGAGCGGCAGTCGACGGCGAGCTCCCAGGAGTAGGCCAGCAGCTCCAGGTGGGAGTGGCAGTCGATCAGCCCGGGGATCACCGCCGCGCCGGCCAGGTCGACGATCCGCGCCTCCGCGGCCCCGGCGAGGATCTCCTCCGTCGTGCCGATCGCCACGATCCGGCCGTTCTCGGCGCGGAACGCCTCCGCGACGGTTCCGGCCCGGTCCATGGTGCGGACCCGGCCACCGACGAAGCACACCGTCTCTCCTGGCACTGCTCTACCTCTTTCTGGGGGTGGTTGTGAAGCCCTGGGGGTGGTTGTGAAGCCGTCGCGGGCGGGGCCGGCGATGGCGGGTCAGGACGTGGCGCCGCGGACGGCGGGCAGCTGCACGGTCTTGGTTTCCAGGTACTCCTCGACGCCGAGCCGCCCCCGCTCCCGTCCGAGGCCGCTGGCGCGCATGCCACCGAACGGCAGGGCCGGCTCGCTGACCAGCGGCGTGTTGACGCCGACCGAGCCCGCCTTGAGCCTGCGGGCAACCGCGGTCGCGGCGGCCTGATCGCCGCCGAACACGTAGGCCGCCAGGCCGTACTCGGTCGCGTTGGCCAACCGGACGGCCTCCTCGACGTCGGCACAGCGGATGACGCTGAGCACCGGGCCGAAGAACTCCTCGCCGAGCACGGCGGGCTGGCTGCGTCCCTCGGCCGTGAGCAGGGTCGGCGCCAGAAACGCGCTCGTGGCGTTCTCGGCGGCCCGGGCACCGCCCGCGACGACCGTCGCCCCGCCCGCCACGGCCCGGGCCACCTGCGCCTCGATCCTGCGCACGGCCGCGTGGTCGATGAGCGGGCCCATCGTGGTCGCCGGGTCGCGCGGGTCGCCGAGGACGATCCGGCCGACCGCCGCGGTGAGTTCGGCGACCAGATCGCCGGCCTTCGAGTCGACGACGTACACCCGGTTCGCGGCCATGCACGCCTGGCCGGAGTTGAGGAACCGGGCCCGGACCAGATCGCGCGCGGTCCGGGCGACGTCGGCGTCGGGCAGGACCACCGCCGCCGCGTTGCCGCCCAGTTCGAGCAGGACCCGCTTGATCGACGACGCGGCCTTGCGCATGACGAGCTCGCCCACCTTGCGCGACCCGGTGAGGCTGACGCAGGCGACCTCGGGGGCCTCCAGCAGGGCGTCGCTGACCCGCTGCGGATCGCCGGCGACGACGACGTTCAGGACACCGGGCGGCAGGCCCGCCTCCTCGAAGCAGCGGGCGATGGCCAGCGCGGTGAGCGGCGTCTGCGGGGCCGGCTTCAGCACCACCGTGCAGCCGGCCGCGAGCGCGGCGCCGACCTTGCAGGCCACCATGAACGCGGGGAAGTTCCACGGCGTGATCGCGACGACGACCCCGACCGGCTCGTGCAGCACGAGGGCGTCGCGGCCGGGCGCGACGTCGGCCCAGGCCTCGCCGGGAAGCCGCAGCGTCTCGTGGCTGAACCACTCGAAGAAGCGGACCGTGTTGCGTGCCTCGCCGACCGCCTCGGCCAGCGGCTTGCCGGTCTCGGCGCTGATGAGCTCGCCGAGCGCCTCGACCCGCTCGCCCAGCAGGTCGCTCGCGCGGCTGAGGACCTCGAAGCGCTGCCAGCCGGTCGCCGACGACCACCCGTCGAGGGCGGCCGCGGCCGCGGAGACCGCCGCGGCGGCCTGGCCGGCGTCGGCGTCGGCGACCGCGCAGATCGTGGCCCCCGTCGCGGGGTCGTGGACGTCGAACGTGTCCGCAGCGGTCGTCACCCAGGCGCCACCGATCCACGAGCCCGGGCTGTCGCCCACGAGCCGTGCGATCAGATCGGCCGGCCGGCCGCTCATCGCGCGCCCCCGCCACCGCAGGCGGCGTAGTCGGCCTCGCCGACCTCTCCGGTCCACTCGACGTCGCCGAAGTGGAGCACCAGCTGGACGAGCTGGGCGGACGCGGTGGCGCCGTGCCAGTGCTCGACCCCGGGCTCGGTCCAGACGACGTCGCCCGGACGCATCACCACCACCTCGCCGCCGCGCTCCTGGATCCAGCCCTCGCCGGAGACGGTGTAGAGCATCTGGCCGCCCGGGTGCCGGTGCCAGTGCGTGCGCGACCCGGGCGCGAAGAACATGTTGAGGGCCCGGGTCCCGCCGCCGGCCAGGACGATGTCCGACCAGACCTGTCCGGTCGTGGTCGCCGGCCGCATGGCCGACACCCGGTCCGCCGGAATACCTCGTCCGATGATCATCGTGCTCCTCTGGTTCGTGGGGTCGGGTCAGTCGGTGGCGCGGCGGACGTCGCTCAGCACACGGTTGCTCGCGTTGTAGCCCGTGACGCCGCTCATGAAGTTGCCCGGCCAGTTGCCGACCCCGGTCAGGTACAGCCCCTCGACCGGGGTCCGGTAGTCGGCGCAGCCGGGGATCGGACGCGAGTCGAAGATGTGCCCGGGCACGATGTCGCCGTGCGCACCGTTCCCCTCGACGAGGGCGAATTCGCGCTCGAGGTCCAGCGGCGAGTAGACGTGGACGCCGGCCAGGATCGCGGACAGGTTCGGGATGTGCTCCTCCAGCGTGCTGACCACCGCCTTGCCCAGGTCGTCGCGCTGCTCGTCCCAGGTGCCCTCGGCCAGGTGGTAGGGGACCCCCCGGACGCTGAGGCTCATGAAATGGCATCCGGGCGGGGTCAGCGAGGGGTCGTGCGCCGAGTCGATCATCGCGGTGACGGTGGGGCGGTCGGTCCAGCGCCCGAGCACCGCCTCGTTGTAGGCGTTCTGGAGCACGTCGATGCTGGCCGCGATCCGGAAGTTGGTGCCGAGGAAGAGACGGTTCTCCTCCTCGTCCTGCGCGGCGGCGAACCGCGGGGTGCCCTCGAGCGCGAGGTGGACCTTGGCGGAGGTGCCCTTCATGTTGACGGCCTGGGCGAGGCCGTACAGCTCCTCCCCGATGTCCTCGGGACCGACCAGCTTGGTCAGGGTCAGCTTCGGGTTCGCGTTGGACACGACCCGGGGCGCGCGGAACTCGCGGCCGTCGCTGAGGGCGACACCGACGACCCGCTGGTGCTCGCAGAGGATGCGCTCGACCTGCGCGCCGGTGAGGATCGTGGCTCCGTGGGCGCGGGCGGACGCCGCCATCGCGCCGGTCACGGCGCCGATGCCGCCCAGCGGTGCGGCGTTGCGCATCATCAGCTCGTTGTCGTCGTGGCTGCCGACGCTGCGCATCGACTCCTCCCACAGCGGCCGTTGCAGCAGCAGGTAGCCGCTGCCCGGGGTGCGCGGGCCGACGAAGTTGGTCGCGACCGCGGTGCCGGCGAAGAACGCCTGCAGCTGCGGGGACGACAGCCGCTCCTCGAGGATGTCCGCGACCGGGCCGAACATGATCGACTCGAAGTCGCGGCGCTGGCGCGGGGTGGTGAAGCGGGCGGCCACCTCGGCGAACGACGGCGGCGGGTCGTAGAAGGAGACCCGCATCCGCCGGGCCACCGAGGCGTACAGCTCGATGACCGAGGCGTAGCCGTCGAGGTCCGCGTTCCCGTGCGCGAACTGCCGCATGACCGCCCGGCGCTTGACCCGGTCCGGCCAGGCCGGCAGGGCCCGGCCGTCCGTGAAGAGGGTCAGCGATCCGAGCGGCGGGTGGGCGAAGCGGAGCCCGTGCTGCTCCAGCTCCAGGTCCGCGACGATGCGCGGATCGAGGCTGTGGCTCGCGTTGGCCACGCTGCTGCCGCGGTAGCCGGGGAAGATCTCCTCCGTGACGCAGGTGCCGCCGACGACGTCGCGCCGCTCCAGGGCGAGCACCTTCAACCCCGCCCGAGCCAGGTACCCGGTGGCCACCAGACCGCTGTGTCCGGTCCCGACGACGATCACGTCGTACGCCTGCTCCATCCGCTTCCTCTCGTTCCGTCGCCGTTGCCGGATCAGCCCAGCGGGCTGATCCGCCGAGCCGAGACGCGCCATCCCGCGTCGGTGCGGGTCACGGTGTCGCGATAGATCGCCGCGGTGACCTTTCCCTCCGCCCGCAGGGCGAGTGCCTTGCTCTGGCACTCCGCGGTGTCCTCGCCGGCGCCGACCACCACGACGTTCGTGATGTGGTGACTGACCGCGGGCGTCGCGATCGCCTTGAAGCTCGCGATCACGGCATCGAGCCCGTCGGCCGTGAGACGGCCCGGGTTGTCGAAGGAGATCTCGGGCGCGAACACCTCTCCGAGCCGGTCGTACTCGTGGGTGTCGAGGAGGTAGGCGACCCGGTTGAGGACTTCCTCGATCGCTCGGGCATCGGCCGGACTCACGGGCTGGTTGGTCACGGAATTCCTTTCCATACTTCCATACAGTGGAAGTCCAACTTCCGTACCATAGGATGCCTTCGGATTCGAACACGGTCAAGCGCCACCACGGCATCCGCGCGAGCGGTCCGAGGAAGCCCCCGAAGGAGAGCTCGAATGACGATGCGCGACCAGGCCTGTGCCGACCGGACCTGGGTCGACGAGGCGATCCGCCGCGTCGAGGCCGATGCCAACCGCAGTGCCGACACCCACCTGCTGCCCTTCGGCCTGCCCGGTCGGCACGGCGTCGACCTCTATCTGAAGGACGAGTCCTCGCACCCGACCGGAAGCCTCAAGCATCGGCTCGCCCGCTCGCTCTTCCTGTACGCGCTCTGCAACGGCTGGATCGGCCCGACCACGACGGTGGTCGAGGCGTCCAGCGGCTCGACCGCGGTCTCCGAGGCGTACTTCGCCCGCCTGCTGGACCTGCCGTTCATCGCGGTCGTCCCGGCCTCGACCAGCCCGGCCAAGCTCGAGCTGATCGAGTGGCACGGCGGGCGCTGCCGGCTGGTGGATCACGCGGGGCAGGTGTACGAGGAGGCGCGGCGCCTCGCGGCCGAGCTCGGTGGCCACTACCTCGACCAGTTCACCTACGCCGAGCGGGCCACCGATTGGCGCGGCAACAACAACATCGCCGAGTCGATCTTCGAGCAGATGTCCGGCGAGGCGCAGCCGGTGCCGGCCTGGATCGTCGCCAGCGCCGGCACCGGCGGAACGGCGGCGACCATCGGACGCTACCTGCGCTACCGGCGGCACCCGACCCGGCTGCTGGTGGCGGACCCCGAGCACTCGGTCTTCCTCGACGCCTGGCGGCTCGGCGATCGCGGGCTGCGCTCGGCCCGGGGCTCGCGGATCGAGGGGATCGGCCGCCCGCGCGTCGAGCCGTCGTTCGTGCCCGAGGTGATCGACGAGATGGTCCGCGTGCCGGACGCGGCGTCGGTCGCGACCATGTTGTGGATCTCGCGCCGTCTGGGCCGCCGGGTCGGGCCATCGACCGGGACGAGCATGTGGGCGACGCTCGGGCTCATCGCCGAGCTGGAGCGCGAGGGCGAGCGGGGCAGCGTGGTGAGCCTGATCTGCGACGGCGGCGAGCGCTACACCTCGACGTACTACGACGCGTCCTG
The DNA here is from genome assembly GCF_050947935.1 of Dactylosporangium sp. CA-052675. Taxonomy (GTDB): domain Bacteria; phylum Actinomycetota; class Actinomycetes; order Mycobacteriales; family Micromonosporaceae; genus Dactylosporangium. The sequence goes on along the minus strand of NZ_CP192010.1, from coordinate 7,615,087 downwards.
GCGCGGGGAGCAGGGCATCGACGTGGGCCCCTACGCCGCCGTGCTGGACGAGTACGACCGTTCGGGATCCCTCGCCGGCGTGATCGCGGAGAGCCCGGCCACAGCTCTTGACAGCCCCGCCGCCTGAGCCACAGCATCTCTGCAATGGAAGTCACACTTTCACTGTATGGAAGTGTGACGCGGGTGGGTCGTCGTGCCCAACCGGCCGCTCCGACCAAGAAGGAACCCTTATGCGAACAAGTCTCGGCGTGACCGGGGGCCGGCGTCGCGTCAGTGCCGTGCTGGCCGCGGTCGTCGTGGCCCTGGGCATCACGGCCTGCTCGGGCGGCGGGGATGAGAAGGGGTCGATCACGTACGCCGGCTTCGGCGGCACCTACCAGGACGCCGTCAAGGCGACGCTCTTCGAGCCGTACTCGAAGGAGACCGGGGTCAAGGTCCTCTACGACAGCAGCGGCTCCGACGTCGCCAAGCTGGTGCAGATGTCCAAGTCCAACTCGATGACCGTCGACCTGATCGACGCCGAGGACTCCTCGCTGGCCCAGTTCATGGCCGCCGGCGTGCTGCAGCCGATCGACACCAAGAGCCTCAACGGTTTCGCCGACCCCAGCGCGGTCACCGAGTACTCGGTGCCGTGGTACACGTTCTCGCGCAACCTGTTCTGGAACAAGGACAAGGTCCCCGGCGGCCTGCAGTCCTGGGCCGACCTGTTCGACACGAAGCGGATCCCGGGCAAGCGCGGCATGGTGGGCCTGCCCTGGGGCATCCTCGAGGGCGCCCTGATCGCCGACGGTGTCAAGCCCGCCCAGCTCTACCCGCTCGACCTCAACCGCGCCTTCGCCAAGCTCGACACCATCCGCGGCGACACCGTCTTCTTCAAGTCCAACGGTGATCTGCAGAACGCCATCTCCCAGGGCGAGATCACGCTGGGCTACGGCAACCTCGCGCGGATCAAGAGCATCGCCAAGAGCGGCGCGGTGCCGCTGGACTACACGTGGAAGGGCGCCGTCCTCTCCGTGCAGCAGCTCGTCATTCCCAAGGGGGCGCAGCACGAGCCGGACGCCTACAAGGCGATCGAGTACTCGTTGAAGCCCGAGGTCCAGAAGGCGATCATGGACAGGCTCGGCTACACGCCGTCGCTGAAGTCGGTGCTCGACGGCCTCGACGCCGAGGCGCGCGCCGACCTTCCCGGCACCCAGGAGACCGCCAGCGACGAGACCTTCCGCATCGACGTGAACTGGTGGGCCAAGAACGGCGCGGACGTGCTCAAGCGCTGGCAGGACTGGCAGAACGCGTGACCATCACCCCGGCATCCCCGAAGGTGGACCGTCCGGGGCCGGCCTCCCGCAGCGCGGGCGGCCGGCCCCGCCGCCGGCGCGGCTGGGACCTGGGCGGGGTTCCCGCGGTCGTCGTCGTGACCCTGGTCTTCGTACTCCCCGTCGCGATCCTCTGCCTGCGCAGCGTGACGGAACCGACCTTCGGCCTGGAGAACTTCACCCGGCTCCTCGGGCACTCCGGCTACGTCGACAACATCGTGCGGACGATCCTGATCTCCGCGGCCTCGACATTCGTGGCACTGCTGCTCGGCTACCCGATCGCGTACCAGATGGTGCACGGCGGCGCCTGGCTGCGCACCTTCCTGACGGTGGCGATCATGGCGCCCTACCTGACCTCGATCCTGTTGCGGTCGTTCTCCTGGCTGGTGATCCTCGGACGCCAGGGCCCGGTCAACAAGCTGATCGAGCAGTTCGGGCTGGAGCCGATCGCGATGGTCTTCACCCCGATCGCGGTCGTCGTCAGCCTCGCCCACTACCTGTTGCCGCTGATGATCCTGCCGCTGGCCGCCACGATGCGCTCGGTCGACAACTCGCGGATGCGGGCCGCGACCAGTCTGGGCGCCGGGCCGGCCCAGGCGTTCATCCGGATCTATCTGCCGCTGACCAAGCCCGGCATCCAGGCGGGATCGGTCCTGTGCTTCGTGTACGGCATCGGCGCGTTCGTGATCCCCGCGCTCCTCGGCGGCTCCAAGGGCAGCATGCTCGGCCCGCTGATCCACAGCGCCATCAAGGAGAGCGGCGACTACGGCCTCGCCTCCGCCGCCGCTCTCGTGCTCGGCGTTCTCGTCCTGGTCATCGTCCTGGGCTTCCAGCGGCTGACCGGGATGTCGACGACGGAGCTCGCCGGGCGGTCCGGTCCCGCCGCCACCCGGGTGGCCCGCGCCAGGCGCGGCGGCGGGCGCATCCTCAGGCTCGCGGGGCGCGCGGTCGGCGGACTCGACCGCCTCGGCGTCACCCGCGGCCGCAGGCTGCCGAAGGTCGTGGCCGCCGTTCTCGGCGCCCTCGTGCTGGCGCCCCAGTTCATCGTCGTGCCGATCTCGTTCGCCTCCACCCAGGCGCTCGTCTTCCCGCCGATCGGGTACTCGACCCAGTGGTACTCGGAGTTCTTCACCGAGAGCTGGCTCGACCCGCTCACGGTCAGCGTCCGGATCGCGGTGTTCGTGACCGTCATCGCCGGACTGCTCGGGACGCTCGCCGCGATGGGCGTCGTCCGGGGGACGGTCCGCCGGTGGGGCGCGCTGACCTCGACCCTGATGATGCTGCCGCTGCTGTTCCCGACCGTGGTCGCGGCCGCCGGCTTCTACGTGGAGTTCGAGCGCATCGGGCTCGTCGACACCGAGCTGGGGATCGTCCTGGCCCACGTCACGCTGGCGCTGCCGTTCGTGTTCAGCGTGGTCAGCGCGGGGCTGCGCTCGCTCGACCCGGCCTACGAGCGGGCCGCCTCCAGCCTGGGTGCGAACCGGGCGGTCCAGCTGCGCCGGATCGTGCTGCCGCTGATCGCCCCGTCCGTCGTGACCGCCGCCCTCTTCGCGTTCCTGACCTCCTTCGACGAGTCGACGGTCGCGATCTTCCTGTCCGGCGTCCACGTCAAGACGCTCCCGAAGCGGATCTTCGAGGCGCTCTCGCTGGAGACCAACCCGACCGTGGCGGTGATCTCCGTCTTCGTCATGGCGTGCGCCGCTGTCATCTGGCTCGGCTATGCGCTGTTCCGCCGCTTGACCCGGACCTCGAGGAGCAACGCATGACCGCCGGCCATGGCGCGATCCAGTTCGACAACGTCCGCAAGGAGTACGCCGACCACGTCGCCGTCGACGACCTCACCCTCACCATCGAGCCCGGTGAGTTCTTCACGGTGCTCGGACCGTCAGGATCGGGCAAGACCACGACCTTGATGATGCTGGCCGGGTTCACCGACCCGACCTCGGGGACCATCCGCGTCGACGGCGTCGACATCGCGCGCGTGCCCAGCGACAAGCGCAACATCGGGGTCGTGTTCCAGGACTACGCGCTCTTTCCCCACATGTCGGTCCGCGACAACCTCGCGTTCCCGCTGGAGATGCGCAAGGAGCCGCGCGAGGTCATCGCCGAGCGCGTCGACCGGGCACTCGAGCTCGTCGACATGGCCGCCGCGGCCAACCGGCGGCCCGACCAGCTCTCCGGCGGCCAGCGACAGCGGATCGCGGTGGCGCGGGCCGTCGTGTTCGACCCGGCGTTCCTGCTCATGGACGAGCCGCTGGGCGCCCTCGACCGGAAGCTGCGGCAGCGCCTGCAGGTCGAGCTCCGGCAGCTCCAGCAGGCGCTGGGGGTGACCATGGTCTACGTCACCCACGACCAGGAGGAGGCGATGTCGATGTCTGACCGCATCGCCTTGATGCACCACGGCCGGATCGAGCAGATGGGGACGCCCCGGGAGCTCTACGAGCACCCCCGGTCCGCCTTCGTCGCGGACTTCCTCGGCACCAACAACATGTTCGCGGTCCGTCCCGAGGCCCCGGGGCGGCTCAGCGTCGACAACGGCGGGCTGCTGCCGGTCGACGACGGCAGGGTCCTGCCCGCCGACGCGTCCGTGGCCGCGGTGCGTCCGGAGCGGATCGCACTGACGAACGTCGCGGCGGCCCCGCCTGCCGGGTTCAGCCACTGCACCGGCAAGATCACGCATCGTCTATACCTCGGATCGCACACGATGTATACCGTTGACTCCGCGACATTCGGCCCCGTAAGGGTGCAGATGCAGCACGACGACGGTGAACATCCCTACCGCACCGGCGAGACGGTAGGCATGATCTGGCGGACACGTGACGTGAACGTCTTCGGCTCGACGGCCGAACGATGAAGGGGGCCACATTGACCGAGCTGGAAGACGAGCCCACCGAGCAGCGCGGCGTCAGATCGGTGATCCGTGCGCTCAACCTGCTCTCCGCGGCCGCTCGCGGGAGCCGGACGCTGACCGAGCTCGCCGGCCAGGCCGGGGTCAGCCTGAGCACCGCATCGCGGCTGCTGGCCACGCTCAAGATGGCCGACTTCCTGGAACAGCACGAGGACGGCCAGTTCTTCCCCGGACCCGAGCTGACCGCGCTGCTCTACGCCGGCGACCAGTGGTCGGGTATCCGCAAGCTCGCGGGAGAGGTCGCCGCCAGCCTCCGCGACGAGCTCGACGAGACCGTGGCGTTCTTCGTCCGCTCCGGCAACGACCGTGTCTGCATCGAGTCGGCGGAGTCCCGCCGGCTGGTGCGGAGGGTCTGCCACCCCGGCGAGCGCGGGCCGGTGTACCTGGGCGCCGCGGGCAAGGCCCTGCTCGCGTTCAGCAACGCCGAGCACGGCTACCTCGGCCTGCCGCCGGGCACCGAGGAGTTCAAGACGGAGTCCGGGGCCGTGCGCACGCTGGCGGATCTGCGGGCCGAATGCGCCGTCATCCGGGAACGGGGCATGGGCTACAGCGGCCGCGAGTCCACCGAGGAGTCGTGGGCGGTCGCGGCGCCCATCTTCCAGGGCGGCCTGCTGCTCGGCGTCCTGGCCGTGGTCGTCCCGATGACCCGCTCGGACGAGCAGTACATCGCGAAGATCCAGGCGGCGCTGCGGCGAGCGGCGGCGGCCAGCAGCCGCTGAGCGCCGCGCCGGTCGCGTCGCCCGGTGCGGTGCGAGCATCCCTTGCCCGACAAGCCCGAGGAGCTCATGCGCTCATGCCCGGACGTACGCTGCCCGGACCCGGTCGGTTCGGCCTCTTCATCGGCGGTGGTTGGCGCGAGGCGGAAGGGGGAGCCACCTTCACGGTGCTCGACCCGGCCGACGGGTCCGTCCTCGCCTCGGTCGCCGACGGCTCGGCCAGGGACGCGATCGAGGCTCTCGACGCCGCCGACGCCGCCCGGCCGGAGTGGGCGGCGAGCGCACCACGCGACCGCGGGGAGATCCTGCGCAGGGCGTTCGACCTGATCCGGAGCCGGGCGGACGAGCTGGCCGAGCTGATCAGTCTGGAGATGGGCAAGACGGTTGCCGAGGCCAGGGGCGAGGTCGCCTACGGCAACGAGTTCCTCCGGTGGTTCTCCGAAGAGGCGGTGCGCATCCACGGCCGATGGATGCACGCCCCCGACGGGGCCGGCCGCCTGCTCACCATCCGCAAACCGATCGGCCCCTGCCTGCTCATCACGCCGTGGAACTTCCCGATGGCGATGGGGACGCGCAAGATCGGTCCGGCGATCGCCGCCGGCTGCACCATGGTGGTCAAGCCGGCCGAGCTCACGCCCCTCACGATGCTGGCCCTGGCGGACATCCTCACCGAGGCGGGGCTGCCGCCGGGGGTCCTCAACGTCGTACCGACCTCACGTGCCGCCGGGATGAGCGAGGCGCTGATGGCGGACCCGCGACTGCGCAAGGTGTCCTTCACCGGATCCACCCCGGTCGGGCGGCGGCTCGTGCGGCAGTCGGCCGACCGGTTGCAGCGGTTGAGCATGGAGCTCGGCGGCAACGCTCCGTTCCTCGTCTTCGAGGACGCCGACGTCGATGCCGCGGTCGACGGCGCGATGCTCGCCAAGATGCGCAACATGGGCGAGGCCTGCACCGCCGCGAACCGGTTCCTGGTCCATGCCGACGTTGCCCGGCGCTTCGCCGAGCAACTGGCCGATCGGATGGGCCGGCTCATCGTCGGCCGCGGCCAGGACCCGGGCGTCGACGTCGGCCCGCTGATCGACGAGCGCGCCGTCGGCTCCGTCCACCGGCTCGTCACCGGCGCCGTCCGCGACGGGGCCCGCCTGGTGACCGGCGGCCGCGCTCCCGAGCGGCCGGGCTGCTTCTACCTGCCCACCGTGCTGCTCGACGTGCACCCCGACTCGGAGATCAACGGCCAGGAGATCTTCGGGCCCGTGGCCCCCATCGGCGTCTTCAGCACCGAGGAGGAGGCGGTGCGCCGCGCCAACACGACCGAGTACGGCCTCGCCGCCTACGTCTTCACGCGCGACCTCGCCCGCACGGTGCGGCTCGCCGAGTCGCTCGAATACGGGATGGTCGGCGTCAACACCGGACTGATCTCGAACCCGGCCGCGCCGTTCGGCGGGATGAAGGCCTCGGGATTCGGCCGTGAGGGCGGCTTCGAGGGCATCGAGGAGTACCTCGAGACCACCTACGTGGCGCTGCCCGCCGGTTGACCGCGACGATACCCAGGCACGCGAAGGGGCCGCCGGGATCGCCCGGCGGCCCCTCCGCGATGCGTCAGACCCGGCGGGTGCGCCCGGCCCACAGCAGGCCGGTGCCCGTCATGGCCAGCGCGCAGCCGATGAGCAGCTGCAGCATGATGCCCGCGCCGGTGACCGGCAGCGTGCCCGAGCCCGCGGCGCGCTCCGCCACGGTCAGGGCCAGCGCCATCGAGCGGGTCGTCCCGTCGGGGGCCGCGCCCTGGGCGAGGGCCGTGTGCGCCCCCGCGGCGAGGTCCGCCGGGATGGTGATCCGCTTGCTGAACGAGCCCGTGCCGTCGGTGACCGCGGTGCCGAGCGTGCGCGGCGCCGAGTACATCGTGATGACCACCGTCGAGTAGGGCGCGAACCCGTCGCCGATGAACGTGATGTCCGCACCGGGGGCCGTGGTGCTGATCTGCCCCTTGTCCGTGGTGAGGGTCAGGTTCGTCGACGGCGGCGTCGCGGGCGCGACGGGCGCGGGCGGGGCCACCGCGGCGGACGGGCCGGCCGCGGCCGACTCCGTCTCGCCGGCGAGCGCGACGACGGTGACCGTGTAGGAGGTGCCCGCCTGGGCGCCGAGCACGCAGGTGGTCGCGCCGGTCGTCGTACACGTGGCCGGGCCCGGGTTCGCGGTCGCCCGGTAGCCGGTGATGCCCGTGGCCGGCGACGCCGCCGTCCACGACACGGTGATGGAGGAGTCGTTCGCGGTCGCCGTGACCGCGCTCGGGGCCGGCGGGATCACCGCGAACGTGCGGGTCACCGCGGCGGCCGCGGCGTAGTACCCGTTGCCGGGCTGGGTGGCGGTCAGCGAGCAGATGCCGGGCTTGAGGATCTGCACCTGCCGGCCCGACGTCTCGACCGGCACGGCGGTGCACACGTCGGTCGTGTTGCTGGTGACCGTCACGTACAGGCTCGCCGACGACGTCGGGTCGACGCTGATCGAGCTCGTCGAGGACGGCACGTCCGCGGGCTGGGCGAAGGTGATCGTCTGCGGGCCGGGCACGGCCGGGTACACCTCGATGGAGGCCGTCGTGACCCCGTTGACGAGGCGCGTGAGCCCGGTGACGTCGCTCAGCCCGGTGATGGTCTTCACGCCCGAGCCCGAGAACGCCAGCGGGACCGAGGTCGTGCAGCCCGCGACGCCCGTGGCGAGCGTCGCGCCGGCCAGCTCGATGGTGGACTGCCCGGTGGCGGCGGTGAGCGTGCCCCCGCAGTCGCTGGTCGCCGAGGCGGACCCGACGGTCACGCCGGCCGGCAGGGCGACGGTGTACCCCAGGCCCGACTTCGCGTCGGTGTCCGCGCGGTCCAGTGTGAGGTCCAGGCTCGCCGCCCCGCCGGCCACGACGGTCGCGGCCGAGAAGGTGGCGGAGAGCGTCGGGACCGGGATCGCCGTGAACGTGGCGCTGTAGTCGTACGTCGGGATCTGGGTGTTGTTCGCGATGCCCGTGCTGGCCGCGTACGTGCCGGCCTGGGTCGCGTGCACCGGCATGCTGTAGACGCACGTCGCCTGCGAGACCGACATCGACGCGCCGGCGACGACGAGGGTCCGGGCGCTGATCGCGATGAGGGTGGCGCCGCAGTCGGTCGTGCCCGAGGCGGCCTCGGCGTCGACGCCTGTGGGCAGGTACAGCGCGAAGTTCACGCCGGTGTAGCTTCCGCCGCCGGTCAGGGTCAGCGTCGCGGACCACGTGAGCGTCTGCCCGACGTCGGCGCTGGCCGCGCTGTAGTCGGCCACGAGCGAGATGCCGCTGACGTTCTGCACACCGCCGCCCGCACTCGGGCTCGCGCTGACACTGGGGCTCGCGCTGACACTGGGGCTCGCGCTGACACTGGGGCTCGCGCTGACACCCGGGCTCGCGCTGAGGCTGGGTGCCGGTTCCGCCGCCGCGGCCGTGACGGCCTTCTTGACGGTGGCATCGGCTTTCCTCTTGGCCGAAGCCTTGTCGTGCTTGGCCGTGTCTTGATGTTTTTGGCGTTTCTGGTGGTGTTTCTGGTCGCGCTGCTGCTGTGCAGCGGCCTTGGCCGGCTGCTCGGCGTGCTCGGCGGCGAAGGCCGCGGGCGCCGCGACGCCCGGGCCGGCGACGAGCGCACAGAGCACCGCCGCCCCCAGCAACGCCAGGTTGGAGCGTTGAACTCGCACAAATCCCCCCGTGGTACCTGACGAGCCACGATTCAGCCCGTCAGTACCACAAAATATGACAATTCGGTTCACCTCGGAGGGGAACTGCGAATGATCTGCGCAAACGCCGCCACATGTCCGATAGTCGTTGGTGTGGAAGGGCGCAACCCATGACCATCGCACGACGCGCCAACGTGGCCCTGGCGGTGGTGTTCGCCATCGCCCTCACCGTGGCGATCTCCGTGTCCGTGCTGGCCGCGTCGGCCCAGCGGGAGGTGTCGGACTACCGCGGGCGCATGCACCTGCTGCAGACCGCGGTCTGGGCGCTGCGCTCGGACTTCTACAACTACGACGACCAGATGAACATGTACGTCGCGGTGCTGCTCGGCGGCGACACCACCCACGCCGACCTGGCCGAGACGACGTTCCAGCAGGCGGCCGCGGCGCGCAAGCAGATGGCCGAGGACCTGGCCACGGCCCGCCGTCTCGGGTCCGGCGCCAAGCTCGGGGAGCTGGTGACCCGGCTCGGCCGCGACTACGACAGCTACAACGGCTTCGCCGACCAGGTCCGGGCCGCGGCGCAGCAGGGCGACCTCAAGCGCGCGGTCTACGTGATGACGGTGGGCAACCTGGAGCCGTCCAACGACATGATGCCCACCCTCGACGAGGCCAGCGCGCTCGTGGACAGCGAGGTCACGGCCACACTGGGCACCCTGCAGCGGCACGAGCGGACGATGCACCGCCTCGCCGTCGCCTTCGGCGTCTTCGTCATGCTCCTCGTCGTGCTGATCGCGGTGGCGCTGAACCTGGTCATCCTCCGGCCGATCGGGCGCCTGCGCGACCGGATGGCGGGCATCGCCAGCGGCGCCGTCGGCCGCCAGGAGCGGCTGGCGGTCGGCGGGCAGGACGAGCTGAGCCGGGTCGCGGCGGCGTTCAACGCGATGCTCGACGCGCTGGCCGAGCAGGAGGCCGGCCTCGCCCGGGAGCACGCGGCCCGCGACGCGGAGACGCGCGCCAACGCCGAGCATGCCCGGGCGGCCGAGGCGAGCCTGCGCGACCGGGCGCAGCAGGCCGTGGCCGACAGCTCCGTGCAGGTCCGCGAGGAGCTGCACCAGGTGATGCGCGACGTGGAGCAGGTGCTGGCCGCGGCCGCGGCGATCGACGAACGGGTCGGCGCGGCCGGGCAGCGCACCGCCGACGCGGTCCGCAACGCCGGCGACGCCGACCGGGTCGTGGGGCAGCTCGGCGAGAGCCTGCAGCGGGTCAGCGGCATCACGGCGCTGATCGCGGGGGTCGCGGACCAGACGAAGCTGCTGGCGCTCAACGCGACCATCGAGGCGGCCCGGGCCGGCGAGGCCGGGCGCGGCTTCAGCGTCGTCGCCGACGAGGTCAAGCAGCTGGCCGGCACCACCACCGAGTCGACCGCCGAGATCTCCAGCACCATCACGTCGCTGGAGGCGAACACGGCCGCGATGGGCGGCGCGATCGCGACCGTGACCGCGGGCATCGGCGGCATCGACGAGGTCACCTCCTCGCTGAGCGCGGTCGCCGACGAGCAGCGCCGCGTGGTCGAGGCGCTGCGCAACCGGGTCGCGACCACCATCGAGCGGATCGAGTCGATGGCGGACCTCGGCGACCGGCTGGAGCGCCGCCGCCACCCGCGCGCCCCGCTCCCGGCGGCCGCGACCCTCGGGCAGGGCGGGCAGTCCTACCCGGCCGACCTCACCGACGTCTCCGAGAGCGGCGCGCGCTGCCGGACGGACGCGGCCGGGCCGCGCGGCGGCGACGTGGACCTGGTGCTGACCGTCCACGGCGAGCGCCTGGCCCTGCCCGCGCGGATCATGCGCGCCGACCTCACCCCGGACGGCCTGGAGCTCGGCCTCGAGTTCACCGGCACCGCGACCGCCGCCCGCGGCCGGCTGCGCGACTACATGCGCGAGCTCACCGAGGCGCGCCGGTTCGACGCGGTGCCGGGCTGAGCACTGACACGAAACCGTCATGGACCGTGTGTATGGTCTGCCGGCATGACTGAGCCGTTGGCGAAGCGGCTGCGGACGGCCACCGTGGTGCTGTGCGCCGCCATCTGGGGTTCCGGCTACGCGGGGGCGTCGCTGGAGCTGGTCTCGTGGGAGCGGATCTTCGCGGTCGGCACCGCGGGCTGCGCGCTGCTCATCCTCACGACGTGGCTGCTGACGCGGGAGTGAACCGGGCCAGCAGCACGGTGTCGTGGCGGTGGTGGGTGCCGGGCGGCGCGGGGGCGGTGCGCGGGCGCGTCTCGTCGGCCAGGATAGTCCACTGTGGACCGAGGAGCGCGGCGACGTCGGCCGGGTGGTAGTAGTCCTCGGCCCGGAACCCGCTGTCGGCCGGCACCTCGGAGACGTCGTGGCCGACGTAGAGCAGCAGACCGCCCGGCGCGACGGCGTCGAGCAGCCCGCGCAGCGCCGCGTCGCCGGCGTCGCGCCGCAGCGGGAAGTACTGCGCCGACACGAGGTCGAAGGCGCCCGCCTCCGGCCGGCTCGTGCTCAGGTCCGCCTCCGTCCACGTCACGCGGCCCCCGGGGTCGAGCGCGGCCCCGCGCCGCAGGGCCGTCGGGGCGATGTCGACGGCGGTGACCCGCCACCCGCGGTCGGCCAGCCACAGCGCGTCGCCGCCCTCGCCGCAGCCGACGTCGAGCGCCCGCCCCGGCTCCAGCGCGCCCGCCTCGGTGACGAGCACGCCGTTCGGGTTGCCGCTGAAGAGCCGGTCCTGCGCGCGGTACCGGTCGTCCCACTCCTGTGCGTCCATGCCGCCCACCATGACCCGGAACCGCCCGGCGTGGCGAATCGCTTTGCCGTTCCGGCAAACCTCACTGCATCGCGGTGGCGACCGGGTGCTCGAACGAGGCCGGGCAGCCGAACACGTACAGCGAGTAACCCCGCCCGATGACCACCCCGGTCGGCGTGACCGGCGCGTCCTCGACCGGCTGCCAGCTCGCCGGCCCCTCGCTGGAGGCGGCGGTGAACAGCAGCGTCATCGGGGCCCCGCACGCCTCGCAGTCCATCGGCAGGGGGTCGGTGAGCGACCAGTTCGCGAACCCGCCGAGCTTCCAGCCCGGGGCGAGGGAGAGGTCGTACTGGTACCGCGACCCGAACCGCTCCCGCACCCGCGCGGCGAGGTCCCCGGGCAGCGAGCCGATGTAGTCGTACTCGCGCACGCGCTCCGGGTGCACCACGCACGGCGCCGGGACGTACTCCTCGTGCACCTCGGCCGGCGAGGGCGGCTCGGCGAGGACCCGCGTGACGTCGGCCGCGCGCCGCCAGAAGACGCGCACGAGCGGGTTGTACCCCTCGTCCAGGTGGTCGAGCGGGCACCACAGCACCTGCAGCACGTCGGTGCCGGGCGGGCCGGCGAAGTCGGGGGCGTCGTGGCGGTACACCTGGGCGACGGGGATCATCGGGGTCGGCAGCGGGACCGGGTCGTCGTGGTCGTCCGCGTCGCACACGGGCCACGGCTCGCCGGCCGGCCAGAGCAGCGGGCCGCCGATCGAGCTGTCCGTGACCGCGGGGGCACCGGGCCGCGGGTGCAGCCGCGTCGCCGTCGTCGTGTGCGCGCCCAGCTCGGGGAAGACGGCCGCGACGTCCAGCGGCCGGGGTGGGGTGGTCCGCGTCATGCCCCGAGCCTAGGGCGGGGCCACGCTCGCGGCCGAGACCCGGCCCGGCGCCGCGCTCGCCGGGGGAGTGGTGCCGCTTTTGTGCAAGGATCGCAGGGCGGTCAGCGAGGCGATGCCGCCGAGGCGGTGCTGTTCGGCCCGGGCGTGCTCTTCCTGCTGCGGCTCCTGGTGGCGCTGGGAATCTGGTTGCTCGCGCGGGGGTTCGCTCGCGTAGTCTCCCCGGGTGCTGCCGGTCCCGTTCCGCTGGTTGATGAGCGCCTCCTGGTCGACCAATCTCGGTGACGGGATCGCGGTCGCGGCCGGCCCGCTGCTCGTCGCCTCGCTGACCGACGACCCCTTTCCGGTGGCGCTCGCCGCACTGCTGCGGTGGGCGCCGCCGCTGCTGTTCGGGCTGCACGCCGGGGTGCTCTCGGACCGCGTCGACCGGCGGCGGATCGTGCTCGTCGCGCACACCTCGCGCATCCTGGTGCTCGCCGGGCTGGTCGCGGCCGTCGTCACCGGCGTCGTCACCGTGGCGGTCGCGCTCGCGGGCCTGGCGCTGCTGGCCACGGCCGAGGTGTTCGCCGACAACACCACGCAGACGCTCGCGCCGATGCTCGTGCCCCGCGAGGACCTGGCCACCGCGAACGCCCGGCTCACGACCGGGTACATCACCATGAACCAGCTCGTCGGCCCCTCGGTGGGCGCCACCCTGTTCGCCGCCGGGCGGGCCTGGCCGCTGCTGGCCCAGGCCGTGCTGATCGTGGCGGGCGTGCTCATGCTGCTGCCCATGCGCCTGCCGCCGCTGCCGAGACCCGGCCGGGACTCCGCCGGCATCCGGCGCGACATGGTGGAGGGCTTCCGCTGGACCGTCGCGCACCCGGCGGTGCGCACGCTCGTGCTGACGATCCTGGTCGTGAACCTGGCGTTCGGCGCGGCCTGGTCGGTGCTGGTGCTGTACTGCGCCCAGCAGCTCGGCCTCGGCCCGGCCGGCTACGGCGTGCTCACGACGGTGTCGGCGGCGGGCGGACTCATCGGCACCGCGATGTACGGCCGGCTGACCCGGCACGTGAGCCTGGGCAACATCATGCGGGTGGGCCTGCTGATCGAGGCGTGCACCCATCTCGGCCTGGCGCTGACGCACTCGGCCGTGGTCGCGGGCGTGATCCTGTTCGTCTTCGGCGTGCACGTGTTCATCTGGGGCACGACCTCGGTGACGGTGCGCCAGCACGCCGTACCGGCACACCTGCAAGGCCGCGTGAACAGCGTGAACACGGTGGCCGTCTTCGGCAGCCTGGTGATCGGCTCGGTCATCGGCGGCGCGCTGGCGACGCGGCTGGGCGTCGCGGCGCCGTTCTGGTTCGCCTTCGCCGGGACCGCGGTGTTCGTGGCCCTGCTGTGGCGCTCGCTCACGCAGATCGCGCACACCTCCTGAGACCGGCAGCGTCCGCGTCAGAGGCCGGGCAGCGGCGGCTGGGCGTCGTACACCGGCCAGCCGTCCTCGCCGCGGCGGACGCCGGGGCTGAGGCGGTGCGGTTCGCGGGCGGCGCCGAGGTGCTCGACCCGTGCGCCGCGGATGGTGAGCGCGTCGGCGACGAGCATCCGGTGGCACTGCGTCCAGTTCGACTCGGCGCACATCACGACCTGCGCCTGCGGGGCGGCGACGAGCGCGTCGATCGCGTCCCGGAACGCGGGGGTGTCCATGTGGTCGGCGTACCCGGCGGAGGCGGGACTCGGCACGGCGGTGTGCCGCGAGCCCGTCCGGCCGGTGCGGTGCCCGCCGAGCGTCTCGCCCTGCCAGGTGTACTCCAGCCCGGCCGCGCGGATCGCCCCGGCGAGCGCGTCCCGCCCGAACTGCGGGTGGCGCCGGGAGCCGGGAAACCGCCGCACGTCGACGAGCGTGCCGACCCGCGCCTCGGTGAGGATCGCGACGAGCTCCTCGACGGTGCGCGCCCCGTGCCCGACGGTGTGGATCACGTCCCGGCCTCGAGGCTGACGGGCACCGTCATGCTCCGCCCGCCGACGTCGAGCGCCGCGGCGGGCGCCGTGAGCACCGGGACCCGACCGGGCCTGCGTGGCATGCTGCCACCGTAACGCGCGACGGCCGGGACGCGAAGCTCGCGTCCCGGCCGCCGCGGTGTCGCCGCGCGTCGACGGGCCTCGACGGCGGCGGGGTGGGTCAGCGGTGGTGGTGGTGCCGGCGGCTGTTGTACTCGTGGGCGACGAGCACGTACCTGTTGCTGCGGCCGACGCGGTAGCAGTCGGAGTCGTCCCACATGCCGGCGCGCTCGCCGACCCAGCCGGCGGCGGTGCAGGCGCGCTTGTTCTGGAACGTGCGCACGACCCACGACTGGTCCCAGTCGCGGTTGTCGCGGTGGCCGTCCCACGAGCCGTGCCAGCGGCCGTCGCTGCCCGGGCCGCGGCGGTCGCCGGGGTGGTTGTCGCCGCCCGGGCGGGGCTGGGCGATGTTGCCCTTGCCGTCCTGGACGGTGCTGGCCGACGCGGCCGACGCCCCCATGCCCACGACCGCGGCCGCGGCCATGGTCATGCCGGCCAGTGTCAGCATTCGCTGAACGTTGCGCATCTTCACGATCCCCCTCGTTGTTGTGACGATGCGATTACGTTAGGTAGTTTTCCCGGCGAATATCGGCAAAACCACTCATACGTTTGGTTTGTCTATAGAAGCCCTATAGTCGTCTAAAACGGACGGGCCGCTACCGCGCCGGACCCGGCGGCTGATCGCGACCCGAACGACGACTCCCACGCCCGGCGGCCGCGGTAGGCCTGCCGGGCGAGCCCGCGTGCGCCGCCGTCGCGGCGGCGGACGGCGGTTGCGCGCGCGGCCTAGCCTGGCGCGGTGGTGGTCGCCGGGGTCGTGGGCGTGGTGCTGGGGCTGCTCGCGTTCGGAGCCGATGCCGTCGGCGGGATGGCCGGGCAGGTGCTCGTCGCGCTCACCAGCAGCGGCTTCTCCTGGGGGCTCGCGGCCTTCCTCGTCGGGCGTCTCGCGGCCGTACGCCGGCAGGCCGTCGCCCGCGCCGCGGTGCTCCTCGTGGCCGCGACGCTCGTGTACTACGGGCTCGTCGTGTTCGTCAGCCGGCGGTGGAGCGGCGGCTACCTCGAGGACGGCTCCTCGGCGGACATGATGGGGCTGCTCTCCGTCGCGAAGATGACCGCGCTCTGGCTCGTCGGGTCGCTCGTCGCCGGCCCGGTGCTCGGGCTGCTCGGGCATGCGGTGCGATCGGAGCGTACCGATGCCGCGGCTCTGGCGGCCGGGGTCGCGTGCGGGGCGCTGTCCGGCGAGGGGTGGCAGTCGGTGGCGGTCGTGGAGCCGTGGCGGCTGCTGGGGTTCGCCGACGGGCGTGAGGCCGACTTCGTGCGCGGGGTCGTCGCCGGCGAGGTGCTGCGAATCGCGCTGCCGGTCGGCGTGCTGCTGTGGCTCGCCTTCCGGCATCGGCTCCGGGGCTCGTGGCCCGTCCTGCTCGGCGCGTTCGTGGTGAGCGGCGGGGCCGCGGCGTTGTGCTGGTACGCCGTCTACCGGATCTGAACCGGGCGCCGGTCCCGGCTGACCGTGACCATCCGGCCGTGACCCATCTGGCCGTGACCATCCGGCCGTGACCATCCGGTCGTCGTCACGGCGCCCGCGGACGGGCCCGTGCGACGGCGTGACACCATGGCCGGGTGCTGCCCGCCGACAGTCACGTGCACAGCGAATGGTCCTGGGACGCCCCGCTGGCATCGATGGAGCGCACGTGCGCCGAGGCGATCCGGATCGGGCTCGCGGCCGTCGCCTTCACCGAGCACCTCGACCACACGGTCTGGCCCGTCGCCGTCGAGGGCCCCTACGTCAACGAGCACCTCACCGCCGTGGCCGCGGCCGACGGGCTCCTGACGCCTCCCGCGTTCGACGTCACCGGATACCTGGCGGCGATCGAGCGGTGCCGCGAACGGTTCCCCGACCTGCGCATCATGAGCGGGCTGGAGCTGGGTGAGCCGCACTGGCACGCCGCCGCCTGCGCGGACGTCCTGCGGGCCGGCCGGTTCGACCGGGTGCTCGGCTCGCTGCACTGCCTGGCGCACGGCGACGGGTTCGCCGAGCCGTGGGGCATCTACCCGCACCGCCCCGCGGCGGAGGTCATGCGGCGGTACCTGGCCGGCGTCGTCGACCTCGTCACCGGCAGCGACGCCTTCACCGTCCTCGCGCACATCGACTACGCGGCGCGCTCCTGGCCGGCCGAGGCCGCGGGGCCGTTCGACCCGGCGGCGTTCGAGGAGGAGTTCCGCGCCGCGCTGCGGGCGACCGCGCGGTCCGGCCGCGCGTTGGAGATCAACATCCGGCTCCCGATGCGGCCGATCCTGCTGACCTGGTGGCACGAGGAGGGCGGGGAGGCCGTGTCGTTCGGCAGCGACGCCCATCTGCCGGCGGCCGTCGGGCACGGGTTCGCGGCGGCGGCGCGGATGGCCGAGGCCCACGGGTTCCGGCCGGGCCGTCACCCGTACGACCTCTGGCCCCGGGCGCGCTGACCGGCCCGATCGCGCGGGCGTGATCAGTTCCGGCGGGCGACCGCCGACATCGCGAAGCGCTTGCCGGGGTTCGGGCCGGGCGTCGCGGTGATGCGCAGCGGGCGGCCCGGCCGCGCCGGGGTGAGCCGCAGACGGCGGACCAGCATCGCGACCGTGGCCACGGCCAGCACCTGGGTCATCCCGGCGCCGAGGCACGTGTGGCCGCCGACGGAGAAGGGCGCGTACACCGCCGCCTTCCGCGCGGCCGTGAAGTCCCGGTCGACGTCGAAGCGCTCCGGGTCGGGGAAGTGCTCGGGGAGCTGGTGCGGGACGCAGGTGGCGACGAGCACCCGCTCGCCGCGCTCGATGCGGCAGCCCGCGAAGTCGAACGCCTCGACCGCCGTGCGCGCGGAGCCCGGCGCCGGCGGGTAGACCCGCAGCGTCTCCATCACCAGGCCGTGCAGCGCGGGCAGGTCGCGCAGCCGCTCGAACGCGAGCGGACCGTCGCCCAGCACGGCGTCCACCTCGGCGGTGACCCGGGCGAGCAGGCCGGGGTCGCGGAGCAGGACGTCGATCATGAAGCTGTAGAGGTACGCGACCGTGTTGACGCCCGCGAAGTAGCCCTGCAGCGCCATGCCGGCCCGCACGCCGAGCGGGTACGGCTCGCCGTGCTCGTCGACCGCGTCGAGCGCCTGGTCGAGCAGGTCGCGCGGCCCCTCCCGCGTCGCGGCGGCCCGCTCGGCGGCCCGCTCGGCCAGCGACTCGCGGGCGAAGCGGTGGATCTCGGCCCGGGCGCGGCGGTAGCCGGGCCACCGCAGCGTCGCGGCCGGCCACTTCCCGGCGATGGTGACGTCGAGGACGAGCTCGAAGGCCGAGCGCAGCGTCTCGAACCGCGCGGCCGAGCTCGCGCCGGTGTACGCGATCGACAGCTGGGCCGCGGCGAGCCGCTGACACCCGTCGACCACGCCCAGCGCGGGCCGCCCCGCCCAGCCGTCGAGGATCCGCCCGGTCTCGGCCGTGACGGCGTCCCAGCGCGCGGCGAGCAGGTCCCGCGACAGCCCGGCGCCGAGCAGCTTGCGCAGGTGCCGGTGGGGCCGCCCGCGCAGCACGTGGACCCGCATCCCGAACTCGCGGTTCAGGCCGCCGAGGCTCTCCTCGCTGGTGAACACCGCCTCGCCGCGCTCGAGCAGGAACCGGTTCGCGGCCGCGCCGGCCATGATGACGAAGGCCTGGTTCAGGGCCCGCACGCGGAACACCGGGCCGGCGTCGCGGTAGGCGTTCACGAAGAACTGCTGGACGTCGCCCATCATCGCCAGCGCGTTGCCCAGCACCGGGACCCCGGGCACGGCGGGCGGTCTCTGCGTCACAGCAGGGAATTGTCCGCCATGGATGTCGTGAAGGCCAGCGCCGCCCGGCGGCAGGGGCTCCTCCGGGCGGCGCGACCCGCCGCGCCCGACGACGTCGAGGCCCGGCCGGGGTGGCCAGGGACCGCGCGAACGAGAGCACGACGGCGTCCCGCTCGTCGCAGCAGGCCTCACCGGCCGGGGACGCCGACCTCCACCGCGAGGACCCGGCCGCTGCCGGGCGCCACCATCTCGGCCTCGGTCATGCCGTTCCAGATCGCGGCGGTGATGAACAGCGTCGATCCGCCCAGCGCGCAGGCGAACGCGCCCCGGTCGAGCTCGACGCTCGCCAGCACCCGGCCGCCCTCGGCGACGCGCACGCAGCGGCGGTGGGGCACGTCGGCGTACCAGGCCGCCCCCTCGGCGTCGAGGCAGATGCCGTCCGGGACGCCGTCGCCGAGGTCGGCCCAGACGCGGCGGTTCGACAGGCCGCCGTCCGCGCCGATGTCGAAGCCGAGCAGGTGGTGCCGGTAGGAGTCGGCGACGACGAGCGTGGCGCCGTCGGCGGTGACGGCCATGCCGTTGGGGAAGGCGATGTCGTCGGCCTCCTGGCGTACCGACCCGTCGGCCGCGGCCACGAAGACCGCCCCCGGCCTCGCCTCGGCCCCGCGCATCACGTCGAAGTCGACGCGGTTGACGAACACGTTGCCCCGGTGGTCGGCCGCGATGTCGTTCCAGCCCGGCTGCCCCAGCTCGGCGCGTGTGACGAGCTGACCGCCGGGCTCCCGGCGCAGGAGCCGGCCGTTGGGGGAGTCGACGATGAGCAGTCGTCCGTCGCCCGGCGGCCACGCGATGCACAGCGGCAGCGAGGGCACGCGGGCGAACACCTCGCTCGCGCCGTCCCCGCCGAGCGCGATGACCTCGCCGGCGGTCCAGTCGGCGAAGTACAGCCGCCCGTCGTGCCAGCGCGGCGACTCCACGAGCCCGAGTCCGTCCATGAGCACCCGCATCGCGTCCCACCCCTTCGCCTCGTCAGGATTCTGCCCTGACACGAACGGCGACCCACCCGGATCGACAATCGGGCGGTACGAGTTTCCCGGCCGCGAAGCCGCCCGGCTACCGCGTCATCGCGGCGACGGCGGCGTCGACGTCCTCGGTCAGCAGGTCGGGCAGGAAGCCGATGAGGTCGAGGGTGAACCGCACCATGCCGTCGGCCGGGGCGGCCACGCGCACCGGGGCGCCCCGGTCGCCGAAGGCGGTCACCATCCGGTCCAGGCACAGCAGGCCCGCGCTGTCGAGGAAGGTGGTCCTGGTGAGGTCGACGACCACGCCGGTCGTGGCGCGCACGCTCGCGAGCACGTCGCGCTCCACGAGCGGCGCCGTCGCGTGGTCGATCTCGCCGAGCAGCGCGACGATCTCGCAGCCGCCGGCGGAGTACACCCGGACCTGACGCTCCCCGCTCATCTCAACGCCCCCCGCCGGCCGCGCGGCGGCGCATCAGGACCGTGGTGCCGCCGGTACCGCGGTCGATCACGAGCTCGTCCATGAGGCGCCCGATCAGCGCCAGGCCCCGGCCCCGCCGCAGCGCGGTGCGCGGCGGGCGCCACTGGCCGGTGTCGCTCACGCGCAGGGAGACGGCGTCGCCGTCGACCTGGGCGAGGACGCCCACGGTGCGGGCCTCGTCGTGACCGTACCCGTGCTCGATCGCGTTCGCGACCGCCTCCGCGGTGGCCAGGACCACCCCGAAACGGTCGTAGTCGCCGACCCCCTGCTCGCGCAGCCAGGCGTCGAGGGCCGCGCGGAAGCCGGCGAGGGCCTGCATGCGCGCCGGCACCTCGACCCGGAACGGCGGCGCGTCGGCGTAGTCCAGCGCCAGCAGGCACATGTCGTCGTGCCCGCCGCCGCCCGGCAGCATCGCGTCGCTGAGCTCGGTGGCCAGCGAGCCCAGCGGCGTGCGCCAGTGCTCGGCGGCCGCCGCGGCGAGCCGGTCCAGGCCGTGGTGGAAGCGCTCGCCGCGGCGCTCGACGAGCCCGTCGGTGTAGAGCACCAGCCGCGAGCCGCGCGGCACGGTCAGCGTCGCCTCGCTGCGCGTCCGCCCCGCCGCGGTGGCGCCGAGCGGCCCGGAGCGCGCGCCCCACAGGAAGCTCGACGCCCCGCCCGGCTCCACGAGCAGCGGCGGCGGGTGCCCGGCGCACGCGTACCGCAGCATTCCGCTGTCCAGCGCCAGTTCGGCGTACGCGAGCGTGGTCATCTGCCCGGCCGCGAAGTGCGAGACGAAGTCGTCCATGTGCCGCAGGACCTCGGCCGGCCCGTCGTGCGCCGTCGCGAGCGCGCGCACGGCGCTGCGCAGCTGCCCCATCGCGCTGGCCGCGTGCAGGCCCCGGCCCACCACGTCGCCGACGACGATCCCGACGCTCTCGGCCGAGGTCGCGAACACGTCGTACCAGTCCCCGCCCACCTCGAGCGTGTGCACCGCCGGCCGGTACGCGGTCACCACGTGGTAGCGCGGGTCCGCCGGCCAGTCGCCGCTGAGCATGCTGCGCTGCAGGGTGTGCGCCACCTCGCGGTCCCGCTCGGCCAGCCGCGCGTTGTCCAGCGACAGCCCGGCCCGGTCGGCGAGGTCGGCGATGAACTCCGGCCCGACGTGCCCGGCGCCGGCCGCCTCGCCCCCGGCCAGCAGCAGCGTGCCGAGCATCGCGTTGCGCGCCCGCAGCGGCAGCACCAGCGCCCGCTCGCCGTCGATGGTGATCAGCGGGGCCGCCACGGGTGCCGCTGCCGTCCGCCCGGCCGCGTGCACCGAGGCGAGCACGTCGTTCGGGATCGTCCAGCCCCCGCCCGGCCGCGCGGGCGCGGACGCCCGCCAGGCCGGCTCCCCGGGCGGGGCGGCGGCGTCGAGGTCGATCTGGGCGTAGCCGGCGACGTCGGGCACGAGCAGCTCCACGAGCCGCCGCGCCCGCGCGGTGAAGCCGACGGTCTCGTCGAGGTCGCGGCTGAGCCGGGCCAGGAAGCCCGACTGCCACGCCCGGCGCGTCGTCTCCTCCAGCAGCCGGATGCGCTCGAGGGCCTGCCCGGCCTGCCGGCCGACGGTCCGCATGAGCTCGATCTCGTCCTCGCCGAACGCGCGCGGGCGCGCGGGCTCCGCCTCGCAGGAGCCGGGCCGGTCGGGCGCGAACACGAACGACACCGCCCCCAGCACCCGCTGATCCGCCAGCATGGGCGAGACCAGGCGCAGGCCACCGTCGTCCTCGGCGTGCCGCACGACGTCGAGCAGGGCCGCGGCGCGCGCCTCCGGGGCCTGGTCGTCGAGCGAGAGCAGCTCGTCGGCGACGCCGAGCGGGCGCAGCGCGGCCTGTGCCGGGTCGAGCAGCCACACGCGGGTCGCCGAGGCCGCGAACGCCTCGTCGCCGACCCGCGCGATCGGCGCGACGATCTCCTCGGCCCGCTCGATCGCGGCGCAGCGCACCACCATCTCCTGCAGCAGCCGGATCCGGGTCGCGTTGCGCTCGGCGCTGCGGCGCTCCTCGAGCAGCTGCCGCTCGTACGTCCGGCGCTCCTTCGCGTCGAACACCGTCATCCGCACGAGGGCCTGGCTGCCGGCCGGACCCGCGCGCAGCACCGCGTTGACGAACGCGTCGAGCCGGGAGCCGTCGGCCTTGCGGAACTCGGCCGCCGCCTCCCGGACCTCGCCCTGCATGTGCAGCAGCGGCGCCAGGTGCGTCTCGTGCCAGATCCGGCTCCCGGCGGCGTAGAACTCGTGCACGCGCCGGCCGGCCAGCTGGTCGCGGCGCCAGCCGGTCCAGTGCAGGAACGTCCGGTTCACGCGCACGATGGTGCCGTCCGGCAGCAGGGTGAGATACCCGCAGGGGGCGCTGTCGTAAAGTTCCTCGGCGTTCTCCTCGGGCAGCGGCTCCGGCACGCGTCAGCCCGTCCGCAGGAAACCGTCGATCGCCGCGAAGGTCTCGTCCGGGGCGCTGAGGTTCGGGCAGTGTCCGGTCGCGTCGAGCACGACGAGGGTGCTGCCGGGGATGTTGGCGTTGCAGTACGCGCCCACCTCCCGCGGCGCGATGACGTCCTCGGAGCACTGCAGGATCAGCGTCGGCACGCTCACCTTGCCCAGGTCCGCGCGGTTGTCGGAGCGGAAGGTCACCTCGGCGAACTGCCGCGCGATCGCCGGATCCGTGCGGCAGAAGCTGTTGCTCAGCTCCTCGCCGAGCTCCGGCCGGTCGGCGTTGCCCATGATGACCGGCGCCATCGCCGCGGACCAGCCGAGATAGTTGCTGTCGAGGCTCTCCAGCAGCTCGTCGATCTCGCCGGCGCTGAAGCCGCCATAGTAGTCGTGGTCGTCGATGTACCGCGGAGAGGGGCCGACGAGGACGAGCCTGGCGAACCGGTCCGGCTCGGCGTTCGCCGCGAGCAGCCCGATCATCGCGGCGACCGAGTGCCCGACGAACACGACCCCGCGCAGGTCGAGCTCGTGCAGAATCCCGAGCAGGTCGTCGGCGTAGGCGCCGAGCGAGGAGTACCGCCGGGGGTCGTAGGCGCCGAGATCGGAGTTTCCGGCCCCGACGTGATCGAACAGCACGACGCGATGATCGTCGGCGAACCGCGGCGCGACGAGCCGCCACATGTTCTGGTCGCAGCCGAATCCGTGCGCGAAGACGACGGCCGGGGCGTGCTCGGGGCCAAGCAGCCTGACGTTGTTACGCTGCACTGCGCTCACGGCCCGTGACGTTACTCGTGCCCGGCGTGCGCAAACAAGGGCCCACACGGCCCGACGGCGGTGGGCGGGCCCGCGCAATCCGGCCTTCCGGTGCGCATTTCGGCTGCTCGTGCCCGCCGGTCGAGCCGCTGCGCCGGCGATGCGGGTACACCCGATCGTTGGAACGTTTCCTCCGCCGCCGGCCCCGGCGGTGTCCACTTCGGAGCGTCGCCGGGCCCGCGCCGGGCGGCGGCACGCTGTCGCGCGGCCGTGGCACCATGCGCGGCATGGAGATTCTTCCGGGCGAGGGCGAGGGCGTGGCCCTGGTCAAGGTCGGCGAGCATCGCGACGTGGTCGAGGGCCGGCTCGGGCCGCCCGTGCACCCCGGCCGCAGCAGCCGGGCCGTGTACGGGACGAGCCCGATGATCGTGCTGACGTACACCGGCGACACGGTCGAACTCGTCGAGCTGGCCGACGGCGACGGCGGTGAGGAGGTGTTCTTCGACGGTGTGCTCCACGCCCGCGAGGCGGGACGGCAGCGCTGGGCGGCGACGGATCCGGAGCAATCGGGCGGTATCGGACGCCATCGACGCAACGTGATCTTTGAATCCACGTTAAGTGTTGCTTAGGACGGTTCCGCCGCCGGGACCCCGCCGATACGTTTGGGGCGGCCTACCAGGTCACAGCCGCTCACCGAGGGCGGCCCGGGTGGGCTCCGCCGAGTCGTACGACGGCCCTGGCAACAGGCGCCGGCGCGTGAGCCGGGGACCCACCCGGGGCTTGCTCCAGGGGTGAATCCGCGACCGTCACGGTCGTGGTAGGGCGAACCTTCTTCTCGCCCGAACCCGTCAGCTAACCCGGTAGGCGGATGCGAAGAAGGACGCTTGCCGTGTTCAACCGACGGACGGCGCTGCGCTCGTTACTCATCGGAGTGGCGGTCGCGGCGATGGTCGCGCCGGCGTGTGCCGCACACGCCGACCCGACGCACGACGAGCTCCAGGCCCAGATCGACAAGGGTAACGCGGAGCTCGAGCACATCGTCGAGGACTACAACAAGATCAACGGCGACCTCGAGGCCACCCAGGCCGCGATCAAGCAGCGCGAGACCGACCTGCAGCCGCTCGAGGCGAGCATGGACGCCGCCCGCGCCACCGCCGACCAGATCGCCGTCAACGCCTACAAGTCCGGCGGCAACCTGAGCTCCTGGTCGCTGATGCTGGGCGCCACGTCGTCGGACGGCTTCTTCGACCGCGTCGGCACGCTGCAGCAGATCTCCCGCAACCAGCAGGCCGATCTCGCCAGGTACGCCTCGGCCAAGGCCGGCGTCGACGCCGAGAAGCAGCGCCTCAACGAGACCCTCGCGGCCCAGGGCCGGCAGAAGGCCGACCTCGAGGCGCGGCGCAAGCAGATCGAGGGCAACATCGCCAAGCTCGACGAGATGCAGCGCAAGGCCGACGCGGCCGCGGCCGCCGCGGCGGCGAACGCGAAGACCCCGGTGAAGACCGCCAACCCGACCACGAACCCGGGACCGCCGCCGGCCGTCTCCGGCGCGGCGGGCAAGGCGGTCAGCTACGCGTGGGCCCAACTCGGCAAGAAGTACGTCTTCGGCGCCGCCGGCCCGAACACGTTCGACTGCTCGGGCCTCACCATGATGGCGTGGAAGGCGGCGGGCGTCACGCTGCCGCACAACGCCGCGCAGCAGTGGGGCAAGGTCAAGCACATCTCGCGGGCCCAGCTCGCCCCCGGTGACCTGGTGTTCTACAACGGCCTCGGGCACGTGGGCATCTACATCGGCAACAACCAGATCATCCACGCCCCCAACAGCCGGACCGTGGTCAAGGTCGCCCCGATCGACATCGACTCGCTCTACGGCTACGGCCGCGTGTAACCCGACCGGCGGGACCCGAGCCCGGCCGGACACGTCGTAGGATCGCCGCCCATGGGCGATGTCGACGTGTTCGCCGGGCTCGATGCCGTCGCGTGGCAGCGGCTGCGGCACGCCTACGGCTCCGCCGCGGGCGTCCCCGCGATCCTGCGCGATCTCGTCGACCCCGACCCGGCCGTGCGCGAGGTGGCGCTCGAGCAGTTCTACGGGGCCGTGCACCACCAGGGCGACGTCTACCGCTGCACCCTCGAGACGCTGCCGTTCCTCACCCGGATCGCCACCACGCCGGGGCTGCCCGGCCGGGCCGCGGCCATCGAGCTGCTGGCGAGCGTCGGCGGCGCGACGTGGGACCAGCCGCTCGCCGGGCGGACGCGGACGGCCAACGCCACCCTCGCCGCCGACCGCCCCCGCTTCCTCGCGCTGCTGCACGACGCCGACGCGCACGTGCGGGCGGCCGTCGTACCGCTGCTGCGCGCGATCGCCGCCGAGGCCCCCGAGGCCACGGCCGGCCTGCTGCGCCGGCACGCCGACGCCGAGCCCGACCCGCTGGTGCGCCGGGCGATCGTCACCGCCGTCGCCCGGCTCGCCACCGCCGACCCGGCCACGATCGCCTGGCTCGAGGGCCTGACGACCGCCGAGCCCGACGCCGGCCTGCGCCTCGGCGCGCTCGCCGCGCTGGCCCGCCTCGGGGTGCCGGCCCCCGCGGAGACGGCCGTCGCGCTCATCGCCGCCGGGTACTCGGCGCCGCCCGCGCCCGCGACCCCGGCCGGCTTGCAGACCGACACGCTCGTCGGCCGGATCCGCGAGATGCGCGAGCAGCTCCACGCCGGCCGCGGGCACCCGCAGATGGACGAGCTCGTGCGCGCGGTCAGCGACGCCTACGGCGACCGGGTGGAGAGCCGGATCGCGGTGCTCCTCGCCGGCCTGCGCTCGGCCGATGCCGAGTGGCAGCTCGACGCGCTGCATCCCGCGAGCAACCTGGTGCACGGCTGGCGCGGGCGGTACACCCACATCCTGCGCCGCATCGCGGACCTCGCCCTGACGGGGGAGCCGGTGGTGCGGCCGCGGGCCGCGGGCGTCCTGGGCGACCTCGGCCGGTTCGCCGCGCCGGTCGCCGACGCGCTCGCCGGACTGGTCGAGTCCGCCGAGCGCCGCGCCCCCCACACCCCGCTGCGCCGCGCCGTGCCGCCCTGGATCGTCGAGTGGCCGGCCGAGCCGCCGACCGTGGGGCGCCTCCTCGCCCTGCTCGCCCGGCTCGGCGACCCCCGGGCGGTGCCGATGCTCGCCTGGGTGCTGGAGCAGGAGCCGCTGCCCAGCGACGCCGGCTGGGCGATCGCCGGGCTCGGCCCCGTCGCCGCCCCGCTCGCCCCGGCCGTCGCGGCCCGCCTGGACGACCCGCTGCCGCCCCGCCACCGCGACGGGCTCGTCGCCGCGCTGCGCGCGATCGGCCCGGCGGCCGCCCGCGAGGCGCTGCCGGTGCTGCTCGCGGCGGGGCCCGACCCGGTCAACGCCGAGGCGCTCGGCCAGCTCGGCGCCGCCGACCCGGCGACGGCCGGGACCGTCCTGCCGGTCCTGCGCGGCTGGGCCGCCGGGCCCGACGCCCGCGGCGCGGTGGCGGCCACCCTCGCCGCCTGGACCGTCGACGCCGACACGGACACCGCGGTCGCGGCCCTGACCCGCCACCTCGGCGACGACGCCGCCGCCGTGGTCGCGGCCCGCGCCCTGCGGACCGTCTCCGCCGCGGGTCCGGGGACGCTCGACCGGCTCGGGGCGCTGGCCCGGCGGCGGGACCAGTACGGCCACACCGCCGTCGCGGCCGCCCACGCCCTCGCCGCCATCACCGGCGACGCCGCCCTGGTCCGTGCGCCCCTCGAGCATGCGTGGGCCCGGCACCCGCTGACCCGCCCGGCGGTGGTCGCGGCCTGGGCCGAGCTCGGGCCGCCGGACGCCCGCACCCGAGCGCTGCTGGCCGCGGAGCTCGCCGAGCCGCGCCGGCTGTACCGCCGCGGCGGCAACCCCGGCTTCTCCTACGGCGAGCTCGACCAGGACGAGGCCTTCGTCGCCGCGATGCGGGCGCTCATGCCCGGCGGAGGAGGCGATCCGGCCCCGGCGCGATGACCTTTGCAGGGCAAGCACCGGCACACACCAGGAGGCATCATGAGCGATCTCGTGGCGATCGGCTATCGCGACCTGGCCACCGCCAACCAGGCCCGGGACAAGATCATCGAGCTGCAGCGGCAGGGGCTCATCACCGTGCGCGACGCGGCGGTGGTCGAGGCCGGCGAGGACGGCCGGGTGCGGCTGCACCAGAAGCACGGCACGACGGGCGTGGCGGCCGCGGGCGGGGCGCTGTGGGGCGGCCTCATCGGGCTGCTGTTCTTCGCGCCGTTCATCGGCATGGCGGTCGGTGCGGCCGGCGGGGCGGCCGCCGCCCGGCTCACGGACACCGGCGTGGACGACAGCTTCATGCGTGACGTCGGCGCGGCGCTGGAGCCGGGCTCGGCGGCGCTGTTCCTGCTCGTCGACCAGGTCACCGTCGACAAGGTCGTGGCCGAGATGGCGCCCTTCCAGCTCGGCGGCCGGCTGCTGCACAGCTCGCTCAGCGCGGAGGCGGAGCAGCGCCTGCGCGACGCGATCGAGGCCGTGCAGCTCGCCCGCATCTGACGCGCACGTCGCACGCTCACCGCGCGCGTGCGGCCGGTCCGGGCTTCCGCCTCCGGTCGCACGCGCGCTCAGCAGTGCTCATCGCCCGCAGGTCCCGTCGGTGGACTTGGCGCCGCTGGGGCAGACCGAGTTCACGAACGTCACGCCGGTGAGCTTGGCGCCGTCGAGGCGGGCGCCGCGCAGGTTCGACGCCTCGAACGAGGCCCCCGTCAGGTCCGCGCCGCGCAGGTCGGCCGCGCCGAGATCGGTGCGCAGGAACGACACCGCGCGCAGGTCGGCGCCGCGCAGGGTGGCCTGCTGCAGCCCGACGTCGGTCAGGGAACCGTCACGCAGGACGGCCCCGTCGAGATCGGCCCGTGTCAGCTTCACCTGGCTCAGCTGCGCCTCGCGGGCCGTGGCCCGGCTCAGGTCGGCCCCGTAGAGGTCCGCGCTCGTGATGGCCGCGTCCTGCAGCGTGGCCCCGTGCAGGTCGGCGCAGCGCAGCGGGCGGCCCTCGAGGTCGAACGCGGTGAGCGTGCGGCCGGCGAGCCTGGCCGGGCTGCTGACGGTGCACCGGGGGCCGTGCCGCGCATCGGCGTCGTCGCCGCCGCCCCGGCAGGTCACGACGGCCGCGGCCAGCGCGAGACCGATGAGCGACAGGCCGCCGACGGTCCGCGCGGTCCGCATGACTCCATGGTCGCCGCGCCGGGCCGGTGCGCCGGGTGAGGCGATGGGTTACCGTCCGGTCATGACGAGAGCGCTGGTGCTCGGCGGCGGCGGGATGACCGGCATCGCCTGGGAGTTCGGGATCCTCGCCGGGCTGGCCCGCGCCGGGGTGACGGTCGGTGACGCGGACGTCATCGTCGGCACCTCCGCCGGGTCGGTGGTGGGCACCGTCGTGGCCGCGGGCATCCCCCTCGAGGACGCGCTCCTGGCCCAGCACGGGCCCTCCTCCGGCGCCCCGGCCGTGGACATCACGCCCGCCATGGCCGCGTTCGCCCTGCTCGCCGACCGCTCCCGCCCGCGCGCCGAGATCATGGCCGAGATCGGGGCGATGGCCCTGGCCGCGCCCGCCGGCGACGAGGGGGCCCACGTCGCCCGGCTCGCGGCCCAGCTGCCGGTGGCCGACTGGCCCGGCCGGGACCTGCGCATCACCGCGGTGGACACCGACGGCGGCACGCCCGCCGTGTTCGACCGGGCGGCGGGGGTACCGCTCCCGCTCGCCGTGGCCGCCAGCTGCGCCGTCCCGTGCGTGTACCCGCCGATCACCATCGACGGGCGGCGGTACATGGACGGCGGGGTGCGCTCGGGGACCAACGCCGACCTCGCCGGAGGCGCCGGCGCGCTGCTCGTCGTCGCGCCCGTCGGCGGCCTGATCCGCCCGATGATCGACCGTGAGATCGCCGCCGCCGGCGCCGCCCGGAGCCTGGTCGTCGAGCCGGACGAGGAGGCCCTCGAGGCGATCGGGCCCAACGTGCTCGACCCGTCCCGCCGCGCCGCCGCCGCCGAGGCCGGCCTGCGGCAGGGGGCGGCTCTCGCCGACGCGGTACGCGCCGTCTGGCTGTAACTTTCCCGGTCAAGTCCCAGGACAGCGGCCGTGTCGTGGTCGCGGCGTTGCCCTGCGTGGCGGCGCGATCCTACCGTCGCAGCGCATGAGCCACTTGAGAAGGGTCTTTGCGGCGGCGGCGACGTCCGCCGCCGCGGTATTCGTCGCCGTCGGTGCGCTGTCCGCCCCGGCCGCGGCGGCGGGGGCGGGCGCGGCGAGCGTCGCGGCCGGCTACGCCCACACCTGCACGATTCGCACCGACGCGACGCTGTGGTGCTGGGGCAGCAACTGGAGCGGCGAGGTCGGCGACGGCAGCGGCGTCGACAAGGCCACCCCGACCCGGGTCGGAACGGCCACGAACTGGGCCACCATCGACGCCGGCGCCAGCCACACGTGCGGGGTGAAGACCGACGGCACGCTGTGGTGCTGGGGCCGCAACTTCCGCGGCCAGCTCGGCGACGGCACCACGCTCAACAAGACCACCCCGGTCCAGGTCGGCACCGCCACCACCTGGGCGAAGGTCAGCGCCGGCGACAGCCACACGTGCGCCACCCGCACCGACGGCACGCTGTGGTGCTGGGGCTTCAACCGCCTCGGCCAGCTCGGCCTCGGCTCCTCCGTCTACACCGTGACCACCCCGCAGCAGGTCGGCACCGCGACGACCTGGGCGAGCGTCACGACCGGCTACGCGCACAGCTGCGCGAC
Organism: Dactylosporangium sp. CA-052675; assembly: GCF_050947935.1. Taxonomy (GTDB): domain Bacteria; phylum Actinomycetota; class Actinomycetes; order Mycobacteriales; family Micromonosporaceae; genus Dactylosporangium. Next base: position 7,585,520 of record NZ_CP192010.1, on the reverse strand, counting down.
CCGCACCGACGGCACCATGTGGTGCTGGGGTGACAGCTCGTCCGGGCAGCTCGGCCTGGGCAGCGTGGCCTACGCGATCTCGCCGGCCCAGGTCGGCACGGCCACCACGTGGAGCGGCGTCTCGGCCGGCTTCGCGCACACCTGCGCCACCCGCACCGACAAGACCCTGTGGTGCTGGGGCGAGAACGGCTACGGCCAGCTGGGCGCGCCCGGCGCGCTGCAGAGCACCCCGGTGCAGGTCGGCTCGGTCAACACCTGGACGCGCGTCAACGCCGAGGTCGACACCACGTGCGGCTCCCGCACCGACGGCAGCCTGTGGTGCTGGGGCAACAACATGACCGCCCAGATCGGCGACGGCACCACGACGAACCGCTCCACCCCGACCCGCGTCGGCACCGCCACGACGTGGACGACCGCCTTCGTGGCGAGCTACCACACCTGCGGCGTCCGCACCGACGCGAGCCTGTGGTGCTGGGGCAACAACGCGAACTCCCAGCTGGGCGACGGCACCACGACCCAGCGCGCGACCCCGGCCGCGGTGACCCTGCCGTAGCCGGCCCCGGGGCCGCCGCCGCCCGTCAGGCGGCGGCCCCTTCCGGGGCGGGGTCGTCCCGGCGGATCCGGCGGGCGGCGAGCCACACGATCCCCGCCGCGGCCAGCAGATAGATGGTGCGGCCCACGATGTCGAGGACCGGCGGCTCGGAGTAGTCCATCGCGAACGCGTGCCACCCGGAGGTCGCGAGCGCTCCCGCCGCCACCGCCAGGCGGTGCCAGCGGCCCCACCCGCCGAGCCGGCTCCACCGCGCCACCAGGACCGCGAGCACGGCCAGGCAGGCCAGCGCGATCGTGATCGAGGCGGGCCACGACGGCAGTGAGGTCGCGCCGGCGAGCAGCCCCCACCCGATCCCGGCGACCAGCGTGGTGCCGAACACGATCCAGGGCGAGGGGGCCGGGCCGTCCAGCGGCCGGCGCTCGCCGTGCGGCAGCAGCAACGCGAGGGCGACCAGCGCGACCACGACCGCGCCACTGATCCCCAGCTGGGCCGGCGAGGCCGAGAACGGGGCCCCGGCGTCCTCCGCCTTCGTGACCGCGAACGTCATCGCGCAGCCGAGGACGAACAGCACCGAGACCACGACGAGCCCGGTCCGGCCGAGCCACGGCGTGCTCCGGCGCGACCGGGTCGCCTCCTCGACGATCGCGACCGGGGCGCCGATGCTCCACAGCACGTGCCCGCCCAGCACGAACACCGTCCACAGCGCCCCCATGCCCAACGCCGGGACGTAGCCGGGCTCGAGCAGGTGCAGGTCCTCGGCCAGGTAGTTCGGGTTGAACAGCGACTGGGTGAGCACACCCTCCTCCAGCACCCCGAACGCCAGCCCGAGGGTCAGGATCGCGGGCCAGCCGCGGCCGGTGCGCCGGACCACCTCACGGATGAGGATGGCGCCGCTGCCGTAGTACAGCGAGAGCGGCACGATGAGGAACAGCAGGAAGATCGGCAGCGTGGTGCCGGAGAAGTACTCGGCGACCAGCGGGCTGAGGAAGAACAGGGCGAACACCGGAGCATGACGACGCATGATCGAGACCGTAGACAGGCGCCGATGTCCTGTCCGGCCCGAACGGGGGGATCAAGCTCGGAGTTTCCTCAGAGTCACGCGGCCGGTGTCGTGGTGCAGGCCCAGCTCTCCTGGGCCGCCGGCGTGTAGGGCGAGACGCCCGCGGCGTTGAAGGCGCGCACCTTGAAGCACATGTAGGTGCCCGGGGTCAGGCCGTCCCAGGTGTACGAGCTCACATTCGCCCCCGTCGTGCGCGACGCGGTGCCGTTGATGACGGTGAAGCCCGTCTCGTCGCCGGCGTTGTCGGTCCACTGCAGCCGGATGCCGGTCGGCCCCACCGCGGTCGCGGACAGGTTGGACGGGGCCGCGGGCCCGGTGCCGGCCAGGCTCGTCGCGCACACCCAGTCCTGCTGGGCGACCGGGAACCAGGCCGACGGGCCCGCGGCGTTGACCGCGCGCACCTTGAAGCACATGTACGTGTCCGGCGCCAGCCCGTCCCAGGTCAGCGAGGTCGCGCCGGCGCCCGCCGTCCGGGTCGCGGCGCCGTTGAGGACCTCGTAGCCGGTCTCGTCGGCCGCGTTGTCCGTCCACTGCAGCCGGATCGCCGAGGCGCTGACCGGGGTCGCCCGGAGCCCGGACGGCACGGCCGGTGCTCCCGCCGCCGGCTTCGCCGAGCCCGTCGGGGGCAGGACCGGCACCGAGCCGGACGGGCGCGCCGGCGCGGGCGCGCTCGACGCGGCGGGGCCCGCACCCAGCCCGCCGAGACCGTCCAGCCCCGCGGCCTCGGCCCGCACCGACGCGCCCGTCGCCGCGCCGGGCGCCTTCGGGTCGTCGCCGCCGCCGAGCAGGACCGCCGCCGCGGCGACCGCGACCACCGCGGCCGCGGCCACCCCGCCGATGAGCAGGCCGCGGGTGCGGTTCCCCGCCGCGGCCACCGGCTCCTGGGCCATCGCCTCCCGGGCCGCGGCGGCCATCGCCTGGCCCGAGGGCCAGCGCTCCGCCGGGTCCTTGGCGAGGGCCCGCAGCACGACCGCCCGCACGGCCGGCGGCACGTCGCCGGGCAGCGGCGGCGGCTCGTCGTTGGCCTGCCGCAGCGCGATCTGCAGCAGGCTCTCGCCCGCGAACGGCAGCCGTCCGGCGAGGCACAGGTACGCGACGATGCCCAGCGAATACAGATCGGACCGGGCGGTCGCGGGCTGGCCGCCGGCGCGCTCGGGGGCGATGTAGGAGGCGGTGCCGAGCAGCAGCCCGGTCGACGTGCGGTGGGTGGCCGCGGCCGAGCGGGCGATGCCGAAGTCGGTGAGCACCGTGCTGCCGTCGGGCCGGACGAGCAGGTTGCCCGGCTTGACGTCGCGGTGCGTGACGCCCTTCTCGTGGGTCGCGTGCAGGGCCTCGGCCGCCTCGGCGACGAGCCGCATCGTGACCGCGGGGGAGAGCCGCTCCTCGCGTTCGAGGGTCCGCGCCAGCGACTCGCCGTCGATGTACCGCATGACGAGGTACACCCCGGCCGCGGGATCGTCGCCGAAGTCGTACACGTCCACGACGCCGGGATGGCTGATCGTCGCCATGGTGCGCGCCTCGGCCCGGAACCGCTCGACGAACTCGGGCTCGCCGGAGGGCGCGCGCAGCAGCTTGACGGCGACGGTGCGCCCGAGCACCCGGTCGTGCCCGGCCCACACGTCGCCCATGCCGCCGCCGGCGATGTGCCGCTCGAGCTCGTACCGCTCGGCCAGCACCGTTCCCGCGCCGATCAACCGTGCCCCCTCAGCCGGCGTACCTGGACTGACTGTTCCTAGCCTGCCGCCGGTCGATCCGCAAGGCCACGATCGGGCAGCAGGGCCGCCCGCATGGCGGCGGCCAGCCAGTCCCGGAAGGCCGGCTCGGCCCAGCCGCGCTGCGACACCAGGGCCGCGAAGAGCCCGGGATCGTTGTAGACCCACAGCACGTCGACCGCGCTCTGCTCGTCGAGTCCGGGCGCGAGCGGGCCGAGGCCGCGGGCGTGCGCGACGACCATCCGCGCGCCGGCCCGGCGGTTGTCCAGCAGCGTCTGCCACAGCTCGGCCGCCTCCGGCGCGTCGTCGGCGGCCCGGCGGACCGCCTCGAACAGCGGCGCGGCCCGGCGCGCGATGAGCAGGCACACCCCGGCGTACGCGTCGAGGACCGCCGCCGGGGTGGCGGCGTCCCACACCGGCCGGAACCACGGTCGCTCGGCGACGGGCACGGGAGCGTCGTCGCCGGCCAGGGCCTCGTCCAGGACCTGCCGCAGGAGCGCCCCCTTGGAGCCGAAGGCGGCGAAGACGGTGGGGCGGGCGACCCCGGCCGCGGTCGCGATGCCGGCCAGCGACGTGGCGGCGTAGCCGTGCTCGGCGAACAGCGCGCTCGCCGTCGCCACGATCGCCTGCCGCGTGCGTAGGGCGCCCTCGCTGCGGGTCGCGGAGGTGTACCGCCGCCGGGGCTTGTTGTCGTTGACAGCACTCATGACGCTGCCCATACTAGGGCAATATTCAATAGACGTTGGTATGGTGAAATGGAGCCCGCGATGAGCGAGACGGTCCCGGTCCGGCCCTACGTGCGCGGCGACGGCGAGGGGGAGGCCCTGTGGTTCCTGGGCAGCCTGGTCACGGTCAAGGCCGCCGGGGCGCAGACCGGCGGCCGGCTCACCGTCGTGGAGTTCGTCAACCCGCCGGGCTTCGCGCCCCCGCTACACCGGCATCTCGAGGAGGACGAGATGTTCTACGTGCTCTCGGGCACCGCCGAGTTCCGGTGCGACGGGGAGGCGTTCAAGGCCGGCCCGGGCGACTTCGTCCTGCTGCCGGCGCGGCTGGCGCACACGTTCATCGTCGGGACCGGGGAGCCGCTGCGCACGCTGCAGATCACCACGCCGTCGGGCTTCGAGCACTTCGCGCGCGAGGCGGGCGAGCCGGCCGGCGAGCGGCGGCTGCCGGACCCCGGCCCCGTCGACCCGATCGCGCTGGGGCACGCCGCGGCCCGGCACGCCATCGAACTGCTCGGTCCTCCGCCCTCCGCCTGAGCCGGCCGGCAAGGGCCGTGGCCGCTCAGCGCCGCGCGGCCCCCACCGCCCGCGCGATGCCGACGACGCCGGCGGTGCCGTGCCGGCGCGGCCCAGGCGGCGATCCGCGCGACGCTGATCCCGGCGAGCGTGAGGATCACCGCCGTCAGGTCACGGCTCCACCCGGTCCGGATGCGCCCGGCCGGGCTGGTGCGCCGGCTGAGGACGTAGGCCGTGCGGTAGGCGTGCGGCGCGCCCCACGCCGCGGCGCGGCTCGACGGCTCGGCGCGGCTCGACGGCTCGGCCGCGGGGATCGGCGTGATCCGGGGGTGCCTGGAGCCGGGCGATGGGCTCGCTCACAGCGATGCTGTCAGGCGCACCGCGTCGGCGGCCAGGCGGGTGACCGCCGCGAAGTCGCCGGCCGCGATGGCGGCACGCGGCACCATCCAGCTGCCGCCGACCGCGAGCACGGACGGCAGGCGCAGATAGTCCAGCGCGTTCGAGGCGTCGATGCCGCCGGTCGGCACGAAACGCACGTTCGCGAACGGTGCGGACAGCGCCGCCACCGCCTTCGCGCCGCCGGACGTGCCCGCGGGGAAGAACTTCACCACGTCGACGCCGAGCTCGAGCGCCGCCATGATCTCGGTGGCCGTGGTGGCCCCGGGCAGCGCGGGCACGCCGTGGAACCGGCACCGGGTCACCACCGCGGCGCTCAGGCCGGGGGAGACCACGAACGACGCGCCCGCCGTGACCGCGGCGTCGACCTGCTCGGCAGTCGTGACCGTGCCGGCCCCGACCGTCACCCCGCCGTGCCGGCTCATGCGGGCGATCGCCTCGGCGGCCGCGCCGGTGCGGAACGTGACCTCGGCGACCGGCAGGCCGCCGGCGACCAGGGCGTCGGCGAGGGGCCCGGCGGCGGCCGGGTCGTCCAGCACGACGACGGGGACGATGCGGTTGGCGCCCAGGAACGTGCTCACGCGGGTGATGTCCTTCCGGAACAGCCGAGCTCGGCCAGGGCGGCCACGCCGAGGACGGTGGCCTCGGGCTCGGTGACGAAGTGGAGATGGCGGCTCGTGGCGTCCTGCCGGAGCCGGCGCCAGGGCTCCCAGCCGGCGGCGACGCCCGCGACGGTCACGTCCGCGATGCGGGTGCCGCCGAGCGCGCCGAGCCGGGTGGTGACCGCGTCGGCCTCGACCGCCAGGCCCTTGAGGAGGGCGGCCATGGCCTGTCCCCGGGTGACGTCCATGGGCAGGTCGGGCGGGCGCACCGTGCGCGCGTCGGCGTCGATGTCCGCCGGGGCGACGGAGTCCAGCGCCGCGGCGACCTCGGACCACATGAGGTCGTCGGGCTGGCCGTCGTACAGCATCCGCCGCCACGCCTGGTAGAAGCGGCCGGACGGGGTGGCGCGGTGGACGTACCGCAGACCCGTCACGAACACGCCCACGTCGATCCCGGCGTCCACCCGCTCGGGCAGCGCGTCGACGAGCATTAGCTGCGCCTCCGAGGTGCCCGCGGAGACGTAGACGTCGCCGGGCTTGCGCACACCGGCGCCGAACGCGCCGCACATGTGGTCGTGGCCGCCGGTCACCACCGGGACACCCGCCGGCAGGACCCCGGCGCCGGAGGTGAGCCCGACGACGGTGGCGCTGCCGGCGAGCACGGGCAGCCGCAGCCCGCCGAGGCCGAGCGAGGGCAGCGCGCCCTCGTCCAGGGTGCCGGCCCGCACGTCGAGCAGGCCGGTGCGCGACGCGTGCGAGATGTTCAGGAACACCGGCGCGGCCGGGTCCGCGAGCAGGTCACGGGCGACGAAGTCGGCGAGCGAGGTGAACGTGCGCGCGGCCCCGAGCAGCCCGGCGCGCCGCAGCCAGAGCAGCTTGAACACGGAGAACGTGTCGTCGACGCCGGCCCAGTCCGGGCCCGCGTGCGGCTTGGCCTCGCGGCCGTGCCCGGCGAACCAGGCCGGCACCGGCGAGGTGACCGCGCCGGCGTCGTCGAGGAGCACGACCTCCTCGCCGACCGAGCCGACCGCGATGCCGGCGACGGCCCCGGGCCGGACGGCCGGGTCGGCGAGGAGCCGTGCGAGCAGGTCGGAGACGGCCGCGGTGAGCCGCCCGGCGTCGCGCCGGCCGCCCCACTGGTCGTCCTCGGCCTCGGTCGGCGCGCAGTACAGCGCGACGAGGGTCCGGTTGGCGGCGTCGTAGCAGCCCACCTTCGTCCGCGTGGTGCCGATGTCCACACCCAGGAACAACCTCATGCCGGGCCGACCGTCACACGCTCGCGCAGCTCGGCGACGAGGGCCGGGTCCACGTCGGGGGCCAGCGACGCGGCGTTGGCCGCGCCCATGGCCGCCGCGAGGGCCATGGCCGCGGCGGGCTTCTCGCCGCGGCCCAGCGCCACCGCGAGCCCGGCCAGGAACGAGTCGCCGGAGCCGGTGGCGTTGACCGTGTCGACGACCGGGCTGTCCGCGACGAGCCGCGAGCCGTCGCCGACCCAGACGGCGCCGTGCGCGCCGTTGGTGACGACGAAGGTCGCGCCGGTCTCGTGGTGCAGGCCGTCCACCGCGGCGAGCAGGTCGGCCGGGTCGGACAGGTCGCGGCCGAGGATGCCGGCCAGCTCGTGCGCGTTGGGCTTGACGACCAGCGTGCCGTTGCCGATCCCGTTGATCCGCGCGTCGTCGATGACCCGCGCGAGGGCGTCGCCGTGCGCGTCGACCAGCGCCGTGGCGCCGTGGCGCAGGGCCAGGCGGGCGACGGTCGCGTGCAGGTCGGGCTCGCACCCGGGCGGGAGGCTGCCGGTGGACACGACCACGTCGCCGAGCCGGATCGCGGCGGTCAGGCCCGCGGCGAGCTGCTGCTGCTCCTCGCTGGTGACCTGCGGGCCGCGCTCGTTGAGCACCGTCGAGCGCCCGGTGGCCCGCTCGATGACGACCGGCGTGACGCGGGTCTCGCCGCCGATCTCGATGTGCCGGTCGGCGACGCCCAGCTCCCCGCAGCCGCGGCGGATGACCTGGCCGACGAAGCCGCCGACGAAGCCGTGGGCGGCGACCGTGGCGCCGAGGCGGCGAGCGCCCCGGCACACGATCATGCCCTTGCCGCCCGGAAGGCTGCGCACGTCGGCGACGCGGTTGACCTCGAACGGGGTGAAGCGCTCGACGACCTGGAGCCGGTCCAGGGCCGGGTTGGGGCATACGACGTGGAGGGTGAACCCGGCCACTAGTCGCCGTCGATCTGGTACAGCGCGAACAACTCCTCGTCGGAGGCCCCCAGGACCTCCTCCTCGCGCTCCCGGAAGGTCTCGGCGGTCACCCGCACGAGCTCGTCGAGGCGCTCGGCCTGCGGCGGCAGGTTCATCGCCGCGTACGGGTTGCCGCCGGCGCCCAGCGGCTCGGCCGAGCAGTAGTTGTCGCCGCGCTGGTAGCCGATCGCGTACAGCGCCATGATGATCACGTCGAGGTCGAGCAGGCCGTGCCCGAGCGCGCGCCGGTTGGTGTCGGCCAGGTGCAGGTTGAGCATGCGGTGGCCGTGGTCCAGCAGCGTCGCGCCGATGTGCAGCTCGCCGCTGAGCATGTGGTAGGTGTCGCCGTTGATGTGCGAGATCGCCGGGTGGCCGACCAGGTCGAGCAGCCGCAGCGCCTGCTCGAAGGTGTGCACGACGCTGGTCTCCTCGGGCCGGATCGGCTCGACGGCACCGCGGATGCCGGCCCGGGCGAAGTCCTCGGCGACGTAGCGCATGGTGGCCGCGGAGCGCTCGAGCTCGTAGGAGTCGAACGCGACCGGGCGGCCGACCGAGCCGGCGCCGAAGAGCAGGTAGCTGCCGCCGACGGCCTGGGTGAACGCGGCCTGGCGGCGGAAGTACTCGACCGCGCGGGCGCGCACGTGCGGCTTGTTGTGCGCGAACTCCTGCTCCGGGGTGACCATGCCGCAGATGCCCGACACCGTGATGCCGTGCTCGCCGAGGGTCTTGAGGGTCTCGTCGGGCTTGTAGCCGAAGTCCTCGGAGTAGAGGTTGCCGTGCAGCTCGATGTACCGCACGCCGTACTTCGCGAGCCGCTCGGCCGACACCCCGAGCTCCTCGGTGCCGAAGCCCCAGTTGCTCCAGCCGAACTTCAGGCGGGGCTCCTCGGCGGTGTGCGCGCGGCGGGCCTCGACGAACGCCTTGACGACACGCTGGTCATGAACACGGAACGGTTGCGGCTTCATGGCTTGTGAACCTTTCTCAGCGACCGGAGAGGAAGCGGGAGCGCAGCGCGGACGGGCTGAGGTGGCGCAGGTTGCCCTGGCGGCCCTGGTCGAACAGCGCGGCCAGGACGATGACGAGGCCGATGCTGAGCTGCTGCAGGAAGGGGGAGAGGGCGAGCAGGATGAACGCGTTGCGCAGGACGCCGAGCAGGCAGGCGCCCAGGAACGCGCCGATGATGGAGCCGCGCCCGCCGGAGAGGCTCGCGCCGCCGATGACCGCGGCCGCGATGACGTCGAGCTCGTAGCCGGTGCCCGCCTGCGCCTCGGCGACGCCGACCTGGGTGGAGAAGATGATGCCGGCCAGCCCGGCGAGCACGCCGATGAGCACGAACGTGAGGATGCGGGTGCGCCCGACCGGGATGCCGCCGGTGCGCGCGGCGGCGTCGTTGTCGCCGATCGCGGTGACCCGCAGGCCGAAGATCGTGCGGGTGAGCAGCAGCTGGCCCAGGATCACCAGGACGATGAAGATGATGACGCTGACCGGGATGCCGCCGAGCACCCGGCCCTGGCCGATGAAGGACAGCTGCGGCGGCATCGACTGGGGCAGGCCGCCGGTGACGAGCTGGGTCAGGCCGCGGGCGATGGACAGCATGCCCAGCGTCACGATGAAGGAGCTGACCCGGCCCAGCACCACGACGGTGCCGACGGCCAGGCCGCAGACCCCGCCGACGGCGATGCCGGCGAGCATCGCGATCCACGGGTTGGCGCCGCTGCCGTAGACCGAGCCGGCGGTCACCGCCGACAGCGCCAGCACCGAGCCCACCGACAGGTCGATCTCCTTGGCGATGAGGATGAACGTCTGGCCGACGGCGATGACGCCGACCACGACGACGGTCTGCAGCACGTTGTAGAGGTTGTCGGCGCGCAGGAAGTTGCTGTTGATGAGGCTCACGACGAAGCCCAGCAGGATGATCACGCCGAGCAGGCCGGTCTCCTGCCGCTTGAGGACCGCGCGGGCGACGTCCTTCGCGGAGCGGGTGCGCTCCGGGGCCGGGGCGGTGACGGTGGGGGCAGACATGATCATCCTTCGGTCGATCCCATGGCGGCGGCCACGATGGGCTGCGGTCCTGCGGTGTTGGGGGCGTCGAGGGTCAGCCGGCCCTGGCGGACCACCACGACGCGGTCGGCGAGCTCGACGACCTCCTCGAGCTCGGAGGAGACGAACCAGACGGCGAGGCCCTCGGTGTGCGCGAGCTCGCGCAGGGTCGCGTAGATCTCCGCCTTGGTGCCCACGTCGACGCCCCGGGTCGGCTCGTCGAGGATCAGCACCCGCGGCTTCGCGGCCAGGGCCCGGGCCAGCAGGACCTTCTGCTGGTTGCCGCCCGACAGCGAGGTGATCGGGGCCTCCGTGGAGGCGGTCTTCACCCCGAAGCGCCGGGTCAGCTCGCGCGCCGCCTCGTTGGTGCGCCGGGCCGAGACCCAGCCGAGCGGCCCGAGCGTCGACAGGATGCGGACGGTCAGGTTGTAGCCGACCGTCTGGGCGTGGAAGACCTCGGTGCGCCGCTCCTCGGCGACGTAGGCGATGCCGAGCTTCTGGGCCGCGCCGGGGCCGGAGATGCGCACCGGGCGCCCGCCGACCAGCACCCGCCCGGCCGTGATGCGCCGCGTCCCGATGACCGCCTCGGCGATCTCGGTGCGCCCCGCACCGACCAGGCCGGACATGCCGAGGATCTCGCCGCGGCGCAGGGTGAAGCTGACGTCGTCGAAGCCCTCGCCGGACAGCCCGCGCAGCTCCAGGGCGATCTCGGCGTCGTCGGCGTGCGCGACGGCCTCGCGGCGCTCGGCCACCGTCTGGGCGACCACGGCCCGCTTGCGCTCGCCGGCCATCAGCGCCACGGCCCGCGGCTCGTCGATCTCGACCGGGTCGCCGGCCGCGACGAACGTGCCGTCGCGCAGCACGATGACGTGGTCGACGATGGAGAACACCTCGGCGAGGCGGTGGCTGACGAGCACCACCGCGACGCCGTCGGCCCGCAGCCGGCGCACGACGCTGAAGAGCCGCTCCGACTCCTCGTGGGTCAGGCTGGAGTTGGGCTCGTCGAGGAAGAGCACCTTCGGCCGGCGGGAGAGGGCCCGCACGATGTCGACCATCTGCCGGGAGGCGGCGGACAGGTCGCGGCACAGCGTCGAGGGGTCCGGCAGGTAGCCGGTCATGTCCAGGCGGCGCAGCAGCTCGCGGGCCCGGGCGACGTTCTCGCCCCGGCGGGCGGCCGCGTAGGCGGGCCGCTCGCCGAGGTCGTAGAGGAAGAGGTTGTCGGCGATGGTGAGCTCGCTGATGAGCAGCGGCTCCTGGTGCACGACGACGACGCCGGCGGCGATCGCCTCCAGCGGCGAACCGAAGCTCACGTCCTGCCCGGCGAGGGTGAGCGTCCCGCGGTCGGGGCGCATCTCACCGGAGCAGAGCCGGATGAGGGTGGACTTGCCGGCGCCGTTCTCGCCGAGCAGTCCCGTGACCTGCCCGGCCGGGAAGGACAGGGACACGTCCCGCAGGGCCCGCACGGGGCCGAACGACTTCGCCAGGCCGGCGACCGCGAGGGCCGCCGGCGTCGCAGTGTTCGTCATGCTCGCCACAACTTCCGAAGAGAATCCGAAGTGGAGCCGGTCAGGATGCGCCCGGGGTGCCCAGCGGCACGGCGGACGGGTCGTGCTGGGCCAGGTTGTCCTTGGTCACGAACGGGGCCTCGGCCTCCTGGGTGACCTGGTCCGGGTTCTTGCCGGTGACGACCGCGTTGTAGAGCTGGATGGCCACGTTGTAGCCCTGGCCGAACGCGTCCTGGCCGATCACGCCGTACATCGAGCCGTTCTTGATCGCCTCGATGTTCTCGGTGGTGATGTCGAAGCCGATCACCTTCACGCTGCTCTGCTTGTTGGCCGCGGCCACGGCCTGCGCGGCGCCGAACGGGCCGCCGGCGGTGGCGTAGATGCCGACCAGGTCGGTGTTGGACTGCAGGTAGTTCTGCGCGGCGGTGAAGGTGTTGGAGGCCGAGTCCTTGGCCTCCACGCCCTGCCCGACGAGGGTCAGGCTGGAGCCCTGCAGGCCGTCGACGAAGCCCTTGCGGCGCTGCTCGGAGCCGGGCGCGGTGAACTGGCTGACGATGATGCCGACCTTGCCGGCCTTGCCGCCGGTCGCCTTGATCATCTCCTTGGCCGCGGCCTGGCCGGCCTTGTACTGCTCCTGCGCGTAGTTCACCGTGCCGCCCGACGAGCCGACGCAGTCGAACAGCGTGTTGTAGGCGCCGAGCTTGTTGCCCTTGGCCGAGAGCGTCTTGATGTCGGCGCAGTTGCCCTCGCCGGCGATGAAGAAGCCGATGCCCTTGTACCCCTGCGCGTCGGCGCCCTTGATCGCGCTCGACACCGTCTGCACGTCGATGTTGTCGCCGGCGACGATCCAGTCGACCTTGCCGTTGCGCGACGAGAGCACGCGGTTGGCGTAGTCGGCGCCGGACTTCACCGACACCCAGTACGGGTTGTTGGCGAAGCCGATCATCGCGATCTTCACCTCGCTGCTCGGCTTCTGGTCGGTCGGCGAGGGGCGGCCGTCGATCAGGTCGGACGGGCCGGATGCGGCCTTGTCGTCGCCGCCCCCGCAGGCGGCGGCGAGCATCGCGACCGCCACCAGCACGGCCGTGCCGCGGGTGAACGACCGGATCCCGGTGCGTAGCTTCATGTGGTCCTCCAAGGGGGTGTGTGCGCCGTGCGGTGTTTCAGCCGCCGGCGAGGCGGATCCCGGTGCCCAGGGCCCGGATCTCCTCGGCGGCGGCGGGGTCGAGACCGGGGTCGGTCACGACCAGGTCGATGTCCTTGACCGAGCCGTAGCGGCAGGCGGCCCGAAGGCCGAACTTGGTGTGGTCGGTGAGCAGCACCGACTTCTGCGCGGAGGCGAGGATGGCCGCCTTGACGGCCGCCTCCGCGGGGTCCATCGTCGAGAGCCCCCACGCCAGGTCGACGGCGTTGGCGCCGACGAACGCGACGTCGAAGCGGAGCGCGGCGAGGCGCTCCAGGGCCCAGGTGTCGACCTCGGCGTAGCTGGCCGGGCGGACCCGGCCGCCGATGGTCATGACCGTGGAGTGCCCGAGGTCGGTCAGGGCCAGCGCGATCTGCAGGGCGTTGGTGACGATCAGCAGGTCGCCACGGTCCGGCAGCAGGTCGGCGAGGTGGCCCGTGGTCGAGCCGGCCTCGATGAAGATGGCCCCGAAGGGCGGGATCTCCGCGGCCGCGGCCCGGGCGATGGCCAGCTTCTCCTCGCGCCGTTCGGCCATGCGGCTGGAGACGCGCCCCTCGACCGTGAGCGTGCCGCGGGCCACGGCGCCGCCGTGCACCCGATCCAGCTCGCCCGCGGCCTCCAGGGCCGACAGGTCGCGGCGGATGGTCTCGGCGTTGACCGAGAAGCGGGCCGACAGCTCGGCTGCCTGCACGCGTCCGCCGATGCGGACGAGCTCGACGATCTCGCGACGCCGGTCACTGGGCCGATCACTGGCCTGCATGTGTGCTGTCACCCCCACCGCTGATGTGGACTTCCACGCGACTTGTGGAGCCACACTACATCCGGGTCGGAAGTTGTCAACGGAGGATTTGCTGATCGTTACGGACGAGTGTCGAGTCACCTGGCATTTGCGCCCGATTTGGCCGCTTAATCGCCAGGCATCCGCTTCAAATTCGGGAAGTTCGCTACAGGAACGCAATGGGGGCGTGACAGGTTCTTGTAAGTTTGCTACAAACGATGGGACCACAGCACGACGGAGGAGCACGGTGATCGAACCGCTGAGCGGCCCCGAGCTGGTCGTCACGCCCGCGGGGCTGACGAACCGCACGGGGCGGTACGAGAAGAGGCTGGCCGACCTCGACGGCCTCTTCGCCGACGCCGGGGCGTTCGCCGCCCGCCTGGCCCAGGAGGCCGACCGGGTCATCTACCACGTGGACGAGTTCCGCCCGTCCGACGCGGCCGGCGACCTCATCACCGGCATCTCGACGCTCTCGCCCGGCAGGGTCGGCGACGAGTTCCACATGACCCGCGGCCACATCCACGCCAAGCACGACCGCGCCGAGATCTACCACTGCCTGGCCGGGCACGGCCTCATGCTGATGGAGACGCTCGACGGGCAGACCGTCGTCACCGAGCTGCGCCCGGGCGTCATCGCCTACGTCCCGCCGGTGCACATCCACCGCAGCGTGAACGTCGGCGACACCGACCTGGTGACCGTGTTCTGCTACCCGGCCGACGCCGGGCAGGACTACGGCATCATCGCGCGCGCCGGCGGCATGCGGCACCTGGCCGTCGGCGGAACCGGGGCCGAGCCCTGGCGCCTGGAGGAGAACCCGAACTATGTCGCTCGATGACCTGACCGGCCGCGCGCTCGCCCGCATGGTCGACATCAGCGCGGTGCAGGCCCAGCACGGCCGCGCCGACGTGGAGGCCCTGGCCCGGCACGCCCTCGAGGGCGACTTCGTGGCCGCGCACGTGCTGCCGTCCTGGCTGCCGGTGCTGCGCCCGCTGCTGGAGGGCTCGACCACCAACGCCGGCTCGCCCGTGGGCTTCCCCTCCGGCGGCTCGGCGACCGCGGTCAAGGTCGCCGAGGCCCGGTGGCTGCTCGAGCACGGCGTGCAGGAGATGGACGTCGTGATGAACATCGGGCGGGTCCGCTCCGGCGAGCTGGCGGCGGCCGCCGAGGACGTCGCGGCGGTCCTGGCGGCCGTCGCCGGCGCCGTCCCGGTCAAGGTGATCCTCGAGGTCGGCCTGCTCGACGAGGAGCAGGTGCGCGCCGCCGCCCGGGCCGCCGTCGACGCCGGCGCCGCCTCGCTCAAGACCGGCACCGGCTGGCAGGGCGTGGCCACCACGCCGCGGCACGTCGAGCTCATCCGCGCGGTCGCGGGCCCCGGCCGCGAGATCAAGGCCTCGGGCGGCGTGCGCTCCCTGGACCAGATCCGCGCGCTCATGGCCGCCGGCGCCACCCGCTTCGGCATCAACACCGCCGTCGCCGTCCAGCTCGTGGCCGAGGCGGGCGCCTGATGCCCGCCGTGCTCACGCCGTCGGCCCTGACCCCCGCGACCGCGCCGACCATGTACTTCATCGGCGTCACGACCGGCTCCTCCGCCATCCACCGCGTCTTCGCCGCCTGGCGCCCGCTGCTCGGCCTCGACGGCGTCGAGCTGACCGGCATCGACATCCCCGTCGCCGCGCCGGCCGCCGACTACCGCGCGGTCGTCGCCCACCTGCGCGACGACCCGCTGTCCCGCGGCGCCCTGGTCACCACCCACAAGCTCGACCTCTACGCCGCCACCCGGGACCAGCTGCGCGGTGTCAACGGCGACGCCGCGCGGCTGCACGAGGTCAGCGCGCTCGTCGCCGGCGACGGCGTCATCGACGGGCTGGCGCTGGACACCATCACCAGCGAGCTGTCGCTGCACGCGATCGTCCCCGTGCTCGCCGGGCGCGACGTGCTGGTGATGGGCGCGGGCGGGGCCGCCCTCGCGCTGTGCGACTACTTCGCGCACCGCGCGGGCGCCGACGCCCCGGCCCGGGTCGTCGTCACCGACATCGCCGACGAGCGCCTGGCCGCCATCGCGAAGGCGACCGCCGGCGGCGACCCGGGCATCGCGTGGCAGACCCGGCTGCTGGCCCGCGGCGACACCCACGACGCGCTGCTGGCCGGACTCGGCCCCGGCGCGCTCGTGGTCAACGCGACGGGCATGGGCAAGGACCGCCCGGGCTCCCCGCTCAGCGACGCCGCCGTGTTCCCGCGCGGCGGGGCCGTGTGGGAGTTCAACTACCGCGGCGAGCTCGGGTTCCTGCGCCAGGCGCGGGCCCGCGCGGCCGCCGACGCGCTCACCGTCGAGGACGGGTGGCGGTACTTCGTGCACGGCTGGACGCGCGCCATCGACGCCGTGTTCGACCTGAACCTGCCGACGGAGGGCCCGGCGTTCGACCGGCTCTACGACGCCGCCCAGGCCGTCCGATGACCCTGTCGGCGCGCTGGCTCGGCCAGGCGGGATTCGTGCTCACCGCGGGGGCGGCGAACCTCGCCGTGGACCCGTACCTCTCCGACTCCCTGGCCGAGAAGTACGCGGGCCGCCTGTTCCCGCACACCCGCCTGCGCCCGGCCCCGCTCGCCCCGCGGGAGCTGCCGCCGCTCGTCGCCGTCGCCTGCACCCACGCCCACACCGACCACATGGACCCGGGCACCCTCGCGCCGCTGCTGGCCGCCCAGCCCGGCACCCGCCTGGTCTGCCCGCGCGCCGTCGCCGGCGAGGCCCTGCGCCGCAGCGGCGCGCCCGCGTCCCGGGTCGACCCGCTGCGCGCCGGGGAGACCGCCGGGTTCGGCCCGTTCACCCTCAGCGCGGTGCCCTCCGCGCACGAGGAGCGCGCCTTCGACGAGCACGGCGACGACCGGTACCTCGGCTACGTCATCGACGCCGCCGGCACCCGCGTCTACCACTCCGGCGACTGCGCCCCCTGGGCCGGGCTGCCCGAGTGGCTCGCCCGGATGGCGATCGACGTGGCGCTGCTGCCGGTCAACGGCCGCGACGCCTACCGCCGCGACAACGGTGTGCCGGGCAACTTCACCTTCGACGAGGCCGTCCGGTTGTGCGCCGCCGCCGGGATCGCCACCCTCGTCCCACATCATTGGGGCATGTTCGCTTTCAACACCGCCGACCCGGCCGGGTTCGACCTCGGCCTCGCCGATCGCCTCGGCGTCACCGTCCAGATCCCGTCGCACGGCGAGACGATGATCCTGCGAGGCCGCCGATGAGCGTCGCCATGGCCGGACCCGTGCTCGAACGCATCAGCCGCAGCCTCGACCAGCTGCGCCGCTCCGAGCGCAAGGTCGCCGACGTCGTGCTGGCCGACCCGCGCCGCGTGGTGCCGATGACCCTGGCCGAGCTGGCCGAGCTGGCCGAGGTCAGCCAGCCCACGATCGTGCGCTTCGCCAACGCGATCGGCTGCGACGGGTTCCACGACTTCCGCATCCAGCTCGCGCAGAGCGTCGCGCTCGGCGTGCCCGCGACCCAGTCGGTCATCGAGGCGCAGGACGACACCGCCACCACGGTCGGCAAGATCTTCGACTTCTCCATCACCTCGCTCGACCACGTGCGCCGCCACCTCGACCTCGACGCGATCGCGCGGGCCGTGGACACCCTCGCGTCCTGCTCGCACATCGTGTTCATCGGGCTCGGCGCGTCCGGGATCGTGGCCATGGACGCCGAGCAGAAGTTCCCGCTCTTCGGCGTGCCGTGCTCGGCCCCGATCGACACGCACCAGCAGTTCCTGGCCGCCTCGACCAGCCGGCCCGGCACCGCGTTCGTGGCCATCTCCAACACCGGGCGCACCGTGTCCATCCTCGACACCGTGCGCGTCGCCCGGGAGCGGGGCGCCACCGTCATCGGCATCACCGGCGGCCCGTCCCCGCTGGCCGAGCTGTCCAGCATCGCGCTCGTGGTCGAGTCGCTGGACAACACCGACGTCTACACGCCGACCATCTCGCGCCTGGCCCAGCTCGTGGTCGTCGACACGCTGGCCACCATGGTGCTGCTGCGCCGCGAGGAGTCGGCCCTGGAGGACATCCGCACCATGAAGTCGCGGCTGTCCCGGATGCGATCGGGGATGCCGCGCGCATGAGCGACGTCGTCCTCGCCTTCGACCTGGGCACCGGCGGCTGCAAGGCCGCGCTCGTCGACGCCGCCGCGCGCGTGCGCGCCACCGCGTTCGTCGCCTACCCGACCGCCTACCCGGCCCCGGGCCGGCACGAGCAGCGCCCCGCGGACTGGTGGGACGCCCTCGCCGCGGCGACCCGCGAGCTGCCGCTGGGCGAGCACCGGGTCCGCGCCGTCGCGCTGTCCGGGCACAGCCTGGCGATGGTGCCGGTCGACGCCGGCGGCGCGCTGCTGCTCGAGTCCGTTCCGATCTGGTCGGACGTGCGGGGGAGCGAGGCCGCGCGGCAGGCGTTCCGGCGCATCCCCGAGCGCGACTGGTACACCTCCACCGGCAACGGCTTCCCGGCCGGCATGTACACCGTGTTCAAGGCGGCCGGGCTGCGCGGGGAGCCCCGGGTCGCCCGCATCCTCGGCAGCAAGGACTGGATCAACGCCCGGCTCACCGGCGTCGAGGCGACGGATCCCAGCTACGCCTCCGGCTCGGGCGCCTACGACCTGCTCACCCGCACCCTGCGGCCGGACGTGTTCGAGACCCTCGGCGTGCCCGCGCGGTGGTGGCCCCGCATCGTCGCGTCGAGCGCGGTCATCGGCGAGGTCACCGCGGACGCGGCGGCGCGGACCGGCATCCCGGCCGGCGTCCCCGTCGTGGCCGGCGGCGTCGACAACTCCTGCATGGCCCTGGGCGCCGGCCTGGACCGCCCCGGCGCCGCGTACCTGTCGCTCGGCTCGTCCAACTGGGTCACCGTCGCCGGGGCCGAGCCGGTCCTCGACGACGTGCGGCGCCCGTTCGTCTTCGACCACGTGCTGCCGGGCTTCTACGTGTCGGCCCTGTCCACCTTCGGCGGCGGCAGCAGCCTCACCTGGCTGGCCGGCCTGCTCGGGCGCGACGGCGACCTCGACGCGCTGCTGGCCGAGGCGGCCGCCATCCCGGCCGGCGCCGGCGGGCTCACCTGCGTGCCGACGCTCGCCGGCGGTACCGTCGCGGAAGGCGGCCCCGCCGTGCGCGGCGCGTTCCTCGGCCTCGACCTCGGCCACACCCACGGCCACCTCGCGCGCGCGGTGGTGGAGGGCATCGGCTTCAGCCTCGCCGACGCCGCCGCCACCATGCTGCCCGGGCAGTCCCGGGAGCCGATCACCGCGGTCGGCGGCGGGGCCCGCGGCACCCTCATGCTCCAGGTCCTCGCCGACCTGCTCGACCGGCCCGTCACCCGCCCCGCCGACGCCCAGCACTGCGCGGCGCTCGGCGCGGCGGCCCTGGGCTGGCTCGGCATCGGCGCCTGGGATTCCACCGAACCCTTGCACACCAACGGATCCGGCGCGGAGACGGTGTCGCCCGCCGGCGCCGGCTACGCCCTTGCCCGGGCCCGCTTCCACGCCGCCCGAGCGGCCGTGCGAGCCCAGTCCGAAGTCACATAACGCTCTTGGAGTTCCCCCGTGCCCCTCGCTGACCCACGCCCCATCCTCGCCGCCGCCCGCACCAGCGGGTACGGCGTCGGCGCCTTCAACACGACCCTGCTCGAGCACGGCGAGGCCCTCGTCGCCGGCGCCGAGGCGGCCCAGGCGCCGCTCATCATGCAGATCAGCGAGAACGCGGTCCGCTACCACGGCTCCCTGCGCCCCCTGGCCCAGGCCTGCCTGGCCCTCGCCGAGGCCGCCACGGTCCCGGTGGTCCTGCACCTCGACCACGCCGAGGACGTCGAGCTGGTCCGCGAGGCCGTCCGCCTCGGCTTCACCTCCGTCATGTACGACGGGTCCAAGCTCGACGACGCCCGCAACCGCGCCGTCACGCGCGAGGTCGTCGCCTTCTGCCACGCCGCCGGGGTCGCCGTCGAGGCGGAGCTGGGCGAGGTCGGCGGCAAGGACGGCGTGCACGCGCCCGGCGTGCGCACCGACCCCGGCGACGCCGAGCGCTTCGTCGCCGACACCGGCGTGGACTGCCTGGCCGTGGCCGTCGGCACCTCGCACGCCATGGCCACCCGCGACGCCGTCGTCGACCTGGAGCTGGTCGCGGCGATCGCGGCCCGGGTCGCCGTACCGCTCGTGCTGCACGGCTCCTCCGGCGTCGACGACGCGACCCTGGCCCGCGTGGTGACCTCCGGCATGACGAAGGTCAACATCGCCACCCACCTGAACAAGTGCTTCACCGCCGTGGTCCGCGACCGTCTGGGGGCGGACCCGTCGGTCATGGACGCGCGCAAGTACGTGGCGCCCGCCCGCGCCGCCATGGCCGGCGAGGTCACCCGCCTGATCCGCGTGCTCAACCCGCAGGCGCCGGGCGTGGCGGCATGAGGATCCTGGTCACGCCGCGCAGCATGTCCGCGGCCGGATCGCCCGCGCTGGACCGGCTCACCGCCGCCGGCTACGAGATCGTCACGCCGTCGCCGGGCCGCCAGCCCACCACCGAGGAGCTGCTGGAGGCGGTGCCCGGCGTCGTCGGCTGGGTCGCGGGCGTCGAGCCCATCGGCGCCGACGTCCTGGCGCGCGCGGACCGCCTGCGGGTCATCAGCCGCAACGGCGCCGGCAGCGACGCGATCGACGCGCGCGCGGCCGCCGACCGGGGCGTCCTCGTCCTCACCGCGCGCGGCGCCAACGCCCAGGGCGTGGCGGAGCTGGCCCTGGCCCTGGCCCTGATGGGGCTGCGCGGCCTGCCCGAGGCCGCGGACGCCCTGCGCGCGGGCACCTGGCGGCGCAGCACCGGCCGGGAGGCGGCCGGCCGCACGCTCGGCATCGTCGGCTACGGCGCCATCGGGCGCCGGCTCGCCGGCCTCGCCCGCGGCCTGGAGATGACGGTCGTGGCCCATGACCCGTTCGTGACGGCGGCGGACGTACCACTGCTGCCCCTCGACGATCTGCTGCGCACGAGCGAGGTCGTCTCCCTGCACGTGCCCCCGTCGCCCGGCGGGCCCCTGCTCGGCGCCGCCGAGCTGGCCCTGCTGCGCGACGACGTGGTGCTGCTGAACACGGCCCGCTCGACACTCGTCGACGAGGCCGCGCTGCTGGCCGAGATCCGGTCGGGGCGGATCGCGTTCTACTCCGTCGACGCCTTCGACCGCGAGCCGCCGGCCCCCTCCGAGCTGCTGCGCGAGGCCCGCGTCCTGCCGACCCCGCACCTCGGCGCGGCCACGGCGGAGAGCTCCCGCCGCGCGGCCGAGGCCGCGGTGGACAACCTGCTGGCCGCCCTGGCCGCGTGACCGCCCCGCCACGGCCCGCGCTGACCGGCGCGGGCCCGGCCCCGGTCCGCCGGCTCGGCCCGCGGCCCGGTCCGCCGGCCCGGCCCGCGGCTCAGCCCGCCGGGTGCTGGCGGTGGCGGCCCGGCGTGGTGCCGACGATCGCGGTGAAGGCGGCGATGAAGCCGCTCGGGTTCGCCCACCCGCACGCGTGGGCGACCCGGGTCGTGTCGTGGCCCTCGGCGAGCAGGACGAGGGCGTGCCCGATGCGCAGCTGGGTGCGCCACTCGTAGAACGTCGTGCCGAGCTCGTCGTGGAACAGGCGGCTGAGCGTGCGCGCGCCGGCCCCGACCCGCCGGCCGAGCGCGGCCAGCGAGCTGGTGTCCGCCGGGTCCTCGTCCAGGATGCGGGCCACGGCCCGCAGCCGGTCGTCGCGCGGCTCGGGCAGGCGCAGGGGCTGCTCGGGGGCCGCGCGGAGCTCGTCGGCCAGGACCCGGTGCAGGCGGGCGCGCGGGCCGCGCTCGAGCGGGCGCGGGCCGGTGAGGGTGAGCAGGACCTCCCGGGCGAGGCCGGAGGCGAGGAAGACCGCCGGTTGCCCGGGGATCAGCCGGGCGAGCGACGCCGGCAGGAACACGATCCGCATGTCGGTCTCGCCGTGGGCCCGGTGGTGGTGCGCGGACCCGGCCGGAACCCAGGCGACCCGGTTGGCCGGGACGATCAGCGTGCCGCGTTCGGTGTGCACGGACAGGACGCCGCCGGCCGCGTACAGCAGGTGCCCGCGCGGGTGGGTGTGGGCCGCGCTGGTCCCGCCCGACGGCCACAGGTGCACGCCCCCGGCCGGCCAGATCCGGGATTGGCGGGCTACGGGCATGCTTTGGCATGTTACCGGTGGACGGCCACCCGGTCCCGCGGCGATCGTGCAGGGCATGACGACGACGATGCGAGCGGCGGTCTGTGTGCGGGCGGGCGGCCCCGAGGTGCTGCGGATCCGGGAGCTGCCGGTGCCGGCCGTACGGCCGGGCTGGAGCCTGGTGCGGGTGATGGGCGCGGGCCTCAACCGTTCGGAGCTGCGGACCCGCCAGGGGCACTCCCCGGGCGTGCGGTTCCCGCGGGTGCTGGGGATCGAGTGCGTGGGGGTCGTGGCCGCCTCGGCCGATCCCGCGCTGCGGGAGGGCACGACGGTCGCGGCGGTGATGGGGGAGATGGGGCGGCGCTTCGACGGCGGCTACGCCGAGTACGCGCTGCTGCCCGACGCCCTGCTCATGCCGGTGCGCACCACGCTGCCCTGGGAGGTGCTGGCCGCGCTGCCGGAGACGTACCTGACCGCGCACGGCGCCCTCGACGCGCTGGGCGTCCGCCCCGGCGAGCGGCTGCTGATCCGGGGCGGTACGTCCTCGGTGGGCCTGGCCGCCGCGTCGATCGCGCGCGGCCGGGGCGTCGAGGTCGCGGCCACGACCCGCCGGCCGGGCAAGGCGGGCGCGCTGCGTGCGGCCGGCGTCGAGCACGTGCTGCTCGACGACGGCGGCCCGCTGCGCACGCCGTGGAGCGCGGGGCCGAGCCACGTCCTCGATCTCGTCGGCGCGAGCACCGTCGCCGGCTCGCTGCGCCTGGTCCGCCGGGGCGGCACCGTCTGCGTGGCGGGCTCCCTCGGCGGATGGCTGATCGAGGGCTTCGAGCCGATCGCGGCGATCCCCTCCGGCACCCGCCTCACGGCGTTCCACAGTGACGACGTCAAGGGCGCCGCGGGCGCGGCCGTGCTCGAGCGGGTCGTGCGCAACGTCGAGGCCGGCGTCTACCGGCCGAACGTCGACCGGGTCTTCGGCCTGGACGACATCGCCGAGGCCCACCGGTACATGGAGGAGAACCGGGCCGCCGGCAAGGTGGTGATGCTGCCGGGCGGCCACGGCGCCCGGGCGGGTGCCGCGGCCGCCGCGGGTGTTACGGGCAGCGCTTCCAGGCCACCTGGTACACGGTGCTGAAGCTGGCGTCCGTCGAGTCCATGCTCATGAAACTCGTGGTCTTCCTGGGGTTGGAGCGGCCGGCGTTGACCCGCAGCTCGGTGTTGATGTTGAGGTTGCGCTGCTGGCCGCAGGGCTCGAAGACCAGCGCGGTCACCCCGACGACGTCCTTGGTCTGCCAGTTGTCGTCCAGCGGGCCGTTGAACGGATGGCTGGCCCGGGCGGTCTGCGCGTTGCCCTGGAAGTAGTAGCTCGCCACCGCCGTGCCGGTCGCGCCGCGCTCGAGGTGGGCGTAGCCGCGGTAGTCGGCCTCCGCGATGGCGTACGTGAATCCCTGCGGGATGTGCACGTCGAGGGCGAGCTGGCAGTTCTTGCGGAAGTCGGTGGGCTTGGTCCCGACCCCGACCTGGGCCATGTACTCGCTGTAGGTGACCGTGAAGGCCTTCCTGTCGGGCGAGACGGAGACCGCGGCGCTGCCGTCCGGGCAGCCGGAGCCGTTGGCGGTGACCACGCTGATGCTGACCTCGTTCGGCGGTGGCGGCGGCGTCGCGGCCGCGGCGGGCGCCGTGAGCGAGGACAGGAGCATGGCACCGGCGGTGACGGCGTGAAACATGGAACCCCCCGAAGATCCAAGCGCACTGGGCGCGTTGTCTCCGTCACTCTATGGAGTCAAGGCGGCGAGGGTCGGGTGGTCCGGCCTGGCCGCTCAGGTCGTTGTCGGGCGCTGCTCGACGGATCGGCCCCTCGTCCGTTCGGTCAGGTTCGTCCGCCCGGTCGGGTTCGTCCGGGCGGACGGGTCCGGTCTAGGCTCGGCGCATGATCAGCTTTCGGAGCGCGGTCGAGGCGCGCGATGCCGAGGCCATCGCCGCGACGCTGGCCGCCGGCGTGGTCTTCCACAGCCCCGTGGCCTTCCGGCCGTACGAGGGCAAGCCGCTGGTCGCGGCGATCCTGCGCGGCGTGCTGCGCGTCTTCGAGGACTTCCGCTACGTCCGGGAGCTCGGCGGCCCGGGCGGGCGGGACCACGCGCTCGTCTTCGCGGCCAGGATCGGCGACGTGGCCGTCGAGGGCTGCGACTTGCTGCACCTGGACGAGGACGGCCTGATCGACGACTTCACCGTCATGGTCCGCCCGCTGTCGGCCGCACAGGCGGTGGCGGCCGCGATGGCCGCGCAGTTCGACCAGATCAAGCGCGAGGCCGGCGCCTAGCGGCGTCACCGAGGCCCACATGGCCGGCGCCCCGCCGCGAAGCGGACGCGGAAGGTCAGCAACGTGCGGCACCGAACATGCCGGGCCGGCGGACCGGCGACAGCGAGGAGTGCCGCACCACCAGCTCGGGCGCGACCAGCACGCGCTGGGAGGGCCGCCGGTCGCCGTCGAGGAGGCGGGACACCATGAGCTCGACGGCCAGCCGCCCGACGTGGTGCTTCGGCGGGCGGACCGCGGTCAGGGCGGGCTCGGCGAGGTGGGCGGACGCGTCGTCGTACGACACCAGGGCCAGCTCGTCGGGGACCGCCACCCCGTGCTCGGCGCACCACCGGGCGACCGGCACCGCGTCGGGGTCGCTGTGCACGATCAGCGCGGTGACGCGCGTGCGGCGGCACTGCGCGACGATGTCGCGGATGCTGCCGCGCTGCTCGCCGCCGGTGAGCGCGACGACCATCGCGTCGGGGATGCCCAGGTCGGCGCAGGCGGCCCGCCACCCCTGCAGCAGGTGCTCGGAGGTGGGGCTGCCGGGCGAGAGCAGCAGCCCGATGTGCCGGTGCCCCTGCTGGTGCAGGTGGTGCACGGCGATCTCGGCGCCGAGCGCGTGGTCGCTGCGCACCCACTCCAGCTGCCGCGGCGTCGCGGTCCACCGGTGCGGCTGGCGCTCGACGAGGATCGCCGGCACCGGCAGCCGCCCGATCCAGGCGATCATCCCGGCGTCGAGACTGGGCGCGAGCAGCAGCCCCTCGACCCGGTCGTCCTCGACGAGCCGGCCGATCTGCCGCCGGTCCTCGTCGGGGTCGCAGGAGGAGCCGCGCAGCCGCAGCGCGACCCCGAGCGCCGCGGCGGCCGCCCGCGCCCCGGCCACGACCGGCGGCCAGGAGAAGTCCAGCGACGGCACGACGACGCCGATGGTGAACCGCATGCCCTTCGGCGGCCGGGGCGGGTCGGGGGCCGGGCCCTGGCCGGGCAGCGTGGCCCCGCCGTGCACGCGGGTGAGGAGGTTGCGCTCGGCCAGGGCGGCGATGTCGCGGCGGATGGTGAGCTCGCTGACCCCGAGCTCACGCGCCAGCGCGGCGACGCGCACCGATCCGGACCGGCGCAGCTCGCTGAGCAGCCGCTCGTGGCGCTGCACGCCGAACAGCCGATCCGCCATGGTGTTCGTTAACATAGATGGCGGATGATGCCTCGTCAATCGTTGTGTGGGCGCTCCCGCCGGATGAGCTCGGCGAGGCGGTCCAGCGACGCCCGCAGCTTGTCGGCCGTCGTCGCCCGCGCCCGCGCGAGGCGGTGCTCGTCGGTGAGGTCGCTCCAGTCGTACGTGTGCGTCACCCGCGTGTTCCCGTCGTCGACGGGCTCGAGCTCCCACCGCCACAGGTGCCCGGGCCGGGGCCGGCCCGGCTCGCTCGGCCGCCACGCGATGCGCCGCCCCTCGGCGAACTCGACCACGTGGTTCTCCCGGACGCCGCCCGTGGTCAGCGTCGTGACGAACACGTCGCCGACGGCCCGCACGCGCTGCCCGGCCGCCGCCTCCCGCAGATTCTCGTTGCCGTCCCAGCGCGGCTGCTGCGCCGGGTCGGCGATGAGCTCGAAGATGACGGCGGCGGGCGCGGCGATGTCGAGGCCGGCGGAGACGACTCGGGTCATGCCCTCATCGAAGCACCCGTGCGCCGCCCGCGCCGACCGGCCTTCCGCCGTGGTGGCGTGCCGGCCGGTGACGCCCTCCGGCAGGCCGTCGCGGGCCCGCCCCGGCCCGGCCGTGATCGACGCCCGGAGAGCGGCCCGGCGCTGCACCGGCCTCAGCCGCCCTCAGCCGCCCTCAGCTGGCCGGCCTTACCAGCCGCCCTCGAAGAACGCGAGGAGAGCCGGCGCCGGGTCGTCCGCGGTGCCCGCGTTGGCGATGACGACCACGAGCACCGCGAGCGACGCCAGCGTCGCCATCGCGCCGAGCCCGCCCCACACGGCCGCCCGCGTGGCCGCGAACCGGCGCCATCCGAGCACGCTCGCCCCGACGAGCCCGATCGCGGCGACGGCGGCGACGACCGCCATCGCCGCGTGGTACGCGCCGAAGTCGCCGACCATCGCCCGCAGCGCCGGGCCGGGCTCGCCGCTCGCGAGCTGCCGGCGGATCTGCCCGAGCGTCTCGGCGAGCGCCGCGTCCGGAGCGCTCTCGGTGAGCATCGGCAGCAGGGACGAGAACGGGGCGACGGCGCCCTGGACGTTGGCCATCACGGTCGCGAGCGCGAGCAGCCCGGCGCCCGCGACGCCGATCGTGGCCCAGCGGTGGCCGGCGGCGAGGAGGCGCCGGCCGAGCAGCGCGAGCACGACGAGCAGCAGCGCTGCGAGGGCGCCCTTGACGAGGTGGTAGCGCAACCAGAAGTGGACGACCGCTGTGAGGTCCGGGCCGCGCTCGCCGGTGCGCCAGAAGTCGACGAATCCGGCCCGGAGCCGGTCGGCGAGGCCGTCCGGGTCGGCGAGCGCCCGGTCCGACCCGATGGCCGCGACCGGCCCGGGCGCGAGGAGGAACGCGGCGACGAGCACGACGGCGAGGGCGATCAGCTTGCGAGGCATGGCACCGAGCCTCGCGGCCCGCGCCCGCGACGGCCATGGCGCTGAGGGGAGTCCGCGGGGTAACGCAGGCGCTACGCCGCGCACCTTCCGGGGGCGCTCAGAACAGCGGGTGGGCCGCTCCCGCGAGGACCGCCGCCGGGCCGAGGGCGGGGGAGCGGACCGCGACGCCGGCGATGCCGGGCAGGGCCGCGGCCCGCAGGGCGTCGAGCACCGCGGCGCGGAACGGCTCGCCGAGGCCGAGCACGCCGCCGCCGAGCACGATCGCGTCCGGGTCGAGCAGGTTCGCGGCCGCCGCCAGGCCGTGGCCCAGGATCTCGGCGGCGAAGGCGATCGCGGGGCTGTCGCCGGGCACGTCCTGCAGGCGCGGGGCCGTGTCCAGGCCGGCCCGGCGCGCGTGGTCGGCGGCGATCGCCGGTCCGGCCGCATAGGACTCGACGTGGTCGGCGGCCCCGCAGCCGCAGCGGCGGCCGAGGGACGCGGTCGCCGGGAGGTGGCCGATGCTGCCGGCCAGGCCCAGCCGGCCGGTCAGCAGCGAGCCGCCGGCGACGAGCGCGCCGCCGATGCCCGTGCCCACGGCCACCACGAGCGCGGTGCCGGCCCCGGCCGCGGCGCCCCAGGCGGCCTCGGCGACGGCCATCGCCTGCACGTCGTTGCGCACGAGCACGGTGACGCCGAGGGCCTCGGCGAGCGCGGCGCGCACGTCGGTCCCGGTCCAGCCCGGCAGCGAGTCGGTGGCGTGCGTGACGCGGCCGTGCGGGTCGACGGCGCCGGCCGTGCCGACACCGCAGCCGAGCACCGCGCCGTCGCCGACGACCCGGCGGCCGAGGTCCGCGGCGGCGCGCAGCACGGCGGCCGGGCCCTCGCGCGCGGGCGTGGGCACGCGGTGCAGGGGGCCGGTGGAGCCGTCGGCGTGCACGAGCGCGGCGGCGATCTTCGTGCCGCCGATGTCGATGCCGAGCGCGGTGCCCGCCGCCGGCTGTCCCGGGTTCATCGCTGGGTGGCGGCGACCAGGCCGCGGGTCAGGGCGAGCGGGTCCGTGATCGCCGTGCCGACGACGACCGCGAAGGCGCCGAGGGCGAACGCGTGCCGCAGGTGCTCGGTGGTGGCGAGCCGGCCCTCGGCGACCGTGCGCACCCCGGCGGCGGCGAGGTTCGCCACGAGCGCGAGGTCCGGCTGCGTCCCCTGTGGACTGTCCGCGGTGTAGCCGGACAGCGTCGTCGCCACGAGCTGCGCGCCGGCCGCCCACGCCGCGAGCCCCTGCGCCTCGGTGGCGACGTCGGCCAGGAGCGGCAGCCCGAGCCCGTGCACCCGCCGCACCAGCTCGGCCACGGGCAGGTCGCCGCGCCCGGTCGCCTCGGCGGCGATGATGTCGGCCCCGGCCGCGGCGAGGTCCTCGACCAGGGGCCAGTGGGGCGTGATGAGGTACCGATCCGGCGCCTTGACCTTGTGCAGCCCGATCACCGGCAGGTCGACGACGGCCTTGACGGCCCGCACGTCCTCGGGCGAGTTCACGCGGACGGCCACCGCGCCGCCGAGCGCCGCGCACTGCGCCAGCCGCGCGATCACGTCGGGTGAGCGCAGCGGATGGCCGTCGGGCGCCTGACACGACACCACAAGCCCGCCGGTGAGCGCCTCCAGCATGCGGTACCTCCATAAGTGGTCTAGTCCATTCACGCTAACATCATGGTGTGACGAAGCACGAGCGCCTTCACGCACACCTCGAAACGCTCATCCAGGGCGGAATTGGTCCAGACCAACGCCTACCACCCGAGCGCGAGCTGGCCGAGGCGTTCGGCGTGAGCCGCATGACCGTCCGCCACGCGCTGGACCGCCTGGAGCGGGAGCGCCGGGTCTACCGCGTGCAGGGCGCCGGCACCTTCGTGGCCCGCCCGCCCATCGCGAAGACGATCGAGCTGACGTCCTTCACCGAGGACATGCGCCGCCGGGGGCTCGTCCCCGGCTCGGTGCTGCGCGTCTTCGAGACCGTCGCGGCCGGCCCGCAGATCGGCTCCGCCCTGTCGCTGAGCCCCGCGGACGAGGTGGTGCACGTGGAGCGGGTGAGGACGGCGGACGGCATCCCGATGTGCCTGGAGCACGCGTACCTCCCCGCCGCGCTCGTGCCGGGTCTCACGACGATCGAGGGCTCGCTCTACGCGCAGCTGCAGCGGCGGTACCGGATCCGGATCACGCACGCGGAGCAGTCCATCCGCGCGACCGTCCTGGACCCGCAGGCCGCGGCCCGGCTCGACGCCCCGCCGTTCAGCCCGGCCCTGCTCGTGGAGCGCACCGCGTTCGACGAGCGCGACCGCCCCGTCGAGCGCGCGATGTCGACGTACCGGGGCGACCGCTACTCCTTCGAGATCGCCGTCACCACAGCGGCGGCCGGCTCTCCTGCGAGAGCCGGCCGCCGCTCGGGGGGCGAGTAGCGCTCAGATGAGCCAGCGGTTGCGCTGGACGAGGGGGAGCTTGGCCCAGTGCTTGCCGAGGCCCCAGGTCTGGCCGGCGTAGGCGGCGGCGAGGACGATCATGACGATGGCGTAGATGGCGTGGTAGTCGGTGAGGGGGTTGGTCGAGCCGGTGGGTGTGCCCTTGGCGGTGTGCTGGGCGAGGGGGAACTCGGCAAGCCACATGAAGGCCATGAGCAGGGTGCCGGAGGCGGCGGCGATGCGCATGCCGATGCCGGTGGTGAGGGCGAGGCCGATGCCGAGCAGGCCGAGCATGAAGCCCCAGTTGGCGTACCAGGTGCCGGCGATGGTGTGGAAGAAGCCCTGCAGGGGGCCGGCGTCGACGTTGGCGAGGAAGCCCTTGGTGGGGTTGCCGCCGTTGATCCAGGCCTTGGCCGAGGGGGTCGAGTAGCCGAGGCCGAGGAGCTTGTCGGCGAAGGCCCACAGGAAGACGAAGCCGGTGGCGTACCGCAGCACCGCGAGCGCCTTCGCGGCGGTCTTCGTCAGCATGCTCCCGGGGGCCTCGACCCGCTCGAGGTGGCTGGCTGCGGTGTGGTTGACGTGCGAGGTGCTCATGGCTCTCGGCCTCCTGCCGCGCTCTCTTGTGACACCAACAGCGTCGCAAGGACGAGGCTCGGGCACCCGTGCCGAAGCGACCCACCCGGCGGGACCAACGGCCCCTCAGTGACCGGGACCTGTGGGCAGCAGCGCGGCGATCAGGTCGCGCAGGGGACCGGCCAGGGCGTCGCGATCCGCGGACTGCAGCGGCTCCATCGCGCCGACCGAGCGCAGCAGCACGATGCCGAGCGAGGCGGCGAGGACCATCTGGGCGCGCAGCAGCACCTCCTCGTCGCCGGGCTCCCGCCCGGCGGCGGCCGCGAGCCGCTCGGCGGAGGTGCGCAGGACGCCGCGGCGGATCTCGTCGGCGCGCTCGTCGCCGGAGGAGCGCAGCAGCAGCGCGAGCTGGCCGGGCGCGCCCTCGGGCCCGATCCGCGCGGCCTGCTCGGCGATCACGAGGTGTACCTCCCGCAGCGGCACGTCCCCCGTCTCGCGCCGCAGCTCGTCGACGGCCGCGGTCAGGCAGGCCTCGAACAGTCCTTCCTTCGACGTGAAGTACCGCGCGATGAGCGCCACGTTGACGCCCGCGTCCTCGGCGATGTCCCGCAGCGTGGTGGTCCGGTACCCGTCCCGCGCGAACCGCGCCCGCGCGGCGTCGAGCAGCAGCGCGCGCGTCTTGGCGGCGTCCCGGCGTCGGTTCGGGGGCGCGGTCATCCGGATACGGTACCCGCTACCAGCGGCGCGACCGGCTCGGCGCACGCCGGGCGCCCGGCGCGCACCCCCCTGGACTACGGCCGCTGCCCGAGCAGCGCCACGCACAGGCCGGTCAGGTGCTCGACGAGCGGCTCGGCGGCCTCGCGCATGTCGTGCCAGACCCAGTCGATCAGCACCTCGCTGACGCCGGCGATCAGCGCCAGGATCGTGCGCTCGTAGCGCACCGGGTCCGCGCGCAGCGCCGGCGCCAGGGGCGCGAGCACCCGGCCGAACAGTTCCGCCTCCTCGCGCAGCACCCCGCGCCGGCGCAGCTCCATCCGCGGCGCGTTGATGTAGACGATCCGGGCGCGCTCGGGGTGCTCGGCCAGCAGCCGCACCAGCGCGGCCAGCATCGGGCGCAGCGCCGCGTCGAGGCCGTCCGCGCGCTGGGGCGCCGCGGCCGCGACCTCGGTCAGCAGCCAGCCGTTGACCTCGCGGTGCAGCGTGAGCACGAGCGCCTCGCGATCGGCGAAGTGGTCGTAGAAGTACCGCTTCGAGACCTTGGCGAGGGCGCACACATCGGCAACGGTGACGTCGTCGTAGTCCCGGCTCGCGAACAGCCGCACCGCCGCCGCCACGAGCCGCTCCCGCCGGTCCGCGGCCCGTTCCTCCCGGCTCTGCCCGCCGTAGGTCTCGCCGCGCCCGGACGGCCGTTCGGCCACCCCGCCACCTCCACGTCGCCCGCCCCCTCCCGAATTCGGACACCGTACCCGAAGCTCGCCGGCGGTAATCCAGCGGAGTTTTCGGTACGGCGCGGCAACGTTTCCGTGGAAGTTTCACGCCGGCGGCGCGGTGCTCTCCCGCAGCACGAGCGACGTGGCGAGCTCGACCCGCGACGGCTCGACCGGCTGCCCGGCCGCGAGCCGCAGCACCATCTCGGCCGCGGCCCGCCCCATGCCCGCGAACGGCTGACGCACGGTGGTCAGCGGCGGCCCGCACCAGCGCGCCACCTCCAGGTCGTCGAAGCCCACGACGCTGAGGTCCCCGGGCACGCGCAGCCGCGCGCGCCGGGCCGCGTCGCACACCCCGAGCGCCTGCAGGTCGTTGCCGCACAGGATCGCCGTCGGCCGGTCCCGCCGGGCCAGCAGCTCGGCGCCGAGCGCGGCGCCGTCGTCGAACGTGAAGCGCCCGCTGCGCACCAGCCCGCGGTCCAGCGCCACGCCGGCCGTCTCCAGCGCGGCCCGGGCGGCCTCGAGCCGCGCCCGGGAGCACATGAACTGCGCCGGCCCGGTGATGACGGCGATGCGCCGGTGCCCGAGGTCGAGCAGGTGGCGGGCCGCGGCGATCCCGCCGGACCAGTTCGTGGTGCCCACCGACGGGGTGTCGTGCACCGGCTCGCCCGTCGGGTCGAGCACCACGAGGGGCACGCCGCTGGCCGTGAGCTGCTGATAGTACTGCCCGCGATAGGCCGAGTGCACCGCGATCACGCCGGCCGGGCGGCGCGCCAGCAGCAGGTCGGCGGTGCGGCGCCCGGCCCGCGGGGCGCGCCCCTGCAGGTCGGTGAAGCCGACGGTCAGGCCGCGGTCGCGCACGACCTCCTCGACCCCGCGCATGATCTCGACCGCGAGGTGGCTCTCCAGGCCGGAGAAGGCGACCTCGACGATCGGCAGCGCGGAGGTTCCGTCGGTGCGCCGGTACCCGTGCTCGCGCAGCAGCGCCTCGACGCGCTCGCGGGTGTCGACCGCGATGCCGGAGCGACCGTTCAGCACTTTCGAGACCGTCGGCGGCGACACCCCCGCCAGCCGTGCGATCGCGGCCACGGTCACCGAGCCCCGCGGCCGCCGCCCGCCCCTGGGCTCGGGATTCGTCTCGGTCATGCCCGCATGATAGGCCGGGCGAGGGCGGCATTGACGAGCGTCGGTGGCGACCGTACGGTGAGGAAACGTTTCCGGTAAATATCCGAATGTTTCGAAACCGCGATGATGCCGGAGGGGATCGCATGAGCACCGCACCCGGGACCGTGACCGCGCCCGCCGGCCTCGCCTTCGCGCTGTGGCAGGACGCCTCGCTGCGGGTCACCTGGCGTGGCCGTGAGTTGTTCCGGTACGTCTACCGCGTCCGCGAGCCCCGGGTGGAGTCGCCGCGGCCCTACCTGCATCCGATCCGCACCCTCGGCGGCCGGCTCGTGAGCCTGTACCGCCCGCACGACCACCTCTGGCACAAGGGCCTGTCCCTGGCGCTGCCGAACGCGGGCCCGGACAACTTCTGGGGCGGCCCGACCTTCCGCCGCGACCGCGGCGGCTACGTCCAGCTGCCCAACAACGGCACCCAGCGGCACGAGTGCTTCGAGGAGCTCGGCGCCGGCGACCGGACCCTGCGCGTGGTCCAGCGGCTGTGCTGGCTGACCCAGGACGGGCGGGAGGCGTTCACCGAGCGCCGCGGGCTGACGGTCACGGTCCTGCCGCATCGCTCGGCCTGGCGCCTCGAGCTCGACACCGAGCTGCGCAACGCGGGCCGCGGCGCGGTGGACATCGGCAGCCCGCAGACCGAGGGCCGCGCCGGGGCCGGCTACGGCGGGCTGTGCTGGCGCGGGCCGCGCGGCTTCACCGGCGGCAGGGTGCGCACCCCGGACGCGGCGGGCGGCGACGACCTCAACGGCGTCCGGGCGCCGTGGCTCGCGTTCATCGGGCGGCACGACGGCGACGGCGGCGCCTCGACGGTGCTGTTCGCCGACGACCCGGCCAACGCCGGGCACCCGACGGCGTGGTTCGTGCGCAGCGCCGCCTACGCGGTGGTGGGGCCGGCCCCGTTCGCGGACGCGCCGGTGCGGCTGGAGGCCGGGGGGCGGCTGCGGCTGCGGTACGGCATCGTCTTCGCCGACGGCGAGCTCGGCGAGGACGAGTGCGCGACCCTGGCCCGGGCCTGACCCGCAGACGCGGCGGGTGTGGTGCTGGGGCTCACCACGCCCGCCGTCCGGGCCGCCTGTGCGGTTCTGTGTCGCCGGGCGCCGCTCGGTGGCCGGCGGCGGCGTACGCGGCGGGTGTGGTGCTGGGGCTCATCACGCCCGCTGTCCGGGCCGCCCGTGCGGTTCCGTGTCGCCGGGCCCCGCTCACTGGCCGGCGGCGGCGTACGCGGCGAACCGGTCGATGAGGCCCTGCGGCGCGTCGTCGCGGAAGCAGAGCTCCAGGTTCGCCGCCGCCTCCCGGGCCGCGTCCGCGCTGCGCGGGAAGAGCTCGGCCTCGTACGCCGCCAGCGCCCCCTCCGGGTCCCCCGGATGCGCCACGATCGCCCGGCCCAGCTCCGCGCCGTCGAACATCGCGAGGTTGGCCCCCTCGCCGGCGAACGGGGACATGAGATGGGCGGCGTCGCCGAGCAGCGTCACGCCCGGCACCCGGTCCCACCGCAGCCCGGCGGGCAGCACGTTGATCCTGCGGGGCACGACGGGCCCGTCGGCGTCGGTGACGAGCGCCCGCAGCCGCGGCGACCACCCGTCGAACTGCGAGACGAGGAGCGTCCGGGCGTCATCGGTACCGTCGAAGCCGGCGTGTTCGGCCCAGTCCTCGGGCGTGCGCAGCGCGACGTAGACGTGCAGGCTGCCGTCGGTCTCCCGGTGGGCGAGGAACCCCTTGCCCGGCCCGAGCGCGAACAGCATCCCCGCCCCGACGACCTCGGCGGCACCGGGGTGCCGCGCGTCGGCGTCGATCAGGTCGACCTCGAAGAAGGTGACCCCCGCGTAGGCCGGTCGCGCGTCGGTGAGCAGCGGCCGGATGCGCGACCAGGCCCCGTCGGCGCCCACGAGCAGGTCGGTGGTCTCGGTGCTGCCGTCGGCGAGCGTCAGCTCGTGCCGCCCGTCGCCGATCGCCGCGACCGCGGTGACGGCGGCGCCCCACCGGACGGTGCCCTCCGGCAGCGAGCCGATGAGCATGTCCCGCAGCTGCCCGCGATCGACCTCGGGCCGCCCGCCGTGCCCGTCGTCGGGCTCCTCGAGCCGCACGACGGCGTGCCGGTCGAGGATGCGCATGGCCTCCCCGCCGGGGTGGATGATCCGCCGGAACTCCTCGAACAGCCGGGCCTGCCGCAGCGCGACCTGCCCGTTGTAGTCGTGGATGTCGAGCATCCCGCCCTGCGTGCGCGCGCCGGCCGAGGCGTCGCGCTCGTAGACGGTGGCCGCGATCCCGTGGACGTGGAGCACCCGGGCGAGCGTGAGCCCGCCGAGCCCCCCGCCGACGATGCCGATGCTCAGCTGCTCCATGGCGCGCCTCTCCTTCCGCGGGCTTCGCCCGACTTTCTTGCGTGGGCCTTCTCTGGCTGCTCTCGTGAACCTCGCCCGACTTCTTCCATGAGCCTCGCCTGACGCCCTTTGCCGGCCTCGCCTGACTCCGTTTTTGGTCCTCGCCTGACTCCCTTTGCCGGCCTCGCCTGACTCCGTTTGTGGGCCTCGTCTGACTCCCTTTGTCGGCCTCGCCCGACGCCGTTTGTGGGCCTCGTCTGACTCCCTTTGTCGGCCTCGCCCGACGCCGTTTGTGGGCCTCGCCTGCCTGCTCCTGTGGGTCTTGCCCGAGCGTAACGAACGCGTTCGTGACGAATGCGTTTTATGAGTGCACGCCGATGCCCGGGGCCGGTGGCCGTCACCCGGGCAGGGAGTCAGCGCTCGGGCGCGGGCGAGCCGGCGATCCCGTTCAGCAGCGCGTCGAAGGCCCACCCCTGGCGCTGCTCGACGGTGCCGGAGAACAGCTCGTCCCGCGTGCGGCCCAGGTTCGGGTAGGCGTCGTCGGGCGCCTCCAGCACCGACTGCGTCTGCAGGCTCACCTCGCCGTCAGCCTCGGCCGACTCGTCCCGGGTGCCCTGCTCGGCGGCGATCGCCGTCGCCAGCTGCAGCAGCAGGTCGACGCCCCACGCGGCCTGGCGGACCGGGACGCCGCCGGCCAGCAGCAGCCCCAGCAGCTCGTCGACCATCCTCAGGTAGTTGGGCCCGGACGGCCGCAGGGTGAGCACGGAGCGGGCGAGGCTCGGCTGGGCGTGCAGGATGGCGGTGTAGGCCGACAGCAGCTCGGCAGCGGCGGCGCGCCACTCGGTGCCGGGCAGCGGCAGGGGCAGCCCGAACAGCAGCTCGTCGAGGAGGGCGCCGTGCAGTTCGGCGGTGTTGTGCAGGTAGACGTAGAGCGAGGCCGGGCCCGTGTCCAGCTCCGCCGCCAGCCGTCGCATCGTGACGCGCTCCAGGCCCTCCTCGCGCATGATCTGCAGCGCCGTCGACACGACGCCGGCCCGGCTCAGGGGCGGCTTGGCGGGGCGGTCGCGCCGGCTGACCGGGACTCGGCGAGGGCTCATGAACACGATCGTAACGAACATGTTCGCCCGTGCCAAGCTCCGCCGCCCGTGTTGCCCGGTGCCGCCCGTCGAACGCCGCGGCCAGGGCCGGCATACGACCGGTGCCGAGCCCGATGAGCCGCAGGTCACGCACGGGACACCGGAGACGCCCCTTGGACCCGCCTCCGTCCGCGATCCGCGATCCGCGATCCGCGATCCGCGATCCGCGATCCGCGATCCGCGATCCGCGATCCGCGATCCGCGGTCTGCGGTCTGCGGTCTGCGGTCTGCGGTCCGCGGTCCGCGATCCGCGGTCCGCCGAGAGACTCGCGCGAGTCTGCAAGTTGCAAGGGCGGGGTGGTGCCGGGTGCGGTGGCGAGTGCCGAGTGGCTGGTGTTGAGTGGCGGGTGCCTGGTGCAGGGCGGGGCCGGTGTGCGGGCGGTCGTGGTCCGTCCCGCGCCGGCGGTCATCGGGCAGGCCCCCACGAATTCGGCAGGTGAGCCATCCACGAATTCGGCAGGCCACCCATGAATTGGCAGGCCATCCACGAATTTCGGCGGGGCACCGCGGCGAGCGCCGGGGATCTACCCTGTCGCCATGCCGCCGAGCCTCGACTGCGTCAGCTCCCTGCCCGCCTTGCGCGCGGCCGACCTGCGAGAGGTCGCCGCGGCCGTGCTCTGGCTCGGCTTCGGGCACAAGCGCGCGCAGGCCCGGCCGGTGCTGAACCTCCTCGAGGTGCAGGCGACCATCGCGCGCAAGGTCCCCGAGGTGGCGATCCGCATGCTGCGCAGCGGGCCCGGCGCCGAGGAGGCGCGTGAGATCCTGCTCGAGGCGCTGCAGGTCCTCGAACACAGCCGGCTCGTGCTGTGGCGCTGGACCGGCGAGGACTACACCGCCGAGTCGATCGCGCTCACCCGCCGCGGCCGGGAGGCCCTGGCGAGCGCGGATCTCACGGCCTACATCGCCTGACCCCGGGAGCCGGGCGCGACGGCCGTGCGCGAGCTGGGGACGGGCACGGCGAGCACGGCGGTGGCGGCCCGCGTGCCCGCGCACGGGGTGCCCGCGCACGGAGTGCTGGCGGACGGGGTGCCGGTGGACGGGGTGTCCGTGGACGGGGTGCCGGTGGACGGGGTGCCCGCGCACGGAGTGCTGGCGGACGGGGTGCCGGTGGACGGGGTGTCCGTGGACGGGGTGCCGGTGGACGCGGTGCCCGCGCACGGGTGCCGGTGGACGGGGTGTCCGTGGACGGGTTGCCCGCGCACGGGTGGCGATGTTCCGGGTCACCGCTTGACCGCATCGGCGACCATGATGGTGTGCGACGACCCGTGCTGGTGGTGCTGATCGTGCTCCTGTCGGCGGCGGGCCTCGCCTCGGTGCTGCTCCTCCCGCCGTTCGTGGTCGACCACGACCTGGGCCGCACCTCCGTCGGCGCGAACGAGCGGCTCACGGCCATCAACAACGCCCGGACCGTCTTGCTGCAGGCCCTGGGCGCGGTGATTCTCGCCCTGGGCGCCTACGCCACCTGGCACCGGCTGCGCATCAACGAGGAGGAGCTGCGGCTGAGCCGCAGTGCGCAGACCACCGAGCGGTACTCCCGCGCGGTCGAGCACCTCGGTCACGACTCGCTGGACGTGCGCATCGGCGGCGTCTACGCCCTCGAGCAGATCGCCGGGCAGTCCCCGCCGGACCGCGGCGCCATCATCGCGATCCTGCGCGCCTATGTGCGCGGGCACTCGCCGTGGCCGCCCGGGCTCCCGGGCCAGCCGCCCGCCGGCACGCCCCCGGCGGAGCTGCCCACCCTGGCGATGCGGGCCAACGACGTGCAGGCCGCCGTCGACGTGCTTGTCCGGCTGCACGGCTCCGGTGGCGCGGAACGGCTGAGCCTGCCGCGGTGCGACCTGCGGTACGCGCGCATGAACGGGGCGGTCCTGCCCGGCGCGAATCTCGGCAACTGCGGGCTGACGCGGGCCCGGCTGCGCAAGGCCGACCTGCGGGACTGCCTGCTGGGCGACGCGGACCTGCGCCAAGCGGAACTGGACGGCGCCGACCTGCGCGGCGCGGACCTGGGCGGCGCGGACCTGCGCGGCACCGACCTGCGCGGCACGGACCTGCGCGGCGCGGACCTCGCCACCGTCCGGCTGGACGGCGCCGTCGCGGACGCGGACACCCGCTGGCCCGACGGCTTCGACCCGGTGTTCGCGGGCGTCGTGACTCCGGCCCGGGACGGGGCGTAGGCCGCGGCGGCCCGGATGATGCGCTGTACGTCCCGCATGTGCGGGCGCATCGCCTCCGGGTCGCGGTACCGCAGCGCGTCCACGATCCGCCGGCGGTTGGCCGCCGTGTGCGCGATGCGGTCCTCCGGCGGCGCGAGCAGGCCCTGGACCGCGCCGGAGCGGGGTCAGGCGAGGAGGCGTTCGAGCACGGCGGTGTGCGCGTGGTCGAGGTCGCGGGTGGCGGTGAGCAGGGTGAGCTCGCCGTCGCCGGCGAGGTCCCGCAGGTGCCGCAGCGCCGTCTCGCCCTCGGGTGCGTGCAGCTCGGCCCGGTAGCGCTTCGCGAACTCCGGATAGCGGGCGGGGTCGTGGCCGTACCACTTGCGCAGCTCGGCCGAGGGTGCCACCGCCTTGACCCACTCGTCGACGGCCGCCTGCTGCTTGGCGAGCCCGCGCGGCCACAACCGGTCGACCAGCACCCGGCAGCCGTCGTCCGCGGCCGGCTCGTCGTAGGCGCGTTTGACGTGCACCATGACTCCAGTGTGCACCCGTAGGCGCGGACGCGGTGGCGTTGCCGCCGGGTCCGGCCGAGTCGTCGGCAGCCCGCGACCCCGTCGTGCATCGATGGATCCCCCGTGCCTGGCCGGCCCGGTGGTTCGCGACTCGCGGCACCGGGTAACGGGGATCGGAGGATCACATGATGACGCGTACCAGAGCGCTGCTCTCGATCGCACCACTCGCGCTGCTGCTCGGTTCGGCCGCGGGCTGCGGCTCCGGCGGCGGCTCGGCCGCGCCCGGCGGGTCGGCGCTGCCCGCGAGCCGGGAGCCCACGGGTGCGCCGCCGGTGAGCGGCGCGCCGGAGCCGCCGGGCGGGGCGAGCCCGACCGGCGGCAGCGGCGGTGGCGGGGACTCCGGCCGCTGCCACCACGGCGAGGTCAGGCTCGCGGTCGGGGAGGCCCCGGGCGGCGGTGCGGCCGGCAGTCAGTACACCTGGATCGTCCTGACCAACACGTCGTCGCGGACGTGCACGTTCTCCGGGTACCCCGGTGTCTCCTGGGTCACCGGGGACAGCGGGCAGCAGGTCAACGAGCCCGCCGAGCGGGACACGGCCGTCTCGCCCCAGCGGGTCGAGCTGGCCCCCGGCAAGGCCGCGCACGCGCAGGTCCGCAGCCCGCAGACCGGCAACTTCGGCGACGAGTGCCAGCCCGTGCAGGTGCGCGGCTACCGGGTGTACCTGCCCGACGAGACCGCAGCGGACTTCGTGCCCGCCCCGCAGACCGTGTGCTCGGCCGACGGGGTCGGCCTGGCCCAGGTCGGCCCGGTGGTGGCGGGCCCGTCGCAGTAGCGTCGCGGGCCCAGCGCGGGCGCATCGCGGTAGCGTCGCGGGCGCATCGCGGTAGCGTCGCGGGCGCATCGTGGTGGCCTCGCCGGCCGGCGCCCGTACCATGCGGCGGTGAACCTCATGCGCCGCCCGGGCTGGGCGCCGGTCCTGCTCTCGTACGCCACGTTCGTGCTCGTCGGCCTCAACGCCGGCGTCGGCGGGGTGCTCATCGTCTCCCAGATGCGCGACTACGGCGTCAACGAGGCCACGATCGGCCTCACGTTCTTCACCAGCTCGGCCGGGTACATGGCGGCCGGGGCGACCGCGGGGGCGCTGCTGCACCGGCTCCACGTGCGGATGGCCCTGGCCGCGGGCATCGCCGTCTACGCCCTCGGGGCGGTCGCGACCGCCGTGCGGCCCCCGTTCGCGATCCTCGTCGCCGTGCAGCTGCTCGTCGGCTACGGCACCGGGGTCCTGGAGTCGATCCTCAACGTCTTCCTGGCCGAGCTGCCGAACTCGACGACGCTGCTCAACCGGCTGCACGCGTTCTTCGGGGTGGGCGCGTTCCTGGGGCCCCTGCTGGCCGCGTGGCTGCTGCAGTACCTGTCCTGGACCGCCGTGTGGCTGGTGCTCGGCCTGCTGTGCGTGCCGCTGGCGGCGGGGTTCCTGGTGGCGTACCCGCGCCGCGCCCCGGCCGCGGAGCGCGCCGCCGAGCCCCGCCCCACCGGCGTGCTGCGCGACACGCTGCGCAGCCCCGCGGTGGTGCTCGGCTCGGCGTTCCTGGCCGTGTACGTCGGGCTGGAGATCGGCGTCGGCACGTGGGCGTACAGCTTCCTGATGCGCGTGCACGGCGAGTCCGGGGTCATCGCCGGGTACACGGTCAGCGGCTACTGGCTCGGCCTCACCCTCGGCCGCTTCCTCATCAGCCCGATCGCGACCCGCGCCGGGATGAGCGCGGCCGGGATGGCCACCGCCTGCCTCGCGGGGGTGACGGCCGTGGCGGCGGCGCTGTGGGCGCTGCCCACGGCATCCCTGGCCACCGCGGGCCTCGTGCTGCTCGGGTTCTTCCTCGGCCCCCTGTTCCCGACGGCGATGGCGGTCACGCCGCAGCTGGTGCCGCCACGGCTGATGGCGACCGCGATCGGCGTCATGAACGGGGTGTCGCTGCTCGGCGGGGCGTCCCTGCCGTGGCTGACCGGCTGGCTCGCGCAGCATGTCGGGATCTGGACGCTGATGCCGTACGCGCTCGCGCTGTCGGTCGTGCAGCTCGCCCTGTGGCGCCTGATGCTCGCGCGCGCGGCCGCCCCGTCGCCGGAGCTCCTCCCGTCGGAGTCCTGACCCGTCGGAGTCCTGACCCGTCGGAGTGCTGACCCGTCGGAGTGCTGACCCGTCGCAGTCCTGACCCGCCGGCAGCCGGCCGAGTGCCGGGCGGCCGGGGAACGGAACGGTTCGAGTCTGAACGGTTGTGTTCGGGTCCTGGCGTGCCCGTCGCGGCGGGCGCTGCCATGGGTGCATGAAGCACACCGCCATGTCGCGAGGGCTGCTCGCCCTGCTGACCGCCGTCGCCGCGGTCCTCGTCGCCGCCGCGCCGGCCCACGCCGCGGCCGTCACCGTCCCCAGTGGCGTGCAGCTGCGCGACACCTCGGGCAATCTCCTGCACGCGCACGGGGGCGGGGTCGTCAAGGCCGGCTCGTACTACTACTGGTTCGGCGAGAACCGCAACGCCGACGACACCTTCCGCTCCGTCGACGTCTACCGCTCCACCGACCTGCGCACGTGGGAGTTCCGCAACCACGCGCTGACCCAGTCGTCGGCCGCCGAGCTGGGCTCGGCGAAGATCGAGCGCCCCAAGGTGATCTACAACAGCTCGACCGGCCAGTTCGTCATGTGGATGCACAAGGAGAACGGCACCGACTACGGCGAGGCCCGCGCCGCGGTCGCCACGTCGTCCGCGGTGGACGGAACCTACACGTACCGCGGCAGTTTCCGCCCGCTGGACTACATGAGCCGCGACCTCACGCTCTTCCGCGACGACGACGGCACCGCCTACATGATCTCGGCCGCCAACGAGAACGCCGACCTGCACGTCTACCGCCTCACGAGCGACTACCTCGGGGTCAGCGCCCGGGTGCAGCGCCTGTGGCCGGGCTCGTCGCGCGAGGCGCCCGCGATGTTCAAGCGCAACGGGGTGTACTTCCTGCTGACGTCGGCCGCCACCGGCTGGGCCCCGAACCAGCAGCAGTACGGCACCGCCACGAGCGTCACCGGCACGTGGAGCGCCCTGCGCGCCGTCGGCGACAACACCGCCTTCGGCTCGCAGACGGCCTACGTGCTGCAGGTCGGCGCCTCGTACCTCTACCTGGGCGACCGGTGGGCGGGCGCATGGGGCGGGCCGGTGAACGACTCGCAGTACGTCTGGCTGCCGCTGTCGTTCCCGAGCGGGACGAGCCTCAGCCTCACGTGGGCGCCGCAGCTGAGCATCGACGCGGCCGCCGGCACCGTGTCCGCCACGGCCGGGCCGGCGGAGCAGCTCGTCGCGCGGCACAGCGGGAAGTGCCTCGACGTGAGCTCGGGCTCGGCCGCGGACGGCGCGCGCACGTTGCAGTACACCTGCGGATCCGGGCTGAACCAGCGCTTCACGGTGCAGGATCTCGGCACCGGGTGGGTGCGGCTCGTCGCGCGGCACAGCGGCAAGTGCCTCGACGTCAGCGGCGCCTCGACCGCCGACGGGGCGACCGTGCTGCAGTGGACCTGCGGCGGCGGCGCCAACCAGCAGTGGCAGGTGCAGAGCGCCGGCTCGGGCTACGTGCGGCTCGTCGCGCGGCACAGCGGCAAGTGCCTCGACGTCGCCGACGGCTCCACCGCCGACGGGGCGGCCGGCCTGCAGTGGACGTGCAACGGCGGCACCAACCAGCAGTGGACCCGCCGCGTCCTGGCCTGAGCGGTGGGGCCTGGTCAGTGGGCCTGAGCGGTGTGGCGTGCGCGGTGTGGCGTGCGCGGGGCCGGCCTGAGCGGGGCCGGCCTGGGACCTGGTTCAGTCCGCGAGCTCCACGAGGGGGAAGAACCGCGCGACGGCCGCGACGGGTCCGCGGTTGTGCGCCGGGCGGCCGCTGTACCCCGCGATGAGCGCCCGCACCGCGTTGCCGAGCTCGGCCAGCTCGTCCGGCGTCAGGTACACGACCTCGCTGAACGCCTGGTCGCGGCGCCATCGCGCCGGGGCCCGGTCGCGCACGGCGAGCCAGTGCCGGTAGCTCTCGTCCTCGAGACCGCGGTGCAGCGCACTTTGCAAAGGAGGGGCCTCGCCGACGAGCCGCCAGGGCTTCGCGCGGCCCTCGGCGGGCACCTCCTCGACCACGCCGTAGCGGGCCAGCTGCCGCAGGTGAAACGAGTAGAGCCCGGAGCTGCCGCCCAGCTCGCGAGCGGCCTCGGTGGACGTGAGCGTCCCGCGCTCGCGCAGCAGGGTGACCAGGGCGGTGCGCACCGGATGGGCCTGTCGGTCGATCACGGTGCACAGTATGCTCGTTTGCAAAGCACTATGCAAAGGAGCTGGGGCATGGGCGTGGTTCCGGTGCGGATGTTCGGCGACCCGGTGCTGACCACCGCGGCCGAGCAGGTCACGACGTTCGACGCGCAGCTGCGCCGGCTGGTCCGCGACCTGTTCGACACCCTCGAGGCCGAACGCGGCTCGGGGCTGGCCGCCAACCAGATCGGCGTCGCGCTGCGGGCCTTCGTGTTCCACGTCGACGGGGTGCGCGGGCACCTGGTGAACCCGGTGCTCGAGTTCCCCGACGAGCAGGAGCAGGACGGGCCCGAGGGCTGCCTGTCGATGCCCGGGCTCTACTTCGACACCGTGCGCCGGCAGCACGTCGTGGCCAAGGGCTGGTCGGACCGCGGCGACCCCGTCCAGGTGGTCGGCGCCGGCGAGCTGGCCCGCTGCCTGCAGCACGAGACCGACCACCTGGACGGGGTGCTGTTCATCGACCGGATGGACGCCGGGCGGCGCCGCGCGGCGATGCGCGAGATCCGCGAGGCGCCCTGGTTCGGGCCGGGCTCACCCCGCGTGAAGGTGAGCCCGCACCCGCTCTTCGGCCGGATCCGCTAGCGCCGCGGATCGGCTGGAGCCGCGCACCCGCTAGAGCTCCAGGCGCGCCGGGCTGTGCCGCAGCCAGGTGTCCAGGGCCAGGATCTGCTCGATCTGGCGGCGGGCCAGGCCGAAGCCGTCGTGCTCGTAGGGCGAGGCGACCAGCTCGCCGACCTTGGCCCGGTCGAGCAGCGCGGACGCGGGGGAGTCGGCGGCGACCACGGCGGCCGCCTCGCGCAGGGCCCGCTCGTAGCGCTCGTCCTGGGTGGACGGGTACGGGCTCTTGACCCGCGCCACCACCGAGGCCGGGAGCACGTCGGCGGTCGCGGCGCGCAGCAGGCTCTTCTCGCGGCCGTCGAAGGTCTTCATCGACCACGGGGTGTTGTAGACGTACTGCACCAGCCGGTGATCGCAGAACGGCACCCGCACCTCGAGCCCGTGCGCCATGCTCATGCGGTCCTTGCGGTCCAGCAGGATCTGCACGAAGCGGGTCAGGTGCAGGTAGGAGATCTCGCGCATGCGCCGGTTGTGCGGGTCGGGGTCGTCGCCGTGGTCGACCTCGGCGAGCGCGGCGCGGTAGGCGGCCTCGCGATACTCCGACAGCCGCAGCGACTCGTGCAGGTCCTGGTCGAGGGCGCCGCTGGACGCGTCCGCGCCCGGGTTGGCCAGGGTGAAGACCGCCAGCCACGGGAACGTCCCGGACTGGATGACGGCCGGCTGGTGGAACCAGGCGTAGCCGCCGAACACCTCGTCGGCCGCCTCGCCCGACAGCGCCACCGTGGAGTGCTCGCGCACGGCCCGGAACAGCAGGTACAGCGACGTGTAGATGTCCCCGCCGAAGGTCGGCTGGTCCATCGCGGCGACGACGGCGTTGCGGCTGAGCGGGTCCATGAGCGTGGCCGCGTCGAGCACGATGTCCTCGTGGTCGACATTCACGTGCTTGACCACGTCGTGCACGAACGGCGCGTCCGGGGTCGCCCGCATCGGGTCGGGCTTGAAGTGCTCGGTCTGCCCGACGAAGTCCACGGCGAACGAGCGCAGCGGTCCCTCGCCCCGCGCCGTGAGCGCCAGCTGCGCGAGCGCGGTGGTCGCCGAGGAGTCCAGCCCGCCGGACAGCAGCGCGCACAGCGGCACGTCGGCGATCGTCTGGCGGGCCACGATGTCGTCGAGCAGGCCCCGCACGGTGCGCACGGTGGTGTCGAGCGGGTCGGTGTGCTCGGCGTAGGACGGCCGCCAGTACTGCCGGCGGTGCAGCCCGTCCGCGTCGACCCGGATGACCTCGCCGGGCACGACCTCGTGCAGGTCGCGGTAGATCGCGTGACCGGGCGTCTTGATGAACGCGAGCAGCTCGCGCAGCCCGTCCAGGTCCACGACCGCCTCGGCCTGCGGGTGCGCGAAGACGGCCTTGGGCTCGGACGCGAAGAGCACGGAGCCGGCGATGCCGGTGTAGTAGTACAGCGGCTTGACGCCCATCCGGTCGCGCACCAGCAGCAGGTGCTCCCGGCGGGCGTCCCAGATGCCGAACGCGTACATGCCGTTGAGCCGGTCGACGAAGTCCTCGCCCCACTCGACGTAGGCCCGCAGCACCACCTCGGTGTCGCTGTCGGTCTTGAACACGTGGCCGCGCCCGCGCAGCTCGTCGCGCAGCTCGCGGTAGTTGTACAGCTCGCCGCTGTAGGT
This sequence comes from Dactylosporangium sp. CA-052675, assembly GCF_050947935.1. GTDB lineage: Bacteria > Actinomycetota > Actinomycetes > Mycobacteriales > Micromonosporaceae > Dactylosporangium. Next base: position 7,540,877 of record NZ_CP192010.1, on the reverse strand, counting down.
GATCGCGGCGAGCTCCCGGCCGTCGTGCTCGACGGTCATCGGCTGGTCGCCGCTGACGAGGTCGATGACGGCGAGCCGGCGGTGGCCGAACGCGATGTGCTCGCGCACCCACAGGCCCTCGGCGTCGGGGCCGCGCAGCGCCATCGTGCCGGTCATGGCCCGGACGGCGGCCGTCTCGCGGCGCAGATCACGGCCCGCGGGGGCACCCAGGGCGACCCAGCCGACGATTCCACACATGTGCCGTGCACCTCCCAGTGATCACGCTCCGTGCTGACAAGGGTGCGGAGCGTCTATCAGTGGTTATCCTTCTCCCTTCCCGCGTGACGAGCACGTAACTGATCTGCGACATAGGTAACACCTCGGAAACTTGTGCGAGTTCCCAGCGAAACGGTCGCCGGGCACGCTGACCCGGCCGTCGAAGATCGAGGGGGATGACTCGCTCGACGTGGCCGGCGTGCACGGCGTGGGCGGGCTCATCGGCACGCTGCTCATCGGGCTGCTCGCGACCGCGGCGGTCACCGGCGGCCCGCGCGGGCTGTTCTACGGCGGCGGGGTGGACCTGCTGGGGCGCCAGGCGCTCGCGGTGCTGGTCGTGGCCGCGTACGCGTTCGGCGTGACGTGGCTGCTGGCCAAGGGCGTCGACCGGCTGGTCGGCTTCCGGGTCGCGGCCGAGGACGAGCACGCGGGGCTGGACCTGGTGACGCACGCCGAGAGCGCGTACGAGATGCACACCACCGCTCTGACGGGCCACATGCGATAGCCGGCGCCGGGCCGCGCGCGGGGGTCAGTGGGACTCGCGGGCGACCCGGTCGCCGCTCGCGCCGACCAGGAAGTCCAGGTCCGCGCCGGTGTCGGCCTGCAGCACCGTGTCGACGTACAGCCGCTCCCAGCCCCGCCGCGGCTCGGCCAGGGCGGCCAGGAACGCCGGCGACGGCTCCCGCGCGTCGAGGTCGGCCTCGCAGTGCAGCGTGCGCGCCTCGACGTCCAGGACGATCATGTCGCCGGTGCGGACCCGGGCCAGGGGCCCGCCCGCGGCCGCCTCGGGGGCGACGTGCAGCACGACGGTGCCGTACGCCGTGCCGCTCATCCGCCCGTCGCACACCCGCACCATGTCGCGCACGCCCAGCGCCAGCAGCTTGGCCGGGATCGGGGTGTTCGAGACCTCCGGCATGCCCGGGTAGCCCTTGGGGCCGCAGCCGCGCAGCACGATCACCGAGTCGGCGGTGATGTCCAGACCGGGGTCGTCGAGGCGGGCGTGCAGGTCCTCCACCGAGTCGAACACGACCGCCGGCCCGCGGTGGCGCAGCAGGTGCGGGGAGGCGGCGGCCGGCTTGATCACCGCGCCGGCGGGGGCGAGGTTGCCCCGCAGCACGGCGATGCCGGCGGCCGGGCGCAGCGGCTGCGCGCGCGGGCGGATCACCTCGCGGTCCCAGATCGCCGCCTCGGCCAGCTCCGCGAGCAGCGGCCGGCCGGTCACCGTCAGCGCCGCCGGGTCGAGCAGGTCGGACACCTCGGCGAGCACGGCGTGCAGGCCGCCCGCCCGGTGCAGGTCCTCCATCAGGAAACGGCCCGCCGGTTGCAGGTCCACCAGCAGCGGTACCGCCGCGCCGACCCGGTCGAAGTCGTCCAGGGTGAGCTCGACGCCCGCGCGGCCGGCGATGGCGAGCAGGTGCACGACGGCGTTGGTGGACCCGCCCAGGGCGGCCAGGGCGACGATCGCGTTCTCGAAGGACGCCTTGGTCAGCACGGTGCTCGGCCGGCGCTGCCGGTCCACCAGGCCGACGGCGAGGACGCCGGTCGCGTGGGCGGCGGCGAGCAGGCGGCTGTCGGCGGCCGGGATGCCGGCGATGCCCGGCAGCGTCATGCCGAGGACCTCGGCGAGCAGCCCCATCGTCGAGGCCGTGCCCATCGTGTTGCAGTGGCCCCGGCTGCGGATCATCGACGACTCGGAGTCCAGGAACGCGCGCTCGGACAGCGTGCCGGCCCGCACCTCCTCCGAGAGTTTCCACACGTCGGTGCCGCAGCCCAGCGGTACCCCGCGGAACGTGCCCGTGAGCATCGGCCCGCCCGGCACCACCACCGCCGGCAGGTCGACCGAGCACGCGGCCATGAGCAGCGCCGGAATGGTCTTGTCGCAGCCGCCGAGCAGCACCACGCCGTCGATCGGGTTGGCCCGCAGCATCTCCTCGGTCGCCATCGCGGCCAGGTTGCGCCACAGCATCGCCGTCGGCCGGACCTGGGTCTCGCCGAGGGACATCACGGGCAGGTCGAGCGGGATGCCACCGGCCTCGTAGACGCCGTTGGCCACGCTGCGGGCGACCTCGTCCAGGTGCGCGTTGCAGGGGGTCAGGTCGCTGGCGGTGTTGGCGATCGCGATGTGCGGGCGGCCGTCGAACGCGTCGCCGGGCAGGCCGCGGCGCATCCAGGCGCGGTGGATGTAGGCGTTGCGGTCGTCACCGGAGTACCACTGCGCGCTGCGTCGTGCGGGCATGGTCCGAGGCTACTATCCGGAGATGGAGTTCAGTGCCATCCCGGCTTCGACGGATTCCTATGCGCTCGGCGAGGGGCCCGTGTGGGACGCGGCCCGCTCCCGGCTGCTGTGGGTCGACATCCTGGCCAACACCGTGCACGAGGGCTTCCTCGACGACGAGGGCGTGCGGGCCGGGCGGTCCTGGACCTTCGAGGACACCGTCGGGGCGGTCGCCGTGGCCGGGGACGGCTCGCTGCTCGTCGCCGAGCGGCACACCCTGACCGCCGTCGCGCTGGACGGCACCCGCTCGACGGTCGCCCGGGTGCTGCCCGAGGGCCGCGACAGCCGGCTGAACGACGGCGCCGTGGACCCGGCGGGCCGGTTCCTCGTCGGCAGCCTGGCCCAGGACGACCGCCGCGGCGAGGAGGTCCTGGTGCGACTCGACGACGCGGGCGTGACGGTGCTCGACGCCGACCTCGACCTGTCCAACGGGCTGGCCTGGAGCCCGTCGGGCGAGCTGTTCTACAGCGTCGACACGCTGCCCGGGGTCGTGCACGTGCGCGACTATGACGTGGCCACCGGCGCCGTGGGGCAGCGGCGCGACCTGCTCACGATCGCCGACGGGCACCCCGACGGCCTGTGCGTCGACGCGGACGGCAACCTGTGGATCGCGGTCTGGGGCGGCGCCCGGGTCGAGTGCCGCTCCCCGGCGGGCGCGCTGCTCGCCGTGGTGACGGTCCCCGCGCCGAACACGTCGAGCGTCGCCTTCGCGGGCGACGTCCTCGTGATCACCACCGCGGCGCGGGGCATGCCGCGGGAGCGCCGGGCGGCGTTCCCGGACGCGGGCCGCCTGTTCACCGCGTCCGTGGGCGCGCGGGGCCTGCCGACGCCGCTGTGGGTGCCGCCGGCGTGCGCGCGCTAGTGCTCACGGGGCCGCGCGCGGCCGAGGTCCGCACGGTCCCCGACCCGGTGCCGGGCCCCGGCCAGGTGCTCGTCGACGTGGAACGGGCCGGGATCTGCGGCACCGACGTCGAGCTCTTCACCGGCGAGCTGAGCTACCTGCAGACCGGGATCACGACGTACCCGGTGCGCCCCGGCCACGAGTGGTGCGGCACCGTGACGGCGCTCGGCCCCGGCACCGACCCGGCATGGCTGGGCGCCCGCGTCACGGGCGACACGATGATCGGCTGCGGCCGGTGTACGCGCTGCCGCTCGGGCCGCCACCACGTGTGCGCGGACCGCGACGAGGTCGGCATCCGCGGCGGGGTCCCGGGCGCCCTGGCCGAGCGCCTGACCGTCCCGGCGCACACCCTGCACCGGCTGCCCGAGTCGCTGGACGCCACCCTCGGCGCCCTGGTCGAGCCGGGCGGCAACGCCCTGCGCAGCGTCGAAGCGGCCCGGCTGCGGCCCGGCGAGCGCCTGCTGGTGCTCGGCACCGGCACGATCGGCCTGCTGGCGGCGCTGTTCGCGCGGGCCCGGGGCGTCGAGGTCCACCTGCTGGGCCGTGAGCCGCACCAGATCGCCCTCGCCCGCTCCCTGGGATTCGCCGGCGGCGCGGGCGCGCACGAGACGTGGGACGCGGTCATCGACGCCACGAACGATCCCGCCGCCCCGGGCCGGGCCCTGGACCTGGTCGAGCCCGGCCGCCGGATCGTCTACATCGGACTGTCGGGCGTGCCGAGCACCGTGGACACGCGGGAGATCGCGCTCAAGGACGTGACGGTGGTGGGCATCCTCGGCGCCTCGGCCGGGCTGCCGGGCGCGATCGCCGCCTTCGCGGACGGCTCCGTCGACCCGCGCCCGCTCGTCGGCGCGACCATCGCGCTCGACGCGGTGGCCGAGGCCCTGGCCGGCCGCCGGCCCGCGACGGCCGGCCCCGGCCCGAAGCTGCTGGTCGACCCTACGCCTCGATGACGTCGAGGAAGGCCAGCGCCAGGGCCGCGTGACCCTCCAGGCCCGGGTGCACCCGGTCCGGGGCCCAGGCCGCCGCGCCCCGGTGCTCGAGCAGCCGGTCGAACATGGCCTGCGTGTCGACCAGCAGGGCGCCGAAGTCGGCGGCGACGCGCCGGGCCACGGCCGCGTAGCGGTCGCTGCGCGCGCGTTGCGGGTCGGTCGGGTCCGGCTCGATGAGGTAGGGCGTGGCGACGATGAGCCGGCAGTCCAGCTCGGACAGCAGGCCGCGCAGGGTCGACTCGTACTCGTCGATCGGCACGGCCTCGTGCGGGCGGTCGCCGAAGGCGCGCCACACGTCGTTGATGCCGATCATGACGGACAGCCAGTCCGGGCGCTCGGCCACCGCGTCGCGCGCCCAGCGGGCCCGCAGGTGCCGGACGGTGTCGCCCGAGACGCCCCGGTTCAGCCAGGTCAGGCCGGTCTGCGGGTGCCGGGCGGTGACCAGGGCGCGGAGCAGGTTGACGTAGCCGTCGCCGTACGGGGCCAGCGGGCCGGTCCGCCCGCAGTCGGTGATGCTGTCGCCGATGAACAGGACCCGCTGGCCGTCGTCGAAGATCATGCGGAGAAGATACCGGGCGGGGCCCAGGGCAGGGGATCGCCGGCGTACTTGGCCGCGCGCACGTCGCCCGAGCGCGCGTGGCCCTCGAACAGCTCGACGCGGGGCGCGCGGCCGCACAGACGGCCCAGTTCGGCGCTCGAATCCGGTGAGAGCACCTCCTGGTACGTCACCGTCTTGAGGTATTTGCCGACCCACAGCCCGCCGGTGTACCGCGCCGCGCCCCGCGTCGGCAGGGTGTGGTTGGTGCCGATGACCTTGTCGCCGTAGGAGACGCAGGTGCCCTCGCCGAGGAAGAGCGGCGACGTCCGGCGACTGCTTCGCAGGACCGGAGGGGCCCTTGAGGATCATCAGCCCTCCAGCAGCGGGCGCAGGGAGGCGAGGACCTCGCGGGCGGCCTCCAGCGTCAGGTCGATCTCCCGCTCCGTGTGCGAACCGCTCACGTGGTTGCGCTTGAGGGCCATCGGCAGCATGAGGAACCCGCGCTCGGTCATGCCGCGGTGGAAGGCGACGTAGGCGGCGTCGTTGTTGCGCATGAGATCGCGGTAGCCGAGGATCGGCGCCTTGGCGAAGTACAGCGCGAACACCCCGCCGAAGCCCGCCACCGTGGCCTCGATGCCGAGCTCGGCGACGATGGCGGCGAGCCCGTCGCGCATCCGGGCGCCCAGCGCGTGGGTGCGGGTGTAGAAGTCCGGGTGGTCGCGCAGGTAGCCGATGGTGGCCAGGGCGGCGGCGCAGGCGGCCGGGTTGCCGTTGAACGTGCCCGCCATGAGCACGTCGCCGCCGCGGCCGTTGAAGCGCTCCATGAGGTCCCGGCGGCCGGCGACGCCGCCGATCGGGAAGCCGTTGGCCATGCCCTTGCCGAACGTGGTCACGTCCGGGGTGACCCCGACGACCTGCTGGTAGCCGCCGAGCGCGTGGCGGAAGCCGGTGATCACCTCGTCGAAGATGAGCAGGGCGCCCCGGTCGCGGGTCAGCGCGCGCAGGCCCTCGACGAACTGCTGGGTGGGCAGCAGCGCGCCGACGTTGTGCGGGATCGGCTCGAGGATGACCGCGGCGACGCGCCCGGGGTGGGCGTCGAAGAGCCCGGCGACGGAGCCGAGGTCGTTGAACTCGGCGATGAGGGTGGCGTCGATGTTCTGGTCGAGGATGCCGCGGGAGAGCGGGTCGCGGCCGTAGGCCTTCTCCGGGGCCGAGATGACGTTGCGGGCCACGGCGTCGGTCCAGCCGTGGAAGCCGCCCTGGAACTTGATGATGAGGTCGCGCTCGGTGACGGCCCGGGCCAGGCGGATCGCCTGGGCGGTGGCCTCCGAGCCGCTCATCGTCGCGATCATCGACTCGGCGGACGGGATGATGTCGACGATCCGCTCCGCGAGCTCGACCTCGCCCTCGGTCACGCCGAGCCCGGTGAGGTCGACGCCGCCGAGGGCGGCCCGGACGGCGTCGTTGACGACCGGGTGGTTGTGGCCGAGCAGGATCGCGCCGAACGCGGCGTGGTAGTCGAGGTAGCGCCGGCCGTCGGCGTCGGTCACGTAGGCGCCGTCGGCGGCGGCGAAGGAGTACGGATCGCCGATGTAGCGGGTCGAGGAGTTCACGCCGCCGGGGATGACTCGGGCCGCCCGCTCCGCGATCGCTTGTCCGAGTGGGGAGACCCGTCGTTGTGCAGAGGGCATGCCGGGGACGCTAGAGCACGGCGCGACAACATGGCAAGGCGTTCCATGTTTGCCGAGTGGACCTTGACAGCACTTCGCGGCCGACCCACGATGGTGCGACATGAAACCACGTTCCAAACGAAGCGCCGGACGCGGCGGGGGGAGGCCAGGTGGCGAGTGACGGGATCGGCATCCTGCTGGTCGGCGCCGGGTTCATCGCCGACGCGCACAGCGCCGCCGTGGCCGTGACGCCGGGCGCCCGCATCGCCGGGATCGTCGACGTCGACCCGGGCCGCGCCGCCGCGTTCGCCCGCTCGCAGGGCGGCATCCCACACGCGAGCGACCTGGCCCAGGCGCTGGCCTGGCCCGGCGTCGACGCGGCGATCGTGTGCACGCCCAACTTCACGCACGCCGGGATCGGCGCCGCGGTCGCCGGCGCCGGCAAACACCTGCTCATCGAGAAGCCCCTGACCACCACGGTGGCAGACGCGCGGGCCCTGCAGGCCGCGTTCGCCGGAAAAGGCCTGGTCCTCGCGGCCGCCCACACGCACCGCGCCTACGACTACGGCCGCGCGGTCAAGGCGGCCGTGGCCGGGATCGGCGAGCCGTTCCTGGTGCGCCTGGCGATCCTCGGCGGCTGGATCTGGCCCGACTGGAGCGCCTGGGTCGCCGACCCGGCCAAGTCGGGCGGGCACGCCCTGCACAACGGCGTGCACCTGCTCGACCTGGCGACCTGGTGGCTGGACGCCCGGCCGGTCGCCGTGAGCGCCCGCGGCCACCGGCAGACCGCCTCGGACCTGGGCATCTACGACTACCTGGAGATGGTGGTGGACTATGCGAACGGGGCCACCGCGGTGTGTGAGATGAGCCGGGCGCACCGGCCGGGCTCGTTCAACCAGCGGGAGCTGTTCGTCGCGGGCACGGGGGGTGCCGTCCGGCAGGACTGGGACGGCGAGGCCGCGGTGCTGCACGCCGAGCACGGCCCGGCCCTCGTGCCGGCCGCCGGGGGCAACGGCTTCGCGCTGCAGCTGCGGGCCTGGCTGGACAGCATCGGGGGCGCGGCGCCGCTCATGCCCGTGGAGGACGCGGTCCTCGCGGTCGCCATGGGCGTCGCCGCGGAGCGGTCCATCGCCACCGGCGAGCGCGTGACCCTCGACGAGGTGCTCGCATGATCCGCGTGCGGCTGCTCGGCGAGGCCGGGATCGGGACCCAGAACCACCAGCGCGACATGTACCGGCCCGCGTTCGAGCGGCACCCCGGGTTCACCGTCGTCGGCGACGACGAGGAGGCCGACGCCGTGAGCGTGGCGCTGCCGCTGCCGGAGCGGGCCGCGGCCATCGAGCGGGAGATCCGGGCCGGCCGGCACGTGCTGGCCGACAAGCCCCTGGCCGCCACGGCCGCCGAGTGCCTGCGCCTGGCCAAGCTGGCCGAGGAGCACGACGTCGTGGTCGTCCCGGCTCACCATCAGCGGCTGGGCGGCGCGCTGCGCTCGGCGAAGGCCGCCATCCGGGCCGGACGGGTCGGGCTGCCGTGGAACGTGCAGTGCGACTTCATCGTGGCCGGCGGGGACTTCGTCGGCGGCGCGGGGCCGGGCGGGGAACTGCTCAACCTGGGGCTGTACCCGATCGACATCGTCTGCGACCTGCTCGGCCTCGCGGTGACCGGCGTCCGTGCGACGGGCGGCCCGCTCGACACCCTCCAGCTCGACCACGAGCACGGCGTCACCAGCACCATCGTGGTGGGCCGGGTGCCGCCGGTGCACGGCACGGCCCCCGCGGGCCTGCTCCTGCACCGCTATCGGGTCAGCGGCTCCCACGGCGTGCTCCTCATCGACGCCACACGCCCGGCGCTGGAGGTCTCCACCGCTCAGGCGACGACCCGGGCGTGGATCGGGCCCGGCACCGTCGACACGCTGCTCGACGTGCTCGCGGCGGGCATCCGCACGGGCCGGGCCGAGCTCGGCCCGCGCGACGCGGTCCGCGCGCAGCGGATCGTCGAGGCGGCGCAGCAGTCCATCAACGAGGGCCGGGGAGTGCGACTCGATGCGATTCGTTAGCTATCTTCGCGATGGAGCCGTTCGCCACGGCCGCCTGGTGGACGACGAGACGATCGCCGAGCTCGGCGACGGCGACCTCCAGGCGCTGGTCGAGCGCGGACTGTCCGGTGTGGACGAAGGGCGCGGCGTCAGGCTCGCCGACGTCAGCCTGCTGGCCCCGCTGCGGCGGCCGGGCAAGCTGCTGGCCGCCGCGGCCAACTACCAGGACCACGTCACCGAGACCGGCGGCGAGCCCCTGGACAAGAGCCGGTTGTCGCCGCGGCTGTTCCTCAAGCCCCCCACCTCGATCGTCGGCCCCGGCGCGGTCATCCCGCTGCCGGACGTGAGCCACGAGATCGACTGGGAGGCCGAGCTGGCGGTCGTGATCGGCCGGACCGCGCGCGACGTCACGGCCGACGAGGCCCTCGATCACGTGGCCGGCTACATGGCCTCCAACGACGTGTCCGCGCGCAGCATGGACTACGGCTTCCAGCGCGACACCGACGACAAGGCCGTCTGGTTCTTCGACTGGCTGGCCGGCAAATGGTGCGACGGATTCGCCCCGCTCGGCCCGTGGCTGCTCAGCGCCGACGCGATCGGCGACCCCCAGGCGATCCCGGTGCGCCTCGACGTCAACGGCGTCACCAAGCAGCTCGGCTCGACCAGGGACATGATCTTCACGGTGGCCGAGCTGATCGCCCACGCCTCGCGGCTGATGACCCTGGAACCCGGTGACGTCATCCTCACCGGCACCCCCTCCGGCGTCGGGGCCGCCACCGGTGAGTACCTCAGGGCCGGCGACGAGATGACCGTCGACCTCGGCCCCCTGGGAACACTGCGCAACACGGTGGCCTGAGGCCGCGCCCCACCCTCGCACGTGCCAACCCCCCGATACAAAGAGGTGCCCATGAAACGGGTGTTCCTTGCCGGTGCCGCCGCGGTGGCGTTGCTCGCCGTCGCCGCCTGCACCGGCCCGAAGCCGGACACGACCTCCGCACCGGGCAAGTCGTCGCTCAACGTGTACCTCTACCAGGAGCCGGCCGGCGTCTTCAGCCCCCTGGCCCCGCTCAACGGCGCCGACTCGCAGGTGATGTCCTTCGTCTACGAGGGCCTGCTCGCCGTCGACCCGGACTACAAGCTCCAGCCGCGCCTGGCCGAGAGCTACGACGTGTCGCCGGACGCGACCACCTTCACGTTCCACCTGCGCAAGGGCCTCAAGTGGAGCGACGGGCAGCCGTTCACCTCCAAGGACGTGCTCTTCACCTACAACCTGCTGGCCAACCCGAAGTCGACCAGCGCCACCGCGGGCAGCTACAGCGGGGTCGCCGGCGTCGCCGACCTCACCTCCGGCAAGAGCACGACGATCTCGGGCTTCTCGGCGCCCGACGACAACACGTTCGTCATCAAGGCCGCCGCGCCCAACTTCGGGCTGATGGCCGTCATCGGCACCCCGTGGATCCTGCCCGAGCACATCCTCGGCAAGGACGCCCCCGAAGCCGTGGCCAAGAACGAGTTCTTCCGCAAGCCGACGGTCGGCATGGGCCCCTACACCTTCGCCGAGTACAAGACGAACCAGTACGTCCACGTCACCGCGAACCCGAACTACCGCAACCCGGCGAAGATCCAGGACGTCTACCTCAAGCCGATGACGTCCGACGTCGCCACCGCCCAGCTCGGCAACGGCGGCATCGACATCGCCTCCTTCTCGCCGACCGACGCGGCCACCGTCGCCGGCTTCAGCGGTGTCACCACCCAGGAGAAGCCCGGCGCCGGCTTCGTGCGCATGGCGCTGAACCAGTCCAAGCCCTACTTCCAGGACGTCCGCGTCCGCCAGGCGTTGCTCTACGCCGTGGACCGCCAGCAGATCGTCAAGACGGTCCTCATGGGCAAGGGCGAGGTGCGGCTGTCGAACTTCGCCAAGGCCAACGAGCCGGCCGGCCTCAACGACTACGCCAAGAACGTCGAGAAGGCCAAGCAGCTGCTCGCCGAGGCCGGCTGGGACCCGAACCGCACGGTGAACCTGCAGTGGGTGCACGGCCAGCGCGACCGCGACGCCACCGCGACCATCGTGCAGAGCGAGCTCGCCGCGGTCGGGGTCAAGGTGAACCTGGTGAACATCCAGGCGGCCCAGATCGCCGGCACCTACAAGGACAAGTCCTACGACATGACGCTCTACGGCGGCGGCAACTACGCCGTGGACTCCTCGTCGATCAACGTCATCACCGCCTGCGCGCAGCAGTACCCGGCCGGTGGCAACATCAGCTTCTTCTGCGACCAGAAGCTCGACGGGCTGATGACGCAGGCGAACCAGACCGTCGACGCCGGCGCGCGCAAGGCCCTCTACGACCAGGCCGCGAGCGAGGAGAACGCGCAGGCCGACCTCATGTGGCTGTACAACCCGTACGGCCTGTGGGGCGTGAGCAAGAAGGTCCAGGGCTTCCGGGCCCCCGGTTCGCAGGACGCGAACTTCTGGGACCCGGCGAGCTGGAGCATCACCGGCTGACGGCCGTGGCCGGGCGGGGGCACGCGCACCCGCCCGGCCCCTCACGAGTAAGGGAGTGTGAGCGAGTTTGGGCGCATACCTCGTCCGCCGGCTGCTGGTCAACGTGCTGGTCTTCTTCCTGATCACCGTCGCGATCTTCGGCCTGGTGCACAAGACCCCCGGCGACCCGATCGCCATGCAGGTCCCCGCGGACCAGCTCAACTCCGGCAGCGCCGAGTTCATCGCGCAGAAGCGCCACGAGCTCGGCCTGGACCAGTCGGTGGTCGTGCAGTACTGGCACTGGCTCTCCGGCGCCGTGCGCGGCGACCTGGGCTACTCGCTGCTCAACGGGCGCGCCGTCACCGAGGTGCTGGGCGAGCGCATCGGCCCCACGATCGAGCTGATGGGCGTCGCGCTCGTCATCTCGCTGCTGGTCGCCATCCCGCTCGGCATCGCCGCCGCCCGCCGGCGCAACTCGGTCGTCGACTACTCCGCGACCGTGGTCAGTCTCGGCTCCGTGTCGATCCCGGTGTTCTTCGTCGCGCTGATCGCCATCTACCTGTTCACGCTGAAGCTGCAGTGGCTGCCGTCGTCGGGCATCTCCGACCCGGCCGCGCCGAGCCTGCTGGACACGATCCGCCACCTCGTGCTGCCCGCGCTCATCCTGGGCTTCGGCAATTCGGGGCCCTTCATGCGGTACGTCCGCAGCTCCATGATCACCGAGCTGCAGGCGGACTACGTGCGCACCGCGGAGGCCAAGGGCGCACCCCCGCGCCGCGTGGTCCTGCGCCACGCCTTCCGCAACTCGCTCATCCCGCTGCTGACCGTCGTGGCGTCCAACGTGCCCCAGCTGCTCGCGGGCGCGGTCGTCATCGAGCAGGTCTTCGCCTGGCCCGGCATGGGCCAGCTCGCGGTGAGCTCGGTCAACCAGCACGACTACTCGGTCATCATCGGCTTCGCGCTGCTCATCGCGATCCTCGTGCTGCTGTCCAACCTGCTCGCCGATGTCCTCTACACGCTCGTCGACCCCCGGGTGAGGCTGCGATGACGATCCAGGTGGCGGACGAGGCCGCCGACCTCGGCGGCGGCGAGGCGACCCCGCGCCGCGGCGCGCTGCGGCGGTTCCGCAGGCATCCGGTGGCCCTGGCCAGCCTCGTGTTCCTGTTCCTGGTGGTGCTGGCGGCGCTGTTCGCCCGGCCGCTGTCCGGGCACGACCCCAACCAGATCGACCTGCTCGCCGCGCGGGCCGCGCCGTCGGGGGAGCACTGGCTCGGCACCGACTCCACCGGCCGCGACGTGTTCAGCCGGCTGCTGTTCGCCGGGCGCGTGTCGCTCGGCGTGGGCATCGCCTCGGCCGCCCTCGCCGTGGTCGTCGGCACCGTGCTCGGCGGCATCGCCGGGCTGCTCGGCGGCTGGGCCGACGGGCTCGTCATGCGCGTCGCCGACGTGTTCATGTCGTTCCCGTCGCTGGTCGTCATCGTGGTCGTCGCCGGCATCCTCGGCCCGAGCGTGGTCACCATGGTCATCGCGATCGGCCTGTTCCAGTGGCCGGTCTGCGGCCGGATCGTGCGCGGGGTGACGCTGTCGCTGCGCGAGCAGGAGTACGTCCTGGCCTCCCGGGCCACCGGCGCCGGCCCGATGTGGCTGCTGCGCCGGCACATCATCCCCGCCGCGCTGCCCCCGGTCAGCGTGGCCGCGACCCTGGCCGTCGCCCAGGCGATCGCGCTGGAGGCGACGCTGTCCTTCCTCGGCCTGGGCGTGCAGCCGCCGTCGGCCAGCTGGGGCAACATGCTCACCGACGCCCAGAGCCTCACCGTCATCCGCACCGAGCCGTGGCTGTGGCTCTCCCCGGGCGTCGCGGTCGCGCTGACCGTGCTCGCCGTCAACTTCATCGGCGACGGCCTGCGCGACGCCGTGGATCCGAGGCAGTCATGAGCGTGCTGCTGCGGATCGAGAACCTCAGCGTCGACTTCCACACCGACGACGCGGTCGTGCACGCCGTCGACGGGGTCGACCTCGAGGTGCACGAGGGCGAGATCGTCGCGGTGGTCGGCGAGTCCGGCTCCGGCAAGACGGTGACCGCGATGTCGGTGCTGCGCCTGCTGCGCGAGCCGCCGGCCCGGGTCAGCGCGGACACGCTCGCCTTCCGCGGCCAGGACCTGCGCGGGCTGTCACCCCGGCAGCTGCGGGCGATCCGCGGCGGGCCGGTCGGCATGATCTTCCAGGACCCGATGACCGCGCTGAACCCGGTGCTCAGCATCGGCGAGCAGATCGCCGAGGCCGTGCTGCTGCACCAGGACCGGCGGGACGGCAGGGCGGCCCGGGCCCGCGCGGTGCAGCTGCTCGCGCTCGTCGGCGTCCCGGACGCGGCCCATCGCGCCCGGCAGTACCCGCACGAGTTCTCCGGCGGCATGCGCCAGCGCGCGATGATCGCGATGGCCATCGCCAACGACCCGGACCTCATCATCGCCGACGAGCCGACCACGGCCCTCGACGTGACCATCCAGGCCCAGGTGCTGCAGCTGCTGCGCAAGGCCCAGCGGGAGACCGGCGCGGCGACCATCCTCATCACCCACGACCTCGGCGTGGTGGCCGAGCTCGCGGACCGGGTGGTCGTCATGTACGCCGGCCGGGTCGTCGAGACCGCCGAGGTGCACGCGCTCTTCGGCCGGCCCCGCCACCCGTACACCCTGGGCCTGCTGGCCAGCCTCCCGCGCATGGACACGGAGACGGACCGGCTCGACCCGATCCCGGGCAACCCGCCGAACATGGCCGCGCCGCCGCCCGGCTGCCCGTTCCATCCGCGCTGCCCCCTGGCGCGGGACGTCTGCCGCACCGAGCGCCCGGCGCTGCTGGACCTCGGCGACGGCCGGCGCAGCGCCTGCCACTTCCACGAGGAGCTCGCATGACGCAGCCACTGCTGAAGGTGGAAGGCCTCGCGAAGCACTTCCCGATCCGCAAGGGCGTGCTGCGCCGCCAGGTCGGGGCGGTCCGGGCCGTCGACGGCGTCGACCTGGAGCTGGCCGCGGGGGAGACGCTGTCGCTGGTCGGGGAGTCCGGCTGCGGCAAGTCCACCACCGGCCGGCTGCTGGTGCGCCTGCTCGAACCGACCGCCGGGCGAATCCTGTTCGAGGGCGCCGACCTGGCCCGGCTGCCCCAGAAGCAGCTGCGGGCGAAGCGGCGCGACATCCAGATCATGTTCCAGGATCCGTACGCCTCCCTGTCCCCCCGCATGACCGTGCACGAGATCGTCGCCGAGCCGCTGCGGGTGCAGGGCCGCTACGCCGACGGCGGCGCCGAGCGGGTCGCGGAGCTGCTCCGGCTCGTCGGGCTGCGCCCCGAGCACGCCCGCCGCTACGCCCACGAGTTCTCCGGCGGCCAGCGCCAGCGCGTCGGGCTGGCCCGGGCGCTCGCGCTCGACCCGCGGCTGCTCGTGCTCGACGAGCCGGTGAGCGCGCTGGACGTCTCCGTGCAGGCGCAGGTCGTCAACCAGCTGCGGGACCTGCAGGACCGGCTCGGCCTGGCCTACCTGTTCATCTCCCACAACCTGTCCGTCGTGCGGCACATCTCGCACCGGGTCGCGGTGATGTACCTGGGCGGCATCGTGGAGACGGGCACCCGGGCGGACATCTTCACCCGCCCCACCCACCCGTACACGCAGGCGCTGCTGTCCGCGATCCCGGTGCCCTCGCCGGTGGGGCGGGACGAGCGGGAGCGCATCACGCTGACCGGGGACGTGCCCAGCCCGGCCGACCCGCCGTCGGGTTGCCGATTTCGCACCCGCTGCTGGAAGGCCCAGGATGTCTGTGCGCGGGAGACACCCACCCTGATCGATCGCATCGGGGCCGGCCATCCCAGCGCCTGCCACTTCCCCGAACTGCCCACCACCCCGTAGCCGCTGCAAGGAGGCCGTCATGGCCCGCACCTCTCGCACCGCCCGCCCGGTGCCCGTCGACGACACCAAGCCGGCGTCGGCGAACTACCACGCCAACGCGCTGGCCCGCGGCCTCGCGCTGCTGGAGATGCTCGCCGCCGAGCCGGAGCCGCTGACCGTCAACGACCTCAGCGAGAGCACCGCCCTGCCCAAGAGCACCCTCGTCCGGCTCCTGGCGGTCCTGGCGGAGATGGAGTACGTGGTCAGGGTCGACGAACGGCCCTCGTACCGCCTCGGGCACAAGGTGCAGCGGCTCGCCAGCGCGTACGTCTCCTCGCTCGACCTGACCGTGGTCGCCGAGGCCTACCTGCGCCCGGTGGCGCTGCGCACCGGGCAGACGGCGAACCTGGGGGTGCTCGACGGCGACCAGGTGCTGCACATCTGCGTCGCCGAGCCGGACCGCCCGCTGCGGTTCACCACCGCGCTGGGCGCCCGCGACCACACGTACTGCACCGGCCTGGGCAAGATGCTGCTGTCGGAGCTGCCGGAGGCCGACGTCGCCGCGCTGCTGCCCGCCGAGCCCTTCCCCGCGTTCGCCGAGAACACCGTCACCACCCACGCCGAGCTGCGCAAGGACCTCAAGCGGATCGCCCGGCGCGGCTACGCGCTCGACGACAACGAGCGCAGCGCCGGCCTGCGGTGCGTGGCGGTCGGCGTGCGCATCGGCCAGGACCTGCTGGCCGCGGTCAGCGTCTCGGGGCCGGCGGGGGAGTTCACGGCGCCGAAGCAGCAGGAGTACGTCGCCGCGCTGGACGAGGTCGCCAAGGCGATGGCCGACGACCCCGACTTCGCCGCGGCCCTGCGCATCGTGCACCGCTCACTCCGCCCGGCCGGGAAACCCTAGTGGCCGACGTACGCGATGCACTCCACCTCGACGCGCACGTCGCCGCGGCCGAACGCGACGACCACCGTGGTCCGCGCGGGCGGGGCGGCGCCGAAGCGGCGGGCGTAGACCTCGTTGAACGGGGCGAACAGGGTCGCGTTGGACAGGAACGCGCCGACCTTGACGATCTGGTCGACCCGGGCCCCGGCCGCGGCGAGCACCGTCTCGACGTTGTCGAGGGTCTGGTTCACCTCGGTCTCGAAGTCGCCGAGGTGGATGGAGCCGTCGGCGGTCGTGGCGACCTGGCCGGAGACGAACACGAAGCCGCCCGCCTTCGTGGCGTGTGACAGCGGAACGGCGACGGGGGCGAAGGAGTCGGGATGGAAGCGCTCGATCATGAGCAGATGGAACCACATTCCACGTTATTGCTCCAGGGTGGCACGGTGCTGGACGGCACCGGCGCGCCCGGGATCACGGCCGATGTCCTGATCCGCGACGGGGTGGTCGCGGCCGTCGGGCCGTGCTTGCCGGCGGAGGCGCCCGTCTTCGACGCGACCGGGCGGATCGTCTGCCCGGGCTTCGTGGACCTGCACACCCACTCCGACCTGACGCTGCTGTCCGGCCCGGAGGCGCGCAGCAAGGTGCACCAGGGCGTCACCACCGAGGTCGTCGGCAACTGCGGGCTCGGGGTGGCCCCGCTGCCGCCCGGCGCCGACGTCGAGGGCATCCGGCAGGCGGTGAGCTACCTCGACCTCGACCCGGCGATCGGCTGGCCGTGGCGGGACCTGAGCGGGTACCTCGCCGCCGTGCGCGCCGCCCGCCCGTCGGTGAACGTGGCCGCGCTCGTCGGGCACGTCCCGCTGCACGCCTCCGTGTGCGGCTTCGACGACCGCCCGGCCACCGCCGCCGAGCTGGACCGCATGCGCGGGCTGCTCGCCGACGCGCTCGGCGAGGGCGCCCTGGGGCTGTCGACC
The DNA here is from genome assembly GCF_050947935.1 of Dactylosporangium sp. CA-052675. Taxonomy (GTDB): domain Bacteria; phylum Actinomycetota; class Actinomycetes; order Mycobacteriales; family Micromonosporaceae; genus Dactylosporangium. The sequence continues at coordinate 7,523,998 of NZ_CP192010.1, read as the reverse complement.
GGGCTGGTGTACCCGCCGCTGACCTACGCCCGCGAGGACGAGCTCGTCGCCCTCGCCCGGGTCGTCGCCGGGGCCGGGGCCGTCTTCACCTGGCACGTGCGCAGCTACGACGACGGGCTGCTGGACTCCGTCGCCCAGGCGGTCCGGGTCGCCCGGGCCACCGGGGCCCGCACCCAGATCTCGCACCTGGCCGCCGTCGGGCGCCGCAACTGGGGCGCGGTGCGCGGCGCCCTCGACCTCGTCGACGCCGCCAACGCCGGCGGGTGCGAGATCGGCGTCGACATCTACCCGTACGTGCACGGCAACGCGCCCCTGTCCCAGCTCCTGCCGGCCTGGGCGCTCGAGGGCGGGGCCGCCGCGTGGGCGCCCCGCCTGCGCGACCCCGCGGTCCGGGCCCGGATCAGGCGGGCCTGGCTCGACCGGCCCACCGGCTGGGACGAGCTGACCGTCAGCTGGACCAGCCGCGGCGACGCCGACCCGGTCGTCGGGCGCACCCTGGCCGACCTCGGCGGCGCCGACGCGACCCTCGACCTGCTCGCCGAGCTCGGCGCGGGCGCCATGATGACCGCCGGCGGGCGCAGCGAGGACGACCTGCGCACGGTCCTGTCGCACCCCGCGGCCGTGGTGGCGTCCGACGGGCTGGCCCTGGACCCGGGCGGGGTCACCGGCGCCGGGGTCCCGCACCCGCGCAGCTACGGGTGTTTCCCGCGGTACCTCAGCCGCTACGCCACCGACCTGCCCGACGCGGTGCGCCGCTGCACCTCCGAACCGGCCCGCCGCATCGGCCTGCCCGGCCTCGGCGTGCTGCGCCCCGGCGCCCCCGCCGACGTCGTCGTCCTCGACCCGGCCACGATCGCCGACACCGCCACCTTCACCGCGCCGCACCAGCTGGCCACGGGCATCGACCTGGTGCTCGTGGGTGGCGCGCCGACCGTCGAGCGCGGCACGCACACGGGCCGGCGGGCGGGGCGGGTCCTGTACCGCACGAGAGGAACCACGCGATGATCGACGTCCACACCCACTGCCACCTCGCCGAGCACTGGGGCTGCGAGTGGCACCGCAACTGGCAGCCCGTCTACGGCCACGAGTACGCCGACCGCACGCCCGAGCAGTACGACGAGGCGATGGCCGCGGCCGGCGTCGACCTCGCGTTCGTCTTCGGCATGCGGGCCACCCGCGCCGGGGTGCTCACCCCGAACGAGTTCGTCCAGGACTTCGTCGCCCGGACGAGCACGAACACCATCGGCTTCATGGCCCTGGACCTGTCCGACCCGGACGTCATGGACCAGCTCGCCGACGGCATCGCCCGCGGGCTGCGCGGGGTCAAGCTCTACCCGGTGCTGGCCCACTTCGACGCCCGCGACGAGGCCCACGACCCGTTCTTCCGGGCCGCGACCGAGGCCGGGCTCATCGTGCTGTGGCACATGGGCACCACGCCCAGCCCCGAGGGGCGCCTGGAGCTGTCCGACCCGCTGCTCGTCGACGACGTCGCCCGCCGGCACCCGCGGCTCAAGCAGATCATCGCGCACCTCGGGCACCCGTGGCAGCGCGAGACGATCGTCGTGCTGCGCAAGAACCGCAACGTGTTCGGGGACGTCTCGGCCTCGTGGGCCCGGCCCCTCGACGGGTTCATGGCGCTGGTGCGGGCGCAGGAGTGGGGGGTCGTACCGAAGCTGCTGTTCGGCTCGGACTATCCGATGTGGACACCCGCCGAGGCCAAGGACGGGCTGCACCGGCTGGCGCGGATGCGCCCGGGCGGCCTGCCGCCCATCGAGCCGGAGACGGTCGAGTGGCTCATCGACGGCGACCCGCGCGCGGCCCTGGGGCTGGCCGGATGAGCCCCGTCGCGGAGCTGCCGACACCCGCGCTGCTCGTCGACCTCGACCGGCTGGAGCGCAACGTCGCCCGGATGGCGGCCGCGTTCCGCGGGGCCGGGGTGGGGCTGCGGCCGCACGCCAAGACCTCCAAGTGCCTCGAGGTCGTCCGCCGCCAGCTCGGCGCGGGCGCCCTGGGCATGACCTGCTCGACCCCGGCCGAGGTGGCCTGGCTGCAGGCCGCGGGCGTGCCCGACCTGCTGTGGGCGCACGCCCCGGTCGGCCCGCCCAAGGTCGCCTTCGTCGTCGACGCCGTGCGCAAGGGCGGCCTCACCGTGGCGCTGGACTCGCTGGAGGCCGCCGCGCCGCTGTCGGCCGCCGCCTCCGCCGCCGGTGTCGAGGTGCCGTTCGTGCTGGAGGTGAACACCGGCCACGCCCGCCTCGGCGTCGAACCCGGGCACGTCCCGGCGACCGCCGCCTCGCTCGCGGCCCTGCCCGGGTTGCGGCTGCGCGGGCTGCTCACCCACGAGGGGCACCTCGCCGCCATGCCGGACCGGCCGTCGCTGGAGGCCGCCGGGCGCACCGCGGGCGCGCTGCTGGCCCGGCTCGCCGACGGGCTGCGGGCCGCCGGGCACGCGATCGACGTGGTCTCGGTCGGCAGCACCCCCGGAGCCACCTCGGCCCCGTTCGCGCCCGGCGTGACCGAGGGCCGGCCCGGCACCTACGTGTACTACGACGCCAACCAGATCCGCCTCGGCTCCTGCACCATCGAGGACTGCGCGCTGACGGTCCTCGCCCGCGTGGTGTCGGTCCAGCGCGCGGGCCGCCCGATCATCGACGCCGGGATCAAGGCGATGAGCTCCGACACGATCGCCGCGGCGGGCTCGGTCGGCCTGGTCGGCACCCCGGACGTCACGTTCGCCGACGCCAACGAGGAGCACGGCTTCCTGCTCGACCCCGGTGGGCGCCTCGCGGTCGGCGACCTGGTGCGGATCGTGCCGAACCACGCCTGCGGCACCACGAACATGTGGAGCCACCTGTACGCGGTCCGCGGCGACACCGTCGAGGCCCGCTGGGAGATCTCCGCCCGGTACTAGACCCTCGCCCGCCCCCGCCGGCCGCGGCCACCGGCGAGCAGGCCGGCTCCGAGGAGCAGACCCCACACGAGAAACAGCGGATCCCACAGGTAGGCGTGGCCGATCATCGCCTGCCGGTCGAAGCCGCCCTCCGGCCGCAGCGCACCACCCAGCACGAGCCAGGCCACGATGGAGTTCAACGCCCCGTAGCCGGTGAGCACGACGGCGGCCAGCCACGCGAACGCTCGCCACGCGCCCGGGCGGGGCACCGGCCTGCCGGCGGCCACGAGGGGAACGGCCACGACCACGCATTTCACCGCGGCGACGGCGACCAGCACCAGGCCGGCGGTGACGGGCGCCTCCCGCGCGTAGGTCACCGCCCACTCGCCGACCGTCGGCAGCAGCCGGCGACCGCCGAGCGCCCAGTAGAGACTGAACCCGGCATGGACGAGGCCCGCGGCCGCGGCGGCCAGGAGGAGACGGGTCTGCGCCGGCGGGCCCGGCCTGGCCCGGTGCCCGAAGCGCCGCACGGGTTCAGAGGAAGCGGGCACTCGGCACCGGGCCCGGGGACCACAGGCGGTCGCGGCGGCCGGTGAGCGGCCACCCCGCCGTGAGCGCGGCGGCGAAGGCCGCGAGGTCCGCCGGGGTGTCGCCCGGGGCCACCTCGTCCTCGTCGGGCGCCGTCTGCAGGACGACGGCGGCCAGCGCCTCGGCCGGGCGGTCGTCCGCCGGGACCGGCTCCGGCTCGCCGCCGGGCGGGAAGCGCGTGTGCTCGCTCCACGGGGGCACCAGCGACTGGTACAGCAGCCCGCTCGCGTCCGGCGCGACCGGGCCCGGGTCCGTCCACGACGTCGCGTGCTCCACGAGCAGCGCGCCCGGCGCGCGCTCGGCCAGCGTCTGCCGGGGCACGGCGGGGTCGGCGAGGTCGTAGGCGGCGATGATCGTGCCGGCGCGGCCGGGGGCGTACGGCTGGGCGGGCAGCCCCAGGGCGGAGGCCAGCGCCAGGCCGAAGATCGAGCTGCCCCGGTCCGGCAGCAGGCTGACGCTCGACGGGGCCGGGCCGGCGGCCTCGAGCACGACGCGGAGGCGTTCGATCGTGCGGCGCAGCGCGGCCGGGCTGTCGTGCAGGTACGCGTAGCGGCCGCGCATCGGCTCGTCGAAGCCGTAGGGGGACAGGTGCAGCAGGACGCCGCCGTTGAGGACGTAGTGCCAGGAGCGCAGCGCCTGCCCGTCGAGCGGGCCCGGCACGGCCGCGGCGCGCTCGAGCATGCCGGACAGGCGCCCCCGGGCGTGCGCCCAGTCCGGGGGCGGCGGGGCGAGGCGCCCGGCGGTCCGGCGGGCCCGGTCCAGGTCGCCGGACATGACGCTGTAGAAGGCGAGCAGGTAGCGGTCCGGCCAGTCCTGCAGGCCGGCGTCGTTCGCCTCGAGCACGGCGACGGCATCGCCGTAGCGGTAGGCGTCCTCGTAGGCGGCGGTCAGCTCGGTCAGGATCCGGCGGTCGCCCGGTGCCGCGTCGAGGGACGCCTCCAGCAGGGGGATGGCGATCCGGGAGATGCCGCGCTCGACGCAGGCCCAGCCCAGCTGGTACAGCCGCCCGGCGTCGCGGGGATCGGTCACCACCGCGTCGGCCGCCTCGGCCAGGTCGTCGAAGCCGGCCAGGCGCCCGGCGCGGGCCAGCAGCGCCGCCAGCTCGGCGGCCGGCGCGCCGGCCGCGGCGGTCAGCAACGTGCGGATCGCGCCGCTCAGGTCGCCGGCGTCGAGGCGTTCGGATGCCGCAACGAGGTCACTCATGATCGCCCACCCTATCCGGCGCGCCGCACGTCGATGGCCCCGCTTGACATGGAACGGCATTTCACATGGGCTGTGGCCATGAAGGTCATGACCATCTACGCGCACCCCGCGGACACCATCACCAACTGCGGCGGGACGCTGGCCCGCCACGCCGACGCCGGCGACGAGATCGTCGCGCTCATCCTCACCCACGGCGGGCGCATCCACGCCAACCGGTACGCGCAGGAATGGCGCAAGGACCGCCCCGACGCCGCCATCGCCGGCGCCGGCCTCGACGAGATCGTCGCGTTCAAGAAGGGCGAGCTGGAACGGGCGGCCGAGATCGTCGGCATCTCGCGGCTCGTCACCCTCGACCGCGACGACCGCGAGGCCGGCCTGCACGAGTCGCTCGTCGAGACGGTCGCGGAGCACGTCGCGGCCGAGCGCCCCGACGTCATCATCTGCGACTACCCGCAGAACCCGGTCATGGCGGCCAACACGCACACCGTGGCCACCACGACGGTCCTGGCCGCGCTCGGGCGTGCCGGGGCCTACCTGCGCAACCTCGACGGGCAGGCCGAGTACCACGTCAAGCAGGTCTTCCTCACCTCCCTGCCGGTGTTCCCGATCGACGGGCTGAGCCTGTACGGGGTGCGCAACGACGTGTTCGTGGACATCACGCCCGTCGTCGGGCGGAAGGTCGCGGCGATGGACTGCTTCGACAGCCAGGGGTACTCGGGCCTGTTCGCCCGCAAGCTCATCGAGTCGGCCAACGGCGAGGCCGGGCGGGCCGCGGGCGTCAACTTCGCCGAGGGCTTCTACCGCCTCTACAACGAGACCCATGCGACGCTGCCGCTCACCGACGCGGCCCGGGCGGCCGACCCGCTCGTGCGGCACGTGGAGTACAGCCGCATCAGCCTGCGGGAGGAGTACCCGCTGCCACCGCAGTCCTGATCATCCGCATTCCTGATCATCACCGTTCACGTCGGCGTCGACTGCTGCTAGCGCGGGACCGGCACACTCCCGGCTGTGCCGCACGGACGCCGTCTCGTCGGGGCCGTGACGGCTGGTCTCGCCGCGGCCCTGATCGCCCTGTTCACCCTGCCCGGGCCGGCCGCCGCGCACCCCTTCGGCGACCCGCAGACGGTCGCCATCGACGCCGACCCGGCCCGGCCCGAGGTCGTCCACGTGCGCTGGAAGGCCGGCGGCCGCGACGACCTCGTGCTCCTCGGCGTCTTTCTCGGCCTGCTGCCCAAGGACCGCGTCATGCTCGACGGCGCGGTGTTCTACCGCGACGCCGACGCCGCCGCGATCGGCCCCTCCGGCCGCTTCGCCGCCTACCTGCTCCGGCAGATCACCGTGACCGGCGACGGCAGGGCGTGCCCGGGCACCGTGCGCCCGCCCGCCGACCTGGCCCGCGGCGGCGTGGCGATCGACTTCACCTGCCCCGGCCCGGTCGGCACCGCCACGGTCGCGGTGCGCACGCTCACCGACCTCAACCCGGCGTACCAGACCCTGGCCACCGGCCCGGCCGGCGAGCGCACCGTCTACCGCCAGGGCGCGGACTCCCACGACTGGCCGCTCGGGCCGGCGCCGGAGCGGCACCTGGGCCGCAGCGCCGCGCTGCAGATCGGTCTCGTCGTCGGCGTGCTGCTGGCCGCCGTCCTCGTCATCCGGAAGATCCGCAAAGGAGCAAGATGAGGCACCACTTGCGGCGGCTGCTCGCCGTCGCCCTGGTCGGCGGGGCGATCGTCGCGGTCGGACCGGCCGCGGCCGACGCCGAGACCGCCCCCTCGACGGGCGCACCGCTGCTGAACCTGCGGGACGGGCAGACGCTCGAGGGCACCGTGCGGGTCGAGGCGGAGCCGACGATCGACAACGACTCGGTCGCGGCGCTGACGGTCGACGGATCCCCGGTGGCCGCGCAGCCGACCGCCGGCACCGCGCACTTCGCCTTCGACATGGGCGGCAACGGTACCGAGGCCAGGTACCACAACTACATCACCGTGAACGAGCACACCGCCGAGGCCGACCGGGTCTACTTCCCCGACATCCCGGGCGGGCGCAGCGGCTCCCTCGACTTCCCCGGCGCCTGGCTGCACCCGGGCGCGAACACGATCACCGTGCACGCCGGCGCGAACTGGGTCGACACCACCAACGCCGCCGCCGCCGGGGTCCAGACGCTGCCCGACGGCGAGGGCCTGCGCTGCCCCAACTACGACGACTTCCCGCTGAGCAGCCTGAGCCTCAGCCTCGTCGGCGTCGTGGCCGACGGCGAGCAGAACTCCTTCAGCTACAGTTTCGGCGACGGTACCTGCGGCAGCAGCCCCCACCTGCTCACCCAGGACCTGACGTTCGTCGTGTCCGGCACCCCGGGCGGGACCGCCGGCCTCGGCGCCGACCTCGACACCCGCTCCCTCGCCAACGGCTCGCACACCGTCGCCGCCACCACGAAGTCCGGCGCCACCGCCCGGGTCGCGGTCGCGGTGAACAACGCCCCGGCCGGCGCGCCGAAGATCACCCCGGCCGAGGGCGCGCTCGTGCGCGGCACCCGTCCGGTCATCGCCGCGCTGCCCGCGGGCGGCTCCGGCACCGTGAGCTCCCTCGCCGTGGACGGCAAGGCCGCCGAGAACGCCGAGACGCTCGCCGCCGGCACCGCCACGCTCGGGCTGACCGTCGAGGCCGGCAACTCGGTCGAGGCCAAGTACCACAACTACCTGCTCGTCAACGGCAACCGCGTCGACCTCGGCGGGGACTACGGCGTCGCCGGCCAGGAGACGGTGGCGCTGCCGTTCCCCAACCGCTTCCTGCACAACGGCGACAACGTGATCCGGATCAAGACCGGCGACTACAACGGCACGTCGAACGGGGCCACCTGCGCCAACCACGACGACTTCCGGATCACGCGCACCTCGGCGCTGCTGGCCCTCGGGACCGCCGGCACGGTGACGAACGGCCCGACGTACCTGTGGACGGGCGAGACCAGCACCGTGACGACCGACGCCTCCCTGGCCCTGGGCGACGGGACCTGCGGCGTCAACAAGGAGGCCGAGTTCCACTTCGACGTCTCCGGCGCGCCCACCGCGCGGACCGTCGACACCCTGGCCGCCGCGGGCGACGCGCACCTGCGGGTCTTCGTCGGCGGCAACGGCGCCGACAGCGGCTTCGACAACAAGGTGCTCATCAACGGCATCCCGCTCGACCTCGGCATCTGGGAGAAGGAGATCGCCGACCTCGCCTTCCCGAACGAGTGGCTGGTGCCCGGCGTCAACGTCGTCGAGTTCGTCGCCGGCAGCGACCACGGCAGCGCGAAGCCGGGCGGCTGCGACAACTACGACGACTTCACGCTGCGCGACTTCGCCCTCGCCCCGGCGACCGGCACCGCCACGCAGCTGACGAAGATGACCGCCGGCAACACCGTGACCATCGGCTCCGCCAGCTACGCCGCGGGCCGGCCGGTCACCGTGTACGTCGGCGACGGCACCTGCGGCAGCTCGTTCAACGCCACCCTGGACAAGACGGTGCTGTTCGACATCGCCGGCGCCCCGGCCGCGGGCCGCCGCGCCGACCTCGACACCACGAAGGTCGACGACGGCCGGCACACGATCACCGCCGTCGTGTCCGACAAGACCTCGACCCGCGGCTTCACCGTCGACAACACCGCCCCGCGGGTCGCCCAGAGCGTCCCGGCCGAGGGTCAGCGCCTCACCTCCACGGTCGCGCTGGAGGTCGAGGTCACCGACGCGACCGGCGTCGCGGGCAAGCCGGTCGTCACGCTCGACGGCCGGGCGGTCAACCAGGGCGACCCGATCGGCCGGGGCCTGCCCGCGGGCGCGCACACCATCGCGGTCACGGCCGCCGACACGCTCGGCAACACCGCCACCCGCGAGATCCACTTCACCAGCGCCAACATCCCCGACGTGCCCACCGAGCTCACCGCGAGCGTCACCGGCGCCAACCACCCCAGCGCGAACCTGTCGGCGAAGGTGCCGGGCGCGGCCGGGGTGGCGCTGACCGCCACGTTCACGAAGGCCGACATGGTGCTGCCGACCGGCGGCTACCAGGGCACCGCGACCGCCGTGCCGGCCGCCCTCGACGTCGCCCACGACACGAGCGTCGACGTGGGCTCGCTGCGGCCGCTCGACGGGCGCTCGCTCGCCACGCCCTCGTCGCGGGACGTGGTCTTTCAGCGGTACGACATCGGCATCGGCACGGCCGCCGATCCGACGCTGCGCTGGGAGGGCACGATCGACCCCGAGCGGGTCGTGGCGCTGCGGGTGTGGGACCCGGCCGCGAAGCGGTGGGTCGTGCTCACGAGCGCCCGCGGGCAGACCGGGCACAGCACCGTCCTGACGGCGCAGCTCGGCGACGGCTACCGCGACGGCGGGACCGTGCACGTGATGGTCACCGGCGAGGACCCCTTCGCCGACGACCTCTCGCCCCGCGACGCCACCGCCCAGCGGGACAAGGACCACCTCGAGGACCCCGGCAGCTACGACTTCGCCCTCGCGCACTTCACCGATACCCAGTACCTGACCGAGGGCGCCGCCGGCGGCACCTACGACAACTGGAACGGCAAGGCCGAGCCCTCCGACGTCGAGACCGCCGAGGAGCAGGCGATCTGGGCCGCCGCCTACCGCGACACGACCCAGTGGATCGCCGACAACGCGGCCGGGCGCAAGATCGCCTACACCGCGCACACCGGCGACGTCATCGAGAACGACTACTACGACCCGCTCGCCAGGAAGGCCGACGGCACGCTGCTGCGGCCCGGCCTCGACGAGCAGGTCGACAAGGAGCTGGCCCTCGCCTCGGGCTACCAGCGGATCCTCGACGACCACGGCGTGGTCAACCAGGTCATCGCCGGCAACCACGACGACCAGCTCGGCGCCGAGACCGGCCCCGACTCCCGGTTCAGCCGGACGTTCAGCGCCTCCCGCTACTACCAGGTGGCGAAGTCCTGGCCGGCCGGGACCGAGTACCACGCCTGGGACGAGCAGAACGGCGTGCCCGGCAAGGACAACCAGAACAACTACGTGCTGTTCTCGGCGGGCGGGCTCGACTTCGTCGCCGTCGGCCTGTCCTACGGGGTCACGCCGCAGGAGGCCAGGTGGGCCGACTCGATCTTCAAGCGCTACAAGGACCGCAACGGCATCCTGCTCTCGCACGACTACCTGAAGCCGTCGAGCAACCCCGACGGGCGCGGCGCGGACTTCTCGGCGCCGGACGGCTCGCCGCTGTACAAGCAGGTCGTGGAGGCCAACCCGAACGTCTTCCTGGTCCTCGCCGGCCACGAGCACGGCGTCGGCACCAACCTCAAGACCGGCGTCGGGGTCACCGTCGCCCACGACGTCGTCGAGCTGCTCGCGGACTACCAGTTCTACACGGTCCCGGCCGGCGAGCTGTGGCCGTCGCTCGTCGACGCGGCGGGGAACATCGACGTCAACGGCGACGGGGTGAGCGAGCACAAGGCGAGCGACCGGCTGCAGTTCGGCGCGAGCTTCCTGCGCCTGCTGCAGTTCGACGTCAAGCGGGCGGAGATGCACATCGACACGTACTCCCCGTTCCTGAACAACTACGGGGCGACCGAGTACGACATCCGCCAGGACGGCAGCCAGACGAAGCCCCGCTACAACGGCGCGGAGGACAACCTGACCCTGCCGGTCGACCTCACCAGCCGCAAGACGTCCTTCACCACGGACTCGCTCGCCGCGTACGTGCCCGCGGGCACGATCGGCACCGACCGGGTGACGCCGGGCGGCACGGCCACGGTGAGTTGGACCGGGCTGGCCCAGGCGACGTCGTACGCCTGGCTGGTCTCCGCCAGCAGCGCCGACGGCGGCGTGGCGGCGGCCCAGCCCGCCGTGTTCCGCACCGCCCGCGGGCACGTGAACCTGTCCGCGACCACGGCCGCGGTGGACTGGGGCACGGCCGCGACCGTCACGGTCAAGGCGGACGCGGAGGGCCTGCCGGTCGCCGGCACGGTCGAGCTCCGCGAGGGTGACAAGGTCCGGGGGAGCGCGGCGCTGAGCGGCAACGCGGTGACCTTCAAGCTGCCGCCGGGGCTCGCGCCCGGCCCGCACACGCTGCTGGCCACCCTCTCGGCCACCGACTCCTTCGACGCCGCGCAGGCCACCGTCACGGTCACCGTGAACGCGCCGGCGGCCTGGGCGGCGAGCAGGGTCTACGTGAGCGGCGACCGGATCTCCTACGACGGCCGGGTCTTCACGGCCTCGTGGTGGACCCAGAACCAGAAGCCGGGCGACCCCAACGGGCCGTGGCAGGAGCTCGCGATGACCGAGGACGGCGTGGCGCTGTGGACCGCCACGCGCATCTTCAACTCGGGTGATGTGGTGGTGTACCAGGGCAAGCGGTACCGCGCCGCCTGGTGGACCCGCAACCAGACCCCGGGCGACCCGAACGGCCCCTGGAAGGCGATCGCCTAGACCGCACCCGATTCGCAAGCCGGTCGGGCCCAAGAGCCCGGCCGGCTTCCGGCGTCCCGGAACCGCGATTGCCGGAACGACCCATACCTGCGGCCATCTTCACGTGCAAGATCGTGCGACGGGCACGGTGAAACGGACGGCTAGAGCCGACCGTTCGCAGAACGCGCCGAAAGGCCGGCCGCCCGTACCATCGAGGCATTCCCATCGCCTCTTGGAATCCGGTGTCCAGCCGTGCCCGACGATGCCGTTGCGCGCCCCCGTGGCCGATTTCTCTTACGCGTTGCGAATGTGAATCCGGACAATGTCCGGTCGCACTCGGACCGGGTGCTTTACTCCGCGATCGGCGTGTTCATTCTCCTCTATTTCGCGTATGCGACGGTGGGTGGTGCGGTATTCATCGACACCAGCGCCAACTACACCCACCCGTGGTGGCGGTGGCTCGTCGGGCCGATGATCGCGCTTGCCGTCATCGCCTACGACCGCGCGGTGGTGGGCCGTGTCGCGACGAACTTCGACGATCTGGAGAACGAGGACCCCAGCCGTTTGGTCAAGCGGCGCACGGTCGGCCTCTACCTGGGCCGGTTCGTGCTGGCGCTGCTCGTCGCGGTCGTCATCACCGAGCCGCTCATGCTGGACCGGTACAAGGGTGAGATCGACAACTACCTCAACGACAAGCACAACGTCGCCGCGGAGCAGGCCCGCTCGGCGGGCGCGATCAAGGGCTACGAGGACGAGAAGGTCAGGATCGACGCGCAGAACACCGCCGACGACGACGCGGTGAACAAGCTGACGAAGGCGGCGACGGACAAGCGCTCCGAGGCGGCCGACATCTACAAGCAGGCCTTGGCCGACTCGGAGGGCGACGGCGTCACCCACAAGAGCGGCTGCCCGGCGGGCGGGTACTGCGACTCGCTCGTGAAGCGTTCCAACCAGCTGCGCGACGAGGCCAAGCAGCTCGACGACGAGGCGGCCGCGCTGCGCCAGCAACAGCAGGCCAGTCGCGACTCCCGGGCCGCCCGCAAGCGCGAGCTGGACGGCTTGATCGCCAAGGCCCAGGACGAGAACCTGCAAGTGATCAAGGCCAACTCGGGCTTCGGCGCGCGCACGGCCGCGATGTGGCACCTCATCGTCTCGGACTTCCTCGGCGTCGGCGTGTTCTATCTCGGCACCGCGCTGCTGCTCATCGCGCTGGACTGCGCGGCGATCGGGCTGAAGCTGGTCTCGCACGGCAACGCCTACGAGCGCGCCGAGGCGCGCCAGTCCCGCGAGCAGGAGCTGATGTCGCGCGTGCGGCACAAGCGCCGCGTCGAGACGGTCCAGAAGGCGGAGGACGCCTACGGCGAGGTCGCCTCGGAGATCGTCACCGACAGCATCCGCAGCGCCGCCGACGAACGAAGACTTCGACGCGAGGCGGCCCGCGAGGCGCGGGAACAGCTGCGCACGACACTGCACGACACCATGCACGTCGGCGCGGACGGCAAACCGTCGCGCAACGGCCGGGTCCGCCAGCGCACCGCGCCGGTCTCCACGTCGCCGTGGCCGGCCCCGGAGCACGGCTTCGCCGACCCCGACGGCGACGACCCCGACACCACGGGCGACGACGGCACGACGCGGGGCTGGACATACCAGCCCCGCTGACCTGATCTGCCCGGACACGAGATCGGCCCCCGCCCTGCCGGACGGGGGCCGATCTCGTGTCCGGCGCTTACTGCGCCTCGGTGATGAGTGTCAGCTCGATCGAGCTCTTCTGGTCGGCCGCCGGGGTGGGCGCGGCGACGACGTAGCGGGCGTCGGCGAGCTCCGGCAGCTGGGCCTGCTGCAGGGTGGCCTGCAGCGCGAGGGCGCTCTGGGCAGCGGTCTGCGGATCGGGTCCGGCAGGGCCGAGCATCACGTAGACGACCCGCCGCTGCGGCAGCTTCTCCAGCAGCGTGTGCAGCTCGCCGAGCACCTTGTCGGTGGCCTTCTGCGTGCCGTCCCACGAGACCTTGATCGTGTCGGCGGCCGCGGGCTCGCCGGGCCTGAAGCGGTTCGACGGGCTCGTGCCGGTCACGACCGGCGCCCCGCTCGCGGACTCCCCGCCCGGCTGCTCGCCGCTGCGCACGCCCGCCCAGATCACCACGCCGGCCAGGGCTGCCGCCGTGCCGGCCGCGATGCCCCACCGGACCTTCTCACGCCGATCCAGCGCCACACGACCCCCACGCCGCGGACCCGTTTCCGGGTGCCCCGTGCCGGTCTGCGGGTCGGGCTCGCGGTGCGCGGGAACCGTCGTCCGCGGCTGATCGAGCAGCCGTTTCACCATCACGGGCATCGGTTCGTTGTGGTGGGCGGAGTGCATCGCGGAGCGGTGGATCAGTTCCGCCAGGTGCGGGTCGCGCAGCCCGCCACGCTTCAGCATGTCGTTGACCGCGCCGTAGAGCACCTGCCGGACGGCCGGTCGCGGCGGTTGGTGGACGCCGAGGGCGGCGTCGAAGTCAAGCAGCCACCGCTCCGCCGGCTTGCTGTCGGCGCGGGCGATGAGCACGGATCCGAGGCGGTACAGGTCACCGGGGTCGAGCGCGGCGCCCTCGGCCGGTCGTTCGGCGGCCGCGGCGACCAGGCCGGCGGCGGCGGCCGGGCCGACCTTCGGCATCTGCGTGAGCACGTGCTGGGCGAACCTCGGGCCGCGGGCCAGCAGCACCTGCCGGGCCCGCGGGGTGAATCCCGGGCCGGCGAGCTCGGCCACGAGGTGCGGCGAGGGATCGATAAAGAGGTCGTGGTGCTTCCAGGGCGACACACCCAGCGTGTCCAGCCAGGAGTCCGGCGCCGTCCACAGCCCCGCGCGCTTGCGCTCCCGGATGGTGTCGGCCAGGTGCTCGGGGTCGGGCTCCGCCTCGTGGACCAGGCTCGCGGTGCCGGCGTCCCCGGGCCGGTCGAGCAGCGCGTCGAAGAGCGGCAGCAGGATCGCCTGGCGCAGGCCGGGCTCCTCGAGCTTGACCAGGGCGCGGCGAGCCGCCTCGGGGCTGCCTTCGGCCCACTTGGTGACCTCGTGCGGGAAGTCGGCCAAGCGCCGGCGACCCTCGCGTTCGCGCAGCAGGTCCGGCACGGTCTCGGGGGTCGGGAAGGCGATGTTGGTGGCGGTGTGCTCGACCAGCTCCTCGACGGTCTCCGCCGGGGCGTCGAGCAGGTCCGGGTCGTGGTGCAGGCGGACCGCCCGGCTCACGAGCAGCTCGAACGCCGAGCGATGCGCCTGCGTGCCGAGCCGGCGCGCGACGGCCTCGGCGCCGGGCGGGACCGACCAGCGGATCCGGTCGATGACCCGGTCCAGCGGTGATCCGGTCCGAAAGTCGGCGGGCAGGTTCGCCGTGACCAGGTTCGGGCGCGGCTCCTGCAGCGGGCAGGTCGACCAGGTGTACTCGGCCGCGACCGCCTTGGGCAGGACGCCCAGGACCGCGTAGATCGTGATCGCGGCCTCGGCCGGGGTACCGGGGAGGCGCAGGAGCGGTTGGCCGAAGAGCAGGCCGTTCAGCGCATGACGGACGCCTGCCTCGTCGGCATGACCGGCCGCGAGCGGTTCCTTGCCACCGACCGCGGCGATGCCCTCCGCCCATGCCTGCTGCGCACCGGCGGCGAACGGCTCGAACTTGAACCGGCAGGTGCCGGCCACCCCGAAGTGGCCGCCGCGCCCCTGCTCGGCGAAGCACCAGTACCGCCCATGACGGGGGACGGTGACGGCCCGGAGGCTGTACACCGGATGGTCCAGCGTGGAACGGACCGCCGGCTGGACGACCGCGTCATCGATCAGTCGCTCGGCGACCGCCCAGAACTCCGGAGCCGCGGACGAGGCCGTGTCCGAGGCCCGGATCGGGGCGAAGCCCCGGCCCTCGACGTCGGCCCACGCGATGAGGTTCGCTGTCATGCCTGTGCCTTTCCGAGGGTTGCCAGCAGCAGCTGGCTCAGCGCCGCCGAGCGGTCCTGGAGCCGGGGGAACGTGGCGGTGGACTCGAGTGGGCGCAGGCGGGGATTGCCGGCGTCGTCGAAGGCGCGGGGAACGGTGCCGAGGGGCGAGCAGAGGAAGAACCGGAGGCGGAGCCAGGGTTCGCGGAGGAGCTTGTAGAAGGTCCACTCGTGGCCGAGGCCGTAGGTGATGCCGCAGCCGAGCGCCGACATGACGACGTCGCGCAGCTGGATGTGGCCGATGGCGTCGCGGCGCTGGGCGCGGTCGAGATGCCCGCCGATGGAGGGGACGAGGATGGTGTACGGGTTGCAGGCCGGGTCGTCTCCGTCGGGGATGTCGATGTGGTCCTCGCGGCCCTCGTGGGCGAGGTTCCAGAAGTTGCCGGGCTCGGAGTAGTAGCGGATCAGGCCCTCGGCGACCTGCCGGCAGCGGGCCTCGCGGACCCGTTCGTCGACGGCGACGCCGGCCTGCAGGTACTGCAGCAGCGACCCGGCCGCCTGGTCGACGTGCACGGCCCCGTCGAGGTGGGAGCGGGTCAGCACGGCGAGGTAGCCGGCGACGCCGCGCAGCACCTCGCCGGGCTGGCCGAGGTGGTCGAGGTCCTTCTTGCGCAGGACCGCGTGCAGCAGGTCGCTCTTGGTGATGGCGACGAGCAGCTGGACGCCGGCGCCGGGGTCGGCGACAACCTC
The DNA here is from genome assembly GCF_050947935.1 of Dactylosporangium sp. CA-052675. GTDB lineage: Bacteria > Actinomycetota > Actinomycetes > Mycobacteriales > Micromonosporaceae > Dactylosporangium. Next base: position 7,508,269 of record NZ_CP192010.1, on the reverse strand, counting down.
TCCGTCGAGCAGGGTGAGGCGGCGGCCGATCTCGGTCTGCACGTGGTCGCGGCGGCTCCTGACCACGGCCTGCCCCACGGCGTGCGTGGTGCCGGGGCGCAGGCTGCCGTCGAGGACGTCGGTGTACGCGCTCTCCTCGGCCAGGCTGTCCTCCGCGAAACGGTCCATGGAGGCCGAGACGAGCGGGTCGATCACCCAGACCAGCGCATCGTAGTCGCGCAGCTTCACCCGCTCCCGGGGCGAGCCGTCGTCCGGGTCGAACATCTCGCCGGGCAGGTCGGCCAGGCCGGTCCAGGTGCGCCGGGTGCGGCACTGGGTGCGCATGACCAGTGGCTGCCGAAAGCCCTTGCCCCACTCGGCGGCCCGCCGCTGACCGTCCACGACGGTCCGGCGGATGACGTCCTGGATGGCGTCGAGCACCTCCGGCAGCTGCTCCTTGAGGATGCCCTCGGGTCGGCCCCAGCGGTCCATCATCGTCGGTTCGATGGCGTCGCCCACGGCCAGGGTCTGGGCGTACATCGAGGAGCGGCTGCGCATCGGGATCTGCTCCAGCGGGCTGAGCTGGTATTCGCGGATGCGCCCGTCGTCCTGGGCCGGCAGGAAGTTGTGCGGGTTGTCCAGGTTCTGGTGCATCGTGCGCAGGAGCAGGTAGGTCTTGCCGCTGGCCGGCGCCCCAATCGCGGCGATCATGTTGTACTCGTCGACGTGGTGCTCCGTGGCGTTCACGCCCGGCCGATCGAGCACCGGCGCCGAGTCGGGGAAGATGTGCCCGCCACCGCACAGCAGGTACACGTAGTCGATGTCCAGATCGTTGAACCGCGGATCGGTGGAGAACGGCATCGGGAAGTCGTGGCCGACGACCGACAGACGCCAGGGGAAGCGCCGTGATTGGGTGGCCATGGGTCCGACCTCGAGCCGGAAGCAGGGCGGGAACGCGAACCGGCCGTTGTCGGTCATGACCGGGGCGGCGCCGAGGGCAGCCCCGCACGCCGGGCAGGTGCGGCCGAACCGGCGCAGCAGCTGATGGTCGCCGCCACCGCCGCGACCGGTCCCAGCGCCGTTGCCGCCCGAGCCCGAGCCGCCGTTCGCGGGCGGCACGGGCCGGCGCGGTCGTGGCGGCCACACGCGTGCGTACAGATCCTGCAGGCGGGCGATCATCCGAACACCGCCCAGGACAGCAGCGCCAGCACGAACAACACGCCGAGCAGGGCCAGCCCGGCGAGCAGACCGACCCGGGTGCCCCATTCCCGGCCGGCCGTCGCGGCCGCCTCCAGGTAGCCGGCGAGACGCGCCTCGACGACCTCCACCGTGGCCGGGGGCGCGGCGGGGCCGGCGTGCAGCCAGTCGCCGAACCGGTGGCCGAGGCTCGTCAGCTCCGAATCCGGTCCGACCGCCTGCTCGACCCGGCGACGCAGGTGCTCTCGTCCCGGGAAACGCATTCCTGCCAGCTCCATCAGCCGCCCATTCCGAATCCGATCACGACCAACACCAGTACGACGGCGACGACCGCGGCCGCGTAGGCCGCGCTGGTCACGAGCGCCCTGAGCACCGCCAGCTCCCAGGCCCGCCTGCGCACGGTTTCGTAGCCGTGGCGGACCCGGGCGGGCAGCGGGCCGGGCAGCGCCAGCGCGCTGTGGCGGATGCCGTCCAGCTCCCGCCGCATCGCCTCCGAGCGCGGCGTCCTCGGCTGCTCGGGCGGCCCGGGCCTGCGCACGACGCAGGCGCGCTCGGCGTCGATGAGCCGGTTCACCCACTGGAACGCCGACCAGTCCAGATGCTCGATCTCGCGGCCGAAGGGCTCCACCGCCGCCTCGATGAGCGGGTCCCAGCGCAGCTCGGCGGTGTTCTGCCAGCGGCGGCGCAGCGCCGAGCGGACCTCGTCGCGCTCGTCGGCCGCCCGCCGGCCACCGCCGAGATCGGTGAGCAGCGTCTTCTCGACCCACTCGCGGCCGGCCAGCGTGCACAGCACCACCAGGGCGAAGCCGAACCGGTCGTGGGCACGCAGCACCTGGGCGCTGCGCTGGCCGTGCAGCACGCGGCCGTACGCCCAGGCCGGGGTGAGCCGAAGCTTGGCCGGCGGCGGGTTCAGCCGGGTGGCCGCGTCGATGTCGATGAGCACGAAACCGGAGGAGTTCGCGGTGCTGTACCGGCAGACGTTGTCCGGCTTGATGTCGCAGTGCACCATCCCGCGCCGGTGCAGCGCGTCGAGGCCGGAGCCCATGCCGATGAAGTCGTTGAGCTGCTGGACGGCCGGCCGCGCCAGGAACGGCGCCCAGTTCAGCTGCTTCATCCACGGGGACACGGCGAGCAGGTACAGGTCCGGGGTCGGCACGTCGTCGCCGAACCAGCTCGGGTACACCCCCCGCACCTGCCGCAGGAGGTCCTCGGGGGCCAGCTCCAGCTCGGTCTGGACCGTTCCGTCGAGGATCTCGGTGCTGCCGTCGGTATTGACGATGTGCACAGGCACGACCGCCCACGGCGGCTCGATCGGGGCGCGGTCCTCCTCGCCCGGCAGGTCGGCGTTGGCACCCTGCACGTCCGAGGCCTGCTGGCGCAGGTAGTAGCGCAGCGCCTCGGTGTCGGTGCGATCGTCGCAGCGGTAGATCTTGACGTGCCAGCGCTGCCAGTGCGAGGCCTGGCGGCTGTGCGCCTCGGTGTAGCGCACCCCGGTGCTGATCAGCCGCATCCCGTCCGGCGCGCCGGGGTCGGGCACGTTGAACTGCACCGTGCGCGGCTCGGCGGAGACCGGCGGGTCCACCACCAGTTCGGCGTGCCAGCCGGAGCCCTTGAGCCTGACGACGAGATCCGGCTCCTGCAGCGTCATCGAACCTCCGTGGGGGACAGCTTGTAGCCGACCTCGCTCTGCCCGGTTCCGGTGCGGACAGCCGCCTGGCCGTAGGTGATCCGGCCGCTGGCGCCGACCGGCAGGGAGTGCCCAGGCGGCAGGGCACGACCGTCGACGCGCACCAGGTAGTCGCGCCGCTCGTTGCAGCGGTGCAACCGGGTGACGCCGGCATGGTGGCGGATCAGGAGCAGGCGCCCGCGTGGCACCACCGCGACGAAGTCGGGAATGCGAACGATCGCGCCCGTGGTGACACCCAGCCCCCGGCCGAACGGCAGCCACTGGTCGGTTTCGGGAAGCAGATACCGCCAGCGCCAGTCGCCGTACACGAGCGTGAGCGCGGCCGCCGTGGTCACGACCGGCGCCGGCTCCGGTCGGTATGGGACCGTGTCCGGGCCGCTCGACTCGGGCATCGTCGCGGTACCGGTCGGCCCGGTGCCCGGCCCGGGCAGCGGCGGGTGCAGCGTGATGCGGTAGCCCGGCGCGGCGACGTTGTCCTGGCGGTCGATGTGCACCCGGACCCGGGCGCCGGGCAGATGCTCGCGCACGATCCGGCCGGCCAGCTTCTGCAACAGGCCCGGCTCGGCCGGTGGCCGCATGGTGACGACCACGGCCCGGATGAGCAGGGTGCCCGCGTCCCGGTGGTTGCGGGCCTCGGTGCAATAGGCGCCGAGTGATCGCTCGAGGGCGAGCAGCACAATCGAATCGAGGACAGCCCCGGAAATGTTCTGACCCGGCTCGGTCCCGCCCACGTTGGCCTCCGGCGAGGGTGCGGCAACCGCGACGACGATGGTGCCCGGCAATCGCATGCGCGATCACCAGGCTCGTTTCACCGTAGGGCAGGGGCCAGGTGGCCCGCATTCGCCATTCAGGTCGCCCGGAGACCGGATCGGCGGGTAGGTCCGGAAAACGGCCGGTGCCATTCCGAATGAAGTATTTCGTTGTTTCAATACATTCTGCTTGACACCGATCTCGCCGGTGACTTCGATGAGCGAACAGCCGGGGCGAGGGGGACGCGGTGGAACTCGGGGTCGATCTCGGAACGTCGAGCACGGTGGCGTTCCTGCGGCGGGACGACGGCGCGACGGAGCCGGTGCTCTTCGACGGGGCACCGCTGCTGCCGTCCGCCGTCTTCGCCGACGAACACGGCGCGCTGCTCGTCGGGCGCGACGCGATCCACTCCGCCCGCGCCCGGCCCGAGCGCTTCGAGGGCAGCCCGAAGCGCCGCGTCGACGAGGGGACGGTCTTCCTCGGCGCCGAGGTGCCGGTCGAGGCGCTGCTCGGCGCGCTGCTGCAGCGGGCCGCGGCCGAGGGCCGCCGGATCGCCGGGGCGCCGCTCGCGGGGCTGACCGTCTGTCACCCGGCGTCGTGGGGCCCCGCCCGCCGGGCGGTGCTGCAGCGGGCCGCGGCCAGGACCGGGCTCTCGCCGGTGCGGCTGGTGCCCGAGCCGGTCGCCGCGGCCGCGTTCCATCTCCGGCGGCACGCGACCGGCCCGGCCGACCTGCTCGTCTACGACCTCGGCGCGGGCACGTTCGACGTGGCCGTGGTGCGGTACACCCCCGGCGCGCCCCTGGAGGTCCTCGCCGCCGGCGGCCTCGACGACACCGGCGGCCAGGACGTCGACGCCGCGATCGTGGAGCTGCTGCGCTCCCGGTGCGGGACGCCGCAGCTGTGGGCGCGGCTGGACAGCCCGGTCTCCGTCGCCGACCGGGCCGCGCGGCGGCAGCTCTGGGACGACGTGCGCACCGCGAAGGAGATGCTGTCGCGGGTCGCGACGACGACGCTGTTCCTGCCCGTGCTGGAGACCGACCAGATCCTCACCCGCGCGGAGGTCGAGGCGCTCGCGGCGCCGATCGTCCAGCGCACCCTGCACGCGGTCACCGCGACCCTGGCCGGCTGCCCGGTCGCCCTGCGCCCGCTGGCCGGCGTGGTGCTGGTCGGCGGGGCGAGCCGGATGCCGCTGGTGGCGACGATGCTGCACCGGGCGCTGCCCGTCCCGCCGGCGATCATCGATCAGCCCGAGCTCGTGGTGGCGGCCGGCAGCATCGACCCGCTGCTCGTCGGCGCCCCGACACCGGCGGCCGGCCCGGCCTGGTCGGCGGTCTCACCCCCGCCGCCACCCGTCTGGACCCCGCCGCCACCCGTCTGGACCCCGTCGCCACCCGTCTGGACCCCGCCGGCCCACGCGGCCCCGGCCCCGGCCCCGGCTCCGGCGCCGATGCCGATGCCGGTGCCGCCCGTCGTGCCGGGCGCCGTCATCACGATCGTGGAGCTGATCACGCTCAGTACACCCTCGTGTACCGGCGTCACGCTGCGGGGCCAGCTCCACGCCGGCTTCGGGGTCATGGAGCACGTCTTCCCGGCCGACGCCGACGGCCGGCTGCTGGTGTTCTCCGACGGCAACGCCCTGGCCCGCTACGCCGTCGCGCACGCGGCCGAGGACCCGCTGCTGGCCACCCCCGGCTCGCGCGTGCGCAACGACGGCGCCGCCGAGCTGACCTTCGACCTCGACCTGCTGCCCGAGCACCTCAGCGGCCCGCCGGAGGGCTGGCTGCCCGCCTACGTGTGCCGCTGCCGCGACCTGGCCGCCCAGCTGGGGATCTTCCTCGACCTGCCGGACGTGGACGACCTCGTGGGCGAGCACACCACCATCGACCAGGTCGACGACATCCTGCGCCGGCACCGCGACGAGCCGACGGCCCGGGCCGCCCGGCGCAAGCTCGCCCGCGTCGACCGGGCCCAGCTGCTCGAGGACTGGGCCGAGCTCATCGAGCTCATCGACCGGTCCATCGTGCAGCCGGGCTGAGCCGCGCTCAGCGTCGCACGGCGAGCTCGCCCAGCTCCGACCAGTCGTCCTGCTCGACCGTGGTGCTCACGATGCGCGGGGTCTCCAGGAGGTACTGCGGCAATGTCCGCTGCGCCTCCTTGAAGTGCTCCGAGTGCACGTGCGCGCCGCCGGCCTCGCCGTCGCGGAACGCCTCGACCAGCACGTACTCGTTCGGGTCGTCGAGGCTGCGGGACCAGTCGAACCAGAGGCAGCCCGGCTCGGCCCGGGTCGCCGCCGTGAACGCCCCGGCGATCCCGGGCCAGTTCTCGGCGTGCTCCGGCAGAACGCGGAACTTCGCGGTGATGAAGATCATGAGTGCTCCTTTCCTGCCAAGGATTCTGCCGCGTCGAGGGAAGTCGCGGGTGGTGAAGCATGCCAGAATGGGCGCATTGCCGGTGGGGGAGGACGGTCGATGGACGAGGCACTCGCCCGCAGCGGGATCATGCAGGGCATCGACGCGGACGCCGCGGAGGAGCTCGCGCGCGGCCTCGACCACGTCGACGTGCGCCGCGGCGACGTGCTGTTCAACGAGGGCGAGCCCGGCGACAGCCTGTACATCGTGCTGCAGGGCAAGATCAAGCTCGGCCGGCGGGCACACGACGGGCGGCAGAACCTGCTCGCGATCATGGGCCCCGGCGACATGGTCGGCGAGCTTGCCCTGTTCGACCCCGGCCCGCGCACCGCGACCGCCACGGCCGTCGTCGACTCGCGCGCGTCCCGCCTGACCAAGGCCTCCCTGCGCTCCTGGCTGGTCCGCCGCCCGGAGATCGCCGAGCAGCTGCTGCGCGTGCTGGCCCGCCGCCTGCGCCGCACCAACGACGCGCTCGCCGACCTCATCTTCACCGACGTGCCGGGCCGCGTGGCGAAGAAGCTGCTGCAGCTGGCCGGCCCGTTCGGCGTCCGCGACGGCGGCGTCCTGCGCGTCACCCACGACCTCACCCAGGAGGAGCTGGCCCAGCTGGTCGGCGCCTCCCGCGAGACGGTGAACAAGGCGCTGGCCGACTTCAGCTCCCGCGGCTGGATCCGCCTGGAGGGCAAGAGCGTCGTCATCGCCGACCCGGAGCGCCTGGCCCGCCGCGCCCGCGTCTGAACCACCGGCGCGCCCGGGCCCGCCCCGGTGCCGCCGGTGCCGGTGGCCCGGCGTTGTGCCGGTGGCCCGGCGTTGTGCCCGGCTCGGGCGAGCCGGGGTCAGCGGCGGCGCTTGTGCTGGGCCCGCAGGGCCAGCGGGGCATCGTCGAGGATCACGATGCACTTGTTCTCCAGGCGGACCCAGCCGCGCGAGGCGTACTGCGCCAGCACCTTGTTCACCGACTCCCGTGAAGCGCCCACGAACTGCGCCAGCTCCGTCTGGGTGAGATCGTGCACGACCCGCGTCGCGCCGTCCTCGGCGACCCCGAACTGGTGCGCGAGCTGGATCAGCTGACCCGCCACGCGGCCCGGCACGTCGCTGAAGAGGCGGTCGTGGACGGTCGCCCGGTTGCCGCGGATGCGCCGCGCGACCACGCGCAGGAGCTGCTCGGCGACCTCGGGGTGCTGACCCATCCAGCGGTACAGCGCCGTCTTCGACAGCCGCGCCAGCCGGGCGTCCGCCACCACGGTCGCGGTCGTCGTGCGCGGGCCGCCGTCCAGCAGCTCGACCTCGCCGAAGGGCTGGCCCGGGCCGATCAGGGCCAGCAGGCCCTCGCGGCCGTCCGAGGAGCGGCGGGAGAGCTTCACCTTGCCCGACAGCAGCACGTAGAGGCTGTCGCCGTTCTCGGACTCGCGGAACAGCACCGTGCGCCGCCCCGCCGTCACCGTCTCGAACTCGGCGGCCAGCGCCTCGGCCGCCACCGGGTCGAGGGACTCGAACAATGCGGTGGCGAGCGGACTTGGCGCGGTCAGCGTGATGCTCATGTCGTCCTCCCCGGGCGGCGGTACCGAGTACCGTTCAGACGGTACGGCATGCCACCATGGCTGGGCAACAGGCTGATCTGGAGATACGGGAGGATGGCATGGTGACCGCAACTGCAGCTCCCGTGAAGCAGCGGCTCGTGGACGCGGCTCTCGACCTGTTCGACGAGCGCGGCTACGAGCAGACGACCGCGGACGACATCGCCGACCGGGCGGGCGTCGGGCGCACGACGCTGTTCCGGCACTACCGGTCCAAGGAAGACGTGATCTTCCCGGACCACGACCGGCTCATCGCCGCGGTGCGGGAGCGGCTGGCCACGTCCAGCGCCGACACGGCGATCCTGGCGGTGACCGAGGCGGTGCGGCTGGTCCTGCTCAGCTACGTCGAGGAGGGCGACCGGGCGCGGCGGCGGTACGCGATCACGAGCCGCGTGGCCGCCCTGCGCGACCGGGAGATCGCGAGCGTGGCGCGGTACCAGCGACTCTTCCGCGAGTTCATCGCGGGCTGGATGGGTCCGGCGCCGGCCGACGCGCTGCGGGCCGAGCTCATGGCGGCGGCCGTCGTCTCCGCCCACAACCACGTGCTGCGCCGCTGGCTGCGCCGGGAGGCGGCCGACCCCGCGGCCGAGCTCGAGGCGGCGATGGCCCGGGTGGTCCAGCTCTTCGCCGGCGACTCCGGCGACGGGTCGATGGTGATCGTCCTGCGCGACACGAGGGACCCCGAGCAGGTCGTGACCGCCGTGCGGCAGGCGCTGAAGCGCTAGGGGCCGTATCGAAGTGGATGGCCGGGCTGCGGCAGACTCAGGCGCCGCCTCGCTGCGACCCCACTTCGGTACAGCCCCTGGGCCCGCCGGTTCAGCACGGCACCTTGGCCAGGACGACGTGGTCCTCACGGGCCTCGCCGACCATGGCGAGGGCGGACCGGTCGACGTCGCAGCAGAAGCGAAGGTCCCGGGAGAGATCCACGCGTCGGGACGGGGGCAGTCGCGCATAGGCCCGGGCATGCTCGGCGGCGCCGTCCATGATGCCCGCGACCAGGGCCGCCCGGTCCGGCGCCGACCCGTCGAGCAGACCGGCCAAGTGCCTCGCGCAGGCCCGGTCCTCGGCGGTCCGCCCGGTGCAGAGGATCGTCCACGCGGTGCCGGCGTGGTGGCGCGCGATCCATCTGGCGGTGGCCCCGACGTTCAGCGCCGATACCGCGAGCAGCGCCGCCGGGGCTGGGCACCGGGCGAGCCCGAGCGTTCCGTTCGAGGTCGCCTGGATCAGACGCCGGCCGTCGAGCCGCGCCGTCGACATCTCCCACGGCGAGTTCCCGAAGTCGAAATCCGGGGGCTTGAGCCCGTCGGTCTCCCCGGCCAGCAGGCGGTCCGGGTGCCGCCGCTGGAGATCTCGGCCGACCGCTGCCGACGGGGCGCAGGCGATGTCCGTCGCGCCGCGTTCAAAAGCGATCGCGGCCGTCGTGAACGCGCGAATGACATCGATGACGACGGTGACTCTGCCGGCCGGGATCTCGGCGTCCATACCTACGATCGACACGGTTCCCGATCGTTCGCCGTGCGAGTCCGGCCCGCAAGGTGACGCAGGTGGCCCGCCGCAGGCCCGGCGCTGGAGCGACAACAATATATATCTGCGAACACGTCGCGGAAACAGGCCGTTCCTAGCGTGAGTGCATGGCCGACACGCTGGAAACCCCGCCGCATCAGGATCTCGTCGAGGCCGCGGGCATGCCCGTCGGCAGTGGCGACGTCAAGCCCGGGTACGACCCGCGGCTCACCAACGAGGACCTCGCACCCCTGCGGCGGCAGACGTGGGGCGCGTACAACATCTTCGCGTTCTGGATGTCCGACGTGCACAGCGTCGGCGGCTACGTCACCGCGGGCTCCCTCTTCGCCCTGGGCCTGTCCAGCTGGCAGGTGCTGGTGGCCCTCGTGGTCGGCATCGGCATCGTGTACTGCTTCTGCAACCTCGTCGCCAAGCCGAGCCAGGCGACCGGGGTGCCGTACCCCGTGATCAACCGCGTGGCGTTCGGCGTGCTCGGCGCCAACGTGCCGGCGATCATCCGGGGCTCGATCGCCGTGGCGTGGTACGGCATCCAGACCTACCTGGCCTCCGCCGCGCTCGACGTGGTCGTGCTCAAGCTCTGGCCGGGCCTGGCCCCGTACGCGGACGTCGACAGGTGGGGCCTGTTCGGCCTGCCGCTGCTCGGCTGGTGCTCCTACGCGCTGCTGTGGGTGCTGCAGGCCGCGGTGTTCTGGACCGGCATGGAGACGATCCGCCGGTTCATCGACTTCTGCGGCCCGGCCGTGTACGTGGTCATGGCGGTGCTCGCGGGCTACCTCATCCACAAGGCCGGCTGGGGCGCCATCGACCTGAGCCTCGGCGAGGTGAAGTACCACGGCCTCGACGCGGTGCCCGTGATGCTCGGCGCGATCGCGCTCGTGGTGTCGTACTTCTCCGGCCCCATGCTGAACTTCGGCGACTTCTCGCGCTACGGCAGGTCGTTCGGCTCGGTCCGGACCGGCAACCTGCTCGGCCTGCCGGTCAACTTCCTCGCCTTCTCCATCCTCGTCGTCGTCACCGCGTCGCTGACGATCCCCGTCTTCGGCGAGCTCATCACCGACCCCGTGCAGACGGTCGCGCGGATCGACTCGACGTTCGCGATCGTCCTCGGCGCGCTCACGTTCACGATCGCCACCATCGGCATCAACATCGTCGCGAACTTCATCTCGCCCGCGTTCGACTTCTCCAACGTCAGCCCGCAGCGCGTCAGCTGGCGCGCCGGCGGGATGATCGCCGCGGTCGGCTCGGTGCTCATCACGCCGTGGAACCTCTACAACAACCCGGACGTCATCCACTACACGCTGGAGATCCTGGGCGCGGCGATCGGGCCGCTGTTCGGGGTGCTCATCGCCGACTACTACCTCGTGCGCCGGCAGAAGGTGGACGTCGACGCCATGTTCACCATGAGCCCGGACGGGAAGTACTGGTACCGCAAGGGCTACAACCCGCCCGCGCTCATCGCCACCGCCGCCGGGGCCGTGGTCGCGGTCGTGCCCGTGCTGTGGTCGGGCGGGCCGGGGATGCACACGACGGCGCAGTACAGCTGGTTCATCGGCATGGCGCTGGGCCTGCTGGTCTATCTGGGACTCGCGAGGAAGGCCGCGTAGCGATGCGCATCCGCGTGGTCAACCCGAACACCACCGCGGCGATGACCGCGCTGATCGGGGCGAGCGCCCGGGCCGTGGCGGGCCCGGGCGTGCTCGTCGAGGCCGTCACCTCCGCGACGGGCCCGGCCTCCATCGAGAGCCACTACGACGAGGCGCTGAGCGTGCCCGGCCTGCTCGCCGCGGTCGCCGACGGCGAGGCGTCCGGCGTGGACGGCTACGTCGTGGCCTGCTTCGGCGACCCGGGGCTGGACGCCGCCCGCGAGCTGGCCCGCGGCCCGGTCGTCGGGATCGCCGAGGCCGCCATGCACGCCGCGGCCCTGCTCGGCCGCGGCTTCAGCGTCGTCACCACGCTGGAGCGCACGCTGGGCCGGGCGTGGGAGCTGGCGCACCGCTACACCGCCCCCGGCGCCTGCCGCGGGGTGCACGCGTGCGACATCCCGGTGCTGGAGCTCGACGCCGACCCGCACCTGGCCGACCGGGTCGCCGCGCTGGCCGGCCTGGCGCTGGAGGAGGACGGCTCCGACGTGATCGTGCTCGGCTGCGCGGGGATGGCCGGGCTGTGCGAGGCCGTCTCGGCGCGGCTGGGCGTGCCGGTCGTGGACGGGGTCGGCGCCGCCACGCTGCTCGTGCAGTCGCTGGTGACCCTGGGCCTGCGCACGTCGGCGCGCAACGAGTACGCCCCGCCGCTGCCCAAGCCCTACACCGGCGCGCTGGCCGGCTTCGGGATGACCATTCAGAGCGGGTCGGCGAAGAGCCCGGTGTCGCGGGGCAGCCGCGCGATGTAGGACTGCAGCCGCCGGTGGTGCCCGGCGCAGGCCGCGATGAGCGCGTCGGCGTCGCGGGCGGTGAACGCGGCCAGCATCGCGGCGTGGTCGCGGTGCAGCAGCTCGCGGTCGGCCGGGCCGAGATGCGTCATGGGCTGCAGCGGCTCGGTCATGTTCCAGGCCGTGCCCAGCATGTGCAGCAGCCGCCGCATCCGGCACGGGCGGATCAGGGCGAGGTGGAAGCCGCGGCTGCCGCGGTGGTACGCCCGCCCGTCCCCGGCCCGCACGGCCGCCTCGAGGGCCGTGTGCGCCGCGGCCGCCCGCTCGTCGTCCTCCCCGCGCGCGAGGGCCACCGCCACGCGCAGCGCCGCGGTCTCGAGGGCCTCGCGGACCAGATAGATCTCGGCGAATTCCTTGGCGGTAAGTTTCGCGACCCGGTACCCGAGATTCGGCCGATGGTCGACCAGCCCCTCGCCGATGAGCGTCATCAGGGCCTCCCGCACCGGGATGCGCGACACCCCGAACGCGGCCGCCACCGCGTCGACCGGGATCGCCGAGCCGGGCGGGACGTCGCCGTCGAGAATGCAGCTGCGCAGGTCCTCGAGGACCGCGCCGGGTGCGTGACCGGCGGGCCGCCCGGCGAGCCGCGCGACCAGGACCGAGCGCCTGCGGGGACCGGGCATGGCTCACCTCCCGCGGCGAGCGTAGGGCGGCCCCGTTATCGGCGGATTTCGCGGATGTTGACGCCGTGACACGCATCGACCAGGCTGCCCGCCATGACCACCGCCCTGCTCATCGCCGTCGTGCTCCTGGCCGTGCTCACCATCTTCAACCTGATCCTCGTGCTCGGCCTGATCCGCCGCCAGCGCTCCCTCGGCACCGGCCAGCCGATGCTCACCACCCCCGCCGGCCGGCGGCCCGGCGACTTCGAGACGTCCACAGTGGATGGTCGTGGGCTGTCGCGCGACGGGCTGCCGGGCACCGCGCTGTTCGGGTTCTTCTCGACCACCTGTCCCGCCTGCCACGACCGGCTCGGCGACTTCCGCGAGGCCGCGGCCCGGCACTCCGGTGCGGCCTACGCGGTCGTGGTCCGCGACGGCGGCGCCGTCGAGCCGATGCTGGCCGGGCTGGGCGACACCCCCGTGGTCGTCGAGGATCCGGACGGCCCGGTCGCGAGCGCCTTCGGGGTGCAGGGCTTCCCGGCGTTCGTGCTCGTGCGCGCGGGGGTCATCGAGTCCAGCGGCGTGCGGGTCCCCGTTCCCGCGTGACGGGCCGGCCCGGCACCCCCAGGGAAGGGAGGGGATGCCGGGCCGGTTTCCGGGGGTACGGCAGTGACGACTATTCGCCGGAGGGCACGGCCAGCGGCGTGCTCAGCGCGGCCGGGACGCCCAGGTTCGGGGTACCGTCGCTGTTCCAGGTGATCTTCTGCGCCCGGGTGCTGCGGTTCATGTCGCAGCCGCCGGAGGCGGAGGTGTTGGCGTGGTACACCATCCAGTCCTCGGTGCCGTCGGGCGACTTGAAGAACCCGTTGTGCCCACGGCGGCGAGCAAGGCCGCGGCGGCCCGTGGCGGACGGGCGGATCGACTCATCTCTCAGGTCCTCGGATGGGAACCGAAAACCCTTTCGGAGATGGTCGCCTGTCGAACTCATGCAGGTCAATGTTGTGACAAATTGTGATGGGGACCGAAATGGTTTCGGCCCCCATCGTCCGTGTCCTACCGTGCGGTGCAGGTGAGCGTCGGCACCGAGTTGGTGCCCGCGTACGAACCGAGGAACCCGAACGACGTGCTCTGCCCGGCGCCCATGGTGCCGTTGTAGTCGACGTTCGCCGCGGTCACGTTCGCGCCGCTGCTGGTGATGTTCGCGCTCCAGAAGCTGGTCACGGCCTGGCCGTTGGCGTACGTCCAGGTGACCGTCCAGCCGGCGATGGACTGGCCGCCCGCGGTGACCGTCACCTGGCCCTGGAAGCCGCCCGGCCAGCTGCCGACGACGGAGTACGCCGCGGTGCAGGCCTTCGTGCCGCCCTGCGACTGCGACGGGCCGGCCGACGCGCTGCGCGAGGCCGACGGGCTGGTGGAGGCGCTGCGCGACGCCGACGGGCTGGTGGAGGCGCTGCGCGAGGCCGACGGGCTCATCGACGGGCCGGCGGAGGAGCGGCTGGGCGACGGGCTCGTGGTGCCGCCGTAGATCGAGGCCTGCTTGGCGGTGGCCTTGATGCCGTGCGCGCCGTTGAAGATGCGCTGGCCCCAGGTGGTCAGCTGGTTCGGGTTGAAGTTCGTGGCCATGTCGAGGATCGGGTCGGTGTTGCCGCTCCAGGACCAGCCGATGTACCCGAGCCCGCGGGCGTCGGCCTGGGCCAGCAGCGTCTCGTGGTCGACCTCGCCGGACTGGAACTGCCAGCCGAACTCACCGATCACCAGCGGCCAGTTGTTGTTCTGGAACCGGTCGAGGTAGTCGATGATGGTCTGCGCGCTGGCGTACACGGCGTACATGTGGATCGACAGCACGGTGTTGTGCTGCGTGTCCGCGTCGAGCACCGTCTGGGCGTTGTCGCGCATCACGTTCTGCCAGTCCTGGCCCCAGTTCGGGGCGTCGACCATGAGCAGGTGCTGGAAGCCGTTGCTGCGCATCTTCTGGATCGCGGCGACGGTGGCGGCCGTCCACTGCTGCGGGTTGTTGTTGCCGATCGGCTCGTTGCCGATGTTGATGGAGATGTAGCTCTCCTGGCCGACCAGGTTGGCCTTCTGGCTGATCCAGTAGTTCACGGCCTCGTCGAGCGTGGCCGCGGCGCCGTCCTCGCCGTAGCCGGTGGTGTCGTGCACCTCCAGCACGCAGATGAGCTTGTTCACCTTGCACAGCGAGATGACGTTGGCGACGTCGTTGGAGGGCCCCCACCGCTTGCCGGAGCCGAGCACCACCCGCACCGTGTTGGCGCCGAGGGCCTTGACGTCCGCGAACGCCTGGGTGTTGCCGGTGTACCAGACGTGCGGGTGGTTGACGCCGCGCATGATGAACTGCTGGCCGTTGGCCTCCACGATGTTGCGCCCGCTCACGTGCAGACCGACGGCGGCGGACGCCTCCTGGGCGTACACCACGAACGACGCGGCGACCGCGACCAGCGCGGCGCCGAAGATCGTGAGTCGTCTCTTCATGACGTACCTGAGTACGCCCCGCCTTTTCGAAACTCAATCGAAGCGCTTCGAGGTGCGGCCGGACCAGCGCTCGGCGGCCCGATGGCGGTGAAAGATACAGGCGTGCGGGCTGCCGGGGCGGGGTATGCGCACGTCATGGCCTCATACACGGTGAACCCGGCCGCCGTCGAGCGGGCCCGGGCGCTGATCGACGCCCGGCAGTACGTCCTGGACAGCGACTGGGGCGAGGTCCAGCCGCACGCCGACGAGGGCAACGCGTACCTGCGGCGGCACTCCTGGGCCGACTACGCCGCCTGGCACCTGGGGCTCACCGAGGGCACGCCCGACGAGACGAAGGCGCGCTACGCGTTCGTCTACGGCGACTTCCGCCGCGTGCACCGCACCGGCCTCATCGCGTGCGTGTACCGGGCCTCGCAGTGGCGGCACAAGGACGTCGAGCTCGCCGCCCACGACCTGCTGCAGCGCCTCGACGCGCAGGCGGGCATCAGCTGATCCGCCCGTGCGGCGCGCGCAGGCCGGGGCCCGGCTCGCGCAGCGCGCCGGCCTGCTGGCGCACGCGCAGCGCGTCGGCCGGGCGGCCCAGCCGGAGCAGGACCTGCGTGAGCAGCGCCCGCGCGCCCTCGCGGCCCGGGTGCTCGGCGACGAACGCGGTCAGCTCCGGCACCATCCAGGCCGGGTCGCCGAGGTGGCTCGCGGACTCGAAGCGCCGCTCGGTCGCCAGCAGCCGCAGCCGCTCCAGCCGGGCCGCCGCCGCGCGGAACAGCGGCGAGTCCAGGCCGGCCAGCGCCGGGCCGCGCCAGCGCGCCAGCGCGTCGCCGAGCAGCCGCGTCGCGCGCTCGTGGTCGCCGCCGGCCGCGGCCAGCCGCGCCTGCTCGGTCAGCCGCTCGAACTGGTGCAGGTCCAGCGCGCCGCGCTCCACCCGCACCAGGTAGCCGGGCGGGCGGGTGACGATGCACGCCGCGGCCGGGCGCCCGATCGAGCGGCGCAGCGTCGACACGTACGTCTGCACCAGGTCCGGGGCCGTGTTCGGCGGCTCGTCGCCCCAGATCGCGTCGACCAGCCGGGCCGTCGGCACCACGGCGTTGGCCCGCAGCAGCGCCGCGCCGAGCAGGGCCTGCTGCCGCGCCGAGGTCACCGCGACGCGCCGCTGGCCCGCCCGGACCTCGAGCGGCCCGAGGATGCCGAAGGTCAGCACCGGTGCACCGGGTTCGTTCACGCCGTACCCCCCCATCGAGGCCGCTCACTGCCGCGGATCGCCTGCGGAGCGTGACGGAGCGGGGTTGCAAATCCGTTAAAGCGCCGTTGGTCCTTCGCCCGGCGTCGATGTGCCCGCCCCCAAAACGGTCGTTCCGGGTCGTATGATCCGAGGCGGCCGGACCCACGCCGGCCATGACCTGTTGGGGGGCTACATGCGAAGGCTGGTGCTGGCGTTAGTGACCGCCGGGGTCGTCGTGCTCGGCGGAGCCACGGCGGCGCACGCGATCAACAAGCAGGGCTGCTACACCAACGCCGGTGAGTGGCAGGACAAGTGCCCGGTGGCGCCGCCGTCACCCACTGCGACCCCGACGCCCTGACCGGTGCGGATCGGCCTGCTCGGGCCGCTGGAGGTCATCGACGACGACGGCAACCCCGTCGAGCTGCCCGGCGGCAAGCCGCGGACCCTGCTGGCGGTGCTCGCCTGCCACGCGGGGCGCCCGGTCCCGGCCGAGATCCTCGTCGAGTCCCTCTGGGGGACCACGCCGCCCGCGCGGGCGGATGCCAACGTCAGGGTGTACGTGCACCACCTGCGCAAGGCGCTGGGCGGCGACCGCATCGGCCGCCGCCCGGAGGGCTACGTGCTGCGGCTGGAACCGGACGAGCTCGACGCCGCCCGGTTCCGGTCACTGCTCGCCGTCGCCCGCACCGCCACGGCCGAGCCCGACCGCGCCCGGCAGGCCCTCGAGGCCGCGCTGGCCCTGTGGCGCGGCCCCGCGCTGACCGGGCTCGAGTCGGTGCCGGCCCTGGCCGCCGACGCCACCGGGCTGGAGGAGCTGCGGCTGCAGGCGCTCGAGCAGCGCTTCGAGCTCGAACTCGCCCGCGGCCGGCACGAGGGCGTCATCGCCGAGCTGCGGGCGCTGACCGGGCAGTACCCCCTGCGCGAGACGTTCCGCGGCCAGCTCATGCGGGCCCTGGTCGGGGTCGGCCGCGGGGCCGAGGCGGCCGAGGTCTTCGAGTCCGTGCGCCAGGTGCTCGCCGACGAGCTCGGCCTCGACCCCGGCCCGCAGCTGCGCGACCTGCACCTCGCGGTGCTGCGCAACGACCCGCCCCCGGCCGCGCCCGTCCCCGGCCCGCCGGCGCCCGGCGCGGTCGTGCCCCGGCAGCTGCCCGCCCGGGTCGCCGGGTTCACCGGCCGCACCGAGTGGCTGGCCCGCCTCGACGAGCTGCTGCCGACCGGCGACCCGGACCGCGACGTGCCGGTCGCCACCATCAGCGGCCCGGGCGGCATCGGCAAGACCACGCTCGCCGTGCACTGGGCGCACGCCGTCGCCGAGCGATTTCCGGACGGGCAGCTGTACGTCAACCTGCACGGCTTCGATCCGGTCCGCGCCCCCGTCGAGCCCGCCGCGGCGCTGAGCCTGCTGCTGACCGCGCTCGGCGTCCGGCCCCGCGACGTCCCGTCCGACCCGGCCGAGCGGGAGAGCCTGTACCGCAGCCTGGTCGCGGCCCGCCGCGTGCTCGTCGTGCTGGACAACGCCTGCGACGCCGCCCAGGTGCGGCCGCTGCTGCCCGGCGGCGCGGGCTGCCTGGCCGTCGTGACCAGCCGCGACCCCCTCGCCGGGCTGGCCGCCGCCGGGGCCCGGCCGCTCATGCTCGGCCTGTTCGACACGATCGAGGCGGCCGGCCTGCTGGAGCGCCGCCTCGGACGCCGGCGCGTGGCCGCGGACCCGGCCGCCGTCGCCGACGTCATCGCCCGCTGCGGCGGCCTGCCGCTCGCCCTGAGCGTCGTGGCCGCCCGCGCCGCCGTGACCTCGACACCGTCCCTGGCCGCCGTCGCCGGCGAGCTCGGCCGGGCCCGCCGCACCCTGGACGGCTTCGCGGGCGTCGACGCCGCGACCGACCCGAGGACCGTGTTCTCCTGGTCGTACCGCGTGCTGGACGACGAGACCGCCCGGCTGTTCCGCCTGCTGTCGGTCCACCCCGGCCCGGAGGTCACGCTCAACGCCGCGGCGAGCCTGGCGGGCGTCGAGCCCGGCGAGGCCGGCACGGCCCTGCGCCGCCTGTGCGCCGCGAGCCTGCTCACCGAGGCCGGCCCGGGCCGCTACGGCGCCCACGACCTGATCCGCGCCTACGCCGTCGAGCTGGCCGAGGCGACGGATGCCCCGGCCGACCGGGACGCGGCCCTGGCCCGGCTGCTCGACCACCTCGTGCACACCGCGTACCCGGCGACCCTGCTGCTGGACGCGAACCAGACCCCGACCCCGATCGACCCGCCGGCCCCCGCGGTCACGCCCGACCCCGTCGAGGACCGGGCGCAGGCCCTGGCCTGGTTCGACGCCGAGCGCGCGGTGCTGCTCGCGGCCGTCGAGCGGGCCGGTGCCGACCATCCGTCGCACGCGTGGCAGCTCGCCTGCAGCTGCGTGGTGTACCTGGAGCGCACCGGCCGCTGGCCGGAGAAGCTGGCCGTGCTCGCGACCGGCCTCGACGCCGTGCGGCGCACCGGCGACCGCGCCGTCGAGGCACGCATCCTGCGCAGCCAGGGCCGCACGCTGGGCCGTCTGCACCGCCACGACGAGGCGACGGCCCACCTGCGCGACGCGGTGGAGCTCTACCGGGACCTGGGCGACGCCAACGGCCTGGCCCACGCGACCGGGACGCTCGGCGAGCTGCTGGAAGGCGCGGGCCGCTACGAGGAGGCGATGGCCCACACCTCGCGCGCCTGCGCGCTGTACCGCGCCGCGGGCAACGTGGTCGGCGAGGCCAGATCCCTGGGCGGCGTGGCGTCCCTGCAGACCATGACCGGCCGCTACACCGAGGCGATCAGCACGTGCGGCCGCGCCCTGGAGCTCTTCACGGAGGCGGGCGAGCCGGGCGAGCTGGCCGGCGTCTACGACACCCTGGGCGTGGCCCACCACCACCTCGGCGAGCACGCCCGCGCGATCGAGTGCTTCGGCCACGCCCTGGACCGCCTGGCCGACACGGGGGAGCGCTTCTACGTGGCGCTGGTGCTGACCCACCGCGCGGACACGCGCCGCGCGGCGGGGGACGGGGACGGCGCGCGCCAGGACTACCGGGAGGCGCTGAGCATCTTCACGGGTTTGGGCGCGCGCGAGGCCGAGTCGGTGCGCAACCAGCTCGCGGCCCTGGCCGAGGTGGCGCCCCGCCTCCCGTGAAGCCGTGTTGCCGCGCCTTCGCCGCGGCGGCGGGTTCCCACCCCGCACCCCCCATGGCCGGCGCGCAGCCATTGGCGAGCGCTGCGCGCCGCCAGAATGGGATCGGACCGTCCGGCGCCACCAGGCTGGTGGGTGGTATCGGCGGCATCGGCCGGTTCGCCAGCCGCGATCACTTCGCGTCCTGGACGGCACGGTACCCATCGACGCGTCCTCCGGCGACCGAACCGCCACCGGCTCTCCCGTACCGGAAACCAGCGCATCGACCTGTCCCCGCGCGACCTTGACTACCTGCAGTTCAGCGATTCGCTCGAGGCGTCGCTCTACGGCGGGGAGCTCAGCCGCGACCAGCTGATCGCGCAGTGCGCCCAGCTGGCGTTGCGCTGGCGCGCCGGGCCGCCCGCCATCGCCGGATGACATGCGGCGCCGGTAAATCGAGTCTCACCCGACCGACTGACAACGGATCAGGCGGAACGTCAGCGCGCAACATCAGCGGCAGATGAGTGAACCTGATCGAGCCGCTCAAGCACGCCGCCGAGCTCGATCGGCGGCAGATCAGTGCGTTCGGTGCTCTGCCCGTCCGCCGGGGTCCGCCGCGTTGGGGGTGGTCGAGCGTGGAATGGCGTTCACCAGGTTTGGCGGACCGCGTCGATGTAACGGTGGTCGGTGTCGTGTCAGTCTGCAGGCGCAGGAGCCGCTCGCTGAGCGGGATGTATGTCCCTTGACGGTCCACTTGCATTTTGCAAGTATGGCTTTCATGAGTCTGTTCATCACCTGCCCGGTCGAGAGCGTCGAGCGCGCAACCGCCTTCTACACGGCCCTCGGCTGGACCCTGAACGCCGAGATGTCCGACCACAACGTGTCGTGCTTCGCGATCGCGCCCGAGCAGTACGTCATGCTCGGCAGCCGCGAGATGTACGCCAGCGTCGGCGGAGTCGAAGAGCTGATCGGCGGACCTCAGACGCCCTCGAAGGTCACGGTCTCGTTCGACTTGCGCAGCCGCGAGGCGGTCGACGAGCTCGTCGAGCGCGCCGGGGCGGCCGGCGGGCGGATCGGGGACACCGACGATTACCCCTTCATGTACCAGCGCCAATTCGACGACCCCGACGGCTACCACTACTCACCGTTCTGGATGAAGGCTGACACCGATCCCGCCGCGTGAGCGACCTCGCTGCGGCCTTGGACATCGTCGGAGCACGGTGGGCCCTGCTCATCGTCGAACGGCTGCTCGACGGGCCACAACGCTACGGCGATCTGCAGCGCGACCTCGGCGTGCCGACGAACATGCTCGCGACACGCCTGCGCGAGCTCGAAGCGGCCGGCGTGCTGGTCCGCCTACCCCTTCGACACAACACCCGGGCCTATGCCCTGACCGATCGCGGCCTCGCCTTACGCGAGGCGATCATCGCGCTCGGCAACTGGGGCAAGAACGACGCCTGATGAGTCGGGTGCGCTCTCTTCGGCACGAGTGCGCACCAGCGGGGGCCGAAGCACTGCCACTCGGCGTGACGATCTTGGTCGATCGACGCGTGAGACCCGCGGCAGACGTGCGCGGTCAGCGCGGTCACGGGTGGGAGTATCTCGGATGCCGCCTCTGAGCGTGTATGAGGCGAACGCCCCCCACGTTCTCCGGGAGCCGGTCGACGGTGAGGATGATGATTGACGGAGATGGGCAATGCGGCGAGTGGTACTCGGCTTCCTGATCGCTGGGGCTGCGCTGGTCGTGCTCGGGATCGTTGCCGCCGTCGACCGGTACACCGGCCCCGACCGGCGGATGCGCGACGGGGTACCCGTCGTCGCTGTCGTCGAGCGGGTCGGCACCTGGGGCAACGCGAAGACCGGCGGGGCGTGGGTACGGGTCAGGTACCAGATCGACGGCGTGACGCACCGGGTCGGGCTGGGATCGACCTCTCGCGACGCGGGCGTGGCCGAGGGCGAGACCATCACGGTGTACGTGGACCGCGACGATCCTGAGAGCGTCGTCACCGGCACCGGCCTGGTCAGCGACTACCGCCACGAGCTCTTGCCGCCGACCATGGTGGCCATCGGTGTCGTGGTGATGGGCATCGCCGGGCCGCGGCTGCGCCGGCGCGCGCCCGCTGTCCCGTTCCGGGCAGCGGAAGCCGCTGTCGCCGAGCGGGCGGAGCCGCCAGTCGAATTCGGCTACGCCATGCCGGGGTACCGCCCAGACATCGTGGACCGGCTGCTCACCCGCGTCCACCGTGCGATCGACGACCCCGCAGATTCCGGCCGCACCGCTGCCATGGCCGCACTACGTCAGGCCGAGATACCCACCGCGCCGCGCGGCTACCGGCAGGATCAGGTCGACCTGTATCTACGACAGCTCCTCGCCGAGCTGGGGCAGACGTAGGAGTGCACCGCGGCGCGGCCGCTACGGATCGAAAGGTCGAGTCGCCAAGAGGGCTCCTTGATGCCGCATCTCGGCAGGATAGGGAGGACTTGATCTCGCGACCATGTCACTCATCGTGACGTGCATGGGCTAATAGACGCGCACCAACGGCGGCATGAGCGCGTACCTGCTGTCCGGCTTCGGTGGCGGTTTCCGTCAGGGCAAATCCCGGCGCAGGACGTAGTTGAAGCCGAATTCAGTCTCGGTGGATCGGACGTCGATGTAGCCGAGCCGGCGGTAGAAGTCATGCGCTGTGATGCTGGCGCCGGTTTCCATGTGGTCGTAGCCGTCGATCACGGCCAGCGCCTCGATGTGGCGCATGAGGAGCCGTCCTATGCCGCGACCGGCGGCCCGGGGGTGCACGAACATGGTGTATACCTTGTTGCCGTCGCGGGAGACCGTGCCGACGATCCCGCTTGCCTCGGCAACGAACATCTGCCGCTGCGTGGCCAGCTCCTTGACGCGTGTTTCGGTGAAGTGGTCGCACATCCGCTCGATGACCTCGCTCGGATAGTCGCGACTGTTGACCTCACGTAGGCAGCGTTCGATGAGGCCCGCCACGGCGAGGGCATCGGCGTTGTTGAACCGTCTTATCGTCACCATCGACCGATCTTGCCTGCGTCAAGCGCCAAGCCGCCAGGAGAAGTACCGGAGTGACCCGGCGCCATGATCGGGTGCACGGTATTCGGCATGATGGCGCGCCTGGCGTTGTCAACGGCGCCCGAGCAAGCCAGCGCGGAGGGTGACGATCGACCTGGCGCCGTCATGCCGATCGGCGGCAGATCCGGTAACCAAGATCAGTGGTACATGAGCGCATCCAACAGTGCCGGATCCGGATGTCCGGTCATCGTTGTGAACTGTCTGGTTCGTCTGCCGTTGGTGCCGGCCGGTCGTGACTGCCGATGCTCGGGCCACTGCTCTCCCGCCATTCGCCGTCCGGTGTCAATGTGTAGCGGCGCGGCGGTTTCATGCGTTGCAGGATGGCTCTCATCCTTGCCTCTCGTTCCGCCGCCTCGCGGCCGGTCGGGTCGGCAACTCGGAATCCGTGGAGGTGCACGTCGAATGGATCGATGTCGTGCGGGTCGCGGCGGCCTTCGAGGATGAAGCCGAACAGCCCGCGTAGCGCGTCTTGGCCCAGCTCCAACGGATGGAACGGCAGCGGGTACGGACCATCTCCAGGGAACGCTGCCGTGACTGGACGCTCGCCCTCCCAGTACGGCCGCTCGAATTCGTACGGCTCGCCGATGTTCTCGCCGACGCCGCGGTCCGGGGAGACGCTTAGCGAGCGGACGAGGTTGCCGTCGTCCCACACAGCGAAGCACAGCCAGTCGGAAACCGAGTGCATCCCGTGCATGATGATCCGCCGGCCCGCACCGATCTCGAGCAGCCGCTCGGGCAGCTGCGACGGGGGATCGCAGATGAGCCGCCGGTCGCAGAACAGCTCGGCGCCGGCCACGACCGTCGCGTAGCTCGTATCGTCAGGCGGGTAACAATCCCCACCGAGCGAACCATCACCGATCGCGGTCACCGCAGAGTTGGGATGCAGCCCCCGCACGAGGTCGATAACCTCCGCCGGGTCCGACCGGCCCACTCCACGCAGCACGGGGCGAAGGTCGCCATCGACAAACGCCAGCAGTGCAGTCTTCGCGCCCATCCAGATCATCACCTCCACCCAGGATGATCTTCCAAGACTACGGCCAACACCCTCGCGCCGGTCACTCCTCCCGGCAGGCGCTCCACATGACCGCTGCTGGCGTGTAGTGCCGTGGACTGGCGCGCTCTGCGGCAGTGGTGTGTGCATGCACGCCGTGTACCGTCGCGGCTGTGAGCAGTGAGCCGCCGGTGCGTGTGGGACTGCGAGTCAGTGACGTAGGCGAAGCCGCGACATTGTATGAAAACCTGGGGTTTGTCCGGGTGGGGATCGTGTCCGGTGTCAATGGCGCTGTCGTGATGGCGATCCTGCGCCGCGGACCGCTGCAATTGCTGGTCGACGCGTTGGTGGGAATGCCGTTCCCGGACAGCCCGCGGGAACGGCAAACGAAGGCCGGCCCGCGAGGGCTTGGCGTTGTCATCGGACTCGAGGTCGACGACGTCGACGAGACGGCCCGTCGGTGCCGAACTGCTGGGTACGTCATCACTTCCGCCCCAATGGACGCGCCGTGGGGCGAGAGATACGCCGAGCTTGAGGACCCGTACGGTTACGCGTGGAAGCTCTTCCAGTTGACCGGGTCGTCAAACGACGGCGTGCAAGCCGCCTACGACGCGTGGTTCAGGCAGACGCGTTCATGAAGTGTCTAGCGCGGGAGTAACCAGCGCAGACAACCCATTCTTCACACCAGCGCGGCCAGCGGGCGGTGTGCCGCAACTCGTGTCGCGAGCGGATCGCGGCATGTCCGCGCACTGGATCAACGGACCGCAGACCGGCGGCCACAGCTGATCGCTTCCTCAGGGCGGGCTCTGGCTTGCAAGCTTGGGCCGGTATCCGCGACGACACCGGACCGCGGCTATGTGCAATTGTCGGACCGGTTGGATGACGCCAGCGCCGTGGTGGATGTCTAGGCTGCGTCCGGTGTCGGCTCTATCGGTGAGGGTCCTGGCCACGGTGCTCGGGGCCGGGGCGTTTGCGGCGGGGGTGCTCGACAGCTTCGTGCTGCAACCGCTGTCGTGGCGGATCGAGCCCAGCTGGCTGGGCGCGGCGCTGGGGTTGCTCGGGCTGATGGTCGCAGTCGGCGGCGCGCCGCTGTTGTTCCTGTGGCTGACGCGGCGCCTGCGGCATCGGCGGGCGGCGTTCGGGGTCGGCCCCGACGCCGGGTTTACGGTGGCATCGGCATTGCGGTATCCAGCCGCGACCGGCGTGCTGCTGCTGATGGCGGCCGGGACGCAGGTGCTGGCCGAGCGGGTGCCGGACACCGACCAGGTCCGGCCGACCGCGCTGTTCGGGTCGGCGTGGGCGTCCGGTGCGCTCGTCGTGACGCTGGCTGGCCTAGGCCTGGCCTACATCTGGCTGCTGCGTTACCGCCTGACGATGACCCCGGACGGGATCACGGCGCACACCATGCTCGGCTCGTGCCGGGTGCCGTGGGGACAGCTGTGCCCGGGCGGCCCGCTGGTGCCGAGACGTCGCCCGCGGACGATGGCGGTGCGGTATCGGCGCGACGACGGCCGGACGCGCACCCTCCGCCTGTCGCCGTCCTACCTGGCCGTAAACCCGGCGTTCCTTGCCTCCGTCATCCGTCACTACGCCGAACAGCCGCAGCACCGAGCCCGGATCGGCACCCGCCAGGAACTCGAGCGCCTCCAGGCCGGCTTCGCCGCATGGCACGGCATGCCGTATTACTGGCGGTCGACCGTCGCCGGCTCCTCGGGGTCTTGAGGGCGTACATGGCCAGGCACGCCTGAGGCTGGAGTCCGCCGACCTTCATGCCGGTTCGTCCGACTCCGGCGCGGTCCGTCCTGCTGCTCGCCGGGGTACTGATGGCGGCGGCAGCCTACGGCCTCACCGCGTTGTGCGACCGGCTCCGCATGGACATCGTGCGCGCGGGCGCCTGTACCGTCGCGGCGGTGACCGGCGGGAGCAGGGAACATGTCACTGTCCGGCTCGACGACGGCACCCGGATAGGCCTGTACGGACACTGCCTCGACCTGACAGCTGGGACTCGGCTGCGGATCTGCGTCAGTCCCAGCAGCACCTGGGCCGACGCGCGAGGCGACTCGAGCACCCGGGCTGACCTCGGAGCCTGCCGTTTTCCCGGCCGCGGCCGCGGGTGTGCTGGCGATCCTGGCCCTCTACGCCGGTGAGGGGCGACCGGATCGGGCGCCGGGACGAGACGGTCACGCACGCGAGCGGGCGTGCCAGCCAACCGGGCTCTCATCCTTGATCGGGAGGCGCTCATCGCGGCATGTGCGTGAACCTCAGAGGGATTCTCCGATTCGGTTGGCAGATGCGGCGGTTCGCCGATGAGACGATTCTGGCCGTCGGCAGGCTGATGTTGGCCGCTGCGGCGCTTGAGTGTGTGTCCTGGCCTGGATCGGAGCTGATCAGGCAGGCGGCGGTCTTCGCTGTCCGGGGAACCGTCGCGAGCGGCGCATTGGGGTTCGGCTTCGGCGTGAACGGGGTCGATCTCTTCGGTGGTCCGGATTGATGAAGTATCCCGATTGCGGTGGCGTGAACGCGCCGGCACTGGCGCAGCGAGAGGCAGGCGGCGGATTCGTTCGACCAGGGTGTCCGGTGGCCGTGGTGGCCCCGGCGGCACGCGGCCCCGACGAGGGCCAGCGCTGGACCTTGGCCCGCGTTGCCGCCCCGGAGTTCGCGCATCGCGTTGCCGGAGGCAGAGCACGTGGCCGTGCCGCGGGCCTGCTGCCGTACCTGGCCGGGGACCTTGACGCTGTCGACGACAACCTCGACGAGGAGTAGCGGGGGCTCGATGACGCGGACGTCCTCGCCGAGGTGAAGAGGAACCGCTTCCTCGCCGCGCTGGGCATACCCCCGCTCGACCGGACCGTGCGCTACTTGGAGCGCTGCCACCACCGGCGCTGCTTCGGCGCTGGGGCGTGCGCTTCCTCTTCCTCTTCGTCCTCGTCAGCGCGTTCCAGAGCGGCAGCCGCCACCGCCCGATCGGCTGGCGTGCAGCCGGGCGTGATGAGCATCAGCTGCGCCAGCGACGCTTCGATCGTGACGAGCCGCGGCGCGGCGACGGCGGCGTCGAGGCGGGTGCGCACGAGCGAGTGCACCTCGGTTCGCAGGGCGGGCTCGCGGTAGGCGGCGGTGACGAGGGCGAACAGCGCGGCGTCGGCCGCCCAGTCCTCGATGCCCATCGCGACATCGACGAGGACCTGGCGGCGCACCGACGTCGGCCACGGCTCGTCCGGCGCGTGGTGCAGGATGCCGAGGCACACCCAGGGCTGCAGCAGCCGGTACCAGTACATCGGTGTCGACTTGGCAAGGTGCTGCCAGCGCGGCGTGTCCGGTGGGCCGGGCAGGTGCGCCAGGAGCCCGAGCAGGTCCGGTACGGACAGTGCGCCGAGCGGCTCGGCCTGCAGGTATCCGGACAGGATCGACGGCCATGGCAGGCCGCCGACTTCGTGCAGGGTCTCGATCGCCGCCGCGCTCGGCGCGGGCACCGCCGCGACGGGGTTCTCGCCGTCGTAGCGCCAGATCGAGTGCTGCTCGGGGCGCCGTAGCGGCACCCGGATGTCGGGCTCGGGGAACGCGCCGATGCCGATCTCCATCGGGCCTATCACCCGGCGGGCGGCGGTCAGCGCGCTGGCCGGTTCGGCCGCCGACAGCCCGGTCCGCACCATGTTGATCGTCTCGCCCGCGGCCCGGCGCGCGCCGACGTGGTTGGCCAGGTTGCTGACCGCCTCGCTGGGCATCGGCACCCAGTTGAGCCACGGCCGCTTGGCGCCGGCCATGGCGAAGAGGACGTCCGTCATGCCGCAGGGGTGCGGATCCTCCATGACGGCGATGAGGTCCGCGACGTCACCGGAGCCACGGAAGCGCAGCGCGCGCTGCGCCGCATCGCGGTGCGGGAACTTGGCCTCGCCCGCCAGCCTGCGCAGCTCGCCGTCGGGGTCCTCAAGATTCATGGCGGGGAGGATACACGCGATGCCCTGGCGCGGCTGCGCCTTGATTGCGGCATGTCCACGCACCCGATCAAGGCTTTGAGAGCGGCGCGCACCATCGGCGGTAGATCCGCGCACCGCGACAGTATGCAGATCGTCTGGCCACGGCGGGGCGGAGCCGAGACCGACCGGGAGTCGTCACCGGTGGCCATCCCCGGTGCAACTGCGTACAGGTCGCTCAGGGCGTTTGGCCGGACCAGCATGGGTGCACTCCCGGATCCGCCGGCCAAGCGAGCGCCGTGGAAGTGGCTCG
Source organism: Dactylosporangium sp. CA-052675 (assembly GCF_050947935.1). Taxonomy (GTDB): domain Bacteria; phylum Actinomycetota; class Actinomycetes; order Mycobacteriales; family Micromonosporaceae; genus Dactylosporangium. The sequence goes on along the minus strand of NZ_CP192010.1, from coordinate 7,480,975 downwards.
ATGACGGGGCCGAGACGCTTCATTTGCGTCGTTCGGATTGCCCGTCTTCTTCGGCGCGCGCCGGGCTGAGGATCTTCCGTAGGTCCGCCATCGCGTCTTCGCCGAGCAGAGCGGGGGCGGTCTCCAGTATCAGCTGGACGCTCTCGCCGATCTGCTTCTGCATCGATGCCAGGGTGGCGCTGTCCAGCTCCGGTGTATCGCCGCCGTCTTCTATTCGCGCATTGCGCACGATCGCGATCTGTTGCTCGCTGAACAGTCGGGCAGTCAGCGCCGCGATGATACGCTGCCGCGCTTCCGCCCGGCTCATACCAGCCCTGTACGCCTCGATAGCGGCAGCCACATCGTGCGGCGCATCCACGGCCGTAACCTCCACCACCGCACCGGCCTCCACCGCCACGGCTTCCACCAGCGCGGCGTCTGCTGGCGCGGCTTCCACCGCGGTGTGCGACTCGACCTCGACGACCGGCTTGGCCTTTTTGCGAGTCAGCCTGTTCCACGCTGATGACGCGGTTGACCCGACAGCCGAGCCGGCCGACGCCACCGCGGAGCCAGCCGATACTGCGGCCGAACCCACGGCGGACCCGGCCGATACGGCAACCGTACCGACAGCGGAGCCGGCCGACGCCACCGCCGACCCGATAGCGGAGCCAACTGATACCGCAGCCGAGCCCACGGCAGAGCCAGCCGACGCCACAGCCGATCCGACAGCCGGGACGGCCGACGCTACCGCCGAGGTGGCGGCCGGGACGGCGGTTTCGGTCACCCACTTTTCGACGTGCGGCTTCGCCATTTCCATGACTTTCAGCGTCACCGCGGCAGCGACCGCGACAGCAGCCTCGCGCAGGAAGTTCTCGCCCCCGTCGATTGGGCGGAGAGTAACGTGACCCAGGTTGTTCGTGGCGCCGTCACGGGTCAGCGGGCTGAATGAACCGAGCTTCTTCGCCGATCGGGACAGATGCGCCCCGTCCTCCCAGTCGACCCACATCTTCTCCGTAGCCATCCGCCCCCCGCAGCACTTTCCCCACGGCGCCGCCAACCCCACGCCACGGCACATCGAGCCGCATCATCCCAGAAGCACCGCAGACCATGGCACCGGACAAGATCCGCAAAGCTTTGACCACTCCGGCGATTGCCACCTCGTCGACATTCGGGTCTCGACAGCGAACCCTGCCGTCAGCGGGCCAAGGCGCAGCACTCGGTCCGAGTGCCCCCGGAATGCGGATGAGTGCGTCTCTGGGTGATTAGTAGAGCCAGCGGTCGAGCGTGCCAGGCCAGAAGTGGGTGCAGTGGTCGCCGTCGCCGTAGGCAGGTGGGTCGAGGGCTTTGATCCGCTGCAGCAAGTCGGCGAGCTCGGCGAGTGCCGCTTCCTCGGCCTCTTCGTCCTCGTCCCAACGTCCGATGACGGTTGAGGTGCTCCGCGACGTACCAACCATGTGCAGCGAACAGAGCCAGTGGTTGATCGACGAGTTGACGAACTTCGTCTTTCCCGCGGGTAGTAGGACCTCCTGCACGTGGCCCGTGTCCGGCACGGCGCCATACACCCACCTGATGGCCGGCGGGTCGATGCGGCGCTCCGCGAGCCGGTACATCGTCGGCTCCGCGTCGAACGATGCCGCATGCACGAGGCCGTCGACCAGCGGTATGCCGCAGGAGACCAACACCGCCTTGTGCGGTTCGGGGAGCCGCCACATGGCCACATCCTGCGGGGCTGCTCGCACAACCCGCCCGGTTCCCGCCCACGCCTCGACCGCTTCGAAGGTGGGCGGAACAGGAAGATCCTCGATAGCCACGCCCATGCGGTTATCGGCCCTGAACGTGCTGCCTCGCAGCGACGTTTGCTACCCCACACACCACACGACGGAGCCCTTCTTGCGCTGCCGTGCGGCCCGAAGGGGTCGGCGTCAGGATGGCGGACGCGACGGGACCAGCGTCCATCTCGTGGAGCGCACCGACATCGGCAGTTCAGGAAGCCACCGGCGTTGCCAGATCGACTACCGATTGTGACGGCTAGAGCGCGGTCGCCGCGGACCAACGGCGGCAGATCCGCGCACAACATTCGGCGTCGGCGAAGGCCGTCGGCGCCTCTGAATCCGTTTACCAGTGGCTGAAGACGATCCCGGTGCGCCCGCCGAGTGCGCCGCGGAGCTCGGCGATGTGGCGTTGCGAGATCGGTGGCCAGTTCAAGAAGGTCACCGCCGGAGCGCCGATAAGAACGCTGAACCGGCCGTTCCAGTCGCCTACCGGGGCCGACCGCTGGCACGAACCACAGACGAACGACGGTTCTTGCCCATGGCTCATCCACGCCTCTAGCCACTCGGCGTAGGAGTCGGTGTAGTCGGCCGGCGCCTTGGCGTCGCAGCGTAGGCAGCGAGGCACCTCATCGTTTTCGACCGGATGGTAGGCGTCGCGCTCGACGCTGATGTCGACGCCGTTGTTCGCGGTGTGCAGGAACGCGTCGAACCAGTCTGTGTGGTCCACGATCGTCCGGGACTGCGGACCGGGCATCCAAACACTTGGCTGCCAAAGTGGGTCGCGACGATCGTTGGGAATGATCACACCGCGCGTCACCAGAAGGTCCTGCACCGCGGCGGCGATCTGCTCGCGATCGGCCACTGGAACATCGTCCAGCCGTACTACCGTCATGCTGTGTTCGCTCACGCTCGGCTCCTCCGTCGCAGCCGCGGTCGGCCGCACAGCGCGCGAAGGGTAACACCATCTGGCCCGCGGCTCTGCCCAGCTCCGAGGACCCGACAACGCCGAATTCCGGTCATCATCGACGTCCAACGACGTCGGCGCTGGGTGTGACAGACTGCGGGTTTGTGGGCGCGATGTCTGCGGCCATGAGCGAGTGGCGCGAGGTGTTGACTACGTTTGTCCATCACCCCTTGCGAGATCGGGGGCACATGGAGAGCTTCGGGTGGCCGGCATACCTTCCTGAATGGCGCGGTGCCGAGTCCGCGACCGCAGCATCCGACATGTCCATGGTCCGGCAGCGGGCGCGCGAGCTCGTCGGCCTGGTCCTCGCCGAAGACACCCGCTACCTGGACGCGTTGCCGGAAACGATCGAGTCGGCGATTGTCACCCCACTGTCGATACTGTCGCACGCATTGGACCAAGGAAGTGATGTCGACGTCCTCGTCGCGTCGAGGCTCGTCCGGAGATCTGTGGAGTACCTCCTCACCGAAGCGCCACCTCAATTGCAGTACCTCGTGACCGGGCTGCCGACGTCAGTGCCGTCATAGACGGCGCGGCGCTCGAACCGCAGCGGACGTGCACCACCGCCGGCAAAGAACCGGCGCCCCATGCGCGGCATGTCGGGTTGCCGACGGCGCCGGAGACAAGTCACCCTCTGTTACGAGCGGCGGCGGGCCGGCGCGCCATGGACGCGGCAAATGAGGACGCCGCTCGCCCGGCCGGGGACGGTGCTCGATCTTCTTTGCTTCCCGCCGATTCGCTGCCGGAAGGACTGCGTGGGACTAGCGAATTTCGTAGGTGCCGTCCAACCGGGCCCGGCCGAGGAGGTGCCCGGTCATCGCGGCCACGGCGTTGTCGAGGGTGAATCCGGCCGGTAGGTCGAGGGCCTGATCGACGGCGAAAAGCTGGAACACGTACGCGTGTGGGCCGTGTGAGCGCACCGGCTTGGGGCCGGCCCAGCCGCGCCGGCCCAGCGGGCCCTTGCCGTGTACCAGACCCGGGACCGGGCTGGGGTTGGTGAGGGCATTCTCCTCGATCCTGGTCAGTGCGGGGTTGATGCCGAGCGTGAGCGCGTGTGTGGCCGGCTTGCTCATCGGTACGTCCGGGTCCTGCACGATCAGGACGAGTTCGGCGGCGCCCGGCGGTGGTGCCGTCCAGCTCAGGGCGGGCGAGAGGTTTGCGCCGAAGTAGCGGCCCTCGTACTTTTTCGGGATGGGCGTCCCGTGGTCGAAGGCGGGGCTGGTCAGGGTGAAGTTCTGCGGGGCCTGCAGGTCGGGGCGGGCCCAGACGAGAGTGTGGTGACCGGCGCGCTTCTTGCGCAGGGCAACGCCGAGCGGGTTGGCGGGCATGGGGATCTCCTCGGTTCGGGAGGGCAGCGGTGCCGCTGCCGATCATCACCTCTTTAGGTATACGAATCAAGTAGTTAGGTATATTAACGATCCATGGAGCAGGACACACCGGAGGAGCCCGATCTCGGCGACCGGCTGCGCTCTGCCATCGGGCGCCTGTACCGCCGTTTCCGCACGGAGCGACAGCCCGGCAGCCTCGGCGATGCCGCCTTCGACGTGCTCACCTACCTGCATAAACGCGGACCGCGGAGCCTGACCGACCTGAGTGAGCAGGCCGGGGTCTCGCCCGCCTCGATGAGTCAGAGCGTGAACCGGCTGACGTCGGCGGGCTACGCCGTACGCGGCCCGGATCCGGCCGATCGACGCAAGGTGCTCTTCGGCGTCACCGCGTCCGGCAGGGAACTCGCCGGCGCCGCTCGTGCCCGGCGCAATGCATGGCTGGATGAGCGGCTGAACGCGCTCAGCGCCGAGGATCGCGCGGTGCTCGCACGTGCGGCGCAGCTGCTCGACGACATCGCCGAGTCGTGATCGCAGACCGGCCGACGGATGCCGCCCACGCATTGACGGGTGGTGGCTACCGCCCCCCGGCCGGCCCTGCGTCCCGATGACGACGTTGCCCTCCAACAGCGATGGCGGGCTACGCGGCTCCGGCATCGATCGAGGTTCGCCAGGGTTTGACCAACCCGCAAGGGTTCGGCGTCACCACGGCCGCTCTGCAGGCGGCTGGCGGGCTTCCGCCGAGCAATCCTGTCATGTACTTTCTAAATGGAAAGTACATGACAGGGGGAACATCATGCGTGACGCAGGAGGACAGGAAGCAGCGTTGGAGCAGCTGAGAGAGCAGCGGAACCGGCTGGCCGACCGAATGCGGCCGCCGTGGTGGTACCTGACCGGAAGCGCCACGCTGTTCGCACTAGCCTTCGCCATGCCCTTCATGTCGCGGTACCTCCCGCAGTGGGTTCGCCTCTGGCCCCTGCTGATCGCGGCATTGGCGCTGGCCTGGCTGCTGCAATGGGGCCTGGCCCGGGCCACCGGCGTATCCATAGGATTTCCAGATCTCACCTATCGGCCGGGCCGTCGCGCACGGATCGCCATGCTCGTGGTCAGCATCGCCGCGATCGTGACCGAGCACTTCCTGATCGATCGCGGCCTGCTCACGGCTGCGGTCGTTGTCGCGGCCCTCGCGGTCGTGGCCGGGGTGATCAGCGTGGGCGCCGCACTGCGCGGCGTACGCGAAAGCCTGCGAACCGGCGGTGAGCCGGCATGACTGCCAAGCCGGACCCGCTCATACACCCTATCGTCCGGTTGTCGATCTGTGGGCTTCTGGCGGCCGGCGCCGACTGGGTCGAGTTCGCTGCGCTGCGCGATGCGGCCGGCATCAGCGACTCGGTGTTGTCGAAACAGTCCCGCGTGCTCGAAGACGCGGGATACGTGGAAGTCCGCAAGGGCGCGATCGGACGACGGCCGCGCACGTGGTTCCGGCTCACCGCGCAAGGCCGCCAGGCAGTAGCGGGTCATCTAGCCTGGCTGGCCCAGCTGGAGGAGTCGTTCTCCGCCATCACCCGGCAGGCGACGTCTCTCCCTGCTGATCGCGACCAACCACGCCCCGCATCGAATCCGCTACTGGGCAGCAGCTGACCTGGCTTGACCACAGCCAACGGCGTTTCAGCATGGTCTGGCGACACCGCCAAGGTAGTCGACATCCACGGCTTGCGCCCCATCCTTGTCCAGCTGTGCGACATCCGCTCATCGGCAGGACAGGAAGTCTTGGCCTCGCCGCGCTGGTCACCCGCTGTAACGTGCACGTGCCTGCCGCCGCGCACCAACGGCGGCATGAGCGGAAACGTGATCAAGGTCCTCGACGGTTGTATGGACGCCCTACCTGGCGTCGCGGGCAGGCGTTGAGGGCTCCTATGCTTCGGGTCGTGACGAAGATCGTGACGCTGGGAGCGATCACCTGCCCGTCGGGTGAGTTGGTCCTTATGGATGGCGGGTACCTGGGTTTGTGGTCCGGCGACCGTGCGCCCGAGCAACAGCGTCCCGACGACATTCCGCCGGGGGTCGACTTCGAGATCGTCGGGACCGACGCGGAGACGGCCGCGCGATCGTTCGATCGGCAGGTCGGCCGCACCCTGTACGACATTCCGGAGCGCAGCGCCGCGGATTTCACCGCACTGTTCGACGAGCACTGTCGCGAGCATCGCCACTCGGCTGCGTTACGGCGGTTCGAGGGCCAGGTCCCGCACCGCGAACGGGTACGGCGGGCTGTCGCTGATGGCGAGCCGAGTTTTCTGGTCAGTGGTGTGCCGGTGATCGTGATCGGTGGGGTGCCGACCGATCGGCCGCTGCGGGTCACTGCATCGCCTGACGAGGACTGGGGTTGGCGACATATCCGCCTCGAGGTCAGCACCGGCCCGGCGGCGCAGCGGCGCGAACTTGGTCGAATCGGTGTCGACAACGCTCGGCTCGTCTTTGCCGACGCTGATGCGTTGAACGCATGGGTGCACGAGGACGCGATGGACGGCATGGCGGATGTCGTCTTTTGGGGCCGGGACGAGGAAGCGGTGGCAGCCGAGTTCGGCGCGAGCCGGGTCGGCGCTGACGGCTTCGGCTGGCTCGACGTTCCGATCCGCGAGGCGTACAGCAAGGCAGTCGCGTTGGACGCGCATCGCAACAGCTCAGCGGGTCGACTCTTCGCCTTCGACTTCCGGCCGCACTCCCACCACTGGCAGGTGATGGCCGGCGTGCGTGCGGCCGAGCACGAAGCCGCCACCATCCACGTCAGCGGCGCGGACATCATGTTCGCGATGACGTCTGTCGGCGACGGCTTCTTCCCGGCCCATGCCGAGATCGGCACCAACGGCGAACTCGTGGCGATCCAGATCGCGATCAGAACCGGATAATGATCAGGGACGGATGAACCTGGCCGTAACAGCAGCCACGGTCAGCACGGCACCCCAGGCGACACCATGGCAGCAAGCGCAATGCGGCAAATGAGTATGCGATGAGTGGTAGCCATCAGTTCTCGTCAGCGGCCGGTGGATAGACGTAGTGCTTGTCGGAGCCCTTGACGAACAGTCGCCAGCATTCGATCGGCCCCGACACCGCGGGAAACACCTCGATCCGCAGTTCGTCGGCGGTGGCCAAGTAGAACGCGCCGTCGTCACGAAGGTGCGCCTCACGCACCGGCAGACCGTCGCCGAGCGCTTCCGTCAATATCTGGGCCCTTCGATCAAACTGCGTCTCGTACCGGTCAAACGCAACAGCGCGGTCCGAGTGAGCCTTGAGCGGGTACAGGTAGTCGGTCGAGCCCAGCAGAACCTTCGAGTGCCGCACAAGCCGAAATGGGCACTGCACGTGCAGCCGCACTTCGTCGTCGCCGCGCATGAAGCCGACCTCGACCATATTGAGCGTGCGCCCGACGTTCACGAACCGGGTCCCGCAGAGGTCGGCGATCGCCGCCGCCAGATCAGTCTGTGAAGCCATCACGCTCCCTCGTTCAGCCCGACCATGATCGCACCCATTCGGCTGAGCGCTGTTCCTTGCCAAGATGATCCAACATCCGCAATTCGGCATTTTGTTGACAGGCAGGCTCGTCCTCGCAGACCCTGCTACCCGCAGTAACGAGCGTTGGCCGGCCGCCGCGCACCAAGAGCGGCATGTGCGCAAACCGAGATCGCCCGCCTGCGACCGGCAGATCGTGAGGTGACGGCGCGATGACCGACATGCTGCGTGGCGGGATCCGCTGGGTGTATCCGGCCGGCGAGAACCGTCGAATCGTGGTCAACGAACGCGGTCTGGCGCTCGTCGAGAACGGCGCAGGCGAATGGCTCATCTACGGCGCGGCCGACGCGCAGGTCCACACCGCCGCCGATCACCTGGCGTGGCTGCTGCCACTGCTCGAGCGCCGGCCGGCCGATGTCGTCGCCACACTGTCCTCGGCCAGCCCCACGAGCGAAACGCTGCTGCTTGCCCTGCTGCGCTTCGCGCTGACCTCGTGGGGCCACTACTGGCCGGGCCTTGCCCTCACGTGGCTCGAATCCGGCTGGCCAACCACCGGACTCCTCGATGTGCTCGCCGAGATGCGCAGCAATCCGCAGCTGCCCCAGCCGTTACGTCACCGCGCTTTGCGCCTGTGGCGGCAGGCCAGGACCGAAGTGTGACTTTCCAACGCGTCGCGCCGCATCGCGGCTACTGTCGCGTGCCGAACCGCCAGCCGTGCCCTCATGGTCTGTAGCGCGCGGATCGCGGCAAATGCGTGCGCCGCCGTGCGGGGACGTTTGATCCGCTACTCGTTCGAGCTACCTGCCAGGCGGGAGCCTGATGAGGTGGGTGAGGAACAGCGAGGCGTCATCCTCTACGGCTATGGGGTAGAAGCTGTGGCCGAGGCGCTCCAGGAGTTGGATCCCCAGTACGTGCTGGTCGACGGCGCACGTCCAAGGCAGGGCAAGTGCCGGTTGTGCGTTGCCGAGACGGAGCGGAGGCAGACGCCGCGCAGGAGGCGGCACCAGCCATCGCCTGGCTCGTGGTCGAGTTGTACCGGCCCGGGATGACGTAGGGCCGGCCCGTGCTGTTCGGCTCTGGCTGAACAGCTCCAATATTGACCGAGGGCGGCAGCGAGGGCGATTGATCAGCCCGATCTCGTGACTTGGCACGAGATCATCGATCCCGTACGTGTCGGCACTGTCGATGGTGGCCCAGTCATGGACGACTACAGCAACCTCACCATTACCGTGCCGAAGGGAAATCGGATCGTGGCGCACGCGGTCCAAGTGGGTGGGACCTCGCCGGAGTGCCTGCCGGGTGATGCCGAGATGGCCGCTGTCCCGGACGACGCCCGCGGTCGTCTTCGCGGACGAAATGGTCCCGATCCGCGCGGGCGGTACATCAGACCCGAAGCGGTGATCGATCCGATGCCGCGCCGCTGCTACGGTCAGGATTCCCGCCCGCAGATAATCCCTGCTCGGCGGCGTAATGACAGATGGCGCGACGACAAGGGGACCACATATGGCACGACGGTTCAACCCTCCACCGGGATGGCCGGCGGCCCCCGAAGCATGGTTGCCGCAGCCCGGTTGGCGCCCCGACCCGACGTGGCCGCCTGCGCCCGCCGGCTGGCAGCTGATCGTCGACACCGACGCCGAGCAGACCGGCCCGCACCTGCCGGTGCCGTGGATCGCCGGCGAGGTCGTACCGTCTGCGCCGGTGCCCGCCGTGGCGCTGGTCCCGGTGATTTCCGCTCCGTCGGCGCCCGTCATCGCCGCGCCGTCGGCACCGCCCGCGGCGCCTTTCGTCCCGGCGAACGACGCCCGCACCGCCGCGATGGCTACGGTCCCGGGCGTTCCGGCGGTCCCGGCGCAGGAGCCTCTGGAGCCGGGCGTGTTGTGGGCCGCCAAGGGGCAGCCGCTGAGCGGCATCGGGGCCGGGCGCTACAAGCTCACCGCGACGACGCTGTACTTCGAGAAGGGCGCCCTGTCCACCCGGGCCCAGCAGATCCCGATCGTGGACCTGATGGACGTCGACATGTCGCAGTCGATCACCCAGAAGGCCCGTAACGTCGGCAATCTCGTGCTGCACGTCAATCGTCCACAGGGACGCGAGCTCGTGACGCTGGAGGACGTCCCCAGCCCGCGCGACGCCCTGGCGAAGATCAACGCCGCCGTACACGACGCCCGACTGCTCGCCCAGCAGCGTGCCAACACCCACCACTACGTCAACGGCGCGCCGCCGGTCCCTGTGGTGGCAGCGGTCCCCGCGGTGCCGCCGCCCGCCGAGCCGGTGTCCGGCGCCGTCCCGCTCGACCCGATCGAGCAACTGCGCCGCCTCGGTGAGCTGCGCGACGCGGGCATCCTGACCGACGAGGAGTTCACGGCGAAGAAGGCCGAGATCCTGTCCCGGATCTGATCGGCGCAGCGCGAGAAGCGGGGCCCGGGCCGTCGCCGGCCGGGTCCCGCTGCCAAAGCTCAGCCGCGCACGCGCGGCACCAGCCGGAGCAGGGCCAGACCGCCCAGGATGAGTGTGACGGCGAGCACCACCTGCCAGCCCACGAACACGCCGATCACCGGCAGCGTCGCCGTACACGTGCCGATCTCCTTCGTCCTATGATCCATTCGCGGTCTGCACCGCGAACCGTTTTCCAGGCGGCGCGCCAGTACACGGCGGCACGCCACTGCTCGTACGGCCACTCCGGCAGCAACAGCGCCGCCAGGACGAGGTCACCGAGGCCGGCCCCGGCGGACCGTCCGCACCCGTTCGAGGACGAAGACGCCGGTCAACGGCAGCCAGCGCGCGTCGAACGGCAGGCCGCCGGTCACGCCGACGACCGTGGCCGCAACGCCCCGCCGACCCGTCACGCAGCGCAAAGACAGCGGCTACTTATTTACTGGATCTACGACCGCAGCCCGGCCAGGCTTGGTCGAGGTGATCGGTGGGGTCGCTCGCATTCAGCGGCTGCCCGTCTGTGGTTGGGGCGTGGCTCTCATCTGGCATGCACCCTGCCGGTCACCGCGGCGTGGAGTGGCTCCAGAGGGGACTGCCCAGCTCAAAGTAGCGCTGCCCTCCCGCTGAACCCCGGTTCGGTCACAGCGAGGAGGAACGCGTGGGACGCGTCATCATCGGGATGGACCCGCACAAACGGTCGGCGACGATCGAGATCATCGACGATCGGGAAACGGTCTTGGCGGGTGATCGGTTCGGCACCGACCGGGACGGCTATCGTGCGATGCTTGCTCTCGGCCGGCGGCATCCGGAACGGCTCTGGGCGGTGGAAGGCTGCAACGGCATCGGCCGGCACATCGCGCAGCGGCTCGTCGCTGACGGCGAGACCGTGGTGGACGTGCCCCCGAAACTGTCCGCCCGGGCCAGGGTGTTCGCCACCGGCAACGGCCGCAAGACCGACCCGGTCGACGCGCACAGTGTGGCCGTGGCAGCGTTGCGCACCAAGGGATTGCGGCACATTGTCGCCGACGACGAGACGGTGGTGTTGCGGCTGCTCGTGGACCGCCGCGACGAGCTCGGCCGGGCCCGGACCGACCTGGTCAACCGCATCCACAAGCTTCTGCTGGAACTGCTGCCCGGCGGAGCCAAGACGTTCCTGTCCGCCGATCAGGCCCGAGCACTGCTGGCCACCATCCGGCCGCGTGACCTCGTCGGGCGAACCCGCCGCCGGCTGGCGTCCGAACTGGTCGGTGAACTGGTCCAGGTCGACAAGAAGATCAAAGCGGCGAAGCAGGAACTGACCGAGCTGGTCAACGACAGCGGCAGCAGCCTGCTCGAACTCAACGGCATCGGCCCGTCCGGCGCGGCCCGCCTGCTCGGCGACATCGGTGATATCCGCCGCTTCACCAGCCGCGCCCATTTCGCGTCCTGGAACGGCACCGCACCCCTGGACGCCTCGTCCGGGGATCAGCAACGCCACCGCCTGTCCCGGGCCGGGAACCGGCGCATCAACCGCGTCCTGCACATCATGGCCATCGTCCAGCTCCGCCACGACACGCTCGGCCGCGCCTACTACCGCCGTCGCCTCGCCGAAGGCAAGACCGCGATGGAAGCCATCCGGGCGCTGAAACGGCGCCTGTCCGACGTCGTCTACCGGCGCATGCTCGGCGATATCCAGCGGCTGGAGACGGGCCCGGGAGGACAACCGGGGGCGACTCTGCAATCCAGCGCGGCTGACCCAAACCCCGAGGTCAACACTTCGGAACAGTCACTTCCCGGACCCGCCGACCACCACCCTAGAACACCGAACTCACACGCCGCTTGACAAAGAGGGGCGCCAGATGCGTGTGGCCCTTGGTGGGGTTCGCCGAGTCCGGCATGCTGATTCGATCCAAGCCGACGCCATCATCGCGCCTCTGGCAGAGTGGTTGCCGTGGCTGGCCTTCGATGATGCGGCTCTGAGCGCACCTCGCCTTCCGGGCGTGTATCTGGCCCGAGAAGGAGCGGACGGTGAACTCGCCTACGTCGGCATGGCCGGGGAACGCCGCGGTCAAGGCCTACGCGGTCGGCTCACCGTGTACTGCCGCGGCAAGGCTGCCGTCAGCGGGCTGGGCGAGGCGGTTCGGGATCGTGCACTGGCCGATCCCGCGTTAGTGCGAGCCCATCTTGACGAACTCCTTGCCGGTCGGCCCAAGCGGGCCGCAGCGTGGGCCCAGGATGCTTTGCGACATGCCGACCTGCACATTCGATGGGCTGTCACCCCAGACCGGCCGGCGGCTGCGGTTCTTGAGCGAGCAGTTCTCGACGCGCTGGCTGCATCACCGTAATGGAACCGGGCGCGATAGCGCGCGTCGCGGCATGAGCCGAAACGTGATCAAGCACGTTCGGTGGCTCAAGGGCACGCAGCTGTGCTCCCCGTAGCCCGAGCACTGATGGTCGGTCGGTCCGTGTGACCCTGGACGGCCGACGTGCCGGCGCAGATGCCGTTCGCACTTTCGACGGAGCGAGGTCACCGACACCCCACGGCGGACTTGACCGAGACGGCGATGGCGGCATTCAAGTTTGTGCGTCCGGCCCGGTCGCGACGAGGGTGAGGCCACCGAGCCGATCGGCCGGCGCCGGCGGCGGGCGGCCGTCGAGCTTGGAGCGTGTTTGAGAGGCTCCGTGGCGCCGATGCGTTGTGGGAACGGCGGACGCGTTGCCCCCAGTCGGGGTCCGCGGTCACATTGCCTCCAGAACACCACGGACGGAAAACGGCTGAGCGACCACCAAGCGCGCCGGACGCGGCCGGAGCGTGCACCTGATCAATGCGGGCAGCGGCAAAGGCGACGCCACATTCCGTTGGGCCGGGCGGCGTAATGCCGCACTGAGTGTGCCGATTCTTTCGGGACCTTGATTTCCGGCTTAAGGTTCTGGTGCAGACCTTCCCTGAGCAGCCCGAACGGCGTGACGCTGGGTGCCGCAAGCGCATGTGATCGGTGTTCGTGGAGGATGTTCAGTGGCAAGGTCGAGGCGCGTAGGGTCCCGCCGGTTGATGGCGATCACGATGTTGACGGGTGCGCTGCTCGCAGGTGGGGCACTGATCGCGCCGTTCGCCTCGGCGTCGGTCAGGGGCGACGACGGGTCCGGTGCCGGCCTCGTGCAGCGGTGGTTCTCCTGGTACAGCGGCCGATCGGGCCATGCCTTCGAACCGGAGCCCGGGCCGGCGTCCTTGCCGGCGTCGTGGCCGGCCCAACCGGGCGTTGACGGCTTCGGTGCGGCACCCAGCCTCGCCGCGACATCCGCCGCGCCACCGGCTGCCGGGGCCCCGACCCGCGGGGGCAACTGCGCCGATGTTGAGGTCGTGTTCGCGCGGGGCACCGGTGACCTTTCCGGCCTCGGTGTGCTGGGCACCCCGCTCGTCGGCGCGATCCGCTCCGCGCTGCCCGGCCGCACCGTCAACGCGTACGGCGTGAACTATGCCGCCGACGCGTCGCAGGCCAGCGCCGGGCCCGGCGCCACGGACATGAGCCGGCACGTGCGCAGCGTCGCGGCGGCGTGCCCGGGCACCAGGTTCGTGATTGGGGGGTACTCCCAGGGCGCGACCGTCACCGACATCGCGATCGGCATCCAGTTCGGTGCTTCTGCCGGCGAGGCGATTCCGGCCGCACTCGCTGCGCGGGTGGCGGCTGTGGTGGTCTTCGGCAACCCGCTCGGCGTCCTGCACCAGACCATCGCCCAGCGCAGCCCGGTCTACGGGCCCAAGACCAAGGAGTTCTGCAGCCTCGGCGACCCGATCTGCGGCAACGGTGCAAACTCGATGGCCCACCTGCAGTACATGACCGACGGTTCGGTCCAGCAGGCCGCCCAGTTCGTGGCGGGCAAGGTCACCGGCTCCTGACCCGACGTGGCCGCAGCCATACGATTGCTAGGAGAGATTCGCACGTAGTCCGGTACTGACGATGACGATGACCAGGGGAACGTTCTGGACATCAACGGTCGCCGTTACCTGGTGCTGGACACTGATGACTGGCGGTAGAACTTCGCCCTGCTTCGAGGCCGCGGTGCGCCCGTTTGCCGTACTCAATGACCCAGTCGCCGCGGCGGGCGCGCCGTTCGTGTCTTCACGGTCTACGCGGGGCGAAACGGCGGTAAGAATATGCTGCTCGACCCTGCCGTCGTGGACGCGGTCAACATGCAGCGGCCTGGTCGACGACCGCAAAACCCCGACGCTCCCTCGACCCAACGAGCAGTAAACGCTCATCGGCCGCCTACCCACGACCGCCAGAGCCACCCACACCCGACTGCCGCTCGACCAGCGGCATGTCCGGAAGTCAAGATCGACCGGTCTCGGCCTCGTTCGCACCAGATTCCGCTGTCCGGTGAACGTGGTCAACCGGACCGTCAGGGTCAGGCGCCCACCGCTCCGACCCGTTCGCACGCCGAGGATGGCTACGCTGACCGCGATGATTGGGGCCGAGAGCGGAACCACGTTGAGGCGGCTGCTGACGCACCGGTGGCCGATGGTCGCCCGGCAGCGGGTGCCCTGCGACCGCAGCTCGAGACGGTGATGGCCGGCGGTGCGGCCGGCGCAGCGATGGTACGGGCGCTGGCGCCGATGATCGGCTGGCGTCCAGCAGACCTGTTCGTGGTCGCCGGACTCGATCTGCCGCAGGATCTGGTGCCGGCCACCGGTACCAGGCCGTGGCACGTCGGATCGGTGTTGGAGCGAGCGGTCAAGCTGGCGCCGCAGTCGCTGCGCCGGTTGCACGAGGCTGTCGAGTCGCTACCGGAGCATCCGCCCGCGTGGCCGCCGGTGCCGCGCTCCAGCTATCCGCTGGGAGCCGGCGAGCTGCTGTTGCGGCTCCTTTGGAACCGCAACATCGCGCCGTACAGCCCGAAGGTGTTGTACTTCATCGGCGGCGGCCCAATGGTGGCGCACTCCACGATGGCAATGCTGGGACCTGGCCGTACGCGGCTGACGCCGCAGTACGTGACCGCGTTCGCCACGGTGCTGGGTATCGCCGGCGACGACCTGACCGCTGTCACCGGAATCGCCGCGGCTACTGATCTGCGCCTGCACCGTAACCATACAGAACTCGCCCGGCTGGCCTGGGACGCCCGGCGACTGACCAACGAGCAACTGTCTGAGGTACTCGACCTGGCCGGTCGCCTGTGATTCTGCGGTGCGCCGCAAGGGCCGCGCCTGCGAAACTTTAGCCGCCGTTACTACTGCCGCCGCCGCGGCTGTCCAGTCTCAAGAATCGTGTCTGCTGATCATGGCGCTGATCTGGCAATCGACATGTAGCTTGAGACAATCCTGGGCGCTCCGCAGCCGGACATACGGCATAGCACGTAGGGCTGCGCATCGATGTCTCAGGGATCATGTCGCTGGCGCGCACCCGTGAGCTGGGCTTCGACAAGTAGAGCGAGACGGGGTCGGCAAGGATTCTCGACGATTTTGGCAGATTCGATGAATCCACCGGCGTCGGCGGACGAAGTCGGTTCGGCCGGATGGCGATGACAAGTCCCACCCAGAGGCCACACCTTTACGTCGTCGTCACTATGAGTCACCAGCTCGGCTGCACCGGCGGCGACTGCTCCGGGCCTCGGTGCACCGGATCGCGGCTACTTGCATCGGATCTCGGCAGGCGACGGGCATTGGACGGTGCGACCTCATGACGGCATCTTGTCTTCCGGGGGCCTGGCGGTATTCAGGCCGATCGAAGGCAGAAGGGGTGCCCGGCCGGGCTGGCGTAGACCCGGCCACCTTTCTGTGCGGCGGGGTCGACGTCGTCGGTGGGCTGCAGTCGGCGGCCACCGGCTTCGAGAGCCAGCCTGTCTGCAGCCGCGAGGTCGTCCGTCGTCAGGTCGATATGCATTTGCTGGGCGTTGCCCTGCGGCCACTGCGGGGGGACGTGTCCCGGAGCCAGTTGGATCACGAGTGCGGGGAACCCGTCGATGCGGAGGAAGTGGTGGGTTGGGGTCTTCGCGATCGATCCGCCCGGCAACCGGTGCCAGAACGTGCTCTCGGTTTCCAGTTCGCCGGCGTCGATGATCACGGCGCTGAGGTTGATGTTCATGTTCGTTTTCCGTCCTGCCTGCTCGGTTTGGGCTCAGACCACCGGGATGATGCCGCCGTCAACGCGGAACTCGGCTCCCGTGAGCCACTTCGCGCGCTTGGAGGTGAGGAACGCGATCATTTCCGCTACGTCCTCGGGATCGCCGGGCCGGCCCATCGGCACGTTCAGGTGGTCCACGATCTGCTGCTTGACGTGCTCCACGCCGGTGCCGTGCTGATCGGCGATCCGCTGCAGGTGCTCGGTGGCGCCTTCGGTGGCGACGAACCCGGGGAGGACACACACGACCCGTACTCCGTGCCGTCCCACCTCGGTCGCCAGCTCGCGGCTGTAGGCGTTGAGGGCCGCCTTCGCTGCGGCGTAGGACGCTTCGGTGCGCTGCGGCAGTCGGCTCGCGATCGACGAGACGTGCACGACGACGCCAGAGCCCCGCTCGACCATTCCCGGGACCAGGGCCCGGTCGAGCCGGACGGCGCTGAGCAGGTTCATCGCCAGGTCCGCATGCCACGACTCGTCGGATCGCTGCAACGTCGGCGCCGGGGCGCTCGCGGCGCCCGCGTTGTTGACCAGCACATCCACCCCGCCGACACTGTCGATGACCCGCCGGCCGAGATCCGCGACTCCCTGCTCGGTCGCGAGGTCCGCCCGGATGAAGGTGGCCGGCAAATCTGCCGGAGGTGCGCCGCGCGAGGCGGTCAGCACCGTCGCGCCCGCGGCGGCGAACCGGCGGGCGGTCGCCTCGCCGAGGCCTCGGCTGCCGCCGGTGACCAGCACACGAAGGCCGCTGAGGCCATCTTCAGAGATCGTCATGAGGCAACCCGTCCAGTAAAGTGAACCCGACTCCGGAAACGTAGCATAACCGGAGTCGGACTCACATTATGGAGGCAGTGTTGTCGTCGTCACGTCCGTTGCGTGCTGATGCGCGACGTAACCGCGAGTCGCTGCTGGCTGCGGCGCGGGAGGCGTTCTTCGCGGGTGAGGCCGACGCCGGCGTGGAAGAGATCGCCCGGCGAGCCGGCGTGGCGGTCGGAACGCTCTATCGCCACTTCGAGACCCGCGAAGCCCTGGTCGAGGAGGTGTATCGCCGGGAGGTCGACGAGCTGTGCGCCGCCCCCGCGGTCCTGCTCGACCGGCACGCCCCGGACGAGGCACTGTGGCGCTTCCTGCTGCTGCTCGTGGAGCACGCAGCCGTGGGCAAAGGGATGGCCGTCGCACTGCAGAGCATCATGGCGACGGATTCACCGGTCTTCGACGACGCCCGCACGCAGATGGCACAAGCTCTCGATCAGCTGCTCGAGGCGGGCGAGGCAGAAGGCACCATTCGTGGCGACGTCAGCGGACGCACCATGCTGCGCGCGCTGGGCGGCGTCTGCGGAATGCACGCCACGGACGGCTGGAAGCACGAAGCCGTGCGCATCACGGCGATCCTCTTCGACGGCCTGCGGTTCGGCGTACCCAACGCAGGCCGAGTCGACGCACACCATAGAACTAGGTGACCATCCGTTCGCCGACCCGTTCAGCCCTGATCGGATATCCGCTTCTCGGCAGATCGGCGAGCCGGACGATCCTCAAGTCATGACGTTGCGTAGCGAGCGGATCGCGGCATGAGCGGATGGGTCGGGCATGCTGACGATGTGCATTTGATCGACGTCGAAGGTTACGGCGTGGTTGCGAGGGTTGTCGGATACCAGTTCCCGGATGCCGATGATCCGGCGCAACGTTGCAGCTGGCACATGGTCGACGGGAGGGCGGTCTGCGCTGCGGGTTCCTGGAAGTTTCGCTACCCCGCGTTGACGTGCGACGAGTCCCCGCGGTTGGGGCGGTGGTCGCGTGATGTCGCCGAAGCACGCGACCCGGCGTCGGCGGGGGGCGGCGATGCCGGGCAGTCATCGGCCGAGCTGCGGTTTACCGAGTCGAACCTATCGTTTGTGCCGGTGCGGTCCAAACCGGCCTCGGTGGTGCTCGGCATCGGCCTGGATTTGGAGTTTGCGCCAACCTGGCAATCCCGGCTTACTGCCGGCGCACCGTTTCTGATCGATTGCGAGGTGACACGAGAGCAACTCATGCGGGCGGCGATCGAGTGGGACGCCGAGATCGCGCCATACCCGGAATGCTGACCATCGACCCGGACATCGGCATGCAGGCCACCGTTGGCGGAAGCGCCGGTCACCCGCTGTGACGAACTCCAGCCGGCCTCCGCGCACCAGACGCGGCAGAAGAGCGTGCCTGATCTTGCGACCGTCGGATCAGCGCAACCGTATGCTCCGGAGGTGGTGATCGACAGCAGCGGCAAGTGGTGGCGCGGGACCGAGGCCAGCGACATCGAGGGCTACCTTGTCGAGTACGGCGCAGGCGGGTATCCGGTCGAACGGGTCGTCCATGCCGGCTGCGCTGCGTGCGGCGGCTCGACGTTCGAGGTGGCGATCGACGACCAGTAGGGATTCGCCGAGCGCCGGTGCGTGTCATGTGCCACCAGCTTCATCATGCTCGACTCCGCTGACGTGCTCGACGAGGCGGACCTCGGCGAGGCGGCATGTCCCTGCGGCAACGAGTCGTTCGAAGTCGCCGTGGGGTTCGCCGGGCGAGCCGACGGCGAAATACGTTGGGTCTCGGTGGGACTTCGGTGCACGCGAGACGGCGTCCTCGGCGTCTACGCCGACTGGAAGATCAGCTACTCCTCGACAGCGCACCTGTTCGACCAGGTCTGACCGGCTCTCCCGTGACCCGATGTCCGGGACGTGGGCCAGCGGCCCGTACCCGGGAAGCCGACGCTCTACAGAGGCCGACTGCGCCTCGCGCCGATGTCAACGATGCCGGGCCAAGCCTGTGCGAGCCGGATCGTCGATGTGACCGCCATGGACTCCATGGAGGCGCAGGAACGTTGGCGGCACCGGACGGGCGACCGGAAGTTGAAGGTGATGGAGCAACTCGGCGGCCGGCCCCATGTGGCTACGGCTTCGCCTGCCTGCCGTGCGGGAATGCGGCGCACAGCCCATGTCCGCTCATTGGCATCGTGTTGACGCCCCTCGGTCTCTACCGGTAACCACACACGGGCGCGCCGCCACACTGCACCCGCGGCTTGTCCGCACACCTGACCAATCGACCGGTCGGCTCACTGGACGGCGGACCTGGAGCGTCCGCATTCGCCGATGCCACGATCCTCAGCACAAGATCCGTGAAGTCCTTGCATTGCTCGTCGGCGTCGTCCCGGTCAGCTTGCAACCGATCATGCCCAGGGAGCCGGTCCTCGTCGACCCGCGAGAGATAAATTCCCAGGAAGGCCAGCCGGAGCGAATCGCGACAGTCCGCGAGCTCCTGCCACTGGCGGGCCTCCAGTTCCCCGCAGAAGATGCGGTGGAGCACGGCGGCGATATCGTCGATGGTCCTCTGCACTGCCACGCTGCCCGCGTAGTGTGCCTGGGCCAGAACTGTCTGCCGCGCTCGCCACTGCGACTCCTTGATGCCCGGTTGCTCACAAGCCCGGCTGTGATGGCGCAGATCGAGGATGGCGGAGCGGAAGGCGTCGGCAGCGCGCGGCAGCGGCTCCTCCACGAGGGTGAGCAGCTCGCTCACGTCGGCTCCCCGCCACTCAGGCGAAGCCCTGTCAACCACGACGGGTACGGTACCGCACCGGCGAGGCCAAGATCACGTGCCCGCTCATCGATTCACCAGCCGGCCCGACGGCCGCATTCCCGGATCCATTGCCGTCCCGACTTTTGCTTGTGACGACGGATAGAAGCGGAGCCCTCAAGCGTCTGTACTTGTGACGGCCAACTGCAGGGAGACCCAGTGGACGAGCACGCGCGGCGGCAGTTTGGTGCCTTTGTCGCAGACCGTGCACCGGCGTTGATCCGGGTCGCCTACCTGCTCTGCGGCGGTGACCAGCACGCCGCCGAGGACCTGGTGCAGAATGCCCTGGTCAAGACGGCGACGAGGTGGTCGACCCTGCGCCATGCGGATCCGGAGGGGTACATCCGGACCGTCATGTACAGGGAGCAGGTCAGCCGCTGGCGCCGCTCGGCCCGAGGGCGAGAGCTGTTGGTTGAGCCGCCGCGCGAGGTGCTGGCGGACCAGAGCGGGCATGTCGACCTGCGGCTGGCGATGCGCGCACACCTGCTGCGGCTTCCCCCGGCCCAGCGGGCGGTGCTGGTGCTGCGCTTCTTCGAAGACCTCACCGAGACTCAGGCCGCGCAGGTGCTCGGCTGTTCGGTCGGAACAGTGCGCAGCCGCACGCACCGCGCGGTCAGCCGACTGCGGGAGCTACTCGGGGACGAACACTGGCTCACGGAGGCACGGACGTGAACGACGACGCCATCTACGACTTGGTCCGCGAGTCGTTCAAGGAGCTGGCCACCGAGGCAAGGGAAGCGGACCTCATGCCCGCGACGGTACGTCGCATGCGCCGCCGCACGCTATCGATCTCGATCGTTGCGATCAGCCTGGTAGCAGCGCTGCTGATCGGCATCCCGGTCGCTGTGGCAGCCGCCGACCGTACGCGGGGTCCGGGCTCGCTCCCCGGGCTGACCGTGTCCCAGTCTGTGTCGGTCCCCACCCGGCACACGGCGGAACCGGCGCTGCCGGAGACCTCCCGGTCCAGGTCGAGCCACGTCGATCCGCCGCCCACCAAGCCGTCGCTCACCGAACCGGCGGGGCAGAGCCCAGCCACTCGGCGGTCGTGACAAGGCCCCCTCGGGGCGGGAAAGTGGAGGCGCCGCAGGGCGCCGCGCCCGGCCCCGACCTCGCGCGCCTGCCAACAGTTGCCGCCGGCGACGCCGTCGTGTCCGCTGTCGCCGTGCCCGCGATCACGGTTCGAAGGCTCGCGCCCCCGATGCCGGCCGACCGGTGGGGATCATGGGCCGCCACCGCTTTCGTGGTGGCGATCGCCGCGGCGCTTCGGCTGCTTCGTCTCGATCAGCCGCGCGGAAAGCTCTTCGACGAGATCTACTACGCCACCGACGCGCACAACCTGCTGCGGCATGGCGTGGAATGGGACGAGGCCACCAACTCCGCGGGCTACGTGGTGCACCCGCCGCTCGGCAAGTGGCTCATCGCGATCGGGGAGCAGGTCTTCGGATACAACGAGCTGGGCTGGCGGATCCCGTCGGCGCTGGCCGGAACGCTGGCGGTGCTGATCCTCGTCCGGGCCGCACGCCGGCTCTTCCGCTCCACGGTACTGGGCTGCGCGGCCGGGCTGCTGATGGCACTGGACGGGCTGCAGCTGGTGCTGTCCCGGCTCGCATTGCTCGACATCTTCCTGCTGCTGTTCGTGCTCGCCGCATTCGCCTGCCTCATCGTGGACCGCGACCTGCGACGGCTGCAGCGGCTGCGGGCATTGCGGGCGGGACTCGACCGGCCACCGTTGGCGATGCCCTGGTGGCGGCTGGCTGCAGCAGTACTGACCGGATGCGCGATGGGGGTCAAATGGAGCGGGGTGTGGTACGCCCTCGCCTTCGTTGTCCTGATCTGTTTCTGGGAGGCCGGCGCCCGCCGCAGTGGCGGCGTATCCCGGCCATGGCGGGCCATGATGCGCGAAGAGAGCCGCTGGCTGCTCGCCTTCGGCACGATCGCGATGGTCGTCTATCTCGCCACCTGGAGCGGCTGGCTGGCCGGGGACACCGGCTGGGACCGGCATTGGCTCGAGAGTCAGGGCCGGACCGAACCACCGTTCCTGGGCGCGCTGGAGAACCTCTACCACTACCACCGTGCGATGCTGCACACCAGCGACGGCATCAGCACCCCGCACCGCTACCAGTCGTGGCCGTGGCAGTGGCTGCTGCTCGGCCGTCCCGTCCTCGTACAGTGGGCCTGCGCGGAGACGTGCACCTCCACGAGTCCGATGTCGACGGTGCTCATGCTCGGCACCCCCGCGCTGTGGTGGTCCTTCATCCCTGCCCTTGTCGGCCTGGCGTGGCTGGGCATCAGCCGCCGGGATTGGCGCGCAGCTGCGATCGGGCTCGGCGCGGGCGCCGGCATCGTACCGTGGATGCCTTTCCAGGCGCTCGACCGCACCATGTTCGCTTTCTACGCCGCGCCCGCGGAACCCTTCCTCATCCTGGGCGTCGTCTACGTGGCCGGGGTCCTGATCCGTAGGTCCACGAAAGCCGCATCCTCACTCGGTGCGGTGCTGGCCGGAGGGTACGTGCTCGTGGTAGCAGCCAACTTCGCCTACTTCTATCCGATCTACACCGGCGACACCATCACCTACGCACAGTGGATGGCTCGGATGTGGCTCGGTGCACGTTGGATCTGACCGCCTCCCATCCGGCTGGCACTGCGGCCGAACGCACGCTACGGCTCAGCAGCACTCCAACCACCGGCGTGACGCTCGGAGATCGACCGTGCGCGCCTGGTCCTCGAACCGAGTAAGGCTCGACGACGGGGCGTGAGCCATGCATTCTCACGGGCCGCACAATGTTCTCGACAGATCCGGTCGGCCGTCACCGACGGGGACTCCCGAGCCGGCGTCGGCGGGATCGTCGCCGTTGTCATGGCGGCCCTGCTCGCACTCGCGGCACGTCACCGGTTCGTCGACGCGATCACCGTACCGGCGGCCTGGCGCAGCTTCTCCGATGTGGACGATCAGCGAGGCACTTGAGTCCAAAACAGACTTGTTCCGAATCGGCGTGGCCGATGCTTGAGTCGGACCTCGCAAGTCGCTTGATCAGGTGCGCGCACAGCGTGGCCGTGGCCGGCCTGCGCACCCCGGGCCTGCGCACGGTGGCCGCCGACGACCACACCGTCGTGCTGCTACTGCTCGTCGACCGGCGTGACGAACGAGCTTGAGGCCCCTGTCAAGGGCGTGTCAGTGCCCGAGGTTCATGATCAACGAAGGGCTCGGCCGAAGCGGTACGCCCGGATCACCGTCTCCGTCACGGTGCTAGCGGCGTTGTCGGCGGCGGTCGCGCGGAGCGAGACGAAGCCGCTGCCGGACGGCGTACGGATCTGGGCGCAGCCGCTGGCCACCGACACCGCCCGCCAGGTGCGCCCGTCGTCGAACGAGACCTCGACGGTCAGCTCGGTCAACTGACCTACCGTCGCCCCGCTCTGCGGTACAGCGGTGACGTTCAGCCTGTGCGACGCGTTCGCTCGCACGCCGGTGTACTGGTCGGTGTCGGGGGTCAGCCGGACCGTCCACAGTGGCAGTTCGGCCGGCCCGGCGTCGACGTGCCTGGACCGAAAGGTCCACGCAACCGCCGTGTGGGTCGAGACCGTGGCGTCCCGCTCGGCCGTGAACTCCAGCCGATAGGTCCCCTCATCGGCCGGAAGTTTGGCGCTCCAGATGCCGAAGTCGCCGAGCTGGAGGTCGTACTGCTTCCCGTCCCGGCTGAGCGCGGCCGTGGTCGACGAGATCTCCGACCATCCCGGGCGGCCGTCGCCATCGGCGTACAACGGGATCTCGGCGGCGAGGCTGTCGCCAGTCCGGGTCACGCCCTGGGTGAGGGCGCTGGCCAGTGCCGGGCCGAAGACCGGTCGGTTCCATTTCTGGTTGTACTGCTGGCCGGTCCGATAGGAGATGTAGTCGGCGGAGCCCACGGAGCTGCGGTATTCGCCGGTATCGGCGGACACCTCGGTGAAGTCACCGGCGAAGGTCACGTCCGGGTCGGCCGTGTAGTACTCGGTCCGGCTGAACGGCAGGTCGAAGCCGAGGTACGCGCCGAAGCTGCCGACCTGCCAGGAAGTCAGCCCGGACCGGATCCGCTTGGAGCCGGCCGCGTTCGTGCCGACCTGCGCGAAGTCGGCCCGGACCTTGGCCAGGTCGTCGTTGGCGACGGTCTTCGCGAAGCCGGTCACCATCCGCCCGCGCACCGGGAAGGACACCGCATAGGTGTAGGGGCTGTTCCACATGCTTCCGGCGGCGTCGGCCCGAGCCCACTGGCCCGAGACGATCGAGATGAAGCCATCGTCGTGTTGCGCGGGGTCGAGTTGCGCCGCGTAGACGCCATCGAAGGAGCTGCCAAGCACGGCAATTCCCGCAGTACCGTGCGGCCGCCGGGTGTACGCCGCCAGGGTGGCGTCGTACTGCTGGGCGTCCTTGCGCGGCACGCTCACCGCGATCGGCTGCCCGATCCGTGCGTCGAGCGTCAGCGTCAGGTTGCGGCTGACGTCCACGTCGGGCTGGGCCAGCAACGTCGAGTAGCCTCCGGTGGTCGCGCCCTTCGGCCCGTCCGGGCTGTGGAAGAGGAGGCTGGTGAGCGTGTAGTGCCCCTTGGGCACGCGGAGCGTCACGGTACCGTCCGGATCCGGACCCCACACGCCGGGCTGGTAGGTGTCGCCGTCCCGGCGCGACAGGGTCGTGTCGAAGAAGGATGGAGTGCCGCCGGACCGGTCCAGGTGAGTCAAGGTCACGTCGTAGCTCTCCACCTCCTTGTCGACCACCACCGGCGTACGCACGACGACGTCACCGGCAGTCGCGGTAAGCCACCCGCCGAAGCGGCCGTCGGGGCCGACCCGGGTGTCCGCCGTGACCGTCGCCGAGGCGTCGCCGCCGGCCGGGACCGTGACCGACGAGGCGCTCAGTGTGAACATCCTGGCGGGGGTGCCGGACAGGTTCAGCGACAGCCTCACCGGCTGCGCACCGTCGTTGTGGTACGTCACCGAGCGCGTGGTGACCGTGTCGTTGGTATGCGGCCAGCTGCGGAAACCGAACGAGACCCCGGGCGTGGTGCTGGTAACCGCCTGCCGACTGGCCCTGCCGATGTCGACCCGGCCAGCACCCTGCGTATACACGCTGTAGGCGGTGTTGGGCTGAGCCGCCGCCATCAACGCGGCCTTGAGCCGCTGACCCGACCAGTCCGGGTGCTGCTGGGCCAGCACGGCGGCCGAGCCCGTGACGTGCGAGGTCGCCATCGACGTCCCCGACAGCTCGGTATAGGCGGTGCCCGGCAGCTGTGACTGCGAAGCGCGGGCGGCCATGATATCCACTCCCGGCGCGGTGATCTCCGGCTTGAGCGAGCCATCCGGGCCCGGTCCCCTGCGGGAGAAGTCCGCGAGCGCGTCCGTGTCGTTGACGGCGCCGACGGTCAACGCGGCGGGCGCGGTCCCGGGCGAGCTGATCGCCCCCTCCGTGACGCCGCCGGCGTTGCCCGCAGCGACCACGAAGAGCGTGCCGTACTGATCACTGAGCGTCTGCACGGCCTGCTCGATCGGGTCGAGCCCGTCGGTGTCCATACCCCCCAGGCTGAGGTTGACGATCTTCGCCCGCGACGCGGCCCAGTTCATGCCCGCGATGATCCAGGACTCGGCGCAGCCGCCCTGAACGCAGACCTTACCGTCGAGCAGCTTCGCCCCCGGCGCGACTCCCTTGTACTTCCCGGCGGACGCCGCACCCGTGCCGGCCACCGTCGACGCGACATGCGTGCCGTGACCGACGAAGTCACCGTCCGGCTCGTACCCCTCCGTGAAGTTGACGTGCTCGGTGACCTGCCCGGCGAGGTCCGGGTGGGTGTCGTCGATGCCGGTGTCGAGCACCGCGACGGTCGTCCCGGTCCCGGTGTACCCGGCCGCCCACGCCTCGGGCGCGCCGATCTGGGGGACGCTGACGTCCAGCGTCGGCTTGAGTACCCCGTCAAGCCAGATCTTGCCGAGCCCGGACCGCAGATGCTTGCCGTCCGAAGTGGTCAATGTCCGCCACGAGTCAGCGGCCTTGCCGCGTGTCTGCTTCACCGCAGTCGCCTTCACGGCGGGCAGATCCCGCAGGCCGGTGAGACCGGGCGTTGCGCGCATAGCGGTTGCTGTTCCTGTGACGATCAGGGGCAGCGAGTCCCGGCGGTCGTAGCCGTCGTGCATCAGCTGCGTGATGTCGAAGAGCCGCGAGTCCACGGCGTTCGCCGCGAGCAGCGCACCGGCATCCGCGGGTACCACGCGGATGTGACCGGACGCCGTCACCTTCTCGAAGGTCATCCCTTTCCGCCCCGGTCCCGGTTCGACCGAGACGTCGTCTCCATTGGGTGACAGGGTCACCCGGTCGCCGGTCACCAGCGTGATCGTTCGCCCGTTGGCACCTTTGACCCCGCCGTCGTGGGGCGCGGCCGTCGCGGACATCGCGGGCAGTCCGGTGAGGAGCGCCGTTGTCAAGCCGAGGACGGCCACCGTTCTGAATCGATGCATTGCATTCCTCCTGGGGCCTGTACGAAGCGCAGGCTGCCCGCGACCCGTACGAGTCGCGGGCAGCCTGTGGTGATGCGCGAAAGGGCAGGCGTCAGCCGACGAGAACCGGGTTCGGTGGCACCTCGACCGTCACCGGTTCGCCGTAGCCGGAGTACTCCAGGACGACGTGAGACTTGTGGAAGCCGCCTTGCGAGTAGGTCAAGGTCCAGTCGTACGTCACCTTGGCGATCCGCTTGTCGGTGCCGACGCTGAAGTCGCCGATGAACTTCACGGTGCCACCGTCTTTGGTTCTGGTCGCCTCGAAGTGATAGGTGTCGGCTCCGGTCTTGTCCACCTTGGCGTCGCCCGCGCGCAGCGCTTCGAAGAGCTGCTGCGAGTCGGCCGACGCGGTGAACTCGCCGCGGAGCTTGTCCTCATCCATGTTCAGCGAGTCGTGCTTGCCCGGCTGCTGCAGCCACTGAGAACCGTTGGCCATGTAGAGCACGCCGTTGACCAGGCGGTACTCGAAGTTGCCATTGGCGGACCGGAGATAACCGGTGGCCGTGGCCGGGTCGAAGGCGCTCAGCGTGACGGTGGTGTCAGCCGGCAACGTGGGCTTTCCGCCGCCCTTCTGCCCCGTCGCCGTGGATTTCAGCTGAAAACTGATGTTCTGACTGTTGGCGATGGCTGCGACCAGTTCCATCCCCGGGTCGGCGACCGTCGCCGCCGCGTGCGGCCGGTCGATCGGTCTGTTCGCATGGTTGGCCACAGCAACCGAGGCCACGCCGCCTAGCGCGAGGACCGCCAGCGACGCGCTCACCAAAGCCGCCCTGCGGCGCCGAGCGCGCCGGCCGCGCTCCATGAGACGGTAGGTCGGCGGCGTCGAGGCGGGAGCCCCCACGAGTTCGTGCAACCGTTCCGAGAGCTGCTCCAGGTCGTTCATGTGAGTCACCTATTCACTAGGGCCAGCTCGGACATCACGTGGCGGAGCTTGGCCGTGGCCTTGGCGTACTGGCTCTTGACCGTGCCCGGCGAGCAGCCGAGCACCTGGGCGATCTGCCGTTCGGAGAGGTCCTCGTAGTGCCGAAGGACCACCACCGCGCGCTGCTTCGGCGGCAGCGAACGCAGCGCGTCGCGTACGACCAGGGCTTCGGCGCTGATCTCCCCGGGCGGCGCAGGCCGATCGGGAACCTCTCCGACGAGGCTCTCCCGGCGTCGCCGGCGCCAAAGTGAGGTGTGGTTGTTGACCAGCGCCTTACGGAGGTATGCGTGGAGGTCGTCGACTCGCGACAGCCGACGCCACCGTTCGTAGATCTTCACCAGGCTGTCCTGGAGGAGTTCCTCCGCCTGCCATCGATCATCGGTCAAGAGCATCGCCAACCGCAGATGCCGTTGCCAGGCTTCCTCGACGAACGTCACGTACGCCAGGTCGGCCTGGCTGAGCGCCTTGGTTCGTTCCATCACGGTTCTTCCACGTTCCGGACGTCCCCGTGGTTGCCCAGGATTCGAGGAATACTTCGGGTTTCCGGACACGGCCACCTTTCCGGCGGTCCGCGTCGTGACCGCGCTGCTCGCCGGCGGACGGGTGCACCCCGACACGGTGGAACCGCTGCTGAGGTTTCTCGGTGACGCCGCCCTGGGCGTGACCGGCGTTACGTGGTGACCAGTAGCGCATGGGACCGCACAGCAGGGGGCAGACATGATCGGCGCCGTCACCGGCTCCACCGCCGAAGCGATCTTCGCTTCCACCCTGCAGCCGTCGCAGAGCGTCACCCCGCCGAGGTCTGGGCCGCGGTCGCCGACGCCATCACCCGCCACGGCGCGCAGGGCTGCGTCCACATCCTCGCCTGCGAGTCCGGCGAACACCCCGAGACCGCCGTGCCCCGGATGCGCTTCGCCCGTGAGCTCGCCGCCGCCCCCGCCCTCGCCGGCTGACCGGACGTCTTGCCGGACAAGTTCGCCGCAGCATGACGGGCACGCAGTTGCGCGGGCGGCATCCGCACATGCTTGATATGGAGGATGCACCGGTCTTTCTGCTTGGCAGTACGAATGGGGCTAGGCGCGAAGCCCGGAGCCGCCTCCGACGACGATGTTCTCGCCGGTGAGGTACGCCGCCGCGGGCGAGGCGAGGAAGGTGACCACTTCCGCGATCTCGTCGCTGGTGCCAAGCCGGCCGAGCGGGATCTGGGCGGCCATGGCGGTGTCCGCCGCTTCGACGGATGTACCGAGCTTGGACCAGATGGGTGTCGCGATCGCGCCCGGGCTGACCGCATTGACCCGGATCCGCCGTGGGGCCAATTCGAGGGCCAGCGACGGTACGAGCGCCAGCAGGGCGCCCTTACTGGCAACAGCGGCCGACCCGGCACCCACGCCCCGGGTGACGCCGATGCCGACGGTGAAGATGATGCTTGCGCCGTCGTTGAGCAGCGGGAGCGCCTTCTGCAGCGTGAAGAACTGCCCTTTGAAGTTCACGGCCAGCAGGTCATCGACAGCGGCCTCGTCATACGCGCCGATCGGCATCCCACGGACCATCCCGGCGTTAAGGAAGAGAACATCCAGGGCCTCGAACCGATCGCGGATCTCTGCGATCACCCGGTCCGTGTCCGGCAGCGAGCGGGCATCGGCTTGCAGGACGACCACGTCGTCCGGCAGCTGCGCCCGAGCCGCGCCGACCGAACCGGGCGTGGAGCCCGTGACGGCCACCCGATAGCCGTTGCGGTGGAGCAGGGCGGCGGTGGCCTGGCCGATCCCACTGGTTCCGCCCGTGATGAGCGCTGTGCGTGAAGTCATGCGGCAACGCTAAGAAGCGTAGGGAGCAAGCGTCCAAGACTTGTTCTACCTCGCGTGATACCGATCAGGCATCATTGGCTGGTGGACGTTGATCTCCGCCTGATCCGCTATTTCACCGTGGTGGCCGAGCACGGCAACTTCCACCGCGCGGCCGCTGCCTTGCGTACGGCGCAGCCGTCGCTGAGCCGCCAGGTTCAGCAGCTGGAGAAGGTTCTCGGAGTGCGGCTGTTCGAGCGGACGCGTCAAGGTAGCCACCTCACTGCCGCGGGCAAAGCATTCCTGCCCGAGGCGTTATCGCTGCTGCGAGCCTCCGAGCGCGCCGCGAACCGGGCCCGATCCGCCGGCGGCTCCGGCGCGCTGCTGATCGGCTACACCGGCAACCTCATCGTGACCCACGTCGTGCGCGAACTGCGCCGCCGCGGTTGTACGGTGCGAACCCGACACCTTTCCCAACCGGACGTAGCCGCAGCCCTGATCGACCATCGGATCGACGTGGCCGTCACCCGGCTGCCGTTACCCACCGACCGGCTTCGCGTCACGGTTCTGTACGACGAGTCGAGAGTGCTCCTCATCCCGGTGTCACACCGGCTGGCCGGCAAGGAATCAGTCACCCTGGACGACTTCGCCGACGAACCCCTGGTCCGTCACTCCGACCCCGACCTCGATGCGTTCTGGCGCATCGACCCCCGCGCTGACGGCCGGCCCGCCCCGGACGGCCCGACAGCGGCAACCGTTGAGGACAAGCTCGAACTCGTCGCCGCCGGGGACGCTTTGACCATGGCCCCGCCGGGCGACGAGTACACGTCTTTGCGGCGCGACCTGACGTCCGTGCCGGTACACGATGTCGACCCGTGCCGCGTCGTCATCGCCACCAGAGCGAACGAGACGAGCCCCTTGATCGAGCAGTTCCGCGCCGTCGCGGTCGCCCTCCTCGGACGGGTCTGACGGCACCGAGACCACGACGGCGGACGCCGCCCCTCGAATATCACCAAGCGACCACCGAGGTTTGAAGATCAAGTGACCTGATTTGCCGCCGACCGCGAGCGCAAGGTCGGCGAACTCCGTTGCGCCGCGTGACGAGCGTGCGGCGCCAGCCGCAGCGCTGAACCAATGTCTGCAACGCCGTCATGCTCGATGGCGAAGCCGGCAGGCGCGGATCACTCGGACCGTGGGATCGGCACTCTCGGGCGTTCGTAGCCGATCGGTCAGAAGGAATCGGGCGAGGTGAACCCGGCTGCGTGCTCGTGCTCGGACAGCACGAACGTTCCGCCGCGCCTTTCGGGCTGCCATCCATGCTCCAAGGCGTGGCTGATGACGGCTCGTACGTCAGCCGGCGTCGGGTAGGCACCGTCGGTGGCGCATGCCCCCCATGGCGCCGGCCAGGCGACCGATAGCAGATCCGCTTGGAGGGCTTGGCTCGTCTTCCCATCGCCCCATACCCGCAGCCGAATGCACCGGTGGCAATCACCGCTACCCTGCACGTGCCGGATCTCTGCGCGCCACACGGGCGGTGGACGAAGTCCGCGACCTCCTCGTCCCCGCACGCGCGGGGGTGCTCCGTCGGGCATCAGGCGGCCCTCCGATATTCGACGCTCGTCCCCGCACACGCGGGGGTGCTCCGGACGTCAGGCCGCTGCGGACGACGTGGATGGCCCTGGCCGACTCCGCCGGACACGACAACATCGTCGTCTTGCCGATGCCGGCCTCACCCGACACCACTACCAACGCGCCACTGCCGCCGGCAGCCTCGACAACCAGCCGACCCAGCTCTGCAAGCTGCCGACGCCGTAGGACTTACACGGATACCTACTGTCGAAGGTCGGTCGTCGCGGGACCGGCTGGGACGGCGGGGGTTCGAGGCCATTTCCAGGCCGAGCGCAGGATGAAGGCCAGGAGCAGCACCTCGATTCCGATGGAGAGGCCGTAGAAGGAGGCCCAGTCCCGGGACTCCCCTACCGCGTTGAACACCGAGTAGGGGATGTAGAGCAATGCAACGGCGAGGTTCGTGGCGCGGTTCACCCGGGCGGGCAGCGCCATGGAGAGCATCACCATCAGGGCCGGGATCGCCACGGACGCGACGAAAATGGTCAACAACGTCCCGCTGATGTCGAACCCAAAGACGACGCCACCCCGGATTTCGTCGATGGCGCCAGGCTTGTAGAGGTGGAAGTAGTCGACGTAGATGTAGAGGAACATGAAGCTGGTCCATGCTGCCGCGAGCTTGGCCTGCACGGGGATCGGCGGGTTGTCGAGCAGGCTCGGGGTGTTCGTTCGGATGCCGCTCATCGTTTCTCACTTCCTTTCGGCGTCATTCGTTGGCGCTGGGATGGTCGGAATTGGTTTCGGAGTCGTCTTTGGCTGTCCGTTCCGGTGACGTGGAACAGATTGCTGGAGCGGCCGGATACACCGCTACGAGCCAAGGTCGATGGTGGTGGGCCGAAGGTCTACGCCTGGAAATCGACTTTGGTTGGATGCCGTGGGGCCCGACCCGGCCGTACCCTTTGATCATGATGGCCCCGGCGGACCCGCAGGATCGGAGCCCGCTACCGGCAGGCGTGATCAGCGATGCTGGCAACGACCCGGTGCGCCCGGCCGGGCCCACGGCGCGCGATCGGCTGGTCGACGTCCTTTGTTTCCTGCTGGCCGTCGGCCTCACGGTGCTCGCACTGTTCGACAGCCGCGCGCAACACATCGCACCGGCGCCGCTCGCCGTGGACCTCATCCTCGGCGGGCTGTGCTGTCTCGGGGTATGGCTGCGCCGGCGCTGGCCGGTCGGCTTCGCCGTGGTCGCGGGTCTGGTCAGCGTCTACGCGACGTCGGCGGCGGGCGCGGCGCTCATCGCGCTGTTCACCGTCGCGGTGCACCGGCGCTTCGCGGTGGTCGCCCCGATCGTGGCTGGGTACGCGCTCGTCCCGTTCCTGACGCTGCTGGTTCGGCCCGACGTCCCAGTCGGGTCCCCGTCGGAGATTGTGCTGGGCGTCGTCTTCGCGGCCGCGGTACTCGCCTGGGGCATGTTTGTACGGGCCCGACGCCAGTCGCTGCGGGAGCGGGCTGGGCGCGTCGAGGCCGAACAGGAACTGCGCGTCGCCGAAGCTCGCCAGGGCGAACGCAACCGGATCGCCCGGGAGATGCACGACGTGCTCGCCCACCGCCTGTCCCTGCTGAGCCTGCACGCCGGGGCGCTGGAGCTACGCCCCGACGCCGCGCCCGAGGAGGTCGCCCGGGCCGCCGGGGTGGTCCGCGACAGCGCCTACCAGGCGCTGGAGGACCTTCGGGAGGTGATCGGCGTCCTCCGCACCGGTGTCGACCGGTCCGACCAGACGCCGGAACGGCCGCAGCCCACCCTGGCCGACCTCCCTGACCTCGTCGACCAATCGCGGCGCGCCGGGATGCGGGTACGGCTCGACTGGCAGACCGACGCGCACTCCGCCGTACCGGCTGGTGTGGGGCGCAGCGCGTACCGAATCGTGCAGGAAGGGCTGACCAACGCCCGCAAGCACGCCCCCGACGCCGAGGTGGCCGTCACCGTCCGGGCAACCCCGGGCGACGGCGTAACCGTCGAGATCCGCAACCGGTACCCGGCCGAGACCAGCCCCGCCGGCATCCCCGGCGCCGGCATCGGCCTCATCGGGCTCACCGAACGGGCCGCCCTCGCCGGCGGACGCCTCGAACACGGCCCCACCCCGGCCGGTGACTTCCGGCTCAGGGCCTGGCTACCGTGGCCTACCCTCTGATCGCGGCCGAAACCGGCCTCCGGCCCAGGTGAGCACGGACAAGGAGCCCAACGTGAACGCACCGGTGCGGGTCCTCATCGTCGACGACGACCCGCTCGTGCGGGCCGGCCTCACCATGGTCATCGGCGGCTCGCCGGACATCGCCGTGGTGGGCGAGGCCGGCGACGGAAGTGAAGTAGCCGCCGCCGTCGACGCATACGCCCCGGACGTGGTGCTGATGGACATCCGCATGCCCACCCTCGACGGCCTCGCCGCCGCCGAACGACTCCGCGCCCGACCCGACCCACCCGAGGTCATCGTCCTGACCACCTTCGACGCCGACGAGTACGTCCTGCGCGCCCTGCGCGCCGGGGCCAGCGGCTTCCTGCTCAAACACACCCCACCCGCCGAGATCCTGCGCGCCATCGCGCGGGTTGCAGCCGGCGAACCCATCCTGTCGCCGACCGTCACCCGACGGCTCATCGCCCACCTCAGCAACACCGGCGCCGCTGCCCGGCAACAGCACGCCACGACCGCGCTGCATCAGCTCAGCGAACGCGAACGCGAGGTCGCTATCGCCGTCGGGCGGGGCAAGTCCAACGCCGAGATCGCGGGCGAGCTGTTCATGAGCGTGGCCACCGTGAAAGCCCACATTTCCCGCATACTCACCAAACTCGATCTCAACAACCGTACCCAGGTCGCCCTGCTCGCCCACGACGCCGGCCTCACCGGCTGACACCGGAAACCGTCTGGCCCCCGCCCGCACCCGGCGTGGGCAGGCGAGCCGACCCGCCGACCGGCGAGCCGGACAACCCCTCACCGCCAGACAGCTCAGGCGGGGACCATCGACCACTTGCGTTACCCAACTTCCGCACATCGGCAGGACAGGAAGTCTTGGCCTCGCCGCGCTGGTCACCCGCTGTAACGTGCACGTGCCTGCCGCCGCGCACCAACGGCGGCAGAACAGTGCACCTGATCTTGACTGGCAGAGACGACCTGACGAGGCGTCTCGGAGTTAGTGTGCTGATCACGCCGTGCATGCTTGTGCCGCCGTGATTCCGTATCTTCTGCGGTGTGGGCATGCATACCGACTACTTCGTTGCCGATCGGGCTCGGGCTATGACGCTCGTCGAATGGGGCCCGGAGGGCACAAATCTGCCGATGTTGGTGATGAAGTGGGTAGATCCCTGGGTGCTCGGCAGCATGCTGTGGGCGATCATCGAGGACCTGCCGGTGCCCGAGGGGGAGGGACTGCCGTTCGACCTCGACCAACACAACGCTGTCGGTGAAGTTCTGCTGGCGGGGAACGAGGAGGGTTCGTTCGGCGTTGTGCAGATTGCGGATGGCTTCGTCAAGGCCCTGGCAGCGCTGCCGGACGAGCGGATTCCAGCGGTCGCCGAGCGCTGGGCCACTTCGGACGAGTGGATCGGGACGTGGGAGCCGCACGAGCTAGACCCCACCGTCGAAGGCCTCCGCGATCTGGCGCGTCACGTGCATGGGCCCGGCCAGCACATGTACATGTGGTGGTCGATGTAGCACTGGGACTGAGAGCCCGGCGATCCGAGCCGCATTATCGAGACCAACGTGATTGGCAGGTTCGGTTGGCGGCCATCCCGCGCGACATGCGGCATGAGCGGAAGCCGCGATCCGCTCGGTCGGCGCAGGCCTCGTGGCCGGGGTAACCGGTCGGCCCGCAGCCAGATGAAATAGTCGTCGAGGTGCTGCGCAGCCCAGGTGCTGCCCTGTGCGAGCAGCTGGACTCGGATGCCCGCCCGCGCCTGACAGCGGAAGTGGGCGCGGTCATCGACGCGCTGGGCGAGCTGCGCTACGAGCCCGCGATCGATCTGCTCCGCAGCCTGGTCGGTCAGGCCGTGTACGCATATAACGACCTCGGCCTGGCCCGCAGCGGCGACGCGAACGAGCCGCGTTACGCCGCGCTGGCCGCGGCTCAAGTCGGACCGGCCTATGACCGCGAGTCCAGCCACGCGCGGCGGATGGCGCACCGGGCGGAACTGAATGCGGTGCTGGAGCCGACACCTGGCATCGTCGGCTGGCTCGACCGGGCCGTGCAGCTGGGGCTCCGGCTGGCGGTGGCGAGCAGCTCCCCG
Source organism: Dactylosporangium sp. CA-052675 (assembly GCF_050947935.1). Lineage (GTDB taxonomy): Bacteria > Actinomycetota > Actinomycetes > Mycobacteriales > Micromonosporaceae > Dactylosporangium. The sequence continues at coordinate 7,446,239 of NZ_CP192010.1, read as the reverse complement.
ATCACCCACGTGGGCGCGATGCTGGATCAGGCCAGGCTGCGAGCCCGGTTCGAGGTACTGGCGACCGGCGAGGAGGTGGCCGCGCACAAGCCGCATCCGGCTGTCTACCTGCTGGCGTTGGACCGGCTCGGGCTGCCGGCGAAAGAGGCGGTCGCCTTCGAGGACACCGCGCACGGCGTCGCGGCGGCGCACGCGGCCGGGCTGCGATGCGTGGCAGTGCCGAACCCGCATGCTCACGACGCCCACTTCAAGGCAGCGGACCTGCTGCTTCCCAGCGCCACAGACCTCTCCTTCGACGCTGTTCTGGCCCGGCTGGCCCGGCGTGCGGGCGGTCCGCGGTAAGTGGAGCCGGCGCACGTCGGTGGCGTTTTCCCTGCTCAGCCGTAGCGAGGTAGGCCAGCAGGGCGACAGCAAGTTACGCGTGCGGACTGGGTATACCAGGTTGGCCGTCCCGGGCAACCTGGTTCCACGGGGCGGTCATAACCGGCCCCGCCCATGTCTAACGCCGCCGCCATCGACATAACTATGAGTAGTCGCAACCTGGCGGCAATCGAGCGGACGCGCGTCATCGCGGCATGACAGCGCACGCGATCAAGCCTGCATGGTGCATCATGATCGGGTGTGAGCTTCGACGTCTTCCTTCAAGGGTTCCGCAGGCGGCAAAGCGGCCACAGGGCGGCCCGAAGCCGCCGTTCAGGTACTGCTGCCCTACATGGTGGGCGCACCCAACAGCGGATACGTTCGCGTGCAGCTGCCCGACGGAGAAGCCGACGTCTATGGTGTAGGCAACTCCAGCCTCATGGTGAACCATGCCGCAGGCGAACACATCTGGGAGCTCGTCATCGCCGTCGCGACGGCCGCCGCATGGGTCATCGTCCCTGTTGGCTGCCCTACCTGCACCGTCGACGCCCAGTCACGCCGACGAGCTTCCCGACGAACTGCGCGCCAACGTCATCCTGATCCACACCGGACCTCAGCTACTTCAGGCGATCCTCAGGAGCTGAGGCGGCGCGCAAACTCAGCGGCTACTTATTTACTGGATCTACGACCGCAGCCCGGCCAGGCTTGGTCGAGGTGATCGGTGGGGTCGCTCGCATTCAGCGGCTGCCCGTCTGTGGTTGGGGCGTGGCTCTCATCTGGCATGCACCCTGCCGGTCACCGCGGCGTGGAGTGGCTCCAGAGGGGACTGCCCAGCTCAAAGTAGCGCTGCCCTCCCGCTGAACCCCGGTTCGGTCACAGCGAGGAGGAACGCGTGGGACGCGTCATCATCGGGATGGACCCGCACAAACGGTCGGCGACGATCGAGATCATCGACGATCGGGAAACGGTCTTGGCGGGTGATCGGTTCGGCACCGACCGGGACGGCTATCGTGCGATGCTTGCTCTCGGCCGGCGGCATCCGGAACGGCTCTGGGCGGTGGAAGGCTGCAACGGCATCGGCCGGCACATCGCGCAGCGGCTCGTCGCTGACGGCGAGACCGTGGTGGACGTGCCCCCGAAACTGTCCGCCCGGGCCAGGGTGTTCGCCACCGGCAACGGCCGCAAGACCGACCCGGTCGACGCGCACAGTGTGGCCGTGGCAGCGTTGCGCACCAAGGGATTGCGGCACATTGTCGCCGACGACGAGACGGTGGTGTTGCGGCTGCTCGTGGACCGCCGCGACGAGCTCGGCCGGGCCCGGACCGACCTGGTCAACCGCATCCACAAGCTTCTGCTGGAACTGCTGCCCGGCGGAGCCAAGACGTTCCTGTCCGCCGATCAGGCCCGAGCACTGCTGGCCACCATCCGGCCGCGTGACCTCGTCGGGCGAACCCGCCGCCGGCTGGCGTCCGAACTGGTCGGTGAACTGGTCCAGGTCGACAAGAAGATCAAAGCGGCGAAGCAGGAACTGACCGAGCTGGTCAACGACAGCGGCAGCAGCCTGCTCGAACTCAACGGCATCGGCCCGTCCGGCGCGGCCCGCCTGCTCGGCGACATCGGTGATATCCGCCGCTTCACCAGCCGCGCCCATTTCGCGTCCTGGAACGGCACCGCACCCCTGGACGCCTCGTCCGGGGATCAGCAACGCCACCGCCTGTCCCGGGCCGGGAACCGGCGCATCAACCGCGTCCTGCACATCATGGCCATCGTCCAGCTCCGCCACGACACGCTCGGCCGCGCCTACTACCGCCGTCGCCTCGCCGAAGGCAAGACCGCGATGGAAGCCATCCGGGCGCTGAAACGGCGCCTGTCCGACGTCGTCTACCGGCGCATGCTCGGCGATATCCAGCGGCTGGAGACGGGCCCGGGAGGACAACCGGGGGCGACTCTGCAATCCAGCGCGGCTGACCCAAACCCCGAGGTCAACACTTCGGAACAGTCACTTCCCGGACCCGCCGACCACCACCCTAGAACACCGAACTCACACGCCGCTTGACAAAGAGGGGCGCCAGAACAGTGCGGAGCCGCGCTGCCATCCGGGCCTTCGACTACCATCACTAGGTGGCTGATCCGATCGTGTTGGCGCAGGTGCGGCTCCAGCCGCACCATCAGCCGACCGGCGTCACGCGTCACTACTTCGGCAACCCGAGTGGGGCAAGGGTAGAGGTTCCGCGCCCGGTATCCCTGCAAGTTGTGCAGTACCCCGGCGATGAGCCACGGGCCTACCTGTTCTACTGCGACGAGAGCGGCGGGGAGATGACCGACACCTACCATGACTCCGTCCAGGAGGCCTTTGAGCAGGCCAGTGCCGAATTCGGCGTTCTGCACCATGAATGGGCCAGGCGGTCGCACAACGCCTGATGACGGAGCTGCCGCCGCGGCGTCGGAAGCCGACCTTGCATCCGCTCATCGGCAGATCCGTCCACCGGATTCAACGATGAACGCGGAGTACCCGGCGCGAGACGGTCATCTGGATGGCACGATGAGTCGTGCTCTGGCCGGTTCTCCTCAACACCCATCCCCGCGAGGCTAACTGGTCACTCGGCGAGCGGGTCACGACCCGCCCGAGATGGCTCGACGACCCGGAACCGCCCGACGATCTGGTACTGCACCAGGTCGTCGTGCGGGCCAGCACGTTGCTCGACGCCGACGGGCGCCCTTGGGCTCAGCTGGTTCAGGCTGGCAACCTACTCGCGGTCCGGCAAGGCGATGACCGACGCGGTGAGCTGACTCTGGACGGATGCCTGGGCTTCGACGGGTGGCTCGGGCTCATCGGCGAGCTTCCCTTCACGGAAGGCGTCGTGCGGCGCATCCGGATCATGCACGACCTGTACGACCGGAGTACCGACGGGTGGATCCGCCGCCCCGGGCGCGTGCGGCTGACCGAGGTGCCCGACACCTCCCCAGGACGCTTGTGCGACGGCCCCTCTTGCATCAAGGCGTTACCGGCCGAAGGGCAGCCCGAACCCGGCACCATCCAGTTCGTCAGCCCCACGCAGTACTTCCGCATGACCCGCGACCAACTGCCGGCCCAGCAGTGGCAGACCCGCGGTTTCCTCGTCGACCTGGAAATCACCTCCCGAGGACCCCGCAGATGCGACGAACGCGCCGAAGATGGCTCGCGGTGCGGCGCGTAACGCGCTTCGCGGCAGATGAGTGCGGGTGGCGGCTGGTCGATGACGCCAACAACGGATAGACCGATGCTAACGAATCTCGGATGCGCCGCCCGGCGACTCGTCGACAGAATGGAATCATGCTCCGCTTTGGCATACAGGACTACCGGCCGAGTTGGCTCAACGGGCGCGACAGCATCACCGCCGCGCATGGCCCACGCCTCGCCGGCCTGGCCGGTCTCACCCTTCAGCGTGCCTGGCTGGTCTGGGACCTTGACGCCGACGAGTGGTTCACCGATGCGCCCGTGCTCATGGACTTCGGCGCCGAGCAGGTCGAGATCGACCATCAAAAGTTCGACGACGTGTCCATTACCTGGAACACCATCGACCCCAGCCGAGCGATCGAGGATTCCTACTTTCATCTTGCCTGGCACGCGGAGCCCTTACCGCCGCTGGCTGAACTGCCCGGCCGAGCCCTTGATCATGTCGAACTTCTGGAATGGGCTGGCGATGACATGGCCAACGGCAGTATCGCTGTCGGCTTCGACTTCGGCCCGACCTGGCTGATCATCTTCAATGCTCTGGACGAGAACGGCTTTGAGCACCACGCCCCGGCGCCGAGCTACCGGCGTCACCGCCTCAACTCGTAGCCCCGAGCTGCCTCATCGGAAGCCAGACACTCGGCACTCGACCTTCGGTAGGACCAAATACGAAACCTACAACGCCGACGTACGACCGACTCGCGGCATGTCCGTGCAGCTGATCAAGCAGTGCCGACAGCCGCGAAGGGCCCGCCCGTGGTACTTGATCGGGCGTAGATTGCGATCATGGCTCTGCGGTTCGAGGACGGATGGTATGTCGGCGACGCTGCGGACGATCTCGCAGAGGTTCTGCTGATCAACGGAGCGGACGGGTACCCGGTCAACGAGGTTCGGCACAGCATCTGCAGCGGGTGCGGAGCGGCTGTGTTCGAGGTGCACGGCGTTTGGGAAGAACGGGTGCGGAAGCGTATCTGCCGCTCCTGCGGGGACCAGCACTATCTCTTGGACAGCGAGGACTATTGGGACGACGACAGCGCGTACATATCCGTTTGCACGTGCGAAGAAGAGCTGTTCAACGTCGCCGTCGGGTATTCGATGTACGCCGATGAGGTGGGCGGTATACGGTCCGTTGCGTTCGTTGAACGGTGTACCGCGTGCGGCCGGATCGGATCGCCGGTCGAGTGGATGCTCCGCACCGGTGACATGGGCATGCTGGACCGCGCATGAACGAACATTTCGGCTTTCCGTCACTCACTGTGATGAGCGCTGTTGGGCCGATGCACGACATCCGCGGCATGTGCGCGCACCTTCAGCTCATGATCAGACAGATGGCCTGTGATGACCGGATCCACGCTGCGGCCGATCGTCGCTCGGCTTGCGCTATGGCTCGATCCGGATCGAATCTCCGGCAACCGTTCGCCACTCGGTTGCCGCGTCGGGATGTACGCCACGAACGACCACACGAGGGTCCGGGCTGAACATGAGACCGGTCCGCACTGGATACTGCCGGGGCCGCAGCATCACCGACACGAGCTGGAACAGGCCGTTGGCCAGTACCGCACCAGCGAAGGCGGCGGCGCCCACTCTGAACCCCCACCCCGGCAGGAGGACAGCGGCGAGGACCATCGACACCCACACGCCCAGCACCACGAAGAACACGATCCGCTGCTCCCGGACGATCCGGTCGAACCGCCGGAACCGCGCCGCGTCGGCCGACCCGATCGGCAGACGCACCCGGTGTGGATGCGGCGGATCGGCAACCGAGTGTGCAGTCAACTCCACCCGCTCCACCGGCCGTGCCCCGTCAACCAGCGACCGATCGGGCATCGCCACATGGCCGTCAGCGACGCTCCAAGAGACCTTCACCGATGCATGATCTCTTGACCTCGGTCGCAAATCCAGCCACACGGTATTCGCCGTAAGGCGGCGTCGCCTTCCCAACTCCGGATGCGGGTCGCACATTCCGACATGGCCACCCGGCCGCGCCGGGTCCTGCACCTGTGATCGAGTGCGCTGTCATCGGCAGATCCGGTAGCCGTCGGAGTCCTGGCTTCCGCTACTGACCGTTGCTCCGGGCTGCTCGACCAAGCCGATGGGCCAGCCCTGTGTAGTGAACCCGTCGAGGTGCTCGGTGGGCACGCCGACCGGCCGTTCCGATCGCGGCCACCGCCGCAGGGTGGGTCCGAAACTCGGCTCTCACGGACGGAGCCATCGCCCAGGGCTTGCGGTCGCCGCGGAACGTCAATGTGGTGGTGCCGGCGCGGGCCGCGTACTCCCATCCCATAGTGGCGGGTATGAACGAGATTTACCCCCTCGGGGGCGCCCGCCGCACGGGCCTGAGCGCGAGCGCGATCAGGTTCTACGCGGACGAGGGTGTCGTCACGCCCACCAGGCCGACCGACGGAGGCTTCCGGCGGTACGACGTGCACGCCATTGCCCGGCCCGAACTCGTGCGCCCCCCTGCGCGACTTGGGGGCCGGCCTGGACGATATTCGCCGGGTGCTGGCTGTGGAGACCACCTTGGACGCGTCGCGCTGTGCTGCGGACCATCGAGCGCCTGCGTAGCCGGCGGCCGAACCTGCCCGAAGAGCTCTCTACCGAACAGCTCGAGGCGTGGATCGAATTGGCCGACATCGTTCAGGACGATCAGTTCCGCACCGCGCTGCGCGACTACCTGCACCGTATCTTCAGCACCGAACAGGGCAAGCGGATGACCTCGCCGCAGATGACGGCGCACGCCGAACGGCATCGTCAGCTCTTTCTGGAGGCGCGGGCGGCCGCGCTGATTTCGGGGCGGATCGGCCGTGCATCGATTGCCGCCGTGCAGCGCCGGGTTCCCGTCGGTCTGCCGGTCGGGAACGTTTGCTCGGCGGTGAGCCGGGCTACCGGCCGGCCTGGCGGTCGAGCCACGCGCCGACGTCGGTGATGCCGCCGTCGATGACGCCCAGGTGGTCGGCGCCGGCCACGGTAGCCGTCGTCGCGTGGGGCGCGTGGCGGGCGAAGGCGAGCACCTTGGCAGGGTCGAAGACCTCGTCGTCCGAGCCGATCCAGACTCCGACCGGCTTGTCCGTGCCGGCCAGGATCGCCGCGCTGTCGCCGGCGTTCTGGGCGACGGCCATGACCGAGGTGTACCGGCTGACGAGCCCGGCCCGCGCGATGTCCGCCGGCGCGTAGGCGAAGCTCACCGCGTAGGCGTGCGCGTCGAGCAGGCCGTTGGTGAGGACGTAGCTGATAAGCACCCGATGGTCGATGGTCGCGAAGTTGGCCGCCTCGGACTGCCGCTCGGTGTCGGAGTGCAGGCCGAAGTCGGGGGCGAGGTAGACGTACCCGGCGACCTCGTGGTCGATGCGACGCTCGCTGTTGAGCACCAGCCCGGCCCCGGCCGAGTGACCGCCGACGTACTCGGGCAGCCGCGGGTGCGCGTGCTTGACGAAGTCGACCGCCGTCTGGGTGTCGGCGAACATCTGCCCCTGGCTCGGCGCGTCGCCCCGGCGGCCGCCGGATCGGCCGTGGCCGCGCATGTCGAACAGGTAGGTCGCGATGCGGTACTGCTGGGTGAGTTGGTGTGCGAAGGTCAGGTAGCCGGCACCGGCATTGGCGCCGGACCCGTGGTAGAAGACGAGCGTCGCCACGGGGTCGGCCGGGAGGTCGGCGAAGTAGGCGAGTTTCGTGCCATCGGTCGCGGTCACGTACCCGCTCGGTTCGGGCTCCGGGGGCGTGGTCGGGCTCTGGTCGTCGCGCAGGCCGGGAACGGCCGCGGAGGCCGGCAGGTGCGTCGGCAGGAGGGCCAGGGTCAGCGCGGCCCCGGTGAGCATGGCCAGGGCCGCCGTGGTGAGCGGCACAGCCCGGCCCGGCGCCGGCTGCACCCGGCCCCGGCCGACCCGCCACAGCGCGAGGATAGGCAGGGCGGTCGTGAGCAGCGCGACGACGGCGTGCAGCAGGGCGAACTGGGCCACGCCTGCGGCCACCACGGCGACGAGCACGATCGCGGTGTGCCGGACGGTCGACCGGTGCGGCCGGCGCATCGACGCGACCAGTCCCCAGGCCAGCAGTCCAGCCAGGAGCAGCGCGACACCGACTGCCGCGGCCGCCGGCGGGGCCTCTGGGCCGAACTCCACGACGCCGTCCACCACGCAGACGAAGCCCGTCAGGGTGAGCAGCACCCGGGCCAGTGTCACGGCGTGCCCCCGGTCAGCTCGGCCTCCACGGTGTCGCACCAGTCGATCGCCGACTGGGCGAAGGCGAGACCGTAGTCGCGGATCCGCCCGGGCGTGGGCAGCGCCGCCCGGCGTTCGTCCTCGGTCCATGCGGCCTGCGGCACCATGGTGCCCAGGTGCTCGCGGAGCCACTGAAACGACTCCCGGCGCTCGCGGATCAGCCGGACAGTCTCTTCGCGGTCGAGATTGGCCGCGAAGAGAATCTTCACCAGGTTCTCGTCGCGGGTCTGCACCGGGGCGGACGGCAGCCGCAGCCAGGCCAGCAGTTCTTCACGGCCCTGGGCGGTCAGCCGCCAGCTCTGGCGGGCGCGGGGGCCGCCGGGTGGTTCGAACGCCTCGATGAGGTTGCGGGACTCCAGGAGTTTGAGCTGGGGGTACAGCTGTCCGTCGCTCACCCCCCAGAAGAACGACACGGCCCGTTTGGCCGCCTCGCGAATCTCGTAGCCGGAGCGGGGATGCGACGCCAGGAAGCCCAGGATCGTGCGGGCCGTCGGCGACAGCTCTTCGGACATGGCGACCTCTCTGCCAGATATATCTCTGGCAGAGATATTAGCCTACGGGATCGCGAGAACCAAGACGGGCGTGGGCGCCGCTCAGTGCACCCCCACGATGCTTTCGGTCCGGGACGTCACAGGAGGTGTGCGCGGCTGCGCAGCCGGTCCCGCGCGTCGGCGTGGCTGCTCCTGGCACAATCGAACGGCGGACATCGCCCTCGGTACGGCGGCGCCGAGCCGCCGCCGTATCGCATCGGAGGGGGTGGCGGTGGTCGACGTCGAGCGCTATGGCGCCTTCTCGGTCAACAGCGTCGGCATCGAGCGTGCGCCGTTTCCGCTGAGCTTCAGTGTTCGCGAGTTCCCCGGCTGCTGGGTGGTCCACGCGACGGCGGCACAGGCCGGCGAACTCGCGGACATCCTGGCCGGCAACGCTTTGGACACCGTGGCCGTGATGGACGTGGCGACCAACAGCTTCCTTGACGACCAGTACGTGCAGTGGACGCCGTCGCGCATCGCAGCGCATCAGGGCATCGCCTGCTCGCCGCACGACCTGAGTGCGCTGGCGAGAGGCGTCCCCGGTCTCGGCGGCGAAGCGCTGATCATGCACCGCGACGACCTGCCGGGCTTTCTCGCAGGCTGGTCACCGTACGAGTTGACGGTGGTCGCCATGCGGGACACGCCGGACGCGGAGCAGTTGGACGAGATGGCGCTCGCCATCGGAACAGCCGATTTCAGCCGGCCGATCCTGCCCACCCTTCCAGGCTGTTGCATGTGGTACTCCGGACACGACGACTGCTACGTCTGGCTGGAATCAACCAATCCACATGTTCCTCGGGCCGTCTTCAGGCGCCTACTGGCCTTGATGGCCGGCTCGGCTCGGAAGATCACGTATGACGCGGGGTTCCTCGAAGTTTCGATTGTCGATGACGATGTCGGCTTGTTCGGCGGGGCGGATTTCGGCCAGGTAAAGCTCCTCGCCGGGGATGTAGTAGGTGCGGTACCGCTCGGCGGCGGCCTCCGCCGAGTCCATCCACGCCTGGTCGCGGACCGTGCCGCGGTACAGCACATCCGCTACTTCGATGTGGAGGTAGACGCGCAGGTCCCAGTGCGGTGACAGGGCCGGCTTCTGCAGGAAGCCGCCGTCCGCGATGAGGATCGCGTCGTCCGAGGTCTCGTGGACGCCGGAGTCGATCGGCGTGCGGCCGCTGAAATCCATGATCTGGGTGCGGTAGTGGCGGTTGCCGCCGGGTCCGAGCGGCACCAGCAACTCGTCGCGGATGGCGTCGACGTCGAACATCTCGACGTAGTAGCTTTCCGGCGAGCCGGGCGGATATCGCGTACGCAGGTCGACATGCCGTTTGAAGTGGTCGAGCATGACTCGGAGCACGGGCCGCGCCGTCTTCCCCCGCAGGGTGGTGGCCAGTTCGTCGGCGAGGGTCGTCTTGCCGGCAGCGGAGTGGCCGTCGATCCCCACCCGCGTCGGGTGATCCAGGCGCAGCGCGAGGATCCGGTGGGCCAGCCCGTCGAGTACCTGCTGCCGCGCCGTGGTCATCGAACGTTTGTTGTCACAGGTCGGATCGGCACGGCCACAGAATGCCGCGTCAACGGGCAGGCCCGCAAATGGTTCGCGCAGGCGTGGTCCTCGTGCTTCCACGTTGACCCGGCACCTGCGCACGCTCATCGGCTACGCGCGCTGAATCACCAGCTGGGCCGTCCCGGTCTGTAGCAGGCGGATGCGCACGTGGGCGTTGGTGCCGTCCGGCGCTGGCTAGTGGAACTGGCGCTGGTAGGGCAGCCAGCCGTCGTCGAGGAGCCGGAACCCTGCGTCGATGGTGGACTCCGGGTTGCTGTGCCGGGACGCGCTGAGCTGGATCTGGAGGGCGAAGCGGACGTAGAAGCGGATCTCGTCGCTCGGCTCGGGGAGCCCGAACTCCTCGGTGATCGCCGCGATCAGGGCGTCTTCGTGGCGGAACCACATGCGCTCGGCGTATTCGACGAGGGCGGGTGTCTGTTCCATGAGGGCGAGCAGCGACCGTTCGGGTTCGGATCCGAGCGCGGCGATCTCCGCGAGGTAGTGGGCCTTGAGCGCGGCGGAGATCGAGGTCCCCGGCGGCCGGTCGGCTACTGCCGCGACGAGCCGGTCGTGGCGCACGTCCTCGTCACCGAAGGCGAGGGCCTCTTTGTGCGGGAAGTGTGTGAAGACGGTGGTCGGCGACACGTCGGCCCGGTCGGCGATCTCGCGGACGCTCACCGCGTCGAACCCTCGTTCGAGGAACAGTTCGTGGGCGGCCTGCAGGATCGATGCCCGGGTCGCTGCCTTCTTGCGCTCCCGTCGTCCGGCTCGCTGCCCGTCGTTCATGCCGACAGGGTACTGGACCCGTTCGCTACACGTATTGACTCCATAACTGGTGTCAGTACAGTATTGGTGTGACACCGGCTATTGGCCGGGCGGAATCAAGACACGCGGCGGGATGCCGGGAGAGCAGGAACCATGAATGCGACGCCCGCTCAGACGGACCATCGGCAGGGGCGACGCTCCGCTGCCGGCATCGTGCTCATCGCGGGAGGGCTGATCTTCTTCGTCGCCGAGTTCATCGCCGCGGCGGCGTGGACGGATCCGCCCTACAGCTACACCTACGACTACATCAGCAACCTCGGGGTTCACGGGCCCACTGAGGGATTCGGGCAGCTCATGTACTCGCCGCTGGCCTGGGTCATGAACGCCGGGTTCTTCTTGTTCGGGATCACCCTGTTCGGCGGCACCGCCATGCTCACGGGCGTGCGCGGCCCGCTCGGCTGGGCGGTGCGCACGCTGGCGCTGCTGATGGCCGCCGGCGGGGTCCTGCTGGCCTTCTTCCCCGGAACCGGCGAGGCGCCCGACAGCGGTGCCGTCGACTTGCACGCCGTGGGCGCCCTGGCAAGCATCGTCGGCGGCAACGTACTGATCATCATGCTCGGGCGCGCGCACCGGCACGCCGGAATCGCCGCCGCCACCGGCCGGGTCATGGTCGCCCTCGGCGTCTTCGGGCTTGTGTCGCTGGTCGGCTTCATGGCCGTCGCCGGCTCATCGGCCGGCCTGATCGGCCTGGTCGAACGCTGCGCGGTCTACCCCCTCCTGATCGGCTTCGTCTGCGCCGGCAAGTCCATCTGGAAAGGCAACCCGGGGCCGGCGGCCGGAAACGCATGACGGCTCCGAGCCGGAACCGCGATAGACGCCGGGCGCACCGTCCGGGGGCGGTCGACCGGGCAGCGGCCCACACCGGCGGGGCCGTTATGCTGCCGCGATGATCGATCTGGACGGTCTGCGGGCGGATGGCTCCTGGCGGCTCACGTGGTCCGGCGACCGGCTCGACGAGGCCGTGTTCCGGCTCGCGGCGGACACCGCCGCCGCCCGCGGCGACCTCGTCGCCGGGCTCGGTGCCGGCTCGGGCGACTCGGGCGATCCGGAGCGGTGGGAGGCCGCGCTGATCGACGCGCTGCTGAGCGATCCGGTCTCGGCCGGGCTGCGCCGGCTGGAGCTGCACCTCACCGACTTCCACCACAGCGCGCACCGCGCCGCGCGGGTGCTGGCCGCGCACCGCCGCGAGCGGCTCACCAGCCTCTACTTCGGCCACGACTTCGCGCACCTCTACGAGCACAGCCGCACCTCGACCGGCGGGCGGATCGACCCGCTGGAGCGGCTGCACCAGGGATTCGCCGACGAGGGGAGCGCCGGGATGTGGGCGGCGTTGCCGGCGCTGCTGGACCTGACCGCCGAGGGCGGCCTGCTCTTCGCCGGTGTCGGCGGCGGCTCCCTGCGGCACCTGCGGCTGCGCGGGGCGCTGTTCGCCGACGGCAGCGTGTTCCCGGCCTGGGCGCCCGCGCTGGAGTCGCTGGAGCTGGAGATCCGCTCCGACGTGTTCGGCACGGCGTGCCCGGTCGAGCAGCTCGAGGAGCTCGACCCGGCCGGCCTGCCGGGCCTGCGCTCGCTCGACCTGGGGCAGTGCGAGTTCGACGCCGGGGACCTCGGCATCCTGCGCACGCTCGCCGGGGCGGCGATCCTGCCGCAGCTGGAGGAGCTGGTCCTGCCGGGGCTGCGGATCGAGGCGGACGAGTTCGACGACGACCCGCTGGAGGAGCTGGCCGGGCTGGCCCCGGCGTTCGCGCACCTGGCGCTGTCGCTGGCCGACGTCGTCGACGTCGAGGGCGTGGAGGACGAGGACGTGCAGCGGCTGCTGGGTCTGGACTGACCAACCGCTCTCACACGGTCGTGGTGGACGTGGACACGGTGAAGGTGACGGTGCCGGTCGGAGGGTTCAGGCGGCCCTCGTGCCAGTACGACAGCACCCAGGCCGGGATCGGCAGGCGCATCTCGCTCGTCTCGCCCGGTTCCAGGGTGACGCGTTCGAAGGCCACCAGGCGGCGGGCGGGGGCCAGCACCGGCCAGTCGTGCGGGGTGGCGTACACCTGCACGACCTCGTCGCCGGGGACGTCGCCGGTGTTGGTGACCGTCACGGCGGCCAGCCACCCGTCGCCCTCGCGGCCTACCGTCAGCGGGCCGTAGCCGAAGGTCGTGTACGACAGGCCGTGGCCGAACGGGAACAGCGGGGTGCCGCGGTGGTACTGGTACGTCCACCCCGACCCGATGATGTCGTAGTCCAGCGGCGCCGGCAGCTCGGTGCCCGCGCCGTACCAGGTCTGGGGCAGGCGGCCGCCCGGGTTGTTCGCGCCGAGCAGGGTGTCGGCCACCGCGTTGCCCTGCTCCTGGCCGCCGTGCGCGGTCCACAGGATCGCGGGCACGTTCGCCGCGGCCCAGTCGATCGCGTACGGGTAGCTCGACACGAGCACCAGCACCGTGTCCGGGTTCGCGGCGACCACCGCGCGCAGCAGCCGCTCCTGGTCCGCGGGCAGGGCCAGCCCGTCGCGGTCGACGGTCTCGCGGCCGTTGATGTGCGGGTCGTTGCCGAGCACCACGATCGCCCGGTCGGCGGCGCGGGCCGCGGCGACCGCCTCGGCCGGCCCGTCCGCGACCCGCTCCAGCCGCAGGGGGAAGCCCGGCGCGGCGGCGTCGGCGATCAGGGACTCCGAGACGTACCGGCCGGACGCGTCGTTGCGCAGCGAGGAGCCCAGCTGCCACAGCTCGCGCACCGTCCAGCCGTCCGGCGTCGCGGCGGTCACCGACAGGACCCCGTCGTCGCCGGCCGTCAGGTAGCCGTGCTCCAGGCAGCGCAGGGTGTGCACCGGCGTCGGGCACTGCACGCTGGTGCCCCAGTCCTGGTGCGCGAAGACGGCCCCGGGCCCCTCGGCCAGCGACAGTGACCCGTCCGGGGCGGCGTGCACGTGCCGGCCGTCGGCGGCGACGAGCCGGACGAGGTCCAGGCCCTCGGCGGCGGTGACCCGGTCCGGGCCGAGCCGGTCGCGCAGGGCGGCCTCGATGGTCACGGCGTACGGCAGGGTGCCGCTGTACCAGTCCCGCAGCACGCGCCCGCCGAGCGGCCCGATCACGGCGACGCTCGCGTCGCGCAACGGCAGCGCCCCGCCCTCGTTGCGCAGCAGCACCATCGCCGAGCGCGCGGCCCGGGCCGCGAGCCGGTTGTGCGCGTCGCACGCGATCACGTCGCGGCGGGTGCCCGAGTACGGGTCCCGCGCCGGGTCGAACTCGCCGGTGCTCGCCCGCAGGGCCAGGAGCCGGCCCACGGCCGCGTCGATGTCGGCCTCGGTGATGAGCCCCCGGGCCAGCGCCTCGGTGAAGCGCTCGATCGTCGGGGCCGGGTCCGGGCCGTTGTCGGTGTAGCTGTCCACGCCCGCGCGCAGGGCGGCCGCGTGCGACTCCGCGTGCGTGGCGAAGTACCGCTCGCTCGTCACGAGGTTCGAGGGGGCCTGGGCGTCGGAGCAGATGACCACGTCGGGCCGGGCCGCGCGCAACGCCCGGCCCAGCAGCGGGTGCACGTGGTTCGGCACGCCGTTGACGAGGTTGTAGGCGGGCATGACCCCGGCCACGACCCCGGCCCGCAGCGGTTCCAGGAAGACCGGGAGCTCGTACTCGTACAACACCCGCTCCGGCACGATCACGTCCACGACGTCGCGCCCGGTCTCGACGTTGTAGGCGAGGAAGTGCTTGAGCACGGGCGCCGTGCGCCACACGTCGGGGTGGCGGCCGCGCAGGCCCGTGCAGTAGGCGATCGCCAGCTCGGCCGTCGCGAGCGGGTCCTCGCTGTAGCCCTCCTCGTTGCGGCCCCAGCGCGGGTCCCGCAGCGGGTTGACCACCGGCGACCAGACGTTGAGCGAGGCCGGCTCGGTGCCCTCGGGCGGGTCGTGGCGGTAGGCGCGGACCTCGGTCGCGGCCGCCTCGGCCACGGCGGTCAGCAGCGCCCGGTCCCAGGTCGCGCCGAGCCCGACGGCCTGCGGGAAGACGGTCGCCCGGCCCAGCCAGGCCGCGCCGTGCAGCGCCTCGCACCCGGTGTGGAACGCGGCCAGCCCGAGCCGGGGCACGGCCGGCTGCGACTGGTGCAGCATCGCGATCTTCTCGGCGACGGTGAGCTTCTCCAGCACGCCCCATTCCCCTCATTTCGAAGCGCTTCGATGATGGAGACAGGCCCGATTGCTGTCAAGGCCGCGTGAACCTTTCACGCGGTGAAGGCGGTGTTGCACCGGGTCGGCGGTGAACGTTCTCGATGTCCTTGTCGGGTATCCATCGATGTCCTAGGGTCTGTGCCTCGAAGCGCTTCGACACCCCTTTCGAAACCTCGGAGCGCCCACCGTCCGCGTGCACTCTCCCCTCCCCGAAGGGTGGTCCACCCATGGCAAGCCTGAGCCGGCGCGGCCTGCTCGCGTCCGTCGCCGTCATCGCCGCGACCCCGTTACTGGACGCCTGCGGTAGCCCGAAGGACAAGCAGGAGGGCACCACCAGCCAGGACGACCTGAGCAAGGCGCTGCCGGCGCACGTGCCCAACAGCTCGGTCAAGCCCGACATCCCGGTCGTCGCCGGGGCCAACGGCGCCACGACCGACCCGGCCTTCCTGAGCTACCCGGCCAACCCGCCGAAGTCGGTCACCGGGGCCGTCGGCTCGGGCGGGTCGTACACGGCGATGACCCCGCTGTGGGGCTCCATCCCGCCCTCGAGCGGCAACGCGTACTACGACACCGTCAACAAGGCCCTCGGCGCCACCATCAAGATGCAGCCGGCCGACGGCAACACCTACGGCGACCTGCTGCCGCCGCTGTTCGCCTCGGACAAGCTGCCGGACTGGATCAACATCCCCAGCTGGAACACCCCCAAGCTGAGCTTCGGCGACGCGGTCGGGGCCAAGTTCGTCGACCTGACGCCCTACCTGGCCGGGGACAAGATCAAGCAGTACCCGAACCTCGCCGCGCTGTCGCCCAACGCCTGGATCTCCGGGGTGTGGAACGGCAAGCTCTACGGCCTGCCGATCTACTCCTCCAACGCGGTCGTCGGCGGCTGCTACTACTACCGCAAGGACCTCTTCGACAAGGCCGGCGCCTCGGCCGACATCAAGAGCGTCGCGGACCTGGAGAACCTCGGCAAGCAGCTCACCAACGCCCAGGCCGGCGTGTGGGCGTTCGACGACCTCTTCGGCAACGACGCGGCCTACATCTGCCAGCTCTTCGAGTTCCCGACCTCGGGCTACCCGTGGACCCAGGACGCCTCGGGCAAGCTGCAGCACCGCTACGAGACCGAGGCCATCGCCGAGGCGCTGAACTGGCACGCCAAGATGGTCAAGGCCGGCTACGTGCACCCGGACGCGGTCGCCAACAACAGCCAGAACGCCAAGCAGCGCTTCTGGTCCGGCAAGGTCCTGATCTGCGCGGACGGCACCGGCGCCTGGAACGGCGACGACAACAAGTCCGGCTCCGCGGCCGCCCCCGGCTACAACCGGCAGGCGTTCAAGCTGTTCAACGCCAAGGGCACCGAGCCGAAGATCGAGCTGGGCAACGGCGCGTCGATGTTCAGCTACCTCAACAAGAAGCTCGGCGACGCCCAGATCAAGGAGCTGCTGAACATCGCCAACTACCTGGCCGCGCCCTACGGGTCGGCCGAGTGGATCACGGTGAACTTCGGCGCGCCCGGCACCGACTTCACCATGACCGACAACAACCCGCTGCTGACCGAGCAGGGCAGCAAGGAGGTCGCGACGACCTTCCAGTTCCTGTCGTGCCCGGCCTCGGCCACCACCGTGCAGTCCGGCGCCCCGCAGGTCGTCAAGGACTACGCGGCCTGGCAGGCGGACATGGTCAAGCACGCGTTCAAGCCGCTCTTCTACGGCATGAACGTCTCCGAGCCGACCCGGTTCGCCTCGCTGGGCCAGCCGATGATCGACATGATCACCGACGTCAGGCTCGGCCGCAAGCCGGTCTCGGCGTGGACCGAGGCGGTCGGCAACTGGCGCAAGCAGGGCGGCGACGACCTGCGCAAGTTCTACGACGGCATCCGCGAGAAGTACGGCACCGGCAAGTGAGCACGGACGTCCGGTGACCGCGACGACTCCCGCGAAGACGGCGCCGCCGGCCGAGCAGGCCGGCGGCGCCGCCGCGCCCCGACCCCGGCGCTGGCGCATCCGCCTGCGCCGCGACCGCTCGCTGCTGCTCATGACCGTCCCGGCGGTCCTGCTGCTCGCCGTGTTCGCCTACGCGCCGATGTTCGGCCTGGTCACCGCGTTCCAGGACTACGACATCTACAGCGGGTTCTGGTACAGCGAGTGGATCGGCACCGCCAACTTCGAGCGCCTGTTCACCGACTCGATCTTCTGGCACGCGCTCGAGAACACGCTGGTCATCAGCGCCGTGCAGCTGGTGCTGTACTTCCCGGTCCCGATCGCGCTCGCCCTGCTGTTCAACGAGGTCATGAACGCCCGGGTCCGCTCGTTCGTGCAGTCGGTGGTGTACCTGCCGCACTTCTTCTCCTGGGTGCTCGTCGTCACCGTGTTCCAGGAGATGCTCGGCGGCGCCGGCGCGCTCAACACCCTCCTGCGCCGGCACGGCTGGGCGACGTGGGACATCATGACCAACGCCGGCGCCTTCAAGTACCTGGTCACCGCCCAGGCCGTGTGGAAGGAGGCCGGCTGGGGCATCATCGTCTTCCTCGCCGCGCTGGCCGCCATCGACCAGAGCCTGTACGAGGCGGCGGCCGCCGACGGGGCCGGCAAGTGGCGGCGCATGTGGCACATCACGCTGCCGGGCATGCGCAGCGTCATCGTGCTCATGCTCGTGCTGCGGCTGGGCAACGCGCTGACCGTCGGCTTCGAGCAGATGCTCATCCAGCGCCAGGCCGTCGGCCGGGACGCCTCCGAGGTGCTCGACACGTTCGCCTACTACTACGGCGTCGTCAACAACAACTTCAGCTACGGCGCGGCCGCCGGCCTGTTCAAGGGGATCCTGTCCCTCGTGCTGGTGCTCGCCGCGAACAGGCTCGCGCACGCCTTCGGCGAGGATGGGTTGTACCGCAGAGATGACCGCTGACATCGCACGCCCCCGTCGCAAGCACCACGGCCCGGCCTGGGAGGAGCGCACCGGCCCGGTCGGGCAGGGCGTCAAGGGGATCACCCTCGTCGTCGTGTGCGTGCTGATCCTGCTGCCGCTGTGGACCATCGTGCTCACCAGCCTCTCGACCCAGGCCGCGATCAACGAGGCCGGCGGGCTGGTGACCGTCCCCGGGGAGCTGACCCTGGAGGCGTACCGCCAGATCTTCACCAACCAGCTCGTCACGCACTCGCTGCTGGTGAGCCTCGCGATCACGGTGGTCGGCACCGCCCTGTCGATGGCGGTGACGGTGCTGTGCGCCTACGGGCTGTCCCGGCACGGCTCGTTCGGCCACCGGTACATCCTGCTGTTCCTGGTCGTCACGATGTTCTTCAGCGGCGGCCTGATCCCGACCTTCCTCGTGGTCACGGCGCTGGGCGGCTACGGGCAGTACTGGACGATGATCCTGCCGTCGGCCGTGTCGGTGTTCAACATCCTCGTGATGCGCGGCTTCTTCAGCAGTACCGCGCCGGAGCTGCTCGACGCCGCCCGGATGGACGGCGCGGGGGAGTGGCGCATCCTGTGGTCGGTGGTGCTGCCGACCTCGCGCGCGGTGCTGGCCGTCATCACCCTCTTCTACGCCGTGGGCTACTGGAACTCGTTCTTCAACGCGCTGCTCTACCTGCCCGACAACGGCAAGTGGCCGCTACAGATGATCATGTACATGTACACGCTGCAGGGCTCCAACATGCCCGGCTCGGGGACCACCGGCACCGGGCAGTACGCGGGGCACCAGCAGATCGCGACCCTCTCGCTGCAGATGGCGGTGGTCACCCTGACCCTCATCCCGATCCTCCTCGTCTACCCGTTGGTCCAGCGGCACTTCACCAAGGGCATGCTGGTCGGCGCGATCAAGGGCTGAGCCGATGCCCGCGCTGGGCGACGCGACCCGCGGCCGGCTGCTGTTCGGCGGCGACTACAACCCCGAGCAGTGGCCGCCGGAGGTGTGGCCGCAGGACGTGCGGCTGATGCGGCAGGCCGGGGTGAACCTGGCGACCGTCGGCGTGTTCGCGTGGGCGGCGCTGGAGCCGGAGCCGGGCCGCCTCGAGTTCGGCTGGCTCGACACCGTGCTCGGGCTGCTGCACGACGGCGGGATCGGGGTGGCGCTGGCGACCCCGACCGCGTCGCCGCCGCCGTGGCTCGGCCACCGGCACCCCGGCACCCTGCCGCAGGGGCCGGACGGGGTGCGCCGGCACTACGGCTCCCGCAACCACTACTGCCCGAGCGCGCCCGAGTACCGCCGGGCGGCGCTGGCGATCACCGAGGCGCTCGCGGACCGCTACGCCGCCCATCCGGCCCTGCGGCTGTGGCACATCGGCAACGAGTACGGCACCACCTGCCACTGCGGCCACTGCGCGGAGCGGTTCCGGGCCTGGCTGCGGGCCCGCTACGGCGGCCTCGACGCGCTCAACGCCGCCTGGGGCACCGCCGTGTGGGCGCAGCGCTACTCGGCCTGGGACGAGGTGACGCCGCCGCTCGCCGTGCAGTACGTCGGCAACCCCACGCAGGACCTGGACTATCAGCGGTTCGGCTCCGACCTGCTGCTGGAGTGCTACACCGCCGAGCGTGACGCCGTGCGGGCCCGCAACCCGGCCGTGCCGGTCACGACGAACTTCATGGACTTCTACCGCCCCGTCGACGGCTGGCGCTGGGCCGCCGAGGAGGACTTCGTCTCCCTCGACACCTACCCGGACCCGAACGACCCCGACGCGGCCCTGCGCGGCGCGATGTCCAAGGACGTGATGCGCTCCCTCGGCGGCGGCCCCTGGCTGCTCATGGAGCAGTCGCCGGGCGCCGCGAGCTGGCGGGAGATCGCGACACCGAAGCGGCCCGGCCTCAACCGGCTGTGGTCGCTGCAGGCGGTGGCCCGCGGCGCCGACGGGGTGCTGCACTTCCAGTGGCGCGCCTCCCGGCAGGGGCTCGAGCGGGCCCACGGCGCGCTGCTGCCGCACGCCGGGCCGGACTCGCGGGTCTTCCGCGAGGCGTGCGCCCTCGGTGCCGCCCTGCGGGAGCTCTCCGACGCGGACGGCCTGCTCGGCTCGGACGTCGCCGCGGACGTGGCGATCCTGCTCGACTGGGAGTCCTGGCGCGCGGCCGAGCTGCCGCACCAGCCGCACGCCGGGTTCCGGTACGTGGACCGCCTCACCGAGTACTACGCGCCGCTGTGGCGGGCCAACATCACCTGCGACTTCGCCCGCCCGGACGCGGACCTGTCCCGCTACAGGCTCGTGCTGGCGCCGAACCTGTACCAGGTGACGGAGCCGGTCGCCGATGCGCTGCGCTCCTATGTGGACGGCGGCGGGACGCTCGTGCTCGGGCCGTTCAGCGGCGTCGCCGACGCCGACGAGCGGGTCCACCTCGGAGGCTGGCCCGGGCTGCTCATGGACGTGGTCGGCGTGCGCGTCGAGGAGCACTGGCCCCTCGACGGGCCGATCGCCGTCGGCGACTTCACCGCGTCCACCTGGGCGGAGTGGGCCGAGCCGACCACGGCGGAGGTGATCGCGTCCGCCCGGGGCGGCCCGCTCGACGCGCGGCCCCTGGTGTTCCGCAACGGCCGGGCCTGGTACCTCGCCACCGTCCCGGAGCCCGGCGCGCTCGCGCGGCTGCTCGCCCGGGTCTGCGCCGAGGCCGGGGTGCGCCCGGTGCTCGACGGCCTGCCGCCCGGGGTCGAGGCCGTGCGCCGCGGGAATCTCGTGTTCCTGCTCGACCACGGCTCCGGCCGGGTGCGGATTCGGGCCGGGGCATGAGCGATCGGTACACCATCGCCCTGGACGCCCCGGCCGGGGAGTTCGAGGACGGGTTCCCGATCGGCAACGGCAGCCTGGGCGCGATGCTCTTCGGCCGCCCGGGCGTCGAGTCGGCGGACCTCAACGCCGACACGCTCTGGTCGGGCGGCCCGCTCGCGGTCCACAGTGGACCGGGGCCGTCGGGGGTCCTGCCCGAGCTGCGGCGGGCCGTCGCGGCCGGGGAGCACGCGCGGGCCGAGGAGCTGGCCCGCGCGCTGCAGGGTGCCGACTGGACCGAGTCCTACCAGCCGCTGGGCCGCCTCGAGTGGCGCTACGGCGACCATCGCGCGGTCGCGGGGTACCGCCGCCGCCTGGACCTCGCCGGGGCGGAGGCGGTGACCGAGTACGTCAGCGCCTCCGGCCCGGTCCGGCTCACCGCGTTCGCGTCCGCCCCCGACGGCGTGCTCGTGCTCACCGCGACCGGCCCCGGCGCCGGGCCCCGGGCGATCGCGCCACGCCTGCACACCCCGCACCCGGGCCGGGGCGCGGTCCGCGTGGCCGACCCCGACTGTCTCGTGTGGACCGGCCGCGCCCCCGCCCACGTCGTGCCCAGCTACGTCGCGGACCACGAGCACCCGGTGGTGTACGCGGGCGACCGGCCCGACGCCGCCGGCTCGGTCGCGGCCGGCATGGGCTTCGCGCTCGCCGCCGCCGTCCGCCGCCACGGCGACGGGGCCCGCCTGCTGCTCGCCGCGGTGACCGGGTTCCGCGGCCCGGACCGCTCGGCCCGGCGCCGACCTCGACGCGCTCGCCGCCGCGGCCGTGGCCCGCCTCGCCCGCGCCCTGGCCGTGCCGCCCGAGCAGCTGCGGGCCCGGCACGCCGAGGACCACCGGCGGCTGTTCGCCCGCGCCGACCTGGACCTGTCCGCCTCGCCCGGCGCCGCCGGCGCGGAGCGGCTGTTCCACCTCGGCCGCTACCTGCTCGTCGCCGGCTCCCGCCCCGGCACCCAGCCCGCGAACCTGCAGGGCATCTGGAACGCCGACGTGCGCCCCGGCTGGAGCAGCAACTGGACGACGAACATCAACGCGCAGATGAACTACTGGGCGGCCGAGACCACCGGGCTGCCGGAGCTGCACGAGCCGCTGCTGGCGCTGGCCCGCGACCTGGCCGTGGCGGGCGAGCGGACCGCGGCCCGCCACTACGGCGCCCGCGGCGCGGCCGCGCACCACAACACCGACCTGTGGCGGTTCACCGCGCCGGTGCCGGGCGACCCGCAGTGGGCGAACTGGCCGTCGGCCCTGGCGTGGCTGTCCGCGCACGCCTGGGAGCACCTCGCCTTCGGCGCCGGTCGGGACTTCGGCCGCGCGGTGGCCCTGCCGATCCTGCGCGCCGCCGCCCGCTTCACGCTCGACATGCTGGTCGACGACGGCCGCGGCGCGCTGGTCGTCAGCCCGTCGACGTCTCCGGAGCACCAATTCGCATTCGGTACCGATGGATATGCCGCGACCTCGTGGGGCTGCACGCTCGACCAGGAGCTCGCGCGGGAGGTGCTGACCCGGTTCGCGGCGCTGTCGGCCCGCTGGCCCGTCCCGGCCGACGCGGCCCTGGCCCGGGAGGCGGCCACGGCGCTGGCGACCCTGCGCGCGGTCGGCACCGGCGCGGACGGGGCGCTGCTGGAGTGGTACGACGACCGCCCCCCGCGCGAGCCCGGCCATCGCCACCTGTCCCACCTCTACGGCCTCTACCCGGGAACCCGCATCACCGAGACCGGCACGCCGTCCGACTTCGCCGCGGCCCGCACCGCGCTGCGGGCCCGGCTGGCCGCCGGCTCGGGCCACACGGGCTGGAGCCGGGCCTGGATCCTGTGCCTGGCCGCCCGCCTGCGCGACGCGCCCCTGGCCGAGTCCACGATCGCGGCGCTGCTGGACGAGCTCTGCTCGGCCTCGCTGCTGACCCTGCACCCGGACGCGGGCCGCCCGAGCGGCCGGATCTTCCAGATCGACGGCAACCTGGGCGTGGTCGCGGGCCTGGCCGAGCTGCTGGTGCAGAGCCACGACGGCGCCGTGTCACTGCTGCCCGCGCTGCCCCCGTCGTGGCCCTCGGGCTCGGCGCGCGGCATCCGCTGCCGCGGCGGCCACACGGCGTCGGTGACCTGGGCGGGCGGGGCACTGCGCGAGGCCGTGGTCGTCGCCGGGGCCAACGGCCCGCTGACCGTCGAGCTGGAGGGGTTCACCGACGCCCCGGCGGGGGCGGTGGAGGTCGGCGGCGCGCCCGCGGGCCGGACCCGCCTGCGCTGGCCGGCCCGCGAGGGCACCGAGTACCGGCTGGGTCGCCGGCCGGTCGGTCAGCCGATGTAGACGACCTCGGCGCCGCCGGTCGCCGGGACCACGGCCGGGGCGAGGCCCGCCGCGAAGTTGCGCTGGACCTGGGCCGCCTCGGCCGTGCTCGGGTTCGCGTTGGTGCAGGACACCGGCGCGCTGCTGCCCGACATCAGGTCGCCGCACAGGCCCGTGCGGTTGTCCGGCAGGCCCAGGATGTGGCCGAACTCGTGCGTGGCGATGCGCAGCTTGTAGTAGCCGTCGTTCACCGCCTCCCGGCCCATGTACCAGCGGCCGTTGCCCAGCGACGTCGTGTACGTGCGTGGCCAGCCGTTGTCCGCGTAGACCCGGATGTTCGGGGTCTGCCCGGCCGTGGCCTTCACCAGGCGCACGTTCGTCACCTTCGTGTTCCACAGGCTCGCGGCCTGGTCGACGACCGAGACGAACTCCTGGGCGGTGCTGGAGTCGTAGTAGAGGGTGCGGGTGGCGGCGAACGCCGGGGCGCCGGTCGCCAGCTGGACGCCGGCGAGGGCGGCCAGGGCCAGCAGCGCGGCGGCGAGCCTGCGTCTGAGCATCGGGTACCTCCTGGTGGGCGGGGCCCGATCCACGCTATAGACTCATCGACAACTACCGATACATGTCAAAGGGCTCATACCACTACTCGCGCCAGCCGGACAGCTCGATGCCCTTGCCGGTCTCGACGCGGTAGCCGAGCCTCAGCACGTACTGCTGGCCCTCCGCCAGCACGGCGCGCCAGGTGAGCACGCCCAGCTCGGTGCGTTCGGCCGGCGCCGGCTCGATCGCGGTCTCGCGCACGGTGATGCCGTCGTGGCGGCTCACCGGCAGCTGGTCGAGCACGGTCAGGCGGATCTCGCGGCCGGTGTAGTTCGCGATCGTGGTGCGGTACTCGACCTCGCGCCGGCGGCTCGAACCCAGCGCCGCCTTCGTCGCGGTCCGCTTCGTGAGCTCGCGTTCGACCCGCACCCGGTCGTCGAGGCCCAGTGCCAGCTCGAGCTCCTCGCCGGGCGCCCACGTCTGCAGCGCGGTCCGGCTGACGAAGTCGGCCTCGTGGAAGATCGCTGCCGGGCCGGGCGGGAACGTGTGGCCGGACGCGTTGGTCGCCACGGCCCGCAGGTGCACGTCGGTGGAGCCCGCCGGCGCCGTGACGTAGTCGAGCCGCGCGGCCAGGTCCAGCACCGAGATCGTGGCGCGGGCGGTGGTGCCGTCGGCGGGCACGGCGACGGGGCGCGCGGGGCGGTAGGTGGCCGCGGTCGCGCCCTCCTCGGCCCGCGCCTGGCCCAGCTCCATCGGGGCGGCCAGGTCCAGCGCCGCCTCCAGCATCGCCGGCTGAGCCTTGGGCATGGCGGCCATCGGCGCGGGCGGGGGGCCACCGGGCGCCCCGCCGAAGGACCGCGACGCGTAGACCGGGGGCGGCGGCGGCAGGAGCGGGTCGAGGTACCAGGGCGACAGCTCGGGAATCGCGGCCGTGCCCGAGGTGCGGGCGGTCGACAGGGCGAGCTCGCACTCCGGCCAGTCCTCGCCGGTGCTCTGCTCGACCAGCCCGAACCAGCTCAGCTGGAGGGTGTCGCCGGTGAGGCGCACGTCGTACGTCGAGCGCCACCCGGCCCCCGACACCTGGTAGGACACGTCGAGCTCGACGGCGCCGGGCTCGGAGACGGCGAGCGCGATCGAGGCGTAGTGCGCGTCCGGCTCCCGCTTGCCGTCCAGGTCGCGCAGCTGCCGGTCCAGCGCCGCGATCCGGTCGCTCACCTCGGCGCGGCGGCGCTGCAGCTCGCGGAGGCCGGCCAGCACCGAGGCCAGCTCGCCGCCCATGGTCGCCGAGAACGCGGTCACCGACTCGGCCGCGGCGTCCCCGCCGGCCAGGGCCCGGGCGTAGGCGCCGGTGGCCCGCTCGCCGAGGGCGATCAGGAACGCCTGGCGCTGGCGCAGGACCGTCTCGGCGTCCTCGATCTCGTCGGACTCCGCGGCCAGGCGGCGCCGCTGCTCGGTCACCGCGGCGACGGTCGTGTCGGACGGCTTGTCCCGGCGGCGCAGCACGAGGTCGACGCCGAGCACGGTCGCGGGCCCGCGCCCGCTGACCCGGATCGAGTCGGCGTCGAGGCGCGGCGGCAGCGGCCCGACCTCGACGAGCTGGTCGCCGGCCTCGAGCGTGGTCCGGCCCCGGCGCGTGACCCGGGCCTGCGAGGGGTACACGGTCACCGCGACGATGGCGGCGTCGATCGAGTTCTGCACGCAGCGCACGGTAACCCATGGACTCCACCCGGGCCCGGCGAACCGCGCGGAAGGGTCAGGAGGCGGTGACGCCGTAGGCGGTCGCGGCCCGGGAGGCCGACGCGAAGTACGTGACGCCGCCGCTCGTGCAGTTGCCGCTGCCGCCCGAGGCCATCCCGATGCCCTGCGTGCCCGCGAACAGCGGTCCGCCGCTGTCGCCCGGCTCGCTGCAGACCGAGGTGCGGATCAGGCCGTACACGATGCCGTCGGCGTAGTTCACGGTCGCGTTCAGCGCGGTGATCGTGCCCGTACGCAGGCCCGTCGTGGCGCCGACCCGGGTCACCGCCTGGCCCACGTAGCCGGGGGCGAAGCTCGCGATGGGCGCGAGCGTGCCGCTCGGCAGCTGCACGGCGCTCGGGTGGGGCAGGGCCGGGTTCGTGTACCGCACCAGCGCGTAGTCGTACGGCGTGTTCTTGGTGGCGACGGTGCCGAGGACGACGGTGCGCGCCGCGTTCGCGTACACCGTCGAGCCCACGGCGCCCACGCAGTGCGCGGAGGCCAGCACGTAGGAGTCCGGCAGCGCCCGCGCGTTGAAGCCGGCCGTGCAGCGGCCGCCGGTCGCGCCGTAGAAGGGGTCGCCGCCGGCGATGTGCCTGCGCAGCACGCCGGGCTCGCGCACCACGGTGCCGCCCGAGCGCGAGACCGCCCGCGTCAGGGCCGCGAGCCCGGAGACCGTCGAGTCGGCGGCGACCACCAGCCGGCCCGCGGAGTCGTGCCACCACGCCGTCCCGGGCGTGTGCGAGAAGGCCGTCACGCCGGGCGAGGCGTCCGCGGCGGAGGCGAACACGAGCACGGCCAGCAGAACCAGAGTGCGCACGGCGAACCTCCAGTTATCAACGTCGATGTATCAGCCTACCGTCACGAGCGCCGGTCCGCAGCATCGCGCGATGACTACTGGGTTTCGTCGCGGAGCGCTCGTGCGAAGAACGGCGCCAGGACGGGCAGGACCGCGCTCGCCTGCATCGCGCCCATGTGGTCGAGGCCGTCGAGGACGTGGACCTCCCAGCCCAGGGACTCCAGCTCGGCCCGGTGGGCCGTGACCGGCGCCGCGAGGTCGACGGTGACCCCGCCCCAGCGACCGTCGTAGGCGATGCGGTCCGCCCCGCCGACGACGCACAGCCGCGGGCAGCGCACCTTCGCGAGGGCGGCGCGCTCGTCGAAGTCCTGCAGGCCCTGGTACAGCGTCATGAACTGCCGCGTCTCGGGCTCCGACATGGTGAACTCGGCGTCGGCCCACGCGTTGCCGGTCTGCTCGGGCACGGCCGGCGGGCTCACCGCCATCGCGTGCGTGGCCGTCGTGACCCGCAGCATGGCCGCATACGGGGCGCCCAGGGGCGGCCAGCCGCCCATCACCAGGGCCGTGAGCCGGTCCGTGCGCGCGGCCAGCTGGAGGCCGCTGACGGCGGTCCAGCTGTACCCGTACCAGGCGAAGCGCTCCGAACCGGTCGCGTCCGCCACGGCGAGGATGTCGGCGCAGACGTTGTCGGGGGTGAGCGTGTCCGGCTTCGGCTCGGCGAGCACGTGCCCCTCGTAGTCGAACGCGACGACCCGCAGGCCGCGCCGGGTGAGACCGTCGATGAGGCGCCGCCCGAGCGCCGGGTCGGCACCCCACCGGCGCAGCTCGTCGGCCTTCGGGCCCTCGACCGGCTTCGGATCGGCGGGCAGCAGCACCGTGGGGCCGGTGCCGTGGACCTCGGCGTCGACGGCCGAGCCGTCGTGGAGTCGTACTAGCATGACCTTTACCGTATCGCTGAACCTCCTTGTGAGACTTTGGCCGCGTATTGCCTGGAGATGCCGCGATGAAGCCTCAAAGGCCGGTGGACCTGGCCCGGGAGCACGGGATCTCGGCGCAGTCGGTGCGCAACTACGAGCGCGACGGCGTGCTGCCGCCGGCTACGCGCACGGACTCGGGCTATCGGCGCTACACCCACGTCCACGCGGCCGCCCTGCGCGCCTTCCTGGCCCTGGTCCCCGCGCACGGCCACGCGGTCGCCGGGGACGTGATGCGGGCCGTCGGCGCCGGCGACGTGGACGGTGCCCTGCGCCGCCTGGACGCGAGCCACGCCCAGCTGCTGCGCGACCGCGAAACCCTGGACGGCGTGGAGTCGGCGGCCCGGGTCCTGGCCGCCCCGCTGCCGCCCCCGGCCGGGCAGCCCCTGCCGATCGGCGCGCTGGCCCACCGGCTCGGGGTGAAGCCGGCGACGCTGCGCAAGTGGGAGCGGGCCGGGATTCTGGCCCCGCGGCGGGACCGGGCCACGCGCCAGCGGGTGTACGACCCCGCGGACGTCCGCGACGCGGAGCTGGCCCACCTGCTGCGGCGGGGCGGCTACCTACTGGCCCACATCGCCGCGGTGGTCCGCCAGGTGCGCGCGGCCGGCGGCCCGCAGGCCCTGGCGTCGACGCTGCAGACGTGGCGCTCGCGGCACTCGGCCCGCGCCCGGGCGATGCTGACGGCGGCCGGTCTGCTGGACGACTACCTGCGCGAGGTGGGGCAGACATAAAGGAGTCCGGCATCCACGGGGGAAGACGCCGGACTCATCGATCATGTTAGCTGCGCCGCCGGGTTCGCGCCAGCCGCACGGCAGACAGTCACACGTTTGTCATAACGGTTGCGTTTTCCGTCCCCGCACCCCGATCGGCCGGTCGCGGGTGAGCCGGGGTGTGGGCACCCTTGCGACGGCTCGGGCGCGGCAATTACGGTCGCGGCATGTCGCTCTTGAACGATCTGGTGCAGGCCGTGGCGGCCGGTTCGGTCGAGGTCGTGGACCTCACCGCCCCGCTGAGCAACGACACGCCGATCCTGCAGCTGCCCGAGCCGTTCGGCAACACCTGGCGCTTCGAGTTCGAGGAGATCAGCCGCTACGACGAGCGCGGCCCGGCCTGGTACTGGAACAACTTCCGCTCCGGCGAGCACACCGGCACCCACTTCGACGCGCCGATCCACTGGGTGACGGGCCGCGACGGCGAGGACGTGGCCCAGGTGCCCGCGCGCAAGCTGTTCGCCCCCGCCGTCGTCATCGACCGGGCCGACCGGGCCGCGGCCGACCCCGGCTATCTGCTGGAGATCGAGGACGTGCGGGCCTGGACGGCCGAGCACGGGCCGCTGCCGGACGGCGGCTGGCTGCTCTACCGCACCGGCTGGGACGCGCGGGGCGACGACGAGGCCGCGTACCGCAACGCGGGCAACACCCCGGGCATCTCCCCGGCGTGCGCGAGGTGGCTGGCCGAGGAGACCCCGATCCTGGGCCTGGGCGTCGAGACGGTCGGCACGGACGCGGGCGCCGCGCACTCCTTCGACCCGCCGTTCCCGTGCCACTCGTTCCTGCTGGGCGCGGGGAAGTACGGGCTGACGCAGCTGCGCAACCTGGACCGCCTGCCGGCCCGGGGCGCCGTGGTGGTCGCCGGCCCGCTGCCGATCGTGCGCGGCTCCGGCAGCCCGGCGCGGGTGCTCGCCCTGGTCGAGCGCTGACATGCTCGTCGCCGAGGCGATCGGCCGGGCCCTGGCCGCCACCGGGGTCGAGTGCGTCTTCGGGGTGGTCGGCAGCGGCAACTTCCACCTGACCAACGCCCTCGTGGCGGCGGGCGCCCGGTTCGTCGCCGCGCGGCACGAGGGCGGCGCGGCGGTCATGGCCGACGCCTACGCCCGCACCTCGGGCCGGCTCGGCGTGCTGAGCCTGCACCAGGGCCCCGGCGTGACCAACGCGCTGACCGGCATC
Organism: Dactylosporangium sp. CA-052675; assembly: GCF_050947935.1. GTDB lineage: Bacteria > Actinomycetota > Actinomycetes > Mycobacteriales > Micromonosporaceae > Dactylosporangium. The sequence goes on along the minus strand of NZ_CP192010.1, from coordinate 7,417,385 downwards.
GCCGAGGCGGCCAAGAGCCGCACGCCGCTGCTGGCGCTCGCCGCGGACACGGGCGCGGCCGGTGCCCGCTCGAACTTCCGCCTCGACCAGGCCGCGCTCGCGGCCGGGATCGGCGCCGCGTTCGAGCGCGCGGCGACCCCGGCGAGCGCGGTCGCCGACGTGCTGCGCGCGGCCCGCCGGGCCCGCATCGAGCGCCGCACGGTGCTCGTGAGCCTGCCGCTGGACGTGCAGGCCGCAGCAACCGCGGATGTCGCCGGTGTACCGGCGGCAGCGGTCCTGCCGCCGGTACACCGGCCGGATCAGGCCTCGGTGCGCGCCCTGGCGGATCTTCTCGCCGCCGCCCGGCGCCCGGTCTTCATCGCCGGCCGCGGCGCCCGCGATCCCGGTGCCGCGGCGGCGATCGCGGCGCTGGCCGAGCGGTGCGGGGCGCTGCTGGCCACCTCGGCGGTCGCCAAGGGCCTGTTCAACGGCGATCCCTGGTACCTCGACGTGGCCGGCGGCTTCGCCTCACCCGCCGCGGCCGAGCGCATCGCCGGCGCCGACGCGGTCGTGGCGTGGGGCTGCTCGCTGAACATGTGGACCACCCGGCACGGGCGGCTGATCGCCCCCGGGGCCGCGGTGGCGCAGGTCGACGTCGACCCGGACGCGCTGCACACCGGCCTGGGCGTGCTGGGCGACGCCGCCGCCACGGCCACGGCGGTGCTCGCCGCGGTGCCGGCCTCGACCGGCTACCGCACGCGAGCGCTGCCGAGCATGCGCTGGCGGGACGAGCCGTTCGAGGACCTGTCCGGCGGCGGCCGCATCGACCCCCGCACCCTGTCGATCGCCCTGGACGACCTGCTCCCCGCGGCGCGCACGCTCAGCGTGGACTCGGGCAACTTCATGGGCTACCCGTCGATGTACCTCACCGTGCCCGACGCCGCCGGCTTCTGCTTCACCCAGGCGTTCCAGTCGATCGGCCTGGGCCTGGCGACCGCGATCGGCGCCGCCGTGGCCCGCCCCGACCGGCTCCCGGTCGCGGCCCTCGGCGACGGCGGGTTCCTGATGGGCATCTCGGAGCTGGAGACCGTCGTACGGCTGGGTCTGCCGATGGTGATCGTGGTGTACGACGACGCGGCGTACGGCGCCGAGGTCCACCACTTCGGCCCCCACGGTCACCCGCTGGAGACGGTGACGTTCCCGGACACCGACCTGGCGGCCATCGCGCGCGGCTACGGCTGCGAGGGCGTCGTGGTGCGCCGCGCGGCCGACCTGGCCCCGGTGCGCGCCTGGCTGGACGGCCCCCGCGACCGCCCCCTGCTGATCGACGCCAAGGTGACGGCGTCGCGCGGCTCCTGGTGGCTGGAGGAGGCCTTCCGCGGCCATTGAGCCACGCGGGTCACAGGCCCTGGAGCCGGCGGACGAGCTCGACGTACTGCCGCTGCGCCTCCTGCTGGTCCGTGCCGGCCACCGACTTCCACGCGTCGAACTTGGCCCGGCCCGTAAGGTCGAACATCCCGGGCCGGCTGCCGCTCGCGTCGCCGTGGGTGCCCTGCTTGTACAGCGCGTACAGCTTCAGCAACACATCGTTGCCGGGCCGGGCGCCGAGCTTCTTCACGTCGATCTGGGCCTGCTGGAAGTCCTCGCTCACCGACATGCGTCCGACCTTATCCCCTGCACGCCGCCACCGCTCACGCCTCGAATCGCGCGTCCCGCGGGTCACCCGGGAGCCTCCTGCGCGGCAGTCGCGGAGCCGACAATCGCCGGCGGCAGTGTTCGCTGGGTCTCCGCCCCGGCTTCACGCGCGTAGGGCAGGATACGGTCCATGACCGCAGCGGAGCGCGCCGGCGACATGCTGACCGGATGGGTCGACCGCCTGCCGCCCCGGCTGCGCAAGCTGCTCCCGCGCCAGCTCGCGGGCTTCGCGATGCTCGGCGCGTTCACCTTCTCCGTGGACCTCGCGATCCTCATGACGCTGCGCCGCACCACGCACCTGCCGATCCCGGTCGCGGTGTCGATCGCCTACCTGGCCGCGTTCGCGCTCAACTTCGTGCTCAACCGCACGGTGAACTTCCGCTCCCACGCGCCGGTCGGCGGGCAGGTGGTGCGCTTCGCCGTCGTGGCCGTCGGCGACTACTGCATCACCGTCGGCGTCTCCTCGGGCCTGTACGAGCTGGGCCTCGACGTCCGCCTGTCGCGCCTGCTCGCCGCGGGCGTCGTCGCGATCTTCACGTACACGCTCTCGCGCTGGTGGGTCTTCCGCGACGCCCCCGCCGCGGCGGCGGGGGACCCGGCCGGCGCCGAGCCGGTGGCGGCCGCGGCCTCGGGCGCCGTCGCCGGCCCGCCTCCCGCGGCGCGGTGAGCGCGCCGCGGGAGCGCGGCGCGCGTCAGTACACGAAGGGCCAGCCCGCCGCGTCGTAGCCGATGAGGTTGATGCCCAGGTAGGACGCGCCGCTGGTGCTGTAGTAGTGGTAGAACAGCACCTCGCCGTCGTTGTCGGCGAGCACCGCCTGGTGGCCCGGGCCGTGGATGGCGCCGTGGGTCGCCAGCACCTGCGTCCCGCCGCCCGAGGTCATCGCGGTGCCGTTGCGGTCGGTGTAGGGCCCGGTGATGCTCGCCGAGCGGCCCACCATGACGCGGTAGGTGCTCGAGGCGCCGCGGCAGCACAGGTCGAACGAGACCCACAGGTAGTAGTAGCCGCCGTGGCGGAAGATGTACGGCGCCTCGACGGCCGTCGACGAGCCGGTGCGCTGGGCGATCGAGCGGACCGTGCCGTCGGCCCGCAGCCCGGTGGACGGGTTGAGGGCGATGAGCGCCCTACGCATCGATGGTTGTCAAGCTCGCCGGAAACTTACCAGCGCTGGACGGTTGCGGCGGAGTTGCGCGTGATGCTCTGCGAGCTGGTGTGATGGAACACCGAGCAGACCGCGACCCGCCCGGGGCCGATCAGCCGCAGCCAGATGTTGCGCTGGCTGAACGACGAGCGCCACGAGACGCGCTGGGTGCCGTGCGGGTACTCCAGGTGCAGGTGGGCCTGGACCGACACGTCGCGGTACAGCAGCGCCCCCGGCTGCACGAGGATCGTCTCGCCCGGCGCGAGGTCGCGCAGGAACGTGTTGCCCGGCGCGTGCAGCAGCAGCAGCCCCGGGCCCTGCTGGGCGGAGAACAGGTCGCCGTACTGCCCCAGCGGATAGTGCGTCTCGCGGTCGTCGCCGGTGCCCGTGTCGTACCAGATGCCGGTCGGCTGCCAGGTATAGGTGATGTTCCCGGTCGCGGTGAGGAACCGGTGCTCGCGGGTCCACACGTGCCGGCCCGGGATCAGCGGCAGCGCGATGAGCTCACCCGGGGAGTCGCCGGACAGCGCCAGCCGGCCCGGGCCCCGCGCCTCCACCATGATCAGCGGCAGCCCGGCGAGCATCCGGTTCCAGCCGCCGGCGAGCGAGGTGTTGCCCAGCTGGACGCCGGGTTCGGTCCACAGCAGCGCGTGGTGGGAGAAGTAGATCCACTCCTGGCCGGAGAGGGTGAAGTCGGCGACGGGGACGTACTTGCCCTCGATCTGCACGCGGGACTGGCCGAACTGGATGCGGGCCATGTCCTTGACCGGCGGCTGCTCGATCCAGCCGGAGCGGGTCCGGACCTGGCGCACGTCCAGCGCCGCGCCGCAGTTCGGGCACGAGGGCCCGGCGGGCGGGTGGGGCATGCGGCAGTACCGGCAGACGGTCCAGCCCTCGGGAACACCCGTGCTCATCGCGCCCTCACTCCGCGTGGTGGTGCACGTACATCGACTGGATGCCCACCCGGCCCGGGCCGGTCATCTCCGCCAGGTACATGCCGCGGCGCATGAGCCCGGTCTTCACCGGCATCTGCACCGCCTGCATGCCGACGGACGCGTCCTTGTAGAGGAACCCGCCCGGCTCGACGAGGATCTTCTCGCCGGGGCGCAGGTACCGCTCGAAGACGTTGCCGTAGCCGTGCAGCACCAGCAGCCCGGGCGCGGACTGCGTGACGAACCGGTCGAGGTACATCCCGTTCCCGCCGTGCAGCACGTTGGCCAGGCCCTGGATGCGGATGAAGTCGTAGCCGACGGTGTGCGTGGCGAGCAGGAACGCGTGCCCGCGCACGTCGAGCTCCATGCCCGGGTGCAGCGGCAGCACGACGAGCTCGCCGGGGGAGTCGCGGGAGAACGCGACGCGGCCCGGCCCGTGCGCGAGGGTCAGCACGAAGGGCATGCCGCCGAACACGCGGCGCATCCCCCCGCCCGTCGGCATCGCGGTGACCGGGGTCTGCTCGTCCTTCCACAGCAGGACGTGGTGCTCGAAGTACACCGCGTCACCGGGCGCGAGCGCCATGTCGATGACGGGGACGAGCTCGCCCTCGACCTGCGCGACCGAGTTGGAGAACCGGAACTCGGTCATGTCGCGCAGCCGCGGCGCCTCGCGCCAGCCCGAGTCGCTCACCAGGTTCGCGACGTCGAGCGGCGCGCCGCACGTCATGCAGGATGTGGCCCCGGGCGCGTTCTGCAGCCGGCACCATTGGCACTCGATCCGCTCCACGCGGCGCAAGCTAGCCGGTGGAAGCTGAGAATTCGCCTCACTCGGCGGGTTGCGGCTCCCGCTCGTCCTCGTGCGCGGCGCGCTGGGCCGGCAGCAGCTCGCCCGCGACCGCCCCGGTCTCCTGGAACTCCTGCTGCGCCCCGGCGACCTGCGGCTGCCCGACCCACAGGGCGCGCATCTGCTGCTGCATGAAACCGGTGAGGCGGGAGCGGTACTCCTGGTCGAAGCGCTCCAGCGCCTCGATCTGCTGCTGGAGCGCCTGCCGCTTCGAGGTGAGGCCGCCGACGACGTCCTCGTAGATCTGCTCGGCGCGCTGCTTGATGTCGTAGGCGTTGTCCTGGGCCTCGCGCACGATGTCCTCGGCGCGGGCCTGGGCGTCGGCGAGCACCTCGCCGGCGTTGCGCTCGGTGTCGGCCGCATACGCCTCGGCCTCGCGGGCGATCTTCTCGGCCGCGCTGCGGGCCCGGCCGAGGATCTTCTCGGCCTCCTCGCGCAGGGCGCCGGCCTGGGCCTGGGCGTCGGTGATGATCGCGTTGGCGTTGGCGTGCGCCTCGGCCCGGATCTGCTCGGCCTCGGTGATCGCCGTGTTGATGTGCTCCTCGGCGGTGCGCTGGGCCATGGTGAGCACCGCGAGCGCCTTGGCCTGGTCGCCGGCCATGCCCGGGGGCACCTCGCCCGGCTGCTGCATGACGCCGGGGCCCGCCATGCGCTCGTCGTACTGTCGCATCCCGTTCTGCGTCATGGTCCTCGTCCTCTCGCCGAATGCCTCGCGCACACTACCCGAGATCCACCGTGCGGCGGTACCGCCGAACCGGCCGCAACCAGGACCGAAGCCCGCGCTGTGTCGGGTTTTCGAAAAACGGGTGGTCCGGCCGGTCGATGGTGATCTTTCGATGTGATGCGCACCATCGGCACTCAAGGTGCAGGTGATCCCCGTGGGGTTGCGCGGACAGCGCTCCGTCTCCGGACCGCTCACCGTCGGTCAGCTCGATGTGGCCACGTGGCTCGCGGACGCCCCGGACTCCCCGGCGGCCCAACTCCACCAGCATCTGCCGGTCCCGCCCGGCACGAGGGGCTGCGCAGCCGCTACGTCCCGGGCGACCCCGGCGCCCAGGAGGTCCGGTCGACCGGCACGGTCCCGCTGACAGTGAGCCCGTCCGCGGCTCCCGGCGGCGTCCGCGCCGACGAGCCGGTGCGCTTCGCGGCCACCGTGTCCGGGGGCTTCGTGACGGAGCCGGCCGCCGCCTACTCGCACATCGCCGTGGACTTCCAGGCGCTCATGGTGCTGGAGCGGGAGTCCGGCGACCCGAGGCGTCCGGCGCTCAGCCCGGGGACGTGTGCCGGCGGTAGTGCAGCAGCAGGCAGCCGCCCGAGCGGCCGGCGTCGACGAGCTCGAAGCGCTGCAGGCCGCCGGCGTCGTCGAACAGCCGCGCGCCCGGGCCGGCGAGGCTGGGCGAGACGACGAGGCGCAGGTCGTCGACGAGGTGCTCGCGCAGCAGGGCCCGCGCGAGCGTGAGGCTGCCGTGGATGCCGATGTCGCCGCCGGGGGCGCGCTTGAGCTCGGCGACGTACGGCGCCGCCGGGCCCGTGACGTGCGTGGTCGCCGCCCAGTCGTAGCGGGGCGCGTCCGCCGAGAACACAATCTTCGGCGTGGTGTTGATGAAGTCGGCGAAGGGCTGCATCGTGGAGCCCGGCCAGTGCGGGGCCCACTTGTCGTAGGTGCGCCGGCCCAGCAGCACGGTGTCCTGATCCGCGATCACCCGCGCCAGGTTGTCCAGGAGGCCCTCGCCCGCGTCGACGAACCACTGGCCCTCGCCGGGCTCGTCGGCCACGCCGTCGAGGGAGAGCAGCTCGTACAGCACCACCCTGCGCTCAGCCACGGCGGGGCTGCTCGCCCTCGCGCCGCACGAGACGGTCGCCCACCTCGAGCTCCTTCCACAGGTCCCGGTCCACCTTGACGTCGAGGGTCGTGCCGTCGTCGAGCCGCACCTCGAGGCGCCGGTAGAGGTTCGAGCCGTCGAGCAGCGCCCGCGACTTCTTGGCGACGGTTCCGCTCCAGTTGCCTTCGTTCTTGGTCATGTACCAACCGTACGAAAACGCGCGAACCGGCGCCTCCGACACGAGTCGGGTCTTGCGCCTACGACTTCAGGATGAGACGCCGCCCGGCCCGGCCCGAAGCGCCGTCACCGCAGCGCGCGCTTGTCCGGCTTGCCGCTCGGAGCCAGCGGCACCTCCGCGATCACCTCGATCGCCCGCGGCACCGCCGCCTCGCCGAGCGCGGCCGCCACCAGCGAGCGCAGGCGCGCGAGGTCCGGCGTGCGGCCGCGCGCGGGCACGATGAACGCGTGCACCGCCTCGCCGGTCTCGAACGAGGGCCGGGCGACGACGTAGGCCTCGGCCACGCACGGGTCCGAGCCGAGCACGCGCTCGATCGGCCCGGCGTAGACCAGCTCCGCGTTGACGATCACGACGTCCCGGGCGCGGCCCGACAGGTGCAGGTAGCCGCGATCGTCCAGGCTGGCCAGGTCCCGGGTCCGCACCCACCCGTCGCGGAACACGTCGGCGGTCTCGGCGGGGTCGCCCCAGTAGCAGCAGGCCTGCGCGGGCGTGCGCACGTACAGCTCGCCGTCGCGGATCGACAGGTCGTGCCCGGCCGGCGGGCGCCCGACGCTGGCGAGCACGGCCGGGTCGGCCAGCATCTCCGACGGCGTGGCCATGGCGATCATGCCGGTCTCGGTCTGCCCGTACCCGTGGAACACGACCGGTCCGAGCACGTCCAGGGCCTCGGCGAGCCGCGCCGGCTCCAGCGGCGACCCCGACACCAGCAGCGCGCGCAGCGACGACAGGTCGGCCGGCGACGAGCGCTGGGCGCGCACGAGCTGGTGCAGCTTGCCCACGGTGATGACGCTCCCGGTCGCCCGGTGCCGCGAGATCATGTCCGGGAAGCCGGGCGGCCGCGCCGCGACCAGGGTCCCGCCGGCGGCGAGGGTCAGGATGCCGTACTCCAGCATCACCTGCGAGGCGAGCGACCCGAACACCAGGTAGCGCCGCAGCCGCGAGGCGAGCTCGGCGACCGCCGGCGGCCAGCGGTCCGGGTACGGCGCCCAGGCCGCGCTCATCGCCGCGTACGTCTGCGCGCAGCCCTTCGGCCGGCCGGTGCTGCCGCTGGTCCAGGTGAGCCGGGCGACGTCCCCGGGCCGCCCGGCGGCGACGAGCGGCCCGCCGTCGTCCGGCAGCGCCAGCCACGACGCGAGCCGGGCGTCGTCCACGACGAGCTCGCCGTCGGTGAAGGGCCGCCCCGAGACCGTGGCCCCGACGGCGAACGCGGCCAGGTTCGCGGCGAACGCGGCGGCGCTCACCCCCGTCGTCAGGACCACCGGCGTGGCGGGTCCGGCCCCGCGGGACCGCAGCCCGGCCGCGATCCGCCGGACGAGACCGGCCATCGCGGCGGCCGTCACGACCGACGGGCCGTCCTCGAACACGGGCCGGTCGTCGCCGGTCGCGAGCAGATCGAGGACCGGCTGCGGCCAGATGTCCTCGCTGGTGTCCTCGTCAGGCATCGGCGAGGACGCCCTTGACGAACCGTGACAGGGGCTCCCGGTGTACCGCCGGCAGGTCCCAGTGGTTCTCCAGGTTCTCGGCGAGATGGTGCTCGGCGACGACCTCGGCCCCGCGGTACGCCCGCACCACGGGATGCAGGTAGGCGGCCTCGTGCGCGGCGGCCGCGTCGTTCTCGGCGATGCGGGGCACCGTGATGTCGAACGGGTCGACGGTGTCGTGGCCGGGGCCGTACTCCAGTGTCGTCACGAACGCGAACACGTCCGGGCCCAGGCCGCCGTCGCGCAGGAAGGCGACGGGCACCTCCTCGAGGTACGAGCCGTCGGCGAGCACCACGTCGGCGAGCACCGCGAACTGCTGCCACAGCCCCGACGTGCGGTTGACGCGGGCGATGACGGCGTCCGCGATCCCCTCGGGCGAGGCCTCGACCCGCGACGACGGCCACGGGGTGCCGTGGTGGCGCAGGGCGAGGATGCGGTGCAGGGCCCGCACGCCGTAGCGGAAGCCGTGGATGAACCCGTTGGTCGACCGCTTGAAGTCGCGCTGCTGGGTCAGGGTGCCGGCGAAGTAGAGCCCGGGCACGTTGACCGACTCGAACGCGCTGGTCTGCTCCGGGAAGCGGTCGTCGATGGCGAGCCGGGGCCGGGCCGAGTCGTCGAAGATCGAGGCGTCGAAGCGGAACCCGGTGGCGAAAATGATCCGGTCGTACTCCAGCCGCCGCGGCTGCTCGACGGTGCGCGCGTAGCGCAGGTCGATCCGCAGCCCGCCCCCGGGGCGGCGCTCGATGCGCTCGACGGTGCCGTCCAGCACGGCGTTCTGGCTCTTGAGCTGGTACGTGTCGAGGAAGTTGTTGTTGACCGCGCGCAGATGCCCGACGTAGTGCGTCTGCCAGGCGAGCCGGATCGAGTGCGGGCCGGCGACGTGGATGACGGCCGCCGTCTCGAGCAGGGCGTCGGCGGTCTCGAAGGCGGAGTTGCCCTTGCCGATGATGAGGACCCGCTGGTTGGTGAAGTCCTCCGGGCGCACGCTGACGGTGTCGTAGCGCTCGGCGAGCTCGGCCCCGGGGATCGGCGGCACGTACAGCTCGGACACGCCGGTGGCGACGACGACCCGGCGGGCGGCGATGCCGTCGACGTCGAACAGCCCGTCGCCGAAGGCCACACGCGAGACCCGGGTGCCGTAGCGGATCCGCAGGTTCAGGCGGGACGCGAAGTCGGCCAGGTAGCGGACGAGGTCGTCGGCCTGCGGGAAGTACCGGCGGCTGTAGTGCTTGAACAGCAGCGAGGGGTCGTCGCTCAGCAGCGAGTTCCAGTCGGCCCGGAGGTTGAACTCGGGGTCCTCGGAGCCCGTCCACACCTTGTTGATCGAGATCAGCGTGCGGTGCCGCGGGTAGGTGGCGAAGAACGTCCCCGGCGCCGTCCCGGCCTCGAGCACCAGGTAGTCGCGGCCGTCGCGCTCCAGCAGGGCGGCCAGCTGCAGCCCGGCCGGGCCGGCTCCGATGATGAGGTAGTCCAGCGTCATGCGGCGCACCGTAACGAGCCGATTTCAGAGCGCTCTGAGAATCGGGCTCTAGCGTCGCCTCCCATGACGGCAGAGGTTGACCTCGCGGCGCCGCTGCGGATCGCGGACCTGCTCGCCGCCCGCGACCCGATCCGGGTCACGGCCGGGGCGGCGGTGCGGGACCGGGTGGCGGCCGGCCGCGCCTTCCTGGCCAAGGCGCTCGGCGACGACCGCGCGGTCTACGGCGCCACCACCGGCTTCGGCGCGCTCGTGGGCTACGCGGGCCGCGCCGACCTGCGCGACCAGGCCGACAACACCCTCGCCCACCTCGGCGCCGGGCACGGCCCCGACATCGACCCGCACGTCGCCCGGGCCACGATGCTGGTGCGGGCGTGGTCCCTCGCGCGCGGCGCGTCCGGGGTCTCCCCGCACGTCATCGACGCCCTGGCCGCGATGCTGGGCACGGCGTTCGCGCCGGCGATGCCCCGCTACGGCTCGGTCGGCGCGAGCGGCGACCTGATCCCGCTCGGCGCCGCCGCCCAGGCCCTGCGCGGCCGCGGCCACGCCTACGCCGGCCGGGAGCGCCTGCCGGCCGCCGAGGCGCTGCGCCGCAGCGGCCTGGAGCCGCTGCCGCTCGACGGCCGCGACGCCCTCGCGCTCGTCAACGGCACCTCGCTCACCACCGCCGCGCTCGCCCTCGCGCTCGTGCGCACCCGCGCCGCGCACCGGGCCGTGCAGCGGCTCACCTGCCTGCTCGCCGACCTGCTCGGCAGCGACCCGCAGTTCCTCGACGAGCGGCTGCTGCGCTCCTACGGCCACCCGGGCGCGATCGCCGTCGGCGCGGCGATGCGCGGCTTCGCCGCGGGCCAGGCCCCGTCGGGCAAGCGCCCGCTGCAGGAGCCCTACAGCCTGCGCTGCTCCCCGCAGCTGCTCGGCGCGGCCGAGGACGCGCTCGCCTACGCCGACGGCGTCGTCGCCGCCGACCTGAGCGGGATCAGCGACAACCCGCTGTTCTTCCCGGACGACGACGCCGTGGTGCACGGCGGCAACTTCTTCGGCCAGCCGGCCGCGTTCGCCGCGGACGTGCTCTCGATGGTCGTGGCCCAGGTCGGCAACCTCGCCGAGCGCCAGCTCGACCTGCTCGTGGACCCGGCCCGCAACACCGGCCTGCCGCCGATGCTGGCGGCCGGGCCCGGCCGCCAGCACGGCCTGCAGGGCGTCCAGCTCGCCTCGACCGCGATCGTCGCCGAGATCCGCCGCGACGCCATGCCCGCCAGCATGCAGAGCCTGCCGACCAACCTGCACAACCAGGACGTGATCCCGCTGGGCAACCAGGCCGCGCTGCGGGCCCTCGACCAGGCCGGGCTGCTGCGGCTCATCGTCGGGTCGCTCGCGCTCGGGCTGCGGCAGGCCGCGTACGTCGGCGCCCGGGCGCCGACCGCGCCCGGCAACGCCGCGGTGCTCGACGCCCTCGTGGCCGCGGTGCCCCCGATCGACCCGGACCGGCCGTTGGAGGACGACGTGCGGCGGGCCGCCGACGCCGTCGAAGAGCTCGAGAGGTGACCGTCGTGACGCTCGACTACCTGATCATCGGGGCCGGCCCGGCCGGGCTGCAGCTCGCCGCGCTGCTGCAGGCCGAGGGCCGCCGCGACTACCTGGTGCTGGAGGGCGCCGGGCGGCCGGGCGCGTTCTTCGCCCGGTTCCCGCGGCACCGGCAGCTGATCTCGATCAACAAGCCGCGCACCGGCACCGACGACCCCGAGCTGAACCTGCGCCTCGACTGGAACTCGCTGCTGAGCGACGATCCCGCGCTGCTCTTCACCCGGTACACGCCGCGGTACTTCCCCCAGGCCGAGGACTACCTGCGCTACCTGGCCGACTTCGCCTCGCGCCTGGACCTGCGGATCCGCTACGACACCAGGGTCTCGCGCGTCGCCTTCGCCGACGGCCTCTTCGACGTCGACGGCATCGCGGCCCGCCACGTCGTCGTCGCCACCGGGATGTCCAGGTCCTACGAGCCGCCGATCGAGGGCTACGAGCTGGCCGAGCACTACGCGGACATGCCGGTCGACCCGGACGACTTCACCGGCCAGCGGGTGCTCGTCATCGGCAAGGGCAACTCCGCGTTCGAGACCGCCGACGCGCTCATGGAGACCACCACCGTCATCCACGTGGCCGGCCCGAGCTCGGTGCACCTGGCCTGGCGCACGCACTACGTCGGGCACCTGCGCGCGGTCAACAACAACTTCCTGGACACCTACCAGCTCAAGTCCGCCAACGCGGTCCTCGACGGCCACGTGCGCCGCATCGAGCGGGACGCGGACGGCTACACGGTCACGTTCAGCTTCTCCCGGGCCGACGAGGTGGTGAAGCAGCTGCGCTACGACCGGGTGCTCGCGTGCACCGGCTTCCGCTTCGACGCCTCGATCTTCGACGAGTCGGCCCGCCCCGACCTGGCCATCAAGGACCGCTTCCCGCAGCAGACGAGCGCGTTCGAGTCGGTCAACGTGCCCGGGCTCTACTTCGCCGGGACCCTGACCCAGCAGCGCGACTTCAAGCGGGGGACCAACGGGTTCATCCACGGCTTCCGCTACGGGGTGCGGGCCCTGCACCGGATCCTGCAGGCGCGCCACCACGCCACCCCGTGGCCGGCGACGCCGCTGAAGGCCGGCCCGGAGGCGATCACCGACGCGATCATCGCGCGGGTGAACCGCAGCTCCGCGCTCTGGCAGCAGTTCGGGTTCCTCGCCGACGTCGTGACCGTCGAGGACGGGCAGGTGTCCTACCTCGAGGAGGTCCCGGTCGACTACGTGCGCGACGGCGGCCTCGGCGACCCGCCGCTGGCGCTGCTCACGACGCTGGAGTACGGCCCCGACCACGACAAGGTCGACCCGTTCGACATCAGCGTGCGCCGCATCGCGCAGGACGCCGCCGGGCAGGCGCACGACGCCGCCTACCTGCACCCGGTCGTGCGGGCGCTCCGCGGCGGCGAGGTCGTGGCCGTGCACCATCTCGCCGAGAACCTGGAGAACCGGTGGGACCGGCCGGAGGTCCACGTGCGGCCCCTCGCGGCGTTCGTCGCCCGGCAGCTCGATGTTCGCTGACCTGCGGGCCCGGGCGCGGGAGCAACTCGAACCCGCGCACCGGGACTACTTCGAGGGCGGCGCCGGGGACGAGCGGACCCTGCGCGCCAACACCGCCGCGTTCGACCGCGTCCGGCTCCGGCCGCGCGTCCTGCGCGCGACCGGCCCGCGGGACCTGCGCACCACCCTGTTCGGCACCGAGCTGGCCGCGCCGGTCCTCGTCGCCCCGACCGCGTTCCACCGCCTGGCCCACCCCGACGGCGAGGTCGCCACCGCCCGCGGGACCGCCGGCGCCGGCACGGTGCTGGTCGTCAGCATGGCCGCCACCACGCCCGTCGAGGCGATCGCCGCGGCCGGGGGACCGTGGTGGTTCCAGCTGTACCTCCAGCCGGACCGCGCCTTCACCGCCGCGCTCGTGCGCCGCGTCGAGGCGGCCGGCTGCCGGGCCCTCGTGGTCACCGCGGACTCGCCCGTGTTCGGCCGGCGCGAGCGCGACCACCGCAACCGCTTCCACGACCTGCCGCCCGGGCTGGCCTGCGAGAACCTGCGCGACGAGACCGGCGCGGTGCGGGACATCGCCATGGACGCGGCGCTCGGCTGGGAGGGCATCGCCTGGCTGCGCGGGATCACCGGGCTGCCGATCCTGCTCAAGGGCGTCCTGCACCCGGCCGACGCCGAGCTCGCCGTCGAGCACGGCGTGCACGGGTTGCTGGTGTCCAACCACGGCGGCCGCCAGCTCGACGGGGCGATCGCCACCATCGACGCGCTGCCGGCGGTCGCCGAGGCCGTCGGGGGGCGGCTGCCGGTGCTCGTCGACGGCGGGGTCCGGCGCGGGGCCGACGTGGTGGCCGCCCTCGCGCTCGGGGCCGACGCGGTGCTCGTCGGGCGGCCGGTGCTGTGGGGGCTCGCGGCCGGCGGGGCCGAGGGCGTGCGGCAGGTGCTCTGCCGGCTCTTCGACGACCTCGACCGGGCCCTCGCGCTCGTGGGCGCCCGCACCCCGGCCGACTGCACGCCGGACCTGGTGGCCGTCCGATGAGGTGGGTCCTGCTCGCCGTCCTCGCCGGCGCGCTGTGGACGGTGCCCCGCTGGCTGCCGTCGGCCGTCGTCGCCGTCCGCGAATGGATCTTCAGGCGGGTCAACGGGGAGGAGGGCATCCCGGTGCCGGGGCCGCTGGTCGCCGCCGAGCACTTCGAGCGCGTCTACGCCGACCCGGCCGCGGACGGGCGCAGCCGCGGCGCCGGCCTTTCCGACCTGTTCTGGTACTGGCTGGCCCCCGGCCCGCAGATGCACCAGGAGCACCTGGAGCCGGGGGAGCGCTACCGCCAGGTCGCCCGCACCACCCGCCGGGTCCTCGCGGTGCCGCACGCGCGCTGCGACGAGCTGGCCACGGCGGCCACCCGGCGCCGGCTCGACGCGCTGCCGCCCGGCCGCACCACCCACGTGCGCCTGCGGGACCTCATGATGCCGGTCTGGGCCGAGGTGTACTACGAGCTGGTCTTCGGCGAGCCCTGCCCGCCCGCGGCCCGGGACCTCATCGTGGCCAACGCCGACGACGTCGTCACCGCGCTCAAGGGCACCTCCCTGCGCCACCTCGACCGCCGCGACCGGCTCACCCGCTACCTGCTCGGCCGCGTCGAGGACGGCACCTGCCCGGTGGTGCTGCCCGGCGGGTTCAGCGCGCGGGAGACGGCGTGGTACCTGCAGGGCGCGTTCTTCAACACCGCCGTCGTGCAGATGTCCGAGGCGATGGCGCACGTGCTGCTCAGCGTCGCCCGGCACCCGCACCGGGCCCCGGACCCCGGCGACGACGCCGAGCTCGACCGGGCCGTCGACGAGACCCTGCGCGTGCACCCGCTCTTCGGCATCGCGCACCGCATCACCTCCGCGCCGATCGTCGTCGACGAGCGCGTCACGCTGCCCGCCGGCTCCGTGCTGCTGTTCAACTACCTCGCCTACCAGCGCACCGGACCGGCCGCCGACGACGTCTTCGACCCCGACCGGTGGCTGCGGTTGGCGAAGCAGGAGGCGCACTACATCCCGTACGGCGTCGCGGCCAACCGCGCCTGCCCGGCCCGCGGCGCCGCCCCCGTCATGCTGCGCGCGGCCACCCGCGAGGTGCTGCGCCGGTACATCCTCACCTCGGCCGCGGCGCACACGCGCTCGCTGCCGAGCCGAGGCCCCGCCTACCTCACGCCCGCCGGGGTCCGTGCCCCGGGCCGGATCCGGCTCGCCGCCCAGGCGTTCCGCGATCGCTGGGCGGGGGCCGGGCGCGCGCTGACGCAGCTGGTCTGCGGGACGTACATGGTCCTCGACGCCCGTCGTCAGCGGCTCTGCAGCACCTACTTCGAGGAGGCCCGCCCGTGACGCCCACCGAGCTCGCACCCGCCTTCTTCATCGCCGTCGCCGCGATCCTGATCTTCTGCAAGGGCGTGGCCTGGCTGCTGGGCAAGGCCGGGCAGCCGGCCGTGGTCAGCGAGATGCTCGCCGGGGTCCTGCTCGGCCCGTCGCTGCTCGGCCTGCTGCTGCCGGGGGTGGAGCACTGGCTGTTCCCGGCGCCACTGCTGCCGGTGCTGTACGTCGTGGGCCAGGTCGGCCTCGTGCTGTTCATGTTCCAGGCCGGGTACGCCTTCACCGGCCATCGCATCACGCGCGTCGCCGGGACGGCCGCCGCGGTCTCGGTGGCCGGGGTGAGCGCGCCGCTCGTGCTCGGCGTGCTGCTGGTCGTGCTCACCGACGGGCTCGCCCCGGTGCGCCGGGCGGGCACGCCGCTGGGCGTCACGGCCGCCTTCGTCGGCGTCGCGCTGGCCATCACCGCGTTCCCGATGCTCGCCCGGATCATCACCGAGCGGGGGCTGGCCGGCACCCGGTACGGCTCGCTCGCCCTGGCCAGCGGCGCGCTGGACGACATGGCCGCGTGGATCATGCTGGCGGTCGTGCTCGCCGCGGCCTCGGGCGAGCCCGGCCCGGCGATCGTCACCGGCGGCGGCGCGGCCGTCTTCGCGCTGGCCCTGTGGCTCGGCGGACGGCGCGCCGGCAACGCCCTGATGACCGGCGACCGCCTCGGCGAGCGGGGGCGGCTGCTGGGCACGGTCGCGCTGCTGTTCCTCGTGGCCTGGTACACCGACGTGATCGGCCTCTACGCCGTCTTCGGCGCCTTCGCGGCCGGCGTGGTCATGCCGCACACCGCCCGCACCGACAAGGTCGTCGAGACGCTCACCCCGATCGCGTCCGTCGTCTTCCTGCCCCTGTTCTTCACCTTCTCCGGCCTGCGGACCGAGTTCGGGCTGCTCGGCGACCCGGCGGTGCTGCTGTTCGCGGTCGCCTGCGTGGTGCTCGCCATCGCCGGCAAGTTCGGCGCCTGCTGGGCGGCGGCCCGGCTGCGGGGCGAGCCCGGCGCGGTGGCGCTGCGCATCGGCGCGCTCATGAACGCCCGCGGGCTGATGCAGCTCATCGCGCTCAACGTGGGGCTGGAGGCCGGCATCGTCGGCCCGTCGCTGTTCACCGTCCTGGTGCTCGTCGCCCTCGTCACCACGATCATGACCACGCCGCTGCTGAGCTGGATCGATCGACGGTCCGCGATTTCCGCAAGTGTTCCGGAAAGAGATAACCATCACTCCCCGGTCGCCCCTTGAGCCTGCCATTGTCATGGTGTGCGTGCCGTGGAACCCCCGCGGCTCCTGGTCGTCGAGGACGACGAGGAGCTCAGTGAGATGGTGACCGAGACGCTGGTCGACGAGGGCTACGTCGTCGACCGGGCGCACGACGGCCAGCGCGGGCTCCACTTAGGCCTCACCCGGCCCTACGACGTCATGGTCATCGACCGGCTGCTGCCCGCGCTCGACGGGCTCGACCTGGTCGCCCGGCTGCGCTCCCGCTCGGTGCCGGCCCGCGCGCTCATGCTCACGGCGCTCGGCACCGTCGGCGACCGCGTCGCCGGCCTCGACGCGGGCGCCGACGACTACCTGGTCAAGCCGTTCGACCTCGACGAGCTCAGCGCGCGCGTCCGGGCCCTGGTCCGGCGCACGCCGGCGCCGGCCGGGTCGCTGCGGGTCGGCGGCGGGCGGCTCGACCTCGTGGCCCGCGACGCCGTGCTGCCCGACGGCACCCGGGTCGCCCTGTCCGCGCGCGAGTTCGAGCTGCTGCGCGTGCTGGCGTCGCGGGCGCGGGCCGTCCACCCGCGCGCGGAGCTGCGGCGGCTGGTCTTCGACGAGGCCGCGGCCGCGTCGATCGTCGACACCTACGTCTACTACCTGCGCCGCAAGCTCGGCCGGCCGGTGGTCCGCACGGTGCACGGGCTCGGCTACCGCCTGGGCACGCTGTGAACGCCGCGGAGGAGATCCTCGTCCGCCGCGCGCGGCTGCGCCTCGGCCTCGGCGTCGGGCTGGCGATCACCGCGCTGCTGGCCCTGGCCGGCGGGATCTCCTACCTCGTGCTGGTGCGCGGCCAGGAGGCCCAGATCCGGCGGGAGCTGGCCTGGGGCGCGGCCAACGGCACCGTCCCCGGGCCGCCCGCCTGCAGCTGGGTCTTCTGGTACGAGCACGGCACCTTCCTCGGCGCCAACACCCCGCCCCCGCCCGGCCTGCCGGTGCGCGCCGACGCCGAGTCGGCCGCCGTGACCGGCCGCCCCCGCGACTCCCGCCTGACCCGCGACGGCACCAGCTACTACGTGCACACCGAGCGCCGCGGCGACCGCGTCGTCCAGGTCGCCTTCGACGCCCGCTTCCAGCTCTCCGACCGCCGGCACCTGCTGTTCGCCTTCACCCTGGCGGCCCTGGCCGGCCTGCTGGCCGCGGTGCTCACCGGCGTGCTCGTCGGCCGGCACGCGGTCGCCCCCCTGGTCGACGCCCTGGCCCGGCAGCGCCGGTTCGTCGCCGACGCCAGCCACGAGCTGCGCACCCCGATCGCCCAGGTCCACACCCGCGCCCAGCTGCTGGCCCGCCGCGGCTCGGCCTCCCGCGACCTCGCGCGGCTGGTGGCCTCGACCCGCCGCCTCGGCGAGATCGTCGACGAGCTGCTGCTGTCGGCCCGCCTCGCCGCGGCCCCGGACGGCCTGCCCGCCGTGGAGCCGGTCGACCTCGCCGCCCTCGCGGCCGATGCGGTCGCGGCCGAGTCGGACCTGGCCGCCGAGCGCGGGCAGACCATCACCGTCACGACCCCCGGCGGCCCGCTGCTCGTCTCCGGCATCGAGTCCGCCCTGCGCCGGGTGCTCAGCGAGCTGCTGGCCAACGCCCTCGCGCACCTGCCGCCCGGCGGCCGCATCGCGGTGACCGTGCGTCGCGCCGGCGGTCACGGGAACATCGCCGAGGTGACCGTCCGGGACACCGGCGCGGGCTTCGACCCGGCCGACGCCGAGCGCATCTTCGACCGGTTCCACCGCGGCCCCGGGGCGGGGGAGCGCCGCCACGGCCTCGGCCTGGCCCTGCTCCGCGAGGTCGTGACCGGCCACGGCGGCACCATCACGGCGTCCAGCGTCCCCGGCCACGGGGCCTCGTTCACGGTACGCCTGCCGATGCCTACGCTGGGTAGCCGGATCGCCCGCCCCCGCTGGCGCCGCCGGGGTGCCCCGGCCCCCGCGGGTCGCGGACCGGGGGCTTGACCCCTGGCGGGTACGCGCTAACGTCCCGAGGCATGGGTTCAGTAGCGTTGGCCGAGGAATTACTCCTGCTCGCCTACGACGACGAGTCGGGCCGGGCGACCGGTTCGACCATCGGCCTCGACCTGGGCATGGCCGCCGCCGTGCTGGTCGAGCTGGCACTGGCGGGCCGCATCGCCTACGTCGGCGGCGCCCTGGCGGTGACGAACCCCGCGCCGACGGGCGAGGCGATCGCCGACGAGGTCCTGACCCGCGTCGCGGCCGACACCCCGCACTCCCCGGCCTCCTGGCTGCAGCGCCTCCGCCACGGCCTGCGCGAGCGCGTGCTGGCCGACCTGTGCGCCCGCAACATCATCTGCGACGTCGACGAGACGACCGCGGACGGCTACATCCACCTGCACCGGTACCCGACGATCGACCCCTCGGTCGAGGCCGACGTGCGCGACCGGCTGAGCCTCGCCCTGATCGGCGACGATCAGCCCGACGAGCGCACCGCGGCCCTGGCGACCCTGGTCGCGGCCGTGCGCATGGAGCCGGCCCTGGGCCTGACCGGCGAGGACGTGCGGGCGGCGCACGCGCGGCTGGAGAAGATCTCCGACCACGCCGGCTTCACCGGGACGGTGAGCATGGAGGAGTCCTCGATCCGCCCGTCGGTCGCCCTGGTGGTCGCGGTCCTGGTCAAGGCCATCCAGACCGCCCTGGGCACCGCCAAGGCCTGACCGGCCCCGGCCGCTCACGGGCGCGGCGGGAAGATGCCCTGCAGCGCGATGATGAACGTCAGCGTGAGGTAGGGCGGCAGGTTCTCGTGCGGCTGCCCGCCGCCCGCCGGGGTCAGGGCCCCCGCCGCCATCGCCGTGCCGTCCGGGGCCGGCGCGTAGCCGTGGTCCAGCACGCGGCCCAGGTACGCCTGCGCCCAGGTCGCCCCGGCCGGGCTGTTGCGGTCGCCGCGCACCGCCGCGGCCCGGGCCGCGTGCGTGTGCTGGGGCAGCTCGGTCGCGGCCAGGGTCACGGTGGCGGCGCCGCCGGCCTGGCCCAGGTCGTACCGGGACAGGCCCGGGCCCTGGCCGAGCGAGACCGGCGTCGCGCCCTGCAGGTCCGGCAGCGCGAACGTCGTCGTGCCGTTGCCGCCGTAGGCGACGCCGAGCAGCGAGAACAGCGCGGGGTTCTGGGAGATCGGCACGAGCTGGCCGTTGCACAGCGCCCAGCCGACCGGCGCGTAGCTGCCCGCCCACATGCGGATCTCGCCGAGGAAAGGGTCCGACATCGAAACGCAGCCTCAGGGCCGGGACGGGAAGATGCCCGTCAGCGCGATTACGAAGGTCAGGGTCAGGAAGGGCGGCATGTTCTCGTGGGCCGAGCCGCCACCGGCCTGCGCCACGCACGCGCTGTCCAGGGCCGAGTCCGCGACCGGCGCGTAGCCGCCCGGCAGTGGGGCCCACACGTTGCTCGTGGGCGCGTTGCTGGTGCCGGTCGCGGCGGCCTGCGGTACGTGCGCGTGCACCGGCATCTGCGCCGGCGTCAGCGCGACCGTCTCCACGCCGCCGGCCGAGCCGAGCGCGAAGGCCGGCCCGGTATGCACGGCCCGGCGGCCGCGCAGGTCCGGCAGGGCGAAGGTGGTCGTGCCGTTGCCGCCGTAGGCCGTGCCCAGCAGCGAGAACAGCGCCTGGTTCGGCGCGATCGCCAGCAGCTGGCCGTTGCACAGCGCCCAGTCCTTGGGCGCGAAGGGGAAGGAGCAGAGGCGGATCTCGCCGAGGAACTGCTCGGTCATGCGGCGCTCCTAGGTCGGTGACGGGTAGATGCCGTTCAGCGCGATGATGTACCGGATCGTCAGGTACGGCGCGCGGTTCTCGTGCGGCTGCCCGCCACCGGCGCTCGTGAGCGCGGCGCCGTGCATCGGCACCCGGCTTGCCGGGTCGGCCGCGTAGGGCGTGTCCGGCATGGCGGCCCAGAACGCGCCCGCGGGGCTGTCGGCGGTGCCGCTCGCGGAGGCCGCGACCGGCTGGTGACCGTGCGCGGGCAGGTTCGCGACGGTGAGCGCGACCGCCTCCGCCCCGCCGGCCTCGCCGGGGACGCGCGGGCCGAGCCCCGGCCCGGTGCCCTGGTGGATCGGGGCGCGCCCGCGCAGGTCGGGCAGCGCGAACGTGGTCTGCCCGTCGCCGCCGAAGGTGGTCCCGATGAGGTTGAACAGCAGCTCGTACTCGGCGATGGCGAGCACCTGCCCGGCGCACTCCATCCAGCCGCTGGGGGCGTAGCTGCCCGCGAACATGCGGATCTCGCCCACGAACATGTCGCTCATGCGGCCCACCGCAGCGCGAGTCGCGGCCCGCCGCCGGCGTCGCGGGCGTCAGGGCGGAAGCCGAGCCGCTCGTACAGCCGCCGGGCCGGGTTCCCGGACACCACCCGCAGCTCGATCGCCCGGCCGAGCGCGGCCGCCTCGGCCTGCAGCCCGCGCAGCAGCGCCGTGCCGATGCCGGTGCCCCGCGCGCCGGCCAGCAGCGCGACGTCGAGCACGGTGAACGCCGCCGGGCCCCGGTCGAGGTACAGCCGCCCGACCGGCTCCCCGGCGGCCTCGACGACGCCGTCGACGGCCCGGGGCCAGGCCGAGCGGAAGTGCCGGCGCTGCGCGTCGAACTGCATGGCCAGCAACGCGGCCGTCCGCCCCGGGTCCCAGCCGAACCGCGCGACCTCCTCGTCCCGGCTCGCCGCGTGGACCGCCCGCAGGAAGGCGTCGTCGGCGTCGGTGGCCGGGCGGACCCGGATCATGCCGCCTCGCGGTTCACGACCGCCTCGAGCAGGCCCGGGCCGGGGCCGACGGGCGCGACGAAGAGGTCCACGGGCGCCAGATCCGGATGGTGTACCCGATACAGCCCGTCGCCCACGGCCGCACTCGTGGCGAAGCGCAGCGCGAAGGACCGCTCGGTGCCGGGCACGCTCGCGAGCGTCACGGCGTGCCGGGCGCCCGAGCCGTCGAGCGCCTCGAGCTCGAAGGCGGCCCCGGCCAGCGGCGCGAACCGGGACCGGCTCAGCGGCGGCAGCGTCGCCCGGGCCACGAGGGCGATCCCGGCGACCGCACCGGCCCCGGCCGTGAGCGCCTCTCGGCGGGTAACCATCGCATACCCCCACAGCGATTCGACTACCTAGCGTGCGCAGACTAACACCGCAAGTGTCTGAATCGGCTAGATTCTTGACCATGAGGACCAGGGTGGAGCAGCTGAGCCGGGCCGGTGTCGCGGTCCTGCTCGCCGCCGTCGCCGGCATCGCGTTCGCCCGTCCGGCCTACGCCGCCACGCACAGCGTGACGAGCACGCAGGACGCCGACGACCTCGGCGCCTGCGCGAACCCGGCGATCACGACCGGCACCGGCGCCGACGGCCAGCTGTCGCTGCGCGAGGCGGTCTGCCGGGCCCGCAACGCCGGCACGGGCACCGTCGCGGTCCCCGCCGGCACCTACACCCTGAGCCTCGGCGCCCTCGTCGTCGCCGGCGGGGCCGGCCCGGTGCACCTGACCGTGACCGGCGCCGGCCCCGGATCGACCGTCGTGGACGGCGGTGCGGCCGACCGCGTGTTCAACCTCGACCCGACCGAGGCCGGCGCCGTCGACGTCACCCTGTCCGGCCTCACGATCCGCAACGGCCGGGGGACCGACGGCGTGGGCGGCGGCGGCATCCTCGCGGGCGCGCCGGCCGCGGCCACCCCCGACTCGCTGACCCTCTCCGACTGCCGCGTCACCGGCAACGTCAACGACGCCTCGGCGAGCCGCACGAACGCGCCCGGCGGCGGCGTCGCCATGGCCGGCGGCAGCCTCTCGGTGTCGGACTGCACGTTCAGCGCCAACAGCTCCGGCAGCAGCCCCGGCGGCGGCGTGTACTTCTCCGCCCAGCACGCCACCGACTCCCTCACGATCGACGGCAGCACCTTCCGCGCCAACACGATGGCCAACGTCAGCGGGTCCGGCCCGGGCGCGGCCCCCGGCGGCGGCGCCGCGCTGGCCCTGCGCGCCGACGTCGCGGGCGGCTCGATGACGGTCACCGACACGACGTTCGACGCCAACACCGCCACCGGCAGCGGCAGCGGCGCCGACGCCCGCGGGGGAGCGGTCTACGTCCAGTCGGGCACCCCGGCGTTCACCCGCACCGTCTTCACCGCCAACACCGCCTCCGGCACCGGCGGCGCCCAGGGCCTCGGCGGCGCGCTGTACGTGGCCGGCAGCGCGAGCGTCACCTACAGCCGGATCACGGGCAACACGCCCGGCCTGTACCACGCGGGCGGCACGCTCACCGCGACGCGCGACTGGTGGGGCTGCAACGCCGGGCCCGGCGGCGGCGCGGGCTGCGACGCCGTGGTCGACGCGGCGGGCACGCTGACCGCGGCACCCGTGCTGCGGCTGGGCGTCGCGGTGGTGCCGGCGTCGATCCTCACCGGCGCCCCGGCGACGGCGACGGCGGGCTTCCTCACCGACTCGGCGGACGCGAGCGTGCCCGCCGGTGAGCTCGGCGCGCTCACCGGGGCCGCGGTGACCTGGTCCGCGACGGGCGGGACGCTCTCGGCCCAGCAGGGCGCTATCCAGCCCGGCACGGGCACCGCCACGGCCACGTTCACCGGCACGGCCACCGGCGCCGGCTCGGTGCGGGCGACCGTGGACGGCCAGGCGCAGTCCGGTGCGGTCGCGGTCCGCACGCCGCCGCCCGCCCCGGCCGCGGTGGGCGGGGCGGTCACCGGCCCGGGCATCGTCTCGGTGGCGTGGACCGCCCCGCCCGGCGGCGCCGACTCCTACCGGGTATACGCCTCCGACGGCTCCACCGTGGACTGCCCCGCGTCGCCGTGCGCCGTCGCGGGGCTCACGCCGGGCTCGCCGTACACCTTCACCGTCTCCGCCTTCGCCGCCGGGCTCGAGGGCCCCCGCTCGTCCGCGTCCGCCCCGGTGACCGCGCTCGACGTGCCGGCCGCGCCCGGGCCGCCCGCCGTGGCCGTGGCCGGGGACCGCTCGATGAGCCTGACGTGGACCGCGCCCGCCCCGCCGGTCACCGGCTACGGCGTCGAGATGTCCGAGGACGGCGGCGCGTTCACGGCGGTGCCCACCGGGGACTGCGCCGCCCCCGCCACCGCGTCGTGCTCGATCTCGGGCCTCACCGCGGGCGCCTCCTACCGCTTCCGGGTCACCGCCCGCAACCAGGCCGGCGCCGGCGTCGCGTCCGCGGCCTCCGCCGCGACCGTCGCCGTGGCGGCCCCGGGCGCCCCGGCGATCGGCCCGGTCAGCGTCAACGGCTCCGGCACCGTCTCGGTGACCTGGACCGGGCCGGGCGGGACCGTCGACGGCTACCGGGTGCACGTCTCCGGCGGGTCCACGGTGGACTGTGCCGCGTCGCCGTGCACGGTCCCGGGGCTGAGCGCCGGCGTGCGGTACACCTTCGCGGTCTCCGCCCTTCGCGGTGGCGTCGAGGGCACCCTCTCCGCCGCGTCGAGCCCGATCACGGCCCTGGCCGCCGCGACGCCGCCGGCGATCGCGAGCGCGGCCCCGGCCGATCGCGGGGCCGTGGTCACGTGGAACCCGCCGGCCTCGGCCGCGGGCGTCACGGGCTACACGGCCACCGCCCAGCCCGGCGGCGCGAGCTGCGACGCGGCGGCGGACACGTGCTCGATCACCGGCCTGGCGAACGGCACCCGATACACGATCACCGTGGTCGCGCACTCACCGGCCGGCGACTCCGCGCCCAGCGCCCCGGCGACGACGACCCCGGGCGTGGCCCCGGGCGCCCCGGCGGCCGTGACCGCGGTGGCGGGCATCGCCTCGATCACCGTCTCGTGGACGGCGGGCACCCCGGGCTCGGGCATCGCCGGCTACGTCGCGACCGCGACGCCGGGCCCGGCCACGTGCCAGACGCGCAGCGCCACGGACACCAGCTGCGTGCTCGGGGCCGAGGGTGGCCGGTCGTACACCGTCACGGTCGTGGCCAAGGGCGTGCACGGCGGCGACTCGGCCGCGAGCCCGCCCTCGGCGGCGGTCGCGCCGACGACCCCCGCCCCGCCCGCGACCGTGCCCGACACCCCGCTGACGCTGGCGACGGACCAGGGCCCGGCCGGCACCGTCCCGCCCGGCAAGCGCATCGTCGTCACGGGGCACGGCTTCGCCCCCTACTCGACCGTGACGGTGACGGTGTACTCCACCCCGACGGTCCTGACCACGGTGACCGCGGACGCGAACGGCGACTTCTCGGCCCCGGTGACGGTACCGGCGGACCTGCCCGCGGGGGAGCACGCCTTCGTGGCCCTCGGCACCGGCCCGGACGGCACCGCGCACACCCTGAAGCTGGCGCTGACCGTCCGGCCCGCGGCCGCCACGCCACCGGCGACGCCACCGGCCCCGGCGCCGGGCACCCTGCCGGTCACCGGGGCCGCGCTGAGCCTGATGCTGCTGACCGGCCTCGGCCTGGTCCTGGCCGGCGCGACCGTGCGGCTGCTCGCCCGGCGCTGAGGCCGCGACCGGACCCCGCGGCGCGTCCGCCGGGCGGAGGGCACGAAGCCGGGCGGCACCGGCACTGTGTAGGCTGCCGCCCCGTGGAAAACAGTCCGGCGGGGCGGGTCGCGGCCGTGTGCCGCGGGCTCGTCGCCGCGCCGTGGTTCAACGCCGCGTCGTTCGCCGTGATCGTGCTCAATGCGGCCACGCTGGGCCTGGAGACGTACCACGGCGTCGTCGACGAGGCCGGTCCGGCGTTTCACGTGCTGGAGTACGTCTTCCTCGGCTGCTTCTCGCTCGAGCTGCTGATCCGCTTCGCCGCGAACGTGAAGGGCTTCGCGCGCGACCGGTGGAACCTGTTCGACCTCGCGATCATCCTCGCGCCGCTGGTCCCGGGCGTGCGCGAGAACGTGACGCTGCTGCGGCTGCTGCGCCTGGCCCGGATCGTGCGCGCGTTCCGGCTCTTCCCGAGCCTGCGGGTGATCCTCGTCGGCATCCGCCGCAGCCTGCCGGGGCTGGGCAGCTTCCTGCTCATCACGCTGCTCGTGCTCTACGGCTACGCCATGATCGGCTGGATGCTCTTCGGCACCGCGTACCCGCAGGAGTACGGCACCGTCGGGCAGGCCATGCTGTCGCTGTTCCTGCTGCTGTCCCTGGACGGCATCACCGACACGCTGCGGGCCGGGCGCGAGGTCACCGAGTGGGGCGTCCTGTACTACCTGTCGTACATGATCACCGCGTCGTACCTGCTCACCAACCTGCTCGTCGGCGTGGTCCTCAACGCGCTGCAGGAGGCGCACGAGTCGGAGAAGCAGCCGCCGCCCCCGGTGCACAAGGGCATCGAGGAGCGGCTGGCGGCCCTGCGCGCGGCCCTGGAGGACCTCGAGCGCGAGTACCGGGCGCCGGAGCCGCCCCGCGAGGAGACGGCCCCGGCTCCAGTGCTTAGTGGTGCTCCCACCAGGCGTGGGCGGTGACCGCGGCGTAGGCGTCGACGATGCCGTGGCCGTAGAAACCGTTGAACTGCTTGCTGCCCTCGCAGGTCGCGTCGAACTCGGCCGAGCGGCCGACGTTGACGTAGGACACCGTGCGCGGCTCGGGGCACGCGTGCTCCGCGGCCGTGCTGAGCAGCAGGTACTCCACCTTCCAGGGCTCCAGGCCGAAGCCGCCCCGGCCCTGCTTGGTGCCGTGCGCGCTGACGATCAGCGCCGCGACGCCGGCGGCGTGCGGCGAGGCCATCGAGGTGCCCTGCAGGTACGTGTAGTACCCGCACTGCCCGGCCGCGGTGCACTGCTTGAAGACGGAGTCGGCGAACTCGGGCAGGACGTTGCCGTCCGCGTCGACCGAGCCCTCCTCCTGCAGGACCTTCTTCGGGTACGTGGACAGGATCTCGTTGCCCGGGGTCCGGTAGGTGTCGGTGCCCAGGCCGTCACGGAAGTAGCCGCCCGGTGCCGAGACGGCGGTCCGCTCCACCCCGTAGTCGGAGTAGTCGGCCTTGTTCAGCGACGGGCCGAGCGCGGACACGCTGAGGACGAAGGGGCCCTCCGTCGGCAGGTCCCAGCACGAGCTGTTCTGGATCGGCCGGTCGTAGGCCGAGTCCGCCGGGTAGTCCGGGCTGGAGATGTCCGTGCGCGGCTTGCCCTTGTCCTCGTGGTTGTTGCCCAGCGCGCTGATCAGGGTCACACCCTTGGTGTGCGCATAGGTGAGGGCGCGGAACATCGCCTTGATGGTGGTGCGCTGCTCCGCCTGCGCGGCCGGGGAGTCGGCCGGGTTGCCGAGGCAGTTGTACGCCCACGGGTCGACGTAGAACGACATGTTCACCACGTCGACGCCGTTGTTGGCCGCGTGCACGAGCGCGTTGACGACCGGCTCCAGGAAGAAGTACCCGGAGTCCTGGCCGCCCTTGAGCTCGACCAGCGACACGTTCGGCGCGACACCGGAGACGCCGATGCCGTTGGCCGCCGCGCCGATCGTGCCGGCGACGTGCGTGCCGTGGCCGCCGTCGTCGGTGCCGACCGGGTCGAGGCAGCTCGCGACCTCGCACGGTCCGTCGATGTCGGGCATGTCCTTCGCGAAGTTCTTCGACAGCGCCCAGTTGAAGTTCGGGGCGATGTCGGGGTTGGACGCGTCCACGCCGGTGTCGAGGATGCCGACGGTCACGCGCTTGTCGCCCGCGTTGACCTTGCGCGCCTTGTCCGACTTGACGGCCGTGAGGCCCCACAGCTTGTCGTCCAGCGGGTCCATCCCGGCCGTGGCCGGCTTCTTGCCGCCGCCCCGCTTCGCGGCCGCGGCCGCCTGCTGGGCCTCGCGCTCGACCTCGCCCGGCTGTTGCTTCTTCGGGGCCCGGCCGATCACGGTCTTGCGCGTCGCCCCGACGAGCCCGGCCGTGTTCGCGGCCTTCTCGACGAAGCCGTTCTGCGGCGCGACGACCGTGAACATGCCCACGTCACTCGTGCTGCCGGTCACCTTGCCGCCGGCCTTGACGATGGCGGCGGTGGCGTCGGCCGTGGAGACGTTGTCCGCGGCCACGACCGTGTACTCGGTCGTGGCCCCGGCCTCGGCGTTGGCGGGGGCCGACACCAGGCCCGCCGCCGTCAGCGTCAGCGACGCGGTGAGCACCGCGGCGCCGGTGAGCTTCCTTCTGTATCCCACATAACCTCCCTGGTCGAGGGAATGGGGACCATGGAACCGGAGACCCACCCGCCGACGGAACCCTCGCTGCCCGATTCCGCGAATGCGAGGGTGAATTACAGGTAGGCGATCGTGGTGCCGACGATCTCGGTGTTGAGCGGGCACCGGGCGATCGACGTGTCGCGGCCCGGGCCGTAGACGAGCGATCCGTTGGCGTAGATGTCGTGCCCGGTGCCCAGGCGCTCGCAGGTCAGCCGCAGGTACCAGCGCTCGGCGAGCGTCGTGGTGCACGTCGCCGACATCTGGTTGAGGGACAGGTTGGAGCCGTAGACGCAGCCGGTGACGGCGGCCGCGGCGGGCTGGGCGTCGAGCGCGACGGCGGCGGCCCCGGCCAGGAGCGCGGCCGCGGCGATGGTGCGGATCCGGCGGAGATCCATTTGTCCTCCTCGATTGATGGGGGTGGACCGAGCCTATGGAGCCGGACGCCCGCCGGAGTCTCATCCGAGTCTCATCGGTTCCCGGCCCGAACGCATCGGCGCCGCGCTATCGTCCAGGGATGCCGAGCGGCTTATCGAGGCTCGCCGAAGCGTGCGCGACGCCCGGGATCGTCAATCTCACGGGCCCGCTGGGCGTGGGCAAATCGCGGCTGTTGGCGGAGTTCGCCAGGGATCGTCCGGGTCTGCGCCGACCGTGGATCTTCGACGCGACCGACAGCGAGCCCCGCATCCGCGCCGCGCGCCGCCGCCTCCAGCGCGCCCCGGCCGGCACGGTGGCGATCGTCGCCTCCCGCCGGCCCCTCGCGGCCCGGCCGGCCTGGGGCGGCGACCCGGTCACCCTCGTCGAGCTCGCCCCGTGGCCGCCGGAGGCGATCCGCGCGCTGGTCGCCGACGATCTCGCCGTCCGGCTCGCCGGGGGCATCCCGCTGCTCGCGCGGGCCGTCGCCGGGGCGCTGCTGGCCGGCGCCGACCGCGCGCCCGGCCCCCTCGCCGCCGCGGCCGCGCCCGTGCTGCTGCACCGCCTGCGCGGCGAGGCACCCGACCTGGACGCCGAGGGCCTGTCGGTGCTCGCCACCGTCGACGGCGCCGACGAGGAGCTGCTCGCCGCGCTGGCCGGCACCTCGAGCCGCGCCTTCGACACGCTCGCCCGGCTCAGCGTGGTCCGCGCCGACGCCCACGGCCTCGCCGTCGTGGAGCCCTTCCGGTTCGTGTTCGACTGGGCGTACCGCTGGCGCAGACCGAACCGGCGACGCCGGCTGGCGGCCAGGGCGGTCGCTCGCCGCCACGGCCAGGTCGCGCGGGCCGGCGACGCGAGGCTGCGGGCCCGGCTCGCCGAGCAGGTGCTCTTCCTCGCCGCCCGCCCCGGCTTCCGCGCCGACCTCTTCGCCGAGCCGCCCGGCCCGATGCGCGTGCGGCCCGGCACCGCCGCCGACGCCGGCGCCATGGGCCGCCTGACCCGCCAGTGGGCCGCGACCGAGGGCCTCGACCACCGCGGCGCCGACCGGATGCTCCAGCGCTGGCTCGACGGCGCCGAGCACGGCTTCCACATGCTCGTCGACGGCGAGGACCGCCCCGTCGGCATGGTCAACCTCACCCCGCTCGGCGCCGGCCCCGCCCCGGTGCTCGAACCCCTGCTCCAGCAGCACGCCAAGGCCGCCGCCGGCCGCGGGGCGCTGGTCGGGATGATGGCGGTCGAGGAGGGGTTCACCCGCTTCCAGCCGCTGCTGGTGCGGCAGGTCCTGGTGCAGGGCATCGCGAACGGACGGCTGATCGTGTCGACGCCGTGGCAGCCGTACCAGCAGATGTGCGCCCGCTTCGGCCTGCGCCGCCTCGGCACGACCCGCGACGACCTCTACCGCTGCGGCCGCGCCAACGCCGTCTACGCCCGCGCCTTCCGCCCCGCCCAGCTGCCCGCGTGGCTGACCGGCCTGCAGGCCCCGCCCGAGCCGGAGCCGGACCTCGCCGCCGTGCGCTCGGGCCTGGAGCGCCTCCGGGCGGGCCGGCCGGCACCCCCGGAGCTGACCGCCGCGATCCTGGCCCTGGCCGCCTCGGCCTCGCCGACGGACCGTGAGTCGGCGGCGGTGCTGCACGAGTACTACCTGCGCGGCACGGGCGGCCACGACCTGGTGGCGCATCGCCTGCACCTGAGCCGGGCGACGTACTTCCGCCGCCTGCGCCAGGGCCTCGAACGCATCGCCGACCTGCTGCGCTAGGGGGATCCGCCCTACGTGATCATCCCGATGTCGCGGCGATGTCACGATGAGCGGGTGACAGTCGAACGAACCGTGCGGTTGTACCTCGGCGAGCGCTCCCGCGCCGCGACCACGCACACCAACCTCTCGGCCGTGCGCGCCGACGGGCCGATGCTCTGGGTCGCCGGCGACGAGACCGCCACGATCGAGCGGCTCGTGGCCGACGACCCCCTCGAGCCCGGTCGCTACACCGACGAGACCAGCTACCGCCTGGCCGACCTGGTGCCGCTGCCCGGCGCCGACGCCGACGAGGAGGCCGACATCGAGGGCCTGGCGCGTTCGGGGCCGTTCCTGTGGGCCGTCGGCTCGCACAGCCTGCGCCGCAAGCAGATCAAGGCCCACCACGACGGCGCCAAGCCGCTCAAGCGGCTCGCCCGGGTCGAGGGGCAGGACAACCGGCAGATCCTGGTGCGGCTGCCGCTCGCCGGCGGCGAGCCGGTGCCGTGGGTGGACACCGAGGCGGGCCGGCAGCACGCGGCGATCCTCAGCGGCGAGGACAACCTGCGCAACCTGCTGCGCGACGACCCGCACCTCGCGCCGTTCCTGCCCATCCCCGGCAAGGACAACGGGCTGGACATCGAGGGCATCGCGGTGCACGGCGAGCGGGTGTACCTGGGCCTGCGCGGGCCCGTGCTGCGCGGCTGGGCGGTCGTGCTGGAGCTGCGGCCCTACGCCGGGCCCGACGCCCCCCAGCGGCTGCGCCTGCGTCCGTTCGAGGACGGCCGGCGCTACCGCAAGCACGTGCTCGGCCTCGACGGCCTCGGCATCCGCGACATGTGCCCGGACGGCGACGACCTGCTGCTGCTCGCGGGCCCGTCGATGGACCTGGACGGCCCGGTGCGCCTGTACCGCTGGCACCACGCCGCCCGCGCCGCCGCCCCGCAGGTGGTGCGCGGCGACGCGGTGCGGCGCGAGCTCGACCTGCCCTACGGCGAGGGCGACGACCACGCCGAGGGCATCACGCTCGTGGGGCCGCCGGAGCACCGGCGGCTGCTCGTGGTGTACGACAGCCCGGCCCCGTCGCGCCTGCCCGCCGACGGAGCCGTGCTCGCGGACCTGGTGAAGCTGTAGGGCCCGCCGGGTGGGTCAGCGGCGGCGGGTCGGCCCCGGCCGGTTCGGGTTCTGGCCCGGGTCGCCCGGTCCGGGCCAGCCCGGGAAGCCGGGCACGCTCGGCTGCGGCGACACCCCGGTGCCGACGTCCTTGTTGCCGGTGATCGGCGCCCGCGGGAACTTGATCTTCGGCATGTTGACCTTGGTCAGGGCCGAGTCCATGAAGTCGGCCCAGATCGGGCCGGGCAGCTTGCCGCCGATGATGTTGTTGCCGCTGCGGTCCTTGATGGCGACCTCCTTGTCCTTGTTGCCGACCCAGACCGCGGCGGCCAGCCCCGGCGCCTTGCGGCCCGGGTCGTAGGGCACGAAGCCGCCCATCCACGCGTGCGCGTTCGACGTGGTGTTGCCCAGCTGCCAGGTGCCGGTCTTCCCGGCGAGCTGGTACCCGTGCGGCGAC
This sequence comes from Dactylosporangium sp. CA-052675, assembly GCF_050947935.1. Classification (GTDB taxonomy): domain Bacteria; phylum Actinomycetota; class Actinomycetes; order Mycobacteriales; family Micromonosporaceae; genus Dactylosporangium. The sequence continues at coordinate 7,386,282 of NZ_CP192010.1, read as the reverse complement.
TTCAGCCCGTAGTGCTGCGGCACGCCGGTGAGCACCTGGGCCATGTTGTCGGCCATCTGCTCGGAGAAGCCGGGGATGCGGGTGCCCTTGAGGACCTCGCCGTAGGTCTTGCGGTCGCCGGTCCACACCTCCTTGAGGAAGTGGGTCCTGAAGGCGGTGCCGCGGGCCGCGAAGGTCGCCAGGCCGCCCGCGTGGTCGAGGACGGTGATCGGGTACTGCCCGAAGCCCACCTCCTCCTGGAAGTACTTCGGGGCGACGTCGGCCCCCTTGAGCTTCTCGAGGTCGATGCGCTGCGGCTGGTCCTGGCCCTGCACCGTCGCCCACATGTTGCGGATCCCGGCCGCGCGGGCCGTGTCGATCACCCGGGCCGGCGTGAGCTGCAGCGTGATCGCGTAGAAGGGCACGTTCAGCGACTGGACCGTGACCTCCTCCAGGGTGCACCACTTGCCGGAGCCGGACTTGCACTCCGGTTCGACGCCCTCGGTCGCGTTCTTGACCTGGTTGTGCTTGGCCGCCGTACGCCCGGGGAAGTCCTGCGGCACCCCGTTCCACATCGAGTCGATGGAGTAGCCGGCCATCAGCGCGGACGCGAGGGTGTAGACCTTGAACGTCGAGCCCGGCGGGTGCCCGCCGCCGCAGCTCGGGCCGCCGGTGCCGAGCACCGGGTCGGCGTAGTAGCTCGCGTAGTCGCAGCCGTTGCCGTCGTCGCCGCCGTAGTAGGCCTTCACGCCACCGTTGCCGGGCTCGACCGCCACGAGCGCGGCCTGCAGGTTCGGCGGCTGCTTCTCCATGTTGGAGCCCTTGGCGCGGCTGGCCTTGCTCACCGCGATCTGCTGGATGTCCTTGTCGACCGTGGTCACGATCTTCAGGCCGCCGTTGCGGATCTTGTCGAAGTTCTTCTTGCCGTCGGCGTCGGTGTCCTCGTAGAGCGGCTGGCCGGTGCGCGGGTCGGTCAGCGCCGCGACCTCGCCGAGCACGTGGTGGATGATGAGGCCCTCGGGCTTGCCGAGGTTCTGCCGCGCGACCGCCCGCTCCCGCGCCTGCGCCGGCGTGATGACGTTGTCCGGGAACCGCATCCGGGCGTCGGCCTCGGCCGCGGGCACGAACTTGAGCTCGATCATCTGGTCGCGGACGTAGGCGAACCGCTTCTGCGACTGCGCCTTGTCGATGTTGGGGTCGAACGGGGAGCCCTTGCCGCTGCCCTCCGGGTTCTTGATCAGCGCGGCGAGGAGCATGGCCTCGTTCGTCTTGAGCTCCTTCGCGGACTTGGCGAAGTAGGCCTGGGCGGCGGCCTCCACGCCGTAGGCGCCGCGGCCGAAGTAGACGATGTTGAGGTACATCGTCATGATCTCGTCCTTGCTGTACTGCTGGTTGAGCTTCAGCGCGATGACCGCCTCGCGGAGCTTGCGCGCGTAGGTGACGCCCTCGAGATCGGCCCAGCGGCGGGCGTACTGCTGGCTGATCGTCGAGGCGCCCTGCCGGTCACCCCCGGAGACGTTGTTCCAGGCGGCTCGCACGACGCCCCGGTAGTCCACGCCGTCGTTGGTGTAGAACGTGTTGTCCTCGGCCGCGACCACCGCGTGCTGCATGTCGGGCGGGATGTCCTTGAACGCCAGGGAGGTGCGGTTCTCCCCGATGCTGCCCATCGGCGTCTGGCCGTCGGCGAAGTAGATCGTGGTCGACTCGGCCAGCGCGATGTCCTCCGGCAGCGCGACCTTGTCGAAGTAGTAGGTGCCCGAGACCAGGCCGATGCCGGTGACCAGGATGAACGCGGCGATCGAGGCGATGAGGACGTTGCGCCGGCGTCTTCGCTTCGCCCGTGCCCCGGCCCGGCCCGCGCCCGAGCCACCGGGGGCGGGCGAGTCGCCCACCACTGCCGAGCCTGCCACCACTGCCGAGCCTGCCACCACTGCCGAGCCCGCCACCGCTGCCGAGCCGCCCACCGCGGCCCGGCCGACCGGCACGCCGGCGCGCCCGGCCGGCGGGCCGCCGGGAACGCGGGCCCGCCCGGATACCGGCCCGCCCATACCGTTGGCGTCCTGCTCCATGCGGCCGAGCGTACGGCCCGGGGTCGATCCCGGCGACCCCCGTCATCATCGGTGACCGCCGACTCAACGGACCGCTACGGGCCGGGCCTCAGGCGGCGACCGGCACCTGGGCCTCGGCCCGCGCCGCGTCCTCCGCGTCCTGCGCGCGCTCCTTGCGCAGGCCGCCCGCGAGGTACGTGACCAGCGCCGGCAGCGGCAGCGCCCCGCCGAACCCGGCCACCGCGGGCCATCCGCCCAGGTGCCAGGCCACGGTGCTCAGCTGCGCGCCCTGAACTCCGGTGGCCGTTCTGCCGACGAAGGCGGGGCGGTCACCGGCCGGCCCGGGCCGAGCGCTCGCCGACCCGCAGCAGCGGCCCCCGCACGGCGAGCCCGGCGACCAGCGCCAGCACCGCCCCCGTGGCCCCGCCGGCCCCGACGAGCCACCAACCGGCCACGGCGGTCACCGCGAGCGCCACCGCGCCGCTGAGCGTGGAGCGGGCCCGGGCGCGGTCGTCGCCGCTCTCCACCACGAACCCGGCCCAGGTGACGGCGGTGTAGACGGCGATCTCCGCGGCGACGGCCGCGACGAGCAGCGGCCCGCTCGGCCCCCACGCCAGCAGCGCCGCGGTGCCGGCCGCGCTCACGCCCGCCCCGGCCAGGGCCGCGCCGAGGGCCACGCGGCGCACCAGCGCGGCGGCCGCCCCGGGGTGCGCGCCCAGCCAGGCCGAGAGCCGCGGCTGCCACAGCCGCAGCAGATAGCCCCACAGCACCCCGGCCGCGCCCGAGACGAGCATCGCGACGTAGAAGGCGCTGATCTGCGGGGCCGGGACGCGTCCGGCCTGCTCGGCGTACAACACCGGGACCCCGGCCAGCGCGACCGCCTCGCCGGCCGCGAGCAGGCCCACCGCCCGCAGCGCCCCGAGCGCCTCGGCCCGCGGCACCGCCGGGCGCACCGGCACCGTGCGCCACAGCGCGGCGAGCAGCACGGCGGTGACGAGCCCGGCGGTCGCGGTGAGCACGCCGAGGATCACCCCGACGCCGGCCCCGGCCAGCAGCGCCAGGGCGACCGCGACGCCGTAGCCGGCCCCGATCGTGGCGAACGCGGCGGCGTCGGCGCGGGCCGCGCCGCGCAGCCGCCACAGCCCGACGAGCACGGTGGCCGTGCCGGTGCCGGTGTAGAGCGCGGCCGCGGCGGCGTAGGTGACCGCGGGGTGGCCCGGGGCCAGCAGCGCCACGGCGGCCCAGCCCAGCAGCGCGGCCGCGAACGGGGCCAGGGCGAACCACACGAACAGCGGCTCCAGCCGCCGGCCCCCGGGGGCGCCGACGAGCACGAGCGCGGCCCGCTCGGTGCCCCCCGACAGCGCGAACAGCCAGCTCATCACCCCGGTCGCGGCGGCGTAGGCGGCGAAGGCGACCGGGCCCCAGGCGGCCAGCAGCACGACGCCGGCCGCCCACTGCGCGATCCGCGCCGTGCCGCGCCCCGCCACGAGCAGCGCCACCGTTCCCGCACGCATCCCTATATTTAAGGGCATGGAACTCGAAGTGGCGTTCGCCGATGCCGCCCGGGCCGAGCCGCCGCCCGGCTGGGACGACTTCGTCGACAAGGGCGCCGCGCACCCGGTCTGGCGCTGGTCCGTCGTGCACGCCGCCGCCGGCCCGCGCCGCGGCGCCGCCGTGGCCGCGCTGCTGCGCGACGGGGGCGAGGTGGCCGGCCTGGTGTACGCCCGGCTGACCGGCCCGGGCCGCACGCTGGCCGACGTGGGCTGCCCGGGCTCGTCCTCGATGCCCGGCCTGGTGCTGCGCGGCGGCCTGCCCGGCGCCCTCGACCCGGCGGGCGGCGCGGCCGGCGACGGGCCGCTGCTGGCCGCGGCCCTCGCCGCGTTCGAGGCGGCGCTGCGCAAGGAGCACCGGCGGGTGCGCGCCGTCGCGTACCGCTCGGTCTACGCCGGCGAGCTGCCCGTCGTGGCCGGGCGGCTGAGCCTGGTCGGGCGCGGGCTGCCGGTCACCATGTTCACGAACACGTTCGAGGACTACGAGCGCTACCTCGCCGGCCTGAGCCAGTCGCGCCGGGCCAGCCAGCGCCGCCAGGTCAAGCTCGTGGCCCGCGAGCCGGGGCTGGAGTCCTCGTTCGGCCCGCTCACCGGCCCCGTCGACCTCGACCGCTTCAACGCGCTCGCCGACACCACCAGCGGCCGCCACGAGACCCGGCGCTGGCCCCGGCCGCGGCGGCTGTCGCACTCGCTGCGCTCGGCGATGGCCACGGTCCCGGGGGTGCTGGCGGCCCGCTACGAGCGCGCCGGGCAGCTCGTCGGGCTGGGGATCAACTTCGACCACCCGTCGGTACCGCTGGCCGGCCCCTGGGGCGCCCTGGACCCGCACGAGGGCGGGCCGCGGGGCCTGTGGTTCGACCAGCACGCGCGCATCCTGCGGTGGGCGATCGAGTCCGGGCGGGCCGGGGTCATCGGCGGCAAGGGGCTGGTGGAGCTCAAGGCCGAGCTGGGCTACGACATCGTCCCCCAGTGGCTCGTCCTGCGCCGGCCGCGCTGATCACCCCGCCCCGGCGAGCCGGCGCAGCACGGTGAACTGGGGCACCGCCTCGAAGCCGAGCTCGGCCTTCTGCGCCATGAGCCCCTTGCCGGCGATGTACCCGCCGCGCCCCGACTCGATGGCCCAGCGCAGCGAGCGGGCGAAGTGCTCGTACCAGATGCCCGACCGGCCGCCCTCGCGCGGGTCCAGCGCCGCCCACGGCCCGGCCAGCGGCGCCGACGGGTGGTCGAAGGTGATGGTGGCCCCCACGAGCCGCCCGTCGGCGGCGGTGTAGCGCAGCAGCCGCGCCCCCGGCACCGCGGCCTGCGCGGCGTGGAACTCCAGCGACCAGCGCCGCCGCGGCGGGAACCGGCGGCGATGGTTGCGCCGGTCGGTCTGCTCCGCGAGCGCGTGGAACGCGGCGGCGTCGAAGCGCTCCGGCGGCGGTCCGAAGTGGACGGTCACGCCGGGGTCCCCGTCGGTCTGGCGCACCAGCCGGCCCTGGTCACGCCGGCGCTTGCTGGGCAGCGTCGCGAGGTACTCCTCGTAGCTGGCGAACCGGTTGCGCAGCACGGCCACGTCGTCGCCGCGGCGCACCAGCCCCACGCCGCGCGCCAGCACCGGCAGCGCGCCGGGGTAGACCTGCCGGTAGGACACCGCCCGCACCCGCCGCCGCTGCCGGCGCAGCGCCGCCTCGAACGCCGCCGCCACGGCGCCCAGCCGCTCGGGCGGGCCGGTCGCCAGGCCGGGCGGGAGGTCGCCGGGCAGCGCCACACCGGGCAGGGACATCGAGCCCGGGCACTCCACGTCGGCCACCGTCCCGCCCGGCCCGATGAGCCGGGCGTGCACGAGCGCGACCGCGCGGTCCCCGTCGAGCACCACCGCCGCGACCGTCGCCCCGCGGCGCGCGGCGGCCACGGCCCGCACCAGCGACCAGTCCCACACCGGGTGCAGCGGGGCGTCGCGGACCAGCTCGGCCCAGCCCGCCGGAGGGTCGGCGGCGGCCGGGTCGGCGAAGCGCACGGCAAGGTTCCCCTGCATGACAACAGCTTATGGGCATCGATGGCTTGTATGCTCGTGGCGTGTCGGTGCTGTTGTTCGGGGCGAACCCCGGTCTCACGCTCCGCGACGGCGAGCGGACCGTCGCGTTCGCCTCCGCGTGGCGGGTCGACTGGTCGGTGCGGGGCGCGGGGACGGCGCTCGTGGTGTGGTACGACGGCGAGGTCCGGATCGCGACCGAGTCCCCGGACCTGGGCCGCTGGCTCGCCGAGGCGTTCGTGCGGCACTTCCCGGAGGTCGCCGGCCTGCCCTGGCCCGAGCCGGCGGTGACGGTGGCGCCGGTGCGCCTCGAGCTCGACCACGCCGCCGGGCTGCGCGCGAGCGCGGCCGACGCCGAGCTGGAGATCACGGGGGCCGGGCAGCCGCGCGCGATCGGCGTCGAGGCGTTCCCGGGCAACGGGCTGCGGCTCACCAACGTGTACATCCCGTGCGAGAGCGGCCGCCTGCGCCTGGGCGGCACGGAGATCGCGGCCACCTCCGCGAACGCGTTCCTCGCCGACGCCGAGGTCTGGTCTGGAGGCTGATCAGTGTCGATCACAGCCACGCGCCCGGTGCGCATCGTCGGGGCCGGCCTCGCCGGGGCGACCGTCGCCCACGAGCTGCGCCGGGCCGGTCGGGCGGTCGAGGTCATCGAGGCCGACCCGGACTGGGGCGGGCAGCTGCGCACCGCGTCGGCGGCCGGCATCCTCTACGAACCGACCGGGGCGCACATCTTCCACACCGCCGACGAGGAGGTGTGGCGGCTGGTCAACACGCTGGTGCCGATGCGGCCGTACCGCCACCGCGTGCGCACCGAGGTCTTCGGCCGCATCATGAGCTGGCCGCCGCAGCTGTCCGAGCTGCGCGAGCTGCCGCAGTGGCCGGTGATCGAGCGGGAGCTGGCCGCGCGCCCCGAGCACCCGGGCGGGGACAACCTCGAGGCGTGGTGCATCGAGCTGATGGGCGAGACGCTGTACCGCGAGTACATCGAGGGGTACACCCGCAAGCAGTGGGGCTGCGAACCCAGCGAGCTGGCCGCGGTCTGGGCGCCCCGCCGCATCGAGCTGCGCGAGGACGGCCACCTCGACCTGTTCCGCGACCCGCACCAGGGCTGGCCGGAGGGCGGCTACCGGCGGCTCGTCGACGGGCTGCTGCGCGGCGTGCCGGTGACCCTGGGCACGCCGGTCACCGTCGCCGACTGGGACGAGCTGTGCGCCGGGGCCGCCGCGGTCGTGCTCACCTGCGCCCTCGACGAGTTCTTCGCCGACGCGCTGGGCCCGCTGGCCTGGCGCGGGGTCCGCTTCGTGCACCGCTGGTTCCCCGACGCCGAGCACGTGCTGCCGGCGGGGGTGCTCAACACGCCCGGCCTGCAGCACCCGCACACCCGCGCGATCGAGACGAAGTGGATGAGCGGGCAGCGGGAGCCGGGGACGATGGTCAGCTACGAGTATCCCAACGCCCCGGCCCGCCACTACCCGGTCGACGACGTGCAGGGGACCAACCGGGACCTGCACCGCAAGTACGAGAAGCTGCTCGCCCAGCTGCCCGGCCCGCCGCGGGTCCTCGCCGGCCGGCTGGCCACCTACACGTACATCGACATGGACCAGGCGATGCGCCAGGGCATCAACGTGGCGCGGAAGCTGCTGACCCTGGTCGACTAGGCAGCCGGGTCTGCAGCCGGGTGCGCAGCCACGGCAGGGCGAGGACGGCCCCGGCCAGCAGCAGGTGCACGGCGCAGAAGGCGATCGCACCCGCGGGCGAGGCCGGCGAGCCGGTGAAGACCGTGATGTGCGAGGCCCACGCGAAGCGCTCGGGGCGCCCGTCCGGCCAGTCGTAGAGGTAGTAGAACGTGATGTCGTTGAGCCCGGAGACGAGCACCAGCGTGGCCGCGAAGCCCAGCCGCAGCACCCGGCCCGACGGCGCGCCGCCGAGCCGGTAGCCGAACAGCACCGCGAGGATCGTGAAGGCGTTGACGAAGATCGCCATCTGGTAGAACGACGGGAACGCCGCCGCCTGGTCGGTCGCGTCGGCCAGCCCGAGCACGCGCAGCGTGTAGAGCGTGTCGACCACGCCCATGTAGCCGACCACGACCACCGCGAGCAGGGCCAGGCCGATCCCCGGCCGCTGCGGGAACCCGCCGATGGCGAGCACCGCGAACACGACCGGGGCGAGGCGCAGCACGAACTCCGCGGGGTTGTCGATGGTCCGGTCCGGCGGCAGCACCACCATGAGCAGCAGGGTCAGCGCGCCGCCGGCGACGCCCGCCAGCAGCCAGCCCCAGCGTCGGATCACGACTTCTCCGTCCAGAAGGGGCCGAGCGCGAGGGCGTCCATGCCGGTCTTGAGGTAGCAGCGGACCGCGTCGGCCGGGGTGCAGACGATCGGCTCCTCATTGTCGTTGAACGAGGTGTTGACCACCATCGGGACGCCGGTCAGGCCGTGGAACTCGGTGATCATCTCGTGGTACAGCGCGTTGTCCTCGCGCGAGACGGTCTGCACCCGCGCGGTCCCGTCCTCGTGGGTGATCGCCGGCACCACCGTGCGCTGGTGCTCGAGCACGTCGAAGACCAGCAGCATCACCGGGCTCGGGTAGCCGCTGGCGAAGTACTCGCCCGCGTGCTCGGCCAGGCAGGACGGCGCGAACGGGCGGAACGGCTCGCGGTGCTTCACCTTCTCGTTGAGCCGGTCCTTGGTGTCGAAGCCGCGGGGGTCCGCGACGATCGAGCGGTTGCCCAGCGCCCGCGGGCCGGCCTCGATGCGGCCCTGGTACCAGCCGACGATCTTGCTGGCCGCGACCGCCTCGGCGGTCGTGCGGGTGATGCGCTCCGGGCGGGTGTAGGCCAGCCCGGCCTCGGTGAGCGCCTTCTCCATGTCGGCCTCGGTGTACTCGGGCCCGAGGAAGATGTAGTTGCCCCGGTGCCGGGGCGCGCCGCGCTCGCTGCTGACGATCATCGCGGCGCCGAGCGCGGAGCCGTCGTCGGCCGAGGCGGGCTGGGCGAAGAACTCCTCGAACGGGGTCTCCAGCAGGATCTTGCCGTTCATGACGCTGTTGAGCGCGACCCCGCCCGCGGTGCACAGGCGGGTGCGCCCGGTGTGCGCCTGCAGCCAGCGGGCGACGTGCAGCCCGGCCTCCTCGAGCGTGTTCTGCAGCGCGTAGGCGATGTCGGCGTAGTGCTGCGGCACCGCGTCGCGGGTCTTCGGCCGCGCCGGGCCGAAGCGGTCGACGAACTTCTGCGAGACCCGGTGCTTGCCGGTCGCGTGGTGGCGGAACCAGCTGAGGTCCAGCGCGTAGCGGCCCTCGTCCTCGAGCCGGACCAGCTGGCGGAAGTCCTCGACGAAGGTCGGCTTGCCGTAGGCGGCCAGCCCCATGATCTTGCCCTCGTCCTTGGCCGGGTGGAAGCCGAGCCAGCCGGTGACGCACGCGTACATCGCGCCCAGCGAGTGGGGGAACTTGACCCGGCGCACGTCGACGATCCGGTCCCCGTCGGCGACGCCGAGGAACGTGGAGGTGCCGTCGCTGCCGATGCCGTCCCAGGTGATCAGGGCCGCGTCGGTCCACGGCGACAGGTGCAGCGCGCTTGCGGCGTGGGCGTGATGGTGGTCCACGAGATGCACCTTGAAGTGCGTCTTGCCGCTGTACCCCACCGCCTCGCGCAGGATGCGCCCGAGCGTCATGGACCGGCGCAGGTGCAGTAACAGCGCCCCGCCGACGTGATAGTCGTCCGAGTGCGTCTGGGCCCCGCCGCCCGACAGCGTGGAGCGCAGGCTCTGGGCCCGGTCGGCGTAGTCGCCGCCGTCGTTGCGGAACACCGCCAGGGTCGCGGGCAGGTGCCGCAGGAAGTGGGTGCCGGCGTGCAGGACCTCGCGCGGGGCCTGCCAGAAGTACGCGACGTGGTCGACCTCGCCGAGGGTGATGCCCGCGTGGGCGAGGCACCATTTGACCGCCTCCGCCGGGAACGCCCCGTCGTGCTTGATCCGGGTGAATCGCTCCTCCTCGCTGAACGCGACGATCTGTCCGTTGAGCAGCAGGGCGGCGGCCGAGTCGTGATGTTGGCTCAACCCGAGTACATACATTCCCGTGTCCCGTCGTCGGTGGACGCCTTGATCATTGATCGTAATCGTTTCAAACGATCGTTTGGATCGGAAGTCCGACGATGGTATTGATATTGACAGCAGTCACCGCTGCGATCGGTGCAACCCCCGTGACGATGGAAGGCCTACAGGTGCATCCATTTACGCTGACGGTCGTGGTTCCCTGCCTCGACGAGGAGGAGAACATCGTCCCGGTCTACGAGGAGATCGTGACCGAATTGGCCGGATTCGATGACCTCGAAATCCTGTTCGTGGACGACGGGAGCACCGACGAGACGCTGGACCGAATACGGGCCCTGGCCGCCCGGGATCGCCGGGTGTCCTATTTATCCTTTACTCGCAACTTCGGGGTGGAACCGGCGTTCTCGGCCGGGTACCGCTACGCCCGCAACGACTGGATCCTGCACCTCGACGCCGATCTGCAATTCCCCCCGGCCGAGGGCCGCCGGCTGATCGAGACCGCACGCACCGGCTACGACGCCGTCTTCGGCATCCGCGTGGACCGCAAGGACCGCTGGTCGCGCCGCGTCTCCTCGAAGATCCACGACCTCATCGCCCGCCGGCTGCTCGGCATCGAGCTGCCCGCCGGGGCCACCACGTTCCGGCTCGTGCGGGCCTCACTCGCGCGCCGGATCGTCGACCTGCGGCTGGGCACCCCCTACTTCCTGGCCACCGTGCCCCGGCTGACCGCCGCGTGGACGACGGTGCCGACCGCGCACCGCCCCCGGCTGCGGGGCGAGCCCAAGGTCCGCTGGCGCGGCCTCGCCCGCCACTCGGTGGAGCTGTTCGTGTCGTACTCCGACCGGACCATGGCCGCCGCCGTCACCGCCTGCGTGCTCGCCGCCCTCCTCGCCTTCGCCGGCCTCGCGGTGACCCTCGCCGGCGTCTCCGCCTCGGTGCTGCTCTGCCTCGCCGCCGGCATCGCCCTCGCCGCGCTGGCCGTGATGGGCCGCTACCTGGTGCACATCGGCCGCGGCCAGCCCCGCACCCCGCTGTACCTGATCCGCGAGGCGAACATCCCGATCGCCCCGGCCGACCTGCTCGAGCCCGGCCCGGCCCAGCGCCCGGCCCGGCTGGCGGCCGCCTCGTGACGACGCTGCTCGTGCTGGGCGGCGCCGACGGCGCGCTCGGCACCCTCCGCCTGGCCCGGACCCTCGGCGTGCACACCATCTGCGCCGACGCGCGGGCCGACGCTCCCGGCGCCGCCGTCGCCGACGAGCTGCTCAACGTGAGCACCCTCGCCGTCCCCGCGCTCGTGGCCGCCCTGCGCGGCCGGCGCGTCGACGGCGTCGTGTCCCCGGCCAGCGACGTGAACCTGCCGTCGCAGTACGCCCTGGCCACCCGGCTGGGCCTGCCGTGCGGGCTGTCGGAGGAGGCGGTGCGCGCCTCGGTCGACAAGGGCTACTTCCGCTCCGTCTGCGACGGCCTGGGCCTGCCCGGCCCGCGCTGGTGGCAGGGCCCGCACGGGCAGGCGCGCCGGGGCCTGCGCGACGCCGGGGTGCCGTGGCCGCTGATGGTGAAGCCCACCGACTCCAGCGGCAGCCGCGGCATCACCCGCGTCGCCGAGCCCGCCGGCCTCGGCCCCGCGCTCGCCGAGGCCGCCGCGTTCTCCCGCCGGGACGTCGTCATCGTGGAGGAGTACCTGACCGGCCGGCACTTCACCGCCGAGGCCGTGGTCGTCGACGGCCGGATCGCCGCGACCGGGGTCACCGAACGGCGGCTCACCGACCCGCCGTACTTCGTCACCACCGAGCACTGGATGCCGGGCGGCGAGCAGACCGAGGACCTCGCCGAGCGCGCCCGCCCGGTGCTGGACGAGCTGTGCGCCGCGCTCGGCTACCGCTGGGGCGCCCTCAACGCCGACCTGCTGCTCACCCCCGACGGCCGCCTCGTGGTGGGGGAGTGGGGCGCGCGCACCGGCGGCAACGGCGTCGCGGAGCTGCTCGGCCTCGCCTACGGCGTCGACGCGACCGAGGTCTACGTGCGCATGGCGCTCGGCGAGCGCGTCGAGGTCTCCGCCGAGCCGCGCGGTCACGCCGCGTTCCGCGTGCTCGGCGCGCCGGTGGAGGGCAAGCTCGTCGGCGTCGACGGGGTCGAGGCCGCCCGCGCGGTGCCCGGGATCGCCGACGTGGTCGTGGCCGCGGCCCTGGGCGACGCCGTGGTGCCCTACACCCGGGCCGGGGCCAAGCTCGGCTACCTGCTGGCGTCCGGCCCCGGCCGCGCCGCCGTGGCCCGGTCCCTGTCCGCCGCCGAGTCGGCCCTGCGCTTCGACATCGAGCCGGACGCCTGAGCGTGCCGGGCGGACGGTCCCGCCGTCCGCGCGGCCCGAGCCGATGCACAGCCCATCGTCGAAGGGAACAGGACATGCTCCGCCGCACACTGCTCGCCCTGGTGGTCACCGGCGCCGTCATCGCCGGCGCCCAGGCTCCCGCGAGCGCGATCCCGGTTCCGCCACCCGGCGGGGACCTGCTCGTGGTCTTCGCCTACTACGCCGACACGGCCAAGACCCAGCTCATCGGGCAGTCGTGGACCGGCTGCGGCCAGCCCGCCGGGAGCTGGGGCGTGACCTCGGGCATCCGGCAGGTGTTCTTCACGCCCTGCTGAGCCCCGCCGGGTGACGCGCTCCCGGCCGCGGCCGCGGGCGCGGGTGTCATACATGCGGCTGACAGGCGAACGGTGCATGGGCGACGCTGGCGGGCTCGGAAAAGATCCGGACCCGCTCGTGAGGTGAACATGGCCGCTGCACCCGATGCCCGGGCGGAGCTGACGCTCGGGGTGCTCGGCCCGACCGTCGTGCGGCACGACGGGCGGGCCGTCGCCGCGGGGGGCCCGGCACCGCGGACGCTGCTGTGCCGCCTGGTCATCGCCGGCGGCCGGTTCGTGCCGATCGACGCGCTGGTCGACTGCCTGTGGCCGCACGAACCGCCGCCGAGCGCCCGGATCACCGCGCAGGGCTACCTGTCCGTCCTGCGCCGGGCCCTCGAGCCCGGCCACCGGCCACGGCAGCCCGGGCGGGTGCTGGTGCGCGACGGGGCCGGGTACGCGCTGCGGCTGGGCCCGGGCGCCCTCGACGCCGACCGGTTCACCACGGCCGTGACCCGGGGCCGGGACCTGCTGGCCGGCGGCGACGCCCGCTCGGCGCTGGCCCGGTTCGACGAGGCGCTGGCTCTCTGGCGGGGGCCGGCGTACGCCGACTGCGCCGACCACCCGTTCGCGCTCGCCGAGTCGCAGCGGCTGCAGGAGCTGCGCACCGGGGCCGCGGAGCACCGCCTGGCCGCGCTGATCGAGTCGGGCGCGCACGAGACGGCCGCCGCCCAGCTGCGGGCGTTCCTGGCCGAGCACCCGCTGCGGGAGCGGGGCTGGGCGCTGCTGGCGCGGGCGCTGTACCGGGCCGGCCGCCAGGGCGACGCGCTGGCGGCGCTGCGCGAGGCGCGCGACCGCCTGATGGACGAGCTCGGCGTCGAGCCCGGCCCGGAGCTGGCCGGGCTGCACCACGACATCCTGGACCAGGCGCTCGCGCCGGCCGCCGGCCGCGCCGAGGTCGCCGGGAGCCCGGGCAACCTGCCGCACGCGATCTCGGCGCTGGTGGGCCGGGCCGGCGAACAGCGGGTGGTGGCCGAGATGCTGAGCCGGCACCGCCTGGTCACCCTCACCGGCGCGGGCGGCATGGGCAAGACCAGGCTCGCGCTGGCGGTGGCCGGCGCGCGCCGCGACGCCGACGGCCCGTGGTTCGTCGAGCTGGCCGGCCTGCACGAGCCCGCGGCGCTCGCCGAGCGGCTCTGCGCGGTGCTGGGCATCAGCGGCACGGGCGGCCTCGACACCCTGATCGCGGCGCTGCGCACGCGCACGGTGCTGCTCGTGCTGGACAACTGCGAGCACCTGGCCGACGCGGTCGGGGCGCTCGTCCGCGCGCTGCTGCGGGCGTGCCCGCACGTGCGCGTGCTGAGCACCGGCCGCCAGTCGCTGCGCGTCGACGGGGAGCACCTGTTCGAGGTGCCGCCGTTGTCCGGCGGCGTCGGGGGCGAGGCGGTCGCGCTGTTCGTCGCGCGGGCCGCCGCCGTGCTGAGCGGATGGTCGCCGGGCCCGGACGAGCGGCGGCTGATCGCCCGCCTCTGCGCGGCCCTCGACGGCATGCCGCTGGCCATCGAGTTCGCCGCCGCGCAGTGCCGCGTGCTGTCCCCGGGGCAGATCCTCGACCGGCTCGACGACCGGTTCGCGCTGCTGGCCGGGGCGCGCACCGGCTCGCGGCACACCACGCTGCTGGGCCTGATGGACTCGTGGTACGACCTGCTCGACGACGCCGAGCGCGAGTCGCTGCAGGCGCTGGCGGTGTTCGAGGGCGGCTTCGGGCTCTGCGCGGCCGGGGCGGTCACCGGGCGCGCCGACACCCTGGCCGACCTCGCCGGCCTGGTGGAGAAGTCCCTGGTGACCGTGGCGGTGGTGGCCGACGGCGACGACCGGCGCTACGTGATGCTGGAGACGGTCCGCCAGTACGCGCTGCGCCGCACGCCCGCCGGCCGCCGTGCGGTGCTGGAGGGCCGGCACACCGCCTGGGTTCGCGAGCTGGCCGACACCGCCGGCGACGAGCTGCGCGGGCCCGGCAGCGCCCGGTGGATGCGGCTGCTGCACATCGAGAGCGACAACGTGCGGGCGGCGCTGCGCAGGGCGAGCGCGGCCGGGGACACGGCGGCCGTGCTGCGCATCGGCGGCGGGCTCTCCTGGTTCTGGTTCCGCCAGGGCCGCGCCGGCGAGGGCCTGCATCACCTGGAGTCCGCGCTGCGCACGGGCGATCCGCGGCGGCACGGGCACGCGCCGCTCGCCCGCGCGGCCATGGGGCTCGCGCTGCTGCGCTACGTCAGCGGGGCGCTCGACCGGGTCGCGGAGGCGCTCGCGGTCGCCGCGCGGCACGGGGCCGCCACCGAGGACCTCGGGGTCCGGGCGCAGGTCCTCGCGACGATCGCGTACTTCGAGGCCGGCGGCGGCACCGTGGCGGTGGCGATGCGCCACGCGAGCGAGGCGCTGGCCCTCGCCCGGTCGGTGGGGCACCGGGCCACGGCCGCGGAGGCGCTGATGTGCCTCGGCGAGGCGCAGCGCCGGTGCGGCCCCGCGTCGCTGGCGAAGGCGACACTGGCCGCCGCCCTGCACGAGGCCGACCGGTGCGGCCACGGCTGGGCGGCGGTGTCCGTGCTGTGGCTGATGAGCAAGATCGAGCTGTCGCTGGACCGGCCCGTCCCGGCCGCGGCGCTGGTCCGGCGGATGCTCGAGGAGGCCTACCGCCGGGCGGACACGACCGGGTGGCTCGTGAGCGTGGCGATGCACGCGCACCTCATGGCCCGCGCGGGCCGGACCGAGGACGCGGTGCAGCTGCGCGCGACGGTACGCTCGCTCGGCGATCGCGCGGGATACCAGGCCGAGGCGATGGACGCCGAGCTGGCGGGCTACCTCGCGCAGATCGCGCCGGGCAGCCCGCCGGGCCGGTTCGCGGCGGCCGAGGCGCGCGGACGCGACCGCTCGGTGGAGCAGACCATGGCCTGGCTGCGAGCCGACCCACCGTTCGGGGATGCCTCGCTCGGGGATGCCTCGTTCGGGGATGCCTCGTTCGGGGATGCCTCGTTCGGGGACCCCTCGCCCGGGGATCAGCCGCTCGCGGCGCTCGGTGCCGGGGTGATCTCGCCCCGGGTCACGGTGCCGGAGGCGCGGGCGGGGCGGACGCCTCGGGCAGTGGGACGCCGGTGAGGTCGGCGCAGCGGGCGAGCAGGCTCTCCAGCAGCGCCGGGTCCAGGACGGCCGCGGACGGCCGCCAGTCGCGCTCGCTGAAGTAGTGCCCGCTGACCAGGACGTCGGGGTCGGTGCCGGCGGCCAGGCGCACCTGGGCCCGGGCGGCGTCGTCCGGGCTCGTCGGCGCCGCGTCGCCGCCCATCCGGGTCCGCACCCAGCCGGGGTCGACCGCGTTGCTCAGGGTCCCGGGCCAGCGGCGGGCGACGGCGACGGCGAGCATCAGGTCGAGCAGCTTGGAGGTGCAGTACACCTCGGTGCCGTTCCACGGCCGCCGCTCGCCCTGCAGGTCGTCGAGGTCGACGACGCCGTCCGCGGCCATCGCCGACGACACGAACAGCAGCCGCTGCGGCTGCTCGAGCAGCGCCGTGAGCAGGTACGGCGCGAGCACGTTGACCTGGAAGGTCGACTCCAGCCCGTCGGCGGTCAGCTCCCGCTGCGGGCTGTCCAGCCGGGCGATCCCGGCGTTGTGCACGATGGTGTCGAAGCGTCCGAAACCGGCCAGCGACCGGGCCAGCGCCCTGGTCTCCTCGAGCGAGCCCAGGTCGCCCACCGCGATCCCGGCCGCCTCGGGCAGCGCCGCCTTGGCGACCGCGGCGCGGTCCTCGTCGCGGGCGTGCAGGACCACGCGATGACCCGCGGCGACGAGCTGGGCGGCGGTTCGCAGGCCGATGCCGTCGACCGAGCCGGTGACAAAGATGGTGCGCATGAAGTCCCTTTCGTCGTGTGCCGCCCCACGATGACCGCGAGGTTGGGAATCGGCTGGGACCTGGTTGGAGATCGCCAACCTGTGGGACGCGCACCCGGCCGTCGTCGCCGCGCTCTACGCACAGCTGCGCGAGATCTGCCGCGACCCGGGAAGCGGGCTGCCGTTCGACGTAGGTTTGTCGGCGTGAGCTGCTGCAACCCGCCCGCCGACCGGGCCTCGGACGTGCCCTTCGCGCTGCCCTTCGCCGTGCCGGAGCGCACCCGCGCCGAGGTGCTCAAGGGCATGGTGGCGATCCCCGAGGGCCCGTTCCTCATGGGCGGCGACGACCCGGACGCGTTCCCCGGCGACGGGGAGGGCCCGGTCCGCGAGGTGCGCGTCTCGGCGTTCCACATCGACCCGACGGCGGTCACGAACGCGCAGTTCGCCCGGTTCGTCAAGGCGACCGGCTACGTGACCGAGGCCGAGCGCTTCGGCTGGAGCTTCGTGTTCCACCTGCTCGTGCGGGGCGAGGCGGAGCGGCGCGTGCTGGCCGGCCGGTCGGCGGGGGTGCCGCGGTGGTGGCTGCCGGTGGAGGGCGCGGACTGGCGCCACCCGGCCGGCCCGGGCTCCGGCATCGGCGAGCGGCGCAACCACCCGGTCGTGCACGTGTCGTGGACCGACGCCGCCTGCTACGCGGCCTGGGCCGGCAAGCGCCTGCCCACCGAGGCCGAGTGGGAGAAGGCCGCCCGCGGGGGCCTGGAGCAGGCCCGGTTCCCGTGGGGCGACGAGTTCACGCCGCGCGGGACGCACCGCTGCAACACGTGGCAGGGCGAGTTCCCGCGGCACAACACGGCCGCCGACGGCTACCTGGACACCGCGCCCGTGGACGCTTACCGCCCGAACGGCTTCGGCCTCTACAACACGTCGGGCAACGTCTGGGAGTGGTGCGCCGACTGGTTCAGCCCGGCGTGGCACGCCGAGCCCTCCGACGCCACCCGGCTCGACCCGGCGGGGCCGCCCGAGGGCACCACCCGCGTGATGCGCGGCGGCTCGTACCTGTGCCACGAGTCGTACTGCAACCGCTACCGGGTGGCCGCCCGCACCTCGTCCACCCCCGACAGCACCACCGGCCACGCGGGCTTCCGCTGCGCCGCCTGACGGGGCCGCCGCCGGGCGGAACGGGGCGGCGCGCGGGCGGGTCGCAACGGCGACAGTCACGCGACCGTGCGTGTGCGGCTGTGCACACTCGGCGGCTATGAGATCGACTCGAGTGCTCATCGCCGCCGCCGTCGTGGCGGCGTCCGTGATCGTTGCCCAGCCCGCGTTCGCCGCGGCCTCCGGGGCCGGCTGGTCCGGCTCGTGGGAGTACACCGGCGGCACCGGCGTCCAGGTCAAGCTCGACGTGCCGGGGGCCCGGCTGGTCGCCAACGGCTGGGACGCCGTCGGCACGCGCGCCTTCGTCCTCAACGTCACCGACACCGCCGCCGACGGCAAGTGCGCCTACGTGCGGTGGACCGCCGCGGCCACGACCGAGCACTGGTCGTGCGGCAGCGGCACCACCGTGCAGGTCAGCGGGCTGCCCACCTCGACCGGGGCGATCACCGCGGTGCTGTGCCGCGACTCGGCCGCCCACGACAGCAAGACCAACTGCAACGTCATCGACGTGCCTTCGTCGTCCAGCGACGCCTTCATCCGCACCGAGGGCAACGGCGCCCGGTGGAAGTACTACGACGGCTACGACGGCGAGGACTGGGGCGCCTGGATCACCATCGGCGGCGTGCACCTCGACTACTTCGGGTGGGACGACACGCCGGCGGGGCAGCGCATGATCCGGTCGTGGCTGACGCTGCTGGAGCCGGCCTGCGGCTCGGGCGCGATCCTCGCCGCCACCCCGGCGTCGAGCCTGTCGCACTGCTCGGACTACGACCTCATCGACGCCCTGCCGGAGACCCACGTCACCGGCACGGCGTGGGGCAACGGCTGCACCTGGTCGCAGCGGGGCCTGAACCCGCCGGTGCACTGCATTAAGGTCCGGGTACCGGTGCCGAGCTGACCGGCTGACCGCCCGCGGGCAGCGCGGCCGGCTCTCGCCGCGCTGCCCGCGAACGCCTCTCGCGGCTGCCGCCGGGTCAGCTCAGCGCGTCCTTGGCCTTGCCGGCCGCGTCCTTGACCTTGTCCCCGGCCTGCTTCACGTTCGCGGAGCTCTTCTCGGACTCGCCCTCGGCCTGCAGACGCTCGTCGTCGGTCATGTCGCCGACCTTGTCCTTGGCGGCGCCCTTGGCCTCTTCGGCCTTGTGCTGGACCTTGTCCTGGAAGCTCATCGAGCCCTCCCGTCGTCGGTCGCTCGTGCCGATGCGGATGGCACCGGCACCGTCGCCCACCCGACTGCCCGCACCGGCGGCTGCGAAACACCCCGCGGCGGCGCCGTCGCGGCGGACTCGTGACCGGACCCGGTGACGCGGTCAGCCGGCGGCGCGCAGCGTGTCCGACGGGGACTCCCCGTAGCGGGCGCGGTAGTACTGGGCGAACCGCCCGAGATGGGTGAACCCCCAGCGGTGCGCGACGTCGGCGACGGTCGCGGTCGCCGGCGTGGTGGCCAGCAGGTCGGCGCGCACCCGGTTGAGCCGCGCGGTGCGCAGATACTGCATGGGCGAGGCGTTGAGGTGCTGGCGGAAGCCGTCCTGCAGCGCGCGCGGGCTGACCCCGACGTCCCGGGCCAGCGAGGCGGCGCTGAAGTCGCGCTCGGGCCGGTCCTCCAGCAGCCGTACGGCGGTGCGCACATGCCACGGCGTGGACTCCGGCAGATCGTCGCGCAGCCGCGCCGAGTGGCTGTGCGGCTGGGACAGCAGCAGCCCGCGCAGCAGCAGCCGCTCGGTGTGCATCGCCAGCCGGGGATGCTCGAGCAGGCCGCCGCCGGCGTTGAGCTCCCGGGTGAACGCCGTGGCGATCGCGAACCAGGACCGCACGCGCTCGCCGGCCAGGTCCATCACCGGCTCGAAGCGCAGCGGCGGCCCGACCGGGCCGTCGATGAGCGACTCCAGCTCGTCCTCCAGCGCGCGCCGCTGGATGCGGAAGGCCAGCGCCGCACAGTCGCGGCTCCACGCCATCGCCACCCGCCCGGACGCGGAGGTGACCGACGCCTGGGCGGTGGTGCACAGCAGCTCGGTGCCGCTGACCCGCACCCGCAGGCTGCCCGAGACCGGCAGCTGGATCCACACCGACGTCGCGGTGCTGTCGTAGGAGCAGCGGACCTCGCAGCCGTACGACAGGTACAGCGCGACGACGTGCGGCAGCCGGACGGCGTGCAGCCGGGCGTCGAGCCGCAGGCCCTCCGGGCCGTCTTCGAGGCGGTGGTCCGGCAGCTCGCGGGCGAACTGGTCGTCCACGTCGTCGCGGTCGGTGCCGCGGGCGACGACGTGCCGGTCCAGTGGCAACTCGGGCATCGGCTCCGAGCGTGGCACGCGGACCGATACCCATGGTTACCTGACGGTTACGGCTGACGAACAAGGCCCTCGCCCTCGCGGGTCAGCTCCGCCGTCCAGGTCCCCTCGAAGAGCGTGAGCGCGCCGACGCGCACGACACCGTGGGCCCGCAGCGCGTCCTGCGTGCACCGCACGGACGCGCTGGCGAAGATCCGCTCGCCGGTCTCCAGCCACACCTCCGCCGTCTGGGTGCCGCTGGTCACCACGGCCTGCGGCGCGCCGCCCGGCAGGTGTGCCCGCAGGCGGCTGGTGAGGCGGTAGACGTGCCCGTCCGTGCTGACCGTGTGCGGCACCTCGCTCGCGACGCTCACCGTCGTCGCCCCGCGGGTGTGGTCCCGCTCGACCCGCCAGCTCGGCGCCGCGGCGGCGGGGCGGCCCGTCGCGTCCGCCGGCGGAAGGTCCACGTCCGTGCCGGCGTGCTCGTCGGCGACCGGCAGGACCAGCCGCAGCCCGGCGACGTGCACGGTGTCCTCGCCGCACAGCGGCGTGAGCCGCGGGAAGTCGGCGGTGCCGAGCGCGACGCGCAGCCGGGTGCCGGCCGGCACCCGGTGGTGCACCGGGCGCAGCGGGATCGTCTGCTCCGCCTCGGTGCCCGGCCGCAGGGTGCCGGCGGTGATGAGCGTCGAGCGGCCGCTCGGGTCGACGCCGCACAGGCGGGCGACGAGCCGCAGCGGCGGCACGATCCGGCCGTGCTCGTCCGGGGCGAGCCGGACGAGCACCTGCGGGCGCCCGGCCAGCAGCAGGTCGGCCTCGATCGGGGCGCCGGTCGCGCAGAGCGAGCGCAGGTCGTCGTCGTGCTGGTCCAGCGGCGGGCACGCCTCGCCCAGCCCCATGCCGGCGAGGCCGCGCAGCGTGCCGACGCTCGGGTCGGGCACGTGCGGGCCGGGCGGCCGGCGCGCGGTGTCCGGGGCCGCCGGCACGAGCGCGTCGCCGTCGGCGGCGAGCACGGCGCTGCGCCCGGGCGGGGGCCAGTGGGCGTAGCCGCGCCAGCGCGGCCGCGGGCCGTCCAGGTGCAGCACGACCGGCGGGGCCGCCATGGCGTCGTTGGCCACGCCGCGCAGCCAGTGGTCCCACCACTGCACCATGAGCTGCAGGAAGCCGACGGGGTGGTGGGCCGAGTCCTGCGGCATGACGTGGCCCCAGGGCCCCATCACCAGCCGCTTCGGGCCGCGGATGCGCTCGAAGGCGTCGATGACCGCGTGGGTGAAGCTGTCGCGCCAGCCGCCGGCGCACAGCACCGGCACGACGATGCGGCTCCCGTCGATCGCCCGCTCGGCCCAGACCGGGTCGTCGGCCGGGGACCGGGCGTAGTCCAGGACCATCGGCCGCTGCGTGCGCAGCCGGGTCCGCCAGCGGTGCTGCGCGTCGGCGGCGGCGTAGCCGGCCAGCGGCGGCAGCAGCTGCTGCAGCAGCATCGCGCTGCCACGGTTGGCCAGGGCGTGCAGGTCGCCGCGGGCGCCGTCGGGGTGGATGCTGTCGCGCCCGGCGTCGAGTCCGTGCGCGATGGCGACGGCCGCCCGCAGGGGCGCGGGGCGCAGGCCGGCCACGCGCAGGGTCGTGTTCGCCGCGTAGGACACGCCCCACGCCCCGACCGCGCCGGTGCACCAGGGCTGGGCGGCGATCCAGTCGATGGCGGCGAGCGCGTCGTCGCCCTCGCCGCGGTCGAACTCGGCCCGGCGCTGCCCGTCGGAGGCGCCGGTGCCGCGATGGTCGACGACGAGGCTCGCATAGCCCCGCTCGGCGAACCACCGGGCCGGCCCGGCGTAGGAGGAGCCGGCGAGGAAGTCCTTGCGGTAGGGCTGCACGGTGACCAGAGCGGGCACGGCCTCGCCGGTCACCGGGCGGTAGAGGTCGCCCGAGAGCGTCACCGCGGGATCGGCGGTGGGGAGCCGGATGTCGCGGTGGACCCGGGTGGGGAAGGTGGCGCCGTCGCGATCAAGGAACACGTCGTCCTCCGAGGCTCGCGGAACCGGAGCTCCACCATACCGATGCGAAGTGCTTCGCAGAAAGGTCTTGACACTTGATCGACGGCCGTTGTTACCTAGGCATTGCGTCGGTGTAACACCCCACTCACAGGCCCCGCGAACCCGCAGCTACCCGTAGGAGGAGTCGTGCGGACGTGCCGCAGAGTCATCGACCGGGCCATACCCGCCCTGTCGCTCATCGCCGCGTTATCGGTCTCCGGCTGTGGCTCCACACCGGAGGCGAACCCGGCCGTCGGCAACACCCTGACCGTGGTCACGGCCTCCCCGCCGCAGACCCTGGACCCGGCGAAGACCGCGCAGAACAACAGCTGGCTGGAGAACCTGGCCTACGAGCCGCTCATCGTGCGCCGGTCCGACGGCACGCTCACGCCGGGCCTCGCCGAGTCGTGGTCGTACGAGGGCACGGGCAACAAGACCTTCGTGCTCAAGCTGCGCCCCGGGGTCACCTTCTCCGACGGCTCGCCGCTGAGCGCCCAGAACGTCGTCGACCATCTCAAGTACGTGGTCAGCTCGGCCGGCCAGATGGCGCCGCTGCTGGCCGGCTGCACCTTCACCGCGACCGACCCCGCGACGGTCACCATCACCTCGCCGGCGCCGAACCCGGACTTCCCGGTGATGCTCACGCAGGACTACATCATCGGCGGGGTCATCGGCAGCGGCGGCCTCGCCGACCCGGGCGCGCTGGGCACCACGACCGTCGGCGCGGGACCGTACATGCTCGACGCCCAGCAGACCGTCGCCGGTGACCACTACACGTACGTGCCGAACCCGCACTATTACAACGCCCCGGCGGTGCGCTGGCGCAAGGTGGTCATCCGGGTCATCACCACCCCGCAGGCCGTGCTCAACGCGCTCAAGACCGGCCAGGCCGACGTCGCCGTCGGCGACCCGTCCACCGTCGGTGCCGCCAAACAGGCCGGGCTCACCGTCGCCTCCTCGCTGTTCCTGTGGAACGGCGTGGTGCTGGCCGACCGCGGCGGGACGCTGGCCAAGCCGCTCGGCGACGCGCGCGTGCGGCAGGCGCTGAACTTCGCCACCGACCGGGCCGCGATCGCCAAGGCGCTGTTCCCCGGGGCCGGCGAGCCGGCGCACCAGGTCAGCGTCCCCGGCGGCTACGGATACGACGACAGCCTCGCCACCGCCTACCCGTACCAGGTCGACAAGGCCAAGGCCCTGCTCGCCGAGGCCGGCTACGGCGGCGGGTTCACGCTGGCCCTCGTCACCCCCGAATACCAGCAGCTGCACCTGATGGCCCAGGCGCTCGCGCAGCAGTGGAAGCAGATCGGGGTCGACCTGCGCATCACCGACTACGCCAACGCCAACCAGTACTCGGCGGACGCGTTCGGCGGGAAGTTCCCCGCGTTCATGACCGCCTTCGGCCAGATCCCGATCTGGATGGAGGGGCCGTCGCTGTTCCTGCCCTCCGCGGCGTTCAACCCGCTGAAGTACGCCGACCCGGCCCTGCAGTCGCGCTACGACGCGGCGGCGAGCAGCACCGGCGAGACCAAGAACGCGGCGGACCGCGGCGTCGTGGCGTACCTGACCACCCAGGCGTGGTTCGTGCCGGTGGTCATGACCGGGCTGCCGTACTACGCCCGCAACACGGTCGGCGGGATCGCCACCTCGCCGAAGGAGCCGCTGCTGTCCCTCTACGAGATCGTGCCGGCGGCCTAGCCGGCGCAGAAAGGTCGGCCGCCATGCTCCGCGCCGTGCTGCGCTGGCTCGCCTCGTCGGTGGCGCTGCTGTTCGTGGTCACCGCCCTGTCCTTCGTGCTCGTGTCGCTCGCGCCGGGGGACGCGGCGACGTCCATCCTCAGCAGCCAGTCGGGCAGCTACACCCCCGAGCAGTACGCCCGCACCCGCGAGCTGCTCGGCATCGACGAGCCGCTGTACGTGCGGTACTGGCACTGGCTCGGCGACCTGTTCCACGGCAGCCTCGGCCGGGACCTGTTCAGCGGGCAGCCGGTCGCCGAGATCGTCGGCGACCGGCTCCTGCCGAGCCTGTCCGTCATCGTCGGCACGGTGCTCGTCTCGGCCGTCGCCGGCACCTGGCTCGGCGTCGCCGGCGCGCGGCGCCGCGGCCCGGCCGGCCGGCTGCTGGACGCGGTGTCGCTGGCCGGTCTCGCGGTGCCGAGCTTCTGGCTGGCGCTGCTCGTCGTCGAGCTGTTCGCCGTGCGCCTGGCCTGGCTGCCCTCCGGCGGCTACGTCGACCCGGGGCGCGACCCGGTGGGCTGGCTGCGCGCGATCGCGCTGCCGGTGCTCACGCTCTCGGCCGGGTCGATCGCCTTCGTCGCCAAGCAGACCCGCGACTCGATGGCCGCGGTGCTGTCCCAGGAGTTCGTCACCATGCTGCGGGCCCGGGGCCTGCCGCTGCGCTCGATCCTCTACCGGCACGCGCTGCGCAACGCCGCCATCCCGGTGGTCACGATGCTGGGGCTGCTGTTCGTCAACCTGCTCAGCGGCGCCGTCCTCATCGAGGGCATCTTCTCCGTGCCGGGCCTCGGCCAGCAGGCGGTCACCGCTACCGGCGGCCACAACCTGCCGGTCATCACCGGAGTGGCGTTCTGCTTCACCGTCATCGTGATCATCGTGAACCTGCTGGTGGACCTGGCGTACCGCTGGCTCGACCCGAAGGTGCGTGCCGCATGAGCATCTCCCTGATCGCGACCGACGCGCCCCCGTCCGCGCGCCCCGCCCGGCGCTCGCGATGGCGCCGGCTGTGGCGCTCCGGCCCGGGGCTGGCCGCGGGGGCCTTCCTGCTCGCCCTGACCGCCGCCACGGTGTGCGTGCGGTGGGTGGCCCCGGCGGACCCCGAGCGGCAGGACCTGGCCGCGGCGCTGTCCGGGCCGGGCGCGGCGCACTGGCTCGGCACCGACCGGCTGGGCCGCGACGTGCTCAGCCGGCTGCTCTACGGCGCCCAGGTCACGCTCGTCAGCGTGGTCGAGGCGGTCGCGGTGTTCGTCGTGCTCGGCGTGACCCTCGGCGTCACGGCCGGGCACCTCGGCGGCTGGGCCGACCGCGCGATCTCGTGGCTGGCCGACCTGCTGCTCGCCCTGCCGGGCATCGTCATGCTGCTCATGGTGCTCGCGGTCTTCCCGGGCAACACGGCCGCCACCATGGTCGTGCTGGGCGTGATCTCGGCGCCGATGCTGCTGCGCGTCGCCCGGGGGGTCACCATGAGCGTCAAGCGGGAGCTGTACGTGCGGGCGGCGCGCCTGTCCGGCCTGGGCGAGGCCCGCATCATGGTCCGCCACGTCCTGCCCCGCCTCGCCGGCCCGATCCTCGTGCAGGTCTCCCTGTTCGCCGCGACCGCCGTGCTGGTCCAGGGGGCGCTGTCCTTCCTCGGCCTCAGCGCCCCGGAGACCGAGGGCCCGAGCTGGGGCAACATGATCGCGCAGGCGGCCCAGGTCACCGGCGAGGACCTGTGGCTGGCCGTCCCCACCGGCGCGATGCTCACGCTGACCGTCCTGGCGCTCGGCGTCTTCGGCGACGCGGTCCGCGACGTCACCGCCGAGCACCGCGAGCCGGCGGCCCCGCCACGGCCGGCGCGATCGCACCCCGCGCCGGCCGCCCCCGAGGACCCGGCGGCCGGCCCGGCGCCGCTGCTGTCGGTGGACGGGCTCACGATCGCGTTCCCGGCGCCCGGCGGAGCGGTCACGGTCGTGCGTGACGTGAGCTTCTCGGTCGCGGCGGGGGAGTGCGTCGGGGTCATCGGCGAGTCCGGCTCGGGCAAGACGATGATCGCGCGCAGCCTGCTCGGCCTGCTGCCGGCCGGCGGCGCGGTGACCGCGGGCGCCGCCCGGTTCCGCCCCGGTGCCGGGCCGGCCCTCGACCTGACCCGGCTCGATGAGCGCGGGTTCGGCCGCGTCCGGGGCCGGCGCATCGCGCTGGTGTCGCAGGAGCCGGGCAGCGGCCTGGACCCCGCGTTCCGCGTCGGCAGCCAGGTCGCCGAGGTGATCCGCCGGCACACCCCGATGAGCCGCCGGCAGGCCGCCCGGGAGGCGGTCGAGCTGCTGCGCACCGTCCGGCTCACCGATCCCGAGCAGGTCGCGCGGCGCTACCCGCACGAGCTGTCCGGCGGCATGGCGCAACGGGTCGCCATCGCCCTCGCGCTCGCCGGGCGGCCCGAGCTGCTCGTCGCCGACGAGCCCACTACCGCGCTGGACGTCACCGTCCAGGCCGAGATCCTCGACCTGCTGCGCGACCTGCGCCGCCGCCTCGGCATGGCCGTCATCCTGGTCACGCACGACTGGGGCGTGCTGGCCGACATCTGTGACCGCGCGGTCGTGGTCTACGCGGGCGAGGTCGTCGAGCAGGCCGGCGTCGAGGACCTCTACGCCGACCCCCGCCACCCGTACACGCGCGCCCTGCTCGAGGCCAACCCGCACCTCGCGGTGGCCGGGCGGGACCTGCCGACCATCGCCGGGACGGTCCCGTCGCCCGGGCACTGGTCGCCGGGCTGCCGGTTCCGCCCCCGGTGCCGATTCGCGGCCGACGAGTGCGCCGCCGGGACCATCCCGCTCACGGGCGGCGACGGCGACCGCGTGACCCGCTGCATCCGCGCGGAGGAGGTGGCGGCGCTGTGAACGGCGAGGCGCTGCTGGAGCTGCGGGGGCTGACCGTGAACTACGGCCGGGGCCGCCGCCGGCCGCCGGACGCGGTGCGCGACGTGAGCCTGACAGTCGCGCCCGGCGAGACGGTCGCGCTGGTCGGGGAGAGCGGCTCGGGCAAGTCGACGATCGGCAACGTGGTGCTGGGCCTGGTCCCCGCGACCGGGGGCAGCGTCCGCTTCGACGGCGAGGACATCACGGCGGCCGGGCGGCGCCGGCGGCGCGAGCTGACGCGGCACATCCAGCCGATCTTCCAGGACCCGTACGGCTCGCTCAACCCGTCCCGGACCATCCGCCAGACGCTGGTCGAGCCGCTGCTCGCGCACGGCGGCGCGGCGGGCGCCAGGGAGCGCGTCGCCGAGGTCCTGAGCCGCGTCGGGCTGCCGCCGGACGCCGCCGAGCGCTATCCGGACGAGTTCTCCGGCGGCCAGCGCCAGCGCATCGCCGTCGCGCGGGCGCTCGTCGCCGGCCCGCGCCTCATCGTGTGCGACGAGCCCACCAGCGCCCTGGACCTGTCCGTCCAGGCGCAGGTGCTCAACCTCCTGCGCGGCCTGCAGCGCGAGTCCGGGATCGGCTACCTGTTCATCACGCACGACCTGGCCCTGATCCGCCACGCCGCCGACCGGGTGGTCGTGCTCTACCGTGGCCGGGTGATGGAAACCGGCCCGGCGGCCCGCGTGACGCAACAGCCGCAACACCCCTACACGCAGGCGCTGCTCGCCGCGGCGCCCGTGCCCGATCCGGTCGAGCAGCGACGGCGCCGCGCGGTGGCCGGACACCTCACCCGGCACCCGGCCGGGCACGAGCGCTGGGAGCCGGGTGAGCCCAGCCGTGTCTGACGCCGTCACCATCTACGACGTGGCCGCCCACGCCAAGGTGAGCATCTCCACCGTGTCGCAGACGATCAACCGGCCGAGCCGGGTGAACGCCAAGACGCGCGAGCGCGTCCTGCGCGCGATCGAGGAGCTGCAGTTCGTGCCCAAGGGCGTCGCGGTGTCCCAGGCCCGGCGCGGCGTCGGGCGCATCGGCGTGCTCGCCCCGTTCACCTCCTACGACTCGTTCCGCCGCCGGCTCATGGGCGTGCTGGCCGAGTCCGACGGCGCGAGCCGCGACGTGGTGGTCTACGACCACGAGTCGGCCGCGGCGAGCGTGTCGCCGCTGCTGCGCACGCTGCCGGTGACCGGGCGCCTCGACGGGCTGCTCATCATGGGCCTGCCGCTGGACGACGAGCTCGCCGAGCACCTGGGCACCCGGGGGCTGCCGACGGTCCTGGTGGACAGCTCCCGGCCGGAGTTCAGCACCGTCAACATCGACGACGAGGAGGGCGGCGCCATGCTGGCCCGCCACCTGCTGCAGCGCGGCCACACGTCGTTCGCCTTCCTGCAGGAGCCGCAGGAGTCCCAGGCGTTCTTATCCCAGGGGCAGCGGCGCAACCGCGGCTTCCTGCGCGTGCTGGCCGGCGCCGGGATCGACGCGGCCGCGGTGCCCACGGTGCTGACCGGCAACGACATCGTGAGCAGCCGCCGGGCCCTGGGCGAGGTGCTCGCCCTGCGCCCGGCGCCGACCGCGGTCTTCGCCCACCACGACCTGCTCGCCGCGGGCCTGGTGCTGGAGGCCCGCCGCCAGGGGCTGCGGGTGCCCGAAGACCTCGCCGTGGCGGGCTTCGACGACGGCAGCGTCGCCGAGGCGGCCGGCCTGACGACGGTCAGCCAGCCCTTCGAGGAGTCCGGGCGGATCGGTGCCCGGCTGCTCGCCGAGCGCATCGCGGACCCGTCGGCGTCGGTGCAGCACATCACGCTCGGCCTGCGACTGGTCGTGCGCGACTCCAGCTGAGGAGGGCCGATGGAACCCGAGAACGGCGAACGGTACGACGTCGAGGTCCGCCACGACGCCCGGGTGCCCACGGCGACCCCGGGCGTGACGCTGTCCGCGGACCTGTTCCTGCCCCGCGGTGCCGGTCCGGCCCCGGTGGTGGTCTGCCTGCTGCCGTACCGCAAGGACGCGCTCGGCGGCCTCGGGGTCCGCGCGGCGCTGCACGAGTTCGCCGCGGCCGGCGTCGCCTGCGTGCTCGCCGACCCGCTCGGGCTCGGCTCCTCCGACGGCCTCGCCCGGCCCCCGTTCGACCCGGCCGAGGCCGACGACGGCGTCGACCTGGTGCGCTGGGCCGCCGGGCAGGCGTGGTCCACCGGCGCGGTCGGCATGTGGGGCTTCTCCTACGGTGCCCTGCTCGCGCTGCGCACGGCCGCCCGCCGTCCGCCGGCGCTGCGGGCGGTGGTGTCCGTGCTGGGGATGCTCGACCCGGAGCGCGACTTCGTGCACCCCGGGGGCGCGCCCGGCTGCTGTACCGCCCTGGCGATGTGGGGCCTCGCCACCCTGCACAACCAGGTCCTGCCGCCGGTCGGCGACTTCCACGCGGCGCAGGAGCAGCGGCGCTGGCGGCGGCGGGCCGAGGACGCGGCGCCCTACCTCGCCGACCTGTACCGCCACCCGGCCGGCGACCCGCGCTGGCGCGAGCGGGTCGTCGACGCCGCCGAGATCACCGTGCCGGTGCTGTGCGTGGCGGGGTGGCGGGACATGTTCTGCGACGGCTCGCTGCGCGCCTTCGAACGGCTCGGCGGCCCGCGCAAGCTCCTCGTCGGGCCGTGGTCGCACACGATTCCCGACGACGCGCCGGAGCACCCCGCCGACACGTGCGCGCTCGCGCTGCGCTGGTGGCGGCGGTGGCTCGGCGGCGAGGCGAACGGCGTCGACACCGAGCCGCCGGTGACGCTGCACCTGCCCGGCCCCGAGTCCGGCTGGCACGACTTCGACGCCTGGCCGCCGGCCGGCGTGGCGCAGGAGACGGTCGCGGTGGGGGCCGGGGACGGCGTGAGCGCCGCGCCCGACGCCACCGTGGGCGCGCTCAGCGGCGTGTGGGGCATCCCCGCGGCCGGCGTGGAGCGCGCCCTCGACCAGCACGACGACGACACCCGCGCGGCCACCGTCACCGGGGAGGCGGTCCGCGAGCCGCGGCTGCTGCTCGGCCGGCCGGTCGTGACGCTCGACCTGACCTGGTCGGCGGCGCG
This sequence comes from Dactylosporangium sp. CA-052675, assembly GCF_050947935.1. GTDB lineage: Bacteria > Actinomycetota > Actinomycetes > Mycobacteriales > Micromonosporaceae > Dactylosporangium. The sequence continues at coordinate 7,356,996 of NZ_CP192010.1, read as the reverse complement.
CCGGGTCGTGGTCAAGCTGACCGACGTGGACCCGGCCGGCCGCTCGGTGCTCATCACCGGCGGGATCCTGGCCGACGTCCCGGCCGAGCGCTCGGCGGTGCGGATCACCCTGGACCCGGCCTGCCACGAGCTGCCGGCCGGCCACGCGCTGCGCGTGACGGTGAGCGAGAGCGCCTTCCCGCGGCTGTGGCCGGTCGCCGGCGGCGGGACGCTGCGGGTCGGCCGGGCCGGGCTCACGATTCCCGTGGCGCCCGCCGGGGCCGGCAAGCCGGCGACGGTGCCGGCCCCGGACCCGGCGCGTCAGGCGGCCGGGTCGCCGTGGCTGTCGCACCGGCCGCGGTGGCAGATCGTCCGGGAACCGGCCCGGGACCGGGTCACGGTCGTGCTGGGCGACGAGACCAGCGCGGTGCTGCCGCGCGGGGGCGTGCGGGTGGACGCGGCCAGTCACGTCCGCGCCGCCGCCGATCGCGACGCCTCAGCGGCGACCCGGGTCGAGGGCGCGGCCGACACGACGGTCGTGCTGCCCACCGGCGAGCGGGTCCGCACCGAGGTCCGGCTCCGGCTGACCCGCGAGGCCGGCAGCGCCACGGCCCGCGTCACCGTCGACGGGGACGAGATCCTGCGGCGCCGCTGGGACTTCTGAGCGCGGCGCCGCCGGCACTTCTGAGCGCGGCGCTTCTGAGCGCGGCGCCGCCGGGAATCCTGAGCGCGGCGCCGCCGGGTCCCACAGGCCGGCGCCGAGCAGCGCCGCGCCGACGGCCGCCAGCGCGGCCCCGGCGAACAGGGCCCGGTAGCCCGGGACCGTGCCGGCTCCGGCGGGCGCGGCCCCACCGGCGGCGACCGCGAGCGCGGCCAGCGCCGCGAGGCCCAGGCCGCCCCCGAGCTGGCTTGGCCGTCTGGTAGGCGGCCGTGGCGAGCCCGGCCCGGCGCGGCACGGCCGTGGCGGCGAGCGTCACCGGCACGGACTGCGCGCCGAAGCCGAACGCCAGGAGCCCGAGCGCCGCCACCGGCCACGCCACCGGCGACCGCGCGGTCATCGGGATCAGCGCCGCGATGCCCGCGGCCGTGACCACCGCCCCGGCCACCGCGAGCCGCCACGGCGCGCACCGCCGCAGCAGCGCGGGCGCGGCGGCCGAGCCGGCCACGATGCCCAGGCTCAGCGGCAGCAGCAACAGCCCGGCGGTGACCACGCCGAAGCCCAGCACCTCCTGCAGCCACAGGGTGCCGGCGTAGCTCACCCCCACCAGCGCCCCGCAGGACAGCGCCGTCGCGGCGCAGGCGGCCGCCACCCGCCGGGCCGGGAATGCCGGGCGGTCCGGTGCCCGCTCGCCGCCGGCCCGTCCCGCGTGCGCGCCCCCGCCGTCCGCCGGCAGCCGCAGCGCGGCGAGCGCGGCCGCCCCGCACAGCAGGCCCGGGAGCCAGAACAGCGCGGCCCAGCCGAGGGACGCCGTGACGAGCCCGCCGAGCACCGGACCGGCGGCCACGGCGGCGGCGCCGAGCGCGCCCCACAGCGCCAGGACCCGCACGCGCTCGGCCGCGGTCCCGGCCGCCGCCGTGGCCAGCGCGAGCGCCGCCGGGCTGAACAGCGCCCCACCGGCGCCCTGCACCGCCCGGCCGGCGAACAGCGCACCGGCGTCGCCCGCCGACCCGCACAGCACGCAGCCCGCGGTGAACACGACCATGCCGGCGACGAACGGCAGCCGCGGCCCGGCCCGGTCCGCGGCCAGCCCGCCGAGGAGCAGGCAGGCGCCGAACACCAGCGTGTAGCTGTCGACCACCCAGGGCAGCTGCGCCGGGGCGATGCGCAGGTCGTGGCGCAGGGCCGGCAGCGCGACGTTGACGATCGTCGCGTCGGCGAGCACGACGAAGTTCGCCACGCACGCGATGAGCACGGTGGCCCGCCGCCGGCCCGCGAGCGGTGCGGCCGCCGCCCGGGCCGGTGCCGTCACCATCGCGGTGCCGCCGCGGCCTCGGCGAGCGCGGCCGCGAACTCCCCGGCGACCGTCGCCAGCCGTTCGGGCGGGTACAGCCCGTCGTGCCCGCAGACGTCGCCGCCGAGGGTCCCGTCGGGGTCTCGGCGCAGGTTGTACGACAGCGGCAGCACCTCGGGGTGGTCCTCGGTGTGCCGGGGGGACAGCCGCAGCGGGTCGATCGGGCGGGCGGCGATGCGCACCGTCCGGCCGTCCGGCGCGCTCAGCGTCGCGGCCAGCGGCGCGGCCGCCGGCAGGTAGTTGTACCGGGTGTCGAAGAGGCGCTGCCGCCGCGCGGTCAGGTCGTCGGGAACCACCTGACGGATGCGGCCGAGCGGCAGCTGGTGGGCGAGCGCCTCCCGGTACGCGCGGGCCACGTCGGCGACCAGCGCGGGGAAGTCCCGGGAGCGCGACACGTCGACCCGCACCGGGAGGTGATCGAGCAGCGGGCCGACGACCCGCTGGGCGCCCGGCCGGTCGCGGCCCGCGCGGGTGACGCCGACGACCTGGTCGTCCCCGGCGTGCGCGCGGCGGGCCAGCAGCAGCGCGGCCAGCAGCGCAGTGCTCAGGCCCCCGCCGCGCTCGGCCGCGCCGCGGCGCAGCGCCTCGGCGGCCGGGGCGGGCAGCGGCGCGATCGGCGCACAGATGAACCGGCCGCCGACGGGCGGCAGCGGGGCCAGCGGCGGCAGGTCGCGCAGGCGCTCGCGCCACCACCGTTCGTGGCCGGCGTCGCGCGCAGCCCGCTCGGCCGCCGTGTGGTCGGCCAGGTGCAGGGCCAGGCGGGGCAGGCGCGCCGGCCGGCCCTGCAGCACCGCCCGGCAGCAGCGGACCAGCTCGTCGTGCAGGACGCCGTGCGACCAGCCGTCGAAGATGAGGTGGTGCACGAACAGCGCCAGCACGAAGCGGTCCGGGCCGAGCCGCAGCAGCGAGGCGTGCCACAGCGGCGGGCGGTCCAGCACCCGGGGCCGCTGCGACTCCGCGACGATGTGCGCGTCCGCGCTCGCGCCCGGATCGGCCGCGCCGGCGAGGTCGATCACCGTGAGGTCGGCCTCCAGCGACGGCATGACGATCTGGTCCACGTCGGGATCGGGGCCGCCGGAGCGGATCCGGAAGCCGGTGCGCAGCGCGGCGTGCCGTTCGGTGAGGCCGGCGAGCGTGACGCGCACCGCCTCGGCGTCGAACGGGCCCTCGACGTCCCAGGCGATCGGCAGGCTGTAGTACGAGCGGCCCGCCGCGCACGCGCGCACCCAGTCCCGCTGGTAGTAGCTGGCGGGACGGTGGGCCGGTTCGGCCAGTGTCCGGGTCATGACCGGGGTCTCCTTTCGGTGCTCACAGGTCGGCGACGAGCGCGGCCAGGCCGAGGTCCGGCTCGCGGGCGGCCCGCCGCAGCACGCCGCTGAACCGCTCGGCGAACCGGCCCACCCGGGCGCGGCCGTGCAGCTCGCCGTCGCCCTCGACCTCGCCGGTGAGCCGGCCGCCGTCGATGCGGGGCCGGTAGGCGACGGTCGCGTCGCCGAGCCACCACGCGTCGGGGCGGGTCTTGACCATGCCGTAGGGCACGGCCCGTTCGTCGCCGGGCGCCGCGGGCGCGGCCCCGGCCGGCCGTGGGGCCGGCGGCAGGAAGTTGAGGTTCACCGCGAAGAGCGGGGCCTGCCGCCGCGGCAGCAGCGGGGCCAGGCACCCCAGCGGCAGGCGGTGCTCGTAGGCGTCGAGCAGCGCCTCCCGGACCCGCCCGACCAGGCCGCGGAAGGTCGGGGCGCCGGCGAGGCCGACCACGAGCGGCAGCTGGTCGGCGAGGCACCCGACCACCGAGCGCAGGTGCGGCTGGTCGCGGTTGCCGACGGTCAGCCCGAGCACGACCCGCTCGGCCCGCGCCGACTCGTGGTGCGCGGCGACGGCCGCCGCCGCGAGCACCGCGGTCATCGTCGTGCGCCCGCCCGCGGCGAGCCGCTGCAGCGCGGCGACCACGTCGGCCGGCAGCACGGGCAGCGCCGGGCGCTCGACGAGGTGCCCGGCGTGCGGGCCGGACGGGTACGGCAGGCCGAACGTGTCGTCGCACCCGGCCAGGGCCGCCTCCCAGTAGCGCCACTGCGCCGCGCTCGGCCGCACGCCGCGCTCCTGCCGGGCGTAGTCGGCCATGTGGGTCACCGGCCGGGGCAGCCGCTCGCCCCGCCACAGCCGGGCGGCCTCGTCGGCGAGCACCTGACTCGTGCCCAGGTCGCTGATGGCGTGGTGCAGCCACAGCACCAGCACGTGCCGGTCGTGCGCCGCGTGCAGCTCGGCGCGGGCCAGGGGCGCGTCCAGGAGGCGGAACGGCCGCTGCGAGCCGGCCAGCAGCCAGCCGGGCAGCAGCTCGCCCGCGGGACCGTCGTGCCGGTCGAGGGTCAGCTCCAGCCGGGCCGCGTCCGCCACCCGCTGCTCGACCGGCGAGCCGGCTCCGGCCCCGCGGGTCAGCACGGTGCGCAGGGCGCCGTGCCGCGCGGTCAGCTCGTCGAGCAGCCACCGTACGCGCTCGGCCGGGGCCGGCCCGGGCAGCTCCACCACGGCCGGCACGTTCACCGCGGACTCGCCGGCGGTGAGGAAGGACTCCTGGCAGTACGACAGCGGCGCACTCACCACCGCGGCCGGTGCGGGCGGTCCGGCGACCGCGCCGGTCGTCGCCGCGCTCACGCGGGCACCCCGCGCAGCTCGTCGCCGTCGGCCGGGGCGGCGGCGTCGACGCGTGCGGCGAACTCCCGCAGGCTGGTGCTGTCGAGCAGGTCGCGGACCGTGACCCGGCGCCCGAGCTCCTCCGACAGCTCGCTGACCACCTCCATGGCCGCCAGCGACGCCCCGCCGAGCTGCAGGAAGTCGTCGCCCGCGGAGACCGGCCCGACGTCCAGCGCCACCGACCACAGCTCCGCCGCGCGGATCTCCGTCGGCGTGCGCGGCGGCTCGTAGGGCCGGGCGTCCGCGTGCTGCTCCAGATCCTTGCGCAGCTGCCGCTTGTCGACCTTGCCGATCATGTTGCGCGGCATGTCCTCGACCACGACGATCCGCAGCGGCGCGGCCGCGCCCTGCCGCTCGCGCGCGAACTCCTGCAGGGCCGCGACGTCGAGGCCGGGCCGGGCCCGGACCGCGGCCATCACGCACTCCGTGAGCACCGGGTGGGGCACGCCGCACACGGCGGCCTCCACGACCCCCGGGAACTCCATCAGCGTCGCCTCGACGTCCAATGTGGACACGTTGAGGCCGCCGGTGTTGACGAGGTCCGGATTGCGGTCGACCAGATAGAAGTAGCCGTCGGCGTCGACGCGGCCGATGTCGCCGGTGCGGGTCCAGCCGCCGTCGAGGAACACCGCCGACTCCGCGGTCTCGCCGTCGTAGCGCCGCTGCGGCGCGTCGCTGCGCAGCTGGACGTCGCCGGCCACGCCCGCCGGGGCCACGCCGCCGTCCGGCAGGACGATGCGCACCTCGGACCCGGCGGCCGGCCGGCCGAGGGAGCGGGGCCGGGCGCGGTCGTAGTCGGTGGCCATCCGGCGCGGCCAGCACTCGGTGGTGGAGTAGACGTTGCGGATGCGCGCCCCCGGGAAGAGCTCGGCGAGGGCCTGCAGCGTCGCCGGGTGGATCGGGGCGCTGGTGGTGCGGACCTGCTCCACGCTGCCGAGGTCGTAGTCGCCCCGGGCGCCGGCGGTGACCAGCGCGATCGCCATCGCGGGCACCAGCACCAGGTCCGTCGGCCGGAACCGGTCGATCGCCTCGAGCACCTCGGCGGGGACGAACTGTGGCAGCGTGAGCGTGCGGTGCGGCGCGGGGCCGAGCGGCTGCACGAGCAGGCCCTGGCCGACGGTCGTGCCCGGCGGCAGCGCGTGCAGCGCGGTGCGCGGCGTGCGCGCCCGCGAGCGCATCAGGGGGAACAGCAGGTTCTCGTGCGTGGCGACGACACCCTTGGGCCGCCCGGTGGTGCCCGAGGTGTAGATGATCTCGGCGTCGTCGGCGGGCGAGACCGCCACGGCCGGCGGCGTCTGCGGCTGGTCCGCGACCAGCTCGGCCACGGTGCACCGGGGCCCGTCGACGAGGTCGCTGTCGCCGACGACGAGCACCGCGCGGGACGCGAGGAAGGCCGCCGTGGCCTGCTCGCGCCCGGCCGCCGGGGACACCGGCACCGCGACGGCGCCCGCCTTGAGCACGCCGGCCCAGGCCACGGCGTAGTCGGTCCAGTGGCGTGCGGAGACGTTGAGCAGGACGCGGGAGCCGGGCGTCACCCCCCGCGCGGTCAGCCCGTGGGCGGCGGCGTCGGAGGCGGCGTCCCAGTGCCCGAAGGTCAGGGCGGCCCCGCCGGCCACCTCGTGCGCCACCGCGCCCGGCCGCTGCGCCGCGCGCCGGCGCAGTTGATCGGGAATGGTCCACCGCACTGTTTCGTTGGTGTGCGTCACCGGTGATTCCTCTCGCTCAGGATTGCTCCGAGGTGGTGCCACAACGCGCATCACGCTAGGTGCGCGTCGCACCGGGCAGCAATCCGAAAAGCGATTCCGGGTATCCCTTTCGCGGGCGTGCTGTGAGACGTATGCCCAGCTTGTAAAGGTGTTGTTGCCGAGTTGTGAATGTCGATCAATGCGAGCTGAGCGTTACTTCGCTGTCTTCGGCAATTTACTTCAAAGACTTGTACGAATATCGCCGGACAATATTCGATCATTCCCGTGGCGCGCCGGGCGGGGTAGTCGTTTTCGGAAACGGGGCCACTGGTGACCGGATCGCTACGTTACGATGTGCCGGTTCTGTTGCCTGCTGTCACCGTGAGGGCGAGTTGCCGGATACTCAGATCGACGCCGAGCTGTCCGCCGAGGCACGTACCGTGCTCGGCCGGGACGACGTCAGTTTCACCCCGCTCGCGCATGGCCAGCGCATCGGCGTGACCTCCGGGGTCTTCCGGGTCCAGGCCGGTGACGCCCGGGCGGTCGTCAAGGTCGTCGCGCCCGCGGCCGATGCCGGGGACAAGGTCTGGCGGGGCTCGCACGACCCGGCCAACTACCGGTTCTGGGAGCGCGAGGCGCTGTTCTACGAGGCGGGCCAGCCGCAGGCCTACGCCGACGCGGGGATCGCCCTGCCCGGCCTGCTCGGCGCGTTCCGGCGCGGAGGCGGCGAGATCAGCCTCTGGATGCAGGACGTGTCCGGCAATGGCGGCGCGTCCTGGACCGTGCGGCGCACCGAGGAGCACGCCCGGCAGCTCGGCCGCGCGCAGGGCACCTGCGTGATCGACGACGCCTGGCGCAAGTCGGCCGTGCCCTTCAGCCGCAACGTCCTGCGCGACTACCTCGACACCCCGGACGCGACGTCGCCCGACATCAACTGGGACATGCTCGAGAACGCCGAGGCCTGGGACACCCGCCTCATGCGCACCCACTTCGGCGGGCAGCTGCGCGAGGACGTGCTGCGGCTGTGCCGGGAGCGGTACCAGTTCGTGAGCTGGGGCGAGGCGCTGCCGCACACGCTGTGCCACCACGACCTGTGGCCCAACAACGTCTTCGAGCACGACGGGCGGCTGGTCCTGGTCGACTGGGCCTTCGCCGGCGAGGGCTGGGTCGGCGGCGACATCGGCAACTTCGTGTCGGACACCGCGCTGGACCTGCTGCGCCCGTCCGAGGAGCTGCCCGCGCTCGACGAGGGCGTCTTCCGCGGCTACGTGCAGGGCCTGCGCGACGCCGGGTACGACGCCGACGAGAGGGCGGTCCGGCTCGGCATGTGCGTGATGGCGGCCAAGTGGACCTGGCTGATCCCGGTGATGCTGACCCGCGCCACCCGCGACAACCACGAGGTCTACGGCAGCCAGGCGGTCGACGCGGACCGCCTCTACGCGGAGCGGGCCAACGTGTTCCGCATGCTGGTGGCGTGGGCCGCCGAGGCGCGCGCGCTGGCCGCCGGGCTCTTCCCGGCCTCGGCCCAGCCGTAGGCCCGTGCCGGTCGTGAACCCCTGGCTGCCGCTGCCGCCCGGGTCGCCGGACGCGCATCCGGTGTACTGCCTGCCGTACGCGGGCGGCAGCGCGGCCATCTACCGGCCCTGGCGGCGGCAGGCCCCGCCCGGGATCGCCGTCGTGCCCGTGCAGCCGCCCGGCCGCCGCGAGCGCTTCGAGGAGCCGCCGCTGACCTCGGCGGTGGCCATGGCCGAGCAGGCCGGAGCGGCGATCCTGCCGACCCTGCGCGGCCCGTACTCGCTGTTCGGCATCAGCATGGGCGCGCTGGTCGCGTTCGAGCTGGCGCACTGGCTCAGCGAGCGCGGCCGGCCCCCGGTGCGCCTGTTCGTGGCGTCGTACCCGGCGCCGCACGTGCCCCGGACGCTGCCCCGCGTCCACGACAGCCCGGACTCGACCGTCGTGGAGCTGCTCTCGGCGCTGCGCGTCACCCCGCCGGAGATCCTGGCCAGCGAGGAGATGCGCAACCTGCTCATGCCGCTCATCAGGGCCGACCTCGCGGTCACCGAGACCTACGTCCCGCGCGTGCGGGAGCCCCTGCGGATGCCCGTGACGGTCCTGCGCGGCGTCGACGACCCGCACCTGTCCGAGGACTCCGCGCGGGCGTGGTCCGCGCTCACGTCGGCCCCCTGCACGGTGGAGCGCTTCGACGCCGGTCACTTCCTCGTCCACGAACGGCCGGCCGAGGTCCTGCGCCTGCTCGCCGCCCCCGTCGCCGGATAAGCCCCTCACGCATCTCCATACGCCGATGCTTGACAGGTGCACGGCCCGGAGGGAAGGCTGCACAGGACGCGAGAGAGCGCTATCTGTCAGAGGCAAAGGGGGCTTTCGCATCGTGCCTTCGGGGGAGGCTTCAGCATGCACAATTGTCGATTTACTCAGCGAGACGGCGCAGCGCAGCCCGGACACGGTCGCCTACCGGTTCCTCGGTGACGGCGAGGCCGAGACCAGCGCGCTGACGTGGGCCGAGCTCGACCGCCAGGTCCGCAGCGTCTCGGCCTACACGGCCCGGCACTGCGCGCGCGGCGACCGGGTCGTCCTGCTGGTACCGCCCCGGCTCACGTTCCTGCCCGCGTTCCTCGGCGTGCTGCACGCCGGGTGCGTCGCGGTGCCGGTCGCACCGCCCGGCGCCGCCGCCGCGCACCTCACGGCCCTGCAGCGCATCATCGCCGACGCCGGCGCCACGCTCGTGCTCAACGACCTGCCGGGCGACGGGGACGACCTGACCGGCAGCGGCGCCGTGGTCCGGCCGCTCGGCGAGGCCCTCGGCGGCGAGCCGACGGACGAGGCACCGGCCGCCGACGTGGCGGATCTGGCGTTCCTGCAGTACACCTCGGGCTCCACCGGCGAGCCCAAGGGCGTCATGGTGACCCACGCCAACCTCATGGCCAACGAGGCCCAGATCGCCGGGGTCTTCGGCACCACCCCCGCCGACGTGGTGGTCAGCTGGCTGCCGTTCTACCACGACATGGGCCTCATCGGCGCCGTGCTGCACCCGCTCTACGCCGGGGCCACCGCCGTGCTCATGCCGCCCACCGCGTTCCTGCGCCGCCCGCTGCGCTGGCTCGGCGCGATCAGCCGGTACGGCGGCACGATCAGCCCCGCACCGGACTTCGCCTACCACCTCTGCGCCCAGATCGCCGCGGCGAACGGGGTGCCGGACGGGCTCGACCTGCGCTCGTGGCGGGTCGCCTGCGACGGCAGCGAACCGGTCCGCCCCGCCACCGTGCGCCGCTTCACCGAGGTGTTCGCCGGCAGCGGGTTCGACGGCGCCGCGTTCGCCCCCTCCTACGGCATGGCCGAGGCCACCCTGCTCGTCAGCGGCGTCGCGCCCGGCCGGGCGCCGCGCATCGTGCCGTTCGACCGCGGTGACGGCCACCCGACCGAGGTGGTCTCCTGCGGCCCCTGGAGCGTCGACGAGGTCCTCGTCGTGCGCGACGGCGCCCCCGCCGGCGACGGCGTCGAGGGCGAGGTGCTGGTGCGCGGCCCGAACGTCGCCGCGGGCTACTGGCAGCGCCCCGAGCAGACCGGGGAGACGTTCGGCTGCCGCGTCGGCGAGCACACCTACCTGCGCACCGGCGACCTCGGGTTCGTCCGCGACGGCGAGCTCTTCGTCACCGGACGCGCCACCGACCTCATCATCGTGCGCGGCCGCAACCACCACCCGAACGACATCGAGACGACCGCCCAGACCGCCGACCCGAGCCTGCCGGCGGGTGTCGGCGCGGTCTTCACCGACGGCGACGACCTCGTGCTCGTGCAGGCCGTGCGCGGCGACGCCGACCCCGGCCGGCTCACCGACACGATCCGCGCGGCGGTGAGCGAGGCCCACGGCCTGCACGTCGACCGGGTCGTCCTGGTCCCGCCGCGGGCGGTGCCCCGCACCACGAGCGGCAAGGTCCGCCGCTCGGAGTGCCGCCGCCGGTACCTCGCGGGCGAGCTGCCGGTCCTGGCCGCCGCCGTGGCGGTGCCCGGCGACGCGGGCGCCGCCGGTGTGGCCGACCCGCGCATCGGCGCGGCGATCGCGGCCGTGCTCGACGTGGAGCCGGCGTCGGTGCGCCCCGACACCCCGCTGACCGCGCTCGGCCTGGACTCGCTGCGCGCGCTGCGGGTGCAGGACGAGCTGGCGAGCCGCACCGGCGCCGAGGTGCCGCTGTCGGTCCTGCTCGGCGGCGCCACCCCGGCCTCCCTCGCCGCCGAGCTCGCGCGGTACACCGGCGGCGCGGACGACACCGCCGCGCCCGGCGGGACCGGTGCGGACGGCGGGACCGGTGCGGACGGCGGGACCAGTCCGGACGGCGGGACCAGTCCGGACGGCGACGGGGGCATGACGGTCGGGCAGCGGGCGCTCGCGTTCCTCAGCGCCGTCGACGCGCGCGGCGCCGCCGACTACACCATCGCGCGCTCGGTACGGCTGCCCGAGGACCTCGAACCGGCCGTGTTCGCGCGGGCCGTCGCCGAGGTCGTCGCCCGGCATCCCGCGCTGCGCAGCCGGTTCGCGGGCGAGCCGGGCGAGCAGACGCTGACCGTGCGCGAGCCGGGGGAGGCCGCCTGGTGCACCGTGCACGAGCTGGCCGGGCCGGACGAGCTCGAGGCACGCACCCGCCAGCTGCTCGGCACGCCGCTGGACCTGGCCGCCGACCCGCTGTTCGGGTGCACCGTGCTCACCGCGCCCGGCGTCGCCGCCGTCCTCGTGCTGCGGGTCTCGCACCTCGTGGCCGACCTGCACTCCATCGCCCGCGTGATGGACGAGGTCCTGCGGGTCTGCCGGGGCGAGGCGCTGCCGCCGCCGCCCCCCGCGTTCGCCGGCGTCGTCGCCGAGGAGGCCGCGTACCTGCGGGCCCCCGGGACCGCCGCCCTCGCCGAACGCCTCGCCGCCGCGCTGCGCGACCTGCCCGACGTCCGCTGGCCGGTCCCCGCGCCGCGCGGCGGCACCGACGCACCCGGCGCGGCCGTCACCATGCGGCTCGACGCCCCGGTCACGGCCGCGCTGCACACGCTCGCCGAGGCCGAGCGGACCACGCTGTTCGCGGTGCTGCTGGGCCTGTACGGGCTGTTCCTCACGGGCCTGACCGGCAACGACACGGTCGCCGTCGGCGTGCCGTTCGCGGCCCGGGAGGGCAGCCGCCGCCGGGGCGCGGTCGGCTACCTGGTGAACACCCTGCCGATCCGCCTGCACCTGCCGCCCGGCACCACCCCCTCGGCGGCGGCCCGAGCGGCGCGCCGGGCCCTCTTCGACGGCATGGACGCGGCCCGGGTGCCGCTCGCCGTCGTCGCCCGGCACCTGCGCCGCTCCCGCACGGCCGCCGCGGCGCTGTTCCCGGCCCTGTTCGACCTCCTCGACGACCCGGAGCCGGGCGTCACCGGGCTCGGCGCCGCCGGGCTCGACCTGCCCGGCGCGGTCGTCACCGCCGGGGCGCAGCGGTTCACGCCGTACCTCGCCGGCCCCCCGCGCCCGCTCGCCGACCTCGACGTGGCGTTCACCGCCGCCGGGGACGAGCTGTGGGGCCGGTTCGCCTACGACGGCCGGGTCTTCGCCGACACCACCGGCGCCCTGCTGGCCGAGCTGTTCACCGGCCTGGTGCGCCGCGCCGCCACCGCCCCGCACGCGCCCCTCGCCTGGCACGGCGGCCCGCCGGGGGCGCTCGCGGCGCCGCCGATGTCGGTGCTGCCCGCGCCGGACGGCGACGAGCCGCCGCGGGCGCTCGGTGCGCTCTTCGCCGAGCAGGCCGCGCTGCGCCCGGACGCCGAGGCCGTGGTCCGGGCCGGTGAGCGCTGGACCTACGCCCGGCTCGCGGCGCGGGCCGCCGCGGCCGCCGCCGTCCTGCCCGCCGTGCGCGCCTCGGCCGCGGTCGGCACCCCGCTGGTCGGCCTGTGCTTCGCCGACCCGGTGCGGTTCCTGACCGGGATGCTCGCCGCGTGGTCCAGGGGCTACGGGATCGTGCCGCTGCCCGCCGACTTCCCGGACGAGCGCCTCGCGTACATGATGGACGACTGCGACCTGGGCGCCGTGCTCGCCGACGGGAACGATGCGCACGACGGGCACGGCGGGCACGATGCGCACGACGGGCTCGCCGGGCGGCTGGCCCGGCTCGCCGGCCCGGCCCGCCCGGTCGTCACCCTGCCCGCCGTCGGCGATCCCGCGCGCGCGCCCGAGGCCGCCGGCGACGGCGGTCCCGCGCTCGACGCCGACGACGTGGTCTACGTGGTGTACACGTCCGGCACGACCGGCCGGCCCAAGGGCGTGCCGATCACCTCGGCGCAGGTCCTGCCGCTGCTGCGCTGGCAGGTCAAGGGGCTCGGCGCCGGGCCGGGGATGCGGCTGGCGCAGACCCTCGCCCTGTCGTTCGACTTCGGGCTGCAGGAGCTCATGACGACCGTGCTGTTCGGCGGCACGCTGTGCGTCCCGGAGCCCGCGGAGCGCTACGCGCCCGACGCCTTCGGCGCCTTCCTGCGCCGCGACCGGGTCGAGACGCTGTTCGCCACCCCGTCGTTCCTGCGCGAGCTGGTGGCGCACGGCGTCTCGCTCGCCGGGCTGCGGCTGCTGGTGCTCGGCGGGGAGATGCTCACCGCCGCCGCCGTCCGCGACGTGCTGCCGCTGCTGGGGCCCGGCGCGGGCATCATCAACGGGTACGGGCCGACCGAGGCCAGCATCAACTGCACGATGCACTTCGTGGACCGGGCCCGCATCACCGGAGCCGACGGCGGCCCGCCCGCCGAGGGTGCCCTGCCGGTCGGCGCGGCCACCGGGCGCAGCGACGTCTACGTCCTCGACGAGCGCGGCCGGCTCCTTCCGGCCGGCCTCGTCGGCGAGGTGTACATCGGCGGCCCCGGCGTCGCCGCGGGCTACCTGAACCGTCCCGGCGAGACCGCGGCCCGGTTCCTGCCCGACACCGTCGCCGGCACCGGCACCATGTACCGCACCGGCGACGTCGGCCTGGTCACCGGCGGCGAGCTGCTGCTGCTCGGCCGCCTCGACCACCAGGTGAAGATCCGCGGCTACCGCATCGAGCTCGGCGAGGTGGAGGCCGTCCTGCGCGACTGCCCCGGCGCCGAGGACGCGGTCGCCCTGCTGGACCGCGGCGCGGTGCCGGCCCGGATCGTCGGCGTCGTCGTCGGGACGGCCTGCGACCCCGCGGCCGCCCGCGCGGAGCTCGCCCGGCGGCTGCCCGCGTACATGGTGCCGGGGCGGATCATCCGGGTCGCGGCACTGCCCCGGACCGCGCACGGCAAGCTCGACGAGGACGCCCTGCTGCGCCGCTCCCGCGAGGAGCGCGCCGTCACCGGGCACGGCGGGGTGCGCGCGGCGGTCGCCGGGGCCTGGCAGGAGCAGCTCGGCCTGGACCGCGTCGACCCCGACGCCAACTTCTTCGAGCTCGGCGGGCACTCCCTCGCCGTGGTGCCGATGCTCGCGGCGGTCTCCGAGCGCGTCGGCGTCGGCAAGCTCCCGCTGCACACACTCTTCGAACATCCCACCGTGCGGCTGCTCGCCGAGCACGTCGAGCAGCTGCTCGCCCGGCAGGCCGGCGCGCCGGGCGAGGCACCCGGCCCGTCCGGCGGCAACGGCACCGATGCCCAGCCGCCGGCCCGGCCACGGCCGTGACGGCAAGCCCGCGGCCGGCAGCGGGGCCTGGCAGACCGATCCGCACGTCCGCAAGGAGTATCTGAGTGACCGAGCATGTGGTGACCTCACCGGCCGACATCGCCGTGATCGGCATCGGCTGCCGCTTCCCGGGTGCCGCGGACCCGGACGAGTACTGGCGCAACCTCCGCGAGGGCATCGAGTCCATCGCGATGCACGGCGACGAGGAGCTGCGCGCCCGTGGCGTGCCCGAGCACCTGCTGGAGAACCCGCGGTACGTGAAGGCATCGGCCGTGCTCGAGGGAGCGGAGGACTTCGACGCGGCATTCTTCGGCTACAGCAACCGCGAGGCCGAGGTGATGGACCCGCAGCACCGGGTCTTCCTCGAGTGCGCGCACGCGGCGCTGGAGGACAGCGGCTACGACCCGCGCCGCTACGCCGGGCTCATCGGCGTCTACGGCGGCAGCACCATGAACACGTACCTGCCGATGAACCTCATGGCCGGCGGCGGTGTCGTGGACGTCGTCGGCGACCTGCAGATCATGGTCGGCAACGACAAGGAGTACCTGACCTCGCGGGTGTCGTACAAGCTCGACCTGCGCGGCCCGAGCTGCGTGGTGCAGACCGCGTGCTCGTCGTCGCTCGTCGCGGTGCACGTCGCGGTCCAGGCGCTGCTCAGCGGTGAGTGCGACATGGCCCTGGCCGGCGGCTCGTCGATCCGGATGCCCGTCGGCGGCGGCTACCTGCACCAGCCGGGCGGCACCTCCTCGCCGGACGGGCACTGCCGGGCCTTCGACGCCGACTCGGGCGGCTCCGTCGTCGGCAGCGGCGCCGGGGTCGTCGTGCTCAAGCACCTCGCCGACGCGCTGCGCGACGGCGACCACATCTACGCGGTCGTCAAGGGCAGCGCCGTCAACAACGACGGCGCCACGAAGGCCAGCTTCACCGCCCCGAGCGTGCTCGGCCAGGCCCAGGCCGCGGCCGGTGCGGTGCGTGCGGCCGACGTCGACCCCGCCGACATCGGGTTCGTCGAGGCGCACGGCACCGCCACCCCGCTCGGCGACCCGATCGAGGTGGCCGCGCTGACCCAGGCCTTCCGGCAGTGGACCGACCGCGTCCAGTTCTGCGCGCTGGGCTCGGTGAAGACGAACATCGGCCACCTCGACGCGGCCGCCGGCATCGCCGGGTTCATCAAGGCGGTGCAGACCGTCCGGCACGGGCTGATCCCGCCGACGCTGCACTTCCGCAGCCCGAACCCGCAGCTGCACCTCGAGGACAGCCCGTTCTACGTCAACAACGCGCTCACCGAGTGGGAGGCCGACGGCCCCCGTCTCGCCGCGGTCAACTCGCTGGGCATGGGCGGTACCAACGCGCATGTCATCATCGAGGAACCACCGCGGCCCGCGCCCTCCGACCCCGCGGAGCGCGGCCAGCTGCTCGTGCTCTCCGCGCGCACCGCGACCGCGCTGCACGAGGCGACCGCGCGGCTGGCCCGCTGGCTGCGCGAGCACCCGGCGGCCAACCTCGCCGACGTCGCCTACACGCTGCAGATGGGCCGCCGGCCGATGCCGCACCGGCGCACCGTCCTGGCCCGCGACGTGGAGGACGCGGCCTACGCGCTGGACGCGCCGTCGTCGAAGCGGGTGCTCACCCACCGCGCCGACCCGCCCGCGTCCGGGGTCGCGTTCCTGTTCCCGGGGCAGGGCACCCAGTACCCGGGCATGGCCCGGACCCTGCACGAGACGATGCCCGCGTTCCGTGACGCGGTCGAGGAGTGCCTGGCCGCGCTGGAGCCGGACTTCGCCGCGCGGCTGCGCGAGCTGCTGCTGGCCAAGGGATCCACGACCGAGCTGGCGGACCGGCTGCGCGACACCGCCTTCGCCCAGCCCGCGCTGTTCGTCGTCGAGTACGCGCTGGTGCGGCTGTTCGCGACCGCGGGCATCCGGCCGGCGGCGATGCTCGGCCACAGCATCGGCGAGCTCGTCGCCGCGACCGCCGGCGGCACGTTCCGCCTCGCCGACGCCGTGCGCTTCGTCGCCGCCCGCGGCGCCGCGCTCTCGGCCCTGCCCGGCGGCGCGATGCTCGGGGTGCCGCTCGCCCCGGCCGACGCGGCGCAGTACCTGGCCGACGGCGCCGAGATCTCCGCGGTCAACGCCCCGGCGGTCATCGTCGTCGGCGGCCCGGCCGAGGCGGTCGACGCCACCGAGCAGCGGCTCAAGGCC
Organism: Dactylosporangium sp. CA-052675; assembly: GCF_050947935.1. Taxonomy (GTDB): domain Bacteria; phylum Actinomycetota; class Actinomycetes; order Mycobacteriales; family Micromonosporaceae; genus Dactylosporangium. The sequence goes on along the minus strand of NZ_CP192010.1, from coordinate 7,340,774 downwards.
GCCGGCATCCCGGCCCAGCGGCTGCACGTCTCGCACGCGTTCCACACGGCCATGACGGAGCCCGCCCTCGGCACGCTGCTCGCCGCGCTCGACGGGGTCGAGCTGCGGGCGCCGGCCGAGCCGTGGATCTCCAACGTCACCGGCACCTGGATCACCCCGCAGGAGGCGACCGATCCCGGCTACTGGGTCCGGCACGTGCGCGGCACGGTCCGCTTCGCCGACGGCGTCGCGACCCTCGCCGAGCGCGCCGACCTGGTCCTGCTGGAGGCCGGCCCGGGCGGCGTGCTCACCGGGCTCACCCGCGGAGCCGGTCCGTGGGCCGAGGCGATCCGGCCGGTGCCCGGCGCGCAGGACCGCGCCGACGCCCGGCAGAGCGTCCTGTCGGCGATCGGCGCGCTCTGGGCGGCCGGCATCGAGGTCGACTGGTCCGGGCTGTGGGCCGGTTCGCGGCGGCTGCGGCTGTCGCTGCCCACGTACCCGTTCGAGCGCCGGCGGCACTGGGTCGCCCCGCTCGCCGACGCGCCCGCCGCGGCCCCGGCCCCGGCCGCCGCCGGCGACGCGCGCATCCCGTCGCCGGACGGCTGGTGGCACATGCCGGTGTGGACGCAGAGCGCGCCGGTCACCGCGACCCGCGAGCCCGGCCGGGTGCTGCTGCTCGACGGGGGCACGGGACTCGCCGGCCCGCTCGCCGAGCGGCTGGGCGGCACCGTGGTGGCCTCGGCCGCGGCCCTCGCGGCCCGGCTCACGCAGACCGGCGAGGGCCGGGTCGACCGGGTGGTCCTGCTGCCCGCCGACCCCGGCGACGACCTCGAGGGCCTCACCGCGCTCGCCCCGGTCGTCGACGCGGCCCGCCGCCACGCCGGTGACGGCGTCGTCGAGCTCGTGGTCGTCACGAGCGGCGCGTTCGACGTCCACGGCGACGACCCGGTCTCGCCCGGGCTCGCCGCGCTGCACACGGTGGCGCTGCTCGCCCAGCAGGAGCACGCCCAGCTGCGCTCGCGCGGCATCGACCTCGGCGCCGCCGACCCGGCACCGGCCGGCGTGGACGCGCTCGCCGCGGAGCTCGCCACGGACGGCGCGCCGCAGCTGGTGGCGTACCGGGCGGGCCGTCGCTGGACCCGCGCCTACGCCCCCTGCCCGGACGAGCGGACGCCGGCGGCCCCGCGCCCGGGCGGCACCTACGTGATCCTCGGCGGGCTCGGCTTCTTCGGCCGCACGGCCGCCGCGCACCTGCTCGCCACGGCCGGCGCCAACGTCGTGCTGGCCGACATCCGCACCGGCGACGCCGCGTCCCCGCGGGAACTGGAGGGCCTCGGCGGCACCGTGGAGGTCGTCACCGCCGACTGCGCCGACGAGCACGCGGTCCGCGAGATCCTGCGCCGGACCGCCGAACGGCACGGACGCATCGACGCGGTCCTCTTCGCCGCGGGCCCGTCGGCCACCGAGGGCGTCGCGGGCCTGGCCGAGATGACCGCGGACAGCCTGGCGCCGCACCTGCGGACCCGGGTCGCCGGGCTGCGCGCCCTCGCCGCGGCCGCCGACGGGCTGCCGGTCGGGGCGTGCCTGCTCGTCACGTCGCTCGTCACCGCGCTCGGCGGCATGGCCACCGCGCCGTACGCCGCGACGAACCTGTGGGCGGAGGCCTTCGCCGCCGCCCGTGGCACCGGCGGCGAGGGGGCCACCCGGTGGACCACGGTCGCCTGGGAACACTGGCGGCGCCCCGGCGAGCAGTCCCTCGGCGGGCAGCGGGAGCGCTACGCCATCGACGCCGACGAGCTGGCGGTGACGATCGACGCGGCCCTGCACCGCCCGGCCGGCACGTTCGCGGTCTCCACCGGCCCGCTCGCGGCCCGCGTCGCGGCGGCGCGCAGGCCGATCCCGGCCGCGCCCGCCCCGGAGCCGTCCGGCGGCGACGCGCCGCAGCGGCACGGCCGGCCCGACGTCGACACGGTGTACGTCGCGCCCCGCAACGACGGCGAGCGGCTCGTCGTCGAGGTGATGGGCCAGCTGCTCGGCATCGAGCGCGTCGGCGTCCTGGACAACTTCTTCGACCTCGGCGGCGACTCGCTCATGGCGATGCAGCTCATCTCGCTGCTGCGCGACAAGCTGCGGACCGCGCTGCCGATGTCGGACATGTTCCGCGACCCGACGGCGGCCTCGCTCGCCGCGGCCATCGCCGAGCACCTGGCCGGCGGCGGCGCGCCCGCCGCCGGCGCCCCGGCTCCCGGCGGCTCCCCGGCCGCCGACGACGTCGTGGCGGACCGCGAGATCGAGGCGCTGCTCGCCGCCGGCTCCGCGCAGGAGATGGAGGACCTGCTCAACGAGCTGGAGCAGCAGGACCTCGGCGACCGCGAACCGGCGGGCCGGCAGGACGGCCCGGCCCTGTGACCGCCGCCGACCTGGAACTCGACCTCGGCGGCCTGACCGTCGCCGAGCTGCGCGCCGCCGGCCCGCAGCGCCTCGGCGAGCTGGCTCGCGCGACCCGCGACCTCGTCGTGCGCAGCGTCGCGGCCCGCGGCGGGCACCTCGGGCCGAACCTCGGCGTCGTCGAGCTGACGTTCGCGCTGCACCGCGTCTTCGACAGCCCCGAGGACGTCCTGCTCTGGGACACCGGACACCAGTCGTACATCCACAAGATCGTCACCGGCCGCGCCGAGCGGTTCGCGTCGCTGCGGACCCGCGGCGGGCTCTCCGGCTACCCGTGCCGCACGGAGAGCGACCACGACTGGGTGGAGAACTCGCACGCGGGGACGTCGCTGTCCTACGCGGCGGGCCTCGCCACCGCGTTCCGGCTCGCCCCGGCCGGCGCCGGGGCACGCCGGCGGCGGGTGGTGGCCGTGATCGGCGACGGGGCGCTGACGGCGGGCATGGCGATGGAGGCGCTCAACGACATCGTCGACCGCGGCCTCGACGTCGTGGTCGTGCTCAACGACAACGCCCGCAGCTACGCACCCACCACCGGCGCCGTCGCCCGGCTGCTCGCCGAGCTGCGCGGCGGCCGGGAGCGGTCGGCCGACGTGCTCGGCTGCCGGTACCTGGGCCCGGTCGACGGGCACGACGTCGCCGCGACGGAGCGGGTCCTGGGCGCCGCCCGGGACACCACCGGCCCGGTGATCGTGCACGTCGTCACGCGCAAGGGCGAGGGCTACGCCCCGGCCGAGCAGGACCAGGTCGACCATCTGCACGGCGTCGGCCCGTTCGACGCCGCCACCGGTGTCGCCGCGGCCGGCCCGGCCGGCCGGCGCTCCGCCGGTGACGTGCTCAACGAGACCCTGTGCGAGCTCGCGGCCGCCGACGAGCGGGTGGTCGTGGTGGCCGCGGCGATGACGAGCGCGTCCGGGCTGGACCCGTTCACGCGGCGGTTCCCGGGGCGGATCCTCGACGTCGGCATCGCCGAGCAGCACGCGGTGACGCTCGCCGCGGGCCTCGCCATGGCGGGCATGCGGCCGGTCGTGGCGATCCACGCGACGTTCCTCGGCCGCGCCTTCGACCAACTGCTGTTCGACGTCGGCCTGCACGAGCTGCCGGTCGTCTTCGTCGCCGACCGGGCCGGGATCACCGGCGGCGACGGGCCGTCGCACCACGGGCTGCTGGACGTGGCGCTGCTGCGGCACGTCCCGGGCGCCGCGGTCGCCACCCCGTCCGACGCGGCCGAGATGGCGGCGCTGCTGCGGGCCGCGGTCGAGCGCCCCGGCCCGACCCTGGTGCGCTACCACCGCAACCTTCCCGAGGGCCGGCCCGGCGCGGGTCCGCGGGTGCTGCCCGCCCCGCACTGGGCGTGGGACGGCACCGCCGGCGACGTGCTGCTCGTCGCGGCGGGGGAGATGACCGCGGTGTCGGCCGCCGCCGCCGAGCGGCTCGCGGGCGCCGGCCTGCGGGTCTCCCGGGCCGGCGCCCGCTGGCTGCACCCGGTCGACGACCGCCTGACCGAGGTCGCCGCGGCCCACCGTCTCGTCGTCACGGTCGAGGACCACTGCCGGGCCGGCGGCCTCGGGACCGCCGTCCTGGAGGCCCTCTCCGACGCCGGTGTCCACGTGCCGGTGGTCCGCTGCGGCGTGCCCGTCGGCTATCTGCCGCACGGCGACGTCGCGTCCCTGCGGGCCTCGACCGGACTCGACCCGGAGGCGGTCACCGCCCGGGTGCTGGCCGCCCTCGACGGCGGCCGCGCCTGAGGGGGCGGCCGGTCAGCGTCCGGCGAGGGCGGCGACGACCGGGGCGAAGTGCCGCGCGGCGGTGTGCGGTACCGACACCGAGGACAGCCCCCACCGCTCCCGCCGGGCCAGCAGGTCCTCGGTGACCGACGCGACCGAGCCGATGATGAGGCTCGGCTGGGCGCGCAGCTGGGCGACGGTGATGCCCATCGCGCCCGCGTACATCTCCAGGAGCGGCCCGGGCTGCGGGGTGATCATGCACTCCCAGACGACGTGGTGCAGGCGCGGGTCGCGGCCGTGCGCGGCCGCGGCGGCCCGCACCACGGCGACCTTCTCGTCGAGGCGGGCCGGGTCGAGGTCGGCCTCGTCGGCGCCGCCCCCGGGGAGGCTGCGGGCGGTGAGGCTGACCGTGTCGGCGTGCTCGGCGGCCAGGCGCAGCAGGCGCGGGCCGCCGGCGCCGACGGTGAGCGGGATCCGGGGCCGCTGGACGGTGACGAAGGGCTCGGTGAGCTCGACGGTGTAGTGCGCGCCGGTGTGCGACAGCGCCTCGCCGCGCAGCAGCCGGTCGACGACGGCGACGCTCTCGGCGAACCGGGCGGCGCGCCGCGGGCCGTCGTCGAAGCGGACCCCCGCCGCGCGGTGGTCCTCGGCCCGCCAGCCGGCGCCGAGGCCGAGCTCCGCCCGTCCGTCGCTGAGCACGTCGAGCGTGGCGATCTCGTGGGCGAGCAGGACCGGCGAGCGCACGTCGTTGTTGGCGACCCGCGGGCCGAGCCGCAGCGTCGTGGTCACCGACGCCGCGGCGGCGAGGGCGGGCAGCGCCGCGAGCGGCTGTTCGACGTGGTCGTTGAGGTACAGCGCGTCGTAGCCCAGATCCTCGACCGACCGGGCCAGCTCCAGCCAGGCCTTGCCGGAGGTCTCGCCCCCGGTCGCGACGGAGAAGGTGAACGGCTGGGTCATCGAGCCTCCTGAAGGTGCGCGAGGACCACGTCGTCGCGCGGTTCGCCGGGCAGCAGCGGGGCCGGCCGCCCCCGCAGCCAGTCGTCGAACTGGTCGGCGTAGTTGGGGTGGCGGGGGTCGCCGGACTGCCCGCCCGGCAGGTGCAGGATCGCGTCGCCGGGGCGGCCGGGCGAGGCCACGAGCCGCATCGCCGGTCCGAAGCCGGTGTGCGCGGCGTGCACGGACTCGGCGCAGCCGGGCAGCGCGGCGTCGGGCAGGTCGAGCATGGCGGCCAGGTCGGGCAGCAGCGGCGAGAGCGGGTGCCGCGCGCCCGTGCGGTTCAGCGCTCCCCACGTGACGTCGGCGACGCGGGCCGGCGCCGTGGCGGGTCCGGCCGCGACCCGCAGCATGGCCGCGGACAGCTCCAGCTGCCCGAGGACGAACCGCGCCCGGGTCCGGTAGGGCGCCGGCACGACCGCGGGCTCGGACCGCAGCAGAGCCCGCAGCGGCAGCTCGTGGTCGAACCAGGTGTAGCGGAACCGCGGGTCGAGCGCCCGGCACGGCTGCAGCAGCGCCGCGAACAGCGACTCGCGCAGGTTCTCCCGCAGCAGGATCAGCAGGCCCAGCCCGCGCGCCCCGGCACCGGCGGTGCCGTCCCACGCCTCGACCGCATCGAGGGCGTCGCGCAGGGCCGGTGGGGTGTCACCGGCGTCGCCCGCCGCCGCCCGGACCAGGTCGCGGTAGAAGGCGAAGAAGCCGGCGTCGGTGTCGAGCTGCACGGCGGCGAGGTCCGCCTCGGCAAGCGGCGCCCCGGTCTCCAGCAGCGTCACGATCCGCCGCGCCCGGCAGGCGCTGAACCCGTTGGCCGCCACGTGCGCCGCGGCGGCGTGCTGTGGCGTGAGGTTGTTGGCGACCACCACGAGACCGCCCGGCGGGTCCACGAGCCGCGGCAGCCGCGCGGCACCGGGGAAGCTGCCGGTCACCGTCCAGGCGACCCGGCCGTGCGCGTCGGCGACCACGATGTTCAGCGGCGGGCCCGCGGCCCGGTTCGCGACGTCGCAGGCCTCCTCGGCCGTGCCCGCCTCGGCGAGGTCCGCCAGGCCGAGGTCCAGCCCGCCCGGTTCCAGCGGCCGCCACCGCAGCGCCACCGGGCGGCCGAGGAGCGCGGGGCCGTACACCGGACCGAAGCGGGACTCCTGGACGCGGACCTCGACGGGTTCGCCGCCGCGGACCTCGATGCGCTCGGTGCGCACGGTCAGGGGCTCGTCGTCGCCGAGCGGCACCAGGCGGGCGTTGTCGGCGGTGAGCCGGGTGGCGCCCCACGCGATCCGGCCCGTCGAGCCCGCGATCACCGCCGGCACGCCGGGCACCACGAGACCGTCGACCTCGTGCCCCGGGTAGCGCAGCGACACGCGGTACAGCAGCGGCGGCGCGGTCAGCGGCAGGTGCATGTCGTTGGCCAGCACGGCCCGGCCGTCGGCGGTCCGGCGTCCCGAGACCGCCCAGGCGTTGGAGCCGAACGGCGACTCGTCCGCGCCGACGACCGGCGCGGCGCCCGGGTCGGGCCGGGTGTCCCGGGCGATGCCGGCCAGCGTCGCGAGCAGGGCCGGGTCCGGCGGTTGCGGCGGCGGCGCCGGGCGGCCGTCGATGCCGACGTCGTACGGGCCTTGCTCCGGCAGCAGGAACGACACGACGCCGGCGGGCAGGGCGGCCTCCATCACGGCGCGCATGCGGTGCTCCGCGCCGTCGCCGCCGAGCATCTGCGCCAGCAGCAGCGCCACCGCGGTGCAGTCCCCGGGGTGCCACGGCTCGGGCGCGCCGCCGGTGACCGCGAACTCGACCGGCAGGTCCGGCAGGGTGGCGAGCCGCTCGTTCACGCCGCGCGTGTACGCCTCGACGAGCGCGCGCTGCCCCGGCGGCAGGTCCCGCAGGGCGCGCTCGGCGGCGATGCGGATGCCCAGGGTGCGCTGGGCGGTGTCGTGGGCCAGCAGGCCGGGCCCGAACACCTCGGCGAGGCGGCCGGTGGCGCGGCGGCGGAACAGGTCGAGCTGGAACAGCCGGTCCCGGGCGGTCACCCAGCCCAGGCCGCGGGCGACCGCCACGCGGTCCGGGCCGTGCACGGTCGGCACACCCTTGCCGTCGGTGCTGACCCGGACCTCGCCGTCGACGCCGCCGCTCACACCGCGGCCGGGACGGTGGCCGGCTCCTGCGCCGGCTCCGCGGCGGGCTCCTGCGCCGGCTTGCCGGCCGGCTCGGCGGCCTCGGCCGCGAACTCGGCGGTCGCCAGGTCGGCGAGGCGGCGCAGGTGGACCAGGTGCTCGACGACCGCGTCGTGCCCCACCCCGAAGTCGACCAGGCAGGCGATCTCGGTGGCGCCCGCGGCGACCAGCGCCCGGACGCGCTCCAGGGCCGTCTGCGGGGTGCCGAACAGGCCGTTGGTGGTGAAGTAGCGCTCGAAGGCCATCTCGACCAGCGTCTGCTTGTCCTGCTCGGTGACCTGGTCCAGGTTGATGTCCAGGCCGCGGCTGCGGACCAGCTTCTCGAACAGGTCGACGTGCGAGCGCAGGTAGCGCTGCAACGGCTCGCGGGCCAGGCGGCGTACCGCGTCGACGTCGGTGCCGACCAGCGTGTGCAGCATGACGGTGATCTCGCCCGCGTCCGGCGCCAGGCCCTCGGCCTGGCGGGCCTCGCGGTAGACGGCCGCCTTCTCCGCCAGCTCCTCGACGCTCTGCTCCAGCAGCGCGGTGAGCACGTTGGTGCCCATGCGCGCGGCCGTGCGCCACGTCGCCGGGTTGCTGGAGCTGGTGAGCCACACGTCGAGCGAGGCCTGGACGGGCCGCGGGTAGGCGGCGACGGCGACGGTCGTCCCGGCGCCGTCGGTGCGCTCGAGCGTGCCGCCCGCCCACAGGGTGCGCAGCTGGGTCAGGCGCTCGGCGAGGACCTGCTTGCGCGGCTCGAACGTCCCGGGCGAGACGACGAAGTCCTGCGGGTGCCAGCCGGAGGCGAGCGAGATGTCGACCCGCCCGCCGGAGAGGTTGTCGACCATCGCCCAGCGCTCGGCGACCTGCAGCGGGTCGTGCAGCGGCAACACCACGCTGCCGGCCCGGATGCGCAGGCGCCGGGTGGTCGCGGCGATGGCGGCGGCGAGCACGGCCGGGTCCGGGTACGGCCCGCCGAACGGGTCGTAGTGCCGCTCCGGCATCCACACCGCGTGGAAGCCGTGCTCGTCGGCGAACGCGGCGCAGCGGCGCACCAGGTCGTACGTCGCGGCGGCCGGGTGCTGCGCGTCGGAGGAGAAGAAGAACAGGCTGAACCGGGGCGCCCGCGCACCGTCGCGTGCCGTCGGCGCCGCGGCGGGCGCCGCAGCCGGCGTGCTCGCCGCGGCGGGGCGGGTCTCGCGCAGGCGGCGCTGCAGCTCGACGCGCTGCTGCGGGGTGAGCTGGGCCAGCCGCGCCCGCAGCTGCTCGTTGTCGGCGGAGGTCACCGGATCACCCGGCGTTCTCGGTGAGGTAGCGCGTGTGCGCGCCGCGGTAGCCGCACAGCAGCCCGAGGCGCCGCTTCGACGACGTGTTCGGCGGGCTGTCGTGGATGACCAGGCCGCTGTGGATCGCCGCGCAGCCGGCCGGCACCTCCATGACGGTCGCCTCGCCGGAGTCGCCGACGAACTCGTGGCCGACCTGCTGGCCCCACTGCGCCGGGATGTGCTCGCGCAGGCCGCCGCGGTGGCTGCCCATCCAGTACCGCAGGGCGCCGTTTTCGATGGTGGCGTCGTCGATGGCGATCCACAGGTGGACCACGTCCATCGGCTCCAGCGGCAGGAACGCGCAGTCCTGGTGCGCCGAGGCGGCCGAGCCGACACCGGCCGGCTTGTTGAACGTCTCCACGACGTAGAGCTCGGGCTCCCAGCCGGTGACCCGGCGCAGCAGGTCCTTGAAGTCCTCGCGGTTGCCGAACTCGGCGAACCACTCGTCGATCTGGTCCATGAAGTACGCGCTGCGCACCGAGACGCCGTCCTCCTCGATGCGGACGGTCTTGCGCACGATCTCCTCCGGCAGGCGGGGGATCACGTACTTCGCGTAGCGGTCGAGATGATGGCGGACCTCGACGAGCTCGTCCTGCGTCAGGACCTGCCCGGCGAACAGTGCGCCGTCCTCGACGAACCGGCGCGCGGCGTCGTCGAGGTCGGTGTCGCGCCAGTGCTGGATCGTTGTCTCGGTCATGCGCCCTCCGGCTCCCCGTCTGGTGAGGTGCATCCCAGTGCCCCGTCAATGCTCCCCGTGCCACGGCGGCAGGCGCGTGTCGCGGCGCCGGTCATGCACGGCACGGCGGAAACGGCCCGCGTCGGCGCGGGCCGTGGCGTCACCCTATCCAAGGATGTCGCTGCCGTCACGCCCTCGGGCGGCATTACGATCAATGAATCTGCGCTCTTGCCGGGCCGGGCGTGCCGGGTCAGAATCGGGACGCGGCGCGCGGGGACGCCGGGCCCCGCCGTGTTCGTCATCGACGGACCTCGTTTGTCATCGGCATCGTTCGGTATCGGCGAGAGGGAGTGGGCTGGATGGGATCGACGGCCGCGCAGCGCGAGCTGCGACTGCACGACACGGACGAGGCGGCGCTGCCCGAGTCGTACGAGCGCGACGGCGTGGTGCTGATGCGGGACGTGCTCAGCGCCGATGAGGTCGCCGAGGTGCGCGCCAACATCGCCCGGTACGCCAAGTGGCTGCTGCCGGCGCTGCCCGAGGACTGGGCCCGCCGCGAGGCCGACGGCACGCTGCGCGGCATGTACTTCCTGGAGCGCGTCGACCCGTTCTTCACCGGCTTCGCGGCCCGCGCGGACCTCAAGGACATCGTCGAGCGGGTCACCGGGCGCACGGCCACCTTCGCCTCGATGGAGACCTTCCACAAGCCGGCCCGGGTCGGCAGCCCGTCGCTGGTGCACCAGGACGGCGTGTACTACGTCGGCCGCCCGATCGTCGGCGTCAACCTGTGGCTGGGCCTCGACGACGCGACCGCCGACAACGGCGCCCTGCAGTACTGGATCGGCTCCCACCACGACGGCCTGGTCGAGCACGGCGGCGTCGAGGGCGACGCGTTCTTCCGCGCGATCCCGCCGCACATCGTCGCGGCGATGCCCGAGCCGTTCGTCGCCGAGCTGCGCAGCGGCTGCGGCGCGCTGCACCACGACATGATGGTGCACGGCAGCGACGGCAACACCTCGGACCGCCCGCGGCTGGCGATGGCCCTCACGTACACCCTGGAGCCCGCCACGCGGTAGCCGCCGGGCCGCAACGCCCCGGCCACCGGGGCGTTGCGGGCCCGCGGGGTCAGCCCGGGGGCTGGCGCGTCGAGATGAGCGCGATCTCGACGTGGTGCACGTCCGGCGGGGCGGACAGCACGTGCGCGATCTGCGCCGCCACGTCCGCCGGGTCGAGGCCCTGGTGCAGCTGGCCGTGCTCCATGTTGGCCCGCACGTCGGGGTCGCGGATGTAGGCGCCGAGGTTGGTGTGCACGAAGCCGGGCGCGATCACGGTGACGCGGATGCCGGAGCTGTACAGCTCCCGGCGCAGGCTCTCGGTGAGCGCGTGCACCGCGTGCTTCGTCGCGGCGTAGACGCCCTGGGCGGGCTGGGCCACCCGGCGCCCGCCCATCGAGCTGACGTTGACGATCTGCGGCGCCCGGCCGGCCTCGAGGTGCCTGACCGCGGCCTGGGTCACGGCGAGCAGGCCGAGCACGTTGACCTGGACCATGTCCGCCCAGTCGGACGGCTCGCCGTCGCGCACGAAGCCGAGCCGGAACGTGCCGGCGTTGTTCACCAAGGCGTCGAGGCCACCCAGCCGTTCGGCCGCGGTGTCCACGGCCGCCGCGGCGGCCGGTCCGTCGCTGAGGTCCGCGGCGACGGTGACCGCGCCGAGCTCCTCGGCGATCGCCTCGAGGCGCTCGGCGTCCCGGCCGAGCACCGCGACCCGCCCGCCGTCGGCCACCACCCGCCGGGCGACGGCGGCGCCCAGGCCGGCCGACCCGCCGGTGACCAGCACCCGTCTGCCGTCCAACACACCCATCCATGCCTCCCGTTTCGCCAGGGTCCGGTGATCATCGAGGAGTATAGGTGGGCCGGCGGTCCCGCGAGGGCCTGCGCCGATCGTCGAGGGTCAATGCGGTGCGCCGCCCGCTGCTACAGTCACGTTCCATGGCTGGCACTGGCACGGACATTCGAAGCCTGTCACACGACGAGGTCACCGGCCGGATTCGCGAGGCCTGGGCGGACCTGCTGGGGCGCGGCGACATCGGCCCCGACGACGACTTCTTCTCCCTCGGCGGCCAGTCGCTGGCGGCGGTGCGCGCGGTCGGCCTGCTCGCCGACCGGCTCGGCGTGGCGCTGCCGCTGCAGTCGGTCTACGAGGCCCCGACGCCCCGCGCGCTCGCCGAGCGCGTCCGCGACCCCGCCTACGCCGGCCTCGGCGGTCCGGTGCAGGCGGCCGACGGTGCCTCGGCGGCGCCCCTGTCCTGGCAGCAGGAGTGGCAGTACCGCATCGAGCAGCTCGTGGCCGGCAGCAACATCTACGTCTCCTTCGTGCGCTTCGACCTGTTCGGCCGCCTCGACGCGGGCGCCTTCGCGGGCGCGCTGCTCGGCCTGGTCCGCCGCCACGAGCTGCTGCGCACCGTGTACGAGGACGGCCCGCGCGGCATCACCCAGCACGTGCGCCCGCACGCCGGCGTCGAGCTCGACGAGCACGACCTCACCGACCTCGCCGACGGGCCGGCCGCGCAGCGCCTGCAGGCCCTGGCCCGCGCGTTCAGCCGCCGCGGCTACGACCTCGCGACCGACCTGGGTCTGCGCGTGATGCTCGCGCACCTGCCCGGCGGCCGCGCCAACGTCATCATCGCGGTCCATCACATCAACTTCGACGGCTGGTCGCGCGACGTGCTCCTGGACGACTTCGCCACGCTGTACCGCGCCGCCGCCGACGGACGCGACGAGGCGGACGACACCGAGCCGGCGGCCCCCCGGGTCTCGTACGCCGACTTCGCCCGCTGGCAGCGCGGCCGCTTCGACGCCGCCGAGGTGGCCGGCCACCTCGGGTTCTGGCGGGACGCGGTGCGCGGCGGCACGCCCCGGCCCCCGGCGCCGCAACCACCGCACGGCGCGGCGGGGAGCCCGGCCGAGCCGACGTTCATGTCGCGGCGGCAGGGCGTGGCGATCGGGCGGGACGACTCGGGGCGCTTCGCCGCGCTCGCGGGGGCGGCCGCCACGACGCCGTTCATCTCCTGCGTCGCCGCGTTCGGGGTGGTGCTCGCGGACTGGCTCGGCTGCGAGCGGCTGCCGGTGGCGACGATCACCGCCAACCGCACCTGGGCGGCGACGAACGACGTCGTCGGCATGTTCTGCACGGTGGTGCCGATCGTCGTGGACGTGTCCGGGGGGCCGACGTTCCACGAGGTGCTGGCCCGGTGCCGCACGGCCGGGATCACCGCCATGGCGCATCAGGAGTACCCGTTCGAGCACGTCTGCCTGACCATGGGCGGCGAGGTGATGCGGGAGCTGTCCGAGGGCATGCGCTACGGCATCGCCCTGCACCCGGCGGTCGGCGCCGACCGGCCGCTCGGCGACGAGCTGGTGCTGGTCCAGCGCCGCCCCGAGCTGCTCGGCCAGGACGAGGGCGAGGTCGACCCGTCGACGTTCGACCTGACCCTGGAGCTCCGCGAGTCCGCCGACGGGCTCGGCGGGCACCTCGCGTACCAGACCGACACCGTCGGCGCGGCGGCCGCGCGGGCGCTCGCGGAGCGGTTCGCCGAGGTCGTGCGCCGTGCCGGCGAGGATCCGCACGTCCCGGTCGCGCGGCTGCTGCGCGGCTGATGCCCGGCTGCACCGTCCGAAGTGGATGGACGTCGGTCACCATCGACGCCCTTGACGGTGTAGCGGCCCGTTGCTAGCGTCCGAGATCGATACGTCGCGGGGGGCGGATCGAGCGACGGCGATGTCGTGTGGGTTGGCCCCCGGCACGGACCCGGGAGGTCATGATGCCGAGCTCGTTCTCCAGGTTCTTGTCCGAGGAAGAGATGCGCCGCGTGCGCGAGCTCTACCAGCAGTCGCTGCAGGACGCCGACGCCGACCAGTCCGCCGCCGCGGGCGAGGCCCCGGCGACCGCCACACCCACCGAGCCCGAACCGGGGCGATGACCCGGACCCACCCGCGGGCCGGCGCCCCGTCCACGGACGGTGATCCGGCCGCGGACGGCGGTCTGGCCGCGGACGGCGGTCTGGCCGCGGTCATGGCGGCCGACGCCCGGCTCGCCGACGAGCTCGTCCCGGCCGCCGCGCCGGAGCCCGGGGCGCGCACCACCACCGTGGTCACCGGCGCCACCGGCTTCTTCGGCGCCGCCCTCGTCGACGCGCTGCTGCGCGCGGGGGAGGGCGACGTGCTGTGCCTGGTCCGCGCCGCCGACGACGACGCGGCCCGGGACCGGCTGACCGGGGCGCTCGCCCGAGCCGGCTACCGCGCCGCGACCGACCGGCTCCGCGCGGTCGCCGCCGACATCGCCGAACCCGGCCTCGGCCTCACCGAGGACCGCCGGCACGAGATCCGGACCGGCGCCGCCCGGGTGATCCACGCCGCGGCGAACGTCAACGGCAGCCTGCCCTACGCGTCCCTGCGCGCGAGCACGGTCTTCGGCACCGCCGGGGTCCTGCGCCTCGCCGCCGAGGCGGGCGCCACGCTCCACCACGTCTCGACCACCGCCGCCGTGCCGGTGCCGGGGGCCGGCCCGCACGCCGGCGCCGTACCGCTGCCCGGCCTGGGCAACGGCTACGCGCAGAGCAAGTGGGTCGCCGAACGCCTCGTCGACGCCGCCCGGGAGCGCGGGCTGCGCGCGTGGACCTACCGCCTCGGCGCGCTCGCCGGCCATCGCGGCACCGCGGTGAGCAACGAGCGCGACTTCCGCTGGATCTTCGTGCGCGCCTGCCTGCGGCTGCGGGCGGCGCCGCACATCCCCGGCGACCTGTGCTGGGTCCCGGTCGACGTGGCCGCCGACGCGCTCGCCGCCCTCGCGCGCGACGACCGGCGGGCGGCCGACCGGCACACGCTGCGGATCGCGGCGAGCACCGGCGTGCGCTGGGCCGAGGTGTTCTCCTGGCTGCGCCGGGCCGGCCATCGCCTCGACGTCGTCGAGCCGGCGCTCTGGTGGGACCTGCTGCGCGACCGGCTCGCCGGGGCACCGGACCTCGCGCGGATGGCCGCGTTCGCGCCCGCGCTGCCGTCCGGGGCGCCCCGCCCCGACGACGGCACGTGGGCCGCCCTGGCCGCGTACGGCGTGACCGAGGAGCCGTTCGACCGGCACCTGCTGCTGCGCTCCGTCGCCACGCCGGCGACGGATGGCCGGGAGCACGATGGAGAGGAACGGCCGTGACCGTCCAGCTGCCCGTCGTCGTCGACAGCGACGGCCGTGGCGTGCCCGAATGGCTCGCGGAGCACCGCGAGCGCCTGACCGGGCACCTGCACGAGACGGGGGCCGTGCTGCTGCGCGGCTTCGGCGTCACCGACACCGACGCGTTCGAGCGGTGCCGCCGCGCGGTGTTCACCGAGCCCGCGCGCTACGTCGAGGGGGCCACGCCGCGGCGGCAGCTCAGCGACAACGTGTTCACGTCGACCGAGTTCCCCGCCGCCGAGGTCATCCCGCTGCACAACGAGAACTCCTACGCCACCTCCTGGCCGGGCCTGCTGCTGTTCGGCTGCCAGCAGGCGCCCGCGACCGGCGGCGCCACCCCGGTCGCCGACGTGCGCCGGGTGCTCGGGCGGCTGCCGGCCTCGCTGGTGCGGACCTTCGAGGACCGCGGCGGCTGGATGCTGCTGCGCAACTTCGGGCCGTGGTTCGGGCTGGGCTGGCAGCGCGCGTTCGGCACCGAGTCCCGGGCCGAGGTCGAACGGTACTGCCGCGAGGCCGACGTCGAGGCCCAGTGGGTCGGCGACGACGTGCTGCGGACCAGGCAGGTGCGCCCGGTGCTCGCCACCCACCCCCGCACGGGGCAGCGCGTCTGGTTCAACCACGTGCGGTTCTGGCACCCGTCGTTCCTGCCGGAGGAGACCCGCGAGCTCATGCTCGAGGAGTTCGGCCCGGACGGCCTGCCCTACGAGACCCGCTACGCGGACGGCACCCCCGTGCCCGACGACGTCGCCGCCGAGATCGACGCGGCGTACGAGGCGGAGAAGGCGGCCCTGCCCTGGCGGGAGGGTGACGTCCTCGTCGTGGACAACATGCTCGCCGCCCACGGCCGCGAGTCCTTCACCGGCGAGCGCCGGATCGTCGTGGCCATGGGTGACCCGGTCTGACCGGCGCTGCGTGAGGGATGCCGGTGCATCCCCCACGGCCGGTTCAGCGGTGCCCGGCGGTCGCGTCGGCGAGGATGCCGAGCAGGGCCTCCAGCAGGGCGAGGGCTTCCTTCTCCTCGAAGACGTCGGTGCTGTACTCGGCGGCGAGGCGCAGACCGGCACCGTGGCGGGCGACGAACACGGTGAGCGGCGTCGGGGCCAGCGCGACACCGGTGGGCACGTCATCGGCCTCCGGGACGACGACCTGCACGCCGACCGTGTCACCGGCCGTGTCACCGGTCGCGTCGCCGGGACCGTCCGATGTGGATGCCGGAACCTCGTCGATGTCCATCACCAGGGCCACGTCCATCGGCGGGTCCGCGGCGGCGGTCGTCTCCAGGACCACGTCGAGCGGCACCTCCTGGTGCGCCACGGCCTGCAGGGCGGCCTCCCGTACGGCGCCCAGCACCTCGGTGAACGGCGCGTCCGCCGCCACCGGGGTCCGCAGCACGAGCGTGGTGGCGAACAGGCCCACGGTGCCGTCGAACTCGGCGTGGGTGCGGTTCGCGGTGAGGATGCCCGTCGCCGGCTCGCCGGTGCCGTACCGCCGCCGCAGCAGCACCCCGAGCGCGGCGCAGACCACCACGAGCGGGCTGGTCCGGTGCGCCGTGGCGAGCGCCTCCAGGGCCCCGGTGAGCGCCGCCGGGGCGTCGCACGCCGTGATCGCCTGCCGGTAGGTGCGCAGCCGCGGCTCCGGCAGCGGCCACCGCACGGCGTCGCGGGGCGCGGCCAGCCGGGCCGCCCAGAACGCCCGCTGGGCGTCGAGCTCACCGGCGGCGAGGCGCGCGGCCTGCCAGGCGCTGAAGTCGCGGTACGTGGCCCGGGGCCTGCTCTCGGTGCCGGCATCGGGACCGGCGTCGGTGCGGTGCAGCGACCGTGTCAGATCGGCGACGAGGATGCGCAGCGAGGCACCGTCGCAGGCGATGTGGTGCAGCACGAGCAGCAGCACCGACTCGGCGTCGGCGAGGCGCAGCCAGACCGCCCGCACCGGCGGCTCGGCGGTGAGGTCGAACGGGGTGCGGTACGCCTGCCAGGCGAGGGACCGGCCGCGGCGGTGCCGCCCGGCCTCGTCGGCGTCGCGCAGGTCGTGCACCCGCAGCGGTACCACCGCCTCGGGCCGGACCCGCAGGGTCGCCCCCGCGCCGTCGTGGTCGCCGCGGCCCGGGTCCACGACCGTGCGCAGGGCCTCGTGCCGCCCGGCCAGCGCCCGCAGCGCGCCGGCGATCCGCGGTTCGTCCACGGCCCCGGTGAGCCGCAGCGGCAGCACGACGTGGGCCGTGGCCATGCCGGGGGCGACCTGCTCGGCGTGCCACAGCGACCGCTGCTGCAGCGACAGCGGGACGGGCCGGTCGGCGGGCACCGCGACCGGCTCGACCAGCGGGGCCGGCGGTGCGGCGGTGGTGGCCGCGGTGCCCGGCGGCGTGGACGTGGTGGCCGCGGTGTCCGGCCGCGCGGCGGTGGTGGCCGCGGTGTCCGGCCGCGCGGGGGAGGGGGCCGCCGCCCCGGTGCCGGCCAGCTCGCGCACGGCCGCGGTGACCGCGCCGAAGGTGCGAAGGTCGAACACCGTCCGCAGCGGGATCGGCCGGCCGAACGCCTTGCGCAGCCGGGCCACGAACCGCGTGGCGAGCAGCGAGTGCCCGCCCTGGTCGAAGAAGTCGTCGCCGGGGCCGTCCGGCGCGGCGCCGAGCAGCTCGGCCCAGATCGCGGCGACCTTCGCGGCGATCTCGTCGCCGGGGGCCGGGCGGGTCCCGGGGCTGGCGTCGGGTGCGGCGGCGTCGAACAGCGCGGCCACCGCGTCCCGGTCCACCTTGCCGCTCGCCGCGTGCGGGAGCCTCGGCACCGCGCGGACGAGCGCCGGCACCAGGTACGACGGCAGCTCGCCGGCCACGAAGGCGCGCAGGTCACCGGCGCCGGGCCGCGCGACGACGGCCGCGACGAGCCGGGCCGAGCTCGACCCCGGGTGCTGCACGGCGACGGCCGCCGCCGTCACGGCGGGATGGCGCAGGAGGGCCGCCTCGACGTCGCCCGGCTCGATGCGGTACCCACGGACCTTCACCTGGTCGTCGAGCCGCCCG
Organism: Dactylosporangium sp. CA-052675; assembly: GCF_050947935.1. Classification (GTDB taxonomy): domain Bacteria; phylum Actinomycetota; class Actinomycetes; order Mycobacteriales; family Micromonosporaceae; genus Dactylosporangium. Next base: position 7,323,249 of record NZ_CP192010.1, on the reverse strand, counting down.
TGGACGACGAGGGTGCCGTCCGCGCCGAGCGTGCCCGCGTCGCCGGTCCGGAACACCCGCACGCCGTCCTCGACGCGGAAGCGTCCGGCGGTGAGCTCGTCCCGGCCGAGGTAGCCGCGGCCGACCCCGGCGCCGGCGATGTGCACCTCGCCGCGGACGCCGGGCGGCAGCACCGCGCCGTGCTCGTCGCGGACCGTGACGGTGGTACCGGTGATCGCCCGCCCGGTGGTGAGCGGCTCGCCCGCCGCCTGGAAGCCGCCCGTCGCCTGCACCGTCGCCTCGGTCGGGCCGTAGACGTTGGCCAGCCGGGTCGCGGGCAGCGCGCGGCGGGTGCGCTCCCACAGCTCGGGCCGCACGACCTCGCCGCCGAGCAGCAGCGCCCGCAGCGGCAGCGCGGCGCCGTCCTCGACCTCGCGCAGGGCCTCCTCCCACAGCGACGGCACGCAGTGCAGGCCGCTGCCGGGCCGCTCCCGCAGCGCCGCGACGAGCGCCGCCGGGTCCTCGCGGGTGCCGTGCGGCAGCAGCCACACCGGCTCGCCGCGGGTCAGCGGCGCGTAGGTCTGCAGGACCGAGGCGTCGAACGACGGCGGGGTCAGCGCGGGCAGGGCCGGCACCGTGCCGTCCACGCGATAGGCGTCGGCGACGTACCGCACGTACGCGAGGACGTTGCGGTGCTCGATCATGACGCCCTTCGGCCGGCCCGTCGAGCCCGACGTGAACAGCACGTACGCCAGCTCCCCGCCGTCCACCGCCGGAAGCCGGGCGTCGTGCGGGTCGAGCCGGAGGGTCGCGAGGTCGAGCACGGCGCGGGCGCCGCTGTCGCGTAGGATCACCGCGACCCGGGCCTGCGGATCGTCCGGCCCCACCGGCACGACGGCCGCGCCGGCCGCCATCACGCCGAGCGCCGCGGCGAGGTACTGCGGGCTCGCCCCGCCCCGCACGACGACCGTGCCGCCGGGCCCGTCCTCGAGCAGCGTGCGGGCCACCCCGCGCGCCGCGGCGGCCAGGGCACCGAAGGTGAGCACGCCGTCCGGCCCCTGCACCGCCGGCGCCTCCGGCCGCGCCGCGGCGTGCCGGAACACCGCGTCGTGCACGGTGACGGCGTCGTGCGGTACCTCGCCGGCGGCCAGGTCGTGGTGTGTCATGGTGCCCCCGTGGTCGAGTCCTGCGGCCCGTCGAGCGGCGCGTCCGGGCGGCCGGTGAGGTCCCGGGCGGCGGTGGTGAACGCTGCGGCCAGCCGCGCTGCCGCCGCTGCGGTGAAGAGCTCCGACTTGTACTCCAGCTCGCCGCTCAGCCCGTCGGCGCCGGGCGTGAGCAGCAGCGCGAGGTCGTGCTTGGACGCGGCGACCGGGACCCGGTAGCGCTCGCAGCGCAGCCCCGGCAGCGGCGGGAACTCGGTCGGGGCGTTGCCGTGCAGCACCATCACGTTGCTGACGGCCGACTCGCCCCGGCCCGGGGCCGCGGCGGTGACGATGTCGGCGTAGGGCAGCGCCGCGTGGGCCAGGGCCTCGCCGAGCGAGCGCCCGGCCGCGGCGACCAGGTCGCGGAAGGTGCCCCCGGGGCGCAGGCGCACCCGCACCGGTACCGTGTTGAGCAGACAGCCCACGAGGGACTGGGTCGCGGTGTCGTCGCGCCCCGCGACCGGCGTGGTGACCACGAGGTCGTCGGCGCCGGACAGCCGCGCCAGGCAGACCAGGAACACGGCGGTGGCCCCGGCGAACAGCGTCGTGCCGGCCGAGCGGCACACCGCCCGCAGCCCGGCCGTGTCCGCGGCGCCGAGGGTGAACGGCACGGAGCCGCCCGCGTAGCCGCTCGCCGGTGCCCGCGCGCCGGCCGGCAGCGCCACGCGCGACGGGGCGCCGTCGAGGTACCGGCGCCAGAAGGCGACGAGCCGGTCCCTGTCCACACCGGACGGTCCGGCGGCGGCCCGCACGGTGGCCAGGTAGCCGGGGCGCACGGGCGGCAGCGGCGGCTCGCAGCCGGCGGCGAGGGCGGTGTACGCGACGGCGAAGTCCCCCAGCACGACGCCGAGGGACCAGCCGTCGGAGACGATGTGGTGGAACGTGATGACCAGGACGTGGTCGTCCGGCGCGACGCGGACCAGCCGGGCCCGCCACACCGGCCCGGCGGTGAGGTCGAACGGGGCCCGCACCGACGCCAGCACCGCGGCCTCGGGGTCGCCGGCCGCGTCGACGACGTCGAGCGCCACCTCGGCCCGCGGCGCGACCCGCTGCACCGGCATCCCCTCGTCGTCCTCGTCGAGGCGCAGCCGCAGCGCGTCGTGGCGCTGCTGGACCAGCTCCAGGGTCCGGCGCAGGACGTCGAGGTCGAGCCGGCCGCGCAGCCGCAGGGCGGCCGGGTTGTGGTACGCGGTCGTGTCCGGGTTCAGCTGCTCGAACAGCCAGATCCCGAACTGGGCGGGCGTGAGCGGCGCCGGCCGGATCCGGTCGAGCAGGGCGCGCCGCTGCCGCGGGTCGAGCCGCGCGAGCCGGTCGCGCAGATCGTCGGCCGCCGTCACCGGGCTCCCGCCGGTGTGCCGTCCGCGGCGAGCGCGTCGCGCAGCGGCCCGTGCATCGCGGTCGCGAGGTCGGCGTCGCCCCGGTCGTCGATCGCCGTGAGGCCCTGCAGCGGGGTGACCGACACGTATCCGGCGGCGACCAGGCCGGCGTCGGTCTCCGGGTCCAGGGGCAGCGTGCCCGGCCGCTCCGCCAGTTCGACGTGGTCCTCGCCGGCCATGCCGACCGTCAGCCGGGTCGCGCCGAACGCGGCGAGCCGCCCCCAGCGCACGCCCAGCAGCGCGGCGGCCGGGAGGTCGGGCACGTTGACGTTGAGCACCGTGCGGGCGCGGGCCGAGGCGAGCGCGTCGATGGCGACCCCGGCGGCGAGGCCGGCGGTGTCCCAGTGGACGGGCTCGGCCGCCGCGAGGCTCACCGCGAGCCCGGACATGCCCATCGTCGCGGCGGTCAGGGCGGCGCCGACGGTACCGGAGTGCAGCACGCCCCGGCCGGTGTTGGCGCCCGCGTTCACGCCGGAGAGCACCATCGACGGCCGCGGCCCGAACACCCCGGACCGGGCCAGCAGCACGGCCAGGGCGGGGCTGCCGTCGACGCCGAACGCCTCGACACCGTCGAGACCCTCGAGGCGGCAGCGGCGCACCGGCACGCCCCGGGCGAGGTCGAACACGAGCGACGCGCTCGCGCCGCTGTGGTCGCTCAGCGGCGCGGCGACGACGACCTCGTGGCCCCGCCGGACGGCCGCCGCCGCGAGGACCGCGAGCCCCGGCGCGGCGACCCCGTCGTCGTTGGTGACGAGGATCCGCATGCGCCTCAGTGCCGTTCGACGACGAGCGCGGCGAACGTCTCCAGGTCCGGCGCGTCGAAGAAGTCGGTGAGCGACACCCGCACGCCGAAGCGCTCCTCGACCATGCCCACGATCTGGATCGCGCCGAGCGAGCTGCCGCCGACGTCGAAGAAGTCGCTCTTCGGCGTCCACTCGCGGGAGCCCAGGACCCGTCCGACGATCTCGTAGACCCCGGCCTCGACGTCGCTCATCGCGCTCCTCCCGTCGCGGCAGCGCGCCGCAGCTTCCCGGCGCTGGTGCGCCCGACATCGTCGACGAACTCGTAGGACAGCGGCACCTTCGCCAGTGAGAGGTGCTCGCGGCAGTACGCGTCGAGGTCCCACCGGTCCGGCGGCGACTGCGGGTCGGCCGCGGCGACCAGCGCGTGCACGGCCTCGCCGAGGTACTCGTGCGGCTTGCCCACGACGACCGCGTCGCGGACCGCGGGGTGGCCGAGCAGGACCGCCTCGATCTCCGACGGGTACACGTTGGCGCCGCCGACGTTGAGCACGTCGCTGGTGCGCCCGACGAGAAACAGGTAGCCCTCCTCGTCGATGCGCCCCGCGTCGCCCAGCGTGAGGAAGTCGCCGTGGGAGCGCAGCGGCGGCCCGTCGCCGAGGTACTCCGGCTGCGCGGTCGTGGCCGAGCGCAGGTACAGCTCGCCGACCTCGTTCGTCTCCGCCGGCGTGCCGTCCGGGCGCAGGACCAGCACCTCGCAGTCGGTGGGGCGCCCGACGCTGCCGGGGTGCTCCAGCCACTCGTCGCCGCGGATGGTGACCAGGCCCAGCCGTTCGACGCTGGAGTAGTCCTCGAACACGACCTTCGGCGGCACCAGCTCCAGCCAGCGGCGCTTCACCTCGACCAGGCACGGCCCCGCGCCCTGGTGCACCGCCTCGATGCTGGTGAGGTCGGCCTCGGCGAACGCGGGCACCTCCAGCAGCATCCGCATCTGGGTCGGCACGATCCGGAAGCAGTTGACCCGGAACTGCTCGACCAGCCCGGCGAACAGCGTCGGCACGAACCGCTCCAGCAGCACGATCGTGTGGTCGAGCACGAGGCCGTGGTGCAGCCCGGTGAACCCGGCGTGATACATCGGCAGCGTCACCAGCTGTACCTGGCCGAAGCGCAGCCCGGTCTCGCGCTCCGCGTCGGAGAGCAGCCGGTCCGGGTCGTAGACCCACGGGCGGCGGCGGATGACGATGCGGGGCAGGCCGGTGCTGCCGCCGCTGGCCGACGCCGAGCGCGGGACCCCGGCCGCCTCGACCGGGGTGTCGTCGAGCCCGTCGTCGTCGCGCCACCAGCCGCCCGCGACGGTGACGGTCTCCTCGCCGCTCCACTCGCCGCCGCCGATCAGCAGGCCGCCGGCGAGCTTGGCGCGCAGCGCGGCGCGCTCGGTCTCGGTGGCCTCGTGGTTGAGCGGCACGACGAGCGCGCCGGCCTTCCACGCGGCGAGGGTGGCGATGACGTGGTCCAGGCCGCTGGGCAGCGCGATGCCGACCGGGCCGGCCGGGCTCACCCCGGCGCCGCGGGCGCGCTCGATCAGGCCGCGGGCCGCGACGTTGCTGACCCGCTCCAGCCGCTCCCAGGTGAGCGACTGGCGGGTGCCGTCGGGCGCGACCGACACGATCGCCAGGGTGTCCGGGTGCTCGGCGGCGAGCGCGCCGATGCGTTCCCCGATCGTGATCCGGTCAGGTGCGAAGGTCATGTGGTTCCCCGTGTGGTGTTCGTCGGGCGGGCCGCGAATGGGAGCATGCTATCGGCAAGAGCAAATATGGTCGAGTGATCGCCGGCAATGCCCGGCGGAAAGGGGCGGGGGATGCGGTACCGGAGGTTCGGGCGCACCGGGGTGGAGCTGAGCACGCTGACGCTCGGCGCGATGAACTTCGGCGCGTCCGGGAACCCGGACCACGACGACAGCGTGCGGATCATCCACGCCGCCCTCGACGCGGGCGTGAACGCGATCGACACCGCCGACGTGTACTCCGCCGGCGCGTCCGAGGAGATCGTCGGCCGCGCGCTGGCCGGTGGCCGCCGCGACGACGTGTTCCTCGCGACGAAGTTCCACGGGCAGATGCCGGGCGGGCGCAACCACGCGGGCAGCTCCCGCCGCTGGATCGTGCGGGCCGCCGAGGACAGCCTGCGCCGGCTCGGCACCGACCACATCGACCTGTACCAGGCGCACCGGCCCGATCCGCACACCGACATCGACGAGACCCTCGGCGCGCTGAGCGACCTGGTCGCCGCCGGCAAGGTCCGCTACGTCGGCACCTCCACCTTCGGGGCCGGCGAGCTGGTGGAGGCGCAGTGGGTGGCCCGCACCCGGGGCCGGGAGCGGCCGGTGTGCGAGCAGCCGCCGTACTCGATGCTGGTCCGCGGCGTCGAGCGGGAGGTCCTGCCGCTGGCGGAGCGCTACGGCCTGGCGGTCCTGCCGTGGAGCCCGATCGCCGGCGGCTGGCTGTCCGGGCGCCGGCACCGCGACGCCGGGCCGGTGTCGATGCGGGCCGCGCGCTCCCCGCACCGCTACGACCCGCGGCACCCCGCCAACGCCGCGAAGCTGGTCGCCGCCGAGCGCCTCGGCGACCTCGCCGCCGAGGCGGGCCTGTCGCTGGTGCACCTGGCCGTCGCGTTCGTCCTGCGCCACCCGGCGGTCACCTCGGCGATCGTCGGCCCGCGCACCATGGAGCACCTGGAGTCCCAGCTCGGCGCCGCCGACGTCGACCTGCCGGCCGACCTGCTGGACCGCATCGACGAGATCGTCCCGCCGGGCACCGACGTCAACCCCGCCGACGCCGGCCACCGCCCGCCGTCGCTGACCGACCCGGCGGCCCGGCGCCGCGCGGGCTGAGGCCGTCGCGGGGTGCGCCATCAGCGGCCGGTCGCCGACGCGACGACCGGCAGGGCGCGCCACTGGGCGAGGTCGGCCGGGTCCGCGGGCGGATGCGCGCACACCACGTAGTGCTGCGGCGCCATCGCCGTCCGCCGGCCCGGCAGGGCGGCCATGCAGGCGGCGTGCAGATCCTGCGGCGTCACCGTCGCGGGGTCGGCCGGTGCCACCCACGCGGTGAGCCGGTCGCCGTCCTCGACGGCCACCGCGGCCGGTGCCCCGGTCGCGTCCGTGACGAGCCGGAGACAGTCGCGCAGGTCGACCAGGCTGTGGTCCACGACGCGCTCGTCGCCCGTGGCCGGGCTGGAGGCGGGCGTGCCGGTCTGCGCCATGAGCTCGGCGACCTTCAGGTCGCCGGTCGCGAGCCGGACCATGGCGTGCTCCATCCCGCGCAGCAGCGCCTCGGTGCCGGCGGGGGAGATGACCGCGGTGTCGGTGCGCAGCCACAGGTGCAGCCGGTCGTCCACGCGCGCGTCGAGGTAGAGCTTGTAGTTCTCCACCTCCAGCTTCGACAGCCATCCGAACGTGGTCGCGCCCTCGTGCTGCGCCACGGCCTCGGCGAACGCCTCGTCGCTCACCGGGGACATGTCCGCGTCGCTGTGGTGGACGTTCAGGGTCGTGGTGAGGTCGAGGGCCACGCCGCGCTGCGTGCCGACGGTCTCCACGAGGCGCTGCAGCTCCAGCGTCGGGTACTGGCCGAAGGAGTACGACTCCAGCAGCCCGCGGGACGCGGCCCGCACCGTCGCCGCGACGCTGTCCGGGTCGACCGGCACCGTCGTCGCGGTGAACTGGGCGAGCTGCCCGACGTAGCGCATCGCCGCCTCCGTGTGGCGGTTCCCGGCGATGATGAGCATCAGCGGCGCGCCGGTGCGGCCCCGCTCGCCGACGAAGATCGCGAAGAGGCCGAGCAGGACCGCGGTGGCCGGCACGCGCAGCCGCCGCGCGGCCTTGCGGATGGCGATCCCGCCCAGCGGGGAGTCGAGCTCGCCGATCCAGTACCGCGGCGTCTCCGGCACACGGGACGCGACCGGGAACAGCGTCTGCTGCGCCGCCCGAAGCTGCGCCTCGAGGTGCCCGAGGGTCCGTTGCCGCAGCTGCTCGCCCTCCGGCGAGGCCTCGAACCGGGCCCGGTCCAGCGGCTGCTCGCCGTCGGGGGGCGTGCCGCCCGCGTCGCCGGCCAGCAGCGCGGTGAGCTGGTCGCCCAGCAGCGCCGCGGCCCACTGGTCGACCGCGGCGTGGCCGACCGTGACCACCAGGTGCCGCGGCTCGTCGTCGTCGCACAGCAGCGAGACGCGCAGCGGCCACTCGTGGTCGGCGAAGCGCACCGCCGCGCAGAAGTCCTCCACCGCGTCCGGGCCGACCCCGTCGACCAGGCCGATCTCGACGGTCCCCGACGCCAGGACGGTCTGCACCGGCTCGCCGTCCGGCCCCGGGTGGAAGCGCGTGCGCAGCACCTCGTTGCGCTCCACGAGGGTCCGCACCGCCGCGGCGACCGCCTCGGCGGACAGGCCCGCCGGCACGTCCGCGCGGATGTGGAAGTTCAGGTGGGTGTCCTGGCCGCGCAGCGACTCGACCACGTCGTACATGAACCGCTGCGCCCACGTCAGGGGTGCCTCACCGCCCCGCCCGCCCTCGAAGCGGACGCGAACCGTCGTGTCCGGTGTCGTCATCGTGCCCTCCCCGTCTCTGGTACCACTGCCTACCGGTACACCGATGCCTGGAGCTCGAACAGCTCCGCGTAGAGCCCGCCGCGGCGCATCAGCTCGTCGTGGCTGCCCTGCTCGACCACGCCGCCGCTGTTGAGCACGACGATGAGGTCGGCCATGCGTACGGTGGAGAACCGGTGCGACACCAGGACGCAGACCCCGCCGTTGACCGCCGCGGCGTGCTTGGCCGACTCCGCGTAGCGCTCGAACAGTGCGTGCTCGGCCTGCGGGTCGAGGGCGGAGGCGGGCTCGTCGAGCAGGAGCAGCAGCGGCGCCTCGCGCATCATGGCCCGGCCGAGGGCCAGGCGCTGCCACTGCCCGCCGGACAGCTCCGCGCCGTCGGCGTAGGACTTGCCGAGCTGGGTGGCCAGCCCGTCGGGCAGGCCGTCGACCACGCCGGTCGCGTCGGCGCGGTGCAGCGCCCGGCGGATCGCCTCCTCGTCGTCGCTGCGGGGCAGGTCGCCGAGCCCGACCACCTGCCCGGCGGCGAGCTCGAAGCGCACGTGGTCCTGGAAGTTCGCCGCGATCCGCGACAGCCACGCCTGCGGGTCGATGCGGGCCAGGTCCGCGCCGTCGACGGTGATCGCGCCGCCGGACGGGCGGTAGAACCGGCACAGCAGCTTCGCCAGCGTCGACTTCCCGGCGCCGTTGTCGCCGACGATCGCGACGGTCGTGCCGGGGGCGATGCGCAGGTTCACGTGGCTGAGCGCGTCGCGGTCGCTGCCGGGGTACCGGAAGGACACCTCGTCGAACACGATGCCCCGCTCCAGGCGGTCCGGCGCGGGCAGGTCCGCGGGCGGCGGCTGGAGCTTCGCGACCCGCTCGTGCAGCCACGACACCCACTGCACGGTGCGCGCGTGGCGCTGCAGGTCCTGCGCGAGCTTCAGCGCGTTGGCCGTCTGCGCGCTGGTCTGCACCGCGAGCGCGACGGCCATGATGACGTCGCCCGCGCTGCGCCGCCCGGCGATCGCCTCGCGCACGACGAGGACGACCGCGCCGATGTACCCGGCGGCGAATACCAGCTGCCCGAGGATGCGCAGCAGCATGCCGGTCGTCTCGGCCCGGCGCAGCCGGGCGTGGATGTCGCGGCGCAGTCCCGCCCGCCGCGAGCGCAGCTCGTCCTGCAGGCCGAAGATGCGGATCTCCTTGGCCGCCGCGGGCCGCACGGCCAGCTCCAGCAGGTGCGTGCTGAGCCGCTCCTGCTCGGCGGCGGCGAGCTCCGCGCGCTGGCGGCGCTGCTCGGCCATCCGCCCGGCGATCACCGGCGGGATCGCGGCCAGGGGCAGCAGCAGCAGGACCGGCTGCAGGTAGGCCAGCAGGACCGCGGTCAGCACGATCTGCACGGCCAGCGCGATGGCGGTGAGCACGGCCTGCACCGCCTCGCCGATCGAGCCGCTCTCCTTGCGCAGCAGCTCCATCCGGTCGGCGAAGTCGGCCAGCTCGTGCTGCTCGATGCCGGGCGTGCCGAGGGCGAGCTGGCCGAGCTCGGACTCGACGCGGATCGCGTGCAGGTCGCACAGCTCGAAGAAGAAGATGTGCGCGAAGTGCTCCATCGTCAGGTGGGCCAGGGCGATGAACGCGAACACCACCGACGCACCGACCGCCCAGGCGACCCGGTGGTCGATCGAGGCGTCGATCATCTGCTTCAGGGTGAGCGCGATGAGCGGCCCGCTCACCGCGCCGAGGATCATGAGGACCAGCGACACGGCGAGCCGGGACGGGCTGGCCTGCCGCGCGGAGGACAGGATCGCGCCGATGTTGCGGGCGAACTCGGTCATCGGGTTGCCTCCTCGACGTCGGGGGCGTCGTCGGCGAACCGGGCCGCCTGCAGGTGGAACAGCTCGGCGTACCGGCCGCCGGCGGCGACGAGCTCCTGGTGGCTGCCGGACTCCACGACCCGCCCCTCGTCGAGCACGACGATCCGGTCGGCGCGCCGGACGGTGGAGAAGCGGTGCGAGATCACGATCGTGGTGAGGCCGCGCGTGAGCTCCAGGAACCGGTCGAAGAACTCGACCTCGGCCCGCACGTCGAGGTTCGACGTCGGCTCGTCCAGCACCAGCAGCCGGGCGCCCCGGTCGACGGCCATGAACGCCCGCGCGATGGCGATGCGCTGCCACTGCCCGCCGGACAGGTCGGTGCCGCCCTCGTACTGCCGGGACAGGATCGTGTCGAGCCCGTCGGGCAGCCGCCGGACGACGTCCGCGGCCCCGGCCCGCTCCAGCGCCGACTCGATGCGGGCCGTGTCGCCGCGCAGCCCGGTCGCGCCGAACCCGACGTTGTCGCGCACCGGCAGCTCGAACTGCACGAAGTCCTGGAACACCGCGGCGATCTGGCGCTGCCAGCGCTGCGCCGGGAAGTCCCGCAGGTCGACGCCGTCGACGGTGATCCGCCCCTGCCGCGGCTCGTAGAACCGCGCCAGCAGCTTCACCAGCGTCGACTTCCCGGCGCCGTTGAGCCCGACCACGGCGAGCGACTGCCCGGCCGGCACGTCCAGGTCGAGGCCCTTGAGCACCGGCGCGCCGTCGCCGTAGCCGAACGTGACGCCCTCGAAGCGGATCCCGGTCCGCGGCAGGCCCGCCGGGTCCCGGTCCGCGCTCGTGGCACCGGCCCGCGCGGCGACGGTGTCCTCGAAGCGCTGCAGCGCCTGGGCGGTGACGGTGCCGTACTCGGTCTGCACGTCGGAGTCGGCGATGAACCCGCCGATCTGCAGCGACGACAGCGCGGCCTGGGCGACGAGCGCGGCGCTGCCGATGGCGAGCACCTGCTCGGCCGCGGCGTTCGCGGTCATCGCCAGCGCCACCGCGGTCGCGGCGAAGGCGACGAGGGTGTACAGCACGTAGGGCCCGTAGAAGATGCGCCGCCGGACCGCCCAGGTCGGGTACACCGACTCCAGCGCGGTCGTGGTGAACCGCTCCCGCAGCCACGGCAGCAGGCCGAAGACCCGCACCTCCTTGGCGGCGCGCGGCTCGAGCAGCAGGTCGCGGAAGTACCAGCGCTTGCGCCGCTCGGCGTCGACGGTCCGCCAGGACTTCACGAACACCGACAGCCCCAGGCGGTACCCGAACCGGATCGTCAGCCCCGCCAGGACCAGCAGCGCGCCGGCCCACCAGCTGAAGATCCACCCGACGACCACGCCGGCGAGGATCGTCTGCAGGTAGCGCGAGACGAGTGCGATCGCGCCGGTGCAGGCGGCCCCCGGCGTCCAGACGGTGACCTTGAGCATCTCCACACCGTTGGCGGCGGACTCGACGACCTCCTGGTCCTCCAGGACGCCGAGGTCGTGCGTGGCGAACGAGGCGGCCATGACCCGGTCCGCGGCGATGTCGTCGATCCGGCGGCGGATCAGCTCTCCGGCCCACGCCTGCACCGGCAGCAGCGCCTGCTGGGCGAAGAACACCACCGCCGCGGCGACGAGCACGTTGCGCAGCCCGCGCCATTCCGGCGTGCCGATCCCGGCCCGCACGGTCTGCGGCACCCGCTGGATCACCGCACCGGTCAGCACGACGAACGCGACCGGCAGCGCGCCGGCGACGACCTGCATGAGCAGCGCGGCACCGACCGCCGCGACGCCACCGGTGCGCGCCAGGCGGATGATCCGCCACCGGTCCCGGACGCGCCCGCGGAAATCCTCGAACAGCTCACCGGGCAGCGCCGCGGTCATGCGGCACACCCCGTAGGCATTGCCGGCCGTGAACGTCTCGCGCCTCGCGCACGCATGGCACCTCCCCCTGAACATGCGGTATCGCAGCCCGCCGGGAGAGCGCTCCCCGCGGTGCGGTGATCCAACCTATCAATCCGGATCGGCCTATGTGTGTCCCTGACCCCTGCAACGATCGACATCATTGCGAAACGTTACCGGCTGGAACGGCTGTTCGACGGTGGCCGCCGGCCGGTGAACGTCGGCCGGGGCCCGCGCCGGGGCGCGCGATAGGGTCCTGCGGTGATCGATCAGGATGGGTACTTCGGGGAAAAGGTCGCGGCCAGGTACGACGAGTCGTCGGCGGACATGGCCGACCCGGCGGTGGTTGAGCCGATCGTCGACATGCTCGCCGGGCTCGCCGACGGCGGCCGCGCGCTGGAGCTGGGCATCGGCACGGGCCGCATCGCGCTGCCGCTGGCGGCCCGCGGCGTCGCCGTGCACGGCATCGACCTGTCGCGGGCCATGGTCGCCCGGCTGCGGGAGAAGCCCGGGGGTGACGCCATCGGGGTGACGATCGGGGACTTCGCCACGACGCGGGTGGACGGCGCCTTCTCCGTGGCCTACCTGGTCTTCAACACGATCATGAACCTGACGACGCAGGCGGCGCAGGTGGCCTGCTTCCGCAACGTCGCGGCGCACCTGCAGCCGGGCGGCCGGTTCGTCATCGAGGTCATGATGCCGGACCTGCGCCGGCTCCCGCCCGGGCAGGACGCCGTGCCGTTCCACGTGAGCGAGACGCGGTGGGCCTACGACCTGTACGACGTCGCGACGCAGTCCATGAGCTCGAACTACGTCGAGGTCGTCAACGGCCGCGGCGGCTTCCGCTCGATCCCGTTCCGCTACGTCTGGCCCGCCGAGCTGGACCTGATGGCCCAGATGGCCGGCCTGCACCTGCGCGACCGGTGGGCCAACTGGCACCGCGAGCCGTTCACCAGCGAGAGCGCCCAGCACGTCTCCGTCTGGGAGAAGCCCGTCCTGCCGGATTAGACGACCGGCCTCGGGGAAGTGCTCCGCCTGCGCCGCAACATTGCCAGGCGATTGCCGGGAGATCCCGTCCGAGGTGGTTCATGAGGAAGCGCACCGCCGTCGCGGGGACGTCGCTCGCGGTCGTGGCCGCGCTCGTCCTCGCGGGGCGGCTGCACCACTCGCACGGGGAGCCGGTGCCCGGTGGTTCCCCCCGGCCGGGCGATACGGCGGTCCGGCCCGGCTTCCACGTGCGCGACGGGCGCCTCTACGACGCCAACGACCACGAGTTCGTCATGCGCGGCGTGGGCGAGAACCACGCGGTGTTCCCGGAGCGCACGGCCCGGGCCTTCAGCGACGTCAAGGCGCTGGGCGCGAACGCGGTGCGGGTCGAGCTGTCCACCGGCGTGGTCGCGAAGCGCAACGACGCGGCCGACGTCGCGCACGTGATCGCCCTGTGCCGGCGGAACCGGCTTATCTGCGTGCTGGTGGTGGACGACACCACGGGCTGGGGCTACCGCCCGCAGGCCATCGCGCAGGCGCGGGCGGTGGACTACTGGATCAGCATTCGCGGGGCGCTCGCCGGCCAGGAGCGCTACGCCGTCCTCGACGTCGCGAACGAGCCGTACGTCCTGGACAACGTCCGCACCTGGCCCGGCGACACGATGGACTCGATCCGCCGCCTGCGCGACGCGGGCATCCAGCAGACGCTGCTGGTCGACGCGCCCGACTGGGGCCAGGACCTGTCGTTCACCATGCGCGACCACGCCGCCGAGGTCTTCGCCGCCGACCCCCGGCGCAACACTGTCTTCTCCATCCACGTCTACGGCGCCTTCGGCCGGGCCACGAACATCCGCGACTACGCCGGGGCGTACCTGAAGGCGAAGCTCCCCATCGCGGTGACCGAGTTCGCGTACACCCACCACGACGGCGACGTCGACGAGGACGCGGTCATGGCCGAGGCGCAGGCGCAGGGCATCGGGTATCTCGCGTGGTCGTGGAGCGGCAACAGCGGGGACGTGAGCAACCTCGACATGGTGCACCAGTTCGACGCCAAGGCGATGACCTGGTGGGGCCGGCGGGTGTTCGACGGCCCGAACGGCATCCGGCAGACCTCCCGCGAGGCGACCGTCTATACGCCGTAGGGCGGGCCGCCGACACCGTGACGCTGGCCGTCCCGTCCACCAACTGCCCAGCGGGCTCCGTGTACTCCGTCGACGCCCTGTCCAAGGCCGGCGACGAGGCGAACAACGTGGCCGACGGCGCCCCGCTGGCCCCGGTCGTCACCCTCGGCGGCGACCTCGCCGTCCCGGTGCAGGCCGGGACGTTCAACGCGGCGGGGTGCAGAACATCGTCAAGGGCATCCTCCCGGCGGACACGTCGGACGTGGGGCTCTCGCCCGAGGACGCCGCGAAGCCGGTGGGCACCACCGTCGCGATCGTCCCGGGCCTCAGCCCCGCCGTCGGGCCGCGTGCGCCGCACGCGGCCGTCTTCCCGGCGGGCACCGGTCAGCGGGAGCCGTACCAGCTCACGTCCGGCACCGGGCCGACCTCGAGAGCCTCGGCGATCTTCGGCAGGTCCAGCCCGGACTGCGGGGCCGTGACCGACAGGTTGTAGCCGTCCTGCGGCACGAACAGCTGGTCCCCGCCCCGGCTCAGCAGGCCGTCGGCGTTGCGCACCCGCACCGGTTGCGCGCCCGCCGGGTCGAACGAGCGCTGGACCGCCGGGCCGACCTCGAGCGTCAGCGAACTGCTGGGGCCGTTCACCGCCAGATCGATGGACCAGGCGGTCCCGTCGGCGCGCGCCGTGTACCACCACGGCCGCGACTGGAACGGGTCCGGCAGGAACCCGAGCCGCGGGCCCACCGCGATCCTGGCCGAGTCCGGGCGCAGGGACTCGGCCACCGCGACCGCCATGTCCCGCTCCACCGTGCGGTCGGTGCCGGTCACGATCACCGTCAGCCGCTGCCCGCCCGCCGGCACCCACGTCACGCCGGCCGCGGCCTCGATGCGGTCCAGCAGCTCGGCCTCGACGCCGTTGATCGACACGGTGCCCCCGGTGTGCCGGGGCGGGCCGTCGTCGCCGATGATCAGGGTCACGCTCGCGCCCGTGGTGTCGGTGCCGGGGGCGGGGACCCAGCCGCGGCTCGTGGCGGCCGCGGTGCCGCCGGACACCAGGACCGAGGCCATCACCTGGCCGTAGCCGTCGGGCAGGAACGTGGGCCGCCAGGTCGCCGTGGCCTCCAGCCAGCCGCCGCCCGGGCCGCCCGCGACCTTCGGGAAGCCGCCCGGCTCCTTCGGGGAGCCCGGGTCCCCGGGCCGTCCGGTGCCGGGCCCGGCCGCCGAGCGGTACACCTCCAGCCCGCCCCCGACCGCCGCCACCGCCACCGCGGCCCCGGCGGCGCGCAGCACCAGGCGGCGCTGGCGCATGACCCGCGTTCGCGCGTCGAGTGCCGCCGTGATGCGCTGCGGCGCGTGGGCCCGGTCGGCGATGGTGGCGATCGCGCCGCGGATCGCGTCGTCCTCGTAGCTCATCGTTGCTCCTCAAGGCTGGGTTGGGGCAGTACTGCGCGCAGGGTGGCCAGGCCACGCATGGCCTGGGTGCGGACGGTGACGATCGAGCAGCCCATGAGCACGGCGATGTCGGCGTCGGCCATGTCCTCGAGGTACCGCAGCACGATCACGATCCGCTGGCGCGCGGGAAGGTCGCGGATGAGCCGGACCAGAGC
Organism: Dactylosporangium sp. CA-052675; assembly: GCF_050947935.1. Classification (GTDB taxonomy): domain Bacteria; phylum Actinomycetota; class Actinomycetes; order Mycobacteriales; family Micromonosporaceae; genus Dactylosporangium. The sequence continues at coordinate 7,307,929 of NZ_CP192010.1, read as the reverse complement.
ATCCCGCTGCGCGATCCGCTCGTCGTGGCCGTCGGCCGTGACCGGCTCGGCGGCGTGATGCACGCGCTCGCGGCGCAGCCGCGCCGCGAGCTGTCGACGTGCCGAGGTCAGCTCGTTGATGACCATCCGCCGGACGTACGCCTCCGGGGACTCCAGCTCGGCGATCCTCGACCACCGGGGCTGCGCCTTCACGAGCACGTCCTGCAGCACGTCGGCGCCGGCGTCGGGATCACCGGCGAGCGCCGTCGCGTACCGCGTGAGGGCGGGCAACCGGGCGGCGAGGAACTCCTCGAACGTCACCTGCACACCCCGTTCACGAAGCCACCCCCGGCGTTCGTTGCACGGGACCGTTCCGGCGACGGCGAGGCCGGCCGCCGCGCGCGGGCGAGGCCGGCCGCCGCGCGCGGGTCCGGCGAGCCGGCGGCCGGGCGGACGCTTGCGGTTGCCGACCGAGCCGTCCGGGCGCGGCGATCCTGGCCACCCCGCGCCGGGGCGTCGCGCCGGTCGCCGCGGTCGGCAGTGACGCCTGGCGATGCGATCCGCGCGACACGCCGACACACCATCTGGTGGTTCGCTTTCTCGATGTCTCCCATATATGGTGTTGCTCGCAGCTGGTTCGGCCGCTCCTGCGGGGACGGCCGTGGCAACAGGGAACCCGGTGTGAACCCGGGACTGCCCCGCAGCGGTGAGTGGGAACGAAAGCCGTCAACGAAGCACTGGGCCGCCAGGCCTGGGAAGCGACGGCCGGTAGGTGGCCGGGAGGCCGCGCCCGCGAGTCCGAAGACCTGCCAGCGCACCGCGCGCCGAACCGGGTGCGCGGTGGTCGGAGGCCGCGCGGGACGGCCGACGCCAGCCCGGGTGACGGCGTGCGCCGTCCCTCCATGGCGTCGTCCCCCTGCGCGCCCATCACGGGTGACGAGGGGAACTCATGACGGTCACGCAGGACACGGCCGCACCGGGCCAGGCGGACGCACAGGGCCAGGCGGACGCACAGGGCCGCGCGCACGCACAGGGCCGGGCGGACGCACAGGGCCGGGCGGCGGCGCCCGAGCCGCGGCGCCACGCGATGCAGGTCCGCAAGCGCAGCGGCGACCTGGAACCGGTCGACGTCAACAAGATCGTCAAGGCGGTCGAGCGTTGGGTCGCCGACCTCGACGAGGTCGACCCGCTGCGGGTCGCCACGAAGACGATCAGCGGCCTCTACGACGGGGCCACGACGGCCGAGCTGGACAAGCTGTCGATCCAGACCGCGGCCGAACTGATCGGCGAGGAGCCGCAGTATTCCAGGCTCGCCGCCCGGCTGCTCGCCGCATTCGTGGACAAGGAGGTCCGCGGGCAGGCGGTCGCGAGCTTCAGCCAGTCGATCCGCTACGGCCACCGGCTCGGCCTCATCGGCGACGAGACGGCCGCGTTCGTCGCCGCGAACGCCCGCAAGCTCGACGATGCCGTCGACCCCGGCGGGGACCTGCGCTTCGAGTACTTCGGCCTGCGCACCGTCGCCGACCGCTACCTGCTGCGCCACCCCGAGACCCGCCTCGTCGTCGAGACGCCCCAGTACTGGCTGCTGCGCGTCGCCTGCGGCCTGTCGCAGACACCGGGCGAGGCGATCGGCTTCTACCGGCTCATGTCCTCCCTGGCCTACCTGCCGTCCTCGCCGACGCTGTTCAACTCCGGCACCCGGCACACACAGATGTCCTCGTGCTTCCTCGTGGACTCGCCGAAGGACGAGCTCGACTCGATCTACGAGCGGTATCACCAGGTCGCCAAGCTGTCGAAGTTCTCCGGCGGCATCGGCATCTCCTGGTCGCGCGTGCGCGGGCGGGGCGCGCTGATCCGCGGTACCAACGGAACGTCCAACGGGATCGTCCCCTTCCTCAAGACGCTGGACGCGGGTGTCGCCGCGGTGAACCAGGGCGGCCGGCGCAAGGGCGCGGCGTGCGTGTATCTGGAGCCGTGGCACCCGGACATCGAGGAGTTCCTGGAGCTGCGGGACAACACCGGTGAGGAGGCCCGCCGCACGCACAACCTCAATCTGGCCAACTGGCTGCCGGACGAGTTCATGCGCCGGGTCGAGGCCGACGGCGACTGGTCGCTGGTCGACCCGTCCGACGCGCCGGATCTGCCGGACCTGTTCGGCGCCGACTTCGACGAGGCCTACCGGGCAGCGGAGCGGCGGGCCGTGCGCACGGTGAAGGCCCGCGAGCTCTACGGCAGGATGATGCGCACCCTCGCGCAGACCGGCAACGGCTGGATGACGTTCAAGGACCGCTCCAACGCGCTGTCGAATCAGACGGGGGCGCCGGGTAACACCATCCACCTGTCCAACCTGTGCACCGAGATCGTCGAGGTCAACAGCGACGGCGAGACCGCGGTGTGCAACCTCGGCTCGATCAACCTCGGCGCGCACGTGACCGCCGGCGGCGTGGACTGGCAGCGGCTGCGGCAGACGGTCCGCACCGCCGTGGTGTTTCTCGATCGCGTCATCGACATCAACTACTACCCCTCGCAGCAGGCGGGCGCGTCGAACCCGCGGTGGCGGCCGGTCGGTCTCGGCCTGATGGGCCTGCAGGACGCCTTCTTCGCACTGAAGCTACCGTTCGACTCCGCGGCCGCGCGGGAGTTGTCCACAAGGGTGCAGGAAGAAATCTTCCTCACCGCGCTGGAGACGTCCGCGGAACTGGCCGCGCGGTTCGGCCCGCACCCGGCGTACGCGCAGACCCGCGCGGCGTCCGGCGTGCTGCACCCGGACCTGTGGGGCGTTACCACGCACGGCGAGCGCTGGACGGCGTTGCGCACACAGATCGCCGAACACGGCCTGCGCAACTCGCTGCTCGTCGCGATCGCGCCGACCGCCACCATCGCCTCGATCGCGGGCTGCTACGAGTGCATCGAGCCGCAGGTGTCGAACCTGTTCAAGCGCGAGACGATGTCGGGGGAGTTCCTGCAGATCAACGCGTACCTGGTGCGGGAGCTCAAGGCCCGCGGCCTGTGGACGGCGCCGATCCGGGAGCGGATCAAGCGGGCCGAGGGCTCCGTGCAGGACATCGGGGAGCTGCCGGCGGACGTGCGGGAGCTGTACCGCACCGCGTGGGAGCTGCCGCAGCGCGCGCTCATCGATCTCGCCGCGGCGCGGGCGCCCTTCGTCGACCAGTCGCAGTCGCTGAACCTGTTCATGAGCGCTCCCACGATCGGCAAGCTCTCCTCGATGTACCTGCACGCGTGGAAGTCCGGCCTGAAGACGACGTACTACCTGCGATCCCGGCCGGCCACCCGGATCCAGCAGGCGACGGTGTCGATCGTCGCGCCCACCGCCGAGGCGGTCGCGTGCTCGCTGGAGAACCCCGAGTCGTGCGAGGCGTGCCAGTGAGCCTCCTCGACCCCGGCATGAACCTGACGCTGCGACCCATGCGGTACCCGCACTTCTTCGACCGGTACAAGGACGCCATCAGGAACACGTGGACCGTCGAGGAGGTGGACCTGCACAGCGACCTGCCCGACCTGGCCAGGCTCACGCCGGCCGAGCGGCACCTGGTCTCGCGTCTGGTCGCCTTCTTCGCCACCGGTGACACGATCGTCGCCAACAATCTCGTCCTGAACCTGTACCAGCACGTGAACTCGCCCGAGGGAAGGCTGTACCTGTCCCGGCAGCTGTTCGAGGAGGCCGTGCACGTCCAGTTCTACCTGAACCTGCTCGACACCTACGTGCCCGACGAGGCCGAGCGGTTCGCGGCGTTCGCGGCGGTGGAGCACATCCCGTCGATCGCCCGCAAGGCCGAGTTCTGCTTCCGCTGGATCGACTCCCTCGGCGAGCTGCGGCAGCTGCGGACCCGCGACGACCGCCGGGCGTTCCTGCTCAACCTGATCTGCTTCGCGGCGTGCATCGAGGGCCTGTTCTTCTACGGCGCCTTCGCCTACGTGTACTACCTGCGCTCCCGCGGCCTGCTGCACGGCCTCGCGTCGGGCACCAACTGGGTGTTCCGCGACGAGTCCATGCACATGGCGTTCGCCTTCGACGTGGTGGAGACGGTCCGCTCGGAGGAGCCGGACCTGTTCGACGACGCGATGGCGGCGCAGGTGCGCGACATGCTCGCCGAGGCCGTCGAGTGCGAGGTCCAGTTCGCCGCGGACCTGCTCGGGCCGGGCGTCTCGGGCATGGCGCCGGCGGACATGCGTGAGTACCTGCAGCACGTCGCCGATCGGCGGCTCGCGCTGCTGGGGATCGAGCCGCTGTACGGCAGCCGCAACCCCTTCGCCTTCATGGAGCTGCAGGACGTGCAGGAGCTGTCGAACTTCTTCGAGCGCCGCGTCTCGGCCTATCAGCTCGGCGTGACGGGAACGGTCTCCTTCGACGACGACTTCTGATCCCCGCGCGACCAGGCGCCGCGGCCGCGGGCCCGTCCCCGCGGCCGCGTGGCGCCGGTTCCAAGTCGGACTTAGAGGCGGGACAAGCCGAATCCAAGTCGCGGTCCGGGACGTCTCCGGCGCGGTGTCGTTCTTCCAGGCGGCATCGTTTGCCGGGCGGCAAATATATATCGGTTGGATCACGGCGGCCGGACCGCTCGGCGGTCGTCGGCGGCGGGCGGTACAGTCTCGCCGTGCTGCCAACGGTTGAGGCGTCCGTGCCGGTGCTGTACGTCGCCGACATCGAGCGATCCCAGGCCTTCTACACGTTGCTGGGCTGGTCCGTCCTGCGCGCCGGCGGCGACGTGGCCGCCAGCTGGCGGCACCTGCGCAGCGGCGAGCTGGCCATCCTGCTGGCCGCCGTGCAGCCGCGGCTGATCACCGTCGAGCTGCCGCTGCTGGTGTACTTCTACGTCGACAACCTCGAGGCGGCCCTGCAGAGCCTCGCCGACGCCGGCCATCCGGCCGAGCGCATCGGCTACCCGGACCACGCCCCCGGCGGCGAGGCCCGCGTGCGGGATCCGGACGGCAACGTGGTGCTCCTCGGCCAGCGCGCCGCCGTTGCCGAGGCCGATCGTCAGGCGGCCACCGGCGCCGAGGCCAAGTTCGAGCTCATCCAGCGCGCGGCGGAGGCCGTCAGCCAGCGCGGGGGTGCCCCGGAGCGCTGCCAGGTCGGCCAGTCCGACGGGGCGCCGTGCCCGGCCGCCGCCCAGGTCAAACTCACCGATTCCTGGGGCGACTCGGTCTGGGGCTGCACCGAGCACGGCGAAGAGGTGCTCTTCAGCGTCCGGGGCGCGTTCATCGCCATCGAGGACGGCGACGGGCTGGGCCAGTTCCTGCGCAACCGGGCGGCCCGCCGCTGACCGGTCGCACCATGGCCCGCGCACGCCCGGCCAAGGGCGCGGGGCGGCGGTAACTTCGCGGTGCGGCCCGGGCTTGGACGGCGCGGCAGCGGGTAGCCGCGCGGGATGACTGTCGACGGCGGCACGGACGGCGGCACGGTGGTCGGGCAACGCCTCCGAGGGGAGGCGGACGCCTGGCGGGCACTCGCCGGCCTCCGGGAGCCGGGAGTCGATCATCCGCGGCGCGACCGGCACCCGGGCGTGCGCTCCGGCGCGGGACGAGTCCGCCGGCCTCCGGTCGTGGCTGCGGCTCAAGGACGGTCGCACCTGCTTTCTGGGAGCTGCCATGAGACGACGCAAGACCGATCCGCGGGCTCTGCCGGCCAACTCGGCGAGAGCGATCGACGAACGTTTCCAAGCGGCGACGCCGTTGCGCCGCCTGTTCAACAAGGTCTTCCCGGACCACTGGTCGTTCCTGCTGGGCGAGATCGCGCTCTACTCGTTCATCGTGCTGCTGCTCAGCGGTACCTTCCTGGCGCTGTTCTTCGACCCGTCCATGCGCGAGACGGCCTACAGCGGCAGCTACCCGCCACTGCGCGGGGTGGAGATGTCGCAGGCGTACAACACGGCGCTGCAGCTGTCGTTCGACATCCGCGGCGGCCTGTTCATGCGGCAGATGCACCACTGGGCGGCGCTGCTGTTCGTGGCCGCGATCGTGGTGCACATGTTCCGCGTCTTCTTCACCGGCGCGTTCCGCAAGCCGCGCGAGGCCAACTGGATCGTCGGCCTCCTGCTGTTCTGGATGGCGTTCCTGGAGGGCTTCGCCGGCTACTCGCTGCCCGACGACGCGCTGTCCGGCACCGGCCTGCGCATCGCGAGCGCCATCGTGCTGTCGATCCCGGTCGTCGGCACCTGGGTGACCACCACGCTGTTCGGGGGCGAGTTCCCGGGTGAGATCATCCTGCCCCGGCTCTACATCGTGCACGTCCTGCTGGTGCCGGCCGCGCTGCTCGCGCTCATCAGCGTCCACATGGGCCTGCTGGTGAAGCAGAAGCACACGCAGTGGCCCGGCCCCGGCCACACCAACGAGAACGTGGTCGGCGTGCGGATGGTGCCGAACTTCGCGGTCAAGTCGGGCGGCTTCTTCATGTTCGTGTTCGCGCTGACCGCCGCGCTGGCCGGCCTCTTCCAGATCAACCCGATCTGGCTGTACGGGCCGTACAAGGCCGCGGTGGTCTCGGCGGCGAGCCAGCCCGACTGGTACGTCATGTTCCTCGACGGCGCCGCCCGTCTCATGCCGGGGTGGGAGATCCGGTTCACCCTGTTCGGCAACGGCTACACCCTTCCGCCGATCTTCTGGCCCACGGTCGTACTGCCCGGCCTCCTCGCGATCCTGCCGATGCTCTACCCCTTCATCGAGCAGCGCCACGCCAAGGACAGAGCCTTCCACAACCTGCTGGAGCGGCCGCGGGACAACCCGAGCCGCACCGGGCTCGGCGCGATGGCGATCACGTTCTACGCGATCCTGCTGATCTCCGGCGGCAACGACGTGCTGGCGGACAAGTTCCACATCAGCCTCAACGCGATGATCTGGGCGGGTCGCGTCGGCATCCTCACGCTCCCGGCGCTGGCCTACTACGTGGCGTACCGGCTCGCGCTGGGCCTGCAGCAGCACGACCGCGAGGTGCTGGCCCACGGCGTCGAGACCGGCATCATCCGCCGCCTGTCCGACGGCCGCTTCGTCGAGGTCCACCAGCCGCTGCCGTCGGACGGCGACGGCCGGCGCGCCGGGGCGCAGCGTCAGCTGGAGTACTCGGGTTCGGTGGTACCGAAGAAGATGAACCGGATCGGTGCGCTCGCCCCGACGGTGAAGGGCTTCTTCTTCCCGATCGAGAAGGCCCCCGAGTCGCTGGCGCGGCGCGAGCCCGAAGCGCGCGGCGACGGCTCGTCGACGCGCGAGTCCGAGTAGCCGCGCTCGGCGTGACGCGGACGCGCCGCCGCCCTGGCGTCGTGCCGGTCAGGCGCCCCGGGCACCCAGTCGAGGCTGAACCGGGTGCACACGATGCCGCCGCTGTTGCCGATCTCGTACAGGTCGGCGACCTGTCCGTCGGCCAGTACGGCCATCGTGGAGTAGCCGGGAGCGGGGCCACGACAGCGGCTGGTGGGCCGGCACCGGCAACGGCACCCTGCTGGAGATCTGGACCCGCAACGGCGGCGACAGCCAGCAGTGGGCCCGCAGCTGAACCTCGCGGAGCGATCTTCCCATCCATCGATGAAACGCTCTATGATGCTGATCACTTCATTGATCCCTGCCGGAGGTGGCCAATGCGGAAGATGACGATCCGCCACAAGAGTGCCGTGCGCCTGTTGTCCGGAGCGCGGCGGCTCTGGCTGGAATGGTGCTGGTAGGACGACGCCGGGCGGGCGCCTCCGGGCGCCCGCCCTACGACTGCCACCGCGACCTCGGCCCGTACGCCGGGGTCGGCGCGTTCCTCGCCGACCTCGCCCGCGACCATCCCCGGCGGGCCGCCCGTCACCGCGCCGAGCTGCACGCCATCGTCCCGGCCCGGCATCCGGCCCCGGCGGCCGCGGCCGACGAGCAGCCGATCCGGTTCCACCCCGCTCGGCGCACGGCCGCCCTCGCGTTCGGGGCGGCGGAATTCGTGGCCGCGTGCGCCGTGCGCCGTCCCCTGACCGTCCACTTCGTCCACGCCGATGCGGCCGACGAGACGACCGCGGAACTCCTCGCGACGCTCACGCGGCGGCTCGCGCCGACGCCGGCGGCCCTGCACCTGCACGACGGGGGAGCGCCCGAGCCGGCGGCCGAGTCGCGGCCGGCGAACCTGCGGGCCATGCTGGGCGACAGTCTGGCGCGCGGCTTCTACCACCACGCCGTGCGGACCGCGCGGCGCGGCCGGGCCGCCGTCACCCCCGGGACCGACCTCGCCCTCTGGTGGTCGTTCACCACGGGACTGGCCACCGCCCTCGCCGCGCTCGGCCACGCCGGCGAGGCACTCCAGCTGTACGCCGAAGTCCGGGCCGTCACCGACGATCCGAAGATCACCACGTCGGCCGCATACTCCACGGCCATGCTGTACGCCCGCCACCTTCCCCCGGCGCAGCAGGACCCGGCCATGGCCAGACAGTGGCTGGAGCGGGCGCTGCACCTGGCCGGCGGCATCACCGACGAACGCCGTCGCGTCGTGTCGAGCGTCTTCTACGAGCAGGGCATCGCGCTGCTGGACAGCCGCGAGGGCCGGGCGGACCAAGCGCTGGACCTGGTGAACTCCGGTCTGGCGAAGCTCTCCACCGTCCTGGGCGCCGACGAGCGTCGGCAGGACCAGGCCCGCCTGCGGCACAACCGCGCCCAGCTCCACGTGGCGCTCGGCAATACCGCCGAGGCACTGGCCGACCTCGACGACGTCATCGCCTTCGACCCCGACAACTGCGAGTACTACGTCGATCGCGCGGCCTTGCACCGTGCCGCTGGGCGCACGAGCGCCGCCTTGCGCGACTACGCGGCGGCGATCGAGCTCGGACCGCACCTGCCGGAGGCGTACTACAACCGCGCGACGCTGCATGAGGAGACCGGGCGCGGCGGGGCGGCACGCGAGGATCTGCGGCGCGTCCTGGCCATCGATCCGGCCCATCTCGACGCCCGGGTAGCGCTGGCCAACCTCCATCTCGCCCGGGGCGACCTCGCCGCCGCCGAGGCATGCGTGCGCTCGGCTCCGCCCGAGCGGCGCGACGCGCCCGCCCTGCTGTGCACGCTGGGTCTGATCCGCTCCGAACGCGGTGCCCTCGACGAGGCCGACGATCTGCTGACGCGGGCCCTCGACGCCGATCCCGGACTGGCCGAGGCGTGGACCAACCGCGCCGCCGTACGCTTCGAACGCGGTGACGCCTCCGCCGCGGTGGCCGACCTCGACCGCGCGGTGGTGCTGTCGGCCGCGGCCGAGCCTCGCTACAACCGCGCCACCGCGCTGATGCGGCTGGAGCGCTGGGGCGAGGCCGCTGACGACCTGACGGCCGCGCTGGCCGTGCCCGGCCTGGACGCCAGGCTCCGCCGCGACCTGCGCGCCGGGCTCGACCGCTGCCGGGCCCACGCGCCGTCTCCCCGGCGTTGACGTGGTCACCGGGAGCGCATCGCCGGTGACGCCCGCCGGCCGGTCCCGCGATTGACCGGGCGCGCCGCTTCCGCGGGATCGCGTGGCGGTTGACCCGTGCGGCGAACGCCTTGACCCGGTTGCGGATCGTGACCGGCCCGTACGGGCTCGAGTCGCCAACCGCCGGGACCGGCTGGGCCGCATCAGAGTCAGTTCGTGGCGCGACCCGTGCATGGATGCGATTCGTGGCAAGTTCCACCGGCTGAATCCACGGCACCCTGCGGTACGCGAAGACATGGCGACAGAGCAAGCCGTTCGTGTGTCTGGTAGTGGAAGGGCCTCACCATGAGCATTCGTCTGACGTTGCGCCGCGCCGCGGCCGGAGCTGGAGCGCTGGGCGCCGTCGCCGCGGCCACACTGCTGATCGCGTCGCCGGCGCACGCGGCCGGGCCGAGCAAGGTGTCGGTGGTGCACGGGATTCCCGGGCAGCCGGTCGACGTGTACGTCAACGGCAAGAAGACCCTCGACAACTTCCAGCCGTCGAAGGTAGCCGGGCCGCTGGACCTGCCGGCCGGCAAGTACGACATCGTCATCGTCAAGCCGGGCGACCCGGTGACCAGCCCGATCATCAAGGTCGACCAGGCGGCCGTGCCCGCTGACGCGAACGTCAGCCTGGTGGCGCACCTCACGGCCGACGGCAAGCCGACGCTGACGCCGTTCGTCAACGACACCGCCAAGCTGGCCCCCGGCAAGGCACGGCTCGTCGTGCGGCACACCGCGGCGGCTCCGGCCGTCGACGTCCGCGCGGGCGGCCAGCCGGTGTTCAAGAACCTCACCAACCCGAACGAGGCCAAGGCGGACCTGGCGGCCGGGACGGTGAGCGCCGACGTCGTGCTGGCCGGCACGAGCACGGTGGCGATCCCCGCCGCCGACCTGAACCTGGCCGAGGGCACCTCGACGATCGTCTACGCCATCGGCTCCGCCGAGGGCAAGACCCTCGGCGTGGTGGCCCAGACCATCACCGGCCTGCACGGCACCCCGGGCGGCGTCCCGTCCGGCAGCGGCGGCACCGCCGACCGCGGCCCGGCCGCCTGGACCTACGCCGCCGCCGGCGCCGGTCTGCTGCTGCTGCTCGGTGGTGCGCTGGTCCTGCGCCGCGGCGCCGGACGGGCGGCCGGCGGGGCCCGGGCCTGATGCGGGTCCGATCGAGCAACGGCGCGCCCCCGCAGACTGCTGCGGGGCGCGCCCCGGTCGCCGGACGGTCGCCTGGATCGCCGTGCTGCTCGGGGCCGTCCTGCTCACCGGCGCCGCGGTCACGGCGTGCGCGCAGCGGCCGGCGCCGACGGTCGCAGCGTCCAGCGCCGCGGCCCTCGCCTCCGCGACCCCGTCGTCCTCCGGCAGCGGCGGCCCGGTGATCGCCGGCGCGCTGCCGTCCGCACCGGCAGTCGTGGCGCCGGCCCGGCTCCGCATCGGCAAGCTCGACGTGAACGCGACCGTGAACCCGGTCGGCGTCGACGAGCGCACGGGCGACTTCGCGGTCCCGCCCAGCGTCGACGTCGTCGGCTGGTACCGGTACGGCCCCGGGCTGGAGGCCACCGCCGGGTCGATCGTCATCGCCGGGCACGTCGACAGCGCCCAGCAGGGCGGCGGCGCCTTCTTCAAGTTGCGCGATCTCGGCCCCGGCGACCGGATCGACGTCACCGGCGGCAACGGCACGATGTACCGCTTCAGCGTCGTGGCCCGCGAGATCTACCCCAAGGCGACGATTGCGCTGCAGCGGTACTTCGCCCGCGACGGCGCCGTGCGTCTCACCCTGATCACCTGCGGTGGGCCGTTCGACAGCCGCACCGGGCACTACCGCGACAACGTCGTGGTCACCGCTCAGCCGATCGCGGCCTGACCAACCGGCAGACGCGTTGCCGTTCCGGGCGAGGGCGCGCCGGCAACCGTGCCGGCCGCCGTCACCCGGTCCTGCCTCGCCCGGGCGGGGTCAGCAGACTGCCCCGGCCCGGCGGCGCAGGTCCCTTTCGACGTCCTCCAGGCTGCGGCCCTTCGTCTCGGGCAGGTTGCGGAACAGGTACAGGAAGCCCAGGACGCCGAAGAAGGCGTAGAGCCAGAACAGCCCGGTGGCGCTCAGCGCGGTGATGGCCGTGAGCACGGTCAGCGAGATGAGGAAGTCGAGCGTCCAGTGGGTGACGGTGCCGGCGCCGGCCGCCTTGCCGCGCACCGCGGTCGGGAAGATCTCGCTGTTGATGAGCCAGATCCCGAGACCGAGGCTCGCGGCGAACGCGGCGATGTACACGCACAGCACGGCCACGAGGGCGGCGCCGGCCGCGCCGGTGCGGCTCGGGAGCAGATACAGGGCGCCGAGCGCGACCAGGCTGACCACGACGACCGCAGTGCCCCCGAGCAGCAGCGGGCGTCGGCCGACCCGGTCGATGGCGAGCAGTGCCACGATCGTGACGAGCATGTTGACCAGCCCGATGCCGACGGTGGACAGCAGCGCCGCCGCGTCACCGAACCCGGCCCGGGTGAGCAGCGTCGGCGTGTAGTAGATGACCGCGTTGACGCCGACGAGCTGGTTGGTCGCGGCGACGGCGACGCCGAGCAGCACGGCCGGACGCAGCTGGGGGCTGAACACGTCGCGGATCGACATGCCGCGCTCCGCCGCGCTGATCCGCCGGATCTCGGCCAGTTCCTCGTCGGCCTCGCGGGGTCCGCGGGAGCGCAGCATGACGGTGCGTGCCTCGTCGTCGCGGCCCCGCGACAGCAGCCAGCGCGGGCTCTCGGCCAGGCCGAGCAGGCCCACCAGCATCACCGCGGCCGGTACGACGGCAAGCCCCAGCATCCAGCGCCAGCCCTGGTGCACCCCGGAGAACGCGAAGCCGATCAGGTACGACACGAAGATGCCCACCGTGATCATCAACTGCTGCAACGACACCAAGCGCCCGCGCACCTGCCGGGGTGCCATCTCGGCGATGTAGGTGGGTACCACGAGCGACGACATGCCGATCGCCACGCCGAGCACGAACCGGGCGGCGATGAGCACCCCCGGGCCCGGGGTGAACGCCGACCCGAGCGCGCCGATGCAGAACACGGCCGCGGAGACGATGAGCAGCCGGCGCCGGCCGAAGCGGTCGACGAGCGGCCCGCCGCCCACCACACCGACGATCGCCCCGAGCAGCAGCGCGGCGACGACCACCTCCTGCAGCGTGCTCGACAGGGCGAACGCCGCCGAGAGGTACAGCAGGGCGGCGGAGATGACGCCGGTGTCGTACCCGAACAGAAAGCCACCGAGCGCAGCGACCAGTGCCGGAACGAGGACCGGCCATTGGATGACGGTGGCGCCGCGAGGGGCCTCTGCTGCGGTATGGCTGGCCACGTCGGCACACCTCCTGCTCGTCGCCCAGGACAGCCCTACCCCGTTCCGGCACGCTCACGCCCGGACCGGACCTGTCCGCGCAGGACGGGCCCGGGCGGCGGATGGGCCCTCACACGGCGCCGAGGGTCTTGCAACCCGCTGCTGCGGATCACCGACCTGCGAGCCGTGGCCGGCCTGGCCCGCGCGCACGGCGTCGTGACCCCTGCTCACCGGCGCCACCCTCGGCCTCGTCGACGCCTGGCTGCTGCTGCGCGGCATCCGCACCCTGCCGCTGCGCGTGCCCCGGCACAACGACGACGGCCTGGCCCTGGCCGAGGCCCTGAGCCGGCACCCGGCGGTCAGCCAGGTGCACTACCCGGGGCTTGCCACCCACCCCCAGCACGCCGCACTGTCGGGCTTGTCCAAGCCGTCGCCGACCGAATCGATCCACGGATCGTGGCTACAGCCCCTGAAGTACGGCCGCCAGCACGGTGACGGCCTCGTCGACGGCGGCGTCGGGGAGGTTGCCGTAGCCGAGGACGAGGCTGTGCGCCGGTTGCTGCCGGTCCACCTGGAAGGTGCGCATGCCGGTCAGGCGGAGGCCGCGGGTGGCAGCGGCCGCGACGACGTCGGCCGCGTCCACCTCGTCGCCGAGATGGGCCACCAGGTGCAAACCGGCGGCCGAACCGCTGACCCGGCAGGCGGGTAGCCGGGTGCGCAGGGCGTGCAGCAGGGCGGCCCGGCGGCTGCGGTAGCGCTGCCGGACCGAGCGCAGGTGCCGGTCATAGCCGCCGTTCTCGATCAGCTGGGCGAATGCGAGCTGATCGAGGACGGGTGGCGCCGACCGGGCCGTGCCGCTCGCCAGCAGCACGCGGCGCCAGCGGGACGGCACCGCCATCCAGCCGATGCCGAGGGCCGGCGACAGGGTCTTGCTGACCGAGCAGAGCAGCACGACCCTCGACGGGCTCATCCCCTGGATCGCGCTGAGCGGCCGGTGGTCGTACCGGAACTCGGAGTCGTAGTCGTCCTCCAGCACCAGCCCGTCGACGCGCTGCGCCCAGTCGGCCAGCGCGGCGCGGCGTTCTGCGCTGAGGGAGACGCCGGTCGGGAACTGGTGGGACGGTGTGGTGAGGACCGCGCGGATCGCCGGGTCGCCGTCCAGTTCGGCCACCCGCAGCCCGTGCCGGTCCACCGGGACCGGCACGACAGTCAGCCCGGCCTCGCGCGCCGCCATGTGCAGCTGGACCCACCCGGGATCCTCGACGGCCACGCGGGTGATGCCCTCCTGCCGGATGGCGCGGAACACCCGGGCGACGCTGTCCGTGACTCCGGTGGTGACGACGATGTCGTCGGCGCCGGCCATCGCACCCCGGCTGCGGCGCAGGTGCTCGGCCAGCACCCGGCGGAGCCGGCGGTGCCCGCCCGGCGGCGGAAACCCGAGATCGGCGGTGGTCACCTGGCGCGCCTGGTCGCGCAGCGCGTCGCCCCACCGGGCCCGCGGAAAGGCGCGCAGGTCAGGAAGGCCAGGCGTCAGGTCGAACCGCATCGGCGCCGGCGGCGTCGGGTCCGCCTCCGGCAGGGCGGACGGGGTGTCGGGCGTCCAGCGCACTCGGGTCGCCGAGCCGGCGCGGGCATCCAGATACCCCTCGGCGACCAGCTGGGTGTACGCCTGCGTGACGACCCAACGGGACCAGCCCAGGTCGGCGGCCAGGGTGCGGCTGGGCGGCAGGGCGGCGCCCGTCGGCAACCGGCCGGCGCGGACCGACGCCCGCAGGGCCCGGATGAGCCGTTCGTGCTTCGCACCGGGGCCGGCGAGGTCGAGTAGCGTGCTCCAGGCGAGATTGGTCTGGGAATCGGCCACGCCTTTGGATCGTAGTACCGAGCCAAAGGCCCTTAGCGTTGTCCGCATCACCTGCAGCAGGAGGAACGGGCATGATGACGCCGCATCCACTCGTGAACCGCGTCGCCGGACCGGTGTGGCAACCGGGCGACGAACGGTACGACCTGGCCCGATCGGTCTGGAACGGCATGGTGAATCGTCGACCGGCCGCTGTCGTGGCGTGTACCGGACCGGCGGATGTGGCGGCGACGCTGCGGTACGGCGCCGAGACCGGACTGGAGATCGGGGTGCGCTGCGGCGGGCACAGCATCGCCGGACACGCGGTCCCCGACGGCGGGCTGATGCTGGACCTGACGCCGATGTGCGCGGTGCGCGTCGATGCGGACCGGCGCCGGGCGTGGGTGCAGGGCGGTGCGCTGCTCGGCGCCCTCGACGAGGCGGCGCTGCGCCATGGCCTGGCGACGACCGCCGGAAACGTGTCGCATACCGGAGTCGGCGGACTGACCCTCGGTGGCGGCATGGGCTGGCTGGCCCGTCAGGCCGGCCTCACCTGCGACAACGTCGCGTCGTACCAGGTGGTCATCCCCAGCGGCGAGGTGCTGACCGCCAGCGCTCGGGAAAACCCCGACCTGTTCTGGGGGCTGCGCGGCGGGGGCGGCAACTTCGGCGTGGTCACCGAGTTCGAGTTCGTCCTGCACCGGTTGGACACCCGCGCGTTGAGCGTCGAGATGGTTTTCCCCTTGCACGAGGCCGAACCGGTGTTGCGTCGCTGGCGGGACCTGCTGCCCGAGGCGCCGCGTGAGGCGACGCTGACCGCCTGGGTCGGTACCGCCGGCGACTGGGCGCACCTACCGTCGTCGCTGCGCGGGCGACCGGTGGTCAACATCGGGTACGTGTGGATCGGGGATCCGGACGCCGGACGACGCCTGCTGCCGGCGTTGCGTGGTGCGGCCTCACCGGTCTGCGAGGTCGTCGGGGACCTGACGTATCTGCAGTTGCAGCGGCGGGAGGACGACACGCAGGGGTACCGCTATCGCCGCTATTGGAAGGGCCACTACTTCCGTGATTTCGGCGACGAAGTGATCGGACGGTTCCTGGCGCTGGAGCGGGGCCCGTGCGCGCCGTCCGCGAGCCTCCAGGCCTACGGCGGCGCCATCGCCGAGGTACCGGATCACGAGTCGGCCTTCGGCCAGCGCGATGCACTTGTCGAATTCGTGGTGGCGGCGCGGTGGACCGACCCGGCCGAGGACGCCGATCGGATCACGGAGGCGCGCCGGTACGCGGCCACGATGGAGCCGTTTGCGAGCGGGGCGTACGTCAACGTGCTCAACGACGAAGGCCAGGACGGGATCCGCCGCGCCTACCGCGGAGCGAAGCTGGCCCGGCTGACCGAGCTGAAGGACCGGTACGACCCCGGCAACCTTTTGCATCTCAACCAGAACATCGTGCCCAGCGGCCTGCGCTGAGCCCTGCCGTTCGCCGGCTCGAGCGGTCTGTCTGTGACCTCGAAAGGACGTGAGCGGATGTCATCGACGGTGCTGTACATGTCAATGTCCCTCGACGGATTCGTCACGGGACCCGACCAAGGCCCGGGCAACGGTCTCGGCGACGGCGGGGAAGTACTGCACGAGTGGTTCTTCGAAGCCGGTGGTCGTCCGCGGGAAACCGCCGGGAGCCCGGGAAGCGTCAACGGACGGATCGTCGACGAGGCCATGTCGACCCGGGCCGTGATCACCGGACGGGGGACCTTCGAGGCCGCCAACGGCTGGGGCGGCGACCACCACGATGGCGTACCGATCTACGTCCTCAGCCGCAGCCCGGCGCCCGCGTGGGCGGCGCAATGGCCCGCCGTGCACTACGTGAGCGACGTGGCGGCCGCGGCCCGAGACGCCAAGCACGCGGCCGGCGACCGGAATGTGCTCGTGCACGGGGCGAGCGTCCTGGTGCGGCGCGCTCTCACCGCGGGGGTCCTCGACGAACTCGAGATCCACCTGATCCCGGTCTTGCTCGGCGACGGGCGCCGGTTGTTCGAGTCCCTCGGCATCGAACCGAGCCGGCTGGAACGGATCAGGGTGCTCGAAGGGGAGGGTGGCGTCACCCACGTTCGCTACCGCGCCCCCGGCCGGCGGCAGGGCAATTCGTGATGACACCCGCCGGTATCGCGGCACACGCGCGAGCATTGCTCGACACGAACGGTTTCCTGACCCTGGGCACGGTCGACCCGGACGGCCGGCCCTGGACCTCCCCGGTCTACTTCGCCGCATCCGGCCTGCGGGAGTTCTACTGGGTCTCGCGGACCGACGCCCGGCACTCCGGCAACCTCGCCGAACGTCCGCACGTGAGCATCGTCGTCTTCGACTCGAGCGTCCGGCCGTTCCACGGTCGTGCCCTGTACGCGGCCGGGACCGCGGGTGAGGTGCAAGGCGACGACCTGGAACGCGGATTGCAGGTGTATCCCGGGCCCGGCGACCGGGGCGGCGGATCGCTGACCCTGGGGGACGTGACCGGATCTTCCCCCTACCGCCTCTACCGGGCGACGGCGACCAGCGTGTGGGTCCTGTGTCCACGCGAGCCGGGGCAGCCGTGCCCGCTGCACGGTCGCGCCAACGACCACAGAACCGCCGTTGAATAGCGACTGTACGGGCGACGGCCAGCACCGGCCGCCGGGGCCAGCGGTCGACCTACGCGCCGGCCGGCCGCCCGACGACGGTGAAGGCCACCGTCCCCGCCGCCGTGACCAGCCCGAGCTGCAGCGGCGAGGCGTGCGGCACCAGCACCGCGAGCAGGAGCCGGAAGTCACGGTGCCGCAGCACGGAACCGTCGGGCGTGGGAGCCTCCACTGAGCGCGGGGGTGGGCAACGCCAGCCGCTGCCCACCCCCGGCGTCAACCGGTCAGCTCAGGCCGAATCGCTGGTTGGCCTGGCCGTTGCAGTCGTAGATCTGGACCTGCTGGCCGTTGCCGGTGCCCCAGACGTCCAGGCAGCGTCCGGATTGGACGCCGGTGATGGTGCCGTTGCTGTTGACGTTCCATTGCTGGTTGGTCTGGCCGTTGCAGCTGTAGATCTGTACGGCGGAGGCGTTGGCGGACCCGGCGGCGTCGAGGCACATGTTGCCGTACACCTGCAGTTGTTTGCTGGAGGTGTAGGTCCACTGCTGGTTGGTCTGGCCGTTGCAGTCGTAGAGCTGGACGCGGGTGCCGTTGGTGTGCGAGGCGTTCGGCACGTCGATGCAGCGGCCCGACTGGGCGCCCACGATCCGCTTGGCACCACCCGGCGGCGGCGACGACGGCGGCTGGGACGACGAGGAGGGCGGCGGGCTGGTCGGGCCCGATCCGTCGAGGCCGAGGAAGCTGATCGCGTATGCGAGCTGGCCGGCCAGCGGCAGCTGGTGGCCGACCCCGGCGATGCTGACGCCTTCCACGGTGGCCTGGGTGCCGGTGTTGCCGTAGCGGGTGCGGGTCCAGCTGGACTGCGGATGATCCGTGAACGCCGGGGTCTGGCTCAACCCGTGCAGGTTCGTCCACTGCTTGATCTCCTCGCCGAAGTTCGGGTAGGCGAGGGTCGTGTCGGTGGTGCCGTGCCACAGCTGCATCCGCGGGTAGGAGCCGGTGTAGCCCGGGTACATCGCCCGGGCCTGGTCGCCCCACTGCTGCGCGGTCTTGCTGACGTTGCCCCCCGAGCACTGGCTGTTCCACAGCGACCCGTCGGTGGTGGCGAAGCAGCCGGCCGGGACGCCGGAGAACGCCGACGCCGCCGAGAACACGTCCGGATACTCCGCGGCCAGCACGTTGGTCATCATCGCGCCCGAGGAGAACCCGGACACCACGATCCGCGACGCGTCGATGCTCGGGTACTGCGCCCGGGCGTAGCTCACCATCGACATGATGCCGGTCGAGTCGCTGCCGCCGTTGCGCTTCAGCGCCGCGGGGGTGGACACGTCGAAGCAGCTGCCGCTGCGGGTCGCCTCCGGCAGGACGATGATGTAGCCGTAGCGGTCCGCGGCGGTGACGTAGTCGTGGCCGTTGCCGTTGAAGATCCCGCTCGCCGAGCCGCTGCAGTAGTGCACGAGTACCAGCAGCGCGGGGCGGGGCGCGACCGTCGCCGGCACGTAGATGTACATGTTGAGGTTGGTCGGGTTGTTCCCGAAGTTGGTGACCCGGGTCAGCCCGGCCGCCAGGGCGGGCGGGCTGAACGTGAGCACCGCGGCGACACCGGCGGCGAGCGCCGCCACGGTCGCGAGCAGCACGCGGGAAAGCCGTCGCATGAAACCCTTCTTCCGGCGGGGAGTCGTCATGACAGGCCGAATCGCTGGTTGGCCTGGCCGTTGCAGTCGTAGATCTGGACCTGCTGGCCGTTGCCGGTGCCCCAGACGTCCAGGCAGCGTCCGGATTGGACGCCGGTGATGGTGCCGTTGCTGTTGACGTTCCATTGCTGGTTGGTCTGGCCGTTGCAGCTGTAGATCTGTACGGCGGAGGCGTTGGCGGACCCGGCGGCGTCGAGGCACATGTTGCCGTACACCTGCAGTTGTTTGCTGGAGGTGTAGGTCCACTGCTGGTTGGTCTGGCCGTTGCAGTCGTAGAGCTGGACGCGGGTGCCGTTGGTGTGCGAGGCGTTCGGCACGTCGATGCAGCGGCCCGACTGGGCGCCCACGATCCGCTTGGCACCACCCGGCGGCGGCGACGACGGCGGCTGGGACGACGAGGGCGGCTGGGACGACGAGGGCGGCGGGGACGTCGAGCCGCCGGACGGCAGCAGCGAGCACTTGACGGTCGATCGCGCGATGCCGGTGGTGTCGACGACGCGCGGGCACAGGAACTGCGTGTAGCGCGTGTCGTTGTCGACGAAGATCTTCAGCCACTCGATCTGGCTGCGCAGCTCGATGTCGTTGGGCTTGGTGAAGTAGAGGTGGTCGGCCCCGGCGAGCTGGATGTAGGCGCCCGGGGTGGCGGCGGACAGCGTGGGGTAGAGGCCGTCGAGGTAGGACGGCGTGACGGTGGTGTCGTTCTGGCCGCCGATAATGAGCGTCGGCACCGTGTCGGCGCTCAGGTTGCCCGAGGGCTTGTACGGCGCGAGACCGATCGCGGCCTTCAGCGACGGGCGCTGGGTCGCGGCGTACAGCGAGCCGCCGCCGCCCATCGAGTGGCCGATCACCGCCAGGCGGTTGCGGTCGACCCGGTCCCGGACGGCGCTCTGGCCGGTGAGGTAGTCCAGCGCGGCGAGCAGCTGGGTGCCGCGCGCGGTGTCGTAGTCGGTGCGGCTGTTGGTCTCGATACCGATGACGACGAACCCGAAGGAGGCCAGCCGCGGTCCCATCCAGGCTTCCTCGTTGGCGAACAGAGCGGTGTAGCCGGGGACGATCGCGACCGCGCCGTAGGTCTGGGTGGCGTCGGTCGGGTAGTAGATGTACCCGCCGTTGAAGCCGTTGCCGGGCGGCACCGTGGTCTGCGCGGTGGCGAACGGTCCGTAGGCCGCGGCGACACTGGCGACGGTCGGGTCGGGGCCGCGCTGGTAGGGGTTGGTGTCCGCGGCGTCCGCGGACGGGATGACGGTGACCGCGGCGGCCACTGTGGCCGCGGCCGCGGCGACGCCGATCGCGGCGCGGATCGCCGGCAACCGCCGCCGGCCGCCGTCTGGTCTGCTCGGCACTGTCGACCTCCGATGCGTCTCTGCGCTCTGGACACGCTGAAGCCGCCCTGGGAGGGAATGGCGATGCCGTGGTATCGCTCGGCCCGTAGCGGCAGGCGTCGATGTCTAGCGATGCTGACACACGGGTTCGCGGCGAACAAGATTTCCCGGAAGTATTCCGGAACGATTAGTTGGGATCAGCCCCGTTGACCACGCCGGATGCCGGGCAACGCGCTGGTTACCCGGCATTCGAGGGTTGCTGAGCCGAATGTCACTTCCGGAAAGTACGTGGAAAGGGTTATCGCTTGGATGCCCCCGCGGTCGTCACCACCAGGCCCAGGCACATTTCGTCGCTGGTGCCGTCGCCCCACACGACGTAGCGTGGCGCGCTGCCCTTGAGCTGGGGCAGGAGACCCCGCAGCGCGGCGTCGTGGGTGCACGTCACGCGCAGGGTGTCACCCGGGTGCAGCTCGGCCGGCTGGTCGAGCGGGCGGATGGCCTGGTCGTCGAAGTTGTAGTTGGGCACGTCGAGCAGCGTGCGGGCACCGGCCGTGCCCGGGTTCAGCTCGATCTTGATGGAGCGGCCCAGCAGGTGCATGTGCCCGCCGACCGCATAGACCGTGGCCGCCTGCGGCACCTTGTGATCGCAGTGCTGGGTGGTGCCGGCCACCGGCGGGGCGCCCTGGTTGCACAGCTTGATCAGCTGATCCTCCTGGCCGCCGACCCCGGCGCCGAACCGCTTGGTGACGTCGGCCACGGCGGCCGCACGGTCGCACAGCGGACCCGACTCGCCCGCGGCGCAGGGCAGCTCGATCGGCCCGGGCAGCAGCCCGGTCTGCAGCGGCGTCATCCCGGTGCTTTCGTCGTTGATCCGCAGCCGGATGCTCGACTGGTCGGTGCCGCCGGCGCGGCCGCCGGTGGCGAGCAGGTTGTAGTGAACCTGCATCACCATCAGGCTGCCGGGCGGCATCGGGTAGCCGAGGTTCGGGGCGAGCAGCGTCTCGTTGGCGCCCGGGGCCCAGGACGCGACCCACGCGTCGCCGGTCACGCCGGAGTCGCCGAAGCAGGTCCAGCCCTCGCCGGGCGAGTCCTCGTCGAGCTTGCGCGCCTGGTCGGCGGCGTTCGGGGCGATCCGGAAGAAAATCGCGTGGTGCACGATGGCGGCGTTCTGCGGCAGGAACTGGCTGCCGGTCAGGTAGGCCGTCTTCGTCAGCTTCGGGTCGATGAGGAAGCAGCGGTACTCGTCGGTGCCGCCGTTGGGTGCCTGCGGCGTGTAGGCGGCCGGCATGGTCAGGTTTCGAAGCGCTCCCCGGTGCGCAGCGGCGCGGCCGGCGGCGGCGAGCCGTGTCCGGCGTGCGGGTCGGACGCGGCCGGCGCGGCGGCGGGCGCCCCGGTCTTGTCCGGCGCGGAGCCGCACGCGACGGCGGCCGCGGCCGTGGCCAGCGCGACGGTCAGGAGGGCCAGGGCTCGCCTGGCCGGACCGATGGTGCTCATCATGCCTCCCCCGTTACGAAACGATGATTGTCGATGATTCCGGGATGCCGCGAAGGGCACCTCCGGGATTTCCCCCCATTCGCGGACGGGTCGGGGCTTATCGCGACCTTATGGCGATCTTTGGTCGGTCTGTGAGCGTTGACCTGGCGGCAGTGATGGGCTTAGTTTTCACGAACATCGATCAGCGATGAAAATCCCGACCGCCAGCGGAACGGTTCAGGAGGCACCTGCCATGCCCAACAGACGTCTTACGTTGCGCCCGGTCCTGGTCGCGGCCGTGCTGGGTCTCGCCACAGCACTCGGCGCCGTCGCCGTCACCGCCGCGACCACCGGCAGGGCCGGCGCGGCCGCGAACAGCTGCGGCAACGTGTTCGACGACTTCAACTACGGCTCGTCGAGCGACGCCGGGTTCACCGGGCACGGCTGGGTGCCGCGCGGCAACGCCGGCGGTCCCGGCGTCCCCGGCGCGACCTGGTCGCCGTCGAGCATCACGTTCCCCACGTCCGGCGGCCAGAAGGTCATGCAGCTGAGCGCGTCGACCGACGGCACCGGCGGCGGGACGCGGCAGGCCGAGGTGTACTCCGCGCAGAAGCGCTACTTCGAGGGCACCTACGCCTCGCGGATCCGGTTCGCGGACGCGCCGGCCGCGGGCAACGACGGCGACCACGTCAACGAGACGTTCTTCGCGATCAGCCCGCTCAACGGCGACCTCGACCCGAGCTACAGCGAGCTGGACTTCTCCGAGTACCTGCCCAACGGCGGCTGGGGCGACGCCGGGCCGATCAACTACCAGACGAGCTGGTACACGTACCGGCCCGACCCGTGGTACGCCGACAACACCCACGCGCAGCAGCAGCGCAGCTACGACGGCTGGCACGACCTGGTGGTCCAGGTGGCCGGCGGGCACGCCAGGTACTACATCGACGGCACCCTGGTCGCCGACCACTCCGGCAAGTTCTACCCGCGCCAGACGATGACGGTGAACTGGAACCTCTGGTTCATCGACACCGCCGGGCACAGCGGCGGCACCGCGACCTACGTGCAGCAGGTCGACTGGTTCCTGTTCGCGCGCAACCAGGTCCTCTCCCCGGCCGCCGCGACCGCGCAGGTGACCGCGTACCGCGCCGCCGGCAACAGCTACACCGACACCTTCGACACCGCGCCGGCGTGCGGCGGCGGATCGGGCGGTACCGGTGCGATCATCGGCAATGGCAGCAACCGCTGCATCGACATCCCGTCGGCCAATGCCGTGGACGGCAACCAGCTGCAGATCTGGGACTGCAACGGCACCAGCGCCCAGCAGTGGACGTTCAACGCCGACGGCTCCGTGGGCGCCATGGGCAAGTGCATGGACGTGTCCGGCGGCTCGACCGCCAACGGCGCCGCGATCCAGCTGTGGACGTGCAACGGCACCGGCGCCCAGAAGTTCACCCTGACCGCCGCCGGCGACCTCGTGAACACCCAGGCCGACAAGTGCGTCGACGTGCAGAACGTGGCCACCGCCAACGCCTCGAAGCTGCACCTGTGGACGTGCAACGGCGCCAGCAACCAGAAGTGGCACCGCTAGTGCCGTGACCACGACGCTCGCGGCGTTGGGTGACACGCCGCTCAGCCTCCGGGCTGGGCGGCGTGGGCCTGACCCGCGACGAGCAGCTCACCATGAAGATTCGCGAGGTGCATGCGGCGTCGAACGGCACGTGCGGGGCGCCGCGGATCCACGCCGAGCTCGCCGACGCGGGCCTGTGGCATGGCCGTGAACGCATCGCCCGGCGGATGCGGGCCGCCGGGATCCGGGGCAAGAGCCCACGCCGGTGGCAGGCCACCACGATTCCCGACCTGAACGCCGCAGCGCGGCCGGACCTGATCGGCCGGGATTGCACCGCCGACCCGGCGGCGATCGACACTCGACCTCGCGTCGCGCCGGGTCGTGGGCCGGGCCGTCGCCGATCATCTCAAGACCGACCTGGTCGACGCCGCCTTGACCGACGCGCTGCGCCGCTGCCTCGACCGGAGGCAGATAACCACCGCTCCAGGCGTTCGCCGCCGTGGCCACCGCACGCCTGCCCGCGCCGGGATACGCGCCACCGGGTGTGTGCCGCGGCGTGTTCCTCGGCCGTCGCCGTGGTGCCGCGACCGACCGCCATCACAGCCCATCGATCACCGCTGAACCGTACGGAGGACGGGCGCCGGAGCTGGTGTGCGCGGCATCCGCGGACCGTAGCGCCGCACGCCGCACGCCGCTGCCGCGGCCCGTCGAGCTCGCGCGCGACGCGCTCGAGCCGGCGCCCGACGGCCGCGGCGGGAGAGGCGTGGGCCTCTCCCGCCGCGGGTGGAGCGGTTCAGGTGTCGAGCGCGTCACCGCCGTTCACGGGTCGGGCGATTCCGCCGTGGTGCCGATCCGGCGTGGTGCGACGACTCGGGTCAGGGGTTGACCTGGATGTCGTAGTAGCGGATTTCTGTGGCCGCGCCGGCGGCCGTGTGGCCGACGACCGTCAGGCGGTGGACGCCGCCGGTCGCCGGGGTGTAGGTGGTGGTGGCCCGGCCCTGGGCGTCGACCCGGACGGTGACGGGCTGGGCGTCGTCGAAGGTGAAGTCGAACGACGTCACGCCTTCCATGCCGCCGCTGGCGGTGAAGTGGCCCTCGAGGCCCGCGGCGCCGGACCAGACGCCGTTGGGGAACTCCGCCGAGGCGACGAGCGGCAGCGTGCCGACCAGGAAGCGGAACTCCCGCGGGTAGGACAGCTCGCCGGCGGCGGTGCGGCCGCGGACCACCAGGACGTTGAGGCCGGTGCGGTCCGGGACGATCGTCACGGTGGTGCCGAAGCCGTCGGAGACCGCCGGGGCGACGACCTCCGCCCCGTCGTTGAGGGTGTAGACGTACTCCACCGTCTCCGGCACGTACTCGGTGCGGAAGGTGACGGTGCCGGGGACACCCAGCCCGCCGCTCGTCCAGTACTCGTTGTAGGACGAGTACACCTCGACGTTGGTGAGGCGCAGGTTGGTGTAGAAGCTGCGCTCGGGCGACTCGGTGCCGTCGGCGGCCACGCTGGTGGCTCGGATCGACAGCGACGTGCTGTCCGAGGGCATGTAGGTGAAGCTCGCCGTGCCGTCGGCGGCCGCGGCCACCGTCTGCGACGCACCCCAATTGACCGAGTAGTGGAACTCCTTCGCGTCCGGCCGGACCGAGGTCAGCTTCACCGTCACCGGGTGGCCCATCGCGCCGGGCGACGGGTCGGTGGAGATGAGCGGCGCCTCGTACGGCTGCCACGTGAACGTCGCCGACGGCGAACGGCCGCCACCGGGCAGCAGCGCCTGCGCGACGACCGTGTTGTCCCCGAGCCGGGGGGTCACCGAGACGACGGTGTCGTACCACGGGCCGGTCACGGTCTGCTCGGCCCCGCCGTTGAAGGAGTAGACGAAGCCCGTGACGTCGGTCATCTGACTGGACAGCCGCAGCTCGAGGGGCTTGCCCGGGGCGTCGGTGCGGGTCGTGGTCTGCAGCTCCTGCGCCCAGATCTGCGGCTTCGGATCGATGACGTTGAACTGGTAGTAGTTCTCCTGCGACAGCGCTCCGCCGGCCCCGATCGACCGGACCGTCAGGTAGGTCCAGCCCGGAGGGTCGGCCGTCCAGCGCAGCGTCGCCACGCCGTCCGCGCCCGCCGCGACGCGCTGCTCCCCGGTGCCGAAGTCGTAGGCATAGCCGACGACGCCGGTGCTGCGCGGCTTGAAGGTGAACGTGCCGGTCTCGCCGGCGACCGCGTCGCGCTCCAGGTTGAACTCCGCGGAGGAGACGTCCGGCGCGTCGGAGACCTCGACGTCCACCGACCGCTCCCCGAGCAGCTTGCCGGCGGCGTTGTAGCTGCGCAGGAAGACCTTCACGTAGCCGGTGGCCGGGAAGACGATCTGCCCGGTCGCGCCGGTGCCGGACGCGTTGGGGATGCGGGTTTCCGAACCGCCCTGGACCTGGTACCCGAAGGTGGCGGCGCTGCCGTACAGCGTGATCTTGCTCGGCAGCCCGACCCCGGCCACGTCGATCGACGCCTCGGGCGCGGTCGACGCCACCCAGAACCGGTACTCCGTCGTGGCGCCATAGTTGCCGGCCGTATCGATCGATTGCACGGAAAGCGACTGCGGCCCGCTGCGGGTCGGCGTGTACTCCATGACGGCCCGGCCCTGACGGGCGTCGACGCGGCCGCTGAGCCCCTGCCAGTCGCGCCAGGCGAACGCCGCGACGTCGGCCTCACCGGCCGCGTCGAGCCGGAAACGGCCCTTGATGCCCTGGCCGCCGGTCGCCACCGCGCCGGTCGGGTAGAGCTTCGAGGCGACCACCGGGGGCGTGGCCGGGCCCTGCTTGTCGATGCGGACGTAGCAGGTCTTGGACCAGGCGCCGTAGTCGGTGTAGTCGTAGCCGTGGGCCTGCCAGGCCACGACCGTGCCGTCGGCATAGTCGCTCAGATCGACGGTGTCATACGCGATGCCGCGCTCCTTGCGCTGCTCCGGGTGGTCGATCGGCCAGGTCGCGAAGGTGAGCGAGACGAAGTCGCCGTCGGCGTCGGCCTTGTCGACGGTGAGCGCGTCCGACGCCCGGGCCGGGCTCGGCTTCTGCGGCGTGCCGCAGGGGCGGTCCGGATAGCGCAGCCGCGGGTTGCTCACGGCGGGCGGGTGGTTGCTGGTCGAGCTGAGCGTCGGCGCCTGGATCGTGCGGCCGAGGTGGACGTCGGCCTCCTGGGCGGCGGCGACGCGATACTCGAAGGTGACGGTCTTGTCCCGCCGGGCGATCGCGGCGTTGAGCTGGTCGACCATCTCGCGGCCCAGGTAGCTCGGGCACGACCAGCTGCCGCTGCCGACCTCGGCGGCGAAGAGCCGCTCGAGCTCATTCGGCGGGTTCTTCCAGGAGGTGTTGTCCCGCACCGGTGCGGTGCGCCACAGCTCGACCGTGGCCGCCTTCGTGCAGTCGGTGACGTGGTCCTCGTAGGTGTACAGGTAGGAGCTGTGGACGACCTGGCCCTTGAGGCTGCTGAGGTCGAACGTGAAGTAGGACCGGTAGGTGTGGGGCTTGCCGGCCGGGTCGGCGATGGTGCCCACCGGCGGCGGGACGGTGGCGTCGACGAACTTGGCCTTGGGGCTCGCTGAATCGAGGTATGTCCAGCTCAGCCTGGGCAGGTTGACGGACTGCCAGCCGGCGGCAGCGGGCTGCCCGGTGGCGAACACGGCCGCGCTCGCTGCGACGGCCGTGGCGAGCAGCGCCGCCAGGCTTGATCGGATGGTGGGTCGCATGGGTGGTCCCTCCCCGTGTCCGCGGCCGAATGGCCGGGTACACGGGGATCGTAGGCCGGGAGTACGACAGTTGCTTTCCCGGTCGTCCAAAGTGGACAAGGACGCCTAGATGCCGCAATTCTCGGCACAACGCGCTCGGCGCATCCCGCTGCCCGAACTGCCGGCGATCCTGATGCATCCCGCCTGCAGCTACGCCGCCCGCGATGCGGCGTGGCGGCATCTGATCGGCCCCGCCCGGGCCGGCGACCCGGCGTGACGGGTGGGCGCGGTCGGGATGGCGCTATCAAGAGCATGGTCTGGGCCGCATCAGGTGGGCGTGATCCGTGTCGGACGTCCGACGCTCCGCGGCTACGACAGCGTGATGTAGCCGTTCTCGGCGGCGGCATCCGGCAGTTTGTGGCTATCGGCACCGATGTGCGCGACGGCGGCGTCCTGCTGGAGGCGTGCGGTGAACGCCCATCGAGGCGATGACGCTGATCCTGGCCCGGGAGCTGCGCGGCCGCGACGTCACCGTGAACACCGTCGCGCCCGGCCCGACCGCGACCGCCCTGTTCCTCGACGGCAAGGACGAGGCCACCATCCAGCGCCTGGCCCAGCAGCCGCCGCTGGAGCGCCTCGGCACCCCCGGGGACATCGCCGCCGTCGTGGCGTTCCTCGCCTCGCCGGACGGCCACTGGGTCAACGGCCAGACCATCCGCGCCAACGGCGGCATCGTCTGACTCCGAGGGGAATTCGTCATGCCATTCGCGAACTTCAAGGTGCCGGCCCCGCGGACCCGTACGGTGGCATCAGTTGCAGTGGACCGAGGCGGCAGATCAGGGCGTCGACCTGCTGAGCGTAGGCCGGGACGACGCCGTCCGGGCATTCCCTGCGACACTGCCCGTCCTGCGGCGGCTGCGGGACGGCGACTGCATGTGGTGGGCTCCGGACGGGGCCCGGTGCCTTCGTGCCTACGGCTGAGGCGGTCCGCTCGGACCGGCCCCCATGATGCGGGGCTCGGCCGCGTCTGGCCGAGCCCCGCCTGGCTGCCCGGGTCGGGTCAGGAGCTTGGCTCGAGGGTCCACTGGCTGGTCCACCAGCCACTGGGAGCCGGGCCGTACTGGAGGGACCCGGTGAGGTCTTCGGTGTGGACGTACTCGGCCGGCTGCCAGCGGTTCTTGAGCCGGACATAGCCCGCGGCGGCCTCTTCGGTCCATTGGCCGGACCAGTAGGTGCTGGGGACGACGGTGGACTGCACCTTGCCGGTCTGGTTTTCGACGTGAAGATAGGCGCCGGTGACGCGGCTCTTGAAGCGGACGTAGCCTCCGGAGACGTTTTCGACCGTCCATTGGGACGACTGCTCGGAGGCCGGGGCGGCGGCGTACTTGGCGGTGCCACTGCCGTCGTCCGTGACGTACTGGCCGGTCTGCCGGTTCTTCAGCCGGTAATAGGGCGTTGGGTAGCCGCCGTCCTTCTTGTAGATGTCGCGCGGTGATGGTGTACCCGCCGGACACCGCGGTGACGGTCCAGCGCTGGTTGCTGCCGCCGGTGCAGGTCCACTGGATCACCTTGGCACCCGCGGTGGTGAACGCTCCCTCGACGTCCACGCACAGCTGCGACTGCGCGTTGGCGATCTGGTACGAGCCGTCGGACTGCTGCGTGAAGACCCACGTCTGGTTCGATCCACCGTTCGGCGCCCAGGTGATGAGCTGCGTGCCGGCCGTGGTGGAGTGGTTGGGGTTGTCGAGCGCCTTTCCGGAGGCCGTGAGGGCGTGCGAGCCGTTGAGGCTGGAGGTGCCGGTGGCCGTGAAGGTCAGGGTCTGCTCCGCGGCACTGCGGTTGCCGCCGACGGTGTTGCCGGTGGTGTTCGTCCAGCTCCGGGTGGGCGTGGTCTCCGTGCGGCGGCTGGAGTCGGCCGAGATGCCGAGGACCAGGCCGCTGTGCCGGTTGACCAGCCGGTAGGTTCCGGCGGGCGTCGTGTTCTTGATGATGAACCACTGCTGCCCGGCGGTCGGGCCGGTGCCGAGGGTGGTCGCGGTCGGCTTCGTGCCCCAGGCCCTGGTCGTCGTCGAGGCGGAGTCGACGCCGAGCGCCTGGCCGGTGGAAACGTTGGTGATGCGGAACGACCCGTCACCGTTGGCCGTGAACTTCCAGTTCTCCAGCCCCGAACCGGTCGCCGTGACCGAGGTGGTGGCCGTGCCGCCCGAGACCTGGGCCAGCACGCGCCCCGATCCGCTCGAGATCGTGTAGCTGCGGGTCAGGTCGATCGGCGCCGCCGCCGGGGCCGTCGAGTCGAGGGTGACGTTGGCGTACTCCCCGGAACGCCCGCCCGAGCAGGCGATGGAGCAGTACATCCGGAAGGACTTGCCCACGATGGTGGAGTTGGTCCGGTTCACGCCGTCGAGGAACCAGCGGTACCACGATGCGGTGTGGTAGGTGCCGGTGTTGCCGGCCAGGTACCACTTCGAGGCGGCGAGGTCGTCGGTGACGTAGATTTCCTGCGGCGCGTTGCCGGACTGGTCGACGGCCTGGGGGGTACCGATGTACAGCCCCAGGTAGGCGTCGTAGGAGATGTTCATGACGAACAACGGCGACGTCGGCGGCGTCTTGCCGGCCGCGACCTGCTGCGCGACGGTACCGCTGTTGGCCGGGTTGTACTCCTTGTCCGGCGAGGTGTAGCCGGTGGGGTTGGCGGCGGTGACGGGGACGAGGTTGCTTTCCTTGCCGCCGACACCGGGCTGGGACCAGGCGCCGTTGTACCACTTCTGCCAGGAGCCGGTCGCCATCTTGGACGACATCGGCGCCCTGGCCACGTTGGCGTAGAACGCGCTCCACGAACCGCCCTTGTCCACGAGGCGGGAGCCATAGTAGACGTAGAAGTACCCCGAGGCGGTGTCGACGAAGAGGCGCTGGTCGCCGTCACCGTAGTGGTACGTCTGCTGGGGGAAGGCGGCGGTGTCGCCCCGGGCGGTGCTGTAGGGCGAGGTGATCGCGTGGCCCGAGATGCTCCACGTCTTGCCCTGGTCGCGCGACACGGCCCAGTCGATGGCGTCGTAGTGCAGGCCGTCGTTGAACGGCTGCGGGGTGAACTCGTTGTGCACCAGGCCGTACCAGCTGCCGGTGTCCGGATCGACCCACAGGCCGATGAGGCCGCAGAAGTTCTTCTGGGCGTAGCCGGAGCCGGACGGCGCGAACGTGGCGCTGACGCCCGTGGGGCTGTTGTTGCACCGCCACGTGGTGTCGTTGTTCTTGTCGGCGGAGTTGGCGGGGTTCACCGCGTTGCTGATGGCCGTGGACCGGGTGGCGGTGTCCATGTCCGTGCCGGTGAAGAAGTCCCAGTACCGCGGGTCCGTCTGGCCGTACAGCGCCGCGGACTGCTGGAAGTAGAAGGTCCCGTCCTTGTCCACGTAGGGCGCGGCCGGGGTGTCGGTCGGATAGGGGTAGTTGCCGGTCGTGCCGACGGAGACGGTGTAGGTGGCGGCCGGCGGTGCCGCCGACGCCGCGGTGGTGCTTCCTGCCGACGCCAGCGGCAGCAGCAGCGCCGCCGCCGCGCCGAGGCGCCAGGTTCGGGCTGGTGACAAAACTGCGTTCCTCCTCGTCAGAGCCCACCGATGTGGGGGTGGCCGCGTGTGCCCCCCGCCACGCTGGCCCCTCGTCGGTGCTGTGCTGAGTTACGGGCCCGTGAACATGCCCTTGGCCGGTTACCGTGCCGCTGACATCGGAACTGTTCCATGCACTTTGCGTCGGGGGCTGTTGCATTTTGCGGCCGTCGGCGCGGCCGGGCACTACCCGGTGGTCTGGTACGCGGGCACGCCGAGCAGTTCGTCCGCCGTCACAAACCGGTACAGCATCCGCAGCAGCGCCGGCTGCCGCCACAGCCACGGTGTGCGGGCCAGCGCGGGGGTCCGGCCGGTGACGCGCGCGAGAATGCCCTGGGTCCGAGCGACCTCCCGCTCGAACGCCTTCGGCCGCAGGTATGTGCTGAACCGGTGACGCAGCGAATGGTTGCCGACGACGTGGCCGGCGTCGATCACCCGCGCGGCGACCTCGGGGTGCCGCTCGACGCACTGCCCGACGTGGAAGAAGGTCGCCCGGACGTCGTGCGCCGCCAGGCTGTCGAGGATCTGCGAGGTGTGGGGCTCGTTCGGGCCGTCAGCGCCAGAGCCGCCGCCGGCTACCACCTGCGCGTAGAAGGTCGGATCTCGCCACCTGGCCGCAGTGTGACGCGGGTCGCGGCGGGTAGCCAGATGGTGTGTGATGTACGCCCGCCCTCGCGGCCGTCTCTGCCGGAGCAGCGATGCGAACACCTCTGGTGAACATCGGCGCACTCCTGCTGCCGGTGGCGCTGACGTTGTCCGCCACCGTCGGCGCTGTGCTGCTTGCCGGTCGCGGTGCGTGTCCGCGCCCGTCCCCACCGCACGTGCCCGGCGCGCGGATACTTGCCATGTCCGTGGTCGGCCACCCGTACGGGATGGGCGGCCGGGCCATGATCACCGGGGTCCCGGCGTTCTGTGACGTCACGATCGTCCTGACACACCCGCCGCTTCGTGACCGGGTCCGGATCGAGGTGTGGCTGCCCCGATCGACGTGGAACGGCCGATTCCAGGCCACCGGTGGCGGAGCGTTCGCCGCGGGCGAGTTCGAGCGCGCTCTCGTGCCGGCGGTCCGGCGGGGCTACGCGGCGGCGTCCACCGATGCCGGTGTGCCGGGCCGTCCGGGGGGCCCGCCCGT
The DNA here is from genome assembly GCF_050947935.1 of Dactylosporangium sp. CA-052675. Classification (GTDB taxonomy): domain Bacteria; phylum Actinomycetota; class Actinomycetes; order Mycobacteriales; family Micromonosporaceae; genus Dactylosporangium. Next base: position 7,276,274 of record NZ_CP192010.1, on the reverse strand, counting down.
CTGGGCCCTGCGCCGTGACCGGACGGTCGACGAAGGGCTGTTGGCCAACTTCGCCTACCGCTCGGTGCACGACATGAGCCGGATCGGCAGACAGGTGATCGCCGGGTTCTACGGCCGGCCGCCCGCGTACTCCTATTTCACCGGCTGCTCCACCGGCGGCCGGCAGGGCCTGACCGAGGCGCAGCGCTACCCCGGCGACTTCGACGGCATCCTCGCCGACGCGCCCGCCATCGCCTGGAACCGCCTCACCCTGGCCCAGTTCTGGCCGCAGGTCGTCATGAACGAGGCGGGTGTCTACCCGACCGCGTGCGAGTTCGCCGCCTTCAACCGCGCCGCGGTCGCCGCGTGCGACGGCGACGACGGCCGCCGCGACGGGATCATCGGGCGGCCCGACACCTGCCGGTTCGACCCCGAACGGCTCGTCGGCGCGAGCGTGCGCTGTCACGGCCGGACGATCCGGATCAGCCGGGCCGTCGCCGACATCGTCCGCAGGATCTGGGACGGCCCGACCACCCGCGCCGGCAAGCGGCTCTGGTACGGCCTGCCGCGCGGCGCGTCCTTCAGCTGGCTGGCCGGCACAACCAAGCCTCTGCTCGGCCCGCGCCGCGGCGCACCGTTCCCCGTCGCCGCGGACTGGATCCGCTACTTCCTGCTCCGCCAACCGCACCGCGACGTCTCCACCATCGGCTACACCGAGTTCGAGCGCTTGTTCGACGAGTCCGTGACCCGCTACGACGCCGTCATCGGCTCCGACGAACCCGACCTGTCCGCCTTCCGCGCCGCCGGCGGCAAAATGCTCACCTGGCACGGCCTGGCCGACCCGGTGGTTTTCCCGCAAGACACGGTCGACTACCGGCGCCGCGTCGAATCCGCCATGGGCGGCGCCGCGGCGACCGACCGGTTCTACCGCGTCTTCCTCGCCCCGGGCGTGGGGCACTGCTCCGGCGGGTCCGGAGCCGTTCCCACCGACCCGCTCGCGGCGCTCGCGGACTGGGTCGAACACGGCCGCGCGCCCGACACATTGCCAGCCGCCCCCGGCGCGCATCCGAACATCAGCGGCGACCTGTGCCGCTACCCGCAGCAGGCAACCCCCGACCGCCCCTGTCACTGACGGACCGGCCGGCCGCCTACGAGTGCTCATCCTGCCGGAGGCAGGAGCGTTGCTGCAGGGCGTGTAGCGCCGCCCGGGGGAGGCGACGACGAGCGCGGCGGCGATCGAACATCACAACGGCTCTGCGACGGTCCGGCGGGTCAGGGCACTCCTCGCGCCGCCGTCCGGTCGTGCATTGCCACTCCTGGCGGTCGCCGCCGCGAGGCTCGCCCCGGCGACGACCGGAGCCTCGCTCATCGAGTTCGCCGAACTCGCCCGCGCCTGGATGCCTGCCCACTGATCTCGAGCCCGGCGGACTCGATGGGCGACGCGTGGCCGGCATCACGCAGGCCCAGAGGCATACAGCGCCGACGAGGTGGCGGAGTTACTGCCGTGCCGGACGGGAGCAGTAGGGCCGCTGCCCCGGTAGGTCAGGCCAGATGCAGTGGCGTCGCCTGAGTTGCCGCGCCGAGCGGCGCCAGCCCGTACGCATCCTCGATGGTGCGGAGCACGTTGTAGTGATTCACCCGCTCCGGCCGGTCTCCCGGGCGCACGCCGGCACCGAGCACCAGGGTCGGGATGTGGTTGCCGTCGGTGCGGTTGTCCTCATCGAAGGTCAGGATCAGCAGGCTGTTGTGCGTCTCGGCCCAGTCCACATACGTGCCGAGCGTGCGGTGCAGCCAGCTGTCCGCCTCGCCCTTGGGGCAGTCGTGCATGTCGTGGCACAGGTCTGGGGTAACAAAGGCGACCGTCGGGAGTTGCTCCCAGCGTGACGGCAGGTCGCGCAGCGGGCGGTTGAGGTTTCCCGGCACAGTGGTGAAGTCGACCCAAGGGTTATGACGGCGCACATAGGTGCCGGCCGAACAGCCGGTGAAACCTGTGGACGGCAACGCCTCCGCGTACCCGGTGAACGTGAGCCCGGCGTCGAGGAGTTGCCGGCCCAGGTTCGGTGTGGCGAACTGACGGCGAATGCAGGCGTTGTCGGTGACGCCCTGGGTCGAGCCGGCAAACAGTGCGAGATAGTTGGGCTGGCTGGGATGCGTCTCGCCGTATGCCGCAGTGAAGTTCGCGCCACGCCGCGCGAGCGCCGAGATGTAGGGCGTTTTGGGATGGCCGATGACAGCGTCGTACCGTTTGTTCTCCATCACGACCACCACGACGTGATCTGGCCGCAGCACCGCGGAGGAGGCCGTTGACGTCGGTGGCGCGGATGCCGCGACCGGCGAGGCCAACAACGGCAGGGAGACGGCCACAACCGCCGAAATCCATCGCATTCCGACATCTTGTAGGAATATGACATTTCCGGCTCCGAGCTCGCTGGTACGTCATCCGATGGGCGACCCCGGCGCACCGCCGTCGCCTGAAGCGCAGGCGTATGTGTCGACACGAACAGAGCTCTCATCGGCTGCCCGGTATCGCGGTCCGAATGGCGACCAGCGGCATGGCCCGCCGCGCGCACCGATGTTCTGCCGCCCGACGCGCAACCACCTACATCTTGTAGGTCTCCGAGGCTTAGATTAGCCTTTCCTCTGTTGCGGTCCGTCGGTTCCGCATGGGGAGACCTGTGTCCGCCACCAACATCGCCGTGCTCGGCGCCATCGCAGGGTTCACCATTCTGCTCGGCCTGCCCATCGGCCGGCTGCGGAATCCGGCTCCGCGACTGCGGGCGTTGCTCAATGCCGGTGCTGTCGGGGTCCTGCTGTTCCTGCTCTGGGACGTTCTCGCCCACGCCTGGGAACCGGTCGACACCGCACTCGGCAAGCAGGACTACGCGCCGGCAGTCAGCAACGGGCTCGTCCTTGCGGCAGGGATCGGACTCGGGCTGCTCGGTCTGGTCTATTTCGACCGGTGGGTGGCGCGGCGGGGTGTTGCTCACCCGACGGCGCCAACCGCAACTCCGCGCAGCGACAACACCGGGGGTGTCGCCTCAGGCGGCGACCGCGCCGAGGCGGCCGGGTTGCACGGCTCGGCCGGCCAGCTGGCGCTGCTCATCGCGGTCGGCGTCGGCCTGCACAACTTCGCCGAGGGTCTGGCGATCGGCAGCTCCGCCGCGTCAGGTGAGATCGCCTTGGCCGTGTTGCTCATCGTGGGGTTCGGGTTGCACAACGCCACCGAGGGCTTCGGAATCGTCGCCCCGCTGGCGGCGGCCGGCGCCCGCCCGTCCTGGGGCTACCTGACGGTCCTCGGGCTTATCGGCGGCGGACCGACATTGCTGGGAACCCTCGTCGGGCAGCGCTTCACCAACGACACGGTGTCCGTCGCGTTTCTCGCCCTGGCGGCCGGTTCGATCCTGTACGTGGTCATCGAGCTCCTCGCGGTCGGCCGGCGCATGGCTGCGAAAGAGATCACGACCTGGGGTCTGCTCCTCGGGCTGCTCACTGGCTTTCTCACCGACGCGGTCGTCACCGCCGGCGGAGCGTAAACCCGCCGCGGCGGACGACATCCCGGGCCGCACGCACGCGGGCAAGCGCCGGCGTACACCGTCGGCTGAAAGCGTCGCCACCGCGTAGCACGGCTCTTCAGCGAATCTTCAGCACAGTAGGCCTACATTCCACCGAATTCTGTGGATTCCGATTCCGTCGTGCTGTCGTGAGGGAGAGCTGTGTCCGTTACCGCCGACAAGCTGGTGAGCGTGCGTGGGTGGCAGACCAAGGTGCCCGCCATCACCGCCACGTTCTGGGTCATCAAGGTGCTGTCCACCACGATCGGGGAGACGTTCGCGGACTACCTGGCCGTGAATGTCGGCCTCGGTCCGGGGTTGACCGACGCGATCATGTTCGTGCTGCTGGTGACCGCACTGATCGTGCAGCTGCGCACCCGCGCGTACACGCCGTGGATCTACTGGCTGTGTGTGGTGCTCGTGAGCATCTTCGGCACCCAGATCACCGACTTCTTCACCGACACCCTCGGCGTGCCCCTCGCGGTCAGCACCGCCGTGTTCGCTGTGCTCCTCGCGGTGGTGTTCGTCATCTGGTACCGCCAGGAAGGCACCCTTGCGATCGCCTCCATCAACACGCGTCGCCGTGAGGGTTTCTACTGGGCGACGATCCTGACCACCTTCGCGCTCGGCACGGCGGCCGGCGACTTCGCGACTGAGGCGCTCAACCTGGGCTTCCGCAATGGCGCGCTCATCTTCGGCGGCCTTATCCTCGCGACCTGGATCGCGTTCCGCGCTGGGGCCGGCCAGGTGCTGACGTTCTGGATTGCCTATGTGCTCACCCGGCCGCTCGGCGCCTCGCTGGGCGATCTGCTCACGCAGGACAAGGACCTCGGCGGCCTGGCGCTGGGCGCGAGCGTCACCAGCGGACTGTTCCTGGCCGCTATCGTCGTGCTCGTCGTCCGCGAACAACTCCTCGTCAACCGCTACGGCGTCGCCGACAAGGGGACCGGGCCCCTCGGCGGCCACCGCCAAGACCTCGCGTGGGCCGGTATCGCCGCGCTCGCCGTCGCCGTCGTCGGCTTCGGGCTCAGCACGGCGCGGGGATCACAACCAGCCACCGACCCGCAGGCCAACGTCGCGCAGGACACCGTCACGGCGGCCGCGTCCGGCGCGTCCACCGCGGCCCGCCCGGTGCACCCGACAACCAAGCTGGGCAATCTCACCAAGTTCGCGGTGATCGTCAGCGACGTTCAGGCCAAGGTCAGTACGAACGACCTCGCGGGCGCGAAAACCCGGGTCAAGGACCTCGAGGTCGCCTGGGACGACGCCGAGGCCGGCCTTAAACCCCGCGACGCCGTCAAATGGCATCAGCTCGACGGCCAGATCGACGCTCTGCTCACCGCATTGCGGGCGTCAAACCCGACCCAGGCGGACTGTGCATCCGCCGCCGCCAACCTGATGAACACCCTGAACAAGTTCGACGGCGTCTGACGCAACGACTGCGCCTCGGGAACCTCTTGACCGTCCTCCGTGACGCCGACCCCGCCGACAAGGCCAAGATCTACCGCGGACTCGGCCTCCAGCTCACCTATCACCCAGGCGCACAAAAGTGATCGCCGAGGCGAAGCCTGCGGCGATCATGTACAAAGGTACGTGTCGAAGGGGGGAATTGAACCCCCACCCATAGCACCCCTGCATGAAGCGGGGGTTCATGCGTTTTATGCTATCGACACCGAGGCATTCCTTCAAGTGCAGCGGCGGTCTTCACGTACGTCATCGTAAACCCTGGGATGCGGGGATTGATACCAGCAGGGAATTACTCATTGCTGCGCGTGCCGCTACGGGATGTAGGTAGCAGCGTGGCGATCAACAACGAACGCGACGCTGTGTCGTGCGCGGGTGACCGCGACGTAGAGCCGGTCCGGTGCCTTGAGCGGGCCGGGGTCGGAGGTCTTCAGGTAGTCGAGCATCGGCTTGGTGGGAAAGATGAGGACGCGGTCGTAGGTACTGCCTTTCGACAGTCCGATGTTCAACGCGGGAAAATCTATGGTCGGTGTGACGCGGCTGTGACGCAGAACGGTCGGACTGTATTTGGCGATGTAGGCGGGCACGTCGCCGTGGGCGATCGTGAATACCCCGTCATGGCCGGTCAATTCGTGGTTGTGGGACTTGGTCGGTGGCATGTTTGGGTAGATGGCGTCTGCCCAGTCGCAGATCTGCTGATTGCATCGCCAGCTCTCGGCGCGGGTTTCCAGGGTGCAGCGATGCTGTCGTTGCTGCAGCCATTTGAGCAGCCCTGCGCCTCGGTACTGTTTGTTCCGCGGAGAGTTGTTGGTGGAGAACGTGTGCTGGCGTGGGTCGCCGACGGCGATGATCTCGATGCCGGACTGGAACAGCCGGTCGAGGAAGTCGAGGTCGTAGCCGACGAGGTCCTGCAGCTCGTCGATGTAGATCCGGTCGTACATGGCGGCGAGCCGGCGCACGACCGCACCGTTGCTGGCGTCGTCGACGTGGCAGGCGAAGTCGGCGACGCCGTCGCGGTACAGGTCCGCGGCCTTGTCGAAGTAGAACCTGCGCCACTGCTCGCGGGGAGTGCGGTTGAACCGTTGCCCGGTGAAGTTGAGCGAGCGGATGTAGCTGATCTGGCCGGTCAGCGCCGCCTGGTAGGGGCGGGCGGCCTGGTTGACCAGGAATGAGAACCATCCCAGCAGCGCGATGTTGCCGGGCACGATGCCTCTTGCTTCCTGCAGCCGGCGGGTGATCTGTGCCAGGTTCTCAGTGGTGTACGTGGTGATCAGGGTTCGCCGGTCCGGCGCCTCAAGGGCTCCGTCGATGATGAGCTGCGTCTTGCGGGAGCCGGCAGCGGCGAGGACCACGCGGTTAGAAGCCGATGGCATCGAGGATGTACTCCGGCATCTCGATCGGCTCCGCCGATTCGGCGACGGCCAGCGCCCAGGTGGTCTTGTTCTCCAGCATGTAGTGCAGCAGGTCCGCTTCCGTCGGGTGGCTGGTGCCGAGGACCTGGTTCATCCGCTGCAGCCCGTTGGCGGCGACGACCTGCGGTTCGAGGGTGGACGGGTCGCCTTTGCCGATGTGGATGGTGATGAAGTCGTGGCCGGTGTAGGCGGCGTACTTCGCTGCCATCTTCTTGGCGTTGCCGTCGTTGTCGTTGACGACTGCGACCCGGCGGCGGAGCGGGACGGCGAGGTCCAGAAACCGTTTGGCGGACAGGCCGCGCACGTTGATGACGTCGACCCCGTGCGCGATGGGTGGTTTGCCGTGCCGGTCGCGGTAGGCCCGTTGGACGATGAGCTCGTCGGAGGGGCCTTCGACAAGGATTGCCCGCCTGGCCAGAACGAGCCGCAGGGTGTCATAGCCGGGAAGCTTCTTGAAGTAGTCCACCGTGGACGGCGGCAGGTCAGTGATCCGGTACCCGCCGTCCGGGGACAGCAGGACGAGTTCGTCGAGGCCGAGCTTGTTGAGGATGTACGCGCTGTGCGTGGTCACCAGGACCTGCTTGCCCGCACACTTGTCGCCGACCTTGTCGATCAGCTGGTTGAGCTTGGAGAACGAGACGTGGTTCTCTGGCTCCTCGATCAGGACGACATGGGTGTCCTTGACCTTCTTGCGGTTCAGCGCCAGCAGGATCTTCAGCGTGCTCTGCTCGCCCTTGCCGACGTACGTGAAGGGCAGGTCGTCCAGGTGCGGCACGAGGCTGCGTTCCCATCCGGAGCGCTGTGACAGGTCGATGGACAGCGTCAGCTGCCGGTCGCTGATGTCCCCGCGCTCGCCGGCCAGCTTTTCGTTCACCGCCGCGACGGCTGCGATGCCGGAGAACGTCTCGCGCAGGCTGCGGTACGAGCGGGACAGCTCGACCCGCTCGTTCGGTTCGAGGTTGCTGCCGATGATCGTCTGGAGGTAGGCGTCGGCGCCGTGCTGCAGTCGGATCGCGGTCGCATCGATGAGTGAGACGGTCGCCGGCACGCTGCGCGCCGTGACGCCGTTGTCGTCGAAGCCGAGCCAGTCGACCTTGTAATACTCAGCCGGCACCATGGTCACCTGTGCCGGCTCGGCGACGTAGGCGTCGTACTCCTCGCGGAAGTCCTCGTTGAACGACACCCGGATCCGGACGCCCGGCGTGTCCTCCCGGAGCGAGTTGTTCGTCCCCCTCAGCCGCGCGTGCTCGTCGAGGTCCTCGAAGTACACCTCGATCAGGATCTCCGGCGGGACCGGGCGTCCTCCGTCGTGCAGCGCCTGGATGTACGCGCGTGCAGTGTCGAGGTTGAACAGGAACGGCGAGAGCTCCGCGGCGAGCGCCGTGCCGTTGAGCCGGCCGGTCAGTGCGAGGTTGACCGCCTCGAGCAGCGTCGACTTGCCGGTCGCGTTGTCGCCGACCACGACGTTCATACCTGGGGCGAGGTCGAGGACGAAGTCCCGGAACACCTTGTAGTTCTTGATGACGATCTTCTTGAGCACCGAGGGATGTCTCCTCTGTGGAGTCGGTAGACGAAGGGCACAACGTCTAACGACCCCGACGAAGCGACGCGACGCCGCGCTCCTAAAGATCACTCATTCAGGGACGCTCGACAGGTTGAATCGCCCGTCGCTCATTCGGGGGCGCCACGCAGCGAAGTGGTCGAGCACATGAACGAACGGCTATCCGCGGCTGCCGTCCGAGGCCGTGGCCGTCTCGCTCCGGCCAGGACGGTTCGAAGCGCACGGTGCCGAGGACGCCGTCGTGTGGACCCGCACCTGAGCGCCAGTCATGTTTTCCGGACCGCGCCGGTGAAGCCCGCTACGAACAGCGTGGCGAATCCCCACGCCAGTAACTGTAGAAGCCAGCCGCCGATGGTCAAGGTCGTGCCGGCCGCGGTTTCGGTCGGCTGGCACACCTCGCGCGCTCCGGTGGTGAGCAGGGGCGTACCGAGGTCAAGACCGACACCGATCCGCTCGAGCGTGCTGCAGTCGGACGCCGGCGTGGTCGAGACGTGCGCCAACGCTCCGTGCGAGGCGAACAGGAGGGTGAACGCTACGCCGGCACCAACCGTCGCGAGCAGCAAGAGCAATGCCCGCCAAGGCTGATAGCCGTACCCGAGTGTGAACCAAGTTATGTGGGCCCAGAGCCGTTCGGGACGGGTGAGTCCCGCGCGTTCGATTTGATCGTCACGCTGAGCCATGACCGTTATACGCGCATCACGGTCATGGCCGGCTGCTCGGTGAACGGCGGCGAGCTGCTGATACGGCTGCGCCGCGTAGTGGGTGTCTGATGACGCAGGAGTGCGAGCCACTGTTGCGCGGAACCGGGCTGCGGCAGCCTTCCATAGCTGAGCCCGTCCAGGTCCACCTGCGCTGCGTCTGCGGTGCCGGTGACTTGAGCGGTGTCGAGCCACAGGACGCCGCCGACGCGGACGCCGTTCAGTCGTAGGACCGCGGTTCCGGCCCCGACCGCGGAGAACGTCTCTTTGTATCTGAGGTCTGCTTCAACATGGAGCGATTTTCATCGTGGGTAGCGGCTGGTCTGGACGCGGTGTAGGGCGAGGATGGCTTGGACGATGGCGGTGGCTCGGCGTGGGCAGCAGCGGAGCTTGGTCAGGATCTTCCAGGTCTTGAGGGTGGCGATCGCGCGTTCGCCGCAGGCCCGGATCTTCGCGTGGGTCTTGTTCACGGCCTTCTGCCGGCGGGACAGCTTCGGCCGGTGACGGTGACGCTTGAACCGCGTGCGGACCGTTCCGCCGGCGCCTTGATAGCCCTTGTCGGCGAACGTGACCACGCCAGCGGTGCGTAGCGCGTCGATGATGCCGTGGGTGCGGGCGGCGGTCAGGTCGTGGACCGCGCCCGGCAGCGCCGGCGACGCCCACACGAGGCGGCCGACGGCGTCGGCGATGACCTGGATGTTCACGCCGTGTCGTCGATGTTTTCCGGAGTAGTACGGGCGCTGGTCGGCGACCCGGTCGATCGGGATGAGCGTGCCGTCCAGGATCGCGTACGCCAGTTGGCGGATCCGGGTCATGACGGTGGTCAGGTCCCCGGCGGTTGCGGCGAGCAGGGTGACGGCTTCCTGAACGTATCGCCAGGCGGTTGCGACGCCGACCTGGAACCCGGCGGCCAGGCGGGTGTAGGTGTCGCCGTTGCGCAGGTGCGCCAGGGCGAGCAGGGCCTGCCGGCCTGGGTTGAGGCGCCGCCACCGGGAGCGGTGTTGACGGCGGTGCCGACGGATGCGGGCGGCGAGGTGATTGAGGGTGCGGCTGGACAGCGGAATCGTAGCGGGGTAAGACAGCATGGCGAGGCTCCCGGTCGGGGCTTCGGGTCTTGGTCGACTGCTGTCTTACCTGGAGCCTCGCCCTCATCGATGTCCGGGCTCGCCAAATCCGCTCCGAGCTGCCATGTCAGCTTGGAAATGGCTCATGCATCCCCGTGCCGTCGAACGCAGCGCCGGCGGTATTGTGGATGCGCCCGGTTCCGAAGAACACTCTGCCGCCGATGCGCGCGCCTCTCAGCACGATCGCGCCGAACTCATCTGACCCGGTCGCGGCGAATCCACCGCTCAGATAGACGTCCCGGCCGATGCGCATGAGGTTGCCGTCCAAGGCGGGCCCGGAGGCGTTGGTGAGAGTGGCGCCGTCACACATGAGATGTCCGCCGATGTCGGCGCCGAGAAGGCGGACAGCGCCATAGTGGGTCGCGCCGGTCGCTGCGAACCCCTGGTTCAGGTAGACATCACCTTCGACGCGGATGCCCTCGGCGTGGATGGCTGGACCGCTGGTGTTGCTGACCTGCGCCCCTGGGCAGTCGAGCTGTCCGCCAACGAACGCACCGAGCAGCCGGATTCCACCCGATGGGCATGCGCTTCGGACATTGAACCTTCCGCGTAGCAAGAAGTTGCCGTCGATGTGCAGACCATCCGCGTGGATTGCTGGGCCGACGAGGTTCTCCACGAGTCCTTCGCGGCAAGTCAGTTGTTTGTCGATGCGGGCATTGATGAGTTGGACCGTGCCGTCGTTGCACCCGCTCGTAGCGGCGAACGAAGAACCGAAGAGCGTCTCGCCATCGACGTGCATGCCGTTGGCGTCGAGTGCCGCGCCGACGGTGTTTGTCAACTGCGCCCCACTGCAGTCGACGTCGCCGGCGATGCGGGCGTCCCGGAGCCGAAGTGCGCCGTACGTTCCGGCGCAGGTAGCGGCGAGCCGGCGGAAATCGGCGTCCCCGTCTAAGCGGAGGTTGACCGCGTCGATTGCTGGACCATGGGTGTTGGCGATCCGGGCCCAGGCGCAATCGAGTCTGCCACCGATGCGGGCGCCGCTAAGGACTACTGCGCCGAGTGTGGTGTCGGCAGTAACCGAGATGCGATCGAGTCTGAGAAGGTGGATCGTCATGTCGTCGGCGTCGACAGCCGGTCGGCCTAGCTCCGGAGCATGCCCCACCAGCGAGCCGGTCAGGTCGAGTGCACGAAGATTGGCAGCGCGCAAGTCTAAACCGTCGGGCACATGGCATTCCTGTAGCTCGATCCACATGTCCGACGTGACGTTTCTGAGGTCGATGCGTCCGGCGATTCTGACGCCGCGCAACTGCAGGCCGTGCGGGTCGGGATCGGTTGCCAGGCGGCCCATGACAATGCGGCGGATGATCGATGCGCGGATCGTCCGATCCTGGCCCCAGGACCGCATAATCGACGGGTCAATACGCCCGTCTGGTCCGAGGTCCAGCAGGTCACCGCCTACCACAGCGTCGATCAGGCGTCGTTCAAGCGGGCTCGGCTGATCATCGACGGCATTCATTGATTGCATGCTGATGCACGGGTGGTGGAGACGCAACCGTGGTTTGGGAGTTCACAGCGCGACGGGCGCAGGTACGTGGGCGCGCGACGGGCATAGGTACGTGGGAGCGGGACGGATCGTCGCCGATGAGTCGCCGGTCCGGACGACGACGGTGACGTCGCGGTCGGCGCAGATTGTGGCCGTGCGGAGCATGCCGGCGGGCCATTCGGCGTCGACCGTCACGCCGCTGCGAGCCCGTAGGTCGGTGAAGGCGTCTGTTGCGCGCCTCTCCACCCGGGTGGCTGCGCCACGCTACCGCGCGGGACGGAGCCGGCGGTCCTCGACGGTGACGCGGAAGCTGTGGGTAGTGCTGGCAGTACGACAGGTGACGGTGGTGGTACCGATCGGGAACACGCTGCCGGAGGCGGGGATACAGGCGGCGGAGGTGGTGAAGGCGACCCGTGTCCCGGCGGCGCCGGCGGCATCGACGGTCAGGTCGCCGGGCCGGTGGACGGGCGGCGCGACCGCATCGGCGGGCGGGCCGACCAGCAGCCGATCGCCGAGCGTCCGGCTCTGCGTGATGCCCCACGAGTCAACGAGCTGCACGTCGATCCGGTACCTGCCGCGGGCGGCCCGCGGCGGGACGGCGATGCGGGCGACGAGGGTCGGTCCCGCCGGGGTGGAGGTCGCCGTGTAGCGGGCGGTGCTGCCATCAGGGTTGGTGTGCGTGACCTCGGCGGTCGGATAGCCGCCGCCCAGCTCCGCGGTGACGGCCGTGCGGACCTCGACGACCGCGCCGTCCGGCGTCACCGTGACGTTCGGCGCGTCGTACACGTACAGCTGGGCGAAATCGGACGGGTCGCTGCCGCCGCGGAGGGTGACCGGGTTGCCGTAGGACTGCTCGATGGTGTTGCCGGCGCCGTCGAGCGTACGGATGCGCAGCTCGTAGGCGCCGTTCGGGGCGAAGGACGGGAACTCGATCGCCGCGGTGTAGTCGTCGCCCGCCGTGGTGGTCAGGGGCGCCGTGTACCGCGCGCTTGCGATGCCGCTACCGCCGCCGCTCCATACCAGTGACGCGACCGCCTCGACGACGCCGCCCTGGCCGCGGTCGGCGATGTGCGCGCGGACGGTCACCGGCCGGCCGCCGACCGCTGCGGCTGGGCCGACGTCGAGGCCGGTCGCCTCGGCGGGCTCGCCGTCGCCGTGGGTGGCCGTGATCGGGATCGAGCGGTCCAGGGCTCGATCGAGCCGGTTGCCGGCCTGGTCGGCGGTGACGACGTGGACGGCGAAGACGCCGGCCGACGCATGGAGCGGCACGGTGAGGGCGCCCCGGTACACACCGTCGTGCGGGGCGCCCGACTGGGCGGTGAGCGTACCGGCGTAGCGGACGGTCCCGCCGCCGCCGAGGTCGCGGGTGATGTACGCCGACACGGTGGCGGTGCCGGAGCCGGGGTCGACGACGTGCGCCGTCATCCACGCGGTCGCGCCGCCGGTGTCCGCGTGGATGACGGCCCGTTCGATGGCGAACGACTCGACCACGGGTGCGGCGCTGTCGGGCTCTGGGACGGCGGCCGCGGCGTGGGCCGGTGCGGGGCCGAGGGCTGCGACGACGGACAGGGCGAGCAGGCGGGCGAGACGCACCGGCACAGGCTCGCACGCATCGGCACGGCCGGGCCGGGAGACGGCCCAATCACAACCGCACTGCTACCCGGTCCGCCCGGTCCGCGTGATTCACCGGCGGCGGCGCTCCGCGGAGGCTTACGGTCGGTGCTATGGGGACCGGATGATGCGGCGTCTGGCGGCGGCCCTGCTCGCGGCGATCCTGGCCGCTGGCCTGGCGCCGTCGGCGGCGGGCGCGGACGAGATCACCGCCGACAGCGCGGCGCCGGTCGTCGCGTCGCTCGTGTTCGACCCGACGGTCCTGCAGTCCGAGGCCGGCCCGCCCAATACCCGGGTGACCTCGCACGTCCTCGACGACCACTCCGGCGTGGCGTCGGTGTCGCTGTACATCACGCTCGTCGGGCCTGACGGCGCCACGCTCCGCTTCGACGGGGGAGCACTCACCCCGCTCGAGGGCACGCCACTGGACGGCGTGTACCGGGGCGGGATCGGGGTCGGATACCACTCGCCGAGCGGCTGGTACACGGTCCACGTCGTCACCATCGACAAGGCCGGCAACCGCCTCGACCGGACCATGCCGGAGCCGGTCGGCGTCGCATCCAAGTACGGCGACTACGAAGCTGCTCAGATCTCCGATGCACGGGTAGAGCCGGCGCAGGTCACGGCCGGTTCCACGGTGACATTGACGGCGCGCATCACCGACGACAATCCCTTGCAAATGCCGATACCGGCGACGGCCTGGGTGGCCTGGCGCAACCCCGGCGGCGACATCACCGCAAGGTACGAGGCTCGCCTCGTCGCGGCCGGCGACACCTACCGCGCCGCGATCCCCATCCCCGCGGCCGCGCCCAACGGGGAGTACCAGGTCTTCGTGCGGGCCGTCGACGTGGGCGGCAACCCGACGGTGCTGCAGCTCGACCAGCAGGTCACGGTGCGTGGCGGCCGCGACCACACGGAGTTCCCCGACGTCATGGTGGTCGACCAGCCGGACTCCGTAACGGTGTCGGAGACGGGCGGGGAGGTGCGGATCGCGGCCATGGCGGGCTCGCTGACCGGGATCCGGGAGTTCGTCGCGTCCGCGGCCCACACCAACGCCGACGGCAGCACGGCCCGCTACGAGGGGGCGTTCACGGCGAACTCGCCCGCCGCGTACACGGCCAGGATCGCGCTCCCGGCCTCGGCGCCGCGCGGCACGTACCGGATGGACCTGCGGCTCGTCGACAACGCCGGCATCGTCATGACGTTCGCGCTGGGGGAGCGGCTGCCGGTGGTGTCGGCCCCGCCCCGGCCGCAGGAGCCTCCGCTGGTGCTGCCCGACGACCTGACCGTCGAGGCCGTCGATGCCGGCGGGACCCGGGTCGCCTACACCGCCTCGGTCGCCTGCACGCCGGCGTCCGGCAGCGTGTTCCCGGTCGGCACCACCACGGTCACCTGCAGGACCGACACGTTCCGCATTACCGTCGCCGACCGCACACCGCCGGTCCTGACGCTGCCGCCGCCCGTCGCCGTCGACGCGCCCTCGCCGGCCGGCGCGACCGTCCGCTTCACGGCGACGGCGACGGACACTGTCGACGGTTCGATACCGGTCCTCTGCACGCCCGCACCGGCGACCCGGTTCCCGGTCGGTGCCACCACCGTGACCTGCCGGGCGGTCGACCGCGCTGGCAACACCGCGACCGGCACCTTCACCGTCCGGGTCCGCGACGACGTGGCCCAGCTGGCGGCACTGCGCGCCTACGTCGTCACGCTCGGCCGCTCCGGCCGCCGACTGCTCCCCACCATCGACGCGGCCGCGGCCGCGCTCACGGCCGGCCGGACCTTCCAGACGGACCTGCTGCTCGCGCAACTTCGCGGTCCGGCCCGGCTGGCGGGGCTCACGGCCGCCCAGCGGGAGCACATCACGCAGGCCGTCGAGCGGATCCGGCGGTACCATCGGCGCGGTGTCTGAACCCCGCGTCTTGGCGCGCTACTGCGCCTTGTCCCCATTACTTTGCTTTCGCGGCGGTAGACCGGCGGCCGCAGGAAGCGAGCAGGACCGCGGGTTTCAGCGCGGGCCGGTCAGCGGAATCTCGCGTCTTCGCGAGGCCACGGTGACTGGAAACCGATGCCGGTCGTCAACTCCTGGAAGCTGGTGTGCATCTTGACGAGGCGCTTCATCGGGTCGCTGTAATACGAGACTTCGTCGTCTGAGATCGAGTGAGGGTCACGCGGTCGTGGTCCGGCGCCGTCGCCGGCCCTTACACCGGCGAAGGACTGCTTGTTCGCCTCATGTACCCGGTCGTAGTCATGCGGTCGGTGACCGGGATACCACAGGTAGGAGATTTCGTCCCACACGCGGTCACAGCGGTCGCGGGTGGTGGCCCAGTCGGCGATGTCGACTGCTGGATGCCGCTGTGTGAAGTCGTAGAAGTTGCGGAGCTCCTGCACCGCGAACGCCGCCACATAGAGCAGGGCGAGCTCGGCACTGTAGTGGTTGTACGACGGCACGTTGAAGTTGTTGCGGCCATACAGGATGTCCGTGACGTGGCTCAGCGGATGCGTGAATGCGCTCAGGAAGCGGTAATGGACTTCGATGCGCTTGATCGTCACGTCGTCGGCGAACCGGTTGATCAGCAGGTTCTTCTTGATGCTAGACCAACTGAGGTATGTGCGGTACAGCATGTCGTTCTGTTTGGCTCTGGTCCTCAGCTGCTCCGGGTCGCTGAGGCCGTCATCGAATAGGTCTTGTGCGCTCGGTGGCCCGAGGTAAGGGTGGTACTGCTCGAGCAGGAAGTAGTGCGGGCTCATGGTGTACGAGTCCTCGCCGGCGGCCTGCGCGGCCTGGATCCCGGGAGTAACGATCTCGACGGTCCTGCCCTTCCGGGTCCAGTCCACCACGTCAGCGAACCGCTCGCCGGCCGCTCGTTGCCGCTGCCACTCCGACCAGGTGGCATCGTCGACGTTCTCTGCGATCCGGATCAGTCGCTCACCGGAGAAGACGAGGTGGTCGACGAGGACGTGCTCCAGGCATGTACGCAGGGTTCCGAACGCCGGTCCGTAGGCGTCCGCTGTAGCGGAGAGGACCGCGGCGCGGAGGTAGAGCGCCAGACCTTTCGCCCGGTCAGCGCATACGGTGTGCTGCCAATGCTGGGTGTCGTTGCGATGCTCCAGACGGGCGCTGAGCGTCTGGAGGTCTTCGATCAGGTGGCAGGCGTCGGGGAGGAGTGTCGGGAAGTCGTTGATGCCGGGCCAGGACACGTGAGCCTCCAGGAACGCGAGCAGCTGCGCGGCAATCATGCCACCCTGCGCCGACGGCGGCGGACCAATTTGTTGAGCGTCTCGGCTGGTCAGGTCACGTGGTAGGTGCGGAGGAGGTCGGCGAAGAACGCCCGCAGCACCTGTCGCGCGCTCCACGTTGTCGATGTCTCGCCAGGCCGCCTGATGGCCGTCGATTGGCTGCGCCCGGGTGCGGCTGCCCGGTTCCTCTGGGGCCGCGTCCAGCACTCGGTCGAGCTCGAGTACGCCGAGCGCGTCCTGCAGCTGGAAGCTGCGGGCCAGCACGGCGAGCCATTACTAAAACCTGGTCTCGGCGTTCCAGGCGGCCTTGGCGAGGTCGCTGATGTCGGCCTTGTGCTCGAGCTTCTCGGTGAACGCATCGAGTATGTCGATGACCTCGTTGCATCGCGGTCACCTCGATGCGCGAAGATCGTTGGATGCAGGACCCAGCCACCGGGCTCGTGCCTCATACTGTTGCACTAGCGTCGCACGTCCAGCGTGTGGATCTATCGATCGACCTGCATCGACAGAGTGGCTACGGTCACGTGGGCGCCATTCTCGTTGACGCGATCCTGCAGGCTGGTATGCGATACGAGACGGTGAACGCCCGAGCGCACCAGTTTCGCTCCGACCAGCCAGATGCGGACACAACAAGCGGTCTGTTGGCACTCGGCGGCCCGGATCGCCTACGCGAGATGCTCAAGTGGCCCGGCAAGAAGCCGGACCGCATCCATCGACTTGCGCTCCACCTGGCTGCCGCCGGCGTCGATACGGTCGAGCAACTTGCGGCCTTCGTCAGCAACCGAGAGAACGTCACCGCACTCTGTGCGATAAACGGTGTGGGTCCGAAGACTGCGGATTACCTGTGCATTCTGGCCGGCGTGTCCACTGCAGCAGTCGATGTTCATCTTCGTTCGTTTGCCGCCGACGCCGGCTTGCCGAATCTCTCATACGGCGACCTGCACAGCTGCTACTTAGGGGCCGCTGAGCGTCTTGAAGTGGATCCCCGGGACCTGGATCGTGCGGTCTGGAGGTATATCACGGGTCGTTAGAGCAACGACCATGGTGGGCGGTCCGGTAACCCCAACGAGCCAACAGCAAGGGCAGACGGTAAGCGCCGAACAGGGAAAGGCAGTGATGCGATGAGCGAGTACGTCTATCCAGTCAATGAGAACGACCCGGAAGCGTGGGGATACGACGAGCGTGTACTCGACATGTTCCGAGCCGTCCGACCAGGCAACATCGCCGATTGGCACCTCGGCAGCAGCTTCCGCCTGCTGAAGGCCAGCGACACCATCTGGGTGTATGCAGGCGTTCCGTACTCTCGAATCGTCGCGCGGCGTTGCCGTTGATGGTCTGCGCTGGTCGGAAGCCCATACCTGTTGGCGGATCTACATCCAGTGGGATACGCAAACGACCAGCCAGCTCCTCTCCGCCTCGACGCCGCCCGAGATCCTGTCCTCCTCGCCGCGGACGGTACGCACGCTCGACTCGGCCGAAACCAGCCGACTCCAGGACTGGCTCGTTGCCGTACGTGCACCGCGACCGCAGATACTGCCGAAGTCCCGCATGCGGAGACTCCAGCAGGTGCTGGACCGGCAAGGCCAACCGGTATTCCGGGCCGAACTTATGAAGGCCTACCACGGGCGGTGCGCGGTCAGCGGGTGCGACGTCAGCGACGTGCTTCAGGCCGCCCACATCGACCCAGTCGCCAGCGGTGGGCGTGACCACGTCAGCAACGGCCTATTGCTACGTGCGGACCTGCACAACCTCTTCGACAAGACGCTCATCTGGGTCGACGGCCGCAACCGTGTCCGCGTAGATCCAAGACTTAAGAACTCCGAGTACGCCGAGTTCGATGGAGGATTGCTACGTCAGCCGAGCGGATCCGCGAGCCGACCAGACAAGGAAGCGCTCCGTCGTCACCGAGAGCGAATCCTCAGCAGCTCGTAGCTGCCGCTCGCCGGCACAACCGCCGACGCGCGCCACAGCGAGTACTCCCGACTAGCGTCGAGTCCCGACGTTGCGAAAAGTGGTCTCGGCGTTCGTCCACCGTGAGGCGGGTTTGACGTGCGTCGGTGGCGTGAGCGGGGCCGTCGATCAGGACACACCGTCATCGCGCCTGGCCGTGGTTCTTCGTGCCAGCCGGACGGCTCAAGCACAATTGCATCCATGCCGCGGCGGAGCGACACGAGATGGTCCATCGGCGACGACACCCTCATCGAGCTGATGCATGCCCTGAAGGCACCTGAGGTTCCGTGGTCGGAGCCGACTCGCCCAGGCGTGCTTCTTGCGCTCGACGAGCTGCTCGCCTGGGTTGACGACCCGAGACCGTTCGACGGTCGTATGCACGTCTCCGGGTGGGACTCTGCCGGTCAGGACCTCGTCGACGCAGTCGATGGGCTGGGTCAGCATCTGCAGGCGGTCGTCGCCGTCCACGTCGCCACCGTGAAGTCGTTGTGGCGCAACGACGTCGGCGACGATCCTGTCCAGCGGCAGCAGCTGAAGACCGCCGCGTTAGCCCGGGTCATTCGTTAAGGGCTGCCCACATGCTGGTTCGAATGGGAACAGGTGCCGTCTGAGCTGGGAAGATAGGACTTGTCGAGGGTCCTTGTCCATCCCGCCCGGAGGGCACCTGCATGGTGAAGCGTACCGGAACGCGTCCGAGGATTGTGGTGTCCGCCGACGGTCGTGGCGTCGTCGGTCATGCCGGTGCGCGCCTGCTCACCGACATCGCCGATGTGACCGGTCTGACCGGCGCGTGCAGTGATGCCCTCGCCGGGTTGCGGCAGCGTCGCGGCGGCCACGACCCGGGCCGGATCGCGGTCGACCTGGCGGTGACGCTCGCCGACGGCGGCGAAACGATCTCGGACCTGGCCGTAATCCGAGACCAGGCGGCGTTGTTCGGGCCCGTCGCGTCGGACCCGACCGCGTGGCGACTGTTGTCCATCATGGACAGCGCGGTACTGCGCCGGCTGGCCGCTGCGCGAGCGCAAGCACGCGACATCGCGTGGGCACAACGGATCGACACACACGGCGGGCTGCCGCAGACCACGGCCGCCGGCCTGCCCATCCCGGGCCTGACCCTCGACCTGGACGCCTCCATCGTGATCTGCCACTCCGAGAAAGAAGCAGCAACCCCGACCTGGAAGAAGAATTTCGGCTACCACCCGCTGTTCTGCTTCCTGGACAACACCCGCGAAGCGCTGTCCGGGCTATTACGTGAGGGCCGGGCCGGGTCGAACACCACCGCCGATCACATCACCGTCCTGGACGACGCCCTCACCCAGATCCCCGACCACATGCGCCACGGCACCCCGATCCTGATCCGATCGGACTCCGCCGGCTGCACCCACGGCCTGCTCACCCACATCCGCAGCCTCCGCAAACAGGGAGTCGACGCCCGGTTCTCCGTCGGCGTCGCGATCACCGAACCGATCCGCCAGGCCATCCTCACCGCCAAACAGCACCTGCCATGGGTGCCGGCCCTCGACGGCGACGGTGAACCCCGCGACGGCGCCGACATCTGCGAACTGACCGGCCTCGTCCCAGACGACGGCTACCCACCCGGCACCCGGTTCATCGTCCGTCGCGAAGAGCCGCACCCCGGCGCGCAACTGTCGCTGTTCGACACCGTCGAAGGCCTCCGCCATCAGGTGTTCGCCACCGACACCCCACCCGGCAACGGCAGCACCCAGTTCCTCGAGGCCCGCCACCGCGGCCACGCCCGCGTCGAGGACCGCATCCGCACCGGCAAGGACACCGGCTTCGGCCGGTTCCCGTCCCGCGTCTTCGCCATCAACCAGGCCTGGCTGCAACTCGCCCTCACCGGCATCGACCTGCTCGCCTGGACCCAGATGCTCCTCCTCAACGGGGCCCTCGCGACCGCCGAACCGAAGAAGCTGCGCTACCGACTCCTGCACGTCGCCGCACGCATCACCCACACCGCCCGCCAAACCCGGCTCCGAATCGCCGAAACCTGGCCATGGGCAACAGATCTAGCCACCGCGTTCACCCGACTCAACGGGCTCCCACGCCCAACCGGCTGACACCCGCACCCGATCGCGTCGACACCCACGGAGGAAACCGGCCAACGCGCCGGAATTTCAGCACGCCCACGCGGCCCACCAACCTGAGCAAAGATCAAAAAGCCGCTCCCGGCCGCCATGATCGACTGATAACGAAAGACCGAGGTTAGCACTACGAGCCGAATTTGCCACCATGGATGCAGCGAAGGCCGCTTGGAAGGACTTGTCGAAGGCGTGTGCCCAACCGACGCGGCCGTCGGGCACCGTTGCTGCCCGCCGGGACGCGTTCTGGGAGGTCGTCAGGGCTGCAGATCGCAACGCGGAGGAACTGTCCAGGTCGCTGACCAACGTACTGACCGGAAGCCGCCGTAGTGCTACCTACGCGCTGATCGCATTGGGTGACGTCGACCCGGACATGGTCGATTACCCCACCCTACGCGGCGGGCCCAACACCCCGGTCGACGAACGCTTGGAGTTGGCCGAGCGGCTCCTTGTTCTGCCTACCGAGAGCCATGCACATGTCGTGTGGTTCGCGTTTCGACAGGCATCGTTGGTCACCATGGGCCAGAGCCTGCCGGCTGTCGAGTTCTTCGATGCCGAGTGGCTGCATGGCAATCTCTTCAACGACGGCCCTTTCCGTGGCCAGCTGCCTGCCGAGCTCACGCAGTTGGAGTATCCGGCGGAACTCCCGGACGAAAAGGACGTGGTCCTCGCCCGCGTTGATCTTGGCGTCGGCAAGTTCTCCGACGCGATCCGTGAGGCGGCGCAGCGGGTCGATGCGCTGCTGAGCATGGCCACGTTTAGCTGTGCGGTGCCTTGGCAGCGGCTGACCGGGGCGATCCACGTGCAGGACGGGCGCATCGTTCACCAGAGTGCCTTCTGGGTTTCCGACCGGCCGCAGTCGCCGTACGTGCTCGAATCCACGGCTGCCCAGTTCTCGCGGATGGCGCCGCGGGTCGCGCCCCGGATCCCGATCGCAGATCCAGCTGCGAAGGACATCATCGATTCCCTGCAGTGGTGGCGCGTCGGCACCACGAGTTCGGCAGCGGAATCGCTTCTGCTGAACGTACGTGTCATCGAACTAGTGGCGAGTCGCCTTAACGAGATCTCGTGGACGACCTATCTGGAGAAGTACCTCAAAAACCTGTGGATTCGTCAGTCGATCTTCGACGTGCTGGACCACGCCTTCTGGGAGGCAGTGCATCAGCCGGTGCCTTCGGAGATGCGCGAACTGCAGCGGTCGATTTTCCTCGAGGCGACTTCGTCGTCTCATGGCGAACAAAGGTTTTCGATCAAGAAGGCGGCGGCCTACGTTACCGAGATGCTGGCCTTCACTCCAACGCATGGCCCGCTCGGACGGGACCTGCGCACAATCCAGAGGCGCACAGCGAACGCTAGGGCGCTGCAGGTCTGGGTGAAAGAGGTGGAATGTCACTGGAGCGTCTCGGTGCATCGACTCGAACGCGTCCGGAACGCCGTCGCCCACGGTGGGCCGTTCACCGATCGCGGAATCCAGCTCGTCCACCCGCTGAGCCAGCACCTCTCGATGTGGTCGCTGCGGGAGGTCGTTGAGGCCGTCGTTGAGGGTGTACCACTTTTGCAGGCGTTTCAGCAGGCGAGCAATCGATGGAACGCCTGGCGAGCGTCATTGGCGAACGCCGGTTCGATCGCCGACATCTTTACGAGTTGATGCCGGAGATATGAGGCAGGCTGACAGCTGCAGCAGCCGCGGACGCTGCAGTAGTTCTGTGAGCAGCATCTTCACCGCCCGCTCCACCTTCGAGGGGGTCGAGATCCTGCCAGCTAATCAACAAGCGCTCCTTGGTCAGAAGGACCTCTGCGATGCCACGTCAACGCACTGCGGCCAGCCCTTGTCGGCGGTGGGACTGGAGGGTACCGGGAATGGAGGGCCCGTCGGGCCCGGCGAACGCCCGCACGGACAAGCGGTTCAGGGTTCTCGCGCGTCTGACCGCAGCGTGCCGTCGACCTGACTATCAATCGAGTGCGTCCAGAGGCAGTGTGATCCGCAGACTCGAATCCGAGAGTGCGGCCTCGAAGGTCAGTGTCCCGCCCCGGGTTTGATGGAGACATCGAACACCCGGAGGATGAGCTGTTATGCCGGCACCGAGGAAGTACAGCGATGAGCTGCGTGAGCGTGCGACCCGGTTGGCGGTCGAGGCCCGCCGGGATCCGGCGTCCGCGACGGGCGCGATCCGGCGGATCGCGGAGCAGCTCGGGGTGCATCCGGAGGCGTTGCGGACGTGGGTGAAGCAGGCCGAGACGGACGCCGGTGACCGGCCGGGCACGAGTAGCAGTGATGCCGAGCGGATCGCGGCCCTCGAACGGGAGAATCGTGAGCTGCGCCGGGCGAACCAGATCCTGAAGTCCGCGGCGAGTTTCTTCGCGGCGGAGCTGGACCGTCCATCGCGATGAGAGTCGCGTTCGTCGACGCTCAGCAAGAGGAACACGGTGTCCAGCCGGTCCTGCAGGCCCTTGAAGACACGCCGGCACAGATCGCACCGTCGACCTACTACGCCGCCAAGACCCGCCCGGCCAGCGCCCGCTCGCGGCGCGACGAGGAGCTGACGGTACTGATCCGGCAGGTCCACGCGGACAACTACGGCGTCTACGGCGCTCGAAAGGTCTGGCACGAGCTGCGTCGCCGCGGCGTCGAGGTGGCCCGGTGCACCGTCGAGCGGCTGATGCGCGCCACCGGGCTACGCGGGCTGCTGCGCGACAAGGCGCCGCGCACGACCCGGCCCGCGGCCGAAACGGACCGGCCCCGCGACCTCGTCCGACGCGACTTCACCGCCGCGGGTGCGAATCAGCTGTGGGTAGCTGATCTGACCTACGTGCGCACCACCGCCGGCTGGGTCTACGCCGCGTTCGTCCTCGACGTGTACTCCCGCATGATCGTCGGCTGGCAGGTCTCCACGTCGCTCTACACCGATCTGGCGTTGGACGCGTTGAAGATGGCCCTCTGGCGCCGCGAGGCGCAGGGTGCTGACCTGCAAGGACTCGTGCACCACTCGGATCGCGGCGTGCAGTACCGGGCGATTCGCTACAGCCAGCGCCTCGCCGAGGCCGGCGCCGTCGCGTCGGTCGGCTCGAAGGGAGACTCCTACGACAACGCCATGGCCGAAGCGTTCAACTCCCTCTACAAGGCCGAACTCGTCCGCAACCGGGGCCCCTGGCACGGGCTCGACGACCTGGAGATGGCCACCGTCGAGTACATCGACTGGTACAACAACCGCCGCCTGCACGGCGAACTCGGACACATCCCACCCGCCGAACACGAAGCCCTACACGCGATGACCCGGACGGTCACCACACCCCTGAAAACCAGATAACCAACTCTCCATCAAACCCGGGGCTTGACATTCGCCGCCGGTAGTGCCCGCAAGCTCGATGCCGATGAGCACGCGCTGAAGACGTCCGCGTCGCCGGCAGGCGACGACCTGGTGCGGCTCAACCCGTCCAAGGGCACCGAGCTGGCGTACTCCCTCGCTGGCGCGACCCCAGGCAAGGCGCTCGTCGACGGGGCGGTGGCGACCTACCGTGACGTGCTGCCCGGCGTCGACCTCGAACTGGCGGCGCTCTCCACCGGTGTCAAGGAGACCCTAACGCTGCGTTCGGCCGACGCCCCGGCCACCTACGTCTACCCACTGCGGCTCAAGGGCCTGACCCCGCGGATCGGCGCCGACGGTGGTGTCGAGTTCACCGACACCGCGGGCGTGGTTGTGCTCACGATGCCGCTGGGGTACCTCGAGGACTCCGCGGTCGACATGAGCGGCGCCGGGGCGACGTCCTACGCCATGCAGTACGAGATCATCACGGTCGACGGTGGCCCGGCGATCCGGATGAGCGTCGACCAGGCATGGCTGCAGGACGCGAAGCGGAAGTTCCCGGTCCGGATTGACCCGCAGATCTCGATCACCACCGCCGGCGGTGACACCTACAGCCTCTCGTCGGAGGCCAGCACCACGCACGGCGCCAACAACAGCGTGGCGGCCGGCCGGTACGACGACTCGGTGGCCAACAAGGCCCGCGGGTTCCTGCGCTTCGGCAACATCCCTCTGCTGTTCGACCCGAACAGCAGCAACTTCAAGCTCGACTCCGCCCGGCTGCATCTGTTCCAGACGTACCAGATCAAGGACGGCACCAGCTGCCCTTCGAAGCAGACGAACTTCTACCGGGTCACCGGTAACTGGTCCGAGAGCACGTTGACGTGGAACAACCAGCCGGGCGACAACCAGGCCGCGCGTGAGGCGGCCGGGCTGCAGCCGATGGCGAAGGACACCACGGCCAACAACGCCGCCTGCAACAACACCGGCGCTGTGCGCAACGTCGGCACGTGGATCGCGCCGTGGCTGGACAACGATGAGGTCAAGGACTGGGCGATCCACAACAACACGTACGGCATCGCGGTCAAGGCCAACGAGAGCGACGCCACGACGTGGAAGCGGTTCACGTCCTCGGACATGAGCCTCACCTGCAATGATGCCGTGTTCGGCAACATTTCGTGCGCGCCGTGGATCGAGGTCAACTACACCACGAACGTGCAGCCCGAGATGACTGCGCAGTATCCGGCAAACAACACGGCGGTGAGCACGCTGACGCCGGAGTTCTCGGCCCGCGGCTACGATCCGGACAACTGGCCCGGCTACGGCGTGCAGTACCAGTTCCTGATCCTCGACGACCAGGGCAACACAATTGCGGACTCCGGCCGCAGCGCCAACAGCGTCTGGAAACCCAACCCCGGCGTGCTGCAGTGGGGCAAGCAGTACTTCTACCAGGCCAGGATCTACGACGGGCAGGTGTGGGGTCCGGCCAACCCAGTCACGTACGCGTTCTCCACCGCCGTGCCGCAACCGTTGGTGACCTCGTCGCTGGCGCAGAACGGCGGGAAAGGCTTCGAGGGCTCAGTCGGCAACTACACCACGTCGGCCGTCGACGCCCAGGTGACCACGGTCGGCCCGGCCCTGGCGATCAACCGCGACTACAACAGCCTTGACACCCGGGCCACCAGCTCGTTCGGGCAGGGCTGGTCCTCGGTCACGGACATGCAGGTCCGCGAAGGCAAGGACGCCGGCGGGACGCTGCAGACCGCCACCGTGCGCTACCCCAGCGGCCAGGAGGTCACGTTCGGCCGTAACAACGACACGAACAACACCTGGGCACCGCCGCCCGGCCGGTACTCGGTGTTCAAACCGATCACCAGCGGCGGATACTCGCTCACCGACAAAGACTCCACCACCTACGAGTTCACCCAAAACCTGGGCACCGGCGTCTACGGCCTGACGAAGATCACCGACCCGTCCGCCCGGTCGGTCACCGTCCACTACGACGGCAGCAACCACGCCGACCTCATCACGTCCCTGGCATCACAGCGCGCCCTGCACCTGACCTGGAGCACCCCGTCCGGCGCCACCACCGCCCACGTCGCCACGGTGACGACCGACCCAACCGATCCGACGGTACCGTCAAGCACGCTGACCTGGACGTACACCTACACCGGCGACAAGCTCACCAAGGTCTGCCCGCCAGGGACCACGACCGCGTGCGCCACGTACGAGTACCAGACGGTCAACCAGGCGCCCAGTGCCGTGCTCAACACCGGCCCGTACTCGTACTGGCGGCTCAACGAGACTTCGGGTACCCAGGCGCAGAGCGGCGTGCTGTCCAACGACGGCACCGATAACGGCATCTACAGCAACGTCACCCTCGGCGGCGCCCCGGCCCTGAACCAGTCCACGTCCACCACGGCCGCGTTCAACGGCACGAACTCGTCGGTCAAGCTGCCGATCAAGCTGGCGACCGAGAGTTCGTACCAGTCGGTCTCGCTGTGGTTCAAGACCGCGACACCGCTCGGCGTGCTGTTCTCCAACCAGCGCGACCTGGTGAGCCAGGGCGCCACGACGCCGTCGAACTACAACCCGGTGCTGTACATCGGCTCCGACGGCAAGCTGCGCGGCGAGTTCTGGGCGGACCGCGCGAGCACGCCGATCACGACGTCCGCTGCGGTCACCGACAATCAGTGGCACCACGTCGCGCTGTCGGGCAACGGCGGCACGCAGACGATGTACGTCGACGGCAACCTGGTCGGCACGATCACCGGCGCGCCGATTCTGCTGCACAACACCGACCAGCTGAACATGTACCTCGGCGCCGGCTTCCTCGGCGGCGGCTGGGCCGGCCACTCGTACAGCCAACCTACCGCCACGTTCTTCAACGGCTCCATCGCCGACGCCGCCTACTACAACAAGCCGCTGACCGCCGACGCGATGGTCGCCCTGTACAACGCGGGCAAGTACCCGGCCCCGGCGATGACGAAGATGACCAGCAACGCCGGACGGGTCCGGGCGCAGGTCGGCTACAGCAGCGTCAGCGGCCGGGTCACGCAGGTCACTGACGAGGCCGCCGGCGTCTGGCAGGTCGGCGCGCCGGTCGTGTCCGGCTCGAGCCAGGGCTATGTGTCCAGCGTACTGGGGGCACGGCCGCGCGAGTACTTTCGGCTCGGCGACACCAGCCTGCCCAACCGCGCCTATAGCCAGGTCCGCGGCATGTTCAACGCGACCTACAACAACGTCACCTATGACACCGTGCAGACCGGCACCAGCCCGTTCAGCGACGCCTATGGGGCCATCTTCAACGGCACCAGCTCGTACGTGCAGTACGACAAGTCCAACACCGTGCCGCCGCTGTTCGGGCCGAACGCGATCGAGATGTGGTTCAAGACGCCGGCGAACTACGCGTCCAGCGGCGTGCTGTACGGCTACCAGAGCGGGCCCGTGGATGCGGGCATCCCGCCCAGCCAGTTTAGTTACACACCGGCTCTGTATGTCGGCGGTGACGGCTATCTCCGCGGCCAGTTCTGGGACCACAGCCTCGCGCCGCTGACCTCGACGGTGAAGGTCAACGACGGCAACTGGCACCATGTGGTGCTGACCGGCGCCGGACCGCAGGGCGCCGCCGACGAGCAGAGCCTGTACCTGGACAACAAGCTCGTCGGGACGAAGACCGACTCCTTCACCACGCCGTTCGGTGCCGAGTACAGCTACATCGGCGCCGGCACGACGAAGAACTGGCCGGGTTCGACCAGTGACGCGAGCTTCTTCAAGGGCGACATTGCCGAGTTCGCGTTCTACGACCATGGGCTCGACGCCGCCCAGGTCGACTCCCACTACAAGTCGGCGACGGGGGCGCTCGCGTCCCAGGCTGGCGCGGCGCCACGGCTGACGCCGGTCAGCACGGTTTCGGTGACCAACCCTGGCGGCAACGTCTCGAAGCGCACGTTCGACCTGCTCAACGGCAGCCGCCTTATTGCCGACACCGACGCACTGGGCAACACCACCACCTACGGCTACGACGTGGCCGGGTACGTGTCCGACGTCTACGACCCGCTGGGGCAGAAGACCGAGACCGCCAAGGACGTCCGCGGCAACACGGTGCGGACCACCACCTGCCGCAACGATGACGAGTTCCTGCCGTGCCAGAGCACGTTGTACCAGTATTGGCCGGACGCCACGACCGCGGTGCTGACCCCGGACGGGCGCAATGACCAGCTTGTGCAGATTCAGCAGGTGACGGTCGACTGGGACACGGATCCCGACCCGGTCACCAAGTTCGCCTACGATGGGCCGGCTGGGAACCGCACCAGCACGACGTCCCCGCCGGTGCCTGGGTACCCCAACGGTCGCACCACGACGATTGAGTACACGACGGCCACGACGCCGGCGGTGGGTGGCGGCTTCACGCCGGCTGGTCTGCCGACGAAGACGACGTCAGCCGGCGGCGCATGGCAGCGCACGGAGTACAACTCCAATGGCGACGCGGTGCGCGTGACCGACGCGGCCGGGCTGGTCACGGAGTTCGCCTACGACGGCCTCGGCCGCGTCAAGCAGCAGAAGGTCTTCGCTCCCGGCTATCCGAGCGGGCTGGTGACGACCTACCGGTACGACCAGGACGCGCTGGTCGAGACCACCGAGCCGGTCGTCACGAACGCGGTGACCGGCGCGCAGCACCAGGCGCGGACCACGGATGTCGTGGATGCCGACGGCAACATCTTGTCCCGGACGGCCTCCGACGTGACCGGGGGCGACAGCCCGCGGGTGGTCACGAGCGAGTACAACTCGCACGGTCAGATCGTCAAGAGCACCGATCCTACGGGCGCGGTCACGCTGTACGGCTACGACGCCCTCGGCCGGCAGAACCAGCGGGTCAACTGCGACAGCAGCCCGGCGGCCGGCACCGCCTGCCCGTCCGGCGACCGGCTGCAGACCCTCGACCAGGTCTTCGACGCCAACGGCAAGCTGCTGACCAGCACGCTGACCGGCAAGGACGGCGTCGGCATCCAGCAGACCTACAACGTCTACTACGCCAACGGCGACCTCGCGTCTACGACGGACGCGATGGGCTGGACGACGAAGTACGAGTACTACGACGACGGCAAGGTCAAGAAGGTCAGCCGCACCGACGGCACCAAGACCACGGTGCTGCAGGAGAACTCGTACGACTACGTCGGCAACCTCGTCGGCGTCAGCGAGAACAACGGTGCGACCAGCATTCAGCAGGTCATGGACAAAGAGGGCCGGCTGCAGTCGACGAGCACCTACGCCTCCGGCGCGGCCGACGGCTCCCGCATCACCAACTACGTCTACGACGCCGACTCGCACGTCATCAGCGTGCGCAACATGGCCGACGGCAAGACGCTGCGCGACGTGCGCAATACCTACGACCCGATGGGCCGGCTCACATCCAAATCTATAGGCGTCGATGGCTCCTCCGGGCCGACCGCGTGGTGGAAGCTCGACGAAACCGCGAGCAGCGGTTACGCCACGGTCGCGGACTCCTCCGGCTCACATCTCAATGCGCGCGCGTTCTTCAGCGACGGCACGACACTCGGCAACGGCTACGCCAGCTTCAATACCAGCGCGCCGATCAGCACCGACAACCCGGTGCTCAACACGACGCAGTCGTATTCGGTGTCGGCGTGGGTGAAGCTCAACTCGTTCAGCGGCGAGTCGACGTTCGTCGGCCAGGGCGGCAACAACATCGGCGCCTTCTACCTGTTGTATCACTCGGGCATCGGCAAGTGGACGTTCATCGCCCCGAACGCGGACACCAGTTCCCCGGCGTGGAACTACGCCACGGCGGGCACGGCGGTGGCGACGAACCAGTGGGTGCACCTGGTCGCGGTGTTCGACGCGAACACCAAGCAGATGGCGTTGTACGCCAACAACGTCCGCGGCACCGACGGCACCAACCCGACGCCGTTCAACTCCGTCACCGGCCTGAACATCGGCGGCAACACTAGTGCTTCCGGCTCCGCAGTGTTCAAGCTCAACGGCGCGGTCGACAACGTGCAGGTGTTCCAGCGGGCGCTGACCGGCAGCGATGTGAACGCCCTGTGGAACAGCGGCAACGGCCGCACCAACCAGGCAGCGCTCAGCGGCACCCAGCTCACGACCAACTACACCGTCGACCAGCGTGGTCTCACCACCGATGTGACGGACCCGAACGGTAACACGACGTCGTACGCGTACGACGAGGACGGCAATCAGACGAAGGTCATCGCGCCGTCGGTGCTGGTCGAGCAGAACGGTGTGCCGGGCGTGTCGATCCGGCCGACGACCGTCGTCGGGTACAACACGTTCGGTGAGGCTGTCGAGACTCAGGACCCGCTCGGCAACGTCGTTACGACGCGGATGGACGCGGCCGGGCGGCCGTGGAAGACGATCCTGCCGTCGTATACGCAGCCTGGTACGGGCGGGGCGACGATCACCGACGCCAGCACGACGACCGTGTACGACAAGCTCGGCAACGTCACCTCCACGACCGACGCGCGGGGCAAGACGACCTCGTACGAGTACGACACCCTCGGCAACGTCACGAAGACCACCGACCCGGCCGGGAAAATCGCCACGGCGAAGTACGACCTGACCGGCAACCTGATCGAGGTCGTCGACCCGACCGGCGCCAAGAACACCGCCACGTACGACTATCTGGGTCGCAAGCTGACCAGCACGCAGTGGGTCCGCCAACCGTCGGCGACGGCGAACACCACGACGTACGACTACGGCACCGGCGTCTACGGCGCTGGTCCGTGGCTGCGCAAGGTGACGTCGCCCGCCGGGGTGACGGCGGAATCGACGTACAACAACGTCGGCGAGGTCATCACCGCGAAGGACGGCGCCGGCAACGTCACCACCACCGACTATGACGCGCTGGGCCGTCCGGTGAAGATCACCCGGCCCGACGGCACGAAGTCCCTCGCCTTCTACGACGCGGCCGGGCGCACGGTGAAGCAGCAGGAGCTCAACGCGGCCGGTACGGTGCTGACCACGGTCAGCGCGGGCTACGACAACAACGGGAACCTGCGCACGTCGACCGACGCTCGCGGCACGACCACGACGCTCACCTACGACGCGCTCAACCAGGTGACCGACGTGTCCGAGCCGGTGACCGCGACGACATCGATCCATACGTCGTACGGCTACGACGCCGCCGGTCATCAGACCCGCTTCACCGACGGGCGCAGCAACCAGTTCTGGAACACGTACAACAGGTGGGGCCTGCCCGAGTCGCAGATCGAACCGGCGACGATCGCGCACCCGAATGCCGGCGACCGGACGTTCACCGCGGTCTACGACGCGGCCGGTCGGATGTCGGCGCAGCTGCAGCCGGGCGGTGTGCGGGTCGACTACGCCTACGACGACCTCAACCGGCTGACCGGGCAGAGCGGTACCGGCGCTGAGGCCGCCACGGCGTCGCGGACGTTCGGCTACGACGACGCCGGTCGGCTCACGTCGCTGTCCGTGCCAGGGGAGACCGATACCGTCACCTACGACGACCGTGGCCTGCCGCTGACGATCACGGGGCCGTCGGACAACACGACCTACACCTACACCAACGACGGCCAGATGGCGTCGCGTGCCGACGCGGCCGGCACGACGAACTTCACCTACGACACCGCCGGCCGGTTCAAGACGGCGTCGAACGCCACCACGAACATCGACGTCACGGTCAACTACAACAACCTGTCGCTGCCGTCGACAGTCGTGTACGGCGTCAACAACCAGACCCGGACGTTCACCTACAACGACCTGCACCGGCTGACCAACGACCAGATCAAGCAGACGTCCGGCAGCACGATCCTGGGCAACATCGCCTACGAGTACGACGCCAACGGCAACGAGACGAAGAAGACCACGACCGGGTTCGCCGGAGCGTCGATCAACACGTACACGTATGACCTCGCCGACCGGCTCACGTCGTGGACGTCCGGGTCGACGGTCACGAACTACGAGTACGACGACTCGGGCAACCGCACCCGCAACGGCGCCAAAACCTTCACCTACGACCAGCGCAACCGCCTCGCGAGCGCCTCCGACGGCACCACATACTCCTACACCCCGCGCGGAACGCTCCGGCTGACCAGCGGGACGGCCGGCGTCTACAACACCACCACGGACGCCTACGGGCAGGTCATCACCCAGCAGGGCGCGGGGGGCACGAGCACCAACTCCTACGACGCGGGCGGGCGGGTCCTGCGGGCCGGGTTCCGGTACAGCGGCCTGGGCAACACCATCGCGAAGGACAGTACCGCGACCTATACCCGCGGCGCCGGCGGCGAGCTCCTCGGCACGGGTACAGGCAGTACTGGCGCGAACTCGTACTACGTGTGGACCGACCAGCACAACGACGTCGTCGGGCAGTTCCAGGCCACCGGCACCAGCCTCAACGGTTCCACCAGCTACGACCCCCTCGGCAAGGTCCTGTCGACCAGTGCCATGGTCGGCAGTCTCGGCTA
Source organism: Dactylosporangium sp. CA-052675 (assembly GCF_050947935.1). Classification (GTDB taxonomy): domain Bacteria; phylum Actinomycetota; class Actinomycetes; order Mycobacteriales; family Micromonosporaceae; genus Dactylosporangium. The sequence continues at coordinate 7,244,335 of NZ_CP192010.1, read as the reverse complement.
CCAGTCGGAGTGGACGGACACCGGCACCGGCCGGGTCAACATGCTGGCCCGCTGGTACAACGCCGACACCGGCCAGTTCGACACCCGCGACACCGTCGCGAACAGCCCGGTCCCGGACTCGATCGCGGCGAACCGGTACCAGTACGCGGGAAACAACCCGCTGACGAACGTCGACCCGTCCGGCAACTCGTTCTTCAGCAAGCTCAAGAGCGCCGCGTCGACGGTCACGAACGTCATCACCCACCCGATCCAGGCCGTCCAGAACGCCTACAACTACGTCGAGAAGAAGGTCGACCAGGCGGTCAACGCGCTGAGGAGCTTCGGCAGCTATGTGCTGGACAAGGCGGCCAAGGTCAAGAACGTCGTCGTCAACTCGACGACGAAGTGGGTGAAGAACAAGGTCAACGCCGTCAAGGACAAGTTCGACCAGGCCAAACAATGTTTGCAGGGCGGCGTGTCCAAATGCGTGAAGGAAACCGCGAAGGCCGCCGCGCAAAAGGTCGTGGACACGGTGAAGAACACCGTCGAGGCGATCAAACAGGACCCGTGGAAGTTCGTCGCCACTGCCGCAGTCGGCATCCTCGCCACGGTCGCGGTCGGTGCCCTGTGTGCCACCGGCGTCGGCTGCCTGATCGTCGCCGGCGCCGTCGCAGGCGCCATGCAAGCCGGCGCCGGCTACATGGTCGACGTAGTCCGCGGCGACGCCGAATTCTCCTGGTCCGGCCTCGCCGACACAATGATCGAGGGCGGCCTAGACGGCGCACTGAGCGCCGGCGTCTCCAAGTTCACCGGCGGCGCCACCAAGTTCATGACCAAGCCGTTCAAGGCCGCGGGTGGCGCTGGCGGCTTGAAGAACATGCGCGGCGGCGGAGGCGGCAAGGAGGTCACCGCCCCGAAACGCTCCAGCGGCGGCGAGTCGTCGGGCGGCGGTTCCCGCAAGGCCGACGAGCGCAGCAGCCGCCGCAGCGACGACGAGGGCGACGGGGGCGGCTCCGGCGGCTCGTGCACGGAGCGCCCGCACAGCTTCGCGCCCGACACGCTGGTCCTCCTGGCCGACGGCTCCACCAAGCCCATCAAGGACGTCCAGGTCGGCGACCAGGTCCTCGCCACCGACCCGACGACCGAGGCGACCCAAGGCAAAACAGTCGAGAGCCTGCACCGCAACCTGGACACCGACCTGACCGACGTCACCGTCCGCACCAAGGAAGGCTCCGACGCGGTCCTGCACACCACCTGGTTCCACCCGTTCTGGGACGACACCCAGCACACGTGGATCTACGCCCAGGACCTGAAGACCGGCGACGTCCTCCACACCGACGACGGCGCGATCGTCGAGGTCAAGAGCATCAGCAACACCGTCGGCTTCGCCGCCATGGACGACCTGACGATCCAGGACTACCACACCTACTACGTCATCGCTGGCGAGCACCCGGTCCTCGTCCACAACCAGAACTTCATCGAGCCGCCGTGCGGAAGCAAGGCAGCCGATGCCGTTACCTGGGTGAACGAGGCGAATGTCAAGCAGGGCCGTCTCGGCATGCCACCGTCTGCCTACCGATACCAATCCGGTGTGTCGGGAGCTAGGTCCAGTCTGGCCGGACACTCTCAGGCGCCGCAGCTTTCCATGCCGGCCGCCGATGGTACGGTGGTGACCGCGAAATTCGACGGATTAGAGGGCAATGAGGTCATTGACCGCAAGACCAACTTCGTGAATTCGAAGCTCGGTTCGTCAGTCGACAACGAGAAGCTCGATCTGGCTCGACGTCAGGCTGGAACGGCGATGTACAACGGTTTGACGCCAGTGTATGAGCTTCCATCGCCGGCTGCGGCCGACTTCGCGCGACAGAAGCTAGCCGAGTGGGGGCTTGACAAAGTTTTCGTTGTTCGTCAGCGCTCGTAAAGGATCAGGCTATGACTACCGTCGAACGACTTGTTCATGCTTTGGCCCATGCGCTGAAGCTGCTCCTGGAGATGGACAGGTCGCAAATCGATCCGGACTCGCGAATTCAGGCGATTGAAGGAGTCGAGTACGAAATCGGCCAAATGGACGCGGATGAACTGCGCCACTTTATTGACGTGGTGGATCGCGTTGCGTCGCCGGGGTCGGACGTGGGTGAGTATCTCCGGGACGTGGCGGAAGCGCTAGCTGGGATTTCTGAGGGGTCAGGCCACCCTGGGGAGATGAGCGATTTCAACGATAAGGTTCTGGCGGTGTTACTCGCGCCGTGCCGAGTACTGGTCGACCTGGAGCCGCCGTTAATCGACGTCGCGGCTCAGGCTGCGGCGTTGGCGAGACTAGCCGCTGAAATGGGCCGGTTCGATTCAGCGCAACGGAGCGAGGTTCTTGCGGCATTCGCCCGCCGTGAAGAAGCGGAGCCCTTTGACTCGCAGTTTCTGGCTCGAATGCTGGCGCAGATTGGCTGGCAGTCCATCCCGTGATGCGGGCTGCTGTCACAGTTGAGTTGGCCCTGTTGCGGGCTGAGGATCGGGTACTGGAGATCCAGACCAAGCTGCACCGTTGGGCTCGTGATGATCCTCAACGAACGTTCGACGACCTGTTCAACCTTGTCACCGATCCTGCGTTCCTGTTGGTGGCGTGGGATCGGGTGCGGGGTAACAAGGGTGCCAAGACTGCTGGGGTGGACGGGCGAACCGCTGTGTCCATCGTGCTGCGGATCGGTGTCGAGGAGTTCCTCGGCGGGCTGCGGTCCTCGTTGAAGGACCGCAGTTTCCGGCCGCTGCCGGTGCGGGAACGGATGATCCCGAAGCCGGGCGGGAAACTACGCCGGTTGGGGATCGCGACGATCACCGACCGGGTGGTGCAGGCATCGGCGAAGCTGGTGTTGGAGCCGATCTTCGAGGCGGATTTCCTCCCATGCTCCTATGGGTTCCGTCCGGGGCGCCGGGCTCATGACGCGGTGGCCGAGATTCGTCATCTGGCCACGAATCCGCGCCGTTATGAGTGGATCGTGGAAGGTGACATCAAGGCCAGATGAGGGCGCCCAGCGCTGCCAGACGCAGTTGGCCGACTCAGTCGCTTGCGGTGCCTACTCTCCGGCGACGTGCATTGCTTAGGCTCCGGAGATGGATGATGCGGTGGGGCAGGGATTCGGGTGTTGACCGGTGCGGTGGAGGTTTACGCCAACCATGCTGTGCTGATCGTGGGGTCGACCGGCTGGCCTGAACTTGATTGGGATGACAGTCCTGCCAGCGCCGACTGCCGACGGGCGGCATGTGGCGATCCAGACGCGAGGGCAGGTCGGGCACACTCGGGTGTCCGGCGTCGACACCTTCTGGTCGGGCACGATGCCGTTGCTCGGCGAGATCGTCTTCGACGGCGCCCTCGACCTGGACGATGCGAGGATCTGCGTGGGCGACATAGAAGGACTCCGTCGGTGGACGCAGCGTGTTGGGCGGACCGGTGCACAGCGAGTGATCGTGCAGGTTGACGACCCCGGATATGCCTCGCGTATTCACGTGGGGCTCGACATCAGCTCTGCTGCCCGGGTGTTGCCGCTGCCGTCGACGGGAGGACCGGCTCTCTTCTCCGTGCTGACCTCGGAACATGACGGCATGGCCTTGCCGAACGAACGAGGTCTCGCCCTCGACGGTCACGACTCGCCACACAGCCGGCTGGCGGCCGCGATCAGCCTGCTGTCCAGCCCCGATCAGGCCAAGCCGTGGCAGGACGAGTACGAGGCGACCCTCATAGCGGAGTGGCTGAGATGGCTCAGCATCAACCTCAGCTACGCCGAAGCCGAGGGCCTGGGAGAGCAGCTTCGACGCCTGGTGCACGCCGCACGTAGTGCCGAATCGGGCCGCAGCGGTGGCATCGCGCACGAGGATGCCGCGGACATCTCCCGAACAATTCTCGACGCCGTCACGCGAGGAGCGCCTGAACGATGAGCGAACGCGGCTTTGCGCCGGTGTCCGCACATCGGCATGGTCGCGCTCCATGGTCAGGTTCCGGAGGCCATGTAGGCGGTGAGGATGTAGTTGGGGTGGCGGTCGAGGTTGTTCCGGGCCCGGTCGTAGCGCATCGTCGTGCGCGGGTCGGCGTGGCGGGCGGCGATCTGCACGTCGCGGAGGCTGACCCCGGCATCCAGCATGGTCGTGACAAACGTATGGCGCAGCATGTGGGGATGCATCCGAGGCATCCGCACGCCGGCCGCGACGGCCAGGTGCCGGAGCCGCCGGGAGGCGGCGTGACGGTCCATGCGCCCGCCGAGGGTGTTGCGCAAGACCGGACCGTCGGCGCGGTCGCCGACGGCGCGCTCGATCGCCCGAGCCACTGCCGGCGGCAAGGGGATGAGTACGACCTTGCCGCCTTTGCCGCGCACGCGCAGGACGCGGTGGCCGTGTTCTTCGCCGAGGTCGGTGATGTTCGAGCCGCAGGCTTCGAAGATCCGCAGTCCGAGCAGGCCCAGCAGGGCGACCAAGGCGCAATCGTTCGGGTTGGCCGACAGCTGGGCGGTGGTGATGAGGGCTTCGAACTGCAGATGCCCGAGCCCGAGCGTCGGGGACCGTCCGGCGGGTCCGCCGATCGGTGAAGGTCGGCAGCGGCAGCGGACCACGGACGGGCCGTCTCGTCGATGCCTGACCGCTCGCAGCGACCGCGAGTGGGCTGGGTACGACCGCGGGCACGGTGCTGGTCATGGGCGGCACCGCCGTCCAGCTGAATCCAGCACAGATGCTTTGGTGGGGTGTTCGAATGCGCTCGAACACTGGTGCGTCAGATGACGCAGGGATGCTATGGGTTGGTGTCGAAGGGGGGACTTGAACCCCCACGCCCGATAAAGGGCACTAGCACCTCAAGCTAGCGCGTCTGCCATTCCGCCACTTCGACCGGCTGGCCAATTGTACTCGGTGCCTTCCGGCTCCGCTTCAACGGCCACGCGAGACTTTACACGGTCACCCCGGATCTTGACGAATCGGGGGGCCGACGCGCGGAGGCGACCGGAGGGGGGAGCCGGTCGCCTCGCGTCCACGTCGGGTTTACCCCGTATGTAGTGATCGATAAACGTCTGGTTCTCAGAGGTCTTCTTCCCAGGTCGTACGGCGGGTCAGGACGTCCATCACCTTGTCCATCACGCCCAGGGCCGGGTCCACGAGCTTGTTCAGCGGCGGGGTGGACGGGGTGCCGGGGTGGGGGCGGGTCGGGGCGGCTGAGCGCGCGATCTCCACACGGTTGCCCAGGCGTACGAGCTCCTCCGACGTGCACCGCGAGCGCAGGGCCGGCAGGAGTTCGGCCGCGGTGTGGGTGTGCGAGCGCACGTGGTCGGTGACGGCTCGCAGGGCGGCCTTGTCCGCGGACGTGTGCAGGCGGCGCAGGGCCACGAGCAACTCCGCGTCGGCGGCGAGTTCGCGGGAGGCGATGTCGGGGCCTTCGGGCAGTACCGCGGAAACCGCCGGAATCAGGTATTGCTCCTCGGCCGACAGGTGCCGGGCCAGGGTGGCCACGAGGACGTCGGACGCGGCCGGCTCGGTCTCGGCGCGGGCGCACAGGCGGTCGAGCTGTTCGTGCTCCTCGTCCAGCAGGTCGATCATGCTGCGACCCGTGGCGTCGTGCTCGTCGTCGGGCGCGCCCGGGAGGGGCGGCAATGGGAGTCCGCTCACGGTTGCCGATGTACCCGGGCGTCAACTTCTTGAAACCGCAGGTTACCCGTCGGTACCATTCCATTCCCGCTTGTCAATGTGAAATGGAAGGGGCCGCCATGTCGTCGACCTGGCGGGGGTCCGCCGCCCTCGCCGCTCTCACCGCCGCCGTGATCCTCGCCGCGCAGCTGGGCACCGCCGCCCCGGCGAACGCGGCTCCCGGGCCGCCACCCGGCTCCATCGCCTCGATGGGCGACTCGATCAGCCGCGGCTTCAACGCCTGCGGGTGGTACGTCGACTGCCCGAGCCGATCGTTCAGTACCGGCAGCGACGCCGCCGTGAACAGCCAGTACCTGCGTATCAGGGCCGTGCATCCGGCGATCGGCGGCCACAGCTTCAACGACGCCAAGTCCGGGGCCAAGGTCGCCGACATGCCCGGGCAGGCCGCCACGGTGGTGAGCCAGGGTGCGGCGTACGTCACCATCCTCATCGGCGCCAACGACGCCTGCACGAGCTCGGAGGCGTCGATGACCAGCGTCGCCGCGTTCCGCTCGTCGCTGGACTCCGCGCTGGGCACGCTCAAGGCCGGGCTGCCGGACGCGAAGATCCAGCTCATCAGCATCCCGGACATCAAGCGTCTCTGGCAGGTCGGCAGCGCCAGCTCGTCCGCGCGCGGCGTGTGGTCGCTCTTCGGCGTGTGTCAGTCCATGCTCGCCAACCCCTCATCCACGGCCGCGGCCGACGCCGCACGGCGGGACCGGGTGCGCCAGCGCGTCGCCGACTTCAACGGGCAACTCGCCTCAGCTTGTACCGCCTACGGGGCCAACTGCAAATACGACGGCGGGGCCGTCTTCGACTACCAGTTCACCCTCTCCCAGGTCTCTACCTGGGATTACTTCCATCCGAACGCGTCAGGTCAGGCGGTGCTCGCCTCGCTCACCTACGCGGCCGGCTTCGGCTGGTAGGACCTCAGGGTGGTCCGGCCGCGACTCTGGGTAGTCGTCGCCGGACCACGCGGAAAACTGTCGGCCCCGCCTGGTATGACTTCCTCATGGACGCCACCGACCCCGCCGCCGACGAAGTCATCGAAATCTGCCGGGACCTGCTGCGCATCGACACCACGAACACCGGCGACCTCGACACGAGCACCGGGGAACGGGTCGCGGCCGAGTATGTGGCGGAGAAGCTCGCCGAGGTTGGCTTCCAGCCGGAGATCTACGAGAGCGAGCCGGGCCGGGCGAGCGTCGTGGCGCGCTTCGAGGGTGAGGACCCGACGCGGGACGCGCTGCTGATCCACGGTCACCTCGACGTCGTGCCGGCCGATGCCTCCGAGTGGTCGGTCGACCCGTTCGGCGGCGAGATCAAGGACGGCTACCTGTGGGGCCGGGGCGCGATCGACATGAAGGACTTCGACGCCATGGTGCTGGCGCTGGTCCGGCGGATGCGGCGCGAGGGCCGCAAGCCCCCGCGGGACGTGGTCCTCGCGTTCGTCGCCGACGAGGAGGCGGGCAGCACCTACGGCGCGCAGTACCTGGTGGACCGCCACCCCGGGCTCTTCGAGGGCGTCAGCGAGGCGATCGGCGAGGTCGGCGGGTTCTCGGTGAGCGTCGGCGGGGACCAGCGGCTCTACCTCATCGAGACCGCGCAGAAGGGCATCGACTGGCTGCGCCTGCACGCCAAGGGCCGGCCCGGCCACGGCTCGATGATCAACGACGACAACGCGGTCACGGCGCTGGCCGAGGCCGTCGCGCGGGTCGGCACGCACCGTTTCCCGGTCGTGCTCACCCCGACCGTGCGGGCGTTCCTGGAGCAGGTCTCGCAGATCCTCGGCATCGAGCTCGACCTCGACGACCCCGAGGCGGCGGTCGGCAAGATCGGCCCGATCGCGATGATCATCGGCGCGACGCTGCGCAACACCGCGAACCCGACCCGCCTCGCCGCGGGCTACAAGGACAACGTCATCCCCGGCCGGGCCTCGGCCACCATCGACTGCCGGACGCTGCCGGGCCAGTCGGAGCTGTTCGAGGAGGAACTGCGGCGCCTCGTCGGGCCGGACATCGAGCTGGAATACATCCACCGCCAGGCGGCGCTCGAGACCACGTTCGACGGGGCGCTGGTCGAGGCGATGTCCGCCGCGCTGCGGGCCGAGGACCCGGGCGCGATCGCGGTGCCCTACATGCTCAGCGGCGGGACCGACGCCAAGCAGTTCGCCAAGCTGGGCATTCGCTGTTTCGGCTTCTCGCCGCTGCGCCTGCCCGACGACCTGAACTTCGGCGCGTTGTTCCATGGCATTGACGAGCGCGTACCCGTCGAGGGACTACAGTTCGGCGTGCGAGTGCTCGACCGGTTCCTGCAGCAGTCCTAACTCAATCTTTTCTCAGGGGGATCTCATCATGACCGACCGGCACGCGGAGCTTGACGCCGCGCTCGAGCGCGTGATCGCGGCGGCCCGCGAGCACCTTGCCGCGGTCAAGGCCGCGGGCGGCCGGGCCGACGACGACGAGGTGTGGCGCGCCTACGTGGAGCTCAACAACGCCTCCAACAGCTACGACGAGCTGCTGCTCGACGAGTTCGGCGAGGTCACTCCGTGGGACGTCGAGGCGATCGACCCGGAGGAGGCCGACCGGCAGTTCGGCGTCGGGATCGTCGACGGGGCCGAGGCCGAGGACCCGCACCCGCGGGTGATCTCGGTGCGCCAGCGCCGCGACTACCGCATCCCGAGCGTCGGCGCCCTGCTCGCGGTGGCCGAGGCGGCCCGGCGCGCCAACCCGGGCGACGGCGACAGCGCCGCGGTCGAGACCGTCGGCGAGGCCGTCCTCGAGCTCATGCAGGCCGGTGACGGGTCGCTGGGGGCCCTGGACATTCCCGAGTTGGAGTCGCTCGACGGGGTGGTCATCGTGGCCGAGGTGGAGACGCCGCTCGACCCGGAGACCTACGAGGACAACGACGGCGCGGGGCCGTTCGCGCTGGCCGCGGGGGACCGGGTGGTCGACCGGCTGGACGAGCACGCCTTCGCCGAGCTGGACGACGACCTGACCGAGGACGACGACGCGGACGAGCCGTCGCGGAAGGGCACGGCCGAGTAGACGCCGGCACGACGCCGCCGGCGCCCCCGCGGCCTGCTTTCGCCGCGGGGCCGCCGCGCCGGCCGGCCTCGGGCCGTCGTCGCGCCGGCCGGGCTCGGCTGTCGTCGCGCCGCGTGATCGGGGGCACTGTCCGGGACGGTGCCGGGTGTGCTCGTGTCGTCGATGCTTCGGCGGGTTGAAGAGCTGGCGCCCGCTGCGGGTCACGGTCAATTGCCAGGGATTGGCTCGGGTTCGTCGGGGTGCGGACCGTCGCTCCCGCCAGACACCGCTCGGCGCTGCGCGCCGACGCTGCCAGGTCCGCGGTTGGTCACCCCGATTGTATCTGTGAGCCCGCCGGAGCCCGTTCGGCTCGCGGCCGCCCGGGCGGCGGTGGGCCAGCTCGGCGGATGGTCACGCCCGAGCCGCCGGTCAGCTGTCGGCGCCGGTGGGGTGCGCGGGGGCCGGGGCGGGTCTGCGGATGCGCTGGAGAGCAGGGTGCGGCGTGTGCCGGGGCGGGTGTGCGGATGCGCTGGGAGATCCGGGGTGCGACGTGGGCCGGGGCGGGTGTGCGGATGCGCTGGAGAGCCGGGGTGCGGCGTGGGGCGGGCCAAGGTCGGCGGGTGGTCACGCTGGGCCGTGTGTCAGCGATAGTCGGGGTGCGGCGCGGGCGGGAGCCAGGACGGCCGCCGGGCCGGCTCGTGGCCACCCGGGCGGCTCACCGCGTCGGTCAGCGGCAGGCCCGCCCAGAGGAAGAAGCCGTAGGGCACCAGGGCCAGGAGCGCCAGCGCGAGCGCGGCCGTCGCGGCGGTCGTCAGCGCCCGGCTGGGGGAGAGGCGGGACAGCAGCAGGGCGCCGCCGGTGACGAGCGTCGTCTGCGCGACCCAGAGCACGGGCATCGCAATGAGGAGCAGGGATACGTTGTTCGCCCCCACGTCGCAGGCGGCGAAGGCCCGGCTCGCCACCGCCGTCTCGGCATAGCCGGCGGCGGCCGCGGCCAGGGCGGCGGCCGAGAAGAGCGTGCGGGCTCCCACCGCGGAACGGCCCGCGATGTGCCTCGGGCAAGCATCCACAGTGGACAGATGTCGGGCCGTGCCGGGCGACCACAGTGGACTGTCGTCCTGCGCACGTGCCGGCCGTGCGGGGCGCGGGGCCGTGGAAGCGCCCGGGACTGCGACGTCCGGCCGGTCGACGCGGCTGGCGCGGCAGCGCGGCCGGTCCGGCCGATGGCGAAGGTGACGGCGTCGGCCACGTGGGCCCCGAGGCCGCCGGCCGCGATCTCCACGGGCACGGCCGCGGGGAATGTGGCGGCGGCGAGCTCCGCGGCCTGACCGACACCCACGGCTCCCGGCAGCACGGGGCCGTCACGGTATGGGGCGCGACGGTGGGCGGCGCGGCCGTCGTGCTCGCCCGCAGTGGTGCCGGGCGGACCGCCGGAGCCGGGACGGCGAGCAGGCCGGCCGCCGCGCAGGGCCAGGAAGTACAGGACGTCACCGGCGGCAGAGGCGGTGCGGGCGGCGAGCCGGCGCAGCGCGACGGGGTCGCGACGGGCCCCGGCGGTGCTCAGCGAGGGACCGTGGGCCGTGCACGCCAACGGCGCCACCGGGCGGGACGACCCCCGGGGCTGACGCGGACCCGGAGTGCATGGGACGTCCGGCGCGGTACCGCGGCCGTTCGGCGGTGCGACGCCGTCGGCAGGGCGCCTGACCCGAGGCTTCCGCCGATGCCTCTCCGCGCGGCTCGCCCATAGCGTTGGCGGATGGAACCGGTTGACCTCGACGAGCCCTCGGTCCGACACCTGAACTCGTTGCGTGCCCTGCGCCGGCGCATCGACGAGCTCGACGGCCGGCAGTCGGCGGTCGTGCTCGCGCTCGCCACCGCCGGGCGGCGGGTCGGCGCGGGTGAGCCGGCGGCCGGCGTGCTCGACGAGCCCACGTGGTGGTTCGACGCGGTCGGGTCCGTGCTCGACGAGGTGGCGCGGCTGACGGCAACCGGGTGCGGCAGCCTGAGCTCGGCTCGCGTGGCGGTGGAGGGCGCGGAGCACGATCTGCTGGCGGCCGAGGCCCGCCGGCGCGCCGAGGCGGTCCTGGCCGAGCGCCGCCGGGCGATCATCGAGGAGGCCCGGCGTCAGCTCAGCCAGCTCGGCGACGACCCGGACGAGCTGATCGACCTCGCCGGCCTGACCACCGCACAGGCCGGGCCCACCCCGCCTGCACCGGCGATGCCCGCGCCTGCACCGGCGATGCCCGCGCCTGCACCGGCGATGCCCCCGCCGGTGACGCCGCCGAGCCCACGGCTTCCGGCCGACACCGCGGCACCGGCCCCGGAGCCGCCGGCGGAGCCGCAGCCCGCATCGGCCACGCCGGCCCCGGTGGACGCCGGCAACGACACCGCCGGGAGCGAGGCGGTCGGGCCCAGCGCCGTCGAGCCGGTGCCCGGGGAGGGCGAGGACGACCAGCACTCGCACGACTCCGGCGTCTGGCCGGCCGTGATCGCGGATCTGCTCAACCAGGGCCGGGAGGATCTGGCCTGGCTGACCGCGGAGGCCGATCACCAGTCCCGGGTCCGCCAGCGGGTGCTCGCCTTCTTCGCCGCGGCGATGCGCTGCGATGCGGGCGGCCTCGAGGGAACGCTGCCCGATCTGCTGCCCGAGGAGCTCCCGGAGGGCATGGACGAGGCCGGCGTCCTGCTCGCCGCGTGCCTGCGGTTCAGCCTCGACGCCGGCTACTCCCCGGTGGGCCTGCCGCGGCTGGTGGAGCGCGCCGACATCCAGCACCCGCCCCTGCGGGCCGTCGTCGCGGTCGCGGTCGAGGCGGTCAACCATGGCGGGCGGCGGACGTCCTCCGGCGAGGGCGGCTACGACGACCTGCTCAAACGCTGGGCTGCCCTGGCACCGCAGGCGCAGACCACCAAGGACCTGCTCAGCCGGGCCAGCGTCGTGTTCCCGCGCGCCAGCAACGTGCTGCACTACCTGGTGCGCGACAACGAGCGGCTCGGACGGGCGCTGGTCGACCTCACGCAGCTCGCCGCCGCGGGGCCGTCGGCGGTGACGGGCGACGACCCGCGCCTGGACAACATCAAGGACGTCGCCTACCTGCTGGGCAACGCCGCGACCGTGAACGCGCTCATCACGGCGGCCGACCAGGCGTTGAGCTCGCCGCAGCAGCTGAAGAAGCCGATCCAGGCGAAGGCCCGGACCCGCCTGCTGCAGTTCATCGACGAGGTTCGCGGGCTGCTGGTCGAGGCCCTCGCGGTCGCCGCGAAGCTGCGGCAGGCCCGCCGCCCGGAGGAACTGTTCGACATGGACGCGCTGCGCCGGGCGGGCGAGACGTACGTGCCACCGCCGGCGCTGCACACCGTCGGGGAGACCGCGCTGCACCGCCTGGCGCTGTGGATCGGCCAGGAGCCCGGCACCGCGGGCACGAGCACCCTGCGGGAGGTCCGGCGCGAGGCGCTGCGGCTGGTGTACGAGATCGAGCGCGACGCGGACGGCGACCCGGCCGAGGCGCTGCAGCCGCATCACCTCGGCGGGGCCCTGCACGGGCGGACGATCGAGGAGGCGGTCGGCGGATTCCTCGACCGGGGCAACGTCCGCGCCGCGCGTGACCTGCTCGGAGGCGAGGAGTCCGACGCCGTCGAGCGGCGGGCCGAGGCCCTCGGCCGGGAGCACGTCACCGCGGTCAAGGCCGCCGACATCGCGATCGCGAAACTGCGCTCGCTCGGCCTGGACCTCGACGCGCGGTTCCTCGACAGCGAGCTCGACGATTGGCGCACCGCCCCGGCCGACCGCTACGACCTGGCCCGGGCCCCGCTCGCGGAGATCACGGAGCAGGCCGCCGGCGCGCTGGGCCGGTACCGGGCGGAGCTCGAGTCCCGGCTGGCCGTGCTGCCCGCGCCGCAGGAGGAGCTGGACCGGGTCCGGCGGGTGCTGGACCGCAACGACGAGGTGACGGCCGAGGAGTTCATCACCAACCTCAAGAGCGGGGTGCCCTTGCCGGAGGAGGTGTCCGTCGGGCGGCGCAGCGACTTCGACGAGTTCTTTCCCGCCGTCGTGGAGCACGCCGCCGAGGCGGCCGCGAAGGCCGCACCGCACGAGCACCCCGAGGACGCCGCCCTGCAGAGCGTCATCGATCGCTTCGGGGGACGCGGGCCGAGCGTCGGCAGCCTCCGCGAAGGGCTCAGCGCGTGGAAGCAGCTGTACCAGCTGTACTACGTCCGCAAGCGGGAGCGCGGCGAGAAGGGGGAGATGCGGTTCCGCAACGCCCTCGCCGACGTGCTGCGGATGCTCGGGCTCAACCCGATCAGCCACAACAACTCGTTCCAGGACGTGACCGACGCCCCGCGGACCCGCATCGCGGCGTACGAGGTCCGGGCCCGGCCGCTGGACGGCTCATACGTGCCGCAGCTCGGCACCCAGGCCAACGGCCGCTACACCGTCACCCTGGTCTTCGAGCGGTCCACCACCCCGGGCCGGCTGCTGGACCTGGTGCCCGAGCGGAGCCGAACGTCGGCGAACCTGATCCTGTACTTCGGCATCATGTCCGTCGAGCAGCGTCTGCGGCTGCGCCAGCACAGCATCCCGACCTCGGGCAAGGGCTCACCGACGCTGGTCATCGACGAGGCGGTCATCGGCTGGCTCGCGACCCGGCAGGAGGCCGGATTCCGGGCCACGCAGGAGGTGACCCTGCCGTTCACGTCGATCAACCCGTACACGCCGTTCGCGGGTGGTGACGTGCCCGGCGAGGTGTTCGTCGGCCGCGAGCGGGAACGGGAGGCCGTGGAACGCGCGTCCGGGTCGATGTTCGTCTACGGCGGCCGGCAGCTGGGCAAGTCGGCCCTGCTGCGCCGGATCGAGAAGCTGTACACCGAGCCGGCGGTCGCGGGCCGCACCGGCCGCCGGGTCGCCCTCTACCTGGACCTGAAGTCCGAGTCGATCGGCGAGGGCCGCAAGCCCGAAGAACTGTGGAGCCTGCTGATCCGCCCGCTCAGCCAGCTCGGCGTCCTGCCGGGCAACCAGCACAACCTGCGATCCGACCGGGTGTCGCAGGGGATCGCCGAGTGGCTGGACCGAGACGAGGCCAACAGCCTGTTGCTGCTGCTCGACGAGGCTGACATGTTCCTGGCGGCCGATGCCGTGGCCGACGAGAACGGCACGGGGCAGTTCCGCACGTTCCAGCGCCTCAAGAACCTCATGGAGCGCTACGGCCGCCGCTTCAAGCCGGTGTTCGCGGGCCTGCACCAGGTGCAGCGGTTCTACGACCTGTCCAACACCCCGGTCGCGCACGGCGGCGCCGACATCCTCATCGGCCCGCTCCGCCCGCTGGAGGTCCGGGAGCTCGTGGAGCGGCCGATGCGGGCCATCGGCTACGACTTCGAGTCCGATGACCTGGTCTGGCGGATCGCGGCGCTGACCAACTACCAGGCGAGCCTGGTGCAGATCTTCTGCGAGGCGCTGATCGACGACCTGCAGCGGCGTGCGGTGCGCCGGCCGGGCCGGGTGGTCATCACCAGCGACGACGTGGACGGGGTGTACGCCAACCGGGCCGTACGCGAACTGATCGCGCAACGGTTCCGCTGGACGATCAACCTCGACACCCGGTACCGCGTGATCGCGCTCGTCGTGACCGTGCTGAGCCTGGAGGACGGGCAGCCGGGCAGCACGTTCTCCGTCGACGACCTGCGAACCTACTGCGCCGCGTCCTGGCCCACGGGGTTCGCCGAGGACGAGATGAGCAGCCGGGACTTCGTGCGCTACCTCGACGAGATGGTCGGCCTCGGGGTCCTGCACCGCAACGGCGAGTTCTACGGCATCCGCTCGCCCAACGTGGTGGCGCTGCTCGGCACGCAGAAGACGCTGGACCAGGAGCTCCGGGAGGCCTCGACGCACTTCGAGCTGCCGTACGAGTACAACCCCAACATGAGCCGGATGGTGATCGGCAAGGAGTGGGAGCGATCGCCGCTGACCGACGCCGACCTCGCCGACCTGATCGGGGAGAACGCGGACAAGGCGCACACCCTGTCCCGCGTGCGCCGCGCCGGACGCCAGTACAAGGTCGCCGTGGTGTCCGGAACGGCGGCGCTCGGCATCGGCCGGGTCGCCGCCGCGCTGGATCGGATGGCGAGCCAGCAGCAGCTGCACCTCGTCCGCACCCCGCTGGCCGACCTGCACCGCCAGCTCGGCGGCGGCAAGGAGCACCGCATCCTGCTCGTCGAGGCCGACCACCGGCCCGACACCGACCTGGCCGCGCTGATCGCCGAGACGGCCGAGCTGATCCGGGACCGGGTCACCGTCCGGGTGATCATGGTGGTGCGGCTGCAGACCGCCGAGCCGCTGGCCGAGCCCACCGGCGACGCCTTCCTGCACGTCCGGCTCGGCCGCTGGTCCGTGGACGCCCTGCGCGCCTGGCACGACTTCCCCTTCGAGACGGTCGCGCTGCGCCGCACCGTGCACGAGCTGACGTCGGGCTGGCCGATGCTGCTGGAACGCGCCGCCGAGCAGGTCAACAGCGGCGGCTCGACCGATGACGTCCTCAACGGGCTGCGGCACCCGTTCGCCACCCGGGAGCAGGCCCGGATGTTCCTCGACGACGTCGGTATCGACGAGCACCTCCGCCCGCTCGCCCGCGCGTGGGCCGAGAACAGCAGCGAGGCCGGCGACCGGCCGCGCATGGTGGCGTTCAGCCGGGCCGACCTCGATCCGATCCTCGGTGACGCCGGCGCCTTCCTGGACCGGATGAAGCTCCTCGACGCCGCCCAGTCGACCGAGTCGGGCTGGATCCTCGACTCCGTGGTCGCCGAAGCCCTGACCCTGGCGGCCTGAGATGGACGGATCGGTGTGGCGGCTGCCGGGCCCGGATCGGCTGGTCACGCAGGTGACCGAGGAGGTTCAGCGGGGGCGGCACGTCGCCGTCGTCCTGCCGTCCCAGCGCGCCGCGGAGCCGTCGTTCGTCGAGGGACTGCTGAGCGCGATCGTGCGCAATCTGCACGTGGCCGGGGAGGAGCCGCGGCGCCCGCCCCCGTTCGAGCCCGGCCTGACGCCGCTGCGCTGGCTCGCGCGATGCCTGGTGTTCGGCGACGACCTGCCCGTGGTCGTCGGAGACCTGCTTGACCACGAGGACGCCACGGCCCGCACCGCGGTGCTGGACTGCACCGGCCCGGACGCCCCCGCCGCGGCCGGCGTCGCCGACCTGCTGACGCGCCTGACGCTCGCGTCCCGGCCGCGGCCCGCGGCCCGGCGGCCCCGCGTGGTGGTCGTCGGGACCCGCGACATCCTGCCGTCGCTGGGCGTCGAGACCGCCGACGTCACGTTCGAGGCGGTGTGGTGGTGGGGCCGGCTGACGCGCTGGGACGTCGCCGGCCGGCTCGCCCCGATCGCCGACGGACGCGGCGGGGGCATCCTGCGCGACGTTCGGCTGGAGACCATCGTCGAGGTCGCCCGCTGGGATCTCGATCTGGCCCAGTACCTGGTGCGGGCGTGGGACGGCGACCCGCAGACCCTGGTCGCGACGATCAAGGACGGCGAGTTCGCCGCGCCGCCGGCGCCGCCGGTCTGTGCCGTGCCCCTGCCCGCGGGCGGATTCCCGCACGGCGACGCCGCTCGGCTGTGGGACGACGGCCACCTTGAGCTGTGGCAGAACGAGCCGTGCCCGAGCCCGCACGCGCAGGCCGCGGTCCCGTCCGTGCTCGAGCACGGCGTGTGGGCGGCCCAGTCGCGGGTGCTGCTGCCGTGGATCGAGGCGAAACGGCAGGTGCTGGTGCGCGCGCTGGTCGAGCGTTTCGGTGCGGCGCGGGTCGACGCCGCCGCCGGCCGGACACCCGGCGACCCGGCCCCGATCGAGGTCGGTCAGCTGTTCTTCGTGGTGCGGGACCTGCCGACCGCCGACGAGCCGGTCTGGCGCGAGGCGAGCCGCCGGCTGAAGGCCGCCCGCAACCGGCTGGCCCATCTGCAGATCCTCAGCCTCGACGACCAGGCCGCGCTCGTCGCCGCCTGCGCCCGGCCGGCCTGACGGCCGGGGCCGGGGCCGGACGGCTCACGCGCCCGCGAGCTTGAGGTCGTACACCTTCAGCGCGTTCTGCCGCATGAGCTTCGCCTCCGACTCGGGGCGCAGGTTCCACGCGGCGATCTCCTGGCGGGCCCGCGCGTGCGGGATGACCGGGAAGTCGGTGCCGAACATGACCTTGTCCGCGCCCCACCCGTTGAGGTAGCTCACGAGCTTCGGGTCGAGGTACTTGGGCGCGTAGGCGTCGATGCCGATGTACACGTTGGGGTGCTTGTAGGACACCGCGATCATCTCCTCCGTCCACGGCCACCCGACGTGGATGCCGATGATCTTCAGCTCGGGGAAGTGGCAGGCGAGGGTGTCGAGCAGGATCGGCCGGCCGACCGACGGCAGCGGGTGGTCGTGGCTGTACCGCAGGCAGTGCCCGACCTGCATCTGCACCGGCACGCCGAGCTCGGCGCACTTGGCGTAGAAGGGGTAGTAGCGCGCGTGGTCCGGGGCGAGCTCGAACCAGTGCGGGTAGATGTGGGCGCCGACCATGCCGTACTCCCGCACCATCCGCTCGAGCTCGCGCACGCCCTTCATGCCCTCGAAGGGGTCGATGCCGACGAGGCCGCTGAAGCGGTCCGGATGCGCCTGCACCAGCTCGACGACCCGCATGGGGTCCAGCCGCCAGGATTCCGACAGCCCCTCGCGGCCCATCTTCGGCGCGATCAGCAGCGCGTGCTCGACGTTCGCGGCGTCGAGGGCCGCGAGGTGCTGCTCGACCGTCAGGCCCGCGAGGGTGTCCTCGGAGGCGTTGACCTTGCCGCCGAGGAACTGCTTGTTCCACGCGGGCCGGGACGCGACCACCTCGGGCGTGAACAGGTTGCAGACGATGTCGATCGCGGGCGTGCTCATGTGCGGGACTCCAATGCGGGGCGTTCGTCGACGAACCGGCGCGGCTTCATGCGCTCGTCGGCGGGGAAGAGGGCATCGGCGGTCGTGAACTCGACGGCGGGCGTGACGCGGGTCGCGAGCTTGACGGCCGCCGCGACACGGTCGGGCGGGCTGGAGCCGCAGACCTGCACGACGAGCTCGTCGCCGGAGAGCGGGTCGGCCGGGTCGAGCAGGCGTACGACGGCGCGATGGTCGGCCACGCCCGGTACCGCGGCAATGGCGGCCTCGAGCACGGTCGTGTCCACGAGCTGGCCCTTGATCTTCAGCGAGCGGCCCGAGCGCCCGTGGTGCGCGACCACCCGCCCGCCGAGCCGGCCGCAGTGCGGGCAGGCGTCGTGGGCGACCTCGACGCGGTCGCCGAGCAGGTAGCGCACGAGCACCGTGCCGTGCCGGTCGAGGTGGGTCATCGTCAGGGCGCCCGCGGTGCCGGGCGGCACCGGCAGGCCGTCGTCGTCGACGGCGTCGATGTGCAGCAGCTCGGGCACCGGGTTGTGGAAGCCGGCGCCGGCGACGCACTCGACGAGGCCGTACTGCAGCTCCGACGCCCCGAGGCTGTTGGAGATCACGACGTCCGGGGCCCCGGCGGCGGCCAGCAGCTGCGCGAGCTGGGCGGCCATCGCCGGCGTGACGGCCTCGCCGCTGATGGCGAGCATGCGCACGTCCGGCAGGGTGCCGCCGCGGCGGGTGACCTCGTCGACGACCCGGCGCACGTAGCTCGGCACGCCCCACAGCACCGTCGGCCGGGTGGCGACGAGGAGGTCCGCGACCTCGGGCAGGCGCCGGGTCACGCCGAACCAGGGGCTGGTGCCGCTCATCCCGCACACGACCGTCGCGCCGAGCACCGCGGCGGCGTGGTTCGCCCGGGTCCAGGCGCCGTGCGGCTGCGGGGTGAGCGGGTAGAGGTTGGCGATGCGGTCCTCGCCGTGCATGCCGCGGATCTCGGCCATGCGCACCTGGGCGGCCAGGATGGCGTGGAAGTCGTACGCCGACTGGTAGATCGGCGCCGGGGCGGAGGTCGAGCCGGAGGTGTACGCGATGTCCCACAGCTGCCGCTCGGGCGAGCCGTCCGGCTCGAGGCGGAACCGCTCCGGCTCGGCGGTGAACATCGCCTTGGTGGTCAGCGGCAGCAGCGGAAGATCGTCGATACCGCGCACGGCCGCCAGGTCGACGCCGGCCCAGTGCTCGCGGTAGAACGGGTGCGCGGCCGCGAGCCGGGCGACGGTGGAGCGCAGCGCGGCATCCTGCACCTGCCTACAGTCCATCGACGAACCGCTCGATCAGCTCGGCGCAGACCTCGGGCCGGCGGACCGGGATCTGCCCGATGCAGTCGGGAACCACCTCGTAGGGCAGGCCGAGTCGTTCGGCCGCGCGCCGGGTGCCTTCCTCCAGGAACTCGCCGTCGGCCGCGACGCACAGCACCGGGCAGGTGAGCCGGGACAGCGGGGTGAGCGGGTCGTACTCGAACGCGGAGTTGTAGGCCCAGTGGTAGCGCTCGAGCGAGCCGAGCATCGTCCAGACCGCCCGCTGCCGCGTCTGCAGGTCGCAGCCGCGCCACAGCCCCTGGTACCGCCGCCACGCCGACAGCAGATGGGTGGCCTCCTCGGTGACCGGCTCGTCCGGCGCCCAGTTCTGCCGCCGGTCGCGCTGCTGCTCGGGGGTGTAGGTCGCGATGCCCAGCAGCACGAGCCCGCGGACGAGCTCGGGGGCCTGGTGCGCGGCCTCGACGGCGATGCTGGCCCCGGTGTGCGAGCCGACGATCACCGCGGGCCCGTCCAGCGTGCGCAGCAGCTCGACGACCGGCTCGGCGTAGCCGGGGATGCCGAGGCGCTGCTGCGGGGCGTCGGACATGCCGTAGCCGAGCGTGTCCGGGGCCAGGGCGCGGGCCCAGGGGGCGAGCAGGGGCAGGACGTCGTCGTACACGAACGAGGAGAGCGGGCTCTCGTGCAGCAGGACGATGTTCGGACCGGCCTCGCCGGCTACGCGGGCGTGGATCTGCCCATGCGAGGTCTGAAAATAGGCACGGTGCATCGAAAAAGCCTTCCGGAAATGGGTCAGGCGGCGTGGCCGACGGCGCGCGAGACCTCCTGCGCGCCCGCCCGGACCAGCGCGCCGAGGCGCTGGATGTCGGTGGCCTCGAAGCGGCCGACCGGCCCGCAGACCGAGATGGAGCCGAGCACGCCGCCGGCCATGCCGAGCACCGCGGCGGCGACGCTCGCGGCGCCCGCGTCGCGCTCGCCCGCGCTGATGGCGTAGCCGCGCTCGCGGATCTGCACGATCTCCTGCAGCAGCTCGTGGCGCCCGGCGATGGTGGCCGACGTGAGCAGGTTGAGCGAGTGGGAGGCCAGGTAGTCCTCGATCGCGCCGTCGGGCATCGCCGCGAGGATGGCCTTGGAGGAGGCCCCGGCGTGCAGCGGGTAGGCCACGCCCATGGTCACCGACATGCGGATCTCCTGCGGGGAGAGCGCCTGGTCGACGTAGATGCGGCTGTCGCCCTGCTTGAGCGAGAGGGTCGCGGTCTCCTGCGTCTCGCGGACCAGGCGCTCCAGGATCGGGCGGGCGGTCTGCTGCACGTTGGTCTGGCGCAGCGCGGCCATGCCGATCGCGAGCGCTCCGGTCCCGAGCCGGTAGCACTTGGTGGCGTCGTCGAAGGCGAGGAACCCGTCGGCCGCGAGCCCCTTGAGCAGCCGGTGCGCGACCGCCTTGGGCTGGTCGATCTCGCGGGCGAGGGCCGAGACCCCGATGCCGCCGGCACCGGCCGCCGACACCGCGTAGATCACCTTGAGCACGCGCTCAAGACCCGACGTCGGCTCCCGCGTCGACTGGACCTCCGCTAGCGACATCACGTCCCCCGCTTGCTCTCATCGCCGGACCAGAATACGAATTTACGCTGGGCCAGCTTGACGACGCCATGGGCGATCATGCCCATGATCGACAGCACGATGAGGACCGCGAACATCGCCGGGATGTCGAAGCGGTAGTTGGCCTGCATCAACTGGTAGCCGAGGCCCTCCTGGGCGCCGATGTACTCGCCCACGATGGCGCCGAGAATCGAGAAGACGACACCGCTCTGCAGGCCGGCGAAGATGTACGGCAGGGCGCTCGGGAAGCGGGCCATCCGGAAGACCTGGAAGCGGCTCGCCCCGAAGGACGTCAGCATCTCGATCTTGTCGTTGTCCGCGGACTTGAGGCCCGCGATGACGTTGATGAGGATGGGGAAGAACGCGATGATCGTCGCCATCACGATCTTCGAGGCCAGCCCGAAGCCGAACCACACGACGAACATCGGGGCGAGGGCGACCTTCGGCACCGACTGGAACGCCACGATGTAGGGCAGCACGGTGCGCTCGAGCAGGGTGATCTGGGCGACGGCGGTGCCGATCAGGACCGCGACCACCACGGCGATCACGAAGCCGAGCCCGGCCTCCTGCACGGTGACCCACATGTTGTGCCAGAACGCGGCCTCGCCGAGCTGGTTGAAGAAGATCTCGACGATCTGGCTGGGCCGGGGGAGCACGAACTCGTCGACGCCGAGCCAGCCCGGCACGAACTCCCAGGCGGCCATCACGACGACGAACACGAGCGGTACCAGCGCGAACTCGGGCCGCTCGTGCAGATCGGGGATCAGACTGCGGCGGCGCGGCGGCGCGAGCGGCTGGCGCGGCCCCGCGCCGGGCGGGACGACGGTCTGCGTTGTCATGGTGTGTCCGTCCTCAGTCGATGACGCCGGCGCTGTTGAAGTACGCGCGGATCCGCTCGACGTAGACCCCGGCGTCGTCGGAGGCCATCATCCGCAGCTCGCGCGGGCGGGGCAGGTCGATGTCGATGATCTCGGCGATCCGGCCCGGCCGCGGGGTCATCACGATGACCCGGTCGGAGAGGAAGACCGCCTCGGGGATCGAGTGCGTGACGAGGATGGCCGTCTTGCGGCTCTCCTGCCAGATGCGCAGCAGCTCGAGGTTCATGTATTCGCGGGTCATCGCGTCGAGCGCGCCGAAGGGCTCGTCGAGCAGCAGCACGGCGGGGTCGTGCACGAGCGCGCGGCAGATGCCGGCCCGCTGCTGCATGCCGCCGGAGAGCTCGCCGGGGTACTTGTTCTCGAACCCGTCCAGGCCGACCAGCTCGAGCAGCGCGCGGGCGCGGGCCTCGTGCGACCTGCGGTCGAGCTTCTGGATCTCGACCGGCACCATGACGTTCTCCAGGATGGTGCGCCACGGCAGCAGGGTCGCCGCCTGGAACACCATGCCGACGCTCTTGTCCGGGCCGCTGACCCGGTTGCCGGCGATCCTGGTCTCGCCGTCGGTGTAGGGGATCAGGCCCGCGAGGATCTTCAGCAGGGTCGTCTTGCCGCAGCCCGAGGGCCCGACGATGGAGACGAACTCGCCGCGGCGGGCGGCGAACGAGACGTCCGAAAGGGCATGGGTCGGCGCGGACTTGCGCGGTCGGTAGACCTTCTCGAGGTGGGTGGCCTCGATCCAGCGCGAGTCGAGGTCGCCGTCGATGGCCGCGGGGGCCACGTTGGCTGCTGACGTCACGGGCTGTCCTTCGATTCGGGGGGATCGTTCATCTGGGCGGTACGACTTACCGCTTTGCGAAACGCTAAGCATCGGTCTCGGATCGCGTCAAGGGCCCGGGCGGGCTTTCTTGCCCGGCTTGTTTCCGCTGAGTAAAGGCGCTCGTAACCCCTTGACGACGCCATCGGGGCGTGTCTAGCGTCTGGCCTCACAGGAGAAACAGCGTTTCCCCCAGAGGAACATGAGGCGGTCTCGATGCAGCTGCGAGGGTTCACCAACCCGCTGTCCCCCACCGGATCCGCGAGCCTCGTCGAACCGCCCCCGCACCACATCGGCTCGGACGCCATCCGCGTGCTGTTCCGCGCCGGCGCCGACCTGGCCCGCCGCTACCTCCCCGAGCCGCTGGAGCCCGTCGAGGACGGCGTCGGCTTCGCGTTCGTGGCCGACATGGTCAAGGTCAGCGACAGCGAGCCCGACCAGGCGTTCACGGCGCCGCGCCGCACGCAGTACGGGGAGGGCATCGTCGGCTTCTACGCCACCCACCGCGGGGAGCCCGGCCGGTTCAGCGCCTTCATCTGGGTGACCGAGGACTGGTCCATGGGCTTCGGCACCGTGATGGGCTGGGGCAAGAAGATCGGCGAGGTCCGGCGGACCCACATCAACCCGTACAACCCGGCGATGGGCCCCGTCGGGCCGGGCACCAGGCTCTCCGGCTCGGTCAGCCGGCTCGGCGCGCCGGTGCTCGACGTCGGCATCGAGATCACCGAGGCGATCGAGGCGGCGGAGATGCCGGCGTACGGCAACCGCGGCTTCCTGCTGTCGCACCAGCCCTCGCCGTCGCCGACCATCCCGACCCGCACCAGCCTGCTCGGCCTGAAGCTGTCGGACGTGCGCACCGGCGACGTGTTCCGGGGCAGGCCGTACCTCACCATCCACGACGCGGTGAACGAGGACCTCGCGCCGCTGCGGGACGTGGAGCCGTTCGCGGCCTACGCGTTCAAGCAGGGCTGGACCACCGACACCGTCGCCGAGGTGCTGCACGACTACACGCCCGGGCAGGGCGCGTGAAGACCCGCCGCGGCGAGCGCCCCGTCTACCTCGGCGACGCCCACACCGACCGGCTGCTGGCCGCGATCGTCGTGCTCGGCCAGGAGATCGGCGTGCTGCAGCGCCGGGTCGCCGTCCTGGAGGGCAGGGACCCCGGCGAGGCCTCGGTCGCCCTCGGCCGCCTCGTCGAGGAACTCACCAAGGAGTCGCGATGAACAGGCTCGCCGACGGCCAGCTCGAGCACGCCGTCCTCGCCGCGCCCAGCGTGGGCGAGGCCTACCGCCAGCAGGAGATCTGGGACCTCAAGACGCGGCTCGCCTACGACGTCGCCGCCCGTATCCGTCAGCGGTACGAGACCGAGATCGCGCCCGCCTACGCCAGGGAGCACGGCGCGGCCCCCACCAGCCGGCACGTCATCGGCGAGCTGATGGCCCAGGACCCGGCGACCCAGATGTGGAGCGCCCTGCGCCGCAGCGGCCAGGAGGAGATGTGGGCGCTCGTCGCCGACAGCACCGCCCGGCAGCTGAGCCGCCTGACCGGCGTCGCCGGCTCCCTGCTGGGCAGCACGGGGTCGCTGACCCTGGACGCGTCGGTGCGGATTCCGGCGTACCTGCAGACCGTCGACATCCACTGCATGCCCACCGGCTACTACCGGGAGACCGGGCCCGACGACCTCACCGCCGGCGCGCTCTACGACCGCGGCGTCTACATCTACGCCGCCGGCCAGCTCGGCGCGGCCAACGACGACAAGGGCCGCTCGGTCATCGAGCACTACCTCGACGTGCACCACCCCGGCCTCGCGCCGGCCGCGATCCTCGACATGGGCTGCTCCGTCGGGCACAGCACGCTGCCCTACGCCGAGCGCTACCCCGATGCCGAGGTGCACGCGATCGACGTCGCCGCCCCGATGCTGCGCTACGCCCACGCCCGGGCGGCCTCGTTCGGCCTGCCCGTGCACTACTCCCAGCGCGACGCGGAGGCGACCGGTTTCGCCGCGGGCAGCTTCGACCTCGTCGTGTCGCACATCCTGCTCCACGAGACCAGCACCAAGGCCGTGCAGAACATCCTGGCCGAGAGCTTCCGGCTGCTCAAACCGGGCGGCCTGATGATCCACGCGGAGTACCCGCCGTTCACCACGATGGACCCCTTCGCCCAGTTCCTCGTCGAGTGGGACACCACCAACAACAACGAGCCGTTCTGGAGCACCGTCCGCACGCTCGACCTCGAGGCCATGGCCGTCCGGGCCGGCTTCGAGCCCGATCGGGTCAGCCGCGAACTCATCCCCACCGGCCGCCGCCTGGTGACCGGGCAGTCGTCCGCGGGCCGCATCGGGCTGATCGTCGCGCGCCGCTAATCCTCCGCCCATCCAAGGGAGAACCATGTTTCGTCGTCCTCTCGCGCTGACCGCCGCCCTCGCGGCCTTAGCGCTCGCCGCCTCGGCCTGTGGTGGCTCGTCGGACACCGGCAGCAGCGCCCCCGGCGGCCTGACCTCGGTCAACTACGTCACCACCGCCACCGTCCCGGGCTCGACGCAGATCGCCCTCTACGCGGTGCCCAAGCAGATGGGCTACTTCAAGGCGGAAGGGCTCGAGGCCAACCTGAAGACCGCCAACGGTTCCTCGGCGGCGCTGCAGGTCATCGCCTCCGGTGACGCGCTGGCCACCAACGCCGAGGTCGCCTCGACCATGGCCGCGGTCGAGCAGGGCGTCCAGGTCCGCACGATCGGCTCGATCAACACCTCGTTCCCGTGGAAGATCGGCGTCCCGGCCGGCAAGAGCATCAGCTCGCCCGCTGACCTCAAGGGCAAGAAGATCGGCGTCATCTCGCTGGCCTCGGGCTCGAACCTGTTCACCCGCTCGTTCCTGCACGAGAACGGCATCGACCCGGACAAGGACGTCAAGATCCTCCCGGTCGGCCAGGGCACCCAGGCCAAGGCCGCCCTCGACAGCGGCCAGGTCGACGCGATCGCCCTCTACGCCGAGCTGTTCTCGCAGCTCGAGCAGATCGGCATGAAGTTCAGCTACCTCACCAACCCGGCCCTGTTCGACGGCATGCCGAGCATCTCCTTCACCGTCAGCGCCAAGACGCTCAGCGGCAAGGACAAGGACCTCGCGGTGAAGTACGCCCGCGCCGCCTACAAGGGCCTGATGTTCGCCCGGATCAACCCCGAGGCCGCGGTGGACATGGGCCTGAAGACCTTCCCCGAGCTGGCCGGCAGCGGCGGCGACACCCCCAAGCGCCGGGCCGAGCTGGTGACCCTGCTCAAGGCGTGGATGACCACCTCCACCCCGCAGACCGACGACCCGGCGTCCTGGCCGGCGTGGGGCCAGCTCTCCGACGTGCAGCTGAAGAAGGCGGCGACCTGGGCGGTGTCGACCGGCCAGGTGAAGAAGGAGCCGAACGTCGCCGAGGTCTTCGACGGCTCGCTCATCAAGGACATCAACACCTTCGACCACGACGCCGTCGTCAAGGACGCGAAGGACTACAAGATCGCCGGCTAGCCCAGCCGATCACCGGTGTGCGGCCCGGCCATCGCGGGCCGCACACCCCGACCTAGGAGTTCTGGTGAACACCACCCCAGGGACACGCTGGGACGTCATCGTCGTCGGAGCCGGCGCCGGCGGCATGTCCACCGCCATCTTCGCCGCGCGCAGCGGCGCGCGCGTGCTGGTCCTCGACGCCGCGCCCGAGGAGGGCGGGGCCCTGCACCTGGCCACCGGCCAGCTCAGCGCGGCCGGCACCCGCCTGCAGCGCGCGAAGGGCATCGAGGACACCCCGGAGTCGCACCTCGCCGACATCGTGCGGATCAGCAAGGACACCGCCGACCGCGAGCTGGTCTGGCTGGCCGTCTCCAACGCCGCCGCGACCATCGACTGGCTCCTCGACGACCTCGGCATGCCGGTGCTGCCGGAGCACCCGGTCCGCGGCCAGAACCACGAGCACTACAGCCAGGACCGGTACTACTGGGGCCCCGACCTCGGCCGCTCGATCCTCGCCGCGCTCCGCAAGCCCTTCCGCGAGCTGATCGACGGCGGCGCGGTCACCGCCCGCTTCGGCACCGAGGTCGTCCGGCTCATCCAGGACCCCGAGGCCCGGGGCGGCCGCGTGACCGGCGTCGTCACCGCCGGCGGCGAGGAGCACCACGGCGCCAACGTCGTGCTCGCCACCGGCGGCTACAACGCCGACCCCGCGCTGTTCGAGAAGATGAACGGCGTCCCCGCGTACGCCGACGCGTCCTACCGCTTCGCGAAGGGCGCCGGGCACCGGCTGGGCGTCGACGCGGGCGGCTACACCCGCAACCACGACCGCTACCTGTGCTCGTTCGGCTCGGTGCTCGACCACGACGACTTCCCGGCGCCGGTGCTGTGCCGGCCCGTGCACTGGCCCGAGATGCGCATGCCCTGGGAGATCTACGTCAACGTCGAGGTCCGCCGGTTCGTCGCCGAGGACGAGCCCAGCGTCGACGTGCGCGAGCACGCGCTGCTGCGCCAGACCGGCCTGCGCCGCTACATCGTGCTCGACGAGCGGATGCTGCGCGAGGCGCCGCCGATGATCCCCGGCTGGAGCGCCGACGACGTGCGCGCGCACGCCGGGCGCCACCCCATGTTCCACGTCGCCGGCGACCTGCGCACGCTGGCCGCCTCGGCCGGCATCGACCCGGGCAACCTGGTCGCCACCGTCGAGGAGTACAACGCGAACCGCGACGGCGAGGACCCGCTCGGGCGCCGCTTCCGGCCGCTGCCGCTCGCCGAGGCGCCGTTCTACGCGATCCGCGTGCAGGGCATGTCGATCACCTCGACCGCCGGCCTGGCCGTCGACGCCGGGCTGCGCGTCGTGCGCCCCGACGGCACCCCCGTGCCCGGCCTCTACGCGCTCGGCGAGCTGCTCGGCTCGGGCGCGTTCATGGGCAACTCCTTCTGCGGCGGCATGCTCGCCACCCCGGCGATGACCTTCGGCCGGCTGCTCGGCACCGGGATCCTCTCGTGGTGAGCGCGGCGGCCACCGGCCCCCTCGCCGGTGTGCGGGTCATCGACCTGTCGACCATCCTGGCCGGCCCGCTGGCCTGCCAGCTGCTCGGCGACTACGGCGCCGACGTCATCAAGATCGAGCACCCGGTCAAGGGCGACGGCATGCGCGGCCACGGGCCGAGCAAGGACGGCGTCGCCCTGTGGTGGAAGGAGATCTCGCGCAACAAGCGCGCGGTCGCCCTGAACGTCAAGGACCCCGAGGGCGCCGCGGTCCTGCTCGACCTCGTCGCCACCGCCGACGTGCTCGTCGAGAACTTCCGCCCGGGCACGCTGGAGCGGTGGGGCCTCGGGCCGGACGTCCTGCACGAGCGCAACCCGCGGCTCGTCGTCGCCCGCGTCACCGGCTTCGGGCAGACCGGCCCCTACGCGCAGCGCGCCGGCTTCGGCACGCTGGTCGAGGCGATGAGCGGGTTCGCGTACCTCACCGGCCCCGCCGACGGCCCGCCCACGCTCCCGGCGTTCGGCCTCGCCGACAGCGTCTGCGGCCTCGCCGCCTCGACGGCGATCACGATGGCCCTGCTGCACCGCGAGCGCACCGGCGAGGGCCAGGTGATCGACCTCGACCTGCTCAGCCCGCTGACGACGGCGGTCGGCCCCGGCCCCACCGCCTACCAGCAGCTCGGCGTGGTGGAGACCCGCCACGGCAACCGCTCCAGCAACAACGCGCCGCGCAACACCTACCAGACCCGCGACGGGCACTGGGTCGCGGTGTCCTCCAGCGCCCAGTCGATCGCCGAGCGCGTGCTGCGCCTCGTCGGGCACCCCGAGGTGCTCGCCGAGCCGTGGTTCGCCTCCGGCCGCGGCCGGGCCGCCCACGCGGACGAGATCGACGCCCACGTCGGCGGCTGGGTCCGCGAGCGCGACCGCGCCGAGGTGCTGCGCGCCTTCACCGAGGCCGGCGCCGCCGTCGCGCCCGTCTACTCCGCCCGCGACCTCGTCGAGGACGAGCACGTGCGCGCCACCGGCATGCTCACCGAGGTCGAGGACGACGAGCTCGGCCCGGTGCTCATGCACAACGTGATGTGGCGGATGTCGGCGTCGCCCGGCTCCATCCGGTTCACGGGACGCGCCCTCGGCGCCGACACCGAGGCGGTCCTGGCCGACCTCGGCTACGACGCCGAACGCGTGGCGCAACTGCGATCCCGGCAGGTCGTCGCATGACCGTCGCTGCCGACCTCCGACACCACCAGCGAGGAGAACCCGTGTCCGTCGACCCGCTGATCGCCGCGGTCAGTGCCGGCGTCGAGGTCCACGACCTCGGCCGCACGCTGCGCATCGGCATGCCCCAGTCGCCCAACCACCCGCCGTACTGGCACGCCCTGCCCCGGCGGCACGGCGACATGGTCCGCGGCGACGGCGGCTCGGCCGCGAACGACATGATCTCGATGGGCACGCACGTCGGCACCCACATCGACGCACTGGCCCACGTGAGCCAGGACGGCCGGCTCGCCGACGGCTCCGACGCCCGCGAGGCGTCGGTCGGCGGCCGCTTCGACGCGCTCGGCGCGCACACCATCGAGCCGATGGTGCGCCCCGGGGTGCTGCTCGACGTTCCGGCCGCGCTCGGCTCGCCCGAGGGCCTCGAGGGCGGCTACGAGATCACCCCGGCCAACCTCGAGCTGACCGCGAAGGTCCAGGGCGTCACGATCCAGCCGGGCGATGTCGTACTGATCCGCAGCGGCTGGGGCCGGCACTTCGACGACTACGCCACCTACGTCGGCCAGCAGACCGGCGTCCCCGGCGTCAGCGAGGACGGGGCGACCTGGCTCGCCGAGCACCGCCCGCACGCCGTCGGCGCCGACACCATCGCCTTCGAGTGCCTCAAACCCGGCGCCGGCCACGGCCTCCTGCCGGCCCACCGCGTGCTGCTGGTCGAGCGGGGCATCTACATCATCGAGGCGATGGTGCTCGACGAGCTCGCGGCGGCCGGCGTGCACCGGTTCACCTTCGTGCTGTCGCCGCTGAAGCTCTACGGCGCCACAGGCTCGCCGGTCCGCCCGCTGGCGGTGGTCTCCCGTGGCTGAGGACACCCTCTCCCGCCGGATCGCCGAGCTGGCGGCCGAGACGCGGCCGGGCGCGCTGCCCGACGCGGTGCTGGCCAGCACCCGGCTGCGGGTCCTCGACACGCTGGGCCTGGCGCTGCGGGCCCAGGACCTCGACTCCAGCCGTGCCGTCATCGGCTACGTCGCCGACCAGGGCGGCCGGGCCGAGGCCACCGCGATCGGCGTCGCCGAGCGGGTGCCGGCGGCCCTGGCGGCGCTCGTCAACGGCACGCTCGCGCACTCCCTCGACTACGACGACACGCACCTGCCGTCGGTGCTGCACCCCAGCGCCGGCGTCGTGCCCGCGGCGCTCGCCGCGGCCGAGGCCGTCGGCGCCTCGGGCGCGGCGCTGCTCGCCGCGGTCGCGGTCGGCCTCGAGACCTGCGTGCGCATCGGCATGGCCGGCTACGACCCGGTCGCGGGCAACTCGACCTTCTTCGAGCACGGCCAGCACGCCACCTCGATCTGCGGCGCGCTCGGCGGCGCGGTCGCCGCGGGCATGCTGCACGGCCTCGGCACCGACGGCATCCAGTCCGCGCTCGGCGTCGCCGCCTCGATGGCCTCCGGCATCATCGAGGCCAACCGCACCGGCGGCACCGTGAAGCGGCTGCACTGCGGCTGGGCCGCGCACAGCGCCGTCACCGCCGCCGAGCTGACCCGCCGCGGCCTCACCGGCCCGCCGACGGCGCTCGAGGGCCGGTTCGGCTTCTTCCAGGCCTTCCTGCACGGCGCGTTCGACGCCGGCCAGGTCACCGACGGGCTCGGCGAGCGCTGGGCCGTCCCCGGCATCTTCTTCAAGCCGTACCCGGCCAACCACTTCACCCACACGACCGTCGACGCGGCCGCCGAGCTGCGCCGCCGCGGCGTGCGCCCGGCCGACGTCGAGGCCGTCGAGGTCGGCGTGCCCGCGCCGGTCATCCGGACCATCGGCGAGCCGATCGAGGTCAAGCGCGCGCCCGCGACGGGCTACCAGGCGCAGTTCTCGGCCCCGTACGCGGTCACCGTCGGCCTGTTCGGCGGCGGCGGCCTCGGCGCGGCGCTGGAGGACTACACCGACGCGCTCGCGGCCGACCCGGCCCGCCGCGAGCTGATGGCGAAGGTGAGCGTCGTGGCCGACCCGCGCTGCGACGCGATCTTCCCGCACCAGTTCCCGGCCGTGCTCACCGCGCGGCTGCGCGACGGGCGCACCGAGACCGTCGAGGTGCTCGCCAACCGCGGCGGCGACCGGTGGCCGCTGACCGACGAGGAGGTCGGGCGCAAGTTCGCCGACAACGCCGGCGCGGCCCTCCCGGCCGGCGAGGCCGAGCGGCTGCGCGCCGCCGTCCTCGCCCTGGACACGCTCGCCGACGTGCGCACCCTGCTCCACCCGTGAACCCGGAAGGACATCAACCATGACCCACTACGACCTGATCGTCCGTGACGTCCGGGTGGTCACCCACGACGCTGCCGAGCCGGTCCCGGCCGACATCGGCATCGCCGAGGGCAAGATCGTCGCGGTCGCCGCGGGCCTGGACACCGCCGATGCCGCCGAGGTGGTCGACGGCGGCGGCAAGCTCGCCTTCCCCGGCGTCGTCGACGCCCACCAGCACTGGGGCATCTACAACCCGCTCGACGTCGACACCGAGGCCGAGAGCCGGGCCGCGGCCCAGGGCGGGGTCACCACCGGCCTGAACTACATGCGCACCGGCCAGTACTACCTCAACAAGGGCGGCCCCTACGCCGAGGTCTTCCCCGAGGTGCTCGGCCTCAGCGAGGGCAACGCCTTCATCGACTACGCCTTCCATCTCGCCCCGATGAGCAAGGAGCACATCGACGAGATCCCGATGCTGGTCGAGCGGCACGGCGTCACCTCGTTCAAGATCTTCATGTTCTACGGCAGCCACGGCCTGCACGGCCGCTCCTCGGACCAGTCGAAGTTCCTGATGACCCCCGAGGGCGAGCGCTACGACATCGCCCACTTCGAGTTCGTGATGCGCGGCATCCAGAAGGCCCGCGAGCAGTTCCCCGACAAGGCCGAGGCGATCTCGCTCAGCCTGCACTGCGAGACCGCCGAGATCATGGCGGCCTACACGAAGCTGGTCGAGGAGGACGGCACCCTCACCGGCCTCGAGGCCTACTCCGCCTCCCGCCCGCCGCACTCCGAGGGCCTGGCCATCTCGATCGCGTCCTACCTCGCCCACGAGACCGGCCTGCCGAAGATCAACCTGCTGCACCTGAGCTCGGCGAAGGCCGTCGCCGCCGCCCTGCTCATGGCCAGGACGTTCCCGCACATCGACTTCCGCCGCGAGGTCACCATCGGGCACCTGGTCGCCGACATCCACACGGCCTCGGGCATCGGCGGCAAGGTGAACCCGCCGCTGCGCCCGCGCGAGGACGTCGAGGCGCTGTGGGAGCACCTGCTCGCCGGAGAGCTCGACTGGGTCGTCTCCGACCACGCCTGCTGCCGCGACGAGCAGAAGTTCGGCGCCGACCGCGACGACGTCTTCCTGGCCAAGTCCGGCTTCGGCGGCGCCGAGTACCTCCTGCCCGCCCTCGTGAGCGAGGGACGCAAGCGCGGCCTGGGCTGGGACCGGATCGCCGCGCTCACCGCGTGGAACCCCGCGCAGCGCTACGGCCTGCCGTCGAAGGGCGCCATCAAGGAGGGCTTCGACGCCGACCTGTGCCTGCTCGACGACGACCGCCCGTGGACGATCCGCGCCGCCGACTCGCTCTCGGCCCAGGAGTACACGCCGTTCGAGGGCTTCGAGCTCAGCGCCGCCGTCACCGACACGTTCGTGCGCGGCATGCGGGTGCTCACCGACGGCGTGGTCACCGGCGAGCCGCGCGGCCGCTACCTGCACCGCCCCACGGGCTCGTGACGCCCGATCTCGTCGCCCTCTACGTCCCCGGCGACCGGCCGGCGCTGTTCGCCAAGGCGCTGGCCGGCCCGGCGGACCTGGTGATCCTCGACCTGGAGGACGCCGTCGCGGTGGGCGGCAAGGACGGCGCGCGGGCCGCGGTGCGCGACTGGCTCACCGCGCTCGACCCCGCCGCCCGGGCCCGGATCTCGGTGCGGGTCAACGGGGCCGGCACGCCGGCCGGGGAGGCCGACCTGGCCGCCCTGGCCGGCATTGCCGGCATTGCCGGCATTGCCGGGCTGCACTCGGTCCGGGTACCCAAGGTCGAGTCGCCCGCCGAGGTCGCGCGGGTCGTCGCCGCGCTCGGCCCGGTGCCCGTGCACGCCCTGCTGGAGTCCGCCGCCGGGATCGAGGCCGCGGCCGGCATCGCCCGCGCCCCGCAGGTCGCCGCGCTCGCGCTCGGCGAGGCGGACCTGCGTAGCGACCTCGGCGTCACCTCCGACGACGGCCTGGTCTGGGCCCGCTCGCGGGTGATCGTCGCGGCCCGCGCGGCCGGCCTGCCCGCGCCGATGATGTCGGCCTGGACCGACCTCGCCGACACCGAGGGCCTGATTGCCTCCTGCCGCGCCGGCCGGGCCATGGGCTTCCTGGGCCGCACCGCCGTCCACCCGAAGCAGGTCGAGCCCATCCTGACCGGCTTCGCCCCCGACCCGGGGGAGGTCGCCGCCGCGCGGGCACTGCTCGACAGCCTCGCCGCCGCCGGGGCCGGCGGGCGCGCCGTCGCGGTCACCGCGACCGGCCGCATGGTCGACCCCGCGATGGTCCGCGGCGCCGAACGTGTCCTCGCCGTCCACGCCCACATCCGCCGCTGCCTGGGAGCCGCCACATGACCGTCGTGCCGCACTGGATCTCCGGGGCCGAGGTGGTGCCCGCCGGGGCCACCGCGCCCGTGACCGACCCGGCCACCGGGGCCGAGACCGCCCGCGTCGGCCTGGCCGGCGCGGCCGTGGCCGACGCCGCCGTGAAGGCCGCGACCGCCGCGTTCGCCGACTGGAGCGAGACCTCGCTCGCCCGCCGCACCACGGTGCTGTTCCGCTTCCGGGAGCTGCTCAACGAGCGCGCCGACGAGCTCGCCGCGATCATCACCGCCGAGCACGGCAAGGTCCTCGACGACGCCCGCGGCGAGGTGGCCCGCGGCCGCGAGGTCGTCGAGTTCGCCTGCGGCATGCCCCACCTGCTCAAGGGCGGCTTCACCGAGAACGCCTCGACCGCCGTCGACGTGCACTCCCTGCGCCAGCCGCTCGGCCCCGTCGTGATCATCAGCCCGTTCAACTTCCCGGCGATGGTCCCGATGTGGTTCTTCCCGATCGCGATCGCGGCCGGCAACACCGTCGTGCTCAAGCCCAGCGAGAAGGTCCCCTCCGCCGCCCTGTGGCTGGCCCGCCTGTGGCAGGAGGCCGGCCTGCCCGACGGCGTCTTCAACGTCGTCAACGGCGCCAAGGAGGCGGTCGACGCCCTGCTCGAGCACCCCGACGTGGCCGCCGTGTCGTTCGTCGGCTCGACCCCGGTCGCGTCGTACGTCCACGAGACCGCCAGCCGCCACGGCAAGCGCGTGCAGGCCCTGGGCGGCGCCAAGAACCACATGCTGGTGCTGCCCGACGCCGACCTGGACCTGGCCGCCGACCAGGCCGTGAACGCCGGCTTCGGCTCGGCCGGCCAGCGCTGCATGGCCATCTCGGTGGTCGTCGCCGTCGGCGAGGTGGCCGACGGCCTGGTCGAGCGGATCGCCGAGCGGGCCCGCAGCCTGCGCACCGGCGACGGCCGCCGCGGCTGCGACATGGGCCCGCTGGTCTCGGCCGCGGCCCGGGACCGGGTGGCGTCGGCGATCGCGGCGGGCGCGGCCGCGGGCGCCCGGGTGGTCGTCGACGGCCGCGAGGGTGCCTACGACGCCGACGGCGAGGGCTTCTTCGTGGGCCCGACCCTGCTCGACGGCGTCGAGCCCGGCATGTCCGTCTACGCCGAGGAGATCTTCGGCCCGGTCCTGTCGGTCGTGCGCGTCGCGTCGTACGAGGAGGGCGTGGCCCTGATCAACGCCAACCCGTACGGCAACGGCACCGCGATCTTCACCGCCGACGGGGGCGCGGCGCGGCGCTTCTGCCGCGAGATCCAGGTCGGCATGGTCGGCGTCAACGTGCCCGTCCCGGTGCCGATGGCGTACTACTCCTTCGGCGGCTGGAAGTCCTCCCTCTTCGGCGACGTGCACGCGCACGGCACTGAGGGCGTGCATTTCTTCACGCGGGCCAAGGTCGTGACGACCCGCTGGAGCGACCCGAGCCAGCGCGGCCTGTCCCTGGGCTTCCCGGTCAACACGTGAGCGGCCCGCCGCCAGGGGTCCGTGCTCCTGACGGACCCCTGCCGGCGCCGCTACCGCTTGAGCGGGTCGTGGCCCCAGTTCATGAGCGAGTGCCGCCAGCGGGTGTCGGTGACGTCGCCGGACGGGCGCTGGGCGAGGTGCCGGTGCACGTACCCGACGACCTTGCGCATGTGCGCCTCGTCCGCCTCGGTCAGGTCGGCCCGCTTCGTGTGCAGGATGCGCACGATTTGCCGGCCGCTGTCATGGCCCACCGACTCGCCGCCGCCGCTGTGCTGCCCGGCCGCCTTCGACGCCTCGGTGCCGAGCCAGCGCTGCAGCTCCGACGCCGTCATGTTGACCGCGTCGCGGAACTCGGCGTACGCGTCAGCTGTCATGGTCGAGCGAATCCTCCCTGTGCACGGCGGTGCGGCCCGTCTTGTCGCTGCGCACCTCGTACTGCGGCTCGTCCGGGGAGGCCGCGACCGTCCGCCCGGCCGCCTCGGTGCGCGAGGTGATGCGCCGCTCGACGGTGCCGTGGACCGTCTTGCCGTGGCTGCGCCAGGTCACGTGGTCGCCTTTGCGGAACGTCATGCCCTTGCGACTACCCGCGGCACACGGCCGGTAACGCCGCACCGCCCGAAGTTGCGAGCCTCGCGCGCGGCGGCCACGGCCCCGGCCGCCCCGGCGGCGACCACGGCCCCGAGGGCGAGTGCGAGCGTGCGGGTTCTTCGCATGGCGGTACGACCCCTTCTTTGCGACCCTTCGTGGTAACGGCCACTGTCGATGCGCTTCGGCAGCGGGGTCAAGCCGCACGCCACGGACCCGGCGAACCCGGCGCAACCGCGTGGAAAATTGCCGGCCGGCCGAGCCGGCCCGGCCCCGCCGATGCGACGTATATCGTGGCCGTCGATGCATGGACTCTTCGACAGCTTCGAGGGCTACCGGATCGTCGGTGACGCCGACAAGGACCAGGCCCTCCAGTCCGCGCTCGTCGCGGTCGACGCCAACGTGCTGCTGAGCCTGTACCGCTACAACCGCCGCACCACCGAGGACCTCCTCGCGGTCCTCGAGCGGCTCGGGGACCGGCTGGTCGTGCCGCACCAGGCCCTGCGCGAGTTCCACCGCAACCGGATGAGCGCCATCGGCAACCCGTCCGGCGTGGCCCGCGAGACCCGCGAGGAGCTCGGGAAGAGCCGGGCCGCCGCGGCCGAGGCGATGCGGCGGTGGGCGCGCACCGTCGCGCTCGACGACGCCGACCTGCGCCGCCACGAGCAGGCGATCGAGGAGCTCTTCGACGACCTCGACATCGCGATCGTGCGGACCGAGACGGGCCGGGTGCGGGCCGCCACCCCGGTCGAGCAGGACCCGGTGATGCGGCGGCTGCTCGCGCTCCTCGACGGCCGGGTGCTGCCGCACCCCGGCGAGCGGCGCTGGTCGGAGCTCGTCGCGGAGGGCACGCGGCGCATCGCCGAGCGGCGGCCGCCCGGATACCTGGACGCCGCGAAGACCGCCCACCCCGAGGGCGCGACGGGTGACTTCCTGATCTTCTGGCAGTCGTGCGAGGCGGCGCGGGAGCGCGGGCTGGACCTCGTGATCGTCACCAACGACGAGAAGGAGGACTGGTGGTGGCGGCACCGGTCCGAGTTCGTCGGGCCGCGGCCGGAGCTGGTCAAGGAGTTCTTCGATCTCAGCGGCCGCCGGCTGCACCTGCTGCGCGTGCGGGACCTGCTCTCCCGCTCCGCCGCCCTCGACGTCGAGGTGAGCCCGGCCTCGGTCGAGGACGCCGAGCGGGACCGCAGCGCGGCGCCCGCCGCGCTGACCGCCGACGCGGCGCTGGCGCTGATCCGGGTGATCGAGCGCGTCGATCCCGAGGTCGCCGCGGCCGTGCGCGAGGCCGCGGCGAGCGACGACACCGTGGTCGTCACGCCGGCCGACGGGCCGGGCCTGTCGGCGCTCATCGCCGCCTACATCGACTTCCTGCGCCTCACCGAGGGCCGGACGATCCCGGTCCCGGCGGTCGTGCGGCCGGTGTTCGGCGACGGCGGCGAACTCGTCGCGCACCGGCTGACGCCCGAGTTCGCGGCGGTGCTGCGCCTGGCCCCGGCCATGCCGCCGGCCATGCCGCCGGCGAGGCCGGCCAGGCCGCCGAACCAGCCGCCGGTGCGGGGCTAGCGTCCGGCGACGGCGAGCGCGCGCCCGGCGGGGGCCGCGGCCGGCGCGAGCACGGACATCGTTACGTTCCGTCGCGCGAATGCGCGACGCCGGCCTTCACCTACGTGCTGAGCCCGGGGAGCGAGGTGCTGGTGACGCGGCGGCGGAGCATCACCTGGCGGGAGCCGTCCGGGTAGAGCCGGACCCGCGCCAGCTCCCAGCCGCCGTACTCGGCCTGGATCGTCAGCTGTGCGTTAGCGGTCATCCGGTCGACATTCGACGGCAACCGCAGCGGCACGTACTCGTAGTCCATGCACCGATACTGCTACGCCGCAATGCGCTGCACCAGCCCTTGCGCCCCGGTGCCGTCCGACCCGGCGACGGCCAGCGCCCCGGAGGCCGGGTCGACGGCGAGGGCCAGCGGCAGCCGTACCGTCGGATGCCGCCCGACCTCCCGCGGCGTCCCACCGCCGAGGTGAAAGCCCACCACCTCGTTACGCGCCGTGAGCGTCACCCAGAGCACACCCCGGTTCCCGTCGTACGCGGCCGCCCACGCCCCGCCCTTCACCGGGTACCGCTGGCGCAGGATCAGCGGCCCGGTGTCGAAGACCAGCAGCTCCCCGTCGCGCGCGTCGATCACCGCGAACCGGCCGCCGCCGACGGCCGCGACCGTCACGGCCCCGTCGCCGGCCCGCAGCGCCTCCTGCCGCGCGCCGGTCGCGGCGTCGAACACGGTGATCGAGGACTCCGACGCGTCGAGCACCGCGATGCGGGAGCCGTCCGCGGCCAGGGCGGCCGGGCGCCCGCCGGTGGCGATGGTGCGCAGTACCTCCCCGGTGGCCGAGAGGATGATCACATCGCCGCGGTCGGGCAGCGCGACGGCGGTCCAGCCGGCGTCGCGGGGCACGGCGATCGCCCCGCCCGGGGCCGGCAGCGCCCACGTCGCCCCGCCGGGCAGGTTGTGCACCGCGGACCCGGCGACCACGCGGAACCCGCCGGCGACGCTCACCACGCCCCGGGTCGGTCCGGCGACCGGGGATCGGGCGGCCTCGGGTAGTACAAATGCGGCGTTTTCGGAAATCGCGGTCACCGTCGTGCCGATCGCGACCCCGGTCGGGCGCTCCGGCACCGGCATCGTCGTCCCGGCCGGGCTCGCGGACGGCGCGGGCGCCCAGGTCGGGGTGGGCATCGTGGCGTCGGGGTGGCTGACGGGCGCGCCGGCGTCACACGCGGTGAGCAGCAGCACGCCGGCCAGGGTCAGCAGTCGGCGCAGCATGGTCCACCAGCGTATGCGCTCCCGCTACGTCTGCCGTTCCGGGTAGCCGGAGGTGGGCGCCGACACGTCGTCGAGCGCGGCCCGGATCTCCCGCGGCAGCACGATCTCCTCGGTCTGCAGCGCCCCGAGCAGCTGCCCCACCGTGCGCGCGCCGAGCACCGGCGCGACCACGCCCGGCCGGTCCCGCACCCACGCCAGCGCCACCTCCAGCGGCGACACGCCGAGGCCGCCCGCCGCGGTCGCGACCGCCTCGACGATCCCGGCGCAGCGGTCGTCGAGATACGGCGCCACGAACCGCTCGAAGTGCGGCGACGCGGCCCGCGAGTCGGCCGGCACGCCGGTGCGGTACTTGCCCGTCAGCACCCCGCGGCCCAGCGGCGACCAGGGCAGGATGCCGATGCCCAGCGCCGTGCACGCCGGGATGACCTCGCGCTCGATGCCCCGCTCCAGCAGCGAGTACTCCACCTGCGTGGAGACCAGCGGCGCCCGCCCCGGCCACGCCGCCTGCCAGGTCGCGGCCCGGGCCGTCTGCCAGCCGGAGAAGTTCGACACGCCGGCGTAGCGGGCCCGGCCGCTGCTCACCGCCGTGTCGATCGCCGAGAGCGTCTCCTCCAGCGGCGTGTCGGGGTCGTACCCGTGCACCTGCCACAGATCCACGTGGTCGGTCCCGAGCCGCTGCAGGGACGTGTCGAGGGCGCTCAGCAGGTGGCCGCGGGAGCCGTCGCGCCGGCGGGTCATCCCCGGACGCAGGCCCGCCTTGGTCGCGATGACCAGCTCATCGCGCGGTACCAGCCGGCCGACCAGGGCACCGATGACCGACTCGGCCTCGCCGTCGGCGTAGACGTCCGCGGTGTCCAGCAGCGTCCCGCCGGCGTCGCGGAACGTCTTGAGCTGGGCCGCCGCGTCGTCGGCGTCGGTGTCACGGCCCCACGTCATCGTGCCGAGGGCCAGCCGGGATACCGCCAGCCCGCTACGGCCGAGCGGTCGCTGTTGCATGCATGGAACGATACGGCCGGAGGGCGCCAACATGGCGGAGGCCGGGCCTGGCCGCGGCACAGGCTACCCTGGTGCCGCACCGTGCAGGGTCGCACGGGGGACCTCCGGGAGGCAGTAGTGCGGCTTGCGTTGAACCTCGGTTACCTGTCGTCGTGGAACGACCCGGCCGGTCACCTGGCCATCGCCCAGGAGGCCGACCGGCTCGGTTTCTCCTGCGTATGGGTGGCGGAGGCCTACGGTTCCGACGCACCGAGCATGCTCGCGTGGATCGCCGGGCAGACCGAGCGCATCGAGCTGGGCTCCGCCGTGTTCCAGATTCCGGCCCGCACCCCGGCCATGACGGCGATGACCGCCGCCACGATCGACAAGCTCTCCGGCGGCCGGTTCCGCCTCGGCCTCGGCGTGTCGGGCCCCCAGGTCTCCGAGGGCTGGCACGGCGTGCGCTTCGCCAAGCCGCTCAAGCGCACCCGCGAATACGTCGACATCGTCAACCTGGCCCTGACCCGCAAGCTCGTCGACTACGACGGCGAGTTCTACACGCTGCCGCTGCCCGACGGCCCCGGCAAGGCGCTCAAGCTCATCCTGCACCCGGTCCGCGACCACGTCCCGGTCTACCTCGCCGCCGTCGGGCCCAAGAACCTGGAGCTGACCGGCGAGATCGCCGACGGCTGGCTGGCCATCTTCTTCTCCCCGGAGCACGCGAGCGAGTCGCTGGGCTCGATCGCCGCGGGCCGGGCCAAGGCCGGCAAGACGATGGACGGCTTCGAGGTGGCGGCATCGGTACCGGTGGTCTTCGGCGACGACATCGCCATGTGCGCCGAGCTCGTGCGCCCCTACGCGGCCCTCTACGTCGGCGGCATGGGCTCGCGGGAGCAGAACTTCTACAACGCCCTCGCCACCCGCATGGGCTACGGCGAGGCGGCCAGGGAGATCCAGGACCTCTATCTCGCCAAGCGCCACCGGGACGCGGCCGCCGCCGTACCGTTGGAGTTCATCGACCGCACCTCGCTGCTCGGGCCCGTCGAGCGCGTGGCGGAGCGGCTGCAGGCGTATCAGGAGGCCGGCGTGACGGAGATCTCCACCATCGTGTTCGGCGACGCCGACTACTCCATCGGCGTCATCCGCCAGCTCGCCGAGGCGTGGGAGCGGGCGGGACTGAGCTCGTGACCACCGTTCTGCTGCTGCGCCACGGCCGGACCACGACCAACGCGACCGGCGTCCTCGCCGGGCACCAGCCCGTCGCGCTGGACGAGGTCGGCCGGGCCCAGGCCGTCGCCGTCGGCGAGCGCCTCGCCGCGGCCAAGCTGCCCCTCGCCGCCGTCGTCAGCAGC
The DNA here is from genome assembly GCF_050947935.1 of Dactylosporangium sp. CA-052675. Lineage (GTDB taxonomy): Bacteria > Actinomycetota > Actinomycetes > Mycobacteriales > Micromonosporaceae > Dactylosporangium. Next base: position 7,204,167 of record NZ_CP192010.1, on the reverse strand, counting down.
CCGCTGCCGCGCTGCCGCGAGACCCTGTCCCTCGCCCTGCCGGACGTGACCGACGTCGTCGAGGACGAGGGCATCATCGAGTGCCGGTACGGCGACTGGACCGGCCGCCCGCTCAAGGAGCTGGCCAAGGAGCCGCTGTGGGCGACGGTGCAGGCCCACCCCTCCGCGGCCGTGTTCCCCGGTCCCGACGCGGAGTCGATGGCCGCCATGTCGGCCCGGGCGATCGCCGCGGTCCGCTCCTGGGACGCCCGCATCGCCGCCTCGCACGGCCCGGAGGCCGTCTGGCTGGCCTGCAGCCACGGCGACATCATCAAGGCGATCGCGGCGGACGCGCTCGGCATGCACCTGGACCTGTTCCAGCGCCTCGCGGTCGAGCCCGCGTCCGTGACCGTCATCCGGTACACCCCGCTGCGCTCCTTCGTCCTGCGCCTCAACGACACCGGCGGCGATCTGTCCGGGTTCCAGCCGCCGGAGAAGACGGAGGGCGAGCCGTCCTCGGATGCCGCCGTCGGGGGCGGTTCGGGCGGTTCGGTGTGATCTTGTGCCCGCCTGCGGCGGTTGCCGCCACGACTGGATAGAGTTCTCAGCATGAGCGGTTCGGAGCGAAGCGGAGAGGCCGCTCATCATGGGCATTGATTCAGCTCAGGCTGGCGCCGGAGCGAAGCGGAGGTGACAGCATGAGCCACCACGTGTATGCATTCGAGCCGCCGGAGCGGTTCGTTGCCGGCACCGTGGGTGCGCCGGGGGAGCGGACCTTCTTCCTGCAGGCCCGCGGCGGCGGCCGGCTGATCAGCGTCGCCCTGGAAAAGGTGCAGGTCTCCCTGCTGGCCGAGAAGCTCGAGGAGCTGCTGCAGGAGGCCCACCGCCGCTTCGGCGTCGACCTCGCCGCGGAGACGGTCGTCGAGACCGCCGACAACGAGCCCCTCGACACCCCGCTGGACGAGGAGTTCCGCGTCGGCACGCTCGGCCTGCAGTTCGACGTCGACAGCGCCACGGTCATCATCGAGGCGATCGCGGTCGGCGACGAGGAGACCGAGGAGACCGACGAGGACGAGGACGAGGAGCTCGCCACCGCCGACCGGGACCGCCTGCGGGTCCGGCTGACGCCGGCGGCCACGAAGGCGTTCATCGAGCGGGCCAAGCGCGTCGTCGCCTCCGGCCGCCCGCCGTGCCCGCTGTGCGGCCAGCCCCTCGACGCCCGCGGGCACCTCTGCCCGCGGCACAACGGCTACCGGCGGTAGCCGGGCGTGCCGGCCCTGCCCGAGGACGAGGCGCTCGAGCTGCTGCGCCACGGCGAGCTGGAGCTCGAGGGCCGGCTCATGGACGCCTCCAACGCCACCCTGCGCTGCGTCATCACCCTGGGTGACACCGTGGCCCGGTGCGTCTACAAGCCGGTCAGCGGCGAGCGCCCGCTGTGGGACTTCCCCGACGGCACCCTCGCCGGCCGGGAGTACTCGGCCTGGCTGCTCTCCGAGGCGACCGGCTGGGGCATCGTCCCGCCGACCCTGCTGCGCGACGGCCCGCTCGGCCCCGGCATGTGCCAGCTCTGGATCGACGACGAGCTGCAGAGCGACGACCTGCTCCTCGGGTTCGTGCCCGCGAACAAGGTCCCGAAGGACTGGCGCCGGATCATGTCGGCCCGCGACGAGCGCGGCCGCCCCTTCGTCCTCGCCCACGCCGACGACCCGCGGCTGGCCCGCATCGCGCTCTTCGACGCGGTCGCGAACAACGCCGACCGCAAGGGCGGCCACGTGATCGACACCGTGGACGGCAAGGTCCACGGCGTCGACCACGGCATCTGCTTCCACACCGAGGACAAGCTGCGCACGATCATCTGGGGCTGGGCCGGCGAGCCGATCCCGGACGAGGGGGTCGAGGTGCTGGAGAAGCTGCGCGCGCAGTACTCCGCGGGCCTCGCCGAGACGTTCGCGGAGCACCTGACCCCGGCCGAGGTGGCCATGATCTGGGTGCGCATCGACGCGCTGCTGCGGGCGCGCACGTTCCCGTCGCCGGACGAGGACCGCCACGCGATTCCCTGGCCGCCGATCTGAGTCCGGCTCCGGCGCCGCGCAGGCCGGCCCGGCGCGCGGATGTCTTCCGGATATGCCAGATTCAGGCCGTCGACGAGCGGCCGATGTCGAACAGGTTGCCCTCGGGGTCGGCCAGGGTCGCCCAGACCGCGCCGTACTCGTCGAAGTCGCCCACGTGCCGGGCCCCCAGCGCCACCGCCCGCTCGACGCCGGCCGCGATGTCGTCGGTGTGCAGGTCGAGGTGGACGCTGTTCTTGCCGGGGGTGCGCTCGGGGACGCGGATGAACATGAGCGTGGGGGAGTGGCCGGCGGTGGCGAAGAACTCGGACGCGCCCGGGTTCAGGTCGCGGCCGAGCAGCTCGGCGTAGAAGGCGGCCAGGTCCTCGGCGCTGCCGGTGCAGTCAACGGTGATGTTGGCGAGTTCGAGGTCGGACATGGTTGGTGCGCGCTCCTTCGTTCGGGTGTGAACGATATGTCGGGCGCTGCCGCGCCACGACATATCGCATTTTTCCCCTGACGGGGTATAAGTACGAAAAGTCCGATCACGGAGTGCCGGACGTTTCGTCCGGTGCTACGGCCGGTCGCGGTGTTGGACGCGACCGGCCGGCGCTTGTCCCGCGCCCAGCGGGCGGCCGGCGCTTGTCCTGCGCCCAGCGGGCGGCCGGCGCTTGTCCTGCGCCCAGCGGGCGGCCGGCGCTGGTGTGACCGTGTGTGTGACCGGCCGGAGGTGGCCGGTGTTCGTGAGCCCGGTCGGCGCTGCCGGCAATCCGGCTCGGCTTCCCGGCGCCCGGGCCGCCGTCTCAGGCGACCGGCCAGCAGACCTCGGTCCGGAACCGCTCCTCGTCGTCCGTGTGCTGCGGCCCGACCAGGTACCGCTCCACGATCGCCTCCCCCAGCGCCGTGTCGTGCACCGCCACGTGCGCCCCCAGCGCCCCGTACGTGAGGTCACAGTCGCCGAACGGCCCCGCGTGCACCGCCACGGCATACCGGCGCCCCGGCAGCGTGCCCAGGCGCGGGTCGGCGGCGAAGGCGTCGGGCACGACCGGTACGAAGGCGGAAACTCCCCCGGCGTCCTGCTCGAAGAACTCGGGCGAGTAGGTGGCGCCCGCCGGGCCGGCCGGATCGGCGCCCGCCCGCGCGAGCACCCCGAACAGCTCCCCGAACGCCGCCCCGCACCACGCCCCCACGTCGGGGCGGGCGACCCGGGCCTCGACACGCAGGACGGGCGCCGGGGCGTGGGTGCGGTACAGCACCGTCACCGGCGGCGAAGCGTCCAGCAGCCGCCGCAGCGAGGCGACCACGTCCCGGGTCCGCGCCAGCTCCGCCTCCATGCGGTCCAGGTGCTGGCGCAGCGTCCCGGCCCCGGCGTCGGGCGCGGCGAGCACCGTGCGGATCTCGGCCAGCGGCAGGTCCAGCCCGCGCAGCCGCCGGATGAGGTGCGCGTCGCCGACCTGGCCCGTGTGGTAGCGCCGATGCCCGGTCTCCCCGTCGACCTCGGCCGGCACGAGCAGGCCGATGTCGTGGTAGTACCGCAGCGTCTTCGCGGACAGATGACTCAGCCGCGAGAACTCCCCGATCGGGACGCCCGTCGTCATGGGCACCAGTGAACCCCTTCCAGCTACGGGAAGTGCAAGCGCAAGGGCAACGATCGTCACATCCCTCGGGGAGCGTGACCCCGGATACGCTGTTGGTCATGGACTCCTGGACCGCACCGGCGCTGCCCACGCTGCCCCGCCCCACCGGCGATGCCGCGCCGCTCGCCCTGTTCGACTCGGCGCGCCGGGAGATCGCCCCCGTCGAGCTCGACGGCCGCCCCGCGACCATGTATGTCTGCGGCATCACCCCCTACGACGCCACCCACCTCGGGCACGCGGCCACGATGATCGCGTTCGACCTGGCCAACCGGGTGTGGCGCGACGCCGGGCACGAGGTCGACTACGTCCAGAACGTCACCGACGTCGACGACCCGCTGCTGGAGCGGGCCGAGCGCGACGGCGAGGACTGGATCGTGCTCGCCATGCGCGAGACCGCGCTGTTCCGCGAGGACATGGAGGCGCTGCGGATCATCCCGCCGAAGCGGTACGTCGGCGCGGTCGAGTCCATCCCGCAGATCGCCCGCAAGGTCGCCGCGCTCATCGCCTCCGGCCACGCCTACCCCCTCGAGGACGGCACCGGCGACGTGTACTTCTCCGTCGCCACGGCCCCCGGCTTCGGCTCCGAGTCCAACCTGTCCCGCACCGAGATGCTGCGCCTGGCGGCCGAGCGCGGCGGCGACCCGCAGCGCCCCGGCAAGCGCGACCCGCTCGACCCGCTGCTGTGGCGCGGCGCCCGCGACGGCGAGCCGGCCTGGAACGGTGGCGAGCTCGGCCCCGGCCGCCCCGGCTGGCACATCGAGTGCACGGTCATCGCCCAGAGCCTGCTCGGCGACACCATCGACGTGCAGGGCGGCGGCAACGACCTGCTCTTCCCGCACCACGAGTGCTCCGCCGCCCACGCCGAGGCCCTCTCCGGCAAGGCGCCGTTCGCGACCCACTACGTGCACGCGGGCATGATCGGCCTCGACGGCGAGAAGATGTCCAAGAGCAAGGGCAACCTCGTCTTCGTGTCCCGGCTGCGCGGCGACGGCGTCGACCCGATGGCGGTGCGCCTGGCCCTGCTCGCCGACCACTACCGCAACGACCGCATGTGGACCGACGACGTCCTCAAGGCCGGCCAGCAGCGCCTGTCGCGATGGCGGGAGGCGGCCCGGGCGGGCATCGGCCCGTCGGGCGCGGAGCTCGTCGCCCAGCTGCGCGAGCGCCTCGGCGACGACCTCGACGCGCCCGGCGCGCTGGCCGCCGTCGACGCGTGGGTGGACGCGACGCTCGCCGACGCGGGCGACGACCGCGAAGCCCCGGCGATCATGGCCTCCGCGGTCGACGCCCTGCTGGGCGTGCGCCTCTAGCCGGCGGCGCCGGCCACCAGTCGGACGGTGGCCGGCCGCCGCAACCTTTCGTGGGCGTACTCGCAGACCACCGCGTGCTCGTAGACCGCCCGCGGCACGTCGAGCCGGCTGTCGACCCGCACGGCGACGCCCGCCGGCGCCCAGGTGCGGAACACCGGGTCGCCGGTGACGTCGGCGAGCACGGCCATGAGGTGCGTGTCGAGGCGCAGCGAGTGCACGGCCCGCCGGTACTCGGCCGCGCTCAGGCACACCGCGAACGGGATGTTCATCAGGCACAGCGCCGACTGGATGTCCAGCCGCAGGATCCGGCGGGTGCCCGGCTCGGCGTCGACCGGCCCGACGCGCAGCATGCTCGTGTCGAGCGCCTCGCGCCGCTCCCCGACGGCCTTGAGCACCTCGTACACGTTCACGTCGTGCTCGATGACCGCCCGGTCGCCGAGCTCCCGCAGCGCCCGCGGCCGCAGCGTCACCTCGTGCGGCCCGCCGGTGTTGCGCGCGATGAACACGAGCAGGTTCGTCTCGACGATGAAGTGCCGCACGAGCAGCTCGCCCGCGGCCGGGCTGACCCAGCGGCGCAGGAACCACACGCAGAGCACGTCCATGAGCCCGTGCGCGGTGAGCCGCCCGGGCACGAACCGCCGCACCACGACGACGACCGCGACGAGCACGCCGCAGATTGGGCGCAGGAGGGGGTACAGCCACCGCCGCGACGCCGAGCGCTGGTCCTCGATGACGAGCCGGAGCGTGGCCGGGTCCATCGGCTCCCGGGCGGCGAGCTCGTCCCAGATCCCGTCGGCGGTCATCGGATCTCCTCCAGCTGCAGGGCGTACAGCCGCGCCGTGATCCGGGCCGTGCGCACGATCCGCGCACAGTCGGCGGGATCGGCCATGACGAGGCCGAGCAGCCGGCGCATCTCGCTCAGGTGGTCGCCGTCGTGTTGGCCGTGGTACCGCAGAAAGCTCACCTGCTCGTCGGTGAGCCCCAGCCGCTCCTGCAGCATGCGGGCCCACCCCAGCGCCTTGACGCCGCCGAGCCCCTCGATCACGAACATCGCGCCGAGCAGGTCGACCGGGTCGGGCAGCGAGGCCTGCTGCAGGATGAACGCGGACAACGCCTCCGACCCCGGGTTCTTGGCGGCCGCGGTGATCTCGGCGAGGTCCCCGCCGACGGCGACGAAGTCGCGCTCGAGCAGCCGGAAGTCCCGGTGTTCCTCGGCGGCGTGCCGGATCGCGGCGCTGCGCAGCTCGAACCGCTCGGCGGAGAAGTTGGACGCGGCCCGCGAGATCCACCGCCCGCCCTCGACCACCTGCTGGCGGAGGTTGAGCAGCAGGGCCCGGTAGTCGCGGATCGTGGCCGTGCCGTCCTCGATGCGGCGCACCAGCGCAACCTCGGCGAGCCGTTGTTCGAGCTCGCCCCAGACCTCGGCGAGCTCGTCGAGGAGCTGGGCCGGCCCGACGCAGGTGAGCAGCGCGAACGCGATCGTGAAGCGCCCGGATTCGGGCACGGCGAGCAGGATTCGCTCGCCCGGGCGGAACCGTCGCGTGCGCCACGCCTCCTCGAGCATCACGAAGATGCTGCCCGCCCCGGTGTTGCCGCACTGTTCGAGGTTGCTGAAGCAGATGGCCGCGATTTCCGGCATTTCACGAAATATCCGGTCGCGGAACGTGTTCGCCGAGTAGTGCACGAGCGCGTGGTCGATCGTTCGGATGTCAACGAGTTCGCGCAGCTGCTCGACCCCCAGCCGCACCAGCCCGGGCAGCCCGCCGACGTCCTGCCGCAGCCGCAGCGCCCCGGCGGCCTCGGCCTCGGCGGCGCTGCCGGCGTCGAGCCACCCTTCGCCGGCGCGCATGCAGGCCGGGTGCTCGTGCGCGTACGACACGCTGCGCACCCACTCGACCCGCAGGCTGGCCCGATCCGTGCGCGGCCGCGACGACAGCACGACGGCCCCGGCCCCGTCGGAGAGCGTCCACCGCAGGAACTCGGCGTCGGCCGTGACCCGCCCGCCGGCCCCGAACCGCGGCTCGGCCAGCACCCGGCTGACGAGCTCCGACCCGACCACGACGGCCGCGTCGTGCTCGCCGAGCGCCACGGTCGCGGCGGCCGCCTTGAGCGCGGCCATCCCCGACGCGCAGACCCCGCCGGCGCTGAGCAGCTCCATCGGGCCGCCGCCGACGCGGCCGTGCACCATCGCCGCGAACCCGGGCACGAGCTGGTCGCCCATCGTCGTGCCGGTCGCGAGCATGCCGATCTCGCCCATGGCGAGCCCGGCGTCCTTGACGGCCCGCTCGACCGCCGCGGCGGCGAGCTCCTCGTTGCTCAGCCGCGGTCCGGCCTCGCTGTCGCCGGACCCCGCGCCCGCCCCGTCAAGCGCACCGGCCGCCGCGCCGACCGCGTAGTGGCGCTGCCGAATCCCGTTGGCCGCGAGCACCCGCGCCCGCCGCCGGGCCGTGGCCCGGTCCGAGCCGCCGAGCCGGTCCGCGATCTCGTCGTTGCCGACCGGCGCTCCCGGCAGGAACGACCCGCACCCCGTGATGTAGACCGTCTGTCCCATGCGGAACATTCCAGCCGGGCCGGGAGGAGATCGGATCCGCCGCGCAACTCAGCCGTCGTGAGTCGGATTACCTAGCTGTGGTGGCCGTTCCGTCTTCTTGACACCATACACCTGTGAGATAAATTCACGTTCTCGCCGTCACGCTCCGCATGTCCTCGTCACCCGTTGTGATCAGGAACTCGAGGAGGCGTGCGGTGGCGGGTGGGTCCGGGGGAACACCGTACGCCGCCGCGCTCACCCGCCGCCCCTCGCCCGCCAGCGGTACCGTCGCCACGGCCGCCGACCGGTGCGCCCGCAGCGCCAGCGACGGCAGGATCGTCACGCCCAGCCCGGCCGCGACCAGCGCCTGCACCGCCACGTAGTCGTCGGTCGTGAACGCGATGTCCGGCACGAACCCGGCCGCCGCGCACCGGCGCACCAGGCTCTCCCGGCACCGCGCGCACCCCGCGATCCAGCGTGCCCGCGCGAAGGACTCCAGCGGCCCCTCGGCGCCGGGCCGCGTCACCAGGTGCAGGCCCTCGGTGAACAGCGGCGTGAGCCGCACCTCGCCGTCGGCGGAGCCGTAGTCGAACACCACGGCGAGGTCGACCTCCCCGGTGCGCAGCAGGGCCAGGGCCGCGGGCGGCTCCGCCTCCACGAACTCCAGCACCACGCCCGGATGCGCGGCCGTGAACCGGGCCGCCGCGCGCGGCACGAACGACCCCAGCGCCGACGGGAACGCCGCCAGCCGCACCCGCCCGGCCCGCAGGCCGCTGAGCTCGGCCAGTTCGGCCTCCGCGGCGTCGAGGCGGCCCAGGATCTCCTCGCCCCGCTCGGCCAGCAGCCGCCCGGCCGGCGTCAGCCGCACCCCGCGGCCGGCCCGCTGCAGCAGCCGCACCCCCGTCTCCGTCTCGAGCCGGGCGAGGTGGTGGCTCACCGACGGCTGCGCATAGTGCAGCGCCTCGGCCGCCGCCGTCACCGACCCGTGCCGGGCCACCGCCACGAGCACCCGCAGGCGCGTCACATCGAGCACGCATCAATCATGTCTATGGAAAAACCGCTGAACAAGCATTGGACCAATATGTCGTACCGCGGAAAGCTCGCCCCATGCTCACCATGCGCGACGTGCTCGCGGCCCGGAAGATCGTCGACCGCCACCTCCCGCCCACCCCGTCCTGGTCCTACCCGCTGCTGGACGAGGCCGCCGGGCGCCGGGTCGTCGTCAAGCACGAGAACACCCAGCCCACCGGAGCCTTCAAGGTCCGCGGCGCCCTCAACCTCCTCGCGACCCTCGACGGCGACGAGCCGATCGTCACCTACTCCACCGGCAACCACGCCCGGGCGATCGCCTACGCCGCGCGCGAGTACCGCCGCCGGGCCACGATCGTCATGCCCGCCCGCGCCGCCGAGCTGCGCGTGCGGGCCGTCGAGGCGCTCGGCGCGACGGTCGTGCGCCACGGCGCCGACATGGGCGACGCCGAGGCGCACGCCGCGACCCTGCCGGGCCGCCTGGTCAGCCCCGGCGACGAGCCGGCCCTCATCGCCGGGGTCGCCACGCTGTACTGCGAGCTCCTCGAACGCCACCCCGAGCTCGACACGCTCGTCGTCCCCGTCGGCTCGGGCACCGGCGCCGCGGCCGCCTGCCTCGTCGCCGCCGCGCTCGCGCCCGGCTGCCGGGTGATCGCGGTCCAGTCCCAGGCCGCGCCCGCCGCGCACGACTCGTGGCGGGCGGGCACGTGCCAGCATCGCGCGAACCACACCGAGATCGACGGACTGGCCACCGGACGGGGCTTCGCCGGCCCGCAGGCGATCCTCCGCGAGCACCTCACGGACTTCGTCCTGCTCGGCGACGCGGCCATCGGCGACGCCCGGCGGCTGCTCGCCCGGCTCGCCGGCACCCAGGCCGAGGGCGCGGGCGCGGCCGCCCTCGCGGCGGTGCTCGCGCGGCCCGGGCTCATGGGCTCAGCCGTCGGGGTGGTCGTCACGGGGGCCAACGCCACCGAATTGGAGCTTGCCCGTTAGGCGCACCGTACGTACCGTTCGCCGATTCGCGGCCCGCGGGCCGTCGGCGAGCGGCAGGGATCAGGTTACGTCGATCATTACGGACCTGCCGCCCAGGTCCGGACACCCCCGTCGAAGGAGAGGTCTGCCGTGACCGGTCCTGAAGAGCGGAAGGCCCCGGCGAGTGACCGCAGCCCGTGGAACTGGCTGCTGTTCATCCCGATCGTGGTACCGCTGCTGACTTTCGTGTTCAACGCCGACGGACCCCGCATCCTCGGCTTCCCCCGGTTCTACTGGCTCCAGCTCGCGTTCATCCTGCTGGGCGTCGGCGTGACCACGCTCGTCTACCAGATGACGAAGCGGCGGTGAGCGGCCATGTGGCGTGATCATGTCACCGAGATCGTCATCTTCGTCGTGCTCTTCCTCGCCGTGAGCGCGATGGGCTTCGTCGCCGCCCGCTGGCGCCGCCCCGACACCCTCAACCACCTCGACGAGTGGGGCCTCGGCGGCCGCAACTTCGGCGGATGGGTCACCTGGTTCCTGGTCGGCGGCGATCTGTACACCGCCTACACGTTCGTCGCCGTGCCCGCCCTGCTGTTCGCCTCGGGCGCGGCCGGCTTCTTCGCGGTGCCGTACACGGTGATCATCTACCCGCTCGTGTTCCTCGTCCTGGTGCGGATGTGGTCGGTGTCGCACCGGCACGGGTTCGTCACCCCGGCCGACTTCGTGCGGGCCCGGTTCCAGTCGCCGACGCTCGCCCTGGTCATCGCGATCACCGGGATCGTGGCGACGATGCCGTACATCGCGCTGCAGCTCGTCGGCATCGAGTCGGTGCTCAAGACGATGGGCGTCACCGGGTCCGGCACGCTGGCCCGGCACCTGCCGATCATCATCGCCTTCGCGATCCTGGCCGCCTACACGTACTCCAGCGGCCTGCGCGCCCCGGCACTGATCGCGTTCGTGAAGGACATCCTCATCTACGTCGTCATCCTGGTCGCGGTCTTCTACCTGCCCGCGAAGCTCGGCGGCTGGGGCGCGATCTTCGACGCCGCGGACGCGAAGTTCGCCAGGACCCCGTCGCCCGCCGACGGCATCCTGCTCAACGGCGACAACCAGATCCAGTACTTCACGCTGGCCCTGGGCTCGGCGCTGGCCCTGTTCCTGTACCCGCACAGCATCACCGGCGTGCTCGCCAGCAAGAACCGCGACGTGATCAAGCGGAACATGTCGGCGCTGCCGGCGTACAGCTTCCTGCTCGGCCTCATCGCGCTGCTCGGTTTCGCGGCCATCGCCGCGGGCGTGACCCCGCTGAAGAACGCCAACGGCACCAACGACAACAACACCGTCGTACCGCTGCTGTTCGACAAGATCTTCCCCGACTGGTTCGCGGGCGTCGCCTACGCCGCCGTCGGCATCGGCGCCCTGGTCCCGGCGGCCATCATGTCCATCGCCGCCGCGAACCTCTTCACGCGCAACATCTATCGCGAGTACTTCAAGCGCGACGCCACGCCCGCCCAGGAGGCCACGGTCTCCAAGGTGATGAGCCTGCTGGTCAAGTTCGGCGCCCTGCTCTTCGTCGTCTTCGTCGACCCGCAGTTCTCCATCGACCTGCAGCTCATCGGCGGCGTCATCATCCTGCAGACCCTCCCGGCCGTGGCCCTGGGCCTGTTCACCCGGTGGTTCCACCGCGGCGCCCTGGTCGCGGGCTGGGTCGCCGGCATGGGCCTGGGCCTGTGGATGCTCTACCAGGTGGTGAACCCGACGACGCACCGGCACTTCGCGGGCTCGGCCTTCCCGCTGAGCGAGTGGGGCTTCGACACCAAGAAGACCATCTACGTCGGCTTCGTCGCGGTGGTCGTGAACCTGGCCGTGGCCGCGATCCTGACCCTGATCCTGCGCGCCTCCTCGGTGACCGACGGCGGCGACGACACGACCCGCGAGGACTACTTCGCGGACGAGGGCGACCCGCGCGTCACCGACACCCCGACGTCCCCGGCCCCGGCCGCGACGGCCGCCCCGGACCCGATCACCTGAGGCGCCCCGGACCCGATCACCTGAGGAAGGTGTGGCGCCGGTCGCGGCCCCCGTGGCCGGCGCCGCTAGCCTGCAGGGATGCCGGGAGCGCAACTACAGGAGCTGATCGTCGCCGACGCCGAGGCGTTGCGGGCGTGGCTGGCCGAGCACCACGCGGTGTCGGCGGGGGTCTGGCTGGCCCTGACCCGCAAGGGCGGGACGGTCACCACGCTGACCTGGCAGCAGGCGGTGGACGAGGCGCTGTGCGTCGGCTGGATCGACGGGCAGGCGCGCAAGGGCGACGAGCAGCACTCCTGGATCCGCCTCACGCCGCGTACCGCCCGCAGCTCCTGGTCGCAGCGCAACGTCGGGCACGTGGCCCGGCTCGAGGAGCAGGGCCGGATGCGACCGGCGGGCCGCGCGGCGGTGGACGCGGCCAAGGCCGACGGGCGGTGGGCGGCCGCCTACGCCCCGCCGTCGGAGGCCGAGGTACCGGCCGATCTGCTGGCCGCGATCGCCGCGGTGCCGGCCGCCCAGGCCATGTTCGACGTGCTCACCAAGGCGAACCGGTTCGCGCTCATCTACCGCCTCAACGCCGTCAAGCGGGCCGAGACCCGCGAGCGGAAGATCGCCGAGTTCGTGGCGATGCTGGCCCGCCACGAGACCTTCCAGCCCCAGAAGGCCAAGCCGGTCTAGGGATCCGCCAGCACCTTGGCCAGCTCGCCCCGCGACTTCACGCCGAGCTTGGGAAAGATGCGGTACAGGTGGGTGGAGATCGTCCGCGGCGACAGGAACAGCCGCTCGCCGATCTCGCGGTTGCTCAGCCCGGCCGCGGCGAGGTGCGCGACCTGCAGCTCGTGCTCGGTGAGGGCGGCCGTCGCGTCGACCGGCCGGCGCAGCGACTCGCCCGAGGCCCGCAGCTCGGCCCGCGCGCGGTCCGCCCACGGCGTCGCCCCGAGCGCGTCGAACGTGGCCGCCGCCTCCCGCAGCTGTGGCCGGGACTCGAGGATCTGCCGGCCGCGGCGCAGGCGGGTCCCGCGGGTCAGCGCCAGCCGGGCCCGCTCGAACGGCCACGCGGCGAGGTCCGGCCCGGCGTCGTCGCCGGGCCGGGCGGCGGGGTCGCCGGCCAGGACCTCGCGGGCGTAGTGCAGAGCGGCCAGCAGTGCGGGGTTGCGGCATTGCCCGGCCACCGGCTCCAGGTCCGCGACGACCGGGGCCAGCTCGGGCCGCAGGTCGGCGAGCAGAGCCGCCTCGGCCAGGTGGCCGACGGCGGTGAGGCGCAGGTACGGGTGGTACGCGGGATCGGCCGGGTCGAACATGCGCCGCAGCTCGCGGAACGCCTCCTCGGCGCGCCCGGCGGCCAGGGCCTCGACGCCGCGCACGCGCAGGACCTGCGACAGGAGCGGATGCATGCCGGCCGCGATGAGCACCGCCTCGGCCCCGTCGGCCAGCGCGCGGGCCCGCTCGCCGTCGCCGCGCAGGGCCGCGGCCATCGCCAGGCTGAGCCGGCCGGTCAGCCCGACCTGTCCCAGGCCGATCTCCGCGGCGAGGCTCACCGTCTCCTCGGCGTGCCGCAGCGCGGAGCGGGCGTCGCCCAGGGCGGCCGCGTTGAAGGCGAGGCTGTTGAGCACGTGCACCAGCAGGCCCAGCCGGCCCTGCCGGCTGAGGTCGGCGATGCTCGGGAGCAGCAGGTGGTTCGACAGCGGGAACGCGCCGACGCCGCTGGCCGCGACGCCGAGCTCGCTCAGCGCCACCGCGCTCAGGCCGACCCGGTGGCGCAGCCGCTCGAGCCGCTCCAGACTCGCCGCGCCGCGCTCGATCGGGGCGGCGGTGGCCATCGCGGCCAGGGCCCGGTAGTCGTCGCCGGGCGTGTCGAGCGCCTCGGCGATCTCGACGTAGCGCCGGCGCAGCGCGTCGCCCGGGTTGGACCAGTGCATGCGCAGGCTCAGGTCGATCAGCGAGCTCAGGGCGAGGTTGGCGTCGCCGGTCCGGCGCATGTCGTCGATGAGATCGAGGTACACCCCGAGCCGGGTGGTGCCGGTGAAGCCCGCGCCGACGAAGGACTCGTGCAGCCACGCGTAGCGCGCCCGGTGGGCCGGCCGCAGCTCCTCGGAGCCGACCTGGGCCAGCAGCCGCCGCACGGTGTCGCCGTCGCCCTGCTGGCTGGCCAGCTCCGCGGCCCAGAGCAGCCGCAGCACGCGCTCGGTGTGGTCCTCGCTGAGCTGCGCGGCCCGCTCCAGCGCGGCCTGCGCGACCCCGGCGGCCTGGCTGCGGTGGGCCCGGATCGCGGTCTTGGCCAGGTCCCGCGCGATCGCCTCGTCCGGGCCGGCGGCGGCCGCGGCGCGGTGCCAGATCTGGCGGCCCGGCTCGGCCGCGAGCACCCGGGCCAGCGCGGCGTGCGTGGCCCGGCGCACCTCCGCCGTGGCCGATCCCGCCAGCGCCGAGCGCAGCAGGGGGTGACGGAACCGGATTCGGTACTGCTCATCGACGGCCATCAGCCGCGTCCGCACCGCCGGCTCCGCGTCGGCCGCCGTGACCGGCCGCCCCCGGACGATCGCGGTCGCGGCCGTCACCTCGTCCAGCGCGTCGCCGTCGTCGAGCGCGGCGGTCAGCAGCAGGGCCCGGGTCGGCTCCGGCAGCTCGGCGACCAGGGCCGAGAACGTCCGCTCGACCCGGGTGCTCAGCGGCAGCGCGGCCGGCAGCAGCGCGGCGGCCCCGGAGCGGGCCGCGGCCTCGCCCAGCTCGACCAGGCCGAGCGGGTTGCCGGCCGCCGCGTCGAGGACCCGGGCCCGCAGGGCGGGGGAGAGGCCGGGGGCGATCCGGTCGAGCAGCTCCGCGGCGGCCTGCGGCCCGAGCGGGTCGAGCCGGATCTCGGGCAGCCCGGCGGCGGCCAGGCGCCGCTCGACGTCGTCGCCGTCGCGGACCGTCATCACCAGCGCGATCCGGTCGGACTCCAGGCGGCGGCCCAGGAACGTCAGCGCGTCCCAGCTCGGCGCGTCGGCCCAGTGCGCGTCCTCGACGGCGAGCAGGACCGGCTCGCCGAGGTCCCCGAGCCGGTCGAGGACCCGCATGCCGATCCGGTACGGCGAGGACTCCCCGTCCGGGTCGAAGCGCACCCCGACCTGGCGCAGCAGCTGGTGGATGACCGCGTAGGGGATCCGGGCCTCGGCCTGCACCCCAGCCGCCGTGACGATCCGCATTCCCTCGGCCCGGGCCGTGGCGGCCGCCTGGGCCAGCAGCGCCGTCTTGCCGATGCCGGCCTCGCCGCGCAGCACCAGTCCGCCGCCCTGGTCACGGGCGGCCGAGCGCAGCACGGCGTGCAGCCGCGCCCACTGCGCATCGCGTCCGACCAGCACGCGTGGTCAGCCCAGCGCCAGGCCGGGCTCGTCGTCCGGCAGGCCGGGGCGGGCGGCCGGGATGCGGTACTCCTCGGTCAGCTGGGTCATCGGGCCGGGCCAGGCCGCCTGGGCGACCTCGATGACCTTGTGGTCGTCGTCGTAGGCCACGTGCAGCAGCACCAGGACCGGCGTGTCGGGCCGGATCTGCAGCAGCTCGGCCTCCTCCCGGGTCGGCAGCCGGGCGCTGACCTGGTCGCGGGCGCTGGCGTAGCGGCGGCCGAGCTCCTCCTCGACCTCCTGGAACAGCGGCCGGTCGAACACGTCGGGGCGCTCGATCGACGTCCCGCGCACGTCGTTCGGCCGGAACCAGGACGCCCCGACCTCGACGGGGGAGTCCCCGGTCCGCACGAGATGCCGCCGCACGAGCAGCGGCGCCCCGGCGTCGAGCCCGAACGCCTCCGCGACCTCCGCGGGCGCCGGCATCTGCGCGACGATCATGAGGTGCTGCCGGTACCGCGCCGCGAGCTCCGCGTGGTAGCCGCGCTGCGACCCGTAGCGGCCGCGGGAGAGCCGGTTCATCCGGCGCTTGGTGCCGCGCACGAACGTGCCCGAGCCCGGCCGGGTGATCAGCAGGCCCTCGATGCGCAGCTGGTCGATCGTGCGCTGGACGGTCTGCTTGGCGACCCCGTACTGCGCGGCCAGCGACGGAATCGACGGCAGTCGCTCGCCGGGCGCCCAGTCGCCGCGCTGGATCTGCGCGCGGATCTGGGCGCCGATCTGCCGATGCGGGAACTCCGCCGCGCCCGGATTGATGGTCATAGGGCTCAACCTAGCCTCCTAGGATGCCATGCGCAACGTGTTCGAGTGAACTGACTCGCGGCAACGGCGATCGAGGGCCGCGCGGCACAACGCCCAGGCTTGTCCCGGCAGGGCTTGTCGGAAAACTTCGCCGCGGACCGGGCGCGGGCGGTCCCCGAGCCCGAGCAGCCGACGCGCCCGGGGTCGCGGTGGACCCCGGGCGCGTCGGCTTCGGCAAGGGCTGGTGCTACTTGGCGTTGAAGTACGACGCGTCGGGGTGGTGCACGATGATCGCGTCGGTGGCCTGCTCCGGCACCAGCTGGAACTCCTCCGACAGCGACACCCCGATGCGGTCCGGCCGCAGCAGGGCGACCGTTTTCGCGCGGTCCTCCAGGTCGGGGCAGGCCGGGTAGCCGAAGCTGTACCGGCAGCCGCGGAAGTCGGTGCGCAGCAGCCCGTCGAGGTCCTTCGGGTCCTCGTCGGCCATCCGGTGGCCGCCGGGCAGGACGAGCTCCTCCCGCACGCGCTTGTGCCAGTACTCGGCCAGGGCCTCGGTCAGCTGCACCGACAGGCCGTGCACCTCGAGGTAGTCGCGGTAGGCGTTCTCGGCGAAGAGCTTCGCGGTGTAGTCCGACACCGGCTGGCCGACGGTGACCAGCTGCATGCCGATGACGTCGAGCTCGCCGGCGTCGCGGGGCTTGAAGAAGTCGGCGATGCACAGGCGGCGGTCGCGGCGCTGGCGCGGGAAGGAGAACCGGGCCCGCTCGCTGTGGCCGTTCTCGTCGAGCACGATGAGGTCGTTGCCCTCGGAGTAGCAGGGGAAGTACCCGTAGACGACCGCGGCCTCGAGGACCCGGTCGGAGGCGAGGCGGTCCATCCAGTACCGCAGCCGGGGGCGGCCCTCGGTCTCGACCAGCTCCTCGTAGGAGGGGCCGGTGCCGCCGCGGGCGCCGCGCAGGCCCCACTGGCCGAGGAAGGTGGCCCGCTCGTCGAGCAGGGCCGCGTAGTCGGCGAGGGGGATGCCCTTGACGACCCGGGTGCCGAAGAACGGGGCGACCGGCACCGGGGCGGTGTAGTCGATGTCGGACTTCACCGAGGCGTCGTCGAGCGCCGGCAGGTCCTCGCGGACCTCGACGGTGCGGGCGCGGCGCTCCCGGCGGGCGGCCAGGGCGGCCTCGCGCTCGGGGTCGATGGCGGGCGCGCCGCCGCGCTTGGCGGTCATGACCCGGTCCATGAGGGCGAGGCCCTCGAAGGCGTCGCGGGCGTAGTGCACGTCGCCGTGGTAGAGGGCACGCAGGTCGTCCTCGACGTAGGCGCGGGTGAGGGCGGCCCCGCCGAGCAGCACCGGCCAGCGTTCGGCGACGCCGCGGGCGTTCATCTCCTCCAGGTTCTCCTTCATGATCACCGTGGACTTGACGAGGAGGCCGGACATGCCGATGGCGTCGGCCTGCTTCTCCTCGGCGGCCTCGATGATCGCGGAGATCGGCTGCTTGATGCCGATGTTGACGACCTCGTACCCGTTGTTGGACAGGATGATGTCGACGAGGTTCTTGCCGATGTCGTGCACGTCGCCCTTGACGGTGGCCAGCACGATGCGGCCCTTGCCGGCGTCGTCGTCGGACTTCTCCATGTGCGGTTCGAGGTAGGCGACGGCGGTCTTCATCACCTCGGCGGACTGCAGCACGAACGGCAGCTGCATCTGCCCGGAGCCGAAGAGCTCGCCGACGGTCTTCATGCCGTCGAGGAGGACGTCGTTGATGATGGCGAGCGCGCTCAGGCCGGTGAGCGCCTCGTCGAGGTCGGCCTCGAGGCCGTTGCGCTCGCCGTCGATGATCCGCCGCTTGAGCCGCTCCTGCAGGGGCAGGGCGGCGAGCTCCTCGGCGCGGGACGCCTTGGCCGAGGCGACGTCGACGCCCTCGAAGAGCTCGATGAAGCGCTGCAGCGGGTCGTAGCCCTCGCGGCGGCGGTCGTAGACGAGGTCGAGGGCGACCTCGCGCTGCTCGTCGGGGATCCGGCTCATCGGCAGGATCTTCGACGCGTGCACGATGGCGCTGGTGAGGCCGGCCTCCTGGCACTCGTGCAGGAAGACGGAGTTGAGCACCTGGCGCGCGGCCGGGTTGATGCCGAACGAGACGTTGGAGATGCCCAGGGTGAAGTTGATCCCGGGGTACAGCCGGGAGATCTCCCGGATCGCCTCGATCGTCTCGATGCCGTCGCGGCGGACCTCCTCCTGGCCCGTGGTGATCGGGAAGGTCAGGCAGTCCACGAGAATGTCGGAGACGTGCATGCCCCACTTGGTGGTGAGGTCGTCGATGAGCCGGGCGGCGACGCGGACCTTCCACTCGGCGGTGCGGGCCTGGCCCTCCTCGTCGATGGTGAGCGCGACGACGGCGGCGCCGTGCTCCTTGACCAGGGGCATCATCCGGGCGTAGCGGGAGCCCGGGCCGTCGCCGTCCTCGAAGTTGACGGAGTTGACGATGCAGCGGCCGCCGAGCATCTCCAGGCCGGCCGCGATGACCTCGGGCTCGGTGGAGTCGAGCATGATCGGCAGGGTGGAGGCGGTGGCGAAGCGGCCGGCGAGCTCGCGCATGTCCTGGGCGCCGTCGCGGCCGACGTAGTCGACGTTGAGGTCGAGCATGTGGGAGCCGTCGCGGGCCTGCTGGCGGGCGATCTCGACGCAGGTCTGGTAGTCGGCGGCGAGCATCGCCTCGCGGAACGCCTTGGAGCCGTTGGCGTTGGTCCGCTCGCCGACCATGAGCACGCTGGCGTCCTGGTGGAACGGGACGTGGTGGTAGATGCTGGCGATGCCCGGCTCGATCTGCGGGCGGCGGGTGACGGGGTGCTGGGCGCCGAGCCGGTTCGCGACGGCGTTGATGTGGGCGGGGGTCGTGCCGCAGCAGCCGCCGACGAGCCCGGCGCCGTAGTCGAGCACGAAGCGCTGCAGCGCCTCGGCGAGCTCGTCCGGGGTGAGCGGGTAGTAGGCGCCGTTCGCGGTCAGCTGGGGCAGGCCGGCGTTCGGCATGACCGACACGGGGATGCGGGCGTGCTGGGCGAGGTACCGCAGATGCTCGCTCATCTCCGCGGGCCCGGTGGCGCAGTTGAGGCCGATGAGGTCGATGCCGAGCGGTTCGAGGGCGGTGAGTGCGGCGCCGATCTCCGAGCCGAGCAGCATGGTGCCGGTCGTCTCGACGGTGACGTGACAGATGATCGGCACGGTGAGCCCGGTGGACTCGAAAGCCCGCTGGGCGCCGATGATCGCCGCCTTCGTCTGCAGCAGGTCCTGGCAGGTTTCGATGATCAGCGCGTCGGCGCCGCCCTCGATGAGCCCGGCGGCGTTGTCGAAGTACGCGTCGCGCAGGGCGGCGAAGGGGGCGTGGCCGAGCGTGGGCAGCTTGGTGCCGGGGCCGATCGAGCCGAGCACGAAGCGGGGCCGCTCGGGGGTGCTGTGGGCGTCGGCGGCGTCGCGGGCGAGGCGGGCACCGGCCTGGGACAGCTCGCGGATGCGCGACTCGATGCCGTATTCGCCGAGGTTGGCCAGGTTTGCCCCGAACGTGTTGGTTTCGACGGCGTCGGACCCGGCCGCGAAGTACTCCTCATGGACCTGTCGCACGACGTCGGGGCGGGTCACGTTGAGCACCTCGTTGCAGCCTTCATGCCCCTCGAAGTCGTCGAGGGTGAGCTCGGCCGCCTGGAGCATGGTGCCCATCGCGCCGTCGGCGAGGAGCACGCGCTCAGCGAGGGTCTTCAGTAGATCCGGCATACCCCAGAGGCTATCGGGCTCCCGGCGTCGAATCCGCCCCGGGCAGACGCGATTCCCGCCACGTATCGGTACCGATCTCCCGCTGGGTGGGAACCTCCGTCGTCAGGAGGTCACCGCCTGCATCGCTTTTCGGAGCCGGCTGGGCGGCCGGCGCCTCCTCGTGGGGGACGCGCCAGAACACCACGGCGAGGAAGATGAGCGCCACGCCCATGATCAGCAGCGGGGTGATCGAGCCGGTCGGCGGGTGCCACTTGCCGGCGAGGGGGTTGAACCAGCCGACGCCGGCGTTGTTGGGCAGGCCGCGCTGCCAGCGCACCATCGCCCAGACGAGCAGCACGAAGTGGATCGGCAGCAGGAAGATGATCATCGTGCGGGTCAGGGTGCGGGACTGCCCGGCGTCGAACAGCCGCCGCTCGAGCGTCCACGCGGCCAGCAGGGGCAGGCCGGCCAGCAGGGGCAGCATGTACCGGCCGTTGATGATGAATCCGGTCATGTTGGCCTGGCTCACCTGGAGCATGCCGGGCAGCGCGACGCCGCCGAGGAGGATGACGAGGTAGCGCCACCGCGTCGTCCAGTCCCCGAAGATCCCGCCGAGGAAGACCAGCCCGCCCACGAGCAGCGCCCAGACCACGTAGAACGGCGCCCACATGAGCACGTCGAACCAGCCCGCGACGCCGATCATGCCCTCGATGTACACCCACCAGCTGTTCGCGTAGATCGCGATGGCCTCGCCGGTCTTGTACGAGTACAGCCCGGGCGGGGGCGGGACGAGCTCGCCGGTCTTCATGCCGACGATCCACGCGGCGGACAGCACCGCGGCGAGGATCACGCCGCCGGTCCACAGCTTGACGCGCAGCAGCCCCCAGTACTCCCGCAGCCACTTCCACCGCACCGGCACCACGAGCGCGAAGAAGGCGAACGCGAACCAGGCCGGGCCGGCCGAGCGCAGGGTCAGCAGGAGCACCGCGCTGATACCCAGCAGCGTGACGAGCGATCGCTTGTTCGCCAGGTCGGGCGGCTCCAGCAGCAGCGGTATGCCCGCGGCGAAGAACGCGATGCCGGCCGCGATCTCGACCGAGTTCGGGTTCACGCCGCCGGCCAGGTGGGCCAGCATCGGGGTGGCCACGCCGAGCAGCGTCGCCGCCGCCAGCCCGAACCGCGACCAGCGCAGCAGCGACACGAACGCCGAGGCCAGCAGGGCCGCGCAGATCGCCGCGCTGATCAGCCGGGCGACGACCAGGCCGCCCCAGTTCGGCCACAGCCGCAGCGGCACCCCGACGGCGAAGTAGTAGAGCGGGTTGTACCGCCCGGCGCTCGTGCTGACCTCGCCGATCGGGCCGCCCCGCAGCCCCTCGGCGCAGGCCGCCGACACGTTGGGCTTGAAGCCGAAGCACACGGCGTGAGCGTCCATGCCGACCGGTACGCGCTGGTAGGCCCCCATGCCGGGCTTCTCGAACGCGTCCGGGACGGTCGCCGGCCGGGCGAAGATCTGCCCCGGGTCGAAGGAGGCGACCCCGGCGGCCCGGATGGTGTGCTGAACCTCGTCGGCCGGCCCGTCGAAGGGGGCGGCGAAGCACCAGGCGCCGAAGACGAGGAAGAACGCCGAGAAGGCGAGCAGCCAGGACCTGCGAGCGTTTCGCATTCCCGGATGCTACCGAGAGATCTTGAGTCGCCTGCTACTGGGCGTGACATCTCACCCAGGCCCGGCCGCGGCGGGTATCCACTCTCATCTGGGTTCCCCAGCGCGGCCAACAAGCCATTGCGCGGGCATCCACGTAGGCTGGGACCCGTGACCGAGTTCGACGGCCTGCCCGTGCTGCGCTCCCCTGTCGCGATTGCCGCGTTCGAAGGGTGGAACGACGCCGCCGATGCGTCGACCGCCGTGGTCGAGCATCTCGAGCAGGAGTGGGGTGCCGAGACCATCGCCTCGCTCGACCCCGAGGACTTCTACGACTTCCAGGTCAACCGGCCGACGGTCGTGATGTCCGAGGGGGAGACGCGGCGCATCGAGTGGCCGACCACCCGCTTCTCGGTGGCCAGCCCGCCCGACGCCGAGCGCGACATCGTGCTGATCCGCGGCATCGAGCCGAGCATGCGCTGGCGGACCTTCTGCGAGGAGGTCCTCGAGGTGTGCCACTCCCTCGAGGTCAGCCGGGTGGTGCTGCTCGGGGCGCTGCTCGCCGACGTGCCGTATACGCGGCCCCTGCCGGTGAGCGGCTCGGCCCCGTCCGGCGCCTCGGCCGAGACGATCGAGCGCCTCGGCCTGATCCCGACCCGCTACGAGGGCCCGACCGGCATCGTGGGCGTCCTGCACGACGCGAGCGTGCGCGCCGACCTCGAGGCCGTGTCGTTCTGGGTGCACGTGCCGCACTACGCGAACAACCCGCCGTGCCCGAAGGCGACCCTGGCCCTGCTGCACCGCCTCGAGGAGATCCTGGACCTGCCGGTGCCGACCGGCGACCTGGCCAAGGAGTCCGCGGAGTGGGAGGAGCGGCTCAAGCAGGCCGCGGAGCAGGACGCGGAGCTCGCCGAATACGTGCGGGAGCTGGAGGAGCGCTCGGGCGACGCTGGGCTGCAGCCGCTGTCCGGCGACGAGATCGCGCAGGAGTTCGAGAAGTACCTGCGACGCCGCGGCGGCCAGGCCGGCCCGTCGGCGACCGGGGCCTGGTAGGCCGCTGCCGCAGGCTGCCGAGCGAAATGGCGGCCGAACCGGCGGACACGTCCATGCGAAGTGTCGGCCGCGAACCGGCCGGCAGGTCTGTGCGAAATGCCGGCCGCACCATGTACACCCTCGCGGGCGGGCCGGTGCCGCTTCGCGGGCTGAACTGGCCGGCAGGTCCGTGCGAAATGTCGGCCGCTTCGCGGCCGAACCAGCCGACATTTCGGATTTATCCCTCGCCGGGCGACATGTCCGGAACGTGAGAACCCGGGCGCCGGAGCGCCCGGGTTCGCCGCGTCAGTCCTGCACGTACGTGCTCAGGAACCGCCCGAGCCGCGACACCGCGTCCTCGAGATCGGCCACCCGCGGCAGCGTCACGATGCGGAAGTGGTCCGGGTGGTGCCAGTTGAACCCGGTACCCTGCACGACCAGCACCTTCTCCGCCTTCAGGAAGTCCAGGGCGAAGCGCAGGTCGTCCTTGATCGGGTGCACCTCGGGGTCGATGCGCGGGAACATGTACAGCGCCCCCTGCGGCTTCACGCACGACACGCCCGGGATGTCGTTGAGCATCTTCCAGGCGACGTCGCGCTGCGCCAGCAGCCGCCCGCCGGGCAGCACCAGGTCGTTGATCGACTGGTAGCCGCCCAGGGCCGTCTGCACCGCGTGCTGGGTCGGCACGTTCGGGCACAGCCGCATGTTGGCCAGTATGTCGAGGCCCTCGATGTAGCTCGTCGCGTGCGCCTTCGGCCCGGCCAGGACCATCCAGCCGGTGCGGAAGCCGGCCACCCGGTACGCCTTGGACAGCCCGTTGAACGTGATCGTGAGCAGGTCCGGCGCGACGGCCGCGGTCGAGACGTGCTCGGCGCCGTCGAAGAGGATCTTGTCGTAGATCTCGTCGGAGAACACGATCAGGTCGTGGCGCCGGGCGACCTCGGCGATGCGCTCCAGCATCTGCCGGTTGTAGACCGCGCCGGTCGGGTTGTTCGGGTTGATGACCACGATCGCCTTGGTGCGCGGCGTCACCTTCGCCGCGATGTCCTCGACGTCGGGCATCCAGTCGTTGGACTCGTCGCACACGTAGTGCACGGGCCGCCCGCCGCACAGCGACACCGACGCCGTCCACAGCGGGTAGTCGGGGGAGGGGATGAGCACCTCGTCGCCGTTGTCGAGCAGCGCCTGCAGCGACATGACGATGAGCTCGGAGACGCCGTTGCCCAGGTACACGTCCTCGATGTCGACACCGGTGACGTCCTTCTGCTGGTAGTACTGCACCACGGCCCGCCGGGCCGACAGCAGCCCCTTGGAGTCCCCGTAGCCGTGCGCGGCCGGCAGGTTGAGGATCACGTCCTGCAGGATCTCCTCGGGCGCCTCGAAGCCGAACGGCGCCGGGTTGCCGATGTTGAGCTTGAGGATGTGGTGGCCGTCGGCCTCCATGCGCTTGGCGGCGGCCATGACCGGCCCGCGGATGTCGTAACAGACGTTGGCCAGC
This sequence comes from Dactylosporangium sp. CA-052675, assembly GCF_050947935.1. Lineage (GTDB taxonomy): Bacteria > Actinomycetota > Actinomycetes > Mycobacteriales > Micromonosporaceae > Dactylosporangium. The sequence goes on along the minus strand of NZ_CP192010.1, from coordinate 7,180,605 downwards.
TTCGCGGACTGAGTCACCTGCATGCAGGCACCCTACGACTCGCCGGCAACCGCGACGGTAGCCACTTCCCAGGATGTGGCCCCGCGGCCGACTCCCGCACGGGCGGCCCGTGGGTACGATTCGCCATAGTTGGGCGGGCCAGGGGAGGGGCTGCGGTGCAGGGGTTCGGGGACTTGGAAGCGGCGCTCATGGAACTGCTGTGGCAGCGTGAGCGGCCGACCACCGTCCGGGAGGCGATGACGGAGCTGACCTGGCACCGCGAGCTCGCGTACACGACGGTGATGACGGTGCTCGACACCCTCTTCCGCAAGGGCTGGCTGACCCGCGAGCCCGACGGCCGCGCCTACCGGTACAGCCCGGCCCTGACCCGCGACCAGTACGTGGCCCAGACCATGCACGAGGTCCTCGTCGACAGCGGCGACCGCCTCGAGGCCCTCACGCACTTCGTCGGCCGGATGACCCTCGACGAGGCCGCGGCCCTGCGCGCGGCGCTGAGCACCTACGAGCGCAAGATCGCCGGGCGATGAGCCCGCTGCTGCTGGTCGGGTTCGCGCTGGCGCTGGCCGCGCTCGGCGCCCCGCGGCTGGCCGCGGCCGCGTGGGTGACCCGCTCGCCGCGGCTGGGCGTCGCGGCCTGGCTGGTGCTGAGCGCCGCGATCCTGGCCTCGGCCCTGCTGGCCGCGCTGACGCTGCTGCTCTACTGGGACTGCGCGCACGACTTCGCCGCCGGGGCCTGGCACATGTGCCTCGACGCGCTGCTGGGCCGCCACGACCACCATCGTGCGCGGGCCATCGCCTTCGCGGGGCTCGTGGTGCTGCTGGCGCTTGCGTTGCGGCTGGCGCTCAGCGCCGGGCGGCTGTACGCCACCCATCGCACGCTGCGCAGCCGGCTGCGGCTGCTCGTGCGGGCCGCGGGGACCGGCGAGCGGGTGCCGGGCGCGACCGTGGTGACGCACCCCGAGCCGGCCGCGTACCTGGTGCCCGGCCCGCGGCTGCCCGGCCGCGCCGCCGACATCGTCATCACGTCGGCCGCCGTGGACCGCCTGGCCGCGCCGGAGCTGTCGGCCGTGCTCGCCCACGAGCGCGGCCACCACGAGGGCCGCCACTTCGAGGCGACCCGCTGGATGCGGATGCTGGCCCAGGCGTTCCCGTGGGCGCCCTGCTTCCGCCTCGGCGCACGGCAGGTGGACCGCCTCGTCGAGCTGTGCGCGGACGACACCGCGGCGCGCACCGCCCGGCGCGTGGACCTGGCCCGGGCCCTGGCCGCGATGGCCGGCTCGGCGGGGCCGGCGCCCGGCCTGCCCCTGCACGGCGGCGACGCCCTGGAGCGGATGCACCGCCTCCTGGACCCGCCCCGCCCCCTGCGCCCGCTCTCGCGCGCCGCCATCGTCACGCTCTGTGGTGCGACCCTGACCGCCCCGCCGGTGCTGGCGATCCTCGAGCGCACGCTCCTGGCGTTGTAAAAAGCTCATGGCTCGGGCCCGCGTCACCTGCGGACCGTCGCTCCCGCCAGGAATCCCGGCCTCCGCGGTGGCACGGACAAACCGGCACGACTCCTGCCCGCCGCGCGACGCCGCACGAACGCGGGTCAGGGCCGACACGGCCGGGCGTGACGGTCGCACGAACGCGGCGCGGCGGCCGTCGATTCCTCGTCGCGTTTGCCGCGCCGGTCGTGTCTGCCGGGGCTGAGCCGGTTCCTCGCCGCGTTCGCCCCGTCGGTCGTGTCTGCCGGGCAACGCCGGCTGAGGCTGAGCCGGTTCCTCGCCGCGTTTGCCGCGCCGGTCGTGTCTGCCGGGCAACGCCGCGCGGGCGCCGGCCGGGGCTGATGCGGCACGGCGCCCGCGCGGCGCGACGGTCGTCAGTTTCCGGCGATCGAGAACCCGTCGCCGCCGGTGCTGATCTGCGTGCCCTGCGCGAAGCTGCTGCCGAGCTGCGCGCGCAGCGCGTCGAACTCGGAGAACTGGGCGCTGTGCATCGACTCGCTGCCCTCGGCGGCGAAGACGTGGTCCGACTCCTCGGTGTCGTGCGAGTAGTTCGTGAAGTCGGTCGACTCGTAGCGGCTGCCGTCCGCGCCCTCGAACTCGACGTGCCGGCCGGTCTCGAAGTCGGTCGACTCGGCCGCCGAGTGGTCGGCCTCGAACACCCCGAACTGCGACTGGAAGTCCTGCTCGCCGCCGGAGGCCTGGTGCAGCTGCTCCAGCTCGCTGGACTCCTGGCCCATGGAGAAGTCGCCGTACTCGCTCATCGTCGTATTCCTCTCGGTGCTCTAGCTGAAGGGGGGTGGATCAGATGCGAGGAACACTACTAGCCAATCTCGTAGACCGAGTCCCCCATTCGTGCCAGCCGGGCTGACCACTACGAACGACGGTCGTACGTGGCTACGGCCGGTTCAGTGGGTACCGTCGGGGGCGTGCGATTCGTGATCATCGGGGCGGGTGCGGTCGGCGGCGTGGTCGCGGGCCGGCTGGCCGGCTCGGGCGCGGCCGTGGCGCTGGTCGCCCGCGGCCCCCACCTGGACGCCATCCGCCGCGACGGCCTGCTGCTGCGCGAGGCCGCCGGCGACTCCAGGCACCACCTGCCGGCCCACGCCACCCCGGCCGAGGTCGACTGGCAACCCGGCGACGTGGCGGTCCTGGCGGTGAAGGGCAACGACACCCAGGCGGTGCTGGAGCAGCTCCCGCGCGACGTGCCCGTCGTGTGCCTGCAGAACGGCGTGGCCAACGAGCGCGCCGCCCTGCGCCTGTTCCCCGACGTGTACGCCATCTGCGTCATGCTCCCGTCGGCCCACCTCGAGCCCGGCGTGGTCGTGGCCCAGTGCGCCCCGGTCCCGGGCATCCTCGACATCGGCCGCTTCCCGGGCGGCGTCGACGACACCAGCCGGGAGATCGCCACCCACCTCACGAAGGCCGGCTTCGTGTCCCAGCCGCGGCCGGACATCATGCGCCAGAAGTACACGAAACTGCTGATGAACCTGGGCAACGCCGTCGAGGCCCTGTGCGGCCAGGTCGAGGGCGCCGACGAACCCGCCGCGATCCTGCGCGCCGAGGGCGAGACGGTCCTGAAGGCCGCGGGCATCGACTTCGCCACCCTGGAGGAGGACAAGGCCCGGCGCGGCGACATCCTCCAGCTGGTCCCGGTGGCGGGCAGCATGCGCGGCGGCGGCTCGACGTGGCAGAGCCTGGCCCGGCGCACGGGCACGGTCGAGGCCGACTACCTCAACGGCGAGATCGTCCTGCTGGGCCGCCTCCACGGCGTCGCGGCCCCGGCCAACGAAACGGCCCGCCGCCTGGTGGTGGACGCGGCGCGCACCGGCAAGGCCCCCGGCTCCCTGACCCCCGCACAGCTCCTGGCCGCCATGCGGACGTCCTGACCGGGCGCACCGACCCGGTCTCGGCCCCGCGTCGGCCGACAGCGGAAGTCCTGACCGGGCACACCGAGCGGTGTCGCCCCGGGGCGGCTGAAATCCGACACACGCCGCATGTCGAATTAGTCGCCCAGCGCGACATAAATCCGATAAGTCGCGGCGCGGAGCGCCCGACTTATCGCCCCCGTCCCCGTGAGTTTGCGCACGGAACAGCCGCCGATCACCCGACTCGAACCCCGCCCGAGGCAGGATCCGAAACCGTGGCGATGCAGGCGGTGCTCTTCGACATGGACGGAACCCTCGTGGACAGCGAGAAGATCTGGGAGGTGGGCCTCACGGAGCTGGCCGCCCACCACGGCCGCCCCCTGTCCGCCCAGGCCCGGCGCGACATGGTCGGCACGAACATGGCCGAGTCCATGCGCATCCTCCACGACGACCTCGGCCTGCCCGCCACCCGCGAGGCCATGGACGAGTCCGTCGTCTGGCTCGAGGAGCGGGTGAAGGAGCTGCTGCGGCTGGGAGTGCCGTGGCGGCCGGGCGCGAAGGAGCTGCTCGGCGCGCTCAAGGCGGCCGGCGTACCGCTGGCCCTGGTCACGGCCACCCACCGGCATCTCGTCGATGTCGCCCTGCTCACGATCGGGGCCGAGCACTTCGACGCCGTCGTGGCCGGGGACGAGGTGGACGAGACCAAGCCGCACCCGATGCCCTACCTGACCGCCGCCGCGCTGGTCGGGGCCGAGGCCGGCAACTGCGTCGCGGTCGAGGACTCGCCGAACGGGATCAAGAGCGCGCGGGCGGCCGGGTGTGCCGTGCTGGCCGTACCGTGCGAGGTGGAGCTCGACCCCGAGGGCGTGACGCTCATCGGCTCGCTGCAGGACGTCGACGTCGACTATCTGCGCAAGCTCGTCGCCTGACGGCAAGACGCCCGCGGCCCGCAGGCCGCGGGCGTCCACCCCCGATGAGCAAGTTCAGTCGTGCGCGATCGCCTGCAGGACGTTGACCCGGGCCGCCCGGATCGAGGGCAGCACCGCGGCCACGACACCGATCAGCGCGGCCAGCACCAGATACGTCCCCATCTGCGTCCACGGGAACGCCATCTGCGTGAAGCCCTCGTTCTTGAGCGCCCGCACCACCGCCGAACCGAGCCCGACGCCCACGCCCAGGCCGAGCAGCGCGCCGAAGACCGAGATCACGACGGCCTCGACGGTGACCATCCGCATCGTCTGCGCCCGCCGCATGCCGATCGCCCGCAGCAGGCCCAGCTCGCGGGTCCGCTCCAGCACCGACAGCGCCAGGGTGTTGACGATGCCGAGCACCGCGATGAGGATCGCCAGCGCCAGCAGCACCTGGATCATCGTGAGCAGCTGGTCGAACTGGGCCGACTGCGCCGCCACGTACTCGGCGCGGTTGGCCACCGACACCTCCGGGTTGTCCTTGAGCAGCGTGTCGACCTGCCGCTGGACGTCGGCGACGGCGGTACCCGGCGCGACCTTCAGGTATCCCCACGACGGCTGCTGCACCCGGAAGTCCGTGATGACGTCCGGCGACACGATGATCCCGCCGGCCACGTTGCTCTTGGCGTAGATGCCGACGATCGTCACGTGGTGCACCTCGCCGCGGGTGAAGCGCATGTCCACGCTCTGCCCGACCGCCAGCCCGCGGCGCTTCGCCGTGTCCGGGTCGAGGATCGCCTGGTTCTTGCCGGTGAACGCGAGCGTGCCCTGCTGCGCGGCGAGCTTGAACATGCCCGCCCACGCGACCACGTCCGGCACCGCCGAGATGCTGGCGCGGTCGTCGCCGACCTGCCCGTACTCCCAGTACTCCGCCGCCGCGCTCGACACCCCGGGGATCCGGGCGGCCGAGTCCATCACGGCCGGGTCGAACGTCGCCGGCCCGTTCTGGTCGCCGTCGCCGGAGATGATGAGGTCGACGGTGACGTCCTTCTGCGCCTGCTGGTTCAGGCTCGACTTGGCCGAGGCGAGGATGACGTTCACGCCGGTGATGAGCGCGAGCCCGACCATGAGCGCGGCCGCGGTGATCGCCGTGCGGCGCGGGTTGCGGCCCGAGTTGAGCCGGCCCAGCTTGCCCGGCACCGACCACGAGAACAGCCGGCCGAGCAGCCCGACGACCGGGCGGGCCAGCAGCGGGGTGAGCAGCGCGACGCCGATGAAGGTCACGAGCACGCCGCTGAGGATCAGCCACAGCGGCGTGTTGCCGCTGCCCTTGCCGGCCAGGCCGAGCCCGAGCAGCGTGCCGCCGGCGGCGCCGACGAGCGCGCCGCTGACCGTGAGCTTCGTCAGTGGCCGGTCGGGCGTGGCCACCTCCTGCAGGGCGGCGATCGGCGGGATGCGGCTGGCGCGCAGGGCCGGCAGTACCGCCGCCACCACCGTCACGACCAGTCCGACCACGAAGGCGCTGATGACCGCGGCGGCCGGCACGCCCACCGAGGCCAGCGCGACGCCGGTGAGGTTGCCGAAGAGCCAGGCCAGCAGGACCCCGACGCCGATGCCGGCCGCCAGCCCGAGCACGGACGCGAGCAGCCCGATGGCGACCGCCTCGGTGAGCACCGAGCCGAGCGTCTGGGCGCGGCTGCCGCCGAGGGCCCGCATGAGGGCCAGCTCCCGGGTGCGCTGCGCGACGATGATCGAGAAGGTGTTGAGGATCAGGAAGGTGCCGACGAACAGCGCCACCCCGGCGAAGCCGATCAGGATGTTGTTGAAGAAGCCCAGGCCCGCCTTGAAGTCCTTGGTCGTCGCCTCCTGCAGCTCCTTGCCGGTCTTGACCTGGTAGCCGTCGCCGAGCGCGGCGGCGACCCGGTCGCGCAGCGCCTCGTGGGTGACGCCCGGCTCCGCCTTGACGTCGATGCTGCTGAACACCCCCTTCTGGCCCAGCATCAGCTCCTGGGCGACCGGCGTGGTGAACATGACCTCGAGCGAGCCGCCGATGGAGTCACGCTCGCCGCTGTACCCGAAGATGCCCACGAGCTTGAAGGTCTTCTTCGGCTGCAGGGTGAGCACGCCGACGTCGTCGCCGACCTTGATCCCGGCGGCCTTGGCCAGCTCCGCGTTGACGACGATCTCGTCGTCGGCGCTCGGTGCCCGCCCCTGCCGCAGCTTGAGCAGGTCCGACTCGCCGGTCCAGTTCTCGCCCAGGCGGGGCGGGCCGAACGTGGTGACGACCTTGCCGTTCCTGCCGATCACCCGGGCCCCGTCGGCGGCGGCCTGCGGGGTCACCCCGGCGACGCCCGGCACCGACCTGATCGTGTTTACGAGGTCGGCCGGCATCCCGGTGGCGGCCTGCTCGGGCCCGTCGAAGCCGCCGCCGGCCAGCGTCGCCTTCTTGCTCACCTGCACGTCGGTGCCGGAGTACACCGAGGCGAAGAGGTTGTCGAACGAGCGGCCGAGGGTGTCGGTGAGCACGAACGCGCCCGACACGAACATGACCCCGAGCACGACCGCGAGCCCGGAGAGCACCAGCCGTAGCTTGCGCGACAGCAGGCTCTTGATGGTGGCCTTCAGCATGAGGGTCAGGCCACCTTGTCCAGGCGCTTGAGCCGGTCGAGGACGGCGTCGGCGGTCGGCGCGTGCAGCTCGTCGACGATGTGGCCGTCGGCGAGGAAGACGACGCGGTCGGCGTAGGAGGCCGCGACCGGGTCGTGCGTGACCATGACGATCGTCTGGCCGAAGTCGCGGACCGAGTTGCGCAGGAAGGCCAGCACCTCGGCGCCCGAGCGCGAGTCGAGGTTGCCGGTGGGCTCGTCGGCGAAGATGACCTCGGGCCGCGAGACCAGGGCCCGGGCGCACGCGACGCGCTGCTGCTGGCCGCCGGAGAGCTGGCTCGGGCGGTGCGAGAGCCGGTCGCGCAGGCCGACCGTGTCGATGACGGTGTTGTACCAGGCCGGATCGGCCTTGCGCCCGCCGATCGACAGCGGCAGCAGGATGTTCTCCTCGGCGGTCAGGGTCGGCAGCAGGTTGAACTGCTGGAAGATGAAGCCGACCTTGTTGCGGCGCAGGTTCGTGAGCCCGCGGTCGGACAGGTCGGTGATCTTCGTGTCGCCGACGTACACCTGCCCCCGTGTCACGGCGTCGAGGCCGGCGAGGCAGTGCATCAGCGTCGACTTGCCCGAGCCCGACGGGCCCATGATCGCGGTGAACCGGCCCTTCTCCAGCTCGACCGACACGCCGGCGAGGGCGTTGACCTGAGCCTCGCCCGAGCCGTAGACCTTCCAGACGTCGACCGCCCGCGCGGCCACCTCGGTGCGCGTCGCAACCGATGCAGTCATGATTCCCCCTGGTGAATGGTGTGCCCATATCGTCTCGGCGGCCGGAGGGGAATGCGTCCGCCTGCGGGTAGACGCCGCCACGGATATTCGAGTGGGGGAGCAGCCCGGATCCCGGGTCGGGGTTGACCCTGACCCGGGACCGCACAGCTTGCTCAGACACGCGGCCGGAGCAGGATCTACTCGTACGCGATCGCACCCAGGACGTTCAGGCGCACGGCCCGGATCGACGGGATGAGCCCGGCGATGCCGCCGACGACGATCGAGGCGATGCAGTACACCACCATGAGCCCCCACGGCAGGGTGACCGCTCCGAACCCGAGCACGTCCTTGAGGGCCGTGACGATCGCCGCCCCCAGGGCCGCCCCGACGGCCAGGCCCAGCACCGTGCCGAAGACGGTGATGACGATCGACTCGGTCGTCACCATCTGCCAGGTCTGTGCGCGCCGCAGTCCGACGGCCCGCAGCAGGCCCAGCTCCCGGGTGCGCTCGATGACCGACAGCAGCAGCGTGTTGATGACGCCGAGCACCGAGATGGCCAGGGCGATGAACAGCAGCACCTGCACGATGACCAGGGCGAAGTCGAAGCCCTGCTGGTTGTTGCTGATGTACTCGTCCTTGGTGTACGCCTGCACCTGCGGGTTGTCCTCGACCACGGTGTTGACGGCGTCCTTGACCGCGGCGACGGACGCGCCGTCGCGCACCGAGATGAACGCCTGCCACGCCTGCGGGAAGGCGAAGCCGGCCTTCGCGTCGGCGTAGTCGACCACGAAGCCGGCGGCGACGTTCGACGGGGCGGTGATGCCGACGAGCGTCATCGTCTTGCGCTGGCCCTTCGTGAACGTCATCTCGACCGTCGAGCCGAGCTTGAGCTTGCGCGCGTCCGCCGTTTTGCGGTCCACCATGAACTCGCCGGCGTCGAGGCGGTCGACGCGCCCCTCGTCCGCCTTGATCTTGAGCACGGTGCCGGCCGCGGCCGGGTCGAGGTACGAGGCCGCGTACTGCCGCTCGCCGTCGACGTCCACCATGTCGAGCGTGAACGCGGCGACGGTCCGCGCGTCCGGCAGCCGCTCGATACGCTGCAGCTGCTCGTCGGTGAGGACCGGCGGGATCTCGTTGGTCTGCATGCCGAGCACGACGACATCGGCGGCGAGGTCCTTGTCGATGGTGTCGCCGAGCGCCGTGGACAGCGAGGTGAAGATGGTGCTGATCGCCGTCACGATCGCGATGCCGATCATCACCGCGCCGGCCGTGATCGCGGTGCGGCGCGGGTTGCGCGAGGAGTTGCGCCGCCCGAGCTTGCCCGGCACCGACCAGGACACGGCCGCGCCGAGCGCGGCGACGAGCGGCCTGGAGATGATCGGGGTCAGCAGCGCCACGCCGATGAGCACGCCGAGCACCCCGCCGAAGACCAGCGCCAGGGTGCCGCCGCCGGCGCCGGTCAGGCCCCAGATCAGCGCCCCCGCCGACAGCGCGGTGATGATCGCGCCGGAGACGGTGAGCCTGGTCAGCGGGCGGTCGGGGGTGGCCGACTCGCGCATCGCCGCGATCGGGGCGATCCGGGCCGCCTTCAGCGCCGGCATCAGGGCCGCGACGATGGTCACGCCGATGCCGATCACGAACGAGGCGACGATCGCCGAGATCGGGAAGCCGAGGCTGGCGACCTGGGCCCCGTCGGCGAGCCCGACGAACAGCCGGGCGCCGCCGGCCCCGAGGCCGAGGCCGACCAGGAAGCCCAGGAGCGAGCCGATCACGCCGATGATGACGGCCTCCAGCAGCACCGAGCGCAGGATCTGGCCCCGGGCCGCGCCCATCGCCCGCAGCAGCGCGAGCTCCTGGGTGCGCTGGGCGACGATGATCGAGAACGTGTTGAGGATCAGGAACACGCCCACGAGCAGCGCCACGGCGCCGAAGCCGAGCAGGACGTAGTTGAAGTACCGCAGGATGTCCTTGATGCCCTTGCTGCTCTCCTCGGAGAGCTCCTTGCCGGTCTGCACCACGAACTGGTCGCCGAGGCCGGCCTTGACGGTGTCGCGCAGCTGCTCGTCGCTGACCCCGGGCGCGGCCTTGACGTCGATGGCGTTGAACTGCCCGGCCGCGCCGAGCATCGACTCCTGGGCCTTCGCGGTGGTGAAGAAGACCGCGCTCTCGCCGGCCATCGAGTCCCGCCCGCCGGCGTAGCGCATCAGCCCCACGACGGTGTAGGTGGCCCGGTGCTGGTCGCGGGTGATGACGTCCATCGAGTCGCCGAGCTTGATCTTCGCCGTGACGGCCAGCCCGTTGTTGATGACGATCTCGTTGTCGGCCGACGGGGCGCGGCCCTGGTAGAGGTGCACCAGGTCGTCCTCGCCGTTCCAGCTGCCGCCGAACTGCTGGCCGGTCTGGTTGACCACGACCTTGCCGTTCTTGCCGATCGGGGTCGCGCCGTTGAGGAACACGCCGCCGGTGGCCTTGGCCACGCCGGGCATGGCCGCGACCCGGTCGACGGTCGAGGCGGGGAACGGGGTGCTCGGGTCGCTGCCGCCGCCGCCCTGCTGCTGGACCGCGGCCTTCGCCGAGACCTGCACGTCGGTGTACGTGTAGATGTTGGCGAAGAGGTTGTCGAAGGTGCGCCCGAGCGTGTCGGTCAGCACCAGCGAGCCGGACACGAACATGACCGACAGCACGACCGCGAGGGTCGACAGCGTCAGCCGTAGCTTGCGCGCCAGCAGGCTCTTGAGGGTCGCCTTCAGCATGGCGTCAAACCACCTCGTCGGCCAGGCGGCCCGGCGCGGTGTCGAGGCCCTTGAGCTTGTCCAGGACCGCCTCGGCGGTGGGTTCGCGCAGCTCGTCGACGATCCGGCCGTCGGCGAGGAAGATGACCCGGTCGGCGTAGGAGGCCGCGTTCGGGTCGTGGGTCACCATGACGATCGTCTGGCCGTACTCGCGCACCGAGTTACGCAGGAACGCCAGCACCTCGGCGCCCGAGCGCGAGTCGAGGTTGCCGGTGGGCTCGTCGGCGAAGATGACCTCGGGCCGCGAGACCAGGGCCCGGGCGCACGCGACCCGCTGCTGCTGGCCGCCGGAGAGCTGGCTGGGCCGGTGCCCGAGGCGGTCGGAGAGCCCGACCGTCCTGATGACGGTGTCGTACCACGCGCTGTCCGGCTTGCGCCCGGCGATCGACAGCGGCAGGAGGATGTTCTCCTCGGCGGTCAGCGTCGGCAGCAGGTTGAACTGCTGGAAGATGAACCCGACCTTGGTCCGGCGCAGGTCGGTGAGCGCCTTGTCCGACATCCCGGTGAGGCGGGTGTCGCCGATGAGGATGTCCCCGCGCGTGACCGAGTCCAGCCCCGCGAGCGTGTGCATCAGCGTCGACTTGCCCGAGCCCGACGGCCCCATGATCGCGGTGAAGTGCCCGCGCTCGAGCTCGACGCTCACCCCGTGCAGCGCGATGACCTGAGCCTCGCCGCTGCCGTACACCTTCCACACGTCGACCGCGCGAGCGGCGATGCCGTTGCCGGTCGTGACGTTCGTGGTCACGCTCAGTCCTCCTGGTGAGGTGGTGCCCCTGTCCTGACCACCTCACGCTAGGGCCGCGCCGGCCCGCTTCCCTCGTCCCCGAGGACGACCTCAGGACCCGGGCCGGACCAGTCCGGTCTCGTACGCGAGGACGACGGCCTGCACCCGATCGCGGAGGCCGAGCTTCGTGAGCACGTGCCCGACGTGCGTCTTGACGGTCGTCTCGCTCACGGACAGTGCCCGCGCGATCTCCGCGTTGGACAGACCCCGGGCCAGCTGGACGAGCACCTCGCGCTCCCGATCGGTGAGCACCCGCAGGTCGTGCGGCGGCTCGGCGGACGGGTCGGGCAGCGCGTCGGCGAACTTGTCCAGCAGCCGCTTGAGGATCCGGGGAGCGACGACGGCCTCGCCGGCGGCCACGGTGCGGATGGCGATGACCAGGTCGTCGGCGGGAACGTCCTTGGCCAGGAACCCGCTGGCCCCGGCCCGCAGCGCCCCGACGACGTATTCGTCGAGGTCGAAGGTCGTGAGGATCAGCACCCGGACCGGCAGCTTGGCATCGACGATGGCCCGGGTGGCCGCGACCCCGTCCATGCGCGGCATCCGGATGTCCATGAGCACCACGTCGGGCAGCAGCCGCCGGGCCAGCTCGACGGCCTCGACCCCGTCCCCGGCCTCGGCCACGATGTCGAGGTCGGGCTCCCCGCCCAGCACCATCCGGAACCCGGTCCGCAGCAGCGGCTGATCATCGGCCAGCAACAGCCGAATCGGTCGCGCCTGAGTCAACTCGCCAACTGCCTCTCTGCGGGAAGCTCGATCGGAATCCGTGCGTGCACACGATAGCCGCCGCCGGACCGGGGCCCGGTGCGCAGCGTTCCGCCGTACAGCATGACCCGCTCGCGCATCCCGAGCAGCCCGTGCCCGACGGCGGCGGACCCGAGCTGCGGCCCGCGCCCGGTGTCGCAGATCTCCACGGTGGACTCGGTGGGCGTGAACGTGAGCCGGACCTCGACCGTGGCGGCGCCGGCGTGCTTGAGCGCGTTGGTGAGCGCCTCCTGGACGATGCGGTACAGCGTGAGGGAGACCCCGGGATCGAGCATCCCCGGCTCCCCTTCGACGCGCAGGACCGCCGGAAGCCCGGCCTCCCGGATCTGCTCGACCAGCCCTTCGATGCCGGCCAGCCCCGGCTGCGGCGCCAGCTCCCCGGCCGGCTCGGTCTCGGTGCGCAGCACGCTGAGCAGCCGCCGCATCTCCCGCAACGCGGTCCGCCCGGTCTCCTCGATGGTGGCCAGGGCCTCGTCGGCGGCACCGGGATCCCGCGACAGCATCCGCCGGGACCCGGTGGCGAGCACCCCCATGACGCTGACGTGGTGCGCGACGACGTCGTGCAGCTCCCGGGCGATCCGCCGCCGCTCCTCGGCGACGGCCTTCTCGGTCAGCGCCTGCTGGGTGTTCTCGGCGGTCCGGGCCCGGTCCTCGAGCGCGGCGATGTAGGCCCGCCGGGTGGCGACGCTCCGCCCGACGGTGAAGCAGACGAGCGCGCTCATGACGTTGAAGATCAGGAAGATCTTGGCGTCCGGATAGAACGCGCTGGCCCCGGTCCGCCCGAACGCCAGGGCCAGCGTGATCCCGGGCGCCCACATGGCGACGGCGGCGAGCATGGCCGCCCGAACGGGAAGGTACGCCGCCGCCGTGTAGGTGACGACGATGACCGCGAGGCCGCCGTCGACCAGGTCCAGCCGCCCGGCGAACGGCACCAGGATGTGCAGCGAGGTCCAGCCGATGGCGACCGGGAGCGCCCGCCGCCGCAGCGCGACGGCGAGCATCCCGATGCTGTCGTAGACGAGCTGCGCGGGCAGGTCGACGACCCCGAACGCCCGCTGCGCGAGCGACTCGAGCAGCGTGCTGATGCCCAGCAGCACGAGGGCAAGCACGATGTCCTGGGCGAACGGATCCCCACGACGCCCCAGAAACTCCCTGACTCGGCCCACGTCATCGACGGTAGACGCCGCAGCTGCCGGGGGCTCCTCCTCAGGGATGAGACGCCCTCATCCGCAGCGCCCCGCCGCCGTCCCCGCGAGGCGGACCCGCCCGGCGACCGCCAATTGGAGCATCTCCATCAATTCGGCCATAGGCTGCGAAAAGGCGTGTAAGCCCGTATAGGCCGTGACAACCCCACAGCAGATGCGGGCTCAGGGGATCAGCACGACCTTGCCGTGCGGCGCGCCCGAGAGGCTGAGCTCGGCGGCGGCGCGCCAGTCGTCGAGCGGGAAGGTGGCGGCGATGGGCAGCGTGAAGGTGCCGGCGGCCGCCCGGGCCGCGTAGTCGGGCAGGAAGCCGGACGATGGGAAGCCGCCGCCGGCCATGAGCTCGTCGATGTTCACGCGGGCGCCCTGCGTCCGCGCCTCGTCGTGGTTGCTGATGGTGACGACGCGCTTCGGGTCGCCCGCGATCTTGATGAGGTCGGCGATGGCACCGGCGTTGGGGCGCGAGACGTCGAGGACGTGATCCACCGGCACGTCTGCCAGGGCCCGTACGCGCTCCACCATTCCCGCGCCGTACGGCGTCACGGCCGCGCCGAATCTCTCGAGGTCGGGTGCGAACGTCGGCCCGGCGGTGGCGATCACCCGGGCTCCGCGGCTCAGCGCGATCTGAACGGCCGCGAAGCCGACCATGCCGCCGGCGCCGTGAATCAGCACAAGCTGACCAGGCCGAACGTCCATCAGGTCGAGGGTCCAGACCGCGGTCTGCAGCACCATCGGCAGCGTGGCCGCGTGCACGGCATCGAGCCCGGACGGGACGGGGAACCACAGGTTCAGGATCGCGAAGTCGGCCGCCCCGGCGCTCGGCTGCGCGGCGAAGTCCGACACCCCGAACATCAGGTCTCCGACCGTGACGCCGTCCACGCCGGCGCCGATCGCGTCGACCGTGCCGGCCACGTCGTAGCCGATGCCGCGGGGAAGTGCGCCCGGCATGAAGCCGCGGCAGAGCTCCCAGTCGGCGGGGTTCAGCCCGGTGGCGGTGACGCGGACGCGGATCCTGCCTTCGCCCGGGTCGGCGACCTCGGTCCGTTCCGCGAGCAGGACGTCCAGCGGCTCGCCGGTCGTGTGGAATCGGATGGCGCGCGACTCGACCGTGCTCATAAGGTACCCCTCGATGTCAGTGGCGCACGCTGCTTAGCGTCAGTGACTGACGCTAACACGTTGTGACAGTGACTGCCACTACGTGCGGTAGGCTCCCTCCATGCCGAGAAGCGGGAAGGAAGCACGAGAGCGGCTGGAGCACGCGGCGCTCGAGCTCTTCGCCGCGCGCGGGTTCGACGCGGTCACCACGGCCGAGATCGCAGCGCTCGCCGGCGTGACCGAGCGCACGTTCTTCCGGCACTTCCCGGACAAGCGCGAGGTGCTGTTCGATGGCGAGCGGCGGCTGACCGAGTGGGTGAGCGAGGCGCTCGCGTCGGTGCCCGCCGACGTCGCGCCGTGGCCCGCGATGCGCCGGGCGGTCGACCGCATCGTCCCGCCGCTCGAGGCGAACCGTGAGGGCGGCGAGCGCCTGGCCGTCATCGCCGCGGCGACACCGGCCGTGCAGGAGCGCGCGGCGGCGAAGCAAGCCCACCTCATCGGCGTGATCGCCGATCTGCTGATCGCTCGCGGCGTCGCCCCGGAGGAGGCCTCCCTCGTCGCGCGTACCTGCTGGGGTGTGCTCGCGCACGCCATCGGATCATGGCGAGCGGCCCCCGGCACGCCGCTACAGCCGCACGTCGACCGCGCCTTCGACCTGCTCGAGGGTCTCCTGCCCCGTCCGCACCGGCGAGCTTCATCCGGACAGCCCCGGCTCAGTTCCTGAAACCACAGAGCCCGCACGGGCGGTAACCGTCGATGTCGACGGAGTGGGTGCCGTAGAAGTGCGGGCTCTCGTGGTGGCCGGCGGGTTGTGCGCCAGGACCTCGTCGTCAACGTCGCGGCCGGGCCTACGCAGGGCGGCCACGCCGAGGCCGTGGTACCCGGTGGACCAGCGGACGATCGCGTTGGACGCGAGGGTGAGGCACCGCATCTGCGCCGTGGGTGCCGGTGGCGCGCTCGGAAGTCGGCAGATCGGCGACCTGCCCGAACCGCCGGCACCCACGGCCTCCGCGCCACGGCGGGCGCCGGCGCGCACGGGGCAGCCCTCCCCGCGAGTCAGTCCCGCTCCACCACCACCGACCCCGAATCCGTGGCGCCGGCCGGAAACGCGGGCGGAGTCCCGCCGTAGGCCGGGCACAGCGCCTGATGCGCACACCACCCACACAGCCGCGACGGCTTGGCCCGGAAGTCCTTCGCGGCCGTGGCCGCCGCGATCGCCTCCCACAGCGCCAGCAGCGTCCGCTCGAACCGCTCGAGATCGTCCGAGTCCGGGGCGAAGTCGCAGACCTCCCGGTCGCGCAGATACATCAGCCGCAGCACCCGCGGCACCACGCCCCGGGTGCGCCACAGCACGAGGGCGTAGAACTTGAGCTGGAACATCGCCCGGGCCTCGAACGCCTCCCGCGGCGCGCCGCCCGTCTTGTAGTCGACCACCCGGACGTCCCCGGCCGGCGACACGTCGAGCCGGTCGATGATCCCGCGGATGACGAGCCGCCCGTCGACCTGGGCCTCGACGTAGGCCTCGCGGTCGGCCGGCTCCAGCCGATTCGGGTCCTCGAGAGAGAAATACCCCCCGAGCAGCTCCCGGGCCTCCGCGAGGAACTCGTCCAGCGTCAGCGGCGAGCCGGCGAAGATCGACGCCAGCTCCGGCTCCTCCTCGACGAGCCGGGCCCACTGCGGCGCCGCGAGCTCGGCGGCGCGCTCGGGCGTGCGGTCCCCGGCCGGGCTGTCGAAGAGCACCTCCAGCACCGCGTGCACCAGGGTGCCGCGGGCCTGGTCGGCGGTCGGGCGCTCGGGCAGGCGGTCGATGCTGCGGAAGCGGTAGAGCAGGGGGCACGTCTTGAAGTCCGCGGCGCGCGACGGCGACAGGGTTGGCAGGGCGGAGGTAACGGGCACCGTCATGCCCAAGAGGTTAAACGGGGGGTACGACAGAAAACGCGCCGCGAACCGCCGAACCCGTAGCATCGGGGGCAATGGACGAACACCGCACGGCATCCGCGCCGGCGTCGCCGGCTGCCCGCCCGCAGCCCCGGGAGCGCGGATCGGGCATCCCGCTGGGCCGGATCGCCGGGGTGCCGGTCTCCCTCGCGCCGTCCTGGCTGCTGCTCGCGGCCCTGATCACGATCACCTATGGGCAGTACCTCTCGGCCCGCTCCGAGCGCCTCACCCTCACCACCGGCCTCGCGATCGGCTTCGGCTTCGTCGTCTGCCTGCTGGTCTCGGTGCTGCTGCACGAGCTCGGCCACGCGGTCACCAGCCGGCACAGCGGCATCGGTGTGCGGGGGATCACGCTGGAGATGCTGGGCGGCTACACCGAGATGGAGCGCGAGGCGCCGCGGCCGGGCGTGGAGCTGTACGTCTCCCTCTCCGGACCCGCCGTCTCCCTCGTGCTCGGCCTGCTCGCGGCCGGCACCGCCGCCGTCCTGCCCCCTGGCGGCATCCCCGAGACCTTCGCGTTCCAGCTGGCCCTGTCCAACATCGTCGTCGCCGTGTTCAACGCCCTGCCCGGGCTGCCCCTGGACGGCGGCCGGGCCCTGCAGGCGCTCGTGTGGAAGCTCACCGGCGACCCCAACACCGGCCGGCTCGTGGCCGGCTGGGTCGGCCGGCTGCTGGCCCTCGCGACCGCCGCCGCGGCCGTGCTGCTGCTGTTCTCGCCCCTCGTCAAGGGGTACTTCGGCGTCCTGTTCACCCTGCTGGTCGCGCTCACCATGTGGGTCGGCGCCGGCCAGGCGATCCGGCACGCGAAGGCGGTCGGCAACCTGCCCCCGTTCAGCGCCCGCGAGCTGGCCCGGCCGGTGGTGGCCCTCACCGCCTCGACCCCGCTGTCGGAGGCCGACCGGATCGCCGCCCTCAGCGAGCACGAGGAGCGCCGGCCGGTCGTCGCCGTCGTCGACTCGGCGGGCAGCCTGATCGGCTTCGTCCACGGCGCCTCCGCCCGGGCCGTGCCGGCCGAGCGGCGGCCCTGGGTGCCGCTCGGCGACGTGACCCGGCGCATCGACCGCGAGCACGTGCTCCCGGGCGATCTGCGGGGCGCCGACCTGCTCACGGCGATCAGGGACGACCCGGGCGGCGACTACCTGGTGGTCACCGGGGAGGATGTGCACGGCGTCCTGCGCGGCGCCGAGCTCGTCTCCCTCGTGGCCCCCACCCGGGGGCCGCGCAGGCCGACCGTCCGGAGGAACAGCACGTGACCGTGGAAAGCCCCGCCCAGACCCCGTCCGCCGTCCGGAGGGGCCCCTTCGTCCCCGGCGACCGGGTCCAGCTCACCGACCCCAAGGGCCGGATGCACACCATCGTGCTGGAGCCGGGCAAGGAGTTCCACACCCACCGAGGGCGGCTCGCGCACGACGAGCTCATCGGCGCGCCCGACGGCAGCGTGGTGAGCTCGACCGGCGGCACCGCCTACCTCGCCCTGCGCCCGCTGCTGAGCGACTACGTGCTGTCGATGCCCCGTGGCGCTCAGGTGATCTACCCGAAGGACGCCGCCCAGATCGTGGCCATGGGCGACATCTTCCCGGGCGCCCGCGTGCTCGAGGCCGGGGCCGGCTCCGGCGCGCTGACCTGCTCGCTCCTGCGCGCCGTGGGGCCGGAGGGCCGCGTGACGTCCTACGAGATGCGCGAGGACTTCGCGGCGATCGCCCGGCGCAACGTCGAGGCCTTCCTCGGGCCGCAGCCGGGCTGGACCCTGCGGGTCGGTGACGTGGCCGGCTGCGAAGATACCGGGTTTGATCGGATAATCCTGGACATGCTCACCCCATGGGAGATCCTGCCGCTCGTGTCGCGGGCGCTGATTCCCGGCGGGGTGTTCATCGGCTATGTGGCGACCACGCCCCAATTGTCGGAGTTGGTGGAGGCCTTGCGCGAGGATGGTGGGTACACCGAACCTCGTGCATGGGAGAGTCTGGTGCGGGACTGGCACGCGGAGGGGCTGGCCGTGCGGCCGGACCACCGCATGATCGCGCACACGGCTTTCCTGGTCAGCGCCCGCAAGCTCGCGCCGGGCGTCACCGCGCCGCCGCGCCGGCGCAAACCGAGCAAGGGGGCCGAGGCGTACGCGGCACGGCGGTTGGCGGCCGCCGCGGCCGCACGGGCAGACGAGGAGGCCGAAGCGCATGAGCCGACCGAGCTTCAGTGACCTACCCGCGGTCTTTCCCGACTGGTCGCCGTATCCGGACCTCGAGTCGGCGGCCCGGGCATACCTGCGCGATCCGGACATTGCGCTCGACGCCATGGCCGGCGTCCTGCGCGGCCAGAGCGTGCTCGGATTCACCCTGGAGCGCTTCGTCAACGACGTGAACGGGGTCTGGCAGGAGGTCGTCGTCTGCGACGGCAACCGGCTGATCCTCTGGCACGGCGAGGACATCCCTCCGGAGGAGGCGCCGCCGGGCTCGATGACCTCGTCGCTGCGGGTGGTGGCCCTGTCCGCGGTGACCGAGGTCGGTTGCCGGCGGCGCATCTGCCGCAACCCCAACGGCACGCACCGCGTCGACAGCGTGGACGTGTATCTGCTGCTCACGTCGCTCGACGAGGCCAACGTGGCGGCCGAGGAGGCCGGCTCGGTCATCCGGCACGACGCGCTGCGCTTCGGCAAGACCCTCGACGACGGCGGCGCGGGTCAGATCGCCCGCCTGGAGGAGTTCGCCCGCCTGGTCAGCTCGCTGGTCGGCAAGCCGATGCTGTAACGCATTTCATTCACGTTCATTCATGGCCCGGACCGCGTCACCTGCGGACCGTTGCTCCCGCGCGACTCGGGGCGGGGCCCAGCTGCGCTGGCCCGGCCCCTGCGACTCCGCGGTGTCAAGAGCAGAACCGCAGCTCAGCCCCCGGATTCGGGGCCCGCGACGGGGGCGTCGTCGGCCGCGCGCCGCACGTGGATGCACTCGCCCGGGCACTCCTTGGCCGCGTCGATCACCTCGAGCCGCAGGTGCGCGGGCACGCCGACCCGGCTGCCGGGGGCCAGCAACAGCTCGCCGTCGGCGCCCTTGACGTAGGCCAGGCCGTCGACGTCGAACTCGAAGACCTCCGGGGCATACTGCACGCACAGCCCGTCGCCGGTGCACAGGTCCTGGTCGACCCAAACCTGCAGCTCGTCCTGGGTGGTCTCCACGCTCACCGGCCTGACGCTACCCGACCCCGGCGCAAGCGTGCAGGGGGCCGTGACACACGCCGCAGAGGGCCGGAAAGGGTACTGGATAGGGCCCTTCGCGCATCCCGGATTTGTAAACACCCTGTGGCGCACGTGTTCGAGGGGGCCTGAACCGCCGATCAGCAGTTAGTGTTAGAGCACAACGTTCAAAGCCCCCGGGGAGGTGGGACGTGGCACGCAGCGACGACGCGGAGACGCGCGCCGCACGATGGGAGAAGGACGCCCACGATCTCTCCACGCAGGTCGCGTTTCTTCAGGAGGAACTCGCCCTGGTGCGGCGCAAGCTGACGGAGACCCCGCGACACGTGCGACAGCTCGAGGAGCGGCTCGCCGCAGCGCAGGCGCAGATTGCCCGGCTGACCGAAAACAACGAGCGGCTCGTGGCCACCCTCAAGGAGGCCCGAGCCCAGATCGTGACGCTGAAGGAGGAGGTTGACCGCCTGGCGCAGCCGCCGAGCGGCTACGGCGTCTTCCTCGCCCGCCACGACGACGGCACCGTCGACGTGTTCACCGGCGGGCGCAAGCTGCGCGTGGCGGTCTCCCCGGCCATCGAGGTCGAGGAGCTGCGCCGAGGCCAGGAGGTCCTGCTCAACGACGCCCTGAACATCGTCGACGCGCTCGGGTTCGAGCGGGCCGGCGAGGTCGTCATGTTGAAGGAGGTCCTCGAGGGTGGTGACCGGGCCCTCGTCGTCTCGCACGCCGACGAGGAACGGATCGTCCACCTGGCGCACACCATCGCCGACGCGCCGCTGCGCGCCGGCGACTCGCTCATGATCGAGCCGCGGTCGGCCTACGCCTACGAGCGGATCCCGAAGAGCGAGGTCGAGGAGCTCGTCCTGGAGGAGGTGCCCGACGTCGACTACCACGACATCGGCGGACTCTCCTCGCAGATCGAGATGATCCGCGACGCGGTGGAGCTGCCCTTCCTGCACGCCGAGCTGTTCCGGGAGCACAAGCTGCGCCCGCCGAAGGGCGTGCTGCTCTACGGGCCGCCCGGCTGCGGCAAGACCCTCATCGCCAAGGCGGTGGCCAACTCGCTGGCGAAGAAGATCGCCGAGCGGCGCGGCGAGGAGCGGCAGACCAGCTACTTCCTCAACATCAAGGGTCCCGAGCTGCTCAACAAGTACGTCGGCGAGACCGAGCGGCACATCCGGCTCATCTTCCAGCGCGCTCGGGAGAAGGCCGGCGAGGGCACGCCCGTCATCGTGTTCTTCGACGAGATGGACTCCGTGTTCCGCACCCGCGGCTCCGGCGTCTCCTCCGACGTGGAGAACACGATCGTCCCCCAGCTGCTCAGCGAGATCGACGGCGTGGAGGGCCTGGAGAACGTCATCGTCATCGGCGCGTCCAACCGGGAAGACATGATCGACCCGGCCATCCTGCGCCCCGGCCGGCTCGACGTGAAGATCAAGATCGAGCGGCCGGACGCCGAGGCGGCGAAGGACATCTTCTCGAAGTACATCCTGACCGACGTGCCGCTGCACAGCGACGACGTCAGCGAGCACGGTGGCTCGCCCGACGCGACGGTCGCGGCCATGATCGACGCGGTCGTGCTGCGGATGTACTCCGAGACCGAGGAGAACCGCTTCCTCGAGGTGACCTACGCCAACGGCGACAAGGAGGTCCTGTACTTCAAGGACTTCAACTCCGGCGCGATGATCCAGAACATCGTCGACCGGGCCAAGAAGATGGCGATCAAGGACTTCCTCTCCAACGGGCAGAAGGGCGTACGCCTGCAGCACCTGCTCGACTCGTGTGTCGACGAGTTCCGGGAGAACGAGGACCTGCCCAACACCACCAACCCCGACGACTGGGCCCGCATCTCCGGCAAGAAGGGTGAGCGGATCGTCTACATCCGCACGCTCGTCTCCGGCGGCAAGGGCGCCGAGGCCGGCCGCTCCATCGAGACGGCCACCAACACCGGCCAATACCTGTAAACGGTGATCCATCTATGAGCGGGCGGTGACCGGATGGTCACCGCCCGCTTAAGCTTGCTGGCAAGCTGGCCCGTCCGAGTGGGCCGGGTCGCCGACGATACGACTAGGGTTGTCTCATGAGTGTGCGGCGCGTGATGGGCACCGAGGTCGAGTACGGCGTGTCCGTGCCCGGCCAGCCGGGTGCGAACCCGATGGTCACGTCCTCCCAGGTGGTCAACGCCTACGGGGCGCGGCCCGAGCTCTCCAAGAACGGCCGGGCCCGGTGGGACTACGAGGAGGAGTCGCCGCTGCGCGACGCCCGGGGATTCACCTATTCGGGTGCTCTTTACGATCCCGCGGAGGCGCTCGCGGACGAGGACCTCGGCCTCGCGAACGTGATACTGACCAACGGCGCGCGGCTCTACGTGGACCACGCCCACCCGGAGTACTCCACGCCCGAGGTGACCAGCCCCCGCGACATCGTGCTGTGGGACAAGGCCGGCGAGCGGGTGATGGCCGAGGCCTCCCGGCGCGCCGCCACCATCCCGGGCACGCTGCCGATCCACCTGTACAAGAACAACACCGACAACAAGGGCGCCAGCTACGGCGCGCACGAGAACTACCTCATGCGCCGGCAGACGCCCTTCGCCGACATCGTCATGCACCTCACGCCGTTCTTCGTCACGCGGCAGATCGTCTGCGGCGCCGGGCGGGTCGGCATCGGGCAGGACGGCACCGGCCCCGGCTTCCAGATCTCCCAGCGGGCCGACTTCTTCGAGGTCGAGGTCGGGCTGGAGACCACGCTGAAGCGGCCCATCATCAACACGCGCGACGAGCCGCACGCCGACGCGGACAAGTACCGCCGACTGCACGTGATCATCGGTGACGCGAACCTGTCGGAGATCTCGACGTACCTGAAGGTCGGCACCACGTCGCTGATCCTCGCCATGATCGAGGAGAAGGCGCTCTCGGCCGACCTGGGCATCGCCGACCCCGTCACCGAGCTCAAGTCGGTCAGCCACGACCCGTCGCTCAAGCACCTCATCCGCATGCGCGACGGCCGCCGGCTCACCGCCCTGGACATCCAGTGGGCCTTCTACGAGCGGGCCCGCGCGTTCGTCGAGGGCCGCGAGGGCGACGACGCCGACGAGATCACCCTCGACGTGCTCGACCGCTGGGAGGACGCGCTGGACAAGCTCGGGCGCGACCCGATGCTGTGCGCCGGCGAGCTCGACTGGGTGGCGAAGCTGCGGCTGCTGGAGGGCTACCGCGAGCGCGAGTCGCTCGGCTGGAGCTCGCACAAGCTGCAGCTCGTCGACCTGCAGTATTCCGACGTCCGCCCGGAGAAGGGCCTCTACCAGCGCCTGGTCGCCCGCGGCTCGATGACGACGCTGTTCACCGAGGAAGAGGTCCAGCGCGCGATCGTCGAGCCGCCGGACGACACCCGGGCCTACTTCCGCGGCCGCTGCCTCGCCAAATACCCCGCCGAGGTGGTGGCGGCCAGCTGGGACTCCGTCATTTTCGACGTGGGCCGCGAGTCGCTCGTCCGGGTGCCGATGATGGAGCCCGAGCGGGGGACGAAGAAACACGTCGGCGCGTTGTTCGACAAATGCCCGAGCGCCAAGGATCTGCTCGAAGCGATCACTTCCGGGTAAGTTCGATGCAGCGGTTCGTTTGGTGGTCCCCCCGAGGAGGATGAGTCATGGCTACGAGGGATACGGGCGGGCAGTCTCAGTCCGGCAAGTCGCGCCGCGACGAGGAAGAGGACGTCGCCGCGCCTGAGGTGAACCCGGAGACAGCCGAACGGGTCGAGCAGCTCGGCGAGGACGTCGACGACCTCCTCGACGAGATCGACTCCGTGCTCGAGGAGAACGCCGAAGAGTTCGTCCGCGGATACGTGCAAAAGGGCGGCGAGTAGCCGCACACGAGCCCGCCCGCCCGGAAACCCCGGGCGGGCGGCGCCCGTTGCGGGGGCGCTCAATGCGGCCCGCGGCCTCCCCACGGGATCGCTCGGACGCCTCGGACGCCCGCTGAACAGCTCGGGCTCCTCGCTCGGTCGGCGGGACGGATCGGCCCTGACCTGCCCGGGCGGGGGAGCGGCCCGCACGACGCACCGCCTGTTCGCCCACAGCGTTGTGGCGCGGCGCAATCCGGCCGTGTCGCGGCGTATTGTTGGCCCACCACAGTCGATCACCACGCAACCAAGGAGGGGCTCCGTTGCCGTCGGGTCTTGACCACTCAGGGCGCCCGCCCGCAGCGTTCCACGCCGCCGGGACCTCGTCCTTCACCGAGTTCCTGTCGCACGTGGCGCCGGAGATGCTCCCCGGCCGGCGTCCGCTGCCGCCGGGCATGGCGGCCGACGTGAGCGCCCACGCGACGACGATCGTCGCGATCGCGTGCTCCGACGGCGTGCTCATGGGCGGCGACCGGCGCGCGACGATGGGCAACCTCATCGCCCAGCGCGACATCGAGAAGGTCTTCGCCGCCGACGCCTACTCGCTGGTCGGCATGGCCGGCACGGCGGGCTTCGGCCTCGAGATGATCCGGCTGTTCCAGGTCGAGCTGGAGCACTACGAGAAGATCGAGAGCAGCATGCTCTCGCTGGAGGGCAAGGCCAACCGCCTGGCCAGCATGGTGCGCAACAACCTCGGCGCCGCGATGCAGGGCCTGGCCGTGGTGCCGCTCTTCGCCGGGTTCGACGTGGACGCCAAGAGCGTCGACAAGGCCGGGCGCATCTTCAGCTTCGACGTCGCCGGCGGCGTCTACGAGGAGCGCGGCTACGACTCGATCGGCTCCGGCTCGCTGTTCGCCAAGTCGTCGCTCAAGAAGCGCTACCGGCCCGGCGTGACGACCGGCGAGGCCGTGAAGCTGGCCATCGAGGCGCTCTACGACGCCGCGGACGACGACACCGCGACCGGCGGCCCCGACCTGCTGCGCAACATCTTCCCGGTGATCATGACCGCGACGGTCGAGGGCACCCGCCGCCTCGGCGACGACGAGACCCGCGCCGCCGCCGAGCAGATCATCGCCGAGCGCTCCGAGAACCCCGGGGTCTAGCCGACACCGACTCGGGCCACCCCCTCACCTGGCCCGAGTCACCCACCGACCCCGACCCGAGCCACCCGAAGGCCCGAGCCACCCAGAGGCCCGGACCACCCAGAGGTCCGAGTCCCCCGAAGGCCCGGACCACCCAGCGGCCCGAACGCCCACCAACCAGCCGAAGGAGAACCCGCCACCGTGGCCATGCAGTTCTACGCCTCGCCCGAGCAGATCATGCGGGACCGCTCGGAGTACGCGCGCAAGGGCATCGCTCGTGGCCGCAGCGTCATGGTGCTCAGCTACGAGGGCGGCGTGCTGTTCGTGGCCGAGAACCTCTCGACCGCGCTGCACAAGGTCAGCGAGATCTACGACCGCATCGGGTTCGCCGCCGTCGGCCGCTACCCGGAGTTCGAGGCCCTGCGCTCCGCCGGAGTGCGCCTGGCCGACCTGCACGGCTACTCCTACGCCCGCGGCGACGTCACCGGCCGGCAGATCGCCAACTTCTACGCCCGCAACCTCGGCGCGATCTTCACCCAGGAGCAGAAGCCCTACGAGGTGGAGATCTGCGTCGCCGAGGCGGGCGCCACCGCCGAGGACGACGAGCTCTACCGGATCACCTACGACGGCTCCGTCCAGGACGAGCAGGGCATGGTGACCATGGGCGGCCAGTCGGACGCCATCGCCACCGCGGTGAAAAGCCGCCTGCGGCCCGACCAGACGCTCGCTGAGGCCCTGCGGCTGGCGGTCGAGGGCCTGGGCAGCGTCGGCGGCGAGGGCGGCCAGCCGCGCAAGCTGGCAGCCCACCAGCTGGAGGTCGCGGTGCTGGACCGCAACCGTCCGGGCCGCACCTTCCGCCGGCTCACCGGCCTGGCACTGACCGCCATCCTCGAGGACACCTCGGCCGGCGGCCAGGACGTCGAGGAGGGCCTGGAGGACAAGCCGCAGCCGCCGGCGTCTCCGAGCACGCCCGCCGACAACGCGTCGGGCGGCCCGGCCCCGAGCCCCGACGAGCCCGGCGAGCTGGCGACCCCCGACGACGAGGACAAGAAGAAGCCCGAAGCCGAATAGCCGGACCCGCCGCGCTCCCGGGGCCACCCCGGCCCCGGCCCGGCGCCGAGACGCCGGACGAGGCAAGGGCCCAGGCCGGGCCTCGCAACGCGCGGCGGCTCGGGTCCAGCGCCCGGACGCCGGACCACGGCAACGGCCCAGGTTGGGCGGAAAGCTGCGCCTCGGCAACCCGCTGCGGCTTGGTCCGGCGCCGAGGCGCCGGACCACGGCAACGGCCCCGGCGGCCAGCCCCCCGCCCGGTCGCCTCGGTCGATGGCGCCAAGACGCCGCCGGACCGCAACGGCCCCGGCGGCCAGCCCCCCGCCCGGTCGCGTCGGTCGATGGCGCCGAGACGCCGCCGGACCGCAACGGCCCCGGCCGTCGAACCGGAGCGGGCACGCCGGACGCCGCACGCAATCGGGGCGAAGCACCCGAGACGGCGGCAACCGCGCACCAGCTCCGCCCGGAAGCGTGAGAGGGCAGCGGTTCCACCCGAAAGCGCGAGACGGCGGCAACCGCGCACCAGCCTCCACCCGAAAGCCCGAAACGCGCGGCAGCCGCATGGGGCACGCAGAGGGCCGGTCACCCGCAGCGGGGGACCGGCCCTGCACGTCATGCGAGGTCAGGCGCGGATCATCGCGAGGAGCAGCACGACAAACGCGCGTCCCAGGTAGATCGTGGCCTTCACGGGTGAGTTGCTCGGCGTGCCCGCCATCCGCGGCCGCATCGCGACCGGGATCTGCGTGATCTTGTAGCCGTTGCGCGCCAGCCGCACCAGGACCTCGATCGTGTCGCCGAGGTACTCCGCCGGATACCAGTGCGCGAAGAACTCGATCGTGCGCCGGTTGCACGCGCGGTGCCCCGACGTCGTGTCGGTCAGGCGCGTGCGGGAGAGCCTCGACAGTACCGCCGACAGCATCTTCATCGCCCACTTGCGAGGGCCCTTGACGCTGTAGCCGCCCTCGCCCGCGAACCGGGCGCCGATCACCAGGTCGTGCTCGTCCAGCGCGTCGACGAGCTTCGGGATGTACCGCGGATCGTGCTGCCCGTCCGCGTCCACCTGGATCGCCACGTCGTAGCCGTGGTCGCGGGCGTAGCGGTAGCCGGTGCGCATCGCCCCGCCGACGCCCAGGTTGAACGGCAGCTTCGCGACGATCGCCCCGGCCTCGGCCGCCTTGATCGCGGTGTCGTCGCCGGAGCCGTCGTCCACGACGATGATGTCGACCGACGGCAGCTCGCCGCGCACCTCCCGCACGACGTCGGCGATCGACCCCGACTCGTTCCACGCCGGGATGATGATCAGGACCTTCTTACCGTTGATCATCGTAAGCCGTTTCCTGAGCGCTGATCGCTTCGTGCGGGATCTCGTCCTGGGGGCGGGGCCGGCCCAGCTCGCTGCGCAGCAGGGCCAGGTCCTCGGCCAGCGTGCGTGTCTCCTCCTCCAGCCGGCTGACCTCCCAGCTCAGGTGCACCGTCACCAGCAGCAGGAACACGATGCCGAGGAACAGCACCAGGCTGACGCCGGACGCGATGCCCAGCAGCTTCGCCGTGCGGTCGGTGATGAACGGGAAGAACGCCAGCGGCAGCATCACGACGCTGACGACCAGCCAGAGGATCGCGTACTTCTCCTGCAGCTGCCGCCGCCGCAGCAGCTCCACCATGAAGGCGAGCACCGCGAGCGCGGTCAGGCCGGTGACGATCGTGAGCTTCACCGGGCAACTCCGGGCATCATGTCCTGCAGCATGGCACGCCAGTCCCGCATCGGCGGCATCCCGGCCGCCGCCCAGCGCTCGTGCCCGAGCACGCTGAACGCGGGCCGCTGCGCCGGGCGCACGAACGCCGCGCTGGTGGTGCGGCGCACCCGGGCCGGGTCGTGCCCGGCCAGCTCGAACGTGGCCGCCGCCAGCCCGTGCCAGGACGTCCGGCCGCCCGCGGTGCCGTGGTACACGCCGGCGGGCGCGTCCGCGTCCGCCAGGGCCACCAGGCGCTCGGCCAGGTCGCGCGCCCACGTCGGCTGCCCGATCTGGTCGTCGATGACGTCGACGAACTCGCGCTCGGCGGCCAGGCGCAGCATGGTCAGCACGAAGTTGCGGCCGGTCGTGCCGTAGAGCCAGGCGGTGCGCACGACGTACCCGGACTCGGGCAGCGTGTCGAGCACGGCCCGCTCGCCCACGAGCTTGCTGCGGCCGTACGCGTTGATCGGGCCGGTCGCGGCGTCCTCGGCGTAGGGCTCGGTGGCGTCGCCCGGGAACACGTAGTCGGTGGAGACGTGCACCAGCCGCGCCCCGGTCGCGGCGCACGCGGCGGCCAGGGCGGCCACGCCGGTGCCGTTGACCGCGGTCGCGGCGGCCTCGTCGGCCTCGGCGCCGTCGACGTCGGTCCAGGCCGCGGCGTTGATGACCACGTCGTGGCCCTCGACGAGCGAGCGCACCTTCGCGGCGTCCGTGATGTCCAGTTCCGCCCGGGTCGCGGCGGTCACGTCCCGGCCGTCGAGCACGGCCAGCAGGTCGTGGCCGAGCATGCCGGCCGCGCCCGTGACGAGGAACCGGGTCGCGCGCCCTCTGCTTCGCTGCGAACCGGTCATGAGCCCAGCGCCGCCCGCGCCTTGAGCGGCTCCCACCAGGCGCGGTTGTCCTGATACCAGGCCACCGTCTCGGCGATGCCCTGCTCGAACGTGACCTGCGGGGTGTAGCCGAGCTCGTTGCTGATCTTGTCGTGGCTCAGCGAGTACCGCCGGTCATGGCCCTTGCGATCCTCGACATAGCGCACGGCGGAGTCCCAGTCCCGTCCGGTCGCGGCCAGCAGGACCTCGGTCAGCTCGCGGTTGGTCAGCTCGCGGCCGCCGCCGATGTTGTAGACCTCGCCGGGCCGGCCCTTCTCGAGCGCGAGCTGGATGCCCGCGCAGTGGTCGGACACGTGCAGCCAGTCGCGGATGTTGCCGCCGTCGCCGTAGAGCGGGACGGTCCCGCCGTCGATGAGATTGGTGACGAAGAGCGGAATCACCTTTTCGGGGAACTGGTAGTGGCCGTAGTTGTTCGAGCACCGGGTGACCACCACCTCCATCCCGTGGGTGCGGTGGTAGGCCAGCGCCAGCAGGTCCGAGCCAGCCTTCGAGGCGGAGTACGGCGAGTTCGGCGCGAGCGGCCACTCCTCGGTCCAGGAGCCCTCCTGGATGGAGCCGTACACCTCGTCGGTCGACACGTGCAGGAACCGCCCGACCCCGGCCGCGCGGGCCGCGTCGAGCAGCACCTGGGTGCCCAGCACGTTCGTGGTCACGAACGGGCCGGCGCCGAGGATGGAGCGGTCGACGTGCGACTCCGCCGCGAAGTGCACGACCGCGTCGTGCCCGGGCATGAGCTCGCCGACGAGCGTCGCGTCGCAGATGTCGCCCTGCACGAACGTGAGCGCGGTGTCGCCTTCGACCGGGGCGAGGTTCTCCCGGTTACCCGAATAGGTGAGCTTGTCGAGGACGGTCACGGCCGCGCCCGCGTACGCGGGGTACCCGCCGCTGAGCAGGGTGCGCACGTAATGCGAGCCGATGAAACCGGCACCGCCGGTGACGAGGATTCTCACGGGTTCGAGAGTCTAGTGGAACGCCGCTGGTGCGCCGGTCGACCCTGGGCGCGTCCGGGTCGACCCCGGCCGGATGCTTCCCGTACGGTGGCCGGGTGCGCGGCATCATCCTCGCCGGTGGGACCGGCTCACGTCTGTGGCCCTTGACCAAGGCCGTGTCGAAGCAGCTGATGCCCGTCTTCGACAAGCCGATGATCTACTACCCGCTCACCACGCTGGTGATGGCGGGCATCCGGGAGATCCTCGTCATCACCACGCCCGAGGACCAGGACCAGTTCGTCCGGCTGCTCGGCGACGGGTCGCAGTGGGGGCTCAGCCTGCAGTACGCGGCCCAGCCCCGCCCGGAGGGCCTCGCCCAGGCGTTCATCATCGGCGCGGACTTCATCGGCGACGAGAGCGTGGCGCTGGTGCTGGGCGACAACATCTTCCACGGCGGCGCGCTCGGCCAGCGGCTCGCCGACAACGCCGAGCTCATCGGCGGGCGGGTCTTCGCCTACCCGGTGTCCAACCCGGAGGACTACGGCGTGGTCGAGTTCGCCCCCGACGGGCGGGTGCTCTCGATCGAGGAGAAGCCGATCCGGCCCAAGTCCCGTTACGCCGTGCCGGGCCTGTACTTCTACGACAACCGCGTCGTGCAGATCGCGCGCGACCTCAAGCCCAGCGACCGCGGCGAGCTCGAGATCACCGCCGTGAACGCGGCCTACCTCGAACGGGGTGAACTGCACGTCGGCGTGCTCGACCGCGGTACGGCCTGGCTCGACACGGGCACGTTCAACACCATGGTCCAGGCGGCCGAGTTCGTGCGCGTGATCGAGGAACGGCAGGGCTTCAAGGTCGGCTGCGTCGAGGAGGTCTGCTGGCGCGCGGGGCTGATCGACGACGATCGCCTGCGCGAGCTGGCCGAGCCGCTGCGCAAGAGCGGATACGGCGAGTACCTGCTCAACCTCCTCGATTGGCAGCATTGAGACACCGCGCGACCAGCACCGCACGAACGCACCGCCACCACGACCGACACGCTGGAGTGAGCACGTGAAGATCCGACAGCTCTCGATCGGCGGCGCCTGGGAGATCACCCCTGTTCTGCACGGGGACCCTCGGGGCCTGTTCACCGAGTTCTACCGCTTCGACCACCTGGCCGCCGAGGTCGGCCACCCGCTGCGGCTGGCCCAGGGCAACCTCTCGGTCTCGGCCCGCGGCGTGGTGCGCGGCGTGCACTACGCCGACGTGCCGCCGGGCCAGGCCAAGTACGTCACCTGCATCCGCGGCGCCGTGCTCGACGTGGTCGTGGACATCCGGGTCGGATCGCCGACATTCGGCCGCTGGGAGGGCGTGCAGCTCGACGAGGTGGACCGCCGGGCGGTGTACCTCTCCGAGGGCCTCGGCCACGCGTTCTGCGCGCTCACCGACGACGCCACGCTCACCTACCTGGTGTCGGAGACGTACAACCCGACGGGCGAGCACGACCTGCACCCGCTCGACCCCGACCTGGCCATCGCCTGGCCCGTCGAGGAGCCGCAGCTGTCCGCCAAGGACGCCAAGGCGCCGACGCTCAAGCAGCGGATCGCGGAGGGCACGCTGCCCGACTACGCCACCTGCCAGAGGTATACGGAAAGTCTCCGCTCCCAATAGGTTCGAATCGGCGTTCAGGCGGCTAATGTCTGTACATGGACCGGCGAATTTTCGGCCTTGAGACCGAATACGGGGTCACGTGCACCTACCGGGGACAGCGCCGCCTGTCGCCGGACGAGGTCGCCCGCTATCTGTTCCGGCGCGTCGTTTCGTGGGGCCGTTCCAGCAACGTCTTCCTGCGCAACGGCGCGCGCCTTTATCTCGATGTGGGCTCGCACCCGGAATACGCCACGCCCGAGTGCGACTCCGTGCCCGACCTGGTGGTCCACGACCGCGCCGGCGAGCGCATCCTCGAGGGCCTGCTGGTCGACGCCGAGCGCCGGCTGCACGACGAGGGCATCGCCGGCGAGATCTACCTGTTCAAGAACAACACGGACTCCGCCGGCAACTCCTACGGCTGCCACGAGAACTACCTGGTCAGCCGGCACGGCGAGTTCGGCCGCCTGGCCGACATCCTGATTCCGTTCCTGGTCACCCGCCAGCTCATCTGCGGCGCCGGCAAGGTGCTGCAGACCCCGCGCGGCGCCGTGTACTGCCTGTCCCAGCGCGCCGAGCACATCTGGGAGGGCGTCTCGTCGGCGACCACCCGGTCCCGGCCCATCATCAACACGCGCGACGAGCCGCACGCGGACGCGGAGCGGTACCGCCGCCTGCACGTCATCGTCGGCGACTCGAACATGAACGAGGTCACCACGCTGCTCAAGGTCGGCACCGCGGACATCGTGCTGCGGATGATCGAGGCCGGCGTGGCGATGCGGGACCTGTCGCTGGAGAACCCCATCCGGGCCATCCGCGAGGTGTCGCACGACATCACCGGCCGCCGCCGGGTGCGCCTGGCCAGCGGCAAGGAGATCTCGGCGCTGGAGATCCAGCAGGAGTACTTCGACAAGGCGACCGAGTTCCTGGACCGCCGCGGCGCCGACGCGGCCACCAAGCGGGTCATGGACCTGTGGGGCCGCGTGCTCCACGCCGTGGAGACCGGCAACCACAAGGACGTCGAGCGCGAGGTCGACTGGGTGACCAAGCTCGGCCTCATCGAGCGGTACCAGGCCAAGCACGACCTGCCGCTGTCCCACCCGCGGGTGGCGCAGATGGACCTCGCCTACCACGACCTGCGCCGCGGCCGCGGCCTCTACGGGCTGTTGGAGAAGCGCGGATCGGTCGACCGGGTCGCCACCGACCTCGAGATCTTCGAGGCCAAGGAAACCCCGCCGCAGACCACCCGGGCACGCCTGCGCGGCGAGTTCATCCGCCACGCCCAGGAGCGCCGCCGCGACTTCACCGTCGACTGGGTGCATCTGAAGCTCAACGACCAGGCACAGCGCACCGTGCTGTGCAAGGACCCGTTCCGCGCCTACGACGAGCGCGTGGACCGGCTGATCGCGAGCATGTGACGTTGCGGCCCTCGGGGGATTAGGCTGGCCCGCGCTATGGATGAGTTGCCGGACCACCAGCCCCCGAGGCCCAAGAAGCTCGGGGCCGACTTCAACCCCGACCGCCCGGCCACCAACCGGTTCGGCCGGCGGCTTCAGCGCATCCGCGAGGAGGTCGAGCGCAACCGCACGGTCGGCCCGAAGTACCCGACCTGGCTGCTCGCCACCATCCTGATCGTGATCATCGTGGGCTTCACCCTGATCGTGATCTACGCATGATCCGTCGCCTGGTCCCGCTGGCCCTGCTGGCGGCGCTGCTGTCCGCCTGCACCGACGACGGCCCGAAGCGCACACCGCTCCCCGCCGGCCCCACCGCCGGCCCGGACGTGTCCCACCAGCCCCTGCCGTCCCCGACGCTGCCCCCGGTGGTCAACTCCGACGGCTGCCAGGGCCTGATCGGCGCCGACCAGGTGAAACAGTCCACGGGCCTGCCGGTCCAGCCGAGCCAGGGCGACGGCGCCGCGGCCGTGGCCCAGTACGGCCAGGCGGTGCAGACCCTCGGCCTCAACGCCCGCGCCCGGATGTGCCCCTTCGGCAGCCCGGCCGGCGACCAGGTGACCGTGGTGGCCCTGACGTTCACGGACGCGGCCCAGGCCCAGAAGCTCTGGACCACGATCGTGTCCCTCGAGGCCGTCGGCGGCGTGGGGGAGGCGGCGTTGAGCGACAAGTCCAAGACGCTGCTGAGCCGGCGGGGGAAGGCGATCGTGGCGGTCTACATGGTCGTGGCGGCCGCCCCGGAGGCGGACCACCTGGCGCAGTTGCGGTCGGTGGCGAACGCGGCGCTCGCCAAAGCCTGACTCGGGTCCGCGCCACCTGCGGACCGTTGCTCAGACAGACAGTGAGCGTCGCCGCATGACGCCCGGCGCCGGGCGGTGGAAGGACCCACGCCGTGACCGTGCGGCGGGCGACGAGCGGGCCCGGCCGGGTGCGTCAAACGGCGAGCGTCGCGGCATGACGGCCCGCGGCCGCCGCCGAAAGGAAGTACGCCGTGTCCGCGCTCAGGTCGCGGCCCATCGTCGACAGCTTCACCGGCAACTCGCCCAGCGGCCCCGCCAGATCCGCCGACGGAACCTCCACCAGCGTGTGCGGCGGGCACAGCGCGGACAGCGCCGCGCGCACCGGGCCCGCCAGCGCGGGGGAGAGGTCCGAGGGCATCACGAGGTCGGCCGGGGCCAGGGCCACGCGGCCGAAGGCGGTCAGGCTGTGGTGGGAGACGCCGTTGTGGCGCGGGCGCGGGTCGGCGTCCGAGATGCGCGGGGCCGCGACCGGGCGCCCGCCGAGCGCGTGCACCGCGTTGACCGCCTCGCCGGCCGCGACGCCCGAAAAGCCCCAGCTCGTGCCGGTACCGAGGTTGCCCGGGCCCTGCGTGACGATCGCGAGGTCCGCGCGCAGGCCGTGCCGGGCGGCGAGCAGGCCGCTGTGCACGTTCGTCGACTCGAGGTCGCCGCCGAAGGACTGGCCCGTGGTCACGGTGCCGGCGAGCAGGGGGCGCAGGCCGTCGAGGGTGCGCGAGAACCAGGCGGGCAGGGCGCCGCCGTCGGTCATCACGTACGCGACGCGCAGCCCGGGCCGCTGCGCCAGCGCGCCGGCGAGCACCGCGGGCAGGGCCGAGTGCAGGTCCGCCACGACCACGGGCATGCCGCCGAGGTCCACAGCGCCGGCCAGCGCCCCGCGCAGCGGCGAGGCCTCCTCGTCGGCCGCGAGGACGATCGCCTGCAGCGGGGTGTACCGCGCCTTGACCACGTGCCCGGGGACGTCCACGTCGTCGGGCAGCCGGTCCGGTACGGCCACGACGAGCGCGTAGCCGCCGGTGCCGAGGCCCAGGGCGAGCGCGTTGAGGTTGAGCAGCACCCGGTCCCCCGCGCGGGGGGCGCCGACGAGGGCGGGGTAGGCCAGAGCCCGTACCGAAGCCGGATCCCCGGGGCGGCGAGCCTCCACGGTGACGTCGAGCTCGAGGCTCCCGTGCCACTCCCGGCGGGTGTCGACAACGGTTCCCCAGCGCCAGCGAATCACGGCGCACACAGTAACGCAGCGACACAGCGCGCTGCCGCGGTGACGGTGTGAACGCTCACCGCGTGGGTGGCGCAGAACAGGCGTTCGGGCTGGTAGGTTCGCTTGCGTGTCGCGGACTCGAACCGAGCGCCTGGTGAATTTGGTGATCTGCCTGCTCGCTACGCGCCGTTTCCTGACCGCCGAGCAGATCGCGGCGATCGTGCCGGGCTACGAACACGATCCCAACGACGAGCGCGACCACGAGGCGTTCCAGCGCAAGTTCGAGCGCGACAAGGCGGAGCTGCGCGAGCTCGGCGTGCCGCTGGAGATGGGCACGGCGAGCATCTTCGACAACGAGCAGGGCTACCGCATCGCCCGGCGGGAGTATGCGCTGCCCGACATCCCGCTCGCCCCGGACGAGGCGGCCGCGGTCGGCATCGCGGTGCGGCTGTGGCAGCAGACCGGCCTGGCCGCGGCGGCGTCCTCGGGCCTGGCCAAGCTGCGGGCCGGCGGCATCGACGTGGACCCGCACGCCACCCTCGGCGTCGAGGCCGTCGTCACCGTCGATCCGGCCTTCGAGCCGCTGACGGCGGCGGTACGCGACCGGCAGGCGGTCACCTTCTCCTACGAGGTCCCCGAGCGCGACGCCGCCGGCGTGCGCCGCCTGCAGCCGTGGGGCGTGGTGTGCTGGCGCGGCCGGTGGTACGTCGTCGGCCACGACCTCGACCGCGGCGCCGAGCGCTGCTTCCGGCTGTCGCGGATCGTCAGCGGGGTGCGGCGCATCGGCCGGCGCGGCGCCTACGAGCCGCCCAAGACCGATCTCATCGCCAAGGTCGCGGGCTTCTCGGGGCCCGTCGAGCGGGTCGGGCGCGCCACCGTGCTCGTGCGGCCGGAGAAGGCCGCGGGGGTCCGGCGCTGGGCCGAGGAGTGCGTGCCGGGGCCCGACGGGGACCGGCTCACCCTGAGCTACTCCGACGCCGATCTGTTCGCCGAGTGGCTGGTGGGGTACGGCGCGGATCTGGTCGTCCTCGACCCGCCCGAGGTGCGTGACGGTGTCGTGCGCCGGCTGCGGGCCATCGCCGCCGCCTACGACCCCGCCGGCTCGCAGGTCGGGGTGCCGGCGTGACGAACTCCGCGGATCGCCTCGCGCGCATGCTCAACCTGGTGCCCTACCTGCAGGCCCGCCCCGGCATTACGATCGCCGAGGCCGCCGCCGACCAGGGCATCACCGACCGTCAGCTGCGCGAGGACCTCGAGCTGCTGTGGATGTGCGGGCTGCCCGGCTACGGCCCCGGCGACCTCATCGACATGGCGTTCGTCGGCGACAGCGTGACCCTGACCTACGACGCCGGCATCGGCCGCCCGCTGCGCCTCACGCCCGACGAGGCGCTCGCGCTCATCGTGGCCCTGCGCATGCTCGCCGAGACGCCGGGCGTCACCGCCGGGGACGGCGTGCACCGGGCCCTCGCGAAGATCGAGCACGCGGCCGGGGATCTCGCCGACGCGCCCGTCGCGGTGCGGCTCCCCGGCGCCTCCGACCGGCTGGAGGAGCTGCGCGGGGCCGTCGACCGGCGGCGGGCGCTGCGGATCACGTACTACACCGCCACCCGCGACGAGACCACCGAGCGCGTCGTGGACCCGATGCGCGTGCTGGTCGTCGGGCGGTGGGCCTACCTGGAGGCGTGGTGCCGCCGCGCCGAGGCCGTCCGGCTCTTCCGGGTCGACCGCATCGACGCCTCCACCGAGCTCGACGAGGCCGCGCAGGTACCGCTGCGGGCCCGGCCGACCGACACCCGCACCGGCACGCTGTTCACCCCGACGCCGGACCTGCCGCTGGTGACCCTGCGCGTCGGGCGGGGGGCGCGATGGATCACCGAGCAGTACCCGTGCGAGACGGTCGAGCGCGGCCCCGGCGAGCACTGGACGGTCTCGCTGCGCGCCTCCGACCTCGACTGGGCCCGGCGGCTCGTGCTGCGCCTCGGCGCCGAGGTCACCGTCGTGGCCCCGGCCGTGCTCGCCGAGGCGGTCGTCGCCGAGGCGAACGCGGCGCTGGCGGCCTACGTGCACTAAGGTCGATCACGTGCTGTGGTGGATCTCGGGCGGCATCGTCCTGCTCGCGCTGATCGTCCTGATCGTCGTCGCGCTGAGCGTCATGAGCCGGCTGCGCGCGTTCGACGACGCGGCGCGGGCGATGCAGGCGCGCCTGGAGGACGGCCAGCGCCGGGTCGAGCCGCGCCTCGCGACGCTCCAGCAGACCGTCGAGCAGATGATCCCGCAGCTGGAAGCCATGGCCGCCCAGCAGGCCGCCAAGCAGCAGGCGGTTGAGAACAGTTAACAATCCTGGCAGATAAACCCGGGCAAAGCGCACCTTTGTCCGGTCGGACGGTTGACGATCGGGCGGATCGGCGTCAACACTCGTCAGGACTTCAGCGGCCGGTCTCCATTCCGCAAACCCCGGCCTCTGCCCTCACCCTCCGGTGGTCAGTACGATGGGTGCGGCAGCTCGAATACAGTGAGGTGGCTTCACATGGGTGCAGTTAGGCCGTGGCACATCATCGTCCTGGTGGTGGTGCTGATCCTGCTGTTCGGCGCGAAGCGCCTGCCCGACGCGGCGCGTTCGCTCGGCCGGTCGATGCGGATCATCAAGGCGGAGACCAAGGGCCTCGCGGACGACGACGTCGACGCCAAGGCCGAGGCGCAGTCGGGTCGTGAGCCGCTGCGGGGTGAGATCGCCGACAACCAGGCCTCCCCGAGCCCGCGCGTCGACCCGGTTGACCACGCACGCGAGCGCTGAGGCGCGCTCCGGTCGTGAGCATCCTCGCCCGGCGGCGGGATAAGCAGCCGTCGAACTTCGAGCGCGCCGCAGATGGCTCCATGACGCTCTTGGAGCATCTGCGGGAGCTCCGGACCCGGCTCTTCCGAGCGTCGATCGCGATCGTGCTCGGCATGGTCGTCGGCTACCTCCTGCACAACTACATCCTGCACATCCTGCAGGACCCGTACTGTCTGCTGTCCGAGAAGCAGGTCCGCAACGCCAACAGCGGCAACCTGCCCGCGGGCTGGACGTGTCAGTTCGTCGCGCTCAAGGTGACCGACCCGCTGCTACTGACGCTGAAGATCTCGCTGTACACCGGCCTGATCCTCTCGTCGCCGTTCTGGATGTATCAGCTGTGGGCCTTCGTCGCCCCGGGCCTGCACAAGAGCGAGCGCCGGTGGGCCTACGTGTTCGCCGGCCTGGCCGCCCCGCTCTTCGCGGCCGGCGCGGTGCTCGCGTTCATCGTGGTCTCGAAGGGCCTCGAGTTCCTGATCAACTTCATGCCACCATCGACGTCGCTATTGCTGGAAGCGATGGCATACGTCGACTTCGTGACGGGCATGATGCTGGTCTTCGGCGTCGCCTTCGAGTTCCCGCTCGGCATCATGCTGGCCAACATCGCGGGCATCGCGACGGGCAAGCGCCTGCTGGGCTGGTGGCGCATCGCGGTCTTCATCTTCTTCGTCTTCGCCGCCGTGGCCACGCCGACGGCCGACCCGTTCGGCATGACGTTCCTGGCCCTGTGCATGTCGGTGCTGTACTTCGGCGCCGTCATCTTCGCCCTCGTCAACGACAAGCGGCGCAACCGCAACCGCCCGTCGTACGCGGGCATCGGCGACGACGAGGTCTCCTCGCTGGACGACTACGAGGTCGAACCGGTCGAGGCGGCGAGCCCGATCGGCGGCTACGACCAGATCGACGCCCCGACTCCGGTCGCGGCTCCGACGGCGGTCGACAAGCCCAAGCCGCTCGACAGCCGCTTCGACGACTTCACGTAAACCGCGCTCGTTCGGCTCATGGCGCCCCGGTCTTTCGAGACCGGGGCGTCGTTTTTGCGCGAAAAGTCGGGCGCTCCGCGCCACGACTTTTCGTATTTATACCCCGACGGGCGATAAGTCTGGAATCGGCGGCCCGGGGCGCGGACACGCCCGGGCGCGGGGAAGGGCGTGGCCACGCGGTACGGGCGAGGCGGCTGAGGTGCGAGGTGCGATGTCGACCACGGATGGCGGTGTGCGGCAGTGCGGCCCCGGAAGACAGCGGCGATACGGCGCCGTGGGCGGCATCAAGCAGCGGCGCAGTGGGGCCGAAACGGGAGGCGGCAGAGCAGGGGCGCGGCGAGGTTGAAGCGGGGAAGCAGCAAGGCGGCGGCGCGGTGAGGTCGAGGCGGGGGCAAGGCGGCGGCGCGGCGAGGTCGAGGCGCGACCGTGGCGAGAAGTGGCGTGGCGGTTGATCGCGGGTGGGTCGTTGAACGTTTACAGTCTCGCCCGTGAACATCGCGCTGCTCGCCAACCCCACCGCCGGCAAGGGTCGCCGGGCGGCGTTGCTCCCCGCGGTGAGCGAGCGGCTCGGCGCGTACGGGGCGGGCGTCGAGATCCTCGGCGCGAGTACGGCCGCCGACGCGAAGGAGCAGGCGCGCCTGGCGGTCGCCGAAGGGCGGTGTGACGCGCTCGTGGCCATGGGCGGCGACGGGACCGTCCACCTCGGGCTGCAGGCCGTGGCCGGGACCGGTACGCCGTTCGGGATCGTCCCGGCCGGGACCGGCAACGACTTCGCGGTGCGGCTGGGGCTGCCGGGCGAGCCCCTGGAGGCCGCCGCGAACGTCGCCGAGGCGCTGCGCGGCGACCGGACGCGGGCGATCGACCTGGTGTGGCTGGAGGGGGACGACGGGACGCGGGCCTGGTTCGGGGCGGTGCTCGCGGCCGGCTTCGACGCGTTCGTCAACGAGCGCGCCAACCGCATGCGGTGGCCGAAGGGGCCGCAGCGGTACAACCGGGCGATCGTCGAGGAGCTGGTGGCGCTGCGGCCCAGGCGGTACTCGATGAGCCTCGACGGCGCGGAAACCGTCTTCGACTCCGTCCTGGTCGCGGTCGGCAACACCGAGTCCTACGGCGGCGGCTTCCGCATCGCGCCCGGGGCCGACCCCACCGACGGGCTGCTCGACGTCGTCGTCGCCGAGCCGCTCGGGCGGCTCACGCTCATGCGGCTGCGGCCCAAGGTGCTCAAGGGCACCCACGTGCGCGACCGCCGGGTCAGCACGCACCGGGCCAAGGAGGTCAGGCTCGACGGGGCGGGGATCACCGCGTACGCCGACGGGGAGCGGATCTGTCCACTCCCCGTGACCATGTCGTGTGTACCGGGAGCGCTCACGCTCCTGGCCTGAGCGCTCAGGCGGCGTTGCGGATGCGCACCTTGACGCCGTTGCCCGAGGGCTCGGTGGACACGTCCGACTGCTCGACGTCCTCCGGCACCGAGAAGCTCCGGGAGAACGAGGACGAGCTGGACGAGGACGACGAGAAGTGCGCGCCGCCGGCGTCGTGGCTCTCCGAGGTACTGCTGCCGCCCGCGCCCTTGATCGTCAGGCGCCCGCCGGAGACCTGGACGTCGACGTTCGACGGGTCGATGCCCTCGACGGTGATGACGAGATCGTCGCCGTCGGTCGCGGTGCGCACCGACGCGGCGTGGGCGTGGTGCGCGGCGTTGCCCATGTCCTGCTCGAGGCGGGCGAGGGCGCTCGTGGGGTCCCAGCGGTTCAACGGCATGATGTACCTCCGCAGCAAGAATTCGTGTCGTTGCCTGCACTGTCGTCGCCGAACACCATCGCGACAAGCACAGAGGCGGTGTTGCGACACTGTTTCCCGGCGCGGCCGGAATTCAATCGCCACCCCGGACCGGCCCTACAGCAGCCGCAGGATTCCTCCCAGTCCGTGTATCTTGCCCGGTTCACTCTCCGGGAGGACAAGCACCGAGCAGCCGGCCGCCGCGGCGCCCGCGTCCGCCGGGGTGTCGCCGACCATGAGCGCCCGCTCGGGGTCGACGCGCAGCGCGGCGCACGCGTTCCAGAAGATGGCCGGGTCCGGCTTGACCCGCCCGACCTCGTAGGAGAGCACGAACGCGTCGACGAGGTCGGCGAAGCCCAGCTCGGCGGCGAGCTCGCGCAGGTCGAAGCCGATGTTGCTGACCACCGCGACGGGCACCCCGGCCGCGCGCAGGGCCCGCAGGGTCGGCACGGTGTCGGCGTAGAGCTCCCAGCCGTCGGCGAGCAGCAGCCGGTCGTACAACGGCGTCGCCAGCTCCTCGTCGACGGTCGCGGCCAGGCCCGTGTAGCAGGCCCGGTGCGCGTGCGCGGAGAGGTCGCGATCCGCCCAGACCTCGGCGAGGTGCGCGGGCACCCGCTGCGGCTTGGGGCCGCCGGCTCGCCCGGCGGTGGTGAGCCGGTCGGCCAGCACGGTCGCCTTGCCGCGCTCGAGGGTGTTGCCCAGGCTCTCGGCGGCCCGGGTCACCCACCGTACCGCGTCCTCGACCTGCGCAAGTGTCCCGTGGAAGTCCAGCAGCACCCCCTCGATCGGCCGTCGGGAAGTGAGTGACTCATCGCTTTCCGGCACGCCAGCACGATACCTAGGAGCGGATCCGGGCTTGCTTCGCCTAGCCTTGGGAGCGTGAGCGGTACTGAGGACATTGGGACGAGCCCCGCAGACCGCTATGAGGCCGCGCGGCAGCGGGCCGCGAGCGCCTCGCGGCAGCCGGCGCTCACCGAGTTCGCCGAGGAGCTGTCGTTCCTCCTCGACCCCTTCCAGGCCGAGGCGTGCGCGGCGCTGGAGCGTGGCACGGGCGTGCTGGTGTGCGCCCCCACCGGCGCCGGCAAGACGGTCGTCGGCGAGTTCGCCGTGCACCTGGCCCTGCGGCAGGGGCGCAAGTGCTTCTACACGACGCCGATCAAGGCGCTGTCCAACCAGAAGTACAACGACCTCGTCGAGCGCTACGGCGCCGAGCGGGTCGGCCTGCTCACCGGCGACAACGCGATCAACGGCGACGCGCCCGTGGTGGTCATGACCACCGAGGTGCTGCGCAACATGCTCTACGCCGGCTCCGCGACCCTGCAGGGCCTCTCCTACGTGGTCATGGACGAGGTGCACTACCTCGCCGACCGGTTCCGGGGCGCGGTGTGGGAAGAGGTGATCATCCACCTGCCCGAGTCCGTCACGCTGGTCTCGCTGTCCGCGACCGTCTCCAACGCCGAGGAGTTCGCCGACTGGCTCGTGACCGTGCGCGGCGAGACGTCCGTGGTCGTCAGCGAGCACCGGCCGGTGCCGCTCTGGCAGCACATGCTCGTGGGCAAGCGGATGTTCGACCTGTTCCACGACGCCGAGGCGGCGCAGAAGCACGACGTGCATCCGGAGCTGCTGCGGTACCACCGCGAGATGCTCCGCCGCGTCGAGCTGGCCGGCGGCGACCTGCGCCGCGGCAAGCGCGGCCGCTGGACCGGCCCCTATCGCCAGGAGATCGTCGAGCGGCTCGACCGCGAGGGCCTGCTGCCCGCGATCCTGTTCATCTTCAGCCGGGCCGGCTGCGACGCCGCCGTGCAGCAGTGCCTCGGCGCCGGGCTGCGCCTGACCGGGCCGGACGAACGCGCCGAGATCCGCACCATCGTCGAGGAGCGCACCAAGCACATCCCGAGCGAGGACCTGCAGGTCCTGGGGTACTGGGACTGGCTCGACGGCCTCGAGCGCGGGCTCGCCGCCCACCACGCCGGGATGCTGCCGGCGTTCAAGGAGGTCGTCGAGGAGCTGTTCGTCCGCGGGCTGGTCAAGGCCGTCTTCGCCACCGAGACCCTGGCGCTGGGCATCAACATGCCGGCCCGGTGCGTGGTGCTCGAGCGGCTGGTCAAGTTCAACGGCGAGGCGCACGTCGACCTGACGCCGGGGGAGTACACGCAGCTCACCGGCCGGGCCGGGCGCCGGGGCATCGACGTGGAGGGCCACGCCGTCGTGGTGTGGGCGCCGGAGATCGATCCCCGCCATGTCGCCGGGCTCGCCTCCACGCGCACGTACCCGCTGAAGTCGAGCTTCCGCCCGTCGTACAACATGGCCGTCAACCTCGTCGGCAGCGTCGGGTTCGCGGAGGCGCGCGAGCTGCTGGAGAGCTCCTTCGCGCAGTTCCAGGCCGACCGCTCGGTGGTCGGCCTGGCCCGCCAGGTGCAGCGCAACGCCGACACCATGGCGACCTACGCCGGGGAGATGGCCTGCCACCTCGGGGACTTCGAGCAGTACTTCTCCATCCGCGTGGCCATCGCCGAGCGGGAGAAGGCGATCGCGCGCCAGGGCGTGCAGCAGCGCCGGGCGGCCGCGCTGGAGTCGCTGGAGCGGCTGCGCTCCGGCGACGTGATCCGGGTGCCCGCCGGGCGCCGCTCCGGCCTGGCGATCGTCATCGACCCGGGCACCGGTGGCTTCGGCGAGCCGCGCCCGCTCGTGCTCACCGAGGACCGCTGGGCCGGGCGCATCTCCGGCGCCGACTTCACCCAGCCCGTCGAGCCGCTCG
The DNA here is from genome assembly GCF_050947935.1 of Dactylosporangium sp. CA-052675. GTDB lineage: Bacteria > Actinomycetota > Actinomycetes > Mycobacteriales > Micromonosporaceae > Dactylosporangium. The sequence continues at coordinate 7,138,218 of NZ_CP192010.1, read as the reverse complement.
GCCGGGTGCGGGTGCCGCGGCAGTTCAACTACCGCTCCGCCCAGGACCGCCGCGACCTCGCCTCCCAGCTGCGCCGGGTCGAGTTCGCCCCGCCGGAGCGCGGCCGGCCGACCCGGTCCCGCAACGCCGCCGCGGCCGACGACCACGAGCTGGAGTCGCTGCGCGCGTCGCTGCGCCGCCACCCCTGCCACCGCTGCCCCGAGCGCGAGGAGCACGCGCGCTGGGCCGAGCGCCGCCACCGCCTCGAGCGCGACACCGAGGGCCTGCGCGGCAAGGTCGCCAGCCGCACCGGCTCGCTGGCGCGCACCTTCGACCGGGTCTGCGGGCTGCTCACCGACCGCGGCTACCTCTCCGAGGCCGGCGTGGTCACCGACGCCGGGCGCATGCTGGCCCGCATCTGGTCGGAGACCGACCTGCTCGTCGCCGAGTGCCTGCGCCGCGGGGTGTGGGACAAGCTCGGCCCGGCCGAGCTGGCCGCCGCGGTGAGCGTGCTCGTCTACGAGGCCCGCCGGGAAGCGGAAGACCGGGCATCGGTACCGCGGGGCGAGGTCACCGACGCCATCGACGCGACCCTGAAGCTCTGGGCCGACCTGCGCGACGACGAGGACTCGCGGGGCCTGCAGCTGACCCGGGAGCTGGATCTCGGGTTCGCGTGGCCGATGTACCGCTGGGCCCGCGGCGAATCCCTCACCAAGGTGCTCGGCAGCGTGCACGGGCTGGAGGGCGACATGCCGGCCGGCGACTTCGTGCGGTGGTCACGGCAGGTGCTGGATCTGCTCGGGCAGCTCACCGACGCCTCCGGGGCGCCGGAAACGGTCCGGCGTACGGCGCGGCAGGCGATGACGGCCATTACCCGCGGCGTTCTTGCCTATAGCGTAATGGGATAGTTTTTCGGTTTTCGCACGTGAGGTGGATTCGCAAAAATCGCTCGGATCCGTAATGATGCTCTCGCCGGTTCGCGGTGCATATCTGCGCGCGTCCCTTGGACGGAGGACATCGTGGGTCAATTGCACCATTTCACGTACGGCGCCATTACGCCGATCTTTGCCTTCGCCATGTCATTCCTGGGCTCGCTGCTGGGCCTGGTGAGCACCGCGCGGGCCCGGATCGCCACCGACACCCGCCGCCGCGCCTGGCTGCTGGTGCTCGCCGCGTGGTCGATCGGCGGCACCGGCATCTGGGTCATGCACTTCATGGCGATGGTCGGCTTCAGCGTGCAGGACAGCCCGCTGCGCTTCGACGTGCCGATCACGATCGCGAGCTTCTTCATCGCGGTCATCACCGTCGGCGTCGGGCTGTTCATCGTCGGGCTGGGCAAGCCGAAGCTGTGGAAGGTCCTCGTCGGCGGCCCGATCACCGGCGTCTCGGTCGCGTTCATGCACTACACGGGCATGAAGGCGATGCACATCAACGGCACCTTCGAGTACCGGACAAGCCTGTTCATCGCCTCCTACGCGATCGCGATCGTCGCCGCGACCGTGGCCCTGTGGTTCACGATCGTCGTGCGCGGCATGCTCGCGACCGTCGCCGCGGCGGCCGTGATGGGCGTGGCGGTCTGCAGCATGCACTACACCGGCATGTACGCCATGCGGGTCCACCTCCTGCACAGCACCGACAACGTGCCGGGCGTCGACGTCAACTGGTTCCTCGCCCCGATCGTGCTCTTCGTCCTGGTCGTGGTCATCGCGCTGGCCAGCGCCGTGATGGCCGTGCCCTCGGAGCGCGAGCAGGCCGAGGCGGCCGCCGTGCGCGACAAGATCGCCGCCGGCCGCGCGATGCGCGAGGAGGCCGGCCCGGTCTTCGGTGGTGGCCCCATCGGTGGCGGCGCCGTCGGCGGCGGCGCCGTCGGCGGCGTGGGCGCGGCACCGGCGCCGGGCGGGCAGGCGGCGGGGCGGGGTTTCGCGGCCCGGGCGGCCAATGGCATCGCGGACGCCCGTCGCCAGCGCGGCCGCTGAGTGTTGCATTCCTGACCCGTTTCCGCCTCGCCGGGTATTGGTGGGAAAACCGCGCGACTGTCCGATTTATCGGACACGGCGGGATGGATGCGGCGCGATGCTTCGTACCGTTTCCCGCGAATGCCGGCAGGGGGTCCCGCCGGCATGGCACCGAACGCGACGCCGGTATGACGGTGTGCCGCGTTTCCGGCGCGCCGCGGCTCGAATCCGGCGGGGGCCGGTCGTCACGCGTCGTCACGGGCCGCCTCCGGCCGGCTGGAGTCGCCGGGTGGTTAAGAGCGATATGGCGCCCGCCGGGCGAAAAATCCGATATGTCGGATCGCGGAGCGTCCGACATGTCGTCCCACGACGGCGAACGCGCGAGGGCGGCTCGTGGGCGAGACCGTGAACGCCCGCGAGCCGAGCGGCCGGAAGCGGATAATAGGACAGTGACCGATCCCCGGCCCCGCCCCAAGATGCGCTCCGTCGGCAGCACGCCCGAGGAGTTCGAGCGGGATCTCATCAGCAACCTGTACTACCGGCGTGGCACCACCCTCGAGTCGGCCAGCGGCTCCGACGGGTACCACACGCTCGCGCTCACGGTGCGGGACCGGCTGATCGAGCGGTACGCGAAGACCGCCGCCGCGCACTACGCGGCCAACCCGCGGTTCGTGTACTACCTCTCCGCCGAGTACCTGCTCGGCCGGCAGCTGCGGCAGAACCTGCTCTACACCGACACCGAGCGGTTCGTGCGCGACATCGCCAAGGAGCTCGGCACGAGCCTCGAGGATCTCGAGAGCTACGACGTGGAGCCGGGGCTGGGCAACGGCGGGCTGGGGCGGCTCGCCGCGTGCCTGCTCGACTCGATGGCGACCCTGGACATCCCGGCGGTCGGCTACGGCATCCGGTACGAGTTCGGCATCTTCAAGCAGGGCTTCCGCGACGGCGCCCAGGTCGAGCGGCCCGACGACTGGACGTTCTACGGCAACCCGTGGGAGTTCTCCGCCCCCGACGACCGGCAGCGGGTCGGGTTCTACGGCACCACCGCGCCCGCGCTGGACGACCCGAGCGGGCTGCGGCGGCAGTGGACGCCCGCCGAGACCGTGCGCGGCGAGCCCAGCCACATGCTGGTACCCGGCTTCGGCACGCAGACCGTCAACATCGTGCGGCTGTGGCAGGCGCGGGCCAGCCGCGAGTCGTTCGACCTGTCGCGGTTCGGTGCCGGGCAGTACAAGGAGGCCGTCGAGGACATCACGCGCGCGGAGAACATCTCCAAGGTGCTCTACCCCGACGACAGCACGGAGCAGGGCCGTGAACTGCGCCTGAAGCAGCAGTACTTCCTCGTCGCGTGCTCGCTGCGCGACATCATCCGCCGGTACCGCCTGCGCAACTCCGGCTGGGACGCGTTCCCCGCCAAGGTCGTCATCCAGCTCAACGACACCCACCCGGTCATGGCGGTCACCGAGCTCATGCGGCTGCTCGTCGACGAGCAGCAGCTGGACTGGGACCTGGCGTGGTCGATCACCCGGCGCACCTTCAACTACACCTGCCACACGCTGCTGCCCGAGGCCCTGGAGACCTGGCCGGTGGCGGTGCTGGAGCGGCTGCTGCCCCGGCACATGGAGATCATCTACGCGATCAACTACTTCTTCCTGCAGGAGGTCGAGGCGACGTACCCGGGCGACCGCGACCGCATGCGCCGGCTCTCGATCATCCAGGAGGAGCCGGAGAAGCGGGTGCGGATGGCGCACCTGGCGGTCGTCGCCTCCACCGCGGTCAACGGCGTCGCCGAGCTGCACACGAAGCTGCTCGCCGAGACGACGCTGCGCGACTTCGCCGAGCTGTGGCCGCAGAAGTTCCACAACGTCACCAACGGCGTCACCCCGCGCCGGTTCGTGCGCCTGGCCAACCCGCGGCTGTCGGAGCTGGTGACCGAGCGGCTCGGCGACGAGCGCTGGATCACCGACCTCGACCGGCTCGAGGGCCTGGTGCCGGCCGCCGACGACCCGGCGTTCCTGGAGCGCTGGCGGGCCGTGAAGCGCGCGAACAAGGTCGGCCTCGCGGCGCTGGTGGAGAAGTCGACCGGGGTGGTCCTCGACCCGGACGCGCTGTGCGATGTGATGATCAAGCGCTTCCACGAGTACAAACGCCAGCATCTGAAGCTGCTGCACGTCATCACGCTGTTCAACCGGCTGCGGGACGACCCGGGCCTGGACGTCGTGCCGCGCACCGTGCTCTTCGGCGGGAAGGCCGCCCCGGGGTACCACTCCATGAAGCTGTTGATCAGGCTCGTCAACGCGGTCGCGGAGGCGGTCAACACCGACCCGGTGGTGTCGCGCCACCTCAAGGTCGTGCTCCAGCCGGACTACAACGTGACCAAGGCGCAGGTCATCATCCCGGCCGCCGACCTGTCCGAGCAGATCTCGCTGGCCGGCAAGGAGGCGTCGGGCACCGGCAACATGAAGCTCGCGCTCAACGGCGCCGTCACCGCCGGCACCCTCGACGGCGCGAACATCGAGATCCGGGACCGGGTCGGGGCCGAGAACTTCTTCCTCTTCGGCCTCGACGCCGCCCGCGCGGCCGAGCTGCGCCGGGACTACAACCCGCGGGCGTACTACGAGACCGACCCCGACCTGCGCGCGGCCATCGACCTGATCGCCGGCGGCACCTTCGCCAAGGGCGACCGGTCCCTCTTCGCGCCGGTCGTCGACGCGATGCTCGGCCGCGACGAGTACCTGGCCCTGGCCGACTACCGCAGCTACCTCGACTGCCAGGAGCAGGTCGAGCGGGCGTGGCGGGACCAGGACGGCTGGGCCCGCATGTCGGTGCTCAACGCGGCCCGGTGCGGCTTCTTCTCCTCCGACCGGACCGTGCGCGACTACTGCGACCGGATCTGGCGCGTGGAGCCGGTGCGCGTCTCGGGCTGACCGATCAGCGTGATCGGTCAGGTTGATCGGTCAGGTTGATCGGTCAGGCTGATCGGTCACGCTGATCCGTCAGGCTGATCGGTCAGGTTGCCAGGGCGTCCACGATCCGCTTGGTGGCGCCGGCCAGGCCCCAGCGTTCGGCCAGGGCGATGAGCCCGTCGGGGTCGGCCGGCGCCGCGGGCAGCTTGGTCTCCAGCGGGGGCAGCGGCACCGCGCGCGAGACCGCCACGACGTCCTTCGCGCTCGCGAGGTACTCCCGCCCAGCCTCGATCTTCGCCCGCAGCCCCGGCGCGAAGCCCGAGCCCGGGTCGTCCAGCGCCGCGAGGATGCCCTCGAGGCTGCCGTAGCGGTCCACGAGCCGGGCCGCGGTCTTCTCGCCGACGCCGGCGACCCCGGGCAGGCCGTCGCTCGGATCGCCGCGCAGGGCCGCGAGGTCCGCGTAGCCGGCCGCCGGCACCCCGTACTTGCCGTGCACCCCGGCGTCGTCGAGCACCTCGAGCTTGGCGACGCCGCGCCCGCAGTACAGCACCCGCACCGGCTTGTCGTCGTCGATGATCTGGAACAGGTCCCGGTCGCCGGTGGCCACCTCGACCGGGCCGGGCTCGCGGTAGGCGAGCGTGCCGATGACGTCGTCGGCCTCGAAGTCCGGCGCGCCCACGGCGGTGATGCCCAGCGCGGTCAGGAACTCGAGGATGATCGGCACCTGGGCCGACAGCGCGTCCGGCACCTCCTCGCCGCCGGCCGGGGTGAGCCGGTGCGCCTTGTACGAGGGCAGCAGCGCGACCCGCCAGGCCGGGCGCCAGCTCTCGTCGAGGCAGCACACCATCCGGTCGGGGCGGCGGCCCTTGATGAGCGTGGAGAGCATGTCGAGGAACCCGCGCACGGCGTTGACCGGGGTGCCGTCCGGGGCCTTCGCGGCGGCCTCGGGCACGCCGAAGAACGCGCGGAAGTAGAGACTGGCCGAGTCGATCAGCAGCAGAGGGCGGTCCACCCTGGGGAGGCTAGCGCAGAACGTGGATGCGGGTGGTGGTCCCGGTCGTGCTGGTGTGTCGCTGCACCAGGTCGGCCAGGAAGTGCACCATCACCAGCCCCCGGCCGCGGCCGTGCGGCGGGCGCAGGCGGCCGATCATCGGGTTGGTGAGGTGGCCGAAGTCGCGGACCTCGCAGACCACGCGGCGCTCGTCGTACCAGGTGCGCAGGGTGCCGGAGCCGCCGCCGTGCTGGATGCTGTTGGTGGCGAGCTCGTTGACGGCGCTCTGCAGGTCCACGATGCGATCCGGCACCAGCTCGGCGTCCAGCCCCACCTCGGCCACCCGGCGGCGCACGTCGACCAGGCTCTCCAGCTCGAAGCGCAGCGTGGTCGCCCCGGCCGGGGGCTCGGAGAGCGGCACGTTGCCGGCTTCGACGGCGCCGTAGGGGTCGTAGGTGCCCGAGGGGTAGCGGCCGTTGTCGTCGACCATGACCGGGTGCGTGCGATGGGCGTCGTCGATGCGCTTCTGGTCGAGGCGAGCGAGGTCGTACGGGCACAGCAGCGTCACGTCGCGGCCGGACAGGGCCACGTTGACCATCGCCTCGTGCTGCAGGCAGCCCGGGTACTCCTCGGCGGTGCGCTCGGGCCACACCGTCTGCGCGACGATGCGCACCCGGCGGCCGGGGTGCTCGTCCATGAACCGGCACAGCACCCAGGGGATGATGCGGCCCGGGTTGCGCCCGGCCTCGGTCATGTCGAGGAACTCGACGCCCTCGGCGAACGCGCCCAGGCGCTCCCGCAGGAGTTTGACGTTGGTGGGCGTGGCGGCGACGATCGTCGGCTCGTCGAGGGAGAATCCCTCGTAGATGAACTTCATGGTGCCGTCGAGGAAGCCCACGACGCCCTCGTAGAGCAACGCCTCGTGCACGAACGGGTCCGCAACCCGTTCGCTGGGCGTCGGCGCGCTTGAGCGGCTCATGGAGATGCGCGGCTCGTCTCTGGAGGTCGGGCCCTTACTCAAGTTTCGCGCCCAGACTACGCCACGTTCCTAGATCCATCACCCCATCCGCCGGGATCGCCCGCGGCCCGGAGTCCCACGGGTCACACAGAAACCAAACGAACGTTAAGCTGTGCGTGTGGAGCTGTATTCCCCCGACCGGCTGGCCGCCGCCCGCCGCGCCGCGGCCGAGGCCGGGCTCGACGCCCTGCTGATCGGCCCGAGCGCTGACCTTCGCTACCTGACCGGCTACGACGCGCACGCCCTGGAGCGCCTCACCCTACTCGTCCTGCCCGCCGACGGGGACGCGGTGCTCATCGTCCCGCGCCTCGAGCGCCCCGCGGCCGAGGCGTCCCCGGCCGAGTCCGTCGGCGTGCGGCTCGTGGATCACGAGGACGGCAGCGACCCGTACCACATCGTGCGAGACCTCCTCGGCGACCGCGCCAAGACCGTCGGGCTCGGCAACCGCATGTGGGCCGAGCAGGTCCTGGCCCTGCGCGACGCGCTGCCTGACGCGAGCCAGGCCCTCGCCGGCGCCGTCCTGCGCGGCCTGCGCCTGCGCAAGACCCCGGCCGAGGTCGAGGCGCTGCGCCGGGCCGGCCGGGCCATCGACGCGGTGCACGGGCGGATGGGGGAGTGGCTGCGGCCCGGGCGCACCGAGGCCGAGGTCGCCGCGGACATCGCGGCCGCCATCCGCGAGGCCGGGCACGCCACCGTCGAGTTCACCATCGTCGCCGCCGGGCCCAACGGGGCCAGCCCGCACCACGGCGTCTCCGACCGGGTGATCCGCGCGGGCGAGCCGGTCGTCGTGGACATCGGCGGGGCGATGCCCGACGGGTACTGCTCCGACTCCACCCGCGTCTACTGCGTCGGCGAGCCGCCCGCGGACTTCGCCGCCTACTACGCCGTGCTGCACGAGGCCCAGCGCGCCGCGGTCGCGGCCGTGCGCCCCGGCGTCACCGCCGAGTCCGTCGACGCCGCGGCCCGCCGGCACATCGCCGAGGCCGGCTTCGGCGACGCGTTCCTGCACCGCACCGGCCACGGCATCGGCCTCGACGGGCACGAGGACCCTTACATCGTGGCCGGCAACGAGACCCCGCTCGAGCCCGGCATGGCGTTCTCGATCGAGCCCGGCATCTACCTCGCCGGCCGCCACGGCGCGCGGATCGAGGACATCGTCGTGTGCACCGAGGACGGCGTCGAGCGGCTCAACACCATCGGCACGGAGCTGGTGATCTTATGACCGTCGACCGGCCGTTCCTGTCGGATGAGGGCGCGGCGCTCATCGGGCTCGTCCGGGAGATCGCCGACGGCGAGCTGGCGCCGCGCGTCGAGGAGTTCGAGGCCGAGCGCCGCTTCCCCCGCGAGCTGTTCAAGGTCCTCGGCCGGGCCGGGCTGCTCGGCCTGCCCTACCCCGAGGAGGTCGGCGGGGCCGGGGTGCCCTACGAGCTCTACCTGCAGGTCCTCGAGGAGCTCGCGGCCCGCTGGCTGGCCGTGGCCGAGGGCGTCTCCGTGCACACCCTCGCCTGCTACCCCCTCGCCGCCTTCGGCTCCGACGAGCAGCGCAAGCGGCTGCTGCCCGACATGCTCGGCGGCGAGCAGCTCGGCGCCTACTGCCTCTCCGAACCGCACAGCGGCTCCGACGCCGCCGCGCTCAAGACCCGGGCCGAGGCCGGGCCGGACGGCTGGACCGTGCGCGGCACCAAGGCCTGGATCACCCACGCCGGCCAGGCCGACTTCTACAACGTCTTCGTGCGCACCGGCGGCCCGCAGACCGACGGGCGCTCGGCCGGCATCTCCTGCCTGCTCGTCGACGGCGCCACCCCGGGCGTCGAGGCCCAGGCGCCCGAGAAGACCATGGGCCTGCGCTCCTCGACCGTCGCCCAGCTCGTCTTCGACGGCGCCGTCGTGCCCGCCGACCGGCTCATCGGCGAGGAGGGCAACGGCTTCCGCATCGCGCTGCGCGCGCTGGACGGCGGCCGGCTCGGCATCGCCGCCTGCGCCGTCGGGCTCGCCCAGGCCGCGCTGGACTACGCCGCCGCCTACGCCCGCGAGCGCGAGCAGTTCGGCCGGCCGGTCGCCGAGTTCCAGGGCGTCGGGTTCATGCTCGCCGACATGGCGACGCAGATCGCCGCCGCCCGGGCGCTGTACCTCGCCGCCGCCCGCCTGCGCGACGCCGGACTCCCGCACACCGCCGAGGCGGCCAAGGCCAAGCTGTTCTGCACCGACACCGCGATGCGGGTCACCACCGACGCGGTCCAGGTGCTCGGCGGCGCCGGATACGTGTCGGACCACCCCGTCGAGCGGTACATGCGCGAGGCCAAGGTCCTGCAGATCTTCGAGGGCACCAACCAGATCCAGCGGGTGGTGATCTCCCGATCGCTGTAACCGCTTGCCCGGCAGGTTAGGGTTCGCACGTGGAAGAGACCGATCGCGCGATCGTCGCGGCCCTCGCCGTCGACGGCCGCCTGTCCTACACCGACCTGGCCGAGCGGGTCGGGCTGTCGGTGTCGGCCGTGCACCAGCGGGTGCGGCGGCTGGAGCAGCGCGGCGTCATCAAGGGGTACACCGCGAAGGTCGACCACGACGCGCTCGGCCTCTCGCTGACCGCCTTCGTCGCGATCCGGCCGCTCGACCCGTCCCAGCCCGACGACGCCCCCGACCGGCTGGCCAGGCTGCCGCAGATCGAGAGCTGCTACTCCGTGGCCGGCGAGGACTTCTACATGCTGCTCGTGCGCGTGGAGAACCCGCTCGCCCTGGAGCGGCTGCTGCAGGAGATCCGCTCGGCCGCCAACGTCACGACCCGCACGACGGTCGTGCTGTCGACGCCCTACGAGCACCGCCCTAGCGCGCGGCCCGCCTGATCGCGTCGAGCACCCGGTCCAGGTCGGCCAGGTCCTCCAGGGCCTCGTGGGCGCCCGCGGTCGCCAGCTCGCTGCGGGTGTACCGCCCCGTCGCCACCGCCACCACCCCGACGCCGCTGCTCAGCGCGGCGAGCACGTCCTCGGGCGTGTCGCCGACGAGCACCACCCGGTCGAAGTGCCGCCCGTTGCGGCTGTGCGCGTTGTGCCGGGCGATCCCCACCAGCTCCGCGCGCACGTCGTGGCTCCACCCGTACGCCCCCGCCTCGAGGTCCAGGTGCTCGGCCAGCCCGAACGGCGCCAGCTTCACCTCGGCGATGTGCCGCACGTTGCCGGTCAGCAGCGACTGCACCGTGCGCGTGCGGACCTCGGCCACGGCCTCGGCCGCCCCCGGCAGCGCCCGCGCCCGCACCGGCAGCAGGTGCGCGAGCTCGTCCATCGCCGTCTCGGCCCCCGCGCGCAGGTCCTCGAGGTTCCCCACGGTCACCGGTACCGCGTTCAGGCGCAGCATGTCCTTCGCGATCGCCAGGTCGGTCCGCCCGGCCATCGGCGGCTGATGCGCGGGCGCGACCCCGAACCGCCGCGTGAAGGCCAGGTTGTAGGCCTCCCGCCCCAGCCCGTCCACGTCGACCAGCGTGTGGTCCACATCCCAGAGCACCAGTACCCCGTCCACGCGCTGCAGCGTAGTGCGCCGCCCGCCGATCGCCCACGGGGGCCGCGGTCGCGCACGTTCGCGGGCACGGCGCTGCCGCAACCGGCACAATGTGCGCATGGGCGAGATCGTGGTCATACGGCACGGGCAGACCGAGTGGAGCGCCGCCGGCCGGCACACCTCGACGACGGACCTGGACCTCACGGCCGCGGGCGAGGACGGCGCCCGGTCCCTGGCCCGCGCGCTGGCCAACCGCGCCTTCGTGGCCGTCGTCAGCAGCCCGCGCCACCGGGCCCGCCGCACCGCCGAGCTGGCCGGCCTGATCGTCACCGAGATCGACAACGACATCGCGGAGTGGGACTACGGCACCTACGAGGGCCGCACGTCGGCCGAGATCCGGGCCGAGGCGCCGGACTGGGACCTGTGGCGCGACGGCTGCCCGGAGGGCGAGTCCCCGCAGCAGGTGACGATCCGGATGGACCGCTTCATCGCCAAGCTCCGCCCGATGCTGGTCCTGGGCGACGTGGCGGTGGTGAGCCACGGCCACGCGTCGCGCTCGCTGGCGGCGCGGTGGCTGGAGCAGCCTCTGACGTTCGGCGCCCACCTGACCCTCGGCACGGCGACGGTCTCGGTGCTCGGCCACGAGCACGACGCCCCGTCCCTGCGCCTGTGGAACGCCCCGCCGGCCTGACCCAGCCGGCCGCGCTGCCGGCCTGACCCAGCCGGCCGCGCTGCCGGCCTGACCCAGCCGGCCGCGCTGCCCGCCTGACCCAATTGGTTGCGCTGCCGGCCTGACCCAGTCGGCCGCGCTGCCGGCCTGATCCAGCCGGCCGCGTCGCCGGCCCGACCCAGTTGGTTGCGCTGCCGGCCGGACCAGTTGGTTGCGCCGCCGGCCGGACCAGTTGGTTGCGCCTGCGGAGCGCGCTGCCCGGCCTTACCCGGCCGTGACGAGCACGAGCACGAGCATGAGCCGCTGCGCCGCGCCTGCGCCGACCCGTCCGCGGCCAGGATGAGCGTGCTTGACAATCATTCGTCGCCCGTCAGGGTATAAATCGGATATGTCCGGATGCGGAGCGTTCGGACATATCCGCGCGGCAAGCCCCTACGTCGCAGGCCCCGGTGTCGATCCGGGCACTCCGCCCTTATGAGGGGCGGCCGAGCGGCCAACGCTCCGCCTGCGGTGAACAGTCCACAATGGATGGCGACACGCGTGATGATGCCGAGGCCACAGCCGGATTCGAACCGGCATGTCTCGATTTGCAGTCGAGCCCCTTGGACCAACTCGGGCATATGGCCGTGCGTGCCTCCGGCTGGACTCGAACCAGCGGCCTCCAGGTTCGGAACCTGGCGCTCTCTCCGCTGAGCTACGAAGGCAAGGCGTGCGGGCGGAGGGATTCGAACCCCCTCAGCAAGGGCAGCTGGGTTACAACCAGCCCCGACTCTCCAGCGTCGGCGCGCCCGCGCGAGGGACGGGACCGGCCGGCCCCCGTTGACGCGGCCGGCCCCGTCGGGAAGGGTGGTGCGGCTCCGATGCCCGGATTCGAACCGGGACCTGGACGGTGAACAGCCGTCTGCCCTGCCGTTGGGCGACATCGGAACGTGGATGCAGGGGCGGGATTCGAACCACGCGATTTCCGGCTTATGAGACCGGCGAGGACGACCGAGCTCCTCTACCCTGCCAGTGCGCCGCCGGGGACTCGAACCCCGAACACGCCGATGAAGAGTCGGCTGCTCCACCTGTTGAGCCAGCGGCACGTCGAGGCGCGGACGGGGACTCGAATCCACGCCCGGCCTGCATACGTCACACACACGCGAAGTGCCCCCGGCGCGATTCGAACGCGCACCGTCGACGTCCTCAACGTCGTGCCTCTGCCGTTGGGCTACGAGGGCATGCACACCAACGCACCGTCGACCGGGTTCGAACCGGCGACCTCGGCCTCGACAGGGCCTTGCTCTTCCACTGAGCTACGACGGCATGCGTGGACCTGAGCGGATTCGAACCGCTGACCCTCGGTCTGCCGGACCGATGCGCTACCGCTGCGCCACAAGCCCATGGTGCCGCCGGCGGCCAGCCCGCCACACGGCACACGAAAACCACCATGCGTGTGCCATTCCACTGTGTACTTGTCAATTGCACGAATGCACCGGGGCGCGTTCGATCGCCCATTCACGAATCGTCGTGAACGGTGGAGTGAGGGCACGAAAAAGCCGCCCGGTCCCCGGTGGGGAGGGCGGCGGAGGCGTTGCTAGCGGGCTGCTAGCCGCTCCACCGGCCCGAGGCGTTATCGCTGGTCATACAGGCATAACCGGCGACCGGAAGGGCAAGGCCGCCCATGGCGCGCTTGGCTTCGAGCTCGCGGCGCCGCTGCATGGCTTCCTCCCTCTTCCCGGTTCGTTTCGTCTCGGTGCTGATGAATACAGTACGCATTTCGTGGCGACCGCACAATGCATTTGTCGCGCCGCCGTCCGCAACGGCCCATTGGTGCGGGGGCCGGGGGGCGGTACCTTCCCCCCATGCCGTACCTGAGCGACACGCGGTGGGACGAGCCGCCGCCGGTGTGGCTGCTCGACGTCGACGGCGTCATCAACGTGAAGCGCCCGGGCTGGGGCGCGGCGCCGTTGCAGGGCCGCGCGTACGCGCTCGGCGCCGAGTGGCGGCTACGCTGGGCGCCCGCGCTCGTGCAGCGCATCCGCCGGCTGCACCGCGACGGCGTGGCCGAGGTGCGCTGGTGCTCGACGTGGTGCGCGTGGCCGGGCGAGGTCGAGCGCCTCTTCAAGCTGCCGGGCCTGGATCGGGCGTTCGGGGAGGTGCCCGACTTCTCGGTGGCCAAGCTCGCCGCGGCCCGCACGGTGCTGCGCGAGGGGCGCCGCCTGGTGTGGACCGACGACGTGGAGGTGCCCGAGCCCGGCCCGCTGCACGACGAGCTGGTGCGGGACGGGCGGGCCCTGCTCATCCGGCCGGACCCGCGGCGCGGGCTGCAGCCGAGGCACCTCGACGCGATCGAGGCGTTCTGCACCACACCGCTTGAATCGTGAACCTTCTGTGTGACATATTATCTGTATGACCGACTATGGCCACGACCTGCGCTTCGGGACCTTCCTGCCCGCCGAGGCCGCCAACGCCGTCGAGGCGCTGCGGCTCGCGGTGCGCACCGAGGAGCTCGGGCTGGACCTGACGAGCCTGCAGGACCACCCGTACCAGGGCCGCTTCCTGGATTCCTGGACCCAGCTGTCGGTGATCGCCGCGCACACCGAGCGGATCACGGTGTTCCCGAACGTCGCCAACCTGCCGCTGCGCCCGCCCGCGGTGCTCGCCCGGGCCGCGGCCAGCCTGGACCTGCTCACCGGCGGCCGGGTCGAGCTCGGCCTGGGCGCGGGCGGGTTCTGGGACGCGATCGAGGGGATGGGCGTCGAGCGGCGCACCCCCGGCCAGGCGCTGCGGGCGCTCGAGGAGGGCATCGCGGTCATCCGGGCGCTGTGGAGCGAGGAGCGCTCGGCCCGGGTCGACGGGGAGTACTACCGGCTGCGGGGCGCGCACCCCGGCCCCGGCGCGGCGCACGACATCGGCATCTGGGTCGGCGCGATCAAGCCGCGCGCGCTCGCACTGACCGGCCGGCTCGCCGACGGGTGGCTGCCCAGCTCGCCGTACGTGCCGCCGGAGCAGCTCGCCGAGTCCAACCGGCGCATCGACGAGGCCGCGCAGGCCGCGGGCCGGCAGCCGCAGGACGTGCGCCGCCTCTACAACATCGCCGGCACCTTCCGCGGCGACGGCCGCGAGTTCCTGCAGGGGCCGCCGAAGGTCTGGGTGGAGCAGCTCGCCGAGCTCGCGGTCACCGAGGGCATGAGCGCGTTCATCCTCATGGTGCGGGCCGGCGGCGACGAGGATCTGGAGCGCTTCGCCATGGAGGTGGCGCCGGCGGTCCGGGAGCTGGTCACCGCCGAGCGCGGCCGCCCGGGCGCGAACCGCGCACGCAAGGACGACGAGGAAGGCGAGGACGGCGAGGGCGCCGAGGCGGCGGAGGCCGTCGACGCCGTCGAGGTCATCGAGGTCGCGCCGCCGGGAGCCGTGCCGGTGCGCGCGTACAACGAGACCCTCGCGACCCCCACGGCGGACGACGGCACCCGCCTGTCGAGCGAGCGGCTGTGGGACGAGTCCGAGCGCCCGGAGGGCCCCGAGAGCGACCTCACCGTGCGCTACAGCGCGCGGCAGCGCGCGTCGGGCCAGCACCTCATCGACGTGCACGACCACCTGCGGCAGGAGCTGGCCCAGGTGCGCGACCTCGTGGAGCAGGTCGCGGCGGGCGCCCTCGACCTCGGCCGGGCCCGCTCGATGATCAACACGATGGCCATGCGGCAGAACAACTGGACCCTCGGCACGTACTGCGAGAGCTACTGCCGCGTGGTCACCACCCACCACACGATCGAGGACATGAGCCTGTTCCCGCGCCTGCGGGCGGCCGACCCCCGGCTCGTGCCGGTCGTCGACCGCCTCGAGGCGGAGCACCACGTGATCGCCGAGGTCCTCGAGCGGGTCGACGCGGCGCTGGTGGCGATGGTCGCGCGGCCGGAGGGCATCGCCGAGGTCCGCGCCGCGGTCGACCTGCTCACCGACACGCTCCTGTCGCACCTGTCCTACGAGGAGCGTTCCCTGGTCGAGCCGCTGAGCCGCTACCAGGTGATGTGAGTCGCGGCGGCCGAGGCGTCCCAGAGCCGGGCGGCGGCCCCGGGGTCGAGCGCGTAGGCGGCGACCCCGGTGCGCGTCCCCGGCCGGTTGGGCTCGGCCTCGCGGCAGTCCTCGTAGTACCGGCCGCCGACGCCGTCCGCCGCCGGGGACGCGGCCAGCAGAGCCGAGGTCGCCGCGCCCTGCTCCGGGGTCTTCCAGCGGATCGGCACCCCGCCGTTGGCCGCCGTCGCGGTCCGGACCAGCTCGTCCACGTCGATGTGGCGCTGCAGGTTGGTGCGGATGCCGCCGGGGGCGGTCGCCTCGCCCGCGGCGGTGCCGCGCACCGCGAGGGTGACCGCGGCCCCGGCGCCGGCCAGGGCGCGGGCGGTCTCGATGCCGATCCCCGACGCCCCGCCGGTGACGACCGCGCGCCGGCCGGCGAGGTCGACGCCCGCGAGGACCTCGGCCGCCGTGGACTCGAACCCGAAGCCGCTCATCGCCGGATCTCCTGGACGCTGAGGTCCCAGAGGCGCTCGGCGGCCTCCGGGTCGAGCGCGTGCGCCGCGACGCCCGTGCGCGTGCCCGGCTGGTGGGGGCCGGCCTCGGCGCAGTCCTCGAAGTACTTCCCGCCGACTCCGGATTTCCCGCCGGCTCCGTCCAGCAGCGGCGAGGCGGCCAGCAGCACCGACGTCGCGGCACCCTGCTCGACGGACTTGAAGTGCGGCGCGGCGTCGCCGGTCTGCTCGCGCATGCGCTGGAGCTCGGCGGGGTCGACGTACCGCTGCAGGTTCGTCCGGATGGAGCCGGGGTGCAGCGCGTTGACGAGGATGCCGTCGCCGGCCCAGCGCCGGTCGGCCTCGACGGCGAAGAGCACGTTCGCGGTCTTCGACTGCCCGTAGGCGAGCCACGGATCGTACTCGCGCCGCTCGAAGTGGATGTCGTCGAACACCACGGCCGAGAAGAGGTGCGCGCTGGAGGAGACCGACACGACCCGCGCGCCGTGCGCGGCCCGCAGCGCCGGCAGCAGCCCGGTGGTGAGCGCGAAGTGCCCGAGGTGGTTGGTGGCGAACTGCAGCTCCCAGCCCTCGGGGGAGCGGCCCAGCGGCCGGGCCATGACGCCGGCGTTGTTGACGAGGATGTGCAGGGGTCCGTCCCACGCCTCGGCGAAGGCCCGCACCGACGCCTGGTCGGCCAGGTCGAGCGGCGCCACGAACAGCCGCTGGTTGCCCGTGGTCGCGGTGATGTCCCCGGCGGTGCGCCCGCCCGCGGCGGTGTCACGCACGGCGAGGGTCACCTCGGCGCCGGCGGCGGCCAGCGCGCGGGCGGTCTCGACGCCGATCCCGGACGCGCCGCCGGTCACGACCGCGCGGCGCCCGGTCAGGTCGACCCCGGCGAGCACCTGGGACGCGGTCGAGTCCCAGGCGAACGGTGTGCTGATGGTCATGTTCCTCTCCTGTCGGTACCATCTCAAACGGAGGAGCCTCCAGATGTCCCAACCGTAACCGGAGGCGCCTCCGATTGACTCGCCCTTGGAGTGTGACGTGACCCACCCCGCCCGTCCCCTGCGGGCCGACGCCCAGCGCAACCGCGACCGCCTGCTCGAGGCCGCCCTGCGGGCCTTCGCGAACGAGCCGAGCGACGAGGTGACCCTGGAGCGCGTGGCCCGCGACGCCGGCGTCGGCATCGGCACCCTCTACCGCCACTTCCCGACCCGGGAGGCGCTGATCGAGGAGGTGTACCGCGCGGAGCTCACCCGCCTCTGCGAGTCCGCTCCGCGCCTGCTGGCGGAGCTGGCCCCCGATGCCGCGCTGCGCGCCTGGATGGATGCCTTCATCGACTACTCGGCGACCAAACGGGGCCTGGCGGAGGCCCTGCGCACGGTCATCGCCGCTGGCGGGCAGCCCTTCGCGCAGAGCCGGGCGCGCATGGAGTCGGCTCTGGCGGAACTCCTGGCCGCAGGCGCCGGCTCGGGCCTGCGGCAGGACGTCGACCCTTACGACGTGCTGGTGGCGCTCAGCTCCGTCTCCCTGTGGGTGTCGGAGCCGCAGCGCCGGGCCCAGGGCGGCCGGGTCCTGGACCTGCTGATGGACGGCCTCCGGTTCGCCGGGTAGGCCGCGGGCCGTGCGCCGCGATCAGCCGTTCTCGTCCTTCTCGCGCTGGATCGCCAGCTCCAGGGCGAGCACGGCGCACAGGATGAGCAGGTGGTTCTCGCCCTCGGCGATGTTCACCGCGTAGCTGTCGCGGATCGTCAGCCAGCGCTTGGAGACCTGGGCCACCTCGCGGCCGCCCCGCTCCACCGTGAACTCGTGGTCGAAGAGGTTCCCGGCCATGGTCAGGTCGTCCGGCCCGGGCACGTCAATGGTGAACTTCTCGCGGAACGGCGTGAAGAGCTTCTTGCGCACCTCGGCGGCCTCCTCGCCGCCGATCTCGATCTGGTACGTCGGGCGCAGCGCGATGAGCTTGCGATGCACGGAGGCGACCTCGTTGCCGGCGGGGTCCTCGACGACGAGCCGGTCGCGCAGGCTCAGCACCTTGCCGTCGACGTGCAGGACCTTGCGCCCGTGGTCGTCGGTGACGTCGAAGTCGTCGCCGATGTCGAAGAAGCGCTCCTTGATGACATACATGCCTCAATTGTCGGCCCGCGGCGCCACTCCCGCCCGGTTCGCCGGCCTGCGGGCCAGCACGAGGAATCCGCGCAGGTCGAGCACCGTGCCGCCGCCGAGCGCGTCCAGCGTCCGGGCGAGCACGTCCAGGGTGCGCTCCTGCGCCTGCGGGCTCTTGGCGCGAAACGGCCCGAAGGTGCGCACGAGCCGCAGGTACGCCGCGGCGTCCAGCGGCAGCGTCCGGCTCGTCGCCTCCGCGCGCACGTCCGCCCAGAGCCCGGATGCGAGGACGTCGCGGTGGACCCAGGCGTCGTCGCGTACGACGGCCGGGGTCTGATCCACCGCCGCGAAGGCCTCGTCGAACGCGCGCCGGTGGGCGGGGTCGGCGTAGTCGTAGCGGTGCCCGAACACGGCGAGCGTGCCACCGGGGCGCAGCGCGTCGAACGCCAGCCGGTTGCGGCGCTCGGGGTCGAGCCAGTGCCAGGCCAGCGCGCACCCGACGACGTCCGCGGGCCCGGCGCCGGCCTCCTCGAACGGCGCGACGATCACCGTGGCGGCGGGGAAGCGGGCCGCGAGCAGCGCGGCCATCCGGGGGTCGGGCTCGACGCAGGTGAGCCGCCCGCCGAGCGCGTGCAGCACCGCGGTGCCCTTGCCGGTCCCGGCCCCGATCTCCAGCACGTCGCCGGGCGTCGATCCGTGGTAGGCGGCGAGGGCCTCGGCGAGCCCGGGCGCGTACGCCGGCCGCGCGTCGTCGTAGACGTCGGCCACCTCACCGAACCGCGTGCCGTCCAGCATGCCCCCACGATCGCACACGGCGGGATTCCGGGCCCCGCCTGACCGCCGACGAGCAGCCGCCCGGCGCGCCGGAGCGCTCCGGCGCGATGTTCGTCGTCTCCGCCGCCTCCGGCTGCTGAATCCGGGTCCGAACGGTGCGCGGTTCCCGGCCGGACGGGCGAGCCGGTCCGGACGGCGGTGCCTTAGCGTCACGGCATCGTCTCGGGAGGTAACCGTATGGAGCTGGACGCCGCCGTAGCCCTCGTCACCGGCGCCGGGCGCGGGCTCGGCCTGCACATCGCGCGCGAGCTCGCCGCGCGGGGCGCCAAGGTGTACGCCACCGCGCGCAATCCCGCCGCCGTCGACGTCCCGGGGGCGACCGTGCTCCCGCTGGACGTGACCGACCAGGCGGCCGTCGACGCCGTGGCCGCCGCCGCGCCCGACGTGACGCTGCTGGTGAACAACGCCGGCCTGGCCACCTTCACGAGCCTCGTCGACGGCTCCCTCGACGACGCGCGGCTGGAGATGGAGACCCATTACTTCGGCACGCTGCGCATGGTGCGCGCGTTCGCGCCGGTGCTCGCGGCCAACGGCGGCGGGGCCGTGGTCAACGTGCTCTCGGCCCTGTCGTGGGTGACCTACCTGCACGCGACCTCCTACAGCGCCGCGAAGGCCGCCGAGTGGAGCCTCACCAACGGCATCCGCCTCGAGCTCGCCGGGCAGGGGACGGTCGTCAGCGGGGTGCACCTGGGCGCCGCCGACACGGACATGATGCGCCGGTGGGACGTGCCCAAGCTGGCGCCCGAGTTCGTCGCGGCGGCGGTCGCCGACGGCATCGAGCGCGGCGACCTGGAGATCCTCGTCGACGACGCGGCCGTGCAGGCGAAGGCGGCCCTGGCCGCGGACGTGCGGCAGGTGTACCCCCAGCTGCGGTAGAGAACATCGCGCCGCCCGCGGGCGGACATGCGCCCGCGGACGGCGGTGTCGGGGCCGGTCCGCTCGGCGCGGACCCGGCCCGTGCGGCCGGCGCGGTCGAGCTCGACGGCGACGACCTTGTTGCCGCGGTTCTGCACCACTACCCCGGTCGGCGGCAGCGGTTCGGCTCACGACCGGCCGGGCGGCCCGGGCGGGCGCCCTCCTGAGGCAGACGCCCGCCGGGACCGGCGCTCTACAGGAAGCGGTACGCCGTGCCGCCGCGCACCGGGGCGACCCGGATGCCCGCCGACGGGTTGGCCGCCTCGACCATCTTGCCGTTGCCGATGTAGATGGCGACGTGCCCGGACGTGTGGATGACGTCGCCCGGCATCCACTGCCCGGACGGCACCTGACGGCCGCGGGCCGCGATCTGCTCGCTCTGGTGCGGCAGCTTGATGCCGACCCGGGCGTAGGCGGCCATCACGAGACCGCTGCAGTCGTAGGCATCCGGGCCGGCCTTGGCGTACACGTAGGGCTTGCCCACCTGGGCGAGCGCGAAGTTCACCACGGTGCCCGCGGCCCCCGAGGGGGGCGCCACCGACGTCGTGGTCTGCTTCGACGACGTGGACTTCGTCGTCTTCGACGAGGACGTGGACTTCGTCGTCTTCGACGGCTGCTTCTGCGCCGTCCTGGTCGGCGCCGGGGCGGGCGGCGGGGCCGGGGCGACCGCCGCGTCGCGCGCCGAGGCGGCGAGCGTGACGTAGTGGTCGCGGTGGGCACGGTCGACGCGCTCGTAGGCGGCGAGCAGGGTCTCCTGCTCGGCGAGCGTCGGGGCGGGGGAGCCGGTCAGGACCGTCTCGGACGCCGTCGTCTGCGTCGATGCCGGATTCGGTGGTTGGGCCAGCGCCATGGGAATCGGCAGGGCGGAAGGGCCGAGCCAGACGGCGGAAAGGGCAAGGGCTGCGGTGCCCGCTGCGATGCGGTGCAGCGGCCGATGTGCGTTCAGGTCGACTCCAGGAACGGCCCGGTGCACTCTCGCGTGTCTCGGGTGGGAGCGCCCCGTCCGGGCGGCGCTGACCCGAAGTACCGGGCAAAGCGGATGATTTCGATATGCCGCCCCAAGCGGGGCCGTTGGCGACGCTAGGCCGGATGCCACGCGCTGTGGCCTGCTCGTGACATTCCTCACCACCTATCTCACCCACTGTTGGGCGGGTATCAGCCGGTATGTCCGTACCGACCGGACAACCTTGTTCGGCTGTTCGGGCGTCTCGGTTGCACCTTCTTCGGTCGCCCGTTTTAGCGGCATTTCGGCGCTTACGCTGCATTCATGGGTTGTGCCGGGGTCCTGCGCGCCACCGCGATCACCGCGACCGTGGCGCTGCTCGCCGCGTGCGCCGGCACCGGCGCCGAGAGCCCGTCCGCCCAGGCCGCCTGCGCGCCCTTCGCCGGCTACCGGGGCCACCAGGGCACCACCGTCACCGTCAGCTCCTCGATCCGCGACGTCGAGGCCGACAAGCTCGTGCAGGCCTGGGAGACGTTCCAGTCCTGCACCGGCATCACCATCGACTACACCGGCCGGGCGGACTTCGAGGCCACCCTGCCGGCCGAGGTCGCCGCCGGCCGCGGGCCCGACCTCGCGTTCTTCCCGCAGCCGGGCCTGCTCGCCGCCATGGCGCACACCGGCCGGCTCAAGCCCGCCGGCAAGGACGTCGCCGCCGAGGTCGAGCGCTACTACCCCGCCGACTGGAAGCGCTACGGCGTCGTCGACGGCGTGCTCTACGGCGCCCCGCTGGACGGCAACGTGAAATCATTCGTCTGGTACTCCCCGAAGTACTTCGCCGAGCACGGCTACACCGTCCCGCAGACCTGGGACGACCTGATCGCCCTCAGCGACCGCATCGCCGCCACCGGCGTCAAGCCCTGGTGCGCCGGCATCGAGTCCGGCGGCGCGACCGGCTGGCCCGTCACCGACTGGCTCGAGGACACCCTCCTGCGCACCGCCGGCCCCGCCGTCTACGACCAGTGGGTCGAGCACCGCATCCCGTTCGACGACCCGCGGGTCGTCGCGGCGCTCGAGCGCGTCGGGACGATCCTGCGCAACCCCCGCTACGTCAACGGCGGCTACGGCGGCGTGGAGTCCATCGCCGGCACCCCCTTCCAGGAGGGCGGCCTGCCGATCCTGCAGCACCAGTGCGCCCTGCACCGCCAGGCGTCGTTCTACATGAACTGGTGGCCGGCCAACGCCACCATCGCCGAGGACGGCGACCTCTACGCCTTCTACCTGCCGCCGGTCGACCCCGCCGCCGGCCGGCCCGTGCTCGGCGCCGGCGTCTTCGCCGCCGCGTTCGCCGACCGCGCCGAGGTCCAGGCGGTCGCCGCGTACCTCGCCACCCCCGCCTTCGCCGACAGCCGTGCCCGCTCCGGCGGCGTCGTGAGCCCCAACACCGGCCTGGACAGCAACGTGCTGGACAACCCGATCGAGAAGCTCTCCGCCGGCCTGCTCACCGACCCCGGGGTCACCTTCCGCTTCGACGGCTCCGACCAGATGCCCGCCGCCGTGGGCGCCGGCACCTTCTGGTCCGGCATGACCGACTGGATCAGGGGCGCCGACACCGCTACCGTCCTGCACCGCATCGAGACCAGCTGGCCGGCTTGATCCGTGGCCCGGGATGCCGATGTGGTGACCGTGTTCGGAGGCGTGCGGCGACGGGTGGCGGATCTGCGGATCGCCACGAAGATCGTCAGCGTGTCCCTCGTCGTGACCGCGATCTTCACCGCGTCCGGCGTCGTCGGACTCGTCAACCTCCAGCGGCTCGTCGCCGAGCAGGACCGCGACTACCGCGTCAACGTCGTCGCCGTCGACAAGATGACCGACGTGCGCTCCGCCGTCGGCGCCGAGCTCGAGGCCGTCCTCGCCTACATCCTGTCCGACCCCGGCTTCTACCGCGACACCTACGCCGAGGTCATCGTCGACTCCGACCGCGACATCGACGCCCGCATCGCCGAGCTGCGCGCCCTCGCCCTGCCGCGCAACGAGCTGTCGGGCCTCAAGGCGTTCGCCGCCACCGTCACCATGTGGCGGACCGCGCGCCAGGCCGCCCTCGACGCCGCCGACGCCGGCGACCAGCGCAAGGCCGCCGCCGTCGTGCTCGTGCGCTCCGAGGCCATCGCCCGCGCCGTGAAGGACCGCGCCAACTCGTTCCTCGACCAGCTCGTCGAGGCCGTCGCCGACGGCGCCCGCCGGGCCAAGGCCAACGGCATCCGCAACACCCAGCTCACCGCCGCCCTGCTCGCCGCCGGCGCGCTCACCGCGATCCTGCTCGCCGTGCTCACCGCCCGCGCCATCTCCCGGCCGCTGCGCGAGGTCGTCGACGTCCTCGCCCGCGTCGCGCGCGGCGACCTCAGCCGCCGCGTCGAGCTCGACCGGGGCGACGAGGTCGGGCAGATGGGCCGCTCCCTCAACGAGACGCTGGGCGTGCTGCGGGCCGCCTTCGAGGAGGTCCACCACCGCGCCTGCCACGACGGCCTCACCGGCCTGGCCAACCGGGCCCTGCTGCGCGAGCGCATCGCCGCCGCCCGCCCCAACGCGGCCGGGGGCCTGCCGGTCGCCATGCTGCTCATCGACCTCGACGGCTTCAAGCAGGTCAACGACGCCTACGGGCACAACGCCGGGGACTTCCTGCTCACCGTCGTGGCCGAGCGGCTGGTCGCGGGCGTGCGCGCCCAGGACACCGTGGCCCGCCTCGGCGGCGACGAGTTCGCGGTGCTGCTCGACGGCGTCGAGTCGGCCGAGGACGTGTACCTCGTCGCCGACCGGCTCTGCACCGACCTGCAGGAGCCGGCGACCTACCGCCCCGACTGCGTCATCACCCCGCGCGCGAGCATCGGCGTGAGCCTGTGGGACGGCGAGGTCCCCATCGACGCGCTCATGCACGACGCCGACCAGGCCATGTACGCCGCGAAGACGGGCGGCAAGGGCCGGGTCGTGCGCTCCGCCTAGATCGAGACCCAGCCGTCGAAGCCGCTGGGGCTCATGCAGTGCACCCGGTTGGCCAGGTGCAGCGAGGGGTCGGTCTCGTACCGCTTAGCCAGCACCCGCGCCGCGCCGGCGTCCCCGCGGTCGGCGGCCAGCAGCAGCTCGGCCAGCTCGTCCGCGGTCCGGTCGGTGATCGCCCCCCACTGGTCCCACAGCAGCGCCTCGTCGCCGTGGCGGTGCGCGACCTCGAGCAGCACCGAGTCGAGCAGGAACTGGTGGCCGTGGAACGGCAGCGCCGGATCCACCCCGTACCGGTCCGCGTCGATCAGCCCCCGCCGGTGCGCCGTCCACGCCTGGGCCGCGGTGATGAACTGCGGCAGATCGGCGGTGTCGAACGGGTGCTCGGCCGGGTCGAGCTGCGCGTCGGCGAGCACCCACCGGGTGCCGTTCCAGTACTCGGCGACGACGTGGTCGTAGTTCCAGTCCTCGGCGAAGTACGGCGAGAACCCGACCCGGCTGCGCGCGGGCACCCCGCGCCGGCGCAGCGCCGCGATGGTGAGCAGCGTGAAGTCGCGGCAGCAGCCGACGACCCGCTGCGCCTGCGGCCGCGGCTCGGCCAGCGGCCCCGGGAAGCGCTGCTGGTCCAGCTCGAGCATCCGCGAGGCCCAGCGCGAGTCGATCTCGGCCAGCCGGGCCCCGTCGAAGGCGATCCCGGCCGCCCGGTAGTGCACGAGCACGTTGCGCACCACCGCCATCAGCCCCGCCACGTCATCGGGCAGTTCGTCGAGGAGCTCGCCGAACCGGCCGGGGTCGCTGAAGCGCGACTGCTCGCGGTACCGCTGCAACATAGACCGAACCTAGCAACTTTCGAGCAGGATCCGCCCCAGCGCGGCGTGGGCCCGGACGGCCGGATGCGTCGGCCCGTAGTCGGCGGCGGTCCCCAGGGCGTCCGCGAACAGGGCGTACACGGCCGCGGGCGCGCCGGCCGGGCTGAAGACGATCCCCGCCTCGTGCCGCGCGGCGCCCGTCGCGTCCCGGTCGGCGCCGTGTTTCGTGGCCACGCGGGCGCGGTCGGGGCCGCGCAGATCCCGCCGGACGCCGTCGTGGTAGCCGGCCGGCGCGCGCAGGACGCCCAGCATGAACGCGGTGCTCGCCGGGCTCAGCAGCGCCCCGGCGGCCAGGCGCGCGAGCAGGTCGTGGGTCTCGCGGGCGGTCGTGGCGCCGAGGAGGAAGCGGGCCGGGTCGGCGGCGGTGGGCTCCACCCGGGTGCGGGTCAGGCCGAGCGAGGCCAGGATCTCGTTGACCTCGGGGCCTGGGACGAGCCGCCCGCACAGCCGCACCGCGGTGTTGTCGGACACCAGCAGCAGCGCGGTGAGCACGCCCGCGACCGTGAGCTCGTCGCCGTGCACGGGCTGCAGGTGGTACACCCCGGAACCGCCGATGACGTCGGAGGGCCCGAGGCGGACGCGCCGGCCCAGGTCCAGCTCGCCACGGTCGGCCTTGGCCAGCAACGCGCTGGCCAGGGCCAGCTTCTGCACGCTGTACCCCCGGACGGCCCGCTCGTCGTCGTCCTCGACCACGACGCTCCCGCCGACGCTGACCCGGGCGTGCCAGTCCCCGCCCGCGCGGTGCTTGTGCCGCGTGTAGGCCCGGCGGATGTTTTCGGGTGCCACCACCGGCAGTCTAGGGTTCCTGCCATGGACGCCGCCGCCGAGTTGCAGGAGCACCTGGACCTGCTGACGTTCGCCGACCGCGGCACCGACGAGGTCACCGAGCTGCTCATCGCCGCGACCGTCGCGTGGGCCGTGGGGCGGGGCTGGCGCGCCTACCGGCGGGCGGCGAGCGTCGTGCCGCTGCCCCCGCCCTACGAGCAGCAGTTCTCGGTCGTCGACGTCGGCATCGCGCGCCCGGGCGGCCCGCCGCTGGTGGTCGAGGTGGACCACGCCGACCGCCGGCGCACGCTGGACAAGCTCGCCGCCGAGGCCGCCGCGGGGCGGGAGGCGCTGTGGGTGCGCTGGGGCTCGGGCCGCCTCGTGCCGCCCGCGGACCCGATCCGGTTCGTGGCCTTCCCGGTGATCTCCCGCCGGGGCCCGTCGGGCGGGCGGGTGCACTCGCACACGCCGAGCCGCCCCGCGCCCGAGCACTCGGCCCCCGAGGGCTCCTACCGCGTCGTCGCTCTGGACCCCGAGCGCTGACCCGGTCCCTGCGCGGCGAACAGCTGCTCGAAGAGCGGCATCGGGTCCA
This sequence comes from Dactylosporangium sp. CA-052675, assembly GCF_050947935.1. Taxonomy (GTDB): domain Bacteria; phylum Actinomycetota; class Actinomycetes; order Mycobacteriales; family Micromonosporaceae; genus Dactylosporangium. The sequence goes on along the minus strand of NZ_CP192010.1, from coordinate 7,112,702 downwards.
GCTGCGCGTACGAGCGCACGCGGCTCGACAGGTTGTCCGTGATCACCAGGGCCGCGCAGTTGCGGTCCACCACCATCACCAGCGGCCGCTTCCGCGTGGCCGGCTCGAACGTGATGACGTAGCTGAGCTGGGTGGGGAAGGCGACGCGCAGGCACGCCTGGTCCGGCTGCGGCGCGGGCAGGCTGTTGAGCAGCCGCACGAAGCTGTCGACGCCCTCGGTGAGCACCTCGGGCGGGGCGACGGTCGGGGCCGGAGTCGTCATCGGGGTGTCGCACCGGGTGATGGCGTTCGCGCCGTACGGGATGAACTCGCCGCCCGCGTCGGCGGGGAGCACGCCGGTGCCGTACCGGGGAATCGCCGAGCAGTCGACCGCCTGCGCCCCCGGCCCGGAGACGACCGGTGACGGGTACACCGACGCCGGCGCCATCGAGGGCGACGCCGAGGGGTCGATCGGCGGCGGCAGCCCGACCGCCGACCGCATCGCGGCGAGCCCCACGAGGAGCGCCGCCCCCGCGACGACGGCGATTACTGTTCGTGTGCGCATGACACTACGCAGTGTAGTCGCATCCGGGTCGGATCGTGCCCGGTCGCGGGGAGCGGGAGCGCGTCACGATCCCTGTGCGGCGGCCTCCGCGGCCTTGCGCAGGCCCTCGGCCTCCATCCGGATGTACCGGCGGATCAGCCCGCTGTAGAACAGGGTCACGACCCTGGCCAGCGGGCCGGCGAAGGACAGCGTCAGCTCGGCCGTGCACGTCCCGTCGCCGTTGTCGATGGCCCAGTGCCCGCCGACGTTGCGCACGCCCGGGGCCGAGTCCGAGGACCACTCGAAGCCGTGCGCGTCCACCTTCGTCACGGTCCAGGTGCTGGGACGCAGCTTCGGCTGGGTGACGCCCACGGTCTCGCCCACGGTCAGGGGTCCGGACGCGGCACGGTCCACATGGGACACGGAAGCGGTCCAGGAGGGCCACTCCTGAACCGCCTTCATGATGTCGCCGGCCACCGTGGCCGGGGCCGCGATGGTGATGGTGTCGCGGAAATCCACGCTCATGCTCGCAGCGTACGACCGCCTACCCCAGCTTCAGCCAGAGGGCTCCCAGCGGTGGGACGCGGATCTCGGCCGAGGCGGGCAACCCGTTCGCGGACTGGCCCGTGGCCTCGACCGAGCCCATGTTGCCGACGCCGGATCCGCCGTACACATCGGCGTCGGTGTTGAGGATCTCCTGCCAGCGGCCGGTGAAGGGCAGGCCGATGCGGTAGCCCTCGTGCGGGTGCGCCGCGAAGTTCACGACGACCGCGACGACCGAGCCGTCGCCGCCCCAGCGCAGGTAGGAGAAGACGTTGCCGCCGGAGTCCTCGTTGTTGATCCAGCGGAAGCCGTCGGGCGAGGTGTCCTGGGTCCACAGCGCCGGCGTGCGCTTGTAGACGTCGTTCAGGTCGCGCACGAGCCTCTGCAGGCCGCCGCGCATCGGGTCCTGGACCAGGCCCCAGTCCAGGCCGCGCTCCTCGGACCACTCCTGCTCGTCGCCGAGCTCGCAGCCCATGAACAGCAGCTGCTTGCCGGGGAAGGACCACATGTAGGCCAGCAGCGCCCGCGCGTTGGCGACCTTCTTCCACAGGTCGCCGGGCATCTTGCCGACGAGCGAGCCCTTGCCGTGCACGACCTCGTCGTGGCTGATCGGCAGGACGTAGTTCTCGCTCCAGGCGTAGACGGTCGCGAACGTCATCTGGTTGTGGTGGTACTGGCGGTAGATCGGGTCCTTGGCGACGTACGTCAGCGTGTCGTGCATCCAGCCCATGTTCCACTTGAAGCCGAAGCCGAGCCCGCCGGAGTCGGTCGGGCGCGTGACGCCGAGCCAGGCCGTCGACTCCTCGGCGATCATCATGATGCCGGGGTGGTGCTTGTAGACGGTCGCGTTCGCCTCCTGCAGGAAGGAGATCGCGTCGAGATTCTCCCGGCCGCCGTACTGGTTCGGCGCCCACTGCCCGTGCTCGCGGGAGTAGTCGAGGTAGAGCATCGAGGCGACCGCGTCGACCCGCAGCGCGTCGGCGTGGAACTCCTCGCACCAGTACAGGGCGTTCGCGACGAGGAAGTTGCGCACCTCCTTGCGGCCGAAGTCGAAGATGAGGGTGCCCCAGTCCGGGTGCTCGCCGCGGCGCCAGTCGCCGTGCTCGTACAGCGGCGTCCCGTCGAAGCGGGCGAGCGCCCACGAGTCCTTGGGGAAGTGCGCGGGCACCCAGTCCAGGATCACGCCGATGTCGGCCTGGTGGAGCCGGTCGACGAGGTGGCGGAACTCGTCCGGCGAGCCGAAGCGCGCGGTCGGGGCGTAGTAGCCGGTGACCTGGTAGCCCCACGAGCCGCCGAACGGGTGCTCCATCACGGGCAGGAACTCCACGTGCGTGAAGCCCATCTCCTTGACGTACTCGGTGAGCTGGTCGGCCAGCTCCAGGTACGACAGGCCCGGCCGCCACGAGCCCAGGTGCACCTCGTAGATGCTCACCGGCTCCTCGTGCGCGCGCCGCTCCGCGCGGGCGGCTACCCAGTCGGCGTCCTTCCAGTCGTACTGCGAGCTGTAGATGACGCTCGCGGTGGCCGGCGGCTCCTCGGTGTGCTGGGCGAGCGGGTCGGCCTTCTCCACCCAGTCGTTGTCCGGGGTGAGGAGCCGGAACTTGTACTTCTGGCCGGCCCGCGCGTCCGGGACGAAGAGCTCCCACACGCCGCTGCCGCCGAGCGAGCGCATCGGCAGCCCGTCGTGCGCGCCCCAGCCGGTGAAGTCGCCGACCACGCGCACGCCGCGCGCGTTCGGGGCCCACACCGAGAAGGCGACGCCACCGGGGCGCACCTGCGCGCCGAGGACGGTCCACAGCCGCTCGTGGCGCCCCTCCTGGATGAGGTGCAGGTCGAGCTCGCCGAGGGTCGGCAGGTGGCGGTACGGGTCGTCGCCGAGCGTGCCGTCGGCGTCGATGCGGTAGTCGTCGACGACACCGGGGACCTCGACCTCGAACACGCCGTCGCCGTGCACCTGCGTCATCGGGTACCGCTCGCCGCCGGCGACCACGGCCACGTCCGCGGCTCCCCGGCGCAGCGTCCGGATCACCGTCGTGTCGGTGCCGGGGTGCGCCCCGAGCAGGCCGTGCGGGTCGTGGGACCGGCCGGCGATGAGGTCGTCGAGATTCATAGGGTTGCTCACCTTGTCGTCAGGTCGGAACCGTTCACCATGCGCTCGATCGACTGCAGGGGAATCCGCAGCCAGCCCGGCCGGTACCGCGCCTCGTACGCGCTCTCGTAGACCGCCTTGTCCAGCTCGTAGGCGCGCAGCAAAGCCCGGTCCTCGCGCGGGTCGTACCCCGCCGCGGCAGCATAGCCGTCGCAGAACGCGTCACGGTTACGGTCGACCCACTGCCGGGCCCGGCGGCCGAGCTCCTCGTCCTCCTCCTGGCCGAGCAGCAGCTGATAGGCGGCGTACTCGTAGGAGCGCAGCATGCCGGCGACGTCGCGCAGCGCCGAGTCCGGCTTGCGGCGCTCGTGCACCGGCACGCCGGGCTCGCCCTCGAAGTCGATCAGCAGCCAGGACTCGGGCGTGCGCAGGACCTGCCCGAGGTGCAGGTCGCCGTGGATGCGCTGGGTGCGCACGGGCTCGTCGCCGATCGAGCGGAACAGGGCGGCGATGTCGCCGGCCAGCGCCTCGAGGTCGGGCACGACCCGCACGGCGCTGTCGAGCCGGGCCAGCATCGCCTCGACCGGCGGGGGAGCGGCCTGCGTGCCCAGCTCGGCGGCGAGGGTGTTGTGCACGTGCGCGACGGCCTCGCCCAGCCGGGCGGACTCGCCGGCGAAGTCGCCGCCCACTTCCTCGGGGTTCAGGTCGTGCTCGGCGTACAGGTCGCGGGCGCTCGTGGTCGCCATCGCCCAGCCCTCGGCCGAGTTCTGGGCGTACTCCGTCACCATCGCCAGTGCCAGGTGCTCGCCGTCGGGGGTGTCGCTCTCGATGGCGCCCAGCAGCCGGGCCACGTTCGGGCAGCCGGCCCGCGCCAGCACGCGGTTGAGCTCGAGGTCGGGGTTGATGCCGGTGGTCACGCGCCGGAACGCCTTGAGGATCGCGGCGCTGTCGAAGACGACCGACGTGTTGCTCTGCTCGGCGCCGGAGATCCGCGCGGGCGCGTCGACCGGCAGCGCGACCCCGGGCTCGGGCACGAACCGCAGCCCGTCGACGACCGCGCCGGTGTCGATGAGCGCGAGGATGCGCTGCGCCGAGTGCTCGTCGTAGAGGGCGTCGGAGGCGGTGCGGTCGCCGTCGGCGCCGATGAGGGCCGCCGCCGACAGCTCCGCGGCCACGTCGAGGTTCCAGCCGACGAAGATCTGGTACCGCTCCGACCCGCCGTCCTCGTAGTGCGCGTCGAGTAACACGTGGTCGAGTCCGTCGGGCAGGTGCGTGACGACGGCGGGCTCGGCCTTCGTGAGGGTGCGGGTGCGGCCGGCGTACCACCGCTGATGCGGCAGCCAGTCGGTGTACGGCAGAGTCGTCATGGCCATCCTTATCGCCTTCTCCGTCAGCTCTGCTCTACCGGCGCGGTCAGCTGGAACCAGTAGAAACCGTGTCCCGGCAGGGTCAGCAGATACGGCAGCTGCCCGATCGCCGGGAACTGGACGTGCCCCGTGAGCTCGATGGGCGTGTATCCGGCCCAGTTCTGCAGGTTCAGCTCGATCGGCTGCGGGAAGCGCGACAGGTTGTTCACGCAGAGCACGACGTCGTCGCCGTGGACCCGCACGAAGGCGAGGATCGAGGGGTTGGAGCCGCCCAGCTCGCGGAACTCACCGGCGGCGAAGGCCTCGTGGCGGCGGCGGACCTGCAGCATCGTGCGGGTCCAGTTGAGCACCGAGGTGGAGCTCTCCCGCTGCGCCTCGACGTTGACCGACTGGTAGCCGTACACGTGGTCCTGGATCGCCGGCAGGTAGAGCCGGCCCGGGTTGGCCTGCGAGAAGCCGGCGTTGCGGTCCGGGGTCCACTGCATCGGGGTGCGCACGCCGTCGCGGTCGCCGAGCCAGATGTTGTCGCCCATGCCGATCTCGTCGCCGTAGTACAGCACCGGCGAGCCGGGCAGCGACAGCAGCAGGGCGGTGAACAGCTCGATCTGGTTGCGGTCGTTCTCCAGCAGCGGGGCCAGCCGGCGCCGGATGCCCACGTTGGCGCGCATCCGCGGGTCCTTGGCGTACTCCGCGTACATGTAGTCGCGCTCCTCGTCGGTGACCATCTCGAGGGTCAGCTCGTCGTGGTTGCGCAGGAAGATGCCCCACTGGCAGTTGGACGGGATCTGCGGGGTGTGGGCCAGGATCTCCGAGATCGGGAAGCGCGACTCGCGGCGCACCGCCATGAAGATGCGCGGCATGAGCGGGAAGTGGAACGCCATGTGGCACTCGTCGCCGTCGCCGAAGTACTCCACGACGTCGGCCGGCCACTGGTTGGCCTCGGCGAGCAGGACCCGGCCGGGGAACTCGTCGTCGATGACCTTGCGGCAGCGGCGCAGGAACTCGTGGGTCTCGGGCAGGTTCTCGCAGTTGGTGCCCTCGGACTCGAAGAGGTACGGCACCGCGTCGAGCCGGAAGCCGTCGATGCCCAGGTCCAGCCAGAACCGCAGCACGTCGATCATCTCGCGCTGGACCTCGGGGTTGGCGTAGTTGAGGTCCGGCTGGTGGGAGAAGAACCGGTGCCAGAAGAACTGCCGCCGCACCGGGTCGAAGGTCCAGTTGGACTCCTCGGTGTCGACGAAGATGATCCGGGCGTCGGAGTAGGCCTTGTCGGTGTCGGACCACACGTAGTAGTCGCCGTACGGGCCGTCGGGGTCGCGCCGGGACTCCTGGAACCACTGGTGCGAGTCCGAGGTGTGGTTCATGACCAGGTCGGTGATGACCCGGATGCCGCGCTTGTGGGCCGCGTCGAGCAGGGCGACGAAGTCCTCGACGGTGCCGAACTCCGGCAGGACCTTGTAGAAGTCCCGGATGTCGTACCCGCCGTCGCGCAGCGGCGAGTCGTAGAACGGTGGCAGCCACAGGCAGTCGACGCCGAGCCACTGCAGATAGTCGAGCTGGCCGATGAGCCCCTTGAGATCGCCGGAGCCGTCGGCGTTGGAGTCGGCGAAGGCCCGGACCAGCACCTCGTAGAACACGGCCCGCTGGAACCAGCGTTCGTCGGCGGGCAGGACCCGCGCCTGGTCGAAGTCGCTGGACGACGGGTGCTCGACTGTGTCGCTCATGTAGTACCTACCTTGCTGCCCGTCGTCATCGGTGACGGATCACCGGTGACGATGCACCGTGAACACATGGGCCGGCTCGTAGTAGGGGTCGAGCCGGACGGCGTTGTGCTGTCCCCAGTCGAAGGTCGCGCCGGTGATCTCATCGCGCACCGTGAACCGCTCGTGCCAGTCGAAACCGAGCGCGGGCATGTCCAGAGTCGTGTTACCCCACTGCACGTTGTGTGAATCCAGCGACACGACGACGAGGACGGTGTCGTCGGTCTCGGGGTCGCGCTTGGACCAGCACAGCACCTGCTCGTTGTCGATGCCGTGGAACACCGTGTTGCGCAGCCGCTGCAGCGCCTTGTGCTCGCGGCGCACGGTGTTGAGCCGGCGCAGGTACGGCGCGAGGGACTCGCCGTTGCGCTCGGCGGCCTCCCAGTCGCGCGGGCGCAGCTGGAACTTCTCGTTGTCCAGGTACTCCTCGGCGCCCGGGCGCGGCAGGTGCTCGAAGAGCTCGAAGCCCGCGTACATGCCCCAGGACGGGCTCAGCAGCGAGGCGAGCACGGCCCGGATCTTGAACATCGGCGGGCCGCCCCGCTGCAGGTGCACCGGCAGGATGTCGGGCGTGTTCGGCCAGAAGTTCGGGCGCATGTAGTCCGCGGCCGCGATGAGCTCGTTGACGTACTCGCGGATCTCCCAGCCCTCGACGCGCCAGGTGAAGTACGTGTACGACTGCGTGAAGCCGACCTTGCCCAGCCCGTGCATCATCGCCGGGCGGGTGAACGCCTCGGCGAGGAACAGCACGTCGGGGTCGACCGCCTTGACCTCGCCGATGAGCCAGTGCCAGAAGCCCACCGGCTTCGTGTGCGGGTTGTCGACCCGGAAGATCTTCACGCCCTGCTCGACCCAGTGCAGGACCACGCGCAGGATCTCGGCGCGGATGCCCTCGGGGTCGTTGTCGAAGTTGAGCGGGTAGATGTCCTGGTACTTCTTCGGCGGGTTCTCGGCGTAGGCGATGGTGCCGTCGGCGCGGGTGGTGAACCACTCCGGGTGCTCGGTGACCCATGGGTGGTCGGGCGCGCACTGCAGCGCCAGGTCCATGGCGATCTCCACGCCGGCGCCGTGCGCCGCGCCGATGAACGCCTTGAAGTCGGCGAGGGTGCCGAGGTCCGGGTGGATGGCGTCGTGCCCGCCCTCGGCCGCGCCGATCGCCCACGGGGAGCCGACGTCCTCGGGGCCGGCGACCAGGGTGTTGTTCGGGCCCTTACGGTTGCTGCGGCCGATCGGGTGGATCGGCGGGAGGTACACGACGTCGAACCCCATCGCCGCGACCTGCGCCAGGCGCGGCGTGGCGGAGGCGAACGTGCCGTGCTTGACCGGCTTGCCGCGCTCGTCCACGACGGCGCCCTCGGAGCGCGGGAAGAACTCGTACCAGGCCGAGAACAGCGCCCGCTCCCGGTCGCACCACAGCGGCAGCGCGTCACCGCGGGTCACCTGCTGGCGCAGCGGGTGCCGCCACAGCACGTCGGTGAGGCCCAGCGCCGGCGACACCCGCGCGAACAGCGGGATGTCGGCGTCGTCGAGCGCGCCGGCCGCGCCGAGCACCCGCCCGCGCTCCTCGGCGGGCATGTCCGCGGCCGCCTCGCGCAGCAGGGCCGCGCCCTCGGCCAGGTCGTTGGCGAGGTCCTCGAGGCCCTGGCCGGCGGCGATCTTCTTGGACACGGCGCTGTGCCAGGTGAGGTACGGGTCGCTGAACGCCTCGACGGCGAAGTGCCACGCGCCGACCGCGTCGGGCCGGATCTCGCCGAGCCAGGAGTCGGTGCCGGCCGGGCCGGGGCGCAGCCGGTTGAACGGCCGCTGCGTGCCGTCGGGGGCGATGAGCACCACGTTGCAGCCCATCATCGCGTGGCCCTCGCGGTACGACACCGCGGAGACCGGCACCGCCTCGCCGACGACGGCCTTGGCCGCGAAGCGACCGCCCTCGATCTGCGGCGTGACCTGTTCGATGGGGAACCGCTGGCCGACTCCGACCGCCGGGGCGTGGAAGGACGCCGCCGGCGACTCGGCCGTCTCCTGGGGCTGGACCGGTTCCTCGGACAGCGCGATCTCCGTTTCGGTCGCTTTTGTGGTCGCGATCTCCGTCTTGAGCGCCTCAGGGGGATTGCCCATGATCCTCACCGTATCGAATTGTCGCGGTCGCTGCAGGGGAAGCTACGGCTCGACGCGCTGACCTTTGCCCACCACGACGATGCCGCCCTCGGAAACGGTGAACCGCTCCCGGTCGCGCTCGAGGTCGACGCCGATCTCCGCGCCCTCGGGCACGACGACGTTCTTGTCCAGGATGGCGTTGCGCACCACGGCGTGCCGCCCGATGTCGACGCCCTCCATGAGCACCGAGCCCTCGACGTGGGCCCAGGAGTGCACCTTCACGTTGGGGGAGACCACCGAGTTCTCCACCAGCGAGCCGGAGATGACCGCGCCGGGGGAGATCATCGAGCCGATCGCCCGGCCGACGCGCTCGCCCCAGCCGTGCACGAACTTGGCCGGCGGCCACGGGTTGTTCCCGGTGAAGATCGGCCAGTCGAAGTTGTACAGGTTGAAGACCGGCTGCACCGAGATGAGGTCCATGTTGGCCTCGTAGTACGAGTCGAGCGTCCCGACGTCGCGCCAGTAGCCGCGGTCGCGCTCGGAGCTGCCCGGGACCACGTTCGTGCTGAAGTCGTAGACGGCGGCGTCGTTCTTCTCCACGAAGTACGGAATGATGTTGCCGCCCATGTCGTGCTTGCTCGACGCGTCCTGCGCGTCCCGGGTCACCGCGTCGATGAGCGCGTCGGTGGTGAACACGTAGTTGCCCATCGACGCGAAGATCTCGCCGGGGCTGTCCGGCAGGCCCCGGGCGTCCTTGGGCTTCTCGCGGAAGGCGCTGATCTGCCGGCCGCCCTCGCCGACCTCGATCACCCCGAACTGGTCGGCGGTCGACAGCGGCTGGCGGATGCCGGCCACCGTGGCGGCCGCCCCGGACTCGATGTGCTGGCGCACCATCTGCTCGGGGTCCATCCGGTAGATGTGGTCCGCGCCGAAGACGATGACGTAGTCGGGCCGCTCGTCGTTGATGAGGTTCAGGCTCTGGTAGATGGCGTCGGCGGAGCCGGCGAACCAGCGCGGGCCCAGGCGCTGCTGCGCGGGCACCGGCGTCACGTAGTTGCCCAGCAGCGTCGACATCCGCCACGTCTTCGTGACGTGCCGGTCCAGCGAGTGCGACTTGTACTGGGTCAGCACGACCATCTTCAGATAGCCGCCGTTGGCCAGGTTGGACAGCACGAAGTCGATCAGGCGGTAGATGCCGCCGAACGGCACCGCGGGCTTGGCCCGATCCGTGGTCAAGGGCATGAGCCGCTTGCCCTCGCCTCCGGCGAGGACGATCGCGAGGACGTTCTTGGCAGCCATGGGCCAGACGCTAAACGTGTCCGGCGTGTTGCGCCAGACGAACAGCAATTAGTGTTTGGTGCGTGCGAGTAGACCTGCTCACCCGAGAGTACCCGCCCGACGTCTACGGCGGCGCGGGCGTGCATCTGGAGTATCTGGCCCGCGAGCTTCGCAACCTGCGCTCGGCCCCGCTGGACGTGCGCGTGCACTGCTTCGGGGCGCCGCGCGCCGAGGCCGGGGTGACCGGGTACGCCGACCCCGCGGGGCTGGCCGGGGCCAACGCCGCCCTGCGCACCATGGGCGTCGACCTGGAGATGGCCGCCGGGTGCGCCGGCACCGACGTCGTGCACAGCCACACCTGGTACGCGAACCTGGCCGGGCACGTGGCCAAGCTGCTGCACGGGGTGCCGCACGTGGTGACCACGCACAGCCTCGAGCCGCTGCGCCCGTGGAAGGCCGAGCAGCTCGGCGGCGGCTATGCGCTGTCGTCGTGGTGCGAGCGGACCGCGATCGAGGCCGCCGACGCCGTCATCGCCGTGTCGGCCGGGATGAAGGCCGACGTGCTGCGCGCCTACCCCGGCGTCGACCCGGACAAGGTGCACGTCGTCTACAACGGCATCGACACGGCGCAGTACGCGCCGGATCCGGCGACCGACGTGCTGGAGCGCCTCGGCATCGACCCGCAGCGGCCCAGCGTCGTCTACGTCGGGCGGATCACGCGGCAGAAGGGGTTGCCGTACCTGTTGCGTGCCGCCCGGTCGCTGCCGGCGGACACCCAGATCGTCCTGCTGGCCGGCGCGCCCGACACGCCGGAGATCGCGGCCGAGGTCACCGCCCTGGCCGACGAGCTCAAGGCGACCCGCTCCGGGGTCGTGTGGGTGCAGGAGATGCTGCCCAAGCGCGAGGTCATCCAGGTCCTCACGCACGCCACCCTGTTCGTCTGCCCGTCGATCTACGAGCCGATGGGCATCGTGAACCTCGAGGCGATGGCGTGCCAGACGGCGGTCGTGGCGACCGCGACCGGCGGCATCCCCGAGGTCGTCGCCGACCGCGAGACCGGGCTGCTGGTGCCGATCGAGCAGGTCGCGGACGGCTCCGGCACGCCGCTGGACCCCGACCGGTTCGTGGCCGACCTCGCCGACGCGATGACGGCGCTGCTGGAGGACCCGGCGCGGGCGGCCGCGTTCGGCCGGGCCGGTCGGCAGCGGGCCGTGGACCACTTCTCCTGGGCGGCGATCGCCGACCGGACCCTGGCGGTGTATCAGTCCATCACGTGACCTTCTCCTGGGCGGCGATCGCCGACCCGGACGCTGGCGGTGTGTCAGTCCATCACGTGACCTAGTCCATCACGTGATCGGCGATGAGCTGGCTGATCGCCTCCGGCTGCTCGACGTTGGCCAGATGGGCGGCGTTCGGTACCACCACGAGACGGCTCGTGCGGACCCGCCGCTCGATCAGGTCACCGTGCTCCGGCGGCGTGGCCGGATCGTCCGCCCCGGCGATCACCAGGGTCGGGGCGGCGATGCGGTCCAGGTCGGCGCGCAGGTCCATGGCGGCGATCGCCTCGCAGCCGCCCGCGTAGCCCTCGGCCGGGCAGGCGGCGATCATCGCCCGGTAGGGCGCGACCCGGGCCGGCAGCGCGGCGCGGAAACGGGGCGTGAACCACCGGCCGAGCACCGCGTCCGCGACCGGCTGCATCCCCACGGCCCGCACCTGCCGCGCCCGGTCCAGCCAGCTCTCGGCGGGCGGCAGGTGGGCCGACGTGCAGATGAGCACCAGGCGCTCGATGCGCTCCGGGGCGTGGGCGGCCAGCCACATGCCCACCATGCCGCCCAGGGACAGGCCGCAGTAGCTCGCCCGCTCGATCCCGAGGCGGTCGAGCAGGGCGAGGACGTCGCGGCCGAGGTCTTCGATGCGGTACGGGCCCGGCGGAACCGGCGAGCCGCCGTGCCCGCGGTGGTCGAAGCGCACCACCCGCAGCCGGTCGCCGAAGCGCGCCAGCTGCGGCCGCCACATGTCGAGGTTGCTGCCCAGCGACCCGCCGAGCAGCAGAAAGGGCGCGCCGAGCGGGCCCGCGGTGCGTTGGAACAGCGTCGTTGCCGTCACCGGATCCTTGTATCACCTCGCTTCGCTCTCAGCGGAACGGGTTTGCCGTCATGTGGCGTTATCCTGGTTGCCAGGTTCCTCGGGTAGGGCGCCTACCCGCGCTGTCCTCCGTGACGGCCAAGAGGCTTCGACTCAGCGCATCCACCTTTCGTGTCGAGGGCGGGTGCTGCCCGCCGGAAGGCGTCGATGCCCCATGTTCGAGCGTTTCACCGACTCGGCCCGCCGCGTCGTCGTGCTGGCCCAGGAGTCGGCCCGCACCCTCAACCACGGCTACCTCGGCTCCGAGCACCTGCTCCTGGGCCTGCTGATGGAGCACGACGGCATCGGCGCGGCGGCCCTGCGCGCCGTCGGCGTCAGCCTGGAGCGGGCCCGCCACGAGGTCGAGGAGCTCGTCGGCCTCGGCGCGCAGGCCCCGGTCGCCAACATCCCGTTCACGCCCCGCGCCAGAAAGATCCTGGAGCTGGCCCTGCGCGAGTCGCTGCGGCTCGGCCACGACCGGGTCTGCACCGAGCACGTCCTGCTCGGCCTGATCCGCGAGGGCGAGGGCACCGCCGCCCAGGTCCTGATCCGCCTCGGCGCCGCCCCCAACGCGCTGCGGGCCCAGGTCATGGACGGCCTGACCGGCCACCCGTCGGCCCTGGGCCCGGCCGGCTCCGGCTCGTCGCAGCGCCCGGCGAGCCCGGCGCTGGACCAGTTCGGCCACGACCTGACCGCCGACGCGCGCGACGGCACCCTGGACCCGGTGATCGGCCGCGACGCCGAGATCGAGCGGGTCGTGCAGATCCTCACCTGCCGGCGCAAGAACAACCCGATCCTCACCGGCGAGCCCGGCGTGGGCAAGACCGCCGTCGTCGAGGGCCTGGCCCAGCGCATCGTCGCCGGCTCGGTGCCGCCCGCGCTGACCGGCCGCAGCGTCTACTCGCTGGACCTCGGCGGCCTGGTGGCGGGCTCGCGCTACCGAGGCGACTTCGAGGAGCGCCTGCGCAAGGTCATCAAGGAGATCCGCACCCGCGGCGACGTCATCGTCTTCATCGACGAGATCCACACCCTGGTCGGCGCCGGCGCCGCCGAGGGCGCCATCGACGCCGCGTCGCTGCTCAAGCCGCTGCTGGCCCGCGGCGAGCTGCAGACGATCGGCGCGACGACGACGCAGGAGTATCGGCGGTACATCGCCAAGGACGGCGCCCTGGACCGCCGCTTCCAGCCGGTGGCGATCGAGCCCCCGACGGTCCCCGAGTCGATCGCGATCCTGCGGGGCCTGCGCCCCGGCTACGAGTCCCACCACGGCGTGACCTACACGGACGACGCCGTGCGCGCGGCGGTGACCCTCTCCGACCGCTACGTCCCGGAGCGCCACCTGCCGGACAAGGCCATCGACCTGCTCGACGAGTCCGGCGCGCGGGCGGCCCTCGCCTCGGCCGTCGAGGTGGACCGGGCCCGGATCGCGGAGGTGCTGGCGACCTGGACCGGCATCCCGGTCGGCGCCCTGTCCGCCGACGAAGCGACCCGCCTGCTGGGCCTGGAGCGGTCGCTGCACACGCGGGTCGTGGGCCAGGCCCACGCCGTGCGGGCCGTGGCCGACGCCGTGCGCCGCTCCCGCACCGGCCTGAGCGACCCGAGGCGCCCGACGGCGTCCTTCATCTTCGCGGGCCCGTCCGGCGTCGGAAAGTCCTCCCTGGCGAAGGCCCTGGCCGAGCACCTCTTCGGCACCGAGGAGGCCCTCATCCAGCTCGACATGTCGGAGTACCACGACCACCACACGGTCTCCCGCCTGGTCGGCGCCCCACCCGGCTACATCGGCCACGACGAGGGCGGCCAGCTGACGGAGCGGGTCCGCCGCCGCCCCTTCTCGGTCGTCCTCTTCGACGAGATCGAGAAGGCCCACCCGGACGTGTTCAACGCCCTGCTGCAGATCCTGGAGGACGGCCACCTGACCGACGCCCAGGGCTGCCGCGCCGACTTCCGCCACACCATCCTGATCCTGACGACCAACCTGGGCACGGCCACCACCGCGGCCGGCTTCGCCCCCAGCGCCCCGGCCGCTGCCGGTGCCGCTGCGGTTCCGCCTTCGCGCGTCGCCGCGGCACCTCCGCTCGCGGCGCCGGGCGCAGCACCGCTTCCGCCGCCCAGCACCTGGCAGGCAACCGCAGCTGCAAGCCTGCGGTCCGCCCCCGGCATGTCCTCGTCCCAGTCGACATTCGCCCGCGACCTGCGCCGCCACTTCCGCCCGGAGTTCCTGAACCGCATCGACGACATCCTGGTCTTCCACCCCCTGACGCCGGACGACCTCCTGACGATCGTCGACCAGCACCTGACGCGGGTAGCCCTCGAACTCGACTCCCGCGGCATCACCCTGCTGGTGACCGACGAGGCCCGCCGCTATCTGGCGACGGCGGGCACGGACCCAGCGTCGGGCGCCCGCCCCTTGCGCCGAACCATCCGCCGCGAACTGGAGAGCGAACTGTCCACCCGCCTGCTGCAGGGCACCCTGAACCCAGGCGAAACCATCACGACCACCGCGGACGCGACCGGCCTGACCTTCACCGTCACCGCCACCGCCACCCGCACCCCCCTCCCGTCCGACGCCGACGACCGCCTCCCGGTCTGACGACCACACCGACACGAGCCCGAGGCCCGCCGAGCCCTCCCCGCCCAGCCAAGACCCACCCACGAGCCGGCCGACGGCTTCCGGCCTCCGCCTTCGGCCAGCCGAACCCGTGCCACGCGGACGCGTCCTCGGGGCGCCGTCGCGGCGCACGCCCACGCTGCCGCCGCGTGTCGTCGCGGTGCTTTGCGGTGCGCGGGGGAGCTGTCGTCGCGGTGGTGCGCGGGGGAGCTGTCGCCGCGGTGCTGTTGCGGCGCTCGCGCACGCTGCCGTCGCGGTGCTGATGCCGACGCCGACGGGTGCGGGAGCCGCCGCCGCTGACGCCGCCGTCGGCGCGGCTGCGGGTGCGGGTGCCACGGCGCGCTGTCGCGGTGCGCGGGGGCGCCGTCGTCGTGGTGCTGTTGCGGTGTGCGGGGAGGTTGTCGTCGCGGTGCTGATGCCGACGCTGACGGGTGCCGGGAGCCGCCGCCGTCGGCGCGGCTGCGGGCGCGGGTGCCACGGCGCCGACGCGGGCTCGGGAGCCGCCGCCGGTGACGCCGCCGTCGGCGCGGCTGAGGGCGCGGCTGCGGGTGCGGGAGCCACGGCGCTGTCGCGGTGCATGGGGACGCCGTCGTCGTGGTGCTGTTGCGGCGCGCGGGGAGGTTGTCGTCGTGGTGCTGTTGCGGTGGCGGGGACGCTGTCCTCGCGGCGTTGATGCTGACGTCGTCGGGTGCGGGGAGCCGACGCCGCCGCTGGTGCCGTCGTCGCCGCGGCTGGGGGTGCGGGTGCCACGGCGCTGGTCGCGGTGCACGCGGACGCCGTTGTCGCGGCGTTGATGCTGACGTCGTCGGGTGCGGGGAGCCGACGCCGCCGCTGGTGCCGTCGTCGCCGCGGCTGGGGGTGCGGGTGCCACGGCGCTGGTCGCGGTGCACGCGGACGCCGTTGTCGCGGCGTTGATGCTGACGCCGACGGGTGCGGGGAGCCGACGCGGGTGGGTCGCGGGAGAGCCACGGCGCCGACGCCGACGCCGACGCCGACGCCGACGCCGACGCGGGCGCCGACGCCGACCCTGGTGCGGTGCGGTGCGGTGCGGGTGCGGGAGCCGACGCCGACGTGCGTGCGGACGCCGGAGCTGCCGCCGACGCGGAGCCGGCAGAGGGCGCCGAGGCTCCGGCCGGCCGCCGAAGAGCCGTGGCCGCCGGAGCCTCGGGCGCGTCGACGAACTCGTGCCGCCGCGGCCATCGAAGCCGCGCGTGGTGAGCCGGGCAGCCCGCTCGTAGCACCGCGACCACGAAACGCAGCGCTGTGGACCTCGCCACCACGGACCGGCCGACCAGCCACTCGCGCGGCCGCGACGAACCGATCGAGCAGCCACTCACGGCGCAGCCAGAAGACCAGACAGCCACTCACGGCGCGGTCAGCGGACCGGGCACTGAGGGCGTGGCGAACCGACCGATTCCGTTACCAGCGGCGGGGCTGGTGGAGTTCGTAGCCACTTTGCGGCGTGGGCAGAAGACCAACCAGCCGCTCGTGGTCAGCGGACGAGGCACTGATGGCACGGCGAAGCGGCCACTCCGCCACCGACGGCGCGGCCAGAAGACCAGACAGCTACTCACGGCGCGGGCAGAAGACCATGCAGCCACTCACGGCGGGGCCAGCGGACCGGGCACTGATGGCGCGGCGAACCGGCCGGTCCCGCCACGGGCGGCGTGGTCACTGGAGTGCGCAGCCACTTGCGGTGCGGCTGGAGGGTCACGCAGCCAGCTGCGGTCAGCGGGCCAGGCACCAATGGCCCTGCGAACCGGCCACCCCGCCATCGACGGTGCGGCCAGAAGCCACGCAGCCGCTCGCGGCAAGCGGTCAGCGGACCGGGCACTGAAAACGCGGCGAACCGGCCAATCCCGCCACCGACCCCGCGCTGGACGCGTCCACCCCCCCGGCCGGTCCATGGCCGCGCAGGTGCCGTTTGACGAGGGCCGGCGCCCGGCGTGACCAGCCGAACCGGCCGGATGCGACCAGCAGCGATCCCTCGTGGCGAACCCCCTCGGCACGACCGCGAAAGCAGCGGCAGCACGCCGCCGGGGCGGTCGCGGTCAAAGGGTCGGCTGCGGTGGTTGTGGCGACCGTGTCTCAGTAGGTGAGGGCGGGGGCGTCGGACTCCTGGCCGGGGAGTACGACGATGTCGGCCGGCGGGAGTGTTCGTGTCGCGGGGTCGTCGTCGAAGGTGATGTCGTAGGCGATCGGGGGGCCGGTCGCCGACCACTGGGCGCCGAGGATCGTGCCCTCGCTGTGCGGGGTTGTGCCGGGGCGGCGGACCCGGGTGCCCGGTGCGTGGCCGTCCTCGGTGACGATGAGGAGGGCGTCGAGGGTTTGGCGCGCGCCCTGCCAGGGGGCCGGGGGGACCTGGGGGTCGCCGGCCGGGTTCTCCGTCGGGGTGCACAGGCGGCGGTGGGCGAGGGTCAGCAGGTCGGCGGCGTAGCGGGTGGACGGTTCGGGGTGGTGCTGGGCCGCGGACAGGGCGGCGTCGATGCGGTGCCAGCGGGCGGCGGGGCGGTCGGACAGCAGGGCTCGGGCGGCTCGGTCCAGGTCGGCGCAGGTGGTGTCGACGGCGGTCTCCTCGCCGAGTTCGGCGGTCCAGGCCAAGTCGAGCGGGGACGGGACCAGGCCGGGGGACTCGTGGGCGATCGCCAGGTAGACCAGGGCCAGCAGCTCCGGGCGTAGGTCGCCGGCGTAGAAGTGCAGGCCGGCCGTCTCGCCGGGCGGGAAGCGGTCGGTCAGGTGCCGGGCGCGGCCTGTCGGGATGCGGGCGGCGATCCTCGTGGTGGCCAGCTTGTCGGCGGGTGTGCGGGCCTCGCGGGCCGCGATGGTCCAGCGGTCGCGGGACAGGGACGCCGGGTAGACGGTGCGGCCCGTGTTGGCCAGGGTCTCGCCGGGGGACAGGGCCGCGGCGGCGAGCTGGCGGGCGGCGATGGAGTAGGCGACGCCGGTCTGGGCGGCGTGGGCTCGTACGGCCCGGCGGCGGGCCCGGTCGCGGCCGGAGCGCGACCTGGGGCGGGTGCGTGGTGCCGCCGGTGCCGCCGGGGGAGTGGAGACCGGGGCGGGCGCGGGTTGCTCCGGCGGGGGTGGTGGGGTCTGGTCCTGCGGCTGGTCGGCCATCTCGAGTCCTCCGGCGTCGACCCACGCTCGCACCGATCGGACGGCTGATGCCTCCCGCCGGGCAGGGTTCGGCACTGCCCGGGCCGGTGCGCTGAGTCGGAGCCTCTTGGCCTCGGTCCCGGTCGGCGTGGGCGGCCGGGGAAGGCTCGGGCAGGCGCACTGCCCGGGCTCAGAATACCGCCTCGCTGCGCCGCGTGCCTGCCCCGCCTCGGCGCGGTACCGGGCGGACGGCAACGGCGCCGCGGGACGAACCCGGAACGAGACGCCGACCGTGCGCAAGCATCGCAGGAATCCCGCTCAACGCTTCAGGCCGACCGCGCCGTACCCGTGCGACGTCGGGTCCTCGCCCTCGGCCGGGCGCCACTGCCCGATCCAGACCAGGCCCGGGTCGACCAGTTCGAAGCCGTCGAAGAAGCGTTCGATCGCCGCGTGCGTGCGCGGGACGATGGGGGCGTTCGATCGGCGGTACACCTGCGTGCCCTGCTGGGCCGGGGCGGCGTCGACGCCGTCCAGGGTCAGGTGCGACACGACGAGGTGGCTGCCCGGCGCCAGGGCGTCGCGCAGCCGGGCGATGATCGACCACGGGTCGGCCTCGTCGGGGATGAAGTGCAGGATCGACACGAGCATGAGGGCGACCGGCTCGCCCAGGTCGAGGTGGCCGCAGACGTGCGGGTCGGCCAGCAGCGCCTCCGGGTCGCGCAGGTCGGCCAGGGCCACCGACACCCGCTCCTCGCCGTCGACCAGCGATCGGGCCTGCGCGACGGCCACGGGGTCGTTGTCGACGTACACCACCCGCCCGTCCGTGTGCTCGTGCACGTTGCCCTGGGTCGGCAGCCCCGCGCCGATGTCGAGGAACTGGCGCACGCCGGCCTCGCGGGACAGGTACCGCACCGCGCGCCGCATGAACCGCCGGTTGCCGCGCGCGGCCGCCGGCGTGTCGGGGAAGATCGCGAGGATCTTCTCCGCGGCCTCCCGGTCGGCGGCGAAGTTGTGGAATCCGCCGAGGTAGTAGTCGTACATCCGGGCGACGTTCGGGACCGTGGCATCGATCGTCATGGGCGCCACAATAGGGCCATCGGGGGTGCGAACGCGTCACTCGTCTTTTGTCCTGCGGCAAGTTCTTGTAAGGTGGACACGTCCCACCCCGCCGGGTGACGTATATCCCCGTGCGGCCGGGCCCGTCCAGACAGGGGCGGCTCCCCGGAGCGTGGCGACGCCGGAGGTCTGCGCCGGCGCTCAAGACACGGGCGCTGCATGCGTAATTCGACCGGGTTTCTCCCAGGCGCTGCACCCTGCCCTCGCAGCAGGGTTTCCCGCCTGCACGCCACCGAAACGCACATGCGTTGTGGCGCCGGTCGTTGCGGTACCCAAATGGAAGGCCACGTCAGCCATGAGCATCACCGTGGAACAGCACGATTCCGTTCAGACCCGGACCCAGGCGCCTGCCCAGACGCACGGCACCCGGGCCAACCGGGAGACCGACGCCCAGGCCAGGGCGCTGCTGTCGCTGATGGGCGACCTGCCGGCCGGCGCCGACCGCGACCGCGTCCGGGCCCGGCTCATCGAGCTGTACATCCCGCTCGCCGAATACCTCGCCCGCCGCTTCCGCAACCGCGGCGAGCAGCTCGAGGACCTCGTGCAGGTCGCGAACCTCGGGCTGATCAAGTCCGTCGACGGCTTCGACCCCACCCGCGGGGCGGCGTTCACCAGCTACGCGATCCCGATGATCGTCGGCGAGCTCAAGCGCCACTTCCGCGACAAGGGCTGGGACGTGCGCGTCCCGCGCCGGCTGCAGGAGCTGCGCCTGGAGATCAGCAAGGTCTCCGGCGACCTCGCCCAGGACCTCGGCCGCTCGCCGACCGTCGCCGACCTCGCCCACCGGCTCGGGGTCAGCGAGGAGGAGATCATCGAGGGGCTCGACTGCGGGCAGGCGTACCGCGCGCTCTCCCTCGACGCCCCCGTCGGCGACGGCGGGGACGGCGGCGCGAACGGCCTCGGCGACCTGCTCGGCGGCGACGACCCCGACATGCGCAACGTCGAGAACCGCGAGGCGCTGCGGCCGCTGCTGGCCCGGCTGCCCGAGCGGGAGCAGAAGATCATCGCGATGCGCTTCCACGGCAACCTGACCCAGTCGCAGATCGCGGCCGAGCTGGGCATCTCCCAGATGCACGTCTCGCGCCTGCTCGCCGGCGCGCTGCGCTCGCTGCGCGACCAGCTCACGCGCGAGGACTGACCCAGCCACTCCCACGGGTGCCCGCCCCGCGCGCTTCGGCGCGCCGGGCGGGCTCCTGCTTTACTGTGGACTTTATGGGCAAATCGGGCAAATCGCGTGAGTTGAAGTGGGTGTTACGGCCGAGCCACGCGGAGCTCGCCGAGCACGACGGCAAGGAGATCTACTCCTTCGGCGACACCGACATGGTGGGCCGGGTGGAGGTGACCCTCACCGACGGCACCCGCGTCCGCGTCCGGCGCACCGAGCTGATCCCCTGCTGACCATGACCGGCCCGCGGGCCGGTCAGCGGTGGAAGACCTGCCGGTACGTCGTCGGCGTCACGCTCGTCTGCCGCGCGAAGTGCACGCGCAGGTTCGCCGGGGTGCCGAAGCCGGTGCGGTGCGCGATCCGCTCGATGGAGTCGTCGGTGGTCTCCAGCAGCTCCTGCGCCAGCCGCACCCGCTGCCCCACCAGCCACTGCAACGGGCTCGTCCCCACGCTCTCGCGGAACCGGCGGGCGAAGGTGCGCGGGCTCAGCCGCGCCTCCCGGGCCAGGTCGGCGACGGTCAGCGGCTGGTCGAGCCGCTGCCGGGCCCAGTCCAGCGCGCCGCCGAGCCCGTCGTGGGCGCGGGGGCGCGGCGGCGGCGTGGCGAACTGGGACTGCCCGCCGTCGCGGTGCGGCGGCACGACCATGCGCCGGGCGACCTCGTTGGCGACGGCCGAGCCGTGGTCGAGCCGCACCAGGTGCAGGCACAGGTCGATCGCGGCCCCGGTGCCGGCCGAGGTGAACACGTTGTCCTCCTCGGTGTAGAGCACGTCGGGGTCGAAGGTGACGCGCGGGTACCGCTGGGCGAAGTCGAACGCGTTCATCCAGTGCGTGGTCGCGCGGCGCCCGTCGAGCAGCCCGGCCGCGGCCAGCACGTACGCCCCGGTGCAGATGGCCACGATCCGCTTGCCGCGCTCGTGGGCCGCGCGCACCGCGGCGACGAGGTCGCCGGGCGGGTCGACCTGCCGCGCCCGCGCGAACGCCGGGATGATCACGGTGTCGGCGTCGGGCAGGCACGACAGGGGATGGGGCGCCTCGACGCTCAGCCCCGAGCGCGCGGCGTGGCGGCCGGGGGCCGAGGCGGCGAAGCGCAGCTCGTACCACGGGTCGGCGAGGTCGGCGCGGTCGATCCCGAACACCTCGCACGGCACGGCCAGCTCGAACACCGGCATGTCGGCGGTGACGGCAACCCCTACGACGTGTCGGTCCATGGCAGAAATCTAGCGCAGAACGGCATTCCTGCCACTGGAGGCATCGGCGGTACCGCGGCGAAGATCTGCTGGTGATGACCGTCCCCCAAGGGGCGGCGCTGTCCATCGGAGCCGTGCTCGGCACCGGTGTCATCGCGCTGCCCGCGCTCGCCGCGCAGACCGCCGGACCCGCCTCCCTGATCGCCTGGGCGGCCCTGGTGGTGCTGTCCGTGCCGCTCGCCGCCACCTTCGCCGCGCTCGGCGCCCGCCACCCCGACGCCGGCGGGGTCGCCACCTACGCGCGGCGCGCCTTCGGGCACCGGGCCGCGGCCGTCGTCGGCTGGTCGTTCTACTTCGCGATCCCGGTCGGCGCGCCGGCCGCGGCGCTCTTCGGCGGCGCGTACGTCGCGGCGGCCGTCGGCGGCGGTACGACCACGACCATCGCGACCGCCGCCGCCCTCATGGCCGTGGTGACGGCCGGCAACCTCGGCGGCGTGCGCGTCTCCGGCCGCCTCCAGCTCGGCCTCGCCGCGCTGCTCGTCGCGCTGCTGCTCACGGCGACCCTCACCGCCCTGCCGCACGCCCGGGCGGCGAACCTGCACCCGTTCGCGCCGCACGGCTGGTGGGCGATCGGGCCCGCCGCCGCCGTGCTGGTCTGGGGCTTCGCCGGCTGGGAGGCGGTCACGTCGCTCGCCGCCGACTTCGCCCGGCCCGGCCGCGACCTGCCCCGCGCCACCGGGATCGCGCTGGTCGTGGTGGCGGTGCTGTACCTCGGGATCGCCGCCGCCAGCACCCTGGTCCTCGGCCCCGGGCTCGCCGCGGACGGCCGCGGCGGCGGCGCGCCCCTCGCCGAGCTGCTCGCCATCGGCGTCGGCGGCCAGGTGCGCACGATCGCCGCCGGCGCGGCCGTCCTGCTCACGCTCGGCACCATGAACGCCTACTACGCCGGCGCGGCCAAGCTCGGCGCCGCCCTCGGCCGCGACGGCGCGCTGCCGGCCTGGTTCGCCCGCGGGGCCGCCCCGGGCGCGGTGCCCCGCCGCAGCCTGTTGTTCGTCGCGCTCCTCGGCGCCGTGTCGCTCGTGGTGACCGCCGCGACCGGCACCGGGACCCGCGCGCTCGTGCTGCTCACGAGCGGCTGTTTCGTCCTGGTGTACCTCGTGGGCTCCGCCGCCGCCGTCAAGCTGCTGCCGAACAAGACGCTGCCGGTCATCGCGCTCGTCTCGTCCGTCGGGCTGATGCTCGTCACCGGCTGGTACGTCGCCGGTGTGCTCGTCATCGCCGCGGGCGCGCTGGCGTATACACGAAAGCGCGGCCGCGTTGTCGATTCGGTGCCGGCCCGATTGACGTAGGAGTGTCAGCACACACCCTCAGCTCGAGGAGACCTCGATGAGCCAGTACCTGATCCTGATCTACGAGGACGAGGCCGGCTACGCCACCGGCGACCAGCAGCTGTTCCAGGAGGTCATGGACGCCCACAACCGCTTCGCCGGGCAGGTCGGCGAGCTCGGCGGCACCCTGGTCGGCGGCAACGCGCTGCAGGCCACGAACACGGCCACCTCCGTGCGCGGCGACGTCGTCACCGACGGCCCGTTCGTGGAGACCAAGGAGGTGCTCGGCGGGTACTACCTGATCGACGCCAAGGACCTCGACCACGCCCTGGAGATCGCCAAGCTGTGCCCGGCCCGCTTCGGCGGCGTCGAGGTCCGCCCGGTGCAGGTCTTCGAGTAAGTCTTGCCGGAGCCGTCGCACGTCCGGTCGGCGATCGCCGACGCGCACCGCCGCGAGTGGGCCCGCGTGCTCGCCGCGACGGTGCGCGTCGCCCGCGACCTGGATCTCGCCGAGGAGTGCGTGCAGGACGCGTACGTCTCGGCGCTGGACGCGTGGCTGCGCCAGGGCGTGCCCGCCAACCCGGGTGCCTGGCTGACCACGGCCGCGCAGCGCCGGGCGTTGAACGCGCACCGGCGGGCGGCGACGCTCCGCTCGAAGCTGCCGTTGCTCGTGGTCCCGACGGATGCCGCGGACGTCTCGTCCTTTCCCGACGACCGCCTGCGGCTCGTGTTCACGTGCTGCCACCCCGCGCTCGCCCGCGAGGCCCAGCTCGCGCTCACCCTCCGCCTGGTGTGTGGCCTGACCACGGCCGAGATCGCCCGCGCCTTCCTGGTCAGCGAGTCCACGATGGCCGCCCGCGTGACGAGGGCCAAGAAGAAGATCGCGGCGGCCCGCATCCCGTACCGCGTCCCGTCCCCCGGCGAGCTGCCCGAGCGCCTCGACGCCGTGCTCACGGTCGTCCACCTGGTCTTCACCACCGGCCACACGGCCCCGGCCGGCGACACCCTGCTCCGCCCCGACCTGGTCGAGCGGGCCCTGGACCTGGCCCGCACCCTCTGCGCCCTGATGCCCGACGAGCGCGAGGCCACGGGGCTGCTGGCCCTGATGCTCCTGCACGACGCCCGCCGCGCGACCCGGACCGCCCCCGACGGCCGCCTGCTCCTGCTCGAGGAGCAGGACCGCGACGCCTGGGACCGCGCCGCCGTCGAGGAGGCCCTGCCGCTGGTCCGCGCCTCCCTGCGCGGCGGCCGCCCGGGCCGCTTCGCGCTGCAGGCGACGATCGCCGCCCTCTACACCGAGGCCCCGACGTACGCCGAGACCGACTGGCGCCAGCTGCTGGCCGTGTACGACCTGCTGCTGGCCGCCTGGCCGACCCCGGTCGTGGCGCTGAACCGCGCCGTCGTCGTCGCCATGGTGCACGGCCCGGCCGCGGCCCTGCGCCTGCTGGACGAGCTCGCGGCCGACCCCCGCCTGGCGGGGTACCACTACCTGCCGGCCGCCCGCGCCGACCTGCTGGCCCGCACCGGCGACCTCGACGGCGCCCGCGCGGCCTACACCGAGGCCCTCGAGCACTGCGACAACGCCGTCGAGCGGGCCTTCCTGGCGCAGCGCGGACAACGGATGGGCCGACCACCCCACACCCCAGGGTGATCGGCCCATCCGCGGCGTCACGCCGGCCCGTGGCAAGAACCGGACGACGCCATTCCCACAGGAGGGAGCTTGTTACGACACGGGCCTACCGCGAGACCGGCTCGATCTGGTGCTTGGCCGGCTTCACGAGCGAGGCGACGGCACCGATCAGCGCCATGCCGATCGCCAGCCAGAACACGATGACCAGGCCGTCGTGGAACGGGCCGGACACCAGGTGCGGGAAGAACTCCCGGCCGGTGAGGGTCGCCGCGTTCGACGCCGGCAGGGTGCCCAGCAGCTGCGGCCCGAGCAGCGACTGGATCGGGTTGAAGCCGAGGAACGCCGCGAACAGCGTGCCCACCGGCGGCAGGCCGGCGATCTGCTCCGCGGCCGGGGCCGGGACGCCCTGCGCGGTCAGGCCGGTGCTGAGCGAGTCCGGCAGCGACGTCGACAGGCCCGCGATCATGAGCGAGAAGAACACGCCGATCGACAGCACCATGCCGGCGTTCTGGAACGTGGCGCGCATGCCCGACGCGGCGCCGCGCAGGTGGGCCGGGACGCTGGACATGATCAGCGACGTGTTCGGGGCCGCGAAGAGGCCGCCGCCGAGGCCGTTGCCGAAGACCAGCAGCGCGAACGCCCAGTAGCTGAAGTCGGTCGGCAGGATGAGCAGGCCGCCGAACGACAGCGCCATGATGATCAGGCCGAACGCGGCGAAGAGCCGTGGGCCGTACTTGTCCGACAGGTGCCCCGCGACCGGCCCGGCCGCGAGGAAGCCGACGGTGAGCGGCAGCAGGTAGATGCCGGCCCACAGCGGCGTGGACTCGTAGGTGTAGCCGTGCAGCGGCAGCCAGATGCCCTGCAGCCAGATGATGAGCATGAACTGCAGGCCGCCACGGGCGATCGCGGCGAGCAGGCCGGCGACGTTGCCGTAGGCGAACGCGCGGATCTTGAACAGGCCGAGCGGGAACATCGGCTCGGCCACGTGGCGCTCGATCCAGGCGAAGAGGCCCAGGACCGCCGCGCCGCCGATCAGGCCGGCCAGCACCCACGGGTTCGTCCAGCCCTGGCTGTGGCCGCCGTACGGCTGGATGCCGTAGGTGATCCCCGCCAGGACCGCGGTCAGCCCGACGGCGAACGTGAGGTTGCCCCACCAGTCGATCCGCCCGGGCCGGCGCAGGCCCGTGTCGTGCAGGCTGCGGTACGCCCACAGCGTGCCGATGACCCCGATGGGCACGTTGACCCAGAAGATCGCCCGCCAGTTCCACTCGGCCAGCAGCCCGCCGAGCACCAGGCCGATGAACGAGCCCGCGATGCCGGCGACGATGTTCACCCCGAGGGCCATGCCGCGCTGGGCGGCCGGGAAGGCGTCGGTGAGGATGGCGGCCGAGTTGGCCATGAGCATCGCCCCGCCGACGGCCTGCAGCACGCGCCAGCCGATGAGCCACAGCGCGCCGCCGCCCCCGTCGAACGGGTCCAGCGACAGGGCGATCGACGTGACCGTGAACAGCGCGAAGCCGAGGTTGTAGATGCGCACCCGGCCGTACATGTCGCCGAGGCGGCCCAGGGTCACCACGAGCACGGCGCTGACGAGCATGTACCCCATCAGCATCCACAGCAGGTAGGACACGTTGCCGGGGGCGAGCGGGTTGAGGTGGATGCCGTTGAAGATGGCCGGCAGCGAGATCAGCACGATCGAGGAGTTGATCGTCGCGATCAGCATGCCGAGGGTGGTGTTGGACAGCGCCACCCACTTGTACTGCGGGTGGTCCTTGCCACCCGACAACGCTCCCCGGAAGCCGGACTTGCTGCCCCCGGGCGCCGCAAGGGTGTCGGTCACTTGGCGAGCCTCTCCAGCGCCGGCAGCGCAGCCGCGATCAGCGCCTCATCGTCGTCGGACACGTCGACCAGCAGGGCGGCGAGATGCGCGGCGCGCACCGACCGGCGGCGCTCGAGCAGCTCGGACCCGGCCCGGGTGATCCTGACCAGCACGACCCGGCCGTCGGCGGGGTCGGCGGCCCGGTCGGCCAGCCCTTCCCGCTCCATGCGCTGGACGAGCTGGGTCATGGCGGGCTGGGTGACGCCCTCCGCGGTGGCGAGCTCGGTGAGCCGCCGCGGTCCTTCGCGCTCCAGGCGCCGCAGCGTCGAGGCGGCCGTGAGGCTGATGTCGTTGGGTGGGTTGCCCTGCCGCAGGAGGCTGAACACGCGCTCGACGGCGACCGTCAGGCGCGCGGGATCCAAGGCGGTACGAGCTGCGGGCACACCCAATTCGTATCACGTACTTATAGAAGTGGCTTATGCAGTGTCGCCAAGTTCACCCGCTCTTGACAGCCGAAGACGCCGGTCGATGCGCTGGGCGCGCGTCGACCGGCGTCGTGCCGGTGCGGCCGGAGTTCGTGCGGCCGGGTGCGGCCGGGGCCGGTCGTGGTTCGGCTCGGCGGGGCGCCACCGGACCGGACCGGGTGGCTACATGCAGTCGGGGCTCTCGGTGATCGTGAGGCCGTCGACCAGGTTGCCGAAGCCGTCGTCCGTCGACGCGCTGGAGTCCGCGGTCAGCGTGACGCGGGTCGAGGTCTGGCCCGGGCCGGTCTTGTACCAGCCGTAGAGCCGCTTCCACCGCACGTCGTCCGCGGAGTTGGCGTAGGCGAAGGCCGAGCCGACGCCCATGACGCTCGTGTCGTTCTTCGGCGTGCGGCCGAAGTGGATCGAGGTCGCGTCCACGTCCTTGCCGCCGGAGGTGTCCCGCGCCCGGATCCAGAACGACCAGTAGATCTTCGTGTTCGGCTTGGTCTTGATGTCCTGGTAGATCGAGTTGCCCGAGCCGGTCGCGTTGAGCTCGGCGAACTGCTTGCCGAAGCGCGGCGCGACGCCCATGGCGCCGCCCCAGATCTCGATCTTGCCGTCCGGGTCGTCGGTGCGCCAGCCCGGCACGTCGTCCTCGTCGAACTGCATCCAGTCCTGGCCGCCGAGCTTCGGCGACTCGAAGCCGCCGTCCACGGTCATCTCCCGGCACGCCATCGGGGCGGCCTTGGTGTGCGCGTGCTTGGGCTGGCCGAACGTGGCGCCGCCGCCACCCGGGCCGTGCCCCGTGCCGGCCGCGTGGGCGGGCGCGCCGATGAGCGTCGCCAGGAGCGTCGCCGCGCCGATGGCGGGCAGCATCCGGTTGTGCTTGAGCATGGTTGTTCCCCCGTCGTCCGCCACGGCTGCGCTGCCGTGGCACCTCCGACGTGAGCCAAACACGCTTATTCGGGCAAAGACGGGCGGATCAGGGAAATTCCGCATTTCGGGCAGAGTTATGCGGCCGTTCGTCGGCGCGCGGCTCGCCGGGCGAAGAGCCGGGCCACAGGCTCGGCCGCGCGGGCCGCGATCGGGCCCAGGATGGCCAGGATCAGCACGTAGGCGGCGGCGAGCGGGCCGAGCTTCGGATGGCTGCCGGCCGCGACCGCGAGCCCGGCGATGACGATGTTGAACTCGCCGCGGGGCAGCAGCGCGGCACCGGCGCGCACCCGCCCGGTCAGCGCGACCCCGGCCCGCCGCGCCGCGATCCAGCCGGTGGCGAGCTTCGAGACGATCCCGCACAGCGCCAGCAGCGCGGCCACGCCGAGCACCGGCGGCAGCGCGCGCGGGTCGGTCTGCAGGCCGAAGAAGACGAAGAACACCGCCGCGAACAGGTCGCGCAGCGGGGTCAGCAGCTGCCGGGCGGTGTGCGCGAGCGGCCCGGACAGCGCGATGCCGACCAGGAACGCCCCGACCGCCGCCGAGACCTGCAGCAGCTCCGCCGCCCCGGCCACGAGCACGGTCAGCCCGAGCACCTTGAGCAGCAGCACCTCCTCGCTCTCGCTGGCCACGAAGCGCTCCACGACGGTGCCGAACCGCAGTGCCACCAGCAGCACGAAGCTGATCGTCGCGGCGGCCAGGGCCAGGGTCGCGGTGCCGCCCAGCACGCCCACGCCGGCCAGCAGCGCGGTCAGGATCGGCAGGTACAGCGCCATCATGAGGTCCTCGAAGACCAGCAGCGACAGCACCACCGGCGTCTCGCGGTTGCCCAGCCAGCCGAGGTCGCCGAGCACCTTCGCGGTGATGCCGGACGACGTCACGTACGTCACCCCGCCGAGGGCCACGGCGGCGACCGGGCCCCAGCCCAGGATCAGCGCGGCCGCCACGCCGGGCGCCGCGTTGAGCACGAGGTCCACCAGGCCCGCCGGTGCGCAGGTGCGCAGCGTGCCGACGAGCTCCGGCGCGGTGTACTCCAGCCCGAGCGTGAACAGCAGCAGGATCACGCCGATCTTGGCGCCCGCCGAGATGAACTCCGTGCTCGTGTTCAGCGGCAGCACCCCGCCGGCCCCGAAGGCGAGGCCGGCGACGAGGTACAGCGGGATCGGCGAGATCGAGAACCGCAGCGACACGGCGCCGAGCAGCCCGAGGGCGAGGATCACGGCGCCGAGCTCGACCAGGATGGTGTCGTGGTGCACGCGCCCCTACCCGTCGATGAGCAGTGCCGCGACGCCCTCGACCCCGGCGGCGGTGCCGACCGCGACGATCAGGTCGCGCGCCCGCAGCCCGAAGTCCGGCCGCGGGCTCGCGATCACGTCGTTGCCGCGCACCACCGCCACGATCGACGCGCCGGTGCGCGTGCGGGCCTTGGTGTCGCCCAGCGTCCGCCCGGCGTAGGGCGAGCCCGGCGCGATCACGAGCTGCTCGGTGACCAGCCCGGCGACCTGGCGCTGCATCTCGGCGAGCTGCTCGACGATGCGGGCGGTGCCGAGGTACTCCGCGATGGCGTTCGCCTCGTCGGCGTGCAGGGCCACCGAGACGACGCTCGTGTCCGGGTCCCCCTTGTCGTAGACGACGAGGTCCCGGCGGCCGCTGCGGTGCGACACGATGCCGATCCGCCGCCCGCGCGCCGTGGTGACCACGTGGCTGGTGCCGATCCCGGGCAGGTCGATGCGCTCGACGTCCATGGACTCATGCTAAAAGCGAAGAAGCTCCGCAAATGCCGGTTTCACCCGAGAATGGCGGCCGCCAGCTCGTCGGCCGCGCGCCGCACCCCGGCGGCGATGTCCTCGGCGTGGTCGTGGGTGAGCCGGGACAGGGGCGCCCCGCAGCTGATCGCGTCGGTGACCGGCAGCCCGTCCACGCGCACCGCGGCGGCGATGCACCCGACGCCGGGAAGCACCTCGCCGCGCTCGTACGCCACCCCGCGCGCCCGGCACTCGGCGAGCGCGGCGTCGAGCTCGGCCCGATCGACCACGGAGTCCGCGGTGTGCGCCCGCACGCCCGCGGCCAGGATCGCGTCGAGCTCGGCGGCGTCGCGCCCGGCCAGGATCGCCCGCCCGCTGGCCGCGGAGATGGCCGGGAAGCGCCGGCCGACGACCGGCCCGCCGAGGTCGTGGGCGGACTCGCGCACGGCCAGGCACACGATCGCGGCGCCGTCGAGGCGCACGAGCCGGATCGACTCGCCGAGCTGGTCGCGCAACCGGCCCAGGATCGGCCCGGCCAGCCGGGCGGTGCGGTCGGCGGAGAGGTAGGCGCCCAGCGGGCGCAGCGCCCCGACGCCGATCGCGTAGGAGGAGCCCTCGGCGTCGGCCTCGACCCAGCCGCGCGCGACCAGCAGCGCCAGCCGCCCGCGCAGGATGGGCTCGGGCAGTCCGATCTGGCGGCACAGGGCGTCGATCGTCATCCGATCGGGCGCCGCCGCCAACCGCTCGAGGAGATCCAGGGTCGGGCTCTCATCGGCCATTCGCCGTCTGTTCCCATCGCGGGCGCGAACAAAGAAATTGGACTCATTCCACTCTAGCGCCCCGGCTTCACCAGAGGGAACGGCAGCGTCTCGCGAATCGTCCGTCCCGTCAGCAACATGACGAGCCGGTCCACGCCCAGCCCCAGCCCGCCGCTGGGCGGCATCGCGAACTCGAACGCGTCCAGGAAGTCCTCGTCGAGCTCCATCGCCTCCGGGTCGCCGGCCGCCGCCCGCAGCGACTGCGCGGTCAGCCGGGCCCGCAGCTCGACCGGGTCGACGAGCTCGGTGTACGCGGTGCCGAGCTCCATGCCGAAGGCCACGAGGTCCCAGCGCTCGGCCAGCCGCGGGTCGTCGCGGTGCTGGCGGGTCAGCGGGGAGACGTCGACGGGGAAGTCGGTGTAGAACGTCGGCCGTACCGTCGCGCCCTCGACCAGGTGCTCGTACAGCTCCAGCACCAGCTGCCCGTGGGTCCACCCGTCGAGCCAGGCGATCGAGAGCTTGTCGGCCAGCTCCCGCAGCTCGGTCACGGTCGAGTCCGGGGTCACCACGGCCCCGGCCGCCTCCGACACCGCGGTGTAGACGGGCACCACCGGCCACTCGTCGCGCAGGTCGACCACCCGCTCCTGCCCCGCGAACTCGCGCCGCAGCACCGGCTCGTCGCCCGCGGCGGCCAGGATCAGCTCGCGGACCAGCCCGCGCATGGTGGTGTAGTCGCCGTACGCCTCGTAGGCCTCCAGCATCGTGAACTCGGGGTTGTGGGTCGCGTCGACGCCCTCGTTGCGGAAGTTGCGCCCGATCTCGAAGACCCGCTCGACACCGCCGACGGCGAGGCGCTTGAGGTACAGCTCCGGCGCGATGCGCAGGTAGAGCCGCATGTCGTAGGCGTTGCTGTGGGTGACGAAGGGCCGGGCGTTCGCGCCGCCGTGGATCGGCTGCAGCACGGGGGTCTCGACCTCGACGTACGCGTGCCCGTGCAGCGCCCGGCGCAGGGCGAACGTCACGGCGGAGCGGGTGCGGACCATGTCGCGGGCGGGCGGGTTGACGATGAGGTCGACGTGGCGGCGGCGGACCATCGCCTCGGGGTCGGCCATGCCCCTGTGCTTGTCCGGCAACGGCTGCAGGCACTTGGCGGTCAGCTCCCACGCGTCGGCGAAGACCGACAGCTCGCCGCGCCTGGTCGTGCCGACCTCGCCCACGACCCCCACGTGGTCGCCGAGGTCGACGGTCGCGGCGAACTCGGGCCGGCCGGTGAGCACCACCTGCAGGTCGCCGGTCCAGTCCCGCAGCGTGGCGAAGCACAGCCCGCCGTGGTCGCGCAGGCGGATCACCCGGCCCGCGAGCGCGACCCGCTCGCCGGTGCGCGCGTCCGCGGCCAGGCCCGGGTGGGCGGCCCGGATCTGCAGCGCGCTGTGGGTGCGGGCGAAGCCGGGCGGGTACGGCTCGATCCCCGACGCCCGCAGCGCGGCGAGCTTCGCGATGCGGATGCGCACCTGCTCGGGCCGCTTGCGCAGGTCCGGCCCGGCCCCGGCGGCGTCGGTGCCCCGAAGGGCGGCCAGTTCCTCGTCGGTGATGACGAGATCGCGCCGGTCGGCGGCGAACGGCGACGACTTGCCCCGCCGCAGCAGGGTGCGCAGCGACGGTACGACCACGAAGCCCTCGGCGACGCCGGAGGCGAGCCCGACCTTGGGCAGGTCGCGCACGTCCTCGAAGCACAGGTACCGGGGCAGCCACTGCGGGTTGTACTTCACGTTCGAGCGGTACAGCGACTCGAGCTGGAACCAGCGCGACGCCACGAGCAGCATCGCCCGCCACAGCCGCAGCACCGGCCCGGCCCCGATCCGGGCGCCCTCCTCGAACACCGCCCGGAACACCGCGAAGTTCAGCGACACCCGGTGCACCCCGATGCGCGGCGCCTCCCGCATGAGCGTGGCGACCATGGTCTCGATGAGCCCGTTGTCGGACTGCCGGTCGCGGCGCATGAGGTCCAGCGACAGCCCGCCGGCGCCCCACGGCGTGAACGACAGCAGCGCCACCTCGCGCCCGCTCGCGTCGTGGGCCTCGACCAGCACGCAGCGCCCGTCGTTCGGGTCGCCGAGGCGGCCCAGCGCCATCGAGAACCCGCGCTCGGTCTCGGTGTCGCGCCAGCGGGCGGCGAGCTCGATGATCCGCGCCATCTCGTCGGCGGGGATCTCGGCGTGCCGGCGGATGCGCACCGTGTAGCCGGCCCGCTCGACCCGGTGCACGGCCTGGCGCACCTGGCGCAGCCGCGGCGAGTCGAGGTCGAAGTCGCGCACGTGCAGGATGGCCTCGTCGCCGAGCTCGATCACGCGCAGGCCGCCCCGCGCGAAGGCGGTCGCGCCCTCCTCGCTCGCGCCCATGACGGCGGGCGTCCAGGCGTACTCGCGCGCCTCCTGCAGCCACGCCTCGATCGCCGGTCCCCAGGAGTCGGGGTCGCCGAGCGGGTCGCCGCTGGCCAGCGACACCCCGAAGACCACGCGGTAGGTGATCGCCGAGCGGCCCGACGGCGACAGGATGACCTCCTTGTCGCGGCGGGTGGCGAAGTACCCCAGCGAGTCGCGCTCGCCGTGCTCGGCCAGCAGCCGGCGGACCGCGCGCTCCTCGTCCGGGTCCAGCGAGGCGATCATGCGCTGGGAGCGCAGCAGGGCGAAGAGGGCCGCGAAGAGCGCGATCGCGCCGAAGGCGCCCAGCACCAGGTTGACCCAGCCCGGGGCCCGGCCGTGGCGCCCGACGTCGAAGCCGAACGCGCCGCCGAGCACGATGCGGCCGCTGTACCCCAGCCGCTGGATCCCGTGCCCGAGCGAGCCCGGGAACAGCTCGACCAGCCCCCAGCCGACCGCGGTGAACGCGACGAGCAGGATGCCGAGCGTGGCGAGGGCCTTGGGCAGGCTGGCCGGCTGGACCTTGGCGTCGAACTGGGGCCGGCCCAGCCACAGCAGCGCCAGCAGGACCACGGTCACCCCGAGGTTCACGGCCGCGGCCGTCGTCCCGTGGAACGGCAGCCGCAGCTCGCGGGCCTCGGCGCCGCGCTCGCCCAGGTCGGAGAGCACGAACAGGTCGTACAACCCCTGCACCGAGAAGATGATGACCAGCAGCCAGAACGCGATCCGTTTGCGGTTGTGCACACCCGCGGCGAGGGTCACCAGGAACGCCGCGTAGCCGACGTTGGCCGGGGCCGGCACGAGCAGCGCGTCGATGCTGGCGCGCACCGGGTGGACCCGGGAGCCGAGCGCCACGCTGACCGCGGCGGTGGTGCACAGGACCGCCACGACCATGAGGCCGGCCGCGAACCAGTCCGGGATACGCTCTCGCTTCACCGGGCCATCATGCCCCGTTGGCTCAACTGTGTTCCTGGATGTACCGCTTCGGGTCCTTGTCGGTGAACGTGAGACCCTTGCCGCTCGGGTGCTCGCCGTAGAAGGTCAGCCACTGCTCGCCCAGCTCGATGCGCAGGCGCATCCCCGCGTGCTTGCGGAAGTCGGGCAGCACCTCGTCCTCCTCCTCGGTGAGGTGCTCGCTGTTCTCCTTGCGCGCGTCCCAGACCGCCTTCCACCAGGCGTCGGAGCCGACCTTGTGCTCCTTGGCCGCCTCGATCGCGTCGCGGATCTTGTTGTGGTCGCGGATCGCGTCGTCGGTCTCCTCCTCGGCCTCGTCGGTGTGCTGGCGCAGCAGGTGCGGGTAGAGGATCCGCTCCTCGGCCTCGGCGTGGATCTCCAGGTGCAGCGCGAGCGCGTCCCAGACCGCGGCGAGCTGCTCCTCGCCCTCGGCGTCGTCGAGGCGCGCGAAGGCCCGGCGGAAGGCGGCGTGGTCGTCCAGGATCAGCGCGGTGATGTCGTCCATCCCGACTTCATCACCTGGCCCGGGGGTTTTCAAACCGCCCTCAGCCGGCGGCGTCCAGGTCGTAGCCGCGCTTGGCCAGCTTCGTCTCGATCGTGTGGCAGACCTCCTCGAGCACGGCCACGCGCGCGTACCGCTTGCTGTCGCCGGGCACGACGCTCCAGCGGGCGCGCGGCCGGTCGGTCTTGTCGAGCATGTCCTCGACCGCGGCCTCGTAGTCCGCGCGGCGCTCGCGGTTGCGCCAGTCCTCGTCGGTGAGCTTCCACGAGCGCAGCGGGTCGTTCGCGCGGTCCTCGAACCGCCGCAGCTGCTCCTCGGGCGAGACGTGCATCCAGAACTTCATGAGGATCATGCCCTCGGCGGTGAGCGTGCGCTCGAACTCGACGATCTCGGCGTAGGCCCGCTTCCACTGCTTCGGGGTGGCGAAGCCCTCGACGCGCTCGACGAGGACCCGGCCGTACCAGGAGCGGTCGAGCACGGCCATGCCGCCCCAGCCGGGCAGGACGGCCCAGAACCGCTGCAGGAAGTGGTGGCGCTTCTCGTCGTAGGTCGGCGCGGCGAACTGCGCGACGCGCACGTGGCGGGGGTCGAGGGGGGCGACGAGCCGCTTGATGGTCCCGCCCTTGCCGGAGGCGTCCCAGCCCTCGAAGAGGATGCAGAGCGGCGGCCCGATCTTGTGCTCGCCGAGCTGGCCGCCGAGCAGCAGGCGCAGGCGCAGCAGCCGCTCCTGCGCCGCGGCGAGCCGCTCTTCTCCCTTCTCGCGCGAGAGATCGGCCGAGAGATCGACTTTGGAGAGTCGGCTCATGCTGCAGTACCTGCCTCCGGTCCGGAAGGTTCGCCCGGCGTCCAACTGCCGTTCGTCCTCGTGTCCTCAGCCTGTCACAGCGGTGATCACTCCGCACCGGGCTGGGCCACCACCCGCACGCACCGCCGGCCCCGGGGAGCCGCCGAGCGCCCGCGTAACCGGTGCCGGAATCGCCCCCGCCTTACCGGCACTGACCCGTGCGTGCTGGTGACATCACGTCGGGTGTTGCCTATGCTTGGCTCAGACATTGAGGTCTACGCCTACTTGTCGATCGATACCTGGGGGAATGCGTTGTGAAAGAACCCGAAGCGATCAACGGCGCCGACACCGTGTCACCCGTGAACCAGGCCGGCCGCTGCCTGCTGCACCAGATTCCTGCCGCGGCGACCGCGAAAGTCGTGTCGCGCGTCGTCGGTCTCCGGGACCAGGCCAGTCCGGCCGTTGCCGCCTTCAGCTCGCGCATCTAGGACCGCAGCGCCGCTGCGGCAGTTCGTGCTCAAGATTCATAGCCGGTGCAACCTGGCGTGCGACCACTGCTATGTCTACGAGCACGCCGATCAGACCTGGCGTGACCGGCCTGCGGTGATGTCGGCCGAAACCGTGCAGGCCGCGGCCGACCGGATCGCCGAACACGCCGCCCGGCACGCCCTGCGCCAGGTCCATGTCGTGCTGCACGGCGGCGAACCCCTGCTCGTCGGGGCGGACCGGCTGCGCGACACCCTGGAGCGCTTGCGCCGCACCATCGAGCCGGTCGCCGCCCTCGACCTGGGCATGCAGACCAATGGTATCCGCCTGAACGAGTCCGTGGCCGAGATCCTCTTGTCCCACAGCGTGAAGGTCGGAGTGTCGCTGGACGGCGGACCGGCTGCGAACGACCTCCGCCGCCGCTACCGCAACGGGGCCGGCAGCTACGAGCAAACCCTGCGCGGCCTGGCCGTGCTGCGCCTGCCCCGCTACCGCACGCTGTACGCGGGCATCCTGTGCACCATCGACCTGCGCAACGACCCCGTGGCGGTCTACGAGGCGCTCGCCGCCCAGGAGCCGCCACACCTCGACCTGCTGCTCCCGCATGCGACCTGGGACCGGCCGCCGCCGAGGCCGGGCCCCGACCCGACGCCCTACGCGTCGTGGCTGCTCGGTCTGCACCGCCGGTGGCTCCACGACGGCCGCCCGATGCCCATCCGCCTCTTCGACTCCATCGCCTCGACCCGTCAGGGCGGCGGCAGCGGCACCGAAGCGCTGGGCATCGATGTCGGCGACCTCGTCGTGATCGAGACCGACGGCGAATGGGAACAGCCGGACTCGATGAAGACCGTGGCCCACGGCGCGGCCGGCACGGGCCTGAACGTGCATGCCCATGACGCCGAAGCCGTGCTCGCCACCCCGGCCATGCGCCATCGCCGGTCCGGCCTCGCCGGGCTGGCGGCTCAGTGCCGGGTGTGCCCCGTCGTCGCCCAGTGCGGCGGCGGTCTCTACGCCCACCGCTACCGCAGTGGCGCCGGATTCGACAACCCGTCGGCGTACTGCGCGGACCTCAAGGCGCTCATCACCACCATGAATGCCCAGCCCCAGCCCCAGACCCGGCCCGCGGCCGCGATCGGCGAGGTGCCCCCACTCTGGCTCGACGAGTTCGGCTCCGGCCCGGGCGGCGCACCGGCCGTGCGGGAACTCGCCGCCGCTCAGCTCGCGATCACACGGGCGCTGCTGGCCCACGTCGGCACCGGGTTGCCGCCCGGCGCCGAACTCGCGGCCGCTGCCTGGCCGGCCGTGGACGCCCTGGAGCGGCAGAGCCCCGGCGCGGTCGCCGACGTCCTGGCACACCCGTACATACGCCCCTGGCTGGCGACGTGCCTGCGGCCCGGCCCGCAGGATCCTCCGGCGGACCTCGACCGGCTCGCCGAGCTGGTCGCGGCGATCGCGGTCCGCGCCGGTGCGGAGCTGGACGTGCCGGTGGCGCTGCGCGCGGGGCGTCTGCACCTGCCGACGCTGGGCACGCTCGTGCCGCGGTCCGCGCACCCGACGAGGGCAGTCGTGTCGAGCGGACGCGACGGCTTCACGGTCAAGGCGCCGGGCGTGCTGGTCGAGGTGGGGCCCGGCCTCGCCGACGGGGCCGACGGCTGGCGGCCGACCCGCACGCTGACGCTGGGCGCCGGGGCGGTGTTCCTGGAGGACGCCGACCCCTACCGCGACTGCTTCGACCGCCGCGCTGCGGCACCCCTGACCGACCCGGCGGCACGAACCTGGAGCGCGAGCCTGGACCAGGCCTGGACGCTCGTGCAGCGCGACGCCCCGGACTACGCGGAGGGCCTGCGGGCCGGACTGCGGGCGATCACGCCCCTGCGTTCGGGCCGTGACGAGGCAATGCACAGCGCCACCGCTCGGGACGCGTTCGGCGCGGTCGGCGTGGCCTACACCGCCGACAGCGCCGCCCTCGCGGTGATGCTGGTGCACGAGTTCCAGCACAGCAAGCTCGGCGCCATCCTGGACCTGCAGGACCTGACCGACCCGGCCGACCGGCGCACCTTCGCCGTCGGCTGGCGCGACGACCCGCGTCCGTTGGAGGGGGTGCTGCAGGGGACATACGCGCACCTCGCCGTCGCCGACATCTGGCGCGCCCGAGCGCGCCGCGACCCCTCGGCGGTGGCGGTGTACCGGATGTACCGCGACTGGACGGCGGCCGCGCTCGGCGTCCTGCGCGGAAGCGGCTCGCTGACCGCGGCGGGGGAGCGCTTCGCCGACGCCCTTGCCGGCGCCGTCGACCGGTGGGGGGATTGACCGCGGCCGAACGGGGATCCGCATTCGGCCCGGGCAGCGACGGCGCGACCCGCTGGTGCCCGGCGCCTATGGTTGGTCCCAGCGATCCGGACGCGACGAGGAGTGCGACAGGTGGACGGTGACGACCAGCGGGTGCCGGTCTTCTTCGTCAGCCACGCACGCCCCGACCACGCCGATCAGGCCCAGCCACCGCAGGACCGGTACCGGCACGTGAAGCGCTTCTACGACGATCTCACCGCGAACGTCAACGAGTTGATCGGCTCGTCCTCGGGGCAGGTCGCGGGATTCGTCGACCTGGCCCAGGCGGGCGGCGCGAGGTGGGATCGACAGGTGCTGCGGGCCGCGGGCACCTGCCAGGTTCTGGTCTGCCTGCTCTCCACCGATTATCTCTTCGGCAGTGAATGGTGTCCCCGGGAATGGGATGTGTTCACCCGCCGGCATGTAGTCCGCCGCGCCACCGGCGAGCCCGACCGGGAGGAGACCGCGATCCTGCTGGTGCGGTGGGCACGGGTGCTGCGCCCGCTGCCCAAGGCCGTCGCGGAGATCAACCGTTTCACCCCGCTGGGGCTACCGCAGGCAGATGTCGCCGCGTACGAGGACAACGGCATCCTCGGCCTGATCCGGACGCGCAACGACGACGTCTACGACGCCGTCGTCTGGAAGCTGGCGATGCACATCCAACAGCTGCACCACAACTACCTCGTGGAGCCTTCCGTCCCGGACGGCATCGAGGGCCTGCGCACCACGTTCGCCGAGGAGGACGGATGAGCCCGGCCCCACCGCAGCGGCGCTGCTGGTTCTTTCTGAGCTACGCCCACTCCCAGCCCCTGCCCGGCCGCGAGGAGACCGACACCGACGGCAACGTGCGGACCCTGTTCGGCGACCTGTCGGCGGAGGTCGCCCGGCTCGTCGGCGCCGAACCCGGCACCCGGGTCGGGTTCTTCGCCGCCCTCGCCGAGCCCGGCTCGGACTGGAAGGCCAGGCAAGGGGAGATGCTGGCGCAGGCCGACGTGTTCGTCGCGCTCTACTCGCCGAACTACTTCAACAAGTCCTGGCCGATGCGCGAGCGGGCGGCGTTCCTGCAGCGCTTGGACGCCGCCCTGCCGGCCGGGCAGCGTCAGCGGCACGTCATGCCGGTGCTGTGGGTGCCGCTGCCGACGTGGGACGACGTCCCCGAGCGCGGTGCGGCGCTGGCGCTCGGGCACGGCGTCCCCGAGTATCAGGAGAACGGGCTGCGTGCGCTGTGCATGCTGAAGGTGTACCAGCCGGCGTACCGGCGCATCGTGGAGCGCCTCGCCCGGCAGATCGTCGCCGTCGCCGGCTCCTCGTCGCTGCGTCCGACGCCGGCTGTCCCCATCGACGAGGTCCGGTTCACCCCGCCGGCCGCCGACGGGGAGAAGCCCTTCCTCGTCGGGGTTCTCGCGCCGACGCTGGAGCATCTGCCGCCGGGCCGGTCGCCGGCGGCGTACGGCCCGAACCGGCAGTGGTGGCGCCCTTTCGCGGCGATGCGCGAGCTGTCCCTGGCCGAGTACGCCGCCAACGCCGCGGAGCGGCGAGGGCTGCCGACGCGACTCATCGACTCCGCGGTGGACGACGACGTGCGGCTGCTCGACACCTGCCCGGCGCTGCTGCTCGTCGATCCGTGGACGTTCGCCGCCGCCGGCGCCGGGGACATCTTGGCGCCGATCGTCAAGCATCTGCACGACTGGGTCACGTTCATGGTGGTGATCGACCGCCACGACCCGGAGCACTCCGGGCGCGGTGCGGAACTCTACGGGGAGGTAACCGCTAGGCTCGGTCGGATCGGCGCGCGGCGGATCACGGCGGTGCAGGACCTCGACGAACTGGCCTACCGCCTGCCCGCGATCGTCGACGGCACCCGCAAGGAGTACCTGAGCACTGGTGAGGTGTTTCCCCCGTCCGGTCCGCGTCAGGAGCCCCCGAGGCTCAACGGCCGGCCGGACCCGGGAACTTCCGGAAACGACACGTCCGGGAATCGGGAATGAGGAGCGATGAACGAGAAGCCGCCGGGCAAGATCGTGACGTTCTACTCGTTCAAGGGTGGGACGGGCCGGACGATGGCGCTGGCCAACATGGCGTGGATCCTCGCGTCCAACGGCAAGCGGGTCCTCGTCGCCGACTGGGACCTCGACTCGCCGGGCCTGCACCGGTTCTTCAAGCCGTTCATCCGGCAGGAGCAGATCGACGTCGCCACCGGCGTGATCGGCATGATCCGCGCCTACGAGTGGGCGACGACTCGTGAGGAGCCGCGCGGCGAGGGCTGGTACCAGCAGTACGCGCGGGTCCAGCCGCACGCGTTCTCACTGGAGTGGGACCACTTCCCGGGCCACGGCGGGATCGACTTCCTGGCCGCGGGCCAGCAGAACTCCGACTACGCCCGCGAGCTCAACGGCATGAACTGGGACGACTTCTACGAGCGGCTCGGGGGCGGGCAGTTCCTCGACGCGATGCGCGAGGACATGCGCCGCAAGTACGACTACGTCCTCATCGACAGCCGTACCGGGGTCAGCGACGTGGCCGGCATCTGCACCCAGCAGCTGCCCGACATCCTCGTCACCTGCTTCACCTACAGCGAGCAGGGCATCGACGGCGCCGCACGGGTGGCCCGCTCGGTGCACCGCACACGGCCCAGGCGCGCCATCCGGGTGCTGCCGGTGGCGATGCGGGTCGACCCGGCGGAGAAGGAGAAGGCCGACGTCGGGCGGGCGGTGGCGCTGGAGCGTTTCGCCGGGCTGCCGGACGGGATGAGCAAATCGGAGCGGGAGGTCTACTGGTCGGCCGTCGAGGTGCCGTACCGCGCCTTCTACAACTACGAGGAGACCCTCGCCGCCTTCGGTGACTGGCCGCGTTCGGGCAAGACGATGCTCGCCGCCTACGAGGCGCTCGCCGCACAGATCACCGATGGCGCGGTCGAGCGCATGCCGGCCATGGAGGAGGCGCTGCGCCAGCGCACGCTGAGCCGATTCGCGCGCCAGGTCGTGGCCGCCGAGGAGGTGGTGTCGCTGCGCTACTCCCCGGTCGACCAGGTGTGGGCGGAGTGGGTCGAGAAGCTGCTGCAGGAGGCCGGGATCCGCGTCCACGACGCGCAGACCGCGCCGCCCGCCGCCGACGGTGACGCGGCGAACCCGCCCAGCCACCTCGCTCGCCAGCTCACCATCATCTCGCAGGCGAACGCCGACATCGAGGTGCACATGGCCGCGCCGGACCGGCACGACACCCGGGGCGCCCTGGCGATCTACGTAGCCGACATCCGACCGTTGCAGAGCTACCCGATGGAGCGCTCAGCCTTCCTCGCCGGCCAGCCGCTGCAGCAGGCCGCCGACCGGGTGCTGCGCCTCGTCGGGTTCCCGCCGGATCGGCCCGTGCCCGATCCGGCCGACATCGGCGTGCGGTTCCCCGGCACCGAGGCGGCGGTGTTCAACGTGCCGATCCGCAACACCAAGTTCACCGGTCGTGAGGCGGACCTACGGCAGATCCGGGCCAATCTGCTGCAGCGCCGCAGCGCCGCGCTGCTGACCGGTGACATGCCGATCGCGCTGCAGGGCATGGGCGGTATCGGCAAGACTCAGCTGGCCATCGAGTACGCGCACCGGTTCAAGAATGCCTACGACGTGGTCTGGTGGATTCAGGCCGACCCGGTGAACTTCGTCGACACCGCGCTGGCCGACCTCGCCGAGCGGCTAGAGCTGCCGGTGCAGGGCGGCATCCCCGAGACGGCCCGTGCCGTGGTCGCCGCGCTCGGCCGGGGCCGGCCGTTCCCGAGGGTCCTGCTGATCTTCGACAACGCGGAGGACGTGCCACGGGTGGTGCCGTTCCTGCCCACTGAGCGCGTCCACGTCCTGATCACGTCGCGCAACACGAAGTGGGCCGATCGGGCCACCGCCATGCCGGTCGAGGTGTTCCTGCGCCGGGAGAGCATCGCTCACCTGCGTCAGCGCGTGCCCACCATCCGGCTGGAGGACGCCAACCGGGTCGCGGAGCTGCTCGGCGACCTGCCGATCGCCGTCGCGGCGGCCGGGGCGTGGATCGCCGAGACCGGCACCGACGTGGGCGAGTATCTGCGTCAGATCGAGCAGCACGGCCCGGCGAACCTCGCCGATCCGCCGACCAGCCGGTCGGTCGCGGCCACGTGGGACCTTTCGCTGCAACGGCTGCAGGACCGCTCGCCGGCCGCCTACCGCCTGTTGCAACTGTGCTCGGTGATGGCCCCGGAGATCGCGCTCGACCTGGTGTACAGCGACGAGCTCGCCGCCGCGGTCAG
The DNA here is from genome assembly GCF_050947935.1 of Dactylosporangium sp. CA-052675. Classification (GTDB taxonomy): domain Bacteria; phylum Actinomycetota; class Actinomycetes; order Mycobacteriales; family Micromonosporaceae; genus Dactylosporangium. The sequence goes on along the minus strand of NZ_CP192010.1, from coordinate 7,071,339 downwards.
CGATCTGGACCCGGCCATGTCCGAGCCGATGTACCGCGGCGTGCTGGTCCAGGAGATCAACCGGCTGGCGCTGCTCAAGCTCGATGTCGCCGGCGGGCAGATCCAGGTCCACCGGTTGCTGCAGCATGTCGTCCGGAGCCGCATGAGCGAAGAGGAGCTCGTCGCCGCGAAACACCAGGTGCACCGGATTCTCGCGGCGTCGCGCCCCCGTGACGCGAAGGACGAGGTCGACAACCCCGAGACCTGGCCGCGCTTCCGGATGCTCTGGCCGCACCTGGAGTTCTCCGGGGCGATGCAGTGCGAGGACGAGGCCGTCCGCCAGTTGATGATCGATCGGCTGCGTTACGTCTGGCTCACCGGTGGAACCACCGACGGACGTGTGCTCGGCCGGGACATCGACACCGCCTGGACCGCGATGCTCGATCACACCACCGGCGAGGCCGAGCGCAAGACACTGCTGCGCCAACTGCTGCACCTGCGTTTCAACCTGGCCAACATCCTGCGCACCGGTGGCCTGTTCGAGGAGGCCCGCCAACTCGACGAGGCGGTGCTGGCGCAGCAGGAAGAGCTGCTGGGCACGACGCATCCCCATACGCTCATGACCGCCGGCGGCCTGGGCGCGGACTACCGGGCCCTCGGGAAGTACGCCGACGCACTGGCCCGGGACGCGGCGACATACCAGACCTGGTCCGATCGGTTCGGCGACGAGAATGTCCGCACGCTCGCCGCCCTGAACAACCTGGCCGCCTCCTACCGGCTCGCCGGCGATTTCCGTCAGGCGCGGGAGGGTGACACCGGTGCGTACGAGGGCCGACGCAAGGTGCTCGGCGAGCTGCACCCGAACACCCTGCTGGCCGGCGGCAACCTCGGCCGGGACCTGCGCGAGGCCGGCGACTACGAGGGCTCCATCCGGTTGCTGGAGTTCGTCGCGAACCAGTTCGAGAAGGTGCTGCCGGACACCGTGCGAATGTTCGAGGCGAAGGCGAACCTCGCGGTGTCACTGCGCAGCGCCGGGCGGGCCGCGGAGGCGGCCCCGCTGCTGGAGAATGCCTACGAGCAGCTCAACGAGCTGCGCGGTCCGGCCAGCCCCGACACGCTGGCCGTGCGGCTGAGCCGGGCCTGCAACATCCTGGCCGTCGGCGGCAACGAGGCGGCGGAGCAGCGGCGCCGGGTCGCCTACGACACCGCGGCCAGCGAGATGAGCGAGGTCGAGGCCGCCTACTCCGTCAGCCTGGGCCGCCGCCATCCGCACACGCTCGCCTGCCTCAGCAACCTGGGCGCTATCGCCCGGGCCCGCGAAGACTTCGACGTGGCGGAGCGGTACGCCTTGAAGGCGTCGACCGCGATGGAGGCCGTCCTGGGCGCCGATCACCCGTACACGCTGGCCGCGCGCCTCAACCTCGCTGTGGCCAAGGCCGAGCGAGACGACCCGAACGCCGCGCTCGACCTGATCGCCCAGGTCTTCGAGCGGCAGAGGCGGGTGGCCGGGCCAGACCATCCGGACACGTTGCGCTGCGAGGCGAACCTGGCGCTGGTCCGCCGCACCCTCGGTATCGGAGACGAGGCCGCCCTCGCGGACGTCCTGGATCGGCTGGTGCAGGCGCTCGGCGACAGCCACCCGGCGGTCGTCGCGCTGCACCAGCGCCGCCATCTGCATCGGGTGCTGGACCCGCACCCGTTCTAGCCGGATCGGCCCGGGGCGGATCAGCCCCTGGGCCGCCCGGGGCCGACCAGCGCCGACGTCATCAGCCAGTGCAGGATCTCGGGAAGGACCTCCACCGCGCCGAAGTGGGCGGTCTCGGTCTCGACCCGGATCTCGGCGTTGGGGATCTTCCGGGCGAGCCAGCGGGCGTGACTCACCGGCGTGAAGTTGTCCTCGGCGCCGTGCCACAGCAGCACCGGCTGATGCACGTCGGCCAGGTCGAAGCCCCAGTCGGACCGCAGCGCGTAAAGGTCGTCGATCCAGCCGTACGGCCCCGGGCGCAGCGCCTCCGCGTAGGTGTCGGCGAGCAGGCGCTGGATGGCGACGTCGTCGACGACGCGCAGGTCCGGGTCGGTCATCTGCTGCTGGAGCGACTTGACGAGACTCACCGGGTCGCGGCGGATGCGGTCGGCCTGCAGCCGGACGCGTTCGACGAGCTTGAGCCAGTCGGCGCCGACGGTGGAGTATTCGCGGACGTTGGCGTCGGTCATGCCGGCGTACCAGTCCAGATCCGGGGCGTTGGCAGGCGCGACGCCGACCAGGACGGCGGCGCTGGTCACCCGGTCGGGCAGCCGTGCGGCGCAGGCGAGCGCGTGCGGACCGCCGCCGCTGCGCCCGACGATCGAGAACCGGTCGAGCTCCAGATCGGCGGCGATGTCCTCGACGTCCTCGACGGCCGATGCCACGGTCCGCTGCTCGTGGCGGTCGGACCCCCCGTAGCCGGGCCGGTCGTAGCAGATCAGCTGGATGCCCAGTCGGTAGAGGACACTGCCGCGGGGCCTCGGCCCGACCCGGCTGCCGGGCATGCCGTGCAGCAGGAAGACTGGAACGCCGTCAGGGTCGCCGGAGATCTCTACCGCGATAGCCCGCCGGTCACGAGCCTTGACCGTGCAGTGTGTGGCTCGTTCGTCGGACACTCGGGCCCTCCCGGGGCGTCTACGATTGGTGGATACGTTACTGGGATCGGCAGTCGACCACCAGATGTGAGAAGTGTGGGTTGACACGGGTATGTCCGGTTTCCTTGCCGTGGTTAACGGGCCTGTTATACCCGCGGTGATGCCGTGCCGGAGCGATACCGGGTGAGCTGTGGCGTGAATTCGCGAGACTGGTGGACATGAGCGCCATCGATCGGTTCCTCCGCGAGTTCCGTCGGACGAGTGCCACCGTCGACGAGATCCGCGAGGATCTCTGGACCGCCGTCGACAGCGACGCCTACGCGGGCGCCGGGGAGAAGTACCAGGCGGCCGTCCTCGAGCAGTACCGGATCTACGTCGAGATGGCCGATCGGCTCTCGGGCCGCCGCGGGCTGACCAATACGTTCCTGCTCACCGTCAATACCGCCACCCTGACCGCCGCCGGCACGCTCGTGCCGCAGCTGTGGAGCCGAGGCGCGGGACTGCTGGTCATGCCGTGCATCGTGCTGGTCGGCCAGTGCGTGGCGTGGTTCTGGCTCATCCGGTCGTACCGGCAGCTTAGTTCGGCGAAGTTCCGGGTGATCGGCGTTCTGGAAGAACGGCTCCCGGCTTCGCCGTACTGGCGGGCGGAGTGGAACGCCCTCGGGGCCGGGCGCGACAAGCGCCGCTACTGGTCGGTGACCAGCCTCGAGCAGTGGGTGCCGGCGCTGTTCGCGCTGCTCTACGTCGCGCTGTTGCTGATCGTCGCGGCGCGCTGAGGCGCCTGGTCGGCGTCGCGTGCCGCCCGCCTCGCGCCGGGGCGTGCGCGTCGGCGGCGTGACGTGCGCAACTGAGATCGGGCTGAGGATCTTCGCCGTTTTGCTACCTGACGGTGGGATCGTGATCTCGTGGGCAAGCGACGCAGGACCGTGCTGCGCATCACCGGCCTGCTGCTGGTGCTCGCGGTGGCGGGCTTCACCCTGCGCAAGAACCTGCCCGACTTCGGCCAGACCCTCGGCGTGCTGCGCTCCGCCCACCCCTGGTGGCTGGTCCTCGCCGCCGCCGCGGAGATGACCTCGCTGCGGCACTTCGCCCTGCAGCAGCGGCGGCTGCTCGCCGGGTTCGGGGTGCGGATGTCGGTACCGCGGGCCATCGCCGTCACCTTCACACGCTCGGCGATCTCGTTCAGCCTGCCGGCCGGCTCGGCGGTGTCGGCCGGCTTCGCGTTCCGGCAGTTCCGCACGGCGGGCGCCACCCGGCGCACGGCCGGCGCGGTCGCGGTGCTCTCCGGCGTGCTGTCGGGGGTGGCGCTCGTGCTCATGTACGGCGCGGTGGTGCTCATCCCGCGCGGCGGCGCCACCGGCAACCCCGACACGCTCGTGCTCGTCATCGCGATGCTGGTCATCGCCGGTCTCGTGTTCGGGCTCGACTTCCTGCTCTCGCCGCGCCGCCCGGTGCCGCCGCCGGTGCTCGCCGACGACGAGGAGCCCGCGCCCGCCCGGGGCTGGGTGGCCCGCTCGAAGGCCTCGGTGCGGCGCACCTGGGACGACCTGCGCCGGTTGCCGCGCCGCTCCTGGGTGCTGTCCCTGGTCCACGCGACCGTCAACTGGGGCCTCGACTTCGCCTGCCTGGCCGCGACCGCCGCCGCGTTCGACATCGACGTGAGCCTGGTGCGGCTGGCGACGGTGTACCTCACGGTGCAGCTCGTCCGCCAGGTGCCGCTGAGCCCGGGCGGCATCGGCGTGGTCGAGGTCGCGCTGCTGGCCGGGCTCGTCTCCGCCGGCGCCGGGCACGGGCCCGCGGCGGCCGCGATGCTCGTGTACCGCCTGCTCTCCTGCTGGATCATCATCCCGCTCGGCCTGCTCGCGTACGCCACCCTGCGCCGGGGGCCGAGGATCCCGGACGCGCCGCCGGTCCAGCCGCCCGCGCTCGCCGCCCGCCGTTAGCGTTGTGAGATAACCCGACGCCGGATTGTGAGATTTGAGAGATCGCTGTTAGATTCGGCGCGTGCCTGTGCCGGATCGCCTTGACCTGACCCTCCGCCTCGTGCGCGGCAGCGGCCGCCTGACGCTCGGGGAACTGGCCGAGCGCCTCGGCGTCTCCGAGATGACCGTGCGCCGCGACCTCGACCAGCTGCAGGAGCAGGGCCTGGTCCGCCGGGTGCGGGGCGGCGCCGTCGCGCTCGACGTGCCGGCCGAGTCGGCCGGGTTCGAGGTCCGCGAGCGCTGGTCGGCCGCGGCCAAGTCGCGGCTCGGGCGGGCCGCGGCCGCGCTGATCGAGCCGGGCGGCACCGTGCTGCTCGACGCCGGCACGACCACCGCCGAGCTCGCCGCGCACCTGCCCGCCCGGGCGCCGTTGACGGTGGCGGTGCTGAGCCTGCAGGCGGCGGTACGGCTGGCGGATCAGCCGGGGATCCGGCTGCTCGTCATCGGCGGCGAGTCGCGGGCGGGGGAGCGCAGCCTCGTCGGGCCGCTGGCCCTCGCCGCCCTGGAGCAGCTGCGCTTCGACACGTTCGTCATGTCCATCGGCGCCGTGCACCGCGACCTGGGCTGGTCCGAGTTCGACCTCGACGACGCCGCGGTGAAGCGGGCCGCCCTGCGCCGGGCCGGCCGCACGATCGTCGTGGCCGACGCGACCAAGCTCGGCGTCCAGGCCTTCGCCCGCGTCGGCCCCCTCGACGCGGCGGACGTCCTCGTGACCGACGCCGATCCGTCCGATCCGACCCTCGCCGCCGTGCGCGACGCCGGCGTGCTGATCGAAGGAGTTCCCGCATGATGATTCTCGTGGCCGGCCCCTACCGCTCCGGCACCGGCGACGACCCGGCCAAGCTGCGCGCCAACGTCGACACCATGCACGACGCCGCCGTCACGCTCTTCCGGGCCGGGCACCTGCCGGTCACCGGCGAGGCCCTCGCGCTGCCGCTCATCGAGCGGGCCGGGTCGGCGGCCGTGGGCGACGCGGTGTTCGACGAGATCTTCCACCCGATCTCGTCGCGGCTGCTGGCGCGCTGCGACGCGGTGCTGCGCGTCGGCGGCCCCTCGGCGGGCGCGGACGAGATGGTCGCGCAGGCCCGGGCCGAGGGCAAGGCGGTCTTCGCCTCCCTCGCCGAGGTCCCGGCGGCGTGACGGCGCCTCTCCGCGCGACGGCGGACGACGCGGCGATCACCACCGGGCCGTCGTGGCGGCCGCCTTCGCCGCCGACGTCCCGCGGATCGGCCGCCCGGGTGTCCTACGCAGAAGCGCTGTGAGGCCCGGGGCCTCACAGCGCTTCGTCGTGGCGTCGCCGCCTAGTGGATCATCACGGCCGGCGCACCCGCGGGCTGGTCGTCCAGCAGGTGCGAGACCTCCTTCTTGCGCGGCAGGAAGGCGATCGGGATGAACGTGCACAGCACCAGGATGAAGGCCACCCAGTACGTCGAGGCGAACGAGTCGGCGAGGTAGTGCAGGCCCTGGTCGATCAGGCCCGGCCCGGCCGGGCCGAGCTTCTCCGCCAGCGCCGGGTCGTGGTGCGAGGCGACCGCCAGGTCGGTGATCTTCAGCGGCCCGCCGGTCTGCGGGTTGGTCGCGCCGGGGACCGCCGGGGCGTCGCCGGTCTTGCTGGTCAGGATCACCGACATGATGGCGCCGCCGACCGAGCCGCCGATCTGCTGCAGGATGTTCACCAGTGTCGAGCCGCGGGCGACGTCGTGGCCGGTCAGCGTCTTGAGCGCGGAGGTCATGATCGGCATCATCGTGCCGCCCATGCCCAGGCCCATCACGAACAGCGAGCCCTCCAGCAGCAGGAACGACGTGTCCGGGCCGACCTGCGTGAACGAGAAGAACCCGATCGCGATGAGGGCCATCGCGAACGGCACCGTCCGCCCGACCGGAATCCGGTCGGCGAGCATGCCGGCGATCGGCATGGTCAGCATCGCGCCGATGCCCTGCGGGGCCATGAGCAGGCCGGCGTCCAGCGTCGACTCGCCGCGCACCTGCAGCCAGTAGCTCGGGAAGAGCAGGCCGGCGCCCATGAACGCGATGATGAAGACGAACAGCGACAGCGACGCGAACGCCAGGTTCCGGTTGCGGAACAGCCGGAGGTCCAGCAGCGGGTGCTTGGGCTTGAACGAGTAGAGGACGAACCCGATCACCAGCAGGCCGCCGATGAGCATCGGCAGCCAGACCTTGGTCGCGCTCATCGTCCCGGTCTCCGGCAGCGAGGAGACGCCGAACAGGAACAGCGCCAGGCCGGGGGAGAGCATCAGCATGCCGAGGAAGTCGAAGGACTCCGACGGCTCGGTGTTGTCCTTCGGCAGCGCGAACTGCGCGTAGATGAGCGCGATGACACCGATCGGCAGGTTGATCAGGAAGATCCAGTGCCAGCTCGCCACGTCGATGAGCCAGCCGCCGAGGATCGGGCCGCCGATCGGGCCGAGCAGCATCGGGATGCCGAGCACGGCCATGAGCCGGCCGATGCGCTGCGGGCCGGCCGCGCGCGTCATGATCGTCATGCCGATCGGCATCAGCATGCCGCCGCCGAGGCCCTGCAGCACGCGGTAGCCGATCAGCTGGTCGATCGAGCCGGCCGTGGCGCACAGCCCGGAGCCGACCGTGAACAGGAACAGCGCCAGCATGTAGAGCCGTTTGGTGCCGAAGCGGTCCGCGGCCCAGCCGGACAGCGGGATCACGGTGGCGAGGGCCAGGGTGTAACCGGTCATCGTCCAGGCGACGCGCGCGTAGGTGGCGTCGAACTTGTCCATGAACGTCGGGATCGCCACGCTGACGACCGTCACGTCGAGGATCGACATGATCGCGCCGAGCACGACCACGCCCGCGATTTTGAATACGGCGGCATCGAGTTTGTCAGGCGCTGCCGCCGCGCCTCCACCCGAGGCTGCGGCTGCTTCCGGTTGAGCCACGTCCTTGCTCCCCCCACCGTGTGCGAATCACACGTACAAGTGTTTGGTTTCGGCGTCAGCCTACGCGGCCCGTGTTGCGGGCCGCGATCGAGATCCCCTGCTTACGCCGCCGGCGCAACGCAAAGCAGACGCCCGAACCGGGGGAGGTTCAACCCACTAAGGCTACGCTAAGCTCTACGAGTGAACGACCATGCCCACGACTTGGACGCGCACCCGGTCCGGCGCAACACGAAGCAGCGCGACGCCGTGATGACGCTGCTCGGCGACGTCGACGGCTTCTACAGCGCCCAGGAGCTGCACGTGATGCTGCGCGAGCGCGGCGCGAACGTGGGCCTCACGACCGTCTACCGCACCCTGCAGCTGCTCGCCGAGACCAACGAGATCGATGTGATGCAGGTCCCGGGCAGTGACACCCGTTACCGCCGGTGCAGTGACCGCCACCACCATCACCTCGTCTGCCGCGGCTGCGGCCGCACGGTGGAGGTGCTCGGGCCGGCGGTGGAGCGCTGGGCCGACCGCGTCGGCGAGGAGCACGGCTTCACCGACGTGAGCCACACGCTGGAGATCTTCGGCACCTGCGCCGCCTGCAAGCACTGACCCGCCCGGGCCGCCACGGGTGACGGCCCGGGGCGACGCGCGGCTACCGCTGGAACGCCTCGGTGTAGGCGTCGATCTCCGCGATCAGGGCGGCCTTGCGCGCGTCGTCGAGGAACGAGTACCGCACCCCCTGCCGCGCTAGGCCGGCGACACCGTCGGCGTCCAGCCCCAGCAGGGTGGCCGCGACGAGGTACTCCTGGTTGAGCGTGGTCGAGAACATCGGCGGGTCGTCGGAGTTGATGGTCACCGGCACGCCGGCCGCCACCAGCGCCGGCAGCGGGTGCTCGGCGAGGGACGGCACCGAGCGGGTGCACGCGTTCGACGTCGGGCAGACCTCCAGCGGGATGTCGTTGTCCCGCAGGTACGCCATGAGCGCCGGGTCCGACGCGGCGGCGATGCCGTGGCCGATGCGCTCGGCGTCGAGGTGGCGCAGGGCGTCCCAGATCGTCTCGGGGCCCGTCGACTCGCCGGCGTGCGGGACGCTGCGCAGGCCGGCCGCGCGGGCCTGGGCGAAGTGCGGCGCGAACCACTCGCGGGGCACGCCGCGCTCGGGTCCGCCCAGGCCGAAGCTGACCAGGCCGTCCGGGCGGTGCTTGAGCGCCGTCTCCAGGGTCACGTCGGCCGAGGGGATGCCGGCCTCGCCCGGGATGTCGAAGCACCAGCGCAGCTCCGTGCCGTGGTCGCGGGCCACGCGGGCACGGGCGTCCTCGACCGCCTCGCAGAACGCCTCGGCCGGGATGCCGCGGGTGATCGAGGAGTACGGCGTCAGGGTCAGCTCGGCGTAGCGGACGTTCTGCGCGGCCAGGTTCACGCCGATGTCGTACGTCAGCGTCGCCACGTCCTCGGCGTCGCGGATGAGATCGACGACCGACAGGTAGATCTCGATGAAGTGGGCGAAGTCGGTGAACGTGAAGTATTCGGCCAGCAGCTGCGCGTCGGCGGGGACCAGGGTGCTGCCGGCGTGGCGCTCGGCCAGCCGGGCCACCGTCGCCGGGGCGGCGGAGCCGACGTGGTGCACGTGGAGCTCGACCTTGGGCAGGCCGGCCACGAACTCGGTGAGGTCGCGCATGGGGATGTGCCCTCCGCGTCGGAGGCGCCCTTACGTGTCCGCGGGGCGGTCCGAGCGTGGCGGATGCGGGGGGCACCCGTCGCAGCGCCTCTCGGCCCGCAGGCCGACCATAACAGGTAGTCGTTCGTCACGAATCAGTAACGCGGAGGGCATCGAAACGCAGTCCCATTCGATAGCCTCGATCGAATGACGATCACGGAGGAGGCGCCGGTCGGGCCGACGCCGACGGTGAGGGGCGTGCCCATCCTCGGCAGCGCCCTCGAGATGGGCAAGGACCCCGCGGCCTTCCTCGTGAAGGCGTACCGCGAGCACGGCCCGGTCTTCCGGATGAAGCTGCTCGGCAAGTCCTGCACCGTCCTCGCCGGCGCCGGGGCCGCCGAGTTCATGAACTCCCGCGAGGGCCGCGAGTGCCTGCGCTCCCGGGAGTTCTGGCAGGGGATGATCGACGAGTACGGCGCCACCCGGACCATCACCGGCGAGGACGGGGAGAGCCACAAGGAGCTGCGCGAGCTCATGCGCCGGGGCTACTCGCGCGACGCCATCAAGGGCCGCGGCCCCGAACTGCTCGACATCACCGACCGGGTGCTCGAACGCGACTGGCGCCCGGGCACGACCGTGCCCGTCGTGCAGGGCATGCAGTACCTCGTCACCGAACAGCTCGGCGAACTGCTCACCGGGGCCGCGCCGCGCGAGTACGTGCCCGACATCCGGCTGCTGACGCTCTACGTGCTCAACGTCCTGGTCACCCGCCAGCGCCCGCGCATCCTGCTGCGCAACCCGAAGTACCGCAGGGCCAAGGCGCGGGTCTTCGAGCTCGGTGAGCGCATGGCGGCCGACCTCAAGGCGCGCCACGGCCAGACCCCCGCGGGCGAGCGCAACCTCGTCGAGGACCTCATGGACGCCCACCTGAACCGGCCCCACCTGGTGCCGGCCGAGGACCTGGTGCTCACGCTCACCGGGCCCTACGTGGCCGGGCTGGACACCGTGGCCAACACGACGGCGGCGTTCCTCTACGCGGTGCTCAAGCACCCGGAGGTCCTCGCGAGCATCCAGGCCGAGGCCGACGCCCTGTTCGCCGGCGGCCCGATCGCCGACGAGGACGTGCGGCGGCTGCCCGCGACGCGCTACGCGCTCATGGAGACCATGCGGATGTACCCGGTCGCGGTCACCCTGATCCGCACCGCGACCCGCGACTTCTCCTTCGCCGGGCACACCGTGCGGGCGGGCGAGACGGTCTACATCGCCACGACCGTGCCGCACTTCATGGAGGAGTACTTCCCGGACCCGCTCACGTTCGACATCACCCGCTACGAGAAGCCGCGGGCCGAGCACCTGCGGCCGGGGGCGTACTCGCCGTACGGCCGCGGGCCCCACACCTGCCTCGGCAAGAGCTTCGCCGACGTCCAGATGGCCCTGTCGATGGCCCGGCTGCTGCACCGCCTCGACCTGGAGCTGGAGTCACCGGACTACACCCTGGCGACGAAGACCGCCCCGACCCCCGGCCCCGCGATGTCGTTCAAGGTGAGGGTCAAGGGCCGCAGGCATTGACGATGGCTCGGGCCCGCGCTACCTGCGGACCGTTGCTCCCGCCAGACATCCCGGCGTCCGTGGTGGCAAGACCGCACCGGGCGGGACGGTCTACGTTGGGCGCATGACCACCACCGCGGACGAACGCCTCTCCTTCGGCAGTGCCACCGGCCGCTGGGTGCTCACCGCCACCATCCTCGGCTCCGGCATCGCCTCCATCGACGCGACCGTCGTCGGCATCGCCCTGCCCGCGATCGGGCGCTCCTTCGACACCGGCCTGCAGGTGCTGCAGTGGGTCGTGACCGCCTACACGCTGACCCTGGCCGGGCTGCTGCTGCTCGCGGGCGCGCTCGGCGACCGGTACGGCCGGCGGCGGGTCTTCACCTTCGGCGTGGTGTGGTTCGCGGCCGCGTCCGTGCTCTGCGGGATCGCGCCGGACGGGTGGACGCTCGTCGCCGCCCGGGCGCTGCAGGGCGTCGGCGCGGCCCTGCTCACCCCGGGCAGCCTCGCGATCCTGCAGGCGTCGTTCCGGCCCGAGGACCGCAGCCGGGCGATCGGCGCGTGGTCGGGGCTCGGCGGCGTGGCCACGGCGATCGGGCCCTTCCTCGGCGGCTGGCTCGTCGGCCTCGGCTCCTCGTCGTGGCGGCTCATCTTCGCCATCAACGTGCCGATCGCGGCGGCGGTGGTGTACCTCACCTGGCGCCACGTCCCCGAGTCCCGCGACGAGGAGGCGAGCGGCCGGGTCGACCTGGTCTCCGGGGCGCTGATCACCGCCGGGCTCATCGGCGTCACCTACGGGCTCATCGAGGGCCAGGCCCTCGGCTGGACCAGCGCGCCCGTCCTCGCCGCCCTGGTCGCCGGGGCCCTGCTCGTGGCCGGGTTCCTCTGGCGCCAGACCCGGCTCGAGCACCCGATGCTGCCGCTCGGGCTGTTCGGCTCCGCCCAGTTCACCGCGACCAACGTGGTCACCTTCATCCTCTACGGCGCGCTCGGCGGCGCCCTGTTCCTGCTGCCGATCCAGCTGCAGCAGGTCGCCGGGTACTCCCCGCTGGAGGCCGGCGTCTCCCTGCTGCCGCTGACGGTCGTGATGCTGCTGCTGTCCTCGCGCTCGGGCGCCCTCGCCGCGCGGATCGGGCCGCGGCTGCAGATGAGCCTCGGGCCGGTCGTCGCCGGGGCCGGGATGGCGCTGTACGCCCGCATCGACGCCGGGGGCTCCTACCTGACCGAGGTGCTGCCGGCGGTACTGGTGCTGGGTCTGGGTCTGTCCATCACCGTCGCGCCGCTGACCTCCACGGCGCTGTCCTCGGCGCCGGCGACGCACGCCGGCATGGCCTCGGCGGTCAACAACGACGTCGCCCGGGCGGCCGGCCTCGTCGCCGTCGCGGTGCTCCCGGCGGCCGCGGGCATCACCGCGGCCGCCTACGCCTCGCCCGACCTGCTGTCCGCGGGCTTCCACCGGGCCGTGCTGATCTGCGCGGCGCTGTGCGTGCTCGCCGGCGGCCTGGCCGCGGTGAGCATCCGCAACCCGCGGGCCGAACCGAAGGTGCCGGGGGAGCACCCCTTGCGGCACTGCGCCCTGGATGCTCCCCCGGCCTCGCTCAGACGGGCTGGAGCTCAGGCTCCGGGGCCACGGCCACCGGCGTCCGCGCAGTCGTGACCCGCCGCAGCATCACCAGCGCGATCGGCACCCCGACGGCGACCAGCGAGGCGGCCACGACCAGCGAGAACTGGTAGCCGGCCAGGAACCGGTGCAGCGGCTCGCCGCTCGCCGCGCCCTGCCGGTCGGCCAGGATCGCCCCGAGGATCGTGATGCCGAGCAGGCCGAAGACCTCGCGCGACACGTTGAGCATGCCCGAGGCGATCCCGGCCCGGCCCGGCGGCAGCGCGCCCAGGATCACGTTGTTGAGCGGGACCAGCAGGCCGCCGCCGAGGCCGAACACCACGAACCAGGGGAGCAGGTCGGTGTACCCGGCGCCCTCGCCGACGGTCGCGAGCGCGCCGACGCCGGCCGCCATCAGCGCCATGCCGGCCGCGACCGTGGGCCCGGCGCCGAAGCGCGCCTCGAGCCGGGGCGCGACGGTGGCCGTGACCGCCATGACGATCGCCATGGGGACGAACGCCGAGCCGGCCTCGGTCGGGGAGAAGCCGAGGACGTTCTGGAGGAAGATCGCGGTGAAGAAGTAGATGCCGAAGACGCCGAACGCCCAGAGGCCCATGGTGGCGAGGCCGCCGCTGAAGACCCGCATCCGGAAGAACTTGAGGTCGACCATCGGGTGCTCGGTGCGCAGCTCGATGACGACGAACCCGATCGCGGCGAACGCGGCCAGCGCGAACGCGCCGAGGATGGTGCCCGAGGCCCAGCCCTTCGACTCGCCCTCGATGAGCGCGTAGGTCAGCGCGAACAGGGCCAGGGCGCTCGTGGCCAGGCCGGGCAGGTCGAGGCTGCGGTTGCCGCTGCGCCGGCCCGCGGGCAGCGTCAGCGCGCCGAGCACGGCGGTGGCCACGCCGATCGGGGCGTTGATGAGGAAGATCCAGCCCCAGGAGGCGTGCTGGCTGAGGTATCCGCCGGTCAGCGGCCCGATCGCGAGGGCGAGGGCGCCCACGCCGCCCCAGATCCCGACCGCGGCCCCGCGCTCCTTCGGGTCCGGGAACAGCTCGGTGAGCAGGGCCAGGGCCGTCGGGGTCAGCAGGGCCGCGCCGACGCCCTGCAGGGCCCGGGATCCGATCAGGACCTCCTGGCTGCCGGCCAGGCCGGCGGCGACGGACGCGACCGTGAAGACGGCCAGGCCGGTGAAGAACATGCCGCGCATGCCGAACACGTCGGCGACGCGGCCGCCGACCAGCAGCAGGCCGGCGAAGACCAGGATGTACGCGCTCGCGATCCACTCCAGCCCCGAGATGCTCAGGTGCAGGTCGCGCTGGATCGACGGCAGCGCCACGTTGACGACGTTGTTGTCCAGGTAGGTCATGAAGGTGCCCAGGGCCACGGCGACCAGGGCCAGCCAGCGATTTCTCATGGTGGTGTGCTCCCCCTATACGGTGTACCTGTACGTCGTACATGTACGTTGTAGAGGAGAACCCATACGTTGTACAGTTGTCAAGTGCCGCCCAAGACCTCCGCCGAGCGCCTCACGAAGTCCGCCGTCGCCGAGCGCGCCCTGCGCATCGGCGACACCGACGGGCTCGAGGCCGTCACCATCCGCCGGCTCGCCCAGGAGCTCGGCGTCACCCCGATGGCGCTGTACTGGCACTTCAAGAACAAGGAAGAGCTGCTGCTCGGCCTGATCGACCACGTCCTGGCCGAGGTGCGCGCCGACCGCCACGCGACCGATCCCTGGCCCGCCCAGCTGCGCGCGATGGTCGAGGCGCTCGTGCGCGCCATGCGGGCCCACCCGTGCCTGCCCGACCTGCTGCACGCGTCCGACAAGCAGCAGGTCGAGGGCTTCACGAGGGCCACCGACGACGCGCTCGGGCTGCTGGAGCGGGCCGGGTTCACCCTCGAGGAGGCGTACTGGGTCGCCTCCTACCTCCTGCACGCGGCGATCGGCCTGGTGCAGGCCCAGCCCGGCTGCCCGCTCGCGGTGCCCCCGGACCAGGTCGGCGACTGGCTCCGGCGCCAGCGGCTGCACCTGGAGGGCCTGCCCCCGCAGCAGTTCCCGCACATGGTCCGCCTCGCCGAGAGCTACCGGTCCCTGCCGGACCTCGAGCGGTACTACTCCTTCGGCATCGACCTGTTGATGGGCGCGGTGGAGAACATGGCCGCGGGGCGCCCGGTAGCATCCTGAGCGTCCGGGTTTTCTCCCAAAATCGAAGCGAAGGTGCGCGGCAGCATGCTCGACATCGACTTGATTCGCAAGGACCGGGCCTCCGTCGAGGCCGGACTGTCCAAGAGGCTCGAGCCGTCCGAGGTGTCCCGCGCGCTGAGTGCGATCGCCGACCTCGACAAGCAGCGGCGCGAGCTCATCGGCGAGATCGACGCCGAGCGGGCCCGGCGCAAGGAGGAGGCGCGCGCGTTCGCCGCCGCCAAGGCCGCCGGCCAGGCCATCGAGGCGGGCGCCCGCGACGCCAAGGCCGCCCTCGCCGAGCTCGAGGAGCGCCTGGCGCAGACCCAGCGCGACCTCGACACCGCCATGAGCGTGCTGCCGAACCTCCCCGCCGACGACGTGGTGGCCGGCGGCAAGGAGGCCAACCAGGTCGTGCAGGTCTACGGCGAGCCGCCGGTGATCGAGAACCTGCGCGACCACGTCCAGCTCTCCACCGACCTCGGGCTCGTGGACTACGAGCGCGGCGTGAAGCTCGGCGGCTCCGGCTTCTGGATCTACACCGGCTGGGGCGCCCGGCTGGAGTTCGCGCTGGTGAACTGGTTCATCGACCGGCACTTCGCGGCCGGCTACCAGTTCATGCTCCCGCCGCACCTGCTGCTGGACTCGGCCGGCTACGCCGCCGGGCAGTTCCCGAAGTTCTACGACGAGGTGTTCCACATCGCCGCGGAGGAGGGCGAGCGGGGCCGGTTCCTGCTGCCGACCTCGGAGACGGCGATCCTGGGCGCCTACCAGAACGAGATCTTCGAGACCGACAGCCTGCCCCACCGGGTGTACGCGTACACCCCCTGCTACCGCAGCGAGAAGGCCGGCTCGCACTCCGACGAGCGCGGCACGGTCCGCGGCCACCAGTTCAACAAGGTCGAGATCTTCCAGTTCACCAGCCAGGAGGACGGCGAGAAGACCCTCGAGGAGATGGTCGACTACGCCGAGGGCCTGGTGCGCGACCTCGGCCTGCACTTCCGCCGCTCGCTGCTGGCGGCCGGCGACGCGAGCGCCTCGATGCGCAAGACCATCGACATCGAGGTCTGGATGCCCAGCACCGGCAAGTACAAGGAGATCTCCTCGGTCTCCTGGGCCGGCGACTACCAGGCCCGCCGGGCCGGCATCCGCTACCGCGTGCCCGGCTCCAAGAACAACAAGTTCGTGCACACGCTCAACGGCTCCGCGCTGGCGACCAGCCGGCTCGTCCCCGCCATCCTCGAGCAGTTCCAGCAGCCCGACGGCTCGGTGCTGGTCCCCGAGGTGCTGCGGGACAAGGTCGGCACGGACCGCATCACGAAGCCCTCGAAGCGCAAGTAGGGCGCCGCGGCCCCGCCCGACGTGCCGGTGATCACGTCGTGCGGGGCCGCGGGCTCCGCTAGGGTGAGGGTGAACGAAGGGGAGTAGTCCTCAACTGCCCGGTCGACATACTGGCGCTGGAAGTTTCAGGCCCGGCCGTGCGGCTTCCGTTCTCGGAAGCGGACGAGACTTTCGGCCTCGCTGTCGGCTGTGTTTTTCACGAGTCGGACGGCCGGGTCGAGGTCGTCCGCCCTCGCCTCCCGGTCCGTCCCGGGAAGGGTTCCACCTTGAGCGCGTTCCTCTCCGCCCTCGCCATCAGCTTCGGCGTCATCTTCGTCGCCGAACTCGGCGACAAGTCCCAGCTGATGGCGCTGACGTTCGCCACCCGCTTCCGCACCGTGCCGGTGCTCATCGGCATCACCGTCGCCACAGCGGTCGTCCACCTGGTCTCCGTCGCCGTCGGCTACGGCCTCGGCGCCGCCCTGCCGACCGCCTGGATCTCGCTCGTGGCCGCGCTGGCCTTCTTCGCCTTCGGCGCCTGGACCCTGCGCGGCGACACGCTGACGGAGGAGGAGCGCGGCAAGGCCGAGCGCACCACCCGCTCCGCGATCATCGCCGTGGGCGTGTCGTTCTTCCTGGCCGAGCTGGGCGACAAGACGATGCTGGCGACGATCACGCTGGCCACGCAGCACGGCTGGCTGGGCACCTGGATCGGCTCGACGGTCGGCATGGTCGCCGCGGACGCCCTGGCGATCGTGGTCGGCCGCCAGCTGGGGCGGCACCTGCCGGAGAAGGCCATCAAGTACGGGGCCGCGGCGCTGTTTGTGATCTTCGGCGTGTGGCTGCTGATCGAGGCGCTGCGCGAGCTGCTCTGACGCGGGGAGCTTCCCGACATGTCGGGCGCTCCGCGCCACGACATGCTCGCATTTATCGCCTGTCAGGGGATAAATGCGACATGGGAGATTCGCTGCGGCGTTCGTCCGGCGATCGACCGTTCACGGGGCCGCCCGCGCACCGGTGGTGCGGGCGGCCCCGTGGCGTTCCGGGCGCGGGGCGCCTCGCCGACGGCCGGGCTCAGGAGGGGCATTGGCGCCGGAGCGGTGGGCCGTCCGCGCGGCGGCACGCGGCGGCCTGCACGCGAGAGCCCTGCCCGCGGCAGGGACTCGCGAGAGGGGCAGGGCCGGGACGGACGGCCTCGCGGCGGGGGTAGGTGCGAATGCACAGCCGGCCGCCGGGCTCGCGATCGAGCCGGGACAGGCCCGGGACGCGCGACCGAATCCATGCGTTTTTGACAATGATTGTCATCCCCGGAAGACTGGGGGCATGCGGTGGAGGGCGACGGCGGTGCTCTGCGCGGCCCTCGTCTCGCTCGCCGGGTGCGCCGTGCACGAGCAGCCCGACGACGGCCGGGTGCGGGTCGTGGCCGGGTTCTACCCGCTGCAGTTCGTCGCCGAGGAGATCGGCGGCGACCGCGTGGCCGTGGAGAACCTGACCCGGGCCGGAGCCGAGCCGCACGACCTCGAACTGCAGCCGAGCCAGCTCGCGGCGCTCGAGGACGCGGACCTGGTGCTGTATCTGCGAGGCTTCCAGCCCGCCGTCGACGAGGGCGCCGACCTGCAGCAGAAGGCCAGGACGTTCGACGTGTCCACCGTCGCCTCGCTGCACGGCGCCGACCCGCACGTGTGGCTCGACCCGACGCGGCTGGCCACCATCGCCGGCAAGGTCGCGGACCGCCTCGCCGAGGCCGACCCCGCCCACGCCGGCGAGTTCCGGCAGCGCGCCGCCGGGCTGGAGGCCAGGCTGCGGGAGCTCGACGGGGAGTACCGCCGCGGACTGGCGAACTGCGCCCGGCACGACGTGGTCACCAGTCACGAGGCGTTCGGCTATCTCACCGCGCGCTACGGGCTCACCCAGGTCCCCGTCACCGGCCTGAACCCGGACGAGGAGCCGGGCCCGCAGCGGGTGCGGGACGTGGCCCGGCTGGCGAAGGAGCGCGGAGTCACCACGATCTTCTTCGAGTCGCTGGTCAGCCCGAAGCTGTCGGAGACCGTCGCCCGCGAGATCGGCGCCCGGGCGGCCGTGCTCGACCCGATCGAGGGCGTCGAGGACGGGGAGACGTACATCACGACCATGCGCACCAACCTCGCGACCCTCCGCTCCGCCCTCGGCTGCGGCTAGTCTTCGTCGGGTGCGACGCGCGCTCGGGGTGCTGACGGCGGCCGTGCTGCTGGTCACCGGCTGCACGCCCCGGCCGCCGCACGCCCAGGGCCTGCCCATCACCTCCCCGGGCGCCACCCGCAGCACCGCCGTCGAGGACCACGGCAACCGCGACGGCACCTCGTCGCCGGTCGCCGACCCGATCTACCCGGCCTACGGCAACCCCGCGCTCGACGTCCTGCACTACGACCTGGCCCTGACCTGGGCCCCCGAGCCGCGCACGCTCACCGGCACCGCGACGATCCGCGTGCGCGCCGTGCACGCCGTGGACGCGGTCAGGCTCGACTTCTCCAGCGCGTACACCCTGAGCTCCATCAGCATCGACGGAGCCACCGTGCCGGGCCGGGTCGCGGACGGCGATCTCGTCGTCGACAAGGCGCTGCCGGCGGGGGCGGTGGCGACGCTCGCGGTGGGGTACAGCGGGACCCCCACGACCGTCGCGATGCCCTCGCACCGCGGGGACGTGGAGCCGCTCGGCCTGACGGTGACCCCGGGCGGCGAGCTGTGGACGATGCAGGAGCCGTACGGGGCCAGCACCTGGTACCCGGCGAACGACCAGCCGTCGGACAAGGCGCTGTACGACATCGCGGTCACGGTGCCGCAGGGCTGGTCGGCCGTCGCGAGCGGCACGCCCGGCCCGGTCTCCGGCACCACCTTCCGCTACGCCTCGGCCACGCCCGTCGCCTCCTACCTGACCACGCTCGCGGTCGGGCAGTACACGAAGACCGAGCTCACGGGCCCGAACAACCTCCCGATCACCCTGTGGACCCGCCCCTCCGACAACGCCGGCCAGCTCGAGGCGCTGCGGCAGCTCCCGGCGTACGTCCAGTGGCTGGAGACCCGCTTCGGCCCGTACCCGTTCCCGTCGACCGGCGTGGTCCTCGTGCCGTCGCAGTCCGCGATGGAGACCCAGCAGATGATGACCGTCGGCGCCGACGTGGCCCACGGCACCGGCGCCCCCGACGTCCTCGTCCACGAGCTGGCCCACCAGTGGTTCGGCGACGCGGTCGGCCCGGCGACCTGGCAGGACGTGTGGCTGAACGAGGGCTGGGCCAGTTACGTCGAGCAGCTGTACCGCACCCGGTCCGACCCGGCGGCGATGGCCCGCTGGGAACGGGCGGCCCGCTCCGCCGACGCCGACCTGCGCGGGCGCATCGGCCCGCCGGGCCACCCGCGGGCGGACAGCTTCGCCGAGAACAACGTCTACGTGTGCCCGGCCCTGATGCTGCGGCAGCTGCACATGGCCCTGGGCGACGAGCGCTTCTTCGCCCTGGGCCGGGCGTGGGCGTCGTCGAACGCGGGCACGGCGAAGTCGCGGGCGGACTTCATCGCCTTCGTGAACCGCCAGACCGGCCGCGACTTCACGTCCCTGATCAACGCCTGGCTGGACTCCCCGACGACACCCGCCTGACACGGCCGGCCTCAGGACGGCGACGGGTCGACAGCGAACGCGGCCGGCGGCGGAGGCCACGACCCCGGCGTGGCCGATCATGCACGCGGTGCTGCACGGCGTGGGCCGCGACCAGTGCATGGCCCGGCACAGGGCCAGCCACCTGCACGATGCCCACTGCGGCCCCCCGAACCCTCGACCCAATCGTCAGAAGGCATCGTCGCGGCGCCGGGCGCGGCTGACCATCGCCCGAAGCGCTCGCCGCGGGCCCCGCGCGACGGACGCATTCCGGCAGGAGCCGCCCCGGCGGCTGCGCGGCCGATCGCCGGTCCGCTCCTCAGGCCCGGGCGTCGAGGATCTCGGCGATCTGCAGCATGCGCGGGTCCGCCGTCAGCTCCTCGAGCTTGAGCGGCAGCGGAATGCGCCAGTTCGGGTACTGCGACGAAGTCCCCGGCAGGTTGGGCTGCCGCGGTTCGCCGAGCACGTCGTACGGCGACGCGAGCACGATGCGGCACGGCGTGCGGGTCAGCAGCCGGTGCATCGCCACCACGAGTTCGGCGTCCGTGCTCGTCTCGTCCGCCAGGCCCTCGGCGCTCAGCAGGGTCAGCAGCGCGGCGCGGTCCCGGTCCGCCGCGGCCTGTTCCTGCGGCACCGGGCGGGTCAGGACGCCGGCCTCGGCGCGGGCGCGGACGTGCTCGCCGGTCAGGAAGCCCGTCGCCGTCGGCAGGTCGTGCGTCGAGATGCTCGCCATGGCGTTCGCGGGCCACTGGGCCGGGGGGATGAAGGCGCCGTCGTCGTCCCGGGTGAACCACAGCACCGCCGAGCCCAGGATGTTGCGCGCCTGCAGGGTCTGCGTGACCACCGGCTCCACGGTGCCCAGGTCCTCGCCGACCACCACGGCGCCCGCGCGGACGGCCTCCTCGATCAGGACGCCGAGCATGGACTCGGCGTCGTAGTGCACGTAGGCGCCCTGCGCCGCGCCGTGGCCCGGCGGGATCCACCACAGGCGCCACAGGCCGGCCACGTGGTCGACCCGCAGGCCGCCGGCGTGCTCGAAGATGCCGCGCAGGAGGTTTCGGTACGCCTCGTAGCCCGTCGCCGCCAGGCGATCCGGGCGCCACGTCGCCAGGCCCCAGTCCTGGCCCTGCTGGTTGAACGCGTCCGGCGGGGCGCCGACCTTCGCGCCCTGGGCGATCACGTCCTGCAGGGTCCACGCGTCCGCGCCGCCCGGGTCGATGCCGACCGCGAGGTCGTGCACGATGCCGACCGCCATGCCCGCCGCGGCCGCGTTGGCGGCGGCGAGCTGCTCGGCGCAGCGGCGCTGGAGCCACACGTGGAAGGCGGCGCGCTTCGGGTCGGCCGCGGCGTACGCGGCGGGGCCCGGGCGGCGCAGCTCTTGCGGCCACTCGCGCCAGTCGACGCCGTGGACCTCGGCGAGCGCGGTGTAGGTCGCGAAGTCGCGCAGCGCCGGCTCGACGTCCGAGACCGCGGCATGATCCGCAAGCTCGGCGGCGAGCAACTGCAGGGCCGACCGCTTCGCGCGCCACACGGTGTCGTAGTCGATCAGGTCGGCCGAGGCCGGGCGGAGCGCGTCGACCCGGGAGCGCAGCTCGGCATCCGCCGCTCGGTACTCGGGCAGGTCCTCGACGCGCAGGTAGACGGCGTTGACGAAGCGGCGGGAGGACGGCGAGTACGGCGACGACGGCATCGGGTCGACCGGCGCCACGGCGTGCAGGGGGTTGACCAGGATCGCGCCGGCGCCGGTCAGGGCCGCCCAGCGCGCGAACACGGCCAGGTCGGCGAAGTCGCCCACGCCCCAGGAGGCGGCGGAGCGCACACCGTACAGCTGGATCATCCATCCCCACGTGCGGGGCACCTCGGGCAGCGCAACGGGTGCGGCGGCCGGCGTGACCCCGGCGTCCCGCGGCTCGAGCAGGGCCATGACGGACCGCACGACCTCGGGATCGATGTCGACGCGGCGGTGGCCCGCGGTCTCGTACCAGGTGGCGACCCCTCGGGCCGCGGCCTCGGCGGCCAGGGACTCTTCAGACATAGGCGACACGTCGCCAGTCTTACCCCAAGGCCGCGATCACGAAGCGGCGAAACGCGCAAGGCCGCGGCGCCGAAGCGGCGAAACGCGCAAGGCCGCGGCGCCGAAGCGGCGAAACGCGCAAGGCCGCGATCGCGAAGCCGCGAAACGCGCAAGGCCGCGATCGCGAAGCCGCGAAACGCGCAAGCCCGCGGCGCCGAAGCCGCGAAACGCGCAAGCCCGCGGCGCCGAAGCCGCGAAACGCACAAGGCCGTGATGCCGAAGCTACGAAACGCGCGATCACGGGGCGGTGGCGACCGGGCCGGCGGTGACGCGGTCGCGCAGCACCAGGCTCGGCACCGACTCGGCGCCCACGAGCTGTAAGGCCTGGCGCACCCCGCGGCCGCAGCGCACGACCGTGTGCCGGTGCGGGCGCGACGCGGCGAAGCGGACGATGTGCGCGGCCCCGGCCGCGTCGACGAAGTCGAGGTCGCTCGCGTCGAGCATGACCACGGAGTCGGACCCCGCCACCAGCTCGAGGATCGACGGCAGCGACTCCGCGTTCGAGGCGTCCAGCTCGCCGGTGAGCCGCAGGTGCGCGCCCCAGCCGCCCAGCGTGAACGCCAGCAGCGGCCCGGGGTGCACCGCCCCGATGCGCGCCAGCAGCTCCTTGCCGAACCGCCGCCGGTCGTAGAGGCACAGCTTCGTCACGCGCGGGTCGCCGAAGAAGCGGTTCACCTGGTGCTCGTAGGCGAACAGGTCGGTCGGCGTCCACGCGGGCCGGTCGGTCCAGGTCATCTCGCCGGCGAGGGCGAGCGCCGGCCACCCGCCCCGCAGCGTGCCGTCGACGAGCCGGCCGATCAGGTCGAGCATGTCCGCCACGCCGAACAGCGGGCCGCCGAAGCCCCCGAGCGTGGCACCGGTCTGACCGGTGCCGTAGCGCACGGTGCTGAGCTGCCCGGGCGCGGCCCCGGTCACGCCGGCCGCCAGCGCCCGGGCCAGGTCGTCCGAATCGGTGTCGAGGAAGATCACGGCGCGGTGACCAGCGGTGACGGCGCGTTGCGCGAAGTCGGTCAGCAGCCCGCGGATCTCGTGGTCGCCTGAGTAGGACAGCGTCACGTGCCTGCCGAACAACGCCGTCCCAAGCTCCCGCACGGGCAACACTTTACGACGTGCAATGCCGTGCCGTGCGTGCCGCAGGCGTGAATGCCCGACTTGCTCTACTCAACCCACCGGCGTGTCGCTACTCAATGAAGATGACCTTCGCTAGAGCCGCGGCGCGTCGTCCGCCTTGTCGTCGGCGAGCGCGGCCGGACCCAGGATGAGCGGGTCGGGCGTGCCGACGAGATCGGCGTCCTTGTTGGCGTAGTCGAACCGGCTCAACACGTGCCGCATCGCCTCGAGCCGCGCCCGCTTCTTGTCGTTGCTCTTCACGACCGTCCAGGGCGCGTCGGCGGTGTCGGTGTAGAAGAACATCGCCTCCTTGGCCTCGGTGTAGTCGTCCCACTTGTCCAGC
Organism: Dactylosporangium sp. CA-052675; assembly: GCF_050947935.1. GTDB lineage: Bacteria > Actinomycetota > Actinomycetes > Mycobacteriales > Micromonosporaceae > Dactylosporangium. Next base: position 7,048,400 of record NZ_CP192010.1, on the reverse strand, counting down.
GACGCGAGGTCCATCGGCGACAGCTTCCACTGCCGCACCGGGTCCACCTGCCGGATCAGGAACCGGGTGCGCTGCTCGTTGCGCGACACCGAGAACCAGAACTTGACCAGCTTGATGCCGGAGCGCACGAGCATCCGCTCGAGCTCGGGGGCCTGGCGCATGAATTCGAGGTACTCGGCCCGGTTGCAGAATCCCATGACCCGCTCGACCCCGGCCCGGTTATACCAGGACCGGTCGAAGAGGACGATCTCGCCGGCGGCGGGCAGGTGCTGGACGTAGCGCTGGAAGTACCACTGCGTCGACTCCCGCTCGCTGGGCTTCTCCAGCGCGACCACGCGGGCGCCGCGCGGGTTCAGGTGCTCCATGAACCGCTTGATCGTGCCGCCCTTGCCGGCCGCGTCGCGCCCCTCGAAGAGGATCACGAGCCGATCGCCCCGGTCCTTGATCGAGTTCTGCAGCTTGAGCAGCTCGATCTGCAGGAGGCGCTTGGTGCGGTCGTACTCCGCGCGCGTCATCCGCTCGTCGTACGGATACTCCTCCCGCCACGTGTCGACCGGCTGACCGTCCTTGCGCAGCAGCACCGGGTCGTCATCGTCGTCGTCCTCGACCAGGTAGTCGTCGAGCGAGAGTTGCGTCATCCTTTCGATGTACCCCAAGCCCCGGCATTTGACCACTGCCGGGGCTTGAACACCGGGCAACGAGGAAGATCACTGGTACCCGCGGATCTCCTTGAACGCCGCCGGCAGCGAGCCCGTGCGGGCGTCGAAGGTGCGGCCCCCGGTGACGTCGGCGATCTGCTGCATCTCGGCGACGTTGCCCTCGCCGAAGAGGATCGTGAACACGGGCACCTTGGCCAGCTGCGGCACCCGGGCCTTGAACGCGTCCAGCCGCGAACCCGCGGTGACCTCGCCGTCGGTGAGCAGCACGATCGACGTGAACCGGTCGGGGTCGTCCCTGGCGAGGGCCGCCGCCTGGTCGTAGGCGGCGAACAGGGCGTCGTAGATCGCGGTGTCCCCGGAGACCTTCAGCCCGGCGGCGTAGGCCCGGATCTGCTCCAGCGTCGGCTGGAAGTTGTCCTCGGGCACGTCGAACCGGCTCACCTGGCCGGGCTTGGTGCTGAACGGGACCATGAGCACCTGCTCGCGGCCGTTGAACCGGCTGAACTGCCCGGACAGGCTGGTGTCGGCGCCGGTGAGGCCGATGAGCGCGTTCTTGAGCCCCTCGATGCGCTCGCCCTTCATCGAGCCGGACAGGTCCAGCACGTAGATCGTGCGCGCGGGCTTGCGCAGGTCGTCGCCGAACGCCCCGATGAGCGCGTCGGCCGCCTCCAGCTTGCCGGGGAAGGGCAGCTCGGGGAGGCTTCCGCCGCCCTTGGGGCCGAACTCGGCAGCCAGGGCCAGATTGGGCACCGCCGGCCGCCGCCACGTGCGCGCCATGATCTCCTGCTGCACGCTCGGCCGGCGCAGGTAGTCGGCGATCGCGGCGTAGTTCGTCCGCGTCGGCTCGGCGACCTGGCCGGACTCCCCGGCCAGCAGCGTCAGCGGGTAGTCGGCGGTGACGGCGCCGTCGGACGGGTACACCACCGAAAGCTTCTCGGGAAGCTTGCCGGAGGCGTTGAGCGACAGGATCACCGACTCGTAGTTGACGAGCCCGTCGACGGCGTGGTCGTTCTTCTCCACGGCGTTCCTGGCGAACGCGTCGGCCAGCCAGCCCGACGAGCCGGCCGTGAGGTTCTGCCCGGCGAAGAAGGCCCGCAGGCGCGGGGTGAGCGGGGCGATCTGCTCGGTGCCGAGCGCCGCGCCGGTGCCGGACAGGGCCGCGGCGACCCCGACGAGCGCCGAGAAGCCCGAGTTGGAGCTGGCCGGGTTCGTCATGCCGTAGGTGAACTTGTGCTCGCCGGCGGCGACCGCGATCTCCGACCAGGTCGGGCGGTGCCCGGCCCAGCCCAGCCGCTCGGCGACGGACTCGCGCAGGCCGAGCACGACCGGCGAGGTCGCGATCTTGGTGGCGGTGCCGATCCGGTCCCCGGCGCCGGGGTGCAGCTGCAGGTACCGGTTGCTGGCGAACCAGATCGCGTCGTAGCTCTTGGCGGCGTTGCCCGACACCACGTTCTCGACGCCGTCGAGGGTGCCGGTGGCCTGCAGCTTCACCTCGACCCCGGTGGCCTGGCGGGCCTTGTCGAGGATCGGCTGGAGGTCGGCGAGCTCGCTGCCGGCGAGGACGCGCAGGGTGCCGGAGCCCTTGAGGTACGGGCCCTCGCCGGCCGCCGGCTCGGACCCCTTCGGCTTGCCGGTGCACGCGCCGAGCAGCAGGACACCAACCAGAGCCGCGACGCCGAGCCGCCTCATGCCATCTTCTCCTCAAGCTTCGCCAGCAGGCTGTGCTGGGTGTCGTAGTCGGGGTCGGGCACGGCGCCGGCGATGGAGTCCGGCAGGGCGGCATCGGCGGGCCGTACCTTGGCGAAGATCGGCGCGGTCAGCGTGCTGTCCGCGGTCCGGAAGCCGTGCTGGGCCGCCAGGCGCTGCAGCTCCCGGTCGCTCGCCAGGAGCTTGGCCACGGTGACGCCGTCCGGGCTCAGCGGCACGATCGTGTGCTCGCACGTGAGGGTCGGCGTGGGGTACAGCACCGTCTGCCCGTCGGCGAGCCCCTGGTTGACCGCGTGGTCGACGAACTGGGCCTCATAGATGAGCACCATCGGCGCGAAGTCGGTCCCGCGGCGCAGGTAGCTCTCGAACGGCTCCTCGCTCGTGGTGTCCACGGCGCCCTGGTCGGTGAAGAGCTTCGCGACCGCGCCGAGGTCCCCGCCGGTGACCTCGTCCAGCAGCGCGGCGAACATCGCCGCGGAGTTGGAGTCCTGCGGCCGGGTGGTGGCCACGAGCACGTTCTGCGCGACGGGCCGCGTGGTGTTGCCGGGGATGTCGGTCCACTTCAGGCTGCGGCGGTTCGCGTCGACCAGCGCCTTGAGGTTCAGCCGCCAGACCCGGGCGCTGTCGCGTTCGGCCAGCTTGGCGCTGCCCAGCAGGTCCACGATCGGCTGGAAGGTCGCGACGGCCAGCGGGGAGGAGAACACCACGACGTTCTCGCCCTTGGGGTCGGCGTGGCGGCGCACCTCCTCGGCGGCGGCCTTGCTGCTGGGGAAGGCGAAGTCGTACCCCGCCGTGCGCGTGACCATCTGCCGGGACCCGGACGCGTCGGCGCGCACCGCCCAGCCGTGCCGGGCCAGGGCCGCCTTCACCGCGGGGTCGTCGAAGAACGGCTGCTTCTCGGAGCCGACGATCGCGGTGAGCTGCTTGACGTCGCCCCCGCCGGGCCCCGCGCCGCGGCCGAGCAGGTGCCCGGCGACGGCGCCGACGACGACCAGCACGAGCACCAGGACGATCAGCGGTCCGGTCCGTTTCACGCTCCGATCCTGCCCTACTCCGTCAAGTTTCGTCCGTCAATGTCCTGTTCAGACGGCGTTCATTTCGTCCACAGTGGAGCGCCACCGTGTCGGGCGCATCACCCTGCGTCGACACGTGCGGGGAATGCTTCATCCGAATGGCCGAGCCTCGCCGCCGACCGGCTGGCCAGGGGCTGAATCCGCTTTGCTCGATGTCATACTGCCCGTCGGTCATGGGGAGGATGGCGCGGATGGGAAGGCATCAGACGGCGGGCGGCGCGCTCGGCGTGGTCCTGCGCGGGCTGGTGCTGCTGCTCGCCGTCGGGCTCGTCGCCGGCGCCGGGTGGTACGTGCTGCACGACACGCCCGCCGGTGACGGCGGCGGCCAGTGCCCGACCACGCTGCGGGTCGTGACCGCGTCCTCGTTCTCCACCGTCGTCTCCGCGGCCGGCCGGACCCTGCGCGCCGACAAGGACTGCATCCAGCTCGACATCACCACCGCCGACGGACGCCCCGCGGCCGGCCAGCTCGCCCAGGTCAACGCCGACGTGTGGATCCCCGACGACGCCAGCTGGGCCACCGTCGCGGCGCCCGGGCTCCTGGCCCCCACGGGCAAGGACAGCCCCGCGCCCACGCTCGCGACCTCGCCGATCTTCATGGTCACCGACGAGGCCACCGCGGCGCGGATCAAGGGCGGGCAGGAGGGCGGCTGGCTGGCCCTCGCCGAGCTGCTCGACGCGAAGTCCTCCGGCGTGCGCCTGGTCGTGCGCGACCCGTCGCTGTCGGGCGACGGCCTGGTCGCGGCCGGGGCCGTGGGCGAGGCAGTCTGGCTCAAGGAGGGCATGGACGCCTCCTCGCTCGCGCTGAACACCACGCTGACGGTGACCCGCACCGTGACCCACGACCTGGCCGCGACCCCGGACGAGCCGGGTGAGGTCGGGCTGGTCCCGGAGTACGCGCTGCTGCCCATCATGAACCTCGCGCAGACCCGCACCTACCTGGCGGGGGCGGACCATACGGCGCTCATGCGGTACACCTGGCTGCCCACCGCGGCGGCGGCCCGCGACCCGAAGCGCGTCGCGGCCCTCAGGCGCCTGCTCGACAGCTTCGGCCGCACGGAGGTGCGCCAGGCCATCACCGCCGCCGGCCTGCGCGGCCCCGGCCAGGTCCGCCCGCCGTTCGAGGGCGGCTCCGCCCTGCCCGAGCCGACCGCGCCGCCGTTCGACGTGCTGGGCGCCCACCACGTGCAGCACGTCTTCGCGACCTGGGACCCCGAGGACCGCCGCGGCAACCTGCTCATCGCCGTGGACATGGCCGGCCCGGCCAACGGCGCGAGCCCGGCCGGCTCCGCACCGGGCAAGCAGGCCCCGATCGACGTGCTCAAGGCCGGCTGCCGCGTGGTCGGCGACCTCATGCCGGTCGGCTCCGGCCTCGGCCTGTGGGAGATCAGCCCCGGCCAGCCCGGCGGCTACCGCAAGCTGCTGCCGTCGGACCGCCTGGACGACACGTCGAAGGCCGCCTTCACCCGCTCCGTGAACACCTTGACCACGCACAAGCCCGGCCCGGGGCTGCTGGACACGATCGTCGCGGCGTACCAGTCCGTGCGCGACGACTGGCACGACGACATGTTCAACCAGGTCTTCATCCTGACCGACGACGCGAACAAGGACAGCGCGAACGCGGCCGCGGTGTCGGCGATGGTCGAGAAGCTCAAGGGACTGCAGGACCCGCAGCGCCCGGTCACGATCAGCGTGGTCGTGCTCGGCAAGAAGGACGCCGCGGACCGTCTGAAGGCGGCGCTGCAGCCGCTGGGCGCGTACGTCGACAACGCCCAGCAGGTCGACGACGTCCAGGCCGCGTTCATCCACGTCGTGGCGGGCGGCCTGCACGAATAGCCCGGCCACCTTGACGCCCCTTGCTAGGAAGGGGCAACGTCGGCGAGCGCGCCGCCCTGCGAATCGGCGGCGCCGCTCGCGACGCGGAGGGGCCCCGCGGCGCGCACCGGTGAGCACTCACCGGCAACGGGGGCGCGCCGCGGGCCACTACGCACTCCTCGCACGGGCCCGCCGCCATGCCGACAGACCCCACGGGGCCAGCGGCGCGGCCGTTGCCCCTGACGGCCGGACGCGATCCCGAGCGTGCCGCCGCGACCCTCGCGACGCGGTCGGCGCACGTGGATGCGGAGCCGCAGTGGAGGTCGCACGTTCGTGCGCTGCCCTCGGCGGCAGTGCACCACACTCGAGTCGCGCGGATCGGCCGATCACGGGATGGCAGTCCGGTTCAGCCGGCCCCGCGGCACTGTCTAGAGGTTCACGTCGCCGCAGAGGTGGACCTCCACGCCGAGTGCGGACAGCAGGGCGGCCTTGGCCAGCAGGGCCTTGTCCGCGGTCGCGGCGTCGGGGGCGTACGCCACGTTCAGGTGGTTGGCCCTGTGCCGGGCCATGAACTGGTCGCGGCCCACGCCGTGCAGCACCGCGTGCATGATCGGCCACGCCGGGGTCGTGGCCTCCGAGCGGCGCCGCGACTCCTCGTCCGGCAGGGATACGGCCGAGGCGCGGCCCAGGTCGGCGTGCAGCGCGCCGCCCTGGACGAAGACGCGGCTCCAGACCACCTCGCCCGGCTTGCAGATGCCCTTGATGGTCGAGCCGCCGAGCGGGAAGTACACCGGGTCCTGCCGCCAGCCGACCGCCTCCGCGTAGCCCGTGGCGAAGTGTGACGCCGGGACCGAGCCCGAGATCTCCCACACCCACACGAAGCGGCCGTCGTAGTCCTCGCCCCACCGGACGTCGTGCAGGGTCGTCGCCGGGTCGAGGCCCATGGCGGTCCAGATCCGGTTCGTGACCAGCGCGTCGACCGCCACGCCCTCGTCGGCCTCATTGAAGTGCGGCAGCGGGGCGCCGTCCCACAGCACGCGGGAGCCGTCGCGGGAGGTCACCGGCGGGCGGGAGACGTTGTTCAGCAGGCCCTCGGCGAGGTCCGAGGCGGGGCAGACGTCCTTCAGGCCCTGCTGGTACTGGATGCCGACCGCGTCGAGGCCGAAGTCGTCGCTGATGCGCAGGGCGGCGATGTACATCTTCAGCTGCCACCGCACCTGCTCGCGCGTCAGCGAGGTCTCCTCGTCGTCGCCGAACCGGAACGTCATGCCGCGCTCGACCAGCCAGTCGAAGGCCGCGTCCGCCTCCTCGGATGGGACCCGCCGCATCTCGGCCCACAGCGCGGACTGCGAGAGCCGCTCCTTGTAGATGCCGATCGGGTTCAGCAGCTCGTCGTCGATGATGGCGTTGTACATCCCCATGCAGCCCTCGTCGAAGACGCCGATGATGGCCTTGTCGGCGAGCAGCTGCCCGGCCAGCGCCCGGCCCAGCGCGACCTCGGGGCCGTCCGCGAGCGCGGGGAGGTCGCGCACGTGGGAGGCGTCGTGCGGCACCGAGCCGGTGCTGACCCACGAGCGCAGGCCGGACTTGAACCACTCGTCGGTGAAGTCCACCGACCACAGCGTGGAGTAGGCGACGCCCATCTTCGCCATCCCGGCGTTCACGCCGAGCAGGCCGACCAGGCCGGGCCAGTCGCCGGCGAAGTTCGCCACGGTGAGGATCGGGCCGCGGTGGGTCCGCAGGCCCGCGAGGACGTGGTGGCTGTACTGCCACACCGCCTCCGCCACGATCAGCGGCGCGTCCGGCGGGATCGTCTTGAAGACCTCCAGCCCCATGCGCTGGCTGGAGATGAACCCGTGCCCGGCCTCGGGGTCGTAGTCGTGGGCCCGCCGCACGCGCCAGCCGAGCTCGGCGAGCGCGGCGGCCACGGCGGCCTCCATCCGCTCCTGGGTCGGCCAGCCGGCGCGGTTCGCGGCGGGGCGCAGGTCGCCGCTGGCGATGAGGTACGCGGTGTTCGGCTCGGCGGCGGGGCGGGACGGTGCGGCGGGGAGGGTGTAGGTGCTCATCGGGGTCCTCCGGGAGATGTCACGCGAGCAGCCGCTGGCGGGCCGCGAGCGTGTGGGCGATGGTGCGGGTGGCCGGGTAGAGGTCGAGGTAGAGCGCGTAGAGCTCGTCGTACTGCGCCCGCGGGGACGGCTCCACGACGAAGGAGGGCGGGTTCCAGCGGTCGATGTCGGCCGGCGAGACCGAGGAGGCGGCCAGGAAGGCGGCGCCGTAGGAGGCGCCCACGGTCACCTGGGGCACCACCTGGGGCAGGCCCGTGACCGACGAGACGATCCGGGTCCACAGGCCGCCCCGCGTGCCGCCGCCGACCGCCACCACGCGCGAGATGCCGGCGCCGGCCGAGCGCAGGGCCTCGATGTTGTGCCGCACGCCGAACGCGGTGGCCTCCAGCGCCGCCCGGTACAGGTCGCCACGCGTGTGGGACAGGGTCAGCCCGGCGATCACGCCGCGCGCGTCCGGGTCCTGGACCGGGGTGCGCTCCCCGGCGAAGTACGGCAGCATGAGCAGCCCGCGCGCGCCCGGGCCGGACGCCTCGGCCTCGGCCAGCAGCTCCTCGAACCCGGCGCCGGTGAGGCCGCGCAGCCACGCGGTCACGGCGCCGGAGGTGGCCATCCCGCCCGCGAGGTTGCGGGTGCCGGGGAAGGCGCCGACGGTACCCCACATCACCGGGCTCGTCACGAGCCGGTCGACGGTCGCGACGAGGAACATCGTGGTGCCGTACATGAGCATGAGGTCGCCCGGGCGCTGGGCGCCGACGCTGACCGCCTCGGTCCACGCGTCGATGGTGCCGGTGATCACCGGGGTGCCCGCGGGGATGCCGGCGACGGCGCGCGCGGTGGTGCCGGCCACGTCGCCGGGCCACGCCAGCGGCGGCAGTTCCAGGCCCGGGGCGATCAGCTCGGACCAGGGCCGGTGCCAGTCCAGCGTGTGCGTGTCGAACAGCGGGGTGCACTGGCTGGCCGAGTGGAAGTCCAGGACATAGGAGCCCGTCAACCTGTACGCCAGCCACGACGCCGGCATGAAGAGCCTGCGCGCTCGGGCGGACGCCGCGGGCTCGTGCGCGGCGAGCCAGGCCAGCTTCGGGCCGACCGCCTGCGAGGACAACGCCGAGCCGCAGCGCTCCCGGATCGCGTCGGCGCCGCCCAGCCGCTCGGTGAGCGCCGCGATCTCGGCGGTGGCGCGGGTGTCGACGCCGTACAGCACCGCCGGGCGCACCGGGGTGCCCGCCGCGTCCGTGAGCAGGACGCACGGGCCCATGCCGCTGACCCCGACGGCGGCGACGGTGACGCCCGCGGTCAGCTCCTCGGCGAGGGAGACGAACTCGTCCCACCACACCGCGCCGTCCATCTCGACGTGGCCCGGGTGCGGCCGGTCCACGTCGTGCTCGCGCACCGCGGTGCGCACCACGGCACCGTCGGCGTCGACGAGGACGCCCTTGCTGCTGGAGGTACCGATGTCGACGCCCAGCACCAGGGTCATCGTTGCTCCCTCGTCCGCAGGACCACGGTCTTGGCGGGGCCGGCGTCGCCCCCGATGCGCTCCAGCAGCAACGCCGCCGCGGCCTCGCCGAGCTCGCGCGCCGGCACGTCCACGACCCGGATGCCGCGGCGGCCGAACGACGCGAACGGCAGGTCGCCGAAGACCGCGAGGCCGAAGCCGGGCGGGGCGAGCCCGGCGTCGTGCAGCGCGTCGAGCGCCCCCGCGGCCATCAGGTTGTTCGCCACCACCGCGGCGTCCGGCGGCTCGGGCAGCGCGAGCAGCTCGGCCATCGCCGCCCGGCCGCCGTCGACGCGGTAGTCGGCGTAGCGGAGCAGGTCCTCGAGGTAGTCCTCGCCCGCGTGCCGGGCCGCCGCCTGCCGCCAGCCCGCCATCCGCAGCTGCGCGGTCTCCACCGAGCTCGGCCCGGTGATGCAGGCGACCCGGGTGAAGCCGGCCGCGAACAGCGACTCCGCCGCGGAGCGCCCGCCGGCCCGGTTGTCCACGGTGACCGCGTCGACGTCGGCACGGGCCAGGCTGCGGTCGACGGCGACGACGGGCCGGCGGTGCGCGACGAGCCGGCTCACGTCGCTGGCGTCGTCGGCCGGGGCCAGGATCACGCCGGCCATGTGCTCGGCGAGCGCGATGTCGATGTAGGTCGCCTCGCGGTCCGGGTCCTCGTCGGTGTTGCACAGCACCACGGAGAAGCCGGCCGCCCGGGCCCGGTTCTCGACCCCGCGGGCGAGCGCGGTGAAGAACGGGTTCTCGATGTCGGGAATGATCAGGCCGATCACCGCCGAGTGCTGCCCGCGCAGGCGCCGGGCGGTGCGGTTGGGCGTGAAGTCGAGCTCGGCGGCGGCCGCCCGCACGAGCCGCTCGGACTCGGCGGAGACCCTGGCCCCGTTGAGCACCCGGCTGACGGTCGCGGGGGAGACACCGGCCCGGGCCGCCACCTCGTAGATGGTCACCACGTGCGGAAGTCCTCGCGCAGGCTGCGGCGCAGCGCGGCGAGGCGCCGCTCGCGGGTGGCGACGCTGGCCTCGGCGTCCGGGTCGTAGACCTCGAACGCGTGGACCCCGCCCGGCACCAGCTCGAACACCGTCGGCACCCCGGCCTCGGCGAGCCGGCGCGCGTAGCCGGCGTCCTCGTCGCGGAACAGGTCGAGGCCGCCGGTGTCGAGGTAGGTCGGCGGCAGCCCGCGCAGGTCGCCGGCGCGCGCGGGGGCGGCGTAGGCGTCGGCGGGCCGGCCGCCGAGGTACGCCGCCCAGGCCACGTCGGCCAGGCGCCGGTTCCAGACGGGGGCGTCGGCGTTCTCGGCGGCGCTCGGGGTCTCGTGGCGGTCGTCGAGCATCGGGTAGTAGAGGTGGGCGGCGGCGATCGCGGGTCCGCCCTCGTCGCGGGTCAGCAGGCACAGGGCCGCGGCCAGCCCGCCGCCGGCGCTGCCCCCGGCCACGACGACCCGCTCGTGACGGGCCGCGCACCAGGCCAGGGCCGTGCGGCAGTCGTGCAGCGGGGCCGGGTGCGGATGCTCGGGGGCGAGCCGGTAGTCCACGGCCACGACCGTGGCCCCGAGCGCGGCGGCGAGGTCGCAGCAGAACGCGTCGTCGTACTCGGCGGCGCCGAGGAACATCCCGCCGCCGTGCAGCCACAGCACGCAGGCGGGCCCGGTGCCGTGCACGCGCAGCGCCACGCCGCCGGCGTCCACGACCCGCGGTGCGACGGCGGGCGGGACGAGCGTGCGCAGGCGGTCGTCGAGGGCCCGTACCGCGGCCACCGAGAGCGGCCCGCCGGGCAGGTGCGCGGTGAGCGGGATCATCGGCTCGCCCGCAGCGCGTCGATCTCGTCGAGCAGCGCGGCGGTCTGCCGGCCCGCGATCGTCAGCAGCAGCGGGGCGGCGACGAGGGCGAGCACGCCGGCCGAGGCCGCGGCGGCGAACGCGCCCAGCACGGTCAGCCCGGTCAGGGTGAGGGCCCAGGCGGGGCGGTACGCGGCGAGGATGACCCCGCCGCGCAGCGCCGCCAGGCCGCGCTTGCCCCGAACCGCACCGTAGGCGAGCGCGTAGGGCCCGACGATCAGGACGGCCGCGGCCGGCACCACGCCCCAGGGGGCGAGCAGCGCCAGGCCGGCGACCGAGAGCAGCAGCGCGAGCACCGGGTCGACCCTGACCATGGCCGCCGCCCGCGGGTGCTCGCCGGCGGTGAGCGCGGCGAGCCCGGTCAGCGCGAGGGTCACCGGCAGCGTCGCCGCGGCCGCGACCCAGCCGGGCGCGCCGGCGAGCAGGGCGGCGCCGAGCGGTACCGCGCTGAGCCCGAGCAGCAGCCCGGCGCCGAGGTTGCGGGGCAGCTCGTGCCAGAAGGCGGTGGCGGCGGACCAGGCGAGCCCGGGGAGGGTGGTGTTGTCCATCAGAGTTTCAATCCGCTCGATGCGATCGACTGCACGATGTAGCGCTGGGCCACGATGAACACGACCAGGACCGGCACGATCGCCATCGCGATGCCGGCCGCGATGGTGCCCAGCGAGCCGGTGGAGAACCGCCCGGCCAGCAGCACCAGGCCCACCGGGAGGGTCTGCCGCTCGGTGTCGCTGATCATGACCAGCGGCAGCAGGAGGTCGTTCCACCAGTAGGTGAAGCACAGGATGCCCAGCGTGGCGATCGACGGGCCGGACAGCGGCAGGATCACCCGCAGGAAGGTGCGCAGGTGCCCGGCGCCGTCGAGCTTCGCCGCCTCCTCCAGCTCGAACGGCAGCGCGAGGAAGTGCTGGCGCAGCAGGAAGATGCCGAACGCGCTGAAGACGCCCGGCAGGATCAGCGCCCACAGCGTGTTGGTCAGCTGCAGCTTCGACATGACCAGGAACAGCGGCACGATCGTCACCTGGATCGGGATCATGAGCGAGCCGATGACGACCGCGAACAGCACGCCCTTGCCGCGGAAGCGCAGCCGGGCGAACGCGTAGCCGGCGGTGGAGCAGGTGACGAGCTGCGCCAGCGTGATCGTGGTCGACACGATGATCGAGTTGAGGAAGAAGCGCACGTACGGCACCTGGTCGGTGACCTTGCCGAAGTTCTTTGTGGTGAGGTTGTCCGGGTCGAAGGTGGGCGGGAGCCGGTACAGCTCCGCGTCCGAGCCCGAGAACGCGCCCCGGAAGATCCACAGGAACGGCGCGGTGATCGCGAGCGCGGCGATGACGAGGATCGTGAACGTCGCCACGCGGGACAGGATGCGGCTCAATCGTAGAACGTCCATCTTCTTGACAGCCGGAACTGGATCGCGGTGAGCACGATGAGCACCAGCATGAAGGTGATGCCGATGGCGGAGGCGTAGCCGAGGTCGAAGTCGCCGAACGCGCGGTCGTAGAGGTACTCCACGATCGTCCGGCTGGCGTCGCCCGGCCCGCCCTGGGTCAGCACCCGCGGCTCGGCGAAGATCTGGAACGAGTTGATGGTGTTGATGACGACGAGGAAGAAGATCGTCGGCGAGAGCATCGGGAACGTGATGCGCCAGAAGCGGGTCCAGGCGTTGGCCCCGTCGACGATCGCGGCCTCCTTGAGCGCGTCGGGGATGGCCTGCAGCCCGGCGATGTAGACGAGGATCGAGAACCCGATCGTCTTCCACGAGTTGACCACGATCACCGACACCGGCGCGAAGGCCGAGGAGCCGAGCCAGTCGACGCGGTCCACGCCGAGCAGCCCGAGCAGGTAGTTGACCAGGCCGAGGTCCTTGTTGAGCAGGAACCGCCAGATCAGCGCGACCGCCGAGGCCGACACGACGAACGGGAACAGGAACGACAGCCGGAAGAAGCCGCGCAGCCAGCGGGGCATCCGCGTCTCCAGCAGCACCGCGAGGAGCAGGCCGAAGACGACGTTCACGGCCAGGATCGCCAGGGCCATGGAGGTCGTGGAGCCGTACACGCCGAGCAGCCGCTCGTCGTGCACCAGCCGGTCGAAGTTGGCCAGGCCCACGAACTCGCCGTCGCTGAGCAGGTTCCAGTCGTAGAAGCTCAGGTACAGCACGCCCGCGGTCGGGGCGAACACGAAGACGAGGAACGTCACGATCGACGGGGACAGGAACCCCAGGGCCGCGAGCCCGTCCCGGCGTCGCCGGCGGGGGACCCCCCGGCCGGGGTCGGCGACGACCGCGGCCGGGGGGATGGTGCCAGTTGTCATGAGGTCAGCCATTTCAGCAGGTGACGATGCTGCTCAGCTCGCCCTGCATGTTCTTGAGACCGTCGGCGACGCTCGCCTCGCCCGCGAAGATGAGCTGCAGGTGGCGCAGGACGGTCGACTCGAAGGCGCTGTACTTCGCCGGCGCCGGGTACGGCACGAGCGTCGGGTACTTGTCGATGCTGTCGTAGTAGAGGTCGGAGTTCGCGGGCGGCACACCGACCTTCGAGATCGTCTGGGCGAGCGAGCGCCGCGACGGGATGGAGTCGCCGGGCTTGTCGGGCGTGCCGACGTACTGCTTCTCGATCTCCTCGCTGACCGTGAACTTCTGGTACTCCCAGGCCAGGTCGGGGTTCTTGGACGACTTCAGGATCGGGTAGCCGGCGCCGCCGAAGACCGTCTTGTAGGTGTCGCCCTTGGGGTAGAGCTGGATGTCGAACGCCTTGAACCCGGCGGGCAGGAAGGTCGCGATGGGCCAGCGGCCGGCGCCGAACATGGCCACCTGACCGTTCTGGAAGCGGGTGAACACGTCGCTCATCGGCATCGGGGCGGGGGAGACGCCCTCGGTGATGAGGTTGCGCAGGAACGACACGGCCTTGTTGACCTGGGGCGAGTCGGCGGTCGCCTGGCACACGTCGGCGCTGGTGAGGTTGCCGCCGGCGTTGGCGACCCAGGGCATGATGCCGGGGAAGATCTCGTTGCTGGCCCACGTGAAGCCGTACCGGTCCGGCTTGCCGTCGCCGTTGGTGTCCGCGGTGAGCTTCTTGGCGGTCGCCTCGAAGTCGGCCCACGTCCAGTCGGCCTTCGGCGGCTCCACGCCGGCCTGCTTGAACACGTCGGTGTTGTAGTAGACGACCATGTCGTTCCAGCCGTACGTCAGCGTGACGACGTCGCCCTTGACCGTGAAGCCGTCGATGAGCCCCTTGGCGATGTCGCCCGTGAGCGTCTTGGCCTCGGCGTCGGACTCCAGGTACTTGTTGATCGGCAGCACGAGCTTGTTGGCGTGCACGAACTGGGCGCCCTCGCCCGAGATGACCATGACGTCGGGGCGCTTGCCGGAGGCGATGAGCGTGGCGACGTTCGCGTAGTAGGTGCCCCAGTTCTCACCGGTGACGGGGGTGAGCGTCACCTTGGTGCCGGCGTGGGCGGCCATGAAGGCGTCGGCCGTGGCCTTGTTGCCGGCCTCCGCGGCCGGCCCGTAGTTCCAGTAGACGATCTCGAGCGACCTGTCGCCGCCGGAGGCCCCGGGGTCGTCGTTCGAGCAGCCCGCCAAGGGTGAGACCGCGAGCGCGGCGGTCGCGCACAGCAGCGCGAACTTGCGTAACGGGGTGTTCATGAGCCTGCGTCCCTCTCGGATTGGGAGGCGGTTGGGAGGCGGTGCGGTGGGCACAGTGAAGTCCAAGAAATCGATTTCGTCAAGGACCCCTCCACAGACTCGTCATGGTGGCTCTGATCAGGGAACTTCTCTGCTGGTATCGATTGCAGTCACGGGGCGAGATCGGCCCGGAGGACGATCGTGCGGGGCGGCTGGGCGTCGCCGGCGAGGCGCTCCAGCAGCATCGTCGCGGCGGTCGTGCCCAGGTGGCGGGCGGGCAGCCGGACCTGCACCACGGCCGGCGGGGTCAGGAACATGAACGGCAGCTCGCCGACGACCGCGAGCCCGAACTTCGCCGGGTCCACGCCGGCCTCGAGGAGCGCCTGCAGCGCGCCGACACCCATGAGGTTGTTCGTGGTCAGCACCGCGTCGGGCGGCTCCGGCAGGGCCAGGAGCTGCCGCATCGCCGCGTGGCCGCCGTCGGCGCGGAAGTTCGCGTGGCGCAGGAAACCCTCCGCCACCGCGGCCCGCCGCGCGGTCATGACCTGCCGCCAGCCCAGGAAGCGGTCCTCGGTCGCCTCGATGCCGACGGGGCCGGCGATGCAGGCGATGCGGCGGTACCCGGCGTCGAACAGCGCCGTCGTGGCCGCGATGCCGGCGGCCCGGTTGTCGACCTTGACCGCGTCGACCGGGTAGGGCGTGGTGCGGTCCACGGCCACGACCGGGCGGCCGAGCGAGGCGATCGCGCCGAGGTCGGCCTCGTCCGAGGCGGGCGCCAGGATCACCCCCGCCATCTGCTCGGACGCGGCGATCTGCAGGTAGCGCAGCTCCTTGGCGGGGTCGTCGTCGGTGTTGCACAGCACCACGGAGAACCCCGCCGCCTGGGCCCGGTCCTCCACGCCGCGGGCGAGCGCGGTGAAGAACGGGTTCTCGATGTCGGGGATGAGCAGGGCGACCACCTCGGAGCTCTGCTTGCGCAGCCGGCGGGCGGTCTTGTTGGGCGTGAAGGCCAGCTTGGCGGCGGCGTCGCGCACGGCCCGCTGCTTCTCGGGCGACACGGTGTTGCCGTTGAAGACGCGCGAGACGGTCGCCGGCGAGACCCCAGCCAGCGCCGCCACCTCGTAGATCGTGGCCATGGAGCCACACTCTAGGGCGTCTTGACAGACGGGGAGGCAGGATCTACCTTCCGTGAAATCGATTTCACGGGTTCGGCTTCTGACACGCGGAGGATCTTGTGTACGTCGGAGACGCTCGGCGCGCGGTGGCGTTCCCGCTCGGCGGGCTCGGCACGGGGCACGTGGCGCTGTGCGGGGACGGGGCGCTGCGGCAGTGGCAGCTCAACGGGCCGCCGAACCACACGGGCCTGCTGCCGGACTCGTTCTTCGCGCTGCGGGTCTCCTCCCTGGAGCCGCCGGACGACGTCGTGCGCCTCCTGCGCGCCGCCCCGATCGCGCCCCACCCGCGCCCGGCCGCGAACGTCTCCGACGCCGACGTGCCGGACGCGGGGGAGCCCTGGCGCTGGCCGTTCGTGGCCGACACGACGTTCGAGGCGGCCTACCCGTTCGCGACCGTCACCTACCGCGACCCGGCGCTGCCCGTCGCCGTCGCGCTCGAGGCGCACACGCCCTTCGTGCCGCTCGACGCCGACGCGAGCGCGCTGCCGCTGGTCCGCTTCCGCTTCACGATCCGCAACGACAGCGCCGAGTTCCGCCACGGGTTCCTGCTCGGCACGCTGCAGAACGCGGCCGGCTGGGACGGTGTGACCCCGATCCGGGGCACCCGCGGTGCGGGCTACGGCGGCAACGTCAACCGGCTGCTGCGCCGGCCGGGCCAGTCCGGCGTGCTCATGGACCACCCGGGCCTGGCCGAGGACGACCCGGCCGCCGGTGAGCTGCTGCTGTGGACCGACGCGCCCGCCGCCGTCCTGCCGCGCGCCCACGACGCCGACGCGCTGCTGCGCTTCGCCGAGACCGTGCGCCTCGTCGCCCCGACCCAGCTCGGCGACTACTCCGACGCCACCCTGCGCGCGGCCCTGGCCTGCGGCGCGTCGCCGATGCGCGCGCCGAGCGGCCCGAGCCCGGCCGGGCACACCTGGGACGCCGCCGTCGCGGCCGCGTTCGCGCTGGGGCCGGGGGAGTCCACGACCATCGACATCGTGCACGCGTGGTGGTTCCCGAACCGGTACGCCGACTTCGACCGCTTCGGACCCCAGCACGCGTACGGCCCGGCCCGCTTCTGGGTCGGCAACCACTACGCGACCCGGTTCGGCGGCGCCCTCGACGTGCTCGACGCCTACCTCGCCGACCGCGACCGGCTCGACGCCGCGTCGCGCGCGTGGGCCGACGCGGTGGCGGGCAGCGACCTGCCCGAGCCGCTGCGGGAGACGATCGCGGCCCAGCCCGCCCTGGTGCGCTCGCCGAGCGTGTTCCGCACCGCGGACGGCCGCACGTTCGCCTTCGAGGGCGCCCTGGGCGCCTCCACCCGCAACTGGAACGGCGACGCGGGCGGCTCCTGCCCGCTCAACTGCAACCACGTGCTCAACTACGAGCAGGCCCTGGCCCGGCTGTTCCCGTCCGCCGGGCGGGACATGCGCGAGACCGAGTTCGCCGTCCAGGCCCCGGACGGGTCGATCCCGCACCGGGTCGTCCTGCCGCTGTACCTGCCGCAGCTGCACGGGGTGCCGATCGGCGGGCCGGAGCGCCCGGCGCTGGACGGCATGCTGGGCGCGGTGCTCAAGACCTACCGCTCGGTCCAGGACGGGGCGGGCTCCGACTGGCTGCGCGCGCGGTGGCCGGCCCTGGTCTCGCTGATGTCCTATGTCTCCGACACGTGGGATAGGGAAGGCGACGGCGTCCTGCGCGGGGATCAGCCGGTCACGTACGACATCTCGCTGCACGAGCCCAACATGTTCGTCGGCGGGCTGTGGCTGGCGGCGCTGCGGGCGATGCAGGAGATGGGCGGCGGGCCGGCGTTCGGGGAGCGCTTCGAGCGCGCCTCGAAGGCGTACGACGCGCTGCTGTGGAACGGCGAGTTCTACGCCTTCGGTGCGGGGTGCCTCTCCGACCAGCTGCTCGGGCAGTGGTGGGCGCACGAGCTCGACCTCGGCCACCTGCTGCCCGTCGACCGGGTGCGCACGGCGCTGCGGTCGATCGTGCGGTACAACCTGCGCCGTGGCTTCGCGAAACACGGCTATCGGGAGTTCGCCGACGGCGACGAGACCGGGCTGGTGGTCTGCACCTGGCCCCACGGGGGGCGCCCGGCGGTCCCGCTGCGCTACTGCGACGAGGTGTGGACCGGCGTGGAGTACCAGGTGGCCGCCCACTGCCTGTACGAGGGCCTCGACGAGGAGGGCCTGGCGATCGTCCGCGGCGTGCGGGCCCGCTACGACGGCACGCGCCGCAACCCGTTCAACGAGATCGAGTGCGGCGACCACTACGTGCGCGCCATGGCGGGCTGGTCGCTGCTGACGGCCTGGACGCGTGGCCGGCGCCCCGGCCGCTATCCCTACGTGGCCGGCACGTCCTGGGGCTCGCTCGAGGTCGCCGCCGACGGCGGGATCTCCTGCAGCAGCCACGAGTTCCCGTCCGGGTCGGCGAACCCGGCGTAGAGGATGCCGCCCATGTCCTGCACCTCGCCGACGTCGACGCCCCGCTTGAGCAGCGCCTCCCGGGCCGTGCGGACGTCGTCGACGACGAGGTGCAGGCCGTGCACGACGCCGGGCGCCTGGTCCATGCCGGGCAGGCCCTTGGAGAGCAGCATCGAGCAGGCCGAGCCGGGCGGGGTCAGCTGGATGATCCGGGCGCCGTTGCCGGGCTCGATGTCGTGGTCCACGTGGAAGCCGAGCCGGTCGGCGTAGAAGGCCCGGGCCGCGTCGACGTCGGCGACCGGGATCGGCACCAGCTCCAGCCGCATGGTGAACTGCCCGGCGAGGTAGGAGTCCAGGTTCGCGTAGGTGGCCTCCATGCCCTCGCGCATCCCGCTGCGCAGGGCGTTGTCGCGGGCCTCGGCCGACGGGTACGTGATGTGGGTCGTGATCCGGGTCCGGCCGCCGAGGTCGGTGAACGTCAGGGTGTTGCGGGTCGCGGGCCAGCCCGCCCAGGCCTCGGTGCTCACCAGCCGCTGCGGCCGCTCGACCTCCTCGAAGGTGCCCGAGATCGTCAGCTCCTCGCCGCTCGCGGTGCTCCAGACGTACCGGAACGCCCCGCCCGGCCGCGGGTCGATCTCGCACACGCCCATGGTCCAGCCGGGCGGGCCGACCATCCAGTGCGGCAGGTGCTCGGGGCTGGTGTGCACGTCGAACACGAGCCCGGCCGGCGCGGCCACGACCCGGGTGATCCGCACCCCCCGCTCGCCGTCCAGCTCGAATCCGGTCACGCCCAGCGTGTCAGTGCTCATCGTCCGGCTCCCTGATGTCGTCCTGAAGAAACTGCAGATAAGCGTCCAGGCGCGAGTAGCTCTCGTCCCAGAAACGCCGGTACTCCTCGGCGAACGCGGCGACCTCCCGCAGCGGCCCGGCCTCCAGCCGGCAGGGCCGCCACTGCGCCTCCCGCCCGCGCGAAATCAGCCCGGCCTGCTCCAGCACCCGCAGGTGCTTGGAGATCGCGGGCCCGCTCATCGCGAACGGCGCCGACAGCTCCTTCACGGTCGCCTCGCCCGCGCTGAGCCGGGCGAGGATCGCCCGGCGCGTCGGGTCCGCGAGGGCCGCGAAGGTCATGCTCAGCCGATCAGTGCTCATCGCGTACCTAACCAAGTGGTTATCTAACCTCTTGGTTACTTAAGCAGCTCGTCGGGGGTGTGGTCAAGGGGAGTCCCCCGCGCGAATCGAGGCCGCCCCTCCGATCGCCGGTCCGCGCGCCGGTGCCGCTTCGACCCGGCCGCGGGCGCCGAGCGGCCCCGTTCACCGACCCGGCCGAGGTGTGGGACGCGGCCGTGGTGCCCGCGCTGCGGCCGGGGCGTGACGCGCATCGGCGGCGGCGAGGCTGCCCCAGCCGACGGCCGCCCCGGCGCCGCCGGGCCTCGCCCTGGCGCCGGCGGGCCGGGAGATGCTGGCGGGCTGCGACAGCTGACCGCCGAGCCGCTCCACGGCCCGGCGTGGGGCGTGACGCTCATCGGCGGCGGCCAGGCTGCCCCAGCCGACGGCCGCCCCGGCGCCGCCGGGCCTCGCCCTGGCGCCGGCGGGCCGGGAGATGCTGGCGGGCTGCGACAGCTGACCGCCGAGCCGCTCCACGGCCCGGCGTGGGGCTACCGCCCGGGCCGCTTCGGGGCCCGGCGGCCGAGGGCGGTCGCGGCGGCGACGGTCGCGGCGAAGCCGGCGAAACCGGCCAGCGCCAGGACGTCGAACACCCGGCTGTCGAGGTCGGCGGCGAGGCGGGGGCCGAGCAGGCCGCGCGGATCGACGACCACGTCGACCGGGCTGCCGTACTCGTACTCGACCGTGTCGCGGAACTCGCCCGGCAGCAGGGCGCCGGACGCGTCGTAGAGCTTGTAGCTGTACAGGCACCGGTCGTTGCGGACGTCGCGGGTCGGAGCCGGGCAGGACACCTCGCGGACCGTCGCGGTGGTGCGGGTGCCCGCGGCGCGCAGGTACCAGTCGCCCGGCCCGGCGTAGGCGGTCAGCAGCAGCACGAGCACGAAGCCGAACGCCACCCAGGTCGGCCACATCCGCTCGCCGCTGAGCCGGAACAGCAGGATCGGCGGGACGAGCAGGGCCGCGATCGGCAGCGCCGCCACCGCCCACCACATCCAGCCGCCCAGCGCGACCGCCACGCCGGCGACCAGCCAGACCACGACGGTCGCGGCGACCAGCAGTGCGCCATGGCGCCGGCTGCCGCGCGGCATGAAGCTCGTCATGATCGCATTGTGGTGCCGGGACCGCCGCCGGGGCTGTCGCCTATCGGTCGTTTCGTACGGATGGCGGCGGGTTCGCGACCGCCGGAGCCGTTAAAGGATCGCGGCCGACTCGCCGGGGAGGGTCAGCAGGTCGGACTGGAGCAGGATCGCCTCGTCGGTCGCGAACAGCACGCACTCGGCGCGCAGCGGCACCGTGCGGGGGTCGGCCGTCAGGTTGGCCACCACCGTCTGCTCGCCGCGGCGGATCAGCAGGACCCCGTCGTCGTGGACGACGTGGACGCGGTCCAGGCGCGGGTCCGACAGGCCCGGCAGGGACTTGCGCAGCGCGATCAGCCGCCGGTACAGCTCGAGCATCTCCATGTCCATGCCCGCCCAGTCGAGCTGGGAGCGCGCGAACGTCTCCGGATCCTGCGGGTCGGGCACGTCGCCCGGGGGCCAGCCGTGCGCGGCGAACTCCTCGCGGCGCCCGTCGGCCACGGCCGCGGCCAGCTCCGGCTCCGGGTGGCTCGTGAAGAACTGCCACGGGGTGCGGGCCGCGAACTCCTCGCCCATGAACAGCATCGGCGTGAACGGGGAGGTCAGCAGCAGCGTGGCGCCCACGCGCAGCAGGCCGGGGGAGAGGGTCGCGGTGAGCCGGTCCCCGGTCGCGCGGTTGCCGATCTGGTCGTGGTTCTGCAGGCAGACGACGAAGCGGTACCCCGGGATGCGCGCGCGGTCGACGGCGCGCCCGTGCACGCGACGGCGGAACGAGGACCAGGTGCCCGCGTGGAAGAACGCCGACTCCCACACCGTCTTGAAGCACTCGGGGCTGCCGAAGTCGCCGTAGTACCCCTGCCGCTCCCCGGTCAGCAGGGCGTGCAGGGCGTGGTGGACGTCGTCGTCCCACTGGGCGTGCAGGCCGTAGCCGGCGCCCTCCCGGGCCGTGATGAGCTTCGGGTCGTTGAGGTCGGACTCGGCGATGAGCGTCAGCGGCCGGCCCAGCGCCGCGGACAGCGCGTCGACCTCGGCCGCGAGCTCCTCGAGCAGGTGGGTCGCGCCGCGGTCGACCAGCGCGTGCACGGCGTCGAGGCGCAGGCCGTCGGCGTGGTAGTCGCGCAGCCACTGCAGCGCGCTGTCGATGATGAACCGGCGCACCTCGCCGCTGTCGGCCTCGTCGAGGTTGAGCGAGCGGCCCCAGGTGTTCGCGCCGGTGGAGAGGTACGGGCCGAACTGCGGGGCGTAGGCCCCGGACGGGCCGAAGTGGTTGTAGACGGCGTCGATGAGCACGCCGATGCCGGCCCGGTGGGCGGCGTCGACGAACCGCTTGAGCCCGTCGGGGCCGCCGTAGCTCTCCTGCACCGCGTGCCAGCCGACGCCGTCGTAGCCCCAGTTGTACTCGCCGTTGAAGGCGTTCACCGGCAGCAGCTCGACCAGGTCGACGCCCAGGTCGCGCAGGTACGGCAGCCGCTCGATCGCCCCGTCGAACGTCCCCGACGGCGTGAAGGTGCCCACGTGCAGCTCGTAGACGACGCTCCCGGCGAGCTGGCGCCCGGTCCAGCCGGCGTCGCCCCAGGCGAAGCGGGCGTGGTCGTAGACCCGGCTGCGCCCGTGCACCCCGCCCGGCTGCCACCGGGAGCGCGGGTCGGGCAGCACCGTCCCGGCGTCGTCGAGCGCGAAGCCGTAGTCGGTGCCGTGGCCGGCCGACGGGTCCTGCGCCGTCCACCACTGGCCGTCGGCGGTCATGGGAATCGCGGCGTCCCCGCTGTGCAGGACGACACGGCGCGCGGACGGCGCCCAGACCCGGAACTCCATGCGGTCAGCCCTTCACCAGCAGTGCGACGGGGTAGGAGGCGAGCAGGTCGGCGAGGCGCGGCGTGGCCCCGCGCCCGGTGAGCGCGTCGACCCAGTCGCCGGCCGGGAGCGTGAGCTCGGTGTCACGCCAGCCGCCGGCGGCCTCGAGGCCGACCGGGAGCCGGGTGGCGACGGTGAGCGCGCCGCCCCGGTCGAACGCGACGACGTGCCGCTGCGCCGCGCCGGTGGCCTCGACGGGCCGGTAGTCGCCGAACAGCTCGGGCCGGTCGCGGCGCAGCCGCAGCGCGCGGCTGACCACGAGCAGCTTCGCCGCCCCGGACACGTCGACCGGCGGCAGCGGCTGCCCGGCCGCCGCGGCGGCGTCGAGCGCGGTGAGCAGGTCGAGGCGCTCGGCGAAGTCGACCGGGCGGCGGTTGTCGGGGTCGACGAGGGAGTTCTCCCACAGCTCGGTGCCCTGGTACACGTCCGGCACGCCCGGCATCGTCAGCTGCACGAGCTTCTGGCCCAGCGCGTTGCTCCAGCCGTACGGGGTGATCCGGGACGCGAAGTCCCGCACCGAGCCGTGCAGGTCCGCGTCGTGGAAGACCCGGGCCAGGTTCGACTCGACGGCGTCCTCGAAGGCCTTGTCCGGCTCGTCCCACGAGGTCGAGCGGTTCGCCTCGCGGGCGGCCTTCTGCAGGTACAGCCGCAGCCGCTCCTGCGAGATCGGCCAGGCGCCGACGATCGTCTGCCAGAAGAGGGCCTCGAACGACGGGTCGTCCAGCGGGGCGGCCTCGCGCCACCCGGCGACGGCGGCCCGCCACTCGTCCGGCACCTCGCTGAGCACGGCGAGGCGGGCCCGCACGTCCTCGCCGCGCTTGGTGTCGTGGGTGGACAGGGTGGTCATGCCGTTCGGCCACTCGCGGTGCCGGCGCGCCTGGGCCTCGTGGAACTCGCCCGGCTCGACGCCGACGCGGCTGGGGTCGCCGCCGACCTCGTTCAGGGCGATGAGGTGGTTCCAGCGGTACATCGCCGTGTCCTCGACGCCCTTGGCCATGACCGCGCCGGTGAGCTGCTGGAACCTGGCCGCCAGCTCGTCGGAGGGGTCCTTGAGCCGCTCGGGCACCTCGCCCTTGGCCGCCTTCTCCAGGTGCTCGACGCCGTAGGGCAGGTACGTGCGGTACACGTCGAAGTTCGCGGCGATCTCGGCCAGGACCTCCCGGTCGCCGCCCAGGCGCTCGAGGCGGTTGAGCTCCGCGGTGAACAGGCGCCGGGTGACGTCCAGCTTCTGTTCGTACGACTCCTGCTGCCAGGTCGGGCCGGACGGTTGCGGGAAGCCGGGGTCGATGAACAGGCCGCAGACCTCGGCCAGGGCGTCGTAGCCGGTGGTGCCGTCGACGGGCCACGGCGGCATGGGCTCGCCGCGCTCCAGGATCTTCTCCACGAGCAGCCACGTGTCCGGGGCCCGCTCGCGCAGCCGGGCCAGGTATCCGCCGGGGTCGCGCAGCCCGTCGGGGTGGTCGACGCGGATGCCGTCGGCGAGGCCCTCGCGGACCCAGCGCAGGATCTCCGCGTGCGTGGCCTCGAACACCGCCGGGTCCTCGACGCGCACCCCGGCCAGCTCGGTGACGGCGAAGAACCGGCGGTAGTTGAGCCGCTCGTTGCCCTCGCGCCAGTACACGAGCCGGTAGTGCTGCCGCGCGTGCACCTCCTGCGGGGTCCCCTCCCCGGTGCCGGCGGCGATCGGGAAGCGGTGCTCGTAGTAGCGCAGCTCGCCGTCCTCGACGCGCAGGTCGTCCAGGGCGGGCGAGCCGAGCACCGGCACCACGATCGGGCCGGCGTCCCAGTCGATGTCGAACCAGTCCGCGTAGACGCTGGCCCGCCCCCTCGCCAGGACGTCCCACCACATCGGGTTGGCCGCGGGCTGGAACAGGCCCATGTGGTTGGGCACGATGTCGACCACGAGCCCGAGCCCCTGCTGCCGCAGCGCCGCCACCAGCCGGTCCAGCGCGGGCGCGCCGCCGAGCTGCGGGTTCACCGTGCGCGGGTCGACGACGTCGTAGCCGTGCGGCGAGCCCGGGGTGGCGGTGAGCAGCGGCGCGGAGTACAGGTGCGAGGCCCCCAGCGCGCGCAGGTACCCGGCGAGGCCGGCGGTCGCGTCCAGCCCGAAGTCCGGGCGCACCTGCACGCGGTACGTCCCCGTCGGCACCCTCATACCGTGCGGTCCAGCACGACGAGGGAGCGGTCCGGCACCGTGATCGTGCCGCCCGCGGTGTAGCTCACGCCGTCGCGGGCCGGACCCGTCGCCGTCGCGATCACCAGCTCCCACTCCTTGCCGTACTCCTGCGGCGGGATGACGAACTCGAGCGGCTCGTAGTGCGCGTTGAAGCACAGCAGGAACGAGTCGTCGACGTGGCGCTCCCCGTGCGAGCCGCGCTCGGTGATGCTCTCGCCGTTGACGAAGAGCATGAGCGCCTTGCCGAAGTGGTTGTCCCAGTCCTCCTCGGTCATCGCCCGCCCGTCCGTGGCGAACCAGGCGACGTCCGCGATCGGGGTGCCCTCGGCGCGGGCGACCGGCCGGCCGGTGAAGAAGCGGCGGCGGCGGAACACCCGGTGGCGCTCCCGGAACAGCGCCAGGCCGCGCGCGAACGCCAGCAGCTGCTCGTCCACGTTCTCCCAGTCGACCCAGCTGATCTCGTTGTCCTGGCAGTACGCGTTGTTGTTGCCGCCCTGCGTGCGCCCGAGCTCGTCGCCCGCGCAGATCATCGGCACGCCCTGGCTGAGCATGAGCGTGGTGAGGAAGTTGCGGCGCTGCTTGGCCCGCAGCGCGGCGACCGCCGGGTCGTCGGTCGGGCCCTCCACGCCGCAGTTCCACGAGCGGTTGTGGCTCTCGCCGTCGCGGTTGTCCTCGGTGTTGGCCTCGTTGTGCTTGTCGTTGTACGAGACGAGGTCGTTGAGCGTGAAGCCGTCGTGGCAGGTGACGAAGTTGATGCTGGCGAAGGGCCGCCGCCCGTCGTCCTGGTAGAGGTCGGCCGAGCCGGTGATCCGCGACGCGAACTCGCCCAGCGTCGCCGGCTCGCCGCGCCAGAAGTCGCGCACGGTGTCGCGGAACCGGCCGTTCCACTCCGTCCACAGCGGCGGGAAGTTGCCGACCTGGTAGCCGCCCGGCCCGACGTCCCACGGCTCGGCGATGAGCTTCACCTGGTTGACCACCGGGTCCTGCTGCACGACTTCGAAGAACGTCGACAGGCGGTCGACGTCGTAGAACTCCCGGGCCAGGGTCGAGGCGAGATCGAAGCGGAAGCCGTCGACCCGCATCTCCGTCACCCAGTAGCGCAGCGAGTCCATGACGAGCTGCAGCGAGTGCGGGTTGCGCACGTTGAAGCTGTTGCCGGTGCCCGTGTAGTCCGTGTAGTACCGGTTGTCGTCGTCCTCGAGCTTGTAGTAGTGCCCGTTGTCGATGCCGCGGAAGCTCAGCGTCGGGCCGAGGTGGTTGCCCTCGGCGGTGTGGTTGTAGACGACGTCGAGGATGACCTCGATGCCGGCCGCGTGCAGCGCCTTGACCATCCCGCGGAACTCCTGGACCTGCTGGCCGCGGTGGCGGTGGGCGTAGCCGTGGTACGGGGCGAAGAAGCCGATCGTGTTGTAGCCCCAGTAGTTGGACAGGCCCAGTTCGACCAGGCGCTGGTCGTGCACGAAGTGGTGCACGGGCAGCAGCTCCACGGCGGTGATGCCCAGCCGCTTGAGGTGCTCGACGACCGCCGGGTGCCCGATGCCGGCGTAGGTGCCGCGCAGCTCCTTGGGCACGTCCGGGTGGCGCATGGTCAGGCCGCGGACGTGCGCCTCGTAGACGACCGTGTGGTGATACGGCACCCGCGGGGCCGAGTCGTTGCCCCAGTCGAAGTACGGGTTCACCACGACCGCCTTGGGCATGAACGGGGCCGAGTCGGCCTCCGACATGCGCTCGGGGTCGTTGAAGTCGTAGCCGTAGACCGCCGGGTCCCAGGCGATGTCGCCGTCGATGGCCTTCGCGTACGGGTCCAGCAGCAGCTTGTGCGGGTTGCAGCGCAGGCCCCGCTGCGGCTCGTAGGGGCCGTGGACGCGGAAGCCGTACCGCTGGCCCGGCTCGACCCCCGGCAGGTAGGCGTGCCAGACGAACGCGTCGACCTCGACCAGCTTGATGCGCTCCTCGGCGTCGTGATCGTCGAAGAGGCACAGCTCGACGGACTCGGCCACCTCGCTGAAGATCGCGAAGTTGGTGCCCTGCCCGTCGTAGGTCGCGCCCAACGGGTACCGGTTGCCCGGCCAGACCTGCATGTCGGCTCCTGCTCCATTGCTCGGCACCGTTGTCCAACGGCGCCCTCGTTGCCACAGTGTTACCTGCGTCGAAAGTTCACGCGCGGGTACGCGCGAAGCTGGCTGCCATATGCCCCTCAACCCCAATAATGAATCGTGATCGGCGGCGCGTCGGATTCCCGACACGGTTGCAGGATGAATCTCCGGCGAATTCAGCCGTGGCGCGTGTTTGAAACGAGGGGGTTCAGATCATAGTTGGGCACATGCCCCCCGGATCGGTGATGACCTTCGGCCCGCATGCCTGCGCCACCCCGGCGGGATTCGAAGCGGAGTGGCTGGTCACCGACGGCCTCGGGGGATACGCGACCGGCACGGTCGCCGGTCTGCGCACGCGCCGGTACCACGCGCTGCTCGTCACCCCGCAGCGCCGCGTCGCGCTCGCCGCGCTCGACCCGCTGCTGCGGCTGCCCGGCGGCGCCGAGCACCGCCTCGCGGTGCACGAGTGGGGCTCCGGCGCGATCGACCCCCAGGGCCACCTCCACCTCGAATCCTTCGAGATCGTCGATGGCGTACCGCGCTGGCGCTGGCGGTTCGGCGAATACGTCCTCGAGCGCGAGGTCGCGATGGTCCGCGGCCGCAACGCCGTCGCCGTCGTGCACCGCCTGGTCGCGGCCCCGCCCGGCGCCCGGGTCCACCTCGGCCTCACCGCCCTGTGCACCTGGCGCGACGCCGACGGCGAGCGCTTCTGCACCGACGGCCCGCTGGACATCGAGGACGCCTACGCGCTCGACGGGCCGGGCTGGACGCCGATCGGCGAGTGGTATCTCGACGCCTACCACCGCGAGGAGACCGCCCGCGGCCTCAACGCGGTCGAGGACCTCTGGGCCGCCGGGACGTTCGCGGCCGACCTGGGCGTGGGCGAGACCCTCACCGTCACCGCCCGCTCCGACCTCGGCAACGACGCGCCGCTGCCCGACGGCCCCGCCGTGGTGGAGGCCGCCCGCCGCCGCGCCCGCCGGCTCGTGCGCCAGGCCGGCGTGCGCACCGCCGCCGAGCGCCTGCTCACGCTCGCCGCGGACGCCTTCATCATCGAGCGCGACGGCGGGCCCGAGGTGATCGCCGGGTACCCGTGGTTCGGCAGCTACCTGCGCGACACCATGACCGCCTACGAGGGGCTCTTCCTGCACACCGGCCGCGCCGCCGAGGGCCGCGAGCTGCTGCGGGCCCACGCCGGCCTCGGCGCGCGGCTGCGCGGCGAGGAGCTCGGCGACGCCGACGGGGCGCTGTGGTACGTCCACGCCGTCGACCGGCACATCGCGCGCACCGGCGACGCGGACCTCGCCGCGGAGCTGCTGCCCGCGGTGGAGGGGGTCATCGCGGCGTACACGAAGGGCACCCGCGACGGCGTGAGCGTCGACCCCCTCGACGGGCTGCTCGTCCTCGACGCCGACCACGCCGGCCTCACCTGGATGAACACCCGCCTGCCGCGCGGGCCCGTG
This sequence comes from Dactylosporangium sp. CA-052675, assembly GCF_050947935.1. Lineage (GTDB taxonomy): Bacteria > Actinomycetota > Actinomycetes > Mycobacteriales > Micromonosporaceae > Dactylosporangium. The sequence goes on along the minus strand of NZ_CP192010.1, from coordinate 7,020,715 downwards.
ACCCCGCGCGACGGCAAGCCGGTCGAGCTCAACGCGCTGTGGGCGAACGCGCTCGGCGCCGTCGCCGCGCTGCGGGAGCGCTGCGGCCGCGACGCCTCCGTCGTGCACGGCCGCCGCGACGCCGTGCGGGCCCAGTTCGTGAAGCGCTTCCGCGCGCCCGACGGCTGGCTCTACGACGTCGTGGACGCCGGCCCCGCGCCCTACCCGAAGGGCGGCTCCGGCGTCCACGACGACTCGGTGCTGCGCCCCAACCAGCTGCTCGCGTTCAGCCTGCCGTACGCCCCCGGCGCCGACGAGCCCCGCCTGCGCGACGACGTGCTGCGGGCCGTGGGGGAGAGCCTGCTCACGCCGATGGGCCTGCGCACGCTTGGCCCGCGCGAGTACGGGTACCTTGGTGCGCACCGGGGCGGCGTCGTCGCCCGGGACACGGCATATCACCAGGGAACGGTGTGGCCGTGGTGGCTCGGGCCGTACGTCGACGCGATGTGTGCCGCCGGCCGGCCGGTGGACGCGCTGCTCGTCGCGGTTGAGGGACATTTGGGCGAGTGCGGACTCGGCTCGGTCAGCGAGATCGCGGAGGGTGACGCGCCGTACTGCCCGACCGGGGCGCCGTTCTCCGCCCGATCGGTCGCCGCTCTGCTGCACGCACGCACCGTCATCAGGCAAAACTGCAGTCTGCAAGGTGCACGTCCCGCAACATCGGGAACAGTGAAATTGGCCCGCGAAGCCGCTCCGCGGAAGCGTCGGAACGCGCTACGGTGACAGTCGGCGACGAGAGGTATCCGCTATGCGCGTTTTGATGATCGCCTGGGACTTCCCTTCGAGTGATGCACGAACGGCCGCGCTGGCGGCCGCGCTGGGCGCCGCCGGCCACGACGTCACCGTCGTCACCCGGCACGAGCCCGGCACCCCGGCGACATCGATGCTCGGCGCCGTGCGGGTCGTCCGGGCCGCGGCGGTGCCGTCCACCGACGACGCCGACCTCAGCCACACCATGGCCGTCAACCACATGCTGGCCGAGACCGCCATCCGCACCGCACCGGCGGCCGGCTACGAGGTGATCCACGCCCACGGCTGGCTCGTCACGCACGCCGCGGTGACCCTCAAGGAGCACTTCGGCATCCCGTTCGTGGCCTCGCTGCAGGCCACCGAGGCGGGCCGCCGCCAGGGCTACCTCGAGGGCGAGACCAGCCGCTCGGTGCACTCCGTCGAGTGGTGGCTGGGCTCCGAGGCCTGCCGGGTGATCGTGCCGACCGAATACCTGCGCTGGGAGGTCCAGCACCTCTTCGACGTCCCCGCCGAGCGCGTCGACGTCGTGCCCAGCGGCATCGACCCGGACGTGTGGACCGCCGAGCCCCGCGCCGTGCTCCAGGCCCGCCTGCGCTTCGCCGGCGAGGGCCCGCTGCTCGTCTACGCCGGGCGCCTGGTCAGCGAGAAGGGCGTGCAGGACCTCCTCGCCGCGATGCCCGCGATCCGAGAGCGCCACCCCGGCACCCGCGCGGTCGTGGCCGGCGACGGCCCCTACCGCGGCACCCTGATCGAGGAGGCCCGCCGCCTCAAGCTGCACCGCGCCGTCTCCTTCCCCGGCACCCTGGACCAGCCGACCCTGGCCGCGGTCCTGGCCGCCGCGGACGCGTTCGTGATGCCGAGCCGCTACGAGCCGACCGGCACCGTGGCCCTGGAGGCCGCCGCCTCGGGCGCCGCCCTCGTCGTGGCCTCGACGGGCGGCCTGGCCTCGATCGTCGAGCACGGCGTGACGGGCATCCGCTTCCCGGCCGGCGACCCGGACGGCCTCGCCGACGCCGTCGGGGCGCTGCTGCAGGACCCGCTGTTCGCCCAGACCCTCGCCACCCGGGCCCGCGCCATGGTCCGCGAGCGGCACTCGTGGCACGCGATCGCGGCCCGCACCGCGGCCGTCTACGGCGCGGCCATCGACGACGCGCCGGCCTTCGAGGCCCGGCGCCGGTCCACCGTCCTCGGCAGCGGCCTGCCGGTCGTGTTCGTGCCGCCGGGCAACCTGCTGGCCGACCCGCCGCAGGTGCCGGTCGGCGAGCGGCCGGCGAGCCTGGTCCGCGCGGCGGCCGAGGAGGCCGCCTGGCAGGCGGGCGCCGACGCGGCGCGGGCGGCGCTCGCGCTGGAGGGCGGGCTGTGGGCGGAGCCGGCGGCGCGCGAGGCCGCCGACCGCGACGCGGCGGCCCGGGCGGCCGCGGCGCCGTTCGACGTGCTGATGGCGGCCGTCGAGCGCCGCTGACACTGACGCAGCTGCCCGCGCGCTCGTCGGCGGTGCCGGTCGAGCGGTTCCGGTCGAGCGGCGCCGGCTCGGGGGCTCGCGGGCTTGTTGGGGTGCCGGTCGAGCGGCGCCGGCTCGGGGGCTCGCGGGCTTGTTGGGGTGCCGGTCGAGCGGCGCCGGCTTCAGGTCACGTGTGGGCGGCGAGCCATTCCTGCAGGGGGCGGCAGCCGCGCAGGAACGTCTCCACGTGCCCGCGCGCCTTGGCGGTGCCGAGCCAGGGCTTCAGCGGGAACTGGTGCCAGGCGATGAGGCCCTTGTGGCGCAGCAGGTCGGCGCGCGGGTGCTCCTTGTCGTAGCCGCGCGGCACGGTCTTGAGCTGCTGGTGCGACGTCACCGACCAGCCGCGGGCGACCAGGTCCGCGACGATGGCGTCGAGTTCGCGGCCCGACGCGTCGGCGGCGACCGCCTGGCGGAAGCGGGCCAGGCGGGGCGAGTCCATCATGTACGCCCCGGCGCCGGCGGCGAGGCCCTCGGCGGTCAGCTGGACGTAGCCGCCGCGCTCGAACGAGGCGGCGCACGAGGTCTTGTAGGGCGACTTGTCGGCGCTGAAGCGCACGTCGCGATACGGGCGGAAGATCTTCGCCGGGCCGAACTCCGGCTCCAGCTCCGCCAGCAGCTCGCTCATGGGACCGCGCACCTGCTCCTCGTAGATGCTCTTGTGCGCGGTCCAGTACGTCTTGGAGTTGTCCGCCTCGAGTCCGTCGTAGAACTCGAGCGCCTCGGCGGGCCAGCCACGGAACGTCACGCCTTGGAGCTTACGACGACACCACGAGACGGCGGCTGGCGCACAGGAACGCGACGACCGCCGGCAGGGCGGGCCCGGTGATCCCGGTCGGGCGTCCACACCGCCCCGGGGGTATGCGGCTCGGGCGCCCACCTTTCGCGATACACCCGTTTGTGTCGTACCTCTGTTCTAAACTGGGGGCACGATCGGCGAACGGGGGTCTCGGGATGCGGTGGTGGGGTCGTTCAGCCGGCGCGGCGGCGGGCGCGGCGCATCGCGAGCTCGTCGCCCCCGGCGTAGGTGTCACCGGCGTAGGTGTCCCCGGCGCTGCCGGTGGCCGGCGGCGCGGGCACTTCCTCGCCCGTCGTGGCCGCCTCGGCCGGCAGGTGCGACAGGGTGCCCTCGATCTCCTTGAACGCCCCGGAGATCGCGATGCCGAAGACGCCCTGGCCGCCCTGGAGCAGGTCGACGACCTCCTCGGGCGAGCGGCACTCGTAGACGGTGGTCCCGTCCGAGATCAGGGTGATGCCGGCGAGGTCCCCGACCCCGCGCGAGCGCAGCGTGTCGATGGCCTTGCGGATGTTCTGCAGCGAGACGCCCGCGTCGAGGAGGCGCTTGACGACCTTGAGCACGACGATGTCGCGGAAGGAGTAGAGGCGCTGGCTGCCGGAGCCGCTGGCGTCGCGCACGGAGGGCACGACGAGCCCGGTGCGGGCCCAGTAGTCGAGCTGGCGGTAGCTGATCCCGGCGGCGTGGCAGGCGGTCGGGCCGCGGTAGCCGACGTCGTCGGCGTCGGCGATCCCCGTGCCGGTGGCGCTCGGCCCGGTGGCGCTGGTGGCGCTCGGGCCGCTGGCGGCGCTGGGCCCGGTGGCGCTGGGCCTGGTGCTGGTGCTCGGCCCGGTGGTGGTGCTCGGCCCGGTGGTGGTGCTCGGCCCGTTGCTGTTCGCGGGGCTCGAGCCGGGCCCGGCGGTTGAACTCGCCGCAAAGGCGTCCACGTCGCCTCCGATGTCGCTGGTGTTCGCTCCAAACCCCGCGGTTGCGGTCCCGTGCTGCTCGCCGTGGGCGGCGGCCGGGTGGTTGACGCTCGGCACCGTGTCGTCGGCGGTCATCGCGAAGCCGATGTGTGAACGGTGGTCGATCTGGGTAACGGGCCCGGCAACTGGTGCGTGGCCGATCGGCGCGCTTGCCGCGGTGTGGTGCTCCACGGCCGGGTTCACCTGGACGGCCTCAGCGGCCGCGGCGGCATGGCCGGGTATCCCGGGATCCGGGGGCTGTTGCATTGCGACCCACCTCCAGCGTCAACACCCGCAACCCTATAGCGCACCTTGAGGGTCCGCGGGGAGGTAACGCCGCGACACGCCGCGTGCCGGTGCGTGAAACCTTGCGCGCGTCCACCCGCGGCGCTGGTTGACCGTCGGCGACGGCACCCCGACGCTGCGGTTGACCCACCACCGACGCTACCCGCCACGTTCCGGAAGGCAAGCGTCTTCACCGAACTGCGCAGGCGTTTCCGCCCTCGTCACACGGGCGTGTGCCCGATTTGTTACCAACCACGTCCCACGCTCGCCACCCCGCGCCCCGCCCGGGATCACCCGCCTGTTACCACCATCGCTCGGCTGCTTACCGCCGCACGCCGGCGACCGCTGCTCGTTGCTCGCGTCTGGGTCATCGCCGTTCGCCGTTCGCTGTTGACTGTTCGCCATTCGCGGCGGACGGCTCGCTGTCCGCTTGCGGCCCGTCGCCCCGCAGCGCGCGTTATCGCCGCCTGATGCCCACCACCGGCCCGTCCGCCCACCTGCGCCCCGCGTCGTCGCCTGTGATCGCGGTCGCTGGGCGCGCCGCCTGCTGCCCGCGTTGCCGTCGCCTGCCGTGCGCGTCCCGGGCCGTCGCTGGGCGCTCGTCGGCCGAGGCCCGTCCGCTGCCGCGCCTGACGTGTGCCGGCCGGGCGGTTTCCGGGTGAGATTGGTCGGTGGCCGCCCGCGACATGGTGGATCCGCCCGAGAATGGGCCGGTCCCTACTGAGGGGAGGGTGATGCCGTTGGGGAGCCGCCAGCGCCCGCACCGCAGCGCGCCCGGCGCGGCTGTCGTCGTCGCGCCCGGCCGGTTCAGCCGGCGAAGTCCTCCGGGCGGACCTGCTCCAGGAACTCCCGGAACTTCTCGACCTCGTCCTCCTGCTCGTCAGGGATGACGATGGCGGCCTCGGTCAGGACCTGGTCGGCGCAGCGGATCGGGGCGCCCACGCGCAGGGCCAGGGCGATCGAGTCGCTCGGGCGGGCCGAGACGCGGACGTTGTCGCCGATGACGAGCTCCGCGTAGAAGATGTTGTCGCGCATCTCCACGATCTCGACGGCGTGCAGCGGGGCCTTCAACGCCGCGAGCATGTCGCGCATCAGATCGTGGGTCAGGGGCCGCGCCGGCTTCACCCCCTGCTGCTCGTAGGCGATCGCGGTGGCCTCTACCGCGCCGATCCAGATCGGCAGGTAGCGGTCTCCGTCGACCTCCTTGAGCAACACGATGGGCTGATTGGTAGGCAGCTCCACGCGAACTCCGACCACATTCAGCTCTCGCACTGCCGCCTCCGTGTCGACTTGCCTCTCCCTGCACGTTACACGGACTCCACGGCAGTCGTGCCACTCGCGATGCCCGTCCGGCGTGCCGAGTGGTGAAGATCGCCTGCGGATGGAGCCGATCGGGCGCGGTGCGAAACGCCCCATTCACCCAGGATTTGCCGGCGAGGGGGCTACTTGCCGAGGATCTCGCGCAGGCCGGCGCGGACCAGCGCGGCGTGCACGCGCTGGGTCAGCGCCGCGAGCTCGTGGACCGTGTCGGCCGCCCGGGCGCGGCCGGCCGGGCCGTTCTGCCTGGTCAGCGGGGTTACGAGCTGGCTGAACAGGCCGATCTCGCGGTCGGCGGCGGCCCGGTAGGCGCGCAGGTGCCGCGGCTCCACGCCGAACTCGGCCAGGCGGGCCGCGGCCGTGGCCACCTCGAGGGCGTCGGCGTCGTAGCCGGCCCCGGGGCGGGGCTTGAGCAGCCCGTGGTCCTCGAGGGCCTTGAGCGCCGCCTCGGTGAGCCCGGCCTTGCTCAGCAGCTCCTCGCGGGTGAGCCGGATCTCGGCGGGGGCCTCGGCCGGTACCGAGTCCGAAACCTCGGTCAGCGGCTCGCGCATGGTGGCGAGGTGTTCGCGGATCACGCGCAGGGGGAGGTACTGGTCCCGCTGCGCGGTGAGCACGTAGCGCAGCCGCGACACGTCCATCCACGTGTACTTGCGATACCCGGCGGGGGTGCGCCGCGGCTCGACGAGCCCCTCGGTCTCCAGGAAGCGCAGCTTGGAGATGGTGACGTCGGGGAAGTCGCCGCGCAGGTGCGCGAGGACCTCGCCGATGCTCATGAGACGCTCGCCCCGGGTGAGGTCCTCACCCGGGGTCGGATTGTTCCAGGCGGCCGCCGACGCCGTCATCGCCTCAGCTCTCGTCGGGGCGCGGTCCTGCGACGAACACGAGGCGGAACTTGCCGATCTGGACCTCGTCGCCGTTGCTCAGCGTCGCCGCCTCGACGCGCTCGCGGTTGACGTAGGTGCCGTTGAGGCTGCCGACGTCGCGCACGGTGAACGTGCCGCCCTCGCGGTGGAACTCGGCGTGGCGGCGCGAGACCGTCACGTCGTCGAGGAAGATGTCGCTGTCGGGGTGCCGGCCGCTCGTGGTCACGTCGTGGTCGAGCAGGAAGCGCGCACCGGCGTTCGGCCCGCGGCGAACCGCCAGCAGCGCCGTGCCGGGCGGCAGGGAACCCGACATGCGGGTGGGCACCGTGTCGTTGTCCGGCCCCTCGATGGCATCCTCAATGGCGCCAAGGTTGAGCGTGGACGTGACGTCGAGCGGGGGAAACTCGTCGTCTGGGCGCGTCATCGAACCACCTCACGGTCGTATGTCGGGGTCAGCCGGATGCATGGGAAGCCTTGCAACGCATACGGTTGACTGAGCGAGCCTAGTCACGCGCGAAATCACGGGTCAACCGGACGCGCGGCAACGGTACCGGTGAAAAACCGGGCGAATTCCCGGGTGATCAGCCGGCGGTCAGGTCGGCGTACGCCTTCGCGTCGAGCAGCGCGTCGACGGCCGCCGGGTCGTCGACCTTGAGCTCGACGAGCCAGCCCTCGCCGTACGGATCGGCGTTGATGAGCTCCGGCGCGCTCTCCAGGGCCGGGTTCACCGCGACGACCTGGCCCGCGACCGGCGCGTAGATCTCCGAGACGCTCTTGGTCGACTCGACCTCGCCGAGCGACCCGCCGGTCTCGAACGCGGCGCCGGTCTCGGGGAGCTGGACGAAGACGATGTCGCCCAGCGAGTCCTGCGCGTAGTGCGTGATGCCGACCTTGAACGTGCCGTCCCCGGCGGGGGCGAGCCATTCGTGTTCGGCGGTGTACCGCAGATCGTCGGGAATCACGTCAAGTCCTTCTCGCTCGGCTGGGTACTACTGTGCGGGCTTGGCGTACTGCAGCGCACCGGCATTGTGCAACGCGTTGACGCGCACGGGATCCATTTCGCGCACGGAAACCGTACCGCCGTGCTGGCGGACACTGTCCACGACCCCTCCCGGGATGTTCAGCGCCGTCCGCATGGTGTCCGGACCTCCGATGACCGTGATCGTATAGGGCGCGGCGATCGTCGTCCCGTCGACCACGAGCCTGCCGGCCTCCGGGGCGTCCACGAAGTACGTCGAGGCCACGATCCGCACCGCGGGCCCGCCGGCGCCGGCGATCTGCATGGCCTCGGCCCCGGCCCCGCGCAGTTCTTCGATGGCGTCGAGCACGGTTTCGGATTTTATGGCCTCGGAGCCCTGCGTGAGGTCGATCTGCAGACCCGGCCCCTCGGCGGGGAGCGTGCCGGCGAGGATCCCCAGCTCGTCGGCGCGTTTGCGGGCCTCGGCCAGGGCCGCGTCGCGCCCCTGCGCCCCCGAGTCCAGCTGCCGCTGGGTGTCCTCGAGGTCGCTGATCTCGCCGCGCAGGCGGTCCTGCTGGGCGTCGAGGTCGGACAGGATGCGCACGAGATCCTCGGGCCGGGCGGAGGAGAGCTCGGCATCGGTACCGCCGGCCTTGAACTGCACCGCGACGCCGAAGCCGAGCAGGGCCAGCAGCAGGGCGATGACGAGGTTCGCGGACTTGCCCACGGCTAGGCCCGGAACAGGTGGCGGCGGATGGCGGCCACGTTGCCGAAGATCCGCACCCCGAGGACCACGACGACGCCGGTGGACAGCTGCCCGCCGACGCCGAGCTTGTCGCCCAGGTACACGATCAGGGCCGCGACCAGCACGTTGGACACGAACGAGACGACGAACTGCTTGTCGTCGAAGATGCCGTCGAGCTTGGCCCGCAGGGCGCCGAAGACCGCGTCGAGCGCGGCGACGACGGCGATCGGCAGGTACGGCTGCAACCCGAGCGGCACCGACGGCTCGAGGAAGACACCGGCCGCAACGCCGATGGCCAGGGCGATCACGGCGATCATCGCGTGGGACCTCCAGAGGGAGTCGACGAAGGGGTCGGGGCGGGCGTCCGGGCGTACTGCAGCGGCGGCTCGGCGGACCCGGCGAGGGCGAGGTTCGAGCGCTTCTTCACGCTGAACTGCATGCGGTACTCCTCGACGTACCGCTTGAACCGCTTCGCCGTCGCCGAGGCGTTGAACTGGTCGGCGAGGTCCGGCGGGCCGATCGCGGTCACCTCGTAGGGGCTGGTCACCGGCCGGAAGTCGACGAGGATGACCCCGCCGGCGGCCCGGATCGTGCCGGTCGCGGTGAGCCGCTGGCCGTTGACCGCGACCGCCTCCGCGCCGGACTGCCACAGCCCGTTGGCGATGTCCTGCAGGTCCCGGTCGAGCACGACGCCGAGGTTCTCGTCCTGGGTACGGCCGGTGACCGGATCGACCTGCGGCGGCGCGTCGGCGATGCGGACCGCCACCCCGTCCCCGGTGACCTTGCCGGTGCCGGTCCCGGCGGCCAGATCCCGCAGCCGGGCGGCGCTGTCGCCGTCGGCGAGCGCGTCGTCGCGGGCCTGGTCGACCTGCGCGCGCAGGTCGGCGGCGCGCCGCTGCAGATCGTCGGCGGTCTTCTGGCGGGCGCGCACGTCGGCCACGAGATCGTCGCGCGCCTTCGAGGTGCCCGGGGCGGCCTGCACCACCTGGTGGTACGCCACCGCCAGCAGGAACCCGATGGCCAGCATCGCCACGGCGGTCAGCCACCGCCCGGAGCGGGGTGCGGGGGCGTCGCCGCGGCGGGCGGCCGCGGCCGCGTAGCCGGGGTCGAGCGGATTGCGGAACAGCTCGCCGAGCAGGTCGTCGCGGCGCGGCGAGGTCACGAGGAGCTGGAGGCCTTCAACTGCACCGCCCGCCCCGCGCGCACGTGCACGGTGGCCTGGATCACGTAGAACACGGCCGCGACCCAGTACAGGACGATGCCCCACCACAGCAGCGCCCAGCCGCTGGGCTGCGCCCACGAGCGCACGGACTCGGCGAAGTGCGCCAGCAGCATCATCGGGAAGCCCATGAGCAGGATCGCGGTGGCGGTCTTGCCCACGTAGTGCACCGGCGGCGGGCCGTGGCCGAGGATCCGCAGCACCACGAGGACCAGCACCATCACGGCCTCGCGGGCGAGCAGCGCGATCGTGAACCACCAGGGCACGACGTCCTTGAACGTCAGCGCGAAGAGGGTGGCCAGGATGTACAGCCGGTCGGCGAGCGGGTCCAGCAGCTCGCCGAGGCGGCTGACCTGCTTGAGCCGGCGCGCCGCGAACCCGTCGACCCAGTCGCTGAGCCCGCCGATGACGAGCACGGCGACCGCCCAGCCGGTGGCGTCGGTGGCGAGGAACAGGTACAGGAACAATGGCACGCCGAGCAGGCGCATGAAGCTGATGAGGTTCGGGACGGTGAGCACCGGCCCGAGACCCTGCCGGTCTGCCACGCGGGGAATGCTAACAGCCCGCACGGGTGACCTGGTGGAGGCGCCGCGCCCCGCCGGGTAGCGTCCCGCGGCATGAGGCGGACGACGGCCGTTGGTCTGGCATTGGTCCTGCAGGCATCGGTACTGCAGGGCTGCTCGCCGTCCGCGACCCCGCCCCCGGCCACGCCCCAGCCGGCGCTGGCCGCGTCGCCCGCGCTGCCCGCCGCCGAGGGCGGGCCGGGGACCGCCTCCCCGGCACCCTCCTCCGCCGGTCCGTGCACGATCTTCCCGGCCGACAACGTCTGGCACGCCGACGTGTCCCGGCTGCCCGTGAGCCGCGACTCCGCGGCCTGGGTGGCGAGCATCGGCGCCGCCGCGCACGCCCACCCCGACTTCGGCACCGCGTCCGGCATCCCCGTCACGAACGTCCCCGCCGGCCAGGCCCGGGTCAAGGTCACCTTCGCGTACGCCGGCGAGAGCGACCCCGGCCCGTACCCGATCCCGCGCAACGCGCGCGTCGAGGGCGGCGCGACCGCCGGCGGCGACCGGCACGTGATCGTCCAGGACACCGCGGCCTGCAAGGCGTACGAGCTCTACGCCGCGTCGGTGCAGCCGGACGGCTCCTGGAAGGCGGGCTCGGGCGCCGTCTACGACCTGCGCGGCAACGCCCTGCGCACGAGCGGCTGGACCTCGGCCGACGCCGCGGGCCTGCCGATCCTGCCCGGCCTGCCCCGCGCCGAGGAGGCCGCGGCGGGCCGGATCGACCACGCGATCCGCTTCACCGCGCCGAAGACCCGCAAGGCCTTCGTCTGGCCGGCCCGCCACGCCGCGTCCGAGGCCACCGACGCCGCGCTGCCGCCGATGGGCGCCCGGTTCCGGCTCAAGGCGTCGGTGGACATCGCGAAGTACCCGCCGCAGGCCCGGGCGGTGGCGCAGGCGCTGAAGACGTACGGCGCGATCCTGGCCGACAACGGCTCCCCGTGGTACTTCACCGGCACCGAGGACGCGAAGTGGAGCAACACCCAGCTCGACGCGCTCAAGGCGCTGAAGGGCTCCGACTTCGAGGCCGTCGACGCCTCGCTGCTGATGGTCGACCCCAACTCCGCCCGCTGCCGCGCCGGCTGAACGGGGCCGGGGCCTAGTGCAGCAGGGCGATCGTGAAGTCCGCGCCCTGCGGGTGGTAGGCGTGGTCGATGCGCCACCGGTCGGTCAGGGCGGCCGCGAACCGCATCAGGACCGACGGGTCGGCGTAGAGCTCGTCGGGCGCGCGGGCGGCCGCCGGGCGGTTCGCGCTGAGGAAGTTCGCGGCCACGGCTCGCCCGGAAATGTCGTACGCGCGTTCTAACATGCTGAGGTAGTAGAGCGGGTCGTCCGGGTCGGCGAACTGGAAGACGCCGCTGAGGAACACGTAGTCGTGGCGGCCCGCCGGGGTCTCGGTCACCGGCAGGAGCGAGACGTCCGGGACGCCGCGGGACGTGGCCAGCTCGACCATGGCCGGGTTCAGGTCGACGCCGGTGTAGTGCAGGGGGAGGCGCATGGCGCGGAGGTGGAAGTACAGGTCGCCGGGGCCGCAGCCCCAGTCGAGCACGGTGCCGCCCGCGTAGGCGGCGGCGCGGGTCAGGGCCTCGAAGCGGACGCGCTGCAGCTGCTGGCTGCCCCAGCCGGCCGCCCGCCACGTGGGGCCGTCCAGCCCGAGCCCGGCGTGGAAGGCGGCGATGGTCCCGGCCCGGCCGGGCGGCCCGTGCAACGGCTCGTTCAGGGGCTCGCTCAAAGGCTCGTTCGACGGCTGGTTCAAAGGCTGGTTCAAAGGCTGGTTCAAAGGCTCGGTCATCGGGACAGCCGGGTGCGGATCAGCAGGTCGTGCAGCGCCGGGGCGGTCCAGGTCCGAGTCGACGGATGCGAAGCCGTAGAGGTGGGCGCCGCTGACCGTGGCGAAGGCGAGGGGATACGGGTGCTCGTCGGCCACCGCGCCGGCCCAGGCGGGGATGCCGTGCGGGGTCGGGGGCTGGGTGGTGGTCGCTCGCACGGGCGGTACGGGTGCCGTGGTTCGCAAGGCGAACAGGAAGCGCTCCGCCGCGGCCCGATCGGGCTCCTCCGGCAGCTTCGACGCCGACTCGGCGGCGGCCAGGTCGGCGGTCAGGGCGCCGGCCAGGGACTGGAAGTCCTCCCAGCTCAGCTCGCCGCGGCGGATCGCCAGGAGCTCGTCGCGCCACGGGGTGACGTCCACCAGCACCTCGCCGGTGCGCAGGACGTGGGCGCCGGCGCGCAGCAGGCGGGCCATGTGCATCGCCTGCTTCCAGCGGACCTCGCCCGTGCGGGCGCGCACCGAGGTGAGCTTGTTGAGCTGGTCGCGGGCGTAGTCGCCGTAGGTGCGGGCGGCGCGGCGGGACAGGAACGCGGGGCGCAGCTCCAGCAGCGCGCGGCCGGCGTCGGTGACGTGCTCGACCAGCGGCGACGACAGGCACTCCCACATCGTCGGGTTCGCCGCCAGGGCCAGGGTGCAGGCCCGCTCGACCTCCCACGAGAACTGTTCCGGCAGCGGCCCCTCCACGTGGCTGGGCGGCTTGTCCAGCGACCAGAAGGCGTCGCTCGGCGTCTGGAACACGCCCCGCCGGTCGGTGTCGGAGCCGGGGCCGTCGAGCCCGTAAGCGCGGGAGCCGACGACCGCGGAGTAGATCGTGTGCTTCGCCACGATGGTCAAGTCCTGCACTGTTGGTAGGGTAGTCGTGCCGGCAATACCCGCGCGGGAGAGACCGCTGTGCAGCACGAGCAGCGGCGCCGAAGGGGCAAATCCTCCCCGGAACCTCTCAGGCAAAAGGACCGCGGCGGGTTGGCACCTCTGGAGTCTGCGACAGAGGGGGAGGAGCGCACGTTCGCCCCTGTCCCGCGATCCGCCCAGAGAGTGTGGCCCATGACCAGTTTTGCCGCGCGGCACATCGGCCCGAGCGCCGACGAGCAGGCCCGGATGCTCAAGACCGTCGGATACTCCACGGTCGAGGACCTCATGACCGCCGCCATCCCCGGCTCGATCCGCTGGCACAAGCCGCTGGACCTGCCGCTCGCCGCGTCCGAGGCCGAGGTGCTGGCCGAGCTGCGGGCCCTCGCCGCGGCGAACCGGACCCTGGTGTCGATGATCGGCCTCGGGTACCACGGCACCCACACCCCGCCGGTGATCCTGCGCAACGTGCTCGAGGACCCGTCGTGGTACACGGCGTACACGCCGTACCAGCCGGAGATCTCCCAGGGCCGGCTCGAGGCGCTGCTGAACTTCCAGACCGTCGTCGCCGACCTCACCGGGCTGCCGGTCTCCGGGGCGTCGCTGCTGGACGAGGCGACCGCGGCCGCGGAGGCGATGACCCTCGCGCGGCGCTCGTCGAAGGTGAAGTCCGAGGTGTACGTCGTCGACGCCGACGTGCTCCCGCAGACCCTCGCCGTCATCCGGACCCGCGCCGAACCGCTCGGCATCGAGGTGCGCGTGCTCGACCTCGCCGCCGAGGAGCTGCCCGAGGCGTTCTTCGGGCTGCACCTGCAGTACCCGGGCGCCTCCGGGGCCGTGCGCGACCACGAGGCCCTCATCGCCCTCGCCCACGAGCGGGGCGCGATCGCCACCGTCGCCGCCGACCTGCTCGCCCTCTGCGTGCTGCGTGAGCCCGGCGCGATCGGGGCCGACGTCGCCGTCGGCAGCGCCCAGCGCTTCGGCGTGCCGATGGGCTTCGGCGGCCCCCACGCCGGGTACATCGCGGTCCGCCAGGGCCTCGAGCGCACCCTGCCCGGCCGGCTCGTCGGCGTGTCCAAGGACGCCGGCGGCGCCCCCGCCTACCGCCTCGCGCTGCAGACCCGCGAGCAGCACATCCGCCGCGAGAAGGCGACGAGCAACATCTGCACCGCGCAGGTGCTGCTCGCCGTCGTGGCGAGCATGTACGCCGTCTACCACGGCCCCGACGGGCTGCGCGAGATCGCCGCGCGGACCCACGACATGGCCGTGCGCCTCGCCGCCGGGCTCAGCTCGGGCGGGGTGACCGTCGAGCACCAGACCTTCTTCGACACGGTGACGGCGGTCGTACCGGGGCGGGCCGACGAGATCGTCGAGGCCGCCGCGGCGCGCGGGATCAACGTGCGCCGCGTCGACGCCGACCGGGTCGGCATCGCCTGCGACGAGACCACGACGTTCGGGCACCTGCGCGACGTGCTCGCCGCCTTCGGCCTCGCCCACACCGACGTCACCGGGCTCGACACCGCCGACGCGGTCCCGGCGCGGCTGCGGCGGGCGTCGGACTACCTCACGCACCCCGTCTTCAGCAGCCATCGGTCCGAGACGGCGATGCTGCGGTACCTGCGCCGGCTCTCCGACAAGGACTACGCGCTCGACCGCGGCATGATCCCGCTGGGCTCCTGCACCATGAAGCTCAACGCGACCGCCGAGATGGAGCCGATCACCTGGCCCGAGTTCGCGAACGTCCACCCGTTCGCGCCCGACGCGCAGACCCAGGGGTACCGCCGCCTCATCGCCGACCTCGAGCGCTGGCTCGCCGAGGTCACCGGCTACGACGCCGTGAGCCTGCAGCCCAACGCCGGATCGCAGGGCGAGCTCGCGGGCCTGCTGGCGATCCGGGCGTACCACCACGACCGCGGCGACACCGAGCGCGACCTGTGCCTGATCCCGTCCAGCGCGCACGGCACCAACGCGGCCAGCGCCGTCATGGCCGGGATGCGGGTCGCCGTCGTCGCCTGCGACGAGCTCGGCAACGTCGACCTCGCCGACCTCGACCGCAAGATCGAGCAGCACCGCGACCGGCTCGCGGCCATCATGGTCACGTACCCGTCGACGCACGGGGTGTACGAAACGGGCATCGCCGAGCTGTGCGGGAAGGTCCACGACGCCGGCGGTCAGGTCTACGTCGACGGGGCCAACCTCAACGCGCTGCTCGGCTTCGCCAAGCCCGGGCAGTTCGGCGCCGACGTGTCGCACCTCAACCTGCACAAGACCTTCTGCATCCCGCACGGCGGCGGCGGCCCCGGCGTCGGGCCGGTCGCGGTCCGCGCCCACCTCGCGCGCTTCCTGCCCTCGCACCCGTTCCTCGCCGCGGACGCGCCGGTCGGCCCGGTCTCGGCCGCGCCGTTCGGCTCGGCCGGCATCCTGCCGATCCCGTGGGCGTACCTGCGGCTGATGGGCCCCGACGGCCTCGCGAAGGCGACGGCGACCGCGGTGCTGGCGGCCAACTACGTGGCGGCCCGGCTGCGCGGGCACTACCCGGTGCTCTACAGCGGCGCGGAGCACCTCGTCGCGCACGAGTGCATCCTGGACCTGCGGGGGATCACCAAGGCCAGCGGCGTGACCGTCGCCGACGTGGCGAAGCGGCTCATCGACTACGGCTTCCACGCCCCGACGATGTCGTTCCCGGTGAGCGGGACGCTCATGGTCGAGCCGACCGAGAGCGAGGACCTGGGCGAGCTGGACCGGTTCTGCGACGCCATGATCGCGATCAAGGCGGAGATCGATCGGGTGGCGGCGGGCGAATGGCCGGCCGGGGACAACCCGCTCGTGAACGCGCCGCACACGGCGGCGGTGGTGACGGCCGACTCGTGGGAGCACGCCTACCCGCGGTCGGTGGCGGCCTACCCGACGGCGGCCTCGCGCGAGGCGAAGTACTGGCCGCCGGTTCGCCGCATCGATGACAGCTATGGAGACCGGAACCTGGTGTGCTCCTGCCCTCCGGCCTCCGCTTACGAAGAGTGACTTCCCCGTAGCTACGGAGTGTTACCGCGGTGCGGCGCCCACCAGTGTGTGCGGCGCCCAGCCGCGGTGAGGCTCGATCACGGAGCAATCGGGCAGAAGCTCTCCGGTGTCCTCGAAGACGATCACGCCGTTGCAGAGCAGGCTCCACCCCTGCTCGGGGTGGCTCGCGGAGACGCGGGCGGCTTCGCGGTCGGTGTCTTCGGCGGTGGGACAGGGGGGCTGGTGCTGGCAGAGCATCGGGGGTCTCCGATTTGAGAGATTCAATTGAGGTCTGTGGGGTTGTTCACATGACCAGTGATGCACGCTACTACGGCCAACGACACTATTCCGAACATGTGACGGCACAACTTGGGGATAATCCACCCTTCGTATGAGCACACTAGGACCGGTCGTCGGGTACGGACCCGGGTCAGTGGATCTTCACCCGCCGGGGTTGCCCGGCGCGTGTAGAGCCCGCGTCTGGGAGCGCTCCCGCCTTGAATGGTATTCCCGCGACGGCGGAGACCCTCTTCAATTACTGATCGCGTTCGCCGCGTCGCACGGCGTGCATCTCGCGGACATCTCGGCGTCACCCACCGTCACCGACGCGTTCACCTGTGGGATTTCGGTCCTCCTGTCGCCACCCTCCGTCACCCCGTCGCCGGCACCCTCCGTGCCGGATCTGGTGGCGGTGGCGTACTCGCACGGCCCGCGCCGGTCACCCGCGCCCGGGACAACTGTCGCCTATTCGTCACCCGGAACCATGAACGTTGCATCGGCCCCGGTTGCGGATTCTCCGGATTCGGGGGGAGTTGCCTCTTCATGCACATGGCGCGAATCGGCCGCGCTCCGTGCTGCCGATTCCCCGCGCGTTTCGGAAATATCCGATTTTTCGGCTGGTTCACCGGGGGGTGTCGCCTTCCTCGGGCCGTGGACGCCGAGCTGGACGGAGGCCGAGCATGCGGCGGCGGTCGGGGGTGTGCGGGCGGCGATCGCGCGGGGTGACGTGTACGTCGTGAACCTCGTCGGGCACACCAGCGCCCCGTTCGTGGCCGGCCTTGGCTTCGGCTCTGGTCTTGGCTCCGGCTCTGATCTCGGCCCCGGCTCTGGTCTTGACCTCGGCCCCGGCTCTGGCCTTGGCGTCGGCCCCGGGCCCGCGCTCGCGCGTGTCGCGGCTCTTCCGGGCGCCCGCTACGGCGGCGTGCTGCACGGCGAGCGCTGGTGGGTCGCCTCGGCGTCGCCGGAGACCCTGGTGGCGGTGGCCGGCGGCCGGGCCGTCACCCGCCCGATCAAGGGCACCCGCCCGGCGACGGCGCAGGGCCGGGCCGAGCTGCTGGCCTCGGCGAAGGAGCGCGCCGAGCACGTGATGATCGTCGATCTCGAGCGCAATGACCTGGGCCGGGTGGCCGAGGTCGGCTCGGTGCGCGTGGACGAGCTGTTCGCGCTGCGCCGCTGGTCGGGGCTGTGGCAGGCGGAGTCGACGGTCAGCGCACGGCTCGCGCCGGGCGTGGGCCTGGCCGAGCTGCTGGCCGCGGTCTGGCCGGGCGGCTCGGTGACGGGCGCGCCGAAGCTCGCCGCGATCGATGTGGCCACGCGCCTGGAGCCCGTCGGCCGCGGCCCGAGCATGGGCGCCTGCGGGTGGATCGGGCACGGGGCGCCGGGGCCGGGCGCGCCCTTCGGCCGCGTCGAGGTCGACCTGGGCCTCACGATCCGCACGGTGGCGGTCGCGGACGGCCGGGCGCACCTGTGGGCCGGCGGCGGGATCGTCTGGGACAGCGACCCGGCGGCGGAGGTGGCCGAGGCGGCGGCGAAGGCGGCCCCGATCAAGCGGGCGCTGCGCGGCTGGTGACCCGCGGCGGGTTGGTCTGGGGCCGGGATCCCGGCGGCCCAGGTTGCGGGACGGTCGAGGCTGCGGCGAGGACGGCCGGCGATCAAACGGGCGCTGTGGGGCTGGGACCGCGACCCGGCGGCCGAGGTGGTCGAGGTGGCGGCGAGGACGGACCTGTTCAAGTGGCGCTGTGCGACTGGGACCGCGACCCGGCGGCCGGGGCGGTCGAGGTGGCGGCGAAGATGGACCTGTTCAAGTCGGACCGCGACCCGGCGGCCCAGGTAGTCGGAGTGGCGGCGAGGACGGACTGTTCAAGTGGGCGTTGCGGGGGCTCGGCTGGTGACTCGCGGCCTCGCGAATGCACACGAGTCGGTCGGCCGGGGCTCATCTTGCTTACCTAATCTTACCCTCCGCCACCTAACTGATCATGACGGTCGATTCGGAGCGTCGAACCGGTCGGCACGCTCAGTGTAGTCGCGGCGCAGGGAGAGAGAGCATCCGACTGCCGGAAGCCGGGCCGGAGCCGCTCCAGCTCGCCCTCGGCGCCGATGCCAGCACAACCGAGGCGAGGAAGGACCGTCGACCGAGCGGCGCGAAGAGAGCGACGGAGCGGCGCGAAGAGAGCGACGGAGCGGCGCAAAGAGAGCGACGGAGCGGCGCAAAGAGAGCGCAGTGAGAGCTCAGTGGTGGTCGCGGCGCAGCGAGATCTGGAAGGCGCGGGAAGCCGGGCCCGGGTCCTCGTGGAAGGACGCGAACAGGGTGCACGACAGCGGAGCGTCCGGCGTCGTGATGCGGTGCGCCGTCACGTGCGGGGAGTCCCAGTGCACCCGCGGCAGGTTCGCGCTCGGGCCGAAGCACGCGTCCAGGTCGGCCCGGGTCAGCGACGGCTCGGTGAAGCGGACCTCCACCGAGGCCAGGCCCGCGCGGTCGTTCATGAACAGCTGCAGCCACGCGGTCCCGGGCGGGCTGGGCTGCACGAACAGGCGGCCGAGGTCGTCCTGGGTCGGGGCGGGCAGGCCCAGCAGGTCGGCCACCTCGGCGGCGTGCTCCGTCGTCACGCCGCACACGCGGCGGGCCCAGGTGCCCAGCAGCTCCGCCGTCACGGGGCGGGCCACGAGGTCCAGCAGATGGCTCGGTACCGGCGGCCGCCGCCACGGCCGCGGCCAGTCGTCGAGATCGGCGAGCTCCGCGCCGTCCACGATGAGGGTGTAGACCGGCTCGGCCGGGAAGTCGTTGACGCGCACGGTCAGCGCGCGGCCGTCGACCTCGGCGTGGTACGGGAACTCGCCGTCGCCCGAGTGCTCCCACGCGATCGGGCGCTCGGTCAGGGCGGTCGGGTCGGTCATGACGGGGTTCCCCTGGTGCGTGACAACCGGACGAGAAACGGCAAAGCAGACCCCGACAGCGTAGGCGGTGTCTGCAAACGCACAGTTGAGGGGCGTCACACTCACCCCGCATTCCGCCCGTGGGCCGATAGCGTTAGCCGCGCTATGCGCCGTTACATCATGTGGTCCGTCGGGCTCCTCGCGTACATCGTCGCCATCTTCCACCGCTCCTCCCTCGGCGTCGCCGGGGTCGAGGCCGCGCAGCGTCTCGGGGTCGGCACGGCGCTGCTGTCCATGCTCTCCGTGGCGCAGCTGGCCGTGTACGCGGCGATGCAGATCCCGGTCGGCGTGCTGCTGGACCGGTTCGGCTCCCGCCGGCTGCTCGCCGCCGGTGGCGCGCTCATGCTCGCCGGGCAGTTCGTGTTCGCCTTCGCCGGCGACGTGGGCACGGCGATCGCGGCCCGGGTGCTCATCGGGGTCGGCGACGCGATGACGTTCATCAGCGTGCTGCGGATCGTCGCGATGTGGTTCCCGCCCCGCCGCAACCCGCTCATGGTGCAGCTCACGGGCATGCTGGGGCAGCTGGGCGCGCTGTCCTCGGCGGTACCGCTGGTGCTCCTGCTGCGCCACGCCGGCTGGACGGCGACGTTCCTCGGCGCGGCCGGGCTGGGTGCCGTGGCGGTCGTGCTGGTCCTGGCCTCCCTGCGCGACCAGCCCGAGGCCGGGGAGGCCGCCGCGGCCGCGGGCGGGCCGCCGCGCGGGCTCGGCCTCAAGCACTCCTGGAACCACCCGGGCACGCGGCTGGGGCTGTGGACGCACTTCGTCACGCAGTTCTCCGGCTCGGTGTTCGCGCTGCTGTGGGGGTATCCGTTCCTGACCCAGGGCGAGGGCCTGGCCCCGGACACCGCCGCGCTGCTGCTGTCGCTGCTCACCGTCGGCGGGCTCGTGATGGGCCCGGCGATCGGGCATTTCTGCGGGCGGCTGCCGTACCACCGCTCGACCCTCGTCCTCGGCATCGTCGGCGCGTCCGCGCTGGCCTGGACCGTGGTGCTGCTGTGGCCGGGGCGCGCCCCGCTGTGGCTGCTGACCGTGCTGGTGCTGGTCCTGACGGTCAACGGGCCCGGCTCGATGATCGGCTTCGACTACGCGCGCTCGTTCAACCCCGCGGACCGCATCGGCGGCGCGACCGGCATCGTGAACGTCGGGGGGTTCGCGGCCTCGATCGTGCTCATCGTCGCCGTCGGCGTGATCCTGGACGTGCGGACGGCGCCGGGCGCCGAGCACCCGACGCTGTCCGCGTTCCGCTGGGCGTTCGCGGTGCAGTACCTGCTCTGGATCGCCGGCGCCGTGCAGGTCTACCGCTACCGCCGCACCACCCGCCGGAGGATCGCCGCCGACGACCTGGCGCTCGCCCCGGCCTAGGCCGCACCGGGCTTAGGGCGCGAGCGTCCGCCACAGGAACTCGAACGCCAGGGCCCACTTGAAGGCCAGCTGCGCGTTGTCGGCCGCCCCGCCGTGGCCGCCCTCGATGTTCTCGTAGTAGGTCACGTTCTTGCCGTGCTCGCGCAGCCGCGCCACCATCTTGCGCGCGTGCCCGGGGTGCACCCGGTCGTCGCGGGTCGACGTGGTGATGAGCGTCGGCGGGTACGGCACGCCGTCGCGCACGTTCTGGTACGGCGAGAACAGCGACAGGTAGGCCCAGTCGTCGGGGTTGTCGGGGTCGCCGTACTCGGCCATCCACGACGCCCCGGCGAGCAGCAGGTGGTAGCGGCGCATGTCCAGCAGGGGCACCGCGCACACGATCGCGCCGAACAGCTCCGGGTAGCGGGTCAGCATCACGCCCATGAGCAGCCCGCCGTTGGAGCCGCCCTCGGCGCCGAGCTGCTCGCGGGTGGTGATGCCGCGCTCGACGAGGTCGCCGGCGACGGCCGCGAAGTCCTCGTAGGCGCGCGGGCGCCGGTCGCGCAGGGCGGCGCGGTGCCAGGCGGGCCCGTACTCCCCGCCGCCGCGGATGTTCGCCACGACGTAGGTGCCGCCGCGGGCGAGCCAGCCGCGGCCGATGATCGAGTTGTACGCCGGGACGCGGGACACCTCGAAGCCGCCGTAGCCGGACAGCAGGGTCGGGCCGGGGCCGGCGCCGGGGCGCCCGACCACGAAGTAGGGCACCTGGGTGCCGTCCGCCGACGTGGCGAAGAACTGCCGGGTCTCGATGCCGTCGGTCTCGAAGTACGGCGGGCCCTGCTTGAGGATGGTGGGCCCCTCGGCCGAGCCGAGCACGCCGTGGCGCAGCGTCGGGGGCAGGGTGAAGCCGCTGGACAGCAGCAGGTACTGCTCGTCGGTGTCCTGGTTCGTGGTCCACACGTCGGTCTGGCCGAGCTCGGTGCCGAGCACCTGACGGCGCCACTCGCCGTCCGCGAAGGACAGCAGCTCCAGCCGGCTGCGCACGTCGGCCAGCAGCACCAGGATCAGGCCCGTGCGGGTCCACTGCGCGTAGCTGAGCGAGGTATGCGGGTCCGGCGTGAAGAGCGGGGTGAGCGTGCGGTCGCCGGACAGGTACGACTCCAGCCGGGTGATGAGCAGCGTGCCCGCCGGATGCGTCACGCCCGCGACCGGCCAGTCGGTGCGGACCCGCACCAGCAGCCACTCGCGGTGGATGTCGACGCCGGCGTCCTCGGGGACGTCGAGCTCGGTGAGCGCGCCGTCGACGAGCAGGTACCGCCGGGCGTTGAAGAAGTCCGTCGCCTGCCGCACGATCGCGCGGCGGCCGTCGACCGACGGGTCGGAGGTGGCGCGGACGGACACGTCGTCGGGGGAGCCCTCGAACACGACCGGCGCGTCGGCGACGGCGGTGCCGCGCCGCCAGGCCCGCACCTGGCGCGGGTAGCCCGAGGAGGTCATCGATCCGGGGCCGGTGTCGGTGCCGACGAAGACCGTGTCGGCGTCGATCCAGCTCACGCTGCTCTTGGCCTCGGGCAGCTCGAAGCCGTCCTTGACGAACTCGAGCGCGTCGAGGTCGAACTCGCGCACCACGGAGGCGTCGGCGCCGCCGCGCGACAGCGCCACGAGGCAGCGGTGCTCCCCGCCGAGCGGGCCGGTGCGCAGGTAGGTGGCGCCCTGCCAGACCCAGTTCTCGCCCTCGGCCTCGGCGAGCGCGTCGAGGTCCAGGACGGTCTGCCAGTCCGGGGTGTCGCCGCGGTAGGACTCGAGCGTCGTGCGCCGCCACAGGCCGCGGGGGTGCCCGGCGTCCTTCCACAGGTTGTAGACGCGCTCGCCGTGCCAGGCGATCATCGGGATGCGGTCGTCGGCGTCGAGCACCGCCCGGATGCCGTCGCGCAGGGCGGCGAACCGCTCCCCGCCGGTCAGCGCGGCGACGGTCTCGGCGTTGCGCTCGCGGACCCACGCGAGCGCCTCCGGGCCCTCGACGTCCTCGAGCCACAGGTTGATGTCGTCGGGCGGCGGGTTCAGGTCATCCTCGTCCGGCATCCGATCAGTCTGACCGAACCGCGACGGGTTCGGCGACCCGTTCCCGCGCGCGCAGGGCCGCGGCGAACGTGTGCGCCGGCACCGCCCGGCCCCACAGCCAGCCCTGCGCGAGGGGCACCTTGAGCGCCGCGAGCACGTTGCGCTGGGCGGTGGTCTCGACCCCCTCGGCGACCACGGTGAGGTTCAGCGCGCCGCTCATGGCGACCACGGCCCGCACGATCTCCTCGTCCTGCGTGCTGACGCCGAGCCCGCCGACGAACGAGCGGTCGATCTTGACGCCGGTGACCGGGTGGCGGCGCAGGTACCCCAGCGCGGAGAAGCCGGTGCCGAAGTCGTCGACGCAGATGCGCACCCCCAGCTCGCGCAGGCGCAGCAGGAGCCGCTCGGTGAGCTCGCCGCCCTCGACCATGACCGACTCGGTGATCTCCAGCACCAGGTTGCGGGCCGGCACCCGGGCCTGGGCGAGGATCGCCGCGACCCGCTCGGCGAACGCGGCGTCGCCGAGCTGGCGCGGCGAGACGTTCACCGACATCCAGAAGTCCTCGCCGACGACGCCCTTGTCGCGCCAGCGGGCCAGCTGCTGCACGGCCTCGCGCAGCACCCAGGCGCCGAGCGCGGAGATGAGGTTCGCGTCCTCGGCGACGGCGATGAACATGTTCGGGCCGAGCCAGCCGCGCACCGGGTGCTCCCAGCGCACGAGCGCCTCGGCGCCGACGGTGCGGGTGCCGAGGCCGTCGGTGAGGTCGACGATCGGCTGGTAGGCGATCGCCAGCTGCTCCTGGGCGACGGCCGCGCGCAGGGCGACCTCGATCTCGACGCGCTCGCGCACGGCGTCGCGCATTGAGGCGTCGAAGACCGTCCAGCGGTTGCGGCCCTGCTCCTTGGCCTGGTACATCGCAGTGTCGGCGTCGCGCATGAGCGCCTCGGCGGTGTCGTGGCGCTCGGCGCGCACGATGCCCATCGACGCCCCGACGACGACCTCGGCGGTGGGGGTTTCGCCGCCGCCGACCAGCAGGGGCCGCTCGACGCACTCCATGATCCGCCGGGCGCCGGCCATCGCCTCGGGCTCGGTGCAGTGCATGACGACCACGAACTCGTCGCCGCCGACCCGCGCGACGGTCGCCTCGGCGGGCAGTGCGTGGCGCAGCCGGGCGCCGACCTCGGCGATGAGCCGGTCGCCGGCCGGGTGGCCCCAGGAGTCGTTGACGAGCTTGAACCCGTCGAGGTCCAGGGAGAACATCCACACCGCGTCGCCGTCGCCGCGCTCGGCGAGGCGCCGGTCGACCATGATCTGCAGCAGGCGCCGGTTCGGCAGGCCGGTGAGCGGGTCGTGGGTGGCCTGGTGCTCGAAGCGGCGCTGGGCCGCGGCGTGGCTGTGCACCGCGCCGGACGCGCGCGCGAGCAGCAGCGCCACGATGGCCGCGCCGCCGACGCCGAGGATCCAGCGCGACAGGGGCGCCGGATGTGGCAGCAGTACCGTCAGCGCGAACGGGGCCGCGACCGCGGGGCCGATGATGAGCATCCGGGCCGGCGACCACGCCTGGATCGGCAGCGGGGTGGCCTGGGCCAGGGCGCCGGCGCTGGGGTGCAGCGCGGCCGCCCCGCCGGCGGTGAAGGCGAGCAGGTAGGGCAGGTCCAGCAGCGCCGGCCCGGTCACGTGGCCCTGGCGGCCGATGACGGCGTAGCCGAGGTCCCCGGCGAAGATGAGCAGCAGCATGGCGCCGAGCAGCAGCAACGCCGGGCGGCGGACCGCGGTGGTGAACGCCAGGTTCACCCCGAGCAGGACGATGACGACGTCCAGCAGCGGGTATAGCCCGGCCAGCACGCTCACGAGCACCGGCCGGCCGGGGACGGCGGTCGCGGGGAGGATGAACAGCAGGGCGGAGGTGATCGCTGCGCCGATGCAGACGATGAGCCCGTCGAGCAGCGCGTGCCGGTCGATGCCCCACCGGCTCAGGAACGTGGCCATGCCCGCGACGAGGAACGCGAACCCGCACACGGAGAACGCGTCGCCGAGCTGCGCGAGCGGGTACGGCCCGGTGACGAGCAGCGCCCGCAGCACGACGCCGGCGAGGAAGAACAGCGCGGCCGCGGTGAGCAGGCGCCAGGGCCGCCGGGGCCGCAGGTCGTGCAGGCGGGGCCCGAACGCCCAGGCCAGCGCGGAGAGGGTGCCCACGAGCGGGAACGCCAGCCCGGGCAGCACGTCGGCCGCCCACAGCGCGGCGGCCGTGAGCCCGATCCCGAGCAGGCCGATCCAGAGCCGGTCCCGCACCACAAGCCCGTGATCGGCCGGGCCCGCGCCGAGTTGAGGGATATTTCTTGCGTGCTGCGCAAACTTGCTGATCCGGCACGTTTTGCTACGCTGGTGGGATGGAACCGGGCCTGCGGGAGCGCAAGAAGCAGGCGACGCGGCGGGCGCTGGCGCTGGCCGCGCTGCGGCTGAGCGTGGAGCGCGGCTTCGACGGCGTGCTCGTCGAGGACATCGCGGCCGAGGTGGGCGTGTCGCCGCGCACCTTCAACAACTACTTCTCCTCGAAGGCCGAGGCGATCTGCGCCCTGGCCGTGGACCGGGCCCAGCGGGCCGGGGCGGCGCTGCGGGCGCGGCCGCCGGGCGAGCCGCTGCGCGCCGCGATCGAGGCGGCGATGCTGGCCGAGTTCGCGGGCGGGGCGGTGCCGGAGCACGTGCCCGACCGGGTGTGGTTCGCGGGGCTGCGGATGGTGCTCGCGACGCCGGCGATGCAGGGCGAGTATCTGCGCGTGCGGGCGGCGATGCAGGACGCGCTGTCGTCGGCGATCGCGGAGCGGCTCGGGCTGCCACCGGCCTCGCTGCTGCCCGAGGTGGTCGGCGGGGCGGTGGCGGCCGCGTGCGACGCGGCCACGCACCGCTGGCTGCACGCGGACCCGCCGGTGCCCCTGCAGCCGCTGGTCGGGGAGGCGCTGCGGCACCTCGCGGAGTACTGAGCGGCCGCTCAGCCGCTCAGCCCGGGCTCGTGGCCGCTCGCCCGGGCCAGTGACGCTCACCGATGACGCTGAGGAGTGGCTGAACGCCACTTCCCGCCGGGGGTCAGGGCCCGAGGCGTGGGCCCGCTGACCTGTCGGGCGATTCGTTTGCGCAGCTCACCGGCCGTACGACAGGGCTGAGGAAATCCTGTCGGGCGTTCGGTGCGTTCTCGTGGTCAGGCCGTGACTTTCCGTTGCCGGCGGCGCATCGTGATCGTCGGAAGCTCCATGGACGGGGAGATGGTTGATGAGCAAAGCGAGAGCGGGCCGGCGCTGGAGTGCGGTGGCCGCGGTGGCGACGCTGGGGCTGTTCGCCGCGGCCACCCCGGCCGCGGCGGCACTGCCCGGGGATGGCACGGCCGCGAGGAAGGCCGGCGGCGGGTTCCTCGCCGACGAGTGGCCGACGAGCGCCGGCACGACGCTGAAGAGCGTCCGGTCGATCGTGCGGGCCGACACCGGCCCGGCGGCGTCGCTGACCGGGCAGGGCGTCGGCATCGCGCTGGTCGACACCGGCATCGCCCCGGTGACCGGGCTGCCGGCCGGGCAGGTGGTGAACGGACCCGACCTGTCGTTCGAGTCGCAGTCGGCGCAGCTGCGCTACCTCGACACGTTCGGCCACGGCACGCACATGGCGGGCATCATGGTCGGCAACGACCCGGCCGGCGGTACCGTCGGCCTCGCGCCCAAGGCCAAGGTGACCTCCGTGAAGGTCGGCACCGCGACCGGCGCCGCCGACGTCACGCAGATGATCGCGGCGATCGACTGGGTGGTGCAGAACCGCAACTACGACCCGGCGAACCCGATCCGGGTGATCAACCTGTCGTACGGCACGGCGGGCATGTCGGCCGCCGGCGTCGACCCGCTGATGTACGCGGTCGAGCAGGCGTGGCAGGCCGGGATCGTGGTCGTCATCGCGGCCGGCAACGACGGCAGCACGACCACGGCGCTGACGAACCCGGCAATGGACCCGTTCGTGGTGGCGGTCGGCGCGTCGACGACGAAGCAGACGGTGAGCACGGCCGACGACGAGCTGGCGGCGTTCACCAACGGCTCGGCCGCGTCGCGCAAGGTGGACCTGCTGGCGCCGGGCGAGTCGATCGTGTCGCTGCGGGACGTCAACTCCTACGTCGACCAGACCTACCCGGGCGCCCGCGTCGGCGAGACCGGCTTCAAGGGCTCCGGCACCTCGCAGGCGGCCGCGGTGGTGTCCTCGGCCGCGGCGCTGCTGCTGCAGCAGCGCCCGTCGCTGACCCCGGACCAGGCGAAGGCGCTGCTGCTCAACGGCGCGTCGGCGCTGAGCACGGGCACCGGCAAGGGCTTCAAGGAGCTCAACGTGGCCGCGTCGGCCGCGCTGAGCACGCCGAGCGTGACGCAGACGTTCGCGAAGGGCACCGGCACCGGCTCGGTGGAGACGGCCCGCGGCGGCAACCACCTGACTGTCGACAACGTGTCCCTGACGGGCGAGCGGACCATCTTCGGCCCGTTCAACAACGCGGCGTGGGCGAGCCTCGCCGGGCAGAAGCAGACGTGGAACGGCGGCGTCTGGATGGGCTACCGGATGGCCGGCGACACCTGGACCGGCGACGGGGGCACCGGCGGCACCGGGCAGATCGCGGGCCTGGCCGGCAAGTGCATCGACGTCATGAACCGGCTCAACAACAACGGGACGCCGATCCAGCTGTACGACTGCAACAACACCCCGGCGCAGTACTGGCAGCTGCAGTCCGACGGCACCGTCCGCGCGCTGGGCAAGTGCATGGACGTGACCGCGGCCGCGAACCAGAACGGCACCAAGATCCAGCTCTACGACTGCAACGGCACGCCGGCGCAGCAGTGGAAGGTGACCTCGGCGCGGCAGCTGATCAACGCCGGCTCGGGCCGGTGCCTGGACGTCACCGACTGGAACGCCGCCAACGGCGTCCAGCTGCAGCTGTGGGACTGCCTGGACCAGGACAACCAGCGGTGGGTGCCGCCGTACACGTCGCGGACCTGGTCGGCGGCGACCTGGGGCGGCACGCCGTGGACCGGGACCGGCTCGTGGAGCGACCCGGCGTGGTCCGAGCAGTACTGGACCGGCCACTACTGGTCCGGGCACTACTGGAGCGGTCACTACTGGTCGGCCGACGACTGGTCGACGGCCGGCTGGTACTAGGACGCGGTCGCGGCGCCGTGCTCGCCGAGCACGGCGCCGTTGGTCCTAGGACGCGGTCCTAGGACGCGGTCGCCGCGCCGTGCTCGCCGAGCACGGCGTCGGACAGCTCCGGCCAGACCTCGGCCGCCCAGGTGTCGAAGTTGCGGTCGGTGAGGCAGGCCAGGGCCAGGTTCGCGTCGGGGTCGACCCACAGGAACGTGCCGGTCTTGCCGAAGTGCCCGAAGGTGCGGGGCGAGTTGTTCGCGCCGGTCCAGTGCGGCGACTTGTGGTCGCGCAGCTCGAAGCCGAGGCCCCAGTCGTTGGGGTCCTGGCGGCCGAAGCCGGGCAGGACGCCGGTGACGCCCGGATACTGCACGGTGACCGCCTCGGGCATGAGGTCGGGCGCGAGCGACGGGTCGAGCAGTTCCTGGCCCAGCAGGGCGAGGTCGGAGACGGGCCCGACGGCGCCGGCGGCGGGGGAGCCCTCGAGGCGGGTGCCGCCCATGCCCAGCGGCCGCAGCACCGACTCGGTCACGAGCTCCGCGAAGGTGCCGCCGGTGCGGGTGAGCACGAAGTCGGCGAGCAGCTCGAAGCCGGTGTTGGAGTAGATCCGCTTGCGGCCGGGGCCGGCGAGGATCTGGTCGGTGTCGAAGGCGACACCGGAGGTGTGCGCGAGCAGGTGACGCACCGTCGCCCCCTCGGGGCCGGCGGGCTCGTCGAGCAGGACGTCGCCGCGGTCGACCGCCACGAGGACGGTCAGGGCGGTGAGCAGCTTGGTGACCGACGCCCACGGCAGGGCGGTGTCCGGGCCGTGGCGGTCGCGGATTCCCTTGGGATCCACGACCGCCACGGCGGCGGTCGGTACGGGCCAGCTGGTCACCAGGTCGAGTGCGCTCACCCGTCGAACCTACGGCAAGCGTCTACGGCAGGGCGTTGAGGTAGGGGCGCTGGGCGTTCTGGAACTCCCAGTTGTAGTAGCGGTCCCAGTTGATCGACCAGGTCATGAGGCCGCGCAGCGCGGGCGAGGGGCCGCCGCGCAGGGTGTATCCGCCGCAGCCGGAGCCGTTGACCAGGCAGGTGACCGCGGACTGCACGACGCTGTTGGCGACGTAGCCGTTGCCGGCGCTGACCGCGGCCGGGACGCCGATCGCGATCTGGTCCGCGCGCAGGCCGGGGAAGGTCTGGCCGGTGTTGGCGACCGGGAAGCCGGCCTTGAGCATGTCGGTCATGGCGATGTGGAAGTCCGCGCCGCCCATGGTGTGGTACTGGTTGTCGAGGCCCCAGATCGGCCCGGAGTTGTAGTCCTGGACGTGCAGAATGGTGAGGAAGTCCCGCACGGCGTGGATGACCGGCAGGTAGGAGCCGGCCCGGTTGTCGCCCTGGGTGGTGCCGCCGTAGAACTGGTACCCCAGCTGCACGAAGAAGGTCTCGGGGGCCATGGTGAGCACGAACTTGGCGCCGTACTTGGCCTTGAGCGACTTCAGGGCGCTGATGAGGTTGACGACGACCGGGGTGGTCGGGTTGCGCAAGTCGCTGTCGCCGGCGTTGAGGTAGAGCGAGTGGCCCTCGAAGTCGATGTCGAGCCCGTCGAGGCCCCACCGGTCGATGATGGCGCTGACGGAGCTGACGAAGGCGTCGCGGGCGGCGGTGGTGGTCAGCTGGACCTGGCCGTTCTGGCCGCCGATGGAGATGAGGACCTTCTTGCCCTGGGCCTGCTTGGCCTTGATGGCGGCGAGGAACTCGGCGTCGGACTCCACGCCCGGGCACTCGGCGGCGGAGCAGCGGTTGAAGCGGATGTCGCCGGAGGTGACGCTGGTCGGCTCGCCGAAGGCGAGGTCGATGACGTCCCAGGCGGCGGGGACGTCGGCCATGCGGATGTAGCCGGAGCCGTTGGCGAAGCTGGCGTGGTTGTAGCCGATGAGCGCGTGCTTGGGGATGCCGGTGACCGGGGTGGTCGGGCTGGTGGTCGGGCTGGTGCTCGGGCTCTTCGACGGGCTCGCGCTCGCCGACGGGCTCTTCGACGGGCTCGCGCTGGCCGAGGGGCTCTTCGACGGGGACGACGAGGTCGGCGGGGTCGTCGTGGGCGGGGTGCCGGGCCCGTCCAGGGCGATGTCGTCGGCGTTGTAGGCGCCGGTGCCGTACCAGCCGTGCAGGTACACCTGGACCGAGGTCTGACCGGCGGCGGTGGTGAACGGGACGGTGAGCTTGGTGTAGGCCGTGGCCGCGGGGGTCCACGTGGACGCGCCGCCGGTCACGCCGAGGTAGACGTAGCTGCCGCGGACCCAGCCGGAGAGGGTGTACGCGGTGTTCGGCTGGACGGTGACGGTCTGCGTGCACTGGGCGGTGTCGGCGTTGGTGGCATTGCCGTTGAGGGCGTACGAGCCGGAGTGCACGGGCGAGGTGACCGCGCCCGAGCCGGAGCCGGTGCACGACCAGCCCGACAGGTTGCCGCTCTCGAAGCCGGGGTTGGACAGCAGGTTGGCCGCATACGCGTTGGTGGCCACGAACAGGCCTGTGACCAGCAGGGTTGCGGCGCCGAGTATGAGCGCGGCGCGCTTCGTGGGCTTCATGGGCGACCTCCATCGACGGTGGTCGCCATTATTAGGTTTGTTAACTGTTCATGTCCAGAGCTCTTAACCCGGCCTTCATCATCGCGGCGCCGGCGGACGCCGCACCCGTATGTTGCAGGGATGAGAGTGGCGGTGCTTGCCGATGTCCATGCCAACCTTCCCGCGCTCGAGGCGGTCCTCGCCGACGTCGAGGCGCACGGGGCCGACCGGATCGTCCTGCTCGGCGACATCGCCGGGGGCCCGATGCCGGCCGAGACCCTCGACGTGCTCGCCGGCCTCGGCGAGCGTGCCACATGGGTGCACGGCAACGGCGAGCGCGAGCTCGTCGACGCCTTCGACGGCAAGCCCGGCGAGGGCCGCAACGCCGCCGACGCCGCCACCTGCGCCGCCCTGATCGAGCAGCGGCACCGCGACCTCATGGCCGGCCTGCCGATGACCGTGACGCTCGACGTGGACGGCCTCGGGCCGACCCTGTTCTGCCACGCCACCCCGCGCCGGGACGACGAGTTCGTCCTCGTCGACTCGCCGATCTCCCGCTGGAACACGGTGCTGGAGGGCGTCGACGCCGGGCTGGTCGTGTGCGGGCACACGCACATGCCCTTCGACCGGCTCGCCGCGGGGCGGCGCGTGGTGAACCCGGGCAGCGTCGGGATGAACTACGGCCCGGCCGGCGCGTACTGGGCCCTGCTCGGTGACGGTGCCGTGCAGTTGCGGCGCACCGCCTACGACGCCGGGGCGGCGGCCGAGCGCATCGCCGCCGGCCGGCACCCGCAGGCCGGCTGGTGGGCCGAGCACTACGTGACCAGGCCGTACGGGGATGCGGACGCCCTCGAGGCGTTCGCGGAGTTCACCGGGGACTGAACGCCGGTCGAGCGGCCGGCCGTGCCCGCGCGGGAACCGCCGGCCGCCGGCGGCGCGCACCGATGAGGTTTTCGCGCAGCGCCCGTCTGTACGTATGCAACCGACCGACGAGAGGCTGGCATGGTGCGAAAACTGACCTTCGGCATGAATGTGACCCTGGACGGCTACATCGCCGCGCCCGGCGACGACATCGGCTGGAGTGGGGATGAGGGAGCGGACTCGTCGCAGGGCGACGAGCTGTTCCAGTGGTGGTCCGACCGGGTGGGGGCGACGGGCCTGGCGCTGTACGGGCGCAAGCTGTGGGAGGCGATGAGTTCCCACTGGCCGACCGCCGACCAGCAGCCCGGCGCCACACCGGCGGAGATCGAGTTCGCCGGCCGCTGGCGGGACATGCCGAAGGTGGTGTTCTCCTCGACACTCGGCCCGGTCGACTGGAACACGCGCGTGGTCACCGGCGACGCGGTCACCGAGATCGCCCGGCTCAAGGCGGAGGACGGCGGGCCGATGGACATCGTCGGTGCGACGCTCGCCGGGGCGGCCATGCGGGCCGGGCTGATCGACGAGTACCTGCTGGTCACCTACCCGGTCCTGGTGGGCGGCGGCACGCCGTTCTTCACCGCGCTGGACAGCTGGGTGAAGCTGAACCTCGTGGAGACGCGGACGTTCCCCGGCGGCGTGGTGCTGACCCGGTACGAGACGAGGCGATGAGCACGCGCCAGGTGCCCGGTTCGTGAGGCCGGGCCGGCATCCTTCCTGACGTTGTTCTGGCATCACGGTGCCCCGCCGGCGCTGCCGGCGGGGCACCGGTGTTCACAGGGTCGGGGGCAGGCCCAGCCATGGCTTGCCGGTGGCGTCGAACCCGGTGAGCTCGGCGATCTTCCCGTCGACGATGTGCAGGACCGCGAGGGTGTACAACCGGTGCGCCGGGTCGCCGGGGGCGCGCCGGTACAGCGCGGCGGCGGGCATCCGGTTGACCGTCGTGGCGATGCAGCGCCAGTCGTCGTGGCCGGGCTGGAAGAGCCCGCCGGAGACCCAGCCGTCCACCGCGTCCTTGGCGGTGCCGGTCGAGGTGCCCGCCTCGGGCAGCATCACGAAGCGCAGGTCGTCGCGCAGCAGGGACATCAGCCCGTCGAGGTCGTTGCGCTCGTGGGCGTCGATGTAGGAATGCACCACGCCGCGCTCGTCGTGCGACAGCTCGTGGGCCGCGGGGCTGCGCCAGTCGAGGCGGCGGCCGGGCAGCTGCTCGCGCATCGTCACGCGCGCCCGCTGCAGCGCGCTGGTCACCGATGCGACGGTCAGGCCGAGGGCTTCGGCGGCCTTCGGCGCCGGCCAGCCGACGACGTCGCGCAGGATGAACACCGCCCGCTGCCGCGGCGGCAGGTGCTGGACGGCGGCGATGAACGCCAGCTCGATCGTCTCGCGCGCCACGACCGATTCCTGCGGGTCCTCGGGGAGCATCCGGTCGGGGTACGGCTGCAGGTACAGCACCTCGGAGCTGGAGTCCGGCAGCCCGGACGGCACGGGGGTGCGGTCGCGGCGCTGCTCCAGGAAGTCGAGGCAGGCGTTCGTCGCGATCCGGTACAGCCAGGTCCGCAGCGCGGCGTGGCCCTTGAACGACTCCCGCTTGTGCCACGCGCGCAGGAACGTCTCCTGCGTCATGTCCAGGGCGTCCTCGTAGTTGGCGAGCATCCGGTAGCAGTGCACCTGCAGCTCACGCCGGTGCCGCTCCGTGAGCAGCGCGAACCGCGCCGCATCGCCCGAGCGCACCACCGCGATGAACGTATCCTCGTCAGCGCCCAGCGCTCCAGCGTCGGTCATGCTCACCAATCCTGCCACCGGTGCCAGGGCGCTACCAGGACCGACGCGGTCGCTGCCGCCACGGTGCCGGCGGCGGCTACAGCGCCGCCCGGACCGCGGACTCCAGCGCCGGTGGGCACGGGCCGCCGTGCAGGGTGTCCAGGGCCAGCAGCGCGGCGCCGGCCACCGGCAGGGAGGACAGGACGTTCACCGTGGCGCGGGGCGACAGCGCGTGCAGGCGGGGCAGCAGATCGTCGTGCAGCACCGGGTGGCGGGCCGTCAGGACGCCGCCGCCCAGGACGATCGTGTACGGCGACAGCAGCAGGTCCAGCCGCTGCGCCGAGACGCGGACGAGGGACTCGATCTCGTCGGCCAGGCGGCGCACGACCCGGGCGGCCAGCTCGTCGCCGGCCGTGGCCACCGCGAACATGACCTCGCAGAGCTCGTCCAGCCGGGACTCCGGCAGGTCGCCCAGGTGCAGGGCGATGGTCACCGCCTCCACGGTCGGGGCGCCGAAGTGCTCGCGCACGGCCGGTTCCAGCGCCGTCGCCGGGCCGCGGCCGTCCTCGGAGCGGATGGCGTGGTACAGGGCCAGGGCGGCCAGGTGGTGGCCGCCGCCCCAGTCGCCGGAGCGCTGGCCCAGGGCCGGGAAGCGGGAGGTCGCGCCGTCGGCTCGGCGGCCGGCGGCGTTGATCCCCGCGCCGCAGACGACGCCGACCGCGTCGGGGGTGGCGGAGCCGGCCCGCAGGAGGGCGAACAGGTCGTTGTCGACGGTCGTCGTGGCGGCCAGGGCCAGGGCCGAGACCCCGGCGTTGAGGCGCTCGACCTCGATCGGCAGGTCGGCGCCGGCGGTGTAGACGGCCAGGTGGGACAGCTCGATCGACGGCGGCAGGGCGGCCTCGCGGCGGGCCCGGGCGACCAGGGCGGACAGCTGGGCCAGGGCGCCGTCGAAGCTCAGCACGTGCGGGGAGATCGTCGGGCCGGTGACGCGGGACAGGATGCGGCCGTCGGAGTCGCCCACGACCACGTCGGTCTTGGAGTTGCCGCCGTCGGCGGCGGCGTAGAGGCGGGCCGTCATCGCCGGCCGGCCGGGGCGGCGGCGGGGCGGGCGGTCATGCCAGCCACGCCAGGTGCTCGCGGTTCGCGGCCAGCAGGTCGTCGGTCAGGCGCTCCGCCTTGTCGTGCTGGGCCACCAGGGGGTGGGTGAGCAGGGCGCGGTAGACGCGGTCCCGCCCGCCCGACACCGCGGCCTGCACCGCCAGGTCCTCGTAGGCCGACACGCCGGAGATCAGGCCGGCCAGGTGGGCCGGCAACGGGGGAGCCGGGACCGGGGTCGCGCCCCCGGCGCCGACCCGGCAGGTGGTCTCGATGACCGCGTCGTCGGGCAGGAACGGCAGGAAGCCCCGGTTGCGCACGTTCACCGCGTGCACGCCGCCGTCGTCGTCGTGCAGGGACGCGATCAGGCCCACGGCCGCCTCCGAGTAGAAGGCGCCGCCCCGCTGCGACAGGAGGTCCGGCTTGCGGTCCAGGGACGGATCGGCGTACATGCCCAGCAGTTCCCGCTCGATCTGCAGGACCCGCTCGCCCCGGGTCGGCTCGTGGCGCTCCGCGGCCACCACCTCGTCGTGGCTGTAGAAGTAGCGCAGGTAGTAGCTCGGGACGTAGCCCAGGGCCCGCACCACCGCCGGGGGGATCTGCACGTCCGCGGCGATCTTGTCCAGGGAGGAGTCCAGGAGGCCCGGGAGGCGGTCGACGCCGTCCACGTAGACGGCCCGCTCCCACGTCAGGTGGTTGAGCCCGACGTGGTCCAGCGTCACCGCCGACGGGTCCACGCCCAGGGCCGCGGCCCAGCGGCGCTGGAAGCCGATCGCCACGTTGCACAGGCCCGCGGCCTTGTGGCCGTCGTCGAGCAGGGCCCGCGTCACGATGCCCACGGGGTTGGTGAAGTTCACGATCCAGGCGCCGGGGTCGGCCCGGCGGGCGATGTCCAGCACGACCGGCACCGTGCGCAAGGCCTTGGCGAAGCCGCCGGCGCCGGTGGTCTCCTGGCCCACGCAGCCGCAGGCCAGGGGGAACGTCTCGTCGCTGATGCGGGCCTGCTGGCCGCCGACGCGCAGCTGGATGACCACCGTCGAGGCGCCGGCCAGGGCGTCGCGCACGTCCGACGTCCAGCGCAGCGTGGTGCGGGAGCCCTGGGCCGCCAGGATGCGCCGGGCGAACGCGCCGACCACGGCCAGCCGGTCGGCGGCCGGGTCCAGCAGGACGATCTCCGAGGCGAACGGGGCCAGGCGGGCGAAGCCGTCGACGAGCTCCGGGGTGTACGTCGAGCCGCCGCCCACAACCGCGATCTTCACGAGCCAGCCCTCCAGATCAACTAATAGGAAGACTAACTAACAGTTCAATGGGGCCGCTGTCAACGCCTGCGCCACTCGGCGGCCAGGGCGTCCGCGTCCAGGGGGTGCAGCAGGGTCGGCGGGCCCTCGATCAGGCCGCGGCGGGCGCGCTCGATGCGCACGTTCAGGTCGGCCACCGCCCGGCGCAAAGACTCCTCGGTGCGGAAGTCGCCGAGGGACTCCGGCAGGTCCTCGACCTCGCGGCGCAGGCGCAGCGTCGGCGGGATGCCCGAGGGCAGGCGCTCGCGGCGCGCCAGGTCCTTGACCCACCAGTCCTCGTCGTACAGCTCGCCGTGGTCGGGCAGCGGGCGGCCGGCACCGGGCAGGTCGTCGAACTCGCCGCGCTCCTGGGCCTCGCGGATCTGCCGGTCGATGTGCGATTCATACCAGCTGGCCATCGCCTGCGAGTGTACCCGTGGCAGGATCTTGATCGATGGAGCAGTTGGAGCGGTACGGCTACCCGGCGCTGGCGATCGTGGTGCTGCTGGAGGGTCTGGGCATCCCGACCCCCGCCGTCACGGCGATCGTCACCCTGTCCGCCGTGGCCGCGCACAGGGGCACCGCGCACGTCGTGCTCGTCGCGGTCGTCACGCTGGCCGCGGCCATCGCCGGGGACAACCTCGGCTATCTGCTCGGCCGGCGCGCCGGGCGCCCCGCGGTGCTGCGGTTCGGGCGCCGCGTCGGGCTGACCGAGCAACGCCTGGAGCGCGCCGAGCGGTTCGTCGCCACCCGGGGCAGGAACATCATCGTGGTCGCGCGCTTCATCGACGGCCTGCGTCAGACCAACGGGATCATCGCCGGGGCCACCGCGCTGCCCTGGCGGCAGTACGCGCCCCGCGACGCGATCGGCGGCGTGGTGTGGACGGCGATGTGGGTCACCGTCGGCGCGGTCGTGGGCAACAACGTGGAGCAGCTGCGGCGCTACCAACTGTGGATCCTCGGCGGCGCGGGCGTCGTCGCGCTCGTGCTGCTGGTGCGGTACCTGCTCAAGCGTCGCCGCCGCTGACCGGACGGCCCCGCGGGCGCGCCGGAAAAGACTACGTTATGTCACCGGGCGGGTGCATTGCGTGACGAGATTTCCCGAAATATCCGTCCGCAGCTCGCATTTCGGGTTAGGTGGACATCGCGACGGACGTTCCCCGTCGATCACTCGTCGAAAGGTCGTCATCATGAAACGCTGGCTCATCCGGTCGGTGCAGGTGGCCGCGCTGGCAATGGGTGGCCTCGCGCTCACCGGGACCGCCGCTCACGCCGATGGCTGGAACAGCGGGCCCAACGTCGGTTTCGGCAACGGAAACCAGAGCTCCACCACCATCCAGACGCCCGTCAACATCTGCGGCAACTCGATCGCGATCATCGGTTTCGCGAGCGCGAACTGCGACGGCGGCGCGGTGGCCTACAACGGCAGCGGCGGTGCGTTCAGCGGGGCCGGCTACAACAACGGCAGCGGCAACGGCAACGGCAACGCGAACGCCTACGGCGTGAACCACAAGAAGAAGCACAAGAAGCACCGCAACGGCAACGGCAACGCCAACGCGGCCTCGTACGACGACCGCGACTACCGCGACAACGGCCGCGGCGGCAACGGCGGCGCGTGGGCGATCAACGCGGGCGGCGGCGGCTGGAACACCGGCTTCAACGCCGGCTTCGGCAACGGCAACCAGACGTCGACCACGATCCAGGCGCCGATCAACGTGTCCTGCAACTCGACGGCCCTGATCGGCTTCGCGTCGAGCTGCTGAACCGTCCGGCATCACGGGGCACCGCCTGCCCCGGCTGCGTAGAGCGTTGACCGAGGCCCGCGGGGAGCAGCCCCTTCCCGCGGTCCATCGGTCAACGCTCTTGGCGTGTCAGGGACGGGGCGTCACGCGATGGCGACCGCGCGGCCCGTGACCCGCACCCCGGCCCGGTCGTCCAGGTCCACCCGCAGCAGGCTGGGGCGGCCCATGTCGTCGCCCTGATGGATCGTCAGCGCCGCGGGCGCCTCGACGAGGCCCAGCTCGCGCAGGTAGCCGCCGAGCGCCGCGGCCGCCGCCCCCGTCGCCGGGTCCTCGTACACCCCGCCGGGCGGGAACGGGTTGCGGGCGTGGAACACCGTCGCCGACTCGCGCCACACCACGTCGACGGTCGTCCAGCCCTGCCCGGCCATGAGCGCGCCGAGCGCCGGCTCGTCGTAGCCGAGCCCGGCCAGCCGCTCCCGGCTGCGCAGGGCCACGACGGGATGCCAGGCACCGGCGAACGCGGCCAGCAGCGGCAGCCCCGGATCGAGGTCTTCGCGGGTGTACCGCAGCGCCCCCAGCAGCCGCGCCCGGACGTCCTCGGGGATCGAGCGGGTCGCGGGGGCCACCGTGCGCAGGGTGGCGGAGCCGTCCGCGGTGTCGACCGCGATCTCGCCAACGGACGCGGCGAGGCGGATCGGGCCCGGCCCGAAGCGCTCGGCGTAGGCGACCGCGGCGGCGATCGTCGCGTGGCCGCAGAAGGGGACCTCGGCCAGTGGGCTGAAGTACCGCACCCCGGCCGCCCGATCCCCGGCGGGCGTCAGGAACGCCGTCTCCGAGTAGCCGACCTCGGCCGCGACGCGCTGCATGTCGGCGTCGGCGAGGCCGGTGGCGTCGAGCACGACCCCGGCCGGGTTGCCGCCGGACGGGGTGTCGGTGAACGCGGCGTACCGCAGGATCTCCATGCCCCCGACCGTATTGCGGACGCGTCCCGGCCGCGGATGCCAATCGGCCGGCGGTGGCACGCGCCACCGCCGGCCGCTGGATCAGGCCGGTCGGCCGCCTACTTGTCGGCGACGCCCAGCTGCTGCTCGCCGCCCTGGCCGTGGAACTCGGTGCCCTCGGCGAACGCGCCGTCGAAGCGCTCCTGCAGCGCGCTGAGCTCGCTGAACTCGGCCTGGTGCGAGGACTCGCTGCCCTGCGCCGCGAAGACGTGGTCGTCGGAGGTCGCGTCGTGGCTGAAGTTGGTGTAGTCGTCGGACTCGTAGTGGACCGCGGCGGGCTGGTCGTACTCGGTGTGGTGCCCCTGCGAGAAGTCCGTGGACTCGGCCGCGTGGTGGTCGTTCTCGTAGACGCCGAACTGCGACTGGGCGTCGGCCTCGGATCCCTGCGCCTGGTGCAGCTGGTCCAGCGAGTTGTGCTCCTGACCCGCGTCGTAGTGGCCGTAGTCGACGTCCTGGCCGGTGTCCGCGGCGTCGAAGTCGCTCATGGAGATTTCCCCCTCAGTGCTGTCAGACTGCGATAGGACCGACGTTACGGATTGTGGCCCGATCCGGAATCCCCCAAACGTGCCACAGGTCACATCCTGTCAGCCTGCCCGCGGAGGACATCCGGCCTCACGTGCTCGTATTCACGACCGGCAGTCTCTCGGCGGCCGGTCGCGGGTGGCCGGCGCGCGAACGCGCCGTGTGCGCCACGTGACGGCCCGGCGGACCGGAAATCGGTGTCGCCGGCCGGGAAGGCTCTGCGACGATCGCCGCATGGTGCTGGCATCGGGGGTACGCATCGGCTGGGCCGACCTGCCCGGCGGCGTGCGCGCGGCCGTCGAGGACATCCTCGGCGAGCCGGTCGCGTCGGCCGTCTCGCAGGCGGGCGGGTTCTCGCCCGGCACCGCCGACCGGGTCGTCACCGCGACCGGGCGCCGCTCCTTCGTGAAGGCCGTCGGCGCCGCCCTCAACCCGGACAGCCCCGCCCTGCACCGGGCCGAGGCCGCGGTCGTCGCCCAGCTGCCGCCGGGCCTGCCGACGCCGCCGCTGCTCGGCACGCACGACGACGGCGACTGGGTCGCGCTGGTCTACGCCGACGTCGACGGCCGCCACCCGCACACCCCGTGGCGCGACGACGAGGCCGCGGCGGTCCTGGAGGCGTTGCGGGCACTGGCCGTACCGGTGCGGAACCTTCCGAAGCTGCAGGACGGCACCGTGGAGGACTTCGCCGGGTGGCGCGCCGTCGCCGCCGACCCGCCGGCGACGCTCGACCCGTGGGCGGCCCGGCACCTCGACCTGCTCGCGGAGCTGTCCGAGCGGGGGCACGCGGCCCTGGCCGGCGACGCGCTCGTGCACGGCGACGTGCGCGCCGACAACCTGCTCATCCGCCCCGACGGCACCGTGGTCGTCGTCGACTGGCCGTTCGGCTGCGCCGGCCCGCCCTGGTTCGACGCGCTGGGCCTGGTGCTGAACATCCGGCTGTACGGCGGGCGCATCACCGACGACGTCATCGGCGGCGACCCCGCGGACGTCACCGGGTGCGTGGCGGGCCTGGCCGGCATGTTCGCCGACCGCGCCCGCCGGCCCGACCCGCCCGGCCTGCCCACGCTGCGCAGGTTCCAGCAGGACCAGGCCGACGTGATGCTCACCTGGCTGCGGGAACGCCTCGGCGCCTAACGCGCCGCCACGACGCCGAGCGCGGTGCCGGCCGCCGCGTTCGGGAACACGTCGGCCAGGGAGCCCAGCCCGCACCGCCGCTGCAGGATCTCGCCGATCACCGTGCGGTAGTCGGTCGTCGCGGCCAGGTCGCCGGCCGCCAGCGCCGCCGGGGCGAGCGTCGGCCACGTGCCGTGCACCGTGCCGCCGCGCACGCCGCCGCCGAGCAGCAGCATCGCGTTGCCGCTGCCGTGGTCGACGCCCCGCGAGCCGTTCTCCGCCACCCGCCGCCCGAACTCGCTCAGCGTCACCAGCGTCACCCGCCCGAACGCGGGCCCGAGGTCGGTCGCGAACGCGTCCAGCGCCAGGGCCAGCTCGGTCAGGTGGTCGTACATCCGCTGGCCCTTCACCGGCGCCCCCAGCGCCTCGTGCATGTCCCAGTCGCCGAAGTCCACCGTCGCGGCCATGAGCCCCACGTTCGCCCGCACCAGCCGGGCCACGTCCTTGAGCGCGTTGCCGAGCGCCGTGGCCGGGTAGGTCGCGCCCGGCGTGCCGGCGGGCAGCGCGCCGACGGTGCCGAGGGTCTGCCCGACCGCCCGCGCCGGCCCGGCCAGCAGGTCGGGGGCGCCGTCGTAGAGCTTCGCCAGGGTCCCCATCATCGGGGTCTTGGCGTCCTGGCCGTTGAGCTTGAACCCGTCGACGGTCAGCATGCTCGCCGACGGCGCCGGGCCGGCGAACAGCCGCGCCGGGGCGCTCGTGCCCATCGCCACGCCCGCCATCGGGCTGGAGGCGCCGGCGACGCCGAGCATCCGGTCCAGCCAGCCGGTGCGGATCGAGGTGCCGGCCGCGGCCCGCTCCATGTCCTCCATCGCCTGGAAGTGCGAGCGGGACGGGTTCGGCTGCCCGACGGCGTGCACGGCGCCGAACGTGCCGGCCGCCCACCGCGCCCGCAGCGGCGCGAACGCCGGGTGCAGCCCGAACGTGCCGTCGCCGGCGATGACGGACGCCTTCGGCACCGCGATCGTCGGCCGGGCCCGGTAGTAGTCGGCGTCGCCGATCGGCACGATCGCCGACAGCCCGTCGAAGCCGCCGCGCAGCGACAGCACGACGAGGGTGTCGCCGGTGTACGGGGTGCCCGCGAACGCCAGCCGGGTCGACAGGCCCTCGCCGATCAGCCCGGTGAGCGCCGCGCCGGCCCCGATGGTCAGCACCCCGCGGCGGGAGATGCAGCAGTCCATGGCTCGTGCCCCTTAGCGGTAGAGGTGGTACGGCGAGTCGAGAATCAGGGCGATGAGGTGCGGCAGCCGCCCCGTCGCGGCCGCGTCCGTCGCCTTCAGCGGGGCGCTCGCGGCCTTGCCGAGGAAGCTCAGCAGCGCCGCGCTGTGCGCCGGGGCCAGGGGCTGCCCGACGAGGCGGCCGGCGAGGGCGTCGACGAACGCGCCGTGGGTCGCGGGGAGCTTCGGCACGAGGTACGCCAGCATCGACGCCGGCCGCGCCAGCTGCTTGGGATACCAGCCGGCCGCGATGTTGAGGTGCGCGTTCCAGCGGATCAGCAACCCCGAGGGGGCGGCCCAGGCGGCGGCGACGTCCGGGTACCCGTTCGGCGGCGCCCAGCGCAGCGGCGCGTGGCCCATGTCGCTCAGGTAGGAGTAGAGCCCCCGGACGCCGTCCATGCCGGCCGTCGGGCCGATGCCGAGCACGCGCACCGTCGCGGCCACGTCCTCCAGCGGCGTGCGCACCTTCGCCCCGGTCGCGGCGGCGAACTCCGGCGACGTGAACAGTGCCCGCAGGACCGGCACGATCGCCGTGCGGTTGTCCAGGTACACCCGCGCGAGCCGGGCCACGAGCGTCGCCGGTGCCTCGTCGGCGACGAAGCGCACGCACAGCTTGCGGGCCAGGCGCTCGGCGGTC
Source organism: Dactylosporangium sp. CA-052675 (assembly GCF_050947935.1). Lineage (GTDB taxonomy): Bacteria > Actinomycetota > Actinomycetes > Mycobacteriales > Micromonosporaceae > Dactylosporangium. The sequence continues at coordinate 6,979,402 of NZ_CP192010.1, read as the reverse complement.
GCCGGGTGCATCGCCAGCATGTCCGCGTAGGCGAGCGCGGCCGCCTCGCCGCCGCCGGCGGTCGCGTTGTCGTGCCGCCAGCCGAGGATCGTCACCGGCCCGGTCGCGTGCTGGGCGGCGTCGAACCGGTACTGCCCGCCGGCCGGGTCGACGGTCAGCCCGGTGAGCAGGCGGGCCGCGTCCTTCACGTCGGCCTCGGAGTACACCAGCCCGACCGTGTGCAGCTCCAGCAGCTCGCGCGCGTAGTTCTCGTTCGGCCTGGCCTTCGTCGAGGAGCGGTTGTCCAGGTACGACAGCATCGCGGGCGACCGCATCGAGGCCTTGAGCAGGTCCGCGAACCGCCCGAGCGCGTTGGCGCGGATCACGGTGTCGTACTGCGCCCGGCTGTCCCACACCTCGCTCGACGGGCACGTGACGTTGAGGTGGTTCGACCAGAAGTCGACCATGAGCTCGAACAGCTGCCGGTTGCTCCAGGCCGCCCGGGCCACGGCCGCGGTGCCGAGCTGCCGCATGACGTCCCACGCGCCCGACTTCATCGAGCCGGCCTTCACCAGCGCCCGCACGCCCGCGATGTCCTGGCCGATCAGGGTGTACTCCGCCAGCACCGCCTGGCACGCCGAGTCGTCGATGGACGCGGGGTTGAGCTGCCGCTCGAGCCAGGCCGCGGCGCCGAGCTTGCGCAGCTCGGCCTCGGACTCGGCGGTGGGGCCGTAGGTGGCCCGGCGCAGCAGGTGCAGGACCGGGTCGGCGGGGGTGAAGGCGGTCACGGCGTCTTGCTTCGGCACGGCGGGCGTGGCCCTTGACACATGGTCCCGCCCGGCTCCGGCGCCGCACCCGGCCCGCACCCGCATCGGCCGCTGGGTGGCTTCGCGCCGCACCCGCATCGGCCGCTGGGTGGCTTCGCGCCGCACCCGCATCGGCCGCTGGGCGGCTTCGCGCCGCACCCGCATCGGCCGCTGGGCGGCTTCGCGCCGCACCCGCATCGGCCGCTGGGCGGCTTCGCGCCGCACCGGCATCGGCCGCTCGGCGGCTTTGCGCTTCACCCGCTCAGATGCCGGGCGGCTTCGTGCCGTCCTCGCTCAGATGCCGAGCGCCTCCGCGAACGCGGTCACGGCGGGGTGCTGGGCCGCGCCGGCGCGGAAGGCGAGGCGGGTGCGGCGGCGGGTGTCGAGCGGCGTCAGGACCACGCCCGCCGGGACGTCGACGGCGGCGAGCTCCGGCACGAGCGCGACGCCCTGCCCGGCGGCGACGAACGTGAGGACGGTGACGAAGTCGTCGGCGTGGTGGCGTACCCGTGGCGTGAATCCCGCCGCCTCGCAGGCCCGCACGGTCATCGTGTGGCAGAGGGTGCCGCGGCTGGCGAGGATCCACGGCTCGTCGTGGCACTCGGCGAGGGTCCGCGGGCGCTGGGCGGCCACGAAGATCGTCTCGTCGCGCAGGGGGAGGGTGCGCAGCGCCGGGTCCGGCTCGATGGGCACGAGGTCGTAGTCGTGGACCAGGGCCACGTCGAGGGTGCCGTCGCGGAGCAGGTGCGGTACGGCTGCCGGGTCCAGCTCCTGCACACTGAGCTCGAGCGCCGGATGGGCCTCGCCCAGCGCGACCAGGGCCGACGGCAGCAGCGTGCGCATCGCGGTCGGGAACGCGCCGATGCGCAGCGGGCCCGACAGGCCGTCGCGTCCGGCGGCCAGCGCGGCGGTGGCCCGCTCCAGCGCCGCCAGCACCTCCTCGGCGTGCGCGACGAGGGTCCGCCCGGCCGGGGTGAGCGCGACCCGCCGCCCGCTACGCTCGAGCAGCGCGACGCCGGCCTCCCGCTCCAACGCGGCGAGCTGCTGCGACACGGCCGAGGGCGTGTACGTGTGCGCGGCGGCCACGGCGGCGATCGTCCCGTGCTGCGCCAGATCCCGCAGCAGCCGCAGCCGCCGGACGTCGAGCATCACCAGATCTTACGCTCGACGGTGCGAACGTGAACTGGTTCTGACGCTTCCCCTGTCCGACGCTGAACGCATGACGCTGCGCGGAATCTTCGTCCCCTTGATCACGCCGTTCACCGACGCCGGGCCGGTCGACGAGTCGTCGTTGCGCAAGGTCGCCGAATCGGTACTGTCGGCCGGCGCCGCCGGTCTCGTGGCGCTCGGCACCACCGGCGAGCCGGCGACCCTGACACCGGCGGAGCGCGCGACGGTCGTCGCGACGTGCCGCGACTTCGGCGTCCCGCTGCTGGTCGGCGTCGGCGGGAACTCGACGGCGGCCTGCGCGGCCGAGGTGGCGGCGCTGCCGGCGGGCACCGTGGCGATGGTGGTGGTCCCGCCGTACACCCGCCCGGGCGAGGCCGGCGTGATCGCCCACTTCCGGGCGGTCGCCGCGAGTGCGCGGGTGCCGATCGTGGTCTATCACGTCCCGTACCGGACCGGTCAGCCGCTGTCGACGGCCGCCCTGCTGGAGATCGCCGCGATGCCGGGCGTGGCGGGCATCAAGCTCTCCGACGGCGCCGTCTCGGCCGCCACGGTGGCCCTGCTCGCGGCGGCCCCGCCGGACTTCGCGGTGCTCGGCGGCGACGACGCGGTGATCGCCCCGCTGCTGGCCCTGGGCGCGCACGGCGGCATTCTGGCGTCGGCGCACGTGGCGACCGCGGGGTACGCCGCACTGCACACCGCGTGGCGCGACGGCGACGTGGCGACGGCCCGGGCGCTCGGCGGGCGGCTGGCGGCCTTGTCGGAGGCGTTGTTCGCGGAGCCCAACCCGGCGGTGATCAAGGCGGTCCTGCACGCCCGGGGCCAGATCGCGTCGCCGGCCGTGCGCCTGCCGTTGCTGCCGGCTTCGGCGGCGGCGCGTGATCGGGCGCTGGAGTTGCTGGGCCGCATCGAGCCCACGCTGTAGCGTCACCCCGCCCGGCTTGCCGGCGGCCGGTCGAGCGCGATTCGCGGCGCTGGCTTCCGTCTCGGGCGGTTCGGCCGTTCGCTCGTCGAGCAGCCCGCCGACTCGCTCTGCGGCGCCGACCCGCTCGACCGCGTAGGCCCCAAGACCTCGCCGGGAGCCTGCCCTTGCTCGCCGGCTTCGGCGGTGGCGGGTGGTTGGAGCGCGAGTCGCGGCGTTGGTGGCCGCCCCGACGAGTGACCGGCCAGCCCGATCCGCAGCCGACCGCCTCGACCACATGGAGCCGGTGCCCGTTCCGCGCGATCCCACGACGACCGCGGCGCAGTTCCAGTGGCGTAGTTCCAGCCGCGCGCCGCCCGGTCCTTGTCGCGCGGCCGCAAGAAGCCCGCCGGCCGCGTCCTCGCCGCCCGCCCTGCGCGGCGAGGGCCGAAGCCGCGCGCCGCGAGCAAGTGGCCGCGCGTCGAAGGTCACCGCGCAACCCCAGACCCGAACCAGCACCCGGAAAACGCCGCCGAGCTCAGCAAGTCGAGGCAGGACCGCCCGCGTCAGGCAACACACTGGTCCCGTTGGTGGGTGGCCGTTCCTTCTTATTCACCATACACCATGCGACCTAACCGATCTTGCCTGCGACAGCGCTGTGTAGCCGGGCCGCAACTACTCGGAGTCCTTGGTCTCCCGCCGCCGCAGCTCCTCCTCGCGCCGGCGCAGGTCCGCCTCCCACTTCGAGAACATCTCCTCGTCCGCGCGGCGGGTCTTCGCCAGGTTGCGCAGGAACTCGGGGTCGTCGTCCGGGGCCAATTGCCGCGCCCGCGGGCGGTCGTTCTCCGGGAAGCCGTTGCCGGGCCGCCACTGCGCGCCGGCCCGGGCCGTCGCCGCCTGCTGCGGGCGGCCCGCCACGAACCACGCGATCCAGCCCACCGGCGAGAACAGCAGGATGATGAAGACCCACGCGACCTTCGGCAGGTTGCGCACCAGGTATTCGTCCGTCGACAGGCAGTCGATCAGCGCCCACACGAGCATGACGAGGTCGATGAGGAACAGGAGTCCATAGAGGCGAACCACGCCGGACATCGTGCCGGACGGCCACCCCGCTGTCCGCCCCGTGACCGTTTTGCAATAGAGCCCTACTGCCGGTCAGTCAGGACGATCCGAAAGTAGCCGAGATCGAGCTCGCCCGCGCGGACGCGGGGCAGGTCGGCGAGCGGCGCCAGCAGGGCGTGGCGCGTCGACTCCAGGCGCGGCCTGGAGCCGGACGCGGCGGGCTGCGGGGCGGGTGCCAGCAGCGTCAGGCGGCCGGGGCCGAGCCGGGCGCGCACGTCCGACCAGCGCGAGACCGGGAACGGCAGGCGGCTCAGCACGAGGTCGAAGGGCAGGCCGCGCTCGTCGCGCAGGGGGAAGGCGACCAGGGTGCGATCGCCCGCGAGTGAGGCCAGGGCCAGCATGCGCAGGGCGTCGCGGCGGGGGACGCGCAGCTCGCCGCCGGGGGTGACGACCGCGCCGCGGATGGGGCGGGCGGGGCGCAGGACCCGGTAGGCGTACGACCCGACCTGGACATCGTCCAGCCGTGCGACGCGCAGCCGGGAAGAGGCATAGGGTTTGGACCCATGGTGCGCATCGAACGGCTGGTCACGTCGGGCACGTTCTCGCTCGACGGTGAGACCTTTGACGTCGACAACAACGTCTGGATCGTGGGCGACGACACGGAGGCGATCGTCATCGACGCCGCCCATGACGCCGGGGCCATCGTGGACGCGCTCGGCGGTCGCCGTGCGGTCGCGATCGTGTGCACCCATGGTCATGACGACCACATCGACGCCGCGCCCGAGGTCGCGCTGCGCACGGGCGCGCCGATCCTGCTGCATCCGGACGATCTGCCGCTGTGGCACATGAAGCACCCCGCTCTCGAGCCGAACACGCACCTTACCGACGGCCAGGAGATCACGGTGGCCGGAGTGGCGCTGACGGTACTGCACACCCCCGGCCACAGCCCCGGCGCGGTCTGTCTGCACCTGCCCGACGAGGGTGTGCTCTTCTCCGGCGACACGCTGTTCGAGGGCGGCCCGGGCGCGACCGGCCGATCGTTCTCGGACAAGCCGACGATCCTGCGCTCGATCACCGAGCGGCTCATGACCCTGCCGCCCGAGACCGTCGTGCACACCGGCCACGGCCCCGACACCACGATCGGCGCCGAGCGGGCCAACATCGACTAGTCGGCGATCCGCTCCAGGATCGCCGCCGCGCGCAGCAGGGCGTCCCGCTCCGCCGGGGTCAGGGACGCCACCGCGGACGCCAGCCACTCGTCGCGGACCCGCATGTCCGCGCCCAGTGCCGCCCGCCCGGCCGGGGTGATCGAGAAGACCCGCTGCCGCTTGTCCGCCGGGTTCTCCAGCCGCTCGATGTGGCCGTCCGCCTCCAGATCCGCCAGCACCCGCGTCACGGACTGGGGCTGGAGGCGGTCGGCGGCGGCCAGCGCGCCCGCCGTCAGGGGGCCCTTGCGCGCCAGGTGCCCCAGCATGCTGATCTTCGTCAGGCTCAGCCCGTCGGCGTCGCGCTGCAGCTGCAGCCGGCGCGAGAGCCGCTGCGTGGCCCGCCGCACGGCCCGCGCGACGCTGAGATCGGGGTCCGGATCGCTCATGGTTGCGCTCCAACCTATCGTGCTGCGATATTCAGCAGGTGCGTAATATTCGGCAGGCGCTCGCCGGCTTCGCCCCGGTGCTCGCGACCGTCGTCACGCTCATCCCGCTGACCCATCGGACCGGGATCGTCGTGCTGGGCGCGGCCGTCAGCATGATGGCGGCCCGGTCCGGCCGGGGGCACGGCCCGTGGCGGCTGCTGCTGGTACCGGCCGGCGCCCTCGTCATCGCCGCCTTCGCGGTGCTCTTCCACGCCGCCCACGCCTACGGCGACGCGTTCTTCGTGCTCACCGTGGCCGCCGCGACCGCCGCGCGCGCTCTCGGCCCCGCCGCCGGGCACCTCGGCCGGGCCCTGGTGCTGCCGCTCATCGGCATGCTCATCGCGCCGGTGGACCCGGGCGGCCATCCGTGGCGCACCCTGGCCTGGGCGACCCTCGCGGTGTTCGTGGCCGAGGGGTACGCGCTGATCGGCCGGCGGCTGGGCGGTACCGACGCGCAACCCGAACCGTCGAGCACCGCCCCGGCGCGGATCCACGTGTGGCGGGGCGTGCAGTCCGCGCTCGCCCTGACGCTGGCGTTCACGATCGGCCAGACCGTGTTCGGCGAGCACTGGGCGTGGACGGTGATCAGCGCCCACACCGTCGGCGCGGCCGCCCGCTCCCGCGGCGACGCCCTGCTCCGGGGCGCCCACCGGACGCTGGGCGCGCTCGGCGGCACCCTGGTCGCGACGGTCCTGGCCCTCGCGGTCGGCGATCACCGCTCCGTCGCGGTGGGGCTGCTGCTCGCCGTCCTCGCGGCCGGCTTCTACCTCCGCCAGTTCGGCTACGCGTGGTGGGCCGCGAGCGTCACGGCCGCACTGGCGCTGCTGTACTCGCTCCTCGGCGTCACCGGTACGGCCACGCTGCCACTGCTCGCCGCCCGCCTGCTCGCGGTCGTCGCCGGGGCCCTGTGCGCCGTCCTGCCCGCCGCCCTCGTCGCGCCCGTGCGCACCGGCGCCGTGCTGCGCAAACGCACCGCGGAGTGCCTGCGCGCCATCCGCGACGGCGAGCACGCGACCGCCCTGCGCGGGCTCGCCGCGCTGCGGGAGTCGGCGGCGCCGCTGCTGGCGATCCGCCGCCTCCGCCCCCGGCGGGAGCTGCGCTGGGTGGACGCGCTGAGCGCCCTGGAGCCGGACCTGCGCGCCCTCGCGGCCGGCGACGAGGACCCGGCGGCCCGGCGACGCGTGCGCGAGGTCCTCGCCCCCGTCGCCGAGGACCTCCGCGCCGCCGCCGGGAGGTAGCGGTGGTTCAGGCTCGGGCGTCCTCCGTCCCGGCCCGCTCCAGCAGCGCGTCGCGCTCGGCCGGGCTGTGGGCCAGCGCGGCCGCCGAGCGGAACAGCGAAGCCGCGCGGGCGTGGTCGCCCGTGCGGGACACCAGGTCCGCCTCGGCCGCCACCGCGTGCGGATACCCGTCCAGCCCGCCCCCGGCCCGCGCCTCGGCCAGCAGGGCGAGGCCGGCCGAGGGCCCGTGCGCGTAGCCGTGCGCGACGGCGCGATTGAGGGCGATCACCGCGGTGGGCTGCCGCGCCCACAGCCGGTCGTAGCAGGAGGCGATCCCGGCCCAGTCCGTCGGGCCGTCGGTGGTGTGGAACGCGGCGATGCGGGCCTGCAGCGCGTACGGCCCGTCGCCGATCCCCTCGAGCAGCGCCCGGCCCTCGGCGATCGCGGCGTGGTCCCACCGCGAGCGGTCCTGCTGCTCCAGGGTCAGCAGCCGGCCGTCGGGGGAGCGGCGGGCGTCGCGGCGCGAGTGCTGGAACAGGAACAGGGCCAGCAGGCCGCCGATCTCGCCGGAGAGCTCCGGGGCGGGCAGCAGGGCGCGCAGGAGCCGGGCCAGCCGGATGGCCTCGTCGGCGAAGGCCGGGGAGCCGTCGGCGTTGTAGCCGTTGGTGAACAGCACGTACAGCACGCCGAGGACCCCGGGCAGGCGCTCGGTCAGGGCCGGGCCCTCCGGGACGCGGTACGGGATGCCGGCCTGGGCGATCTTCGTCTTGGCGCGGGTGAGGCGGCGGGTCATCGTCGCCTCGGTGACGAGGAAGGCGCGGGCGATGTCGGCCGTGGGCACGCCGCAGATGGTGCGCAGGGTGAGCGCGACCCGGGCCTCCAGGGGCAGGGCCGGGTGGCAGCAGGTGAACACGAGCCGGAGGCGGTCGTCGGGGAAGGCGCCGGCGTCACCCGGCTCGGGTGAGCCGAGGACGGCCAGGTCCTGCAGCTTGGTGCGCTCCACCTTGGCCCGGCGCAGCACGTCGATGGCCCGGTTGCGGGCCGTGGTCATGAGCCAGGCCGCCGGGTTGTCGGGCACGCCCGACGACGGCCACCGCTGCAGCGCGGTCGCCAGGGCCTCCTGGGCGCAGTCCTCGGCCAAGTCCCAGTCTCCCGTCATGCGGATGAGCGCACCCACGATGCGCGGGTGCGCCTCGGCCGCCGCCGCGGCGACGGCCGAGGCGACCCTCGTCACTGCTCGAAGTCGGCGAAGGGGCGGATCTCGATGCGTCCGCCGCGGGCCATCGGGTGCGTGCGGGCCATCATGATCGCCTCGTCGAGGTCGGCGCACTCGATCAGGTCGAAGCCGACGATGACCTCCTTCGTCTCCGTGAACGGGCCGTCGGTGACGAGCAGTTCCCGGTTGCGCACCCGGACCGTGGTCGCGGCGGCCGGCGGGGCGAGCACCGCGCCCTGCTTGCGCCGGCCCGCCTCGTCGTTCTCCCGCACCCACACGTCGATGTCGGGCTCGTCCGACTTGTCGGTGTCGGGCTCCGGGTCGCTGCAGACGAACATCATGTACTGCATCAGGGCTGTTCCTTTCGTTCGATGCCCGGATGACGAACGGGCGGAGGCGATCCGGACAGCTGTGACCGAGAAAATGTCCGGGCGCCGGTCACGATACTGAGCGGGGCCGCGAGGTGGGCGCTGGGTGATCGTCTCGCTGCGAAGGGTAGAACAACCAAGGTCAGGGGCATGAATCCGAGCCGAACAGCCGGGTGGTTCGGCCGTTCCGGGGCAGGCGCGGCCCGTTTTCCCCGACTAGGCTGTGGACCTTGTGTCGATGGTTTGCGTGACGTGCGGTGCCCCCGGGCACGACACCAACGGTCGATACCTCTGCATCCGGCACGGCGGGGTGCCCTCGGCGGAGTTCGTGGCCGCGCTCGTCGGCGAGGGGGAGGGCGCCGCCCGGTGGCCCGACCGGCTCCCGGACGGGATGGAGTGGCCCGACCCCGCCGGGGAGACCGCGGCGCGGGTCCCGGAGCAGTCGCGGACCGAGCCGGCCGACCCGCTCGCCCTCGCGGAGATGAGCGAGGACGACGACGAGGTCATCGAGGACCGGGCGCCGGTCGGGCTGCGGGCCTTCACGTGGCTCTTCCTCACCGTCACGGCCGTGCACATCGTGCTGCTCGTGGTCGACGTGCTCGTCCTGCGCCGCGAGGACGCGGTGCTGCGGGACTACGCCGCCGCCGAGCACACCCTGCAGTCGCCGGCCTCCCAGGCCGTCTTCGCGCTCGTGAACCGGGTCGGCTCGGCGGTCAGCATGGCGCTGTGGGTGACGCTGCTGATGTTCGCCGTCTGGTTCGGCGTCGTCGGGCGGGTCGCCGACCGGCTCGGGCGGGACCGGCGCACGGTGCTGCGGCACTGGACGTACCTCGGCTGGCGCCTGGCCCTCATCCCGCTCGTGGTGTATCTCTTCGCCGACGCCGCCCGCGACGAGCCCCGCCCGGCCGAGCGGCTCGCGTTCGTGGAGGAGGCCCTGGCCGTCAACCACACCGCGATCATGTTCGTGTCGCTGCGCATCGTGATGCTGGCGATGCTGGCCGGGTTCGTCGTGGTGGTGTGGCGCCGGCTCAACCCGCCGGCCCGCGACGACGACCTGCCGTTCTAGGCCCGGCCCCGCCGTTACGGCTGCTCCATCCACCACTCGGTGAACTCGCGGCACTGGCCCACGGTGTCGAGGCGGAGCAGCCACAGATTGCTGTACGTCCTGTCGCCGTACCGCGTGATCCCCTGCACGATGCTCAGCTCCGGCGAGACCGTCACCGGGAACCAGGTGAAGTCCCACTCGCCCCGCGCGTCGCGGTGCTCCAGCCACGCGGCCACGATCGCGTCCCGGCCCCGCCACGGCTCGGCGTACGGCGCCGGGTAGTACGCCGCGTCCTCGGCGAAGAGCGCCCCGATCTCGGCGGGCTCGTTGCTGCCCCACGCCCGCAGGTACCCCTCGACCCAGCCGGTCACGGCCTCCAGATCCGTCATGCGCTATTCCTACACGTACGCTGAAGCCGTGGCGAGGTACTTCGACGTGCATCCGGACAACCCCCAGCCGCGGCTGCTCCAGCAGATCGTGGGGCTGCTGCGCGACGACGGCCTGATCGCCTACCCGACCGACTCCTGCTACGCGCTGGGCTGCCAGCTCGGCTCGCACCCCGGCCTCGCCCGCATCCGGGACATCCGCCGGCTCGACGACCGGCACCATTTCACCCTCGTGTGCCGCGACTTCGCCCAGCTCGGCCAGTTCGTGCAGGTCTCCAACTCGGTGTTCCGGCTGGTCAAGGCGGTCACCCCGGGCAGCTACACGTTCATCCTGCCGGCCAGCCCCGAGGTGCCGCGGCGGCTGCTGCACCCGAAGAAGCGCACCGTCGGCGTGCGCATCCCGCAGCACACGGTCACCCAGGCGCTGCTGGCCGAGCTCGGCGAGCCGCTGCTGTCCAGCACCCTGCTGCTGCCCGGCCAGGACGAGCCGATGACCCAGGGCTGGGAGATCAAGGAGACCCTCGACCACCAGCTCGACGCGGTCATCGACGGCGAGTGCGGCACCGAGCCGACCACGGTCGTGGACCTCTCCGGGGACGAGCCGGAGATCCTGCGCGTCGGGGCCGGCGACCCCTCCCGCTTCGAGTAGGGAACCCGCCGCAAGACGGCCACGGCGGCGACCGTCCGCCCGCCCAGCACGGGGAGGTACCGGGTGCCGAGCCGGTGCCGCGTCTGCGCGACCGCGACGGCCGCGGGGGTCCGGGGTGGCGGGGCCGGGGCCGAGGGCGGCGGGGACGGTACCGGGGCCGGGCGGCGTGGGCGTCGGGATCAGGCCGCGGGTGGAGGGGTCGCGGGCGGGGCGTGGACCGGGCACGTCGCCGCGTCCGACGAGGTGAGCGGGCCGAGGTCGGCGAGCTTCTCGACCTTCGTGCCGGTGATGCGGAACAGGGCGCTGGTCATGGGGGCGCGGCCCGTGCCCGCCCCGGCGCCGGGGCCGGCGTTGCGGTTGAACACGGCCGCGATCGAGCCGTCGGCGAGGACCGCGACGCCGCCGTACGCGGAACTGGGCGGCAGGTCCGGCACCCGCTCGGTGTCCACGGCGGAGACGCCGGTGGCCGCGTCCCAGCGCAGCCGCACCACGCGGGCCACGTCGTCGATCGCCACGACCGTGACCAGCTCGCCGGTGCGCGGGTCGGTGGCCCAGTCGCCGGCGTAGGGCAGCTTCGGCAGCGCGTGCGACGCGAGCGCCGCCGGGGCCGCGGGGCCGAGGCGCAGCGGGCGGAGGCGGTCGCCGGTGCTCACCAGGAGCCGGCCCCGGGCGTCGATCGCGGCGCCGTACGCCGTCGCGAGGTCCGCGTGGCCCGGGGCGGGGCCGAGGTCGGTGACGGCCCCGGCGGGGCTGACCCGGACCAGGTGCGGGGCCTGGGGGAGGCGCCGGCCGTCCAGCTCCGTCGCGAGGCCCGCGAGGGTGCCGTCGCTCGTGCAGGCGATGGCGTTGAGGGCGTACCGCAGCGGCGTTCTGGTCTGTCGTCCGTCGAAGCCGACCGAGTGCAGGGTCGCGCCCGTCGCACCCGGTGCCTGCTCGACCCAGACCAGCCCGGGCGGCAGCGTCGCCACCGGCGCCGGCGTCGGCAGCAGTGCCAGAACGGCCGCGAAACGCAGCATGGTGACCCCCGTGGTCGATTTGCGGCTTTTGCGCGTTGTCACTGTACCGGAGCGCGACGACGCCGCCGTGGCGCGCCAACGGTCCTCGGCGGCGCGGCCGGCACCCCGGCGCCGTCGGCGCACTGGCTGCGCACGGGCCACCCGACCGGCCCGCGGTCCTCGCCCCTGGCCCACCCGCACCTGGTGGGCTCGATCCCGTCCGCCTGACGCGCCCGGCCGCGGCGCGGCGGTCGCGGGGGCGCCGCGCCGCGGTCAGCGCCGACGCCGGGCCGGGCGGGTCACGGGTTGACGAGGTCGTTCGCGGTGCGCAGGACCGGGGGCGCCGCCCAGACGGACGCGTCGGGCAGCGCCGCCGCGGCGATGCCGCGGACCCGCAGGACCGTGGACTCGCCCGGCAGCAGGGTCACCAGCGCGCCGTCGACCGTCGCGGCCGGGGCCACGCGGTCCGGGAACACGGTCAGGTCGCGCACCAGGGTCCGGGCGGTGATGTGCAGGTCGACGCCGTCCGGTGCCGGGACCGGGCGCACGTCCACCGCCGCCCGCGGGTAGGACAGGTCCACGTCCTCGGCGAAGCACCACAGGGCGCGCGCACCGTCGGCGTCGGCGAGCAGCAGCTCCGCGGCCGGGGACTCCGGCGTGGTCAGCTCGGCGGGCAGCACCACCGTCGTCGCGCCGCCGCCCGGCACCGCCACGGGCACCGTGCGCGTCGCGTGCCCGGTGCCGTCGAAGGCGAGCCGGCGCACCGACACGGTGGTGCGCCAGGGGTTCGGGCCGTCGTTCACCGCGACGATCGCCACGCCGCCGTCGCGCGGCTGGAGGGTGAGGAAGCGTTCGGCGTACACCCGGCGCAGGGCGAACCAGAGGGGCTTGCGCCGGCCGTCGCCGTCGATCGCCGACCAGGACGTGACCGGCCAGTTGTCGTTGAGCTGCCACATGACGGTGCCGGTGCACAGGGGCTTCAGCGAGCGGAAGTGCTCGATGCCGAACGCGATCGCGCGGGCCTGGTTGAGCTGCGTCGCCCAGTGCCAGTCGTCGAACGCGCCCGGCGCCGGGAAGTGGCCCTCCAGGCCGCGGGCGAGCTTCTCGTTGCCGCCCGCCGCCTTCTGGTGGTGCGCGACGCCGGGGGAGTGCGGGGTCAGCGGGTCGTCGCAGACCGCGCGGCGCAGGGTCGCGAACGCCGGCGGGGCCTGGAAGCCGAACTCGGCCACGAACCGGGGGCGGTAGGTCGCGTAGTGGCGGTAGTCGTGCGTGTTCCACACGTCCCAGATGTGCGTGGTGCCGTGGGCGGGGTCGTTCGGGTGCCGCCGCGGGTCGCCGGAGTAGGGGCTGCCCGGCCAGTACGGCCGCGTGGGGTCGAGCTCGCGCACGATCTGCGGCAGCACGCGCAGGTAGTAGCCCTCGCCCCAGGTGCGCCCCTCGAGCTCGTCCGGCCAGCCCCAGTCGTGGTAGCCCCAGATGTTCTCGTTGTTGCCGACCCACATGACCAGGCTCGGGTGCGGCATCAGGCGGACGACCTGCTCGCGCGCCTCGGCCGCGACCTGCGAGCCGAGCGGCTCCTCCTCGGGGTAGGCCGCGCAGGCGAAGGGGAAGTCCTGCCCGACGAGCACGCCGAGGGAGTCGGCGAGGTCGTAGAAGTCCTCGCTCTCGTACCGCCCCCCGCCCCACACCCGCAGGTAGTTCACGCCCGCCTCGACGGCCTGGCCGATGCGCTCGGCGTAGCGGGCGCGCTCGACCCGGGTCACGAACGCGTCGTCGGGGATCCAGTTGACGCCGCGCACGAACACCGGCTCGCCGTTGACGCGCAGCACGAACCGGGAGCCGTCGGCGTCGGCCGCGGTGTCGAGCTCGACGGTGCGGAAGCCGATCCGCCGCGTCCACGTGTCGAGGACGTCGTCCGCGCCCAGGGTCTCCGCGCCCAGGGTCTCCGCGCGCAGGGCCTCCGCGCGGGTCTCCGCGCGCAGGGTCTCCGCGCGCAAAGTCACGGCCAGCTCGTACAGATGCGGCTCGCCGAGGCCGCGCGGCCACCACAGCCGCGCGTCGGGCACGTCGAGGACCACGCGGGCCGACGACCCGTCCACGGTGACGGTGGACTCGACGCCGTCGCAGGTGGCCGTCACCGTCAGCGGCCGGTCGTCGACCCGCTCCAGGTCCACGAGGACCTCGACGCGCCCGGGCGTGACCACCGGGCGCACCCGGGCCAGCCGCGCGGTCGACCACGCGTGCAGCCCGATCGGCTGCCAGATCCCCGCCGTGACGACGGTCGGGCCCCAGTCCCAGCCGAAGTTGCACGCCATCTTGCGGATGTACTGAAACGGTTCAGGGTAGGCGTTCGGCCGCGGCCCGAGGGTGTCGCGGACGTGCTGCGCGTAGGCGTAGGCCGAGTCGAACCGCACGTCGAGGGTGTTGCCGGACGGCCGGACGAGCCCGGTGACGTCGAAGCGGTAGCCCCGGTGCTGGTTCGCGGTGCGCCCGACCTCGACGCCGTTGAGCGTGACGGTCGCGACCGTGTCGAGGCCGTCGGCGACGAGGTCCAGGCGGTCGGCCGTCTCCGGCGCGTCGAAGACCAGCGAGTAGACCCAGGGCGTGCGGCCGATCCAGTGCAGGCGCTCCTCGTTGTCGTCCAGGAGCGGGTCCGGGATCGCGCCCGCCGCGAGCAGGTCGGTGTGCACGCATCCGGGCACGGTCGCGGGGAAGGGCCCCCCGACCGGTGCCTCGGCGGCGGCGCGGACCGTCCAGCCGGTGTGGAGCGGACGCAGGAGGGCCATGTTCAAGCTCCCGACTGAACCGGATAAGGTATTGTTCCCGAACCCTAGGTCGGCGTTGTGAGCGGTGTCAACTGAAGCGCTTAGCGGGGCTGGGGCGGCCGCGTGGAGTCCCGGGCGGTCAGCGTGCCCGGGGGCAGGGTCAGCCGCGTCGGCCCGCCGCCGCCGATGGCCGTCAGCAGGGCGCGCGCCGCCAGCTCGGCCTGCAGCGCGGGCACCTGCACCACCGCGGTGATCTCGGGGACGGTGATCTGGCACAGGTCCGAGTCGTCCCAGGCGACCACGGAGAAGTCCCCGGGCACCGAGAGCCCCATCTCGTGCGCGACCTTGAGCGAGGCGGCGGCCATGACGTCGTTGTCGAAGACGAGCGCGGTCGGCGGCTCGGCCAGGCTCAGCAGCTCGCGGGTCGCCCGCATGCCGTCGGCGGCGCCGTAGTTGGTGTGGACGCGGCGGTACTCGATGTCGCCGGCCGCCGCCACCGCGGCCGCGTAGGCCGCGTCGCGCTGGACGGTGTGCAGCAGCTCGCGGGGGCCGGCGACGCGGGAGATCGTGCGGTGCCGCAGCGCCCGCAGGTAGTTCACGATGCCCTGGGCGGTGCCGGTGGTGTCGGCGTCGACGCAGCTGAGGCCGGTCAGGTCGAGCCCGTCGACGCTCGCGTCGCCGCCCCCGATGACCGCCGCGGGCAGCCCGATCTCGCGCAGCGCGGCGGGGCGCGGGTCGGCGTGGCGCAGGTCGGTCAGGATGACGCCGTCGACGTGGCGGCCCGCGTACCACCGGCGGTACACGTCGATCGTCCCGGCGAAGTCGTCGACCAGATGCAGCACGAGGGCCACGTCGTTGCGGTTGAGCTCCGCCTCGACGCCGCTGAGCATCTGGGTCAGGAACGAGTCGACGACCATGACCCGCGGCGGGCGGACCAGCACCATGCCGACGGCGTTGGCCTTGGCCGTGCCCAGCGAGCGGGCGGCGATGTTCGGCGCCCAGCCGAGCTCGCGGGCCGCGGCCAGCACCCGGGCCCGGGTCTGCTCGGAGACGCCGGGCCGGCCGTTGAGCGCGTAGGAGACGGCCGCCTCCGACACGCCGGCGTGCTCCGCGACCTGCCGGATCGTGACCCGTCCCTGCTCACCGGATGCTGTCATTGATCGGCACCCTACACGCCGCGGGGCCCTCCACTCGGTCGCCGCGCAACCGTCGGGGTGGGGTTCGGGCGGCGTTGCTATCCTGCGCGCCATGATCGCGGAGGACGCCGACGGGGAGCTGCGCCGGCTCGCGCGGGACCCGGCGTTCCGCCACCGTGACGCGGCTCGGCGAGGGATTCGGTTCCGGGCCGGCGGCGCCGTGGGCGATCTCGTGGCCATCGCCGACGACCCGCACCCGTGCGCGCTGGTCGAGACCGTGTTCGCGCTGGCCGGGGCCGAGCGGCCGTGGCTCAACTGGGTGCCGATGCCGTCCGAGGCCGTCTGTCTCGCCGCGAACCAGCTCGTCGCCCGGCGGGTGCGCGGGGAGGAGGTGCGGGCGGACGCGTTCGTGCAGGCCGTGGCCGAGCCGCCCACGGCGCTCGTCGCGGCCCGGCGGGTTCTCGGGCCCGTCGCGGTGCGCACGGCCGCGTTTCCCGCGCCCGACATCCGGGTGCCGCTGCGGCGGCCGGCGCGGTTCGCGATCTGGCGGTACGACGGCGTGCATCCGGTGCCCGCCGTCGCGGCGCCGTCGGCGAGGGCGGTCGCGGCGCTGCACGAGATCGGCGAGGAGACGTGGCCGTCGGTGCTCTCCGGCTACCTGCGGGCCGAGCCGCTCGGGGCGCTGCCGCTCGAGGAGCTGCTGGGGTTGCTCGCGCACCTGCCCGACCCGCCGTCCACGCCCCGGTGGGCGCGTCTGGCGCGCTCGACGCCGACGTACTGGTACCGCCTCCTGGGCCCCTGGGTCTGCCTCGGGCTGCTGCACCACGCCCCCGGCGAGCCCTGGCCGTCCTCGGTGCGCCGGCAGGTCCTGCTCGACCTCGCCTTCGGGGTCGAGGACTGGTCCGCCGACGCCGCCCTCTTCGCGCTCGTCGCGCTCGCCTACCGCGAGCCGGCGCGGCGGCGGGAGGTGCGGGATCTCGTGCGGGCCCGGCTCGACGCCGCCGTCGGGGCCGGCCGGGTGGTGACCATCGAGGAGTCCCTGGCGCACCTCATGCTCGTGACCCCGGGCTGCACCGCGTCCGACCACGCGAAGGCGCGCGCGGTCCTGGCCCGCCACGGCGTCCCGGCGCCCAGACGGCGACGGTGGCCGTGGGGTCAATAGAGCTCGTCCGCGGTCAGCAGGGAGCGCACGCCCAGGTGTGAGCGGATCTCGGCGCGCTCCGCCAGGTCGTCGACCACGCAGGCCATCCCCAGCCAGGTCGCGCCGATCTCGTCGACCATCGAGCGGATGGCCAGGGCCTGCCCGCCGCTCTCGATCCAGTCGTCCACGCACAGGACGCGGTCGGGCGGGCGGAGCAGGGCGCGGCGGAAGCTCAGCACCGCGCCGCCCTCGTGGTAGTCGCCGGGCAGGCGGCGGTGCGTGTAGAACGCGGAGTGCAGCGCCACGCGATCGTTCTTGCGCACCTCGACCAGCCCGACGCCGAGGTGGGCGGCGACGAGCGCGCCGAGCAGCGTGCCGCGCGAGGCGGGGCCGAGGACCACGGTTGGCTCCCCGGGCACCAGGGCCGCTACGGCCGGCGGCAGCTGCCGCAGGACCGCCGGATCGCGCCACCACTCGGTGATGTCCGCGAAGGCCACGTCGGGGCCGCCGCGCCAGTGGAACCCGACGCGCAGCCGGGTCACGAGGTCGGGACCTCGCACTACGCTCCCAGCGCCGGGGCGGGCTGCCAGCGCCAGCGCGGGTCGCAGTCGGGATCGTTGGCCGCGAGCACGGCGCGCAGGACGCCGTCGGGGTCGCAGCTGTACAGCCCCGAGCTCCACACGTTGTTCACCTCGAGCACCGCGAACTGGCCGGACTCGGTGCGCCCGACGTCGATGACCGCGGTCGGCGGCACGTCCTGCGCGGGCAGGTCGGCGAGCATGAGCGCGACGAACGCGGCCGCCTCGTCGTGCCAGGAGGCGCGGTGCATGCGCAGCGACGGGCTCCACTCCTCGCCCTCGACGAGGTACGGCGACCACGCCACCGGCTGCCGCCCGATGGTGAACACCCGGTACTCCGAGGCGAGGTCGAGCCAGTGGTCCATGATGATCAGCGTGCTGTCGGCCGGGAGCCGGGCCGTGCGCAGCCGGTTGCGCAGGTCGTCGGCGTTGCGGACCCAGGCCGCGGAGAACGCCGGGTGCTTCTCGTCGGCGAGCTTGGCCACGGCCGGGCGCGGCCCGACGAAGTCCGGCGCCTCGCCGACGCTGATGAGCCGGATGTCGCGCCCGGTCACGTCCTTGGGCAGCGCGGCGAACCACGTCGGGGACGCGCCGGACAGGCACACGTCGGCGCCGCCCGCGATGAGCGTCGTGAGGTAGCCGCCCGCCGCCCGCCACGCCACCCCGTCGGCGGAGTGCAGCCCGTGGACCCCGGCCGGGTCGCCCGGCAGCTGCGCCACCGGCAGCCCGATGCGCTCGGCGGCATGCGTCAGCGCCGCGCTCGCCTCAGGTGAGCGCACCCGCATTGCCAGGGTCCGGAACTGCCGCACCCCCACATCCTGCCAGCGAGCCTCGTCAGTGTCGTTGGCGGAGGCCACAGACGGCACAGCCGGGCCGGCTTCGGCACGGACATGCTCACGCAGGGCCGCCGGGGTGACACTTTCGGGGACATCAAGGTCGACCTTTCGTAAGAACGGTATAAATCGGGCACGGTGGTCGGTATGGCTACCGAGCTCCGGGCGCGGCCCGTGGTCCCGCCGCTGGCCCGTCGCCGGCGCACCGTGCGGCGCCGCCGGCTGGTGATCGCCGTCACGCTGCTCGTCGTCGTGCCCGGCCTGGTCACGCTGCGGACGTACGCCCACGACGTCGACCGGGGCGTCCGCGTGCTCGGCGTCGACCTCGGCGGCCGCTCCCGCGCCGAGGCCCGCCAGGCGCTCGAGGCCGGGGTCGCCGGCCGCCTGCGCCTGCCGGTCGCGGTCAAGGTCGGCACTGAGCCGGCGGTGGTGGACCCGGCCGCGGTCGGCCTGACCCTCGACGTGCCCGCGACCGTCGACCGCGCGATGGAGGCCACGCCCGCGCCCTTCGGCGGGGTGGACGTCGAGCCGGTCGTGCACGTCGACGCCGGCCGCCTGTTCGCCGCGCTCATGGACCACCTCGGCCCGCAGGGCGACGCGCCGGTCATGCCCGCCGTGCGCTTCGACGGTCTGCGCCCGGTTCCGGTCTACCCCGAGCAGGGCCGCGGCCTCGACCGCCTCGGCGCCGCCCGGCTGGCCGAGTCCGGCTGGCTGCGCCGCCCGGTGCTGGAGTTCCCGGTGGTGGACCTGGTGCCGCACGACACCCGCGCCGACGTGGACCGGCTCGTGCGCGAGCTGGCCACCCCGGCCGTCGCCGCGCCGCTGGTGCTGGCCACGCCGCGGGGGGAGGTGACGGTGCCGGCGGCCGGCATCGCGTCCGCCCTGCGCCTCGAGTCCGGCCCGGACGGCGTGATCGTGCCCGCGCTCGACACCGCCGCGCTGCGCAGGTCGGCCGCGGCGGCCTTCGCGCGGGTCGAGATCCCCGCGACCGACGCCCGCTTCGAGGTCTCCGGCGGCCGGCCGGTCATCCGCGCGGAGTCCGACGGCAGCCAGGTCGATCTCGCCGCGCCCCGGCTGCTGGACGCGCTGCGCTCGACGGCCACGCCGCGACGGGTGGAGGTGCCGCTGGTGCCGTCGCATGCCGCTACGACTGCCGCGTCGCTCGCGACCCTGGGCGTCTCGGCGCCGGTGGGCACGTTCACGACGCACTTCGAGCCGGGCCAGCCGCGCGTGGTGAACATCCGCACGATGGCCGAGGCGCTGCGCGGGACGCTCATCAGGCCGGGGGAGACGTTCAGCCTGAACCAGCGGGTCGGCGAGCGCACGCACGCCAAGGGCTACGTGGACGCCCCCGGCATCGAGGACGGCAAGATCAAGAACAGTGCGGGCGGCGGCGTCTCGCAGGTCGCGACGACCCTGTTCAACGCCGCGTACCTGGCCGGCCTGGAGGACGTCGAGCACCACCCGCACAGCTACTACTTCGACCGGTACCCGGCCGTGATCGAGGCGACCGTGGTCTTCCCGTCGCTGGACCTGCGGGTGCGCAACGACGGCCCGAGCGGCATCCTCATCGACACCGCGACGAGCGAGGACTCGGTCACGGTGACGCTGTACGGGACCAAGCGCTACGACATCACCACCGTCTACGGTCCCCGCACGAAGCCGGTGGCGCCGAAGACCGTGTACCTGCAGGAGGCCGACTGCAACCCCACCGCGGGCGAGCCGGGCTTCACGCAGGAGGCGTTCCGGGTCTTCAGCCGCGACGGCAAGGAGCTGCGCCGGGAGCGCTTCGCGTGGCGCTACGACGCCGAGCCGCACTTCATCTGCGGCGCGGCGCCGGCGCCGTCGTCGTCCCCGAACGCCCCGGCCTGACCCGGCCTGACCCGGCCTGACCACGGCCTGACCCGCCCGCCGGGCGCGTTGCCGCATGCGTCGGGCGGCGGCGCCCGGGCGGGTGGGTGCGTGGCGAGATGCCGGACTCGCCCGTCGTGGCGCGGCTACCAGCCGGTGCCGATCTGCACCGGGCTCTGGCCGCTCACCGTGCGCATCGACTCGCCCGGGAACAGCCACAGGTCGTTGTTCGTCTTGCGCGCCACGACGTCCGGGTTGCCGTCCTTGTCCCAGTCGGCCAGGCCCGCGAAGGTGTACCCGGCCCAGCCCGTCCCGATCGTCACCGGCGCCTCGCTCGACACGCCGCGGGTCGAGGTGCCCGGGAAGAGCACCAGGTCGCCGGCGAGGTCGCGGGCGCCGATGCCCGCGTTCCGTGCGGGTCACCCGTGCGACCCGCGATTGCGTGCGGATCACGTCGTGCGAGCCGCGATGTCGTGCGGGTCGCGTCGCGCGGCCCGCGGTGGACGGGCGCCGGACGCCGGTCCACCGCAACAGCATGTGGGCACAACCGGGCGCGGCGTACCACATTGCTCCTATCGGCCATTGCCGGATCGCACGGGCGGGACCGGGCAGGAGCCGCGCTTCGACCCCGGGCGGAGGCCGGGTCAGGCCCGCACGCGGTCGCTCGACGGGTCGTACAGCGGCCGCAGCGACGCCCGCGCCGGATAGGTCGCGCCCGCGATCTCGACGGTCAGCGGGGCCGCGTCCAGCCACGCCTGGTCGAGCGCCTCGGCCCCCGCGTCGAGCATCGCCAGCCCCACCGCGCCGCCGAGCGTGTGCCCGTAGGAGGCCGCGCGCACGTAGCCCACGTCCCGCCCGTCGCGGCGGACCACCTCGGCGTGGTGCAGCAGTGCCTTCGGGTCGGTCACGAGCACCTGGACGAGGCGGCGGGTCAGCGGCCCGCGCGCCCGGCGGGCCAGGACGGCGTCGCGGCCGATGAAGTGCTCCTTGTCCCACGCCACGGCGAAGCCCAGCCCGGCCTCCAGCACGTCGTCGGTGTTGTCGATGTCGTGGCCGTAGTCGCGGTACCCCTTCTCGAGGCGCAGGCTCGCGAGCGCCTTGAGCCCCGCGTGGCGCAGCCCGTGCCCGGCCCCGGCCGCCACCAGGCGGTCGTGGACGTGCACCGCCTGCTCGGCGGGGACGTAGAGCTCGTAGCCCAGCTCCCCGACGTACGTGATCCGCAGGCACAGCACCCGCGCGAAGCCGATCTCGAGCTCGGCCGCCCCGCGGAAGGGCAGGGTGACGTCGGCGCCGCAGGCCTCGGCCAGGATCTCCCGGGAGCGGGGGCCCTGCACGTTGAGCTGGGCCCAGCCGGAGGTGACGTCGGCGGCGAAGGCGAGCCGGCCGTCGAGGTGGCGGCGCAGGCGGGCGAACGCGTGGCGGTGCGCGGTGTCGGAGGCGACCACCCAGAACCGCTCCTCGTCGAGCTGGGTGACGGTCAGGTCGGCCTCGATGGTCCCGCCCTCGTTGAGCCACTGGGTGTAGGTGACCCGGCCGGGGTTGGCGACCCGGCCGGCCGACAGCTCCTCCAGCGCGGCGGCGGCGTCGCGGCCCTCGACGAGGAACTTGGCCATGAAGGACATGTCCATGAGGACCGCGTCCTCGCGGGCCGCCCGGTGCTCGGCCGCCCACTGGGCGAACCACTCCGGCCGGCCCCACGTGGGCACCGGCGAGCCCTCGAACTCGTAGACGTCGGGCATCTCCCAGCCGGAGACGTCCCGGCGGTACGGGCGCAGCGCGTGGACACGGTCGTGCAGGGGGGAGCGGCGGGCGTCGCGGCCGGAGGCGAACGCCTTGTGCGGGAAGTGCGTCGCGTAGACCTGGCCCAGCGCCTCGACGGTGCGGGCGGCGCGGTACTCCCGGTTGCGCTGGTAGGGCTGGAGGCGGTCGATGTGCATCCCGGTCACGTCGACGTCGGGGCGGCCCTCGGCGATCCAGGTGGCCAGGGCTCGGCCGATGCCGCCGCCGGTGAGGATGCCGATCGAGTTGAGCCCGGCCGCGACGAAGTAGTTGCGCAGCTCCGGGGACTCGCCGAAGACCGGCGCCAGGTCGGGCGTGAAGCTCTCCGGGCCGCAGAAGAAGGTCCGCACCCCGGCGGTGGCGGTCACGGGGATGCGGCTCATCGCCCGCTCGAGGTAGGGCGCCATGCGGTCCCAGTCGGGCGGGAGCGTGCCGAACGAGAACCCGTCGGGCACCCGGTCGACGCTCCACGGGGCGGCGGCGCCCTCGAACAGGCCGACCATGAGGCCGCCGGTCTCCTCCCGGAAGTACCCGTATGATCCCGGGTCCTCCAGCACGGGCAGTTCGGCCGAGACGCCGTCGATGGGCTCGGTGATGAGGTAGTAGTGCTCGGCCGCCTGCAGCGGCACGCTCACCCCGGCCTCCTCGCCGAGCTGGCGGGCCCACATGCCGGCGCAGTTGACCACGATCTCGGCCTCGACGTCGCCGAAGGGGGTGCGCACGCCCGTGACCGTGTCCCGGCGGCGCAGGGTGCCGGTGACCGGTACCCCTTCCAGGATGCGCACGCCCATCTGCCGGGCGCCCTTGGCCAGGGACATCGTGACGTCGACCGGGTTGGCGCGGCCGTCCTCGGCGACGTAGAACCCGGCCAGGACGTCGTCGGTGCGCGCGAGCGGGAACAGGGCGCGGACCTCGGCCGGGGAGATCTCGTGGACGTCCACGCCGAGGTGCCGGTTGAACGCGGCGACGCGGCGGTACTCCTCCAGCCGCCCCTCGTCCGCGGCGAGCTCGATGAACCCGCACTGCCGCAGGCCCGTCGACAGCCCGGTCTCGGACTCCAGGCTCGCGTACAGGTCGCGGGTGTACTGCCGCATCCGCGTCGAGGTCTCCGACAGCGAGCCGAAGGTGACGATGAGCCCGGCCGCGTGCCAGGTGGTGCCGGCGGTGAGCCGGTCGCGCTCCAGCAGCAGCACGTCGGTGATGCCGGCCTTGGCCAGGTGGTAGGCGACCGACGTGCCGATCACACCGCCGCCGACGACGACCACACGCGCGCGCTGGGGAAGGTTCATGGGCGAAACTGTAGTGGCCGCCACCGCCGCGTTCCTCCGTTCGGCCAGCCCGCCGCCGCGACCTGCGGCTTTCTGCTCTGCGCGACGACATGCGGACCGAGAATCGCAAAAGTGCCCACACGGGCGACCCGGCGAGGTAGCCTCGTTGGCGCTGCCGCTGTTGATATGTCCACAGTGGACCGAATTCGGCGCCGGATCGGCATGAGCCGGCGTGATTCGGGACACTCCTCGATTCATTCATGTCGGTCGGGAACACATCCGGGGCCGGCGGCGTTCGTTACACAACCAAGTCACCAAGAGAGGGTGAACGCCATGGCCATCAGCACCGACTACGACGCGCCGCGCAACCCGGTCGGAGCGGACCTCGCCGAGGACAGCCTCGAGGAGCTCACCGCGCGCCGGAGCAACGGCCAGTCGGCGTCCGTCGACGTGGACGAGAACGAGTCCGGCTTCGAGCTGCCCGGCGCCGACCTGACCGACGAGGAGCTCACGGTCCCGGTCGTGCCGATGCGGGGCGACGAGTTCCGCTGCTCGAGCTGCTTCCTCGTGCACCACCGCAGCCAGCTGTCCCGCGAGAAGAACGGCGCGCCGATCTGCCGCGAGTGCGACTGACGCAACCGGCCACGACCGGCCGGACCGGACTGAACTCGACTGGACTCGACTGAACTGAACTCGACTGAACTGAACTGGACTGAACCGGACCGGACCGAACTGCAGACCTAGCCGCGGATTCTGACCCGGATCAGGTCCTCGGCCACGACAACCTCGCCGTCGAACACCGCTTCCGCCTCCCGCCGGAAGCGCGACGGGTCGTCGTAGCGCTGCGAGAAGTGGGTGAGCACGAGCGTGCGCACCCCGGCATCCGCGGCCACCCGCGCCGCCTGGGCGGCGGTCAGGTGCCCGTGCGCGACGGCCAGTCCCTCGTCCTCGGCGAGGTAGGTCGACTCGATGACGAGCACGTCGGCGCACTCGGCCAGCGCCCGCACGCCCGCGCACAGGCGCGTGTCCATCACGAACGCGAAGCGCTGGCCGCGCCGGGGCTCGCTCACGTCCCCCAGGCTCACCCCGCGCAGCCGCCCGTCCCGCTGGAGCACGGCGACGTCCGGGCCGGCGATGCCGTGCTCGCGCAGGCGCTCGGGGAGCATCCGCCGCCCGTCGCGCTCGGCCAGCCGGAAGCCGTAGGCGTCGATGCCGTGGTCGAGCCGGTGCGCCTCCAGCCGCCACGTCGCCGTCTCGGCCAGCGTGAACAGTCCGTCGCCGTCGATCGGGTGCTTGGTGAGGGTGACGGTGTCGTGGTACGGGGTGGCGTGGCGGAGGCGGTCGAAGTACACCTCGCCGGAGGCGGGGAAGTAGGCCTGCACGTCGTGGGGCGAGTTGTCCAGGGACATGCGCTGGACGACCCCGGGCAGGCCGAGGCAGTGGTCGCCGTGGAAGTGTGTGAGGCAGACCCGGGTGATGTCGCTCGCGGCGACGCCGGCGTGGGCCATCTGGCGCTGGGTGCCGTCCCCGGGGTCGAAGAGGAATCCCTCGCCGTCCCAGCGCAGGAAGTACCCGTTGTGGTTGCGCAGCCGCGTCGGGACCTGGCTGGCGGTGCCGAGCACGACGAGTTCACGGGGCGACATCCCGGCGACTGTACCGGCGCGTCCGGCCGATCCGCGGGCGGGCGGCGGGGTGCGCCGCCCACCGGCGTCCGGCCCCGGGCTCAGCAGGCGTTGAGCATCGTCTGCAGGGCCGTCTTCTCCGAGGACTGCAGCTTCAGCCCGTAGGTGTACTTCACGTTGATCCACATCCGGGCGTACGTGCAGCGGTAGGAGGTCAGCGGCGGCTGCCACGTCGACGGGTCCTGGTCGCCCTTGGACTGGTTCACGTTGTCGGTCACGGCGATGAGCTGCGGGTGCGTGAGGTCGTTGGCGAACGCCTGGCGGCGGGCCGTCGTCCACGAGCTCGCGCCGGAGCGCCAGGCCTCGGCCAGGGGCACCACGTGGTCGATGTCGACGTCGCCGGAGGCGGTCCAGGTGGCGCCGTCGTACGGGCTGTACCAGCGGCCCGACGTCGCGGCGCAGGTGCTGCTGGTGACGACCGACGTGCCGTCGCGCTTGAGCACGGTCTCCCGCGTGTCGCACGAGCCGCTGATGGTGATCCAGTGCGGGAACTTGTCGCGGCTGTAGCCGCTCATCGAGCCCTCGGTGGCCACGGTCAGCGCGTTGAGCTGCGTCTGGGCCGTGGCCTTGGACGGGATTGCGGGCGGGGTGGCCCCGGCCGGCCCGGCGAGCCCGACGGCGACCCCGGCCCCGGCGACGACGACCACGGCGGCCGCGCGAACAACCCTGAGCATGCGTGCTCCCTTCGCAGGTGATGGGAGCACGCTGTCGCCCGGTGATGAACGAAGCCCGTCCCGGGCGTGACTTTAGATCGAAAAGTTTCGATGCAAAGCCGCATCCGGGACGGGCGCGGGTCGGGAGCGGGTCAGGACAGGGTCAGGACAGCACGCGCAGCTGGACCGTCGTGGCCATCGCCGCCAGCTGCGAGAGGATCTCCGGCGGGTACTGCGCCGCGACGTCGGTCAGCAGGTAGCCGTATTCGCCGCGGGTGGCCAGGATCTGCCCCTCGACGTTGACCTTGTGGCCGGCGAAGATGCTGTTCACGTCGGCGAGCACGCCCGGCACGTTGTGGTGCAGCAGCGCGATGCGGTGCGTGTCCGGCAGCGACGGCAGGTTGAGCGACGGCAGGTTGACGCTCAGCGTGGTCGAGCCCTCGGCGACGTACTTGTGCAGCTTCTCAGCCACGAACGAGCCGATGTCCGACTGCGCCTCCTCGGTCGAGCCGCCGATGTGCGGCGTGAGGATGACGTTGGGCAGGCCCCGCAGCGCCGAGACGAACTCGTCGCCCTTGGCCTTGGGCTCCTTCGGGAACACGTCGACCGCGGCGCCCGCGAGGTGGCCGTTGTCGAGGTGGCGGCGCAGCGCCTCGTGGTCGATGACGAAGCCGCGGCTCAGGTTCAGGAAGATGCTGCGCGGGCGCATCTTCGCGAACTGCTCCTCGCCGAAGAAGCCGCTGTTGCCCGGCCGGCCGTCGACGTGCAGGGTGACGATGTCGGCGACCTCGAGCAGCTCGTCGAGGGAGTTGCAGCGCACGGCGTTGCCCAGCGCCAGCCGCTCGGAGGTGTCGTAGAAATACACCCGCAGGCCGAGGTTCTCGGCGAGGACCGACAGCTGCGTGCCGATGTTGCCGTAGCCGACGATGCCGATGGAGCGCCCGCGGATCTCGTGGGAGCCCTCGGCGTCCTTGTTCCACACGCCGTTGTGCATGTCGGCGTTCTTCTCGGTGAGCCGCCGCGTCAGCGCGATGATCTCGGCGATCGCCAGCTCCACCACGCTGCGGGTGTTGGAGAAGGGCGCGTTGAAGACCGCGATGCCGGACTCGGCGGCGACGCGCAGGTCGATCTGGTCGGTGCCGATGCAGAAGGCGCCGATGGCGCGCAGCTGCTGGGCGGAGGCCAGGACGTTGGCGGTGACCTGGGTCTTGGAGCGGATGCCGAGCAGGTGAACCCCGTCGAGCTTGGCGATCAGCTCGTCCTCGTCGAGCGCCCGCCCGACGGTCTCGACCTCGTAGCCCTCGGAGCGCATCCGCTCGACCGCGATCGGGTGGATGTTTTCGAGGAACAGGACCCGCACGGGGCCGGTCTGGGATGTCAGTGGCAGCACACCATCCACACTAGGTGACCTCAGGGGGCACTGGTACGTGAGCCACGACTCGTCCCACCCTTTGCGGAGCCGCCGTCCGGCTGCCCGCCCAGGGACGCGACGGCGTGCCGGTCGCGCAGCTTCTCCCGGATCTCCTCCGGGGTGTAGGCCCGCCGCTGGCGCTCGGCCCGGGCCACCAGCGCACCCGTCGCCGCCACGCCGACGACACCGGCGAGCCCGACGACCTTCCACCACTTCATCCGCATGAGGCCCTAGGGTAGTCCCGGTGAAGGTCGATCTCGATGAGGCCGTACGGATGACACGCACGGGCGACCTCTGGGTGTTCCGCGGCCGCACCCCCGCCGACCGCGCCATCCAGACGCTGACCAACAGCCCGGTCAACCACGTGGGCATGGCGGTCGTGCTCGACGACATGCCGCCGCTGCTGTGGCACGCGGAGCTGGGCCGGTCGCTGCCCGACATGTGGACCGGCGCCCGCCAGCGCGGCGTCCAGCTGCACGATCTGCGCGACGCCGTGCTGGTCTGGGGCCGCCGCTACGGCCAGCGCGCCTGGCTGCGCCAGCTGTTCCCGGAGGCCGGGCCGGCGATGGAGGACGCGGTGCTCAAGACCGTCGCCCGCCTCGACGGCACCCCGTTCCCGTCCACCGCGCGGCTGGCCGGGCGGTGGTTCAAGGGCCGCCTGCCGCACCTGCGTGAGCCGTCCAGCGGCACGCTCGAGACCGCCTACTGCGCCGAGGTCGTCGCCGTGACGTACGAGGACATGGGCCTGCTCGCACGCGGGCGGCGGGCCAACTGGTACGACCCCGGCAAGTTCTGGAGCGGCGACGACCTGGAGCTGGAGCACGGCGCCACGCTGGGCGAGGAGATCGCCGTGGACCTGCCGGCGGCCTGAATCGCGGCATTCGCGGGGGTCCGGAGCGCTCCCAGGCGCTGTTGGGCACCCACCGGGAAGCGCCGCGGCAGATCTGCCCGTTCGGCGTGCTGAGTCCGCGCACCGGGCGAGGTAGCTTTTCTCGCGTGACCGAGCAGCCACACCAGCCCCTCGACCACGCGAAACCACCGGCCGCCGCCGCCGTCGGACCCGGCCCGGAGCTCGGCTCGGCCGCGACCCAGCCGCTGCCGTCCCCGGCCGAGCTCGCCGCCGCGGCCGCCCGGGCCGCGCGGGCCACCGAGGTCGCCGCGGCCCAGGCCGCCGCCCGCGAGGCGGAGGCCGCCGCGGCGCGCGCCACCCAGCCGCTGCCGCCGCCGGCCGAGGTCGCCGCCGCGGCCGAGGCCGCCGCCCGCGAGGCGGAGGCCGCCGCGGCGCGCGCCACCCAGCCGCTGCCGCCGGCGGCCAGGGTCGCCGCCGCGGCCGAGGCCCGCGACGGCGAGGCCGGCGACGCCACCCAGCCGCTGCCGCCGCCCCCGCCGCGGCCGCACCCCGAGCACCGCCCGCCGACGGCGATGATCGCCACGCTCGCCGCCGGGGTGCTCGTCGTCGGGGCCGTGCTTGTCGTGCTGATCGGGCGCATCGACCGGGGGCACGCCCCCGCGGCCGACTCGGCGCCGCAGACGTTCACCTCGCCGCAGGCCCTCGTCGACTACCTGGACCGGCGGGGGCTGCCCTGCTCCGGCTACGAGGCCGTCGGCGTCGACGCCGACGTGCCCGCCAAAGCCGTCGGGCGGGGCCGCTGCACGGCCGCCGGCGGCCCGGTCGACGTCGGGGTCTACGCCGGGCACGGCGACGTCGAGGCCGAGTGGTCCGCCGAGGCCGGCCAGTCCGGCCGGGCCGGCCGTGGACCGCTGTTCATGGCCCTGGGCGAGAACTGGACGATCGACGGCCCCGCGGACTGGACCAGGCGGGTCGCCGACGTCATGAGCGCGCAGTTCCGCTCCCAGCCGTAGGATCTTCACCGTGCTCGATCGGTTCCTGCGCGCGTGGCTCGGAAGCTGGCCGTCCCCCGGCGGCCTGCTCGTCGTCGGCAGCCCCCTGCGGGAGAAGCCCCGCTGGGACGGCGGGGAGCAGCGGGCCCTGGGCGTGACCGACGCGGGCGGCAACGGCGTGCTGTCCGTCCCGCCGTCGCGCCGCGACGCCGTCGCCGCGCTCGTCGCCGCCACCGCCCCGCGGGACCTCGAGGCGGCCCTCGGCGAGCACCTCCCGGCCCTTGTCGGGCGGCCCGAGCAGCACTGCTTCACCGGCGTGTTCCGCTGGAGCGAGGCGCCGGTGGCGATGGAGCCGGCGGGGGAGTGGGAGCCGTCGGACGGCCCGGGCATCCCCGACTGGCTGCGGCCCTTCCCCGGCCAGGTGCTCATCGCGCGGGAGGCGGGCACGGGGGAGTACCTGGCCGGCGTCGGGCTCAAGCCGCACGACCCGACCGGTGTCGAGATCTCCGTCGGCACCGAGGAGCGCGCCCGCGGCCGGGGACTGGCCCGGCGGCTCGTGACCCGGGCGGCCCGGCGGATCGTGGACGCCGGGGCGGTGCCGATCTACCTGCACGACCCCGCGAACACCGCGAGCGCCCACGTGGCCGACGCGTCCGGTTTCCCCGACCCGGGATGGCGGATTCACGCCCTGGCTGAAGCCGCGTCACGGGCCGCGTAACGCTCCGGCGGAAATCCGCAGATCCCGGCCGGGCGGGTCGATGAGTGCGGTATGTTCCCCCCTTCCGGCGCCGTGCACGTGGGCCGCCAGCCGATCTTCTCCCGGGACGGCGACGTGCACGGGTACGAGCTGCTCTTCCGGGGCGACGCGGGCGCGGTCGACGCCGACGAGCGCGGCGCCTACGCCACGAGCCGGGTGCTCATCACCGCGTTCACCGAGATCGGCATCGAGCCGCTGTGCGGGCGCGGGCTGTGCTTCGTGAACCTGACCCGGGAGTTCCTGGTCGGGGACCTGCCGCTGCCGTTCGACGCCGAGCAGGTGGTCCTCGAGATCCTGGAGACCGTCGAGATCGACGACGAGGTCGTGACCGCCGTCGCCGGGCTGGTCCGGCAGGGGTACCGCGTCGCGCTGGACGACTACGTCTTCGGCCTCGGCCACGAACCGCTGCTCGAGCTCGCCGCCTACGTGAAGATCGACGTGCTCGAGACCCCCGCGGAGGATCTGGCCGCGACGGTGCGGCGGTGCCGCAGGTACGCC
This sequence comes from Dactylosporangium sp. CA-052675, assembly GCF_050947935.1. GTDB lineage: Bacteria > Actinomycetota > Actinomycetes > Mycobacteriales > Micromonosporaceae > Dactylosporangium. The sequence continues at coordinate 6,949,784 of NZ_CP192010.1, read as the reverse complement.
GGCGTGAAGCTCGTCGCCGAGCGGCTCGAGACCGCCGAACAGCTCGACCTCGCCCGGGCGCTCGGCTTCGACTACTTCCAGGGGTACGTCCTGGGCCGCCCGCAGGTCGTGAGCGCCGCCGCCCTGTCGCCGTCGCGGCTGGCCCGGGTCGAGCTGCTGAGCCTGCTCGTCGGCCCCAGCATCCCGCTCGCCCGCGTGGTCGGCCTCGTCACCAGCGACCCGGCCCTGAGCCTGCGGCTGATGGCGGCCGCGAACGCCGACTCGCTCGGCCTGCCGGTCAAGGTGTCCTCGGTCCACGAGGCGGTCCTGCTGCTCGGCGTCGACCGGCTGCGGGACTGGGCCACCCTCATGCTCGTCAGCGACCTCGAGGGCCCGGACGACCCCGGCACCCACCAGCTCTCGGCCGCGATCACCCGCGCCCGCATGTGCCAGAACATCGCCGGGCGGATGGATCTGCCGCCCGAGGCCGCGTTCACCGCCGGGCTCGTCTCCGCCGTCGCCGAGCTGCTCGGCCAGCCCGCCGCCGACCTCGCGCTGCGCCTGTCGCTCAGTCACGAGGTGACCGAGGCGCTCGTCGGCGGCACCGGCCCGCTCGGCGAGCTGCTCTCCCTCGTCGCCGCCTACGAGGCCTCCGACCTGCCGATGCTGCTGGCCGCGCCGCTGCCGGTGGAGGACACCGCGCGGGCCTACCTCGACGCCGTCGCCTACACCGGGCAGATCATCGCCCCGCGGGCCCGCCCGGCTTGAATTGGGCCCGGTGTGACCGATAGTGCTGGTGTGGACAGCAATATCGGTCACACCAGGCCCGTGCACATCGGCCGTCAGGCGCTCTACGACGCCCAGGGCCGCGTCGCCGCCTACGAACTGCTGTTCCGCGACGGCCCGCACGCCCACGAGGCCACCGCGCGCGACAGCGCCGCGACGAGCCGGGTCATCGTCGAGGCGTTCACCGCGTTCGGCATCGAGGAGCTCGTCGGGGACCGGCCGTGCTTCATCAACCTCACCCGGGAGTTCCTGGTCGGCGACCTGCCGCTGCCGTTCCCGCCCGGCCGCGTCGGGCTCGAGCTGCTGGCCGGCATCGAGGTCGACGACGAGCTGGTGGCGGCCGCGGCCGCGCTGACCGAGCAGGGCCACCGGCTGGCGATCGACGGCTACACCGGCGACCCGGACACCGCCCGGCTGCTGCCCCACGTGCACTACGTGAAGGTCGACATGCTCGCCGGGGACCGGCACGCGATCGCCCGGATCGTCGAGGCGTGCCGGCGCATCCCGCGCATCCGGCTCATCGCCCAGCGGATCGAGACGCCCGAGCTGCTGGAGCTGGCGATCCGGCACGACTTCCAGCTGTACCAGGGCCACGCCCTGTCCCGCCCGCACCTGGTCACCACCCAGGCGCTGAACCCGACGCGGCTGGCCCGGGTCCGGCTGCTGACCGAGCTCGCGGCCGAGGACGTCGACCTGGACCGGGCCGTGGCCACCATCGAGCGCGACCCGGCGCTGGCCGTGCGCATCCTGCGCGGGGTGAACGCCGCCGCCAACGGCCTCAAGCAGCCCGTCTCGTCGATCTTCCAGGCGGTCGTGCTGCTCGGCATCCCGCAGGTGCGCCAGTGGGCCACGCTCATGATGGTCGCCGACCTCGCCGACGGCGACGAGTCCCGGCTCACCGACGCCGTGGTGCGGGCGCGCATGTGCCAGACGGTGGCCGAGCGCCGCGGCGCCGGGCCGGGCCCGACGGCGTTCACGGTCGGCCTGCTCTCGGCGATCGGCGACCTGATGGGCGGCCCGGTCGGCGTCCTGACCGAGCAGCTGCCGCTGACCGAGGAGGTCGCCGAGGCGGTCGTGCACGGCCATGGCGACCTCGGCGACGTGCTGCGCGACGTGCGCGCCTACCAGCGCGGCGAGTCCGTGCTCCGGTCCTGCGAGCCCGCCGGCGGCGACCTACACGCGGAACTCCTCGCGGCTCTGAGCTGGACGAACGCGTCGCTGGCGGAGCCCGAGCCGGCCGCCTGAGACCGCCGCCGTGACCAGGCCGAGGGCGAGCGTCGCCAGCGCGCTCACCAGCAGGGTGCGCTCCGCGCCGACCGCGGTCACCAGCGGGCCGCCGGCCGCCGTGCCGAGCGGCACGGCGATCACGGTGATCGAGCCGAACGCGGCCAGCAGCTGCGGCAGGCGCTCCGGCGGGGTGGTGCGCTGGAACAGGGCCATCATCACCGGCATGTACGGCGCCCAGCACAGCCCGGCGACCGCGAACGCCGGCAGGCTCACGGCCGGCGGCGCGCCCAGGCCGAGCGGGAGCACCGCCAGGCCGAACGCGACGATCACCGGCCAGGGCGGCAGGCGGCGCACGTACGGCGTGGCCAGGCCGCCCACGACCGCGCCGACGCCGAAGACGGTGTAGAAGACGCCGAGCAGGGTCGCGGAGGCGTGCAGGTCGTCGGCCACGTGCAGCGGCAGCGCGACGTAGAACGGGCCGAAGACCAGGAAGAACGCGAACGTCACCAGGAGCAGGCCGGCCTGGTCGCGGCCGAGGCGCACCCGGGCGGGGCCGGCGGGCGGGGCGTCAGCGGGCTTCGGCACGGCCAGGCGGTAGGTCAGGGCCAGCACCGCGAAGCTCGCCGCGTCGATCGCCAGGACCACGGCCGCGCCCGTCCAGCCGATGAGCAGGCCGGCCAGCGGCGGACCGGCGAGCGCGGCCGCCTCCGAGAGCGTCCCCATCACGCTGTTCGCGGCCAGGTGGTGCTCCTGCGGGACGCTTTGCGCGATGAGGGTGTACCGCCCCGCCGACCCCCACGCCGCGAGCAGCGACGACACCCCGAGCAGGGCGACGTAGAGCCCCGGCGTCAGCGCGCCGGTCGCGTGGACGAGGACGATCGCGGCCAGGGCGCTCGCGCGCAGGATCGCGTTCCGGCCCGCGAGCTGGGCGCCGGGGCGGTGCCGGAGATACCGCCCCAGGACCGCGCCGCCGAGGGCGCTCGGCAGCGAGTACGCCGCCACCGCGGCCGCGACCCAGGCGCCGCGCGCCGGTTGCGGGGCGAGCTGCAGCGCCAGCCAGCTCACGGCGACCAGGGACATGCCGTCGCCGAGGGCGGAGACGGCGATCCCGGGCAGGACGCGCCGCAGCACCGGGTGGGTCACGACGGGCCAGTAGGGGGAGGAGCGCATGCCGTTCAGGTGATCGCGAGGTGTACTGCCGCCACAAGAGATATCGCGATGAGCGCAATCGGCGCGATTGGGCTATCTTGCTGGCCATGCGTGGGTGGCCTCTCGGGCTCGCCGCGTGGCTGCTGGTCGTGGCGGTCGCGCAGGTGGCCGGCTTCATGGCGGTGTGGCGATTTTTCGTGCACAGCGAACACGGCCAGCTTCTGGACTACGTCGCCATCACCGGCAACAGCATCGGCCACGACCGCGTGGCGGGGCTGGTGCACGACACGCTCAGCACCATCTCCGTCGTGTCGGTCGCGGCGGCCACGGTCGTGATCGGCTTCATCGCCCTGGCCCGCCGGCGGGTGGCCCTGGGCGTCGGCGCGGTGCTGCTCATCGGCGGGTCGAACGCGACCACGCAGATCTTCAAGACGCTCATCTACCGCCCGCACCTCGGCGTCGACGTGGACCGGGTCGCGGCCGGCAACAGCCTGCCCAGCGGCCACACGACGGTCGCCGCGTCGGTCGCCGTCGCCCTGGTGCTCGTCGTGCCGCCCAGCACCCGCGGCGCCGTCGCGCTCGGCGGGGCCGTCGTGTCGGCCCTCGTCGGCGTGGCGACCCTGTCGGCGGGCTGGCACCGGCCCAGCGACGCGGTGGCGGCCCTGCTCGTGGTGGGCGCGTGGGCCGCGGCGGCGAGCCTGTTCATCCTCGTCGCCCAGCGGCGCCACGGCGGGGTGCGCTACGGCGCGGCGAACAGGTACACCACCGTCTTCCTCGCCCTGGTCTCGGCCGGGCTGCTGCTCGGCGCGCTGCTCGCGCTGTGGCTGACCGACGGGGTGATCACCCAGGCGGTCGACGACCTGAGCCGGCAGCGGCTGTTCGTCGCCTACGCGGGCGGCGCGCTCGGCATCGCCGGCACCGCGGGCCTCGTCGTCGCGGCCGTCCTGGCCACGGCCCACCGGGTCGTGCCGCGGTGGGTGCCCGAGCCCGGCGACGACGGCGCCGGGCCCGACGCCGGGGCCGGGTCTGCCCTGCCGCTCGCGGAGCAGGTCACCGTCCGGCTGCCCCGCGAGGAGCCGACGACGCAGGTCATCGCGCGGGGGTGAACCGGGCGACCGAGCCGCGTTCCAGCGCGACCCACACGGCGCCGCCGGGGGCGACGGCCAGGCCGTGCGGCTCCGAGTCCGGGGTGGGCAGGTCGTAGCCGCGGATGCCGGTCCCGCCGGCGTCGACGTGGCCGAGGCGGTTGCCGGCCCACTCGGTGAACCAGCACCCGCCGGCCGGGTCGGCGACGATCGCGTGCGGGCGGGCGGCGCGGTCCGGCAGCGGGAACTCGGCGATCGCGCCGCCGGCGGTGATCCGGCCGAGCTGCCCGGCGCCGATCTCGGCGAACCAGGCGGCCCCGTCGCCGGCGACCGTGATGCCGACCGGGGCGGCGCCCGGCGTGGGCAGCGCGAACACCGCCGGGTCGGGGGTCACGCGGGCGATCGCGTCGCCCTGGTTGAGGGTGCACCACACGGTGCCGTCCGGGGCGGCGGCGAGCATCGACGGCATCGCGCCCTCGGTGCCCAGCTCGAACGGGGTCGTCCCGCCGTCCGGGGTGACGCGCCAGACCCGGTCCGCGTTGAGCTCGCTCGTCCACAGGGCGCCGTCGGGGGCGACCGCCAGGCCGAAGGGGGACGGCACGGCGATCGAGGACTGCTCGCCGTCGGGCGTGATCCGGCCGACCCGGCCGTCCCGGAAGCGGGTGAACCACAGCGCGCCGTCGGGGCCGGTCGCGACGATCGACGGGCCCGCCTCCGGGTTGTCCAGCGGGAACAGCGTCACGTCGCCGTCGGGCGCGATGCGCGCGAGCCGGCCCGCGTGCACGAGGGTGCACCAGAGGGCGCCGTCGGGGCCGGCGGTGATGCCGTACGGCCCCCCGCCCTCCACGCCGATCTCGAACTCGCGCCACACGGTGCACCTCCGGAGTCGTCGGAGCGTCCAGTCTCGCGCGCCGGGCGGCCGCGGGGTGCGCGACCCCTCGCACCGGCGCGGGCGGCGCGACCACCGCGGACCTCGAGTCTGACGGGAGCGACGGTCCGGACCACGGCGGACCGGAGCCATGACTACTCTGGGTCATATGAACCGTACGGTGCGTGTCGGTCTGTGTGCCCTCGTCCTGCTCCTCGGCGGGTGCGCCGGGCGCGCCGGCGACACCGCGGAGGGCACGGCCGCGGAGGGGTTCGACGCGGGGCTCACCGCCGTGGTCAACCCGAGCACCACGCCCGGCGGCACGCTGCGCCTGGCCAGCGCCAACGACGTCGACTCGTGGGACCCCACCCGCTCCTACATCAACGCCGTCTACAACCTCCAGCGGCTCTACGTCCGCACGCTGCTCACCCCGGCCGCCGAGCCCGGCACCACCGCGCTCGTGCCCGACCTGGCCGCCGACCAGCCGGACGTGTCCAGCGACGGGCTGACCTACACGTTCCGCCTCCGCGACGGCGTGACGTTCGAGGACGGCACCCCGATCCGGGCCCAGGACGTCAAGTACGGCATCGAGCGCCTCTTCGCCCAGGACGTGCTGTCCGGCGGCCCGACGTACCTGATCGACCGGCTGGACCAGGGCCAGCACTACGCGGGGCCGTACCGGCAGCGTGACGGGCTGCGCTCGGTGAGCACGCCCGACGACCGCACGATCGTGTTCCACCTGGCCGAGCCGTTCGCCGACTTCCCGTACCTGCTCGCCATGGGCGTCGCCGCGCCCGTGCCGCAGGCGAAGGACACCGGCGAGCGCTACGGCGACCGGCCCGTCGCCTCCGGCCCGTACCGCTTCGACAGCATCGACCCCGGGCGCAAGGTCGTCTGGGTGCGCAACGGCGCCTGGAACGCCTCGACCGACCCGGTGCGCAAGGCGCTGCCCGACCGCATCGAGCTCACCATCGGCACCGACCCGGCCGAGATCGACCGGCAGCTGTTCGACGGCGACCTCGACGCCGACGCGGGCCAGGGCGGCGTGCAGGCGGCGACCCAGGCCAAGGTGCTGCTCGACGCCGGGCTCAAGGCGCACGCGGACCAGCCGACGACGGGGTTCGTGCAGTACGCGGCGCTGAGCACGAAGGTGGCGCCGTTCGGCGACGTGCACTGCCGGCGGGCGGTGCAGTACGCGGTGGACAAGGCCGCGGTGCGGACGGCGCGCGGCGGCGGGCAGATCGCGGGCGGCATGCTCCCGCCCGGCATTCCCGGCCACGACGAGGGACTCGACCCGTACCTGACGAAGTCGGGCCGGCCGCAGCCGGACAAGGCCCGCGACGAGCTCGCCCGGTGCGGCCGGCCCGACGGGTTCTCGACCGTCATCGCCACCACCGGCAGCCCGCGCTCGCTGAAGACGGCCGAGGCCGTGCAGGCCGCGCTCGCGAAGGTCGGGATCACCGCGCGGATCGACCCGTCCGACCCGTCGCTGTACGCCCGGTCCGTCGTCGGCAGCCCCGACAACGTGCACGCGAAGGGCTACGGGATCATCCTGTCGGCCTGGTCCGCCGACTTCCCGACCGGTTCCGGGTTCTACCCGACGCTGATCGACGGGCGGCAGATCCTGCCCAGCGGGAACAACAACTACGCCGAGCTCGACGACCCGCTCATCAACGAGCAGCTCGACAACGCGCGCACGGTCGCCGACCCGGTCCGCGCGGCCGGGATCTGGCAGCAGGTCGACGCCGAGGTGATGGACAACGCCTCGATGCTGCCGCTGCTGTACGACCAGGTGCTCAACTACCGCAACCCGCGCCTGACGAACGTGTTCGTGAACCAGTACTACGGCACCTGGGACGCGACCGCGCTCGGCGTTTCGCCGTGACAGGTTTGGCCGCGGCCGGGGCGGGATATCGGGTTGGTATGGCTGCTACAGATCGTCATGGGGTCCCGCGGGTCGACGAAGCGATCGACCTGCACACCATCCGCGACGAGGCCGAGGAGATCGCCGTGCCGGCGTTCGACTACATCGGCCAGCCCGTGGACGCGGTCGTCGACGGGCTCACCGGCCACGCGCGCGAACACGACGCCGACTCCGAGGACACCCAGGTCGCCGAGGAGGAGTGACCCGGCTACGGGCACTGTCACGCCGACGCTGACAGCAACTGCCGGAGGTGCCTCGCGGGCCCTTCGGCATGCGCTGTGCCCGGCTCGTGACCGGGGCCGGCGGACAGGGCCCGGTGCCAGGTCAGCGCCCGGATGACGTTGCCCGCGATCCGGGCGTGGCGCAGATCCTGCCGCAGCTCGGCGCGCGGGGCCAGGTCGGTGAAGACCTCGAGGTAGGCGTCCCGCGCCCGGTCGCCGGCGCCGCGCAGCGCGACGAGCATGGAGCCGAACGGGTGACCCAGGACGCTGTCACCCCAGTCGTAGCAGCGGCCGTCCGCGGCGAACACGTTGCCGGGGTGCAGGTCGGCGTGGTCGAGACTCGGCGGCACGCGAGACGGGGGACGGTCACGTCGCCGGTCCGGCGCCGCCCGGCCGCGGCGAGCCGGTCGTCCAGCCAGGCGAGCAGCTCCCGGTCGTCGCGGTGCGGGCCGGTCACGGCAGGGGGTGGGCGCCCTCGGGGCGCAGGCCGTCGAAGATGATCGCCAGGTAGCGGCGCCACAGGTCCGGCGGGGCGTCCGGGACCATCTCGGCGACGTGGTTCGGCGCGCACATGAGCAGGAACACGTCCGTGCCGGTCACGTCGGGCCGCACGGCGCCGTGCGCCCGGGCCCGGTCGACGAGCGCGTCGATCGCCGCCAGCAGCCGGGCGTGCATCCGGGCCATCTGCGGGTGGCCGTCGAACGCGGCGTGCAGGAACGTCAGGTCGCGCTGCTGGCGCTGCTCGGCCGCGATGGTCATGAACTCCAGCAGCGCCGCGCCCGCGTCGCCCTCGCGCCCCAGCCGCTCCCCGGCCGCGACCAGGGCCTCGATGCGGTCGAGCACGATCGCGGCGACGAGGTCCTCCTTCGTCGCGAAGTGCCGGAACACCGTGCCCTTGCCGATCCCGGCGCGCTTGGCGATGTCGGCGATCGACGCGCCGAGCCCGTGCTCGGCGAACTCGTCGGCGGCCGCCGCGAGCAGCAGGCGGCGGTTGCGGGCGGCGTCCGCGCGCATCGGGCGGGTCACGCGACCAACTTACGCGCACGAAGTTGACCGGCTGGTCCGTTTTCTCTAAGGTGACCGCATGGTCCGTTTGAGCATGCTCGCCCTCGTCGCCCGCGGCTACGGGCCGCCGGAGGAGTACGAGATCGCCGAGGTGCCGGTGCCCGAGCCGGGGCCCGGCCAGATCCGGGTGCGCGTCGCCGCGATGTCCGTCAACCCGGCCGACGTGCGCCTGCCCGCCGGGGACTTCCGCGGCACCGTCGAGCTGCCCTTCCCGCACATCCCCGGCAACGACTTCGCCGGCACCGTCGACGCGCTCGGCCCCGGCGTCGGGCGGTGGGCGCCCGGCGAGGAGATCTTCGGCTTCGCCACCCCGCGGGCGCTGCGGCACATGGGCAGTTCGTCGCTGAGCACCGGCGCCCTGGCGCAGTACGCGGTGTTCGAGGCCGAGACCCCCTTCCTCGCGCACCGCCCGGCCGGCCTCGACGTGGCCCAGGCCGCCGCGCTGCCGACCGTCGGGCTCACCGCCCGCGCGCTACTGGCCTCGGCCGGGCTGACGCCGGGGGAGCGGGTGCTCGTCGTGGGGGCGACCGGGGGCGTGGGCACCACCGTCCTGCCGCTGCTCGCCGCGGCCGGGGCGCACGTCGTCGCCACCGCCCGCGACGGCGACGCCGGGATCGTGCGCTCGCTGGGCGCCGCCGAGGTGATCGCGTACGACGACTACCCGGCCGGCGTCGATCTCGCGCTGAACCTCGTCGTGCCCGGCGACCGCCTCGCGCCGATCGCCGCGGCGGTGCGGCCCGGCGGCCGGCTGCTCACGATCACGTTTCCGCCGCCGCCCGCGTTCGACGGCGTCGACGTGCGGCTCGTGCTCGACATGCAGGCCCGCCACGGCGGCATGGCCGAGGTCGCGGCCGACGCGGTCGCGGGGCGGCTGCGGGCCCGGATCGACCGGGAGTACGCGTTCGCCGACGCCGCCTCGGCCCTCGCGCACTTCGCCCGGTGGCACAAGACCGGCAAGCTGGTCGTGCGGGTACCCTCGCTGACGTGAAGATCGCCGCCGACGTCCTCGTCGGAATCGTCGCCCTCCTGCACCTGTACTTCCTGGTGCTGGAGATGTTCCTGTGGACGGCCCCGCGGACCCGGGCGGCGTTCGGCACGACCGAGCAGTTCGCGGTCGCCAGCAAGGCGCTCGCCGCGAACCAGGGCCTCTACAACGGGTTCCTCGTCGCCGGGCTGGTCTACGGGCTCGTCGCCGGCAGCCTCGCGTTCCAGGTGTTCTTCCTCGTCTGCGTCATCGTCGCCGGGCTCTACGGGGCCGCGACCGCGAGCCGGCGCATCCTGCTCGTCCAGGCGCTGCCCGGCGCCCTCGCCCTGGCCGCGGTGCTGCTGGCCCGCTGAGGCCTAGCGCAGGTCGACGGACTTCCAGGCGTCGCCCTCCTGCCACCAGACCACGCCCGCCCGGGTCGCCGAGACGCCCGCGTCCGCCGTCAGGGTCAGCAGCGCCGAGGTCTGCAGGTCGTACGCGACCAGCGCGCTGCGCTCGTCGCGGTAGGTGGTGAAGATCTCGTAGCGGCCCGCCACCGCGTTGTCCACCGTGATCGCGGTCAGGTCGCCGGGAATGCGCCGGCGGTCCGAGCCGTCCGGGTGGCGCGCGTCGAACAGGAACCGGTCGCCGGCCGCGGTCACCATCGAGCGGCACCAGACCGGCGTGCACACCACCTGCTCGGCGGCGGCCTTCGTGACCACCTTCCGCTCGCCGGTGCGCGGGTCGGCCAGGGTCAGCGGGGCGGTGTCGTCGACGGAGAGCAGCCACGGCCAGGTGGTGTGCCGGAACCGGCCCGCGAACGATGTGGTCGTGACCGGGCCCCCGGTGACGGCGACGCTGCGCAGCTCGGTGCGGGCCCCGTCGTCGGGCGGGGCGGCGACCCAGTGCACGCGGCCGTCGGCGATCACGAGGTCGTACTCCGAGTCGAAGAACACCGCGGCCCCCATGTCCGCGGTCAGCGACACGGGCGCGGCCGGGCCGTCGAGCGGGGCGCGCCACAGCCGGGTCTCGTAGGCGCCGCCGGCCAGGGCGGAGCTCTCGGCCCAGTACAGCTGCCCGTCGGCGGCGGTGAAGCCGAGGAACTGCGCGTAGCGGCCCTTCGCCAGCCGGTGCAGCTCGCGGTCGCCGGCCCCGGTGCGCAGCATCAGGCGGTCCGCGGACCCGTCCGGCGTCGGCGCCGTCCCGGCGGAGACCCCGGCGCTCGCGTAGAACAGCGGGGTGTAGTCGGCCCCGTCGGGGAGCTTGGCGCTGACGGACACCGGTTCGGCGACCGGGGCCGGCGCCGGCGCCGGGGTGGCCCGGGGCGCCTCCGGGCTCCGGTGGACGGTCGCCAGCAGGACACCGCCGGCCGTCAGCGCGACGGCGAGCGCGATCAACGGCCGCGGGTTGCTCATCCCGGCCAACCTAGCAACCCCGTGAGAGTTTCATCCTGTCGAAGCGCTTGACCAGCCCCCGACCTGGGGCGCGTTGACCCGCAAGAGTGGCCGATCCCACCATCCGCGCATGCGAATCAGACTGAACGGGGCCAGACCGAAACGGATCGGCGCCGCGGCCGTGGCGGCCGTGGCGGTCGCGGCCATCGGCGTCGCCGTCCAGACCGCCGTGCGGCCCGCCGATGCCGCTGCCGCCGACCCGTACACCTTCAAGAACGTGCAGATCGAGGGTGGCGGCTTCGTGCCGGGCATCATCTTCAACCAGTCGCAACAGGGCCTGGTCTACGCCCGCACCGACATCGGCGGGGCGTACCGGCTCGACACCTCCACCAACCGCTGGGTCCCGCTGCTCGACTGGGTGGGGCAGGACAACTGGGGCTACAACGGCGTCGTGAGCCTGGCCACCGACGCCGTCGACCCGAACAAGGTGTACGTGGCCGCCGGCATGTACACCAACTCCTGGGACCCGAACAACGGCGCGGTCCTGCGCTCGTCCGACAAGGGCGCCACCTGGCAGAGCACGCCGCTGCCGTTCAAGCTCGGCGGCAACATGCCGGGCCGCGGCCAGGGCGAGCGGCTCGCGATCGACCCGAACAAGAACTCGATCCTGTACCTCGGCGCGCCCAGCGGCAACGGCCTGTGGCGCAGCACCGACTCCGGCGTCACCTGGTCCAAGGTCACCACGTTCCCGAACCCGGGCAACTACGCCCAGGACCCGAGCGACCCCAACGGCTACCTGACCGACAACCAGGGCATCGTCTGGGTCACGTTCGACAAGCGCACCGGCTCGGCCGGCAGCACCACGCAGACCATCTACGTCGGCGTGGCTGACAAGCAGAACACGGTGTACCGCAGCACCGACGGCGGCACCACGTGGTCCCGCCTGGCCGGGCAGCCGACCGGGTACATCGCGCACAAGGGCGTCCTGGACGCCTCCGGCGGCTACCTGTACATCTCCACGTCCGACACCGGCGGCCCGTACGACGGGGCCAAGGGCGACGTGTGGAAGTACAACACCGCCACCGGCGCCTGGACGCAGATCAGCCCGATCCCGTCCAGCAGCACCGACGACTACTTCGGCTACAGCGGCCTGACGATCGACCGCCAGCACCCGAACACGATCATGGTCGCGACCCAGGTGTCGTGGTGGCCGGACGCCATCTTCTTCCGCAGCACCGACGGCGGCGCGACCTGGACCCGGATCTGGGACTGGACGAGCTACCCGAACCGCAGCTTCCGGTACAAGATGGACATCACCCGGTCGCCGTGGCTCGACTTCGGCACCAACCCCCAGCCGCCGGAGGTCACCCCGAAGCTCGGCTGGATGAACGAGTCCGTCGAGATCGACCCGTTCAACTCCAACCGCTTCATGTACGGCACCGGCGCCACCATCTACGGCAGCACCGACCTCACCACCTGGGACACCGGCGGCCAGATCACCATCAAGCCGATGGCCCCGGGCCTGGAGGAGACCGCCGTGCTCGACCTGATCAGCCCGCCGACCGGCGCCCCGCTGATCTCGGCCCTCGGCGACATCGGCGGCTTCCGCCACACCAACCTCGACGCGGTGCCGGCGGCGATGTTCAAGCAGCCGACGTTCACCTCGACCACCAGTCTCGACTACGCCGAGCTCAACCCGAGCGTCCTGGTGCGCGCGGGCAACTTCACCGACTCGGACCGCCCCAACGACAGCCACGCCGCGTTCTCCACCGACGGCGGCGCGAACTGGTTCCAGGGCACCGAGCCGGGCGGCATCGACGAGGGCGGCACCATCGCGGCGAACGCCGACGGCTCCCGCTTCCTGTGGGCGCCGAAGAACAGCGCCGTGGTGTACTCCGTCGGCTACGGCAACAGCTGGACCCAGTCCACCGGCATCCCGCAGAACGCGATCGTCGAGTCCGACCGGGTCGACCCGAACACGTTCTACGGCTACGCCGGCGGCTCGTTCTACGTCAGCCACAACGGCGGCGCCAGCTTCACCACCGCCGCGACCGGCCTGCCCACGACCGCCAAGTTCAAGGCCGTGGCCGGCGCGACCGGCGAGATCTGGCTGGCCGGGGACACCGGCGGGCTGCTGCGCTCGACCAACGGCGGCACGTCGTTCACGAAGCTCACCACGGCGACGGCGGCCCAGGCGGTCGGCTTCGGCAAGGCGGCGCCCGGCCGCACCAACCCGGCGGTGTTCATCGTCGGCCAGGTCGACGGCAAGAAGGGCGTCTTCCGCTCCGACGACGCCGGCGCCTCATGGCTGCGGGTGAACGACGACCAGCACCAGTACGGCAACATCGGCGAGGCGATCACCGGCGACCCGCGGATCTTCGGCCGCGTGTACCTGGGCACGAACGGCCGCGGCATCATCTACGGCGACCGCACCGGCCCGCAGCCGTCCTACTCGGCGTCGCCGTCGGCCTCCGGCTCCCGCTCGCCGTCCGCGTCGGCCTCCCCGTCGCGCTCGGCGTCGGCCTCCGCGTCGCCGTCGCGCTCGGCGTCCACGTCCCCGTCGGCCTCCGCGTCGGCCTCCGCGTCGGCCCCCGCCGGCGCGTGCAACGTCGCGTACAGCGTGACGGGCCAGTGGGGCGGCGGCTTCCAGGCCGCGGTGAAGATCACCAACAACTCGTCCGCCGCCGTCAACGGCTGGACGCTGCGGTGGGCCTTCGCCAACGGCCAGACGATCACGCAGATCTGGGGCGGCGTGAACACGCAGTCCGGGGCGAACGTGACCGTCACCAACGCCGACTACACGAAGACCATCGCCGCCGGCGGCGGGTCGGTGGAGTTCGGGTTCCTCGCGAACTGGAACAACTCGGCGAACGCCAAGCCCACGGCGTTCACGCTCAACGGCACCACCTGCTCCGTGAGCTGAGCCGGTCGTCGCATCGGACGCGCCGGTCCCCGCCACGGGGACCGGCGCGCCCGGTTGGCATAAGGTGACGAGGTGACTGTGCGCCGCCGAGCCGTGACCGTCGTTGCCGCCGCCTCCCTGCTGCTGGCCGGGTGCGCCTCGAAGACCGTCTCCTTCACGCCGGCCGAGGGCCGCGCGCTGTCGGCCGGGTCCCGGGCCCCGGCCCGGGCCGGGTCGTGCGTCTACTCGCCCGGGGAGCCGAGCGCGAACGGCAAGGACCTCGGCACGCCGCCCGCCACCCCGAAGACCGGCCCGGCCACGATGCGGATCGCCACGAACCTCGGCACGATCGAGATCGCCCTCGACGGGGCCAAGGCCCCCTGCGCGACCGGCAGCTTCGCCTACCTCGCCGAACGGCACTTCTTCGACGGCAGCAAGTGCCACCGGCTCACCACCGAGGGCATCTGGGTGCTGCAGTGCGGCGACCCGGCCGGCACCGGCGCCGGCGGCCCCGGCTACCAGTTCGCCGACGAGAACCTCGGCGCCCCCTACAAGCGCGGCACGGTCGCGATGGCCAACGCCGGGCCGGGCACCAACGGCAGCCAGTTCTTCGTCAACTACAAGGACAACACGCAGATCCCGCCCTCGTACACGATGCTGGGCACCGTGACCAAGGGCATGGAGATCGTCGACCAGGTCGCCGCGGGCGGCATCGGGGCCGAGGATCCGGGCGCCGGCGGCGGCCGGCCGAAGACCGAGATCACGCTGCAGATGCTCACCGTCACCTATCAATAGCGCCGGAGGTGTCGGCGATGCGCCCGCACTGGCCCGACTGCCGCAACGTCCGCGACCTCGGCGGGCTGCCCGCCGCCGGTGGCAGCACCGGGCGCGAACGGGCGCTGGTGCGGGCCGACTCGCTCCTGGTCGCGCTGCTGCTGCGAGTCGCGGGCGTGCCCGACGACGTGATCGCCGAGGACTACGCGTTCTCGGCGGTCTGCCGCGAGCGGCCCGGCGAGCCGGACCCGGGCACGATCCTGGCCGCCCTCGCGCGCGTCGACGAACTCCACGGCGACGTCGACGCCTACCTGCTCGCCCACGGCCTCACCGGGCGGCAGCTCGACGCCCTCCGCGCCCGGCTGGTGGCCTGATGCGCGCGGTCGTCTTCGACTTCTTCGGCACGCTCACCGACCCGGGCATCGAGGCCGGTCGGCGCGACGCGGCCTACGTCACCGCGGCCGCGCTCGGGGTGCCGCCCGAGTCGTTCTGGACCGCGCTGGGGACCTCGTTCACCGAACGCATCACGGGCCGTCACGGCGGCACCCGCTCGATCCTGGCCGAGATGGCCCGCCGCTGCGGCGCGGAGCCGGACGAGGCGAGCCTCGACGCGGCCGTCGAGGCCCATCACGCGGGTTCGGTACCGCTCTGGCGCCCCCGCCCCGGGGCGCTCGAGGTGCTCGCGGACCTGCGCGGGCGGGGGCTGCGCCTCGGGGTGCTCAGCGACTGCGGGGCCGAGCTGTGCCAGGGGTGGGCCGCGACGCCGTACGCGCCGCTCATCGACGCCACCGTGTTCTCGTGGGAGGAGGGCGCCCGCAAGCCGGAGCCGCGGCTGTACGCCACCGCCGCGGCGCGGCTCGGGGTGGCGGCGGGGGAGTGCTGGTACGTCGGCGACGGCGGCAGCCGCGAGCACCAGGGCGCCCGGGCGGCGGGCATGCGCCCGGTGCTGGTGACGAACGCGGGCTACCCGGGCGCGGGCGTGCACCGCGACGACCCGGACTCGTTCGTGCCCCCGGACACCGTCGACGACCTCGACGGCCTGCGGTCACTCGTGCTGCAGGCGGCTCGCTAGCTCGGCGGCCCGCTCGGCGAAGGCGCGCCACTGCGGCGGGGTCGCGGTGAGGTACCTGCGCGCCAGCACCGGCGTCGACGGGCGCTGGGTCCACTCGTCGAGCCGCCCCGCCCGCACCCGCAACAGCACCAGGATCCCGTCGGTGAAGCCGGCCGCCCGCAGCTCGGCGGGCTCCAGGGTCGCGGTGCGCTGCGGGCTGACGATCCAGTCCAGGGCCTCCAGCTCCTCGTGGATCTCGGCGGCCAGCTCGAACGAGAGGTTCGCCGAGGCCTTCTCGCGCAGCGCGATCAGGTCGTTGCGGGCCCGGTCCAGCTCGTCCGGCTCGCGCTCGAGGATGGCGCGGATCGAGGAGGCCAGGGCGTCGCGGTCCGCGGGGGTCACGCCGCGGGCGGCCGCCATGTCCCGCTCCGCGCCGGTCAGCCGCGCCCCGGTGTAGGCCAGCGGCCGGATGCGGTGCAGCGCCGAGACGGCGTTGCGGGCTCGTGCGCCGCCGAGGTACGGGCCGAAGCAGCCGGGCTTGGGGGAGTACAGAATCCGCAGCCCCGGCGCGTGGGGACCGTCGTCGAGTCCGATGTGGACGGTGGACTCCTGCCCGTCGCGGGCCCGGTTCCAGCGCGGCTTGCGCCGGCGCAGCAGGTTGCGCTCCAGCCACGCGGCCTCGTGCACCGAGTCGCACACGACCGCCTCGACGGCCGCGACGAGCGGGACCATCCGGCGCAGGCGGGGCCGGTCGCGCAGGTCCGACCAGTACGACGCCACCCGGGCGCGCAGCGACGTGGCCCGGCCGATGTAGAGCACCTTGCCGGCGGCGTCGCGGAAGCGGTACACGCCGGGCGCGGACGGCAGCCGGCGAACCGCGGCGGGCATGGACATTCTCCGTAGTATGGTCGATATGCTGCTGCGCCGGTACTTCCGGGGCCCGCACCTGAGCTGGGCCCAGGCCGTGCACCCGGTCGCCGACGACGAGCGGGGCCTGCTGGTCTGGCTCCCGGCCGGCGCCGGCTTCGCCTGCCGCACCGAGCCCGACGGCACCCCGCTGCGCGGCGCCACGGCGATCGAGGACTACGGCGCCGCCCCGCTGCGCCGCCGCACCTGGGCCGACCGCGACGTGCTGATCCTGCATCCCCCGGCCGCGGCGCACTCGGTGTGGTGGTTCTTCCGCGAGGGCCGGTTTCTCGGTTGGTACGTCAACCTCGAGGCGGTCCTGGCCAGGCACGCCGGCGGCATCGACGTGATCGACCACCACCTGGACATCGTGGTGGACCCGGACCGCACCTGGCGCTGGAAGGACGAGGACACCTTCGCGGCGTGCGTCGACCGCCCCGGCTTCTGGACCACGGCCGAGTCGCTGGCGATCCGCGCCGAGGGTTCACGCGTGGCCGCCAAGGCCGACCGCGGCGAGTTCCCGTTCGACGGCACCTGGCAGGACTTCCGCCCCGACCCGGCCTGGCCCATGCCAAATCTCCCCCCGAGTCCCCTCTAGCGGCCGTTTCGGCCATCCTCGGGCCGCGATCGGGTTACTTTGATGGTCTCTGCACCATTGGTTGGCACGGGGCATAGGTCAATGACGCTCAAAAAGACTCTGCAGTTCGCCGTCGTCATCTTCCTCGTCTGGTTCGTGGCGTTCCGCCCGGACGCAGCCGCGAAGGTGGCGCGCGGTATCGGCGCGCTGATCGCCCAGCTGGGCACCGGCTTCGGCGACTTCTTCACGCGCGTGATCGGCTGACTATCCGCAGGTCCCCTCCCGACGCTTCCCGCACACTCCGCCCGAGTCCCGCCCGCGCCGTCCGTCCCGAACCCGGGACGGACGGCGCGCCCTGCCCTCACCGTGCCGCCTCGGACCCGCGGCGGCCGTCACCCGGTCCTCGCTGCGGTGAGGATCCCCGGATCGCCCGGTGCGTCGGTCCGCAACGGCCGGCGGATCCTGGACGCCGCCCGCGCCGCCTTCGCCGCGACCGGCCCCGAGACATCGATCGAACTCGACCCGATCCTCGGCCAGATCCTCGGCTTGGCCGTGGCGGGCGCGAAGATCCCCGGGACCCCGCGGTGCCGGCAGCCGATCCTCGACGCGGCGCTCGCCGGAGTGCGCGGACGCGCGAGCTGACCTCCGCGCCGGGCGGCGCCGATCCGGTCCGCGGTGAGGGTCGGGAAAAGT
This sequence comes from Dactylosporangium sp. CA-052675, assembly GCF_050947935.1. Classification (GTDB taxonomy): domain Bacteria; phylum Actinomycetota; class Actinomycetes; order Mycobacteriales; family Micromonosporaceae; genus Dactylosporangium. The sequence goes on along the minus strand of NZ_CP192010.1, from coordinate 6,932,219 downwards.
CGGGTGTAATGATTCGCCGGCTGCCGACACAAGTGACGGTGTACCCGTTGTCGATAGTCAGGAGAGCCCATGCCCGGGCTGCGAGAGCGCGGCGAAGGCTGGTTCACTGCCTTGTACTGCGCCCACTACGCGCCGGTCGTTCGGTACGCGCTGCGCCGGATCGGTGATCCGGGCGCGGCGGCCGAGGTGGCGCAGGACGTCTTCGTCGTCGCGTGGCGCCGCCGTGCCGAGGTGCCCGATCGTCAGCTGCCGTGGTTGTACGGGGTGGCGCGCCGGCTGCTCGCGAACCATTGGCGCGCTCGCCAGGCCGCGCCCGTGCACATCGGCGAGGAGCGCCTGCTGGTCACGGCCGACGAGCACGCCGCCGCCGATCGGCTGGCCGACGTCCGCCGGGCGCTGGCCACCCTCTCGGACGCGGATCAGGAGTTGCTTCGCCTGGTCGGCTGGGAGGAGCTGTCCCTCGCCGAGGCGGCTGCCGTCCTCGGCTGCAGCCGTGCCGCGGCGGCCGTCCGGCTGCACCGCGCGCGGGGACGGCTGAGCCGGGCACTCGGTGCGCCACCCACGCCGGCCCCTCGGGTGCCGGCACCGAAGCAGCTGAACACGACGGCAGAGGGGAACCGCCATGTTTGACACCAGCGGCACCAAGGCACTGCTCGGGCCGGCGGACCCGACCCTCGGCGTGCCGGTCCCGCCGCCGCCCGCGAGGGCCGTCGACCTCATCGCCCTCGCCGAGGCGACCGCCGGCGCCGACCCATCGTCCGGTGCGGCACCGTTCGGCGCCGCATCGTCCGGTGCCGCGCTGTTCGGCGTCCCGCGCCGGCGCATCCTCGTCCCGGTCGCGGCCGGGGTCGTCGCCGTGGGGCTCGTCGCGACCGGCGTGGTGGCCGGCGGCCTGACCGGTGGCGGACCGTCCGGCGTCGAGGCCGGCCGGTCCACCGGAGCGGCGTCGACCGCGGCCACCGGACCGACGCCCGCCGGGACCGCCGTACCGGCGCCGGCGTTCGGGCCCGTCGTCCGGCCGGTGGCCTTCGAGTTCGACCAGCGGCCGCCCACCGCGGGCGACCAGCTGCGTGCCCTCGCCGGGCAGCTGACGCCCAGCCGCTGCGACACCACCACGGGCAGGTACACCTTCATCCACACCGCCGGGTGGAACGCCGTCTTCGACGACACCCCCGATGGCCGGTCGCAGCGGATCGTGCCCAGCGAGCGGTGGGAGTGGCGCGCCGCCGACGGCTCCGGGCGGTACCGGACCCTGCTCCTGCCGGCGGTGTACCCGAACGAGGAGTCCTACCGGTACTACCAGCAGCACCCGGTCCAGCCGGCCGGCACGCCGGCCTCCAGCGTCCACGACATGCCGCCCGACCCGCGTCTGGCGGTCCAGCCCCTGCCGACCGACCCGGCCGAGGTCGCCAGGAAGCTGCTCACCGGCGGGAAGCCGTTCCTGTTCTGGAACGTCCGCGACTGGTTCAGCGCCCACGCGGTGCCCCTCGCCACGCGCGCCGAGGTGCTGCGCGTCCTCGCGAACACGCCCGGCGTCGTCTGGCGCGGCGAGGCCACCGACCGCGCCGGGCGCAAGGGCGTGGCGGTCACCCTCGACGACAAGAACGCCCGGCACGTGCTGATCTTCGACCCGCGCACCGGCGAGATGCTCGCCTGGGACGACGTGGAGCGCCCCGTCGACACGGTCGCGGGCTCGAAGATGATCCTCGCCTGCGAACACACCGACACGCTCGGCTGAGCCCGCCAGTGCGGACCGGCGACGCCGGTCCACCGGGGAGCAGGCCCGGCACAACGAAACCGGACGGGGCCGTCGTGGCGCACCCACGACGGCCCCGCGCCAGAGAGCACACCTGCCCGGCCCCCGGCCCGCCGGCCCCGCGGGAGAGCGGCGTCAGACCAGCTTCCGGATATCCCCGTACGCCCGGTAGAAGCCGCCCCGCGCCGACTCGCGGACCGAAGACACCACGTACCGCGCCCCCGGCTCGCGGATGCCCTTCGGGAACTGGACCTGCCAGTCGGAGTGGTACCCCGCCGAGACGACGCGGATGCGCAGGCGCGAGCCCTCCTGCACGCACTCGACCACGACCCCGTCGGCCGGGTCGTGGGCGACCTCGACCGTGGTCGACGGGGCCACGCTCGTCATCGCCGCCGGTGCCTTCACGTCGACGAACTGCGGCACCACGCCCTGCTCCGCCGAGCGCACCGCGGTCTCGCTCGCGTCGATGCAGGCCAGCGAGCCGTCGGTCGTGACGATGTAGAGCTTCTCGTCGTGATACTGCATCGAGTAGGCGCTGCCGCAGCCCGTGCCGAGCTTCCACAGCCGCGTGCCGTCGGCGGCGAAGCAGTAGACCGAGGAGCGGTAGTCGCCGGCGAAGACGTAGCGGCCGTCGGGCGCCGTCGCGCAGGAGAAGATCGTGTCGTCGCAGCGGTAGGTGACGCCGGCGCGGCCGTCCTTGAAGAACTGCAGCACCGAGTTGGAGGACATGCCGGCGTAGACGGCGTCGGACTCCTGCCAGCCGAAGAGCACCGCGCCCGTCGTCGGCTGGTGCCACAGCTCGTCGCCGGTGCGCCAGTCGTAGCTCGTCACGCCGCGGCCGTGGCCGTGGTGCACGGCGTCGGCGTCGCAGCGCACCATCCAGCCGGCCGCGCCCCGGCCCTGGCGGCGCCACAGGAACTCGTCCTCGTGGTCGATGGTGCACACGCCGCCCTTGGCGTCGGACACGCCCAGGATGCCGTCGTGGATGTCGAGCCAGTAGATGTCGATGTCGGGCGCGATCGCGTAGGCCAGCCGCGGCACCTTGCCGGACAGGTCGTAGACGTTGCCGTCGTCGCATCCGGCGTAGATCCAGGCGTCGTCGGCGACGATGCATTTCACGCCGTCGGGCAGCTGGAACTGCCGCTGGACCGTGGCGTCGTGCTGCAGGACGGTGATCGTGCCCTTCTCGTTTCCGACCATGCACACGTCGTCGTCGATGAAGATGCCGAAGGCGGGCGCGCCCGAGCGGTATTTCCACAGCACCGGCGCGGTCTTCGCGGTCGAGCGCTGCGACACGATCACGCGCCGGGTCACCGACCGCGGCGCGCGCTGGCCCGCCACCGCGGGCGCGTAGCCCTTGCGGACCTTCTCGCCGATCTTCTTGGCCGCGTCCGCCTGCGCCTTCGCCTCGTCGGCATAGGTCTTCGTCTGCGTCTGCCCGGCGTCGCCGATGCGCCCGTAGCGGACCCGCATCTGTGTGCCGTCGACGGTGACCTCGTAGAACTTGTGCGCGCTCCCGGAGTCCTCGGACAGTTCCAGATAGGTCGTCTGCGGCATCGGCCCGAGCCTTTCTCACAGGTGAGGGGGTCGGCGACAGCGTAGCGACGAGGTACGACAAAAAATCGCGTGCCTCCGCCGGTACAGTGGAAACGCCAGGTCATCGGGGAACGAGGAGGAATCATGCGCGCACGTGTCACGTCCCGGCCGCTGTCCGCCTCGCCCGTGAAGGACCTGACACGTCTTGAGCATCCTCAATCTCGGCATCGTCGCGCACGTCGACGCCGGTAAGACCAGCCTCACCGAGCGCCTCCTGTTCGACGCCGGCGTGATCGCCCGCCTCGGCAGCGTCGACGCCGGCAGCACCCAGACCGACTCGCTCGACCAGGAGCGCCGGCGCGGCATCACGATCAAGACCGCCGTCGCCACGTTCGGCATCGGCGCGCTCACCGTGAACCTCATCGACACGCCCGGCCACCCCGACTTCATCGCCGAGGTGGAGCGGGCGCTGCGCGTGCTCGACGGCGCCGTGCTCGTCGTCTCCGCGGTCGAGGGGGTGCAGGCCCAGACCCGGGTGCTGCTGCGCACCCTGCGCCGCCTGCGGGTGCCGACGCTCGTCTTCGTCAACAAGACCGACCGCACCGGCGCCGACCCCGACCGCGTGATCGGGCAGATCGCCGGCGCGGTGCCGATGTGGCGCGAGCACGAGGAGCAGCTGGCCGAGGCCGACGACGAGGCGCTGGCCGCCTATCTGCACGGCCGGGAGATCGACGTCGACCGGCTCACCGCGCAGGCCCGGGTCATGCCGGCGTACCAGGGCTCGGCCATCACGGGAGCCGGCATCGAGCGGCTCACGGAGGCCATCGCGGAGCACCTGCCGAAGGCCCCGCGGGACGAGGGCGCCCCGCTGCGGGCCACCGTGTTCAAGATCGACCGGGATCGCGCCGCCTATGTGCGCGTCCACGCGGGCATCCTGCGGGTCCGGGACCGCGTCGGCGACGAGAAGGTCACCGCGATCGACGGCCGCGACCGGCTCGGCCCGGGCGAGATCGGCCGCGTCCACGGCCTGCGCCGCGTCCGGCTGGGCGACACCATCGGCGGGGCGCAGGCGCACCCGGCCCCGGTCTTCGCCCCGCCCACGCTGGAGGCGACGGTCGAGCCGGACGACCCCGGCCGCCGCCGCGACCTGCACCGCGCCTTGCAGCAGCTCGCCGACCAGGATCCGCTCATCGACCTGCGCCTCGACGAGGAGCGCGGCGAGCTCAAGGTGTCGCTGTACGGCGAGGTCCAGCGCGAGGTCATCCGGGACACCCTCGCCGAGGACTTCGGGCTGGCCGTCGGCTTCGGCGAGACCGTGACCCTGCACCTGGAGCGCCCGCGCGGCCGGGGCCGCGCCGGGGTCGTCCTCGGGCGCGCCGGCAATCCCTTCCCCGCGACGCTGGAGCTGCTCGTGGAGCCGGGGGAGGGCCTGCAGGTCGCGGTCGCGGTGCCGGTCGAGCACGTGCCGATGTACGTGTACAAGACCCTCCCGCACTTCCGGGCGGCGATCGAGCGCCATGTCCGCGACGCCTTCGCCCGCGGCGGCCGGCACGGCTGGGACGTCGGCGACGCGCGGGTGACGGTCACGCGGTGCGGGTACCAGGCCCCGAACACCACCGCCGCCGACTTCCGCAAGCTCGTCCCCCAGCTGCTCGCCCGGGCCCTGGCCGAGGCCGGGACGGTGGTCTGCGAGCCGGTGCAGCGCTTCGCGGTCGAGGGCCCGGCGGACGCGCTCACGGCCACCCTGGCCGCGCTGCCCCGCTTCGGCGCGGTGCCCGGGGCGCCGGACGCCGGCCCGGCCCGGTTCACCGTCGCGGGCACGGTCCCGGCGGCGCGGCTGGCCGAGCTGGAACGGGCTTTGCCGGGGCTCACGCACGGGGAGGGCACCGTGGAGGCGGGCTTCGACGGGTGGCGTCCGGTGGCGGGCTGAATAATGGTCCGGTGCTGCATCTGAGGGTCATCAGCCCGCCGGAGGAGACCGAGCGGGTCGTCGAGCTGCTCACGGCCGAGGCCGGGGCCACGAACGTCGTCGTGCTCGCCGGAGCGGCCCGCGAACCGGCCGGCGACCTCGTGCTCGCCGACGTGGTGCGCGAGGCCGGCAGCCCGGTGCTCGCGGCGTTGCGCGGGCTCGGGCTGCACGAGCGCGGCTCGATCGCCATCGAGACCGTCGACGTGGCGCTGTCGCGCGGCGCGCGGCGGGCCGCCGACGCCGTGCCGGGGCTCGCCGGCGACGCCGTCGTGTGGGACGAGATCGAGCAGAAGACCGGCGCCGAGACCGAGCTGTCCGGCTCGTTCCTGGCGATGCTCGCGGTCGCGACCGTCATCGCCGGCATCGGGGTGCTGCTGGACCAGCCGATCCTCATCGTCGGGGCGATGGTCGTCGGGCCCGAGTTCGGCCCGCTCGCCGCGCTCTGCGTGGGGATCGTGCGCCGCCGCGGCCGCTCGGTGCGCCGGGCGCTGCTGGCCCTCGGGATCGGGTTTCCCGTCGGCATCGTGGTGACGATCCTGACCACGCTGGGGCTGGACGCGCTCGGCCTCGTCGACAAGGAGATGCTGCTGCGGGACCGGCCGCTGACCGACTTCATCTGGCGGCCCGACGCGCTGTCCTGGGTCGTCGGGTTCTTCGCCGGGATCGCCGGGATGCTGTCGCTGACCTCGGCCAAGGCCGGGCCGCTCATCGGGGTGCTCATCTCGGTCACGACGGTGCCGGCGGCGGCGAACATCGCGGTCGCGCTCGCCTACGGGGTGCCGCACGAGGCCGGCGGCTCCGCGCTGCAGCTGCTGATCAACCTGGCCGCGATCGTCACCGCCGGGGTGGCGACGCTGCTGGTGCTGCGGAGCCTGTGGCGCCGTGCCTGACCTTCGCGAGGCGCTCGACGCGCTGCTGCAGGACGTGCCCCCGGCCCGGCTCACCGAGTCCGTGCGGCGGCTCATCGAGGACTACCGCAGCGGCCGGCCCGCCGGCGAGCCGCTGATCCGCACCATGGTGGACGCGACCGCCTACGCCGCGTACCGCATGCCGGCCACGCACGCCGCGGTCGGCGCCGCGCTCGCCCAGCTGCCGCCGATCGACCCGCGCTCCCATGTGGACCTCGGCGGCGGTACCGGCGCGGCGGCCTGGGCGGTCCGCGACGCCTACGGCCCCATCCCGGCCACGGTGCTGGACCAGGTGCCGGAGGCCCTGAAGCTCGGCGCCCGCATCGCCCGCGACCAGGACTTCCAGTGGCAGCCGTGGCGCCTCGGGGAGCCGGTGCCGGCCGCCGGCCTGGTGACCGCGTCCTACGTGCTCACCGAGCTGGACGAGGAGGACCAGCGCACGCTCGTGACCCAGGCGGCCGCGGCGGCGACGACGGCCGTGGTGCTCGTCGAGCCCGGGACGCCGCCGGGGTACCGCCGGATGCTCGCCGCGCGCGACCAGCTGATCGAGGCCGGGTGGCACATCGCCGCCCCCTGCCCGCACCAGCTGGGGTGCGGGATGACGGGCAGGGACTGGTGCCACTTCGCCGCCCGGGTCAACCGCTCGGCGCTGCACCGGCGGCTCAAGGACGCCAGCCTCGGCTACGAGGACGAGAAGTACAGCTTCGTGGCGGCGCTCAAGGCCCCGGAGGGCGCGCCCGGGCGCGTCGTGCGGCACCCGGCGTTCCGCAAGGGGCTCGTCACCCTCCAGGTGTGCCGGCCCGACACGAGCGTCGGGCCGGTCCTGGTGTCCAAGCGGGAGGGCCCGCTGTACAAGGCGGCCAGGGATGCCGCGTGGGGCGATCCCTGGCCGCCGGGTGACTAGCGCGGGCCTGGCTCAGGTCCGGCTCAGGTCTGGCTCAGGTCCGGCTCAGGTCTGGTCCGCCACGAAGGTCGAGACCCAGGCCAGGGACGCGTTCCAGTTGATGGTCAGCTCGTTCGTCGACCACGACATGATGTCGTCCATGTAGCACAGCTGCGGCTTGCAGCCGCGCAGCGCGTTGCCCGCGACCTCGTCCTGCAGGTTCGAGTTCGGGCCGCCGGCGAGGGTGCCGCGCGGCGGGTTGGGCAGCTTCGGGTCGAGCTGGTGGGCGTACCAGCGGCTGTGCTGGTTCTTCGACGCCTTCTCGCCGTAGCCGGTGACGTAGGACTGGTTCAGCGCGTTGCGGCCGAGGATGTAGTCCATCCCGGACAGCACGCCGTCGCGGTACTTCGCCTTGCCGGTCAGGTCGAACGCGGTGCCGACGACGGCCAGGTTGTTGAGGATCTGGCTGTTGGAGCCCCAGTCGTAGCCGGCCGGGGGCGCGTACGGCTGCCCGTAGGCCTGCCCGTCCATGGTCTTGAGCTGCCGGTCGGCGCCCTCGATCACGGACTGGCGCACCCGGTCGCGGTCGGGGAGCTTGTTGTCGAGGCTGGCGAGGTCGAGCCGGCCCAGCGCGGCGGTCGCGCGCCAGTCGAACGGCGCGGCGAAGACGTCGGCCTTGTGCAGCGGCGAGCTGGTGACCGCGGTGGAGTACTCCTTGTCGCCGGTCGTGATGAACAGCTCGGCCGCGGCCCAGTAGAACTCGTCGCTGACGTCGGTGTCGCCGTACGCGCCGCCGCCGGTCGAGTCCGAGTCCGGCGCGTACATGGTCGGGTGGGCCTCCGCCGCGGCGTACGCGGTCTTGGCCACGTGCAGCAGCTTCTCCGAGTACGCCTTGTCGTACGGCGCGAAGACCCGGGCGCCCTGCGCGGCCGCGGCCGCGAGGTTCAGGGTCGCGGCGGTCGACGGGGCGTGCAGCTGCCGCTGCTGGTCGTCGGCGGCCGGATCGGTCGGCAGCGCGGTCCAGCCGGCGTCGTGCACCTTGTGGTGGGCCATGCCGGCGAGCGGCTGCCCGGCCGGGACCTGCATCTTCATGAGGAAGTCGAGCTCCCAGCGGGCCTCGGCGAGCACGTCCGGGGTCTTGCCGCCGTGCTCGGGCAGGCGTAGGGCGCGGGCCTCGGCCGCCTTGGGGGAGCGCTCGTACGAGCTCATGAGCTGCGCGACGGAGATCCCGCCGTTCACGACGTACTTGCCGTGGTCGCCGGCGTCGTACCAGCCGCCGGTGACGTCCAGGGTGTAGTCGCAGACGCCCGGCTGGCACGGCACCTTGGAGTCCCCGCCGTTCGTGCTGTCCGCGGCGTGCCCGGCCCGGCGGCCGTAGCCCGGTGCGATGGCGTTGTCGATGGCGATGCCGCTGCGCTGCGGGTAGTAGAACGACAGCGCGTCGATGCTGAGCTGGCGGTACGCCTTGGGATCCAGGTCGAACGGGACACTGGCCTTGCCGTCGACCTCGAGCGTGTAGGTGTTGCCGGTGCCCCGGTAGGCACTGAAGTCCACGACGTGTGTGTTCTGCCCCGAGCTCGCGTCGAGACCGCGGGGCTCGGACTCGCCGGAGGCGACGACCTCGCCGGCCTTGTCCTTGAGCTGCCACGGCAGCGGCTTGTCGGAGTCGGAGATGACGGTGGCCCGTTTCGGGCCGTCCGGCAGGTAGCCGACCTGGTTCACGCGGACGGGCGTGTCCGGGATGTGATCGGGTGTGGCCGGGAACGCGTAGGCGCTGTCGGCACCGACGGCGCCGGGCAGGCCGCCGCCGTCGCGGCTGGAGAACACGATGGGCAGGGTGACGGCGGGCACGGCGACGATGACGGCCACGGCGGCCAGGCGGGCGCGGCGGGACTGCAGAAAGGCGGGCAGGCGCACGGGACTCCTTCCGGTCGGGGTTTCCGGTGAACCTAGTCACCGCCAAGCCCGCAAATCCGGACAATTCGCCATGGATGTGATCCCGACCACTCATATGCTGCCTCAATGGCACAAACGCCCCTACCGTTGCAGTACTACGGTTGTGCGGGCAGGCCGCTCAACACGGCGGAGCCCAGACGTTCGCGTGGAGCGATGGAGAGCGCCCCGCCCAAGATCCACGAGACGGGCCCGGGCCGCGGGCACCCCGGCGGCGCGTTTACACGAGGGTCGCGCTGCGCCAGGCTTGACGCATGACGCAACCGCCGGCGGCGCCGCTCGACCCGGCCGGGATCGAGCCGGCGCTGCGCCCGTTCGGGTCGAGCCGGACCCTTCCCGCCGCCGCCTACACCGATCCCGCCGTGCTCGCGTGGGAGCGCCGGCACCTGTTCGCCGGCGCCTGGACCACCCTGGGCCGGCTCGACGAGCTGTCCGAGGGCGGCAACCAGCGGGCCGTGACGGTGGGAGACGTGGGGGTACTGCTCACCTTCGGCGACCGCCCGCGAGCGTTCGCGAACCTGTGCCGGCACCGGGCCCACGAGCTGCTGGCCGACGGCGAGACCGCGGACCGGGCCGCGGCCGTGTGCCCCTACCACGGCTGGGCGTACCGCCTCGACGGCTCGCTGGCGACCGCCCCGCACATGGCCGGCGTCGCGAACTTCGACGGCGACGAGCTGGGCCTGGTCGAGCTGCCCGCCGCCGTCTGGCACGGCTGGCTGCTGGTGAACGCGGGCACCCCGGCGCCGCCGGTGGCCGAGTACACCGGCGCGCTGGACGGGCTGCTCCGGCCGTACCGACCGGAGACCCTGCGGCTGGGTGCCCGGCACGTGTATGCGGTCGAGGCGAACTGGAAGGCGATCGTCGAGAACTACCAGGAGTGCTACCACTGCCCGCTCATCCACCCGGAGCTGTGCAAGGTGTCGCCGCCGACGTCCGGCGACAACTGGGCGCTGCCGGGCGCCTGGGTCGGCGGCACCATGGACCTGCGCGAGCACGCCGAGACCATGTCCTTCGACGGCCGCGGCGCCGGGGTGTTCATCGAGGGCGCCCCGCGGCGGACCGTCCTGTACGTCACGCTCCTGCCGAACCTGCTGATCTCCGCGCACCCCGACTACGTGATGACGCACCGGCTCACGCCGCTCGCGCCGGGGCGCACGGAGATCGAGTGCAGCTGGTACTTCCCCGAGGGCATCGACGACCCGTCGTACGCCGCCGACTTCTGGGACCTCACCAACCGGCAGGACTGGGCCGCGACCGAGTCGGTGCAGCGCGGGCTGAGCTCCCCGCACTACGTGCCCGGGCCGCTGGCGGACAACGAGGACGCCGTGTACCAGTGGATCGCCCTCGTCGCCGCCGCCTACCTCGACCCGGCCGGCGCGATCGCCGCCGCGTGCTCGTGGAACACGCAGCCGGTCAGCGACCCGCCGGCCACCACCGCGCCCGCGTCCGAGCCCGGCACCGCCCGCACGTAGGTGCCCGCGTACCCGCGGCCGGTCAGGAACGCGCCCCACACGGCGACCCACGGCCGCAGCGTGCCGTCCGGCTCCGGGATCAGCTCCGGCTCCGGCACGACCCGGCGCTGCAGCACGAACGGGCCGCCCTCGGCCTGGCGCAGCTCCCGGTCCCACTGGTCCGGGCCGGTGCGCCAGCCGGCCACGAAGCCGGTGCCGCCGTGCAGCATGGTCGCCTTGAGCACCAGCCGCTCCCGGTCCCGCCGCGCGTAGGCGAGCAGCTCCTCCCGCTCGCCGTCGACGGTGACCGGGCCCGGCCGCAGCATCCGGGTCCACGGCAGGACCCGGTCGGCGACGTCGAGCTCGGCCGCGTCGAACCGGTCGCGGTGCCGCTCGTCGGACAGCAGCGCCAGGGCCGCCTTGCTGCCGTAGAGCTCCGAGGCGATCGGGGTGAACATCGCCACCTCGCCCCGGGCCGCCGCGGCCAGCAGCGGATCGAGCAGGGCCGGGCCCTCGGGGCGCAGCAGGTCCTCCATGAGGAACAGGCGGTACACCACCTCGACCCGCCGCCCGCCGAGGAACACCCCGCCGTCGCGGCACTCGACCTGCCCCGCGTGCCCGACCAGCGCGTCGATGCCGAAGCCGGCCAGCCGGGCCGCGGTCTTGCGCAGCATCGGCTCCAGCTCCGGGTAGCTGTCCGGCCAGTCGACGATCGCGACCACGGGGCTGCCGCCGGCCGCGCCGGTCTCGTCGCGCAGGGTCTCGCACAGCGCGGCCATCGTGTCGGCGTAGCCCAGGCCGTGCTGGGCGGCGAACTCGGCGAAGTGCGGGCTGTCCAGGTACGCCGCGTTGAGGATCGAGTTCTCCAGGCCCCCGACCGCGCCGCTCACGTTGAGCTCGAGCAGCTTGAAGCCCTCGGCGTCGGAGTACAGGTCGGCCCGCGACAGCCGGGTCACCTGCCCGCCGGCCACCCGGGCCGCGTCCACCTGCGGCCCCTGCGCCCCGACGGCGGCCGCGAACGCGCCCGCGTCGCCGCCGAAGAGCCGCTCCGGCAGGCCGGTCAGCAGCCCGTGCAGGGTGCGCAGGTCGGCGTCGAGGCGCTCGCGCTCGGCCCGGGCCAGGAACAGCGGCCGGGCCAGGTGGCCGTTGCGGTAGATGGCGTCGTTGAGCCCGGTGGCGCGGACCGCCTTGGCCAGCTCCTCGGCCGGCATCCGGCCCGCGGCCACCGCCGCCAGGTATGCCTCGGTGACGGCGTTCACGCGTCCACCCTCTCGATCTCGATGCGGCTCTCGATGGCCTTGATGCGCTGGTAGTCGGCCTCGATGGCGTCCGGGTCCGGCCCGGCCAGGATGACCCAGGCCAGGTAGGTGACCAGGTCGTCGGTGGCCGGCACCGGGTCGCCGGTGCCGTGCGGGAAGTGCTTGTCCACGAACGTGGGCAGCGCGTCGACGCCGTCGAAGATGTCGCCGTTGCGCCAGATGCCGGCGGCCGGCGAGGAGATGAAGACCGCCGAGAGGTGCCGGCGCAGCTCGTAGCCCGGCTTGAACTCCCCGCGCAGCCGGTGCGCGACCGTCCGGGCGATCTGGCTGTCGCCGGTGGACATCCGCGTGATCATCTGGTGGCCGCCGCCGGCCGGGCGGGCCGCGGTCTCCATGAGCCGCGGGCCGTGCTTGGTGAGCATGACCTCGCTGTGCCCCGGGCCGTTGCGCACGCCCAGCGCGTCGAGCACGTCGAACACGTACGGCGCCACCTCGGCCACGTCCGGGTCGTCGGGGGCGAGGAACTGGACCCGCTCGTAGATGCCGATCCGGTCGTCGCGGCGGTGCTTGGCGTAGCGGCACACGTCCACGAGCCCGTGCCGGCCGTCGACCGAGTAGGTGTCGACGAGGTACTCGGTGCCCTCGCCGAACTCCTGCACCAGCACGGCGTCGTTGCGCACCCCGGTATGGTTGATCTTGCCGATGATGCGGTCGAAGACCGGGTGCCAGTCCTCGCCGGGCAGGATCAGGTGCACGTCGTCGGTGGCCCCGGACTTCGGCGGCTTGACCACGAACCGCTCCCCCGTGAGGCCCTGCTCGGCGATCCAGCGCTCGATCTCGTCCCGGTCGGCGGAGCAGAACTGGCGCAGGTGCGGCAGGCCGGCCCGGGCCAGGGCCTGGGCCATGTGCCACTTGTCCCGCCGGTCCAGGGTGGACGCCGGGTCGTTGCCCGTGCCGGGGCACAGGATCGCGGTGAGCGCGTCGCACAGCTCCACGCCCATCTCGCTGCCGGCGACCAGCCACTGTGGACGGTACTGCCGCAGCTCCTGCGCCATCTGCTCGGGTGTGCGCTCGCCGAGCACGTGCACGGCGGCGAAGTTCTCCGGGTGCCAGGTGTCGTGCACGGCCTCGACGGCGTGCTCGGCCATCATCACCGCGACCGGCTCGAGCCCCTCGGCCCGGAAGGCGTCGGCGTACTCGTGCCCGGTCGACACCGGCTCCACGATGACCGCGTACCGCTTCTCCTGCATGGTCACTTCCCTCCTCAGGACTCGTGGGCGGCGCCGGCGCGGCGCATCCCGAACCAGGCCGCGGCCAGCCCGGCCAGGCTGGTCAGGCCGAAGACCCACCACACCGGCGGGCCGAGCGCGAGCCACAGCGCGACGCCGCAGACCGGCCCGAGGACCGTGCCGAGGCCGTACATCGCCTGGGCCGCGCCCTGGTAGCGGCTCAGCAGCTCATCGGGCGCGGCCAGGGCCGGGTAGGCGAACATCGTCGGCCCGCCGATCAGCTCGGCCAGCGACCACACGACGGTGCCCGCCACGAACGCGGCGACGCCCCACTGCAAGCCGTACAGCGAGTGCCCGAGCGCCAGCAGCGCGAACCCGGCCGCGGCCACGTAGCGCGGCGCTCGGCGCTGGGTCACCTTGGTCATGAGCAGCTCGAACGCCACCACCATGCACCCGTTGAGCGACAGCATCGCCGCGTACCAGCCGGTCGTCAGGCCGGCCGAGCGCATCGCCAGGGGCAGCACGGCGACGTACTGCACGTAGACGAAGACGTTGAGGAACATGGCGAGCAGGAACAGCGTGTAGCGGCGGTCCCGCAGCACCGGCAGGTAGCCGCCCCGGTCCCCGCGCTCCGGCGCGTGCTCGCCGCGGCCGCGCGGGAACAGGAACACGGCCAGGACCGCGAACGCCGCCGTGGAGGCCGCCTCGACCCAGTACAGCAGGTCGTAGGAGACGGCCACGAGCACCGCGCCGAGCAGCGGGGCGGTGGTGGCGCCGATGTTCTGCACCAGCCGGTACACCGCGAAGATCATCACGCGGCGCGGCTTGGCGGTGTGCGTGGCCAGCATCGCCGAGGCGGCCGGGCGGAACAGCTGCGTGGTCGCCCCGACCAGCGCGACGACGACGAGCACGGCCGCGTACCGGTGCAGGTACAGCACGGCCGGCAGCAGCACCGCGGAGCCGGCCATGCTCAGCAGCGTCGTCGGGCGCGGCCCGAGCCGGTCGCCGAGCGCGCCGCCGGCCAGCAGCCCGGTGACCAGGCCGGCGCCGTAGACGCCGAGGGCCCAGCCGGCCTGGGCCGAGGAGAATCCGCGGGCGGTGAGGAACAGCACGAGGTACGCCTGGAAGAACGTCCCGAGCTGGTTGACGAGCACGCCGGCGAGCAGGGCCCGCACCGGCGCCGGGGTGGCCCGCAGCGTGGCGAGCACCCCGGCGTCGGCCGGCTCCGCGCGCGGCTCGGCCTCGACGCCGGCGACCCCGGTCACGACGTCACCCGCAGGTCGGCCGCGGCGGCGTCGAGCGCGGCCGCGACCTCGCCGGCCGTGGGCGCCACGGCGGTGACGAACCCGAGCCGGCCCATGGTGGTGCCCTTCGGCGGCGGCGAGGCCACGGTGCCCGGCCCCGCCACGAGCACCATGCGGTCCACCGCCGCCGGCAGCGGCTCGCCGGCGAAGCCGATGGCCGCGATGCGGGTGTCCTCGCGCTCGGCGTAGAGGAACCGCACCCCGGCGGTCAGCGCCCGGCCCGGGCGCACCGGCGGCTCGATGCCGCAGCAGGCCGCCGCGGCGGCGAGCCCGGGGGTGACGCCGGTGGCCCGGGATCCGAGGTAGGGGATCAGGTCGCCGCCGAGGCGCGCGTTGACCTCGATGACGACCGGGCCGGCGGGGGTGAGCCGCAGCTCGGTGTGGGTCACGCCGTCGGCGAAGCCCAGGGCGTCGTGGGTGGCCTGCAGGAGCGCCCCGATCGCCTCGTCGCGCAGCAGCGGGTCGGCCGCGTCCACGAGGTGCCCGAGCTCCTCGAAGTACGGCGGGTAGCCGAGCTCCTTGCGGGCCAGCACCATCGGCGTCACGCGCCCCCGGTGCACGACCGCGTCGACGGAGATCTCGGGGCCGTCGGCGAAGCGCTCGACGAGCACCGAGACCTCGTAGGCGGGCGCCCCGGGCACCGTGGTGTCCCGCGCGAACGCGAAGTTCGCCTCGAGCTGCGCGGGCGTGTCGACGCGCACGACGCCGAGGCTGGCCGCCAGCGCCCGGGGCTTGAGCACGACCGGGTAGCCGATCCGCCCGGCCGCGGCCAGGGCGTCGCCGACGGAGGCGACGAGCACCGACTCCGGCTGCGCGACCCCGGCCGCGGCGAGCGCGGTGCGGGTCAGGTGCTTGTCGCGGCAGGCGGCCACGGCGGCCGAGCCCGGGCCGGGCAGGCCGAGGGCCTCGGCGACGCGGGCCACCGGCAGCACGAACGCCTCGTCCCAGCACAGCACCCCGGACACGTCGCCGGCGTCCTTGGCCGCGACCGTCAGCGCGTCGGCGTCGCTCAGGTCGGCCACCTGGGTCGAGCCGGCGAGGTACGGCTCCTCCCAGGTGGGCGCGGCGGGGCTGACGAGGTGCAGGCGGTAGTGCGGCGCGATCTCCTCCAGCAGGTACCGCCGGTAGTCCTTGTGCCCGGTGCCGACCAGCAGCACGAGCGGCCTGTCCGCCGCGGTCATGCCCGCACCTCCTCGATGCGCGACACCCCGGCCGAGCCGTCGGCGCGCCGCCACCGCTCGGTCAGCCGCAGCCGCCCGTCGGCGAGGCGGTCCGGGGTGCTCACGCAGGTGCCGGCGACCACCGCTCCGTCGGCCATGACCTGGCAGTAGGCCGCGCTGATGACGCCGTCGTCGCCGCACGTGCCGACGAGCCGGCCGCTGCGCACGGGGCCGCCCTCGAACTCGGCCCAGACCAGCGAACCGTCCTGGTGGTAGCGGCCCAGCGCGCCGTTGGGCTCCTCCGGCTGCACGAGCAGGCCCTCGTAGCGGTTCATGCGATCCACCGCACCGGGCACAGCTTGTCGATGACGTTGAACACGGCCCGCCCGGCCATCGCGTTGATGACGGTCGCGGCCCGCACCGGCAGCAGGGTGAGGTTCGCGTCCGGGACGCCGTGGCTGTACCGCGCCCGGTTGAGCACGAAGATGCGGTGCCCGTTCATGCCCTTCCAGCGCAGCGAGTAGTCGGGCTCGATGAGCATGTCGCCGTCGTCGTCGTACTCGACGCGCTCGGCCAGGTCGTCGTCGAACGGCACCGGGCTCGCCTCGCGGCCCACGGCCACGACGATGTGCCGGGCGCGGTGCTCCTCGCGGCCGCCGGGGGTGTCGCAGCGCATGACGAGCTCGTCGCCGCCGGCCCCGGCCTCGACGCCGACGGACACGACGTCGCGGCCCGGGTACAGCACCGCCGGGAACCGGTCGAGGTCCAGCATGCGGTCGTAGTTGGCCTGGTACAGCACCCGCAGCGCCCCGGGCGTGAGCGCGTCGCCGGTCGGGCCCTGCTCGACCACGAGCCGGCGCCGGGTGCCGCGGGACAGCTGCTGCAGGAACTGCTGGTGGGCCGGGCGGTAGAACTCGTTGGCGACCGGGGAGTCGTCGATGGTCTGGAACCACTGCCGCCGGCCGAGCCAGCGCACGTCGGTGAAGCCGGCGCCGATGAGCTTGAGCACGCACTCGAGGCCGGTCTGCCCGCCGCCGACGACGGCGATCGGGGCGGCGAGGTCGCCGCGGAGGGCGTCGAGCCGGCCGGTGAGCTCGTCGGCGATGAACACGGCGTGCTCCGGCAGCCCGCGCATCCACTCCGGGCGGGTGGCCCGGGTGCCGACGCCGATCGACAGGTGGTGGGCGCGGGCGACCGGGCGGCCGCCGGCGAAGAGCTCGAACCCGTCGCCGGTCCAGGTGACCCGCTCGATGGCGGTGTCGTAGTGGATGCCCTCGATGCGGCGGGCGGCCCAGGTGAGGTACCGCACGTACTCCAGCCGCGGGATCGTGTCGAACTGGGCGTTGAGCAGGGCGAAGAGCCGGCCCGAGGTGACCAGGTAGTTCATGAACGTGAGCCGGTGCTGCGGGTCGACGAGCGAGACGAGGTCCTTCATCCACGACGTCTGCATCCGCACGCCCGGGCTCAGCAGCGCCGGGTGCCAGGCCGGGCCGGGCTGGTTGTCGAAGAGCGCGATGCGGCCGAGGCTCGCGGCGGGGAACAGGGCGGCGAGGCTCAGGTTGGCCGGACCGGCCCCGATCCCGGCCACGTGGTACTCGGGCACGTCATTGCTGGACACGCGATTCCTCCTGGGGGTGTTGGGGGAGGGCCGGGGCGCGGTCGTGCCGCGCCCCGGCCAGGATCTGCTCGGCGGCGCGGGCGCTGGCCGCGAGCGCGGTCTTGGCCGCGCCGCCGGAGCCGCCGGTGAACGCCCGCACCCGGCCGCCGGTGCCGGGCACCTCCCGCAGGCGCAGCACGGGCGGGTCGGCGTAGCAGTCGGTGGCGTCGGCCCGGCGCACGGGCGGGCCGAGGCGCAGCCCGGGCAGCCGGCGGCGCAGCAGCCGGGCGACGTCGGCAGGCGGCCGGGGCGGCGGGTCGCCGGGCGCGACGCCCCACTCCTCGCCGGCCACGCCCGCCAGCAGCAGGTCGTCGCCGAGCGGGATGCCGTAGAGCGGGCCGTCGGCGAAGATCGGCGGGAGGGGGCCGCGGCAGCGGTGCACGGTGTACCGGATCGCCTTGACCCGCAGCCCGAGCGCGTCGAGCCCGGCCCGGCCCAGCAGCGCGGGCGTCCACGCGCCGGCGGCGTAGACGAGCACGTCGGGCTCGCGGGCCAGCCGCACGCCGATGCGCACCGCCGGCCGCCCGGCCAGGTCCGCCAGCACCGCGGCGCGCAGGGCGGCCGGGTCGATGCGCCCGCCGGAGTCGTCGCGCACCGCGGTCGTGCCGGGCGCGAGGGACGCCCAGCCGAGCTCGGTCAGCTCCCGCTCGCCGACGATCCGGGCGTCGAGGCCGGCCAGGGCCCGCTCGTCCGCGGGCCCGACGATCACCGACGGCCACGGCCGGAAGTCCGCCCAGCGCCGCAGGTCCGCGTCCGCGCGCAGCTCCGCGAGGCTCGCCACGGCCAGCTCGCGCTGCTCGGGGTGCGGCTCGTAGCCGCGCACCGCCCCGCCGGAGACGCTCGTCGCGTCGCGCAGGCCGGGCGGGCCGGTGGCGAGCTCCACGTCGATCCCGGCCCGCGCGAGCCGCCACGCGAGCAGGGAGCCGGCGATGCCGGCGCCGACGATGCCGACCCGCATCAGCGCCGGCCGGTGAGCACGGCCCGCAGCGTCGCGGCGTCGTCGCTGCCCGCGGCGAGCAGGGCCAGCAGGGCGCGGGCGGCGAGCGGGGCGTCGAAGTCGGTATAGCGCAGCGCCAGCTCGCCCCGCTGCCGCTCGGCCGCCAGCAGCGCCGGGGGCAGGGCGCCCTCGGTGCGCACGCCGTCGAGCAGCGGCCGGACGTGGGCGGCGAACGCCTCGAACGTCTCGCGGGTGAAGTCGCTGCCGACCCGGTCGGGCCGGTTGAACGCCAGGAACAGCCGCACGATCCCCGGGTCGGCGTCGGCGAGCAGGTCGTTGGCCCACACCGCGTGGTTGCGGCTGGTGGAGAACTTGAACCCGTCGAGCGTGAAGAACCGGTTCACCACGCTCATCCCGGCGAGGCGGCCGAGGTCCACGCCCGCGGTCGCGAGCAGGGCCGGCCACATGATGCCGTAGAAGTAGGCGTTGTCGATGCCGTAGAAGTTCCACATGCCGCGCACCCGGCGGTTCCACACCTCGGCGAAGGCCGCGGGGTCCTCGGCCACGCCCGGCCGCAGGGCCTGGGCCACGCCGCGCACGAAGTTCAGGCAGACCTCGACGTACACGTCGAGGCGCATGCCGTCGATCGGTCCGGTGCCGGCGACGCCCCAGTCGGTCGGGTAGGCGGCCGGGATGGCCGGCAGGGGCCGGGCGAGGGCCGTGTCGATGAGCGCGCGCACGTCGACGGGCAGCTCGGCGCGCAGCCACAGCGACTGCAGCGCGGGGCGGTGGGCCTCGAGGTCGAGCACCGGCACGGCGGCCGTGAACGGCACCGGGGCGCCGCCGCAGCGGGCGCAGCGCACCTCGACCATCGTCTGGGCCGAGGTGAAGCCGCCGCAGCCCTCGCAGCCGCCGCCGCAGGCCTCGTGGCCGCAGGCGCCGCACAGGCCCTCGACGTAGGAGTGGTGCAGGGTCCGGGCGCAGCCGGCGCAGCGGTGCAGCTCCAGCTCGCGCAGGGGCAGGGCGCCGCGCTCGACGAGGCGGGCGGCCATCGTGGCCATCGCCGGGGCGTAGCCGGGGGCGCGGGGGTCGACGAAGGCGTCGTACTCGATCCGGGCCCGCCGGAACGCCTCCACGATCTCGTCGCGGTAGCCGTCGACCATCTTGTCCACGTCGACGCCGTCGAGCTCGGCCCGGGTCAGCACGTAGTTCTGGTGCACGTCGACGCCGGCCATGGCCAGCACGTGCTCGCCGCGGGCGCGGGCGGCCCGGGCGGCGAAGTCGGCGGCGAGGTAGGGGCCGGAGAGGTGCCCGACGTGCAGCGGGCCGTTGGCGGTCGGCGGCGGGATGGACACGACGTCCACCAGCGGCTCGGGCTCAGTCATTGCCGGCCTGCGCGTACCAGTAGGCGCTGAACACGACCAGGGGCTCGTCGGGGCGCCGGTTGTGCACCACGTGCCGTTCGCCGGATTCGAGCAGGAATGCGTCGCCGGTCCGCACATCGACCGGTTCCCCGCCGTCCACCTCGACGGCGGCGTCGCCCCGCACGACGATCGACAGCTCCAGCTCCGGGTGCTGGTCCTCCGGGCTCACCCCGCCCGCCGGCACCTGGTACCACATCGCGCGGAACGGCAGCGCGCCCACGCCGTCGTAGCCGTCCCACCGGAACACGTCCACGCCGCCGACGGGCCGGTTCGGCCCGCGGCCCAGTTGATAGGTCCGCATGGCGGATGACTATCGACGCCTGCCCCTGCGCCGTGGTTGCGGTCGCCTGCGGTGCCCGCTTGCGGTTCGCCTGCGGTGCCATTCACTCACCGGGGTTTACGTATCTCGAATCCGACGGACCCGAACGAGTGGCCGATCAAGCGATAGTGTTCGATCGTGCAGTTTCGATTACTCGGCGCGGTCGAAGCGGACATCGCCGGCCGCCCGGTCAAGCTCGGCTGGCGCCAGGAACGCTGCCTGCTGGCGTTGCTGCTGCTGGAGAACGGCCGCCCCATCCACAACGAGCGGCTGGCCGAGCTGATCTGGGAGGGCGAGCCGCCGCCCGACCCGCGCGCCGCGCTGCAGGTGGTGGTCGCCCGGCTGCGGGGCCACCTCAACGCCGCCGACGCCGCCGCGCACGGCGTGCGCCTGGTGACCAAGGGCGACAGCTACGCCCTCGAGGTCGCCCCCGAGCAGGTCGACGTGGCCCGGTTCAAGATGCTGGTGGCCCGGGCCCGCACCGCGGATCACCCGGACCGGGCGGCCGCGTTCCTGCGCACCGCCCTGCGGCTGTGGCGCGGCCCGGCGCTGGCCGACGTGGCCGGGCCCTGGCTGCGGCGGCGGGTCACCGACCCGCTCGACGAGCTGCGGCTGGCCGCGACCGAGGAGCTCATGGACGTGGAACTGGCCGCGGGCCGCCACCACGAGCGCATCGCCGAGCTGACCCAGCTCGTCGCCGAGCACCCGCTGCGCGAGCGGCTGCGGGGCCAGCTCATGGTCGCCCTGCACCGGGAGGGCCGCCGGGTCGCCGCGCTCGACTCCTACGAGCAGCTGCGGCGCACCCTGCGCGACTCCTTCGGCCTGGAGCCCGGCGCCCACCTGCGCGAGCTGCACGGCCGCATCCTGCGCGCCGACCTGCAGCCGGAGCCGTCGGCGCCCGAGCCGGCCCCGCCCGCGGCCGCTTCCGCGGCCGATCCCGCGGTCATGCCCGCGGTCATGGCGGGGCAGCCGCCGCGGCCGGTCGCGCCGCGGCCGCCGACGCCGGCGGAGCTGCCCGCGGACGTGGCCGGGTTCGTCGGGCGGACCGAGGAGCTCGCCCGGCTCGACGCGATGCTGCCCGAGGCGGCCGGTGGCGGAGGACCGGTCGTGGTGACGGCGATCGCGGGCACGGCCGGGGTCGGCAAGACGGCCCTCGCCGTGCACTGGGCGCACCGGGTGGCGGGCCGCTTCCCCGACGGGCAGCTCTACGTGAACCTGCACGGCTACGCCTCCCGCGACCGGCCGGTGCCGCCGATCGAGGCCCTCGGCGCGCTGCTGCGCTCGCTGGGGGTGCGGGAGGACCGGGTGCCCGACGACGTGGGGGCGGCCTCCGCGCTGTACCGATCCATGCTGGCCAGCCGCCGCGTGCTGCTGTTCCTCGACAACGCCCGCTCGGTCGAGCAGGTGCGCCCGCTGCTGCCCGGCGGCCAGGGCTGCCTGGTGGTGGTGACGACCCGGGACCGGCTCACCGGACTCGTCGCACACGACGGGGCCCGGCGGATCACGCTGGACATCCTGCCGCCGGAGCAGGCGCGGGCACTGCTGAGCGACATGCTCGGCGCGGACCGGGTCGCCGCCGAGGCGGAGGCGGCCGCCGAGCTCGCCGCGGCCTGCGCCTACCTGCCGCTCGCGCTGCGGATCAGCGCCGCCGACCTCATCAACCACCCGCACCGCGGGATCGCCGCGCACGTGGCCCAGCTGCGCGCCGCCGACCCGCTCACGGCCCTGGCCGTCGACGGGGAGCGGGCCGTGCACAGCGCCCTGGAGGTGTCGTACCGCTCCGTGCCGCCCGACGCCCAGCGGCTGTTCCGCCTGCTGGGCCTGGTGCCGGGCAACGACTTCACGGCCGCCGCGGCCGGGGCCCTGGCCGGGCTCTGCGGGGCCGAGGCGGCGGGGCTGCTCGACCGGCTCGCGGCCGCGCACCTGGTCGTCGAGCCGGCGCCGGACCGGTTCACCTTCCACGACCTGCTGCGCTCCTACGCGCGGGCCCGCGCGACGGCCGACGACTCCGCCGAGGAGCGCACGGCGGCGCTGCGGCGCGTCTACGACTGGTACCTGGGCACCCTCGACGCCGCCGCCCGGCAGCTCTATCCGCAGCTCGTGCGGCTGCCCTACGCAGGGTCCGCGCCGGTGGCCACGTTCTGCGGCACCGCCCAGGCCCGGGCCTGGCTGGAGGCCGAGCGGCAGAACCTCGTGTCGATGGTCCGCCACGCGGTCGCCGACGCCTACCCGCAGATGGCGTGGCGGCTCGCCGACGCGATGCGCGGCTTCCTGGCCCAGGGCGGCCACCTGTTCGCGTGGCTCGTGGTCAGCCGGGCCGGGCTCGCCGCCGCGGAGATCTACGCCGACGTCAACGGGCAGGCCGCGATGCTCATCGGCCTCGCGCACGCCAACCAGTGGCTGTGCCGGCACGACGAGGCGGTCGAGTCGCTGCGCTGCGCGATCCGCCTGGCCGAGACCGGCGGCTGGGTCGAGGGCCTGGCGTGCGCGCGCAACAACCTCGGCATCTTCTACGACGAGCTCGGCCGGCCCGACGACGCCCTGGAGCAGCACACCGGCGCGATCAGGCTGGCCCGCGAGCACGGCTCGACCTCGCTGCTGGTCGCGTTCCTGGACTCCCTCGGCCACCACCATCACGTGACCGGCCGGCTCGCCGACGCCACCGAGTGCCTCGACGAGGGGCTGCGCATGGCCGAGACGCTCGGGGAGGCGTCGCGGACCACGGCGTACCTGCTGGAGTCCCTGGCCGCGACCTACCAGGCGCTGGGCCGCCTCACCGACGCCCTCGAGCTCGCCCAGCGGGCCCTGGCGCTGTGCCGCGAGGTCGGCAACCGGCTGCACGAGACCACGATCCTGTCGCTGCTGGCCGCCGTGCACGCCGACCTGGGCCGGCCGGAGCGGGCGCTGGAGCTGGCCACTGCGGCCGTCGACACCGCCCGGGACCTCGAGGGCAGCTACGGCACCGCGCAGGCCCTCATCGCGCTGGCGCTGGCCAGCCGCGGGGTGGGGCGGCCGGAGCGGGCCGCCGAGCTCTACGGGGAGGCGGGCACGCTGCTGGACGGCGTCGGCGCGGCGTACCACCGGGCGGCCGCGTCCGTCGGGCTCGCCGGGGCGCTGCACGACCTCGACCGGCTCGACGCGGCGCTCGAGCACGCCCGCAGCGCGCTGCGGCTCACCGAGCGGGGCGGGTTCCGGATGCTGCGCGCGGACGCCCTCGTCACGATCGCCGAGATCCAGCTCAGCCGGGGCGACCGGGTGCGGGCGCTGCTGGCGGCGCGGCGGGCCGCGGACGCGCACCGCTCGAGCGGCAGCGTGGCCGCGCAGGAACGCATCCGCGGGATCCTGGCGCGCGCTAGCGCCGGTTCCCCGCTTTCTGAGCTAGCACCATGAGCCCCGCCCCGACGAGGGCGCAGACGACGCCCAGCACGACGTAGACGGTCACCCGGGCCCAGCTCGTCGGCTCGTGGCCGATCTCCACCCGCACGCCGATGCCGAAGAGCACCGCGACGACGAGAAAACCGATTCCGGTCGGCCGTGGCCATGTCATGGCGCCCAGTACAGCACATCCGGCCAAGCGCGCGGCAGCGGCGCGAACCGGCGCCCGCGGTGTGACCCCGGCGGCCGGGCGCGGGGCCGGTAGGGTCGGGGCGTGCACTTCTGCCAGCGGTGCGACGACCCGATCGCCATGGCGCCCGACGGGGATCTCGCGGTCTGCCCCGACTGCGGCCACACCGAGCCCGCCCGCCGGCTCCCGCTCTTCGTCGTCACCGGCGCGTCCGGGTCCGGCAAGACGGCCGTGCTGCCCCATCTCGTGCGCGGGCTGCCCGAGTGCCTCGTGTTCGACGGGGACTGGCTCATCGGGCCGTTCGAGCGCGCCTGCGAGTTCGGCGAGGTCGACTGGCCCGCACTGCGCGACGCGTGGCTGAGCGTCGCGCATGGGGCGGCGCAGAGCGGGCGGCACACGGTGCTGCTCGCGCCGTTCACCCGCGAGCAGCTCGACGGGCTCGCGGGCCGGCGGTGGGTCACGGACGTGCACGTCGCGGTGCTCGACTGCGCCGACGACGTGCGCGCCGCGCGGCTCGAGGCGCGGCTGCGGTGGCGCGAGCGGGCGATCGAGCGGCACCTCGCGTTCGCCGCCCACCTGCGC
The DNA here is from genome assembly GCF_050947935.1 of Dactylosporangium sp. CA-052675. Taxonomy (GTDB): domain Bacteria; phylum Actinomycetota; class Actinomycetes; order Mycobacteriales; family Micromonosporaceae; genus Dactylosporangium. The sequence goes on along the minus strand of NZ_CP192010.1, from coordinate 6,908,327 downwards.
GCCACCGCCGGCACCGTCGTGCGCACCGACGACGGGCCGCCCGAGGAGTCGGCCCGCCGGGTGGCCGAGTGGGTGCGCGCCCACATCGGCTGAGCGGTTCGCGGCCGAGCGTCTGCCGGACGGGCGGTCACGCGAAGCGCAATCCAGCAGACACGGCCTAGTCCGCCAGCGGCCGCCGGCCCGCGAAGCCGAGGTCGACCCGGTGGTACCAGCTGATCCCCGCGTCCCCCTCCAGCCAGCACAGCAGCACGTCGGCCCCGTCGAGCTCGGCCGGGAAGTCGACCAGCAGCGGCGCCAGCCCCTTGAGGTGCGCCCCGGTCGCCCGCACCGCCGTGATCAGCTCGTCCAGCAGCGCCTCGGCCGCCTTGAGCTCCGCCATGCCCCCGAGCGCGGTGGGCGGCCCGCCCGGCGCGAGGGCCGCCGCCAGCTCGGCCGCGTCGGCGCGGACCGCGACCAGCTGATCGAGGGAGGGCCGAATGCGAGCCAGCTCCGCCCGCGCCTGCGGGACGGTGAACAGCACCATGGCCCACACCCTCCCACCCCACCGGAAGATCACCCCCACCGGGTGTGGCCGGAGTAGCCTCCGATCGTGGACCTCATCGCGGCGTGGGAGGCCGGCACCGGCGCGGAGCGCGAGCGCCTCGGCCCGGCCGTCGAGGCCGCCCTGAGCACCGCCGGTCCCGACCTCACCGGCCGGCTGGCCCTCGCCGAGCGGCTGGCCGAGCTCGACGACCGCCGCGCCGTCGCCGCCGCGCACCTCACCGCGATCCTCGACGAGCAGCTGCGCACCCGGGCGAGCGACGACCCCGAGGTGCTCGAGACCCGGGCCGCCCTCGCCCACGCCGGCGGCGGCGACGCCACGGTGCTCGCGGCGGTGCTGGCCGATGCCCTGCGCTCGGCCGGACCCCGCCACGCCGTCACCGCGCACGCGCGGCTGCGGCTGGCCCAGGCCCACGAGCGGGCCGGGGACACCGCGGCGGCCCGGCACCTGCTGCGGCGCGCGATCGCCGACGCCGTGCGCGGGCTCGGCCCCGACCACCGGCGCACCGTCAGGCTGCGGCTGGCGCTCGCGGCGGTCTACGAGCGGGACACGATCCGCTACGCGAGCCTGCACCGCGGCGCGCTGCGGGCGTACCGGAGCCTGCTGGGGGCGCAGCGGCAGTACCACCGCACGATCGAGAGCCTCGAGCGCGTCCACGGCCCGGGCGCCCCGATCGTGCTCGCGAGCCTCGAGCGCCTCGCGGACCTCTACGAGCGGATGGGCACCCTGGGCGCGGCGACCGCCCAGTACGAGGCCTCGCTGCAGTGGCACGAGCTGCGCCACGGCCCGGACGCGCCCGAGACGCGGGCGGCCCGGGACACGCTCGCCCGGGTGTACCTGCGCGGCCGCCACCCCGAGCGCGCCGTGCCCCTCTACGAGCCCGTCCACCTCGACCCGGCCGAGGGCGAGCCCGACGAGGCGCTGGACGACCTCGCCGACGCGCACCTGGCGGCGGGCGACGAGGCGGCGGCCCAGGAGGTGTACGAGCGGCTGTTCGCCCTCCTCGCCGGGCGCGACGGCCCGGACGCGCCGCCGACCGTGCGCTACCTGGCCGAGGTGGCGGAGGCCTTCGACGACGCGGGCGCCCCGGCGTTCGCGGTCACCTGGCACGAGCGCCTGGTCGCCGCGCTGTCCCGCGCCGAGCCGCGCGACGACGAGGCCCTGACCCTGGCTCGCGTCCACCTCGCCGCCGCCCGCGACGCCGCCGCCCGCCGCTGACCCGCCGCGGCCGGGGTCACCCGTTCGGGGACTCGCGCGCCGCGGCCGCCGATGATGCGACGAATCGGGCATTTCACGCTTATCGTCTCATCGGGCCGCGCCGGGTGGCCCGTCCGGACGATGTGGACGTGCGATGGGCGAGCGGGGCGTGGCTGGGGTGCGGCGGATGCTGGCGCCGGTGGCGGCGGTGGTGATCGGTCTGGCCGGGCCGGCGTCGGCGGCCCACGCGGAGGCGGTCGCGCCCGGCGCATCCCCCGCGCCGTCCGGTTCCGTGCTGCCGGCCGCCGTGCCGCCGGCCTCGGCGTCCGGTTCGGCCGGGCGGCCGCGCGCGATGGCGGTGCCGTCGGCGTCCGGTTCGGCCGGGGGCCGCGGGCGATGGCGGTGCCGTCGGCGTCCGGTTCGGCCGGGGGCCGCGGGCGATGGCGGTGCCGTCGGCGTCCGGTTCGGCCGGGGGCCGCGGGCGATGGCGGTGCCGTCGGCTTCGGCCGGGGGGCCGCGCGCGATGGCGGTGCCGTCGGCCTCCGCGGCCGGCCGGGCGTCGGCGGCCGCGGCGGTCGTGTCGGTGCGCGGGCGGGCCTGGAACGACCGCAACCGTGACGGCATCCGGCAGAGCGGCGAGCCGGGCATCGCCGGGCTGCCCGTCGCCGTCTTCGCCGTCGGGGAGCTCGCCGGGGCGGCCCGGGCGGACGTCATCAAGCAGCTGGTCGACCGGGTGCGGGCGCGCGACACCGGCGGCGGCGACGTGCGGCTGGCGGTGACCGGGCGCGACGGGACGTACGCCGTGAGCGGCCTGCCGGCGGGGACCGTCGTCGTGCTCATGGGGGCCGGGCGCGTCGACGGCAACGGGAACATCCCGGCCGTCGAGTGGGTGTTCACGCGCGCCGGGGCCGGGAACGACCGCGGCCGCGACTGCGACTTCGTGCCGTTCACGGACGGGGGCGGGCCGGCCGTCTTCGGGGTCTCCGACGTGATCACGATCGCCGGGGGCGGGTCCGTGGTGCTCGACGCGGGGCTCCACCGGCGCCCGGTGCTGGCCGTGACCGGCGTCGGCGTCGCCGGCGTCGGCTGGACCGGGCTGGCCCTGGTGTGCGTCGGCTTTGTACTGGTCCGGGCCGCGCGGCGACGGGCCTGAACCTCGCGGGCGGGCGCGTCCGGGACGCGTGTGGCATCCGCGGCGGACGACGACGACCGCGGATGCCATGATGTGTCGCGAAGGTCCGGACATCCGAGGAAGGGGCCGCGGTCGGATGGCGCGGTTCGAGGCGGTGACATCGGTCGACGGGCACCGGGCGGCGGTTGCGCTCTCCGGGGAGTGCGACCTGTCGGCCCGCGAGGAGTGCACGGCCGCCCTCATGGCCGCGGTGGAGGCATCGCCGCAGGTCGTGGTGGATCTGGGCGGGCTGACGTTCCTGGACTCCAGCGGCGTGCACGCGCTGGTGACGGCCTTCCGGGCGGCCCAGGAGCGCGGCGGGCAGCTCAGCGTCGTCGGTGCGGCCGGGATGGTCGCGCACGTGCTGGAGATCACCGGCGTCGGCGGGCTGCTGAGCCCGCGGGGCGATGCCGGCGGAGACGGTGCCCGCAATGGTTGAGCATCCGGCCCTCCCCGGCGAGTCGATCGCCTACCAGCTGGTGTCCGACCTGGCCGCCGTCCGCGCGTTCGTGACCGCCCGCGCGCTCGCGCTCGGGCTGTCCCGCGACCGGGCCGACCTGCTGACGCTGGCCGTCAACGAGCTGGCGACGAACACGCTGCAGTACACCGAGCAGGGCGGTGAGGTCCAGCTGTGGTCCGAGTCCGGCCAGGTCGTCTGCGACGTGCTCGACCAGGGGCCGGTGCTGCACTTCGGCGCGGCGATGCCCGCGGCCGAGGCGGTGCGCGGCCGCGGCCTGGCCATCGTGGCGATGGTGTGCGACCACGTGGCCGGCTTCGCGGACACCCGGGGCTCGGTCGTCCGGCTCCGGCTGGGCATCGGCCAGGACAGGGTCTAGCGACCCGGCGGCGAGGCCCGGGCCGGGCGAGCGGCTAGGGATCGCCCAGCACCTGCACGGCCAGGGTGCACGTGTCGTCGTCCGGGCTCGGGCGGTGCAGCACCTCGCGCAGGCCCGGCAGCGGATCGGTGACGCCCGGCCCGGTCGCCGCCGACAGCGCCGCCTTCACCCAGTCCAGGTGCGTCCGCACGTCCATCGTGCGCCGCTCGACCAGCCCGTCGGTGTAGAGCAGCACCACGTCGCCCGGCTCCAGCCCGGTCTGCACCGCGGGGTAGCCGGCGTCCGACACCGCCCCGAGCAGCAGCCCCGGCGGCAGCGGCAGCTCGGCGGCGGTCCCGCCCCGCGCCAGCAGCGGCGGCCGGTGCCCGGCCCGGGCCCAGGTGAGCCGGCGCTCGTCGGCGTCGTAGACCCCGACGAGCGCGGTGCCGGTAATGCCGAGCTGCACGCAGAGCCGGTTCATGTGGCCCAGCAGCGTCCCGGGCTCGCGGATGCCGATGGACAGCCACGCGACGAGGGCGAAGCGCAGGTGCGCCATGCCGTTGGCGGCCTCGAGGCCGTGCCCGGAGACGTCGCCGACGGCGAGCACGACCGAGCCGTCGGCGAGGGTCTGCGCGTGGTACCAGTCCCCGCCCACCCGCAGCGCGCTCCCGGCGGGCAGGTAGCCGACCGTGGCCCGCAGCCCGTCCAGCGGGAACGGCTCGCGCGGCACCGGCTGGATGAGCTGCTGCAGCTGCGTCGCGAGGCGGTGCTCGGCCAGGGCCGTCATCTCGCGCGTGTGCAGCTGGTCGCTGAGCCGCTCGATGGCCCCGCGGGACCGCTCGCGCGCGGACACGTCCTGCACGACGGCGTAGATCTTCAGCGGCGCCCCGCCGGCGTCGCGGGCCAGGTCGGACAGGATGCGCAGGTGCTTGACCGCGTCCCCGACCCGGAAGCGCACGGTGACGTCGGCCGTCGCGCCGTCGCCCGGGCGTGCGGGGGAGCCGCCGTCGAGGGTCTGCCACGACAGCTGGGCGACCGGACGGTCCTCGGGCACGACGGCCGCGGACTGCTCGGCGAGCGGCATCGGGCCCAGGGCCGGGTCGCGCTCGAAGATGCGGTACAGCCCCGGCGACCACTCCATCCGCCCGGTGACGAGGTTGTACTCCGACCAGCCGAGACGGCCCAGCGACTCGGTCCGGTCCAGGCGGCGCCGCGCCTCGTCGACGCGCTCCCACCACACGAGCAGCCCGCCGAGCACCGGGTGCGCGCTGATCACGAAGCTGGAGTCGGCGGCCACCCCCGCGGAGTGCTGCGCGAAGCGGAATTCGTCCAGCGTCGCCGGGGCGCCCGTGCGCAGCACCCGCAGGTAGAGCGCCCACAGCGGGCCGCCCTCGACCGTCGGGTACAGCTGCGTGATCGACCGCCCGACGCGTGCGGCTCCGAGGCCGTAGAGGTCGGCGCCGGCGACGCTGGTGGCCGCGACGAGGAAGTCCGACACCTCGCCCGCGGCGTCGTGGACCGGCCGCAGCCAGGTGCAGCCGGCCGGTACGACAGCCAGGATCTCCCGCACGACCGCCGCGATCGCGTCGGCGTCGTCAGCCATGCCCGCAGCCTATCGGCACCGGGCGACCGCGGCGGCCGTGCGGTGGGTCAGGAGGCCGAGCAGGTGGGCGTCAGGGTGCCGGCGGTGCCGGTGCCCTGGATGCCGAACTCGGTGTACTGGCCCGCGTTCACGTGCCCGTTGTAGGAGACGTTGCTCCAGGTGTTGCCGGTGCGGGTGACGTTCCAGGTGCTGGTGACGGTGGCGTCGCCCGGCAGTGTGAGCCCGACGCTCCAGGCGTTGATGGCCGCCGCGCCGGCGGTGACGCGGACGGTGACGACGAAGCCGCCCGGCCACTGGTTGACCGACGTGGTCGCCGTGCAGCCGCCGGTGCCGCCACCCGGGCCGGAGGGCGACACGGACGGCGAGGCCGAGGAGGCGGACGGACGCGGCGACGCCGACGAGGACGAGGGCCGGGGCGTGGTGCCCTGGGTGTTGAGGCCCATGAACTCGATCGCCATCGCGGCCTGCCCGGCCAGCGGCAGGGAGTGCCCGACGCCGCTGACGCTGATGCCCTCGACCGGCGGCGCGACGCTCGCGCTGCCGTAGCGGGTGCGGGTCCAGCCCGAGCGCGGGGTGTCGGTCAGCGCCGGCGTCTGGCTGACGCCGAGCACGTTCGTCCACTGCTTGATCTCCTCGCCGAAGTTCGGGTAGGCGAGGGTGGTGTCGGTCGTGCCGTGCCACACCTGCATCCGCGGGCGCGGGCCGGAGTAGCCCGGGTAGGCGGCCCGGACCATGTCGCCCCACTGCTGCGGCGTGTAGATGCGCTGGCCGGAGGAGCACTGGCTGTTCCACGACGAGCCGTCGGTGGTGGCGAAGCAGCCGAACGGCACGCCCATGAACGCGGCGCCGGCCTTGAACACGTCCGGGTAGTCGCCGAGCAGGACGTTGGTCATCATCGCGCCGGAGGAGGCGCCGGTGACGTAGACCCGGTTCGGGTCGCCGTTGTAGTGCTGCTCGGTGTAGGTGACCATCGACATGATGCCGACCGGGTCGCTCCCGCCGCCGCGGGTGAGTGCCTGCGGCGACGAGACGTCGAAGCAGTTGCCGCTGCGGGTGGCCGATGGGTAGACGACGATGAAGCCGTACTGCGCGGCCAGCGACGCGAACTCGGTGCCGGAGTAGAACGCCGGGCCCGAGCCGGTGCAGTAGTGCACGGCCACCAGGATCGGCGGCTTCGCCTGCACGTTGTCGGGCACGAAGATGTGCATCCGCAGCCCGCTGGGGTTGGTGCCGAAGTTCGTCACCTCGGTCAGCGTCGCGGCCTGCGCGGGCTGGGCGAGCACGAAGACGCCGGCGAGGGCCGTGGCGATGCCGGCGGCGACGGCGAGCAGACGGCGCATGTCAGCTCCCCGAGCAGGTGGGCGTCAGGGTGCCGGCGGTGCCGGTGCCCTGGATGCCGAACTCGGTGTACTGGCCCGCGTTCACGTGCCCGTTGTAGGAGACGTTGCTCCAGGTGTTGCCGGAGCGGGTGACGTTCCAGGTGCTGGTGACGGTGGCGCTGCCCGGCAGCGTGAGCCCGACGCTCCAGGCGTTGATGGCGGCCGCGCCGGCGGTGACGCGGACGGTGACGACGAAGCCGCCCGGCCACTGGTTGACCGAGGTCGTCGCGGTGCAACCGTTGCCTGGGCCACCGCCGGGGTTCGACGGCGACACGGACGGCGACGGCGAGGACGAGGGCGACGCGCTCTGGGAGACCGGCGGCGGCGAGGACGTGCCGCCGGCGTTCAGCGCGTCCAGTGTGGACGTGTACGCCGCCTTCTTGTTGCCGTTGTTGTCGAACAGCAGCGGGGTGTCGCCGCTGCGCCACGAGTCGCTGTCGCGGATGCCCCACACGGTGATGCCGGTGCAGCGGGACACGGCCAGGCAGGCCTTCACGACGCTGGCGTAGGAGTTGGCCTGGGCGGTGCCGGAGCCGGCGATGTCCAGCTCGGTGATCTGCACGTCGACGCCGAGGTCGGCGAAGCGCTGCAGGTTGGCCTGGTAGTCCGACGGCAGCGGGGAGGCGGAGTTGATGTGCGACTGGAAGCCGACGCAGTCGATCGGCACGCCGCGGGCCTTGAAGTCGGCCACCATGTTGTACACCGCGGTGCTCTTGGCGTTGACGCCGTCGGTGTTGTAGTCGTTGTAGCACAGCTTCGCGCCCGGGTCGGCGGCCCGCGCGGTCCTGAACGCGACCTCGATCCAGTCGTTGCCGGTGCGCTGCAGGTTCGAGTCGCGCCGCCCGCCGCCCCCGCCGTCGGCGAAGGCCTCGTTCACCACGTCCCAGGCGTAGATCTTGCCCTTGTAGTGCCCGGCGACGTTCGTGATGTGGTTGACCATCGCGTTGCGCAGCGCGGTGCCGGACAGGTTCTGCGCCCACGACGGCTGCTGCTGGTGCCAGGCGAGGGCGTGCCCGCGCATCCGCTGCCCGTGGGCGTTGGCGTGCGCCACGATCTGGTCGGCGCTGCCGTAGCTGAACTGCCCCTGCGTGGGCTCGGTCGCGTCCCACTTCATCTCGTTCTCGGGCGTGATCATGTTGAACTCGCGGTCGAGAATGCCGCTGTAGGTGGCGTCGCTGAGCTTGTACGCGGCGACGGCGGTACCGAAGTACCGCCCCTTGTCCGCGGCCGAGGCGCCCAACGTGGTGGCGGCCTGGGCGGTGCTCGCGAGGCCCACGACCACGGCGATCGCGGCCGCGCCAGCGGTCACCGCAATCGCGCCCCGGGTCCTTGCTCTGATCATGGCGGGAGCCCTCCGAAACGTTTTGAAATCCGCTGATTCGCGGACCCTTCCAGCATTCCGAAAAGGGCGCTGGAAAGAAACGTCGGAGGGCTCCCGAGCAGGTCGAAGGCGGTATCTTCGAAGCCATTGCTGAAACTTACAACCGCCAATGTTTCAGCCTTTTACTGAACCCGTTAAGCCGCCCACGATGCGCCGTTCCGCGAACACGAAGAAGCCGATTGCCGGGATCATCGAGGCCGCCGTGTACGCCAGGATGCGCGCGGTGTCCTGGGTGTACTGCGTCTGGAACGCGGCCACCCCCAGCGGCAGCGTGAAGTCCGTCGGGTCGGACAGCACCAGCAGCGGCAGCAGGTAGCTGTTCCAGCTCGTCACGAAGGCCAGGATGGCCACCGTGGTGAGCGCCGGGCGGCTCAGCGGCAGCAGGATCCGCCAGAAGAAGCCCAGCCGACCGGCCCCGTCCATGGCCGCCGCGTCCTCGAGCTCGCCCGGGATCGCGTGCATGAACGGGCGCAGGATCACGATGGTGATCGGCAGCGAGAACGCCGCCTCCGGCAGGGCCACGCCGAGCGCGTGCTCGAGCAGGCCCAGCTGGCGCAGCAGCAGGTACAGCGGCAGCGCCGCCGCCGTCACCGGGAACAGCAGCCCGACCGTGAACAGCGTGTAGAGGCCCTCGCGCCCCCTGAACTGGTAGCGGGACAGGGCGAAGGCCGCCGTCGCGCCGGCCGCGACGGCCAGCGCGGTGGCGATGACCGCGATGAAGGCGCTGTTGCCCATGGCCCGCCAGAACACCGCCGAGGACAGCACGTCGGTGAAGTTGGACAGCACCCAGGGGTGCGGCCAGCCGGCCGGCGAGGTGTTGATCTGGGCGTTGGTGCGGAAGCCGCCGAGGATCGTGAACAGCAGCGGGACCAGGGTGACCCCGACGACGAGCAGCGCCGTGAGGTAGGTGATCGTGCGCTTGGCCATGCCGTTCACTCCACGATGCGGGTCAGGGCGCCCTGGGTGTCGCGGCGCAGGGCGAAACGCTGGTAGATCAGCGCGAAGATGAAGCACACCACGAACAGCACGATGGAGACCGCGCTGCCGTAGCCGAACTCGTAGCGGCTGAACCCACGGTCGAGCAGGTAGATGGCCATCGTGCTGGAGGCGTTCGCCGGACCGCCCAGCGTCATGATCCAGACCAGGTCGAACAGCTGCAGCGAGCCGATGATGGACAGGAAGATCCAGATCCGGATCGTCGGGCCCAGCAGCGGCAGCACGATGCTGCGCGTGGTCTGCCAGGAGGAGGCGCCGTCGGTCGCGGCCGCCTCCCGCAGCTCCGGCGGGATGCTCTGCAGGCCGGCCAGCAGCAGGATGATGCCGAAGCCGAGGTACTTCCACGTGATCACCACGAACAGCGTGTAGAGCACCAGGTCGCTGTCGGCCAGCCAGTTCTGGATGATCCCGCCCAGCCCGACCGCCTTGAAGATCTGGTCGACCAGCCCGTCGGGCTGGAGCATGAGCAGCCACACCACGGCCGTGATGGCCTCGGAGAGCACGTAGGGCGCGAACACGATGAGCCGCAGCACCGCCCGCCCGCGGATCTTGCCGTTGAGCAGCAGCGCGATGCCGATCGACAGCGGCAGCTGGATGACCACCGACAGCACGGCGATGATGATGTTGTGCAGCAGCGAGTGCAGGAAGACGTCGTTCTGCAGCACCCGGGAGTAGTTGCCCAGCCCGAACCACGTGCGCGGGCTGAACCCGGTCCACTTGAAGAAGCTGTAGTAGAAGGCCGCCGCGATCGGCAGCAGCACGAATCCGACGAACAGCACCAGCGCCGGGGTCAGCAGCAGCGTGAGCTCGAGCCGCTTCGCCCGGCGCCCGCCCGGCCGGCGGGCCGGTCGCGACGCCGCGCGACCGGCCCGGGCCGGTGGTGCCGCCGCCACGGCGATACCACCCGATTGCGTCACTTGTTCGCGACCGCCTTGGTGAAGGCGTCCACGATGGCCTGCGGCGAGCCCTTGCCGGCGAAGAAGTCCGCGATCGCGTCGTTCAGCGCCTGGCCCACGCTCGTCGGCAGCGCCTGGTCGAAGTACACCTGGATGTACGGCGCCGAGTTGAGGTACTCCTGGACGGTCTTGAGCGACGGGTCCTGGATCGCCGAGATGGCCTTCGGGTTCGACGGCAGCGTCGCGGTGTTCGTCTGCACGAGCTTCGTCTGCACGTCGGTGCTGGCGATGTACTTCAGGAAGTCCGCACACGCCGGCCCGGCCTTCACCGCGCAGGAGAAGCCGTCGCCGCCGCCGAGCGCGGTGCCCGGCGTGCCCTTGCCGCCCTCGATGGTCGGGAACGGGAACCAGCTGAGCTTCGAGGCGAACTGCTTGTCCTCGGTCAGCGGGATCATCGTCGGCAGCTCCCAGTCGCCCTGCAGCTCCATCGCGGCCTTGCCGTTGGCGACGAGCCCCGCCGAGCTGCCCGCGCCCTGCTGGGCCGGGGTGCCCAGGAACGCGTTCTGGAACGGGTTGGTGGCCAGGAACGCCTTGAGGTCCTCGCCGGCCTTGACCCAGCACGGGTCGTCCATCTTGAGGTTCTTCACCGTGGCCTTGACGGTGTCGGTGGAGCACTCGCGGATGGCGAAGTACGACCACCAGAACGCGTCCGGCCACTTGTCCTTGCTGCCGATCGAGATCGGCGTGATGTTCTTGGCCTTGAGCTTGGTGACCGCGTCGTTGAGCTCGGTCATCGTCTTCGGCGGCGCGGTGATGCCGGCCTGCTCGAAGAGGTCCTTGCGGTACCAGAAGCCCACGACGTGCAGGTCGTAGGGGATGCCGTACTGCTTGCCCTCGACCTGCCAGCCGGTCGCGGCCTGGCCGAGCTCGCCGATCCACGGCTTGACCTGCTCGGTCATGTCCATGATCTTGCCGGACTCGACCTGCGTGGCCAGGGCGCCGCCGCCCCACTGCTGGAAGATGCTGGGCGGGTTCGGCGACTGCAGCGCCACCGAGATCTTCGTCTTCAACGCCTCGTTCTGGGCCGGCTCGACCTTGAACGTCACGTTGGGGTGGTCCTTGTGGTATTGGTCGGCGACTGACTGCCAGACGCCGAGCGCCGGGTCCTGCTGGCCGTTGTGCCACCAGGTGAGCGTTACCGGGGCGTTGGCGTCGGCCGGCGTGTCCTTGCTGTCATCTCCGCAGGCGGTCAGGGAGGGGAGCGCCATCGACAACGCGACGGCGATCGCGGCCAGCCTCCGTGGGGTGCTCAGGCGGACGTTCAAAGTGATCATCTCCTGACGGGGGCAGGGGCGAGCTACAGGGCTCGGCCCTCGATGACCGCAGAGTCTGCGCCTTTGTTACGAGCGTTGTCAATCGTTGTCGATAACGTTATCGGACGCTATGGTGCCCTCGTGAAACCCAGTTCCCGAGTCACGATCCGAGACGTGGCGGCCACCGCCGGCGTCTCGGTCGCGACGGTGTCCAAGGTCCTCAACGCCCGCTACGGGGTGTCCGCGGCGACCAGCGCGCACGTCCAGGCGGTCATCCGCGAGCTGGGCTACGAGGCCAGTCTGGTCGCGCAGAGCCTGCGCAACCACAAGACCAACGTGATCGGCATCCTCGTGGCCGACCTCGAGCCGTTCTCCACGGAGCTGCTCAAGGGCGCCGCCAAGGCGATCAAGGACACCGGGTACGAGCTGGTCGTGTACTCGGCCGGCGGGCGCACGGTCGATCACGCCGGCTGGGAGCAGCGGTACCTTTCACGCCTGTCCGGCACCCTGGTCGACGGCGCCATCCTGGTCACCCCGACCGTGGTCGAGGTCGAGTTCGGGCAGGCCGTGGTCGCCGTCGACCCGCACGCCGGGCCGACCGGGCTGCCGACCGTGGACTCGGACAACCTCGCCGGGGCCCGGATGGGCGTGCGGCACCTGGTCGAGCTCGGTCACCGGCGCATCGCCCTCATCGGCGGCCGCGGGGACCTCGAGTCCGCCAAGCTGCGCGAACAGGGCTACCGCGAGGAGCTCGCCATGGCCGGCATCGCGCCCGACCCGGGGCTCATCCAGCCCGGCAACTACGACGCCGACGACGCCGCGGCCGCGGCCCGGCGGCTGCTGGAGCGCCCGGACCGCCCGACCGCGCTCTTCGCCGCGAACGACACCTCGGCCATCGCGGCCATCGAGGTCGCGGTCGCGATGGGGCTGCGGGTGCCGGAGGACCTGTCGGTGGTCGGCTTCGACAACGTGCCCGAGGCCGCCCTGGCGACCCCGTCGCTGACCACCGTGGAGCAGCCCATCCACGAGATGGGGCACCGGGCGATCGACCTGCTGATCCAGCTCATGAACGGCGAGCCCGTGGACAACACCCACGTCCGGCTGGCCACGCGTCTCGTGGTGCGCCAGTCCACCGCGGCCTTGGAAACGGAGCGACGAGCGTGACAGAAGCTTTTCGGGACGCCGGTGAGCCGGTCGCCGTGCGGGTGGCCGACCTCATGGCGCGGATGTCCCTGCGCGAGAAGGTGGCGCAGATGTACGGGGCCTGGCTCAACGTCGACGACACGGCCGGTGAGGTCGCCCCGCACCAGAACGACCAGGCCCCCGACCCCATCGACTGGCCGGAGCTGGTCCGCCACGGGCTCGGGCAGGTGACCCGGCTCTACGGCTCCGCCCCGATCGAGCCCGAGGCCGGCGCCCGCCGCGTCGCCGACCTGCAGCGGCAGATCATCGCGGGCGGCCGCTTCGGCATCCCGGCGATCGTGCACGAGGAGTGCCTGAGCGGCCTGGCCGCCTGGCGGGCGCCGATCTTCCCGACGCCGCTGGCCTGGGGCGCGAGCTTCGACCCGCGGCTGGTCGAGGCGATGGGCGCGCACATCGGGGCCACCATGCGCCGCCTCGGCATCCACCAGGGCCTCGCCCCGGTCCTCGACGTGGCCCGCGACCTGCGCTGGGGCCGCGTCGAGGAGACCATCGGCGAGGACCCGTACCTCGTCGGCACCATCGGCGCCGCCTACGTGCGCGGGCTGCAGTCCGCCGGGATCGTGGCCACCCTCAAGCACTTCGTCGGCTACTCCGCCTCCCGCGCCGGGCGCAACCTCGCCCCGGTGTCGATCGGCCCCCGCGAGCTCGCCGACGTGCTGCTGCCGCCGTTCGAGATGGCGCTGCGGGCCGGGGCCCGCTCGGTGATGAACAACTACACCGACATCGACGGGGTGCCGGTCGCCGCCGACCCGACGCTGCTCACCGAGGTGCTGCGCGATCGCCTGGGCTTCGACGGCACGGTCGTGTCGGACTACTTCGCGATCGCGTTCCTCGAGTCGCTGCACGGCGTCGCGGCCGACCGGGCCGAGGCCGCCGCCGCCGCGCTGCGGGCCGGCATCGACGTGGAGCTGCCCGGTGTGAACTGCTACGGCGGCCCCCTGCTCAAGGCCATCGAGGCCGGCGACGTCGGCGAGGCGCTCATCGACCGCGCGGTGGAGCGGATCCTGCGCCAGAAGTGCGAGCTCGGCCTGCTCGACGCGGACTTCGCGGCCGAGCCCGCCTACCTCGCCGCACCGTCCCCATTGGACGATGCCGAGGCCCGCGACATCGCGCGGCGCCTCGCCGAGCGCTCGATCGTGCTGCTGCGCAACGACGCCGGCGCCCTGCCGCTGGCGCCCGGCACCCGCCTGGCCGTCGTGGGCCCCGGCGCGCACCGCCCCGACGCGCTGTTCGGCTGCTACTCGTTCCCGCGCCACGTGGGCATCCACCACGAGGGCCTGGAGCTCGGCGTCGAGGCACCGTCCATCGTGGACGCGCTCGGCCTCGCCTTCCCGGTGTCGTACGCCCAGGGCTGCCCCGTCCTCGGCGGCACCGACGAGGACATCGCCGCGGCGGCCGCCGTCGCCGCCGAGGCCGACGTGTGCGTGGCCGTGCTCGGCGACCTCGCCGGGCTGTTCGGCACCGGCACCTCGGGCGAGGGCTGCGACGCCCGCGACCTGCGACTGCCGGGCCGCCAGGAGGAGCTGCTCGAGGCGCTGCTGGCCACCGGCACCCCGGTCGTGCTCGTCGTGCTGGCCGGGCGCCCCTACGAGCTGTCCCGCCAGATCGACCGGCTCGCCGCCGCGGTGTGCACGTTCTTCCCGGGCGAGGAGGGCGCCGCCGCGCTCGCCGGCGTCCTCAGCGGCCGCGTGAACCCGTCGGGCCGGCTCCCGGTCGGCTTCCCGGGCGCCGGCGCGTCCCAGCCCACCACCTACCTCGCCGCGCCCCTGGGCCGGCGCAGCGAGGTGTCGACCGTGGACCCGAGCCAGCTCTTCCCGTTCGGCCACGGCCTGGCCTACGCCGACGCGGAGTGGGGCGCGGTGTCGCTGCACTCGCCGGACGGGTGGGCCACCGACGGGGAGATCGAGCTGACGGTGCCGCTGCACAACCCGGCCGGGCGGGAGGTCAGCACCGTCGTGCAGGTCTACGCCCACGACCCCGTGGCCCAGGTCGCCCGCCCGGTGCGCCAGCTGCTCGCGGCCCCGCGGGTGGACCTCGCGCCCGGCGAGTCGCGCACGCTGGTGGTGACCCTGCACGCGGACCTGCTGTCCTACACCGGCCGTGACGGGCGGCGCATCGTGGAGCCGGGCGACGTCGAGCTGCTCGTCGCCCGTTCCAGCGCCGACGTCCACACGGCCGTCCGCGTCCCGGTCGTCGGCCCGGTCCGCGAGGTCGGCGCGTCCCGGCGCCTGCACCCGGCCTGCACCGTGATGCCCTGAGCGCCCCGCCGTCCGGCGGGCCCGGCGCCGCTCACTCCTGCCGGGTGAGTGGGGCCGGGGCCGGGGCGGCCGAGGATCGGGTGAGGAGGTGCGAGATGTGCCGATGGCTCGCGTATTCCGGCTCGCCGATCGCGCTTGAGGAGCTGCTCTACAAGCCCGAGCACTCGCTGATCGACCAGAGCATGCACTCCCGGCTGGGGGTCGGTACCACCAACGGCGACGGGTTCGGCGTCGGCTGGTACACGCCGGGCGCCGAGGACGAGCCGACGCTGTTCCGCGGTACCGGACCGGCGTGGGGCGACGACAACCTGCGCGAGCTGTCGCGCTCGGTGCGCAGCGGGCTGTTCCTGGCCCACATCCGGGCGAGCACCGGCACCCCGGTGCAGCAGACGAACTGCCATCCGTTCCGCCACGGCCGCTGGCTGTGGCTGCACAACGGCCGCATCCGCGGCTACACCGCGCTCAAGCGCACCCTCACGCTCGCCGTCGAGCCCACGCTGTACCCGTACATCGGCGGCTCGACCGACTCCGAGCTCATGTTCTACCTGGCGCTGACGTTCGGCCTGCCCCGCGACCCGGTCGGCGCGGTGGAGCGCATGGTCGCCTTCATCGAGGACGAGGGCATGCGGCAGGGCATCGAGCACCCGGTGCAGATGACGGTCGCCACCACCGACGGCGAGCGGCTGTGGGCGTTCCGGTACTCCAGCGAGCACGTCAGCCGCTCGCTGTACTGCAGCACCGCCGTCGACACGCTGCGCACCATGTACCCGGAGAACCCGGTGCTGCAGCGGGTGTCGGAGCCCACCCGGATCGTCGTGTCGGAGCCGCTGGGCGGCCTGGTCGGCGCCTGGCAGCCGGTCTCCGAGTCCAGCTACGAGCTCGTGACGCCGGACGGCAACACCGTCGGCACCTTCCGTCCCGACCGCGACCGCGCGCGCGACATGCAGACCGCGAGCGGATGAGCGCCCGCCCGGCTCCCCGGCCGGGAGCCGGGGCCGGGCGGGCGCATCCGATCGCTCACACCGCCCGGGCGACCGCGATCGTGGCGGACAGGCGCGCGCCGGCCTCGTAGAACATGTACTCCACGCCGCCGTCGGTGCCGAACGACGGGGCCGCGCTGCGCCCGTTGTCCGGCGCCCCCGACAGCGCGGGGTGGAACACGCCCAGGTGCACCTCGCGGTCGAAGGCGTTGCCGACCTCGGTGATGAACTGGTTCCCGCCGTTGCCGTGGTACACGACGTACGCGGTGCCGTTGCGCTTGAGCAGGTGCGCGCCCGAGATGTCGCTCTGGCCGTCGGGGCCGGGGTAGACCAGCGGCGTCGGATCGAACTGCCAGCTCTTGGCGTCCGACGACCAGCCCCAGAAGATCTTGCGGGTGCCGCTCGTGACGCCCATGAACAGCATGACGTACTTGTTGCCCAGGCCCGTGACGGTGTGCTCGAAGACGCGGGCGTAGGAGGTCTCGGTCGTGCCGGGCACCATCGACGTGCTCAGCACCACGCCGAAGTAGGTGTAGTGGATGCCGTCGGTCGACCAGGCCATCCGGGTCGTGTTGTTCTCGCCGTGGAAGTAGCAGTAGAACTTCTTGTTCGACGCGCTCCACAGCACGTGCGGCGACGACACGTGGGTGACCGAGTAGTACGGTGACCAGGTGTTGCTGATGATCGGGTTGGCCGCGTACTCGGTGAAGGGGCCACTGAGCGAGTTGCCGTAGGCCAGGCAGATGCCGCCCGGCTTCTCGTGCGGCGCGTAGTAGAGGTAGTAGCGGCCGAGGCCGCCGGTGATCTTGTCGTACACGCCCCGGATGCACGGGAAGATGAGCTCGTTGGTCGGGTTGTAGCGCAGTGCCGACTTGTTGAACGGCACGCCGATGTACTGGTAGTTGGGGAATCCGGCTGGTGCGGCGGACGCTGCTGTTGCCCGCAGCGACAGGGCGCCGATGGCGGCGGCGCCCGTGCTCAGAGCCGCTCCCTTGAGCAGTTGGCGGCGATTCATGGATGGGAGTGTCTGACCGGCGCGCGCCCCCGGTCAAGGTGCTAATACGAATTATCAGCGAGAGTTCGGGCTTGACGAAACCTCGTCACAGGGTTCAGGATCACTGGCCAACGGCTGATAATGCGCATTAGCACAGATCGGACGGCTACGTGACCGCAACTCCCCGGCGCCTGACCCAGCGGGACATCGCCCGCATGACCGGCGTCAGCCAGGCGACGGTGTCGCTCGTGCTCAACGGGCGCTCCGACGGCGACGTGCGTATCGCGCCGGAGACCCGTGAGCGGGTGCTGCAGGCGATCCGGGACAGCGGCTACGTCGCCGACCCGATCGCCCGCCGGCTCGCCGCGCGGGACAACCGGATCATCGGCGTGTTCACCTACGAGCCGGTCTTCCCGGCCGGCAACAGCGACTTCTACCACCCGTTCCTGGTCGGCATCGAGGAGCGGGCCGAGGCCCTGGGCAGCGACCTGCTCCTGCTGACCAGCGCCCCGGTGGTGGACGGGCGCCGGCGCATCTTCCACGAGGGCAACCGGCTGCGGCTGGCCGACGGCTGCATCCTGATCGGTCGCGTGCTCGACCGTGACGAGCTGGCCCGGCTGGTCGCGGACGGGTTCCCGTTCGTCTCCGTCGGCCGGCGCGACGACGCCGGCGGGCCGGTGCCGTACGTCGGCGCCGACTACGCGGGGGCGACGGAGGCCCTCGTGCGAAAGGCGGTCGGCCTCGGGCACACCCGCCTGGCGTACATCGGCCAGGGGGAGGGGCCGGAGTCGCACACCGACCGCAAGGCGGGCTTCGCCCGGGGCGTGGCCGAGGCCGGGATCACCGGGCTGCACCTGCCGCCCGACGACCTCGGCGCGGTGCTGAACAGCGGTGCGACGGCGGTGTTCGCCGAGGAGCACAGCGACGGCGTCGCCCTGGCCGCGGCCATCGGCGTGAACTCCCCGTCCGGCGCGCGGCCCGACCTGTCCATCGTCACGCTCGGGCAGCCGACCAGGCACGTGACGGACCCGACCGGCACGCAGTTCACCGGTTTCGAGATACCCCGTCGAGCGATGGGGGCCCAGGCCCTCGAGGTGCTCACCGCGCTCATCGACGGCCAGGAGACCCAGCGGCAGCGGCTGCTGCCCTGCGAGCTCATCCCCGGCACCACCCTCAAGGAAAGTTGGACATGAAGACTGAAGTCCTGATCGTCGGCGGCGGTCTCGGCGGGGTCGCCGCGGCGCTCGCGGCGCTGCGGGCGGGCCGGCGGGTCGTGCTCACGGAGGAGTACGACTGGATCGGCGGCCAGCTCACCAGCCAGGCGGTGCCGCCGGACGAGCACTCGTGGGTGGAGCGGTTCGGCATCACGGCCAGCTACCGCGCCCTGCGGGACGGGATCCGCGAGTACTACCGGCGGCACTACCCGCTCACCGCCGCGGCGCGCGCCTGGGGCGACCTGAACCCGGGCGCCGGGTACGTGAGCCGGCTCTGTCACGAGCCCCGGGTCGCGGTGGCCGTGCTCGAGGCGATGCTCATGCCCTACCGCAGCAAGGGTGCCCTGACCGTGCTGCAGCCGTACGTGCCCGCGGCCGCGGCCACCGACGGCGACCGGGTCACCGCGGTGACCCTGCGCCATCGCGACACGGGCGAGACGCTCGACGTGAGCGCCGCCTACGTCCTCGACGCCACCGAGACCGGCGACCTGCTGCCGCTGACCGGCACCGAATACGTCACCGGCTTCGAGTCGCAGGCCGACACCGGCGAGCCGAGCGCCCCCGCGACCGCCCAGCCGACCAACATGCAGGCCGTCTCGGTGTGCTTCGCGGTCGACCACGTCGACGGCGACCACACCATCGACCGCCCGGCCCGCTACGACTTCTGGCGCGACTACGCCCCGCCGTTCTGGGGCGGCCCGCTGCTGTCGTTCCGCGCGCCGAGCCCGCGCACGCTGGAGCCGACCGAGCGGATCTTCGACCCGAACCCGGACGACGACCCGCTCGCCGTCGACGCCGACCAGCGCCGCAACCCCGGCGACCACAACCTGTGGACGTTCCGGCGCATCGCCGCGCGCAACCTCTTCCTGCCGGGCGCCTACGAGTCCGACATCTGCCTGGTCAACTGGCCGATGCTGGACTACTTCGAGCACCCGGTCATCGACGTGCCCGACGCCACGAAGCACCTGGCCGCGGCCCGGGAGCAGGCGTTCTCGGTGCTGTACTGGCTGCAGACCGAGGCCCCGCGCCCCGACGGCGGGACGGGCTTCCCCGGCCTGCGGCTGCGCGGCGACGTGACCGGCAGCGCCGACGGGCTGGCCCAGGCGCCGTACATCCGCGAGTCCCGGCGCATCCTCGCCGAGACCACGGTCGTCGAGCAGGACCTGGCCCTCGCCGTGCGCGGCGACAAGGGGGCCGTGGCCTACCACGACTCGGTCGGCGTCGGGATGTACCGCATCGACCTGCATCCCTCGACCGGCGGCGACCACTACATCGACGTCGGCTGCTGCCCCTTCCAGATCCCGCTCGGCGCGCTCATCCCGCGCCGGATGGACAACATCCTGGCCGCCGGCAAGAACATCGGCACGACGCACATCACCAACGGCGCCTACCGCCTGCACCCCGTCGAGTGGAACGCGGGCGAGGCCGCCGGTGCGCTGGCCGCGTTCTGCCTGGACCGCGCGTGCTCCCCGCGCGCGGTGCGCAACACCCCCGGCCTGCTCGCCGAGTTCCAGGCCCGCCTCGACCGCGACGGGGTCGAGCGGGCCTGGCCCGACGTCGCCGGCTACTGACACCCCCATCAAGGAGAACCCGATGAAGTTCCGCGTCGCGATAGCAGCCCTGTCGCTGCTCGCCCTGGCCGCGTGTGGCGACGGCAAGGGCAGCACGCCCGCCGCCGAGGAGACCGGCCCGGTCGAGCTGCGCATGACCGTCTGGTCGGCCAACGAGGCCCACCTCAAGCTGTTCAACGACATCGCCGCCGAGTACAAGACGGCCCACCCGAACGTCAGCGTGAAGTTCGACCCGCTGCCGTTCGAGTCGTACTCGACCACGCTCACCACCCAGATCGCCGGCGGCAACGGGCCGGACCTCGCCTGGATCCTCGAGGACTCGGCGCCGGACTTCGTCGGCTCGGGCGCGCTGCTGCCGCTGGACAAGATCGAGCAGGCCGACGACCTCGCCCCGGCCGCCACGAAGCTGTGGCAGAACGGCGGGAAGCTCTACGCCTACCCGTTCTCGACCTCCCCGTTCGGCATGTTCGTGAACACCGACCTGCTCAAGCAGGCGGGGCAGGACAACCCGGCCGACCTCGTCACCGCCGGCACCTGGACCTGGGACAAGGCGTTCGCCGAGGGCGCGGCGGTCAACGCGAGGACCGGCACCGCCGGGATCGTGGTCCGCGACTTCGACTACAAGACCTGGAGCAACCTCTCGACCGTCTGGACCGGCTGGGGCGCGCAGGCCTGGAGCGCCGACGGCAAGACCTGCGGGTTCAACGCCCCCGAGATGGTCGACGCGATGACCGCCCTGCACAAGGCCGTCTTCACCGACAAGGCGATGCCCGGCCCGGGCGTGGCCGCGGACTTCTTCGCCGGGCAGTCGGCGATGACGGTCACCCAGATCTCGCGCGCCTCGCTGCTCAAGGACGCCAAGTTCGGCTGGGACCTGGTGCCCCTGCCGGCCGGGCCCAAGGGCAAGTACTCGGTCGTCGGCCAGGCCGGCCTCGGGGTGCTCAAGAAGAGCAAGCACGCCGGCACGGCCGCGGACTTCCTGACCTTCTTCACCAACCCGGCCAACAGCGGCAAGCTCGCGCAGTACTTCCCGCCGGCCCGCAAGAGCCAGCTCTACGCCGAGACCATGGCCAAGACCAACCCGCTGCTCAAGCCCGCGCAGCTGCAGTCGGTCGTCATCGACGGCATCTCCACCGGCGTGGTCAAGCCCAGCCACACCGGCTCGGCCGAGATCGCGCAGAACGTCCGCGCGTCGCTCGACCCGCTGTGGAAGCCCGACGCGAACGTCAAGAGCGTGCTGGACAACGTCTGCACCGGCGTGAAGCCCCTGCTGGCCAAGTAACGATGCGATTCTGGACCGCGCGCCGGCGCGACCATCTGGCCGGCTATCTGTTCATCGCGCCGCAGCTGGCGGGCACGATCGTGTTCGTGCTCGTCCCGCTGGTGCTGGTCGCGTGGTACAGCCTGCACGAGTGGAACGTCCTCGCCGACGAGTTCAACTTCGTCGGCGGGGACAACTACCGGCAGCTCGCCGACGACCCCAACCTGCCGAAGGTGCTCGCCGCCACCGGGCTGTTCTCCGCCGGGCTGCTCGTGCTCAACCTCAGCCTGGCGCTGCTGCTGGCGGTGCTGCTCAACCAGCGCCTGCGCGGCACGGTGGTGTTCCGCACGCTGTTCTTCTCGCCGGTCGTGGTCTCCATGGTGGCGTGGACGATCGTGTGGGGCTTCCTGCTGCAGGACAACGGCGGCGTCAACGGCATCCTCGACACCGTCGGCGCGCACGGGCCCAACTGGCTGCGCGGCGACGTCACCGCGATGATCTCGGTCATCGTCGTGCAGGTGGTCAAGAACGTCGGGCTGAACATGGTGCTGTTCCTGGCCGCGCTGCAGGGCGTGCCGTCCGAGCTCTACGAGGCGGCCCGCCTCGACGGGGCGAGCGCCTGGCGGGCCTTCCGCAGCATCACCGTGCCGATGATCAGCCCGACGATCCTGCTCACGTCGATCATCACGGTGGTCGGCTCGCTGCAGGTGTTCGCCCAGATCGCGGTGCTCACCCAGGGCGGGCCGGGCACCTCGACCACCGTGCTCGTCTACTACCTCTACCAGCAGGCCTTCCAGTTCCATCACTTCGGCTACGGCGCCACGCTCTCGCTGGTGCTGTTCGCCATCGTCCTGATCCTGACCACCGTGCAGTGGCAGCTGCGCAAGCGATGGGTGTTCCATGAGTCATAAGAAGACCTGGCGGCTGAAGACGGCGCTCTACGGCCTGCTGTGCGTGCTGGCGATCCCGTTCGTCTTCCCGACCTGGTGGATGGCGACCTCGTCGGTGAAGCCGGTGAACGAGGTCTTCAAGTTCCCGCCGACGCTCATCCCGACCAGCGTCGACTTCTCCGCCTACAAGCAGGTGTTCGAGGCGCAGCCGTTCGCGCAGCAGTACCTCAACAGCATGTACATCGCGATCGTGTGCACGGTCGGCACGCTCGCGGTGTCCTCGCTGGCCGGCTACGCGTTCGCCCGCATCCGCTTCCGCGGCCAGAACGCGCTGTTCCTGCTGGTGCTCACCGGCCTGCTGGTGCCCAGCGAGGTGACGATCGTGCCGCTGTTCCAGATGTTCCAGCGCTGGAACATGATCGACACGCACTGGCCGCTCATCCTGGTGCCGATCTTCGGCGCCCCGAGCGTGCTGGCGACGTTCATCATGCGGCAGTTCTTCATCGCGCTGCCGCCCGAGCTGGAGGAGGCCGGCCGCATGGACGGGCTGAGCCGCTTCGGGCTGTTCCGCCGCATCGCCCTGCCGCTGTCGCGCCCGGCGCTCGGGGCGGTCGCGATCTTCACCTTCCTGCACAGCTGGAACCTGTATCTTGAACCGATCGTGTTCCTCTCCACCCCCTCGAAGTTCACGCTGCCGCAGGCGCTCACCCAGTTCGTCGACGCCTACGGCGGTCCGGCGTGGAACGTGCAGCTGTCGGCGGCGACGCTGACCGCCGTCCCGGTCCTCGTCGTGTTCGTCATCGCCCAGCGCCAGTTCATCGAGGGGCTCGCCCACACGGGACTGAAAGGCTGACGACGCCGTGCCGCTGTCCGACCTCACGCACGAGGAATGCCTCGCCTATCGCAGCCGGGCCGTCGAGCCGGCCGGTTTCGACGCGTTCTGGGCGGACGTGCGCACACCCCCCGGCCCGGCCTCGTTCGAGCCGGTCGAGACGAGCCTGAAGACGCTGCGGGTGTACGACGTGAGCTTCCCCGGCTACGACGACCACCCGGTGCGCGGGTGGTTCGTCGTGCCGGCCGGGGCCGAGGGGCCGCTGCCGTGCGTGGTGGAGTTCCCGGGGTACAACGGCGGCCGCGGCCTGCCCGAGGACTGCCTGCTCTACGCCTCGGCCGGCTACGCCCACCTGTTCGTCGACGTGCGCGGCCAGGGCAGCGGCTGGCGGCGCGGCGACACCGGGGACCCCGAGCCCGAGGGCGCCGGGCCGCAGCACCCGGGCTTCATGACCCGGGGCATCCTCGACCCGTCCCGGCACTTCTACCGGCGGGTCATCACCGACGCGGTGCGGGCCGTGCACGCGGCCCGCAGCCACCCCCTCGTCGACTCGGCGCGGGTCGCGGTCACCGGGATCAGCCAGGGCGGCGGCCTGACCCTCGCCGTGGCCGGCCTCGTGCCGGACCTCGCGGCGGCCGCCGCCGACGTGCCGTTCCTGTGCGACATGCGCCGCGGCGCCGAGCGGGCCGCGACCGGCCCCTACCTCGAGGTGGCCGCCTACCTGAAGGTCCACCGCGACCGGGTGGACACGGTGTTCGGCACGCTCGGGCACTTCGACGGCGTGCACTTCGCCCGGCGCGCGAGCGCCCCGATCCTGTTCAGCGTCGCGATGATGGACACCACGTGCCCGCCCTCGACCGTCTACGGCGCCTACCACAACTACGCGGGCCCGAAGCGGATCGAGGTCTACCACTTCAACGGGCACGAGGGCGGCGAGACCGTGCAGCACGCCGAGCGCCTGCGGTTCCTGGCCTCGGTCCTGCACCCGTAGACGGTGGCCGACAGCATCCGCCGGTGACCAACGGGGAGAACGACGGTCCGCGGCCCTCGTCGCCGCCGCGCTCATCGTCGCCGCGTTGCGCATCGTCGCCGGGTTGGTCCTCCACGCGGCCGGCGGCCACGCCTGACGACGGCGGTGCGGGGAGGATGCCGGCGGTGCGGGCCGGGGCCGGCTGCCCCGGCCCGCACCATCAGGTCAGCTCTCGACGTTGACGATCTCGCGGCCGGTGTCCAGGTTCACGTAGCCGATGCTGCCGTAGATGTTCGCGTGGCCGACGGCGTAGGCCACGCCCGCCTCGAACGGAGCGCCGGTGCTGGTGACCGGCACCTTGACCTTCTGGGTGGCGCCCGTGCACCACTGCTCGCCCAGGTAGCCGCCGCCGTGCGTGGTCGTGGTCGGCGTGACGGTCTGGGTCACGTCGACGCTCAGGCTGAATCGGCTGCCGGTCGGGCAGGTGACGCTCACCGTGACGATGGTGGCCGCCCCGTTCGCCTTGAGCTTGGCCTGCTTCACGATCTTGATCGCCGCGGTGCCGCTCGACTCGGACTGCAGGTTGACCGCCGCGCCGGCCGGCACGGCGAACGCGAGCACCGCGCCGAGCGCCAGCGCGCCCGCGCCGAGGTGGGACTTCTTGACCTTCACTGGGTGACCTCCCCGTTCGATGGTGGTGCGGACTCTTCTCCGTGGTGCGGGCCCGCCATGCCGGCGAGCACGCCGAGGACCAGCGGCACGACCGCCAGCTCCCACAGGAAGTCAAAGGCGCTGTGCACGGCGAGCGCGGCGATGGCGGCCACCGCACCGGCCCACAGCGGCGTGCGGGCGAACCCGCGGCGAAGGCCCGGCGCGAGCGCGGCCAGCAGGGCCAGCAGCAGCACGAGGCCGACGATGCCCAGGTCGACGAGCCATTGCAGGTATTCGTTGTGCACCCACCGGCTCACCACGAGCCGGCCCTGGAAGTCGAACCAGAAGTACCGCGCCTGCCCGGGCCCCCGGCCGAGCCACAGGTGCGCGCCGGCCTGCTCCAGCGCCGAGTGCCACGCGCCCGATCGCCCCTGGGAGGCGAGGGTGAGGCGGCGCCGCAGCACGGCGTCCAGCGTGGACGGTCGCAGCAGCAGCGCGCCGGTCGCTCCCGCCGCGGCCAGGCCGAGCGCGGGCAGCGGCCGCAGCAGCGCGATCCCGGCCCCGGCGGCGAGCCCGGCGAGCGCCACGAGCGGTGCGGGCGCGGCGTCCACCGGGAACGACGGCACCAGCGCGGCCACGGCCACCGCGGCGCCGAGCGCCGGCGGGAGCAGGCGGCGCACGAGCAGCCGGCGGTCCGGCGCGAACGCGAGCATGACGAGCACGCCCGCGGTCAGGGCGATGCCGCCGGCCCGGCTGAGGGTGGCCCCGAGCCCGGCCAGGATCAGGAACAGGGCCAGGACGCGTGCCCTGGAGGCCGGCTCGGCGAGCACCCGGGCGAGGGCGAGCAGCGCGGCGGCCGCGAGGACCGCGGCCGCCGCGTTCGGGTAGGTCAGGGTCGACGCCCCCCGATACAGCGTCGACTCGACCAGCACCGACCAGCGCCCGATCCGCAGCGCCACCCCGGCCCAGGCGGTCGCCGCGACGAGCGCGCCGAGGCCGGTGAGCCCGAGGGCGAGGTCGGCGGGGCGTGCCCGGCGGGCCGCGACCACGCCCGCGAGCAGCGTGAGCAGCGCCAGCGCGATGCCCCCGGCGCCGGCGAGCCCGCCCTGCGCCGCCGCCCGCAGCAGCGCCCACCCCGCGATCGCGGCCGCGGCGATCCCGGGCGCCCGCAGGTCGCGCAGGTCCCCGGCGCGCGGCCGGGTCACGACCAGCGCGACGACCAGCGCGACGAGCGCCAGGACGGTCACCAGGATGCGGCCCGGGAGGTAGAACCCGCCCTGCGCCACGACGCCGGCGGTGATCGCGACGAGCAGCGCGAGCGTCGGTGCCGACCGGTCGCCGATCGTCGCCGATCGGGCCGGAATCGCTTGCAGCGCAGGCGAATCCACCACAACCACCCTCCCCGTCAGAGTGTTGAGCCGGGACCGACTCTAACGACTCCTGACGATGTGTGCGGGTGGGATTTCCGACAGGAACCTTTTCGGCACCCAATGCGTCGTGGTCGATCCTCAGCAGCTCACGTCGACGTCCAGCACCGCCACCGCGCGGGCGCCGGTGAGCACGACGGTGCCGATCTGCGTGTCGCCGTCCTGCTCGTCCCAGTCGACGGGCAGGTAGCCGGTGCCGTGCACCGCGACCGGCGCGACGCGCTCGAGCAGCACGTCGAGGAGGTCGTTGGTGACGTGCGCGGCGATGTGGTCCTCGGGCAGGGCCGGGTAGTCGCCGTCGCCGTCCCAGTCGGCGCCGAGGTCGTCGAGGCCGCCCCGGGCCACGTTCAGCAGGGCGGTGCGGATGTCGTCGGGGGAGTACTCCCGCAGGTCCGGCACGTCCTCGCCCGGCTCCTCGCGGGTGGCGGCCCACCACGCGCCGGGGCCGGCGGCGTCCGGCTCGCCGAGGAAGACGCGGAACGTCACCGGGTCGTTGTTGTTGAGCCACAGCTGGTCGCTGAGCAGGGTCAGCAGGCACGGGATGCGGCTGTCCTGCGGCGGCGGCGCCACGGCGGGCGCGGCCGCGATCGTGATCCGCAGCGTGCGGTCCTTCCAGTCGTGCAGCAGGAGCACGAGGTCGTCGGCCGGCTCGCGGCGCAGCTGGACGTATCGGCTGGCGAGCTCGCCCGCGAGGAACGCGCGCAGGGCCCGGCCGCGGTCGTCGGCGGCCGGTATCCACTCGGCGAGCAGCGCCGCCACGTCCTCGACCGGGTCGCCGTCGAAGCGCTCGGTGTGGGCGAAGTCCGCGCGCCAGCCGGGGGTGGCGTCGGGGGACCACGCGGCGAGCAGCCACACGGCGGCGAGGACCACCGCCTGCGGGCCGGTCGGGCGCGGCCCGGCGGCGAGCGGTCCGGGCAGCGGCTGCGGCCGGTAGGCATCGGTGTAGCTGGTCAAACGGTCCACGGGGAGATCGCATCACACCGGGTCGAGTTCCATTGACAACAATCTTTACCGATCGATATGTTGAGAGCGCTCTCAGACTCCCGCCCCGCCCTCGTACCCCGAGTCGTGAGAGCGCTCTCTGACGCCCGTCCGCACTGGAGGACACCGCCATGCTCCTCAGACGAAGACTGCCCGGGCTGCTCGGCGCGCTGGCCCTGGCCATCACGGCCGGCACCGCCGGAGCCCTCGCCGCCGCCCCGGCCGCGCACGCCGTCGGCCCGAACCTGCTGCCCGTCACCGTCTCCAACACCACCGGCCGCGGCGACGCGGTCTACCTGTACGTGCTCGGCGTCCAGCTCAGCAGCGGCCGCCTCGGCTACGTCAACGCCGCCGGGGCGTTCACCGCGTGGAGCGGCGGGCAGATCCCGCCCTCGCCGGCCCCGGACGTCTCCATCGCCGGCCCCGGCAACGGGGGCTCGACCACGCTGCAGTTCCCGCGCGGCTTCTCCGGCCGGGTGTACTTCTCCCTCGGTGAGAAGCTGAAGTTCTTCCTGACCCCGGACGGGCTCGTGCAGCCCGCTCCCTGGGCGGCGGGGGACCCGAACCAGAACATCCTGTTCGACTGGAGCGAGTTCACCTACAACGACGCCGGCCTGTGGATCAACAGCAGCCAGGTCGACATGTTCGCGGTGCCGCACGCCGTGACGGTCACCGGGGCCGGCGGCGCCACCCAGCGCGAGGGCGACCTCGTCAACGACGGCCGCAACGCGGTCATCAACCAGATCAAGGCGCAGGCGGGCTGGGCGAACACCGTCTACACGCGCTCGGACGGCACCGTGCTGCGCGTGCTGTCGCCGGGCAAGGCGGCCGGGGCCGGGCTGCTCAGCCCGACGCTCATGGACTCCTACATCACCACGGCGTGGAACGCGTACACCACCAAGACGCTGACCGTGGTGCCGTTCGCCGACCAGCCGAACACGAAGTACTTCGGCCGCACCTCGGGCAGCACCATGACGTTCACGAACGCCTCGGGCGCCGTGGTGGCCTCGTTCAACCGGCCCGGCAGCGCCGACGTGTGGGGCTGCGCGGGCAACCTGCCGGCCCCGAACGACCAGGTCGTCGGCCCGATCTCCCGCACGCTGTGCGCCGCGCTGAACCGGGGCACGCTCGGCACCGTGGACACCCAGCCGGACCTGAACTCGGCCGGCTTCTACAAGAACAGCCCGACGAACCAGTACGCGCGGATCATCCACGCGAACATGGCCGACGGGCGGGCGTACGCGTTCCCGTTCGACGACGTCGGGCACTTCGAGTCGCTGGTCACCGACGCCGACCCGCGCTCGGCCTCCATCATCCTCAGCCCGTTCGGGGCCGGTGGCGGCACGGGCGGGACGATCTCGTCGAGCACCTGGTACAGCACCGTGAACAAGACCAGCGGCAAGTGCGTCGACGCGCGCTCGTCGGGCACCGCGAACGGCACCGCGATCCAGCAGTACACCTGCAACAACACGTTCGCGCAGCAGTACCTGTTCCAGCCGACCAGCGGCGGCTACGTGCGCATCAACAACCGCAACAACCCGGCCCAGGTGCTCGACGTCGACGGCGTCTCCACCGCGGACGGGGCGGTCGTGCACCTGTGGGCGTACGGCGGCGGCGCCAACCAGCAGTGGCTGCCGGTCTCCGAGGGCGGCGGCTACTACCACTTCGTCAGCCGCAACAGCGGCAAGTGCCTGGACGTGCCGAGCGCGTCGACGGCGGACAGCGTCCAGCTGCAGCAGTGGACGTGCAACGGCTCGGGCGCCCAGTCGTTCCGGCTGACCGCCCAGTCGTAGTGCCGCAGCTGTCGTAGCTGTCCGGCGGCGGCCCCGGGACCGGCGACGGCCCCGGGGCTCAGCCGTTGTACCGCTCGGGCTCGGCCACCCAGCCCGCCACGAGGACGAGGCCGGTGGCGCGGTGCACGGCGGCGAACCCGAACGGCCGGTCGAACGTGACGGTGACGACCCGGCGGCGGTGGGTGCGATCCGGCAAGAACGCCCCGGCGAGCCGCATCGCGAACGCGGTCACCGCGGAGGCCTCGAAGCCCGCGCCGGTGAACTCGGCGACGGCGTCCTGCCGGGCCTGGGAGACCGACATCGGCACCGGGCTGATGCCGGGGAAGTGCCCGGTCCGGTCGTCGGCGGCCGCGCGCAGCCCGAAGAGCTCCGGCTCCTTGAGCAGGTCGTGCGCGCCGCGGACGGCGAAGCGGACGGCGTTCACCACCAGCTCCGGCGTGTCGTCGGCGGCCTCGACCTCGCGCACGGTGACCCCGGGCGCGGCCCGGTCCGGGTCGAGGGGCCGCGCCGGGGCGCCGAGCGCCGTGATCGCCGCGGGCAGCACCGCGCCGGCGGCCCGGCCGGGCTCGCCCAGCGCCAGCACCACGTCGACGTCCTGCGCCCCGGCGACGGTCAGCAGGGTGATAGGGCCGGCCGCGGTGTGCGCGACCCGCAGCGCGTCCAGCCCCGCGGCCCCGCGCGTGCGGCGGTGCAGCCCGGCCAGGTCGCGCCCGGCCCAGGGTCCGGTCTCGGGCCGCTGCACGCCGTCGTCGAACGGCTCGGCCCAGGCCGTGCGCACCGACAGCGCACAGGCGAGGACCATGAGCGTGTCCTGCCCGGCGCGGATCGGCATCGCCGGGACCGCGCCGCGGGTCTGCTCGCTCGCCCAGGCGTCGAGCGCGGGCTGGTCGACGTCCGGGTCGCCGGTGAGCGGGCGGCGCCGGTCCGCCGGCACGGCGGCCGTGAACGCGCCGGTCAGCGGGGCGTCGGCGCGCGACCAGACCGCCGCGGCCATCCGGGCGGTGGGCGAGTCCGGGATCTTGAGGGGCTCGGGGGCGACGGCCAGCAGCTCGTCGCGGGCCGGGCCGCCGGCGTGGGGGCCGAGCAGCGCGAGCAGGACGTAGACGCCGGCGCCGGAGAGCACCGTGCCGCCGTCGTCCACTGTGGACGCCCAGCGGGCCGTGAGGGCGTTGGCGTTCGTGGTCGTCATGTCGGCAGCCTACCCACGGAAGCCTACCCGCGGCTCAGGCCGACTCGCGCACCACGAGCTCGGTCGGGATGATCACCGCGGCCGGGCTGTCGCCGTCGATCTGGCTCAGCAGCAGGCGCACCATCTCGGCGCCGATGCGGGGGTAGGACTGGCGGACCGTGGTCAGCGGCGGCTGCGTGTCCGTGGCGATCCGGCTGTCGTCGAACCCGCCCACGGCCACGTCCGCGGGCACCCGGCGGCCCGCCCGGTGCAGGGCGCTCAGCGCGCCCGCGGCCATCAGGTCGGAGGCGACGAACACGGCGTCGAGGTCGGGGGCGGCCTCCAGCAGCCGCCGCATCGCCGCCTCGCCGCCGGCCCGGGTGTAGTCGCCGTGCGCGACGAGGTCGACGGGGTCCGGGGTGTCCAGCGCCAGCGCCTCGCGGTAGCCGGCCAGCCGCTCGACGCCGCCGGAGGTGTCCAGCGGGCCGGTGATGGTGGCGATCCGGCGGCGGCCCGACTCGCGCAGGTAGGTGACCATCTGCCGGGCCCCGTCGCGGTCGTCGGCGGCCACGTAGGCGGCCTGGCGCTCGTAGCCGATGGGCTTGCCGCAGGCGACCACGGGCAGGCCGCGGGCGAGCAGCTCCGGGATGAGGGGGTTGCCGCTGTGCGTGGAGACCAGCAGCGCCCCGTCGACGTGGCCGCCGGTGAGGTACCGCCCGAGCCGCTTGCGGTCCTCGAGGCTGCTCGCGAGCGTCAGCAGCAGCGTGATGTCGTGCTTGGCGAGGGCCTGGGTGCAGCTGTGCAGCAGCACGTTGAAGTTCGGGTCCTCGAAGAGCCGCTCCTGCGGCTCGGACAGGATGAACGCCACGGACTGGGAGCGCTGGGTGACCAGGCTCCGCGCGTGCTGGTTGACGACGTAGCCGGTCTTGCGCATGGCGCGCTCGACCGCCTCCTGGGCCGCGTCGCTGACGTCGTGGCCGCCGTTGAGCACCCGGGACACCGTGCCCCGGCTCACCCCGGCCGCCGCGGCCACGTCGTTGATCGTGGGGCGGCGGGCGGGGCGGCGCCGGGGCTCGCGAGGTTCTGGCACGATCGCCATTCTGCCCCAGCGTCAGCCGCCGTCAGCTCCCGAGAGCAGGTCGATCCGCGCCTCATGGGATGGCTGCAGTCGGAAGGGTGTCCGACTGGGAGCGTTCACGGTTCCGGCCCGCTTGAACGTCGCCTCAGGAGCGCTATAGTGCGCAGATCCGCGCTGGGAACGTTCACGGTAGGAGCAACAGTGGGGGATCTGCGGCTCGACGGCCTCGCCTACGGCGGGGACTACGCCCCCGAGCAGTGGCCCGAGGAGGTGTGGGCCGAGGACGTCGCGCTCATGCGGGACGCGGGCGTCAACCTGGTCAGCGTCGGCATCTTCAGCTGGGCGCTGCTGGAGCCGTCGCCGGGGGAGTACACCTTCGGCTGGCTCGACCGCGTGCTCGACCTGCTGCACGGGGCCGGCATCCGGGTCGACCTGGGCACACCCACCGCCGCGCCGCCGCCGTGGTTCGCCCGGCGCCACCCGGGCGCCCGGCTCGTCGACCGGGCCGGGCACGTGCTCGGCCAGGGCGGGCGGCAGAGCTTCTGCCCGAGCGCGCCCGAGTACGCCGCGGCCGCCGCCGGCATCGCCGAGCAGCTCGGCCGCCGCTACGGCGAGCATCCGGCCCTGGTCCTGTGGCACGTGCACAACGAGTTCGCCGGGGTCAACGCGCACTGCTACTGCGACACGTGCGCCGGGGCGTTCCGCGGCTGGCTGCGGGACCGCCACGGCGACCTGGCCACGCTGAACGCGGCCTGGGGCACCGCCTTCTGGGGCCAGCGCTACGGCGAGTGGGACGAGATCGAGCCGCCGCGGCTCGCCCCGACCGCCGTGAACCCGGCCCAGCAGCTGGACTTCCTGCGCTTCTGCTCCGACAACCACCTGGCCAACTACCGCCGCGAGCGCGACGTGCTGCGGGCGCACTCGCCGGCGGTACCGATCACGACCAACTTCATGATCGCGAACTGCAAGTGGCTCGACTACTGGAAGTGGGCCGGCGAGGTCGACGTCGTGGCCAACGACCACTACCTCGCCTCCGAGCGCCACGACCGCCACGTGGAGCTCGCGATGTGCGCCGACCTGACCCGCAGCCTCGCCGGGGGCGCCCCCTGGCTGCTCATGGAGCACTCCACGAGCGCGGTGAACTGGCAGCCGCGCAACATCGCCAAGCGCCCCGGGGAGCTGGCCCGCAACAGCCTCGCCCACGTGGCCCGCGGCGCCGACGGCGTGATGTTCTTCCAGTGGCGGGCCTCGCGCTTCGGCGCCGAGAAGTTCCACTCGGCGATGCTGCCCCAGGCCGGCACCGGGACCCGGATCTGGCGCGAGGTCACCGGCCTGGGGCAGCGGCTGGCCGGGCTCGGCGCGCTGCGCGGCAGCCGGGTCGCGGCCGACGTCGCGATCGTCTGGGACTGGGAGGCGTGGTGGGCGCTGGAGCTGGAGTGGCGCCCGTCGGCCGACGTGACGTTCCGCGAGCGGGTCGAGGCCTACTACGCCCGGCTGTGGGAGGCCCATCTCACCGCCGACTTCGTGCACCCCGAGGCGGACCTCGGGCGCTACCCGCTCGTCGTGGTGCCGTCGCTGTACCTCACCACCGCCGCGGCCGCCAAGAACCTCGACGCCTACGTCTCGGGCGGCGGGACGCTCGTGGTGTCGTACTTCTCCGGCGTCGTGGACGCCAACGACACCGTGCCCGACGGGCCGTACCCGGGCTCCCTGCGCGACGTGCTCGGCCTGACGGTGGAGGAGTTCCTGCCGCTGCGCGCGGGCGAGCACGTCCGGCTCAGCGACGGCTCGGCCGCCGACGTGTGGGCCGAGGACGTGCGGCTGGCCGGAGCGGTCCCGGTGCTGGCGTACGTGGACGGGCCGGCGCCGGGCGGGCCGGCGGTCACCCGGCACGAGCGGGGCGGCGGGGTGGCCTGGTACGTCTCGACCCGCCTGGCCGACGCGGACCTGGGCCGGCTGCTGGAGCGGGTGTACGCCGACGCGGGGCTGGGGGAGCGGCCCGCCGTACCGTCCACTGTGGAGCTGGTGTCCCGGCCGCCCTATCTGTTCGCCATCAACCACGGCACCGAGCCGGCCGAGGTGCGCGGGACGGCCGTGCCCGCCGGGGAGGTCGTGGTGACACGTGATCATTGAGCTGCGCCGGGCCGAGATCCTGGCCGCCGCCCGCCAGCGCGGCGGGGTCGGGCTGCGGGAGCTGAGCCGGCGCTTCCACGTCTCGATCCCGACCATCCGCCGGGATCTGTCCGCCCTCGCCGAGCGGGGGCTGGTGCGGCGGGTGCACGGCGGGGCGGTTCCGCTCGCGGCCGACGCTCCGCCGCAGGACGTGCGGGCCGCGGCCGCCCTGGTCGAGCCGGGCATGGCGATCGGGATCTCCGGCCGCCGGCGCGGGCCACGGCTGGCCGCGCTCGTGGACGGGGTGACCCTGGTGACGCCGATGCTCGCGGTGGCCCGGGCCGTGCGGGGCGAGTCGGTGACGCTGCTGCTGGTCGGCGGGGTACGCACCCCGTCGGGCAGCCACGCCGGGCCGCTGGCCGAGCAGACGCTGCGGGGCCTGCACCTGGACATCGCGTTCGTCGAGCCGTGCGTGAGCGGAGACCTGCTCGCCGCCGCGACCGACCAGGCCATGCTGCGCCGGGCACGTCGGCGGATCACCCGGTAGTGCCCGTTTCTTCACCATATGATGGAGTTCATGTCGCCCGACGTCCGTGCCGCCTATGAGGAGATGCTCGCCGCGCAGGTCGTGCCGCGGCTGCGGGACCTGGGATTCGGCCCGGACTTACGGCGGGACCGGCCCGGCAAGGGGACCGTGGCGATCGGGTTCGCGGGCGAGCGGGCCACGTTCCCCGGCCAGGTGGCCTTCGCGGTCGAGGTGCGGGCCGCGACCGGGCGATGGGTGTCGTACGCTCGCCAGACCGGCGCCGACGAGCTGGCCCAGATCTGGGGGCGGGTCGCGCCGCCGGCCGGGTTCGGCTTCCACCGCGGCAGCGACGACTGGAACCTGCGCACGGCCGCCGACGCGCCCGGCTACGGCGAGGAGATCGCCCGGCTGCTCGGCGACGTCGTCGTGCCCGGGATCGAGCGCCACCTCGAGCTCGACGCGGCCCTGGAGCGGGCGTTCGCCGACGGGGAGGCGGTCGCGGCGTTCGGGCCGCCGCCGGCGCTGCCGGGCATCATCAACCGGATGTCGTACGCCGAGCCGGACGACCCGTACGTGGCGTGGCTGCGGGCCGGTGCGGTGCGCACCGGCTCGTCGTAGGGTCACGCCGTCGTCAACCGGATGTCGTACGCCGAGCCGGACGACCCGTATGTGGCGTGGCTGCGGGCCGGTGCGGTGCGCACCGGCCCGTCGTAGGGTCACGCCGTCCAGGCGACGTTCGGGTTGATGTGCCCGGTCCAGTCGAACAGCGCCATGTTGTCCCACTGGTCGCCGGTGCCGTTGATGTTCGCCGGGTCCCAGCCGTTGCCCTTGACGGCGTACCAGGTCGGCTCCCAGTAGAAGACCCCGACCGCGCCGGCCGAGCGGGCCGTGTTCTGCACCGCGGTGAACTGCGCGCCCTGGCCCTGCCACGTGGCCGGGTAGCCGGAGCACGGGGCCGAGCCGCCCACGGAGTTCGCCTCCGTGTCGGCGTTCGCGGCGGTGAACGGGTAGGCGGTCTCGGCGAGGATGACCGGCTTGCCGTAGCGGGTGCGCACGTCGCCGATGACCGCGGACAGGTTGGCCAGGGTGCCGTGCCACATGCAGTAGTACGACAGGCCCGTGATGTCCCAGGTCACACCCTTGGCCCGGATGCCGTCGTAGAACCAGCGGGCATTGGCGTCGCTGTCGGCGTCCGCGGTGTGGATGATGACCTGGGTGCCGCTGTTGCAGGCCTTGGTGGCGTTGTACCCGGACTTGAGCAGCAGGCTCAGGTTCGTGAAGTCGTTGTTGACGACCTTGCCGTCGTTCCAGAGCATGCCGACGTTGATCTCGTTGCCGATCTGCACGCTGTCCGGCGTCGTGCCCTGGGCCTTCAGCGCGTTGCAGACCGACAGGGTGTAGTTGTAGACGTCGCTCTGCAGGGCCGAGATGCCGTGCGAGGCCCAGGCGGCGGGCTTGTACTGCTTGCCCGGGTCGGCCCAGGTGTCCGAGTAGTGGAAGTCGATCATGAGCTGCAGGCCCTTGGCCTTCGCGGCCCTGGCCTGGACCAGGACCTTGGCGAGATTGTTGTAGCCGCTGGCCGGGTTGTTCCAGATGCGCAGGCGCACGTAGTTGACGCCGACGCCCTTGAGGATGTCGAGCGGGTCGGCGGCGGTGCCGGCCGCGTTGTAGTACTTGGCGCCGAGGTCGAGGCTGCGCTGCAGCGACGACACGTCGGCGCCGCGCATGCTGATGGTGGCCGCCGCGGCGGGGGCGGCGTTGCTGACGGCGATCGCGGCGCCGAGTGCCACGACGGCGACGATGGCGGTTCTTCGCACGGGCTCTCCTTCGCTGGCTGGGCTGCTGCTGTGAGCGCTCCCAGTGTTCGAACCCCGCCGCCGCCGTGTCAACCCAGTGACAGATGTTGATTGATTCTGGGACCGTTCACGGCCGTGCGAGGCCGAGCTGTGCCAGCCACGCGTAGCACAGGCCCGGCTCCCGCCACGCCCGCGCGCTGCCGGCCCGGCCCGCGGCCCCGAGCCCCGCGACGACCGTGCCGGCCGTGGCCGGCCGTGGCTGGCCGTGGCCGGCGGCAGGATGCCGATCATCATGTCGGCGCGGTTGATGCGGTGGGCCAGTTCCACACACTCGTCCTCGGTCACTCCCCGATTTTGTCGTACCCCGTCGGTACGCTGCGGACATGGCCGAGGCGTTCGACACCGTGTCCGAGTACCGCAGCGCGATCGAGCAGATCAGGCAGGCCGCCGCGGCGTATTACAGCGGTCCCGACCTGGCGATGGACGACGCGGACTACGACGAGCTCATGCGGCGCGTCGCGGCGGCGGAGCAGGCGCACCCGGACTGGAAGCCCGAGGACTCCCCGACGGAGATCGTGGCGGCCGGCGAGGGTGTCGCCGGCGACGTGGTGCACAGCGAGCCGATGCTCAGCCTCGACAACGTCTTCGACGCCGAGTCGCTCACCAGGTGGGCGGCCCGGCTCGACAAGCTGCTCGGGCGCCCGGCCGCCGGCTACACCGTGGAGCCGAAGATCGACGGGCTGGCCATCGCCGCCCGCTACGAGGCCGGGCGGCTCGTGCAGGTCGCGACCCGCGGCGACGGGCGGGCCGGCGAGGACGTCACCGGCCAGGCCCGGCGGGCCGCCGGGCTGCCGGAGACGCTCACCGAGCCGGTGACGATCGAGGTGCGCGGCGAGGTGTTCATGACCGACGCCGATTTCGAGGTCGCCAACGCCATGCGCACCGCGACCGGGGAGCCGCCGTTCGCCCACCCGCGCAGCGCCGCGGCCGGCACCCTGCGCGCCCAGGACCGCACCTACGACGCGCCGATGTCGTTCCTGGCCTACGGGGTGCGCGGGCTCGGCGACGGGCCGCACTCGGCCGCGATGGCCCACCTGGGCCGGCTCGGCGTCGCCTCCACCGCCGGGATGCCGGTGTGCGCGAGCATCGGCGAGATCCTGGTCGCGGTGAAGGAGCTCAACGAGAACCGCGCCACCCTCGGCTACGGCATCGACGGCGCCGTCATCAAGGCCGACGACCCCGCCGACCGGGAGCTCGCCGGGTCGGGCAGCCGGGCGCCGCGGTGGGGGATCGCGTACAAGTTCCCGGCCGACACCCGCACCACCCGGCTGAAGGCGATCGAGGTGCAGATCGGCCGCACCGGCGTCATCACGCCGGTCGCCGTGCTCGAGCCGGTGCAGATCAGCGGCGTCATCGTCACCTCGGCCACCCTGCACAACTTCGACGACCTCGTGCGGCGCAACGTCCGCCCCGGCGACACCGTCTTCGTCCGCCGCGCCGGCGATGTCATCCCCGAGATCACCGGGGCCAAGCTCGACGAGCGCCCCGCCGGCGCCGAGCCCTTCGAGCCGCCTGTCGTGTGCCCCCGCTGCGGCGGCGAGATCGACCGCAGCCAGAAGCGCTGGCGCTGCACCACCGGCCGCGCGTGCGGCGCCCGCGAGGCCCTGGCCTACTACGCCAGCCGCGACTGCCTCGACATCGAGGGCCTCGGCGGCAAGATCATCGACATGCTCATCGCCGCCGGCCGCGTCACCGACCCCGCGGACCTCTACGACCTCGACGTCCCCACGCTGCTGACCTTCGAGCGCATGGGCGAGACCTCCGCGGGCAAGCTCGTCGCCGCCATCCAGGCGTCCAAGGCCCAGCCCCTCGGCCGCGTGCTGACCGGCCTCGGCGTGCGCATGACGGGCCGCTCCATGTCCCGCCGGCTGGCCGCGCACTTCGGCACCATGGACGCCCTGCTCGCCGCGACCCCGCTGGAGCTGCAGGAGGTCGAGGCGGTCGGCCCGGAGCGCGCGGTGACCATCGCCGCCGAGCTGGCCGAGCTGCGCCCGGTCATCGACCGCCTCGCGGCGCGCGGCGTGAACATGACCGAGCCCGGCTTCCGCCCGCGCGCCGCCGCCTCGTCCGGAGACGCCTCGTCCGCGGGCGCCTCGTCTGCGGGCGCCTCGTCTTCGGATGCCTTGTCTTCGGATGCGCTGTCTTCGGGAGCCCTGTCTTCGGACGCCGCGCTGGTTCGGCTGCCGCTGCGGAAGGAGGACGGCACGCCGATGACGGTCGTCGTGACCGGCTCGGTTCCGGGGCTGACACGCAACGAGGGCAACGAGGCGGTCGAACGGCTGGGCGGCCGGTCCTCGGGCTCGGTGTCGAAGAAGACGGACCTGGTGGTGGTGGGCGAGGGGGCGGGGTCGAAGGCGGCGAAGGCCGAGGAGCTGGGGATCGAGATCATGCCGGCGGAGACCTTCGCCGAACTCCTGCGCACCGCGGGCGTCTGACCACTCGGCTTCGCTGTTCGCCCTTGCCGCTCGCCGTTCGCTGTTCGCCCTTGCCGCTCGCCCTTCGTCGTCGCGGCTCGTTCGTCGTTCGGGGCGTTGCCGTTCGGTGCTGCCGATCCCGCGGTGACGTGCTGCTGTCCGCGGCGGGCGGCGCACTGAGGGCCGTCGCTGAGCTTCCGGCCCCGTCCGGTCGTTCGGTGCTGCCGATCCCGCGGTGACGTGCTGCTGTCCGCGGCGGGCGGCGCCCCGAGGGGCCGTCGCTGAGCTTCCGATCCCGCCCGGTCGTTCGGTGCCGCCGACCTCCTGACGTGCGTGGTTGGCGGCCGCCGCAAATCTCTCTACACTGTAGAAAGATTTTTTCGACACGGGAGGTAGCCAGTGCGGGTGAGTTCGTCTGCGGTGTCGTTCAACGTCGCCGAGCCGGTCGCGTCCGGCGCGTTTCTGCAGCAGCACTTCGGGTTCGCCGAGGCGATGTCGGCCGACGGGTTCGTGTCGCTGACCCGCGAGGACGTCGGGATGCACGTCATCTTCCTGCGCTGCGGGCTGGCCACGCTGCCGGAGGATCAGCGGGACGTCCACGCGGCCGGCGTCATCCTCGCGTTCGTCGTCGACGATCTCGAGGGGGAGCTGGAGCGGCTCGAGCGGGCGGGGGTCGCGATCACGATGCCGCTCACCGAGGAGGAGTGGGGCGAGCGGGCCTTCCAGGTGCGTGATCCCAACGGGGTCATCGTGCAGCTCGTCGACTGGAACGGCGCGCAGGGCGGCTGATCGGCCGGGCACGGGTCCCGTCGTCGCGGCGGCGGCACCCGTGCCCGCTTGGCGGGTGATCCCGGGTCGTATTCGGCCCGGGAGGACTCGCCGGGCCGGATGCTGTCTGCGGCGGCCGAGCGTCTGCCGGGCCCGGGGCCGTCCGTCGCGCCATCGCTGTGGCGGACGTCAGGCCGGGGCGGGAGCGCGCCGGTCGTCGGAGCGGCAGCCGGGCGTTTCGGCGGGCCGGGTCGCAGGTTCGCCATGGAGCCGGGTTGGGGGTCGACCGGGGCCGGGCTGTCCGACGACGCCGCGGCTTGCGGGTCGGGTGGCGGGTCGTCCAGCGCGGCGGCTCGCGGTTCACGGTTCGCGGGCCGCTCGCGAGTGCCGCCCGTCAGCGTGGCGGCACTCGCACTCGCACTCGCCGGGTGTGGCGGCCTTCGCGCCTCGGCCGGGTGTGGCGGCCTTCGCGCCTCGCCCGGGCGTTGCGACCTTCGCGGCCGCCGGGCGTGGGTCAGTGGCTCACCTTCCACACCCATACGTCGGCGATGTGTTTGCCGGTGCCGAAGAGCTGGTCGGCGGTCTGGCGTACGGCCTCGCTGTTGTTGTGCTGGTCGGGCAGCACGATGTAATCCGCCTGCCAGAAGGACAGGTCCACCTTCGACTGGGCCAGCTGGTCCGGGGTGATCTGGGGCACCGTGCCGTCGTTGGCCGCGTCGTTCATGATCTGCATGGTCGGGCGGGTCGGGGCGCTGAACGTGGCGACCTTCCTCGGGTCGTCCGGGTTCGGGATGAGGAAGTAGCCGCCCGCGATGCGGAAGTCCAGGCCGGCCGCGGTGCTCCAGCGCATCGCGTCCAGGCCCTCGAACCAGCCCAGCGGCACGGCCACGACGACCGAGTTCTCCGGGATCTCGGCGCGCCAGGCGTCGGAGCTGAAGAAGACGGGGATCGGGGAGCGCGGGGCGGCCGGCTGGGGGGTGGGGATGAGCGGTACAAGGGCGATCACCAGGGCCACCGCCCACAGCCAGCGAGCCACCGGGGTCGTGTCCTCGGACTCGGGGCGAATGTCTGTTTTGACACCCGCTGCGCCATCCGACTTTCCCGGCGCCGCGGCGGTCTCGGCGACGAGCACGCCGCTGCGGGCGGGCCGGTCGCCCGTCGCGGCCGAGCCGTCGTCGGACTCGTGCGCGCCGCCGGTGCCATCCGGGGCGTCGGGCGCCGCGCCGCCGTGCGGACCGCCGGTGTCGTGCATGCCGACCACGCCGGCCGCGGTGCGCGGGGCGTCGGTGTCGTGCATGCCGACCACGCCGGCCGCGGTGCGCGGGGCGTCGGTGTCGTGCATGCCGACCACGCCGGCCGCGGTGCGCGGGGCGTCGGTGTCGTGCGCGCCGACCACGCCGGCCGCGCTAGCCGCAGCCGGCCGCGCCGGCCGCGCCGGTCGCCGTGCGCGGGGCGTCGGCGTCGGCGTCGTGCGCGCCGTCCGGTGCGGGCCGCTCGTCGCGGGCGGGCGCACCGGCGCCGAAGTTGCCGGAGGGGTGCTCGGCGTCGTCGGACCGGGCGGCTCCGGCGGTGGCCGGCGCCGGGACGCCGACCACGAAGCGGTCGACCACCATGGCGAGCAGCACACCCAGCAGCGGGGCGATCACCAGGCCCAGCCGCGTCGGCACCACGGAGTCGAACAGCGGCAGCTCGTGGACCCACTTCCAGGGCCCGTGCCAGGAGGTCTCCTGGCCGTTGTACCTCACCACCGTGCCCAGCGAGAGCACCGCGAACACCAGCGCCGTGGCGAACAGCGCCCGGGCGGCCCGCTGCCGCCACAGGGCCACGGTCGCCGCGAGCGTCAGGCCCAGCAGCGGCAGGCCGAAGAAGGTGTTCTCCTCCGTCGCGCCGCCCATTTTCTCGATCACCCCGAGATCGTCCGGCGCGAGAATGGAACGGCGGCTGAATGCCTGGAACGAGCCGAGGTCGCTGGAGAAGCCGTGCACGAAATCGGGCAGGCCGCGATAGGCCTGCGGGCCGAAGAACTGGTGGTAGAGCGGCACGGCCAGCAGCACGCCGGCGGCCACGGCGCCGACCAGCACGGCCGGCAGGGCGGAGCGGATCGCCGGGAGGTAGTCGCGCGGGTGCAGGTACACCAGCAGGAACACGGCCATCGCGACCGCGGTGAGGAAGAGGACCTCCTCGTTGATGAAGCACTGGTAGAGCACGACGGCGCCGAGCACCAGGCCCCGGCGCAGCACCGGGCCGGGCTCGCGCAGCCGCAGCACGTTCCACACGATGAACGGGATCAGGAACTGCCCGGCGATGTTCGGGTGCCCGGTGCTCTGCGAGATCATCGAGGGGGCGAAGCCGCAGAAGAGCCCGCCGACCCACGCGGCGGCGCGGGACGTGACAACATGGCGGGAAAGAATGAAATACCAAGCGGCCGCGGTACCGGCGAGAGCGATGGTGTCGATGAGCACGAACGTGACGCCTGCGCCGAACAGTAACGTGACGGGCGCTAAGGGTAATGCGAGTCCGAGAACGGAGGTGTTCGCCATCAGATTGACGCCCACCGGTGCATTCAACTGATCCGTGAAGAACGGATTGTCACCGTGCGTGAAGAAGCGTGCCGCATGCGTCAGCACCCACTCGAAGAAGATCTGATCCTGGGTGTTGTCGGCGAACATCCGGCCCTGTGGATCGGCCCACAGATGCTGGAGCACCAGCACGGCACACACGACATATGTGAGCAGCGCTACGGCCGCGGCCCGAACCTCGCGGGTCTTCTCCCCGAATTTCACGGTGACACCATAGTTGCCGTCCGAAGTGCGCCGCAGGGGCTGGCGGGGGACTATCAACGCCGATACACTACGCCAGTTCTGGCAGACATGATCAGTATTCACGTAGGGGTGCAGAGTGCCGAATCCGGACGCGGCAATCCTCGGAGACCAGGCCATCCAGTCGGAGGTGCTCGAAGGCCTGGCGATGGCGAAGAACCACCGCAAGTGGTTCGTGGCGTTCGCGACGCCATACCTCGGAGATCATCCGATCGAGGTCTCGGCCGGTCTTGGTGACTACGCCGCGGAGTGGCTCGAGCACACCGGCAAGATGACGCTGACCGAGGCGGAGCACAGCCGCATCGTCGCACTCAAGGAGCGCTTCGCCGACCACCCGGGCGTCAGCGTGCGCGAGCTGCTGCTG
Organism: Dactylosporangium sp. CA-052675; assembly: GCF_050947935.1. Lineage (GTDB taxonomy): Bacteria > Actinomycetota > Actinomycetes > Mycobacteriales > Micromonosporaceae > Dactylosporangium. Next base: position 6,866,905 of record NZ_CP192010.1, on the reverse strand, counting down.
CCCAGCGACGTGAGCGCGGACCACAGCGCCGCGATCTCGTACAACGTGCTCGAGCACATCGACGACGACATCGGCGGCCTGCGCACCATGCGCTCGCTGGTCCGCCCCGGCGGCTACGTGATCAACGTGGTCCCGGCGTTCCCGTTCGCCATGGGCCCGGCCGACATCGCCACCGGCCACGTGCGGCGCTACACCAAGAAGACGATGCGGGCGGCCATGCACGCGGCCAACCTCGAGATCGTCAAGCTGCACTACGCCAACTCGCTCGGCCTGATCGGGTACTACGTGTCGACGTGCCTGCTCAAGCAGATGCCCGGCCCCGGCCCGATGGTCAAGTTCTACGACACCACGGTCGCCCCGATGACCCGGTTCATGGAGCGCGCCTTCCGGCCGCCCTTCGGCCAGTCGGTCATCGCGATCGGCCGTCGCCCGCTGCAGGGCTGACCGAGCGCTTCGCTGTCGCCCCAGGGCCGATGGGCCCTGGGGCGACGTGCGTCCGGCGCCGGTACCGTCGGGCGCGTGCTCACCCACCTCCGCCGCCTGGTGCTGCCGGTGGCCTGCGCCGGCGTCGGGGCGCTCGCGTGGTGGCTCGGCGCGGCCGAGGACCGTCCGGTCGTGCGCTGGGCCGGCGTCGCCGTCGTGGCGCTGTCGCTCCTCGCCGCGGTGTACGTGCTCGCCGAGGACCGGCTGCCGGGCGCGCACGGCGCCGGGATCACCGCGGCCGACCGGCGACCGCTCGCCGCCACCCGCGCCGAGCTCGCGGCCCGGCTCGGCTGGGAGGTGCGCAACAGCGACGCGGGCCTGCTGGCCTGGGCCCGCGGCGGGCTGCTCACCGACGGCGCCGAGCGCCGGGCCAACCACGTGCTGACCGGGGTGCGCCGGGGGCTGCGGTTCGCGGTGTTCGAGTACGTGCGCCGCCGCCCCGGCGACGACGGCCTCGTCGGCACCACGGTCTGGATGGTGCTGCTGCCCGAGGCGCTGCCGTCGTTCGAGCTCCACCGCGCCCGGCCCGGCGCGCAGTGGTCCGTGCGAGCCGTCGACGCGGCGGTCGTACCGCCCATGCTGACCGCCCCCGTCCTGGCCCGGCTGCGCGCGGGCGACCTGCTGCACCTGCGGGCGGAGGGCCCGACGCTGATCACGCACCGGCCCGGGTTCGCCTCGGGCGGCGGCGCCCAGTCCATCGTGGTCCGCGAGACCGAGTCCCTCCTGGCCGCCGCCGAGGCGCTCCTGCGGCGCTGAGCGGCAGCCCGTCACGACTCCGCGCGCGACGACGGCGGCCCGCCCAGGGCCGGGACGGGCCGCCGCCGAGGCGCTCCTGCGGCGCTGAGCGGCAGCCCGTCACGACTCCGCGCGCGACGACGGCGGCCCGCCCAGGGCCGGGACGGGCCGCCGCCGAGGCGCTCCTGCGGCGCTGACCGGCAGCCCGTCACGACTCCGCGCGCGACGACGGCGCCCCGCCCAGGGCCGGGACGGGCCGCCGCCGAGGCGCTCCTGCGGCGCTGACCGGCAGCCCGTCACGACCCCGCGCGCGACGACGGCGCCCAGCCCAGGGCCGGGCCCAGCCGGGTCGCGATGTCGGTCAGGATCTGCACGTAGTCGTCGTGCCCGAAGGTGAACGGCAGCGCGAAGGCGACCTCGTCGATCTCGCGGAAGGCGGCGTGCGCGTAGAGCCGCTCGGCGATCTCCTGCGCCGGGCCGACGAGGTCCGGGGCGAACATCAGGCGCGCCGGCCCCTGCGGCGTGGCCGTGCGCGGGGTGCGCCGGGCGGCGTACTCGGCGTACTTCTCCCGCTGCGCCGGCGTCGCGCTGTCGGTCGGGATGACGACGAGGCCCTGCGACACGCGCGCCGCGGCGCCGTCCGGGTGGGCCGCGCGGAACGCCCGCACGTGGGCGAGCTGGATGGCGGCGAAGTCCGGGGCGGGGTCCTCGGGATCCTCGGCCTTCACGACGCTGCTCGTGAGCAGGTTCATGCCGTGCTCGCCGGTCCACTGCGCCGAGCGGAGACTGCCGCCGCCGTACCACATCCGCGACCGCAGCCCCGGCGAGTGCGGCTCCACGCGCCGTGAGAAGACCTCGAACCCCTCGGTGCCCTCGAAGTCGGTGGCCGCCTCGCCCGCGACGAACGACAGGAGCCGCTCGACCCGCGCGTACGTGAAGTCCTCGGCGTCCGCGGTGTCCGGATACAGCGCGGCGCGGACGCGGTCGTAGTGCATCGGCGGCCCGACGCTGATCCCCGGGTTGAGCCGCCCGCCGCTGAGCAGGTCGACGGTCGCCAGGTCCTCGGCCAGGCGCAGCGGGTTCTCCCAGCCCAGCGGCATCACGGCGGTGCCCAGTTCGATCCGGCTGGTGCGCTGCGACGCCGCCGCGATCACCGTCAGCGGCGAGCTGATCCCGTGCTGCAGGTGCCGGTGGCGCAGCCAGGCGCTGTCGAAGCCGAGCCGCTCGCCGAGCGCGATGACCTCGAGCGTGGACTCGTGCCCGGCCGCCGGACGCTCCGGGTCGAACAGGCCGATGGTGAGGAAACCCAGCTTGCGCAGGGGCTCGTCGGGTGCGGGCATGTGCGTGCTCCTCGAGTGTTTCATGTGGACGGTGCCGGGGGTATGGATCGACCAGTCCGAACCCCTTGACCCCGGAGGCCGTCGTGTCGGCTCAGGCCGTGCTCTACATCATCGCCATTGTCCTGCTCGTCGTCGCCGCGCTGCCCGTGCCCGTGCGGGGCGTGAACCTCGCCTGCCTCGCGGCCGCCTGCGCGCTGCTGGCCTTCGCCTGGCCGACGATCACGGCCTGAGCCGGGCGGGCGCCGCGGCCGCCCGCCCCGGCGGCCGCGGCGCCGTCACGCCCGGCGGCCGCGGCGCCGTCACGCCCGGCGGCCGCGGCGCCGTCACGCCCGGCGGCCGCGGCGCCGTCACGCCCGGCGGCCGCGGCGCCGTCACGCCCGGCGGCCGCGGCGCCGTCCCGCCCGCGGCGCCGTCCCGCCCGCGGCGCCGTCCCGCCCCGGCGCGCGAACGCGTTCGGGGCATCGACCGCAACCGTGCAGTACTACGTGCCGGTCCGCAGGTCGGAGCCGATCAGGCGATGTCATATGACCGACTTGCCGATCATGTCCCCGGCGAGCAACAGGTACAACAGGCAGGTAGGCCGGTTGCTCTCGAATAGGGGTTTGTCGCCGATGGCTGGCATGGTGCCGTTCACCAACAACTACTCGGACCACTCGACCCGCGAGGGGTACCAGTTCGAGTTCAACTGCATGCGGTGCGGAAACGGGTACTCCTCCTCGTTCCAGCACTCCGTCACCGGCTTCGGCGGTCGTCTGCTGCGCATCGGCGGCGACCTGCTCGGCGGGGAGATCGGCAACAAGGCCTCCCAGATCGGCTGGGACGCGGAGTGGATGCGCGACGGCGTGCGCGGCTCGACCCGCGACAAGGCCCTGGCCAAGGCCGCCGAGGAGATGCAGGTCCACTTCACCCAGTGCCACCGCTGCGGTCAGTGGGTGTGCCAGCAGGTCTGCTGGAACCACGAGCGCGGCCTGTGCACGAGCTGCGCCCCGCGCCTGGACCAGGAGATCGCCGGCATGCAGGCGGCCGCCCAGGTCAACCAGCTGCACGAGCAGATCAACCAGGTCAACTGGACCCAGGGCGTCAACTACCGCGACCAGGCCGTGGGCCGGTGCCCCTCCTGCATGAACGAGACCGGCGGCGGCAAGTTCTGCCAGCACTGCGGCACCCCGCTGGCGGCGGCCCCGGCCCAGCAGAAGAAGTTCTGCGGCAACTGCGGCACGCCGACGAGCCCGGGCGCGATGTTCTGCGCCGAATGCGGCCAGTCGACGGCCTGACGTGCACTACCGCCTCATCGCCGACGGCGGTGCCCTGCTCGACGAGGGCGGCGGCACCGCCGAGATGGCCGGCGGCGCGCTGGTCGTGACCCCCGAGCAGGGCGCCGTCCTGCGGGTCGCGCCCGGGGACGTCGTGGAGATCCAGGAGCCGCAGCCGTACGTCGTGCTGCTCACCCTCGCCGACGGCGCCCGGCTCGAGCTGAGCCGCCTCGGCGTGATGCGCACCCAGCTGCTCGCGGAGCTGTCCGAGGCGCGGGTCGCCGACACCGAGCGGGTGCTGCTCCTCGACGGCGTCGGCTCGGCCGAGGCGTTCCCCGGGTGGGCCGACGGCTCCCCGGCCGAGCTGCGGCTCTACGACGACGCGCTCGTGATCGTCCCGGACGCCGGGCTCGCCGAGAAGGTCCCGTACGCGTTCATCAAGGGCGTGACGACCGACGCCAGCGGGTACACCATCGGCATCGACGTCCCGGGGCGCCCCCCGATCGCCGTCGGCCGCCTCGCCCGCCGCACCAGCGAGTTCCTCGACCTGCTGCGCGCCCGCACCGCCGCCGCGTCCGGGCGCACCAGCCACTTCCTCGCCGCCCTGCTGCCCGGCCTCGGCCCGGTCGCGCTGCGCTCGGTCGCGGCACAGCTGCGCGACGGGCTCGCCGCCCCGCGCGAGGGCCTCGAGGCGGTCGAGGCCGGCGTGTTCGCGGCCCTGATCAACGCGGCCACCCGGCCCGAGCGGGTCGCGGGCGCCCGGCGCCTGCTCGGCCTGGGGCGGGTGTGGCTGGGGTTCAAGCAGACGGTGTCCGTGCAGCGGGCGGGCTCCGGCGCCGGCCCGTGGCGCGACTCCGCCCGGCCGCCGGTCCTCGACCACGACGGGCGGGCCGGCTCCTTCGGCCCGGGCCTGCCGGGGATGCTCGCCGCGGGCCTGGTTTCGGGCGCGGGGTCGGGCTTCGACGGCCCGTTCGACGCCTACGGCCCCGGGCTCGCCTACGGCATGCTCGGCACCATGGGCGGCTTCCAGAGCGGCAACTCCGCCGGCCCCCACCTGCCCCGGTCGGTCTTCCCGCACGAGTCCGTCACCCCCGCGTACACCGACCACGCGGCGCTCACGGACGCGGCCGACCCCGCGGTGCTCGCGTTCCTGCTGGTCCTCACCCCGTCCGGGCACCTGGTCCACGAGGTGCTCAACGCGGCCGACCACGCCACCTACGTGTTCACCTGCCGCGACGCCGACCAGGCGGCCCAGCTCAACCGGGCCCTGGACCTGCTCGGCTTCCGCGTCGAGGGGATCCACGCCGACGCGACCTCGGCCGCCTCGCAGTACCGCAAGACCGCCCAGCGCCTGCCCGCCCTGCGGGTCCTGCGGGAGCGCTTCGCCGGCCGCGTGATCCACACCGACGGCTGGGCCGAACAGCTGAAACTGGCGATTTCACGGATCCCGGACCCGGCCTGACCTGGACACACTGACGCGCATCGAAGTGTTCCCCTCCTCAACCGGGAGACAACGGTGCGAAACACCCCCGCCATCCGGCTCGCGCTGCGCGTCGGGCTGTTCCTCACCCTCATGGGCTCGGCCGTCGCCGCGGTCGCGCCCCCGGCCCTGGCGGACGAGATCGGCCAGGCGCCGACCGCGTCCAACATCACCGGCAACGGCAGCTTCGCCACCACCTCGGCGAGCATCCCCAGCACGGTCAGCGGCTTCGGCGGCGGCCGCGTGTACTACCCGACCGCCGCCGGGCAGTACCCGGTGATCGCCATCTCGCCCGGGTTCACCGCCACCTGGTCCAGCCTCGCCTGGCTCGGCCCCCGCCTGTCCTCGTGGGGCTTCGTGGTGGTCGGGATCGAGACGAACTCGATCTACGACCAGCCGGCCAGCCGGGGCAGCCAGCTCCTCGCCGCGCTCAACTGGGCCGTCGGCTCGTCGCCGACGGCGGTGCGCTCCCACGTCGACGGCAGCCGCCGCGGCGTGGCCGGGCACTCCATGGGCGGCGGCGGCACCCTCGAGGCGCTCGCCGCCGACACGACGGGGCTGGTCAAGGCCGGCGTTCCGCTCGCGCCCTGGAACACCGACAAGACCTGGAACACCGTGAGCGAGCCGGTGCTCATCGTCGGTGGCCAGTCGGACACGGTCGCCCCGCCGGCGAGCCACGCCATCCCGTTCTACAACACCCTGGCCGGTCCCAAGACGTACGTCGAGCTGACGGGCGCCAGCCACTTCTTCCCGCAGACCACCAACCCGACCGTGTCGCGGGCGATGGTCTCCTGGTTCAAGCGGTGGGTCAGCCAGGACTCGCGCTTCACCCCGTTCACCTGCGGGTTCACGGGCGCGGCGGTGTCGAGCTTCCGCAGCAACGCCTGCTAGGTGACGTGCAGTGGATGCTCCCGCGCCTCGCGTACCTCGCCGATGCGCGGGAACATCCGCCGCAGCCGCGGCAGCCGCCGGGCCACCTCGCGGGGATCGTCGAAGTCCCACGCCGGCCCGGCCGGTGCCGGGCCCGCGGGCGGCGCCGCCCGCGGCCACTCGGCCTCGTCCCAGTCGCGGGTCTCCCGCCCGGCGAGGCGCCGGATCTCGGGCACCTCGGCCAGCGCGTCCGGCTCGGCGAGGACCCGCGCGGCGGTGTCCGGGTCCAGGGTGCTCACGATCCAGTGCCGGAAGGCCCGGAAGTCCTCGCCCGAGCAGCGTCCGTCCATGATCTGGTAGGCCGCGCCCCAGAGGTCGGCCGTGCCGTCGTCCACGGGCGCGGAGCCTAGGGCCCGCGGGTGTCCGGGACCTCGACGGTGGTCGTGATCCGGGCCAACGACGGGTGGCGCGGCGTCGAGGCGAACCCGAAGCGCACCGGCGGCTCGACGTCGCTCAGCGGCCCGAGGTCGCGCCCGTCCCACGTGGCGGTGGCGGCGGCGACGGGGTGCAGGTCCCGCACGCCGTACCATTCCCGCCGCCCGTTGCCCGCGCTGCCGTACGTGCGCACGCCCCGCAGCGCCAGGCGCGCCGGCAGGTCCACGAGGCGCACCCAGCCGGGGCGCCGCGCCAGTCCCGCCGGTACCGCACGCAGCAGCCATCCCAGCCCGCCCCGGCGGCCCACGGCGAAGTCCAGCCGCAGCGGCCCCGCCCCGACGTGCCAGGCCCGCCCGGCGCTCACCTCCACGGCCTCGACCCGCACCTCGTCGAAGGCGTAGGTGGCGGCCACGAACGCGGCCAGCTCCGCGGTCTGGGCCAGCAGCACCCGGTGGCCGCCGGGGTGCTCCACCATCACGTCGCTGACCGGCCCGAACGGCGAGCGCGGCCAGTGCCCGAGCACGAGCCGTGTCCCGCTGGCCGTCCCGATCCCGGCGATCCACCCGTCGAAGCGCACGCGCACGTGGTCCTCATACCCCGCGGGCGCCGGGGATCCCTACCCTTCGGCGAGGGCGGCGCGGATGCGCTCGGCGGCGTCGTCCAGCGCCGCGGGGTCCGGGTGCTGGTCGACCCGGGCGAAGTCGAAGTCGTCCATGCCCCACGTGGGGAAGACGTGGATGTGCAGGTGGGGCACCTCGAACCCGGCCACGACGAGCCCGGCACGCGGGGCGTTCCAGGCGCGCTGGACGGCCCGGCCGATCGTCTGCGCGACAGTGGCGCACTTCGCGAACAGGTCCGGGTCGGCGGCGGTCCACTGGTCGACCTCCCGGCGCGGGACGACCAGCGTGTGGCCGGGGCGCAGCGGCGCGATGCTGAGGAACGCGGCGACGTCGTCGTCCTGCCACACGAATCGGCCGGGAAGCTCACCGGCGAGGATCTTCGAGAAGACGCTGCTCATGAACCCCCACCCTACTGGCCGCGCGCGGGCCGGGCGCCCGTCACCGCCGGCGGGCCAGCTCCACCGTCAGGACCCGGCGCAGGGCCGCGACGACGTCCCGGGGCGGGAAGCGGGTCAGGGCCAGCGCCTCGGCCCGGCGCAGCGCCGCGCCCAGGGTCGCCGGCTGGGACCCGCAGGCGACGGCGATCACCCAGGCCTCCAGCAGGGTCGGGTCGGCCGGGAGCGGCGGGTCGGCCGGGGGCGGCGGGGCGGGCGCCGGCCGCCTCGGCAGGGGCGTGCCGGCCGAGGCGTACCGGGCCGGGGGCACGCCCACGCGGTACGGGTGCACGCACGTCGGGGTGCCCGTGGCCGCGTGCACCCGGTAGCCGAGCGCCGCGTCGTAGGGGATGCCGGGGCCGGGGCGCTCGGCCACGTCGAACGCGCCGAGCGGCAGGGACTGGCCGGGGCAGGCCACGCAGGTCGCGTCCCGCAGCTCGTCCTCGCTCGGCAGGGGCATCGGGCTCAGGGTACCGTCCGCGCCATGAGTATCGGGCGGGCCCGGCAGGGCGTGGTGTACCGGCAGGGGTCGCTCGGGCGGCGGCCCGCGGTGCCGACCGACGCCGCCGAGCTGGAGCGGGCGGCGCACCGGCGGATGTCCCGGCGGGCCTGGGCCTACGTGGCCGGGGGCGCCGGCGAGGGCGCGACGATGCGGCACAACCGGGCCGCGTTCGAGCGCTGGCGCATCCGGCCGCGGATGCTGCACGGCGTCACCGAGCGCGACCTGCGCACCGAGGTCTGCGGCACGCCCCTGGCCGCGCCGCTGCTGCTCGCGCCCGTCGGGGCGGGGGCGCTCGTGCGGCGGGACTCCGACGTGCTCATCGCGCGCGGGGCGGCGGCGGCCGGGGTGCCGTACGTGCTGTCCAACCAGGGCTGCAGCCCGATGGAGCGCACCGCCGAGGCGATGGGCGGCACGCCGTTCTGGTACCAGCTCTACTGGTCCACCGACGAGCGGCTCGTGGACTCCCTGATCGGGCGGGCCGAGGCGTGCGGGGCCCGGGCGCTCGTCGTCACCCTCGACACCACCATGCTCGGCTGGCGGCCGCAGGACCTCAACCTCGGCTCGCTGCCGTTCGCGCGGGGGCAGGGCATCGCGCAGTACACCTCGGACCCGCGGTTCATGCAGATCGTCCGGGAGCGTGCCGAGGCTCCGGCGGCCAAGGCCCAGGTCACCCTCGGCGCCCTGCGCACCCTGCTGTCGATCGCCCGCGAGCACCCCGGCAGCACGTGGGCCAACCTGCGGGCCCGGGAGCCGCGCGCGGCCGTCGAGACGTTCCTCGACATCTACTCCAACCCGGGGCTGAGCTGGGGGCACCTGGCGACGCTGCGCGGCCGGACCCGGCTGCCGATCCTGCTCAAGGGCATCCTGGACCCGGCCGACGCCCGGCGCGCGCTGGACGCCGGCGTCGACGGGATCATCGTGTCCAACCACGGCGGCCGCCAGGTCGACCACGCCGTGGCCGCCCTCGACGCGCTGGTCGCGATCCGCCGCGCCGTCGGCGCCGGGCCCACGCTGCTGTTCGACAGCGGCATCCGGACCGGCGCGGACGTGTTCCTCGCTCTGGCCCTCGGCGCCGACGCGTGCCTGCTCGGCCGCCCGCACCTGTACGGCCTCGCGCTCGCCGGCGCCGACGGCGTCCGCCAGGTGATCGACAACGTGCTCGCGGAGCTGGACCTGACGATGGCCCTGGCCGGCGTGGCGAACGTCGCCGGGCTGACCCCGGACGTGCTGTCGCCCGCGCCCTGAGGGCAGGATCGGCGCATGAGAACCACGGGGGTAGCACTGCTGGCGCTGCTGCTGCTCGCCGGCTGCGCCCGGCCCGGCCCGCAGCCGCAGAACACGCTGCCGACCACGGCATCGGCCCGCCCGAGCGTGACCCCGTCCGCCGAGTCCACGGCCTGCCCCGGCGACGGGCTGCGGCTGTCGGCCGAGCGTGGCGACGCGGCCATGGGCTACCGCGAGATGGGGCTGCGCCTGGAGAACTGCGGCGACCGGCCGGTGACCGTCAGCGGCCGGCCGGAGGTCGTCGTGCTCGGCGAGGACCGCGACCCGCAGGACATCGCGATCGTGCCTGCCCGCAGCCACAGCGAGCCGGCGCACCCCGTCGCCCTGGCCCCGGGGCAGAGCACGCTGGCGGTGCTGGCGTGGCGCAACACGTACGACGACATCAGCAAGCCGCCCGTGAGCGGCGTCTATCTCGCCGTGACGCCCACGCCCGGCGCCGCGCGGCAGATCGTGCGGCCGACCGTCCCGCTGGATCTCGGCTCGACGGGGAAGCTGGAGGTCAGCGTGTGGCTGTAGCGTGACGCACCGGGCCGCGGCCGGCGGCGCTGCACCGCGGGCGGGCCGGCGCCAGTCGAACAGCCCGGTGCCGGCCCCGGCGGGCAGGCGCAGGTGCGCGTGGCCGGCGGCGGTGGCTCACCGGAAATCGGTCGCCGCGACCATGGTGCCGGCGGCGTCGAAGGCCACGGCCGACACCGCGGCGTCGGTGGTCTTGGCCCAGGCGACCTTCACCGGCCGCCCCTCCCCGTCGTGACCCTTCGCCCCTCCTCTACCGCGCGGGGTGCGAAAGGTTCCGCGGGTCCGACTACGACCCGCGGCCCGCCCGCCAGCCGCGGACGCCCAGCACGCCGACGGCGGTGCCGATGATCAGCGAGACGGCGATGAGCACCGCGTGGACGGTGAAGAAGGCGGTGGGGTGCCCGGCGGCGTCCCAGGCCCGGTCGTCCTGCCAGATGGCGACGAGGAACCGGGGCCAGATGACCCAGGTCCAGACCCCGACGAGCACGAGGAACACCGACCAGCGACGCGACAACACCACCCTCGAAGTATGCCTACCGCCCGAGCGTGAGCCGGCGCACCCCGTGCCGCTGGAGGTCGGCGGCCTGCTGCGGGGTCGGCTCGGCCCGCCCGGTCGCGACCCGCAGCAGCGCGAGCGGCGCCCAGCCCAGCGCCGCGCCGCCGTACAGCCCGACGAGCAGCCGCGCCGCGGGCGGGGTCAGCCACGGCTCCCGGCCGAGCGCGTCGGCGAGGTCCAGCCCGTGGATGCCGGCCTCCAGCACGCGCGTGACCAGGAAGTCCGTCAGCAGCATCGCGTCGCCGTGCCGGGTGCGCACGACCCGCCCGGGCGGCTCGCGGCGGCAGCGCCCGATCGCGTCCTCGCGCGCGGTGGCGAGCCGGCGCACCAGCTCGGGGCCGCCCGCCTCGGCCGCGGCCCGCCGGCCAGAGTCGATCCGTTCGGCATCGGTACCGCCGGAGAACCGCTCGTCCGCCCGGAAGTACCCGGCCGCGTCGATCTCGGCCCGCTCGGGCGCGGGGGCGTCGAGCATGCCCGGCACCCGCACGACGCCGGCCACGACGTGCCCGAGCAGCGCCGCGGCGGTCCAGGGCGGGCACGGGCTCGGCCGCGCCCAGTCCGGCTCGGGCACGTCCCGCAGCGCCTCGACGAGCCGCCCGGTCTCGGCGGCCCACGCGTCCAGCGGATCGACGGTCATGCCGACACGGTAACGGGGGCCCGAGTTCGAAGCGGCACCGGTGATGGCCCAATGCTCTGCCGGCTGAGCTACCGCCGCGTGTGCGGCGGGCGGGACTCGAACCCGCGACACCTGGATGACGAAGTATCCGACGCCTGCGCACCGGGCCCCCGGCTCGCGCCGCCGATGACCGTAGCAGCGGCCCCCGCACGAGCGCCCGGCAATTTCTTGACATCAGTCGGAGCCGATGCTGTGCTTCACGCAGCACGTTACATTCTTGTTTCATTTGTTACACGCGTGGGAGATGCGTATGCAGCGCAGGGTGGTATGTCTCGTCGCGGCCGGCGCGGCGGTCGCGGCCGGTCTCACCGGGGCCACCGCGGCCGAGGCGAGCGCCGCGCCCTCGGCCCGGGTCTGGGTCACCACGATCGACCGGGCCGAGCTGATGCACGAGCGGGCCGCCGTCGCGTTCACCACGAACGCGAGCAGCCGCACGACGATCACGGTCGACCCGAGCCGCACGTACCAGAGCATGGACGGCTTCGGCGCCTCGATCACGGACTCGTCGGCGGCCGTGCTCTACCGGCTCTCGCCCGCCCGGCGGGCCGAGGCGATGCGGGCGCTCTTCGACCCGGTCGAGGGGATCGGCGTGAGCTTCCTGCGGCAGCCGATCGGGGCGTCGGACTTCACGGCGCAGCCCGAGCACTACACGTACGACGACATGCCGCCGGGGCAGACGGACTATCTGCTCACCCGCTTCAGCATCGCGCACGACCAGGCGCAGATCCTGCCCCTGCTGCGGGAGGCCAAGCGGCTCAACCCGCAGCTGAAGATCATGGCGACGCCGTGGAGCCCGCCGGCGTGGATGAAGACCAGTGACTCCCTCGCCAGCGGGGAGCTCAGGGACGACCCGAAGGTGTACGCCGGCTACGCCCTCTACCTGACCAGGTTCGTCCTGGCCTACGCCGCGGCCGGCGTGCCCGTCGACTACCTCACGATCCAGAACGAGCCGCAGAACCGCGACGCGGGCGGCGGGCCGGTGATGGGCCTCGACACCACCCAGGCCGGGAAGGTCATCGAGATCCTCGGGCCGCTGCTGCGCCTGGTGAGCCCGCGCACGAAGATCCTCGGCTACGACCACAACTGGCAGACCCACCCCAACGACATCGCCAACACCCCGCCCGGGCAGGACCCGGAGGCCGACTACCCGTACCGGCTGCTGCAGAACCCGGCGAGCCGCTGGATCGCGGGCACGGCGTACCACTGCTACTACGGCGACCCCAGCGCGATGACCGCCCTGCACGACGCCGACCCCGGCAAGGGCATCTGGTTCACCGAGTGCTCCGGCTCGCACGGCGCGAACGACACCCCGGCGCAGTACTTCACCGACACCCTGAAGTGGCACGCGCGCACCATCACCGTCGGCGTCACCCGCAACTGGGCCAAGTCGGCGGTCACCTGGAACCTGGCCCTGGACTCGACCGGCGGCCCGCACCTCGGCGGCTGCGGCACCTGCACCGGCCTCATCACGGTCCAGCCCGACGGCTCCGCCGGGGCCGGCGCGAACGGCGAAGGGTCCTGGACCACCGACGCCGAGTACTACACCATCGGGCACCTGTCCAAGTTCGTGAAGCCCGGCGCGGTGCGCATCGCCAGCACCAGCTTCGGCAACCCCGCCTGGAACGGCGAGGTCACCGACGTGGCCTTCCGCAACCCGGACGGGTCCACGGTCCTGGTGGCCCACAACGAGAACGACGCGCCGAGAACGTTCACGGTCGCGGTCGGCGGCCACTCGTTCGACTACACCCTGCCCGGCGGCTCGCTCGCCACGTTCACCTGGCCGAAGAGCAAGGTGCTCGACGACGGGCTGAAGCTGCTGTCCATCGCGGGCGCGACGGCGTCGTCGTCGCCCGCGAGCCCCGACGCCGCCCTCGCCGTCGACGAGGACGCCACGACCCGCTGGTCCAGCGGCGCGGCCCAGGAGCCGGGGCAGTACCTGCAGGTCGACCTCGGCTCGCCGCGCACCTTCCGCCGGGTCGCGATCGACAGCGGCGCGAGCGTCGGCGACCAGGCCCGCGGCTGGCAGTTGTCCACCAGCGCCGACGGCACCCACTGGACGACCCTCGCCCAGGGCGCCGGGGCGGGGCAGCTGACCAATGTGGACATCCGCCCGACCAGGGCCCGGTACCTGCGGATCACCTCGACCGCCGCGGCCGGGAACTGGTGGAGCCTCGCCGACATCCGCCTGTACGCCTAGCTGCGCCCCCACCCACCGAAGGAGCACCGCCATGCGCCTGCGTCTGCTGGCGATGGGCACGGCCGCCACCGTGCTCGTCGCCGGCGTGGCCTACGTCGTCGCCCGACCCGCGCCCGCGCTCGCCGCCACCTCGGCGAACGTGTGGCTGACGACCCCGGACCGCGCCAACCTGCTCGCCCAGAAGAGCGCCATCCCATTCGGTACCGCGGGCAGCGGCGCCGTCATCACCGTGAACCCGAACACCACCTACCAGTCGATGGTCGGCTTCGGCGCCTCGCTGACCGACGCCAGCGCCTACCTCATCTTCAACTCCCCGGCCCGCAACACGGTCATGAACAACCTGTTCAGCCCGTCCTCCGGCATCGGGCTGAACTGGCTGCGGCAGCCGTTCGGCGCCTCCGACTTCTCGCGGAGCTTCTACAGCTACGACGACGGCTCGGCCGACCCGAGCCTGTCGCGCTTCTCCGTCTCGCACGACCAGGCCTACATCCTGCCCCTGCTCACCCAGGCGAAGTCGATCAACCCGCAGGTGCAGGTCATGGGCGTGCCGTGGAGCGCGCCGGGCTGGATGAAGACCAACGGCAACATGGTCGGCGGCTCGCTGTCGACCGGCTACGAGGGCGCCTTCGGCGACTACCTGGTCAAGTCGGTCCAGGCGTACCAGGCGGCCGGGGTGGCGATCCAGTACCTGTCGATCCAGAACGAGCCGCAGTTCTCCCCGCCCGGCTACCCCGGCATGCTCATGCAGTCCGACCAGCAGGTCCGCGTCATCAACTCGCTCGCCCCGAAGCTGGCCGCGGCCGGGACCGGCACGAAGATCCTGGCCTGGGACCACAACTGGGACAACACGTCGTTCCCGCAGCAGGTGCTCGCCGGCGCCGGCAACAACGTGGCGGGCACCGCGTGGCACTGCTACGGCGGCACCCCGAGCGGGCAGACGACCGTGCACAACGCGTACCCGAACAAGGACGTCTTCTTCACCGAGTGCTCCGGCACCGAGTCGGGCAACACGTTCGCGGACTCGCTGCTGTGGCAGGGCCGCAACCTCGCGATCGGCGCGACCCGCAACTGGGCCAGGACGGTCACGACGTGGAACATGGCCCTGGACGCCAACCACGGCCCGGTGATCGGCTCGTGCACCAACTGCACGGGCGTGGTGACCGTCAACGGCGGCACCATCACGTACAACGCCGAGTACTACGTGCTTGGGCACCTCGCGAAGTTCGTCAAGCCGGGCGCGGTCCGCATCGACTCGACGAACCAGGGCCAGGGCGGCATCGAGAACGTCGCCTTCCGCAACCCGGACGGCTCGATCGTGCTCGTGGCGGTCAACTCCGGCGGGGCGCAGAACTTCCAGGTCTCCTTCGGCGGCTCCTCGTTCGGCACGAACCTCCCGGCCGGGGCCATGGCCACCTTCACGTGGCCGGGCGGCACCGTCACCCCGACCTCGAACCCGCCCACCACCGGCGGCGGGGGCGGCCAGCCCAGCACCGCCGCGTGGTACCAGGTGATCAACACCAACAGCGGCAAGTGCCTCGACGACACCGGCTGGGGCACGGCCAACGGCACCGCGCTGCAGCAGTGGTCGTGCGCCAGCCCGGCCGCGACGAACCAGCAGTGGCAGTTCCGCTCGGTCGGCGGCGGCTACTACAACGTCGTGAACCGCTACGCGACCGGCCTGTCGTGGGACGTCAACGGCGGCACCGGCGCGACCGGCGACGGGGCGCAGGTGCACCTGTGGTCCTACGGCGGCGCCACGAACCAGCAGTGGCAGGCGGTCGCGAACGGCGACGGGTCGTACCGTTTCATCGCCCGCAACAGCGGCAAGTGCCTGGACGTGCAGGACGTGTCGACGGCTGACGGGGCGCAGGTGCAGCAGTGGTCGTGCACCGGCGGCCCGGCCCAGTCCTTCCGGCTGGTCGCCCAGTCCTAGTCGTCCCGGGCTGTCGCATCTGCAGGGTATATGTCGGATTCTGCTGCGGCAGTGCGGGCATGGCGCCGGTCGCGGGCCGTGGATGCGGCCGGCGCCATACCCGCCGTGTCGTGCCGTCCCCCGCGGCCACCGGGGGAGGTCACCTGGCTGCCGGTGAGCTTGTGCGATCGCGTGCTTCGCTTCCGGTACCACCAGTCTCAGCAGGCGCCTCCCGGCACGCCGCCGATTTTCCCGGAAGCCACCCGATCGATGTCGTGTTTGGTGCGCCCGGCCGAGGGGCATCAATGAGTCGACCGGAAAACGAAGAGTCTTCGAGGAGGAGCAGTGACTGTCACCGGAATCATCACGGCGCTCATCGTCGGTCTGATCGTCGGTGCGCTGGGTCGGCTGGTGGTTCCCGGCCGACAGAGCATGTCGATCCTGGTCACGATGGTCGTCGGCGTCATCGCCGCGCTGCTGGGCACCGTGGTCGCCAACGCCATCGGCATCTCCACCGACACCCCGGGTGTCGACTGGGGCGAGCTGCTGGTCCAGGTCGTGCTCGCGGCGGTCGGTGTGGCGCTCGTCGCCGGCCTGAGCGGCCGCAGCCGGCGGGCTCTGTAACCAGTACCGCCTCACGCGAACCTCACGGTCTCCGGCCCGCACGGGCCGGAGACCGTTGCGTCTGCGTACAGTGCGGGACATGGCCACCGTCCCCCCGTATCCGGTGCGCATCGAACTCGCGGACCTGGTGCTGCGCGCACCCGTGGACGCCGACGAGCCGGCGATCGCCGCGGCGTTCACCGATCCGCTCCTGCTGCGATGGAGCCCACCCCCGCCCGGCACCGACGTGCTGACCTGGATCCGCCAGCGCGCGGACTGGTCGAGCGGCACGCGGGTCGGCTGGGTGGTGTCCGACCCCGGCGACGGCCCGGTGCTGGGAACGGTCTCGGTGCGCGTCGACGCCGCGATGGACCACGGCATGATCGGCTACTGGACCGTCCCCGGGGCCAGGGGCCGGGGCATCGCCACCCGGGCCGTGCGCGCCGCCGCGCGGTTCGCCTTCGACACGGTCGGCCTGCACCGGATCGAACTGTGCCACGCGGTGGACAACCCGGGCTCGTGCCGGGTCGCCGAGAGCGCGGGCTTCCCCTTGGAGGGCGTGCTGCGTCAGTCGTACCGCTACGGCGACGGCGATCGCCACGACGAACACCTGCACGCGAAGCTGCGCACCGACCCCGACCAGGGCTGGATCAAGGCTAATTACTTCGACCTGAAAAAGTAGATTGATGGTTGTCGGCGTGTCCGGCTATGCCGGGCACGCCGGGGTGTCACCATGTTCGGTGACAGGAAGTCGTTGGCGCGCAAGGGATTGCGGTCATGCTGCGGACACGGAACGTGCAGCCGTCGTTGTGGGAGTCGGTGCTGCCGGAGGTGTGCCTGCGGCTGCCGGCGGAGCTGGAACGGGTTGATGCGTGGCTGGACGACGAGCGTTTCCTGGTCCCGTTCGTGCCGCACTTCTCGCCGCGGATGGGTCGGCCGAGCGTGCCGATGGAGACGTATCTGCGGTTGATGTTCCTCAAGCATCGCTACCAGTTGGGCTATGAGTCGCTGTGTGCTGAGGTGTCCGACTCGATCTCGTGGCGGCGGTTCTGCCGGATCGATATCGACGGCCGGGTGCCGCACCCGACGACGCTGATGAAGATCACCACCCGGTGCGGGGAGCAGGCGGTGGCCGCGCTCAACGAGGAATTGCTCGCCACGGCGGTCGAGGCCAGGGTGGTGAAGACGGGAAAAGTCCGCGCCGACACCACCGTGGTGTCGGCGAACGTGCAGTACCCGACCGACTCCGGTCTGCTGGCGAGGGCGGTGGTGAAGATCGGCCGGCTGGTGACGCGGATCAAGACCGTCGGCGCGGCACCCCGTACGACGTTCCGCGACCGTAGTCGCGCCGCCGCCCGGCGGGTCCGGGCGATCGCGTTGAGCTTGCACTTGCGCGGTGCGGCAGCCCGCGAGGAGGCCCACCGCACCGTCACCCGGATCACCGGTGAACTGGCCGGTCTGCTCGACCAGACCGCCGCTGAAGCCTCGGCAGTGCTGCGCAACGCCCGCCGGTCGCTGCCCCGCACGACCGGACGGGCCCGGGGCCGGCTGCACCGGGCCGTCAACGAACTCGACACGCTCCTCACCCGGGCAGCGCAGGTGGTCGCCCAGACCCGCACCCGCCTCGACGGCGGCAAACCGGACTCGGCCACCCGCCTCGTCAGCCTCCACGACCCCCAGGCCAGACCGATCCGCAAAGGACGCATCGACCGGCCCGTCGAGTTCGGCTACAAAGCCCAGGTCCTCGACAACACCGACGGCATCGTCCTGGACCACACCGTCGAACTCGGCAACCCACCCGACGCGCCGCAACTGGAACCGGCGATCCGCCGCATTCACCACCGCACCGGCCGCATCCCCCGCGCCGTCGCCGCCGACCGCGGCTACGGCGAAGCCGCCATCGAAACCCGGCTCCACAACCTGGGCGTCCACACCGTCGCGATACCCCGCAAAGGCACCACCGGCGCCACCCGCCGCCAGCACGAACAACGACCGGCGTTCCGGAACCTCGTCAAATGGCGCACCGGCTGCGAAGGCCGCATCAGCCACCTCAAACACCGCTACGGCTGGAACCGCACCCGGCTCGCCACCCTGACCGGCGCCCGAATCTGGTGCGGACACGGCATCTTCGCCCACAACCTCACCAAAATCACCCGCCTGGCCGCCGCCCAGGCCGCATGACCCACCCTCACAGACCCAGCGGCCAACTGCTGCCCACGGGCCAGCCGTGGGCAGCGCAGCCACATCTACTTTTTCAGGTCGAAGTAATTAGGTGAGGGGCGGCAGCGACTGCTGGGTGTGCAGTACGGGCGAGAAGAGATCGCCATGCGTGGACAGCCGCTCGCCGATGGTGCGGATGGTGAACCCGTCCGGGCGCAGGGCGGGGTCGTCGAGCTCGTCCCAGGCGATCGGCGCGGAGACCGGCGCACCGGCGGCGGGGCGCGGGCTGTAGGGCGCCACGAGCGTCTTGTTCACCGCGTTCTGCGTGAAGTCCAGCCGCGCCCGGCCGCCCCGCTCGGCCTTCTCCCACGCCCAGCTCACGAGGTCGGGCACGACCGCGCCGATCGAGCGCGACAGCCCCTCGACCCACGCGCGCGTCTCGGCGAACCCGGGCCCGCGGGCGATCGGCACCCAGATCTGGATCCCGCGCCGCCCGCTGACCTTGGCCCGGGCCTCGACCCCGAGATGCTCGAACGCGGTGCGGTGCAGCCGGGCCAGCACGAGCAGATCCTCCCAAGCGGTGCCGTCACCGGGATCGAGGTCGACGAGGGCGTACGACGGGCTGCCCGGATGGTCCACTGTGGACGTCCATGGGTGCCATTCGAGGCCGCCGTAGTTCGCCGCCCACACGAGCGCGGCGGGCTCGTCCGCCACCAGGTACTCGGTGCCGGACCCCGGCTCCCGCCACCGCGTCAGCCACTGCGGCGCGTGCGCCGGGAGCGCCTTCTGCCAGAACCCGGGCGCGTGCGAACCGTTCGGGAACCGGTGCAGGTTGAGCGCGCGCCCGGCGAGATAGGGCACCATGGTCGGCGCGATCCTCGCCGTGTACCGCAGCAGCTCCCGCTTCGTCACCGCCCCCTCGTCGCCACGCCCGGGGAACAGCACCTTGCCGAGATTGGTGACCCGCAGCCGGCGCCCGTACACCTCCCACGTGCCGTTCTCGCCGATCGCGTCGAGCCCGGCCTCGTGACGCAGCGATTCGAAGTCCTCGATCGCACTGCCCGCCGCGCGTTCGTGTTCGCGCTCACGTCCCGCTGCCGCAACTTCCGCGCGTTCGTGTTCGCGCTCGCGTCCTGCTGCCGCAACTTCCGCGCGTTCGTGTTCGCGCTCGCGTCCTGCTGCCGCAACTTCCGCGCGTTCGTGTTCGCGCTCGCGTCCTGCTGCCGCAACTTCCGCACGATCGTGTTCGCGTTCACGTCCCGCTGCCGCAACTTCCGCACTCGGGCGCTCATGCACGCTTGCGCGAGCGCCCTCGTCCATTCGCTCACGCGTGGCGGCGTGTCCGTCCGTACTCTTGCGTGCCCGGGTGTTCGAGCGCCCGGTCCGGTCCGTGTGCCCGGTCCGGTTCGCGTGCCCGGTCCGGTTCGCGTGCCCGGTCTGGTTCGCGTGTTCGGTTTCGTTCGTGTGCTCGGGTTTGCGCGTTCGCTCGGCTGCCTGGAGCCGGACGGCCGCGCGTTCGGCGGGCAGATCGGAGCGCCACTCCCACTCGGGGTCGGCCTTCACCTCGTCGCTGGAGCGTCCACTGAGGACGGAGAGCGGATGCTCACCCGGCTCCCACCCGGCGACCGCGTGCTCGTCGCGCTTCTTGAGCAGCAGCCACTCGTCACGGCGCGTACGCACGATGACGAACCGGCCGCGCAGCTTCTCCCCGAAGAGCTCGATGTGCAGTTCCCCGGCGTCGAGCGCGGCCCCCGGATCCGGGTCCTTGTAGGGCACCCATTCGCCGGTGTCCCACACGATCACGTCTCCGCCCCCGTACGTGCCGGCCGGGATCACACCCTCGAACGCGACGTACTCCATCGGATGGTCCCCGACCTTGAAAGCCGCCCGGCGCACCTTCGGGTCGAGGGTCGGGCCCTTGGGCACCGCCCAGCTGACGAGCGCCCCGTCGACCTCGAGCCGGAAGTCGTAGTGCAACCGCCGGGCTCGGTGCAGCTGCACCACGAACCGCAATTCGGACACCCACCCAGTGTCGCGCACCCTGGCCCTTCGCCTCTGCTCGTTACCGCAGTCGCGTGATGGGCGGGTCGTGAACGGGGGTGTGCGGCGGGTGGCGGCTCGCCGCGCTACGCGCCGGGTGACGGATGGGCGGCCCTTGCGGCGGCTCACCGTGCTCATGGCGGTCACGGCGGTCACGGCGGTCACGGCGGTCACGGCGGTCGCGGTGCCGGCGGGCCGCGCGGTGGCTCGTGGTGCGGTCGGGGCCGTGCGGCGGCTCCCGGCATGGGCGGGCTGTGGGACGGCTCGCGGGGCGCGTGGCGGTCGCGGTGTGGGCACGCCGTGCGGTGGCTCGTGGTGCGGTCGGGCCGTGCGGCGGCGGGCGTGTCCCGAGGACCGCATTTCGCCGCGCTGTTGCGGCTGAGGGAGACGGTGCCGGAGGCCATGACTCGTATCGGCCATCGGCACCAAGGCCGTGCGTGCGAAGGCCGTGCGTGTCAAGGCCGTGCGTGTCAAGGCCGTGCGCGTCAGGGCTTTGCGTGCCAGGGCCGTGCGCGTCGCGGCTCTGCGCGCCAAGGCCCCGCGCGCCGAGGCCCCTGCACGGCAAGGCCCCGCCCGCCACGGGCCGGGCGCTCTCCAGGCGGTGGCGGCGGATGGCTCCGCCGCCTGCCGAGCGGTGTGCGGGGCGGCGCGCCCGGCGGCTTCTGATCAGCTCCCGTCGGCGCGCCGTCGTCGGAGAGTGTCAGGCCGAGGTCGTGCGGCGGGCGGCGGTCTCGGCTCGGACCGGGCTCGCGCGGCTGCTTTTGATCAGCGCCTGCAGGCACACGGCCGCCGTCGGGGACAGGTCGGTCGCGGACAGGTCGTCGGCCAGGATGCCCGCGTCGCCCAGGTCGTGGCGGCCCGCCAGGACCGTCAGCTCCACGTGGGGCGCCCGGCCCGTCACGTCCGGCAGGGTGCCGTGCCAGTGGTGGTGGAGGCGGTCCGTGTATTCGATGCCGGCCTCCTCCGCCAGGGCGCGCCGCGCGGCCTCCTCCGCCAGGCCGCGGCGGGTGAAGGCGTTGGTGGCGGGGTCGACGGGCTGGATGCGCGCGACCGGGGGCGCCCACTGGCCGGGCTCGAAGGCGGCGGTGGGGGAGCGGCGGCGCAGCAGTACCGCACCCGCTGGATCGACCAGCAGCGCCATGGCCAGCCGCAGGGGTGGCGCGGCCTGGTCGGGGGCCGGCAGGCGGCCCAGGGCGGTGAGCACGCGGTGGCGCAGGATCGCGTGCTGGCCCCGGCAGCGGTTCGGCGGTCCCTCGGGCGGGACCACGACGGTGCCCGGGGTGACGAGTTCGCCGGGGCGGAACTGGTCGCGGGTCAGGTCGAGCTCGGTGCCGTCGGGGAGGCGGTTCCAGTAGTGGACGCCGGCCGGTTCCCCGCCGGCGGTGACCCGGCCGAGGAGCAGGTCGCCGCCGAGGACCTCGCGCACGACCAGGGCGGTTGTGCCGCACTGGCCGCGGGACGGGTTGCCGGGGTGCCAGTCGGCGAGGTCGGACGGGTCGCATGTCTCGGGACCCCAGGAGCGCAGCAGGAGGGGGAGCAACATGGCCGCATCATGCCGGAGGGGTACGACAAAAACGCATCTCCGCAGCTCAGGAGGCTAGCAACCCGACAAATCCGCCGTCAGGGTATAAATCCGAAAAGTTCGATCACGAAGTGTCGGACTTTTCGGCAGGCCGACCCGCACGGCACACGATCCCCGCCCGCCTCGCGCGAAGCGCGGCAGCGGGCCGGCGGCGGTGAACGCGGCGGTAGACGGGCTCAGGGTGTGCGGACAGGCGGCCGGTCGGCCGTTCGAGCCGAGCATCCACCGGCATGGGCCCCAATTGTTGACAGCCCGCGACGAACACGCCGAGCCAAGGACGGCGGAGCACTGTCAGTTGCCCACCGGACGTGCTGAGCCGACCAAGCCGGAGCAATGCCAGTTGCCACCGGACACGCTGAGCCGACCAAGCCGGAGGAATGCCAGTTGCCACCGGACACGCTGAGCCGACCAGGCCGGAGCAATGCCAGTTGCCACCGGACACGCTGAGTCGACCGAGACGGAGCAACGTCAGCGGCGACGCGCCGGTCGCGCGCGAAGCGTGGCGAACATCAGCCCTCGGCGTGCCAGCGGCGAAACAGCGCCAGCTTCTCGCCGGCCCGCTCGCCCACCGCCGGCCCCAGCGCATTCGTCTCCGTGAAGAAGGTGACGGCCGCGATCACGTCCGCGCACTCCTCGATGAGCCGCGCCCGCAGGTCGGTGCCGTCGTAGTAGGTCTCGCGGCCCGAGGCGCCGACGAGCTTCGCCAGGATCTGCACGAGCTCGCCGGCCTCCTCGGCCAGTTTGGCCAGGCCCGGCCAGGTCGTGGAGCCGATCTCGTACGGGCCGGCCGGAGGGTGGGCGCGATCAGTCACGCCGGCAGCGTAGTCACACCTCGGACGGCATGAGGATCCACAGGATCGGGTAGACGAGGATCTGGCTGCCGGGGATGATCAGCAGCGCCAGGACGAACAGCAGGCGCGCCATCCACGGGTCGAGGCCGAAGCGCCGGCCGAGGCCCGCGCACACGCCGCCGAGGAGCCGGCCGTGCATCGGCCGGACGAGACCCTGCCGGCGCATCGAGCCGTACACGCTGTCCATTGTCGTTCTCCTATCGCGATCGGGGTACTACCAGCATCGGCGCGCCGGCACCCCAGCCGCATCAGGGGACAGCCCCGGCAAGCCCCTGACAAAGGTCCAGGTGTGTCGACCGGCGCCCGCCTGACAGGATGGGCGGCATGGATCCCGATCCGATCCGTTCCGCGGTCGAGCAGGCGCCCTTCGTCCTGCTCGTCGCCGAGGGTCCCCAGCTGCGGATTCTCGGCGTCAGCCGGGCCACGCTGGCGATGACCGGCGAGCGGGACGTCATCGGGCGTCCGCTGCGCGAGGCGCTGTCCGATCTCGCCGGGCAGGGCTGGCTCGACGCCTACGACGAGGTGTACCGCACCGGCGTCCCCGTCGCCGGCCAGCGCTGGCGGGCCCATCTGACCCAGCCGGACGGCTCGGTCCGCGAGTTCTACGCCGATTTCAGCATCAACCCGTGGCTGGGTCCGGACGGCACGGTCCGAGGCGTGATCGCCGGCGGCATCGACGTCACCGAGATCGTCCAGGCCCGCCTGGTGGCCGAGCGGGACGCGGACGACCTGCGGGAACAGTACCGTCAGGCCCGCGACGTCGTCGACGCGCTCCAGCAGGCCCTGCTGCCCCGCGGGCTGCCCCTGCTGCCGGGCGCCCGGGTCGCGGCGAGCTACCTGCTGGCCGGGACCGGGACGGCCGCCGGGGGCGACTGGTTCGACGCGGTACCGCGCGCGAGCGGCACCCTCGCGCTCGTCGTCGGCGACGTGGTCGGCCACGGGGTCACCGCCTCGGGCGTGATGGGCCAGCTGCGGGCCGTGCTGCAGGACCGCCTCGACGACGGCGCCGGCCCGGCCGAGGCCCTCGCCGCCGCCGACCGGTTCGCGCGCCGGGTGCCCGGGGCCCGGGCCGCGACCGTCTGCGTCGCGGTGCTGGACACCGCCGGCGGTGCCGTGCAGTACTGCACCGCCGGCCACCCGCCCCCGCTGCTCGTCACCGCCGCCGGGGAGCCGCGCTTCCTGGCCCCGTCGGGTGCCGGCCCGCTCGGCACGGGCGGCACCTTCCCCGTCGCCACCGAGCGGCTGGACGTCGGCGACGTGCTGCTGCTGTACAGCGACGGCATCGTCGAGCGCCCCGGCCGCACGCTCGCCGCCGCCTCCGACGAGTTCGCCCGGGTCGCGGCCGACGCCGTCGCCGGGCGCGCCCTGCACGCGCCCGACGTGCCCCCGGCCGAGCGCGCCTGCACCCAGACCGTCGAGCTGCTCGTGCGGAGCACCGGCTACCGCGACGACATCACGCTGCTCGCCGCGCAGCGCACGGCCCCCGTCGAGCCGATGCACACCGACGTCCCCGCCGACCTGACCCGCCTCGGCGCCCTGCGCAAGACGCTCGGCTCCTGGCTCGAGACCGTCGCGGTGACCGGGGAGGACGCGTTCGCCGTCCAGCACGCGGTCGGCGAGCTGGCCACGAACGCGGTCGAGCACGCCCCGCCCGGCGGCACCGTCGCCGTCACCGCCCGCCTCACGCCGCTCGGGGTCGCCGAGATCACGGTGGCGGGCCCGGGCCCGTGGCGCGAACCGCGGAGGGTCTCCGAGCGCGGCCGCGGCCTGGCCCTGTCCTCGCAGCTCGTGGACGAGCTCACGGTGGATCGTTCCGGCCGCGGTACCGTGGCGACGCTCCGCCACCGCCTCACCCGCCCCGCCGCCCTGCTCGGCGCGGCCGGACCCGCGCCCGCCGGCGTCGCGGAGCCGGACGAGGAGATGTCCATTGTGGACTCCGAGGACGCCGCGACGGTCCTCGTCGCCGGCCCGCTCGATGCCGCGACGGCCGAGCGGCTGCAGCACGAGCTGCTGTACCGCTCGCGCGGCGGCACGGTGCCGCTGACCGCCGACCTGTCCGGCGTGACCCACCTGGCCAGCGCCGGGGTCGCGGCCCTGCACGCGATCGCGGCCCGGCACCGGGCCCACGACACCGCGCTCACGCTGCTGGCCCCGCCCGGCAGCCCGGCCCGGCACGTGCTGGCCCTGGTCGCACTCCCGCACACCTGACCGCTCCGCGCCGGAGGTACCGATGATCACGCCCGCGCTCCGGCGCAACGTCACCGCCACGTGGGGCGAGCCCGGCGCCCGCTGGCTCGACGCGCTGCCCGAGACCGTCGCCGCCGTGGCGGGCGACTGGGGGCTGAGCGTCGGGGCGCCGTTCGACCTGTCGTACCACTACGTCGCGGCGGCCACCACCGCCGACGGCGAGCCGGCGGTGCTCAAGCTCGGCGTGCCGGGCGGCGGGTCGCTGGAGGAGGAGTCGCGGGCGCTCGCGGCGTTCGGCGGGCGGGGCGCGGTACACCTGCTGCGCTCGGATCTGGGGCGCGGTGCCCTGCTGATCGAGCGCGCCGAGCCGGGCGAGCGGGCCCGCGACCGGCCCGACGCCGAGGCGACCGCGGCCGTGGCCGATGCCATGCGCGCCCTGCACGTGCCCGTGCCGGACCGTCCGGCGCCCGGCCGCGCGGCGCCCGGCCGTCCGGCGATCGCGGCCGTGGCCGATGCCATGCGCGCCCCGCACGCGCCGGGCCCGGACCGTTCCGCGCCGCCGGTGCCGGGCCGTTCCGCGCTGCCGGTGCCGGGCCGTCCCGTGCCGCCGGTGCCGGAGCGTCCGGCGATCGCGGCGGTGGCCGACGCCATGCGCGCCCCGCACGCGCCCGCTGCGGTTGCGGCCGCGGCGCCCGTGCTGCCGGACGTGCTCGGGCAGGTGCGCGCGTTCGACGCCCACCTGGCCCGGTTCCCCGGCGACGACCCGCTGCCGCGCGCGTTCGTGTCCACCGCGGCCGGGCTCATGCGCGAGCTGTGCGCGTCGGCCCCGTCCCGGGTGCTCCTGCACGGCGACCTGCACCACGACAACCTGCTGTCCGCGCGGCGGGCCCGCTGGCTGGCGATCGACCCGCACGGGCTGAGCGGCGACCCGGGGTACGAGATCGGCTCCTGGCTGTTCAACCCCGACCCCGGCAACCGCGACCCGGCGCTGCTCGCCCTGGTGCCCGGCCGCCTCGAACAGTTCGCCGACCGGCTCGGGCAGCCGCTGGACCGCCTGGTGGCGTGGGGCTTCGTCAAGGCGGTGCTGTCGGACGTGTGGACGGCCGAGCACTGGAGCCCGGGCGACGCGCGGACCCCGGCGAGCCGCGCCCTCGACGTGGCCACGCTCCTGCGGCCGCGCCTGTCGTGACGTAGCTCGCTTGCGGCGGATACCCCCACGGGGTTTAACGTGGCGTAGGCTGAAGGTACCCCCAGGGGGTACACGACACACGAGGAGCGCGCGATGCTGACGACCTACACCGTGACCGGGATGACCTGTTCGCACTGCGTCAACGCGGTGACCGAGGAGCTCGGGCGCCTCGAGGGCGTCTCCGCCGTCGCGGTCGACCTGCCGACCGGCGCCGTGACGGTGACCAGCGACCGCCCGCTCGACCCGGCGGCGGTGCGCGAGGCCGTCGACGAGGCCGGCTACGCGGTGGCGGGCTGAGCCGTGCCCACCCTGAGCGCGCCGGCGCGGCTCGGCGCGTACGCCGCCGGGCTCGCGGGACTGTTCGCGGTCGCGTTCGGCGCGGGCCACCTGGCCGGGCCCGTCGCGCCGCCGCCCGCCCCGGCGCACGCCGACATGCGGCCGCACGCCGCCGGCCTGCCCGCGGGCCTGCAGATCGCCGAGGACGGCTATTCGCTCGTGCCGCTGGTGCCCGAGCTGCGCGACGAGTTCCGCTTCCGCGTCGACGGGCCCGACGGGCGGCCGGTCACCGCATACACCACCGCGCACGGCAAGGAGCTGCACCTCATCGTGGTACGCCGCGACCTGACCGGCTTCCGGCACCTGCACCCCGTGCGCGACGCGAGCGGGGTGTGGAGTGCGCCGGTGCCGCTCGCCGGGGCCGGGCCGTACCGCGCCTTCGCCGACTTCGTGCCCGCCGGCCGCGCCGAGGGGCTCACGCTCGGCGCCGACGTCGACGCGCCCGGCGACTACCGGCCCGTGCCGCTGCCGGCGCCGGCCCGGACCGCGAACGTCGACGGGTACACGGTCACGCTCGCCGGTGACCTGCACCCCGGGGCCGCGTCCCCGCTCGCCCTGCGCATCGAGCGCGGCGGGGCGCCGGTCACCGACCTGGAGCCGTACCTGGGCGCCTACGGGCACCTCGTCGCGCTCCGCCAGGGCGACCTCGCCTACCTGCACGTGCACCCCGAGGCGGGCGCGGCCGGGCCCGAGGTCGGGTTCACCGCGGAGGTGCCCTCGACCGGGCGGTACCGGCTCTACCTGGACTTCCAGCACGGCGGGACCGTGCACACCGCCGAGTTCACCGCGGAGGCGAGATGAGCACCGTGCAGCGCATCGAGCTGTCGATCGGCGGCATGACCTGCGCCTCGTGCGCGTCGCGGATCGAGAAGCGGCTCAACCGCCTCGACGGGGTCACCGCCTCGGTGAACTACGCGACCGAGACGGCGAGCGTGCGGTACCCGGCGACGGTCACGCCGGCCGACCTGGTCGCGACGGTCGAGCGGACCGGCTACACGGCCGCGTTCGCCGAGCCGGCCGCGCCGCCGGCCGGCGAGCCGCGCGACGAGCTCGCCGACCTGCGGACCCGCCTGTTCGTCACCGCGGCGCTCAGCATCCCGGTCATCGTGCTGGCGATGGTGCCCGCGTGGCAGTTCACCTTCTGGCAGTGGGCCTCGCTCACGCTCGCCGCGCCCGTCGTCGTCTACGGCGGCTGGCCGTTCCACCGCGCCGCGCTCGTGAACCTGCGGCACGGGGCCGCCACGATGGACACGCTGGTCTCCGTCGGTACCCTGGCCGCCTTCGGCTGGTCGCTGTGGGCGCTGTTCCTCGGCAGCGCGGGCGAGCCCGGGATGACCCACCCGTTCACGTTCGCGATCGAGCGCACCGACGGCAGCGGCGACATCTACCTCGAGGCCGCCGCCGGCGTGACCCTGTTCCTGCTCGCCGGGCGGTACTTCGAGGCCCGCGCCAAGCGCCGCGCCGGCTCCGCGCTGCGCATGGTGCTCGAGCTCGGGGCCAAGGACGCCGCGGTCCTGCGCGACGGCGCCGAGCACCGCGTGCCGGTCGCGCGGCTGCGGGTCGGGGACCGGTTCGTGGTGCGGCCGGGGGAGAAGATCGCCACCGACGGCATCGTGGAGGAGGGCAGCTCCGCGGTCGACGCGAGCCTGCTCACCGGCGAGTCCGTGCCGGTCGAGGTCGGCCCGGGCGCCGCCGTCACCGGCGCGACCGTCAACGCCGGCGGCCGCCTGCTCGTGCGGGCCACCCGCGTCGGCGCCGACACCCAGCTCGCCCGCATGGCCGAGCTCGTCCGGCAGGCCCAGAGCGGCAAGGCCGCCGTGCAGCGCCTCGCCGACCGCATCTCCGGCGTGTTCGTGCCCGTCGTCATCGCGCTCGCCGTGGCCACGCTCGGCTTCCGGCTCGGCACCGGCGCCGGCGCCACGGCCGCGTTCACCGCCGCCGTCGCCGTGCTCATCATCGCCTGCCCGTGCGCGCTCGGCCTGGCCACGCCGACCGCGCTGCTCGTCGGCACCGGCCGCGGCGCCCAGCTCGGCGTGCTCATCAAGGGTCCCGAGGTGCTGGAGCAGACCCGGCGCGTGGACACGATCGTGCTGGACAAGACCGGCACCGTCACCACCGGCCGCCTCACGCTGCTGGCCGTCGACCCCCGCCCCGGCGAGGACGCGGCCGAGATCCTGCGGCGGGCCGGCGCGGTCGAGCACGCCTCGGAGCACCCGGTGGCCCGGGCGGTGGCCCGAGCGGCTTCCGAGGCCTCGGTACTGCCCGCCGTCACCGACTTCCGCAACGTCCCCGGCCTCGGGGTGCAGGGAACCGTCGAGGGCCGCACGGTCCTCGTCGGGCGCGCCGGTCTGCTGCGCTCCCACGGCATCGACACCGACGCCGAGGGCATCCTCGTCGCGTGGGACGGCGCCCTGCGGGGCGGCCTGCGCGTCGCGGACGCCGTGAAGCCGACGAGCGCGGAGGCGGTGCGGCGGCTGCGGTCCCTCGGCCTCACCCCCGTCCTGCTCACCGGCGACTCGCCCGAGGTGGCCCGGTCGGTCGCCGCCGAGGTCGGCATCGACGAGGTCATCGCCGGGGTGCTGCCCGAGGGCAAGGTCGCCGCGGTGCGCGACCTGCAGGCCCGCGGCCGGGTCGTGGCCATGGCCGGCGACGGCGTCAACGACGCCGCGGCCCTGGCCCAGGCCGACCTCGGCCTGGCGATGGCCACGGGCGCCGACGCGGCCATCGAGGCGGCGGACCTGACCCTGGTGCGGCCGGATCTGCTCGCGGCCGTCGACGCCATCCGCCTCGCCCGCGCGACGCTGGGCACCATCCGCGGCAACCTCTTCTGGGCCTTCGCGTACAACGTGATCGGCCTGCCGGTGGCGGCGCTCGGCCTGCTGAACCCGATGCTGGCCGGCGCGGCGATGGCGCTGTCGTCGGTGTTCGTGGTGGCCAACAGCCTGCGGCTGCGCGCCTTCCGCTCCATCGCCGCGTAGTCCCCGATCCGCCCGCCCGCCTGTCCGCCCCGCTGCGCCCGTCCGCCCCGCTCCGCCCGTCCGCCCCGCTCCGCCCGTCGGCCCCGCTGCGGCCGTCGGCCCCGCTGCGCCCGTGCACCCCCGCCGGACAGTCGTGCCGTGCGGCTCGGTGCGCGGGTGCCGCGTGGTTCCCGCGAGCGTGCGGGGCCGCCGGAGAGCCGAAGACCAGACCGCACCGCCCGCCGAGCGCACATGGGTGATCTTGCGCCGGTCGTGCCGGTCTGACGTGCGGGAACGCCGCGGTGGTGTCCTGCGGGCGGGGATCGGCCCTGACCGCCCGTCCGCGACGGCGAGCGGGTCACCCGCCGGGCCACTCGTCCAGGAGGTGCAGGCGGATCAGGGCCGCGTGGGACAGCGGCTTCGACAGGTCCGACACGTCGCCGTTGGTGGTGTAGTCCAGCAGGGCGACGGGGCCGGCGGAGGCGAGGAGGCGCAGCTGGGTCAGCTCGGCGGTGAGGTTGTGGGCGAGGACGTGGCGGTAGGCGGGCAGGTAGATGCGCCGGCGGGCGGTCTCGTAGTCCAGCAGGTCGGTGCCGTCCAGGCCGGCGCGGTGGCCGAGCACGGGGCCGTGGCGGCGCACGGTGCGCTTGAGGCCGGTCATGCGGGTGGCCTGCAGCAGGGCGCGGTCCACGTCGGCGGACGCGAAGACCTTCAGGGCCTGCCAGATCGCCTCGACGGAGGTGCCGGTGGTGCCCGGGGTCAGGGGGACGGGGATGCCGCCGTGGGGGTAGAACGGGCTGAACCTGACCCACGGGTGCGGGCCGCGTGAGGTGACGTCGACGACGGTGGCGGTGGCCGCGGCGGTGGCGTGGCGGCCATGGTGCACGACCCGGATCTCCATGACCCGCATCCTGCCCCAGGGGTACGACATTTTCCCGGCCGCAGGGCGCCGAGGCCGCTCGACGCACGGCCCCGAACCGCCGCCGGGCACGGCGCGCGAGCCGCCGCACTGCGAGGCCGGGCACCGCCGCCGCCGGGCGCAGCGCGGGAGCCGGCGCCGGGCACGGCGCGCGAGCCGCCGCAGTGCGAGGCCGGAGACCGCCGCCGGCGGGCGCGGCGCGTGAGCCGCCGCAGTGCGAGGCCGGAGACCGCCGTGCGGCGGGCGCGGCGCGTGAGCCGCCGCAGTGCGAGGCTGGAGACCGCCGCTGCGGCGGGCGCGGCGCGTGAGCCGCCGCAGTGCGAGGCTGGAGACCGCCGCCGGCGGGCGCGGCGCGTGAGCCGCCGCAGTGCTAGGCCGGGCACCGCCGCAGTGCGAGGCCGGAGACCCCCGCCGGCGGCACCCGCGGCCGCCCGGGAACACCGCCCGGCACGGCTCGGGAACGCGCTCGCGAACCCGGGTGGGAACGCGAGCGGGAACGCCCGGGAAGCGGGACCGGCACGGCCCGCAAGCGGGTGCGGTTTTCGGCGCGCGTGTGGTGGGTACGCCGTGGACGCGATGAAGGAGGAAGATGTGCCGCAGCACGACATGCGCCTGCAGTTCTCGCTCGAACTCCCGCGTGACGCCGCTCTGGTCCGCGACGCCCGCCGGACGCTCGACGGCGCCCTCGCCGGGGCCGGTGTGACCCAGGAGTGCCGCGACGACATCCGGCTCGCCCTCACCGAGGCGTGCGGAAACGTCGTGTCCCACGCCAGTCTCGCCAGCGACTATCACATCGACGTGACGGTCGAGGGCGGCGAGTGCGTGATCGAGGTCACCGACGACGGCGGCGGGTTCGACCCGGCGCGGGCGCCGGTCGCCGAACCCGTCCGGCCGGAGACGGAGCCGGGGCGGCTGGAGGAGCACGGCCGCGGGCTGCACGTGCTCGCCGCCGTGGTCGAAAAGCTGGACGTGGTCTCGGTGGAGGACACCGGCACGCTGGTGCGATTCAGCAAACACCTCCAGTGGGACCCGTCTGGACGAGAGTAATGCGACGTCCGGACGTATGCTTGCCCGGACGAACGGCCGAACACTACGGATAGTGCACGTAATCGTGACGGATGATGTCCCCGAAGACGGGGCGTGGAGAAGGGGCGGGACGCCGATGCAGGTCACCTCGACGGTCGAGGGGTCGCGCGCCGTGGTCACGGCCAGCGGCGAGCTGGACGTCGCCACCGCTCCGGAGCTACGCGCCTACCTGCACAAGGTGGTCGACGACGGCGCCACCACACTGGTCGTCGACCTCAGCGACGTCGGGTTCCTCGACTCCACCACCCTCGGCGTGCTCATCAGCGTGCACAAGCGGCTGGCCGAGTCCGGCGGCCTGGTCGAGCTGGTCATCCCGCACGCGCGGCTGCTGCGCATCTTCCAGATCACCGGGCTCGACCGGGTGTTCACCATCCACAGCTCCCTAACCGGAGCCGCTGCCCAGTGACGGCGGGCCGTAGGCGGCGTTGAGCACCTGCATCGCCGCCCCGGCCGCATCCACAGCTCCCTAACCGGAGCCGCTGCCCAGTGACGGCGGGCCGTAGGCGGCGTTGAGCACCTGCATCGCCGCCCCGGCCGCGATCACGTCCCCGCCCAGCGCCGACACGGACACGGTCACCGTGAGCCAGTCGGCGCGGGGCACCTGGGACCGCACGGCCGAGTCGACCGCGGACACGTAGAGCGCACGATGGCGGAGCAGGTCCGCGCCCGCCAGCACCACGTGCCCGACATCGGTCGTCTGCAACAGGTTGACGACCCCGACGCCGAGCAGCCGGGCGGCGAGGGGCACGTCGCCGCCGGCCACGGCCGCGTCGTGCAGCACTTCGAGGCACCCGGACCGCCCGCACACGCAGCGCGGCCCGTCGAACTGCACGACGGTGTGCCCGAACTCGCCCGCGTTCGTGTGGGCCCCGCGATACGCGGCGCCGTCCAGCCACAGCCCGGCCCCGATGCCGGACTCGACCATGATGAGCACGCCGTCGCGGAAGTCACGGCCGCGGCGCCAGGCCTCCGCCGTCACGCCCGCGGTCACGTCCTTGTCGAGGTGCACCGCCGATCCCAGCCGCGCCGCCGCCAGGTCCCGCAGCGGTACGTCGTGCCAGTGCCGCAGCCGGTGCGCGTCGCGCACGATCCCGTTGGCGTGGTCGAGCGGCCCCACCATCCCGAGCCCCAGCCCGGCGATGCGCGCGGGGTCGACGGGGTGGCGCCGCAGCAGCCGCGCACGCGCCGCGCCGACGGCGCTCAGCAGCTCGTCGGGCGTGAAGTCGGCCGGCAACGGCTGCGACGAGCCGGCCAGCACCGAGCCGAGCAGGTCGGTGAGGACGAGCCGCACGCGGGTGCGGGCCACGTGCACGCCGATCGCGAAGCGGCTCGCGGCGACGATCCGGTAGATGGTCGCCGGCTTGCCGACCCCGCGGCGGCGCACCCCGCCCGGCTCGATCAGCCCCTCGGCGACCAGCCGCGCGAGCACCTTCGAGACCGCCTGCGGGGTGAGGCCGGTCGCGGCGGCGACGGCCGCCCGGTCGAACTCGGGCCGGGTCCGGGCGAGGCCGACCACCAGCGCGTCGTTGTACTCGCGCAGGTAGCCGAGGCCGGCGCCGGGCGTGTCCACGGCCACAGCCTATAACGCAACAGCGTTGCTAAAGTGTCCGGCGTGGATGACCTGACCGCGGTGCGTCGCTACACCGCACTGGCGGCCCTGTCCCTGGGCGGCTTCGGCATCGGCCTGACCGAGTTCGTGGCCATGGGCCTGCTGCCCGACATCTCGCGGGACCTCCTGCCGCGGCTGTACGCCGAATCGCCCGCCAGGGCCGTGGCGCACGGCGGCTGGATGATCACCGCGTACGCGCTGGGCGTGGTCGTGGGCGCTCCCACGATCGCGGCCCTCACCGCGCGGCTGCCCCGCAAGACCCTGGTCGTCGGGCTGCTCGGGCTCTTCACGTTCGGTACCGTGGCATCCGCTCTCGCCCCCGGGTTCGGCCTGGTGCTGCTCGCGCGGTTCGTGGCCGCCCTGCCCCACGGCGCCTACTTCGGCGCGGCCGGGCTCCTGGCGGCGGCCATCCTCGGCCCGGGCAGCCAGGCCAAGGGCTTCGCCGCGGTCCTCGGCGGGCTCACCGCCGCGAACGTCTTCGGCGTCCCGCTCGTCACGCGGCTGGGGCAGGCGGCCGGCTGGCGGCAGGCGTACCTCGCGATCGCCGCCATGTTCGCCCTCACGCTCGTGTTCGTCGCCCTCACCGTGCCCCGCCAGCCCGCCGACCCGGCCGGATCGCCGCGCGCCGAGCTGCGCGCGTTCCGCAAGCCGCAGGTGTGGCTCGTGGCGGTCACCGCGGCCCTCGGCTTCGGCGGGTTCTTCGCCATCGACAGCTACATCGCGCCGGTGACCACGCACGTCGCCGGGCTCGGCGAGAGCTCCGTGCCCTGGGTGCTGGTCGCGGTCGGCCTCGGCATGACGGTCGGCAACGCCCTCGGCGGCTGGGCGTCGGACCGCAACCTGCGCCGCAGCCTGCTGTCCGGGTTCGTCGTGTTCATCGTGAGCATGGCGGCGTTCGCGGTGCTCGCCCACAACCGGTACACGCTGTTCGCCGGCGCCTTCCTCATCGGTGCCGCCGGGCTGTTCCTCGGCCCGGCGATGCAGTCGCGGCTCATCGGGGTCGCGCCGGGCGCGCAGCTCATGGGCGCCGCGGTGAACCAGTCGGCGATGAACATCGCCAACAGCCTCGGTGCGGCGCTGGGCGGCCTGGTGATCGCGGCCGGCTGGGGCTACACCGCGCCGAGCTGGGTCGGGGTCGGCCTGGGCGGGCTCGGGCTCGGCCTGGCCGCGGTGAGCTTCGGCCTGGAGGCGCGCTCGTCCCGCCGCGCGTCCGCCGGGCGGCCGGAGGCGCGGCTTCAGCGGGTGCGGTAGCGCACGCGCGCCGGGTTCTGGAGAGCGGCTTCAGCGGGTGCGGTAGCGCACGCGCCGGGTCGGTCGGAAGGGGCCCAGGACCAGGCCCCGGTTCGCCCCGCCGCGCACCGCGAACTGGGCGCCGGGCCGGATCGCGATGCCGTAGATGCGCACCGGGCGGCGGACCTCGTAGAGCGGCGAGAACGGCGGCTCGAAGTAGCAGGTGTCGCCGACCTTCGGCACGTGGTACCACAGATCGCCCGTCTGCAGGCACGAGTCGATCTGGGCCTGGATC
Organism: Dactylosporangium sp. CA-052675; assembly: GCF_050947935.1. Taxonomy (GTDB): domain Bacteria; phylum Actinomycetota; class Actinomycetes; order Mycobacteriales; family Micromonosporaceae; genus Dactylosporangium. The sequence goes on along the minus strand of NZ_CP192010.1, from coordinate 6,832,568 downwards.
GCCAGCGTCGCGGCCGGGTTCGGGTCGGTGCGCCACATCTCGACGAGGGCGTGGCGGGCGTGCGGGTCCTGCTTCCAGCGGGTCAGGGTGGCCCGGTCGGTCATGCACCACACGTCGAAGCGCGGCCCGGCCAGCAGCGACGGCATCGCCGCGAGCTGGCCGACCCGGAACCACAGCTCCAGGGCGTGCTTGAGGTTCTGCTCGATGAGCTCGTGCAGCCCGGCGTGGTGGCGCCCGGTGCGCAGCCCGGCCGCGTAGTCCGCCGCCGCCGACGCCGCCGCCGTGTCCTGGTGCAGCCGGTTGACGGCGGACTCGTACTGCGGCGGCACTCCGGTCTTGACCAGCGCGTGCAGGGTCACCTCGACGTGCTCGCGCACCGGCGTCACCGCGGCCTGCAGCGCCGTGAGGTGCTCCGGCGGGCAGGTGGCCACCTCCGCCCACGCCGGCAGGGGCGCGGGCAGGACCGTGTGCATGGCGATGTCGTACTCCGGGTTGGCCCGCGCCTGCCGGGCCCGCGACACCCAGTCGCCGACCGCGTGCAGCCAGGCGGCCGCCTGGTCGTAGGTCACCGGCGGCACGTAGCCGGCGGTGCCCGGGCGCGCCGCGTAGTCCGCGTCGAGGAACGTCTCGCCGAGGGTCTGCAGCACGAAGGCGTTCCACGCCGCGAGCAGCTGGCTGGCCGCGGCCGGGGGCGCGTTCCACAGGCTCGGCAGCTGGTCGCGCAGCGTGTCGGCGGCCAGGATCTCGTCGTAGGCAGCCCGCCCGGCCGAGCGCAGGGCCTCCAGATAGACCGTGTCCCGCTCGCCCGCCAGCCCCGCGCGCAGGCGCGTCAGGAAACCGGGCTGCCGGGGGTCGGACACCCCCACAAGGTAACGCCTGGCGGCCACCTCAGCTGGCGCGCGCGGACGGGGTGTCCACCTCCGTGAGCTCGCCCATGTCGACCCCGGCCTGCGCCAACAGCTCCGCGACCCGCCCGATGGTCAAAAAGTCGACGATGTTCTCGCCGTGGATGAGGCGGTACCACCGGGAGCCGCTCCCGTGCCGCACGACCTCGACGCGCCAGGCGCCGCCGGGCGTCTGCATCGCGCCGATGACCTTCACGCAGCGAGGCTACTTCGCGGCCTGACCTGCACAAAGGGCGACTCGGCAACTACGCCGGTGTAATTTCAGTCCCCGGTGTTCGAGCGGGTCCCGGTGCCGCGCGGGCAGCGGCCGGTGCTCAGCACGGTGCCGGTGGTGGCGTCGAGCAGGACGTACGTGTCGTCGCGCACGATGTTCAGCCGGCCGCCGGGGCGCGGGATGCCGGTGCAGTAGCTCGGCAGCGGCAGCGGACGGCCCCCGCTGAACGGCACCGGCGCCGTGCCCTGCGGCAGCCCGGCGGCGAGGGCCAGGGCCAGCAGCACCAGCGCCCGCACGGCGGGGGTGCGCCGGCTGACCGGCACGCGGACCGCCGCCGGCCGCGAGTCCTCCGGGGCCGGCACCGCGTCGAGGTCGATGACACGCATCACCGTCGAGCTTAACCTTGGCGGCAATGTTCTACTTCGTGTACTGCGCCGACCGGCCCGGCTCCGCCGCGCTGCGGGACGAACTGGTCGAGGCGCACTGGGCGTACATGGACGGATTCGCGCGGCAGCTGTACGCGCGCGGCCCGACCCTCACCGCCGGCGGCGGGACCGCCACGGGCAGCCTGCACGTCGCCGATCTGCCCTCGGACGACGCGGCCCGCGCGTTCGGGGAGCGCGAGCCGAACTGGCGCGCCGGGGTGTACGCGTCGATGGCGTTGTACCGCTTCGACGACCTGCTCGGCCGGTCCATGTGGGCGTTCCCCGGCCCGGGCGGCCCCCGGTTCCTCGTCGTGGCCCTCGGCCCCGGCGACCCCGGCGCGCTCGACCGGGCGCGGGACGGGCTGATCGTGCTCGGCCACCTGCGCTCGACCGGCGACGGCGCGCCCGCCGGGGCCGCCGCCTGCGTGCAGGCCCCGGACGCGGCCACGGCCGCCGCGGCGCTGGCCGGGTTCGCGGCCGACGAGCTCACCGTCCGGCCGTGGCGCTTCGGCGGGCGCCCGGCCGCGGGGGACTGAGGCCGCCGGAGGGTCCGATCCGCGTCGGGAAGTCGGACGTACCCTGTCAGGTTTTCCTGCGAGGTTGGGGGCATGACCCAGAACCGCATCGCGTTCGTCGCCGGGGCCACCCGCGGCGCCGGGCGCCAGATCGCCGTCCAGCTCGGCGCCCTCGGCGCGACCGTCTACTGCACCGGCCGCACCACGCGGACGCAGGCCTCCGAGTACGGGCGGCCCGAGACCATCGAGGAGACCGCCGAGCTCGTCACCGCCGCGGGCGGCACCGGCATCGCGATCCAGGCCGACCACCTCGACCCGGCCCAGGTCCGCGCGGTCGTGGACCGCATCGACGCCGAGCACGGGCGCCTCGACGTGCTCGTCAACGACATCTGGGGCGCCGAGGGCATGTTCGCCTGGGACAAGAAGCTGTGGGAGGACGATCTCGAACGCGGGCAGCGGCTGCTGCGCCTGGCCGTCGACACCCACATCATCACCAGCCACGCGGCGCTGCCGCTGCTCGTGCGCAACCCGGGCGGCCTCGTGGTGGAGATGACCGACGGCACGGCCGAGTACAACCACCGCCGGTACCGTGTCTCCTTCTTCTACGACCTGGCGAAGGCCTCGGTGAACCGGATGGCGTTCGCGCTCTCCGAGGAGCTGCGGTCCGTCGGCGGCACCGCGGTGTCGGTCACGCCCGGCTTCCTGCGCTCCGAGCTCATGCTCGAACACTTCGGGGTCACCGAGGCGACCTGGCGCGACGGCATCGCCAAGGACGCGCACTTCGCGATGTCCGAGTCGCCGGTGTACGTCGGGCGCGGGGTCGCCGCCCTGGCCCACGACCCGGACAAGGCGCGCCACAACGGCGCGTCGCTGTCGAGCGCGGACCTGGCGAAGCAGTACGGCATCACCGACGCGGACGGCAGCGCGCCCGACTTCTGGGCGTACGAGCAGGGCGGCTTCACCCGCCCCGAGGACTACCGTTAGCCGGTGCGCTTCTCCCGGCTCATCTCGCTCGTGCTGCTGCTGCAGTCGGGCGGCTCGCGCACGGCCGCCGAGCTCGCCGCGCAGCTCGAGGTCTCCGAGCGCACGATCTACCGCGACATCCTGGCCCTCTCGGCCGCGGGCGTGCCCGTCTACGCCGAGCAGGGCCGGGCCGGCGGGTACCGGCTGCTGGACGGGTACCGCACCCGGCTCAACGGCCTGAGCCGCGCCGAGGCCGAGGCCCTGTTCCTGTCCGGGCTGCCCGGCCCGGCGCGCGACATGGGCCTCGGCGAGGCGCTGGCGGCCGCGCAGCTGAAGGTCGCCGCGGCGCTGCCGGACCCGCTGCGGGAGGCCTCGTCCCGCGCGCGGCAGCGCTTCCACCTCGACGCGCCCGGCTGGTTCCGCGACGCGTCACCGCCGCCGTTGCTGGCCGGGCTGGCCCGTGCCGTGTGGGAGGACCGCTGCGTGCGGGTCGCCTACGCCGGGCGCAAGGGCGAGGTGCGCCGCACCGTCGCGCCGCTCGGGCTCGTGCTCAAGAACGGGGTCTGGTACCTCGTGGGCCGCGCCGACGCCGGCCCGCGCACCTACCGCGTGGACCGCATCCGCTCGGCGACGATCACCGAGACGCCCTTCGATCGCGACGACGGGTTCGACCTCGCCGCGTTCTGGGCCGAGCGGGCGGCGGAGTTCGAGCGGGGGTTGCTGGCGGAGACGGTCACGGTGCGGCTGAGCCCGCACGGGCTGCGCATGCTGCGCTTCGCCGTCGAGGCGGTGGCGTACCGCGCGGCGGTGGACGGCGCCGGCCCGCCCGACGCGGCGGGCTGGGTCGTCGTGGCGCTGCCGGCCGAGTCCGCCGACGTCGCCTACTCCCAGCTGCTCTCCCTGGGCCCGGACGCGGAGGTCCTGACCCCGGTGTCGCTGCGGACCCGGCTGGCGGAGGCGGCCGCGCGCACGGTCGCGCTGTACCGCGCCTGACGCCCGCGCTCCTCCCGGCGCGTCAGACCTGCGCGTGCGGCGTCGCGCGGGCCGCGCCCGGGCGCGCTCCTCGCGGCGCGTCAGACCCGCGCCTGCGGCGTCGCGCGGGCCGCGCCCGGGCGCGCTCCTCCCGGCGCGTCAGACCCGCGCGTGCGGCGTCGCGCCCGGGCGCGTGACGTGCCGGTGCGCCGCGGCGTTGCGCCGGCGCTGATGCGACAGTGCCGCGACGAGCAGCGCCCACCCGTACCCGCCGGCCGCGAGCGCCCCCGCACTGACCGTGCCGTGCAGCAGGAGCGTGCCCGTGCCGTACACCGTGAGCAGCCCGGCCGCGGCCCACACCGCCGGCAGCGCAACGGCCGTCGCGGTGGGCCGGACCAGCGTGAGCAGCAGCGCCCACGCCGCCATGGCCGCGCCGAGCACGACCGCCGTGCCGTACCAGGGCAGCCGGAACCCGGCCACGACGAAGGGCACGACCGCCAGGCAGCCCGCGTACGCATACCAGCGCACGATCCTCGATGCTTCCCCGATCGCCATACGCTCAGGTTCCGCCGCCTCGATGTGACCAGCCTGAGGAAACCTGTGGATCTCCTCAGTCGCGGCGGGCATGCCCGGGCCTACCCGGCCGCGTCAGTGAGCCGGTCGAGGAAGGCCGCGAGCTTGTCGTTGAGGCGTTCGACCTGCTCCTCGACGGTGAGCGTCTCGTCCAGCCGCCCGCCGGTGCTCGGCTTGCGCAGCCCGCGGACGTAGAGCGAGCAGCCGAGATCGGTGCACAGGTACACGCCCACGGAGTCGCCGTTGCGCCCGGCCTTGCCCGTGCGGCGGCCGGTCATGAGCGAGACGCCATTGCCCGGATGCACGGTGAGGCACAGCGAGCACATCCCGCGCGCGAGGTATCGCCGCTGCTGTTGCGCCACGCGCAGCGACACGGCGACGAGGCGGCCGCCGTGCTCGGCGGCGAGGTAGGAGCGGTCGGGCGCGCCCGGGTCGCGCCAGCCCAGGAAGTCCAGGTCGTCCCACCGCCGCTCGGCGAGGTCGCGCGGCACGTGCGCGCGCTGGGCCTCGCCCTTGGAGCAGTTGACGAAGGCGGCGCGGAGGTCGGGTTCGGTGATCGGTTCCACGCCTTCGACGGTACGACTCCCTAATGCTCTTAGGCAAAGGATTAAAGCGCTTAGGCTCTCCGTCGGCTCGGGGCATTCGGACTCGTCGCCCGGCAGGGGACGCATCGGGAACGTCGCGGCGCGCAGCCTCCGGCTCTCGGGCCGAGCGGGAAAGCGCCCGGCCCGTCGGAGTGGCGGTTCCGACGAGCCGGGCGCGGTACCAGCGACGTCAGCAGCCGATGCGCGAGGCGCCGATCGCCACGTCGTCGTACCAGAGGGTGTCCGCCCCGTCGCCGTAGGCCTCCCAGCCGAGGCGCAGGTCGGTCACCTGCGGCTTCCACGAGCGCGCCAGCCACTGCTGGTCGATGTCCGCCGTCGGCGTGCCGTCCGCGGTCAGGCCGGGCACGGCCGTCCCGTTGAGCCACGTCGACAGCAGGCCGCGGCCGTCGACCATGAACTCCACGCAGTTCCAGGAGTTCACGGGCAGCGGCCTGGACTGGGCCACGCCGGCCGGGCTCTGCGCCGGCAGGGTGGCGTCGTCCGACTCGCGGTTCCACTGCAGGGCGCCGTTCTGCCCGCCCATGCGCAGGTCCTTGCCGCCGTCGCCGTTGTCCTTCAGCGCCGCGAACGCGACGTGCTGGGTCGGCAGGGCGGTGGTGTGGCGCACGTAGAACCGGCCGTACCACACGGATCCCAGGCCGCTGAGGTCCTTGGTCGGCTTCACCAGGACGTGGTTGCAGTAGCCGGCCTGGCCGTTGATGCGCACCGACTTGCCGCCGCTGTGCGCGACGGACGTGTCGACGGTGGCGGTGCCGGAGCCCTGGCAGTTGGCGAACGACGTGGTCCAGTCGCCGGAGACGGTGGTGCCGCTCTGGTTCTCGAACCCGTCACAGAACGCGGCCCCGGTGCACGCCGTGCCGCCGCCCGGGCCCGAGGGCGAGGACGAGGGCGACGAGGAGCGCGACGGCGACGACGAGGTGCCGGCGCTCGGCGACGCCGGGCTGCCGCCGTTCGCGGCGCAGGACAGCGTGGGCGCGGTGCCCGCGGTGCCGTTGGCGAGCAGGCCGAAGTTCGTGCTGCCGCCGGCCGGGACGGTCCCGTTCCAGGAGACGCTCGCGGCCGAGACCGCGGTGCCGGTCTGGGTGACCGTGGCGTTCCAGCCCTGGGTGACGGTCTGGCCCCCGGTGTAGTTCCACCCGACCTTCCAGGAGGAGATCGGCGCGGTGCCCGGGTTGGTGACCTTCACGTCGGCCTGGAAACCGCCCTGCCAGCTGCTGGTGACCGTGTACGTCGCCGTGCAGCCGCCGCTGCCGCCGTTGCCGGGGTTCGACGCCGACGCCGACGGGCTCGACGGGTTCGACGGCGGCTTCGAGGTCGGGCCGCCGGACGTTGGGCCGCCCGTCGGGCCGCCGCCGGTGCCGTCGCCGACCCCGGTGACCTGGCCGTTGCCGCCGTCGAAGGTGACGTCGGAGCAGCCGTAGAAGGTCTCCTGGCTGTCCGAGCGGGCCCAGACCGAGTAGATGATGTGCCGGCCGGACTTGGCCGTCGGCAGCTTCCCGGTCCAGTAGTAGTGCCCGTCGGTGGTGCCCGGCGAGCCCACCTGCGGCGGGTTGGTGACCTGCAGGAACGGCGTCGGCTCGAGGTCGGACCAGGTGATCTGCCTGCTCGGGTCGAAGCCGTCCTTGGTGACGTACAGCGAGAACGTGCCCGGGTGGGCCGCCCAGTTGCTGTAGTCGAACTCCATCGACGCGCCCGCGGTCAGGTGGGTCAGCGGCCAGTCGGTGCGGACGAGGTCGAAGCCCGAGAAGTCGTACACCTTGGCGTCGGCGCTGCACAGCTTCCCGTCCGGGATGAAGCCGGACGTGCGCCCGGCCCCGTCGGAGCGCAGCATCGCGAACCAGTTGTAGAGCGCGTTCGGGCCCATCTGCGCCACGGCCGCGGCGCACGCCGGGTTCTTCGGCGCGATCTGGCCCGTGGCGGTCAGGCCGTCCTTCCAGCACAGGTACTGGCGGCTGCCCGGCTGCATCATCGCACCGTGCGCGGAGGCCGGGGCCGCGAACACCGCGACCGAGCCGGTTCCGGCCAGGACCGCGGCAAACCACAGCGCGAGCCTTCTTCGTCGGTTCATGCCCACCTTCCATCCCATCGAGGGCAGTCCATTGACCGGATTGAAGGTCGCTGACCAGCGGATTGACAATTCCGAAACAGGTTTCGCACGCGAGTGCTGGCAAATGCGATGAAAGATTCATCACCGGACGCTGGAATCCTGCACGTGCGGATGGATAGGCTTCCGTCGCCCCGTGGGCCATTTGTCCGTGTCACATTGTCGATATCTCGTACACGTGGAGTATTCGATGGGTTCGTCACCGCTGCGCGTCGCCATCGTCGGTTCCGGCATCGGCGGGCTCGCCGCCGCGATCGCCCTGCAGGCCAAGGGGCACGAGGTCGAGGTGTACGACCAGGCGGGCGAGCTGAGCGCGATCGGCGCCGGCATCGCGCTCGGCGGCAACGGCATGCGCGTCCTGGACGACCTCGGCGTCGGGCAGGCCGCCCGGGACGTGGCGAGCAACCTGCAGCGCATCCAGTTCCACCACTGGCGCTCGGGCGAGATCTTCTACGAGCACCCGATGGGCGACTGGTACGACGAGCGCATGGGCGGCCCGTTCCTGGGCATCCACCGCGCCGACATGCACCAGGTCCTGCTCGACGCCTACCGGGGCACCCCGCACCTCGGCCGCCGCGCCGCCGCCGTGCACGAGGCGCCGGACGGCGCCGAGATCGAGTTCGCCGACGGCACCAAGGTCTCCGCCGACGTCGTCGTCGGCGCCGACGGGCTGCGCTCCGCGGTCCGCCACCACGTCGCCGGGCCCGACGAGGCCGTGTTCTCGGCCATGAGCTGCTTCCGCGGGCTCGTCCCGGCGCAGAAGGTCCCCGGCTCCGACTCGATGGGCCTGACCTTCATGCTCGGCCCGGGCCGGCACCTGGTGATCTACCCGGTCCGCGGCGGCGAGCTGATCAACTTCGTGGCGTACGTGCCGGACCCCGAATGGACCCTCGAGTCGTGGTCGTCCAAGAGCGAGCCGGCCGAGGCCCTCGCCGCGTTCGACGGCTGGAACGACACCGTCGTGTCGATGCTGTCCAACGTCGAGGAGGTCGGCCGCTGGGCGCTCTACGACCGCGAGCCGCTGCGCAAGTGGAGCACCGACCGGGTCACGCTGCTCGGCGACGCCGCCCACCCGATGCTGCCGCACGCCGGGCAGGGCAGCAATCAGGCCATCGAGGACGCCGCCGCCCTCGCGCACTACCTGTCCGCGGACGGGCTCCCGGTCGCCGAGGGGCTGCAGCGCTACGAGCAGCTGCGCAAGGCCCGCACCCGCCAGATCCAGATGGGCTCGCGCGGCAACGCGGCCTGCTTCCAGCTGCCCGACGGCCCGCCGGCCGACGAGCGCAACGCCCGCCTGCAGTCGCTGCCGGACAACGTGGCCTGGATCCACGGCTACGACATCTTCGCGGACCTGCGGGAGACGAAGTAGACCCCGAGCTCCCCGAGTGCCCGCCGGGGCTCGACCCCGGCACCCTGCCCGCCCGGCTGCACCGCTGGGCGGGCTCGCGGGCCATGCGGGACCTCGTCGCGGCGTTCGGCGGCGAGGTCCCGTCCGCGCCGACCGGCGAGCTGCTCGCCTGGCTCGACGCGTTCTCCGACGCCCACTGGAACTTCCGCGGCCGCCTCGGCGGGGTCGAGCGGGACCGGATTCGCGTCGACCTCCCGGTGCGGCTCGCGGCCGCGGCCGGGACGGCGGCCGCCGCGCTCGGGCTGACGGGCCGCGTCGAGCCGCCGCACGACGAGTACGCGCACGTGCTCGTCCTCGGCGGCCTGGCCCGCGCCTGCCTGCAGCGCACCGAGCACGCCGCCCGCCTCGCCGCCCCGCGCCGGGTGGGGGCGGTCGCGGCCCTGGGCAGCCTGCGGCCGCTCGGCCCCGAGGAGCGCGCCGTCCCCGGCGTCGAGGGCTGCCGGACGGAGGCGGACGCGCTCGCCGCCGGGGTCCGGGCCGCCTTCGGCACCGGCGTGCCCGTGCTCGTCGCCCCGCCGCGGGACCCGGCCGCGCCCCGGGCGAACACCGCGGACACCTACGAGCACTGGGCGGCCGCCGCCCGGCCGCGCGCCGAGGAGCGCATCCTCGTCGTCACCTCGCCGATCTACGTACCGTTCCAGCACTACGACGCGATCCGGATCCTCGGGCTGCGGTACCGCTGCGGCATCGACACCGTCGGCTTCGACCCGCAGCGCGCGAGCACCCCGCAGCCGCCCGCCGCCGCCGGCCCGGACCGCTGCCTGCAGGAGATCCGCTCCGCCATCCGCGCCGCCCGCGCCCTGCACGCCGCGGTCGCCTGAGATGTGGCTCGACGACCTGGCCGCCCGCGCGCCGATGCCGGCCGTCGCGGTCGCCGTGTTCGACCGCGAGCGCGTCCTGGCCCAGGCCGTGCACGGCATCGCCGACCTGGGCACCGGGCGCCCGGCCACGCCCGAGTGCTGGTGGGACCTCGCGAGCCTCACCAAGGTGCTCGTCACGCTGCCCGCCGTGCTCGCGCTCGGGCTGCCCCGCGACCGGCCGATCGGCCGGCTGTGGCCGCGCGCCGCGGGCACGCCGGCGGGCCGGGCGAGCATCGACGACCTGCTCGCGCACCGCGCCGGCCTGCCCGCCACGGTGCGCTTCCACGAGACCCTGCGCGGGCCCGCGATCGTCGACGCGGCGCTGGCCACCGAGGCGTGCGAGCCGCACCCGGTCTACAGCGACCTCGGGTACATCATCCTCGGCGCCCTCGTCGAGGACCTCACGGGACGCCCGCTCGACGGCGGCGGGCTGCGCCTCGGCGGCCCGGTCGGGCCCGCGGTCGCCACCGAGCACTGCCCGTGGCGGGGCCGGCTCGTCTGCGGGGAGGTGCACGACGAGAACGCGGCGGCGATGGGCGGCTACGGCGGCCACGCGGGCGCGTTCGGCACCCTCGAACTGGTGACCGCCGCGGCCCGCGCCGCGTTCGGGCCCACGCCGCCGTGCCTGGCCGAGAACCCGGCGGGGGAGCGGTTCGCGGCCGGGTGGTGGCTGCATCCGGCGCGGGGCATCGGCGGCCCCGGCGCCGGGCCGGACGGGTACGGCGCCTCCGGGTTCGTCGGCAACCGGATCTGGTTCGAGCCGTCGCGCGGCTACGGCCTGGTCGTGCTCAGCAACCGCGTCCACCCGGTCCGCGGGGACCGCCGCCCGTTCGCGCGGTGGTGCGACGAGCTGTGCACCCGGGCCGCCGCCGCGCCGCGCTGAACCGTCCTCGGGGTGCCGGTTCCGGGTCGCGTCCGGGTTTCGCCCGGATGTCCGGGTCGGCCCGGGCGACGACGCTCGTGGCATGACCTCCTCCTCGCTCGTGCGCACCGCGGCCGTGACGGCGCCGGTGCTGCTGTTCGGCTACGGCGTGCTGCGGCTCATCGACGGTCTCGACGGGCACCGCGACAAGGGCGCCTGGATGTGGAACACCGGCCACGTCATGTTCTTCGCCGCGATGGTGCTGCTCGGCGCGCTCGCCGTCGGCGCCCGCCGGATGCTGCCGGCGCGCGACTTCGGCAACCGGCTGGCCTCGAACCTGGCCGTCGTCGGCGCGCTCGCCGGGACGGCCGCGTTCCTGTGGGTCATCGCCGGCGACCTCGTGCCGTCGTTCGCCGGCGCCGCCCCGCTGCCCGGCCCGCTGTCGATCGCCGGCAACGCGGTCTTCGTGCTGGGCCTGGTGACCCTGCTGTTCCAGCTCGTGCGCGCGCACCGGCTGCCGGCCTGGAGCCCGGTCGCGGTGCTGTTCGCGTTCCTGCTGATCCCGGTGAGCCTCGAGCTGATCCCGGCCGCCGCGGTGCTGCTGGCCGCCGGCCTGCTGCCGCTGGCCGGCGGCCGGGCGCGGCTCAGCCCAGCCGCTTGAAGAAGAAGCTGCAGTCCTCCAAGGTCCCGGCCGGGTCGGTGGCATAGCCGGGGACGACGCCGTAGCGCGTCCAGCCCGCCGACGCGTAGAGCCGCTCGGCGGGGCTCCCGCTAGCCGTGTCGAGCAGCAGCAGCGTCGCGCCGGACCCGGCGGCCGCCGACTCGGCGGTGGCCAGCAGCGCGCGGCCCAGGCCGCGGCCGCGCGCCCGGCTGTGCACCATGAGCTTGAGCACCTCGGCCCGGTGCCGGCCGTTCGGCTTGGGTTCCAGCGCGAGGCTGACGGTACCGATGACGGCTTCCTGGTCAACCGCCGCCCAGACGTGCAGCGAACCGTCGCGCACGGCCGGCTCGCGGGTGCGCCACCACGCGGCGGCGTCGGCGGGGCCGAACGGGGCGCGGAAGCCGACCGAGGCGCCGTGCGCGACGGCGTCGGCGAGGACCTCGGCGAGGGCGTCGACGTGGCCGGGGTACACCCGCGGGGTCAGTCGCGTGATCGTGGGCATCGCAACCATCCTCAGGGCAGGACGATGAGCAGGACGTAGCGGACCGCCGCCGGCCCCGGGTTGACGAAGCGGGAGGGGCCCCACAGGCGGTACCGCAGGCAGTCCCCGGCCCCGACGGCGTGCACGGCGCCGCCGACGCTGAGCTCGAGCCCGCCCTCGAGCACCCACAGGTGGTGTTCGAGGCCCGCGACCGGCGGCTCCTCGTAGGCGATGTCGGCCCCCGGCTCCAGCACCGCCTCGACCACCTCGCCGCGCAGCCCCGGGTGCGGCGGGGAGACCGAGCGGCGGGTGAACCCGGTCGCCCGGTCCCGCCACACCGGTTGGGCCGCGGCCCGCACGAGCTGCGGGGGCTCCGGCTCGACCTCGGCGAGCAGGCGGGACATCGGCCGGCCGTACGCCGAGCACAGCCGGCCCAGCAGCGCCGCCGTCGGGCTGATCTCGCCGCGTTCGAGCCGGGACAGCGTCGAGCGGCTCACCCCGGCCCGCCCGGCGAGGTCGTCGAGCGACCAGCCCCGCTCGGCGCGCAGCTCGGCCAGGCGGCCGGCCAGCCGCGCCTCCAGCTCGTCTCCCATTTCCGGGACGATATCTCATATCTGGGATCAGCGGCAGTGGTGCCCCCACCCCGGCGTCGTCGTCCGCGACGCCATGGGCCCCGCGACGGCAGGGCCGGCTCGTTCACGCCGGGCGGGTGACGGCGCCTCACGCCCGCCCCGGCGAGCGTGGACCCCGTACCGGCAGCAGCCGGGACACACGCCGACGCGAGGAGACTTCCATGACCAGTGCGACCGCCGAGCGCCAGGAGACCGGCCCCGAGCATCAGGGCCAGGGCATCGAGCACCCGCTGGTGCTCGCCGCGCTCATGTCCCGCCGCGACGAGCACGAGAGCATGATCGAGCACCCGCTGATGCTCGCCGCGCTCGCCCGCCGCCGCCGCGGCCGGCGCTCCGGCATCGAGCACCCGCTGATGCTGGCGATGCTCATGAACCGCCACGACGAGGAGCACGAGGGGATCGAGCACCCGCTGCTGCTCGCGGCCCTGCTGGCGCGCCGCTGAGATGGCCGGCGACGAGAACGGGGGTCACGGCCCGGCCGAGGGCATGATCGACGACCTGATCCGCGACATCCTCAACGACGCCGGCCGGGCGACCCACGGCGCCGGCTCCCTCATGCCGCAGCTGCCACGCGGCGCGCCGCTGCTGGAGCGCGTGCTGCTCACCGAGGTGATGGCCGGGGCGCTCGCCGACGCGCTGGCCCCGGCCCTGGCCAACGCGCTCGCGCCGCGCATCCTGCAGCTCATGGACGGCGGCGGCTCGGAGCCGGCCAAGCGCACCGGCGGCACCGGCTCCCGATCGAAGACGTCCGGCAAGTAACGCGACGGGCCTCCCGGCGGTTGAACCCGTCGGGAGGTGGCACGTGCGGGCTCTCGGGGCGGTGGTGGCGGTCGTGCTCGGCGGCCTGGCGGCGGGCGTGCTGCCGGCCGCGGCGCAGACGGTGCTCGGGCAGCCACCCGGGACACCGTCCGCGCGGGAGCGCCTGCTGATGCTCGCCGCGGCCGCCGGGCCGGCCGCGGCCGACGGCAGCACCGGGCGGTACAGCCGCGTCCACCTCGTGCGCTGGGTGCGCTCCGGCACCGCCGTCACCCGCTTCGACAGCGAGCGGTGGCGCGCCCCGGACGGCTCCGGCCGCGTCGCCGAGCGGCGCGTCGACCCGCCCGGGCCCGGCTCGACCGTCGACTACTCCTCCGGCGAGCTGCCGATGCCCCCGGTGGACCCCACCGCCGACCCGACCGCGATCGTGACGTCCCTGCTCGACATGGTCGGGATCCGCTACCTCGACCGCCCCGAACGCGCCGCCGCCCTGCGCACGATCGCCGGGCTGCCGGGCCTGGCCACCGACGGCCGGGGCTTCTCCCTGCCGGTCGCGGCGACCCGCCTCACGATCGAGCTCGAACCGGACACCGGCGAGATCGTCGCCTGGCAGTACGGCGACGCCGAGCGCGTCGAGGTGCTCAGCCGCGAACGGGTCGACGCGCTGCCCTGAGCCGCGGGCGGGCCCAGGCCGCACGGCGCGGGTTGTGCGCGGTCCGAGGGGCGCGCATGTCGTACGCGTCGCCGGCGACGTGTGCAAGGCCCCCGACTGCGACGTCACCCGGTGCGCCGGTCCGGCGGCGCGGCCGGGTCCCGCCGCAGGTCCTCGGAGATCAGGCTGTAGACGGCCATGTCCGCCCGGGTGCCCTGCCGGGTCGGGGCGAGGCTGCGCAGGACGCCTTCGAACCGGAACCCGGCGGTCTCGGCGGTGCGCCGCGACGCCGCGTTCGCCGTGTCGGCCTGCAGGTGCACCCGCCGCAGGCCGCATTCGGTCAGCGCCCACCGGGCCACCGCCGCCGCGCCCTCGGCCGCGTAGCGCCGGCCCCGCGCCCACGGCGCCGTCCAGTAGTGGATCTCCGCGGTGCGCGCCTGCCAGTCGGCGCCGAACAGCGACACGTGCCCGGCCAGCCGCCCGCCGGCCCGCGGCACCAGCGCGAACCCGACCCCCTTGCCGTCCAGCCGCCGCTGCTCGATGCCGCTCGTGCACCAGGCGACCGCCGTGGCCAGGTCCGCCGCCGCGTACGGGTAGCCGACCGGCGCGCCGTCCACGAACGCCGCGTCCTGCCACGCCTCGTGCACGTCGGGCGCGTCGGCGGCCGTGAACGGGCGGACCAGGAGCCGTTCGGTGCTCAGCACGGTGCGGGGGAAGGTCTCGGCGGGCCGCGGCATGCCCGAAACATAGCTCGTGTCCGGCTCAGGTCCCGTCCCGCGGTGCCGATCGGGCCGGTATGCAACTGCGTCATCGGCTGCTGGCGCTCGGCGTCGGCGGCACGGTCGTCACCGCGCTCGTGCTCTTCGGGGTCGGCGCGGTGGAGAGCAGCCGCTTCGGTGACGACGCCCGCACCAGCGTGTCGGCGCTGTCGCGCAACGACCTCGACCACGTCTCCGAGGGCGTCACCCGGCTCGCGACCGCGGTCGGCGACGGGGTGCAGGACAGCGTCGACCGGGCCCAGCAGGCCGCGACCGCCGAGCTCGGGCGGCTCGGCGGGATGCGCCTCGCCCCGCAGACCGTCGCCTGGACCGCGACCAACCAGCTCACCCAGGCGACGAGCACCGTCGTGCTGCCCCGGGTCACCGTCGGCGGCACCTGGCTGGGCCAGAACCGCGACCTCGACACGCCCACCCCCGTCGTCGACGACATCCGCGGCACGGTCGGCGGCACCGTGACCATCTTCCAGCGCATGAACGCCGCCGGGGACCTGCTGCGCGTGGCCACCAACGTGCCGAACAAGTCCGGGCAGCGCGCGATCGGCACCTACATTCCGGCCGTCGCCGCCGACGGCACCGCGAACCCGGTCGCCGCCGCGATCCGCGACGGCAAGCCCTACCGCGGGGTCGCCCTCGTCGTCGACACCTGGTACGTCACCGGCTACGACCCGGTCAAGGACGCCTCCGGGGCCGTCATCGGCGCCATCTACTACGGCGTGCCGCAGGCCGACGCGATCGCGAACCTCACCCGGACCATCGCCGAGACCAAGGTCGGCACCAACGGCTCCGTCGCGGTGTACTCCACGAACACCACCGACCGCGGCCGCGTCATCGCCTCCGACATCCCGGCCGACGTCGGCCAGGTGCGCCTCGACGCCAAGGACGCGGCCGGGAACGCCTACGTCGACCAGATCACCACCGAGGCCCCGAAGCTCGCCGCCGGCGCCGCCTGGCACGCCACCTACCGCCTGCCGGGCGCGACCGGGACGCCCGCGGCCGGCAACGACGTCACCGTCACCTACTACGCCCCCTACAAGTGGGCGATCGTCACCCGCGCCTACGGCCCCGACGCCGACGCCCTCACCGGCACCCTCGACAAGGGCCGCCGCGGCATGCTCATCACGTTCGCCGTCGCCGCCGTGCTGCTCGCCCTCGTCGTCGGCGCGGTCGCCTGGTACTGGGCGCGCCGCGTCGCCGGCCAGCTCGCCGGGCTCACCGGCGCCCTCGCGCGCGTCGCCGAACGCGACCTCACCACCACCGTCGACGCCCGCGGCGACGACGAGGTCGGCCGCATGGGCCGCGCCCTGAACACCGCCGTCGGGGAGCTGCGGGGGCTGCTGGGCGAGATCAGCGGTACCGCCGGCGAGGTCTCCTCCTCGGCCGCCCAGGTCGCCGCGGTCGGCGACGAGCTCGGCGGGGCCGCGGCCGGGGCGGCCCGCCAGGCCGGCTCCGTCGCCGAGTCGGCCCGCGACGTCACCGGCAACGTGCACACCGTCGCCACCGGCTCCGCCGAGATGGCCGCCTCCATCAGCGCCATCTCGCGCAACGCCGACGAGGCGGCCCGCGTCGCCCAGGACAGCGTCCAGCTCGCCCGGCGCGCGACCACCGTCATGGGGCAGCTCGGCGACTCCAGCGCGCAGATCGTCGACGTCGTCAAGGTCATCTCGGGCATCGCGGAGCAGACGAACCTCCTCGCGCTCAACGCCACCATCGAGGCCGCCCGGGCGGGGGAGTCCGGCAAGGGCTTCGCGGTGGTCGCGGGCGAGGTCAAGGAGCTGGCGCAGCAGACCGCCCGCGCGACCGACGACGTGACCTCGCGCGTGGCCGCGATCCGGGCCGACACCGAGGGGGCGGTCGCGGCGATCGACGCGATCACGGAGGCGATCGACCGGGTGAGCGAGTACCAGCGCGCCATCGCCGGCGCCGTGGAGGAGCAGACGGCGACGACGGAGGAGATGCAGCGCAACGTGCAGCGGGCGGCCACGGCTTCCGGGGCGATCGCGGCCGACATCGACGGGGTGAACAGCAGCGTGGCGACGGCGCAGCGGGCGGTGGAGACGTCGCGGGCGGCCGCGTCTCGGCTGAACGCGAACGCTGCCACGCTGACGGCGCTGGTCAGCCGATTCCGGCTATGACCGCCTTGATGCGCTCCGGCAGTGGTGCGGGCGGGATGTCCACGAGGGTGTAGCCGAGCCGCCGGTAGACGTCCTCGTGGATCCGCTCGAAGCGGCGCGAGTCCTCGAGGCCGATGCGCCGCGCGGCCGTCGGGACGATGAAGTCCATGAGCCGGACGAAGAAGACCGTCCGTTCGTACCCCCCTTCCTGCTCGGCCGCGCTCGTCAGCTCCCGGCTCGGCCGCGCCCCGAGGTACTCGGCGAGCGCGAGCGTGCACACCGGCGACCGGTCGAAGATCTGCAACGCCCCGGTCGCGCCCGCGTGCCGTTGCCGCTGAACGTGCAGAATCCGCGCGAGAAACGCCGCCCCGTCCTGCTCGATCTCGGGCGTCTCGGCGATGACGTCGGTGGCGGCCTCGTCGACGACGGTGTACCCGCGCTCGCGCAGCGCGAGGGCGATGGTGGTCTTGCCGGCTCCCGGGGCCCCGGTGAGGATGAACCTGCGGGTCATGGCGGCTCCTTGAGGTTGGTGGGCATGGTTTCGGTGGCGATCGTCGGCCCCGGCGGGGTCGGCGGGCTGGTGGGTGCGCTGCTGGCGCGGGCCGGCGAGGACGTGGTGTACGTGGCCCGGCCCGAGACCGCGGCGGCGCTGAACGCGCACGGCATCGCGGTGCACAGCGTGCGATTCGGAGATTTCACCGTGCCGGCGCGGGCCGTGACGGTCCTGACCGCTCCGGCTGCCCTGGTGGTGGTCGCGACGAAGGCGACGACGCTGGACGACGCGCTGGGGCGTGTCCCGCAGGACGGTGCGGACCTCATTCTGCCACTGCTCAACGGCGTCGACCACATGGGGCTGCTGCGCTCGCGCTACCCGTCGGCGCGCGTGGTGGCGGGCTCGATCCGGGTGGAGAGCACGCGGGTGGCGCCCGGCCGGATCTCCCACACCAGCGACTTCTGCCGGGTGGAACTGGCCGGCCCCGGCTCCGGCCCCGGCTCCGGCTTTGGCCCTGGCTCCGGTGTCGCGGAGATCGCCGCCGTGCTTTCCTCGGCCGGCCTGGACGTGATCGTCCGCGACTCGGAGTCCGCCCTGCTCTGGGACAAGATGTCGCTGCTGGCGCCGCTGGCCCTGATCACGACGGTGACCCGCTCGAGCGTGGGCGCGGCGCGGGAGATGCGCCGCGCCGATCTGGTGGACATCGTGGCGGAGGTGGCGGCGGTGGCCCGGGCGAACGGCACACGGACGGACGCGGCGCGGATGCTCGACGTCATCGACCAGATCCCGGCCCCGATGAAGTCCTCCATGCTGCGCGACGCGGAGGCGGGCCGCCCCTTGGAGCTGGACGCGATCGGCGGCGCGGTACTGCGCGCGGGCCAGGCGGCGGGCATCCCGACCCCGGCCACCGCCAGGGTGGTCGCAGAGCTTCGGCAGTGACCACGATGCGTTGCTTCGATCGATGATCGATTAGATCAGCGCTGGGTGCGGTTGCGTGGGCGCGGCGCCGTCGGGGGCGGCCGGGGCGCTCGGGCGGCGGAAAGCCCGCGCCAGGAGCAGTGACACCGCGATCGAGGCCACGGCTATCGCCGCCATCGCCCGCCCCGGCGGCATCAGCTGCGCCACCGCGCCGGCCAGGGTCGCGCCCACCGCCTGCATCGTGAACATGCCCGAGCTGTGCAGGCCGAGGGAGTGTCCGCGCAGCTCCGGCGGGGTGAGTTCGACCAGGCGGTCCTGGAGCAGGAGGCTGCCGCAGTAGCCGATCGAGGCCACCGCCGCCACGATGATCGCCGCCCACACCGGGGGAGTCGCGGCGAAGAGCAGGTACGGCACGGCCAGCAGCAGCTGCACCGGCGTCGTCAGGGGGCGGCGGAGGCGGGCGGGCAGGAGCCGTCCCGCCAGCACGTCGCCCGCGAGCATGCCCAGAGCCGCGGCCACGAACAGGGCGCCGGCGGAGCTCGGGGAGTACGGGACGAACAGCGCCTCGCAGCCGACGATCAGGCCGTTGGGCACCCACAGTCCAATGTAGACGGCGCGGCGCGCGGGGGAGGACAGCAGTTCGCGGTTGCCCCGCCAGGTGGCCCGGATGGACGGGCGGCCGGCCGCGCGTGGAACACGAGGGGACAGGCCCAGGCGCGCCACGATCGCGGCGAGCAGGTTCAGGGCCGCGCCGATGAGCAGCACCGACGACGGGCTCGCGGCGGCCAGGAGCAGGCCGCCGGCCGCGAACCCGGCGATCTGCATGGCGCCGACGGACATGTTGAGCAGGGAACGGCCGAGGAGGTACCCCTGCGGCGGCACGATCTCGGAAAGCAGCCCGAAACGGACACCGCCGCCGATCGAGGCGGCCAGGCCCTGGACCAGCACCACGGCCAGTACCGCGCCGGTGGGCAGGCCCGGCAGCGCGAGCGCGGCGGTGGTGAGCGCGGTGAACGCGGCCAGGCCGGTCAGCGCCGCCCGGGGCGGGAGCCGGTCGGTCGCGGACAGCAGCGTCGCCGCGCCGACGACCTGAGCGAACGAGCTGCCGAACATGCTCAGTGCGGACAGCAGGGGCGAACCGGTCCGGCCGTACACCAGCGTCGCCAGGGCGATGCCGCTCACCGTCTGGGCCGCGACCTGCGCGGAGACGGTGGCGAACAGGGCTCGGAACTCGGCCGCGGCGAACAGCTCGCGATACGTGCGCATGACGGGCAGTCTGCGGGAGCGCGACCCGGCGGCCGAAGAGTTTCGCGGAGGCACGAAACCAACGGCGAACGGGCGACCGAACCAACGGCGAACGGGGCGACCGAACCGGCCGCGAACGGGTGGCCGAGCCGCCGGCGAACGGGTGCCGGGCCGACGGCGAACCGGCTCCCGGGCCGATGGCGATCGGGTGCCGGGCCGACGGCGAACCGGCCCCTGGGCCGATGGCGATCGGGTGGCCGGGCCGGCGGCGAACCGGCGGCCTAACCGGACACGAACAGGCGGCCGTACAGTTTCGTTCGGGGGCGAAACGAACCATGGGGCTCTGGCGGATCGACGCGGACGTGCTGGCGAGCAGCCGGTTCGTCGTGTCGCCCATGGCCGAGACCGTCGGCGGGCTCGCCGCGCTCAACGGCCAGCACCGCGTCTCGGCCGCCCAGCGGGAGTGGCTCGCCGACTCGCTGCCCGCGTTCCGGGCGCGCTGGGGCGCCGACGACTTCGCGCTGCCGTTCCTGCGCGACGCGATCCGCCCCGGCTGGCTCGCCGACTTCCTGGTCAAGCCGCCGCGGTCCGAGGCGCCCGGGTTCGCCGACGACCTGGCCCGCGTCGCCGCGACGACCGACGACCAGGCCCGCCGCGACATCCTCGAGACGCTGGACCGCCCGCTCGCGCCCGTGCTGCTCGAACCGGGGCTGGTCGAACGCGCGGTGGAGCTGCTCGACTGGGTGTGGCGGCACATGGTACGGCCCGGCTGGCCCCGTCGCCGCCGCGTGCTCGAGGCCGATATCGTGGCCCGCACCGACCGGCTGACCTCGGGCGGCTGGGCGGCGGTCCTCGACGGGATGCGCCCCGGGATGCGCTGGCTCGGCGACGGGCGGCTGCAGATCAACACCTACGACTACCCGCCCCGCGACGTCAGCGGCAGCCGCCTCCTGTTCGTGCCGACCACGGCCTATCGAGGCTGGGTGAGCTGGGAGGAGCCGGGCGACGTGCACGCGGTGATCTATCCGTGCACGGGCTGGCTCGCGCAGGACCCGGATGTCGCGGCGCCCGATGCCCTCGCCCGTCTCATCGGGCCCGCCCGCGCGCGCATTCTGACACTCCTGGCCGCACCGAAGAGCACGACGCAGCTCGTGGCCCTGACCGGCCTCCCACTGGGTTCGGTCGGCGGTCACCTGCGGGTCCTGCGCGACGCGGCCCTGACCGCGCGGCGCCGGGCCGGCCGCTCGGTCCTCTACTACCGCACCGACCTCGGCGACGCCCTCTGCACCGGCCACGCCGAATAGGGGTGAATAGGAATGCGCGGCGCGGTGCAGAGGGCGCCGGCCGAGTGAGTGTGCGGCGCGGGGACCACAGGGCGCCGGCCGAGCGAACGGGCGCGTGAATGAGCCGGCGAGTGGCCGGGCGAACAGGCAGTGGTCAGGCGAACAGGTACCGCAGCAGCAGTGTCTTCAGCTCGCGCAGCACCCACGGGTCCCCGTCCGGGTCGCTGCGGAAGGCCTGGTTCAGCATGAACTCGGTCAGCCGCACCGCCAGGAGCAGCCGCCGGCTCAGGTCGTCGCTCGCCGTCACGCCGTAGTGCTCCACCAGCGCCGTCCGCAGCCGCTCCGCGAGCTGCTCGTCGTTGCGCGCGCCCGAGCCCGGGGTCATGCGCAGCGTCTGGCTGCCCAGCGAGACCTGCCGGAAGCCGGGCTCGGCCCGGAAGAACTCCGCGAACGCCTCGACCACCCGGTCCACCAGCTCCGCGGCCGTCGGCGGCGGGGCGGCGAGCTGGCCGTCCATGAGGTCCAGCACCTTGTCCAGCCAGGTCGCGGACAGGGCGTAGAAGATCGCGTCCTTGTCCGGAAAGAAGCGGTACACGGAGCCGACCGAGACCCCGGCCCGGTCCGCGATCTGCCGGGTGCCGATGTCGTCGAACGGCAGCTCCTGCAGCAGCGCGGCGGCCGCGGCCAGGACCCGGTCCCGCTTGTCGCGGCTGCGCTGCTGCTGGGGTTCCGACCGCGTCTGCATGATGCCGCCGATTGTCGCACGCGGGGCTTGACGGCGCCGGATATCTGAACCAGACTCCGGTTCATGTTCATTCGTGGCCGGCAAGGCCGCTCCGCGCCGCGGCCCGGGCACCGGCGGCCGGGAGGGTTCGCGCTGCTCTGGCTCGCCTCCGTCACCTCCGCGCTCGGCAACGGGATGCGGTGGGTCGCGCTGCCGCTGCTCGCCGCGGGGCAGTCCGGCGACCCGTGGACGATCTCGCTCATCACCGTGGCCGAGGAGCTGCCCTGGCTGCTGTTCGGCCTGCTCGCGGGCGCCCTCGCGGACCGTTTCGACCGGCGGCGCCTCGCGCTGGGCGCCGATCTGGCCCGGGGCGCGGTGATGGTGGCGTTCACGGTCGCCGTGGCCTGCGGCTTCGCGCCGATCGGGCTGGTCGTGGCCCTCGGGTTCGTGCTGACCTGCGGTGACACCGTCGCCGCCCCGGCCCTCGCCGGGCTGCTCCCGGCCGTCGTAGCGCCGCCGCGGCGGCCCGCTGCCAACGGCCGCCTGCTCGCCGGAGTCCAGGTCACCGACACGCTCATCGGGTCCACGGCGGGCGCCGCGCTCTTCGCCGCCGCGGCCGTGCTGCCGTTCGCCGTCGACGCCGCGACGTTCCTGGCCTCGGCCGCCTGCCTGGTCCTCCTGCGTGTCCCGGCTCCGGCGGACCCGCGACCCGGGGGCGGCGGCGTCCGGGCCGGGATCACCGCGGGGCTGCGGCTCATGTGGGCCGACCCCGCGGTGCGCGGGCTGTGTCTGCTGCAGGCGGTGACGAGCGTGGCGTACGCGGGCATCGTCGCCGTCCTCGTGCTCTTCGCGACCCGCGTGCTCGGGTTCGGGCCCGCCGGGTTCGGGCTGCTCCTCGCCGTGTACGCGCTCGGCGGCGTGGCCGGGGGCGTCGCCGCCGGACGGCTCGCCCGGTGGCTGGGGCCGCGGCGGTGCCTGGTCGTGGCGGTCGCCGGCACCGCGGTGTGTGTCGCGGCGCTCGGCGCGGCGCGCGCGACGGTCGTGGCCGTGGCCGCGGCGGGGCTGCTCGGGGCGGCGGCGACGCTCGGCGACGCGCTCGCGGCCACGCTGCGCCAGGCGCTCGTGCCGGACGCCTGCATCGGCCGCGTCACCAGCGCGTTGCGCATCGTCGGGCGCGGCGCGGCCCCGGTGGGCGCGCTCGCCGCGGGCGCGCTGGCCCACGCCTGCGGGCTGCGCACCCCGTTCTACGCCGGCGCGATCGCCATCGCGGCCGGGCTCGCGGCCTTCGCGCCGCTGCTGTACCGGCGGCCCACCGGGGACCGGACGCTCACCACCAACCCTGGCGCTTCGCCCAGCCGAGCAGCGTCGCCGACATGACCGCCATCAGCAGCAGCACCGCGACCAGGTGGTTGCCCTGGGTGTGGTCGCTGACGACGAGGTTCATGCCGTTCGCGGAGGACAGCGCCGTGATGGGCAGGGTGATCGCGGCGATCACCGCCGGCCGCCCGGCCCGGATCGTCATCTTCGTGTCGGTGCGGGCCTTGGAGAACTCAGCGATCACCCGCAGCCGCCAGAGGAGGTGGATGAACTCACGGTCAGCGCGGCGGCGGCCGGTTGCTGGCCGTACCACAGACAGAACATCAGCACCGTCCAGATCTTGCGCGAATGGTCCACCCCGCCCCGGCGGTGCGCGGCGAGCAGCCGCTGCACGTGGGCGATGTCGAGCAGATGGTCGACGTCGGCCGCCGCGAACACGTCGCCCGCCCACTCCCCGACGCGCCCGCGCAGCCACACCCGGGTCGGGGTCGGGAAGCCGAGCTTGCGCCGGGTCACCACCGCGTCCGGCACGAGGCCGCGCACCGCCTCGCGCAGGGCGTGCTTCGTCGCGTGCGGGCTCACCTTGAGCTCCGGCGGCAGCGCGGCGGCCGCGGCGTACACCGCGCGGTCGAGGAACGGCACCCGCAGCTCCAGCGAGTGCGCCATCGACATCCGGTCGGCCTTCGTGAGGATGTCGCCGGGCAGCCAGGTGTGCAGGTCGACGTACTGCATCGCGCTCACGTCGTCCAGCCCCGCCGCCGCGGCGTAGAGCGGCCCGGTGACCGTCGTGTGCGGGTCGGCGGGGCCGCGCATGAGCCGCGCCTTCTCCGCCGGGCCGAAGATGCGGGCGTTGCCGTAGTACCGCTCGCCGATCGGGGTCGTCGCGCGCTCGAGGAAGCTCTTGCCGCGCACCCCCTCGGGCAGCACGCCGGCGACCGCGCGCAGGCCGCGGCGCACCGGGTCGGGCAGGCCCGCGACGGGCGCGAGGGCGGCCGGCTCGCGGTAGATCTCGTAGCCGCCGAAGAGCTCGTCGGCGCCCTCGCCGGACAGCACCACCGTGACGTCCCGGGCGGCGGTGCGGCACAGGAAGTACAACGGGACCACCGCGGGATCGGCGACCGGGTCGTCGAGGTGCCACACGATGCGGGGCAGCGCCTCGATGACGTCGTCGTCGCGCACGAGGGTCGCCTTGAGCCGCACCCCGAGCGCCGCGGCGGTCTGCGAGGCCGCCTCGATCTCGCTGTACCGCGCGTCGTCGAACCCGGCCGTGTAGGCGCACAGGTCCGGGTGGCGCTCCCGGGCCAGCGCGACGACGGCGGAGGAGTCGACGCCGCTGGACAGGAACGCGCCGAGCGGGACCTCCGACTGCAGGTGCGCGTGGACGCTGTCGCGCAGCGCCGCGCGGATCGCCGCGACCGCCTCGGCCTCCGGGCGCGCCACGGGGCGCAGGGCGTGCTCGAAGTACCGCCGCACGACCGGCCCCTCGCCCGGCCGGCACGTGAGCGTGTGCCCCGCGGGGAGCCGGTGCACGGCGGGGTGCAGGGTCGCGGGCTCCGGGACGTACTGCAGCGTCAGGTAGTGCGACAGCGCCGCCGTGCCGATCCGCCGGGCCCCGCCGGCGAAGGGCAGCAGCGCCTTCTTCTCGCTCGCCAGGTACAGGCCGTCGGGGGTCTGCAGGTGGTACAGCGGCTTGATCCCGAACGGGTCCCGGATCGCGTGCAGCGTCTGGGTCGCGGCGTCCCACAGCACCGCGGCGAACATGCCCCGCAGCCGGCGCACCGCCGAGGGACCCCAGTGGTGCCACGCCGCGGCGATGACCTCCGCCTCCCCCTCGGTGGCGAAGGTCGCGCCGTGCTCGGCCGCCAGCTGGGCGCGCAGCTGCCGGTAGTTGTAGAGCTCACCGTTGAAGACCACGGTCCAGGTCCGGTACCGGCACGGCTGGTGACTGCCCGCCCGGTCGATGATCGCCAGGCGGGTGAAGCCGAACACGGCACCGCCGGCGGCGACGAGCGCCGTCTCGTCCGGGCCGCGGTGCCCGAGCCGCTCCAGCGCGGCGGCGAGCGCGTCGCGGTCGGCGGTACCGTCGCGGCTGAGGAACACCAGGAGTCCACACATGGCCGGGACGGTAGGAATCCGCCGGTTGGGAACCGGTGAAGAACCCGTTGCCGGATCGAAACCCGAACCCGATTTCGCGGGTTCCTCACATTCGGCGGGTCACAATGGCCGGGATGAGCGCACGAATCCTGGTCGCCGACGACGACCCGAAGCAGGCCGAGCTGATCCGGCTCTACCTGGAGCGCGACGGTCACAGCGTGCTCACCGTGCACAACGGCCGGGCCGCCCTGGAGCAGTGCCGCTCCCGCAAGCCGGACCTGCTGGTCCTCGACGTCATGATGCCGCAGGTCGACGGGCTCGACGTGTGCCGGATCATGCGGGCCGAGTCCAGCGTGGCGATCCTGCTCGTCACCGCCCGCTCCACCGAGGACGACCTGCTGCTGGGGCTGGACCTCGGGGCCGACGACTACATGACCAAGCCGGTCAGCCCGCGCGAGCTGGCCGCCCGGGTCCGGGCCCTGCTGCGCCGCTCCGGCATCGGCAGCCCCGGCCACCAGCGGGTGCTCACCGTCGGCGACCTGGTCGTGGACGCCGGGCGCTTCGAGGTGCGCGTCGCCGGGGAGACAGTCGTGCTCACCGCGAAGGAGTTCGGCATCCTGGAGCTGCTCGCCGGCGAGCCGGGGCGCGTGTTCACCCGGGGCGAGATCATCAACCGGGTGTTCGGCTTCGAGCGTGACGTGTCCGAGCGCACCGTGGACGCGCACGTGGTCAACCTGCGCCGCAAGCTGGAGGCGGAGCCCGTGCAGCCGCGGTACGTGCAGACGGTGTACGGCCGCGGCTACCGGCTGGCGGAGCAGGCCCTCCCGGACGGGCGGCCGTGAGCTTCCGCCTGCGCGTGTTCCTGCTGACGCTGGTCGTCGCCGTGGTGGCGACCGGGGCGACGGCCTGGTTCAGCCTGCGGTTCATGGCCCAGCAGATCGACCGCTCGCAGCAGGAGGCGACCCGGCACGTGGCCGACATCGCCGACACGGTGCGCGCGTACGGCCGCCGCCACGGCACCTGGGCCGGGGTCTCCGAGCGGGTCCGGCAGCTCTCGGCCGACAACCACCAGCGCATCCGCCTGGTCAACCTCAACGGGCAGGTGACCGTGGACAGCGACAACCTGGCCAAGCGGGCCGCCCGCCCGGTCGTGGGCACGCCCACCCTGATCAACCCGCGCCCGGCGCTGTCGCTCGACCCGCGCCAGCTCGGCCTCATCGCCGCCAAGGCCGACGGGCTCGTCCTGGACGAGCTGGCCAGGTACCGGCGGGCGAGCGTCTACGCCCGGTGCCTCACCGACATGGGGCAGGACCCGCCGCCGGTGGCCCCGGACGCGTACGGCATCCCGCTGCCCGCCACCGAGCCCGAGCACGGCGAATGCGCCGTGCAGGCCCGCGACGCCCAGGAGTACGCCCAGGCCGACGACAGCACCGCGGTCACCAACTGCCGCAGCGCCGCCGACCACGGCGCCTGCCTGGTGCAGGCCTTCGGCAACCAGGTGGAGACGTTCGCGCCGGAGCCGCTGCAGCTGTTCCTCGGCGCCGTCGACGACGACGCGGTGACCCTGCTCGGCCGCCCGACCGCCGGGGCGATCGGCGCCGTGCTGGTGCTGTCGGTGATCGGTACCGCGCTCGTCGCCCGGCAGCTGGCCCGGCCGCTGCGCTCGCTCACGGCCGCCTCCCGCCGCCTCGCCGACGGTCACCTCGACACCCGCGTGGCGACGACCGGCCGGGACGAGGTCGGGGAGCTCTCGCGCTCGTTCAACCGCATGGCCGAGGCGCTCGAGGGCGCGGAGACGGCCCAGCGGCGCATGCTCGCCGGCGTGGCCCACGAGCTGCGCACGCCGATGTCGAACGTGCTCGGCTACCTCGAGGCCCTCCAGGACGGCGTGGTGCCCCCGTCGCGGGAGCTGTTCTCCTCCCTGCACGAGGAGGTCCTGCTGCAGCGGCGCATCCTCGACGACCTGCAGGACCTGACGCTGGCCGAGGCGGGCCACCTCGCGTACCGCCGCACCGGCTTCGACCTCGCCGAGCTCGTCGAGGTCAGCCGCGTCGCCCACCTCGCCGTCGCCGAGCACGGCGGCGTGCGGCTCACCGCCGAGGCGGCCGGCCCGCTGCCCGTCCACGGCGACCAGGACCGGCTGCGTCAGGTGCTGGGCAATCTGGTGACGAACGCGCTGCGGTACACCGATCCGGGCGGCGCGGTCGTGCTGCGCGCCTTCCCGCTGCCGGGCCGCGCCGTGGTGGAGGTGCGCGACACGGGCTGCGGCATCGCCCCGGCCGACCTGCCCTTCGTGTTCCAGCGCTTCTGGCGCGCCGACCCGGCGCGGGACCGCGAGACGGGCGGCAGCGGCCTGGGCCTGACCATCGCGCGGCAGATCGTGCTCGACCACGACGGCACCATCGAGGTGACCAGCACCCAGGGCGAGGGCAGCGTCTTCCGCGTGACGTTGCCGATCGTGGGGGCCGAGCGGCTCACACCTCGACGTGGGAGCCCATGATGACGGTGCGGTCGCGGGGCAGGCAGAAGTGCTCCGCGGCGTCGGCGGTGATGTACGAGGTGGCGATGAACAGCCGCTTGCGCCAGGCCGCCATCGTCGGGGTGTCGCCGCGGCGCAGCTCGATCTTCGACAGGAAGTACGACGCCTCGTCCAGGTTCAGGGAGCCCTCGGTGCGGGCCGGGTCGAGCAGGCCCAGCGCGGCGGGGAGGTTCTGGGCGTCCATGTAGCCGTAGCGGACGGTCACGAAGACGATGCCGTCGTCGGCGTAGCCGAGGTCGTCCATCGTCACGCGGTCCTCGTCGGGGACGCGGGGGACCGGCTGCGTCTCGATCGACAGGATGAGCACGTGCTCGTGCCGCACGTGGTTGTGCTCGACGTTCGCGCGCATGGCCAGCGGCGCCGACTCCTTGCCGCGGTTGAGGAAGACCGAGGTGCCGGGGACCCTCGTCAGGGCCGTGTCGGCGTGCAGGCCGTCGATGAACTCGCGCAGCGAGCCCTCCTGGAAGCGGCGCCGCGCGGTGACCACCGAGCGGCCCCGCTGCCAGGTCGTCATCACCGTGAACGCGGTCAGCGCGATGAGCAGCGGCAGCCAGGCGCCGTGGACGATCTTGGTCAGGTTGGCCGCCACGAACAGCAGGTCGACGGCGAGCAGGATCGCGCCGCCGCCGTACAGCAGCCAGGCCGGGGTCCGCCAGGTCCGGCGCGCGATGTAGAGGAACATGAGCGTGGTGATGGTGATCGTGCCGGTGACCGTCATGCCGTAGGCGTAGGCCAGGGCGGCGGAGCTGCGGAACGCGAACACCAGGGTCAGGACCGAGACCAGGAGCAGCCAGTTGATCCACGGCACGTAGATCTGCCCGATCTGCTCGGCCGAGGTGTGCGCGACGCGCAGCCGCGGCAGGTAGCCCAGCTGCGCCGCCTGGGACGCGACCGAGTACGCGCCGGTGATGACGGCCTGCGCGGCGATCACCGTCGCCGCGGTGGCCAGCAGCACCAGCGGCAGCCGCAGCCAGGACGGCACGAGCAGGAAGAACGGCCCGGCGATGTTGGCCGGGTCGTCCAGGATGAGCGCGCCCTGGCCGAGGTAGCTCAGCGTGCACGCGGGCAGGACCAGCCACAGCCAGCCCGCGGCGATCGCGCGGCGGCCGAAGTGGCCCATGTCGGCGTACAGTGCCTCGGCGCCGGTCACCGAGAGCACGATGGCGGCCAGGGCGAAGAACGCGATGCCGAAGTGGCCGGCGAGGAACTCGATCGCGTAGGCGGGCGAGAGCGCCTTGAGGATCGCCGGGTGGCGGGTGACCCCGGCGATGCCGAACCCGCCGATGGTGACGAACCAGGCGATCATCACCGGGCCGAAGACCCGGCCGACGGCCTCGGTGCCGTGCCGCTGCACCAGGAACAGCACCACGATGATGACCGCGGTCAGGGGCACGACGAGCTCGCCCAGCGACGGCTGCACCAGCTTCAGGCCCTCGACCGCGCTGAGCACCGAGATGGCCGGGGTGATGATGCTGTCGCCGAAGAACAGGGCGGCGCCGAAGATGCCCAGCCCGGCCAGCGTCATCGCGGCCCGGCGGCTCTGCCCGGTGACCCGGCGGCGCAGGAGGGTGATGAGGGCCATGATGCCGCCCTCGCCGTCGTTGTCGATGCGCATGGCCAGCAGCACGTACGTGACCGTGACGACGATCATGACGGACCAGAAGAGGGTCGAGACCACGCCGTAGACGTTGGTGGCGCTGACCGGGACCGGGTGCGGGTCGCCGGGGTTGAACACCGTCTGCAGGGTGTAGATCGGGCTCGTGCCGATGTCGCCGAAGACGACGCCGAGGGCGCCGACGACGAGGGCGACACTGAACTTCTGCGGCTGTGCGCTCACGCCGTGATACCCCCTCGGTACCAGTATCGGCGCCGAGGGGGCGGTTCGCGGCGTTTAGCTGGATACGAACGAGCGGACCTGGGCCAGCACGACGGTGTCGGTGAGGTAGGTGAGGTGGTTCTCGCAGGGGACGTACGTGTTCGTCGCCCCGCTGAGCGCCGTGCTCGTGTACGGGATGATGACCCCGTCGCAGGGCGAGTACCAGGTCCGGTAGACGGTGCTGCCGGGCGTCTCGTCGCCGGCGCTGAGCGTCAGGATGAACGCCGAGCCCGGGTACATCTGCTGGCAGGTCACGAACACCAGGCACGCGCCCGCGGACGTGGTGCCGTGGTTCGCGCCGGCCAGCGACGCCAGGTGCGCCACGCTGGACGCGCCGCCGAGCTGCTTGAGGTACCAGAGGCTGACGAGGCCGCCCATCGAGTGGTTGACGATGTCGACCTTCGACCAGCCGGTGCGCGCCTTGACCTGCTCGACGAAGCTCGCCAGGCCCTGCGCGTTGGTGATGTTGCTGCCGTAGGAGTTGTACTCGTAGGCGAACAGCTCGCCGCTGCCGTAGCCGGCGCCGCGGAACAGGGCCTCGGCGGTGGCCCAGTTCGAGGCGCTGCCCGTGTAGCCGTGCACGAAGACGACCGGCCGGTGCGCGGTGGCGGCGTGCGCCCCGGTCGCGGGCAGGGCGAGCAGTGCCGCGGCGCACGCCAGCAGCAGCGCGAGGATTCGGCGCATCGGTGGACCTCCTGGGGGTGGGGGTGTGTTGTGCATCGAAGCCTGCCGATCACCGGCCCGATCGCGCATCGGTGAAATCGCCGGTCTCCTCCGGCCGGGACGCGGGTGCGCTCAGGGCAGGGCGCGGGCGAGCTCGGTGCGCGAGCGCACCCCCAGGCGCACGAAGATGTTGCGCAGGTGGTGCTCGACGGTCCGGGGGCTCACGAACAGCGCCGCGGCGATCTCGCGGTTGGTCGCGCCGCCGGCCACGAGCCGGGCGATGCGGGCCTGCTGGGCGGTGAGCGCCGGCGCGTCGGCGGGGGCGGCCTCGACGTGGTCGCCGGCGGCCCGCAGCTCGGCCGCGGCGCGGCGCGTCCAGGGGCCGGCCTCGTACCGCTCGAACGTGGCCAGGGCGCTGCGCAGGTGCTCCCGGGCCGCGGCGGGCCGGCGGCGGCGGCGCAGCTCCTCGCCGTAGAGCAGCTCCGTGCGCGCGCCCGGGAACGCCGAGTCGCCGGCCAGGTGCAGCCGCAGCGCCTCGCGGAAGCGCTCGTCGGCCTCGTCGTCACCGGCCGCGAGCAGGCCGTGGCAGCGTGCCGACAGCGCCAGCCAGGTCGGGTTCGCCGTCGCCGCCGCCCACAGGTCGTAGGCGGCGAGGACCTGCCGGGCCGGGCCGGGATCGCCGCTGCGCACGACCGCCTCCACCAGCGTCGGGATGGCCGGCACCTGGACGCCCAGGTGCCCGCGGCCCACCGCGGTGCGCATGACGCCCCAGAGCCGCCCGGCCGCGTCGGCGTGGCGCCCCGCGGCGACGTCGACGAGGCTCGCGGCCCACACGCACATGGCCCGGGCCTGGCTGTCGACGTCGCCGCCGGCCCGGGCCCGGCAGCGGCCCACCCAGCGCCGGCAGCCCTCCGCGTCGCCGAGCATCCCCGCGATCACCGCCAGCAGGCCGCAGCAGTTGTCGGCGACCGCGTCCTGCCCGGTGGCCGCGGCCAGGCGCAGCCCCTCGGCGGCCGTGGCGGCGGCGAGGTCGAGGTCGCCGAGGGCGAGCGCGGCGGTCGCGGCGACCTCCTGGGCCAGCGGCTCGGTGGCCCGGTCGCCGACGCCCCGGGCCAGGCGGGCCGCCCGGACGGCGAGCCGGTGCGCGTCCTCGTCCCGCCCGGCGACGATCCCGGCCCAGGCGGCCCGCACGAGCACCGGCGGGTCGGCGCAGGCGGCGGCGAGCGCGACGGCCCGCCGCAGCGGACCGGCGGCGCGGGCGGGGTCTCCGGCGTATCCGGCGGCCATGCCCGCGAAGTGCTCGAACAGCACCGCTTCGTCCGGGGCGGGGTGCGGCCCGGCGGCTTCGGCGGGGTCTGCGGCGGGGTTCGGCCCGGGGTCCGGGGCGGTGTTCGCGGCGGGGTTCGGCTCGGGGTCCGGGGCGGTGTTCGCGGCGGGGTTCGGCTCGGGGTCCGGTGCGGTGTTCGCGGCGGGGTTCGGCTCGGGGTCCGGCGCGGTGTCCGTGGCAGGGTCCGGGGCGTGGTCCGGGCCGGGGCGCAGGGCGAGGGCCCGCCGCGCCACCGCGGCGAACTGGTCGTGGCGGCCGGACGCGCCGAGCGCCTCCCCCGCGAGGGCGAGGGCGCGCAGGGCCCGGCGTCCGGGCAGCCGGGCGGCCGCGGCGAGCAGGGTGTGCCGGGCGTCCCCGTGCGCGCCGGTGCGCAGCTCCACCTCGCCGAGCAGCAGTTCCCGCTCCGCGTGCAGCGCCTGCGGTACCGCCGGCGGGAACACGGCCCGCAGCAGCAGCCGCGCGCGGTGCGGCTCGCCGCCGCGCCACGCGAGCCGGGCCGCGCCGAGGGTCCAGGCCGCCGCCCGGGCCGGGTCCGTCGTGAGCTCGGCCGCCCGCCGCAGCGCCGTGACGGCGGCGGCATCGGCCCCGTCGGTCCCTACGCCGGCCGTAAAGCCTCCGTCGGCTCCGCTGGCCGCATCGGCTCCGCTGGCCGCGCTGGCCGCGCTGGCCGCGCTGGCCGCGCTGGCCGCGCTGGCCGCGACGGCGGTGTCGGCCCCGTCCGCGGCGAGGGCGGCCGCGGCGAGCTCGGCGGCCAGGGTGTCGTCGGGGCCGGTGGCGGTCGCGGCGCGGTGCAGCGCGGCCTCGCGGCGGTCGGCGACCAGGCCCGCCAGGCGGCGGTGGGCGGCGAGGCGCTCGGCCAGCCCGGCCTCGGCGTACACGACCTCGGCGAGCAGCGGCGGCACGAACCGGGCGCGGCCGTCCTCGACGCGCACGAGCTCCGCGTGCTCGGCCGGGGCCAGGTCGGCCGCCGGATGGCCGGCCGCCGGGAGCAGGGCCGCGGGGCAGCTCGTGCCGGCGGCGGTCATCCGGGCCGCGGCGGCCGCGAGCACCAGGACGCGGCGGGTGCCGGGGGCAGGGTGCGCAGGACGGCGCGGTACTCGCGGCTGAGCGGCCCGTCGCGCGGCGGCGTCGCGGGCGGGTCGGCCTCGCCGCGGCGCTGCTCGGGGAGAGGGCCGCGGCCAGCTCGGTCAGGGCCCGCGGGTTGCCCGCGGCCCGCCCGGCGAGGACCCCGGCCACGTCGCCGGCGAGGCCCGGCACGGCCCCGGCGAGCAGCGCCCGGCTGTCGCGCCGGTCCAGGGGCCGAGCCGGCGGCGGGGCAGCCCGGCGAGCGCGGCCTCGCCGGCGGCGGCCGCGGGCGTGTCCCGCAGCGCGAACACGAGCGCGATCCGCTCGCGCCCGGCCCGCCGCGCGGCGACGGCGAGCGCGTCGAGCGAGGCGCGGTCGAGCGCGTGGGCGTCGTCGACGAGCACGAGGACCGGGCCGGTCCGCGCGGCGTCGCGCAGCGCGGCGAGCACCGCCAGCCCCGCCGCGAGCCGGTCGTGCGGCGGCTCCCCATGCGCCTGGGCCGGGCCCTTCGCCTGCGCCGGACCCTTCGCCCGCGGCCGGCCGTTCGCCCGCGCCGGGCCGTTCGCCTGGGCCGGGCCGTTCGCCTGGGCCGGGGCGTTGGCTTGGGCCGGGGCGTCCGGGGCGTGCGCCTGGGCCGGGTAGGGCAGGCCGGCGAGGAGGCGGTGCAGGCCGGCGAGCGGGAGCGCCGACTCGGCGTGGCACCCGGTCACGGACAGGACCGTCACGAAGCCGCCGGCGGCGGATGGGCCGCTCGCGGACACCGTCGAGAGGGGGTTGACGGCGGTGTCCGCGAGGGCGTTCAGGAGGGCCGTGCGGCCGATGCCCGGCGGGCCGGCCAGGACCAGGGCGCCGCCGCGGCCGTCGGTGGCGGCGCCGAGCAGGGCCGTGGCGGCGGCCAGGTCGTCGTCGCGGCCCAGGAGCCGGACTTTCTGCACGGTCGATGCAACAACCATGCCGATCAGTGTTACGCGCGGGTAACGCGCAGGGGAAGTGCGCGCGGGTGATTGCCCCGGTTACTGCACGTGCAGGACGTTGCTCACGCGGGCCAGGCGCAGGGTGCGGGTGACCCGCGGGCCGGGCGAGCGCAGGGTGAGCCGCCCGCCCGCGACGAACATGCGGCGGTGCACGTCCAGGAGCATGCCGATCGCGGCCGCGTCGACGAACGGGCACTCCGTGAGGTCGACGACCAGGTGGTCGGGCCCGAGATCCGCCGCCTCGTGGAGGAGGGCGGCGAAGCGCGGTACCGATGCCGCGTCCAGTTCCTCGCGGATCACGACCTCGATCGTGGGGGTGGCCGCGTCGGCCGTGCCGCTGTGCATGTGCGTCTCCCGTCGTCGCCGGTGCCCACCTCCCCAGCGTTCGGTTCCGATGTGGCGAACCCTGCCCGGATCCGTGACGGTTGTGTGACTTCGGCGGCGCCGGCCCCCGCAGAGGGCCGGGGAAGTGGTCGCCGGGCGGTCGCGCCCGGCATGATGCCCCTATGGCAGGCGTGCTGGTGATCGAGGACGACGACCGGATCCGGCTCTCGCTGGCGCTCGCGCTGGAGGACGAGGGCTACGCGGTCCGCGGCGCGGCGAGCGCGGAGGAGGGGCTGGTCGCGCAGCGCGAGGACCCCGCCGACACGGTGCTCGTCGACCTGATGCTGCCCGGCGTCGACGGGTTCGAGTGCATCCGGCAGCTGCGCCGCGGCGACGACGTGCCGATCGTGGTCATCAGCGCGCGCGACGACACCCACGACATCGTCGCCGCGCTCGAGGCCGGGGCGGACGACTACCTGGTCAAGCCGGTCGCGGTGAAGGAGCTCTCGGCCCGGCTGCGGGCGCTGCGCCGGCGCGGGCGCACCGTGCAGGCGATGGCCAGCATGGTCTTCGGCGACATGGAGATCCTCCCGGAGGCGGGCGAGGTGCGCATCGGCGGCGAGCCGGTCGCCGTGACCCGCACCGAGTTCCGGCTGCTGTGCGAGCTGGCCGAGCACCCGGGGCAGGTGCTGAGCCGCCAGCAGCTGCTGCAGCGGGTGTGGGAGTACGAGATCGGCGACGAGCGGCTGGTGGACGTGCACGTCGGGCGGCTGCGGCAGAAGATCGAGCGGGACTCCAAGTCGCCGCGGTACCTCGTGACCGTGCGCGGCATGGGGTACAAGCTGCAGCGATGACGCGCCTGCGGCTGGGCCTGCGGACCAGGGTCGTCGCCGGGTTCGCCGCCGGCGCCCTGACCCTCTCCGCCTGCATGGCCCTGGCCTCCTACGAGCTCACCCGCAACGAGCTCATCGGCGGCCGGGAGCGCTCGGCGGTGCGCTCGGCGACCTTCGACGCGCGGGTCGTCTCCGCCGGGCTGAACGCCGACAGGCCCGACATCGGCGGGATGCTGCGCACCCTGGACACCGGGGGCAATCGCCGGGTGCTCGTGTTCCACCTGGGCAAGTGGTACTCGCGCCACGCCGAGACCGCGTCCACCTCCGCCGTGCCGCAGAGCCTGCAGCGCCTCGTCGGCGAGTCGGGCCAGGGCATCCAGCGCACGACCCTCGACGGCTCGCCGGTGGTGATCGTGGGCATCCTGCTCTCGCCGGCCACCGCGCTGTACGAGATCGACTCCATGCGCGAGCTGGACCAGAACCTGCGCACCATCGGCTGGGTGCTCGCCCTGGTCGCCTCGGCCGTCGCGCTGGCCGGGGCGGGGCTGGGGTGGTACGCCACCCGCTACGTCCTGCGCCCCCTGCGCTCGGTCGCCACCGCGGCCCAGGGCATCAGCGCCGGCGATCTCGGCGCGCGGCTCGACCCCGCCACCGACCCGGACCTGGAGCCGCTGTCGACCTCGTTCAACGAGATGGTCGACCAGCTGGCCCGGCGCATCGAGCGGGACCGCCGCTTCGCCGCCGACGTCTCCCACGAGCTGCGCTCCCCGCTGCAGACCCTGGCCGCGTCGGCGAGCGTGCTGGAGCGCCGCCGCGACCGGCTCGACGAGCGCACCGCGACCGCGGCCGGCCTGGTCGTCGACGAGGTGGCCCGGTTCCAGCAGCTCGTCGACGACCTGCTGGAGCTGGCCCGCGGCGACCTGCCGGCCCAGCTGGAGCCGGCCGACGTCGGCGAGCTGGCCCGGCGCGCGGTGCAGCGCCGCGGCCTCGACCCGGCGATCGTGGACGTCACCGGGGCGGGGGCGGGCGGCCTGCGGTGGACCGTCGACCGGCGCCGGCTCGAGCAGGTGCTCGTGAACCTGCTCGACAACGCGGTGACCCACGGCGGGGGCCCGGTCGCGGTGCGGATCGAGACCGACGGCCCCGACGGGTCGATCGAGGTCGACGACGACGGCCCCGGCGTCAACCCCGCCGACCGCGAGGTGATCTTCGACCGGTTCGAGCGGGGCCGCTCGGCCGGGGCCCGCGGCAGCTACACGGGCACGGGGCTGGGCCTGTCGCTGGTGGCGCAGCACGTGGCCGCCCACGGGGGCCGGGTGCTCGTGCTGGACCGGCCCGGGGGCGGCGCGCGGTTCCGGATCGAGCTGCCGGGGGTGCGGTGAAGCGCCCCGGCCGGCTCCCCGGCCTCGCGCTGCTGGCGATGGTCGCGCTGCTCGGGCTCGGCGGGTGCGGGGTGCCGACCGAGGACTCCCCGCGGCCGATCGAGCCCTCGGCGGTCATCGGCTCCTACGAGGGCCCGATGGCGGTGACGTCGCCGGGGGCGGTCGTGGAGCGGCTGTTCTTCACGCGCGACAGCCAGCTCGTGCCCGTCGACCGGCGGGTGGCGAACGTCCCGGCGCCGCAGCAGCACCTCGACGACCTCGTCGCCGGCCCGACGGCGCCGGAGCGCGACGCGGGGGTCGACAGCGCGCTCGGCGGGACCTCGTACATCACCGGCGTCCAGCTCCACAACGGCACCGCCGTCGTCGGGCTCTCGGTCGACAACCCGATCCGCAACGACGAGACGCTCGCCTACGGGCAGATCGTGTGCACGCTCGCCGCCCGCGCCGACATCGTCGCCGTGCAGTTCACGCAGGACGGGCGGACGCTGGAGGTACCGCGGGGCGACGGCGCCCTCACCAGCGCGCCGCTCACCGAGGACGACTACGTCAGCCTCATCGCCGAGCGGTAGCCGCGGTCACCACGAAGCTGAACCGGTCGATGCCGCCGATCAGCCGGGCCAGCTGCGCGAAGTCGACGGGCTTGCGGAAGTAGTGCTCGGCCGGCACCCCGAAGTCGCGCAGCATCCGCTCCTCCAGCGGCGAGCTGGTGAGCACGACGACGATCAGCCCGGCCAGCTCCGGCCGGCTCCGCACCCGGTCGAGCACGACGCGCCCGTCGACGCCGGGCAGGTTGAGGTCGAGCAGCAGGATGTCCGGGCGCGGGGCGTCCGCGTGGCGGCCGCGGCGCTCCAGGTAGTCGATCGCCTCGAGGCCGTCGCCGAGCACGGTGAGCGGGTTGCGCAGGCGGTGCTCGCGGAACTCGTCGATGGTGTACGCCACGTCGCCCGCGTCGTCCTCGACCAGCAGGATGTGCGCGAGGTCCATGGGCTCCCCAGGTTATTGCAGCAGTACAAGGGTTTCGCCTTACGGTAAGGTATTCGGCCCTGGTAAATCCACCCGCGGCGCCCCCCGCGGCGGCCTCGCCCGTGCAACGATGGCGCGGTGACGACCGAGCCGCTCGTCGAGGCGCTGCTGGCGGTGAGCCGCAGCATGGTCGCGCTCGCCGCGCGCAACCTCACGGCGCTCGGGGCGGACGTGACGCTGCCGCAGTACCGCACGCTGGTCCTGCTGGCCGGCGGCGGCCCGCAGCGCAGCGCGGTGCTGGCCCGCGAGCTCGGCGTGGCCCCGTCGACGCTGACCCGCATGTGCGACCGGCTCGTGCGCAAGTCGCTGATCCACCGCTTCCACCGGCACAACGACCGGCGGTCGATCTGGCTGGGCCTGACCCCGGCGGGCCGCGACCTCGTGGGCCACGTGATGCGGGCCCGGCGTCATGAGCTGGAGGCGATCGTACGGTCGGCGGGCCTGACGGCAGCCCCGCGCGAGCTGACCCTGCTGCACGCGTTCGTGCGGGCCGCGGGCGAGCTGCCCGACGAGGAGTGGTGGGGCCGCTGGGAGGCCTCGGCCGACCCGGTGGAGGGCGCGCAGGCCATGCGCACGAGCCGGCTCGCCCCGAAGCCGCTCACCTAGCGGGTCTCGCCCCGGCGTCCCCCGCCGCCCCACGCGCTCATCTAGCAGGCTTGTCCCGCGTCCGCCCACGCGCTCATCTAGCGCGTCTTGCCCCGCGTCCGCGGCCGCCCCACGCCGTCGACCTCGGTGCAGAGGCCGTAGACGCGCGCGTGGCCCGTCCAGCCGTTGACGTGGCCGTGGTTGTTGCTGATCTGCACGCGGCCGGCGGCGTGGTCGACGGCGGAGACGAGATGCAGGTAGACCGTGCCGGCCACCTTCGCCAGCACGATGTCGCCGCGCTCGACGGCCGCCGGGTCGACCGGGGCGACGGTGACCAGCGCGCGGCTGCGGATCAGCGGCGTCATCGAGGTGCCGGTCGGGCGGAACCGCACCGTCGCGCCGGCGGCCACGCGGGTGGCCATGAGATCGAGCATGCCCATCGTGCGCACCACTGTCCCGGGCCGGGCGGCTCAGGGCGATGGATTTTCGGCCCGGTGATGCAGCAGCAGGGCCGCCAGGCATCCTGCGAGCAGGCCCCAGAAGGCGGAGCCGATGCCGAGGATCGTCGTGCCGGACGCGGTCACCACGAACGTGACCACGGCCGCCTCGCGCCCCTGGGCCTGCGTGACCGCCGAGGCCAGCGACGAGCCCAGCGCGGGCAGCAGGGCCAGGCCCGCGACCGCCACGACCAGGATCGGCGGGGAGAGCAGGACGAGGGCCATGGCCAGCGACGCGCCGAGGCCGAGGGCGAGCTGGCCGCCGCCGAGGGCCACCGTGGCGATCCAGCGCCGGCGCGGGTCCGGGTGGGTGTCGGGGCCGGCGGTGAGGGCGGCGGTGATCGCGGCGAGGTTGACCGCGTGCCCGCCGAACGGGGCCGCGAGCGCGCTGGCCGCCCCGGTGGCGACGAGCAGCGGGCGCAGGGGCGGGGTGTAGCCGTACGTCGCGAGGACCGCCATCCCGGGCACGTTCTGGGCGGCCATGGTCACCAGGAACAGCGGGATCGCCAGGCTCACCACGACCGACGGGTTCAGCGTGGGCACGGTCAGGATCGGGGCGGGCCGCAGCTCGGCCCCGCCCAGCGAGCCGCCGGGGCCGTGCACGGCGATCGCGGCGACCGCCGCGAGCAGTGCGCCGGGCACGGCCCACTGCCGGGCGAAGCGGAACAGCACCGCCCAGGTGAGCACGACCGGGGTGGCCAGCAGCGGCAGGTCGACCATCGCCCGCACCGGGGCCAGGCACAGGCTGAGGATCACCCCGGCGAGCATCGCGCCGGCGATCGGGCGCGGGATGGCGGCGATCGCCCGGGTGAGCCACGGGACCAGGCCCGCCAGGACCATGAGCGCGCCGCTGAGCAGGAACGCGCCAACGGCCGCCGGGAAGCCGCCCGGGACCGGGCCGGTCGCGGCGAGCAGGGCCGCGCCCGGGGTCGACCAGGCGATGGCGATCGGCATCCGGTACCGCCATCCGAGCCCGATCGCCGTGACCCCGATCGCCACGCACACGGCGAGCAGCCCGGATGCGGCCTGGGCCGGGGTGGCGCCGACCGCGCGGAGGCCGGCGAGCACGACGGTGAACGAGCTCGCGTACCCGACGAGCGCGCTCACCAGCCCCGCGAGCACGGCCGGCAGCTCCCGCCGCAGCCGGTTGCCCGCCACCTGCTCCTCACCCGCCGCTTGCTTGTTGCCCGCCGCCCGGTCCGCGCGCGTCGGCAGGTCCGTGCCCGCCGCCTGATCTGTGCCTGGCGGCCGGTCCGTGCTCGCCGGGTGTTCGGTGCTCGGCGGCTGGTCCGTGCCCGGCGGCTGGTCCGTGCCCGGCTCGTGGCCGGGCGGTCGTTCGCCGGTGGGCTCGTGCGCCGGTGGGCTGGTGGTCGGGTGCCCTTCGCCGGTCGAGTCCGGGGGTGCCTGGCGCATGCGTGGGACCCTTCGCCGATCGTTCCGCAAACGGAACGCAACAATAGCCACATGAGCGCGAGCGGAACAAGCCGCACGGGCGCCGAGTCCGCGGTGGGCGAGCGGCTGCGGCGGATGCGGGAGGCGCGCGGGCTCTCCCTGTCGGCCCTCGCGCGGGCGGCCGGCATCGGCAAGGCCACGCTGTCCGGTCTCGAGCACGGCACGCGCAACCCGACGCTGGAGACGCTGTACGCGGTGGCGGGGGCGCTGGGGGTACCGCTGACGGCTCTGGTCCTGAGGCCCGGGGATCCCCCGGCCGCCGCCGCCGACGTGCGAGGCGCGGCGGTGACCGCGACGCTGCTCGAGGTGTTCGAGGAGCCCGGGGCGACGTTCGAGCTGTTCTGGATGCGCGTGCGGCCCGGCGTGGCGCAGCGCTCCCCGGCCCACGCGCGGGGGGTGACCGAGCACATCACGGTCTACGGCGGGACGCTGCGGGCAGGGCCCGAGGACGCGCCCCGCACCGCCGGGGCGGGCGAGCACCTGACCTTCCCCGCCGACGTGCCGCACGTCTACGAGGCGGCGGGCCCCGACGAGGTGGTGGCGAACCTGCTGATCCGCTCGCCCCGCTGACGCCCTCGGGACGCGTCCACGGACCGTCGGGCTCGGCCGGCCGACCTGGTCGGGTAGCGCGTCGAGGGGCCGCCGGCTCGGCCGGCTGGCTCAGGCGATGCGCGTCCAGGGGCCGGCTGGCTCAGGCGGGGCGCGTCCAGGGGCCGGGGCCGTCGGGCTCGGTCAGCGCGGCGATCACCGCGAGCAGCTCCGGCGGTTCGAGGCGCCCGTCCAGCCCGGCCAACCCGTCCGGCCCGTCCAGCCCGGCCAGCCCGGCCAACCCGTCCGGCCCGTCCAGCCCGGCCAGTCCGGCCAACCCGTCCGGGGCGGCCAACCTGGCCAGCTCGGCCGGCTCGAGCCAGGCGTGGCCGCGCAGGCTCAGCGCCTCGTCCGGCAGCAGCCCGGCGCGCACCAGCGGCGGCGCCTCGGCGTCGAAGCGGGCGAGGAAGAACTGCTCCGGCCCGACGGTGTGGCAGCCGTTCCACCACATGTCGCGCTCGACGTCCACAAACCGGTCCAGCACCGCGGCGGCGTCGAGCCCGGTCTCCTCGCCGAGCTCCCGGCGCGCCGTGTCCAGCGGCGACTCGCCGGGTTCGATGCCCCCGCCGGGCGGCTCCCACAGCAGCGAGCCGTCCGAGGGGTCCTGCCAGTGCAGCAGCAGCACCCGCTCGGCCGCGTCCAGGCACACGATGCGCGCGGCCGGCCGGCGCCGAGGCTCCCCGTTGTCCACGCGCCGACCCTATCGGCCCGGCCCCCGCCCCGCAGCCCCGCCGAAGCCGGTGACGGACGTCCGCGCTCGCCCTCGTCGTGACGCTCGCGGTGCTGGTGATGAGCCTGTTCGCGGTGGCGTGGCGGCGCGCGGCCGCGGCCCGGGGCCGGCCGGGAGTCGTTGCCGTAAAACGAACATTTGCCGCGTTTACCGTCATATCCTGTGCCCAGCGCGGGTGATCAAGGGCGGGTGACCGGATGCAGGATCAGCTCATCTTCGGCGTGGGCCGGCTGCTGTGTGCGCTGCCGCTGGGCTGCGTCGCCGAGACCGTCCGGCCGCTGCCGGTGCAGCCCGTCGCCGGCGCGGGCGGGGCGCTGCTCGGGGTCGCCGTGATCCGGGGCGCGGCGGTGCCCGTCGTGGACACCGCGGCGCTGCTCGGCGATCCGGGGGCCCCGCCCAGCCGGTTCGTCACCGTGAACACCCCGGGCGGGACCGTCGCCTTCGCCACCGGGCCGGTCGTCGGGGTGCGCTGCGTGCCCCGCTCGGCCGCGCAGCCCTCGCCGGCGGCCGGGGGGCTGGTGGAGGCGGTCGGGGTGCTCGACGGACGGCCGCTGCTGTTCCTGAGCCCCGAGTCGGTGCCGGTGCGGGGGGCCGGGGCCGGGACTGAGGCACGCGGGGGTGGCCCGGTGGCGGTGCGGGGGGCCGGGGCCGGGACTGAGGCACGCGGGGGTGGCCCGGTGGCGGTGCGGGGGGCCGGGGCCGGGACTGAGGCACGCGGGGGTGGCCCGGTGGCGGTGCGGGGGGCCGGGGCCGGGGCGCGCGGGGGCGACCGTGCCGCCGCGTGAGCCGGACGGCGTCGCCCGGCTGCGGCGGCTGCTCGCCGAGCGGCTGGGGATGGCGTTCGACGACAACAAGGACGGGCTGCTCGCGGAGATCCTCCAGCAGCGGGCCACCCAGCACGGGCTGAGCGACCGCGGCTACCTGGACCGGCTCGGCACCGCGTGGACCGCCGAGCTCTCCGCGCTCGCCGAGGCGCTCACGGTCAACGAGACCTACTTCTTCCGCAACGTCGAGCAGTTCCGGGCGCTCGCCGACGTCGCCCTCCCGGCGCGGATGCGCGCCGGCGACGGGCGGCGCCGGCTCGACCTGCTGTCCGTGGGGTGCTCGACCGGCGAGGAGGCGTACAGCCTGGCGATGGTCCTCGCCGGCCGCGTGCCGCAGGCGTGGGAGACCTCGATCATCGGGCTGGACGTGAACCGCGGGGCGCTGCGCAAGGCGATGGCCGGGCGCTACTCGCTGTGGTCCCTGCGCGAGACGCCCGAGAGCGTGCGGCAGCAGTGGTTCCGCCCGGCCGCCGACGGGGTCGAGATCGACGCGCGGCTGCGCAACCGGGTCCGCTTCGTCGAGCACAACGTCGCGCGGGACGACCCGGTGCTGTTCGCGCCGGGGATGTACGACATCGTCTTCTGCCGCAACCTGCTCATGTACCTCACGCCGGACACGGCGCGCACGGTGGTGGAGCGCATCACGCGGAGCCTGGTGCTGGGCGGCTACCTGTTCCTGGGGCACACCGACACGCTCGGCCCGCGCCCCGAGGGCCTGGCCGTGCACCACTCGCA
The DNA here is from genome assembly GCF_050947935.1 of Dactylosporangium sp. CA-052675. GTDB lineage: Bacteria > Actinomycetota > Actinomycetes > Mycobacteriales > Micromonosporaceae > Dactylosporangium. The sequence goes on along the minus strand of NZ_CP192010.1, from coordinate 6,790,599 downwards.
CGGAACGTTCTACTACGAGCGCGTGGCGGTGGCGCCCCGGGCCGCCGAGCCCGCGCCGGCCGCCGGTCCGCCGCCGCGGGAGCGGGCCCTGGCGCTGCTGCGGCAGGAGCGGTTCGCCGACGCGCTCGAGGTGCTCGACGCCGTCGCGGGGGCCGAGGCCGACCGGCCCGAGACGTGGCTCGTGCGCGGGTGCGCGCTGGCCGGGCTCGGGGACACCGGGCGGGCCGCGGACCTGTGCCGGCGGCTGCTGGACCGCGACGCGCTCTTCGCCGACGCCCACCAGCTGCTCGCCGACTGCCACGAGGGCGACGAACAGCACGACGCCGCCCAGCGCCACCATCGCATCGCCGCGCAGCTCGACCCGGGCTTCGCGATCCCGCGGCTGCGGCTGGGGCTGCTGGCCCGGCGCGTCGGCGACCGGCGCACGGCGGAGGAGGAGCTCGATCAGGCCGTACACCTGCTGCGGGCGGAGTCCGAGGAGCGCATCGCGCTGTTCGGGGGCGGATTCGGCCGCGGCGCCCTGATCGCGCTGTGCCGGGCCGAACTGGCGGCGGTCTCGTGAGCACCGTCGCGCCGCCGCGCCCGGACGACCCGGCCGGGGCGCCGGCGGTGCCGGTGCAGGACGGGGGCACGCTGGAGCGCCGGCTCGCCGAGCTACGGGAGGAGTTCGACCGCTCGTTCGCCGACCCGCCCCGCGCGGCCGTCGCCGGCCACGACGACCTGCTGGCGATCCGGGCGGGCGGCGTGCGGTACGCGCTGCGCCTGACCCAGGCCGCCGGGCTGTTCCCCGACCGTCCCGTGACGCGGCTGCCGGGCCCGCTCGGCGCGCTGCTCGGGGTGGCGGGCTTCCGCGGCGCGACCGTGCCCGTGTACGACCTGGCGGCCGTGCTGGGCACGGGCGGTACCGCGGCCGGGCCGGCGGACGGCGGCACCGGCCCGCGCTGGCTCGTGCTCGCGGCCGGGCAGCCCGCCGTCGCGCTGGCCTTCGCCGAGCTCGACGGCCACCTGCGCATTCCCAGCGACCGGCTGGTGGAGGAGGCGGACGGCCACGGCCCGCACGGATGCCTGCGCGGGATCGTGCCGCTGCCCGACGGCGCCCGCCCCATCGTCGACGTGCCGGCGGTGCGCGCCGCGGTCCGGGCCGCCGTCGACGCCGTCACCGGGCCGGCGCGGCACACCGAGGAGCGATAGGGCAGGGACATGGCACGACAGTGGACGTACGGGCAGCGGCTCGGCCTGGGCTTCGTCGTCAACGCGGGGCTGACGCTGGTCACCGGGCTGGTGACCGTCTGGGCGCTGAGCACCGTGGTGGCGGGCAAGGACGAGGTCATCAACGTCGGCGTGAAGGGCCTCGCCGCGGCGCAGGAGCTGCGGACCGCCGTCGAGGCCAAGAGCAGCGCCGGGCGCGCGTACCTGCTCACCGGCGACGAGCGCTACGCCCAGCAGATCAGCGCCGCGCGGGGCCAGTTCGCCGCCGCCGCCGGGCGGGTCCGCGACGTGCTGACCGGCGCCCAGGAGCGCGACCTGCTCACCCAGGCGGTGGAGGGCGAGCAGCACCACCAGGACGTGCTGCAGGCTGTGATCAACCGGCGGGTCCAGCCCGGCGCCGACCTGGACGAGATCAGCGCCGCGTTCGAGACCAGCGTCACGCCGCAGCGCGACAACCTCGACCGCGAGATCACCGCGCTCGTCACGCTGCTCAACCAGGACCTGCGCACCCGCCAGGACGCGGCCTCGTCCCGCGCCGCCCTCTCCATCGGGGTCGTGATCGCCCTCGCCGCGCTCTCCGTCGGCTTCGGCGTCGTCAGCGGGGTGCTGCTCGCCCGCGCGCTCAGGCGCCAGGTGGCCGGGACCGTCGGGCACATCCGCAGCTCCTCGGCCCAGCTGGAGGCCTCGGCGGGGGCTCAGGCGACCGGCGCCCGGGAGCAGGCGACCGCGATGAGCGAGATCAACACGACGATCGAGGAGCTGCTCATCACCTCCCGGCAGATCGCCGAGGGCGCGCAGCGGGTGGCGAAGATCGCCGAGGAGACCGCGACCGCGGCCGGCTCCGGCGACTCCACGATCGAGGACGCCCGGGCCTCGATCGCCGCGATCCGCCGCCAGGTCGACCTCATCGTGCAGCACATGCTCGAGCTCGGGCAGCGCTCGCAGCAGATCGGCGGCGTGGTCGACCTGGTCTCCGAGCTCGCCGAGCAGACCAACATCCTGGCCATCAACGCGACCATCGAGGCGTCCGGGGCGGGGGAGTGGGGGCGGCGGTTCGCGGTCGTGGCCGACGAGATCCGCAAGCTGGCCGACCGTACGGCCGGCTCCGCCAAGGAGATCCGCGCGCTCATCGACGACGTCCGGGGCGCGGTGAACACCACCGTGATGGCGACCGAGACCGGGGCCAAGGCGGTCGACGCCGGCACCCGGCACTTCGACGCCGTCACCGCGTCGTTCCAGCAGATCGCCGACCTGGTGGCCTCGACCACGGAGTCGGCGCGTGAGATCGAGCTGTCCACCAAGCAGCAGGCGACCGCGGTCGAGCAGGTCAACGTGGCAGTCACCGACACCGCCCGGGTCACGCAGGAGAGCGAGACGAGCGCGGTGCAGACCCGCCAGACCGCCGCGCACCTGACCGGCCTGTCCACGACCCTGCTGCGGCTGGTCACGGCGGAAAACCGCGCATGACGGCGAAGGATCCGCTGCGGTACTTCCGCATCGAGGCCCGCGAGCTCGTCGACCACCTCGCGCAGGGCGTGCTCGACCTGCAGGGCGGCGCCGGGGACCCGGAACCCGTGGCCGGGCTGCTGCGGCACGCGCACACGCTCAAGGGCGCGGCGCGGGTGGTGCGCCAGAGCGGGCTCGCCGATCTCGCGCACGCGTTCGAAGAGCTGCTCGTGCCCTTCCGCGAGGGCGGCTCGCCGGACGTCCCCGCGCTGCTGCGGCTGACCGATGCGATGACGGCGGCCGTGGCGGCCCTCGAGCAGCCCGGGCTGCCGGACGTGCCGGAGATCTCCCCCGAGCCGGAGCGCGATGCCACCGCGGACGTCGACGACCTCCTCGAGGCGGTCGACGAGGCCCACGCCCGCTTCGCCCCGCTGCGCACGCACACCGCCGCCCTCGAACGGGTCCGGCGCTCCGCCGAGGCCCTCGCCGAGCAGCTGCGGGGCGAGCGGGGCGGCCCCGCGGCCGGCTCGGTCGCCGCCGGGCTCACGACGCTCGGCCGCCGCCTCACCGCGACCGTCGAGCAGGTCGCCCGCGAGCTCGACGACATCCGCGGCCGGGCCGAGCGCCTGCGCCTGGTCCCCGCCGCGACCGTCCTGACCACCCTGCACCGGGCCGTGTACGACGTCGCGAACACCGAGGGCAAGACGGTGCTCTTCGACAGCCACGGCGGCGACCTGCGCCTCGACCCGCACGTGCTCACCCAGGCCGGCAACGCCCTGCTGCACGTGGTCCGCAACGCGGTCAGCCACGGCGTGGAGCCCGAGGCCGAGCGCGTCGCGGCCGGCAAGGCGCCCCAGGGCCGGGTCAGCGTCGAGGTCCGCCGCCGCGGCCGGTTCGCCGCGTTCCGGTGCCGCGACGACGGCCGCGGCTTCGACCTCGAGGCGGTGCGCCGCCAGGCCGAGCGGCGGGGGCTGGTGCAGGCCGGCGCCGACGTGCGCGAGCTGATGCGCCTGCTCATGCAGGGCGGCATCTCCACCTCGGAGCGGGTCACCGGCGTCTCCGGCCGCGGCATCGGCCTCGACGCGGTCCGCGACGTCGCCGAGCGCCTCGGCGGCGAGGTGTCGGTGAGCACCGAGCCCGGCCGGGGCACCACCGTCGAGCTCACGGTGCCGCTCGCGCTCGTCTCGCTCTCCGGGCTCGTGCTGCGGGCCGGCGGGGTGCTCGCCGCGCTGCCCCTGGACGCGGTGCGCACCTGCGTGCTGCTGCCCGAGGTGGAGGCGTCCGCGGCCGCGGCGGCCGGGGCCCTCGCCCACGACGGGCGGGTGCTGCCGTTCCTGCCGCTGGCCCGGGTGCTCGCGCCCGCAGCGCCGCCCGGGGCCGCGGGCGGGGCCGTCGCCGTCGTGCTCGCCGCCGCCGAGGACGTCTTCGCGGTCGGCGCGGACCGGCTGCTGGGCACCTCGACGCTGGTCGTGCGGCCGCTGCCGGAGCTGGCCCCGGCGGCCGCGGTCGTCGGCGGGGTGTCGATCGACGCCGAGGGCAACCCGCGCATCGTGCTCGACCCGGCCGGCCTGGCCGCGTCCGCCGGGGCCGCCGGCAGCGTCGCGCCCCCGCCCGCCGCGAACGGCGCCGACGGGGCCGGCGAGGGGCCGCGGGAGCTCGCGCCGATCCTCGTCGTCGACGACTCGCTCACCACCCGGATGCTGGAGCGCAGCATCCTGGAGTCCGCGGGGTACCGCGTGGAGCTGGCCGCCTCCGCCGAGGAGGCGCTGGAGCGGGCGCGGCAGCGGCGCTACGCGCTGTTCCTCGTCGACATCGACATGCCCGGCCTCGACGGCTTCGCGTTCGTCGAGCTCACCCGGGCCGACCCGGAGCAGCGCGAGGTGCCCGCGATCCTGGTCAGCTCGCGCTCCTCGGCCGAGGACCGCCGGCGCGGGCTGGCCGCCGGGGCCTCCGCCTACATGGTCAAGAGCGAGTTCGACCAGGAGGAGCTCCTCGGCCACATCCGCGATCTCGCGGGGGCGCCGGCATGATCAGGGTGCTCGTCGTCGAGGATTCCGCCACGGTACGGCAGTGCCTGCGCGAGGCCCTGACGCCCGCGACCGGCTTCGAGATCGTGGGCGAGGCCACCGACGGCGCGCAGGCGGTCGAGCTCTGCCGGCGGCTGCGGCCGGACGTGATCACCATGGACGTGATGCTGCCGGTGATGACCGGGCTGGCCGCCACCGAGCAGATCATGGCGCTCGCCCCGACGCCGATCCTGGTGGTGTGCTCCGCCGACCGCCGGGAGCTGTTCACCACCTACGACGCGCTCGCCGCCGGGGCCGTCGACGTGCTGGAGAAGCCGCGCGGCGACGCCACCGACGACACCTGGGCGCAGCGGCTGCGCACCGCGGTCAAGGTCGTGTCCCGCATCCGCGTGGTCACCAAGCGGCTGGCCGGGGCCCCGACCGCCCCGCCGGTGGCCGCCCGGCCCGAGCCGGCCGCGGTGCGCGCGGTGCTCGTCGGCGCGTCGACCGGCGGCCCCGGGGCGATCGTGCGGCTGCTGCGGGCGCTGCCGGCCGGGTTCGCGGTGCCGGTGCTGTACGTCCAGCACCTGTCGGCCAACGAGTCCTTCGCGCAGGCGTTCACCGGCTGGCTGGCCGAGCAGACCGGGCACGTCGTCGGCTACGCCCGCGGCGGGGAGGCGCTCGGCTCGCTGGCCGGGCGGGTCACGATGGCCCCGCCCGACCTGCACCTGCTCGTGCGCGGCGGGCACCTGCACCTCAGCGCGGCCCCGCCCCGGCACTCCTGCCGCCCCAGCGTCGACACGCTCTTCGAGTCCGCGGCCGCGGACCTCGGCAGCGCCGCGGCCGGGTGCCTGCTCACCGGGATGGGCCGCGACGGCGCCGGCGGCCTGCTCGCGCTGCGCCGGGCCGGGGCGATGACGTTCGCGCAGGATGCGGCGAGCTGTGTGGTGTACGGCATGCCGCGCGAGGCCGCCGCGCTCGGCGCCGCCGCGGAGAGCCTGCCGCCGGAGCAGATCGGCGCCCGCCTGGCCACGCTGGGCGAGCGGCCGAAGGACAGGAGGCTCGCGTGGCGAACACCGTCCTGATCGTCGACGACAGCCTCACCGTGCGCATGGACCTGCACGAGGCCTTCGAGGACGACGGTTTCCACACCGTGCTGTGCGGCCGGCTCGGCGAGGCCGTCGACGCCCTGGAGTCCGAGCAGTTCGACGTCGCCGTGCTCGACGTGCGCCTGCCCGACGGCGACGGCGTCGACCTGCTGCGCCGGCTGCGCGCCCACCCCCGCCACGGCGACGCGGTCGTGCTGCTGCTGTCCACCGAGGCCGAGGTGCACGAGCGGCTGCGCGGCCTGCGCACCGGCGCCGACGACTACGTCGGCAAGCCCTACGACGCGGCCGTGGTCGTCGCCCGCGCCCGCGACCTGCTGCGCCACGGCCCCGTGGCCGAGAACCGCCGGCTCGTGCTCGTCATCGACGACAGCCGCACCTTCCGCGAGCTGCTGCGCCGGCATCTCACCGACAGCGGCTACGAGGTGGCGACCGCGGCCAGCGGCGAGGAGGGGCTGCGCGTGGCCGGGGTGCGCCGGCCCGACGCGATCATCGTCGACGGGGTGCTGCCCGGCATCGACGGCGCCACCGTCATCCGCCGCGTCCGCCTCGACGCGACCCTGCGCAACGTGCCCTGCCTGCTGCTGACCGCCTCCGACGACTACACCACCGAGCTGCAGATCCTCGAGGCCGGCGCCGACGCGTTCGTGCGCAAGCAGGAGGACCTCGCGGTCGTGCTGGCCAAGCTCGCCGCGGTGCTGCGCAAGAGCGCCGCCGCCCTGCCGCTGCCCGACGCCGGCGCCGTGCGCCCGGCCCGGGTCCTGCTCGTCGACGCCGACAGCCACTACCTGGAGACGATGACGACTCTGCTGCACGAGGACGGCTACGAGGCCGTGCTGGCCCGCTGCGCCGACGACGCCCTCGCCATGCTGGCCGTGCAGCCGGCCGACTGTACCGTCATCGACCTGCACCTGCCCGAGATCGACGGCCGTGACCTGTGCGACCGCATCCGGGCCGTGCCGGGGCTGCGCGACATGCCGGTCATCATCGTCGGCCACGACGACGTGCTCCTGGAGTGCCTGGCGGCCGGCGCCGACGACTACGTCCGCCGGGCCGACGGCACCGGCAGCCTGCGCGCCCACGTCCGGGCCCACCTGCGCCGCCAGCACCTGCACGAGCAGAACCGCCGCATCCGCGACGAGCTCGTGCGCCGCGAGATGGAGGCGGCCGAGGAGCGCGCGGCCCGCCGCTTCGCCGAGGCCCGCGCGGAGCTGGTCGAGGAGCTCGAATGGCGCAACCGCGAGCTGGAGGCGTTCAGCGGCTCCGTCTCGCACGACCTGCGCTCGCCCCTGCAGACGATCCTGAGCTACAGCGAGCTGCTGGCCGAGGAGGCCGACGAGCGGACGGCGGCGTTGCTCATGCGCATCAACGGCGCCGCCATCCGGATGAACGCGCTGATCGAGTCGCTGCTGCAGCTCGCGCGCGCGAACCGCGGCCAGATCCAGCGCCGCACCGTCGACCTGGCGGCCCTGGCCCTGGACGTGGTCGACGAGCTGCGCCAGCGCGACCCGTCCCGCACCGTGCGCGTCACGGTGGCCTCGCCGATGACCGCCGCCTGCGACGGTGACCTGGTGCGCGCGGTCTACGCGAACCTGGTCGGCAACGCCTGGAAGTTCACCGCACGCACCGTGGACCCGGTGATCTCGATCGGCTGCGACGGCGGGGTCTTCTACGTGCGCGACAACGGCGCGGGGTTCCCGGCGGACCGGGCGGAGGAGCTGTTCCGCCCCTTCGGCCGCCTGCACGACGCCGCGGAGTTCCCGGGCACGGGCATCGGCCTGACGACGGTGCAGCGCATCATCGACCGGCACGGCGGCCGGATCTGGGCCGAGAGCGAGCCCGGCCGCGGCGCGACCTTCTCCTTCACCCTCGCCGCCTGACGGGGGTGCCGCGCCGGTCGCGGGCCACGGCGTATCCCAGCACCACCACGGCGGACACGACGATGTGGCCCGGGGCGACGGCCTGCCGCCGGGCCTCGGCGCGCAGCTCACGCTTGCCGACGACGTGCCGTGCGATCGCCGCCCTGCTGGCCGTCGCAGAGGCGTGACCCGCAAGAGGTGATCACCGACGTCGTCGTGGTCCTCGTGGTGCGCCGCTCCGAGCGGCGCCGAGGACCCGCGCGGCGCGCGGGTCGGGACCGGCCGGCCGGCGGGTCACGTGCGGGGGTGGCCGGTGATGCCGTCCAGCACCGTGGTCAGGTTGTGGTGGAAGGTCTCCCCGGCGTCGAGGTGGGCGCCGTCGACGACGAGCCGGGCGACGGTCGGGTAGCGGCCGGTCTGCAGCATGCGGGTCAGGTAGGGCCCGAGCGCGGCCTGCCACGCGGACTCGTCGGTGCCGGTCGCGCGCACGGTGCGCCGCTCGGTGATCTCCCGGCGGAGCGCTCCGACGAGGAAGGCGTTCAGGGCGCCCAGGGCCCGCTGGAGATCGTCGATGCCGCGCACGCCGGGGGCCCGGGCGAGCGCCGCCGCGGTCGACTCGCCCACGGCCAGGGCGTGCGGTCCCAGGTGCGGCCGCGCGCCGAGCAGGTCGGCGAACCACTCGTGCTCCAGCGCGGCCTCGCGCGTGCGGTGCACGACGGCCAGCACCGTCTCGCGCCACCCGGGCGGCGGGTCGGCCTCGGCGATCTGGGCGTAGACGGCGTCGACCATCAGGTCGAGCAGCTCGGAGCGGTTGGTCACGTAGTCGTACAGCCGCATCGGCCCGACGCCGAGCGCCTTGGCGATCTTGCGCACCGACAGCCCGTCGAGGCCGTGCTCGTCGGCGAGGCGGATCGCCGTGGCGGCGATCTTCGCGCGGCTCAGCGGCACCGGCGCGGCCCGCGGCTGGGGCTCGGGGCGTTCCCAGACGGGCAGCGGTGCGCTACCGTACGACGTATCCATGAGGTACAGCGTACGGTAAGGGGAACGACGATGCGAATCGCGATCGCCGGCGGGGGCCTCGGCGGCCTGACGCTGGCCCGGATCCTGCACCGGCACGGCATCGGCGCGGTGGTGTACGAACGCGAGGCGAGCCGGTCCGCGCGATCCCAGGGCGGCCTGCTCGACCTGCACCCGGAGTCCGGGCAGCGGGCCCTGGACGAGGCGGGCCTCACCGGCGAGTTCCGGTCCGAGGCGCGCCCGGAGGGCGAGGAGCACCGCATCCTCGACCCGGCCGGGCGCACCCTCGTGCACCACCGGCCCGAACCGGGCTCGTTCGCCGGGCGCCCCGAGATCGACCGCCGCGTGCTGCGGGACCTGCTGCTCGACGCCGTCCCCGCCGGCACGGTCCGGTGGGGGCACCGGCTCGTCGCGGCGACCCCCCGGCCCGGCGGCGGCTTCGAGCTGGGGTTCGAGGGCGGCCGGGAGGCCGGCTGCGACGTCCTGGTCGGCGCGGACGGCGCGCGCTCCGTCGTCCGGTCACTGCTGACCGACGCGCCGCTGTCCCACGTGGCCACCCTGGCCGAGCTGGGCATCGCCGACGCCGACCGCCGCCACCCGGACCTCGCCGAGCTGGTCGGCCCCGGCAACCTCTGGTGCGTCGGGGCGAGCCGGATCCTGGCCGCGCAGCGCCTCGGCGACGGCGGCATCCGCGTCGGGATCTCCCTGCCCGCCGACGGCCACCCCATCGACGCCTACCGCGACAAGCACGCCCTGCTGGAGCTGTTCGACGGCTGGGACCCGCGCCTCACCGCGCTCATCGCGGCGGGCGACGGCCCGCCGACCCTGCGCCGGATCGAGGCGATGCCGGCCGGGACCCGCTGGGCCCACCGGCCGGGCCTCACCCTCGTCGGCGACGCCGCGCACCTCATGCCGCCGGTCGGCGAGGGCGCCAACCAGGCCATGCTCGACGCCGCCGAGCTCGCGGCCGCGCTCGCCGCCGACTCCGCCGACCCCGGCGCGGCGATCCGGGCGTACGAGGCGGCCATGTTCGAGCGCATCCACCCGGTCGCCGAGATGTCCGCCCGGGTCCAGGCCATGATGCTGTCCCCGACCGCCGCCGAGGACATCGTCCGCTTCTTCGCACCGCGGCCCACCGAGCGCTAGAGGGACAGGGCCGCCAGGTCGGTGCGGGCGGTCACGCCGAGCTTCGGGTACGCCTTGTAGAGGTGATAGGCGACGGTCTTCGGGCTGAGGAAGAGCTGTGCGGCGATGTCCTTGTTCGACAGGCCCCGCGCGGCCAGCCGGGCGATCTGCAGCTCCTGCGGCGTGAGCCGGGCCGCCGCCGGCTCGGGGCGCGCGGGCGAGGCCGGCAGGCCCGTGGCCGTGAGCTCGCCGCGGGCCCGCGCGGACCAGGGGCGGGCGCCGAGGCGGTCGAAGATCTCCAGCGCCTGGTGCAGCACCCGGCGGGCGTCGGCCTTGCGGCGGCCCCGGCGCAGCCACTCGCCGTAGGCCAGCGCCGTACGGGCGCGGTCGAAGTCCGGCAGGGCGAACTTCAGCGCCAGGCGGTACTCGTGCTCGTCCCCGGTCACCAGCGCCCGGCACCGGGCCAGGGCCGCCTGCGCCCACACGGCCCCGGTACGGTCGGCGAACGCGGCCAGGCGCGGCAGCAACGGTTCCACTGTGGACGGTGCCCCGGCCCGCACCGCGGCCTCCGCCAGATCCGGGATCGAGCGGACCGCGACCACCTGGTGCGGCGGCAGCGACAGCAGGCGCGCGGCCGCCTCCTCGGGCCGGCCCTCGCCCAGGTCCAGCAGCGCGAGCGCCCACTGGGCCCACCCGTGCCCGGCCGCCGGCGAGCCCGGCGCGGCCGCGGCCAGGGCGTCGGCGGCCGCGTCCCGGCACGCCGGGGCGTCGCCGGCCAGGGCCGCGAGCAGGGCCCGCACCGCCGACAGCTGACTGACCCACACCGTCTCGCGGGCCAGGTCCAGGCCCTCGGCCACGCTGATCGCGGCGTCGCGGTGCCGCCCCGCGAACAGCTCGCCCTCGGCCTGGAAGAACAGCAGCGCCGGCAGCAGCCCGGCCAGGCCCTCGGCGCGGCACCGGCCGGCCAGCGCCGCGGCGAGCTCGCAGGCGTCGGCGTCCTGGCCGGCGACGTAGCCGAACCCGCACACCTCGACGAGGTCCCGGACCGCCACGGCGGGGTCGAGCGCGCTGCGGCGGCCGGCGACCTCGGCCAGGGGGCGGGGCCGTCCCCGCGCGGCGGCGACGAGGTAGCGGGCGAGCGGGTCGTCGTCGAGGCGGGCCACGCGGTCGAGGCACTCGCCGAGCGTGGGTTCGCCGAGGTACCAGGCCGCGTGCAGCGCGTGGCGGAAGGCGCCCCCGTAGGAGATCAGGTCGTACGCGGCCCGGAAGTCGCCCTGCCCGAACCAGGCGTGGCCCTCGACCCAGCCGACGCGGGCCAGGAACTCGGGGCGCTGGTCGAGGCCGCCGGCCCGCTCGGCGAGCCGGACCGCGGCGGCGGGGGCGCCCGCCCGCAGGCCGTTCTCGGCGGCGAGCAACAGCCGCCGGGCCTGCTCCGCCGGGGTGGTGCTGAGCTCGGCGGCGCGCTCGTACGCGGCCGTGGCCGCCCCGTAGCCGCCGCGCTCCCGGGCCTTGTCCGCGCTGTCCTCCAGGGCCGCGGCGACCTCGTCGTCGGGGCCGGTGGCGGCCGCGGCGCGGTGCCAGGCGCGGCGGTCGGCGTGCTCGGGGCCGGTGAGCGCCGCGGCCAGGGCCCGGTGCGCGGCGACCCGCTCGGCCAGGGCCGCGCCATGGTAGACGGCGGCGCGCACGAGCGGGTGCCGGAACCGCACGCGGCCGCCGGCGAGCTCGACCAGCCGCGCCTGCTCGGCCGGGCGCAGGTCCTCGGCGGCGACGGCCCGCAGCACGAGCGCGAGGTCGCCGGAGTCCTCGGCCGCGGCCGCGAGCAGGGCCGCCCGGGTGGCCGGGGGCAGGGCCGCGACCTGGCCGTGGAACGCCTCCCGCAGCCGCTCGGGCAGCGGGCCGGCGTGCGGGGCCGCGGTGCGGGGCAGTTCCAGCAGGGCCAGGGGGTTGCCTTCGGCCTCGGTCAGGAGCCGATGTCGTACGGCCGGATCGAGCCCGGCCTCGAGCAGCCGCTCGGCGTCGGGCGGCGCGAGCCCCTCCACGTCGAGCACGTCGACGCCCACGGCGTCCAGCGCGCGGGCGGCGAAGACGATGACGACACCCTCGGCGCCGAGGCGGCGGGCGGCGAAGCGCAGCGCGTCCGCCGACACCGAGTCCAGCCACTGGGCGTCGTCGACCAGGCACAGGACCGGGCCGTCGGCCGCCGAGAGCAGGGACAGCACCGCGGAGCCGACGAGCAGCCGGTCGGCCTCGCGGGCCGGGCCGAGGCCGAAGGCGCCCGCGAGCGCGTCGCGCTGCGGGCCGGGCAGCCGGTCCAGGCGGTCCAGCACCGGGCGCAGGAGCTGGCTCAGGCCGGCGAAGGGCAGGTCGGCCTCGAACTCGGCGCCGGCGGCGCGCAGTACCGTCGCGAACGGCAGCTCGGCGGCCCACTCCAGCAGGGCGGTCTTGCCGATGCCGGGGCCGCCGCGCAGCACCAGGGCGCCGCCGGCCCCGTCGCGGGCCGCCTCGGCGAGGGCGCGCAGCCGCGCCTGCTCCTGGGTCCGGCCGATCAGCACGGTCCGACCCTACCGCCGGTACCCGGTACCTAAGCGATGCCGATTCCGCCGGGCGCGCGAGTCCCTAGCGTCGGCGGCATGACCACGACCGTGACCGCACCGGCGATCGGCCACCGGCCGCCCGCGGTGCTCCCCGCCCTGCTCACCGTGACGTTCCTGACCGCGCTGGACTTCTTCATCGTCAACGTGGCGATGCCGGCGATCCAGCACGACCTGCGGGCCGGTCCCGCCGCCCTGCAGTGGGTGGTGGCCGGGTTCGGGCTGGCCCTCGCGGCCGGGCTGATCACCGGCGGCCGGCTCGGCGACCTCTTCGGCCGGCGCCGGATGCTGGCCGTGGGCCTGGTCGTGTTCACCGCCGCGTCGGTGCTGTGCGGGCTGGCGCCGGTGGCCGGGGCGCTGGTCGCCGGGCGGGTGCTGCAGGGCGCGGGCGCGGCGCTGCTCATGCCGCAGACCCTGGCGATCCTGCGCACCGCGGTCCCGGCGCCGGCCCAGCCGCGGGCCTTCGCCCGCTACGCCCTCACCCTCGGCCTGGGGGCCGTGTTCGGCCAGGTCGTCGGGGGCCTGCTCATCCGGGCGGACCTGTTCGGCCTGGGCTGGCGGGCGTGCTTCCTGATCAACCTGCCGGTCGGGCTCGTCGCGCTGGGGCTGCTGCGCCCGGTGCCGGAGTCGCGCGGCCGCGGCACCCGGCTCGACCTGGCCGGGGCCGCGCTGGTGACGGCGGCGCTGGTGGCGCTGGTCCTGCCGCTCATCCAGGGGCCGCCGCGCGGCTGGCCGGCGTGGACGTGGGCGAGCCTGGCCCTCGCGGCCGTGCTGTTCGCGGTGTTCCTGCGCTCGCAGCGCTCCCGGGTGCAGCCCCTCGTCGACCCGCGGCTGCTGCGCGGCCGCTCCTTCGGCGCCGGGCTCGTCGCGGTGCAGGCGTTCTGGATGGGGCAGGCCTCGTTCTTCCTGGTGCTGGCCCTGTACCTGCAGTCGGGGCGCGGCCTGTCGGCGCTGGCGTCCGGCACGGTGTTCATGGCGGTCGGCGCCGGATACCTGCTCACGTCCCTCAACGCGCACCGGGTCGCGGCGCGGCTGGGCCGGGCGGCGGTGGCGGTGGGCGCGCTGGTGATGGCGGCCGGGCTGGGCGCGATGGCGCTCGCGGCCGGGGCCGGGCTCGGGTGGCTGCTGCCGGGGCTGGCGCTGGAGGGGCTCGGGATGGGGCTCGCCCTCGCGCCGCTGACGACGCTCGCGCTGTCGGCCGTGCCGGCGGAACACACCGGCTCGGCGGCGGGCGTGCTCAGCACCGTCAACCAGACCGGCAACGCGGTCGGGGTGGCGCTGATCGGGATCGTGTTCTACCGCGCCGCCACGATCACCGACGGCTTCCGCGCGAGCATGGTCGCGCTGGTGGTTCTCGAGCTGGCGCTGGCGGCGCTGGTGCGGCTGCTGCCCCGCCGCTGAGCCGGACGCCCCGCCGGGTCTCGGCGCTCGGGCCTCGGGCCTCCGCTGTCAATGCTCGGGCCTCGGCGCTCGGGTCTCGGCGCTCGGGCCTGGCGCTCGGCCCGGCTGTCGGTGCTCGGGCCTCGGCGCGCTGCCGAGGCCCTCGCGGCGGGGGAAGGTCAGTGCTGCTCGGTGGTGTTGCCCTGGCCCGTGTGCTCCTGGGCGAAGTCGACGCCCTTGTCGATGTGGTCGCTGTACCTGTTGCCGGTCTTGTCGTCGACGACGTCACCGATCTTGTCCAGCGCCTGGTCGACCTTCTCGTCGTGCTGGTCGGCGAGGTCCTTGACCTTGTCGAAGAAGCTGCTCATCGCCCCACCGTACCCAACATCGCGGCCGCCGCGCCGAAGAAGTCCCCGCCCTTGCGCCGCACGTCGTCGCTGCCCCACGCGCGCTCCTCGGCGCCGACCTTGCGCAGCCGGGGGATGTGCTTGGCGCAGTGGATGTACGCCTCCTCGACGAACACGTTCACCCAGCGCTCGGGCCGCCGCCCCGGGACCTGGTCGACGGGCAGCTGCGGGTGGTCCCGGCGCATCTCGCCGTCGGGGACCACGCTCGCGTGCCCGTTGACGTGCAGGCCGATCACGTCCTGGAAGAAGTCCACGAAGAGCAGCCCGACGTTCGGGTTCTCGACGAGGTTGCCGACGCTGGCCATGACGCCGTTGCCGCGGTACTCCGGCCACGCCAGCCGCCCCGGCGCGAGCACGCTCACGAAGCCGGCGGGCCCGGCTCGCAACGTGCAGTCGCACTGCCCGAGCGCGTCGGCGGTGGAGACGAACATCATCTCCTGCCGCCCGACGAACTCCACCATCCGTTCGTTGAGCGCGGGCAGCACCTGCTGGCGGTAGAAGCGTTCGGCCCGCTCCACCGTGCCCGCCCGCTCCTGCATCAGCCGTTCGCCGGCTGAGCCGGCCCTGAGTCCGTGGTCGCCTCCCATCAGCGCAGGGTTACACGCCGGGGGCCCCTCCCGGTCGCACATCGTGTCCGACCCAGGGACGCAGCGCGACGGCGGTGGCCTGCTCGACCGCCTCCTGGACGCTCTTCGGGTCCCGCGCCCGGTCGCGCAGCAGGACCTGCAGCGCGCCGGTGACGGCCCCGACGAAGGCGCCGACGAGGGCCGCGGAGGTGACCGCGTCCAGCTCGTCGGGGAACGCCTCGGCGAGCCGGCGCGCGATCTCCTGCTGCACGTCGGACTGGGTCTGCAGGGCCCGGCCGCGCACCGAGGGGACCTCGGCGATGAACCGCAGCCGCAGGGCCGCCAGGCGCCCGGAGAGGTCGTCGCTGTCCTCGCCGACGATCGACAGGGCGCGCAGCAGCACCTGCGCGGGCGTGTCGTGCGGCCCGCGCGCGGCGATCGCGTCGATCGCGGCCCGCAGCCGGCCGTCGGTCTCGGGGAAGAGCAGGTCCTCCTTGGTCGCGAAGTACCCGAAGAAGGTGCGCGTGCCGACCTCGGCCGCGGCCGCGATGTCGGCGATGGTCGTCTGCTCGTAACCGTGGCGCTCGAACAGGTCCGCGGCGGCGGTCACCAGCGCCTGCCGGGTCCGGGCCCGCTTCAGCTCCCGCAACGACATGCGGACGATCATATCGCACCGAATGTTAGTTGGCACTCATTGCAAACTTGCACTGAGTGCGGATATTGTCGTTCGCATGACGCCTTCGGTTCTCGTCTCCGGCGCCGGCGTGGCCGGCACCACCGCCGCCTACTGGCTCGCCCGGCACGGCCTGCGGGTCACTGTCGTCGAGCGGTCGAGCGGCCTGCGCTCCAGCGGCAACCCCGTCGACGTGCGCGGCCCGGCCCTGCCCGTCGCCCGCGAGATGGGCGTGCTGGCGGCCCTGCGCGAGCGCGCCACCCACGCCGACGGCATGCGCGTCGTCGACGCCGCCGGGCGCACCATCGCCCGCCTGCCCATGCAGACCGAGGACGGCGCCGTGGAGATCCCGCGCGCCGACCTGGCCGCGACCCTCTACGAGGCGGCGCGCGACCACGCGGACTTCCGCTTCGACGACGCGATCGCGGCCCTGGAGCCCGGCGCCACGGGCGTGGACGTGACCTTCGACCGCGGCGCCCCCGAACGCTTCGACCTGGTGATCGGCGCCGACGGCCTGCACTCGGCGGTGCGGCGGCTGGCCTTCGGCCCCGACCCGGAGCTGGTCCGCCACCTCGGCGTGTGGGTCGCGACCCTGCCCCTGGGCGAGCCCGCCGACGACCCGAGGCACGTGCTGCTCTACAACGAGCCGGGCCGCGTCGTGTCGATCCACCCGTCCCGGGGCGAGGCCCTGGTCGCCTGCATCTTCCGCGGCCCGGCCCGCCCCGGCCTCGACCACCGCGACACCGCCGAGCACCGCCGGATCGTGGCTGAGGCCTACGCGGGCGCCGGCTGGCGTGTGCCGGAGCTGCTCGCGAAGCTTCCGGGCGCCGACGTGTACTTCGACAGCGTCAGCCGTGTGCACCTGCCGGCCTGGACGCGGGGGCGCATCACGCTGACCGGGGACGCCGCGTCCTGCGTCTCCCTCTTCGGCGACGGCTCGAGCCTGGCCATGGCCGGCGCCCACACGCTCGCCGCGGCGCTCGCCGGCGCCGGCGACGACCTCGCTTCCGGCCTGCGCCGCTACGAGGCCGAGCACCGGGCGCGCACGGACGCGAAGATCCGCGGCGCGGGGCGGGCGGCGGCGCTGGTGGTCCCGAAGACCCGGCTCGGCCTGGCCGCGCGCAACGCCGGCGCGCGGGTCCTGTCGTTCGTCCAGGACCGCCGCACCCCCGCCGCGGCGTGACCCGGGCGGCCCGGACCCGGGATGGCGATGTCCAGTGCCGTGCCTCGAACGTATGCCACCAGGTCCCTGAGCCGCTACGGGTCCTGGTCAGCCCTCGATGAGCGTCGCGATCCGGCGGGCGGTGGCGCGGTCGTGCAGCAGCTCGCCGAGCACCTCGCGCAGCGCCTCGCCGGTCTCGTCGCCCGCCTCGAGCGCGACCTGCAGGCGCGTCAGCGCGAGCGTCCGCCGCGCGGCCGCGTGCCGCTGCGACGCGTAGGCGTCGAGCGCGGCCTGCGGCGCCGCCCCGCGCAGCACCGTGGCGAGGGCCCGGCCCAGCGCGACGGCGTCGAGCAGGCCGGCGTTGATGGCCGAGCCGCCGGCGCTGAAGATGTGCGCGGCGTCGCCGGCGAGCAGGACGCGGCCCTCGCGGTAGCGCTGCGCGTGCCGGCTGTTCGCCACAACGCTCCGCGCGGCGAAGGCCGTCGTGTACGGCAGCTCGGCCCCCAGCACGCGGCGGAGGCTCGCCCGCAGCTCCTCGTCGCCGAGCTCGTCCGTCGGGTCGCTGTCGCCGCGCGGCTCGTGCGTGCTGACGATGTACAGGTCGTGCGGGGCGGAGCGGTCGAGCGCGTCGGCGGGGGCGATGGTGATCGAGCCGTGCTCGGTCCGGTTGGGCCGGAAGGGCGCGAGCCGGCCGACGCCGCGCAGCTCGAGGTGGTCGCCGGCCCGGGTCACCGCGCCCGCGGGGATGGTGACGCGGGCCAGCCGGGAGATGTCGGGGCTCGTGACGCCGGGGAAGCCGATGCCGAGGCGCTTGCGCACGAGGCTGCGTGCGCCGTCGCAGCCCACGAGGTACCGCGCGCGCAGCTCGGCGGGCGAGCCGTCGGCGGCGGCCCGGACGGTCACGCCGTCGCCGTCCTGCTCGAAGCCGGTGACCTCGTGCCCGCGCCGGAGCGTGGCGCCGAGGCGCACGGCCCGCTCCTCCAGCAGGCCCTCCAGCCGGTGCTGCGGCACCGGGAGCACGTGGAGCGGGCCGCGCAGCAGGCCGAGCCGGAGGGTGAACGGGCCGAAGCGGAACCGCGGTGGCCGCACCACCCGCAGCCCGGTGCCCCGCAGGAGCCCGCGCCGGCGCAGCTCCAGCACGGCCCGGCCGACGACGCCGTTGCCCTTCGGGATCCGGACCGGCTCGGCATTGCGGTCGAGCACGACCGCGTGGACACCCGCGGCGGCGAGGTCTCCGGCGAGCATCAGGCCCGTCGGCCCGGCGCCGACGACGACCACGTCGGGGACGGATGTGTCAGGCTGAGGCGACATGGTTGTCAACCTAACTTGACGCCCCGGCTCGCGTCAACCTATGTTGACGGGGGCGTCAGGCCTCGGCCTGCTCCAGGGCCGCCTCGGCCCGCTGCGGGCTGCCCTGCGCCAGGCCCCGGTCGATCCCGCGGCGCGACGCCAGCCAGAGCACCCCGCCGGTCAGGAAGACGATGATCTCGGTGACGGTGAGGGCCCAGATGATGCCCGGCAGCCCGAACCACAGGTCGCCCAGCAGCACGATCGGGATGAACAGCACGCCCTGGGCGCTCGACATGACGATCGCGGGGAGCGCGCGGCCGGTCGCCTGGAACAGCGAGGTGATGAGGCCGCGGAAGCCGTTGACGATCATCGCGACGAGCTGGGCCAGGAGGATCGTGACGCCGATGCGCAGCACCGAGCGGTCGGCCACGAAGGCGGTGAAGAGCTGCTCGCGGCAGGCGAACGCGGCGGCGGAGAAGACCAGCGCCACGACGCCGACGGTGATCGCGGCGCCGCGCAGGGCGGCGTTGAGGCGGTCGCGGTCGCCCTTGCCGTAGGCGTAGGCCAGCAGCGGCAGCACGCCGATCGTGACCCCCATGACGAGGAACTCCGGCACCTGGGCGATGCGCACCGCGACGCCCATGGCCGCGAGCGGGCCGTCGCCGTAGGCGACCGCGAGGCGGTTGAGCACCAGGCTCGTGACGATGAGGAAGGCGGACTGCAGCAGCTCGCCGACGCCGACGCCGAAGACGGGCTTGAGGACCGCCGGGGAGAGGGTGAACCAGCGCGGGGCGAGGCTCACGTGCTCGCTGTGGCGGTGCAGCCAGACCGCGAAGTAGGCGACGGTGACGAGGTTCGCGAGTCCGGTCGCGAGCGCCGCGCCGGCGACGCCCCAGTGCAGCACGAGGATGAACAGCACGTCGAAGACGAGGTTGCCGGCGGTCGAGACGATGAGGCCGGCCATGGCCGTGCGGGCGGCGCCCTCGGCCCGCACGAGCTGCTCGAGGCAGAACGCGACGGCGAGGACGGGCACGAAGGCGAGCAGGACGGCGACGAAGTCCCGGGTCGCCGCGGCCGCCGCCGCGTCGGCGCCGAGCAGCGCGACGAGCGGGTGCAGCAGGAGCAGCCCGAGGCCGCCGAGGACGGCGCCGGCGATCGCGGAGCCCCACACGGCGAACGACGAGACGCGCCGGATCCCGGCGGCCTGCGCGGGGTCGTGCTCGGCCGCGCCGAGCAGCCGCGACATCAGCGCGCCGCCGCCGACACCGAACACGCCGCCGACCGCCATGACCAGGCCGAGCAGCGGGGAGCCGAGGGTGACCGCGGCGAGCAGGGCGGTGTCGTGCAGGGAGCCGATGAACCCGGCGTTGATGACGTTGTAGACGGCGCTGACGATCATCGCGGCGGCCATCGGCACGCAGAGGTGGGCGAGGGCGCGGGCGATGGGGGCGGCGGAGAGGTACCAGCGGTTGGTCCCTGCGGCGTCGGCCGCCACGGGAGTGTCGGGGGTGGTGGTGGTCATGACGGCTCCGTTCCAGGGCAGGCGTGATCGCGCGGCGACCCCGGTGGGCCGGCGCGTGATGGGAGGACGGGGGGCCTAGTCGCGCGAGGGCCGCGGCAGGACCGAGGTGATCTTGGTCAGGAGGGCGTGCAGGGCGTCGCGCTCGGCCTGGTCCAGCGGGGCGAGGATGGTCTCCTCGGTGGCCGCCATCGCGGCGTCGAAGCCGGCGATGAGCTCGGCGCCGGCCGGCGTGGCGTAGACGCGCTTGCTGCGCTCGTCGCCGCCCTCGGTCCGGCGCTCGACGAGCCCGCGGCGCTGCAGCCCCTGCAGCAGGCTCGACACGCTCGCCGCGCTCGTGCGCGTCATCTGCTGCAGGTCGCGCTGGATCGCCCCGGGGTTCTGCACGAGGTACCCGAGGGCGAAGGCCTGGGAGAAGCTGAGCTCGCGCTCGCGGATCCACTCCTCGCCGGCCTTCTGCTGCGCCCAGCCGATCCAGCGCAGCAGGTCGAGCGTGGTGGTGAGCCTCGGTGCGTCCATGGTGAGAACTCTAAAAGTTAGAGTTCTAACTGTCAACGCTCTAACTGTGGGCCGCGTGTGGCGCCGGACACGGTCAGTTCTGGCGTTCGCGCTGCTCGGCGCGGTGCGGGACCTGCTCCGGCACCGCGGGCGGGGCCGTGTCGGCCAGCAGCGCCCGGCGGGCGGCGAGGGCACCGAGCAGGTGCGCGATCTCCACCTCCGGCACCCCGGCCCGGATGCAGGCCCGGCGCAGCGGGTCGTGCAGCGTATACACCCCCGGCAGCAGCGGCGCCAGCCGGCGTCCGGCCAGGTTCAGCACGCCGGCCAGGACGTGCTCGCGGCGCACCGGGGCCGGGGCCTCGCCCGCGCCCGGCAGCATCGTGTGCCAGCGGCGCAGACGCCGGCCCAGGAGCAGGCCCGCCGCCGCGAGACCGGCCACGATCGCGGCCGTCGCGGTCAGGGGGCCAGCGTGCTCCCCGGCGAGGCGGCCGGCGGTGAGCACCACCAGGGCCGTGACGACCGCGCCGGCCGCGGCGCCGGGCAGGGCGGCCAGCACGATCGGGGCGGCCGTGGCCGGCGGGCGGATCCGCGCCAGGGTCATGAGCAGCGGCGCGGTGTGCGGCGGCCAGGACCACGGGCGGGTCAGCACGTCGTCGAGGAGGCGGCCGTACGCGGTGCCGCTCGTCATCCGGAACGCGAGCCACCGCCCGGCCTGGGTGCTGCCGTCGTGGTCGCGCCCGGCGAGCAGCGCGGTGGCCACGCCCCGGTCGAGCTGGGCCCGGTGGACCAGCGCCGTCGGCCACGACGGGTGGTGCTCGCAGCGGCCGAGGATCGTGTGCAGGACGGGCGGCTCGTCCGCGGCCCGGGCCACCGCGTCGAAGTCGAGCGGGTCGCCGGAGTCCTCGGCCACCGCGACGGCCGCCGCCGGGTCGCGGCGGGCCAGCAGGGTGAGCGCGGCCGAGCCCGGGCCGCCGGTCGCGGCCAGCCGGCGCAGCACGTCGCTCACCGGCGGGGCCTCGTGGCCGGGCTCGTCGCACTGGCCGCCCGCGTCCAGCAGCGGCAGGAGGGTGAGCAGGCGCGACAGCCAGCGGGGGTCGCGCGCGGCGGGCGGGGCGCCGGCCAGGGACTCGATCTCGATCCGGGCCGCGCGGCGCACGCCGTCGTCGTCGCACGCGCCCGCCGACAGGGCCGCGCGGAACAGCAGCCGGCGGTCGGCCAGCGCCGACAGGTCGTCGATGATCCGCCAGCGCAGCGTCTCCGGGGCCGCCTTCGCGGCGGCGACGGCCTCGCTCATCAGGGCCGCGGGCCAGGGGCGCTGGCTGCGCAGGCGGTCGGCCAGGGTGTCCCAGCCGCCCCGTCCGGCGGAGGCGGGCTCGGCGGCGACGGGCAGTACGACCGCCGGGGTGTGGAAACCGGGGACCGGCTCGGCGTGGGAGAGGGTGACCACCGTCGAGGCCGGCGCCTCGCGCGTCAGCGGCCCGATCAGCCCCGCGACCGCGGCCCGGACCGCCCCGCCCGCGTCGTCGAGACCGTCGAGCAGGACCAGGTAGCCGTGCTCGGTCGCCTCGGCGGCGGTGATCGCGGCCAGCACGACGTCGGCCGTCACCGGCCCGTCGGCGGCGACCTTCGCGAGGTCGACGTAGACGGGGCGCTGGGCGGCGGCCGGGTCGGCGGCGGCCCGGCGCCAGGCCGCGCGCAGCAGCCACGGCAGGGGCCGCGGACCCGCCGGACCGGGGGCGGTGAGCAGCCACAGGCGCTCGCCGCGGCGGTCGAGCAGGGCGGCCGGATCGACCCGCTCGCCGCCGGGGCCGAGCAGTGCGGGCGCCTCGGCGCGATCGCCGGGGCCGGCTTCCAGGTGATGAGCGGCGTGCCGGCGCAGGGTGCGCTGCGCCGGGTGCCGCGGCATCCGGTTCGCGGGCATCGACGTCGAGGCTCCGAACGAGTGGGGAATGCTGACCCCGCCATCGTGCGCTCGACGATCACTGCGGGTAGCGGGAAACCGCGCGCATCCATCGAACGGGGTAGCCCTCCCGCCCGGCCTCGCACACGGTGTGCGACCGGGCGGGCACTGCCGGGTACGCCGAACGAGGACGGCCCCGGCCTGCGGCGGACCGGTTGTGCGTATCGAACGGGCTGCATCAGGTGAATTCCGCGGCGATGCGGTTCGCGGCGGCCAGCATGTCCCTCGCGACCGGCTGCAGGCCGATCTCCGTCAGCAGCAGGCCGGTCGAGACGCGCTCGGCGTTGCCCCACTCCCAGATCGCGACCTCGTCCCGGCCGGTGCGGCGGGCCAGCCGGCGCGCCCGGGCACGGGGGTCGGCGGCGGTGAGCAGGTCCTCCGGGTCCTCCCGCATGAGGATGCCGAGGTCGTACTCCGCGTCGGCCAGCAGCCCGTCCGGGTCGACGAGCCGGAAGCCGCCGCCGGGCGCCCGCAGCGCGTTCCACTGATGCACGTCGCCGTGCACGAGCACCGCCCGCTCGTCGTCGTGGGCCGCGCCGCGCCGCTCGCAGCAGGCCAGGGCGTGCGCGACCGTCCGCTCCGGGCACGGCCGGCCAGTGCGCTCCCAGGCGGCGGTGATGCACGCGGCCAGCCAGCCCGCCTTCCACCGCCCGGTGGGCAGGTCCGCGCCGGGCGCCGGGCGCCACACCCGCGCGGCGGCCTCGGTCAGGATGTCGAGGCGCCGCGGCAGCGGTACCGCCAGATCGGACAACGCCGGACCGAGCCGCTCGATCAGCAGCGCCCCGCGGCCCTCGTCGCCGCGCAGCAGCCGGGCGCACCCGTCGCCGCCGGCCAGCCGCAGCACCGTGGCCTCGTGCCGCGCGTGGTCCCCGGGCCGCGGCACGAGCAGCTTGAGCACGGCGGCGGTGCCGTCCGCCAGGTCGGCCGCGACCACGAGCGCCTCGGTCCCGCCCTGGTACACCGGCCCGAGCCGCAGCCCCCACTCCCGCTCCAGCGCGGCGAGCAGCCCCGGCAGCCCCGCGAGCCAGTCCCGCGCCCCGGCCGCGACCGCCTTGCGCCGCACGACCTCGGGGACATCGACGGCCCGGCTCATGCCGGCACGATAGAGCACCGGGCTTCGCGGGAACTTTCGCGGGCCGGGCGGCGACTACCCGGGCCACCGTCGTCTGGGAGGATCGTCGCGTGCTGATACGTCGAGTTCTGGGATCCGTGTCCGTCGTGCTGGCCGCGAGCGTGGCCGTGCTCGCGCTCACCGCCGCGCCGGCCTCCGCCCACGTGGAGGTCAAGGCCGACAAGGCGCAGGCCGGCGCGGCGGACGTGACCGTCACGTTCACCGCCGAGGCCGAAAGCTCCAAGGCCGGCATCGCCTCCGTCAAGGTCGCGCTCCCGGCCGGGATCGCGCCCGCCGACGTCACCTGGGTCTCCGGCCCGTCCGGCTGGGGGCTGACCGCGGACGCCGACGGGTACACCGTCACCGGACCGGCGCTGGCGGTCAAGAAGGACGCCGGCTACGCGGTGAAGATCGCCAAGCTCCCCGCCGACGCCACCGAGCTGGCGTTCAAGACCCTCGTCACCTACACCGACGGCAAGGTCGACCGCTGGATCGACGCGGCCGGCACCGACAACCCGGCGCCGGTGCTCAAGCTCGCCGCGGCGGCCCCGGGCACCGCGGCCACCTCGGCCGCCCCGTCGTCCGCGGCCCCCTCGGCGGCCCCGGCCGTCACCACGGACACCGCCCCGGCCACCACCCCGGGCGACGCCGCCAACGACGAGGCCGACAGCTCCGCGACGCCGTGGGTCGTGCTGGCCGTCGTCGTCGTGGTGGGCCTCGTCGCGGTGCTGTTCTTCCGGTGGCGGCGGCGCGGCGACTCGGCGTGACGGACACCGGCCCGGCGTGACGGACGCCGGCCCGGCATGACAGATGTCATGGGGTTGCGGGTGACGCGATGCAGCCGCACCGGGATCGATCCGCCGCCATGCTGAGGGCATGACGAACGAAGCAGTCCAGCTGGCCGGCCTGACCAAACGGTTCGGGCCGGTCACCGCCGTCGACGGCCTGGATCTGACGATCCGCCGCGGCGAGGTCGTCGCGCTGCTCGGCCCGAACGGGGCCGGCAAATCGACCACCATCGACATGCTGCTCGGGCTGCTGCGCCCGGACGCCGGCGAGGTCCGCCTCTACGGCGAGTCCCCGGCCCGGGCCATCGCCCGCGGCGCCGTCGGCGCGCTCATGCAGACCGGCGGCCTGCTGCCGGACCTGACCGCCGAGGAGACCGTACGCCTCGCCGCCGCCCTGCAGCGCAACCCCCGCGACGTCGGCGAGGTCATCGCGCGGGCCGGCGTCGCCGACTTCGCCCGCCAGCGCGTCGGCGGGCTCTCCGGCGGCCAGCAGCAGCGCATCCGCTTCGCGATGGCCCTGGTCTGCAACCCCGACCTGCTGGTGCTCGACGAGCCGACGACCGGCATGGACGTCGAGACCCGCCGCGCCTTCTGGGCCTCGATGCGCGAGGAGACCGCGCAGGGCCGCACGGTGCTCTTCGCCACCCACTACCTCGAGGAGGCCGACGACTACGCCGACCGGATCGTGCTGCTGCGCTCCGGGCGCATCGTCGCCGACGGCACCTCGGCCCAGATCAAGGCGGCCGTGTCCGGGCGCACCATCCGCGCCACGATCCCCGGCGCCGACCTCGCGGGCCTGGCCGGGCTGCCCGGCGTCGAGCGGGTCGAGACCCGCGGCGAGCAGGTCCTGCTGCACTGCGACGACTCCGACGCGGCCCTGCGCGCGCTGCTCGGCGCCACCACCGCCCACGACATCGAGGTCACCAGCCGCAACCTCGAAGACGCCTTCATCGCCCTGACCGTCGCCGGGAGCGCATCGTGAACCTCACCTACCTCCGCCTCGAAGCGATCCGCCTGTTCCGCAACAAGCGCGTCGTGATCTTCTCCACCCTGATGCCGGCCCTGCTCGTGCTCATCATCGGCGGCGTGTCCGTCGGCGGCGATCCCGACGCCAAGCAGTACGTCATGGTCAGCATGGCGTTGTTCGGCGCCATGACCGCGGCCATCTCCAGCGGCGGCACCATCGCCGTGGAGCGCGGCCTCGGCTGGAACCGCACCCTGCGGCTGACCCCGCTGTCGCCCGGCGCCTACGTGCTCAACAAGGTGCTGCTGGCGCTGCTCGTCGCCGTCCCGCCCGTCGTCGTGACGTTCGCGATCGGCGCCGCCGGCCTGCACGTGCGGCTCACCGCGGCCGAGTGGGTGCTGTGCTTCGCGGGCGCCTGGCTCTCGTCGCTGCCGTTCGCGGCGCTGGGGGTCGTCATCGGGTACCTCGCCAAGCCCGACAGCGTCCAGCAGGTCTCCGCGCTCATCAACCTGACCCTCGCCGCCTTCGGTGGCCTGTGGGTGCCGGTGAGCCTGATGCCGGACTTCCTGCGGTACATCGCGAAGCTCACCCCGTCGTACTGGACCGGCCAGGTCGCCCGCAGCCCGCTCGACGGCGGCCACGTCGACACCCAGGCCGTCGTCGTGCTCCTCGGCTGGACCCTGGTGCTGGCGGTCATCGCCCTGCGCCGGTTCCGCGTGGACACCGCCCGCGCCTAGGCTTCGCTACCGTGTTCGCCATGCCCAACGCTCAGCCCGCCCGCGGTCCCGGCGCCGGAAGGTTCTTCTGGCTCTGGGCCGCGGTCTGGCTGTTCTACATGATCGGCCCGATCCTCGACGGCTGGCACCGCCCCGAGATCTGGCAGCGGGCCGTCAGCCTGGCCGCCGCCCTGGGCTTCTGCGCCGTGTACCTCAGCGGCTTCTTCTCGGTGCGCCGGCGCTACCGGGTCACCGGCCACCCGCCCGCGCCGGCCGAGGGCGTCGTGCGCGTCGGCGCCATGGTCGTGCTCGCCGCGATCCTGACCGTGCTCGTCGGCGAGTCCGGGCTGACGTCGCTGGTGTACATCGCCGTGACCGGCGTCTTCGCGTTCCCGCCCCGCGGCGCGTGGAGCGTCGTGTTCGGCTCGGCGCTGGTCGCCGGGGTCCTGCCGCGGATCGTGCCCGGCTGGGACGGCACCATCGACCTGGTCTTCGCGGTCATGGTCGCGGCCCTGGCCGTGTGGGGCGTGACCCGCGTCGTGCAGCGCAACGGCCAGCTCGCCGAGGCCCGCGAGGAGATCACCCGCCTGGCGATCGCGGCCGAGCGCAACCGCTTCGCCCGCGACATGCACGACCTGCTCGGCCACTCGCTCACCGTCGTATCCGTCAAGAGCGAGCTGGCGGCCCGCCTGGTGCAGCTCGCCCCCGAGCGCGCCGAGGCCGAGCTCACCGACATCCAGCGGCTCGTGCGGGAGGCCCTCGCGGACGTGCGGGCGGCCGTCGCCGGCTACCGCGAGATGTCCCTGGCCACGGAGCTCGCCTCGGCCCGCAGCGCCCTGGACGCGGCCGGCATCGAGGCCGACGTGCCGGTGACCGGGGAGGCGGTCGACCCGCAGCGGCAGGAGCTGTTCGCGTGGGTGGTCCGCGAGGGCGTCACCAACGTCGTGCGGCACAGCGACGCCAAGCACTGCTGGATCCGCCTCGGCCGCACCGCCGTCGAGATCGGCGACGACGGCCGCGGCCCGCAGGGCCCCCTCGACGAGCCCGAGCCGGAGGAGGGCCGCGGCGGCCACGGACTCGGCGGCCTGCGGGAACGGCTCGAGGCCGCGGGGTGCGTGCTGAGCATCGGCCGCCGCGACGGCGGCGGGTTCCTGCTGCGCGCCTCGGTCGCGTGACCGCCCGCGGCCGCCGGGGACATCGCCCCGGCAGCCGCCGCGATCGACCGGCGTCCCGCGTCACGGCGCCGCGCGGGCGCCCCGGGCCGTGAGGCCGCTGCCGGGGACATCGCCCCGGCGGCCGCCGCGATCGCCCGGCGTCCCGCGTCACGGCGCAGCGCGGGCGCCCCGGACCGTGAAGGCCGCCGCCGCGGCCAGGACCGCGGCGGCCACGGTCTGCACGCGGTAGTCCAGGATCGCGACCGCCGCGCCGCCGAGCAGCACCGCCGGGCCCGTCGGCACGAACATGACCGAGTTCGCGGTCGCCGCCGCCCGGCCCAGCGCGTGCGCCGGCACCAGCCGCTGGACGGCGGTGATCGCGGCGATCAGCGGGGCGGGCAGGCCGAGGCCCACGAGCACGCAGCCGGCGAGCACCACCCCCGTCCACGGCGTCGCGCGCAGCAGGGCGCCCGCGGCGAACAGGGCCAGGCCCAGCGCCGAGTAGCCGCGCTCGCCCACGCGGCGCATCAACGTGCCCGCGAGCAGGCCGCCCGCGACCGAGCCGAGGCCCTGCGCCGGGGTCAGCACGCCCGCGAAGGCCGGCGGCCGGTGGAGGGCGGCGAGCAGCGCGTACGTGGCGCTGCTCGACAGGCTCGAGGCCACCATCGCGGCCGCGCCCGCCAGGATCAGGCCGCGCAGCTCCCGCTCGCGCAGCACCCGCACCCGATCGACCGTCACGGCGGGCAGGGCGGGATCGGGCGGTGCGCCGGGATTGGGCGGTGCGGCGGGATCGGGCGGTGCGGCGGGATCGGGCGGTGCGGCGGGATCGGGCGGTGCGGCGGGATCGGGCGGTGTGGCGGGATCGGGCGGTGTGGCGGGATTGGGCGGTGCGGCGGGATTTGGCGGTGCGGCGGCGACGGGTGCCTGCGCAGGTCCGGGGGAGGGGCGCAGGCGGGCGAAGGCCAGGGCCGCGGCGACGAAGGTCGCGGCGTTGAGCAGCGCCACCGACGGGCCGCCGAGCCAGGCGAACAGGGCCGCCCCGGCCGCCGGGGCGAACAGCTTCATGCCCTCCGTCACCGTGCGGGTCAGGCCGTTGAAGTCGCCGCGCAGCCCGGCCGGGACCACCGACGGCAGCAGCGCGGCCTCGGCCGCCTCGATCAGCACCGCCCCCGCCCCGACCAGGGTCAGGGCGGCGAACACCAGCCAGACGTGCCCGGTGGCGACCACGGCCATCACCGCGCCCAGCGCCAGGTTCACCGCGACGAGCAGCCGCCGCCGGTCCACGCGGTCCGCCACCCCGCCCAGCACCGGGCCGAGCAGCAGCGCCAGCCACAGGCCCGCGTTCACGACGCCGGCCAGGGCGTCCGAGCCCGTTGTCGTCTTCACCCACACGCCCGCGGCCAGCGACATCGCCGAGTCGCCGAAGCCGGAGACGAGCACGCCGCCGAGGTACAGCCGCGCGTTGCGGTCACCGAGGACCCGAGCCGTCGCCCACCCCATACCCCCAAGCATATAATTGGAGGTATGGCCGACGATGTCCTGCGCGCGCTCGCGCACCCGCTGCGGCTGCGGATGCTCAACCTGATGTGGCCGGGGCCGCTGTCCGCCGCCGAGCTGGCCCGGGAGCTGGCGATCTCGCACGCCCTGGCCAGCCAGCACCTGCGCCGCCTCGCCAACGCCGGGCTCGTGGAGCTGGCCGAGGAGCGCACCCTGCGGGGCGGGCACGAGCGGCGCTACCGCACCGTCCATGGGTCGCCGCTGTCCGACCAGCGCGAGGGGACCGCGTTCCTGGCCGAGACCCTCGCCCACGGGCTGCGCGAACGGGCCGGCCGGCGCGACCCGCGGCACCCGGGCGTGACCACCGACGGCGAGCTGTGGGTGGCGCCGGAGGCCTGGGAACGGTACCGGACCGGCATCCAGCAGCTCGGCGACGCCCTGCACGAGGCCGCCCGGCCGGCGCGCAGCCCCGGCACCGTGCCCGTCGCCGTGACCGTCCACGCGTTCCGCACGACCGGGCCGTGAACGGGCGCTACTCGCCGGGCAGCATCCGGTACAGCCGGATCGACACGACCGCGAGCCACGCGAAGATGACCGCGACCCCGGCGACGAAGCCGAGCGTGAAGCCCGGGGCACTGTTGCCCGAGGCGATGCCGGCGAACGCGAGCAGGAACACGGTCCCGGACACGCGGGAGTAGCGGGCCAGGCCCCGCGACTGGTGCCGGGCCAGCACCCAGGCGGCCGCGACCACGGACAGGAAGCCGATCGATCCCGCCACGAGGTGCGCGACACCGTGCCAGCTGACCGTGCCCGGGCCGTCCGGCGTACCGGCGGGGAAGCCCAGCGCCGGGTCCGCCCGCAGGCCCCCGGCGGCCACCAGGCTCGCGCCGAACACGCCGACGAGCCGGCCCGCCCAGCGCCCGCGGGGCACGGCCCGGGCGATGCCGGCCGCCGCCGCCAGCACCATGAGGCCGGTCACGACGAAGTTCGCGATCTGCAGCCAGCCGAGGGAACCGTTGCTGAGCAGGCTCCACGGGTGCCGGGTGAGGTCGAAGCCGTCGCGGGTCAGGGCCTGGGCGAGGCTCACCCCGATGTAGCACGGCCCGGCGAGCACGCCGTAGCCGAGCAGGGAGCGGGTGATGCGGTTGGCGCGGATCTCGTCCGGAACAGTCGTCATGCCCTCTGCTCGAACGGGCCCGGCCCGATCCGACATCCGCTCACCAGCAATCTCCGGACCGCCAGTCACAGGCCAGCACGCCGCCGCCCGGGAGGCCGCCGACGGGCAGGACGTAGGTGCTGTCGTCGTCGTCCGGCGTCGCCACCAGCCCCTCGGGCGTCAGCACCGCCGTCGTACCGCTCCAGCGCTGCCAGCCGCGCCGCACATACAGCCCGGCGGCGCGCTGCGAGGCGGACAGGGCGCCGAGATCGTAGGCGGCGCGCACGATGCGCTCGGCCTCGTCCAGCACCGCCGCGGCGAACCCGAGCCGCTGATGGTCCGGGTGCACCGCGACGGCCTCGACGTACCCGCACCGCAGCGGCACCCCGTCCACCAGCAGCGAGCGCTGCACGACCGCGGCGTGCGCGACGATCCGGCCACCCGCCTCGCCCAGCACGTGCAGGCCGCCGAGCGCGTGCGCCCAGTCGGTGTCGGCGAACCCGTCGCCGAACGCGGCGTCGAGCAGCGTGCGCAACTGGGCTCGCTCGCCCGCGGTCAGGTCGGCGGTGTGCACGGTCCTCATCGGGTCCGACCCTAGCCGTACATCTTCGGCTCCACCATCACCAGCCAGTTCCCGCTGTCGTCGCGGAAGACGGCCTCGACACCGTAGGGGCGGTCCTCCGGCTCCTGCACGAACTCGACGCCCTTGGCCTTGAGCTCGGCCGCGGTCTTGCGGCAGTCGTCGACCCGCAGGCCGAGCCCGCCCATGCCGCCCTTCTCCAGCTGGCGGCGCACGAACGCGGCCGCCTCGTCGTCCAGCGGCGGGCCGGGCACCATGAGGGTGATCTCGGGCTCGGGGTGCTCCGGGTGCTTCACGGTGCACCAGCGGAACTCACCCATGGTGACGTCCATGCTCGCCTCGAAGCCGAGCACGTTGACGTAGAAGTCGCGGGCGCGGTCCTGGTCGAGGCAGTAGACGGTGACGAGGGAGATGTTCGTAATCATGCCCGGGACGCTACCGATCGTGACCGGCGTCGCCTTCTCGAAAATTGCGGACCACGCCCGCCATGAACAGCCAGCACCCGGGCACGTGGGGGGCGCCGGCCTTCGCCCAGCGCGCGCGGTACACCGTCGGGCTCTCCCCGACCAGGCGCGTGAACTTCGCCGAGAACGAGCCCAGGCTGGTGAACCCGACCGCCATGCAGACCTCGGTCACGGTCAGGTTCGCGCCGCGCAGCAGGTCCTGGGCGCGCTCGATGCGCCGGCGGGTGAGATAGCGCATCGGCGTCTCGCCATAGGTGCTCTCGAAGCAGCGGATGAAGTGGTACTTCGAGACGCCGGCGACCGCCGCGACCCCGTCGAGGTCCAGCGGCTCGCGGTAGCCGCGGTCGATGTGGTCGCGCGCACGGCGCAGGTGAGGCAGGAGTCCGACCGGCACCGTCACCGCCTCACGGTACGCGGGGGATGCGGGATCTGTCCGTGGTCCGCTAGCGTGACCAGGTGCCCGGCAACCAGAAGTCTCGATACGTCCTCCC
Organism: Dactylosporangium sp. CA-052675; assembly: GCF_050947935.1. Lineage (GTDB taxonomy): Bacteria > Actinomycetota > Actinomycetes > Mycobacteriales > Micromonosporaceae > Dactylosporangium. The sequence continues at coordinate 6,759,864 of NZ_CP192010.1, read as the reverse complement.
GGCCGCGATCGTGGCGGTGCTGCTCGGAGTGCTGGTCGGGGCCGTGGCGTGCGGCCGGCCCGAGCCGTCGCGCACCGCGCAGCCGGGCTCGCCCGCCAGCGCGTCGCCGGCGCTGTCGCTCGCCCCGGAGCCGCCGGTCGTGCCGACCTCGGCCGCGGCGTCGCCCGCGCCGGCGACCGCGAAGCCGGCGCCGAGCCGGACGGCTCGGACGGCCGAGGGCGGGTTCGTCGTCCGCCCGCCCGGCACCGGGCACGGCCCGGCCTCGTCCGCGTCGCGGACCGGCGGCACCGAGGTCGCGCTGACCTTCGACGACGGCCCCGACCCGGTCAACACCCCCGCGATCCTGCAGGTGCTGCGCGACAACGGCGTGAAGGCGACGTTCTGCATGGTCGGCTTCCGGGTGCGCGACCATCCCGAGCTGGTGCGCCAGATCTACGCCGACGGGCACACGCTGTGCAACCACTCCTGGCAGCACCTGACGGACCTGGCCAAGCGCGACCCGTCGTACATCGACTGGGACCTGCGCAAGACGAACGACGCGATCCACGCCGCGGTGGGGGCGGACGCGCCGATCAGGTACTTCCGCGCGCCCGGGGGCAACTTCACGCCCGCGCTGGTGGCGAAGGCGAAGGCGCTCGGCATGTCCTCGATCTACTGGGACGTGGACCCGCAGGACTGGAACCACAAGCCGGACAAGAACGACCAGGCGCACATCGATCGCGTGGTCGCGCAGATCAAGGGGCATGTGCGGCAGGGGTCGATCATTTTGTCGCACGACAACGCGCAGCCGGACACCATCGTGGCGTACCGCCAGCTCATCCCCTGGATGAAACGCTACTTCACCCTGACGCGCCTGCCGGTCTGACCGCCGTCGCGGGCCTGCGCGTCGTTCCGGCCCCGCTGGGTAAGGTCGACTGACGGCGCGGCTGGCGCGGGAATTGCGGCTTTGGTACCAGTGCGCGTGGTTTGGCCAATTTTCTGGGCTTTTGCGACGATTTGTGCGCTTTGGGCATTTGTTCTGGCGCGATTGCGGCGCTTCTGGCTGGCCACGCGCCCGGCGAACGGCAAACCGGGGCCGTGCGTGGCGGGTCGCTGCCCGCGCGGACGGCGAACGGCGTCCACCGGGCGGGCTGAGGCGCGGCTGCATGGGCCTGAAGCCCGGCTGCGCGGCCGGGTGGGCGGCTGCGTGGGCAGGGTGCGGCTACGCGAGCCTGGCTTCGAGCGCGGCCCGGTCGGGCAGGAACCAGGCGTCCCGCCCCCGGTTGGACTCCCGGATCAGATCCCGCAGCGCCCCACTCGTCCCGACGTGCGTGGGCACGTCCCCGATCACGGCCAGCCGGACCCGGTAGTTGACCAGCTTCTGCAGGATCTCGCCCGCCACCCCCGTGCGCAGCACGAAGAAGTCGTCGGCCAGCCGGCCCACGGGCATCACGACCAGCTCGGCCCCGTGGCCGAGGGCGTCGCCGACGAGGTCGCCGGCCCCGCGCTCGGCGCCGTAGCGGGGCCCCTCCGAGGCCAGGACGAGCGCGTTGACGCCGTTGATCCTCTCCACGTGGTCCACGCTCGCCACGCTACCCGCGCGGGAGCCGATGTAGCAGCACGTCGCGCACCTCACCCCCGGTCAGGGTCGCCGTCATGTACGTGCAGTGCGGCTGCCGCCGCCGGTCGGTCGGGGAGCCGGGGTTGAGCAGCCGCAGCCCGCCGGGCGCCACGGTGTCCCAGGGGATGTGGGAGTGGCCGAAGACGAGCAGGTCGCGGCCCGGGTACCGCGCGGCGCACCGCTGCTCCCGGCCCGCCGCGGGGCCGGTCTCGTGCACGACCGCCAGGCGCACGCCGTCCAGCTCGGCCTCGGCCACCTCGGGCAGGCGGGCGCGCAGGGCCGGGCCGTCGTTGTTGCCGTAAACGCCGATCAGCCGCGCCGCGCGGGACTCCAGGGTGTCGAGCAGCGTGGCGTCGACCCAGTCGCCCGCGTGGATCACGAGGTCGGCGGCCTGCACCGCGGACCAGACCTCGCCCGGCAGGTCGCGGGCGCGGTTCGGGACGTGGGTGTCGGCTAGCAGCAGCACTTGCATGGCTCGCGTCGTGCCTGGGCTTTCTGGAGATGCGGCAGGGGACCTCGGCGGTGGCGTTCCGGCTTTCTCACCGTACACGACGCATTCAAATTGATCTCGTCGTCGGTGACGGTGTGCCATCGGCCCGATTACTTGCCGTCAGTCCTCAGCCTCTCCGTCATGTTACCCCGGCCGGGCGCGCGCGTGCCGGCCGTGATTGGCATACAGTCGAGAGTCATGGAGTGGCTGCGGAGATGGCCGGTGTACCGGCAGCTCACCGGCCCCGATCCCACGGGCCGGGGCGAGGCCGTGCGCTCGCGCCGCACCGAGGCCATCTCCGCCCGCACCACCCAGGCCGACTCCGTCGCCAAGTCCGTCTGCCCCTACTGCGCCGTCGGCTGCGGCCAGCGCGTCTTCGTCAAGGACGGCAAGGTCACCCAGATCGAGGGCGATCCCGACAGCCCGATCTCGCGCGGCCGGCTGTGCCCCAAGGGCTCGGCCAGCAAGAGCCTCGTCACCAGCCCGCTGCGGATGACGAAGGTGAAGTACCGCCGGCCCTACGGCACCGCCTGGGAGGAGCTCGACCTCGCCGACGCGCTCGAGATGATCGCCGACCGGGTCGTCGCCGCGCGCGCGGAGACCTGGCAGGACCGCGACGAGCACGGGCGCCCGCTCAACCGGACGCTCGGCATCGCCAGCCTCGGCGGCGCGACCCTGGACAACGAAGAGAACTACCTGATCAAGAAGCTGTTCACGGCGATCGGCGCGTTGCAGATCGAGAACCAGGCGCGCATTTGACACTCCGCCACCGTCCCCGGTCTGGGGACCAGCTTCGGTCGCGGCGGCGCCACGGGATTCCAGCAGGACCTGGCCAACGCTGACTGCATCGTGATCCAGGGCTCGAACATGGCCGAGGCCCACCCGGTCGGCTTCCAGTGGGTGATGGAGGCCAAGGCCCGCGGGGCGAAGGTCATCCACATCGACCCCCGGTTCACGCGCACCAGCGCCGTCGCCGACATGTTCGTGCCGATCCGGGCCGGGTCGGACATCGCGCTGCTCGGTGGTGTCGTCAACTACATCCTGAGCAACGAGCTGGACTTCCGGGAGTACGTCGTCGCGTACACCAACGCGGCCACGATCGTGCGCGAGGAGTTCCGCGACACCGAGGACCTCGACGGGCTGTTCTCCGGCTTCGACGAGGCGACGCAGGCGTACGACCCGTCGTCGTGGCAGTACGAGGGGCATCAGGAGCACGAGCCGGAGCACGGCCACGCGACCCGGGAGACCGCGGGCGGGCTCCAGCACGAGTCCCACGGCGCCCCGGTGCCGGCCGAGACGCAGCGGGACGAGACGCTGCAGCACCCCCGGTGCGTGTACCAGATCCTGAAGCGGCACTTCGCGCGGTACACCCCGGAGGTCGTCGAGCAGGTGTGCGGCGTCGCGCCCGAGGACTTCGCGGAGATCTGCGAGGCTTGGACGCGCAACTCCGGCCGGGAGCGCACGACCGCGCTGGTGTACTCGGTCGGCTGGACGCAGCACTCGGTCGGGGTGCAGTACATCCGCACGGGCGCGATCATCCAGCTCCTGCTCGGCAACATGGGCCGGCCCGGCGGCGGCATCATGGCGCTGCGCGGACACGCCAGCATCCAGGGCTCCACCGACATCCCGACGCTGTTCAACCTGCTGCCGGGCTACCTGCCGATGCCGTCGGCGGGCAAGCACGACACGTTCGGCGACTGGGTCGACGCGATCCGCCACCCGGGGCAGAAGGGCTTCTGGGGCAACGCGCGCGCGTTCGCGGTGAGCCTGCTCAAGGCGTACTTCGGTGACGCCGCCACGGAGGCCAACGACTACGGGTTCGGGTACCTGCCGCGGATGACCGGCGACCACGGCACCTACCAGCAGGTGCTGTCGATGCTCGACGGCAAGGTCAAGGGGTACTTCCTGCTCGGCCAGAACCCGGCGGTCGGCTCGGCCCACGGGCGCGCCCAGCGGCTCGGCATGGCGCAGCTGGACTGGCTGGTGGTGCGCGACCTGTACGAGATCGAGAGCGCCACGTTCTGGCGTGACGCGCCCGAGATCGAGACCGGCGAGATCGTCACCGAGGAGTGCAAGACCGAGGTGTTCCTGCTCCCCGCCGCCTCCCACGTGGAGAAGGAGGGCACGTTCACCCAGACCCAGCGGCTGCTGCAGTGGCGGCAGAAGGCCGTCGACCCGCCGGGCGACTGCCGCTCCGAGCTGTGGTTCTTCTACCACCTCGGCCGCCTGGTCAAGGAGCGCCTGCGACTGTCCACACTGGAGCGCGACCGGGCGGTGCGCGACCTCGCGTGGGACTACCCGACGCACGGGGTGCACGACGAGCCTTCGGCGGAGGCGGTACTGCGCGAGATCAACGGCTACCGCGTCGCCGACGGCGCGGCGGTGTCGGGCTTCGACGAGCTCAAGGACGACGGCTCGACGGCCTGCGGCTGCTGGATCTACTCCGGCGTCTACGCGGGCGGGGTCAACGCCGCGGCCCGGCGCACGCCCGCGTCCGGCGACGACCCGCTCGGCCTCGAATGGGGCTGGGCGTGGCCGATGAACCGCCGGATGCTCTACAACCGCGCGTCCGCCGATCCGCAGGGCCGGCCGTGGAGCGAGCGCAAGGCCTACATCCGCTGGGACGAGGCCAAGGGCGAGTGGACCGGCCCGGACGTGCCCGACTTCGAGAAGACCAAGCCGCCGTGGTACCGCCCGGAGCACGGTGCGGCCGGCCCCGCCGCGATCGCCGGCGACGACCCGTTCGTCATGCAGGGCGACGGGAAGGGCTGGCTGTACGTGCCCAGCGGCCTCGTCGACGGGCCGCTGCCCACGCACTACGAGCCGGCCGAGTCGCCGGTCGCCAACCCGCTGTACGGCCAGCAGGCGAACCCGACCCGCAAGCGGTACCAGCGCTCCGAGAACCCGATGAACCCGGTCCGCAGCGACGTCTTCCCGTTCGTGTTCACCACGAGCCGGCTCACCGAGCACCACACCGCCGGCGGGATGAGCCGCACCCTCGACTACCTCGCCGAGCTGCAGCCGGCGATGTTCGTCGAGGTGTCGCCCGCGCTCGCGGCCGAGCGGGGGCTCGAGCACCTCGGCTGGGCGCACGTCGTCACCAGCCGCTCGGCGATCGAGGCGCGGGTCATGGTGACCCCGCGGATGCGTCCGCTGCGCATCGACGGGCGGCCGGTGCATCAGATCTGGCTGCCGTACCACTGGGGAAACTCCGGCCTCACGACCGGTGACTCCGCGAACGATCTCGTCGGCATCGTGCTCGACCCGAACGTGCTCATCCAGGAGACCAAGGTCGGCACCTGCGACGTGCGGCCCGGGCGCCGTCCGCGCGGCGCCGCGCTGCGGGCCCTCGTCGACGACTACAACCGGAGGGCGGGCCTGTGAGCATCGGCCGGACGCCGCAGCGGATGGGCTTCTTCACCGACACCAGCGTCTGCATCGGCTGCAAGGCGTGCGAGGTCGCGTGCAAGGAGTGGAACGACGTCCCGGCCGACGGCCTGGACCTGCTCGGCATGTCGTTCGACAACACCGGCCGGCTCGACGCGAACTCCTGGCGGCACGTCGCCTTCATCGAACAGCCCGCGCCGCCGGCACCGGGCTCGGACGGCTCCGGCGACATGCGCTGGCTCATGATGTCCGACGTGTGCAAGCACTGCACGCACGCGGCCTGCCTCGACGTGTGCCCGACCGGGGCGCTCATGCACACCGAGTTCGAGACGGTGATCGTGCAGTCCGACATCTGCAACGGCTGCGGATACTGTGTGACCGCCTGCCCGTACGGTGTCATCGACCGCCGCGAGGGCGACGGGCGCGCCTGGAAGTGCACGCTGTGCTACGACCGCATCGGCGACGGGCTGATGCCGGCCTGCGCGACGGCCTGCCCGACGGAGTCGATCCAGTACGGTCCGCTCGACGAGCTCCGCGAGCGCGCCGAGGCCCGGCTCGAGCAGCTGGACCGGCCGGAGGCGCGGCTCTACGGGCACGACCCCGGCGACGGGGTGGGCGGGCAGGGGGCGTTCTTCCTGCTGCTGGACGAGCCGGAGGTGTACGGGTTGCCGCCCGCGCCGGTCGCCACGACGCGTAACCTGCCGGGCATGTGGAAGCGGGCGGGATGGGCCGCACTGACCATGGCCGCGGCGGTGGCCGTGTCCTTCCTGGGCCGGCGCCCATGACCGGGCACGCTTCCGGCTCCTTCCCCGGCGACGATTCGCCGCGCACGTCCAGCTCCGGCTCCGGCAACGGCTCCAGCCCCAGCTCCGGCTCCGGCAACGGCTCCGCGCACCCGGCCGGTTCCGGCCCGGGCGACGGCTCTGCACGCTCGTCCGTGCGCGGTGGAGGTTCGCGGGACGATCGTTCTTTCGGCGGTCGTTCGCGGGGCGGGGCCGGGGGGCGGGCGGGGGAGCGGCGGCCGCGGCGCGAGCACGGTGGCGAGGACGTGCAGGTGCCCCGGGCCGACTTCCGGTCCTACTACGGCCGTCCCATCGTCAAGACTCCGGTCTGGTCGCACGACGTGCCCGCGTACCTGTTCACCGGCGGGCTCGCGGCCGGCAGCGCCCTGCTCGCGGCCGGCGCCGACCTGACCGGGCGGCCGAAGACCCGGCGCGCGGCCCGGCTCGCGGCGCTCGGGGCGCTCGGGGCGAGCACCTACTTCCTCATCAAGGACCTCGGCCGGCCCGAGCGCTTCCACCACATGCTGCGCGTGGCCAAGCCGACCTCGCCGATGTCGATGGGCACCTGGATCCTCAGCGCGTTCGGCGGCGCCGCCGGGCTCGCGGCCACGACCGAGGCCCGCCCGCGCGGGCTGGTCGGCGGCGCCGGACGGGCCGCCGGGATCGGCGCGGCCGCGCTGGCGCCGGCGCTGGCCACGTACACGGCCGTGCTCATCGCCGACACCGCCGCCCCGTCGTGGCACGCCGCCCGCGACGACCTGCCGTTCGCGTTCGCCGGCAGCGCCCTGGCCAGCGGGGCCGCCGTCGGGCTCATCGCCGCCCCGCCGGGCGAGGGCGGCCCGGCCCGCGCGCTCGCCGTCGCCGGGGTCGCCGTCGAGCTCGCCGCGACGCACCGCATCGAGCACGGGCTGGGCCTGCTCAGCGAGCCGTACCGGGAGGGCCGGGCCGGCCGCCTCCTGCGCGCCGCGCGCCGGCTCAACCTGGCGGGCGCGGCGGGTGCGCTGCTCGGCCGCCGCAGCCGGATCGTGTCGGCGCTGTCGGGCGCGGCGCTGCTGGCCGGCTCCCTCGCGACGCGCTTCGGCATCTTCGAGGCGGGCATGGAGTCGACGAAGGACCCCCGGTACGTCGTCGAGCCCCAGCGCGCCGGCCTCGAAGATGCCGAAGCGAGGCCCTGACCTCCGGCTGTGCCCTGGACGCCCGGCGGTGCCCGGGTGTCGCGTGGCTCTCCGGGCTGTGCGCTGGACGGGTGGCGGCGCCGGGAGTTGCGTGGTTCTGCCGGTTGGGCCGTGGACGCGCGGCGGCGCCGGGAGTCGCGTGACTCCCGGCGCCGCGACGCTCGGTGCTGGGTTCCGTGCCGGTCCGGTGCCGGAACCGTCAGGCCTTGACGACCAGGCTGCCCGTGATCTTGTCGGCGAGAGTCTGGCGCTTGGCGTCCCACAGCGGGAACAGGTAGCCGATGTAGCAGATGATGGTGTCGACGATGTGGCAGATGTCCCGGACGAAGGCGCCCCCGAAGCCGAGCGGCTGGCCGGTCTGCTCCTTGATCAGGCGCACGCCCAGGGCCTTCTTGCCCAGGCTCGCGCCCTGGCCGCCGAGGTACCAGCGGTTGAACACGGTGTACACCAGCGACAGCAGCGCGAAGACGTAGTAGAGCGGGCCGATGGAGGGGTCGTCGGCGGTCGGGCCGGCGATCAGGTAGCCGATGCCGGAGAGGATCACCGCGGGGATGGCGTCGACGAGGGCGGCGCCGACGCGTACGGGCCAGCTTGCGTAGTTCATCGGGAGGGGTCTCCTAAGACGGTATGAGGCCGAATCGGTGAAGCTGGAACAGCCAGCTCGCCGCCGCGGCGACGAGCGCCGTCACTGCGGCCCGCCGGCGCGCCCGCGGCGTCCACGGGCGCGGCGGCCGGGCCAGGCCCAGGTGCCGCAGCGCGAGCAGCGGCACCGTCACGGCCGTGAGCAGCGCCAGGCCCGCGAGCGCCGGGTTGGCGCCGAGGGAGGCGAGCACCCGGCCGTGCGCGAGCTCCACGGCCGCGGTGGTCAGGCCGCAGGCGGGGCACGGCACGCCGGTCGCCCACCGCAGCGGGCACGGCAGGCCGAGGCCCGCGCCGGCGCTAAGCGCCGGCCAGACCGCGGCCGCGGCGCCGACCGCGAGGCCGAACGCGCCGAGGCGCTCCGGAACCGAGTACTGCCTGCCCACCCTGCAACCCGTCCTCGAAGTGACGAGTCGTGAGCTTAGGTCGTGATCGACATCGCTCGCTGTCCTCCGATCGTCCGATGCCAAACACCGTGAGCAGGCACGATTCGGGTTCGATGGGAAATATCGCCGCAGCACACATCGCAGAAGTGGATGTATATGTCACCCCGGCAGACGACGCGAAATTCCGGGCCCGGCACGACCGCACCGGGCGGCGCGAACTCGCAGGCGCCTCCGGCCGGACGGAGAGGGCGGTGCGGGGGTGCCCACCGTGGAAGCGCAGCGGCTGTGTTCGAGCCCGTGCGGCGCCCGCGCGCTCGTGCGGCGCCCGCGCGCCCGCGTCCGTGCGGCGCCCGCCCGCGCGTGCGCGTCCGTGTGCCGCCCGCGCGTCCGCGCGTGCGCGTCCGTGTGCCGCCCGCGCGTCCGCGCGCCGCGCGCCCGTGCGGCAGCCGCCCGCGCGTCCGCGCGTCCGTGCGGCGCCCGCACGTCCGTGTGTCCGTGCGGCGCCCGCGCGGCGCGGTCAGCGCCCAAGGCTCGTGCGGAGTGCCGGTGCGCAGTGGCCGGGCGGAGGCGGAGTTCCCGTGCGGAGGCGGTGCCCGGGCGCGGGGGTCAGCGCACGCGCAGGGTGGGCCCGTTCGCGGGGACGAGCTCGCCGATGACCGGGTAGCCGGGCACCTCGCCCGCCACGAGCAGGCCGCCCGACGTCTGCGCGTCGGCCAGCAGCAGCAGCTCGTCCTCGGGCGTCGCGCCCGCGTCCAGGTGCGGGCGCACCCAGTCGAGGTTGCGCCGCGTGCCCCCGCTCACGTAGCCGTCGGCGAGGGCCCGGCGGGCGGCTTCGAGGTACGGCACCGACGCCGCGTCGACGACCGCCGTCACGCCGCTCGCGCGGGCGAGCTTGTGCAGGTGGCCGAGCAGGCCGAAGCCCGTCACGTCGGTGGCGCACTCGGCGCCCGCGGCCAGGGCGGCCTCGGACGCGTCGCGGTTGAGGGTGCACATCGCGGCGACCGCGTGCGGGAACGGCTCGCCGGTGGCCTTGTGGCGGCTGTTGAGCACGCCCACGCCGAGCGGCTTGGTGAGCGTCAGGGGCAGGCCCGCGCGGCCGCGGTCGTTGCGCAGGAGGCGTTGCGGGTCGGCGAGGCCGGTGACCGCCATGCCGTACTTGGGCTCCGGGTCGTCCACCGAGTGCCCGCCCGCCACGTGACAGCCGGCCTCGCGGGCGATGTCGAGCCCGCCGCGCAGCACCTCGGCCGCCAGCTCCAGGGGCAGCACCTCGCGGGGCCAGGCGAGCAGGTTCACCGCCACGACCGGCCGGCCGCCCATCGCGTAGACGTCGGAGAGGGCGTTCGCGGCGGCGATGCGGCCCCAGTCGTACGCGTCGTCGACGACCGGCGTGAAGAAGTCCGCGGTCGCCACGACGGCGGTGCCGTTCGCGATCGCCACGACCGCCGCGTCGTCGCCGTCGTCGAGCCCGACGAGCAGCTCGCCGGGGCCTTCGGGGGCCCGGTCGCCGACGAGCCCGGCGACCACCGCCTCGAGCTCGCCGGGCGGGATCTTGCAGGCACAGCCGCCGCCGTGGGCGTATCCGGTGAGCCGGACCGTCTGCGTCACGCCTCCCACTCTAGGCACACCGCGGCCCGCGCTCATGGTTGGCCGGTGGCCGGCGCGTCGGCCGGGGACTCGGCCGGGGACTCGGCCGGGCTGCCGGCCGGGAGGTCGAGCGGGAACAGGATCGGGCTGAGCAGGTGCTGCGCGCGGCCGGGGGCGGGGCCGTTCGCGAGGATCGGCAGGATCGCCGCGCGCATGCCCCTGATGAGCTGCTCGCGCTCGGCCGGGGTCAGCCACACGGCGTGCTGGCGGTAGCCGACCTGGTCCGCGGCCGGGTCGGCGGCGGGATCGCCCAGGTAGGCCTGGAACTCGGCGAGCAGCGCCGCCATCGACGCCGCGAACGCGCGCCGGTGGTCCTCGGCGGTCGCGGCCGCCGCGCGTTCGGCGGTCACCGCGGCCCGCGCCGGCTGCAGCCGGTAGTGCCGCTCCACGAACCCGCGCACCCGCTGCTGCCCCGACTCCTCGAGGATGCCGGCCTCGGCGAGGAGGGCGACGTGGCGGTACACCGTCGCCTTCGACGCGTCCGCGATCCGCTCGCACAGCTGCTGCGTGGTCAGGCTGCGCCCGCCGGACAGGGCGTGCACGATCCGCAGCCGCACCGGGTGCAGCAGGAGCTCGACGGGGTCCATTGGCTTATGTTCGCACACCTGATAATGTTCGCACCCATGAGAACAATGCCACGGGGTGCGCTCGTCGAGGCGGGCGGGCGCCGCATCGCGCTGTACCGGGCCGGTCACGGGGGACCGCCCGTCGTGTTCCTGCCCGGCGCCGGGCTCGTCGGGCTGGAGTACGACAACCTCGTGCGGGCCGCGTCGGCGCTGACCACGGCGGTCACCTACGACCGGGCCGGCACCGGCTGGAGCGACGACGCCGACCTGCCCCGCACCGCGGCCGCCGTCGCCGGCGAGCTGCGCGAGACGCTGCGCGGCGGGCATCCCCGGCCCGTACGTGCTGGCCGGGCACTCGATGGGCGCCGTCTACGCGCGCCGGTTCGCGCAGCTGTTCCCGTCCGACGTCGCCGGGCTGCTGTTCCTCGACCCCGGCCACGAGGACATCCTGCGCCACCTGCCGGCCGAGGTCGTCGCGCTCAACGAGCGGATGAAGCCCACGTGGGAGGCGCTGCCGGACCTGACCCCCGAGCAGATCGAGGCGTCGAGGGCCGCGCTGCTGCGGCTGTACGCGCAGTGGCCCGACGACATCCGCGAGCCCCTCGTCGAGCATCGCCTCGAGCACTGGCGCACCGGGCTGCGCGAGGGCCGCAACCTCGAGGACGAGGTGTACGCGGAGCTGGCCGCCGGCGGCCCGCTGCCCGACGTGCCGCTCATCGTGCTCAGCGCGGCGGACAAGAACCCGCTCTGGGTCCAGCACATGCCGCCGGAGCTGCTCGAGCGCGCCCACGACGGCGTGCACGCGCTGCACGCGGCGATCGCCGCCTCGGTCCCGCGCGGCGAGCAGCGCCTGGTCGCGGGGGCGTCGCACCAGTACCTCCACGTGCAGCAGCCCGAGCCCGTCCTCACCGCCCTGCGCGACCTGCTGCACCGGGTCGCCGCCGGGCAGCCGGGGTGTACCGGTTAAACCGGTCAGAAGGATAGGGTGGCCGAATGCCAGACCTCTTCCGCCTGGGCGCCGGACGGCTGTGCCTCGACTTCACCCGGACGCTGCGCCGTCGCGGCACCGAGCACGCCGTCGAGGAGCTGCCCGACGGGCCCGCGCTCGCGGCGTGGGTCGGCCAGTGCGGTCCCGTGACCCCGGTGCCGGGCAGCGTGGTGCCCGCCGCGATCGTGCGGGACGCGCACGAGCTGCGCGAGGCCGTGTACGCGCTCGTCGCCGCGGCCCGCACCCGCGCCGGGGCCGCGGCGGCGGGCGAGGCGCCGCGCGAGCGCGTCAACCAGGCGGCCGCGCGCACCGTGCCGACCCCGGCGCTGGGGGAGCGGGGGGAGCTGCGGTGGTACGCGAACGACCCCGTCACGAGCACCCTCGCGCTCATCGCCCGCGACGCGCTCGACCTCGTGACCTCCCCGGCCGTGCAGCGCATCCGCGAGTGCGCGGACCCGGCGTGCGACGCGCTGTTCCTCGACGGGTCGCGGCCCGGCAGCCGGCGCTGGTGCTCGATGGACAGCTGCGGCAACCGCGCCAAGAAGCAGCGCCGCCGCTCGGAGTCCGCCCGGGTCGCCGTCTGACGCCCGCCGGGCGCGCGGCGTCCGGCCGGCCCGGGTCCGGTCACCGCGGCGGTGACGGGTTCGGGCTGCGGGCCGGTTACGCGGCGGCGGGTTCGGGCCGCGGGGCCGGGGCCGGCGTCGCCGGGTGCCGCGGCGCCGTGGTCACGAGCAGGGAGAAGCCGAGCAGGCACAGCGCGGCCGCCGAGACGTAGGCGTAGCGGTAGCCCACGTCCGCCGACAGCCCCAGCAGCGGGCCGGCCAGCAGCGACGCCACCGGGAACGCGTTGGCGGCCAGCGTCGTGGCGCGGCCGGGCTCGCCGGGCAGCAGCTCCTGGACGTAGGAGATGCCCAGCCCCTGCACGGCGGCGATGAAGGTCGCGTTGAGCACCTGCAGCGCCGCGATCTGCCAGCTGTGCGCGACCAGGGCCACCAGCGTGTAGTACACCACCCCGATCCCGGCGCCGAGGACGATGAGGCGGCGCAGCGGGTAGCGGGTCGACAGGGCGCCGAAGCCCAGCATGAGCGGGATCTCCAGCGCGGCGCACAGGCCGAGGATCAGGCCCGCGTCGCGCACCTGGGCGTGCAGGACGTGGGAGAGGTACAGCGACATCGCCTGCACGTTGAGCACCCCGGCGGCCTGCATGACGGCGAACGCGGCAACGGTGCACCAGACCACCGCCCCGGCCCGGCGCGCGGGCGGGCGCTCGTGGTGCGCGGGCGGGGACACCTCGTCGAGGCGCAGGAAGACGACGGCCGCGGCGGTCGCGTACATGGCGGCGGCGGTGAGGTACAGCACCCGGAAGCCGCCCCACTGCAGCAGCAGCGCGGCCACGGGCGGGCCCGCCACCCAGGCGACCGAGAACACCATCCGCAGGGTGCTGATCGCCATCGCCGCGCGGGTCGAGCCGCGCTGGGAGAGCACCTCGCGGGCGTAGGCGAAGGACTGTGGGAACAGGGAGCCGCTCAGCGCCGTGAGGGTCATCGTCAGAGCGAGCAGCACCCAGTACTCGCGCACGAACGCGGTCGCGACGGCGCCGGCGAACCCGGCCAGGGCCGCGGTGAGCAGCAGCCGGCGGCGGATCGGGCGGCGGTCGGAGAGCCGGCCGAGCAGGTTCGAGGAGACCATCGAGGCCAGCGGGCCGGCGACGAGGAACGCACCGACCAGGGCCGGGGCCGCGTGGACCTCGGTGCTCAGGAACAGCGACAGGAACGGGCCGACGACGGCGACCGACATGCCGACGAAGAAGAAGATGATGCCGAGCGGGACGAGGGCGCGGCGGGCGGTGCTGGACGGTGCTTCGACGCTAACCCCTGAAACCACCTCCGCACCTTACGTGACGGCGCGGGAGCGCCCGGCCGGTTATCGCCAAGCTCACGATGTGCGCTGCGCCCGGGCCCGGCGCTTGCCCTCGTGCATGGCCTGCACGCGCGGGACGGGAATGGTGTGGCCCTCGGCGATCAGGTCGGCCGGGACCGCCTGCGGGCCGGGCATGTGCGCGGCCCACGGGTCGGCGTCGCCGAGCAGCCCCGGCGCCGTGTGGACGGTGAAGTCGCGGGGCGTGACGCGGTCCAGGTCGGACCAGTCCAGCGGGAAGGAGACCGGGCAGCCGGGCCGCAGCCGCGGGCTGTACGCGCACACGACCGTCGCCCCGCCCACCCGCGTCGGGTCCAGGAACACCTTGCCGTGCCGGTCCTCGCGGATGAACGCGGTCGTCGCCAGGCCCGGGTCGAGCCGCTCGGCCCGCGCGGCGATCGCGCGCGTCGCGGCGGCCACGTCCTGCATCGGCGTCGGCTCGATCGGTACGAAGATGTGCACGCCCTTGGCGCCGCTGGTCTTGACGGCGCCGCGCAGCCCGGACGCGTCGAGGGTCTCGCGGATCAGCCCGGCCGCGCGCACGACGAGCGAGAAGTCGCCGCCCTCGGGCGGGTCGAGGTCGAGCACCAGGTGCGTCGTGTGCGCCCAGTCCCCGGCGCGCACGAGCGCCGGGTGGTACTCCACCGCCCGCTGGTTGGCGAACCACAGCAGCGTCCGGCGGTCGTCGCACAGCGCGTAGGCGACGTCGCGCTTGGACGTCTCGGCCCACATGTGCACGGTCTTCACCCACCCGGGCGTGTACTTGGGCACGTTCTTCTGCATGAACGAGTCCTGCCCGCGCATGATGCGCACCACAGACAGCGGCCGTTCGCGCAGCACCGGGATGATCCGGTCGCGCACGGCGTCGAGATAGTCGACGAGGTCGCGCTTGGTCGCGCCGGCCCCCTCGAAGATGGGCTGGTCGAGGTTGGTCAGCGCGACCCCGTCACGTTCCTCGGCGGTGCTCACCGTCACACCGTATCGGCTGGGCGCTATCCGGGCAGCAGGTCCATGTTGAGCGCGGCGCCGGCCTTCATCCCGCCCGCGGCCGCGCCGATGACCTGGCCCATCGGGTCGGCGAGGTTCCCGGCCACCCACACGCCCGGCACCTCGGTGCGGCCCATCGCGTCGGCCGCGACGTAGGTGGCGACCGGCAGGCCCTGCATCTGCAGGGTGGACAGCGGCAGCCCGAGCCCGTCGAGGAACCCGGCGCGGGCGGCGAGCGTCGTCTGCACCACGATCGCCTCCCGCGGCACGAATCCGCCGTCTTGCAGGTGTACGCCCCGTGCCTCGACCTTCGCGACCGCGCCCTCGACGATCGTGACCGCCGCGGGGACGCCCGGCACCTGCAGGCCGTTGGTGAACAGGACCAGGTCGCGCGTCCACTGGGTCCACAGCAGCGCCGGGTGCGCGGCCAGGGCACTGGTGGCGATGATGCCGACGGGCCGGTCGCGCACCTCCCAGCCGTGGCAGTACGGGCAGTGCAGCACCCAGTCGCCCCAGCCCTCGGCCAGCCCCGGGATGTCCGGCAGCTCGTCGGTGACCCCGGTGGTGACCAGCAGCCGGCGGCCGGCGAACCCGGTGCCGTCGGCGAGGACGGCGCGCAGGTCGTCGCCGTCGCGGAAGGCCCGCACGACCTCGCCGGTGACGATCTCGGCGCCGTAGCCGCGGGCCTCCTCGCGCCCGATCCGCAGCAGCTCGCCGGGCGGGGTGCCCTCCCGGCCGAGGTAGTTGTGCACGCCGCCGGCGGGGGCGTTGCGCGGCTGCCCGCCGTCGAGGACCAGGACGCGGCGGCGCGCCCGGGCCAGGGTCAGTGCCCCGCTCAGCCCGGCCGCCCCGCCGCCGATGACGATCACGTCGTACCGCTCACTCATGGGCTCGACGATGCCCGGTCGTCCCGCTCCTGGCAAAGTTCTTTGCCGGAATGGCAAACTGGTGGCCATGGACGATCACGTGGGCCCCCGGCTGCGGCGGCTGCGCGAGCAGCGGGGCGTGACCCTGACCGCGCTCGCCGCGGACACCGGCATCTCGGTGAGCACCCTGTCGCGGCTGGAGTCCGGCGGCCGCCGCCCGACGCTGGAGCTGCTGGTGCCCCTCGCCCGCGCGCACGGGGTGACGCTGGACCACCTCGCGGGCACGGAGCCGACCGCCGACCCGCGGGTGCACGCCCAGCCGGTCGTGCGCCACGGCATCACCCACATCCCGCTCAGCCGGCGCCCGGGCGCCCCGATGGCGTTCAAGCTCGTCTTCCCGCCGCACACGCCCCCCGGCGACACGCCGGCCCCGCAGACGCACGAGGGGTACGAGTGGCTGTACGTGCTGTCGGGGCGGCTGCGTCTCGTCCTCGGCGAGCACGACATGATGCTGCAGACGGGCGAGGCGGTCGAGTTCGACACCCGGGTGCCGCACTGGTTCGGCAACCCGAGCCCGTACGCGGCCGAGGTGCTGAGCCTCTTCGGCCCGCAGGGCGAACGGGTTCACGTGCGCGCCCGCTCCCGCTGAGCGCCCGGACCGTCGGCGGCACCACCGTCTCCTCGCTCGTCCCCTGATCCGGCGCGAGGTCGGCCAGCAGCTGCGAGACCGAGGCCGCGTCCAGCTCCGCGAGGGGCCGGGCGCGGCCCTCGCGCGTGCGAATCCGGATCTCGCGCAGATCCTGGTCGGGCTGCCGGTCCGGCCGCGGGCCGAGGGCGATGCCGGGATCGAGGCCGACGGTGACGACGTCGCCGCCGGGCAGGTCGCGCTCCAGCGCGAGCACGCGGGCGCCCTCGACCGCGGCCCGGCGCCACCCGTGCCGCTGCAGGGCGAGCAGCCGCACCACCGCGACGGGGCGCAGCCGTGCGGCGGCGGACTCGCCGGGCTGCAGGCGGTACACCGGGCGATGCAACTGCGGGAAGGGCTGCAGGATGCCGTAGTCGGTGAACACCGCCAGCCAGGCGGGAACGTCGAGGTCCGCGGGGTGCGCGACGCCGAGCACGTCCCCGGCGGCCGGGTCGGCCCGATCGTCGGTGACGCCGGCGAGGGTGCGGTCCTCGGCGACGCGGACCGCGACGCCGGGCGCCCCGGGCGGGCCGGTGATCCACACCAGCCGCCGGGCGAGCGGGAACAGCAGCGGGTGCTCCAGCAGCACCCGGAACTCCGCCGCGCTCCACCGCCGCCCGCCCGTCATCGCCAGCTCGAGGCGGTGGATCTGCTCGGCCGCGACCTTGCCGACGCCCTGGCGGATCGGCGCGAACGGGGACCCGGGCCGGTCCCGGCGGCGCGTCCCGCGCTCGTCGCTCACCCAGGGGCGCAGCTGGTCGTCGAAGCCGGCGGTGATCCGGTGCGGGCCGTCGCCGAGCACGATGGTCGCGTCGGGGGCGAGGCCGAAGCGGGGGACGAGCCGGTCGGCGAGCGCGTCGGCGGTCAGGCCCAGCCCGGCGGCGACCTCGGCCAGGCTCGCCGCGGCGCGGGCGCGGACCGCCCGGGACCCGGCCGTGCTCGCCAGGGCGTGCAGGTGCCGCAGCGCCGCGTCGCCGCCCAGCCGCCGCAGCACGTCAATCCCGGCGGCGGCCCGCCGCACGGCTGCCCTCGGCGGCCCACCGCCGCACCGCGTCGGCCAGCCGCGCCGCGGTCTCGTCGTCGCCGACGAGCGCCTGCGCCTCGAGGGCCCAGCGCCCCGCGGGCGGCGCCCCGGCCTCCTCCCAGCGGCAGCACACCTCCCAGCCGAACCGGGACAGGTCGCCCGCCTCCGCGGGGACCTCGCCGCGCATGAGCCGCCGCACGACCGGCGCGGCGGCGACCCGGATCGGCGGCAGCGTCGCGGGCTCGACCCACGGCGGCAGCCGCGGGGCCCGGCCCGTCGCGGCCACGGCCGTCCCGGTGTGCCGGGCGAGGTGGCGGCTCAGCAGCTCGGCGACCCGGGGACGGGCCGCGTTCGCCCGCAGCAGCGGCACGGCGAGGTCCGGGAAGCGATCCGCCGCGGCCATGACCGCGGCCGGCACGCCGCGCTGCCCGGCCAGCTCGAGCAGGGTCTCGAACGCGCGCCCGGTCCCGATCGCCGGCAGCGCCTCGGTCATCGCCGCGAGGTACTCGGGCACCCCGGCCAGCGTGTACTCGACCGAGCGGCCGGTCCAGTAGGCGGCGTACAGGTCGAGGATCCCGTCGCCGATGCCCTCGGCGAGGGTGTGCAGCAGCTCCGGCTCCCGCAGCTGCCCGGCCTGCGTGGGCGCGAGCCGGGCGAGCACGGCCAGCGCCTGCTCCACAGTGGACACCGACGCTAGGAGCAGCGGCGCGAGCGGGTGCCGCTCGGGCACCTCGGCGACGTCCGCCGCGGCGAGGTCCGGGACGAGGAACGCGGCCGCGAGCCGGTGCGCCCACGACCCGGTGCGGACCTGGCGCAGCCCGTCGGCGGCCTCGGCGTACACCTCCTCGGGCGCGCCCGCGAGCGCCCTGCGCACCGGCGCGAGCACCCGCCGCGCGGCCACCGCCGCGTCCGTGCGCGGCTCCTGCCCGGCGGCGAGCTCGACCGCGGCCCGGGCGGCGTCGCCGAGGGGCGGCACGTCCGCACCGACCGGCCCGGCGCCCAGGGCGGCGCCGCCGCGGCGCGGGTGGAAGGTGTGGTGCCAGGACGCCGGGAGTACGAACCGCACCCCGGCAGCCTAGAGCGCCCGGGACTTGTCCCTCACGTGACGTCATGCCACATAGTCGGCGGTGTGGAGGAGCACCTGACCGTGGGACGGGTGGCCGAGCTGGCCGGCATCACCGTGCGCACGCTGCATCACTACGACGAGATCGGGCTGCTGCGGCCGTCCGCGCGGACCGCGGCCGGGCACCGGGCCTACTCGGCGGCCGACGTGGAGCGGTTGCGCAAGGTCCTGGCCTACCGGCGGCTGGGCTTCGGGCTGCGCGAGATCACCGATCTGGTCGACGACCCGGCCACCGACGCGGTCGCGCACCTGCGCCGGCTGCGCGGCCTGCTGCTGGACCAGCGCGACCGCGCCGCGGCCATGGTGACGGCCATCGAGCGGGAACTGCGGGCGCGGGCCATGGGGATCGGCACGACGCCCGAGCAGCGGCTGCGGGTGTTCGGCGCGCGGCTGTACGACGCCATCGGGCCCGCCTACCCGGCGACGCGGCGCACCGAGCCGCGCATCGCCGCGCGCATCTGGGACGCGCTGGGCGACGCCCGGACGGTGCTGAACGTCGGGGCCGGCACCGGCTCCTACGAACCCCCCGACCGCGAGGTCACGGCGGTGGAGCCCTCGGCGGTCATGCGGGCGCTGCGTCCCCCGGGCGCGGCGCCGTGCGTGGCCGCCGCCGCGCAGCGCCTGCCGTTCGAGGACCGCTCCTTCGACGCCGCGATGGCGGTCAGCACCGTGCACCACTGGCCGGACCCGGTCGCCGGGCTGCGCGAGCTGCGGCGGGTGGCCCGCCGCGTGGTGGTGTTCACCTACGACGCCGACGACATCGGCTGGCGGCAGCGGTTCTGGCTCACCCGCGACTACCTGCCCGAGGTCGCCGGCCTGCTCACCGGCTGGCCCGCCCTGGCCGACCTGACCCGCGCGATCGGGGGACGCGCGGAGCCGGTGCTCATCCCGTGGGACTGCGCCGACGGCTTCTTCGAGGCGTACTGGCGCCGCCCCGAGGCGTACCTGGACGAGCACGTGCGCCGGGCGGTGTCGGTGTGGACCCGGGTCGGGCCCGAGGCCGAGCGGCGCGCGGTGCGCTCGCTGCGCGAGGACCTCGCCTCGGGCCGGTGGGCCGAGCGCAACCGCGACCTGGCCGCGCTCGACACGGCCGAGCTCGGCCTGCGCCTGCTCGTGGCGTGACCCGGGGCCCGGCTCGGGCGGCGGGCGCCGGGGCCGGGCGCGGCGGGGGAGGCGGCCGGGCCGGGCGCGGCCAGGTGGACGCCGGGGCCGGGTGCGGCGGGGGAGGCGGGCTGGCCCGGCGCGGCCAGGTGGACGCCGGCCGACACCGGGTCGGTGCGTCGCCCGGAGGAGAACATCTCGGCCCTGTCGTAAGGTGTGTCCGTGCAAGAGGCCACTTTCACCAAGCGCGCCGCGGTCGGGCTGCGCTCGGAGCGCGGACCGATCCTGGGCTCGGTCATGCTGACCACCGGCCTGGTCGCGCTGGACAGCACGATCATCGCCACCGCCGTGCCGTCGGTCGTGCGCGACCTGGGCGGGTTCGCGCACTTCCCGTGGCTGTTCTCGATCTACCTGCTCACCGCGGCCGTCACGACCCCGCTGTACGGCAAGCTCGCCGACGTGCTCGGCCGCAAGCCGGTCATGTTCATCGGCATCGCCGCGTTCCTGCTCGGCTCGGTGCTGTGCGGCGCCGCCTGGAGCATGCTCACGCTCATCGTCTTCCGCGCGATCCAGGGCATCGGCGCCGGCGCCATCCAGCCCATCAGCATGACGATCATCGGCGACCTGTACTCGGTCGAGGAGCGCGCCCGCGTCCAGGGCTACGTGGCCGGCGTCTGGGGCGTCTCCTCGGTCGTCGGCCCGACCCTCGGCGGGGTGTTCGCCGACTACCTGTCGTGGCGCTGGATCTTCTTCGTGAACCTGCCGCTGGGCCTGTTCGCGGCGTGGATGTTCGCCCGGCACCTCAAGGAGAACGTCGAGCGCCGCGCGCACCGCATCGACTACCTCGGCGCCGGGCTGCTCATCGCCGGGTGCACGCTGCTCATCCTGGCCACCCTCGAGGGCGGCATCATGTGGGCCTGGGCCAGCGCCCCGAGCATCGTCATCTTCACCCTCGGCGCGGCCATGATCACGGCGTTCGTGTTCGTCGAGCGCCGCGCGGCCGAGCCCGTGCTGCCGCTGTGGGTGTTCCGGCACCGCACGCTCATCGGGGGCAACCTGGCCGCGGTCGCCGTCGGCGCGCTCGTCATCGGCCTGAGCTCCTACATTCCCAACTTCTCCCAGGGTGTCCTGGGCACCAGCGCCCTCGTCGCCGGGTTCGTGGTCGCCGCGATGACGCTGGGCTGGCCGATCGCGGCGACGCTGTCGGGCCGCGTCTACCTGCGCATCGGCTTTCGCAACACGGCGCTGATCGGTGGCGCGGTCATCATCGCCGGTACCGTCATGTGCGCCCTGCTCACCGAGACCACCACGGTCGCGATGACCTCCGTCGCCTGCTTCGTGGTCGGCGTCGGTCTCGGCCTCGCCGCCGCCCCCACGCTCGTGGCCGTGCAGTCCGTCGTGGGCTGGGACCGCCGCGGCGTGGTGACGGGCACGAACATGTTCTCGCGCTCGATCGGCAGCGCGGTGGGCGCGGCCGTCTTCGGCGCGATCGCGAACACGACCCTGGACCGCCGCTTCGCCGCCGCCCCGCCGGACGTGAAGCCGTCCCTGACCGCGGGCGCCGATGCCACGACGATCCTGCTGAGGGCCGGCACGGCCCCGGCGAACGTCGTGGACTATGTGCGGGCGGCCCTCTACACCGCGTCGCACAACGTGTTCGTGGCGCTGGCCGTGGTGGGCGTGTGCGGCGTGGCCGTGATGCTGCTGATTCCGCGGCGGGTGGAGAAACTGCCGTAGGGTCCCGGCACTTCGCCGGACCCCGCCGCCACCGCGTCGGTGCCCCGGGCCTCGCCCCGCCGGCCGGCGGGGCGAGGGCACGCGCCCGACACGCGCCGCCGGTGTCCAGTTCCTAGTTTCCTAGGAAGCGAAACACGACGTGAGGCGGTCGCGGGGCTCCCGGGCGCCGCCCGCTGCGACCGTCCGAGCGGACCCGGATACGTCAAGCGGCGGACCCGGATACGTCAAGCGGCCAGAGCGCCACCGTCGACCGGAATGACGGTGCCCGTCGCGAAGGGCTGGGTCATGCAGTAGATGAACGCCCGCGCCACGTCGCCGACCTCGCCCACGCGGGCCAGGGGGACCGAGGCGGCGTTGTCGCGGAACAGGGCCTCGCGGGCGTCGTCGGGCAGCGCGGACCACAGCGGCGTGCGGATCACGCCCGGCTTCACCGCGTTCACGCGGATGCGCGGGGCCAGCTCCACGGCCAGGGCCCGGGTCAGCGCGTCCATCGCGCCGCACAGGCTCGCGCCCACCGTCCAGCCCGGCGCGGGGCGGTCCGCCGCCGTGCCCGTGATCAGGGTGATCGAGCCGCCGTCGCGCAGGTGCGGGGTGGCGGCGCGGACGGCGGCCAGGGCGCCGAAGTACCGCAGGCGGAAGAAGCCCGCCGCGGTCTTGGTGTCCAGGTCGGCCAGCGGGGTGAGCACCAGGGGCTCGCCGGCGGTGTACGCCAGGTGGTCGATCGGCCCCAGGGCGGTCACCGTCGCGGTCAGGGCGGACTCGTCGGTCAGGTCGGCGGCGTGGCCCGTGGCCCCGGCCGGGAGCTCCGCCAGGGCCTTCGCCACCCGGGACGGGCGGCTGCCGACGACGGCCACCTCCGCGCCGAGGGCGGCCGCGGCCCGGGCGGTGGCCAGGCCGATGCCGGAGGTGCCGCCGAGGACGGCGACGCGCCGGCCGGCGAGTGCGACTGGCTCCATGGGCTCAACGGTGCCCCGGGCGGGGGCCGGGCGCCAAGACCCGTCTCGCCGGGGCTCGCGCGGCGGCGCGCGGCGCTCGGGCACCGCCGGCCCGCTGCCGCGCTTCGCGCGAGTCTGGGCAGGCACGACCGGCGGGGCGGCGCGGCCCGCTGATTCGCGAGTTCGTAAATGCCGCGCGCGAGCGTCCGCCGTTCTGATAGCTTCCGGCGATGACCACCACGACGCATGCCCTGATGCGGGCGGCCGTGATGCCGGCCGCGCGTCTGCGTTTCCGGCGTCGTGCCCTGGTCTGCCAGGCCTGACGCCCGTCACCACGAACCGGGAACTTCCAGGTCGAGAACGCTAGGTGCAGTACCGGGGCCCTTCCGCGTCCGCATTCGCCGCGAACGAACAGGGAACCTGGTCATGTCTCGCTTTTCCGCTGCCCATCCGCGCGCCCGGCGCGTCTACGGGCAGAACTTTCTGATGGATCCGGCGGCCGTGCGCCGCGTCGCCGATGCCGCGGCCCTGCGCCGTGGTGATCTCGTGTTCGAGGTCGGGGCCGGGCGGGGCCGGCTCACCGAGGAGCTGGTGCGCCGGGCCGGCCGGGTGGTCGCGTTCGAGGTCGATCCGGGGATGGCCGCCGCGCTGCCGCGCCTCGGCGGGCTGACCGTGCGGGTGGCCGACTTCCTGGCCGCCGCGCCGCCGCCGGAGCCGTTCGCGGTGGTGGGCAACATCCCGTTCGCGCTGACGTCCGGGGTCGTCGACTGGTGCCTGCGGGCGCCGGGGCTGACGTCGGCGACGCTGCTGACCCAGCTGGAGTACGCGCGCAAGCGGGCCGGGGACTACGGGCGCTGGTCGCGGCTGACGATCGAGACGTGGCCGGAGGTCGACTGGCGGCTGGCCGGGCGGGTGCCGCGGGCCGCGTTCCGGCCGGTGCCGCGGGTCGACGGCGGGCTGCTGCGGTTGACCCGGCGCCCGGTGCCGCTGGTGGAGGCGGGCGGGCTCGGGACGTACCGCGGCATCGTGCATCTGGGTTTCAGCGGCGTCGGGGGCTCCCTGTATGCGTCGCTGGCGCGACGGTTCCCGGCGGCGCGGGTCGCCGGGGCGTTCCGGGCGCTGCGGCTGGACACCCGCACGCCGGTCGGGCTGGTGTGGCCGGAGCAGTGGCTCACGCTGTTCCGCCTGCTCCGCGCCGGCCGGTGACAGGGTCGGGGGGCGGTCCCGCGGCGCCGGGGCCGTCGGCCCGGCCGACGGGGACGGCGGGCCGGCAGCTCGGTCGCGTCCGCGGCCGGTGCCGCCGCCTACGGCAGGCTGAGCCGGGCCGTGGTGCCGGCCCCGGCGGAGCTCAGGGTGATCCGCCCGCCGTGGGCCGCGGCGGTCTCCTGCGCGATGTGCAGGCCGAGGCCGACGCCGGGGACGGCCTGGCGGCGGGCGTGGCGGCCGCGGAAGAAGCGCTGGAAGACGTAGGGCAGCTCGTCCGGCGGGATGCCCACGCCGGTGTCGGACACCTCGATCGCCGGGTTCGGGACGCGGACGGCGCGGACGGTGACCTTGCCGCCGGCCGGGGTGAACAGGATCGCGTTGCGGACCAGCTGCTGCACGGCCTGGGTGAGCCGGGCGGCGTCGACGGACACGACGGAGGCCTCGGCCGGCGGCTCCACGACGACCTCGACGCCGCGGGGTTCGGCGAGGGCGCTGCCGGCCTGGACCGCGGCGGTGAGGACCATGTGCAGCTCCACGGGGCTGCGGTGCAGCAGCAGCGGGGCGTCGGCGGGGCGGGTGCCGGTGAGCAGGTGCTCGACCATGCCGACGAGGCGCCGGCCGTTGCGGTAGATGGGCTCGACCAGGCGGTTGTATCCGGCGAGGCGCTCGTCGTCGGCGAGCAGCTCGAGGTACCCCTGGATCGCCGTCACCGGCGTGCGCAGCTCGTGCGAGATGGTCGCGATGAGGTCCTCCTCGCGCTGGGTCGTGCGGGCGAGCTCGTCGCCGAGCTCGGCGAGCATCAGGCGGCTGCGCATGAGCGACAGGTGCCCGGTCGCCTGGCGGGAGAGGGTCTCGAGGGCCTCCTGCCGGCGGGGCCCGAGGTCGCCGGGGCGGTCGTCCTTGACGCAGAAGGTGCCCAGCACGTGCCCGTCGTCGTCGATGAGCGGGGCGCCGGCGTAGAAGCGGATGTACGGGTCGCCGGTGACGTTGGGGTAGTCGCGGAAGTGCGCGTCGGCGCGGGCGTCGGAGACGACGAGGGTGCGGCGGGTCGGGATGGTCTCGGCGCAGAAGGAGATGGCGCGCGGGGTCTCGTCGAGGGCCAGGCCGGTCTTGCCGGCGAACCACTGCCGGTCGCGGTCGACGAGCGTGACGGTCGACATGGTGGTGTCGAAGACCGACACGCCGAGCTGGGTGAGCTCGTCGAGGGCCTTCGGGCGCGGCGCGTCGAGCACGCCGTAGCTGTGCAGGGCGGACAGCCGGGCTTCCTCGTCGACGTCGCGCATGGCGGGCCTTCCCTTCCGGTTCTAGTGGGATCATCGTCCGGTCGTGGGGGAGCGGCGTGTGATTACGGGCCGTTGCCACGTGGTTGCAACTCGGCTCAGGGTGAAATCGCTTGTACGAGTGAGTGCTCGCTCATTACAGTGAGCCCGTGAATGCCGAGACCCGTCGCCGGCGCGTGCCCGCGCTGGCTCCCGACGAGCGGCGCGCGGCGCTCATCGCCGCCACGTTGCCGCTGCTGCGCACCCACGGGGCGGCCGTCACCACCCGGCAGATCGCCGAGGCCGCGGGGGTCGCCGAGGGCACCATCTTCGGCGTCTTCCCGGACAAGGCGTCGCTGCTGTCCGCGGCGCTCTGCTCGGCCTTCGAGCCGGAGCCGGTGCTGCGCGCCCTGTCCGCGATCGACCCCGGCTCGACGCTGCGTGAGCGGCTCAGCGCCGCCGCGGCGATCCTGATGCGCCGGGTCGAGGGCTCGGTGCCGCTCATGATGCTCGCCCGCACCATGCCCCTGGACTCCTCGCCGTTCGCCGCGCTGGTGGACGGCCGGCGCCGGCTCTCCGACGCCGTCGCCGAGCTGATCGAACCCGACAAGCACCTGCTGCGCCGCAGCCCGGCGGCCACGTCCCGGCTGCTGTTCGCCCTGGTCGTGAGCACCGTGCGGGGCGACCTGCCG
The DNA here is from genome assembly GCF_050947935.1 of Dactylosporangium sp. CA-052675. Taxonomy (GTDB): domain Bacteria; phylum Actinomycetota; class Actinomycetes; order Mycobacteriales; family Micromonosporaceae; genus Dactylosporangium. The sequence continues at coordinate 6,734,675 of NZ_CP192010.1, read as the reverse complement.
CACGAGGAGTTCACGCCGGACGAGATCGTCGCCGTCCTGCTCGACGGCCTCCTGCACGTCCCATCCGACCCTGGAGACGCCTGACCGATGCTGATCCGTCTGCTGCGAACATACCTGCGGCCCTACCGCGGGCCGATCACCCTGGTGGTGGTGCTGCAGCTGGTGCAGACGCTCGCCACGCTGTACCTGCCGACCCTCAACGCCGACATCATCGACCGCGGCGTCGTGACCGGCGACACCGGCTACATCCTGCGCGTCGGGGGCTTCATGCTCGGCGTGTCGCTGCTGCAGATCGTGTGCTCGGCCGCCGCCGTGTTCTTCGGCGCCCGCGCCGCGATGGCCCTGGGCCGCGACGTGCGGGCCGGGATCTTCGCGAAGGTGCAGCAGCTGTCGGCCCGCGAGGTCGGCGAGCTCGGCGCCCCGTCGCTCATCACGCGCACCACCAACGACATCCAGCAGGTCCAGATGCTGGTCCTGATGACGTTCACGCTCATGGTGTCGGCGCCGATCATGTGCTTCGGCGGCATCGTGCTGGCGCTGAAGCAGGACGTGCCGCTGTCCGGCCTGCTGCTCGTCGTCGTGCCCGTGCTCATCATCCTGATCGCGCTCATCGTGGTGCGGATGCGGCCGCTGTTCCGGCTCATGCAGGTGCGCATCGACCTGGTGAACCGGGTCATCCGCGAGCAGATCACCGGCATCCGGGTCATCCGCGCGTTCGTCCGCGACGAGCACGAGCGGCGGCGCTTCGCCCGCACCAACGCCGACCTGCGCGAGGTGTCCCTGGCCACGGGCCGGCTGATGTCGCTGATGTTCCCGACGGTGATGCTCATCGTGAACGCCTCCAGCATCCTCGTGCTGTGGTTCGGCGCGAAGCGGATCGACACCGGCGGCATGGAGGTCGGGGCGCTGACCGCGTTCCTGAGCTACCTCATGCAGATCCTCATGTCGGTGATGATGGCGACGTTCATGTTCGTCATGATCCCGCGGGCCGAGGTGTGCGCCGAGCGCATCCAGGAGGTGCTCGGCACCGAGTCCAGCGTCGTGGCGCCGGCCGACCCGGTGACGAGCCTCGACGTGCGCGGGGAGCTGGAGCTGCGCGGCGTGTCCTTCCACTACCCGGGCGCGGATCTGGCGGTGCTCGCCGACGTGGACCTCGTCGCGCATCCCGGGCAGACGACGGCGATCATCGGCAGTACCGGCGCGGGCAAGACGACCCTGCTCAACCTCGTGCCGCGGCTGTTCGACGCGACGGGCGGCACGGTGCTGGTGGACGGCGTGGACGTGCGCCGCATCGACCCCGCGCTGCTGGCGCGCACGGTCAGCATGGTGCCGCAGAAGCCGTACCTGTTCTCCGGCACCGTCGCCTCCAACCTGCGCTACGGCCGGCCCGACGCCACCGACGAGGAGCTGTGGCGGGCCCTGGAGGTCGCGCAGGCGGCCGAGTTCGTGCGGGCCATGCCCGAGGGGCTGCAGGCGCCGATCGCCCAGGGCGGCACCAACGTCTCCGGCGGGCAGCGGCAGCGGCTCGCGATCGCCCGGACGCTGGTGGCCCGGCCCGAGGTGTACCTGTTCGACGACTCCTTCTCCGCGCTCGACTACGCCACCGACGCGGCCCTGCGCGAGGCGCTGCGCCTCGAGATCGCCGACGCGACCGTGGTCATCGTCGCCCAGCGGGTGAGCACCATCCGCGACGCCGACCGCATCGTCGTGCTCGACGAGGGCCGGGTCGTGGGCACCGGCACGCACCAGGAACTCATGGACGGCAACGAGACGTACCGAGAGATCGTGCTCTCGCAGTTGACGGAAGCGGAGGCCGCGGCATGACGGCACCAGCTCGGCCCGGCGGCGCTCCCGGCGGTGGCGCGCGGCCCGGCGGCGGACCGGGCTTCGGCCCCGGGCGCATGATGATGGGCGCCGGCGGCCCTCCGGCGAAGATCGAGGACTTCAAGGGCTCGGCCAAGCGGCTGCTGAAGATGCTCGCCCCGGACCGTTTCATCGTGGTCGCGGTGCTGGTCTTCGGCATCGCCAGCGTCGTGCTCTCCACGCTCGGCCCGCGGCTGCTCGGCCACGCCACCGACGTGATCTTCGAGGGCATCATCAGCAAGAAGATCCCGGCCGGCACCACCAAGGAACAGGCCATCGAGGCGCTGCGGGCCCGGGGCGACAACGCGTTCGCCGACCTGCTCGGCGGCATGAGCAACCTGGTGCCGGGCCGGGGCATCGACTTCGACCGGCTCGAGCGGGTGCTGCTCGGCGTCGCGGTGGTGTACCTCTTCGCCTGGATCCTCGGCCTGCTGCAGGCCCGGCTGACGACGGTCATCGTGCAGCGCACCGTGTACCGGCTGCGCGAGCAGGTCCAGGCCAAGCTCGCCCGGCTGCCGCTGAGCTACTTCGACCGGCAGGCCCGCGGCGAGGTGCTGTCCCGCGCCACCAACGACACCGACAACATCGCGATGACCCTGCAGCAGTCGCTGTCCATGCTGCTCACGTCGCTGCTGACGATCGTCGCGGTGCTCGGCATGATGTTCTGGATCTCCCCGCTGCTGGCCGTGATCGCGCTCGTCACCGTGCCGGTGTCGGTGGTCATCACGGCCCGCATCGGCAAGAAGTCCCAGCCGGAGTTCGTCAAGCAGTGGGCGAGCACCGGCCGGCTCAACGGCCATATCGAGGAGATGTTCACCGGCCACTCGGTCGTGAAGATCTTCGGCCGGCAGGCGGAGGCGGCCAAGACGTTCGAGGAGCACAACGAGGCGCTGTTCGCCTCGGCGTTCCGGGCCCAGTTCATCTCCGGGCTCATCCAGCCCGCGATGATGTTCATCGGCAACATCAACTATGTGCTCGTCGCCGTGGTCGGCGGCCTGCGGGTGGCCTCGGGCACGATGACGCTGGGCGATGTGCAGGCGTTCATCCAGTACTCCCGGCAGTTCTCCCAGCCCCTGACCCAGGTCGCCGCGATGTCGAACCTCGTGCAGTCCGGCATCGCCTCGGCCGAGCGGGTCTTCCAGCTGCTCGACGCCGAGGAGCAGGCCCCGGAGCCGGCCGCCCCGGCGCGCCCGGCCCAGGTCCGGGGCAAGGTCACCTTCGAGCACGTGTCGTTCCGCTACAAGCAGGACGAGCCGCTCATCGAGGACCTGTCGCTGAGCGTCGAGCCCGGCCAGACGGTCGCGATCGTCGGCCCGACCGGCGCGGGCAAGACGACGCTGGTGAACCTCGTCATGCGCTTCTACGACCTGACCGGCGGGCGGATCCTGCTCGACGACGTGGACATCGCCGCGATGTCGCGCGACGAGCTGCGCGAGCAGATCGGCATGGTGCTGCAGGACACCTGGCTGTTCCAGGGCAGCATCGCGGAGAACCTCGCCTACGGCGCCGACCACCCGACGCCGGAGAAGATCGCGGCGGCGGCCGAGGCCGCGCACGCCGACCGGTTCGTGCGCACCCTGCCGGAGGGCTACGACACCGTCATCGACGAGGAGGGCGCGGGCGTCTCGGCGGGGGAGAAGCAGCTCATCACGATCGCCCGGGCGTTCCTGGCCGAGCCGACGATCCTCATCCTGGACGAGGCGACGAGCTCGGTCGACACCCGCACCGAGGTGCTCATCCAGCGGGCGATGAGCACGCTGCGGGCGGGCCGGACGAGCTTCGTCATCGCGCACCGCCTGTCCACGATCCGCGACGCCGACCTGATCCTCGTCATGGAGCACGGGTCGATCGTGGAGCAGGGGACGCACGACGCGCTGCTGGCGGCGGGCGGCGCGTACGCACGGCTCTACTCGGCCCAGTTCGCCGCCGCCGCGGTCGAGGTGGACTGACCCGCGCGCAGGTTCCGCGGCGGCCCCGGGCGTTCACGCGCGCCCGGGGCCGCCGTCGCGTGCCGGCCCATGACTCGGGTCCGCCGGGGTGCGGACCGTCGCTCCCGCCAGTCACCGCTCGGCGCTGCGCGCCGTCGCTGCCAGGTCCGCGGTCGTCACCCGGGCCAGCTATCAGTCCGACGGCACCGGTCACACAGCGTCATCGAATCCGGGCGTCCGCGCAGTTCGGCCGGGAGCGGGTCACGCTGGGTGCTCATCCTCCCGGCTGACTTCTCACCTTTGTCGACCTACTTAGTGGACAAAATCGGGTTTCGGAGCCAGACTTCTCGGCATGGATCCGTTGCTTGCGTTCGCCGGGCTCGGAGTCGGGATCGTCGTCGGGCTGACCGGGATGGGCGGCGGCGCGCTCATGACGCCGATCCTGGTGCTGTTCTTCGGCGTGCCGCCGCTCGCCGCCGTGTCCAGCGACCTCGCCGCCTCCGCCGTGATGAAGCCGTTCGGCGGCTGGGTGCACGCCCGGCGCGGGTCCGTCAACTGGGGGCTGGTGCGGTGGCTGTGCCTCGGCAGCGTGCCGAGCGCGTTCGCCGGCGTGCTGCTCATGCGCGCGATCGGCGCCGGCGACCGGGTGCAGGACGTGGTGCGGCTGGCCCTCGGGGCGGCGCTGCTGCTCGCGGTGGTGGGGCTGCTCGTCAAGGCGTACCGGAAGAGCTCGGCCGGCGACGACGGCCCCGCGGCCCCGATCAAGGTCCGGCCGGTGCCCACCGTGCTGCTCGGCGCGCTCGGCGGCCTCGTCGTCGGCATGACCTCCGTCGGGTCCGGGTCGCTCATCATCGTGATCCTCCTCGCGCTGTACCCGGCGCTGCGCCCCCGCGACCTCGTCGGCACCGACCTGGTGCAGGCCATCCCGCTGGTGTTCTCGGCCGCGCTCGGGCACGCGATCTTCGGCGACCTCAAGCTCGACCTCGCCGCGGCGGTGCTCATCGGCTCGGTGCCGGGCGTGCTCATCGGGGCCCGGCTGTCCTCGCGGGCGCCGGCGGGCGTGGTGCGGGCCGCGCTCATCGTCGTGCTCATCGCCAGCGCGCTGAAGCTCTTCGAGGTGCCGACCGGCACCGTCCTGCTCGTGATCGCCCTCGCGACCGCCGCGGCCGTGGCGGAGGGCCTGCGCCGGCGGCGCAACCGGGCACCGCAAGCCCTGCCGGACCCGGCCGCCGACCCGGCGGACGCGGCCGACCCGGCCGGCCCGGCCGATCGGGCGGACGCGGTGTTCCCGGCGGACCCGGCCGATCGGGCGGACGCGGCGTTCCCGGCGGACCCGGCCGATCGGGCGGACCCGGCCGCGATCGGCGCCTCGGCCGCGTCGCGCGACGCGATCGGGCACTCCTCGCGCTGAGCCCGTCACGAGCGGCCCGCACGGCCGGGCGTGGTCCCGTCCGTCACACAAGATCGGGACAGCGACGACGAGACGGACGCGAAAGGGGCAGAATCAGCGGGTGGAGTGTCACCACGCTGACTCGCTAGGAGCTTCCTGATGCCTCGGCTCAACCATCTGCCCGAGTGGGCCGCGCTGGTCAAGCACCGCGCGGAACTCGGAGAGGTTCACCTGCGCGACCTGTTCGCCGAAGATCCCGACCGGGGCCGCCGGTACGCGCTGCAGGCCGGCGACCTCTACCTCGACTACGGCAAGCACCTCGTCACCGACGAGACGCTGCGCCTGCTGCAGGACCTCGCGGCCGCCCGCGGCGTGTTCGAGCTGCGCGACCGGATGTTCCGCGGCGAAAAGATCAACTTCACCGAGCACCGGGCGGTGCTGCACACCGCGCTGCGGGCGCCGCGCGACGCCGAGATCATCGTGGACGGCGAGAACGTGGTGCCGAAGGTCCACGCCGTGCTCGACCGGATGTCGGCGTTCGCGGACCGCATCCGGTCGGGGGAGTGGACCGGGTACACCGGCGAGCGCATCACGACCGTGATCAACATCGGCATCGGCGGGTCGGACCTCGGCCCGGCGATGGCGTACGAGGCGCTGCGGGCCTTCACCGACCGCTCCCTGACCTTCAAGTTCGTCTCCAACGTCGACGGCGCCGACCTGCACGAGGCCGTGCGCGACGCGAACCCGGCGACCACGCTGTTCATCGTGTCGTCGAAGACGTTCACGACGATCGAGACGATCACGAACGCGACCGCCGCGCGCCGGTGGCTGCTCGACGCCCTCGGCGACGACGCGGCCGTGGCCAAGCACTTCGTGGCCGTGTCGACGAACGCGGGCGAGGTCGCGAAGTTCGGCATCGACACGACGAACATGTTCGAGTTCTGGGACTGGGTCGGCGGCCGGTACTCCTACGACTCCGCCATCGGCCTCTCCCTGATGATCGCGCTCGGCCCGGACGGCTTCCGCGCCATGCTCGCCGGCTTCCACCAGATGGACGAGCACTTCCGCACCGCGCCCCCCGAGGCCAACGCGCCGCTGCTGCTGGGCCTGCTCGGCATCTGGTACCGCGACTTCCACGACGCCCAGACCCACGCCGTGCTCCCGTACAGCCACTACCTGTCGCGGTTCACGGCCTACCTGCAGCAGCTCGACATGGAGTCCAACGGCAAGTCGGTCGACCACGAGGGCAAGCCCGTGGACTGGGCGACCGGCCCGATCGTCTGGGGCACGCCCGGCACCAACGGCCAGCACGCCTACTACCAGCTGATCCACCAGGGCACCGAGCTCATCCCCGCGGACCTGATCGGCTTCGCCCAGCCCGTCGCGGAACTCGGCCCGCTGCGCGAGCAGCACGACCTGCTCATGGCGAACCTCTTCGCGCAGGGCCAGGCACTCGCGTTCGGCAAGACGTCGCAGCAGGTGGCCGCCGAGGGCGTGGCGGAGGCCGAGGTGCCGCACCGCACCTTCCGCGGCAACCGCCCGACGACGACGATCCTCGCCGACGAGCTCACGCCGCACGTGCTGGGACAGCTGATCGCGCTGTACGAGCACAAGGTCTTCGTCCAGGGCGCGATCTGGGACATCGACTCCTTCGACCAGTGGGGCGTCGAGCTGGGCAAGGTCCTGGCGAAGCGCATCGAGCCGGCGCTGACCTCGGACAGCCCGGACCTGTCGGCGCTGGACGGCTCCACGGCGGGCCTGGTGGGCCGCTACCGGGCCCTGCGCGGCCGCTGAGTGGTCGCGAACTGACCGCGCGCGGGCCGAGGGGCGCTCTTCCTTCGGCCCGCGTTCGGCTGCAACGGCTTCGCGCAGAGCCTGACGGCAGCGCCGCTGCAACGGCGCTCCGGAGCCTGGTGTCCGACATTTCCGCCCACGCCCCCCGAAGCTCCATGTTCGGGTCACGTCAGGGTTTGCTGGGAGCCCGCTGTCAGCACCCGTCCGCGCACCCAACGCGACGTACTGTCGTTGACGTGATCGCCGACGCCGACCTGCAGTCGATGACCGCCGCCGAGCGCGCCGACCTCGCGCGCCGGCTCGCCCGGCTGCAGCCCCGCCCCGCCCGGCGCTCCGTCGCGGCCACCGAGCGCGCGCGCCGCCGGTTCGTCATCGTCATCGGCGTCGCGAGCGTCCTCATGATCCCGTGGGTCATCGCGCTCGCCCTGCGGTTGCCGCCGCAGTACCTCGCGGGGAACTGGGACCTCACGTGGGTCGGCTTCGACGTGGCGCTCATGGTCGCGCTCGGGTTCACGGCCTGGGCGGCGCTGCGCCGGCGGCAGGTCGTCGTGCTCGCGGCGCTCGTGAGCGGGACGCTGCTCGCGTGCGACGCCTGGTTCGACATCATGACCGCGTCGGGGCCGGACCGGTGGGTCAGCCTGGCCACCGCGTTCCTGGTGGAGCTGCCGCTGGCCGGGTGGCTGTTCTTCGTCTCGCACCACCTGGTGCGGCTCAGCATGCGCCGGCTCATGGTGCTGTCCGGCCAGTCGCCGGAGGTCTCGCTGCTCAAGCTGCCCGCGCTCGGAGTGCCGTCCCACCGGCCACGACACCCCGAGCCACGGGCGACCGCGTAGGGCCGCCGTCCCACCGGCCACGACACCCCGAGCCACGGGCGACCGCGTAGGGCCGCCGTCCCAGCGGCGGCGGCACCCCGAGCCACAGCCGACCGCGTAGAGACGCCGGCCCCACGCAGACTCAGGGGCGCCGGTCCACGGAGACGGCCGCGGCCGCGGTGCCGACCTGCAGGTCGTACCGGTCCGTGGCCGTGGCGTAGTCCGCGCCGGTGGCGAGGGTCGCGCCGCCGGCCACGTTCTTGGTCACCTTGTCGTCGAGGCGCACCTCGCCGATGGTGCCGTGGTCGCCGAGCCGCAGCTGCGCGGGCACCCCGTTCGGGGCATGCACCGCGAGCCGCCCGACGCCGCCGACGTGGATCGACATGGTGCCCTCCGGCTTCGGTACCGTCACGTCGAGCTCCTGCACCCCCGCCGCGACCTCGATCCCGGCGAGGCGGCCGCCGCCGAAGTCGACGACCTGGCGCAGCCCGCCGCCGGCGAGGTTGAGCGTCCAGCGGACCTTGTCGTTGAGGTACACGTGGACGGTCGCCTGGCCGGCGATCTCGGTGCCGTTCAGGCTGAGCTTGACGTCGTCGCCCGACTCGGCCGCGACCGGCTCGACCTTGCTGCCGGGCAGGGTCGAGGCACGGTACAGCAGCCCGTCGAGCGGTTCGGCGTGGATGATCACGGACTCGGCGCCGCTGACGACGTCCAGGGTCGCCGCCTGCCGGTTGCCCAGCGCCCCCTCGACGCTGTGCACGGTCTCCTTCGGCGGCGGCGGGGCCGGCGACTGCTGCTGGGTGACGAAGACGATCGCGCCGAGCAGGGCGAGGATCGCGGCGAAGCCGATGCTGTACCGCCACACGGGCGCGAGGCCGCGGCGGTGACGGCGGGCGGGTTCGTCGGGGGCGGCCGGGTGGCGGACGCGGGTCCCGCCGGGTGCGGAGTGGGTCACGGGGGCCTCAACTGATCGGGCGGCGCCCGCACCACCGGGGATGCGGGCGCCGCGAGCGGACGAACGGTCAGGGACTCGAGCAGGTCAGCGCCGGGGCGGTGGCGGGCGCGGTACCCGTGGCGTTGAAGCCGAACGACGTGCTGGCGCCGGGTCCGAGGACCTTGTTCCAGTCGACGTTCGACACGGCGACGTTCGGGGGCTGGCCGACGAGGGTGCCGTTCCACGGCGCGCCCTCGAAGCCCTGCCCGCCCGTGTACGTCCAGCGGACCGTCCAGCCGTTGAGCGTCGACGAGCCGTTGTTCTTCACGGTGACCTGGACCTGGAAGTGCCCGGCCCACGAGCTCGGCTGGAGCGCCCAGGTCGCGGTACACCCGGATCCGCCCGGCGCCGGGGACGACGACACCGAGCGCGACGGCGACGCGGAGGCCGACGCGGATCGCGACGCCGACGGCGACACCGAGGGCGACGCCGACGCCGAACGCGACGGCGACGCCGAGCCCGATGGCCCGGTGCCGCCACCCTTGACGCCGGTGACCTCGCCGTGCCCGCCGTCGAAGACGATGTCCGAGCAGCTGAAGAAGTTCTCCTGGCTGTCGGAGCGGACCCACTGGATGAACATGATGTGCCGCCCGGTCCGGTTGGCCGGCAGCGTGGTGTCCCAGTAGTAGTAGTTGAGCGCGCCCGGGCCGCCGGACTGCGGCGGGTCGGTGGCGCTCCAGAACGACTCGAGGTCCGACCACTTGAGCGGGCTCGTCGGGTCCCAGCCGTTCTTGGTCATGTACATGTGGAACGTGCCCGGATGCGCGGCCCAGTTGCTGTAGTGCAGCTGGATCGTCGACCCGGCGGTCAGGTGCGTGGTGGGCCAGTCGGTGCGGGCGGCGTTGTACGCGGCGTACTTGGTGGTGCCGCCGCCGCAGATCTCACCGTCGTTGATGTAGCCGGTGGTGCGCCCGCCCGCGTCGGAGCGCAGGACGCCGAACCAGTCGTAGAGCGGCTGCTGCCCGCCCTGCGCCACGGCGTCGGCGCACGCCGGGTTGGTGGGGATGATCTGGCCGGTGGCCTGCAGTCCGTCGACGTAGCACAGGTAGGTGCGGCTGCCGGGGACGAGCGCGACGCCGTGCGCGTGCGCGGCGCCAGGCGCGACCAGGGTGGCCGCGACGAGTGCGGCGGCGGCGACCACGGTCGTCCACAGCGCGCCTCTGGCGATGGTTGCCAAGGGGTACCTCCTCGAGTTCGGGGCGCGGCAGAGTTGCTCGGCTCCCACGAGGTAGGCGCAGTGTGTGCGGCGTCACCACCGGCTGGCAAACATCGGACGGTGTCAATCACGGATGAGCACGGGCGGGGCGTGAAACTTACCGTCAGCCGCCCGGCTGCACGACGGTCGTGAAGCCCCCGGCGGGCACGAGCACCCGGATGCGGCCCGCCGTCGTCGTGTAGTGCTCGATCTCCTCGCCGGCCGGGTCGTTCACGCTCACCGTCGCCGGGGACTCGCCCGGCACGACGACGTCGACGGCGCGGATGCTCGTGGCGAGGCTGCGCAGCAGGGTGAGGTGGGCGCCGGTGCCCGGGTCGGCGAGGGCCATCGTGTGCATCTCGGTGCCCTCGATGCGCAGGGCGGGCTCGGCGATGCGGGCGATCGCGGCGGTGTGCGGGTCGCCGTCGAGGGCCAGCATCGCCAGCAGGCCGTGGATCGTGGACTCGGCCCCGGCGTCGCGGTGCACGACCCCGAGCCCGTCGGGCCGGTCGATGCCGTCGTAGGTGACGCCGGTCGCGGGGTCGTACATCGGGGCGCCCGCCGGGTTGTTGCCGAAGAACCACGAGGCGGCGATCCCGGCGAGCGTGCGCAGCGCGGGCCGGCCGGTGGCGCGGGCGGTGGCCAGCAGCGACTCGACGCGGGAGTGGGCCCCGTAGGCCAGTTGCACCCCGTCCAGCGTCAGCGCCTCCCGGGCGCCGGGCAGCGCGACCCGCAGGTTGTCGGGGCCGCCGCCGACGAGCAGGTGCGGGGTGAACGAGGCCGCGTCGGCGAGGGCGGCGTCGCGGGCCCCGAGGTCGCCGCACACCTCGTAGACGCGCGCGAGGGCGCCCGGGGCGAGCCCGGCCCAGCCGTGCCACTCGGTGCGGGACAGGCCGTAGGGCAGGACCGCCCCGAACGGCCACGTCCACGGGGTGCCGGTGCGCATCGCGGTCACCGCCTCGCCGAGCTGCTCGAGGACCTTCCGGGCGTCCTCGTCGCCGCTGCGCGCGGTGTACGCGCACAGGCCGAGCAGCGCCTCGCCGGTGAGATCGGCCCCGTCGGCGATGAGCCAGGCGGGCGTGGCCGTGTCGTCGACGATGCGCCACTGGCCGTACCGCTGCAGCACCTGCCGCCGCACCGCACCCAGCGCGAGGCGCAGCCGGGCGCGCAGGAAGCCGGCGAACCCGGGCTCGTCGCCGTCGAAGGCCGCGAACCCCTCGCCGAGCGCCCAGATCGTGCGGGCCAGCCACGCCGACTCGCCACCGTCGGACGGGTCGGGCTGCTCGACCGGATCGGCGCTCGGGTTGAGCCGCCCGTCGGCCTGCTGCCACAGCACCACGTTGCCGGCCCGGGGGTCGGTGTCGTCGGCGGGGGCGGTCTGCAGGTAGCACAGCCCGCGCAGCAGCTGCCGCGCCGCCGTCCGGCTCGTGGTGTCGCCCGTGGCGCGCCAGTGCCGCAGGTACACGATCGCGGCCCGGGCGATGTCGTCGGCGTTGAAGGCGCCCTGGCCGGGGTCGCCGCCGGTCGGCCGGTAGCCGCCGGGGCCGGCCTCGGCGTAGGTCCAGACGACCTCGACGGCGGGCTCCTCGGCGAGCCGGTAGGTGGTGTGCCGGGCGGTCGCCGGCGGCGCGATGCGGACGCGCAGCGCGTCCAGGTGAGCCAGGTTCGTCAGCACGGGCCCCGCTCTACCCACCCCCGCGTGGGCAAACACTCATCCCGGGGCGACCGTTGCGCGAGCTGCCTACCGTGAACGCATGGCTGCCCCGCGCACCTGGGCCCGTGCCGCGGCGGCCGGCGTCGCGTTCGCGGGCTGGCCGCCTGCACCGGCCCGGCGAAGCCCGTGACGCAGACCCCGGCATCTGGCCGGCCCTGGGGGAGCCCGTCGATCCCGGGGCGTTCCCGCTGAACATCGAGCGGACCGCCGCCATCACGTCCTGGGAGGTGCAGGCGTTCGAGCTGAGCGTCTCGAACCCGCCGGGCCGGGGGTCGCGCCCCGGTAGTGGGGGAGTCCCCGGTCATCCCCAGGACGCGACGAAGGCCCGGCCCCGGCATCGCCGCCGGGAACGGGCCTTCGTCGTCGCGTCCGGGACGAGCGGCGGCCTCAGCCGCGCTCGACCAGGTGGCCGATCAGCTCCGGGGCGCGCAGCTGGGCGCCCGAGCCGTCGCGGCGGGAGTCGGCCTGCGGCAGGTCGCGGGCGTCGCCCTTCGCGTTCGAGGCCACCGGGCGGGGGCCGATCCAGGCCAGCACCAGGTGGGTCTCGCCCTTGAGGAACCGCTGCGCGCGCACGCCGCCCGTCGCCCGGCCCTTCGCCGGGTAGAGGCGCAACGGCGTCATCTTCGCGTTGCCCATCGTCGCCGTGACGACCATCGGCTCGCCGTGCTCCGGGTCCTTCGTGACCACGGCGCCGAAGAAGATGGCCTGGGCGCCGTCGGCCAGGTTGATGCCGGCCATGCCGCCGCCCTTGAGGCCCTGCGGGCGGACCAGGTTCGCCGGGAAGCGCAGCAGGGACGCGTCGTTGCTCACGAAGGCCAGGGTCTCCGAGCCGTCGGTGAGCCAGGTCGCGCCGATCACCTCGTCGCCGTCGCGCAGGCCGATGACCTCGAACTCGTCGGAGCGCACGGGCCACTCGGGGGCGCAGATCTTCACCTGGCCGTTGCGCGTGCCGAGGGCGAGGCCCGGGGAGCCCGACTCGCGGTCGGCGAGCGGCGCGAGGCCGACCACCGTCTCGCCGGACTCCAGCGGGACCAGCTCCGACGTGGACATGCCGCCGCGCAGGGAGACGGTGCCGGGCTGGTCGGGCAGGACCGGCAGGGGCAACACGTCGACCTTGAAGGCGCGGCCGCGGCTCGTGACCAGCAGGACCTGGCCGCGGGCCGTGGTGTGCACGACCGCGCGGACGGCGTCGTGCTTGTCGCGGCCGGCCTTGCGGCTGCCCTCCGGGGCCTCCTCGGACTCGGCGGCGGTGCGGGCGACGAGGCCGGTCGCCGACAGCAGGACCTGGCACGGGTCGTCGGTGACCTCGAGCGGGCCGGCCGGGACCGAGGCCGCGAGGACCTCCTTGAGGTCGCCGTCGATGAGGGTGGTGCGGCGGGGCTGCCCGTGCTCCTTGGCGACGGCGGCGAGCTCGTCGGAGACGACCTTCTTGAGCACCTTCTCGTCGTCGAGGATCTGGCTCAGCGCCGCGATCTCCTCGTTGAGGCGCTGCTGCTCGGCCTCCAGCTCGATGCGGTCGTAGCGGGTGAGCCGCCGCAGCGGGGTGTCGAGGATGTAGGTGGCCTGGACGTCGGTGAGCCCGAACTCGCTCATCAGCCCGGCCTTGGCCGCGGCCGCGTTGTCGCTGTCGCGGATCAGGGCGATCACCCGGTCGATGTCGAGCAGGGCGATGAGCAGGCCGTCGACCAGGTGCAGGCGGTCCTGGCGCTTCTTGCGGCGGAACTCGGTGCGCCGGGTCACCACCTCGTAGCGGTGCTGCAGGAAGACCTCCAGCAGCGCCTTGAGGCCGAGGGTCTGGGGCTGGCCGTCGACGAGGACGAGGTTGTTGACGCCGAAGGACTGCTCCAGCGGGGTGAGCCGGTAGAGGTCGGACAGCAGCGCCTGCGGGTTGACGCCGACCTTGCACTCGATGACCAGGCGGGTGCCGTTCTCCCGGTCGGTGAGGTCCTTGACGTCGGCGATGCCCTGCAGCCGCTTGGTCTTGTTGACCTCGTCGGTGATCTTCTCGATCACCTTCTCGGCGCCGATGCCGTAGGGCAGCTCGGTGACCGTGATCGCCTGGCGCCCGCGGCTGCCCTCCAGCAGCCCGATCTCGACCCGGCCGCGCATGCGGACCACGCCGCGGCCGGTCTCGTAGGCCCGGCGGACCTCGTCGAGGCCGAGGAGCAGACCGCCGGTGGGCAGGTCGGGGCCGGGGACGAACTCCATGAGCTTGTCCAGGCTCGCCGCCGGGTGGTTGATCAGCCAGCGGGTCGCGGCCACGATCTCGGCGAGGTTGTGCGGGATCATGTTCGTCGCCATGCCGACCGCGATCCCGGACGAGCCGTTGACCAGCAGGTTGGGGAAGGCGGCGGGCAGCACCGACGGCTCCTGCAGGGAGCCGTCGTAGTTGGGCTTGAAGTCGACGGTGCCCTCGTCGAGCTCGCCGACGAGCAGCATCGCCTCGCGGGACATGCGGGCCTCGGTGTACCGCGACGCGGCGGGCCCGTCGTCCGGGGAGCCGAAGTTGCCGTGCCCGTCGATGAGCGGGACGTTGAGCGAGAAGTCCTGGGCCATGCGGACCATGGCGTCGTAGATCGCGCTGTCGCCGTGCGGGTGGTACTTACCCATGACGTCACCCACGACCCGGGAGGACTTCACGTGCCCCCGGTCGGGGCGGTGCCCCTGCTCGCTCATCGAGAAGAGGATCCGCCGGTGCACGGGCTTGAGCCCGTCCCGCGCGTCCGGAAGCGCCCGGGAGTGGATGACCGAGTAGGCGTACTCCAGGTAGGAGTCCTCCACCTCGGTGGTGAGCGGGTTGTTCAGCACCCGCGCACCGGCCTGGTCGAACGCGGACAGGTCGGCCTTGACCGCCTTGGTGCTCTTGCGTGCCATCGTGTTCCGTCGGCCTTCCGGGGTCGTTACGCGTCGATCGTCTCTTGGTCGACCCGCGCCGCGGAGTCGATGAGCCAGTTGCGGCGGGGCTCCACCCGCTCGCCCATGAGCAGCTCGAGGACCTCCTCGGCCCGCTCGACGTCGTCGAGGGTGATGCGCCGCACCGCCCGGGTCGCCGGGTTCATCGTGGTCTCCCACAGCTCGTCGGCGTCCATCTCGCCCAGACCCTTGAACCGGGGGATCGGCGTGACGACCTGCTTGCCGGCCTTCTCCAGCCGGGCGACCGTGCTCTCCATCTCCTGCTGCGTGTACGTATAGATCGTCTCCGGGTTGCGCCCCTTCGTGACGATCTTGTGCAGCGGCGGGACGGCCGCGTAGAGCCGCCCGTCGGCGATGGCCGGCCGCATGTACTTCGCGAACAGCGTGATGAGCAGGGTGCGGATGTGCGAGCCGTCGACGTCGGCGTCGGCCATGATCAGGATGCGGCCGTAGCGCATCGACTCGAGGTCGAAGGTGCGCCCGGAGCCGGCCCCGAGCACCTGCACGATCGCCGAGCACTCGGCGTTGTCCAGCACCTGCTGGATGTTCGCCTTCTGGACGTTGAGGATCTTGCCGCGGATCGGCAGCAGCGCCTGGTATTCCGAGGAGCGGGCCATGCGGGCCGTGCCCAGGGCGCTGTCGCCCTCGACGATGAACAGCTCGCTGCGCTGGACCCCGGTCGAGCGGCAGTCGACCAGCTTGGCCGGCATCGACGCGCCCTCGAGGGCCGTCTTGCGCCGGGCCGCGTCCTTCTGCTGTTTCTGGGTGAGCCGGACCCGGGCCGCGTCGACGATCTTCTGCAGCACCGTGCGCGCCTCGACCTTGGTCTTGCGCGCCTCGATCCAGGCCTTGACGTGCTGCTCGACGACCTGCTGCACGACCCGGGTCACGGGCGCGGTGGACAGCTCGTCCTTGGTCTGGGAGGTGAACTGCGGCTCGGGGATGCGCACGTGGATGACCGCGGTCATGCCCTCGAGCACGTCCTCCAGCGTCGGCAGGTCCTCCTTGGGGCGCAGCAGGCCACGGGTGTTGCGGATGGCCTCGGTCAGCGCCCGCAGCGCGCCGCGCTCGAAGCCGCGCCGGTGCGTGCCGCCGTGCATGTTGCGGATGGTGTTGGTGAACGACTCGACGACCCGCTCGTAGCCGGTGCCCCAGCGCAGCGCGATCTCGACCTCGGCCCGCCGCTCGACGTTGGCCTTCATCACGCCGTTCTCGTCGGCGGCGTTCTCCTTGTAGGTGCCCTCGCCGTTGATGAGCAGCGTGCCGCAGACCGGCTTGTCGCCGCTGGGGGCCAGGAACTCCACCATGTCGGCGAGGCCGTTGGGGTAGTGGTAGGTCTCGGTCTCGATCGAGCCCTGCGTGGCGTCCTTGAGCACGTAGGTCACGCCCGGCACCAGGAACGCGGTGTTGCGCAGCTTGGCCCGCACCGCCTCGGGGTCCAGGGCCGCGCCGGCCTCGAAGTAGCGCGCGTCGTGCCAGTAGCGGGTGGAGGTGCCGGTGGACGAGCCGCGCTTCATCCGCCCCTGCACGACGAGGCCGCCGCCGCGGCGGAACTTCGAGTTGGCGTTGGGCCCGTCGAACTCGCCCGGCACGCCGTGCTGGAACGACATGTGGTGGATCTTGCCGTCGCGGCGCACGGTCACGTCGTAGCGCGTCGACAGGGCGTTGACCGCCGAGGCGCCGACGCCGTGCAGGCCGCCGGAGGTCTTGTACCCCGACCCGCCGAACTTCCCGCCCGCGTGCAGCTTCGTGAGCACCAGCTCGACGCCGGACATCCCGGACTTGGCGTGCACGTCCACGGGGATGCCGCGGCCGTCGTCGTCGACCTGCACCGACCCGTCGGCGTGCAGCGTCACCTCGATGCGGGTGGCGTATCCGGCGATGCCCTCGTCGGTGCAGTTGTCCACGATCTCGTTGAACAGGTGGGCGACGCCGCGGCTGTCGGTCGAGCCGATGTACATGCCCGGTCGCTTGCGGACGGCGTCGAGCCCTTCGAGGAGCGTGAGGTCTGCTGCCCCGTACAAGGTCTCGGGTTGTGCGGTCAACTCGGCTCTCTCCAATGGTCCTGGTCCCTGTGCTGCCCGCGAGCGTAGACCTAGGGTCTGACACTTTTTCGGCACCCTGGTGACATGTGGCCCCCGACGCGCCGGATTTCCGGATCGGTGCCGGTCCAAACCACGGCTGGTACGCGAGCCCGCTTCGGGGCCGCGACCTCGGATGATACTGCGCGCCGGCCGGAGAGCCACGGATCGGCGCGCGACGGTGCGGGTCAGATGCGCATCAGATGTCGACGCGGGCGCGGCCGTTGCTGAAGTGCCGTACCGCCGCCAGGATCTCGTCCTCCGAGCGGTCCGCGAAGTTCAGGGTCGCGGTGAAGCCCGAGCCGTAGAACAGCTTCATGAACGCGGCGTCGACCTGGGTGAACGCGCCGAGGCTGCCCTCCACGCGCGGGTCGCGCGGCTTGACCACGAGCATCTTCTCCAGGCCCCAGCGCCGCCGCCGGATCTGCTCGACGCCCTCCCACGGCAGCCAGACGGCCTGGCCGCGGGTCGGCCGCGTCTTGATCCACAGCCCGTTCGGGGCGAGGGCGAGCACCGGCCCGCCCGAGGCGACGAGGAAGATCTGCAGCCCGAACGCCACGGCGATCACGACGGCCAGGCAGAGCACGATGCCGACCAGCGCCACCGCGTCGCCGCTGGTGTGGTTCGGGTCGTTGCCGGCGGTCAGGGCCAGCCCGAGCGGGCAGGCGAACAGCAGCAGCAGGACCGCGGCGATCGGCCCGAGCACCAGGACGCGCTTGAGCACGCTGGGCCGGGCGACGAACGGCAGGGTGTCCGGGATGCGCTTGGTGATCGGCACCTGGGGCGGCGGCGCGTAGCCGGGCGGGGGCACCGCGCGCGGGGAGCCGTAGCCGCCGGGCGGCAGCAGCTCGCCCGAGATCGGCACGTTGGCCGGTGGGGCCGGGGGCGGCGGTGGCGGGGGAGGTGGCTGCGGCCGGTTCCACGCCGGCGGCCGGGGCCCCGAGGTCGGGCCGGAGGGAGAGGTCGGCTCCGTCACGGCGACACCTTAACCCCGGCGCGCCCGGCGGTCACGCGCCGCCGGTGCGATCGACCCACGACGTGTAGCCGCGGGTGGCGTCGTAGCCGCCGTCCATGTAGTGCTCCCGCAGATCCGCACGGGTCAGGAAGACCGCGGCGAAGATCAGCAGGGCGACCGCGACGAGCCCGGCGATCCCGTGCGGCCACACGTACCAGTCCGGCACGACCTGCGCGTATTCCGCCCGCAGCTCGGCGGGCTCCTCGCCGGTCGGGGCCACCGCCCACTGCGGCCCGCCGACCAGGAAGCACAGCGTGGTCAGCGCGATGAGCGGCCCGAACACCCACACCGCGGTGCGGGCCTTGCTGGAGGGCCGGCGCAGGAAGACGGCGATCACGGCGAGCACCAGCGCGGAGACGCCCGCGGTGGCGAGGCTGTTGAGCATGTCCGTCCGTGCCTGGGCGAGCTGGCCGTCGGAGACCATCCTCGTGTGCAGCCCGGCGAGGTGCGCGAGCGCCGCCCAGGACAGCGCGGCGGCGATGCCGAGCAGCAGCGCCGAGCCGATCACCGACCAGTGCACCAGCCGGGCCTGTTTGAAGACGGGCATGTGGCCTCCCCCGAAGTCCGGGGTACACGCTATCGCGTCAGCCCCCCACGTGGATGCCCGGACGGCGGGACGGGTCCGGCTCCGACGAGCGGATGATCTCGCGCACCACGGGCGCCGTGTCGCCGCGGCCGAGGATGAGGTACCGGAACAGGTGCCCGAGCGGATTGCCCTCCGCCCACTCGAAGTAGGCGTGCGGGCGGACCCCGGTCGCGTCGCGCAGGGCGAGCAGCACCGCCGCGATCGCGTTGGGGGCCGCCGGGCTCTCGGTGCGCAGCACCCGGTAGCCGTCCACCTCGACCCCGCGCACGCACAGGGTGCCGGAGAACGCCGACGGGTCCACGACGTCGACCTCCAGGAACAGGATGTCGGCGCGGCCCGGCACTGGGTTGTGGCCGCGCTGCTCGGACTCCTTGTCCTCGTACTCCGCCCTGTCCCCGCTCTGCCGGCGGTTCGCCACGATGTTGAGCTCGCCGTCGTGCTCGATCGACTCGGTGACGAAGCGGCGGGCGGCGTCGTCGAACTCGATCGCGTCGGCGCGCAGCTCGGTGGTGCGGCTGACCCGCGAGACGAGCGACACCACGACGATCCCGGCGATGAAGACCGCGGAGATGAGGATGCCGTCGGGCTTCTCGATCACGTTGGCGCCCAGCGCGTACAGCAGGATCAGCGTCAGCACCGTGAACCCGATCCCCGCGAGGCGCTGACCGGCCCGCCACGCCGAGATCGTGACCGCCACGGCGCCGGAGACCATCATGGCCAGGATGCCGGTCGCGTAGGCCCCGGCCTGCGCGTTGACGTCGGCGCCGAACGCGACCGTGATGCCGATGCTGATCGCGGTGTAGACCAGCACGATCGGCCGCACCGCCCGGCCCCACTCCGGCGCCATGCCGTAGGACGGCAGGTAGCGGGGGATGATGTTGATGAGCCCGGCCATCGCCGACGCGCCCGCGAACCACAGGATGAGCACGCTGCTGATGTCGTAGACGGTGCCGAACGCCTCGCCGATCTTCTCGTGCGCGAGGTAGGCCAGCGCCCGCCCGGCCGCCTTCCCGCCCTCCTCGAACTCCCGCTGCGGGATCAGCACGGTGGTGATGAAGCTCGTCGCGATGAGGTACACCGACATGATCGCGGCCGCGGCCGTGAGCAGCTTCTTGGTATTGGCCAGGCGCGACGCCCGCCGCTGCTCGGCGTTGTCGCCCTCGGCGGCCACGAGCGGCATCATGCTGACCCCGGTCTCGAAGCCGGACAGGCCCAGCACCAGCGACGGGAACGCGATCACGGCCGGCAGCAGCAGCCCGAACCCGCCGCCGTGCCCGGTGCTCAGCGCGTGCGTCCAGTCCGACAGCGCCCCGGCGGTGGTGAACACGTCGACCAGGCCGACGACCACGATGACCGCGTTGAGCAGGAGGAACACCCCGACGAGCGGGATCGCCACGGCGACCGCCTCGCTGAAGCCGAGCAGGAACACGCCGCCCAGGATGAGCAGCAGCACCACGGTGATGATCACCGCGTGGCCGTGCATGAAGCTCGGGAACACGGGGTTCTCGAGCATGTGCACGGAGGCGTCGGCGGCACTCAGGGTGATCGTGATGATCCATGAGGTGGCGACGAAGCCGAGCAGCACCAGCACGAAGATCTTGCCCCGCCAGAAGGGCAGGAGCGTCTCCAGCATCGCCACGGAGCCCTGGCCGTGCGGGCTCTCCCGGGCCACGCGGCGGTACATCGGCAGCATCCCCAGCAGCGTGAGCGCCACGATGAGCAGGGTCGCCAGCGGGGAGAGGGCCCCGGCGGCCAGCGCGGCGATGGCCGGCAGGTAGGACAGCGTGGAGAAGTAGTCCACGCCGGTCAGCGTCATCACCTTCCACCAGGCCTGCGGCTTGGCGTGCGCCTCGTCGCTCTCCGGCCCGACCGGGGCGACGCGGTGCTCCAGCAGCCAGCGCCCGATCGGGCCGCCGGGACGCTCCCTGGGCTCCGGGCTCTCCACCCGGGCGGGGACCAGGTATTCGGGCGTGGTCGTCATGACCCCTCGGCAATCATCCGGTCAAAGCCATCTCGATTTGCGGAACAAGCGGTAGAGCACCAGCATCCCGCCGGTCATCACCAGCACCGCCGCGCCGAAGCCCCAGCGCCACGACGTGCCCGGCATGTGGTCGAAGTTCATCCCGTAGACCCCGGCGACCGCGGTCGGCACCGCGGCCATCGCCGCCCACGCGGCAATCTTGCGCATGTCATTGTTCTGGTCGAGCCCGACCTGCGCCAGCCGGGCCTGCAGGATCGAGTCGAGCAGCTCGTTGTACGTCCCGACGCGCTCCACCACCTGGTTGAGCCGGCCCAGCACGTCGGTGAAGGGCTGGCGCAGCCCCGGCGGCAGCTCGGAGGCGATGTCGGTCATCAGCCGCAGCGGCGCCTGCAGCGGCAGCACGGCCCGCTTGAACTCGACCAGCTCCCGCTTGAGCTGGTAGATCTGCTGCACGTCGCAGCCGCCCTGGCGCCGGAACGCGGTCTCCTCGAGCTTCTCCACGTCCTGCTCCACGCGGGTGGCCACGTCGTGGTAGACCTCGACCATCCGCTCGATCACCGCGTAGCCGACCGCCCACGGGCCCTGCCCGAGCAGGCTCGGCCGCCGCTGCAGCCCCTCGCGCACGTCGGCGAGGGCGCCCGCCCCGCCGTGGCGCACCGACACCACGAAGTGCGCGCCGATGAGCAGCGTGACCGCGCCGGTGTCGACGACCTCGGAGGTCTCCGTCAGCTCGGCGTGCTCGACGTACCGCGCCGTGCGCAGCGTGAGCACCGTCACGTCCCCGCGCCGCTGGATGGCCGGGCGGCGCTCGGCGTCGAGCGTCTGGTCGACGATCGCCTCGTCGGCCCCGATCGTCTCGGCGATCGCGGTGAACTGCGACCAGCTCGGCTCGAACAGGCCCAGCCACACGAAGCCGTTGCGCCGGCGCCGGGCCGCGGCGAAGGCCTCGGCGAACGAGGGGCGGCCCGGCTGGCGGCCGCCGCGCACGTACAGCGCGCAGTCCATGACCGCCGCGTCCTCCTCCGGGCGCGGCAGGAGCTGCGGCATCGCCTCCGGGGGCTGGATGCCCTGCAGCACCCGGCCGATCAGCCGCCCGACCCGGCGGCCGACCCGGCGGCCCGGGCTGAGCTGGGTGTCGTTCATGAGCCGTCACGGTACCGCCGCCGCGCACGTCAGCCGCGTGTCGGGTCGTGTCGGTCGCGTGTCGGCGCCGTGTCGGTCGCGGCGGGCAGAGTCCGGGACGTGACGAACGACGTGATGGTCGAGGCGAGCGGCCTCGTCAAGCACTTCGGCCAGACGAAGGCGCTGCAGGGCGTCGACCTGGTCATCCCGCGCGGGACCGTGCACGGCGTGCTCGGCCCCAACGGCGCCGGCAAGACCACCGCCGTGCGCATCCTGTCCACGCTCATCCGGCCCGACGCCGGCACGGCCCGCATCGGCGGGCACGACGTGGTCCACGACGCCGGGAGGGTCCGCGCGTCGATCGGGCTGACCGGGCAGTACGCCTCCGTCGACGAGGATCTCACCGGCCGGCAGAACCTCGTGCTCTTCGGCACCCTGCTGGACCTGGGCCGCAAGGGCGCCCGGGCGCGGGCCGCCGAGCTGCTGGCGTGGTTCGACCTGACCGGTGCCGCCGACCGGCCGGCCAAGACCTACTCCGGGGGCATGCGCCGCCGCCTGGACCTGGCCGCGAGCCTGGTGGGCCGCCCCGACGTGATCTTCCTCGACGAGCCGACGACCGGCCTGGACCCGGCCAAGCGCGAGGACATGTGGGAGGTCGTGCGCAAGCTGGTGCGCGAGGGGTCCACGGTGCTGCTGACCACCCAGTACCTCGAGGAGGCCGAGGCCCTTGCCGATGAGATCACGGTCATCGACCACGGCCGGGTCATCGCCCACGACACGCCCGAGGGGCTCAAGCGGATCGTCGGCGGCCAGACCCTCGAGGTGCGCCCGTCCGACGAGCGCGACCTGCCCCGCGCCGCCGAGATCCTGACGATGGTCTCCTCGGGCGCCGCCGCCGACCAGATCCGCGCCGGCGTGCTGGCCGTGCCCGTCTCCGGCGACGCCGCCATGGCCGAGGCCGTGGCCAAGCTGACCGCCGAGGGCATCGCCGTCACCGAGCTCTCCCTGCACCTGCCCTCGCTCGACGAGGTCTTCTTCTCCCTCACGTCCGAGCCCGCGGAGGTTCCGGCATGACCACCCTCGTCCTCGACCGGCCCGCGCCGAAGCCGTTCAAGCTGCTGCGCCACTCCCTCGAGCTCACCCGGCGCAGCCTCATCAAGACGATGCGCACGCCCGAGCAGCTCATCGACGTGACCGTCCAGCCGGCCCTGTTCATGATCATCTTCGTCTACGTCTTCGGCGGCGCGATCTCCGGCTCGACCCACGACTACCTGCAGTTCGTGATGCCGGGCATCCTGGCCCAGACGATCGCCATGGGCGCGATCTCGATCGGCGTGAACCTCAACACCGACATCGAGAAGGGCATCTTCGACCGGTTCCGCTCCCTGCCGATCCCCCGGGCGGCACCGCTGATCGGCGCGGTCCTCGGGGACGTCGTGCGGTACCTCCTGGTGACGATCTCCACCTTCGCCTTCGCCTACGTCCTGGGCTTCCGCATCGGCTCCGACCCGCTGCACGCGGTCGCCGGCGCGCTGCTCGCCGTCGTGTTCGCGCTGTCGCTGTCCTGGGCCCCGGTGCTCATCGGCATGCTGGCCCGCACCTCGGGCGCGGTGCAGGGCATCTGCTTCCTGGTCGTGCTGCCGCTGACCTTCGCGTCCAACGTGTTCGTCGGCACCGCGACGCTGCCGGGCTGGATGCAGGGGTTCGTGCGCAACAACCCGCTGACCCACCTGGTCGAGGCGATGCGCGGGCTGTTCCTGGGCACGCCCGGCTACGGGGTGCACGTGTGGTGGACGCTGGGTTGGTCGGCCGCCCTCGTCGCGGTGTTCATGCCGCTGGCGCTGCGGGCCTACCGCCGCAAGGTCTGAAGGTGCGGGTCCGCCAGCTCCCGGATGCGGTCGGTGACCTCGGTCATCGGCCGCATCCGCCACACCGCGAGCCGCTGCCGCGCCGCCGGGCCGGGCTCGCGGGCGGCGTCGAGCACCGGGTCGGCACCGGGGCCGAACAGGTGCATCGCGACCGGTGCGCAGCGCTCGCCCAGCGCCCACAGCTCCCGCGCCGTCGCCGGGTCGCCGAGGTGCGCGGCGAGGGCCGCCGCGCACAGCGCCCAGGAGCCCAGCGCGGGCACGTCGATGCCGCCGACCGCCTCGGCACCGGAGTCGAACAGGTGCATCGCGACCGGTGAGCAGCGCTCGCCCAGCGCCCACAGCTCCCGCGCCGACGCCGGGTCGCCGAGGTGCGCGGCGAGGGCCGCCGCGCACAGCGCCCAGGAGCCCAGCGCGGGCACGTCGATGCCGCCGACCGCCTCGGCGCGGACGTCCGCCAGCAGCCCGGTCGCCCGCCCGGCCCCGGCCCGCCCGCGGGGGCGCAGGTGGAAGGCGGCCGCGGCGACGAAGAACACCACGCGGGGCTGAGGAACCGGCGCCCCGGCCTGCTCGGCGCTCGCCGGTGAGGTCCACGGACTCGGGGAACAGCGCGCGGGCGGCGCCGGCGTGCTCATGGGCGGAGGCGAAGTCGCGGTCGCGCAGCGCGGCGCGGGCGGCGTCGAGGCGGGCGGCGTCGAGGCGGGCGGCGTCGAGGCGGGCGGCGTCGAGGCGGGCGGCGTCGAGGCGGGCGGCGTCGAGGCGGGCCCGGACCAGAACCGTGTCCGGCTCCACGTCCGCGGCGGAGACCTGGTATCCGCCCGGCACCGCCGTCACCGGCAGGCCGAGCCGGCGAGCGCGGGCGATCAGCGCGTGGACGGCCCCGGCGGCGAGCGCGGGCGATCAGCGCGTGGACGGCCCCGGCGGCGTCCTCGGGCGCCGCCCCGCCCACACGGCCTCGGCGAGCGCGGCGGCGGTGACGGTGCGGCCGCGCGCGCCGACGAGCGCGCGGACCACGGCGGCGAGGCGCTCACCGCGCACCGGGCGGCCGTCGACGGCCAGCCCGCCCAGGGTGGTGATCCGCACCGGGCAAGCATGCCACCGCGGCCGGGCTCAGCGGGTGGCGGTCTGCTGGGAGTCGTCGAGGAGGGCGTACAGCAGCGTGCCGAGCACCACCAGGGTGCCGGCGAACACGGCCCAGCCCAGCGCCAGCCCCGCGATCACGACGACCACGCACTGGAAGAGCATCGCCAGGAAGGCCATCCGGCGGGCGTGGCGGTCGCGGGCGGCCGCCGCGGCGAGTCCGGCGGCGAGGACGACGAGGAGCACGGCGAGTACGACCCCCGTGATCTTGACCGCCACCTGGGCGGCGGACGGGTCGGCGCCGGCCAGCGACATGGAGTAGGCGTCGATCACCCCGCCCAGGGCGAACAGCGTGACCCCGATGACCAGGCCTTCCAGGAGGATCCCCACGGCCGCTATGAGCAGCGCCAGCGTTCGCATCCGGTCAAGTTACTCTTTGGTAAGCCTCGATTTCTAGTAGACGCGTGCGGGGGACTCGGCGTCGGGCACGAGCACGGCCGGGGCCCCGGTGCCGTCGGCCGGCACGGACCAGACGTCGGCGTGGTCCCGGTCGCGCGGCAGCGCGTACATCACCGTGCGCTCGTCCCGCCAGGCGATCTGGTCGTCGACGCTGCGGGTCTCGGCGAGCACCGTGGTCCGCAGGGTCGCCCGGTCCAGGACGGCCGGGCGCCAGCCCTTCGCCGGGTCGGCGCCGACGGCCTGCTTGAACGCGATGCGGGTGCCGTCGGGCGACAGCGACGGGCACTCGACGTTCTCGGCCAGGGTGCGCAGGGTGCGGGCGGTGAGGTCGCCCTCGACGAGGTACCGCCGGCCCTGGGTCGACATCGTGGCGTAGAAGGTCCGGTCGTCCGGCGCGAACGTGACGCCCCAGAAGTTGACGTCGGCGGCCTGGTACGCCCGGCCGTCCCTGGTGAGCGCGAACGTCTCCAGGGTGTCGGCCAGCAGGTCGCCGGAGGTCGCGTCGAGCACCCCGACGCGGGTCGAGAACCGCCCGCCGTTGTACGAGTCGCCGGTGACGAACGCCGTCCACGTCACCAGCCGCCCGTCGGCCGAGACGCGGGCCCGGTTCGGGACGCCCACCATCGGGTACGTGTCCCGCTCGCGCAGGCTCCCGTCGAGCACGGCGACCTGGTAGGTCGCGAGCGGGCCGTCGGGGCGCAGGCAGATGACGGTCTCCGCGGCGGCGTAGACGCGGTTGCAGCTGACGGCCGAGACCGTGCGCGTGGTGCCGCCCACGACCGCGAGGCGCCCCATCGACCCGTCGGCGGTGCTGCGGACGAGCAGGTCCCCGGGCTGGAGGTGGACGGCCTCGGCGGCGGCCGCGGCGGCATCGTTGCGGTGCGCGGCCCTGAAAATGTAGGCCGCGGCCCCTCCGGCGAGGATCACCGCCACGATCGACGTTGCCAGGATCTTACGCAATGTCTGCCGTACCTCTCCGGAAGATCGAGGTGACGAGGGCGAGCGCGGCCATGGTGGCCGCGGCGGCCGCGAGCAGCGCCGGGCCGGGCCCCCATAGCTGCCACGCGAGGCCGAACAGGACCGAGGAGACCAGATAGGCCAGGGACTGCCCGCTCTGCACCAGGGCGATGCCGGTCGTGCGCAGCGGCTCCGGGAGCAGCGGCCCGGCGAGCGCCATCAGCACGCCGTCGGTCGCCGCGTAGAACGCGCCGTAGAGGGCCACCGTGAGCACCAGCATCGGCACGCCGCCGAGCCCGGCGGCGAGCAGCAGGTAGACGACCGCGAGCGCGGCGAACCCGGCAAGGTAGACGCGGGCGCGCCCGGCACGGTCGGCGAGGCGGCCCAGCGGGACGGCGAGGAGCAGATAGACGAGGCTGGTGCCGACGGCGAGCAGCGGAAACCATCCGACGGCGAGATCGTGGCGGCGCTGCAGCACCAGGTAGACGAACCCGTCGCCGATGGTGGCCAGACCCATGACGGCCGCGGCGAGCACGACGAGCCGGAAGTCCCGGCGCGCGAGCAGCGCGGCGGCGGCGCGCACGGAGACGGCCGCGGGTGCCGTGGGCCGGCTCCGGGAGGGTTCGCTCGCCCGGGCCGGGCCGCGGTGCTCGGGCACGAAGGTGAGCAGGACGAACACGCCCAGCGCGGCGATGGCGAAGCTCGTCACGAACACGGCGTCGAAGGACTGCGCCGAGGCGCCCAGGACCGCCACCGCGACCAGCGGGCCGGCGAAGGCGCCCACGCTGTCCATCGCGCGGTGCACGCCGAAGGCCCGCCCCAGGCGGTCCGGCGGCGTGGACAGCGTGATGAGCGCGTCGCGCGGGGCGGTGCGCAGGCCCTTGCCCGCGCGGTCGGCGACGATCACGGCGCTGAGCAGCGGGACCGACGAGCCCGCGGCGAGCAGGCCCAGCTTGGCGACCGCGGAGATGCCGTAGCCGGCGGCGGCGACGGCCTTGCGGCGGCGGATGCGGTCGGCCACGTAGCCGCCGACGAGGCGCAGCAGCGCGGTGGCGCCCGTGTAGAGCCCGTCGACCACGCCGTAGCCGAGGGGGCCGAGGTGCAGGCCCAGCATGAGGTACAGCGGCAGGATCGCGGCCACCATCTCCGACGAGACGTCGGTGATCAGGCTCACCGTGCCCAGGGCGAGCACCGTGGCGGCGACGCGGGTGCCGCGCGGGGCGGGGCCGGTGGCCGGCTTGTCCACTGTGGACAGGTACACGTCAGCCTCTCGGATGGCCGGGAGGCGCCCCGCTGGAGACGGGGCGCCCGGTGCGGATCAGTTCCAGACGTCCGTGATCGGGGACAGGCTCGCCGCGCCGCCGATGCCCGGCAGGCCGTACGCGCCCTCGATGGTGCGCAGGACGTTGTAGTGGTTGATCTTCTCGGCGTAGGAGCCGGCCTGCACGTGCGCGCCGACGAAGACCGTGAAAATCTGGTTCAGGGCCAGGCGGTTGTCCTCGTCGAACGTCACGATCAGCAGGCTGTTGTGCGTCTTGGCCCACTGCGCGTAGGCGTCGAGGTTGTTCTTGAGCCACGTGTCGCCGGTGCCGACCGAGCAGTCGTGCATGTCGTTGCACATGTTCGGCGAGACGAACGCGACCGTCGGCAGCGAGGCGTAGTTCGACGACGCGGGGAAGCTCGCGTACGTCAGGTTCGACGCCGCGGGCACGCTCGAGAAGTCGACCCAGCCGTTGTGCTTACGCTGGTAGTTGCCGCTCGAGCAGCCGGTGTAGCCGTTCGAGGGCATGGACTCGGAGTAGCCCTTGAACGACAGCCCGGCGCCCGACAGCTGCGACTGCAGGTTGGTGCCGGTGAAGTTCTTCGGGCAGTCGTCGCTGGTCACGCCCTGGGTGGAGCCCGAGAACAGCGCGATATAGTTCGGCTGGCTCGGGTGCGTGATCGCGTAGGACTTGGTGAACTTCGCGCCCTGGCTCGCCAGGGCGTTGAAGTACGGGGCGGAGCCGGCGCCGCTGATCTGGGAGTACGCGTGGTTCTCGAACATCACCAGAACGATGTGATCGAAGCGCGGAACCCCGGTGGCGGCCTGCGCGGTGGACGCCGCGGCGGTCAGGCCGGTGGCGACGAGGGCAGTGGTCGCCAGCGCGAACACCACCCGACGAATCGACATGTGCAGATTCCCCCTTTGCTGGGCAGGGACGACGCCACATCGTGCGTATCGATAGATACAAGATCATGATTCTTGCTGGTCCACCAGGCGTGCGCCGGGTGAACAACAGAAACTCCCCGCACGCTTTCCTGCCGGCGTGGGTGTTTGCTGGTCGCGTCCGGGTTGGCGGTGCTCGTCCGCTCCGGATCATCGCCGTCGGCCGCGGTGCCCTCGGCCTCGCGCTCGTCGGCACGGCGATCCGACCACTGCCCGCGTCGCTCGGCCTTTGCCGACGGTGCGCGCGCGATGCTGCAGTGTTGTGTCGCGGCTCGCTTCGACCCTTGGCGCGGCGCTGCGGCTCGCGGGGGCGGTCGGCTCCGACGGCGCGTTCGAGAGGCGGCGGGGTGTCGGGCAAGGGTGGCCGGGGGCGAGTGGCGCATAGGCGTGGAGCTGGCCCGTGTCGTGAACCTTCCGTGCGCGCGTTTGACGTCCGCCGACGCTCTTCCGGGCCGCGCGGGTGCGGCCGCGCACCTCGGAGTTGCGCCAAGCGAGCCGTGCGGGTGCGCGCCGTCTTGTGGCCGTCGTGACGGAAAATCGTTGCGGTCCGTTTATATCCGCGTCCGGGCGCTGGGTCGCGGGATTGTCGCATCGGGGGAATCGTGACGCTGGACTCGGCGGGGGCGCCGGCGTGATGTTCCACAATGAGTTGATGTGAATGCTCGGTGGGTGCCGTTGTCGTGGGGTCGGACGGTGGTTGTGTCAAGACGGCCTCGGCGGGGCGCTGGCTCGGAGGAGTTGGCGCTTCGGGCTCGGAAGCTGCGGGGCCGTCGATGTGGCGCAGCTTCTCCGCATGCCGTCTTGCCAGCCCCCAATCACGCCGCCGCTGCGCTTCCTTCCGGAACTCGTCCTTCCCGGGTGACCAATTCCGGGCCTTCGTGCGATCACGCATAGCAGCCAATTCCCGAGCACTGAAAAGCTGCATCTGCCCCATGCCAAAATTATCCCAGAATACGACCGAGCCATCGATTCCCGGACCGCGCCGGGCGCAAATGGCGAACATATCCGAACCAGAGCCGGAGCCCGGGCCCTGGCAAAGTCGTTAGGTGATGGCGAGTAGAGCCAGTGGTCGGGTCAGGGCCCCGGCAAAGTGGGGGACTGGAGTCGAACCCGCCCTGCCCGGCGGCCAGTGCAGGCATTGCGCTCGACTCGGACGACCGGCCTGTCGTCGGGACGCCTGGCTGCCGCGGGGCGACCGATGTCCTCACAATGATGGCGTGATCCCGCCGCCGCCAGCGCCTGACGCTGTCTTGTTTCGGAGCTCCACTGGCCGGGTCGTTGCGTGCTATGCCGTCCTCGCGGTCCTCGTCTGGCTGGGCACCGCCGGGTTCTACGTGGGGCTGGCGGCGCTGCTCGGCTGGTCGGTCGGCCGCACCGTCGACTTCGTCATCCTTCCGCAGTTCGTCGTTCCACTCGTTACCGTCCTCGGCGTGTCGGTCGGGATGATGATCCGCAGCCCGCACTGGGTACGGCTGTCCGCCGCCGGTGTGGAGATCGGTACGACCCGCGCCCGGGCGGTCCTGATTCCGTGGTCGGGCGTGGCGTCGGCGACGGTCCGCGGTCGGTCGGTCTTTGCCAACCTCGACGTCGTCCCGCACCCGGCGGCGATGGCCGCGTTGCAGGACGCGGAGGGTCAGCTGCCTCGGATGCGCACGCGCGGCGGGCGGCGGGGCTATCCCGTGCAGGTCGGGCTCTTCCCGAGCGGCCCAGCAGCGGTGACGGCCGCCCTGCGCGCCCGCGGCGTCCCGGAGGTCCGTCGGCCCGCGCCCACGGTCGCCCCACGCTGACGCGGGCACCCCACCGTCTCGGGTATCACCCAAACGACTTTGCCGGAGCCCTGGTGGTCGGGTGGCGTTACGGGCGTGGTGGTGGTTGGCGACGGCTCTGCTCGTGGCGCCGGTGAGGCGGAGGGCGCCGATGGCGGCGTCGGGGAGCGCGGCCATGACCGGAAGAGTTTCGGCGTGATGCGGTCGAGTTGGTTCGCTCGTCGGGCCGGCCGATCAATGAGGTCGCTCGTGAGCTGGGCATGAGTCACGAGACGTTGCGGAACTGAGTCCGTCGGCAGGACCAGCCGGCGCGGCCGGAGGGTGCGGTGGCGGGTGCGGGATTGTCGGTGGCGGACAAGGACGCCGAGATCGCCCGGCTGGGTGCCGAGGCCGCTGAGCAGCGGGTGGAGAAGGAGATGTCGCGTAAGGCGGCCGCCTATTTCGCGAAGGGGATGGATCGGTGACCAGCCGCTTGCGGTTCATCTCCACCCACCGGGGCTCGTATGGCGTGATGCGGCTGTGCCGGCTCCTGGCGGTGTCCCGGTCCGGGTTCTCCCGCTGGACCGCCGCCGGCCGGCCCGCCGTGACCGGGCCGCGGCCGAGGACCAGCTCGCGGAGCAGATCGCTACCGTCCACGCCGATTCGGGTGGCAGCTACGTATCACCGCGGGTCACGGCCGAACTGCGTGCCCAGGGTTTCCGGGTCAACCGCGAGCGGGTGGAACGGGTCATGCGCCAGCGCGGCATCGCTGGGCGGCACCTGCGCCGCCGGCGGCGCACGACGGTGGTGGACCTGGCCGCGACGCCGGTGACGGATCTGCTGCGCCGGGACTTCACCGCCACCGCGCCGGATCGGCGGTGGTGCGGCGATATCACGTACCTGCGCGTCGGTGGTGGCCGGCTGTTCCTGGTCACGGTCATCGACATCGCCACCCGCCGATTCGTCGGCTGGTCGATCAACACCCATGTGCGCACCAGCCTCGTCGCTCACGCCCTCGGGGCTGCGGTCGCCGCTCGTGGCGGCCGGTCAACGGGGTCATCTTCCATTTGGACAAGGGATCAGTACGGCAGCACCGCCTTCGCCGCGGTCTGCGACCGGCACGGTGCGCGCCGCTCCACCGGCCGGACCGGCACGTCGTATGACAACGCACTCGCCGAAGCGTTCTTCGCTACCCTCGAACGCGGACTCGACGTCGACCGCCGCACCTGGACATCCGAAGCCGACGCCCGCCGCGACCTGTTCCGCTGGATCGCGTTCTACAACCGCCGCCGACGCCACTCAGCCCTCGGCTACCACAGCCCGCCGACTACGAACGAACCCTGGAATCAGTGCCCCTGCAACAGATTGCGGCAGAGCCAATGTTCATCGATATCTATCTTGCCTCATTGCCTCCCGACGTGGATCGAGACGACATCGAGGACGAACTGCAGGAGATCGACGGATTCGACGTAGTCGGAGCCGGCACCGGACCGGACTTCGTCAACCTTGACGTTGAGGTCGACGATGCTGTTCCGCAGGAGTGGGCGCTTGCCGCCGTCGCCGACATCCTCCGCAATCTCAGGTCGCACACCGGAGCATACGTAAGGGTGTCGGACACTGGCGAGCGCATCGCGGTAGGCGACATCGCGTAGCGAGAGTCGGCTTCCTGTGCTGAACCGATTGCGGCAGACCCGGTGTCCCATCCCGGCGGGGGAATCTCATTGTGCCGCCGTCGGGGAACCTGCAGGTCGCTGGGAACCAGTTCTGGCTCGGTCCGGCCCGCTCCGGGACTGCCGTGACGTTCCGGGCCGACCCCGGCTCAAGTCGGTGCGCTTCCACCTATCCGTCAACGACCTGGCCACGCGCTGCCCCGCCGCGAAGTCGGGCTCCGCGCCCCAGGGTGGCGTTGGAATGATGACGACCATGGACAGCGTTGAGGGCCGCGCCTGGCTGGAGTGGTGGGCGAACTCGTCCACCCTGCTCGGCAGCGTCGAGGTGGCAGTCGTGATCACCACCAGCGGCGCCGGCTGGGACGCTCATGGGTGCCTGACCAGCGCCAACGACGAGGACCGCGAGGGGTTCGCCTTCCTCTGCGACCTCGATCCCGTCTTCCTGCTGCGATTCGAAGACGAGAGCACTGTCGCCGTGACCGTGCGCCCCACCGGCGAGCATCGCCGGTTCACCCTGACCGAGTACACCGGCCCGGCTTGGCGTTCGATCGAGCACCACATCGATCTTTAGGCAGCGCGACGCCCAAGCACGCCTACGTCAAGCATGTGGTGGGACTCGACACAGTCGGTGAGGTACGTCGGTTTCGCTTGATGGCGGATCTCGCGCCTGCCGTGGTCGTCTGCGGTGTCGGCGTGCGCCACGGGCACGAGCCGCCAGGTCAGGCCGGCCAGTTGCCGGTGCGGACTGGGCTGGTTGCCCTCGACGGTGAGGCGGCTTCGGGCGACGTGGGCGACGCGCGCGCGTTGGCAGTGCAAGGCGTCCGCGGTCACTACGCCATCGCGCGGGTCGTCGATCCGGTCGAGCAGTTCGGTGAAGCGGGTGATCTCGTTGGTCGTGTCGCCAACGTCGGTGCTGGCCAACACGACGCCGGTGTGCTGGTGGCGGCGGCCAGGACGCGCCGGGCGGGCACCGACGCTCAGGGCCGGCCGGCCACGTTCCACAAGCGGACGGCGCCGTCCGCGCCCGCCGATACCAGTGTCGAGCCGTCCGGGGTGAAGGCCAGTGCGTGTACCGCCCCGCCATGCCCGTCCAGCGTGTGCAGGTGCGCGCCCGAGGTCGCGTCCCACAGCCGGATCGTGGAGTCCAGCCCCGCGCTGGCCAGCAGCGTCGCCGCCGGGTCGAAGGCCACCGTCGTCACCGGCTCGGTGTGGCCGGTCAGCACGGTGAGCTGGGCCAGGGACGGGCCGTCCCACAGGCGTACCGTCGCGTCCGCCCCCCCGCTGGCCAGCAGCGTCCCGCCGAACGCCACCCCGAGGACCGCGCCCCGGTGCCCGCGCAGCGTTGTCGTCGGGGCGGACGAGTGCAGCAGTACCACGCCGTCGTCGTCGCCGGTGGCCAGGGCCGAGCCGTCGGGGTGGTACGCGACCGCGTGCAGTGCCGCGCCCGGCACGGCGCGGGAGAGGCGGCCGTCGGCCAGGTCGAACAGGCGCAGGACGCCGTCGAGCCCGGCCGCGGCGAGCACCCGGCCCGACGGATGGAACGCCAGCGCGGCCGGGCCGCCCGGGTCCGCGTCGAAGACGTCGCGGCGGCGGCCCTCGTCGGCCTGCCAGACCCGTACGGCTCGGGCCGCGCGGCGGGGGTGGGCGCCGCCCGAGGCGAGCAGGCTCCCGTCGGGGCTGAACGCGACCGCGCGCACCGGGCCGTCGTGGTCGCTGAGGGTGTGCCGGACCTGGCCGGTGCCGAGGTCCCAGACGCGCACGCGGCGGTCGTCGCTGCCCGTCGCGAGCAGGCGGCCGCCGGGGCTGAGCGCGACCGCGTTGACCGGGGCCGCGCCGCGCACGATCCCGCCGGGGGAGAAGGTGCGCAGCAGCGTGGGCCGGATGCGCGGGCGGGCCGCCGAGGGCGGGGCGACGGCCGTGCGCACGGACGTGACGCTGCCGCAGGCCACGGCCAGGTCGGGCTGGGTGACCGGGATCGGCGCGATGCCCAGTGCCCGGTGCAGCCGCGCGGCGACGAGCGGGGTGTGGCTCACGCCGCCGGCCAGGAACACCGCGGCCACGTCGTGCGGGGTGACGAGGGCCTCGCGCAGCACGGCCACGGTGCGCTCGACGGTCCGCTCGAACAGCGGGGCGGCGGCGCGCTCGAAGTCGTCGCGGTGCAGCGCCACCGGGCCGGTGAACGGGACGAAGAGGTCGGCCAGGGGCGCCTCGGACAGGGCCTCCCGGGCCACCCGGGCCTCGTGCCACAGCCGCAGCCGGGCCGCGGCCTCCTCGGGCGAGCGCGGCCGGTCGAGCCGGTCCCAGGCCGGGCCGGAGCCGGTGCCCGCGCGGGCCAGCCGCACGATCGCGGCGTCGAGGTCGAGGCCGCCGGCGTCGAGCAGCCCGCCCGCCGCGGCGATGGTGAGCCCGTCCGCGGCCTGGCGGACCACGGTGACGTCGAACGTCCCGGCGCCGAGGTCGTAGACGACGAGGCAGCCGCCGTCGGGCACGCGGTGGCCGAGGACGGCGGTGCAGTACCGTGCCGCCGCGATCGGCTCGGTGAGCAGCTCGGGCTCGCCGAGGCCGGCCAGGCGGGCGCCGTCGGCGAGGACCCGGCGGCGGTCCGGGCGCCACGCGGCGGGGTGGGTGAGCACCAGCGGCCCGTCCCAGCCGGGGGCGGCCGCGGCCACGGCCCGCGACAGCAGCGCGGCGACCGGCTCCGGCTCGACCGGCCCGGCCGCGGGCAGGTCGGAGTCGAGCCGCCACGGCCGGAGCGAACCGTCGGGGCCGGCCAGCGCCGCGACGGTCGTGGCCGTGCCGATGTCGATGCCGAGGCGCTGCCCCGCAGAGGTCACGGCCAAATGTATGAACCCGCGCACGGGCGGCTCCAAGGTTCAGCGGGTGAACGCTGCGTGAAGGACTCCCGCGAATGCCTCCACATCGGCCGGTGTCGTGTCGAAGGCGGCCATGTACCGGCGGATCGGGACGCCGGAGCCGTAACGGTCGAGGTCCCCGTCGCCGGAAGGCAGCGTGGCGAACACGGCGTTGGTGTGCACCGGATGGACGATCTCGGCGTGCGCCGCGAGGACGGACGCGATCCGGGCGGCCATCGCGTTGGCGTGTTCCGCGTTGGTACGCCAAAGACCCCCGTCGAGCAGCGCGACGAACTGGGCGGCCGTGAAGCGGCTCTTGGACAGCAGCTGCATGGCCTGTTTCTGGATCAGGTGCCGCGGGCCGGCGAGGCCGGGATCGAGGAAGACCACGGCGTCGGCGGCCAGGGCCCCGTTCTTGGTGCCGCCGAACGACACGACGTCGGCCCCGGTCGCGGCCTCGGCCAGGCCGGTGCCGAGGGCGGCGGCGGCGTTGGCCAGCCGGGCGCCGTCGATGTGCAGCCGCAGCCCGTGCTCGTGCGCGGTGTCGGCGAGGGCGCGCAGGTCGGCGACGGAGTACAGGGTGCCGATCTCGGTCGGCTGGGCGATCGACACCGCCCGGGGCAGCGGGGCGTGCGGCGGGTCGCCGGCCCGGGCGAACGCGGCGACCTGCGCGGGCGTGAGCCGGCCGTCGGGGGTGTCCACGGTGGTGATCCGCCCGCCGGTGAACCGCTCCGGGGCCGCGCACTCGTCGGTGACGATGTGCGCGGTCCCGGCGCAGAGCACGGTCTCGTACGGCCGCACGAGCGCGGCCAGCGCGATGACGTTCGCCGCCGTCCCGGTGACCGCGAGCACCGTCTCGGCCCGCTCGCCGAAGTGCTCGCGGAACAGGGCCCCGGCCCGGGCGGTCACCGGGTCGCGGCCGTAGGAGGGCACGTGCCCGGCGTTGGCCTCGGCGATGGCCGCGAGCACGTCCGGATGGACGCCCGCGGTGTTGTCACTGATCAGGTACACGCCTTCAGGATGCCGTCCCACAGGGCCACGCGGGCGTCCAGGGCCGCGATGACGGTGTCCGCCGCCTCCGTCCAGCGCGCGGCGTCGTCCCCGCACAGGTCGGCCAGCATCTGCATGGCCATCGGCGTGTGCTCCTCGCCGTCGACCTCGATGTGGCGGGCCAGGTAGTCCACGAACGTGTCGAGCCTGCCCGCGCCGCGCTCGTTGACCTTCACGACCTGCTCGAACATGTCGGGGATGAGGTCCTCGCGGCCGAAGGCGAACGCGGCGGCCTGGCAGTGCACCGGCGCGCTGCGGATGAAGTCCCACGTCGTGGTCGTGAACGCGGCCGACGGGGCGGGCACGGCGGCGGCCACGAGCGCCTCCGGCACCCCGGTGCCCGCGCGCAGAGCGGCGATGAAGGCGTCGATCGCGGTGCGGTCGGCGCCGGCCTCGGTCATGCCCTCGAGGTACAGCTCGAAGTGGCTGATGAACCCGCCGCGCAGCTCGTCGCTCTCCTCGACGAGCACGATGTCGTTGATGAGCCGGCGGCTGCCGGTCGGGCCGCTGGGCACCCAGGGCACGTCGACGCAGGTAAGGCTGCGCTGCAGCGACTTGAGCAGGGACATGAAGTCCCACACGGCGAAGACGTGGTGCTCCATGAACGTGACGATCGCCGCGTGGTCGCGCAGCGCGGCGTAGAGCGGATGGCCGACCACGCGGTCGCGGGCCGGGGTGATCTCCGCCTTGAGCTTCTCGATGCCGGGGTGCGTGTCGCCCCAGTCGTAGCGGGACATGTCCTCTCCTTACTGCGCCGACCACCAGCGGCGGCCGGCCTCGGGCAATGTGTGGATGGGGTCGTAGTAGCGGGAGGCGCCGGACCATTCGGAGACGCCGCGCTCGCGGTCGTAGGAGACGGCCTGGTGCACCCAGCGCTTGCCGGCGTAGGGCACGTCGCAGACCAGGCGCGGGGTGGCGTACCCGGGCAGCCAGCCCATCAGCCCGTCCTGCAGCGCGATCGCGGCCGAGAGCGGGATGCGCCAGTGCTCGGCGCCGGGGATCATGTCGCAGAGGTAGAAGTAGTACGGCAGGA
Source organism: Dactylosporangium sp. CA-052675 (assembly GCF_050947935.1). Classification (GTDB taxonomy): domain Bacteria; phylum Actinomycetota; class Actinomycetes; order Mycobacteriales; family Micromonosporaceae; genus Dactylosporangium. Next base: position 6,698,370 of record NZ_CP192010.1, on the reverse strand, counting down.
TGCCCGCCTCGTCCTGCAGGCCGTAGCACAGGTCGAGCAGCGCCCCGACCGAGTCGTTCACCCCGGCCAGCAGCACGCCCTGGTTGCGCACGTCGCGCACGCCCGCGCCGAGCAGCGCCCGGGCCGCCTCGGCGACCAGCGGCGTGAGCGAGGCGACGTGGTTGGCGTGGGTGTGCACGGCCAGGTTCACGCCGCGCTCCCGGGCCACGGCCGCGATCCGGGCCACGCCGTCGACCACCGCGGGCTGCAGCCAGTGCTGGGGCAGCCCGACGAGCGCCTTGGTGGCCAGGCGGATGTCGCGGATCGAGTCGAGGTCGAGCAGCTGGCGCAGGAAGCCCTCGAGCTGGTGCCACGGCACGTTGGCCACGTCGCCGCCGGAGACGACCACGTCGCGGACCGTGGGGGTGCGCTTGAGGTAGTCCAGCATCAGCTCCCGGCGATGGGCGGGCTTGAGCGTGAGCCGGTTCTTGGTCACCTGCGGCGTCGAGGTGCCCACGAGGTCCATCCGGGTGCAGTGCCCGCAGTACTGCGGGCACGTCGTCACCAGCTCGGCGAGCACCTTCGTGGGGTACCGGTGCGTGAGCCCCTCGACCGCCCACATCTCGGCCTCGTGCAGCGAGTCCCGCTCGGCCCGCGGGTGGCTCGGCCAGACGGGGTGCCGGTCGGAGGCGAGCGGCAGCATGTAGCGGCGCACCGGGTCGGCCCGCAGCGCCTCGGCGTCCGGCTCGGCCCCGGGCACCATCGTGTTGAGCATCTGCGGCGGCAGCAGCATCGCCATGGTGGCGAACCGGGCCCGGTCGGCGGCGAGGTCGTCGTAGAAGTCGTCGCCGACCCGGTCGCCGAGCACCGCCCGCAGCTGCGCGGGGGTCTTGACGCAGTGCGCGCGCTGCCAGCCGGCGCTGCGCCACTCGGCCGCGGTGACCGACCGGTAGCCGGGCAGGCGCCGCCAGTCGGGTTCGACCAGCGGCGTCCGCACGTAGGTGTAGCCGGTCACGACAGCAGGGACGCGTGCCGCGCCCGCAGCTCCCGCTTGAGCACCTTGCCGGTCGGGCCGAGCGGGAAGTCGGCCGGGCTGCGCGCGATCCGCACCGCGGCCAGCGGTGCGAGGCCCGCCCCGGCGAGCTCCTTGTTCGCCCGCTCCAGCAGCTCGTCCTCGCCGGGCTCGGCGCTGGCCTGCAGCTGCACGACGGCGATCGGGAGCTGGCCGCCGCCGGGCGCGGGGACGCCGACCACCGAGCAGTCGCGGACCATCGCGGCGCAGTCGGCGAGCAGCACCTCCTCCAGCGGCAGGCTGTAGACCGGGCCGTCCACGGTGTCGATGACGTCGACGGTGCGGTCGAGGTGGTAGAAGTTGCCGTCCGCGTCGCGGTAGGCGACGTCGCCGGTCAGCCAGTACCCGTTGAGCCTGAAGCTGGCCGTGAGCCTGGGATTGTGCCAGTAGCCCGGCGTGAGCGACGGCGACTTGACCGCCAGGAGCCCGACCGTGCCGTCGGGCAGCTCGGTGCCGTCCTCGTCCAGGATCGCCGCGTCCTCGACGACCTCGAGCGGCTTGCCGACGCACCGGTCGTTGCGGACGGTCTCCGGGGTGGTGATGCCGCCGAAGAGCGCCATGCCCATCTCGGAGGAGCCGAGCCCGTCGACGAACTGCGAGCCCGGCAGCGCCGCCTCGGCCGCGGCCTCGCTCGGCAGCAGCCACGGCTTGATGAGCCCGGCCGGGCGCTCGCCGAGGGTGACCAGGCGCCGGATGTGGCCGTGGTGCGCGGAGTCGCCGGTGTTGAACCACGAGTGGACCTTCGCGGCGCCCTTGACCGGCAGCTCGCCGGTGGCGAGCTCCACGAACGTGCGCGGGAACGACGCGACCATGGTCGGCTGGAAGGCCTCCATCACCGGCTCGACGGTCGCGCGGCGGTGGTCGCCCATGACCATGACCGGCAGGCCGAGCAGGATCGCGGTGAGGAAGTAGCTCAGCCCGCCGGCGTGGGTGTGCGGCATGAGCGACATCAGGCGGTCGTACGGCTCGCAGGGGAAGCGCACCATGCGCGGCTGCTTGCCGTTCCAGAACTGCCGGTGGGCGAGCATCGTGGACTTCGGGGTGCCGGTGGTGCCGCTGGAGTGGATGAGCCCGACGACGTCGTCCGGGGCGTGCTGGTACGGGTACGACGGCGGCAGTTCGACCCCGGACGCGTCGAACGCCTGCACCTCGGCCGCGAGCGCCAGGAACCGGGGCCGCCGCTGGGGGTTCTGCCGGTAGGCGGTGGCGAGGCGGGTGGTGTCGTCGGCCACGACCCCGACAACGCCGACGTGGTCGAGGTAGCGGACCATGACGTCGGGCCGCATCGCGTCGTTGACCATCGCCGGGATGGCGCCGAGCGCGGTGAGCGCGAGGAAGTGCAGCAGCGGCTCGAGGCCCTCGGCGACCACGACGGCGACGGGCTCGCCGGGGCGGACCCCGTTGACCGTGTACCAGCGCGCGTAGCGGTCCCGCAGCGCCACCAGGTCGAGCAGGCTGTGCCCGCGCAGGACTACGCCGCCGGTGTGGTCGGGGTGGTGGCTGTAGACCACGGGCACGGCCCGGTTCGGGTTGTGCTCGGCCGCGTACTGCAGGAAATTGCCGGCCCCGAGCGCCGGCTCGGTCATGAACCGCTCGCGCACCTCGAGCGGCGCGACCGGGCTGTGCGTCTCATGCATCGTGCTCCTCCAAAACCGACAAGGCCGCTCGGTGGCCCGAGCGGATCGCGCCCTCCATGAGCCCGAAGAACTCGGTGCTCGTCTCGGTGCCGGCCCAGTGCACGCGGTGGTGCCGCTCGGTCAGCCGTGGCCCGGTGGCGAGCCAGTCGCCGGGGCCCATGAGCGCGGCGTAGCAGCCGCGGCTCCAGCGCTCGTGCACCCAGTCGGTGACGTGCACCGCGATCGGCTCGGGCAGGCCGGGGAACAGCCTCGCCGCCTGCGCGGTCGCGGCCGCCCGCCGTTCGCGCTCGCCGAGCGCGGCGAAGCGGTGCGCGTCGGCACCGGTGACGAACCCGGTCAGCACCCCCGCCCCGCCGCCGGCCGGGCTGTCGTCCACAGTGGACGTCAGCGGCCCCTGCGCGCTGACCGACCAGCCCGACAGGCCCTGCTCGCGCCACAGCGGCGAGGGATGGACCAGGTGTACCTTCACCGCGCAGCCGGGCGCGGTGGCCTGCCCGGACCGGGGCGCCGGCAGCCCCGGGCGGAAGTCGATGGCGTCGGCGAGCAGCGGGGGGACCGCGACGACGACGGCGTCGGCGCGGTAGCGGCCGTCGACGGTCACCCCGTGCGCGTCCTGGTGCACGCTCGTGACCGGCCGGCCGAGGACCACCCGCCCGGCGAGGCGCTCGGCCAGCAGCTCGCAGGCCTGGTGCGCGCCTCCGTCCACTCTGGACTCCTGGGCGCCGCCGGCGAAGGCGTTGAGGTAGCGCAACCCCCCGCCCGAGCGCAGGTAGAACGCCATGTGCAGGACGGAGACGTCCTCGGGCGCGGCGGCCATCATCTCGCCGAGGAACAGCGGGAAGAAGGCCCGCGCGTCCGGGTGGGTCAGGTTCGCCCGGGCCCACGCGTCGGCGGTGAGCGTGTCGAGCGCCGCGGCCCCCTCGGTGGCCCAGGGCGCCGCGGGGTCGACCCGGCGGGTGAGCGCGTCGAGGCGGTCGAAGAGGTCGCCGAGCGCGACCGCGGCCAGCGGCGGGAACCGGCCGTCGCGCTGCTCGACGGCGTCGCCGTGCAGCGCGAACCGGCTGGCCCCGTCCATCCCCGTCGGGACCGTCTTGAGCCCGAGCCGGGCCAGGAGGTCGAGCAGGGCGGTGTGGCGCTCGCCGAGGTACGCGGCGCCGGCGTCGACCCACGCCCCCGGCGCCACCTCGAGGCCGTGGGTGCGCCCGCCGACCCGGTCGCGGGCCTCCAGCACGGTCACGTCCGCCCCGGCCTCGGCGAGGCGGGTGGCGGCGGTGAGCCCGGCCAGCCCGGCCCCGACCACGACGACCCTCACGGCGCCACGCCCAGCGGGCTCGCCTGCCGGCCGATGAGCAACGTGGACAGCGCGGCCGGGGTGGGGTGGGCCACGAAGTCCTCGAACGTCAGCTCGCCGCCGCCGGCCCGGTAGACCGCGGACAGCACGCGGGTGGCGAGCAGCGAGTCCCCGCCGGCGGCGAAGAAGTCCTCGTCGGGGGCGATGCCGGGCGTTTCCAGCACCTCGGCGTAGATCAGGGTGAGCTCGTCGACGGTCAACGCAGGGCCTCCTCGTGGGCTTGGGCGGTGGCGGAGCGGTCGACCTTGCCGCTCGCGGTGTAGGCGAGCGCGTCGACCCGCTCGATGCGTGCGGGCACCAGATGGCCGGGCAGGTGCGTGCGGACGTGGGCGGCGATGTCGGCGATGTCGGCGGCCTCGTGGGTCGTCACGACGTAGGCGGTCAGCGACGTCTGCCCGCCGCGGACGCTCGCCACCACGGCGGCCCCGCGCACGCCCGGGTGCTCGGCCAGCCGCGCCTCGATCTCGCCGGGGTCGACGCGGATGCCGCGGATCTTCACCTGGCGGTCGCGGCGGCCCTCGTGCACGAGCTGCCCGTCGCCGCGGCGGGACACCAGGTCGCCGGTGCGGAACCAGCGCTCGCCGTCGCGCTCCACGAACCGCTCGGCGGTCTCGGCGGGCCGGCCGAGGTAGCCGCGGGCGAGCGCCGGGCCGCCGATGAGCAGCTCGCCGTCGGCCTCGATCCGCTCGCGCACGTGCGGCAGCGCCCGCCCGATGGGGGCCCCGTCGCTTGGCAGCTCGGCGGCGTGCGTGATCAGGGTGGTCTCGGTGCAGCCGTACGTGTTCAGCAGCCGCACGCCCCCGGTGCCCGGCAGCGCGGACCACTCGGCGAGCCGGGCCGGGGCCACCGCCTCCCCGCCGATGACGACGAGCCGCACGCTCGCGGGCAGCCCGTGCCCGGCGGCCGCCAGGTGCCGGACGAGCTCGTGCCAGAACGCGGTCGGCAGGTTCAGCACGCTCACGCCGTCGCGCTCGACCGCGCGCAGCAGCCGCGGGAACGACCCGCTGTGCGCGTCGTCGGCGAGCACGACCGCGGCCCCGGCCAGCAGCGTCGGCAGGATCTCCTCGAAGCACGTGTCCCAGTTGAGCGAGGCGAACTGCAGCACCCGGTCGGCCGTGGTGAGCCCGAACAGCCCGGCGAGCGCGGGCGCGACCGTCTCGATCGCGACCCGCGGGGTGGCGACCGGCTTCGGGACGCCGGTCGAGCCGGAGGTGAACAGGATGTAGGCCAGGTCGTCACCGCAGGCGTCGCCCGGCTCCGCGACGGCCCGCCGCATCGCCTCGCGCCGGGCGGGCGGGAACGCGGGGTCGAGCGGGCAGTAGGTGCCGCCGGCCGCCCAGATCCCCAGCAGCTCGACGATCGTGGCCGGGTCGTGCCGCGCGTCGACGGTCACCGTGCCGGGCCGCGGCCCGAGCCGGCGCCGCACGGCGCCGAGGTCCGCGGCGAGCTGCCCGTAGCTCACCGGGATGCTGTTGTGCACGATCGCGGGCCGCAGCGGCGCCACGCGGGCGTGCGCGGCCACGGCGGACAGCAGCGTGTCGATGATGCCACCTCACCTGCTCGAAGGGCGTCCGACGGGTTGTCGAAGGCCCGCCGAGCGTGGCATCGGCCGCTACAGATCGGCTGTGGATGCGCCACACGGCCGCGAGTGGTGCGCTGCGGACTCCCCACGACCCGCGGATGGTGCGGACTCCCGCGGTCCTCGGACGGTGTGGTGCGGACTCGCCGCGGTCCGCGGACGGTGTGGTGCGGACTCGCCGCGGTCCGCGGATGGTGCGGTGCGGGCACCACCCGCGCGGCCCGGCGGAGGTGCGGGCCGCGCGGGCGGGCGCTCAGACGGCGATGCCGACCGGACCGCGGCGGCGCATCCACTCGTCGACGGCGTCGCGGTCCACGAGCTCGGCCCCGCACTCACGGGCGTAGCGCAGCACCAGGTCGTGGAACCGGTAACCGCCCGGCCCCGACTCGGTGAGCAGGTTGACGCTCACCAGCTCGTCCAGCAGCTGCCGCACCCGCCGCAGCGCCCGGTCGGTCGCGGCCATGGAGCGGTCCACCGTGATCGCGGCCCCGCGGTCCAGCCCGAGCCGGCCGAACAGGTGCGCCGCCGCCGGGCTGAGCCTCGCGTGCGCGCTGGCCAGCGCCGGCGCGAGCACGCCGGGCACGCCCCCCGGGCCGCCGCCGAACCCACCGCCGAACCCGCCGCCGAACCCGTCGCGGGAGCCGTCGCCGAGGGCGTCGCCCCGCCGGCCGCCGCGGCGGACCACGTCGAGGGAGCCGCCCGGCGCGTCGTCGTCGTGGTCGCCGCCGGTCAGCTCCTCGGCGAACGCGTCCAGCGACTGCCCCGGCCGTCCGGCCAGCCGCAGCCCGGCCGTGCGCACGGCGAGCGGGTAGCCGCCGCACCAGCGCACGAGCCGCCCGGCCGCCGGGTCGCCGCGGCGCATCTCCCGGCCCGCGATGCGCTCCAGCAGCTCCCGGGTGGCCTCGCCGGTCAGCGGGTCCATCGGCAGCACCTCGACCTCGTGGTGCGCGGCCAGGGCCGGCAGCCGCAGCCGGCTGGTGACCACGAGCTGCCCGTCCGTGGTCGGCGGCACGAGCGGGAGCAGCTGCTCGACCGAGCCGGCGTCGTCGGCCACGATGAGCACGCGGCGGCCGTTGAGGTGGGCACGGTAGCGCGCCGTGCGCTCGTCCAGCCCCTCCGGCAGCTCGTCGCGGCCCGCCCCGAGCGCGCTGAGCACCGCCCCGAGCGCGGCCAGCGGCGACAGCGCGCCGCCGTGCAGGTCGACGTAGATCTGGCCGTCCGGGAAGTCCCCGGCCGCGCCGTGCGCCCACTTCACGACGAGCGCGGTCTTGCCGAGCCCGCCGAGGCCGGAGACGAGCACCACCCGCGGCTCGTCGGCGGGGCGGGTGACCGCGTCGGTGAGCGCCTTGAGCGCCTCGTCGCGGCCGGTGAAGTGCCCGACGCTGGCCGGCAGCGTGGCCGGCGCCCGCATGGCCCCCGCGGCCGTGGTGAACGGCCCCGCCGCGGGGGCCCCCGGTAAGGCCGCGGCGTCGGCGAACCGGGGCGCGAAGAACGGGTCCGGCGCTCGCTCCAGCCCCACCGCGAGCGCCGAGCCCATCGAGCCCGCGGCCGCGGCGGGCGCGGACGCCGTGATCGCATCCGCCCAGGCCTCGGCCCGCGACGACGCGATCTCGCCGCGCAGGATCGCCGCGTGTAGCCCCCGCAGCTCGGGTCCCGGGTCGCCGCCGAGCTCGTCCGCGAGCCGCCGCCGCAGCGTCTCGTAGACGTGCAGCGCGTCGGCCTGGCGACCGGCCCGCAGCAGGGCCCGCATGAGCTGCCCGGCGAGCCGCTCCCGCAGCGGGTTCGCGGCCAGCAGCCCGGACACCTCCCCGACCAGGTCCGCGACCCCGGCCAGCCCGGCCGGCGGCCGGACCGCCAGCTCGGCCTCGAAGAGCTCCTCGAACAGGCCGATGCGCAGCTCGGCGAGGCGGACGCGCTCGACCTCGGCCCCCGGCGCGGTGACGCCGTCGAGCGGGTCGCCGCGCCAGAGTGCGAGGGCGGCGCGCAGGTCGCGGGCGGTGTCGGCGACGGTGGCGCCGCGGCGGGCCCGGCGCACCAGGGCGTGCATGGCGTCGAGGTCGGTCACGGCGCCGGCCGCCTCGAGGACGTAGCCGGGATGCCGGGTGGCCAGCGTCGCGCCGACCTTGCGCCGCAGCGCCGAGACGAGGCCCTGGACCCGGGAGCGCGGGGCGGCCGGGTGCCGGTCGCTCCACAGCAGTTCGATGATGCGCTCGGTGGAGACGACGGCATTTCTGGACAGCGCGAGAATGGCGAGAACATTGCGTTCCAACGGCGAGAGGGAAACCGTACGGCCGGATATACGAGCCTCGGTCGGGCCCAGCAGCGACACCTCAAGCATCGATAAACCTCATCCCGTAGAGCTGTCCCACATCGTGTGTGTGATCGATTGCGGCCGATCGGTTCGCGATCGGGCATCCATTCGTGCACGACGAGGCGAGGCTGGGGCAAGAGTCGGGCAACCATCACGGAGCGTGACGGCCTTCGATGCGCGGCCAAGGGAGCGAATCGGACGAATTGCCGGGTGGTTTCGCGCCATGTGCGAAGTCGGGCCTTTTCCGGCACGCCGGGCGAGTGGCGCGCAGGCCGCGAAGCGGGGGATTGCCGCGAACCCCACGGTATGTGGTCGGGTCCCCACGCATGCCGCGGGCCCGCGCGAACCCCGGCGGGCCGGACACCGGGCGCCGGGTGCCGAATCGCATTCGCAATTCGCGATGATCTATATATAAAGAAAAGCCGCCGGATTCGAACAGGCGTTCGAATCCGGCGGTTTGCGCTCGGTCGGGCGGGGTGTCAGACAAGCCAGGAACTGGCCCGGCGGCGAATCTCGGTGCCGTCGGGGTCGGCGAGCTTCACGGCGGCGAACTCGCGGGCCCAGTCGCTGGTCAGCACCCGTAGCGGCGGGTCGGGGTCGGCCAGTGCGGCGAGGATGATCGCGGCGATCTCGGCGGCCGGCTGCGCGCCCGGCCAGGCGGTGCGGGCGACCCAGTCGAGGTAGGGCCGCAGCACCGGCTCGTAGGGGCCGGCCGAGGCGAGCAGGGAGTCGCGGGTGACCCCGGTGTTGGCCGCGAACGCGGTCTGCAGCACCGGCCCGGGCTCGACGAGCACGACGGTCACCCCGAGGCCCCGGGCGACCGGGGCGAGCGCCTCCATGAAGCCCTCGACGGCGAACTTGGCCGCGCAGTAGGCCTCGTTGAACGGCTGCCCGACGAGCCCGCGGGTGCTGCCGACGGTGAGCACCCGCCCGCCCGCCGCGCGCAGGTGCGGCAGCGCGGCCTTGGTCATCGCGACCACGCCGAAGAAGTTGACCTCGATGTTGGCCCGGAACGCGGCCAGGTCGGCCTGCTCGATCGTCGGCACCGTGTTGCCGACGCCGGCGTTGTTGACCAGCGCGTCGAGCCGGCCGTGGTCGGCGGCCACGCCCGCGACGCAGGCCGCGACGGACTCGGGGTCGGTGACGTCGAGCGGGCGGACGTCGATGCCGGGCAGGTCGTAGGGCTTGCGCATCCCCGCCACCACCGTCCACCCGTCGGCGGCGGCCGCCGTCGCGGTCTGCAACCCGATGCCGGTGGACGCTCCCGTGACCAGCAGCACCTTGCTCATGCCGACACCACCGCTTCGCTCCGGCGTCGGCCTGGGGAAACTGTGTCCATGGTGAGCGGCCCCTCCGCTTCGCTCCGGACCGCTCATGCCGGCACCTCCGCTTCGCTCCGGCGTCGGCCTGAGGAAACTGTGTCCATGATGAGCGGCCCCTCCGCTTCGCTCCGGACCGCTCATGCCGGCACCTCCGCTTCGCTCCGGCGTCGGCCTGAGGAAACTGTGTCCATGATGAGCGGCCCCTCCGCTTCGCTCCGGACCGCTCATGCCGGCACCTCCGCCTCGACGGCGGCCCGCTCGCGCTGGAGCAGGCCGTGGATGGGGGCCAGGGGGATGGCCGCGAACAGCGTGCCGATGAGCGTGGCCCCGGCCATGGTGAGCTTGGCCGCGCCGAGGATGCCCCAGTCCCCGGCGAGCGCGTCGACGATGATGCCGCCGGCGAGCACGCTGAACGGGATCACGCCCCAGGTGATGGTGCGGAACGCGGCGTGCGAGACGGCCTGGTCCCGCGAGGGCACCCGGGCCTGGCGGACGGCGGCGGTGCTGACGTTGTACCAGACCATGAAGATCCCGTAGAGCGTCAGCGTCACGCCCAGCACGATCGGGGCCGGCAGCGCGGGCGCGAGCAGCACGCCGAGGCCGACCGCCGAGTGCAGGAAGATCGACCACGGGATGAGCCGGGCCGCGCCGAGCCGCGCGCTGACCCGCTGCGCGACCAGCGACCCGCCGACCGCTCCGGCCGCGGCGATCGACATGACCGCACCGAGCGTGCCGACGGACATCCCGAGGCCGCGGTACGCCAGGATCGGCAGCACGGTCACGAAGATCGGGCCGCCGATGTTGGCCAGCAGCGTGCCCTGCAGCGTGCGGCGCAGGACCGGGTCGCTCCAGTTGAGCCGCACCCCGTGCGCCAGGCGCTGCAACATCGGCTCCTGCCGCCCCTCGCCGCCGCCGTAGGGCTTCATCGCCCGGATCCGCAGAGCCGAGAACAGGAACGAGGCCGCGTCGACGAGCAGCGCGCCCGCGCCGAGCAGCACGTAGATGCCGGAGGCGACGGCCGGCCCGACGACGTCGGAGGTGGTGCGGCTGGCCTCCAGGTGCGAGTACGCCTTGACCCGCCCCTCCGGCTCCACGATCGAGGCGATGGTCGCGGTGTAGCCGACGTTGAAGAAGACCGCGGTGGCGTTGACGACGGCGACGACGGCGAACGCCAGCGGCACCGACAGGAAGCCCCCGAAGTAGGCGGCCGGGACGAGCGCGATGACGGCCGCCCGCACTAGGTCGCAGCCGATCAGCGTCCGGCGCAGGTCCCACCGGTCCACCAGCGCCCCCGCGACCAGGCTCAGCAGCGGGATCGCGAGGTACTGCGCCATCGCGACCAGCCCGACCTGCAACGGCGAGGCGTGCAGCACCAGGATCATGAGGGTCGGGATGACGAAGATGCTGATCTTGTCGCCGATGTTGCTCACCGTCTGCCCGGCCCACAGCAGGTTGAACTCCCGGCCGAGGCGCACGGGCGGGTCGGCGGTCAGCATGCGGGCCCGGCGAAGCGTGCGGCGTGCCCGCGGCGGTAGGCGTCGAACCGGGCCGCGATGAGCTCCCGCTGCGTGCGCACCGCATCGGGCGACTTGGCGTCCGGGCACTGGATGGTGCCGTCGAGCTCGATCTCCGACAGCCACCAGCGCTCGCCGTCGTGCAGGAAGTCGGCGCACAGGTACGGCAGCCGCAGATTTTCCTTGAACCACGCGACCGCCGGCCGCAGCTCGTCGGGCAGGTCGGTGTAGTAGAGCTTCCCGCCGGTGCTGAACTGCACGTAGAGCGCCCCGTCGCCGGGCCGGCGCACCAGCACCCCGAGCGGCTCGCCGTCGATGAGGTAGACCCGGTAGTCCATCGTGCGCGGCCCGAGGTACGGCTGGAACACCAGCGTCGTGTCCCCGCCCTGGGCGAGGCTGAGCAGCCCGCGCACGTCGTGCGGGTTGTGCGCCAGGTTGATCCCGCGCGAGGCGCACCAGCCCGACGGCTTGGCCAGCGCCGGGAAGGGCAGCGCCCCGATGCTCGCCACGTAGTCGTCGTAGACGAGGTCCCGGCCGGGCCCGATGCGCACGGTGGGGATCGGCGGCACCGGGCAGTCGCGCAGGAACAGGGCCGAGGCGAGCTTGTCGTTGCACAGCGTCGCCAGGCGCGGCGGGTGCGGCAGGTAGAAGCCGGCCTGGTCGAGCACCTCGTACAGGGCGAGCTGGTTGAACACGTCGGCGGACTGGTAGGGCAGCGAGTACAGCGACGTGATGAACAGCGTGTCCTCGGGCGTCACCGGCACCCCGTCGACCCGCACCACCGGCCGCCTCGGGTCCAGCGCGTCGACGACCACCGACTCGGGGGTCACCCGCTCCCAGCTCAGGTCGAGGTCCTTGGCCACCTCGGCGTAGGTCTGCCAGAACGCCGCGTTCCAGGTCGCCGAGGTCCGGCTGGACTCCCGGTCCGGAAACAGCCAGCACAGTCGTCGCAGCATGCCTAACCCCCTGCTCGTCGGTGAGCGTTGCGCGCCCACGGGTGCAGGGAGTGTCGCGGGCGCCGCCACGGAACCGCTTCGGGTCGACTACACGCGCGCGATGCGACAGGATTGCCGGTGTGGAGATCGTGCTCAGCGTGCCCGAGACCATCGTCGCCACCTACGTCGTGGCGACCGACCGGCCGCCGGGCGATCCGGCCGCGGCGGCGAGCGCGGCGGCGGCCCGGATCGAGGGCCCGCTGGGCGAGGCGGTGCGCCGGATGCTCGACGGGCCGCTGATGTCGGTCAGCGTGGTCCCGGTCGCCGAGGCCCCGCCGCTGCCGATCGAGCACCTGCGCGTCTTCGCCGCCCCGCCCGAGGCGCTGCGGGCCGTGGTCACCGCCACGCACCTCGTCGTCGTCCAGGCGGTCTTCGGTGCCGGCTGGCCGCCCGCCCACGAGTGGCACGCCCGCGCGGTCGCGGCCGGCATCGCGCAGGACCTCGGCGGCACCCTCGTCGACCTGTTCACCCCGCAGGTGCTCGACCCGGCCGCGGCCCTGGCCTCGCTGCCCGGCCCCGACGGCCGCTCCGCGCTGAGCGCCTGGGTGCTCGTGCCGCAGTCGGCGGGGGACCGGGGGCTGTGGATGACGACCCGCGGCCTGGGCCGCTTCGGCCTGCCGGAGCTGCAGGTGATCGACGTGCCGCCGACGCTCGCGCGGGCCTGGACGAGCGGGCTGACCGGGATCGCCCGGGCCCTCGTGGTGCGCTGGGCGCAGGCGGTCGAGCGGGCCCACGGCGAGGCGTTCGTGCGCATGCCGAACGAGCTGACGGTCACCGCGGCCGACGCCGTGCGCGCCTACGGCGAGGTGCCCGGGGCGGACGCCGAGGCCCGCTCCACGCTGCTGCAGCTGCGGCTGGATGTCGAGTCGCCGGAGCAGGACAGCCTGCTCACGATCATCCCGCCCGACGAGTTCCCGTACTCCGCCGGGGAGTTCCTGGCCCGGGTGGTCGACGAGCTGTTCGGGGTGCGGTCCACGACGGTGCGGTACGCGGCGGACGACGAGCGGATGCGCGAGGCCGTCGCGACCGCCCGGGACGCCCTGCCCGCGGCCCGCACCCGCTTCCTGGCCGGCGAGTTCGGCCCCGAGCGGCACCTCATCGTCAAGCACCGGCTGACCCGGGGCGAGGCGACGGAGCTGATCTGGTCCGCCGTCACCACCTGGCCCGACCCGCGCCGCCTGCACGGCGTGAGCATGTCCGACGCCGAGATCGACCCGGCCGTGCGCACCGGCCGCCCGACCATGGTCCGCGACCCGGAGATCGTCGACTGGGGCGTGTGGATCGACGGCGAGGGCATCGTCGAGGGCGGCTGGACCAACGCCGTACTGACCGGCGAATGACGCTCAGGTCGGGCACCGCCGTGCCGAACAGCACGGTGTGGGTCTCGACGGACGGCGGCTGACCCGTCGCCTGCTGCCGGCCGCCGCCGCGCTCGCCGGGCTGGCGGCGGCGTTCCTGGTGATGCAGATGATCACCACGAGCGCGTTCGAGCGGCTGGAGTCGAGCCAGGTGGCGCAGGACGCCGACCGGATCCGCATCGGCCTGGACGCCCAGGCCCAGCTGCTGACCGCGTTCGGCGCCGCGAACGCGGTCTGGGACAACACGTTCCAGGAGATCCAGACCGGGGACGCGGCCGGCTTCACCGCCGACCTGCCGCCCAACACCCAGCTCGACGTCAACGACATCGACGGGCTGCTCGGCGTCGGCCTCGACGGCACCCTGCGCGTCGGCGGCCTGACCAGCGCCGCCGACACCTTCGTCCAGCCGCCGCCGCAGCTGCGCGACCCGGCCGTGCTGCGCGCGCTGTTCGACCCGGCCAAGCCGGCCGGCGCGTCGCTGTGCGGGATCGTGACGGCCGACGCGCCGTACCTCTTCTGCGGCGTCGGCTCGTTCCCCAGCAGCGGCGAGGGCTCCCCGGCCGGTGGCATGGTCATGCTCAAGCGCCTCGACGCCGAGCGCGTCGCCCGCTTCGCCAAGGCCATCAACCTGCCCCTGACCCTGGTCGCCGAGCCGCACCCGCACACCCAGGCCCAGCCCGGGCTCACCAGCCAGCTCGGCAGCGTCGCCATCGGCACCGTGGTGACCGGCTCCCGCCACATCGCCATGGACGCCACGATCGCCACCGCCAACGGCGGCCGGGTCGTGCTCGAGGTCGTCGCGGCCCGTCCGATCCACGCCGCCGCCAGCCGCACGGCCGTGCAGCTGTTCGTGTTCGTCGCCGCCGCGACCGTCGTGCTCGTCGTGGTGATGCTGTGGTCCGTGCGGGCCGCGCTGCGCCGCCGGGTCGGGCCGCTGCGGCGCACCACCGAGGAGATCATCCGCTCCGGCGACAAGCTCCTGCGGGTGCGCCCCGAGGGCAGCGACGACATCGCCGAGCTCGGCCGGGCCATCGACGCGATGCTCGACGCCATGCACGAGCAGGAGGTGCGCCTGCAGCAGGAGCGGGCGGCCAAGGAGGCCCAGCTGACGACCACGAACGTGCGCCAGCAGCTGGCCGAGCAGACGGTCCGGCGCCGGGCCGGCGAGGTCATCGACGACACCAGCGGCGCCGTGCTGCTCGAGCTGCGCAACGTCATGGAGCAGGCCGACGAGGTGATGGGCGCCGCCGACGCGATCGAGCGGCAGGCGGGCGACGCCGACCGGGTCACCCGCGGCGTCGTCGAGCGCGCCAACGACGCCGGCGGGGTCATCGAGGCCGTGACCGCGAGCCTCGGCCGGGTCGACGGCATCGCGAACCTCATCGCCGGGGTCGCCGGGCAGACCAACCTGCTCGCCCTCAACGCCACCATCGAGGCGGCCCGGGCCGGGGAGGCCGGCCGGGGCTTCAGCGTCGTGGCCGGCGAGGTGAAGGGCCTCGCGTCGAAGACGAAGGACTCCACCACCGAGATCACCGAGACGGTCTCGGCGCTCGGCGCCAACACCACCGCCATGTCCGCCGTCATCACCGACATGAGCCAGGGGGTCAACGCCGTCGGCGACGTCACCGCCGAGCTCAGCGCCGTCGCCGTGCGCCAGCGCGCCTCGGTCGAGCGGCTGGTCGGCAGCGTCCGCGAGGCGGTCGCCCGCATCGAGGCCCTCGCCCAGGTCACCGACCGGCTCGAGCGCCGCCGGCACAGCCGCGCCGCGGTCGAGGGGAAGGTGACCGTGGTGCACCACGGCCGCCCCATCGAGGCCGACCTGCTCGACCTGTCGATCAGCGGCCTGCGCTGCGGCTTCCGCGACGGCCTGCGCCCGCCGCTGGCCGCCGAGCTCGACCTGCGCCTGCACCTCGGCGACGAGGAGCTGCGGATGCGGGGCCGCGCCGTGCGGCACATCGACGGCGACGCCGACGAGCTCGGCGTCGAGTTCGTCGACCCCGACCCGCGCCTCGTGGCCCGCATCAGCGACTACATCCGCGCGCTGATCGGCCCCGGCGGGATCTGAGCACCGCTTTCGCAGCGGATTTGCAGCGCCTCCTGCCAGCCTGCCTGGCATGACGAGAGGCATCGAGGTCGGCACCGAGGCCGGCAACGGCATCGAGATCGACGGCGTCGGTCCCGGCCGGGCCCGGGCCCGGATGCGGGTCACCGACGCCATGGCCAACCTGCACGGGATCGCGCACGGCGGCTATCTCTTCCTGCTCGCCGACACCGCGTTCGCCCACGCCTGCAACCAGGGCCGCGTGGCGCTCGCGCAGGCCGCCCAGATCACCTTCCTGCGGCCGGTGCCGATCGGCGCCGAGCTGGTCGCCGAGGCCGTCGAGCGCGCGATGACGGGCGCCTGCGGGGTCTACGACGTCACGGTCCGTCACGGCGGCGAGGTCGTCGCCGAGTTCCGCGGCCAGAGCGCGACGGTGAGGACGAGGGGAGCCCGATGAGCGAGACGCTGCAACGGATCTGCTGGGTGTTTCCGGACCGGGAGTCGGCCCGGCAGGGCGCCATGTGGCGGCGGGTGTTCTGGGACCCCTACCAGAAGGTCGCCGCGGAGCTGGGGATGTCGTTCACCATCCACGCGCCGGACGCGATCGCGGTCGACGGGCTCGACCCCGCCCGGCCCCGGGTGTTCGTCGACGGCGAGCCGGTGCACCCGGACGAGACCGCGTTCATCACGGCGCTGTACTCGCTGCCGTACCACACCATGGACGTGTTCAACCAGTACGCGGTCTACGCGGTGCTGGAGCAGGCCGGCTTCTACCTGCCGATCCCGCCCTGGCTGTCGGCGGTCGTCAACGACAAGCTCGCCACGAACCTGTTCCTGGCCGGCGCGCCGATCCCGCCGATCCCCACCGTGCGCATCGGCTGCGGCCGCGACATCCAGCAGCGGCTCTACGAGCCGGCGCTGGCGGAGCTGACCTACCCGGCGATCGTCAAGCCGGCCGGGTGGGCGTCCGGCTGGGGCGTCAACCTGGCCCGCGGCGAGGAGGACCTGCGCGGGCTGCTCAGCCTCGCCCAGGGCGGCGAGACGACGCTCGTGGCCCAGCCCTACCTCGGGGCCGGCACCACCGACTACCGCCTCTACGTCGTCGAGGGCCGCGTGCAGGCCGTGCTGGCCCGGATCCCGAAGGGCGACGCCCCCTGCTCCAGCGGCAGCCGCGGCGGCAGCATGCGCTTCGTGGACCTGCCGGACGAGCTGGCCTCCACCGTGGACTGGTTCGTGGCGAGGATCCCGACGCCGTACTTCTGCGTCGACTTCCTCCACGACGGCACCCGCTACTGGCTGTCGGAGATCGAGACCGACGGCGCGGCCGGCAACCCCGACGCCGGTGTCCAGCACGACCTCATCGCCGCCCGGTTCGGTGCGTACCGCCGGGCGCACGCCGCCTGGAGGGAAGAGCGCCATGCCTGAGTTCACCCACGACACCCTCGACGCCGCCGGGGTCGCCCGGGTCCGGCACCTGTTCGCCGCGCTGCGCTCGGTGCCGGGGCTGGCCGCCCGCTACGACGGCGTCGCCGAACCCTCCACATTGGAGGATCTGGCCGACGTACCGCCCATGTTCAAGGACGATCTGCAGGCCGCGCTCGCGCACCTCGAGCCCCGCGCCGAGCACGCCACCACGTGGGTGTTCCAGAGCGGCGGCAGCACCGGCGCGCCCCAGGTCGGCTACGCCCCGACGGGCCTCTACATGCGGGAGGTGTACGAGCAGTGGCAGCCGATCGGCCCCGGCGACGTCTTCGTCAACGGCTGGAGCGCGGGCAAGATGTGGGGCGCGCACTTCCTCGTCAACGCCCTCACCGACCACGCGCACTGCACCGCGATGAACCTGGGCGCGATGACCCGCGACGAGTACGACCCGTGGCTGCGCTTCTTCGCCGCGCGCCGGGTCACCGCGTTCGGCGGCACCCCGAGCGTGCTGCGGCTCATCTTCGGCCACGCCCGCGACACCGGGGTCAAGCTGCCGGACCTGCGCGCCGTGCTCTACCTGGGCGAGGCCTGGAACGAGCAGCTGGACGAGGACCTGGCCGCCGTCGCGCCCAACGCCCGCCGGTGGGGGATGTTCGGCAGCACCGAGACGTGGGTCGTGGGCACCAACACGCCGGACTGCCCGGCCGACACCTGGCACCCGCTGCCCTCGCAGCTCGTCTGCGCCGGCGGGGGCGAGGACGAGATGCTCGACTTCACCACCCTCAACCCCGAGGGGCTCAACCCGGTGCTGCGCTACCGCACCGGCGACGCCGGCCGGCTGGTCGCCTGCCCGTGCGGCCGGCGGGGGCGGGCCTTCCAGGTGCTCGGGCGCCGCGACGGGCTCATCAAGTTCCGCGGGCACCTCGTCAACGTCGACGACCTGGTCCGCGACGTCGGCACCGTGGCGGGCGTCGCGCGGGCCCAGCTGGTCGTCAAGGAGTTCACCGACCGCGGCAGCGTGCTGGAGGTGCTGGTGCTGCCGGGCGGCACGCCGGAGGCCGGCCTCGCCGAGGACGTCCGCCGGCACCTGCTGGGCTCCGCGTTCGGCCCGTCCATCGTCTTCCAGCGCAACGCCGACGCGCTCGAGGTGAGCGTGGTCGAGGCCCTCGTGGGCAACGAGCGCACCGGCAAGGTCCCCAACCTCGTGCGCCGCCCGGCCTCATGACCACGGTCGCGCCGAAGACCGAACGCTCGCTCGGCCGCCAGTTCAACCTGCTGTGGGCCGGGCAGACGGTGAGCAACGCCGGCGACCGCGTCACGCTGTTCGTGGTGCCGGCGCTGCTCATCTTCGCCATGCACGCCTCGCCGCTGCAGGTCGGGCTCGTCTCCACGGCGCAGTACCTGGCGATCCCGGTGCTGAGCCTCGTCGCCGGGGTGCTGGTGGACCGGTGGGACCTGCGCCGCCTGCTCATCGCGTGCGACCTGCTGCGCTGCGCCGCGGTCGCGGTCATCCCGATCGCCTACTGGCGGGGCGTGCTGTCGGTGCCGATGCTCTTCGCGTGCGTCGTGGTCATCAGCGCGGCGACGGTGTTCTTCAACATCGGCTACGTGCCCGCGCTCACCCACCTCGTCGATCGGGACAGGCTCGTCACCGGCAACGCGCGGCTGGAGACGAGCCGGATGACCGCCGAGGTCAGCGGGCCGGCCCTCGGCAGCGGCCTGTTCCAGCTCCTCGGCGCGGCCTCGCTGCTCGTCGACGCGGCCACCTACCTGTTCTCGGCCGAGTGCGTCCGGCGGCTGCGCCCGCTCGGCGCCCTCGGCGGCCCGACCGGCTCGCTGCGGGAGCGCCTGCTCGTCGGGGTCCGGGCCAACTGGCGCGATCCCGTGCTGCGCCGCTGCACCGCGGGGACGCTGCTGGCCAACATCGGCGGGCCGGTCTTCGTCACGCAGCTGCCCGTCCTGGCGTACAACGGCTGGGGCATGAGCGTCGGCGTCTTCGGCACCGTCATGACCGTCGGCGCGGCCGGGGCCGTGGCCGGCGCGCTGCTCGCCCCCGCGGTCAGCCGCCGGGCCGGCCCGGCGCGGACGATGGCCTGGGCGATGCCGCTGCACTCGGCCTGCGGCCTGGGCATCCTCGCCATGGGGCTCGGCCCGCCCGCGGTGGTGCTCGGGGCCACGCTCGCCGCGTACATGTTCTTCTTCGCCTGGTACAACATCTGCTCCCAGTCGGTGCGCCAGGCCCGCATGCCGATCGCCGACCAGGCCGTCATCTACGCCGCCTACCGCACCGTCACCTGGGGCGTGATCCCGCTCAGCGCGTTCGCCGGGGGTCTCGTCGTCACCGCGCTCGCGCACTCGATGGACATCCGGGCCGCGGTCACCGCCACGATGCTCGGCGGCACCGTGATCGGGCTGTCCGCGTGGCTGCCCCTGGCCCCGGTGCAGCCGATGCTGGAGGAGGGGTCCCGTGCCTGACGTCCTCGTCACCGGCGCCTCGACCGGCATCGGCCGGGCCACCGCGCTCGCCCTCGCCGCGGCCGGCTGGACCGTCCACGCCGGCATGCGCGAGCCGGTCGGGCTGCCCGGGACCCGGGTCGTGCCCCTCGACGTCACCGACCAGTCCTCGGTCGACGCCTGCCTGTCGGGCCTGGACCGGCTCGACGCGGTCGTGAACAACGCCGGGGTCTCCGGCACCCCCGGGACCCTGGAGCAGGCGTCGCTGGAGGCCGTGCGGGCCGTGCTGGAGGTGAACCTCTTCGGCGTGCTCGCGGTCACGAAGGCGGCGCTGCCGCTGCTGCGCGCGAGCCGGGGGCGGGTGGTGACCGTCGGCAGCGTCCGGGGCGCGATCGGCCAGCCGTTCAACGAGGCGTACTCCGCGGCCAAGTTCGCCGTCGAGGGCTACCTCGAGGCCCTGGCGCCGGCGGCCGCCGCGGCCGGGGTGACGGTGTGCGTGGTCGAGCCGGCCGCGGTGCTCGGCACGGCGTTCGTCAAGGCGGTCCCGGTGCGGGTCGAACCGCCCTACGCGGATGCTTTCACGGCGTACCGGCGCTTCGTGGCCTCCGGCGCGGTCGAGGGCGCCCAGACCCCGGCCGAGGTCGCCGCCGTCATCGTCGACGCGCTCACCGCCGCCGACCCGCCGTTTCGCATCCCGACGAGCGCCCACGCCCGCGACTACCTGGCCCGCAAGCTCGCCGACGTCGACGGCCGGGCGGTGCAGGCCATGACCGGCAACTGGCTGCAACAAGGTTGTCATTGACCGCGGTCGTGGTCCGGGCCTAGGGTGACGCAGGAAAGCGCATTCCTAGGGAGGTCCGGCTCATGCGTCGCAGATCCGTCCTGCTCGCGGGCGCGCTGGCGGGCATCGCGGGCGCCACCGCGACGGCCCGCTCGGCGTCGGCCTGGCCCGGCCCGCAGATCACCGTCGCCGCCGACGGCAGCGGGGACGTGCGCACCGTCCAGGCCGCCGTGGACGCGGTGCCCAGCGGGAACACCGGGCCCTTCACGGTGAAGATCCGGCCCGGGACGTACCACGGCCAGGTCGTCATCCCCGCCGACAAGCCCGGCATCACCTTCCGCGGCCAGGGCCCCGACCCGAGCGCCGTCGTCATCTGCGACGACCGCGCCAACGGCACCCTCAAGCCGGACGGGACGCCCTGGGGCACCTCGGGCAGCGCCTCGGTCACCATCTCCGGCAGCGACTTCTCCGCCCGCAACCTCACGTTCGCCAACACCTTCGACGAGGCCGCGCACCCCGAGATCACCAACCGCCAGGCGGTCGCGGTGCTGACCCGCGCCGACCGGATCGTCTTCGACAACGTCCGGTTCCTGGCCAACCAGGACACGCTCTACCTCAACAGCCCGGACGCCGCGGTGGTGAGCCGCGTCTACCTGCGCAAGTGCTGGATCGAGGGCGACGTCGACTTCATCTTCGGCCGGGCCACCGCCGTGCTCGACCGCTGCGGCATCCACTCCCTCGACCGCGGCTCGGCCACGAACAACGGCTACGTCACCGCCGCGAGCACGTCGCTGGCGAACCCGCACGGCTTCCTGCTCACCGGGTGCCGGCTCACCTCCGACTGCCCGCCCGGCAGCGTGTTCCTGGGCCGGCCGTGGCACCCGAGCAACGACCCGGACGCGGTCGCCGAGGTGACGATCCGCGACTCGGTGCTCGGCGCGCACATCGGCGCGGCGCCGTGGTCGGACTTCGGCACCTGGCCGTGGCGCGACGCCCGCTACGGCGAGTACCACAACCGCGGCCCGGGTGCCCTGCCGGGCGCCGACCGCCCGCAGCTCACCGTCGCGCCCACGATCGCCGACTACCTCTCGGGGGCCGACGGCTGGGATCCGGTCCACTGATCCGGTTCTGGCCCTCGGGCCCGGTCGGCGGCGGCGGTACGGTCCCCCCGTGAGCGAACGCGAACGCGACGGATACCTGCTGACCACCGACCCCGCCCGCGTCGACCGGGCGGTCGTGCACCGCTGGCTCAGCGAGGACTCGTACTGGGCCGCCGGCCGGGCCTTCGAGGTGGTCTCCCGCTCGATCGACGGCTCGGTGCCCTTCACCGTCCTGCACGAGGGCCGCGAGGTCGCCTTCGCCCGCGCGATCACCGACGGCGCCACGTTCGCCTGGATCTGTGACGTGTACGTCGACCCGGCGCACCGCGGCCGCGGGCTGGGCGTCTGGCTCGTCGACAGCATGGTCGAGGAGCTCGCCGCGGCCGGCGTGCTGCGGCTCCTGCTGGCCACGCGCGACGCCCACGAGGTGTACCGGCGCAGCGGCTTCGAGCCGGTGGCGGGCCCCCAGCGGTTCATGGAGCTGGACCGCCGCCCGACCCGGGCCGCCATCCTCGCGCACCTCGCCGAGGGCTCGCCCCGGCCGTAGCGCCCACCGCCCCGGCGACGACCGCCGGTCCGCCGCGCCGGGGCGGTTGAAGCGCGCCGCCCCGGGTAGGCGCGGCCGGTGAACCTCGTCCTCGTCGCCGGGGTCGGCGACGTCGGCCGCGCGGTGCTCGCCGACCTGCGCGCCGCCGGCGTCCCCGTGCGCGGCCTGCTGCACCGTCCCGCCCCGGTGGACTTCGACGCCGTGGTCGGGGACCTCACCCGGCCCGAGTCGGTCGCCGAGGCGCTCGACGGGGCGGACGCGATGTTCTTCTCGATGCCAGTCTCGCCCGAGCACCTGCTCGCGACGGCGGTCGTGGCGAGCGTGGCCCGCGACCGGGGCGGCCTGCGCGCGCTCGTCGGTCTGTCGCAGATGACGGTGTCGCAGATGACCGCGACGAGCACCGACCAGTCGCGCCAGCAGCGGCTGCACTGGCTCGCCGAGCGCGTCCTGGACTGGTCGGGGCTGCCGGTGGTACACCTGCGCCCGACGGCGTTCCTGGACAACCCGCTGTTCACGACCCTCGCGGCCGCCTCGATCCGGGCGCGCGGCACGATCGAGCTGCCGTTCGGCACGGGCCGCACCTCCCCGGTCGCGGTGGCCGACGTCGCCCGGGTCGCGGCGGCGATCCTGCGCGACCCGGCCCGGCACGTCGGCCGCGTCTACGAGCTGACCGGCCCGCACGCGCTGTCGATGCCGGAGGTGGCGGCGGCGTTCTCCCGCGCGCTGGGCCGCGAGATCACCTACGTGGCCGCGGACCCGGACCGCTGGGAGGCCGAGGTCCTGGCGCCGTCGGGCCTGCCGGCGCACACCCGGGAGCACATCGCCACCATGGCGCGGCTGCACCGCGAGGACCGCTACGACCGCCTGACGACGGACGTGGCCCGGGTGACGGGCTCGCCCCCGATGACGGTCGAGTCCTTCGTCGCGGCCCGCCGCGGGCTCTACGCGCCCTGAGCACGCGTCTCCCGGGCGCACCTCGGGCTCGTCGTGCCGTCCGGCGAGCGCGGGCCGCGCGTCGGCGGCGAGACCGGGCCTGCCGCGCGGGCGGGAGATGCCGCCGGAGGTCGCGGCGGCCCCGCGCCGGCGGGTGTCCCGGGGCGGCGGGCGTCCTAGATCGAGCGCATGCACCACACGGCCTTGCCCTCGGCCGTCGGCCGGGTGCCCCAGCGGTCGCACAGCGACGCCACCAGCTGCAGGCCGCGGCCGTGCTCGTCGTCCGGGGTGGGGCGCTGCTTGCGCGGCAGGTACGGCGCCGTGTCGTGCAGCTCCAGCACCACGTGCGTCTGCGTGCGGCGCAGCCGGAGCTGGATCGGCGGGCGGCCGTGCAGGACCGCGTTCGCGGCCAGCTCGCTCACGACCAGGACCAGGTCGTCGACGACCCGCGGCGGCGCGTCCCACCGGCGCAGCGTCGAGTCGACCAGGCGCCGGGCGTCGCGGACCGCGCGCTCGTGGGCCGGGATGTGCCGGATCACCGACTGCTCCTCGCCCGGCTCGCCGACGATGCGGGTCATGAGCAGCGTGATGTCGTCGTCGGGGCCGTCCGGCAGCAGCTTGCTCACGAGCCGGTCGGGGGCGTCGGCGAGCGGGCCGTCGAGGTCGCCGACGAGCGCGGCCAGGGCGAAGATGCCCGCGTCGAGGTCGCGGTCGCGGTGCTCGACCAGGCCGTCGGTGTAGAGCGTGAGCAGCGCCCCGACCGGCAGCTCCAGGCGCTCCTCGGCGAGGGTCAGCGGGCCGGTGCCGAGCGGCGGGCCGGACGAGGTCAGCGGGCGCGGCGCCGCCCCGGGCAGCAGCAGCAGCGGGGGCAGGTGGCCGGCGTTGGCGTAGGTCAGGCTGCGCTCGCCCGGGTCGTAGACGGCGTAGACACAGGTGACGATCTGGTCCTCGCGCAGGTCCCGCACGACCCCGTCGAGGTACTCCAGCACGTCGGCCGGCGGCAGGTCGAGCCGGGCGTAGGCGCGCACCGCGGCGCGCAGCTGGCCCATGACGGCGGCGGCGGGCACGCCCCGGCCCATCACGTCGCCCATCACCAGGGCGGTCCGGTCGGCGCCGAGCTCGATGACGTCGTACCAGTCCCCGCCGACCTGCGTCCCGGCGACGCCCGGGCGGTAGTAGGCCGCGAGCTCCAGGTGCTCGGGGGCGAGGGTCACCGGCGGCAGGAGGCTGCGCTGGAGCTGGTCGGCGATGCGGTGCTCCCGGGCCGCGGCCTCCTGCGCGGCGGCCGCGGCGGCGACGGCCCGCTCGGCGTTGCGCTGCTCGGTGATGTCCTGGTTGGAGCCGCGCAGCCGGACGGGCTTGCCCGCGGCGTCGCGCTCGAGCTCACCGCGGGTGCGGAAGATGCGCTCGGTGCCGTCGCCCATCTGCACCCGCGACTCGTAGTCCAGCGGCGCGCCCTCGACGGCGGCGTCGATCGCCTCGTCGACCCGCGCGCGGTCGTCGGGGTGCACCCGGCCGTTGATGAGCTGCCGGCCGTGCTCGTCGAGCAGCTGCTCGGGGGTGACCGCGAACTGGCGCAGGAACTCCTCGGAGCCGCGGATGTCGCCGGTGCTCAGGTCGAGCTCCCACGAGCCGACGGCGGCCAGGCGCTGGGCCTGGTCCAGCAGCTCCCGGTTGCGCTGCAGCTCGTCGCGGGTGCGCCGGATGCGGTCGAACTCCAGGCTGGCCCGCACCCGCGCCCGCAGCTCCCGCGGGCTGAACGGCTTGACGAGGTAGTCGTCGGCGCCGGCGTCGAGGCCCTCGACGGTGGCCTCGTCCCCGGCCCGGGCCGAGAGCACGATCACCGGCAGGTGCCCGGGGCCGTTCGCGCGCACGGCCGTGATGAGCCCGAACCCGTCGAGGCCGGGCATCATCACGTCGGTGACCAGGAGGTCGGGCGGGTCGGCGCGCACGAGCTGCAGCGCCCGCACCCCGTCGGCCGCCTCCAGCACCTGGTAGTCGGCGCCGAGGATGCGGCGGACGTAGTCGCGCAGGTCCGCGTCGTCGTCGACCACGAGCACGCGGGGCGCGGCCGGGTCGGGGCTCGCCGGCGGGGCGCTCGCGGGGGCGCCGACCCATCGTTCGACGTCCGCGACGTAGCCGTGCACCGCCGGCACCGGCGAGATCTGCGACGGCAGCGCCGGGCCGGACCCGACGGGGATGCGGACGGTGAAGGTCGAGCCCTCCCCGGGCCGGCTGCGCACGCCGGCCGCCCCGCCGTGCAGCGCGGCCAGCTCGGCGACCAGCGCGAGGCCGATCCCGGAGCCCTCGTGCGTGCGGGCCCGGGCCTCCGGCACCCGGTGGAAGCGCTCGAAGAGCCGGGCCTGGTGGGCGGGGTCGATGCCGACGCCGGTGTCGGTGACGGCCAGCCGCACGTGCTCGTCCCCGTCCGGGGCGAGCCGGACCGTCACGCCGCCGGTGAAGGTGTACTTCACCGCGTTCGACAGCAGGTTGAGCACGATCTTGGCCCACATGTCGCGGTCGGCGAAGACGGTCCGCGGCAGCGGCGGGCAGTCGACCTCCAGGCGCAGCCCGGCCCGCTCGGCGGCGGGCGCGAACATGCCGGCCAGCTCCGCGGTGAGCCGGGCCAGGTCCAGCGCCTCCCGGTGCGGCTCGAGCCGCCCGGACTCCAGCTGCGAGAAGTCCAGCAGCGTGTTGACGAGCTTCAGCAGCCGCTCGGCGTTGCGCCGCACCACCTCGACCCGGCCCCGCTGGCCCGGCGGCAGCGGCTCGGCCTGGTCGGCGAGGGCGTCCTCGGCCGGGCCCAGCAGCAGGGTCAGCGGCGTGCGGAACTCGTGGCTGACGTTGGTGAAGAACGCCGTCTTGGCCCGGTCGAGCTCGGCGAGGGCCTCGGCGCGGCCGTGCTCGGACGCGAACGCGCGGGCGGTGCCCAGGCGGGCCGCGATCGTCCCGGCGAGGCGGTCGACGAAGTCCGCGTAGGCGGCGTCGAACGGCCGGTACCGGTTGAGGCCCACGACCAGCGAGCCCAGTGGCCGCCCGCCACCGGGCCGGGACAGCGGCACGATCCGCGCCTGGGACGGCGGCTCGTCCCACGCGCCGCACGGCAGCCCGTCGAGCCCGCCGGCGGTCACCGGTGCCGCGTCCACCCTCGGCCACGTCGCGGGGTCGGTGCAGGGGTGGCCGCCGGGGACGCCGGTCTTCGCGGCGAGCACGGGGTGGTCGCCGTCGTGGAGGTACAGCAGCGTGAAGGGCAGGTCGTCGGGGCGCCCGGACAGGCCGCGCTCGACGGCCGCGAGCAGCTGCGCCTCGTCCGCCGCCGCGTCGAGCCCGGCCCCGAGGTCGCGCAGGGTGGCCAGGCGCCGCTCGGCGACGACCCGCTCGGTGGTCTCGATGACCACGCACAGGATCCCGGCGACGGCCCCGTCGTCGTCGGTGAGCGGGCCGTAGGAGAAGGTGTGGTAGGTCTCCTCGGTGAAGCCGCTGCGCCCGAGCAGCAGCCGCAGCCCCTCGTCCCAGGTGGCCCGGCCGGTCTCCAGCACCGTCCGGATGCGGGGGCCGGCCGCGTCCCAGACCTCGGCCCACACCTCGCGCGCCGGCCGCCCGAGGGCCCACGGGTACCGCTTGCCGAGCGTGGCGCGCCCGTAGGCGTCGTTGCACAGGAAGGTGAGCTGCGGGCCCCACGCCATCCACATCGCGAAGCGCGACCCGAGCATGATGCGCAGCGCCGAGCGCAGGCTCGCCGGCCACGACTCGGGCGGCCCGAGCGGAGTCGCGGCCCAGTCCACCGCCGCCAGGTCGCGGCTGAGCTCCGTGTCGCCCATCCTGCCCAGCTTAGGCCCTGTCCGGTCGATCGTGCCGGGGCGAGGCGAGGCCGGGATCGCCCGCCGCCGGGGCCGGCCCGGTGCTTTTTCCGCAGGGTGGTGGCATCGTCGGCGCATGACACGGTTGTCGTACTCCGTCGGGGCCGCCGACGGGCCGATGCTGGGCGAGACCATCGGCGCCAATCTCGACCGGACCGCCGCCCGCGTGCCCGGCGCCGATGCCCTCGTCGACGTCCCCACCGGCCGGCGCTGGACCTATCGCGAGTTCCTCGCCGAGGTGGAGGCGGTGGCGCGGGGGCTGCTCGCGCGGGGGATCGGCAAGGGCGAGCGGGTCGGCATCCGGGCGCCCAACTGTCCCGAGTGGACGATCCTGCAGTACGCCACCGCCAAGATCGGCGCGATCCTGGTGAACATCAACCCGGCGTACCGCACCCACGAGCTGGCCTACGTGCTCGAGCAGTCCGGCGTGGGCCTGCTCGTCTCGGCCGAGCGCCTGAACACCTCGGACTACCGCGCGATGGTCACCGAGGTCCGCCCCGGCCTCGCCGACGTGATCTTCATCGGCTCCGGCGACTGGGCCGCGCTCGCCCGGCAGCAGGCCCCCGAGTCCGCGCTGCGCGAGCGGGAGGCATCGCTGACCTTCGACGACCCGATCAACATCCAGTACACCTCGGGCACGACGGGCTTCCCGAAGGGCGCCACCCTGTCGCACCACAACATCCTGAACAACGGCTACTTCGTGGCCGAGACGCAGGGCTGGACGCAGGCCGACCGGGTCTGCCTGCCGGTGCCGTTCTACCACTGCTTCGGCATGGTGATGGGCAACCTCGGCGCGACCACCCACGGCAGCTGCATGGTCATCCCGGCGCGGGCCTTCGACCCGGCGCAGACCCTGGCCGCGGTGCAGCAGGAGCGCTGCACGGTGCTCTACGGCGTGCCGACGATGTTCATCGCGGAGCTGGCGCTGCCCGGCTTCGCCGCCTACGACCTCTCGACGCTGCGCACCGGCGTCATGGCCGGCTCGCCGTGCCCGGTGCACGTGATGCAGCGGGTCGTCGCCGACATGGGCATGGCCGGGGTGACGATCTGCTACGGCATGACCGAGACCTCCCCGGTGTCGACCCAGACGGCCCGCGACGACGACCTGGAGCGGCGCGTGTCGACCGTCGGGGCGGGTCGGGCCGCACCTCGAGGTGAAGGTGGATGCACACCGGCGACCTGGCGACGATGGACGACGAGGGCTACGTCAACATCGTCGGGCGCATCAAGGACCTCGTGATCCGCGGGGGCGAGAACGTGTACCCGCGCGAGGTCGAGGAGTTCCTCTACGGTCATCCGGACATCGTCGACGTGCAGGTGATCGGGGTGCCGGACGAGCGGCTCGGCGAGGAGCTGATGGCCTGGGTGCGCCTGCGCGAGGGGGCCGGGCCGCTGACCGCCGGGGCCGTGCGGGCCTACTGCGCGGGGCGGCTCGCGCACTACAAGATCCCGCGGTAACACCTTGCGGACCTTGCCCGTGACGGTCATCGGGAACGCCTCGACGATCTTGAGGAGATGCGCGAGGTGTCCGCCCGGGAGCTGGGCCTTACGATGACCGACGCGTGACCCTGGATCGAGTGCCGTCGGCGGTCCGGCCGCCCCCGTTGCTCCGGCCGGACCGCCGACGGCCCAGGTGATCGTATACGATTATCGTATATGATCGATGCCCCGTTCGGCCCTGTCAAGAGTGGGAAGTGGCGCGTGGTGCACCCGGAGCCGTCCAAGCACGAGCTCGCGTACCGCGAGATCCGTGAGCGCATCATCGACGGCCGGCTCGGCCCGGGCCGGCGGCTGGTGCTCAGCGCCCTGGCGCGGGAGCTCGACGTCTCGCCGGTGCCGGTGCGCGAGGCGATCCGCCGGCTGGAGGCGGAGGGCCTGGTGGCGTTCGAGCGCAACGTGGGCGCGCGGGTGGCGACGCTGCAGGACGACGAGTGGGAGCAGCTCGTCGAGATGCTGGCGCTGCTGGACGGGTTCGCGTTCGCGGCGGCGGCGGCGCGGGTGTCGCCGGAGGACCTGGCCGAGGCGCGCGCGTTGAACGGGCGGCTGCGCGAGGC
The DNA here is from genome assembly GCF_050947935.1 of Dactylosporangium sp. CA-052675. Lineage (GTDB taxonomy): Bacteria > Actinomycetota > Actinomycetes > Mycobacteriales > Micromonosporaceae > Dactylosporangium. The sequence goes on along the minus strand of NZ_CP192010.1, from coordinate 6,670,060 downwards.
GGCCGCGGCCGGGCCGATCGATCACGGGCAGGTGATGGCGCTGCACCGCCGGTTCCATCGGGCGCTGTACCGCTGCTGCGGCAACCGGTACGTCATCGAGTCCCTGGACGGCATCTGGGACCGCATCGACGCGTCGCGGGTGCTGGTGACGCTGTATCCGGCGCTGCGGCTCACGACGGCGGTCGAGGAGCACGACTCGCTCCTGGACCGGCTGGAGCGGGGCGAGGACGACCCGGCCGTGCTGGAGTCGTGCGCCCGCGAGCACAACCTCAACGCGATCCGCACGATCCGCAAGAACGTCTCGTAGGTGGGCGTCGGCCTGTCGCGCAGGACGCCGGTATGTGCGATGCCTCGGTCCTCGCGCGGCCGCCGGGCCGGCGTGCGCCGAGCACGTGGCCATGTCGGGGTCATGCCGCAGGCGTCTGGGCCGGGAATGAAGAAGACCGGCATCCACGGGGGAAGATGCCGGTCTCGCTCTCAACTATACGACTCGTGCGCGTGTCCCGCCAGTGGCAGTTTGTTCGCCTACCGGACGCCTACGGGTGCCTTGGGGATGCGCAGGCCCTTGGGCAGCGTGGGCTCGTTCGCGGCGAGCTCGACCTCGAGGAAGCTGGTCTCGTGCCGCTCGGCCTCGTGCGCCGCCTTCCCGCCGCGCAGCCCGAAGAGGCGCTTGGACAGCAGGATGTACAGCACCGCGACGATGTTGATCACGAGCGCCCCGATGCGGGTGAACGTGATCTTCTCGGTGAGCTCGTAGATCTCGATGGGCAGGCCGAGGGAGGTGGCGACGACGGCGAAGTACTCGCCCCAGCGCTTGAGCATCCACAGGCCGACGCCCTCGACGAGCTGGAGCGTGCCGTAGAGGGCGAGCCCGGCCGCGACCCACAGGAGGGTCTTGGCCTCGGCCTCGATGACGGTCCGGATGGTGTGGATCATCGCGGAGTCCTCGAACTTCCAGCCGATCTTGTCCATGAACGGCTTGAGCAGCGGCAGGTCCTCGTTGAAGGCCCGCTCGACGCCGTCGCGGTGGCTGCGGAAGCGGAACACGCCGTAGGCGGCGGCGAGGCAGAGCAGGCCCTTGATGAACCGCTCCAGGGAGAGCAGGCGCAGGATCAGCGCGTCGCGCAGGGCCCGCCCGCGCAGCACGATGGGGGCGCGCTCGGCCGGCCCGCGCTGGTGCGGCTCGCCGATGACGAAGTCCCCGCAGCGCAGGCACCGCCAGGCCGGGCCGACCGGGGTGGTGGCGTGCAGCTTCTCCCGGAACGAATCCTCGGTCGGGGCGTAGGTGATGTGCCCGCGGCGCGCGCAGGTGCGCAGGTTCCAATCCACACGATCTTCTATACCGTACGGATCATTGTTGTGATGTCAGCTTTGTGCCTTGGACGCGTTCCCGCTGTTCGGCCTGGGCGGGGCCGACCTGGACCGGTACGCGCGGGGAGGCGTGCTCCTGGCGGCTGGTGGCCATGAGGAGGATGCCGACGAGGATCGCGGCGATGATGCCGTCGATCCAGTAGTGGTTGGCGGTGCCGGCGACGACGAGCATCGTGAGGACCGGGTGGGCGAGCCAGAGCCAGCGCCACTTCGAGGCGGTGGCGTGGATGAGCCCGGCGGCGACGACCAGGGCCCAGCCGACGTGCAGGCTCGGCATCGCCGCGTACTGGTTGCTGAGCGTGTCGGTCTGGGGCGGGCCGTAGACGCTGGGGCCGTACAGGGCGGCGGTGTCGACGAGCCCGAGGTCGCCGAGCATCCGCGGCGGGGCGAGCGGGAAGGCGAAGTGGATGACGAGCCCGGCCGCGGTGAGCCACGCCAGGATGCGGCGGAAGCGAAGGTAGTGTGCGGGGCGGAACCAGTACACGTAGATCAGAAACGCGATCGTGGCGGGGAAGTGCACGACGGCGTAGAACACGTTGGCCGCCCGGACCAGGGCATCCGCGCTGAGCAGCAGGTGCTGGACGGCGGCCTCGTCCGGCAGGCGCAGCACGCGTTCGAGCTGCCAGACCAGGTCGGCGTCGCTGTAGGCGGCTCCGACGCGGCCGTCGACGGCGAGGCGGCCGACCTTGTAGGCGAGGAACAACCCCAGGACCAGCAGCAACTCGGTCCATGCTCGGGGCCTTAACCGTGTGGTGCGCTGCTGTTCACCCAGTTCGGCCCCCGTGTTCATCAGGCGACGCTACCTGATGTTGCGGGTGACGCAATATTCCAGGGCTTGTTTATGCTTCAAGTATCTCGGGTTCCGGATCTTTTTGGGGGTTTGATGAGTAGTCGGGCAGATCAGGCGATCGCCGCCCTTCGCAAGGGCCACGACGACCTCTCCGCGCTGGTCGCGGGCCTGTCGGCGGAGCAGCTGACCGGCCCGTCGGCGGCCGACGAGTGGGATGTGTCGCAGGTCGTGAGCCACCTGGGCAGCGGCGCCGAGATCAACCTGGAGGCCGTGCGGGCCTCGCTCGAGGGCCGTCCCGCCCCCGAGTTCGAGTTCAACAAGGGTGTCTGGGCGCGCTGGGACGCCATGACCCCGCAGGAGCGCCAGGCCGCGTTCCCGGTCGCGAACCAGCGCCTGGTCGAGGCCTACGAGGCGCTCACGCCCGAGCAGCGCGAGTCGCACAAGATCGACGTCGGCTGGATGCCGGAGCCGGTCGACGTGGCCACCTCGGCGCTGCTGCGGCTGACCGAGTTCGGCTACCACGACTGGGACGTGCGCGCGGGCCTCGACCCGGCCGCACAGCTCGCGCCCGAGGCGGCCGCGCTCATCAGCGACCGCGTCGAGGGCCTGTTCGGCTGGATCGCGAAGCCGGCCAACCTCGACGGGCGCACCGCGGACCTGCTCGTCCAGCTCACCGACACCGGCGAGACCCTCGGCCTGCACCTGGCCGACCCGGTCGCCCTGGGGGCCGCCCCGGCCACGCCGGACGGCACGCTGTCGCTGACGCTGGAGGCCTGGCTGCGGCTGGCCTCGGGCCGGCTCAAGCCCGCCTACACGCCGTCGTCGGTCACCGTCACCGGCCCCATCAGCCTGGACGACCTGCGCGCCGTCTTCCCCGGCTACTGACGCGGGGCGGGCCTGACGGACGGTGGGCCGGGGGTCGCCCCGGCCCACCGCCGGGTCATGGCTTCGTCGACTTGAGGCAGAGGACGTCGCCCTTCTTGCCCTGCTCGCCCTGCCAGAACGTGTTGGTGCTGTCCGGCCACTGATCGCAGACGGACGTGAACGGGCTGGTCGCCTCGCTCTGCGCCTTGCCGGAGACCTTGCCGAGCACGACGAAGTCCGCGTCACCGCCGTCGCACTTCACGATCTTGAGCTTGTCGTCGCCCGGGTTGTGCAGGCAGTCGCCGACGTTCGCGTTCATGGCCGCGTCGCGGTTGAAGTACCAGGCGGCGCCGAGCAGCGCGCCGAGCAGGACGACCAGCGAGAGCAGGATCGTGACCTGCCGGCGCTTGCCGCTGCTGGCCGGCGCCGCGACCGCGGGCTGCCCCGGCATCGGGTCGTGCGCGGGCGCCTGGGGCTGCGGCGGGGGCTCGGGTTCGGGCTGCGCGGGTGTGGTCATGGTGGAGCCTCCCCGGAATCCGGATGGGTACGGGCTAGGCGTACCGGCTCCCGGGTGCCGATGCGCGTGACTGTCCGTATTCCGACTCGATCCGGCTGTCACGCATGATCCCGGCCGGCATCCCCCCGCACGCGCCATTGCGTGGACGGGGGAGCCGTCGTCCAGGAGGGGGCCGGTCGCGCGGCGCGGGATCGTCGATCGTCGCACCGTGCCCTCCTCGCGTCGCCGAATGCGTGGAAGTCTTTCCGCGACAGCCCCGCCGGGCGTGGCAGGAGGCGGTGACCCGCCTTGGCAGGAGCGAGCGTCAGCGCGCCGGGTCAGCGCTCTATGGGGCGGCGCAGGGAGTAGGTCACCGCGTGCAGGCGGTGCGGCTGACCGATGATCATCGCGGCGCGGTCGTAGGCCTGCCAGCCGTCGGCGCCGGCGCGGTTGAGGTGGCGCAGGTCGTTGAAGCGCTCGTCGGTGCCCCACCGTTGCACGCCGCCCGGGTGGTGGAAGACGGCGTCCCAGTCCTCGAACTTGTCCGTGCCCAGCGTGCCGGCCGCACGGTACTCCAGTCGCGCATATTCCCATTGCGTCACGCGGTCCATCATGCCCGACATCGAGCGGAACCACCGTCACGGAAAACCGTGAAATACGCTGGGAGGCATGGAGCGGGATCGAGACGTCGAGGGCCGGGCGCGCAACCAGCGGCCGCGGGACGAGCTCGGCCGGCCGCTGCCCCGCGGGGCGGCGGGCGTGCCGACGATGCCCGACGATCTCGAGGTCACGCCCGGGGAGGCGCTCGCGCGGGCGCAGGACCTGCTGGACGAGGGGCGGCCGTTCCACGCCCACGAGGTCCTGGAGGCCGCCTGGAAGTCCGCCCCGCAGGCGGAGCGCGAGCTGTGGCGCGGGCTCGCCCAGCTGGCCGTCGGGCTCACGCACGCCCGGCGCGGCAACGCCGACGGCGCCGCCCGGCTGCTGGACCGGGCGGCGCTGCGGATCGCGGCGTATGCGGGCCGGGCGCCGCACGGGATCGACGTGGACGGTCTCGTCGCCTTCGCGCGGGCGGGCGGGGGCGGCACGCCGCGGCTCAGAGCGTGAGCGGGTGGGCGTGGCACGCCCCGGGCTCGCAGCGTGCGTGGGTGCGAGCGCACGCCGTGGCTCGCAGCGTGATCGGGTGGGGGGTGCACGCCGCGGCTCAGAGCGTGAGGGCGACCTTGCCGCGCGGGTGCCCGGCCCGCAGGTAGTCCAGCGCCGAGGCGGCCTCGGCGAGGGGGAAGGTGCGGTCGACGACCGGTGTCAGGGCGCCGGAGGCCATCCAGGCGGCGAGCGTCTCCAGCAGCGGGGCGGTGGCCTTCGACAGCAGGCCGGTCAGGTGCTGGCGGGTGAAGCCGTTGAGCAGGCCCGCGCGCAGCTGCCGGTCGCTGCCCTGCAGCCACCGGCCGCCCCGTTCGCCGCCGACGATCACCAGGGTGCCCGCCGGGGTCAGCAGGTGCCGCAGCGCGCGCAGGGTCCGGCCGCCGCCGGTGTCGAGGACGAGATCCCAGCGGCCGGTGGGCTCGCCGGTCGCGTAGTCGACGACGTGCGCCGCGCCGAGGGAGCGCACCAGGTCCGCCTTCGCGGCCGAGCACACCCCGGTGACCTCGGCGCCGAGGATGCGCGCGATCTGTACCGCGAACGACCCCACCCCGCCGCCCGCGCCCAGGATCAGCACGCGCTGACCCGAGCGCAGGCGCCCCGCGTCGCGCAGGCCCTGCAGCGCGGCGACCCCGGACCCGGCGACCGTCGCCGCCTGCGCGAAGGAGATCCGCTCCGGCTTGCGGGCCAGGCGCCGCTCGGTGGAGACGGCCAGCTCCGCGAAGGTGCCGTCGCCGGTGCCGAACACCTCGTCGCCGACGCGCAGCCCGGTCACCTCCGGCCCGACGGCGGCGACCACGCCCGCGAGGTCGAGGCCCAGGATCGGCCGGCGGGGGCGGCGCAGGCCGAAGCCGGCGGCCCGCACGGCGTAGGGCAGCCCGGTCGCCAGGTGCCACACGCCCTGATCGACGCCGGCCGCGCGGACCTCGACGAGCACTTCGCGGGGCCCGGCCGCCGGCGCGGGGGTCTCGCGGATCTCGAGCGGGTCGCCGTAGCGCCGCCGCACGACCGCCCTCATGACTCCTCCTGCGGGTAGTGGAACACTGCCTCGAGCGGGACGCCGAACGCCCGCGCGATCTGGAAGGCCGCTTCGAGCGTGGGGGAGTACTTGCCCTGCTCGATGGCGTTGACGGTCTGCCGCGTGACCCCGATGCGCTCGGCCAGCTCCGCCTGGGTCATCTCGCCGTGGGCGAAGCGCAGCGCGCGGATCGAGTTCGTGACGCGGGTCGGCTTGCCCACCCCTACATCCCCCGCCGGTACGCGACGATCTTCACGGCCGCCGACGCCAGGGCCGCGAGCACGAACGCCAGGTACAGGGAGTTGGCGATCCAGAAGTACGGGGCCTCGCGCAACGCCAGCACCAGCGGGACGAGGGCGGCGATGCTCATGACGTAGAAGCCGACGTACTCGCCGAGCCGGCCGATCGCGCGGTCCCGCTCGTCGAGGGCCTGCGCGTCCTTCGGCGCGGCGCCGGCGGCGACCGTCACGGCGGCGATGTTGAGCACCACCGACGCGCCGACCGCGACCAGCAGGGGCGTGACGTAGTGCGCGGCGGTGAGGCCCGCGGCGGGCATCCGCAGCAGGAGCGCGATCACGTATCCGGCGTAGACGACGACGGCGACAACGGCGTAGATCCAGGCGCGTTTCTCCTGGTGAGACATGGCCCCTCGCTTCGTGTGTCCAATATCTTTGACATCACGAAGGTAAAGCGAACCCGACATCGTGTCAAGGATGCTTTACATGCCCGAGCGCGGGGGACTGCGAGAAGAATGGGGTGACCAGCGGCGGGCCTGGCAGCGACGGCGCGCAGCGCCGAGCGGTGCCTGGCGGGAGCGACGGTCCGCACCACCGCGGACCCGAGTCATGCGCTTCGGCCGGACCGCGCGCCGCACGCTGATGTGGAAGGCGTTGCGGCCTCGGCCGTGTCGCATCGCGGGAGCGCGCCGTGACCGGGCCGGACCCCGGGGCGGTGAGCGGTGCGCGAGCCGCTACCGTCTACGCCGTGGCGTTCACGATCGACACGGTGGGTGGGCACGGGGTCGTGCGTGCCGAGGGCGAGCTCGACGTCGCCAACGCGCCCGAGCTGCGCGACGCGATCGCCGCCGCGCTCGACGCGCGGCCCTCGCTCGTGGTCGACCTGGCCGCGGTCACCTTCATGGACTCGGTGTCGCTGGGCGTGCTGATCGGCGCGTACAACCGGGCGCGCGAGGCCGGCGGCGGGTTCGCCGTCGTGTGCGCCGACGAGCGGGTCGGGCGCATCTTCCGCATCACCGGGCTCGACCAGGTCTTCATCATCGCCGCGACGGTGGACGCGGCGGCCGGCGCGCTCGGTTAGGTGTTGCGGAGGATGGCGTCGATCTCGGCGATCTCCTCCTCGGTGTGCCGGCCCAGGATCAGGTCCAGCTCGAGGCGCTCGGCCGGGGTCCGGTAGGCGGCGATCTCGCGCTCCAGGCTGCGCCGGGCGCGGCGGGCCTGCATGCGGCCGGCGATCGCGGTGCGAACCCGGCGGGTGGTGGTCTCCATCGCGGTACTCATGGCTTTACTGTATCGATTCAGAAGGGCCGCCGGGCGGCGCGCGGGCGTGATCGGGAGCACGCACGCGCTGAGCTGCGGGTGCAGGATGGTCCTGTGCGTGACGTCACCCCCGCCCCCGGCATCCTGGAGCCGATCGAGACCGCCTCCCGCGACGAGCTGGCCGCCCTGCAGCTCGCCCGCCTCCAGCAGACCGTGCGGCACGCGTACGAGCACGTGCCGCACTACACGGCCGCGTTCGAGGCGGCCGGAGTGCACCCGTCGGATCTGCGCGACCTCGCGGACCTGGCGCGATTGCCGATGACGGCGAAGGCCGACCTGCGCGCGAACTATCCGTTCGGCATGTTCGCGGTCCCGCGCGAGCGGGTGGCCCGCATCCACGCCTCGTCGGGCACGACGGGCCAGGCCACGGTCGTGGGCTACACGAAGGCCGACGTGGACACCTGGGCCGGGCTCATGGCCCGCTCGATCCGGGCCGCGGGCGGGCGCCCCGGCGACCTGGTGCACGTGGCCTACGGCTACGGGCTGTTCACCGGCGGCCTGGGCGCCCACTACGGCGCCGAGCGCCTCGGCTGCACGGTCGTGCCCGTCTCCGGCGGCATGACCGAGCGGCAGGTGACCCTGATCCGGGACTTCCGGCCCGACGTCATCATGGTGACGCCGTCGTACCTGCTGGCGATCGTCGACGAGATGGAGCGCCAGGGCCTCGACCCGCGGGACACCTCGCTGCAGGTGGGGATCCTCGGCGCCGAGCCCTGGACCGAGGACATGCGCGCGGAGCTGGAGCGGCGCCTGGAGATGCACGCCGTCGACGTCTACGGGCTGTCGGAGGTGATGGGCCCCGGCGTCGCCAACGAGTGCGCCGAGACCAAGGACGGCCTCACGATCTGGGAGGACCACTTCTACCCGGAGATCGTCGACCCCGTCACCGGCGCGGTGCTGCCCGACGGCTCCTACGGCGAGCTGGTGCTCACGTCGCTGACCAAGGAGGCGATGCCCGTGATCCGGTACCGCACGCGCGACCTCACCCGCCTGCTGCCCGGCACCGCGCGCACGATGCGCCGCATGGAGCGGATCGCCGGCCGCAGCGACGACATGATGATCGTGCGCGGCGTGAACGTGTTCCCGACCCAGATCGAGGAGCTCCTGCTGCGCCGGCCGTCCCTGGCGCCGCATTTCCAGTGTGTACTGTCCCGCGCCGACCGCCTCGACGTGCTCACCGTGCGCGCCGAGCGCCGCCCGGGCTCGGCCCCGCAGGCGGCCGAGGCGGACGCGCGGGAGCTGGAGCGGGCGGCGAAGGGCTCGATCGGCGTGACGATCCGCGTGGCGGTGGCCGAGCCCGGCACCGTGGAGCGCTCGGCCGGCAAGATGCGCCGCGTCCTGGATGAGCGCTGACGAGCGCTGATGAGCGCTGACGAGCGCTGATGAGCGCTGACGAGCGCTGACGAGCGCTGGGCCCCGACGGCGGCCGGGCGCTGGCTGGGCGTGGGCCGGCCGCCGTCGAGGGGGCAGGGGCCGGCTCAGATGGCGTTGCGCGCGATGGCCTCGGCGTACCAGCGGCCGCTCGCCTTGATCGTGCGCTCCAGCGTCGCGTAGTCCACGCGGATCAGCCCGAAGCGGCGGCTGAAGCCGAACGCCCACTCGAAGTTGTCCAGCAGCGACCACACGAAGTAGCCGCGCAGGTCCACCCCCGCCGCGATCGCCTCGTGCACGGCCGCCAGGTGGCCGCGCAGGTAGGCGATGCGCTCCGGGTCGTCGACGCCGCCGTCGGGGCCGGGGCGGTCGTCGTACGCGGCGCCGTTCTCGGTCACGTAGATCGGGCGGTCGCCGTAGTCGCGGTTGATGCGCAGCAGCAGGTCCCGCAGGCCCGTCGGGTCCACCGACCAGCCCATGTGCGTCACCGGGCCCGGCGTCGGGTGGAACCGGACGGCCTGCGCCGTCGGGTAGGGCGTGTTGTGGTCCAGCTCGCCGTCGGGGGCCGCGCTCACCAGGTCCGGCTGGTAGTAGTTGACGCAGATCGCGTCGACCGGGGCCGAGATCGTCGCGAGGTCGCCCGGCTGGACGAAGTGCCAGTCGGTCAGGTCGCGGGTGTCCTCGATGGTGTCGGACGGGTACGACCCCCGCAGGATCGGGTCGAAGAAGATCCGGTTCAGCAGCCCGTCGATGCGCCGGGCGGCGTCGGCGTCGGCCGGGCTCGCGGTCAGCGGGCGCACGGCCCCGGCGTTGAGCGCCACCGAGACCTGGCCCGTCACGCCGGCCGCGCGCAGGGCCGCGACGCCCAGCCCGTGCGCCAGCAGCAGGTGGTGGGTCGCGGTCAGCGCGCCGACGTGGCCGCGGCGGCCGGGGGCGTGCCCGCCGGTGCCGTAGCCGAGGAAGGCCGAGCACCAGGGCTCGTTGAGGGTGTTCCACATGGCCACCCGGTCGCCGAGGCGGGCGCCGACCGCGGCCGCGTAGTCGCCGAAGCGCAGCGCGGTGTCGCGGGCCGTCCAGCCGCCGCGGTCCTCGAGCTCCTGGGGCAGGTCCCAGTGGTAGAGGGTGGCGACCGGGCGCACGCCCGCGGCCAGCAGCTCGTCGACGAGCCGGTCGTAGAAGTCGAGGCCCGCCTCGTTGACGGCACCGTTGACGCCGCCGCCGGCCGGGCGGACGCGGGGCCAGGCGATGGAGAACCGGTACGCGGACAGCCCGAGCTCGGCCATGAGCTTGACGTCCTCGCGGTAGCGCAGGAAGTGCCCGGTCGAGGTGGCGCCCGTGTCGCCACCGTCGATCCGGCCCGGCTGGGCCGCGAACGTGTCCCAGATCGACGGGGTGCGGCCGTCGGCGTCCACGGAGCCCTCGATCTGGTACGCGGCCGTCGCGGCGCCCCACCAGAACGTCGAGGGGAAGGTCAGCGCGTCCTGCGTGGCCTGGACTGCCGTCGTGCTCACACGTATCACCCCGTGCCTCGTAGGGAGTGGTTGGAGAGCGCTCTCCAAACTGTGTGACCAGACTGCGACCCTTTGTGGGCGAGTGTCAAGGTCCGGGGGTGCTCCCGATTGCCGCGAATAGCCGCGAACCCTTGACACGACGGAAACGGCCGGACAACACTGCGAGCAATCGGAGAGCGCTCTCCAAACCGCCGCGGCGCTCTCCACACACCCCGCAAGGAGCCCCCTCGTGCATCCGGCGCACACGTCCGCCCCCGCCTGGCGGAAACTCCTGACCTCGCGATGGCGCATCGCCCTGGTGCTCGCCGTCGTCGCCGCCGTCGCCGTCGTGGTCGCGCCGTTCGCGCGCGCCGCCGACGGCCTGATCTCGCAAGGCAAGCCCGTCACGGCCTCCTCGGAGCAGGCCGCCGATGTCGCCGCCAGCTACGTCAACGACGGCAACGCGGGCACCCGCTGGAGCAGCCAGTGGAGCGACCCGCAGTGGATCCGCATCGACCTCGGTGCGACCGCGACGATCAGCCAGGTCAAGCTGAGCTGGGAGGGCGCCTACGGCAAGGCCTTCCAGATCCAGACCTCGGCCGACGACCAGAACTGGACGAACATCTACAGCACCACCACCGGCACCGGCGGCCAGCAGACGCTCGACGTCACCGGCACCGGACGCTACGTGCGCATGTACGGCACGGTCCGCGGCTCCGGCTACGGGTACTCGCTGTACGAGTTCCAGGTCTACGGCACCATCGGCGGCACCACGAACCCGACCGGCGGCGCCTGCAACACGACGACCAACGTGGCGCAGGGCAGGACGGCCACGGCCTCGTCCTCGGAGGGCGCGGGCAACGGCCCGCAGTACGCGGTCGACGGCGACGCCGGCACCCGCTGGAGCAGCCAGTTCAGCGACCCGCAGTGGATCCAGATCGACCTCGGCTCGACCCAGTCGATCTGCCAGGTGGTCCTGCAGTGGGAGGCCGCCTACGGCAAGACCTTCCAGCTGCAGACCTCGGCCAACGGCACGGCCTGGACGGACATCTACTCCACCAGCACCGGCACCGGCGGCACGCAGACCATCCCGGTGAGCGGTTCCGGGCGCTACATCCGCATGTACGGCACCGCCCGCCCCGGCGGCTACGGCTACTCGCTGTGGGAGTTCAAGGTGTTCGCCGGCGGCGGCACCACCACCACGTCGCCGACCCCCTCGACGTCCCCGTCGACCCCGCCGACCCAGGAGCCCGGCTGGACCACGGTCTGGCAGGACACGTTCGACGGCGCGGCGAACACGTCGCCGTCCGCGGCGAACTGGCTCATGCGCACCGGCACGCAGTTCCCGGGCGGGGCCGCCAACTGGGGCACCGGTGAGGTCGAGACGGCCAGCAACAGCACGGCCAACGTGTACCTCGACGGCGCCGGCAAGCTCAACATCAAGGCGATCCGCGACGGCGCCGGCAACTGGACCTCCGGCCGCCTGGAGACCCAGCGCACCGACTTCCAGGCCGCCCCGGGCGAGCAGGTGAAGTTCACCGCGCTGGTCAAGCAGCCCGACGTGTCCAACGCCGCCGGCTACTGGCCCGGCTTCCGCGCGACCGGCGCGGCCTACCGGGGCAACTACAACAACTGGCCGGGCGTCGGCGAGACCGACATCATGACCGACGTCAACGGCCGCAGCCAGCTCTCGCAGACCCTGCACTGCGGCACCGCGCCGGACGGCGTCTGCGGCGAGTACAACGGCCGCTCCTCGGGCCTGGCCTCCTGCGTCGGCTGCCAGACCGGCTACCACGAGTACACCCAGGTCATCGACCGCACGAAAACCGACGAGGAGATCCGCTTCTACCTCGACGGCAAGCAGTCCTGGGTCGTGCGGGAGAGCCAGGTCGGCGTGACGGCGTGGAACAACGCCGTGCACCACGGGTTCTACCTGCGCTTCGACCTGTCCATCGGCGGCTCGCTGCCCAACGCGATCGCCGGCTTCACCACCCCGACGCCGAACACCACCTCCGGCGGCATCCTCTCCGTCGACTCGGTGACGGTGTCGAAGGCGACGGGCACGGCTCCGGCCGCGATGACCGACCCGGCGACGCCGGCCGGCCCGAGCGTGGTCAAGGTGACCGGCAGCCAGGGCAACTGGCAGCTGCAGGTCAACGGGCAGCCGTGGGAGGTCAAGGGCCTCACCTACGGCCCGCCGCAGGGCGCCGCCGACGGCTACATGCGCGACCTGAAGAACCTGGGCGTCAACACGATCCGCACCTGGGGCGTGGACGACGCGCAGACCCCGGAGCTGCTCAACCGGGCCGCGCAGCAGGGCCTCAAGGTCGTCGTCGGGCACTGGCTGAACCAGGGCGCCGACTACGTCAACGACACCACGTACAAGAACAACACCAAGACCGAGATCGTCAACCGGGTCAACGCGCTGAAGAACAACCCGGGCGTGCTCATGTGGGACGTCGGCAACGAGGTCATCCTCACGATGCAGGACCACGGGCTGTCCGCGGCCGACGTCGAGGCGCGGCGGGTGGCGTACGCCAAGTTCGTCGACGAGCTCGCCGTGGCCATCCACGCGGCCGACCCGAACCACCCGGTCACCTCGACCGACGCGTACACCGGCGCCTGGCCGTACTACAAGGCCAACTCGCCGCACCTGGACCTGCTGGCCGTGAACTCCTACGGGGCGATCGGCAACGTCAAGCAGGACTGGATCAACGGCGGGTACACCAAGCCGTACATCGTCACCGAGGGCGGGCCGTCCGGCGAGTGGGAGGTGCCCAACGACGTCAACGGGGTGCCGAACGAGCCGACCGACCTGCAGAAGCGCGACGGCTACACGGCCAGCTGGAACGCCATCAAGTCGCACCCGGGCGTGGCCCTCGGCGTGACCGAGTTCCACTACGGCCTCGAGAACGACTTCGGCGGCGTCTGGCTCAACACGTACCCCGGCGGCTGGCGCCGGCTCGGGTACGGGGCGCTGAAGCAGGCCTACACCGGTACCCCGCTGGCCAACACCGCGCCGCAGATCACCGCGATGACGGTGTCCAACCAGACGGCGGTGCCGGCGGGCGGGCAGTTCACGGTGAACGTGGCGGCGAGCGACCCCAACGGCGACACGATCCGCTACAACCTGATGGCCAGCGACAAGTACATCACCGGCGGCACCGGCTTCCGGAACGTGAACTTCACGCAGAACGGTTCCACGTTCACGGTCACGGCGCCGGAGAAGCTGGGCGTCTGGAAGATCTACGTGTACGCCTTCGACGGCCAGGGCAACGTCGGCATCGAGACCCGCTCGTTCAAGGTGGTCGCGCCCAGCATCCCGGGCACGAACCTCGCCCTGAACAAGACGGCGACGGCGTCGAGCTACCAGCCGACCGGCACCAACGGCCCGCAGCTGCCCTCCTACGCGGTGGACGGCAACTACGGCACCCGCTGGGCCAGCGAGTGGCTCGACACCGCCTGGATCACCGTCGACCTCGGCTCCAAGCAGACCTTCAACAAGGTTTTCCTGGCCTGGGAGGACGCCTACGCGAAGGGCTACCAGATCCAGACGTCGGACGACAACGCCACTTGGACGACGATCTACTCGACCACGGCCGGCGACGGCGGGTTCGACGACGTCAACGTCAACGGCAACGCCCGGTACGTGCGGATCAACGGCCAGACCCGGGCGACGACCTACGGCTACTCGCTGTGGGAGTTCGGGGTATATCGGTCGTAAGTTACGGATGATTTGAGCTGAAAGCGCTCTCTGGGCCTATTGCCTGGAGAGCGCTTTCCGTATGGCGTGCTATAAAGGCGCGTGACCGAGAAGAGGCGACCGACTCTGGAAGACGTGGCCGAGGCCGCGGGCGTGTCGCGGGCCACCGTCTCGCGGGTCATCAACGGCGTGCGCAACGTCGACCCGAAGCTGCACGAGATCGTGTGGCAGGCCGTCGACGCGACCGGATACGTGCCCAACCGGGCCGCCCGGTCGCTGGTGACCCGCCGCAGCGGCACGGTCGCCCTGGTCGTCTCCGACGCCGTCTCGCACGACGACGACCCGTTCATGCGCCGCTTCTTCGCCGACCCGTTCTTCGGCCGCATCGTCGGCGGCGTGATGAGCGTCCTGCGGCCCAAGGGCATCCAGCTGGCCCTGCAGATCGTCGGCAACGAGGAGGCCCGCACCCGCCTCGTCGGCGACCTCGGCCAGGGCCAGGCCGACGGCGCCGTGGTCCTGAGCCTGCACCCGGACGACACCCTGCCCCAGCAGCTGTGCGAGGCGGGCATCGCGGCCGCGCTCGTCGGGCGCCCCGCGCAGCCGGTGCCGATCTCGTACGTCGACCTCGCCAACGACGCCGGCGGCGCCCTGGCCGCCGAGCACCTCCTCGGCCGCGGCTGCACCCGGCTCGGCATGATCACCGGCCCGGCCCACGTGCCCGCCTCGCAGGACCGCCTGACCGGCTTCCGCCAGGCCCTCGCCCGCCACGGCCACGCCTGGTTCCCGACGGTCGAGGGCGGGTTCACCTACGAGTCCGGGGAGTCCTCGCTGCTGGAGCTGATGCGGCAGTACCCCACCGTCGACGGCGTCTTCGTGGCCAACGACCTCATGGCGCAGGGCGCGCTCATGGCCCTGCGCAGCCTCGGCCGCCGGGTGCCCGAGGACGTGGCCGTGGTCGGCTTCGACGACAGCAGCGCCGCCCTGGACGCGCGGCCGCAGCTCACGACGGTCCGCCACCCGCTCGAGGACATGGCCGCCGAGACGACCCGCCTGGTGCTGGCCCGCATCGACGACCCCGGGCTGCGCGTCGAGTCGGTCATCTTCGACCCGAAGCTGGTGGTCCGCCGCTCGGCCTGAACAGCCACGCGGCCTGCCGGCGGCTCTTGCCGGCGTAGTGGTGCTCGCGCTGCGACAGGCCGTACGCGAGATCCTCGATGAGCCCGCAGCGCGCGTGGAACAACGCGCGCTCCCGCAGCCCGGCCGGCGGGGGAGGGGCGCTCGGCCCGAGGTCGCGCAGCAGGAGCCCGTAGTCGCGGGCGGGATCACAGATCGCGGCGTCGCTCCAGTCGATCAGCCCCGTGACCGCGCCCGTCGCCGGGTCCACGAGCACGTGCTCGGCCCCGAGGTCGTTGTGCGAGAACACCAGGCGCTCGGCGGCCGCCGGCGGGTCCTGGGCCAGGAACGCCGCCGCCTCCGGCAGCTCGAGCCCGGCGGCGAGCTCCCGCGCCTCGTCCAGCCACGCCTGCGGCGGGTCGGCGTCGCGCGGCACCAGGTCCGCGAAGCGAGCCGGCGGCTGCGCGTGCAGGGCCCGCAGCGCCGCCCCGAGCGTGTCCGCGACCCCGCCGAGGTCCGCGGGCGGTCGCAGCATGAGCGGTACCCCGCCGAGCAGCGCATACCCGAGCGCCCCCTCGGCCGCGAAGGCCGGCTCGGGCACGGCCACGATCCCGCGCAGCACGTCGGCGACCTCGGCGAGCAGCCGCGCCTCCCGGGCCACGTCGAGCGCGTCCGGGTCGGACGGGAACCGGACGACCCAGGCCCCGCCGACGAGGTACGCGGTGTTGTCGAGCCCTTGCCCGAGCGGCTCGACCCGGCCGGCGTCGACGCCGGGCAGGTGCCGGCGTACCACGCCGCGCACGTCATGCTCCACGCTGCAGCATGCTATCCGGGCGGCGGCCGGCCTCGGCGCCGCCGAGGCGCTGGTGCGGCGCCTGATGCGCGGCCGGCACCCCGGCCCGCACTGTCCGCTGGAACCGACCGTGGTGTGTGCGCATGCCGGTCGCGCCGCGGGCCGTCGTCGCCGAGCGGTGATGGCGGGCCTGCGCCCGCGGTGGGGGGGAGCTGGTTTCGATATGTCGGGCGCTTCGCGCCGCGACATATCGGACTTTTCGCCTGACGGGCCAAATATGCGGTTCCGGGGGGTCTTCGCGCAGGGCTGCTGCGCGCGTGCGGTGCCCGCGCAACCGGGCGTTGCGCATTGGCGTGGCGGCTGGGAGAGCGCTCTCCCAAGATTGCTCCGGCTCGGGGTCCGAAGGGCCTTTCCGCTGTTGACACCGGCTGGGGAAGCGGTGAGACTGGGTGCTACGGAGAGCGCTCTCCAACGGATCGGGTGCCGGCGGAGCGTGCTGTCCGGGGCGGCCGGTGCAGCGGGTCAGCGGGCCTGACGGGGGCTGACTGGGTCGCCCGGCGGAGTGCGCACGAGCGCGGTCGTTCGGGTCGGTCATCCAGGCGGGGGCTGCCCGAGCGTCCGCGGCGTGTCCCGGGCGGGGCACCTCGGCGCGCGCCGGCGGGAGACGTCGTCCGGCCCGGTGCCGGGCGATCCGCGCAGCCGTCGTGGCGGTGACCGGGTTGGGGTCCCCGCCACCGGGCGCGGCACCACGCCGCACCCGCGCCGACCTTGCGGCCGCGGCGTTCCACCGCGGGCTCTGGGCGCCCGGGAACGCCGCGGCCGCAGGTTCGCCGACAGGCGTTCCACCGCGGGCGCGGGCGCCGAAAACGCCCTGACCGCGGGCTCCGGGCGCCCGGGAACGCCCGCGCCCTCGACAAAGGAGGTCGCCCACACCATGCGACGCCGACCGCCGCCACGGCCGACCGCGCCCATCTACCTCGCCGGCCTGCTCGCCGTGCTCGCGCTCGGCGCGGGCTGCGGTGCCGAGCCGGCACCGGGCACCGCCCCGCCGCCGGCCGTCACCGCGGCCGCCTCGGAGTTCGGGGGCACCGACCTCGCCTGGGTCGAGCTCATGATCCCGATGGACGAGCAGCTGCTGCCGGTGCTGGACCTGGTCCGCACCAAGGCCGCCGACCCGGCCCTGGTGGCCCTGGCGGGGGAGCTGCGCGGGACGTACGACCAGGAGATCCCGCGCCTGAGGGCCCTCTCCGACCGGGCCGGCCTGCCCAAGGACAACCCGCACGCGGGCCACAAGATGCCCGGCCTCGTCGACGCCGACCTGCTGGCCCGGCTGCGCGCGGGCACGGGTCCGCAGTTCGAGCAGCAGGCCGTCGCCACCCTCCGCGAGCACCTCGACCAGCTGCGGAACCTGGCCACCTCGGAGCTCGCCAACGGCACCAGCCCCGCGGTGAAGACCCTCGCCGAGCAGGTCGCCAAGACCCGCGGCGACGCGAGCGCGCGGCTGCCCAAGGGCTAGAACGGCTCGAACTGCCGGAACGGGGGCTCGTACGCCTCCCGCGGCAGCCGGAACGCCTGGCAGCGATCCCCGCCGAGGGCATCGGGCAGCGCCGTCCAGCCGAGGTTGCGCTCGAAGTAGGCGGCGGCGGTGCGCACCGACGGGGCCCAGTAGTCGTCGAACACGATCAACCCGCCGGGCCGGACGATCTTGCGCAGGAAGTAGGCGTCGACGAAGACCTCGTGGAAGCGGTGGCTGCCGTCGACGAAGGCCGCGTCGGCGACGAAGCCGTCGGTGAGCAGCTGCGGCAGGGCGATCGAGGACCAGGCCGGCACCAGGCGGGCGATCGCGTCCAGCCCCGCGTCGCGCAGCAGGGACCAGCCGGCGCCGGCCCACACGCTGTCCTGGAACGGGTCGACGATGACGTGCCGCGCGTCCGGCGCGCCGACGGTCAGCAGCGCCTCGCCGATCGCCAGCGCGGAGCTCGCGTAGGCGAGCCCGATCTCCACGACGGATGCCGCGCGCTCGGCGACGAGCAGGTCCCGGAGCCGGTCGCAGTCGTCCTCGGGCAGGCTGACGGTCTCGAACTCGAGCCCGTTGCCGGCCGACCACGTCGCACCCTCGCGGGCGAGCCGCCCGCGGACCCGCCTGACCCGCAACACGCCGTCGATCGTCACCCCGTCAGTGTCGCCGCCGCTGTCACGCGGTGCACGTGGTCGTCGGGCGCGGGCGGTGGGGGCGGCGGCCGGCCGGGGGAGGCGTGGGCCGGTACACCGTGCTGACCATCGCGATCGCCCAGCGCATCCGGGCCACGGCGATCTCGGGGTGATCGCCGAACTCGCCGGCCACGCACGCCGCGCAGCCGCGGCTGCCGAGCCGCGCGAAGGACTCCGCAACCGCCTTGCGCACCTCGACCGCCGCCGGCGACTCCGAGGACTGCACGCTGGAGACGAACAGCGCCTCGGCTCGCGCGTTCGCCAACACGTCGGGCATCTCGCACCTCCCTGGAACGTTCACCCTGCCCACACCGTACGAACCCGGCGCGCCGCCCGCATCCGGGACGCGACCCCGGCGCATCCCCGAGGTCCGGCCCTGAGCCGGCCCGGCGGATCCGCGCGACGGATTCGGCCCCGGCCGGGCGGGGAGCACGCACGCGCGGGGACCACCCTCCAGTAGAGCATCCGGCGCGGTGGTGCGCGGGCCGGTTCAGATGCGGTACGCGTCCACCAGCTCCAGCAGCGCCCGGACCGCCGCGCTCGGGCGGCGGCCCGACGCCGTGGCGATCGCGAAGGTCCAGCGCAGCTCGGCGTCGATCGGCACCACGCCCAGGCCCGGCTCGTCCGGCGCCGAGAAGCGCGGGATCAGGGCCACGCCCAGGCCCTCGCGCACGTACTGCCGCACGGTCGCGATGTCGGCCACCTCCACGGCCACCCGGCGGCGCAGCCCCGCGGCGGCGAACCCGCGGTCGACCTCGGCGCGGTTGCCGTAGCCCGGCGGGGAGTCGACGAAGGGCTCCTCGGCGAGGTCGGCGAGCGTCAGGCGGGGGCGCCCGGCGAGCGGGTGGGCGGCGGGCAGTACCGCCACGATCGGCTCGGCCGCCAGGGTGCGCACGGACAGCCCGGCCGGGGCGCGGCCCGGCAGCGACAGGAACGCCACGTCCAGCTCCCCGTCCAGCAGGCTCGCCGCGAGGCCCGCCGAGCCGGTCGGGGCGGCGCGCAGGCGCAGGTCGACGGCGGGGTGCTCGGCGCGGTACCGGCCGAGCAGCCCCGGCAGGTCCACGAACCCGACCGAGATCAGGGTGCCGATGCGCACCGTGCCGCGCAGGCCCCCGCGGACCTCGGCGACGGCGTCCCGGGCCGCCTGGGCGGCGTCGATGGTGGCCCGGGCGGCGGGCAGCAGCGCGGCCCCGGCGTCGGTGAGCACCACCCGCTGGGAGCTGCGCTCGAACAGCCGCGCGCCGAGCTCGCGCTCCAGGGCGCGCACGGCCGCGGAGACCCCGGACTGCACGACCCGCAGGCGCTGCGCCGCGCGCGTGAAGTTGCGCTCCTCGGCGACGGTCACGAAGTACACGAGATGGCGCAGCTCCACGGGAGCATCATCGCATTCGGTGATGATCGCGAGCACGAAGATTCGTTGGCGGTGCTGGTCGCCGAGGGGGAGGCTCGCTGCCATGACCACCGTCCTGACCCGCCCGGCCGAGCGCCGCGCGGCCGATCGCCGTCTCAGCCACGAGCAGGGGTTCTGGGCGATCGCGTTCGCGTTCGCGGTGTCCCTCGCGTTCACCGTCGTCCCGACGCCGCTGTGGGCGCTCTACCAGCGGCACGACGGGTACTCCACGATCGCCGTCACGGTCGCGTTCGCCGCCTACGCGCTCGGCGTCATCGCCAGCCTCTTCCTCGCCGGGCACGTCTCGGACTGGCTGGGCCGCCGCCGCGTGCTGCTGCCGGCCGTGCTCTTCGAGGCCGTCGCCGCGACCCTGTTCCTCGCCTCGACCGCGTTCGGCGTGGTGATCGTCGCCCGGGTGCTCTCCGGCCTCGGCATCGGCCTGATCACCGCGACCGCCACGGCGCACCTGTCCGAGCTGCACGCCAAGGCCCGCCCGGGCGCCGGCCGGGCCCGCGGCGACCTCGTGGCCACGGTCGCCAACCTCGGCGGCTTCGCGTTCGGCCCGATCGTGTCGGGCCTGCTCGCGCAGTACGTGCCGGCGCCGCTGCGCACGCCCTACCTGGTCTTCCTCGGGCTGCTGCTCGTCGCCGCGGCGGCCGTGGCGTTCGCGCCGGAGACGGTGACGCCGTCGTCGCGGCGGTACCGCCCGCAGCGCGCCGGCGTGCCCGAGGCGGCCCGGCCACGGTACTTCGCCGCCGCGGCCGGGGCGTTCGCCGCGCTGTCGGTCCTGGGCCTCTTCACGTCCCTGGCCCCCGCCTTCGTGGCCGGCACGCTGCACCACCCGTCGCGCGCCCTGGCCGGCGCCGTGGCGTCGCTGGTCTTCGGCTCCGGCGCCGTGGCCCAGGTCCTGCTGCGCCGCCGCTCGATCCGCGACCAGCTCGCGACCGGCCTGGCCCTGATCGTCCTCGGCCTCGCCACGGTGACCGCGGCCGTCTGGGCCGAGTCCCTGCCGGCCTTCCTGCTCGGCGGCGTCCTGGCCGGCGCGGGCGCGGGCGCCCTGCTCAAGGGCGCGATCTCGACGGTGGCCGCCCTGGCCCCGGCGCCGGTGCGCGGCGGGGCCCTCGCGGGCGTGTTCCTCGGCGGGTACCTCGGCCTGGCCGTCCCGGTCCTCGGCCTGGGCATCCTGACCCAGCTCGTGAGCGCGCCGGTGGCCCTGCTGGGCTTCGCTGCGGCGATCGCCACCCTGGCGGCCGTGGTGAGCCGCCCCCTGCTGCGCCCCTGAGTCCGGCGCGGCGGTCACCGGGCGAGGTCGAGCAGGAGCGGCAGGATCAGCAGCAGGTAGACGAGTGCGCCCGCGGCCGGGCCGGGCCGGGCCGGGGCCTAGCCGCGGGCATGCGTGAACCCCGCGAGCGCCGCCACCACCGCCGCCCGGAAGCTCGCCAGGTCGAGGCCCCGGGCGCGCAGGAACTCGCCCGCGCGGCCGGACGGCTCCGCGAGCAGGCCCAGCAGCAGATGCTCGCAGCCCACGTAGTTGTGGCCCAGGCCGGCGGCCTCGGCGTGGGCGAGTTCGAGCGCCGCCAAGGCCGGGCCCGACCACTGCGGCACCGCGTCCTCCGGCCCGAGCGGCGCGTCGCCCAGCGGCGGCAGGAGGCGCACGGCCAGGTTCGTGCCCTCGGTCAGCACGCCGTGCAGCACGTCCGCCGTCGTCACGGCCGAGTCCGTGCGCTGCGTCGCCAGGCGCAGGGCGGTGCGGGCGCGGGCGGTCCAGTTGGGCAGTTCCACGTCGCCGGAGCGCAGCGCGGTCACCCGCCGAAGCGCCTGCTCCAGCGCGCGCTCGCACAGGCTGGAGGCCGGGAGCCCGGATCGCGCCAGGGCCTCGGCGAGGTCGTCGGGGAGGGTTACGTCGATGCGCACCGTCGTCATCCCCCTTGTATAACCCCAGTGGGGTTAGTGACGCAAGGCATTGCGCCGGGCCCTCCACATGTTTTTAGACTGACCAGTCAGTACAAGTTGGGGAGGCTGTCGTGGCGGACGTACTCGTCGCCGAGGGGCTCGGGGCGCGCACGCGGCGCGGATGGGTGTTCCGCGGTGTCGATCTCACCGTCGGTGAGGACGAGCTCGTGACCCTGGACGGGGCCGCGGGCAGCGGGCGCACCTCGCTGCTGCTCGCGCTGGCCGGGTACTTCCGGACCACCGAGGGCACCGTGCGCCGGCTCGCCCGGCCCGCGCTCGGGTTCGTCGCCGGGGTCAACGAGCCCGAGCCCGGCCTGACCGTCGCCGAGCACGTCGAGGAGCGGCTCGTGCTGCTCGGCCGGGCGTCGTGGAACCTCCGGCGGCGGCGGCGCCAGGCGCTCGACCGGCTGGAGGGGGTACCGCTGGAGCCCCGGACCCTCGGGCGCGACCTCGACCGCCTGGGCGCCCACCTGCTGTGCCTGACCCTCGCCAAGGTTGGCGAGCCCGGGATCATTTTCGCCGACGACGTCGACGCCGGACTGTCCGAAGTGGAGCGGAAGATGCTGCTGGAAGCGTTGCGGGACACCGGCACGGCCGTCGTCGTCACGGAGCGTGCGGCATGAACCTGTTCGAGCTGCGCCGGTTCCTCCGCGCCCCGATCACCATCGCGGCGCTGGTCGTGCTGGCCCTCATTCCGCTGCTGTACGGCGCGCTGTACCTCTGGGCCTTCTGGGACCCGTACGGCAACATGCGCCACATCCCGGTCGCCATCGTCGACGCCGACCGGCCCGCCCGCGCCGCCGACGGCAGCACCCTCGACGCCGGCCGGGACCTTGCGGACGAACTGCGGCACCGCGACGTGTTCGGCTGGCAGCCCGCGACCGCCGAGCAGGCCCGCCGGGGCCTCGAGGACGGCCGGTACCAGCTCGTCCTCACCATCCCCGCCGACTTCTCGGCCTCGCTCGTCACCCCGCCGGACCCGCGGCGCGACCCCACCCGCGGGCAGCTCACCGTAATCACCGACGACGCCACCAACTACCTGGCGGGGCAGCTGTCCCGCAGCGTCTTCAGCGAGGTGCGGGCCGGCGCGTCGAGCACGGCCGCGCGCGGCTACTTCGACCGGATGCTCATCGGCTTCACCGACCTCAAGAGCCAGACCCAGCAGGCCGCGGCCGGCGCCTCCCAGCTGGCCGGCGGGGCCGCCGACGCCAAGAGCGGCGCCGGGGCCCTCAGCGACGGCCTCGACCAGGCCCAGGCCGGGGCCGGCGAGCTCGACGGCGGGCTGGCCCGGGCCACCGCCGGGTCGAAGCAGCTCTACGACGGCCTCGTCGCCCTGGACGCGGGCGCGGCCCAGCTCGCCGACGGCACCGCCCAGGCCGCGGCCGGCGGGCGGCTGCTCGCCGGGAAGGTCGACGCCGCCGCCGACGCCGCGGGGCCGGTGCTGCGCGACAACGCCGAGCTCATCGCCGACGCGGCCACGGCCATCGCCGACGGGGCCGACCAGATCGTGGCGCACCTCGACGCGTTGCCCGGCCTCGCGAAGACGGCCGCCCAGCAGACCGCCGCGACGAAGGCCGACCTGGAGCGGCTGGGGCAGCGGTACCCGCAGATCACCGACAGCCCCGACTACCAGCACGCGCTGCAGGCCGCCGACGCCGCCGCGACGGCCGCCCGGCAGCTGCAGGCCCGGCTCGACACCGGCGACCTCGACCAGCTGCGCACCCGGATGGCCGCGGTCGCGAAGACGGCCCGCCAGGTCGCCCAGGCCGCCCCGCACCTCGCCGACGACGTCGCCGCGGCCCGAGCCCAGGTCGACCGGCTCGCCGACGGCCTCGACGCGCTGGCCGGCGGGGCCGAGCGGCTGCACACCGGCACCGGCCAGGCGGTGACCGGGGCCAGGGACCTCAACGGCGGCCTGTTCCGGCTCGCCACCGGCGCCCGCCAGCTCGACAGCGGCCTCGGCACCCTCTCCGACGGCGGGCACCGGCTCGCGGCCGGCCTCACGGACCTCGGCAACGGGGCGACCCGCCTGGCCGACGGGCTCGCCGACGGCGCCGGGAAGATCCCCGGGTACGACCCCGACACCCGCGCCCAGCGCGCCGGCGTGCTCGGCGACCCGGTCGCGCTCGACCGCCGGACCGAGCACCCGGCGGGCACCTACGGGGCCGGCTTCGCCCCGTACTTCCTCGGCCTGGCCCTCTGGGTCGGCGCCATGATCAGCTACATGGTGCTGCGCCCGCTGACCCGCCGGCACCTCGTGAGCGGCGCGAAGCCCTGGCGCGCGGCCCTGGCCGGCTGGCTGCCCGCGCTGCTCATCGGCGTGGTCCAGGCGACCGCGCTGTTCCTCGTGGTCCGCTTCGCGCTCGGCCTGCACCCGGCGCACCCGCTGGGCATGTACGCCTTCCTGGCCCTGACCGCCGTCGCGTTCACCGCGCTCATCCAGTGGTTCGGCGCCCGGCTCGGCCCCGCGGGCCGGCTCGTCGCCCTGGCGGTCCTCATGCTCCAGCTGACCTCGTCCGGCGGCACCTACCCGATCGAGACCACGCCCGGCTTCCTGCAGGCGGTGCACCCGTTCCTGCCGATGACCTACGTGGTGTCGGGCCTGCGGCACCTGGTCAACGGCGGCCCGGGCGGTACGGTGGTCACCGGAGCGCTCGTCCTGGCCGGATTCGCGGCCGCCGCGTTCGCCCTCACCACGCTCGCCGCGTGGCGCGGGCGCCGGCTCACCCCGTCGAAGCTCCATCCGGACCTGGTCATGTAGGGAGTCCCGAGCCGTGCCCGACGGTCGCACCCGCCGCCGCGACGACACCAAGCAGCGCCTCTACGACGCCGCGATGGAGCTGATCGCCGAGCACGGCTTCTCGGCCACGACGGTCGACGACATCGCGGTCGCGGCCGGGGTCGCCAAGGGGACCGTGTACTACAACTTCCCCTCGAAGAACGCGCTCTTCGAGGCCCTGCTGCGCCACGGGGTCGGGCTGCTCACCGCCGACTTCCGCGCCGCCGTGGCGGCCGCGGCGACCCCGCCGGAGCAGGCGGTCGGGCTGATCCGGGCGGAGCTGGCCTACATCCAGCGGCACCGCTCGTTCGCGCAGCTGCTGCTGTCGGAGATGTGGCGCACCAACCGCGAGTGGCACCAGACCCTGCACCTGCTGCGCGACGAGGCCGTGGACGTCATCGCCGACGTGCTGCGCCGCGGCGCCGACGAGGGCTGGTTCGACGCGGACCTGGACGTGCGCATGGCCGCGGCGGCCCTGTTCGGCGTGTGCCTGGTCGTCGCCGTGGACTGGCTGGTCTTCGAGCCCGACCGCACCCTGGAGTCGGTGCAGGACTCCCTGGTCGCGGTCATCCGGGCCCGCGTCGGCATTTAGGCCCTGTCCGGGGCTTCCCGCGCCGCCCGCTCGATCCGGTCGTGGAAGGCCCGGAACTCCTCGGCCGTGGCGAAGGCGAGGTTGCTGGAGTCGGGCCGCCATCCGGCCGCGCCGTCGACGCTCTCGCGCAGGATGTCGGCGTGCCCGCAGTGGCGTTCGGTCTCGGCGATCATGTGGATCAGGATCCGGTGCAGCGTCACGTCCGCGCTCTGCGGCTTCCACCACGGCACCCGTCCGGGCGCGTCGAGGTCGAGCGCCTCGATGGTGACGTCGGAGTGGGCCCAGACCCGTCGATAGAGTCCGGCGATGTCCTCGCGGGACTCCTGCGGTGTGACCCACATGTCGGCGTTGACGTCGGCGTCGTCGTCCATCCACGGCAGCGGCTCGGGAAAGGGCCGGCCGAACGTGTCCCCGAAGTACCCGGCCTCGACCGACGCCACGTGCTTGACGAGCCCGAGCAGGTTCGTGCCCGTGGGCACGAGCGGACGGCGGATGTCGTACTCGCTCAGGCCCTCGAGCTTCCACAGCAGGCTGTCGCGGCCCAGCTGGAGGTAGCGCCGCAGGTCGTCCTTGCTCATGGCCGGAACCGGGCCACGAGGTCGTCCATCACCTTGTCCAGGCGCTCGTCGACGACCTGGCGGGCCGGGTCCTCGTCGAACCAGGCGGCGATCTCGCGCGCGCCCTGGTGGAACGGGATCGTGGCCACGTAGTCCGGGACGAGCGCGCGGACCTTGCTGTTGTCGAAGACCATCGAGTGGGCCTTGTCGCCGAGCAGGCCGGCGCCCCAGTCCGGGTCGGCGGCGGCGATCGCGTCCGACGGCACGTGCACGATCTTCGCGGTGGTGCCCAGCGCCGCGGCGAGCTGCTCGGCGATCTGGTTCCAGGTCAGGTGGTCGTCGCTGGTGATCTGGAAGGTGTCGCCGATCGCGCGCGGGTGGCCCAGCAGCGGCACGAAGGCGCGGGCGAAGTCCTCGTGGTGCGTCAGGGTCCACAGCGAGGTGCCGTCGCCGTGCACGACGATCTCCTTGCCCGCGCGCATGCGGGCCGGCACCGTCCAGCCGCCGTCGAACGGCACGAGCGTGCGGTCATACGTGTGCGAGGGGCGCACGATGGTCGCCGGGAAGCCCCTGTCGCGGTACACCTGCACGAGCAGGTCCTCGCAGGCGATCTTGTCGCGACTGTACTGCCAGAAGGGGTTGCGCAGCGGCGAGGACTCCACGATCGGCAGGCGCGCCGGCGGGGTCTGGTAGGCCGAGGCCGAGCTGATGAAGACGTACTGCCCGGTGCGGCCCCGGAACAGCTCGATGTCCGCGCGCACGTCCTCGGGCGTGAAGGCGACCCAGTCGACGACGGCGTCGAAGGAGTGCCCGGCCAGCACCTCCCGCACCGCGGCGGGGTCGTGCACGTCGGCCCGCAGCAGCGTCGCGGCCTCGGGCAGGGGCCGCTGCCGCGACTCGCCGCGGTTGAGCACGAAGAGGTCGATGCCGCGCTCGACGGCCAGGCGCGAGCACGCGGAGCTGATGATGCCGCTGCCACCGATGAACAGAACCTTCACAGGCGCAACCCTAGAGGAAGGCTCAGCTTTCCACCCACCCGTGACTGCGGGCGAGCGCCGCGAGGTGCTGGCGCACCTGCGCGATCTGCGCGCCCGTCAGCGACGGCACGTGCTGGATGAGCAGCTCGGTGACCTCGGCCGTGAACTCGCGGCCGGACAGCACGTCGCACAGCCCGTCGTCCTCGCCCGGCTCGCCGCCGGAGCGTTCGCCGCCGCGCGGGTGATCGGTGAGCGGCGTGAACGGCGCCGTGGCGGCGGCCGTGGTGCGGGCGTGCTCCCGGCGCGACGGCGGCTGGGTGTCGAGGATGCGCACGGAGGCGACCTTCAGCCCCCGATCGCCCTCCTCGACCTCGTACTCGACCCGCATCCCGGGGTGCACCAGGTGCCGCTGGTCGCCGAAGTCGTTGGCGTGCACGAACACGTCCTCGCCGCCCGCGTTCGGCGCGATGAAGCCGTAACCCCGGACCTCGTCGAACCGCAGGATCCTGCCCGTCTCCACCGCGAACCACCGCCCACCCACGAAACGTCCGGCCTACAGCATAGGGCCGTGCAGCCGCTTCTTCTGCACCTTGCCCATCGCGTTGCGGGGCAGCGCGTCGAGGAAGTGCACGACCCGCGGGCGCTTGTGCGCGTTGAGGTGCGCGGCCACGAAGTCGACCAGCTCGCGCTCGGTGACGGTGCCCGGCCGCCCCGCGGGCACGACGAACGCGGTGACGATCTCGCCGAGGTCCTCGTCGGGCACGCCCACGACGGCCGCCTCGCGCACGGCGGGGTGGGCCAGCAGCGCGTCCTCGACCTCGCCGGCGCCGATGCGGTAGCCGCCGCTCTTGATCAGGTCGGTGGAGGCGCGCCCGACGATGCGGTGCCAGCCGTCGGGCGCGATGCGCGCGAGATCGCCGGTGCGGAACCAGCCGTCGGGGGTGCGGGCGGACTCGGCGGGCTGCCCGCGGTACCGCCGCAGCAGCATCGGCCCGTCGACCCACAGCTCGCCGATCGTCTCCCCGTCGCGCGCGGCGTCGGTGCCGTCCTCGGCGACGAGCCGGGTGCGCACGCCGGCCACGGGCACCCCGACCTGCCCCGGGCGGCGCTCGCCGTCGGCGCGGCTGGAGATCGTGATGAGCGTTTCGGTCATGCCGTAGCGCTCGACCGGGCGGTGGCCGGTGAGCGCGAACAGGCGCTCGAAGACCGGGGCGGGCAGCGGGGCGCTGCCGGAGACGAGCAGCCGGGCCGGGCGCAGGGCGCGGGCGGCCGCGGGCTCCTGGCAGACGCGGGACCAGACGGTGGGCACGCCGAAGTAGAGGGTCCCGCGGGCGGCGGCGTAGGCGGCCGGGTGCGGGCGGCCGGTGTGCGTCAGGGGCGAGCCGTGCCGCAGCGCGCCCAGCACGCCGAGAATGAGGCCGTGGACGTGGAACAGCGGCAGGCCGTGCACGAGCCGGTCCTCGGGCGTCCAGGCCCAGGCCTCGGCGAGGGCGTCCAGCCCGGCCTCGACGGCGCCGTGGGTGAGCTCGACGCCCTTGGGGTTGCCGGTCGTACCGCTGGTGTACATCACGAGCGCGACCGCCCCCGCGTCCGGGTCGGGGAACCCGGCGGCCGACTCCCGGGACACGTCGACCGGCACCGCGCCGGGGTGGCGGTCCGGGCGGTTGCCGAGCGTGACGGCCGCGCCGGAGTCGCGCAGGATGTGCTCCCGCTCGGCCGGGCCGGCGTCGGCGGGCACCGGCACGACGGCCGCGCCCGCCATGAGGGCGCCGGTGACGGCGACGACGGTCTCCAGCGTCGCGGTGGCGTCGACCGCGACGGTGGCGGCCCCGTGCACGTCGGCGGCGACCGCGGCGGCGGCGTTGCGTAACCGTTCGGCGGACAGTCCGCGACCGTTCACACTGACAGCGGGTTGATGGTCGGTACCGTGGGCGTGCAGACCCTTGAGCAGGCGCATGGGCCCCATCGTCACACGAGCGCAGGGCGTGGAAACGGCCGGATCACGATCCGACCGCCCGTCTTGACACCCCTCTTTGTGAGCGTTAACACTGTGGCGGCAACGCCCCTGCAATACTTTCGAAATCGTGTCGGTGGCAGCGTTCACACCCTTGACGCCGCGCCTCCCGACCGCTGCACGCTGCCCTGAGGGGGAGAAGTGAAGTTTGCCCGCATCGCCGCTTCGGCGATTGGCCTCGCGGTCGCATTCAGCGTGGCCGCCTGTGGTTCGTCCGAGAAGACGGCCGACAAGAACGCCAACGCTCCCGCGGACGCCGCCGGTGCGCTGGTCGGCGTCACGATGCCGACCAAGTCGTCGGAGCGGTGGATCGCCGACGGCAACAACGTCAAGAGCGCGCTGGAGAAGCTCGGCTACAAGGTCGACCTGCAGTACGCCGAGAACGACATCCCGACGCAGGTCAACCAGATCGAGAACCAGATCACCAAAGGCGCGAAGCTGCTGATCATCGCCTCGATCGACGGCACCGCCATCACCACCCAGCTGCAGGAGGCGGCCGACAAGAAGATCCCGGTCATCGCCTACGACCGGCTGATCCGCAACTCGCCGAACGTCGACTACTACGCCACCTTCGACAACTACAAGGTCGGCGTGCAGCAGGCGACCTCGCTGCTGGTGGGCCTCGGCCTGAAGAAGGAGGACGGCTCCGACGGCACCGCCCAGGGCCCGTTCAACATCGAGCTGTTCGCCGGATCGCCGGACGACAACAACGCGACCTTCTTCTTCAACGGCGCGATGGACACGCTCAAGCCCTACATCGACAAGGGCACCCTCGTGGTGAAGAGCGGCGAGAAGGACTTCAAGACGGTCGCGATCCTGCGCTGGGACCCGGCCACGGCGCAGAAGCGCATGGAGGACCTGATCACGAAGGCCTACGGCGGCGGCGCCAAGGTGCAGGGCATCCTCTCGCCGTACGACGGCCTGTCGATCGGCATCCTGTCGGCGCTCAAGAGCGCCGGCTACGGCACCGGCGGCCAGGCGTACCCGATCGTCACCGGCCAGGACGCCGAGGTCGCCTCGGTCAAGTCGATCATCGCGGGCGAGCAGTACGCGACGATCTACAAGGACACCCGCAAGCTCGCCGACGTGACCGTCAAGATGGGCGACGCCGTGCTCAAGGGCGGCAAGCCCGAGGTGAACAACACCAAGGACTACGACAACGGCAAGAAGGTCGTGCCCTCCTACCTGCTCGACCCGGTCGTGGTCTACAAGTCCAACTACAAGACCGTGCTCGTGGACGGCGGCTACTACACCGAGAGCCAGCTCAAGTAGTGTGCGGCTCCGCCGGACCCGGGCGTGGTCAGCGCCCGGGTCCGCGGCGGTCTCGAGGGAGAACAGAGCATGACCGACGCGCTCCTGCAGATGCGGGGCATCACCAAGACGTTCCCGGGCGTGAAGGCCCTGGACGACGTCAACCTGACCGTGCGCCGCGGTGAGATCCACGCCATCTGCGGGGAGAACGGCGCCGGCAAGTCGACCCTCATGAAGGTCCTGTCGGGGGTCTACGGGCACGGGACGTACGACGGAGAAATTCTCTTCGAGGGCGAGCCCTGCCACTTCGGCGGCATCCGCGACTCGGAGCGGCGCGGGATCGTCATCATCCACCAGGAACTGGCGCTGATCCCGTACCTGTCGATCGCCGAGAACATCTTCCTGGGCAACGAGCGGGTCGGCCGCGGCCTCATCGACTGGAACCGCACCAACGCCGACGCGGCGAAGCTGCTGGAGCGGGTCGGGCTGCGCGAGAACCCGGTCACGCCGGCCATGGACCTCGGCGTCGGCAAGCAGCAGCTCGTCGAGATCGCCAAGGCGCTGTCCAAGGAGGTGCGCCTGCTGATCCTCGACGAGCCGACCGCGGCGCTCAACGACGAGGACTCCGCGCACCTGCTGGGCCTGCTGCGCGACCTGCGCGACGAGGGCGTCACCTGCGTGATCATCTCGCACAAGCTCAACGAGATCGAGGCGATCGCCGACTCCACGACGATCCTGCGCGACGGGCGGACCATCGAGACCCTCGACATGCACGCCCCCGGCGGGGTCAGCGAGGACCGTATCATCGCCGGCATGGTCGGCCGCGACCTCGAGCACCGCTTCCCGCCGCACGAGCCGAAGATCGGCGAGGAGGTGCTGCGGATCGAGCACTGGACCGTGCACTCGCCGACCCAGCACGGGCGCACGGTCGTCGACGACGCCTCGCTGACCCTGCGGGCCGGCGAGATCGTCGGGCTGGCCGGGCTGATGGGCGCCGGGCGCACCGAGCTCGCGATGAGCGTCTTCGGGCGCAGCTACGGCGTCGACATCAGCGGCCAGGTCTTCAAGCACGGCAAGCCGATCCAGCTGCGCTCGGTGCAGGAGGCGATCGGGCACGGCATCGCCTACGCGACCGAGGACCGCAAGCGCTACGGGCTCAACCTCATCGAGGACATCCAGCGCAACGTCTCCGGCGCGGCCCTGGGCAAGCTGTCCCGCGGCGGGTGGGTCGACGACAACCGGGAGTTCGAGGTCGCCGAGCGCTACCGCGGCAGCCTCAACATCAAGGCCAAGAGCGTCGGCACGGTCACCGGCACGCTGTCCGGCGGCAACCAGCAGAAGGTCGTGCTGGCCAAGTGGATCTTCACCGACCCCGACGTGCTGATCCTCGACGAGCCGACCCGCGGCATCGACGTGGGCGCGAAGTACGAGATCTACACGATCATCAATCAGCTCGCCGACCAGGGCAAGGCGATCCTCGTCATCTCCTCCGAGCTGCCCGAGCTGCTCGGCATCTGCGACCGGATCTACGCCCTGTCCGCCGGTCGCATCACCGGCTCGGTCGAGCGCGCCGAGTTCTCCCCGGAGCATCTGATGCGCCTCATGACCAGGATCAAGGAGTAACCCGCCCATGACCACAGTGGTCGAACCCGCGGTCGAGCCGACCGTCACGCCACCGACCCGGTTCTCGGTGAACCTGCGTCAGAGCGGCATCTACATCGCCTTCGCGGCGATCGTCGTGTTCTTCACGATCCTGACCAACGGCGCCCTGCTCGAGCCGCAGAACCTCTCGAACATGGTCATCCAGAACTCGTACGTGCTGATCCTGGCGATCGGGATGATCCTCATCATCATCGCCGGGCACATCGACCTGTCCGCGGGCTCGGTCGTGGCCGTCACCGGCGCGCTCGCCGCGGTGCTCATGGTCAAGGCGGACATCCCGTGGCCGCTGGCCATCCTGATCACGCTGCTGACCGGCGCGGCGATCGGGGCGTGGCAGGGCTTCTGGATCGCGTACTTCGGCATCCCCGCCTTCATCGTCACGCTCGCCGGCATGCTCGTCTTCCGCGCCCTCACCATGACGACGCTGGGCAACCAGGGCATCGGCCCCTTCGCCGAGGACGTGCGCACCCTGTCCAACGGCTTCATCCCGGGCTTCCTGAACAACGTCGGCCTCGGCCCGCTCGGCGGCGCCGACCTGTTCACGCTGCTCGTCGGCATCGCCACGGTCGTCGGCATCGTCGCCGTGCAGTGGCGGGCCCGCCGCGGGCGCATCGGCTACGGCCAGGCCGTCGACTCGCTGCCGGTCTTCTGGGCCAAGCTCGCCGGCGCCTCGCTCGTGCTCATGTTCGTCATCGTGCAGCTGGCCCGGTTCAAGAACCTGCCGTGGGTGCTCGTGCTGCTCGCCGTGCTCGTGCTGACGTACACCCTCATCTCCCAGCGCACCGTCTTCGGCCGGCACATCTACGCCGTCGGCGGCAACCTGCAGGCCGCGAACCTCTCCGGCGTCAAGGTTAAGCAGGTCACCTTCTGGATCTTCGTCAACATGGGGGTGCTGTCGGCGATCGCCGGCATCATCTTCGCGGGCCGGCTCAACCTGGCCGGCCCGACCGCGGGCAACGCCTTCGAGCTCGACGCCATCGCGGCCGCGTTCATCGGCGGCGCCGCGGTGCAGGGCGGCGTCGGCAAGGTCGTCGGCGCCATCACCGGCGGTCTCATCATGGCCGTCATCAGCAACGGCATGTCCCTCAACAGCGAGCCGCCGGAGCGGGTGATGCTCGTCAAGGGCCTCGTCCTGCTGGCCGCGGTGGCGTTCGACGTGTGGGCCAAGCGCCGTGCGGGGCGCGCCCGCTGAAGCTTTGCGCTGGTGTCCGGTGGAATGCAAGGGGTGGACCGCCTTCGGGGCGTCGGCGGTCCACCCTTTGCGCTTCGGGCCCAGCCGGCCAGCAGCATCCTTTGCGGGTATGTCTTCCGATGGCCGGGATCAGTGCTTCGCGGCCGGCGTGCTCGGCTGGTCGGGGGACGGCGTCTGCGGGGTGGCCTGGGAACGGGTCACCCAGAGCAGGGCGGACGCGGCCAAGCCGCCGCCGAGCACGGTCAGCGCGCCGATGACCTGGCTGAACGAGAGCCCGGTCGCGAACGCGTCCCGGACTTGGTCCAGCGCCCCGCCGGACGCCCGGCCGATCGCATCCGTGAACGAGGACTCGCCCTCGGCGCGCAGTGACCCGGGCAGGCGGGTGACGAAGAAGGCGGTGAGGACGGTGCCCAGGACGGCGACGCCGAGCCCGTTGCCCAGCTCCTGGATCGTGCTGCTGACGCCGGAGCCGGCGCCCGCCTTCTCCAGGGGGACGGAGCTCATCAGGACCGTGCCCGCCACCGGGCCGGCGGACCCCGTGCCCAGGCCCACCAGGATCAGCCCGGCGAGGCTGTTCAGATAGTCCTCCGCCGGCAGCAGGCCGATGAGCAGCAGACCGATCGCGGCGACCGACATGCTGGACAGCAGCGCCAGCGGCGCGCCTAGGCGCTGCAGGACGATCGCGCTGATCGCGGTGCTGCCGATCAGCGTGCAGATCGCGAGCGGCAGCATCCGGACGCTCGCCTCGATCGGGGTATACCCGTTCAGCAGTTGGAAGTGCAGCGTGAGCAGGAACAGCGAGCCGGCCATGCCGAAGCTGGCGAGCAGGCCGCCCAGCACCGCGGCGCTGAACCGCAGGTTGCGAAAGAGCCCGAGGTCGAGCATGGGCGACTCGACTCGCAGCTCCCACGCGATGAAGGCGGCGAGCGCGAGCACACCGATCACGGCCGGCAGCTGCACGTCGGCCGAGGCCCAGCCCTGCTCCGGCACGGAGGTGATCGCCCAGACGATGGAGACGGTGGCGATCACGGACAGCACCGCGCCGATCCAGTCGATGCGGTCGTTGCGGGTGGCCGGCATGTCCGGCACGAGCATCATCAGCGCGACCAGGCAGAGAATGCTGATCGGGACGTTGATGAGGAAGACCGCGCCCCACCAGAAGTGCGAGATCAGGAAGCCGCCGAGGACCGGCCCGCCGGAGCTGCCGACCGCCGCGACCGCCATCCACGCGCCGATCGCCTTCGGCCGCTCCGCCTCGGAGAACGTGTGCATCAGGATCGCGAGCGTCCCCGGCATGAGCAGCGCGGCACCGAAGCCCATGACCGCGCGGGCAGCGATGAGTTGCCACGGCTCCGCGGCGAGCGCGGCGGCCAGCGAGGCGGCGCCGAACAGCGCGATGCCGACAAGGACGATCCGCTTCCGGCCGTAGCGGTCCGAGGCGACGCCGCCGACCAGCACGAAGCCGGAGAGCACCAGCAGATAGGAGGTGAAGGCCCACTGCGCCTCGGCGGCGGTGGTCGACAGCTCGGTCATGAGCGTCGGGATCGCGATGTTCAGGACCGTGTTGTCGATGACCACCATGACCAATGCGAAACAGATCGCGGCCAGCATCGACCATCGTTTGCGGTCGATCGGCACAGCAGGCTGGCTCACGGCTGGCTGGCTCACGATGCATTCCTCCAGATTGGCAGGGCCCGCTTCCGGCGTCGATTCTCACACTACTTGACAGTGGCCGTCAAGGAGGGGTGTATGCTGGGTGGGCGTTCGATGCCGGACGGCTGTGAACTGGGCATCCACGCCCATGTCCGGCGCGCCGCGCCGAATCCGCCGAAGATCTCCATGGGGGTCACTGTCGTGCCGAGTCAATTCCTATTCATCAGCATTCCCGACCCCAGTCGCCTCTTTCCGCATCTCGCGGTCGTAAATGAGCTGGTGCGGCGTGGGCATCGCGTGGAATTCGTAACCGTCGAGGCGATGGCCGGACTCATCGGGTCGTACGGTGCCGAGCCGCTGGTCTACCGGTCGGCGTACGAGTCAATCCCCGTCCACGAGGAGAAGGAGATGAGCGCGGAGGCCGCGATGCTCGCGCTCAGCGTCGACGACTCCGCCGCCATGATCGACGCGGTGGAGGCGGCCTACGGCGACGAGCGGCCCGACCTGATCGCGTACGACGTGGCCAGCGGCACGGCTGGCCGGGTGCTGGCGCGCAAGTGGGGACGCCCGGCCGCCCAGCTGTACGCGGACTTCGCGCAGAACGACGAGTTCGCGTACACGCAGGCATTCGACGACGATGGCGTCGCGCTCGGCAAGCCGCTGAGCCCGGCCGAGTGGGCGGTCCGCCCGGAGCTGATGCCGTGGGTGGACCGTACGGAGCGGCTGCTCGCCGCGCACGGGCTGACGGACGTCACCTTCGCCGAGCTGCTCGAGGTCGTGCAGGACTTCAACCTGGTGTACGTGCCGAAGGCGTTGCAGCCCGCGGCCGACAGTTTCGACGAGCGCTTCCGGTTCGTGGGACCGTGCGCGGTCGAGCAGGCGGCGCTGGACGATTGGCAGCCGCCCACCGGCGGCCTTCCGGTCGTGCTCGTCCCCTCCGCACCGCATGGCGCCGACCTGGCCCGGGCCTTCGCCGGCGCGCCGGTCCACGTCGTCCTGACGCCAGGCCCCGGCGCCGATCCGGCGTCCCTGGGCGAGCTGCCGCAGAACGTCGAGGTGCACGCGTCGGTCCCGCCGGGCGTGCTGCGGCACGCGGCCGTCGTGGTGAGCCAGGGTGACGTGGGCGGCGTGACCGAGGCGCTCGCCGCGGGCCGCCCGGTCGTGGTCGTTCCGCCCGCGCCGCCCGCGCGGATCGCCGGTTTCCAGCTGGCGAGGCTGGGCCTCGGCCGCCTGGCCACGCCGGACGAGCTTCGAGACGCCGTGTTCGGTCTGATCGGCGACCCGGCCCTCGCGGAGCGGCTGGCCTGGATGCGTGGCGAGATCGAGGCGGCCGGCGGCGTGGCGCGTGCCGCGGACGAGCTGGAGGCGCACACCGTGCGCTGACCGGGCTGACGGATCGTCGCGGGCGGCCGGTGGGCCGCCCGCGACGACCCGTATGGTCAGTGCCGTCAGGTGGTGGCCTGCACGGTGGTGCCCGCCGGCGGTGCGGCGATCTCCCTGGTGGCGAGGCCCGCCAGCCGGGACCGGACGGCGGTCGGGATGGCCGGTGCGAAGGCGGCCAGGTATGCCTCGAGGTGCTGCTGCGAGGTCTGCAGGAACGGCAGGTCGAACACGACCATGTGCCGGATGGCCAGCAGCGGGACCGGCGAGTGGAGCGGGCGGAAGTCGCGGTTCCACAGCCCCGGCTCCGCGCACTCCGGGTGGAACTGGCCGACCATCAGCCGGCTCTGCACGAAGTCGGTCTTCAGACGGGCCTGCAGCCGGTTGAGTGGCTCGGGGTCCGACCGGTCGACGCGCGGCAGGACGATCAGGATGGTGAGGAACTGCCGGTCCTCCTCCCGCAGCTCGGCGGCGAGCTCCCGGTGCAGGTCGCGGTAGCCGAGCAGTGTTTCGGGCACGCCCTCCTCGTCGAGGTCGCGGTCCAGGCAGGCCAGGTGGAACAGCCGCCGGTTGAGGGAGGGCCGGGTGTACGGGCAGACCGGCCCCTGCCGGCCCAGCTCCGCGTGGCCGTGGGTGAGGAACCGTTCCGCCCACGTGGCGGTCTCGCGCAGCGCGGGAAGCTGCTCCGGGGGGATGAGGTTTCCGCCGGCGATCTCGGCCGGCGACCACAGCGCGAGGCCGCTGAGCGCTAGCGACATGTTTACTCCTCGTGCACCGATCGGGTGGCGACCGCCTCGATCGCGGCGGTCCGGCCCGCGAGGCGGCTCACACGCCGGATCGTGAGGCCGGCGCGGGCGAACAAGTCATGGAACTGTGCGATCGTGCGTTCCCGGCCGCCGACGACGGTCAGCATGTACAGGTCCAACAGCGCCGCCGACTCGTCCGGCGCGGCGGATGGGTCGGTGTCCAGCACGAGGTCGGACACGACGATCCGGGCGCCGGGCGGCATCGCCCGGACGCAGGTGCGCAGCAGCGTCACGCATCGTGCGTCGTCCCAGTCGTGCAGGATCTGACGCAGCAGATAGAGGTCGCCGTCGGCCGGGACCGAGGCGAAGAAGTCACCGGTCACCACGGTGCACCGGCCGTTCAGGCCGGCCGCGCGCATCCGCTCCCGGGCCCGGCCGGCCGGCGCCGCCAGGTCGAGGAGCGTGCCGTGCAGGTGCGGGTGGCCGGTCAGCAGCGCGGCCAGCAGCGCGCCGTCGCCGCCGCCGACATCGACGATCCGCCGGACGCCGGCGAGGTCGATCGCGTCGGCGAGGTCGTCCAGCGCCAGGCCGTCCGCCTGCGAACGGTCGAAGATCTCCCGGAGTGCTGGCATCCGGTCGACGTAGCCGAAGAAGTCCACGCCGTACAGGAGGGGGAAGGACGGGGTGCCGGTGCGCACGGCGGTGCCGAGGTGCTGCCACGCCTCCCCGATCTGCCCGTGTGCCAGCAGCGCCGACGGCAGCGCGGACGCGGGAGCGTCCGTGCGTAGGCCGGCGCCGAGCGGGGTCAGTCGGAACCCGCCGTCCCGCTCTTCGAGCACCTCGAACGCGACGAGGGCGCGCAGCAGCCGGATCAGCGCGTCCGGATCGGTCCCGGTGAGCCGGGCCAGCTCGGGGCCGTCGCGCGCACCCTCGCCGATCAGGTCCGGTATGCGCAGGTCAGCGAGCACGCAGACCGCCCGGGAGAGCAGGTGCCCCTGGATCATCCGGCGTAGTCGCTGACCGTGCGCGGTCGTCGTCTCCACCGTTCGTCAGGCCTCGTGGAGGGTGAGGGGCAGCCGGGTGACGCCGAAGATGTCCGGCCGCTGGTGGAACTCGGGCGCGCCGCACTCCAGCGCGCGATAGCGGTCCAACATCGCGCCGAACACCACGGAGAACTCCATGCGAGCCAGTGGTACGCCGAGGCAGTAGTGGATCCCGTGGGAGAACGTCAGGTGCGGGTTCGGCGAGCGGCCCGGGTCGAACCGATCCGGCTCGGCGAACTTCCGCGGATCGCGGTTGGCCGAGTGGATCCAGTTGACGACGATCTTTCCCGGCGGCACCGGCGTGCCGGCGATCGCGGCCTCCTGCGTGGTGAAGCGGTAGAGGAAGGAGACCGGCGGACGGAAGCGCAGCACCTCCTCGAGCGCGCCGGGCACCAGCGACCGGTCCGCGCGCACCCGCTCCAGCGTGCCGGGGCTGTCGTTGAAGGCAAGCACCGCGTTGGTGAGCGTCAGCGTGGTGGTGAGGTGCCCGGCCAGCAGCAGGAAGACCGAGAAGTTGACCACCTGCTTGTCGGTGAGGTGCTCGCC
Organism: Dactylosporangium sp. CA-052675; assembly: GCF_050947935.1. Classification (GTDB taxonomy): domain Bacteria; phylum Actinomycetota; class Actinomycetes; order Mycobacteriales; family Micromonosporaceae; genus Dactylosporangium. The sequence continues at coordinate 6,632,409 of NZ_CP192010.1, read as the reverse complement.
GTCCGAGGTGGCCTCGACCAGGCGGGTGAACAGGTCGTCCTTCGGGCTCTTACGCCGGTCGTGCACGTGCGCCAGCAGGTAGTCGGCCATCTCGTTCAGCTCGGCCGCCCGCGTCTTGGCGTACCCGCCCTCCTCGAACTGCCCGGCCGTGACGTCTGCGGCGTCCGGGAGCAGGTACTCCGCCCAGCGGCGGAACGTGGCCCAGTCGTCGCTGGGGATGCCGAGCATCTCCGCGATGACCACGACGGGCAGCGGCGCGGCCAGGTCCCGGACCATCTCGACGTTGTCGCGGCCCTCGATCGCGTCGAGCAGGTCGGTCGCGAGCGCGGTGATCCGCGGCTCCAGCCCGGCGATCATGCGCGGCGTGAACGCCTGGCTGATGATCTTCCGGAGCTGGGTGTGCATGGGCGGATCGGTGACGCTGAGCGATGCCTCGGTGAAGTTCGGCATGCCCGGCTCCGGCGGCGGCGCGAGGGAACTGAAGTCGGACGAGAACGTCCAGGGCTCGGAGAGCACGCCGACCACCTCGTCGTGCCGCAGCACGTGGTACGCGTCGTTGGCGGTGTCGTGCCAGACCGGGCCGGCGTCGCGCGCGCGGCGCAGCCAGTCGTAGAGCGCGCAGCCGTCGCCGACCACGGGCGGCGGACCGGCCTGGAGTGCCTCGTCGTGCGATGTGGAAGTCATGTCGTCCTCAGGAGCGCTTGACGGTGACGGGAAGGGCCTTGACGCCGAACACGTCCGGGCTGCGGTCGTAGTAGCGGGGTTCGCCGATCTCGATCGACCGGTAGCGGTCGAACAGTTCGTTGAGGACACTGCGCGCCTCCATCCGGCCCAGCGGCGCGCCGATGCAGAAGTGGATGCCGTGCCCGAACGTCAGGTGCGGGTTCGGGCTGCGCGTGATGTCGAACGTGGACGGCGACGCGTACTGCCGCTCGTCTCGGTTGCCGGACATCGGCCAGCCCATCACCGGCGTACGGGCGGGCAGCTCGACGCCGGCCAGCACGGTGTCCACCGTGGTGAGTCGCGCCTGCATCACCACCGGCGGCTTGAACCGCAGCACCTCCTCGATCGCGCCGGGGATCAGCGCGCGGTCCGCCCGGGCGGCGGACTCAGCCTCGGGCGCCTCGGCGAAGCACAGCAGCGAGTTGCCCATCAGCAGCGAGGTGGTCAGGTGGCCGGCCAGCAGCAGGAAGTTGAGGAAGCTGACGATCTCCTGGTCGGTGAGCCGGTCGCCGTCCACCTCGGCGAAGACGAGGCGGCTGGTGAGGTTGTCCCGCGGGCCCCGGCGGTGCAGATCGACGTGCCGGAGCAGGTAGTCCCGCATCTCGGTGAGCTGCACGACCACGTCCGGTGGCAGCGCGGAGTTGTCCGGCACCTCCCCGGTCTCCAGCTCGTAGTTGGTGGAGAGCAGCGCCTCGCCCCAGGCCCGGAACAGGTCACGGTCCTCGGCCGGGATGCCGAGCATCTCCGCGATCACGATGACCGGCAGCGGGTGCGCCATGACCGAGACCAGGTCGAACTCGTCCTGGTCGGCCACCGTGTCCAGGAGCTCCTTGGTCAGCTGGATGATGCGCGGCTCCAGCGCGGCCACCACCCGTGGCGTGAACGCCTGCGACACCAGGCGCCGGAGCTTGCCGTGCCGAGGCGGGTCGATCATGGTCAGCACGCCCTCGGCGAAGTTGGGCGCGCTGGGGTCGGACGGCGGCATCACGCCGGTGAAGTCCGAGCCGTAGACCTCCGGGGTGGACAGCACGTGCAGGAGGTCGTGGTACCGGAACACGTGGGCGGAGCCGGTCAGCGGATCACGCCACACCGGGTGGGAGGCGCGCATCATGTCGAGCCAGGCGCCCAGCGCGCGGCCGTCGCCCACCCCGGTCGGGGGGCGGGGCGGATCGTCGGCATCGATGGGGAGTTCGGGTCCCGCATCGGGTCCCACGGAGTGGGTCATCGCAGCGCAGCTCCTCACGCAAGAGGGACGGAGATGACCGGCGATGCTCTCGGCCGGCGATCCCGACGCTAGCGGCGCGAAACGGCGCGACAGCGCGCCGAGCGGCGGATTGACCGCAACCTGTCACATTAACTTCCATTCATTGCCAAGCTGGGCGGATGCGCTTCCGGCCTTCGTACGATGGGAACCGCTGCATCGGCAGGCGAATTCTTACGGGGGACGCCACACGTGCACCGGACAATCGAGAGCGGGGCCCGTTTCCGTGCATTCGGGCCACGTCAACTGGACGAAATAGTGCGTCGCTACCCGATGGCGGCCGAGGTGCGCGACACCGTGCGGATCTTCTCCCGGGTGTTGCCTTTCCGGATCAACGAGTACGTGCTCGATGAACTCATCGACTGGTCCCGGATCCCGGAGGACCCGATGTTCCAGCTCGTCTTCCCGCAGCCGGGAATGCTGAGCGACGAGCACGCCGCCGCGCTGCGCGCGCTGGACGGCCGCGCCGACACGGACCCCGGCGTGACGGCCGTGGTGCGCCGCATCCGCGCGGAGCTGAACCCGCACCCGGGCGGGCAGCTCAACCTCAACATTCCCCGCCGCGACGGTGCCGCGATCCCTGGCCTGCAGCACAAGTACCGGGAGACCGTGCTCTACTTCCCCAGCCAGGGGCAGACGTGCCACGCGTACTGCACGTACTGCTTCCGGTGGGCGCAGTTCGTGGGCGACGCCGACCTGCGGTTCGCCGCGCCCGGCCCGGACGTTCTGGTGGGATATCTGCGGGAGCACCCTGAGGTCAACGACGTCCTGGTGACCGGCGGCGATCCGGCCGTGATGTCCGCGGATCGGCTGCGCGGTCACCTGCAGCCGCTGCTGGGGGTGCCGACGCTGCGGGTGATCAGGATCGGGACGAAGTCGCCGGCGTACTGGCCGCAGCGTTTCGTCACGGATCCGGACGCGGACGACCTGTTGCGGCTCTTCTGCGAGATCGTGGGATCGGGCCGGACGCTGGCGGTCATGGCGCATTTCAGCCATGACCACGAAATCGTGTCACCGATGGCGGAAAAGGCGATCTCCCGCATTCGTTCGACCGGCGCCGTCGTCTATTGCCAGGCGCCGTTGATCGCGCACGTGAATGATGATCCGGACGTGTGGTCGTCGCTGTGGCGGGCTGAGATAGCCGCGGGCTGCGTTCCCTATTACCTTTTCGTCGCGCGGGACACCGGCCCGCACGACTATTTCCGGGTGCCGCTGGACCGGGCCGCCGGGATCTTCGCCGAGGCGTACCGCCGGCTGCCGGGCCTGGCCCGCACGGTCCGCGGCCCGGTGATGTCCACCGAGGCGGGCAAGGTCGTGGTCGACGGCGCCGGCGGAGGGTCCTTTCAGCTGAGGTTTCTGCAGGCCCGCGACCCGGGCCTGGTCGGCCGCCCGTTTCTCGCCCACGGGTCGCCGGACGCGGCCTGGATCACCGATCTGACCCCGCACCCGGACAACCCGGCGGACCTGAGACACGCGCTGACGCACGCCGAGACGGAGGTGACCGCATGATCACGCGGGGCATGTCGGCCAACCTCGCGCTCGATCAGGAGATCAACCGGCGGCGCGCCCGTGGGGAGCGGCTGCTGCACCTGGGCTTCGGCGAGGCGCGGCTGCCCGTCCACTCCGGCCTGGTCCAAGCACTGCTGGCCGGCGCGGACCGGCGCGCCTACGGGCCGGTCGCCGGCGACGAGGCCGCGCGGGCCGCGGTCGCCGGCTACTTCGGACGGCGGCGGCTGCCCACCGAGGCCGACCAGGTCGTCCTCGCGCCGGGGAGCAAGCCGCTGCTGTTCGCGCTGATCGCGGCCGCCGACGGTGACCTGGTGCTGCCGCGGCCGTCCTGGCTGACGTACGCGCCACAGGCCCGCCTGCTCGGCCGGCGGGTCTTCTGGGTCGACATCCCCGTGGAGTGCGGCGGCGTCCCGGACCCGGACCTGCTGGCGAGCGCCGTGCGCCGGGCGCGCGCCGAGGGCGGCGACCCGCAGCTGTTGATCATGGCGTTGCCGGACAACCCGACCGGGACCACAGCGCCGCCCGGCGTGGTGCGACGGATCTGCGACGTCGCCGCCGCGTACGACCTGACGATGGTGGCGGACGAGATCTACCGGGACCTGGCACACGACCCGGACCGCGACTACCTGAGCCCGGCCGAGGTGGCCGGCGACCGTACCGTGATCACGACCGGGCTGAGCAAGACGCACGCTCTCGGCGGATGGCGGGCCGGCGCGGCCCGGTTCCCGGCCGGCGCGCGAGGAGAGCTGCTGCGCTCGCGCGTGCTGGCGACCGCGAGCGAGGTGTGGTCGTCACTGGCGGGGCCGGTGCAGTCGGTGGTCGAGTACGCGTTCGGCGAGCCGCCCGACCTGGCCGCGTACGTCCGGGCCGGCGCGCGGATGCATGCTGCCGCCACCCAGGCCGTACACCAGGTGATGGTGGCCGCCGGTGCCAACTGCCGGCCGCCGTCCGGGGGCTTCTACGTCTACCCCGACTTCCATCACCTCGCCGGTGACCTGGCCCGGCAGGGCGTGCACGACTCCGCCTCGCTGGAGCGGGAGTTGCTGCGCACGTGCGGGATCGCGGTCCTCGGTGGCCACCATTTCGGCGACGACCCGGCCGCGCTGCGCTTCCGCGCGGCCACGAGCCTGCTCTTCGGCGACGAACCGGAGGCGTACCGGGAGGCGATGGAGGCTGAGGACCCGATGGGCCTGTCCGTCGCCAAGGACGCCCTGCGACAGCTGGCCGACGGGCTGGCCCGGCTGACGGACGGACCCGAGCGAAGGTGAGATCGATGTTCGACACGCGGGAGCGGTGGCCGTTGACGGCCGCGCAGCTGGGTTCCTACTACGGGCATGAGCTGGATCCGACCGGCTGGGGCTACAACCAGGCCTCGTACCTGGAGATCGACGGGCCGATCCGGGTCACCGAGTTCGTCGCGGCGGTGCGCACGGCGGTGCACGAGACCGAGGCGCTGCACACCCGCTTCCGCGCCGACGCGGACGGGCCCGCGCAGTACCTCACGGCGCCGGCCGAGACGCCGGTGCCGGTCGTCGACCTGCGGTCCGCGGCCACGCCCATCGCGGCCGCGGAGGCGTGGATGCGGGCCGAGCTGTCCCGGCCGGTCGATCTCGCGACCGGGCCGACACACGCCCAGGCCCTGCTGCGGGTCGGCGACGAGCGGTACCTGTGGTACCAGCGCTACCACCACGTCGTCATGGACGGGTACGGCGTGTGGCTGCTGACCCGGCGCGCGGCCGAGATCTACGACGCGCTGCTGGCTGACCGCGACGCCGGCCCGCCGCTCGGCTCCCTGCGCGACCTGTTGGCCGAGGACGTGTCCTACCTGGACTCCGCGGCGCCGGAGGACGACCGGCAGCACTGGACCGGGCTGCTCCGGCCGGCGCCCGCGCCGATCCTGCTCGGCGGCCGGTCCGCCCCGGCGCAGCCGGAGTTCGTGCTGCACCGGACGGAACTCGGCGCGCCGGTGCTGGACGGCCTCCGGGCGCGGGCCGACCGGCTGTCGGTCCGCTGGTCACGGCTGGCCGTGGCCACGGTCGCCGGCTGGGTCGGGGCGCTGACCGGCCGGACCGACCTGGTGCTGACGCTGCCGGTCACCGGCCGGACCACGCCGGTGGCGCGCGCGGTGCCGGGGATGCTGGCGAACATGCAGCCGATGCGGCTGCGGATCGCGCCGGGGACCGGGCTGGACGAGCTCGCCGGGCAGGTCGACCGGTGGGTCCGCGGTGCGTCGGCCCATCAGCGCTACCCGTACGAGCGGCTGGGCCGCGAGCTGCGCGGCGGTGCCGACCGGCCGAAGCTGTTCGGGCCGATCGTGAACGTGCTCTCCTTCGCGGACGAGCCGGCGTTCGGCGGCCGGGCCGCGGTCCGGCACTGGATCGCCATCGGCCCGGTCGACGACCTGGAGGTGATGCTGCAGCAGTCCGCGACCGGCGGATTGCAGCTCAAACTGTGGGCGAACGGCGGCGTGTACGACGAGGCGACCGTGGCCCGGTACGCGGCGGACGTCGCGGAACGGCTGGCCGGCGCGGCGGCGGGCGCGCGGCTGCCGGGCCCGGGCCGGGAGCCGGCCGGCACGCCGCGGACCGCGTGGGCGCACTTCGCCGCGGCGGCGGACGCCTGGCCGGACGCGCCTGCGCTCGTCGACGACGCCACCGGCGGCGTGGTCTCCTACCGGGACCTGCGCGCGGACGCCGAGCGGCTGGGCGCGGTGCTCGCCCGCCGGGGCGCCGGCGCCGAGACGATGATCGCGCTGATGCTGCCGCGCGGGCGGGCGCTGGTGACGGCGATGCTCGCGACGTGGCACGCGGGAGCGGCCTTCCTGCCGATCGATCCGTCCTACCCGGCCGACCGGATCGAGTTCATGCTCGCCGACGCGCACCCGCTGCTGGTGCTGACCGACCGGGCGTACGAGCCGGCCGGCCCGCCGGTCATTCGGCTCGACGAGCTGGACACCGGCGCCGAGGCCCTGGCGGCGGCCAGGACCTGTGCTCCCGGCAATGCCGCATACGTCATCTACACCTCCGGCTCGACCGGCCGGCCGAAGGGCGTGGTGGTCACGCACGCCGGCGTCGGCGACATGGTCGCCACGCAGCGGGACCGGCTCGGCGCCGGCCCCGGCGCCCGGGTGCTGCAGTTCGCATCGCCCAGCTTCGACGCTTCCCTCTGGGAGACCGCGATGGGGCTGCTCTGCGGCGCGACGCTGGTGGTCGCCGCGCAGGACCGGCTGCGCCCCGGCGACGACCTGGCCGCCCTGGCTCGGGCGCACGGCGTGACGCACCTGACGGTGCCGCCCTCCGCGCTGTCCGCGATGGGCGAGGCCACGCTGCCGGGCGTCGGCACGCTCGTGGTCGCCGGCGAGGCGATCGGCGTGGCGATCGCCGGCCGGTGGGCGCCGGGACGCCGGATGATCAACGCCTACGGCCCGACCGAGACCACGGTGTGCGCCACCATGAGCACGCCACTGACCGGCGACGGGCCGCCGCCGCTCGGCACCGCAGTGCGCGGCACAGCCGTGCACGTGCTCGACGACGCGCTGCGGCCGATCCGGCCCGGTACCGTCGGCGAGCTCTACGTCTCCGGCAACAGCCTCGCCCGCGGGTACGCCGGACGGCCGGGCCTGACCGCGTCGCGGTTCGTGGCGTGCCCGTTCGGTGCGCCGGGCGGGCGGATGTACCGCACGGGTGATCTGGTGCGGTTGCGGGCCGACGGTGAGCTGGAGTTCGTCGGCCGGGACGACGACCAGGTCAAGATCCGTGGCCACCGGGTCGAGCTCGGGGAGGTGCAGGCCGTGCTCGGCCGCCACCCCGACGTGGCGCAGATCGTGGCCGCGGCCCGGGACGACGCGCTGGTCGCCTACGTGGTGCCGGCCTCGGCCGCGGGGCGGGACACCACCAGTCTCAAGGCCTTCGCGGCGGCCCGGCTGCCCGGATACCTGGTACCGGACGCGTTCGTGGTGCTCGGCGAACTGCCGCTGTTGCCCAACGGCAAGGTCGACCGGGCCGCGCTGCCCGCCCCGGGAACGGACCGGGTAGAACGACCAGAACGGGAACATCGCGACCAGACCGAGCTTGAGCGGAACCTCTGCCAGGTCTTCGCAGAGATTCTGCGGGTCCCGCACGTCGGGCCGGACGACAGCTTCTTCGACCTCGGCGGCCACTCGCTGCTCGCCACCCGCCTGATCATCCGCCTGCGCGCGGAACTCGGCGTCGAGGTGTCCATCCAGGAGCTCTTCGACCTGCGGACGCCGGGCGGGCTGGCCGGGCGGCTGGACGCCGCGGACCGGGGCGGCCTGCGGCGGCGCGACCGGGACGGCGGCGTGCCGCTCTCCTTCGCGCAGCGGCGGCTGTGGTTCGTCGACCGGCTGGCCGGTGCGGGGGCCACCTACAACGTACCGCTGGCGCTGCGTTTCTCCGGTGACATCGACGCCGGGGCGCTGAGCGCGGCGGTCAACGACGTGGTGTGCCGGCACGAGCCGCTGCGCTCGACCGTGGCGGAGCGAGACGGCGAGCCGTACGTGGTGGTGACCCCGCCCGGGCCGGGCCTGGTCGAGGTCGTCGCCGGCGAGGGCGCGCCGGAGGACGCGGTCGGGTACGCCTTCGACCTGGCCTCGGAGCTGCCGATCCGGGCACTGCTCTTCGACGGGCGCGTGCTTCTGCTGCTGATGCATCACATCGCGGCGGACGGCTGGTCGGTGGGGCCGCTGCTGCGCGACCTGGCGATCGCCTATGAGGCGCGCCGGGCGGGCCGGGCCCCGGTGTGGGAGCCGCTGCCGGTCGAGTACACGGACTACGCGCTCTGGCAGCGGGACCTGGCCCGCGAGGAGGGCGGGGCGTGGGCCGCGGACCTGGACCACTGGCGTGCCGCGCTGGACGCTCTGCCGCCCGCGATCACGCTGCCGGCCGACCGGTCGCGCCCGGCCGTGCGCGACCACGCCGGCGGCAGCCACGGGTTCGTCATCGGCGCCGACCTGCATGCGCGCCTGGTGGTGCTGGCGCGGGAGACCCGCTCGACGCTGTTCATGGTGGTGCACGCCGCGTTCGCGGTACTGCTCTCGCGGCTCGGCGCGGGCACGGACATCCCGATCGGCACGGCGGTTGCCGGCCGGTCTGACGAGAAGCTGGACGACCTCGTCGGCTTCTTCGTGAACACGCTGGTCCTGCGGACCGACGTGAGCGGCGATCCGAGCTTCCGGGAACTGCTCGCCCGGGTGCGCGCGACGGACCTGGCGGCGTTCGCACACCAGGACCTGCCCTTCGAGCGCCTGGTGGAGGATCTCAACCCGGAGCGGTCGCCGTCCCACCAGCCGCTCTTCCAGGTGATGCTGGTGCTGAACAACACGCCCGCCCGGGTCGTGCCGGCCGGCCTCGGCGCGCGCGCCGAGGTGATCCGCACCCGCACCTCCCGCTTCGACCTCACGGTCAGTCTCGACGAGGAGCGGGACGCTGGGCTCCGCGGCGTCATCGAGTACGCCGCCGACCTGTTCGACCCGGCCTCGGTGGCGCTGCTCGGCGAGCGGCTGGTGCGCGTGCTGGACACTGCCGCACGCGACCCCGAGGCCCGGGCCGGCGACATCGCACTGCTCTGCCCGGCGGAACGGGCCCGAATCCTGGACGAGTGGAACGGCGGCCCGCTCGGCGCGGCACCCGACACCACCGTGCAGGAACGGTTCGCGGAGGCGGCCGCGCGGACGCCGGACGCGGTCGCGATCCGGGCCGCGGACGGCGGCACGTGGACGTACCGACGGCTGGACGAGGCCGCGGCCGTGCTCGCCGCGCGGCTGCGCGACGCCGGGGTCCGCCCCGGCGACCGGGTCGCGGTGCTGGTGGAGCGCTCGCCGGAGCTGATCGCGGCCACGCTCGCGGTGCTGCGGCTCGGCGCCGCCTACGTGCCGCTGAACCCGGGCGACCCGCCGCGGCGCCGCGAGTTCGTCCTCGATGGGGCCGGCGTGACCGCGCTGCTGGTGGACACCGCTCACCAGGAGGCGGGCGGCATACCCGTGGTCAGGATCGGCGACCCGGCGCCGTCGTCACCGCGGCCGGCCGAGGTGCGCGCCGGCCGCCCGGACGACCTGGCGTACGTGATGTTCACGTCCGGCAGCACCGGCGAGCCGAAGGGCATCGGGGTCACCCATGCCAACGTGCTGAGCCTGGCCGGTGACCGGCACTGGGACGACGGCCACGAGCGGGTCCTGGTCCACTCGCCGTACGCGTTCGACGCCTCGACCTACGAGATGTGGGTGCCGTTGCTGCGAGGCGGGCAGTGCGTGCTCGCGCCGTCCGGCACGGCCGATCCGCTCCGCCTCGCCGGCCTGCTCGAGTCCGGGGCGGTGACGGGGGTCTTCCTCACCACCGCGCTCTTCAACCACTTGATCGAGGAGCGGCCCGGTGCACTGGCCGGCGTGCGCCAGATCTGGTTCGGCGGCGAGCTGGTATCGCCGAGCGCGGTCCGGCGTGCGGTGCGTAGCTGCCCGCAGACGCGGGTCGTGCACGTCTACGGCCCGACCGAGACGACCACCTTCGCGTACGCCGGCGCGGTGACGGGCGTCGCGGACGACGCCGAGACCGTGCCGATCGGGCGGACGCTGGACGGCGACCGCGGCTACGTGCTGGACGCGCGGCTGCGCCCGGTGCCGCCGAACGTGGTCGGCGAGCTGTACCTCGCGGGCCACGGCGTGGCGCGCGGATACGTCGGACGGCCGGGCCTGACCGCGTCGCGGTTCGTGGCGTGCCCGTTCGGTGCGCCGGGCGGGCGGATGTACCGCACGGGTGATCTGGTGCGGTTGCGGGCCGACGGTGAGCTGGAGTTCGTCGGCCGGGACGACGACCAGGTCAAGATCCGCGGACATCGGATCGAGCTCGGCGAGATCCAGTCGGTGCTCAGCGGGGACCCCGCGGTCGCGGAGGCGTTCGTGACCACGGTGCGGGACCGGGCCGTCGGCCGCCGGCTCGTGGCCTACCTCGTGCCCGCGGCCGGCATCCCGATCGACACCGAGCGGGTACGGGCGGCGGCGCGTGCCCGGCTGCCGGAGTTCATGGTCCCGGGGCTGTGGGCGGTGCTGCCCGAGCTGCCGCTGTCGGTGAACGGGAAGGTGGACCGGTCCCGGCTGCCCGAGGTGACGGGCGAGACGTCGGCGGGAGGCCGCGGCCCGCGGTCGGTGCACGAGGAGCTGATCTGCGGCGTCTTCGCGGACGTGCTGGGCTTGCCGCGCGTCGGTATCGACGACGACTTCTTCGAGCTGGGCGGCCACTCGCTGCTGGCGACGCAGGTGGTCAGCCGGATCCGGAGCCTGCTCGGGCTGGAGGTGCCGATCCAGGACCTGTTCGCGGTACGGACGCCCGCCGGCCTGGCGGGCCGGCTGAACACCGCGGATCGTCCGGTGCTCGGACGGCATGCCCGGGAGGGGGCGGTGCCGTTGTCCTTCGCGCAGCGCCGGCTGTGGTTCGTGCACCGGCTGGAAGGCGAGGGCGCGACCTACAACGTGCCGCTGGCGCTGCGCCTGTCGGGTGCGGTCGACGTGCCGGCGCTGAGCGCGGCCGTCAATGACGTGGTGTGCCGGCACGAGCCGCTGCGGTCCACCGTGGACGGCGACGAAGCCGGGCCCTTCATGGTGGTCTCCCCGTCCGCCGCCGGCCTGGTGCGCCTGGACGTCCGTCCGGTCGGCGAGGACGACCTGCCCGGCGTGCTGCACGAGGCGGTGCGCTACCCGTTCGACCTGGGCGCGGAGTTCCCGATCCGGGCGTCGCTGTTCTCCGTCTCGGCGACCGAGCATGTGTTCCTGCTGCTGGTGCACCACATCGCGGCGGACGGCTGGTCGTTGCGCCCGCTGCTGACCGACCTGGCGACGGCCTACGAGGCGCGCCGCGCGGGCCGGGGCCCGGCGTGGGCGCCGCTGCCGGTGGAGTACGCCGACTACACGGCCTGGCACCGGGACCTGCTCGGCGATCCGGACGACCCGGCGAGCGTGGCCGGGGCGCAGCTGGCCTACTGGCGGGACACGCTGGCCGGCATGCCGGAACAGCTCACGCTGCCCGCCGATCGGCCGCGCCCGGCGATCAACACGTTCGCCGGCGACGTGCTCCCCGTGCACCTCGATGCCGGGCTGCACGCGGAGCTGCTGGACCTGGCCCGGCGGACGCACACCACGCTGTTCATGGTGGTGCAGGCGGCGTTCGCGGTGCTGCTCACCCACTCCGGCGCGGGCACCGACCTACCGATAGGGGCGCCGATCGCCGGTCGTACCGACGAGAAGCTGGAGGACCTGGTCGGGTTCTTCGTCAATACGCTGGTGCTGCGCACGGACACGAGCGGGGACCCGACCTTCCGCGAGCTGCTCTACCGGGTCCGGGCCACCGCGCTCGACGCGTACGCGCACCAGGATCTGCCCTTCGACCGCCTGGTCGAGCACATCAACCCGGGACGGTCACTGTCCCACCAGGCGCTCTTCCAGGTGCTGGTGGTGCTGCAGAACGCGCCGGCCCCGGACTACACGCTGCCCGGCCTGCGGGTCGAGCCGGTCGGCACCACGCCCGGCGTCTCCAAGTTCGACCTGTCGCTCAGCCTGAACGAGGCCTACGCTCCGGACGGCCGGCCGCGCGGTCTCGATGGATACCTGGAGTACTCGACCGCGATGTTCGACGCGGACACGGTCGGCCGCCTCGCCTCCCGACTCTGCCGGCTGTTCCGCGGGTTCGCCGCCGACCCCGACCGGCGGATCGGCACGCTCGCCCTGATCGACGGCGCCGAACGCCGGCTCATGCTGGAGACCTGGAACGCCACCGGACGCGCGCTGCCCGAGGCGGCGTCCGTGCCGGAACTCTTCACCCGCCAGGCCCGGCTCCGGCCGGACGCGCCGGCGATCCTGTCCCACGCCGGCCGGCTCACCTACCGCGAGCTGGACGAGCGCTCCGACCGCCTGGCGTACCTGCTGCACGGCCGGGGCGCGGGGCCGGGGCGGATTGTCGCGCTCGCGCTGCACCGCGGGCCGGAACTGGTGACCGCGATGCTGGCGGCAGGCAAGACCGGCGCCGCGTACCTGCCGGTCGACCCGACGTACCCGGAGAGCCGGATCGCCCACCTGCTCGACGACGCCCGGCCCGCGCTGTTGGTGACCACGCGCGCCTCGGACCTCGGGCGGCCGGCCGACCTGATCCTGGACGATCCGGAGACCGTGGCGGAGCTGGCCGCCGCGCCCGCCGGGCCGGTCGGCGTCACGGTTCCCCCGGACGCGCCCGCCTACGTGCTCTACACCTCGGGCTCCACCGGACGGCCGAAGGGCGTGGTGATCAGCCACCGTGGCGCGGCGCCGCTCGCCGAGGCCCAGCGCGCGTGGTTCGGCGCCGGACCGGGCAGCCGCGTGCTGCAGTTCGCGTCGCCGAGCTTCGACGCGGCGTTCTGGGAGCTGGTGATGGCGCTGCTGACCGGCGCGACGCTGGTCACCGCGCCGGCCGCCCGGCTGCTGCCCGGCGACCCGCTGTCCGCGACGGCCGCCGAATTCGGGGTCACCCACCTGACGCTGCCGCCGTCCGCGCTGGTCGCGCTCGGCGACCGCGACCTGCCCACGGTGACGACGCTGGTGGTGGCCGGGGAGGCCTGCCCGCCGGACCTGGTGCGCCGCTGGTCCCGGGGCCGGGCGATGTTCAACGCGTACGGCCCGACGGAGACCACGGTGTGTGCCACGATCAGCGCGCCGCTGACCGGGGACGGCGTGCCGCCGATCGGCCGGCCGGTGCACGGCATGCGGGTGTATGTGCTGGACGCGCGGCTGCGGCCGGTGCCGCCCGGCGTCACCGGGGAGCTATACGTCGCCGGTCCGGGCCTGGCCGACGCGTACCTGCACCGTCCCGGCCTCACCGCCGAGCGCTTCGTCGCCTGCCCGTTCGGTGCGCCCGGCGACCGGATGTACCGTACCGGCGACCTGGCCCGCTGGTCGGCGGACGGCACGCTTGGCTTCGCCGGGCGCGCGGACGACCAGGTCAAGGTACGCGGCTACCGGATCGAGCCCGGCGAGGTGGAGGCGGTGCTGTCCGCGCACCCGCGGGTGCGGGCCGCGGCCGTCACCGTACGCGATCAGGGCCTGGTCGGTTACCTGGTGCCCGCCCCGGACGCGCAGTCCGGCGGTGAGGCGGGCCAGGTCGACGCGTGGCGGGACGTGTTCCGCAGCCAGTATGAGGAGGCCGTCGCCGACGCCGGCTTCGGCGAGGACTTCTCCGGCTGGCAGAGCGCGCTGGACGGCGCGCCGATCCCGCTGCCCGACATGGAGGAGTGGCGCGCCGAGACGGTGGCCGCGATCCGGCGGCTGCGCCCGCGGCGGGTGCTGGAGATCGGCGTCGGCAGCGGCCTGCTGCTCGCGCCGCTCGCGCCGGACTGCGAGACGTACTGGGGAACGGACCTCTCCCGCGAGGCGATTTCGAGGCTGCGCGCGCACCTGGTGACGCGGCCCGGCCTGCGGGACCGGGTGCGGCTGGACGCGGTCGCGGCGGACGCGATCGACACGCTGCCCGGCGACGGCTTCGACCTGATCATCCTGAACTCGGTGGTGCAGTACTTCCCGAGCGCCGACTACCTCGCCGGCGTGCTGGAAAAGGCGATCCGGCTGCTCGCGCCGGGCGGCGCGATCTATCTGGGCGACCTCCGGGACCCGCGCGCGGCCCGTGCGCTCTACGCGGAGATCGCGGCCGCTCGGCTCGGCCCGGACGCGGATCCCGGCGAGTCTGCGGCGCTGGCCGGACGGCTCGCCGCGGAGGAGCGGGAGCTGCTGGTGGCGCCGGAGTTCCTGACCGGGTTCGCCGGGACGTCCGGCGTGGACATCCGCGTCAAGCGGGGGCGGCGGGACAACGAGCTGAGCCGCTACCGGTACGAGGCGGTGCTGCACACCGCGCCGACCGTGCCGCTCGACCTCGGGGACGTACCGGCGCTGGCCTGGGGTCGTGACATGGTGCTCGACGGCCTGGCCGCCGCGCCGGACCGCCTGAGGATCACCGGGCTGCCGGGCGACCGGCGCGAGGACCTGGTCGCGGCCGGCCGCCGGCACGGATACCTGACCGTCGTCACCTGGGCGGAGGACCGGGACGCCTGTGAGGCGGTCCTGGTCGCCGGTGCCGCGGACGGCACGCCGGTGACCGGCGCCTACCGGCCGAGCGTCGGCGACGGGCCGTGGACCAGCGTGCCGGCGCGCGCGTCCCGGCACGCCACGCTCCAGGTGGAGGTACGGGAGTACCTGCGCGCCCGGCTGCCGGAGTTCATGGTGCCGGGCCTGCTCATGGTGCTCGACGAGCTGCCGCTGTCCGTGAACGGGAAGGTGGACCGGTCCCGACTGCCGGCCGTGCGCGCCGCGGTGCCGGCCGGGAACCGCGGTCCGCGGTCGGTGCGCGAGGAGCTGGTCTGCGGCGTCTTCGCGGACGTGCTGGGCGTGCCGCGGGTCGGCGTCGACGACGACTTCTTCGAGCTGGGCGGCCACTCGCTGCTGGCGACCCAGGTGGTCAGCCGGATCCGGGGGCTGCTGGGCCTGGAGGTCTCCCTTCAGGACCTGTTCGATGCGCGGACGCCCGCGGGACTGACGGGCCGGCTGGGCACGGCCGATCGGGTGGCGCTGGGACGGCGTACCCGCGACGGGGTGGTGCCGTTGTCCTTCGCGCAGCGGCGGCTGTGGTTCGTGCACCGGCTGGAGGGCGCGAGCGCGACCTACAACCTGCCGCTGGCGCTGCGGTTGTCGGGCGAGGTCGACGTGGAGGCGCTGGGCTTGGCGGTCAACGACGTGGTGTGCCGGCACGAGCCGCTGCGATCCACGGTGGTCGAGCGCGACGGCGAGCCGTTCATGGTGGTGACGCCGCCGGGTCCCGGCCTGGCCGGGCTGGTCGTCGGCGAGGGGGATCCCGGTCACGCGTTCGACCTGGCCGCGGAGTTGCCGATCCGGGCCTGGCTGTCGCGGCGGTCGGCGACCGAGCACGTGCTCCTGCTGCTGATCCACCACATCGCGGCGGACGGCTGGTCGCTGCGCCCGCTGCTGGCCGACCTCGCGCTGGCGTATGAGGCGCGCCGGGCCGGCCGGGCGCCGGTGCAGGAGCCGCTGCCGGTCGAGTACACGGACTACGCGGCGTGGCAGCGGGACCTGCTCGGCGACGCGGGAGATCCGCACAGCACGGCCGGCGCACAGCTGTCGTACTGGCGGGACGCGCTGGCCGGCATGCCGGAGCGTCTCGCGCTGCCCACCGACCACCCACGGCCGCTGGAGCTCGGCTACGCGGGCCGCAGTCACCGGTTCGTCATCGGCGCCGACCTGCATGCGCGCCTGGTGGAGCTGGCGCGGGAGACCCGCTCGACGCTGTTCATGGTGGTGCATGCCGCGTTCGCGGTACTGCTCTCGCGGCTCGGCGCGGGCACGGACATCCCGATCGGCACGGCGGTTGCCGGCCGGTCTGACGAGAAGCTGGACGACCTCGTCGGGTTCTTCGTGAACACGCTGGTTCTGCGGACCGACGTGAGCGGCGATCCGAGCTTCCGGGAACTGCTCGCCCGGGTGCGCGCGACAGACCTGGCGGCGTTCGCACACCAGGACCTGCCCTTCGAGCGCCTGGTCGACGCGGTCGGCGCCGACCGGGCCTCCGGGAACAATCCGCTGTTCAACGTGATGCTCGCACTGGACAACAACGCGGGCGTCGACCTGCGCCTGCCCGGCCTGGAGGCCAGTCCGGAGCCGCTGCCGAGCGGCATCGCCCGCTTCGACCTCACCCTGGGCCTGAGCGAGCGGGTGCTCGGCGACTTCGGCACGGACGGCGTCGAGTGCAGCCTCGAGTACCGCACCGAACTGTTCCGTCCGGAGACCGTGGACGCGCTGGCGGCCCGGCTCCTGATGATCCTGCGCCAGATCGTCGTGAAGCCCGACCTGGCCGTAGGCGCACTGGAGATCCTCACGCCGGCCGAGCAGGCCTGGACGGCCACCGGCGGGGATGCAGCGCCGGATCCGGGCTCGCCGCACACGGTCGCGTCGCTGTTCGAGGCGCGGGTGGCGGCCGATCCGGACGCGATCGCGGCCGTCGCCGGGCCGGTCACCCGCACCGCCGCCGAGCTGAACGCGGCCGCGAACCGGCTCGCGCGGCTGCTGATGGCGCGCGGCGCCGGGCCGGAGACCGTGGTGGCTGTGCGGCTGCCGCGCGGGCTCGAGCTGGTCGAGGCGCTGCTCGCGATCGCGAAGGCGGGCGCCGCGTACCTGCCGATCGACCCCGGGTACCCGGCCGCGCGGATCGAGCACATGCTCGACGACGCCGCGCCGGTGCTGGTCCTGGCGCGCGCGGCGGCGGCGGCGGAGACGCATCCGGTGCTGGACCTGGACGATCCCGAGGTACGCGCCGAACTGCTGGCCGCGGGCGACACGAACCCGCGCGTGCCGTCGCATCCGGACCACCCCGCCTACGTCATCTACACCTCCGGCTCGACCGGCCGGCCGAAGGGCGTGGAGGTGCCGCACCGAGGCGTCGTCAACCTGGTCGCCGGCTCCCGGGAACGGCTCGGCCGGCTGGGCGAGGACACCCGCATGCTGCAGTCGGCCTCGCCCAGCTTCGACACCGCGTACTGGGAGATGTGCGTGACGCTGCTCGCGGGCGGCCGGGTCGTGCTGCCCCGAACCGGCGCCTGGAACGTCGCGGAGGACCTCGCGCCGCTGGTCGCCGCGCACGGGGTCACCCACCTGGCGGTGCCGCCGTCGGTGCTGGCCGCGTTCCCCGACGACGCGCTGCCGGACGGCACCACGATCGTCATCGGCGGCGAGCCGTGCCCGCCGTACCTGCTGCGCCGGTGGGCCGGACGGTGCCGGGTGCTGAACGCGTACGGGCCGACCGAGGCCACGATCGCCGCCACCGTCGGCGGCCCGCTGACCCCCGACGGTGGCGCACCGATCGGCACGCCGCTGCGCGGGGTCCGGCTGCGGCTGCTCGACGAGCGGCTGTGTCCGGTGCCGGTCGGCGTGACGGCCGAGCTGTACCTGGCCGGGCCCGGCGTCGCGCGTGGGTACCGCCACCAGCCGCGCGCCACAGCGGAGCGCTTCGTCGCCGACCCGTCCGGCCCGCCCGGCTCCCGCATGTACCGGACCGGGGACCTGGTCCGGCTGCGGGCCGACGGGCAGCTCGAGTTCGTCGGACGGGCCGACGAGCAGGTCAAGGTGCGCGGTTACCGCATCGAGCCGGCCGAGATCGAGGGCGTACTGCAGGAGCATCCCCGGGTGGGACAGGCCGCCGTGGCCGTGCACCGCGGCACCGCCCAGCACATCGTGGGGTACGTCGTGGCCGCGGACGGCCGCCCGGACCCGGCGGAGCTGCGCGCGTTCGCCGCGCGGTCGCTGCCCGGCTACATGGTCCCGGACCTGATCATGTTCCTCGACGAGCTGCCCTCGTCGCCGAACGGCAAACTCGACCGGTCCGCGCTGCCATCGCCGGAGTTCGCTGCGGCCGGTCCCGGCCGGGCGCCGCGCACGCCCGCCGAGACCGCGCTGCACGAGGCGTTCGCCGAGCTGCTCGGCGTGGCCGGGCTCGGCATCGATGACGACTTCTTCGCGCTCGGCGGCGACAGCGTCGGCGCCATCCGGCTCAGCGGCCGTGCCCGCCGGGCCGGGCTGGTGCTCGAGCCCGGCGACGTCTTCCGGCACCGCACCGTGGCCGGGCTCGCGGCCGTCGCCGTGCCCGTGCCCGCGCTCGCGTCCGTGGCCCCGGACGACGGCACCGGGCCGATGCCGCTCACCCCGGTCATGCACTGGCTGCGCGAGCTGGGCGGCCCGACCGCGCATTTCCACCAGTCCGCGCTGATCCGGGTGCCGGCCGGCACCGGGCAGGAACGGCTCGACCGAATGCTGCGCGCTCTCACCGACCGGCACGACGCGCTGCGTCTCCGCCGCAGGGACTGGACGCTGGAGGCACGGCCGGTCGGCGCGGCGCCGATCGCGGTGGAGCGGGTCGACGTGCGCGGGCTGCCGGACGCGCGGCGCGCCGAGGTGATCGCCGAGGAGACCGGCCGGGTCGTCCGCGGCATGGATCCGGACGAGGGCCGGACGACGGTCGCGGTCTGGTTCGACGCGGGCCCGGACGAGCCCGGCCGGCTCTTCCTGGCCGTCCACCACCTCGCGATCGACGGCGTCTCCTGGCGGATCCTCCTGGAGGACCTCGCCGGGTTCCCGGACGCCGTGCCTGCGGTCGCCACGTCGTTCCGCCGGTGGGCTCACGTGCTGTCCGAGGAGGCGCGGCGCCCGGAGCGGGTGGCCGAGCTGCGGTACTGGGCGGGCGTGCTCGGCGGGGCGGCGCTGCCACCGCAGCTGACGCCGGTACCGGACCGGGACACGACCGGCACGCTGCGGCACCTTACCGTCGACCTGGGCCCGGACGTCGCAGAACCCCTGCTCGGCGCGGTTCCCGACGCCTTCCGCTGTGGTACGGAAGACCTGGTGCTGACCGCGCTGGCGTTGGCCGTCCGCAGCTGCGGGACGTTCGGCGCCGCGGCGGACGCGGGCCTGGTCGTGGAGCTGGAGAACCACGGGCGCGGCGCGATCGCGGGCACCGACGTCAGCCGGACCGTGGGCTGGTTCACCAGCACGTACCCGGTGAGGCTGGACGCCGGAGCCGGGCGGGACCCCGCCGACGCTGTCAAGCGGATCAAGGAGCAGGTGCGGGCCACGCCCGGCGACGGTCTCGGCTTCGGGCTGCTCCGCCACCTCAACGCCGGCACGTCCGCCCGGCTCGCCGCGCTGCCCGCGCCCCGGATCGCGGTCAACTACCTGGGGGTCTTCCGGATCGGTGAGCCTGCGGACTGGGCGCTCGACGCGCTTGGCGGCGCGGCCGACCCGGAACTGCCGGTCGCGCACACGCTCGCGCTGAACGTCGTGGCCGAGGACCGGCCGGGCGGCCGAGTCCTGCGGGCGACCTGGACGTGGCCGGCCGCGCTGCTGACCGAGGACGCGGTCCGGTCGCTGGCCGGCGCGTGGCAGGACCGGGCCCGGAGCCTGGCGGAGCTGGGCGCGGACGACGGCGGGTTCACGCCGTCCGACCTGTCCCTCGCCGGGCTCGACCAGGCGCAGATCGATCACCTTGAGTTGATGTGGAGGTCGCCACGGTGAGCACGTCCGGGATGATCGACGTCCTTCCGCTCTCCCCGTTGCAGGAGGGGCTCTTCTTCCAGCACCTCTATCACCGGGACGGCCCGGACGTCTACGTCACGCAGCTCGTCCTCGACCTGTCCGGCGACCTGGACCGCGCGGTGCTGCGCCGCGCCTGGGACGCGGTGCTGACCCGGCACCCGCATCTCGGCGCGGCCTTCGTCCACGAGGGACTCGACCGTCCGGTGCAGGTCCTTTCGCGCGGCGTGGTCACGCCCTGGCGGGAGACGGACCTGACCGGCACCGGCGAGGACCCGGACGCGGCTATGACACGAGAGCTGGACGCGGACCGGACCCGGCGGTTCGCCCCGGCGGAGCCGCCGCTGATCCGCCTGCTGCTGGCCCGCACCGGCCCGGACCGGCACCGGCTGGCGATCACCAGCCACCACATCCTGATGGACGGCTGGTCGGTGCCGATTCTGGTGCGCGAGCTACTGACGCTCTACGCCGCGGGCGGGGACCCGGCGGCGCTCCCGCCGCCGGTGCCGTACCGGGCCTACCTGGCGTGGCTGGCCGGCCGGGACACCCAGGCCGCGCGTGCGGCCTGGCGCGCGGCGCTTTCCGGCGTCGACGAGCCGACGCTGGTGGCCGCCGGCGGCAGGCCACCGGCGACTCCCCGGCAGACCGGCACGCTGCTCGGCGCGGAACACACGGACGCGCTGGTCCGGCTGGCCCGATCGCTCGGCGTGACGCTCAGCGACGTGGTGCAGAGCGCCTGGGCGGTCGTGCTCGGCGCGCTCACCGGCCGGGACGACGTGGTGTTCGGCGTGGTCACCGCGGGGCGCCCGGCCGAGATCGCCGGCATCGACGAGTTGCCAGGGCTGTTCATCAACACGGTGCCGGTACGGGTGCGCCTGCCCCCGCGGGCCGCGCTGAGCGAGATCCCGGCGCGGCTGCGCGGCCAGCGCCTCGACCTGGAACCGCACGAGTTCCTGTCGCTGGCCGAGATCCAGGCCGCGGCCGGCGTCGGCGAGCTCTTCGACACGGTCGTCGTCTTCGAGAACTACCCGTCCGGCGACCTCGGCGCGGACGCGGGCGGCCTGCGGCTGACCGGCGTGCACGGCACGGACGCGACGCACTATCCGCTGATGCTCGCGGTCGTGCCCGGCGACCGGCTGCGGCTGCGGCTCGACCACGCGCCGGGACAGCCCACCGGGGACGTGCTCGCCGCGCTGGTCTCCGTGCTCACCACGATGACAGGGGAGCCGGACCGGCGCCTGGGCCACTTCGACCCGTTCGGCGCGCAGGGCCGCCGGCTGCTGGAGGAGCGCAACGACACCGCGCACCTGGTGCCGCGGACCAGTCTGGCCGGCTATCTGGAACAGGCCCTCCACCGCTTCGGCACGGACGTGGCCGTGATCGACGGCGGTCGGCGGCTCACCTACGCCGAGCTGGACCGGCGGTCGGCGGCTCTGGCAGCCGAGCTGGTGCGGCGCGGTGCCGGACCGGAGCGCGCGGTCGGCCTGCTGGTGTCGCGGTCGGCGGGCCTGGTGGTGGCGCTGCTCGCGATCGTCCGGTCCGGTGCGGCGTACCTGCCGCTGGACCCGCAGTACCCGGCCGAACGGCTCCGCTACATGATCGACGAGGCCCGTCCGGCCCTGGTGCTGACCGACGGCGAGCCACCCGACGGTACGCCGGCACTGCACCTCGCGGACGCGCCGGTCGCCGGCCGGGCACCCGCGCCCGCCGACGATCCGGCCGCCATCGCGTCGATCATCTTCACCTCCGGATCGACCGGCGCGCCGAAGGGCGTGGCCGGCACGCGGGCCGGGCTGCTCAACCGGCTCGCCTGGTTCGCCGAGTTGCGGCCGTTCACCGGCAACGAGGCGCTCCTCGCCAAGAGCTCGATCAGCTTCATCGACGGTACGGTCGAAATCCTCCAGACCCTGGTGCACGGCGGCCGGGTGGTGATGGCCGACGACGCCACCGCCGCCGACATGACCGCGCTGGCCGATCTCGTCGCCCGGCATGAGGTCCGGGTGCTCACCGCTGTACCCAGCGTGCTGCTGGCCCTGCTCGACGAAGCATCTGCCGGCCCGCCCGGCCGGTTGTCGTCGCTGCGCCTGGTGCTCAGCAGCGGCGAGCCGATGCCGGCCGAGCTGCCCGCCCGGCTGGCGGTGGAGAGCCCGGACGCCCGGCTGGTCAACTTCTGCGGGTGCACAGAGGTGAGCAGCGAGAGCCTGTTCGCGTTCTGCGACGCGCACGACCGATCCATCGGTACGCCACTGTGGAACAACCGCGCGTACGTGCTGGACGGTGCGCTGCGCCCGGTCCGCACGGGCGTGGCCGGGGATCTCTACTACGGCGGTGCGGGGGTCGGGCGCGGCTACGCGCGGCGGCCGGGTGCGACCGCGGAACGGTTCGTCGCGGACCCGTTCGGCCCGCCCGGAGCCCGGATGTACCGGACCGGTGACCGGGTCTCCTACCGGCAGGACGGGAAGCTCGTCCACCTCGGACGGTCGGACGGCCAGCTCAAGGTTCGCGGCGTGCGCATAGAACCGTCCGAGGTCGAGGCCGCGCTGAGCGGGCATCCGGCGGTCGCGGCCGCCGCCGTCGCGGTCCGCCGGCCGTCCGGCGGTGATCCGGTGCTGGTCGGCTACGTGACGCCGGCCGCCGGCGCGGTGCCGGACCCGGCCGATCTTCGCCGGCACGTCGCCGCGCTGCTGCCGCCCGCGCTGGTGCCGAGCGTGCTGGCCGTGCTCGACCGGCTGCCCCGCATGCCGAACGGCAAGGTGGACCGTCGCGGGCTGCCGGACCCGGGCCCGGGGACGACCGCGGTGTCCGCGCCGGCCGGACCGCGCGAGCAGGTCCTCTGCGAGCTGTTCGCCGAGGTGCTGGGCCTTCCGGCGGTGGGACCGGCCGACGACTTCTTCGGCCTGGGTGGCCACTCGCTGCTGGCCACCCGGCTGATCGCGCGGATCCGGCCCACGCTGGGCGTCGAGGTGACGCTGCGCGGCCTGTTCGAGACGCCGACCCCGGCCGGGCTCGCCGCCCGCCTGGGCGACGCCGGCGGCGACCCGCTCGACGTGCTCCTCCCGCTGCGGGACGTCCCCGGCCGTCCGCCGTTGTTCTGCTTCCATCCGGCCGGCGGTTTCAGCTGGTGCTACACCGGCCTGCTGCGGCAGCTGCCGGCGGACCAGCCGGTCTTCGGGCTGCAGGCGCGCGGGCTGACCGATCCGGCGCGGGTCGCGGACAGCGCCGACGAGATGGTTGCCGAGTACGCCGGCCGGATCCGGGCGATGGGCGCGCAGGGACTGTACTCGCTGCTCGGCTGGTCGCTCGGCGGCCAGCTGGCGCACGCGGCCGCGGCCCGCCTCCAGGCCGAGGGGGAGAAGCCCGGCCTGCTCGTCATGCTCGACTCCTACCCGCCGGAGACGCTGCCGGAGACCCCGCCGCTCGACCGGCCGGAAGTCCTGCGCCTAGTGCTGCGCGAGTACTTCGGCGTGGAACCGCCGGCGGGCGCACCGCTCGACACGGCGGCGGCCACGGCGCTGCTGCGTGCCGCCGGCGTCGCGGACCTCAGCGAGGCGCACGTCGAGGCGGTCGCCCGCATCCTGCCGGCCGCGTCGGCGGCCGCCCGCGAGTACCGTCCGCCGGTCTTCGACGGGGATCTGCTGTTCTTCCGCGCGACTCGGGGGTGGTCCGGTCCGCCGCCGGATCCGCGCGCCTGGCAGCCGTACGTGAGCGGTCAGATCGAGATCCATGAGGTGGACACGACGCACGGGCGGATGACCCGCCCGGCCGAGCTGGCGCGGATCAGCGCCGTGCTGCGGCCCCGGCTGCCCGGGCCCGCGTGACCGTTATGAGAGGAGCACCGATGACCAATCCGTTCGAGGACGCCGACGGCGAGTACCTCGTGCTGGTGAACGAGGAGAACCAGCACTCCCTGTGGCCGTCGTTCGCGGCAGTTCCCGCGGGCTGGACGGTGGCCAGGGAGGCCGGAACCCGCCAGGAGTGCCTGGACTTCGTCGAGGAGTCCTGGACCGACATGCGGCCCCGGAGCCTGGCCGAGTCCATGCAGAGTCCGGAATCGCGGTGACGTACGGGCCGAGGGACCTGGCCGATCCGGGGCTCTACCGCGACGGCGAGCCCGAGCGCCTCTGGGCCGGGATGCGGGCGCGCGGGCCGGTGCAGTGGATCGACCGGCGGGACGGGGAGCCGTTCTGGGCGGTCCTGGGCCACGCCGCCGCCGTGGCCGTGCTCCGCGATCCCGCCCGGTTCTCCTCCGCCGGCGGCATGCGGCTGGACGACAACCCGGCCGCGGTCCGGTCCTCGGCGAACCGCATGCTGATCGTCACGGACCCGCCGCGGCACGCCCAACTGCGGCGCGTCATGAACGCCGCGTTCACGCCCCGCATGGTCGCCCGGCTGCGCGACACGATGCGCGCGACCGTGCGGTCCGTGCTCGACGAGGCGCTGGAGCGGGAGACCTGCGACCTCGTCCGGGTGGCGGCCCGGCTCCCCGTGTCGGTGATCTGCGACCTGCTGGGCGTGCCGCCGAAGGACTGGGACTTCATGCTGGACCGCACCATGACCGCGTTCGGACACGGCGACCGGGGCGCGGACCCGGCCGCGATGGCCCAGGCCCACACGGACATCCTGTTCTACTACGCTGAGCTGGTCGAGCGGCGGCGGCGGGAGCCGGGCGAGGACGTGGTCACCGCGCTGGTCAACGGCCGCGTCGACGGCGAGCCGCTCACCGACGAGGAGATCTACCTCAACTGCGACGGCCTTGTGTCCGGCGGCAACGAGACCAGCCGGCACGCGACGGTCGGCGGCGTCCGGTCACTGATGGCGCACCCCGACGAGTGGGCCCGGATGGCCGGCGGGGATGTGCCGATGGACACGGCGGTGCCGGAGATCCTGCGCTTCACGAGCCCGGCCATGCATGTCGCCCGGGTCGCCACCACAGACCTGGAGATCGAGGGGGTGCGGATCAGGGCCGGCCAACGCGTCGCGGTGTGGCTGGCCGCGGCGAACCGGGACCCGCGGGCCTTCGACCGGCCGGACGTGCTCGACACCGGCCGGTCACCGAGCCGGCACCTGGCGCTGGCACCCGGGGAGCATTACTGCCTTGGCGCCGCGCTGGCCGCGATGGAGCTGACCGTGATGTTCGAGGAACTCTGCGGCCGGGTGCGCCTGCCGGAGCCGGCCGGCCCGGCCGTGCGGCTGCACTCGAACCTGATCTGGGGGTACGAGTCGATGCCAGTGCGGCTGCGGCCACGCCTTGCGCGGGTTGCAGCACCGGCACCGCTCAGTGATCCCGCGCGGGCCGGGGAGCCGGGATGAGGTTGAGCGTCGCGGCACGCGCGCCGGCCTGGAAGCGGGACGAAACGCCGAGCCGGGCCATGGTCTCCGCGACATACCGCCGGTAGGTTCGGACGGAGACGCCGAGCTGGCGGGCGGCGGTCTCGTCAGTGTATCCGGCGTCGAGCATGGTCAGCACGCGGACGAACCGATTCTCGGTGTCGCCGGCTTCGCCGGACCGGCCGGTGAAGCGGGCGGCGACGGACAGGTCGACCGCGCGCTCGAACATCGCGTCGAAGAGCGTCGTCATGGAGCGCACCACGTGCGACTCGCGGACGATCAGGAAGCGAGGCGCGCCGGCGTGGTCCGCGCGGAGGAGCAGCATCGCGCCGTCCAGCACGGCGAACCGGGGCAGCCGCCGATCCACGGTGCGGGCCCGGACGTGCTGCCGCATCATCTGCTCCAGGAACTCGTCCGTGCCGGACAGCCGGGCGGTCATGTCTGCGTCGATCAACGCGTGGATGGACGCGGGCTCCCGCAGCAGCGCCAGCTCCAGCGGGCCGGCCGACACCTCGTGCGCGGCGGCCGCGAACCCGGCGATGTAGTGGAGGTGGGGCGACCGGAAAGCCTGCCGCGCCAGGTAGTGGTGCATGATGGCCGTAGTCTCGGACTCGGAATACAGCGCATCTGGTGTCGATGAGTATGGTCGGCGTGTTCCCTCGTGAACGGTAAGCGCTTTCTGAATGAGATGCTTCGCATCGATGAGCATCTCGTGAATGTTACTTGGGCTGTGCGGATCGGCCGGCAAATCTCGGCGAACGCCAACACCCATAGCGCTACCCCCGTAGCAAATCGACACCAATGGTTATTCTTGAGTGTTTGACGACGTCTGTCAAGTGTCTTGGCGGTAGCTGTGCATCCTGGAAGGCGACCTTCGGGAGTGCTTGATCATTGATCGTTGATCGTGCATGTCTGTCGATCCACGGTGGTTCTCCCGCGAGGAGCTCCTCGCGCTTGCCGTGGAGCGGGAGTTCGAACAGCAGGTGTTCAAGGCGTCGCCGCCACCACCCCCGCGTGGTCGAATGTGCGCGGAGCGGCAGTCCGGGCTGTGGGGAGGCCAATCGGGGCAAGGCGCCGGCGTGGGCGGTGGGTCGGGTGCAAGGGGGCCCGGGTGTGTCGGGGCCCGGGCGGTGCTGGCCACGATCGGTCATCACCGGTCCTGTGCCCGGGCGGCGAGGTCGCTGGCCCAGTTGGCAGGGGCTGGACAGGATAATGCATTTCTTGAGCATCGGTGCCCGGGTGCTTCCTGCCGACTTTACTGCTGGTGTCAAGTGGCTGTTAGACTAGGAGAACGCGATGGCGGAGGTGGCGTGACGAACGGCGAACCGGCGGGGAACAACGGTCTCTTGGACGGCGGGCCCGCATGGGGCGGGGTGTCGACCGCGGTCCACGTGGCCATCGTCCGTCAGCTCGTGTGCGACGCCGGGGCGCGCCTGCTCGATCCGCTGGACCGGCTGCTGAGCCCGGACGGTGACGACCCGCCCGTGTCCGAGGTGCTCCGAGGCCGGCTGGAGATCGCCGCCGAGGTGTGGGCGGCACAGGTGCTCGGCCCGGACGAGCGGCTCGCCGCCGAGACCGCCCGGCATCTGGTCGCCGAGATCTACCAGTCCGGCGATGTCTTCGCGCCGCCGCACGAGTGGTGGCGCACGCCGTTCGGGGCGCTCGTGGCGCGCCGGTTCGGCCACCCGTCCGCCGAGGCGGTCTCGCTGGCGGTGGCGAGTGCGATGCTCGGCATCACTCGGCAGGGCGTCCATGATCTCGTCAAGCGCGGCAAGCTGCGGCGGGACGAGGCGAGCGGCGGCGTCCTGGTGAGTTCGGTCCGGGATCGCCTCACACAATTGTCGGAAGCCTTTTCCTAGCGAGAGCGGATGGGATTCGGATGGCAGTGGCGCGACTTCGTTCGGAGTTCTCGGGAGACGATTGGGGCCGCCGCGCCATGGCTATTGTTGAAGCCGACCGGATCGCCGAGAAAGCGACGCCCCTGATTCGTTTCTCATTCCCCGGCGAATCGTCTGTGGCGATGTTCATAAAAGACGAGTCGGCGCGCCCTACCGGAAGTGTCAAATACCGTTTCGCGCGCAGTCTCTTCCTTCACGCCCTCTCCCGCGGCGTCATCCGGCGGGGGACGCCGCTGGTGGAGGCGACCAGCGGGAACATGGCGGTGGCGGAGGCGCACTTCGCTCGGGTGCTGGGGCTGCCGTTCACCGCGGTCGTGCCCGAGAAGTCGTCGCCTGACCGCATAGCCCGGATCGCCGCGCAGGGCGGGGTCGCCCACCGGGTCGACCCACCGCTGGCCGTGTACGAGAACGCCGAGCGGCTGGCCGTCCAGTCGGACGGGTACTACCTGGACTGCCTGTCCACGCTCGGGCCGGCCATCGACGCGGACCTCGACGAGGGCGTGCCCGGCCTGCCCGACGAGATCCTGCGCGACTTCGCGGCCCAGGGCCGGCCGGAGCCCACGTGGATCGTGACCGGCGCCGGTACCGGGGCCACCTCCCGGGCGATCGGCCGCCACCTGCGGCGGCACGGGCACGCCACCCGGCTCGCGGTCGTCGACGCGGAGAATTCGGCGTACTTCCCGGGCTGGGCCACCGAGTGCCGGGACTACGCGACCGGAATGCCGTCGCGCATCGAGGGCATCGGCCGGCCGCGGATGGAGCCGGCCTTCGATCCCGACGTCGTCGACCTGGTCATCCCGGTGCCGGACGTGTCGAGCGTGGCCGCCATGCGATTTCTCGCCGAGGCGGGCGGCGTGGCGGCCGGACCGTCCACCGGCGCCTGTCTGTGGGGCGCGTTCCACCTGATGAGCCGTATGAGCCAGGCGGGCGAGTCGGGTGCGGTGGTCATCGTGGCGGCCGATGGTGCCGAGCCGTACCGTCGCACCTACTACGACGACGAGTGGGTCGCCGCAAAGCGCTGGGACCTCACCGAGCCCACGCTGCGCTTGGAGCGTTTCATGCGGACCGGCGACTGGGACGTCCCCCGATGAGACCGGCGCCCGCGACAGTCCGCTGAGAGCCTGCTGCAAGAGGTTCCCGCACGGTCGCCCCCGCGAGACCCTGCGAGGGAGACCGGGCGAGGCGTTGAGCGGGACGGGACGACCACGCCGGCTGTCACCGGAGCGCCGGACGATGGCGGTCGGCGCGAGTCGGCTGGTGGCGAAGCCGGCGCTGCTGCCGGACGCGGCGCCGCCGGTGACACCGATCGAGACCACGCTGGATGAGGTGGTCCGGGACGCCGCCGGCCATCGTGACGACCCGGCGTGCCCGGCACGCTCGGACACGCCGACCACCGTCGATCTCCTTGTTCAGCTCGAAGTGGCTAGTGCGGCCCGATGAAGCTCCACAGTGGACCGATGAGCGCGTCCGGGCTCTCCAGCTGGGGCAGGTGCCCGGTCTTCTCCAGCAGGACGAAGCGGGCGCCGGGGATCGCCTCGGCGTACGCCCGCCCGTACTGCGGCCCCGCGATCCCGTCGCTGTCGCCCCAGATCACCAGGGCCGGGACGGTGACGCCCGCCAGCCGGTCCCGCAGCGTCGGGTCCTCCATGCTCGGCGCGTACAGGGCCAGCGTCTCGCGGTTCGCGGCCATCACCGCCCGGGCCTCCTGCGGCATCGCGCCCGGGTCGATCACGCGGCCCGCCGGGTCGAAGTAGCTGACGGCGGCGATCTGCTCGAACGTGAGCCCGAAGAAGCCGACGACCGGGTGCCCGGGCACCGTGATCCCGACCCCGTCGACGACGGTGACACTGCCGAGGCGGGGCGAGCCGAGCAGGGCCAGCTCGGCGGCGATCCAGCCGCCGATCGAGTTGCCGACCACGGCGACGTCCTCGAGGTCGAGCTCGTCGAGCAGGTCGCGGTAGAGGGCGGCGAGCTTGGCGATGGTGTCGACCGCCGCGGGGCGCTCGGTGCCGTCGAAGCCGGGGTGGGTGGGGGTGATGACGCGGGCGGGGTGCTCGGCGGCCAGGCGGTCCGCGAAGGCCGTGACGGAGGCGGGGCCGGCGCCGCCGTGGAGGAGGAGCACGGGGCGGCCGGTGCCGCGTTCGGTGTACGTGACGCTCATGACGGGCTCCTTGGTCTCAGGGGTCGGCTCGATGTGCCGGGTGCTCCGCGCCGCACCACATCGGACGTTCGTCTATGCACGAGCAGGGGCGGTTCGTTCAGATTCGGGGCCGAGGTGCGGCCTCATGGGGCTCGGAAGACCGCGCGGGCCGACGCCACGGTCCTGATCGGGTGGGCGGTCATGTCAGGAACCTTATATCAGGATGTTGATATCAGCAACCTGAGATAGCATGGGCGGCATGACGAGGGCGATTTCCGAGATCGGGCTGTCGGTCAAGCGGCTGCAGATGCGCCACCACCGCGAGGGCAACGCCGCGCTGGCCCCGCTGGGCGTGAGCCTGGTGCAGTGGGACGCGCTGCGGCACCTGCACGCCAACCCGGAGGCGTCGCTGCACGACCTGGCCCAGCTGACCTTCCAGACGGATCAGTCCTTCGGCACCCTCGCGACGCGGATGATCGACCGTGGCCTCATCGAGCGGATGCCGGGGCCGGGCCGGGCGGTGCGCCACCGGCTCACCGAGAAGGGCGACGCGATCCGCGAGCAGGGGCAGCGGCTGCTGGTGGAGGTGCTGCGGCGCTCGTTCGCGCCGCTGAGCGAGGAGGAGCTGGCGGTGTTCGACGGCCTCCTGCAGCGGCTACTCGTCTGAGGCGCCGGCATGCGTGCGGCTACTCGCCCGACGCCGCATGGACGCGGCGACCGCCGCCCGGCGGGCCGGGCGCGAGCGGACCTGCGGCGGACCGCCCGCCCGCAGCCGCAGTGCCCGCGTGTCGAGCGTCAGCGCACGATGCGCCGCGTGGCCCGCGGTGGCGGGATCTCGGGGGCGAACGGGTCCAGCTCGATCGCGATCCGGGCGCCCCGCAGCGGGCTGCGCTCGATGAGCAGGCGCCCGCCGGCCGCCTCGGCGACCCGGCGCACGATGTCCAGGCCCAGCCCGGTCGAGCCGGCGCCGCTCGCGCCCCGGCGCAGGGCGCGGTCCGGGTCGGCGATGCCGGGGCCGGCGTCGTCCACGTAGAGGCCGCGGGCCGACACGTGCACCTCGAAGCCGGTGCCCTCGCCGGTGTGCTGGAAGACGTTGCCCAGCAGGCAGTCGACGGCCGAGACGAGATCGGCCTCGGACACCGGGACGTACACCGGCTCCTGCCCGCCGGTCACCCGCCACGGCCGGTTCTGGTCCTCGGCCAGCACCGACCAGAACGCGAGCCGGTCGGCGACGACCTCCACGAGGTCCGTGGTCTCCGGCTGCCGGTCCGCGGCCGAGCGCCGCGCCTGCGTGATGATCTGCTCGATCTCGTCGTCGAGGGCGTCGAACGCCTGGCGCATCCGCTCGCCGATCGGCCCGGGCGGCATGGCGTCGGCGTCCAGGCGCAGCGCGGTGAGCGGGGTGCGCAGCCGGTGCGAGAGGTCCGCGGCGAGCTCGCGCTCGGCGTCGGCGAACGCGATCATCTGCTCGGCCATGCGGTTGAAGCTCTTGGCGGCGTCGCGCAGCTCCGGCGGGCCGTCGGGCTCGACCCGCGCGTGCAGGTCGCCGTCGCCGAACGCGCGGGCGCCCTCGGCGAGCTTGCGGGTGGCCCGCACGATCTGCGCGCCGAGCCGGTCGGCGACGAGGGTGGAGCCGGCGACGAGCAGCACCGCGAGGCCGGCCAGCGCGAGCCAGGCCGCGCCGACGCCCTGGGTCAGCTCGTCGTCGGAGACGTACACCTCCACGACCGCGGTCCGGTCACCGTCGAGCACGACCGTCTGCAGATAAGCGACGCCGCCGGGCGCGTCCACGGTCAGCGAGCGGCGCCCGTGCGCGGCCCGGTCCACGTCGCCGGCGAGCGCGTGCGAGGTGCCGACGGTCGGATTTCCCACGAGGTGTACCGCCAGCCGCCCCGACTGCCCCGCCGGCACCGTCGCCACCGCGCGCACCAGCGCCCCCTGCTGGTCGCCGGGGGCCGAGGCGAGCGCGGCGACCATCGCGTCGGCCTGGTAGCGGGCCTCGGCGAGCGCGCGGTCGTGGGCGATCTGCTTGGTCACGTAGGCCAGGGGCACCAGGAACGCCAGCGCGATCATGGAGGTGATCGCGAACGACAGGCGCATCAACGCCGATCTCATGCGGGCGGCTGCGCCGGGTCGACGAGCATCACCCCGACCCCGCGGAAGGTGCGCAGGTATCGCGGCTGGGTCGCGCTCTCCCCGAGCTTGCGCCGCAGCCAGGAGACGTGCACGTCGATCGTCTGGTCCTCGCCGGAGCTGTCCGGGCGCTGCCACACCTCGGTCAGCAGCTCGCGGCGGCTCACCACGCGGCCGGAGCGCTGGGCGAGGTACGCCAGCAGGTCGAACTCCTTCTTCGTCAGCTGCAGCGGCCGCCCGTCCAGCGCCGCGGAGCGCTGCTGCGGGTTGACGTGCAGCCCGCCGACGGTGATCCCGGCCGGCGGCTGGGCCGGCCCCGGGGTGCCCTGCCCGCGGCGCAGCACCGCGTTGATCCGGGCCGACATCTGCGCGCTCGAGAACGGCTTGGTCACGTAGTCGTCGGCGCCGGCGTCGAGCAGCCGGATGATGTCGCGCTCGGAGCGCCGGGCGGTCGCCACGATCACGGGGGCGTTGGAGATCCCGCGCAGCATCCGCAGGACGTCGAGCCCGTCCATGTCCGGCAGGCCCAGGTCCAGGATGACGAGGTCCGGCGGGTCGGTGGCGATCACGCGCAACGCGGACCCGGCGTTGCCGACGGGGCGCACGACGTGCCCGGCGTCGGTGAGCGCCCGGGACAGGGCGCCCGAGACGGCGACGTCGTCCTCGACCAGCAGGATGAGCGGCATGCGCGCACCCTATCGCCATTTCGGCGAAACCTTTCGGCGGGTCCGCGTGCGACAATGCCGCGATGCGGGTTGAGAAGGGCGCGGTGCCGGTCCTGCTGTGGTGCCTGGCCACCACGGCGAGCATCGGCGTCGCCTCGCTGGCGTTGCGCCCGGTGCTGCGCACGGCCGTGCCCCAGGATTCGATCCCGGTCGCGGCGGGCGACGACCGCGGCGACCGGAAGGTCGCGACCCAGACGCTGCCGCCGCCGTCGGCCGCGCCCTCCACGCCGGACACGGTCATCATCGAGGACCCGAGCTCGGCCTTCACGCCACCGCCGACGAGCCCGGGCGCGACCCGCACCACGCAGGCGCCGCCGACGCAGAAGACCACGGCCCCGCCCCGCACCGTCGACGGCTGGACGGTGACGACGGGCTCGGACGGTGTCGACGTGTACCTCAAGTCGTTCCGGTCCGAGGGCGGCGACGCGGTGGTGCGGATCCGGGCCGAGGTCGTCTCGCTCGTCACCGCCACGCCCCGGGAGGGCTACTCGGTGTCGCAGGCCCAGAACGAGCCGGCCCGGCTCGTCGTGCAGTTCGTGTCGGACAGCGGTGGCGCCGCGTACCTCGTCGACTGCATGTGGTGGCAGGGCGGCCCGCACGGGTCGGTCACGAAGGTCGGGAACTAGGACGGTCGGGAACTAGGACGGTCGGGAACCAGCCATGTGCCGGTGGAAGCGGCGCACGGTGGCCCGGTCGGCCAGCGCGCCCGCGATGCCGAGCGCGAGGGTGTAGGCGGCCAGCAGCGGGACCGTGATCCGGGCCGTGGCGCTCGCGGCCGGCTCGGCCGCGAGTAGCGTCGCCGGCCACCAGCGGACCTCGCCGGCGGCGCCGGTGCGGTAGACCTCCGCGGTGTCGCCGATGTCGTGGACCGGCCCGCCGGCGAGGCGGAACGGAGTGGGCCGGCCCGCGGGGTCGCGGAACGTGTAGGCGCAGCCCGTGCCCGTGCAGTCCCGCTGGTCGACCACCAGGGTCAGGCGGGGCCGCTCGCGCAGGTGGTGCACGCCGGCCGCGTAGACCGTGGTGGTGAGCGCGATGATCGCCAGGGGCAGCGCGAGCAGGACGGGCCGCGGCCGGCCGATCAGGCTGCCGAGCGCGCCGGTGACGACCACCCCGCCGGCGAACGCGGCCGCCAGGGCCCACGGGAAGCTGTCGGCGAGGGCGGCGAAGCCGAGTGCGTACGAGCCCAGGCCCCACAGCACCGCCACCAGGAGCACCGCCGGAACGCGCAGGAGCCGCCTCACCGGCCCAGTCTCGCTGATACGGCGCCGATGATCCTTATATTCGAGTTAAAAGCGTTATTCGCGCCCGTCGAAAATCATCGGGACAACTTAATCCGCAGCTAATAGAAACCGGCCCGGCCGCGGATTTACCGTCGAGGTCGTGACCCAGGACGGCGACGAGCCCATCAACGGTGCCAGCGTGGCTCTGTCGAGCGAGCCTACGCCCTGCGAACCGGAGAATGCTCCTGTTGCCGCGCGGGAGCCCGCCGTCGCCGACGAGCAGGACGAGCAGGACGAGCAGGACGAGCAGGACGAGGAGGACGTCAAGCGCGATCTCTGGCGCCGCGTCCTCGCCGTCGTCGTCGTGCTCGTGGCCACGCTCGCCGTCGTGCTGCTGTGGGCCCGCCCCGCGCACGAGCCCGGCGCGCCCGCGCTGCCACCCGGGGGCCAGCCCGCCGCGTCGGGCAACCTGAACCCGACCGATCTCGCCTTCCTGCAGCTCATGATCTCGCTGGACAACAGCGCGCTGCCACTGTTCGAGCTGCTCAAGGACGACGCCCAGCTCGCGGGGGTCGTGGGCCCGGCCGCCACCGGGCACCGCGACGAGCTCGCCGCGCTGCGCTCCGCCCTGACCGCCGGCGGGGGCGTCGAGAACCCGTCCGAGCACGCCGGGCACGACCTGCCCGGGATGGTGCTCGAGGACGACCTCGCCGCGATCCGCGCCGCGCCCGCCGAGCAGCGCCTGAACACGGCGGTCCGGGTGCTGCGCGAGCACTTCGAGGGCACGACGCACCTGGCGACCTCGGAGGGTACGGCCGGATCCGACACGGCCACGAAGGGCGTCGCCGAACGGATCCTCGCCGCCCACACGAAGCTGATGCAGGCCCTGCCGGCGGTGTAAGTTTCCTCCGCTGTACCGCTCTGAGCTGCACAGACTCCCCGGTTCGCGATCACCGGCTGGGCAGCATGTGACGTGTCTCAATACAACAACGGGCATGAGGAGACTCTGGGCCGCCGTCGCGGCCAGCAGCATGGCCGTCGTCGGCGCGGTCGCCGTCATCGGCCTCAACAGCACGGCATCCGCGGCCACCGGCGGCACCGGAACCGGATACCTGAGCACCGTCGGTGCCCAGCTCGTCGACGCGACCGGCACCAAGGTCCGCCTCACCGGCCTCAACTGGTTCGGCATGGAGACCGACAACAAGACGTTCCACGGGCTGTGGGCCCGGCCGTGGCGGGACCACCTCGACCAGATGGCGAGCCTCGGGTACAACACCATCCGGGTGCCCTTCTCCGAGGACGCGCTCAAGCCGGGCGCGCAGGCCAACAGCGTCGACGGGTACAGCAACCCCGATCTGGTCGGCCTCACCCCGCTGCAGATCCTCGACAAGGTCGTGGACTACGCCGGCAGCAAGGGCATGCGCATCCTGCTCGACCGGCACCGCCCGACGAGCGCGGGGCAGAGCGCCCTGTGGTACGTCCCGGCGACCCCCGAGTCGACGTGGATCAGCAACTGGCAGATGCTCGCCCGCCACTACGCCGGCAACACCACGGTCATCGGCGCCGACCTGCACAACGAGCCGCACGCGGACGGTACCGACCCGAACGGCACCGGCGCCTGCTGGGGCTGCGGCGACGTGAACCGCGACTGGCGCCTGGCCGCCGAGCGGGCCGGCAACGCGATCCTCGACGCGAACCCGAACTGGCTCATCGTCGTGGAGGGCGTGAGCTGCCCGAGCGGCGGCAACGCCAACGCCTGGGACGACATCCCGGACGAGCCGTGCGGCTGGTGGGGCGGCAACCTGTCGAAGGCCGGGCAGTTCCCGGTGCGCCTGAACAAGCCGAACAAGCTCGTGTACTCCGCGCACGAGTACGCCAACTCCGTGTACCACCAGGCGTGGTTCGACGACCCGAGCTTCCCGGACAACCTCCCCGCCGTCTGGGACCAGTTCTGGGGCTACCTGCAGAAGCAGAACATCGCGCCGGTGCTCGTCGGCGAGTTCGGCAGCACCCTGCAGAACCCGCAGGACGTGCGGTGGCTGCAGAAGCTCATGCAGTACATGGGTACCGGCGTCACGGGCATGAACTTCACGTACTGGTCCTGGAACCCGAACTCGGGCGACACCGGCGGCATCGTCGGCGACGACTGGAAGACGGTGAACCAGCAGAAGCAGTCGATCCTGCAGCCGTACCTCATCCCGCCCGTCGGCGGCGGCACCGGCCCCACCGGCTCGGCGTCGGCGTCCACCTCGGTCTCGCCGTCGGCTTCGGTGTCGCCGTCGGCTTCGGTGTCGCCGTCGGCGTCGAAGAGCCCGTCGAACCCGCCCCCGGCCGGCGGCTGCACCGCGACCGTGAAGATCGACAACGCCTGGCAGGGCGGCTTCCAGGCCAGCGTCACGGTGAAGAACACCGGCACCGCGGCCGTCAACCCGTGGACCGCCACCTTCGCCGTGCCGTCCGGCGTGACGCTGCAGAGCGGCTGGAACGCCACCGTCACCCAGTCCGGCACCACGTTCACGGCGGCCGCCCCGAGCTGGGCCCCGTCGCTGGCCGCCGGGGCCTCGGTGACGATCGGCTTCACCGCGAACGGCCCGTCCAGCCCCGCCCCGTCCGGGGTCAAGCTCAACGGCGCCACCTGCTCGTAGAACCTGGGGGGATTCGCGGCCCGGGGAGAGGATTCGGCACCCTCCCCGGGCCGTGCCGTTCCGCCCCGCGCCTGCTCTGCCTGCCACGTTTTGCCGCGCGGTTACAGGCGGTACAGCTCCAGCGACGACAGCTGCCCCGCGCCCTGGACCGTGTTCGCGGTGAAGACCAGGCGCACGTAGCGCCACTGCGAGCCCGGCAGCATGATGGTCGCGCGCTGGCCCGAGGCCGGGTCGAAGGTGTAGTTCGCCGCGCTCACCAGCGTCGAGAACGTCTTGTCGTCGGCGCTCGCCTGGACCTCGATGCGCTGGCTGCGGGCCGGCCACGCCGACGAGGGCGGCAACCGCAGCACCGCGCGGCGCACCTGCGCCGGGTTGCCGAGGTCGACCTGCACCCACTGGGGGAACGCGTTGCTGCGGCTCTCCCAGTACGTGCCCGCGTCGCCGTCGGTGATGTTGCCGGAGCCGTACACGTCCGTGTGGCCGCTGTCGCGGGTGTTGCGGCCCGCCGCCAGGTTGAACAGGCCGTTGAGGCCGAGCGGGTCGGGGCTGCCGCTGCTCGCCGTGCCCTCGGTGTCCCCGCCGGGCCCCGCTGACGCCGCCGAGCCGCTCGGGTGGGGAGCCGGCGACGACGGGCGGGCCGAGGGCGGGCGCCGGGAGCCGCTCGCGGCCGGGGACGGGCCCGACCCGCCGGGGACGATGGCGGGGACGGGGTAGGGCTCGCCGGCCGCGTCCGGGCCGTGCGGCGACGGGCGTTGCGGCCACGCGGCCACCACCCCGGCGCCGAGCGCCACGACCGCCGCGGCGCCCGCGGCCGCCAGGAGGAGCCGGCGGCGGGGGGCGGGGGCCGCCACCGCGGCGGGTTCGGCGCCGAGCGCGAGGACCCGGGCGACCTGGTACGGCTTCACCGCCGGATCGCCGCCCGGGTGGCGCTCGGCGAGCTCGGCGGCCGCGGCCCGCCCCCAGTCCGTGGGCTCGCCGATCACCTCGAGCTCCACGCCGGCGGGCACGTCGGTCAGGGCCGCCGTGAACAGGGTGGACAGGGCCGGCCACACGAGGTCGTTGATGTCCAGCCCCGGGGTGCCCACGACGACCCGGTAGCGACCGTCGGCGAGCTGGCGGTACGGCGCCAGGTCGGCCGTCGCCTCCTGGACCGGCGCCGGCGCGGGCTCGGGAGTCGACTCGGGCTCGGGAGTCGACTCGGGCTCGGGCGCCGGCTCGGGCTCGGGCGCCGGCTCGGGCGCGGGCACCGCGGCGCGGCCCACGGCCGGCGGGAGCGGGCCGACCGGCATCGCGTGCAGGCCGCCGCCGTCGACGCGGACCAGCCAGCCCAGCTCGAGCGCGTAGGTCGCGGCGTCGAGCGCGCGCAGGCCCGGCTGCGGGGGCGTGGACGCCACGACCTCCTCGCGGCCGTCGGGCAGGCACCGCAGCCGGGCGGCCGGCTCGGGCCACACCGGGTTCAGGCCGGAGTCGAGGGCGTACACCACGACCTCGCCCGACGGCGTGTGCAGGGGGATGCCGTTGACCAGGTTCACCGGCGCGCCGAGGTCACCCGCGGCGGCGAGGGCGACGGCCCGGCCCGCCCCCTGCCCGGGCGCGAGGAAGGCCACCTCGGCGGCCTCCGGCAGGGCGCGCAGGGCGGCGGCGAGCCCGGGACCGGTGACGGTGCCGTCGCACACGAGCAGCGGGTGGGCGGGGTCGACGGCGATGGAGCGGGTGATCTCCGGCGCCGGTTCGGCCGACAGCAGCCAGCCGGCCGGGATCGGGGTCGCGTCGAGGTCGGCGTCCGGCCACGCGGGGGCCGGGAAGCGCGGCCCGGCCGCGACCCGCTGCCCGTCGGGGGTGTGCCGCCACCAGCCGGCCGCGGCGAACATCGTGCCGCCGGGGGAGACGACGACCGGGCCGCCCGGCGCGAGCACCGGCAGGCCGAGGTCGGTGGCCAGGGCCGCGGCCGCGGGCTCGGCGGTGTCGAGCAGGACGACACCGTCGAGCCCGTCGGCGGCAAGCTCCGCAGGCGGGGTCCCATCGATAACCAGCCAACCGGGCGACGTCACCCGGGCACCCTACCCGAACTTATCGGACATAGATGACGGGCTGCCTCACAGCGGCCATGTTGCTGCCGATGAAGTACGACGGGTGCGGCGGCTGGTTGTACGCGGTGTTCTGCCACGCGATCGCCTCGCGGTACTGGCAGTCGTGCATCAGCGTGTACAACTTCGTCGTCGTGGGGATCGTCGTGCTGTAGATCCGCAGCGCCGTGTTGTTCGTCGTGGGCCAGACGACCTCCTCGCGCCAGTCGCCGAACAGGTCCGCCGACAGCGACGGCGTGGACTTCGTGCCGTTGTTGGAGTGCACGTCGGAGCCGGTGAGCAGGCGGGTGTCGCCGCTGGCGCCGTACTTGTCGATGTGCGTGCCGTCCAGCAGCTCGCGGGTCGTGTCGGCGTCCCACCAGATCACGAAGTTCGTCGAGCCGGGCTTGCGCGAGGACACCACCGCGCCGCTCGGCGAGCGCAGGCCGTCGGCGGCCGCGGACCACGACTCGGCGCCGGGGCTGCCGGCCCAGATGTCGTCGGAGACGCCCCGGCCGTTGTCGCCGTTGGCCGGCGTGGTCCACAGCACCTGGCCGGTGCGGGCGTCGGCCATCCACGACGAGGGCTTCGAGCCGTCCTCGTCGACCTTGAACTCCTCCAGGCCGGGGCGGGACGGGTCGAGGTCGCCGACGTGCATCGCGTCGCCGTGGCCGTTGCCGGTGTTCCACAGCTTGGCGCCGTTGTCGTCGATCGCCATCGCGCCGTACACGATCTCGTCCCGGCCGTCCTGGTCGACGTCGGCGATGGCCAGCTGGTGGTTGCCCTGCCCGGCGTAGGCGCTGTTGCCGGAGGCGTTGCTGTCGAACGTCCAGCGCTTCGTCAGCGAGCCGTTGCGGAAGTCCCACGCGGCGATGACCGAGCGGGTGTAGTACCCCCGCGCCATGATGAGCGACGGGCGCTTGCCGTCGAGGTAGGCGGTGCCGGCGAGGAAGCGGTCGACGCGGTTGCCGTAGCTGTCGCCCCACGCGGAGACCGTCCCGCGCGGCGGGTCGTAGCTCACCGTCGACATCGCGGCGCCGGTCTGCCCGTTGAACATGGTCAGGTACTCCGGGCCGGACAGCACGTAGCCCGAGGAGTTGCGGTAGTCGGCGTTCGCGTCGCCGATCACGCGCCCGGTGCCGTCGGTGGTGCCGTCCGCGGTCTTCATCGCGACCTCGGCCCGGCCGTCGCCGTCGTAGTCGTAGACCTGGAACTGCGTGTAGTGCGCCCCGGCGCGGATGTTGCGGCCGAGGTTGATCCGCCACAGCCGCTGGCCGCTGAGCTTGTACGCGTCGACGTAGACGTTGCTGGTGACCCCCGACTGGGAGTTGTCCTTGCTGTCGGCCGGGTCCCACTTCAGGATGATCTCGTACTGCCCGTCGCCGTCGACGTCGCCGACCGAGGCGTCGTTGGCGCTGTACGTGGAGCCCGGGCTGGAGATCGGCACGTCCAGGTAGGCCCCGCCGGTGAAGCGCAGGGAGGCCGGGGAGGCCGCCTGCTCGGCCCCGCCGACGACCGCGCGGACGGTGTAGGAGGCGTCGGCGGCGGCCCCGCTGTCGAGGTAGTTCGTCGAGTTGGTGACCGTCGCGATGCGGGTGCCGGCGCGGTACACGTTGAACGACGTGTCGAACGCCTCCGTGCCCAGCAGCCGCCACGACACCAGGTTGCCGCTGCCGGAGCGCACGGAGATCAGCCCCCGGTCGAGCTTCTCCATCTGCCGCCCGCTCTCACCGGAGGGCGGCGGCGAGGTCGAGGGCGGCGGCGAGGTCGAGGGCGGTGACGAGGTCGGCGTGGTCGTGCCTCCGCCGCAGGCGATCCCGTTGAGGGAGAAGGCCGACGGCACCGGGTTCGAGGACGTGTACGCGCCGTTGAAGCCGAACGACACCGTCGCGTTCGCGGCGATCGCGGCGTTGTAGCCGGCGTCGACCGCCTTCACCGCGGTGCCGGACTGCGTGACGGTCGCGTTCCAGGCCTGGGTCACGGACTGTCCACCCGCGAACGTCCAGGTCAGGTTCCAGCCGTTGATCGCGTCGCCGAGGTTGGTGATGTCCACGCTCGCGCCGAAGCCGCCCTGCCACGTGTTGGTGACGGTGTACTGCACCCGGCAGCCGGCCGCCGCGGCGGAGGCGATGTGCACCGCCGCCACGGCACCGGCTCCGGCCGCCAGGATCGCCGCCGAGGCGGCCACTGCTCTTCGCACGTTTCGCTCCCTCATCCGCCGGGCCGTTTCGGCGGACGGTAGCGCCGGGGCGAAGCGTTTCGAAAGGTGTCGATCCCGGGTCCGCGCGCGACGGTCCCGGGATCGTGAAACTTACGCCAGGAAAGCGCTTACCCAGCGATACCTCCGCAAGCTCCGGCATCGCCGGGCGGCATGCCGAGGCCCGTGGCGAGCGGCCCCTCCGCTTCGCCGCGGACCGCTCACGACAGCTTGAACGACTGCGCCCCGGTGCCGTTGCACGCGTACTGCACCAGCTGCACGCTGTCGGCCGTCGACGCCCCCGGCGTGTCCAGGCAC
Source organism: Dactylosporangium sp. CA-052675 (assembly GCF_050947935.1). Lineage (GTDB taxonomy): Bacteria > Actinomycetota > Actinomycetes > Mycobacteriales > Micromonosporaceae > Dactylosporangium. Next base: position 6,592,132 of record NZ_CP192010.1, on the reverse strand, counting down.
TTGCCCGTGGCGCGGCTGACGAGGTGGTACCACCCGCCGCCCTCGGCCACCGGCTGCCACTGCTGGTTGGTGCCGCCGCTGTAGGCCCACAGCTGGATCGGCGCGTTGTCGGCGGTGGACTTGCCGGTCACGTCCAGCGACTGGGCCGGGTTGCCCTGGTTGTCGATGCGGTAGTAGCCGCCGTCGGTCGCCTGGAACCGGTAGTGCTGCGCGTTGGTGCCGTTGCAGGTGTACTGCTGGATCGCCGTGCCGTTCGCGGTGGCGGCCGCGCGCGCGTCGACGCACTTGCCGCTGGTCTTGTTGACGAGCGAGTAGTACGTGCCGGGCTGCAGGGGCCCCGAGGACGCCGTGGGTGTCGGCGACGACGAGGCCGGCGGGGTCGACGTCTGCCCCGCGAGCCACTGGATGCCCTGGATGATCCAGCGGTTCTGGTTCGCGCTGTCGAACGTCGAGGACGTGCGCGTGTTGGTGCTGTAGTTCATGCCGTTGTGGCCGAAGTTGGCGTACAGCATCTTGTAGTTGCGGTTGGTCCACAGGATCGGGTAGTAGCCGCTGTACCAGGACTGGTTGGGGTCGGTGCCGACCGGGAAGCTGCTCGGGTCGACCGACGCGAGGATGTCGATGTCCGGGTTCTGCCGCAGGTCGTTGCTCCACGAGTACCACTCGGAGACCGCGGAGGTGAACGTCGCCGGCAGCCCGGCCGTCGACGGGTGGCCGCGGTCCTCGACCTTGTACGTGATGCGCGTCGGGCCCCACGTGTTCGTCTGGAACGCGCCGGAGCCGAGGAAGGTGTTGTAGTACCAGCTCCACGAGTTCGGGTCGGTGGTGAACGCGCTCACGTGGAAGCCCATCCACGCGCCGCCGCTCTGCATGTACTGCTGGAACGCGGCCCGCTGCCCGGAGGGCGGGGCGTCGTCCAGGAACATGATCACCTTGTACTGCGCCAGGCTGCCGGTGTTGAGCCGGCTCCAGTCGGTCGTGGCCTCCCAGGTGAAGCCGTTGGCGGCGCCCTGGGCGGGGAACCAGTCCCTGGCCTCTTTGTCGAAGTCGATGTGGGCGGCGTCCCAGGTGCCGTTGTAGAACGCGAGCACCTTGAACGGGGTGGCGGCGAGGGCGGGCCGGATCACGAGGCCCACCCCCAGCAGCGTCAACAGGGCAAGCGCGGCCAGCGCCAGCTTTCTGCGCACGGTTGGGGGTCCTTCGGGTGAGGGTGAGAGGGATGGGCGGATCCGCTCAGTCGCATCATCGTGCATCGATGACGCCTCGCACAAGGTAAAGAACCCTAATAGTTAAAGTAAGTCGCCAATTAAGTGAACCCGCAGCTCCTCGGGCCCGGCGCCACCCCCGCCTCAGGCGTAGGTGTTGAGCAGGTCCCCGCTGGTGAAGACCGACCCGAGCGTGCCCAGCCCGACGCCCTGGCTCTGGAACTTCTGCACCAGCTGCGACGCGCTGAGCCGGCTCAGGTCGCCGGTGTCGCTGCCGAGCAGGGTGCCGAGCTGCTTGACCTTCGCCGGGTCCTGCAGCCCCGCGGGGCCGCCCGGGCCGCCGCCGGGCCCGCCCGGCCCGCCGCGGCCGGGCATGCCCTGCCGGCCGGCGATGTTCTCGGCCGTCTCGTCGCCGGAGACGCCGCCGGGGCCGGCGGGCGCGTCGCCGGGCCGGCCCGCCTTGATCGCCGCGATGAGGTCGTCGTGGGAGACGCCCTGCGCCGCGGCCAGGTCGCTGAGGCTCCGGCCGTCGCGCAGCCGGCTCTTGAGCTCGTCGGTCGACAGGCTCAGGGCCTTCGCGACCGGCTGCAGGGGGTCCTGCCCGCCCTGCCGCGGCGGGCGCTCCGGCCGTTGCACGCCGGAGAACTGCACGCTCTGCGAGGACGAGATGCTGCTGATGGCGCTGATCGAGGTCACGTTCGCTCCGTCCGTGGTGCCCGTGGGTGTACCGCCGGCATCGCTCCTGCCGCGCCGGCGAGCTTGACTTCGGCCGGGCCCTGAGCGGCCGGAGCCTTTGCCAGGCTATTGCCGGCGTTCCCCGGCCTCTGCCAGCCGACCGGGCACCGAACGGGTGCGACCGGTGCCACCCGGGTGCGAAGTGGTTCCCGGGCGTGAAGCGGCTCTGACGGGGGCTCCCACGGGGGCTCCCACCGGAGAAGCGGCTCTCACGGGCGTGAAGCGGTTCGCCGGGTGCGGCTGGGTCCTCTGGGTGCGGCGCCGGAGCGATAGCTTGGGGCCGTGCTCGACTGGAGCGAACGCGACCCGGACGGCGTGGACCGCGCCGGCCTCGAGGCGGCGGCCGCGCTGGCCCGGAAGCGGGGCGGGGCCTCGCACCTCGTCGTCGTCCGCGACGGCGTGGTCGTGCTCGACCGCGCCCACGGCTGCGACCCCGGCGCGCTGTTCTGGCTGTTCTCGACCAGCAAGCCCTACCTGGCGCTGCTGGTCCATCGGCTGATCGAGCGCGGCGCCCTCGGCCTCGACGACCCGATCGCGCGGCACTGGCCCGCGTTCGAGGCCAACGGCAAGGGCGCGATCACGGTACGTCACGTGCTCCAGCACCGCTCGGGCCTCCCGGTCGCGCGCTCCACCGCGCGCGACGCGCTCGCGATGACCGACTGGGACGCGTCGGTGCGGGCACTGGAGCGGGCCCGCGCGCGGTTCCCGGCCGGCGAGGGCCCCGCCTACCAGTACCTCTCCTTCGGTTTCCTGCTCGGCGAGCTGGTCCGGCGCGTCACGGGCGAGCCGGTCGAGGAGGCGCTGGCCGCCGAGTTCCTGCGCCCGCTCGGCCTGCGCGACACCTTCCTCGGCCTGCCCGGCCCCCAGTGGCACCGCCACGTGCCCGTCCGCGGCCGTGGCCCCGGCCCCCGCGCCGCCGCCGCGTTCATCAACCGCCGGGCGACCCGGTGCGCCGTCATCCCGGCCGCGGGCGTCTCGGCGACGGGCCGGGACGTCGCGGTGCTCTACGAGGCGCTGGTGCGCGGCGGGAGCCTGGGCGGGGTGCGGCTGCTGCGGCCGCAGACGCTGGCGGTGGCGACGACGCCGACCAGCGACGGCACCGTCGACGCCCACATCGGCCTGCCGATCCGCTGGTCGCACGGGTTCCAGCTGGGCGGACCCGGCCTCGACGCGCTCCGGCCGCGACCGATGGGCCGCACCAGCAGCCCGGACGCCTTCGGCCACAACGGCAGCAACGTCTGCGTCGCCTGGGCGGACCCGTCCCGGCGGCTCGTGACGGTGTACCTCACCGATCAGCTGGGCCCGCGCGACGCGGCCGCGGCCGCCCAGAACGCGGTCAGCGAGACGGTGCTCGCCGCGTGCCCTCCGGTCCGGCAACGGGCGGCGTAAAGGTCGCGCGGAGGCCGATCTCGCCGCCGTAGTGCATCGTTTCACGGTTCACGTGCACGATCGGCGCGTCCATCGGATCGGCCATCGGCGCGGCCGTCGGATCTGCCGTCGGATCGGCCGTCGGATCTGCCGTCGGATCGGCCGTCGGATCGGCGGGGAAATAGGCGCCCTTCGGTCCTGGCGGTGAGCGCATCGCCTCGCCGCCGAGCGCGGCGATGTGCTCCTGCCATTGCCGGTAACTGTCGTGCGGGAACGCCACCTCGCCGGCTCCGCGGCCGGGCGGATCGGCCGTCACGTGACGCGCGTCGAACATGTCGCCATCGGCTTGCTCGCGGGCCCGCGCGGCCGCGGCCGCAGGTGGGCGTCCCAGGAGCACGACGGCGGGGTGACGAGCAGAAGCCCGGTCCGGCGGCGGTGCGCTCAGACCGCCGGCTCAGGCCCTGCCCGGAAGCGCGCGCCGGCCGGCGACGGGCTGGCATGCGTGCCCGGCCGAAGCCTGGACCGGTCAAGCGGGCCAGCGGTTGCGGGTAATTACCTCGACACGAACGGTGAGGAACTGTTTTCCTCCGCTATCTGGCGGGAATGCAATTGATTGGCGATACTGTTCGCCACGGGCACCGTTATTTCCAGTCCGGACCCAGTCGCTCACGGGAGGTCGGCCGGCATGGCCAAGCGTGTCATTCAGGAACTGATCGACGATCTGGACGGTAAGCCCGCCGATGAGAGTGTGACGTTCGGCCTCGATGGCGTGCAGTATTCGATCGACCTGTCCAAGAAGAACGCGGAGAAACTGCGCGCCGCGCTCAAGCCCTACATTTCCGCGGGCACCAAGGTCGGCCGCAGCGCGACCGTTGGGGCCCGAACCACCCCGGGCCGGGGCCGCGGCACGACGCGGGGTGATCGCGACCAGAACCGCGCGATCCGGGAATGGGCACAGGGCGCCGGATTCCAGGTTTCCGACCGTGGCCGCATCAAGCAGGAGATCGTGGACCAGTTCCACGCCGCCACGGGCCGTTAGCACGACCCGAACCGGCCGCCGGGGCGCCCTCGCGCTTCCCGGCGGCCGGTTCGCGCACCGAGTTCGCGGGCTGAGTTCGCGCACCGAGTTCGCGCACCGAGTTCGCGGGCCGAGTTCGCGGGCCGAGTTCGCGGGCCGAGTTCGCGGGCCGAGTTCGCGGGCCGAGTGCGCGGGCCGAGTGCGCGGGCCGAGTGCGCGGGCCGAGTGCGCGGGCCGAGTGCGCGGGCCGAGTGCGCGGGCCGAGTGCGCGGACCGAGTGCGCGGACCGAGTGCGCGGACCGAGTGCGCGGGGGTTCGTGGGCTGAGTGCGCGGGGGTTCGCGGGCCGGGTTCGGTGAGCCGCATTCGTCGGGCCGGGCGCGCGGACGGGGTTCGCGGGCCGGAATCGCTCAAGGCCGGGGCGCGCCGGCCGATCGGGCCGGGGTGAACCTGGTCGCGGTGCTCATCGTTCGCAACGAGGCGGCCAACCTGCCCGGCTGCCTGTCCTCCCTCGGCGGGATCGTCGACGGCGTGCACGTGCACGACACCGGCTCCACCGACGCGACCGTCGACCTCGCGCGCTCGCTCGGGGCCACGGTGAGCGCCGGGCAGTGGCGGGACGACTTCGCCGCCGCGCGCAACGCCGCCGTCCAGGCCGCCCTCCGAGCCGCCGCCCCGACCGCCGTTCAGGCCGCCGGTCAAGCCGACGTTCGCGCCGCGGTTCGAGCCGCCGCGCCGACTGCCGTTCAAGCCGCCGTCCAAGCCGACGTTCGAGCCGCCGCCCCGGACGACGTTCGAGCCGCCGCCCCGGCCGACGTTCGAGCCGCCGCCCCGGCCGACGTTCGAGCCGCCGCCCCGGCCGACGTTCGAGCCGCCGTCCCGGCCGCTGTCCAGGCCGACGTTCGCGCTGCCGTCCCGGCTGACGTTCGCGCTGCCGTCCAGGCCGACCTTCGAGCCGCGGTTCAAGCCGCCGGGCGGCCGGAGTGGGTGCTGAGCATCGACGCCGACGACCGGGCCGAGGGCGACCCGCGGCGGCTGCGCGCCATCCTCGCGTCCGCCCGCAGCGACGCGCTGCTCGTGCCGATCGACAACCGGCACGACGAACTGCCGTACACCCACCACACCCCGCGGCTCTTCCGCCCCGGCCGCGTGCACTGGGAGGGGCGGGTCCACGAGCGGCTCGTGCCCGAGGACGGCGTCTGGCCCGCGGTGCCCCGGGAGGCGCTGCACCTCGTGCACCACGGCTACGCCGACGCCGAGACCCGCCGCCGCAAGGCCGTCCGCAATGCCGCGATCGGCGAGGAGATGCTGGAACAGCTCACCGGGGAGGCCGACCGCGACCTGGCCGCCACGACGCTGCTCGACCTCGGGCGCAGCTACGTCGGCGCCGGGCGGGCCCAGGAGGCCGTCAACGCCTTCGAGCACCTGCGCGAACGCACCCGCCCCGGCGACCGGCAGTGGGTGCTCGGCACCGACGCGCTGGCCCGGCTGCTGCTCGGCGCCGGGCACGACGACGTCGTGGTCTTCCTCGCCCGCGAGCTGCGCGAGCACGGTACCGAGCGACAGTACTGCGACTGGCTCGAGGCCCAGGCCCTCGCCCAGCTCGGGCACGCCGACGAGGCCTGGCGGCTGCTCAGCGGCGTCAAGCACGTCGTCGACCCGGCCGGGCGCGAATACCCGCCGGCGCACCTCGCCGAGCTCAAACGGCTGCTCGGCGAGCTGGTCGCGGTGCGCGGCCAGCGCCCGGACCGGCCGGCGCCCCGGGCCGGCTAGGACTCCAGACAGCGCCCGGACCGGCCGGCACTCCGGGCCGGCTAGGACTCCAGACAGCGGCCGGGATGGTCGGTCATCAGCGGACGCACCGAGACCGGGCCGCCCGCGGCCGCCGCGATCTGCACCGCGCGCTCCAGCGAGTCGACGTCGATCAGCCAGTACCAGCGAAACGCCCCGGGACCGGCGCCGCCCTCGAGCCGGACCGTCAGGCTCGGGTCGGCGAGCCGGCCCGCGTCGACGATCTCACCCCCGAGCTCGGCCGGCGGCGCCGACCCGGCCGCGTGCAACAGCAGGAACTTCGTCATGCCCGAAGGTCGGAGCCGGCGGCCGCGGCTCTACACGGGCCGGGGCTCGCCGCGGTAGGTGCCGAACGACCACAGGTTGCCCTCGGGGTCGCGCACCGCGAACCCCCGCGAGCCGTAGTCGGCCTCGTGCAGCTCCTGCAGGATCTCCGCGCCGGCGGCCCGGGCCCGCGCGTAGAGGGCGTCCGGCTCGGCGGTCACGACGTAGCAGCCGAACGTGCCGGGCTTCAGGTTCCACGGCGAGCCGTCGCGGCGGTCGCTGCCGAGCATCACGCCGCCGCCCTCCGGCCAGGCCAGCTGGGCGTGCTCGACGAGGTCGCCGTCGCCGTACACGGCGACCTGGACGAAGCCGAACGCCTCGGCGAGGAAGGTGATCAGGGCGCGGGCGTCGGTCGCGCGCAGGGTCGGCCACACGTTCGGCGGCGGGGTCCGGTCATCGCTCATGAGCCGAGTCTGCGCCGGTCAGGTCCACCGGGGATTGCACGTTTCGGAACTCCTCCGCCCACCAGCGGGCCGGCGGCAGCCCGGCCAGCGCGGCGAACTCGCGGGTCAGGTGGGCCTGGTCGTAGTAGCCGCAGGCCACGGCGAGCTCGGCGAGGGGGCGGGCGCCGGCCGAGTCCTGCAGCAGCCGCCGGGCCCGGTCGAAGCGGGCCACCCGCGCGGCGACCTTCGGCGACAGGCCGATCTCGACGGCGAAGCGGCGCGCGAGGTACCGCCCGCTCCACCCGGTCTCCCCGGCGAGCTCGGCCGGGCCGACCGCGCCGCCGCTCGCGCACAGCCGGCGCCAGGCGAACGCCACCTCCGGCGCCGGGAGCAGGCCGGGCACCGCGCGCCGGGTGAGCAGCTCGTCGACGACGCGGAACCGGGCCGGCCAGTCCGCGGCGAGCCCGACCCGCTCGCGCAGCTCGGCCGCGAGCGGCCCGAGGACGTCGGTGCCGTGCAGGTCCGCCCCGGCCAGCTCGCCCGCGGGCAGGCCGAGCAGGGCGCGGGCGCCCAGCGGGGACAGGGCCACCTGGATGCCGGCCGAGCCACCCACCTGCTCGATCAGCGCGGGGGTGGTGTGCAGGCCGCCGATGAGGGTGTCGTACTGCCCGGGCGGCGCGGCCGGGTCCGGATGCGCGGCGACGCGCAGGGGCCGGTCGAGCGTGATGATCAGCGTCAGGTACGGCGACGGCAGCCCCCGGTGGCGGCCACCCGCGGGCAACGGGGGCTGGGCGTAGCCCGTGTACCAGGCCGCGAAGGGCCGCACGGCCGGGGCGGGCCGCCAGCGGACGTACGCGGGCTCCACTCGCCCAGGTTAGGCGCTGCGGCGGTCCGCGCGGTTCATCGGCCACACGTTCGGGGTGGGCACCGCGTCCGGCTCGGTGATCAGGGCGTTCGCGTCGCCGTCGAGCGCGGCGGCCACCGTGCGGTACGTCGGGATGGTGGTGAGCGTCCCGCCCTCACGCAGCGTGTGCACGACCTGCGCGTTCGGCGCGGCGAGCACCAGGGAGCCGCCCTGCTCGGCGGCGATGCCCGCGGTCACGCGCAGCATCATCACACCGGTGCAGTCGATCGCGGCCACCGCCGCGAGGTCGACGACGATGCGGAGCTCGGGTCGCAGCAGCGCCTGCGACAGCGCCGTCTCGAGCTGCAGGGCGCTGGCCGCCACCAGCGCCCCGTGACAGGACAGCACCGTGGCGGCAGCGAGTCGTTCCACCGCGAGGGTCAGTGCTGCCATGCTGCGACGATACGGTCTGCGGTGACGGTGGGTGAACCGCTGTCCAGCCGGTAACCCCGTCCGTCCGGCCGGTGCCCGCACCACCGGACGTCGCGGTCGGTGATCGTCTGACCGGCGGCACCCGTCGACCGGCCGGACGTTTCCGGTGCGATTTTCGCCCGCTGTGCAACCCGATGACCGGTTCGCGCGTCAGGCATTCGAGTGGCCGCAGTCCACCCGTTACGTTCGGTGATCGAGCCGGACGAATGACCCCGGCCGGGGGCGACGGTGGGCAAACATCGACGGTAATCACGGTTTGGATGCGATCGGCAACCCCGCCGACCCCTTGCCCCGACCCTTTTGCGTGCCGAGCGGTGCTCGCCGATATGGATGGCGACGATAGTGTGCGGTGTCAATGCGATTCCGAACCCGTCGCGCCTGTCCGGTGGCCACCCCGCCGGCGTGGGCGCGTCGTCGCAAGGAGGCTTCATGGTGAGAAAAGGCCTGGCCACGACCGCGGCCATTGCCTTGGCCATCCCGGTGCTCGTCGCGCTGCCGGCTACGTCGGCGTTCGCGGCACCGGCGAAAGCTCCGGCCAAGGAGTCGGCGGGCGCGTCCGACGTGCGGGAGATGACCCGCACCAACTTCAAGCTGGACGGCAAGGTCGTCGACACGGCGAAGATGGCGAAGGCGAAGGCGCAGTCGCGCTCGACCCTCGCCGCGGGCACCACCCCGCCGGTCGGCACCGTGCGTCAGTGGCTGGGTTCCGACGACTACAACGGCACCCTCTACCGCAAGGACTACGTCCTGCGCGGTGTCGGTGAGCACATCGAGGTCTGGGTCGCGGTCGACACGTCGTTCCCCGCGGGCGACTGCCGCAACCAGATCCCGAACACCACCACGGTGACCGACGCCCAGGTGGCGAACTTCATCACGCAGTTCGACACCAACATGTACCCGAAGGAGACCGCCGCCTTCGCCACCCCGCCGAACCGGGACGGCAGCAACGCGCTGCTCGGGCCGGACAAGAACGGCAACGGTGGCGTCTACACCGGCGGCGGCGAGAAGACGGTGACGCTGGTCGACAACGTCCGGGACGACAACTACTACACGTTCCCGGCCGCGCCGACCTACATCGCCGGCTTCTTCTCCTCGCAGTTCAACGAGCTGTTCGACCGCAACGTCATGACGATCGACGCGTTCGACTGGGAGCACCGCACCGGTGCCGACCCCGTCGACGCGCCCACGTCGGACCTGTGCACCAGCCGCCCGGCCCGCCCGCGCCTGTACGAGGGCACGTTCGCGCACGAGTGGCAGCACCTGGTCGAGTCCTACTCGGACCCGAACGAGACCAGCTGGATGAACGAGGGTCTGTCGGACTTCGCGCAGACGCTCACCGGCTACGTCGACGGGACCAAGACGGTCTTCGACAAGGGCGGCGACAGCCACCTGTACTGCTTCCAGGGCTACGGGGGCGTGCAGACGCCGTACAACCCGAACCCGCGCGACTGCAACGGTGCCCAGAACTCGCTCAACCTCTGGGGTGAGGGTACGAACGGCAACGGGGTGCTCGCCGACTACGGCAACGCCTACGAGCTGATGCTGTACCTCTACGACCGTTTCGGTCAGGACATCATCGAGCGGCTCCACCGCGACGGTGAGCTGCAGGGTCTCGCGAGCCTCGACGCCGCCGTGAAGGCGGAGGGCGCCAAGGACGTGTACTCGGTCCTGCACGACTACCAGAGCATGGTGCTGCTCGACAAGATCGTCGGCGACTCCCAGTGGGGCATCGTCCTCGGGGCCGACAAGAAGAAGGTCACGTCCAAGAGCCTGCGGTCCACGGTCAACCTGGACAACCCGCACTCCTACGACGTGCCCGGCGCGGCCCCCAACGGCGCGGACTACGTCCTGTTGCAGAAGAACGGCAAGGCGCTGGCCGGCAAGGACCTGCGTTCGCTGAAGTTCAGCGGCGCGAAGACCCTGCCGACCCTGCCCCTGGCCTGGACGCTGGTCAACAACGACCCGGACCGTCCCGGCAACTCGGTGCTGTTCTCCGGCAACGCGAACAACACCGACGCCGCCGCGGTCATCCCGGTGACCGTGCCCGCCACCAACGCGACGCTGAGCTTCCTCGCGAAGTACGGCGCCGAGCTCGGCTACGACTACGGATACGTCCAGGTCTCGACCGACGGTGGCGCGACGTACACCTCGATCCCCGGCGACCGGACCGTCGACGCGCCGTTCGGCCCCGGCCTGAACGGCACGACGAACGGGTTCGAGCAGCACAACTACGACCTGTCGGCCTACGCCGGCAAGTCGATCCTGCTGTCGTTCCGCTACGTCTCCGACGGTGGCGTGAACGAGGGCGGTCTGCTGCTCGACGACATCAAGCTCGGCGGCACGCTGCTGAGCGACGGCTCCAGCCTGGCGCCGTTCAAGTCGCCGACGCAGATCAAGCCGATCACGGTCAAGAACTGGAACGTGAAGCTGATCGGCATCGACGAGGCGCACGCGTTCGCCTGGCAGTTCGAGTTCAACGGCCAGGACAGCCTCTCGCTCAACTGGATCCAGCTGGCGCTGCTGTCGCTGTTCCCGAAGGTCGTGGCCGTCGTGGCCTACGACGAGCCGACGGAGCAGGTGCAGCAGTACGCGCCGTACACCCTCACGGTGAACGGCGTGACCCAGCCCGGTGGCGGCGGGGCGTAACAGGTTCCACGGCGGCCCCATCGTCCACTGCGGACGGTGGGGCCGCTGCCGTTGTACCGTGGCGGCGGGGCCGAGGACCTGCGCGTCTTCCCGCGCCGCGGCCACGGCCGGCGTCGGCGCCGTCGCCGTGGGGACCGGCCTGCGGCATCTGCACGTGCCGGCCGGCGGCGGGCGGACGCTGCTGCACGCGCCGGCGGACCTGGTGCCCGACGAGGCCGCGCCGCGCCTGCTGGACCGGCTCCTCGCGGCGGGCCTGGATCCGGCCGCGCGGACCGTGGACGGGGTGACCCCGCTGCGCTACGCCCAGCGGGTCAACGCCGCTCCCGAGCTCGTCGCCGCCCTGCGGCGCGCGAGCTACGATCGCAGCGTCGCTACTGTAGGCCAGAGCGGCGTGACCCGTGGTAATGTCTCGATCGATCTAAGTCGATGCGCCTGGGGAGCCACCATGACCGCTACGACACAGCGCCCGGCGAGCCAAGCCCCGCGGCTGCCGTTCGCCCGGCCCAACATCCTCGAGATCGCCCCGCTCTACGAGGTCCTGCGCCGCGAGGCGCCGATCACCCTCGTGACCACGCCCGCCGGTGACCCCGCGTGGCTCGTGACCGCCTACCCGGAGGCGCGCCAGATCTTCGCCGACAAGCGCTTCGGCCGCTCCCACCCCCAGCCGCAGCGCGCGTCGCGGATCACCCACGCCGCGCTGCAGGACGGTCCGACGGGGGACTACGAGACGGAGGAGCGCGAGCACATGCGGATGCGGCGCCTGCTCGCGCCCGCCTTCTCCGCGGCCCGCATGCGCCGGCTCGGCACCCGCATCGAGGAGCTGACCGCGCGCTGCCTCGACGACATGCAGGCCGCCCGGGACGCGAACCCGGACGCCCCCGTGAACCTGCACGAGCTGCTGTCGTTCCCGCTGCCCGTGCTCGTCATCTGCGAGCTGCTCGGGGTGCCCTACGAGGACCGGCAGCGCTTCCGCAACCTCTCCGAGCGCGTCGGGCGCATCGACGGCGGTGCCGACGCGCAGCTGGCGATGCGGGAGTTCAAGGAGTACACGGCCGGGCTCGCCGAGCGCAAGCGCCGCGACCCCGCGCCGGACGTCATCTCCGACCTCGTCACCGCGCAGACGACCGACCCCACGCTCAGCGACGACGAGGTGTCCCGGCTCGCGGCGGGGCTCATCTTCGCCGGCCACGAGACCACCTCGACCCGCATCGACCTGGGCACCCTGCTGCTGCTGGCGGACCTGAGCCGGCGCGACCGGTTCGTGGCCGACCCCGAGGGCGAGGTCGCCGCGACCGTCGAGGAGATCCTGCGCATCACCGCCCCCGGCGGCCTCGGCCTGCTGCGCTACGCCCACGACGACGTCGAGGTCGGCGGCGTCGCGATCGCCCGCGGCGACGCGGTCATCATCTCCAGCAACGCGGCCAACCGCGACGCCACGGTCTTCGCCGATCCCGCGGACTTCGACGTGGACCGCAAGCCCAACGTGCACCTCGCGTTCGGGCACGGCGCGCACGTGTGCATCGGCGCGAACCTGGCCCGCACCGAGCTGCGCACCGTGTTCCCGGCGCTGCTGCGGCGCTTCCCGGGGCTGCGCCTCGCCGTGCCCGTGGACGACATCGAGGTCCACGCGAACCGGCTCACCGGCGCCGTGGACGAGGTTCCGGTGCTGTGGTGAAGGTCCGGGCCGACACCGACGTGTGCGTGTTCTCGGGCATGTGCGTGCTCAACGTGCCCGAGGTCTTCGACCAGCGCGACGACGGCATGGTGGAGGTGCTCGCCGAGGAGCCGCCGGAGGGCCTGGCGGAGCGGGTCCGCCTGGCCGTGCTCGGCTGCCCCTCCGGCGCCCTGTCCGTCGAGGAGGACTGACCTCAGACCTGGCGCACGTGCCGGCCGCGGGACGCCGAGGCGACCGCGGCCAGCAGCGTCATGAGCGTCGCGGCGCCGAAGACCACCACGAGCCCGTCGTGGAACGGCTGCGCGATGAGGTTCGGGAAGAACTCGTGCCCGGTGAGCGTCGTGGCGTTCGCCGGCGGCAGGGTGCCCAGCACGCCGTAGGGCTCCAGCAGGTGCGCGACCGGGTTGCTGCCCAGGAACGCCGCGAACAGGGTGCTCACCGGCGGCAGCGAGGCGACGGACGCGGCCACGTCGTGCGGCACCCCCTGCGCCGTGAGGCCGCCCGTCAGCGTCTGCGGCAGCGCGTGGGCCAGGCCGACCACCATGAGCGAGAAGAACACCCCGATCGACAACGAGGTGCCGGCGTTCTGGAACGTGGCGCGCATGCCCGAGGCGACGCCGCGCTGGTTCGCCGGCACGCTGCTCATGATCGCCGAGGTGTTCGGGGCCGAGAACATGCCCTGGCCGAGCCCGCTGAGCACGAGCAGCGCGGCGAAGAGCGGGTACGGGAAGTCGATCGGGATCAGCAGCAGACCCAGGAACCCGGCCGCCACGAGCAGCAGGCCCGTGGTCGAGAACAGCCGCGCGCCGAAGCGGTCGGAGAGGTAGCCGGAGATCGGCCCGGCGATGAGGAAACCGGCGGTCAGCGGCAGCATGAAGATGCCCGCCCACAGCGGCGTGTCCTCGAACTTGTAGCCGTGCAGCGGCAGCCAGATGCCCTGCAGCCAGATGATGAGCATGAACTGCATGCCGCCGCGGGCGATCGCCACGAGCAGCGCGGCCAGGTTGCCGGCCGCGAACGCCCGGACCTTGAACAGCCCGAGCCGGAACATCGGGTGCGCGATGCGCGACTCGACCACCACGAACGCGATGAGCAGCAGCACCCCGAGGCCGATCCCGCCGAGCACGCGCGGGCTCGTCCAGCCGGTCGGATGGCCGCCGTAGGGCTGGATGCCGTACGTCATCGAGGCCAGGATCAGCAGGGTGCCCGCGGCGAACGTGACGTTGCCGAGCCAGTCCACGGACGCGCGGTGGCGCTCGCCGGTCTCGCGCAGGCTGCGGTACGACCAGATCGTGCCCACCACCCCGACCGGCACGCTGACCCAGAACACCGCCCGCCAGTCGATCGCGGCGAGGATGCCGCCCAGCAGCAGCCCGAGGAACTGCCCGGCGAGCGCGGTGATCTGGTTGATGCCCAGCGCCATGCCGCGCTGGCGGGCCGGGAACGCGTCGGTGAGGATGGCCGCGGAGTTGGCCGTGAGCATCGCGCCGCCGAACGCCTGCACGATGCGCCAGCAGATGAGCCACATCGCCCCGCCCGCGGCGCGGAACGGGTCGAAGGACAGCGCCACCGAGGCGATGGCGAAGACCAGGAAGCCGAGATTGTACATCCGGACGCGGCCGAACATGTCCCCGAGCCGCCCGAGCGCGACCACCAGCACCGCGGACACGAGCAGGTAGCCCATGATCATCCAGAGCAGGTAGCCGATGTTCCCGGGCGCGAGGGGGTCCAGCCCGATGCCCCGGAAGATCGCCGGCAGCGAGATGATGACGATCGAGCCGTCGATGGTCGCCATGAGCATGCCGAGCGTCGTGTTGGACAGCGCGACCCACTTGTACCGGTCGGGCTTCGTCTGCGTCAGCGTGGCGGTCACAGCTCCTCCGCCAGCTTGTCCAGCAGCCGGGCGGCCTGCGCGAGCGCGCGCCGCTCGTCGTCGTTCAGGTGCCCGATCGCCTCGGCCAGCGCGTGGGTCTTCAGCGTGCGCCGGTCGGTGAGCAGGCGGCGCCCCTCGTCCGTGATGGTGATCAGCACGCGGCGGCCGTCGCCGGGATCGGGGGAGCGGCGCACGAAATCGCGCTGCTCCATGCTCTGCAGCGTGACGCCCATGGCCTGCGGCTTGACGCGCTCGTCGCCGGCCAGTTCCCCGGGCGTCGCCGGGCCGCCGCGATCGAGCCGCGACAGCACGGAGGCCTCCGACAACGTCAGCTCCCCGGGCACGTGCGTCTGCCGGAGCCGCCGGACGATCCGCCCGACCGCGATCTGCAGCGCCGCGGCGGTCTGCTCGATCTCCATATAGTAAATGTAGACTGATAAACCTGGGTTGAGGAAAAGGCGGCGCGGGTGATCCGCGCCACCTTCCCCGGTTCCGGTGCTTTTCGGTGCTCCTAGAAGCCGACGGCGACCAGGAGATACTGCGGGCTGCCGTGCGACACGAACGACGACTGGCCGGCGTAGTCGTCGTAGGGGAAGCCGTACGCGAGCCGGTTGATGGCGTGGTCGTGCCAGAACTTCGCGTAGTAGTTCGCCGGCGCGGCCAGGTAGTACGTGCTCGGGTTCGACCAGTCCGCCTGCGGCCGCTCGCGCACGTGCCGGTTGAGCGTGGAGCAGTTGGTCGGGTCGTTGGCGAGCACCCCGGCGCAGCCGAAGATGTCCGACGTCGGCGCGTTGATGCCGAACTGCTGGGCGTAGGCGGTGAAGTAGTTCTGGTTCACCCCGCCGGCCCGGAACGTCGGGTCGCTGCCCGGCGCGATGATCCGGTACGGCGCCTGCGACTGGGCCAGCACCTTGAACTGCTGCGGCACCTCGGCGATGAACTTCGCGAACGTCGCCTCCCGCGTCTCGGTGAAGGTCTGGTAGTCCTCGCCGACCTGCACGTCGTAGCCGTCCTTGGCGTGCAGGCGCATCGCGATCTTCAGGCCGAACGCGTCGACCCGCGTGGTGTTGCCGTTGAACACGTTGGCCCCGACGGTGAACTCGATGAAGTCGAAGTACTGCCCGTTGGGCTGGCCCACGTAGAAGTACATCCGCCCCGCGCTGTTGGCCGGCATGTCGATGTAGGGCTGCTCGGCGATCGAGTGCGTCTGCCCGTTGAAGCTCCAGTAGACCTGGCTGTCCGGGTAGCGGCCGTTGGTGCGGTTGAGCACCTTCACCATGACCACGTTCTGGGCGGCCGGGATGCCGCTGGTGTCGCCCCAGAACTGGTCCGGCGGCGGCGGGCTGCTCGGCGGGGTGCTGCCCGGCGTGGTCGGCGTGGCGGCGGAGACGCGGACGCCGAACTCGTACAGCGAGTACCCGTACGCGGTGGCGCGGGCGGTGCCGTACATCCGCACGTAGCGCCCGGAGCCGCTGACGGTCAGGTTCTGCACCCCGCCCGCGCCGGTGGTCGTGCTGTAGATCGTCGTCCAGGTCGTGCCGTTGGCCGACGTCTGGATCTGGAACGCCTTGCCGTAGGCGGCCTCCCAGTTCAGGTCCACGCCGCAGATCGTCGCCGTGGCGCCCAGGTCGACCTGCAGCCACTGCGGGTCGCTGAACGCGCTGGACCAGCGGGTGGTGGTGTTGCCGTCGAACGCGGCCGAGGCCGGGCTGGCGGCGTTCTCCGTCGACGACGCGGTCGCCGGCTTGCCCTGGGCGTAGTTCGACGTGCCGCAGGACCCGCCGCCGAACGTGCCGAAGACCTGGAACTCCCACAGCGAGTAGCCGTAGGCGCTGCCGCGGGCCGTGCCGTTCATCCGGACGTAGCGCCCGGAGCCGGACACGCTGAGCGTCTGCACGCCGCCGGTGCCGGTCGTGGTGCTGTAGACGTTCGTCCAGGTCGTGCCGTCGGCCGAGGTCTGGATCTGGAAGGACTTGGCGTAGGCCGCCTCCCAGTTGAGCACCACCTGGTCGATGGTGGCCGTCTGGCCCAGGTCGACCTGCAGCCACTGCGGGTCGCTGAACGCGCTGGACCAGCGCGTGCCGGTGTTGCCGTCGGTGGCGGCCGAGGCGGGCGTGCCGGCGTTCTCGCTCGACGAGGCGGTGGTCGGCTTGCCCTGCGACAGCAGCGTGCTCGCGGCGCTGGCGCTGCCGATCGAGAAGGCCGCGTAGCCGGCCAGGACCACCGCCACGGAGAGCGCGCTCACGAGGATGCCGCGCCGCCGGTTGCGTGGACGTCGATCGATGGATGCGGGGACGGGTGGTCTGGTTGTTTCGGACATCAAGGCAGCTCCCTGACGTGGTTGGGGCGTCATTGCGGGTAGGGGCGACCGCCGCCGCACCCCATCGGGGCGCGCCGGTTCAGGCGGTGGACCGGCGCTGGCGGGCTGGTCGGTGACGCGTGCGAGAGAGCGCTCTCTTCGCCTAGAGCGTCATCCAATCGGCCGGTTCCGTCAAGTGGCGGGTTTTGATGTCTGACCCATCGGGCACGTGCTGTCACAGATGGGCACGTGGTCGTGTTCACTGGCGCCTGGGAGGTGCACATTGGCTGACACGCAATCCGCATCAGCTCCCACGGGCGGGATCATCCGAAGTCTGATTCCCGCCCGGATCGACCGCTTGACCTGGGCGCCGTTCCATACGCGCATGGTCATCGCGCTCGGCACCGCCTGGGTGCTCGACGGACTCGAGATCACCATCGCCAGCGCCGTCGGGGCCGTGCTGAACAAGCAGGAGACGCTCGGGCTCTCCAGCACGCAGGTCGGCGCGATCGCCACCGTGTACCTGCTCGGCGAGGTCTTCGGTGCGCTGTTCTTCGGCCGCCTCTCCGACGCCCTCGGCCGCAAGAACCTCTTCATCGTCACCCTCGGCGTCTACCTCGCCGGCAACGCCCTCACGGCGCTGACCTGGGGCAACGACGTCACGGGCCTGGTCTTCCTCTATCTGACGAGGTTCATCGCCGGAGCCGGCATCGGCGGCGAGTACGCCGCGATCAACTCCGCCATCGACGAGATGATGCCCGCCAGGTACCGCGGCCGGGTCGACATCGGCGTGAACGGCACCTACTGGGGCGGCGCCATCATCGGCACGCTCGGCACCTACGTGCTGCTCAACCACATCTCGCTGAACATCTCCTGGCGGCTGGGCTTCCTCATCGGCCCGATCATCGGTCTGCTGATCTGGAACCTGCGGCGGCACCTGCCCGAGAGCCCCCGGTGGCTCATCATGCACGGCCGCGAGCGGGAGGCCGAGGAGGCCATCGCCGAGATCGAGCGCGACGTCGAGCACTCCGGCCAGCGCCTGGCCCCGGTCGACGAGAACCACGCCATCGAGGTCAAGCCGGCCTCCGGCCACGGCTACCTGGCGCTGATCAAGGTCCTCTTCACGAAGCTGCCGGCCCGCTCCACGCTGTCGGCCTCGCTCATGATCACGCAGTCGTTCCTGTACAACGCGATCTTCTTCACCTACACCCTGGTGCTGTCGAAGTTCTACCACGTCGACGCCGAGAAGACCCCGATCTACCTGATCGCCTTCGCCGTGGGCAACCTGGCCGGCCCGCTGCTGCTCGGCCACCTCTTCGACACCATCGGCCGGCGCAAGATGATCGCCGGCACCTACCTGCTCTCGGGCGTCCTGCTGGCCGTCTCGGCCTGGATGTTCGACGCCGGCATCCTCAACGCCTTCACGCAGACCCTCGCCTGGTGCGTCATCTTCTTCTTCGCCTCGGCGGGCGCGAGCTCGGCCTACCTCACGGTCTCCGAGATCTTCCCGCTGGAGATCCGCGCCCAGGCGATCGCCGTGTTCTTCGCGATCGCCCAGTGCTTCGGCGCCATCGGCCCGATCTTCTACGGCTGGCTGATCGGCGAGGGCACCGACCCGGGCAAACTGTTCATCGGCTACCTCGTCGGCGCGGCCGTGATGGTCATCGGCGGCGTGGTGGAGATAGTCCTGGGCGTGGACGCGGAGGGCAAGTCCCTCGAGCACGTGGCCACGCCGCTCACCGCGGTCTCCGTCGGCGGCAACCGCGTCGAGGAGTAGCCCGCCGGCTCACCTCGCGGCGCCCGGCTCCGGCCGGGCGCCGCTGTGCGTGCGGGGCCGCTCCGCCACGTTCGCCACGGCGCCCGCTACGCCCGCTACGCCCGCCGCACCCGCCGCACCCGCTACGCCCGCCGCACCCGCCGCGTGCGGCAGGTGCACGTGACGTTCCCGCTCAGCGGGTGAACGCCACGTCCAGCACCGAGCCGAGCGCGAGATAGGCCATCGCCCCGAGCACCGCGGCCGGCACGAGCGCCACCAGCGCCAGCAGCCGCTCCCGCCCGGTGCGGCTCAGCACCAGGGGCACCGCGAGCCCGATCGCCGCCACGATCCAGGCCTCGCCCGCCGGGCGCTCCTTCACCGCCAGGTACGCCGCCTCGGCCAGGAACACCCCGCCGAGCACGCACACCCCCACGACCCGCCGCCCCCGCCGCTCGTCGCGCCACCACGCCCCGGCGGTCGCGAACACCGGCCCGGCCAACAGGCCCACCGCCCCCCACCCGAGCGGCCCCGCGAGCACGTCGGCGCCGGCGTGCCGCCCCTCGAACACCACGAGCCCGCCGTAATACCCGGCCACCGCCCCGACCAGCACCACGGTGCCCGCGAGCCAGACCCGCCACCACCCCGCGCGCACGGCCGCCCCGGCCGCGAACGCCCCGGCGGCCCACACCGCCCCCGAGTTCACCAGCCGGCTCGACCCGCCCGGCAGCACGTGGTTGAGCATCAGCGACACCACGCCGAGCGCGATCCCGCCGGCGGTCCACGCAAGCAACGTCCGCACGCCCGCATGGTGCCAGACGGCTTCACGCTCCGCTGTGCAGTTGTGCAAGCAACCCGTGCATCCCGACGCCTCCGACCGTAGACCGGGGGTACGACACTTTCGCGTCGACGCTGGTCGCGGCCCGGGTGCCGAGCTGCAACCGGCATCACAGCCCGCTCTCAGGAATCGGATGGCACTGCGTGTCATGCTTATCCGATGGCGACTACTGAGGCGGTTCCCGGCCCTGCGGTCCGGCGGCGTTCGCTCCTGCGGCCCCTCGCGTTCACGGCGACCCTCGCCGTGGTGCTCGGGCTGCTGTTCGGGGTCCCGTGGTGGTCGCTGGTCATGGCCGGCAACGACTGGCCGCTCGGCGTCCGGGTCGCCGGCACCGTCGTGTTCGCCGTGGCCCTCGTCGTGTTCCCGGTGACGATGTTCCTCGGCCACGGGCGCCGCGTCGACTGGGCGGCCCGCCTCGCCGACACGATCCTCGGCGCCGTGTGGATCCTCTTCGTCTGGGCCGTGGCCGGCGACCTGCTGCGCCTCGCCCTGCTCGCCGGGGGCGTCGACGACCCGGTGCGCTCCCGCGTGGCCGCCGGGTTCACCGCGGTGCTCGCGCTGGGGCTGGGCGTGTGGGGGTACCGCGAGGCCATGCGCGTCCCGCGGGTGCGCCGGGTCGAGGTGCGCATCCCGCGGCTCGGGGCCGGGCTCGACGGGCTGAAGATCGTCCAGCTCACCGACACCCACTACGGGCCGATCGACCGCGTCGCCTGGTCGAAGGGGGTCACCGAGGTGGTCAACACGCTCGGGGCCGACGTCGTGGCGCACACCGGCGACATCGCCGACGGCACCCCCGGCCAGCGCACCGCGCAGGCCGCCCCGCTGGCCGACGTGCGGGCCGGGCTGGCGCGGGTCTACGTCACCGGCAACCACGAGTACTTCGGCGAGGCCCAGGGCTGGCTCGACCACATGCAGGGCCTCGGCTGGGAGCCGCTGCACAACCGGCACATCGTGATCGAGCGCGGCGGCGACCGGCTCGTGGTGGCCGGGGTCGACGACCGCACCGCCGCCGGCAGCGGGCTGGCGGGGCACCGGGCCGACCACGCGATCGCGCTGGAGGGGGCCGACCCCGGGCTGCCCGTGCTGCTGCTCGCCCACCAGCCCAAGCAGATCGACGCCGCGGTGGCGCACGGCATCGACCTGCAGATCTCCGGGCACACCCACGGCGGGCAGATCTGGCCGTTCCACTACCTGGTGCGCGTCGACCAGCCGGTGGTGCAGGGGCTGACCCGGCACGGGGAGCGCACGCAGCTCTACACCAGCCGCGGCACCGGCTTCTGGGGACCGCCGTTCCGCGTGTTCGCGCCCAGCGAGATCACCGAAATCGTACTGCGCGCCGGCGCCTGACCGTCGTTACCGCGTGACCGGCGTCACCGATCGCATCGGCGCTCGCCGATGGCGACGGGCGGGTGCTCAGCCTTGCTGGCCCCGGCGCCGCACCTCGGCATCGACCTCAAGGCCCTCGTGGCGACGAGCGGCGCGAGCCGGAGCAACGGCAAGCCCGAGGCGATCGAGGCGAAGTAGACCGGAGGCGCACCCCCTTGGTACCGTCGAGTACCAGGGGGGTGTGCACCATGCTTCCAGGCACCGCGGTTCGATGGGCCACCAAGCACGGCTTCATGCGGGCTGGCATCAACGCCGCCGCGCGCAAGGGCGACGAGCAGGCCCGGTTCTTCGTCGATCCGGCCGTGCGCGCCGATCCCTACCCGTTCTACCGGGGGATTCGCGAGACCGCGCCGCTCGTGCGCAGCCGGCTCATGTGGGCCACCGCGCGGCACGACCTCGCCGGGGCGGTGCTGCGGCACGAGGCCTTCGGGGTCGGGTTCTCCGACCGGCCGCTGCCGGCGCCGGTCGGGCTCATGTTCCGGTTCAGCCGGCGCAGCTCGCCGATCGGGCCGGTCGACCCGCCGTCGATGCTCGTGACGGACCCGCCCGACCACACGCGGTACCGCCGGCTGGTCTCGAAGGTGTTCACCGCCCGTGCGATCGAGGGGCTGCGGCCGCGCATCGAGCAGACCTGCGCCGAGCTGCTGCGGGACAAGCCGGCCGACCTGATCGCCGACTTCGCCTCCCTGCTGCCGGTGACCGTGATCGCGGAGATCCTCGGCGTCCCGCTGTACATGCGCCAGAAGTTCCTGGCCTGGGGCAACGCCGCCGCGCCGACGCTGGACCTGGGGCTGCCGTTCTCGACGTACCGGCAGACCGAGATCAACATCCGGCACGTCAACGACTGGATGCGCGGGCACTTCGCGCGGCTGCGCCGCGACCCCGGCGACGACCTGCTCAGCCAGCTGGTGCGGCTCGACGACCTGAGCGAGGACGAGCTGCTGGCGACCGCGGGTCTGCTGCTCGCGGCCGGGTTCGAGACCACCGTGAACCTGCTCGGCACCGGCGCCTGGCTGCTCATGCGCCACCCGGAGCAGCTCGCGATCCTGCGCGAGCAGCCGCAGCGGTGGGGCAACGCGGTCGAGGAGACGCTGCGCTTCGACTCGCCGGTGCAGGTGACCGCGCGCGTGTGCCGGAAGGCCACCGAGTTCGGCGGGGAGGCGATCCAGCCGGGGCACGTCGTCATGGCGATGCTCGGCGGCGCGAACCGCGACCCGGAGGTATTTGCCGATCCGGACACATTCGATGTGACCCGGACGAATGCGCGCGAGCATCTGTCGTTCTCCGGCGGGGTGCATTACTGCCTCGGCGCCGCGCTGGCCCGGCTCGAGGGCGAGATCGGGCTGCGGATGCTGTTCGAGCGCTATCCTGACCTGCGCATCGACGGCGAACCACATCGACGGACCACCCGTGTCCTGCGCGGATTCGAGTCGCTGCCCGTGACGATCTGAGCAAGCGCGTGTTTCCGGATGCGTCCTGCGGGCTCACACGTGTGCATCCCTGAATTGCCGGAAACGGCGCCGAATCAATGCTGTGACGGCGTATTCGTGGAAACGCCACGGGCGCATCACACCGCGGCCGGAGCATTCTCGCCGTGCGCCGGACGCTGCCGTTCTCTCTCGTGCTGGCCCTGGTCGCCGCGCTGCTCGGGCCCGTGCCCGCGGCCCGCGCCGCCACCCCCGCGGGCTTCGCCACGCAGCTCGTCGTCGGGGCGGGGCTGGACGGGCCGACCGGGTTCGAGATCGCGCCCGACGGGCGGATCTTCATCCTCGAACGCACCGGCAAGGTCAAGATCTTCAAGGACGGCCACCTGCTCGCGCAGCCGTTCGCCGACCTGCCCTCGGAGGCCTCCGGCGACCGCGGGCTGATCGGGGTCGCGTTCGATCCCGGGTTCGGGGTCGCCAACCACTGGGTGTACTTCTACTACACCGGCCACGACCTGCGAAACCACCTCGTGCGCTTCGACGCGTCGGGCGACGTCGGCACCGAGGGCCCCTTCACGATCTTCGAGACCCAGTCGCCGTCGCAGCTGCTGCACGTCGGCGGGAGCATCCGCTTCGGGCCGGACGGCAAGCTCTACTTCGCGGTCGGGGACAACGGCTACCCGCCCAACGCCCAGGACCTCTCCAACCCGCACGGCAAGATCCTGCGGATCAACCCGGACGGCTCGATCCCGGCCGACAACCCGTTCGCCGGGCAGCCGGGCCGGCTCGGGGCGATCTGGGCCTACGGCTTCCGCAACCCGTGGCGCTTCCAGTTCGACGCCGCGACCGGGCGCCTCTACGCGGGCGACGTCGGCGACTACACCTGGGAGGAGCTCAACCTCGTCGTCAAGGGCGGCAACTACGGCTGGCCGGTGCACGAGGGCCGCTGCGGCAGCGGCTGCGCGGGCTACACCGACCCCGTCTCGGCGTACAACCACGACGGCGGCAGCGGCGCGGTCACCGCCGGACCCGTCTACCACGGCACCCAGTTCCCGGCCGAGTACGCCGGGAGCCTGTTCTTCGGCGACTACTCCCGCGGCTTCGTCAAGCGCGCGGTGCTCGACGACACGGGCCAGGTCGAGCGGGTCGAGGACTTCGACCTCGAGGCGGGCAGCGTGGTGGACCTGAAGGTGGCGCCGGACGGGTCGCTCTACTACCTCACGTACTTCCCCGGCCAGCTCTACCGCGTGTCGTACAGCCCGGCCGGCAACGCCCCCGTGGTGCACGCCGCCGCCGACCCCACCGGCGGCCCGGCCCCGCTGACCGTGCACTTCTCCTCGGCCGGCACGAGCGACCCCGACGGGGACGGCCTGACGTACGCCTGGGACTTCGGCGACGGCAGCAGCAGCACGGCGCCGAACCCGGCCAAGGTGTACGCGAACGTCGGCGTCTATCCCGCGACGCTCACGGTCTCGGACGGCACGAGCACCGTCGCCTCCCGGCCGATCGTGGTCCAGGTCGGCACCCCGCCCACCGTGCGGATCGCGGCGCCGGTCGACGGCAGCGCGTACGACTCGGGCGACACGATCACGGTCAACGCCTTCGGCAACGACGCGGCCGGCTTCGACGTCTCCGACGGGGACATCAAGACCGAGGTCTTCCTGCACCACAACACCCACGTGCACCCGTTCGTCGGGCCGCTGACCGGCCGGGTCGGGCAGTTCACGATCCCGACCACGGGCGAGGCGTCGGCGAACACCTGGTTCGAGATCAAGGTGACCGTCACCGACCGCAACGGCCTGTCGAGCGCCCGCTCGGTGTTCATCCACCCGCGCACGTCCACGATGACGTTCGCGACCAGCCCGCCCGGCCTCGGCCTGACCCTCGACGGCGTCCCGATCGCGACCCCGGACCAGGTGCCGGGCGTGGTCGGCTTCCAGCGCGAGCTCGCCGCGCCGCCGACCGCCGTGGACGCGGACGGCACCGTCTACCACTTCACCGGATGGTCCGACGGCGGCGCGATCCGGCACTTCGTGACCACCCCGCCGGCCGACGCCACCTGGACCGCGACCTACGCCCCGTCGGCCCCGTTCACCGGCGAGTACTTCAACAACCAGAACCTCGACGGCGCCCCCGCACTCGTCCGGGGCGACAAGACGGTCGACTTCGTGTGGTCCACCGGCTCGCCCGATCCGAGCGTCGCGGCCGACCACTTCTCGGCGCGCTGGACGAAGACCGAGTACTTCGCCTACGGCCGCTACCGCTTCACCGTCGCCTCCGACGACGGCGCCCGCCTCTTCATCGACGGCGACCTCGTCATCGACCAGTGGCACGACCAGGGCCCGACCGCCTACGACTACGTCGCCGACCTCGGCGCCGGCGAGCACACGGTGCGGATGGAGTTCTACGACAACGTCGTGGACGCGAGCGCCCGGCTGAGCTGGGACACGACGCCGGACCAGCCGCGGGACGTGTTCACCGCGCAGTACTGGAACACCCCCGGCTCCGGCGACAAGCCCAGCGTGCCGTCGGCGGCCCCGGCGCTGACCCGCGACGAGCCCGCGATCGACCACGACTGGCAGCTCGGGTCGCCGGATCCGCGCATCGCCGAGGACCACTTCGTCGCCCGGTGGACCCGGTCGCTGACCCTGACCGCCGGGTACTACGACTTCACCACCACGACCGACGACGGCGTGCGCCTGTGGGTCGACGGGCAGCTCGCCGTCGACCACTGGGGCGACCAGGGGCCGACGCCCTACACGGCCCGCCTGCCGCTGGGCAACGGCGCGCACACCGTGGTCATGGAGTACTACGAGAACGGCGGCGGCGCCCTCGCCCGGCTGACCTGGGCGCGCACCGGGGACATCCCGGCCGCCCCGCCGTACCTGGCGAAGTACACGGACGCGAACGCCGACTACTACGCGAGCGAGTCCACAGTGGACCACGACTGGGGCGACGGCGGCCCCGGGCACGGGATCGGGGTGGACGACTTCCGCGCGGAGTACACCCGCACCGCCGTGCTGCCCGCCGGGCTCTACCGCTTCTCCGGCGCCTCCGACGACGGGGTCCGCGTCTCCGTCGACGGGCTGCCGATCGTGGACAAGTGGCGCGACCAGAACGAGGACTTCAGCGCCGACGTGTCCCTGCTCGGCGGCGCGCACGACATCAGGGTCGAGTACTACGAGCACGCCGCCGGCGCCCGCCTGCACTTCGGCTACAAGCGCGTCGGCGACGTCGCCGCCCCGGCCGGCTGGACCGGCGCCTACTACGTGGGCACCGACCTCGGCGGCGCGCCGGCGATGCTGCGCACCGACGGCGCCATCGACTTCGACTGGGGCAGCGGCTCGCCCGGCCCGGCGATCCCCGCCGACGGCTTCTCCGCCCGCTGGACGAGGACCGACCACCTCGCCGGCGGCACCTACCGCATCACCGCCACCAGCGACGACGGGATCCGCGTGCGCCTCGACGGGGACGTGGTCATCGACGGCTGGTCCGAACACCCACCGGCCACCTACACGTACGACACCACCCTGCTCGAGGGCGACCACACGATCACGGTCGAGTACTTCGAGCGCGGCGGGAGCGCACTGGCGCGCTGTTCGGTCATCCGTCTGTGATCTTGAGGAGATCCACTGTGACCAGCCCAAGAGCCACGATCGTCATCCCCTGCCGGCACGAGGAGGACAACGTGGCGCCGCTGATGCGCCGGCTCGCCGCGGTCGTCGACGACGTCGAGCTGCTCTTCGTGGACGACAGTGACGACGACGGTACCGTCGCCGCCATCGCGAAGGCGGCCCGCGAACTGCCCGCGACCCTGAGCGTGCGGGTCTTCCACCGCACCGGCGCGCAGCGCGTGGGCGGGCTGGCCGGCGCGGTCGTCGACGGCTACCGGCGCGCCCGCGCGACCCGGGCGCTCGTGATGGACGCCGACCTGCAGCACCCGCCGGAGCTCGTGCCCGCGCTGCTCGCCGCGCTCGACGACCACGACCTCGTCATGGCCAGCCGCTACCGCGAGGGCGGCACCAGCGGCGGGCTCGACGGGCCGCTGCGCCAGGCCGTCTCGACCGGCTCGACGCTGCTGGCCCGGGCCGCGTTCCCGGTCGCGCTGCGCGGCGTCACCGACCCGATGACCGGGTTCTTCGGGGTGCGGCTGGACAGGGTCGACCCGGACCGCCTGCGCGCCCGCGGGTTCAAGATCCTGCTGGAGATCCTGGCCCGCTACCCGCGGCTGCGCCGGACCGAGCTGCCGCTGGAGTTCGGCGCGCGGCTGGCGGGGCAGAGCAAGGGCGACCTGCGGCAGGGGCTGCTGTACCTGCGCCAGCTGCCCTCCCTGCGCGCGACGACCTGGTTCGCGACCCCGGCCGCCCGCTGGGGCACGCTGCTCGCGCTCGTCGCCGCGGTCACCGCCGGGCTGGTGGCCGCGCCGCTGTCCGGGGCCGCGGTGCTGGCGCTGCTCGTGACCGCCGTCGCCGTCTACAACACCGTCGTCGGCGCGCTGGAGGTGCGCTGGCGGCTGTACGGCTGGCGCACGCCCGAGGCCGTCTCGCAGATGCGCTGGCCGTTCAGCGACGGCGTCCACCAGGAGCGCTTCACGATCATCGTGCCGGCGCTGCACGAGGACCTGGTCATCGCCGGGACGCTGCGGCACCTGCTCGAGCAGGACCACCCGGACTACGAGATCCTGGTGTCGCTGTGCGAGGGCGACGACGCCACGATCGCCGAGGTCGAGCGCGTGCGGGCGGGCCACGACCCGCACCGGCGGGTGCGCACGGTGATCCGCGCCTACGAGCGCTCCAACAAGCCGCGGCAGCTCAACGCCGCCCTGGCGGTGGCCACCGGCACCGTCGTCGGCGTCGTCGACGCCGAGGACGACGTGGCCCCGCAGCTGCTCACGCGGGTCGACACACTCCTCGGGCGCACCGGGGCCGACGTCGTGCAGGGCGGGGTGCAGCTGATGACGCTGGGCTCGCGGGCGCGGGACTGGTTCAAGGTGCACAACGTCATGGAGTACTTCTTCTGGTTCACCAGCCGCATGTTCTACCAGGTGCGGACCGGATTCGTGCCGCTCGGCGGGAACACCGTGTTCATCCGCCGCGCGCTGCTGGAGAAGGCCGGCGGGTGGCCGGACAACCTCACCGAGGACTGCGCGCTCGGGGTGCTGCTGTGCACGCGGTACGGCGCGAAGGTCGTCGCCGCCTACGAGCCCGAGCTCGCGACCCGGGAGGAGGTGCCGCAGACCATCGCGAACAAGCGGGCCGGGTCGCTGTTCTGGCAGCGGGTGCGCTGGAACCAGGGGTTCCTCAGCATCCTGCTCGAGGGCCGCTGGTCGGCGCTGCCCACGCTGCGGCAGCGGGTGCTGGCGGGGTACATCCTGGCCACCCCGTTCCTGCAGGCCTTCTCGGCGCTGCTGCTGCCGCTGTCGATCGCGACGATCGTGTGGCTGAAGGTACCCGTGTTCGTGGCCATGCTCATGTACGCGCCGTTCCTGCCCATCCTCATCACGCTCGCGACGCAGGTCGTGGGGCTGCGGGAGTTCGCGCGCTCGTACCGGCAGAAGGTCCTGTGGCGCCACTACGCCTTCCTCCTCGCCGGGGCCCCGGTGTACCAGTGGGTGCTGATGGGCGCGGCCTTCTGGGCCGTCTGGCAGCACATCGACGGGAACACCACCTGGCACAAGACGGCCCACGGCGGCCACCACCGCCCGGTGCTCGCGTCATGACCGCGGTCCTGGAGATCGAGCGCTCGGCCGCCGTGGCCGCACCGGCGCCCCCGGCCCGCCGACGGTCCTACCGGTCCGCCTGGATCCTCGCGCCGCTGCTCGTCGTCGCCGGGCTCGTCAACGGGTGGAACCTGCACGGCTGGCCGGGCCGCGTCAACGACGACGAGGGCACCTACGTCGACCAGGCCTGGGCGATGCTCGACCACGGCGCGCTGGCCCACTACACGTACTGGTACGACCACCCGTTCCTCGGCTGGGCCATCATCGCCGGGTACGCCGGCCTGACCGACGGCTTCGACCGCGCCCCCAGCGGCGTCATGGTCGGCCGCGAGGTCATGCTCATCGCCACGCTGGTCAGCTGCGCCCTGCTCTGGCTGCTGGCCCGGCGGCTGAGGTTCAACCGGGCCTGGTCGGCGCTCGCCGTCGCCCTGTTCGCGCTGAGCCCGCTCGCCGTGTACTTCCACCGCATGGTGTTCCTGGACAACCTGGCCACCATGTTCATGCTCGCCGCCCTGGCCGCGGCCGCCTCCCCGCGGCGCAGCGTCGGCGCGGCGCTGAGCAGCGCCGTGTGGTTCGCCGGGGCCGCGCTGTGCAAGGAGACCATCGTCATCCTGCTCCCGGCGCTGGTCTGGCTGCTCGTGCGGCACACGGACCGCCGGACCCGGCCGTGGAACCTCGGCGTGTTCGGGGTCACCTTCGTCGTGCTCGTCTCGGCGTACCCGGTCTTCGCCCTGCTCAAGAACGAGCTGGTGCCCGGGGACGGGCACGTGAGCCTCGGCTGGGCGCTGTGGTGGCAGCTGTTCGGCCGCTCGGGCAGCGGCAGCCTCCTCGACCCCTCGTCGGGCGCCTACGCGCTGGCCCACTCGTGGGTGGACCTCGATCCCTGGCTGATCGTCGGGGGTGTCCTGCTCGTGCCGGTGGCGTTGCTCGTCCCGCGGCTGCGCCCGATCGCCCTGGCCCTGCTCATCCAGGTCGCGATGATGTGCCGAGGCGGCTACCTGCCCTTCGCCTACGTCATCGCCCTGCTCCCGTTCGCGGCCCTGCTCATCGCGGGCGCCGGCGACGAGCTGTGGGCGTGGCTGCCGTCCTGGCGCCGGTACCTCCCGGCGGGCGCGGCCGCGCTGGTGGCCGTGACCCTCGTGCTCCCCGCGTGGGCCTCGACGATGATCGCCCAGTCGAGGACGGACGGCAGCGCCGACTCCCGCGCCGCCACGCGGTGGGTCGTCGACCACGTCCCCCGCGACTCGGTCGTCGTGACCGACGACTACATCTGGCTCGACCTGAAGCTCGCCGGGTTCACGAAGCCCGTCTGGCTCTGGAAGGTCGACACCGACCCGGAGGTGATGGAGGAGGTCCTGCCCGCGGGCGTGTCGAGCATCGACTACATCGTGATGGCGGGCCAGGCCGACAGCACCCTGGCGTCCCTGCCGACCCTGCGCGCGGGCGTCGCCGGCTCCGACGTCGTCGAGCGCTTCGGCGAGATCGAGGTCCGGAAGGTCCGCCGGTGACCCGCCTGCTACGCCTCGCGGCCTTCGGCGCCGCGGGCGCGTCGGGCGTCCTGCCGAACCTGGCGGTCATGTGGCTGCTGTCGGACCGGCTGGGCGTGCACTACCTGGCCTCCGCGGTCGCGGCGACCGAGGTGGCCGTCCTGTGGAACTTCGTCCTGGTCGACACGCTCGTGTTCCGCCGCCGCCGCGCGGCCCGCCCCTGGTGGAGCCGCCTGGCCCGCTTCGCCGTGCTGAACAACCTCGACCTGGCCGTCCGCCTGCCCCTGCTCGCCCTCCTGGTCGGCACCCTGCACCTGCGCTCGGTGCCGGCGAACCTGACGACGCTGGCGGCGGCCTTCGTGCTGCGCTTCGCGGTGACCGATCGCTTCATCTACCGGGAACCGGCCCCCGAGCCGGTCCACGCCCCGCCACGTGTCGTCCTCGACGGGTACAGCAGGATGGGGGCGTGAGCGACGAGCGGCGAATGGCCGGCGGCAACACCGGGGGAGCCGTGCGGGTCGGCGACACCGTGCGGCGGGCGGCCGGCCGCTGGACGCCGTCCGTGCACGCGGTGCTGCGGCATCTGGAGGCGGCCGGCTTCGACGGTGCGCCCCGCGCGCTCGGCTTCGACGAGCAGGGCCGGGAGGTGCTGTCGTTCCTGCCCGGCGACGTGGTGGGGGACGCCCGGCCCTGGCCCGCGTGGGTCCACAGCGACGACGCGCTGCGCCAGGTCGCGCGGTGGCTGCGCGACCTGCACACCGCCGTGGCCGGGTTCACGCCCGCGCCCGATGCGGTCTGGCGCGAGGGCGGGGCCTGGCGGCCGGGCCTGATCATCGGCCACAACGACGCGGCGCCGTACAACGCGGCCTGGTCGGGCGGGCGCCTGACCGGATTCTTCGACTGGGACTTCGCGGCTCCGGTCACCCCCGAATGGGACCTGGCCTTCACGGCCTTCGCCTGGGTGCCGCTGCACGCGCGGCACGTCGTGGCGGCGGAGGGATTCACGGCCTTCGACCAGCGGCCCCGGCGGCTGCGGCTGTTCCTGGACACCTACGGCTGGAGCGGGTCCCTCGCGGCCTTCGCCGAGATCGTGCGCCGGCGCGTGAGCGCCTCCGCCGAGGGCATCCGGCGCGTCGCCGCGGCCGGCGACCCCGCCTACCAGCGGATGATCGAGCACGGCGTGGACACCGCGCTGGAGACGGCCGTGCGCGAGCTGGCCGGCTTCCCCGGGCCGGAGCCGGCCGGCGACGAGCCACACCCCTCCCACCGGCGCGACCGGACCTAGTACGGCATCCTGTTCCCGTGCAGTTCGAACTCGGGACCGACGGGCCGAAGGTCATCGTGGTCGGTGTCGACGGCTCGGACACGTCGATGCGGGCCGGCGCGTACGCCGCGGGGCTGGCCCGCCGCCAGCGCGCCCGCCTGGTCGTCGTCTTCGTCACCGGAGCCCCGGCCGCGAGCCGCCTGATCGCCGAGGCGGCCGGGGCCGTCGAGCAGGCGATCACGGAGTCGATCGAGGACATGCGCCGGCAGGTCCACGAGGGCGCCCTGCACACCGGCGTGACGACGGACTTCATCGCCGTGCGCGGCGACCCCTACCAGGAGCTCGTGCGCGTGGCGACGGAGCTGCGCGCCGACGCGGTCGTGGTGGGGGCGAGCCGCCGCTTCGGCCATCGCTGGGTCGGCTCCCTGGCCGTGCGCCTGGTGAAGTCGGGCCGCTGGCCCGTCACCGTCGTGCCGTAGCGTGCCAGTCGCCGGTCACGACCTCGACTCCCGGCCGACCCCGGAACAGCCGAGGGGTCACCATGGCAGGCCGCGCAGGTCGACGAGGCCGGAGGGCCACTGCGACAGGGGGCGGCGGCCGGGGCGGACAAAGGTGGGGAAGACACCCTCGACGACTGATCGGGCGTCGCGCACGCCCAGGTGGCGGGTGGGGTTGGGCACGCGCGTCCAGCCGGTCGCGGCGTAGAACCCCGCGACCGCCTCCCGGCACTGCAGGAACCCGAAGTCGGCCGAGTCCGGCAGCACTTCGGCGAGTGCGTCCATCAGCGCCGAGCCGAGGCCGCGGCCCTGGTGCGACGGGGCGACGGCCACGTCGCCGACCCCGGCGACGAGGACGTCACCGGCGGCGGTACCGATGAGGCGGCGCTCGAACCCGAGGTGTGCGACCGGCCGGTCGTTGTCGCTGAGCCAGACGCGGAACTCCTTGCGCGCCCACGACGCCGGCCAGGAGCGGTCGGGCTCGAACTCGGGGCCGGGGAAGGCGACGCGCAGCAGCGCGGAGAGGGCCGCGTGGTCCTCGGGCGTGAGTGCGGTCTCCCACGCGGTGTGCCGCCGCCACGTCGGCGCGGGGCCGGTCACTGGAACTTGCGGGCCGAGCTGTCGCGGTTCTGGGCCGCCGGGGTGTCGGTGAAGGCGCGGCGCAGCAGCTCGTGCTCGGCCCGGCGGTCCTGGGTGACGTCGTGCAGCGTCACGACCATGCCCCGGACCAGGCGGTCGTCGCGCAGGTCGCGGAAGATGACCTCGAGCAGGACGCGGCGGCCGTCGGGGCGGCGCAGGCTCCACTGGTCGCGGGTGCCGTCGCGGTCCTCGGCGCGGGCGCGGGCCACGGTGCGCTCGACCTGCTCGCGGTCCTCGGGGGCGACGATCTCGCGGAGGGTCGCGAACGGTGTCGGCCAGATGCCGAGCACGTCGGTGACCGACGGGCTGGTGTACCGGATGCGCTGGTCGTCGTCGAGGACGAGCACGACGTCGCCGCCGTGCTCGGTGACGGCGCGCAGGTACGCGTCGCTGTCGCGGCGGCTCGCGGCGTCGGTCAGGCCGATGCGGGCCAGGGCGAGGGCCGCCTGCCCGGCGACGACGGAGACGGCGTCGATCGCGGTGAGCAGGTCGCGGCGGCGCCCGGCCACGTAGAGCACGCCGGCGTCGAGCGGGCAGACGAGCACGTGGTCCCACTCGGAGAGCTTGGCGCTCCACAGCGGCGGGATGTCCCCGATCGGCTGGATGCGCGGCGCGGTGAGCTCGCCCAGCGGCAGCAGGTCGGTGAGGCTGAAGTCCACGACGATCGCGTGCGGGGCGTCGGCGGGCAGCAGGGTGGCGACGGCCGACTTGACCGCGGCCGCGACCTGCCCGGCGTCGTGGGCGCCGACGAGCACGGTGCCGGCCTGGCGCAGGGCGCGCTCGCGGCGCAGGGCGCCGGCGTGCTTGCCGATCGCGTCGCTGAGCCGCACCACGAGCAGCACGAGTGTGATGCCGGAGGCGATGGCGATCATCGGGCCGTCGTGCACGCCGCCGGTGAGCGCCTGCACCATGAGCACGAGCGGGGCGAACGCGACGCAGACGAGCAGCGGGGCCAGGCCGAGGCCGCGCATCGGCTCGCGGGGGGCGCGCACGGCGCCGGTCGGCGGGGCGGTGAGCCCGGTCATCGAGGGGCGCAGGGCGGCGGCGGCCCAGGCGGCGTACGACACCACGTAGGCGAGGTCCGCGGGCCCGCCGGGGCGGATCGTGGCGTGGGCGGCGTCGCCGATCCCGTACCACACGTCGCCGATCAGCATCGCGGCCGCGCCGGTGGCGAGCAGGATCGCGGACGGGTTGCGCGGCGCCGCGGTGACCAGCCGGACGGTCACGACGAGCACGATCACGTCGCCGAGGGTGAAGGCGGCCTCGGTGGACCAGTCCGCCGCGCTCAGGCCGTCGGCGAGGCGCGGGGAGGCGATGAACACCCACGCGGCCAGCAGCGCGGCGGTGCCGAGCGCGAGCAGGTCGATCAGGCGGGTGCGGTCGTCGAGGACCGTGCTCGCGCGGGTCAGGCCGATGAGGGCGACCGCGCCGACCGGGAACATCGTGAGGTAGGCGACGTCGGCCAGGGCGGGCGGGTCGTCCGGCGTGAGGCCGTACAGGACGTCGCCGACGGTCATCGCGATCAGCGCCGCGCCGAGCGCCCACCAGGGGGCGGGCCGCTGCGGGCGGTGCCGTGCGATGCCGGCGGCGATCGCGCCGGCCGAGGCGAGGCCGATCGCCGCCCAGACGAGCGGGGCCAGGCCGGGCCGGACGAAGAGCACGGTCGCCAGGGTCGCCACGAGCACGGCGTAGCCAACCAGGAGTCGTCTTCCGTGTAGCACGCCCATCGACATCCTCACCGTAGGTGATGCCATCTATACCACAACGTGATCGATCAGCCCAGATCCCGCAGGTCCGACAGCAGCCAGGGGGTGACCCACTCCCGGCGCTCCCGCTCCGCCTCGCCGGCCATGGCCCGGCTCGGCATCTCGATCAGCAGCAGCAGGCAGAACTGGATCCGGTACAGCCTGAGCCGGACCAGCTCCGCCTGGGTGAGCGCGACCGACGACTGCCCGTAGTACCCCCGCAGGACGGGGTGCGCGGGCTCGTCCTCGATCCGGCGCCCGATGGCGGGGGAGACGAAGTCGTAGAGCGGGTCGCCCCAGAAGTACCGTTCGCCGTCGACGAGCCCGGTGAGCCGCCCGTCCTCGCTCAGCACGTTGCCGTCCCACAGGTCGAAGTGCACCAGGCTCGGCGTGGTGACCTCGGAAAGCGTTCCCGCGTGGCGGTCGAGCACCGCCATGATCCCGGACTCGGGCACCGGCAGGTCCACGCCCCAGTCGCGGCCGTCGGCGAGCAGGTCGGCGGTCATCGCCGCGAACGCCGCGGGCCACGTGTCGCCGCTCGCCCGGCCGGGCCCGTCGTAGCCGAACCGCTCGCCGGTCACGGTGTGCAGGCGCCGCAGTGCCGCGCCCAGCTCGTGCCGTACCGATGCGTCGTCGGTGTTCGCCTCCGTCAGCGGGCGTCCCGGCAGCCGTCCGGCCAGGACCAGGTCCTCGTCGGCGGCGAGCACCGGCGGCACCGGCACCCCGGGCGCGCGGCCGGCCTGGCGGTAGTAGCGCGCCTCGGCGGCGATGAGCCCGCGCTCGTAGCGCAGCAGCGGCACGCCCGGCGGCGGCCCAATCTTGACCACGGCCTCGGTGCCGTCGTCGAGGGTGACCGCCCAGACGGCCGCGAAGGTCCCGCCCGAGAGTGCTCCACAGTGGACGGCCGTGCGGCCCGTGCGCTCGCGCAGCAGGGCCGTGACGGCCGCCGGCGTCAGCTGCCGCTGGGTGGGACTGATGACCGCGGACACCCGTACACCTTACCGTCGGCCAGGACATTGACGTCGCTCGGTCGATCGATCGCCTTACGAATTGAAGGACATCATTGGTAGCGTGCTCGGATCAGCCTTACTCAATGGGGAGGCCAAGTGAGGAAGAGGCTCGCGAGTATCGCCGTGGCCGGCCTGATCGCCGGGGCCGGGGTGGTGGTCGCACAGACACCGGCGGCCGCGGCACCCAAGGCCCCGCACGGTGATCTCCAGGCGGGGATCCGGCGGCAGCTCGCCGCGGGTGTCCAGGTGGTCCCGAAGCAGACCGCGTCGGGCAAGGCGGCGGCGACCGGGGCCGCGAACCCCTACACCGCGCTGCTGCGGGACCCGTCCAAGGTCGACAAGTACGCCTGGTCCGAGCGGGCCAAGGCGGCCGGCCAGGCCCGCGCCCAGCAGCGGCAGGCGCAGAACAAGCTCGCGGCGGCGAACCCGATCATCCACGACGAGGCCGAGCCGAAGGGCAGCCACGGGTCCAACGACTCGCACGCCACCGCCGAGCTGATCAAGGGCTTCGGCACCGGCAAGAAGCTCAACAACCGTGTCCGCGTCCTCGGCCAGCTCTCGCCGGAGGCGGTGAGCCCCTCGGCGCTCAACCCGGCCGCGGAGGACGACGGCTCGATCCCGCTCGCTTTCGAGTTCGGCCTCGGCGCCAACCGCAACGGATTCAGCACCACCGGCGTCATCGGCGACGGCCCGCACGGCAGCACCGGCGACGGCACCGGCGACTTCGACTTCGTCAAGGTCCACGGCCGCGCCGGGCAGCAGCTCGTCGCCGGCACCTCGGGCGCCCTGGACACCGTCGTCGGCCTGTACGACGCGACCGGCGAGATCGTCGCCGCCGACGACGACAGCGGCCCCGGCCTGAGCAGCCTGCTCGACTTCGCCATCCCGGCGACCGGCGACTACTACCTCATGATCGCCGGGTACGGCCTGGGCACCGTGTTCCCGGCCGACCCGTTCGACTCCGGCAGCGGCCTCGGCGCCGGCCGGGAGGGCGCCTACAACCTCGACGTCTCCCTCGCGTACCCGGACCTCGACTTCTACGCCGTGGACCTGGTCGCCGGCGACGTGCTCGGCGGCTCGGTGGCCGGGGTCGGCACCCGCCTGACCGTCCGCGACCCGGGCGGGCGGGTCGTCTTCGGCTCCGAGCAGGACGCGAGCTTCATCTACGCGCCCGCCTCGCCGCTGCCGGGCGGCGGCAACGCGGTCGTGTCCTACGTGGCGCCGCGCGACGGCCGCTACACCATCGAGGTCGGCGGGACCGCCGGGCAGTACGACATCACCGTCGAGGCCTACCGGCCCGGCCCCGAGGCCCTGGAGCAGGGCGTCACCCAGACGCTCTACCTGGACTTCGACGGCGCCCGGATCAACACCGCGATCTTCGGCGGTCCCGGGGTGCGCCAGCTCAGCCCGCTGCAGGGCTTCCTCGGCCGGTGGGGCCTGAGCGCCGCCGACGAGGACAGGCTGATCGACGAGGTCGTCGCCACGGTGCGGGAGAACATCCTGACCGACGCGAAGGCCCGCGGCACCGACCCGCGCATCGGGCTGAAGATCCTCAACAGCCGCGACGACGCCGACCCGTTCGGCCGGCCCGACGTGCACCGCATCGTCGTCGGCGGCACGATCGCCGAGTCGGGCATCGACACGATCGGCATCTCGCAGTACATCGACCCGGGCAACTACGCGACCGAGGACAGCGCGATCGTGCTGCTCGACGTGCTCAGCGACCCGAGCGGGGACGCGTCCCTGAACACGTACATCACCCCGGCCAGCGACAAGATCAAGTTCATCGGCCGGGCGCTGGGCAACGTGATCACGCACGAGGCCGGGCACCTGTACGGCAACTTCCACACCGACCCGCTCAACGACACGCCCAACCTCATGGACGCCGGCGGCGCGTTCCCGGGCCTGTTCGGCGTCGGGCCGGACAACATCGGCGGCACCGCGGACGACTTCGACTACGACTTCGGCGAGGACGTCTTCACGCCGGACGAGGGCCTGGCCGGCACCGAGGACACGCTGAACACCACCGCCTGGGCCCTGGTGAAGGGCAAGGCGAAGTAAGGCCGGTCACCCTCCGGCATGATCGGCGTCCCCGGCGGGGTTGTACCCGCCGTGGACGTCGTGGTGATCGGCGCGGGACAGGCCGGGCTGTCGGCCGCCTACTGGCTGCGGCGGCGCGGCCTGTCCTTCGCGGTGCTCGACGCCGGCCCGGGGCCGGGCGGCGCGTGGCAGCACCGCTCCCCGTCGCTCGGCGCCGGCTCCCTGCACCGCATCTTCGACCTGCCCGGCCTGCCGTTCACGCCCCCGCCGGGCGGCTCGGCGGCCGAGGTCGTCCCGGCGTACTTCCGCGACTACGAGGCCGCCTTCGACCTGCCGGTGCTGCGCCCGGCCGCGGTGACCTCGGTGTCCCGCGACGGCGACGGCTTGCGCGTCGACGCCCGCACCGGCTCGTGGACCGCCCGCGCCGTCATCAACGCGACCGGCACCTGGACCGCCCCGTACGTCCCGTACTACCCGGGGATGTCCGACTTCCGCGGCCGCCGGCTGCACTACGCGGACTACCGCGGGCCGGAGGAGTTCGAGCACCGGCGGGTGCTCGTGGTCGGCGGCGGCGCGTCGGCGATCCACCTGCTGGCCGAGCTGCCATCCGCGGTGTGGGTGACGCGCCGCGAGCCGGTCTTCCACGCCGGCGAGTTCACCGAGGAGCACGGCCGCGAGGTCGTGGCGCGGGTCGCCGCCCGCGTGTCGTCGGGCCTGCCGCCGCGCAGCGTGGTGAGCGTGACCGGCCTCGGCTGGACCGACCTCGCCCGGCGGGCCGAGGAGCGCGGCGCCCTGCACCGGCGCCCGATGTTCGACCGGCTCGTGGCCGGCGGCGCCGTGTGGGGGTCGCGGTTCGAGCCGTTCGACGCGGTCATCTGGGCGACCGGCTTCCGGGCGGCCCTGGCCCATCTCGCCCCGCTGCACCTGCGCGAGCCGGGCGGCGGCATCCGCATGAAGGGCACCCGCACCGTTCGTGAACCGCTGGTCCATCTGGTCGGCTACGGCCCCTCGGCGAGCACGGTCGGGGCCAACCGGGCCGGTCGCGAGGCCGTGCACGCATTGGCGGCGATTCTTGGCTCGGGCCGTGTCACGATCTGACCGTTGTTCCCACCAGGAATCCCGGCGTCCGCGGGACAAGACCGCACCGGGTCGCCGGCACCCGAACGTCTTGTGTTAAATCTCAGCCGCAGGGTCGGAGGGTCTGGACATCGAAGGGTGCGACTGTCAAAGTCTGCCGCGTGGCTGACAACGGGTTACCGGTCCTTCGCGCACGGGTACGGTCGGTGTCCAGCGCCGTGAAGGCGAATCCCGGGCTGTACTTCGGCGCTTTCCCGGCCGCCGACTGGCCTCTGGTGATCGCCGCGTGGACGGCGGCGGACCTGCTGCGCCTCGCCCCCGCCGCCCCGGTGGTCGACGTGATCCTGCACCGCGGCGGCCCGCTGTCGGCGACCGTGCGCGGCGCGACGGTCGCCGCCCCGCCGCACGAGGCCCGGCGCCCCGTGGCCGACATCATCCGCTCCGGCCTGTGGTACACCGAGCTGTCCCGGTCCACGACCGTCCACACGACCTCGGACCACCCGTCGCCGCTGCCCGGCGAAGCGGACCGGGTCTGGAGCGGCCTGACCGTCACCGTCCACTCGGAGCTCGACGCGAACCTCTTCGGCCTGCCCGACGGCACCTGGTGGCGCGACGGCATCGCGCGCTTCGCGAAGATCCTGGCCACCCCGCGGCACCGCCCGCCGGACGGCCGCCGCGTCCACGTCACCGACGAGCGCACCGGCGAGAGGGCCAGCCTGCCGTAACCGGAGGCCTAGGGGCGGCTGAGCCGCACGGCCAGGATGTGCTTGCAGGGGCCGCGGCCGAGCCCGTGCCGGGCGAACCACCGGCACGTGCAGCGCTCCCCGCCGTCCGTCGTGCGCACCGTGTACGGCGTGCCTCCACTGTGGACCACGGCGCCTTCGGCCTGCGACCGCGTTGCCGGCCCGGCCGGCGAGGGCTCGGCGAACATCGCCCGCTGCGGCCAGTGCACCGCGAGGTGCCCCACGACCTCGGCCACCTGCTGCCGCAGCCGCGCGGGCGGGGGCCCGGCGGGCGGCGGCTCCGGATCGAGCCGCCACAGGTCCGCCAGGAGGATCCCGACGCCGTCGTGCGAGCCCCGCAGCCGCGCGTACATGGCCTCGATCGTCACCATCGCGGCTCAGCCCAGCGGCCGTGTGCGGCCCGCCCAGCGGGAACGCAGCCAGCGGTCGTGGCTGGCGACGACGAACGCGCCGGGGCCGGTGGCGAGCGCCGCCTCGAGCTCGTCGCACAGCGCGGGCGAGAGGTGGTTCGTCGGCTCGTCGAGCAGCAGCAGGTCCGGCGGGTCCGCGATGAGCAGCGCCAGGTCGAGCCGGCGGCGCTGGCCCACGGAGAGCTCGCCGACCGGCCTGGCCGCGTCGCGCGGGGTGAGCAGGCCGAGGCTGCGCAGCGGTACCGCCGCCGCCCGCTCCTGCCCGAGCACGGCCTCGTAGGTCGCCAGGGCCGTGCGGTCCGGGCGCTGGAAGGTCGTGTCCTGCGTGAGCAGCCCGACGCGCAGGCCGGGCCGGCGCTGGACGCCCGCGGCCGGGACCCGCCCGGCGACGACGGCGAGCAGCGTCGACTTGCCGGTGCCATTCGCGCCCGTGACGAGGAGCCGGTCGCCGGCCGGGATGTCGAGCCGGTCGAGGGTCAGCCGGCCCGGCACGTGCACGTCGCGCAGCGCCACCAGCAGGCCGTCGGCCTCGGTGGCGAGCGCGTCGGCGCGCAACCGCAGCGGCGGCGGGGGCTTGCGGACCTGCTCGCGGGTGAGCGTGTCCAGCCGCCGGGCGGCGTTGCGGACGCGGCGGGAGATCTGGCCCTCCACCCGGCCGGTGGTGCGGCCGAAGTTCATCTTCTCGTTGTCGCGCTTGGGCCGGTTGTGCGCGACCTGGTGCGCGGTCACCGAGACGGCGTGGCGCAGCGCGTCGAGCTCCTCCTGCTCCTCGGCGAAGCGGCGCTCCCAGCGTTCGCGTTCGGCGCGGCGCTCGGCCTGGTACGCGGAGTACCCGCCGCCGTAGCGGACCGGCCCGTCGACGGCCGGGTCGAGGTCGACGACGTCGGTGCAGACCGCGTCGAGGAACGCCCGGTCGTGGCTGGCGAACACGACCGCGCCGGGCAGCTCCCGCAGCTGCGCCTCGAGGAACGCCGCGGCGGCGTCGTCGAGGTGGTTCGTCGGCTCGTCCAGCAGCAGCGCGGCCGGGCGGCGCACGAGCAGGGCCGCGAGCGCGAGGCGTCCGCGCTGACCGCCCGAGAGGGTGGCCAGGGGCCGATCATGCGGTACCGCCGCCAGACCCAGGCCGTCGAGGACGATCCCGGCCCGCCGGTCGGCGTCCCAGGCGTCGATCTCCTGGGCGCGCTCCAGCAGCCCGGCGTAGTCGTCGAGGTGCCCGGCGGCGAGCGCGGCGTCCATGGCGGCGAGGCAGTCGCGGGCCTCGCGCACCGCGTCGGCGACGACGTCGGCCACGGTCGCGGCCGGGTCGAACGGCATCTCCTGGTGCAGGTACCCGAGATCGGCCGGGCGCTCGACGGTGCCGCCGTCGGGCTCGTCGGCGCCGGCGAGCAGCCGCAGCAGCGTGGACTTGCCGGTGCCGTTCTCGCCGATCAGACCGATGCGGCGGCCGGGCGCGGCGATGAGGGAGACCCCGTCGAGCACGCGGCGGGTGCCGAAGGTGCGCACGAGGTCATGGGCGATCAGGGGCTGTCGAGACAAGGCGGACCACCAGAGGGTAGACACTTCCGCCCGCCGGGCACATGGGTCCTCAGGCGCGGGCGCGGGAAGGTCTGGTGATCACATCCCCTTGAAGATAACCCGGTTCGCCCGCCTCGGCAACGCGATACAGCCGTCGCCGCCGTCAGACCTGCCCGTCCCCGGCCCCCTTGAGCGTGCGGCTGATCTTCTTCTTCTCGACCATCGCGTAGCACCGGGCGCTGTGGTTGCCCGCGGCCCACTCGTCCTGGTCGCCGGTCATCCAGTACCCGTAGTAGAGCGCCTGCTGCGAATTCCAGCCCTGGCGGCTCATGCTGGCGTAGGACAGCAGCTTGGTCACCTTCCCGGGGAGACCGGAATCAACCGAACAGCCGACGGGCTACGGTCGGCCGCGGGCTGTTCGGATCGGCATGTGGGGCGCTTCGCGCTGCCGGGTGTTCGCCGCGGGGTGTTCGGGTCGGCATGTGGGGCGCCTCGCGCTGCCGGGTGTTCGCCGCGGGGTCGCCGCGGGGTGTTCGGGTCGACATGTCGGGCGCTTCGCGCCGCGACATGTCGGATTTATCGCCCGTCAGGGTATTCACGCGTTTCGGGGGACATTGT
The DNA here is from genome assembly GCF_050947935.1 of Dactylosporangium sp. CA-052675. Taxonomy (GTDB): domain Bacteria; phylum Actinomycetota; class Actinomycetes; order Mycobacteriales; family Micromonosporaceae; genus Dactylosporangium. The sequence continues at coordinate 6,551,315 of NZ_CP192010.1, read as the reverse complement.
CAAGATTGACCAGCGCCTCGGCGCCTTCGCCCGTGATGTCCTGGCGCAGCTGGTCGAGCCGCCCGAGCAGCGACACCGAGTCGAGCACCGCGACCGCCGTCGGGAACACGGTGTGCACGCGCTCGACCGCCGCGATCAGTCCCGCCCGCAGCGGCGTGTCGTTGACCTGCTCGCCCTCGATGCGCCGCTCGAGCAGGTCCCCGAGCGCGTTGATCAGCGCGCGCAGCGTGGCGCGGTCGAGTGCGGGCGGCGGCCCGGGGCGGTCGTACAGCCGGTCCGTCGCGAGCGAGATCGCCCGCACCTGCAGCGTGACGCGTACGAGCCAGAGCTGCTCCCGCCGGACCTGCTCCACGTCGCGCCGCAGCCCGCGGGCGAACACGTTGAGGAGCGTGACCTCCTCGACCCCGGCGACCGCGGCGGCGGCCTCCGAGCCGACGTCGTTGAGCTTGCGCGACTCGGCGATCCAGTCGTGCCGCTCCGCGGGCCCGAGCGGCCGGCCGCCCCCGCCCGCCGATGGTGCGCCGCCTGCCGATGGTGCGCCGCCTGCCGATGGTGCTCCGCCTGCCGATGGTGCGCCGCCTGCCGATGGTGCTCCGCCTGCCGATGGTGCGCCGCCTGCCGATGGTGCGCCGCCTGCCGATGGTGCTCCGCCTGCCGATGGTGCGCCGCCTGCCGATGGTGCTCCGCCTGCCGATGGTGGTCCGCCTGCCGACGGTGCGCCGCCTGCCGGCGGTGTGTCGCCCGCCGACGGCGCTCCGAGGCCGTCCGCGCGCTCCGCCGGATCCGGGCGCGTTCCCAGCTCGTCCGCGATGTGCCGGAGTACCGAGACGCACCCGCGGCCCCACGTCTCCAGGGTCGCGCGGATCTTCGCGATCCGGGGGCGCTCGGGCACGGCCACCGCGATCGTGAGTCCCACGACCGAGCCGAGGGCGACGTCGATGAAGCGCCATTGGCCGTACCCGTGCGCCACCGGGGCCAGCACCAGCACCGCCAGGGTCGCGATGGTGAGCTGGTTGCGGGCCAGGGGCGTGTTCGTGACCTGCCGGGCGACGGCGAGCGCGGCGAACGCCGCGAGGGCCAGTGACCACCAGGTGAGCCCGAGCAGTTGCGTCCAGGCGATGGCCAGCGCGGTGCCGATGAGGTTCGCGAAGAGCAGTTGCAGACCGGTGGCGATGGAGCCGTACACGCTGGCCTGCAATGTCAGCACCGCCACGACCGGCGCGAAGAGCACGGCGACGTTCTCGTTGAGCTGCCGGGCGAGTGCCCACGCGATCGTCGCTGCCGCGGTCGTCTTGGCGATGGTGAGCCAGCTCGGCTTGCTCCGCGGCACGCTGGCGAGCAGCGCCCCGAGCGGTTCGGTCACCACTGCATGGGGTTTGCGCGCCACGGCTCGATCCTCTCAGCTCCGGGCCTCGTGAACGCCGTGAAGCGGTCAAGCACACACTCGCCGGCCCTGCACGCGATGGAGCCTTGCGCTGGTCGCGCGGGCCGGAGCGGTCAACCTCGCACGTACCGTTAAATCGTGAAATGTCCGATAAGTCGTGGCGCGCAGCGCCCGACTTATCGCGTCCCCGCCGCGAGGAGCCGTGGCGCGCAGTGCCCGACCTGGCGCGCTCCCTCTGCGAGAGGCCGTGGCGCGTAGTGCCCGACCTGGCGCGGTCCCTCCTTGAGAGGCCGCGGCGCGCTCCCGCCGTGAGCAGGTGTGGCGCGCAGTGCCCGACCTGGCGCGCCCCCTCCGCGAGGCGCCGGTCGCGTAGGGTCCAAGCCGTGCGGAACTACGACCACCCCAACCTGTTCAACTTCCGCGACCTCGGCGGCTACCCCGCGGCCGACGGCCGGACGACCCGCTGGCGCCGGCTCTTCCGCTCGGACTCGCTCAGCCGCATCGACCCCGCCGACGCCGCGTCGTTCACCGCGCTCGGCGTGCGCACCGTCATCGACCTGCGCCGCCCGCGCGAGGTCGAGCGCGACGGGCGGGTGCACGCGTTCGAGGGGCTGACCTATCACCATCTGCATCCGGTGCACGCCGAGTGGGAGGCGTCCGTCGACGCCGACGAGGCCAGCGACGCTCGCTGGCTGGCCAACCGCTACCTCGAACTGGCCGAGGACGGGCGGGCCGCGGTCGTGGCCGCGGTCGAGATCATCGCCGACGCCGAGAACGCGCCCGTCGTGGTCCACTGCGTCGCCGGGAAGGACCGCACCGGTGTGGTGTCCGCGGTCACGCTCGGTGCGCTCGGCGTGCCCGACGACGTGATCGCCGAGGACTACGCGCTCACCCAGGGCGCGACCGAGCGCAGCATGGCGTTCCTGCGCGCGCTGAACCCCGAGGTGGCCCGGATGCCCGCGCGGTGGCTGCTCTCGCCGGCCGAGACCATGCAGCTGTTCCTCGCCGACCTGCGGGCGCGGCACGGGTCGATCCGCGACTACCTCGGCCTGCCGGCCGAGACCTTCGCGCGGCTTGAGGAGAACCTGCTGGAGCGGCCAGCCGGCTAAGCGAAACTTAATGCAAGAGTCCTAACAATGACTTGAGCTGCGCGGATGCCCGTTAGCGGGTCCGTGGGCGGGTTGACAACGCATCGATGGGAGCGTTTATTGGCAGCCACTCTGCCAGATAACTCCCGATCGGCAAGGGACCGCCCATGAAACGCCGCTCCAAGATTCTCATCGGGTTCACCGCCGCCGCCGTGGCCGGCACGCTCGGCGTGCTCGGGGTCACCGCGGCCACCGCGGCGACCGCCGGGCCGATCGTCGGCCTCGGCGGCAAGTGTGTCGACGTGGCCGCCGCGAGCTCGGCGAACGGGGCCGCGATCCAGCTGTACGACTGCAACGGCACGAACGCGCAGAGCTGGACGGTCGGCGCCGGCGACAACACCGTCCGAGCGCTCGGCAAGTGCCTCGACGTGACGGCGGCGTCGACCGCCAACGGGGCGAAGATCCAGCTCTACGACTGCAACGGCACCGCGGCCCAGCAGTGGACCGCGAACGGGTCGGCGCTGGTCAACACGGGTTCGGGCAAGTGCCTGGACGCCACGGACCAGAGCTCTGCCAACGGTACCCGCCTGCAGATCTGGACCTGCGCGGGTTCGGCGAACCAGGCGTGGACGCTGCCGGGCGGTACGACGACGCCGACGACGCCCTCGTCCGGCCTCGACCCGAACGTCGCGCCGGGCGGGAACTTCGACCTGTCCATCTGGCAGCTCCAGCTGCCGACGGGCAGCCCCGGATCGCCGACGCAGATCCCGCCCTCGCAGCTGAAGGGGGCGAACGGGTACGTGAACCCGGCGTACTTCTTCACCGACAAGACCGACGGCTCGATGACGTTCTGGGCGCCGGAGAAGGGCGTGACCACACCGAACTCCAACTACGCGCGCTCCGAGCTGCGCGAGATGAACGCGGACGGCAGCGCGGCCGACTGGAGGCTCGCGGGCTCGCACAAGCTCTCCGCGACACTGCGCATCCCCTCGGTCACGAAGAACGTGTGCGTCGGGCAGATCCACCTCGGCACCGGCGGGCCGTCGACGAAGCCGCTGCTGGAGCTGTACTACCGGCCGAACGGCGACATCATCCTCGGTACCGAGAACTCCCCGGACGGCGGCCAGACGCTGCACACCGTGGGCAACGTGCCGCTCGGCGTGCGGTGGAGCTACGTGATCGCGATCTCCGGCGGCAACACCATCAAGCTGACGATCAACGGCAGCACGACGAGCTACGGGATTCCGTCGTCGTTCAACCAGTACGGCATGTACTTCAAGGCTGGCTCCTACAACCAGTCCTCGTCCGAGAGCACCACGAACGGCGCGAAGGTGAAGTTCTACGCGCTGAGCGTGAGCCACGGCTGACCCGCGTCATGGGTGTGGCCGCGCCGCCCGGCGGCCTCGTCCGCGCTGACCCTGCGTCATGGCCGTGATGCCCAGCGCATCCGTCGTCTTGCCTCGCTCACGTCCGACAGGGCAGGCTAACCTTCGTTCGAGCGGAGCGTGGGCGAGGCGGGGGACGGATGGCGCGCGAGGGTGAGCCGGCCGAGCTGGCCGGCGCGGACGAGGGCACGGGTGGGGCACCGGCTCGGGCCGTCGCGGACGCCGCCGGTTCGGATCAGGCCGCGGACGAGTCGCTCACCACGCTGCTCGGCGGCTGGCGCTCGGCCGTCGAGACCGCGGCCCCCGTGGCCGGCTTCGCGATCGGCTGGCTGGCGGGCGGCCACTCGATCCCGTGGGGCGCGGGCATCGCGGTGCTGGCCGGCGCGATCGTCGCCGGCTGGCGCCTGGCGCAGCGCCGGCGCCCGGTCGGCGCGGTCCTGAGCCTGCTCGTCGTCTGCGCCGGTGCCCTGGTGGCGCTGCGCACCGGGCGGGCCGAGGACTTCTTCGGCGTACGTGTGCTGACCAATGCCGTCTCCGCCCTCGCCTGGGCCGCGAGCATTCTCGTCCGCTGGCCCTTCCTCGGCCTGATCGCCGGCACGGTCCTGGGCCAGAAGACCCGCTGGCGCCGCGACCGGGCCCTGCTGCGGGCCTATCAGCGCGCGAGTTGGGTGTGGGTGCTGCAGTACGTCGTCCGCCTCGCCGTCTTCATCCCGCTCTACGCCGCCGGTGCCGTGCTGTGGCTGGCCGGGGCGCAGACGATCCTGACCTGGCCTCTGGTGGCGGCGTGCCTGGCGGTGAGCTGGTGGGTCCTGCGCCGGGCCCTGCCCCCTGAGCACCCCGGGATCCGCCACCCCGTCGACTCCGCCTGAGAGAGTGTTGGGTAACCAGGGGGCTACTTTTGGTCTTGGTTGAGTTCGTCGTTAAGGCGTCGGGCCGCTTCGGTTTCGATCGGGCCGTGAGGTTCGATGTCCTCACCGGCGAGGCGGGCGGCCATGAGCCGGATCATCGCTACTTTGATCATGGCCTCGGCGTGCGCGGGTTTGCGTTCGTAGTCGCGTGCCAATCGTCTGCACCGTCCCAACCAGGCGAAGGTTCGTTCCACCACCCAGCGGCGGGGTAGCACCTGGAAGCCTTTCACGTCAGCGTTGCGCGGCACGATCTGCAACTCGATCCCGGCGTGGAGGCGGGCCCAGTCCAGCAGCCGGGCGTCGACGTGGTTGGCGTAGCCGGCGTCGGCCCAGACCAGGCCCAGCAGCGGAAACGCTGTGGTGATGCCGGCCAGGACCAGCTTCGCGCCGGCGCGTTCCTGCACTGAGGCGGCGTGGACCACGGCTTTGAGCAGCAGCCCTCCGGTGTCGACCAGCAGATGCCGTTTCCGGCCACGGGTGCGTTTGCCCGCGTCCCAGCCGATCTGCTCACCACCTTCGTGGCTGTGCGCGGTCTGAGAGTCCAGGACGGCCGCGGACGGCTGCGGATCCCGGCCTTCAGCGGTGCGGACCTGATCCCGCAGCCGATCGTGGACCCGGTCCCAGGTGCCATCGGCGCTCCAGCACCGAAACCATCGGTATGCCACATCCCATGGCGCAAGGTCATGCGGCACATGCCGCCACGCACAACCAGCCCGCAGCACGTACAGGATCGTGTCGATGACCAGCCGGTGCGGATACCGCAACGGCCGGCCGCCACGGCGCGGATCCCGCACCGGCAACAACGGTGCGATGACCGCCCACTCCGAATCGGTCAGCGACGACTCATACGCCGGTTTACAGACACAACGACACAGACGTGATCCTCGCTGACATGGTCAGCGAAGATCACGCCGAGGTATCACAACGCCCTCTGAGGCGCCGCGGCCGAGGATCGGCGCGCCGGCTACCCGGCGTGCGCCCTGCCCTCGGCTTCCTAGCGTTCGGCTGTCCAGCGTTCGGTTGTCTGGCCTTCGGCTGTCCGGTCTTCGGCTATCGGGGCGTTTCGCCCAGCGCCGTCAAGGCCTCGTCCACGGTGTCGGTGAGCGTCAGCACCCGGTCGAGCGCGGTCAGGTCGAAGATCCGCCGGATGCGCGCGTGCGGGCACACCACGGCGAAGCCGCCGCTCTCGCGCAGGCGCTTGTGGATCGACACCAGCACCCGCAGCGCCGTGGAGTCGATGAAGTCGACCTGGGACAGGTCGAGCACGAGGCGCGTCTCACCGTCGTCGAGGGTCTGATGCAGCAGCGCGTGCAGCTCCGGCGAGGTGGCGACATCGAGCGCCCCGGTCGGCGTGACCACCACGCACCCACCGATGGTGCCGGTCGCGATGCCGTCGGTCATTTCCGCCCCCATGGCCTGTCACGTGGCCTGTCACGCTGCGTCAAGCGAGGTCCCTCCCCGGTCGGACACGCGGCATGTTACCGCCCCCGCGGTCACCCTTCGCGATCCCACGCCCGATTTGAAACCGGCGCGTGTCGGTTCCCGGCGCCGGCCCTCACCCCCTGTATCCGAACCTATCGCGATCCGCTTTCCCGCCGCCCGGGCAACTCGCCGAGCCACGCCCCGGCCGCCAGCGGCGAGTCCTACGAGCGGTGGACGGCGAGTCATCCGGGCAGGTGGATTCGGGCGGACTCCCGGGGACTGGCGGCGAGTCTGTGCGGGCGCCGGAATCCGTGCGTGACTCCCGGCGGCCGGCGCCGTTGAGCCTTTCGACCCCTCGATGCGGCGGAGCGTCCGCCGCATCGGTCGCAGGGGGCCACTGCCACGACAGCCGCGCGACGGGATAGGACGCCATGGACGGGACCGCCACCGAACAGCTCAGCATGACCGCCGCCGAACTGTCGTTCCTGCTGGCCAGCGCCAGTCAGCCGGGGCAGACGCCGCGGCTGCTCGGGCTCACCGAGGCCGATCGCACCGACTCGGTGCTCAGCGCGGGCGTCGGGTCGCTGCTCCTGCGCCACCTGGCCGCGCCGGTCGAGGGCAGCGGAAGCCGGCTCGAACTCGCCCCCGCGGTCGCGGCCGTCGCCGCCGGGCTGCACCGGCCCCGCGGGTTCGTGCAGGTCGGGCTCACGGCGGACGATCACGCGGACGGTGCGCTGATGCTCGACGCCGAGCGCATCCGGGTGCTGGTGGCCGCGCGCGCGTACCGCTGCTACGACATCACCCCGATCCCGGCCGACACCGACGTGCGTGAGCCGCTGCTCGCCGTCGCCGACCGGTTCCTGCACCGCCACCGCCCGGCGGTCGCCACGTTCACCGCCTCCTCGACGGCGGACTTCGAGCGCGGCATCCAGCCGGGCCGCGCGACGCTGTCCTCGTCGGCGGACGGCAAGTGGCGCGTGGTGACGCGCGACGGTACGGAGACCAAGGCCGACGACTTCGACTCGGCGGCCGCGGTGATGCGTGAGGAGCTCGGCCGGATGCTGCCGATGCAGGTGACGCAGCAGTCGTAGGCGCCGGCTTATACGAAAAGTCGGAAATGTCCGGACATTTCCGACCCGGGAACCGGTGCGGCTCAGGTGCCGAGCCGCACCGCCCGACTCGATTGAGCCGAGCCCTTCGCGCCGATCGTCGAACCACGCTGCCGGCTGCCGAACCATGTTGCCGGCTGTCGAACCGCGCGCCTGCCGCTTGCGCCGAGCGCCTTCGGTTGAGCCGAGCGCCTTCAACCGAGCGCCTTCGGTCGAACGAGCGCCTTCGGTTGTGCCGCGCGCCCACCGCCCGGGCCGGGCGCCTCGACGGGGTGAGAGCCGTGCGACGGCGGACGGCCCGGGGGAGGGATGCGCGAAGAGCGGAAGCGCGGCGGTCAAGAAGCCGGGAAGCTCAGGACCAGCCGTAGCCCGAGCGCAGCTCCGCCGCGACGCGGTCGAAGCGTTCGCGGTCCAGGATCGCGCCCTCGCGGCGGATGCCGTCGGCGTCGACCGTCAGGACGCGGTCGAGGCGCACCCAGCTCGGGCGCTTGTCGCGGTCCCACGAGCCGGGGCCCAGGGCGAGCCAGTTGCGCTGCCCGTCCCGCTCCGACTGGCTCGACAGCATCAGGCCCAGCACGGCGGGGCCCTTGCGGCCGACGACCAGCACCGGGCGGTCCTTGCCCTGGTGCGGATCCTCCTCGTACTGCACCCACGTCCACACGATCTCGCCCGGGTCGGCGTCGCCGTCGAGGCTGGGGGAGTATTCGAGCAGCTTCTCGGTCTCGTGGCGCTGCGGCGGCGGGCCGGGGACGGGGTGCTGCGGGGCGCGCGGTCGGGGGGCCGGCGCCGGAGCGGGGGCGGGGCGGCGCACACCCAGGCGCGTGGCCACGGCTTGCAGAAGACGCTTCACGCCGACGACCATAGCCGCAACCCCCGCCACCCGCCGCGTAGCACGCCCGAGCCCCACCGCACCTCGCGCGAGAGCAGGCCCGGTCGCAGTCGCCGGCCGTGGCGCCCGAGCCGAAACCCGTCGGCCGCAACGCCCGAGGCGAAGCCGCCGGCCGTAGCGCCCGAGGCGAAGCCGTCGGCAGCAACGCCCGAGGCGAAGCCGCCGGCCGCAACGCCCGAGCCGAAGCCGCCGGCCGTAGCGCCCGAGGCGAAGCCGTCGGCAGCAACGCCCGAGCCGAAGCCGTCGGCCGCAACGCACAGGCCGAAGCGCAGTGCGCAGACCGGGGCGCGTGGCCGCAGTTTGAAGAAGACATTGCCCGCGGGCGACCAGAGCCGCCCGCGTCTTTACGCGTCCCGGGCGCGCCGGGGAGACTGTGGACCATGTACGACTTCGATGTCCTCGTGCTCGGCTCCGGGCCGGGTGGGCAGAAGGCCGCCATCGCCGCCGCCAAGCTCGACCGCCGTGTCGCCGTCGTCGAACGGCGCAACATGATCGGCGGGGTCTGCATCAACACGGGCACCATTCCGAGCAAGACGCTGCGCGAGGCGGTCCTGTATTTGACCGGCCTCAACCAGCGCGAGATGTACGGCCAGAGCTACCGCGTCAAGGAGGACATCACCGTCGGCGACCTGGGCGCGCGCACCACGCACGTCATCGGGCGCGAGATCGAGGTCATCCGCAGCCAGCTCGCCCGCAACCGGGTCCGGCTGCTGCAGGGTACCGGGCGGTTCGTCGACCCGCACACCATCGCGCTCGAGGACGAGCAGGGCCGCGAGTCGCACGTGAGCGCGGAGAAGATCATCGTCGCGGCGGGGACGCGGCCGGCCCGGCCCGACAGTGTCGACTTCGACGACGTGACGATCATCGACTCCGACGGCATCCTCAACCTCGACAAGGTGCCCGCCTCGATGGTGGTGGTCGGCGCCGGGGTCATCGGCATCGAGTACGCCTCCATGTTCGCGGCCCTGGGCACCAAGGTGACCGTGGTCGAGCGGCGGGAGCGCATGCTCGACTTCTGCGATCTGGAGATCGTCGAGGCGCTCAAGTACCACCTGCGTGACCTGTCGGTGTCCTTCCGCTTCCGCGAGTCCGTCGCCGCCGTCGAGCGGCACGGGCGCACCGCGGTCGCGGTCCTGGCCAGCGGCAAGCGCATCGCCGCCGACACCGTCATGTACTCGGCCGGCCGCCAGGGCGCCGCCGACCTGCTCGGGCTGGAGAAGGCCGGGCTCACCGCCGACGCGCGCGGGCGCATCACCGTCGACGAGCACTTCCGCACCGAGGTCCCGCACATCTACGCCGTCGGCGACATCATCGGCTTCCCGGCGCTCGCCTCGACGTCGATGGAGCAGGGCCGCCTGGCCGCGCACCACGCCTGCGACGAGCCGGTGCGGGGCATGGGCCAGCTCCAGCCGATCGGCATCTACACCATCCCGGAGATCAGCTTCGTCGGGCGCACCGAGGACGACCTCACCGACGCGAGCATCCCGTTCGAGGTGGGCATCTCCCGCTACCGGGAGCTGGCCCGCGGCCAGATCATCGGGGACTCGTACGGCATGCTGAAAATCATCGTCTCGCCCGAGGACCGCAAGATTCTCGGTGTGCACGTCTTCGGCACCGGCGCCACCGAGCTCGTCCACATCGGACAGACGGTGATGGGCTGCGGCGGGACGGTGGACTACCTGGTGGACGCGGTCTTCAACTACCCGACGCTCGCGGAGTCGTACAAAGTTGCCGCCCTTGACGCCATGAACAAGATGCGATCCGTGTCGCGCCTGTCGGCGTAGCGTGAGCGGTCCGGCGCGAAACGGAGGCCGTGCACCACGAGGCTGTGCCTGGACGCTATGGTCGGCGCGTGACGAGGCTTCGGGGGATCCTGCTGCTGCTCGGCGCGCTGACCCTGGTCGCGCCCCTGGCCGCCGCCTGCGACGACGATCAGGACAAGGTCGTGAACGAACGGTTCACGACCTTCCTCGCCGACTGGCGCAAGGCCGACTTCAGCGGCTTCCCGGACCTGCTCACCCCGCAGGGCCGCACCCTGGACGCCGCGGCGGCCAAGGAGCTGCTGGCCGGCACCGAGGGCGACCTGTCCGCGCGCCGGCCCGACCTCACCCCGCACGGCAAGGCCCAGCGGCAGGCGTCCGACGCCACGCTGGGCGTCGCCGTGGCGTGGACGCTGCCCGACGGGCGGAAGTGGGCCTACGACACCGCCGTGCACGCTCGGCTGCTCGGCAAACGCTGGCAGGTGTACTTCGGGCCCTCCACCGTCCACCCGAAGCTCGAGGACGGCCAGCACCTGTCCCTGCGCGCGACCCCGGCCGGGCGCGGGAAGATCGCGGCCGCCGACGGCACCCCGATCGCCGCCGAGACGCCCGTCGTGTACGTCGGCGTCGAGCCCCGGGCCGTTCCGGACGTGCCCGGCCTGGTGGCGCACCTCGGCGACGTGTTCCGCTCGGTGCAGGCCGACGTCGACGTGCAGGGGCTGCCCGCGAAGCTGCAGGCGGCCAAGCCGGACGCGTTCGTCGACGTGGTGACGCTGCGCCGGAGCGACTTCGACGAGATCGCCACCGACCTGAACAAGACGCCCGGCATCCGGGTCAGGGCGGGCACCCTCTCGCTGCCGATGACGCGCACGTTCGCCCGGGCCCTGCTCGGCACCTCCGGCCCGGCGACGAAGGAGATCATCGACGCGAGCAACGGGGCGCTCAAGGCCGGTGACGTCTCCGGGCTCACCGGCATGCAGCGACGGTACGACACCCAGCTGCGCGGCCTCCCCGGCGTCTCGATCGCCCCGCTGGACGCCAAGCCCGGCGCGACACCGGGCGAGCCCCTGTTCACGCTGCCGGCCCAGGACGGGGCGGTCATCGCCACGACCATCGACGTGAAGGTGCAGCAGGCCGCCGACGCCGCCCTCGCCGGCAGCGGGAAGCCTTCGGCGCTGGTGGCCGTCAAGGTCAGCGACGGCACCGTCCTCGCCGTCGCGAACGGGCCGGGCCCGGCGGGGTACAACCTCGCCTTCCTCGGCGAGATCCCCGGCCCGGCGTGGCCCGCGGACCCGGCGAGCCTCGGCGTCGGCGGCAAGTGGAGCCTGGGCGCCGACGTGTTCACCGGCCGTGCCGACGCCACGGGCGTGACGGCCGCCCCGATCGGGTACGCCGCGGCCGCCGCGGCGCTGTCCCGCGGCGCGTGGCAGGAGCCCGTGCTCATCAAGGACACGAAGGCTCAGCCGGGCGCGAAGGTGCAGGGCACGCTCGACGCGCCCAACCTGGCCGTCGGCGTGCGGGACGGGATCGCGTACTGCGCATACGTCACCGACGGCACGAGCCAGACCGCCGGCGCAATTGCGGACGCGTTCCTCGCCGCCGTCAAGTAGCGTGCCCACCATGCCGTTCGGTTGAGGCAGAACACCGGAGCCCCTGCCGGCCGATGTCCGCCGCCTGAGCCGCCGCGGGGTCGGCTGGGCGCTGCTGTCCGATGCTGTCCCGCTCTATCCGCTGTACGCCCTGCTGTTCACCGACACCGGCCTGTCCGGCGGCGAGATTTCGCTGCTGTTCGCGCTCTGGTCCGCGGTCGGGATCGCCGCCGAGGTGCCACCGGCGCCCTCGCCGACCGGTTCTCGCGCCGCGCCAACCTGGTCGCGGCCGGGCTGCTGCAGGCGGCCGGGTTCGCGCTGTGGACGGCGCTGCCCTCCTTCGCCGTGTTCGCGGCCGGGTTCGTGCTCTGGGGCCTCGGCGGGGCGCTGGCGAGCGGGTCGATCGAAGCATTGCTCTACGACGGGCTGCTCGCCGCCGGGCACGAGAGCCGCTACGTCCGCGTCTCCGGCCAGGTCACCGCGGCCGGGCTCGTCGCGCAGATCCCGGCGGCCGTGGCCGCCGCGGTGCTGTTCCCGCTCGGCGGCTACCCGCTGGTCGGCTGGGTGAGCGTCGGCGTCTGCCTCGCCGCGTCCGCGCTGGCCGCGCGGCTGCCCGAGGTCCGCGGGGCCGCGGCCGGCGGCTTCAACGGCGGCTTCGACGGTGACGAATCCCAGGCGGGCAACTTCGACGGCGCCAGACCTGAGGCCGGCGGTTTCGACCGCGGTTTCGACGGCGGCAGGCGCCAGGTCGGCGGCTTCGACCGTGACGGACCCGGAGACGGCCGCGGACCCCGCAGCGGCGGCGGACCTGGTAACGGCGACGGACCTGGGAACGGCGACGGACCCAGGAGCGGCGGCGGACCCGGGAACGGCGACGGACCGAGGAACGGTGACGGACCCAGGAGCGGCGGCGGACCCGGGAACGGCGACGGACCGAGGAACGGTGACGGACCCGGGAGCGGCGGCGGACGCGGGGACGGTGACGGACGCGGGGACGGGGGTGAATTCGAGGACGGCGGCGAGCTCGGGTACTTCGCGACCTTGCGCGACGGTGTGCGTGAGGCGGCCGGGCGCCCGGCCGTGCGCACCGCGGCCCTCGTGCTCGCCGCGCTGGCCGGGCTCGACGCGGTCGAGGAGTACTTCCCGCTGCTCGCCCACGGCTGGGGCGTGCCCACCGCCCTGAACCCCGCCGCCATCCTCGTCATCACGCTCGGCGGGGCGGTCGGGGCCGGGCTGGCCGCCCGCGCCGGGGGACTGCCCGGCCGGGGGCTCGCGGGGCTGATGCTGGCGGCCGGGGGGTTCCTGGCCGGGGCGGCCGCGCTGGACCGGTCGGCCGGGATCGTGCTCGTCGCCGTCTTCTACGCGTTGTACCGCCTGGTCCTCGTCATCGCCGACGCGCGCCTGCAGGCCGTCATCGACGGGGCGGCCCGGGCGACGGTCACCTCGGTCGCGGCCCTGGCGACGGAGCTCTCGGCGCTGCTGCTGTTCGGGGCCTGGGCCGTCGGCGGAGTCTGGTGCGTCGCCGCGTTGACGGCGGCGCTCTCCGTGACCATGGTGCGACCGCGACCGCGCGAGTGACCGCGAACGACCGCGCGAATGCGCGCGACCCTGAGCCCGAGCGACCGCAACCGCGCAGCGCCCGAACGACCGCGACCGCGCGAGTGACCGCGACCGCGCGAGTGACCGCGAACGACCGCGCGAATGCGCGCGACCCCGAGCCCGAGCGACCGCAACCGCGCAGCGCCCGAACGACCGCGACCGCGCGAGTGACCGCGAGCGACCGCAAACGAGCGCGAACAACCGCGCGAACGGCCGCAAGCGCGCGACGACCCCCGGAACCCCGAGGGAACGCGCCCGGCGCCGAAGCCGAGCGAATGGCCGCAAACCCCCGAGCGGCCCCGAGCGGCCCCGAACGCGCGAATGACTGCGCATGACCGCGAATGACGCTGAACGTTTGCGTGAATGAATCCGAGCGTTTGGTTGCCCAGCGTAAAACCGGCCATCGCACGGTGTAGATATGACGGGCATTGGGCAGTACCATCTAAACCGCCAAATGCGCAAATGGCGTCAAAAGCGTCGTGCGGGCCGCTCGGAACGATCCTGCCAGGTACTCCTCATTCGGCAGCGAACTGGGTAGCGTCTGCCTCGCCGCGAGCGCGCGGGGCGGGGCTGGTGATCGCTAACGAAGGCAGTAGAGAGTGAGCGGGTCGGCACGCGGGGTGCTGGCGGGTTACGCCGGTGCGATGGCGGTCCTGGTGATCGCCAACTTCGCGCTGCCCAGTCTCCACCCCGTGCTGTGGTCCGCGATCGGCTGCTCGAGCGTGGCCGCGATCCTGCTCGGGGTACACCTGCACAAGCCCCGCAAGCGGGCGCCCTGGCTGCTGCTGGCCGGCGCGGTCGCCTGCTTCATCACCGGCGACCTCATCGCCGACGTGCTGACCCGGCTGCTGCACCGGTCCGGGTTCCCGTCGCTGGCGGACGCGCTCTACCTCACGATGTACGTCCTCATCGCCGCGGCCCTGGTCTGGCTCTACCGCCTCGGCGTGGTCCGGCGCGACCTGGGCGGCCTGTTCGACGCGGTCACGCTGACGGCCGGGCTCGGCCTGCTGTCGTACATCTTCCTGATCCGGCCCTATGTCGACAATCCGAACCTGTCCCCGCTGGACCGGACCATCTCCATCGCCTACCCGCTCGCCGACATCGTCGTGCTGCTCGTCGGCGCCCGGCTCATCGCCTCCGTGCGCTTCCACGCCGCTCTGGCGCTGCTCGCCCTCGGCGGTGTCGGGCTGCTCAGCTCCGACGTCGGCTACGGCCTGCACCAGCTCGCCGGCAGCTGGCACACCGGGGGCCCGATCGACATCGGCTGGGCCGTGTTCTACGTGCTGTGGGGCGTCGCGGCGCTGCATCCCTCGATGCGTCAGCTGACCGAGCCCCAGGTCCACCGCGGCGGCGAGGAGCGGCTCGGCCGCCTGCTGCTGCTCGGGCTGTCGTTGTTCATCGCTCCGATCGTGCTGTTCGTCGAGATGCGGGGAGGCCAGGTGCGCGACGCCGCCGCCATCGCCGCCGTGTCCGCGCTGCTGTCCGGACTGGTCCTGCTGCGGCTGGGTCGGGCGGTGCGCGCGCAGCGGCTCACCGTGCAGCGCGAGCGACGCCTGCGCAGCGCCGGTGCCGCGCTGCTCATGGCCACCGACGCCGGGGGCGTCGCCCGGACCGTGCGCGGCGCGGTCGCCGAGCTGCTGCCACCGGGCGGCTCCTACGCCGTCGCGCTGGGCCCCGCCCGGGGGCCGAAGGTGTCGATGCCGTACCTGTCCGAGCTGGACCCCGAGCTCGCCGCCGAGCTCGGCGGCTTCGAGGTCGCCCTGTGCTGCCCGCTGGCCCTGGCCGACGGGCGGGCCGCCGAGCGGGCGCTGTACGTGGCCGCCGACGAGGTGGTGCTCGCCGGGCTGCAGGAGGCCGCGCAGATCCTCGCCACCCAGGCCGCGATGGCCCTGGAGCGCATCGCGCTCGGCGAGGAGGTCGGGCGGCGCAACAGCGAGGCGTACTTCCGCACCCTCGTGCTCAACACCGCCGACGTCATCCTCATCGTCGGCGACGGCGACCTCGTCGGCTACGCGAGCCCCTCCGCGCGGGCGCTGTTCGGCTCCGACCTGCTCGGCACCCCGCTGCCGACGGCGTTCGCCGAGGAGAGCGCGGCCGAGGTCGCCCGGCGCCTGGCCGAGGTCCGCGCCGCCGAGCCGGTCCGGCGCCCCGCGCCGCTGCCGGCCGACCTGCCCCGCCGGCCCGTGGACGCGCCCGTCGCCGACAGCGCCCGGCCCGGGCAGGACCTGCAGGTGACCGGCCCCGACGGGCGGCCGGCGCTGGTCGAGGCGACCTTCCGCGACCTGCGCGGCGAGCCCACCGTGCGCGGCGTCGTGGTGACCCTGCGGGACGTGACCGAGCGCAGCCGGCTGCAGGCGGAGCTGTACCAGCGCGCCACCTTCGACGCCCTCACCGGCCTGCCGAACCGCGAGGTCTTCCTCACCCGGGTCCAGGAGGCGGTCGCGTCCGGGGCCGAGACCGGCGCGACGGTCGGCGTGCTCATCGTCGAGCTCGACGACTTCAAGGTGGTCAACGACACCTTCGGCCACGGCGCCGGCGACGCCCTGCTCGTCGCGGTCGGGCAGCGGCTGACCGAGGCGCTGCGGGCCGTCGACGGCTCCTATGGCGCGGCCGGCACCGTGGCGCGCCTCGGCGGCGACGAGTTCGCGGCCCTGGTCCGCCGGGCCGGGACCTCCGCCGACGTGGAGCGGGTGGCGCAGCGGGTGCTGCAGAGCTTCAAGGCGCCGTTCGAGCTCGCCCACGGCACGGTGTCGGCCACGGCCAGCATCGGCGTGGCCACCACCGCCGAGGCCGCCACCGCCCAGGAGCTGCTGCGCCACGCCGACCTGGCCGTCTACGTGGCCAAGGACGCCGGGCGGGACCGCTGGCGGCGCTTCGAGTCCTCGCTGCACAGCGCCGTCGTCGAGCGGCACAAGCTGCGCGCCGACCTCGACCGGGCCATCGCCGGCGATGCCTTCCTGCTGCACTTCCAGCCCATCGTCACGCTCGCCGACGACCGCACCCGCGGCTTCGAGGCCCTCGTGCGCTGGGACCACCCGACCCGCGGCATGGTCCCGCCGGACGAGTTCATCTCCGTCGCCGAGGAGAGCGGCCTCATCGTCCCGCTCGGCGCCTGGGTGCTCAGCCAGGCCATCACGGCCGCGGCGCAGTGGCGGATCGCGTACCCCGAAGATGAGATCTATGTCTCCGTCAACGTCTCGGCCCGGCAGTTCCGCTCGCCGGACTTCGCCCGGTGGGTGCTCGCCGAGATCGACCGGCTGGGCCTGCCGCCGGGCGGCCTGCTGCTGGAGATGACCGAGAGCCTGCTGCTGCACGACGACGGCGAGGTCGCGGCCGAGCTCGCGGCCCTGCGCCAGGCCGGGGTGCGCATCGCCATCGACGACTTCGGCACCGGCTTCTCGTCGCTGTCCTACCTGCGGCGACTCCCCGTCGACGTGCTCAAGCTGGACAAGAGCTTCATCGACACGGTGGTCTCCTCGGCGGAGCAGCACGCGGTCGTGGACATGATCGTGCAGCTGGCCCGGATTCTCAAGTTGCAGGTCGTCGCCGAGGGCATCGAGACGTCGGCGGAGCGCGAACTGCTGGTCACGATGGGTTGCGACCACGGCCAGGGCTACTTGTTCTCGAAGCCGCTGAGCTACCGTGACGCGAGTCAATGGTTGTCGGACGATGCGTCGGGGCCTCAAAGGGGAGGCCGCACCGCGGCCTGAACCACCCCGGAGGATTTCGTGCACGCCTCAGAGCTGGCCACCGAAGTTGACCTTGACCCGCGGTACAGCGGCATCGCCCGCCTCCGCACCGAGACCCGCTTCTACGACGCCGTCATCGACGAGATCGACGGGCGGCGCATCCGCGTCGGGGAGCACTGGCTGACCGATTGGGCCTCCTGCAACTACCTCGGCTTCGACCTGGAGCCGCAGATCATCGGGGCGGTCGAGGAGCAGCTGCGCCGCTGGGGCACGCATCCCTCATGGTCGCGGATGCTGGGCAACCCGGCGCTCTACCCGCAGATCGAGGAGCGGCTGGCCGCCCTGCTCGGGGCCGAGGACACCCTGGTGCTGCCGACCATCACCCAGATCCACCTCTCCGTCATCCCGGCGATCGCCCAGCGCGGCCAGATCCTCATCGACGCCCGGGCCCACAAGACCATCTGGGACGGCTGCGTCTTCGCCCGGGCCCAGGGCGCCACGCTCTCGCGGTTCCGCTCGCTGGACGAGCTGGCGTCGCTGCTGCCCGGGGCGGCCGCGGCCGCGGCCCGCGACGGCGGGCCGGTGCTCGTGTGCATGGACGGCGTCAACAGCATGACCGGCAACATCCCGGACGTGCGGGCATACCTCGACCTGTGCCGGGCCCACGGCGCCGTGCTCTACATCGACGACGCGCACGGCTTCGGCGTCATCGGCGGCCGCTGCGCCGACGAGACCAGCCCCTACGGCTCCACCGGCAACAGCATCATCCGGTACTGCGGGGAGTCCTACGACGACGTCGTGCTCGTCGGGGGGTTCTCGAAGGCGTACTCGTCGCTCATGGCCTTCCTCGCGGTGCCCACGGCGCTCAAGAACCGGCTCAAGGCCTCGGCGGCGCCCTACCTCTACTCCGGCCCGTCCCCGACCGCCTCGCTGGCCACCGTGCTCGCCGGCTTCGACGTGAACGCGGAGCGCGGCGACAAGCTGCGGGCCGAGCTCTACCGGATGTCGATGCGCGTGCTCAACCACGTGCGCGGGCTCGGGGTGTTCACGCCCAACACCGACGACACCCCGATCATCGAGCTGCCGATCGCGCTGGACCGCGACCTGGTCGACGTGTCCGAGCTGCTGTGGGAGCGGGGGCTGTTCGTGACGCTGGCGCCCTACCCGGGCGTGCCGCGCGACCAGGTCGGCTTCCGGGTGCAGGTGACCGCGGCGAACACGGACGCGGAGATCGACGCGCTCAACGACGTCATCTCGGAGCTGGCCGGCGCGGGCGTGTTCCAGGAGGCCCGGGAGTCCAGCGCGAGCTGACGTCGGGGTCCTCCCCTACGGGTGGCGCCGGGGCGGTATCACGGAGTCATGCGCGAACGATGGTCCCGCCGGCGGCACCGGCATCACGACGACTACGGCTACCGGCGCGGCGGCAACAACAGCTGCCTGCGCGATGCCTGCCTGCTCGAGGCGGGCTGCTGCATCGGGGAGGCGATCGACGGGCCCTGCCTCATGGTGGGGCTGCTGTCGCTGCCGGCCATGCTCTTGACGATGGCGCGGGCGCCGCGGCGGGCGGCGTCGCCGGAGGGTCCGCTCGTCGGGGCGATCCGGCGGTACCAGACCGAGGTCTCCGCCCGCCGGGCGCGCCCGTGCTGCCGGTTCACGCCGAGCTGCTCGCACTACGCGGCCGAGGCCATCACCCGCCACGGCGCCGTGCGGGGCGTCTGGCTGGCCGCGCGGCGACTGGCCCGCTGCCGCCCGGGCGGAGCCCGCGGGGCCGATCCGGTGCCGTTGTCGTGACCGGCGCCCGCGCGGGGCACGCGGGCGGGCGGTCCGCGCCCGTCGCGGGCCGGCGGGACCGGCGGGCCTACACGCTGCGGGTGACCAGGACCGGCGAGGCGGCGTGGTGGACGACGAGCTGGGTCACCGGGTTGGGGCGGGGCTGCTCGGCCCAGCCCACCCGGTGCGCGCCCACGACGAGCATGAGGGCGCTGCGGGCCGCTTCCGTCAGGGTCTCCAGCACGCCCGTGTCGCGGCTGTCGAAGCGGGTCTCGACCTCGGGGTGGCGGTACAGCCACGGCTCGAGCTCGGCGGCGACGATCGCGTGCGGGCGGGCCCGGCCGGCGTGGACGGCGAGCAGGGGCACGTGGCGGGAGGCGGCCTCGCCGTAGCCGAACGCGAGGGCGCGCTGGCTCGACGGGGAGCCGTCGACGCCGACGACGACCGGGGCGTGGGCCGGCAGCGCGGTCGTCGGGTCGGCCCAGCGCCAGCCGTTGTTGACGACGAGCACGGGGCAGTGGGCGAAGGCCGCCAGGTGCGCGCTGACCGACGCGTCCAGCACGCTGCCGTCGTGGACCCGGCCGCCGATGACCACCAGGGCGGCCGTGCGGGACTGCTGGCGCAGGATCCACGCGGGGGAGCCGGCCAGGGTCATCGTCTCCACCGCGATGCCCGGCTGCCAGCCCTTGGCCTCCGTGGCCGCGTCCAGCACCAGGCCCTGGCCGTCCGCGGACCCCTCCCAGTGCATCGCGTGCACGATCCGCAGCGTGCGTTGCTGTCGCGCGGCCTCGTCGGCGGCCCAGCGCACGGCGCCCAGCGCTGCCGCCGAGCCGTCCACACCCACGACGATCGGGCAGTGTTCCAGCAGCATGGCGCGCCTCCTTCCCACGTGTCCCGATTCCACCGTCTCTCGCGGCGTGCCCCGGCACAAGGGCGCCCGCGGTTGCCGCCGCGGGCGGTGCGGTTGTCGTCCTTGCGCCCACGGAGGCCGGGATGTCTGGCGGGAGCGACGGTCCGCAGGTGACGCGGGCCCGAGCAGGACGCATCGAAGCGATCGTGTACGGTCCCGTCTCGACCGACTCGCGAGGGGAGCGCGCGACCGACATGCACATCAACGACTTCTGGGTGGCCATCCCGATCGGCCTGCTCATCGGCGTGCTCGGGCGGCTGGTGCTCCCGGGCCGGCAGTCGATCGGCGGGTTCATCACGTTCCTGATCGGTGTCGGCGCGGCGCTGCTGGGCACGCTGGTGTCCGAGCTCGTCAACCTCGACGACAAGGCCGTCGTCAAGGTGTGGAAGATCCAGTGGAGCTGGTGGGAGCTGGGCATCCAGGTGCTCTTCGCCGCCGTCGGCATCGGCCTGGCGAACATGCTGACCTACACGAAGCTGGCGTCCGGGGCGCCGAAGCCGCGCAAGCGGCCCGCCCGCAAGCGGCGCACCACCAAGAAGGCCGAGGACGACTGACCCGCCGGCTACGGGCGGCTCAGGCCGGCCAGCAGGGCCTCGCGCACCGAGGCGCGGCCGGCCTCCTGAGCGCCCAGCAGGGCGGCGTCGTCCTGCACCCGGGTCGTGGCGATGGTGGTGTCCAGCGGGGCCGCCTCGGCCAGGGCCGCGGCCACCGCGGCGCCGAGCAGCTCGCCGCCGGCCCGGCCGACCTCGCCGCCGATGACGACCAGTGGCGGGTCGAGCACCGCGACGACGGCCGAGAGGCCGAGCGCGATGCGGCCCGCGAGGACGGTGACGAACTCGGCCGCGGCCGGATCCCCCTCGGCGGCCCCGGCGGCGACGGCGGCCATGGTGCCCGCGGCCGTCGGCGCGGCGAACCCGTGGGCCGCGCCCAGCTCGAGCACCGCGGCGCCGCCGACGAGGGTCTGCAAGTCGGTGCCCGCGCCGATCGGCATGTACCCGATCTCGCCCGCCCCGCCCCGCGCCCCCCGCAGCAGGGTGCCGCCGAGGTCGATGGCCAGGCCCAGGCCCGCCTCGCCGAGCCACAGCAGCGTGAAGCTCTCCGCGTCGCGGCCGGCGCCGTGCGCGCGCTCGGCGACGGCGGCCAGGTTCACGTCGTTGTCGACCCCGACGGTCACGCCGAGGCGCCGGCGCAGGTCCTCGACCAGCCCCGAGCGGCCCCAGCCGGGGATGTCCACGTGGTGCAGGACGTCGCCGCGCTGGTCGTAGGAGCCGGCGACGGCGATCTGGACGTGGGCGACCGGGTCGCGGGCGACGCCGGCCTCCTTGCACACCTCGTCGACGACGTCGGCGACCACGGCCACGGTGTCGGTGGCGGCGAAGTCGACGGCGGACTCCAGCCGTCCGCGGACCGTGCCGGCGAGGTCGGTGACGGCGGCGGTGACCGTGGGGGCGCCGTGGCTGTCCGGCTCGCGGACCGACCGCACGGACAGCGCGACCGCGTAGGCGGCGTCGGGGTTCACCGCGTACACCTCGGCGTTGGGCCCGGGCCCGGCGCTGACGTAGCCGACGACGCTCACCAGGCGCGCCTCCGTGAGGCGGCGCAGCGCCTCGGAGATCGTCGGCTTGGACAGTCCGGTGAGGTCGCGCAGCTCCCCGCGGGTCAGCGGCCCGCGTTCCAGCACGTGACTCAGGGCGGCCGCGTCGTTCATGGCCCTGAGCAGCTTCGATGATCCGCCGAGGTGCGTCATGGTGGCTCGAAACTTATGGGGGGCCCCGGTCGGTGTCAATCCGAGACCTGACATAAACCCCCACGCAACCGACACAATGCGACGAAGACCACCGTCCATGCCGCCGCGCCGGCCGTGCGGCCTGTGCCGCGGTGCGAGGCGCACACCCGCGCGATGCGCCGCTGCGCGGCATCGACGGACGGGTGGCGCGTGACCGTGCATGACAGAATCGGGCTCCTATGGAGCCCAGCCGCGTCCTCGCCGCGCTCGCCGACCTCGCGCCGGCCGGCCGGGACCGCGTGCTCGACGTCGCCAAGGGGGCGCCCGCGCCGCTGTGGCTGGACGAGCCCGACCGGGTGCCCGCCGGCAAGGCCGCCCAGCGCCTCGCCGCGCTCGACTCCCTCCATCGCGAGGAGCGGCTCCTGCGGCGGGGCTGGGCGTGGCTGCTCGGCACCGCCGACATCGACGGGGTCGCGCGGACCGTGCGGCTGCCGCTGCTCTTCGAGCCGGTGCGGCTGGAGGGCTCGGGCAGCCGGCTGCGCGGATATCGGGTCACCCCGGCCGGGGATCTCGAGGTCACGCCGCTCGTCGCCGATCGCGGGCTCGCCGCGGTGCTGGAGTCGGCGCCCGGGATCGGCACGGCGGCGTGGCTCGCGGCCGTCGGTACCGGCGCCTGGATCGAGACGGCCGCGGGCGCCGCCGGGTTCAAGCCCGACGAGCGGCTGGCCGGGCGGGCCGGCGCGGCGCTGTACGTGGCCCGGGACGTGGCCATGCCGGGGCTGCGGGACACCCTGCGGGCCTGGTCCACGCGGCCCGGGCTGGAGCGGACCGCGCTCGCGCAGGTGTACGGCGACGGCGCCCCGCCGGACGAGCCGGCCGACGAAACCGCCGACGAGGCCGTGCACTCCCCGCTGCCGCTGAACCGGGCCCAGCGCGAGGTCGTCCGCCGGGTGCGCCGCGAGCGGGTCGTCGTCGTGTCCGGGCCGCCCGGCAACGGCAAGAGCCACGCGGTCGTCGCGGCCGCGCTCGACACCGTCCACCGGGGCGGGTCGGTGCTCGTCGCGACCCAGGCCAGTCACGCCGCCGAGGTGCTCGCGGGGCTGCTCGGGCGGTTCCCGGGGGCCGAGCCGGTGCTGTTCGGCGACGCCGAGCGGCGCGACCGCTTCGCCCACGCGCTCACGTCCGGGCGGCCCGAGGGCGTCGCCGGCCGGGACCTCGACGCGCGGCGGGCCGAGGTGCGGGCGGCCGCCGAGGCCGTCGAGCGCCTGGAGCACGCGATCGGCGCGGCGCTGGACCTGGAGCGCAAGGCCGCCGAGATGGCCGTGTGGGAGCCGCTGCTGGCCGGGCTGCGGGCCGAGGCGCCCCGGGTGTTCGCCGGCGATGCCGACGTACCGCGGGCGAAAAGGCTCCTCGAATCCCGCTTCCTGCGCGCATGGCGGGTGCGGCGCCGCTACGGTGTCGAGCCGCGGCGGCTCGCCGAGCTGCTCGGCGCCGTCGAGGCCGACCGGGCCGCCGCCACGCTCGCCGTGCGGGGCGGGACCGACCTCGGCGCGGTCTGGCCGGCACTGCTGGACGCCGACGCCCGGCTGCGGGCCGCCGTCGGGGCCGCGATGCGCGACGCCGCGGCCGCCGCCGACCGGTGGGGCCGCTCCGCCCGCGGCAGCACCGCCGAGCTGGGGGCCGCCCTGCGGGCCGGGCGCAACCGCCGCCGCGAGGCCCTCGCCGCGCTCGACGGGCCGGCGCTGGTCAAGGCGCTGCCGCTGTGGGTCGGCACGGTCGCCGACGTCGAGGACCTGTTGCCGCCCGTGCCCGGCCTGTTCGACCTCGTCATCCTCGACGAGGCCGCGCACATCGACCAGATCCGGGCCGCGCCCGTGCTGGCCCGCGCCCGCCGCGCGCTCGTCGCCGGCGACCCGAGCCAGCTGCGGTTCGTGTCGTTCGTCGCCGACGTCGACGTGGCCGCGACCCTCGCGCGACACGGGCTGAGCGACCGGATCGACGTGCGCCGCTCCAGCGCCTTCGACGTGGCCGTCGGCGCCGCCCCGGCGACCTGGCTCGGCGAGCACTACCGGTGCGCCCCGCACCTCATCGCGTTCGCCGCGCGGCGCTTCTACGACGGCCGGCTCACGCTCATGACCCGCACCCCGGCCGCCGAGCGCGAGGACGCCATCGACGTCGTACGGGTCGCCGGGGCCGAGGTGCGCGACGGCGTCAACCGGGCCGAGGTCGACGCGGTGCTGCGGACCGTGCGCGAGCTGGCCGCCGCCGGGCGCACCGGAATCGGCGTCGTCACGCCCTTCCGCCCGCAGGCCGACGCGATCGAGGCCGCGCTGCTCAAGCAGCTCCCGGCCGAGGAGATCGAGCGGCTCGGGCTGCGCTGCGGCACCGTGCACGCGTTCCAGGGCGGCGAGGCCGACACCGTCGTCGTGTCGCTCGGCCTCGTCGACGGCGACACCCCGGCCCGGACGCGCTTCGCCGCCGAGCCGAACCTGTTCAACGTCATGACCACCCGCGCCCGCCGGCGCTTGGTCGTGGTCACCTCCCTCACGAGCGGCAGCGGCCTGATCGCGGACTTCCTCGCGCACGCGGACGACCCGCGGCCGGCCCTCGATGCCGGGGATCCGGCGGCGGTACCGTGGGCCGCCCGCCTCGCCACCGAACTGTCCGCGGCCGGCCGGGAGGTCCACGCCGCGTACCGGGTCGGGGACTGGACCCTCGATCTCGTGGTGGACGGCGTCGGCCTCGTCTGCGCCCCGCACCCGGACGGCAACCGGGCCCATCTGGAGCGCCAGCGGGCCCTGCTGCGCGCCGGCTGGACCCTGCGCGAGGCGTTCCCGAGCCGCTGGGCCGGCGACCCGGTCCGCGCCGCGCTGGACCTGGCGACGGACGTTTTCAGGGTCGGTTGACAGGGTTTCCCCTGACGCCGGCGCGACGTTCGCGCAACACACTCGAGGTATGACCGTTCGCCGCATCTTCACCGTCGTCGGGGCCGCCCTCGCCGGCACCGTCAACGCGACCGACGAGGCCGTCCCGCCCGCCGACCCGCGTGAGGTCCGGGCGCTGCTCGCGGAGCTCGGGCTGATCCGGCCCGGCGCGTTCGAGGCCGAGCTGCCGCAGGCGCTGCGCCGCTTCCAGGCCCGCGCCGGGCTCGCCGTGGACGGGATCGCCGGCCCGCGCACGACCCAGGCCCTCGCCCGCTCCGCCCGCGAGGCCCGCCACCTGCGCTCCCTCGGCATGGCCGCCTAGCCCGTGCCGCACGGGACGTGACGGTCGCCGGTGATCCCGGCGGTGACCGTCGAGCGGTGTGGTGGCCGGCGCCCCTCGTGACGGCCCCCGCTTGTCCTCACCGTCGCCGGCGTGCCGGGCAGGACCTATGCGTCGCCGGCCGGCATCGGCATCCTCGCGCCGCGCCGCCCCCGCCGCACGAGGGACAGACGCCGGCCGCGCAGCACCACCTAGGCCGGCAGCGTCGCGAGGAGGTGCCGGAGCCCCTCCTCGGTGCCGATCGAGCCGCGGTCCTCGGGGTGGTTGAGGTAGTGGTTGACCGAGTCGTGCAGGAACTCGCGGTGCACGGCGCTGGACTGCAGCTGCAGCTGGATGCGCTGCAGGTTCTTCTTGCGCCCGAACCCGGTCGTGGTCACCAGCTCCGGCCACAGGATGCCGAGCCGGCCGACGCCGAAGACGGTCGGCAACGGGCCGGACATGATGGCCGCCCACGGCACCTCGTGCGTGGTGGTCGCGTCGACGACGGTGAGCCCGTCGGCGCGCAGGACGAGGCGCCCGGTGCCGCGGACGAGCATGACGAGGGCGTACACCATCAGGTAGGCGCATCCGAGCGTCACCGCGAACAGCATCCAGGTGAACACGCCCCAGTCATCGTCGTCGTAGACGATGCTGCACAGGATGCCCACGACCGGCGGCAGGCTCGCGGCGTTGACGGCGAGCCGGAAGTACGCGGGCGGCGCCTCGAACGCGGCCGGGCGCACCACGAGCGTGCGCGGCTTGCGGGTGCGCCAGCTGGTCAGGAACCCGACGACGCCGGAGCCGGCCAGCAGCACGATCGCGACGAGCTGCGGCCACAGCTCGGCGTGCAGCGCCACCGTGAACGGCAGCAGCACGATGCCCACGCCGCCGGCGACCAGGTAGTAGAGCCAGGCGTTGCGCCGGGCTAAGTTGTCGTCCCCGTTCGCACTCTGTGACACCGTGCCACCTCCTATGCAGGGGAATGTATCGGGTCACCGGGAGGCCCCGCCGCCGCCAATTCGACACAGCCTAGGGCAACGTCGCACGGAGTCCGCCAGGCCCCTCCGCCGGCGCACCGGCCAGGTGTTTCGCCGGTTTTCGGCGCCGGTGGGGCGGGATGGACGGATGCGCGAGGTTCGTCACAGCCCGCCGCGGACCGCCCGGTCCAGGGTGGCGCGATGGACCTGCCGGGCACCGACGATCTGCTGCGGGCGATGACCGTGCTCGGCATCCCCGGGGATCCGCGGTACATCATGCGGGACCTCGACCCCGACCGCCGCCGCGCGCATCTGCTCGCCCACCTCACGGCCGCGCTCGTCGACCGGCAGGAGTCGCTGGAGACGCTCGCCGGCCTCGACGTCGAGGACCGGGCGGACCTGCACTGGGCGGCGGACCGGGCCACGGCGGGCGCCGGCGGGGTCGAGCGGCTGGAGCGGGCCCGCCTGGCCTGGGTCCAGCACACCGTGGCCCGGCGCCGCGGGCGCCGCCCCGACCCGGTCGCCGACGCGGTGGCCACGACGCTCGGGGTGCTGGCCGAGCTGCTGGCGGCGCCGCCGCCCGCGGGCCCCGTCGCGGCCGACGCGATCCAGGCCCTGTGCGGGGCCGCCGACCATCTCGGCGCGGTGCTGCGGTCGCTGGCCGGCCCGTGACGCCGCCGCCGGGGTGTGCCGCGCCGGCGGTCCCTCGGCGCGCGGGGAGGGCGGCGGCGGCTCGCGACGGGTTCGCTGGGGGCATGACCGACGACTCCCTGCAGGGCCGCGTCGCGCTGGTCACCGGCGCGTCCAGCGGCATCGGCGCGGCCACCGCGACCGTGCTCGCCGGCCGGGGCGCCCGCGTCGCGCTGCTCGCCCGCCGCCAGGATCGCCTCGACGAGCTCGCCGGGGAGATCACGCAGGCCGGCGGTACCGCGCTCGGCGTGCCCGTCGACGTCACCGACGCCGACGCCCTGGCGGCCGCCGCCGACCGGGCCGCCGCCGTGCTCGGCCCGGCCGACCTGGTCGTCAACAACGCCGGCGTGATGCTCCCGGCCCCGGTCGAGCAGCTGCGCACCGACCAGTGGCAGCGCCAGATCGACCTGAACGTGACCGCCGCGATGCACACCATCGGCGCCGTGGTCCCGCAGCTCGTGTCCGCCGCGGCCGAGGGGCGCCGCGCCGACCTCGTGAACACGGCCCTGCCGCGGCGCGTGAACCTGCAGCAGGTCACCGTCATGCCGACCCGCCAGGGCACCTGACCGGCGCCGCGCGGGTGCGGGTGGACACGTGCGCGGGCCGTCTAGACTCGGTCCGCATGATGGCTACGAAGCTGGGTCGTAGGTCCGCCGCGCTCGCCGCCGGGTTCGTGCTCGCGCTCGGGACGGCCGCGTGCAGTACCGACAACGTCGACTGCACCACCAGCGCCTGCACGGTCACGTTCGACCGCGGGGTCGACGCCGAGTCCTCGGTGCTCGGCGTCGACGTCAAGCTCGTCGGGGTCGACAACGGCCAGGTCAAGCTCGACGTCGGCGGGACGGTCGTCAGCGTGCCCGTCGACGGCAGCACCACCGCGCAGGGCTTCGACATCTCCGTGCAGAAGGTCACCGAGTCCGAGGTCGTCGTGCGGATCCAGACCGGCTGAGCGGATGCGGGCGCTCGCGAGCAGGGCGAGCGGGGCCAGGAGGGTCGCCGCCGCGAAGGCGAAGAGGGCGGTGCGGGCGTTCGTCGCGTCCGCGAGCAGGCCCGCGAGCAGCCCGCCGACCGGGATCGCGCCCCACGACACGAAGCGGACCGTCGCGGCCACCCGCGGCAGCAGCTCGGGCGGGGTGGCGAGCTGGCGGTAGGTGCGCGTCGTGACGCTCAGGATCACCACGCCGCCGGCGAAGACGATGTTGCCCACCGCGAAGGCGACGAAGGCGGCCCAGCCGCTGCCGATGGGGATGATCGTGGCTCCCAGCACGGCGATGCCGGCCGCCAGGATCAGCGCGCGCCCGGCCCCGGCCCGGGCCGTGAAGCGCGATGTCACGGTGGCGCCGAGCAGCGTGCCGGCGCCCTCGGCGGCGAGCAGCACGCCGAGCAGGCCGGGCGGGGTGTGCAGGACCCGGACGAGGTACAGCGGAAACAGCGCCAGCTGCGCCCCGCACACGAAGTTCACGGCCGTCGCGGTCCACATGCCCGGGCCCATCACGGGGTGCCGGGCGACGAAACGCCAGCCCTCGGCGATCATGCGGCGCATCGGCGGCCAGGCGTCCGGGACGGGGGTGCGCCGCGCCGGGAGCGTGCGCAGGAGCGCGGCCGAGGCGAGGTAGCTCGCGGCGTCGGCGAGCAGCGTGGGTACGGGCCCGAGCAGCTGCACGAGCAGGCCGCCGGCCGACGGGCCGCCGAGCCGCACGACCGCGTCGGTGGCCGAGGTGAGGCTGTTGCGGGACTGCAGCTGCTCGCGGGGCACGACCGCGGGCAGGAACGTCGTGTTGGCCACGCCGAAGACGACGGTCGCGAGGCTCACCACGAGCGCGACCGCGATGAGCTGGGCGATGGTCAGCGCGCCGAGCGCCCACGCGACCGGGATCGACGCGACCGCCACGGCGCGCAGCACGTCCATGGCGATCTGCGCGCCGCGCAGGGGCAGCCGCTGCACGAGCACGCCGGCGGGCATGCCGATGAGCAGCCAGGCCGCGTAGCCGGCGGCCGCGACGAGCCCCATCTGCACCGGTGTCGCGTCGAGCACCGTGAGGGCGGTGAGGGGCAGCGCCACGGCGCTGATCGCGGACCCCGCGGAACTGGCCATACCTGCCGACCACCAGCGCCAGAACATGCGCCCTCCCCAGTGTGTCCGATGCAGTGGGTTCCAATTTGGAACTGACTATACTGCATGGGTGCGGCACGAGGACCTGGCCGACGCCGACTGCGGGATCGCGCAGGCGCTCGGCGTCATGGGCGACTGGTGGACGTTCCTCATCGTGCGGGACATCGCCGGGGGGACCACCCGCTTCGACGCGCTCGCGAAGGGGCTGGGCGTGAGCCGGCGGGCCCTCACCGAGCGGCTCGGCGCCCTGGTCGAGCACGGCGTGCTGCGGCGGCGGCCGTACTCGCAGCACCCGCCCCGCCACGACTACGTCCTCACGCCCAAGGGCGAGGGGCTGCTGCCGGTGCTCGTCGCGCTGCAGGACTGGGGCTCGCGGCACGTGATGGGCGACGGTTCGCTGGACGCGATCGGCACCGAGGCCGAGGCGCGGCGGGTCCACGCCCTCGCCGGCCATGCCGTGCCGGGGCTGGCGAGTGAGCACTGGACGGTGCTGTACTGCTTCCCCGGCGCCTTCGCACCCGCGGCCGAGGGGCACCCGCCCGGCTGGGGCGACATCCCGGGCGCCGTGGGGTGCACGCTGGAGTCGCTGACGTACGCCCAGCGCGAACCCGCCTTCCGCGAGCTCGGCGCGGCCATCCGGGGGATCAGCACCCAGCGCCCCGACCAGCTGCTGGCCTTCGCCGAGCACGCGCGGCTGCCGTTCCCGCTGCTGTCGGACCAGGACGTCCGGCTCGCGGCCGCGCTGCGCCTGCCCACGTTCCGGGTCGCCGGCGCCGACCGGCTCAAGCGGCTCACGCTGCTGCTCGACCCGGCCGGGGTGGTGCGGGCGGTGCAGTTCCCGATCACCGATCCGGCCGGCTCGGTCGACGCGATGCTCGGCGAAATGCGGTTGCGGGCCGGCGCCGGCGCCGATAGGAAGGTCGGCGGCGACGGGTGATCGCCGGAAGGGAGGAGCCGGTCATGTCCGCAGTCCGTGCACCACGCATTGGAGCAGCCACACATGCACGTCACCTTCCGCCCGATCACCGGGCCTGCTGAACTACCCCTGTTCCTCCGCCTGACCTACGAGCTCGACGGCGAGGTGCCCGGCGACCTCGAGCGCGGCAACCGCCGGCCCGGGTGGCTCTGGATCGCCGAGCGCGACGGGGAGGTCCTGGCCCGCGCCGGCTGGTGGGCGCGGCCCGGGGCGACGGCGCCGCAGCTCATGGACTTCTTCGACTTCGCCGACGGCCATGCGGCGAGCGGGGAGGCGCTGGTGCGCGCCGCGCTCGACCGGCTCGTGCCGGCCGGGTCGGCCCCACCCGAGTACATCCGGTTCGTGCCGCCCGGCTGGCGTCAGGACGACGCGGCGGTACGACCGCGCCTGGCCGCCCTGGAGCACCTCGGCGCGCGCCTGTTCGTCGAACGGCTCCGGCTCGAATGGCGGCCCGGCACGCCGATCGCGCCCGGCGAAGGCCCCGACGAAGGCCCCGAGGAAGGCCGGCTGCGCTTCCGCGGCTTCGCCGGCACCGACGAGGCGCTGGACCTGATGACCCGCGCCGTCGCGGGCACCCTCGACGCGCACAGCCGCGCCGGCCTCGAGCGGATGAGCCCGCGCGCGGTCGCCGAGGAGCACTTCCACGGCGAGCTCGAACGATATTCGAGCCCGCGGGACTGGTGGCGCGTCGCGACCCGGCCCGGCGGCGAGCCCGTCGGGTTCGTCTTCCCGGCGCGCAACGACTACGGGCCGATCATCGCGTACATCGCGGTGCTGCCCGAGCACCGCGGCCACGGCTACGTCGACGCGATCCTCGCCGAGGGCACCCGCGTGCTGGCCGCGCACGACGTTCCCCGCATCCGGGCCAGCACCGACGCCGGCAACGTGCCGATGGCGCGCGCGTTCGCCCGGGCCGGCTACGTCAACTACCAGAACCAGCTCGACATGACCTGGCAGTAGCGGCTCGCCGCGGCCGGCGCTCGCTACGGCCGGTAGGGCGGCGCCTCGCCCCAGCCCCAGCGCGGAACCGGTGCCTCGCGGACCGGTTCCGCGCCCGGCCGGGAGTTGCTCACCGCGAGCCGCGTGCCCCACTCCAGGTAGCCGACGAACGCGGCCCGGAACTCGGGATCGCCGGGCAGCCCGGCCTCGTCGGCGGCGTCCATCATGAGCTCGAGCCAGCGGCGCCGCTGGGCCTCGGTGATGCCGCGGCCCAGATGCTTGCCGAGCATGTGGGGGTAGCCGCCGCGCCGCGCGGTGTACGCGGCCGGCCCGCCGAACACCTCGCCGAGCCACATCGCCACGTAGTGCGCGTGCCCGGGGTCCATGTGCGCGAACACGGGGGCGAGCACCGGGTCGGCGAGCACCCGGTCGTAGAACACCTCGGTGAGCCGCTCGAGCGCCGCCTCGCCGCCCGCCCATTCGTAGAGTGTCTCAGTCACACCGCGACGGGATCACGGTTGGGCGCACGGCGACAAGTACGCACTTTTCGGTGCGTTCGGGGAGGAGCGCGGTGAACGCGGTGAAGCGGTACCACTGCCCGGTCGAACTGGCCGTGGACGTCATCGGCGGCAAGTGGCGCCCGGTGATCCTGGCCCACCTGAAGGAGGGCGTGCACCGCTACGGCGAGCTGCGCCGCCGCATGCCGGACGTGTCGGAGAAGATGCTGACCCAGCGTCTGCGCGAGCTGGAGGCGGACGGCCTCGTCGCCCGCCGGGATCTGGGCGCGAACCCGCCGCACGTGCAGTACACGCTGACCGAGGAGGGCCGCAGCCTCGCGCCGGTGCTGCAGGCGCTCTACGACTGGGGCGAGGCCCGCGCCGCCCGCACCGGCACCCCCGTCGGGTGGCCCGGCGGCGACGCTACGAGCGCTGGATGAGGATGTCGGCCAGGTCCGCCAGGGTCGTGATGCGCAGGTCCGCGTCCAGGCCGCGCAGGGCCGCGACCGTGCACCCCGCCGCGTGGCCCGCGTCGATGCCCGGCTGGGAGTCCTCGACCACCAGGCACCCGGCCGGGTCGACGCCGAGGCGGGCGGCGGCCGCGAGATACGGGTCCGGGTGCGGCTTGCCCAGCGCGGTCTCCTCGACCGTCACGAGCAGCGGCGGCTCGATGCCCGCCGCGCCGAGCCGGGCCGAGGCCAGCCGGCGGTCGGCGCTGGTGACCACGGCCCAGGGCAGCTCCAGCTCCTTGAGCACGACCAGCAGCCGGGCCGTGCCGGGGGCGGGCACGACGTCGTCGAGGTCGCCGTACTGCAGCTCCAGCTGCCGCCGCGACGCCGCCTGCACCTGCGCCTCGGACAGGTCCGGGCGCACCGCGCGGATCGTGGTCGGCGCCGGGGCGCCGTGCATGCGGGGGCGCAGCCGCTCGATCGGCACCCCGGCCTCGTTCGCCCACATGAGCCACGCCCGTTCGACCGCCGCGTCCGAGTCGACGAGGGTGCCGTCCATGTCGAGCAGTACCGCCGCGAACCGCATGCCGTCCTCCAAATAAACTCGTAGGTCGAGTATATTCGAGGAATGCCCGCCGCCCTAGACCTGCTGCGGTTCGCCCACGCCAATCCCGGCGTGACCCGGGCCGAGGCGGCCGCCCGGCTCGGCCTCAGCAGCGGCTCGGCCACCGAGGTCATGGGGCGCCTGCGCGCGGCCCGGCTGCTCGGCGAGGTCGCCGCGCCCAGCGCCGGGCGCGGCCGGCCCACCACCGTGCTCGTCGCGCACCCGGAGGGGCCGCTCGTCGCCGTGGTCGAGCTCACCCACGCGACCTGGCGGGTCGCCACCGCGGCCGTCGGCGGCGCGCTGGACCCCGCGCCCGTGCGCCGCCACGGCGGCGACCCCGCCACGGTGCTGGGCGAGATCGCGGACGCGGTGCGGGCGCTGCGCGCCGAGCACGCCGAGCGCGTCGTGGGCGTCGCGGTCTGCGTCCCCGCGACCGTGCGCGGCACGACCGTCGTGCAGGCCGCGACCCTCAACTGGCGCGACGTCGACCTCTGCGGCCTCGGGTGCGGGCTGCCGCTGACCGTCGGCAACGACGCGGCCCTCGCCGGGGTGGCCGAGGCCCGGCGCGGGGCCGCCCGGGGCCACGCGGTCGCCCTCCACCTGACCGTCGAGGTCGGCGTCGGCGGGGTCGTGCTCATCGACGGCGCCCCGGCGCCGGGCGCCGCCGAGTTCGGGCACGTGCCGTTCGGCGATCCGGCGCTGGCCTGCCCGTGCGGGGCGAGCGGGTGCTGGGACGTGACCGTCGACGGCCGGGCGATGGCCCGCGCGCTCGGCCGGCCCGCCCCGGCCGACCCCCGGGCCTTCGCGGGCGAGGTGCTGGCCGCCGCGCGGGCGGCCCCGCCCGCGCCGCCGTGCACGGGGCGGCCGGCGCGTTCGGCCGGGGCGTCGGGGCGCTGCTCAACGCGCTGGACCCGGCCGTGGTGACCCTGGGCGGGCTGGGCGCGGACCTGCTGGCGTCGGCCGGGGACGTCTTCTCGGCGGCGGTACGGCGAGCCGCGATGGCCTGGCGCCGCGACGCCCTCCCGCCGATCGTCCCGGCCGGGCTGGGCGCCCTCGGGCCGTCGATCGGGGCCGCCGAGTCGGCCTTCGCCGGGCTCCTCGAGGACCTCGTCACACGTCGGTGAGGTGGACGTAGGCGACGACCTGCTCCTCGCGGGGCAGGTCCTGCAGGTGCACGGAGACGCCGGTGTGGCCGGCGTTGACCACCTGGTCGTCGCCGATGTAGAGCTCGACGTGCCCGCCGTTGTTGGTGAACACGAGGTCACCGGGGACCAGCTGGGCGCGGGTGACCCGCTCGCCGACCTTGATCTGGTCGTACGTGACCCGGGGCAGCCGCACGCCGGCCGCGTCCCAGGCCATCATCACCAGGCCCGAGCAGTCGAACGTGTCGGGCCCGGCGGTGGCGAACTTGTAGGGCTTGCCGACCTGGGCCTTGGCGTAGGCGATGGCCGCCGCCGTCCTGCGGGCCCGGACCGCGGCCGCGTCGTCGTGCAGGACGAGCGTCTGGCCGACGCGGATGAGGGTGGACGTGCCGAGGCCGTTCAGGCGCTGCAGGTCCGGCACCGTGGTGCCGTTGCGGTGGGCGAGCCCCCAGAGCGTGTCGCCGGGCCGCACCACGATCGTCTGGGGCTGGTCGGCCGCGAATGCCTGCTGTGGTACACCCAGCAGCGCGATGGCGAGGACGACCGCTCCGATCCGATGTCGCATGGAGGCAACATAACGAAGAACCCTCTCGTTCGTGGCAAATCGGGCATCGCGGAAGCGGCGATACTGGGCCCATGGAGATCCGCCCGAGCATGACCCGCCTGCTGCACCCGGACGTCCCCGAGCGGCCGGGCGGCACCCCGGTGACGACACCGGTCTATCAGACGAGCACCTATGAGCTGCCCCGCGGCCCCGAGGCCGCGCAGATCGCCGAGGCCGTGGCGCCCGTCGGGTACTACACGCGCTACGGCTCCCCGAACGCCGCCGAGGCCGAGGCCATGCTCGCCGACCTCGACGGCGCCGAGCGGGCGCTGCTGCTGGGCAGCGGGATGGCCGCGGTCAGCGCCGCGCTGCTGTCGAACGTGCGCTCCGGCACCCGGGTCGTCGCCCAGACCAACCACTACACGGCGGCGCTGACGCTGCTGCGCGACGTGCTGCCCTCCTTCGGCGTGGACGTCACCCTGGTGCCGCAGGAGACCCTGCCGAGCGCCGTCGACGAGCACACGGACCTCGTCTACGCCGAGACCCCGAGCAACCCCGCGATGGTGCTGACGGACCTGGCCGCGGTGCGGGCCGCCGCTCCGAACGCGCTGTTCGTGGTCGACAACACGTTCGCCTCGCCGTACAACACCCGCCCTCTCGACCTCGGCGTGGACCTCGTGGTGCAGTCGGCGACGAAGTACCTCAACGGCCACAGCGACGTCACCGCCGGCGTGCTCACGGGCCGGGCCGGGCTCATCGAGCGCGCCTGGGAGACCGCGCGCGTGCTCGGCCCGACCTGCCACCCGTTCGAGGCCTGGCTGCTCGCGCGCGGCCTGCGCACGTTCCCGCTGCGCATGGCCCGGCACAACGCCAACGGCCAGGCGGTCGCCGAGGCCCTGGCCGCCCACCCGGCCGTGGCCGCCGTGCACTACCCGGGCCTGCCGAGCCACCCGCAGCACGAGCTCGCGCGCCGGCAGATGAGCGGGTTCGGCGGCATGCTGTCGTTCACGGTCGCCTCGGCGCAGGCCGCTCAGCGCGTCCTGGAGGGGACCCGGCTGGCGCTGAACGCGGTGAGCCTCGGCGGCACCGAGACGCTGATCACGCACCCGGTGAGCCTGCTGTTCACGCACGGGGGCACCGCGGGCGGGATCGATCCGGCGCTGCTGCGGCTGTCGGTCGGCCTGGAGGAGCCGCAGGACATCATCGCCGACCTCATCCAGGCCCTCGACGCGCGGTGAGCCGTGCGCGTCGAGGGCGCCGTGCTCAGCCGAGCACCGTGGCGAGGTGGTCGCGGACCGAGGTGGCCGGGCGGCCGATCAGCTCCCGCAGCGCCGGGCCGGTCGCGGCGAACTCGCCCCGGCGGGACGCCTCGAACATGCCGAGCAGCAGGCGGGACTGCTCCGCCGGTACGCCGTGGGAGACCAGGCCCGCGGCCCACTCCTCGTCGTCGGCCACCACGCGGCGCACCGTGCGGCCCGTGAGCTCGGTGACGAGCGCGGCGACGGCCTCCAGGTCGAGCGCGACCGGCGCGGTGAGCGGGGGTGTCGGGCCCTCGAAGACCGCGCCGCTGAGGATCGCGGCCGCCGCCTCGGCGAGATCGGCGTGCGCCGTCCACGACACCGGCCCGTCGGCCGGCGCGACGAGCTCGCCGGTCTGCAGCGCGCCGCCGAGCAGCCGCTCGATCGTGCTCATGTAGAACCCGTTGCGCAGCGACGTCCACGGCGTGCCCGTCGCGGCCAGGTGCGCCTCGGTCGCGGCGTGGTCGGGCATCGGCGCGAACCGGGAGTCCGCGGCGGCGCCCTGGTGGCTGGTGTAGAGGATGCGCCCGGCCCCGGCGGCGTGGGCGGCGTCGATCGCGGCCCGGTGCTGGGCCAGGGCGGCCGGGCCGAGCGTGTTCGAGGAGACGACGAGCACCTGCGCGGCGCCGGTGAAGTCCAGCGTCGCGGGCGCGGCGAAGTCGCCCTGCCGCACCGTGACGCCCTCGAGCGCCACCTTCCGCGGGTCGCGGACGCTGACCGCGACCCGCTCGGCCGGCACCCGGCGCAGCAGCTGGCGCACGACCTGGCTGCCGAGCGCGCCGGTGGCCCCCGTGACGATGATCAGATCATTGTTCATGGCCTCAGCATAACGCCGTTAATAACGTCGTTAACAAGCCCGTGTTATCGTCGTTACGTGGATGCACGGCGGCAGGGCATCGTGGAGGTCGCCGCGCGGCTGCTGCGCGAGCGGGGCGCGGCCGCGGTGACCATCCGTGCGGTCGCCCAGGAGGCCGGGATGCAGGCCCCGACCATCTACCGCTTCTTCGAGGACAAGGACGCGCTGCTCGACGCCGTCGCCGAGCACGTCTTCGCCACCTACGTCGCCGGCAAGGCCCAGTCCGCGGGCGACCTCGACCCGGTCGCCGACCTGCGCGCCGGCTGGCACACCCACGTCGGCTTCGGCCTGGCCAACGGCGCCCTCTTCGCGCTGCTCAGCGACCCGGCCCGCACCCGCCCGTCCCCGGCCGCGGAGGCGGGCGCGGCCGTCCTGCGCGCCCGCGTGCACCGGGTCGCCGCCGCGGGCCGGCTGCGCGTGCCGGAGGCGCTGGCCGTGGAGCTGATCCGCGCCGCGGGCACCGGCGTGGTGCTCACGCTGCTCGACACGCCCCCCGAGGACCGCGACCCGGCCCTGGCGGAGGAGATGCTCGAGGCGGTGCTGCGCACGATCCTGCACGACGCCGCACCGGTGCCGCGCGACGACGCCACCGCCCTCGCCGTGGCCTTCCGCGCCGTGGTCCCCACCCTGCCGACGCTGACGCCCGGCGAACGGTCCCTGCTGACGGAGTGGCTGAGCCGCTGACCGCCGTCGCCGGAGTCACCCGCCGAACGACACCCGCCGAACGACACCCGTCATAGGGCGGGAATGACCCGGCGCTACTGGGCGGCGAGGACGTCCACGACGAAGCGCAGCGCGCCCGCGGGCTGGCCGCCGGTGGGGTTCTCGCCGTAGGCGAGGGCCGGCGGGATGTCCAGCTGGACCCGCGAGCCGACCTTGATGCCGACGAGGCCCTGGTCCCAGCCCTTGATGACCTGCCCGCCGCCGAGGCTGAACGTGAACGCCTGCTTGTGGTCCCAGGAGGCGTCGAACTCCTTGCCGTCGGCGTAGGTCACGCCGACGTAGTTCACGGTGATGGACTGGCCCGCCGCGGTGGCCGGGCCCGCGCCCTCGACGACCGTCGTCTTCACGAGGCTGGTCAGCGTGCCGCCGCCGGCCTTCACCTCCGGCTTCTTCGACAGGGCCGGGTCGGCGCCCGCGGGGACCGGCGGGAACGGGGCCTCGGTCGCGGCGGCCTCGGTCGTGGCGGCGCCGGACGGGCTCGCGGACGGGTCCGAGGAGCCGCCGTTGACGACCACCAGGACCACCAGGGCGGCGATCACGGCGACGACGGCCACCGCGGCGCCCACGATGGACAGCGTTCGCCGGCGCTGGGCGGCGCGCGCGGCACGGGCCCTGGCGGCCTTGGCGGCGGCGCGCTTCTCGGCCTTGGACAGCAGATCCGTTCGCTCGGTCACCGCAACACCGTACGGCACCGCCGCCCGGACCCTCCGTGAGGGCACGGCCACGAACCCGCACCGGCGTTCACGGTTGCCGCAGGGCGATGAGCCCGCGCCGGGCCGCGGCCAGTGTCGGGTGGCGCGGGTCCACGACCCGCTCCAGCACGGCGATGGCCCGCTCATAGTACTCGGGCCGCTTGCGGGCCCCGCCGAGCCCGACGAGGGTCGCGGCCAGCTGCGGATGGTCCGGCCCCAGCAGCCGTTCCTTGAGCCCCAGCG
This sequence comes from Dactylosporangium sp. CA-052675, assembly GCF_050947935.1. GTDB lineage: Bacteria > Actinomycetota > Actinomycetes > Mycobacteriales > Micromonosporaceae > Dactylosporangium. The sequence continues at coordinate 6,514,101 of NZ_CP192010.1, read as the reverse complement.
CCCGCTCGTAGCCGGCGGCGGCCCCGCCGAGGTCGCCGAGCCGGTGCCGGACGGCGGCGAGGTTGTGCGTGACGAAGGCGATCTCGACGGGGTCGCGCAACGCCCGCAGCGCCCGTTCGAGCTGCGCCGCGGCCTGCCCGGTGCGCCCGCACCCGTCGAGCAGCGCCGCCCACGCGGCCCGGTCGGCGGCCGTGGCCGGATGGTCGGCCCCGTGCCGCGCGGCCCGGATCTCGACCGCCCGCCGCGCGGCCGGCTCCCCGGTCGCGTGCCGCCCCTGTGCGTGCGCGACCCCGCCGACGTTGTGCAGCAGCGTGGCGAACCGGTCGAGGTCGGGCCGCCGCCGCGCACGCAGCCCGCGCAGCGCCCGCCGGTAGCAGGTCTTCGCCTCGCCGAGGCGCCCGGTGAGCTTGTGCAGCACCCCGAGCTCGCCGAGGACGTCGACGGCGGGCAGGCCGTGCCGGCCGTAGCGGTGCTCCGCGTGCGCGAGGGCGAGCCGCAGCAGCCGTCCGGCGCCGCGATAGTCCCCGCGGTCGCGCCGGCGCACGGCGAGCACGAGCATCCGCCGCACCCCGGCGCGCATCGCCGGCTACTCCTCGACGACGGTCTCGTTGTGGTTCGGCGAGATCCGCCAGTCCCGGAACAGGTCGTCCCACGACCCGTTGCCGGGCGCGACGGGCTTCTCGACGACGGCCTCGTGGTGGCCGGGCCCATCGACGACGACCTCGTTGTGGTTGGGCGAGATCACCCACTCCCAGAACCGCTGACCCTGCTGGCGCATCGGCGTCCTCCGATCGGTCCACGGCCCCCTGGTGAGGCCGTGCACCCATGACGCCGTTCCATGCCGTTCCCGCCGCCGGCACCCCGAACAGCGGCGACGGCACGGCCAGGCGGAAGATCGACGGGCGCCGGGCCGGCGACGAGCAGCACCGCGGGACGATCCATGACCCCCGTCATGGCTCCTACGAACTCTGTGCGCGCCGGAAGGCGGCCGTGCTTACGCGCCGACCAGGGCCCGCACCCGCTGCGCGCCGAGTGACAGCAGCAGCGTGGGCAGCCGCGGGCCCGACTCGCGGGAGACGAGCAGGCGGTACAGCAGCGAGAAGAACTCCCGCTGGGCGACCTTGAGCTCCGGCGTCGGCTTGGTGTCCAGGGGCAGGCCGAGGCGGATCTTCGGCACGCCGTACACCAGGCTGGTCAGGCCCTCGAGCGACCACTGGTCCTCGAGGCGCTCGGCCAGCAGGGCGAGCGCGGCGCGCTGCTCGTCGTCGAGGGACGCCAGCAGCTCGGCGTCGGGCTCGGCGCGCACGTGGGTGCGCTGCTCGTCGGCCACGTAGGTGGTGACCCAGCGCACCGCGCAGTCCAGCCGGGGCCGGGCCTCCTCCAGCGTGACGATCGGGTTCGCGGGGTCGACGTCGGTGAGGATCCGCAGCATCTGGGCCGGGTCGCCGACGGTGATGTCGGCGACGGAGGCGAGCATGCGGAAGGCGAGCGGGCGGGGCGTCACCGGCAGCGGCCCGGCGGCCGTGCCGACCGCGCGGTGGTAGGCGGCGGCGTCGGCCGGCGCCGCGGTGCCCTCGCCGACCTTGCGCCCGAGCGTGTCCCACTCGTCGTAGATGCGCTGGATCTCGTCGTCGAACGCGACCTTGAACGCCTGGTTGGGGCGGCGGCGGCTGTAGAGCCAGCGCAGCAGCGGCGCCTCCATGATCTGCAGCGCGTCGGCCGGGGTCGGCACCCCGCCCCGGGAGCTGCTCATCTTGGCCTGCCCGGCGATGGCGACGAACGCGTACATCGGGCCGATCGGGGCCTTGGCGCCGAAGATCTCGGCGACGAGCTGGGTGCCGACGACGTACGACGAGCCGGGGGAGGTGTGGTCGACCCCCGACGGCTCGAAGTGCACGCCCTCGTAGGCCCAGCGCATCGGCCAGTCGACCTTCCAGACCAGCTTGCCGTTGTGGTGCTCGCGCAGCAGGATCGTGGCGCCGTGGCCGTAGGAGCAGGTGTAGGTCAGCTCGGTGGTCTCGTCGTCGTAGGCGGTGACGGTGGTCGTGTCGCGGTTGCAGACCGAGCAGTACGGCCGATACGGGTAGTAGCCGGTCGCGCCCTCGCCGTCTTCGTCGTTCTCCTCGGGGGCGATCTTCGTGCGGTACTTGCCGAGCACCGCGTCGATGTGCTGCCGTTCGCGCATCGCCAGGAGGATCTGCTCGACGTAGGCCCCCGAGCGGTACATCTCCGTCTGGCTGATCCCGCGGTACCGCACCCCGAGCTGCTCCAGCGAGGCCGCCATCGCCGCCTTGAAGTGCTCGCCCCAGCTGGCGTAGGGGCTGCCGGGCGGCGCGGGCACGGCGGTCAGCGGGCGGCCGATGTGCTCGCTCCACGACTCGTCGACGCCCTCGATGCCGGCCGGCACCTTGCGGAAGCGGTCGTAGTCGTCCCACGACAGGATGTGCACCACGTCGTGGCCCCGGCGGCGGATCTCGTCGGCGACCAGGTGCGGGGTCATCACCTCGCGCAGGTTGCCGAGGTGGATCGGGCCGGAGGGGCTCAGGCCGGACGCGCAGACGATGGGCTTGCCGGGCGCGCGGTCCTTCGCGGCCTCGATGACCTCGTCGGCGAAGCGGGCAACCCAGTCGTCAGCGATACTGTGCGTCACCCGACCATCTTGCCCGATCCGGTCGACCGGATTTTAGGCGACCCCCGACCGCTCGAGCAGCGTTTCGATCCGGGACATCAGCTCGCTGGGCTCGAAGGGCTTCACGAGACAGTCGTCGGCGCCGGCGTCGAAGCCGGTGCCCGCGTCCAGCCGCTGCCCGTGTGCGGTGAGCATGAGCACCGGCATGAGCTCGGTGTCGGCGGCCCGCTCGCGCAGTGCCCGGCACACCTCGATGCCGGTGATGCCGGGCGTGCTGACGTCGAGGATCGCCAGGTCCGGGTGCTCGCGCCGGGCCGTGTCCAGCGCGCTGCCGCCGTCGGCGCAGGCCAGCACGTGGTGGCCGGAGGTGTCGAGCAGGAAGGTGAGCAGATCGCGGATGGCCAGATCGTCCTCGGCAACCAGGACCGTCGACATGACTTCCTCCCCGAATCGCGCTGACACCAGTGTACGGAGAAAAACGGTCAAATATGGTTGAGAGGTGCATTATCGGCGACGGTACGGACCGCTCGGGCCGGCCGCGGTCGTGCTGCTGCTCGAGCTGCTCGAGCTGCTCGGGCTGCCCGAGCGCCCCGTGGCCGCGGTCCGAGCCGCCAACCATAACGTGAAATGAAGTCTCATTTAGGAACCTTGACATCGAGGCACTCCAATCAAAGGATCTGGCAGGCAACTTGCCTGACAGACCTTTTCCGGAGGCACCTCGTGAACCACCCCCTCAGGCTGGCCGGCCTGGGCGCCGCGGCACTGCTCGCCGCCGGCACCGTGACGACCGTCGTCGTCATGCAGGGCGCCGACGCCGCCACCGAGACCCTGCTCTCCCAGGGCCGCCCGGCGACGTCCTCGTCGGTGGAGAGCTCGTCGCTCGGCGCCGCCCAGGCCTTCGACGGCAACACCGGCACCCGGTGGGCCAGCGCCGAAGGCTCCGACCCGCAGTGGATCCGCGTCGACCTCGGCGCGGCCAAGCGCATCACGCACGTGAACCTGAACTGGGAGGCGGCCTACGGCAAGGCCTACCGCATCGAGACCTCGGCCGACGGCAACGCCTGGAGCGCCGTCTACAGCACCACCGGCGGCGACGGCGGCACCGACGACCTCACCGGCCTGTCGGGCACCGGGCGGTACGTGCGGCTGCTCGGCACGGCCCGCGGCACCCAGTGGGGCTACTCGCTGTGGGAGTTCAAGGTGTACGGCACCGCCCTCACCGAGGGCACCCCGACCGCCTCGCCATCGGCGTCGCGCACCGCCGGCCCGCCGGCCTCCGCCTCGCCCTCGGCGTCCCCGTCGCGCAGCGCGTCCGCCGGCCCCTCGCCCACCAGGAGCCCCACCGGCACCCCGGGCAAGGACCTGAACGACCCGCGCAAGAAGGACATCGCGATGCAGCTGGTGTCCTCGGCGGAGAACTCCTCGCTGAACTGGAAGGCGCAGTACGGCTACATCGAGGACATCGGCGACGGGCGCGGCTACACCGCCGGGATCATCGGCTTCTGCTCCGGCACCGGCGACATGCTCGAGCTCGTCGAGCTCTACACCCAGCGGGTGCCCGGCAACGTGCTGGCCAAGTACCTGCCGGCGCTGCGCGGCGTCAACAACAGCGACTCGCACGCCGGGCTGGACCCGAACTTCACCAAGGACTGGAGGACCGCCGCCGCCGACCCGGCGTTCCAGCAGGCCCAGAACGACGAGCGGGACCGGGTGTACTTCAACCCGTCCGTCAGCCAGGCCAAGGCCGACGGCCTGCGGGCCCTGGGCCAGTTCATCTACTACGACGCGATCGTCATGCACGGCCCCGGCAACAGCTCCGTCAGCTTCGGCGGCATCCGCAAGGCCGCCATGGCCAAGGCCAAAACCCCGGCCCAGGGCGGCGACGAGGCGACCTACCTCAACGCCTTCCTCGACGCGCGGGTCGCGGCGATGAAGACCGAGGAGGCGCACAGCGACACCAGCCGGGTCGACACCGAACAGCGGGTGTTCCTCGGCAACCGCAACTTCGACCTCGACCCGCCGCTGTCGTGGAAGGTGTACGGCGACCCGTACACCATCCCCGCCTGAGTCCGCCCCTGAATCCCCACCCGATCCCGATCGGCACATCTGCCACACTGTGGCGATGAAGGAGGAGAGCGGCGAGCTGCCGGGCGCGAGCCTGGTCGAGCTCGCCGCGCTCCGGCTCACCCGGGAGATCCTCGGCGGCGGCACCGAGCCGGGGGAGCGGCTGGTCGAGGAGCAGCTGACCCGCCGCTTCGGCATCAGCCGGGCCCCGCTGCGGGAGGCCCTGCGGCTGCTGGCTCAGCAGGGGCTGGTCGAGCACCTGCCGCGGCGCGGGGTGCGGGTGGCGATCCTGTCCGACACCGACATCCAGGAGCTGTACGCGGTCCGCGACGTGCTCGAGCGCCACGCCGTGCGGTCCACCCCGCCCGGTGCCGACCTGGCCGGCGTGACCGCGGCGATGAAGGCGATGCGGGCCGCGGACGCACGGGCCGACCACTTCGAGGTGGCCACCGCGCACCGCGAGTTCCACGTGGCGGTGGTGGCGCTGGCCGGCAACCGCCAGCTGACGCTGACGTACGAGTCGATCCTGGTGAAGATCCAGCTGTACATGGCGCTCAACCTGCGCCGCGAGGCCACCCGGGCCCGCCCGCACGACGGCGTGCACCGCCACGAGCGTCTCCACGAGGCGGTGCGGACCCACGACGCCGCGGCCGTGCTGGAGGCGCTGGCCGAGCACGGCGCCCGCTCCTACCTGGCCTGAGCCGCGGCCCTCGCCCGGGCGGTCGCGCCGTGAGGCGCAGGACATCGATGCGTTACACGGCGCGCCGGCCCGCGTAACAGAACTGTCGACAATCGACAGCATGACCAGCATCGACACCCACCGTGGGATCGCCGCCCTCCGGGACGCCTACCGGCGCGGCGAAACCGCCCCGGAGGACGTCGCGGAGCAGGTCATCGCCGCCCCCGCCCCGCAGGGCGTGTGGATCGGCCGGGTCGAGCCGGACGCGCTGCGGCGCCGGGCGCGGGAACTGCGGGGCCGCGAGCACCTGCCGCTGTACGGCATCCCGTTCGCGGTCAAGGACAACATCGACGTGGCCGGCCTGCCCACCACCGCCGCCTGCCCCGCCTTCGCCTACCCCGCCCCGCGCACCGCGCCGGTGGTCGAGCGCCTGCTCGCCGCGGGCGCGATGCTGACCGGCAAGACCAACCTCGACCAGTTCGCCACCGGCCTGACCGGCTCCCGATCGCCGTACGGGGCCGTGGAGAGCGTCTACGGCGGCGGCCTCATCGCCGGCGGCTCCAGCAGCGGCTCGGCGGTCGCGGTGGCGGCCGGGCTGGTCGCCTTCGCGCTCGGCACCGACACCGCCGGCTCCGGCCGGGTGCCGGCCGCGCTCAACGGCATCGTCGGGCTCAAGCCGACCCGGGGCCTGCTCAGCACCATCGGCGTCGTGCCGGCCTGCCGCTCCCTGGACTGCGTCTCGGTCTTCACGCACGACATCGCCGACGCCGCGGCCGTCCTGGGCGTCGCGGCCGGCCCGCACCCGGAGGACCCCTGGTCCCGCACGGGAAAGGCACAGGCCAAGGCCCCGGATTCGGTACTGCTGGCCGTGGCCCGCCCCGGGACGCTGGACTTCGAGGGCGACCGGGGGCAGGCGGAGCGCTACGTCGCCGGCTGTGCGGCCCTGGCCCGGCTCACCGCCGGCGCGGACCCCGTCGACGTCGGCCCGCTGCTGGAGGCGGGCGGCCTGCTGTACGAGGGGCCGTGGGTCGCCGAGCGCCTGGCCGACCTGGAGGACTTCCTGCGCGGGCACGCCGGGGAGGTGCTGCCGCTGACCCTCGGCATCCTGCGGGGCGGGCACCGCTTCACCGCCGCGGACACGTTCCGGGCCCAGCACCGCCTGCGCGAGCTGCGGGCCGCGACCGACCGGCTCTTCGCCCGCGCCGACGTGCTGGCGCTGCCGACGATCCCCACCACGTACACGCTCGCCGAGATCGCCACCGACCCGCTGGGGCGCAACGCGGTGCTGGGCCGGTTCACCCAGTTCGCCAACCTGCTCGATCTGGCGGTGGTGAGCGTGCCGAACGGGCACACGCCGGACGGGCGGCCGGCCGGGCTGCAGCTGATCGGGCCCGCGTTCAGCGAGCCGACCCTGCTCGCGCTGGCCGCCGCGCTGCTGGGGCAGGCGCCGCCGGCAGCCCCGCCGGCAGCCCCGCCCGACGAGGGTCTCGTCGAGCTCGCGGTCGTCGGGCACCACCTGCGGGGCGAGGCCCGCAACGGCGAGCTCGTCGCGCTCGGCGGGCACTTCGCGCGCACCACCCGCACCGCCGACTGCTACCGGCTCTATCGGCTGCCCAGCGGCGTGCCGGGGCTGGTGCGGGTGGCCGCGGGCGCGGGCGCGGCGATCGAGGTCGAGATCTGGCGGCTGCCGAGCGCGGCGCTGGGGACGCTGCTGGCCGGCGTCGCCCCGCCGCTGTCGATCGGGTTCGTGTCCACCGTGGACGGACCGGTCACCCAGGGCTTCCTGTGCGAGGCGTACGCAACCGCCGGCGCGCGGGACATCACCGCCAGCGGCGGCTGGCGGGCACACCGGCACGAGGAGGGATCATGAGCGCAACCATCGGCCCGGTCGTCGGCGCGAAACCCTACGCCTGGCCCTACGACGGGCAGGTGCCGGTCGGGCGCACCGCCCTGCTGTGCATCGACTGGCAGACCGACTTCTGCGGGCCGGGCGGCTACGTCGACAGCATGGGCTACGACATCGGCCTGACCCGGGCGGGACTGCCGGCCACGGCGAAGCTGCTCGACCACGTCCGCGGGCTCGGCATGCTCGTCGTGCACACCCGCGAGGGCCACGACCCGGACCTGAGCGACCTGCCGCCCAACAAGCGCTGGCGCTCGGCGCGGATCGGGGCCGAGATCGGCGCGGCCGGCCCGTGCGGCCGGATCCTCGTCCGGGGCGAGCCCGGCTGGCAGATCGTGCCCGAGGTCGCGCCGCTGCCCGGCGAGGTGGTCGTCGACAAGCCCGGCAAGGGCGCCTTCTACGCCACCAACCTCGACCTCGTCCTGCGCACGCACGGCATCACGCACCTCATCCTGACCGGCATCACCACCGACGTCTGCGTGCACACCACGATGCGCGAGGCGAACGACCGGGGCTTCGAGTGCCTGATCCTGTCGGACTGCACCGGCGCCACCGACCCGTCCAACCACGCCGCGGCCCTGCACATGGTCACTATGCAGGGCGGGGTCTTCGGCTGCGTCGCCACCTCCGGCGACCTCATCGCGGCTACGGCCGGCTAGGAGTGTCCACTGTGGCCGTCCTCGACGCGGTTCCCGGACCGTACACCTTCGATCCCGCGACCACCGCGCTGATCGTCATCGACATGCAGCGCGACTTCATGGAGCCGGGCGGCTTCGGCGAGACCCTCGGCAACGACGTCGCCCAGCTGCGCCGCACCATCGAGCCGACGCGGGCCCTGCTCGCGGCGGCCCGCGCGGCCGGCCTGACCGTCATCCACACCCGGGAGGGGCACCGGCCGGACCTGTCCGACTGCCCGCCCGCGAAGCTCAACCGCGGCGACCCGAGCCTGCGCATCGGCGCGCCCGGCCCGATGGGCCGCATCCTCATCCGCGGCGAGTACGGCCACGACATCATCGACGAGCTCGCCCCGGCCCCGGGCGAGCCGGTCATCGACAAGCCCGGCAAGGGCGCGTTCTACGCGACCGACCTCGGCGAGCGGCTGACCGCCAAGGGGATCCGCAGCCTCGTCGTCACCGGCGTCACCACCGAGGTCTGCGTGCACACCACCGTCCGGGAGGCCAACGACCGCGGGTACGAGTGCCTCGTGCTCGCCGACTGCGTCGGCTCGTACTTCCCGGAGTTCCAGGAGACCGGCCTGAGAATGATCGCCGCGCAGGGCGGCATCTTCGGCTGGGTCGCCGAGTCGCCGGCGTTCATCGCCGCCCTCCAGTCATCGCTGCAGAGGACGTGACCACATGGCTACCGAGACCCCGACCGCCGCGCTGAAGATCCCGTGGTGGGTGCGCGGCGACACGAACGCCTTCTTCGGCTTCGGCGTGAACGTGCTCGTCAACGTGCTGACCCTGACCTCGCTGTGCCTGTTCGTGGTGAAGCTCAGCGAGCGCGACGTGTTCCACGCGATCCTGCCGGCCCTGGGCATCGCGCTCGTCGTCGGCAACGTCTACTACACCTTCCTCGCCCGCCGCCTGGCCCGGCGGGAGCAGCGCACCGACGTCACGGCCCTGCCCTACGGCCCCAGCGTCCCGCACATGTTCATCGTCATCTTCGTCATCATGCTGCCGGTGTACCTCAAAACGCAGGACGCGACCAAGGCGTGGAAGGCCGGCCTCGCGTGGGCGTTCATCATCGGCGTCATCGTGCTCATCGGCGCGTTCGTCGGGCCGTACATCCGCCGGTACGCACCGCGGGCGGCCCTGCTGGGCACGCTGGCCGGCATCTCCATCACGTTCATCGCGATGCTGCCCGCGGCCCGGATGTGGAACCTGGCGTGGGTCGCCCTGCCGGTGTTCGCGCTGCTGCTCATCGGCCTGCTCACCGACACGAGACTGCCCGGCAACTTCCCGATCGGCCTCGCCGCGCTGCTCGTCGGCACGGCCGTGGGCTGGATCGGCGGCGCCATGCACGGCAACGCGGTCAGCGCGGCCGCCCACGAGATCGGCTTCGCCCTGCCCGGCCTGCACCTGGACCTGCTGTTCTCCGGCCTGTCCGACGTGGCCCCGCTGCTGGCCACGGCCATCCCGCTCGGCGTCTACAACTTCACCGAGGGCATGTCCAACGTGGAGAGCGCGGCGGCGGCCGGCGACAACTACAACCTGCGCAGCGTGCTGCTGGCCGACGGGGCCGGGGCGATCGTCGGCGCCGCGCTCGGCTCGCCGTTCCCGCCGGCGGTCTACGTCGGACACCCGGGCTGGAAGAAGGCCGGCGGGCGCAACGGCTACTCGATGGCCACCGGCATCGTCATCGCGCTGCTGTGCTTCCTGAGCATGTTCGGGCTGCTCGGCGCCGTGTTCCCGATGCCGGCGATCGTGCCGATCCTGCTCTACATCGGCCTGCTCATCGGCGCCCAGGCCTTCCAGTTCACCCCGAAGGCGCACGCCGCGGCGGTGATCGCGGCCCTGGTGCCGAACATCGCGCAGTGGGCCACGAGCCAGATCGACAACTCCCTCGCGGCGGCCGGAACCACCGCGGCGAAGGTCGGCGCGGACGCCCTCGAGGGCAACGGCGTCATCTACGGCGGCCTGCTGACCCTCGGCCAGGGCGCCATCCTGGCCGGCCTGGTGCTCGGCTCGATCGTGGCCTTCATCATCGACAAGCGCTTCATCCACGCGGGGATCTTCGCCCTGGCCGGCGCCGTGCTGTCCTTCGTCGGGCTGATCCACGCCGCGCAGGTCGGCTGGAACGCCGCCGGGCCGGTGGCGCTCGGGTACCTGTTCATCGCCGTGGTCTGCGGCCTGTTCGCGCTGACCCGGCCGGCACCGCGCGAGCCGGAGCCGGGCGAGGCCGAGCCGGAGGGCGAGCACGGCGGCCTGGTCGCCGAACCCGCGGTCTGAGCGAGGTCGCCGTGGACATCGATCGCCCCGACGTCGTGGCCGAGGTCGCGGCCGCGTTCGGCGACTACGAGAAGGCGCTCGTGGCCGGCGACGCCGAGGCGCTCGCCGGCTGGTTCTGGGACTCGCCGGCGGTCACCCGCTTCGGCATCGCGGACCGCCAGACCGGTGCGGCCGCGCTGCACGCGTGGCGGTCCGCCCAGCCTGCGGTGCCGGCGGGGCGCAGGCTGTACGACACCCGGATCTGCTCCTTCGGCTCGGACCTGGCCACCGTCACGACGCTGTTCGGCTATCCGGACGGCTCCGGCGAGGGCCGGCAGTCCCAGACGTGGGTGCGGCTGCCGGAGGGCTGGCGCATCGTGCACGCCCACGTGTCAGTGGTCTAGCCCCGCGGGGCCCGGGCGTCGCCGAGGATCGAGGAGATCTCGTCGGCGGCGCCCGGCCGCGCGAAGAGGTACCCCTGGCCGAACTCGCACCCGAGGTCCTGCAGCGTCGACCACTGCTCGGTGGTCTCGATGCCCTCGGCGACCGTCTGCAGCTGCAGCGCCCGGCCCAGCTGCACGACCGCCTCGGCCAGCGTGGCGTCGCCGTCCTCGGTGTCGATGCCGTCGACGAACGAGCGGTCGATCTTGAGGATGTCGACCGGGAAGCGCTTGAGGTACGACAGCGACGAGTACCCGGTGCCGAAGTCGTCGATGGCCAGGCGCACGCCGAGCGCCTTGAGCCGCCCGAGGGTCTCGATGGTGGAGTCGGTGTCCTGCATGAGCAGCGACTCGGTGATCTCCAGGACGATCTGGTGCGGGTCGACGCCGGTCTCGGCCAGGATGCCGGCGACCTCCTCGACCAGCCCCTCGTGCTGGAACTGCCGCGCCGAGAGGTTCACGTTGACCCGGATCCCGGCCGCGACCGGGAACTGCTCGCACCAGGCGGCCAGCTGTTCGCAGGCCTGGCGCAGCACCCAGCGGCCCAGCGGCACGATGAGCCCGGTCGACTCGGCCAGGGGGATGAACGTGTTCGGGCCGACCAGGCCGCGCACCGGGTGCTGCCAGCGCACCAGGGCCTCGACGCCGATGAGGCGGCTGGTCGGCAGGTCGACGATCGGCTGGTAGTGCACCAGGAACTCGTGCTGGGCCAGGGCGCGCTCGAGCTCGGCGCGGTCCTCGGCCTCGCGCATGATGCCGGCGTACATGGCCGGGTCGAACAGGGCGTAGCGGTCGCGGCCGGCGCCCTTGGCGGCGTACATGGCCAGATCGGCGTTGCGCAGCAGCTCCCCGGGGTCGGGCCCGTCGTCGCCGTCGCCGGCCTTGGCGGTCGCCACGCCGATCGACGCCGAGCAGACGACCTCGCGGTTGCCCAGCCGCAGCGGCCGGCGGATCGCGGCCAGCAGCCGCTCCGCGAGGTCCATGGCCTCGATCTCGGTGATGTCCTCGACGAGGATCGCGAACTCGTCGCCGCCGAGGCGGGCCAGGGTGTCGGCGGCGCGCAGCTGCTGGTGCAGGCGCAGCGCGGTGGTCGCGATGAGCTGGTCGCCGGCGGTGTGCCCGAGGCTGTCGTTGACGAGCTTGAAGTCGTCGAGGTCGACCAGGAGCAGGGTGATCCGGCCGCCGCCGCGCCGGTTGCGGGCGATGGCGTGCTCGAGCCGGTCGCGGAACAGGGCCCGGTTCGGCATCCCGGTCAGCGAGTCGGCGAACGCCTGCCGGGTCAGCTCCTCCTCCAGCTCCTTGCGGCCGGTGATGTCGCGGATGCTGATGACCGCGGCGAAGAGCGGCGCCTCGGTGGTCCGGTTGGTGCCGATGACCTCGACCCAGATCCAGGCGCCGTCGGCCCGGCGCACGCGGGACTCGGCCCGGGCGGTGTAGCCGGGCCCGCCGCCGATGACCCGCTGCCACCACTCCTGGGACACGGGGAGGTAGTCGGGGTGGGTGATGTCGGAGAGCAGCGCGCTGGTCACGAACGCGGTGTCGTAGCCGAGCACGGTACGCACCGACGGGCTCGCGTAGGTCACCCCGCCGCCGTCGCCGCGGATCGCCAGCACCGCGTCGGACGAGGCCTCCAGCAGCGCCTCGATCTTGTTCTCGGCGCGGCGCCGGGCCCGGTCCAGCCGGCTGCGGTTGCTCGCGGTCTGGGCGCAGAACCAGGTGACGCCGAGCATGAGCGAGACGGTCAGCGCGGCCAGGGTGGGGCCGACGGGCCGGTCGCGGGTGATGACCAGGGCCAGGTACCCGGCGATGCTGAGCGTGCCGAGCCCGATCACGGAGCTCCTGTCGGCCAGCGCCGCGGTCGAGGCCAGCACGAGCATGATGCCGGCGGGGTAGATGGTCAGCGCGGCGGTGTCGTAGGCGGTGAACGCCAGCAGCAGCACCAGGTTGGCCAGCCACCACCCGGCGAGCGCCCGGGGGAGCCAGGGCGCCTGGACGTACCGCTGCCACGGCAGCATCGCCAGTCCCGCCTGTCCCAGCGCGGCGAGGAGCATGGCGGTGATGATCCACGGGCCGCCGTGCCATTCCAGCCGGACCCGCACGGCGCCGATCAGGATGACCCCGACGCCGACCCACGTGCCCAGCCTGACCTGGCGGGCCCGGTAGTCGATCTCGTGCTGCTCGAGCGCGCTGTCCGGCATGGCCACACCGATCGGTGCGCGAGCGGCGTTTCTGAGTGCGGTTCTGGTGCAGTACGGGGTGCGCGGCTACCGCAGCCGGTCGCGCACGAGCGGCCACGCGTCCAGCGGCGCCAGCCGCACCGGGGGCTCGTCCACGCCGTCCGCGCCGGTGACCACCGCGACGAGCGCGGCGCCGTCGCGGGTGAACCCGATGGCGGTCCGCTCGCCCCGGACGGTCGCGCTCGCGCCCGCCGGCAGGCCGCAGGTATTCGTCCACGGCGGCAGGGTAGCGGCGATCCGTCGCAACCGTCGTCGCGTTCACGACTGCACCGGCGGGCAACTGCCCGTCTCGATAGGCTCCGCTCATGGATCTGTGGCGTTTGGGTGCCGGCGCGCTGGCCGCCGTGCTGTCGGCTGGTCCGTTGCCGCTGCTGGAGCCGTCCGCCACCGCCACCGCCACCGCCACCGCCGCCGGCTCCGTGCTGTCGGCTGGTCCGTTGCGGCTGCTGGAGCCGTCCGCCGCCGCCGCCGACACCGCCGGCTCCGTGCTGTCGGCTGGTCCGCTGCGGCTGCTGGAGCCGTCCGGCTCCGCCGCCGCCGACACCGCCGCCGTGGTGCCGTGCCCCTACGCGTCCATCCCCACCATCCCGCCCACCCCGCCCTCACCCGAGCGGGACCCGGCCGCGCCCGTCGTCGGCGGCGCGCGGCTGGCGACCACGGGCCTGGCCGTGCCGCCCGGCGCCCCCGCCCCGCCGAGCACCTCGGCGATGTCGTGGGTGGTCGCCGACCTCGACACCGGCGAGGTGCTCGGCGCCTGCGCCCCGCACCTGCGCCGCCGTCCGGCCAGCGTGCAGAAGCTGCTGCTCGCCGCGACGGTACTGCCCAAGCTCGACCCGAACCAGGTCGTCGAGGCGACCCCGGCCGACCTCGACCTGCCCGCCGACAGCTCGCTGGTCGGCATCATCGCCGGGGGCCGGTACCCGGTCTCGACGCTGTGGTACGGCCTGCTGCTGCAGTCCGGCAACGACGCCGCGAACGCCCTCGCCCGGGTCGGGGGCGGCGACGGCGGCGTCCCGGCGACGATCGCGGCCATGAACGCCGAGGCGCACCGGCTCGGCGCCGACGACACGCACGCGGTCACGCCGTCGGGGCTGGACGCCCCCGAGCAGTTCACGAGCGCCTACGACCTGGCCCTCATCGCCCGGGAGAACCTGGACCGGGCGGCGTTCCTGCAGTACGACAGCGCCCTGACCTTCCAGTGGCCGGCCCAGCCGCCGAAGGACCCGAAGGGCTTCCAGATCCAGAACGAGAACAAGCTGCTGACCGAGTACCCGGGCGCCATCGGCGGCAAGACCGGCTTCACCGACGAGGCCCGGCACACGTACGTCGGCGCCGCCAAGCGCGGCGACCGGCGGCTCGTCGTCACGATCATGGGCGCCGAGATCGTGCCCGCCCGCGCCTGGAAGCAGGGCACGACGCTGCTGGACTGGGGCTTCACCCGGCCCGCCGGCGCCTCGGTCGGGCACCTGGTCACGCCCGAGGAGGCGGCCCGGCTGCACGCGCCGCCACCGCCGTCGGCCGTCGCCGAAGCCGCGGCCGCCCCCGGCACCGCGGGCGCGCGGCCCGCGGCCCCCGGCCGCTCGGGCTCGTTCAGCGTGGTGGCGCTGGCCGTGCTGGTGGTGCTGTTCGCGTCCGGCGCCGTCGTGATGCTCCGCCGCGCCCGCCGGATCCGCGTCTGACCCACCGGCCGGACCGCCGGGATGCGGGCCCGGTGAGGGCAGCGTAGGCATCGGCCGCGTCGGCGACGCTCGCCCCACGCCGGCGGCTTGCCGGGAGCGCCCGCGGCCGCGGCGTGCGGTTCTCGCCCGGGTCGGCTCGCCGCCGCGCGAACCCGGCCCGCGCGGCTGTTGGCAGGGTGCCAAGAAGCGTAGAGTGCGCAGACATGGGCTACCCGCCGGAGCCGTGGTCGCTGTGCGGCCGCATGACCGTGTCGGTCTGGGCGGTCCCGGTCGCCGCCGTGCCCCCGCTGCCCGTCGAGCTCCGCGGGGCCGTGCGGGTCGTGCGGGCCGGGCCGCGGGCGCTGGTCGGCGCGGCGTGGGTGGACTACCGGCCCGGCGGGGACATGAGCTATCGCGAGCTGCTGGCCGCCGTGCTCGTCCGGGCGGGGATCCGGCCCCGGGTGACGATCTCGCACATCTGGGTCGACAGCGCCGACTCGCGCGACGGCGGGCGGGAGCTCTGGGGGATTCCCAAGGATCTCGCCGCGCTGGAGATCACCGACACCCGGGCCTCAGCCGGGTCGATCGCTTCAGTCGAGTCGACCGCTTCAGCGGGGTCGACCGCCTCGGCCGGGTCGATCGCCTCGGCGGGGTCGATCGCCTCGGCGGGGTCGATCGCCTCGGCGGGGTTCGGCGCCGCGCGACCGCTGTTGCGGCTGCCGGTCCGGTTCCGGTGCACGCAGGTGTTGCGCGGGCGGCCCAAGACGACGCCCGTCCGGGCCACGGCCCGGTGCGGTCCGGCGAAGGCCGAGTGGCACTTCGAGCCGGACGGGCCGCTGGGGTTCCTCGCCGGGCGCAGGCCGCTGCTCTCGCTGGTCGCCGACGACTTCCGGATGTCGTTCGGGTCCGCGGCCCAGCGCTAGTGTCCGGGGCCGCGGCTCAGCGGCTCAGCGGCAGTATCGTTCGCGGCCGCGGCTCAGGGGCAGTGTCGTTCGCGGCCGCGGTTCAGGGGCAGTGTCGTTCGCGGTCGCGGCTCAGCGGTAGTCGGTGCGGGACAGGCGGGCGGTCCGGGCACGGTATTCCGAGGCCATCCCCGGCCAGTTGGTCACCACGCGGCCGGTGGCGGTGCGGTACCAGCTCGTGCACCCGGTCCACACGCTCCCGCCCAGGCGGCGCTGCATCTCCGCGTCGAAGGCGGCCGCGACGTCGGCGCGCACCTCCAGGGGGCCGGACTCGGCCACCGCCCGGACCGCCTGGACGATGTAGCGGGCCTGGGACTCGTGGAAGTACACGACGGAGGTGTTGCCGGTGTTCGTGTTCGGGCCGTACATGAGGAACAGGTTCGGGAAGCCCGGCACCGTGATCCCCAGGTGGGCGTAGGCGCCGTCGCGCCACTCCTCGTCCAGCCGCCGGCCGTCGCGCCCGGTCACGGCCAGCGGGGTCAGGAACTCGGTCGCCGCGAAGCCCGTCGCATAGACGAGCAGGTCGCAGTCGTACGCCGAGCCGTCCGCCGTGCGCACCCCCGCGCTCGTGACCTGGACGATGTCGTGCGTCACGAGGTCCACGTGCGCTCGGCGCAGCGTCCGGTACCAGTCGCCGGTGAACAGGACCCGCTTGCACCCCATCGCGTAGTCCGGCGTCACCCGCGGCCGCAGCCGGCGGGCCTGGAGCAGGCGCTGGGCGTCGGAGAGGGCGCGCACGAAGCGGCGGGCGATCGGCCGGCCTGTCATCGCGCGCCCGGTGACCACGGTCAGCAGCCAGGTGCCGGCCCGGGCCGCGCGCATGAGCGGCGGGACGCGGCGGTTCAGGGCCCGGCGGACGCGGCCGTACCGCCGGTTGGGCTTCGGCAGCGTCCAGGGCGCGGAGCGCTGGAACACCGTGACCGCCGCCGCCCGGTCCGCGATCGCGGGCACGAGCTGCACGGCGCTCGCCCCGGTGCCGATGACGCCGACGCGCCGGCCGGTGACGTCGATCGCCGGGTCCCAGGCCGCGGTGTGCACGGCGAGCCCGGCGAAGTCCTCCGCGCCGGGCAGCGCGGGCACGACCGGCCGCGTGAGCTGGCCCGTGGCCGGGATCAGGATGTCGTACTCCGCGGTGCTCCGCAGCCCCGTGGCCTGATCGGCGAGCGTGAGGCGCCACGCGGTGCCGGTCCAGGCCGCGGCCGCGACGGCGGTGCCGAGGCGCAGGTGCGGCCGCAGCCCGAAGTCGTCGGCGCACGTGCGCAGGTAGCGCAGGATCTCGTCGTGCGGCGGGAACCGCTGCGACCAGTCGGGGTTGAGCGCGAAGGAGTACGAGTAGAGCGGCGCGGGGATGTCGCACGCGCAGCCGGGGTAGGTGTTGTCGCGCCAGACGCCGCCGACCTCCGCCGCCCGCTCGTAGATCGTGACGTCGCCGAACCCGGCCCGGCGCAGCAGATGCGCGACCGCGATCCCCCCGAACCCGGCCCCGACCATGGCGATCCGTGTCATGGGCGCACCGCCGGGAGAGCCTCGCGGACGGTGGCGCTGCGTGTCGTGGCGGTCCGTGTCATGGGCGCGCCCGCGGGGGGGGTCCCGGGAACCGGGGTGCTGGGTGTCGTGGCGGTCGGTGTCATGGGCGCACCCGCGGGAACACCTCGCGGACGAGGGTGATGAGCGTGGTCGCGAGCATCGTGTGGACCTGCTCGCGGGTCAGGGCGCCGCGCTCGAGCCACTCGCGGGCGGTCGCCTTGGCCAGGCCGCAGTACGCGCGGATCATCGCCCGGCGCTCGTCGCGGTGCCCGTCGTCGGCGGCCAGGCCGATCGCGACCAGGATGCTGTCCGCGGCGACCTCGTCGGCCTCGGCCAGGACCCGGCGCACGTCGGGGTCGCCGGCGTCGACCGCGGCCAGCCAGGAGGCGCTGTGCCGCGCGACGACGTCCAGGAACCAGGTGACGCTGGCGTCGACCCGGGTCGCCAGGCCGCCCGCGGGCAGCTGCTCCACGGCGACCGGCGGGATGGTCACGAGCACCCGCACGGCCTCGACGTAGAGGTCCCGCTTGGTGCCGAAGTAGTGGTTGATCAGCCCGCGGGCCACGCCGGCCGCCTCGGCGATGCCGGTCGTCGACACCTCGGCGTAGGGGCGCTCGCCGAAGAGCCGCACCGCGCACGACAGGATCTGGGCGCGCCGCTGGTCGGGCTCGAGGCGGCGCCCGCGCTCGGCGACGGTCCCGGTCACGCGGCCGGCCCCAGCGCCGGCCCCAGGGCCGCGACGGCGTCGACGGTCCCGACCACGTGGGCCGGCCCCAGGGCCGCGACGGCGTCGACGGTCCCGGTCATGTGGGCCGGCTCCAGCGCCGCGACGGCGTCGAGGGCCCCGGTCACGTGGGCCGGCCTCAGCGGCGTGTCGCGTCCGCGCTCGGTGGTGGTCCCGGTCACGCGGCCGGCCCCAGCGCCGGGTTGCGCGCCTCCACGGCGGCGACGCGGACATAGGGCGTGCCCAGCGGCGGGCGCGGGTCCGGGTCGCCGTGGTTGGGCCACAGGGACAGGGCCCGCTCGGCCAGCGCGGTGATCGTCAGCGACGGGTTCACGCCGAGGTTCGCGGTCACCGCGGCGCCGTCGACCACGTGGAGCCCGGGGTGGCCGAAGACGCGATGGTACGGGTCGATGACGCCGTGCTGCGGATCCGCCCCGATCGCGGCGCCGCCGATGAAGTGCCCCGTCACCGGGCGGCCGACGAGCTCGGTCACGGAGCCGAGCGGCACGCCGTCGATCTTCTCGGCCACGCGCCGGGCGACGTCGTGGGCGACGGGGAGGTACACCGGATTCGGCTCCCCGGCCCCGCGCCGGCTCGTCAGGCGCCGCCCGCCGAGGGGGCCGCGGCGGGGGCCGACGGTGATCGAGTTGTCCTTGGGCTGCATGGCCAGCAGCACGATCGTCTGCTGCGACCAGCGGCGCGGCCAGAACAGCCGCGGCCAGTCCCGCCGGCTCGCGAGCGTGCGGCCGAGCCCGGCCAGCCAGCGCGGGGTCCGGCCGGTGTCGCCGACGAGGACGGCGGCCATGAGCCCGAGCAGGTTGCTGCCGGGGCCGTAGCGCACCGGCTCGATGTGCGTGTCGGCGTCCGGGTGGATCGAGGACGTGATCGCCACCCCGTCGGTGAAGTCGGCGTCGCGGCGGCGGGAGCGCGGGCCCAGGATCGACTCGGAGTTGGTCCGGCTCAGCTCGCCGAGGCGGGGCGAGAGGTTCGGCAGGTCGCCCCGGCGCCGGGCGTGGTGCAGCAGCCGCTGGGTGCCGAGCGCGCCCGCGGCCAGAATCACCTCGCGCGCGGTGAACGTGCGGGGGCGCCGGCGCAGCTTGCCGCCGGTGCGCACGGTCCGCACGGTGTAGCCGCCGCCGGGGCGGGGCGTCACCCGGGTCACCGTGGTGCGCTCGTGGACCTCGGCGCCGGCGCGCTCGGCGAGGTACAGGTAGTTCTTCACCGTCGTGTTCTTCGCCCCGACGCGGCAGCCGGTCATGCAGGAGCCGCAGAACGTGCAGGTGGTGCGGGCGGGGCCGGCTCCGCCGAAGTACGGGTCGGGCACCGTCTGGCCCGGGCGCTCGCCGAAGAGCACGCCGACGGGGGTCCGGCGGTAGGTGTGCGCGACGCCGAGGTCCTCGGCCACGGAACGCAGCACCTCGTCCGCGGCGGTGGTGCGCGGGTTCTCGGCCACCCCGAGCATGCGCGAGGCCGTGTCGTAGTGCCCGCCGAGCTCGGCCTTCCAGTCCGTGATCCCGGCCCACTGCGGGTCGGCGAAGAAGACGTCCGGCGGCCGGTACAGCGTGTTGGCGTAGCCCAGCGACCCCCCGCCGACGCCGGCCCCGGACAGCACGAGCACGTCCGGCAGCAGCGTCATGCGCAGGATGCCGTAGCAGCCGGCGGCGGGGGCGAACAGGTAGTCGCGCAGCCGCCAGCTCGTCTTCGCGAAGTCCGCGTCGGCGAAGCGGCGGCCGGTCTCCAGCACGCCGACGCGGTAGCCCTTCTCGGTCAGCCGCAGCGCGCTCACGCTGCCGCCGAACCCGGATCCCACGACGATGACGTCGTACTCCATGCGAGCCACCTTGAGCCCTTGTTGTCGGGCTGTCAACAACTACGATACGCAGGTATGGCGCCGCTGGTCCTCCTGCACGGCCTGGGCAGCCGCCGCCAGGTGTGGGACCCGCTGCGGCCCGCGCTGCCGGCGCGCCTGGCCGACGTGCGCGCGCTCGACCTGCCCGGCTTCGGCGCGTCCCCGCCCACCGGGGCCGCCTCGGTGCCCGCGCTCGCCGACTGGGTCCTCGCGGCCGTGCCGCCGCCCTTCCACGTCGCCGGCAGCTCGATGGGCGGGGGCGTGGCGCTCGAGCTCGGCCGGCGCGGGGCGGCGCTGTCGGTGACGGCCTTCGCGCCGATCGGCTTCTGGGGTCCCGTGTCGCGGCGCTGGTGCCAGGCCTCGGTCACCGCGGCGCGGGCCTGCGCCCGCTCGTGCGGGCCGGCGCTGCCGCGGCTGGCCTCGACGGCGGCGGGGCGGGCCGCGCTGTTCGGGCTGTTCTTCGGGCACCCGGCGCGGGTCGATCCGGCGGCCGGCGTGGCCGACGCGCGGGCCCTGGCGGCGGCGCCCGGCTTCGCGGCGGCCCGGGACGCCTTCGCGGGGCACCGGTTCGGCGCCGCCGGGGCGCTCGCGGACATCCCGGTGACGATCGTGTGGGGGTCGCGGGACCTGATCCTGCCCGCGTTCCAGGCGCGCCGGGCCCGGCGGCTGCTGCCCGGCGCCCGGCACGTGCGGCTGCGGGGCTGTGGCCACCTGCCGTTCAGCGACGACCCGCGCGCGTGTGCCGGGCTGATCGCCGCCACGGTGTCGTGAACCGGCGCCGGCCGGCGGCTGCTGCCGGGGCTGCGGGCTGTCCTGCGCCCGCTCGACCCGATCGGTGCCCGTGACGCGGGGCTGCGGGCACCTGCCGTTCAGCGACGACCCGCGCGCGTGTGCCGGGCTGATCGCCGCCACGGTGTCGTGAACCGGCGCCGGTCGGCGGCTGCTGCCGGGGCTGCGGGCTGTCCTGCGCCGGCTCGACGCGATCGGTGCCCGTGACGCGGGGCTGCGGGCACCTGCCGTTCAGCGACGACCCGCGCGCGTGTGCCGGGCTGATCGCCGCCACGGTGTCGTGAACCCGCGCCGGCCGTCAGCCACGGCGTAGCTCTTCGCCCTTGCCACCGCGGACGCCGGGATTCCTGGCGGGAGTGCCCTGTGGGGTCAAGGGGTTTGGGTGAGGAGTTTCTGTAGGGCGTTGTGTTGGTCGGGGTTGTATGGGGTGCCGGTGGTCCAGAGTTTCCAGATGATGGTGAGCCAGGCGCGGGCGAGGATTCTGACGGCGTGTGGGTGGCGGTGGCCGCGGGCTCTGGCCTGGGCGTAAAGATCGGCAGCCCAGGGGTTGGCGTGGCGGGAGTCGGCGGCGAAGTCGCAGACCGCGCCGCGGAGTTGTTTGTTCACCGACCAGCGGAACGCCACCATCCTGACCTGTCCGGACTGCCGGGTGGAGGGGGTCACCCCGGCCAGGCCGGCCAGGGCCGCGGGGGTGGGGTGCCGGCCGCGGGCGTCGCCGATCTCGGCCAGGAGCCGGGCGGCGCGGACCGTCCCGGCCCGGGGCAGGGACGTGAAGATCGCCCCGTCCGGGTGCTCGGCGAGGGCCTGCGCGATCTGGGTTTCGAGGGCGTTGATCTGTTCGATGAGGCCGGTCGCCGCGGTCAGGTAGGCGGTGGTGACCCCCGCGAGGGCGGTCCCGGCCGGGCCGGTCACTCCCGTGGGTGCGTCCTGCAGCCGGGCTAGGAGCACCTCGGGCGGCCGTTTCCGGTAACGCTGCCCGGCCAGCCACCCGGTGAGCTCCTCGACCGTGAGCGCATCGACGGCGTCCTGGGTCGGGAACGCGGTCAGGAACGCCCGGCTGATCGGCGACGTCAGCTCGCAGAACAACCCCACCACCCCCGGCAGCACCGTCAGCAGATGCGCCCGCAGCTGGTTCACCAGGGCGACCCGGTGCTGCACCAGGTCAGCCCGGGCCCGGACCAGGGTCCGCAGACTCGTCGTCGCCGCCGTGTCCGGCCGCAGCGGGGTCAGCCGGCGCCGGTCGGTGCGGACCACATCGGCGAGCATGTAGGCGTCGAACCGGTCGTCCTTGTTCCCCGCCGACCCGTACCGGCCCCGCAACGACTTCACCCGCGACGGCGGCATCACGAACACCTCGAGACCGGCCGCGAGGAGCCCCACGACGAGGGGACCGTCCGAACGTTCGATCCCGACCCCGGCCACGCCGTGGCGACGCAGCACCCCGACGGCCTTGCCGATCCCGGCCTTCGTATGCGCCACGACCAGACGCTCGAGAGGCTCCCCAGCCGCATCGATGACGCAGATCGCGTGCGAGTCTTGCGCCCAGTCGATCCCGGCGAACCGTGCATCCGTCACACTCAAAGCTGCGCCTGCCGCTGCTCAATCCAGTGGGAGGCGCACCTGGTGGTTCGGGACATCACTGCCGGACGCTCATTGACGGGCGCTCTACGGCGCAGTAGCCCTGTTGCCAGTCGGGATGTCCCGGACCGCCAGACCCCGCAAACACTCCCGCAAGCCCTCAACCGGGGCAGCAACGGATGGCAGTGATCCAACGGCCAGGTGCCGCCCAGCCCCCACAGGACCGGGCAGCACCAGTTCTACCAATGAGCGACGGTCCGCAGGTGACGCGGCCCGAGCCAGGAAGCTTTTCCGCCGTTGTTCCTTGACGCATTCCGTTATCGGCATATGATTGGCGCATGGCACGAGCGGCTACCACCACGGACGCGTTCAACGCCGTCGCGGAGCTTCGGCGGCGGCAGATCCTCGACCTGCTCGCCCAGGGCGAGCGGCCGGTCGGCGACTTCGTGGACATGCTCGGCCTCACGCAGCCGCAGGTGTCCAAGCACCTGCGCGTGCTGCGCGAGGTCGATCTGGTGCGGGTGCGCGAGGTGGGCCGGCAGCGCGTCTACCGGCTCAACCCCGGGCCGCTCAAGCCGCTCTACGAGTGGCTCGCGACCTACGAGCGGCGCTGGAACGAACGATTCGACCGCATGGACGACGTCCTGGACGACCTCATGGCGAAGGAGACCGACAATGACGACCACCACCAGGGGCACGGCGAAGGTCACGCTCCCGACCGACCGGCAGATCCTCATCACCCGTGAGTTCAACGCGCCCAAGGCGCTCGTGTGGCGGGTCTACACCGAGCCCGATCTCGTGAAGCGCTGGTGGGGCGCGGGGATGGGCGAGATGCACTCGGCCGAGATCGACCTGCGCGTCGGCGGCGCGTGGCGGTTCGTGCAGGTCGGCCCCGGGGGTCACGAGGTGGCGTTCCGCGGGGTGTACCGCGAGGTCGAGGCCCCGGACCGGCTGGTGAACACCGAGGTCTTCGAGGGCCTGCCCGACCCCGACGCGCACACCGGGCTCATCACGGTCACGCTCACCGAGACCGGCGGGCGGACGCTGATGGAGATGCGCTGCGAATACGGCGACCAGGAGACCCGCGACGCGATCATCGCCTCGGGCATGGAGGCGGGGCTGCAGCACTCCCTCGATGCCCTGGAGTCGGTCGCGGTGTCGCTCTAGGCCCAAAGCGGCTTTCGCTCTAGGCCCAAAGCGGCTTTCGCTCTTGGCCCAAAGCGGCTTCCGCTCTAGGCCCCGAGCGGCTTTCGCTCTAGGTCCGCAGCAGCGGCGGCAGGGCGAACAGCATGACCATCGACCACGTCACGTGGGTGAGGATCGGGGCCAGGATCCCGCCCGACGCGCGGCGCTGCAGGCCCAGCACGGTGCCGAGCACCGCGGCGGCGAAGACCAGCATCGGGTTGGCCGTCGCGATCGTGGCGAGGGCGTAGACGACGGTCGAGATCAGCACCGGGTGGCGGCGGCCGATCGCGGCGAACAGGGCGCCGCGGAAGAAGACCTCCTCGGCCAGGCCGTTGAGCAGGGTGACCACGGTGATGGGCACGACCGCGCCGTAGCGGGCGTGGTCGAGCACCTCGCCGGTGAAGTCGCGCAGCGGCGGGATGTGCGCGACGACCAGCGCGCCGGCCACGAACACGCCCCCGACGAGCAGGCCCGTCGCGATCGGGGTCAGCACGGGGCGGCGCAGCCGGTCGCGGTAGAGGATGCGGCCCAGGTGCAGGCGGCCCGACAGCAGGCTGCCCGCCACCCACGTCGCGGCGACCGCGAGCGTCATGGCGTAGAAGAGCGGGTCGCCGGGGCGGATCGTCAGCGACCAGCCGAGCAGTGCCGCGCCCGCGACGAGGGTCACGGCGACCACGATCCGGCGGCGGCGGAAGGCCGCGTCCGGCTCGTCGTGGGTGCGCGGCACGGGGTCGACGAACGCGGCCCGGGCCAGCGCCCGCAGCGCCCTCACGAGCCGCTCACGCCCAGCTCCGCGCGGACCGCGCGGAGCCGCTCGCGGGCGGCGTCGGCGGCGTCGGTGGCCGTGCGCGCGGTCGCGGCGGCCTCGGTCGCCGCGTCCGCGGTCCGCCGCGCCTCCCGGTCGGCGAGCTCCGCCTCGCGCTCGGCCAGGGCCAGCCGCACCGCGTCGTCGTAGCCCAGCGCCGGGCCCGGGAACAGCTCGGCGATCGGGTGCTCGCGCACCACCGTCTCGGCGCTGAGGGAGTCCACGAGGGTGCGCGCGGTCGGGATGTCCACGTCGGTGACGAGCGACAGCCACATCGACGACAGTCGCGGGGTGAGCAGCGGGACGGTGACGTTGGGCAGGTACTTGCCGCGGACCGCCGCCACCCGCTGCAGCATGTCGGCGAAGCTGAGCACGTCCGGGCCGCCCACCTCGAAGACGCGGCCGCGCGCCGCCTCGCTGTCCGCGACGCCGGCGAGGTAGCGCAGGATGTCCGGCAGCGCGACGGGCTGGGTGCGGGTGGTGACCCACTGCGGCGTGATCAGCGCCGGCAGGTGCTCGACGAGCTGGCGCGTGATCTCCCACGAGATGCCGCCGTGCCCGACGATGACCGCCGCCCGCAGCGTCGTCACCGGCACCGGCCCGGCGGCCAGGATCTGCTCGACCTCGCGCCGCGAGCGCAGGTGCTCGGAGAGCGCGTCGCCGTCGGCGCCGAGGCCGCCGAGGTACACGATGCGCTCCAGGCCCGCCTCGGCGGCCGCGGCGGCGAAGTGGCGCGCGGCGGCGGCGTCGCGCTCGACGAAGTCGTCGAGGCCGAGGGAGTGCACCAGGTAGTAGGCGACGTCCACGCCCTCGAGCGCGCCGCGCAGGCTCGCCGGGTCCGTGACGTCGCCGGCGACGGGCTCGCCCTCGCCGGCGTACTGCCCGGGCCGGCGCGTCATCGCGCGCACCCGGTGCCCCTCGGCGAGCAGCCGCGGGACGAGTCGCGACCCGACGAACCCGGAGGCGCCGGTCACCAGGACGGTCAAGGTCATGTCTTCTCTGATACCACGGCGGTGCGGCGTTCATGCCCCCGTCGTACCCGGGCGCACCGGCGGGTCGTCCCGGCCATTGCGTGCCGGCGGCAACTCGGCTATGTTAGCGCTCACATTCACGGCGTTCCATCCGTACCGCCACACGGAATGAGGTCGAGAAACCATGCGCAAGGCCCTCCTCGGGGCCGCCTTCGCCGGGGCGCTCATTGTGAGCGCTCTCGTCGGGGTCGGCACCTCGCAGGCGGCGACGTCGCAGCCCTGCGACATCTACGCCGCCGGCGGCACGCCCTGCGTCGCCGCGCACAGCACCACCCGGGCGCTCTACGGCACGTACAGCGGCCCGCTCTACCAGGTCCGGCGGGCGTCGGACAACGCCACCCAGGACATCGCGCCGGTCTCCGCGGGCAGCTACGCCAACGCGGCCGCCCAGGACAGCTTCTGCGCGAACACGTCCTGCGTGATCACGATCATCTACGACCAGACCGGCCGGAACAACCGGCTCACCCAGGCCCCGCCCGGCGGGTTCAACGGCCCGGCGGCCGGGGGCTACGACAACCTCGCCAACGCCACCGCGGCGCCCGTGACGATCGGCGGGCACAAGGTGTACGGCGTCTTCGTCGCCCCGGGCACCGGCTACCGCAACAACAACACCAACGGCATCGCGACCGGCGACCAGCCCGAGGGCATGTACGCGATCTTCGACGGCACGCACTACAACGGCGGCTGCTGCTTCGACTACGGCAACGCCGAGCGCAACAGCCGGGACAACGGCAACGGCACCATGGAGGCCATCTACTTCGGCAACATCAAGGTCTGGGGCTACGGCACCGGCAACGGCCCGTGGATCATGGCCGACCTCGAGAACGGGCTGTTCTCGGGCGCGAACCCCGGGTACAACAGCAACGACCCGAGCATCTCCAACCGGTTCGTGACCGCGATCGTCAAGGGCGAGCCGAACCACTGGTCGATCCGCGGCGCCAACGCGCAGTCCGGCGGCCTGTCGACCTTCTACAACGGGGCCCGGCCCAACGCGTCCGGCTACAACCCGATGAAGAAGGAGGGCGCGATCATCCTGGGCATCGGCGGCGACAACAGCAACGGCTCGGCCGGCACCTTCTACGAGGGCGTCATGACCTCGGGCTACCCGAGCGACGCCACCGAGAACTCGGTCCAGGCCAACATCGTCGCCGCGAACTACAACACCTCCGGGCAGGGCGGCGGCACCACGCTCACACCGGGCCAGTCGATCTCGCTGCGGGCGACGACGGCGTGCTGCACCACGCGGTACATCAGCCACGCCGGCAGCGCCGTGAACACCTCGGTCGTGAGCGCGTCGAGCACGGCCACGGACAAGGCCAACGCCTCCTGGATCGTGCGCGCCGGGCTCGCCAACGGCTCCTGCTACTCGTTCGAGTCCAAGAACACCGCCGGGCAGTACCTGCGGCACCAGAACTACCAGATCTCGTTGCAGGCCAACGACGGCAACGCCCTGTTCGCCCAGGACGCGACGTTCTGCTCCGAGGCCGGCAAGAACGGCCAGGGCAACGCGTTGCGGTCGCTCAACTTCTCCGACCGGTACATCCGCCACTACAACAACCTGCTCTACATCGCCAGCAACGGCGGCTCGAACGCCTGGGACGCCGCGACGCTGTGGTCCGACGACGTGAGCTGGGCCGTCACCGCCCCCTGGACCCCCTGAGGCCCTATCCAACCTCCATTGAAGTCGGTAAGTTCGGGCGGCATGAGGTCCCGCATCGTCGCGATCACGCTCGGACTTGCCGTCGTCCTCGGTGCCGGCGGCTTCGGATGGCCGCCGGCACCGTCGTGGCGGCTGCTCGACACCGGCTCCACCGCGCGCCTGCGCGGCCTCGCCGCCGTGAGTGACCGGGTGGCCTGGGCCTCCGGCACCGAGGGCACCGTCCTGCGCACCGGCGACGGCGGGCGCAGCTGGCGCTCCGTCGGGCCGCCGGACACCGCCGGCCTGCAGTTTCGCGACATCGAGGCCTTCGACGCCGAGCACGCCGTCGTCCTGTCGATCGGCAACGGCGAGGACTCCCGGGTCTACCTCACCGACAACGGCGGCCGCACCTGGACCGAGACCTTCCGCAACACCGACGAGGCCGCGTTCTACGACTGCTTCGCGTTCTTCGACCGCCGCCACGGCCTCGCCCTCGGCGACCCGGTCGACGGCCGCTTCCAGCTGCTGGCCACCGAGGACGGCGGCCGGCACTGGGCGCCGCGGCACGCCGGCATGCCCGCGGCCCTCGACGGCGAGTTCGCCTTCGCCGCCAGCGGCACCTGCCTCGTGACCGCCGCCCGCCCCGGCCCGGACGCCTGGTTCGCCACCGGCGGCGGCTCCGCGTCGCGGGTCCTGCGCACCGCCGACCTCGGCCGCCACTGGACCGTCGCGACCACCCCGATCCCGTCGGGCGCCTCGGCGGGCATCTACTCCCTCGCCTTCCGCGACCGGGCGCACGGCCTCGCGGTCGGCGGCGACTTCGCCGCGCCGGCCGCGGCCCCGGACGCGGCCGCCACGAGCCGCGACGGCGGGCGCACGTGGACGGTCGCGCGCACGGTCCCCGGCGAGTACCGCTCCGGCGTGGCCTGGCGCTCACCCCGCGGCGACACCGCCTACGCGGTCGGCCCGACCGGCAGCGACTGGACCCGCGACGGCGGCCGCACCTGGACCCGCTTCGACACCGGCAGCTTCGACGCCGTGGCCTGCGCGGACGGCGCCTGCTGGGCGTCGGGCGAACTGGGTCGCGTCGCCCGCCTGCGCTGACCGGGCTCGCCCATGAGCCTCGTGACGGCGTTCACGCGCCTGCTCGGCGTGCGGCATCCGATCGCGCTCGCCCCGATGGGCGGCTCGGCCGGGGGCGCGCTCGCGGCGGCCGTGACCCGGGGCGGCGGCCTCGGGCTGCTCGGCGCCGGCGCCGGCGATCCCGAGTGGCTCGGCCGGGAGCTGCCCCTGCTCGCGGACCCCGGCGGCCCGTGGGGAGCCGGCTTCCTGACCTGGGCGATCGAGGACGGCGCGGTGCAGCGGGTGCTGGAGCACGGCGCCCGCGTCGTGATGTTCTCCTTCGGCGACCCGGGCCCGTGGCTGCCGGCGGTGCGCGCGGCCGGGGCGCTGGTCATGGTGCAGGTGACCGATCTCGAGGAGGCCCGGCGCGCGGCCGGCCTCGGCGCGGACGTCATCGTGGCGCAGGGCACCGAGGCCGGCGGGCACGGCGCGGCCCGGGGGCGCTCGACGCTGCCGTTCGTCCCGGTGGTGGCCGATCTCGCCGCGCCGGTGCCCGTGCTCGCGGCGGGCGGGATCGCGGACGGGCGCGGGGTGGCGGCGGCGCTGTGCCTGGGCGCGGACGGCCGATCGCCCCCGTCCTGCCGATCGGCCGTCCGCGGTACCGGTGACCGGTGTCTCCGGCCCGATACGCAAGACACGCCCTGGCGCGCCGCGAGGTTACGAAGCGGATCGTGCCGCATTCACGACAGTGCCGGCGGCCCCGCGAGCCAGGCGAGCATCGCCGCCCAGTCGGCCGGGGCCGGGGTGTGGCCGGCGTGGGCGGCGATCCGCACCTCGGTGCCCGGGATGCGCGCGGCGACCAGCGGCGCGTCCGGCACCGCGCGGCCCCGGTCGCCGGCGCCGGCCCAGATCAGGGTGCGGACGGCCACGTCACGCAGGCGGAAGCGCCACGGGTGGATGTCCGTGGCCAGCCAGTCCGCGGCCACGCCGGCCGCGTGCGGGGCGAACGCGGCGGCGGCCCGGGTGACGTGGCGGCGGCCGAGGCCGGGGACGTGGCGCAGCCGCCAGGCCTGCCGCCGCGGCCGGCCGTGGACGGTGTGCAGCTCCCGGTCCGGCCCGGTCAGGCTCGCCGCGACCACCCCCGTGAGGCGGTGCGGGTGGCGGGCCGCGCACGCCAGGGCGAAGGGTGCCCCGCCGGAGAAGCCGAGCACGCCGCAGCGCTCGATGCCCAGGGACCGCAGCAGGTGCTCGACGTCGCCGGCGACGCCGAGCAGCGCCGGGCGCGCGGCCGGGTCCGAGGCGCCGTAGCCGGGGCGATCGACGCACAGCAGGCGGACGCCGGTCGCGGGCGGGCGGTCGCCCGGCGCGCCCGGGGTGCCGTGCAGGAACAGCACCGGCGGGGCGGCCGGGTCGCCGTGCTCGGTCCAGCTCAGCCGCCGGCCGTCGGGAAGACGCGTCTGCATGGGTCCGCTCACCTTCGCCGTGTGTACGCTTCCGGGACCATGGAACCGTTTCCGCTCCCGCCCTGTGAACCCGGCGGCCAGGACCTGCGCGAGGTGGCCGCGGCCGTCGACGCCTGGGCGGCGTCGCCCGCGATGGCGGAGCTGGTGGGTGAGTTCGGCGGCGCGGCCGGGCAGTCGCTCGCGGAGCTGGCCGGGTTCTGCGCGGTGTGGGACTACCGCGGCGGCGTGAAGGAGCGCTTCGACACCGAGCGGATCGACTTCGAGCCGGAGCGGGACCGGCGCCTGCGCGACCTGCTGCACGCGCTCGGGATGGGCGGGCGGCCCGCCCCCGCGCACCGCGCGTACGACCACGTGCTCGTCCTCGGGGGCGGCATCCGGGTGACCCTCGGGCGGACCGACTACACGGCCCGCCTGCTCGCCGCCGGGCTCACGACGCGAACGCTCACCGGCCTCGCCAGCCTGCGGTGGCGCGACGACCGCGAGTTCCGCGAGGGGGCGCGGCTCGGGCTGGGTCCCGTCGACACCGAGGCCGACATGATGGCCGAGGCGTTCAAGCGGTTCCTCGGCATCGGCGAGCCCGCGGCGGCGCACGAGCATCACCGGTCGTGGGCCGGCGGCGTCCACGTGCTCGCGGCGCCCTCGACGCGGCCGGGGCTGCGGGCCAACACGGCCGACACGCTCACCGGGTGGGCGGAGATCGTCGAGCGGCCGCGCCCCGGCGAGCGGGTCCTGCTCGTCACGAACGCGCCCTACGTGCGCCACCAGCACTGTGACGCGATCCGGCTGCTCGGCACGCGGTACGGCTGCGGCATCGAGACCATCGGCTTCGACGACGCCGCGATGACCGAGTGGGGGCGGCCGCTGAGCACCACCGAGCTGCTGCAGGAGGTGCGCTCGTCCGTCCTGGCCATGAGCAACCTGCGGCGGCACGTTCAGGACAGCGCGGCGACCACGTCCCGGTAGGCGTCGGTGCCGACGGAGAACGCGCCGTAGTACGGGAAGTTCATCTCCACCACCAGGTAGAGGTTGGTGGCGATGACCGCCGAGGCCAGCACGAGCAGCGTGCGGCGCACCGCGGTGTCGTCGAGGCCGAACAGCGGGCACAGCGCCAGGATCGCCAGTGTCGCGGTGAGCACGCCGATCCACATGACCGGGGACATCTGGCGGTCGTCGGCCTCGGACTTCGCCGCCTGACGCATGGCCTCGGCGTGGCCGATCGTGCGCAGGGCGTCGGTGACGAACGCCTTCTGCGCCTCCGTCGCCGGCTGCAGCGCGGCGATGACGCCGGTCAGGTGGTCGAGGTCGGCGATGCGGCGCGGGTCCGGGTCGGCGTTGAGGTGCGCGGGCCAGCCGGTGATGATGTCGCCCTCGTACCGCACGATCTCCGCCCGGATCGAGCGCTGCACGTCCGCGCCGAAGACCGCGCTGCCCGGCACGAGCGGGGTCAGCGCGACGGCCTCCTCGCGGGCCGTGTCCTGCGCGTCCTTGTAGCCCTCCCACAGCGACACCACGCACAGCCCGATGACGATCGCGTAGGCGACGCCGACGGTGGCGACGATGACGCCGGTGACCTCGTTGTGGCGCTTGAGCCGGCGGTGCGGCAGGTGCCGGTGCACGGCGGTGTCGAAGCCGAGCGTGAGGCCGGGCAGCCCGGCGATGAGCAGGACGCCGACGAGCCACGCCGGGACGTCCCGCACGAGCCACAGTTCCACGCGATCACACGGTAATGGGCCCCGGGTGCGACCGGCCCAGAACGCGCGATCCGGTCACCCGTGGTGATCGTCTTGCTACGGTCGGCGCCATGAGCTCGCAGGCGCTGGACACCGCCCTGACCCTCGAACCCGGACGAGCGCATCCGTTCGGGGCCCGATGCGACGCCGAGGGCGTGAACTTCGCACTCTTCTCGGAGCACGCCACCGGAGTCGAACTGCTGCTGTTCGACTCGTACGACGCCGAGCGGCCCGCGCACACGCTCCGGCTCGACCCGCTGACCAACCGCAGCTTCGCGACCTGGCACGCCTACGTGCGCGGGCTGCGGGCGCCGGCCTTCTATGCCTTCCGCGTGAGCGGCCCCGAGGGCGGCGGCAACCGCTTCGACCCGCGCAAGGCGCTCATCGATCCCTACGCCAAGGGCGTCTCGCGTGCCCGCTGGGACCGCGACGCGGCCTGCCGCCCGGGCGACAACACCGCGAGCTCGCTGCGCAGCGTGGTCATCGACGTGGACGCGTACGACTGGCGCGGCGACCGCCCCCTCAACCGCCCGCTCGCCGACCAGGTGATCTACGAGCTGCACGTCGGGGGCTTCACGCGCTCGCCGAGCGCCGCGGTGGCGCACCCGGGCACGTTCGCCGGCGTGGTGGAGAAGATCCCGCACCTGCGCCGGCTCGGGGTCACCGCGGTCGAGCTGATGCCGGTCGCGGACTTCGATGACACCGCCGGCAATTTCTGGGGGTACAGCACCGCGGCCTTCTTCGCCCCTCACGCGCGGTACACCTGCAACCCTCAGAGCGCGGGGCACCTGGACGAGTTCCGGGACATGGTGCGGGCCCTGCACGCGGCCGGCATCGAGGTGATCCTCGACGTGGTGTTCAACCACACCGACGAGGGCAACCACCTCGGCCCGCTCTTCGCCTTCGCCGGCCTGGACAACGCGAACTACTACCACCTCGACCCGGCCGACCCGCGGCACTACGCCGACTACTCCGGCTGCGGCAACACCCTCATGGCCAACCACCCCATCGTCACCAAGCTCATCCAGGACTGCCTCGAGTTCTGGGTGCGTGACATGCACGTGGACGGGTTCCGCTTCGACGAGGCCGCGGTGCTCACCCGCGGGGCCGGCGGGGCCGTGCTCGACGAGCCGCCGGCGGTCTGGCAGATCGAGCTGTCCGAGATCCTCGCCGACACGAAGATCATCGCGGAGGCGTGGGACGCGGCCGGCGCCTACGAGGTCGGGCGCTACCCGGGCTACCGCTGGGCGGAGTGGAACGGCCGCTTCCGCGACACCATGCGCCGGTTCGTGCGCGGCGACGCGGGGCTCGTGGGCGAGGTCGCCGACCGGCTCGGGGGCAGCGCCTCGCTGTACCAGGCCCGCGGGCACGCCCCGTCCAACTCCGTCAACTTCGTCACCTGCCACGACGGGTTCACCCTCGCGGACCTGGTCTCCTACGACCACAAGCACAACGAGGCCAACGGCGAGGGCAACCGCGACGGCAACGACGACAACCTGAGCTGGAACTGCGGCGCGGAGGGCCCGACGGACGACCCCGCCGTGCTCGCGCTGCGTGAACAGCAGATGAAGAACCTGGCGACCCTGCTCATGCTGTCCCGCGGGGTGCCGATGGTGCTCGCGGGCGACGAGTTCGCCCGCACCCAGCAGGGCAACAACAACGCGTACTGCCAGGACAACCCGATCGGCTGGGTCAACTGGCACCTGGCCGGCGGCAACGCCGGGCTGCTGCGTTTCTGGCGCGGCCTCATCGCCTTCCGCGACCGTCACGCGACCCTGCGCGCCGCCGAGTTCTACACGCCGGACGAGGCGGCCTGGCACGGCACCGAACTCGGCGCCCCGAACTGGTCCGACCCGCAGGCCCGGGCCCTCGCGTGCACCGTCCGCGGCCGCGCGGGCGGGCCCGACCTGCACGTCATGATGAACATGTACTGGGAGCCGCTGGACTTCCAGATCCCCGTCGACGGCCGCCGCTGGGTGCGCGCCATCGACACCGCCCTGCCCGCGGGTGACGACCTGCGCGACGAGGGCGCCGAGCCGGCCGTCGCCGGTGCGCACTACACCCTGCGCGGCCGCAGCATCGCCGTTCTGCTTTCCCACGCGTAAGAGGAGCCACCCCGTGCCCAACGCCATCGACTTCACGTTCTCCGATCTCATCGCGGGCTACGTCATCAGCTACGACGAGCACAGCCGCACCATCGAGCTCAACACCTCCGACGGGCGCCCGTACCGGATCACGCTCACCGACACCACGACGGCCGAGATGGTGCGCAACCTCGGTGACGGCTACCTCGACGCGACGGCCCAGCTCGGGAAGATGCTGCAGCACGGGCGCCTGGTGCACATCTACGGGATTTTCTACCCGCAGCAGGAGCACACGGCGTTCGAGGCCAAGCACGTGCTCATGTTCGGCAAGGAGCCCGACGAGTTCCGGTTCGAGGCGCCCGGCTGGTGGGTCGACCAGATCGCGCGGATCGCCGACTTCTACCTCGACGAGGAGTTCGGCCCGGGCGCGACCGCGTTCGACTACCGCGCCTACCGCACCGACCTGTCGATGGAGGGCGTGAAGGCCGGCCTGGCGCGCCAGGAGACCGACACCGTCTCCCGGCTCGTCTACGGGCTGGCCACCGCGCACCTCATGACCGGCCGGGAGCGGTACCTGCGGGCGGCCGTCGCGGGCGCCAACTACATGATCGACAACCTGTGCAGCATCGACCGGGGTCAGCAGATCGCGTACTGGTACCACGCGCTGGTCATCAACCCCGACGGCACCGAGCGCAAGATCTTCGCCTCCGAGTCCGGCGACGACTTCGACGCGATCCCGTGCTACGAGCAGATCTACGCCCTCGCCGGGATCACGCAGGTGTACCGCATCACCGGCGACCCGCGCCTGCGCGAGATCATCGACCTGACCGTGAACCTGTTCCACCACTACTTCAAGGACCCCGAGCGGGGCGGGTACTACTCGCACATCGACCCGGTCACGTTCGACCCGCACAGCCCGTCCCTCGACGACGGCACCCGCACCAACGCCGGCCGCAAGAACTGGAACTCGATCGGCGACCACATCCCGGCGTACCTCATCAACCTCTACCTGGCCACGGGGGAGCCGCGCTACGCCGACGAGCTCGCCGAGCTGTGCGACATCATCACCGAGCACTTCCCGGACTACGACAGCAGCCCGTTCGTGCAGGAGAAGTTCCACGGCGACTGGAGCCACGACCGCGAGTACGGCCAGCAGCTCGACCGGGCCATCGTCGGGCACAACCTGAAGATCGCGTGGAACCTGACCCGGGTCAACAACCTGCGCCCGAACGCCGACTGGGTCGCCTTCGCCCGGCGCATCGCCGACGTCATGCCCGCCGTCGGCATGGACCGCCAGCGCGGCGGCTGGTACGACATGGTCGAGCGGCACACCGCGCCCGGCGAGAGCGTCCACCGGCTCGTCTGGCACGACCGCAAGGCCTGGTGGCAGCAGGAGCAGGGGATCCTCGCCTACCAGATCCTCGACGCGGTCTTCGCGCACCCGTTCTACAGCAAGTACGCCCGGGAGAGCTCCGCCTTCTACAACGGCTGGATGCTCGACACCACGGCCGGCGGCGTGTACTTCAACGTGCTCGCCAACGGCAACCCGTTCATGCTGGGCGGGGAGCGCAGCAAGGGCTCGCACTCGATGGCGATGTACCACAGCGCCGAGCTGTGCTACCTCTCCGCCGTCTACCAGAACCTGGAGACCGAGGGCCAGCCGCTGGAGCTGTACTTCGCGCCGCGGCCGGGCGCGTTCGGCGGGACCCTGCGCGTCGCGCCCGACCTGCTGCCGCCCAGGACGGTGCGCATCGCGCAGGTGTGGGTCGACGGCCACGAGCACGCCGACTTCGACGCCGACGCGATGACGGTGAACCTGCCGCACAGCACCGAGCCGCAGTCGGTGCGCGTGCGCCTGACCGGCCGGACGGTCGCGTTCAGCGCCGACACGCTGCGCATCGGCGACGGTACCGCGAAGATCGGCCTCGCCGGGTCCCTCACCCCGCCGCGGATGGCGGTGCTGCGCTCGGCCCTGGAGGGCGCGCTCGACCACGGCTGCCGGCGGCTCGAGCTCGACGCGGCCGAGCTGGTGTACCTCGACCCGGAGGCGACCCGCTACCTGGCGATGCTCAAGCAGCAGCGCGAGGTCGAGCTGCGCGTCACCGGCGCGGCCGGGCAGGTCGAGCGGGAGCTGCGCGACAGCCGGCTCGACCAGGAGCTCGTCCGATGAGGCTCGCCGGCCACCGCATCGCGGTCCTCATCGAGAGCGACTTCTACGAGCACGAGATCTGGTACTACTCCTACCGCTTCCCGGAGGAGGGCGCGGAGGTGCACTTCCTCAGCCGCCTGTGGGGCCGGCCGCAACTCACGTTCACCGGGCACGAGTACCAGGCGCCGTTCGTGTGCGAACGATCCTTCGAGGACCTCGACGACGCGGCGCTGCGCGGCTACTCGGCGATCATCGTGCCCAGCGCGTTCGTCTCCGACCGGCTGCGCTACAGCGAGGACCTGCGGGAGCTGCCACCGGCGACGCGGTTGCTGCAGCGGGCCTTCGCCGAGCCCACGATCGTCAAGGGTGTCATCTGCCACGGCCTGTGGCTGCTCTCGCGGACCCCGGAGCTCATCCGCGGCCGCGAGGTGACGTGCCATCCCAACCTGTACGGCGACGCGCTCAACATGGGCGCGCGCTACGTCGACCGGGACGTCGTCGTCGACGGCGACCTCGTCACCGGGCGCACCGGCGCACAGGCCGGCCTCTTCGCCCGGGCCGTCATCGACCGGGTCGCGGCGGCGGTCCCGGCGCCGGTGTAAGGGGGAGGATCATGACCAAGCACGCGGCGGAGCGGCTCATCGAACCGTTCTACGACCTGTTCCGCAGCAAGCGGCGGGACTGGGACGCCGGGTTCGCCGTCCTGGCCGACGACTGGCGCTCGTACTACACCAACGGGCGCTACCGCACCAAGGCCGAGACGCGGCCGTACATCGAGGGCCTCTTCGAGCTGGTGCCCGACATCAACGTGGAGATCCTCCACCTCAGCGTCGACGGCGTCCACATCGCCGTGCGCAGCGAGCTGTCGGGCACTCCGGCCGGCGACTTCATGGTCCCGCACACCGGGCGCTCGTTCAGCATCATGACCATCGACGTGCACGAGATCGGCGACGACGGGCGGCTGTCGGTCCTGCACCACCTCGAGGACTGGGGCACCGCGATCCGCCAGTTGCAGGGTTCGGACTCGTCGCAGGAGGAACAGTGAGAATTCTCGTCATCGCCTCGAACTACGGCGTGTGGGCCGAGGAGCTGCAGGGGCCGTGGGACGCCCTCAAGGAGGCCGGGCACGACCTCACGCTGGCCACCTACCTCGGCAAGACGCCGCTGCCCGGCGTCATCAGCATGGACCCGCAGTTCGTCGACCCCATGCAGAAGGTGAAGATGAACCCGCCGGAGCTGCTGGCGCGGGTCAACCAGATCCTCGACACCGGCGAGTGGGCGGACCCGATCCGCACCCGCGACGCCGACATGGACGACTACGACGCGCTCGTCATCGTCGGCGGGGCGGGGTCCGCGCTGGACGTCGCCGGCAGCGGGCTCGTGCACCGGCTCGTGCTCGACGCGTACAAGTCCGGCAAGACGATCGGCGCGCTCTGCTACGCCGTCGCCGCGCTCGCCTTCACCCGGGACCCGGACGACGGCATGCGCTCCGTGATCCACGGCCGGCACGTCACCGCGCACCCGCACGCCTGGGACTTCGTCGAGGACCTGGAGTACGACGTGGTCCGCGCCACCCCGGACAACCCGCGGCTGCGGCTGACGACGAGCGGGTTCGTGTTCCCGCTGCAGTACATGGTGCAGGACGCGGTCGGCCCGGACGGGACGGTCGCCTCGGACCCGAGGACCTCCCGCGAGCACCCCAGCGTCGTGCACGACCACCCCTTCGTCACCGGGCTCTCGGTCGAGTCGGCGCAGGCGTTCGGTGCCAAGCTCGTCGAGGTCCTGTCCAGAGATCCGGTGAGCGCTCATGCCTGACCTGCCATCTCCGCACACCAGCTCCTTCACGAGAGGCGACCTCACGGTCCACACGTTCACGGCGCCCGACGAGTTCCTCGCCGACTCCACGCACGTGCTGGAGACCGCCGACGCCCTGGTGGTCGTCGACGGGCAGTTCGTCGCGCCCTACGCGATCGCCTTCCGGCGCTTCGTGGACGCGCTGGACAAGCCGATCCGCAAGCTGTACCTCAGCCACGCCCACGTCGACCACTGGTTCGGCCTCAGCACCGCCTTCCCCGACGTGCCCGTCTGGGCCGCCGAGGCGACGATCGAGGAGCTGCGCCGCACCGGGGAGGCGCAGCGGGCCGAGCGGCAGGCGCAGTACGGCCCGTTCGTCCCCGACGCCGTCGTGATGCCGCGGCACGTGGCCGAGCCCGGCTTCGACACCGTCGACGGGGTCGACTACCGGCTCGACGTCGTGCGCGACGCCGAGTGCTCGGCCCAGCTGGTGCTGACCCTGCCCGGGCACGGCGTCACGATCGCGCAGGACCTCGTCTACAGCGGCACGCACGTGTACGTCACCCGCGACGCCGCCAACACCGTCGCGCTGCTGCGGGTCATGGCCACGTCCGGCTCCGACGTGTTCCTCGCCGGGCACGGCCCCGTCGCCGACGCCGCCGAGGTGCTGCACAACGCCGACTACCTCGTCTTCGCCGAGCAGCGCCTGGCCCACGACGACCCGGCCGCCTTCCGCGAGGCGCTGCTGGCCGCCTACCCGCAGCGGCGCTGCCCGCAGCTGCTGGACATCTTCATCCCGCGCCTGTTCGAGTCGTCCACCGTGGAGGTCAACCCGTGAGCAAGAACGTGTTGTGCGTCGTGTCGGAGCACGGGTTCTGGGCCCAGGAGCTGCTGCTGCCCGTCGACCGGCTCGAGGCGGCCGGGATCGGCGTGCACTTCGCCACCCCGACCGGCGGGCAGCCGCTGCCGGACGGCGGGAGCCTCGACAGCTCCTATGTGGACCCGCCGCTCGGCCGGCCGGTCACCTCGCCCGAGATGGGGGAGCGGGCCCGGACCACGGACTGGGAGACGTACTTCAAGGACCGCCAGAACCTCGCCGCGCTGCTGCCGGTCCGGCCGTACCTGAGCTCGGGCAGTTACATCGCCGCGATGGAGGAGTACTACGAGCGGCGCCAGGCGGCCTGGGACGCGATCGTGCCGCGCTACGACGCCCTGCTCCTCGTCGGCGGCAGCGGCCCCATCGTCGACATGGTGAACAACCCGCGCGTGCACGACCTCGTGCTCGGGTTCCACGCGGCCGGCAAGCTCATCGCCGCCGAGTGCTACGCGGTGACCTGCCTGGCCATGGCCCGCGAGCTCGACGACCGGCGCCCGATCATCGAGGGGCGGCACGTCACCGGGCACACCATGGAGTACGACTACACCGCGGGCTGGGCCGTGACCGCCAACGGGGCGCCGCTGGTGTTCGAGGCGCCGCCGTTCTCGCTGGAGTACATCCTGCGCGACGCGGTCGGGCCGCACGGGCGCTTCCACGGCAACGTCGGGCACCGGTTCTCCGTGATCCTCGACCATCCGTTCCTGACCAGCCGCTCGGTGGGCGAGAGCGACCTGTGCGGCTCCGTGATGGTGCGGGCGCTGACGGAGGACCTGCGGGTGTACGGCTTCGCCGATGCTGCCGTCTGAGCGCTCCCTGAGCGCGTTGAAGGCGCTGGAGCTGCTCGGCCGCCGCACGCCGCACCCCGACGAGGTGCGGGCCGAGGCGCTGGCGCTCTGGCCGGCCGGGGGCCCCGTGCTGGCCCTGGCCGGGGCGGTGCTGCGGCTGAACATGCTCGGCGGGGCCGGGGACATGCTGGGCCCGACCCTCACGGAGATGGCCTCGCGGGCGGCGACCCGGGAGGAGCACTTCATGACGATCGCCGTCGCCGACGAGTGCTCCTGGCCGGACAGATCCACAGTGGACGGGTCGATCGCGTTCTTCCGGGCCATGCAGCGCGAGGACGGCACCTTCGGCCCCGACCCGCTCGACAACGCCATCGCCGCGAGCGCCCTGCTGCGCGTCGGGTGCGAGCTGCGCGACCCGTCCACCGTGGGCAAGCTGCTGCTGGACTCGCTCGATGGCGACCTCTGGCTGCGGTACTGCGCGATGCGCGCCCTGTCCCTGCTGCGCATGACCCCGATGCCGTCGCCCGTGCCCGTCGACGACACCATGTCCGCCGACGAGCTCTACCAGCGGCTCAGCATCGCCGAATGGCTGAGCGGGCCCGTCTTCGCCGCGGCCCGCGCCGGCGACCTCGACGCTCTCGCCCGCTACCTGCGCGCCGGCGGCGACCCGGACCTCCGTGACCCGCGGGGCTGGACGCTGCTGTGCGCGGCGGCGGTGCGGGGGCGGGCCGCCGCCGTCCGGATGCTGCTGGACGCGGGCGCCGACCCCGGCCTGCGGGTCGCCGACGCCGACGCGCTGCCGGTCTTCTGGGCCGCCCAGCACGGCGACCTCGCCACCGTGCGGGCCCTGCTGGAGCGCCACCCCGAGCACGCGCACGCGACCAGCGCGGTCAACGGCCACACGGTGCTGCTGCAGGCCGTCTTCTTCGGCAGCGCCCGGCACCGCGACCTCGTCGCCTGGCTGCTCGAGACCTACGACCCCGCGACGCTGCTCGTGGCCTGCAACGTGCGCGGCTACACGGCCCGCACCATGGCGGAGCTGTGGCACAACGAGCCGATCCTGGCCCTGCTGCCGGACCTGCCGCTCGCCGAGCAGGAGGCGGCCTACCGGGCCCGGCTGCTCGCCTCGATCGCCGGCGAGCCGGACCCGCCCGTCGACGCGCTCGTCGCCGCCCTCGCCGACCCCCGCGACGAGGCCCGCATCGCCGCCTGCCTCGACGCGCCCGGCCTCGACCTGAACCGGCAGGGCGGCCCGCTCGGCCAGACCCCGATCATCGCCGCGGTCACCGGCACCGACCCCGACGAGGAGACCGCCGCGGCCCGGCTGCGCGTCGTCCGCGACCTGCTGGCCCGCGGCGCGGACCCCGATCGGCCCGAGCGGCATCCGATGGCCGTGGACGCCGTCATCCGGGCCGCCGTGCTCAACCACTTCGCCTGCCTGCGCGCGATCGCCGAGCACATGCCGCCGCTCGCCTTCGCCGCCGCGCTCAACGAGCGCCCGGCGATCAACGGCCAGACGGCCCTGGACGACACCGTGCACCGCGCGCTCACCGCCCCACCGTCCACCGTGGACAACCACCTCGAGCAGATCCGCTGGGCCGTCGCGCACGGCGCCCGCGCCGACATCCCCGACCACACCGGCGTCACCCCGCTCGGCCGGGCCACGGCGGCGCTCGCCGACCCGGTGCTCAAGCCGCACGCCGCCGCCGTCCTCGCCGCCCTCAGCGCGCCCGCCGATCCGTCCCGGGGTGCTCACTGCGGGTAGTCGGGTCGGCGGGGTCCGGCCCGGGTCGGATAGCATCGACGCGTGCCGAGACACGGGGAGGTCGGCATGGCTTCACCCATCGATCCAGCGCCGTCGTCCCGGCGCATCCTGGTCCCGGGCGGCCCGTCCCGCGGCCGCCGCCGGGCCCGAGCTGTGCACCGCTTCCGGGCCGACGCCCGCGCCCGGCTCACCGCCTGTGCGCTCGCCCGCGCGGAGCGCGAGCACGAGCCGGTCGACAGGTCGTCGCGGGACTGCGTATAGGTTGACGGAGGTCGTACGGGACCGAACGATGCCCTCCGCGTGCGGCGCGGCCCGCACCGGGCGCATCCGGGACGGGCGCCGCGCGCCGCGCCGGGTATGGGGCGCGAGCCGTGCGGCGATTGCGTGTCGGCGCGGGAGTGCGAGGGCTTCGGAGGGCACATGTCGTACCGCTGGGAGATCTGGACCGACGGGCCGTCGCGGTTATCGACGGCGGCCGAGGGGGCCGGCCGCCTGCTCGAGACCATGCGCGCCCTGGCCGCCGCGTTCCCGGGGGAGGCCGACACCGTGCGGATGACCCCCGGCGGCGACCAGCTGGCCGTCGCGGACGACGCGACCGCCGAGCGGCTGCGCGAAGCCCTCGCCGCGGGCGGCGACACCGCCGCCGAGGCGCTCGGGCTCGGCCGCGGGCGGCTCTGGATCACGTGGCGCGACCCCGATCCGGGGCGCCCCGGGGCGAGGGCGGAGCTGCGGATCGGAACCAAGCCGCTGATGAACCCGGTCCTCGAGGAGCGGCTGCCCGCCATCGCCGCGCTCGTCGCCGAGGCCGGGCGGATCTGGGCGGCCGACTACGCCTGGATCGACCTCGCGCACGTGCGGCAGGACTGGAACCACCGGCGCCGCGGGCTGCCGGTGTTCTCCCTGGCGACCTGGCTGCGGCACACGGCCGCGCGGGTGGACACCGCCGGGCTCGACGTGGACACCGCCGACGTCGGCGGCGGGCGGCTCGTCACGCTGCGGGTGCCGCCGGCCGCGGTCGGCAACGACGAGGCCGGCGCGGTGAGCGGCGGGCGGGCGCTGGTGCGGGCCCTGGCCGCGCGCACGGTGCTGGCCGACGGGCGCCCGCTGCTGGAGGCCAACCCCGCCCTGGCCGACTGAGCCCCGGCCCGGGCCGCCGGAGGCCGTGCGGTGCGCGGCGCGATCAGCCCCCGCCGGGGTCGCGCAACGTATCGGTGCCCTGCCGCGCGAGTGATTCCCGGCGCACCCTATCCTGTGACCATGGTCGATATGTGGGTCAGCCTTGTCTGAGGTGTCGGCCGCGTGCATGTCCTGTGTGGACACCATCGTCGCCATCGTGCGCAAGGTCACCCCGCCCGAGGCCGTGCGCTCGGTGCTGCTCGCCGAGGTCGACGACCACTACACGGGCGCGCGCATGGAGTTCCACTCGGCGGCCGGGCCGCTGGACAGCAGCGGCTGGGTGGCGTTCGCCGATCCGTGGACCGACGAGCTGAGCGACACGCTGCTCGCGCTGCGCGCCGCCATGGTGGCCCGGGGCAGCCCGTCCCGGTTCGGCCTGACCTTCACGGTCGAGGGGGACGGGGGGTTCGACGTCAGCGTGACGTACGAGATGCCCGCGGATCTTCCGTGGATCCACTGACCGGCGCGGCGAAGAACGCGGCGAGCGGCTCCACGATCGAGGCCGGCGCCCGGTTGATGCCGTCGTGCCCGCTGCGGGCGACCGGCAGCACGCGCGCGTGCGGCAGGGCGTCGGCGAGGGCCGCGTTGAGCGGGGCGTAGTACGGCGGTCCGGCGGCCCCGTAGGCCAGCAGCACCTCGGCCCGCACCGCGGCCCAGCGCGTGGCCGGGCCGTCGGCGAGGCGGATCTGGTTCGACTCGTCGAGCGTCGTGGCCAGCAGCCCGCCCATCATCCGCCCGATCGACGTGCGCAGGAACAGCCGGCAGATCGCGACCTGCACCCCCAGCGGCAGCCGGGACGTCGCCGAGTGGGTGTTGATCCCGGCGCCGGTGAGCGCCATGGCCCGCGCGGTGTCCCCGGCCCTGGCCGCGGCCATCGCCGCGTCGAGCCACGCGGACGGGAACATCCCGTCGACGTTGACGGCGGCGTCGTAGAGCGCGAGCCGCCGCACGGGCAGCCGGAGCGCGGCCTCGAGCGCGATGAACCCGCCGGCGCTGTGGCCGATGACGTTGCCCGCCCCCGTCTGGGCGAGCACCGCCCCGAGGTCGTCGATGTCCTGCTCGAACGTGTAGGGCTCGCGGCGCGGCCCGGCGTCCTCCCGCCCGCGCCGGTTGTAGCGGTGCACGGTGAACCGCTCGGCGAGCCGGTTCGCCAGCCGCTGGTAGATCCCGATCGTGACCCCGCCGCCGTGCACCACGACGATGCCGGGTCCGCTGCCGACACTGTGCACCACGATGTCCGCCCCGTCGGGTGCGACGATCCGCTGCTGCATGCCTCCCCCTCACGTACGACAACTGCGAACGATGTTAGCAGTTTGCCCGGCGGCGGGGCCAGGGCCGCGACCGGCCCGGCGGCGGGAGGGGGTTCGTCCGCCGGGCCGGCGCCCGGCCCGGCGGACGTGACGGGTCAGCGGATGACGCGGCAGACCAGCGCGTCCGACGCGCCGCGGGACGCGCTCATCACCACGTCCGGCGTCAGGTACTTGCACGCCAGATACGGGTCGCCGCCGCCCACGTACTGCAGCGGGCTCGAACCCGTGTAGCAGCGCAGCCCGCTGCTCTCGTAGAAGCCGATCCACGCCGTGGGGTAGCGCGAGTGGCAGTAGTCGCCGATGGACAGCGGCCCGAAGGGGACGTCGACCGTGGCGGCGTGGGCTGGGGCGGCGAAGGCGACGG
Source organism: Dactylosporangium sp. CA-052675 (assembly GCF_050947935.1). Classification (GTDB taxonomy): domain Bacteria; phylum Actinomycetota; class Actinomycetes; order Mycobacteriales; family Micromonosporaceae; genus Dactylosporangium. The sequence continues at coordinate 6,470,913 of NZ_CP192010.1, read as the reverse complement.
TGGCGGCGCCGGCGAGGACGGTGCCGGCGGCGAGGGTCAGGAGACGGCGCATCTGCATGGCGGGAATTCTCGGCGGAAAAAGCGGCGCCCATCAATGGCTGCCGAGCCGCCATATGCAAAAGAGGAGCACATACCGCTCCTCCATTCTTAACGTATACCGCAGGTGGGGGCTTGCGGCAAGGCCCCGGTGGGGGCGCAGAATCGGCGGTCTCGTGCCAATAAGGGGGAATTCGCGCATGACCGAAGTGTTCGCGCTGTCCGAGCCGGCCAAGGACGATCCGGCGCTCATCGCCGCCGACGAGAAGCATTTCGCGGCCATCGCCGCGCGGCTCGGGCAGGTGACCGCGCAGCTGCAGGCGCGGCTCGACGACGAGCGCCGGGCGCCCGGAGGGATCGGGCAGGCCGCGATGGACCGGGACCAGGAGGTGTACCGCCTGACCGCCCGCCTGCGCACCCTGCGCCGCTACAGCCTGGACCTGTGCCTGGGCCGGATGGTCGCCGAGGACGGCGGCGAGCCGGTCTACGTCGGCCGCCTCGGGCTCACCGGCGCCGACGGCGGCCGGCTCCTGCTCGACTGGCGCTCGCCGGCCGCGGAGCCGTTCTTCGGCGCGACCCACGCCAACCCGATGGGCCTGGCCAGCCGGCGCCGGTACCGCTGGACCCGCGGCCGCGTCACCGACTACTGGGACGAGGTGTTCACCGCCGCCGGGCTGCAGGGCCACGCGGCGCTGGACGACCAGTCCGCGTTCATCGCGAGCCTCGGCGGCGACCGCTCGGACCGGATGCGCGACGTGCTCGGCACCATCCAGGCCGACCAGGACGCCATCATCCGGGCCGGCTCCGGCGGCGCCCTCGTCGTGGACGGCGGGCCCGGCACGGGTAAGACCGTCGTCGCGCTGCACCGCACCGCCTACCTGCTCTACGCCGACCCGCGGCTCGGGCACCGCCGCGGCGGCGTGCTCTTCGTCGGCCCCCATCAGCCGTACCTCGCGTACGTCTCCGACGTGCTGCCGAGCCTCGGCGAGGAGGGGGTGCACACGTGCACGATCCGGGACCTGGTGGCCGAGGGCGCGTCGGCCGCGGCCGAGCCGGACCCGCGGGTGGCCCGGCTCAAGTCCTCGGCGCGGATGGTCCACGCGATCGAGGAGGCGGTGCGGTTCTACGAGCGGCCGCCCACCCGGCCGATGCTCGTCGCGACCGAGGACGCCGACCTGCGCGTCACCGCCGACGACTGGGCCGAGGCGTTCCTGGCGGCGGAGCCGGGCATCCCGCACAACGAGGCCCGCGAACTGGTCTGGGCCGAGCTCGTCGCGATCCTGGCCGACCGGCACGACGCCGACCCGCGGGAGCTGCGCCGCAACCGGGACCTTGGCTCGGCGTTCGGCCGCGCGTGGCCCCTGCTGGAGGCGGCGGACCTGGTCGGGGATCTTTACACGGTACCGGCCTATCTGCGCAAGTGCGCCCCGTGGCTGAGCGACGAGGAGGTCCGGCTGCTGCGGCGATCGGAGCCGTCGGCGTGGACGGTCTCGGACCTGCCGCTGCTCGACGCGGCCCGGCAGCGCCTCGGCGACCCGGACGCGGTGCGGCGCCGGCACCGGCAGTCCGCGGAGGCGGCCGTCGAGCGGGCACGGATGCGCGAGGTCGTGGACGACATCGTGGCCGTCGCCGACGACGAGTACGGTGCCGGGCTGGTCTCGATGCTGCGCGTCGAGGACTTCCACGATGCCCTCGTCGACGAGGCCGGGCTCACGCGGGTCGACCCGGACTCGCTGGCCGGCCCGTTCGCGCACATCGTGGTCGACGAGGCCCAGGAGCTCACCGACGCCGAGTGGCAGATGCTGCTGCTGCGCTGCCCGTCGCGCAGCTTCACCATCGTGGGGGACCGGGCCCAGGCACGGCACGGGTTCACCGAGTCGTGGCGGGAGCGGCTGCAGCGGGCCGGGTTCGACCGCATCGAGCTCGCGTCGCTGACCGTCAACTACCGCACCCCGGCCGAGATCATGGCCGAGGCGGAGCCGGTGATCCGGGCCGCGCTGCCCGACGCGAACGTGCCGGTCTCGATCCGCCACGGCGGGGTGCCGGTCACGTACGGTACCGCGGCCGAACTGCCGTCCATCGTGGACGCGTGGCTCGCCGGGCACGCCGGGGGCGAGGGCGTCGCGTGCGTCATCGGCGCCCCGCGGTTCCCGGGCACGGACCGGGTGCGCTCGCTCACCCCGGAGCTGTCCAAGGGGCTCGAGTTCGACCTGGTCGTGCTCGTCGACCCGCAGGCGTTCGGGGAGGGCGTCGAGGGGGCGGTCGACCGGTACGTCGCGATGACCCGCGCCACCCAGCGCCTGGTCATCCTGACGAGCTGAGCGGCTGCCGGTCGGTCGGCGGCGGGCGATGCCAGGGCAGTGTGGTGCCGGGAGAATTTTTGCGGCCGGGCGTGCAACCCGGTGGAGGGCCGCGACCGTGAGTAGCGCATGACGGATCGGGACACGGCATTCGCCGAGTACTTCGCCGCGCGGTCGGACGCGATGCGCGGCACGGCGTTCCTGCTGTGCGGCGACTGGCACCGGGCCGAGGACCTCACCCAGACGGCGTTCACGAAGCTGTACCTCGCCTGGAACCGGGTCTCGCGGCACGAGGTGCTCGACGGGTACCTGCGGCGCACGCTCGTGCGCACGTACCTCGACGAGCGGCGGCTCGGCTGGTGGCGGCGCGTGCGCACCAGCGACACGCCGCCGGAGCCGCCGACCGTGGACACCGGGCCCGAGGAGCGGGTCGCGGTGCTCGCGGCCCTGAGCGCGGTACCGGCCCGGCAGCGCGCCGTGCTGATCCTGCGCTACTGGGAGGACCTCTCCGTCGAGGAAACCGCCGAGCTGCTCGGCTGCTCGGCGGGCACGGTCAAGAGCCAGGCGGCCCGGGGACTGCAGACCCTGCGCGCCCGGCTGAGCCCGACCTTCACCACCGACTGACCACCGCTGCCACGAAAGAGCGCGAACATCATGGACGAACTGGAGTTCCGGGCCTCGCTGCGCGACGCCCTCGACCACACCACCGCGCCGCCGAGCATGCCGCCGGGCGGTGCCCTGCGGGCCGGCCGCCGCGCGGCCCGGCGCCGTACGCTCGCCACCGGGGCCGCGGGGCTGGCGTGCTGGCCGTCGCCACCGCGCTCGGCCTGGTGGTGGCCACCGCCGGCTCGGGCGCCCAGCAGGCCGCCGGCCCCGCAGCCCCGAGCCCCGTCCCGCTGGCCAGCAGCGGCAACGGCACCCCGAGCCCGGTGCCGATCGGCACCGGCCCGGGCGGGCAGACCAAGCCCGTCTGGCCCACCGGCGTCGACGGCTCGCCGCAGGGCGACCGCACCGCCCGGGCCGGGCGCAAGGCCGACGCCGCGAAGGACCTCGCCGCGCACGTGATCTCGCTGGTGCCGGCCGGCTACACCGCCGTCCCGGACGCGCCGATGAACATCGTCCAGGCCCAGTTCGAGGACAAGGTCGGCGGCCAGGACCGCTGGAGCTACCTGGTCACCCTGCAGATCCGCAAGGGCGCCGCGGCCGGCCAGGTGATCGTGGAGGTGTACGAGCCGGGCCTGCGCACCGGCGCGAGCCTGTGCGACCTGACCTTCTGGTCCGAGGCGGGCTCCTGCACGACCGTGCAGTCCGGCGGGAAGACCGTCGCGCTGTCGACCGGCGGCAAGGCGGACAAGCGGCTCGACACGTGGGCGACGTACCGCTATCCCGACGGCACGACCGTCTACGTCGCGCAGTCCAGGCGGGGCAACTTCTCGCCGAACAACACCGACCCGTCGCTGACCGAGCTGCCCTTCGACGACCAGCGGCTCGCCGCGCTCGCCCTGGACCAGGCCTTCCACATCGTCGCCTGAGCCGCCGCGCCGGCGGCGGCACCCGGGTCGCCCGGCCCCGGTGCCGCCGCCGTATCGTGCCGCCCATGACCGAACCCGTGCAGACCCGCGGCGAGCAGCGCACCGAGCTGCTGGCCGTCGACACCAACCACGACGGCGTCAACGACGTCCTCGCCATCGACACCGACGGCAACGGCAAGGCGGACCTGTTCCAGCTCGACAGCGACGGCGACGGCCAGGTGAACGTCACCATGGTCGACCTGGACGAGGACGGCGTCATGGACACGAAGGTCGACGGCGACGGCGGCCACCCGCTGCCGTAGCCGGCCCACCCCGCGCCACCCGTCCGACGGCCGCCCCCGCCCGCCGGAGGCGGCCACCGCCCCGATGCCGCTCCGGCCGGCCGGCCCGGACGAGCCGGGCTAGCCCCGATGCCGCTCCGGCCGACCGGCCCGGACGAGCCGGGCCCAGCGGCACGCGCCCGGCCCGGACCAGTTCGAGCAGCACCCGCGCGGCGGCCTCCCGCCCTCGTCCACTGCGGTGCGCGCCATCAGGTGCTGGTTGCCCGTCTCGACCCGGCGGGCGCCGGCGATCCACACCGCGCGGACGGCGGGTGGGCCGGCCCGCGCGCGGCGAGCGCGGCGCCACGGCGACCGGGCGCGCCGAGCGGGCCAGCCGCAGGGTCGACGCCGTCAGCGTTCGCCGCATCGCGGCGCGGGGTCGAGATGTCCGGTGCACGCAACGGCCGGCACGCCCCTGACGGCCACGCCTGGGCGCCGGCGGGACGGGCCGGGACAGCGCTGCGTAACTTTCATGGACCTCGTCGCCGGGCCCGGAAGCGCTTCGACGCGCAGACCCGTTGCCGGCCATCGATGGATCTCCGGCGCCCGGGGGACGGTCCCGCGACGCGCTTGATCGACATTTCCGGGCCGGGGGATTCGTGGCAGCATCCTCAGCCACGTGGAGCCCTCACGTGGGGAGACGGGCGTTCTGGCGAAAGCTGATCTTCCGGGGGCTCCACGCCGCCACCCCTTCCCGGGGCGTCTCCCGGATCTTCGCGGCGTAAGTTTCAGGTCTGTTACCAGGCACTTACGAGGTAAACGCGGTCCTTGCCGACGATCACCTTGACGCGGTCCCGGGACGGTACGGACGGTAATCGCACCTCGATTCCGACCCGTCAATGTTAGGAGAGTCGATGAGGCGCAAGATCGCCCTCATATCGGCCGCCGCCGTCGTGGCGACCGCCGGTACCGTCGTGGTCGCCAATCAGGCGTTCGCGGCCGCCGGGTGTTCAGCCAAGTACACGATCGTGGGCTCATGGCCGGGCGGGTTCCAGGCCCAGGTCGACGTCACCAACCTCGGTGACGCGCTCACCAGCTGGAACGTCGGCTGGGACTTCGGCAACAGCTCGCAGACGATCACCCAGATCTGGAACGCCAACAAGACCCAGTCCGGTGTGCACGTCAACGCCACCAGCCTGAGCTACAACGGGAACGTCGCCACCAACGGCGTGATCTCGTTCGGCTTCACGGGTGCGTGGAGCGGCAGCAACCCGGCCGGGACCAACTTCACGGTCAACGGCACCGCCTGCACGGGCGGCACCACCGGCGGCCCGTCCTCGCAGTCGCCGTCCCCGTCGACCTCGCCGTCGAACCCGGGCAACGGCGCCCCGAGCGTGACGCTGACCAGCCCGACCACCGGCTCGACGTTCACCGCGCCGGCCACGATCAGCCTGGCCGCCAACGCGAGCGTCACCGGCAGCACCATCAGCAAGGTCGAGTTCTACAACGGCACGACGCTGCTGGGCACCGACACCACCGCGCCGTACACCTACAGCTGGGCCAACGTCGCGGCCGGCAACTACTCGGTGAGCGCGAAGGCGTACACCGCGGCCAACCAGACCGCCACCAGCTCCTCGGCGGCGATCAGCGTGACGACCGGCGGCGGGAACAACGGCACCCACGTGGACAACCCCTACGTGGGCGCCAAGGTCTACGTGAACCCGGACTGGTCGGCCAAGGCCGCCGCGGAGACCGGCGGCAGCCGGATCTCCAACCAGCCCACCGGTGTCTGGCTGGACTCGATCGCCGCCATCACGGCGCCGGCGGGCTCGGGCTACACCACCAGCATGGCCAAGCACCTGGACAACGCGCTCGCCCAGGGCGCGACGGCGGCGCAGTTCGTGATCTACGACCTGCCCGGCCGGGACTGCGCGGCGCTGGCCTCCAACGGCGAGCTCGGCCCGACCGAGATCGACCGCTACAAGACCGAGTACATCGACCCGATCGCCGCGATCGAGGCGAACCCGAAGTACGCGGGCATCCGCATCATCAACATCGTCGAGATCGACTCGCTGCCGAACCTCGTGACCAACGCGGACGGCCAGGCCGGCGCCACGGCGGCCTGCGCGACGATGAAGGCCAACGGCAACTACGTGACGGGCATCCAGTACGCCCTGAGCAAGCTGCACGCCGCGGGCACGAACACCTACAACTACATCGACGCCGCGCACCACGGCTGGATCGGCTGGGACAGCAACTTCAACCCCTCGGCCGCGCTGTTCGCCAGCACCGCCAAGGGCGCTGTCGGTGGCGTCAACACGGTCGACGGCTTCATCACCAACACGGCGAACTACTCGGCCCTGTCCGAGCCGTTTGTGCAGCCGACGACCACGGTCGGCGGCCAGACCATCCGCCAGTCGAAGTGGGTGGACTGGAACCAGTACACCGACGAGCTGACCTTCGCGCAGGCCTTCCGCAACCAGCTGGTCTCGCAGGGCTTCAACTCCAACATCGGCATGCTGATCGACACCTCCCGCAACGGCTGGGGCGGCTCGGCCCGGCCGACCGCGGCGAGCACCTCGACCGACATCAACACCTACGTCGACGCCTCCCGCATCGACCGGCGCATCCACGCCGGTAACTGGTGCAACCAGAGCGGTGCGGGTCTCGGCGAGCGTCCGCGGGCGACCCCGGCCGCCGGCATCGACGCCTACGTGTGGATCAAGCCCCCGGGCGAGTCCGACGGCTCCAGCTCGCTGGTCCCGACCGGCCCGAACAACCCGGGTGGCAAGGGCTTCGACCGCATGTGCGACCCGACCTACACGGGCAACGGCCGCAACGGCAACAGCCTGAGCGGCGCGCTGCCCAACGCCCCGGTCTCCGGTGCGTGGTTCTCCGCGCAGTTCCAGCAGCTGATGCAGAACGCGTACCCGGCGCTCTAGCCGACTGCGGCATCGCGAAACGCCATACGGCTCCACCGCACGTCAGGAGGGCTCCCGGTCACCCGGGGGCCCTCCACCCTTGCCGCCGACGTTTCAGCGGGCGATCGTGCGGTACAGGGGCAGTCGTGAAGCCTTTCGTGGTGGTGGCCAACCGGCTGCCGGTGGATGCGAGCCCCGGTGGCCTGGTCAGCGCCCTGCAGCCGATCGCCCGCAGCTCCGGCGGGGCGTGGGTGGGCTGGACCGGTGAGCCCGACGAGCGGCCCGAGCCGTTCGAGCACGAGGGCGTGCGCATTCACCCCGTCGAGCTCAGCGGCGACGACGTGGACCGGTACTACGAGGGGCAGTCCAACTCGACGATCTGGCCGCTGTTCCACGACGGCGTCGAGCCGCCGGTGCACCGGCGGGCCTGGCGGGTGGCGTACGAGCAGGTCAACCGGCGCTTCGCCGAGGCCGCCGCGGCCGCCTCGGCGCGGGGGGCGACGGTCTGGGTGCACGACTACCAGCTGCTGCTCGTCCCCGGGATGCTGCGCGAGCTGCGGCCCGACCTGCGCATCGGGTTCTTCCTGCACATCCCCTTCCCGCCGGTCGAGCTGTTCATGCAGCTGCCGCGGCGGGCCGACTTCGTGCGCGGGATGCTCGGCGCGGACCTGGTGGGCTTCCAGCAGCCGCTCGCCGCGCAGAACTTCCTGCGCCTCACCGCGCAGCTGCTCGGGCTGCGCCCCGACGGGGAGCGGGTGGAGTTCGAGGGCCGCACGGTCACGGCCCGGGCGTTCCCGATCTCGATCGACGTGGCCGAGATCGAGGCGCTGGCGGCCGACCCGGCCGTCCAGGACGATGCCCGGCGGCTGCGCAAGGACCTCGGCGGCGACCGCCGGCTGCTGCTGCTCGGCGTCGACCGGCTCGACTACACCAAGGGCATCGACCAGCGCATCGAGGCCTACGGCGAGCTGCTCGCCGACGGCACCATCACCAACGACGAGGCCGTCCTGGTGCAGGTCGCCACGCCGAGCCGGATGCGGGTCGACCAGTACCGGCAGCTGCGCGAGCGGGTCGAGCGCGAGGTGGGCCGGATCAACGGGGAGTTCGGCGACGTCGGCCGGGTGCCGCTGCACTACCTGTTCCAGTCGCGGACCCGGGCCGAGCTCGTCGCCCTCTACCTCGCCGCCGACATCATGCTCGTCACCCCGCTGCGCGACGGGATGAACCTGGTGGCCAAGGAGTACGTGGCGGCCCGCCGGGACGAGGGCGGCGCGCTGGTGCTCAGCGAGTTCACCGGCGCCCACTCGGAGCTGAGCGAGGTGTGCGGCGGCGCGTTCTCGGTGAACCCGTACGACGTCGACGACCTCAAGCGCGGCATCGCCGCGGCGATCGCGGCCGGCCCCGAGGACCTGGCGGGACGGATGCGCCGGATGCGCGAGCAGGTGCGGGCGCACGACGTCGACCGGTGGGCCCGCGCGTTCCTCGACACGCTCGGGTGAGGCCGGCCGCGCCGAGGCGGCGCGGCTAGGCTGTCGGCGTGGCTGAGCTGACCTGCGACCTGTTCGTGAGCGCCGACGGCTACGCGGCCGGCGACAACACCGAGGCCTTCTTCGGCTACGACGGCCCGGACCTGCGGGCCTGGATCGCCTCCGCGAGCCACTACCGGGTCCTCGTGGGCCGCAACACCTACGAGACCTTCCCGGACCTGGCCGCCGCGGTCTACTCCAACACGCTCACCTCCGCCGGCTCCGCGCGGCTGCTCAGCGGCGACCTGGCCCGGGCGGTCACCGCGCTCAAGGCCGGCTCGGACGGCCCGATCCGCACCATCGGCAGCCTGCGGCTGGTGGCGGGGCTCCTGGCGGCGGGCCTGGTGGACCACCTGCGGCTGATGGTGTTCCCGGTGACCATGGGCGTCGACGGCCGCGAGCACATCGAGCTGCCCCGCGTGGGCTACGAGCTGGCCGGGTCCCGGGTCCTCGACGGCCGCCTGGTCCTGCTCGACTACCGCCCGGGAACCGTGGGGCCGGCCGCCGCGTCGTAGGGCCATGCGAAGCGTCGTGGTGCTCGCCGTCGCCGTGCTCGTGCTCGCCGCCTGCGCCCGGCCGGCGGCCGCCCCGGCACTGCCGCCGTCGCCGTCGCCGCCCGTGACGCACCCGGCCTGGGTGGCCTGCCCGCCCGGCGACGACGACCCCACGGCCCCGCTCGGCCTGCCTCCGCTCCCCGCCGGCTTCGTCCCCGCCGGGGTGGTCATCTGCGCGGACGGCCTGCGGACGCGGGCCGACGGCGGCGAGGACCGGGTGCGCCGCGAACGCCGCGGCTCCGACGTGGCCGCCCTGGTCGCGGCCCTGCGCCTGCCGAGCGAGCCGCGGACCGCCGAGGCCTGCGACCTGAGCCTCGTCGGCGTGGTCTGGTTCGCGGTCCTCGACGCGGCCGGCCGCTGGCTGCGCCCGGGCGTGGCCGCGGACGCGTGCGGCAAGCCCCGCATCGAGGTCCGCGACGCGCTGGACCGCCTCACCCTGACGACGGTCCGCACGACGGTGCTGGGCGAGACGAAGTCCGCGGCCGCGGCCGCGAGCGGGTGCGAGCAGCGGTGGGGCGAGATGATCGGCGCGGTCACGGCTGGCTCGGCCGGCTCGGCCGGCTCGGCCGCGCCCGCGGGCGGGGCGGACGCGCCGAAGGGTCCGGTGCGGCTGTGCGTCTACACGGTGCCGGCGTCGGAGCAGGGCAGCGGCAAGCCGGCCGGCGACTTCGCCCGGGGCGGCCTGCTGCCCGCGGACCGGTGGACCGTCCTGCGCGCGAAGCTCCTCGCGGCCGGCCCGCCGGTGCCGTGCCCGGCGCACGCGGGCCGCTTCGCGGTGCTCCGCGCCCCGGACGGCGCCGGCGGCGAGGTGTATGCCGAGCTGGACGGCTGCCACCGGCTCCTGTTCTCCACGCCGTCGGGCAACGCCCTGCGCCAGGGCAGTGCCGCGCTGGCCGCGGAGATCGACCGGCCGTAGCGTCATGACCTAGTTTCCTAGGAAAGCGTAGGCGGTGTGGCGGGGGAGGGACGGTTTGTCTCAAGGAGGGGCGGAAAACGCCGAACAGGCCGGTGACCAGCAACGCGGCGGCACCCGAGGAGCAACCCGTGCCCGAATCCACCGGTCTCGTCAACGACAACGCGACGCCCGCGCTGGCCCAGGCCGCGATCGCGCTGCTGGTGCAGGAGCGCCTGGTCATCGTGCTCAACGCGAAAAACGGCGCCGTCATCTCGGTCAACGACCGGGTGCTGGAGACCACCGACGCGCCGATCGAGGAGATCGTCGGGCGGCGGCTCGAGGACCTCTGGAAGCTGCAGTCGCAGACCGTCGACCAGCTCCTCGACGCCGCGCGGGCGCACAAGTTCATCGAGATGGTCAACTCGATCGTCGACAGCGGCGGGCGCCAGCGCTGGCTGCGGTTCAACTGCGGCCCGGTCGGCGGGGCGGGGCGGGAGACCGAGGCGATCCTCATCACCGCCTACGACATCACCAACGACCGGCGGCTGCTGGCGGAGCTGCGCGGGAAGTCCTCGGCGGTCGACCGGGCCCAGGCGGTCATCGAGTTCGACCTCAACGGCGAGGTCCTGAGCGCGAACGAGAACTTCCTGGCGCTCACCGGCTATGCGCTCGGTGACATCGTCGGGCAGCACCACCGGATGTTCGTCGAGGAGGGGACCGCCAACAGCGCCGAGTACGCGGAGTTCTGGGCGAAGCTCGCGCGCGGCGAGGTGGCGAGCGGCGAGTACAAGCGCATCGGCCGGGGCGGGCGGGAGGTGTGGCTGCGCGCGACGTACAACCCGATCTTCGATCTCGAGGGCCGGCCGTACAAGATCGTGAAGTACGCGCTGGACATCACCGAGAGCAAGTTCGCCAACGCGGAGTTCGTCAGCAAGGTCGCGGCCGTCGAGCGGGCGCAGGCGGTCATCGAGTTCGACCTCGACGGCACGATCACGGCGGTCAACCGCAACTTCTGCAACGTCACCGGCTACGAGCCCGACGAGCTCGTCGGGCGCCATCACAAGGTGCTGGTGAGCGAGGACGAGGCCCGTTCCAACGCCTACCGGGGCTTCTGGCAGCGGCTGTCCAAGGGGCAGTTCGAGTCCGGGGAGTACAAGCGCTACGGCAAGGGCGGCCGGGAGGTGTGGCTGCAGGCCAGCTACAACCCGATCTTCGACCTCGACGGGCGGCCGTACAAGGTGGTGAAGTACGCCACCGACATCACCGACACCAAGAACCGCAACGCCGAGTTCGAGGGGAAGGTCGCCGCGATCGACCGGGCGCAGGCGGTCGTCGAGTTCGACCTCGACGGGATGATCCTGACGGCGAACCGGAACTTCCTGGAGACGATGCACTACGGCTCGGCCGACGAGCTCAAGGGCAAGCACCACCGGATCTTCGTGGACCCGCTCGTGGCCGCGTCGGAGGAGTACCGGCTGTTCTGGCAGCGGCTGGGCCGCGGGGAGTTCGAGTCGGGGGAGTACAAGCGGTTCGGCAAGGGCGGCCGGGAGGTGTGGCTGCAGGCGACGTACAACCCGATCTTCGATCTCGAGGGCCGGCCGTACAAGGTGGTGAAGTACGCCGTCGACGTCACCGAGCAGAAGGCGCGCAACGCGGAGTTCGAGGGCAAGGTCGCCGCGATGAACCGGGCGCAGGCGGTCATCGAGTTCGACCCGAACGGCGTGGTGCTCGACGCCAACCGGAACTTCCTGGACCTGCTGGGCTACGGGCTGGAGGAGATCCGGGGCAAGCACCACCGGATGTTCGTGGACCCGCAGGAGGCGCAGTCGGAGCAGTACGAGGACTTCTGGGAGCGGCTGCGGCGCGGGGAGTTCGACTCGGGGGAGTACAAGCGGGTCGGCAAGGACGGGCGCGAGGTGTGGATTCAGGCGACGTACAACCCGATCCTGGATCTCGACGGCCGGCCCTACAAGATCGTGAAGTTCGCGGCCGACGTGACGCAGGCGAAGCTGCGCACGGCCGAGTTCGAGGGGAAGGTCGCGGCGATCAACCGGGCGCAGGCGGTGATCGAGTTCGATCTGGACGGCAACGTGCTCGTCGCCAACGACAACTTCCTGCGCACCATGGGCTACTCGATGCGGGAGATCCTGGCCCAGCACCACAGCATGTTCTGCACGCAGGAGTACATCACGTCGCAGGAGTACCGCGACTTCTGGCTGCGGCTGGGCCGGGGCGAGATCCTGAACGGGCGGTTCCACCGGATCGGCAAGTACGGCCGGGACGTGTATCTGCAGGCGACGTACAACCCGATCTTCGATCTCAAGGGCGATCCGGTGAAGGTGATCAAGTTCGCCACCGACGTCACCCAGCAGGTCGAGCTGGAGCAGCGGCTGGGCGTCAAGACCCGTGAGATGAGCAAGGCGATCGACGAGCTGAGCACGTCGATCGCCACCATCGTCGGCAACGCCGGGCAGGCCAGCGAGCTGGCGGGGGAGACGCAGACGAACGCGCAGCGCGGCTTCGAGGAGCTGCGCAAGTCGATCGAGGCGATCGAGCTGATGGAGCGCTCCTCGGATCAGATCGCCGGGATCGTGCAGGTGATCGGGGAGATCGCGAGCCAGACGAACCTGCTGGCGTTCAACGCCTCGATCGAGGCGGCCCGGGCCGGCGAGCACGGGGTCGGGTTCTCGGTCGTGGCCGGTGAGGTGCGCAAGCTGGCCGAGCGGTCGTCGGACTCGGCGCGGGAGATCAGCCGGCTCATCCAGGAGTCGGCGACGCGGATCAACCAGGGTTCGCAGGTGGCGCAGCGGGCGCAGGACGCGTTCGAGGAGATCCTGCGCAGCGTCGGCAAGACCGCGGAGTCGATCCACCACATCGTGACGCAGACGCAGACGCAGCAGGACGCGTCGCGGACCGTGAACTCACTCATCGGTGACCTGGTGGGGGCGGCGCCGCACGGCGAGATCGGCATCGAGGGGTGAGCGGCGGGATCCTGTACGGGGTGTTCACCGTCGCCGACGTGCATGTCGCGCTGCCGTTGTCGGAGCTGCGGGAGGTCATTCCGTGCCCGTCGTCGTTCGACCCGCTGCTGGCCGCGGCGCCGGGTCTGGTCGGTGCGGTGAACCTGCGCCATCAGGTGATCCCGGTGCTGGATCTGCGCCGGATGCTCGGGGTGCAGTCGCCGTCGGGGCAGGACGTGGTCGTGGTCGCCTCCCACGAGGGGTCGGTGTTCGGGCTGCTCGCCGACGCGGTGCGGGGCGTGGTGCGGGTCGAGGAGCGCGAGCAGCTGGGGATCTCGGTCACCGGCGAGCTGCCGCAGGTGTTCGCGCGCACGTTCGAGCGGCCGGACGACGGTGCGGTGGTGTGTGTGCTGGACTGCGCGGCGATCCGGCGCCTGCCGGGCATGGTCGTCGCGACCGACACGGGCGGCCTGAGCGGGGCGATGGCGCAGGCGCGGGAGCAGGGGCGTGACGGTGGTACGGGCCATCGCCGCATGATGATGCTGCTGCGGGCCGGCGAGATCGGCCTGTGCGTGGACGTGTCGCACATCCACTCGGTCGTGCCGGAGCTGGTGCTGAAGTCCTCGCCGATCGACGGCGGGATCGTTCAGGGTGTCATCGAGCTCGCCGAGCACTTCGTGCCGGCCGTCGACGCGCTGGCGGTGCTGGGGCTGGGCGCGCTGGCGCCGGTCGACGTGAAGCGGGGTGTGGCGCTGGCCTACGAGCGGGGCCTGTTGACGTTCGCGGTGAGCGAGGTGGTGTCGATCGTCGCGGTGGCCGACGGCGATGTGCTGGCGATGCCGGGCTTCGGGTTGCCGGCGTCGCAGTACGCGGTCGGCATCCTGCCGGGCCAGGACGGCGGCTCGTATCTGGTGATCGACGGGGCGCGGCTGCGGGCCGCCGAGGAGCTGGGCACGCTGGCCGGGCTGGGCACGCCGGTGGGCGGGGCGGGGGCGGCGCCGCGGCGTGAGGCTGCGCGGGAGGACGGGCCGGCGCCGCCGGACGGGCGGGTGATCGAGCACCGGGTGCGCAAGTACCTGACGTATCTGGCGGGGCCGGAGGTGGCCACGCCGCTGACGCAGATCGCCGAGATCGTGCCGCATCCGCACGACGTGATCCCGTTCGTCGGCGGCGGGCCGCTGCGCGGCGTGTTCACGCACCACCGCCGGTCGGTGCCGCTGGTGGATCTGCCGGCGCTGCTGGGCGAGCGGGCCGACATCGACCCGGCGGCGGCGCGGGTGATGCTCGTCGGCGGGGTCGGGTTCATCGTGCCGGCGCTGCGCGCGATCGAGGAGTCGATCTGGGAGGAGCGGATCGCCGGGGAGGGGCCGGCGCCGACGACGCTGGCCGGCAGTCCGCTGGTGAAGATCGGCACCCGGATGCTCGCCCGGCTGGATCTGGAGGAGTTCGCCCGCACTATGGTTGGCGATCGTGGAGCCGATCCGGGTGGAGGTTGACGGCCGGGAGCCGACGGTTGCCGAGCTGTCCCACGTGCTGCTGTCCAACTACGGCCACTTCACCGCGATGCAGGTGCGCGGCGGCCGGGTCCGCGGCCTGGAGCTGCACCTGCGCCGCCTCGCGGACGCGTCCCGGGAGCTGTTCGGCGCGTCCCTGGACGGGGGGCGCGTGCGGGGCTTGCTCGGGCATGCGGTGCGCGGGGTGCCGGATGCTTCCGTGCGCGTCAACGTGTACCGGCGCGAAGAGCTGATGATCGTGGTCTCCGTGCGGCCGCCGGCCCTGCCGCCGGCGGCTCCGTTGCGGCTGCGCTCGGTGCCGTACGTGCGGCCGGCGGCGCACCTGAAGCACGTGGGCGGGTTCGGGCAGAGCTACTTCGGCGCGCGGGCCCGGGCCGAGGGCTTCGACGACGCGCTGCTGGTCGACGCGGGCGGGGCGGTGTGCGAGGCGGCCGTGGCCAACATCGCGTTCTTCGACGGTACGGCCCTGACGTGGCCGTCCTCGCCGCACCTGCCGGGGATCGCGATGCAGCTGCTCAAGCCGTTGCTGCGCTGCGTCGAGGCGCGGGTGGGGCTGGCGGAGCTGGGTTCGTTCCGGTCGGCGTTCGTCGCCAACTCGATCGGGGTGGCGGCGGTGGCGGCGGTCGACGACGTGCGCTTCGACGTCGACGCCGAGCTGATGCGTGCGGTCGCCGACGCTGAGGCGAGCGTTCCCTGGGACGTCATCTAGGGGAGTTTGCGCAGGTGGGTGCGGCGGCCGTCGTGGTCGAAGATGCCGAGGATCTCGGCCGGGCCGTCGTGGCTGCCGAACGCGTGCGGGACCATCGTGGAGAACTCGGCGGCCTCGCCGGTCTCGACGATGATGAGGCGCTCGGCGAGGCGCAGCGCGATGGTGCCGGACAGCACCGTGAACCATTCGAACCCGGGGTGGGCCTTGAGCTGGTCGGGCCCCGGCAGCGGCCGGTCGATGCGCATCTTCGCGACGGTGGTGCCGCCCGGGCCGGCCTCGTGCCGCAGGGTCCAGGTGGTGATGCCGCGGGCGGGCTCGTGCCGAGGCCGGATGACGACGTCGGCGTCGGCGGACTCGACGAGCTGGTCGAGGGTGGTGCCGAGCGCCCGGGCGATCGCGGTGAGCTGGTCGAGGCTGATGCGCCGGTGCCCGGTCTCGATGCGGCTGAGCGTGGACGGGCTGATGAAGCACGCGGTGGCCAGGTCGTCGAGCGACATGCCGAGCGCGGCGCGCAGCCCGCGGATCCGCTTGCGGACGAGCGCGTCGAGGTCCCCGTCATCTGCTTCTTGCTTCATACGCAAGATGCTATGCGATAACGGCAAGGCGCGGCTACAGTCGGCCGCATGCACACGCATGGTCACCCCAAATCCGCCCACGGCCACGCCCACGGCCGAGGCCACGGGCACAGCCACGGCCACGGCCCCGGCCACGGGCATCATGGGCCCGAGCACCACGAGGGCCTCGCCGAGCTGCTCGAGCTCGACGCCGAGGTCCTGCACGACTTCCACGCCGGCATCTTCGACTGGGTCCGCGCGCACGACCCGTCCGGCCGCGTCCGGCGCATCGCCGACATCGGGGCGGGCACCGGCGCCGGCACCCTGGGCCTGCTCGCCCGGTTCCCCGACGCGACCGTCACCGCCGTCGACGCCGACGAGGCCATGCTGCGACGGCTCGCCGGCAACGCCGCCGCCCGCGGCGCCGGCGAGCGGGTGCGCACGCTGCGGGCCGACCTCGACGCCGGCTGGCCCGCCGGGCCCGCCGGGCTGGACGGGCCGGACGGGCTGGACGGGCTGGACAGGCTGGACGGGCTGGACAGGCTGGATCTTGTGTGGGCGGCGAACTCGATGCACCACATGGCCGACCCGGCGCGCGTGCTCGCCGACATCCGTGCCGCCCTCGCCCCGGACGGGCTGCTGGCCCTGGCCGAGCTCGACGCGTTCCCGCGGTTCCTGCCCGAGGGCGCGGAGGGCGGCCTGGAGGAGCGCTGCCACGCGGCGATGGCCCGCCGGCGCGAGCAGGACATGCCGCACATGGGCGACGACTGGGCCGCGGCCCTGGCCGGGGCGGGCCTGAAGGTCGAGGCCGAGCGGCGCTTCGAGGTGGCGCTGAGCGCACCGCTGCCGGAGGCGGCCGCCCGCTACGCGCACGCGTCGCTGAGCCGGACCCGGCAGGGCCTCGCCGACCTGCTCGACCCGGCCGACGTGGCGGCGCTGGACGAGCTGCTCGGCGACGGCCCCCGCTCGGTGCGCCGCCGCGCCGACCTGACCGTCCGCGCCGCCCGGACCGTCTGGATCGCCCGGCCGGTCAGCTGACCGGCTCGGCCACGCCGGGCGGGACCTGGGCCAGCAGGCGGGAGATCTCGGCGCCGTAGGGCTGGCCGATCGACAGCGCGTACGTGGCCTCGTCCTGGTAGAACGCGATGTCGGCGGGGCGCAGCAGCGCCGCGGCCGCCGGGCCGGCCGTGGCGCAGCGCAGCAGCTCCACCTGCCAGCGCGGCGGCAGGTGCCCCAGGATCGACTCCATGCGCGCGCGGTCGTCGGCGTCGATCGTGCCGGCCGCGCAGCGGGCCGTCAGCCGGGCCGCGTGGTCGATCGGCGTCCAGCCGGCGAAGAGGTCGCCGCCGCCGCCGTCGGCGAAGATCTCGTCGGCCTTGCTGCTGCCGAGACTGCTGTGCACCCAGGCCCGGGTCACGTCGTTGGCGATCTCGTCGACCGCGGCGAGCTCGGCGAGCCCGCGGTCGAGCCCGACGCCGAGGCGCCTGATCGTGCGGGCCAGCCAGCCGAACTCCTGCCAGTGCCGGTCCGGCGAGACGACGAAGGTCCGCGCGGCGAGGGTGCCCAGGGTGGCGGCGGCCTCCCGCGCGTGGCGGTAGCCGAGCCGGCGGTCGCAGAGGTCGAGCGCCGCGAGCAGCGAGGTGGCCGAGTGCGCGTCGACGACCTGGGTCGCGTGCAGCGGCACGGCGGCGGCGATCTCGTCGGCGGCGTGCCGCGGGCCCCACTGGTGCAGCGCGTGGATCAGCACCGGCACGCGCTTGAGGTCCGAGGCGTAGCCGTTGCGGATGCGGGTGGCGATGCGGTCGATGCGCAGCTGCTGCGCCCACTCCTCGGCCACCTGCTCGAGGTAGAAGAACGCGGCGAAGCCCCGCAGCAGGCTCTGCACCGCGTTCGGCGAGCGCAGGTACTCCGCCTGGGCGGTCCAGGACCGCAGGACCTTGCTCGCCACCGACTCGGGCAGCAGCACCCGCACCTCGGCCGTCTTGCGCATCAGGTCCCCGATCAGCACGGGGTTGTCGCTGTCCATGAGCGCCCGCGCCCGCTGCGGCCAGAGGGAGTCCTTGGCCAGGGCCTCGCCGACGACCCGCGCCCAGTCGTCGTCGATGGCGTCGATCGACCGGATGAGCTCGATGGCCTCGGCGGGCGGGAAGAAGCCGCGCCGCACCACGGACAGGATGCCGCGCAACTGGGGCGCGCGCTCGCGGCCGGCCTTGCGGGCGAGGTCGGACGGGCTCGGCCGGGCCGCCGGGGCCGCCGCCGGAGCCGGCCCGCCGGTGCGCTGCTGCGGCACGCGCGGGGCGGCCGGGGCGCCGGTGCGGCCCAGCAGCAGGTCGTCGAGGCGGGACACGCAGTCGGCGGTGAACGTCCGGGGGGCCAGGCGCCGCAGCAGTACGAGCGCGTGCGCCATCTTGCCCGGATGGTGCAGGGTCTGGATCCGTGCCGCCCAGACCTGCGGGCTGGTGCTGACGTGCTCGATGAGCTCGAACGCGGTGATGTCGACGTCCTCGGCGTCCTTGAGCACCTCGGCGTACACGTCGATGGTCTTGAGCGCGTCGAGGACGTTGCCCTTGCGGATCAGCTCCGTGAGGCCCCGGCGGTACTCGGTGGAGAAGTCGACGACGAAGTTGCCCTGCCGCATGAGGCGCAGCGCGGCGGCGAGCCGGATGTAGCCGATGCGGGCGTCAGCGGTCTGGCTCTGGCTGATGTGCCGCAGCAGCACCCCCTCGTCGAGACGCTCGTTGAGGATCGCCAGGAAGGCCGGGCCGGCGGACTCGTGCGCGCCGAGCAGGAGCGCGAGCCGGGGCGTGTGGTCCTTGTCGTGGTCGCTCGCCTCGGACACGACGGTGTCGGCGCACCGTTCGAGGAACGACCGCAGGTGCTCGGTGGAGATGTCCGCGTTGATCAGCGCCTCCATCGTCTTGTAGACGACGCTGCCGCGCAGCTCCCCGTTGAGGGCCTGGTCGACGAAGGCGACCAGCCGGGCGCACAGCTGCGCGCTGGCGTTGCTGCTGCCGCCCGGGCCCCACAGGGTGTCGAACGCGGCCAGGGCGGACAGGATGTGCCCGACGCCCTTCACGTCGCCGGTGTCGATGACCCGCCGGGCGAGCCCCTCGATGACCATGGCGTCGGCGCCGTCGCGGTCCGGCCCGTACAACGCCTCGGCCACGGTCTGCCAGTTGGTCGCCGTGACCTTGCGGATCAGCTCCGCCGCCTCCCACGGCGAGGCGTGGCGGCGCGCGGTGCTGCCCCAGCCGCCGGTCCGCTCGTCGATGCGGCCCAGCGTCGAGCGCAGCCACGGCGCCATGACGGTGCGGCGCACGATCTGGCGGGCCGAGACGATGTCGACCCGGCGCAGCTGCTCGAGGCCGAAGGCGACCCGCCCCGGCCAGGAGCGCTCCAGGGCCTCGCGGACCTCGTCGGCCACCCGTTCGTGCAGGGCGGTGGTGTCGGGCTCGGCCCGCTCGTTGACGAGGATGTTCAGGGCGGCCCGGGCCAGCAGCGCGCCGGCGTCGCGGTGGGCGTCGTACGTGATGAGCCGCTGCACGCCCTCGGCGCCGGCGAACGCCTCGGTGATCTCGGTGCGCAGCGCGCCGTAGCGGCCGAAGCGCACCGCCGCCTGGACCAGCGAGATCGCCGCCGCGTAGTCCTCCAGCCGGCGCGGGTTGCACCGGCTGGTCGCGAGCGTGGCCAGTTCGGTGATGTGCTTGGCCGTCTCCTGCTCGTAGAACTGCCCCAGCTCGTAGATGACCAGGACGCCCTGCACGGGGCTGCTGCGGGCCAGCCCGCGGCGCACGCCGGCGCTGATGGCGTTGCGGACGTGGATGTAGAGGCTGTTGAGGTTGTGCTGGCCGACCTCCGGGCCGGTGTGCAGGTCGCGGCAGGACCGGATGGCGTTGAGGCAGGTCGAGACCTCCCGGGCGCTGAGCCGCTCCCAGCCCTGGGCCTTGAGCGCCTCGAGCAGGACCCGGAACAGGGTGATCCGGTAGGGCTGGCTGTACTGCTCGTCGCCGCCGAGCAGGGCCCGGGCGATGAGGGTCGGGGGCGAGCCCGGCCCCAGCGCGTCGATCATCGACTCGGCGATCTGCGGCAGCAGCCGGCGGTGCAGCTTCTGGTCCAGGGACGCGGCGGCGGTCAGCAGGGCGGTGGTGTAGCCGACCGCCACCGGGTCGCCGGACTTGAGGATCTGCCGCAGGAACGGCAGCAGCGCCTCGGCCTGCTGCTCGGTCGTGCGCCGCCACACGGCCTCGCCCTCGGCGGTCAGCGGATACCCGCTGCGCGGCGTCAGCAGCGCCCGGCACATCGAGCTGCGCGGGATGTACCAGCGGTTGCTGCGGTCGCGCATCGCGCCGGACTTGGGCAGCCGCTCGCGCGTCGAGCCCCGCAGCATGGAGTCCGGCACGGCGACGCGCAGCAGGCTGCTCGCCGCGACGATGCGGATCTCGTTGAGGTCGCCCGCGGAGATCCCGTAGCTCCACTTGGCCGCGTACTGGTTGCGCAGCTCGACGACCCGCCGGATGTCGGCCGCCTCGTCGACCGGGTCCGCGGCGAGGGCGGACGTCGCCGCGCGCACCCGCTGGTCCGCGGCGGGCTCGGTGCGGCCCGGCGCCGGCTCGAGCAGCAGGCGCGTCAGATACCACAGGTCGCCACTGGCGGCGCGGCACAGCAGCCCCAGCTTCCCGGGGTTCGGCTTGGGCAGGGCGTTGGCCTCGACGAACTGCTCGGCGAACTGCCGGACGTGGTCGCGGCGGCTGACGGCCGGCGCGGTCGCCACCTGGTCGGTGCGCCAGCGGGCGGCGCCGCGGCCGCTGTAGACGCAGACCGCGATCAGCAGGGTCGCGGAGTCCTCGGCGACGGCGGTGAGCACCGTGTCGAGGTCGACGGAGTCCTCGTGCGGCACCAGGTCCTCGAGGATGACGACGATCTCCTGGTCCGCGGGGTGGCCGTGGGCGAGGCGGGCCAGGTCGACGAGGTGCCGCAGCTGCGTCTCGTCCGGCAGGCGGCCGTCCTTGAGCTGCAGCTCCAGCACCGGCACGCGATGCTGCCCGCTCCACGCCAGCGCGACCTGCCGCGCGGCGGTGGTGCGCCCGGACGAGGTGGGTCCGCCGATGACGAGGACGCGCTCTCCGACGTCGAGGCGCCGCTGCGCCTCCGTCGTGGTCCGGGTCCGCTCCACCAGCGTGAAGGGGGTCCCGTCCTGGGAGATGTTCGTGCCGATGTCGGTGACCGCCGACAGTTCGTGGCCCTGCGCCTCCAGCCCGGCCAGTGCGGTCCGCCGCACGACGCGGTCCCACAGTCGCGGCCAGAGCCGCGCGCACGCCTCCTCCAGCGGGGTCGCGGCGGTGTAGGCGGCCAGCGTCCGCCCGCCGCGCCGCACCGCCTCCTGCTTGGCGTGCCACTGGCTGTCCTCGATCGGCTCGATCCGGCCGTCGACGACGTCGCCGGTGACGACGGTGCTGGTGGCGGGCAGATCGAGCAGCGCGCCGACGATCGCGACCGCCGTCGGCGCGGCGGCCGAGCGGTCCTCCAGCCGGTAGCCCTTGGGCACGCCGAACACGGCGACCGGCGTCATCGACTCCCAGGGTTCGATCGACTCCGGGGGGCAGCCCAGGTAGGCCGCCAGGTCCAGGCCGGCGCGCAGGCCGGCCTGGACCGCGTCGAGGAACGGCCGGGTCAGCTCCGGAAGGTCCCCCTCGTCGGGCCGGGCATCGGTGCCGGCGGCGAGGATCAGCTCGACGATCAGCCCGTCCGCCGAACGCCCGACCACGACCGGGATCGGTATCCGGATCATGGTGCGCTGCCCGCCGGCCGGCTCCGTGCCCGCCGAGGCGTCCGAGGCGTCCGAGGCGTCCGAGGCGGGTGGCACGGGCTCGTCGACCGGCCAGTCCTCCTCGATGTTGGCCAGCCGTGTCACCCCGCCGAGCTTGCCGAGGTGCTGCGCGAACGCCGGCCACGGCTCGGCGGCGCGGCCGAGCGAACCGCGCAGCAGCCCCAGGCCGGCGTCGGGATTGCCGGGCCGCAGCCACGCCGGCAGCCGGTTCGGGGCGGCCGGGTCCTCGTCGAGCAGCGCGGTCTGCAGCTCGTTGTAGACCGCGTCGAGGCAGGTGCGGACCTTCTCGGCGAGGGCGGCGGGCTGGGCGTCGGGCGCGGCGTGCCGCACGCGCTGGTCGAGGTCGAGCAGCGCGGCCTGCAGGCGCAGCGCCGAAGGGCAGGCCGGTCGCAGCGCAGCCCTAGTCATGATCCTGGCCCTCCCGCGGGCCGGTGTGCTCGCCGGCGCCGGCGTCGGTGTCGTCGACCAGCCAGAGCACGTCACGGAGCAGGGCCGACGGTGGCAGTCCGTCGGGGTTGGGCACCGCCAGCTCGGGCTCGCCCAGCATCGGCAGCGGCTCCATCGTCGGCTGGAACA
Organism: Dactylosporangium sp. CA-052675; assembly: GCF_050947935.1. GTDB lineage: Bacteria > Actinomycetota > Actinomycetes > Mycobacteriales > Micromonosporaceae > Dactylosporangium. The sequence continues at coordinate 6,448,749 of NZ_CP192010.1, read as the reverse complement.
CGACGGTGGCGGAGCCGACCCCGGGCAGCTGCCACAGCCGGAGCCGGCCGCGGGCCCGGGCGACCTCGATGCGTGCGGCCGGGGCGGCGTCCCGCAGCAGGTTGTAGCGGGCGATGTGCTGCTGCTGGGTGGCGACCGACGCGACGAGCGCTCGCGTGTCGTCGTCGTAGGCGACGGTGACGATGCGCTCGGCGGGCCGGGCCCGCGGCCGGAACTGGATGATGCTCGCGAGCGGCACGTCCTCGGCGGCCTCGTGCTCGGCGAGTCGTTCGACGATCTGCAACCCCAGCTCGGTCAGCGCGGGCCGGTTGTGCTCGAGCACCTTGAGCGCCTCCAGCAGCAGCCGCGAGCCGGGGCCGACACCCGCCAGGGCGATGCCCTGCCCGGCCGGCGACAGCAGCGCCAGCCGGGCCAGGAACTGGGCCAACGAACCGGGAAGCGCGGCCAGGACGGCGGCGTTCTCCTCCGGCATGCTCGACGCCGACTCACCGAAGTGATCGCGACCAGTCATGTGCGACACCTTGTCGTTGCGGTCGGTACGCGGCGCTGAGTTGGGCCGCGCCTCTCTTCCCCTAGTACGCATGCGTGGACCTCCGTGGCCACCGCCAGTCCCCGGAAAAACATGTTCATCGCCGGCTCACGCGACCTCGACGAGGTACTGCTCGAACCGGGCCAGGCACTTGCCCACCGCGCTCTTGCTCATCCCGACCGCCTCCGCGACGGCGCGCTGGGTGGCGTCGGCGTCGTTGCGGCGCGCCTGGTTCAGCCACTCGTGCACGACGTTCACGACGGACAGGTCCCCGCGTCGCACCGCCAGCGCGAGCGCCGAGCGCACCTGGCTCTCGGAGGCGAGCTGCTCGATCAGGCGATCGGCCTCGTCGTCGCCGGCGCCCGACCAGACCCGGTCGAGATCGGCGTCGGGGATCGGTGACGGGGGCAGCCCGGGGCGTCTCAGGTCGCTGGCGACCGTCGTGGCGATCTTGAGCAGGTAGCCGGACGGCGACCGGTCCGGGTCGACCCGGCCGGAGCGGATCGCGTTGATGAACTTCAGCAGCGCCTGCTGGGCGATGTCCTCCGGCTCCAGGCCGGGACGGTCGTCCCGGCGGATGAGCCGGGGCAGGCCGTCGGTGACGGACCGCAGGGCGACCGCGTACCGCTCCTCCTGCTCGGCGTCGAGCGGATGCCGGTCCTGCTCGAGAATCAGCCGCACCAGCGTCACGCACTGTTCGGTGAAGGTGGTCTTCCTGTCGGCCGCGGTCACTTGGACCCCTTCCCTTGATCAATACTGGTGTGCCGGTCCCACCGCCGACGTTCGAACTCCACCGTGAGGATCTCCGCGACCTCGTAGGCCGCGACCTGCCGCTGCTGGGGTGTCGCCAGCTCGTCGGCGACGACGTCCATGCCCCGGCGCAGGTCGGTCAGGCAGACCAGCGCGGAGTCCTTGAGGGCCTTGCGTGAGCCGTTGCGCGACTCCCGGCCGAGGACCACGGCGAGCTCCTCGGCGCTGGCCAGCAGCGCCGCGTGCCCGGACGGGTCCTGCTTGAGCCGCTTCAGCTCCCCGTGAATGCGGCGAGCGGCCTCCGCGTCCATGCGCCGGCACATCCGCTCGTAGACCCATGACAGCGCCGAGTCGATGCGGGCCGAGCCGTCGACGGAGTCGCGTTCGCGCAGCGGGCCGGGGCGCAGGTGCGTGCGGCCGACCCGGGCCCGCAGGAGCGCGGCGGCGGCCACGCCGGCCAGCATGCCCCGGCCGACCTGCTCCACCGCCGTCGTGCCGGACACGACCGGCCACGCGGCAAGCAGCCCGGCCAGCACCGGCACGGCGCTGAGCGTCAGCCTGCGGGCGTAGTAGCGGAGCCGGCCGAGCCAGAGCCGCCAGTAGGCCGTGTCCTGCGGCTCGAACATCAGCTCACTGAGGCACACCGCGACGACAGCCGCCCCGAGGTATCCGATCACCGTTCGCTCCGTCATCCGGTCCGGTATGTTCACAGCCGAGTACGCCGGGCGCGGCGTGCGTGGCCACTGGCAGGGCCCAGCCGGCGACGGAAAGCGTCCGATATGACGCAGCGTGGTGGCTGTGTCGGGATTCAGTGATCACCTCCACATCGAGGATCGTAGGTCGAACCGTTCCGGAATCGGTTCGGCTGATCGGCGGCCCGCAGGGCGGACTTGGGGCGCCGTACGGTGGTGACGGAGGTCGGCCGTCCGGTCGGCGGCGAGCGGAGGCGGGGGCGTGCGGCGCGGCGTGGTGTGGCTCGCTCTGCTGGGCCTCAAGCTGCCCGCGGTGGCGCTGCTCGCCGTGCCGGCGCTCGCGTTCACGCACGTGTCCGCCGCGCTGTCGTTCCCGGCGATCGTCGTGCTCGTCGCCGGGTCGCGCCGCCTCGCCGAGCTCAGCCGGGAGGCGCACCGGCGATGGGTCGGGGTCGGCATCGAGCGGCCCTACCCGCCGCGGCCCGCGCTCGAGCGGACCGAGCAGGGCTGGTACTGGACCGGCTACGACTACCATCGCCGCCGCGCCATGGCCGCCGTCAGCCTGTGGTTCAACTGGGTCGGGCGCGACCCGGCGACGTGGCGCGACCTGCTGTGGCTCGCGGCCGACCCCGTCGTCGGCACCGTGCTGCTGCTGGGCGGGCTGCGGGCGCACGCGGCGTGGACGAGGGCGCTGCTCGCCCCGGCCGGCAGCGCCCGGCTCGGCGCGCGCGTGCGGCAGCTCACCGACACCCGCGCCGAGGCCCTCGACGCGCAGGCCGCCGAGCTCGAGCGCATCGAGCGGGACCTGCACGACGGGGCGCAGGCGCGGCTGGTGGCCATCCAGCTCACGCTGGGCCTGGCCCGGCGGCGGCTGCGGAAGGACCCCGACGGGGCCGACGAGCTCGTGCGCGAGGCGCGGGAGACGGCGGCGGAGGCGGTACGGCAGCTGCGTGACCTCGTGCACGGGATCCGCCCGCCGGTGCTGACCGAGCGGGGCCTGGTCGACGCCCTGCGGCTGCTGGCCCTGGAGCACCCGCTCGCGGTGACGGTGACCGCGGACCTGCCGGGACGGCCGGCCCCGCCGCTGGAGTCCGCGGTGTACTTCGCCGCCGCGGAGCTGCTCACCAACGTGGCCAAGCACGCGCGGGCCGGCGGCGCGGCGCTGTCCGTGGTCCACAGTGGAGGGATGCTGCGGCTCGCCGTGTCCGACGACGGGATCGGCGGCGCGGACCCGGCGGGCGGCACGGGGCTGGAGGGCGTGCGGCGGCGGCTGCGGCCGTTCGACGGTACGCTCACCGTCGACAGTCCGCCCGGCGGTCCCACGATCGCGACCCTGGAGGTGCCGTGCGCGTTGTCCTCGCCGAGGATCTCTTCCTGCTGAGGACCGGCATCGAGCGGATGCTGACCGCCTACGGCTTCGAGGTCGTCGCCGCCGTCGACAACGGCCCGGATCTGCTCGCGGCCCTGCTGGAGCACCGGCCCGACGTCGCCGTCGTCGACGTGCGGCTGCCCCCGACCAACACCGACGAGGGGCTGCGGGCCGCGCTCGCCGCCCGCCGCGAGGCGCCCGGGCTGCCGGTGCTGATCCTGTCGCAGTACGTGCAGCAGCTGTACGCGCGCGAGCTGCTCGCCGGCGGCGGTGGCGTCGGCTACCTGCTCAAGGACCGCGTCAGCGACACCGACGAGTTCGTGGACGCGCTGCGGCGCGTGGCCGCGGGCGGCACGGCCGTCGACCCCGACGTCATCGCGCACCTGCTCGCGCCCGGCCGCGCTCCGGCCGGCCTGACGGAGCGGGAGCTGGACGTCCTCGCGCTCATGGCGCAGGGGCTGTCCAACGCGGTCATCGGGCGGCGGCTCTTCCTGAGCGAGGGCTCGGTGAGCAAGTACACGACGCAGATCTTCGCGAAGCTCGGGCTCGACCAGTCCCCGGACACCCATCGCCGGGTCCTGGCCGTGCTCGCCTACCTCGACTCGAGACCGTGAGACGACCGAAAAGTTTTCAGCGGGCCGGCGCCACGCCCGTGGACTCGCGGACCACGAGACGGCCCGGCTGGCGTACGACACCCGAGTGCCGCTCGCCGTCGAGCACCGCGAACAGGTGCTGCACCGCCTGCGCCCCCAGCTGCTCCAGGTTCAGGTCCACCGTGGTCAGCGGCGGGCGGCACTCGGTCGCGAAGACCTCCCAGTTGTCGTAGCCGACGAGGGCCACGTCGTCGGGGACCGAGCGCCCCAGCTCGCGCAGCGCCTCGGCGACGCCCGAGGCGATCTGGTCGTTGCCGCAGAAGATCGCGTCGACGTCCGGGTGGGCGGCCAGCAGCCGGGCGCCCGCGTGGCGGCCCCAGCGCTGTGACCACTGCCCGAACAGCGGCTCCCCGGCCGGGGCGAGCCCGGCCGCGTCCAGGACCTCGGCGAACGCGGCGGCCCGGTCGCGGGCGGCCCGGTAGCCGGGGTCGCCGGTGATGTGGGCGATCCGCCGGCGGCCCAGCGCCACGAGGTGCTCGGCGGCCAGGCGGGCGCCGCCGGCGTCGTCGGCGATGACCGAGATGTCGTCGGGGTCGTCGGACTCGCAGTACGCGTACACGACCGGCACCGGGATGTCGCGGGTCAGCGACGGGCGCAGGTCGTTGGCGTCGCCGAGGATGATGAAGCCGTCCACCTGCCGGGCCAGCAGCGTGCGGATGTAGTGCCGGCGGCGGATCGCGTCGCCGCGGGCGTCGCACAGCAGCACGCTCATCTGCTCGTTGCCCAGCGCGTTCTCGGCGCCGAGCAGCACCGGGATGGCGAAGCGGGCCGCGGACAGCTCGTCGGTGAGCAGCCCGATGGTGCGGGTGTTGCCCGAGATCAGGCCGCGCGCCAGCACGTTGGGCTGGAACGACAGCTCCTCGGCGGCCTGCTGCACCCTCCGGCGGGTCGCCGGGGCCACCTCGCCGCGCGAGTTGAGCGCCTTCGACGCCGTCGCGATCGACACCCCGGCCCGCTTGGCGACGTCGGTCAGGGTGACCTGCGCGCGCTTTCTGCCCACGTCAGACGCATCCTCTCGAAAACTTTTCGAAGACTATAGCGAACGAGTCGACCTCGTCACAACTGTCACACGGATGCGAGCACGGGAAATAGACCGTTGACAGGGCTGTAACCCGCTGCCACCATTCCCGAAAAGGTTTTCGAAATTGTTGAGAAAGGTGGTGACCGTGTCAGTCCATCCGGGGGCTGCTGCCGGTCGCCCGCCGGGTCGCCGACCACGTCTGCGAACGTTTCGCGGCGGAGGGCTTCGACGGCCACCCGGAGGTCGAGCCCGGGCTCGTCGAGCTGTACCGGCTCACCGGCGAGCGCCGCTACCTCGACATGGCCGCGGCCTTCATCGACCGGCGCGGGCACCGCAGCCTGCCCGAGCACGAGTTCGGGTGGCGGTACTTCCAGGACGACACCCCGATCCGCGACGCCGAGGTGTTCGGCGGCCACGCGGTCCGCGCGCTCTACCTGGCCTGCGGCGCCGTCGACGTGGCGGTGGAGACCGGCGACGAGGAGCTGCTCGCGGCCGTCGTCCGGCAGTTCGACCGGACCCTCGCCCGGCGCACCTACATCACCGGCGGCATGGGCTCGCGCCACCTCGACGAGGCCTTCGGCGACGACTTCGCACTCCCGCCGGACCGCGCCTACTCCGAGACCTGCGCCGGCGTCGCCGCCGTCATGCTCGCCCACCGGCTCCTGCTGGCCACCGGCGACACCCGCTACGGCGACATCATCGACCGGGTGCTGCACAACGTCATCGCGGCCGCGGTCGCCGACGACGGCCGCGCCTTCTTCTACGCGCACACCCTGCACCAGCGCACCCGCGCCGAGGTGCCGCCGGCCGAGCACGAGCAGCTGCGCTTCGGCGGCGGCCAGCGCGCGCCCTGGGTCGAGGTGTCGTGCTGCCTCAACAACGTCGCCCGGCTCGTCGCGTCCCTGGGCACCTACTTCGTCACCGAGGACGACGAGGGCGTGCAGATCCACCAGTACGCCCCGATGACCATCGAGGCCCTCCGGCACCGCCCGCTTCGCCATCACCACCGGCGGCTCCGGCGGCGAGCAGCGCATCGACGCCCCCGCGGCGCTGCCGGTCGGCGCGTGGACCCACGTCGCCGTCACCCGCGGCGGCAACCTCGGCATCCTCTACGTCAACGGCGCCGAGGTCGCCCGCAACACCGGCCTGACCCTGAGCCCGTCGAGCCTGGGCAACACCACGCAGACTGGCTCGGGCGCTCGCAGTACGCCGACCCGTACCTCGACGGCGCCATCGACAGCGTCCGGCTCTACAGCCGCGCCCTGCCGGCGTCGGAGGTCTCCGGCTTCTGCTCCGCGGGGAACTGAGGCGCCCCGGCCCCCGCCCTGCCGGGCGGGGGCCGTGGTGGCTCAGGAGGTGACGTCGAAGACGATCCGGTCGTAGCCGGGGTGGCCGCCCGCCCCCACCGCCCGCACGACGGTGCCGGAGGCGTCGCCGGTGCGGGCGAACGGCTCGGCGGCGAACGGATCGGCGGCGAACGGATCGGCGGTGAACGGATCGGCCGGCTGGTGGGCCACGTCCACGGCGATGCGATCGGGCCCGTGCAGCACCAGCACCCGCAACCCGACCCGGTCGCGCACGCCGAGGCCGAAGCTCGCGCGGCCCTCGAAGTAGCCGCCGGACCTGATCTGCCGCAGCGTGGGCAGGTTCACCTCGTACACGCTGGCGAGGTCGACCGCCGGCGTGCCCGCGCCGTCGAACACGACGAGCAGGGTCGCCGCGCCCGCGACGGGGATGGTGTTCCCTCGGCCCTGCTCGACCAGCGGGGCATACGCGACCCGCCAGCCGGGCGTGCCGCCGGTGAAGTCGAAGACGGTGCGGTCGTACTCGTCGTGCCGTCCGGTGCGGATGCCCGTCAGCACGGGGCGGCCGGAGCCGGACGGGTCACCGGCGACGGCGGAGGTGCTCGTCGGGGCGGGCAGGTCCGCGGCCCGGGCGGCGACCGGCAGGGCCACCACCAGCCCGGCGCAGACCGCCGCGGCGAGCAGTGAACGGCGCATGGCGTGTGCTCCTCTCCCTCTCGGGGATGTGGGTGCACACAAGACGCCGGATCAAGCCGCCCGGTTGACGCCGCCGGTCAGACGCGGCGCAGGACGGCCACGACCTTGCCCAGGATCGTGGCGTCGTCACCGGGGATGACCTGGTAGGCCGGGTTGCGCGGCACCAGCTCCACGTGCCCGTCGCGGTTGCGGTAGGCCTTCACGGTCGCCTCGCCCTCGAGCATCGCCGCGACGATGTCGCCGTTCTCGGCCACCTGCTGCTGGCGCACGACCACGATGTCGCCGTCGCAGATCGCCGCCTCGATCATCGAGTCGCCCTTGACGTTGAGGGCGAAGAGCGTGCCGTGCCCGACCAGCGTCGTCGGCAGCGTCAGCTCGTCGTCGGGCACCTGCTCGGCCAGGATCGGCCCACCGGCGGCGATCGTGCCGACCAGCGGCACGGGCACGCCCGGGTCGGTGCCGCGCGCGGCGCCGTCGTAGGGGCCGCGGATGTCGACCGCCCGCGGCCCGTGCGCGTCGCGGCGGATGAGCCCGATCTTCTCCATCGCCTTGAGGTGATGGGCGACGGATGACGGCGACCCGAGCCCGATCGCCGCGCCGATCTCGCGCACCGTCGGCGGATAGCCGCGTTGCTCGATCGACTCGCGGATCACCGTCAGGATGCTCTGCTGGCGCGGGCTCGTCATGTCAGCACGATACCCCAGCGCTTCGATCAGATGTACGAATCTGCCCCGGATTCAATCCATCCGTGCGACCGCCGGCGCGCTGTTCGGCCCAGTACATCGACGGCCGCGAGGCTTATGCTGACCGCCATGCTCGACCGGCCCCGGGTGTCCCGGGACACCTACCCGCACCCCGTCGCCCGCGTCCACGAGCTGGTCGAGGCGGGCGACGACGCCGGTCTCGCCGCCGAGCTCGTCGACCTCGCGGCGGTCAACGGCGACGTCTGGCGGCACGACGTGCCCACCGAGCTGCGGGCACTGCCCGCCGGCCGCCGCGGTGCCCTGATCCTGCGCGTGATCGAGCGCGCCACGACCGCGACCCCGCCGGTGCGCGCCGAGCGGCTCCTCGTCGGGCTCCTCGACGGCATCCCCGCCGACGCGCTGTCCTGGCGGGCCGGGCGGTACCTCGTCGAGGCCGTCTCCGCCTGGGTCGCCGCGACCCCCGCCACCCTCGCCGTGCTGGCCGGCGCCGCCGAGCGGGAGACCGGCGAGTGCCCGCCCGCGCTGCTCGCGGTCATCCGGCGCACCGCGCACGAGGGCGACAAGCGCTGGCCGGCCGGGTACCGCGCCCCGATCCAGCCGTGGCTCGACCGCGCCGCCGGCGGGCTCAACGCCGGCGAGCCCTGGGCCGAGGCCGCGAACGCCGCGGCGCCCGGCCCGGCGCTGCTCGTCCACGCCCTCGCCGCGTCCGGCGCCAGGCCCGCGTCGCGCTGGACCCGGCGGGCCCGGGCGCTGCTGCCCGAGGTCGGCGGCGACGAGACCCGCGCCCTGATCCGGGGCTGGTTCGCGCTCGTGCCGCAGCCCCGCACCATCGTGCTGCGCCCGCTCGACGATCGTTGGGACCCGAACGAGATCCCGGACGCGTACAACGCGCGGGCCCTGCGCGGGCTGCTGTACCTGCTCGCCGTGACCCCGCCGCACGACGAGGACACCGCGGCCGTCGGCCGGCTGGTCCAGTACAGCGCGGAGAAGGTCCCCGGCCACGGCCCGCGCAGCCAGATGATCGCGCACGCGGGCATCCACGCCCTGGAGCGGTTCAGCACCGTGCCGGCCCTGCGCGAGCTGGCCCGCCTTCGCTCGACGGGCCAGCCGCTGGGCATCGCGTCGGCCCTGACCGCCGCGATCGCGCGGCGCGGGGTGGCGCTGGGCGTCGACCCCGCCCGTCTCTGACGCCGGACTCGCGCCGGCCGGGAATGCCCGGGCGCACCACGGCGTCGTACTCGGCATGAGTTCGCGGATCGTGTCCTGTGTCCAGTGCGGGCAGCGCAACCGCGTGCCCGCCGCGGCGAGCGGGAAGCCGGTGTGCGGCAAGTGCCGCGCGGCGGTGCCGTGGATCGTCGACGCCGGCGAGGCCGACTTCGGCGAGGTGGCCGAGCGCTCGGCGACCCCCGTGCTGGTGGACCTGTGGGCGCCGTGGTGCGGCCCGTGCCGCATGGTCGGCCCGGCCCTGGAGCAGGTCGCGGGCGAGCTGGCCGGCACCGTCAAGCTCGTGAAGGTCAACATCGACGACGCGCCCGGCCTGCAGCGCCGCTTCGACGTGCGCGCGGTCCCGACCCTGCTGATCGTGCGGGACGGGACCGTGATCGCGCGCCAGGCCGGGGCCGCCTCGCCGGCCGCCCTGCGCTCCTGGGTCGAGGCCGCCCTCCAGAGCGCCTAGCGCGCGGCGCGGGCGGCGACGTCGGCCATCGTCGCGCGGTACGCCGCCGGCTCGAGCTCCCCGCGCAGCAGCCGCTCGATCGCCTCGGCCTCGACGCGGTCGAGCCCGCCGGGCCCGCCGGGTCCGCGCGGCGCGGGCAGGGGGCCGAAGCGGGACGCGAGCCAGAGCGCGGCCCGCGGCTCGTAGGCGCCGTGGCGCCGGTCGCGGCGGATCAGCCGGGCGTGCGCGGCGATCAGCCCGGCGTACGCGAGCGCGATGAGCAGGGCCACGAGCAGCGGTGCGGGCACCGGCCCAGTCTCCCACGCGTAGTCTGGCCGCCGTGGCCGACATCCGGGTGTACCGCGCCGAGCCCGCCGACCTCCCGGCGATCCTCCCGCTCGTGCGGGAGTTCTGCGCCGAGGACGGGCACGAGTTCGACGAGGCGCGAATCACCCGCGCCCTCGTGCCGCTGCTGGGCGGCGACGAGCACGGCCAGGTGTGGCTGGCCGGGGTCGGGGCCGAGGCCGGGGCCGGGTACGCCGTCGTCACGTGGGGATGGAGCCTCGAATCGGGCGGCCGCGAGGCGCTGCTCGACGAGATCTACGTGCGCGAGCGCGGCAACGGCACCGGGGCGCACCTGCTGCGGCGGGTGGTCGTGGCCGCGGCCGAGGCGGGCGCCGGGGTCATGTTCCTGGAGACCGAGGCGCACAACGAGCGCGTCCGCGGCTTCTACGCGCGGCACGGGTTCGCGGCCGAGGACTCCGTGTGGATGAGCCGGGCGCTGCACTGACCGGCGGGTAACCGTACAGTGTCACGTGCGGGAGCGTCCAGGGCACGGCACCGCACTGGACGCTCCCCCTAGCCGATCCGCGGGGTGAGGCGCCGGAGGATCTCGGCCAGCACCGCGGGGCTGGTCGCGAAGTTCAGGCGCACGCAGTCGCCGGTCTCCACGTCGGTACCCTCGGAGAACTCCGCCCCCTCGCTGAGCCGCACCAGAGCGGTCCGCTCCAGCCGGGCCGCCGGCTCGGGTCCCCGCAGGCCGCCGAGCCAGGCGAGGTAGGTGCCCTCCGGCTCGCGGTACCGCAGCGGCAACCCGGACGCCCAGGCGCCGATCGTGGCCCGGTTCGCGGTGAGCGTGGCCCGCAGCCCCTCCAGCCAGCCGGCGCCGTCGCGCCACGCGGCCACCGTCGCGAGGCGGCCGAGCGTGCTCGGGGTGCCGAAGATGTCCGGCGGCATCGCGTCCAGCCGCGCGCGCAGGTCCGCCGGTCCCACGTGCGCGACCGCGCAGCGCAGCCCGGCGAGGTTGAAGGCCTTCGTCGCCGAGGTGGCGGTGATGGTACGGCGGGCCGCCCGCGGACCCAGCGCCGCGAACGGGATGTGGCGGTGCGGGGCGTACACCAGGTCGGCGTGGATCTCGTCCGCCAGCACCGGCAGGTCGTGCCGCTCGGCCAGCTCCAGCAGCTCCTCCAGCTCCGCGCGCCGGAACACCCGCCCGCTGGGGTTCTGCGGGTTGACGAGCACCAGGAGCCGTACGCCGTCCATCGGGGACCGTCCGATGGGGACGATCCGCCGCCCGCTGCGCCGGATCGCGGCCAGGAACGGGGGATAGGCGGGCACGTGGATCGCCACCCCGTCGCCGGGCCGGGTGGTCTGCTCGATCACGACCTGCAGGATCTGCAGCACGTCGGTGAAGACGCGGGTGTGCCCGGCGCTGGGCTCCCACCCGTGCCGCTCGGCCATCCACGCCTCGAACGCGGCCGGCACCGGGTCGCCGGCGGGCCAGTGCGGATACCCGAAGTCCTCGCGGTCCACGGCATCGAGCAGGGCGTGCCGGACGGCCGGCGCCACGCCGAGGTCCATGTCGGCGACCCAGGCCCCGATCGTGTCCGGCCCGACCGCCCCCCACTTGGCCCCGGTGCCGCGCCGGATGCCCTCCTTGGGCCGCAGCAGGTCGCGGAGGATCTCCATCTGGCCGTGGTGCTGCGCCAGCTCCTCGTACACGTGCAGCAGCGCCGCCCCCTGCGTCGCGATCCCGGCGGGCCCGAGGAAGTCCGGGTTCGGCGCCGCGCGCAACGGCGCCGCGAAGTCGGCGCCGCGCGCGTCCGCCGCGAGCTGCTCCTGGGCCTGGCGGACCCGTTCGAGCAGCGGCGCGACCGGCCCCGAGCTGGTGAACTCCGCTTCGCGGTCCCGCTCGACGACGCGCCCGGCGACGAGCCCGCCGGCCCAGTACCCGACCACGCCGAGACAGTGCGTCAGCAGCGCGTACGGCGAGCTGGCCCCCTGCACGGGCGGCCGCACGTTGGCCAGCTCGTCGCCGAGCCCGGCCACGATCCCCGCCATGCCGTCGAGCGCCCGCCCGGCCGCGCCCAGATACTCCTCGACGGTGATCACGACCCGCTCCCTTCGTTCCGTCACCGTCTGAACCGGTGACGGGGGAAGCTTGCGCCGACCCTCCGTCACCTGTCAAGGTGGTGACGTGAGCTTCGTGTTCGTGAGCGGCGACCTGGCCCTGGACTTCGCCGCGACCCGCAAGTGGCGCCGCCGCCCGGCCCCGGACGAGCTGCTGGTGACCGGGGCCGACGTGGCCCGCTGGTCCGTCGAGGCGGGCGTGCTGACCAGCCCGCCGCGCGTCGGCCCCGAGGACCTGCGCGACCTGCTCGCCCTGCGCGAGTCCGTCTACCGGCTGCTGCACCCGGACGCGGCGGCCCCCCGCCCGTCCGACGTGCGCGTGCTGAACCGGGCCGCGGCCCATCCCGGCCCCCGCCCGTCCCTGACCTCGGACGGCGTGCGCCGCACCGGCGACGCGTCCGCGCTGGCCGCCGCGATCGCGGGCGCGGCCCTGACCCTGCTGGAGACCCGCCCGCCGATCCGCGAGTGTGCGGGCGAGGAGTGCACCCGCCTGTTCGTGGACCGCTCGCGCGCGGGGAACCGCACCTGGTGCGGGATGCAGGAGTGCGGCAACCGCGTGAAGGCCGCGTCCTACCGCGCCCGCCGCGCCACGAACGCCTAGCGTCCCGGCGCCCCCGGACGCTAGGCGGGCAGTTCCACGCCGCTCAGCCGGGCGCACGCGGCGAGCAGCCCGTCCTGGTAGTGCACGTCCCGCGCCGCGGCGTTGGGCTCGAGGTCCTGGCGGCGCTTGAAATACCGCCCGGTGACGAGCGCGTCGCCCTCCCCGGTGGCCAGCCACACCTGCGTCTCGGCGCCCTCGGGCAGGTCGTCGGTCGCATTGGGGCCGCCGAGCTTCGTGCGGATCCAGCCGGGGTCGACGGCGTTGGAGTAGACGTCCGGCCACCGCCGGGCGACCGCGAACGCGAGGGCCACGTCGTGCAGCTTGGAGTCGCTGTATGCCTGCATCCCGTGCCAGGGCTTGCGCTCGTACTGCAGGTCGTCGAGGTCGGCCACGCCCACGGACTCGAGGCCGCTGGTGAGGTACACGATGCGCCGAGGACGGGGCATGAGCGCGGTGAGCACGTAGGGCGCGAGCACGTTGACCTGGAAGATGCGCTCGATCCCGTCGCCGGTCTCGCGGCGCTCGTCCTGCCCGCCGATCCCGGCGTTGTGGATCACGACGTCGAACGCGCCGGCCGCCCGGCCCATCGCGCGGGTCTGCTCCAGGTCGGCGAGGTCGCCGACGAGCACCTCGGGCGAACCGTCGAGCGCCGCGGCTCGTTGCTCGCTGCGGGCGTGGAAGACCACGTCGTGGCCGAGCTCTTGCAGGGTGCGGGCCGTCTGCAGCCCGATGCCGTCCGTCGAACCGGTGACCAGAATTCTCATCAGGTCGACATCGTAGCGGGCCCGAGGACGCGCACGCCGCGCGCCACGAGCTCGCCGTGGCGCGCGTCGAGCCACGGCAGCTCCGCCCTCGCCACGTGGGCGGCCGCGTCGAGGCGCCCGACGCCGCGCAAAGCCCGGTCCGCCGGCCGACAGTACGGTCGGTTCCGGGCCTCACGCTCGCGTGGCGCGCACGCGTGGATAGGCGGTCGGGCCGAAGGAGACGTTGTCGCTGGGGTCGATGACGAGCTCGTCGCCCCGCAGCGCGCAGCGGTACGTCCGGATGAACGGTCCGTCCACGTGAGCTACCCGCAGCGTGAAGGCGTCGCCGTTCCAGGCGCCCGTCGCCGCCGTGGCGCCGTTGGGCACCCAGGCGTCGTGGGCGTACGGGTGCTCGTGGGTGCCGAAGGCGTCCTCGATGACGACCCGGCCCGGGGCGAGCGTCACCGCATGGATCGTCGGTGCGTGCTCGTGGCTCGGGCGCCAGTCGCCCGGGCGGTGCCGGCGCGGCTCGGTGACCACGAATCGTCCCTCCACATTCGACGGTCCACCCGGGACGGTCGGCAGCGCCAGGGGACCGGTCGCGCTCGGTGCCAGGTCGTCGAGCAGGTGCTCCCACACGAGGTCGAGCACCCGCTGCATCTGCGTCGTGCCGCCGGTCATCGCCAGCACCGCGTCGCGGTCGGGGATGACGACGCAGAACTGGCCGAACGCGCCGTCGCCGCGGAACGCGTTGTGGCGGCAGCGCCAGAACTGGAAGCCGTAGCCCTGGTTCCAGTCGGGCAGGTCGCCGCCGTCGTCGTTGTCGGCCTGCGCCCGGGTCGCCTGCTCGGCCCAGCCGGGCGGGAGGATGCCGTCGGGGTCGTGCAGGTACAGCTGCCCGAACCGCGCGACCTCGTGCGTCCTCGCGGACAGGCCCCACCCGGCGACGTCGCGGCCCTGGGGGCAGCGCTCCCACGTGACGGGCCCGAAGCCGAGCGGGTCGAACAGGCGCGGGCGCAGGTAGTCGACCAGCCGCTGCCGCGTGAGCCGCTGCACGATCGCGCCCAGAGCGTAGGTGGCGGCGGTGTTGTAGAGCCAGTGGGTGCCCGGCTCCCGCTCGACCGGCGTGGCGAGGAAACGTTCGAGCCAGTCCTCGCCGGACGGCTGCGGCTCGACCACGTGCCCGGTCGTCATCGTGAGCAGGTGCCGCACGAGCATGCGCGGGTCGCCGCGGCCGTCGCAGTACTTGGCCACCGGCTCGTCGATGTCGAGGAGCCCCTCGGCGACCGCGTACCCGGCCGCGGTGCTGGTGAAGCTCTTGCTGAGCGAGAACAGGCGGTGGGGCGTGTCGAGGGTGTACGGGTGCCAGGCGCCCTCGGCCACCACCTCGCCGCCGCGCCGGAACACCAGGCTGTGCAGCGCGTCGACGTCGCGCTCGACCGCGGCGATGAAGGACCGCACACTCATGCCGGGAGCCTAGCCGTCCAAACTGGACGCGGCCGGAGCGGCGTGCGGAGGGCGCGGCCGTAGCTGACAGTCGCGGGGCGTTGACATCGCGTGCGCGTCCCGGCACGCTTTGATGCTGACGAATGCGTAGAGCCGTCGTACGGGGGCGCTGCGCCCGTCCGTGCGCCGCCGTCTCGACTCGTTGCTGGCCGTCTTCTCGCGATGGATCGGAGATCTGATGCGCGTCGCCCTCCTCACCACGACTCAGCACGGTCACCTGAATCCGTACATTCCGGTGGTCAACGCGCTGCGAGCCGCCGGCAGCGAGGTCACCCTGCTGCTGCTGTCCGCGGACGGCGGCGCGCTCGACGAGCGGCGCCGCCGGGCCCTGGGCGGCACGCCGGTCCACGCGATCGGGCAGGTCGAGATGGCGCCGTGGAGCGGCGACCCGGCGAAGATCGGCCCGATGCTGCAGTCCTCGCCGGTGGCGGGCCTGACGGTCGAGGCCGTCCGTGCCGCGGCGCCGGACTTCGTGCTCGTCGACTCGCTGCCGGTCACGGCGTCGGCCATGGCCGGGGTTCAGGCCTCCGGCGTGCCGTACGGGATGATCTGGGCCAACCTGGGCGGGGTGTGCCCGCGCGAGCATCGGCGGGGTCGCTGGCCGTACGACGAGCAGGTCGGCGACTATCTGACCAGGCACGGGGTGCTGTGGTCGACGCGGACCCACTCGGCGCGCTCGCCGCTGCTCAACCTGATGCCGACGATTCCGGCCCTCGTCGGCGGCGACGCGGTCACCGACGACGGTGTGCAACTGGTCGGGCTGCCGGGGGCGGCGGGAACCCGTGGCGACGAGGTCGCCTTCCCAGGCCTGGAGCGGATCGACCCCGACCGTCCGCTGGTGTACGTCTCCTTCGGCACGATCTTCTACCGGCGACCGGACCTGCTGCGCACGGTGATCTGCGCAGCGGCGGCGACCGGTGCGCAGGTGATCGCCGCGGTGGGGGATCTCGCCGAGGAGCTCGCGCTGCCCGGCGACGTGCTCACCGCCCCGTACCTGCCGCAGCGTGAGGTGCTCGAGCGCGCCGACGTGTTCATCACCCACGGCGGGTACAACTCCGTGGCCGAGTCGATCCGGGCGGCGACGCCGATGCTGGTGATCCCGCTGGCGGTGGACCAGCCCATCCAGGCGTACTTCGTGAGCAGTGCGGGCTTCGGCATGGCGCTGGAGCCGGCCGACGCCACCGAGCGGGCGGTCGCCGACGCCGTCACCGATCTGCTCGATCCCGCCCGGGACTACCGGGCGCGGCTGCGGGCCGCGGGGCCGGAGTGCGGCGACTCCGCCGTGCGCACGGCCGAGCTGGTCCTCGGCACGGTCGAGACGCTACAGCGAAAGGGAAGCCGTGACGATCGAGCTGCAACGGCCCGTTGACGACCCGATCGTGGTCGAGGATCTCGAACGCCTCTCGTTCCGGGTGGACCGCCGGGCCTACACCGACGACGACGTGGCCGCGCGGGAGATGACCAGGATCTTCGACCGCTGCTGGCTGTACGTCGGGCACGAGTCGGAGGTGCCCGCCCCGGGCTCCTACGTGACGCGCGACGTCGGCGGGCGCCCGGTGGTCATGGCCCGCGGGTCCGACGGGGTGATCCGGGTGCTGGCCAACAGCTGCCCGCACCGCGGGGCGCTGATCTGCTCGCAGCCGGCCGGGCAGGCCAGATCGTTCCGGTGCCCGTACCACGACTGGACGTTCTCCAACCAGGGCGACCTGGTCGGGGTGCCGATCCCGGACGGGTACGGGGCGGGCTTCCGGAAGGCGGACTTCGGCCTGGCACGGCACCGCAGCGACAGCTACCGGGGCTTCGTGTTCGCCACCTTCGATCCCGAGCAGCCGCGCACCCTGACCGAGTACCTGGCGGGGGCGACGGAGTACCTGGATCTGATCGACGACCAGTCCGAGGCCGGGATGGAGGTGATCCAGGGCGCGCAGCTGCACGGGGCCCAGGCCAACTGGAAGCTCATGATGGAGAACAGCGTCGACATCTACCACTTCCGGGCGCTGCACAAGCGCTACGTCGGCTACATGGAGTCGCTGGGCTCGGTGCCACCGCGACGACGGGGCGGCTTCGGCCGCGCCCTCGGGCTGGGGCACGGAGCCAACGAGCTGCCGCCGGCGGCGGCCCGCCCGCTCGCCTACTGGACGCCGATGTTCGGCCCCGAGGTCCGGCCGCGGATCGAGGCGACGGCCGCACGGTTCGTCGACCGGTTCGGCCCCGAACGCGCCGAACGGATCACCGGCACCAACCGCGCGCTGCTGGTCTTCCCCAACCTGATGATCATTGACGCGATCGCGATCACCATCCGCAAGATCGACCCGGTGGGCGCCGGCCGGATGGCCATCACCTCGGTCGCACTGGCCCCCAGGGACGAGGACCCGGACATCCGGGAGCTGCGCAAGAGCCACTACCTGACGTTCCTCGGCCCCGCGGGCTTCGCCACCCCCGACGACATCGAGATCATCGAGTCGTGCCAGCGGGGCTACCGCAACCGCACGGTCCGCTACTCGGATCTGTCCCGCGGGATGAACAAGGCGGTCCCGGAGACGACCGACGAGCTGCCCGCCCGCGAGTTCTGGCGGCAGTGGGACCGGATGATGCACGGCGGCGACGGCCACCTCGAGGTCGCACGATGACCATCGAGCTGACGGTCGACGAGGCGGCCCGGGTCCGGCTGTGGCACCGGGTGAGCCAGTTCCTGTTCCGTGAGGCGCGGCTGCTGGACGAGTGGCGGCTGCTGGAGTGGTACGACGAGATGCTGACCGACGACGTCCGGTACTCGGTTCCGGCCACCGACGTCCGCGGCGGGACGGCCGACGCGCTCGGGCTCATCGACGACGACGCCGCCCGGCTGCGCCAGCGGATCGAGCAGCTCCTCAACGGCGAGGTGTGGTGCGAGAACCCTCGGTCGCGGACGAACCGGATGATCGGCAACGTGGAGATCCTGGCCGATCGGGGCACGCACCTCGATGTGGCGGCGAACTTCGTCGTGCACCGCTTCGGGCACGGGCGCTCCGACGCCTACGTCGGCAAGTGCCGGTTCGAGCTCGTCGTCGACGGTGAGTCGTTCCGGGTTCGGCGACGGGTCGTGGTCCTCGACCACGAGACGTTGTACGAGCACGGAAAGCTCAGCATCATCCTGTGACCGGGCAGTGACGACGGCCGTCCCCGGCAGCGCCGCACCCGTTGCCGCCGCCCAGCCGGGTCTTCCCCGTGAGGTGTACGTCCTCAGCGTCGTCGGTGGCTGCGTCATGCTGGGCCTGGGCCTGGTGCTGCCGGTGTTGCCGGCCTACGCGGCGACGTTCGGGGCCGGGCCGGCGCGGATCGGGGCACTGGTCTCCCTGTTCGCGTTGATGCGCCTGGCCACGAGTCCGTTCTGCGGCCGGCTCGCGGTGCGGTTCGGGGAGCGGCGGGTCCTGGTCGCCGGCCTGCTGGTGTGCGCGGTCTCCTCGGCCCTGACGGCGTTCGCCGGCTCCTACTGGCAGCTGCTCGTGTTCCGCAGCCTCGGCGGCGCCGGCTCGGTGCTGTTCTCGGTGTCCGCGCTGGCGACCCTCCTGGCGATCGCGCCGGCCGGTCAGCGGGGCCGGGCCAGCGCCGTGTTCGAGGCGGGCTTCCTGCTCGGCGGGGTCTGCGGACCGGCACTCGGCGGGCTGCTCGCGCTCATCGCCCTGTCCGCGCCGTTCCTGGTGTACGCCGCGCTGCTGCTGGCCGCCGCGGCGCTGAGCCTGGCGGTGCTCCGGACCGGCCGGGCCGCCGGCGCGGAGCCCGGCCGTGACGTGGTCCGGCTCCCGGTCCTGCTGCGGGACTGGCGCTATCTGGTCGCCTGCCTCGCGGCGCTGGCGCAGGGATGGGTCCTGTTCGGGCTGCGCAGCGCGCTGGTCCCCATCGTGGTCGTGGCATGGCGGCACGACGTGACGTGGGTCGGGTGGGCGTTCACGATCTCCGCCGTCGTGCAGACGCTGCTGATCATGCCGGCCGGCCGGGTGGTCGACCGGGCCGGCCGCCGGTCCGCCATGATCGCCGGGACCGGCGTGGCCGCGGCGGCGATCACCGCCCTGGTGTTCGTGGACGGCTACGCCTGGCTCGTCGTCCTGCTCAGTGTGTACGCGGCGGGATCGGCGCTGCTCAACGCCGCACCGGCCGCGCTGGTCGGTGACGTCGTCGCCGGCCGGGCCGGCAGCGGCGTCGCCGTCTTCTCGATGTGCACCGATGCCGGCGCCGTCGCCGGGCCGGTCGTCGTCGGGCTCATCGCCGAACGCGCGAGTGTGCCGGCCGCCTTCGGCAGTGGCGCCGCGCTGCTGGTCGCCGCCTTCGCGGCGTCGTGGACGTTGACAACTGCTCGGCCAACACGAAGGAGCTGATCGATGATGGAGCCGTCTGCCCGGCACGAGCGGGGGGAGGCCATGTTCCGGCAGGTCTTCGGCCGCGAACCGCGCCCGGGCTCCTACCCGGAGTTCCTGGGGATCACCGTCGACCACCTGTTCGGCGAGATCTGGACCCGCCCGCACCTGAGCGTCGAGGAGCGCGAACTGGTCGCGCTGAGCGCGGTCACGCTGGCGCGGACCGACTGGGAGCTGCGCGGCCACATCGGTGCCGCCCTGCACCTGGGAATGTCGCGGGAGAAGATCGTCGAGGTCATCATCCAGCTCGCCTACTACGGTGGCTGGCCGGTCGCCAACAACGGGCTGCGCGTCGCCCAGGAGGTCTTCGCCGAGCTCGACAGCGCCGCCGGGAGGGATGGGGGCCATGACCGGTGAGCCGTCGCCGCTCGACCCGGCCGCCAAGGTCGACCTGTGGCGTCAGCGGTTCTTCGAGGCCCAGGCGGCCGCGGAGGAGTTCATCCTGGGCGAGCACGGCGACGAAGGGCTGGCCGCGTGGATCCAGGCGAACTCGCGCATCACCGCGGAGCTGCTGCGGGCGCAACGGCCCGCCGGGGTGTCCGCCACGGATCACTTCATGACGCGGCTGCGGCATCAGCTGCTGCTGTACGACTCGGCCGTGACCAGCGAGCCCCAGCCCTCGGGCGCCGTGCTGCGCAACGCCGACTGCGGGATCCTCCGGTACCGCAAACGGGCGGCCCGCGCCGGCGTCGTGCTGACATTCTCCTCACCGTGCCCGTACTGCCAGGAGCTCAACACCGCCATCGCCGCCCGCTACGTGGAGCCGGAGGTCACGGTGTCGTGCGAGCAGGCGGGCGACGGGTGCACCTGGCGCGCGGAGTCCCCTCAGGACCCGGAGGCGGACGGGGCCGGGTCGCCGCATCTCGGGCGGGCCGGCGACTGAACCAGCGGCAGGGCCGTGCGGTGGCCGTCCGGGCGGCTGTTGCCGAGCGCCATGCCGAGTTGCCGGCCGACGGCCACGCACATGTCCAGCGCCGCGGTGCGGGTCAGGTCCTGGTGCTCGTGCTGGGTGAAGCACGCCGACGCCACGTTGCGGTTCCGCAGGCGCAGGTACCACGGGAAGAGCGAGCCCAGCGCCGGCTCGGTCAGCATCGTGCGCGAATGCACGATCGTGCCCACCAGCAGGTTGCCGAACGGGCGCTGCCCCGCGTTCATGAAGCTCTTCAGGCGCTCCTGGAAGATCTTCAGGATCGCGGGGACGTTTCCCGCGTACACCGGCATGGCGAGCAGCATCGCCTGCGCGCCCTCGCCCAGGCCGACCACGTGCTCGAAGTCGTCGTCGAGCGTGCACCGGCCCACCTCGGGATCGAGGCAGGTGTCCTCGCCCTCGCACATCGCGATGCGATGGTCGATGAGCCGGATTCGCTGGATCTCCGCGTCGCCGACCTCCCGGACGACGCCGGTGACGGCCGCCTCGAGCAGCGCGTCGGTCAGCGACGGGAGACGCTTCTGGGTGCAGGACAACGCCACGATCTTCACGCGAGGAGCCTCCCTGTCCGCTCGGTGCGCCTCAACCTACCGGCAATCGAGCCTCGCCGATACGCCTCGCCGATACGCCTCGCCGATACGCCTCACCGATACGCCCGGCTGCCGCCGCCCGGCCGGCCGCGCGGCGGCGCGTGAGCGATCCGGGCGCGCGCACGGCTCGGCCTGGTGGTGCCCGGGCCACCTCCTCATTCGGCGCGCAAATACGAAATTTCGGACACATCGGATTCGTCGGTTCCGTAAGGTCGGGCGTGACAGGCCCCGATCGGAGGGAGACGAGCGGTGAATCGCACGAAGGGGGCGGCGCTGCTGCTCCTCGGCGCCCTGGCCCTGACCGGCTGTTCCGAGCACGCGAACGCGCGGACGGCGGTGCGCCTGACCGGCATCGCCCGTCTCGCCGCGGCATCCTCGGTCGCGCCCGTGATGGTGGCGCCCGGTGCCCCGAGCGCCGGTGGCCCGAGCGCCGGTGCCCCGAGCACCGGTGTGCTGAGCGCGACCGACGACCTGCGCGCGGCCCTGCTCACCGACGCCGACATCCCCGGCGGCGGCTTCACCCCCGTGGCCGTGGCGAGCAGCCACAACGGCAAGGTGAGCATCGGCGGCGGCAGTTTCCCCGGCTGCCCGGCCCTGGAGCCGATGACGACCGACGAGACCGTGTCGGCCGCGGTGACCTACGCGCGGGGCGCGATGGGGCCGTACCTCACTCACGCCGTCGTCCGCTTCCCGGCCGGCCAGGCCACCGGCGCCATCCAGGCGCTGCCGAGCACGGTCGAGGGCTGCAAGAGCTTCGAGCAGCAGCTCGCCGGCATCAACGTGAGGTTCACGCTGTCGGCGACCCAGCCCCCGGCCGGTCTCGGCGAGGAGTCCGTGGGGCTGCGCATGACCGGCAGCACGGACATCGGCATCTCGGTGACCGCCGACATCGTGGCCGCCCGCCGCGGCGACTACGTGATCTGGCTCAACGACACCAGCATCGGCACCGACTCCTCGGGCCTGGCCGGAAACCTGGCCCCGGCCGCGGCCAAGCGCTGCGCCGGGACCCTGCCGGGCTGCTGATCGCGCTCACCCCGCCCCAGCGGTGGGAGCGGGCCATGAGAGCGCTCGAACCCGTCGATGTCCGGCAGCCGCGCGTCGAGCACCACGGGGCGGAACCGGCAGACGTAGAGGTCGGCTCCGCCCACGGGCTGCTGATCGCGCTCACCGCGCGGGGCGGAACCGGCAGGCGTAGAGGTCGGCTCCGCCGCTTGGGCCGCCCGCGAGGACAACCACACCGGCCCCGCCACGGGCTGCTGCTTCGCGCTCACCCCGCGGGGCGGAACCGGCAGACGTAGAGGTCGGCTCCGCCCACGGCGCACAACTGCGGGTACGGCTCGGTGTCGAGCCAGCAGCAGGCGCTCAGCGGCTGCTCGACCCGCAGCCCGCTCACGCACTCGCCGGTGAGCACGTCCCAGATGCGGATGGTGCTGTCGGCGCTGCACGTCAGCGCCCAGCGGCCGTCCACGCTGATGTCGCAGCCCGTGACCGGGCCGAGGTGGCCGACCAGCTGCACCAGCGGCGTGAACGTCGTGGTCTCCCAGACCAGCACCGTGCCGTCCGCGCTGCTGGTCAGCAGCAGGGTCCCGCCGGGGCTGACGGCGCAGTCGAGCACGGAGGCCCCGTGCCCGGTCAGCACGTGCCGCTCCTCGCCCGTCCTCGGGTCCCAGATGCGCGCGGTCCGGTCCCCGCTGACGGTGGCGATCCACCGGCCGCTGGCGGTGAAGGCGCACGCGTTGATCGGGCCCCGGTGCCCGAACAGGCGGCGCACCTGTGAGCGGTCCGAGACGCGCCAGAGGATGGTCGTGTGATCGGCGCTGCCGGTGGCCGCGAACCGGCCGTCGGCGCTCACCGCCGTCGCGGTGACGCGGCTGCTGTGGCCGGCCAGCCCGGAGGCGAGCCGCAGCCCGTGCGCCTGCCACAGCCGCGCCTTTCGGTCCTCGCCGCCGCTGAGCACGATCGAGCCGTCCGCCGACACCGCGCACGAGTGCAGGGCGCTCGGCCCGGACTCGCGGTTGATCAGCTGCTCGGCGGTCTCGGTGTTCCACATCCGCAGGGTCCGGTCCGAGCCGGCCGTGACGATCCACGCGCCGTCCGGCCCGCTGGCGCAGTCGCGGATGGTGCCCACGTGGCCGAGCGAGTGCTCGCCCGCGCCCACGTTGCTGACATCCCAGATCCGGACGGTGTGGTCCTGGCTCGCGGTCGCGACCCGCAGCCCGTCGGGGCTGAACCGGCACGAGTACGCCGCGACGCTGTGCGCCTCCAGGGCCCGCTCGATGACGCCGGTCCGCGCGTTCCACAGGACCATCCGGCCGTCGTCGCCGACCGCGCACAGCCGCAGGTCGACGCTGACGTCACACGCGTTGATCCGGCCGATCGGCCCGGAGTACGTGCGCTGGTACTCGCCCGTCTTCAGGTCGTAGCAGCGGACCTTGTGGTCGGCGCCGGCGGTGAACAGCCACCGCCCGGCGGCCGAGATCGCGCACGAGCTCACCCAGCCCTGGTGGTGGCTCAGGACGTGCATCCGCTTGCCGCGCTCGACGTTCCAGATCCGGGCCGTCCCGTCGCTCGAGGCCGTCACCAGCAGGGCGGCGTCGGGGGAGAACACGCAGTCGTTGACGGTGGCGTCGTGGCCCTTCAGCGTGTGGCGGAGCCGGCCGCCGGGAAGGCTGTAGACGAGCGTGACCCCGTCGGCGCAGCCGACCGCGAGCAGCTCGTCGTCCGCCGACACCGCGCAGGTGACGGCGCCGTGATGCTTGACGTTCAGCTGCAGCACCGGCTCGGCGGTGTCGGCGGACCACACCCGCACGGCCCCGCTGTCGAACGCGGCGACGATGAGCGCGCCGGACGGGGAGACGCGGCAGCAGGAGGCCCGCTCCCCGGCGTTGGGCAGCGTCCTGGTCCGCAGCATGGTCCCCAGGTCCCACACGGCGACGGAGCCCATGCTGTCCGACGACACCAGCGTCGTGCCCGACGGCGAGAACCCGCAGCTGAGCACGCCGCGGGTGTGCCCGGCGAGCACGACGTGGGAGCGGCTCGACTTGACCTTCCACACGCGCGCCGCGCGGTCCTCGCCGACGCTGATCACCGAGCCGCCGTCGGCCGTGATCACGCAGCTGCTCACCGCGGCGCGATGCCCGCGCAGCAGCTCCTCGGCGTGCCCGGTCTCCACGTCGGTGATCTGGATCAGGCCGTTGGCGTCGCCGGTGAGGAACCACGTGTCGTCGGGGCTGATCGCGCAGGTGTTGATGGTGCTGACGTGGTGCGTCGCGATCTCCTTGCCGGTGCCGCCGGTCAGGTCCCACATGCTGACCGTCCCCTCGGACGATCCGGTCAGCAGCCATGAGCAGTCGTTGGCGATCGCCAGCGTCGCGCCGCGCCGCCCCACCGTCGCGCTGAACCGGGAGGTCGCCGGGAACACGTTGAAGACGTGCCGCAGCTCCCAGGTCTGCGCGTCCCACAGCCGGACCCGGCCGTCCGCGCAGGCCGTGGCCACCCAGCGGCCGTCGGAGGAGACGACGGCGAGGTACACCTCGTCCTCGTGGTCGGTCAGCGTCGCCAGGCACTCGCCGGTCGCGACGTCCCAGACGCGCGCCCGCGAGTCCGCCGCCGTGACGAGCCAGCTCATGTCCGGGGCGATGGCGACGCTCGTGACGCGCCGGAACGAGGCGGTCAGCTGCTGCAGCGGCACTCCGGTGCCGGCGTCGCGGACGATGACGTCGCCGTCGTCGGTGCCGGTCACGCACCAGCGCCCGTTGGGCGCGATGGCGCAGCACGGCACGACGCCGCGCTGCGTCGCCGTCCACAGGGCCTCGCCGGTCCGCGTCGACCAGAGCTTCGCCGTGCCGTCGGCGCTCGCCGTCACCAGCAGCGCGCCGTCGAAGCTCGCCGCCACGTCGAGCACGGCGGCGTCGTGCCCGACGAGGGCATGGAGGAGCTGGCCGGTGGACATGTCAAAGAGCCGTACGACGGAGTCCGAGGCGAGCACCCCGAACCAGGCCAGGCTCGGGTCCGCGAAGCACCGCGAGACGACGTCGGCCTGGATCTGGATCGTGCGCGCGAGCGCGGGATGGGGCTCGTCCGGCAGGGGCCAGCTCGGCAGGGTCAGCGGCTCGACCCGGTCCTCCTGGTAGGCCGCGACGAAGCTGCGCAGGTCGGAGTACACGGCCATCCGGCTCAGCAGCGTCGACACGAGGGCGCTGCGCGGCTCCACGTCGACGAGCAGGTGCGTGTTGCGGCTCACGCACAGGCGCATGGTCTCCACGGTCCGGTCGCCGGAGTCGGTGAGGTCCGACTCGAGGGCGACGGGGCCCCGGTGCTCGAGCTTGGCCATGACGTACCGCAGGTCGCACAGCACCGAGACGGCGAGCTGCGGCAGTCCGGCCTCACGCATGTGGTAGATGAGCTGGTCCCACAGGTAGCGGTTCGCGGCCGGAATCAGCCACCAGCCGGTCTCGCCCGAGACCGGGTCGGGCGGGATCTCGCGCCAGGCGCCCTCCAGCAGCAACCGGTTCATGTGCGTGAGCCGCGCACCGGCGCGCTGGCGCAGATAGGTCCGGATCACGTCGTGCAGCCGCAGCGCGGATCGGTCCTCGCGGCCGGGCAGCGCCAGGGAGAGGTCGACGAGCCGGGCCGAGACGAGGTCGACGTCGAAGTCGGCCAGCCCGCCGGTCGCCTTCCAGAACGTCACGAGCGTGGCCCGGGTGATGTCGACGTCCTCGGGGAAGACCGCCAGCTCGAGGTAGCGATCGAGGTACTCCGCCGACAGGCCGGACAGGCTGACCTCGAGCGTCGCGGCGACCGCCTCGGCCCGGCGGCGCGGGTTCGTGAGATCGAGCGAGGTCGGGCCGCGGTCGCGGATGCGCCGGGCGGTCACGTCGGCCGCCTCGGCCGGCGATCGGCCGCCGCGGATCAGGCTCCTGATGGTGGCGTTGACCAGGCCCATCAGCACGGGCCACTGGCCGGTCACGGCGAGCAGGTCGTCGAGGAGCAGGTGCGGGATGCTGCCGACGCCGGCCTGCAGCATCTCGCGGGCCTCGGCGTTGCGCATCGCGTCGACCACGATGGTGCGCGCGTTGTCCGGCAGGACCGCGTGGATCCTCGTCGTGACGAGCCGCGAGCAGTTGGGCCCGCCGAACATGAACGGCGTGAGCTGGGTGGCCTGCCAGACGTCGTCGATCACCAGGAGCCGGCGCTCGTCGGCCAGCAGCTGCCCGAGCCGGAAGCCCGCCTGCTCCGGATCCGTGAGCGCCGGCCGGACGCCGCTCAGCGCCTCGCTGAGGTCGTTGATCTTCGCGGAGAGCTCGACGCCGGTGGCGCTCTCGCCGATGGTGATCCACAGGATGCCGCCCGGGAACATCCGCTGCGCGGCCGGCGACCGGCACACCTCCTCGGCCGTCGTCGTCTTGCCGAAGCCGCCCGCGCCCTGCAGCGCGGTGGTCAGGCCGACGGTGCCGGGACCCTGCTGCTCCAGCAGGTCGATCACGCTGTTGAGCAGCTCGATGCGCTCGACCACGTGCCCGCTGCGCGGGCGGACCATGTACGGGGCGGCGGCCGCCGGACCGGACGCGACCGGCCGTTCGAGGGAGTGCTCCAGCAGGCCGCGCAGGACATCGACGCTGATCATGTAGACGTCGGTGGCGGTGTCTTCGGCCCCGGCCGCCTGCACGACGCCGACCACCTGCCCGGTCCCCGGGTCCCACGCGGGGCCGCCGCTGAAGCCGCGGCGGACCCGGAACGTGCCGGCGGTCGGCTGGTCGACCTGCAGGCGGCTCCGGTCGGTGCTGCCCATGATCTGGCCGCCGACGTGCCCCTCGTTCGCGCGCCCGGGCGTGGGCCCCCACATGCGCACGGGCCCCGCGGCGCTGGCCGCGGCGAGGGGCAGCGGGGCGACACCGCCCGGCAGGCCCCCGACGACCTCGATCAGCGCGAGGTCGAAGAGGTCGAAGGTGCCGCCGCCCGGCAGCCAGCCGACGACCTTGGCGATGCGCTGCGCCGGGGCGCCGGCCTCGTCGGCGAACGGGAACGTGACGACCACGTCGGCGGAGTCCGGCCGGTCGGCCTCCCGGGCCGGGCGGCCCAGCACGGCGTTGATCACGTGTGCGCACGTGACGAGATGGACGTCGCCGACCGGAAACGCCAGCCCCACCGGACCGTTCTTGCCCAGCACGCGGGCAATCGACCACTCTGGTCCCGTCGGCGTCACCAAGGACCTCCCGCCCTAGTCGCCACGTCTCAGTGATACCGCACACGACTTTGCCGGCACAGCGCGCGAACGGACCCCTGGGGTCGGCCGATGGGACGGGGCCGATTCCACCGAAAATCATCGATTCCGCATCGGATGCCCGGCCGCACTACCGGGCCCGGCCGAGCCGGCCGCACTACCGGGCCCGGCCGAGGACGAGCGGCGGGTCAGAGGGCGAGGGTGACGGGAAGTCGGCGCGGCCAGAGGTCCAGGCCGGGGACGAGCGGCGGGTCAAAGGGTGAGGGTGACGGGAAGTCGGCGCGGCCAGAGGTCCGGGCCGGGGACGAGCGGCGGGTCAGAGGGTGAGGGTGACGGGAAGGCGGCGCAGCCAGAGGTCCAGGCCGAGGACGAGCTCCAGGGCCCGCCGGCCCGCGTCGTGGCCGGGCGGGGCGATGGGCGCCACGACCAGGTGCCAGGCGCGCGCCCGGTCGAGCAGCGGCAGCACCGGGCTGGCCGAGTCCTCGAGCACATGCATGAGCTGGGCCCGCAGCGCGAGCTCGTACGCCGGGTCCGACACCGTCGGGTAGGGGCTCTTGCGGCGCCGGGGCGCGAACCGGGGCAGGGCCGCGCGCAGGAGGCTCTTCTCGCGGCCGTCGGCGGTGTGCAGCGACCACGGGACGTTGTGCGCGTACTCGACCAGCCGGTGGTCGCAGAACGGCACGCGTACCTCGACCCCGCACGCGGCGCTCATCCGGTCGGTGCGGTCCAGCAGGATCGGCAGGAGCCGGGTCAGCTGGAGGTGCCGCACCTCCCGCATGCGCCGCTCCGCCGCCGGCTCGTCGTCCACGTGGTCCACTTCGGACAGTGCGTCGCGGTAGGCGGCGTCGCGGTACTCGACGAGGTCCAGCACGGCGCTCAGGCCGGGATCGAGCACGTCCGCCGGCGGCCCGCCGGGGTCGGCGCGGACCAGGTAGGGCGGGACGAGCCAGGGGAACGTGCCGGCGTCGCGCGCCCGCTCGTCGTGGCACCACGGGTAGCCGCCGAACAGCTCGTCCGCGCCCTCGCCGGACAGGGCCACGGTCGAGTGCCCGGCGATGTCGCGGAACAGCAGGTACAGCGACGTGTGGAAGTCTCCGAGACCGGTCGGGAACTCCAGAGCGGCGAGCGCCTCGGCCCGGGGGAGGGGGTCGGCGATGGCCGCGGCGTCCAGGAGCACCGTCTCGTGGCGGGTGCCGAGCGCGGCGGCGGCCGCGCGGGCGGGCGGGCCGTCGGCGGAGCCCGGCACCTCGACGGCGACCGTGCGCAGCGGGTCCGCCCCGGCGCGTTCGAGCTCCCGCGCGGCCAGACCGGCGACCACGGTGGAGTCGAGGCCGCCGGACAGCAGCGCGCACAGCGGGACGGCCGTGCGCAGATTCGCGCGTACCGCCTGCTCGACCAGATCCCGCACGTTGTCCACAGTGGACTTCGGTCCGTCGGTGTGCTCGGCCGCGCCCAGGCGCCAGTACCGCCGCGCGCACACCCCGTCGCGGTCGACCCGCACGAGCTCGCCGGGGCGGACCTCGCGCAGGTCGGCGTACACCGCGTGCCCGGGCGTCCGCACGCTCGCGAGCAGCTCGCGCAGCCCGTCGAGCCCGACCCGCAGCCGGCCCAGCGGGTGCGCGGCGATGCCCTTGGGCTCCGACGCGAACAGCACACCCCCGGGGACGGGCTGGTAGTACAGCGGCTTGACCCCGAGCCGGTCGCGGACCAGCAGCAGGCACTCGCGCCGCTCGTCCCACACCGCGAGCGCGAACATTCCCTCGAGGTGCCCGGCGAAGTCCTCGCCCCAGCGCAGGTAGGCGCGCAGGACCTCCTCGGTGTCGGTGCGCGGGCCGGCGGGGCTGTGCACGAACCCGCTGTACGTGACCGCCGCCAGCACCCGCCCGTCGCGCACGGCCAGCATCGGCTGCGCCCCGGTTCCGGGGTCGAGCACCGACAGCCGCCGGTGCCCGAGCCCGGCGTGCCGCCCGAGCCACACCCCTTCGCCGTCCGGCCCGCGCAGCGCCATGGTGGCCGTCATGGCGCGCAGCGTCGGCCGGTGTGCGCGAACGTCATGGTCGAAGTCGACCCACCCGACGATTCCGCACTCCCTCAGCACAGCACATCCGCGGCCCTCTCGGAGGCGTATCCGCCGTTGTGAGCAGACCGGGCAGGGTGCGGTAACAAGGGGGCGACGGACCGGCAACACCGGATGGCGAGCATGGGCGCCATGCGCAGCACTCCTCGCTTCCTGCAAGGCGTCTACACCTTCGAGGGCAAGGGTCTGGACGCGCCGTCGCCGCTCGACCCGGCACTCGCCTACGTGGTGCCGGACGGGGCCGTCACGCAGCCGGTGTACCTGCGCGCCGGCAACGCGGCCGCCGAGCTCGTGTGCCTCGTGCTCATGCGGGACGGGCACCCGATGCGGTATTTCCCGGTCGGCGCGAAGGCGGACACCCACGTGGCCCTGCGGGTCGCGGAGGACCTCGAGCCCGGCTCCGGCATCGAGCTGCACGCGGCCGCGCCCGCCGGGGTCTGCGCGACCGTCGTCGTGGACCTCGGGCTGGTGGAGGTGTCATGAGCGGTCCGGAGCGAAGCGGAGGGGCCGCTCATCAGGAGCACAGCCCGGAGCTCGTGCGACCGGAGCGAAGCGGAGGTCGCGTGAGCGGTCCGGAGCGAAGCGGAGGGGCCGCTCATCAGGAGCACAGCCCGGAGCTCGTGCGACCGGAGCGAAGCGGAGGTCGCGTGAGCGGTCCGGAGCGAAGCGGAGGGGCCGCTCATCAGGAGCACAGCCCGGAGCTCGTGCGACCGGAGCGAAGCGGAGGTCGCACGAGCAGGCTGAGGCTGGTGGTCATCGGCAACGGGATGGCCGGCGCGCGGACCGTCGAGGAGATCCTCCGGCGCGGCGGCGCGGAGCTGTTCGACATCACGATGTTCGGGGCGGAGCCCTACGGCAACTACAACCGCATCCTGCTGTCCAACGTGCTCAGCGGCGCCGAGGACGAGGCCGGGATCTTCCTCAACGACCTGGAGTGGTACCGGGAGCACGGCATCGAGCTGCGCACCGGCGTCCGCGTGACCCGCATCGACCGCTTCGCCCGCGTGGTGCTCGCCGAGGACGGGACCGAGCGGGCGTACGACAGGCTGGTCATCGCCACCGGCAGCAGCGCCCACGTGCCCGCGATTCCCGGCATCCGGCAGCCGGGCCGCGGCTACCACCAGGGCGTCTTCGCGTTCCGCACGCTGGACGACACCCGCGCCATGATCCGCTATGCGCGGCAGCACGAGCGCGCGGTCGTCATCGGCGGCGGGCTGCTCGGCCTCGAGGCGGCGCGGGGCCTGCAGGCGCACCTGCCGCACGTGACGCTCGTGCACTCCGGCGGCCACCTCATGCACGCCCAGCTCGACGCGCAGGGCGGGGAGATCCTGCGCCGCAGCGTCGAGGCGCTCGGCATCGAGGTCGTCACCGGCGCCCGCACGACCGAGATCCTCGGCCGCGACGCGGTCACCGGCGTCCGGCTGCGCGACGGGCGGGACATCCCGTGCGACGTGGTGGTGGTCGCGGCCGGCATCCGCCCCAACGCGGACCTCGCCGCCGCGAGCGGGCTCGTGGTCGAGCGCGGGATCGTCGTCGACGACCGGATGCGCGCCCTCGACGAGCCCGACATCTACGCCGTCGGCGAGTGCGTGCAGCACCGCGGCGAGACCTACGGCCTCGTGGCGCCGCTGTGGGAGCAGGCCCGCGTCCTCGCCGACCAGATCACCGGGTCCGACCCGGCCGCCGAGTACCACGGCACCCGCACCGCCACCAGGCTCAAGGTGGCCGGTGTCGACGTGGCCTCGATGGGCCTGCGCGAGGGCGAGCGCGACGACGACGAGACGGTGGTGTTCGCCGAGCCGCGCCGCGGCGTCTACCGCAGCGTCGTGATCCGCGACGGCCGGCTCGTGGGCGCGACCCTCGTCGGCGACGTGCGCAAGGCGGCCTCCCTGACGCGGGCGTACCACGAGGGCCTGCCCCTGCCGCCCGAGCGCGCCGAGCTGCTGTTCGACCTCGGCCCGGCCCCGGACGACGTGGCCGGGCTCCCCGACGACCTGCAGGTGTGCAACTGCAACGGGGTCACCAAGCGCGCGCTGGGCGACGCCGTCTCCTCGGGCGCCCGGTCGGTCGGCGCCGCGATGGAGACCACCCGCGCCGGCAAGGGCTGCGGCTCGTGCAAGACGCTGGTGGCCCAGATCGTCGAGTGGGCCGCGGGCGGCGCGGCGGAGGAGGATCCGTCGGCGTCGTGGTACGTGCCGGGCGTACCGATGGACAAGGCATCGCTGATGGCGGCGATCCGTGCGCGGGGGCTGCGGTCGGTGTCGGCCGTGTTCGCGGCGCTCGCGCCCGGCGGGGCCGAGGACGCCCGGAGCAAGATGGGGCTCGCCTCGCTGCTGCGCATGATGTGGGGCGCGGACTACGTCGACGAGCGCGACGCGCGGTTCATCAACGACCGCGTGCACGCCAACATCCAGCGCGACGGCACCTTCTCGGTCGTGCCGCAGCTCAAGGGCGGCGTCACCACCCCCGCCCAGCTGCGGCGCATCGCCGAGGTCGCGGAGCAGTACGAGGTGCCGATGGTCAAGCTGACCGGCGGGCAGCGCATCGACCTGCTGGGGGTGCGCAAGGAGGACCTCCCGGCGATGTGGGAGGACCTCGGGATGCCGTCGGGGTGGGCGTACGGCAAATCCTTCCGCACCGTGAAGACCTGTGTCGGCGCCGAGTTCTGCCGCTTCGGCCTCGGCGACTCCACGGCCCTCGGCATCGCGATCGAGGAGCGGTACCAGGGCATCGAGGGCCCGGGCAAGCTGAAGCTCGCGGTGACCGGCTGCCCGCGCAACTGCGCCGAGGCCTACGTCAAGGACCTCGGCGTGGTCGCCGTCGAGGGCGGCCGCTGGGAGATCTACGTCGGCGGCGCGGCCGGCGCGCACGTGCGCAAGGGCGACCTGCTCGCCACGGTGCCGGACCCCGCCGAGGTGCTCACCTTGACCGGGCGCTTCATCCAGTACTACCGGGAGAGCGCGAACTGGCTGGAGCGCACGTACGCGTGGGTCCCGCGGCTCGGCATCGACCACCTCCGCCTCGCGATCGTCGACGACGCCTTCGGCTGGGCCGAGCGCCTCGACGCCGCCATCGCCGCATCGGTCGCGGCCTACCGCGACCCGTGGCTCGAACGCCACGCGACGGCCACGCCCGGCCAGTTCGAGTCGGTGCGGCGGCCGTGATCGTGCGGACGGTGCTCGGCCCCCTGACGTCGATCCCGCCGGGCGAGGGCCGCGCCTACGACGTGGACGGCGAGCTGGTCGCGGTCTTCCACCTGCGCGACGGCTCGGTGCGCGCCGTGTCCGCGCTCTGCCCGCACCGGGGCGGCCCGCTGGCCGACGGCCTGACCGACCTGCGGCAGGTGGTGTGCCCCCTGCACCAGCACGCGTTCGACCTGGCGACGGGGTGTTCGACGACGGGCCAGCCGAGCCTGACCGTCTACCCCGCGACCGTCGACGCGCAGGGGCAGGTGGTCATCGACGTCCCCACCGGCGCCGGACGGTAGCGGATCAGGGGAGCCGCCCGGCGCCGCCCAGGTTGCGGCGGTGCGCGACCGCGACGGCCTGGGCGCGGCTGGTCACGCCGAGCTTGGCCAGCACCGCCGAGATGTGGTGGTCGACGGTCTTCGCCGACAGCGTGAGCCGGGCGGCGATCTCGGCGTTGGTCAGGCCCTCGATGAGCAGGCCGAGGACGTCGGCCTGGCGCGGGGTCAGGCCGGCGGCGTGTGCGGCGGTCGCCCGGCGGGGGCCGCGCGGCACCCGGGCGACGCCCCGCCGGCGCAGCTCGGCCCGCAGGCGGTCGGCGGGCTTCGCGGCGCCGAGGTCGTCGTAGAGGCGCAGCGCCTCGAGCGCGGCCGGCTCGTCCCCGGCGGCGAGCGCCTCGGCCCGCAGGTACGTCCCGCCGCGGCTCGCC
This sequence comes from Dactylosporangium sp. CA-052675, assembly GCF_050947935.1. Taxonomy (GTDB): domain Bacteria; phylum Actinomycetota; class Actinomycetes; order Mycobacteriales; family Micromonosporaceae; genus Dactylosporangium. Next base: position 6,416,012 of record NZ_CP192010.1, on the reverse strand, counting down.
CACTCCTCGGCGGCCGCGCGCCACTCGCCGTCGATCATCAGGCGGTACGGGCGGGCGATGCTCTCCGGCAGCGGGCCGGTCCCGCCGGCGCGCCGGTAGCGGTAGGCGAGCCGGCCGGTGACGAAGGGCTGGCCGTCGACGGTCGCGGCGAGCTCCAGCCCGCGCAGCGCCTCCCGCTGGGCCCGCCGCGGGTCGCCGGCCCACAGGAAGTACTCCGAGCGGCCGTCGGCGACCGGTGCGACGAACTGCACGGCGTTGACGCGCAACGCCTCCCGCAGCCCGGCGTCGAGCGTCGCCGGCGCGTCGCGGTGCCCGCGGGCGGCGAGGATGCGGCCCTTCACGGCCAGCGGCAGCACGGCGTTGATGCCGGCCCCGCCGCAGCGGGCGATGATCTCGTCGGCGTCGGTGAGCGCGTCGTCCCACTCGGCGCGCTCCAGCCGGAGCCGGGACCGGACGCCCAGGACGTAGAGTGCCCAGCCGTCGAGGTTGTGCGTGGCCGCGTACGCGCCGACCGCCTCGGTGGCCGCCACCGCGTCGCTGTACCGCGCCAGCTCGTCGGCGAGGACGCCGGCGATGTTGCCCAGCGCCCGGGCGGCGTGCTCGGTGAGCCCGTGGGCGGCGGCGGTGCGGTGCGCGGTCTCCAGGGCCTCCCGCGCGCCGGGGGCGCCGAGGGCGAGCCGGGCCGTCTCGACGCTGATCGTGGCCGACAGCGCGGTGTCGAGGTCGCCGAGCCGCTCGGCGACGGCGCGGGCGCGTTCGCCCCAGCCGACGGCCTCGTCGAGCTCGTACGTCAGGCAGGACAGCTGCGCGAGGTTGCCGTACGCCGTCGCGAGCTGCTGCTCCCCGCCCCGCTCGGCCGCCACGGTCACCGCCTGCCCGGCCGCCTGCCGCGACAGCTGCGCGTCGCCCGTCCACCAGGCCAGCCGGGAGATCCAGCGCAGGTTCTCCCCGATCAGGTCCGGCTGCCGCAGGGACTCGCGGAGGGCGAGCGCGGCGTGGCGGGCGCGCAGACCCTCGTCGTGCAGCCCGGCGAGGTAGGCCTGCCCCGCGTACTCCTCCAGCAGCGCGGCCCGATCGGGCGGGTCGAGCCGCGCGGCGTGTTCGACGGCGGCCCGGTAGTGCGCGGCGGCCTCGCGGTGCGCGCCCTGCCGCCCGGCGCCGGCCCCGGCGATCCGGCCGTACCGCAGCACCGCCCCGCCGTCGCCCGCGTTCACGGCGTGGTGCACCAGCCGGCCCGGGTCGACGCCCGCCACCCCGGCCAGCACCTCGAGCACCCGCCGATGCAGCGCCGCCCGCCGCGCCGGCGACAGCGCGTTTTCGACGGCGCCGCGCAGCAGCTCGTGCCGGAACGCCACACCGTCGCCGGACGGGACCAGCACCCCGCCCGCGATCGCCTCGTCGACCGGGTCGGGCGCGTCCGCGACGAGCGCCCCGTCGGCCCGGGTCGGGACCACGGACACCAGCTGCGCCAGCTCCCGGGCGGCCGCGGGCAGTGCTCGCATCCGATCCAGAATCAGATCCTGTACCGCCGCCGGCACCTCGGCCGCCCCGGTCTTGAGCAGCTCCGTGACGAGCAGGGGATTGCCTCCGGTGAGCCGGTGCACCACGACCGGATCGCGCCCGGCGCGGCGGGCCTGCTCGGCGACCGTCTCCGGCGACAGCGGGGCGAGCGCGATCCGATCGACGGCCCGGCTCGGCAGGGCGGCGAGCGCGCCGCGCAGCGGGTGCTCCGGGCCGAGTTCGTCGTCGCGGTACGTCAGCACCAGCAACGCCGCGACCCGGTCGACGCGCCGGCCGAGAAACATCAGCCAGTCCAGCGTCGCCTCGTCGGCCCAGTGCGCGTCCTCGACCACGACGACCGGCCGCGCCCGCTGCCGCGGCCCCGACAGCTCGTCGAGGAACGCGGCGAACACCTCGCCCGGGGCCGCGCCCGCGTCCAGCCGGGCGGCGAGGGCGCCGCCGGTCTGCCGGCCGATGTCCCGCAGCGGCCCGAGGACCCGCGGCGTGACCAGCCGGTCGCACGCGCCCCACAGGACTCGGGCGCGGCTGCCGCAGCGCCGGGCGAACTCGCCGACGACGGCGGACTTGCCGAGCCCGGCCTCGCCGGACACCAGCGCGACCCGCCCGCCGTCGCCGGCCCGGCGCAGCAGGTCATCGAGCCGGTCGAGGGCCGCGGACCGCTCCCACAGCTCCATCCGCCGATCGTACGATCCGGCCCGGGGCCGGCGGCGCGCCGACGGGTCAGATCCGCTTGCGCACGAGGGCGACCAGCCGCTTGGCCCGCTCCAGCTTGTCGTCGGCCTTGATGGAGCCGACCTGCGTCCACAGCACGTTCTTGCCGAGCTGGACGGTGAGCATGCCCAGGTCGTCGTCCCAGGAGGCCGTGCCGCCGAGGCCGGAGACGGCGACCTCGCCCTTCTGGGGCTGGAACACCTTGTTGTAGAACACGGTGATCTTCACCTCGTTGGTGCCGATCCCGGAGCCGGAGAGCCGGTACCAGCATCCGCCGACGGCCACGCTGAACGACAGCACGGGCTCGCCGACGATGTCGGAGACCTCCTCCTTGGTCGCGAACTTGCACTCCATCGGCGTGGTCGCCGCGGTGGTGGGGATAGCACCCCGGAGGCGACCGTCCGGCACCCGGTAAGGTCACGCGTCGGCCCGACGATGGTCGGCGACCGGAACCTTCGCGAACAGGAGTCGACGTGGTGCTGTCGGTAGCGGCCGGGCTGGTGCTCGCGCCTTGCGTGTGGTTGCTCGGCTCCCTCGCGGGTGTGGCCGCGCGCACAGTGGCCGGCGAGGCGCGCATCCACTACACCGTGCGCCGCTGGGCCCGCACCGGCATGTGACGCCTCGGCCCTCGCCGAGGCCGGCCAGCGCGCGGGGACCCGGGCGAGGCGATGTCTGGTCATGGCGGCATCGTGGACGACGGCCGGGCGGCGCCCGCGGTCTCGGACACGGCCGGACAGGATCGGACGACCTCAGCGTTCGTGGACCGGCGAGCCGTCCACGAAGACCAGGTCGGCCCGGGTGTCGTGCAGGGTGGTGCCCGGCGCGAACGGGTCGCGGTCCAGCACGACCAGGTCCGCCGCCTTGCCCGGCTCCAGGGTGCCGATCCGCGCGTCCAGATGGCTCACGTACGCCGAGCCGGCGGTGTAGGCCCGCAGCGCCTGCTCCAGCGTCAGGGCCTGCTCGGGCAGCATCGGCGTGCGGGCCATCGGCCAGGCGGACTCCGCCGAGCCCGGGGGTTCCGTCCGGTGTACCGCCACGTGCATCGCCGGCCACGGGTCGGGCGTGGACACGGGCCAGTCGCTGCCCGCCGCCAACCGGCCGCCCGCCCGTGCGATGGCCCCGAACGGGTACTGGTGCGCGACCCGCTCCGGGCCGAAGAACGGCACGCACAGGGTGTCGTTCTGCTCGTGGTGCGTGGCCCACAGGGACTGGATGTTCGCGGTCACGTCCAGCGCCGCGAAGCGGGGCACGTCCGCCGGGTCCACCACGTGCAGGTGGGCGATGTGGTGGCGCTGGGTGTTGCCGCCGGCCGCCACGGCGTCGAGGCACTCGCGGACGGCCCGGTCGCCGATGGCGTGGAAGTGCACCGCGAACCCCGCGGCGTCCAGCGCGTCCACATAGGACGACAGGAGGTCCGGGTCGACATTGGAAGTACCGCAGAAATCCTTGCCGACGTAGGGTTCGAGCATCGCGGCGGTGAAGTTCTCGGCCACGCCGTCCTGCATGATCTTCACGGTGCGGGTGACGAACCGGCCCTCGAGGCGGCGCCGGGCGCGGAAGTCCTCGAGCTGGTCGAGGCCGCGGTCGCGGTCCCACCACAGCGCGCCGGCGACCCGTGCGCGCAGCCGGCCCGAGTCGGCCGCGGACACGTAGGTGCCGAACTGGTCGCGGGAGCCCGCGTACGAGCCCACGATCGCGTCCTGCCAGCCGGTGACGCCCAGCGAGAAGAGGTACCGCTGCGCCTCCATGAGCGCGTGGTCGTAGTCGGCCGCGGTGTCCGGCGGCAGCAGCGGGGTCACGAGATCCATCGCGGCCTCGTGCAGCACGCCGGACGGGGAGCCGTCGGCCGAGCGCTCGATCCGGCCGTTGCGCGGGTCCGGGGTGGACGCGTCGATGCCCGCCGCGCGCAGGGCGGCCGAGTTGACCCACGCGGAGTGGTGGTCGCGGTTGGGCAGGAACACGGGGCGGTCGGCCACCACGGCGTCGAGGTCCGCGCCCACCGGCAGCCCGCCCGGGAACGCCGACATCGACCAGCCGCCGCCGGTGATCCAGGCGCGGTCGGGGTGCGACGCGGCGTACGCGGCCACGGCGTCCAAATAGCCCGCCCGGTCGTGCAGGTGGGACAGGTCACAGCGCAGCCGCTCGAGGGCGCCCTGCACCGGGTGCACGTGGGCGTCGTGCAGGCCGGGGATGAGCAGGCGGCCCGCGAGGTCGACGAGCTCGTGCGCGCCCGGCACCGCCGCGCGCACGTCCGCGAGATCCCCGACGGCGACGATGCGGTCACCGGCGGTGGCCAGCGCCTGCGGCCGGGACCCGTCGCCGGTCCAGATCGGCCCGCCCGTGAACACCATCGCATCCATGAGGCGAGAGGATACTAAGGTCGCGGGCATGATTCGGGTGCTGCTCGCCGACGACCACCAGCTCGTGCGCACGGGCTTTCGGGTCATCCTCGAGACGGAGGACGACCTGAGCGTGGTCGGGGAGGCGGCCGACGGGCGGCAGGCCGTCGAGCTGGCCCGCAGCACCCCCGCCGACGTGCTGCTCATGGACGTCGAGATGCCCGGCGTCGACGGGCTCGCCGCGACCCGGGAGATCACCGCGGCCGGGCCGGCGCCGGCCGTGCTCATGCTCACCACGTTCGACCGTGACGACTATCTCTTCGCCGCGCTCGAGGCCGGGGCCAGCGGGTTCCTGCTCAAGAACGGCACCCCCGAGGCGCTCATCGACGCGGTGCGGATCGTCGCGCGCGGGGACGCGCTGCTCGCGCCGGAGCTGACGCGGCGGGTCATCGCGGCGTTCGCGCGCCCCGGGCGGCGGCCCGCGGGCGGCGCCGCCGTGCGGCTGGAGGAGCTGACGCCGCGCGAGCGCGAGGTGCTGGTCGAGCTGGCCGGGGGCGCCACGAACGCCGAGATCGCCGCGCGCCTGCTCCTGGGCGAGGCCACCGTGAAGACGCACGTGAGCCGGGTCCTGACGAAGCTGCGGCTGCGGGACCGCACCGCCGCCGTCGTCTTCGCCTACGAGCACGGCGTGGTGACGCCGGGTCCGTCGCGCGACGGACCCCGGGGGTAATTCGCCAGCCGGATTCGCCGGGGTCGCGCGGCGCCTACGGTGATGGTCATGAGCGACGCACTGCGGGTGGAGGGGGTCAACCGGCGCTTCGGCGACCGGCAGGTGCTCTCGGACGTCACGTTCGACGTCGGGGCCGGTCGCATGACCGGGTTCGTCGGGGCCAACGGCGCCGGGAAGACCACGACGATGCGCATCATTCTCGGGGTCCTCGCGGCCGACTCCGGCTCGGTCACGTGGCAGGGCGCGCCGCTGAGCACGCGGCTGCGGCGGCAGATCGGCTACATGCCGGAGGAGCGCGGGCTGTACCCGAAGATGAGCGTCCGCGAGCAGCTCATCTACCTCGGCCGGCTGCACGGCCTGTCGATGGAGCGGGTGCGGCGCACCGCCGCCGACCTGCTCGACCGCCTCGGCCTCGGCGAGCGCGCCGACGACCCGCTGCAGCAGCTGTCGCTGGGCAACCAGCAGCGCGCCCAGATCGCCGCCGCCCTCGTGCACGACCCGGTGCTGCTCGTGCTCGACGAGCCGTTCTCCGGCCTCGACCCGCACGCGGTCGACACCGTCGTCGGGGTGCTGCGGGACCGGACCGCGGCCGGTGTGCCGGTCCTGTTCTCCAGCCACCAGCTCGACGTCGTCGAACGGCTCTGCGACGACCTGGTCATCATCGCCGGCGGGCGCGTCCGGGCCACCGGCACCCGCGAGCAGCTGCGCGCGCAGTTCGCCGAGCCCCGCTACGAGCTGCGCGTCGACGGCGACACGGGCTGGCTGCGCGACCAGGCCGGGGTCACCGTCGTCGACCTCGACGGCGACCGGGCCGTGTTCGACCTCGCCGAGGCCGCGGACGACCAGGTCGTCCTGCGGGCCGCGCTCAGCCGCGGTCCCGTGCGCGCGTTCGGACCCGTCGTACCCTCGCTCGCCGAGATCTTCCGAGAGGTGACCCGATGAACCTGCTGGAGGCGGTCCGGATCGTCGCCGGGCGCGAGCTCAAGGTGAAGCTGCGCGACAAGACGTTCCTGTTCAGCACCGTGTTCTTCCTGCTGTTCGCGCTCGGCTCGTCGGTGCTGCCGGCCGTGCTCGTGAGCGGGCCGTCGTCGGTCGCCGTGGCGCAGGCCTCGCCGTACGAGCAGAAGCTGCGCGACGCCGGCCTCGAGGTCAAGGTCGTCACCGATCCCGAGAGGACCGTGCGCGACGGGGACGCCGACGCCGCGGTCGTGGACCAGGGCGGCAAGCCCCAGGTCGTCGCGATGCGGGACGCGCCCGGCGATGTCGTGCGGTCGCTGTCGGTGGCTCCCGAGGTACACCTGCTGGATCCCGATGCCGTTGACGAGCTCGCCAAGTTCCTGGTCCCGTTCATGTTCGCCCTGGTGTTCTTCTTCACCTCGCTGACCTTCGGCATCCAGATCGCGCAGAGCGTGGTCGAGGAGAAGCAGACCCGGATGGTGGAGATCCTGGTCGCGGCGGTGCCGGTCCGGGCGCTGCTCATCGGCAAGGTCGCGGCCGGCGGCATCCTGGCCCTGGCCCAGGTCGCCCTGATCGCGGTCGTGAGCATCGTCGGCTCCCAGTTCTCCGACGACGCCGGCAACCTGCTGCCGCTGCTCGCCCCGGCGATGAGCTGGTTCATCCCGTTCTTCGTGCTCGGCTTCATCATGCTGTCCGCGCTCTGGGCCGCCGTCGGCGCGCTCGTGAACCGGCTCGAGGACGTGTCCAACGCCGGCATGCCCGTCCAGCTGCTGGTGATGCTGCCGTTCTTCGCGGTCATCTTCCTCGGCGACAACCCGGCGGCGATGCGCATCCTGTCGTACGTCCCGTTCTCCGCCCCCACCGCGATGCCGCTGCGCCTCTTCGACGGCTCCGCGGCCACCTGGGAACCGTTCGTGGCGCTGGTGCTCCTCGCCGCGGCGGCGGCCGGGGCGCTGCTGCTGGGGGCGCGCATCTACGAGGGCTCGGTGCTGCGCACCAACGGCCGCACCTCCTGGTCGGCCGCGTGGCGCGACCGCGAGCTGCGCGGCATCTGACCGTCTCCGCGGGCCGCTACCGGCGGCCCGCGGACGCGGACGGGCCGGTTCGATCCACGCCGTACGGCCGCATGGCCCCGATCCACATGCCCTTCGGCCGGTCTTCGGGAGTCTCAGCGGTTTGTCGCCGGCGTGTCTCGTCGCAGGATGCCCTACGGACGATCTTGCTCCGCGGGGCCGTCGCGGTGCGGCGCGATGCCCAGCTCGGCCAGCTCGGTGGCGCGGGCCACGTCGCCGTGGGTCACGATCCCGGCCAGCCGGCCCTCGGTCACGACCGGGGCCAGCCGGTGCCCGCCGGCCGGCAGCGCCGCGGCGGCGTCGACCAGCGTCGTGGCCGGGTTCAGCAGGCGAGCGGGGTCGACCGGCGCCGACACGTCGGCCAGGCGCACCCGTTCCCGGTCGGCGCTGGGCACCTTGCCCAGCCGGGTGAGGCTGACCAGGCCGGCCACGTGGCCGTCGAGGTCCAGGACGGGGAAGGTGCGGTGCGGGTGGCGGCGGGCCACCGTGGCGACGAAGTCGGCGACGGACTGGCTCGTGTAGCCGCACACGGCCGGGGTCGTCATCACGTCGCCGACCCGAACCCCGGCGAGGGTGTTGCGCACGACGGTGTCGACGGCCTCCGCCCGGGCGGCCAGGACGAGGAACCAGCCCAGCAGCACCGGCCACAGCCCGCGGAAGTTGGCGGTGAGCAGCACCTGGAGGAAGCCCGCGGCGATCAGCACGCCGCCGAGCGCGATCCCGGCCCGGGCCGCGGCGCGGCGGGCGGACGCCCGGTCGCCCCGGACCCACCACAGGACGGCGGCGAGGACCCGGCCACCGTCCAGCGGCGCGCCGGGCAGCAGGTTGAACACCCCGAGCAGGACGTTGACGACGGCCAGCCACACCAGCCCGGTCACCGCCAGCGCGCCGCCGCCCAGGGCGTGCACCACCGCCGCGGCGGCGGCGAACACCCCGGCCCCGACCAGGCTGACGACCGGCCCGGCGAGCGCGATCAGCAGGTCGGCGCGGGCGTGCGGGGCCTCGCCGTCGAGCTGGGAGACGCCACCGAGCAGCCACAGGGTGATGGCCCGGACCCGCACCCCGTAGTGCCGGGCCACGAGCGAGTGGCCGAGCTCGTGGGCCAGCAGGGCGCTCAGGAACACCACCGCCACGACCACGGCCACGGCCCAGTACACGGCCGCCGCGTGCCCCGGCGCGCCGCCGGGCAGGATCACCACCGCCAGCCCCTGCACGAGCAGGAGCATGATCACGAAGACGGACCAGTGCACACCGACCGGGATGCCGGCGATCCGGCCCAGACGCGCGGTCTGCCCCATTTGCCACCACCGCCCTCCGCCGGGCGCTACCCAGTGGCCGGCGCCCTCGAACCCATCGGGCGAGTCTTTCCGCCTGGCGGCCGCCGAGCCGTCACCGGCGTTGCGGTCGGCCGCGACCCGCTCCCGCAGGCGCGCGGGTGCGCAGTGACGGCCGGCCCGTAAGCCTCTCTACGAGGTTAGGCTAGCCTTATCAGCGCCGCCGGTGAAGATCCGGCGATGGTAGGTTCGGCTGGTGAACCCGCTCATCGATCGCCTGCGGGCGTACGATCCGGGCGGAATCCGAGTGCGGCTCGCGGCCCAGGTCGTCGTCACCATGTCCGCCGCCATGGCCGCCGAGTGGCTGCTGGTCCAGGCCCGGCACGATCCGGTGCCCGTCGTCCCGCTCATGCTCGGCGCGGTCGTCGCCCTCTGCGGCGTGTTCGCCGCCCCGATGTTCGACACCGCGCGGCAGCAGGCGCTGAACCTCGCGCTCATCCCGATCCCGGTGATCGGCGGTGTCGCGCTCGGGGTGGCCCTGGCGCCGTACCAGCTCTGGGGCTTCGTCGCCGTGATCGCCGTGCTCACCGGCGGCGCCTACCTGCGGCGGTTCGGCCCCCGCGGCTTCTTCGGCGGCAACTTCGCGTTCATCGGCACCTTCTTCGGGCTCTTCCTGCACGGCGTGATCACACCGCGGTCCCTCGGCTGGGTGACCCTCGAGGTCGTCATCGCCGTCGCCGTCACCGTCGCGCTCCAGCTCACGCTGTTCCGCATCAGCAACGACCGCACCCTGGCCCGGCTGCGCCGCTCGTTCGGCGCCCGCTCCCGCGCGGTGGCCGCCGCCGCACTCGCGCTCACCGAGTCCCCGGCTCCGGCCCCCCGTCGCCGGGCCCGGCTCGTCCGGCGCCTGCGCCGGCGCACCCTCGCGTTCAACGAGGCCGCGCTCATGGCCGACGCCTACCTCGAGCGCCCCGGCGCGCTGCCCGCCGGGACCAGCCCGGGCATCGTGCACCAGCGCCTGTTCGACCTCGAGCTCGCCGTCACCAACCTGACCCGCTTCGCCGTCACCCTCGCCGGCGCCGACCTGCCGCCCGCGCTGCGGGACCTGGTGCGGGAGGGGCTCGCGGCCGTCGGCGAGCTCGACGCGGACCGGGCCGACGCCGCCGGCCGCGCCGTGCTGGAGGAGCTGCCCGAGGGGCCGGCGCGCATCGTCGCGCACCGGTTCGGCGGCTGTCTGCGCGTCGTGGCGGAGGCGCTGTACGGCCTGCGCGCGCTCCCCTCCGACGAGCCCGACGTGCTCTTCACCGCCGCCGCCGAGCTCGCGGGCGGCTTCCTGCCGGGCTCGGCCGGGGTCAGCCAGACCGCCTCCGAGGAGCCCCAGGTCGTCCGGCGCTTCGGCCGCTCCGGCATCCCCCCGAACGTGCGGGTCGCCGTGCAGATGGCCGTGGCCGCGACCGCCGCGCTCGTCGTGGGTTACGCGGTCGACCATCGGCGGTGGTACTGGGCCGTCATCGCCGCCTTCGTCACGTTCATGGGCGCGCACAACGCCGGCGAGCAGCTGCGCAAGGGCTCGTTACGCGTGATCGGCACCGTGGCGGGCGTCCTGCTCGGCGCCCTGCTGGCGCACGCGATCGGCCCGCACGTCTACGCCGCCCTGGCGGTCATCCTGGTGGCGCTGTTCCTCGGCCTCTACCTGATGCGCTCCAGCTACGCGTGGTTCGTCATGGCCGTGACGATCGCGGTGTCCCAGCTCTACGTCGAGCTGGGGGAGTACTCCGACGACCTGCTCCTGCTGCGCCTGGGCGAGACGGCCATCGGTGCCGCGGTGGCGCTGCTCACCGTGCTCGCCGTCATGCCCCTGCGCACCGGCCGGGTCGTCCGGGTCGCGACGCGCGAGTACCTGACCGCGCTGTCCGCCGTGGTCGACGCCGCGGTGGCGCAGCTGCTCGGCACCGGCACCGGCTCCGGCTCCGGCCTGCGGGCCGAGGTGCGCCGCCTGGACGCCGCCTACCAGGCGCTGACGGCGACCCTGGCGGCGCTCGGCGTGCCGCTGCTGCCGGTCCCGTCGGCGCGCATCCTGTTCGCCAACAGCCTGTCGGCCTCGCGCAACTACGCCCGCAACCTCCTGGCCGACGCGGCGCCCGCCGCCCTGCCGCCGCAGGCCCTGCGGCTCGCGGCGGACACGCTGCGGGGCTCGATCGAGGCGCTCGTCGCCGGGCTGCGGCGGGACGCGCCGGGCCCGTACGTCCGCTCGGCGTCGCGCTTCGCCGCCCTCGCCGCGGCCCTGTCCCTGCCCGACACCGCGCCGCCGCTGCTGGCCCTGCGCGACCTGCAGCTCATCGACGGGTCGCTCGCGGTGATCGCCGAACAGCTCGGCCTGACCGTGACCGCCCTGGACCAGGACGAACCGAAGCAGACGGCCGACCGCTAGCGCACCAGGTCCGCTGCAAGTGGCCTGCAACTCGCCGCTAAGCGGGGTGCCGCACGCTGCGGGCTCGGCAATGCAATCGAGAAGGCATACGAGAAGGAGGTTCACGTGCAACGCAAGCTGGTCCGGATCGCGGCCGTCGCGCTGCTCGCCGTGATGATGTCGGTGGGGACGACGACCACCGCGTCGCTCGGCACGGGCAAGGTGTCGATGCAGGACTTCCACTTCTAGGCACGTCCGGGAAGGTGCGGCCGGCACGCCGGTGCCGGCCGCACGTCCCCCTCACGGCTGGGCGAAGGTATACCCAGCGTCACGGAGCCGGGGCAGTACGACACCCAGCGCGGTGAGCGTCTGTTCGCGATTGCCGCCGCCGTCGTGCTCGAGGATGATCGAGCCCGGATGGGTCTGCCGCAGGATCGTGGACACGATGTGCTGGACGCCGGGGCGGCTCCAGTCCCGCGGGTCGACGGTCCAGTCCAGCGCGCGCAGCCCCTGGGTGCCGCACTGCGCCAGCACGGTCGGGGACCACGCGCCGCCGGGGGAGCGGAACAGCGTCGGCCGGTATCCGTTGCCCGACGCCTTGGCGATCGCGTCGGAGGCCTTCGCCATCTCGGCGTGCACGGCGCTCGCCGGCAGTTTCGCGATGTTCATCGGGTGGCTGTGCGTGTGGTTGGCGATGTGGTGCCCGCCGTCGAGAACGCGCCGGACGAGGTCGGGATGCGCGGCGGCGCTGCGGCCGATCATGCAGAACGTGGCGTGGATCCCCTGCTGGGCGAGCAGCGCCAGCATCCTCGGGGTGTAGGTGGGGTCGGGCCCGTCGTCCACGGTGAGGGCGATCTCGGTGCCGTGGCAGGGGAGGGTGTACTGCGGGCCTTTCGGCCCGAGCCCGCCCGGCGACGGGCACACCCCGGGCGTCGGCGGATTCGCCGGCGGGATGACCAGCGGCGAACCGGACGGGTCCGGCGAGGCGGCCTCGCCCGGGCGCGAGTCGCCGGGGATGTCGCCGGCCGCGTGCCAGCTCGCGTGGTCGCCGCACCCGGCCACCAGCCCGACCCCGCCGAGGGCCAGCAGCAGCGAGCGCCGGGAGATCTTCGCGCTCACGCGGTGCCCGGGGCGTCGCCGACGAGCTCGGGGTGGGCGGCGACGAACTCGGCGACCCGGTCCTGGCCGATGGCGGCGAGGAGCCCCTTGGTGGTGGCGTCGAGGATCTCGTACGACTGGCCGCCGACGACCTCGCTGTTGAAGTGCCCGCCGTTGGTCTTCAGCGTCACCAGGCGCTCCGGCGTGATGCCGTGCAGCGTGAGGATCCAGTCGGCGAGCGGGATGTCGTTGTTGTAGAACGAGACCGCCTTGCCGATCGAGTTGAGCATGTGGTCGACCTTCTGCGGGTTGGTGAGGACGCCGGCGCTGGTGGCCTTCGTCAGCATCGCCTTGATGAACTGCTGCTGGTGGCGCTGCCGCCCGTAGTCGCCGTCGTTGTCCGCGAGCTTGTCACGCTGCCGCACGTAGTCGAGGGCCTGCCAGCTGGCCATGTCCGAGCAGCCGGGCTCGTACACCTGCGGGCGCATGTTCGGCTTCAGGGTGGTCGGGATGCCGTCGGCGTTGAAGCTGTACGGCTCCCCCTCCTGCCCGGTCCGGGTGTTCCATCCGGTGTGGATCGACGTGGTGCGCTCGTCCACGCACATGCGCACGCCGCCGAGCGCGTCGACGAGGTCCTTGAACCCGTCGAAGTTGACGATCGCGGCCCCGCTGAACTTGAGGCCCCCGGCGAGCCCGCTGACCGTCTCGGCGAGCAGCGTCAGACCCTCGTCGCGGCCGCCGCCGTGCTGGTAGCCGAACTCGAAGGCGGCATTGATCTTGTCGGTCCCGCCCCGGTACCGGGTGCGCGCGTCCGCCGGGATGACGACCCGCGTGTCGCGGGGGATGCTCGTCAGGTACACCATGTCGTGACTCGCGGGCACGTGGGCGACGATGATCGAGTCGGCGCGGGCGCCCATCGCCGCGTTGCCGGCGCGCTCGTCGATGCCCACGAGCAGCAGGTCGATCGGCCCGCCGATGTCGTGGCCGGCCGCGGCCGAGCCGAGGCCACCGGGGTGGGTGACCTGGCCGCCGTAGTGCGCGAGCAGGATGCTGCCACCGGCGAGCGAGCCGACGCTGACCGCGAGCAGCAGCACACCGGCGACCAGGCACAGCCGCGCCCACAACGGGCTCCTGCCGCGCATTGTGCTCCCTTCACCGCGACCGACGCCCCAGCGTCGCCGCGGCGGCGGGCCCGGGTGACCGCACTGAGCCGCACAGTTGCTACGGGTTTCCCGCACCCGGCCGGTTGCGCTCCGCGCCGATCGGCGTGAACCGGGCGGCTCCGGGTCCCGACTGTGCTGGTTGAGGAGGCGGCGACGACCGAGGAACGCCTGGTCGTCCGCTGCCGGCTCGGCGAGCGGAGCGCCGCGTCGACCGAACGGCCGATGCCGGACGGACCGGCCGGTGCTAGCTTTAAATCCCACGAAATGGTATGATTTGGGGCTGGCGTATCTAGCATTCGAGGCGACCTCCCGGGCCGCCGGCGGCGACCCGATCGTCCATTGTGGAGAGGATTCCCGCTCGTGTGCTACGACGCCGACGCCAGCCCCCCGATCCACGGCCCGGCCGTCACGACGGTGAGCGGCGCGCCGCTGCTGCTCACCTCGGCCGACGCGACCCCGTTCGCCGCGTACCTGGCCGCACCGGCCCGGCCCACCGGCATCGGTGTGCTGCTGCTGCCGGACAACGGCGGACTGTCCAGGTTCTACGAGCGCCTCGCGGTGCGCCTGGCCGAGCAGGGCCACACCGCGCTGGCCGTCGACTACTACGGGCGTACGGCCGGCGCCCGCTACCACGAGCGCCCGGCCGACTTCGCCGCCCTGCCGAACCTCATGCCACACCTGACACGGCTGCGGCCCGACACGCTGTACGCGGACTTCGACGCCGGCATCGCCCACCTGCGCGCCGACGGTGGCGGCCGGGCTCGCGCCGTCGTGTCGCTCGGGTTCTGCATCGGTGGCCGGTTCGCGTTCCTCACCTCGGCCGAACGCTTCGGCCTGGCCGGCGCCATCGGCCTGTACGGGGCGCTCGACACGATCAACGGCGCACCGGGACCGATCCAGCGGGCCGGCGAGCTGCGAGCGCCGATCCTCGGCCTGTTCGGTGGCGCGGACCCGCACATCCCGGCCGGCACCGTCGCGGCGTTCGACGCCGCACTGTCCGAAGGCGGGGTGCCGCACGAGATCGTCACCTACCCCGGCGCACCGCACGGCTTCTTCGAGCAGGAACTGCGCGAACAGGCCGACGCCTCGGCCGACGCCTCGGCCGACGCCTGGCGACGCATCCTCGCGTTCCTGCAGCGGGCCGGGGGCTGAGCGCACGCCGTGCCACGCCGGCATCCGCCGGCGTGGCACGCGCGTCTGCCGGCGATCAGCTGCCCTGTCCCCGGTCGTGCGGAACGGTGACCGTCACGGTGCAGCCGGCCGGGCGGCCGATCTCGTCGTGGCCGCGATAGGTCAGCGTGTAGACGCGGTCGCCGCCGTTCCCGGCCCGTTCGGCCCGCAGCTGTCCGGTCAGCGACGGTTGCCCCGCCACGAACCCCGTGACGTCCGAGGCGTCGCCGCCGGTGACGTCGGCGAGCTGGAATGCGCGCGGCCCGAGGACCCCGTCCGGGAGGTCGACGCTCACGTTGACATCGACCATGCGGTGGTTCGGCGGCCACAGCTTCGGCCGGTCGACCGTGCAGTTCAGCTGCCGCTCGGGCAGCGGCTCGTCCAGCGTGGCCACCGCGTGCCCGATGGTGGCGGTGAGCCGGGCCCCGGCCTCGTAGTACATGTGGACGGTGGTGCCGTCGAAGTAGAAGGTCGGCGCCGCGGAGCGGCCCAGGTCCGGCGCGGCGGCCATCGAGTCGTGCACAACGCCGAGGTGGATCTCCTGGTCGAAGTTCTCGCCGACGTCCACCGCGTGCATGTTGCCGTCGGCGGCGTGGAAGATCACCAGGTTGCGGCCCTGCCAGCGCAGGTAGAACGGGCCGGAGGCGTTGGGGCCCTCGTCGCCCTGCGGGACGACGATCGGCTGCGGCTGGGTCGTCCAGTTCCGGGCGTCGGTGGAGACGGCCCAGCGGATGCGCCGCGAAACCGGACCGGTCGGGCCGGGGAGCGCGGCGGTCGGGTTGTCCATGAACAGCATCAGGTACCGGCTGCCGAGCCGCGGAATCGACTGTTCGAAAACCCGGGCGTAGGAGGTCTCGCCGCCGGTGCTGGCATCGCGCTGGACCGCCGTGCCGCCGTACTGGAAGTGGATGCCGTCGTCGGACGTGGCGTATCGGGTGATCGAGTTCTCGCCGTGGAAGTAGAGGAACAGCTTCTGCTCACCTTCGACCCAGATGGCGTGCGGTGAGGAGATGTGGCTGACCGTGTTGTAGTACGGCAGCCAGGTGTTGGAGATCAGCGGGTTGCTCGGGTACTCGGTCCAGGGGCCGTTGATGGAATCGGAGTAGGCCAGGGAGATGCCGCCGGGCTTCTCGTGCGGCGCGTAGTACAGGTAGTAGGCGCCGAGCGGGTTGGCGAAGTAGTCCGCCGCCCGGATGACGCTGGGGAAGATGAACTCGTTCGTCGGGTTGTACTGCAGCTTCGTCTTGTCGAACGCCGTGCCGACGTAGCTGAAGGTGGGAAAGCTGAACGGGGCGGCGTCCGCCGGGGACGCGGTCGCGGCCGGCGTCGCGGCGAGGGCGGCGGTGACCAGTCCGGCAGCCGCGGCGCAGGCGGTACGGCGGACGAGGCGCTGAGATGTCACAGAAGCTCCCTTGTGGACGGTGATCGGCACCGCGCACGGTCGATACGCCACCGGGGTGCGGCGGACGTACGGCAGGCGCGACTGACCGTCCGGGCGATGAACGGTAGAAGGCGGAAGGCGATCAGCGGTGGGGCTGTGGAACCGGGGGCTCCACAATGGACGGCAACGCCGTGGCGGCCGAGGGGGTGCCGTCGAGCATCGGCGGCACCGTGGCCCGGCCGAAGCCGGCGGGACGAGGGGCGTCGTGCTGCGTCGTGCGGTCGGGGCCGTACACCAGCTGTCCCTCCTGCCCGTTCGTGTTCACGGCGTGTTATCGCATCGTGGTGGTCACGCTGCGCCAAGTCAAGATGCTAATACGTATTATCAACGGCCTGAATCGATCCCGCCGCGCCAGACCCTCCGGGCTTGGGGCCGTCGCCCCCGACCGGGCGGCCCACCTGCGAGCGTCTCGCCGGCGTCATCGAAGGGCCCGAGACCCACGCCGCGGACATCGCCGAGGCGATCCGGGGATGCCTCGCGTGACCGGCTTCGGCGGGTGCGCCGGCCGGCGCCGCGGGGCGGGCCGTCAGTCGCCCGAGACGTCGTGCAGGACCGCCGCCAGCGCCCGTTGCTGCTCGGCCCGGCGCGACTCGGAGGAGCCGGGGTTGATCAGCGTGATGGCGGCCTTCCACAATGCCCAGCCCCGAGCCCGGCGCCAGGTGTCGTCGTCGAGCCCGACGGCCCGCCGGAAGACCGGTCGCACGTCCTCGGGCAGGTAGGTGAAGGCGATCACGAGGTCGCAGGCGGGATCGCCCACTCCGGCGCAGCCGAAGTCGAGGACACCGGCGAGGCGGCCGTCGGCGATGAGAATGTTGTCGACCGCGAAGTCGCCGTGGAACCAGACCGGTGGATTCTCCCAGCGCGAGGCCAGCGCCTCCTCGATCACCCGGTCGGTGGCGGGCGACCGGGCGCCCAGAGTCCGGATCGCCGCCTGCGCCTCGGGTGCGTAGAACGCGAAGGGGCCGCCCCGGTGCGCGGTCTCGGGGCCGGGCCGCGGGCCGTCACCCGCGGGGACGGCGCGCAGGTCCACGAGGAACGATGCCAGCTCCTCCGCGAGTGCCGCCACGTCGTGGACCGCGGCGCGGGAGAGGACCTGCCCGTCCAGCCACTCGTTGACCGACCACGGGAACGGATAGCCCAGCGCGGGGCGGCCGACCTTGAGCGGCTTCGGTACCTCGACCCGCAGATGCCGCGCGAGGTACGGCAGCCAGCGGCTCTCCTTGAGGATCTGGTGCGCGTAGCCCTCGGCGCTCGGGAGCCGGACGCAAAGCGTGCCGCCGAGCCGGAACGTGCGGTTGTCCCAGCCCTGCGGCGACGCGGCGACGATCGGAAGACCGGCCCATTCGGGAAGCTGGTCCGATATCAGGCCCGCGGCGAGTGCCTCGTTGATCTCGGGTCCGACCGTGGTCATGTCGCGGTTCCTCCGGGGGCTGTGCGGGCGAAAGGTCCCGTCCGTACTGGGGGAAGCCCCGCTCGAACAGCGTCAGCATCGGCGCCACGACAAAGGTGATGGCGCCGATCAGGCAGACCGACCGCAGTCCGGGAAGCGATGTCGCGGGAATCGCCAGGGCCATGCCGACCGGCTCGAGGAGTTTCGTGGTCATCAGATCGGTGGCGTTCACTCTGCCGCGAAGACTCACCGCCGAGCCCTGTCGGCCGCAGCGTACCACCGGGCACCATGCAGGGCGAGGCCGTGAACCGCCAGGCTGGGCGATATTGTCGCGACCGCGTCAGCTCGGATTGCCTAATGTAGGCCTGTGTTCGAGCCGACGCGTGGGACAGTGCCGCGACTGCTTCGCCCTCGCGCCCTGAAGCCCGGTGATCTCGTCGCTGTCGCGGCGCTGTCGGGGCCGCTCCCGGCCGCGTACGAGCCCAATGTCGAGCAGGCGGTGGTCGTGCTCGAGCGGATGGGATTCCGCGTGCGCCGGGCACCGCTGCTCGAAGCGGGGCGCCACCATTGGTGGAGCGCGGCCACGCCGGCGCGGATCGCCGCGGAGCTCAACGGTCTCCTGCGTGACGCCGAGGTGCGTGCGATCATCGCGAGCGACGGCGGCCAGACGGCGTTCGGCTACCTCGACCTGATCGACATCGAGGCGATCGAGGCCGACCCCAAACCGATCCTCGGGTACAGCGACATCTCACTGCTGCATCTGGTGCTCTACGCCCGCACGGGCCTGGTCGGGTTCCACGCCGACATGGCCGTCCCGGGCTTCGGCGGGCACTGGCAGGCGGTGCCGGCGACGCGCCGGGCGGAGCTCGAGGCGCTCTACTCCAGGTTGCTGACCGGCACCGAGGCGATCGGTGCGCTCCCCGCGAGCCCGTCGTGGGAGTGCTGGCGCCCCGGCCGGGCCGAGGGCCGGCTGATCGGCGGGGTGATCAACCGCATCGCGCTGGTGCAGGCGACGCGGTTCGCGGTGCCGCTCGACCGGTTCGACGGCGCGGTGCTGTTCTGGGAGGAGATGGGCGGCCAGGCCTCCTACGTGTGGAGCTATCTGCAGGTGCTGCGGCACAATGGCATTCTCGATCGGATCTCCGGCATGGTCGTGGGCGTTCCGCGCGAGATCGCCGGCCTCGAGACGCCCGACGCGTCCCCGACGCTTGCCGAGATAGTGCTCGACGTCCTCGGCGACCGTGACATCCCGGTCCTGGGCAACGTCGATGTCGGCCATGCGGGCCCGAATCTGCCGATGCCGCTCGGCATCCGCGTCGGCCTTGACGCGCAGCGGCTGACATTGTCGCTGCTCGAGCCGGCGGTGCGGCCGCCCGGGGCGACCCCGCCGACCGGCTGACGCCCGCTGCCGGTGGCGGTGACGCGAGGGCCCGGTGCGGCCGACCGTGGGGGTCGGCCGCACCGGGCCCGTGCGTGTGATCAGGCGGTGCAGGTCAGCGTGGGCACGGCATTGCTACCGCTCCACGTGCCCGTGAACCCGAACTCGGTCGAGCCGTTCGCCGGGATCGTGCCGTTGTACGCCGCGTTCGTGACCGTCACCGCGGAGCCCGACGTGCTCAGCGTGCCGTTCCAGAGCTGGCCGATGGTCTGGCCGTTGGCGTACGTCCACTTGACCGTCCACTTGGAGATGGCCGACGTGCCGGCCTTCACCGTCACCGAGCCCTGGAAGCCGCCCGGCGAGCCCGGCCACTGGCTCGTGACCGTGTACGTCGCGGTGCAGGCCCCGTTCGCCGGCGGCTGGGAGCTGGCCGGCGGCTGCGAGCTCGTCGGCGGGCGGGAGCTGATCGGCGGGTTCGAGCTGGGGCCGCCGGTCGGTCCGCCGCCGGCCGGCGGGTTGAGGTACGGGCCGATGATGTTCATCTTCGCCTGGTTGACCGTGTTCCAGTCGTCGCTGACGATGCCGCCGGTGTCGCCCGAGTCCGGGTTCCAGGACCAGTACGTGAACGACATGCCGTTCGTGCCGGTGCCCATGTACGCCATCAGCTTCGTCATCCACTGGGTGTCCAGCGGGTTGGCGAGGGTGCTGCCGAACTCGCCGACGAGGATCGGGGCGATGTTCTGCTTGTACAGGTAGCCCCAGAAGTGGTCCCACACGTCGGGCAGGTTGTTCGGGAAGTTCGAGTCCTTGAACCACGGCTGGCGGTCGTACACCGAGATGCCGTAGTCGTGGGCCGAGTACACGAGCCGGTTGGCGACGTTGAGCCGGACGGGGTACGTGCCCGCCTTCGACAGGTTGCCGCCCCACCAGTCGCAGGCCATCGGGTCGTCGGGGATGTTGTCGTACGGGTTCGGCGAACCGCCGTTGCCGTCGCAGCTGACGCCCTCGACGAAGATGAGCCAGTTGGAGTTGGTGCCGAGGATCGCGTTGCCGATGCGCTCGGCCGCCAGGCGCCAGTCCTTCGTGGTGTCGCCGCAGCCCCAGCAGGAGCCGGTGCCGTTGGGCTCGGTCCCGTCGGCGTGCGGCTCGTTGAACAGGTCCGCGCCGACGACCGTCGGGTTGTTCGCGTACCGCGTCGCCAGCATCTGCCAGTCGGCGATCTCGCTGGCCTCGGTCGCGGTCCCGCTGTACCAGAGGGCGGTCTGGCCGGCGGCGGTCGGGCGGTGGCGGTCGAGGATGATGCGCATCCCCTTGCCGCCCGCGTAGTTGATGACCTTGTCCAGGATCTGCAGCGGGGACAGCCCGATGAGGTCCGGGTTGGTGTCGGTGTTGATGCTCGTGGCGGTCGCACCCGAGCGCAGCGAGTCGCCCGTGTACGGCACCCGGATGGTGTTGAACCCGAGCTGCGCCATGTGATCGATCTGCTGCGTCCAGCTCGCCGGCCGGCCCGCCCACAGCCCGTGGAAGGTGTGGTTGTCGGTCTCCATGCCGAACCAGTTGATGCCGGTCAGCCGGACGGTCGCGCCGGTCGAGTCGACGATCTTGTTGCCGCTGGTGTGCAGGTAGCCGGTGCCGGTGCCGGCGGATGCGCTGCCGGCGGTGAGCGTGACGGCGACGAGCGCGGTGGCCGCGACGGCGGCCAGGGCCACCGCGCCCCCGACGGCCCCGCGCGTCCTGATACGTCTGAGACCCACAGGGTCACACTCCGTTTCCGTGACGACGTTCGTTCGCGCATCGTTTGCCGCCGGCGCGATCGGCGTCAATGCACGGGGAGCGGGGGCGGCCCCACAGGCGGGAACGGACCTGAAACTTTCCGGTCAGTCCTCGTCAGTCCTCGTCAGTCCTCGACCGCCAGGCTCTCGGGGATCGGCTGGCGCACGGCGCGGCGGGCCGGCAGGACCGAGGCGGCCAGCGCGGCGAGCACCGCCACGCCGAGCAGGATGCCGAGCCGGTCCCAGGGCATGACCAGGGACAGTCCCGAGCCGTGCATCTCGATGGCGCCGAGCACCGACCGGGCGATGGCGACGCTGGCGGCGACCCCGAGCACGGTGCCGGTGAGGGCCAGGACGAGCGCCTCGGCCGCGAGGCTCAGCCGCAGCTCGCGCCGGGTCAGGCCGACCGCGCGGAGCAGGGCGTTCTCCCGGGTGCGCTCGACCACGGACAGGGTGAGGGTGTTGGCCACACCGATGAGCGCGATGACCACGGCGAGGGCGAGCAGGGCGGTGACGACCTCGAGGCCCTGGTTGAGCTGGGCGTTGAGGTGTTCGACGTACTGCTCGTGGTCGTAGGCGACCGCGGCCGGGAACGCGTTGAGGGTGCGGTCGATCGCGGCCCGGGCGTCGGCCTTGCTGACCCCGGCGGCCGGGTCGAGCTGCACCTCGGCCAGGCGCGGGTCGTCGAACACGGCGGTGATGTCCTCGGCGGTCAGCCACACGCTGCGGGTGCCGGCCACCACCGATGCGACGGTGAACGGGCGGCCGTGGATGGTGACGGTCCCGCCGGCCGCGACCCCCAGATCAGCGGTGACGTCCGCGGCACCCGGCCGCGGGGCGCCGGTGTGCACCTCCAGGCTCGCGTCCCGGTCGTAGGTCTCGTACCGGGCTCGCACCCCGCCGAGCTGCGGCTGCCGCCGGAGCGCGTCGAGCAGCCCGGCCGGCAGGAACCCGAATCCGGCGGAGTCGGTGACCAGGAACTGGGCCCGCAGCTTGGCGTCGGCCCGGCGCTCGGCCGGGGCCTCGGCGCTCTTGGCGACGAGGGTGAAGGTGCCGACCAGGGTCACGCCGACGACGAGGGCGTTGGTGGTGGTCGCGATCCGGCGCGGGTTGCGCACGGCGTTGCGCAGCGCGAGGGCGACGGTGGCCCCGCCGAGCGCGCCGAGCGGCCGGCCGGCGATCCGCACCACGGCCGGGACGACCACCGGGCTCAGCAGCAGGAACCCGATGATCGTCAGCAGGGTCCCGGCGACCGTCACCTCGGTGCGCCCGACCGCCGTCGCCGCGGCGAGGCCCGCGAGCCCCGCGGCGACCGCGAGCACCCCGAAGACCCGGCGGACCCGGCCGGTCGGGCGGGCGAGCTGCACGGCGGCGTCGGACAACGCGGCGACAGGAGCCACGGTCGTACCGCGCCGAGCCGGCAACAGCGCCGCCAGCACGGTCACCCCGACGCCCACGCCGAGCGCGACGAGCACCGTCTTGACCGAGATCAGCGGGTCGGCCCGGACCTCGATCAGCACCGGGAGCCCGAACGCGACCAGCGCGCCGAGGGCGAGGCCGAGCCCGGACCCGCCGAGCCCGATCACCGCGGCCTCCAGTACCACGGACCGGAACACCTGCCGGCGGGTCGCGCCCACCAGGCGCAGCAGCGCGATCTCCCGCGTGCGCTGGGCGAGCACGATGGTGAACGTGTTCGCGATGACGAACGCGGCCATGGCCACGGCGATGACCGCGAAGCCGAGCAACCCGGTGCGGAACGTGTTCGCGTTGCCCACGGCCTCGTTCTGCGCCTGCTGTACCAGCTGATCGTGCGCCGTCGCCCGGACGCCGACGGCCGCGGAGATCCGGGCGGCGAGCTCCTCGTTCGACACGCCGTCGGCGGCGTCGACGATCACGGTGGTCGACGGGTAGCCGGCGAGGGCCTCGACGTCGGCGCTCGTCAGCACGAGCAGGGCGCCGTCGCCGTCGAACGGGCCCCTCGACGCCGCGGCCAGGCCGACGACGGTGTAGGTCACGGCGTCCCCGCCGACGTTGCTGACCATCACCCCGTCGCCGATGCGCAGGCGCTCGCGGGCGGCGGTGTCCTCGTCGAGGGCTACCTCGCCGTGGGCGGCGGGGAGGCGGCCGGCGGTGGCCGTGAGGGAGCGCAGGTGCTCGTCGGCGGCGGCGTTGACGGCCCGGTGGTCGCCGCGGATCTTCCGGCCGCCGGCGGTGGCGAGGCCGAGGTAGTACAGCGACCAGGTGGGCTCGGCGGCGCGGACGCCGGGAACCTCCCGCACGCGTCCGGCCAGGTCGGCGGACTCGTCGGCCCGGACGGTCCCGTCCGGCTCGACCTGGACGTCGACGTTGCGGTACTGCTCGGCGGCGCGGCCGGTCATCGCGGCGGCGAGCCCGTCGGTGAACATGAGGCTGCCGCAGACGAAGGCGACGCCGAGGACCACGGCGAGGCACGAGAGCAGCGAGCGGGTGAGGTTGGCGCGGGCGGTGCGCAGGGTCAGCCGGAGCATGCCGGTCACCGGGCCCGGTCGAGGCGGGCCAGCGTGGCCACGATCGCCTCGGCGGTGGGGTCCTCGACGGCGGCGGCGTACCGGCCGTCCTGCAGGAACGCGACTCGGTCGCAGTGCGCCGCGGCGTGCAGGTCGTGGGTCACCATCACCACCGTCTGGCCGAGCAGGGCCACCGCGTCGCGCAGCAGGCCGAGGACCTCGGCGCCGGAGCGGGAGTCGAGGTTGCCGGTCGGCTCGTCGGCGAAGACCACCCACGGCCGGGTGATCAGCGCCCGGGCCACCACGACCCGCTGCTGCTGGCCGCCGGACAGCTCGGACGGGCGATGAGCGAGCCGGTCGGAGAGCCCGACGGCCGCCACCACCCGCTCGAACCACGTGTGGTCGGCCCGGCGCCCGGCGATCGTCAGCGGCAGCAGGATGTTCTCCCGCGCGGTCAGCACCGGCAGCAGGTTGAACCGCTGGAACACGAAGCCCACGTGGTCGCGGCGCAGCCGGGTCAGCCGCTCGTCGTCGAGCGCCGTGAGGTCGGCGTCGCCGATGCGCACGGCGCCGCTCGTGGGCCGGTCGAGGCCGGCCAGGCAGTGCAGCAGCGTCGACTTGCCGGAGCCGGAGGCGCCCATGATGGCGTGGAACCGGCCCTCCGCGAAGGTGACGTCGACGCGGTCGAGCGCGGTGACGGCGGTGTCGCCGTGGCCGTACACCTTGCTGAGTCCGGCCGCCTGCAGCGCTGGCACGATGGTGCTCCCGTCCGTCGAGGATCCGTGATCCCGACGCTAGGCAGCGCCGCGGGGCGGGGCGTCCACCGTGATGCTGGTTCGCCGCGTACGACTCAGGTCGTACGGCTGCGACTCAGGTATCGCGGCCGGGGCGCACCAGGCCCGACTCGTAGGCGAAGACCACCGCCTGCACCCGGTCCCGCAGGCCCAGCTTGGCCAGGATGCGCCCGACGTGCGTCTTGACCGTCGCCTCCGCGACGTGGAGCCGGCGGCCGATCTCGGCGTTGGACAGCCCCTGCGCGACCAGCAGCAGGACCTCCTGCTCGCGGTCGGTCAGGTCGGGCGCCGCCGCCGGGTCGGAGGTCTGCGCCCCGAGCCGCCCGGCGAAGCGGTCGAGCAGCCGCCTGGTCACCCGCGGCGCGACCACGGCCTCGCCGCCGGCCACGACGCGGATCGCGGACAGCAGCTCGTCCGGCGGCACGCTCTTGAGAAGAAAGCCGCTCGCCCCGGCCTGCAGCGCCGCGAACGCCTCCTCGTCGGTGTCGAACGTGGTCAGGACCAGCACCCGCGGGGCCGGGCCGGCCGCGCAGATCCGGCGGGTCGCGGCGACCCCGTCGAGCACCGGCATCCGCAGGTCCATCACGACCACGTCGGCGTCGGTGTCGCGCAGCAGCCGCAGCGCCTCGGCGCCGTCCCCGGCCTCGCCGACGACGGTGATGTCCGGCTGGTAGTCGAGCACCATGCGGAACCCGGCGCGCACGAGCTGCTGGTCGTCGACGAGCACCACCCGGATCACGCGGTGACCGCCTCGGCCGCGAGGGGGATGCGGGCCCGGACGCGCCAGCCGCCGCCGAGCGACGGGCCCGCGTCGAAGGTGCCGCCGTAGAGCGTGGCGCGCTCGCGCATGCCGACGAGCCCGTGGCCGCCGCCCGGGGACGCGGCCGCGCCGGTGCCGGAGTCGGTGATCTCCAGCTCGACGGCGCCGGGCCGGTAGGCGATGCGGACGGTCGCGGCCGGGGCCGGGCCGGCGTGCTGCAGCGTGTTGGTGAGCGACTCCTGCACGATGCGGTAGACGGCGAGCGCGACGCCGCCGGGGACCTCGGGCGGTACGCCTTCCACGTGGAGCTCGACGTCGGCGCCGGCGGCGCGGGCCCGGGCCACGACGGAGGCGACGGCGTGGTCCCGGCCGGGCTCGTCGCCGGAGTCGCCGCGCAGGATCCGCACCAGGTGCCGGATCTCGTCGAGCGCGTCGCGGCCGGTCGCGCCGATCGTGCGCAGCGCCTCCCGGGCCCGCGCGGGATCGTGGTCGAACGCGTACTGCCCGCCGTTGGCCTGCAGCACGATCACCGACAGCGAATGGGCGACGATGTCGTGCAGCTCCCGCGCGATCCGGGCCCGTTCCTCGGCCACGGCGATCCGGGTCTGCTGCGCGCGCTCCCGCTCGGCGTGCTCGTGCCGCTCGGCCGCCGTCGCCCGCTGCTGGCGGACGAACCGCACGCTCAGCGCGGCCGCCCAGACCACGGCCGCGTAGCCCAGCAGGCCGAGCAGCGACCGCCCGAGACCCCACGCGTCGACCGGTGCCCGGCCGTCCTCGAACGGGGGCCGCGCCTCGAGCAGGACGGCCGCGAAGAGCAGCACGGCGAGCGCGCACCCCACCGCCGTGCGCAGCGACGCGGCGTGTGCGAGGGCGGCGTGCGTGGCCACGGCCAGCGCGACGAGCAGCATGCCCTCGTGCAGGTGCGTGCCGTGCACCGTCACCGGGGCCGCGGCGGCGGTGAGCGCGACCACGACGGCGAGCACGGCGATCGGCCGGCGGCGGCGCCACAGCAGCGCGACGCCGACGAGCCCGCCGTAGAGCAGCCCGCCGACCCGGAACTGATGCCACCACCAGGTCGACAGGGCGACCACCGAGGCGGACACCACCACGTCGGCGAGAGGCCCCGCGCCGAGGCGCCGCGAGAGGAACGACATACCGCGAGGATAGTGACGCTGCGTCATGCCGGCCGGATCGGCGCGGGATCAGCCCTGGCGGGTCGGGCGGATGGTCAGGTCGCCGATCTCGACGTCGTCGGGCTGGTCGATCGCGAAGGCGATCGCGCGGGCCACGGCCGGCGGGTCGATGCCGAGGTCGGCCATGTGCCGGCGGGCCTGCTCGCGCGCGGCCGGATCGTCGACGGCGTTGTCGATGAGCTCGGTGCGCACGTAGCCGGGGGAGATCGAGGTCGTGCGCAGGACGCCGTCGGTGCTCTCCTGCCGCAGGCCCTCCAGGAGGGTGCGGACCGCGTTCTTCGTGCCCGCGTACACGGCCTGGGTCGGCACGATCTTGAGGCCGGAGGTGGAGACGACGGTGACGAGGTGGCCGCGGCCCTGGCGCCGGAACACCGGCAGGGCCGCGGCGATGCCGTGCAGGACGCCCTTCACGTTGACGTCGACCATCGTCATCCAGCCGGCGACGTCGAGCTCGGCGACGGGGCCGATCCGGGTCATGCCCGCGTTGCCCACGAGGACGTCGAGGCGGCCGAAGCGCTCGACGGCGGCGGCGACGAGCGCCGTCAGGTCGCCGGGGTCGGTGACGTCCACGCGAACGGCCGCCGCCCGGCCGCCGGCGGCCTCGATCTCGGCGACGAGCCGGTCGAGGCGGTCGGTGCGGCGGGCGCCGAGCACGACGGGCGCGCCGAGCGCGGCGAGATGGCGCGCGGTCGCCTCGCCGATGCCGCTGCTGGCCCCGGTGATGGCGACGACCTTGCCGTGGATGGCCATGGGGATCTCCCTCTGCCTAGAGTGGACACATGTCCGGTTACTCCGACTCTAGCGGACACGTGTCCGGTTCGGCACGCCGCGCCGACGCCCAGCGCAACCGCGAGCGGATCCTCCAGGCGGCGCGCGAGCTCGTGCACGAGCCGGGGGAGCTGCGGCTCAACGCGGTCGCGAAGGCCTGCGGGATCGGGCAGGGGACGCTGTACCGCCACTTCCCGACCCGCGAGGACCTGCTCGCCGAGGTCTACCGCCGCGAGGTGGACGAGCTCGTGGCCGCGGCCCCACGGCTGCTCGCGGCGCACGAGCCGCTCGGCGCGCTCGCGGCGTGGTTCGACCGGGTGGCCGCCTACGCCCGGGTCAAGCGGGACGTGTTCGCCGCGGTCGAGGCGTCGGTGTGGCGCGACCTCGCGACCCACAGCCTCGGCCCGATCGGCGAGGCGGTCGAGCTGCTACTGGCCGCGGGGCGCTCGGCCGGCGCCGTGCGCGCCGACGCCGAGGCCCGCGACGTGATCCTGCTCATCAGCTGGCTGTCGCGGCTGGACGACGCCGAGCTCGACGCGCGGGCGCCGCGCCTGCTGTCGATCCTGATCGACGGGCTCCGCGCCCGGTGACCCGCGCCGGGGCCGTCAGCCGTCGGTCACGGGCAGCGTGTCGGGGAAGACGCAGCGGGTGAGGCGCTCCGAGGCCTGCCAGATGCGGGCGGCCTCGGCCTCGCCGCGCAGGCGCGAGTACAGCTCCTGCTCGGCCGGCGGGCCCGCGAGGTGCTGGAAGCCGCTCGGGCCGTACATCCGGGCGCCCCGCGCCTCCGGGGACGTCGCGGCGTAGAGGGCCGGGAGCGCGGCCGACTCGGGCGTGCCGACGAGGATGCCGAGGTTGCCGAGGGCGCGCACGACGCGGCCGCCCAGGGTGGGGCTGGGCCGGCCCGCCTCGGGCTGGGCCTGCAGGAGGTTGGTCGGGGCGACGCCGGGGTGGGCGAGGTTGCTCGTGATGCCCCAGCCGGCCGCCCGGCTGCGGCGGTCCAGCTCGAGGCCGAAGAGGCCGAGGGCGATCTTCGACTGGCTGTAGGCGCGCATGCCGTCGTACGAGCGCTCCCAGTTGAGGTCGTCCCAGTTGACGGCGTTCTGGTTCGCCGCGACGCTGAGCTGCGAGGTGACGGTCGCGCGGCCGGCGCGCAGCAGGGGGAGCAGGTGGCCCACGAGGGCGAAGTGGCCCAGGTGGTTCGTGCCGAACTGCAGCTCGAACCCGTCGGCGGTCTCGCGGCGGGCCGGGGGCGTCATCACGCCCGCGTTGTTGACGAGGATGTGGATGGGGCGGTTGTCCTCGCGCAGCCGCGTGGCCAGGGCGGCCACCGAGTCCAGCGAGGACAGGTCGAGGTCGCGCAGGACGAGGGCGGCGTGCGGGTACGACTGCCGGATCCTGGCGATCGCCGCCTCGCCCTTGTGCCGGTTGCGCACGGGCATGATGACCTCGGCCCCGGCGGCCGCCAGGCGGGTCGCCAGGCCGAGGCCGACGCCGTCGCTGGCGCCGGTGACGACGGCGAGTCTGCCGGTGAGGTCGGGGACGGTGATGTCGGGCTGTCTGCGTGCCATGTGCCCAGGCTGCACGGGTTGCGCCGGCGCATCCACGGCCTGACGATCCCAGGCTGCGGCCGGGGCGGCGGTGGTACAACGAACTGGTGATCGATCGAGCCGGGCTCGCCGAGTTCCTGCGGCGTCGGCGGGCGGCGCTGCAGCCCGAGGACGTCGGCCTGCCGCGCGGGCAGCGGCGCCGCACCAGCGGGCTGCGGCGCGAGGAGGTGGCCACCCTGTGCCACATCTCCGCCGACTACTACAGCCGGCTCGAGCGCGAGCGCGGGCCGCACCCGTCCGAGCAGATGATCGCCTCCATCGCGCAGGGGCTGCACCTGTCCCGCGACGAGCGCGACCACCTGTTCCGCCTCGCCGGGCACCACCCGCCCACCCGGGGCACGGCGGGCGAGCACATCGGCCCGGGCCTGCTGCGCATCTTCGACCGGCTCGCCGACACGCCCGCCGAGATCGTCACCGAGCTCGGCGAGACGCTGCGGCAGACGCCGCTCGGGGTCGCGCTGACCGGCGACCAGACCCGGTACACGGGGCCGGCCCGCAGCATCGGCTACCGGTGGTTCACCGACCCGGCGTGCCGGGCCCGGTACCACCCCGACGACCACGCGACGCACTCGCGCGTCTTCGCCTCCGGGCTGCGCCGGACGGTCACGCTGCGCGGGCCGGACTCGCGGGCCGCGCACCTGCTGCGGCTGCTGCTCGCCGGCAGCGAAGAGTTCCGCCGCGTCTGGGACCAGCACGAGATCGGCGTCGGCTACAGCCACGACAAGCGCTTCCTGCACCCCGAGGTCGGCGTCGTCGAGGTCGCCTGCCAGGCGCTGCTCGACCCGGACCAGGGGCACTTGCTGCTCGTCTACACCGCCGTGCCCGGCAGCGAGAGCTACGAGAAGCTGCAGCTGCTCTCCGTCATCGGCGCCGGGCTCTCGTGACCGACGCCGGCATCGGCCGCACGACGACCGGTTCCTCCCCGCCGAGCGGGCGTCGCACTGATGCGCAGGCACCCGCCGGCGCCGGACGGGCTAGTCTGCCGAAGATGCGGACGTTGCACCTCGGGCTGCGGGTCACGGAACGGCCGCCCGGCGATCCGGCGGGCATGTCGGCCGCCGACTTCGCGTGACGCCGTGGCGCTGCGGATCGTCCCCGTGCGGCCGGACACCGTCGCGCTGTGGCGCGACGTGCACAACCTCGTCATCCCGGCCCACCCGCTGTCGCTGGACGAGGTCCGGGAGCGTTCGCAGCGCAACCGCCTGACCCTCGCCCACGACGGCGGGACGCCGGTCGGCAACGCCACGATCCGGCCGCCCGGCCCGGGTTCCCGCACGGCGACCGTGATCGTCCGGATCCTGCCGCGGTACCGGCGGCAGGGCCTCGGCACGCAGTACCTCGACGCGCAGCTCGCCGATGCCCGCGCGCTGGGGGCGCAGCGCATCGAGACCGTCGTCCTCGCCGCCAACCGCGACGGCCTCGAGTTCGCGCGGCGGCACGGGTTCGTCGAGTTCGACCGCTACACCCTCGACGGCGAGGACGCGGAGTACGTCGATCTGTACCTCGCCTCCTGAACCGCGCGGGCCTCCGGCGCGGCAGCGTGGCGATCGCCCGGATCGTGGCGTACGCCCGCCGTTCGAGCGCCGCGGCCGGGCTGTAGGCCGTGTAGTCCACGGTCCATGCGCCTTCGCGCCGCGCCTTCGCGCCGCGCCTTCGCGCCGCGCGGCGCGGCGCGGCGAGGCGGGCCGAAGCCGAGCGGGTGCGGCGGCTCGCCTCCGCGCCGCCGGGCATCGAGACTCGCGCGAGTCTGGGGCCGGGCCGAAGCCGAGCGGGTGCGGCGACTCGCCTCCGCGCCGCCGCCGGGCACCGGGGCCGGGCCGATAACACAAGGTAATCAGGTAAGAGTATTTACAAAATGCTAAGTCTTGTTTACTAATGGGTATGGACACTCGTCCATGCATCTATCGCCCGCGCCCTACGGGAAGGTAGCTCCCCCATGCCCAGAAAACGTCTCCTCGCGCTCGTCGCGACGGCGGGCCTGGCAATCGCCGGCGCCGCGGCGGCGATCCTGCCGACGGTCTCCGCCGACGCGGCCGTCGCCTGCGTGCCCGC
The DNA here is from genome assembly GCF_050947935.1 of Dactylosporangium sp. CA-052675. Lineage (GTDB taxonomy): Bacteria > Actinomycetota > Actinomycetes > Mycobacteriales > Micromonosporaceae > Dactylosporangium. The sequence goes on along the minus strand of NZ_CP192010.1, from coordinate 6,385,925 downwards.
CTACGTCTCCAGCCAGGTGTACACCGGCGGCCAGCAGGCCTCGTACAACGGGCACAACTGGACCGCCAAGTGGTGGACGCAGTACGAGACCCCGAGCACCGGCGGCTCCGGCGTCTGGGCCGACAACGGCAGCTGCGGTGGCGGCACCGGCGGCGGTGGCGGCGGCGGCGGGACCACGTGCAACTACCCGAACTGGGTCGCCGGGCAGTACTACGCGGTCGGCGCGATCGTGCGGTACACCAACGGCCTGTACTACCAGGCGACGCACGAGAACCCCGGCTACGACCCGACGATCAGCACCTGGTTCTGGTCGCCCTACGGCTGCGACGGCGGTGGCGGCGGAGGCGGTGGCGGCGGCACCACGACCGGCTTCGTGGTGAGCGAGGCCCAGTTCAACCAGATGTTCCCGAGCCGCAACGGGTTCTACACGTACGCCGGGCTGGTCGACGCGATGAAGAAGTACCCGGCCTTCGCCACCACCGGCAGCGACACGGTCAAGAAGCAGGAGGCCGCGGCGTTCCTGGCCAACGTCAGTCACGAGACCGGTGGGCTCGTCTACATCGACGAGATCAACACCGCGAACTGGCCGCACTACTGCGACACCAGCCAGCCCTACGGCTGCCCGGCCGGCCAGTCCGCCTACCACGGCCGCGGCCCGATCCAGCTGAGCTGGAACTTCAACTACAAGGCGGCCGGCGACGCGCTCGGCGTCGACCTGCTCAACAACCCGAACCTGGTCGCCACGAACTCGTCGATCTCGTGGCAGACCGGCTTGTGGTACTGGATGACCGGCACCGGCAACGCCGGCACCACGTCGCACAACGCGATGGTGAACGGGCAGGGCTTCGGCACCACGATCCGGGCCATCAACAGCATCGAGTGCAACGGCGGCAACCCCGCCCAGGTGCAGAGCCGGGTGAATCTCTACAACCAGTTCGTCGGCATCCTCGGTGTCCCCGCGGGCGGCAACCTCAGCTGCTGACCCGCACGTCGCTCGCCTGACGGGACCGGCCGCGCATCCAGCGCGGCCGGTCCCGTGCCGTCTGCGGGCTCAACCACGCCGAGAGACGTTTGCCGTGGCCGGCGCGGCGGGTTCACGAGGGCGGCCGGAGCCCGGCGAGGGCCCCCATGGGCCCCGTTCCGGCCTGGCTGGAACGCCGTTCCAGGCGCCGTGATGAGCAAGATCACGTCATGGGACACGCGCTGGTGGGGCACCATGATCAAAACGGCGCCCCCAGGAAGTACACGATGAAATTCCGGCAGATCGTCGACGGCATCGCGACCACCCTCACCGCCGCCGGCTTCGAGGAGGTCCGGCCGCATCCCTCGTATGCGGCGGCGACCCACGTGGTGTTCGTGCGCGCGGAGGCGGACGAGCTGCTGTCGGTCGCGTTCGAGCCGATGCGCAACCCGCCCGGCCGCCACGACTTCACGGTCCGCCTGCGCGCCGCGACCGCGAACTGGCTCCGCTTCGCGGCCCTCGAGCGCCCCGACGCCCCGGCCGAGGCGCACGCGAACCTCTGGGAGCACGCGGTCGGCGTCCTGCCCGGCTTCGAGGGCATCGGCCACGAGATCTGGGCCGTGGTCGAGGGCGACGATGTCGTACCGCTGCAGACGGCGCTGTCCCGTGAGCTCGCCACGCGGGCGCTGCCCGGCATGCGGGCCGAGCTTCGCCACCTGCACGCCATCGAGGACGCCGTCCGGCGCGGCGACGACGTGACCGCCCAGCGGCTCGTGAACGCCCCGCGCAGCCGCAACCTGTGGCACGGCGCCGGGCCGGAGATCCGCGGCTTCATCGCCTGGCTCCGGCAGGGCCGGTAAACGCCCACTGGGGCATTGTCGTCGATTGGCGACATGGCAATCTGCGCTATTCAATCCGCGATGCGGCGAATCGCATTTCGGCATTGCGTCAGCGGGCCGAACCCGGGCGTGGGCGCTTTGGCGCGACCTGATGAAACGGACAATACGCAGGCCGGGAAGCGGCGACCTCGCCGTTCACCTCGAAACATGAGAACTTTTGACATTCTTAACAGAAGTTCGCGTGCTCGAAGAGAAACTTTTGTCGGTGGGCCTCTATCTTTCGATAAACCCGGCGGATAGGGTCGCGGCTATGCGTTGATCGAGTCAGCGCCCGCCGGTCCCACAGCATCCCGGCGAGCGCTGGGCGCAGCTCGGTGCGACGACACCCGCATGAGTCACGCCAGGACTCTGGCCGTACGCCTTCCCTCCAGGCGTACACCACCCACACCCGAGCCGACCCCTGGTCGGACGTGCCCGCCTAGCCGCCACCCCCGGCTCGGCGCGACCCGGCACGCCCGGCACACGCACGGAGGAGGTTTCATGTTCAACGCACCAGGCCGGCGCCGCGCCGCGTTCGGCGGCCTGCTGGCCCTCACCGCTGGACTGCTGACGGCGGCACCGCCCGCGCCGGCGCTCGCCGCGCCCGCCGCCGACAGCAACGGCAGTCAATTCAAGGTGCTCGCCTTCACCAAGGCCACCGGTGCGCCCAGCCCGGCGACCGCGGCCGGCGTCGAGGCGCTCAAGCAGCTGGGCAACCAGCTGCGGTTCACGGTCGTGAGCACCGACGACGCCGGCAAGTTCGACCGCGCACACCTGCAGCAGTACCGCGTCGTGGTGTTCCTCAACACCGAGGGCGACGTGCTCAACGCGGACCAGCGGAGCGCGTTCGAGGAGTACTACCGCGCCGGCGGCGGCTTCGTCGGCGTGCACTCGGCGATCGAGACCCAGAAGGACTGGTCGTTCCTCACCGACGTCCTCGGCACCCGCGCGTCCGGCTCGTCCGCCGTCACGCAGGCCAGGATCAAGGTCGCCGACCGGGTCCACCCCGCCTCGAAAGACCTGCCGCTGTCGTGGAACCGCACCGACCAGTGGTACAACTTCACCTCCAACGTGCGCGGCTTCTCGCACGTGCTCGCGACCGTCGACGAGACCACCTACGCCGGCGGCTCGATGGGCAACGACCACCCGATCACCTGGTGCAAGGACTACCAGGGCGGGCGCTCCTTCTACACCGGCCTGGGCGCCACCGCCGCCAGCTTCTCCACGGCGGACCTGCGGGCGCACCTCGGCGGCGCGATCCAGTGGGCCGCCGGCCGCACCGACGGCGACTGCGGCGCGACCGTGCTGGCCAACTACCAGATGGACACGATCGCGGCCCCGCCGAACATCGGCGAGCCCATCGGCTTCGACGTGATGCCCGACGGCCGGGTCCTGCAGACCGACCGCCGCGGCATCCTGCGGCTGCACGACCCCGCGGCCAACACCAGCCACGTGCTGGCCGAGATCCCGGTCTACACGGCGAGCGAGGACGGCCTCTACGGCCCGGCCATCGACAACGACTTCGCCACCAACCACTGGGTGTACCTGTACTACTCGCCGCAGACCCAGGACGCGCCGTTCCCGGCGACGACGCCCACCGCGAACTCCCCGACGACCGGCGCCGACCCGAGCGTGTGGGATCCCTGGAAGGGCTACTTCCAGCTGTCGCGGTTCAAGTTCGTCGACGGGCCCAGCCCGAAGATCGACCTCGGCACCGAGCAGAAGATCCTGAAGGTGCCGGTCGACCGGGGCGCCTGCTGCCACGTCGCCGGTGACATCACCTTCGACTCGAACAACAACCTGTGGATGGTGACCGGCGACGACACCCCGGCGGGTGGCGGCAACTCCGGCGGCTTCGCCCCGTTCAACGACCAGATGACGACGAGCGGGCAGTACAACGCGCCCTACGTCGACGCCCGGCGCTCGGCGCTGAACACCAACGACCTGCGCGGCAAGATCCTGCGCATCAAGGTCCAGGACGACGGCTCGTACACGATCCCGTCGGGCAACCTGTTCACCGGCCAGGAAGAGGGCGGCGGCAAGACCCGGCCCGAGATCTACGCGATGGGCTTCCGCAACCCGTTCCGCATCACCGTGGACAACGCCGGCGTCGCCTACGTCACCGACTACTCGCCGGACTCCTCGACGCCGCAGGTGTTCCGCGGGCCGGCCGGCACCGGCCGGATGGAGATCGTGCGCCGCCCGGCCAACTACGGCTGGCCGCTGTGCTACTCGCCGAACCTGCCGTACTACCGGTGGAACTTCAACACCTCGACGCCGCTGGACCAACCCGCGCAGGCGTTCGAGTGCAACAACCCGGACCACGGGCCGGCCAACACCTCCCGCTGGAACACCGGTCTGACCTACGCGCCGCCGGTCGCGCAGCCTGACATGTGGTACTCCTTCCAGGACAACAACGCGGCCAACCCGCTCGGCACGCCCTGCGCGGCCTACTACATGCAGAGCCCGCCCGGCAAGTGCCCGCAGCTCTTCCCCGAGCTCGGCACCGGGGGCGTCGGGCCGCACGGCGCGGCCAAGTACGACTACGACCCCAAGAACCCCAACCCGACGAAGTTCCCGGCGTACTACGACCAGTCCATCTTCTTCGGCGAGTTCACCCGCGACTACCTGCGGGAGATCCGGCTGGACGGCAGCGGTCAGGTCTTCAAGATCAATGACCTGCTCAGCTGCGGCGGCGGACCCCAGACGCCGGCCCGTCCGTTCCTGTGCGACAACCCCATGGACATGAAGTGGGGCAAGGACGGCAGCTTCTACCTGCTGAACTACGGCGACGGCTTCTTCACGGCCAACCCCGACGCGCTGCTGGTGAAGTTCAGCTACGTGAAGGGCACCCGGCCGCCGGTGGCGAAGCTCGCCGCGACCCCGACCGACGGCATCGCCCCGCTGACCGTCGCGTTCTCCAGCGCCGGCTCGAACGACCCGGACCCGGGTGACTCCATCAAGTTCGCCTGGGACTTCGACGGCAACGGCACGGTCGACTCGACCGATCCGAACCCGACGTTCACGTACACCACGAACGGCGTCTACACCGCCCGGCTCACGGTCACCGACTCCAGCGGCAAGTCGGCGTCGGCGAACACGACCATCACCGTCGGCAACACCTCACCGACGGTGCGGGTCAACGTGCCGGTCGAGGGCGGGATGTTCGCCTTCGGCGACACGATCCCGTTCAACGTGACGGTCAGCGACCCGCAGGACGGGGCGATCGACTGCTCCCGCGTCCAGGTGACGTTCGTGCTCGGCCACGACAGCCACGGCCACGCCGAATCCACCGCGACCGGCTGCTCCGGAACGCTGCCCACCCTCGAGGAGGACGCCTCCCACGGCGGCAACGTCTTCGGCGTCATCAGCGCCTCCTACACCGACAAGGGCGGACCCGGCGGCGTGCCGGCGCTGACGACGGTCGCGCAGACGACCATCCGGCAGAAGAAGCAGGAAGTCGAGTGGGCCATCGACCAGTCCGGCACGGCCACCGCGGCGACCACGGATGTCGGCGGCGGGCTGCAGCGCAACGGCATCGGCAGCGGCGACTGGATCGCGCTGAACGGCACGATCAACCTGCAGAACATCAACTCGATGACGCTGCGCACGTCGGGTGGCAGCGGCGCGGCGGGCACCGGGTCCGTCGAGGTCCACATGGACGCGGTCGACGGGCCGGTGCTGACCACGGTCACGGTCGCGCCCACCGCGAACGCGACCACCTACGCCAGCCAGACCTTCCCGATCACCGATCCGGGCGGCGCACACCGGCTCTACCTGGTGTTCCGGCCGGTCGCGGGTGGGCCGACGAACAACTTCTTCAACCTCAACTGGGTCGAGTTCGGCGGCCGGGGCGTGAGCGCGCCCTAGCACCACACCGGGGCGGGGTCCGTCACCCCGCCGGGCCCCGCCCCGGTCTGAACCACACGCACATCAACAGAGGAGCAACCGTGTCCAAACACCTCAGCCGCCGCCGGTTCATCGCCGGCGCAGGTCTCACGGCGGCCGCCGCGTTCACTCCGCTCGGCCCGGCCTCCGTGTTCTCGCCGACGTCGGCGAGCGCCGCCAACGGCCGCCTCATCCCGGACGGCAAGCTCGGCACGATCACCTACACCCAGCGCGACGTGCCGACCCGCATCGGCATCGCCGCGAGCCGCGCGCTCGGCGTCTCCCCGACGATGGGCTACCTGGGCGGCCCGGACTTCCCGAACGACCCGAGCGACCTCGGCCCGCTGGTGCCGCTGCCGGGCGGCTGGCTGGAGCTGTTCGAGTTCCTGGCCAAGTGCGGCTACAAGCAGATCGAGTTCGCCGGCTACGGCCAGCACGCCTCCAACCCGGGCGGGGCCGCGCCCAACCCGGCGCCGGGCAACGTGACCACCGCGGAGTCGCGCGCGGCCTACCTGGCCTACGCCCGCACCCTGCGCGGCTTCCTGGACGCGTTCGGCCTGCGGGCCATCGGCAACCACGGGTACGTTCCGAACACCTGGAACGGCCCGGGCAGCGCCGGTGGCAAGATGGCCACCGCGGACTACGACCGGCTGCAGACCGAGCTGGAGTTCGCGTCGATCCTCGGCATGCCGTTCATGGGCACGGGCAGCGACCCGACGAGCGCGAACAACCGCAACATCGAGCCGTGGACCCTCGCGGGCGAGAAGTGGCAGGCGATCAACGAGATCGCCGTCGGGCAGTGGGGCATCCACATGTACACCCACAACCACTCGCCGGCGTACAACTTCCTGCAGGACGGCCCGATGGTGACCGTCACGCAGGACCGCATCACCGGTGCGCCGATCGCGCCGACCCAGGTCCGCGGCGAGTCCGGCAAGCGGCTCATGCAGCACTACCTCGACATCACCGACCCCAGCCTCGTCGTCATCGAGATGGACGTCTACTGGGCGCACGTGGCGCAGCACCAGCACCGCTGGCGCTACGACTGGAACGGCAACCGCGTCGAGGACATCTTCGACCCGACCGCCCAGGTCGCCAAGCAGACCCAGCGGTACGCGCTGTTCCACGCCAAGGACGGCGACGCCACCGGCCAGCCCGACGGCGTGGGCGACGGCTACAGCTGGATCCCGTTCGGTGACCCCCGCAGCGACATCAACTACAAGGGCTTCTACCGCGGCATCGGGGCCAAGGGGTACCACAACTCCAACTACGAGCAGGACAACGCCCCCGGCGGCAACGCCGACCCGGGCCAGTCCCTGCGCTTCTCCAAGATCAGCGCCGCGGGCATGGCCGGCCTGCGCGGCTGATCGAAGCCGCGAGCACGGCCAGTGACGCGACGGTCCGGGGGCGGCGCCCCGGACCGTCGCCTCGCCTGGTGCCGCCCTCTTCGGCCCGCGGCACTAGGCGATGCCCCGCGCGGCGATCAGACTCGCGAAGCGCGGGCTGAGAGCCGCGGCGCGGTGGCGCGGTGCACGAACGCGGGCGGCAGGTTGCGCCACACCACCCGGCTCGTTGCCGTGCGGCCGAACCGCTGCCGCAGCTCGCTCGCGAACCGGCGGCCGGGCGGCGTCCAGGCGGCGTGGGCGTACGCGAACGTGGTGAACGCGCCGGTCGGCGCCAGCACCGCGGTGACCGCGTCGAGGATCCGCCGCCGGACCGGCTCGGCCATGACGGTCCACGGCAGCCCCGAGACGACCACGTCCACCGGCCCCGGCACCAGGCGCGCCACGTCGGCGGCGGAGCCGTGCACGACCTCGACCGGCCCGCCGCGGTAGCGGTCGGCGAGGCGCCCGGCGAGATGGCCGTTGAGCTCGATGGCGACGATCCGGGTGCCCGGCGCCACGCGGTCGAGGATCGCGTCGGTGAACACGCCGGTCCCGGGCCCCAGCTCCACGACGGTCCGGGCCCGCCGCAGGCCGATGCCGTCGGTCATCTGGCGGGCGAGCGCGGGCGAGCTGGCGGCGACCGCCCCGGTCAGCATCGGGTGCCGGAGGAACTCGGTGAGGATGGACATGCCCCGGGACGCTAGGGGCCATGATCGTCGCTGGTCGTCCGGCCGCCGGGCGGTCGTGGTCCTGCCGTGGGAGGACCCGTTTCGCCGGTCGGGAGGACGATCGGCCAGGCCCCGGCCGGTACGGTGGGGCGGTGTTCGCAGCGCCGTGGCGTCCGCGCGCGTGGGCCGGGTTCGCCACCGTTGCGCCGGCCGTGCTCCTCGCGGTGCCCGTGATCGTGGATCCGCCGACATCCCGGCCGTTCTGGGCGGCCCTCGTCCTGGCGGGGCTGCTCCTGCCGCTGCTGTGGCGCCGCCGCCGGCCCTTGGCGATGGCCGCGATCGCGCTCGGCGCCGCCTGGCTCGGGCTGCTCACCCACGCCTGGGCGGAGCGCCTGCCGGCCGCTCACCTGTCGTTGCACCTGCTGCTCTACACGCTGGTCGTGCGCGGCCGTCGCCGGGCGGCGCGGGTCGCCGGGGCCGCCGTCGCCGCCTTCTTCGGCGTCTGGTCCCTCACCGCCGGGGCCGGCCCGGACGCGGCCTGGGGCGTGCTCACCTACGGCCTGTCGATCGTCACGGTCTGGCTGCTCGCCGAGTGGGTGCACGCCCGGCGCGCCTACGTGGAGTCGATCGAGCGGCGGGCCGAGCTGGCCGACTCCGAACGCCGGGCGCTGGCGCGGGCCGCGGCCGCCGAGGAGCGGACCCGGATCGCGCGGGAGCTGCACGACGTGCTCGCGCACAGCGTGAGCGTCATGGTCGTCAACGCCGAGGGCGCGCGGCTGATGCGGCACGCCGACCCGGCCGTGGTGGACCGGACGCTCGAGTTCGTGAGCACCACCGGGCGGGAGGCGCTGGTCGAGCTGCGCCGTCTGCTGGCCGTGCTGGAGGCCGGCGGGCAGGTGGCCGCGCCGCAGCCGGCCCTGACCGACCTGCACCGGCTGACCGAGGGGCTGCCCGGCGCCACCCTGCGCGTCACCGGCAGCGGCGCCGGCGTGCCGGCCGGGGCCGCGGTGCAGACGTACCGGATCGTCCAGGAGGCGCTGACCAACGCGGTCAAGCACGCCGGTGCCGGGGCCTGCCCCGAGGTCGCCGTCGAGGTGGTCGTCGACCTCGGCGACCCCGGACCGCACCGGGCGATCCGCATCGAGGTGCGCGACGACGGGGTCGCGGCGCCCGGATCCGCGCCCCGGCTGCCGTCGTCCGGGCGCGGCATCGCGGGGATGCGCGAGCGCGTGGCGATGTTCGACGGCACGCTGGACGCGGCCCCGCGACCGGAGGGCGGCTACCGGGTGGTCGCCCTGTTGCCCCTCGGCACCCCCGTCACAGCGATTCCACAGGGGCCCGGCGACAGTATGGGCTGATGGACGACCGGTCGCCGTCGCGCGTGCTGATCTGCGACGACCAGGAGATGATGCGGGTGGGGCTCCGCATGGTGGTGCAGAGCCAGCAGGACCTGACCGTCGTGGGCGAGGCCGGCGACGGGCACGAGGCGATCGCCGCCGCCGTCGAGCACCGGCCGGATGTGGTGCTGCTGGACGTACGGATGCCGGGTCTGGACGGCGTGACCGCGGCGGGCCGGATCCGCGCCGCGCTGCCCGCCACCCGCATCCTGATGGTCACGACCTTCGACCTCGACGAGTACGCCTTCGCGGCGCTGCGGGCCGGTGCCGACGGCTTCCTCGTGAAGGACGCGCCCGCCGCCGAGATGCTCGTGGCGATCCGGGGCGTGCTGCGCGGCGACCCGATGGTCTCGCCGTCGGTCACCCGGCGGCTGCTGGACCGCTACGTGACAGCGGGCCCCGGCCCGCTGCCCGACCCCCGCCTGGAGCGCCTGACCGACCGGGAGCGGGAGGTGCTGGGCCTGGTCGCCCGGGGGCTGAGCAATGCCGAGATCGCCGACCGGCTCCACCTCGGGGAGACCACGGTGAAGACCCACGTGAGCCGGGTCCTCGGCAAGCTCGGGGCGCGTGACCGCATCGGCGCGGTCGTCCTGGCGTACGAGAGCGGACTGAGCCGGCCCGGCTCCGCTCGTCCTTGACAGCCTCCATATAGTAGTTGCGGATTGCAATCACTACGGGGAAGAGGGGCTGATGGGCCGCTTCGTGTACTGGATGAACGTGTCCCTCGACCTGCGGATCGAGCAGGTGCCGGGGGACAACGGCGCGGGCGAGTGGCTGCGCATCACCGAGGCGCTGCACCGCGACTTCAACGCCCGGGGGCGGGGGCTCGCGGCGATGGTCCAGGGACGGGTCATCTACGAGACGATGGAGGAGTACTGGCCGCGGGCGCGCGAGGACGCGTCGCTGCCGGACTTCCTGCGTGAGTACGGCGAGATCTGGACCGAGGCGCCCAAGGTGCTCGTCTCCCACACCCGCCGCAGCGCCGGTCACAACACCCGGATCGTCGGCGGGGACGACGCGATCGAGCAGCTGGCCGCTCTGCGCGCCGAGACCGCCGGCACCATCGGCGTGGGCGGCGCGACGCTCGCCACCCAGCTGCTGCGGGCCGGACTGCTCGACGAGCTGGTGCTGTACACCCACCCCTCGATCCTCGGCTTCGGCCGCCCGCTGTTCGACGACTACGACCTGCCGATCGACCTCGACCTGCTGGAGCAGCGCTCGTTCGAGCAGGGCGTCACGATGCACCGCTACGCGATCCGCAACGAGCCGTAGCCCTTGTCACCGCCCCATACAGTCGGCTCATGAGCGAAGGGCCCCGGTGACCTCGACCATGGTGCTGAACCTCGCCACGCTGGCGATCTCCCTCACGGCGCTCGTCATCTCGATGCTGCTGACCCTCCGGCAATTGCGCGTGGCCAGCGGCGGCAACCACCTGCCGGTGGTCCTCAACGCCTTCCGGGAGACGCGAGACGCGGCCTGGTTCGAGGCGGAGGAATACGTGCTGACGGACCTGGCCGGGGAGCACGCGTACCGCGGCGGCTTGCGAGGCCTGCCGGAGCCGGCCCGCACCCACGCGAACACCATCGGCCTGTTCTACGACGACCTGGGCAAGCTCGTCGCGCACGGCATGATCGAGCAGAGCCTGGTCATCGGCGCCTACGGGACGAACATCGTGCGGCTGTGGGACGCCCTGGCACCCTACGTCTACGCCGAGCGCCGCAACCACGGACTGCACTTCTGGATCTACTTCGAGGACCTCGCGGCGCGGACGGCCGCCCGGCACCCCGAGACCGTCTACGCCGCGCTGGGCCTGCGTTCGCGGCCGCCGCACCCGGAGCCGGACACCCTCGCACCGGCCGGCTGACCCGCCGGACGCCCTCGCGCCGGACGCCCTCGCGCCGGCCGGCTGACCCGCCGACGGCAGGAGCGCCGGCGAGGTCTGGTGCGTCAGCGCCATTGGCAACGCGAATGGCTGCGACTGTTCCGATCCACGCACGCCCACCCACTTGACCGTCCACGAGCGACAGACGGCGGACGGTCGGGCCGCTGGCGGTCGACCCACCACGGTTTTCCGGCGATCAGGGCTCAGACGGCGGTCCGGTCGTCGCCGCGCGGTCCTCGACGCGGCGGCCCCAGGAGCTGTCGCACGGGTTCGCTCCGGCGCGCCGGGGGCGAACCAGGTGCCGGCGGCTGCCTGCCGCATCGGCCCGCGCGCCCTCGATCCGTTCCCGCGGACATCCGCGGCTGCGGCGGGTCGGGTGGTGGCGATCCGGACCGGCCTGTCGTTCGGACGCCGTGCGAGGTCAAGCGGGCTCGCGGATTTCCATCTCGGCCACCAGTCCGTCGTCGAAGCGGTAGACGTGCGTGACGGTGTGCTCGGAGAGCAGCGCTCCGGTCTTGTCGCGGACGACCTGATGGACCGTGACGGCGACGCGTCCGTCGGCCTCGGTGGTGAACGCGGTGGGCACGACCGTCGGCTCCAGCTGCTCCCATTGCCGGCGCCAGTAACGGGCCACCTCGTCGTGGCCGTGCACGACGCCTCCCTCCCAGCCGTTGGGCCACGACACGTCCGGCGTCATGGCGGCCAGCAAGGTCGGGATCTCCCGTGCGTTGAACGCCGAGTAGAGCCTGGCGAGCAACGCCTGCGAAGGCGGCGTCATGGGGCCAGTGTGGTGCATGACGGACGTCCGGGCCGCCCGGTTCGCGGTCGGCGGAAAGGGCCCGGCCCGGTGCACTTCCGCGGGAAGCGGCGCATGACGCGCCCGCGCGGGGCCCCGCCCACCGCCCGGGGCCGGCTCGTCTCCTTGACAAAAAAATTCGTCGGTGACAGATTGGGGGCATGCAGGACGTTGCCGTGATCGAGGACGCCGCCGCCGCGGAGGTCTCGCTCGATCCGATCCGGGCTCGGATGCTCGCGGAGCTCGCCGAGCCGCACACCGCGACCACGCTCGCGGCCCGGCTGGGCCTCGCGCGGCAGAAGGTCAACTACCACGTGCGGACGCTGGAGCAGCACGGTCTCGTGGAGTTGGTCGAGGAGCGGCGCAAGGGCAACATGACCGAGCGTGTCGTGCGGGCGTCGGCCGCGGCCTACGTCATCTCGCCGGCCGCGCTCGCGGCGGTCGCGCCCGATCCGGCGCGCTCGCCCGACCGGCTGTCGGCCCGCTGGCTGCTCGCGCTCGCGGCCCGGCTGGTCCGGGAGACCGGCGCGCTCATCACCGGCGCGGCGCGGGCCGGCAAGCCGCTGGCCACGTTCGGGCTCGACGCCGAGGTGCGCTTCGCCAGGCCGGCCGACCGGGCCGCGTTCATCAACGAACTCACCGACGCCGTTATCAAGATCACCAGCAAGTACCACAGCGAAGCCGGCCGGCCGCACCGCGTCGTGGTCGCGGTGCACCCGAGCATCACCGAAGACGCCGACCCACCAGCAGAGGAGCAGCAGCGATGACCCATCCGTTCGAGGTCCGCGAGGAGTTCACCGTCGACGCCACACCCGAGCAGGTGTGGGCGGCGATCACGTCGGGGCCCGGGGTGGACTCCTGGTTCATGGGCCGCTCCGAGATCGACGGCGACGCGCGCACCGCCACGTTCGAGATGTTCGGCAACACCGCGAAGTCGCAGATCACCGAGTGGGAGCCCGGCAAGCGGTACTCCACGCGCGAGGAGCCCGGCCCGGACGGCACCTTCATGGCCTTCGAGTGGCTCATCGAGGCGCGCGACGGGGGCGGCTCGGTGATCCGGGCCGTGCACAGCGGCCTGCTCGGCGACGACTGGGAGGCGGAGTACAACGCGCTGAAGATCGGCGACCACGCGTACATGACGAAGCTCGCCGTCTATCTCGAGCACTTCGCGCCGCGCACGGCGACCAGCTCGATGTTCCTGCCGGGGCCGGTGCGCGAGGACGTCTGGGCGCAGCTGACGGCCGCGGTCGGAGCCGGACCCGACGCGGCCGACGGCCAGCCGGCCCGGCTGTCCGTGCCCGGGATCGAGCCGGTCGACGGCACCGTCGAGAACGTCGTCGCGCAGAAGTTCGTGGGCATGCGCACCGCCGACGCGACCTACATGCTGATCCACGGGTACAACGACACGGTCGTCGCGACCGCGCACTTCTACGACGAGCGGGACCGCTCGGCCGAGATCGAGGCCTGGCAGTCCTGGCTGGAGACGGTCGGGTAGCCGTCGTCGCACCCGGTGGTGCGCTCGGCCGGGTTGGCGCCCGTCACTGCGCGTTCGCGGGGGCGCCGAGCCAGGCGGAGCGCACGGCGTCGTCCAGGGTGTGCCGGGCCCGCCAGCCGAGCTCGGCCTCGATGCGGCGCACGTCGGCGACGACCGCGGCCGGGTCGCCGGGGCGGGGTGGGCCGGCGAGCCACGGTACCGATGCGGCGGTCATGCGTTCGGCCGCGTGGATCACGTCGAGGACCGAGTGCCCGGTGCCGGTGCCGGCGTTGTAGACGCGGGCGCGGCGGGCGGTGGTGACGGCGGCCGCGGCGGCCAGGTGCGCGGCGGCGATGTCGGCGACGTGCACGTAGTCGCGGATGGCGGTGCCGTCCGGGGTCGGCAGGTCGGTGCCGGTGACGGTGAGCGGCTCGCCGGTGCGGGCGGCGTGCAGGACGCGGGGGAGCAGGTTCGTGGTGCCGTGGTCGGTGAGGTGGGGGGCGGCGGCGCCGATGGCGTTGAAGTAGCGCAGGGCGATCCAGGAGATGCCGGGGGCGTTGGCGACGGCGTGTTCGGCGTCGAGTTTGCTCTGGCCGTACGGGTTGAGGGGGCGGGCCGGGGCGTCCTCGGCGACGCTGTGTGAGCCGGGCATTCCGTAGACGGCGGCCGAGGACGAGAAGACCAGCCGGGCCACGCCGGCCTCGGCCATGGCGTCGAGGACATTCTCGACGACCGTGACGTTCTGCCGGTGGTACCACTGCGGCTTGTGCAATGACTCGGGCACCGACTTGCTGCCGGCCAGGTGCATGACCCCCGACACCCCGTGCCGGTGCAGCACGTCGCGGACCGTCGCCGGGTCGCCGGCGTCGCCGGGCTGGAACGGCACGCCGGCGGGGACGCGGCGGGCGTCTCCGGTGGACAGATCGTCGAGGATCACGACCGGCTCGCCGGCGGCGAGCAGCGCGGCGGTGACATGCGCGCCGATGTACCCGGCCCCTCCGGTGACGAGCCAGGTCATCGCGTCGCCGCCGTGTGCTCGGCGAGCGGGCCGACGCTCAGGCCCCGCTCGCGGGCCCAGGCGAGCAGCTCGGGGAGCGCGGCGGCGGTGCGCCGCCAGGAGCCGGGGGCGGAGGTGACATCGGTGTCGTGCAGCAGCAGCGTGCCGCCGCCCGACAGCCGCCGGGTGACCGTCCGCACGATCGAGTCCGGGGTGGCGCGCGCCTCCCAGTCGCGGCCCCACGCGGTCCACAGCACCGGGGTCAGCCGCTGGCGGCGGCAGGCGCGCAGGGCGGCGAGCGTGAACACGCCGTACGGCGGGCGATACCAGCGCGGCGCCCGGCCGGTGACGCTCGCGATGAGCATCCGGGCGCGGGTGATGTCGAGCTCGGTCGCGGCGGGGCCGCGCCGCAGCAGCAGCCGGTGGTGCCAGCCGTGGACGGCGACCTCGTGGCCGGCGTCGACGAGCTCGCGGCCGAGTTGCGGGTCCTCGGCGAGCATCGAGCCGAGCAGGAAGAACGTCGCCCGCACGTCGTGCTCGCGCAGGATGCGCAGGATGTGGGGGGTGGAGCGGCGGTCGGGGCCGTCGTCGAAGGTGAGCGCGACGTGGCCGGGCCGGCCGACACCGGCGAGGTGCGGCATGTAGGCGCGGCGCAGCGGCGTGATCGCGGTCAGCGGCGGGGCGAGTGTGGCCGCCAACTCCACTGTGGACGGAATCATGCGGTCAGCTCCGCGATGACGTCCTCGGCCTGGGTCGGGGCCGGGGCGAAGCGCGGCGGGCCGCTCAGGGCGCGGTGCAGCCCGGCGGCGAGCCCGGCGCGGTCGCGGATCCACGGCACCCAGCCGATGCGGTCGAGGACCTCGGCGTTGGTGCGGCCGTGGCCGGGGATGCAGCGGTAGGTGAGTACCGGCAGGCCGGCGGTGAGCGCCTCGAGGGAGGAGAGGCCGCCGGCGTTCTGGACCACGACGTGGCAGGTGCGCATGAGCGCGGGCATGTCGTCGACCCAGCCGAGCGCGATCGCGTCGCCGCGGCGCTGGATGCGCCCGCGGAGCCGTTCGTTGCGGCCGCACACGACGACCGGGACGGCCGCGCCGGTGGCGGCGATGTCGGCGGCGGCGCGTTCGATCTCGCCGACGCCCCAGGCCCCGGCGACGATGAGGGCGCGCGGCCGGCCGTCCGGCCGGGGTGCGGGGGAGAAGCCGGGGCCGACGGCCGGGGCGGTGACGCGGACGTCCGCGGCGCCGAGCTCCTTCGCGTGGCGGGCCACGTCGTCGTGGAGTCCGATGTGGACGTCGACGCCGGGGTGAATCCACAGTGGATGGACCGAGAGGTCGGTGAGGTACGTGCAGACGGGGGCGGCGATGCGGTCCTGCGCGCGCAGGCGGCCGAGGGCCTGGCTGGCGAGCGGATAGGTGGACACGACGGCGGAGGCATCGCCGATCGCCTCCAGCAGCGCCCGGTCGGCCAGGGCCGTCATGCGGGCAGCGGCCGCGGAGCCGGCGCCGGCCGCGGAGAGCAGCCAGCCCCAGGTGCGCGGGGCGGTGGTGAGCTGCCGGTGGTACCCCTCGCGCAGCAGCCGGCCGAGGTGCCCCGGCACCAGGTCGACGAAGTCGTGGCGCCGGACGTCGAAGGCTCGTGACGTCAGGCGCCGGGTCAGCTCCGCGGCCACGCCGTCGTGGCCGGACCCGAAGCTTGCGGACACCACCGCGATGGGCTGATTCATGCGGCGAATGGTAGGGAAGGCGCTGCTGAAAGCAGCCTGAATACGTTTCCGGCGTGTCCGATTCATACCTTTCGCGAAGTGTCCGACAAGATGTAGGTATGCGAATGACCACATTGCTGCTCGCCGCCGCGCTGCCCGTGCTCGCCGCTCCGGTGGCCCTGGCCTCCCCGGTGCCGCGGCCGGATCACGTCGTCGTGGTGGTGATGGAGAACAAGCGGTACGACGCCGTCATCGGCCAGCCGCGGACGCCCTACATCTCCTCGCTGGCCCGGCGGGGCGCCAACTTCACCAACGCCTACGGCGAGACCCACCCGAGCCAGCCGAACTACCTCGCGCTGTTCTCCGGCTCGACCCAGGGCGTGACCGACAACACGTGCATCCGCCGCACCTTCGACGCCCCGAACCTCGGCCGCCAGCTGCTCGATGCGGGCCTGACCTTCACCGGCTACGCCGAGGCGCTGCCGTTCGCCGGGTACACGGGCTGCTCCAGCGGCACCTACGTGCGCCGCCACAACCCCTGGGTGGACTTCGCCAATGTGCCGTCCGGGCTCAACCGGCCGCTGACCGATCTGCCGTCGAGCTGGGACCGGCTGCCGACGGTCGCCTTCATCTCGCCGGACCTGTGCCACGACATGCACGACTGCCCGAAGGGCGACGCCGACGCCTGGCTGCGGCGCGCGCTCGGCTCGTACGCGGACTGGGCCGAGACGCACAACAGCCTGCTGATCCTCACGTTCGACGAGGACAACCGCACGGACGGCAACCACATCCCGACCGTGGTGCTCGGTGCCGGCGTGCGGCCGGGGGACCGGACCGAGCGGATCGACCACTACGCGATCCTGCGCACCATCGAGGACCTGTACGGCCTCCCACCGCTCGGTGCGGCCGCGCGGGCGACGCCACTCAAGGTTCTTTCAGGAATGGCTGGGTAATGTTCCATAGAACATGAACTACAACGTGTCGGAGGATGGTTTCCGCCGTGTATTTCGCCGGACCGCTCGTCGTCGCGACCCTGATGGCGTTCCTGAGCAGGACCGGGCGCCGCGACCGGCTGCCGGCCGTCGGATTCGGTCTGCTCGGTGCCATCCCGGCGTCGGCGGCGGCCTGGGCCGCGGCCCGCGGACGGCCGGAGCTGTTCGAGGCGATCGCGTCGCTCGCGGCCGTCGCGGGCATCGCCGTGCTGATCCTGTGGATGCGCCGGACCGTGCGGACGTTGCGCGCGGAGCCCACCGGCCGGCTCGAGGACGCGCTCGGCGTCAGCGGCTGGGCGGTGGCCGCGATCGCCTTCCTCGTGGCGCTCAGCACGGGTGCGAGCGTGACGTCCGTCGTCGGCGCGGCCACCGCGGCCGGACTCGGCTGGGCCGCCTCGACCGCCACCGCCGAGACCGATCCCCTCCGCTTCCTGGCCTGGACCGGCGCGCTGCTCATCCCGGTGGCGGCGGGCCTGCTGACCCACGGCGTGCACGGGCTGCAGCACGCGGGCGCGCTGCCCGGCGCCGACCGCGTCGCGTTCGACCTCGGCGCCGACCCGGCCTCGTGGTACGCGACCCTCCTGATCGGCACCGTCGGCCTGGCCACACGCTCGACCGTGCTCGAGGCCGGCGCCTGGCTCGCGTTCGCGATGGTCATGACGGCGGTGTACTTCCGGCCCGCGCACGGCGCCCCCCGGCCGCGCGCGCACGGCGTCGTCGTGCTCGCCGCGGTCGCGGTGCTCGCCTCGGCCTGCGGTACGGCGGCGCCGGCGGCCGACGCCGGGGTCGTCGCCGTCACGGCCACCGGCACCGCATGCCGGCGCAGCGCCGAGCACGCCACCGCCGGGCCGAGGGCCTTCGACGTGCGCAACCAGGGCGCCGAGGTCACCGAGATCTACGTGTACGCGGCCCTCGTCAATGCGCTCGCCGAACCCGTCAGCGCCGTTCCTGCTGCCGTCGCCCACCGATAACAGATTGGTCCCCTCGTGCATCTTCTGGATCCGCAGTACCTCATCTCGACGTTCGGCCTGATCGGCATCCTCGCGATCGTCTTCGCCGAGTCCGGCCTGCTGATCGGGTTCTTCCTGCCCGGCGACTCGCTGCTGTTCACCACCGGACTGCTGGTCGCCTCCGGCACGTACCTGCAGCAGCCGCTGTGGCTCGTGTGCCTGCTCGTGTCGGTCGCGGCGATCGCCGGCGATCAGGTGGGCTACATCTTCGGCCGCCGCGTCGGCCCGGCCCTGTTCCGCCGCCCGGACGCGCGGCTGTTCAAGCAGTCCCACCTGACCAAGGCGCAGGAGTTCTTCGACAAGTACGGGGCCCGCTCGATCGTCCTCGCGCGCTTCGTGCCGATCGTGCGCACGTTCACCCCGATCGTCGCGGGCGCGAGCCACATGCACTACCGCACGTTCGTGCTGTACAACGTGATCGGCGGCGTTCTGTGGTCCTGCGGGGTGACGATCCTCGGCTACTTCCTGGGCCAGATCGGCTTCGTGCGCGACAACATCGAGCTCATCCTCATCGGCATCGTGGTGCTGTCGGTGGTACCGATCGCGATCGAGCTCCTGCGCGCCCGCGCTCGCTCCCGAGCCCAGTAGCCGCCTGCTGCCGGCCGCGGCAACGCCGTCTCGTCACCGGAGCCGCGGCCACGGACCGCCGTGAGTCGGGCCGAGTCCTCGCCGGGCTCGGCCAGGTTGCGCGAGCGTCGCCGCCGGTCGGCTGACCTCAGCGGGCCGTGGCCCCGCAGATCCTGGCCGGCCTGCGGGGCCACGGAGCACGACCGTGGCGAGCGGTGCGCCGCTGCGCCTGCTCTGGCCGGCACGGCGGCACTCTGGCGCTCGGCGCGGTCGAAACTGCTACACGCCACACCTGAATGTGCGCTGAATATGGTCCTACATGCTGTAGGTGGTGCAGTTGCGCAGAATCGTCTAAGGTAACGCTGACCTAAGTAGGGCCCGGCTGACCTGCGGAGCACGGCATGACCGCCATCTACCTGATCGGCCTGCGCGAGGGCCTCGAGATCACCCTCGTGGTCTCGATCCTGGTCGCATTCCTGGTGAAGAGCGGCCGGCGGCACCTGCTGCGCTGGGCGTGGGCCGGCGTGTCCACCGCGGCGCTGCTCGCAATTCTGGTGGCCGCGCTCCTGCAGGCCGGCACGGCGTACCTGTCCGGCCCGAACCGGGAACTGGTCGACGGGATCGCCTCGCTGATCGCCGTCGTCTTCGTGACCTTCATGATCTTCTGGATGCGGCGGATGGCCCGGCAGCTGGCGAAGGAGTTGCGCGGCAAGCTCGAGGACGCGATCCAGGTCGGGCCGTTCGCGGTGGCCGGCATGGCCTTTCTGGCCGTGGCCCGCGAGGGCCTGGAGACGGCGATCCTGTTCTTCGCCGCGGCTCAGGGTGCCGACACCTGGCAGCCGGTCGTGGGCATCTCGCTCGGCGTGGCCACCTCGGTCGTGCTGGGCTGGCTGCTGTACGCCAGCGCGCTGCGGATCAACCTGACGAAGTTCTTCACCTGGACCGGTGCGCTGCTGGTGCTGGTGGCCGCCGGGATCTTCAAGTACGGGGTGCACGACCTGCAGGAGGCCGACGTCCTGCCGGGCCGGACCGACTACGCGTTCGATCTGACCGGCGTGCTGCCGCCGACCTCGTGGTACGCGGAGCTGCTGCGCGGCTTGTTCAACTTCACGCCCCAGCCGTCGGTGCTGGAGACCGTCGTCTGGATCGCGTACGGGGTGCCGGTCCTGGTCCTCTTCCTGCTGCCGTTGGTGCGCCGGCCGGCGCCGGTCAATGCCTGATGGGCCCGCAAGGAGTTTCGTGGCGTTGTGCGCTGCTCGCTCAGCCGGTGCGCCGGGCCACGTAGACGACGTTCACGGCCCACGCCGCGCTCCCCGGTATCCGGCAGGCCAGGCCGTCCACGGCGCGGGCGGCCCGGCGCAGCAGCGGCCGCTCGTACCAGCCCGGCGTCAGCATCGAGAAGCCGCGCCGCGCCACCACCTCGAAGCCGTGCCGGCGCAGCAGCCGTACCACCTGGGCGTGGGACAACTCCGCGAACCAGCGGCGGCCGGCGTGCCGGTTCGCCCGCAGGTGCCGCAGCGACCGGCTGTTGCCGTGGTTCTCGACGACGAGCAGCCCGGTCTCGGCGGTGGGCAGCGCCTTCGCCGCGAACGCGAGGGCCCGCGCCCGCACGTCGTCGTCGACGTTGAGCAACAGCCGGAACATCGTGACCACGGCCGGGCCGTCGGTCGCCACCGGTTCGGGAACCGGTCCGCCGGCCGCGACGGTGTGCAACCGCGCCTCGGTGCCCAGCTCGGCCGCCTTGGCCAGCATGTCCGGTGACGTGTCATAGCCGTGCGCACGCCAGACCAGGCCGTCGAGGTTGCGGATGGCCCGGCCGGTGCCGCACGCGAAGTCGTGCAGCGTCGGACGCAGATCCGGGAAGGCGCGCCGGATCAGGCCGCGCAGGTAGGCCCGCTGGCGCCGGTTGATGTGCCAGGCATAGCTGCCCGGTGCGTATGTGACGTGTGCATACTTGTCGATCGCACCGGCATTCTGGAACGCATTCGCGTAGTTGTCGTCCACCGTTTCACCCAACGGCTGGACCGGTATCGCGGTGCGGCTGGTCACGCTATTGATGACGGGCCGCGGCCAGGACTCACCCTCCTTCAGCGGGCCCGGCGGCCGGGTCGGTCCACAATGGACTTCGCCCGGCCGCCGTTGCACACGATCAGGCCGGTAGCGGCAGGAGGTGCCGTGACGGACGGGTCCGCCACCCAGCTCAGTGCGGGTGGCGGACCGGGCTGGTCGAGGACCGCGAGTCCGCGCAGCGCGCCGGTGCCGCGGCCCTGCGGCCCGTCGACGTCGAACGGCGATCTCGCGCTTTCGCCGCGGCAACCCCGTCCGGCCGGGCGGCCAGCACGTCCGCGCCGTTGGTCAGCTGCGCCCGGCCGGTGTTCATCGTCGTGCTCCCTGACGGCGCCCGGTCCGCCGTCAGACTCCGTCGAACTTGTTCAGCGTCTTCATGAGCGTGCCGACGGCGGACGCGCAGTCGGCCTGAGCGGGGCTCGCCGCGCGCAGCGCCGTGAGCACGTCGTCGATCTGGCCGTCGAGCTGGTGCCACTTGGTGGCGTCGCGCGGCTTGAGTCCGGCCTCGGCGTCGTCCCAGGCCACCTCGAGGTCCTTGACCCGGGTCTTGGCCCCGGCGAGGTCGTGCTGGGCGACCTTCGCCTGGACGTCGGAGACGATCACCGCGAACCTGCTGAGGTTGCCCAGCTTGGTCGTCGGGTGTACCGCCTGCGCCTCGGCCGAGCCGCCCGACGCACTCACCGTGACCGTGTCCTGGGCCGCGTCGGCCTGGGGGTCCGTGGTCTGCGGCGATCCCTGCGCCAGGCTGAGCCCGAAACCGGCGACGACGACGGCCAGGGCCGCGGCACCGGCCCACGCGTAGTCCCGGCCGCGTCCGCCGTTCGGGCCCGCGCCCTTGTCGACGACGCCGTGCCGGCTCACCAGCACCTGCTCGCGCACGACGAGCACGACGATGGCGGCCAGGAAGAGCAGGCTGGTGGCGCTGGCGCCCAGGGCCAGCCCGCCGAGGTCCTTGTCCTGGGTGAGCAGATCGCCGAGCGAGGCGCCGAGCGGGCGGGTGAGCACGTAGGCGATCCAGAACGTCAGCACCTGGCCGGCGCCGAGGCGCGACGCGATCCACGTGGCCAGAATCAGACCGCCGAAGACGAGTGCGCCGTTGCGGAAGCCGAGGTTGAGGGCCTCGGTGGCGAAGTCGCCGGCGGCGGTGCCGAGGGCGAACGTGGTCAGGATCGCGGCCCAGTAGAAGGCCTCGCGGCGCGGCGTGTTGATGGAGGCGATCGCGAGGGTGCGCTCCTGCCGGTACCACATCGTGAAGACCGCGGCGAGAACGACCGCGAAGACCGCGGTGCTGACGGCGAGCGGCACGCCCAGGGTGTCGGTGAAGAAGTCGGTGATCTGGGTGCCGACGATGCTCACCAGCACCACGCACAGCCAGTAGATCCACGGGGTGTAGGCGCGGGTCCGGAACTGCACGATCAGCGCGGCCACGAGGAAGACGAACATGATCCCGTCGGTCACGGCGGGACCGAGGCCGACGTTGACGCTGAGGTAGTCCGCGAGCGTCTCGCCGATCGTCGTGGACAGCACCTTGATGACCCAGAACGTGGCGGTGATCGCGGGCACCTTGGTCAGCCACCCGCGCGAACTCACCGGCCTGCTGGCGGTAATGGACACAGCTCTCCCTCACGACTGCGCTACGGACGTAGTTTCCCCATAAATCGGTGCAAATGTAGAGCTTCCGTCCTGAACGCCCGCTGAAAGCTCAGCGCCGGGCGACGGCACCTGATCACGACGTCGAACGCATGCGCGCCAGACTGTCGGTCGGAAACTGAAAGCGCGCTGAGGCGCCGGGGGCCGGGCCGGCTACGCCGGGGCCGAGAAGTCTTCCGCCGCGATCTGGTCGCGGCGCGAGACGGTCAGATATCCCACCAGGACGACCACGGCGAGCAGGCACGCGACGCTCGGGCGGTACTGCAGCAGCATCGCCACGGCGAGGACGACGAACATCGCGATCGTCGTGCCACCCAGGCCCAGGTTGAAGTTCAGCAGATCGGCGGCGGTCTCGCCGACGGTGGTGGCGAGCACCTTGATGATCCAGAAGTAGACGGTGACTTCCGGAACCTTGCTCACTATACGGACAAATTCGGATCTTCTCGGCTCCATGCCGCGATCGTCACAGCCCCGCGCTGAAGGCCCGCTGAATGCGGGAGGGGGCCGACTCAGCGCGGGTTCAGTTTCGCGCGCCTAGCGTGCGGCGATGCTCGGACGCCTGCTTTCCACGCGCACGCTCGGCTACCTGGTGCTGGGCTGGGCCGCGGCCTGGTTCGGCATCATGGCCATCGGCGGCGGCTCGTCGTGGCACTTCTTCCTGCAGGGGGCGACCGCGCTCGCCGACGCCGACGATCCGGTCAGCGGAGGGCTGCATCTGTACGCGGCCGCGCCGATCCTGCAGATCGGGCCGCTGAGCTTCCTGGCGGTGCTGGCGCTGCTCCCGGCCGGTCACGTGCTCGCGCTGCTGGGCGGGCAGATCCTCGGCGCCGCCGCCGGACTGCTGCTGCTGTGGCTCGTGCGCGGGCTGGTGCCGCCAGGGCAGCGCGACGACGCCCGGCTCGCGCTGGCCGCGGCGTACTTCCTGCCGGTGTGGATGTTCCTGGCGGTCGGCGTGGCCCACCTCGACGACGTGCTCGCGCTGCTGCTGTCGGTCGCCGCGCTGCGCACCGCCCGGGCCGGGCACGCCTGGCTCACCGGGCTGCTGCTGGGCCTGGCCACCGATGCCAAGCCGTGGGCGCTCGGCTTCGCTGCGCTGCTGCTCCTGCTGCCCGGCCGGCGCCGCCGGTTCGCGGCCGCGGCGGCGCTCGCCGGTGCCGTGGCCGTCGCATGGGTGCCGTTCTTCGTCGGGGACCCGGGGACGAGCAATGCGTTGCGGTACACCATCCAGAACGCCCCGGTCTCGGCGCTGCACGCGCTCGGCATCCACGATGCCCGCACGCCGGTGTGGGACCGCCCGGCCCAGCTCGCGCTCGCCCTGACGCTGGGCGCCCTCGCCGCGTGGCGGGGCCGGTGGGCGGCGATCCCGCTGCTGACCGTCGCCTCCCGGCTGGTGCTGGAGCCCGGCGGCAACAAGTACTACATCGCCGGCGTCGTCGTGGGCACCATCATCTGGGACTTCGCCGGCGCCCGGCACGCCCTGCCGTGGTGGACGATGTCGGCGTCCTTCGGCCTGTTCGTGGCCCGCTGGATTCCCATGCCGGCGGTACTGCACGGATGGCTCTTGGTGGCGCTGTTCGTCGCCGCGTGCGTCCTGCCGCTCGTCCCGTCCCCGGTCAGCGGGCGGCCCGTGCCGGCGGTTCCAAGTGCACCAGCCCGTTCGACATGACGACGCACCGGTCGGCGTATCCGGCCGCCCGGCTGTCGTGGGTGACCAGCAGCATGGCGGCGCCCTCCGCGCGGGCGATGCCGACGAGCAGGTCCAGCGATCCGGCCGGCTCGTCGGCGAACAGCACCCGCGGCCGCACGGCCAGCGCCCTGGCGATGGTCGTGCGCTGCGCCGGTTCCCCGGACAGTTCGCCGGCCCGCCGCCCGCCCAGCCCGTTGAGGCCGAGCCGCCGCAGCCACTGCGCCGCGGCGGCGTACGCCTGGGCCCGGCGGACCCGGTTGAGCAGCAGCGGCAGCGCGATGTTGTCGGCGACGGTCAGCTCCGGCACCAGGTGAGCGGAGCGGTACACGAACCCGAACGCGGTGCGCCGCAGCAGCGTGCGGGCCGGCTCGGGCAGCGTGTCGAGCCGGCGGCCGTCGAAGTGCACCTCGCCGTGGTCGGGCGCGCAGATGCCCGCGAGGCAGCGCAGCAGCGTCGACTTGCCGGAGCCGTCCGGCCCCGTCACGGCCAGGATCTCGCCCGGCGCCACCGAGAGGCTGGCGCCCCGCAGTGCCGGGGCCGGGCCGAACGACCGGGCGACGTCGCGGGCCTCGATCATGCTCATGCCCGGACGCTATGCGCCGCCGGTGTCGTGCCGCGTCGGCCTGGGCTACGACATCGAGCGCGCCGTGCGTCCGGCGATGTAATGGGGTCCTTCCCGGGAGGTACCCTGTCGCCATGCGTTCTCACCAGCCCGGGGCGCGACGATGAGCCCGGAACGGCGTGCGTGGGGCTCGCTGGAGTCGGACGTCATGACGGTCCTCTGGGCCGCGGCCGGCCCGCTGAGCCCCGCGCAGGTCCAGCAGGCGCTCGGCCGCGACCTGGCCTACAATACCGTGCAGACGATCCTCACCCGGCTGCAGGAGAAGGGCCTGGTGCGCCGCCGGGTCAGCCTGGCCGGTGGGCGCGGCTACGAGTACTTCCCGGCCGAGGACCAGGCCAGCGCGGCCGCGCGGCGGATGCGGGCCGTGCTCGACGGCCCCGGCGACCGGCACGCGGTGCTGCGGCAGTTCACCGCCGGGCTCGAGCCCGCCGACGCCGAGCTGCTGCGGTCCCTGCTCGGCGACGCGGACCCGGCGTGAGCTGGCTCGTCTACGTCCCGGTGCTGCTGCCGGCGCTGCTGTGGCCGCTGGCGCGCGTCGCCACCCGCGCCGGGCGACCCGAGCGCGCCGCACGGGCCCTCGCGGCCGGGGCGCTGGTGACCGCCGTCTCCGGCGCGGTGTGCCTCGTGCTCGTGGCCGCGACGCTGGCCGACGACCTGCCGGCGGTCGAGCGGTACGCGCGGCTGTCGGTGACGCAGGGCCAGCCGCTGCCCGAGCCCGTGCCGGACCCGATCGCGTTCGTCGCGGCCGCGGTGCTCGTGTGGATCGCCGCGCGGATCGCCGTCCGGGTGCGCCGGCGCCGGGCCGTCGCCGGCGAGCTGCACGCCGCCGGCCGCCCCGAGGGCGGGCTGGTCGTGGCCGACTGGGACAGCCCGCGGGCGGTCGCCGTGCCGCCCGGCCGCGGCCGCCGGGGACACGTCCTGGTGACCAGCGGCCTGCTGCGCCTGCTCGACCCCCACGAGCGCGCCGCGGTGCTCGCGCACGAGCGGGCGCACCTGGACCGCCGCCACCACCGCACGGACGCCCTCGCCGCGCTGGCCACGGCCGTGAACCCGCTGCTGCGCCCGGTCGAGTCCGCGGTCGGCCTGCTCGTGGAGCGCAGCGCGGACGAGGACGCGGCCCGCAGTGTCGCCGACCGCCGGCTCGTCGCGCAGACCATCGCCAAGGTGGCGCTGGCCGCCCACGCCCCGGCGGCGTCGCTCGGCTTCGACGGGTCCAGCACCGTGCGCCGGGTCGAGGCCCTGGTGCGGCCGGCGTCGGCCCGGCTGCGGCGCGGCGGGCCGACGGTCTCCGGCTCGGCGGCGGTGTCGACGCTGTCGCTGCTGGTCGCGGCCGCGGCGGTGGTCGAGTTCGTCGAACTGCTGCGAGCCTGGCTACCGGCCGTGTAGGTCCCGGCCCCGGGTCACCGGCCGTGTAGGTCCTGGCCCGCGTGCAGGGCCGCCACCGCCGGCAGGAGCAGCGCGGCCGCGATGAGCAGCGTGCCGCCGAGCAGGCTCTGGCCGGCCGCGAGGGCGGTGCCGGCGCCGACCAGCAGGAGGGCGGCGCGCAACCGGCGGCGGCTCGGTGCGGTGCCCATGCGCACGATCCGGGCGGTCAACGCCCACACCCGCAGGGTGATGAAGGTGAGCGCGGCCCAGTAGGCGGCGACGAGCAGCACCCGGGCGGGTCCGGCCGGATGGTCGACGAGGCCGCTGTTGGCCAGCAGGAGCAGGGCCAGACCGGCGGTCCCGGGAGCGGCCAGGGTGCGGATCGCCGCGGCGGCGACGGCCCGCAGCGCACGCGCCGGCGGCCGGGGCACGGCGAGCAGGGCACCCGCGAGGATCAGCCCGAGCCATCGGCCGGTCGCCGGTTCGGCCGCCCGCAGGAGCAGTGCGTCCGCGCCGGTGACGGCGAACAGGGCCACCGCGAGCACCCGGCGGGTCTGCCCGGCGGCGGTCTCGGGCCAGTCGCTGGGGTGCAGCCAGAGCCGGGCGGCGCCGCCGATCGCGTCGGGCCAGGAGCGCGCCCCGCGCTCGGCGATCTCGCGGCCGATCTCGTCGCCCCACCGCTCGCGCACCGCGGGCGGGTAGAGGGCGACGATGAGCGCCGGGACGCTCATGCCGGATCGGCCCCGAGGGCGCGCAGGCCGGCCCGGGCGACACGGGCGAGCTGCTCGAGCTCGGCGCGCAGGCTGGTGCGGCCGGCGTCGGTGATGCGCATGGTGCGCTGCCGGTCCTGGCCGTCGGCATCCCCGGTGACCGGCTCGATGAGCCCGCGGGCCTCCAGCCGGCTCAGCGCGCCGTAGAGGCTGCCGGGGCCGAGCCGGCGGCCGGTGAGCTCCTCGATCGCGGTGTTGATGGCGTAGCCGTGGCGAGGGCCGTCCGCGAGCACGGTGAGCACGACCATCTGGGCGTCGGTGCTGTGCACCCGTCCACCGTACTACACGTCGAGTACTACTTGCTGCGTAGTACTTGTCGTGTACTACGAGACGCGTACTATGGCCGCCATGAGGTCCTTGAAGCTGATCCTGGCGGCGCTCGCGACCGGCGCCGCGTTCGAGGCGATGACGCTCCTCGCCACCCAGGACAAGGCCGTCCGGGCGGTCAGCCCGTGGCAGGACGACCCCTACGACGTGGCCGTCTCGTTCGCGCTCGTCACCGTGCCCCTGCTCGCCGTGGCGACCGCCGTCGGGCTGCCGGCCTGGCGCGCCCCCGGGGCCCCCGGGCGCGAGCAGCGGATCGTGCGCGCGGCCGCCGCGCTCATCGCCGTCGTCGGGCTCACGCTCGCCTCCGAGTGGGCCGCCGTCGCCGCCCGCGCGCACGCCCGCGTCTGGAACGGGTGGACGACCGCGCTCATCGCCGGGCTCGCGGCACTCACCCCGGCGGCCGCCGGGGTGGGGATCGTGCTGTGGCGGCGGTGGTCGCCGCTCGCCCCCGGGGACTGGCTGGACGACCTGCCCCTGCTCGGCCGCCGTCCGGGCCTGGTCGAGCGCATCCGGGCCCGGGCCACCACGCTGTTCGCGGCGCTGAGCCTGTTCGCCGCGGCCGGCATCGTCGGCGCGCAGGCCGTCGGCGAACGCTGGAGCGACCCCCTGCTCATCGGGTGGGCGCTGCTGGTCGAGACGGCCAGCCTCTTCGCGTTCTGCGTCGCCGCCAACGCCGCCGCCGGCTTCATCCGCCGGACCCGCTCCCGGGCCGATACCCCGATCCTCGCCGGGACCGCCGGGCTGGTGCTCATGACGGCGTTCCGGGACCCGCTGTGGACCGCGATCGCCCACCGGCCGGTGACGTCGGTGCCGCTGCTCGTCGCGCTGACCGTCGGCGCCGGCCTGCTCGCCGCGGCCGCCACGCTGGTGCGAAGGCCGGCATGAGGCCCCCGTCGCGGCGCTCGCCCGGCACCGGCGCGAGCCCGCGGGCTGTTTTCTCACGCGATTCTTAGCCGCGGATCGCGCTCGCTCTTACCTTCGGCGCCGAGTCTGATGGGCGTGAAACGGTACTGGCGAACCGGGCTGCTCGTGGTGGGCGTCGTCGTGGCCGCGCTGGAGCTGCGCGGCCACCTGCCGTCCGCGTCCCGGACGTGGCAGGCGCTGCGCACGGCCGACCTGCTCTGGCTGGCCGGCGCGGTCGTGCTGTCCGGCCTCGCCATGGTCGCGTTCTCCGAGCAGCAGCGGCTCCTGCTCGGCGCGTTCGCGATCCGGATGGGGGCCGGGGTCTCGCTCGGGCTCACCTACACGCGCTCGGCGATGGCGGCCGCGCTGCCGGCCGGGTCCGCGGTGTCGGCCGGCTACGCCTTCGGGCGGTTCCGGGCCCACGGCGCGCCCCGGCCGGTCGCGGCCGCCGTGATGCTGCTGTCCGGGGCGGCGTCGATCGCCGGGCTGGCCCTGCTGTACGCGGGCAACCTCCTGCTGCTGGCCCGCCCGTCCGCCGCCGCGCTCGGCATCGGCGCGGCCGTGGTCGTGCTCGGCGTGCTCGTCGCGCTGCACGCGAGGGCGGTGCGCCGCGCGGGCGGCCCCACGCCGGTGGTGGAGACGCCGGACGACGGGCGCATCCGGACCACGCTGCGGCGGACCCTGACGCTGGCCGGCTCGGTCCCGACGCGGCGCTGGCTCGCCGTCGTCGGCCTGGCGGTCCTCAACTGGCTCGCCGACCTCGCGTGCCTCATCGGTGCCGTGCGCGCCACCGGCCTCGCGGTGCCCGTCACGACCATCGCGACCGGCTACCTCGTCGCGCAGCTCGTCCGCCAGATTCCCGCCACCCCGGGCGGCATCGGGGTCATCGAGGCGAGCCTGCTCGTCGCGCTCACGGCCGCCGGCGCGCCCGCCGCCCCGGCCGCGGCGGCGGTGCTGCTCTACCGCATCCTGTCCTGCTGGGTCGACCTGCCGATCGGCCTCGCGTGCTGGCGCGCGTCCAAGAGCCCGGTGACCGAGCGTGTCCTCGTCCCGGCCTAGGGGAACCGTTTTCCGTACGCCCACGATATGTTCCGGCTCGTAGGATCGGCTGCATGCGTGTGCTGGTCGTCGAGGACGAGCCCGACATGGCCAAGGCCATCCGCGACGGTCTGCGACTGGAGGCGATCGCGGCGGACATCGCCGGCGACGGCGACACGGCGCTGGAGCTGCTGAGCGTCAACGCCTACGACATCGCCGTGCTCGACCGTGACATTCCCGGGCCCTCCGGCGACGAGGTCGCCGCGAGCATCGTCGCCTCCGGCAGCGGCCTGCCGATCCTGATGCTCACCGCGGCCGACCGGCTCGACGACAAGACCTCCGGATTCGGGCTCGGCGCCGACGACTACCTCACCAAGCCGTTCGAGCTGCGGGAGCTCGTGCTGCGGCTGCGGGCCCTCGACCGGCGGCGCGGGCACAGCCGGCCGCCGGTGCGGGAGATCGCCGGGCTGCGCCTGGACCCGTTCCGCCGCGAGGTCTACCGCGACGGGCGGTACGTCGCGCTGACGAGAAAGCAGTTCGCGGTGCTCGAGGTGCTCGTCGCCGCCGACGGCGGGGTCGTCAGCGCCGAGACGCTGCTGGAGCGGGCCTGGGACGAGCACGCCGACCCGTTCACCAACGCCGTGCGCATCACGGTCTCGGCCCTGCGCAAGCGCCTCGGCGAGCCGTGGCTGATCGCGACGGTGCCCGGCGTCGGCTACCGCATCGACGCCGGAGGCGACCGTGCATAGGCGGCCCGGGCTGAGCGTCCGGCTCAAGCTCACCCTCAGCTACGCCGGGTTCCTCATGGTCGCCGGGGCCCTGCTGCTCGGCCTGGTGTGGGTGTTCCTCCTGCGCTACGTGCCCGACCCGCCGGAGGTCCGGCCGCCGCAGTTCCTCGTCCTGCGCGGTCCCAGCCGCCACGACCTGCTCGTGGCGTTCGCGCCGCGCGCGGAGCAGGGCATGCTGTTCCTGCTGGTGTTCGGGCTGGTGGGTGGGTGGATCCTCGCCGGCCGGATGCTCGCGCCGCTGGCCCGGATCACCGACGCCACCCGCGCGGCCGCGGCCGGGTCGCTGGCGCACCGGATCGGGCTGGAGGGCCGCCAGGACGAGTTCCGCGAGCTCGCCGACGCCTTCGACGGCATGCTCGCCCGGCTCGAGGCGCACGTGGCCGAACAGCGGCGGTTCGCCGCCAACGCCTCCCACGAGCTGCGTACCCCGCTGGCGATCACCCAGACCCTGCTCGACGTGGCCCGCCGCGAGGGCACCACCGACCCCGGCGAGCTCGTCGAGCGCCTCCGCGCCGTCAACACCCGCGCGATCGACCTCACCGAGGCCCTGCTCGTGCTCAGCCGCGCCGATCAGCGCTCCTTCGACCGGGAGCCCGTCGACCTGTCCCTCCTCGCGGAGGAGGCCGGCGAGACGCTCCTGCCGCTGGCCGAGAAGCACGGCGTCACCCTCGAGATCTCCGGCGACATCGCCCGCACCGCCGGCTCGCCCGCGCTGCTGCTGCAGATGACCACGAACCTCGTGCACAACGCGATCGTCCACAACCTGCCCGAGCACGGCCGCGTGCGGGTCGAGACCGCCGTCGGCGCGGACACCGTCGTGCTCAGCGTCGAGAACACCGGCGACCGGCTCGGCCGGGAGCTGGTCGCGACGCTCACCGAGCCGTTCCGGCGCGGCACCGACCGCATCCGCGGCGACCAGGCGGGGGTCGGCCTGGGCCTGGCCATCGTCAAGAGCATCGTCCAGGCCCACGACGGCACCCTCGACCTCACCGCCGCGGCGCAGGGGGGTCTGCGGGTCACGGTGCGGCTCCCGCGCTACGCGACGGGGAAGTCGAAGTAGGTGTCCGGGTAGGGCTCGTCCCGCAGGGTGTAGTGCCACCACTCGCGGTCGTACCGGACGAAACCGCAGTCCTCCATGAGCGTGCGCAGGTGCCGGCGGTTGCGCGTCTCGGCCGCGGTGATGCCCTTCGCGCCGTGGTGCGAGACGGGATCCATCAGGTCGTGGCCGCCGCCCATGGCCGCGAGCTCCCCGGTGGCGAGGTGGTAGAGGGTCAGGTCGACGGTGCTGCCGCGGCTGTGGCCGGACTTGGCGGCCACGTAGCCCTGCTCGAACATCTGGCGCCGCTGGATGTTGGGGTAGTGCCGGGCCTTCGTCCGTCCCGCCTCGGGCTCCTTCGACCAGCGCGCGAAGCAGTCCACGGCGCGCTGCGGGCGGTAGCCGTCCCACAGGAGCAGGCCGAAGCCGAGGGCCGCGGCCTTGTCCTGCGCCTTCTCCAGGGCCGCGCACAGGGCCCGCGTGCCGACGATGCGGTTCGCCACATAGCCGTCCACCGGCTTGCCGGTGAAGTTGTCCCAGGTGGCGTACTTGGCGTCCCAGCGGATGCCGGGCACCAGCTCGTCGACGAAGACGAACTCCTCCTTCATCGCCGCCGTCCCGCCAGCGTCAGGGCCACGAGCCGGTCGATCACCTCGGCCAGCGGCAGCCCGGCGGCCGCCATCATCCGGGGGTAGCGGCTGTACGACGTCAGGCCCGGCATGGTGTTGACCTCGTTGAGCACGACCGCCCCGTCCTCGCGCAGGAACAGGTCCACCCGCGCCAGCCCCCGGCAGCCCAGCGCCCGGTACACGGCCTTGGCGGTCTCCCGCACGAGCGCGCGGGACTCGGCCGGGATGTCGGCCGGGACGATCGGCGTCGAGTTCTCGGAGCCGCTCTCCGGCGCGCTCTCCTGATGGATGCGGAAGAACCCGTGCGACAGCGCGATGCGGTCCACCTCGCCGGCGAACAGATCCGCGCCGCTGCCCAGGATGGCGCAGCCGACCTCGCTGCCGACGACCGCCTCCTCGATCAGTACCTTCGCGTCGTACTGCCGCGCGGCCTTCACCGCGTCCGGCACGTCCTCGGCGCGGGTGACCTTGCTGACGCCGAACGACGAGCCCGAGCGGGCCGGCTTCACGAAGGCGGGGTAGGTGATCCGCGGGTCGACGGGCTCGTCCCCGGTGACGATCCAGTGCTTCGGCGTGGCGATGCCCGCGTTGCCGGCCACGATGTAGGCCAGCGACTTGTCCATGCACAGGGCGGAGCTCTGGATGTCGCAGCCGACGTAGGGGATGCCGGAGAACTCGAGCAGCCCCTGCACCCCGCCGTCCTCGCCGAGCCGGCCGTGCAGCACGGGGAACACCAGGTCGAGCTCGATCGTCTCGTACCGTCCCGCCTCGAGCGCCAGCAGCCCGTGGACGCCCGGGTCCGGCGAGAGCACCACCGGCTGGCGGCCGCCGTGCTCGTCCACCAGGTTCCAGGCGCCGCCCTCGGCGATCTCGATGAAGAACGGCTCGTACCGGCCGGTGTCGAGGTTCTTGGCGACCTCCCGCGCCGACTTGACGGAGACGGGATGTTCCTCCGAACGACCCCCGAACATGATGCCGATGCGCAACCTAGCCACGCCGCTCCCCGCTTTCGAAGTTGAGGCAGTTGATGATGGAGTTCTCGACCGTGTCGCTCAGCGCGTGGTCGGTGTAGTAGGCGGTGTGCGGGCTGATGAGCACGTTGGGCAGCTGGTGCAGCCGCAGCAGCGCCTTGCTGTCGATGGGGCGGTTGCGGCAGTCGGCGTAGAAGACGCCCTCCTCGCCCTCCACCACGTCCAGCGCCGCGCCGCCCAGCCGCCCGTCCTCCAGGGCCGAGACGAGGGCCTCGGTGTCGATCAGCGCGCCGCGCCCGGTGTTGACGACGTACGCGCCGGGCTTCATCCGCCCGATGCGTTCCCGGTTCAGCAGGTGGTGGGTGCCCGCCGCGAGCGGGGTGTGCAGCGTGACGATGTCGCTTCGCCGCAGCACCTCGTCGAGGGGATCGCGGCCGGTGGCCAGGATGCGGCAGCCGAACCCGCGCAGCCGCTCGACGACGGCCGAGCCGATGCGCCCGGTGCCGACGACGCCGACGGTCAGATCGCGCAGCTCCCGGCCCCGCACCTCGTGCAGCCGGTAGTCGTGGGCGTCCGCGCGCAGCACGATCGACCTGGCGTTGCGCACCGCCATCAGCATCAGCATCAGCGTGAAGTCGGCGACGCTGTCGGGCGAGTAGGCGACGTTGCCCACGGTGATGCCCACGCCGCGCGCGAACGGCACGTCGATGTGGTCGTAGCCGATGCTCCGGGTGGAGATGTACCGCACGCCGGCCCGGCCGAGCGCCCGCAGCGTGGAATTCGTGACGTGGGTCTTGTGCCCGACGCTGACGCACCGGTTGCCGACGGCCAGGCCGATCGTGGCCTCGGACGCCGCCGCCTCGGTGATGGTCGGCCGCACGCCGAACCGGGGGGCCAGCTCGCGGAAGAGCACGGCCTCGTCCGGGCCGCACCCGTACACCGTGATGCCCGTCAGGGTCGTGCCACCAGTCATGCCACCAGTCAAGGCGGCGGGGTGTTGCCGGTGCGTATGCGGTTTTCGATACGCGGGCGATATGGGCGCAGCCGAGCACGAGCCGGCCCGGGCTCGCCGGTGCGGCCGCGACGCGCGGGCCGCCGGACGCCGTGGCCGAGGCTCGACACCGGGAACAGCCCGGTCACGCCCTGATCCATGGGACGGTACGGTGCCGAGCCGATCGTGAGAACCGCTTGAATTCAGCCCCCGTTCAGGACCGCGCCGTTACCGTCCGTCGTGTGATGAGGTTCGCGGCGGGGATTCGGCAGCGGCTCGGGGTGCGGATGCGCTCCGCGCTCGCCGCGTCCGCCGTGGTGGCGATCGCGTCGGTGCTGACCGGCGTGGCGTTCGTCATCGCCGCGAAGGTCATCCTCACCGGCAACGTCGACCAGAGCACCGGCGACCGGGCCGCCCAGATCGCCGCCGCGATCGACGACGAGGAGGCGCTCGCCGCGGTCATCCAGCCGTCGCTGCGCGACCGCACCATCGTGCAGGTGCTCGACGCGAGCGGGAAGGTGATGCGCTCCTCGACGCTGCTCGCCGGTGCCCCGCCGATCTCGGCGCTGCGGCCGCCGGCGGGGCAGACGCGGCTGGAGCAGCGGCGGCTCCCGGTGGCGCACGACCAGTACTTCCGCATCACCGCGCTCGGGGCGGCCGGGCAGCGGACGGTCCTCGTGGGCCAGTCGATCGACGAGATCGACGACGGCACCGAGGCCGCGATCGGGGCCCTCGCGATCGGCCTGCCGCTGCTGACCGTGATCGTGGGGGTCGCGACGTTCCTGTTCGTCGGGCGCTCGCTGCGGCCGGTCGACGCGATGCGGCGGCAGGCCGAGACGATCAGCGGCCGGAACCTGCACATGCGGCTGCCGGTACCGCCGGCGAATGACGAGATCGCCGCGCTGGCCGCGACCATGAACGGGATGCTCGACCGCATCGAGTCCGCGACGGCCGCGCAGCGCCGGTTCGTGGCCGACGCCTCGCACGAGCTGCGCAGTCCACTGTCGACGGTGCTGGCCGGGCTGGACCTGCTCGGGGACGGGCCGCACGTGGAACGGATGCGGCGCGAGAGCGACCGGATGGCGCGGCTCATCGCCGACCTGCTGCTGCTCGCCCGGGTGGACGAGAAGGGGCTGCAGCTGCGGCACCAGGACGTGGACCTCGACGACCTCGTGTACCTCGAGCGGGAACGCCTGACCGCGCAGCACCCGGGGCTGCGGGTCACGACGCGGGCCGTGCCGGTCCGCGTGAGCGGCGACCCGCACCACCTGCAGCGCGTGCTGCGCAACCTCGTGGACAACGCGGCCCGGTACGCGAAGCACACGGTCGACGTGACGGTCCGGGCTCAGGACGACGCGGCCGAGGTCACCGTGGCCGACGACGGGCCGGGCATCGGCCCCGCGGACCGCGACCGGGTCTTCGACCGCTTCGTCCGCCTCGACGAGGACCGCTCCCGGGCCGGCGGCGGTACGGGGCTCGGGCTGCCCATCGCCCGCGACATCGTGACCGCGCACGGGGGCACGCTGACGGTCGAGGAGTCCCCGGCCGGCGGGGCGCTGCTGCGCGTGAGCCTGCCGCTCACCCGATGACCCACGGCGGCGACCAGGAGGTGCCCGCGCCGCCGGATCGCTAGGCTGAGCGGGGTATGAGCGTTCGGGCGACAGCGAGACGGTGGCTCCGCGCCGCGGCGGTGGCGGCGGCGGCGGGCCTGGTCGCGGGCTGCGGTGGCACCGGCGCCCCGCCGTCGCCGCCCCCGTCGTCGCCCCCGGCATCGTCGTCGTCGCCTCGGGCGTCCGCGGTGGCGCCGGGGACACCCGGCCACGTCGTCGTCGTGGTGTTCGAGAACAAGTCCTACCGGCAGCTCGCCGGACGCCCGGAGGCGCCGTACCTCAACACCCTCATGGCCCGCTCCGCCGTGTTCACCGACGCGCACGGGGTCGCCCACCCGAGCCAGCCGAACTACCTCGCGTTGTTCTCCGGCTCGACCCAGGGCGTCACCGACGACCACTGCCCGGTCCGGGCCGGCCGGGCGCCGAACCTCGCCCAGCAACTGCAGGCGGCCGGGCACACCTTCGCGGGCTACTCCGAGGACCTGCCCGCCGCCGGATACCGCGGCTGCTCGCGGGGGCGGTACGCCGCCAAGCACAATCCCTGGGCCGACTTCGACAACGTCGCGGACGCGGCGAACCGGCCCTACACCGCGTGGCCCGCCGACCCGGCGCAGCTGCCCACCGTCGCGTTCGTGATCCCGAACCTGTGCGACGACATGCACGACTGCGGGGTCGCGACCGGCGACGCCTGGGCGCGCGAGCACCTCGACGCCTACGCGCGGTGGGCCGAGGCGAACGACAGCTGGCTCATCGTGACGTTCGACGAGGACGACGGCGCCAGCGGCAACCAGATCCTGACCCTCGTCGCCGGGGCGGGCATCACCCCGGGCAACCGCCCCGGCCGGGTCGACCACTACTCGGTCCTGCGGACCATCGAGGACCGGTACGGGCTGCCCCCGCTGGGCGGCGCGGCCGCGGCGACCCCGTTGCCGCTGGGGCGCTGAAGGATCAGCCACACCCGACCTGCCGGCCCGCGCGCCGCGCGCATCCCGGTCGTGGCCGCGCTCAGCGCACGCCCGGCGGCGCCGCGCCCGGCGGGGGGCCGGAGGGACGCGGCCGGACGGCATCGCGCGGACGCGGGCGCAGCACGATGGCGAGCACGGTCAGGACCGAGCCGGCGAGCAGCCAGCCGCCGAGCACGTCCGTCGGCCAGTGCGCGACGAGCGCCACGCGGCTGATGCCGACCAGCCCCGCCCACAGCCCGGCGACGGCGGTGAGCACGGCTCGGGCCCGGCCGCTGGGCAGCAGCGGCCACAGCAGCACGACGAGGATGCCCGCCGCGACGGTCGCCGAGGTCGTGTGACCGGACGGGAACGCCCAGCCCGCGGCGGCGGTGAGCCGCTCCGGCGGCGGGGGCGGTGCAGGAGGGTCAGTACCGTCAGACGCAGCACGGTCGCGGCGGCCGCGGCGGCGAGCAGGAACACGACGCCGGCCCGGTCGCGGCGCCACACCGCGAACGCGACGGCGAGCAGCAGCGCCGGGAGCAGGACCCGCCGGTCGGCGCTGTGCGTGATGGCCGACATGACGGCCCGCCACCCGTGGTGCGACCGCGCGAACCGCAGGGCCGCGTCGCTGATCCCGGAGTCGAGGTGCAGCAGCGGCCCGAAGCGCGCGGCGACGAGCGCGGTCAGCACGGCGAATCCCAGCGGCAGGGCGACGGCCACGACCCGGCGGTCAGCCGCCATCCGGGTCCAGCCGGTAGCCGACGCCGCGCACGGTCTGGATCGCGCAGCGCCCGTACGCGTGGTCGATCTTCTTGCGCAGGTAGCCGACGTAGACCTCGACGATGTTCAGGTCACCCTCGAAGCCGGCGTCCCACACGTTCTCCAGGATGGTGGTCTTGGACACGACCTGGCCGGCCCGCCGCAGCAGGAACTCCAGCAGCGCGAACTCGCGCGGCGTCACCGGGATCGGGTCGTCGCCGCGGCCCACCCGGCGCCGGGCCGGGTCCAGGTGCAGGTCGCCGGCGGTGAGGACGACGGGCCGCTGGGGCGCGCCGCGGCGGATGAGCGCCCGCAGCCGCGCGGTCAGCACCACGAACGGGAACGGCTTGGTGAGGTAGTCGTCGGCCCCGAGGTCGAGGGCGTCGGCCAGGTCGTACTCGCCGTCCTTCGCGGTCAGCATGAGGATCGGCGTCCACACCTCGCGCCGCCGCAGCTCCCGGCACACCTCGTAGCCGTTGAGCCCGGGCAGCATGATGTCGAGCACGATCGCGTCGTAGGCCCCGTTCGGGGCCTCGGTCGCCGCCCACAGCCCGTCGATGCCGGTGAAGGTCAGGTCGGTCGTGAATCCCTCGCCGGCCAGCCCGTCACGAATGGTCTCGGCCAGCCCGACCTCGTCTTCCACCAACAACAGCCGCATGGATTCACCTCCTGCCAAAGAGCCTTGCACGGTGCACCTGAATGCATCCTGAAAGGCACCTACATCGTGTAGGAGTGACATTTGGCCATTGCTGCGTCCTCGCCGTGCCGATCACCGCCCTCGCCGGCGGCGGGGCGTGGCCGCGCGGTTCCGGCTGGCGTCGGCGCCCAGGCGATGCTGGTGGGGACGCCGGTGACGGCATATAACCCGGGGGTATATACCCGGTGTATATCCGTGGTGTATGGTCGTCGACATGAGCGTTCCTCTCACGCTGCTGGGCCTCCTGGAGCGCCAGCCGAGCCACGGTTACGACCTCAAGCGCGACTACGACACGTTCTTCGGCCGCGGCCGCCCGCTGCCCTTCGGTCAGGTGTATTCGACCCTCGGCCGCCTCGCCCGCGACGGCAAGGTCGTGATCAGCGAGGTCGAGGCGGGGGAGGGGCCCGAGCGGAAGCGGTACGTCATCACCGACCTCGGCGCCACCGAGGTCGACGCGTGGCTGACCCAGCCCGTCGAGCCCGAGCCGCACCTGCAGACGGTGCTGTTCGCCAAGGTGATGCTGTCGCTGATGCTGGAGCGGCCCGCCGCGGAGTATCTCGACACCCAGCGCGCCGCGCACCTCAAGCGGATGCGGGAGCTGCACGAGATCAAGAAGGGCAACGACCTCATCGAGGCGATGCTCGCCGACCACGGCCTGTTCCACCTCGAGGCCGACCTGCGCTGGATCGAGCTCACCGTGGCCCGCCTGGACCACCTGGCCGGGCTGGTGCGCCGATGAGCGCCGTGATCGAGGCCCGCGACATTGAGCTGTCGTTCGGCGAGACGCAGGCGCTGCGCGGGGCCACGTTCGACGCGGGGCCGGGCGAGATCGTCGCCGTCATGGGGCCGTCCGGCTCCGGCAAGACCACGCTGCTGCACTGTCTCGCCGGGATCCTGGTGCCGGGCGCCGGCGAGGTCCGCTTCGACGGGCAGCGCATCGACGGGCTCAACGAGCACCAGCGCAGCACGCTGCGCCGGGAGCGCTTCGGGTTCGTGTTCCAGTTCGGGCAGCTGGTGCCGGAGCTGACCGTCGAGGAGAACGTCGCCCTGCCGCTGCTGCTCGGCGGGGCGCGGCGCGGCGACGCCCTGCGCGAGGCGCGCGGGTGGCTGGACCGGCTCGGCCTGGCCGGCATGGAGGGGCGCCGGTCGGGGGAGCTGTCGGGTGGTCAGGCCCAGCGCGTCGCGCTGGCACGGGGAATGATCAACCGGCCGCGGGTGCTGTTCGCCGACGAACCCACCGGCTCCCTCGACTCGCTCACCGGCGAGCAGGTCATGGACCTCATGGTGGCGGCGGCGCGGGAGCACGGCACGACCGTCGTGCTCGTCACCCACGAGCCGAGGGTCGCCGTCTACGCGGACCGCGAGGTGATCGTCCGGGACGGTCGCGTGCACGCCCTGGCCGCGTCGTGATCCGGTTCGGCCTGCGCCTGGCCCTCGCCAACGGGCGCGAGGCGCTGCTGCGGTTCGTCGTCATCGCCGTCGCCGTCGCGCTCGGCACCGGGCTGCTGCTGGCCACCACCGCCGGCGTCCGCGCGCTCGACGCCCAGGTCGGCCGGGGCGCCTGGCTGCGCGGCCAGCCCGCCGCCGGTGGGCCCGCGGCGGACCCGGTCGTCTGGGCCGGCCGCGAGGACTTCTTCGGCGGCAGGTCGATGTGGCGCATCGACGTCGGCCTCAAGGGCGCCAACCCGCCGGTCGTGCCGGGCCTGCCGCGGCTGCCGGGCCCGGGGCAGTACTACGTCTCTCCGGCCCTGCACGACCTCATCGCCACGCACCCCGCCGACCAGCTCGCCGCGCGCTTCCCGGGGCACGAGGCCGGGATCATCGACGAGGACGCGCTGGAGTCGCCGGACTCGCTCGTCGCCGTCGTCGGCCGCACCCCCGGCGAGGTCGGCGGCATCCCGCGGGCCCACGAGGTCACCGCGGTGTCCACGGAGCCGCTGAAGATCCCGACCGCCGCCATGGACCTGGTGCTGTCCGTCGTCGCCGGGGGCCTGCTCTTCCCGCTGCTCGTCTTCGTCGGCACGGCCACGCGCCTGTCGGCCACCCGCCGGGAGCAGCGGTTCGCGGCGATGCGGCTCATCGGCGCCACGCCGCGCCAGGTGACCCAGCTCGCCGCCGTCGAGTCGGGCGCGGCCGCCGTGGCCGGCACGATCGCGGGCTTCGCGCTGTTCCCGGCGCTGCGGGCGGCCATGGCGGCGGTACCGCTGACGACCGAGCGCTTCTTCCCCGCCGATCTCTCGCCCGGCCTGCCCATCGCCGTGCTCGTCGCGCTCGGCGTCCCGCTCGGTGCGGTCGCCGCGGCCGCGCTCGCCATGCGCCGGGTCCGGATCTCGCCGCTCGGCGTCGTCCGCCAGGTGACCCCGAGGCCGCCGCGGGCGTGGCGGCTGGTCCCCCTCGTCGCGGGGCTCGTGGAGCTGGCGTACTTCATCGGCCGTAAGCCCGAAACGTCCAGCGGACAGACCGCCGCCTTCCTGCCGGGCTTCCTGATCACCATGGTCGGCCTCGTGATCGCCGGCCCGTGGATCACCATGGTGGGGGCCCGGCTGATGGCCCGGCACGCCCGCCGGCTGCCCACGCTGGTGGCGGCCCGCCGGCTCGCGGACAATCCGCGGGCCGCGTTCCGCGCGATCAGCGGCGTCATGCTCGCCCTGTTCGTCGTCAGCGTCGCGACCGGCGTCATCACCACGATGAACTTCGAGCGCGGCGTGCGCTACAGCGACCTCGCGGCGGTGACGATGGACCAGTACGTGGGGCCGGAGGGCGCCCTGCCGCAGGACGTGTCCGATCGGCTGCGCCGCGTGCAGGGCGTGACCTTCGCCCTCGTGCTGCACGACAACCCCGAGGACGGGCCGGCCAGCCCTTCCAGCATCGTCGCGTGCGCCGATCTGGCGCGGATTCCGCAGTACGGCACGTGCGCCCCCGGCGCCGAGTACGCCCAGATCTGGAGCAACCTCGTCGGCTTCGACCGCACGCGCACCGGCACGGGCGCGGCGACCGTCTGGCCGGCGGCGTCCGTCACCGCCGAGCAGATCGCGGCGCTTCCGCTCGACAGCGTCGTCGTCGGCCTCGACGGCACCGCCGCCGCCCGGGAGCGGGCCCGCACCGCGATGGGGCTGGCCTTCCCCGACTACGAGGTCCCACCGCTCACCGACCTCGAGCGGGGCAGCAACTCCCGCACCCAGATGGCGCTGTTCCAGCGCCTGGCCGACGTCATCATGCTCTTCAGCCTGCCGATCGCGGGCTGCAGCCTGGCGGTGAGCGTTGCCGCCGGCATCGCCGAGCGCAAGCGACCCTTCAGCCTGCTGCGCCTCACCGGCGTCCCGCTGCGCGCCCTGCGCCGCGTCGTCGCCCTCGAGTCGGCGGTGCCGCTGCTGGCGGTCGCGGTGCTGGCCGCGGTCACCGGGTTCGCCGCGGCCCAGCTGTTCCTGCGGGCGCAGATGGGCTACACCCTGACCCCGCCGGACTGGTCCTACTACGCCCTGGCCGGGCTGGGCCTGGCCGTTTCCATGGCCATCATCACCGCGACCCTGCCGCTGCTGTCGCGCGTCACCGGACCGGAGACTGCCCGCAATGAGTGACCTCTCCCGCCGCACCGTGCTCGTGTCCGCGCTCGCGGCCGGTCTCGCCGCGCCGTTCGCCGCCGGCCGGGCCGGCGCGGCCACCGCCGAGCGCACCACCGCGCCCCGGCTCGTCCTGCCCCGCCCGACCGGCCCGTATCCGGTCGGGACGGTGGCGCTGCACCTGCGCGACCGCTCGCGGGAACGGGAGCTGATGGCGAGCGCCTGGTACCCGGCCCGTGACCCCGACCGCCATCCGCGGGCGATCTGGCTGGCCGACGCCCCGATGCGCGCCCTGCTGGACAACGCGGGCTTCCCGCCGGGCGCGGTCGGCGCCCCGATCACCTCCGGCCACGACCGCCCGCAGGTCGCGAGGGCCGTCGGGATGAGCGACGCGGAGCTGCGGGGCTGGATCGGCACGCTCGACCCGGGCCGGGCCGTGCGCATCCAGCAGGTGTACCCGCTCGCCTTCTTCGATCAGCACCTGCGCGGCCGGCACCAGCGCCTGCTCGACGGTCCGAGCCGCGCCTTCTCCGAGGTCCGCCACCTCCCCTGACCGCCGCTACGCCTCCTGGCCGGAGCACAGCCGGCCGCGCGACAACCCCGGCGCATCACCGGCCCGCTCGCGTGACCTCCGCGCGGGCACGGGGCGCCAGGTCGTGACCAACGCGAAGGCGAGCAGCAGCTCGGCGATGTCACCGGCGTAGTACATGAGTGCGGCGCCGCCGTGGCGCTGGGCGGCGGTGACGGTCGCGCCGGGCAGGAACAGCCCGGCGTAGAGGAGCTGGGCCAGGGTGGCGTGCACGGCGATGGCGACGCCGAGCACGACGAGCCGGACGCGGACCGCGGGGCGGCGCGGCGCCGGGTCCGGGCCGGCGACGACCCAGGTGAACAGGCACCCGGCGAGCAGCATGTGGGCGTGGACGAGCTCGTGCAGGCCGGGGTCGCGGGTCGTGGCGGCGTAGAGCGGGGTGCCGTAGAGCGCGATCAGGCCGCCGGAGGTGAGGGCCAGCGCCGTCCACGGGCGGCCGAGGAGCCGGGCCGGGCGGGTGTGCAGCAGCCGGGTGAGCCGCCGGCCGGTCGGGGCGGGCACGGTGCGCAGCAGCAGCGTCACCGGCGCGCCGAGGACCAGGCCGAGCGGGGCGAGCATGCCGGCGAGCAGGTGCTGCAGCGCGTGGGTGCGGAAGTCGCCGGCCGGCCACGGCGACACGGCCGGGTCCAGGCCGGCCGCCAGCAGGGCGGCGCCGGTCAGGAACAGCGCCGAACGCCACCAGGGCCAGTGGCGGCGGCCGAGGCTCGCCATCGCGTCGTAGCCGAGCGCACCGGCGAGGACCAGGACCGGCAGCAGGCCGTCGCCGGCGGGATGGGCGTGGCTCACCGGGCGCGGCTTTCCGGCCGGGCGGAGCGCTGCAGCAGCCAGCCGGCGGCGACCAGGACGGCGCCGAGCGCGAGGAAGCCCAGGTCCCACCAGCCCTGGTCGGGTCCGCCGTGGACGTGGTGGATGCCCAGGATCTGATGGTCGACCGTGCCCTCGACGAGGTTGAAGCCGCCCCAGCCGACCAGCATCCAGCCCCACAGGGCACGCGAACCCCACACCCGGGCGCGCCCGGCCGTGACGCGGGAGTACAGCAGGGCCAGGCCGATCAGCACGGCCAGCCAGGTGCAGGTGTGGAACAGCCCGTCCCACAGCGTGTTCACCCGCAGGCCCGCGAGCGTGTCGGCCGGATACCTCGTGGTGCTGCTGAGCATGTGGTGCCACTGCAGCACCTGGTGCAGCAGGATGCCGTCGACGAACCCGCCGAGGCCGGCGCCGAGCACGACGCCGGGTAGCACGATGCCGCGATCCGGCCGGGCGGTGTCCGTCTGCGTTGCCGTCATGTCGGCGCCGACTACCCATCGCCGGGCACCTGACACAACCGTCCGCGGCCCGCACCGGGTGTGCCGGTGCGGGCCTTCGCGGGTCAGGTCCGGCGCAGCGCGTCCCGGATCTTGTCGAAGACGGCGATCGGGGGACCGGCGAGCAGGTTCGCCGTCGCGGACTCACCCGTGGCCGGGTGCGGCCGCGTCGGCGCCAGCTTCTCGGCCGCCTCGAACACCGAGGCCATCCGTCGCAGCTTGTCCGGCTCGACGGTGCGCCGCAACTGCTCGAACTCCTCGGCCTCCTCGCGAGTGGCGTGCTCGATGACGTCGGCCGCGAACGCACGCAGTCGCTCGTCGAACTCCGGGTGGTCGACGCCCAGGTCGTACAGCTCCGACAGGACCCGCTTGGCCTCGGACTCCTCGTGGAGCCGGGCTTCGACGACCTCGTCGCCGCGCTCGCCCAGCGCCCGCCGGGCCTCCGGGTGCACGATCTGCTCCTCGGCGCTCTCGTGCACGGCGAGCAGCCGGACCAGGTCGAAGAACAGCGTTCGCCTCTGGTCGCCCTGCGCGCTGGCGAGCCGGTTGAAAAGGGCCTTGATCTCGACGTGCTGGTTCATCATGACGTCGACGACGTCCTGGTGCTGGGTCTGGGTCACGCGCCACCTCCTTGGTCTGCGGACCGCCTACCCGCCGCCCGGGGCACCTAACACCCCGGGCACCCCAACACCCTGGGCACCCAACACGCTGGGCACCCAACACGCTGGGCACCCAACACGCTGGGCACCCAACACGCTGGGCACCCAACACGCTGGGCACCCAACAGCCTGGGCACCTGACACCTCGGGGCGCCGGCGGATCACGCCACGGCGGCGACGACCTGCTCGGCGAGCGACTGCCACCGGGCGTACGCGTCCGGGAACGCCGACACCTGGACCGTCTGCGCCGCGACGGTGACGTCCATCTGCTGCCAGCCGGAGACCTCCACGAGCGCGCTGTAGAAGCGCCGCGCGGACTCCGCCGGGTTCATCAGCTCCTCGACGGTGCCCCAGTTCGGCCGCTGCTGGAACAGCCCGACGGAGTCGTGGTCGCTGCCCACGCCCTCGTTGGGCAGGTTGAGCGACTCGGGAACGTTGGAGTTGGCGAGGTTGTGCAGGTGGCTCTCCTGCAGCGCGGTGGAGAGGGCCACGACGAACGCGCGGCTGGGCAGGCCCATCTGCTGCCCGGTG
The DNA here is from genome assembly GCF_050947935.1 of Dactylosporangium sp. CA-052675. GTDB lineage: Bacteria > Actinomycetota > Actinomycetes > Mycobacteriales > Micromonosporaceae > Dactylosporangium. Next base: position 6,341,831 of record NZ_CP192010.1, on the reverse strand, counting down.
CGGATGATCGTCACGGCGTTGTTCATCTCGGCCTGGCTCAGCTCGCCGATCGGGGCGATGACCGCCGGCGTGGGCGGGGCGGTCGTCGGCGCGGCGGTGGCCGTGCTCGGCGGCGGCTGGGCCGTGGTGGTCGCCGGTGACGGCTTCGCCGCGGCGCTCGCCTTCGGCGACGGTTGCCGGCTGGGCGTGTCGCCGGTGCGTGCCTCGCCGCGCGACGCGCGGTGCTCGGCGTCGGCCGCCCGGTCGTCGGCGCTGCGGGCCGACTCGTTCTGGGCCACGGCCAGCGCGCTGGGGCCGTGCGAGGTGAACGACAGCAGCGCGCCGATGACGGCGAACGCGACGACGGCGGCCGCGGAGTAGAGGGCGATGCCGCGGGGGGCCGGGAGGCGACGGCGGGGCTGCTCCTGCCGGCGGTGCCGCCCGGTGGTCTCATCGGCCGGCACGGTCGCACCTCGGCCGGAGTGAACGGTTCAGATTGTCGGGATGGCTGGGTTTGCTCAGGTAGTGCACGGAGAACCTCGACAGAGTTCGACTCCGGGCCGGGGGGTCCGGTGCGGAGCGGGGGAATGCGCGATCGACCGTCCACTGCGGACAGTGGCGGTCGAGGCGTTGTGACGGGGGAGCGGTGCCCGGGCCGGAGGGTCAGCCGATGCGGCGATCCGGGCGGGCCGGGGGGTCCGCAGGGCGATGAGCCGAGGTATGGCGCCGCGTGAGGGCGTGCATGTACTGCTCCTTCCGGTGCCGCCTACCGGGTTAGCTGACGGATTCGGGCGGGAGGATCGCCCTACCGCGCGGCGCGTGGCCGCACGGATTCACCCCAGTGATGCTTGGGTCCCCGGCTCGTTCGAGCACGACTCGGCGGGCCGCCGCGCCGTCACCGGAACGGTGACGATCACTCGCGGCGAGCCTCATGACCATAGCGGCTTCTCAGTCGCAGGTGAACCCCTCGATCGGAACTGCCGAGATGCGGCGTGCACCCCGGCCACCTGCGACTTTGCTCGGGAAGTGGCGCCGATCGAAGGGAAGTTGGTCGATGTGTGGGTCAGGCGGCGTGCACCACCGGCACCACGTCGGGGGCCTCGCGGCGGATGCGCTCGGCGGTGCGGTCGTCGGGCTGGGTCTGGGAGGCCCGCTCCGCCTCCACGCGCAGCCGGTAGCTGTCCACCTCGCGGTCGACCTGCTCGGCGGTCCAGCCCAGCGCGTCGGCCATCAGCATGGCCACGGGGCGCACCGCCGTCATGCCCCGGTCGAACGTCTCGATCGAGATGCGGGTCCGGCGGGTGAGCACGTCCTCGACGTGCCGGGCGCCCTCGGCCAGCACGGCGTAGCGCACCTCCGCCATCAGGTAGTCGTCGGCGCCGGGCACCGGCCGCGCCAGGCGCGGGTCGGCGGCGAGCAGCTCCAGCACCTCGGGGACGAGGCTGCCGTAGCGGCCGAGGAGGTGCTCGATCCGGGCGACGTGCAGGCCGCTGCCGGTCGCGAGCGCGGCGCGCTGGTTCCACAGGGCCGCGAAACCGTCCGCGCCGACGAGCGGGGTCTGGTCGGTGCACGACGGCGGTACCGCCCCGCCCAGCCCGTGCACCGCGGCGTCCACGGCGTCGGCGGCCATCACCCGGTACGTCGTGTACTTGCCGCCCGCGACCGCGACGAGCCCGGGCACCGGCGTGGCGACGAGGTGCTCGCGGGACAGCTTCGAGGTGAGCTCCGACTCCCCGGCCAGCAGCGGGCGGAGGCCGGCGTAGACGCCCTCGACGTCGTCGTGGCGCAGCGGCGTGGCGAGCACCTGGTTGATCTCGCGCAGCAGGTATTCGATGTCGGCGCGCGTCGCGGCCGGATGCGCCTTGTCCAGGGTCCACTCGGTGTCGGTGGTGCCGACGATCCAGTGCCGGCCCCACGGGATGACGAACAGCACGCTCGTCGCGGTGCGCAGGATCATGCCGGTGGAGGAGCGGATCCGGTCTCGGGGCACGACCAGGTGGATGCCCTTCGAGGCGCGGACGTGGAACTGCCCGCGCTCGCCGATCATCGCCTGGGTGTCGTCGGTCCACGCGCCGGTCGCGTTGACGACCTGCCGGGCGCGCACCTCGAACTCGCGGTCGTGCTCCAGGTCGCGCACCCGCACGCCGGTGATCCGCCCGCCCTCGCGCAGGAAGCCGATGACCTGGGCGCGGGACAGCACGTGCGCGCCGTAGGCGGCGGCGGTGCGGGCCACGAACATGGTGTGCCGGGCGTCGTCGACCTGCGCGTCCCAGTACTGCACGGCGCCGACGAAGCTGTCCGGGCGCAGTGCCGGGCAGACCCGCAACGCGGCGCGGTGGCTCAGCTGGCGGTGGCGGGGCAGGGCGCCACCACCAACGCCACGGTCGCGTCCGGCCATGGTGTCGTACAGCGTGACGCCCGCGCCGACGTAGCCCCGCTCCCACACGTGGTGGGTGAGCGGGTAGAGGAACGGGACCGGCCGCACGAGGTGCGGGGCCAGGCGGCGCAGCAGCAGACCGCGCTCGCGCAGGGCCTCGCGCACCAGCCGGAAGTCGAGCATCTCCAGGTAGCGCAGGCCGCCGTGGATGAGCTTGCTCGACCGGCTCGAGGTGCCGCTGGCGAAGTCGCGCATCTCCAGCAGCCCGGTGCTCAGGCCGCGGGTGACGGCGTCGAGGGCGCAGCCGGCCCCGACCACGCCGCCGCCGATGACGACGACGTCGAGCTCGGTGCCGGTCAGGGCCGCGACGGCCTCGTCCCGGGCGGTCGGTGACATGGTGCCGGTGTGGTACACGCTCAGGCCCCGATCTCGATCCAGTCCATGGTCCGCCGGACGGCGTCGTGCCAGTGCCGGTAGCCCTCGGCCCGCTGCCGCGGCGACCAGGTGGGCTCCCAGCGGTGCGATTCCTGCCAGTGGGCCCGCAGCTCCCGCGTGTCGCTCCAGAAGCCCGCCGCGAGCCCGGCGGCGTAGGCGGCGCCCAGCGCGGTGGTCTCGGCGACCACGGGCCGGCTCACCGGCACGCCGAGGATGTCGGCCTGCAGCTGCATGCACAGGTCGTTGGCGGTGACGCCGCCGTCGACCTTGAGCACGTCGAGCGTCACCCCGGAGTCCTGCTGCATCGCCTCGACGACGTCGCGGGACTGGTAGCAGATCGCCTCCAGGGTGGCCCGGGCGAGATGGGCGTCGGTGTCGTACTGCGACAGCCCGACGATCGCGCCGCGCGCGTCGGCCCGCCAGTAGGGCGCGAACAGGCCGGAGAAGGCGGGCACGAAGTACATGCCGCCGTTGTCGGGCACCCGGGCCGCGAGGGTCTCGCTCTCGGCCGCGGTGGCGATGATGTGCAGCCGGTCGCGCAGCCACTGCACGGCCGCGCCGGTGACGGCGATCGAGCCCTCCAGCGCGTAGACCGGCGGTTCGGAGCCGAACCGGTACGCGACCGTGGTGAGCAGCCCGTGCCGCGAGCGAACCGGTTGCGTGCCGGTGTTGAGCAGCAGGAAGTTGCCGGTGCCGTACGTGTTCTTGGCCTCTCCGGGCGCGAAGCAGACCTGCCCGACGACGGCCGCATGCTGGTCGCCGAGCGCGGCGGTGAGCGGGATCCCGTCCGTCGTGCGGCCGAAGACGGCGGGGTCGCACGAGGAGTGGATGCGCGGCAGCATCGCGCGCGGCACCCCGAAGCAGGCCAGCAGCTCGTCGTCCCAGTCCAGCGTCTCCAGGTCCATCAGCATGGTGCGGCTGGCGTTGGTCACGTCGGTCGCGTGGACCCGGCCGCCGGTGAGGTTCCACAGCAGCCAGGTGTCCATGGTGCCGAAGAGGGCGTCGCCGCGCTCGGCCGCCGCCCGGGCCCCGTCGACGTGCTCGAGGATCCACTGCAGCTTGCCGCCGGAGAAGTACGTGGCCGGGCGCAGGCCGCTCTTGCGCCGCACGAGCTCGCCGCGCCCGTCGTGGTCGAGGGCCTCGGCGATGCGGTCCGTGCGGGTGTCCTGCCAGACGATCGCGTTGCCCAGCGGCGCGCCGGTGCGCCGGTCCCACACCACCGTGGTCTCGCGCTGGTTGGTCAGGCCGAGCGCGCGGATGCGGTACCCCTCGAAGGCCTTGCCCGCGACGAGGAGCACGTTGCGCCGGATCTCGTCCGGGTCGTGCTCCACCCAGCCGGCCCGCGGCAGGATCTGGCGGTGCTCGACCTGGTGCTGGGCCACGACCGCGCCGTCGTGGTCGAACATCATCGCGCGGGTGCTCGTGGTGCCCTGGTCGATCGCCCCGATGTAGTCAGCCACTGCTGATGTTCACCCTTCCCGGCTCGCGCTGCCGGGCCGGCAGGTAGCGCCCGATGGCGAGCCGGTACGCCCAGGCGCCGAGGATGCCGCCGACGAGCGGGGCGACGATCGGCACCCAGAAGTACGGGTACCCGGTCTGGTCCACGAACGCGCCGCCGTAGCCGGTGAGGAACGACGCGACCCGCGGCCCGAAGTCGCGCGCCGGGTTGATGGCGTATCCGGCGGCCGCGCCCCACGCCATGCCGATCACCACGACGATGAGCCCCACCAGCAGCGGCGCCAGGTTGGCCCGCGGCGCGTTGTTGCGGGCGTCGGTCACGGCCATGATGAGAAACAGCAGGATCGCCGTGCCGATGATCTGGTCGAGGAACGCGCCGCGCACGTCGACCGGCAGGGTGCCGTTGCCCGGCAGCGTCGAGAACACGATCTGCGTCTTGACGGTGTGCCGCGGATCGGCGGCGTGCAGGATCGACCCGTAGTTCCAGCGCACGAGCAGGGCACCGACGAACGCGCCGAGGGTCTGGGCCGCGGAGTACGGCAGCACCTTGCGCCACTCGAAGCCGCCGAACACGGCGTACGCCACGCTCACGGCCGGGTTGAGGTGCCCGCCGCTGAGCCGCCCGGCGACGTACACCCCGAACGTCACCCCGAGGCCCCACGCCCAGGCGATGCTGTCGTGACCGCCGAGCCCGCCGGCGATGACCTGCGCGACGGCGCCGCACCCGAAGAGGATGAGCACCATCGTCCCGGCGAACTCCGCCGCCAGCTCCCCGGCCAGCCCGCTCTCGCGCAACCAGCGCACCGCAGCCATGCGCCGCGGACTACCCCGCCGCGGAGGCCCTACACCACGTCGGCCCCGCGGTGGCGAACCCCGCACCGGGGGACTACAGGGCCGGGGTCGTCCAGATCGGGAACCAGCGGCTCAGATCCGGCTCGACGGGCAGCTCGCCACCGAGCTGGGCGCGGACCTGCAGCTCCAGGGCGTTGTCGCGGGTCTGCGCGCCGGAGGGTGCGAACGGGTAGAAGGTGCCGCGCTTGAACAGGTACACCAGGCCGAGCCGGCGGCCGTCGGTGGCGCCGGTGAAGCCGATGACGGTGCACAGCAGGCTGGGGCCGTAGCCGGCGTCGGCGAGGGTGCTGTTCACCGCGTGCAGGTCGGTGACCAGGCCGGCCAGGTCGTCGCGGTCGTGCCGGCCGGCGATCCAGGTGTAGCCGTACTCGTCCCGGCTGGTGGCCACCCGTGCGGCCTGGTCGGCGGTGAGCAGCGACAGCGCCTCGGACTCGGCCCGGGCGGCGGCCGGGCCCTCGGCCGTCCTGAAGCACACGGCGCCCACGCCGGTCGGCTCCAGGTCGAGGGCCGCCTGCAGCGTGGTGGCCGCGGCCGGGACGGCGAACAGGGCGTCGAGGTCGGGCTGGACCGCTCTGGTGCGCCCCAGCAGCGCGTCGAGGAATCTCATGCCTCCGGTGCCGCCCTTTCGAGTTCGGTCGAGATCTGGGCCAGCTGGTCGAGGCGGCGCTGCAGGGTCGGATGCGTGGAGAGCAGGGTCGCCAGGCTCGGCCGGGGCCCGATCGCGGGGGTGAAGAAGAACGCGTTGAACGCCTGGGCGGTGCGCAGGTCGCGGGTCGGGATGCGGGCCATCTCGCCGGTCACCTTCGTCAGCGCGGAGGCGAGCACCGAGGGCCGGCCGGTCAGCGTGGCGCCGGCCCGGTCCGCGGCCAGCTCCCGGTAGCGCGACAGGGCGCGGATGAGCAGGAAGCTCAGCGTGTACACCACCGCGGAGACGGCCATGACCAGCACGAGCAGCAGGTACGTCTGGTTGTCCCCGCGCCGGCGGCCGCCGAAGAGCTGCGAGTAGAACATGAAGCGGGTGACCATGCCGGCCACGACGCCGAGGAACGCGGCGATCGTCATGACCGCCACGTCGCGGTGGGCGATGTGGGACAGCTCGTGGGCCAGCACCGCCTCCAGCTCCTCGGTCTCGAGCCGGCGCATCAGGCCCGTGGTCACGCACACCACCGCACGGTCGGTGTTGCGGCCGGTGGCGAACGCGTTGGGCAGCTCGGTGTCGGCCACGGCGACGCGCGGCTTGGGCATGTCGGCCGCGGCGCACAGCCGGTCGATGACGCCGTGCAGCCGCGGCTGCTGCTGCGGGTCGACGATCCGGGCCCCCATGCCGGCCAGGGCGATGCGGTCGGAGCACCAGTACTGCACGGCCAGCACGCCGCCCGCGATGACCACGATCGCCACCACCGAGCGCAGGAGGGTCACGAGGACGGCGATGAAGGCCACGTACACCAGCCCAAGGAGGAACACGGTCAGCACCATGCGCGCGGTCAGGCGGCGGTCGGGGCGAAATCGGGTGCGCATCGGGTGCTCCTCAGCCCGGGATGAGGCCCTCGTCGCCCAGCAGCGCGGCCACGTCGGCCAGGTCGCTGTCGGGCGCGGGCAGGACCAGCCCCGAGGCGGTCAGCTCGTCGTCGGGCACGCCGGTGCCGCGCGCCCGGACGGCGGCGAGCAGGTCGCCCAGCCGGTCGTGGAACGCGGCCCGGTCGCCGGTGTCGACGGCCGTCTGCACCTCGGCGTCGAGCTCGTTCAGCTCGACCAGCGCCGACTCCGGGACGCGGTACTGCCCCTCGCCGAGAATTCTGATGATCATCGCCGGGCCTCCTCGTCCGATGGCCCCGCCTCCACCGCGCGGGGCTGCGGGCCGCCGCCGACGGCCGGTGCGGGGCGACCGGCCTTGAGCGCGGCGAGCTCGCGGTCGACGCCCTGGTCACCCCGTGCCGCGTCGAGGGCGGCCCGCAGGTCGTCGCGGCCGGCGGTCGTCGCGGTGGCGTCCTGCAGCGCGCCCGAGGTGAGCAGCTCGTCGATCGCGCCGGCTCGGGCCTGCATCTGCGCCGTACGGTCCTCGGCGCGCTGCACGGCCATCCCGACGTCGCCCATCTCCTCCGAGATGCCCGAGACCGCCTCGCCGACGCGGCTCTGCGCCTCGGCCGCGGTATAGGTGGCCTTGATGGTCTCCTTGCGCGTGCGGAAGGCCTCCACCCGCGCCTGCAGCCGGGTGGCGGCCGTCGTGAGCTTCGCCTCCTCGCCGGTGAGCGCGTCGCGCTGGGCGCTGATGTCACCGATCTGGGTGGTGACGGCGACCCGGCGCGTGAGGGCCTCGCGGGCGAGGTCGTCGCGGCCCATCTCGACCGCCTCGGCGGCCTGGCCCTGCAGCCGGTCGGCGGCCTGCTGCAGCTGGGCCAGCTGCAGGTCGAGGCGTTTGCGGCTGGTGGCGACGTCGGCCACGCCGCGGCGCACCTTCGTCAGCATCTCCAGCTGGCGTTCGTAGGAGTAGTCGAGCACCTCGCGCGGGTCCTCGGCCCGGTCGAGGGCCTTGTTGGCCTTGATCCGGAACAGATCGGCCAGGCGGCGGGAAATACTCACGGCACCCCGTCCTTCCTCTCGATGCCGTTCGGCCCGGTCGCACGCCGCACTCCACGCGGGCGGGAACGCCGGTGCGACCCCATCTCCAATCTTGCTTCGGGGCCGGCGCCGACCGGCCCCGGTTTCGGCGCGACCGCCGCGGGTAGCGGCCCGTCCCGTCCGGCCCGGCCAGGTGGAGGAGTGCATGAGCAGACGGCTTCTGGCGATGAGCGTGTCCGCGGCCGCCGCGGTGCTGCACGCGGGCCCCGGGGTGACGGCGCTGCCGTCGGTCCGCCGGCACCTGCCGGCGCTGAACGGCACCGGCCGGCCGGGCACCGTCGCGCTCACCCTGGACGACGGCCCGGACCCGCGTTCCACCCCGCACTTCCTCCGGTCGCTGGCGCGGCTGGGCATCCCCGCCACCTTCTTCGTGCTCGGGACCATGGCGGCGCGGGCGCCCGGCCTGCTGCGCCGCATCCACGACGAGGGGCACGAGATCGGCGTGCACGGCTGGACGCACCGCAGTCACCTGCGGATGAGCCCGGGGCGCGTGCACGGCGAGCTCGCCCGCACGGCGGAGCTGATTCTCGGCGTCTGCGGAGCGCCGCCCCGGTGGTTCCGCCCGCCGTACGGCGTGCTGTGCGCCGGGAGCCTGCTCGCCTCCGTCCGGCTCGGCCTGCGCCCGGTGCTCTGGAGCGCCTGGGGCCGCGACTGGGAGGCCGGCGCCACCACCGCCACCGTGCTGGCCCACCTGCGCTCCGGCGGCATCAGGGGCGGCGCCACCCTGCTGCTGCACGACAGCGACTGCGCGGCGGTGCCCGGCTCCTGGGGCTCGGCCCTCGGCGCGCTGACGGCGATCGCCGGCGACGGCGAGCGCCAAGGGCTGCGGTTCGCCCGGATGAGCGACCACCTCCGATGAGCCCCGGCCCGGCGCGCCGGATGCCGGACCGCCACCAGGAACCGCCGCGAAGGTTACGGGCGCGGATCGCGGGTAGCGCGCCGCCATGCTCGGCATGACGACCCAGACGGCGCTGCCCGACGGGCCCTTGGCACCGCAGCAGCGGGCCGGCGGCGAGAACTTCCCGGTGGCGCTTCGCGTGTTGCCCAGGGCGACGCGTGAGCACCTGCTGGCCCTGTACCGCTACGCGCGGTTCGTCGACGACCTGGGCGACGAACCGGTGCCGGGCCTGAGCGCCCGGGCCCGCACGGCGGCGCTCGACGCGTTCGAGGCCGAGGTCCATGAGCTCTACGACGGCCGCCCGGTCCGGCACCCGGTGCTGCGCGGGCTCGCCCCGACGGTGTCCGCGTGCCGGCTGCCCGCCGGCCCGCTGCTGCGCCTGATCGAGGCCAACCGGGTCGACCAGACGGTGACCCGCTACGAGACCGTCGAGCAGCTCGTCGGGTACTGCTCCCTGTCGGCCGACCCGGTCGGCGAGCTCGTCCTGCACGTGTTCGGCCGGCCCGAGCCGGCGCTGATCGCGCAGTCGGACCGCGTCTGCACCGCGCTGCAGGTCCTCGAGCACCTCCAGGACATCGCCGAGGATCACCGGCGCGGGCGGGTGTACCTGCCCGCGGCCGACCTCGACCGGTTCGGCGTGGCGGAGACCGACCTGGCCGCGGCCACGGCGAGCGGCGCGCTGCGCGCCCTCGTGCACTTCGAGGCCGGCCGCGCCCGGGCGTGGCTCGACGCCGGGACGCCGCTGGTCGGGGCGCTGCACGGCTGGGCGCGGGTGGCGGTCGGCGGATACGTTGCCGGCGGCCGCGCCACGCTGCGGGCCCTGCGGCGCAGCGGCTACGACCCGCTGCCCGGCCCGCCGCGGCCCCGCCGGCGCGACATCGCGAGATCCTGGCTGGGCGTGATGATCAGGAGCGCCGGGTGAGCGCGGGCGGCTCCCTCGCGGCGGCGTACCGGCACTGCGAGGAGATCACGCGCCGGGAGGCGCGCAACTTCTCCTACGGCATCCGGCTGCTGCCCCGGGACCGCCGGCGTGCGCTGTCCGCGGTGTACGCCACCGCCCGCCGCATCGACGACATCGGCGACGGGTCCCTCCCGCCGGACGAGCGCCTGGGCCGCCTCGACGAGGTCCGCGACGCGCTGCACCGGCTGCCGGAGACGGCCGGGCACGACCCGGTGCTGCTGGCCCTGCACGACGCCGCCCGGCGGCTGCCCATCCCGCTGCCGGCCTTCGACGAGCTGATCGACGGCTGCGCGGCCGACGTGCGCGGCACGACCTACGCCACGATGGACGACCTGCTGTGGTACTGCCGCTGCGTGGCCGGCTCCGTCGGGCGCCTCTCGCTGGGCGTCTTCGGCACCGGAGCACCGCCGCGGGCCGCCGCGTTCGCCGACGCGCTGGGCATCGCGCTGCAGCTGACCAACATCCTGCGCGATCTGCGGGAGGATCAGCTGGCCGGCCGCGTCTACCTGCCCAAGGACGACCTGGACCGGTTCGGCTGCAACCTCGAGCCCGACGGCGACGGCTTCGCCGACCCGCCCGACCGCTTCGCCGCGCTCGTGCGCTTCGAGGCCGAGCGGGCCGAGCGGTGGTACGAGACCGGTCTTCGGCTGCTGCCGATGCTGGACGCCCGCAGCGCCGCCTGCACCGCCGCGATGGCCGGCATCTACCGCCGGCTGCTGGCCCGCATCGCCGAGGACCCGCTGGCCGTCACCCGCACCCGGCTGTCCCTCTCCTCCGGCGCGAAGGCCATGGTCGCCGCCCGGGCCCTCGCGCTGCGGTCGGCCTGATGGCCACGCCACCGGACACACCGTCAGCCCCGGTCGCCGGCCGCGACGTGTGCGTCGTCGGCGGCGGGCTCGCGGGCATCACCGCCGCCCTCCGGCTCGCCGACGCCGGCGCCCGGGTGACGCTGGTCGAGCGGCGCAACGAGCTCGGCGGCGCGACGTACTCCTTCGACCACGACGGGCTCGTCGTGGACACCGGGCAGCACGTGTTCCTGCGCTGCTACGAGCGCTACCGGGCCCTGCTGGACCGGCTCGGCAGCGCGGACCTGGCCCGGATGCAGCCACACTTGCGGATCCCGGTCCTCTCGCACGGCCGGGCGCCGCACGTGCTGGCCCGCACGCGGGGGCTGCCGGCCCCGGCCCACCTGCTGCCGGCCCTGGCCCGCTACCGCCTGCTCGACGCCCGCGAGCGCGTGCGCGCGATCGCCGCGGCCGGCGCGCTGCGCACGGTGGACCCGGACGACGCGGCCAACGACGAGCGGTCCTTCGGCGAGTGGCTGGCCGAGCACGGCCAGGGTTCCCGGGCGGTGCGCCGGCTGTGGGACCTGATCACCGTCGCCGCGCTCAACACGCCCGCGCAGCACGCGTCGCTCGCGCTGGCCGCGCGGGTGTTCCGGACCGGGCTGCTGGAGCGCGCCGGCGCCGGCGACATCGGGCGTCCGCTCGTGCCGCTGGCCGACCTGCACGGCCGTCCCGCGCACCGGCTGCTGGCCCGGCTCGGCGTGCGGGTCGCCACCGGCCGCCGGGCCGAGCGGATCCGGCCGGACGTCACCGGGTTCCGGGTCGTGACCGGCGGCTCCGGCGGCCGCACGGCCCAGGACGAGATCGTCGCCGACGCGGTCGTGCTGGCCGTTCCGCCGCAGGCCGCCGCGCGGGTGGTGCCGCCCGCCGCGGGCGCCGCCCGGGACGACTGGCACCGGCTGGGCAGCTCCCCGATCGTGAACGTCCACCTGCGCTACGACTCGCCCGTCACCCGGCTGCCGTTCGCCGCGGCCGTCGAGTCCCCGGCCCAATGGATCTTCGACCGTACGCCGGACTCGATGCCCGGCGAGCAGTACCTGGTGGTGTCGATATCCGCCGCGGACGACACCATCGCGGCCCCGGCCGCGCGCCTGACCGCCGTCTGCGCCGACGCCGTCGCCGGGCTCCTGCCCGCGGCGCGCTCGGCGCGGCTGCTGGACGCGTTCGTCACCCGCGAGCCGCGGGCGACCTTCCGGCAGGCTCCCGGGACCCGCGCGCTGCGGCCCGGCGCGGCGACCCGCATGCCCGGCCTCGTCCTGGCCGGAGCGTGGACCGACACCGGGTGGCCGGACACGATGGAGGGCGCCGTGCGAAGCGGTCACCGCGCCGCCGACGTCGTGCTCGCCCACCTGGCTTCTGCCGACCGAACCCTGGAGGGCACACGTTGACCATCGCACCCGTCGGCTTCCTCGATCAGGTACCCGCCCTGGTCGAGCCGCGGATCAGGGAGCTCCTGGGCCGCCTCGACCCCCGCAACCAGCGGGTCACCGCCTACCACATGGGCTACTGCGAGGCCGACGGCTCGCCGTCCGCCGCGGGCGGCAAGGGCATCCGCCCGGCCCTGGCCCTGCTGTCGGCCCGCGCCGCCGGTCACCCACCGGAGCGGGGCGTCGCCGCCGCGGCGGCCGTCGAGCTCGCGCACAACTTCTCGCTGCTGCACGACGACGTCATGGACCAGGACACGGTACGCCGGCACCGCCCGACGGCCTGGGCGGTCTTCGGCGTTCCCGCCGCGATCCTCGCCGGCGACGCCCTCATGCTGCTCGCCCGCGACGTGCTCAGCGGCGACACCCGGCCGGGCACCGTGCGCGCGGCCCGGCGGCTGGACGCCGACGTCCACCGGCTGATCGCCGGCCAGGTCGCCGACCTGGAGTTCGAACGGCGCGACGACGTCACCCTCGCGGAGTGCCTCGCGATGAGCGCCGACAAGACCGCCGCGCTGATGTCGTGCGCCTGCGCGCTGGGGGCGCTGCTGTGCGACGCCCCCGCGGCCGTGACCGAGGGCCTGACGCGCCTCGGCACCCACCTGGGGATGAGCTTCCAGCTCGTCGACGACGAGCTCGGCGTCTGGGGCGAGCCGGCGCGCACCGGCAAGCCGGTCGGGTCCGACCTGCGGTCGCGCAAGAAGTCGGTGCCGGTCGTGCACGCGCTCACGTCCGGCACCGCCGCGGGCGAGGCGCTGCGGGAGCTGTACGCGTCGTCCGGCGACCTGCACGACGCCGACCTGCGCACCGCGACCGGGCTGCTGGAGGAGGCCGGCTCGCGCGACTGGGTGCGGCAGGAGGCCGACCGCCACCTGCGCCACGCGCTCGCCGAGCTCGACGCGCTCGGCCTGCCCGCGGACGTGCACGACGACCTGGCGGACCTCGCCCGCCTCGTGACGGGACGCCACCACTGATGGCCGGGGTACCGACGCGGGCACCCGCGCGCGACGAGCTCATCGACCGGCTCCGCGACGGCCTGGAGCGGGCGACGGATCACCTGCGCGCCCGCCAGGACGCGGCCGGCTGGTGGAAGGGCGAGCTCGAGACCAACGTGACGATCGAGGCCGAGGACCTGATGCTGCGCCGGTTCCTCGGGATCCGCGACGAGCGCCTGACCGCGCAGACGGCCCGCTGGATCCGCTCCCGGCAGTGCGACGACGGGGCCTGGGCGACGTACCACGGCGGCCCCGGCGACCTGTCCACCACCATCGAGGCGTACACGGCGCTGCGCCTGGCCGGCGACGCGCCCGAGGCACCGCACATGGCGGCGGCCGCGGCGTTCGTCCGCGACCGGGGCGGCATCGAGCGCAGCCGGGTGTTCACCCGCATCTGGCTGGCGCTGTTCGGCGAGTGGCCCTGGCGCCGGGTGCCCGCCGTCCCGCCCGAGCTCGTCCTGCTGCCCGCGTGGATGCCCTTCAACGTGTACGACTTCGCGTGCTGGGCCCGCCAGACCATCGTGCCGCTGTCGATCGTGCGGGCGCTGCGGCCCGTGCGATCGCTGGGCTTCTCGCTGCCGGAGCTGCGCACGGGGCTGCACCCGCCGCCACCGCCGCCGCTGACTCGCCGCGCGGGCTGGCTGCACCGCCTCGACCTCGCCGCCCGCGGCTACGAGCGCGTCGCCGCCCGGCCGCTGCGCCGCCACGCGCTGCGCCGCGCCGCCGAGTGGATCATCGCCCGGCAGGAGGCCGACGGCTCCTGGGGCGGCATCCAGCCGCCGTGGGTGTACTCGCTCATCGCCCTGCACGCCCTCGGCTACCCCGTGACGCACCCGGTGCTGCGAGCGGGCCTGGTGGGGCTGGAACGGTTCACCGTGCGCGAGGAGACGCCCGGCGGGACGGCGCGCCGCCTGGAGGCGTGCCAGTCGCCGGTGTGGGACACCGCCCTCGCGGTCACGGCCCTGGCCGACGCCGGGCTGCCGGCCGACGATCCCGCGATGGCGCGGGCCGGGAACTGGCTCGCCGGGGAGGAGATCACCGTGCGGGGCGACTGGGCCGTCCGCCGGGCGCACGTCCCGCCGAGCGGCTGGGCGTTCGAGTTCGACAACGACGGATACCCCGACACCGACGACACCGCCGAGGTGATCCTCGCGCTGCGGCGGACCCCGCTGCGGGGCCATGCCGTGCTGCACCGGGCCACCCGCTGGCTGGTCGGCATGCAGTCGCGCGACGGCGGCTGGGGCGCCTTCGACGCCGACAACGACCGCGCGCTCGTGGCCGACCTGCCGTTCTGCGACTTCGGTGAGGTCATCGACCCGCCCAGCGCCGACGTCACCGCGCACATCGTGGAGGCGCTGTGTGCCCAGGGCCTTGCGGACTCGCCCGCCGCCCGCCGGGGCGTGCGGTGGCTGCTGCGGGCCCAGGAGGCGGACGGCTCCTGGTTCGGCCGCTGGGGAGCCAACCACGTGTACGGCGTCGGCTGCGTCGTGCCCGCCCTGACCGCCGCCGGCGTCGCGCCGGGGCACTCCTCGATCCGCCGCGCCGTGCGATGGCTGCTGGAGCATCAGAACGGCGACGGCGGCTGGGGCGAGGACATGCGCTCCTACCGCGATCCGGCCATGCGCGGGCGCGGGACGTCCACCGCGTCGCAGACGGCCTGGGCCCTGCTGGCACTGCACGCCACCGGCGAGCACCACACGCCCGCCGCGCGCCGGGCGCTGGCCTGGCTGCTCGACACCCAGCGCCCCGACGGCACCTGGGACGAGCCGCACTACACCGGCACCGGCTTCCCGGGCGACTTCTACATCAACTACCACCTGTACCGGCTGGTGTTCCCGGTCAGCGCCCTCGGCCGCATCCTGCGCGACAGCGCCGAGGAGGGGCGATGAGCACGCCGGCCCACCGGCGCCCGGACGGCGACTGGCTGCTGTGCGCGCCGATGCGAACGGAGGCGGCGGCGCTGCGCCGGGGCCGGCCCGGGCCGCTCGGCACCGTCCTGCACACCGGCGCGGGGCGCCGCCGCGCCGAACGGGCCGCCGGCTCGTCCGCCGTGGCCGGGGCCCGGGCGCTCGCCGTGGCCGGCGTCGGCGGCGGGCTGGACGCGGGGCTCGAGCCCGGTGACGTCGTCGTGGCCACGGAGGTCCGCGCCGCCGTCCGGGCCGCGGCCGCGGCGCCGGCCGTGACCGTGCTGCCCTCGGCCGTCCTGCTCGCGGGGGCGCTGCGCCGCCAGGGGCTCACCGTGCGCGCCGGGCCGGTGCTCAGCACCGACCGGCTGGCCCTGGGCGCGGCCCGGGGCCGGCTCGCCGAGACCGGGGCGCTGACGGTGGACCTGGAGTCGGCGTGGCTGCTCGCCGGGGCCGAGGACCGCCCCGCCGCCTGCGTGCGGGTCGTCGCCGACACCGACGCGGTGCTCCGGCCGGGCACCGTGGGGCGGCTGCGCACGGCGCTGGCGGCCCTGCCGGCCGTCGCCGCGGGGCTGCGGGAGTGGGCGGCGGCCACCACGGTCCGCCGGGTCGTGCTCGCCGCACCCCGCTCGTTCTGTGCCGGGGTGGAGCGCGCCATCCTCGTCGTGGAGCGCGCGCTGGAGCAGTACGGGCCGCCGGTGTACGTCCGCAAGCAGATCGTGCACAACACGCACGTGGTCGCCGACCTGTCCCGGCGGGGCGCGATCTTCGTCGACGAGGTCGACGAGGTGCCGGAGGGCGCGATGACGGTGTTCTCCGCGCACGGCGTCTCGCCCGCGGTCCGCTCGGCGGCCGCCGACCGGCACCTGCCGACGATCGACGCCACCTGCCCGCTCGTGACGAAGGTCCACAGCGAGGCCCGGCGCTTCGCCGAGCACGGCGACACCGTGCTGCTCATCGGCCACGCCGGGCACGAGGAGACCGACGGCGTGCTCGGCGAGGCGCCCGAGCGGGTCCGGCTCGTCCAGGACGTCGGCGACGCCGAGCGGGTGCGCGTCGACGACCCGCGACGGGTGTCCTACCTGGTCCAGACGACCCTCGCCGTCGACGACGTCGCCGACGTCCTCGCGGTGCTGCGGGCGCGCTTCCCCGACCTGGCCGCCCCGCCGTCCGACGACATCTGCTACGCCACGACGAACCGGCAGCGCGCGGTGGCCGAGATCGCGGACGCCTGCGATGCCGTACTCGTCGTCGGATCCGTCAACTCCTCGAACTCCAAGCGCCTCGTCGAGGTCGCCGAGCGCACGGGAACCCCCGCGTACCTGGTCGACGGCGCCGGCGGCATCGACCTGCGGTGGCTGGCCGGCGTGCGCAGCGTCGGCGTGTCCGCCGGCGCCTCGGCCCCGCCCGCCGTCGTCGACGAGGTGGTCGCCGCGCTGTCGGGGCTCGGGGCCCGCACGGTGCGGGAACACACCGCCGTGCAAGAAGACGTCCGTTTCATGCTGCCCAAGGAGGTACGGCAATGAGCATCCCCCTGCGGCAACGGCTGCGCATCGGCCGGTATCTGCTGTCCCAGAAGCTGCACCGCCGCGAGAAGTTCCCGCTGCTGGTCGAGTTGGAGCCGCTGTTCGCCTGCAACCTCAAGTGCGCCGGGTGCGGCAAGATCGAGCACCCGGCCGACGTGCTGCGCCGGCGCATGCCGGTGGAGCAGGCGCTGGCCGCGATCGACGAGTGCGGCGCGCCGATGGTCTCCATCGCCGGCGGCGAGCCGCTCATGCACCCGCAGATCGACGTCATCACCGCCGAGCTGCTGCGGCGCAAGAAATACGTGTTCCTGTGCACCAACGCCCTGCTGCTGCCGAAGAAGCTCGACAAGTTCCGGCCGTCGCCGTACTTCGCGTTCACCGTCCACATCGACGGCCTGCGCGAGCGCCACGACGCCTCGGTGTGCAAGGACGGTGTCTTCGACGAGGCCGTGGCGGCCCTGCGGGAGGCCCAGCGGCGCGGGTTCCGGGTCACGACCAACACCACGTTCTTCAACACCGACACCCCGCAGACCGTCATCGAGGTCCTCGACCACCTCAACGACGAGCTGGGGATCGACGAGATGATGATCTCCCCGGCGTACGCCTACGAGAAGGCCCCGGACCAGGAGCACTTCCTCGGCGTGGAGCAGACCCGCGAGCTGTTCGCCAAGGCGTTCGCCGACGGCCGGCGACGGCGCTGGCGGCTGAGCCACTCGCCGCTGTTCCTCGACTTCCTCGAGGGCCGCATCGACTTCCCGTGCACCGCCTGGGCCGTGCCGTCGTACTCGCTGTTCGGCTGGCAGCGACCGTGCTACCTGATGGCCGACGGGTACGTGCCCACCTACCGCGAACTGGTGGAGACGACCGACTGGGAGCGCTACGGGCGGGGCCGCGACCCGCGCTGCGCCAACTGCATGGCCCACTGCGGCTACGAGCCCACCGCCGTGCTGGCGACGATGGCGTCGCTGCGGCAGTCGATCCGCGCGCTGCGCGCCGGGTAGCCTCACCCGAACCGGGCGGCCAGCCGGCGATACAGCCCGGGGGCCGCCCCGCGCACCGCGACCGGCAGACGCAGCCAGCCCGGCGCGTAGCGCTCGGCACCGCCCGCCGCGATCGCCCCGACCAGCAGGTCCGCGACCCGGTCCACGGGCAGCGGCCGCGGGCGGCGCCGCTCGTAGGGCCGCCCGCGGCGCTGGAAGAACTCCGTCTGCACGACCCCCGGCACGAAGACGCCGATCCCGACGCCCGTGCCCCGCGTCTCCAGCCGCAGGCTCTCGGCGAACGCGTCCAGCCCCGCCTTGCTCGCCGAGTAGACCGCCTCGCCGGCCACGCCCGTGCGCCCGGCGATCGACGTCACGAACATGACGTGCCCGTCCGCGCGGTCGCGCATCCCCGGCAGCAGGGCCCGGGTGAGCCGCATCGGCGCGACCAGGTTCACCGCGACCAGCCGCGCGATGTCGTCGGGCGCCATCTCGCCGAACGGCCCGGCCCAGCCCACGCCCGCGTTGTTGACCAGGATGTCCACGCCGCCGCCGAGCCGGTCCGCCTCGGCCGCCAGCCGCTCGGCCGCGCCCGGTTCGGCGAGGTCGCCGACCACCGCGAAGCCGCCGGTGCGCTCGGCCAGCTGCGACAGCCGGTCCCGGTCCCGGCCGTGCAGGACCAGCCGCGCGCCCGCGCCGGCCAGCCGCAGCGCCGTGGCCTCGCCGATGCCCGACGAGGCGCCGGTGACCAGCGCGACCCGGTTCGCGATCCGCATCGGACCACCCCTTCCCGCCCGCCTCCGCCGGCGGGCCGAGCGTTAGAACCAGGCTCGGTGCGGTAGTGCGCCTGGCGTGTCCACTCTCGAGTCTGCGGCGCCCCGCGCCGACCTGCGCCGCCGCGTCGTGGTGATCTCGGCCAGCGTCGGCGCCGGGCACGACGGCACGACCCGCGAGCTGGCCGAGCGGCTGCGCGCGCGGGGTCTGCGCGTCGACTGCCTCGACGTCACCGACGTCTTCCCGTTCCGGCTCGGACGGCTGCTGCGCGGCACGTATCACGGCCTGCTGCTGCGCCTGCCCTGGATCTACGACGGGCTGTTCGCGATCGCCCGCCGGTTCCGCGGCGCCGCACCGGTCACGCGCGCCCTGCTGCGCCCGGTGCGCGCGCGGATGCGCCGGGCGCTGCCCGACGACGCCGACGTCGTCGTGTCGACGTACCCGATCGCCAGCCAGCTGCTCGGGCCGCTGCGCCGCGACGGGCACCTCGCCGCGCCGGTGGTCACCTACGTGACCGACTTCGCCGCGCACCCGATCTGGCTGTCCCCGGGCGTCGACGTGCACTGCGTGGCGCACGAGACGAGCCGCGCCCAGGCGCTCGCCCACGCGGCGGCCGGCGTGCGCGTGGCGGGCCGGGTGGTGTCGGCCCGGTGCGCCCCGGCCTCCGCGGCGCAGCAGCGGCGCGCCCGGGAGCGCTTCGACCTGCCCCCGGACGCCCCGCTCGCGCTGGTGGTCGCCGGGGCGTGGGGGGTCGGCGAGGTCGCCGCGACGGCCGCCGACATCGCCCGGACGGGCGCCGCGATCCCGGTCACGGTCTGCGGGCGCAACGAGGCGCTGCGCAGCCGGATGCTGCTGGCCGGGGCCGGGCCGGTCCTGGGCTGGGTGGACGACATGCCGGAGCTGCTGCGCGCCGCCGACGTGCTCGTGGAGAACGGCGGTGGCCTCACCGCGCTCGAGGCCATGGCGTGCGGGCTGCCCGTGCTCACGTACCGGCCGCTGCCCGGCCACGGCCGGGCGAGCGCGGCCGCCATGGCCGAGGCCGGGGTGAGCACCCTGGTGCGCGGGCGGGACCAGCTCGGGCCGGCGCTGGGCGAACTCATCGGCGGCGAGCGCGGCCGCCGGGCCCGCGCCGCCGGGCTCGCCCTGTTCGCCGGCGATCCGGCCGCCGGCATTGCCGACCTCGTCGCCGGGTCCGGCCGCCGATCGTCCGGTGTCGATGATGGCCGCCGGTGACCCCGCCGCCGGCGAGAACTTCATCGCCGTGCTCGCGGCGCTGGGGTCCGCGGCCGCGTTCGCCGTCAGCGCCGCGCTCGAGCAGAGCGAGGCCAAGCTCGAGAAGCGGGCGCCGCCGCTCGACCCGCGGCTGCTGCTGCGCCTCGTCCGCCGCCCCCGATGGCTGCTGGCCTGGGTGCCCGAGACCATCGGCACCGGGCTGCAGGCCCTCGCGCTGAGCTTCGGGCCGCTCATCCTCGTCGAGCCGCTGCTGATCACCGGCCTGTTCCTGGCCATCCCGCTGGCCGCCGCCCTCAACCGGCGCCCCGTCCACCGGCGCGACTACGCCGTGGTGGCGCTCGGCGGGGCCGGCCTGGCCGCGTTCCTGCTCGCCGCCCAGCCCCGCCCCGGCATCGACCAGCCGTCGGTGGCCGGGTGGCTCGGCGTCGCGCTGTGGGCCGGTCCCGTGCTCGCGGTGTGCCTGGTCTTCGCGTGGTGCGCCGGCAACTCGACCCGAGCGGTGCTGCTGGGGGTCGCCAGCGGCCTGCTCTACGGCATCGCCGCCTCCCTGCTCAAGGCGCTGACCGCCGAGCTGTCCACCGATCCGGCCGCGATCTTCACCCGGGGGCAGACCTACGCGCTGATGTTCACCGGGCTGGCCGCGGTGATCCTCAACCAGAACGCGCTGCAAAGCTCCCGCATCGCCGTGCCGCTCATGGCGATCACCATCGCCGACCCCGCCGTCAGCGTCGCGGTCGGCGTCACGGCGTTCCACGAGCAGATCGACACCAGCGGGGTGCGACCATGGATCATGGTCGGTGCCGGCCTCGCCATGCTCGCCGCCATCTGGCTGGCCAGCACCACCCAGTCGGACATCCGCCAGGCCCCGCCGCCGAGCCGGAACAACGGGGCCCACTGACGGCCGGGCGCCGCCGTCCGGCCCGGATTGCTGTCTCACACCCGCCACTTGGCTGGCCGGCGCCCCGCTCGCGGTCACACTGGGCGACGTGGCGCTCACCTGTACGGTGCTGGTCCGGGACGTCAACGGCCTGCCGATCGCCAACGCCCTGGTGACCCTGGGCGGGACGAGCGGCGGCACCGACGCGGCCGGGCGCTTCAGCACGGTGCTGGCGTCGCCGCCGCCGATCCCGCTGATCGTCGTGGCCCACCCGGCGTACGTGACCGAGCACATCGCCGTCGCCGGGGACCTGCGCACCGAGCCGTGGAACAACGCGCTCGCCCAGCGGGCCGTGGCCGGCGACGACGTCACGTTCACGGTGACGCTGGGGCGGCTCGACACGTGCCCCGTGGTGGAGCTCGACGCCGAGCAGATCAAGGCCGTGATGCGCCAGCCGGGCCGCGACCCGCACGCCGCGCTGCTGTGGCGGCCGCCCAAGTACCCCGCCGTGCGCGCCTACACCGGCCACTGGAACGACCAGCTCGACTGCTACGTCGCCGAGGACGACCTGCTGCCCGCGACCCCGGTCGCCGACACCGCCCGCGGCTGGGCCCAGTTCCACCACCGGCTCGTGAAGGTCCAGGTCGACGCGCTCGGGCGGTTCTACTGGCTGCGCTACCCGGCGCCGCAGACGGACCAGATGCTCACCGTCGCCGTGTTCTCGCCCAACCTCGCGCGGCCCCGGCCGGTGTCGCGGCTGGACTTCGCGCTCTTCTACAGCCCGAACACGAGCTCGTACACGGCGACCTACCCGTACGGGCTGATCAATCGGGACAGCCCGTTCCAGCAGTACTTCGACCTGGGCAAGAAGTACCTGCTCGACGAGTTCTACTTCGTCGCCCAGCTGCTGGCCCGCCGCAGCCGCGCGATCACGGTCATGCCGATCGCGCACGGCACCGACCTGGGGCCGCTCGTGACGGGCGAGGGCGCGCTGCGGCTGCTGCGCGAGGTGGCCGCGTTCCTGCACCGCCAGTGCCGCACCAGCTCGGCCGGGGTACGCCCGCCCGCCGACAATCCGGACGAGCTGTGCGGGCCGAACCTGCGCTCGCTGGCCCGGGCCGTGTTCAGCACCGACTTCGGGGACGTGCCCCCGGTCGGCGCGGTCGCCGTGAGCGGGTTCAGCACCGGCATCGCCCCGGTGAAGCAGGTCATGAAGACGTTCCCGGTCACGCAGGGCACGACGCTGTGGGGCGTGCCCTCGACGGGCGGGACGGACGCGCTGCGCGTGTGGAACACGGCGTTCCGGGAGCTGTGGGACCTCGACGGGTTCCACCCGGACACGGGCGGGTGGAAGGCGTACCAGCAGCTGCTGCGCACCTGGTTCACCTTCGACGGCACCCGGGTCGTGCGCAGCTACCACTCGTCCGGGCGGGTCCCGCCGGATCCGCTCGCCGACCCCGACCCGGTCTGGAAGGACCTGCGCGGGGCCGGGCTGACGCTCGACCGGCAGCAGACGCCGCCGGGCCGCTGGGCACGCATCCTGCAGAACGCCCGGTGGACGAGCGTGCGCATGTCCGACTCGTACGTCGACTACGGACCGGGCGGCGACCGGCCGGTCTTCCTCGACGCGCACCACACCACGCCCCGCATCGGCTTCTCGCACGCGGCGGGGATCACGGGGATCGGCAAGGTACCGCCCGGGGAATGACAGCGGAGGGGATCCATGTACACCGTCAGCCTGATCGGCACGACGCCGTTCCCGCGGATCGCGGGCGGCGGGTTCGCCCTGTGGCGCTACCGCGTCGACATCGACCAGCCCGCGCACGGCGGCCCGATCGGCCTCGGCCTCGGCGCGGCCGTGGACATTCGCGACCCGTCGGCGTTCCCGGACGTGGCCGAGCTGCGGGGCACCCGGCTGCTGCGCCCGGGCGGCGAGGCGGCGGCGCTGCAGTTCGTGGTGCACGACGCCGACGACCTCTCGGACGGCTCGCTGGAGATCGCCTTCGTGGCGCCGGCAAGACAGGACCGGTTCACCGCGGCGGCGCTGGTGACGCTGTCGGGCACGGACGCCGAGCACCCGCGCTTCCTGAACTTCCGCACCCAGCCCGGCGGGCCGGACAACGTCGTGCAGGCGCTCACCGGTCCGGCGGTCGCCGCCGCGGCGCCGGCCCCGCAGCCGGCGGGGGAGCCGGCGGGGGAGCCGGCGGGCAAGGAGCCGAACAAGGGCGTCCTGCCCTACGCCAGCGAGCTGTTCGGGGTGTACCAGCCGCTCGTCGGATGGCGCTCGACGCTGCAGCACGAGCACCTGGCCGAGGCGACGTCGAGCCGGTTCCGCCAGGCGGCCCGGCTCGTCGACCCGGCGATGTTCGAGCCGCCGGCGCCGGGCCCGGCCACGCCGCCGGCCGAGCCGCGGGGGCCGGTGGTGCGCCTCGCCGCCGAGCACGAAGACGAGCGCACCGTCGCGATCAACCTGCGCGAGGGGCTGGTGCTCGACCCGGGCATCCGGCCGGGGACCGCACCCGCGCCCGCACCCGCTCCGGCGCCCGTGCGCGAGGACGGGGCGGCCGGGGCGTTGCTGCAGTACCTGCGCCGGACGTCGCCCCGGACGGTCCAGCAGATGCTGACGCCGAAGGTGCCGGCCTGGCAGCGGGTGCTCGCCGCGGCCACGTGGTTCGCCGAGGACCACCCGGCCCGCTCCGCGTTCCTGTCGCCGATCGGGTTGCTGCACATGTTCCGCGAGTACTTCTTCGAGATCGGCACGTTCCTCGGCCCGCCGGTCGGGCACGTGTGGATCAGCCCCGGCGGCCAGGTCGAGCTCGTCGAGGTCAACACCCGCCGGCAACTCGTCGAGCGCACCGTCGAGCAGTCCGTCGAGACCACCACGAAGACCGAGGTCGCGCAGACCGACCAGGACGAGCTGTCCGACGCGGTGAAGGTCGAGAACGCCAACGACACCCGCCTCGGCGTGACCGCGAGCGCGAGCGGCGGCGTGGCCGGCATCTTCCAGGCCAGCGGCAGCGGCAGCTTCAACCTCGACAGCTCCCGCAAGCAGGCCCAGGAGCAGACCCACAAGCGGATGCGGGAGCAGAGCTCGAAGCTGTCCAGCGAGGTCCGGCAGAACTACAGGACGACGTTTCGCACCGTCACCGAGACCACCGACACGTCCAGCCGCCGGTACCTGCTGCAGAACACCACCGACCGGCTCGTCAGCTACCAGCTGAGCCGCAAGATGCGCAAGGTGGCGGTGCAGGTCCAGGACCTCGGCGAGCAGCTGTGCTGGCAGCTCTACATCGACAACCCGGGCGACCCGCTGGGCCTGGGCGAGTTCGTGCACGCCACCTCCGCGGCCCTGGACCCGGGCGTCAAGGTCCCCGACTACAAGCCCTACCCGGCCAACATCGACAAGACGCACTCGCTGGCGATCCCGTTCATCCTGTACCAGGGCGCCGACGACGAGGCCGAGAACACCTACGAGCTCTCGGGCGACAACGCCGACCACGGCATCTTCAAGCCCGACGCCGGCAAGGACGACATCATCCAGTTCAAGTTCGAGTTCAAGTGCCCGCCGCCGCCGGCCGGGTTCGTGCTCGATGCCGTCAGCAGCCTCGACTTCCACGGCGCCCAGGTCAACTTCAACGTCGACCCGCCGGACGTGAAGAACAACAGCTTCGTCGTGCACCTCACCCACGCGAGCTTCGGCGGCCGGCCGGCGATCCCGTTCGACGCCAACCTGGTGTACGCGCCCACGCCCGAGGCCCGCGCCGCGATCGACCGCGCCAACGCGGACCTCAAGACCGCCTACGACGACGAGGTGGCGCTGAAGAAGGAGCAGCTGTTCTACGACACGCTGCGCAGCCGGCTCAAGCTGGTGAGCCAGGTCCGGCCGCGGCCCCAGGAGGATCTGCGGGCCGAGGAGCGCAGCATCGTCTACCGCTCGCTCATCAAGCGGTTGTACGGCAACGAGAACGGCTGGACCAACGAGGACTACCACGTCGCGTCGGAGCTGATCCGGTACCTGTTCGACGTCGACTCGATGCTGTACTTCGTCGCCCCCGACTGGTGGCGCCCGCGCGAGCAGCGCCTGGCCACCAAGGACGACCAGGGCGAGCTGCAGCCGACCATCATCGCCGAGCCCGCGCTCAGCGACCGGGTCGCGCGGATCGGCAAGGGCCGCCCGCGGGTCATCCCCGGGCACCGGCCGTACTACCTCATCACCGAGGAGACCGCGCCCGCGCCGCAGGGCGCCTCGCTGGGCTGGCTGATCCAGCTCGACGGCGACGTGCACCGCAACGCGTTCCTGAACTCGCCCTGGGTCAAGGCGGTGCTGCCGATCCGCCCGGGCCGCGAGCGCGAGGCGATGGCGTGGCTGCGCCGCCCCGAGGTCGCGGGCAGCGACGGGCTGGACGAGCCCTATCCGTTCGACGCCACGCAGGACCCGCCGGAGTACCGCGGCCAGAGCATCGGCCAGGTGCTGCTGCTCATCGCCGACCGCATCCGCGCCGAGCACGAGGCCTCCCTGACCCCGGTCCCGGCCGACCCGGGCCGGGTCGGCAGCGAGCTGACCCTGCCGACCGAGACCGTGTTCAGCAAGGGCTTCGACCCGCTGGAGGGCGGCATCAAGTTCGGCGCGGCGCCCTTCGCCGTGTTCAGTCAGTGGATGGAGATCCTGCCCACCGACCAGGTCGTCGCCACCGAGTACACCGTGCCCTAGCCGGACCTGGCCGGACCTGGCCGGACCTGGCCGGACCTGGCCGGACCTGGCCGGGCCGCTCAGCCGACCCCGGCGAGCTCGCTGGTGCAGTGCGGGCACCGTTGCGCGCCCGTCGGCAGGTCGGCGAGCTTGCAGACCGGGCACTCCTTGGTCGGCGGCGGGTCGGTGAAGACGGTCTTGCCGCGGTGGCTCATGTACGCCCGATACGGCACCACGATCAGGAAGTAGATGACCGCCATGAAGATGATGAAGTAGATGAGTGCGCCGATGAAGGCGCCGACGTCGATGCGCTGACCGTTGATCGTCCAGCCGAGGCCCTTGCCGGCCGCTCCTCCGCCGCCGACCGCGCCGATCAGCGGCGTGATGATGCTGTCGGTGAACGCCTTGATCAGAGTGCTGAACGCCAGCGCGACGACCAGGCCGACCGCGACGACGATCAGGTCGCCCTGCATGAGAAAGTTCTTGAAGCCCTTCAACATCTGGCAATCCCCTGCGGTGAAGCGGTTCGCTGTGCCCCGGTCGCCCCATGCAACCATCGCGCGGGCCCGGCGGGGGCGGGAGCGCTGCCGCGTCACCTCGCGCGCGCCCGGGGATCACCCCGGTGCCCGGCCCGCCGGGCCGGGCACCGGGCGACGCTGTCAGCTCATGGGCGCCGCGCCGCTCGTCCCCGGGGAGCCCTGCATGCCACCGCCGTGCATGGTGTGCATCAGGACGTAGGTCGCGGTGTACGTCGCCGAAGAGCCGGTGCCCTGGACCGTGCCGGCCACGAAGACGGCCGATCCCCTGCCGACCTGCCCGGACTGCAGACCGGTGCGCATCGACACCACCTTGGTGTCCGGCCCCACGCTCCAGGTGCGGGTGAAGCCGTCGGACGACTGCACGGTCACGTCGGACCCGCTCACCTGGCTCACGGTGCCGTGCTGGATGGCCACGCGGACCTGCCCCTGCTCCGTCTGCACCGTGCCCTCGCCGTGCAGCACGCCCTCGAGCCCGTGCATGCCGCCACCCGGCTGTTGCTGTGGCGGCGCCGTCTGCGTCGTGCCTGGGCCCGGGGCACCCGGGCTCGGCTGCTGCGCGGATGCGGCCACCGGGACACCGGTTGCGATTGCGGTAGCGGCGGTCGCGGCCATGACTACTCGCCGTATGCGATACATGATCCCTCCTTCGCTCACCTCACTTCGGGCCTGCTACCAACCGGGCCAGCCGACGTAACCCAACCAGGGCGAGAAATTCGCGCTTCGCCCTCGCGCGTCACCCTCGGCGGGCCTGGCAGCGTCGGCGCGCAGCGCCCAGCGGTGCCTGGCGGGAGCGACGGTCCGCACCACGGCGGACCCGAGTCATGTTCTGGCACTGCTCGTTGCGTCACCGGACTGCGAGATCAGCACGGGCGTCGCGCCGACGGCCAGGCGGAGGTGGCCGCCGCCGACCGTCACCTCGTGCCGGTCGCCGAACGCGTCGACCGCTTCCGCGCCGCCGTCCCAGGGCCAGGTGGCGGTGGCGGGCGGCTCATCCTCGCCGGAGAACGTGTCGCGGCGTTGCCACAGGACGAGCAGCGGGCCCCGTGCGGGCCGCTCGATGCGGAACGCGAACAGCTCGGGTTGGTCGGGCGCATCGAGGCGGGTGACCCGCGTGGCGCCGGCGAGCTGCGCGGCGAGCAGGGCGAACGTGTCGGCGGCGGGGTGCCGGACGCCGAGCGTGGTGCCCTCGTAGTCGAGCAGGGCGAGCTTGCCGGTGAGCAGGTGCATCATCTGCAGGTGGTCGGGGGTGCCGGGCACCTCGGGCGCCAGGCACCAGTACGCCGTGCGGCGCACGCCGCAGGACAGTGCCAGCAGCGTGCGCATGACCAGCTGCCGGGCCGCGATCCGGTGCCGTCTGGCCTCCAGGGCGGGCGCACAGCCGGCCATCAGCATCCGCAGCTCGGCGGGCAGCTCCGGCATCCGGGCATACAGCGCTTGCATGGCCCGTCGTTCCGGCGTCTCCTGGTCCATCCGGGCGCGCAGCTCGTCGGTGTCCTGGGTGTCCAGGGTCGCGGTGGTCATCACCTGGTGCAGCGCCGCCTCGACCGCCGGGAACTCGAACAGCATGGGGCCGCCGTGCTCGCCGACCACGATCTCGGTGTCCTCGCCGGCGATGGCGCGGGCCTGGGCGATGTCGCCGGGCACCCGGTGCGGGTCGCCGTAGAGGTTGACGCTGAACAGGTCGAACGCGTCGCGCCCGGTGCGGCAGACCTCGTCGAAGAACTGCCGCTGGGGGCTCCCGGGCGGACTGGACAGCACGTCGTACCCGCAGCCGCCGAGCACGACCTCGGCGCGGCGGTCGGCGTCCCTGACCGCGGCGTGCATGGCGCGGAGCTGGGTCACGTATTCGGAGGCAGTCCCGGCCCAGGTCAGCCCGATGTTGCTGGGTTCGTTGTCGCACTGCCACATCCGGACGCGGCCGCCGCAGCGATGGACCAGCCGCCGGATGAACTCGCCGTAGGCGGCGGCGTCGCGGGCGGGCGACGGGGGCAGGAAGTCCGTCGGTGTCCGGGTCGCCCAGCGGGAGCTGGACACGACCGTGATCCACACCTCCTCGTCGCCGTGAAGCTGCCGCATCAACGCGTCGACGGTGTCCCAGGTGTACTCGCCGGGGTGCGGCTCGACCTGCCCCCAGTAGACATACGCCCGGACCAGGCCGGCGCCCAGGGCCCGCGCCTGCGGTCCGAACTCGGTCGGCGGCCCGAACAGCCCGTAGCTGACGCCGCGCACGACTCCAAGTCTCATGTCGCCTCCTCGTATATGACGTATACCTGAATGTATCTCGTATACTTTTGCTGTGCCGCTCACCATCTGGAATCAGCCCCCGCCGCCGCCCCGGCAGCGCGCGCTCGGCCGGCCCGAGATCGTGGCGGCTGCCATCGCCGTCGCCGACGAGTCCGGCGCGGCCGGCCTGACGATGAAGGGCGTCGCCGCGCGGCTGGGCGCCTACACCCCGATGGCGCTGTACCGTTACGTGCACAGCAAGGACGGCCTGGTCGACCTGATGCTCGACGCGGCCGCCGCGCAGGTGCCGGTGCCCGCCCGGCCGGGCCCGGACTGGCGCGCCGACCTGGAGCACATCGCCCACGGCACGCACGCGATGATCGGCCGGCACGGCTGGTACGCCGAGCTCGTGCACACTCGCCCCCCGGCCGGTCCGCACCAGATGCGCCGCCTGGAGTTCATGCTCGCCGTCCTCGTCGGCCAGGGCGCCGGCGTCGCGGACGCGATGACATGGACGGCGCTCATCGACCGGCACGTGTTCGGCGCCGGCCGTCAGGAGTCCGAGGAGTCCCACGCGGAGCGCCGCGCCGGGCTGAGCGACCCGCGGCGTCAGCACGCCGCGTTCGCCGAGGTCCGCGACCTCGTGGCCGGGTACGGCGACCTGCCGAACGTCACCGCGTGGCTGGCCGCACCGACCGGACCGGACCCGCAGGCGCAGTTCGCCCTCGGCCTGCGGTACCTGCTCGACGGCATCGCCGCGGATCTGCGGCACCGCGTCCGGAGCACCGCATAACCGCTCGGTCGCCGGGTAGCGTGCCGCGGTGAACGTACGGACGAACGAACCTCGCGTCGGGATCACCCCGAACCTGTTCGGCATCGCGTACGGCCTGACCGGCCTGGCCGGCTGCTGGGGCTACGCCGCGGTGCTGCAGTTCGCGCCCGCGATCGTGTCCGACGCCCTGTGCGTCCTGGCGGCCCTGGTCTGGCTCACGCTCATCGTCGGCTACGTCATGCAGGTGTCGCGGCGACCGGGCGGCTGGAACGCCGAGCTGGCCGACCCGGTGCTCGGCCCCTTCGTCTCGCTGATCCCGATCGTCGGCATGCTGCTGGCCATCGGCCTGATGCGCCACGACCACGCGGCGGGGCAGGGCGTGTTCGGGGTCTTCGTGATCCTCACGATCGTGCTCGCCGGGTGGATGGTCGGCCAATGGATCACCGGCGGCCTCGTCCTGGACAAGCTGCACCCCGGATACGTGCTGCCGACCGTCGCCGGGGGGCTCATCGCCGCCATCGGCGCGAGCCTCGCCGGATGGCCGGACCTGGCCCGGGTGTTCTTCGGCCTCGGGCTCGTGTCGTGGCTCGTCCTCGAGGCGATGGTGCTGGCCCGGCTGTACTTCCGCCCCCCGCTTCCCCCGCAGCTGCAGCCCACCCTGGCGATCGCGTCGGCCCCGCCCGCCCTGGCCGGCCTGGCGTACCTGGCCACCACCCGCGGCAAGGTCGACGCCGTGGCCCTCGGGCTCGCCGGCTACACGCTCCTGGCCGTGCTGGTCCAGCTCCGGCTCATCGGCGTGTACCGCCACCTGCGCTTCACCTCCGGGTTCTGGGCGTACGCCTTCCCCTACGCGGCGGTCGCCACGTTCACGCTGCACTGGATCGCCTACGCCCACCCGCCGGGGTACCGGATCTGGGCCTGGGTCGTCATTCTCGCGATCACCGCGTTCATCGTCGCGCTCGCGGCCGAGACGACCGCGGCGCTCGCCCGCCACCGGTTCCTGCCGCAGCTGCGCTGAGCGACCTGTCCTGCGGGCACCCTGGCTGTCCCTGCGGCGACTGCGGGGGCTCAGCGCCGGCAACCCGCCGCCGCGTTGCCGGCGGTGCGGAAGAAGTCCCAGGTCACCTGCGCGGCCGACGGGGTGAGGTCGTCGCCGGCGGGCCAGTCGTGGCTGCCGCCCTGGTAGACGGCGAGCCGTACGCACCGCCCGGTGCCGCAGCCCGACCACGTGCGCGTGGTCAGGCTGCCCTGCGTGCGGGTGCTCGGGGTGGCGGGACAGCGGTTCGCCCGGCGGTACTGCTCCGCCTGCCCCTCGACGGTGGGCTGGGTGTAGCCGTCGAGGGTGCGGGGCGGTCCGCCCGGGCCGATGGTCAGCTCCGGGTCGCCGGTCGCGGCGATCTCGAGCAGCGACACCGGCGCCGGGTCGGGGCACGGCATCGAGCTGACGGCCGCGTAGGCCGCGACGGCCGCGAAGCGCCGGGGCGCCGCGCACGCCATGCGGAGGGCCATCTTGCCGCCGTTGCTGTACCCGACGAGGAACACCCGGCCGGCGTCGGCGTCGGGCTGGGTGGCGAGCACCTTGTCGACGACGGCGTCGAGGAAGGCGACGTCGTCGACTGCGGCGGCCCGGGCGGGACCGCAGCAGTGGCCCGCGTTCCAGGACTGGCCGACCCCGGTGGGGTACACCAGGATCGCCGGCCCGGTCACGTCGGCGAAGCCGCTGCGCTCGTGCTCGTACTCCGGCGTGACGCAGCAGCCGTGCAGGTCGACCAGCACCGGCAGCGGGGCCGCTCCGGGCGCGAACGGGCGGGCCAGCAGATAGCCGCGGGGGAGTCCGTCCACGACGATCGGGACGGTCGCCTGCGTCCACCTGACGGGCGCTCCCGGCGGTGTCCGGACGGCCGGCGAGCGCGAGGCGGTCAGGGCCAGACACGCGACCGTGACGAGCGCCGCCGCGGTGTGCGGCCGTCGCCTCCGTCCGGTCAGTACTGCAGCCTCGGGTCGTCGTACTGCTTGAACTCCAGCACGTTGTTGGACGGGTCGACGAGGAAGATGGTGCGGTGCTGCTCGGCGGTGCCCTCGAACCGGACCGTGGGGCCGGACAGGACGCGCAGCTTGCGGTGCTCGACCAGCTGCAGCAGCCGGTCGAAGTCCTCGGTGCGGGCGAACGTGACCCCGAAGTGCCGCGGATACTCGACGGGCTGGGCGGCCACGGCGTCGGCGTCGAGGTGGCAGACGAGCTGGTCGCCGAAGAAGTCGAACGTGACGCGGTCGTCGTAGCGGCGGGCCAGCTTGGCGCCGAGGCCGAAGACGTAGAACCGCACCGCCTCGTCGAGATCGTGGGTGGGCACCGCGACGTGGAAGGCGTCGTGCGTGGATCGCATGGTCTCGGTCTCCTCGACGGGTTCGGCGAAACGGGTTGGGATCGGACGGGTTGGGTTCGGACGGGTTGGGATCGGACGGGTGGGGTTCAGTGGTCGCCGGACGGGCTCGACGGCGCCATGGCCACGTGCAGCAGGGTGTCGCCCCGCAGCCCGCGGCGCAGCGTCTCCGCCCCGAGGACGTCGGTCGCGGCGACGTTGCCCAGGTTGACGTCCGGGCCGAGGGCGGTGATGAGCTCGACCTGCAGCGTCTTGGTCGGCGCCTCGAACATCACCTGAGCGGTGGGGAGGCCGGCGATGACCGCGTCCAGGACGTCGCGGCGCAGGTGCCCGTCGGGCCGGGCGATGCCGCTGCGGCCGCTCTCGCGGGCCTCGGTGACGACCATCATGGCGCCGGCGTCGAGGTCCTCGGCCATCGCGTCGACCCACTGCGACGGGGTGAGCCGCGCCGAGCGGTCGGCGTCCTTGTACCCGACCTCGGACAGCACGGGGCGGTACTGCGACATGCGCCGCACGTGCTCGGCCTTGGCGCGCTGGTCCAGCGGAATGGTGCCGTTGGACACCTCGATGTGGGTGGCGCCGGTACGCCGGACCAGCTGCAGGTACTCGTCCAGCCGCCCGGTCCACAGCTGGTGCTCGAACAGCGTGCCGCCGAAGTAGAAGCCGATCGCGGCCTCCCGCAGCACCCCGGCCTTGCGATCGAGGTCCCGGGTCACCAGCGCCGTGCCCCAGCCGAACTTGACCAGATCGATGTAGTCGCCGTGGCTGGTGACGAGGTCCGTGAAGGCGGCGGTGGGCAGCCCGCCGTCGATCACCATCGTGATGCCGGGTGACGTTCGCATCGCATCCTCCTGAAGGGTCATTCCCGGGTACCGCGCCGAGCCCGGCCGGTCATCGGCAGGCTCAGCGGCGTGCGCAGCGCCACCGCCACCGCCGACCAGCACGCCAGGTAGATCAGTGGGACGACGGCCGTCGCGGCCGCGGTGACGAGCGGGCCGGGCTGCCGCTGGGCCACGGCGGCCAGGCCCGAGGCCACACACACCGCCAGCAGACCCTGCAGCAGCAACGGGTGAGCCAGGTAGACCCCGAACGAGGCGTCCGAGGCGGAGCGGATCAGCCCCCGGCCCGGTGCGCCCCGGCGCTGCCAGGCGACGCCGCACGCCAGGAACGCCCACGCGACGGCGACGCTCTCCGCCACGACGACGGGCTGGAACACGGCGCCGGCGACGAGCGGGGGCTGGCGCAGGACCGACGCGCGCACGAAGAAGACCCCGACGGCCACGGCGACGGCGAGCGCGCATCCGGCGAACACCCACCACATCCGCTCACACGTCCAGCGCATGAGCGCCTCCGCGTGCCAGGCCGCCACGCCACCGGCCACGACGAACCCGAGGTAGCTGGGCAGGTACGCGCTGGGGTCGCCGAGCCCGGGCACCGATCCGCGCTGCACGGCGGTGTAACAGCCGGCCTGGTAGACGGCCGCGGCGGCCAGCAGCCACCCGTGCCGGCCCCGCGTGGCCGCCAGTAGCCGGCGCAGCAGCGGGAACACGAGGTACAGCTGCATGGTCACCAGCAGGAAGTACAGGTGGTAGCGGGCGCCGCCGGTCAGCAGGTCGCGCGCGAGCCCGGTCAGAGCCCGGCTCCCCGGCCACAGCGGCGCGCCACCGGCGACGTAGTACACCGCGGTCCAGACCACGTACGGCGCGCCGATGAGCAGGTAGCGCCTCCGCCAGAACGCCCACCAGCTCGACGGCGCCCGGTCACGGCGGCTGTAGACGAGCACAAACGCGGTGAGCAGGAAGAACACCTCGCGGCTGACGTGCAGCACGATGAGCGGCGCACCGTTGGACAGCGTCACCCCGCCGGGCTGCTGGGCGAGCACGTGGACGGCGATGACGAGCCCGACGGTGAGCACCCGCACGACATCGAGCGCGTCGAGGTGGGCGGGGGCCCGCGCCCGCTCGTGCCGTGCCAGCGTGGCGGCGCCCGGCGGTGGCCCGCTCACCGGCCGCCGCCCCGGGCCGCCACGTCGGCGCGGAGGGCACGGCGGAGCACCTTGCCCGTGGGGCTGGTCGGCAGCTCGGCGGTGACGGTGACGGCGGCCGGGCACTTGTGGCGGGGCAGGTGCTCGGCGCACCGGCGCTGGAGCTCCTCGACGACACCGGCCCGCGGGTGCGACGGCCGGAGCATGACGAAGGCGACCGGTACCTGACCGAGCCGCTCGTGCGGCGCGGCGACCACGGCGGCCGAGCGGACCGCGGGGTGGCCGAGCAGGACGTGCTCCACCTCCTGCGGGTGGAGCTTCTCCCCGCCCCGGTTGATCACGTCGTCGGCCCGGCCGACCAGGTACACGTAGCCGTCCTCGTCGCGGTACCCCAGATCGCCGGTGGACAGCCACCCGTTCGCGTCGCGGGCCGGCCGGCTCGCCTCCGCCCCGTGCCGGGTCAGCCGCAGGTACCGGTGGGCCACCGGACGGCCGTGCAGCATCACCATGCCCTGCGCCCCCGGCGGGACGGGCCGGCCGTCCGGGTCGGCGACCGCGAGCCCGACGCCGACCGGCAGCCCGACGGAGCCGGCCCGCCGGGCGGAGGCGTCGAGCGGGTTGGCGGTGATCTGGCCCGCCGCCTCGGTCATCCCGTACGTGTTCAGCACCGCGACACCGGTGCGCGCGGTGAACGCGTCTTGCGTCGGGCCGGGCAGCGGCGCCGACGCACAACGCGCGAAGCGCACCCGGGCCAGGCTCGCCTCGGGCGGCGCGGGCTGCGCGGCGAGGGCGTCCAGGATCGCCGGGACGGTGTTGAGCCAGGTGGGGGACCACCGCGCCACCCGCGACCAGTACGCCTCGGGCTCGAAGCGGCCGTCCAGCACCAGCGACGCGCCGCTCACCAGCGCCGCGAGCAGCCCCATCACCTGAGCGTTCACGTGGAACAGCGGCAGTGGGCTGTACCCGCGCTGGCCGGGCCCGAACCGGTGGTGCCAGGCGACCCGCCGGGCCGCGTGCAGCAGCTGCGCCTCCGACAGCGGAACACCCTTCGGCTCACCCGTCGTGCCGGACGTGGCCAGCAGCACGGCCGGACGCAGGGCGGCATCGGCGCTGGGCCGCACGCCGGTCGGCCGTGCGCCCACCGGCACCGGCGCGGCGCTCCCGGCCACCCAGATCTCCACCCCCGCCCCCGGCGACGACAGCGGCGCGTCGGTGACCACGACGTCGACCCGCAGCCGGGCGAGGAAGTCCTCCAGCGCCGGCGCCGGCAGCCGGGGATCGACGGGCACCACCGTGAGCCCGGCGGCCAGCCCCCCGAGGTAGGCGGCGGCGAAGCGCAGCGGGTCGGCGACGACGAGGCCGATCCGCGCGCCCGGCGGCACCCGGCGCGTCACGGCCAGCCGCCGGAACCGTTCGGCGTAGGAGGCCAGGGCCGGCCACGAGACCGCGCGACCGTCCGCGCCGGCGATGAACGCCGGCTCCCGCGGCTGCTCCTGCGCTCGTGCGCCCAGCAGCCGAGCCACCACCGTCATGCGCCTCGCCTTCCCGCACTTCCGTTCGCACACAAGGGTTTCAAGGCTTCCAGGGGTTTGCGGTTCATGCGCGGCCCTACCCAGCGGCGGGCGGCGCAATCGCGTTACCGGCTCCGCCCCGGCCGGCCGCGGCGCCGTGCCGTCCGGGCGGGCCGACGATGGCGGTCCGCCGGTGCGCTGTGGGGCGGATGGCTGGTCGCTCCGCGATGCCCCGGTCCGGCCCGCCGGACCGCGACGGCCCGATTGAGTCTCCGATACTCATGAACGCGCATCGGATTACCTCGATGCTGCTCATGCGATAACCCGCTGAGCAGGAGGTACCCGTGCTCCGCCGACCGTTGCTCGTCCTGTCCGCGATCGCCGTCGTCCTGCTCGCCGCGGCCCCCGCCCGAGCCCGGCCCGCCGCCGACCCCGCCGCCGCGCCGGCCGGGTGCGGCACGCAGCAGGCGCCGTCCGTGGTGAGCGCCAGCGACTACGAGGACGTCAACCCGCCGCGCAACGCCGTCGACGGCAACCCGGACACCCGCTGGTCCGGCTACGGCTTCGGCGCCTACCTGCAGCTGGAGCTGCCCGCCGCGGCCACCCTGTGCGCCGTGCGGGTCGCGTGGTTCCGCGGCGACGAACGCTGGAACGACTACACCGTCTACACCTCGGCGGACGGGGTGAGCTACCGCAACGTCAACGCCGGCCGCAGCACCGGCACGACGCGCGCGGCGGAGACCTACGCGTTCACTCCGCACCAGGCGCGCTTCGTGCGGATCGCGTTCTGGCAGAACGCCGAGCAGCACCTGTGGGCCAGCATCACGGAGGCGGCGGTGCTCGGCCTCGACGCCCCGGCCGGCTCGAACGTCGTCGTGGCGGTCGGGGACATCTCGCAGACCTGCGTGGCGGCCACCTGCCCGGCGGCCCGCACGGCGGCGCTGAGCGCGCAGATCGACCCGGCCCGCATCCTGGCCCTGGGCGACCAGCAGAACGGCAACGACACCTACGAGGACTTCCTGCGGTACTTCGACCGGACGTGGGGACCGTTGCGCAGCCGGATGCATCCCACGCCCGGCAACCACGAGTACGACGTGGCCGGGGCCGACGGCTACTTCCGCTACTTCGGCGCGGCCGCGAAACCCCAGGGCGCCAGCTGGTACAGCTTCGACCTCGGCACCTGGCACATCGTGTCGCTCAACTCCGAGTTCGACCGCGACGAGGGCGGCGCCCAGCTCGCCTGGCTGCGGGCCGACCTCGCCGCGACCGCCAGGCCGTGCGTCGCCGCCTACTGGCACCGGCCGAAGTTCAGCTCCGGCAGCGAGCACGGCAGCTTCCCCAACGTGAAGCCGTTCTGGGACGCGTTGTACGCCGCCGGCGCCGACCTGATCCTCAACGGCCACGACCACGACTACGAGCGGTTCGCGCCCCAGCGCCCCGACGGCGTCGCGACCCCGGCCGGCATCCGCGAGTTCGTCGTCGGCACCGGCGGTGCGGGCCTGCGCCCGTTCGGCACCACCGTCGCCAACAGCGAGCGGCGCATCGCCGACACGCACGGCGTCCTGCGTCTCGACCTCGGCGCGAACGACTACGCGTGGCGCTTCGTCGACATCGACGGCGTCACGCGCGACCAGGGCGGGCCGGTCGGCTGCCACTGAGCCGGCCGGTTGCTACGACATCGAGCACCCCACACAGAGGAGGTACCCCCGATGACATCACGATGGCGGCCGGTCCGGGCGCTGCTGGCGTGCGCGCTGGCCACGGCCGGGCTCGCGCTGGCCGCGCCCGGGTCCCCGGCCCAGGCCGACCCGGCCGGTGTGACGAGGACCCTGGACTGGGAGAACCCGGCGGACCGCACGGTGCCCCCGCCCGGCTTCTACAAGCAGTCCTGCTGCGGTACCACGTCCACCCGGATCGTCAGCGACGTCAAGCGCGACGGCGGATACGCCGCCCGCTTCGAGCTCAACAAGACCGACGCCGCGGTCTCCAACGGCAAGCGCTCCGAGCTGACCCAGCCCGACAGCCAGCCGGCCAACGCCGAGCGCTGGTACGGCTTCAGCATCTACCTGCCCAGCTCGTGGGTGTACGACCAGTCGCCCGAGATCGTCAGCCAGTGGCACCAGTGCGACGCGTCCCGGTGCGGCGGCGGCTCCCCGCCGCTGGCGCTGAAGACCGAGAAGGGCCACTGGAAGCTCGACATGCCGCTGCGCTCGCAGACGGTGGACCTCGACGCCTACAGCACGGGCACCTGGACCGACTGGGTGTTCCACGTCAAGTGGAGCACCGGCAGCTCGGGGCAGCTGGAGGTGTGGCGCAACGGCGTGTACAAGTTCGGCTTCACCGGCAGCCGCACGCACGCCGACACGCAGGGCTCGCCGTACTTCAAGTTCGGCATCTACAAGTGGGACTGGAACAGCGGCAGCACCCACCCCTCGGACACCACCCAGCGGGTCATGTACTACGACGCGCTGCGCCTGGGCGACGAGCGGGCCACGTTCGCCGACGTCGACCCGGCCCGCTCCGGTGGCGGCCCCTGCAACCGCGTGCAGCCGGTGGTGTCGGCGTCGGCGAGCACGTACGAGGACATCAACCCGCCGCAGTACGCGGTGGACGGGAGTCTGTCGACGCGTTGGTCCGGGTACGGTTTCGGGGCGTATCTGACGGTGGATCTGGGGGCGCAGCGCAGTGTCTGTGGTGCGGGGGTGGCGTGGCACCGTGGTGATGTGCGGTGGAACGACTACACGATTTATACGTCTGTCGATGGGGTGTCGTACACGAAGGCGTGGGAGGGGCGTAGTAGTGGTACGACGTTGCAGGCCGAGGTGACGACGTTCCCGGCTCGGCCGGCTCGCTACGTGAGGTATGCGTGGTGGAACAACGCCGAGGCCAACGGCTGGGCGAGCATCACCGAGGCGACCGCCCTGAGCGCCTGAGGTGGCCGGCCGGCGGCGGGACTCACCCGCCGCCGGCGGCCAGCGGGGCGAGCGCGAGCCGCTCGGCGAGGTGCCGGCGGCTGCCGATGGCCAGCTTCGTGTAGGACAACTGCAGCAGATTGCCCACGGTTCGCACCGAGATGCCGAGCCGCTGGGCGATCTCGCCGTTGCGCAGGCCCGCGGCCGCGAGCTCGCACACCTCCCGCTCGCGGGCGGTCAGCCGGGCGGGCGTGGTCGGGGTCGGCAGCCACGGCGGCGCGTGGCCGGCGCAGTGCTCGGCCGCTCGCCGCCGCGCCCGCCCGGCCGCCGGCGGCGCGGCCGGGTCGCACGCGGCCGCCGCCGCGGCCTCGAGGGCGAACCCGTGATAGCCCAGCGCCTCGAAGCGCTCGGCCGCCCGCAGCAGCGGCGCGGCGCGACCCCGCAGCAGGGCCTCGGCGTGCTCGGCGAACACCTCGAACAGCGGGCTGTCGCAGCGCTCGACGACGGCCCGCAGCCGCCGCACCGCCGCCGCGGAGCGGACCGGGGCCAGCCGGACGTGCAGGTACGCGCACTCGACGGCGGTGGTGAGCCGGCCCGCGGCGAGGTACCGCTCGGCCAGCCGGTCGGCGCGGTCGGCGGCGTGGGCGTGCCGCCCGCCGTGGGCCAGCACGAGCACCCGGTCCAGCTCCGCCCGGTCGCTCAGCGTGCTGCCCGGCGCCACCCGGTCATCGAGCTCGGCGAGGATCCGCCCGGCCCGGTCGGCCTCGCCGAGCGCGGCCAGGCACACCGCGTACTGCCCGGCGATGAACACCCGCAGCGGGAACGGCGTCCGCTCGTCCGCCAGCGCGTAGGCCTCGCGCAGCGCCGGGAGGGCCCGCGCCGGCCGGCCCGACCACCACTCGGCGACCCCGACGGCGTACGCGGCGGGCGCGGCGTCCTCGGTCCGGGAGCCGCGCAGCACCCGCGCGTAGTGCCGCCGGGCCACCGCGAGGCCCTCGCGGAGCCGCCCGGTCAGCACGAGCGCGTGGGTCTGACAGGTCAGGGTCGCCATCCGTACCGCGGTCCAGGCCGCAGGCGCCGGTCGCGGATCGCGCTCGGCACACACCTGGCCCGGCCGGCCCCGGAAGGTCAGCTGGTAGGTCCGCAGCGCCTCGCCGACGTCCCGGGTCAGCGGCCCGCCGCCCGAGGCGTCGACCGGCGCGAAGGCCCCGCCGGTGAACAGCGCGACGGCCTGGGCCGCGACCGTGAGCGCCGGCGAGCCGTCGGGCCGGTCCACGTGCCGCCGGGCCCGCTCGACCTCGGCCGCCGCCTCGTCGGTGCGCGACAGCCCCCAGAACAGGTTCAGCGCGCGAGCGGCCGCCGCCCGTGGGTCGTCGGGCCGCTCGAGGCACAGCCGCCGCAGGATCCGTTCGGCGTCGGCGGCCCGGCCCAGCGCCACCAGCGCCTCCGCGCGCAGCAGGGCGCCGTCGTGGCCGGGCACTGGCCGGGCCAGCCGGGCGGCGAGCACCGGTCGCCCGGCGCCCAGCGCGGCCCGGGCCGCGGCCAGCAGCGTCGCCGGGGGAACGGGCTCGGCCGCCTCGAGCCGCCACCACGCGCGCACCGGAGCGTCGTCGGGCCGATCGTCGTCGTCCGGGTGGGCGGCCCGCACGAGGTCGCGGAAGAGCCGGCGGCGCCGCAGCGACCCGACCGACGGCAGGACGCCCTCGACCTGCAGCGGGTGCGCCGGGCGGAGGACCGCACCGGCCGTCCGCACGACCTGCCCGGCCCCGACGAGGGCGTCCAGCGCCGCCCCGGCGACCACCGCGCGCAGGACCGCCTCCGGCAACGGGCCCGCCACCGCCAGGTACTCCAGCACCTCGGCCCCGCCCTCCGGCAACGGCTCGGCGCCGACCGCCCCCAGGTCGCACCAGCGGCGGGGATCGCCGACCGCGCCGCGCCAGGACCATACGTCCCGCACGGCGACGAGCCGGCCGCAGGTGAGCCCGACGCCGACGAGCCGGCGCAGCACGAGCGGGTTGCCGCGCGCCGCCCGCCACAGCCCGCGGACCGTCATCCCGTCGACCGGTCCGCCCAGCGCGGCGGTGAGCAGGGCCGCCGTGGCCGCCAGCGGCAGCGGGCGCAGCGGCAGCTGCGTGATCGGGCGCCGCTGCCACCAGAGCGAGCCGGCAGCGGCGGCGGGCCGGGCCGTGAGCAGCAGCCCCGCGCCGGTCCGCTCCGCCAGGTCGCGCACGAGCGCGGCGTCGGCCGCGCTCAGCCGGTCGGCGTCGTCGACACCGAGCACCGTCGGGCGGTCCCCGGCCAGCGCGCGCAGCGCCCGCGCCGCCGCGTCGAGCGACGGTGCCTCGCCGACTCCGGCGTCGGCCAGCAGCGCCGTGACGGCCGGCGGGGCGAGCGGGGAGGCGCCGGCGGCGGTACGGGCGACGACCGCGCCGCTCGCCCCGCAGCGGTCGAGGACCAGGCGGGCCAGCCGCGACTTGCCCAGCCCGGCCGAGCCGACGACGACGACGGCGCCCGAGCGCCGCAGCAGCGTGACGGCGTGCCGGGCGGTGTCCGCACGGCCCACGAGCGGCCAGCGCTGCTCGGCCGCGGCCCCGCCGGGTGCCGGGGTCACCGCGGGCTCCCCGGTGCGGCGCGGCGGTTGAGTACGGATCGCTCATGACCGATGGCCGATGCAGGGGTGACCGTGAATGCGTGCAGCCCACCCGAACGGAGGCCGTAACCATGTCCGTCTTGCTGTGCAGAACCGCGCCCGGCGTCGCCCGGCCGCTGCTCGCGATGAGCGCCCTGGCGCTGCTCGCCTCGACCGCGCTCGCCGCCGTGGCGGCCCGGCCCGCGGCCGCCGCGGGCCCGATCGGCAACGACGCCGACGGCATCGCCATGATGTACCCGACGAAGGCCGGCGGGCAGGTGTGGCGGCTGGGGGCCGACCCGGCCGGCGACTCGCGGCTCGACGGGCCGGCGCTGCGGCGCAACCCGGACGGCACGTTCAAGGTGACCGAGGCGAACACCCGCCTGGGCGTCCTGAGCGCCACCTACGACCACGACGACGAGGACAGCCTGGTGTGGTCGCAGCCGACGCTGCGGCGGGTGGGGTATCAGCACGACCCGTCCGACTGGCGCGATGTGGAGATCACCGGACACGTACGGCTCAACTCGGCCTCCGACGCCGATCAGGAGTTCACCTGGTACGCCCGCGGCGCCCGGCACACCGGCAGCGGCGCCACCCCGCAGACCTGCTGGGGCACGGCGTACAAGGCGAACCTGCGCTTCCGCGACGGCGCGACCCGATGGCAGAAGGAGCTCTTCCACGACGGCGGCGCCGGCTACGCCAGCCGGCCCTGGCAGAACGCGGGCGCGTCGGTGCAGGGCCGGCTCGTCGGCTTCAAGGCCGTCATGTTCAACACCGCGGCCGGGGTGCGGCTGGAGACGTACCTCGACCGCAACAACACCAACACGTGGACCCGGGTGGCGTCGTACGACGACCAGGGCGGCTGGGCGATCGACCAGGACAACCGCTGCGGCGGCGCCCGCGACGAGGTGGTGCGCTGGGGCGGGCCGATCGCCACGTTCCGGTGGGACCTCGCCCAGGACGTCGACGTGACGCGGCTGAGCATCCGGGAGATCAACCCCGGGGCCATCTGCAACCGCGTGCAGCCGGTGGTGTCGGCGTCGGCGAGCACGTACGAGGATGTGAACCCGCCGCGCAATGCCGTGGACGGGAGTCTGTCGACGCGTTGGTCCGGGTATGGCTTCGGGGCGTATCTGACGGTGGATCTGGGGGCGCAGCGCAGTGTCTGTGGTGCGGGGGTGGCGTGGCACCGTGGTGATGTGCGGTGGAACGACTACACGATTTATACGTCTGTCGATGGGGTGTCGTACACGAAGGCGTGGGAGGGGCGTAGTAGTGGTACGACGTTGCAGGCCGAGGTGACGACGTTCCCGGCTCGGTCGGCTCGCTACGTGAGGTATGCGTGGTGGAACAACGCCGAGGCCAACGGCTGGGCGAGCATCACCGAGGCGACCGCCCTCGGCGCATAAGGATCGGGTCGCGTCCCGGCCGGTGGTCACCCCACGGCCGCCGATCGGGACGCGGGCGCGGCCAGCACCCGGGGGAGGCCGTCGCGGCCGGTCACGCCGAGCTTGCGGTAGACGCGGTAGAGGTGGTTGCCGACGGTGCGCACGGACAGCCGCAGGCGCTGGGCGATGGCCTCGTTGGGCAGCCCGGCGGCGGCCAGGTCGGCGATCTGACGCTCCCGGACCGTCAGCGCGGCCGGCCGGGCCACGCCCTCCGCCCACGGCGGCACGAACCCCTCGCACCGCTCGCCGAGCGTCGCGAGCAGCGGCCGGAACCGGCTGTCGCGGACCTTCCCCTCCATGCGCACGCCCGACGCCGCGGCCTCCAGCGCCACCGCCGCGTAGCCCCGCCCGGCCAGGTCCTCGCAGGCGGCCGCCAGCCGGTCCACGTCGCGGTGCGCCAGTGCGTCGACGTGGTCGGCGAAGACCACGAACAGCGGGCTGTCGGCGCGCCGCGCGG
Organism: Dactylosporangium sp. CA-052675; assembly: GCF_050947935.1. Taxonomy (GTDB): domain Bacteria; phylum Actinomycetota; class Actinomycetes; order Mycobacteriales; family Micromonosporaceae; genus Dactylosporangium. Next base: position 6,300,148 of record NZ_CP192010.1, on the reverse strand, counting down.
CCTGCCGCAGGGCCTCGGCCACCGCGGCACCCGGCCGCAGCCGACCGGCCAGGTACAGGCTGTCGGCGGCGCTGGTGAGCCGGTCCAGGGCCAGGTACCGCTCGCCGAGCGCCGCCGCGATGCGGGCTCCGCCGGCGGCGTCACCGCGGTGGGCCCGGCACCGCGCCTCGGCCATGTCCAGATGTCCGCCGAGCACCGAGCCGGACGGCAGCCGCGCCCGCATGTACCGCACCGTCGAGGCGGCCGCCGCGCCCCGGCCGAGCGCGGCCAGGCAGGCGGCGTACTCGCTGAACACGTACGCCTGGATGGGGAACGGGGTGTGCTCGTCGATGAGGGCCCGCGCCTCCCGCAGGTAGGGCAGGGCGCGCGCGGGCCGCCCCGCCCACACCTCGCAGACCCCCAGCTCCAGCGAGAGCATCGCCACCTCCGACGCGGCGCCGCGGGGGAGTGCCGCGCGGTGGTACGCGCGCCCGGTGGACAGCGCGGCCGCCAGCTCGCCGGCCATGGCCAGCGCGTGGACGTGGCAGGCGGCGGCCGCGCCGCGCATCGACGCCCACGCGCGGGGCGCGGCCAGGTCGCCGTCGCGGAACCCGGCCACGACCCGGGCCGGGGCGCCGGCGAAGACCGCGGCGTACGCGCGGATCGCGGACGCGGCGCCGGCGACGACGCTGTCGGTCACCCCGTCGCCGAGGGCCCCGTCGCCGCGGCCGTCGCCGAAGACGGACAGCGCCAGCGCGGCCACGCCGAGCCGCGGGTCGGCGCGCTGCTCGGCCGGCAGGGTCCGCCGGGCCCGATCGACCACCGCCGCGGCCTGCTCCGGGCGGCGCAGGCCCCAGAACAGGTTGAGGGCCCGCAGGGCGGCCAGCCCGGCGCGGTCGGCCGCCGGCAGATGCTCGTGGCCGCCGTCGAGCAGTGCCTCGGCCGCGACCGCGTTGTCCTGCGCGACGAGCGCCCCGGCCAGCACCTCCACCCCGGCCGCGCCGGCACTGCGCGCCAGGGACTCGGCGCGGACCGCGTCGCCGCGGTCCAGGGCGTCCCGCGCGGCGCGCAGGATGTCCGGCACGGGCACCCGCTCCCGGGCCGCCAGGCGCCACAGCACCGAGCGCAGGTGCGCGCCGGGGCCGGGCATGCCGGCCGCGTCGACCGCCGCGGCCAGCCGCCCGTAGAGCGCCCGGCGGTCGCGGTCGGAGACGGTGGCCCGCATCAGCTCGCCGTACAACGGGTGGCCGCACCGCACCAGCAGCCCCTGCGCGAAGCGGTCGACCCGGATCAGCTGCCGCCGCTCCAGGGCCTCCAGGACCGGCAGCGGGGCCAGCGTCTCCAAGGCGTCGGCGGACATCGGCTCGCCGTGCGCCACGTACCGCAGCGCGGCGCGCTCCTGCGTGTCGAGCCGGCGCAGGACGTCGGCGACCAGGTCGCGCAGGCCCTCGTGGGAGCAGATCGTGCCGTGCCAGCGCCACAGCCCGTCGACCGGGCGCAGCCGGCCCGCGGCGAGCCCGGCGTCGACGAGGTGGCGCAGGAACAGCGGGTTGCCGCGGGTGATCCCGCTGAGCCGGCGCAGGGTGAGCCGGTCGAGCGGTCCGCCGAGCACGGCGCGGATCAGCGCGTCGACGGCCGCCGGACGCAGCGGGCCGATCGACACCCGCTGCAGCGTCGGGCGGGCCTGCAGCGCCCGCAGCGCCGGGGCGTCCATCGCCTCGGGCCGGGCGGTCACGAGCAGCTTGGCGGGCACGGCGCCGGCCAGGTGCTGCACGAGGGCGGTCGAGGCGGCGTCGAGGTGCTGGGCGTCGTCGATGTGCAGCAGCACCGGCCGGCCCGCGGCCCGCTGCCGCAGTGCCCGGGTGGCCGCGGTGAACGCGCGGGCCAGCCCGTCGCCGCCCGCGGCCGGCAGCAGCGGGGCCGCCGCGGCGAGCGGCAGCCCGTCGGCCGCCTCCCAGCCGGACAGGGTCGACACCAGCATGCCGGCGTCCGTGCACCGCCGCGCGACCTCCTGCGCCAGGCGGGACTTGCCGACGCCGGCCTCGCCGGTGAGCAGCACGCCGGCCTCGTCGGTGCCGCCGAGCAGTGCCGACAGGTGCTGTACCTCGGTCGATCGGCCCACGAGCGGCCAGTGCACCGCCGGCGTGGCAAGGGTCGTCGCAGTCACCGTGGCTCCCACGCGTGTCGGCGGCGACGCGCGGTCGTGCGACACCATCCGTGCGGTGCCGGGACGTCGCCGCGCCCCTATGCTCACCGCCCCGGCCGACCGGCGCAACCGTAGGGGCGGATTCGTGTTGAGCAACGACTACTCATGCGCGCGGCCCGGGCGGCACCTACGGTCCGCCCGATCGGCCCGCCGCCCGGCCGGGCCGGCGTCGTCGCGCGGTGGGCGCCGTGCGGGGTGCGGCGCGCATCCGACGGCCGGCGATGAGGACCGGCACCCGGCGGCCACGGGGCCGGCGGTAAACACCGTCAATGGCCTCGGCAAACACGCCGCCGAGCGCCGCGCAACAGTCCGGTAACTTGATGTTGACGATGCCGAGACAAGCGGCTAGCTTACCTGCTAGGCGGCTGTCGAAGCGCTTCGACAGATGCTTCGGAAGTTGCGAACAAGACGGAGCTGACATGAAGCGGATCATGGCAACGGCCGCCGCGGCGGCCTTACTTCTCAGCGGGTGCGGTGGCGGGAACGGCGGCGCGAACGCCCCGGCCAACTCCTCCAAGGACGTCGTCATCGGATGGATCTCCCCCGACGCGACCTCGTCCACCCGCTGGGACACGCAGGACCGGCCCGCGTTCGAAAAGGCCGTGCAGACGCTGGCCCCGGGCGCGAAGGTCATCGCCAGCACCGCCCCCAACGACCAGGCGATGCTGCAGCAGGCGGAGTCGGCGATCACCCAGGGCGCCAAGGTCCTCGTGATCAACCCGATCACCGCCGAGGGGGCCCTCCCGGTCGTCGACCTCGCGAAGCGCGAACACGTCGCCGTGATCTCATACGAGGGGCTCATCGCCAAGGCGCACCTCGACGGGTACATCACCTTCAACAACCTCGAGGTCGGTCGGCTGCAGGCGAAGTACATCGTCGACCACGCCGCCCCGGGGGCGACCGTCGCGGTGATGAACGGCGCCCAGGTGTGCGAGGCGTGCATCGCGTTCAAGAAGGGCGCGCACGAGGTCTTCGACCCGGCCGTCCAGTCCGGCAAGATCAAGATCGGCTACGAGGCGGACACCCCCAACTGGGAGGCGACCAAGGCGCAGGCCCAGACCGACCAGGCGCTGACCAAGCTCGACGACAAGGTCGACGGCATCCTCGCGGCCAACGACGGACTGGCGGGCGGCGTCATCGCCTCGCTCAAGGCGCGCCAGCTCAACGGCAAGGTCGTCGTCACCGGCCAGGACGCCACGGTCGCGGGGCTGCAGGAGATCCTGCTGGGCAACCAGACCATGACCGTCTACAAGGACCTGCACAAGCAGGCGCAGGCGGCGGCCAAGGCCGCGGTGGCGCTGGCGATGGGCAAGCCGGGCGAGACGGGCCTGACCGACACCTACGACAACGGCGGCAACGCGGTTCCCGCCCTGTTCCTGCAGCCGATGGCGGTGGACCGCGCGAACATCAAGCAGGTGTTCGACGACGGCTTCGTCACCAAGGCCCAGATCTGCACCGGCGACGTTGCGAGCAAGTGTGACTTCTGAGCACAGCCGCGGCGCCGGGCTGCGCCTGGAGATGCGCGGCATCCGCAAGAGCTTCGGCAGCGTCGAGGCGCTGCGCGGGGTCGACCTCGAGGTGCGGCCGGGCGAGATCATGGCGCTGGTCGGCGACAACGGCGCCGGCAAGTCGACGCTCGTCAAGACCCTGTCCGGGGCGCAGCCGGCCGACGCGGGGACCATCCGCGTCGACGGCGCGCCGGTCGGCATCAGCAGCCCCCAGGACGCCGTCCGGGCCGGGATCGAGACGGTCTACCAGGACCTCGCGCTGTGCGACAACCTCGACGTCGTGGCCAACCTGTACCTGGGCCGCGAGCTGCGCAGCCCGCGGCCGGGGCTGCTCGGGCGATTTCTCGCGCGGGGCCGGATGAGCCACCACGCACGACAGGTGCTCGACGAGCTGGCGGTGACCCTGCCGGCGCTGAGCACGCCGGTCGCCGCGCTCTCGGGCGGCCAGCGCCAGGCGATCGCCGTCGGCCGCGCGGTGCTGTGGGGCTCGAAGGTCGTCGTCCTCGACGAGCCGACGGCGGCCCTCGGCGTCCAGCAGACCGCCACCGTCTACCGGCTCATCCGCACGCTGAGCGAGCGCGGCGTCTCGGTGGTCCTGATCTCGCACAACATGGTCGACGTGTTCGAGCTCGCCGACCGGATCACCGTGCTGCGCCTGGGCGAGGGGGCCGGGGTCTTCAACCCGGCCGAGTCGACCCCGCAGGACGTGATCGCGGCGATCACCGGCGGCAACGTCGTGCCTCTCGGGGGGAAACGAGCATGAGTACCGAGGTGTCGATCGCACCGCCCGCGGCGCGATCCCGGGCGCGCCGGACCAGGTTCGGCGGCGACCTCGGCCCCTGGCCGGTGCTCGTCGGCCTGGTGTGCATCGCCGTGGGCTTCCAGGCGGCGAACTCCGCGTTCCTGACGCCCCGCAACCTGTCCAACCTGATCCTGCAGACCGGCACCCTGGTGGTGCTGACCCTCGGCATCATGCTCGTCCTGCTCATCGGCGAGATCGACCTGTCGATCGGGGCGGTCAGCGGCGTCACGGCCTGCGTCATGGGCATCATGTCGGCGTTGCACGGCTGGCCGGCGTGGGCGGCGATCGCGCTCGCGATCGCCCTGGGAGCCGTGATCGGGCTCGTCCAGAGCTCCTGGATCGTGGCCTTCAAGGCGCCGTCGTTCATCGTGACGCTCGCCGGCATGCTCGTCTGGCAGGGGGCGCAGCTGATCCTGCTCTCCGACCAGAACGGCCAGCTGCGCATCGAGGACTCGGTGATCACCAGCATCGCGTCCAACTACCTGCCCCGGCCGGTGGGGTGGACCCTGACGCTGCTCGTCGCGCTGGCCGGCGCGGGATGGGTCGTCGTGCGCCGGTACCTGTCCCAGCGGGCCGGGTACGGCACGAACTCCCTCGCGGCCGACCTGGGCCGGGTGCTGGCCATCGTCGCGGCCCCAATCGTGGTGATGCTCGTCCTCGACAGCTACCTCGGCGTGCCGTACATGCTGGTGGCCGTCCTGGCCGTCACCGTGACCCTGGCCGTCGTCACCGGGTTCACGGTCTTCGGCCGGCACATCTACGCCGTCGGCGGCAACGCGGAGGCGGCCCGGCGCACCGGGGTCCGCGTCGGTTCCCTGCGGATCACCGTGTTCGTGATCGCCTCCGCCCTCGCCGCGTTCGCCGGCGTCCTGGAGGCCTCGCGCGGGTTCGCCGTGTCCGTCAACTCCGGCGGTGGCAACGCCGCGCTCAACGCGATCGCGGCCGCGGTCATCGGCGGCACGAGCCTGTTCGGCGGGCGGGGCCGGGTCGTCGGCGCGCTGCTGGGCGCGCTGGTCATCAGCAGCGTCCAGAACGGGCTCGCCCTCATCGGCCAGACGGCGGCGACCCAGATCATCGCGACGGGCCTGATCCTGCTCGCCGCCGTGACGCTCGACATGAGCGCGCGCCGCAAGAACAAGGGGACACGGACGTGACGATGCCGGAGCACTCGAACAGCGTCGGCCCGGATGCCCTGGCGGCACTGCCCGCGGGCTTCCGGTGGGGCAGCGCCACGGCCGCCTACCAGGTGGAGGGCGCCGCCCGGGAGGACGGCCGCGGCCAGTCCATCTGGGACACGTTCAGCCACACGCCGGGCCGGACCTGCAACGGCGACACCGGCGACGTCGCGGCGGACCACTACCACCGGTACCCCGAGGACGTGCGGCTCATGGCCGAGTTCGGGCTCAACGCGTACCGGTTCTCGATCTCGTGGCCGCGGATCCTCCCGCAGGGCCGGGGCACGGTGAACCAGGCCGGGCTCGACCACTACGACCGGGTCGTGGACACCCTGCTCGAACACGGCATCGAGCCGATGGTGACGCTCTTCCACTGGGACCTGCCGCAGGCGCTGGAGGACGAGGGCGGCTGGTTCAACCGCGACACCGCGCACCACTTCGCCGACTACGCCCAGGTGGTGCTCGAGCGCCTGGCCGACCGGGTCCCGCTGTGGCTGACCCACAACGAACCCTGGACCGTCATCGGTCAGGGCTACTCGCGGGGGCTGCACGCGCCCGGACACCGTGACTACCACCGGGCCGGCACGGCCATCCACCACATGCTGCTCGGGCACGGGGAGGCCGTCCAGCGCTTCCGGGCGGTGGCCCCGGGCTCGGCGCAGGTGGGCATCACGCTGTCCATGGCGGTGGCCCGGCCGTGGTCGGACGCGCCGGCCGACGTCGCGGCGGCGCGGCTCCTCGACGGCGAGCAGAACCGCGTGTACCTGGACCCGCTGCTGCGCGGGGCCTATCCGGAGGACCTCGACCGGCTCTTCCCGACGCTGTTCGACCCGTCGGTGGTCCGCGCGGACGATCTGGGCGTCATCGGTACCGGGATCGACTTCCTCGGGGTGAACTACTACCTCAACCACATCGTGAAGGCCGATCCGACGGTGCCGGTGCTCGGCGCGCGGCTCATCGACCCGCCCGGCCCGATGATGAGCGCCGGCATCGCGGCGGTGCCGGCCGGCCTGCACGACTGCCTCGCCCGGGTCCACCGCGAGTACCGCGAACTGCCGATGTACGTCACCGAGGTCGGCGCCTCGATCCACGACTACGTCGACCCGGACGGCCGGGTGAAGGACCAGCCCCGCATCGACTATCTGCGCACCTGCGTGGAGTCGATCGCGCGGGCGGTCGTCGAGGGCATCGACGTGCGCGGCCTCTACGTCTGGTCGCTGCTGGACAACCTGGAGTGGGACCTGGGCTACTCGATCCGGTTCGGGCTGTTCTACGTCGACTACCGGACCCAGCAGCGCGTACCGAAGGACAGCGCGTACTGGTACCGGCAGGTCATCGCGGAGCACGCGGCCGGCGAGGGCCCCCGGTAGTGGTCACCATCGCCGACGTCGCTCGGCACGCGGGGGTGTCGGTCAGCACGGTCAGCTACACGCTGTCCGGCAAGCGGCCGATCTCGGCGTCGACGCGCGCGCGGATCGCCCGCAGCGTCGCCGAGCTCGGCTATCGGCCCAACGCCACGGCGCAGGCCCTGGCGAGCAGGCGGACCAACACCCTCGCCCTGATGGCACCGCTGCGCGCGGACAACAACGTCCCGGTCATCATGCAGTTCGTCGCCGGGATCGCCGCGGCGGCCCGGGCCCACGACCACGACATCCTCCTGCTGACCCAGAGCGAGGGCGTGGAGGGGGTACGGCGGGTCCGGGAGACGGCGCTGGTCGACGCGGTGATCGTGATGGACATCGAGGCCGACGACGCCCGCCTGCCGGTGCTGCGGGCCTTGGGCCTGCCGGCCGTGCTCATCGGCACGACGCCGAACGCCGGCGGCCTGGTCTGGGTCGACCTCGACTTCGGCCGGGCCGCCGAGGCCTGCGTCGAGCACCTGGCCGGGCTCGGGCACCGGTCGGTGCTCATGCTCGGCTCCCCGAGCGCCGTGTACGAGCGCCGCAGCGGCTACGCCCTGGCGTTCGCGGCCGGCTTCGAGTCCGCCGTCCGGCGCCACGGCATCGACGGCCGCTGGCGCCCCAGCGAACCGGCGTACCGGGCCGCGAGCGCGCTGCTGGAACGGGAACTGGCGGGGCGGCCGCGGCCGACGGCCCTCGTCGTGCACAACGAGGGCATCCTCGGCGCCGTCCTCGGCACGCTGCGCCGCCTCGACCTGCGGGTGCCCGAGGACATCTCCGTGGTGGCGCTCTGCCCGGAGCAGACGGCGGTCAACCAGGTGGTCGAGCTGACCGGGGTCGCCGTCCCGGCCGAGCGGATCGGCCGGGCCGCCGTCGAGATGGTCCTGCGGCAGGTCGACGGCGACGGCACCGCGCGGACCCGCCTCATCGCCCCCGAGCTCACGCTCCGGCAGAGCACGGCGCGCCGTGCGTAACCCCTCTCCCACCCCGACGACTCCTTGGGACAGATCGCGATGAAGTTCAACGACGGGTACTGGCTGCTGCGCGAGGGCGTCACGGCGCGGTACGCGACCGACGCGCTGGACGTGCGCACCAGCGATGCCAGCGCCTCGATCGCGGTGCTGACCAAGCGCAACGAGCACCGCGGTTCGGTGCTCAACACGCCCACGATCACCGTGGAGCTCTCCGCGCCCGCCCCGGACGTGGTGCGCGTGCGGGCGAGCCACCGCGCGGTGGTCGAACCCCCGTCGGTGGGGTTCGAGATCTCGCCGGACCCGGTCGAGGTGCGCGTGGAACGCGACGACGCGACGGTCCGGGTGACCGCCGGTCGGCTCAGCGCCGAGGCGGCGGCGGCCGGTCCGTGGGGGTTGCGCTTCCTCGGCGCCGGTACCGCGCTGACGTCCTCGGGCTTCAAGTCGCTGGCCTCGATGACCGATGCGGCCGCGGGCGACTTCATGATCGAGCGCCTGACGCTGCCGGTGGGGGCCAACGTCTACGGGTTCGGAGAGCGCTTCACGCCCTTCGTGAAGAACGGCCAGGTGGTCGACACCTGGAACCAGGACGGCGGGACGGCCAGCGAACAGGCGTACAAGTCCGTCCCCTTCTTCGTGACCGACGCCGGCTTCGGGGTCTTCGTCAACTCGCCGGCGCGGGTCTCGTTCGAGGTGGCGTCCGAGATCGTCTCCGCCGTGCAGTTCTCGACGCCCGGCCCGCAGCTGGAGTACCTGGTGATCTACGGCCCGACACCGGCCGAGATCCTGCGCCGGTACACCGCGCTGACCGGCCGCCCCGCCCTGCCGCCGCGGTGGTCGTTCGGCCTGTGGCTGTCGACCTCGTTCACCACCGACTACGACGAGGCGACGGTCACGCACTTCGTCGAGGGGATGGCGCAGCGGGACCTGCCGCTGAGCGTGATCCATTTCGACTGCTACTGGATGCGCGCCCTGCACTGGTGCGACTTCGAGTGGGACCGGCGGGTGTTCCCGGAGCCGGACGAGATGCTGCGGCGGCTCGGCGACCGGGGGCTGCGGCGCAGTGTCTGGATCAACCCGTACATCGGCCAGCGCTCGCCGGTGTTCCAGGAGGCCGCCGAGGCCGGCTATCTGCTGCACCGCCCGGACGGCACCGTGTGGCAGTCGGACCTGTGGGTCGCGGGCATGGGCATCGTCGACTTCACCAACCCGGCCGCGCGCGAGTGGTTCGCGGGCAAGGTCCGGGCACTGCTCGAGTCCGGGGTGGACGCCGTGAAGACCGACTTCGGCGAGCGCATCCCCACGGACGTCGTGTGGTTCGACGGGTCGGACCCGCAGCTCATGCACAACTACTATCCGTTGCTGTACAACCGGACGGTCTTCGACGAGCTGCGCCGGCACCGGGGCGAGGGCGAGGCCGTCGTCTTCGCCCGCTCCGCCACCGTCGGCGGCCAGCAGTTCCCCGTGCACTGGGGCGGCGACTGCGAGTCCACGTACACCGCGATGGCCGACTCGCTGCGCGGCGGACTCTCCCTGGGCCTCGGCGGATTCGGCTTCTGGAGCCACGACATCGGGGGGTTCGAGGGCACCCCGTCCGCCGCGCTCTTCAAGCGTTGGGTGGCCTTCGGGCTGCTCTCCTCGCATTCGCGGCTGCACGGCTCGGACTCCTACCGGGTGCCGTGGGCGTTCGACGAGGAGGCGGTCGCCGTCACCCGCCGGTTCGCGCGGCTCAAGAACGCGCTCATGCCCTACCTGTGGGCGGCGGCCGTGGACGCGCACCGGCGCGGGATACCGGTCATGCGAGCGATGCTGCTCGAGTTCCCGCAGGACCGGACGTCGTCGTTTCTCGATCGGCAGTACATGCTCGGCCCGGACCTGCTCGTCGCGCCGGTCTTCAGCGACGAGGGAGACGTCGAGTTCTACCTGCCCGGCGGGGTGTGGACCAGCTACCTCGACGGCACGACGGTGAGCGGGCCGGGCTGGGTCCGGCAGCGGCACGACTTCTCGTCGCTTCCCCTGCTGGTGCGGCCCGGAGCGGTGATCCCCCTCGGCGCCCGCACCGACCGGCCCGACTACGACGACGCCCTGGCCCCGGTGTTCGAGGTCTTCGGGATGGCCGACGGCGACCGGCGCGTCGCCACGCTCTTCGACGCCGCCGGCGCCGAGCGCGTGGTCGTCGAGGTGTCCCGGACGGGATCGCAGCTGCGGGCGGTCGTCACCCGCGGGCTCGAGCACCTGACCGAGGGCTGGACCGTGTGCTGGGTCACCGGGCCGCGCGGCCCGGGGCGAGGGCCCCGCGCGTCCGCCTCCGCCACCGAGCAGACCCTGACCCTGGCCGTCGACTGACCGGCCGCCGTCCTCCGCCGGCCCACGGATCTGACGGTCCGTGGGCCGGCCGGCCGCGTTATGTAGTTGCGCGGAGTGTGCTTCTTCCAGCTAGCAGGTCTAGGCAGGGCCGGCGGCCCTGCGTAACGTCATGACTCGCTCGCCCCGGTTCGTGCCCACACCAGGTGGCGCCGGGACGGGCCCGCTGAGTCGTGCCATGCACGAGCCGGGGACCCACCGCACGTCTGGGGTGAATCCGCGGGCCGAGTGCCCGCGGTAGGGCGACCTTCGCGCCCGAATCCGTCAGCTAACCCGGTAAGCGGATGCGTGAGGGAGATTCGCCTGTGCACAGCCGCAACCCCTGTTGCAGCCATCCTCGCCCGGAGCATGTAGGCCCGGGTCCGCGTCGATCACCGGCGGCCGAGCGCTGATCACACGCAGGGCGGACCGCCGCCGCGCGGCGCCGAGTTGTGCTGCGGGCGGGCCGGGACGCGTTGCTCCGCGCGGCCCACGCCGTATCGCGGTGGCCGGCCCATGCGGCTTGCCCCGAGCGCCGTGCCGCGCGCACAACCCTCGATGCTCAACCCTGATCGACCGCCCCTGCGCGGGGTTCTTGAGGAGAGTCGCAATGCATGTCGAACCCGTACGTGAGCAGGCCGGCCGCGTCCGAGGCATCCGCCGGGTGCGAGCGGTCGCGATCTCGGGCGCGCTGCTCGCCGCGACCGCCGCGGCCGTCAGCGCGTGCGGCCAGGTCGCCGACACGTCGTCGGCCCCCGCGGCCGCCGTGGGTGCGCCGGCGACGGCGCAAGCGCCGGCGGCCGAGGGCGGTGCCGCCGGAAGCGCTCCCGACCCGGCCACCCCGGCGCCGACGCGGTCGACGGCCGCGGCCCCGGCGGCGAAGCAGCTCGCCTACGACTTCCAGCTGCAGCCCAATTTCTACTACTGCGGCCCGGCGGCCACCCGGATCGCGCTGACCGCGGCGGGCCACGCCATCAGCCAGGACCGGGCCGCGTCGATGCTCGGCACCACCACGAGCGGGACGAACTCGGCCCTGGACACCACGCGGGTGCTCAACAGCGTGATCGGCAACGGCCGCACGGTGTACCGGACCAGGGAGATTCCGGCCTACCCGGCGACGTCGGCGCAGGCCAAGCAGTTGCAGGCCGACGTGGTGTCCACCGTCAGCAGCGGGCGGGCGATCGTCGCCAACATCGCCGGGCACCTCACGGACAACGCCGGCGTCTTCCACTCCTACGAGGGCGGGCACTACCTCACCGTCGTGGGATACCAGGACGGTGGCAGCACGGTGAAGATCGCCGATCCGGCCAACCCCCGGGGCGACGGCACCTACTGGGTCAGCACCCCCAAGCTGGCCGACTGGATCTCCCAGCGGGGCTACTCGTATTGATGTCTGCGACCGCGAACGTTCACCGGGGACGCATTGAACCCGACGCCGAAGACATGACATAGATGAAGGCCGACGTGCCCGGGGGTGGCGCGCTCCCGGGCTGGAGGCCTTCACATGACAGCACCGCGTCTCACGCGTGGACGGCGATCGTCCGCGGCGGCGGTCGCGCTCGCCATCGCCGGCGCCGTGGCACTCACGGCGCCGGCGATGAGCTTCGCCGCCACGCCGGGCGACGGTCTGCCCTTCGCGTCGGCGGTCTTGCGGGCCACCCACAACAGCTACTCGGGCAACGTCGGCGGGAGCCGGGGCTCGATCACCGCCCAGCTCGACGGCGGCGTGCGCTTCGTCGAGTTCGACGTCCACGACAACGGGTACGCGGCCAACCACGACTACTCGATCGGCCACAACAGCCCGGGCGACTCGGTCGACCACACCGGCAACCCGGCCTCCAACCTGCTGCGCGACTGGCTGCAGACCGTTTCGGCGTGGTCCGCGGCGCACCCGGCGCACGCCCCGCTGGTGGTGATGCTCGACCTCAAGGACGACCTGACCGACAACCCGTCGTTCGCGGCCGGGAACCTGTCCGCGCTCAACCAGGAGCTGCGCGACGTGTTCGGGTCGCGGCTGCTGATGGCCAAGGACGTGCCGGGAGCGCTGGGGACGATCGGGTCGCTGCGCGGGCGGGTGCTGACGCTGCTGTCCGGCGACGCCGGGAGCCGCACCGAGTACCGCCGCGACGTCGGCTTCCACCCGGCGGTCGCGATCAACGCGCGCGGCCAGGTCGTCGAGGTGCACGACTCGGGATCCGGTGCGCTCTGGTACTGGACCGGCACCTACGGCGCCGACGGCCGGATCACCTGGCTGCGCCACGGCCGCTACGACGCCGGGACGACGCCGGCGGTCGCGCTCAACGACAACGGCCAGCTGGTCGAGGTGCACAAGTCGCAGACCGCCGACACCCTCTGGTACCACGTGGGGACGATCGGCACCGACGGCGACATCACCTGGTCGCCCAGCCGCCAGTACGACACCGGGGTCCAGCCGACGATCCGGTTCACCAACGGCGGCACCACCGTGCGGGAGGTCCACCGCAGCCCGTCCAGCGGCCAGAACTGGAACTGGATCGGCACGCTCGACGCCGGCGCGATGACGGTCGCGTGGAGCGGCAACGGCAAGACCTCGGACGCCCTGTTCGACCCGGCCACCGCCACGGCCGGCAGCACGCGGGTCTCGGTGCGCACCGGTGCCGACGGCGCCGCGCCCGCCCAGACGCTGCTGTACTCGACCGGCCTCGTGCCCTCCGAGCGGATCCGGTACGTCCAGACCGCGTTCGACGAGTTCCAGGCCGGGGACGCCGCCGTCCTGCAGGAGGGGGCCCTGTTCTACGCCTCGTCCGCGACCGACAGCGCCTTCATCACCGCGGCCCGGCGGGGTGGGCACATCGTTCGCGGCTGGGACTTCGACAGCGCGAGCTACGCGACGAACCCGCCGGCCAACTACCCCGCGACGAACCACCCGTCGGACGGCTGGTACACCACGCTGCTCACGCAGTCCGGCGCGGTCTCGTAGGCCGTCGCGGGGCAGGCGGCGGGGTTGTTCCCGGACGGCCGGGCGTGAACTCGGTGCCACGGCCCGTGGCGGCCGCGTTGTCGGTCAGCAGCGGCAGTCGTCCGCGCAGCCGTGGCTCGCGGCGGCCGCGGGGCGGCGGGCGCCGCGCCGGCGGTGCCGCCACCACAGGCCCAGCCCGGTCGCGGCCAGGCCGGCGGAGACGGCGAGGAGCGTCTGCCGCAGGATCGCGGCGCCCGCCGCGGTGAGCACGCCGGCGGCGACGAGCGGCGGCAGGGCGCAGCAGGCGGCGCAGGCGATCGCGGCGAGGACCCCGCTGACCTTGGAGCGCAGCGGCGGCCCATGGTCCACCGGCGGCTGCTCGCGGCGGGCGGGTGCGGGCCGCAGGGGCAGGCTCATGCCCGGTCTCCGTGGCGGTCGGGGCGGGCGCCGATGGTCAGCACCGGCATCGGGCAGCCGGCGCAGGTGCAGTTGGTGAGGGAGTCGCAGCGGGCGTCGACGACCTCGGTCAGCGCCGCCCGGATCGCGGCGAGGCCGGCGATCTTCGCGTCCACCTCGGCGATCTTGTCGATGGCGCGCTCGCGCAGGTCGGGCGCCGGGTGCCGGCGGCGGCCGGTGTCGAGCAGCTCGGCGACCTCGTCGAGGGTGAAGCCGAGCCGTTGCGCGGCCTTGATGACCTGCAGCAGGGCGACGGTGCCGGGCGGGTAGAGCCGGTGCCCGCCCAGGGAGCGGCCGGGCGGGGGGAGCAGGCCGCGGCGCTCGTAGTACCGCAGCGTCTGGATGTTCACCCCCGCCCGTCCGGCGACCTCGCCGGAGCGCAGCCCGGCCCCCTCGGCGGGCGGGCCGGCGGTCACGGGGCCGCCCCGGCCGCGACGGCGGCCGCGCGCTCGGTGAGTGAGGCGAGGACGGCGGCGTGGGCGGCGGGGACCTCGACGTCGAGGACGAGCGCCTCGCCGTGCGCGGCGGCCTGCGGGGTGACGGTGAAGGTGAAGAACGAGCAGCAGGCGGTCTCGCGGGCGGCGAGGTCCCGCACCGCGGCCTCGAGCCCGGCGGGGCCGGTCAGGCGCATCCGGGCGTGGGTGGGGCTCACGGCGGTGACCGCGCGGGCGGCGGTGCCGAACAGGGCGTCGAACTCGGCCAGCCGCAGCGGGCGGTCGGCGGTCGGCAGGGTGCAGACGTCGGGGACGTCGAAGGTCATCGCAGCTCCTCGCGCTGGCGGTGGCGGATCTCGACGATAAACCCGTACCCGGGTACCGGATGCAAGCGAGCCCGACGGAGCCGGCCGGCGTCGACCCCGGCGGCATCCCGCGCGGGTGCCCGCGCGCGGCGCTGCCGGGTCAGGAGCGCGGCGGCGAGCTCGTCGAGGCGGGCCGCGCCGTCGATCGCCGCGAGCGCGTCGTGGGCGGCGCGCCCGGGGAAGGGGACGAGGAGGTCGCCCGGTTCCGTGTCGTCGCCCGCTACCGTGCCGCCGACGCTCAGCGCGATCATGCGGTTCAGCCAACGCGGGGCGGTGTTGTCTCAGGGCGTATGCGATGTTCGATCCGCCCGCGACATGCGGTGCCGGGCACCACACGCTTGGATGGGGGTGACCCTTCGCGGACCTGGCAGCGACGGCGCGCCAGCGCCGAGCGGTGTCTGGCGGGAGCGACGGTCCGCACCACCGCGGACCCGAGCCATGATCTGCCGCGTTCCAGCTGTGGTCGCGGCCCCTCCCGTTCAACCGTACAACGCGGGGCGGGGCTTGCGGCAAGACCCCCGGCAGGGCGCAAAATCGCTGCTCGAATGGGGGTGTGGTCATGCGTGTGATCCTGTCGACGTACGACTCGCGCGGGGGAGTCGAGCCGTTGGCGGCGCTGGCGGTCCAGCTGCGCTCGCTGGGAAGCGAGGCCGTCGTGTGCGCGCCGCCGGACTGTGCCGAGCGCCTCGCCGAGCTCGGGGTGCCGCTGGTCGCGATCGGCAAGCCGACCCGGGAGGTCGTGCACGGCTCCGGCGTGCCGGACGTCAAGCAGCTCGCGGCGGACTTCATCGGCGTGCAGTTCGACCAGCTCGCCGAGGCCGCGCAAGGCGCCGGCGCGATCGTGACGAGCGGCCTGCTGCCGGTCGTGGCCGGGGCGCAGTCGGTCGCCGAGCTGCTCGGCGTGCCGTCGGTGAACGTGAGCTACTGCCCGATCTTCCTGCCGTCGCCGCATCACCGGCCGCTGCCGCTGCCGGGCCACCCGGTGCCGGCCGGCGTGACCGATCCGGAGGCGCTGGACGCGCTCGACATCGCGAACTACAACGGGTTCATCCGTGAACCGCTGAATCGGTACCGCGCCGAGGCCGGCCTGCCGCCGGTGGACAACGTGCGGGAGTTCGTGCGGACCCCGCGGCCGTGGCTGGCCGCGGATCCGGTGCTCGCCCCCTGGCCGGGCGGGCGCGTCGACGTGGTGCGCACGGGCGCCTGGTTCCTGGCCGACGAGCGGCCGCTGGCGCCGGAGCTGGAGGCGTTCCTGGGGGCGGGTCCGGCGCCGGTGTACCTGAGCTTCGGCAGCATGCCCGCGCCGGAGGGTTTCGTCGCGCGGGCCGTCGAGGCGATCCGGGCGCGGGGCCACCGGGTGATCCTCGGGCGGGGCTGGGCCGAGCTGGACGCCGAGGACTGCTTCGTCGTGGGCGAGGTGAACCAGCAGGCGCTGTTGCGGCGGGTGGCGGCCGCGATCCACCACGGCGGCGCGGGCACGACGACGACGGCGACCAGGGCGGGCGTGCCGCAGGTCGTGGTGCCGCAGTGGTCCGACCAGCCGTACTTCGCGGGCCGGGTCGCGGCGCTGGGCATCGGGGCCTCGGTGACCGCCGGGTCGCCGGCCGCGGCGTTGGAGGTGGCGCTGGACGTGGCGCTGCGCCCCGGGACGCGCACGCGCGCGGCCGCCGTGGCCGCGACGGTGCGCACCGACGGCGCGGCCGTGGCGGCCCGGCGGCTGCTGGAGCTGGCGGATTAGCGGCTGCGGCACACAGCGCCTGGCGATCGCCGGCGCCGCGCTCGGGCCGCGTGGGCCTGCCGATCATTCGATAGAGGGTAATCTATACGCTGGATCTGGTTGCGCCGGACGCGGGCGTGCTTCGTACAGTACCATCGCGGGTTGTGAATTGCGTGACCTCGTGATCGCGTCGCGTAATCGAAAGTCGTATCTGGGAGGACATTGCATGCGAGTCAGCGGGACCTTCAGCGTCAAGAGCTTCGTCCCCACGACGGTGGCACCCGACCCTCCGATCGAGACCGCGCTGCCCGTCGGCGTGGCGCTGATGGAGAAGCACTACGAGGGTGAGATCAGCGGGCGATCCGCGACGCTGTTCACGTCCGCGTTCGACCAGGCGTCCGGCGCCGGGACGTACGTGGCCATGGAGTCGTTCGAGGGCAGCGTGGACGGCCGCTCCGGCGCGTTCAACTTCGTGCACTCCGCGTCGACGTCGGGCTCGGACCGCACCGGGGAGTTCTTCACCATCGTGGCCGGCAGCGGCACCGCGGACCTGGCCGGCATCTCCGGCGGCGGCGGGATGACCGTGGACGGCGACGGCACGCACCGCGTGTGGCTCGAGTACGAGCTGCCCTAACCGTCATGACGGTGGTGCGCATCGCCGTCGAGGCGGGCAAGAAGAAGACGTTCGCGGTGGCCCTGGACTGGCCCGGCTGGGCCCGGGCCGCCGCGGGCGAGGAGGCGGCCGTCGCCGCACTGGCCGACTACGCCGAGCGATTCCGGCCGGTGGCCGCGGCGGCGGGGCTGGCGTTCCCGGCTGAGGCCGACCTGACCTACCGGATCGTGCGGCGGTGGCCCGGCTCGGGCAACACCGACTTCGGGGTGCCGGCCGCCGTCGGTGACGAGGACCGGGCCGCGGTCGACGCCGAGCTCGCCGAGCGGCACGTGGCGCTGCTGACGGCGGCGTGGGGGCTGTTCGACGCGCAGGCCGAGGTGTCGCCCGAGGAGCTGCGCAAGGGTCCCCGCGGCGGCGGCCGCGACCGGGACGTCATGGTCGGGCACGTGCTGAGCTCCGAGGCGGTGTACGCGCGCAAGATCGGGATCAAGCACCCCGAGCCGCAGCCGGGCGACACCGCGGCGATCGAGTCGCTGCGGGCGGCCGTGCTGGAGGTGCTGGGCAAGCCGAGCGGCGAGGTCGCACCCGGGGCCAAGGGGTGGCCGCCGCGGTACGCCGCTCGCCGCTTCGTCTGGCACGTCCTGGATCACCTGTGGGAGATGCAGGACCGGTCGCAGTAGGAACCCTCACTCATGCGGGTGAGGACGACGGCAGGCTGTACTCGAACGTGTAGTCGTGGTGCCCGTCGACGACGGTGATCGTCATGCGGCCGGCGATGCCGGTCAGATCACCGGTTCCGGTGTCGGGCACCACGGTCACCTCGAGGGTCGCGTCGCCGCGGTCCATCAGGCCGGTATGGCGCAGCACGAAGCTGCCCGCGCGGCCCCCCACGGCGCCGACGACCCGCTCGAGACCGACGTAGGCGGCCGACCCCGGGACCGCCGCGACGGCCTTGATCAGCTCGACGCGGCTGGTGCCCTCGATGCCGCCGCGGAACACCTTGTGCCCGGTGGCGTGCATGAGGCGGGCGCCCTCGGCCTCGTCGTAGGGGCGATCCTGCGAGGTGATGTCGAAGGTACCGCTGACGTGCTCGGCCATGCGTGAACTCCTTCGGCGTCTCAGCGGCCGGCCAGCATGGCCTGCAACTGGGGAGTGTAGAGCTCGGTGGGGGAGCGCAGGCCCGCCACCGCGTCGAAGTACACCTGGGTCAGCTCCTCGCTGCGCCCGACCGCGGCGAGCAGGGCCTTGCGCTGCTCGCGGGCCGCGGCCTGGGCCACCAGCAGCGTGCCCTGGTACGACTCGGTCAGCCGCCGGTCCCGCTCGGCGGCGTAGTCGGCCAGTGCCGCGTCCAATGCCGCGTCCGATGCCGCGTCCGATGCCGCGTCCGATGCCGCGTCCAACGGCACGTCCGGCGCCGCGGGGTCGCCGAGTACCGGCGCCACCCGCTCGGCCAGCAGCTGCGCCTGCAGGAACGCGTCGCCGATGCCGCGGGCGGTCAACGAGTCCTTGTGGTGCCCGGCGTCACCGACGAGGGCCCATCCGGGTCCGTGCGCCCGGCGGAAGAAGTTCTGCTGGTCCCCGGTGCCCTGCAGCGCCTCCAGCTGCGTGGCGTCGCCCAGGCGGGCGAAGAGCCCGGGCGCGTTGGTGCGCACGTTGTCGAGGTAGTGCCGCTGCGCGTCGTGGCGGACCTCCTCGAAGCGGTCCTGCGGGTAGTACGCCGAGACCAGCACGCCGTCGTTGGTCGGCACGGCGGACACCCAGCCGGTCGGCCCCTCGTACAGCTCGAAGTCGGCCGGGAAGCGGCTCCAGATCGCGTAGTACGCGCACGTCAGCCGGGGGTGCTGGACGAGCTTCTCCGCCCCGGCGAACTCGGCCACGCTGGAGCGCATCCCGTCCGCGCCGACCACCAGCCGGGCCGGCACCCGCACGGGCTCGGCGTCCGGATCGTCGCTGCGGCGGTACTCCACGCCGGTGACCCGCTTGCCGTCGCGCAGCAGCGCCGTGACCCGGCACCGCTGGCGCAGCTCCGCCCCGGCCGCGACGGCGGCGTCGGCGAGGATGGCGTCCAGCACGAACCGGCGCGGCGCATACGCGGCCCGCTCGCCGTCGACCGGGCTGGCGCAGCCGGCGAGCCGCACGTCGCCGAGCTCGTACACGACCCGCTCCAGCGGCGGACAGCCGGAGTCGCGGACCGCGTCCAGCACGCCCCAGCGGCGCAGCAGCGCGACGCCCGGCTGCTGGATGTAGAGGGTCGAGAGCTTGTCCGACGGCAGCGTGCCCCGGTCCAGCAGCAGCACCCGCCGCCCGGCGCGGGCCAGCAGCATCGCCACCGGCGCGCCCGCGCAGCGCGCGCCGACGACCACGACGTCATACATGTACACCTCCGGATGTGACGGCCCGTGTGCCGTCGCGCAGCACGTGCTTGAGGACCTTGCCGGTGATCCCGCGGGGCAGCCGCTCGTGCCGCTCCACCCGCCACGGCGGCGCGTCGGCCGGCAGCCGCCCGCCGACCACCTCGGCGACCCCGCCGGGGCCGTCGACGGCGTGGCCGGGCGCGAGGACCACGGCGATCCGCAGCCACGGCGCCCCGTCGCCGCCGGTGCCGCCGTAGGCCGTCGCCTCCACCACGCCCGGGTGCTCGTAGGCGGCGTGCTCGACCTCCAATGTGGACAGCCAGCCGGACGGCGTCGGTAGGGCGTCGGCCGCCCGGTCGATCAGCTCCAGCCGGCCGTCGGCGGCCAGCCGGCCCAGATCGCGCGTGCGCGTCCAGCCGCCGGCGTGGATCTCGCGGTTGCGCGCCTCGTCGAGGTACAGGCGTTTCGGGGCCTGGCAGCGCAGCCAGATCTCGCCGGTCGGCGCGGGGTCCCCGCCGGGTCCGACGACGCGCAGCTCGGTGCCGGGCCCGGGCCGGCCCACGCAGAGCGGGCGGTCCGGGTCGTAGGTGTTGAGCACGACCGCGGGCGCCGCCTCACCCTGCGCGTAGGCGGTGCTGATGAGCAGGCCCGGCATCATCGCGGCGAGCCGGCGGGCGACCGCGGGCGGCAGCGCCGCCGAGGCGAGCGCCAGGCGCCGTACGCGGCTGAGGTCGTGCCGCTCGTGGACGCGCGCGTTGGCCAGCCGGATCGCCGTCCACGGGGTGAGCATGAGCGACACCACGCCGAACCGCGCCGCCAGCGCCGCCATGAGCTCGACGTCGTCGACCGGGCAGATGACCACGGCCGAGGTGGTGGTCAGCGCCAGCATGCCGACGGTGCTGGCGCTGGAGGGCGTGCCCAGCGGCATCGGCGCCAGCAGCGGCGCGGAGCCGTCGAAGGAGGCCAGCGCGGCCGGGCCGCGGCCGTAGGTGAGCGCGCCGTGCGGGTTGGTGAACGCCTTCGGCCGGCCGGTCGTGCCGGAGGTGTAGAGGATGTCGGCGATGTCGTGCGGCGCGACGGCGACGGTCGGGGCGAATCCGGTGCCGGCGGCGGTGAGCCCGGCGACCGTGTGCACGGTGACGCCGTCGGGCGGCGCGACCCCGGCGCCGATGACGGCGTCGGCGGCCCCGCACTCGCCCAGCCGGTCGGCGAGGTCCGCGGCGTCCAGCGTCGCGGGCAGGTGCACGGCGGTCGCGCCGGTCTTGAGCACGCCGGCGTAGGCGATCGCGTAGTCGGTCCAGTCCATCCCGCCGAACAGCAGGGCGATGCGGTCGCCGCGGCCGTGCCCGCCACGGGCGAGCGCGGCGGCGACCCGGTCGGAGCGGCGGTCCCATTCGGCGTACGACGGACCGGGCTCGGCGCCGACGGTGAAGGGCACCCGGTCGCCGTGCTCCCGGGCGCGCAGCCGAAGGAGATCCGGGGCCATGGGGGAGTAGTCGGAAGCGTCCGCCATGCGGTGACCGTAAGCCCGCTCACGCGTCCGCCGCTGCTCCAAAGTGAGCAGCGGCGGACGCTGGTTCGAACGAGGTTCGGCGAGGGTCAGCCGCCGCAGCGGTACAGGCCGATCTCCGGCTTCTGCGGGGCCTTGGCGCCGTACTCGGCCGGCGCCACCACCGTGCAGTGGTCCTTCACCCACGCCCGCAGCGCGTCGGTGTTGGGGTTGGGCAGCAGCTTGCCCAGCACGCTGGCGTCACCGAAGTACACGTACGTCAGCTCCTTGCGCGCCACCAGCCCGCTGAGCTCGTCGGTGCTCGGGGTGTACGCGCGCCCCGACAGCCCCGCCATCGGCAGCACCGGTGCCTTCTCGGCCAGGATCAGCGGCAGCGCCTGGATCTCGGGGTAGATCGCGGCCAGGTACTTCTCGCCGTGCTGCTGCGCACGCAGGTACTCCAGCAGCGAGCGCTGCGCCGGGGTGAGCTCGGTGGTGGTGCCGAAGATCGGCCGGATCTGCTGCAGCACCTTGCGCATCGCGTCGGCGTCCTTGCCCTTGGGCAGGAATCCGACGCCGCGCACCGGGCCGGCGGTGGCCTCGCTGACGGTCCCGCGGTACGTCGGCGAGATGACCGATCCCGACCAGACCACGGGCGGCAGCAGGATCGCCACGAGCCCGGCGACGAACGCGTAGCGGCTCAGGCCGCCACCCTGCCCGCCCCGCGCGGCGGCGAGGGCGAGCAGCACCACGGCGACGAGCCCGATGACGATGACGACCTCGGCCAGGCCGGGCAGGAACTCGCTGTAGGAGAGGGTGAAGTACGCGCCCCAGGCGACGGTCAGCGCGAGCACCACCGGCAGCGCCCACGCCCGCTGACCGCCGGCGTTGAACTCGCGCCACATCAGCACGAGGCCGTAGGCGGCCAGGGCCGCGATCGGCGGGGCCAGCGCGGCCACGTAGGCGGTGTGCGCGAGGGTGCCGAAGCTCAGCGCGAGCGCGGTGACGACCAGCCACAGGCCCCACATCACCAGGCCGGCGCGGATCTTGTCGGTGCGCTCGCCGCGCGTGGTGCCCCAGAGGAAGCCGAGCACCAGCCCGGCCAGGGCCACCGGGTACATCCAGCCGATCTGCGAGCCGAGGCTGCTCCAGAACAGCTTCTCCGGGCTGCCCTCGATCTCGGCGTACCCGCCCAGCAGCGGCACGATCGCGCCGGGCACGTGGATGCTGTCGCCCATGCGGCTGAAGCCGTTGAACCCGAACACCTGGGAGAAGACGTTGTCGTTGGTCGTGCCGTCCAGGTACGGCCGGCTGTCCTTCGGCACGATCAGGCTGATGATCATCCAGAACATCGACGCGACCACCATGACGGCGCCCGCGATGCCGATGTTGGCCCAGCGCCGGCCGGCGGTGACCGGCGCGGCGAGCAGGTAGGCCAGCGCGAACGCCGGCAGCACCAGCCAGGACTGCAGCATCTTGGCCTGGAACGCCAGGCCCACCCACACCGCGCAGAAGATCAGCCAGCCGAGGCTGCCGGAGTCGACCGCGCGCTGGTAGCCGTAGGCGGCCACGACGAGGCAGCACAGCAGCGCCGCGTCCTCGATCTGGTTGCCGAACAGGGCCGCGGTCACGGGCGTGAACGCGAAGAGGCCGGCCGCGAGCAGCCCCGCGTGCAGTCCGGCCCAGCGGCGCACCATGGCGTAGATCAGCACGACGCTGATCACGCCCTCGACGGCCTGGGGCAGGACCAGCGCCCACGGGTGGAAGCCGAAGATCGCCGCGGAGATCGCCTGCGGCCACAGGTAGCCGGGCAGCTTGTCCAGCCCGACCCAGCCGTTGGGGTCCACCGCGCCGAAGAAGAAGTTCTCGAAGCTCTGCGTCATGCTGCGGACCATCGGCCCGTGGATCGGCTTGAATTCGCTCCCGCGCATCTGCCACAGGTACAGGAATGCGGCACACGCGACGATGACCAGCAGGACGGGGCGCGCCCACGCGGGGTCGTTCTCGGGGGCCTTCCACAGCTCACTGACGCTTCTGCGTTGCCGAGGCACCCGTGTAACGGTCTGCTCACCAGTCTCGGTCGATGTCTGCATGATTGTGACTACCGCGCTCGGATGTCATTGGTCAAGAGAAGTTCCATCGAACGGGAGTTGACGAGGGTATTCGTCAATCCGCGGCAGTGCTCAATATTGAGCAGACGCCCGAAGCGTCCCGTGATAAGGCCGCGAACATTGCGCCGATGCTCACTATGAGGCAGACGCGGCGGCACCGATTGATTGACGCTGGTCGAGGTATGCGCCATTTGCTCAGTGATCATTTCCGCGGTGCCGGCCGCGCCCGGTCGGCGGAGCACAGATTGGAGCCGTCATGGGCGACACCGCGGCCGGTGCGCCGGTCGACTACCCCGAGGGATTCCGTGCCGACCCCTACCCGGCCTACGCCACGATGCGCGAGGGCGGCGCCGCCTGCCACGTCAGGGAGCCCAACGGCCTGCACCACTGGCTGGTGGTGCGCTACGACAGCGCCCGCGACGTGCTGGCCGACAACACGTCCTTCTCCAAGGACCCCCGCCGCTTCTGGGACCAGCTGCGCGAGGCCGGCTACGTCACCGCCGAGCAGCCGGACGAGAACGACTACATCTTCCACCTGATCAACACCGACCCGCCCGACCACACCCGGCTGCGCTCGCTGGTCTCCAAGGCGTTCACCGTGCGCCGGGTCGAGCGGCTGCGGCCGATGATCGAGCGGATCGCCCACGCGGCCATCGACGCGTTCGCCGAGCGTGGCGAGGCCGACCTCATCCGCGAGTACGCGCATCCGGTGCCCGCCACGGTGATCTGTGAGCTGCTCGGCGTGCCGCACGGCCACCGCGACGACTTCCGGCTGTGGTCCACGGCCATGCTGACCGGGCCCGAGGTCACCGACGCGCCGATGACCCGCCAGGAGGGCAACCGGCGCATGCGCGAGTTCCTCACCGAGCTGCTGGAGCGCAAGGCCGCGACGGTCGACGCCGCGCTGCCCCCCGAGGAGCAGCCGGACCTGCTCTCCGCGCTCATCGTCGCCCGTGACGGCGACAGCCGGCTGTCCCAGCGCGAGCTGCTGGCGATGTCCGAGCTGTTGCTCGGCGCCGGCCAGGAGCCCACCGTCAACCTCATCGCCAACGGCACCCTGGCCCTGCTCGGCGCGCCCGACCAGCGCAAGCTGCTGGCCGAGCGGCCCGAACTCATCACCGGCGCGGTCGAGGAGTTCCTGCGCATCGACGCGCCGGTGCACCAGGCCACGCTGCGCGTCGCCGTGCGCGACGTCGACCTCGACGGCGTGCGGGTCCCGGCCGGCAGCGTCGTGACCGTGGCGCTCGGCGCGGCCGGGCGCGACCCGGCCCGCTTCAGCGCCCCCGAGCAGCTCGACATCGGCCGCGCCGGCCCGGCCCACCTGGCCTTCGGCCACGGCATCCACTACTGCGTCGGCGCCCCGCTGGCCCGCCTCGAGGGCCAGGTCGCCATCGACGCGCTCATGCGCCGGCTGGGCGACGTCGCCCTGGCCGTGCCCGCCGACGCGCTGCGCTGGCGGGAGACCCGCATCATGCGCGGCCTGGCCGCGCTGCCCGTCACCTTCACCCCCGTCGCGAGGACTGGAGAGCCAGCATGACCACGGACATCCGCCCGCCGGCGGCGGACGTGCCCACCGCCGCCGCCCAGGCGCCCCTGCCACCCGGGCAGGTCCTGCACTCGGCCAACTGCGGCCTGATCATCCACCGGGTCGGGCAGCTGCAGTACGAGTTCGCCGCCGAGGGCCGCCAGTTCGGCCACGACGTGCTGGCCTACCTCAACACCGCGCAGGCCGGGGCGATCACCACGTTCCTGTACGAGGAGGTGCTGGGCACGCGCGACCGGCTGCACTGGTACATCCACCTGAAGTCGCCCCACGACTACCAGCGGGTGCTGGAGATGGTCGACCACGACCGGGACTTCCAGGACATCTCCGAGCGCGACCGGCTCGAGGACAAGGGCCACGGCAACTGGGAGCGCATGTTCGTGCAGGGCAGCATCCAGGAGCGGATCTTCTGCCCGCAGCACGGCCAGACGCACGCCGGCGACGGCTTCGACCCCAAGGAGCTGTTCGTGCCGCCGGCGCGCAACCAGACGGCCCAGCCGCGCGAGCTCCAGCTCGACACCGCGAGCTGCGGCGCGCTGCTGCACCGCACCGCGGAGGTCCGCTACGACGTGCGCGAGCCGGCCCGCGACTTCGCCGCGGCCTGGCAGGAGCGGCTCAACCTGGCCCTGCCCGGCCTGGTCACCTCGTTGCTGTACGAGGAGACGTTCGGCAAGCAGGACCGCATCCACTGGCTGATCCACCTGCGCTCGCTCGCCGACTACCCGGCGCTGCGCGCGGCCGCCGGCACGCCGGAGGCCGAGGAGCTGCTGCGACGCGACTGGGTGCCGGCCTCGCGCGGCGGCGGCTCGTGGGCCTCGATGTTCATCCCCGGCACCATCCACGACACGGTGCTGGTGCCCTACGTCGGCGGCGTGAGCCCCAAGCTGCCGCTCTGACCCGTGGTGAGGAGTTTTTCCGTGACCGTGACGCACGACGCGGCGGTACTGTCCGCCCAGCACCAGACCAGCGTTGCCCCCGACAAGATCCTGCACTCGGCCAACGCCGGCGTCATCGTCGAGCGCGTCGGGCAGCTGCGCGGCGAGTTCCGCTCGGAGGGCCGCCAGTTCGCCCGCGAGCTGGCCGAGTACATGAACACCAACTACGCCGGCCTGGTCACCGTCTTCCTCTACGAGGAGACCTTCGGCACCAAGGACCTGCTGCACTGGTTCATCCACCTCAAGTCGTTCGACGCCTACGACACGCTGCTGCGCATGGGCACCCGGGACGAGGGCTGGCGCGACCTGATCCTGCGCCACCGCATCCCGGCCGAGCGCGGCGGGGGCGGCTGGGAGCGCATGTTCCTCGACGCCGGGCTGAGCGAGACGGTGCTGCTGCCGCAGTTCACCGGGATGTACGGCACCGGCGACGCGTCCCCGCCGACCCCCGGCGACCGGCTCGGCGGGGCCGCCGTCGTGCCGCCCGCGCAGCACCAGACCAAGCTGGCGCCCGAGGAGATCCTGCACTCGGCCAACGCCGGGATCGTCATCCACCGCTACGGCCAGCTGCGCTACGGCCTGCGCGCCGAGGGCCGGCAGTTCGCCCGCGACGTCGCGGAGATGATCAACGAGCAGCAGCGCGGCGAGGTCACCGTCTTCCTCTACGAGGAGGCCTTCGGCCGCTCCGACCGCATCCACTGGCTGCTGCACCTCAAGTCGCTGAGCTCCTACTACGCGATGATCGACATGCGCGCGTTCATGAAGCCCGAGGTGCTCGACGTCTACACCCGCGAGCGCATCGCGCCGGAGAAGGGCGGCGGCACCTGGGACCGGATGTTCATCGACGCCACCCTCACCGACATCGCGCTCACCCCGCAGCACTGGGGGATGCACGCCACCCAGGGCGCCAAGTCGTCCTGACGGAGCCCGCCAGAGAGGTGCCCCGGGGCCGCTCGGCCCCGGGGCACCCGCGTGTCACCAGGTCACCGGCAGCGCGTGGACGCCGTGCACGCTCATGTCGTCGCGGAACGGGATCTCCCGCAGCGGCACGGCCAGGCGCGCCCCCGGCAGCCGGCGCAGCACCGCCGGCAGCGCGATCTGCAGCTCGAGGTTGGCCAGCGTCCCGCCCAGGCACTGGTGCAGGCCGTGGCCGAAGGCGACGTGCTGGTGGGCGTTCGGCCGGTCGAAGTCGACGGTGTCGGGCGCCGGGAAGACCGATTCGTCCCGGTTGGCCGCCGGCAGCGAAATGATCACCCCGTCGCCGGCCCGGATCAGCGTGCCGCCGATGGTCACGTCCTCGGTCGCGACGCGGGGGACGCCGTCCTTGAGCACGGAGTGGTACCGCAGCAGCTCCTCCACCGCCCGCGGGACCACGGCCGGGTCGGCGAGCATCGCCGCGCGCAGGTGGTCGTGGGTGAGCAGGGTGAGCAGGCTCAGGGCCAGCATGTTGGCCGTCGTCTCGTGACCCGCGACGAGCAGCAGCCACGCCATCGTGACCACGTCGTCGTGGCTGAGCCGGCCCTCGCGGACCTGCCGGCGCACGAGGTCGCCGATGAGGTCGTCGCCGGGGTCGCGCTCCTTGGCCGCGACCAGGTCGTCGAGGTACGCGTACACCTCGGCCCGGGCGGTGCGGGACTGCTCCGCCGTCGCGTCGCGGGCCACGATCGCCGTGGCCGTGCGGTCCTGGAAGAACGCGTGGTCGGTGTAGGGCACGCCGAGCAGGTGGCAGATCATCTGCGTGGGCACCGGGAGGGCGAAGTCGCGCACGAGGTCCGCCGGCGGCCCCTTGTGCACGATCTGGTCGAGCAGGTCGGCGACGACCGTCTCGATCTCGGCCCGGCGCAGCTCGACCGAGCGGGTGGAGAACGGCTGGGCGACCATCCGGCGCAGCGTGCCGTGCTCCGGCTCGTCCATCCGGCTGAAGCTGCGCCGCCCGGCCCGCTCGGCGCCGACCAGCAGGCCGGGGCTGAGCCGCGGGAAGCTCGGGTTCGTCGCGTCGGCGCTGAAGCGGCGGTCCTGCAGGACCTGCCGGGCCAGGTCGTGCCGGGTGACGAGCCACGCCTCGTCGTCGTTCCACAGGCGGACCCGGGCGACCGGACGCTCGCGGCGCAGGTCGCCCAGCTGCTGGGGCGGGTCGAGCGGGCACTCGCGGCGCCCCGGGAGCGCGGGGGGCTGGGACATGGCGATCCTCTCTGGGCTCGGCCGGCCGGTCGCCTCGCAGGCGGCTGGGCCCGTCGGGATGCCGGAGCGCTCAGGCCCCGTCGCGGGCGGCGGCCGCGGGGCGGCCGGCGGCTTGATCGGTGGGGCCGGGCGCGGGGTCCGACTGCGGGACCTCGCGCAGGAACAGGCTGGCGACCGCGGCCGCGACGGCGATGACCGCGGCGACCAGGAAGACGGTGTGCAGGGCGTCGGCGACGCCGAGGCGGACGGCGCCGACGATGGCGTCGTAGAGGCCCGGGCGGTCCGGGGGCAGGGTGTCGCGCATCCGGGCCAGCGCCGCGGGGTCCAGCGCGCTGTGCGGGTCGCCGTCGGCGAGGCCGCCGGGCAGGGCCACCCCGGGCGGCAGCCCGACACCGGCGAGCCGCTCGGACACCTTCCCGGCCAGCCCGGCCGACAGCACGGCGCCGAGCACCGCCACCGAGACCGGGCCGGACATGACCCGCCAGAACTGGATCTGGCTGGTGCCGGCCCCGAGGTGGCTGCGCTTGACCGCGTTCTGCACCACCGACGTGGTCAGCGGCAGCAGCACGCCCATGCCGAGGCCGACGAGGACCATCGCCAGCGTCGCCGGGCCGCCGCCGGCGCCCGGGCGGGTGTAGGCCAGGATCGCCAGCGCGGCGGCGAGCCCGGCCAGCGCGGCGGTGGCCAGGTAGCGGTACCGCGGCACGCGCGACAGCAGCCGGCCGGTGAGCGTGCTGGTGACGATCAGGCCGAGCATCAGCGGCGCGAGCAGCGTGCCCGATCGGGTCGGGCTCTGCCCGAGCACGCCCTGGAACAGCAGGGGGGCGAAGTACACCGCGGCCATCATGCCGAACGTGGACAGGAACGCGATGACGATGGCGACGGTGAACGGGTTGCTGCGGAACAGCCCGAAGGGCACCAGCGGCTGGGCCACGACCCGGGTCTCGACCAGGTAGAAGCCGACCAGCACGGCGGCGCCGCCGAGCATGAGCACCCAGGCCGTGGCCGACGGGTGCCCGGGCGCGGTACCGGCCAGGGACAACCCGATGAGCAGCGGGGTCAGCCCCGCGGCCAGCAGCGCCGAGCCCAGCAGGTCCAGGTCGCGCCAGGTGGTGTGGCCGGTCACCCGGGGCAGCGACAGGGCGAAGGCGAGCGCGATCAGGCCCAGCGGGACGTTGATGTAGAAAACCCACCGCCAGCCGAACTGGTCGGTGACGAAGCCCCCGGCCAGCGGCCCGAGGACCGAGCTGACGCCGAAGACGCTGCTGGCCAAGCCCTGGATGCGGGCGCGCTCGGAGGGCCGGTAGAGATCGCCCAGCACCGTGTAGACCGTGGCGATGAGCATGCCCGCGAAGACGCCCTGCAGGGCTCGCGCGGCGACCAGCCAGCCCATGCCGGGCGCGGCGCCGCACAGCCCCGACGAGGCCATGAAGCCCACGATCCCGGCGATCAGGAAGGGCTTGCGCCCGAGCAGGTCGCCGAGCTTGCCGGCGATCGGCACCGCCACGGCGCAGGACATCAGGTAGGCGGTGCCGACCCACGCGTACAGCTGCAGCCCGTGCAGCTCCGCGGCGACCCGGGGCAGGATCGCCCCGATGGCCTGGTCCAGCGAGGCGAGGGCCAGGGCCAGCAGGGCGCTGGCCGTGCCCAGGGCGCGCCGGCGGGCCGGCAGTGGCTCGGCGGTGCGGGGCGTGTCGGTCGGCATGCTCGTCCTGTCGTCGTGCGATGCGATGCGCGCGGAGATCGGGGCCGCGCGGGATGGCGCGGCCCCGTCCGATCGTTCTTCCGGCAATTTCCGCGACAATGGCGGCCGTATCGCCCGAGGATACCCACGGTGCATTCACGCACACAACGTGAATGCCTCTCGTGGGGCCGGCGATCAGCCCTCGACCTCGTCCCAGTTGCGCATTCCACCCTCGGATCCGGAAACCTGCCGCCAGATCAGGCCGTCCTTGAGCACGTATGCGCCGAAGCCGATCTCCTCGACGCCCTTCACGCTCATCACGCCGCGCATCAGGATCGTGTCGTCGGTGTGCGTGTATTCGAGCATCTCCAGATACTGCATGTTCATGTCCATGTAGCCCTGGATCATGCCGCGGATCTCGTCGCGGCCGCTCAGAATGTCCTGGAAGCGCACGACCATCGCCTCCGGGTGGTAGCACTGCATGAGCCCGTCCAGGTCACCCTTGGCCAGGTACTCCGCCTGCTTGAGGAAGATCGGGTGCATCTGCACCATGTTCTGGGTCATCGGCCCCTCCTCGGTCCGCGAGTCTGCCATTGAACGCCGTCCATGCTCCGGTGCCGGTCGCGGATCTGTCTGCGCACTCTTGAGCGTCCGCACCGATGTCACGACGAACCGGCACGGGCTGGACTGGTGCCCGTGCGGGCATCGGGTGCGCCGCGGCGGCAGGTCGTGGGCCCGGACGTCGACGTCGTAGCGCTCGTCGCCGACCGCCAGGCGGACCCGGTGCCCGCCGGTGCCGTCGCGGGTCACGCCGTGCAGCGTCACGTCCGCCCAGCCGTAGCCGCCGGTCGCCCGGTGCAGGTGCGCCTCGGCGGCCTGGGCGGCGCGGGGCCAGCCGGTCCGGCCGCGGAACCAGCGCGGCTCGACCCGCCCCCGCTCGCACGCGGCCACCACGGCCGGGACCGCGGCCGGGGTGAGCCGGCCGTACAGCGCGCCGTCCGGCAGGCACAGCAGGTTGCCCGCGAACCGGCAGCCGCCCAGGTGGCTGGTCTGCCAGAGCCGGTCGCCGACCAGCCGGCGCACCGCCTCGGCCACGGGGCGCCCCAGCCGGGCGCAGCAGGCGTCGACGGAGCCCTGCACGCAGGCCAGGTACAGCGGCCGGGTCCAGGCCTCGCCCAGCTCCGGCACCCCGCCGGCGGCCAGCGCGGCCAGCGCCGCCCGGGTGCCGGGCCGCAGCAGGTCGACCGGCTCGCGCACCAGCAGCCGGCGCAGTGTGGCGCGGCCGGCGAGGAACACCGTGCGGTGCTCGGCGGGGCGCACCCGGCCCGGCCGGCGGATCAGCTGCGGGCGCAGTCCGAGGCGGCCGAGCTCGGCGCGCAACGCGGCCGGCACCAGCGGGCTCTGCGCGGCGGGCCGGCGGCCGAGCGGTCCGGGCTGCTCGATCAGCACCCATCCGGCCGCGGGTCCGGCCGTGGCGCCCAGCGGTTCGCCGCAGGCGCTGGACACCTCGCTGCACGCTCGCCGCGGCAGGCTGAAGTCGTCCATCGCCGCATGCTCACCCGCACGGCGGCCCGCGTCTACTCAGGAATGCTCATTCGCAAATATCAATGCCATCGTGTTTCGCCTGCGCAGATTTGAGCAGACGGCCGGCAAGAGCGCTTCGTAGCGTGGCGGTGTGACGACCGTTGGCATCGAGGCTATCAACGCGTACACCGGCCCCGCGTCGCTGGACGTGCGGCAGCTGTTCGAGGCCCGGGGACTGGACCTGCGCCGCTTCGGCAACCTGCTGATGACGCGAAAATCGGTGAACCTGCCGTGCGAGGATCCGGTCACCAACGCGGTCAACGCGGCCAAGCCGATCGTCGACGCGCTGACCCCGGACGCCCGCGAGCGGGTGGAGCTGGTGATCGTCGGCACCGAGTCGGGCCTGGACTTCGGCA
This sequence comes from Dactylosporangium sp. CA-052675, assembly GCF_050947935.1. GTDB lineage: Bacteria > Actinomycetota > Actinomycetes > Mycobacteriales > Micromonosporaceae > Dactylosporangium. The sequence goes on along the minus strand of NZ_CP192010.1, from coordinate 6,269,004 downwards.
AGCCGATCAGCACGTACGTCCACGAGGCGCTGGGCCTGAGCCGGCGGTGCCGGTCGTTCGAGACCAAGCACGCCTGCTACGGCGGCACGGCGGCGCTGCAGATGGCGGCCGGCTTCGTCGCCACCCACCCCGACCCGCAGGTGCGCGCCCTCGTCATCGCCGCCGACGCGGCCAGCGTCGCGGCCCGCAACACCTACTGGGAGCCGTCGCAGGGCGCGGGCGCGGTCGCGCTCGTGGTCAGCCGCCAGGCCGACATCCTCGCCCTGGACGCCGGCGCCAACGGCTACTACAGCCACGAGGTGATGGACACGCTGCGCCCGCGCCCGGACCTGGAGGCGGGGGACTCGGACCTGTCGCTGCTGTCGTACATGCACTGCCTGGAGCAGTCCTACCAGCACTACACCGAGCGGGTCGTCGGCGCCGACATCATGACCACCTTCGACTACCTGGTGCTGCACACGCCGTTCGCCGGCATGGTCCGCAGCGCCCACCGCCAGCTGCTGCGCAAGCTCAAGCGCATGCCGCCCGAGCAGATCGAGGCCGACTTCCAGGCCCGGGTGACCCCGTCGCTGCGCTACTGCACCGAGGTCGGCAACGTCTACTCCGCGGCGCTGTACCTCGCGCTGTGCGCCCTGCTCGATCACGGCGACTTCGACCGGCCCAGACGCATCGGCCTGTACTCCTACGGCTCCGGCTGCGCCTCGGAGTTCTACAGCGGCGTGGTGGCCGAGGGCGCCGCCGCCCGGCTCGCCGCGCTCGACCTGCCCGGCGCGATCGCGGCACGGCACCCGCTGACCATCGCGGAGTACGAGACCGTCTCCGACGACAGCCTGCACCGCATGTGCGGGGTACGCGACCACGTCTTCGACGTCGGCGCATACGAGCACATCTACAAGACCCAGATGGAGGGGCGCGGGCTGCTCGTGCTCGGCGAGATCCGCGACTTCCACCGGAGGTACCGGTGGAGCTGACCGCACCCAACGGCACCCTGCGCCTGCGCGGCGAGGGCGCGGTGCTCACCGTCACGCTGGACCGGCCCCGCGAGCAGAACAGCATCACCCCCGGGCTGATGGCCGACCTGCACGGCGCGCTCGACCGCGCCGAGGCCGACCCCGGCTGCCGCGTGGTGGTGCTGCGAGCCGAGGGCTCGGCGTTCTGCAGCGGCATGGACCTGCACGCGGCCGCCGCGGGCACCGACGACCTGGCGGCGCACGGCGGCGAGCGCTTCCTGGGCCTGCTCAAGCGGCTCACCACCGTCGAGCGGATCGTCGTGTCCTGTGTGGACGGTCGCGCCTCCGGCGGCGGGGTCGGGATCGTGGCCGCCAGTGACCTCGTGCACGCGACGCCGGGCAGCCAGTTCGGCCTGCCCGAGGCGCTGTGGGGGCTGCTGCCGTGCTGCGTGCTGCCGTACCTCATCCGCCGCGTCGGCTTCCAGCGCGCCTACGCGATGACGCTGTCGACGCTGCCGGTCGGCGCCGCCGACGCGGCCCGGTGCGGCCTCGTCGACGAGCTGGCCGACGACCCGGAGCCGGCCCTGCGGCGGCTGCTCGTGCGCGCCACGAAGCTCGAGGGCTCGACGATCGGCGACCTCAAGCGGTACTTCCGCCGCATGTGGATCGTCTCGGAGGAGATGGAGGCCGACGCCGTGCGCGAGTTCGGCCGTCTCATGCACTCGCCGGTGGCCCGCGAGCGCATCACCGCGTTCGCCAGCGGCGCGCGGATGCCCTGGGACCGGTGAGCCGCGCCTATCCGAGAAATCTGCTGAAGGAGGCATCGTGCGGGCATGGCTGTTTCCCGGCCAGGGATCGCAGCGGCGGGGCATGGGGGCCGACGTGCTCGACCACCGGCCCGACCTGCTGGCCGAGGCGGGCGAGATCCTCGGTTACGACGTGCGCGAGCTGTGTCTGCGCGATCCGGACGACCGGCTGCGGGACACGCGCCACGCCCAGCCGGCCCTGTTCATCGTCAACGCGCTGCACTGGCTGGAGCGCCGCGAGCGCGAGCCGGAGCCGGACTTCCTCGCCGGGCACAGCCTGGGGGAGTACGACGCGCTCTTCGCCGCCGGCTGCTTCGACTTCGCCACCGGCGTGCGGCTGGTGCGCCGCCGCGGCGAGCTCATGGCCCAGGCCGCCGCGGGGGGCATGCTCGCCGTCGTCGGGCTGCCCGCCGACCGGGTGGCCGCGCTGCTGCGCGAGTCCGGCCATGACGGGCCTGACGGCCCTGACGGCGTGGACGTCGCCAACCACAACAGCGACGAGCAGATCGTGCTCTCCGGCCCCCGGGAACGCCTCGACGCTCTGGTCGCGCCGGTGCGCGCGGCCGGCGGGCGGGCGGTGCCGCTGAACGTCAGCGCGCCGTTCCACTCCCGCTACATGCGCGACGCGGCGCGGGAGTTCGGCGCGTTCCTCGAGGGCTTCACCTTCGCCGCGCCGCGGATCCCGGTCGTGGCCAACGTGACCGCCCGGCCCTACCCGGCCGGCGAGATCGCGAGGCTGCTGCGCGAGCAGGTCGCGAGCCCGGTGCGGTGGTGGGACACGATGCTGTTCCTGCGCTCCCGCGGCGTCGGGGAGGCGGCGGAGGTGGGGCCTGGCACCGTCCTGTCCGGTCTGTGGCGCACCGCGGCCGCGGTCACGCCGCCCGACCCCGCGCAGAGCCTGGGCAGCCGCGGGTTCCGCGACGACTACGGCGTGCGGTACGCCTACGCGGCCGGCTCGATGTACCAGGGCATCGCCTCCACCGCCCTCGTCATCCGCATGGCCAAGGCGGGCCTCATCGGGTTCTTCGGCGCCGGCGGCCTGCGCCTGGACGAGATCGAGGACGCGCTGCGGGAGCTCGGTACCGCGCTCGGCCGCGGCGGGCGGTTCGGCATGAACCTGCTCTACGGCCTGGACGACGGTGCCCGCGAGGACGCGACCGTCGGGCTGTACCTCGACCACGGCGTGCGCTTCGTGGAGGCGGCCGGGTACACCCAGGTCACCGCCCCGGTGGTGCGTTTCCGGTTCTCGGGCGCGCACCGCGACGCCGCCGGGCGGCCGGTCGCGGTGCGGCACGTGCTGGCCAAGGTGTCGCGGCCCGAGGTCGCCGAGGCGTTCCTGCGTCCGCCGCCCGAGCCGCTGCTGCGCAAGCTGGTGGAGACCGGACGGCTCACCGAGGACGAGGCGGCCGTCGCGCGGGAGCTGCCGGTCAGCGGCGACCTGTGCGTCGAGTCGGACTCCGGCGGGCATACCGACGCCGGGGTGGCGCTGACCCTCGTGCCCTCGATCGTGCGGCTGCGCGACCGGACCGTGCGGCAGTACGGGTATCCGGCGCCGGTGCGCGTCGGCGCGGCCGGCGGGCTGGGCTCGCCCGAGGCGGTCGCGGCGGCGTTCGTGCTCGGCGCCGACTTCGTCGTGACCGGCTCGGTGAACCAGTGCACGCCCGAGTCCGGCGCGGCCGCCGCCGTGAAGGACCTGCTGGCCGGACTCGATGTGGCCGACACCACGTACGCGCCGGCCGGAGACATGTTCGAGCTCGGCGCGCGGGTGCAGGTGGTGCGGCGGGGCACGCTGTTCGCGGCCCGGGCCAACAAGCTCTACCAGCTCTACCGGCAGTACGACGCCCTGGAGGCCCTGGACGCCGCGGAGCTGGCCACCGTGGAGCGGTACTTCGGCCGCACCGTCGAGGAGGTGTGGAAGGAGACGGCGGACTACCTGGCCCGCACGCGCCCGGACGAGCTCGCCCGCGCCGAGCGCAACCCGCGTCACCGCATGGCGCTGGTCTTCCGCTGGTACTTCGTGCACTCGACCCGGATGGCCGCGGCCGCCGACGGCGAGCAGCGGGCGAACTACCAGATCCACTGCGGCCCGGCGATGGGGGCGTTCAACCGGTTCGTCGCCGGCACACCGCTGCAGGACTGGCGGCAGCGCCACGTCGACGTCGTGGCGGAGCGGCTGATGCAAGGGGCCGCGGCGTGGCTGGCGGGCTTCTGCGCAAATGTGAGCAGCAACGATGCGGCGGCGACGCTACGATATAAGTGACGATCATCGATGTATGCAGACCGACGTATACGGAGTGCGGAGATGAAGTTCGCGACCACGAGGGGGCATGATGCGTGAGGATGGCGCCGCCTGCCTGCACGAGGTGTTCCGCCGCCGGGCCGAGCAGGACCCGGGCCGCACGGCGGTCGTCGCGCCGGACGGCCGGCTGACCTACGGGGAGCTCGCCGAGCGGGCGGGCCGGGTCGCGGCCCGGCTGCGCGAGGCCGGCATCGGCCCCGACATGACCGTCGGTCTCGCGGCCCGCCGCGGCACCGGCCTGATCGCCGGGCTGCTGGGCATTCTGCAGGCCGGTGCGGCGTACCTGTCACTCGACCCGGAGTACCCGGCGGCGCGCCTGCGCTACCTGCTCGAGGACAGCAAGGTGGCGGTGGTCGTCGCCGACGACGCCGCCGCGCTGCCCGCCGACGCCCCGGTGCAGGTGGTACCGCTGGAGTCGCCGACGGCCCCCGGGCCGGCCCCGGCGGACGCGCCGGGCTGCGACGGCGACCGCCTCGCCTACGTCATCTACACGTCCGGCTCGACCGGGGCACCCAAGGGCGTGCAGGTCGAGCACCACAGCGTGCTGCGGCTGTTCGAGCAGACCCGGCCCTGGTTCGGCTACGGGCCCGACGACGTCTGGACGATGGTCCACTCGGCCAGCTTCGACTTCTCGGTCTGGGAGATCTGGGGCGCGCTGCTGCACGGCGGCACGCTGGTCGTGGTGCCGATCGAGGCGACCCGCAGCCCGCGGCTGTTCCGCGAGCTGCTCGAGCGCGAGCGCGTGTCGGTGCTCAGCGCCACGCCGTCGATGTTCCGCCAGCTGATGGCCGACGCCACCGAGCTGCCGCCGTCGCTGCGCTGCGTGGTCTTCGGCGGCGAGCGCCTCGACCCGGGGCTGCTGCGCCCGTGGATCGAGCGCTTCGGCGACGCCCGGCCCGAGCTGGTCAACATGTACGGCATCACCGAGACCTGCGTGCACGTCACCTACCGCCGCATGCGCCGCGCCGACCTCGACCGGCCCGGCGACAGCCCGATCGGCGTGCCGATCCCGGACCTGCGCGTGCACGTGCTGGACGGCGACGGCCGGCCCGTCGCCGACGGCGTCGCCGGTGAGCTGTACGTCGGCGGCCCCGGCGTGGCCCGCGGCTACCTCGACCGCCCGGAGCTGACCGCCGAGCGGTTCGTGACGCTCCGCGTCGACGGCGCCGAGCCCGAGCGGCTGTACCGCTCCGGCGACCTCGTGGTGCGCGAGGGCGGCGAGCTGTACTACGCCGGCCGCGCCGACGAGCAGTTCAAGGTGCGCGGCTTCCGCGTCGAGCCGGGCGAGATCGAGGCGTGCCTCGCCGCCGACCCGCGCGTCGGCGCCGTCGCCGTGCTCCCGCACGACTTCGGCGACGGCGACCTGCGCCTGGTGGCCCACGTCGTCCCGGCCGCCGGAGCCGGCCGCGGCGCCCTGGACGAGGCGCTCGCCGCGCGGGCGCGGGCCGAGCTGCCGGCCCACCTGCGCCCGGCCGAGTACCGGGTGCTGGACCGGCTGCCACTGACCCCGTCGGGCAAGACCGACCGCGCCGCGCTGGCCGCCTACGATCCGCGCGCCGCCGCCACGGCCCCCGCGACGGCCGAAGGCGACGTGCTCGCCGTGGTCGGCTCGCTCGCCGGCGCGGTGCTCGGCCGGGAGCGGGTGAACCCCGACACCGACCTGTTCGACATCGGCGCCACGTCGCTGGCCTTCATCCGGATCATCGCCGAGGTGAACCGCCGCTTCGGCACCGAGCTCAACGGCAGCGAGCTCGGCGTCGCCACGCTGCGGCGGATCGCCACCTGCGTCAAGGAGCAGTCATGACCATCGCTGACGAGACCCACCGCTTCGCGCTGAGCGCCGAGGAGCTGGCCGGCTTCCGCGAGCGCGGATACTTCGGCCCGTTCAAGGTCTACGAGATCGACCAGATGCGCGAGACGTGGCGGCGCGAGCGACTCGCGCTCATGGACCGCTCGGCCGCCGTCTACCAGGACGAGGCGGCGACGTCGGGCAACACCAACATCGCCAACTACGACCGGCACCTGGACATGGCGTTCCTCGCCGAGCACATCATGCGCCCGCAGATCACCGACCGCGTGGCCAGCGTGCTCGGGCCGGACGTGCTGTGCTGGCGCACGGAGTTCTTCCCGAAGTACCCCGGCGACGAGGGCACCGACTGGCACCAGGCCGACACGTTCGCCAACGCCTCCGGCACGCCGCAGATCCTCTGGCCGGACGAGGCCAAGGACTTCGGCGGCACGATCACCGTGTGGACCGCCTTCACCGAGGCCAACGAGGACAACGGCTGTCTGCAGTTCATCCCCGGTTCGCACCAGCAGATGAACTACGACGAGACGAAGCGGATGCACTACGACCCGGCGGGGATCAACGCGCGGGACAAGGACGGCGTGCGCCGCGGCTTCTTCGGCTACGACTACCGGGAGCTGCAGGTCGACCCGGACTGGAAGCCCGACGAGTCCAAGGCCGTGTCGATGGTGATGCGCCCGGGTGAGGCGATCATGTTCTGGTCCACGCTCATGCACGCCTCCCACCCGCACAGCGGCCGGACCGACGAAATGCGGCTGGGCTTCGCCGCGCGGTATGTGCCGACATCGGTAAGAGTGTATCCGGACACGGATGCCATCGAGGAGTACGGCGGCCGGGTCTCACTCGATCGCTACGGGGTGGTGCTGGTGCGGGGCGAGGATCGCTTCGGCCACAACCGCCTCACCGACCGCACGACCCGGGGGCACGAGTTCCGGCGCGACTGAGCGCTTCCGGGACAGCAACGGCAACGGCGACGGGCCGGCGCGCTGCGCCGGCGATGGAGGTCAGAGGCGATGGGAGCCGGTTCCCTCGAGGCGGTGGCGCGGCTCACCGAGCGCGTGCTGAGTGTGCGGCCGCTCGCGGGCGTGCTGAGCCCGCCGGTCGCCGTGGCGAGCGCCGCGGCCGGCCCGGAGGAGCTCGACACGACCGGGCGCCTGCTCGGCTGCGTGGCCGACCGGGTCGGCGCCGGGGCGTTCCGGCTGCTCGGCGCCGGCGAGGCGGCCCCGGACGTCTTCGCCGGGGTCGTCGGGCGCCGTCTCGACCTCTCGGCCGCCTGGGTGCGGGACGCCGCCGCGGACCCGCCCGAGCCACCCGCCGTCGCGGCCGCCGCCGCCGACGTGCTGGCCCGCAGCTTCGGCGCCGCCTGCCGGCGCGCCGAGCTCGTCCGGCCCGACGGCGCGCGGCTGACCGCGTACGCCGCCGGTGACCCCGCCGCCCCGGCCGTCGTGCTCGCCTCGGCCTGCGGCATGCCGGTCGAGCTGAGCGAGCACTGGGTGCGCCGGCTCCAGCGGACCCATCACGTCGTCACCTGGGAGAGCCGCTGGCTGTTCGGCCCCGGGGTGAGCGATCCCGAGGACGGCCCCGCCTCCGACGTCGCCGCGCAGGCCGCCGACCTGATCGCGGTGATGGACCACTTCGGCGTCGACCGCGCGCACCTGATGGGGCTGTGCGGCGGCGCGGTGATCGCCCTGGACGCCGCGGTGCGGTGGCCGGGCCGCTTCACCTCCATGAGCCTGTGGCACGGCGACTTCGAGCTCGGCCCGGTCGCCCCCAAGACCGATCACCAGCGCAACCTGCAGGCCCTGCTGGACATGGCCCGGCAGGGGCGTGCCGGATCGGCCGCCGTGCACCGCGTGCTGAGCAACTCGCTCGTCGAGCAGCTGCCCGAGGACATGGCACACCTGGTCATCTACCCGTATGCGACGGGCGAGCTGTGGTACCGCTACAGCCTGCTCAACGGCGCCATCATGGCCACCGACGTGCGGGGGCACCTGCCCCGAATAGCCCTGCCCACGCTCGTGGTGACCAGCGCCGACGACACGACCGCCCACCCCGACGGCTCCATCGCGGTCGCCCGCGGCCTCGACGAGGTGACGCTGCACATCGCCCCGCACGGCGACCACATCTCACTCTTCCGCGGACCCGCGGAGCTGATCGATCTGGCCCTGGACTTCGCGCAGCGGAACCGGCCGTGACCCGCGCCGCCGTGACCCTCGCGTGTCACCGGGCGCCGCGATGCCGCGGCGTCGGGATGCTCGGCTCCACTGCCGGCCGGCATGGGTGGTCCCCCTGGACCAGCCCCTGCCGGCCGCGCTGTTTGTGGGGCGCGCCGATCGGCTGCGCGGATCTGCGCCGCGGACCTCCCACTAGCACGCCGTAACACACATCGCCAGGTGTTGATTCGCGCTACGTCAGCGTAGTGTTACGCTTCGTGCCCGGACGGCCGGGCCGCCATACTGTGCGGTCGAGTCCGGTGCCGTTGCTCGGTTTCGAAACGAGTGTGGGCTTGGGGGCTCCGTGTCAATCGGCAATCATGACGCCATGCCGGAGATGTTCGGTAATAAGCTGCGGGAATTCGTGGAAAACAGTCCCGCAAGCGTCTCCAAGGTAACGATCGAAAAGGGCGACAATCTCTATAACTACGGCAACAGCGACGGCAACGTCTATCTTCTCGAGTCCGGTCTGATGAAGACGGTCATATATGCCAAGGACGGCAAGAAGTGTCTGCTGTCCATCTGCACCCCGGGCGACTCGCTCGGTGAGCTCGCGATGTTCCTGCCGTGCTGCACCGAGACCGCCTCGGCGATGAAGCGCTCGGTGGTGTGGCAGATCCCGGTCGTGCGCTTCCTCGAGGCCCTGGCCGACGACGCGCTGGTCGAGGGGCTGATGCGACACCTCGCGCAGCGAGTGGCCGAGCAGCAGCAGATCATCGCCAACCTGGTGATGATGGATTCGGAGCGCCGGCTCGGCGCGACCCTGCTCAGCCTGGCCCGCAAGCTCGGCCGGGTCCACGGCTCGCACCTGCTCATCGACGACCGCATCACCCAGGACGACCTGTCCGGAATGGTCGGCACGACCCGTTCGCGGGTGGGGTTCTTTCTCAAACGGTTCCGGGCGGCCGGCCTCGTCGACCTCTCGCCGCAGGCGTTTCTCGCGGTCCACGAGCCGTCCATGGCCGCCTACGTCGAGGCTGGCGTCTGAAAACGGCTGCCGACCCTGCTCAGTTCTGAGCAGGAATGTTGCTCGGCGACGTTTAGCATCGGCAATGTAATAACGACAATCGTAAATTTCTTCACGCGCCGGTGAAACGGCGTGCGGCCGCGGCCGTGCGCCGGACGGCGGCGCGCGCCCGTTTGGGGGAGACGATGACCCACGACGAGCGGTACGCCGACCTGGTCCGCACCACGCTCGCCGGCCTGCCCGGCGGCCCCCGGGCGGAGGACGACCAGCCGCTGCGCGACCACGGGCTCAGCTCGCTGCTGGCGGTGCGCCTGGTGCTGGAGCTCAGCGCGCGGCTCGGGGCCGAGGTGCCGATCGAGTGGATCACCGGCGGCACCACGATCCGGGGTCTGGCCGGCCGCCTCGCCGAGCTCGCGCCCGGCTACGACCCGTCCCGCGACCGCAGCGACGATCAGCGCCTCGGGCCGGCGGCGGACGACGGCCTCCCCCTCACCCCGATCCAGCAGGCGTACCTCATCGGCGCCGACCCCGACCTCGGCCCCGATCCGGTCGGCTGCCAGCTGTACCGCGAGTTCACCGTCGCCGGCCTCGACCCGGACGCGGCGGTCGCGGCCTGGCACCGGGTCGTCGCCGCGCACGACGCCCTGCGGCTGCGCGTCGGCGACGACTGGCGCCAGCGCGTCGCGCCGCCCGCCGCGCCGGGCTCCCCGCCGGCTCCGGTCCCGGTGCACGACCGCTCGGCCGCGGGCCCCGACGAGTTCGCCGCGCACCTCGGGCAGGTCCGCGCCCGGCTGACCGCCCGCACCTTCGGCCCCGGCGGCGAGGACCGCTGGGCCCTGGAGGTGAGCCGCGGCCCCGGTGACGCCGGCGTGCTGCATCTCGTCATCGACGGCCTGATCATCGACGGGCGCGGCCTGGACCTGGTGCTCGCCCACTGGTGGCAGGCGTACAGCGACCCCGGCCACGACATCGGCGGCAGCCCGCTCACGCTGGAGCACTGCCTGCGCACCCTCGCCGCGGACACCGGCACCCGCGAGGCGGACCTGGCCTACTGGCGGGACCGCCTGCCCGCGGTGCTGCGCGCCCCGGCGGTGCTCGGCGACGAGCCGCCCGCCGGCCGGCTGCCCCGCAGCGTCCTGCGGGCCGCCCTCACCCCGGCCCAGTGGCGCCGGCTGCGGGAGCACGCCGCCGCCCTCGACGTGTCGCCGACCGCGCTGGTGCTCACCGTCTTCACCGACACCCTCGCCCGCCACGGTGCCCGGGACCCGTACGCGCTCGTGCTGACCGCCAGCGACCGGATGCGCCTGCCCGCCGCGGCCGACGCGGTGCCCGGCCCGTTCACCTCCACCGTCGTCTTCGCGGTCGAGCCCGCGTCCGGCCCCTTCGAGGAGACCGCGGCCGCCGTGCACGCCGCGCTCTGGCGCGATCTCGGCCACGCCCGCACCAGCGGGGTCGAGGCCCTGCGCGACCGGCACGCGAGCGGCGACGGCCCCCTGCCCGTCGTCTTCACCAGCCTGCTCGACCTGCCCACCGCCGACGTGCGCGACAGCTTCGCCGCGTACACCACCCACCGCTGCAGCCGTACCTCCGGCGTCGCGCTGGATCACCAGATGTGGGAGCAGGACGGCGCGCTGCGCATCCACTGGGACGTGGCACCGGCCCGATTCGCGGCCGGCACCCCGCAGACGCTGCTCGCGTCGTTCACCAACGCCCTGCGGGCCCTCGCCGCGCACGACGGCGCGGGCGAGGAGCAGCGCCCCCTCAACGAGCTGCAGAAGGCCTATTTCGTACCGCGGGTGAGCGGCCGGGCCCCATGGGACGGCTGCCAGGTCTACCACAGCTTCACCGTCGCCGACCTCGATCTCGCGCGGCTGGAGGCGGCCTGGCAGCGCATGATCGAGGCCCACGACGTGCTGCGCTCGCGCCTGTGCTACGACGGCACCCTGCGCGTGCGGGCCCGGGCCGGTGACGGCTGGCACATCCCGGTCATCGAGCTCGACCCCGGCCACGAGGCGGCGGAGCTGGCCCGCATCCGTGACGAGATGGCCGGCACCGCGTTCCCGCTCGACCGCTGGCCCCAGTTCGACCTGCGGGTGACCCGCACCGCCGGGGACGGCGACCCCCGGTGGGTCGTGCACTGCGGCATCGACCTGACCATCGCCGACGGCATCAGCATCCACCGCATGCTGCGCGAGCTGTTCCGCCTCGCCGCCGACCCCGCCGCCGCCCCGCGCACCGCCCGGCCCTGGGCCGAGCTCGAGCGCCACCGCGCGGCCGCGTACCCGCCGCCGGTCCGCGACGCCGCCCGCGCCTACTGGCGGGAGCGCTTCGCCGGCATGCCGCCCGGGCCCCGCCTCGCCCAGGACCCGGACCGGCACCGGCAGCGGCGCACCGGACGGCTGACCGGCTGGCGGGCGCTGCGCGAGCGGGCCGAGGCCGACGGGTACGGCGCCGACCCGCTCCTGCTGGCGATCCTCGTGCAGGCGCTCGCGACCGTCTTCGACGAGGACTTCGCGCTGCCGGCCGTGCGCTGGACGCCGCAGGACGAGCCGTACCGCCCCGGCGAGCACACCGGCCTGAGCTGGATCGCCCGCGGCCCGCGAGCGCTGCCCGTCGCCGAGCGCGCGGCGCTGATCCGCGAGCAGTATCTGCGCGACGCCGCCGGCGACGCGGTCAGCGGCCTGGAGGAGCTGCGGCGGGTGGTCATGGCCCAGCGCCGCGGCGGCGACTACGGCTTCCCGATCGTGTACACCGGGCTGCTCGAACTCACCGGGGAGCGCCTGCCCGGCGGTGTCGCCGCCGGGCCCTGGATGACCTACACGCCGGACGTGTCCCTGGACTGCATCGCCGCCGAGGACGGCGACGACCTCGCCTACTGCTGGGACGCCGTGCCCGGCGACTTCCCGCCCGGCGCGCTCGACGAGGCCTTCGCGACCTACGAGCGACTCCTGCGCGAACCGTTCGCGGCCGGGCCCGCCGCGGACGCCCCCTCGCCGGCCTGGAACGACACGGCGGTCGCGCACCCGCCGCCCGAGCCGGCCCACCTGCGCTTCGAGCGGCAGGCCCGGGAGCGCCCGCACGACGTGGCGCTGCGCTCTCGCGGCGGCGCGACGACCTTCGGCGAGCTCGACCGCCGGGCCAACGGCATCGGCGCCCGCCTGCGTGCGCTCGGCGCCGGCCCCGGCACCTTCGTGGCGATCCGGGCCCGGCGCGGTCCCGGCATGATCGCCGCCGTGCTCGGCGTCGCCAAGACCGGCGCGGCCTACGTGCCCGTCGACCCGGCCCTGCCCGAGGCCCGCGCCCACGTCATGCTCGCCGACACCGGCGCCCGGATCGTGCTGAGCTCCGGCGGCGCCGCCCAGTGGGAGCCGCCCGCGGGCGTCGCGCTCGTCGATGCCGACGCGGTGCCCGGGGCCGACACCGGCCCGCAGTGGCGCGGCACGCCCGACGACCCGGCGTACGTCATCTTCACCTCCGGCAGCACCGGCACCCCGAAGGGCGTCCTGGTCGCCCACCGGGCCCTGGACAACCTGCTGCACTGGGCCGCCCGCGCCTACCCCACCGGGCCCGGCGACGTCGGTCTGCAGGTCACGTCGCTCGGCTTCGACCTGTCCGTCTACGACATCTTCGGGCTGCTCGGCAGCGGCGCCGGGCTCTACGTCGCCGACGCCGAACAGCAGAAGGACCCGGCCCTGCTGCTCGACGTGCTGCTGACCGAGCCGGTGACGTTCTGGAACTCGGCACCGACCACGCTCGCGCAGCTGATGCCGCTGCTGCCCGGCCCCGGCCATCCCGGCACCGGCAACCTGCGGCTGGTCTTCCTCTCCGGCGACTACACCCCGCTGACGCTGCCCGACGCGCTGCGGGCCGTGTTCACCCGGGCCCGCATCGTCAGCCTCGGCGGCGCGACCGAGGCGACGGTGTGGTCCAACCACTTCCCGATCGAGGACGTCGACCCGGCCTGGCGCAGCATCCCCTACGGCCGGCCGATCGACAACTGCCGGTACTACATCCTCGACGAGGCCCGCCGCCCCTGCCCGGTCGGCGTCGAGGGCGACCTGTACATCGCCGGCGTCTGCCTGGCCGAGGGGTACGTCAACCGGCCCGACCTGACGGCCGAGCGCTTCGTCGAGGACCCGTTCGCGAGCGCCGCCGGGCAGCGGATGTACGCCACCGGAGACCGGGCCGCCTACCGCCCCGACGGCGTCATCGTCTTCCTCGGCCGCGCCGACACCCAGGTGAAGATCCGCGGGTTCCGGGTCGAGCCGGGCGAGATCGAGCACTGCCTGCGCCGCCACCCGGCGGTCGCGGACGCGGTCGTGGTGCCCCGGCCCGACCCGGCCGGCGACCGGAAGCTCGTCGCGTACATCGTTGCGGCCGCCCCGTTGCCGCCGACCCGCGAGCTGCGCGCGTTCGCCGCGCAGACGCTGCCCGACTACATGGTGCCCAACGCGGTCGTCGCCGTTGCCGCGTTCCCGGCGACCGCCAACGGCAAGCTGGACCGCGACGCGCTGCCGTGGCCGCCGCCCCCTTCCCCGATCGTCGACGGTGCCGTCGTCGCCCCCGTTGCCGCGGCCCTGCCCTCGCCCCCGGCGCCGGTTCCGGCTCCCGCTCCCGCGCCGGCTCCCGCTCCGGCTCCCGCTCCCGCTCCCGCGCCGGCGCCGGCTCCGGCTCCGGCTCCCGCTCCGGCTCTCACTCCGGCTCCGGTCCCCGCCGCGGCGGTGGAGCCGGCGGCGGACGGGCGGCTGACCGAGGAGCTGGGTGCGATCCTCGCCGGACTGCTCGGCCAGGCGTCGGTCGACACGGAGCAGGACCTGTGGGACCAGGGCGCGACGTCGTTCACGATGGTCCAGGTCGCGGGGGAGCTGCGGCGGCGCTACGACCGCCGGGTGCCGGTCAACGTGCTGCTGGCCGAGCCGACGGTCGCCGCGATGGCGCGCCATCTGGCCTCCACCGGCGCCCGGCCGGTGTCCCCGGCCCCAATCGCGGCGCCGGTGTCTCCGGCCCCGATCGCGGCGCCGGTGTCTCCGGCCCCAATCGCGGCGCCGGTGTCTCCGGCCCCGGTCGCGGCGCCGGTGTCTCCCACCCCGGTCGTGGCGCAGGTGTCGCCGGCCCCGGTCGCGGCGCCGGTCGATCCGCCCGGACCCGCCGTGCCCGAGGCTCCCGCACCGTCCAGTGTGGACGTCTTCTCCGCGCACGAGCAGGCCGCGTTCAAGGCGGCCGGATGGGGACGACGCGCCGCCGGGCCGGACGACGTCCTCGTGCCCCTCAGCGGCGCAGGCCCCGCGGCCGAGCACTTCCGGTGGCGCGGCACCCGCCGCACGTTCGCCGCCGGGCCGGTGCCGCGCGCCGCGTTCGACGGGCTGCTCGGCCTGCTCGGGGCCGACCCCGGCGACGGGCAACGCCGGCTGTACCCGTCGGCCGGCGACACCTACGCGGTGCAGGTCTACGTGCGGGTCCGGCCGGACGCCGTGGAGGGCGTGCCGCCCGGGCTGTACTACCTGCGGGCGCAGGAGCGCGCCCTGCAGCTGGTGAACCCCGCGCCCGACATCCCGCGCGGCATCCACTTCTTCTACAACCGGCCCGTCTTCGACGCCGCGTCCTTCGAGGTGTACCTCATCGGGCAGTCGCGCGGCATCGAGCCCGTCTACGGCCCGGACGCCGACGGGTACCTGCGCCTGGAGGCCGGCTACCTCGGCGAGCTGCTGATGCTCGGGCAGGCCGCGTTCGGGCTCGGCCTGTGCCCGATCGGCGGCCTGGCCTTCGACCGGGTCCGGGCGCAGTTCGCCCTCGACGACGGCCACCGCTTCCTGCACGCGTTCCTCGGCGGCCCGGCCGGGCACGACCCCGCGACGGCCGCCGCCGCGCCCGCCTTCGCGCTGCCCGCCGCGCCGGCCGGTCCCGCCGCGCCTACCGCGCCGGACGAGCCGACCGCGCCGACCGTGCCGACCGTGCCGACCGCGCCGACCGCGCCGACCGCGCCGACCGTGCCGACCGTGCCGACCGCGCCGGACGTGCGGGACGTGCGGGACGTGCGGGACGTGCGGGACGTGCGGGACGTGCGGGACGTGCGGGACGTGCGGGACGTGCGGGACGTGGCGATCGTGGGCCTGTCCGGGCGCTACCCCGACGCCCCCGACGTGGACCGGCTCTGGCAGAACCTGGCGGCCGGGCGGCGCAGCGTCGCCCCACCCCCGCCGGCCCGGGCCGCCGACATCGGCTCGGCGCTGCCCGGCGCGTACCTCGACGACATCGACCGCTTCGACAGCCTGCTGTTCCACATCGCCCCGGCCGAGGCGCGCGAGCTCGACCCGCAGCTGCGCCTGGCGCTGGAGGTGGCGTGGGAGTGCCTGGAGAACGCCGGGTACACCCCGGAGGGGCTGCGCGCCGCCGCCCCCCGCGTGGGGGTCTACGCCGCCGTCATGTGGCAGGACTACCAGCACGTCGGCGCGGCCGGCTGGACGGACGGCGGCACGGCCCGGGTCTCCGGCGTCGCCGCGGACATCCCCAGCCGCATCTCGCACTGCCTCGGGCTGCGCGGCCCGAGCATCGCGGTGAACACCTCGTGCTCCTCCGCGCTCACCGCGCTGCACCTCGCCGCCACGGCGCTGCGCTCCGGCGAGTGCGACGCCGCCCTGGTCGTGGCGGTCAACCTGATCGCGCACCCGTACCACGCCGCCGTCCTGCGCGGCCTCGACCTCGTCTCCACCGGCGGGGTCGTGGGCGCCTTCGACGCGGCGGCCGGCGGCTGGTCGCCCGGCGAGGGCGCGGGTGCGGTCCTGCTGCGCCCCGACGCCGCGGCCGTGGCCGACGGCGATCACCGCTGGGGCGTGCTCGAGGCCACGTGGGCCGGGCACGCGGGCGGCGGCAACCGCTTCCTCGCCCCGAACGTCGCCGCACTCACCCGCTCGCTGCGCGAGACCCTCGCCGCCGCCGGGCGGGAGCCGGCCGACATCGGCTACGTCGAGTGCGCCGCCGGCGGCTCCGGCATCGCCGACGCCGCCGAGATCCAGGCCCTCGACGCCGTGCTGGGCGGCCGCGGTACCCCGGTGCCCGTCGGCACCGTGAAGGCCAACATCGGCCACCTCGAGGCCGCCTCCGGCCTGGCCCAGCTGACCAAGGTGCTGCTGCAGTTCCGCCACGAGCGCCTGGCCCCGACGCCGCGCGCGGACGAGCTCAGCCCGCTGGTCGACTGGGACGCGGTCGCGCTGCGGGTCGTGGACGCCCCGGCCCCGTGGCCGTCGCCGCACGCGACGGCCCCGCGCCGGGTGCTCGTCAACGCCCTCGGCGCCACGGGCTCCTACGGCCACCTCGTCCTGCGCGCGCCGGAGCCGCGCGCCGCGGCCCCCGCCGCCGACGGCCCTCTCGTGGTACCGCTGTCCGCGCAGACGCCCGACCAGGTGCGCGAGGCCGCCCGGCGGTTGCGCGCGGCCCTCGACGCCGTGGCGGTGCCGGGCGCCGACATCGCGTACACGCTGCAGGTCGGCCGGGTGCCGATGGCGCACCGGGCGGCGTTTCCCGCCACCGACCCGGCCTCCCTCCGCGCGGCCCTCGACGTGTTCCTGGCCACCGGGCACGTCGAGGCGCCCGCCGACGGGCTGACCCGCTCCTGGCTGGCCGGGGAGCCCGTCGACTGGGCAGCGGCATGGCGGGTGCCGGGCCGCCGGGTGCCGCTGCCGACCTACCCGTTCGCGCCGGACCGGCACCGCCTGGCCGTCGAGCCGGCCCCCGCGCCCGCCCCCGCGCCCACCGACGAACCCGGCGACGTCCTCGCCGACGTACCCGGCGACGTCCTCGGCGACGTCCTCGCCGACGTGGAGCGCTCCCTGTGCGCCCTGTTCGCCGAGGTGTCCCAGATCCCGGCCGAGCGCATCGACGCCCACACGCCGCTGGAGCACTACGGCCTCACCTCGCTGATGGTCACCGGGCTCAACGCCCGCCTCGCCGAGCGCTTCGACGGGGTGCCGCAGACGCTGTTCTACGAGCACCGCGATCTCGCCGGCGTCGCGGCCGCCCTGGCCCGCACCGCCGCGCCGCGGACGCCGGCCGAAGCACCGACCGAGGCGGCGCCTGCCCGGACCCGCGAGACGGACGAGCCGATCGCGGTCATCGGGGTCGCGGGCCGCTATCCGCAGGCGGCCGACCTCGACGAGTTCTGGCGCAACCTCGCCGCCGGCCGCGACTGCGTCACCGCGCCGCCGCCCGGCCGCCCCGGCCCGGACGACGACGCCGCGATCGGCGGCTTCCTCGACGACGTGGACCTGTTCGACCCGATGCTGTTCCAGATCACCCCGCGCGACGCGGCGCTCATGGACCCGCAGGAGCGGCTGTTCCTGGAGACGGTGTGGCGTGTGCTGGAGGACGCCGGCTACAGCCGGGCCCGGCTGCGGATGCGCCACGGCGGCCGGGTGGGGGTGTTCGCCGGCACGATGTACAACGAGTACCCCTTCTTCGGCGTCGAGCGATCCGCCGCCGGCGCGCCGATCGCGACCGGCTCCGCCATCGCCGGCATCGCCAACCGGGTCTCGTGGTTCCTCGACGCCGCCGGGCCCAGCCTGACCGTCGACACCATGTGCTCCTCCTCGCTCACGGCGCTGCACCTGGCGGCCGAGAGCCTGCGCCGGGGCGAGTGCGAGGTCGCCGTCGCCGGCGGGGTGAACCTGTCGCTGCACCGCAACAAGTTCGTCCAGCAGCGGGCGATGGGCATGACCGCCGCCGGTGGGCGGTGCCGGCCGTTCGGCGCCGGCGGCGACGGGCTCGTGCCGGGGGAGGGCGTCGGTGCGGTACTGCTGAAAACCCTCGCCCGCGCGCAGGCCGACGGCGACCGCATCCACGGCGTGATCCTGGCGACCGCGATCAACCACGGCGGCCGGACCAGCGGCTACCTGGTCCCGAACCCGGTCGCCCAGGGAGAGCTCGTCGCCGGCGTGCTGCGCCGCGCGGGCCTCGACCCGTCCGGCGTCGGCTACGTCGAGGCCCACGGCACCGGCACCGCGCTCGGCGACCCCATCGAGCTCAGCGGCCTCCACCGCGCCTACGGCGACCGGCCCGCCGGCAGCGTGCCGATCGGCTCCGTCAAGTCCAACATCGGCCACCTGGAGGGCGCCGCCGGCATCGCCGGGCTGACCAAGATCCTCCTGCAGCTGCGCCACGGCGAGCTGGTGCCCTCGCTGCACGCCGACCGGCTGAACCCCAACGTCGACTGGGCCGCGAGCCCGTTCGCCGTCCAGCGGACCGCCGCGCCGTGGCCGCGTGGCGCCACCGCCCGCCGGGCCGCGCTGAGCTCCTTCGGCGCCGGCGGCAGCAACGCGCACGCCATCGTCGAGGAGGCGCCGCCGCCGGTCGCCCCGGGCGCGGTCCCCGGCCCGCAGCTCGTCGTCGTCTCCGCCACGAACCCCGAACAGCTCGCCGACGTCGCCGCCCGGCTGGCCGGACACCTCGCCGACCACCCGGGCCTGGACCTCGCCGGCGTCGCCCACACGCTGCGCGCGGGCCGCGAGGCACTGGCGCACCGGGCCGCGTTCGTCGCCGCCGACCTCGCCGAGGCCCGGCGGCGCCTGGCCGGCCTCGCCGCCGGCGACCACACCGGCATCGTGCTCGGCCGCCGGAGCGGCCCGGCCGGATCGGGGCCGACCGTGGCCGATCCGGAGCGGCTCGACCTCGACGAGCTGGCCCGGCGGTGGGCCGCCGGCGCCGAGGTCGACTGGGACCGCCTGGGCCGGGCCGGCCTGGTCGCGCTGCCGGGCCATCCGTTCGCCCGCATGCGCTGCTGGCTGCCGGACGCCGACCCGCCGGTACCCGGCCGCGGCCACGACGCGGAGACGGCCAGCGCCGCGGTGCCGTTGCCGGCGGGCCGGCGGGACGCGTCCGCGGTGCCGCTGACGGCGGCCCGGCGGGACCCGTCCGCGGTGCCGCTGACGGCGCGCCGGTGGGAGCCGGACGAGGCGCCGTTGCCCGGCCCGTCACCGTTCCCCGGGGCCGTGCTCTGCCTCATCGGCGGCGCCGGCGGCACGGACCTGGCGGCGCGGGTCGCGGCCGCCCTGCCCGCCACGCGGTTCGTGCTCGCCCGCACCGCGGCCGGGGCGGGCGACGACCTGCCGGTCGTGGACTCCGAGGCGGCCGGCCTGGCCCTGCTCGACGCGCACCCCGGCCTCACCGGCTGGCTCGACCTGTCCGATGTGGACGGACCCGCCCCCGGCGACCCCCGCCCCCACACCTGGCGGCCGCGGCTGGCGATGCTGCAGCGGCTGCTGCGCGGCCCCCGGCCGGTCGCGCGGATCCTCCACGTGACCCGCGGCGTCCAGCCGGTCGGCGGCACCCCGGCGCGGCTGGCCGGCGCCGTCATGACCGCCCTCGTGCGCTCGATCGCCGCCGAACACACCGCGGTCCGCGCGACCGGCCTGGACTGCGACGAGGCCGACCCGGCCCGCATCGCGGCCGAGTTCAGCGCCGGCACCGGGGCCGAGGTCTGCCACCGGTCGGGGCGGCGGCTGCTCCCGCGGACCGTCGCGGCGCCGGCCCGCCCGCTCCCGCCGGTGCGGCTGCGGGAGGACCGCGCGTACCTGGTCACGGGCGGCACCCGAGGCCTCGGCGCCCTCGCCGCCCGGCGGCTGGCCGAACGCGGCGCCCGGCGGATCGTGCTGTTCTCGGCCACACCGGTGTCGCAGGACACCCCGGCCGCGACGGCGACGATCCGCGCGCTGGAGGCCGAGGGCGTCACCGTGCGCTCCGGCGCACCGGACCTGACCGACCCCGCCGCGCTCGCCGCGGCGCTGGAGCGGGTGCGGGGCGAGCTGGGGCCGATCGGCGGGCTGGTGCACTGCGCCGGCCGGGCCGCCGCCCCGGGGCCGCTGGTGCTGCGCGACCCCGCCGACGTCGCCGCCGTGCTCGCGCCGAAGACCGAGGGCGCCACCAACCTCGCCGAGTTGTGCGCGGCCGACCCGCTGGAGTTCGCGGTGCTGTACTCCTCGGTGTCGGCCACCGTGCCCGCGCTCGCCGCCGGTGTCGGCGACTACGCGGCGGCCAACGCGTACCTCGACCTGCTCGCCGGCTACCAGGCCCGCCTCGGCCGCACCGCCTACCGCAGCATCCAGTGGACGGTCTGGCGCGAGTCGGGCTCGGGGGCCGGGGCCGCGGCCTCGTGCGCCCGGGCCGGGCTCGGCACCATCACCGACCGCGAGGGCCTGGACGTGCTGGACCTCGCCCTCGCCGGGGCGACGGAGACCGTCGTGCAGACCACACCCGCCGTGCCTGGCCCGGTCGACACGGTTGCCGCAACCGAACCGCCCGCGGCGGCCGGGCCGGTGCCGGGCTGGCTCGCCGACCTGTTCGTGTCGACCGCCGGCATCCCCGCCCAGGCGCTCGACCCGGACGCGGAGTTCCGCGATCTCGGCGTCGAGTCGGTGATGCTGGCCGAGCTCGTGCGGCGCATCGAGGAGCGGGTGGCTGAGCCGGTACCGCCGAGTCTGCTCCTGGAACATCCGACCCTGCGACGGCTGGCCGCCGCGCTGCCCGCACCGGACCCGGCCCCCACTGCCGAGCCGCGGGCCGCGACCCCCGCACCGGCCGGGAAGGTCGCCGTCATCGGCCTCGCGTGCCGCATGCCGGGCGCCGCCGACGCCGACGCCTTCTGGGACAACCTCGTCGCGGGCCGCTGCGCGGTGACCGAGGTGCCGCCCGGCCGCTGGAGCGCCGCCGAGCTGTACCCCGGGCGCACCGTGAGCAAGTGGGGCGGGTTCGTCGACGGCATCGAGGACTTCGACGCGGGCTGGTTCGGCATCGGCGAGGAGGAGGCCGTCTGCCTCGATCCCGGCATCCGGCTGTTCCTGGAGTCCTCGGTCGGCGCGCTGCGCGACGCCGGTTACCGCGACGAGGAGGTCCGCGGCCGCGACGTCGCCGTGTTCGCCGGCGCCCGGCTCTCCGGCTACCGCCACCGCGCCGGTGTGCGCGGCGGGGCGGCCGGGCTCGGTGCCGACCAGAACTTCATCGCCGCCCGGGTCGCCGACGCGCTCGACCTGCACGGGCCGAACCTCGTGGTCGACAGCGCCTGCTCCTCCGCGCTGGTCGCCGTGGGCCTGGCCTGCCGCAGCCTGCTCAGCGGCGAGTCCGAGCTGGCGCTGGCCGGCGGGGTGGAGGTCCTGCTCGACGAGGAGCCGTACCTGCAGTTCACCGCCGCCCGCGCGCTGTCACCCTCGGGCCGCTGCGCCACGTTCGACGCCGACGCCGACGGGTTCGTGCCGGGCGAGGGCTGCGGCGTGCTGGTGCTCAAGGAGCTCGGCGCCGCGATCCGCGACGGTGACCGGATCCGGGCCGTCATCGACGCGGTCGCGGTGAACAACGACGGCCGCACCATGGGGCTCACCACGCCGAACCCGGTCGCCCAGGCGGCCGTCGTGCGCCGGGCCCTCGCCGCGAGCGGGTACGGCGCCGGCGACATCGGGCTGCTCGAGGCGCACGGCACCGGCACGATGATCGGCGACCCGATCGAACTGCGGGCACTGACCCAGGTGTACCGGGAGTCCACATCGGACACCGGCTACTGCGGCCTCGGCAGCGTCAAGACGAACGTCGGGCACCTGTTGTCCGCGGCCGGCATCGCCGGGCTGCTCAAGGTCGTCCTCGCCGTCGAGCGCGGCGTCCGCCCGCCGACCCTGCACTGCCACCGGCCGAACCCGCGCTTCGACTTCGCCGCCTCCCCGTTCACGCCGCAGCTGGCCGCCGAGGCGTGGGCCGGGCGGCGGGTCGCGGGGGTGAGCGCGTTCGGCCTCGGCGGCACCAACGCCCACGCGATCGTCTCCGCGCCCGACGAGCATGCCGCCGCCGGGGTCCGCCGCACCCCGCTGCCCGCGCCGGGATTCCAGCGGCGGCGGTACTGGCTGGAGCGCCCCGCCGCCCCGCCCCCCGAGCCGGCACCCGTCCCGCCCGCCGGGCCGGCACCCGTCCCGCCCGCCGGGCCGGCACCCATCCCGCCCGCGGGGCCGGCACCAGCCTCGCCCGAGCCGGTCACCGTGGCGCCACTGCCCGCATCCGTGTCGTCGCTGCTGGACCTGCGTTTCGTCAGGACCACGCGGGTGAACGGCCGCACACCGAGCTGAACCAGGAGACACCGACATGGACGACCCCCAGATCGAGTGTCGGCTCGAGCTGTCCGACACCGACTTCATCATGAGCAACCACCGGGTGCACGGGGTCTCGGTGCTGCCCGGCGTGACGTTCCTGGACATCCTGATGCGGGTCCTGGCCGCGCAGGGCCTGGACACCGAGCGGGCCGAGCTGCGCCGCGTCCTGTTCCCCGAGCCGGTCGTCACCGCCGAGGGCGCGCCCCGGGAGCTGCGCCTGTGCGTCGGCGCACCCGGACCCGGCGGCGGCCGCCCCGTCACCGCCCAGAGCCGCTGGGCCGGCCGCCCGGACGCGCCCTGGCGGGACAACATGCGCGCCGAGCTCGTCTTCGCCGACGCCCCCGCGGCCGCGCCGCTCGACCTCGCCGCGCTGCGGGCCGGGGTCCGGCGCAGCTACCCGATCGCCGAGCTGTACGCGCGGGCCCGGGCCGAGGACATCCGGCACGGCCCGGCGATGACCTGCCACGGCGACCTGCACGTCGGCGACGGCTACCTGCTCGCCGAACTCGACCTCGACCCGGCGGCCCCGCCCGAGGACGCCTTCCACCTCCACCCGGCGAAGCTCGACGCGGCGACCATCGCGGCCTACGGCCAGACCGAGGCCGTCTCGCGGGACCCGTTCATCCCCATGTACCTCGACCGGTTCCGTGCCCCGCGGCCGCTGCGCGGCACCACGCTGCTCTACGCCCCCCGGGTCGAGACGCTCGCGGCGTCCGCCGACGTCATCGACAACGACTACGGCCTCTACGACGCGGCCGGGACGCTGCTGGCCGAGTTCGGCAAGCTCACCTGCAAACGGATCCGCCACGCCGGGCTGATCTCCCGCCTGCTCGCCGACGCGCCCTCGGCACCGGCCGCCCGCCTCGTGCGTTCCGGCGCGGACGCGGTGCGAGCCTTCACCGGCCACCTGCGGGCCCTCGTCGGTGAGCGGCTGGGCCGCCCCGCCGCGGACGTGCCGGTCGACGCCGGCTTCTACGAGCTCGGCCTGGACTCCGTCGCCATGCTCGACATCAGCCGGGAGCTGGAGCCGGTGGCCGCGACGGCGCTGTACCCGACGCTGCTGTTCGAGCACACCGACATCGCCGGCCTCGCCGAGCACCTCGGCACCGCCCACGCCTTCCACCCGCCCGCGGCGGCCGGGGACGCCCCGGACCCGACGGACCTTGCCACCACCCTGTTCCGGGCGCGGTGGACCGCCATCGGGGCCGGGCCGCACCCGGGCGCCGGGCGGCCGCTGGTGGTCGTCGGGGCCGACGAGGCCACCGTGGCGGCGCTGCGCCGTGCGGGTCACGCCGTCGACGCCCACCCCGGCGACGGGCTCGACCTCACCGACCCGGCCCAGGCCGAGCGCATCGTCTCCGCGGCCGCCGACGACGCTGCGTACGTGCGTGTCGCCCCGGCCCCGGAGGCGTCCGCCGCGGACCCGGCCCGGCCCGCGGTCGAGGCGTGGACGCTCGCCTCGGCGCTGCACCGCCGCCGCCTGGCGGCCCCCGGGCCGATCCTCTACGTGCACCCGTCGCCCGACCCGGCCGGGGCCGCGGTCGGCGCGCTGGGCCGAACCGTCGCGGCGGAGGCGCCCGCGCTGCGCATCCGCTCGGTCGGCGTCGCCGCCTGGAACCCCGGCTCGCTCGCCGCCGCGATCGCGGGGGAGGTCGCCGACCCGGCCGGCGGCAGCGAGGTCCGGCACGCCGCCGGGCGGCGCGAGGCGCGCGCCTACGACCCGCTGCCGGTGCCCGGCGGCCCGGTGCCGTTGCGCGACGGCGGCGTCTACCTGATCACCGGGGCCGACGGGGCGCTCGCCGGGCTCGTGGGGGAGCATCTCGCGCGGCGGTACCGTGCCCGCTGCATCCTGCTCGGCCGCCGCCCGCTCGGCGAGCCGCTCGCGGGGCGCATCGCCGCGTGGCGGGCCGCCGGAGCCGAGGTCCTGCACGTCGTGGCCGACCTCGCCGACGCCGGCGCCGTGCGGGCCGCCGTCGAGCGGGGCCGGGCCCACTTCGGGCGCATCGACGGCGTGCTGCACCTGGCCGGAACGCTGCGCGACGGGCTCTTCCCGGCCAAACGCCGCACCGACTTCGCCGACGTGACCGGCCCGAAGGCCGCCGGTGCCCGGCACCTCGACGCCGCCACCGCCGGCGACCGCCTCGCGTTCTTCGCCGTGTTCTCGTCCCAGTCGGCCACGGTGCCCAACCCGGGCCAGTGCGACTACGCCTACGCCAACGCCTACCTGGAGCACTTCGTCGAGTGGCGGGCGGCCCGGCCGGACCGCCACGGCGTCAGTGTCGCCGTCGCGTGGCCGCTGTGGGCCGACGGTGGCATGCGCATCGCGGACGCGGCGATCGAGCGCGCCCGGCGGGAGCACGGCACGGCACCGCTGCCGACCGGGGCGGGCCTGGCCGCGCTGGAGTCCGCCCTCGCCGCCGGCGACGGCACCGTGCTCGTGCGCTACGGCGACCCGGACCGGGCCGCGGAGGGCCTGCCCCGCCCGGAGCCGCTGCCGCCGGCCGCCCCGCACACCGAGCCCGCCCAGCCCGCCCCGCACACCGAGCCCGCCCCGCGTGCCGGCGTCGGTGACGTGGCGATCGTGGGCGTGGCCGGGCGGTACCCGCAGGCGCCCGACCTGCGCACGTTCTGGCGCAATCTCGCGGCCGGCCGCGACTGCGTCACCGAGGTTCCGGCCGGGCGCTGGGACCACGAGCGGTACTTCGACGCCGAGCGCGGAGCCCCGGGCCGCACCTACGGGCGCTGGGGCGGCTTCCTCGACGGCATCGACGAGTTCGACTTCGCGTTCTTCGGCATCTCCCGCAAGGACGCCGAGCGCATGGACCCCCAGGAGCGGCTGTTCCTCACCACCGCCTGGCAGGCGATCGAGGACGCCGGGTACGCGCCGCAGCGGCTGCGCGGGGCGCCCGTGGGCGTGTTCGCCGGCGTCACCTGGAGCCACTACCAGCTCTTCGACGAGGACGGCGTCGCCCCGGCGGCGATGCACGCGGCGGTGGCGAACCGGGTGTCGTACACCCTCGGCCTCACCGGGCCCAGCATGGCCGTGGACACCGCGTGCTCGTCGTCGCTGTCGGCCGTGCACCTGGCCGTGCAGGCGCTGCGGCTCGGGGAGTGCGACCTGGCCGTCGCCGGGGGCGTCAACCTCACCGTGCATCCGCAGAAGTACCTCCAGCTGGCCCAGGGGCAGTTCCTGTCCGACGACGGCCGCTGCCGCAGCTTCGGCGAGGGCGGCACCGGCTACGTCCCGGCCGAGGGCGTCGGCGCGGTCGTGCTCAAGCCGCTGGCCTCCGCGGTGCGCGACGGCGACCACGTGTACGGCATCATCCGCGCCACGGCGCTCAACCACGCCGGGCGCACGAGCGGCTTCACCGTCCCCAGCCCCGCCGCCCAGGCCGACCTCATCCGCGAGGCCTGGCGGCGCGGCGGCGTCGCCCCGGAGACGGTCGGCTACGTCGAGGCGCACGGCACCGGCACCTCGCTCGGCGACCCGATCGAGATCGAGGCGCTGCGCGCCGTCTTCGCCGAGTCGGCCCCGCCGGGCGGGTGCGCGGTCGGCTCGGTCAAGTCGTCGATCGGCCACGCCGAGAGCGCCGCCGGCATCGCCGCGCTGACGAAGGTGCTGCTGCAGCTGCGGTACCGCACCCTGGCGCCGTCGCTGCACGCCGAGCGGATCAACCCGCACATCGAGCTGGACGGCACGCCCCTGCACATCCAGCGCGAGGCGGCGCCGTGGCCCGCGCCCGGCGACGGGGGCCCGCGGCGGGCGGGCGTGAGCGCGTTCGGCGCCGGCGGGGCCAACGCGCACCTCGTCGTGGAGGAGGCGGCAACGGTACCGCCCCCCGAACCCGCCCCCGGCGAGGCCCTCTTCGTGCTCTCGGCCCGCGACGAGCCGGCACTGCGCCGCTACGCCGGCCAGGTCGAGGCGGCCCTCGCCGACGACCCCGGCGCGGCCGCCCCGGCCCCCGGCACGGCTTCGGCCCCCGGCACGGCCTCGGCCGCCGACACCGCCTCGGCCGCCGACGCAGTCCTGGCCGCCGTCACGGCCGCGGTCGCCGAACTGCTCGGCGTCGACGCGGCGACCGTCGACCCGGACGAGACGCTCACCGATCTGGGCCTGGACCGGGCGGCGCTGCTGAGCCTGCGCGAGCGCTTCGGCCCCGTCAGCGGCCTCGCCACGCCCCGCTCGCTGGCCGCCGCGTCGCCGGCCTCGGGCCTCGGCCTGGCCGATGCGTCGCCGGGTTCGGGTCTCGGCCTGGCCGCCGCGTCGCCGGGTTCCGGGCTCAGCCTCGCCGACGTCGCCTACACCTCGCAGGTTGGGCGGGCCGCGATGGCGCACCGCCTGGCCGTCGTCGCCGGCGACCTGCCCGCCCTGCGCGCGGCGTTGCGGGCGGTCGCCACCGGTGCCGAGCCGCCCGCCGGTGCCCTGCTCGGCGTCGCCGCCGGCGAGCACCCGGCCCTCGACCCGGCGGGGGCCGACCTGCACGAGGTGGCGGCGCGCTGGGTGGGCGGCGCCGACGTGGACTGGGCGCGGCTGCACCGCCCGGGCGCACGCCGCCGGGTGCCGCTGCCCGGGTACCCGTTCGCCGGCGAGCGCTGCTGGGTCGGCCAGTGGCGCCGCCGCGGGACCGCACCCACGTCCACGCCGACACCGCAGCCGCTGATCGAGCGCCGAGCCCTTCCCGAGCCGTTGCCGGAGCCCGGAGCCCTTCCCGAGCCGTTGCCCGAGCCCGGAGCCCTTCCCGAGCCCTTGCCCGAGCCCCGGCCGGACTCCTTGCCCGACGCCGCCGGTGACGCCCCGGTCGACGTCCGGGTGCTCGACGACGGCGTCGCGGTGGTCACGATGCGCGGCGACCGCAACATGTTCACCGAGGGGCTCGTGCGCGGCCTCGAGGCGGCGTTCGCCGGCGTGGCCGCCGACCCGTCCGTCAAGGCCGTCGTGCTCACCGCTTCCGGCCCGGCGTTCAGCATGGGCGGCACCCCCGACGCGCTGGAGCGGCTGGCCCGCGGCGACGGGCGCTTCACCGACGTACCGTTCCTCTACCGCGGCCTGCTGCGCTGCGACCGGCCCGTGGTCGCCGCCATCACCGGCCACGCCTCGGGCGGCGGCCTGGCCTTCGGCCTGTACGCCGATGTCGTCATCATGGCCCGTGAGCCCGGCTACGCGGCGAACTTCCTGCACTACGGCTTCACGCCGGGCATGGGCGCCACGTTCATCCTGGAGCACCGCTTCGGCCGGGCGCTGGCGAGCGAGATGTTCTACACCGGCCGCGCGTTCGACGGCGCGGAACTGGAGCGCCGCGGCGCGCAGGTCCGCTTCGAGAACCGAGCGGACGTCCTGCCGGCGGCGCTCGCCGTGGCCCGCGCGATCGCCCGGCAGCCGGAGCCGGCGGTCGCGGCCCTCAAGCGCGAGCTGGCCGACCGGGTGCTGACGACCGTCGACGCCGCGGTGTCGCGCGAGGTCGCCCTGCACGAGCGCGTCCTGGGCTCCGACGCGGTCGGCCTGGTCCGCGAGCACATGGGCAAGGTGGACCGCTTCGCCGGCCGGGAGACGCCCGCCCCCGCGGCGCCAGCACCGGCCCCCATCACGCTCGCCCCGGTCGCGCCCGCCCCCGCCCCCACGCCCGCCGCTCCGGCACCGGCCCCCATCACGCTCGCCCCGGTCACCCCCACACCCACGACCGTCGCCGCGCCGGGACCCGCTCCCGTAGCGCTCGCCCCGGTCGCGCCCGCTGCTGCCGCGTCCCCGTCGACCGAATTCGCGGCCGGGCCGGCGCTCGACCGCGACGAGGTGGTGGCGGCGATCGGCCGGACGCTGGGCGCCCAGCTGTACCTGGAGCCGGCCGAGATCGACCAAAGGCTGACGTTCAGCGAGATGGGCATCGACTCCCTCGGCGCCGTCGAGCTGGTCCGCGACCTCAACCGGCGCTTCGGCCTCGACCTCGACTCCGTCACCGTGTACGACCACCCGACCGTCGACCGCCTCGCCGACCACGCCCTCGACAGCGCCGCCGAGACCCGCCGCCTGGAGGCGAGGGCCACCGCGCCCGCTCCCGCCGCCCCCACGGCGCCCGACCCGGTGCCCGACACGACGCCTGACCCGGTGCCTGCCTCGGCGCCGACGCGTCTCGAACTGGAAGCCCCCGTGGCCGGCCCGCCTCCGTTGCGGCTCGCGCCGGTGGCCGCCGCACCCACCCCGGCCGCCGCGCTCGCCGAACCGTCACCGTCACCGTCACCGACACCGGCACCGGCACCGGCACCGGCACCCACACCGGCGCCGGTCACCGTGGCCGAGGCCGCGCCCGCCGGTGACGATGCCGACGACATCGCCGTCATCGGGATGTCCGGGGCGTTCCCCGACGCGCCGGACGTGGACGCGTTCTGGAACAACCTCCGGGACGGGCGGTGCAGCATCCGGGAGGTGCCCCCCGAGCGCTGGGACCCGGCCGAGACCTACGACCCCGACCGGCACGCCCCCGGCCGCAGCTACAGCAAGTGGTCCGCACCACTGGCCGACGTGGACGCGTTCGACGCGGCGTTCTTCCGCATCTCGCCGATGGAGGCGGAGCTGATGGACCCGCAGCAGCGGCTGTTCCTGCAGCGGGCGTGGGCCGCGCTCGACGACGCCGGCTACGTCCAGCGCGGGTCGCGCCGGTGCGGCGTGTTCGTCGGCAGCGGCGGCGGCGACTACCTGCGGCTGCTGGAGGCGTCCGGGCTCGACGGCGCCGGCCAGGCGTTCCTGGGCAACTCGCCGTCGATTCTCGCCGCCCGCATCGCGTACCTGCTCAACCTCACCGGCCCCACGATGTCGATCGACACCGCGTGCTCGTCGTCGCTCGTCGCCGTGCACCTCGCCGCCGAGAGCCTGCGCTCCGGCGCCTGCGACCTGGCGATCGCGGGCGGTGTCGCGGTGATGGTCACCCCGCGGATGCACGTGTGGACGAGCAAGACCGGCATGCTGTCGCCGACCGGGCGGTGCGCGCCGTTCGACGCCTCGGCCGACGGGATCGTCCTGGGCGAGGCGGTCGGCGCCGTCGTGCTCAAGCCGCTGCGCCGGGCCCTCGCCGACGGCGACCACGTCTACGCCGTGGTAAAGGCCAGCGGCGTCAACGGCGACGGGCACACCAACGGCATCACCGCGCCCAGCGCCGAGTCCCAGGCCGCCCTGCTGCGCGAGGTCTACGCCCGCGGCGGCGTCAGCCCGGCCGACGTCGGCTACGTCGAGGCCCACGGCACCGGCACCCCGCTGGGCGACCCGATCGAGTTCAAGGCCCTCGGCAACGTCTTCGGCGAGCACGCGGACGGCCGCTCCGGCTGGTGCGCGGTCGGCTCGGTGAAGGGCAACGTCGGGCACACGACCATGGCCGCGGGCATCACTGGCTTCATCAAGGCCGTCCAGGCGCTGCGGCACCGCGTCATCCCGCCCTCGCCCGGGTTCGCGACGCCGAACCCGCGCATCGACCTGGACGGCGGCCCCTTCACCGTGCCGGTCGCCCCGATGCCGTTCCCGCCGGGCCGGGACGGGATCCGCCGGGCCGCGGTGAGCAGCTTCGGCTTCAGCGGTACGAATGCGCACGTCATCCTCGCCGAGGCCCCGCCCGCCCCGGCGCCCGCCGCCACCGCCGCGGCCCGCGCCGAGCTCGTGCCCGTCTCGGCCGCGACCGAGCCGGCACTGCGCCGCCGCATCGCGCAGCTGCACGACGCCCTGCACGACGCCCCGGCCGGTGAGGAGTCCCTGCGCGACCTGGCCCACACGCTCGGCACCGCCCGCGCCCACCTGCCGGCCCGGGCCGCCTTCGTCGTCACCGACGTGGCCGGGCTGCGCGAGCGCCTGGCCGCCTGGTCGCCCGCCGACCCGGTCCCGGCGGCGGTGGACGCCCCCGGCCCGGACGCCGGCGGCGACCCGAGCCGGCACGCCGAGCTGGCCCGGCTGGCCGCCGCGTACGTCGCGGGCACGGACCCGGACTGGGCCGCGCTGCACGACGGCGAGCCCGTGCGCCGCGTGCGCATCCCCGGCTACCCCTTCGAGCCCGAGCGGTACTGGCCGGCCGGCGGCCGCCCGGCGGACACGAGGGGGGTGGATCCCCGGGACGAGCTCGTGACGCACCACCGCTTGGCCGGTCGCCCGGCGGACACGTGGCGGGCGGACCCCGGGGACGAGCTCGTGACGCACCACCGCCTGGCCGGTCGCCCGGTGCTCGCCGGCGCCGTCTCGGCCTGCTGGGCGCTGGCGAGCCGGGGCGGACCGGCTCGGCTCACCGCGCTGCGCTGGCTGCGTCCGGTCGAGCTCGACGCGCCGCGCACCCTGCGTCTGCGCGCCGGCACCGACGGGGCGTTCACCGTCGAGGACGAGGACGCCGTGGTGTACGCGCGCGGCGTCGCCGGCCCCCTGCCCCCGGCCCCGCGCGAGCGGCTCGACGTCGACGCCGTGGCCGCCCGCTGCCCGGCCCGGCGCGACGTCACCGAGCTCTACGCGGCGTTCGCCGCGGCCGGCCTCGACTACGGGCCGTCCTATCGCATCGCCGCGCTCGCCGTCGGCGACGACGAGGCCCTCGCCGCGTTCGCCCCGCGCGCCGGCACCCCGGACGGGCCCGCCCCGGCGGTCGCCGACGGCGTGCTCGACCCGCGCCGGCTGGACGGTGCCTGGCAGGCCATCGCGGCGCTGACCGACGCCGCGGCCGCCGGCCCGCTCCTGCCCTTCGCCGCCGACGCGATCGAGGTGCCCGACCCGGCCGCGGTCGCCGCCCACGCCCACGTCCGCCGCACCGGCGAGCACCGCTACGACGTGGCGATCGCCGACGCCGAGGGCCGCGTGGCGCTGCGCTGCACCGGCCTCGCGCTGCGCCCCGCCCGGACCCCGGCCGCGCCCGGCAGCGCCACGGCGGTCGGCAGCGGCACGGCGGTCGGCAGCGGCACGGCGGTCGGCAGCGGTGCGGCGGTCGGCAGCGGTGCGGTGGTCGGCAGCGGTGCGGTGGTCGGCAGCGGTGCGGTGGTCGGCAGCGGTGCGGTGGCCGGCAGCGGTGCGGTGGCCGGCAGCGGCACGGCGGCCGCCGGGGACCCGATGCTGCTCTGCCCGCACTGGGCCGAGACGCCCGTCGCGGCCGGACCGCACGCCGGCCGGGCGATCGTCGTGGCCGCATCCTCGGCGGGCGAGGCCGACGCCCTCGCCGACGCCCTCGCCGACAGCCTCGGCCCCGGCACCGTGCGCGCGACGCTCGGCGAGCCGCTGCCCGCCGCGGCGTCCACGGTGGACACCGCGTATCTGCTGTGCGGCCCCGGCTCGCCCGGCGGGGCCACGGTCGCGGCGGCCGTGCGCAGCGTGCGGGCGCTGGCGACGACCGTGCCCGCCGGACGAGCGCTCCGGCTGACCGTCGCCGCCGCCGGTGCCGTCGCGACCGGCCCCGGAGACCGGGTGGACCCGGATGTGGCGGGCGTGTTCGGCGTCGCGCGCTCCGCGGCGGCCGAGCACCGGGCGTGGACGGTCCGCTGCGTCGACGTCGGGCTCGACGCCGCGGACGGCTCGGGCCCGGACGTGGCCGTGCGGCGCATCACCGCGGACGCGCACGGGGAGCCGCTGCTGGCCTGGCGGGACGGGCGCGCGCGGCGGCTGCGGTTCGTCCGGGCCGAGCCGCCCGCGCCGGACCGGGAGCCGTTCCGCGACGGTGGCGTGTACCTCGTCGTCGGCGGCGCCGGCGGGCTCGGCGCCGCGCTCAGCCTGCAGCTGGCCCGCCGGCACCGGGCGCGGCTGGTGTGGACCGGCCGCCGGGAGCGCACCCCCGCGATCGCCGAGGCGCTGCGGGCCGTGGCCGAGGCGGGCGGGGAGGCCGAGTACGTGCGCGCCGACGTCACCGACCCGGCGGCGGTCCGGGCGGCCGTGGCGCTCGCCCGGCGCCGGTTCGGCCGGCTCGACGGCGTGCTGCACGCCGCCGGGGTGTGGCGGGACGCGGCACTGACCCGCCTCGACGACGCCGCCGTGGCCGAGGTGCTGGCCCCGAAGCTCGCCGGCACGGCAACGCTGCTCGACGCGCTGCGCGACGAGCCGCCCGGACTGTGCGTGCTGTTCTCCTCCGCGGCGTCGTTCGTGGCGGCGGGCGGCCAGGCCAACTACGCCGCGGCCAGCGCCGCCCAGGACGCGTGCGCCGCGGCCGCCCCGTTCCCCGTCACCGTGGTCAACTGGGGGTACTGGGGCGGGGTCGGTGCCGTCGCGGGAGACGCCTACGCGCACCGGTTCGCCGGCCTCGGGGTTCGTTCGATCGAGCCGGATGCCGGGTACCGTGCGCTGCGCCGCGTCCTCGCCGCCGGGCTGCCGCAGGTCCTGGTGCTCGACGCGGACCCGGTCCGGCTGGGCGAGTACGGCATCGCGGTCGCCGACCCCGAGCCGGCGGCCGGGCCCGACGTCGCGCCCGAGCCGGCGGCCGGGCCCGACGTCGCCGCGGTGCGCGAGTACCTGCGCGACGTCTTCGCCGAGGTGCTCAAGTGCCGGCCGGAGACCCTGCGGGACCGGGAGACGTTCGAGACGTTCGGCGTCGACTCGCTGGTCGCGGTCGATCTCGTCCACCGCCTCGCCGCCGATCTGGGTGAGCTGCCGGCGACGCTGCTGTTCGAGCACATGACCATCGACCGGCTCGCGAACCACCTGCTCGCCGAGTGGCCGGGGGAGCTGGCCCGCGTGCTGGCCGGCCGCGACGATGCGACGACCGCGCCCGAGGCCGGCACGGTCCGTACCGAATCCGCCAGTACCGAATCCGCCAGTACCGAATCCGCCAGTACGGAATCCGCCAGTACCGAATCCGGCAGTACCGAATCCGCCAGAACGGAACCCGTCGAGGATCCCGGCGCCGTCGCGGTCGTCGGCGTCACCGGCCGCTATCCCGAGTCCCCGGACCTCGACGCCCTGTGGCGCAACCTGCGCGCGGGCGCCAACTGCATCCGCGAGGTGCCGGCGTCTCGATGGGACTGGCGCGAACACTTCGACCCGCGCAAGGGCCGGCGCGGCCGCACGTACGGGCGCTGGGCCGGCTTCATCGAGGACGTCGACCAGTTCGATGCCGCCCACTTCTCGGTGCTGCCCCGCGACGCGGCCGCCATGGACCCGCAGGAGCGGCTGTTCCTGGAGACCTGCTGGAACCTGCTGGAGGAGGCCGGGTACCTCGGGCCGAGCCGCCACGAGCCGGCGACCGGTGTCTTCGTCGGCACCATGTACGGCTCCTACGGCAAGCTCGCCGCCGCGCGCGGATGGCCCCGCGGCGAGTTCGCCGGCGCCCACTCGGCGTACTGGTCGCTGGCGAACCGGGTGTCGTACACCTTCGACCTGAGCGGTCCGAGCTTCGCCGTGGACTCGGCGTGCTCGTCGTCGCTGACCGCGGTGCACCTGGCGTGCGAGAGCCTGCGGCGAGGCGAGTGCCGCATGGCGATCGCCGGGGGCGTGAACGTCATCATCCACCCCGCGCACCTCGTCGCCCTGTCGGCGATGAACATGCTCGCCAGCGGCGACGGCTGCCGCACCTTCGATGCGGCCGCGGACGGCTACGTGCCGGGCGAGGGCGTCGGCGCGGTGCTGCTCAAGCCGCTGGCCGCCGCGCGCGCCGACGGCGACCGGATCTGGGCCGTCATCCGGGCGAGCCTGGCCAACGCGGGCGGCAAGACCAGCGGGTACACCGTGCCGAACCCCAACGCCCAGGCCGATCTCGTCCGTGCCACGCTGCACCGGGCGGGCGTCGACCCGGCCACGATCGGCTACGTCGAGGCGCACGGCACCGGCACGGAGCTCGGCGACCCCATCGAGATCGCGAGCCTCACCCGCGCGTTCGGGGCGCGGCCGGCGGGGGCGGCCCCGTGCCCCGTCGGGTCGGTCAAGGCCAACGTCGGGCACCTGGAGGGCGCGGCCGGCATCGTCGGGCTCACGAAGGTACTGCTGCAGCTGCGCCACCGCGAACTGTTCCCCGCCGCCAACCTCGACACGGTCAACCCCAAGATCGACTTCGCCGGCTCGCCCTTCCGCCCCCAGCGCGAGCTGGCGCCGTGGCCGCGGCCGGACGGCGGCGCGCCCCGCCGGGCCGGGGTGAGCTCGTTCGGCGCCGGCGGCGCGAACGTCCACGTCGTGCTGGAGGAGTGCGAGCCCGAGCCCGCACCGCCGGCCGCTGACGGCCCGGCCCTGTTCCTGCTCTCGGCCCGCACGCCCGAGCGCCTGCGCGCGTACGCGGCCCGCGTCGCGGCGTTCCTGCGCACCCCGGACGGCGCCGGCGCCGACCCGGCCGCGCTCGCCTACACCAGCCAGGTCGGCCGCCGCGAGTCCGACGAGCGGCTCGCCGCCCGCGCCGACGACCTGCCCGCGCTCGCCCGGCGGCTGGCCGCGTTCGGCGCCGGCGAGGACGCCGGGCCCGGTCTGTGGCATGCGACGGCATCGGCCCGGCCGCCCGCGCCGCCCCGCGACGGCGGGCCGGATCAGCTCGCCGGGCTGGCCCGCGCCTGGACCGGCGGCGCCGAGGTCGACTGGGCCGCCCGCTGGAGCGGCCGCCCCCGGATCGTGGCGTTCCCGACCACGCCGTTCGCCCGTCGCCGCTTCTGGCTGCCCGACGCGCCCACGGACCCTGCTTCGGACCTTGCTTCGGCCTCAGCTTCGGCCCCAGCTTCGGACTCTGCGGCGGACCTTGCTTCGGACTGTGCCTGGGCCGACCTCACCGGCGACGCGCCCCACCTTCGCGAGCACCGGGTGCGCGGCGAGCGCTGGCTGCCCGGCGCGGCGCTGCTCGACGCGGTGCGCACGGCGGCGGCCGGGTCGGGCGTCGACGCGGACGTGGTCCGTGACCTGCGCTGGCTCGCCCCGGTGCGGCTCGACGCGGGCAACGAGCGGTTGCCGATGCGGTTTCGCGGCGACGGTACCGCAACCGCCTTCGCCGCCGGCCCGCCCGACGCCCCGGTCGCGACCGGCACGCTGGAGCCCGGCGCCGGCCGGCCGGAGCCGTTCGACCTCGACGCCGTGCGGGCCCGCTGCGGCCGGGAGCGCGACGTGACCGCCTTCTACGCGGGCCTGGCCGCGGGCGGCCTCGAATACGGACCGGGGATGCGCTCGGTGCGCGCCCTGTGGACCGGCGAGGGCGAGGGGCTGGCCCGGCTGGACGGCGGCCCGGTGTCCGGTGTGGACGGTGCGCTGCAGGCGCTGGCCGCGCTCGGCACCGCCGGCGACGCCCGGGTCCCGGTCGGGTTCGACCGCGCCGACTACGGCGCCCCGTTCACCGGCGCCGGGTGGGCCTGGGTCCGCCGCAGTGGCCCCCACCGCTTCGACCTCGACCTGGCCGACGAGTCCGGCCGTCCGGTGCTCGCCGTCCGGGGTCTGCGCGTCGCCGCCGTGCCGGTCGGCGTGGCCCGCGACGCCGAGGATGCCGATTCCGCCCGGTGGTCCCTGCGGCGGCCGGCCTGGGTCGCCGAGCCGCTGCCGCCGCGCAGCGCGCAACCACCGTCGCTGACGATCCTGATCGCCCCGGACGCGGCCGTCGCGGCGCCGGCCCGGGCCCGGCTCGAGCGCGACGGCGGCCGCTGCGTGACGGTCGTGCCGGGTGACGGGTTCGCCCGCGACGCCGACGGGTTCACGGTACGGGCCGGGTCCCGCGACGACCTGTACGCGGTGGCCGAGACGCTGGCCGCCGAGGGCGCCCGGCCCGGTGCGGTGCTGCGCCTGCCGGCCGACGAGCCGGCCTGGACCGGCGGTCCCGGCCTGGACGAGCGCATCGCCACCGGGCTGCTGACGGTGCTGTGGATGAGCACCGCCCTGCTGGCCGAGCGCGGCCCCGGCGAGCTGCGCATCGTGTACGGGTACGCCTCGGCCAGCCCGGCCGGGCAGCCGCACGACGCCGCCGTCACCGGCGCGCTGCGCACCCTGGCGCTGGAGCATCAGCGGGTCCGGGGCGCGGTCGTGGCCTTCGAGGGGGCCGACGCGACCGCCGGGCCGCGGCGGCACGCCGAGGCGCTCGTCGACGAGCTGCTGGCGTGCGGGCCGCAGGCCGACCGGGTCCGCTACACCGGCGGGCGCCGCGAGGTGCGCCGGCTGGAGCGGGCCGAGGCGGGTGAGCCGGTCGGCGTGCGTCGGGGTGGTGCGTACCTCGTCACCGGCGGCGCCGGCGGCCTCGGACTGCGGTTCGCCCGGCACCTCGCCGAGCGGGGCGCGGGATCGGTCGTCCTCGTCGGACGGTCCGAACTGGACGGTGACCGGCGTGCGGCGCTGGACGGGATGCCGGCCGAGGTCGAGTACCACGCCGTGGACGTCACCGACGCCGACGCCCTCGAGCGGCTGGTCGCCGCCGTCACCGAGCGGCACGGTCCGCTGCGCGGGGTCCTGCACGCGGCCGGCGTGACCCGCGACGCCCGGTCCGTGGCCAAGACCGAGGAGCAGGTGGCCGCGGTGCTCGCGGCGAAGGTGGCCGGAACCGTCGCCGTCGACCGGGCCACCGCCGGGCAGCCGCTGGACTTCCTCGCGCTGTTCTCGTCCGTCGTCGCCGAGACGGGCAACCCGGGCCAGGCCGACTACGCCTACGCCAACGCGTTCCTGGCGGCCTTCGCCGGGCTGCGCGAGCAGTGGCGGGCCGCCGGCATCCGCGCCGGCCGCACGGTCGCGATCGGCTGGCCGCTGTGGCGCGACAGCGGCATGCGGGTCGACGAGGCGACCCTCGCGGTGCTGCGCCGCCGCTTCGGCATGGTGCCGCTGGAGCCCGAGGACGGCCTGCGCGCCTTCGCCGCCGCCCTCGCGCTGGACTCGCCCGAGGTGGTGGTGGACTCCTCGACGTCCATCGCCGAGCCGTCCCCCGTCGGGGCGTCTCCGGCCGGGCCGTCCACGGCCGAGCCGTCCCCCGCGGAGCAGCCGGATGCCGAAGAGGCGGCCGGCGACGGCGCCGCGGACCGCGTCGACGCCGTGCGGGCCGAGCTGCGCGAGATGGCCGCGGCGTTCCTGCTCGTCGACCCGGCGGAGGTCGAGCTGGGGGCGGAGCTGATGGACCTCGGCTTCGACTCGATCTCGCTGACCGAGCTCGTCAACCAGATCAACGAGCGCTACGGCCTGGACCTGCTGCCGACGGTGCTGTTCGAGTGCCCCGACCTCGACGCGGTCGCCGACTACCTCGTGCGCACCCATCCAGCGGCCGTCGCGGCCCGCCATCCGGCTCCCACACCCCCCACACCCGAGCCGTCACCCGCGCCGGCAGCCGAGCCGTCACCCGCGCCGGCACCCGAGCCGACCGCTGCGGCCGAGCCGGTCGCACCCGCGGCGCCGGCGGTCACGGCCGGGCCCCGACGCCGGCGGATCGCCGTGATCGGGATGGCCGGGGTGCTGCCCGGGTGCGCGGATCTCGACGAGTTCTGGCGGCACCTGCGCGCCGGTGACGACCTCGTCGGCGAGGTGCCCGCCGACCGGGCCGACCTGCGGGCCGACCCCGGCACCCGGCACCTGCGCGGCGGGTTCCTGTCCCATGTGGACCGCTTCGCGGCCGGGTTCTTCGGCGTGGCCCCGCGCGAGGCCGCGCTGATGGACCCGCAGCAGCGGCTGTTCCTGCAGACGGCGTGGCGGGCGGTGCAGGACGCCGGCTACCGGCCGTCGGCCCTCGCCGGCACCGCCACCGGCCTGTTCGCGGGCGTGTCCACATCGGACTACCAGGACCTGCTCAAGGGCCACGGGGTGCCGGTCGAGGCGCACACCGCCACCGGCATCGCGCACTCGATCCTGGCCAACCGGGTGTCGTACCTGCTGGATCTGCGCGGCCCGAGCGAGGTCGTCGACACCGCCTGCTCCAGCTCGCTCGTGGCCGTGCACCGGGCCGTCGCCGCGCTGCGGGCCGGCGACTGCGACCTCGCCCTCGCCGGCGGCGTCAACGTCCTGCTCAGCCCGGGCCTGTTCAACGCCTTCACCCAGTCCGGCATGCTCAGCCCGGACGGCCGCTGCAAGACCTTCGACGCCGACGCCGACGGGTACGTGCGCGGCGAGGGCTGCGGCGTGGTCGTCCTCAAGGATCTGCAGCGGGCCGAGCGCGACGGCGACCACATCTACGCCGAGATCCTCGGCAGCGCGGTCAACCACGGCGGGCGGGCGCCGTCGCTCACCGCCCCGAACCCGGCCGCCCAGGCCCGGGTCATCGCCGCCGCCTGGCGCGACGCCGCGGTCGACCCGGAGACGATCACCTACCTCGAGGCCCACGGCACCGGCACGAAGCTCGGCGACCCCGTCGAGATCGAGGGCGTCAAGCAGGCGCTGGCGGACCTCGGACGCACCCGCCCGGGCGGGCAGACCCTCGCGATCGGCGCGGTGAAGACGAACGTGGGCCACCTGGAGGCGGCGGCCGGCATCGCGGGAATCCTGAAGGTACTGCTGGCCATGCGCCACGGTGAGCTGCCCCCGAGCCTGCACCTGCGCCAGGTGAACCCGCATGTGCGCCTCGACGGAACCCCCCTGCGCCTGCAGACGCGGCTGGCACCGTGGCCGGGGACGCCGCGGCGCGCCGGGGTCAGCTCGTTCGGCTTCGGCGGGACCAACGCCCACGTCGTGCTGGAGGCCCACGGCACCCGCGCCGCCGGGCCGGCGCCGGCCGGGCCCCTCGCGTTCGTCCTGTCCGCGCCGACGCCCGAGGCGCTGGCCGACTACGCCGCCACGCTCGGCCGGCACCTGCGCGCCGAGACGCCGGACCTGGCCCGCGTGGCCTGGACGCTGCAGACCGGCCGGGAGGACCTCGCCGAGCGGCTCGCCATCGTCACCGCGAGCCGCGACGAGCTCCTCGCCGCGCTGGAGGCCGCCGGGCGGGGCGAGACGCCCGCGGGGCTGCTGCGCGGGACGGTGCTGCGCTCGACGGCCGCACCCGACGACCCCGGACCGGCGGCCGGGCCCCTCGCCCGGGCGGAGGCGTGGATCGCGGGGGCGCCGGTCGGCTGGGCGGGTGCGTGGCCGAGCCCCCCGGGACGGGTACCGCTGCCCGGCTTCCCGTTCGCCGAGACCCGCCACTGGTTCACGATTCCCACCGCGGAGGTCACGTTGTCCCAGCCCGCAACGCCGCCCGGTACAGGCCGGCCGAAGCTGCGCCTGACCCCGTTGCCCGCGTCCACACCCAAACCCGAGCCCGCCGCGGCGCCCGTGCCAGCACCCGCTCCGGCACCACCGCCGGCTCCGGCAGCACCGCCACCGCCTCCGCCGGCTCCGGCAGCACCGCCACCGCCTCCGCCGGCTCCGGCTCCGGCCGGCCCGGGCCGGGGCGCCGTCGAGGAGCTCGTCGTCGCGCGGCTGGGGCAGATCCTGGGCCTGCCGAAGGCGGCGATCGCGCTGGACCAGCCGTTCGGCGACCTCGGGCTCGACTCCATCTACCGCATGGAGCTCGTACGGCTGCTCAACGCGACCTTCGAACTGGACCTGAAGGCGACGGAGCTATACGAGTACGACACCGTCGACCGCCTGAGCGCGTTCGTCGCCGCCGCGGCCACCGCCGCGACCACCGCCGCGCCCGAGCCGGTTGTGCCGGAGGCGCCCGACGTGGAGACGGCCCTCGCCGCGGTGATCGACGCGGCGCCCGAGCCGGTGGTGCCGGAGGCGCCCGACGTGGAGACGGCCCTCGCCGCGGTGATCGACGCGGCGCTCGAGCGGCCCTGGGACCGGCGGGTGTCGTTCGCCGACAACGGGTTCACGTCCTTCGACATGCTGCGGGTGGTCGGCGCCCTGGAGCGGGGCCTCGGCGCCATGCGCAAGACCGTGCTGTTCGACCATCCCACGCTCGGCGGCCTCGCCGCGCACCTCGCGCAGCAGCACGGCGCCGCGCTGCCCGCCCGGCTCGCGCAGGCCGCGCCGCCCCGCCCCGACGCCGCCGGGCCCGCGGTCGGCGGCACGACGGAGGCGGGCCCGTGGATGTTCGCCAAGCGGGAGCTCGACGCCGGTACCGCGACGCTCGTGGCCGAGCTCGAGCAGCGCCACGGCAAGGAGGGCGGCCTGCCCGGGCGTGACATCGCCCCGCTGCTGTTCATCGGCTCGCGCCGCACCGCGTACTTCAACGCCTCGCAGCGCGACGGCGTCCTGCTCGCCTGGAGCTACGTCGGCTCCGCGGTCGACCTGGAGGAGCTCACCGCCGAGTGGGTCGCCCACGCCGAGCGGCACGGCCTGCGCCCCAACCAGCTGTCCATGGTGCGGCTGAGCGAGGTGGCGGGGCGGCCGTTCACCGCCACGCCCTTCGGCGTCGTGCAGCGGCTGGACAAGCTGCCCGAGTTCACGCTGGACGGCGGCCCGATGACCCGGGTGCGCTCGCTCGTCAGCCGGTTCCAGCGGGCGGGGAAGGCGCGCGTCGAGGAGTACCGCGTCGGCTCCGATCCCACGACCGACCAGGCGATCGTGGCCATCATCGACGGGTGGACCGCGACCAAGGAGATGATCAATCCGTACGTCGGGACCGTCCGCGACGAGATCGGGCGGGGCGTGCTCGCCGAGCGGCACCGGATGTTCCTCACCTACGTCGACGACGAGCTCATCGCGGCCGTCATCGTCACGCGCATCCCGTCGGAGCCCGGCTACCTGCTCGACCTCGAGTTCTACCCGCACGCGATGCCGCGCGGGGGCCTGGAGTACACCATCGTCGCCATCATCGAGCGGATCACCGCCGAGGGCAGCACGATGTTCAGCTTCGGCGGCACCTTCGGGGTCCAGGTGACCGGCTCGCCCAACGCCGACCCGGCCGTGGAGCGGGCCCTGGCCGAGCTGCGGGAGTCCGGCGTCTTCTCCGGCGAGGGCAACTTCCGCTTCAAGAACAAGTTCCGGCCGGTGAACCTGCCGATCTACCTGTGCCGCCCCGCCGATGCCGACCCGGCCGACGTGACCGCCGTCCTGCTGATGATCACCAATCCGACGGTGAAGCCCGCAGCCCCGGCCAAGCCCGAGGCGCCCGAACACCGCCGGCCCGTGGCGCCCGTTCAACGCCGGCCCGAGGCGCCTGAACACCGCCGGCTTGTGGCACCCGAGCACCGCCGGCCCGTGGCGCCCGCTCGGCGGCAGCCCGAGACGCCCGCACCGCGACGGGCGGAGACGACGCCGTATCAGGGGCAGCTGGACCGGTACGGCCACAATCCCGTGCGGATCCCGGCCGCCGAGGTCGGCGTGGACCTGCTCACCGACTCCTGGGCCGAGCTCGACGCGGACTTCGTCCGGGCCGGCACCGCGGCCGTGCGCGAGCGCGCCACGGCCCACTCCGGCGCCCTCGACCTCGGCCCGCGCCCCGCCCTGCCGTTCTCGTGCGTCGTCCCGGTCGCCTCCGGCCGCGCGGCCGAGGCCCTGCTCTGCCGCGCGTGGGCGGGCCCGGGGCGGTACGTCGTGCAGAACCCGCTCTTCCCGACCTGGACCCTCAGCCGGCTCGACCGGGGCCTCTCGGCCCTGCCGGTGCGCCGCACCGGCGACGGCGCCGACCTCGACCCCGGGCATCTCGCCGAACTGCTGGCCGCGCACCCGGGTGACGTCGCGTTCGTCGCGGTCGAGGTGAGCACCAACGCGCTCGGCGGGGTGCCGCTGAGCCTGGACAACCTGCGCCGCATCCGCGCGATCACGCGCGAGCACGGGGTGTCGCTGGTGCTGGACGCCACCCGGCTGGTCGACAACGCCATCGCCGTCGCCGAGCGCGACGGCCGCGACGCCTGGGCGGTGGCGGGGGAGATGCTGGCCCTGGCCGACGCGGTGACGATGGGGTTGTCGAAGGACTTCGGCGTCGACCGCGGCGGTCTCGTCGCGACATCGGACCCGGCCCTCGCCGAGCGGCTGCGCGAGCACGTGGCGCTGCGCGGCTGTGAGGTGAACCTCGCCGACCGGCGGCTCATCGACGCCGCGCTGGCCGATCCGCAGCGGGTGGTCGCCGGGGTCCGGGCGCGGATGGCCGCCGTCGCCGCGCTCGCGCAGGCCCTGCGGTCGGCCGAGGTGCCGATCGTGGAGCCGGTCGGCGGGCACTGCGTGCTGCTGGACACCGCCCGGATGCCCCGTCTGGCCGGTCTCGCCCATCCGGTGCAGGCGCTGCTGGCCTGGCTCTACGCGGGCACCGGCGTCCGGGGCGCCGCGCACCTCGCCGACGACAGCGTCGACGGGTCCGGCGCCTGGGTGCGCCTGGCGGTGCCGGTCGGGCTTGCGGCCGAGGTGGCCGCCGAGGCCGGCCGGGCCCTCGCCGAGCGCTACCGCGACCCGGCGCCCGTGCCCGACCTGCTGATCGTGGACGAGACCGGGCCGGCGCCCCAGGCCGTGTACCACCCGGCCGGGCGCATCCCCGAGGACGTGCGCGCGGCGATGGACGAGGGGCACCGGCCCGCCGACGACAACTGGGCGGTGCTGCGCGAGCACCAGCCGCGGGTGCGCCGCGACCTGGTGCGCCTCGACGACGGCGAGGTGGAGGTGTTCACCGCCGGCGACGGCCCGGTCCTGCTGCTCATGCCGCCCTTCAACATCGGCGCTGGGTTCTATGCGCCGCAGTTCGCCGCGCTCGCCGACCGGATGCGGGTGGTCGCCGTGCACCACGCGGGCGTCGGCGCGACCACCGCCGCCGGGAACCTGTCCATCGAGGGCATCGTCGGGCTGATGGCCCGCACGCTCGACGCGCTGGGGCTGCGCGAGCCGGTACACCTGGCCGGCTCCTCCTTCGGCGGGCTGCCCGCCGCCGCGTTCGCCCTGCGCCACCCGGACCGCGTCGCGTCGCTCACGCTGATCGCCAGCTCCTACCGGGTCGGCAACCGGGCCGGGGAGATGAACCGGCTCTCGCTCGTGGCCCGCGAGGACTTCGAGCGGCTCACCGCCGCCGGCGTGACGCGGGCGGACGAGGCGCGGGCGTGGGAGCGGCTGCTGCTGCGCTGCGAGAGCATGGACGCGCAGATCGGGCTGCGGTACCTCGACGAGTTCGCCGCCAATCCCGACCTGCTGGGCCGCCTGCCGGGTCTCGCCGTCCCGACGCTGCTCGTGCACGGCCGGCTCGACTCGGTCGTGCCGCTCAAGACCGCGCACCTGCTGCACGGCACCATCCCCGACACCCGCTACGAGGAGCTGCCCGACGCCGGGCACTTCCCGAGCCTGACCCACGCCGCCCGGGTCAACGCGCTGCTGGCCGAATTCACCGCTCGCTGAGAGGAGTCGCATGCTGCTCCGGGACATTACGGTCACCCCGGCGATGTGCGGGTACAACTCGTTGTTCGTCGGCCAGGTCGGCGACTGGACCTGGCAGACGGTCAGCGAGCTGTGCGGCACCGACGCGTTCACCGCGCGCGACGAGTCGGGTGCGCCGACGTACCTCGCGTTCTACTACTACCACCTGCGGGGCAGCCGCGAGATGCACCTGCGCCGCTTCACGTTCGGCGACCGGCTGCGGGTGCTGTCCGCCTGCTACGGCTACGGCAGCGAGTCGGTGCTGACCCTGCACCGCATCGCCCTGGCCGGCGATCCGGCGGCCGAGGCCGAGAAGCTCGACCCGGTCGAGTTCTACGAGCGCCCGCACCCCGGCTGCCTCTACGTCGAGACGTTCAACCGCTGGGTCACCCGCAGCGCGCAGCGCAGCAACCGCGACCTGGTGCGCTCGGCCCCGGTGGACTTCCGCCACGAGCACCTGCCGATCCTGCCGGAGCGGTACTCCCCGCGCGCCGTCTACCACCGTGCCCGCACCGCCCGCACGTTCGACGAGGGCCCGGCCGAGGTCGTCGTCGACGGGCACACCACCACGTACCGCCTCGACCCGACCCGGGACCTCAACGGCGTCGGCCTCGTGTACTTCGCGGCGTACTTCTCCATCGTGGACACCGCGGTGTGGCGGCTGTGGCAGCTGCTCGGCCGCGACGAGGAGGAGTACCTGCGCCTGCGCCTGACCGACGAGCGCGTGTGCTACCTCGGCAACGCCGACGCCGGCACCGTGCTGACGCTCACCGCGCGGCTGCGCCGGCACGCCGACGGCGCCGAGGTCGTCGACGTCGTCATCGAGGAGCAGGACACGGCGCGGCTCATCGCCGTGGCCACGCTGCAGGTCGGTGCCGCATGAGCCCGGCGGCCCGCGAGCGCGTCACGGCGGCCGTGCACAGCGCGATCACCACGATCCTGCCCGGCCTCGACCCGGGCGCCATCGACCACGGCAAGCACCTCAAGGACCTCGGCGCCGACTCGGTCGAGCGGGTGGAGATCATCCTCATGATCACCGACCGGCTCGGCGTGCGCCGGCCCCTGTCCGACTTCAGCGGCATCCCCACCGTCGCCGCCCTCATCGACGACCTCTGCCGGACGGAATCATGACCGACACAACCGTGACCGACGCAACCGTGACTGATGCAACCATGACCGACGCCATCATGCATATCGGTATCGAAGCGCTGAACGTCTACTGCGGCGTGGCCCAGATCCCCGTGCCGGTCCTGTTCGAGGGCCGTGGCCTGGACCCGGCGCGGCTGGAGAACCTCGCGATGACCAACCGCTCCATCGGCCTGCCCTGCGAGGACCCCGTCACCAACGCGGTCAACGCGGCGCGGCCCATCGTGGACGCGCTCACCGCGGACGAGCGCGACTCGATCGAGCTGCTCGTCACCTCCACCGAGTCCGGCGTCGACCTGAGCAAGTCCGTCGCGTCCTACGTGCACGAGCACCTCGGCCTCGGCTCCCGCTGCCGGCTGCTGGAGGTCAAGCAGGCCTGCTACGGCGCGACCGGGGTGCTGCAGCTCGCCGCGGGCTACCTGGCCGCCGCCGTCTCGCCCGGCGCCCGGGCGCTCGTCGTGGCCACGGACGTCGCCCTCGTCGACGCCCGCAGCGA
This sequence comes from Dactylosporangium sp. CA-052675, assembly GCF_050947935.1. Taxonomy (GTDB): domain Bacteria; phylum Actinomycetota; class Actinomycetes; order Mycobacteriales; family Micromonosporaceae; genus Dactylosporangium. Next base: position 6,224,087 of record NZ_CP192010.1, on the reverse strand, counting down.
GTACGCCGAGCCCGCGACCGGCCACGGCGCCGCCGCCGTGCTGCTCGGCGACCGGCCGCGGGTGCTGACGCTCGACCTGGGCGCCTTCGGGCTGCACAGCTACGAGACGATGGACTCGGCCCGGCCCACACCGCAGTTCGACATCGCCGACACGGACCGGTCGCTGTTCGCCTACCTCGACTGCCTGTCCCGCAGCTTCGCGGCCTACGCTGAGCGGGTCCAGGACGCCGACTTCGTCGCCACCTTCGACGGGCTGGCGCTGCACACGCCCTTCGCCGGGCTGGTCCGCGCCGCGCATCGCAAGATGCTGCGCGAGCGGGGCGGGGCCGAGGCGGCGGCGATCGAGGCCGACTTCCAGCGGCGGGTGGCGCCGTCGCTGGCCTATCCGCGCACCGTCGGCAACCTGTGCTCCGGCTCGGTGTACCTGGCGCTCGCCTCGCTCATCGAGCACACGCCGCTCGACACCCCGGCCCGCGTCGGCCTGTACTCCTACGGCTCCGGCTGCTCGTCGGAGTTCTTCAGCGGCACGCTCGACGCCGGCTCGCGCGCGGCGCTCGCCCCGATGCGCATCGGCGCCCGGCTCGCGGCCCGGTGCGAGCTGAGCTTCGAGGAGTACGCCCAGCTGCTCAAGGAGAACCTGCGGGTCCTCGTCCCGGAGCCGCACCGCGAGGTGGACGTGGCCCGCTACGACGAGTACCTCGACCGGGTGCCCGGCCGCCCCCGGCTGCTCGTGCTCACCGGTATCGACAACTTCCACCGCCGCTACGCCTGGCACTGAGGAGGCGACATCATGGATGACGACCAGATCTTCCAGCTGGTCCGCAAGAATCTCTGCCTCGTGCTGCCCGAGGTCGACCCCGGCTCGGTCCGCCCCGACGTGGCCATGGCCGACCTGGGCTGCAACAGCCTCGACCGCACCGAGGTGGTCGCGATGACGATGGAGGACCTCGACGTCGACGTGCCGGCCATGGCGTTCCGCGACGTCGGCGACATCGCGGGGCTCGTCGCGGTCCTGCGCCAGTACGCATGAGCGCGGAACCGGTCGCCGTCACGGGCATGGGCGTGCGCTGCGCGATCGGCGACGGCGTCGCGGCCTTCACCGCCGCCCTGCGCCGGGGCGCGAGCGGCGTGATCGGCGTCGACGACCCGGCGACGGCGGGTCCCGCCTGCGCCGCCCCGATGCCCGACGTCGACCTCGCCGAAGCCCTCGAAAGCGCACCCGCCGCGGTGGCCCGCCGGGCGACGCGCGCGGCCGCCCGGGCGCCGCTGCCGATCCGCGCCGCCGTCGCCGTCGCCGTCGAGGCCGCGGCCGCCGCCGGCCTGCTCACCGGCGCGCTGCCCCGCGAGCGCCTCGGCGTCGTCGTCGCCGGGCACAACCTCACCGGCCGCTACGCGCAGCAGGTGGCGGCCACCCTCGGCCGCGCGCCGGCCCGCGTCCCGGGCCGGGCCGCGCTGCGCCTGCTCGACACCGACCACCTCGGCGTGCTCAGCCACGTGCTCGACGCGGCGGGGGAGGGCTGCCAGGTCGGCGCCGCCTCGGCCAGCGGCAACGTCGGCATCGTCACCGGCGCCCGGCTGGTGGCCGTCGGGGCCGTGGATGCCTGCGTCGTCGTCGGCGCCCTGGCCGACCTCACCCCCGCCGAGACGCAGGCGCTGTTCAACCTCGGCGCGATGGCGGACGAGCCGTGCCGGCCCTTCGATGCCGGGCACCGTGGTTTCGTACCAGGCCAGGGCTGCGCCGCCCTCGTGCTGGAGCACCGCGACTCGGCCCGCGCGCGCGGCGCCACCGTGCAGGCCGGCATCGTCGGCACCGCCGTGTGCCTCGACGCCAACAGCGGTCCCGACCCCGACGAGCACGGCGAGGCCCGCGCCATGACGGCCGCCCTCGCCGCGGCCGGCCGCAGCCCCGGCGACGTCGGCTACGTCAACGCCCACGGCACCGGCTCCCCGCTCGGCGACCGCACCGAGGCGGCCGCCCTGTGCCGCGTCTTCGGCACCGGCCCGGACCGTCCCTGGGTCAACGCGACCAAGGCCCTCACCGGCCACTGCCTCTACGCCGCCGGGGTGGTGGAGGCCGTCGCGACCATCGCGCAGCTGCGCGGCGGCTTCCTGCACCCCAACCCGCGCCTGTCGCGCCCCATCGAGCCCGCCCTGCGACTCGTGGGCGCCGAACCGGTCGCCGTCCGTCCCGTCCTGGCGCTGTCCAACGGCTTCGGCTTCGGCGGCATCAACACCAGCATCGCCATCGCGGTCGAACCCGGGAGCCTCGGGAGCCTCGGGAGCCCGGCATGACGTCCCTGCAGCTCGGCACCGCCTGGATCGGCGGCCCGGCCGACGAGACCGGCGCACCCCTGCGCCTGTTCTGCTTCGCCCACGCCGGCGGCGGCGCCACCGCGTACCGCACCTGGCGCGAGCCGCTGCTGCCGCACGTCGCGCTCGCCCCGGTCCAGCTGCCCGGACGCGAGTCCCGGCTGCGCGAACGCCCGCTGCGCAGCATGGACGACCTCATCGCGCCGCTCTGCGACGGCCTGCTGCCCCTGCTGGACCGGCCCTTCGCCGTCTTCGGTCACAGCATGGGCGCCGCGATCGCCTTCGAGGTCGCCCACGAGCTCGCCCGCCGCGGCTGGGGCGCACCGGTCCGGCTCTTCGTCTCCGGCCGCCGCCCGCCCCACCTGCCCGCCCGCCGGCCACCGCTGCACCGCCTGCGCGACGAGCAGTTCGTGCCCGCGGTCAGCTCCCTCAACGGCATCCCCCGCGAGGTGCTCGACGCCCCGGACCTCATGGCGCTGGTGCTGCCGACGCTGCGCGCCGACTTCGAGCTCAACGAGACGTACCGCCCGCGCCGCACCGATCTGCTGCGGTGCCCGGTGACCGCCCTGACCGGCGACGCCGACCCGGAGGTGACCGCCGACGAGATGGCCGCCTGGCGCGACACGACCCGCTCCTCGTTCGACCTGCACGTCTTCCCGGGCGACCACTTCTACCTCAGACCGGCGCGCGACGCGGTGCTCGCGACCGTCCTGGATCGTCTCGGCGGCACCTGATCCAGCGCGCCCCGGTCGCGCCGTCGCGGCCCGGCCGAGATACTTGCACATAGCAACATATTCATATGGCATGTACGATGTCCGCTCGCCCATGATCGGCGATTGCGCAGCCCGGGCGGGCTGCTCGGCGCTGCACATGTCGTGGAATCGTCATCCAATCGCCGGAGAAGCGTCATGGGCCGAGAGTGACGATGGATCGGGAGGTTCGGATGACGGTGTTGCATGAGTCCGATGGCGTTGACTTCCGGCTGGTGTGCGACGGTTGCGGAACGGCCGTGGAGCATCTCGGCGCCAACTTGCACAACTGGGATCTGGCTTGGAGCTTCGTCAGACGGCACGGCTGGATCGGCGACCGGTCCCGGCGGGGGCCGCACGGCTGCCCGCGATGCACGACGCAGGCCGCGGTCGACGGGTGACGGTGCTGCGGCGGGCGGCCGATTGTCACGGGAACGTCATGCCCGGCAACGATGTGGGCACGACGACGCAGGCCGCGGCCGGCGGGTGACGGTGCTGCGGCGGGCGGCCGATTGTCACGGGAACGTCATGCCCGGCAACGATGTGGGCACGATGACGCAGGCCGCGGCCGGCGGGTGACGTGCTGTGGCGGGCGGCCGATTGTCACGGGAACGTCATGCCCCGCAACGATGTGGGCACGACGACCGTCCGAGATAATTGCACTATGCACATGATGGTTCGGGTGGCCCGATGACCGCGCTGCTCAGCCGGGACGGCACCGACTTCAGTCTGGTGTGTGACTCCTGCGGCTGGGTGGTCGGCAATCTCGCGGCGTCGGCGGGCGACTGGCGCGGGGCCTGGAGCCTCTTCGCGCTGGACGGATGGTGCGGCAGCGAGCTGGCGGTCGGGCCGCACGGCTGTGGCCGGTGCGGGCCGCCGACGTCGCTGGCCGGCATCGTGGCCCGATCGCTGGACGCGCCCTCGATCGTGCCGGCCGGCCGGTCCGGCCAGCGGATGGTGCTGCAGCTGCTGCCGGACGTCCGCGCGATCGACCTGAGCGGCGAGCTCCTGTGCACCGACGACGCGCGGCTCTGGGACCTGCTCAGCGGCGACCCCGGCCCGTTCGCGCACCTGCTGGTCGACGTCAGCCGGGTCGGGCGGCTCAGCTCGGCGACCGTGGACGTGCTCGTCCGTGCGGCGCAGCGCGCGTCCGCGGCCGGGGGCCGCGCGTGTCTCGTCGGCGCCCGTCCGGCGGTGGCGGGTGCGCTGCGGATGCTGTGCCTGGATCGCGTCCTGACCATGCACGCCGAGCGGGCGGCGGCCCTGGAGTGGCTGCGCTCGGGCCGGCCGGTGGCGTGCTGAGCTGAACCGGCGCCTCGGGCCTCACGGCCGGCAGGACGATGGCCCGGCGGACCGGCGTTCGCGTGGCGTGCTGAGCTGAACCGGCGCCTCGGGCCTCACGGCCGGCGGGACGCTGGCCCGGCGGACCGGCTCGCGCCCGCGGCCGAGTGCAGCGCGTGCGGCGCCAACATTAGCTGCCTATTACAATGATTGCACTATGCAGCTATTAATGCGCGTGCCACGCGAGCGGTACCTCGTGTTGTGGGACCGGCTGCGGGGCGGCTCGGCCGGTCTGCTCGTCCTCGCCGTCGGCGTCGGGGCCGGGGCGAGCCTGGGCGCGGTCGCCTTCCGCTGGCTCGTGTCCGCCGCCACCAAGGTGTTCAGCGGCGCGTCCGACTACACTGCCCACCCTGGTGCCGCCCACCCGTTGCTGCCGTGGGCGGGCCGGTGGTTCGTGGTGGCGGCGCCGGTGGTGGCCGGGCTGCTGTACGGGCCGCTGATCCATCTCGGCGCCCGCGAGGCCCGGGGCCACGGGGTGCCGGAGGTCATGTACGCCGTCACCGCCCGCGGAGGCCGGATTCGCCCGCGGGTCGCGCTCGTGAAGTCCGTCGCGAGCGCGCTGTGCATCGGCGGCGGCGGCTCGGTCGGCCGCGAGGGGCCGATCGTGCAGGTCGGCTCGGCGCTCGCCTCGGCCGCCGGGCAGGCGCTGCGGCTGCCGGACTCCCGGCTGCGCCTGCTCGTCGGGGCCGGTGCGGCCGGTGCCGTGTCGGCGACCTTCAACGCGCCGATCGCCGCGGTGTTCTTCTCCCTGGAGCTGATCCTCGCCGATTTCGCCGTCGAGTCGTTCGCCGCGGTCGTGCTGGCCTCGGTGACGTCGAGCGCCATCAGCCGGGCGCTGCTCGGCGACCACCCGTTCCTGACGCTGCCGGCCTTCCACGTGGTCTCGCCGGTGGAGTACCTGTGGTACGCGGGGCTCGGCCTGGTCGCGGCCATCGTCGGGGTCGGGTTCAGCCGGGTGCTGTACCTGGTCGAGGACGTCTGCGACCGCTGCTGGCGCGGCCCGGAGTGGCTGCGGCCGGCGGCCGGGGGCCTTCTGCTGGGAGGCGTCCTGCTGGTGTTGCCGGAACTGTACGGGGTGGGGTACCCGGTCCTGGACCGCGCCGTCGCGGGCGGCTACCCGCTGTTGCTGCTGCTCCTGCTGCTGGTCGGCAAGATGCTGGCCGCGAGCCTGACGATCGGCATCGGCGGGTCCGGGGGTGTCTTCGGCCCCACGCTGTTCATCGGGGCGATGCTCGGCGCCGCGGCCGGCGACGCCGCGCACGCCGTCATGCCCGGCCTGACCGCTCCGCCGGGCGCCTACGCGCTGGTCGGCATGGGCGCGGTGTTCGCCGGTGCGGCTCGCACGCCGATCACCGCGGTGGTCATGATCTTCGAGCTGACGGGCGAGTACTCGGTCGTGCTGCCGCTGATGGTCGCCGTCGCCCTCGCCGCCGGTGCCTCGCGGCTGGTGTCCGCCGACACGATCTACACGCGGAAGCTGCATCGGCGCGGTATCGACCTGGGCCGGGACCATCCATCGGCACTGCCGGCACTGCCGGTGCCGACCGTGGACGCGGTGGCGGGGGCGATGCCGACCGCGTTACCGGCGGACGCCGGGCTGGCGGAGGTGGCCGAGCGATTCGCGGCCGGCGGCCATGACGCGCTGCCGGTCGTCGACGATCGGGGCCGGCTGCGCGGCGTGGTGCCGGCCGTGGAGGTGGAGCGCGCGCTGCGCGACGACGCCGGCGGCGTGACCGCGGCCGACCTGGCCTCCACCGTGCCGGTGCTGCGGGCCGGGCAGTCCCTCGACGAGGCCCTCGACGCGGTGGTCCGCGCCGGCGGGCTCGGCCTGCCGGTGCAGCGCGATGACTGTCTGGTCGGCTGGGTGACGCATCGGGACATCCTGGCCGCCGTCACGACCGGCCCGCGGCCGCGGGCCGGCGCACCGGGCCCGTGAGGCCCCCCGGTGCCGGCGTCAGCCGCCCGGGGTCTCGAGCTCCTCGTCCACGGACGGGAATCCGAGCCACCATTCGCTCTCCGGCAGCTCACCGGCGGCGGCGGCGAAGGCGCGCAGCGCCGGTGCGACCGCCGGGTGCCAGACCTGCGCCGTCGCGGCGACGATGTCGGACAACTGCTCGCGGCGGCTCTCCGTCACCCGCTGGACGAGCCGCCGCCCGGCCGCCGTCAGCGTGAGCCGCACCACCCGCCGGTCGGAGGTCGGCCGTGAGCGGCGGGCCAGGCCCTTGCGGACCAGCCGGTCGCACATGCGGGTGCCGGTCGACGGGGCGACCTGCAGCTCGGCCGAGATGTCGGCGACCCGCTGCGGTCCGCGCGCGGCCAGGACGACGAGGGCACGGTACTGCGGCAGCGTGACGTCGGGATCGATGTCGGCCAGGGACCGGGCGGCGATGCCGACCAGCGCCCGGCTCGCCGTCAGCAGGGCCTCGACGGCCTCGGGGCCGGCGATGGCGGCATCCACTGTGCGCGCGTCCTTGGGCATGCGCCAACCCTAGAGCGTCGGAGGACCCTCCACGAAACGCCCCGCGCAGGTGGGGCAGCGGTGCCACCACAGGTCGCGGAGCCGCTCCGCCTGCCATCCCAGGGCGTGCGCCCGAGCCCAGACGGTCTCCCGGTCGGCGCCGGCGAGCCGGAGGGTCGCACCGCAGCGGTCGCACGAGACCTCCGCGGTCCTCGGGCTTGTCGTGACGATCATCGTGGGTCACCTCCGGACGGTCAGGCGTCCGCCGCCGCGACGGCGTAGATGGACACGGTGCGCTGGCAGCTGACACCGTCGAGCTCGAAGGCGGCCGGGAACCCGGTGTCGGGCCGGTCCAGGGTTCCCGAGAGGGTGACCCGCGCCGGCGTGGCGCGGTCGAGCGAGCCCTCGCCGGTCACGACGACGAGCGAGCCGGACTGGCTGACGGTCGAGCCGGAGGCGCTGGTCACCCGCTGCCCGGGCGGCGCGGTGAAGCGCAGGGTCCACGACTGCCCGGCCGCCGCGGTGACCGCGACATCCGCGGTGAAGGTGGTCGTGGTGCGGTGCCCGACGTACCGGACCGCGCACACGCCACCGGTGTCCGGCTGCGGCCCGCCGGCCGACGCGGCGGGAGTCGACCACAGGGGGCGCATCCAGCCGCTGGCGGCGACCAGCGCCACCGCGGCGACCAGGATGGCCGGGCGGCGCCAGGCGGGCGCGGCTCCGTCGCGCCACGGGACCGTGCACGGATGCCGGGGACGCTCGGGTCCGCGCGTCTCGCCGGGCGCGGTGCGCACGACCGCTGCCGGACCGGCCCCGTCCGCGTGGCCTGCCAGCGCGTCACGGAGGACGTCGCCGAGGTGACGGCTGGACGGGCGGAATCCCGGGTCGTCGGCCAGGCACGCGTCGACGGCCGCGACGACCTCCGCCGGGACCTCCGCAGACGGCGGCAGGGACACCCCCGGCGAGGCCAGCCGCTCGCGGACGAGTGCGTGGCGGGCCACCGCGGTCCACGGCAGAACGCCGGTCAGCATGTGGTACAGCACCAGCCCGAGCGCGTACACGTCGGTGGCGCTCGTGACCGGCTCGCCGCGCAGCTGCTCCGGAGCCATGTACTCCGGGGTGCCGAGCAGCACGCGCGCGGCGCGGCCGTCGGCGGCGGCGCCGACGATCGAGGCGAGCCCGAAGTCGACGACCTTCACGCCCGAGCCGGTGAGCATGATGTTGCCCGGCTTGATGTCGCGATGGACGACCCGGTGGCGGTGCGCGGCCGCGAGCCCGTCGGCCACCTGCGCGGCGATGCGCACCGCTTCGCGCCAGGGCATCGCCCCGGGGCCGCGGAGGCGACGGTCGAGCGTCTCGCCGTCGACGTACTCCATCACCAGGTACGGCACCGCCCGGCCCAGCCCGCGCAGCCGATGCCCGGCGTCATGGACCGCGGCGACGTTCGGATGGTTGATCCGGGCGGCCGCCCTGGCCTCGGTGACGGCGCGTTCACGGGCGCGGGCCGATCCGGCGAGCTCGGGCAGGAGCAGCTTGACCGCCACGGTCCGGTCGAGGCGGGTGTCGACGGCGCGCCACACCTCGGCCATGCCGCCCGAGCCGGCCTGGCTCACCAGCCGGTACCGGCGGGCGATCGTCGGCATCGCGCAACCTCCCTCGGCGGCAACGGGCACCCGACCCGCACCTTACCGAGGCGTTTTCCCCCGGGGCCAGGCTCGGGCGCTTCGAGCGGCGCATTGACACGGGACCGTCATATCCGCGGCCCCGCGCCCGCGCCGTCAGGCGGTGGGCCGGTCGCGGTCGACCACGAGGGCGTACCGCTCGACGTCGCGGATCAGCCCGGCCAGCCGGGTGAAGTCCACGGGTTTGCGCAGGAAGTGCGCGGACGGCACGCCGAAGTCGAGCAGCATGCGCTCCTCGACGTCCGAGCCGGTGAGCACGACCACCGTCAGGTCCCGCAGCCGCGGGTCGGCGACCACCCGGTCGAGCACCGTACGCCCGTCGATGCCGGGCAGGTTCAGGTCCAGCAGCAGGATGTCGGGCACCGGCGCGTTGCGGTAGGTGCCGCGCCGTTCGAGGTACTCCAGCGCGCGGCGCCCGTCGCCCAGGACGGTCACCGGGTTGCGGAGGCGATGCTCCCGGAACTCGTCGAGCGTGAACGCGACGTCGCCGGGGTCGTCCTCGACCAGCAGGATCCGGACCAACGGCAGCGATCCGCTCGTCGGAGGGTGGGCGTGCGCCTCCGCTCCGGCGGCTTCGGTCACTGCGTGCATCCTCTCGACGTGCGGCCAACCCCGATCGCATGCAGTGTACAACTAATGCGATATGCAGCCGTTGCGTCCTGTCACGCTCGGCCGTGTGGCGGTGTGGCATCGGGCGGCGACAATGTGCATATGCGTTGGACACGGCAGCGGATCACCCTCGTCGGCGTCGTCGCGATCATCGTCGTCGTGGTGGCCGTGGTCCTGATGAGCGAGGGGCTCGATCGGGCCGACAAGTGGGCGAGCGTCGTCGGCGGCGGCGCGACCGTGGCCGGGTTCCTGGTGGCCGCGCTGCACCGGCGCGCGGCCGGAGGCGTCGGCTCCGACGCCACCTTCATGGGTGCCTCGCTCGCGGCGCCGGCGGGCGCCGGCGCCGCCCACATCCGCGGCCGCGACGCCGACCTGCGGCACCTGCGGCGGGCGGCGCGCCGGCCGGACGGCCGGGTGCACGTGCTGACCGGGCTCGGCGGGGTGGGCAAATCGTCGCTGGCGATGCGGACGTGCCGCTGGTTCGAGCAGCACCGGGGCCGGTCGGCGTGGTGGATCGCCGCGGAGGACCGGGCGGGTCTGACCGACGCGCTGGTCAGTCTGGCCGAGGAGCTCGGCGCCGGCCGGGCGCAGGTGACGGCGATCCGCGAAGGGTCGGCGCGGGCGGTGGAGCAGCTGTGGGAGGTGTTGCGGCAGTCACCGCGGCGATGGCTGCTGGTGTTCGACAATCTCGACGACCAGCAGGTGATCGCCTGGCTGGTCGAGTCGAACGTGGCCCGCTGCGCCGGTCGCGGGCTCGTGCTGGTGACGAGCCGGATCGGCCGGCCGGAGGTGTGGGGCGGCGCTCGCACAATGGTCGAACTCACGCCGCTCACCGTGGCCGACGCCGCGCAGGTGCTGCTCGACCTGGCCCCCGGCGCCGGTGACCGACCGGCCGCGCAGCGGCTGGCCCGCGACCTGGGGTGCCTGCCGCTGGCGCTGCACCTGGCCGGCGCCAACCTCGGCTCGCCGTTTCCGATCTGGCCGACGTTCGACGAGTACCGCGAGGCGTTCCACGAGCGGGGCGTCCAGCCGGTGCTCGCCGCCCCCGGGGTGGGCGGTGACCCGGCCGAGCCCCGCGCCAACGTGACGCTGACCTGGGAGATGTCGCTGAGCGCGCTCGACGGGCAGGGGCTGGCGCACTGCCGGACCCTGCTGCGGGTGCTGTCGCATTTCGCCCCGGCCGTGCCGGTACCGCAGATGCTGCTGCACACCGAGCCGGTCCGGGCACTGCTGGGCGGCGACGGCACCGCCGACCGTGACGCCCTGGCGGTGCGGCGCGTCGTGCAGAACACCCTGGAGGGGCTCGCCGCCCACGGCCTCGTCGATCGGCTGGACAGACCTGCGCCCGACGGGGCCCGGATGTTCATGCTGCACCCGCTCGTGGCCGAGGCCGGCCGGATCGCCGCCCCCGAACGCGCGGCGGCGGCCGCCCGCGCCGCGGTCGACCTGCTCGTCGCGGCGGTCGCGGCCCGGCGCTTCGACGACAACGCCGAGTGGCGCTGGTTCGGGCTGTTCGCGCCGCACGTCGAGCAGCTGCTGCGCTACAGCGGCGTCCTCGGCGAGCAGAGCCTCACGAAGCTGGTCTGGATGGTCGTGCGGGTGGTCGCCGCCAACACCTGGCGCGGGCAGGAGGCGGCGGCCGTGGCCCTCGCGGGATCGGCGCTGCGGCAGGCGGACCACCTCGGCCCGGACCACCCGGCGATCCTGGCCCTGCGCAACGAACGCGGCTGGGCGATCGGGCGGCTCGGCCGGTGGGCGGAGGCCCACACCGAACTCACGCAGGTGTGTGCGGCGCGGACCCGCCGCCTCGGCCCCGGGCATCTCGACACCCTCGACACCCGGCACAAGCTCGCCTGGGCCACCGGGCGGCTCGGCGACTGGGAGTCCGCGCAGGCGCAGCTGGAGCCGGTCCTGCGGGCGCGGGCCGCGACGCTCGGTGACGACCACCCCGACACCCTGCACACCCGGTGCTGCCTCGCCTGGGCGATCGGCCGGTGCGGGCGGCCGGAGGAGGCCCAGCGCCGGTACGCCGAGATCATCGCGGTCCGGGAACGCGTCCTCGGCGCCGACCACGTCGAGACGCTCGACGCGCGGCACTCGCTCGCCGAACTGTTCGTGCTGTGTGAGCGCTTCGGCGACGCGGAACGGCTGCTGCGCCCGCTCATCGCCGACCGGCTGCGCGTGCTCGGCGCCGACCACCCCGAGACGCTCGACACGCGGCCCCGCTACTGGCTGGCCCGGGCGCTGCTCGAGCAGGGCCGCCGGCGCGAGGCGAGGCGGCTGCTGCGGCGGCTGGCGCGGGACCAGCAACGGCACCTCGGCCCGGAGCACGCGGCGACCGAGGCCACCTTGACGCTCCTCGGCGCGCCGACGAGCTGAGCGGGCCCACGGCGCCGCCCCGCCGGCTCCCCGCGGCGATCACCCCGGTCGCGCGCCGGGATCATTGCGGGAAGTCGGCCGGGTCGACCGAGTCGGTGTGCGCGTTGCCGCCGGTGGACGGCTTGAGGGTGATTTCCCAGGTGGTGTACTGCCTGCTGGTGGTCTTGAATTCGATGGGGTCCGTGAACTTCGACAGGTGGCAGTCCCGGGTGAAGCCGGCGGCGCCCGAGTCCCAGTCGGAGCCGGTCGCCATGTAGATCTGGTAGCTGCCGTCCCGCACCCGCTTGACCTTGAACGTCTGGCCGGCCGAGATGTAGACGGTCGTGGCGGCCGCCTTCGTGCCGTTGGGCACGAGACTCACCACGACGTCGGTCTTGCCGCCGCCGTTGTTGATCGTGAACTCGCCGGAGCCGTTGAGCGTGCCCTTCTTCACGTACGTGCCGTTGCCCAGCTTGCGGTCCTGCTGGGGGGCGGGACCCGGCAGCCACGCGCCGAAGGTGAACGTCGACCCGAACGCCTTGACCGCCTCGCGGACCTCGTTCGCCGCCACCGAGCCGGTCACCTGCGAGACCGCCGAGGAACTGGCGCACACCTCGCCCCGCTGCACGGTCACGGCCAGGTTGCTGAAACCGTTGCTGGACGACGAGAACGCCCGCATGAGGTGCTCGTGGCCGTCCTTCGCCTCCTCGGGCGCGGTCAGGTAGGCCAGCCGGGACTCGCTGTCCCTGGCCGCCTGGGACAGCGCCATGGCCGCTTCGGAGGTCGCGGTCCGGTTGCCCGCCCCGACGACCTTCTGCCACGCCGGCCCGAGCAGGCCGTCCACCTCGGTGAGGACCGCCTGGTACTCGGCGACGGACATCGCCTTAGGCGGGCTCGAGGGCTCGCTGGAGGCCTTGCCCGAGGGCGACGCGTCCGTTCGGCGATCACCGACGACGACGAACGCGGCGACTCCACCGGCGGAGCACAGGAGCAGGAGCACGACAACGACAACGCCGACGATCAGCCCGGTCCGGGACCGTTTCGGCGCAACGGGCACGCCGGCGGGCCATCCCGCGCCGGGCCCCGGCGCTTGCCAGACCGGCACGCCACCGGGCGGCATCCCGGGGCCGGGCATCGCATAGCCGGGCGCGCCGGAGGTCGGCACCCCAAGGCCGGGCATCGCGGGGCCGGGCGCGCCGGAGGTCGGCATCGTGGGGCCGGGCATCGCGGGGCCGGGCGCGCCGGAGGTCGGCATCGCGGGGCCGGGCATCGCATAGCCGGGCGCTGCCGGCGCGGGCATTCCGGACGTCGGCATCGCGGGGCCGGGCATGGCAAAGCCGGGCGCTGCGGGGGCGGGCATTCCGGACGTCGGAGCCGCGGCTGCAGGCGCGCCGGACGCAGGCACCCCGGACGTCGGTACCGCACCGGTCGACGGCATGCCCGAGGCCGGCTCGGTGGTGCCGGGCGCGCTCGAACCGGGCTGGTCCGGGTCCGGCCCGACGGGGGACGATGGCGTTGTCACGCGAGCACGGTACAGGTCCGGAGGAACCTGCACGACCCCGCTTTGCCTCGGTACGAACACCAGCCGGCGCGTGCCATCCCAGCGGGCCGGCGCAGGCCCGCCACGAACGCCTCGCCCAACCGGTGCAGAGCCTCGTCACTCTCGGTCACATCGGGATTGTGCCAGCGCGCGCACGGCCCGATCCGCCGCACCGGAAACGGCGTCGCGGGCAGCGGCACGCCGGCGTGCGCGCTGGGCGATCAGTGGCTGGGGGCGCTCGCGGCCGGGCCGTTCTGGATCGGTGGTAGGGCTACGCATTGGCGAATCTGGATGTATCCGGGTGGCGGAACCGGTGGGGCGGCGGCTCCGGGCGGTGCGCCCGGTGTCACGCTCGCCGACAGGCTGATGCTTTGCTGGGACGGTGGCAGGTTGTCGCGGCCGGCCGGTGGCAGCCGGTACTTGAACGAGCGGCTGGCCGCGTCGTAGCGCATCTGTGCGGTCCCGGAGTAGCGCCCGCCCCCGTCGTATTGCAGCGTCACGTTGGTGAGGTTGCCGATGCTGTCCGGCAGCGCCGTGAGCCGGTTGCCGCGCAGGTTCAGCGTGGTCAGGTTGGTGAGGTTGCCGATGCTGTCGGGCAGGGACGTGAGCTGGTTGCCGTACAGCGACAGGTCGGTGAGGTTCACGAGGTTGCCGATCGCCTCTGGCAGCTGCGTGAGCTGGTTGGCATCCAGCTCCAAGCGGGTGAGGCCGGTGAGGTCGCCGATCGCGTCGGGCAGCGCGGCGAGCTGGTTGTTGTTCACGTTCAGCCAGGTGAGACCGGTGAGAGTGCCCAGCGCCTCCGGCAGTGCTGTGAACTGGTTGCTGTACAAGTGCAGCGTGGTAAGGCTTTTGAGGTCGCCGACGGTGTCCGGCAGCGCGGCGAGCTGGTTGTGGCCCAGGTGCAGCCACTGGAGGGTGGTGAGCTCGCCGACCCAGTCCGGTACGGCGGTGATGAGGTTCCCGGACAGGTTCAAGCCGGTCAGCCCGGGTAGGCGCCGGACGGACGGCCGCACGCGGGTCAGCCGGCGCAAGGACAGGTCCAGCCGGCCGCCGCCCGCGGCCCGGACCGCCTCGATCACCTGATCGCTGGTCCCGCGAAGCATGGCACACCCCCGTGTCCCGGCACCGCATCGACGCCGCCTGCCCGGGAAGGTACAACACCCACACCGATCGGGAGCCGCCGGCGCATGCGCTGGTCGCCCAGCGCCAGTGGCGTATTCCGCGTCGGGTACGGGCCGTGCCGCTCGATGCGCTCGTGCTGCGCGTGCGCGGCGGGCAGATCGTCGAGTCCCGCGACCACCTCGCGTCCGCGCGGATTCGCGGCCAGAAAAATTTTCTGGCCGACCTGTCGATCGGCGTGGGGCTGGTTCGTAGCCCTGGTGAGAGCCCGGCACACACGGCCGGTCCGGACACCACTGGAGGGCATCATGACCACCACGCTTCCCACCCGCACCGCGACGTCGAGCATCCCCGCGCTGATCGGGCACGGCGTCGTCGCCACGGTCGCCGCGAGCGCCGCGACCATGGCCGTCGCCGCCGGTGGGCACGCCGCCGGGATCAGCCTCGACATGGCCGGCCAGCCGATCCCGGTCACCGGGTTCGGGATGCTGACCGCGATCTTCTCGCTGGTGGGGGTGGTGCTCGCCGCGGTGCTGGCCCGCTTCGCCCGGCGCCCGCGGCGCGCGTTCGTCCGCACGACGGTGGTACTGACCGTGCTGTCGCTGGTGCCCGACGTGCTCGCGGACGCCGCGCCTGGTACGAAGGCGCTGCTGATGCTCACGCACCTGGTCGCCGCCGCGATCGTTGTCCCGCTCGTCGCCCGCCGCCTGTCCGCCTGAGCTTCCTGCCGAGAAGGGAACGACCGTCATGAAGCAGTACCTGCTGGCTGTGCACCACGTCGAGGGCACCCCCGCCATGTCCGACGAGGAGACGCAGTACATGTTCCGCGAGACCGATCGGATCAACCAGGAGATGGTCAAGACCGGCACCTGGGTCTTCGGCGGAGGGCTCCTGCCGCCGGAGAGCTCCACCGTCGTGCGGACCGGCCAGGGCGGCACCACCGTGACCGACGGGCCGTTCGCCGAGACCCGCGAGCACCTCGCCGGCTTCTGGGTCATCCGCTGCGCGGACCTGGACGAGGCGCTGGCCTGGGCCGAGCAGTGCTCCCGGGCCTGCGGGCCGATCGAGGTGCGACCCTTCGACGAGCTGTCCCAGGGCTGAACCCGCGTGGACCTGGCGGAGATCTACCGCGCGGAGTACGGCCGCTGCGTCGCCACCCTGACCCGCTTCCTCGGCGACATCAACCTCGCCGAGGAAGCGGTCCAGGACGCCTTCGCCACGGCGGTGCAGAAATGGCAGGAGCCCCCGCCGAACCCGGGCGCCTGGATCGTGACCACCGCGCGGAACCGGGCCATCGACCGGCTCCGCCGCGAGTCGACCCGCGAGGCCCGGCACGCCGAGGCCCTGCTGCTGCACCACCAGGACGAGCCCGAGGAGGAGGGACCCGTGCGGGACGACCAGCTGCGCCTCATCTTCACCTGCTGCCACCCGGCCCTCGCGCCCGACGCGCGGGCCGCCCTCACCCTCCGGCTGCTCGGCGGCCTCGAGACGCCCGAGATCGCTCGCGCGTACCTCATCCCGGAGGCGACCGTCGCCCAGCGGATCGTGCGCGCCAAGAAGAAGATCCGCGACGCCGGCATCCCCTACCGGGTCCCCGCCGAGCACGAGCTGCCGGACCGGCTGCCGCCCGTGCTCACCGTGCTGTACCTGATGTTCAACGAGGGGTACGCGGCCACCGCCGGTCCGCTGATCCGCACCGACCTGTGCGCCGAGGCGATCCGCCTCGCCCGCGAGCTCGCCGCGCTGATGCCCGACGAGCCCGAGGTCCTCGGCCTGCTCGCCCTGCTGCTGCTCACCGAGGCGCGCCGCCCCGCCCGCCTCGGCCCGGACGGCGAGCCGGTGCTGCTCGCCGCGCAGGACCGGACGCGGTGGAACCGGGCCCTCATCGCCGAGGGCCACGACCTGGTCCGCCGGTGCCTGCGGCGCAACCGGCCCGGCCCGTACCAGATCCAGGCGGCGATCAACGCGGTCCACACCGACGGTGACGCCACCGACTGGCCGCAGGTCCTGGCCTTGTACGACCAGCTGTACGCCCTCACCCCCACCGCGATCGTCGCGCTGAACCGTGCGGTCGCGGTCGCCGAGGTGCACGGACCGGCGGTGGCCCTCGCCGTGCTCGAGGACGTCGACCTGCCCGGGTACCACCGGCTGCCCGCCGTCCGCGCCGAGCTGCTGGCCCGCCTCGGACGGGACACGGAGGCCGCGGCGGCCTACGACCAGGCCATCGCGCTGGCGACCAACGAGACCGAGCGCGAGTACCTGCGCCGGCGCCGGGCCCGGACGTAGGTAGGCTGCACCCATGGCCGGGGTCGACGACATCCGGGCGATCACCAGGACGCTCCCGCGCGCCTACGAGGTCGTCGTGCGGGACCGGATCAAGTGGCGAGTCGGGCAGATCGTCTTCGCGGCGCTCTCCCGCGACGAGGCGACCATGGGCTTCGGCTACCCGAAGGACGGCCGGGACGCGCTGGTCGAGGCCGAGCCGGACAAGTTCCTCCTCCCGCCGCCGTCGGACCTGCGCTTCAACTGGGCCTGCGCGCGGCTGGCCGCCCTCGACCCCGAGGAGCTGGACGAGCTCGTCGTCAACGCCTGGATCATGACGGTGCCGAAGAAGGTCTGGACCGCGTACCTGCAGGATCGCCGGTGACGACGCGCCCGGCGCGATCGTCCAGCGCTGCTGCGCGGCCACGGCCCGTAGACGGGGCGAGGACGCCGTAGGCTCGGCCGGTGGAGCGCCGGCCGCCTACCGCCCCGCGGTCCGCCCGAGCGCCGGGCGGCGCACGCTCGGGCGGAACGCGCCGGCTACTCGAAGAACTTGAGGCCGAAGCCGGTGTCGCTGGTCGCGCCGGGGACGTTGGCCCGGCGGTACGTCACGCTGCCCCACCACACCGCCGTGCCGGTGTACCAGTAGCGCGCCGACCAGGAGTACGGCGTGCCCTTGGCGACCGCGTGGTACATCGTCGGGAAGCGGTTGCCCGACGGCGGGCTCGTCGCGATGTCCCCCCGTTCGAGGACGAACGAGTGGTGGCCGGGGCCGTCGACGTACAGCGTCGGGTCCCACCCGGCCATCATGCCGGGCGCGTACGACCCGAACAGGCAGCCGTTGCTCTTGTACCAGTCCCACACGTACGTCGGGTCGCCGCCCGCTCGCAGGCGCAGGTCGGCCAGGCAGTACTTGCTGCTCCAGCTGCCGTTCGCGGAGTACACGATGTGCAGCTGGCCCTTGGGGTCGAGGATCGGCTCGGGGGCCTCGTTGATGTAGGGGTTGCCGACCGTGCGCTCCCACGACTCGCGCGGCTGGGAGATGACGTACCGGGCGCCGGTGGCCGTGGTCGCGTTGGCCATCCGCGCGATGTACAGGTTCTGCTCGACGTTCGTGTCGCCCGACCAGCCGGACCACACGAACCAACGCTGGCCCTGGAACGTGAACGGCACGCCGTCGATGGCCCACTTGTCGTTGGGCAGCGCGACCTTCACGGCGGCCGTGTAGCCGGAGTCGGGGCTGGCCGAGTCGATGTGGTACATCCGGTGGGCGGCGCCGGTCCCGGCGGAGAAGTAGACGTGGTAGCGCCCGTCCTGGTAGACGATCTCGGGCGCCCACACCTCGCCGAGGCCGGTGTCCTTCCACACCTGCTTCTTCGGCGCGGAGGCGATTCCGGCGAGGGAGGTGGCCGTGCGGATCGCCACGCCGCCGTCGACCGACTTGGCCGCGACGTAGAGTCCGTTGACCTTGATGACGCTGGGGTCGGCGCCACCGAGCGTGGTGGCACCGGCGTCGGCGGTTCCGGCACTGGTCAGCACCGGCACGAGGGCGAGGGCGCCGGCGATGACCAGGGCGGCGGCGCCGGAGCGGCGAATGCGGGGCATGGACCGCAACATCTCCCAGCTCACGCGCGCATGTCAATAGATGTCTACGAAATTGTAAGGTTCCCTTAAAGATTGCGGCGCAGGACGGTGAGCACGGCCGCGCCGACGGGCTCGGCGAGGGTGAACCGGAAGTCCGCGGGCATACCGTCCGCGAAGAGCCGGTCACCCTCGCCGGTCACCACCGGGAAGGTGATGAGCCGGTACTCGTCGACGAGGCCGGCCGCCGCGAGCGCGTGCACGACACTCAGGCTGCCGATCACGACGATGTCGCGCCGCTCGCGTTCGCGGCGCGCCCACGCGACCGGGTCGCCGTCGACCGCCTCCGAGTTCGCCCAGGCCGCCGCGTCGATGGCGCCCCGCGTGGCGACCCGCTTCGGCACGGCGTTCATGAGCTTGGCGTAGTCGCTGTCGCGCCCCGGCCACAGCCGTGCGAACGCCTCCCAGGTCTTGCGGCCGTACAGCTGCACGCCCGTCCGCATCAGCTCGCCCAGCCGGAACTTGTCGTCGGTCACCGGCCCCGGGCCGAAGCGGAACGCCCACCCGCCGTAGCCGGTCCCGCCCCGCCCGTCGGGGTCGGACACCACGCCGTCGAGCGTGACGAACTGTACGACGATGACGTCACCCATCGTGAACTCCCTTGCCCCGGTGGCGACCCGTCCGGCCGCCCTCACGAACACATACCGGTGGCCGCGGCCGGACTCATCGCTCAGTACGCTGCGGCGTGTGGAGGATTTCGAGACGTTCCGCGGTGACCTGCTGGCGCACTGCTACCGGATGCTCGGCTCCTACCACGAGGCCGAGGACCTGGTGCAGGAGACGCTGCTGCGGGCCTGGCGGGCGGCGGACCGCTACGACCCGGCGCGCTCGTCGCCGCGCACCTGGCTGCACCGCATCGCCACGAACGCCTGCCTCACCGCGCTCGAGGGGCGGGCCCGGCGACCGCTGCCGAGCGGGCTCGGGCCGGCCGGGGACGATCCGCTGGTACCGCTGAGGCCCGATCTCGACATCGCGTGGCTCCAGCCGTTCCCGGACGATCCCGCCGCGGCCGCCGAGCGGCGAAGCGGGCTCCGGCTCGCCTTCGTCGCGGCGCTGCAGCTGCTGCCCGCCCGCCAGCGCGCGATCCTGCTGCTGCGCGAGGTGCTCGAGCTGCCGGCCGCCGAGGTCGCCGAGGCGCTCGGCACCACCGTCGCCGCCGTGAACAGCTGCCTGCAGCGGGCCCGGGCCGCGCTGCACGCCGCCGCGCCGGCGCTCGAGGACCTCCGCGACCCGGCCGAACCGGGGGAGCGGGCCGTGATCGAGCGGTACCTGGCGGCGTTCGAGGCGGCCGACGTGCCGGGCCTGACCCGGCTGCTCGCCGACGACGTGATCCTGGAGATGCCCCCGGTGCCGCTGTGGCTGCTGGGACGCGCCCACTACGGCGCGTTCATGGAGCGCGTCTTCGCGATGCGCGGGCCCGGCTGGCGGCTGCGCGTCGTGGCGGCCAACGGGGGCCCGGCGCTCGCCACCTACGCCCCCGATCCGGCCACCGGCGGCGTCCGGGCCCACTCGGTGCAGGTGTTCGCCGTGCGCGACGGCCTGATCCGGCACAACGTCACCTTCGCCGACCCGGCGGTCTTCAGCCTGTTCGGGCTCCCGACAGACACCGTGCCGCGTTGACGAGACCGACGAGGCTGAACGCCTGCGGCGTGTTGCCGAGGTGCCGGCCGGTGGCCGGGTCGCACTCCTCGGCCAGCATCCCCACGTCGTTGCGCAGCGCCAGCAGCCGCTCGAACAGCTCGTGGGCCTCCTTGTCGCGCCCGATGCCGTTGAGCGCCTCGACGAGCCAGAAGGAGCAGGCGACGAAGGCGCCCTCGCGGCCGTCGCGGTAGCGCATCAGCAGTCCGTCGCGGCACAGCTCGCGCTGGATGGCGTCGATGGTGCCGATCACCCGGGGGTCGTCGTAGGGCAGGAACCCGACCCGCGGGATGAGCAGCAGGGCGGCGTCCATCCGGGCCGAGCCGTAGCACTGGGTGAACGTGTTGCGCTCGGAGTCGAAGCCGCGCTCGCACACCTCCGCGTGGATCGCGGCCCGGGTGCGCCGCCACGCGTCCACCGGGCCCGGCAGCCCGAGGCGCTCCACGGTGCGGATCGCGCGGTCGAAGCCGGCCCAGGCCATCACCTTCGAGTGCACGTACTGTTGCTCCTCGCCCCGGACCTCCCACAGGCTGCTGTCCGGCTCCCGCCAGTGGCCCTCGAGGTGCTCCAGGAGGTCCCGCTGGCGGTCCCAGGCCTGGTCCGTCGCGATGATCCCGGACTCGCGGGCGAGGTGCAGGCCGTCGAGCACCTCGCCCCACACGTCGAGCTGCCGCTGGCTCGCGGCCGCGTTGCCGATGCGGACCGGGGAGCTGCCGCGGTAGCCCGGCAGCCAGTCCACAGTGGACTCCGGGACCCGGCGGGTGCCGTCGAGGCCGTACATGATCTGCAGGTCCGCCGGGTCGCCGGCGATCGCCCGGAGCAGCCATTCGCGCCAGGCCTTGGCCTCGGCGACGTGGCCGGTGCCGAGCAGCGCCCGGAGCGTGAAGGTGGCGTCGCGCAGCCAGCAGTACCGGTAGTCCCAGTTGCGGCCCCCGCCGGGCTCCTCGGGCAGCGAGGTGGTCGCGGCGGCGACGATCCCGCCCGTCGGCGCGTAGGTGAGGGCCTTGAGCAGGATCAGCGAGCGGCGCACGGGCTCGGCCCACGGCCCGTCGTGCATGCCGCAGCCGATCCAGTCGGACCAGAAGGCGTGCGTGTCGCGCAGCGCCTGCTCGGGGTCGACCGGCGCGGGCACCGGCAGATGCGATCGCTGATACGTGAGCACGAACGGGATCCGCTGCCCGGCGCTGACGACGAAGTCGGCCGAGACGGTACCGTCGCTGGAGTGCTGCGGCACGCCCGCCGACAGCCAGGCCGCGTCCGGCCCCGCGATCGCCCGCATGCCCGATTCGCAGCTGCGCAGCCACGGGGTCACGTGGCCGTAGTCGAACCGCAGCACGAGTTCGGTGTGCATGCGGACCTGGCCCCGGACCCCCTCGACGATGCGGACCACGTCGGCCGCCTCACCCCGCGGCGGCATGCAGTCGATGATCCGGACCGCACCCTCGGCGGTGTCCCACTCGGTGTGCAGCACCAGGCTGCCGCCCGCGTAGGAGCGCCGGGTCGCGGCACCGTGTGCGGCCGGGGCGATGCGCCACCGCCCGTGCCGTTCGTCGCCGAGCAGCGCGGCGAAGCACGCGGGCGCGTCGAACCGGGGCAGGCACAACCAGTCGATGGAACCGTCCCGCCCGACCAGTGCGGCGGTGTGCAGGTCGCCGATCAGCGCGTAGTCCTCGATGG
This sequence comes from Dactylosporangium sp. CA-052675, assembly GCF_050947935.1. Lineage (GTDB taxonomy): Bacteria > Actinomycetota > Actinomycetes > Mycobacteriales > Micromonosporaceae > Dactylosporangium. The sequence continues at coordinate 6,202,703 of NZ_CP192010.1, read as the reverse complement.
CCGACGGCATCGGCGTCAGCGGCCGGCCTGGTCGGCCGCGGCGTGGGCGGCCCGGCGCGCGTCGAGGTAGGCGCGGCGGCAGCTGCCCGGGTCACGGTAGATCGGCGGGGAGGAGGCGATCGGCGCGTCGCCGATGTCCGCGAGCGTCCACTGCCAGTGGTGGTCGACGGTTTCGGTCATGGCGAGGGTACCGTCGCCGTCGCCCAGCCGCCGTAGCCCTCGTCGCATGGTCTCGGTGCTCGTCCCGGTGCTGTGCTCCGTGCCGTTGCCGGGGCTGCTCGCCAGGACGTCGGCGCCCGTCGGCGTGCGGTGGACGAGCCGCCACCCCGTGGCGTTCCGGAGCGGGATGACCGTGATCGCCGCATCCCGTTCACTGTCCCGGCGCATCGTGCGCTCCCTTCAGGCTCCGGAGGTCTCATGCCCGCATCGCGCACGTGTAACCATGCCGCTCGTGGGGACCGCGCGGTCAGCGAGCGGCTTCGCGAGCACCGGCACGCGATCGCCGCCGCCGTGGAGGAGCAGAGCGCGGCCGCGGACGTGCTGCGCGGCCCTAGCCGCCGTCGGACGGCCGCCCGGGGGTGTCGCGCAGGCCCGCGAGGCGGCACACCGCGGCGAAGCCGTCGTCGGTGCCGGACCAGTGGGCGCGCACCGCCTCGAGGCCGGCCCGGCGGACGGTCGAGCGCAGCACGGCGACGACGATGATGGCGTCGTCGGCGTAGCCGAGCACCGGGATGAAGTCCGGTATCAGGTCGACCGGGACGGCGAGGTACACCAGCAGCAGCCCGAGCCGGACGCGCACGCCGCGCGGCAGGTCCGGGTCGGCGGCCAGGCGTCGCAGCAGCCGCAGCAGGTCGGGCAGCAGGCGCAGCGCCTCCCGCAGGCGCACCTTGTCGGGCTTGGCCACGAGCAGCACGACGACCAGCGCGAGCCAGACGACCACGAGGGCGATCGCCAGGCCGGCCAGGGCCCGCAGCCACCACGGCATCCCGCCATCCCCGTTCACGAGGCGGCCACGGCGGCCGCCTCGAACTCGGCCAGCGCGGCCGCGCAGCGCTCGATCCCGGCCTGCGCGGCCGCGTGACCGGAGGCGCCGAAGTAGTCGCGCGCCACGATCTTGGCCATCCAAGACCGGAACCGGTCCAGGTCGGCCTCGGACTCCTCGACCTCCGCGTAGGTCACGCGGCCCCGGGCGGTCTCGGTCGCGATCTCCTCCAGCAGGGCCGGGGTCCGCTCGAGGACCTCGGCGTATTCGGCCTCGCGCTCGGCGTTGAAGCGTGCGACGAGCTCGGCGCGCTCCCGCGGGTCCGGGACGGTGATGGTGATGGCCTGACCGGTGCCGCCCTTCGCCCGCACCTGGGCCAGCAGCCGGTGGACGGGCCGGGCGACCTCGTCGCGGGCCGGCAGCAGGCACACCGACTGCTGCAGGTAGAGACCGCCGAGCGCGCGCAGGGTCCGCCACACGGTGACCCGCAGCCCGGCCGGTCCGCCGGCGGTGGAGACCGAGATCAGCAGGAACGGCTCCTCCATGCAACGAACGTAGCATCTGCGAGCAACGATCGTTACGCCAGCGCTCCGGCGGCGCCGCGGCCGAGCGGTCCGGGCATGTCGACCTTCACGTTCGGGGTCGGCCGACCGATCCACTGCACGGCGACGCCGCCGGACGCCCCGGGCCAGTCAATGTCCTGCTGGAAGCGGTACAGCTCCGGCCGGGGCGGCTTCCCGCGGCGCCACTGCGCCGGCAGCTGCCGGGGCCCGACCTCGACCGGGGGCACCTGCGGTGCGCGGGATCGCAGTGGGAGCGGGTATGATGTCGCGTGGGCACCGGTTGCTCACTGCCGACGATGGGCAGGGGACCGGCCGCCGCAAACAGGAGGAAAGTGTGGCTAGCGGTACTGTCAAGTGGTTCAACTCCGAAAAGGGCTTCGGCTTCATCCAGCAGGACGACGGCGGTGCGGACGTGTTCGTCCACTACTCCGCCATCGCCAGCACTGGTTACCGTGAGCTGACGGAAGGCCAGAAGGTGGAGTACGAGGTGACCCAGGGCCAGAAGGGCCCCCAGGCGGAGAACGTCCGCGGTCTCTGACGCGATCCTCGCAACGAGCTTGGGCACCACCGGAGCGCCGCGCCGTCGCGCGGCGCTCCGGCCGTCTCAGGGCGCCAGCTGCTGCTCCAGTCGCTCCAGGCCGCCCCTGATCAAACGCCCGTAGTCGTCGTCGCCGAGCGCGCCGATCGTGTCCCGCGCCTGCCGCAGGTGCGAGCGGGCCTGGTCGAGATCCCCCAGCCGGCGGTAGCAGTCGGCCAGGTTGAGATGCAGCGACGGATACAGCCCGGCCACGGACAGGGCCACGCCCGCCCGGGCCGCCCGGTCGTCGGTGAGCCGGTCGGCCGCCGCCAGGGCCCGCCGATCCCAGAGCAGCTCCTCGCGGACGTCGTCCTGCACGTCCGCCATCGAGTGCGCGAGCACGCTGACGTGCAGCGCGTCGCCCTGCTCGCCGCCGATCTCGGCCCAGATCCGCGCGAACATCCGGCGGGCGGCGTCGCGCTGCCCCTGGCCGTGGTGCAGCGCCACGGCCTCGCCGATGCGCACCAGCACCGGGTCGGTGATCATGAGCCCCCTCCGTGTGCGAGCCGGGGTATCGCGCCGGCCTCGTTGAGGGCCAGCACCAGGTCGTACGGGGCCTCGTGGGCCAGGACCTCGCACATCGGGGTGTAGCCGCCCCGGTTCACGGCGTTGACGTCGAGGCCCTCGGCGAGCAGGCGCGGGAGCAGCTCGGCGTGCTCGAACTGGTGAATCCGGTGCAGCAGGGTCCGGCCGTGCTCGTCGCGCAGGTGCGGGTCCAGGCCGGCGTCGAGCAGCGCCAGCACCACCCGGCTGCCGCCGTGCTCCATGCGCCGCCACAGGTCGCGCCGGTACTCCCGCAGCCGCCGCGGCAACCCCGCCCCACCGCCGAACCAGGCGGACTCGACCCGGAAGCAGCCGCTCATCTCGCCGCCGAAGGCCCGCAGCGCCTGCTCCCGCCGCCGCTCGTCGCCGGTGTGATCGAGCAGGTCCAGCCGCCCGCCCCGCACGCCGATCCGGTGCCAGTCCGCCCCGCAGCGGACCCGGACGTGCTCCTCCTCCGCGAACCCGTCGGGCACCACGGACGCGAGCGGGACGAGGTCGTCGACCGGCGGGCGCAACAGCGGCGCATACAGGCAGAGCCCCGTCGGGCCCGCACCTTGCCGGCCCCAGGCGACCCGGGGGCCGCCGCCGGCCAGCTCGAGCCGCAGGTGCCACTGCGGGGTCGCGGCGTCGCGGCCGCCCAGGTCGCGCCACAGCGGCCAGGACCGGTGCCCGAACTGCTCGGCGACGCGCCGCAGCTCCCGCGCCGCGAGCCCCGGGTCGACGCGCGGCAGCAGGCCCAGCCCGGCCCGCGACCAGGACGACTCCTCCACCCCGTCCAGCGCCCAGCCGGCCGCGGCCCACGCCTGCGGCGTCCAGGCGCCGTCGTCCGCCGCGGCCGAGACGGCCCGCAGCTCGTCGGCCCGGCGGGCGTCCCACAGATACGGCGGCAGGGGCACGACCCGCCCCTCGCCCAGCGCCCCGGCCCGCACCGCGTCCAGGGTGAGCCGCTGCGAGCCCGTCGTCCACGGCGAGGTCCGCAGCTCGAGCACCATCGTGTCGGGGGTGACCGGCCCGTCGGGCGCGAGGACGTACCGCCCGCCGCCGGCCAGCGCCCCCGACCCGGCCTGCGACCGCGGCAGGTGCCGGCGCACCAGATCGGGCGCGAACCCGGCGAGCAGGTCGGCGACCGGCCCGGCGTCGGCGAACCCGACCGTGACCCGCCCCGCCGCGCAGCCGGCCCGCCAGTCGCCGCGCTCCCGCGCCGCCGTGCACTCGTCGATCATCCACCTGGGCACCGTGTACTGCCGGACGCGGCGCGAGTCGTCCACAGCCACCCCCCATGCGGCTCGATGCGGCGAAGCCGACCGGATTCGAACCGGCGTCCTCCTGATGTGCTGTCACAGCGCGACGACCTCTGCGCTACGGCTCCGCCGGGCCGGATTTTACGGCAGACCGATTCCTTTCGCGGCCCCGCCGGTCAGTACCGGCATGGACAGCATCGCCGCGCCCGAAGCGCTCGAAATCTCCTCGCTCAACGCCTTCTACCGCCGCAGCAACGCCCTCGCCAAGGCCGACCCGCCGTTGACCGTCGAGCAGCGCCGGGTCGTCGACTCGCACTGGGGCGACGTGACGGCCGAGCCCGGCGGCGTCGACTACCGCGAGTGCGAGCTCGGCGGCGTGCCCGTGCTCTGGGCGGTGCCGAAGGACAGCGCCGAGCGGGTGCTGCTGTGCCTGCACGGCGGCGGATACGTCGGCGGCTCCGTGTACACGCACCGCAAGCTCTACGCCCACCTGGCCAAGGCGGCCGGCGTCCGGGCCGTGCTGGCGTCCTACTCGCACACGCCGGAGCGGCAGTACCCCACCCAGCTCGACGAGGTCACCGCCGTCTACCGGGCGCTGCTGGAGCGGACCCGGCCGGAGCACCTCGCGGTCACCGGGGACTCGGCCGGGGGCGGGCTGACGGTCTCGCTCATGCTGCGGGCCCGGGCCGAAGGGCTGCCGCTCGCCGCCGCGCTCGTGCCGATCTCCCCGTGGACGGACCTGACCCAGAGCGGCGCCTCCGTCGTCACGAACCGGGCCACGGACCTGCTCTTCGGCGACCCGTACCCGATGTCGATCGACGGGCTCGTGGCGATGCTGCTGCCCGAGGGGGTCGATCCCGCCGACCCGCTCGTCAGCCCGCTCTTCGCGGACCTGACCGGGCTGCCGCCGATGTACGTGCAGGCCGGGGGCGGCGAGATGCTGCTCGACGACGCCGTACGACTGCAGCGGGCGGCCCACCGGCACGGGGTCGAGGCCGTGCTCGACGTGACGCCCGGCGAGCAGCACACGTTCCAGATGGGGGCCGGGCACGCCGCGGCGGCGGATGCGGCGATCGCTCGCGCGGCCGCGTGGCTGCGGGAGAAGCTGGCACCGTGACGGACGACCGGCAGCAGTTCGCGGCGCGGGCCGAGCCGCTGCGCCGCGAACTGCTCGCACACTGTTATCGGATCGTCGGCTCGCCGGACGAGGCCGAGGATCTCGTGCAGGAGACGATGCTGCGAGCCTGGCGGGCGTACCCGCGCTTCGAGGAGCGGGCGTCGATGCGCGTGTGGCTGTACCGCATCGCCACCAACGTGTGCCTGAGCGCCCTGGAGCACCGTGGCCGCCGCCCGCTGCCGTCCGGCCTCGGGGCGCCCGCGGACGACCCGCACGCGCCGCCCGGCGGGGCCGACCTCGAGGTGCCGTGGCTGCGCCCGATCGCCGACGCGCTCGTCACGCCCGAGTCGGCGGACCCGGCCGAGGTCGCCGCGAACCGGGACAGCCTGCGGCTCGCGCTCATCGCCGGGCTGCAGTACCTGCCGCCGCGGCAGCGGGCCGTGCTCATCCTGCGCGAGGTGCTCGGGTTCCCGGCGGCCGAGGTCGCAGAGATGCTCGGCTCGTCCGTCGCCGGGGTGAAGAGCCTGCTGCAGCGGGCCCGGGCCCGGCTCGACGAGGTCGCGCCCGCACCGGACGACGACCTCGCCGAGCCGGGCGACCCGGCGGCGCGGGCGCTGCTGGAGCAGTACATCGCCGCCTTCGAACGCAGCGACGTGACGATCCTGGAGCGGGCGCTGCGCACGGACGCGTCGCTGGAGCTCGTGCCGTCGCGGACCTGGTTCGCGGGCAAGGCGACCTGCGTGCCCTACCTGCGGCTGGTCATGGGCGCGCCCGGGGAGTGGCGCATGGCGCCGGTTTGGATGAACGGGCAGCCGGGGGCGCATGTGTGGTACCGCGGCGAGCCGTTCGGGGCCGCGGTGCTGACCGTCACCGGGACCGGCATCCGCCGGATCACCGTGTTCGGCTTCCCGGATCTGATCCGGTGACCGCGTGCCGCTCCAGCAGGGCCCGCATGCGCAGCGGCATCTCCTCGTTGAGCGAGATGACGGTGCTCGTGTGCACGATGTCGGGCACGGCGAACAGCGCGTCCACGATCCGGTGCAGGTCCTGGGTGTCGCGCGCCACGATCTTCAGCAGCAGGTCGGCGTCGCCGGTGGTGGCGTGGGCCTCGATGGCCTCGGGCAGGTCGAGCAGGGCGTCGATGGCGCGGCGGCCCTGGGGCTGGCTGAGCGAGACGGACACGAACGCGGTCAGGCCGCGGCCGAGCGCCGCCGGGTCGACGCGCCGGCTGAAGTCGCGCAGGGCGCCGCCCGCCCGCATCCGCTGCAGGCGCGCGTGCAGCGTATTGCGGGCGATGCCGTGGTGCTCAACCTCGTGATCGCCCTGCACCACCGCCCGGGCCGCTACACGGGCGCCTGAACCCGGTCCCCGGGCAGCCTGTCGCGGCGATTCGTTCGCGCGCCGCGACGGCCGCGGCGAGCAGCGTTTCGTCCGCGCGCATCTCGGTGTCGTCGGCGCCGATGTTGCGTTGAGCCGTGTCCCGGAGCTTGCTCGTGTCGGCGTGACCGCCGACAGCTGTGCGATTGCTGCGACGTGGTGAATCCTGCTGACGGTCGCGTAACGTCCAGGGCCGACAGCATCAGCAAGCAGCCGGCGTGGTTCGCCACGACCCGCCGCTAACCATGGTTGCAGGGAGTGGACCCATCGACGCCTCCGACACGATCACCCTGTGGCGGCCCACCGGTGCTGCTGGTCGACATCACCAGCAGCGGATGGGGCGACGCCGTCCGGCAAGCCGATGATGTCGGCGAGTTCGTCGACCGCATCGAGGCGGGCACCTTCGCGTTCGACTTCGTGAGTACCCGTTCGGTCAGCGGACGTGCCGAGACGCTGCCCCTTCCGGGCCAGACCCGAGCTGGATGAACACGGCACCGGACCGTCTCCGGTGTGGTTCAGTGCGACGCGGCGATTCGCCCATGCAAGGCTGGGGCGGTGGGGGAGCGGGATGCCCGTGTGGCCGCGCGGGATGTTTCGCCATACCTTCGCAGCCGATATATTGGCCGGCGTGGAAACCCCACTGCGTGAACCCACGTTCCTGATCCTCACCGCCCTCGCCGGCGAGCCGATGCACGGTTACGGCCTGATCGCCGAGGTGGCCCAGTTGTCCGAGGGCCGGATCTCGCTGCGGCCCGGCACGCTGTACGGCGCGCTGGACCGGCTGGTCGACGCGGGCCTGGTCGGCGTCGACCGCGAGGAGATCGTCGACGGCCGGCTGCGCCGTTACTACCGGCTCACCGAGCCGGGCGGCGAGCTGCTGGCCGCCGAGACCGAACGCATGCGCCGCAACGTCAAGGCGGCGACCACCCGGCTGCGCGCCGCCAAGGCCGCGCCCCGCCCGAGCCGAGGATTCGCATGAGCCTGACCGATCTCGAGCGGCGCTATGCGCGCTGGATGGCGCTGTTCTATCCGGCCGACTATCGGCGCACGCGTGGCTCGGAGCTGATGGACACCTACCTGTCCCTGGCCGCGCCCGACCGCAGGAGACCCTCGCCGGCCGACGTTGCGGACCTCGCGGCCGGTGGGCTGCGCCAGCGCCTGCGGGCCGCACCCGGCCTCGGGGCCGGGTTCCGGCTCGCCGGCCTGCTCGCACTGGCGATCACCACCGCGCTCGCGAGCTGGTGGGCGATGCTCCTGGCGCTGGCACCCGCGGTGCCCCGGTATGTGCCCACCGGCCCTGTCCTGCTCCTGGGCGTGGCGGCGTGGGTGGTCTGGTTGCTGGCCGCCGTCGTGCACGCCGTCGCTCCCGGCCGGTGGTTCCGCCGCGTGGCGGTCCTCGCCCTGCTGGTCACCGCGGGGGTCGTGCCGGTCGCGATGCTGACCGGACTGGTCCGCCCACCGCTGAGCGTCCTGGTGCCGCAGTTCTTCCTCGGGATCGTCGCGCTCGGTGCCGCCGGCCGGCACCGCTGGTGGGTTCGGCTGACGCCGCTCGCCGCCGGGGCGGTGGCCGTGCCGGTCGCCGTGGCCGCCGGGCCGCGCTACGACGGTTACTACATCACCGCCGCATTCACCTTCCCGGCCGCCGGGGTGGCGCTGCTGGTCGTCGTGACGCTGCTCGCGCTCGGCCTGGCCGCCCGGCACGACCACCGCGGTGTCTGGGCGCTGCTGATCCTGCTCACGCCGATCGGCATGCTCGCACTGAACCCGCTCGGTGCGATGCTGCACAACTCCGGCCCAGGCCGGCCCATCGTCCCGGTCTGGTCGGCCATGGCCGCCGCCGCGCTGCTCGTCGCCGTGGTGGGGCCGGCGCTGCTGACCCTGGCCGTCGCCGCAGCGGGTCGGCGCTCGGCCGGTGGCCGGTCGCGGCCCGCCGCGGAGGCTTATTGCCCGACCTGCGGCGCCCCCTCGAACTCCGCGTAGTCCACGACGTCCGAGCCGGGCGGTGCGCGGTGGGAGGCCGTCAGGCCGTGAGTTCCGCGCGGTGCGCGGCCAGGAAGTCGGTCAGGCTGAGCCGGTCCGGGTTGAACGCGCGCGCCGTCTCGAGGTCGCGGCGGCCCAGGTAGGACTCGGGGAACTCGGTGTAGTACTGGAACATGTTGCCCAGCTCGTCCGCCCCCGGGAAGCCGAAGCTGCGGAACTGGTCATGGGTGGGCGGGCGGTAGGCCACCGGCTCGCCGAGGACCGCGCTCAGCGCCGCGGCCATCTGCTCGCCGGTCAGGTGCTCGCCGACCACCGGTACCGTGGCGCCGATCGTCTCCGACGGCTGCCGCAGCACCCGCCGGGCCACGCGGCCGATGTCGTCCGAGGCGACGCCCGCGATCGGGGTGTTGCCGAGCGGCAGGTGCAGGGCCAGCGTGCCGTCGGGGTCGCGCTGCGGTGGCGTGAGCAGGTTGTCCCAGTAGAAGGACATCAGCAGATACGTGGTGGGAAGGCCGGACTCGGCGAACCGGGCGTCGGCGGCTGCGCCCTTCACGTCGAAGTGCGGGACCCGATAGCCGTCGCCGAGGTACGGGATCCGGTTGTCGTCGGCCGGGATCGCCTCCCGCGTGTCCTCGAGCGTCGACCACAGGACGTGCCGCAGGTCGGTGGCCTGGGCGGCGCTGATGAGGTTCTCCACCTCGGCGAGTTCCCGGGCGGGGGAGCGGTGCTCCCAGAACGGCGTGACCATGAACGCGCCGTAGGCTCCGTCGAATGCCCGGCGCAGGCTGCTCTCGTCGGTGAGGGTCGCCTCGACCACCTCGGCGCCGAGGCCGGCCAGCGTCCGGGCCTTGGCCGACGCGGCGCCGCGGGTCACGGCCCGGACGGCGAATTCGCCGTCGGCCAGCAGCGCCCGCGCGACCGCGCCGCCCTGGGTGCCGGTCGCGCCGAGCACGGTGATCACCTTGTCGTGGGACATGTCGGATGCTCCTGTCGTGTGATGCAGGTGGTGGGGTTCAGGCGGTGGGGGCGACGATGACGGTCTTGCCGGGCAGCGCGTTCGTGGCGGCCTGGGTGTGCACGGCCGCCAGCTCGGCCAGCGGGACCCGCTGGGCGACGTCGATGCGCAGCTCGCCGGCGTCGACCAGCGCGACCAGCCGCGAGAGCTGGACGGCGTCGCTGCGGACGAACAGGTCGATGCCGCGCACGCCGCGCTGCTCGTCGGTGGGCGCGGGCATCCACACCGTGGTGTTGACCAGCACGCCGCCCGCGCGGATCAGGTTGAGCAGCGCGGCCAGCCGCGCCGGCTCGACCGGGGCCAGGTTGAGTGCCACGTCGACCGCGGGTGTCACGGCCGGCGCGGGGGTCGTGGTGTAGTCGATGACCTCGTCGGCGCCGGCCGCCGTGACCCGGTCGACGCTGCCCGGGCCGGCGATGGCGATGACGTAGGCGCCGGCGTTCTTGGCCAGTTGCACGGCGTAGCCCCCGACGGCCCCGCCCGCGCCGTTGATCAGCACGCGCTGGCCCGCGGTCAGCTTCGCGTGGTCGAACAGCGCCTGCCACGCGGTCAGGCCCACGGCCGGCAGCGCCGCGGCGTCGGTGAGCGCAACGCTCGTCGGCGCCGGCGCGAGGATCCCGGCCGGGGCCACGACGTACTCGGCGGCCGCGCCGTCGGCCGTCATCGGCAGGAACCCGACGACCCGGTCACCGACCTGGACGGTGTCGACGCCCTCGCCCAGCGCGGCGACCGTGCCCGACACGTCGATGCCCGGCGTGTGCGGCAGCGTCACCGGGATCGGCCCCTGCATGAAACCGCCGCGGATGTTGCCGTCGACCCCGTTGAACGAGGTCGCGGCGACCCGGATCAGCACCTGTCCGGCGCCGGGCTCGGGGCGCTCGGCGTCCTCGTACCGCAGGACGCCCGGGTCGCCGTATTCGTGGAACCGCACTGCCTTCATCGCAAGCCTCGCTTTTTCCGGACTCCTGTGCTTCGTATTCGAAGCACTCTCCGACCATAACACGCTTCGTATTCGAAGCAACTGGTTGCGGATGTGAGCCGGCCGACAGCCGTCACGGGTCGTCGACGGCCGCCAAGGTGAGGATCATCCGTTGCCGCTCAGTCGGTGCGGCTGCGGCCGGCCCGCGGCTTGGCGGACCGGGGCGGGGTCGCGCGCATGTGCTCGCGGACGCGGCCCAGCACGGAGCTGAGCGCGGGCAGGTCGTCGCCGGTCATCGGCTCGAACAGCAGTTGGTGGACCCGCTCGACATGCCCCGGCAGCACGCGGGCGATCAGGTCCCGGCCGGCGTCGGTGACGGTCGCGATGACGCTGCGCTCGTCGTCCGGCGACGGCGCCCGGGTGATCAGGCCGCGCTTGTCCAGCAGCCCGGCCTGGTAGGTGAGGCCGCTGCGGCTGTACACGACACCGTCGGCCAGGTCCGTCATCCGCAGCTTGCCCTCGGGCGCGTCCACCAGGCGGGCCAGGATCTGGAACTGCACGTAGCTGAGATCACCGTCGGCGCGCAGGTGCTCGTCCACCGCGTACTGCAGCAGGCTGCTGACCTCCATGAGCGCGAAGTACGCACCGAGCTGCTCCGAGTTCAGGCCGGGTGCCGGCGTCGGGTCACTCACCCCGTGATCCTACTTGCCGGCCACCCCGCGCATCCGCAGCGCTCAGGCGACCACGGCCACCCCCGACTGGGATTCGCCGAACCCCGTCCCGCCGTGGCCAGGCGCAGCAGGGCCGAGATGCGAGAGTTCAGCCGCTTCGCCGACGGGTCCGTCAGGTCGATGTCGTGGCGGGCGAGCGGCACGCCCGGGTCGGCGCCGCGCACGAGCATGCCGGCGTCGGCACGCAAGCCCGCTCACCGCGCCAGGCGGGGCGGCCGCCAGCGCCAGGCGTCGTTGGCGTCGGGGGCGATGCTCCTGCTCCACAGCCGGGCGGGGGTCAGCCGGATCATCGCCGTGAGCGGGCGGTGGAAGCGGCGCGTGGTGTTGACCCGGCCGTCGACCGCCGCGCTGCGGGCGATCGCCTGGCTGCGGGGCCGGCGCTCGGTGTCGTAACGGCGCAGGGCGGACTCGACGGTCGGCTCCTCGGCGAGCGCCGCGGCGAGCACGACGGCGTCCTCGAGGCTCTGCCCGGCGCCCTGGCCGCGGTCGGGGCTCATCGCGTGCGCGGCGTCGCCGAGCAGGGCCACGCGGCCGTTGACGAAGGACGGCAGGGGGGCCAGCTCGCGGATGTCGATGTGGATGACGGCGTCCGGTGGCGTCGCCGCGATGAGCGCCGGGATCGGGTCGTGCCACGCCCGCACCCGCCGGGCCGCCTCGGCGTGCTCGTCCTCGAAGCGGATGCCCGGCTCGTCGCAGGTGGTCACGTACGCCCAGTAGGCGCGCCCGCGCGAGAGCGGGTGGATCAGGAAGTACCCACCCGGGCCGAGGGTCACGCTGCCCGGCTGATCGGCCACGGGCGCCACGCCCAGCCACGCGGTGCGCCCGAGGAACCGGGGTGCGGGCGCGTCCGGCCACAACAGGCGCCTGGTCGCGCTGCCGATGCCGTCCGCCGCGACGACCAGGTCGGCCCGCAGTTCCCCGCCGGTGAACGTCACCGTCCCGTCCGCCCGCACGCCGGTGACCTCGGCGCCGGTGCGCACCCAGCCCGGCGGCACCGCGTCGAGCAGCACCCGGTGCAGGTCGGCCCGGTGGAACGCGAGCAGCGCGGGCGTGTCACCGGCCCGCGCGCGTTGCAGGAAGCGGCCGTCGGCGGTGCGCAGGTTGCCGGTCGCCCGGGACGGCACCGCGGCCTCGCGGGCCCGTTCGCCGACGCCGAGCTCGTCCAGGGCGGCCAGCGCGTTCGGCGCCTGGGACATGCCGGCCCCGATCTCGCCGAGCTCGCCCGCGCGCTCCAGCACCGTGGCGGACCAGCCGATGCGGTGCAGTGCGACGGCGGCGGCGAGCCCGCCGATGCCGGCTCCGATGACCACCGCGTGTCCGGTACTCATGGCTTCTCCTCGAGGGGTGGGGCGTTGCCGAACACGTGGGCCATCCAGTCGAAGGTGGCGTGGGCCTGCCGGATCCGGCCCGCGCGCTCGCCGTCGGGGCCGACGAGGTCCAGGCCCTGGCGCGTGATGTCGAGGAAGGCCGCGATCCCGGCGACCTGGCGGCGCACGACGGTCTGCCAGGCGTCGTCGGCCATGCGGTAGAACATGGTCCGGTCGCCGGGCCGGGTGCGCCGGCTGAGGAAGCCCATGCCGGTGAGCAGCCGCAGGTTCATGGTGAGCGAGGCGCGGCTGGCCCCGATGGCCTCGCTGATCTGCGCGGCCGACTGCTCCGGCGGGTCGCAGATCATGAGCCACCCGAGCACCCGGCCGGCGATCGGCGACACCCCGTCGCGTGCGAGGTGCATCGCGATCTGATCCACCCAGGCGAGCGCCCGGTCGTCGTCGTTCACGAATTTCAGTATAAGCTGAAACACATAGCATCTCCGGCGTCATGCCGCGGGGCGCGACGGCCCGGAGGAGCTGCGGGCGCGCACCGCCGGCGCCCGCTTCCGGCGTGGGCGGGTGAGCGGCACGGCGGCGACGCGATCCGCAGCGCGCCGCGCCGCCGGTCCGGCGCGTGCCCCGGACCCGGCGTCGAGGAGTCGTTGCCGGTGCCCGCCACGCCGTACGATGGGCTCGTTCCGGCCGCAACCGGCGACCTCCCGCGTAGTTCCCACGGAGCCTGGGCCCATCATGACGTCGATTGCCGAGCGGCTGCTGGAACTGCTCCAGGCCGGCCGCTACGCCGAGATCCGCGACCTCTTCGCCCCGAACCTGCGCCCGATGGTGACCGAGGACTCCCTGCGCGCCGCCTGGGAGGCCGAGCTCGACCGCCACGGCCCGCTGACCGGCGCCGGCGAGCCGCTCACCGAGCCGGCCCTGGTCAAGCTGCCCGTCCTGTTCGCCCACGGTGCGGCGACGGTACTGCTCTCAGTCACCGAATCCGGCTGGCTGACCGGCCTGCAGATCGCCGCGGCCGAGGCCGCCCAGCCGACGCGGCCCTGGCAGCCGCCCGCCTACGCCGACCCGGACGCGCTCGCCGAGCACGACGTGACCGTCGGCTCCGGTCCGCTGGCCGTGCCCGGCGCACTGACGCTGCCGACCGGCCCCGGCCCGCACCCCGCGGTCGTCATGCTCGCCGGCTCCGGCCCCAACGACCGCGACGAGACCATCGGGCGCAACAAGCCCTTCAAGGACCTGGCGTGGGGCCTGGCCACGCGGGGCGTCGCGACCCTGCGCTTCGACAAGGTCACCCACGCCCACGGCGCGAGCGTCAGGGCGCTCGCGGACTTCACCGTCGACGACGAGTACAAGCCGCATGCCCTGGCCGCCGTCGGGCTGCTCCGGCAGCATCCCGCGATCGACGCCGGCCGCGTCTTCGTGCTCGGCCACAGCCTCGGCGGCACGGTCGCCCCGCGGATCGCCGCGGCGGAGCCGGCCGTGGCCGGGCTCGTGCTGCTCGCCGGCGGGGCGCAGCCGCTGCACTGGTCCGCGGTCCGCCAGTTCCGCCACCTGGCGTCGCTGAACCCGGCGACGAGCGCGTCGTACGAGCAGATCATCGAGTCCGTGACCCGCCAGGCGCAGGCGGTGGACGGCCCGGACCTGTCGGCGGAGACGCCCACCGAGGACCTGCCGTTCGGCGTCCCCGCGGCGTACTGGCTCGACCTGCGCGCCTACGACCCGGCCGCGGCCGCGGCCGGTGTCGACCGGCCGATCCTGATCCTGCAGGGCGCCCGCGACTACCAGGTCACCGTGGCCGACGACCTCGCCCGCTGGCAGGCCGCCCTGGCCGGGCGGGCCGACGTCACCGTGCACGTCTACGACGCCGACAACCACTTCTTCTTCCCGGGCGAGGGCCCGTCGGCCCCGGCCGAGTACGAGCCGGTCCAGCACCTCGACCCCGCCGTCGTGGCCGACATCGCCGCCTGGGTGCTCGGCGGGCCGGGCGCCTGATCAGGCGCGCTTCGGCAGGAGGCCGACCAGCGGCAGGGTGATCAGGAACAGCGCGGCGGCGAGGCCGATCACGAGCTCCGCGCCGTGGGCGGCCGCCGCGAAGAACACGGTGCCGAGGGCCGCGACGCCGAGCGCGCCGGAGAACTGCTGGACCGCGTTGAGCAGGCCGGAGCCGGTGCCGACCTCCTGCGCGGTGGCGTCGCCGAGGACGAAGTCGAACAGCGGGACGAAGACCAGGCCGGTGCCGAAGCCGATGACGAGCAGCGCCGGCGCGAAGGACCACGACGTCGGGGCGGCGCCGGGGTGGGCGACGATCCACCAGAGCGCGAGCAGGCCGGCCACGGCGGTGCCGAGGCCGAGGTGCAGGGTGGTGCGGCCGAGGCGGCGGACCAGGACGGCGCCGGCGAGCGCGACGGCGGTGGCGCTGCCGAGGGCCCACGGGATCAGGGTGAGGCCGGTGTGCAGCGGGGTCCAGTGCAGGCCGAGCTGCAGCAGCAGGTTGAACGCGAGCTGGAAGCCGCTCAGGGCCGCGAAGAAGCCGGCCACGATGAGCAGGCCCACGACGAAGCCGCGCTTGCCGAACAGCGACGGGGTGATCACCGGGTGCGCGCTGCGCCGTTCGGAGACGACGAACAGGGCCAGCGCCACGGCCGAGCCGGCCAGCATGGCGTAGGTCCAGGCCGGCCAGCCGAGCTCGCGGCCCTGCACGAGCGGGACGATGAGCAGCGCGGACGCCGCCGTGAGCAGGGCCACGCCGGGGAGATCGAGGCGGGCGGCGGGGTCCTCTCCGGCGTGGTACGGCAGCAGGAACCAGGCCATCAGCAACGCCGCGGCGCCGAGCGGGACGTTGATCAGGAAGATCGAGCGCCACTGGCCGCCGAAGAGGTCCAGGTGCAGCAGCCAGCCCGCCAGGATCGGGCCGGCCACCGTGGCCAGGCCCATCACCGGGCCGAACGGGATCAGCGCCTGGCGCAGCCGGTCCGGCGGGAAGACGACCTTCACCAGCGCGAATCCCTGCGGGATCATGACCGATCCGCAGAGGCCCTGCACGACGCGGGCGGCGACGAGGAACCCGACGCCGGGGGCCAGGCCGCACGCGAGCGAGGCGAGGGTGAACCCGGCCAGGCCGAGCAGGAACAGGCGGCGGCGCCCGACGAGGTCGCCCAGGCGCCCGGAGGTGATGAGGCCGATCGCGAAGGCGGTGGTGTACGCGCTGAGCACCCACTGCAGCGTCGTGTCGCTCCCGCCCAGGTCGGCGCGGATCGACGGGCCGGCGAGGTTGGCGATGGTCGAGTCCACGACGTCCATCACGTCGGCGATGAAGACCACGGCGAGCACGAGCCAGGCGTGCCGCAACGAACTTAGTTCGACTGTCACGAACTAAGTTCTACAGTATCGAACTAAGTTCGTGTCAAGGTAATGTGAGCCGCATGTCCCAGGAACCGAAGGAGCGCCGGGCCGCGCGGCACGGCACGCCCGCCCCGTCGGCCCCGCGCAAGGCGCCCATCACGGTGGACCGGATCGTCGACGCGGCGCTGCACGTCGTCGCGCACGACGGCTACGACGCGCTGACCGTGCGGAGCATCTCGGCGGTGCTCGGGACCGGGCCCGCCTCGCTGTACGCCCACGTCGTGAACAAGGCCGACATCGACGAGCTGATCATCGGCCGGCTCTGCTCCGAGATCGTCCTGCCCGAGCCCGACCCGGCGACCTGGCGCGAGCAGATCGCCGACGTGTGCGCCCAGATCCGCGACCAGTACCTGCGCTACCCCGGCATCTCGCGCGCCGCGCTCGCGATGGTCCCCACCAACCTCGAGACGCTCCGGGTCAACGAGGGCATGCTGGCCATCCTGCTCGCCGGCGGCGTCGCGCCCCGCACGGCGGCCTGGGCCATCGACGCCCTGTCCCTCTACGTGAGCGCCTACGCCCTCGAGAAGTCCATGGTCGCCCAGCGCCGCCGGCGCAGTGGCGACGAGTGGGTCCTGGGCCGCGACGAGCTCGCGCGCCGGCTCACCGAGCTGCCCGCCGACGCCTTCCCGCGGATCCGGCGCCACGCGGAGGAGCTGACCGCGGGCACCGGCCACGAGCGCTTCGACTTCGCGCTCGCCCTGATGCTGGACAACCTCCCCGGCTGAGGATCGCGCACGCCCCGCCGGCAACCGGGCCGGCGGCGTTGGCTCAAGCGGGCGCCGGGGTCGCCGATTGGCCGATGTGTCACCTGATGCACGATCCGAGTACGCCGCGGCCGGTCGGCCCGAGCGGCGCTGGTACCGCACGATCGTCTTCGAGCTCACGGCGCGCACCGTCGCCGCGGTGGTGGTGCCGGTCGGCATCGCGCTGGTGTGGCTCGCGTTCGACCCCGGCGCGGCGGCCCGGCTGCACACCGCGGGGTTCCGGCACCTGGCGTGGGTCCTCGGGCTGGTGCTGGTGCTGCTGTTCGCCGAGGCGGTGTACGCGGCCCGCCGGCTGGCCCGGCGGATGCGGCGCGCCATGGCGGCGCTGGACGCCCTGGCCCACGGCCGCCTCGACCTGGAGCTGCCGGTGATGCGCGCCGACGAGATGGGCTGGATCGCCGGCACCGTCAACCAGGCGACCGAGGGGATGCGGCACCTGCTGACGGGCATCGCGCAGCAGGCCCACAACCTGCGCGACGCCGCCGACGAGCTGGCCGCCAACGCCTCGACCGTCACCCGGCACACCGCCGAGACGGCCCAGCAGGCGGTCCTGCTGTCGGGGTCCATCGACGACGTCACGACCAACATGCGCGACCTGCTCGCCGGCGCCGACGCGGTGCGCGCCAGCATCGACGCCATCGCCACCCGGGCGACCAACGCCGGCCGCGTGGCCCAGGAGGGTGTGACGACGGCCGCCGAGACCCAGGCGAGCGTGACCCGGCTCGGCACCTCCAGCGCGGAGATCAGCGGCGTCGTGGCGTTCATCAACGGCGTCGCGGCCCAGACGAACCTGCTGGCCCTGAACGCCACGATCGAGGCGGCCCGGGCCGGGGCGGCCGGCAAGGGCTTCGCGGTCGTCGCCGACGAGGTCAAGGGCCTGGCCCAGCAGACCGCCGAGGCCACAGGGAACATCGACGCGCAGGTGGCGGCGATCCGGTCCGACGCGGAGGCGGCGGCCGTGGCGCTGGGGTCGATCACCCGGGTCATCGACCAGATCACGGCGCACCAGACGGACATCACCGCCGCGGTCGACGACCAGCGCCACTCCACGGCCGAGATGACCCGCCGGGTCGACAGCACCGGCGAGACGACGGCCGCGCTCACCGCCACCATCAACGATCTGGCCCGGGCGGCGAGCCGCTCCACGGACGGCACCCGCCAGGTCGCCGACTCGGTCGCCGCGCTGGCCGCTATCGCGGCCCGGCTCAGCGAGCTCACCGCCGCCTACGAGGCCGTGCCGGTCACCCGGATCGGCCGCGCCAGCTTCGCCCCGCCCCCGTCCGCGCCGGAGGCGAAGCGCCCGGCGGCCGTCCCCGCCCCCGCGGCCGGCCCGGGCGCGAGCCCGGCGGTCGAACTGTTCTGAGCGACGAGCGCGCGGGCAACCATGTTTGCCGATAAACGCACGAGCATGATCACTCAGCGTGCGAAGCTGATCACGGAGCCGCCCGATCACCGGTGATGCGGCCCGAATCACGCGTTGTCGGCGTCCTGTCGGACGCCGTGGGGGATCGAGGACGGACCATGCCGTTGACCACCAGCGCGCCGAACGGTCGCGCTACCGACGTCACCCGCCGCCCGAACGTCATGAAGGGTGGCGAGAGCACTCGAGGCGGGCAGCGCCCCGCCGACAACGAGGCCAGCCGCCGTCAGGCGCGTTCCGTGGCCAAGCAACAACAGGCGGCCGAGCGCATTGCCTCGGCCACCGCCGAGATCTCGGCCCAGAACGCCGAGGCGTCCGAGGCCTCGCGCCAGCTGAGCGACGCCATGCAGCAGATCTCCGCGGGAGCCGAGGAGGCCTCGGGCGCGACCCAGGAGAGCCTGGCCGTCATGACGCAGGTCGAGGAGCGCGTCGGCCAGCAGCAGACCGTCACCCGGCGCGTCGCCGACCTCAGCCAGGCGCTGCAGAACCTGCTGGTCGAGACCCGGATGGGGATCAACGGCCTGCTCAGCAACGTGGACCGTGCCTCGTCGCGGCAGACGGCCTCGGTGGTGACCATCACCGAGTTGGAAAAGCAGGCCGACGAGATCGGCGAGATCGTCAAGACCGTCGCCCACATCGCCGATCAGACCAACCTGCTGGCCCTCAACGCGGCGATCGAGGCCGCCCGGGCGCGCCAGCACGGCAAGGGCTTCGCGGTCGTCGCCGACGAGGTCCGCACCCTCGCCGAGACCAGCGAGCGCAGCGCGCGGCAGATCCGCGACCTCATCGACGAGGTCCGCACGAGCGTCACCAGCATCGCCTCGGGCGTGCAGCAGTCCGCCGAGACGGCCCGGGCCGAGGTGGAGAAGGGCAACGAGATCACGCGGCAGCTCGAGGCCATCCGCGACGGCATGGTCTCGATCATGACCGGGGCGACGGAGATGGCCGCCGCGGCCGTGCAGGCCCAGCGCGCCACGCTCGACGCCAAGACCCGCTCGGAGGAGATCGCCGCCGCGGCCGAGCAGCAGTCGGCGGCCTGCGAGGAGTCGCTGCAGACGGTGGGCCAGCAGAGCCAGGCGCTCCAGCAGAGCGAGCAGGCGGCCGAGTTGCTCGCCGAGGTCGCCGAGGGGCTGCGAACCAGCACCGACATCAGCAAGAGCGCCGAGGAGGTCGCCTCCGCCGCCGAGGAGCTCTCCGCCGCGGTCGAGGAGATCAACCGCGCCGCCGGGCAGATCAGCACCGCGATCAACGAGATCAACACGGGTGCCCGGACCGCCGCCGAGAAGGGGGCGCTGACCGCCGAGGCGATCACCCAGATCGAGCTGGGCGCCCAGCTGTCGGCGACGCGGGGGGCCGCCGCGGTGGAGCGGGCCGAGACCATGCTCACCCAGCTGACCGACAACAAGGTGTCGGTCGACTCGATGATCGAGGCGATCGAGCAGGCGGCCCGCAGCGGGATGGAGAACGTGCGCAAGGTCGGCGAGCTCGAGCAGATCTCCCGGCGCATCGACAAGATCGTCGACGCGATCGCGAACGTCTCGATCCAGACCAACATGCTCGCGGTGAACGGCTCGGTCGAGTCGGCGCGGGCCGGGGAGTTCGGCAAGGGCTTCGCGGTCGTGTCCACCGACATCCGCAACCTGGCCCGCGACTCGGCCGAGAACGCCGACCGGATCAAGGATCTCGTGAAGGCGGTGCAGGACCGCATCGTGGAGGTACGAGCCGATCTGGACGAAACCAGCCGGCAGGCGCTGGCCGAGGTGGAGGCGGCCCGGGCCACCACCGCCCGGCTCGTGGAGATCGAGCGGGACATGCACGAGGTGCGGGCCGGCAACGCCGAGGTGCGCGACTCGGCCGAGCAGATCTCCACGGCGCTCGGCGAGGTCAAGACCGGGCTCGACCAGATCGCCTCGGCCGCCAACCAGGCCGAGCAGCTGGCGACGCAGGCCTCCACCGCCGCCCGGGAACAGGCCCAGGGCGCCGAAGAGCTCGCGGCCGCGGTGGAGGAGATCGCCGCGCTCGCCGACGAGCTGCAGAACGCCTGAGCCGGTGCGCCGTGGACGATACGACGCTCATGCGTGAACAGGACCCGGCCGACGGGGCCGTGGACGGCGACAGTGCGGACTATGTCACCTTCGACATGTCCGGGGAGCGCTACGCGTTCCCGATGAGCCGGGTGCAGGAGATCATCCGGATGCCCGGCGTGGTCAAGGTGCCGCTCGGCCCGCCCAGCCTGGAGGGGCTGGCCAACCTGCGCGGCCGGGTGCTGCCGGTGGTCAGCCTGCGGCGCTGCTGCGAGCTGGAACAGACCGAGCACGACGAGACGACCCGCGTGGTCGTCGTCGACAGCGGCGTGCCGCTGGGCTTCGTCGTGGACCGCGTGGCCAGCGTGATCAGCGTCGACCCGGACGCGGTCGAGCCGGCCGAGTCGGTGCAGGCGACGGTCAGCTCCGAGGTGCTCGTCGGCGTCATCAAGGGCGACGACGGCACGATGACCTCGATCCTCGACGTGGACGAGCTCATCCGGGCCCAGTTCTCCCGGATCGTCGGCGCGGGCGGCGGAGCCGACGCGATGACCGCCGCGGCACCGGCGCCCGGCGAGACCGGCGCCGAGGACGACGACGCCGGCGACACCCTCGAGCTCGTCAGCTTCGCCGTCGAGGGGCAGGAGTACGCGCTGCCGATCGACCAGGTGCAGGAGATCGTGCAGGCGCCCGAGGCGGTCAGCCACGTGCCCAACGCGGCCTCGCGCGTGCTGGGCGTCATGGACCTGCGCGGGCGGCTGCTGCCGGTGGTCAGCATGCGCCGGGTCTTCGGCCTGCCCGCCGCCGACCTGCAGCCGCAGAACCGCATCGTCGTGGTGTCGCTGGACGGCGGCGTCGTCGGCGTCGTGATGGACACCGTGCGGCAGGTGCTGCGCGTGCCCTACGAGCTTGTCGCGCCGCTGCCGCCGGTCGTCGCCGCGCGCGGCCGGGCCACCGAGGTCGAGTCGGTCTGCCGGCTGGAGGGCGGCAAGCGGCTGGTGTCGGTGCTGAGCGTCGAGCGGATGTTCGACTCGCCGGAGATCCGCCGGGAGCTGCAGGAGCAGCTCGACGGCGAGCCGGCGCCGGAGGAGACCGAGGAGCGGGAGATGGCCGACGACGGGCGCGGCGACGAGGAGCTGTTCGTCGTCTTCCGGCTCGACGAGGAGGAGTACGCCGTCGACGTCGACGCGGTGCAGGAGATCATCCGGGTGCCGGAGGCGCTCATCCGCGTACCGAAGACCTTCAGCTTCGTCGAAGGCCTCGTGAACCTGCGCGGCACGGTGCTGCCGGTGGTGGACCTGCGCACCCGGCTCGGCGTGCCGAAGGCGCCCCGCGACGAGCGGCAGCGCATCATCGTGCTGATCCTCGGCGGCGTGCGCACGGGCTTCATCGTCGACTCGGTCGCGGAGGTGGCCCGCGTCAGCCGGGCCGCCCTGGAGCCCGCGCCCGAGCTCTCCGACGAGCAGGCCAAGGTCGTCTCGCGGGTGGCGAACCTGCACCAGCAGCAGCGGATGCTGCTGCTCGTCCAGGTCGAGCAGCTGCTCGGCGCGCAGGACCGGGCGGCGCTCGGCGATGTCGTCGCCGAGCGGGACCTGGCCGCCGTCTGAGGCCCGCACCGTGCCCGCCCGGACCGTGCTGGTCGTCGACGACTCGGCACTGATGCGCAAGATGCTCAAGGAGATGCTCCTCGACGCCGGCGGCTTCGAGGTGCACACCGCGCGCAACGGGGTCGACGCGCTCGAACAGATCGAGCGCGTCGAGCCCGACGTGGTGACGCTCGACATCAACATGCCGGAGATGGACGGGCTGACCTGCCTGTCCGAGATCATGCGGCAGCGGCCCTGCCCGGTGGTCATGGTGTCGTCGCTGACCGAGCACAACGCGCTGGTCACGCTCGAGGCGCTGGAGCTCGGCGCGGTGGACTACGTGCCCAAGCCGGGCGGCACCGTCTCGCTCAACCTCCGCGACGTGCAGCAGGAGCTGGTCGGCAAGATCACGGCGGCGGCGTGCGCGCGGCCCAGCCGGGCGCACAACCTCGGCCGGCGGCTGCGGGCCCAGCGGGAGCGCACCGCCGCCGCGCCACGTGCACCGCGGGCGCGCTCGGCGGGGGCCGACCTCATCGTCATCGGCTCGTCGACGGGCGGCCCGGCGCTGCTGTCGGCGCTGCTGCCGCAGCTGCCCGGGAGCCTCCCGGCCGCCGTCGTCGTCGCCCAGCACATCCCGGCCAGCTTCACCGCGCCGCTGGCCCGCCGCCTCGACGAGGTCTGCCAGCTGCGCGTGCACGAGGTCGACCGGATCATCCCGGTCCGGCCCGGCAACATCTACATCGGCCGCGGCAACGCCGACGTGCTGGTGGCCCGGCGCACCGACGGCCTCGTGGTGAAGTCGGTGCCCGAGAGCTCCGACTACCGCTGGCATCCCAGCGTCGACCGGCTGGTCGCCTCCGCCCGGCGCAGCTGCGACCCGGCCCGCCTGATCTGCGCCCTGCTCACCGGCATGGGCGACGACGGCGCGGCCGAGATGGCCGCCGTCAAGCAGGCCGGCGGCCGCACCATCGCCGAGGCCGAGGCCACGGCCGTCGTCTGGGGCATGCCGGGCGAGCTGGTGCGCCGCGGCGGGGCCACCGAGACCCTGCCGGCGCACGCCATCGTCGAGCGCATCGTCGACTGGGCCGGCTGAACACCCGGAGAGGACCAACCATGGGACTGGTACGACGCCAGGCCGCCGACGCACCGCCTCCGCCCGAGGAGGGCACGGCGCGGCAGCGCCTCGAGGACACCGATCCGGAGCGCCGCCGCCGCGCCGCGCTCGACCTGGAGGGCGACGCCGAGGCGGTGCCGGCGCTGCTGGCCCGGGTCGCGGCCGAGCCCGACCCCGCCGTGCGCGACGCCGTGCTGACCACCCTCGCCGCGCTCGACCACGCCGACGTCGCGACCGGGCTGGCCCCGCACCTGCGCAGCGACGACGCGGCCCTGCGCACCGCGGTCGCCGGCGCGCTGGCCGCGATGCCCGCCTCCGTGCCGGCGCTGCTGCCCACGCTGCTGGCCGACCCGGATCACGACGTGCGCATCATGACCGCGATGATCCTGGCCGACCTGCCGCACCCGGGCGCCGCGGAGTGGCTCGCCGAGATCGTCGCGGCCGACACCCACCCCAACGTCGTGGCCGCCGCGATCGACGCCCTGCTGCCGATGGCCGGGCCGCAGCACGCCGGCGTGCTGCGCGCGGCCCGGGACCGGTTCCCGGACGACCCGTTCCTGCGCTTCACCGTCGACGCCGCGCTGCCCGATCTGCAAGAGGCCGGCAGATGACCAGCACGGCCACGGAGCCGTTCCGGCTCAGCGACGCCGAGTTCGAGCGCTTCCGGGAGTACTTCTACAAGCGCACCGGCATCCAGTTCACGCCCGGCAAGCGGTACTTCGTGGACAAGCGGATCGAGGCCTGCGTGCGCGCCTCGGGCCACGGCACGTTCGCCGCCTGGTTCGGCGCGCTGCGCGTGGGCGACCAGCCGCAGCTGCTGCAGGAGCTGACCAACCAGCTCACCGTCAACGAGACCTACTTCCTGCGCGAGGACTACCAGTTCGACGCGCTGCTCGACCCGGTGCTGCCGCGGGTGCTGGCCGAGCACACCCGCGCGGGCCGGCCGAACGGCCCGGTGAAGATCCTGTCGCTGCCGTGCTCGACCGGCGAGGAGCCGTACTCCATCGCCATCCGCCTGCTGGAGGAGTGGCCGCAGATCGACCGGGTCGACGTGGAGATCCACGCCGCGGACATCGACAGCGACGTGCTCGCCCGCGCCCGGCACGGCAGCTACGGCGCCCGGTCGCTGCAGCGGGTGCCCAAGCCCTGGCTCGACCGGCACTTCCACGCCGCCGGGGCCGGGCGCTACCAGATCGACGAGGCGATCCGCGGCGCGGTCACGTTCCACCGGGTGAACGTCTGCGACACCCCGGCGATGCGCAAGTTCACCGACTTCGACGTGGTGTTCTGCCGCAACGTGCTCATCTACTTCGACGAGCTGTCCAGCCGCCGGGCGGCCGAGAACCTCTTCGGGGTGATGCGCCCGGGCGGGTACCTCTTCCTGGGCCACGCGGAGTCGATGAGCCGCATCTCGCCGATCTTCGTTCCCGAGCGACTGCCGCAGGGCATCGCCTACCAGCGACCGACTGGAGCACGCCCATGACCGAGACCGAGGGGGCCCGCGTGCTGGTGGTCGACGACGCCGCCACGGTCCGGATGTACCACAGCCGGCTCCTGCTCGCCGCCGGCTTCCGCGTCGAGCAGGCCGCCAACGGCCTCGAGGCCGTGGAGGCGGCGCTGGTCGACCCGTTCGACCTGTTCTTCGTCGACGTCAACATGCCCCGGATGGACGGCTACGCCTGCGTCGAGGCGCTGCGCGGCGACACCGTCACCACCTCCGCGCCGATCGTCATGATCAGCACCGAGGACCGGCCCGGCGACGCCGAGCGCGCCTACCGCGCCGGGGCGAACCTCTACCTGGTCAAGCCGGTCGACGCCGAACGGCTGGTCCGGGTCGCCACCATGCTCGCCGGTGCGCCGGCCGAGGCGGGGGAGCGATGAACCCTCTGCTCGCCCAGTTCCTCGCCGAGGCCGACGACCTGCTCAACCAGGTCGGCGAGGGACTGCTGCAGCTGGAGCTGGACCCGGGCGACGCCCAGCGCATCAACGAGGTGTTCCGGGCCGCCCACACCCTCAAGGGCTCGTCCGGCCTGTTCGAGTTCCCCGAGCTGACCGCCCTCACGCACGCCGCCGAGGACCTGCTCGACGCGGTGCGGGCCGGCCGCGTGGCCCTGGACTCCGCGCTGACCGACGACCTGCTCGCCGCGTTCGACCTGATCCGCGGCTGGCTGGCCCACGTCACCGTCACCGAGCGGCTGCCCGGCACCGCCCACGACGACGCCGCGGTGCTCATCGTGCGGCTGCGCGCGCCGATCGGCGGCGCCGGCGGTCCCGCCGCCGGCCCGGCCCGGGCCGCCACGGTCGCCACCCACGCGCCCGAGTGGGTGGCCGAGCTGGGGGCGCCGGTCGTCGCGGAGCTCACCGAGTGGCTGCAGACCACGTCCGCGGCCCTGCGCTTCGTGCGCTACCAGCCCGACGAGGGCTGCTTCTTCCGCGGCGAGGACCCGCTGCTGTTCGTGCGGCAGGTCCCGGCCCTGGCCCACCTGGCGGTGCTGCGCCCCGACGCCTGGCCGGTCCCGGACGAGTACGACGAGTACGCGTGCCGGCTCGGCTTCGTCCTGGTCACCCGCGCCTCGGTCGCCGAGCTCGAGTACGTGCTGCGCTACGTCATCGAGCAGGTCGAGATCGTCGAGCTGGACGCGGCGGCGCTGCGCACGCCGGCCGCACCGCCCGGCGAGCCCGCGAACGGCGCGCCGGCCGGGCCGCTCACCGGCGAGCATCCCGAGGCCGCCGCCGACGCCCTGGGCGTGCTCGAGGCCGCGCTGAGCGCCCTCGTGCCCGGCGACGGCCCCTCGCCGGCCGGGGCCCACCTGCGCTCGATCGCCCGGGTGGTCGCGGGCGCGGCCCGGGCCCTCGGCGCCGCCGTCGACCTCGACGACGCCGGCGCCCCCGAGCTCGCCGCCATCGTGCGCGGGCTCGTCGACCGGCTCCGGCTGGTGGCCGCGCCGGCCGGCGGCGACGAGCGCCCCGTGCTCGCCGAGCGGCGCGTCGGGGAGCCGGACCGGCGGGCCGCGGAGCCCGAGGCAGGCCCCGTCGGCTCGCGGGTGCTCAAGGTCGACCAGGCGAAGGTCGACCGGCTCATGGAGCTCGTCGGCGAGCTCAACGTGGCCAAGAACGGCCTGACGTATCTCGCCGAGTCGGCCGAGGAGGAGTTCGGCAGCCGGGCCCTCGGACGGCGGATCAAGGACCAGTACGCCGGACTGCACCGCATCGCCGAGGAGCTGCAGGCGGCCGTCATGGACGTCCGGATGCTGCCGCTGTCGGTGTCCTTCTCCCGGTTCCCGCGGCTCGTGCGCGACCTCGGCCGGCGCCTCGGCAAGCGCATCGAGCTCGTCACCGAGGGCGAGGACACGATGGCCGACAAGGACGTCATCGAGGCCCTGGGCGACCCGCTGGTGCACCTCGTGCGCAACAGCCTCGACCACGGCATCGAGCCGCCCGAGGAGCGCACGCTCGCGGGCAAGCCGCCCCAGGCCTCCATCACGCTGTCCGCCGTCGCCGACGGGGACGCCGTCGTGGTGGAGGTCGCCGACGACGGTCGCGGCATCGATCCCGCGCGCATCCGGCAGAAGGCGTACGAGCGCGGCCTCATCGGCGAGGAGCAGCTGGAGGCCATGGCGGACGGCGACGCCGTGAACCTGATCTTCCAGCCGGGCTTCTCCACCGCCGACGAGGTCTCCGACCTGTCCGGCCGAGGGGTCGGCATGGACGCCGTGCGGGCCAGCGTCGAGCGGCTCGGCGGCACGGTGACGATGCGCTCGCAGCCCGGGTCGGGCACCGTCACCCGGCTGCGGCTGCCGCTGTCGATGGCCGTCACCCAGGTCATGGTGATCAGCGTGGCCGGGCAGCGCTTCGGGGTGCCGGTCGACCTGGTGGTGGAGACCGTCCGGGTGCCGGCCGCCGACGTCGGCCGGGTCCTGCACCAGGACGTGGTCGTGCTGCGCGACGAGGTCGTGCCGGTCGTGGACCTCGCCGACGCCCTCGGCCTGCCCTGGGAGCACGATCCGCAGGGCGACCGGGCGGTGCTCGTCGTCAATGTCGGCGGCGACAAGGCCGGGCTGCTCGTCGAGCGCTTCCACCGCGAGGTCGACGTCATCCTCAAGCCGATGGAGGGGCTGCTCGGCGGCGCCGCGCACTTCGTCGGGACCGCGCTGCTCGGCGACGGGCTGGTGCTGCTGGTACTGAACCTCAAGGAGGTGCTCAGCCTTGGTGCTCGAGTTGCATGAGCGCACCGCGGTGCTCAGCGCGGCGGTGACGGTCGAGGAGGTGGAGGAGTTCGTCGGCTGGCTGCGGCGCACGCCCCGGGCCCGGGTCAACCTGCGCAACTGCAACCATCTGCATACCGCGGCTTTCCAGGCGATCCTGGCGTTCCGGCCGAAGATAAGCGCGGCACCGGTGGACGCGTTCCTCGCGACACAACTGCTACCGGTGCTGAGCCCGCACAAATCCTTCGCCGCCACCGAGGAGACCCACGATGACGACCGTGATGCTGGTTGACGACTCCGCCACCATGCTGATGAGCCTCAAGACCATCCTGACCAAGGCCGGCTACCAGGTCGAGACCGCCGGCCACGGCCGCGAGGCGCTGGACAAGCTCAACACCGGCCTGCGCCCGAACCTCATCATCAGCGACGTCAACATGCCGCACATGGACGGCATCTCCTTCACCCGTGAGGCGCGCAAGGCGTCCGGCCTGCGCTTCACGCCGATCCTCATGCTCACCACCGAGTCGGAGCAGGCCAAGCGGGCCGAGGCCAAGACCGCCGGGGCCACCGGCTGGCTGGTCAAGCCGGTCGCCCCGGACCAGCTGCTCGGCGTCATCAAGCAGGTCGTGCCCGGCTCCTGACCGGGTCCGGCATGACGACCGCCAAGGGGAGTGCCCACGTGACATCGCTGCGCGACCGGCTCATCGCCAGGCGCCCCGCCGACGACCGCGCCGCCGACAACGAAGTCCGGCACGTCGCCGGTACCGCGCTGGCGCCGCTGCCGGCGTACTGCGACGTGATCAACGCCCACCTCGACGACGTCGTCGGCCACACCGCCGAGGCCGCCGAGTCGATCGTCGCGCAGCTGGTGCGCGTCGACGATCTGGCCGAGCAGACGGCCGGCAAGGTCGGCGGGCTGGCCGAGACGCTGGAGCAGACCCGGCGTCAGGTCGGCGAGGCCGGCGAGGCCAACGCCCGGCTGGTCGACCGGCTGGTGCGGTACTTCATCGAGCGCGACCGCCAGGTGCGCCAGCTCGTCGAGCAGATGCGCGACCTGCGCAGCCACGTCGTGGCCATCGAGGAGGTCGCGCGGGCCACGAACATCCTCGCGCTCAACGCCATGATCGAGGCGGTGCGCGCCGGCGAGGCCGGGCAGGGCTTCGCCGTCGTCGCCGACGAGGTCCGCAAGCTGGCCGAGCGCTCCGCGGGGGCGGCCGGCGGCATCGGGGTGAGCCTCTCCGACCTCACCGCCCGCCTCGACGCGGTGCTGGAGGACGACAGCGGCTTCGACCGCGTCGCCGACGCGCCGGCCGAGTGCACCGGGGCGACGAGCGCCATCGCCCGCCGCCTGGCCGAGATCGCCTCGGCGCAGCGGGGCGTCGCCGCCATGATGGAGCAGGCCCTCAACGACACCGTGCGGGCCGCCGACCAGGTGCGGTACAGCTCCGACGCGCTGACCGCCGAGACCACCGGCGCCGTCGGCCACGTGCAGTTCCAGGACATCGGCCGCCAGATGATCGAGCACGTGGCCGGGGCCGTGGCCGACGTGCGGCGGGCCGCCGACGACGTGCACCGGTACCTCAACCACGAGCTGCCCGCCCAGGACGTGCTCGGCCGCGTCGTCGACGTCGACGACCTGCGGCACCGGCACGTCATGGCCCAGCAGCGCTCGACGCACGGCACCGCGGTGGGCGGGGCCGCGCACGAGGCGGAGGCGGCGCCCGCGGCGATCGAGCTGTTCTGATGCCGCTACGGCGTCAGGATCTCGTGCCAGTCGCGGATCTCGTAGCCGGCGACCACGCCGTGCACCACGAACGGGTCGCCGGCGACGAACTCCTCGGCGCCCTCGCGCGTGCGGAACACGGCCATCGAGCCCTGGGCCTGCGGGTCGCCGAACGTGCCGACCATGAGCAGGTCGCCGCGCGCGTGGAACGCGTCGAGGCGCTGCTTGTGCGCCGGGAAGTGCGCGGGCGCCCTGGTGGCCACGTCCGGCGCCGAGGTGTAGAGCACGACGTACTTCACGCCGCCACCCCCAGCCGCGCCGCGTAGGCCTCCAGCGTGCCGGTCCAGGCGCCCGGCTCCTCGAACGTCACGCGCATCGCGGCCGCGTCGGCGCCGTAGGCCTCGAGGCCGCGGTGCTCCAGCCGGACCCGGGTCCGCCGCTCGGCCTCGGCCACGAACCGGACCTCGACCGTGGTCACGAGGTCGTCGTGGTACTGCCAGTCGGCCCCGATCTGCCAGGTCACCTCGAACCGGACGGGCGGCTCCCACGCGGTGACGACGCCGGTCGACGTCTGCGAGCCGTCCTGGTGTTTCGTGTACCAGCGCCCGCCGACCCGCGGCTCGATGACGATCTGCTCGATCGGCGCCGACCCGATGTGGTGGCGGGCCGGCCACCACGAGGTCATGTCGGCCGTGAACACCTCGAACGCCCGCTGGGCGCTGACGCCGACGACGATCTCGCGCCGGACGGGCTGGACGGTGTGCAGCATGTCAGTGGTCCTCCTCCTCGGGGGCGAGCCGGTCGCCGAACGCCTGCAGGGCCCGCGCCCACACGCCGTCCAGGTGGGCCCGCAGCAGCGCGAGGCCCTCGGGGTCGGCCTGGTACAGCCGCCGCGTGCCCTCCTGCCGGTCGAGCACCAGCCCGACGTCCTTGAGCACCCTGAGGTGCTGGGACACCGCCGGGCGGCTGATCGGCAGCGCGTCCGCGAGCTGCCCGACGGGCATCGGCCCGTGCGAGAGCCGGTCGAGGATCGACTGGCGCATCGGGTCGCCGAGCGCGGTGAGCATCGCCGTTATGTTCGTCATGGCGAACCGTAAGCTACCACTTACCATTGGGCCGGTCAAACCCCGTTGCCGGCCGGTGCCCCGCCGGAGCATGATGGTGCCGCACACCCGGTGCGCAGGCGGCCGTTACTTCCGCTGTCAACGGGGAGACGCGGGTTCGAATCCCGCCACCGCCCACGGGCGGTGTCGACCAGCGGCCCAGGTCACCTATGGCCGAAAGGCCAGTCACGGCTGCCGCTTCGACCTCGGGGGTGCACCCGACGGTGCGGTGTAGCGTGGCACCGTTACCCTCGCCGGGGGCGACAAGGGGCCGCCCACCTGGAGGAATACGAACATGAATGCCAGCCGTCGGGTGCTGCTCGCGGTTCTCGTGTCCAGCTCGCTCGCGTTCACCGCGGCCTGCGGCGACGACAAGGCCGACAAGAGCGACAAGGGCGGCACTCCCGCGGCGAGCGCCAACGCGGCGGCGGAGAACGCGAAGGACCCGCGCACCGCGCTCACCGACGCGTTCAACCGGCTCGCGGGCGGCCCGGCGAGCTATACGACGTCGATCCAGACCCCCGGCAACGCGGGCAGCAAGCTGACCGGCTCGACCGACCCGTCGAAGAAGTCCCACACCGCGAAGATGACGGTGACGTCGGCCGAGCTGCAGACGAACGCCGAGGTCATCATCGTCGGCACCGACGTCTACGTGAAGATCGGCCGCCAGGTGCCCAACGTCGACCCGAAGAAGTGGATGCACGTCGACGGGGCGAAGACCTCACTGGCCAAGCTCGGCCTGGGCAACCCCGAGGACCCGGCGAACGTGAAGGGCTTCGCCGACGCGATCGTGTCGGCCGAGCGGACCGGGCAGGACGCGTACAAGGGCACGTTCGACCTGACCAAGCGCCCGCTGCCGACGCTGACGCCCGAGATGGTCAAGCAGATGGGCGACGCGGCGAAGTCCGTGCCGTTCGAGGCGACCGTCAAGGACGGCTACCTGGCCACGCTGTCGTTCAAGACCGCGGCCGTGGGCCGCCAGGTTCCGCCGGTGACGTCGTCGACGACCTTCAGCGACTTCGGCAAGGCCGTGAAGATCGCCAAGCCGGCCGCGAACGAGACCCAGGCCGCCCCGGCGTCGTTCCTGTCGCAGTTCACCAAATAGCGGCGCGCACCGCGCCCGGTTGCGGTTGACTGACCAGCGTGGCGACGCTGCGCACGGTCGAGTTCTGGCCGCAGGCGGGTTTCGTGGACGCGCCCTGGACCGAGGACCCCGACGAGGACGCCTTCGTGCGCAGCGCCCGCACGATCGGCGAGCTCTACAGCGAGGGCATCCGACCGGCCCGGGTCCGGGCGCGCCACCCGCAGCTGCGGCTGCACTGCTTCCCGCACGAAGCCGGCCACGGCGAGGTGCTGGTGACCGTGTTCACCGAGCCGGCGGCCGGCTTCGAGATGGCCGGCGTGACCCTGCCCGACGGGGTGGCGGCGTTGTCGAGCGCGGCCCGGGCCGCGCTCGTGCTCGACGTCATGCACGCGGCGGCCCTGCGCATGGCGCAGGCGCGAGGCTGGGACCCGGCCGCGTTCGCGGCCGCCCGGGCGCACGTCGTGGCGCACGACCTGCGATTCCGGTGGACCGGGCCGGCGAAGACCGCTCCCGGGCGCCGGTACACCGCCCGGCCCGTCGGCACGATCACCGACGACGGGCTGGGCCGGGTCGTCGTGGAGATCCGGCGAGTCCCGGACGGTACCCTGGTCGGCACCTCCGCCGAGATGGTGATGCCCGGATCGGAGCGCACCTTCCGGCGGGTCGCGCGCACGCTGCGCTGGCGGGACGGCGGCACCGTCGAGATCAACCCCGGCGAGCGGTGGCACTCGACCAGGGTGGAGGAGCCGCCCCCGCTGATCGTCCGCGCCGAGGGCGCCAACTCGCCGGAGTCGGTCCCGCGGATCAGCGTCATCGGCGGATACTCCGACGACGCCGTACCCGAGACGTACTCGACGGCCCTGCACCTGCTCACCGACGAGCTCGGCGGGCCGGCGTGGACGACGTGGTGGTCCGACGCGCCGGACGACGTCCTCGAGATCTCCTACGATCTCATCGCGCGGGGCCCAGCCGGGGTGACCGCCCGGCGCGGCGGCAACAAGCTCCGGGTCCGCCTCGACCGGCCGCTCGCGGACATCCTGGCCGCCGCCGACCGGGTCGCCCTGGCCCGCGCCGACGTCGAGGCCGTGCTCGCCACGGCCCAGCGCCGCGCCGGACTCGCCCCCCACCCGGAGCTGCCCGACCTGGCCCGGGTGACCGCCGGGACGACGGAGCGGATCGAGGCTGAGGCCGCCCTGATCCGGCGGATGCACGCGTTGCTGGACCGCCTGGCCGATCGGCTGCCGGCCGCGCCGCTCGGGAGCCTGCGCTCCGAGCTCGACGACGGCCGGACCGGCGACGTGATGTCCGGGCTGCGGAACTGGCTCGCGCGGCTCGGCGTGCCGGTCACCGAGGCGGAGCGCGCGGAGTTCGAGGCCCTCGCGGCCAGCCGGCGATGACGGCGCCGGGTGTGCCCGCCCGCGGGCGCCGCCGGAGCGCCGCTGGATCTGCGTCGCCGTCCGGACCGGGCGGTGCGCCGGCTCGGCGGACGAGCCGGGGATCCCGGCATTCGGCGGGTTCTCAGGTTCGGCCCGGCACCATGTGGCGGGCACCACGTGACGGTGCCCCTCACGTGGCGAAAGGACCATCCGCATGGATCGGCGGACCCTCCTGCTCGCGGCCGGCGCCGCGGCCCTGAGCGGCTGCGGCGGCCCCGAACCCGGCCCGGCGCCGGCCCCGGCCCCGGTGTCCGGCGGGCCGGGGAGCGCGAGCGGCCCGGCCCCGAGCACCGCCGGAGCGTCGCCGAAGGCGCTGCCCGCCGAGGTCGCCAGCGGGCCCCGGGACGTGCCCGCGGTCGCGCTGACGTTCCACGGGCAGGGCGAGCCGGGCGTGGTCGGCGGGCTGCTCGACGCCCTGGCCGCCGAGCACGTCAAGGTCACCGTCCTGGCCGTCGGGGCCTGGGTGCGCCAGCAGCCCGCGCTGGCCCGCCGGGTGCTCGACGACGGCCACGAGCTCGGCAACCACACCCTGAACCACGCGGACATCAAGGCGATGAGCGACGACCGCGCGTACGCCGAGATCTCCGGCTGCGCGCAGGCCCTGCGCGAGGTCGGCGGGTCGATCGGGCGCTGGTTCCGGCCCTCGCAGACGCAGCACAGCACCCCGCGGATCCAGGCCCAGGCCGAGCGGGCGGGGTACGCCACCTGCCTGTCGTACGACGTCGACTCCCTCGACTACACGGACCCCGGTGCGGACAAGGTCGTCCGGACCACCCTCGACGCCGTGCGCAACGGCTCGATCGTCAGCCTGCACTTCGGCCACGCGGGCACGGTCACCGCGATCCCGAAGCTCCTCGCGGGCCTGCGCGAACGCGGCCTGCGCCCGGTCACGGCCACGGAGCTGCTCGCATGAGGACCCGTCTCGTCATCGGTCGCGTCATCGCCGTTTCGGTACTGCTCGCAGCCCTCGTCGCCGCCTGCTCCACGGTTAAGGGCCAGGACGAGCACCCGGCCGGCCCCGGCGACGACAACGCCCCCGCCAACATGGCCGGCATGCCCGGCATGAGCGGCGGCCCCCAGCCCAGCGGCAGCGCCGCCACCAGCCCGGGCCCCGGCCTGCCGGGCATGCCGGCGCTGCTCGACCCGCACGACGTCTACGCCGCCGACCGGCCCAATGCGTTCGCCGAGCGGGTCCGCAACGACCCGGCCCGCATCTACGTGCCCAACCTCGGCAGCAACACCGTGTCGATCATCGACCCGGCGACGTTCAAGGTCACCCAGACCGTCAAGGTCGGCGGCGGCCCGCAGCACGTGGTCCCGTCGTGGGACCTGCGCACCCTGTGGGTCAACGACAACACCGGCAACGCGCTCGTGCCGATCGACCCGGCGACGGGCACGTTCGGCAAGGCGATCCCGGTCGACGACCCGTACAACCTGTACTTCACCCCGGACGGCAAGTACGCGATGGTCATGTCCGAGGCGCGGCACAAGATCGTGTTCCGCGACCCGCACACGATGGCGATCGTGCGCGAGCTGACCGTGAACTGCTCGGGCGTCAACCACGCGGACTTCTCACCGGACGGGCGCTACTTCATCGCCACCTGCGAGTTCTCCGGCGACCTGATCAAGGTCGACGTCGCCAGGCAGGAGGTCATCGGCCAGCTGCACCTGCCCGGCGACCACGCCATGCCGCAGGACATCAAGATCGCGCCGGACGGCGGCACCTGGTACGTCGCGGACATGCACACCTCCGGCGTGTGGATCCTCGACGGCGACCAGTTCAAGGTGCGCACCTTCCTGGCCACCGGCGCGGGCGCGCACGGGCTGTACGTGAGCCGCGACTCGAAGTACCTCTACATCGCCAACCGCGGCGAGGGCTCGGTCTCGCTGCTGGAGTTCGCGACCGGCACGCTGGCCGCGAAGTGGAAGATCCCGGGCGGGGGCAGCCCCGACATGGGCGGCGTGTCGGCCGACGGCACCGTGCTGTGGCTGTCGGGCCGGTACAACGGCGAGGTCTACGCGATGTCCACCACCGACGGGCACCTGCTGGCGCGGATCAAGGTCGGCACCCAGCCGCACGGCCTGTGCATCTGGCCCCAGCCGGGCCGCTACTCCCTGGGGCACACCGGCATCCTGCGCTGAACCACCCGCGTCGAACGACCTGCTCCGCACCGCCTCAGACGTGGGGGAGCAGGTCCTGGTGGCCGACGACGCCGAGGAGCTCGAGCCGCTCGGCGGCGTCGGTGCCGACCGCCGGGGCGAACCACAGCAGGCGCTGGCGGCCGTCCTCGGAGAACAGGTTCAGGCAGTTGACCTCGATGGTGCCGAGGGTCGCGTGGACGATCCGCTTGCGCTCGTCGCGGCGCACGGCGACCTCCCGCTGCCGCCACCGCTCGGCGAACTCGGGCGACCGGTCCAGCAGCGCGGCCACCAGGTCCTGGGCCTCCCGGTCGCGGCTGTCCCGCCGGGCCACGGCCGCGCGCAGGTCGGCGGTGAACGAGCGGGACTGGTAGTCGTGGTCCTGCCGCGGGTACAGCTCCCGGGAAGCGGGATCCGTGAACCACCGGAACACGAAGCTGCGGCTCGGGCCCTCGAAGTGCAGCTGGTCGCCCAGCAGCGCCGTCGCGAGGCGGTTCTGCACGAGGGTGACATGCAGATCGGTGATGACCTGTGCGGGCGTGGTGGTGAGCCGGTCGAGCAGATCGAGCATGCCCGGGTGCACGTGGGAGGCGGGGCCGCCGGCCACCGGGACCGGGCGCCCGGCGAGGTGGTACAGGTGGTCGCGCTCGTCGATCGTGAGCCGCAGCGCCCGGGCGAGGGCCGCGAGCATCTGCTCCGAGGGCTGGGCGCCCGCGCCGCGTTCGAGCTCGATGTAGTACTCCACGGAGGCCCCGGCCAGCAGTGCCACCTCGTCGCGGCGCAGGCCCGGCACCCGCCGCCGCGGCCCGGCCGGCAGCCCGACGTCGGCGGGGCGGATGCGGTCGCGGCGCGACCGGAGGAACGCGCCCAGCTCGGCCAGGTCCATGCCTCCAGTGTCTCCCGGGGACCGGGCGCGAGACAGGGGATGGCGTCCCCCGGTAAGCGTCGTCTGTATCCCGGTCCGCCCGACGCGCACAGTGCTATCCATGACCACAACGACAACCGGCCGCGTCGCCGTCGTCACCGGCGGTTCGCGCGGCATCGGCCGGGCCGCGGCCGTCCGCCTCGCCGCCGACGGGCTGAAGATCGTCGTCGCCTACGCCGGCAACCACGCCGAGGCCGCGACGACCGTCCAGGAGATCGCGGCGACCGGCGGCGAGGCGATCGCCGTCCAGGCCGACGTCGCCGACGAGAACGCGGTGGCCGCGCTGTTCGACCGGGCGGAGGCGGCGTTCGGGGGCGTGGACGTCGTCGTGCACGCGGCCGGCCGCATGCACCTGCAGACCGTCGCCGAGCTCGACCTGGCCGAGTTCGACCGGCTGCACCGGACCAACGTGCGCGGCACCGTGGTCGTCGACCAGCAGGCCGCGCGCCGTGTCCGCCCCGGCGGCGCGATCATCCAGTTCTCGACGTCCATCGTCGGGCTGCAGTTTCCGTCGTACGCCCCGTACGCCGCGACCAAGGGGGCCGTCGAGGCGATGACGCTGATCCTGGCCCGGGAGCTGCGCGGCCGCGACGTCACCGTGAACACCGTCGCGCCCGGCCCGACCGCGACCGCCCTGTTCCTCGACGGCAAGGACGAGGCCACCATCCAGCGCCTGGCCCAGCAGCCGCCGCTGGAGCGCCTCGGCACCCCCGGGGACATCGCCGCCGTCGTGGCGTTCCTGGCCTCGCCGGCCGGCCACTGGGTCAACGGCCAGACCATCCGCGCCAACGGCGGCATCGTCTAGGTCCGGCATCGGCGGCCGGGTCCCGGCCGCGGCCATGAGCACGGCGACGCCCCCTGACGTCATTCGCGCCCGCGCCGGCCGATGTCAGCTCGGTCGGAGTTGGCAGCTGCAGACCACGTCGGACACGCCGGTGAGCGGGGCGACGAGCCGCTCGACCGCGTCGGCGTCGGCGCGGCCGGCGACGCGGAAGCGGAACGACTCGGGAAGGTTCTCCGGCTTCGTCGCGCTGACCAGGTCCGGCGCGTCGCTGAACTGGCGCTGGAAGTTCCGCCAGGCGGTGGCCTGGTCCTCGAACCGCAGGCAGTACACCAGGGCCGAGTTCTCCAGCGCGGTGTGTATCTCGGCCCGCCGCTCATCGGTGGTCCCCTGCTCGAGGAAGACGCTGACGTCGGTACCCGGTCCGTCGCAGGTCCGGGGCGCGGCGGTCTGCGCCGGCGGCGCCGAGCCGGCGATCCGCCAACCCGCGAAGCCGCCGAGCAGGAGCAGCGCGACGAGACCGGCGGCGCCGATCGCCCGCCGCCGCTGTTCACGGACGGCGGCGGCGCGCACTGCCGCGACGCCGCCGGGGCGCAGGGCCTCGTGGGCCAGGTCGTATTCGGCGCGCAGCGCGGCGCGCAGCACCTGGTCGGTGTCAGAGTCCAGCATCGGTGGGCACCTCTCGGAAGTCGCGAAGGCTGACGGCAAGGGCGAGCCGGGCGCGGTACAGCCACGTCCGCACGGTCCCCGTACGGACGCGGCACACGTCGGCGACCTCGGCGACGGGCAGCCCGACCAGGTAGTGCAGGACGACGGCGCGCCGCTGTCCGTCGGGCAGGCCGGCGAGCGCGGCGCGGATCGCCACGGCGGCCGGCTCCGGCCCGGGCACCGGTGCGACGAGCTCGAGGGTCTGGTGCCGCCGGGCGAGGCGCCAGCGACGCAGGCGCGAGGTACCGAGGTTCCAGGCCACCCGGCGGACCCAGACGGCCGGCTCCTCGTAGCCCGCGATGCGGTCCCAGCGCTGCCAGGCCCGCACGAAGGCCTCCTGGGTCACGTCGCGCGCCTCGTCGAGGTCGCCGAGGTACACGCTGAGCTGCGCGGCGATCTGCCGGAACTGCACGGCATAGAACTCGGCGAACCCGTCACGGTCGGCCCGGCTCATCCTCATACCTACATCACGCGCGAACCGGGCGGAACGTCACAGGCGGGTTTCCGTCCGGCTCGGACAGCGGGCTCCCGGCAGCGGGCCCGCGCCGCGCTGCCGACTCCAGCGGGTGCAGCCGGTTGACGGAGTGAGTACTCACTCCGTAGTGTTGGCATGGCCCCGACCACGACCAGGGAGTGCCGCGAGATGACCGTGACCCTCAACCACACCATCGTGCCCGCCCGCGACCACGCCGAGGCCGCCCGCCTCCTCGCCGGCATCATGGGCTTCGAGCTCCTGCCGCCCGCCGGCCGCGCCGGGCACTTCCGGCCGGTGCGGGTCAACGAGACACTCACCCTCGACTTCATGACCGCGCCCGGCGCGGAGGGCCACCACCTGGCGTTCGACGCGGACGCGGCGACCTTCGATGCCATCCTGACCCGGCTCGTCGAAGGTGGCGTGCCGTTCGGCAACGATCCGGCCACGCCTGACAACGGCCGGGTCGATCATCCCCTGTGCGCCCGGGGGCTGTTCTTCCGAGACGCCTCCGGCAACCTCTACGAGGTCATGGCATCCGCGGAGAACCCTACGGCGTAGCCTCTCCGGACGGTGAGCGGCGCAGCAGCCGCCGGCCCTTCGTCGTGAGCCGCTGCTGCCAGGCGGGCATGAGCCGCGGCTCGAACCCGCGGGCGACGATGATGTCGGTGGAGGAGTGCAGCACGATGCTCAGCACGATCGTGACCGCGACGAGGGCGAAGACCTGCCCGGCGGCGGCGATGCCGGAGGCGAGGACCAGCAGCCCGTAGACCACCGAGGCGAACCCCTTCGGCCCGAACCACATCGCGGCCGCCTGCTCGCGGGGGCTCAGCCCGGAGCGCAGGAACGACACCCACAACGCCAGCGGCCGGGCGAGCACG
Organism: Dactylosporangium sp. CA-052675; assembly: GCF_050947935.1. Lineage (GTDB taxonomy): Bacteria > Actinomycetota > Actinomycetes > Mycobacteriales > Micromonosporaceae > Dactylosporangium. Next base: position 6,164,563 of record NZ_CP192010.1, on the reverse strand, counting down.
AGGGCCAGCACGACGAAGACCCATCCGGTCCAGCCGATCGCGCCGAACAGCCCGGGCGTGAGCAGCGCGCCGAAGACCAGCAGCGCCGCGAGCTTGAAGATCTCCGCGACGAGCTCGCCGAAGTGCTCGAAGGCCTCCCGCTCGCGGTGGCCGATCGTGGCCACGGTGATCCCGGCGGCGAACGCGGCGAGGAACAGGTTCGCGTGCGTCACCTTGCCCAGGGCGAGGACCAGCAGCCCGATCGCGACCGCGTTCAGCGGCAGGTACTGCTCCGAGACCGCGAACAGCCGGGTGCGCTCCAGCCGGATCGCCACCCACGGCACCGCCACCCCGATCGCGATCCCGCCGACCAGTTCGAGGCCGATCTCGCCCAGGTGCAGCTCGTGAGAGCCCGCCGCGACGGCGAGCAGGACCACGACGAACGGCAGGGCGAGCCCGTCGTTCACGCCCGACTCGACGTTGAGCAGGTGCCGCAGCCGGGCCGGCACCTTGTCGTTGCCGACCAGGGCGGCCGCGAACACCGGGTCCGTCGGCGCCAGGATCGCCCCGATCAGCAGCGACTCCGGCCATCCGAGCCCGGCCACGAAGTGCGCGACCACCGCGGTGATGACCAGCGTCAGCGGCAGGCCCCAGCCCAGCGCCCGGCCGGGCAGCCGCCACGCGCTGCGCAGATCGGCCCAGCCGACCCGCATACCGTCGGTGAAGAGCACCGCGAACAGCGCCAGCTCGGCGAGCGACGCCACCACCGGCGACCCGGAGGTCACATGGATCACGCCGGTCATACCGTCGCCGAGCACGAACCCGGCGACGAGGACCACCACCGCCGTGGACAGCACGGTCCGGTGCGCGAGGGCGGACAGCAACACCGCCAGCAGCAGGGTCGCGGCGAAGCACAGCAGCAGAGTCATCCGGGGGTCCTGTCGGGGAACACGGTGTGGTCAGGCGAAGGCGAGGTAGCGCAGCCACAGGTACACCGCCGAGATCGCGACGGTGACCCCGGCGGCGACGAGGCCGTACTTCGTGAACTGCCAGAAGCTGATCCGCTGCCCGGCCCGTTCGGCGAGGCCCAGGATGACCACGTTGGCCGACGCGCCGACGGCGGTCGCGTTGCCGCCGAGGTCGGCGCCGAGCGCGAGGGCCCACCACAGCACGTGCGGCCCGCCGGTGCTGCCCTCGGCGCGGGCGAGGTCGGCGACGATCGGGCTCATCGTGGCCACGTAGGGAATGTTGTCCACGATCGCCGACAGGACCGCCGACCCGCCCAGCAGGCCCATCGCCGCCAGGTGCGGGTCGCCCGCGACCGCGTCGGCGACCGTGCGGGACAGGGCACCGACGGCGCCGGTGTGCACGAGCGCGCCGACCATGACGAACAGCCCGGCGAAGAAGGCGAGGGTCGGCCACTCCACGTCGGCGGCGACCTCGGCGGCGTCGAGCCGGGACGCGGCGAGCAGCACGAGGCCGCCGACGATCGCCACCACGGACGGCTCCAGGTGGACCACCGAGTGCAGGACGAACGCGGCGGTCACGAGCGCGAGGACGGCGAGGCTGACGACGAGCAGCCGGGGGTCGCGGATCGCGTCGCGCTCGCGCAGCTGCACCACGGCGGCGGCCCGCTCGGGATCGGCACGGAACGCGGAGCGGAACATGACCCGGCACAGCAGCACGAACACGACGAGGAGGACCGCGATGAGCGGGGCCAGGTGGTTGACGAAGTCGTTGTAGGACAACCCGGCGCGGCTGGCGATGATGATGTTGGGCGGATCGCCGACGAGGGTGGCGGTGCCGCCGATGTTGCTGGCCATGGCCTCGGCGATCAGGTACGGGGCGACGGGCACGGCGAGGCGCTGGCAGACCAGGAACGTCACCGGGGCGATGAGCAGCACGGTAGTGACGTTGTCGAGCATCGCCGACGCGACAGCGGTCACCACGACGAGGATCACCATCACCGGGAACGGCCGCCCGCGTGCGCGTTTGACCGCCCAGATGGCCAGGTACTCGAACGCGCCGGTCCGTTTGAGCACGGCGACGATGAGCATCATGCCCAGCAGCAGGAACACGACGTTCCAGTCGATCCCGGCATCGGCCGAGAAGAACGCGTGCTCGGCGTCGGTGGCGCCGATGAGCAGCATGAGGACCGCGCCGCCGAGCGCGGCGGTCACCCGGTGCACCCACTCGGTGGCGATGAGCACGTAGGCGGCGGCGAAGATCGCGACGGAGAGCCAGGCGGTGATGCTCACTCGGCGAGCATCCGGTCGAGCAGCGCGTCGAGCGTGATCGCGCCGAGCAGGTGTCGCTGCCGGTCCACCACCGCGACGAGCGGGGTGCGGGTGCGGGCCATCACCGCCGCGATCTCCAGCACCGTGGCGTCCGGCGCGACGACGGCCAGCTCGCGTTTGTCGGGCGGCAGGGCCTGGGCGACGGTGCGCTCGCCGAGCTCGCGCAGCAGCAGGTCCGCGGCCGGCTCGTCGACGACCCGGGCCAGGGCCGGATCTTCCTGGCAGTACTGCGGAATCGCCATGCGCAGCACCTGCGTGCCGGCCAGGATCGTGAACGGGTAGCCGTGCTCGTCGAGCACGATCAGCCCGGGCAGGTCCTGCCCGGCCAGCAACCGGGCCGCCTCCAGGGCCGGGGTGCCCAGCCGGACGACCGGGAACTCCGCCGCGAGCTCGCGCGCCTTCATGATGTGGGGTCCTTCCGGTCGGCACGGTGAACACACTCGCCGACCAGACTTCCCGGCACTCCGGCGACGACCTTACCCGATCATGGGCCGGCGGCGCTCCATTCGCGGCCGTCCCGGGCGTACGCGGCGCGCTCGTGGGTCGCGAACCGGCTGCCGTCCCAGCGGCGGTTCGCCACCGTGAGGCGGTCGCCGTCCGACTCGATCAGGTTGTACGAGTTCGGCTCGCCCTTGAGCCGGTTGGACACCGCCGTGCCCGACTGCGCCACCACCAGGCCGTCGACCAGCCCGGAGTACGCCAGGTGGATGTGGCCGCCGAGCAGCAGGTCGGCGCGGCGGCGCAGGCGGCGCAACGCCGGGGCCGAGCGCCCGACCAACCCGCGGCGCCGGCCCGCCCCGGTCAGCAGGAACGGGTGGTGCGTGAGCACCACGCGCAGCGCGTTGTCGGGAGCGGCGTCGAACGCGGCGAGGATCGCGGCCACCTGCGTCCGGTTGATCCGGCCGCGGGACCAGTCGGTGTGCGGGGTCCAGGCGCGGGCGGTGTTCACCCCGACAGCGACGAGACCCGGCGCGGTGTGCGTCACCGCACCGTTCGGGTCGGTGCCGATGTGCGAACGCCAGCGCCGCCACGGCCGCGTGAACCGCGCCCACACCCGCCATCCGGGCAGGTCATGATTGCCCGGTACCACCAGTGCGGGCGCCGGCAGCGCGTCCAGGAACGCGCGGGCCGCCTCGAACTGGGCCGCCCGGGCCGTCTGGGTCAGGTCGCCGCAGACCGCGACCAGCGTCGGTGCGACCTCGCGCAGCTCGCCGAGCAGCCGTGCGACGACCTCGGGCACATCGCGGCCGAAGTGCAGGTCGGAGATCTGCGCGATCCGCACGGTCACGGGGCGAGCACCGCCAGCGCGCGCGGCCGGATCTCGTAGCGCAGCGGCACGCCGAGCTGCGCGATCTCGCCGTCGCTCATGACGCTGAGGTACCGCAGCGACGACGTGCGGATCCGCACGCTCGTGCCCTCGTAGACGCGGATGCGCGCGTCGCGCTGCCAGCTGCCGTCGAACAGCCGGGCGGCGACCGTGAGCAGGTCCCAGCGGGTGCGGTCGTGCGTGACGTACACGGCGAGCGTCCCGGCGTCGAGCCGGTCGCGGCCGGGCAGCGGCGCCGGCCCGGCGGCCAGCGGGTTGCACGACACGACGGCCGCGCGGGTGTGGGCCGGGTGCTCCTGCCCGTCGACCACGATGGTGAGCCGCATGCGCGGGTACCGCCGCAGGATCCGCAGCCCGTTGCGCAGCAGCCCCAGCCGCCCGCGCGCGGAGCTGCGCGCGCGTTCGCGCAGCCGGCCGATGTGCGGCATGAGCGCCAGCATCGAGCTGCACAGGAAGATCTGGTCGTTCACGGTCGCCACGTCGATCCACGCGACGGAGGCGGACAGCAGGGCGTCCACGGCCTCGTCGAGATCGTTCGGTACGCCGAGATCGCGCGCCAGCACGTTCATCGTCCCGCCCGGCACGATGCCGAGCGGGACCTCGCTGCCGAGCATGCGCTCGGCCACGGCCCGCACGGACCCGTCCCCGCCGGCGACGAGCAGCGCGTCGGGGCCGGTCGCGAGCAGTTCACGCACGTCGGCGGTGAGCGAGTCCGGGTCGAACGCGCGCAACTGCGCCTTCACGCCCCGCCGTTCGAACAGCCGCGCGAGCCGGTCCCGGTCCAGTTGCGCACCCGAGCGCGCGTTGTACACCACGCAGACGTGATCCACGCAGCCGAGTCTATGGGCCGAACAGCGTCTGCGCGCGCCGGGCGGCGTCGAGCACGACGGCGGCGCCGAGCTCGACGGTCGTCTCCGGGATCCCCTGCGCGGGCCACTCGACGACCACGTCGAGACGGCCGGGCGGGGGCAGGGGGCTCACCCAGTACGACTGCTCGTATCGGCGCCGGCCCCCGTGCCCGCCCTCCGGCATCAGCCGCGGCCGGACCTCGCCCGGGTTGCCGGGGTCGGCGTCGAGGTTGGTCAGCACCGTGCCGTCGGCGAAGCGCATCCCGAACCGCAGGAACGTGTCCGGCACCGGCCCGGGCTCGTACCGGCGCAGGAAACCGTTGGAGCCGAACCCCGGCCGGCCCGGCGGCTGCCGCACGACGGCCGTGAACACGAGCTGGAAGCCGTTGGGGTAGGCGCGCAGCTCGCTGAGGGCGAGGACGGCGTCGTCGGTGCGGGCGAGGATCACCGTGTCCGCGGCGATGCCGGGCAGGACGGTCTCGGGCCGCGCCCACGGCACCGGGTCCGCCTCGCGCACGGGCGCCGGCTCGGGCCGCTGGTCGAAGAATCCCATCGGCCCAGTCTGCATCAGGCCCCCTCCGCAAGCACCGACCGGCGGCGCAGCGCCACGACGGCGATGCCCGCCGACAGGCACGAGCCGGCCAGGACCGCCAGCCGGGCCTGCTCGCCGGCGGCAGTGCCGGGGCCGAAGGCCAGCTCGGCGATGAGCAGCGACACGGTGAACCCGATCCCCGACAGCAGGCCGGCCGCGACCAGATCCCGCCGGGCGAGGCCGCCCGGCGCGGCGGCCCCGGTGAGCCGGCGGGTCAGCCAGGCCGCGGCCAGCACCCCGACCGGCTTGCCGAGCACCAGCCCGGCCAGCACCCCGAGCGCGACCGGGCTGCGCACCGCGGCGCCGAGCGAGGCGGCGCCGGCCAGCGGTACGCCCGCCGCGAAGAACGCGAAGACCGGCACCGCGAACCCGGCCGACACCGGCCGCAGCCGATGCTCCAGGGCCTCGCCGCGGCGGACCGGCACCAGGAAGGCCAGCAGCACCCCGGCGACCGTGGCGTGCACGCCCGAGGCGTGCACCAGCAGCCAGACCGCGACCGCGAGCGGCGGGAGCAGCCACCCGTCCCGCCGGCCGCCCCGGCGCACGACCCAGCCGAACGCGGCGAGCGGGACGAGCGCGGCCAGCAGCGGCAGCACCGCGAGGTGGGCCGTGTAGAACACGGCGATCACGCCGATGGCGAGCAGGTCGTCTACCACGGCGAGCGTCAGCAGGAACGTCCGCAGGCCGGCCGGTGCCCGGGACCCGGCCACGGCGAGCACGGCCAGGGCGAACGCGATGTCGGTCGCCGTCGGCACCGCCCAGCCGCGCGCGTCGCCGGGGCCGGCGAGGTTCACCAGCACGTACAGCAGCGCCGGCACCGCCATCCCGCCGACCGCCGCGGCCACCGGCAGGACGGCCCGGCGCACCTCGCGCAGCTCACCGGCGACGAGCTCGCGCTTGAGCTCCAGCCCGGCCACGAAGAAGAACAGCGCCAGCAGCCCGTCCGCCGCCCAGGCCGCGAGCGTCAGGTCCAGATGCCAGGCGGCCGGGCCGATCCGCACTGCGCCGAGGCTCTCGTACGCCCCCGACCAGGGTGAGTTCGCCCAGCCGAGGGCCACCACGGCGGCGGCGAGCAGCAGCACCCCGCCGACGGTCTCGGTGCGCAGCACCTCGGCGATGCGCCGCGACGGCGCCCAACGCATGGTCGTGCCGGCCATGAAGCTCCTCGAGTCGTCGGCAACACGTCGCCGACCAGGCTTCCCGGCACACCGGTGCAAGCGTCGCCGCCCGGTGTGACGAACAGCCCGAGGAACCATGACGGAACCGTGACAACCCGGCACGGGCCCGGCGCCGCGGCCTTAGCCGAACACGGCGACCCGCTTCTGCACGATGCCGCCGATGGTCGTGAACTCCCCGCCCGCGGTGACCGTGCCGGTGACCGGGCTCGCGGCCAGGCTGCGCACCCCGACGATGCCGTTGGCCTGCGGCGCCCAGCTCGTGAGCCGGCCGGAGGAGCTGATCGCGGCGAGCTTGACCCGTTTCACCGAGCGGTCGCTGCACACGCCGTGCGCCTGGTTGCGCGTGGTCGTGCAGGCCGAGTCGAAGTGCCCGCCGACGTACGTGATCCCGTCGAGGACCGCGACGGCCTGCGCGTCGCCGTCGAAGACCCGCTGCCAGCGCTGGGCGCCGGCGAGCGTGTACGCCGCGGCGCGGCCGCCCTGCCCGCCCATCGCGACCGCGACCAGGGCCGAGGAGCCGGCCTCGGTACCGTCGGCGGCGGCGACGGCGAGCACGATCGCCGGGGGGTTGGGGCGGAACCCGCGGTCGAGCTTCCCGGTGGCCGGATCGAGCGCGGCCAGGCGCAGCGCGGACTGCCCGTTGACGCGGTGGAAGCCGCCGCCGGCGTACACCCGGCCGCTCGTGACGGCGAGCCCGGTGACGGCCTCGTCGCTGCCCGCGGCCCACCCGGCGTCCAGGGCGCCGTCGGCGAGCGTGAACGCCGCGAGGTTGGCGTGCTTGACCCCGTCGACGGTGGAGAAGCTGCCGCCGGCGTACAGCCTGTCGTGCCCGGAGGCGAGCGTCGCCACCTGCCCGGCGACGCGGTGCTGGAACGCGGTGACCGTGCCGCTGTCGGCATCGAGCCCGGCGAGGCGCGAGCGGGCCGCGCCGCCGACGGTGCCGAACTCCCCCGCCACGTAGACGGTGGCGCCGGCCACGGCGAGCGCCCGGACGGTGGCGTCGGCGGCCGGGGCCCAGTCGAGCAGCGCCCCGGTGCGGGCGTCGAACGCGGCCAGGCGCTGACGGGGCACGCGGTGGCCGTCGACGACCGCGGCGGTGAAGGCGCCGCCGACGTATACGGTCGCGCCGCGGTAGGCGACGGCGTAGACGGGCCCGTCGAACGAGGGCGCCGGGAGCGCCGTGCCGGAGACCATCGCCGCGGCGGCGGGGACCCCGCACAACACCGCGAGCACCCCGGCGAGGATCGACACGCGCCGCCATCGCAGCACCGCGTTCCGGGCTAATCGGACGAAAGGCATGCGGGCGACCATAGCGGCCGCGCGGCACGCGGGCACCGAACAATCCATCGATCGATGCCGTAACGTCCCAACCCTGACCGATCGACCGATCCCGCACGCATGGCACCACCGGCGCTCCCGCAACGCCCGCCCCGGCCCCGTCGTTACGCCGCCGCGGTCGAGCGGCTGCCCGCCGGCGCCGCCACTACCATGTGCCGCATGGTGCCGCTCTGGCTCGGACACTACAGCGACAGGCATGGCTCCGAGGCGATCACCATCCACAACGACGGCCGGACGCTCGCCGTTCGTATCCGCGGCGTGGCCTTCCGCGGCGCCGCGTTCGACGTGCTCGACCCCGTCGAGCCGCTGGGGCCGGGCGCCCCGTTCCTGCTGACCGGCGATTCGTTGTGCGCCTGCACCATCGAGTGCGACGTGCCGGTGCGGGTGACGACAGCCGCCGGCGCGGTCGAGCCGGCGACGCTGCGCTGCCGAATCGTCCTCGGTGCCCCGGACGACCGCGGCGGCCGCGACCGCGTCGAGCTGGCGCTGCATCACGGAACCGGCGTGTTCGCGACCAGCGGCACGCACGCCGACTTCGAGGCGGCGTTGATCGAGGTGCAGCGCGCGCTGCCGCCGGGCGCCGGTCTCAAGGCCTGCATCAGCTGCGCCTTCTCCGACTACCATCCCGCCGGCGTCGTGATGTTCGCAGGGCTGGCCTGTTTCAGGGACAACAAGGCCGGCTACCGGGCGGTCCACGGTAAACGCGAGCTTCTCGCGGCGTGGGGCACCTTGACCGGGTTCGTCCAGGAGACCTACCTGTGCGCCGAGTACGAGCGCCGGGGCGACGAGGGGTACCGTGGCGCGTTCCCCTGATCATGCCGCCGCGCATCATGCGGTCTTCGCCGCGTCCGCGAACGGGGGAGACGTACGCGTGCACCCGGTGGTTCAGCGGCGCCGGGGATGGCGGATCGTCACGCCGCGCGACTCCAGGCGGGGCAGGACGGCCGGGTCGTCGAGGCGGGCCAGGGCGACGTCCAGGTCGCGCAGTGCCGGCAGGGACTCCAGGGCGCCGGCCGCCGTGCAGTCGCCGGTGAGGTACAGCTTCGTGAGCGTCGGGTGGCCCGTCAGCGGGGTCAGGTCCAGCGGCGCCGGGTGGTAGCCGTGGCCGTCGAGGTTCAGCGACAGCAGGCCCGGCAGCGCGTGGATGCCCTCCAGCGACGTCACGTTGTAGTCGTCGGTCTCGCCGCCGGTGTCGATGTCCAGGGTCTGCTCGATGAGCATGTAGATGTCGTTGCCGCCGTCGAAGTCCAGCCGCTCGACCGCCGCCGCCAGGGCTGAGGGCACCGGGAAGGCGTGCAGGAGGTCCAGTGACGCCGCCAGGCGCGGGCCGGGGCCCGGGTAGCCGTCGTCCGGGCCGTCCGGCCCGGTCGAGTCGACGACGGCCCGCAGGTCGTCGGCGGCGATGTCGCCGCTGCTCAGGAGGGCGCCCAGGACCCCGAGGTGCAGGCCCCGGTCGGCGAAGACGATGGTCATGATCACGAAAGTACCGGGGATCGGCGGTGACGTCGCACCACTCCTTGCCCGACGACCGTCGCGCCGAGCGCCGCGGCACCCTGGCCGGATCAGCGCCGCCCGCGCGACCGCGACCGGCGCCTCGAACGACGCGGCGACCGGCTGTGCAGGGGTCAGGCCGCTATCGGATGGCGAGCACGACCGCAACGGCGAGGAGCCCGAGGTGGGCGGCCAGGAAGTCGACCGCCCGCGTCGGCCGGCGTGAGCACCGCGTCGGCGAGCGAGCGCCAGCCCAGGGCGTCGGCGGTGGCGCGGCCGAAGGCGGTGGTGAAGACGACGGCCAGCCCGCGCTCGCGCAGCTGCCGGACCGTCTCCTCGGCGCCGGGGATGGGCGCGCTGGGACCTGGGCGGCCGCTCACGCTTCATGGACGACGCGACCAACAGCTGGTACTGGATGCTCGACGGCGTCACCGTGCGCTGACCCCATGAGCACGGCGCCGCCCGGCCGCCGCGGGCGGTCCAACCCCCGGGGGTCGTCGGCCGCACCCGTCCGGCCGGGGGCGGGCTCGGCCGTTCGGGCGACGCGAAACGCACCGGAAATGCGCGGAAATACCCAGGTCACCAGGGGTTGGACGGCCCGGCGAAACGTGTGAGATCCGCGTTGCCGGATGCATTGACGTGCCCTGAGTCACGGCTCTATCGTGAACCACCAGTTCACTGAGTGATCCGATCCAACGGTTCACTGAGTGAAACACTACCGCCGGACGACGGCTCCCGAGAGGTTTCGGAGAGTGCCTGCACATGACCGCGACAAAGATCGTTCCGCCGCCGACGTCGGCCGAGACGGGGCGCGCCCAGCGCGGGCGGCAGCAGCTGGCGCAGGGCCGGTCCCTTCGCGGACCTGATGTGAAGAAACACGTCATCAACACCGTCGGCTCGATCGGGGTCGTCGCGCTGCTCGCCGGGCTCTGGGAGGGGTACAAGGCGCTGGGCCAGGCGGTCGGCGACGTCATCCCCGGAACCGGGGTCGGCTTCCCGGTGGCCACCGACGACCTGTCGATGCCGCACCTCTCGACGATCCTGCACTCGCTGATCGAGCCGGCCCGGCGCGGCGACTCGACGTCCCTGGCCGCGTACCTGATCGGCGAGACCACGGTGACGCTGCGCGAGGCCCTCTACGGCCTCGTCGCCGGCTCCGTGCTCGGCCTGCTGCTCGCGATCGTGTTCCTCAACGTGGTCCCGATCAGCAAGGGCCTGATGCCGTGGCTGGTGGCGTCGCAGACGGTGCCGCTGGTGGCGATCGCCCCGATGATCGTGATCTGGGGCGGCAAGGCCGGCGCCCCGCCCTGGATCGCCGTGACCGGCATCGCCGCCTACCTGGCGTTCTTCCCCGTCACGATCAACACGCTGCGCGGCCTGAAGTCACCGCAGAAGGTGCACCTGGAGCTCATGCACAGCGTCGGCGCCAAGCGTCGCCAGGTGCTGTGGTGGCTGCGCGTCCCGGCCTCGCTGCCCTTCGTGTTCGCCGGGCTCCGGCTGGCCGCGACGGCGAGCGTCGTGGGCGCGATCGTCGGCGAGCTGTCGGCCGGCACCGGCCGCGGCATCGGCCGGTCGATCCTCACCTTCGCCTACTACTACTCGAACGGCCCGGAGAAGCTCTACGCGGCCGTCCTCGTCTCCGCGGTCGCCGGCATCGTCTTCGTGCAGCTGCTGGGCCTGATCGAGCGATTCGCGCTCCGGCACCGCCATGCGTGAGCCGTGCGAGAAGCGCCAAAAGCCCATGGCTCGGACCGCGTCAGCGGCGGACCGTCGCTCCCGCCAGGAATCCCGGCGTCCGCGGTGGCAAGACCGCACCGAACCTTCGACATGTGCCTGGAGTAGCTGATGACTGAGCCCGCCATCATCTCCGTCCGCGGAGTCAACAAGGAGTTCAACAGCGGCGGCAAGCGCTCGGTGACCGCGCTTCAGAACATCGACCTGACGATCGAGCGCGGCGAGTTCGTGTCGCTGCTCGGCCCGAGCGGCTGCGGCAAGAGCACCCTGCTGCGCGTGCTGGCCGACCTCACCGAGCCGACCAGCGGCACGGTGACGCTCAACGGCAAGACGCCCCGCGCCGCCCGGACCGACCGCGACTACGGGATGGTCTTCCAGCAGGCCGGCCTGTTCGACTGGCGCAGCGTCCAGCGCAACGTGGAGCTGCCGCTGCAGGTCGCCGGGGCCGACAAGCAGGCCCGCCGGGCGAAGGCGCAGGAGATGCTGGAGCTCGTGCGGCTCTCCGAGTTCGCCAAGCACTTCCCGTGGCAGCTCTCCGGCGGCATGCAGCAGCGGGTGGCGATCGCCCGCGCGCTCTCCGCCGACCCGGCGATCCTGTTCATGGACGAGCCGCTGGGGGCGCTGGACGAGATGAACCGCGAGCGGCTGCAGGGCGAGCTGCTGCGGATCTGGGCCGACACCCGGACCACGGTCGTGTTCGTCACGCACAGCATCTCCGAGGCGGTCTTCCTGTCCTCGCGGATCGTCGTCATGTCGGCGCGCCCGGGCCGGATCGCCGCGAGCATCGACGTGGACCTGCCGTACCCGAGGACCTCGGCCACCCGTACCACCGAAGCGTTCTTCGCCAAGGTGACCGAGGCCCGCACGGCCCTGCACAGCGAGCTCGCCGAGCAGGCCGCCTGATGGCCGTCACCCAGGCCGTCCAGCCGTCCCGGCTGCGGGCCCAGCTCGGCCGCGTCCTGCCGGTCGTCGTCACCGCCGTGGTGATCCTCGGCGTGTGGCAGCTCGCCGTCATCCTCTTCGACGTCCCGTCGTTCATCCTCCCGACGCCGACCGCGATCCTGTCCGCGTTCGCCGGCCAGTTCGGCACGATCATGTCGGCCTCCCGGATCACCGTCGAGGCGGTCCTGCTCGGCCTGCTCATGGGCGTGGTCTGGGGCGTCGTGGTGGCGCTGGTGCTGAGCCGGTTCCCGAGCATGTCCGGGCCCGTGCTCACGGTCGCCGTCATCATCAACTGCGCCCCGATCGTGGCCCTGGCCCCGATCTTCAACAACTGGTTCGGCGTCACCAGCCTGGTCTCCAAGGCCGGCGTCGCCGCCGTGATGGTGTTCTTCCCCGTTCTGGTCAACACGACCCGGGGCCTGCTGCAGGTCTCACCCTTGCACCTGGAGCTCATGCAGTCGCTGGCGGCCAAGCCCCGACACGTGGCGCTGATGCTGCGACTGCCCAACGCGCTGCCCTTCCTGTTCAACGCGTTGAAGCTCGGCTCCACCCTCGCCGTCATCGGCGTGATCGTGACCGAGTACTTCGGCGGCCCGAGCAACGCACTCGGCGTCTACATCGCCTCGCAGGCGTCGCTGCCCCGGTTCGACTACGCCTGGGCCGGCATCCTCGTGGCGAGCGTGCTCGGCCTGGCCATGTTCGGCGTCGTGTCGCTGCTGGAGCGCCTGCTCATGCCCTGGCACTCCTCGCTGCACGACGAGAACCCGTAGGCGCCGCACCCCCCTCCGCAATACCCCCGAACTCTTCTCTGCTTTGGAGTCAGCATGTTCCTTCGTAGACGGCCGGGCCGGTTAGCAGCCGGTCTGAGCGCCCTCACCGCCACCGCGCTGCTCGCGACCGGCTGTGGCGGGATGTCCGACAGCGGCACGCAGGCCGCCTCCGACGCCGGCAAGGACTGCCAGTCGAAGACCAAGGTCCGCGTCGTGCTCCAGTGGGTCGCCCAGGCCCAGTTCGCCGGCTACTACGCGGCGAAGGACAAGGGCTTCTACGACGCGGCGTGCCTGGACGTGACCATCCAGGAGGGCGGCGTCAACATCGTCCCCCAGCAGGTCCTCTCGTCCGGCAACGCCGAGTTCGCGGTCAGCCACGTCACCAAGACGATGGCGACCCGCGAGCAGGGCGCGGACCTGGTCAACATCGGCCAGGTCTTCCAGCGCGGCGCGTACCTGCAGGTCGCCTGGGCCGACTCGGGCATCAAGACCCTCGCCGACCTCAAGGGCAAGAAGACCGGCAGCTGGGGCTACGGCAACGAGCTGGTGCAGTACGCGGCGATGCGCGGCGCGGGCGTCGAGCCGACCAAGGACACCCAGATCATCCAGCAGCCGTTCGACATGTCGCTGCTGCTCAAGCGCGAGGTCGACAGCGCGCAGGCGAAGACGTACAACGAGTACGCCCAGCTGCTGGAGACCAAGAACCCGAAGACCGGCAAGCTGTACCAGCCGTCGGACTTCACCGCGATCAGCCTGCAGGACGCCGGCTACACCAGCCTCGAGGACGGCATCTACGCCCGCGGGGACTGGCTCAAGGACCAGGCCAACCAGGACACCGCGGTGAAGTTCCTCAAGGCGTCGTACCAGGGCTGGGCCGCCTGCCGCGACGACCTCAAGGGCTGCGTCGACATCGTGCTCAACCACGGCAGCGCACTGGGCACCGGTCACCAGACCTGGATGCTCACCGAGGTCAACAAGCTGATCTGGCCCTCGCCGAACGGCATCGGGGCGATGGACCAGAAGTCGTGGGACTCCACCATCGACATCGCGATCAAGGGCGGCGTGCTCAAGAGCAAGCCGGACGGCACCGCGTTCCGCACCGACCTGTCCGACAAGGCCCGCGAGGAGCTCAAGGCGGCGGGCGTGGACGTCACGGGCAGCTCCTACAAGCCCGAGACGCCGACGATCACCGAGGGCGGCAAGTAGCCGCTCGGGGTGCCGGACGGGGCACGATCTCGTCCGGCATCCCGGTGGCCCGCCGCGCCTGCCAGGATGGCATCGAAAGAATTGCCGCTGACGATGGCAAGCGGATAACGGGAGGAACTCGATGGCATCTGGTGAAGCCGGGCTGGTCCGGCGCACCATCTGGCTGCTGCGCGCGGTGGCCGCCCACCCCGAGGGCGTCGGCCTCAGCGAGGTCGCGCGCGAGGCGGGCATTCCGAAGGCGACCTGCTACCGGGTGCTGACCGTGCTCGAGCGGGAGAGCTGGCTGACCCTCGACCCGGTGACGCGGCGGTACCGCGTGTCCCTGGGCCTGCTGTCCATCGTGGGCGGCCTGCTCGACGGCGGCGGCGCCTACGGCCACATGCGTGACGTCCTGCGCGGCCTGGCGGGGGAGACGCGGGAGACGGCGGGCTTCGACGTCCTGCTCGCCCCCAAGGTGATGGTGGTGGCCCAGGTGCCGGGACCCTCGCTCATCGGCCAGACCCTCAAGCCCGTGCCGCGGACCCAGCCCGTGTGGGCCACGTCCACCGGCAAGGTGCTGCTGGCCGCGCTCGACCCGGCCGAGGTCCGCGCCGACTTCGCCGAGGAGTTCGCCGCGTCCGCCCCGCCCGAGGTCGGCGACCTGGACACGTTCATGGGCTCGCTGGCGGCGGTCCGCGACCGCGGGTTCGCGTTCGCCTACGACGAGCTCGAGGTCGGCGCGGCCTCCGTGGCCGCGCCGGTGCGAATCCGGGGCACCACGCCGTACGCGGTCTGGATCGGTGGCCCCACCTACCGGCTCACCCGCGACCGCATCCCCGACGTGGCGGAGTCGGTCATGAAGGCCGCCCGGCAACTCAGCGAGCTGCTCAGCAATACCGACATCGAGCTGCCCAGTGGGCTAGGCCGGCTGTAGCGCCGGCGACGGACCGGACCGGGGACGACCGGCCGGTGGAGGAGGAAACAATGGCCGCATTTGACGAGGCGCTGGCCGCGGCGACGGCGACGGCCGGCCGGGTGCCGAAGGGCCTGTACATCGACGGCGAGTGGCGGGCGGCCCGGGGCGGCAAGGCCCTGGCGGTCGAGGACCCGGCGACCGGCTCGGTGATCGCGGAGGTCGCCGACGCATCCGTCGCCGACGCGCTCGACGCCCTGGCCGCCGCCGACCGGGCCCAGCACGCCTGGGCGGCCACGGCACCGCGCGAGCGCGGCGAGGTGCTGCGCCGGGCGTTCGAGCTGATGGTGGCCCGCCGCGACGACCTGGCCGGGCTGATGACCCTGGAGATGGGCAAGGCCTTCGCCGAGTCGCAGGCCGAGGTCAGCTACGCGGCGGAGTTCTTGCGGTGGTTCGCCGAGGAGGCCGTCCGCATCGACGGCGGCTACCTGCCGGCCCCGGCCGGCGGCTCCCGGGTGCTGCTCATGCGCCAGCCGGTCGGCCCGTGCCTGCTCATCACCCCGTGGAACTTCCCGATGGCGATGGGCACCCGCAAGATCGGCCCCGCGCTCGCGGCCGGCTGCACGGTCGTGGTGAAGCCGGCCAAGCAGACCCCGCTGTCGATGCTGGCGCTGGTGGCGATCCTCGAGGAGGCCGGCGTCCCGCGGGGTGTGGTCAACGTGTTCACCACGGCCCGCTCGGGCGAGGCCAGCTCGGCGCTGCTGGACGACCCGCGGCTGCGCAAGGTGTCGTTCACCGGCTCGACCGAGGTGGGCCGGACCCTGCTGGGCCAGGCCGCCCAGCGGGTGCTGCGCACGTCCATGGAGCTCGGTGGCAACGCGCCGTTCCTGGTCTTCGACGACGCCGATCTCGAGCTCGCCGTCGAGGGGGCCGTCCAGGCCAAGATGCGCAACGTCGGCGAGGCCTGTACCGCCGCCAACCGCTTCTACGTCCAGCGCTCCGTCGCGGAGCAGTTCGTCAGCGGCCTGGCCGAGCGCCTGGGCCGCCTGCGCGTCGGCCACGGCCTCGACCCCGCGACCGAGGTGGGCCCGCTCATCGACGGCAACGCCGTGCGGTCGGTCGGCGAGCTGGTCGCCGACGCGACCGCGGCCGGCGCCCGGGTCGTGACCGGGGGAGCGGCGCTCGACGGCGACGGGCACTTCTTCGCCCCGACGGTCCTGGCCGACGTGCCCGGCGACGCCCGGACCGTCCGCGAGGAGATCTTCGGCCCGGTGGCCCCGATCGTGCTCTTCGACGCCGAGGACGAGGCGGTCGGCCTGGCCAACGCCTCGGAGTACGGCCTCGCCTCCTACGTCTTCACCGAGAACCTCGCCCGCGGCCTGCGCGTCAGCGAACGCCTCGAGAGCGGCATGGTCGGGCTCAACCAGGGCGTCATCTCCAACCCGGCGGCGCCGTTCGGCGGGGTGAAGCAGTCCGGCCTCGGCCGCGAGGGCGGCCGGGTCGGCATCGACGAGTACCTGAACATCAAGTACACGGCCGTCCGGGCGAGCTGGTGACCGGCTTCGTCCTGGCCGGCGTCCAGTGGGAACCGGTGCTCGGTGACGTCGAGGGCAACCTCGCGGCCTCGTCGGCCTGGATCCGGCGGGCCGCGGCCGAGGGGGCCAGGCTCGTCGTGCTGCCCGAGGCGTCCTCGGCCGGCTACGTGTTCGCGGACCGGGCGGAGGCGGCGCAGTACGCGGAGCCGGTACCCGGCGGCCCGACGAGCACCGGCTGGGCCGCGCTCGCGGCGGAGCTGGGGATCTGGATCGTCGGCGGCCTGACCGAGCTCGACGGGGACCGGGTCTACAACTCGGCGGTGGTGCTCGGCCCGGACGGCCACCTGGGCACGTACCGCAAGGCCCATCTGTGGAACGACGAGAAACGCATCTACGACCCGAACACGGCCGGCTTCCCGGTGTTCGACACCGCGCTGGGGCGCATCGGCGTCGGCATCTGTTACGACGCCTGGTTCCCCGAGACGTTCCGCAGCGTGGCCGTACAGGGCGCGGATCTGCTCGTGCTGCCGTCGAACTGGGTGCCCGTGCCCGGCCAGCCCGACACCGGGCCGGCGATGGCGCACCTGATGTGCATGACGGGCGCGCACAGCAACCAGTTCTTCGTCGCCGGCGTCAGCCGGATCGGCGTCGAGCGCGGGCAGGAGTTCGTCGGGCGGTCCGTGCTCGTGGGCCCCGACGGCTGGCCGCTGGCCGGGCCCGCGAGCCGCGACCGCGAAGAGCTGGTGCTGGCCGAGGTCGACCTCGTCGGCACCCGCCGTGAGCGCCGGGAGAACCCGTTCAACCAGCCCCTGGCCGACCGGCGGACCGACCTCTACTCGAGCTGAGCTTCGAGTCCTCGCGACTCTTGACAGCCCCCCACAGTGTCTACAGTATTTGAACCGACGGTTCGTTGAATGAACCACAAGGGAGTGATCGTGATCAGGGTCCGGAAGATCGTTCGCCACCTCGAGGAGACCTGGCTCGAGAACGGTCAGGACGTGCAGCCCCGCCACCGCGTCGCGTTCGTCGGGGTCGTCATCGAGAACCCGTACCCCAGCGAGTACGTGCAGGATCTGGTGACCCTCGCCGACGAGCTGGGCGAGGAGATCGGCAGCCTCATCGGGCCGGCCTGCGTCGAGCTGCTGGGCGACGAGGTCGAGGCCTTCGGCAAGGCGGCGCTCGTCGGCATCGACGGGGAGCTCGAGCACGGCTCGGCGCTCATTCACAACCTGCGGTTCGGCAACATGTTCCGCAACGCGGCCGGCGGCACCGAGCTGCTCCCGGCGGCCGAGAAGGTCGGGCTCACCGGCAGCCCGATCGACATCCCGCTCAAGCACAAGCTGGACTCGAAGACCCGCTCGCACCACCAGACGGTGACGCTGCAGGTCGCCGACGTCCCGCGGCCCCGCGAGATCTTCGTGATCGTCGCCGCGGCCAACGCCGGCCGCCCGCTCGCCCGCCTCGCCACGTTCGGCGCCGAGGTCAAGGCCGGCGCATGACCATCACCGAGCACCAGATCGACACCGAGGCCTGGACCGCCGAGCGGGTGAAGGCGGCCGACAAGGAGTACGTCATCCACTCCTGGTCGGTGCAGGGCTCGCTCGACCCGATCCCGGTCGCCGGCGGCTCGGGCTCGTGGTTCTGGGACTACGACGGCCGCAAGTACCTGGACTTCCAGTCGCAGCTCGTCAACCTCAACCTGGGCCACCAGCACCCCCGCCTCGTCGAGGCGATCCGCGCCCAGGCCGAGGAGCTGTGCTACATCGGCCCCGGGTTCGCGGAGCGCTCGCGGGCCGAGCTCGCCGAGATGATCGCGCACCTGACCCCGGGCGACCTGAAGATGAGCTTCTTCACCACCGGCGGCGCGGCGGCCAACGAGAACGCGGTGCGGCTCGCCCGCCACGTGACCGGCCGGCACAAGATCGTCGCGCGGTACCGCTCGTACCACGGCGCCACCGCCGGTGCGATGTCGCTCACCGGCGACCCGCGCCGGTGGGCCGCGGAGCCGGGCATCAGCGGCGTGGTGCGGATGCTCGACCCGTACACGTACCGCTGCCCGGCCGGGCACCCCGACCCGTGCCCGGTCTGCTCGGGCGGGCCGCACCTCGAGGAGATCCTGCAGTACGAGAACCCCGAGACCGTCGCCGCCGTCATCGTCGAGCCGGTCACCGGGACCAACGGCCTGATCTACCCGCCGGACGGGTACCTGCGGTCGCTGCGCGAGGTCTGCGACCGGTACGGCATCATCCTGATCTTCGACGAGGTCATGGCCGGCTTCGGCCGCACCGGCGAGTGGTTCGCCTGCAACCACTGGAACGTCACGCCCGACATCCTCATCACCGCCAAGGGCCTGAACTCGGGCTACGTCCCGCTCGGCGCGATGACGGTGAACGAGCGGATCTCCGAGTGGCTGCGGACGAACATGTTCTGGGGCGGCATGACCTACGCCGGTCACCCCCTCGCCTGCGCGTCCGGCGTGGCCTCGCTGCGGATCATGCAGGACGAGGGCGTCGTCGACAACTCCCGGGCGATGGGCGAGCGCCTCGGCGCCGGCCTGGCCCAGCTGGCCGAGCGGCACCCGAGCATCGGCGACATCCGCGGCCGCGGCCTCTTCTACGGCGTCGAGCTGGTGAAGAACCGCGCGACCAAGGAGCCGCTCGTCCCGTTCAACGCCAAGGGACCCACGGCCGCCCCGGTGGGCAGGCTGCTCAAGGCGGCGATGGAGCGGGGCGTGTACCTCACCGCCAACTTCAACGTCCTGCGCCTCACGCCGCCGCTGGTCATCAACGCCGCCGAGATCGACCTGGCGCTCGGCGTGCTCGACGAGGTCCTCGCCCTCGCCGACGAGCACTACCAGGGCTGAGCTGGGGAGATTGCCATGGGATCGACACTGATTCGCGGCGGTACGGTCGTCAACGCCGACGCGGCCATCCGCGCCGACGTGCTCGTGCGCGACGGCCGGATCGTCGCGCTCGGTATCGGTTCGGACTGGACCGCCGACACGGTCATCGACGCGACCGGCATGCTCGTCATCCCGGGCGGGATCGACGCGCACACGCACCTGGAGTACCCGATCGACGGGTTCACCACCAGGACGGCCGACGACTTCCACACCGGGACCGTCGCCGCCGCGCACGGCGGCACCACGACGATCCTGGACTTCGTCAAGAAGGAGCCGGACCGGTCGCTGTACGACACGTACCTGCGCCGCCGCGACGCGGCCCTGGAGCGCTCGGTCGTCGACTTCGGTCTGCACGCCATCGTCCCGCCCCGCGTCCAGCAGCCCGACGTGCTCGACGACCTGCGCCGCCTCGCCGGCGAGGGGGCGGCCAGCTGGAAGTTCTTCATGGCCTACCCCGGCACCCAGATGGTCGACGACGGCGAGCTGCTCGAGGGCTTCGACCTCGCCCGCGAGCTCGGCGTGCTGCCGATGGTGCACGCCGAGAACGGGCACATGGTGGCCCGCGAGACCCAGCTGCTCATCGACCGCGGCGACACGGCCGAGCACTTCCACGCGACCGCCCACGGCCACGACTCCGAGGCCGAGGCCGTGCACCGCGCGATCGTGCTCGCCGAGTCCGTCGGGGCGCCGCTGTACGTCGTGCACGTCTCCAGCGCCGCCGCGGCCGACGAGATCAGCCGGGCCCGGGCGGACGGCCGCCGGGTGTGGGCGGAGACCTGCCCGCAGTACCTGCAGGTCGCCTACGAGGACTACGAGGGCCTGGGCGAGAAGGCCGCCGCCTACCTGTGCTCCCCGCCGATCCGCGAGCGCAGCAACCAGGAAGGCCTGTGGAAGGCGCTCGTCACCGGCGCGGTGGCGACGGTCGCGACCGACCACGCGGGCTTCTGCCTGCACCAGCCCGACGACCTGCCCCCGCAGAAACTGCGCAGCCCCGGCTACTTCCCGAAGGTCCCCAACGGGGTGCCCGGCATCGAGGACCGGCTCATGGTGCTCTGGGAGGGCGGCGTGGCGAGCGGCCGCTTCGACGCCTGCCGCTTCGTCGACCTGGTCTCGACCCGGCCGGCCAAGCTCTTCGGCCTGTTCCCCCGCAAGGGGATCGTCGCCGTCGGGGCCGACGCCGACCTGGTCGTGTGGGACCCGAAGGCCGACCACGTCATCACGACCGAGGGCACCCACATGCGCACCGACTACAACCTCTACGACGGGATGCGGGTGACCGGCAAGCCGGTCCACGTCTTCTCCCGCGGCGACCACCTCGTCGACGCGTCGGGCTCGTTCTCCGGCAGTGCGGGCCGGGGCCAGTTCGCCGACCGCGGCGCGCCGAACCTCTTCTGAACGGAGCCTCACCACGATGAAAATCCCTCTTGGCATCCACGTCGGCGAGCGGCTCAGCCTCGAGCAGACCTACTGGCAGGCCGAGTTCGCCGACCAGAACGGCTTCGAGTCGGTCTGGGTCGCCGAGGGGCGCCTCGCCCGCGACGGCATCGTGCCGGCCGCGATCATCGCGAGCAGGACCCGCAACGTGAAGATCGGCACCGGCGTCGTCAACAACAAGAGCCGCAACGCCGCGCTCATGGCGGTCACCTTCAAGACCCTCGACGAGGTCGCGCCCGGCCGCGCGATCCTGGGCATCGGCGCCTGGTGGGAGCCGCTGGCCACCAAGGTCGGGCAGCCCCTCGTCAAGCCGATCGCGTCGATGCGTGAGTACATCACCGTCCTGCAGGCGTTCTTCCGCAACGAGCTCGTCGACTTCGAGGGCGACTTCGTGCAGATGCGCGGCGTGCGGTTCGACAGCATGTACCGCGAGAACAAGCCCGTCGACATCCCCATCTACATCGGCGCCGTCGGCCCGAAGATGCTCGAGCTCGCCGGTGAGATCAGCGACGGCGTGCACATGGACTTCCTGCTGCCGCCGTCGTACCTCGTCGGCGCGAACGCCGCCATCGGGCGCGGCCTGGCCAAGCGCACCGACGGCAAGACGTCGATCGACCTCACCCAGATCGTCTCGTGCAGCATCAACGACGACGACCCGCAGGAGGCCATCGACGCCTGCAAGGCCTTCCTGACGCTGTACCTGTGCCAGCAGCCCCACATCGCCGAGCACTGCGGCGTCGAGCGCGAGCTGGTCGACCGGCTGCAGGAGATCGCCGGCTGGCCCGCGACCCCCGAGGACATCAAGCGCGCGATGCGGCTCGTCCCCAACAGCCTGGTCCAGAACGTGACCGCCTGCGGCTCGACGGACGACGCGTTCGAGAAGCTGATGGCGTACCACGAGGCCGGCGTCCGCAGCCCGATCATCTCGACGCTGGGCGACAAGGAGCAGACCCTCACCCGGCTCGCGCAGGCGGCCAAGGCATGAGCGTCACCACGATCGCCGTCATCGGCGGGACCGGTCCCCAGGGCCGCGGCCTGGCCTACCGCCTGGCTCGCGCCGGACACACCGTCGTGCTCGGCTCCCGGGACGCTTCGCGGGCCTCGTCGGCCGCGGTGGAGCTGGGGCACGAGCTCGAGATCGGATCCGTGGAGTCGCGCCGGGTGGCCGGGGGCATCACCGGTGCGTCCAACCTCGACGCGGCCGCCTCCGCCCCCGTCGTGCTGCTCGCCGTGCCCTACGACGGGCACACCGAGCTGGTGTCGTCGCTGGCCGGTGCCCTGGCCGGGAAGATCGTCATCAGCTGCGTCAACCCGCTGGGCTTCGACAAGCAGGGCCCGTTCGGCCTCGACGTCGCCGCGGGCAGCGCCGCTGAGGAGGCCGCGTCCCTGGCCGGCGGCGCCACGGTGGTGGGCGCGTTCCACCACCTCTCGGCCCCGCTGCTGCTGGACCCGGACGCGGACCTGAGCCACGAGGACGTCCTGGTGTGCGGCGACGACCGCGAGGCCAAGGAGCTCGTCATGGGCCTGGCCGCCGACGTGACCGGCGGCCGGGGCGTCGACGCGGGTCGGCTGCGGCTGGCCCGTCAGCTGGAACCGCTGACCGCCGTGCTCATCTCGGTGAACAAGCGGTACAAGACCCGTTCCGGGGTGTCCATCACCGGCCTGACCCAGGCCTTGCACGAGAGGGTCCCAGCGTGAAACTCGCCGCACTGCAACTGCGGGCCTCCGACGACCGCAAGGAGACGATCGGCCGCGCCGCCGACCTGATCGACGACGCCGCCGGCCAGGGCGCCCGGATCCTGCTGCTGCCGGAGCTCTTCGCGGTGCCGTTCGTGCAGCCGGAGCCGGACCTCGACTACTTCGAGCTGGCCGAGCGCCTGGACGGCCCCTCGAACGAGATGGCCGCCGAGCGCTCGCGGCAGCACAACATGACCATCGTCTCGTCGATCTTCGAGGCCGCCGACGTGCCGGGCGTGTACTACAACACGGCCTGCACCTACGTGGCCGGCGAGCTCAAGTCGGTGTACCGCAAGTCGCACCTGCCGTTCTCCAACGGCTTCCCGGAGAAGTTCTACTTCCAGCCCGGCGGCTCGGAGCCCGAGGTCGTCGACACCGGCGAGACCGGCGTGGGCACCATCATCTGCTACGAGCGCCACTTCCCGGAGCTGAGCCGCATCGTGGCCCTGCGCGGCGGCTCGGTGCTCTGCGTGCCGGTCGCCTCGGCCAGCGCCCCCATGCGCGAGGTCTTCCAGCTGGAGCTGCGCGCGCACGCGGTGTTCAACGGCCTGTTCGTGATCTGCTCGAACCGGGTCGGCCAGGAGGGCGTCAAGGACTACTTCGGCCTCAGCGCGGTCTACGGCCCGGACGGCGACGTGCTGGCCCAGGCGGCGGACGGCGCGGACGGGCTGGCGGTCGCGGAGGTGGACCTGAGCCTGATCGACCGCACCCGGCGCAAGCGGCCCTTCCTGCGGGATCGGCGGCCCGAGCTGTATTCCCGCCTGACGAAGATGGGCCCGACGGCCTGACCCCAAGCCGGTGCGGCGCATGCGATGTCGTGCCTCATCGCATGCGCCGTGCCGCTCCACCCGCCGGCCCCTGCCGGGCACGTGTACTGCTGCTCCCGGCGGCGCGGCCGCTGCTCGTCGCCGGCGACCGCGTTGCGAGGCGCCGCCGACGCGCTGCCGGGTGATCGGCGCCAGGGGGCCAAGCGGTCCAGCGATCGACGTCAACCCTTGACCGCCCCGGCGGTGAGCCCCTCGGTCAGGTAGCGCTGCCCGAATGCGTACATGACGACGACCGGGATGCTGACGAGCAGCGACGCGGCCGCGAGCTGGCCCTGCGGCACCACGTCGCCGATGATCATCGACTGCATGCCGACGGGCAGCGTCTTGTACTCGTCCTTGGTGATGAACACGAGGGCGAACAGGAACTCGTTCCAGGCGTTGGTCAGGGTGAACATCGCGACCGCCAGCAGCCCCGGCCGGGCCAGGGGCAGCACGACGCGCCGCAGCGCCTGGACGCGGGTGCAGCCGTCGACGAGCGCGGCCTCCTCCAGCTCGACCGGGATCGACGAGAAGTAGCCGGTCAGCAACCATGTGGCGAACGGCAGCGTGAACGTCGGATACGTCACCACCAGCGACCACAGCGAGTCGGTCAGCCGCATCCGGATCAGCAGCTGGTACAGCGGGATGAACAGCAGCGCCCCGGGCATCACGTAGGTGAGCAGCACCGTCACGGTGAACCCTTGCGCGCCGCGGAACCGCAGGCGGGCCAGCGCATACCCGGCCAGGGCCGCACAGACCAGCGCCACCGCGGTGGAGGCCACGGACACGAGCACCGTGTTGAGGTACCAGCGGCCGAACGGCTTCGTGGTGAACAGGTCGCCGAACTGCTCCAGGGTCCACGGCGTCGGCCACAGGTCGTGCACCCGCATGACGATCTGGCCCTCGGACTTGAAGGCGGTCACCGCGATCCAGTACAGCGGGGCCAGCACGAACACCAGCAGCGCGGCCAGCGCCAGATCGGACCCGAGCCGCGAGACCACGGCCGAGGCCCGGCGCCGGCCCCGGGCCTGCAACGCCGAGGTCACCCGGCCGACCCCCGCCGCGATCAGCGCGATCACGCCGAGCACCACCGCGGCCTTCCAGAAGATGTGCGGCGACGCCCAGGCCAGCAGGCCCGTGACCACTGCCGCCACGACCCACGGCACCGCCCTGCGCACCGCCCTGCGCACCGCCGTGGGCCGTCCGAGGGGCGCGGCGTCGGCGTCCCGGCGCAGCAACCGGACCAGGACGAACACCAGCGCGCCGATGACCGGCAGCATCACCAGCGTCACCGCCGCGCCCGCCCCGTACTGCAGCTGCAGGATCGCCTTCGAGTAGGCCACCAGCACGTACGGGGCGGTCGCGTCGCCCGGGCCGCCCTGGGTCAGCAGCCAGATCAGGTCGAAGTTGTTGAACGTCCAGATCGACGACAGCGTCACCGTCACCGTGATCACGTGGCGCAGGCCGGGCAGCGTCACGTGCGCGAACCGCTGCCACGCCGAGGCGCCGTCGACGGTCGCCGCCTCGTAGCGGTCGGCCGGGATGGCCTTGAGCCCGGCCAGGAACGCGATGGTGAAGAACGGCACGCCCTTCCACACGTTGACGAGGATCACCGACGGCATCGCCAGGGCCGGGTCGGACAGCCATCCGGCGGGCCACTCGTCGACCAGGTGCACCGCGGCCAGCAGCGGGCCGATGCCCGAGTCGGTGAGCAGGATGTTGACGCTGCCGAAGATCGGGTCGAGCAGGGAGCGCCAGCTGAACGCCGTCACCACGGTCGGCACCACCCACGGCAGCAGGAGCAGGCCGGCCAGGACCGCCCGCCCGCGCCGCCGGCGGTGCAGCAGCAGGGCCGCGGCCAGGCCGAGCACGACCTTGAACACCTCGGCGTACGCGGTGAAGACGAAGGAGTTCGTCACGCCGGTGCGGAACTGCTCGTCGCCGGCGAGGGCGAGGTAGTTGTCCAGGCCGACGAAGACGCTGCCCGAGCCGTGCCGTTCGGTGGTGCTCGTGACGATCGACCGGGCGATCGGCAGGAGCACGAGCGCACCGACCAGGACCGCCGTCGGCGCGAGGAACAGCGCCGCCAGCCGCCAGTCGCGGCCGAGGCGCCGCTGGGCCGCGGTGAGGGAGCCGGGCCCCGGCGGCGCGGACTCCCGCCGCGCCGGGGCGGTGCGGACCGTGGTCACTGCGGCAGGCCCTGCTGGTTGAAAATCTGCACCATCTTCGTGTGCGCGGCCTGCACCGCCTGGGCCGGCGCCGTGCCCTGGATGACCTGCTGCATCATGTCCGTCAGCACGTACGCGCCGACGGCCGCCTGCTGCCCGGCACTGGCCTGCTGCGGGAAGTTCAGGCCGTTCTTCGTGGACAGCGGCAGTGTCTGCTGGGTGATCTTGCGCATGATCGGGAACGCCGGGTCACCGCTGGTGAAGAACGGGTCGGCGTCCCAGACCTTCTCCCAGGCCGGCAGCGCGAGGCCGGGGGCCTCCTTCGCCACGCCGACCAGGGCCGGGGCGCTGACCAGGTACTGAGCCAGGAGCTTGGCCAGGGCGGTGTTCTTGGCCCCCTTGAACACCACGAACCCCTGGGACTGGCCGAGCAGCAGCGGCTTGTCGGTGGCCGGGCCGGTGCAGTCGGCGAAGACGTGGGTGTTGTCGTAGACGGGGTTCTTCTTCGTCTTGGAGTCGGCGTAGACGCTGAACTGGTTGCGGGTGTAGCCGAGGATGCCGGCCAGCCAGTTCTCGTTGTTGCTGGAGTCGGTCCAGGCGGCCACCCCGGGCGGCAGCATCGGCTTGTACTTCGGGTTGGTGTAGATGTCGCCGAGGAACGTCACCGCCTGCACGGTCTCGGGGGAGTTGAACGTGACCTTCCGGCCGTCGTTGGAGGCGATCGACCCGCCGTAGGCGTTGATCAGCGCCTCGATCATGCCGTTGGCGTCCCCGGACCGGTTCACCGTCATGCCCCAGCCGAACCGGCGCTTGCCCGGGTCGGAGATCGCCAGGCACAGGTCCCGCAGCTCCTCCCAGCTGTACACCTCCTTGGGGGAGATGCCCTTGTCCCGCATCCAGTCCTTGCGCAGGAACGAGCCGATGCCGATGAAGTGGTACGGAATGGCGAACCATTTGCCGTCGAAGACGCAGAAGTTCTTGGACTCCGCGGTGGGCTCGCCGTAGATGGCGGTCAGGGCGCGCACGACGTCCGACACGTCCTCGAGGTCGCCCAGCGCCTGGAACTGGGCGACGAACCGCGAGTCGGTCATGAACGCCAGGTCGCGGGCGGTGCCGCCCTTCACGTCGGCGTCGATCTTGGCCACCACGTCGCCGGCGTCGGCCTGGACCAGGCTGTTGCCGATCGTCGTGCCGGTGGCGTCGGCGAACTTCTTGATCGAGCTGTTCAGGGC
This sequence comes from Dactylosporangium sp. CA-052675, assembly GCF_050947935.1. GTDB lineage: Bacteria > Actinomycetota > Actinomycetes > Mycobacteriales > Micromonosporaceae > Dactylosporangium. The sequence continues at coordinate 6,138,155 of NZ_CP192010.1, read as the reverse complement.
CGCGTTCGCCGCCTCCGAGTACAGCTTCTGCGACAGCATGCCCATCGACGTGCCCTTGAGCGATGCCGCCGCGTCGAGCAGCTCCTTCGGCACCTCGGCCGGCGCCGGTGGGGCCGGCGTCGTGCTGCCGCCGCACGCGGCCAGGCCGGCCGCGCCGAGCACGCCCGCCCCCATTGCCAGAACGCTGCGCCGGGTCCATAGCGGATGGTCTCCCATGGCCGTTCGCCTCCTCCACGTTTCGAAACTCTCGGGGGCATTTTCGATATGTTTCGGATGTGTGCCGAACGGTATGACGACGAAATGTCGGCGGTCAATACCCGAATTCAGCCGGCGTATTCGTGAATGCATTTGTCGCAGCGAGCATCGGCGCATGTGCCGAGGCGATGCGCTGTTCGAAATCTCGAACACGGTTCGATATTTCGGTTCAGGTGCTCGCGACCATAGAGGACCGAGTGAGCAGTGTCAATGCGCTTGCCGGTCGCGGTACCCGAGCCGGGTCGACAGCTCCGCGGCCCCGTCGCGCACCAGCCGCGTCCAGTCCGCGTGCGTCGCGGGCGTCCAGCGCATGATCGGCGCCGAGATGCTCATCGCGGCGACGGTCGCCCCCGTGTGGTCGCGGACCGGTGCGCCCACGCAGCGCACCGCGCCGTCGGACTCGCCGTTGTCGACCGCCACGCCCGCGGCCCGGATCTCGTCGAGCTCGGCCCGCAGCCGGCGGGGGTCGGTGATGCTGTCCGGGGTCATGCCGGGCAGCCGGGCCGGCAGCCGGGCGTCGAGCTCGGCCGGGTCGAGGCTCGACAGCAGCATCTTGCCCACCGCCGTGCAGTGCGCCGGCAGCCTCCGGCCGACCGCGGACACCATCCGGACGGGATGGGTGCTGTCGGCCTTCACCAGGTAGATCACGTCGGCCCCGTCGAGCACCGCGGCGTGCACGGCCTCGTGCGAGGCGGCGGCGAGGCGCTGGGCCACCTCCTGCGCCTCCCGCATGAGGTCCAGCCGCTCGGCGAACGCCGCGCCGAGCTGGAACGGCGGCATCCCGAGCCGGTAGCGGACCGGCTGGCCCGGCACGGAGACCAGGTAGGAGCGGGCGACGAGCGTGACGAGCAGCTCGTGGACCGTGGTGCGCGGCAGGCCGAGGCGCTCGGTGATCTCGCGGGCCGAGAGCTCGGGGCGATCCAGGAACAGTTCGAGAATGTCGAGGGCGCGGGTGACCGCCGGTACCACGCGGGGCATGTGATCGTCCTTTCGCAGCGTTTGCGTCCGGACATTGTGTCGGCCGCGACTTGTATGACGCGGCCCGACGGCCCCCCGGGTCGTGACGCGGCAGCCGGCGGTCGGCACCCGGCGGCCCCGGCCACCGTGAGCGCGGCGGCCGTGCGGCATCGTGGTGCAACGCCGCCGTGTAGTGCCATTTCGGCAAAGGTGTTATGCATTCCGGGTCGCGGAGGTCGTGCTTCGCGTCCTTTGGAAAGTTACATTCGACGGCGCCTGAGTATGACTGGCGGACGTGGATGTCGACTTGAACGAAGTCCGTATCTCTGGCACCGTCGGGCCGGCGCTGTTAGCGCTAACATCATCGTCTTCTGGAGGGCCCATGAAGCCTCTGCATCGACTGGTGACGGGGGTGGCGCTGGCCGCCGCGCTCGTGGCGGCCGCGACGATCCTGACGACCGGTCCCGTGGGCGCGGAGTCCAACGGGGGCGTGCGGGTCATGCCGCTCGGCGACTCGATCACCGAAGGCACGCAGGTGCCGGGCGGCTACCGGATCGGCCTGTGGCAACGGGTGAACGCCGGCGGCTACCGAGTCGACTTCGTCGGCTCGCAGTTCAACGGTCCGGCCGCCCTCGGTGACCACGACCACGAGGGCCACCCCGGCTGGCGCATCGACCAGATCGACGCCAACATCGCCGGCTGGCTGCGCACGTCCGACCCGCACACGGTGCTGCTGCACATCGGCACCAACGACGTGCTGCAGAACTACAACCTCGGCGGCGCCCCCGGCCGGCTGTCGACGCTCATCGATCACATCACGGCCGGGGCGCCCACCGCCGAAGTCTTCGTCGCCACGATCATCCCGCTCGCCAACTCCGGCCAGGAAACGGCCGCCCGGGCGTTCAACGCCACGATCCCCGGCATCGTGCAGAGCAAGGCCGGCGCCGGCAAGCACGTCCACCTGGTCGACATGCACGCCGCCCTGACCGCCGCCGACCTCATCGACGGCATCCACCCCACCGCCGGCGGCTACGACAAGATGGCCGCCACCTGGTACACCGCGCTGCGCTCCGTGCCGGGCAGCATCGGCAGCACCGCGAGCTCGACCTCCTCGCCGTCCGCGTCCGCATCGGCGTCCGCGTCCCCGTCCGCATCCGCGTCGAGCGGCGGCGGCAAGGCGTGCACCGCGACCTACGCGGTCACGGGGCAGTGGCAGGGCGGGTTCCAGGCCGCGGTCACGGTGACCGCCGGTTCGGCGCCGATCACGTCGTGGACGGTCACGTGGCAGTTCACGGGCGGCGAGTCGGTGTCGCAGGCGTGGAACGCGACGGTCACCATGTCCGGCGCCGCGGTCACGGCCCGCAACGTCAGTTACAACGGCGTGCTCGGCGCCGCCGCGAGCACCCAGTTCGGCTTCCTCGGCGCCGTCAGCGGCAGCCCCGGCGCGCCCGCCCTGCGCTGCACCGCCGCCTGAACACGAAGGACGCATCCATGCGACGTATCTCCCGGCTCCTGCTCGCCGCGGCGGTCACACTCGCCGCCGGGCTCACGGCTCTGGCGCCCCTCTTTGTCAAGCGGCGTGTGAGTTCGGTGTTCTAGGGTGGTGGTCGGCGGGTCCGGGAAGTGACTGTTCCGAAGTGTTGACCTCGGGGTTTGGGTCAGCCGCGCTGGATTGCAGAGTCGCCCCCGGTTGTCCTCCCGGGCCCGTCTCCAGCCGCTGGATATCGCCGAGCATGCGCCGGTAGACGACGTCGGACAGGCGCCGTTTCAGCGCCCGGATGGCTTCCATCGCGGTCTTGCCTTCGGCGAGGCGACGGCGGTAGTAGGCGCGGCCGAGCGTGTCGTGGCGGAGCTGGACGATGGCCATGATGTGCAGGACGCGGTTGATGCGCCGGTTCCCGGCCCGGGACAGGCGGTGGCGTTGCTGATCCCCGGACGAGGCGTCCAGGGGTGCGGTGCCGTTCCAGGACGCGAAATGGGCGCGGCTGGTGAAGCGGCGGATATCACCGATGTCGCCGAGCAGGCGGGCCGCGCCGGACGGGCCGATGCCGTTGAGTTCGAGCAGGCTGCTGCCGCTGTCGTTGACCAGCTCGGTCAGTTCCTGCTTCGCCGCTTTGATCTTCTTGTCGACCTGGACCAGTTCACCGACCAGTTCGGACGCCAGCCGGCGGCGGGTTCGCCCGACGAGGTCACGCGGCCGGATGGTGGCCAGCAGTGCTCGGGCCTGATCGGCGGACAGGAACGTCTTGGCTCCGCCGGGCAGCAGTTCCAGCAGAAGCTTGTGGATGCGGTTGACCAGGTCGGTCCGGGCCCGGCCGAGCTCGTCGCGGCGGTCCACGAGCAGCCGCAACACCACCGTCTCGTCGTCGGCGACAATGTGCCGCAATCCCTTGGTGCGCAACGCTGCCACGGCCACACTGTGCGCGTCGACCGGGTCGGTCTTGCGGCCGTTGCCGGTGGCGAACACCCTGGCCCGGGCGGACAGTTTCGGGGGCACGTCCACCACGGTCTCGCCGTCAGCGACGAGCCGCTGCGCGATGTGCCGGCCGATGCCGTTGCAGCCTTCCACCGCCCAGAGCCGTTCCGGATGCCGCCGGCCGAGAGCAAGCATCGCACGATAGCCGTCCCGGTCGGTGCCGAACCGATCACCCGCCAAGACCGTTTCCCGATCGTCGATGATCTCGATCGTCGCCGACCGTTTGTGCGGGTCCATCCCGATGATGACGCGTCCCACGCGTTCCTCCTCGCTGTGACCGAACCGGGGTTCAGCGGGAGGGCAGCGCTACTTTGAGCTGGGCAGTCCCCTCTGGAGCCACTCCACGCCGCGGTGACCGGCAGGGTGCATGCCAGATGAGAGCCACGCCCCAACCACAGACGGGCAGCCGCTGAATGCGAGCGACCCCACCGATCACCTCGACCAAGCCTGGCCGGGCTGCGGTCGTAGATCCAGTAAATAAGTAGCTGCTGCCCGGCTCACCCGCGCTCGCCGCCGGGATGACCCAGGTGACCGGCTTCGGCAACAACCCGACGAACCTCGGCATGTACATCTACGTCCCGGCCCGGCCGGCGTCGCGCCCGGCGCTGCTGGTGCTCGTGCACTATTGCGGCGGCTCGGCGAGCGGCATCTTCAACGGCAACGGGCACGACTACGTGACCGCCGCCGACCGGTACGGGTACATCATCGTCCTGCCGGAGGCGACCCGCGACGGGCACTGCTTCGACGTGTCCACCCCGGCCGCGCTGAAGCGCAACGGCGGCGGCGACTCCACCGGCATCATGTCGATGGTCGCCTACGCCCGCTCGCACTACCCGATCGACGCGGCCCGGATCGTCGTCTCCGGCTTCTCCTCCGGGGCGATGATGACCAACGTCCTGGCCGCGCAGTACCCGGACGTGTTCGCCGCCGCCTCGGCGTTCTCCGGCGTCCCGGCCGGCTGCTTCGCCACCACCAACGGGTCGCTGTGGAACAGCCAGTGCTCCGGCGGCACGATCAGCAAGACGGCGCAGCAGTGGGGCGACCAGGCCCGGGCCATGTATCCGGGCTACACCGGCCGCTACCCGCGGATGCAGCTGTGGCACGGGACCACCGACACCACCCTCGCCTACCCGAACTTCGGCGAGGAGCTCAAACAGTGGACCAACCTCGCCGGGCTGAGCCAGACCCCGGCGTTCACCGACCATCCGCAGTCGAGCTGGACCCGGACCCGGTACGGGAACACGGGCACCCAGGCGACCGTCGAGGGGATCAGCATCGCCGGCGTCGGCCATCAGTTGCCCATGTCCGGGCAGCTCGCCTACGCCATCGCCTTCCTGGGGCTCGACGGCGCGAGCGGCCCGCCGCCCTCGTCGACCCCGCCGGTGTCGAGCCCGCCGGTGTCATCGCCGCCGGTCTCGTCGCCACCGCCGTCCGCAGGCACCGGCGCCTGCCGGGTCGCCGACACCATCAGCGCCTGGAACAACGGACTGACCAGCTCGATCACCATCACCAACACCGGCTCGACGACCATCAGCCACTGGTCGCTGGCCTTCACCCTCCCCGGCGGGCAAACCATCACCGGCGGCTGGAACGCCACCTACAGCCCGTCCAGCGGCCAGGTCACGGCCACCGATGCCGGCTACAACGCCGTCCTGGCCCCCGGTGCCTCCACGGATATCGGCTTCCAGGCCACCCACACCGGCAACACCGCCAAGCCGTCCGGGTTCACCCTCAACGGCGCCACCTGCACCACCGCGTAAGCCCCACCCGGGGAACGGCACTGCGGCGCAGCCCGGCGCCGCAGTGCCGGTCACGGACGGCGCGTATTCATGCGGCCGGCGCAGCGGGCGACGGTGACGCCGCGAGCGAGTCGGTGTGCCGTCTCGCGCACCGGCCCGCCACCGGGCAAGACAGCGGTGCGGTGGGGATTCGGACCCGCACCCGCGGCGGCCACCAGGCGTGGTCCGCCCGCTGACCCACGCGGCGCGGCCGCCGGGCACCTCGCTGGCGGCCGCGTCACACTGCCGGGACCAGGGCTTGTTCAGCGGACGTTCAGACTCTTGCCGCGCAGAAATATATCGCATAGCGTACGCCGCATCACGTATTTCTGGAGGCGCTATGAACCTCTCCACGCGCAAGCGATCTCGTGTCCTCATCCCTGTGGCCCTGGCTCTTCTCGCGACGGTGAGCGCCTGCGGAGGCGGCGGCGACGCCAAGAAGCCCGCCTCTGATGTGGCGGCCAACGACAGCCTGCGAACCCTCGTGCCGAGCGACGTCGCCGCCCGCGGCACGATCGAGGTCGCGGGTTCGGCCGACTTCCCGCCCGACAACTTCCTCGACACCAACGAGAAGGACGTGATCGGCTACAACGCCGAGATGCTCGACGCGATCGCGGCCAAACTGGGGCTGAAGATCAATTTCACCCGGACGAAGTTCACCGGAGTGATCACCGGCATCGAAGCCGGCCGCTTCGACGCGGGCATCAGCTTCCTGGACACGAAGGAGCGCCAGAAGGCCGTCGACATCCTCGACGCGTACCGCGTCTCCCAGTCCTTCATCACGCGCAGCGACTACCAGGGTGACCCGATCCCCTGCGGAAAGCGGGTCGGCGTCGGCGCCGGCAGCGCCGAGGCATTGATCATCGAGGACCTGTCCAAGCAGGAATGTGCGGACGTGGGCAAGCCGGCGATCGAGTCCGCCGTCTACCCGAGCAACCCGCAGGCGGTCGTCGCGTTGACCAGCCAGCGCGTCGACGCGGTGTTCGCCTCGACGGCACCGGCCGCGTATGCGGTCAAGCAGGCCGGCAGCGCGCTCAAGCTGTTCGGGGACCCGCGCATGGCCGGCGGCTACACCGGAATCGCGGTCGCCAAGAACAAGCCGGAGCTGCGCGACGCGATGAAGGCCGCGCTGCAGGAGCTGATGGATGACGGCACCTACATGAAGATCCTCGAGAAGTGGAACGTCAAGGGCATCGCCTCTGACAAAGCGGTCATCAACGCGGGCACCAACTAGGGGCCCGCGCGATGAACAGTCAACCCGGCACGCAGCCTGACGGGGCTTCCCTTCCGCTGATCGCGGTCGTCGCGGGCCCCACCGCGACGATCCTCAACACCCCGCCCATGGGCGCCGACCCCGCGGCGCTGGTGCCGCAGCGCCTGGGCGAGGACGTCTGCATCGAGGTCGTCGGCCACAGCGGCCACCCGATCGACGAGCATCTCAACAGCGCGACGGACAAGGCCCTACTCACGGCCACGCTGGCCCGGGGGCAGCTCGTGGCGCTGCCGCTGCCGGAGGGTACGGGTCCCGCTGCGCAGACCTTCTTCCCGTCGGCCGAGCGCCTGTACGAAGAGCTGGACACCCTCTGGACCGATGAGGCGGGCCGCACCGGCGCGCTCGGCAGGCTGGCCCGCTACCGGCACTTCCGTGCGGGGCCGCCGGCCGGATACACCGGCGGCGAAGTGCCGGAGGTCCTCGGCGTCGACTACTTTCCCTACGGCGCCTGGGAGAGCCGCGCCGAGCCCGACATCGGCACGCTCATGACCATCACCAACAAGGTCCAGGAGATCGTCGGTGCGCCCGACGTCGCGGGGGTGCAGTGGCTCGAGGGCAGCCCGGTGATCGAGGAGACGCTGTACTGGCTCGGCCTGCTCATCGACACCGGCAAGCCCATCGTGGGTCAGGTCGCTCAGCGGCTGCATCGCTCGATCGGATCGGACGGCGGGCAGAACCTTGTCGACGGCGTGCGATACATCGTCTCGGAAGCTTGGAACCTGGACGGTCGCGGAGACGCGGTGGGCGCCGTCCTGGTCGCCGACGGTGTTGTCCGCACAGCGCGCGGAGCGTACAAGGTGGCCGGCCGTCCGGGCGGCTACGCCGGTGGCGGCCCGGTGGCCACCTGCACCACCCGGTGGCCGATCCGGCTGGAGTATCGGCCGCTTCGGCGGCACACCCGCGACTCGGCCGTGCGGATCTCCGAACTGCCCCGCGAGGTCCGCGCGCTGGACGGCGCCGGTGGCAGTCGGCTCGTCCAGGTGACGGACGGCAGCGGTCGTCTCGCCCCCGAGGTGCTTCCGGTCGTCGACATCGTCGTGTACGGCAGGTACGGCATCGCGGGCGGCGCATGCGGCTGCGCGGACCTCGGCGTCAAGGACGCCGTGTCGCACAACGCCGAGCGGCACGGCCTCGCCGGCTTCGTGCTAGAGGGCATCGCCCCCAACGGATGGGCCAGCCGCGCGGTCGAGTCCTCCCTGTCGGCCGCGGTGTACTCGGGGTTTCCCGTTGTCTGGTGCGGCCGCGGCCGGCCGGAGGACCCGGTCGGCAGAACGCCCGTGCCGTTCGTCGCGGGCAGCAACCTCAGCGCCACGAAGGCCCGGATGCTCCTGCTCGCCTGCCTGCTCAGGTTCGGCGCGGCGCCCGCGGCGCACGACCCGGACCGGCCCACCGATGCGGAGCGGCGGGCCACCGCCGCGTACATCGCATCCCTGCAAGAGGTCTTTGACACTCACTGAACGGAGGCACACATGATGCGGCCGAAGCACTTCGATCCGGTCGGGGCCGAGCTGGCCGACGAGCCGGAACGCTTTGCCGGGGCGGTCTCCCGGAAGGACCTCTTCCGTCACGGCGAAGAGGCCGGCACCGATGTCACCGGGGTCTATTTCGCGCCCGGGGCGCGCACCCTGCCCCATGTGCACAGCGTCGACCAGGTGCTCTATGCCGTCAGCGGCCGGGGTGCGGTGTCCGTCGAAGGGGAGGTCCACGAGCTCCTGCCCGGCGACTGGATGGTGATTCCGGCGCATGCGCACCACTGGCACGGCTCCATCAGTGAGGAGGAGAGCTTCACCCAGATGGCGCTGAAGGCGGGTGGTACCACCCGGTGGCTCCAGGCCGACGACGAGTGGCACCGGCATGAGTAGTGCTACGACCGATCGGCGGGATCTCGGGTCGGCGGCGCCGGACACGTTGCGCGTCGTCAAGCAGCGCCACCCCTGGCGCTGGGTCTCGGTCGTGATCGCGCTGCTGCTCGTGGTCCGCATGGTGGTCTCGATGATCACGAACGACGCGTACCGGTGGGACGTCTTCGCCCAGTACATGTTCAGTGAGGCGATCCTCAGCGGACTCCTCCTGACCCTGGAAGTGACCGCCATGGCGATGGCGCTGGGCATCGTGCTCGGGGTCGTCATCGCCGTGTGCAGGATGTCGCGGAACCCGATCCTGTCGAGTTTCGCCTGGTTCTATACGTGGATCTTCCGGGGCACGCCCACCCTGGTACAGCTCATTTTCTTCTACAACCTCAGCGCGTTGTACCCGAAGGTGACGCTGGGCATCCCGTTCGGTCCCGACCTGCACAGCTGGCCGACCAACGCACTGATCTCGGCGATGGTCGCCGGCGTGCTGGGGCTCGGCCTCAACGAGGCGGCGTACATGTCCGAGATCGTCCGAGGGGGGCTGCTGTCCATCGACAGGGGGCAGACCGAGGCCGCCATGGGCCTGGGCATGACGCCATGGCAGACGTTCCGCCGGATCGTGCTGCCGCAGGCCGTCCGGGTCATCATCCCGCCGACCTTCAACAACATCATCGGGATGCTGAAGTACTCGTCGCTGGTCAGTGTGTTGTCGCTCGGTGACCTGCTGTACGTCTCGGAGCAGATCTTCTCCCGGAACTTCCAGCCGATCCCGCTGCTGCTCGCCGCCTCGACGTGGTACCTCCTGTGCACCTCGATCCTCATGGTGGGGCAGATCTACATCGAACGGATCTTCGGCAAGGGTGTCGCTCGTCCCGGGGCGACGCGCATCGGACGTGTGCTCGCGGGCGGCCGGATGGTGCGGAAGGTGGTGCGAGGATGACGCCCCTTGTCGCGATCCGCGGTGTGCGCAAGTCGTACGGCGCCAACGAAGTGCTCAAGTCGGTGGACCTCGACGTCGGCAAGGGGGAGGTGCTCTGCCTGATCGGAAGGTCGGGATCCGGCAAGACCACGCTGCTGCGCTGCATCAACCACCTGGAGTCGGTCGACTCGGGCATCATCAAGGTCGACGACGAGTACGTCGGCTACCGGGAGTCGCACGGCACGCTCGTCGAACTCTCCGAGCGCAAGGCCGCGGTGAATCGGCGGCACGTCGGCATCGTGTTCCAGCAGTTCAACCTCTTCCCGCACATGACGGTGCTGGAGAACGTCATCGAGGGCCCCCTGCGGGTGCTCAAGCGCCGGCGCGCCGACACCGTCGCGCTCGCGGTCGAGCTCCTCGAGCGGGTCGGCATGGCGCACAAGCGCGACGCGTACCCACGGCAGCTCTCGGGCGGCCAGCAGCAGCGGGTGGCGATCGCGAGGGCGCTGGCCATGCGTCCGAAGCTGATCCTCTTCGACGAGCCGACGTCCGCTCTCGACCCCGAACTGGTGGGGGAGGTGCTCGACGTCATGCGTGATCTGGCGGCCGACGGGATGACCATGATCGTGGTCACGCACGAGTTGCGGTTCGCCGAGGAAGTCGCGAACCGGATCGTGTTCATGGAGGACGGGCGCATCGTCGAGTCGGGCGCCCCGAGCCGGCTGCTGCGCGATCCGCAGGCCGACGGTCTCAAGGCGTTCCTGTCCAGGGCGGGCTTCTCGAACTAGCCATCGGTCCTTTCGTGATCAAGTCGGCGTCGCCCGTGTGCGATATATCGAATATGGAGGACTGATGAAGCCCAGAAGCACCCACTATGACGCCGTGATCGTCGGCGGGGGTCACAACGGTCTTGTCGCCGGCTTCTACCTGGCCGCCGCCGGTCGCCGGGTCCTGATCGTCGAGCAGCGGGCCCAGGCCGGCGGACTCTGCGCGCCGGTGGAGTTCTTCCCCGGATACCGCGGCACGATCACCAACACGCCGAGCGCACTGGAGCCGCGGATCTTCGAGGACATGCAGCTCGAGCACTTCGGGGTGACCTTCGACCGGCCCGATCCGACCATGGTCTTCCCGCTCGCGGACGGGCGGTCGTTCAAGGGCTGGCGGGACCGGAAGCGGACCGAGGCCGACCTGCACGCGCTGGCCCCCAAGGACGTTGATGCCTACTTCGGCGTCATCGAGTTCTTCAACGACTTCGCGCGCAAGCTCGGCGTGTCGGTCTTCGACGATCCGCCGAGCCTCGCGGAGCTGGCCGCATCGATGCGCACCCCGGACGACGAGGCGGCGTTCGCCGAGGTGTTCTTCGGCAGCATCCAGGACTTCCTGGACCGGCGCCTGTCGAGTCCGCATCTCAAGGCGCTGCTGGCAAGCCTGTCCATGAGCGCGGGCAACGTCGCGCCCTCGACCCCGGGTTCGCCGATCGGGCTCCTGCGCCGCCCGCTGTCGCTGGTGAGCGGGAACACGACGGCCGACGATCCGCGCCGCCACATGGTCCGCGGCTCGACCGGCCTGCCCCGGGGTGGCATGGGGACGATCGCCGAGGCCATGCGCGCGGCGGCGGAGGCACGGGGCGTGGAGATCTGCCTCGAGACCCGGGTCGAGCGCATCCTGACGGCCGGGGAGCGGGTGACCGGTGTCGTGCTCTCGTCCGGGGACGAGGTGACGTCGCCGACCGTCCTGTCCAACATCAACCCCAAGACCACCCTGCTGAGCCTGCTCGACAACGCGGCGCTCATCCCGACCGGCCTCGCCGACCGGCTGCGCGACCTGCGAATGGCCGGCGGGGCATTCAAGCTCGTCCTGGCGCTCGACGGCATTCCGATCCACCGGTCGGCCACCTCCGACGAGGAGGCGCGACAGCTGGCGGCGTGCCAGTACCGCTACTCGCCGACCGTCGAATACCTCGAGGAGGCGTACGACGACTACAAGTACGGCCACCCGTCGAGGCGCCCCAAACTGCTGGGGCTGACCCCCTCGGTCGTCGACCCCAGCCTCGCCCCGCCTGGACGCCATCTGATGAGCGTCAACGTCTGGTACGCGCCCTACCGCCTCGCCTCCGGAGCGTGGGACGACGAGACGAAGGACAAGTTCGCGGCGAACTGTATCGACACGATCGAGGAGTTCATCCCGAACATCAAGGACATCATCGTCGACCAGAGAACCTTCAGCCCTGTCGACTTCGAGCGCGAGTACGGGCTCGTGGAGGGACACCAGTTGCACGGTGACATGACGCCTCTCGGGATGTTCGGCAACCGCCCGACCCCCGGCCTCGCTCGCTACCGCACGCCGGTGCAAGGCCTGTACCTGTGCGGCTCGGGCGTCTGGCCCGGCGGAACGGTGACGGGCATCCCGGGCTACAACGCGGCCGCCCGGGTCCTCCGCGACACCTCCGGGACGCCGGACGAGGTCTCGACCCCAGACGTTCCGTCGGCCGGGTGACCCGATGAAGACCATCGACCTGGCAACCGGTGTGCCGGACATCGAATCCCCGCAGTCCGCGGCAGCCGCGGCCGTCGACGCGATCCGCCGCGGCGACACCAGGTATGTCGGCGCGGCGGGCATCGCACCGCTGAGAGAAGCCATCAGCCGGGCCCTGCACGAGCGCGGCCTCGCCTACGACCCTTCGCAGATCATGGTGGCCGCCGGGGCCAAGCTGTGCGTGTTCTGCGTGCTCAGCGCCCTGGTCAAGCCCGGCTCCAACGTCGTGGTGCCCGTACCGCACTACGGGGGCTACCGCGGTCAGGTCGAGCGGCTGGGCGGGCGGCTGGTCGGCCTCACGACAACACGGGAGACGGGCTACAAGCTCACCGGAGCCCAGCTGCGGGACGCCTTGGACGGCGATACGAGCGTGGTGCTGCTCAACTCGCCGGCCAATCCCAGCGGCGCGGTGTACACCGCCGAGGAACTCGCCGCTCTTGCCGATGCGGTGGTCAATCACAGCTCGGCGATCGTGCTGAGCGACGAGATCTACTCCCGGTTCGTGTACGACGGGCGAGCCGCGCACAGTATCGGCTCGCTGGGACCTGAGATCCTTGCCCGGACGGTCACCATCGACGGTGTTTCCAAGGCCTACGGCATGACCGGCTGGCGGGTCGGCTATGCCGCGGGGCCGAAGGCCGTCATCGACGAGGCCCGGCGAGTCCACGCATCGCTGTGCAACTGCGCGTCCTCGATCAGCCAGTGGGCCGCCGTGGGCGCGCTCAGCGGCACGCCGCAGGACCATCACGACGTGCGCCGGCACCAGGAGCTGCGAGACCTCGCGCACGCCGTGGTCGGCCGGTGGCGCGGTATCCGGACGGTCAAGCCGTCCGGCGCCATCTATCAGCTGATCGAGCTCGTCCCGGAGGAGCTCGGCATCGCCCAGGGCGAAGAGCTCTCCTTCTTCGAGGCATGGGCCTGCCGGGCCCGCGTCTCGATCGCGCACAATGGCCGGTTCGGGGAGCCGGTGTTCGGCCGGCTCACCTTCTCGATACCGCGGCCCGAACTGCAGGAGGGACTCGGCCGATTGTCGGTCGCCCTCGAGGAACTCGCCGATACCAACCAGCTGTCGTCTGGGAAAGGAACTACGCAATGAATCGGTACTTCACCGACGAGGAGTACGGCGCGCGGCTGGCCGCGGTGCGGGCGGACATGGCCGAGCGGGACATGGACGCGCTGCTGGTCACCGGCCCGGAGAACATCACGTACCTGACCGGCTACACCACGCCCGGCTACCACATCTTCCAGTGCCTGATCGTGCCGGCCGAGGGTGACGTCAGGTTCGTGGTGCGCAACACCGAACGCGTCAACGTCCCCGACCTGCCGTGGATCTCGGACACGGTCCCGATCGAGGTGCAGGCCCTGACCGATCCGATCCCCACCCTGCTGTCGGCGATCAGGCAGGCGGGGCTCGCGGGAAAGCGCAACGGCGTGGACCGGCGCAGCCTGTTCCTGCCGCCGCTGTACTACGACCAGCTGCGGGGCGAGCTGCACGACCTGATCGACGCGTCCGGCCTGGTGGAGCGCCACCGTGCTCGCAAGTCGGCCGCGGAGATCGCGCTGATCCAGCGGGCGACCGGGCTCGCCGAGGGGTCGATCACCGCCGGGCTCGAGAGCCTTCGCGCCGCCGAGACCGACAGCGACGTCGCGGCCGCCGTGCTCGCCACCCTCGCACGCAGTGGCAGCGAGTACACCGGCTCGCCGGCCTACATCGTGCCGGGCGTGAGCTCGCTCGTGACCCATTCGACGCATGCGCAGCGATCGATCGGCGACCAGGAGCCGCTGCGGATGGAGGTATGCGCGTCGAAGGGCAGGTATCACGGCGTCCTGACCCGTACCGTGACGCGGGGGCGGCCGACCGGGCAGCTCAGGGACATGGTCGCGCTCTCGGCGGCCGCCGGCGAGGCCATGCGCGCCGCCGCGCGGCCGGGAGTGCCGATCGGCGAGGTCGACAGGGCCGGCCGATCCCTGGTGGAGGCGGAGTTCCCGGCCGCGTACTGGCCGAATCGCGGCGGTTACAGCATGGGCATCTCCTACCCGCCGGGGCTGGGCGAAGGCGACGTCCTCGACATTCGCGCCGGCGATCCCCGCCCGATCGAGGTCGGCATGGTCTTTCATCTGCTGCCGACGCTGAGGGTCCCGGGCCTGGGGGCCGTCGGCTGCACGGACATCCTGGCGGTCGAGGAGGACGGAACGAGGTTCTTGACCACCCTGCCTCGGACAGTCTTGTCGGCGGCGCAATGACGTATGAGATATTGCTCCAGGGCCACAGGAAGGGACGACAGTGAAGGCCGACGATTCCTCGCCGGGGATTGTTCCGCTGGCAAGGCACCAGAACCTCACGGTTCGCACGGCGGCGCTGCTCCGAGAGGCGATCGTCGACGGCACCCTCGCCCCGGGCATGGACCTCAAGATCCCGCAGATCGCGAAGCTCTGCGGGGTGAGCGCCACGCCGGTGCGGGAGGCCCTCATCCATCTGACCGAAGCGGGCCTGGTTTCGGTGCACCCGCAGGGCATCCGGATCGCCACGCCGTCGAAGCCGGCGCTGGCGGAGGCGTTCGAGGTGCGTGAGTGCCTCGAGGGGATGACCGCGAGGCTGGCGGCGCAGCGGCGCTCCGAGGAGCAGTCAGGCTCGATCCTCGAGCTGGCGAACCGCAGCCTGGAGGCGGCCGACAACAGGGAGGCGAACGAGTTCCGGGCTCTCGACGCGCAGTTCCACCTCGCGATCGTCGGTGCTGCCCGATCGAGCCACCTCGAGCGGTACGCCCGCAACGCGCTCGACCTCGCCCAGACGCTGCGCAACATCAGGCCCGCGCAGCGAGGCTTCAAAGCGGCGTCGGCGCATCTGCACGTCACGGTCGCCGAGGCGATCGCCAATCAGGACCCGGACGGCGCCGAGGCCGCGATGCGCACGCACGTGCGCGAAGTCCTGGGGCACATTCTCGAAGAGGACGACCCCGGCCGTGAGTAGCGTCCGGGATCTCACGCCGAACCCGTCGGTGATCGCGGGTCGCGTCAACGGCAACCAGGTCGGCGGCAGCACCCGCATGCTGCACGGCCCGACCGGCGAACTGGTCGCACACGTATCACTGTGCGGCACCGGGGACGTCGACGCGGCCGTCGAGGCCGCCACCGACGCGCAGCCCGCCTGGCGGCGCACTCCCGCACCGCGCCGCGGCGAAGTCCTCAGCCGGGCCGCGGCGCTGCTCGCGCAGCACCGCGGCGAGTTCGCGACCGCCATCACGCTCGAGGAAGGCAAAACGCTCCGCGAGGCGGGGGCCGAGGTCGACCGCGCCATCGACTATCTCTCCTTCTTCGGCGCCGAAGGGTGGCGCCTCGCGGGCCAGGAATTCGCCAACCTGGAACCGAACCTGAGAATCACCTCCCGCCGGGAGCCGCTGGGAGTCGTCGGACTGATCACCCCCTGGAACTTTCCCCTCGCGATCCCCGCCTGGAAGGTCGGCCCGGCGCTGGTTGCCGGCAACGCCGTCATCCTCAAGCCCGCCCTCGAAGCGCCGGGCCCGAGCGTGCTGCTCGCCGAGCTCCTCGAGTCAGCGGGCCTGCCGCCGGGTGTGCTCAACGTCCTCGTCGGCGACGGCGGCACGATCGGAGCCGCCGTCGTGGCCCACCCGGGCGTGCACGCCATCAGCTTCACCGGTTCCACGCAGGTCGGCCGGCAGATTGCCGCGGTGTGCGGTCAGCGCATGGCCCGCGTCCAACTGGAACTGGGTGGATCGAACGCCACCGTGGTCCTGGACGATGCGGACCCTGCCTCGGCTGCGGACGTGATCGCCCGGAGCGCGTTCGGGCTGACCGGCCAGGCCTGCACCGCTACCAGCCGGGTCTACTGCACCCCGGGCATCGCATCGTCACTCGTGGAGGCGCTGGTTGCCCGGGCCCGATCGCTGCGGCTCGGGGACGGCTCGGACCCGTCGTCGGACATCGGCCCCCTGGTCAGCGTGGCCGCTCACGAACGGGTCGCGGCCATCGTCGACACGGCCGTCGGGGAAGGGGCTGTCCGGCACGCCGCGCGGGCCGCGGCCCCGCCCTTCTTCGAGCCCACGGTCCTCACCGGCCTGCCGCCCGACGCGCGCATCTTCGAGACGGAGGTGTTCGGCCCGGTGGTCGCGGTCGTGGAGGTCTCCGGCCTGGAGGAGGCCATAGCGTGCGTCAATGCCAGCCGGTACGGGCTCGTCGCCAGCATCCTGACGAACTCGCTGTCCGCGGCGCAGACCTTCACCGACGAGGTTCGGGCAGGCACTGTGAAGGTGAACGAGACGACCACCGGAAATCAGCCCAACGTGCCGTTCGGGGGGCTGAAGGACTCGTCCAACGCGGCGTTCAAGGAACAGGGAGCCGTCGCTCTGGATTTCTACACGGTATCCAAGTCGATCTATCTTAGATGGTGAACTGAGGTCGAGCCGGCGTACCGCATCGGCGGTATGCCGGCTCGGCGTCGGCGGACGCGGTGGGTGCGGTCACCGAGGTTGGCCGACGACGGGGGACGGGAGGAAGCGGTGCGGGCCGCGGCCGTGGCCATCATCGACGGTCGACGCGCACCGGGGGAGCGCGGCAGCCACTGGTAGGCGCCCACCCCGCTCCGACAACCCCTCAAGGTGCGCCTCGGGATGCCGATGGGTGCGATGCAGGTGCAGTGTGCGCCGCGCCGGGCTCTCAGGTGCACCGGTGCGGTGGTCCGCGGGACGCGGGTGTACGGGAGGTACGTGCCGTGTTGGTGCAGACGGAAGGCGCTCGCCGCCGGGGCTGGTGGCGCTGGGTCGCGGACCGGCGGATCCGCACGAAGGTGCTGGCCGCGGTGGCCATCGTCGCCGGGCTGAGCACGGTCGACAGCGTCTTCGCGCTGCAGGAGCTGTCCACCACGAACGCCCGGGTCGACACCGTCGCGGGGCACACCCGCCTCGTCGAGGAGGCCGGGCAGCTGCGCGACGCGGTGTACCGGGCGCGGATCAACTCCCTCGACCTCTTCCTGGCTCAGGACCAGCCGACGGTCGCCGCGAAGACCGCGGCGATCGCGACGACCGCCCAGGCCGTGACCGACGCCGCGTCCGCCGTGCGCGGCCACGACCTGAGCGCGGCGGCGCGCCAGGCGCTGGACGACTTCGACTCGGCCTGGTCGTCGTACATGGGCGTGCTGCGCGACGAGCTGCAGCCCCTGGCCGTGCGCGGCGACCTGGCCGGGATCGAGTCGGTGCGCACGGCGAAGATCGCCCCGCTCACGCAGCGGATCACCACGGCGCTCGACACGCTGGTGGCGCAGGCCGACCAGGGCGCCCAGGCGCAGCAGGCCCAGGCCGACGCCGGGTACCGCTCGACGCTGCGGATCGTCGTCGTGGTGCTCGTCGGAACCCTGGCGTTCGGACTGCTGATCGCGTTCGCGCTGGCCCGGCTGATCTCGACCGCGCTGGACCGGTGCATGGCGGCGCTGCGCCGGATCGGCGCCGGTGACCTCACCGCCCGGGCCCGGGTCGACACCCGCGACGACCTCGGCGAGCTCGCGGACACGCTCAACGCCACCGCGACCGCGGTCGGGGACACGGTGCGCCGGGTCGCCGACAGCGCGCACCGGCTCGCCGACACCTCGGCCCAGATGTCGGCCGTCGCGTCGGACCTGTCCGGCTCGGCGCAGACGTCGTCGCGGCAGGCGGCCGTCGTCTCCGGCGAGGCGCAGCAGGTCTCCGGCAACGTGGCCACGGTGGCGACCGGCGCGCAGGAGATGGGCGCGGCGATCCGGGAGATCACCGCGAACGCGACGGAGGCGTCGCGGGTGGCCGCGGACGCGGCCCAGATCACCGAACAGGCGCAACGATCGGTACAGAATCTCGGGGCGTCCTCGGCGCAGATCGGGTCGGTCGTCAAGCTCATCACCTCGATCGCCGAGCAGACGAACCTCCTCGCGCTGAACGCCACCATCGAGGCGGCCCGGGCCGGGGACGCCGGCAAGGGCTTCGCCGTGGTCGCGGGCGAGGTGAAGGACCTGGCGCAGGAGACGGCGCGGGCCACGGAGCAGATCTCGGCGCAGGTCACCGAGATCCAGCAGGAGACCGACGGCACGATCGCCGCGATCGGGCAGATCGCCGAGGTCATCGGCCGGGTCAACGACTACACCGCCACCATCGCCTCGGCCGTGGAGGAGCAGACCGCCGTCACCGCCGAGATCTCCCGCAGCGTGGCCGAGACCGCCGCCAGCGCCGGGAACATCGCCAGCAGCATCGCCGGCGTCGCCGAGACCGCGAACGCCGTCACCAGCGGCGCCGCCGAGACCCAGCAGACCTCGTCCGTCCTCGCCGGCATGTCCACCGACCTGCGCGACGCCATTTCCACCTACACCGTCTGAAGGTCCGCAAGGGCACACGAGCCGTCTCCGGGACGTTCACCTCGTTCCGCTGCGTGCGCGAGAACCTGCCGCCGTACGGTCCGCGGTACACCGTCTTCGGCCTCGGCACGCAGGCGTACACGACCTTCGACAACATCGAGGTGGGCACCGTACGGTGCGACGAGGACGTGCCCGCGGGCACGCTGCGGTTCAAGGCCCGCCTGCAGCTGGGCTGCTGATCCGCGCCCGTCCGGTGATGGCCACGGCCATCGGCGGCGCCTAGACTCCGGGTTGTGGAACCGGGCGAAAAGGACGCCGACCTGACCCGCCGCGAGGACCTCGTCACGGCGCGGGAGAGAGTCGCCGACGAACGCGAGGCGCGCGCCGACGCGCGTGACGCCGCCGCGGACCAGCGCGACATCGAGCTCGAGGGCCGGCACACCGTGGCCGCGGTGCGGCAGGGTGAGCTGGAGCGGCGGGGCGCGCTGGCCGACGAACGCGACCGGCACCTCGATGAGCGGAGCCGGCGCGTCGGCGAGCGGGAGCAGCGTGCCGACCGGCGATCAGCCCAGGCCGACCTGCGGGAACGGGACGCGAACGAGCGTGACCGGGAGGCCGACCAGCGCGCCATCGACGCGGAGGTGCGCGGCTGGGACGAGCGGCACCGATAGGCGCGGCCCGGCCGGACGGCGGTGGTCGCGGTCCGGCCGATGGTGCCGCGGCCGGGAAACTTGCAACGTCCGCGGGCGCGCTGCTCGCCGGTGACCGGCTGACTTGCCCGCGCGGTCATCGCGCGGCGCCGGGATGTGGTGACGGGAGGTGACCGGGCCGGTAGCGTCCGCGGCGGGTGGTGCTGCCGTCGCGATCCAGGGATGTGGATGCAGATGGTCTCCGGCGCGAGGCGCATGGCTGAGGCGAAGCTGCCGCACCTGCTGGCCTGCGTCCTGCTGCTGGGCATCGCCGACTCCATGATCGGGCCGTATCTGGTGCTGTTCGGCGCCGACCGGGCCCGCCTGTCGCCGCTGCGGGTCGGGGTGTTCCTCTCCGTCATCGCCGTCAGCGGACTGTTCGTGACGCCCTGGCTCGGCCGCCGCTTCGACCGCGGTGCCGGCCGATGGCCCGCGGTGGTCGCCGTGCTGGCGCCGGCCGCCGGGTACCTCGCGCTGAGCACGACCACCAGCTACACCCTGCTCCTGCTCATCGGCGCGGGACTGCTCGGCGCCGGCCTGGCCGCCTTCTCGCAGGTGTTCGCGCTGGCCCGCACCCACCTGGACCGCGCCTCCGGCGACGCGGCGCGCCGCGGAACCCTGGCGCTGCGCTCGGTGTTCTCGCTGGCCTGGGCCGTCGGCCCGATCCTCGGCGCGGCGGCGCTGGCGTGGCGGGGGTACAGCGGCCTGCTGCTGCTGACGGCCCTGGCGTTCGCGGTCATCACGGCGCCGCTGCTGCTGTTGGGCACGACGCCGGTGACACCCCGGACCGCGCCGCAGTCGCCGACGCCGTCGTGGCTGCGGCGGCCGGTGCTGCTGGTGGCGGCCAGCTTCGCGCTGTTCAACACCGCGATGTGCGCCGGCTCGGTCGCGCTGCCGCTCTACGTCACACGGACGCTGGCCCGGCCCGACGGGGACGTGGGGCTGCTGGCCAGCGTGTGCGCCGTGGCGGAGATCCCGGCGGCGCTGGGCCTGATGCTGCTGCCGGCCCGGGTACGCCAGCAGCGCGTACTCCTGCTGGGCATGCTGCTGTTCGTGCTGTACTTCGCGCTGGTCCCCGTCAGCTCCGGCCTGCCGCCGCTGCTCGCCGCCCAGGTGGCCCGCGGCGTGGCCATCGCCGCGGTCAACGCGCTCGGCATCACGTACATGCAGGACCTGATGCCCGAGGCCACCGGCCGCGCGACCGCGCTGTTCGGCAACGCGTTCATCGCCGCATCGCTGATCTCCGGGCTCGTCGCGGGCGCGGCCGCGCAGGTCCTCGGATACCGGGCGGCGCTGCTGCTGTGCGGGCTGATAAGCGCCGCGGGCTGCCTGCTGCTGATCAGCGCCCGGCCGGTGCCGCGGGCGACCGCCGCCACGGTGGAGCCGCCCGACGTCAGCGCCCGCCCGGGGCAGGCGTGACGGCTGGGCCGCCGCGGAGCACGAGCCGTGCCGGGGCGGCCGGCGGCTCAGCGCGGCGACGCGGGGCCGCCGGTTGCCGCGAGCTGAGGACGGGCGCTACGGGGTGGTGCGGCGCCGGCGGGTGCGGACGACCAGCAGCAGGACGCCGGCGACGACCAGCAGGGCCACGGTCATGAGCGCGATCGCCGTCACCGTGCCCGCGGTGTTCTCGCCGGTGTCCCGGTTTGCGGCGACCGGCGTCGGGCTCCCGGCCGCGGGCTCGGTGGCCGCGACGCTGGGAGCGGTGCTCGGGCCGGCGCCCGGGGCCGCCGCGGCCGGCTGCAGCATGAGGACCGGGGCCGGATGCTCGGGCTCGGGGTTGCCCGCCTCCGGAAGGTCGATCCAGCGGGTGACACTGCCGTCGCTGTACGTCTCCAGCGTCTTGAAGGCCAGCATGCGGGCCGTCGCCGGCAACTGGGCGATGCGGATCGTGTGCACCGCGTCGGCCCGCGGCTTCAGCGCGGGGCCGGAGATCGTGTAGCCCTCCGTCCCGGCGCTGAACGACCACCCCTGCGGGGCGTCGACCAGCTCGACGTCGCCCATCGCGATGCCGTCCGGCAGCGCGACCCGCTCGGCGCTGATGCCGGCCCGTGAGGACTCACCCTCGCTGGTGAACGTGATCGTCACGTTGCGGGCGCTCGCGTGCGGCTTGTCCGCGCTGACCTTCACGTGCGCGGACGCGGGGGCGGCCGGCAGCAGGGTGGCCATCAGGCCGGCCACGATCGCCGCGCTGTACGCGGCCAGGCGCCGCGGGCCACCGTTCGCCATGCGGGCAACTCCTCATGATTCAGCATCGAGCCCCGGTACCGTACTACTACCGTCGCTCGAAGATCGAGCCGGAGACGTCTTTCGGTCAGCCGCCTCCCGGGGGTGTCGCCGTTGCCCTCAGCGTGCGTTGCGATGGGAGAGTACGGTGGTGACATATGCGGCATCGCGCATACGTCAGGGTTCCGGGTCACGAGAGGCCGCTTGCCATGAGCAGGAGCGACACCGAGCGTCATGACCACGAGCACGTCGGTGACCACGAGCATGGTGTTCAGGAGCACGGTGACCATGGGCACGGTGGTCACGCTCACGGGGTGGCCGCGGATGCCGACCGGCGCTGGCTCACCCTCGCGCTGGGCCTGATCGGGGTCTTCATGGCCGGCGAGGTTGTCGTCGGCCTCCTCGCCCGGTCCCTCGCCCTGCTCTCCGACGCCGCGCACATGCTGACCGACGCCGGTGCCATCGTGCTCGCGCTCGTGGCCATGCGGCTGGCGGCGCGGCCACCCAAAGGCGGGTACACCTTCGGCTTGAAACGGGCCGAGATCCTCTCGGCGCAGGCCAACGGGCTCACCATGATCATCCTTGGCGGCTGGCTCGGCTTCGAGGCGATCCGCCGGCTCATGCACCCGCCCGAGGTCGCCGGCGGGCTCGTGCTCGTCACCGCGCTCGCCGGGATCGTGGTGAACCTCGCCGCCGCGTGGGCGATGTCGCGGGCGAACCGGTCCAGCCTCAACGTCGAGGGCGCCTTCCAGCACATCCTCAACGACCTGTTCGCGTTCATCGCCACGGCCGCGGCCGGGCTCGTCATGGTGCTGACCGGCTTCACCCGGGCCGACCCCATCGCCACCCTCGTCGTCGTGGTGCTGATGTTCAAGGCCGGGATCGGGCTCATCCGCGCGTCCGGGCGCATCTTCCTCGAGGCGGCCCCGACCGGCATCGACCCGCCCGCCCTGGGGGCGCGGCTGGCCACCGTCGACGGCGTGGTCGAGGTCCACGACCTGCACGTCTGGGAGATCACCTCCGGCGAGCCGGCCCTGTCGGCCCACGTGCTCGTCACGGCGGGCCGCGACTGCCACGCCGTGCGCGCCGCCATCGAGACCATGCTGCGGCGGGAGTACCGCATCACGCACAGCACGCTGCAGGTCGACCACGCCGGCAGTGGTCCCACCGTGTTCACCGGGCGGGAGGCGAGTCTCGACGGCCCCCACTGCGAGGACTCGCACGGCGTCTCGTACCGCTCGCCGGCAACCTCCTGACCCGAGCCGCGCCAGGGCCTGGACAGCTCCCGCACGACCATGCCAACATCTAGGTTGTCTAGATGACTTGGAGGACATGTGTTGAAGGCGCCACTGTACGTGCGGATCGAGCGGGAGCTGCGAACGCGCCTGGCCGCAGCCCGGCCCGGTGACGCGCTGCCGGCCGAAGCGGTGCTCGCGGAGGAGTTCGGCGTCGCGCGGATGACCATGCGGGCCGCGCTCAACGCGCTGGAGGCCGACGGGCTGATCGAGCGGATCCAGGGCCGGGGGACGTTCGTGCGGCAGCGGCCCGCACCCCGCACCGCCGGCACCCTGATGAGCTTCCAGGACCAGGTGCGCAGCTGGGGCCGCACACCCTCCTCGCGGCTGATCGAGGCCGAGGTCCGGGCCGCGACCGGCGAGGAGGCGGAGGCGCTCGGGCTCACCGCGGCCGCGCCCCGCGTGGTCTCGATCGTGCGCGTGCGCCTGGCGGACGCCACGCCGCTCGCGGTGGAGTACGCCTGCTTCCCGGCCCACCTGACCGCGCTGCTCGACGCCGACCTCGAGGGCGGGTCCCTGCACCGCGCCCTGCACGGTCTCGGGCTGCGCCCGACCCTGGGCTCCTCGACCCTGACGGCCCAGCCGGCCGGCCCCGACGGCGACCGGCTGCAGGTGCCCGAGGCCGAACCGCTGCTCGTCGAGGCCAGGCTCATCGTCGACCAGCAGGGCGCGCCGCTGGAGTACACGATCAGC
The DNA here is from genome assembly GCF_050947935.1 of Dactylosporangium sp. CA-052675. Taxonomy (GTDB): domain Bacteria; phylum Actinomycetota; class Actinomycetes; order Mycobacteriales; family Micromonosporaceae; genus Dactylosporangium. Next base: position 6,114,875 of record NZ_CP192010.1, on the reverse strand, counting down.
CGTTATGTCGGCTCCCGCTACGCCCTGCGGGTCACCTTCGACGTGCAGGCACCGGCATGAACGTCGCCAAGATGATCGACCACTCGCTGCTGCGCCCCGAGCTGACCACCGCCGACGTCCGGCACGGCTGCGAGATCGCGGCCCGGCGCGAGGTCGCCTCGGTCTGCGTGCGCCCGTCGGACGTCCCGCTCGCCGTGACCGCCCTCGCCGGCACCGGCGTGCTCGTCGGCACCGTGGCCGGCTTTCCGCACGGCGACACCACGACCGCCGTGAAGGCGGCCGAGGCCCGCGCGCTCGTCGAGGCCGGGGCCGACGAGATCGACATGGTCCTGCACATCGGCCGCCTCCGCGACGGCGACACCGGCTACGTCCACGACGACATCGCCGCGGTCGTCGCCGTCGCCCAGGGCCGGATCGTGAAGGTCATCCTCGAGAACGCCTACCTCACCGATGCCGAGAAGGTCACCGGCTGCCGGCTCGCCGAGCGCGCCGGCGCGCACTTCGTGAAGACCAGCACCGGCTTCGCCCCCGGCGGCGCCACCCTCGCCGACATCCGGCTCATGCGGGCCACGGTGTCCCCGTCCGTCGCGGTCAAGGCCGCGGGCGGCGTCCGCACCCTCGACACGCTGCTGACCCTGCACGAGGCCGGCGCCACCCGCTTCGGCGCGACCGCCACCGAGACCATCCTCGACGACTTCGCCGCCCGCGAACGCGAGGGCCGGACATGAACTGGATCGACACCGAACGCGCGGACCTGCTCGTGCTCGGCGACAGCCCGGCCGTCATCCGCTGGACCTCCGGCCGCACCGAACTCGTCGGCGACGACCGGCTCGCCGCCACCGCCCCCGCCGAACGCGCCGCCTACCGCGAGCACCTGCGCGCGGGCCGCGGCTTCGACACCGGCTTCGCCGCGCTCATCGCGGCCGTGCAGCGCACCGAACGGCTCGGCTTCAACCGGCCGCACGGCTTCTGGGTCGCCGAGGCCGAGCCCGCCGCGGCCCGGCACGCCGTCGAGCGCACGGTCGCGATCCGTGACCTCGCCGCCCTGATCCTCATGTCGGACGGGGCCTCCGCGGGGGTCTGCGACTACGGGCTGACCGACTGGGCCGGCCTCGGCGACGCGCTGCGGGACCACGGCGTGGGGGCGTGGCTGCGGCGGGTTCACGCCGCCGAGGAGTCGGACCCGCGGGGGTGCCGGTGGCCGCGCACGAAGCGGCACGACGACAAGACCGCCGTGGAGGTCGCCGCCTGCCCGCCGGCCGGATGACGCGTCGGGCCGGGGCCGACGTCGGCCCCGCTCAGCGATGATCGGTAGGGTACGCATCGGAAAGGCCCGTTCAGCGGTACACACCGATCGGCGCCGGGCCGTACGATCGCGCGCGTGATCTTGCGAGCTCTGGGCCTCGGCCCTGTGCGCACCGACCCCGTCGCGCACTATCCGGACCTGGCGCCGCTGCGCCGGGCGGTGCGCGCGGGCGACTGGGGCGGTGTCGCGGCGTACTTCGCGGCCCTCGCGCCCCGCGCCGACCACTCGGTGGCCCTTCGGCTGGTCGCGGCCTCGCCGGGCGCCGAGCGGTTCCTGCAGGCGGCGGTGGACGCCGAGCGGGACGCGGCGCTGCCCCGCACGCTGCTCGGCGCCCGGTTCATCGTCATCGGGTGGGCGGCGCGCACCGGCGCCCGCGCCAAGTACGTCACCCCCGCGCAGTGGCGGGTGTTCCACGACTACATCGGCCGGGCCGAGCGCCTGCTCGCCGACGCCACCGCGATCGACCCCACCGACGCGGCGGCCTGGACGGAGCGGATCATCACCGCCCGGGCCCTGAGCCTGGGCGTGGACGAGGCGCGCCGCCGCTACGAGCGGGCCGCCGAGCACTGCGACACGCCGTACCGGGCCCAGGTGCAGCTGGTGCAGAACCTCTGCCCGAAGTGGGGCGGCACGTTCGCTCAGGTCGAGGCGTTCGCCGAGCAGTGCCGGCGGGACGGCGCCCCCGGCTCGCTCGGCGGCGCGGTCGTGGCCGACGCCCACATCGAGCACGCGCTCGCCGGCGAGACGCTGTCCGCGATGCACCGGTACCTCAGCCAGAGCGGGCCGCGCCGGGCCCTGGAAAGCGCCGCCGAGCACACCGTCCTGCACCCGGACTTCCGCCCGGTGCACGGCTGGGTCACCGCACACTCCACCTTCGCCTTCGCGCTCTACTACGGCGGTCACCTCGGATCGGCGTCGGAGCACTTCGCCGCGCTGGGCGACCGGATCTCGCCGTACGGCTGGGAACTCGTCGCGCCGCGATGGAAGCCGATCGTGCGCGCCGCCCGGCGCGCCATGCCCCGGCCGGGCCGGTGACCATGCCCGCGACCCGCCGCACCGAGATCGACGGCGTGCCGGTGCTGCTCGCACCCGGGGGCGGCCCGATGCGGGCCGGCCTGGTGTTCCGCGTCGGCCGCGCCGACGAGACCGCGGTCACCGGTGGCATCACCCACCTCGTCGAGCACCTCGCCCTGCATCGTCAGGGCGGCCTGGGGCACGACGCGAACGGCCTGACCGGCATGACGACCACCCAGTTCGTCACGCAGGGCACCCCGGAGTCGGTGGCCGCCTTCCTGCGCGAGGTGTGCGCCGGCCTGCGCGAGCTGCCGCTGGACCGTCTCGGTGTCGAGCAGCGGATCCTGGGCACCGAGGCGGACAACCGCGCCGACTCCGTGTCCCAGCCGCTGGCGGTGTACCGCTACGGCGCCCGCGACTACGGCCTCGCCGGTCTGCCCGAGTGGGGCATCCACTCCCTCACCGCCGCGCAGGTGGCCGAGTGGGCGCGGACCAGGTTCAACCGCGCCAACGCCGCGCTGTGGATCGCCGGTGACAACATCCCGCCGGGCCTGCGGCTCGACCTGCCCGACGGCGATCGGTGGCCGCTGCCGCCCGAGTCGTCGGCGCTGCCGGTGACGCCCGCCTGGTTCACCGGCGCCGCTCCCGCGGTGGTCATGAACGCACCGGTACCGCGAACCCGCGCCGCGGCCGCCTACGCCCGCCTGCTGGATCGGGCCCTGTTCCGGCAGCTGCGGCAGGACCGCGGCCTGTCGTACACGGCCGCCGCCGCGTACACCACCGACGGCCGGCCACACGCCTACGTCACCGCCGTTGCCGACGGCCGCCCCGCCCAGCTCGGCGAGGTCCTCGACGACTTCCTCGCGGAGGTCCACCGGCTGGCCACCACCGAGGCCGACCCGGCGGAGCTGGAGGCGGTCCGCGCCCGCGAGCTCGCCGTGCTGGAGCGCGCCGACGCCGACGCGAACCTGCTGCCGCGTCGTGCCACCGACCTGCTGTGCGGATACGACGCCCCGACCACCGCCGAGCTGATCGGGGGTTTCCGCTCACTCGCCGCCGCCGACGTGCGTGAGGCGGCCGCCGCCGCCGAGCGCTCGGCGCTGCTCATGGCACCGAGAACCGGGCTGGGGAGGCCACCCGCCGGCTTCGAGGCCGCACCGTCGTACTCGCGCTTCGCCGTCACCGGCACCCGGCACCGCTCCCGCACCGACCCGGACACCGTCCTCGTCGTCGGCGCCGACGGCGTGAGCGTGGTGCGCCCACACGCCCCCAGCACCGTGCTGTTCACCGAGTGCGTCGCCGCCCTGCGCTTCCCCGACGGGGCACGCCACCTGATCGGCCCGGACGCCATCGCCGTGCAGATCGAGCCCACGCTGGCGCCATGATCGAGCGTGTGACCCATCGGTGGCGGCGGGAGACGGCGGAGCAGGAGGCGGCGGTCGCCGCCGGGACGATGCCGCGGGAAGAGGCGTACGCGCTGACGTTCTTCCCGCCGGCGTTCGTCGCCGCGGTGGACGCGGCCCTGGAGGCGTACGAGCGGGAGGTCGCGAGCCTGCGTCCGCCGACCGACGAGGCGGTGTGGGCCGCGGTCGAACGGGTCGTGGTGGCGCTCACGCGGGTAAGGCCACGAACGGCGGGCCCTACCCGCGGCGGCGGATCGCCGGGAACTCCAGGGCCACGAGCCGGCCGCCCGGCATGGTGATCACCCGCCGGACGGTGCGGACCTTGACGAGCGGTCCCCGGGCGACCGGGGCGGGGTCGGCCTCGGCGAGGCAGCGCAGCAGCGTCACCGCGTCGCAGGCCGCCAGCAGCCGCCGCCCCCACTGCTCCAGCTCCTCGGTCGCGCTCCGGTCGGCATCGTCGTCCGGCGGATCAGGCTCGGCATCGTGCGGCATCGGCCCTCCATCTCTCTCACGACGATTGACGTGTCCCGGCCGCCTTTGCGTTGCCTGCGGGCAGATCTCAGCGTCGGCGGCTCAGCCAGCTCCCCTTGGCGTCCGTGGCGACGGGCGCCGGGCTCGCCTGAGCGGCGGCGAGTTGCCGCCGGAGCTCGTCGATGAGCAGGCGGCGCTCCTCGGCACGGGCCTGCGCCTCGCGGGCGGTGGCCGCCGCCTCGGCGGCCTCGGTGTGCGCGGTGGCCAGCTCGGCCCGGTGGTGCTCGTCGGCGGCCTCCAGCGCCGCGATCTGGTTCTGCAGCGCCTCGACCTGGCCCTCCAGGTGCGCGACGCGGAGCTCGGCCCGGCGCAGTCGCGCCACGGGCGAGGTGTCGTCGTCGGTGATCCCGGTCTGCTCCGCTGCCGTACCTGCCATGCTCCGCTCCATTCAGGTGAACGCCGGATGTACGCGACCCGACGGTACGACCGCGAGCTGGGTGTTCGCTGAACGACGGCCGCAGCGGTCCCGGCGGCCGTCCGCCGGGACCGCAGGAGCCGGAGGTGTTACAGCATCAGGTTGACGGCCAGGGCGGCCAGGCCGATGACGGCGACGATCGGGCCGACCACGACGAACACGCCGTTGAGCACATTCGTGGCGGTCGCCATGCCCTCCAGCCGGGCCCGGTACGGCTCGGCCGGGTCGTAGAGCACGACGACCGGCGTCCCGGGCCGGTAGCGGGGCGGGTTGGTGCCGACCGTCTCGGTCGCGCGCATCGGGTGCCCCTCGCGGGTGTGGTAGTCGTACACGGGCATCGCGAGGTCGCTGCCGTCGACCTGCCGCCACATGTTGTCGACCACCATGCCGTTGACGCGGACCGCCCGGGCGCGGAACCTGCGGGAGCTCTTGATGCGCTTTATGCCGCTGACGGTGACGATCGTGCCGATCACGATCGCCCCGAGAGAAATCAACAACCACATGGCCGACCATGATGTCGGCCGAAGCCCGGTCGGTCCGCTCGAAGTCGATCAACCGACAGTCGGCAACCGGGTGCGCCCACGAAGCGTTCATCGGCAGTCCGGACGGGATGCGTTGCGCCCGCGGCGAGGTGGCGCCGAGGATCAAGGTAATCGCCGGTCTTCGCCGTCAACTGAGCCGGCCGCGGGGTTTCCGTACGCTGTCGGTGTACGAAGACCCGGCGCTACCAGGGAGAGCACCGCATGCCGACGAGCACCGTCCTGGGCGGCTACTACTACTCGGGCCCGATCGAGGCGATCCCCGCCGATCGCCTGACCCACCTCTTCCACGCCTTCGCCACCATCGAGGACGGCCACCTGACCCTGCCGCCCGCCGCGCCCGCGACCCTGGCGTACCTGCGCCGCGCCCACCCGCATCTCAAGGTCATCCTCTCGGTCGGCGGCTGGGGCGCGGACGGCTTCTCGGACGCGGCGCTCACGGCCTCGTCGCGGGCGTCGTTCGCCGAGGAGTGCCTGACCCTGGCGGCCGGCTTCGACGGCGTGGACCTGGACTGGGAGTTCCCGGTCTCCGGCGGCCCGGCCGAGGTCGTCCACCGCCCCGAGGACCGGCGCAACGCCACCCTGCTCGCCCGGGAGCTGCGCGACCGCCTTGGCCCCGACCGGCTGCTGAGCGCCGCCCTGCCCGCGGGGCGCCTGCAGTCCGCGGGCCCCTACGACCCGGCGGAGAGCTACGAGCTCGAGGCCTTCGCCGGGCTGCTCGATTTCGTGTGCCTCATGACGTACGACTTCGGCACCGTCTTTTCCCCGATCGCCACCTTCAACGCCGCGCTGCCGGAGGTGGCCGGCGCCGTCGACTACTACGAGGGCCAGGGCGTGCCGCGGGAGAAGCTCGTGCTGGGCGTGCCGTTCTACGGCCGGGGCTTCCGCGCGGAGCCGCCGGGCCTGTTCCAGCCGCAGACCGGGGCCGTGCACGTCGGCGACTACCGGGACATCGCGCGGGACCTGCTGCCCGATCCGGCCTGGGAGCGCCACCGGCATCCGGAGGCCCGCTCGCCGTGGCTGTACCACCCGCAGACCCGCACGTTCGTCTCCTACGAGGACGCCGAGTCCATCGAGGAGCGCGCGGCGTTCGCCGCCGAGCACGGCCTGCGCGGCGCCTTCACGTGGCACCTCGGCGGCGACGACGACCAGCACTCGCTGCTCGACGCGATGGTCCGCCCGTTCCGCGAGCACGGTAGCGACGGCGCCGGCCGGCGCACGGAGCCGGAGCCGAAGCCCAACGGCTGACGGTCAGCGGTCGCACCGCTGATCGTCCGGCCGGTCACGAGCTGGCTCGTGGCGCGCACCCTGCCCGAGCCCGGCGCCCCGGCGCGGGGCCGGATGCGAAGTCCGATTCCCGCAAGCCGGCAGGTGCCGTGCGCGACACGATGGAGGCGTGACCATCTCCGCAGGCCTCGACGACGTCGGCTGCGCGCCGATCGGCCGGCTGCTCGAGGACGCCGACTGCCGCGAGCTCGTCTTCCCGCTGCAGGTCGTGATCGGCCTGAGCGGGTACGGCACCGACTACACCGGCGGCGAGTTCATGCTGACGGCCGCCTGGACCACCCGGTGCCCCTGAGCGCCCTCCGCGAGGCCGGCACCGGTCCCGCCGTCGAGTGCTCCCCGCGCAGGCCAGGACGGTCCGTCGTGCCGGGGGCCGCGCTGCGTTCGGTGCCGGTCAGCGCGGCTTCGCGGGGCGCAGCAGCCGGCGCGCCAGGCGGACGCTCTGGCCGGCCGTCAGCTCCGGCAGGTAGGCGTGCAGCACCGCCCGCCCGATCGCCGGCAGCGCCGCGGGATCGGCGTAGGCGAGGTACAGCGGACGGTACTGCGGCTGGAACTTCGCCTTGAACGCGAGCAGCGCCCGGAACCCGTAGACCGGCTCGAGGCGGACAGCGGCCCGGTCCAGCAGGTGCGGCAGGCCCGTCGGCGGGGGCGGTTCGCGGTGGGCGAGCGGGGCGCCGGACAGGCTGACGTACTCGGCGCCCTCGTCGCGGAAGTGCTGCGCGGCCGTCGCGATCAGGAACTCCATCACGCCGTTGGCGCCGCCGGGGGCTCGGCGCATGACGTCCAGGGTCCAGGCGATGACGGCGCCGTCGCGGTACACCGGGAGCCAGCTCGTGATGCCGTGCACCCGGCCCGTCGTGTCCACCGCGAGCAGGCAGCGGACCTCGTCGTCGGCGAGCTCGGCCACGCCGCCCAGGGTGAAGCGCATCTCGGGCAGGCCCTTGGCGCCGGCCCACTCCGCGGAGACGGCGTGGATCTGAGCGGCGATGGCGGGCGGGGCGTCGCGGAAGCGGTACCACTCGGCGCGCAGTCCGTCGCGGGCGGCCCGGTTCAGGGCGGTGCGCACGTCCTGCCACTGGCGGCCGCGGAAGGTCAGGGCGGGCAGGCCCAGGCGGGTCTCCTCGGCGATCTGGACGATGCTCCAGCCGCGGCCGGCCAGCGCCAGCGCCGTGTCCGCGTCGATGCTGTAGAAGCACGGCTTCCAGCCGCGGGCGAGACAGTCGCGGCTGAACTGGTCCAGCGCCGCCGCCCGGGCCTCCGGTGCGCCGACCGGGCCGCCCAGGGTGAGCGCGACCGACGATCGCACGCGGTAGGCGATGGTGGTGCGGCCGTCGGCGCTGAACCAGTAGGTGTTGCCGGGCCACGTGAGCATGTACGACATCGCGTCGCCGCCGTGCTGGACGAGCAGCCGCCGGGCCCGGGCCGCGTCGGTGCCGCCCTGCGGGGTCAGGTCGCCGGCGTAGGTCCGCGCGATGCCGGTCAGCACCGCGAGCCAGGCGGCGGTGCCGGCCCAGCCGAGGAGCACGGCCGCGGCCGGGGTGCGCGCCACGAACGCCGGCGGCACGGCGTCGAGGTAGCCCACCGGGAGCAACCGGGTCGGGAGGTCCAGCAGCAGTCCCGTGAAGGACGGGACGGGCTCGAAGTCGTACCGCAGCAGCCACCCGCCGCCGAGGGAGACCCCGCACGCCAGGAGGGGCCCACCGGCGCCGAACAGCCACGCCGCGCGTACCCGGCGGGGGTCCGAGCGCGCGGGGAAGTGCCGGCGCAGCGCGACGAGCAGCCCGGCGACGAGCAGCGGCAGGGTCACCGACGCGACGACGGCCACGGCCTCGGCGGTGTCGTCGAACGGCGCCCCGGGCGCGAGCAGGCGCGGCACCAGGTCGAAGGCGAGCGCCCCGGCCAGCGCGAGCACGAGGTTCGTGGCCACGGCCAGCCACAGCCCGAGTCTCCGCCCGCGGCGCAGGCCCTCGGCGGCGAGCAGGAGCAGCCCGGCGGGCAGGACAGACAGCAGCAGCGGGCCGAGCCCGTCGGCGCGCAGCTGGGCCACGAGCGAGCGGCACTGCGCGCTGAGCTGCGGGTCGGTGCAGGCGGCCTGCAGGTCGGCGGGATCGGGCGGCGTCGCCAGCACGACGTACCGCAGCACGGCGAGCGGCCCTTCGGCGTGCGCGGCGAGCGTGGCCATGAGCGGGCCGACGGCGCACGCGGCGACCACGAGCGCGAGCAGCGTGCGGATCTCCGGCGCGCTGGGCGGCTCGGGCCGCGGACCCGTCCGGCGTCCCCGCAGCAGCGGGCCGATCACCAGCCCGGCCCCGGCGCCGAGCAGCGCGGCGTAGTCGGCGGGGCGGCCGGCGTACAGCGGCATCATGCACACGGGCACGAGCAGCAGCCGGATCCGCCGCCGCCACATCGGTTGCAGCACCGCGCTGCCGGCGAGGACCAGCCCCAGCACCGCGGGCAGCGGCCCGATCGCCCCCGCGGACCCGGGGAACCACCAGCCGGCCACGGCGAGTTCGAGCGCGACGAGGACCAGGGCGGTGCGCGGCGAGCCGAGCCGCCGCTCGATCGGCAGGCCGAGCGCCACCACGGCGGCGACCGAGGCCAGCGCGGTGGCGGCCGGCATCGGCCAGCACGGGATGGTCGCGAGCACCAGCAGGCCGACCGGCACACGGCGGAGGCGGCGCGTCATCGGGGGGCCTGGGTGGTCAGGCCGAGGCGCGTGGCCAGGATCGGCAGCGCCACCACCAGGCCGGTGCCCCAGACCGTCCAGCTGTGATTGCCGGGCAGCTCCCACCACTCGACCCGCATCCCGGCCCCCTCGCAGGCGGCCCGCACGACCTTCGCCTGCGGCCCGTACTCGGCGTCGTCGCGCCCGGCCACGAGCAGCGCCACGGTGGCGGGGAAGCGCTGCGTGGCCATGATGTCGCGGGGGTTGACCCGGGCGAAGGCGGCCGCGTCGCCGCCGAACGCCGCGGCGACCGTCGAGCGGCGGTTGCCCAGCGTCGGCTCGGACTGCCCGGAGATGTCCAGCAGCGTCGGGAAGCGGTCGGGCCGGCGCACGCCCAGCTGCAGCGCGCACGTGCCGCCGTAGGAGTATCCGCCGACCGCCCAGCGCCGCGGGTCCGGGTCGACGTCGAGGTGGTCGCGCAGCCAGGCCGGGACGTCCTCGGCGAGGTAGGTCTCGACGTTGCCGAGCCGCGAGTCCAGGCAGAGCGGGTTGGCGGTCAGCGCGCCGAGGGCGTCGGGCATGACGACGATCGGGGCGAGGCCGTCGTGCCGCGCGGCGAACTCGTCCATCACCTTCTCGACGTGGCCGCCGTCGATCCAGTCGCGGGGGGTGCCGGGCTGGCCGGAGACGAGCACGAGGACCGGCAGCTGGGGGCGGGGCTCGGACCAGTACGACGGCGGCAGATAGATCCATGCGGGCCGGGCCGCGAAGCCGGATCGCGCACCGGGGATCGGGGCGGTCATCAGCCGGCCCGTCGCGTCCAGAGCCGCCGGGCGCCGCCACACCGGGGCCAGGCCGCGGCCGGGATCGGGGAAGACCAGGCGGGGCGCGGCGGTGGTGTCGCCGAGGCCGACGGTGTTCGCGGGGCGCATGCCGAGGGCGGCGCGGAGGCTGTCGTACTGCCCGAACATGGCATTGATCTCCGACAGGCACCCGATCAGCGCGACGGCGGCGGCCACCGTGCTCAGCAGCCGCCGGCGCCCGCGTGCGCCCGGCCATCCGAGCGCGGCCAGGGCGAGCCCGGCCAGCCCGCATCCGGCCCAGACGAGCACCATCGGCGGAAGGCGGTCCGGGAACGGCCGCCACACCCGGTCGACCAGGTGGCCGCCGGCCGCGGCCACGGTCGCGGCGGCCGCGCAGCCGACCAGCGCCCGTCCGGGCCGGTGCCGCGCGACGCCGTGCAGCAGCAGGCCCAGGCTCGCGATCGCCGCCGCCGAGACCGCGAACGGCACCGGCCCGTGCAGCAACGGCCAGTCCAGCGGCCGGCTCACCGGGCCCGCCCGCCCGCCGCCGACCGCGCCGGGTGCGCGGGCCTCGGCGCGTGGCAGTGCCAGGTCGTGCGCCGCCCCGGCGGTGCGGCCCGGTGCGACGGCCGGGCCGGCCCCGGCGAGCGGCGCTGGCACGGCGGCGTCGTGTAGTCGGTGCGCACCACGGCGGGCCCGGGCGGGACGGTGGCCGCCGTGGCGAGGTCGATGGCCGCGCCGAGCGCGATCACCGTGCCGAGCAGCGCAGCCACCGTCCGAGTCCGCACGCCGTTCCCCCCCATGCGACGAGTACCCCTCGTAAGGACGCTGTGGCCGCCGGGAAGGTTCCCTCGGCCGGGCCGGCGCTACTCGAAGCGCAGGCCCTCGGGGCGCATCAGGCGGAACAGCGGCGGCAGGCTCGCCGCCGTCACCAGCAGGACCAGGGCCGCGGCGATGCCCGTGACCCCGGCGATGCTCGGCCAGTCGAGCCGGACCGGCTCGGAGACGATCTTCAACAGGACCGCGCCGACGGCGATGCCCAGGGTGGCGGCGATCAGCAGGCCGAGCGCGACCGGCACCGCGGTCTGCCAGAGGATCGACAGGCCGATGGTGCTGCGGCGGGTGCCGAACGCGACGAGGGCGGCGAGGGTGCGGCGGCGGTCGCGGAGCTGCTCGATGGTGGCGACGAGCAGGCTGAGGCCGACGAGCAGCAGCACCACGGCGGTGCCCGCGTAGAGGCCGCGCTGGATGCTGGAGAACGTCGTGTCGGTGCGCGTGGTGCGCAGGATGGACACGTCGGTCAGGGGGTCGACGCGGGCGGCGGCGTTGCGGATCAGCTCGTCGGCGTCCGGGGCGTTGGTGTCGTACCGGACGAAGGTCACGAACCGCTGCACCGGCCCGGCCGCCGGGGCGCGCGACGGGGTGAGCAGCAGGCCGGCGTGCTCCTGGCCGCTCGGGTCGGCGCGCACGGTGGCGGGCCGCACCGGGCCGGGGACGGTCCACGGCTCGGCGTCGTCGCCGAGGGTGATCCTCCGGCCGCCGAGGCTGGTCGGCTCGGGTGGCGTGGCCCCCTGGGTCCCGGGGCTGACCGAGCCGATGCCGAAGACGTCGCCGTCGGCGCAGGAGGGCAGGTCGGCGAGCAGCCGCAGGGTGTCGCAGTCGGCGACGACGACCTCGAAGGAGTCGTCGCCGACCTGGCCGAGGCCGCTGCGCAGGGTGTGGGAGCCGGCGACGATCGGCGTGGCGCGGACCGTGGCGTCGATGTCGGCGGCGGTGCGGGTGCGCGAGTCGGCGGTCGTGTAGGTGAGGAGCATGGCCTGGGCCCGGGCGACGTCGTATTCGGTGCGGCTGGTGTAGCCGTGCTGGGCGGCGGCGAAGAGCATCTGCAGCGCGATGGCGCCGGCCGCGGTGACCGCGATCGCGTTGACGGCCCGCACCGCGCTGTCGCCGGAGAGCTGCAGCCGGCGCAGGGCGAGCTGCCAGGCGAGGGAGCCGCCGCCGAGGCGGTGCACGATGCGGTCGAAGACCCAGGGCAGCAGCGTGGAGACGCCGATGAGCAGCAGGATGACGCCGCCGCTGACCTGCCACACGTTGAACGTCGCGGCCTTGGTGCCGAAGAGCGGGGCGAGCAGGGCGAGGCCGACCAGGGGCAGCAGCAGCCGCCACCAGACCCGGCGCCGGGTGCGGCTGGTGGCGCGGCGCACGACGCCGAGGGGTTCGACGACGACGCGGCGCAGCGCGAAGACGGTCATGAGGAGGGCGGCGAGCGGTACCCCGGCGGCGATGAGCACGGCCATGACCGGCCCCGGGGTGATGTCGGAGCCGTAGACGCTCAGGCCGGCGACCTCGAACCGCTCCGCGAACGGGCGGGCGGCGACGAAGAGCACGGCGCCGAGCAGCACCCCGAGCGCGGCGCTGACGACGGCCTCGCCGGCCGCGATCCGGCGGGTCATCCAGGTGTCGGCGCCGACGAGCCGGACCGCGGCGAGGCGCCGGTCGCGGTGCTCCCCGCCGAAGCGGGTGGCCGCCGCGACGAACATGGCCACGGGCAGCAGCAGCGCGACGAGCACGACGACGGTGAGCAGCAGCAGGAACGCGTCGAGCCGCTTGTCGGGCGAGTCGGAGCCGTAGTGGGTGACCCGCACGACGCGGGGCTGGCCCTCGGCGAGCGAGTCGCGGGTGCCGTAGAAGTAGAGCTCGTTGGGGCCGGAGAGGCCTTCCTTGCCGATGGTGCCGGCGATCGGTTGCGGGAACCGCTCGCGCAGCAGCCGGCCGTCCGCCGACTCGAGCAGCGTCCTCAGGGCGGGGGAGACGATGATCTGCCCGTCGGCCGGCCACGCGGTCACGCCGGGCGGCAGGATCGGGTGGTCGCCCTCGGCCTTGACGAAGCGGCCCTGGACGGACTTGTCGTGGTAGGAGCTGAACACCGGCTCGGACAGGATGCTCGTGGCGCTCGCGGCCGGCGTGTCGCCGTAATGCATGTCGTCGCGGCCGTCGGTGCGGTGGTGGCGGCCGTCGAGGATGCCGGGCAGCGAGGCGGCCAGGAGCAGCACGGCCACGCCGAGGGCGACCCCGGCGGCGGTGAGCGCGGTGCGGAACAGGCCTTCGCGGCCGCCGCTGAGGGCGAGGCGGGCGCCGAGGCCGAGCTGGCTCAGCTGCCGCCTCATCGGGCGCGGTCCAGGTCGAGGGCGCGGCCGTCGCGGACGACGATCTCGCGGTCGGAGTAGGCGGCGACGCGGGGCTCGTGGGTGACGAGGACGACGGCGGCGCCGGTGTCGCGGGCGGCTTCGGTGAACAGGCGCATGACGCGTTCGCCGTTGAGGGAGTCCAGGGCGCCGGTGGGTTCGTCGGCGAAGACGACGCGGGCGCCGGTGACGAGGGCGCGGGCGACGGCGACGCGCTGGCCCTGGCCGCCGGAGACCTCGCCGGGGCGTTTGGCGGCGACGTCGTCGATCTCGAGGCGGTGCAGCCAGTCGCGGGCGCGCTGTTCGGCGTCGCGGCGGCGTACGCCGTCCAGGCGCAGGGGCAGCGCGACGTTCTCCAGGCAGGTCAGCTCGGGCACGAGCTGGCCGAACTGGAAGACGAAGCCGAACTCGCCGCGGCGCAGCGCGCTGCGGCGGGCGTCGGACAGGGCCGAGAGCTCCTGGTCGCGGTAGCGGACCCGGCCGGCGTCGGGGCGGATGATCCCGGCCAGGCAGTGCAGCATCGTGGACTTGCCCGAACCGGACGGGCCCATCACCGCGACGATCTCCCCGGCCGCGACCGACATCGAGGCCCCGGCGAGCGCGGCGGTGGATCCGAACGACTTGTGCAGATCCTCGGCGGACAGCAGCGTGGTCATCGGCGGACATCCTTCGCGAGGTCGTCGAGGCGGGCGGTGGTCAGCTCCAGCCAGCGCAGATCGGCCTCGAGGTGGAACAGGGCGTGGTCGCAGATGAGCTGGTCGGAGAGGTCCCCGCCGGCCTTGCGGCGGGTGAGCTCGCGCATCAGCCGCAGGTGCTCGGCCCGCTGGGTGTCCAGCACGTCGGCCGCGGGCCGGCCGGTGGAGAGGGCGAGGACGACCTTCATGTAGAGGGTGCTCTGCAGGTATGGCTCGGGCTTCTCGGGCTGGGCGAGCCAGCGCTCGACGTCGGCGACCCCGGCATCGGTGATGGCGTAGCGCTTGCGGTCGGGACCCTCGCCGGACTCGACGGAGTCGACGGTGACCAGGCCGTGCTTGAGCAGCCGGGACAGGGTCGCATAGACCTGGCCGTAGGCGAGGGGCCGGTCGGCGCCGAAACGCTGGTCGTAGGCCCGCTTCAGGTCGTACCCGTGGCGGGGGTGGGCCTCGAGCAGCCCTAGGAACGCTTGACCGATGGACATGCCCGGGACTCTACACGACCGGTATACATGCTGTGTATACCGGTCGCGTAGAGGACCTGAGCAGGGTGTTCGGGATGCTGAGAGGGGCAACTCGCGCAACCGTCAGACCGTTTGAGGTCGAGGTTTGAGGTCGAAGACCCGCGCGAAGCGTGGCAGCGGGGAGGCACGACCGGGGTACGTTCGAGGTCGAACCTTTCCTCCCACTTTAATATATAGCAGTATGGGGGGATTGCGGCAAGAGCCGGGTCGTGCCGCAGAATCGGCGACCGTGCGTGTTCTGGCTTTTCATGAGGTGGACGAGACACGGGCCGCGGCGGTCGGCGGCAAGGGCGCGAACCTGGCCGCGCTGTCGCGGCTGGAAGGTGTCCGCGTCCCGGACGGGTTCTGCGTGACGACGGACGCCTTCGGGCAGGTCGTGGCGGGCGCGATCGACGATCTTCTCGATCGGCTGGCGCTCGTGGACCCGGACGACCGGGAGGCGGTCCGCGCGCTGAGCGCCGAGATCCGCCGGACCGTCGAGGAGGTCGCGATCCCGGACGATCTCGCGGCCGAGATCACCGGCGCGCTGGCCCGGCTCGGCGAGCGGGAGGCCTACGCCGTGCGCTCCAGCGCGACGGCCGAGGACCTGCCGACGGCGTCGTTCGCCGGGCAGCAGGACAGCTACCTCGACGTCGTCGGGCCGGCCGAGATCCTGCGGCACGTCAGCCGGTGCTGGGCCTCGCTGTTCACCGAGCGGGCCGTGACGTACCGCCGGCGCAACGGCATCGACGACCGTGCGGTCCGCATGGCCGTGGTCGTGCAGCGGATGGTCGACCCGCGCGCGTCCGGCGTCATGTTCACCGCCGACCCGGTCACCTCCAACCGGACGGTCACCTCCGTGGAGGCGATCGCCGGCCTCGGCGAGGCGCTGGTCGCCGGCCTGGCGAACCCGGACACCTTCACGGTGCGCGACGGCGAGATCCTCGCCAAGCCGGCCGACCCGCTGCTCACCGACGCCCAGGTTCATCGTCTCGTCCACCTGGGCCGGCGGATCGAGGCGTACTTCGGCCGCCCGCAGGACATCGAGTGGTGCCTGGCCGGCGACGACTTCTTCGTCGTGCAGAGCCGGCCGATCACCACGCTGTTCCCGATCCCCGAGCGCGGCGACGACGAGCACCACGTCTACCTCTCGGTCGGCCACCAGCAGATGATGACCGACGCCATGAAGCCGCTCGGGATCTCGTTCTGGCAGATGACGACCCCGGCGCCGATGGCGGTGGCCGGCGGCCGCCTGTTCGTCGACGTCACGCAGCGGCTGGCCGTACCGGCGGCCCGGGCAGCCGTCCTGGACCTCATGGCGAAGTCGGATCCGCTCACCGCGGACGCGGTGCGCACGCTCCTCGAACGCGACGGCTTCATCCGGCCGCTGCCCGACGCGGGCCCGGTCAGGCCGCTGGCGGGCGGTGCGCTCGAGCCGATCGAGACCGACCCGGCGGTCGTCACGGAGCTGATCCGCCGCGGCGAGGCCTCGGTCGCCGCCGCGGAGCGCGAGATCCGCACGAAGTCCGGCGAGGCGCTGCTCGACTTCATCCGCGCGGACCTGCAGGAGCTGCGGCGGATCCTGTTCGACCCGGAGAGCCGCCGGGTGTACCTGCCGGCGATGGAGGCCACCTGGTGGCTCAACGAGCGGTTGGAGGAGTGGCTCGGCGAGAGGAACGCGGCCGACACGCTCGCGCAGTCCGTGCCGAACAACGTCACCTCGGAGATGGGGCTGGCGCTGCTCGACGTCGCCGACGCGATCCGCCCGCACCCGGACGTGGTGGAGCGGCTGCGGCACGTGCAGGACGACGGCTTCCTCGACGAGCTGCCCGAGCCCGCGCGCCAGGCCATCGAGGGCTGGCTGCACAGGTACGGCATGCGCTGCGTCGGCGAGATCGACATCACGCGCCCCCGCTGGAGCGAACGCCCCTCCACGCTCGTGCCCCTGATCCTCGGCAACATCAGGAACTTCGAGCCGGGGGCGGGTGCGCGGCGCTTCGAGCAGGGCCGGCAGGAGGCCTGGCGCAAGGAGCAGGAGATCCTGGCGCGTCTGCGGGAGCTGCCGGACGGCGAGCACAAGGCCGCCGAGACGAAACAGCGCATCGACCGCGTCCGGACCTTCATCGGGTACCGGGAGTATCCGAAGTACGGCATGATCAGCCGGTACTTCGTCTACAAGCGGGCCCTGCTGGAGGAGGCGGAGCGCCTTGTGCGGGCCGGGGTCCTGCGCGAGCGGGAGGACATCTACTACCTCAGCTTCGACGAGCTGGGCGAGGTCGTGCGCACGCAGCGCGCGGACCACGCACTCATCGCCGCGCGGCGGGAGCAGTTCCGGTGGTACGAGACGCTTACACCGCCGCGGGTGCTCACCTCGGACGGGGAGGGCATCAACGGGTCGTACCGGCGCGACGACCTGCCGCCCGGCTCGCTCGCCGGCCTGCCCGTCTCCGCCGGCACCGTCGAGGGGCGGGCCCGCGTCATCCTGGACCTGGCCCAGGCCGACCCCGAACCGGGCGACATCCTCGTCACGGCGCACACGGACCCGAGCTGGACGCCGCTGTTCGTCTCCGTCGCCGGGCTGGTGACGGAGGTCGGCGGGCTCATGACGCACGGCGCGGTGATCGCGCGGGAGTACGGGCTGCCGGCCGTCGTCGGCGTGGTGGACGCGACTCGCCTGATCGCCGACGGGCAGCGGATTCGCGTGCACGGCACCGAGGGGTACATCGAGCTGCTGCCGTAGGTGGCAGACTGGGCCGATGGGGGAGCCGGAGGACGAGATCCTGGCGGAACGATTCGGCCGCGTCGGCCGCGGCGCGAAGCTCGCTGCCGGGCTCCTCGGCGACGACGTCAGCGAGTTCGACCGCGACGTGCCGCTGCGTCTGGGCCTGGCGATGGAACGCATCCGCGCCGTGCTCGCCGAGCTGCCCCGGTCCGGGCCTGCGCAACTGGTGGACGCGGGCCCGGATCGCGTCACGGTGCGCAGGCGCACCGGAGGCGGAACCGGGAACCTGAACCCCGTGGAGGTCACCGTCGTCGCGACTCGCCGCGGGGAGCACAGCACCGCCGTGCACGTGCGGGCGGTCGCGAAGGAGGGGCTGATCAAGCAGCGTGCGGCGCGCAGGACCGCCGGGCGCATCGCGGCGCTGCTGGACGACGCGCGCTGATCACGCCGCGGCCCGTGGCCGTATGATGCGCGCCGTGACGCGGTCGGCCGGAGCCCTGCGTCCTGCGGCGACGGGGGTTCCGGGCACACTGCCCGCAGCGCCTGTCGTCGCCTCGTCCACGGCATGCTGATCGGAGCCATCGCAGGTGACCTCGCCGACCAACCCCGTCATCGCCGGATTCCACCCCGATCCCAGCGTCTGCCGGGTGGGGGAGGACTACTACCTCGCCTGCTCCAGCTTCGAGTACTTCCCGGGCGTGCCGATCTTCCACAGCCGGGATCTCGTGCACTGGACCCAGATCGGCAACGCGCTCGACCGCCCGAGCCAGCTGCGCCTCCCGGCCGGCACCGCGTCCTCGGGCGGCATCTACGCCCCCACGCTGCGCCACCACGACGGCCGGTTCTGGATCGTCACCACGAACGTCAGCGGCGACGGCAACCTGCTCGTCACCGCGACCGACCCGGCCGGCCCGTGGTCGGAGCCGATCGCGCTGCCCGGGGTCGTCGGCATCGACCCCGACCTCGCCTGGGACGACGACGGCGCCTGCTGGTGCACGTTCGCCGGGGTGTCGCAGGTGCGCATCGATCCGCACACCGGGATCTGCCTCGGCGAGCCGCGCCGGATCTGGTCCGGCACGCCGGGCGCGAAGGCCCCGGAGGCGCCGCACCTGTACCGCATCGGCGGCTTCTGGTACCTGCTGCTCGCGGAGGGCGGCACCGAGCGCGGCCACGCCGTGTCCGTCGCCCGCGGCCCCAGCCCGGCGGGCCCGTTCGAGCCGTGCCCGCGCAACCCGATCCTGACCCACCGGGGCACCGACCGGCCGATCCAGAACACCGGCCACGCCGACCTGGTCCAGGCGCCGGACGGCTCGTGGTGGATGGTGCTGCTCGGCGTCCGGCCGCACGGGGGCACGCCCGGCTGGCACGTGCTGGGCCGCGAGACGTTCCTGACCCCGCTGCGCTGGGTCGACGGCTGGCCGGTCGCCGGCGACGTGTCGCTCGAAGCGCCCGCGCCGCCCTGGCCGCTGACGGTCGCGGCCGCCGAGCCGGTCCGCGACGACTTCGACCGTGCCGACCTGCACCCGCGCTGGATCTCGCTGCGCGTCCGGACGCCGGAGCACTGCACCACCGGCGACCGGCCCGGGTGGCTCACGCTGCGCGCGCGGGGCGGCTCGCTCGACGATCTCGACGTCACCTTCGTCGGCCGGCGTCAGCAGGACCGGTACTGCCGCGTCCGGACGGCGGTCGACGCGTCGGGCGGGCGCGGCGGGCTCGCGGTGCGCCTCGACGAGCGGCACCACTACGCGATCGAGCTCGCGGACGGCGAGGCGCGCGTGGTGGCCCGCATCGGCCCGCTGCGCACGGTCGTCGCGGCCCGGGCCGTGCCCGGCGGTCCCGTCGTGCTCGGTGCCGACACGGTGGCGTACGAGGGCGCGCAGGACTCCCGCAGTGGGCCGGACTGCGTGTCCCTCGGCCTCGCGCGGCCGGACGGCAGCCTCGACGCGCTGGCGACCCTCGACGGCCGGTACCTCTCGACCGAGGTCGCCGGCGGCTTCACCGGGCGCGTCATCGGCATGTACGCCGAGCACGGCACCGTGCACTTCGACTGGTTCGACTACCGGCCGGCCCCGCCCTCGTCGTGCGGACCGAGCTGACCGTGGGCGCCGGCCGGGCCGCCGCCCGGCCGGACCGCCCCACCGCGAGCGTCACCGGCGGCGACCTCGAGGCGCCCGGTGTCCATCCGGCCGCGCGAGCTCGGCCGGCGCACGCCGCGCGACCTCGGGGCTGACGGCCACGAGTGCTTCGCGGCGGTCAGGCCACGGTGCAGGGGATGCCGTTGAGGGTGAAGGCGGTCGGCTCGGCGGTGTTGCCGGTGTGGGTGGCCTGGAAGCCGATGTCGACCGACGCGCCCGGGGCGAGCGTGCCGTTGTAGCTGACGTTGCGGGCGCTCACCTGGCCGCTGGCGGGGGAGAAGGTGGCGTTCCAGCCCGAGGTGATGGACTGGCCGGCGGGCAGGGTGAAGCCGAGCGTCCAGCCGTTGATGGCCGAGGTGCCGGTGTTGGTGATGCTGATGGCGGCCGTGAAGCCGTTGTTCCACGTGCTCATCGTGTAGGTGACGCGGGGCGCCGAGCCACCGCTGGGCGGCTGGCTGGGCGACGGGCTGACCGGGACGGAAGGCGTGATGCTCGCCGACGGGCTGGTCGGGGTGCCGCCGAGGCTGGTCACGAACGTCGTCACGCTGCGAGCGGGCAGTGTGACGGTGATCGAGCCGTTCGTCATGGTCAGCGCGCTCTGGGGCGCGACGTTCCGGCTCGCGTCGGTGAGCCAGTTCGAGACGCCGCCGGACGCGGCGGTCCCGGCCAGGGTGAACTGCTGGGTCACCGACGAGGTGTTCTTGTTGACGGCGACGATGACCACGGTGTTGCCGCTCCGGTACGCCGAGACGAAGACGTTCGACGCCGGGTTCGCCGTCGCGTCGATGCGCACGTATCCGGGGCGGACGAACCGGGCGAAGTGCGCCATCATCGCGCCGCGCTTGCTGATCTGCCCGTCCTCCCGCATCGGGCCGTAGCTGCGCCGCAGGTACCACCAGACGTACGCCTGGAATTCCGCGTCCACCATGGCGTGGTGCATGTGCTCGGCGACGTCGAGCGCCCCGGGCCAGGCGTCCGCCGAGTCGGTGCTGTTGGGGTAGTAGACCTCGGTCATCCAGAGCTCTTTGCCCGCGCCCTTCTGCTGGAACAGCGGGTACGGGAAGTTCGCGTACGGGGTGCCGTAGAGGTGCGCGCCGATGATGTCGACATTGGCCAGCGCCGCCGGGTCGTTGAGGATCGGGTCCGACATGGACTTCACGTACTGAAAGGACTCGGGGGCGATCACCCGGGTGCTGATCGCGCCGGCGTTCGCCTTCAGGAAGTTCACGATCTCGGTGGCGGTCCACCACGTCCACGTCGAGGCATAGTCGGGCTCGTTCTGCACCGAGATCGCGTACAGGTTCACGCCGTTGTTGCGCATGTAGGTGGTGAAGTCGTTCAGGTGCTGGGCGTAGGCGCCGTACGCGCTGTACTTGAGGCGCTTCGCGTTGGTCTGACCGCCACGGGTGAAGGTCTCGGTCATGCCGGCCGGAGGGTTCCACGGCGACGCGAAGACCGTGGCCCCGAGCGCGACCGCACGCTGCGCCGTCGCCAGGTCGCGGCCCCAGTCCGACTGGTTCTCGTTCACCGGGATCCTCAGCAGCGAGAACCCCAGACGGCCCTCCCCGGTGCCGAACGCGGTGTCCCGCTGCGCCGCCGTCAGGTCGCCGGCCCAGATGGCGTGGGACATGGCGCCGAAGCCGCGGATGGTCTGCCGCGGTGCCGACGGATTGACGTTCGCCGTCGCGGCCGAGGCCTCCGTGGCCCCGAGGACCGACGCCGCGACCGTGAGGACCGGCACGGCCCCCATGGTCGTCAGCACGGTCCTGCGGCTCAGCAGCCTGCTTCGGCCGGTCGCCGGCTCTTGCTCGTCCTGCTTCATGAACTTGCCTCTCGATCGTCGGGTGCGAGTGATTGTTATCGCTCACAATGTCCCGTGTCGAACGGCGCTCGGCGCAATGCGGATTTGTTCCGCGGCGGACCCGGTGCGGCGTGAAAGTTCCAATCCGGCACTGCGGGACCCGTCCGGCGGCCGTGTCATAACACTTTTGCGATTGATTGATCGGCGACGATCGCGGCGGGGACGTGCCCTTGAATTGCCGGTGCATTTCTGGCACCGTCGGCGACGCATTGTGAGCGCTCACACGATGACATCGTATGAGCCCCAGAAGGGACACCCCGATGGCTGAACCCTCCACCCGGCGACGGCGCTGGCCGCTCGTCGCCCTCACCGCCGCGCTGACCGTCGCCGCCGCCGGCCTGGCCGGCACACACCTCGCGTCCGCGGCGACGACCGGCTGCCGGGTCACGTACACCGTGACGAACCAGTGGCCGGGCGGCTTCGGCGCCGCCGTCGACGTCACCAACCTCGGCGACCCGGTCGACGGCTGGCGGCTCACCTGGACCTTCACCGCCGGGCAGACCATCACCCAGCTGTGGAACGGCACCGCGGCCCAGTCCGGGGCAGCGGTCACCGTCACCAACGCCGCCTACAACGCCGCCATCGCCACCGGTGCCACGGTGAGCCTCGGCTTCAACGGCAGCTCCACCGGCACCAACCCCGCCCCGACCGCCTTCGCGCTCAACGGCATCACCTGCACCGGCGGCGTGAGCGGATCACCGAGCCCGAGTGCGAGCCCGAGCGTGAGCCCGAGTGCGAGCACCTCGACGCCGGCGCCGCCCGGCCCGACCGGCCCGTGCGACATCTACGCGGCCGGGGGCACGCCCTGCGTCGCGGCGCACAGCACGGTGCGGGCGCTCTACGGCTCGTACAGCGGCAACCTGTACCAGATCCGCCGCTCCTCCGACAACACCACGCGCAACATCGGCGTGCTGACCCGCGGCGGCGCCGCCAACGCCTCCGCCCAGGACTCGTTCTGCGCCGGCACCTCGTGCGTGGTCACGATCCTGTTCGACCAGTCCGGCCACGGCAACGACCTGGCCTACCAGGGGCCCGGCGGGGCCGGCGGGGCCGACACCCCGGCGAGCGCGACCCGCGAGTCGCTGACGGTGGGCGGCAGCAAGGCCTACTCGCTCTACATCAACGCCGGCAACAGCTACTGGCACAACGGATCCGGCTCCGGCGTGCCGACGGGCAGCGCCCCCGAGGGCATGTACATGATCACCAGCGGCACGCACGTCAACAGCGGCTGCTGCTTCGATTACGGCAACAGCGAGACCACGCGCCGTGCCGACGGGGCCGGGGCCATGGACGCCATCTACTTCGGCACGAGCTGCTGGTTCGGCGGCTGCTCGGGCACGGGGCCGTGGGTGCAGGCGGATCTCGAGTACGGCCTCTACCCGGGCGGCAGCTCGTCGTGGAACCCGAACCAGCGCGCCTTCACGAGCAAGTTCGTCACCGCGATGCTCAAGAACAACGGCACCTCCCGCTTCGCCATCAAGGGCAGCAACGCCCAGTCCGGCAGCCTGACCACGCTCTGGGACGGCGCCCTGCCCCGCGGCTACAGCCCGATGCGCAAGCAGGGCGCCATCGTGCTCGGCAGCGGCGGCGACTGCTGCGCGACGAACACGAACCAGAGCGCCGGCACGTTCTACGAGGGCGCGATGGTCTCCGGCTACCCGTCCGACGCCACCGACGGCGCGGTGCAGGCGAACATCGTCGCCGCCGGATACCGCTGACGGTGCTCGCGGGTCGGTGCGCGGGTCGTCGCCGTGCGCGTGTCACAGCTCGGAGGGCTGTCTCGTCTTGGGTTTCGAGGACAGGATGCCGAGGCGGGACGCCCTCCCGCGGCAAGGAGCTGGTCATCTTCGGCTTCGGCGACGCGCCGACGACCGTTCCGGACGTGCGCGGCGCGACGATGTGGGTCTTCACCGTCGTGGTGGGCGCCATGTTCGTCCTCGGCGCGGTCGTCCCGCTCGCGCTCCACCAGGGCTGGGGCCGCCGGGTCCCCGCGTGGGTGCTCGCCGGGTGCTGCTGGATCGGCGGCGTACTGCTCGTGCTGCGCGGCGCCTCGGGCCTGCTCGACACCGCGTTGCGCACCACGGGCCTGGTGCGCAACGGCCTGACCGGACTCACGTACGAGCAGGAGCTCGGTGTCGCCCACCCCTCGGCCTACACGATGTGGTCGGGCAGTGCGATCGACGCGTACTTCGCCCTCGGCGGCGGCATCTTCCTCATGGCCGCGATCGCGCACCGCCGGGCCCGCCGGGATGCGCCGCCGCATCAGACCGGCGCGACAGCGGGCAGGTAGCGGCCGATCGCGAACCACGCCGCCGCGGCCGCCGCCGCGCCGACCACGAGTGCGCAGAGGACCAGGGCCGCCAGCGTCGCCGGCTCCACGCGCCGCGTCACGCGCGCCGGCACGCCCTGGCGGCGCAGGGCGACGAGGTCCGCGCGGCTCGCGCCCAGCGTCGTCACCAGGAGGCCGGCCGCGGCCAGGGCCACCGCGGCGATGCCCGCCAGCAGCGAGTACCGCATGCCGAGGGCACCGCCGGCGCGGCCGAGCAGCGCGCGCTCGCCGGCGGTCGTGCGCTCACCGGTGACCGTCAGGCCCGCGGCGGTGAGCGCGTCCACGATGGACTGTGCAGCGCCGGCGGCGAGCCAGACCTCGGCGTTGTCGGTGACGCCGGAGTCGCCGGCCAGGCGATCGGCGTACTCGAGGTCGATCAGGGTGCCATGGGCGCCGAGGCGGGGCAGCGTGCGGGCGGTCGCGGCGACCGTGACCGGCACCGGAGTGCGGTCGAAGACCATCAGGGGGCCGTCCAGCGGCGCGGTCGCGATCACCGGAATGCTGTCCGGGACGCCGGCCGGGCGCAGGAGGCCCGCGTCGGGGCGGGCGCCGGCCTGCAGCGTGAACGTGACGCCGTCGGGGGCCGCGGTGACCGACCCGTCCGGAGGCGTGCGCCAGTCGCGGGTCGGCGGGGCGTGCAGGGTCAGGACCACGGTCGGGCCGGCGGTGCCGGGCAGGTCGACGTCGAGATCGGCGAGCCGGCAACCGGCGGTGCAGGCGGCCGGCTGGGAGTACACGTGCCGGCCCGGTCGAAGGCGGCCGAGGCGCACCTCGAGGCCGGGCGAACCGTCCAGCGGGGCCAGGTGCGCGGTGAGGTCCGGGGTCAGGTCGTCGAGGCGGGTGGCGGTGATGTCGAACGCCACGGTGCCGCCGTGCACCGCGACCGGAGCCGCTGCCGGGAACGGGCGCAGTGCGCGGGCGAAGCCGGCCGGGGACAGCCGGGTGGCGTCCACGGCGAGCAGGCCCTGCAGCGGGACGACGGCCATGGCGAAACGTCCGGAAGGGTCGGCCGCACGGGTGGCGGTGAGCAGGCGCTGGCGGGTGACCGGGCCGAGGGTCAGCGCCCGGTCGGCGCCGACCGCGATGGCCGCCCGCGTGGACTGGTTCGCGGCGGCGACGGCGACGCCGGTGGCCGCGAAGCCCAGGAGCGCCACGGCGACGACGAGCACGCTCAGCAGGCGGCGGCCGGACGGCTGGCGGGCCAGGCGCAGCGCGGCGAGGGCGGCGACCGGGCGGCCGCGGTGCAGCGCGGCCGCGGCGGCGCGGGCGGCCACGAGCGGCATCGCCCGCGCGGCGAGCAGGGCCACGGCCAGCATGAGCAGTGCCGGGGCGAGGGGGGCCACGCCGTACACGCTGTCGCCGGACGCGTGGAAGTGCACCACGGCCACGACGGCGAGCAGCACGACCAGGGTGTCGAAGGTCGCCGACCGCCACCGGGCGCCCCGCCGGTCCACCCGCCGCAGCAGGTCGCTCAGCGGTGCCGAGATCGCCCGGACGGCCACCACGGCCCCGGCGAGCACCACCGCGGCGGCGAGGGCGGCCCCGTACCGCAGCGCCACCGGCACCCCGGCCCCGGCGACCAGGCTGCCGGTCAGGCCGCCGGCGAGCACGGGCACGACCGGCTCGGCGATCGCGAGCCACCAGCGGCCGGGCCGGCGGGCGCCCCGCAGCGCGACGACGCCGTGCTCGAAGCGGCTCGCCCGGGCGCCGGTCGCGATGGCGAAGAGGAGCACGGCCCCGCCGAGCAGCGCGACGGGCACGGCCGCGAACGGCACCGGCTCGCGGGCCGCGGCGAGGGCGGCGTCGATGCGGTCGAGCAGGGCGCCGAGACCGATCGAGGCCTCTCCGCCGCCGTCCCCGGGGTCCACCTGCGACAGCCAGGCGCGCAGCCGCGGCAGGGTCGCGACGCGGATGGCGCCGGGTTGCGGGTACGCGTCGAACGTCTGCAGCTCCGAGGTGCGCGTGAAGCCGCCGAAGGTGCGCCGGTCGACGTAGACGGCGGCGTCGGTGCGGCCGCGGCCCCAGTACGGCCCGGCGATCGGGCGCACGATGCCGACCACGGTCAGGTAGCCGGGCGCGCCGTCGGCGACGAACTGGCTCGTGGTCGAGTTGTAGGAGGACGAGCGCAGCACGAGCGGGTCGCCGAGCCGCACCCCGAACCGCTGCGCGGTCTGCTCGCTGAGCACGGCGTCGCCCTGGCCCATCAGGCACCGTCCCTCGTGGACGGTCACGTGCTCGCAGAGGTCGTCGCGGAACGTCACCTGCCGCGTGCCGTCCAGGAACACCGCGGGCTCGTCGGCCGGCTGCGCGACGAACGACGCCGAGAACACGCGCGTGAAGCCGGGCGCGTCGAGCAGCCGGGCGCCGCTGCGTTCGAAGCGGTCGTCCATGGTGCCGGCGCCGTTGGGCTCGACGGTGGCGGAGACGAGCATGGCGCGCTCGTCCGGGCGGGCCGCGGCGACCTCGTCGGCGACGATGCCCTCCTCGGTGCGGGCCAGGTAGACGGGTGCGAGCGCGACCGCGGCCGAGGCGAGGGCGGCGAGCAGGAACAGCGCGACGGCCGGGCGCCGGCGGGCCCGGAGCATGGCGAGCGTGAGCGCGATCATCGGCGGCCTCCCGAGCCGAGCGCGGCGGCGGCGAAGCAGACCGTGGCGGCGGCGAGGGCGGCCAGCAGTGCCGGTACCGAAACCGGCGGCTCATGCACGGGCCAGCCGTCGGTGAACGGCCGCACCGGCGAGCGCAGCAGCCCGCGGGCCGCCGCCGCGGCGACGAGCCCGATCGCCAGGGCCAGGGCCACGGGCGCCAGGGCGGACCACCGGCCGGCGGCGCGCAGCACCGCCGCGGGAACCCCTGCCGTCGCAGCGCCTCGGCCTCGGCCCGGCGCTGGCGGCGCTGCACGGCCGCGACGACGGTCAGCGCGGCCCCGGCGAGCAGCAGCGCGACGGCGGCGGCGAGCAGGTGGAAGCGCAGCGCGGCGGCGGGGCCGAGGCGCGCGAGGCGGTCCCGGGCGGCCGCCACGGAGTCGCCGCCGGTGATGCGCAGGCCCGCCGCGGTGAGCCGGTCGGCGATGTCCGGCGGCGCGCCGGCGGCCAGCCACACCTGGTCGCGCTCCTCGGCCCGGGCGCCCTGGGCGGGCGTGAGCCCGGTGGTGAGCCGGTCCGCGTACTCCAGGTCGGTGAGGATGACGCCCGGCATCCCGTCCACCGTGGACGGTCGCACGGGCAGCGCCACCCCGGCGACGGTGAGCTCGGCGGTGCCGCTCTGGTCCGGCTCCCGCAGGCTGCCCGGGGTGCCCAGGACCGGCAGCGGCAGCGGGGCGTCGACGACGTACAGGTGCTGGTCGACCTCCGTGGCGCGGTCCGGTGCGATGGTGGCCAGCCGCATCCGGCCCTCGCCGCGCAGCCGCTGCAGCCCGGTGGCCGCGGCGCCGACGGTGGTCCGCCACCGCGCCGGATCGGCGAACGCGGCCCCGTCGAGGACCACCTTCCCGTCGGCCCGCAGCTCCGCGAGATCGAGCTGCGCTCCCGGGTCTCCGCGCAGATCGAGCGCGACGACCCGGCAGCCGTTCCCGCACGCCGTGATGTCCGAGTCGTACGTCCCGTCGCCGCCGATCGCCCCGAAGTCCGCGCGCACCGTTTCCCCGGTGCCGTTCACGGCGAGGGTCAGGCCCACGGCGACCGTCCCGCCGCCGGCCGCCCGCAGCGTGAGGGTGGTGCCGGTGAACACGATCGGCGGCGGGGCGGGCGGGCGCAGCCGTTCGATCGCGGGTCCGGGGTCGAGCGCGGCGACCGCCCGCAGCCGGGACGAGTCGACGGCGAGGATCCGCGGGCCGGGGCCCGACGCGTGCGCCACGACGACGGCCATGGCGTGGCGGCCCCGCGGATCGGCGGCGCGGACGGCGGACAGGAGGCGGTCGTGCGGTACCGGCGCGATCTCCAGCACCCGGTCGGCGCCGACCTCGGCCTGGGCCCGGTGCAGCCGCGCGGCGTCGGCCCGCACCCAGTCCTGCGCGGCGACCCCGCTCACGCAGGCGGCCGCGGCGAGGACGGGCACGATCCGGTACGCCGACGCGCGCCGGGCCAGCAACAGCGCGCTGAGCCCGGCGGTGACCCGGCCCCGGGCCAGGGCCGCGCGCCCGGCGGCGACGGCGGGCGGCAGCAGCAGGCGGGTCAGCAGCACGGCGGCGGCCGTGGCGAGCAGGACGGGGGTGAGCAGTTCGAGGCCGAAGCCGTCGACGGGCGCCTCGCCGGTGACCGCGGACTGGTAGCCGGCGGCGACCGCGAGGGCGACGACGGTGAGGTCGAGCGCGGCCCCGGCGAGCGCGGCCCGGCGCGGCGGCGCGGACCGCAGCAGCCGCTGCACCGGGGCGCGGGTGAGCCGCCAGTCGGCCGCCACGATGAGCACGAGCGCCCCGGCCCCGACGACGAGCCCGGTCCTCCCCGCCACGGCGGCGCCGACGAGGGCGGGCAGCGCGCTCTGCCCGGAGGTCGCGGCGAGGACCCGCCAGCGTCGCGCCCCGCGCAGTGCGATGCGGGCCGCGTCGGCGCGGCGACCCTCGGCCGCATACCAGGCGGTGACCCCGATCGCGATCCACCCGATCGCGGCGAGCTGCACGGCGGCGACGACGATGCCGTGGGTGACCGCGTACCGCTCGGCGGCGACCGCCCGGCTCAGCGCCTCGGCGCTCTGGCTCACCTCCAGGGAGTTGCGCTGCAGCCGCGCGACCGCGGCGGCCACCGGGGCGGGGTCGCCCCGGCCGAACTGCGCGGCGGGCAGGAGCAGGTCCTCGGTCGCGTAGGCGGGCACCCCGGCCGCGGCGATCGTGTCGAGGGTGGTGATCGCATAGTCGCCGGGCTGCTCGAACGTGCCGACGACGGTCAGCGTGAGCGGTTGCCGGCCGAGGGCGTTGGAGTGCTGGACCGTCGTCGTGCCCAGCCGCTCGGCCAGGGCGGCGGGCAGCACCACCTCGCCGGCCCGGGCCGGGCACCGGCCGGCGAGCGTGAGGCCCGCGCACCCGTCGTCGCGGTACCGCAGCTCGGTCGTGACCCGCTCCCCGGCCGGCGTCGCGACGAAGCCCGGGAGCTGGACCCCGGCCAGGGCCCGTTCCAGCGCGAGCCCCGCCGTCGACTCGGTCGTCGCGCGGAAGCGCTCCAGCGCCTGGTGCGGGTCGGCGCCGAGCGCGATCGCGCCGCGCACGGCGATCGTGCGCTGGGCCGGCGGGGCGGCGGCGATCAGCGCGGCCGTGACCCGGGCCGCCTCCCGCTCGGCGAACCGGCCCGCCGCGGCGAGCGCGCCCGCCGTGAGCGCGACGAGCACCGCCATGACCACGGCGGGACCACGGCGGGTGCGGATGGCGCTCCAGACGACGGCCAGCACGCGCAGACCATAGCCGGACCCCGGACGCCGCGTGGGATCGCTCCCACGAAGTGGATCGCCCGGAGCGGGGCCGCCCGGTCAGCCCGTCGAAGGAGTCAGGGGCTCGGGTCCGGCCGCCGCGTCGAGGCTCACCTCGGGTCCGGCGTCGGTGCGGGCGAGGTATCCGGGGCGCAGCGATCGGCGAGCGCGGACGGCGGCCTGGATCGCCATGGCCGCTCGTTGCTGGAGGTACCGGCTTCTGGCGATGATTTCGGTGGTCTTCTCGGTGAGGACGACGTGCCGGGGCCGATCGCTGGTGCTCACGTACCCTCGATACCCATGTGCGGGGCCGGACGGCTCCACCCTTCGGTCTTGATCGTCCGGCCGAAGGGCCGAGGAACGGTTGCCGCGCTCGCCCGCACCATTCGCCGCCGTCCGAAACTTTCAGTCTCGAAACTTCGAAACTTCCGGCCGGAGGTCCGCTTCTTCGCACCTCCGGCGTGTTGCGAGGCCCTTTCGCGCCGCGAGACCTTCCGAAAGTATTCCGGAAACTCTTGCTCGCCGCCGACGGCCCGTGCCAGCATGGCATCGCATTGAAGCCCACCGTTCTGTGGTCCGGGTCATGCAGCCCACCGACACCCCCTGCGCACGCGCGGCGGCTCCCGCCTGCCCGCGTGCGGTGGGCGGCGACCCGGCCCCGGGACCGAGAAGGAGGCCCATCGTGGCAACCAGACGATCGTTGCGCGTCAAGGCGGTGATCGGCGGGGCCGTCGCCGCCGTCGCCGTGGCGGGCGCGATCATGACCATTCCGAACGCGAATGCCGCCGCCAGCACGCTCGGGGCGGCGGCGGCGCAGTCCGGGCGGTACTTCGGCACCGCGATCGCCGCGGGCCGGCTCGGCGACTCGACGTACACCACCATTGCCGGGCGTGAGTTCAACATGGTCACGGCCGAGAACGAGATGAAGCCCGACGCCACCGAGCCGCAGCGCGGGCAGTTCAACTTCAGCTCCGGCGACCAGATCTACAACTGGGCCACGCAGCGCGGCATGAAGGTCCGCGGGCACACCCTCGCGTGGCACTCCCAGCAGCCGAGCTGGTGGGGCGGGATCAGCGGCAGCACGCTGCGCCAGGCGATGATCGACCACATCAACGGGGTGATGGCCCACTACAAGGGCAAGCTCGCCTACTGGGACGTGGTCAACGAGGCGTTCAACGAGGACGGCAGCCGCCGCCAGTCCAACCTGCAGGCCACCGGCAACGACTGGATCGAGGTGGCGTTCCGGACGGCCCGGAACGCGGACCCGTCGGTGAAGCTGTGTTACAACGACTACAACATCGAGAACTGGTCGTACGGCAAGACGCAGGGTGTGTACAACATGATCCGGGACTTCAAATCCCGTGGTGTGCCGATCGACTGTGTGGGGTTGCAGACGCACTTCACCGGGGGTAGTTCGCTGCCGTCGAACTTCCAGACGACGTTGTCGAGTTTCGCGGCGCTCGGGGTGGATGTGGCGTTGACTGAGGTCGATGTGACGAATGCGTCGACGTCGCAGTATGCCGGGTTGACGCAGGCGTGCATGAATGTGTCGCGCTGTGTCGGTATCACGGTGTGGGGCGTGCGTGACAGTGACTCGTGGCGTTCGAACGAGAGCCCGCTGCTGTTCGACGGTGGCGGCAACAAGAAGGCCGCGTACACGTCGGTCCTCAACGCCCTCAACGCCGCCGGCCCGACCACCTCGCCGACCACCTCGCCGACCGGCGGCGGCACCCAGTCCCCATCGCCCACGCCCACGACGGGGGGCGGCGGCGGGGGCCGGATCGTCGGCGCGCAGTCGGGCCGCTGCATCGACGTGCCGAACGCGTCGCACACCAACGGCACCCGGGTCCAGCTCTACGACTGCAACGGCCAGAGCAACCAGGCCTGGACGTACACGTCCAGCAAGCAGCTGCAGGTGTACGGCAACATGTGCCTCGACGCCGCCGGGTCCGGCAACGGTGCGGCGATCCAGATCTACAGCTGCAACGGCCAGACGAACCAGCAGTGGAACGTCAACTCCAACGGCACCATCTCCGGCGTGCAGTCCGGGCGCTGCCTGGACGTCTGGGGCACCGGCAACGGCCAGCAGGTCCAGCTCTACGACTGCTGGGGCGGGGCGAACCAGCGCTTCAGCCTGAGCTGAGCGCACGAGCGCTGCAGCCCGGGGGCTGAGCGCATGGCACCGGGCCGGTGTGGCGGTGGAGTCCCCGCCGCCGCACCGGCCTACGCCAGCGGGGGCCGGACGCGGAAGGTGCTGTCGGTGCGGAACGCCGCGGTGCCGTCCGCCTGCCGCACCCACAGCTGGTCGCCCTCGCGATGGATGAAGTACCCGCGGTAGTTCGACGCCTCCAGCATCACGTCGCCGCCACCGGTGCCGAGCGGGCAGAACGTCGCGTCGCCGCGGAACAGCCACGTGCCCTCGTTGTGGCTCAGCCGCAGCCGCCAGGACGCGTGGCGCAGGTACTGCCCGTCGGCGGCCCGGAACGAGTAGCAGGCCGCGTCGGCCAGGCCCGGCACCGCCTCGAACGTGGCCCGCTGCCGCGAGGATGCGGTGCCGGGCTCCACGAGGATGCCGAGCTGCCCGTCGGTGCCGAGGTAGCGCCCGGCGGTCGCCCCGAACTCGAGCGACACCGGCCCGGGACGCAACGTGACCGGCGCCGAGGGCGGCGCCGCAGCCGGCGACGACGGCGCCGCCGACGGCGCCGACGGCGACGGCGACGGCGCCGGCGCCGACGGCGACGGCGCCGGCGCCGATGACGGCGGGGCGCCGCCGGAGGGGCTCGCCGCGGACGGTGGCGAGGGCTCACTCCCCGGCCAGGTCGCGGCGGCGGCCACGACCCCGGCGGCCAGCGAGCCGGCGACGACGAGCTTCGCGATCGGCAGGCCGGCCGCCCATCCCGCCTTGGCCGAGCCGCTCGCGGTGGCCTTGACGAGCGCCCGGTACGCGGTGCCGGCGCCGGCCCCGATGACGGTGTCGTGGGTCGTCAGGGCGCCGGTGAGCGCGAACGGTACCGGCAACAGCGCGAAGCCGGTCAGGAGCCGCTCGGTGCCGACCATCCCCTCGGCCGCCCGGGCGCAGGCCACGCAGGAACGGGTGTGCCGGGAGATCCGCTTGCGCCACAGCGGGCCGGGGATGCCGTCCCAGCCGGCGACGACCGTGTCCAGCCACGGGCAGCGGGGCCGGGCGTCCAGCGCCGCCACGAGCAACCGTGCCTGCTCGAGCCGGTTGCGCATGCGCTGGATGCGCACGCCGGCGTGCACGACGCCGACGCGGAGCGCGGCGGCGAGCTCGGCGCGGGTCAGCTCCTCGGCGATCTCCAGCCACCACAGCGACCACAGCACGCGGTCGTCGGGGTCGAGCCAGCCGACCGCCTGCCCGACCTGCCGCCGCTGCCCGGACAGCTCCACGCGCAGGACGGTGAGGTCCTCGAAGTCGTCGGCGTCCGGCGCGTCGGTGAGCGCGTCCAGGGGCGCCCGCCGCCCGGCGGTGATGCGCTCGCGCTGCAGATAGGTGCCGGCCTGCCGGACGGCGATCGCGGCCAGCCAGGAGCGGAAGCTGTCCGGTTCGCGCAGCGACGGCAGCTGCCGCAGCGCGCGCAGCATCGTCTCCTGGACCACGTCGTCGACGGCGCCCGGATGCCCGGCGAGGGCGCGGCGCACGATGGTGTAGACCAGCGGCAGGTGCGCCTCCAGGAGGTCGCCGAGCGCGCGCTCGTCACCCGCTTTCGCCGCCGCGACCAGGGAAGTCCGGCCGGCCTTCGTCGTTGCCAAGATGCCATCACCGGCCGTTGCGGTCGAGGGAGCCGGGTGTCCATCTCGGCATACCGCCCGGGACGTTGTCAAGCAACCCAGCCCGTGACATTCGCGAATATGTGCGCGGGCCGGGCCGGCGCGCACGATCCGGATGCCGGCGCCGCGCCGCGGGGCGACCATGAGCGGTGCGCGGGCATAACGCTTTTCGCGAAGGCTCCCGTACACTGCGCGATGTGATCGACAGGCACTCGCCGCCCCCGCGCGTGCGCTGGCGCGGTGACCTGCCCGTGGCCGAGATCGCCCAGCTCGCCGGCGTCTCCCAGCCCACGGTCTCCAAGGTGCTCAACGGCCGGGCCGGGGTCGGCGACTCCACCCGCCGGCGGGTGGAGTCCCTGCTGCGCGAGCACGGCTATCGCCGGCCGGCCGCCGCGCCCGGGACGGCGGGCGTCGAGGTGCTGTTCTCCGGGATGCTCGCCTACATCGCGCTGGAGGTCGTCCGCGGCATCGAGGACGTGGCCGCCGCCCGGGACCTGACCGTGAGCGTCACCGACATCGCGCGCCGGGCCGCCGCGGGGCAGTCGTGGATCGAGCCGCTGCTGCTGCGCCGGCCCGTCGGGGTCATCGCCGCGTTCGCCGGGTTCACCGACGAACACCTCGAACTGCTCGACGCGGGCGACATCCCGGTCGTGACCCTCGACCCGATCGGCGACGTGCACCCGGTCCCGTCCGTCGGCTCGAACAACTGGAGCGGCGCCCTCGCCGCCACCCGGCACCTGCTGGGCCTCGGGCACCGGCGCATCGGCGTGATCACCGGGCCGGTCAAGGACCTCGCCGCGCGGGCCCGCCTCGACGGCTTCCGGGCCGGGCTCGACGCCGCCGAGGTGCCGTTCGACGAGGGGCTGCTGCGCAGCGGCGTCTTCACCTTCGAGGACGGCCGCGACCTCGGCCTGGACCTGCTGCGGCGGCCCGACCGGCCGACCGCCGTGGTCTGCGGCGACGACCTGCAGGCCCTCGGCGTCTACGAGGCGGCGCGGATGTGCGGCCTGAGCATCCCGGAGCAGCTCAGCGTCGTCGGCTTCGACGACATCGAGCACTGCGCCTGGGCGGGTCCGCCGATGACCACGGTGCGCCAGCCGTTCGCGGAGATGGGCGCCGCGGCGGCGCGGCTCGTGATGACCCTGGCCGTGGGCGAGCGCCCGGCGCAGACGCGGGTCGAACTCGGCGCCGCCCTCGTCGTGCGCGGCAGCACGGCGCCACCGGCCGCCTGCTGAAGCGTGCGGCGCGTTCCGGTCGCGTTCGGGTCGCGTTCGGGTCGCCGGCCGCCGGAACGCTCGGCGCGGTCTCGTGGTGCGCGGCGGCACGGCGCCGCGCGCTGAAACTTTCAGCGCGTTCGAGCCGCCCGAGTGGCCGTGTTCGCCCGCGTTTCGCGCTCTGCGGGCGCGCCCGTGGCCGGCGGGCGGGCGGGACCGCGCCGTCTGCGCATTGACGCCCTTCGTGTGACCATGGACATTCGCGAATGTCATTCGTCCGGATCGTGGCGCCCGCCGATGCGCCCGTCCGGCCGCATCGGTCAGACCCGGAAGGGGACCCTCCCTCATGACCCGAACCATCCGCGGCGGCCGCGGCCGTCTGCGCCTCGCCGTCACGCTCGCCGCGGTGAGCGCCGTGGCCGCGGGCGCCGCCGTCGCCCTCGCCTCCGGTGCGGAAGCCGGCAGCACGCTCGGCGCCTCGGCGGCGGAGAAGGGGCGGTACTTCGGCACCGCCGTCGCCGCGGGGAAGCTGAGCAACAGTCAGTACACCGGCATTCTCGACCGCGAGTTCAACATGATCACGCCCGAGAACGAGATGAAGTGGGACGCGACCGAGCCCACGCAGGGGCAGTTCCGCTACACCGGCGCCGACCAGATCGTCGCCCACGCCCAGGCCCACGGGCAGCGGATGCGCGGCCACGCCCTGCTCTGGTACCAGCAGGAGCCGGGCTGGGCCCAGAACATGTCCGGCAGTGCGCTGCGCAGCGCCATGATGAACCACGTCACCACCGTCGCCGGGCACTACAAGGGCAAGATCTACGCCTGGGACGTGGTGAACGAGGCGTTCGCCGACGGCAACAGCGGCGGGCGGCGCGACTCGAACCTGCAGCGCACCGGCAACGACTGGATCGAGGCCGCGTTCCGGGCCGCGCGGGCCGCCGACCCGGGCGCCAAGCTGTGCTACAACGACTACAACACCGACGGCATCAACGCGAAGAGCACCGGCGTCTACAACATGGTGAAGGACTTCAGGTCGCGCGGGGTGCCGATCGACTGCGTCGGGTTCCAGTCGCACCTGGGCGGGCTGCCGCCGTCGGACTACCAGGCGAACCTGCAGCGCTTCGCCGACCTCGGGGTCGAGGTGCAGATCACGGAGCTGGACATCTCCGGCTCCAACCAGGCCACCGCCTACGCCAACGTGGTCAAGGCGTGCCTGAACGTGTCGCGGTGCGCGGGAATCACCACCTGGGGCATCCGTGACAGCGACTCGTGGCGCACGGGCGAGAACCCGCTGCTGTTCGACGCCAACGGCAACAAGAAGGCCGCGTACACCGCCACGCTCAACGCCCTCAACGGCCCGGGCAGCACCGTGTCCACCCCGCCGGTGAGCTCCCCGCCGCCGGTCAGCTCCTCGCCCGGGGGCGGGACGGGCAACGGCTGCACCGCGACCGTATCCGTCAACCAGTGGGAAGGCGGGTTCGTCGCCACCGTCAGGGTCACCGCGGGCTCGTCCGCCATCAACGGCTGGACCGTCACCCTGCCGGTGCCGTCGGGTGCGACCGTCACCGGCTCCTGGAACGTCACCCGCTCCGGCAACTCCTGGACGAACGTGTCCTACAACGGGCACGTCGAGGCCGGGCAGTACACGGAGTTCGGCTTCCAGGCCACCGGGACCGCCTCGGGCCTCAACCCGGCCTGCTCGGCCGCCTGACATCGCGCACATCGGGCTGGAAGCGACGCCCGATCGCGTGGCCGTGCGGTTGGCAGACCGCACGGCCACGCACCCGCTGCCGGCCTGCGCCGGCAGCACGCGGCCGGTGGACGGGGCCCTGCCGCAGGGCCCCGTCCGTCACTCGGGCTGGCCGTTGCTGACGACGAGCTGGACCGGGCCGCCCTTGGTCGTGGCGCCGCCCGGGTTGGTGCGGTCGACGGTGCCGCCCGGGCACTTGGACGGCACCTGCGCCGCGGCGACCGTGACCGAGAAGCCCGCCTTGGCGACCTTGTCCCGCGCCTGGTCGACCGGGAGGCACTTGACCGACGGGATGTCGACCAGCTTGCCCTGCGCGCGGTCCTTCGTGGGCGCGGTGAACTTGACCTCGGGCTGGCCGGCGAGACCGTCGCGCAGCACGCCGAGGGCCGCGTAGTTCACCGGTGCGTGCTGCATGTCCACGGTGGTCTCGGGCCAGTCCGGGTCGGTCAGGAAGCCGGAGACCGCGAGCTGCTTGGTCATGACGGTGAACGTGGCGCTCTTCTCCGAGTCCGTCGTCCCGGACTTGCCGGCGATCTGCCGCTTCACGAAGCCGCGCGCGTACTGCGCCGTCGCCCCGTTGCACCTGCTGGTCGCGGACTGGTCGCCGACCGGGCAGCGGGCCATGTCCACCGCGGCCCGCGCGACCTCGGGGTCGACCACCTGCCTGCACTTCGGGTCGAGGCCCTCGACCTTCTTGCCGCTGTTGTCCTTGACCTCGAGGATCGGGGTCGGCTCGCAGTAGAGGCCGTCCGCGGCGAGCGTGCCGTAGGCGTTGGCCAGCTGCAGCGGGGTCGTGGCCGACACGCCCAGCGTGAACGCGCCCCACCCGTCCGGCTTGGCCGCGAGGTCGGCGTCCTCCTTGGCGTTGAACTGGATGCCGAGGCGCTTGGCCACGTCGACCACGTGCTTGACGCCGACCTGCTGCTCGAGCGGGACGAAGTAGGTGTTGATGGAGCTGCCGAACGCGGTCCACATGTTGTACGGCCCGGACTGCCCGCCGGAGTTCTTCGGGCAGTAGTGGTTGCCGTTGCACGTGGCCGGCCCGCCGCCGTTGAGGATGAAGTCCGAGACGAACTGCTTCTCGGTCTGGATCGTCGTGGCCAGGGGCAGGCCGGACTCCAGCGCCGCCACCGCGGTGAACATCTTGAACGCGGAGCCGGCCTGGTAGCCGGGGATGTCCGCGTCGCCGGTGATGATCGGTACCGTGGTGTTCGGGTAGTTGCCCTTCTGGCCCTTCTTGCCCGGGTTCGTGTTCTCCTTGTTGCCGCTCTGGTCGTTGCTGAACGTCCGGTTGGTCGCCAGCGCGGTCACCCGCCCGGTCCCGGGCTGGATCGCGGCGAGCATGAGGGCGCTGGAGTTGCCGAGGTGGATCTGCTGGTTCTTGGCGACGTCCTTGGGCTGCTCCTGCGCGTACTTCGCCGCGGCCGTCTGCGTCTGGATGTCCAGCGAGGTGATGATGGTGTAGCCGCCCGCCCGCAGCCGGTTGGCGCGCTGGTACTCGTCCTCGCCGAACACCTTCTGGTCGTCCCACCACCGCCGCAGGTAGTCGCAGAAGAACCCGGCGCCGAGCTCGGGGGAGGCCTGGATGGACTCGCAGCCCTCCGGGGTCCGCTTGCCGACGATGGTCAGCTTCTCGGTCGCGGCGGCATCGGCGGCGGCCTTGTCGATGTAGCCCATCGAGACCATCTGGTTGAGGACGTACTTCTGCCGCTTGACCGCCTCCGGGTAGCCCTTCTCGGTGGCGGGGTCGTTGGTGCCCGGTGCCTTCACCAGCCCGGCGATGAGCGCGGACTCGGGCAGCGTGAGGTCCTTGGGGTCCTTGTCGAAGTACACGTGCGCGGCCGCGTAGACGCCGTAGGCGCCGTGGCCGAAGGGCGCGATGTTCAGGTACCGCTCGAGGATCTCCTTCTTGGAGAGCTTCTTCTCGAGGTCGATCGCGTACTTCATCTCCCGCAGCTTGCGCGAGCTGGTCTTGCCGGTGGCGTCGACGACCTCCTGCGGCGTCTGCGCGGAGTAGGCGATGGCCTGCCGCACGTACTGCATCGTCAGCGTCGAGGCGCCCTGCTCGGTGCCGCCCGCGTTCTGGTTGGCCACGAACGCCCGCGCGACGCCCTTCACGTCCACGCCGCGGTGCTCGTAGAACCGGTTGTCCTCGGCCGCGACCATCGCCTGCTGCATGACCGGGGCGACGTCGTCGATCTTCACGTCGCGGCGGTTCTCGTCGTACATCATCGCCAGCCGCGTCTTGCCGTCCGCGGCGAGCACGTAGCTGATCTGCGGCGACGGCAGCACGACGAGGTCGCTGGACATGCTCTCGAACGTGTCCGAGCCGGTCTTGGCGGCCAGCCCCGACATCGCCACGACGGGGAACGCCGCCCCGGCGACCACCAGCCCGGCCAGCAGCCCGCACAGCAGCAGCGAGGCCGCGCTGGGCAGCAGGCTGTTCCTACGAATTCGTACCCGGGCCACGCTGTCGTCCCCCCGTGTCATGCGGTGTCCTGTGCCGTCGCCGTCCTCGTCCGTCCTAAACGCGGAACACGGAGCGTGAGGTTGCCACCGGTGCGAGAAAGTTTTCGCGGTCAGGGTACGCACTCGGCTCGGGCCCCGATCCGCGGGACGTGGTCCGGCGGAGTGGTGGCCCGGCGGCCACGGGGGCGACGGCAGTTCTCGAACGCGACCCGGCCCTCGCGTCGCTGGCCGAATACGCCCGGCCGGCGCTGATCGGCGACGGCCGGCTCGTGCTCGTCGGCGGCGCGCCCGGCATCGGCAAGTCAGTCACGGTCGATGTCGGCGCGCAGGGCCGGAGCGAGCAGGGCCTTGGCGAGGCTCGCGGAGGCGGCCGCCGCGGCCGGTGCGGCGCCGAGCCGCTGCCGCGCGACGGCGGTCACGTCCAGCACGCGACGCTCGCCCGTCCACTCGGCCGCGGCGGCGCCGAGCGTGCAGTGCAGCGTGTGGTCGGGCTGGACGATGGCGGCCCGGGCGGTCTCGCCGGCGAACAGGTACAGCGCGGTGTTCTCCGACAGCAGGTCCGCGCGGAGCCGGTCGAGGCCCTTGCCGTCGGCGCCGGCCGCGGTCACCCGCAGGTCGGGCCAGCCGGAGACGGCGTGGGAGCGCAGCAGCAGACCCGAGGCCGTCGCGTCGCCGCCGCGCAGCACCGCCGCCGTCCACGGCCGCACCCCGGCGGCGGCGACGTCGGCGGCCAGGGTGGCGTCGAGGGCCACGTCGCCGGGCGTGCTGCGCCCGACGCTGAGCGCGCCGTCGAGCAGGCACGCGACCCAGCCGGCGTGCACGGAGAAGAACCGCAGGGACTCCGCCGGGGCCATCCGCTCGTCCGGCACGAGGTAGCTGAACGGCACCCCCTCCAGCCGGGCGAGGCCGTCGACCCAGGCGGTGACGAGCGCGGGAAGGTCCGGGCGGGACTGGTCGCCGCTCTTGCGGCGCTGCGCGCGGAGCCGTTTCCAGCGGTACAGGGCCGCCGCGAACGGCCGGCTCTGCAGCGCCAGGAGGCGGCCGAGGTCCCAGGCGGCGGCGAAGCTGACGTCGCCCGGCCCGGAGACGGGCATCAGGTCGGCGGCGGAGGCGACCGGCAGCTTGGCGCGCTCCGGGCGGGGCTTCGGCACGAGGGGGCCGCTGTAGCCCGCCTCGAGGCGGTCGCCGGTGCCGGACAGGTACGGCATCGGCAGTCGCCCGGACGGGTCGGCCCCCGGCGTGAGCAGCGGCGCGGCGTCGGCGGCCAGGGCCTTGAGCAGCCCGTCGAGGCCGGGCCCGGCCGCGGAGGAGGTGAAGCGCCAGCTCTTGAGGCTGACCAGGCGCAGGGTGGGGGAGTCGGCGCCGGTGGCGGTGTACCGGTGCCGCACGGCGACGAGGTGGGCGACGTGCGCGGCGCCGGGGTTGGGCAGCCGGTTGCCGGTGACGACGGCCCGCTCGGCGCCGGCCGCGTCGCGGCGCACGTGGGCGAGCAGCGCCAGGTCGCGGCGGGTGGCGTCCTGCGCCGGCAGCAGCGCCGCGGGCACGTCGATGACGGTGACCTTCTCGGCGGCGGGCAGGTCGCCGGCGGGGCCGAGGTCGGCGGCGGTGACGACCCGCGGGTCCGGTGCGTCGGTGGCGTCGAAGAGGACCACGGCGAGCCACGGCAGGTCGTCGCGGTCCGCGGCCGCGGTCTCCTGCCACGGCAGGGTGCTGTGGTTGAGCACGACGTGCGGCAGGTCGGCGGCGTAGTCGCCGTGGCCCCCGTCGGGCGGGTAGACGGCGTAGACCTCGTCGGCGCCAAAGGCC
Organism: Dactylosporangium sp. CA-052675; assembly: GCF_050947935.1. Taxonomy (GTDB): domain Bacteria; phylum Actinomycetota; class Actinomycetes; order Mycobacteriales; family Micromonosporaceae; genus Dactylosporangium. The sequence goes on along the minus strand of NZ_CP192010.1, from coordinate 6,075,066 downwards.
GGCCGGGACCCGGCGACGGTGAGCCGGGACGTGCCGCCGAAGTGCTGCGCCGGGATCTTCCCGGTGCCGGTCTCGTCGGTGCCGAGCTCGTGCCGGAACTCGATGAGGTACGTGCCGCCGGGCAGGGCCGGCAGGTGGTACTGCAGCAGACGCAGCTCACCGGCGACCGCCGAGTCGGAGCCGACGATCGGCGTGGCGCGCGGGCGGATCTCGAAGCCGGTGAGCGCGTCGCGGACCAGAGCCGCCGCGTTCGGGTCGGGGCGCAGGTCGCCGCCGAGCTCGGCCCACAGCGCGGCCGGCACGTTGCCGAGCACCGGGGTGAACGAGAAGTGGTGCTCCATCGGCGCGCCGTCGCGGGTGATCGCGATCGACAGCGTGGAGTTCAGGTGGGCGCCCGGGTGCTCGGGGCGCACGATGTGCATCGGCCCGGCGGCGAGCGCGGCGATCGCGCGCTGGGCGTGACCGGTGGCCTGCACGGGCGTGGCGGTGGGGCCGTCGGCCTCGAACGGCAGCGGCCCGCCGGTGGCGTCCACGGCGAGGTGCGCGACGGCGAGGCCAGCGCGGATGCGGGCGGCGGCCGCCGGGATCGCGCTGTCGGCCCGCAGCAGGAGCCGCTGCGGGTCGGCGACGCCGAGGTCGGTGATGGCGGGTCCGGCGGCTGCGGAGCCGGCCGATGCGGAACCGGCGGCTGCGGAGCCGGCCGATGCGGAACCGGCGGCTGCGGAGCCGGCGTTCGGGGCGTCCCGCTCGCGGATCAGCCCGGCCGCGGCGGTGAGCGTGCACGGGTCGGCGGCGGGCAGGAACCGGCGGAACACGGGCCAGTCGATCGGCTTCGGCCCGGTCTGGTTCTGGGCGCCGAACGCCACGTCGAAGGAGATGATCCACAGCGAGATGTGGGCGGTGCCGGCGAAGTCGGGCCCCCAGATGTGCAGGTCGGCGCCGACGTCGACGCTGATGTGGTGGGTGCCGAAGAAGTCGAACGTGTAGGACACGTTGAAGTCGACGTAGGCGCGGGCGTCGTAGTGGTACGGCTTCCAGGCGATGAGGAAGTCGACGCCGGCGGTGAACGCGGCGCGCAGGTTGCCGCTCTGCCACACGACCTCGAGGTGGCCGCCGGCCATCAGCGCGGCCGGGGTGAGCGCGTAGTAGGCGTCGCCCTTGATGCCCAGCGCCTGGTCGTACTGCCAGTTGAAGCCGATCCGCGGCACCTTCGGGTAGTGCGCGGGGACGGCGTACTGCGGGTGGTAGCCGCCGACCGACAGCACGAAGTCCCCTTCGTGCTCGCCCGCGAACCAGGTGGTGAACGCGAACCCGCCGGTCAGATGGCAGTCGTGGGAGAACAGGAACGACGCCTGGGTCAGCTGCGCGGCGACGCTGAGCACACCCGCGTCCGGCTGGAAGCTCGCCCGCACCGCGAGCTGCAGCTCGGCGAGGGGCGCGACCGCCGGGGCGGGCGCCGGCTCCGGGCGGGGCGCGACGAGGGTGGAGATGCCCAGCACGTCGAGCTCGAACGTCTCGCCGAAGCTCACCGCGAGCAGCGCGAACGAGTCGATCATCTGGAACGAGCTGAACCGGACCCCGGCGGCCAGGAACATCTGCCCGGCCGTCGGCGGCACCCACTGGCGCAGCCCGGTGAGCGCGGTGCGCAGCAGGTCCCGCGGCGCCCCGGTGCCGGTCGGCGCGCCGGACACGGCGGTGGCCACGAGCGGGAAGTCGGCGACGCCGGTGACCGGGGGCAGGACGAGCGACCGGTTGTACCCGAAGCCGGCGGCGAGCCCGGTGACGGTGAAGAACGGCGGCCCGCCGAGGGTCTTGTCCAGCACCGCGTAGACGAACATCGAGGGCTGCCCGTTGAGGTAGACGTAGCCGCCGACCGCGGTGAGCGCGAAGGCGGAGGTGCGGATGACGGCGGCGCCGTCGTACTCGTCGTAGGGCTCCTTGCCGGGCTCCCGCACCGTGGTGCGCAGCAGGGCGCCGCCGATCTCGACCGGGCCGCTGCGGTAGTCGACGCCGATCCCGCGCAGGTCGAAGCTCGGCGCGAAGTGGTCGATCGGCGAGCCGAGGGTCAGGCCGTCCAGGGACAGGGTCAGCCCGGCCAGCGACAGTGCGGCGTCGAGCAGGAAGCGGACCTGGCCGTCGGCATACTCGAAGCCGATCCGGTCCAAGTAGACCGGGCCGGCCGAGCGCTGGACGTCGAACCACTGCACCGGATCGGCGCCGGCTCCGGCCGCCTGCGGCTGGGTCTGTGGCTGGGTCTGTGGTTGGGTCTGTGGTTCGGTCTGCGGCGGGGGCGGCGTGGCGGGGGCCATCGGCAGCGTCAGGTCGCGGGGCGGGGCTCCGCCGCCCAGCTCCAGCCGGGCCGTGATCGTCGCGCCGGACGGCAGCGGCGCCGGCAGCGGGGCGACGGCGGCCGGCAGCAGGGCGCTCAACGCCGCCGACTCGGTCGCGGTGTACTCCCGGGACGCGACCACCAGCCGCAGGTTGTCCACGGCGGCGGTGCTGCCGGCCGGGAACTGCCGGCCGACCAGCGGCAGCCCGGACAGGCTCAGCGACGCGCCGAGGTCCAGGCCGAGCACGGCGCCGCCGTCGACGGCGAGCACGACGTCCTTGAGGTCGATGGTGAGGTCCGCCGGCACCGCGGCGGCCAGGTCGGCGCTCAGCACGCCGAGGAGGTCGCGCACGAGGATGCGCCGCCCGTCCTCGGTGTGCCGGTAGGTGGCCACGAACCGGGTCGCGGTCGCGTCGGCGAGCAGGTGCAGGTCGAACTGGAGCCCGGCGACCTCGACGGTGCCGGTGAACTCCTTGCGGTAGCCGGTGCCCTCGCGGCCCACCCGGATGTCGACGGTGGCGGCGAACCGGGTGGTGGACGCTGCGTCGCCGACCGGCAGCGACACCGAGCAGTGCAGCGCCAGCCCGGCGCCACCGGTGTCGAAGGACGCCTCCAAGGCGTCGAGGGACGCCCCGGCGATCGCCGCCGGCAGCCCCGGGTCGACGTCGTACAGGGCGACGACCTGGTCGTGCACGGCCTTGACGGTGAGGCTCTGCCCGCGGCGCAGCCCGCAGCTGAACCGCCAGCCGCCGGCCGCCTCGGCGTGCTCGGCGGTGATGTGGAAGTCGGCGCCGAAGATGGCGCCCCACGCCTCGACGCCGCCGGTCACGCCGCGGGCGTCCTTGACGACGTGGAAGGCGAAGGACCGCGGCGCGATCGGCAGCCGCCCGGCGGTGAGCTCGAAGTCGGTGGTGATGGCGGCGGAGATCTCGTAGCGGCCGGCGTCCGGGTAGGCGGCCAGCCGCAGCTCGTTGAGCTCGGCGGCCGGGAGGACACCCGCCCCGGCGGGGAACCAGGCGGCGGCCAGGGCGCGCAGGTCGACCGGGTGGGCGGGGTCGAGCCGGCCGATCAGGAAGAACGACGGCAGCCCGGCGGTGACGCGGAACGTGACGCCGTCGACGGTGAGGCTGGCGTCGGCCTCGACCCCGCGGACGGCGCCGGACTCGAGGTCCAGGCCGATGCGGACGGCGTCGATCGCGAGGCTGGTCAGGCCGAGGTTGCGCAGGCCGGCGTCGACGTCGGCGGGCCTGACCCCGGCGAGTGCGGCCAGGGCGCCCAGGGCCGGCAGGACGTTGCCGTCGGCGGGCAGCACCTCCAGCACCCAGCGGCCGGGTCCGCGCAGGGCGAGCCGGACGGTGAAGTCCTGCCCGCCGATGCTCGCGGTGGCGTGCACGTCACCGCCGGCGGAGGCGGCGAAGCGTTCGGCGCGGGAGCCGGTGCGGGCCCGCAGGGTGACGCCGATGCCGCGCAGCTCGACCGAGCCGGCGACGATCGGCCAGGTGCCGGTGGCATCGGCGGTCAGCATGAGCTCCGACGCGTCGGCGGGCCGGGACCCGAAGGTGGCGGTGAGGCCGGTCAGCGGCAGCAGGTCGAACACGGCGCCGACCGGCAGGCCGTCCTCCAGCAGCCCGCCGCCGATGAGGGTGCCGAACGTGGCCAGGGACGCCGCCGGCCGCGGCCCGTCCGCGAGGGCGAGGGTGATCCGGCCGGTCGGGTCGAGGCCGCCGGTGACCGCGACGGTGGTGCCGCCGGAGGTGAGGCCGCCCTCGACGGTGAGCCGCACCGCGAAGCCGCCCGGGTCGGCGGCGGCCCCGGTGAACACCACCCGCACGGCGGTGAGGTGCAGGTCGCGGCCGGTCCGGCCGATCGGCCAGGCGTCGGTGCAGGCGCCCGCGACGGTGAGCGTGCCGCCGTCGAGCGTGATCCGCGGGTCGCCGAGGGTCAGCCCGCCGGCCGGGAGCAGCGTCGTGAGGCGGGGCACCGGGCACGTGTCCTCATCGAGGCTCAGCCCGCCGCCGGAGACGGCGAGGCCGAGCCGGTCGTTGAGGTCCGCGAGGGTCGCGACGATGCCGACGGGCTGGCTCATGCTGGGCGCCTTCCTGACCGGGTGGTGCCTTACTTGATGTCCAGGTTCATGGGACCGTTGACGCTGTCGTAGCTGACGGTGAAGAGGGTCGCCGGGTTGACGGCGTCGGCGGCGACGTGCGCCGCGTTGCCGGCACCGTTCGCGGCGCCGCCCGCGAGGCCGATGCGCAGCAACGCCGCCCGCACGCCGTCGCGCACGTCGTTCGGCTCTCCCAGGTAGTGCGCCGCGGCGGTGACCGCCGCCGCGAACGCCGCGTGCGGCGCGGTCAGCTGCGCGTTCAGGGCGGCGTGCCGGGCCGCGTCGACGACGATCCGCGCGGTCCGGGTGGCGTCGAGGACCAGCACCAGGGCGCCCATGGCCGCGCCGAGCACCGCGGCCTGGGCCGCGGTGGCACCGGCGTGGGCCGCGGCGTACGCGGCGATGCCGGCGTAGGCCGCGTCGTCGCGGCCGTTGTTGGCGGCGTAGGCGACCGTGGCCGCGACCGATGCGGCGAGGGCCTCGTCCACGGTGGCGCCGGCCGCCGTCGCGGCGTTGGCGACGCCGAGCCGGTAGCCGGGGCCGGCGGCCGTGACCATCGTCGCCCGGATGATCGCCATGCCCGGCCCGCCGATGCTGGTGCGGATGGCGAGCGGGTAGGCGTTGATGACGCCGTCGATCGACGCGGGGGTGGCGCCGGGTGCCGTCGCGGCGGCGCCGGCCTGCGTGACGAGCCCGTGGACCGGGTTGCCGTTGTTCTCCAGGTCGCCGAGCCACATGACCGCGGTCAGGGCCTGCGTCGCCTGCTGGTCGGTGGCGCCGGTCGCGCGGGCGGCGGCCTGGACTACGCCCCGGGCCCCGCCGGCCTCCCCGACCTGGTCGACCAGCCCGAGCGCGGGCGCGTATCCGGTGACGGCGTTGGCCGCGTTCCCGGCCGCGATCACGCCGCGGCGGATCTGACCGACCGGCGACAGGACCGACTGGGCCTCGGTGACCCGCACGACGATGTGGCCGGGCAGCCCGTTGGCTGGGTGGCCGGCGGTCTGCGAGACCGTGCCGCCGTAGGACAGTGGCGGCACGACGTTGGGTTCGCGGTAGCCGGTCAGGAACTGCTCGACCGGGCGCCGCGGAGGCGGCGGCGGCTCCGGCGGGTGGCGGTTGGCGTTGGTCGGGTCGCCCAGGATCGGAAGCTCGGGGTAGCCGTCCAGCACGTTGATCGTGCTCTCCGCCGGGTGGTGATGCCGGTTGCGCGGACCGGTGGAGATGATCGCCGCGGCCGGCCGCACCCGGGTGATGAACTCCCACGAGGTGGCGGAGTTGGAGCCGTGGTGGCTGGACTTGACCACGAGGACCCGCCCGGCCAGGTCGTCGGTGGGGTTGAGCCGGAACTTGACGCCGTTCTGCAGCACCGGCACCATCTCGTGGTTGACGTGCCCGTCCTCCTGGGCCCGTTCGAGGTCACCGGCGACGAAGTACTTGAAGTTGCCGAACGTGAGCAGGAACCCGAGGCTCTTGGGGTTCTCGTCGTCGTTCTCGGCATGGACCGGCTGGTTGGAGCAGAACGTCATCCCGCCGCCGGGCTGCAGCACGTACTTGTTCGCGGTGACGCACATCAGTGACGGGCGGCCGGGGGCGTAGACGGGCACCGCGGACACGGCCCAGTTCGGCTCGACCAGGCCGTTGCCCCACATGATGTCCTTGCCGAGCAGCCAGTGCGGCTCCCGCCAGTTGCGGGCCGCCGGGTCGCGGCGCGACGGGCGCGCGTTGACCACGCCGCGGGGGATCACCGCCTGGCCGGCCCCGTTGTAGTCGACGATGTCGAAGCTGTTGACGTGCTGCGTCGCGTACACGAACGGGCCGGGCTTGTTCGCCGCGGTGGTGCGGTAGTCGTAGTACTCGCTGTCGACGGCATGCCGGACGCCGTGCCCGTCCTCGGTGTAGCGGGTGTCCTCGGAGCCGTCCAGCCGGCCGGTGTCGTACAGGATCGCGTCGTTGTAGCGGCCGATGTTGTTCTGCAGGAGCCGGCTGATGCCGTAGAAGTGGTCCTCGTCGAAGTGGGTCACGGCGATGACGTCGACGGTGGGGATGTTGAGGGTGTTGGCCAGGTAGGTGTCGACCGTGGGCGCGGAGCCGGTCTTGCCGCCGTCGATGAGGACGGTACGCCGGATCGCCGCCTGTGCCGGCGGGTTGCCCGGGTGCCTCGCCACGATAATGGTCGCGTCGCCCACCATGCCGATGTCGAGGTGGTGGATTTCGAGGGTCCACGTCATCGGCCCGTCACTCCCACGCGATCCAGTCGAGCCGCAGGTTCTGCTGCCACCCGGCGTTGAGCGCGTCGAGGCGCAGGATGTTCACCTTGAAGTGGCTCTGGTCGATGTACTTCACGGTCACCGCGAACGTGTCGGTGTAGTAGCCCTCGCTGCGGGCGGTGACCGTGGCGTGCGGCACGACGCCGAAGCGCTCCGGGAAGTCGACGCGGACCTCCTTGACGCCGCCGGTGTGCGGCCCGGCCACGAAGTGCCCGGCGAGCATGCGGCCGAAGCGGTGCGAGGTGCCGACACTGAGGCCGAGCACCTTGGCCACGCCGTTGACGAAGAGGGTGTTGCCCTGCGCGTCGGCCCCGCCGATGGACACCGGGTTGCCGACCGGGTTGATGGCCAGGGGCTTCGCCCCGTGCGACTGCACCCAGCTGTAGTTCTGGTGATACCCGAGGCGCAGGTTGGCCCCGTTGGTGGGCCCGACGATGACGGCGTTGCCGTTGCCGTCCTGCGGGGTGTGCAGCACGTGCAGCCGGCCCTCGGGGTTGTTCGTGGCGACGCCGACCCGGGCCTCGAGGGTCTTGTCGGGCAGGGTCGCGTCGCGGACCACGAGCGGGCCCTTCTCGATGGTGACGGCGAGGTGGCCGTCCCAGTAGCCCGGGATGTTCTCGTAGTGCACGAGCAGCCGGGCGTGGCCGGACGGCGGGGCGGCGACCATGCCCTTGACGTCGACGAGGATGCTCTCCCCGGCGGCGAGGGCGGTGATGCTCGGCGTCGTCATCCGCCACGTCAGCGCCATGCCCTCGGCGGTCGGGCTGGTGGTCACCCACCGGTCGGCGCGGATGTCGATGCGCTCCAGCGCGGCCCGGGCGCCGAGGGCTACGTCGGCGGGCTGGGCGTCGAAGGAGAAGATCAGCGTGGAGGGTTCCCCCGCGGTGCTCGGGGTGATCGGGATCGGCCGGCGGGACACGTTGGTGATGCGCAGCCGCAGGTTCGAGGGGCTGACGCCGTCGTCGACGATGCCGTTGACGCCGACGAACCCGGCGTCGAGCGGGATGTGCTGCTGGCCGCGCCGGTTGACCAGGGACAGGTGCTGCACGCGGCTGCCGGTCAGCAGCGAGGTCTCGTCGACGTAGGTCATCTGGTCGTAGCGCAGCTGCACGCGGGTGCCGCGGGTGCCGCCGCGGCCGTCGGCGCCGACGTTGCCGAGCGTGAAGCGCACCGTCTCGTCGGGCTTGATCCGCAGGCCGCCCTTGCCGGTCAGCGACACGGTGAAGCCGTCGGCTCCGGCGGCGGTCCGGGCCGTCCAGCCGTCGGGGACGGCGACGGTCGGCGGCGCCTTCGGGTTGACCATGAGGACCCCGGGCCGGAACTGCAGCTCGAGGTGGCAGGCGGTGCTCTTGGCGTCGATGGCGGCCAGCGCGACGGACTGGCTGGCGGTGTTGGTGACCTCCAGCACCATCTTCTGCCCGGCCGGGTCGTCCACGATCGCCAGCACCGGCTGGACGTCGGTGTCATGCAGGCTGAACGCGAGGGGGTGGCTGCGCCGGAACGCCGCCATCGCGCTGCGGTCCTCCTCCATCACCTGGCGAACCTCGGCGGCGGTGAGTGCGCGCTCGTAGACGCGGACGCCGGCCATGCGCCCGGCGAATCCGAGCTCGCCGAGCTTGGCGGCGGCCAGGGCGAGGCTCCAGCCGGTGTAGCCGAAGACGGCCGGGATCGCGGCGCCGGCGGGCCGGCCGTCGAGGTAGCACGTGAGCAGCTTGCCGTCGTGGGTGGTGGCCACGTGCACCCAGCGGCCCAGCGGGAGCACCGGGGTGCACGAGGGACCGCCCCAGCGGCCGAGCTGGGTGCTGCCGTTGGGCTCCAGCAGCCAGTGGTAGGCGCCGGCGCCGGGCTGGCCGAGCAGGAGCAGCCAGGAACGGCGGGCGGGCAGCTGGTCGATGCGCACCCACCCGGCGACGGTGTGCACCGGGTTGGCCGAGGGGACGCTCGGGGCGACGTCGGCGACCGTGACCGTGTCCGCCCCCGCGAAGCGCACGCTGCTGCCGAAGTCGTCGTCGGGCACGACGAGGGGGCTGCCGGCGGTGGTGCCGTGGCGGGCGTGGGCGGAGCTGTCCGGGGCCCGGCCGCCGGTGAGCGCGTCGAGGCGCAGATGTACCAGCAGCTGCTGGTCGAAGCTGGTCATGCGGGGGTCCTTTCGGCGGACTCAGGTGCCGGTGGGTTCGTGTCGCAGCTTGAGCCAGCCGCCGCGCAGCCCCTGGACCGCGGCGAACGCGGCCGCGGGGGATGCGGGGCCGATGCGCTCCTCGCCGAGGTCGAGCACCGCGTCGACGATCGCCTCGGCGCCGGCCAGGACGCCGGTGAGCACCGGCTGCGCGCGCCGGTCCCGGGCGACGACCTCCGCGGTGCCGTCCGGGCCGGGCGGGAGCAGCCAGCCGGCGGCCCGCAGCGCCGTCCAGGCCGGCCCGGCGACGGTCTCGGCGAGGCGGGCCAGCGCGGCGGGCCGGTCCAGCAGGGTCGTGCCGAGCGGGGCGAGGACGGCCTCGACGCCGTCGGTCATCGCCCGCAACGGCGGGTCGAGCCGGGCGGACACCCGCGCGTCCTCGGCGACGGCGAGCAGGCGCTCGTCGGCGGGGACCCGCCGCAGCCAGCCGATGCGCGGGTCGGTGAGCTGGTCCCAGAGCCGCTCGGCGAGCGCGGCGGCGAACACGGACCGGCCGATGGTGGCGGCGGTGCCGACCTCGCGCCACGCTCCGGCGTTCTCGCTCACCCAGCCCCAGCGGTACCCGGGCTCCACCGGCAGCGGCAGCCGCAGCCCGTCGGCGCCCGCGAGCACGGCCGCCAGCGGGAACGTCATCTCCAGCGCGCCCATCGCCGCGGCGTAGTGCACCGGCGGGATGCTGATCGACTTGACCGGCTGGATGCCGGTGGTGACGTGGACCTTGCCGCGCGGGTCGACGAGCATGCGCAGCACCAGCGGCGGGTCGTCGACCGCGTGGGTCTCGGTGAGCGGGCCGTTGCCGCAGGTGCGGATGAGCGGGTGCCGGCCGGGCGCGGCCTGCGGGCTGCGCAGCACCGGGTCGCCCTGCGGCCAGTACCCGATCATGCCGTCGTCGAGCTGCTCGTGGGCGCCGAACCGGACCGGGAACCGGACCCGGGTGAACGCGTCGGTGTCCCGGGTGCCGCGCAGCATGTCCTGGCGGAACTGGTTCCAGCCCTGGTGTACCGCGGGCAGGCCGAGCAGCTCGAGGTCGAACGCGGCCCGCACCAGCGCGATCGGCCGGCCCACCAGGACCGCCAGGTCGACCTGGTGCTCGGCGACCGGCTCGATGTTGGTCAGGGCGCTGTCCAGCACGGCCATGAACTCCGCGATGTACGCGGCTCCGCCGGCGAGCATCGCGGCGACGGTCTCGCGCAGGTGCACGTTGCCGATGTCGGCGGCGCGGGCGACGCCGGTGCCGCCGGGCGCGCCCGACCAGCGGGCCCGCGCGTCGATCACCCCGAGCGGCGCGCCGCGGTTGTCGTACACCATCAGGCTGGTATCGGCGTGGTCGGGCAGGAACCAGCCGCAGACCGGTGTGGTGTCCGGATGCTCGCTGGTCTCGCCGTCGCGGTCGGCGGCCAGCCAGCGGAACTGCACCCGCGACGGCTGGCTCAGCCGTGGCGGGAGCGCGACGAGGTCGGTGTTGCCCGGCACGGTGAGGCTCTCGGCCGGCACCAGCCGCCCGGTCGGCACGTCGCGGGTCTGCCCGAACGTGTCGACGAGCCGCAGCCGGGCCAGCCGCAGGGCGCCGGAGCGGATCGGGCTGAAGTCGTTGAGCGGTTGCGGCGCGCTGCGGTTGCTGGTGCCGACCGCCTCGGCGACGGCCGCGCCGAACGCGACCTCGTCGGGGAACGCGAGCGGGTCGCCGACGGGCAGCTGCTTGACCAGCCGGTGCATGAGCAGCGCGTCGTTGAACCCGCCGAGGGACTGCGCGAGGCAGTCCATGCCGGCCAGCTCCTCGTAGGCGCGGATGGCGGTGAACACCTGGTCGTCCGGGCCGGCGTCGGGGTGCGCCGCCAGGTACCACGCCTTGACCTTGCCGATGACGGGGCCGATGTCCTCGGGGGCAGGGCCGCCGGCCGCGGCGAAGTACTCGGGCAGGATCTGCTTGTCGAGGTAGTCGCGCAGGCTGTCGCGCATCCGGCCGCCGGCGTGGCCGGTCAGCAGGGTCGTGCCGGTGTAGAGCGCGGCCGCGCCGGCCACCGCCGGGTTCGGGTCGGTGTGGACCAGGTCCGGCTCGCTCGGCGAGAGCGCGAAGCCGCCGGTGACGAAGTCCGGGTCGTAGGCGTCGACCTCCGGGTAGAGGTTGCCGCGCGCCCGCAGCGGCAGCAGCTCGACCTGCCACTCCAGCTGGAACGGGTTCCACGGCCGGCCGTCGCTGGGCCGGAACGCGGCGCCGTCCTGGTCCTGGCGGGCCAGCAGCGCGGTGAGCCCCTCCGGGCGCCGCAGCTGGATGTCGCGGACCTCGGCGGCCGGCGCGACGGAGCACGCCAGGACGCCGTCGAAGCCGTGCCGGCCGGTCGGCTTCGCGTCGTCGCAGAGCAGGTGCACGACCGGGTCCGTCGGCTCCCAGTAGCGGGGCGCCTCCAGCTCGCTCAGCTCGTAGACCAGCCCGGCGTCGCGCAGCTCCGGCGTCGCGTTGAAGCTCGCCACCGCGGCCTGCGCGGCGGCGTGGGCGGCGGCGAGCCGGCCCTCCGGGGTGTCGCCGGGCTGCAGCGCCGCGACGGCCTGCTGGGTGCGCGGCAGGGTGCGCCGCTGCACGAACGCCCGGACCTCGTCGATGTCGGGGTAGTCGTCGCCGGTGTCCTGCGGCGGATACGCGCTCAGCAGGTACTTGTACCAGTCCGCGAACAGCTGCCGCCGCTGCGACTCCGCCTCGGCCGCGGCCCGGTCCCGGGCCCGTTGGGCCCCGTTGAGCGCGGCGAGCAGGCTCGCCAGCCCGGGCGGCAGCGGCACGGTGGCCTGCGCCTGCGCGCGGTCGGCGTCGGCCGGTGCGGGCCCGGCCGACGCGGGGGCGATCGTCCACAGCCGCCCGCCGCGGCGGGCCACGAACCCCTTCTCGTGCCGCAGCTCGCGAAATTTCGCGTCCACGTCGACGAGGCGGTGCTCGATCCGCGACGCGAGCAGGATCGCCTCGAGGTGCTCCTCGACCTGGACGCGGTGCGCCGGGTCGATGCGCAGCGCGAGCGCCACGGACAGCGCCTCGGTCGCGGTGTTGCCGACGGTCAGCGTGGCCGGCATCAGCCGGGCCGGCGTCGTCGTCGCGGTGAACCCGCACGCGGCGTAGCAGACCATCTGGGTCGGCGCGTCATCGCCCGGGTAGGTCCACGCGGCGCGCTCGCGCAGCACGTCGGCGAACGGGCGGCGCGGTGTCGTGTCGGCGATCGCGCGCACCGTGGCGAGGAAGTCCTGCGCGGGGTCGCTGTACCAGCCGAACAACTCGTACCGCAATCCCGCCGGAATGGCCGCGCCGATCTGCGGATCGTGGAATCCGAAGACGCTGTGGCAATTCGGATACAGGGCCGCGAAGGTCGGGTCGCTGTATCCGGACTCGGCATTTATCAGATACCCGACAGCGGTGACCTGACGCACGTATTCGGCGTCGGGGTCGCGCTCCTGCCACAGTTCCCGCGGTACCGCCCGGCCCAGATATCGGAATGGCCGGGATGATTGCGTGGACCTCGGGAACGGCACCGCGACGCCCGCGGCCGAGCCGGTGCCGTCCGGGTGCAGGTATCCGCTCTCCACCACCCAGTCCCGCGGCGCCAGCCCACCGCCGGTGCGGCGCACGAGCCACCGGTCCGGCACCGCCGGGAACACCGCCCGGTTGCCGCCGCCGGCCGCCTGCCGGCCCCTGGTCAGCGCGTCCGGCAGGGCCCAGTGCAGGTGCATGCCGGCGCGCAGCAGCGCCGTCTCGTCCTCGAAGGCCTGCCCGACGATCTCGTCGCTGATCTGCGCGACATCGCCGTTGACGTCCCGGGTGCCGTCGAAATACGGCAGCCGGCTGTAGTCGGCGGTGGAGCGCACCACCACCCGGTCGGTTGGACAATGCAGGGCCGCAACCTGCACCGGGACGAGCAGCGTGCTATTCATTCGACTCCGACCTGCCGCAATTCTCGCCTCTTCGAGAACCTAGCGGCACGTCAATGTCCTGAGCAATCCCTCCGACGTGCGACCGGGTATTCGCGCAGCTGCCCGCAAATCCCGACGGAACCGGGCATACCCGTGTGGAAATTCGGGACCATCGGCCGATGGACGGCCGCCGGCGGTGCTAATTCGCAGCCGATCGGGGGACCAGGGACTCGAGGCCGTCCAAGAGCCAGTCCAGGATGGCCTCGAAGGTCTGCGGCGCGGCCGCGTGCCGGTCCGGATCGGCGGCCCAGCGGCTGAAGTGGGGATGGGTGCCCTGCGCCGCGATGCGTTGCAGATACGGCGCCGCGCTCGCGGCCAGGTCCTCGTCGGTGGGGGAGCCGATGCCGGCGCGCATGGTGCGCTCCTCCAGCAACGCCAGGCCGGAGCCGAACACGTGGCCCAGCACGGTGTTGACGAACCCCATGCGGGTGGCCGCCGGCAGGCGCAGCGGGTCGAGCTCCGCCAGGGCCGCGTCGTAGAGGTCCAGCGCGTTCGGGCCCAGGGGAGGGCGGGCGAAGGCCAGGCGCGCGAACCACGGGTGGCGCTGGACCGCGGCCCAGCCCGACGTGCCGATCGAGCGCAGGGCCGGGCGCCAGCCCTCGCCCCGCTGGACGGTGAACCGGCCGTACACCTGGTCGGCCATCAGGTCCGCGAGGCCGTCCTTGCTGCCGACGTACCGGTACAGCGCCATGGGGCTGCGCACGCCCAGGCGGGCGGCGAGGGCGCGCATGGTGACCTCGCCGCTGGGCTCGGCGTCGGCCAGTTCCGTCGCGGCGGCCACGATGCGCTCGCGGCTCAGCGGCGGGGGAGCGGGGGTCTCGTACCACACCGGACTGTTCATGGTGGACAAAGGTTATCAGGGCGTGTACTACGTACACCATGAGTGGACAACGTACACCTGACGTCCTCATCGTCGGCGGAGGGCTGGTCGGGCTCACCGCCGCACTCGTGCTGCGCCATCACGGCGTCTCCGCCACCCTCGTCGAGCGACGCGGCGGCACCTCGCCCCAGCCGAAGGCCCGCCGCTTCCACATGCGCACCATGGAGATCTTCCGCGAGCTGGGGCTGGCCGGGCTCGTGCACGCGGCCGCCCGCGATCTGGCCGGGCACGATCACATGGCGGCCGGGCGCACCCTCGCGGAGGCCGAGCGGCTGCCGCTGTGGCAGCCGGCCGGCGGGCTCGCGCTCGAGGTCAGCCCGGAGCCGCCCTGCCTGCTCGCGCAGGACTCGCTCGAGCCGCTGCTGCGCGCCGCGGCCGTCGAGGCGGGCGCCGACGTGCGGTTCGGCACCCCGCTGCTCGGCTTCGAGCAGACCGGCGACGAGGTGATCGGCCGCTTGGAGCACGCCGAGATCCGGGCGCGGTACCTCATCGCGGCCGACGGCGCCCGCAGCGGCATCCGCGAGGCGCTCGGCATCACCCGCGCGGGCTCGGGCGCGATCGGCGGGCCGAGCGTGAACGTGTACTTCACCGCCGACCTGGCCGACGTCGTGCGCGGCCGCGAGTTCAACCTGTGCCAGATCGACCATCCGGACGCGCCCGGCGGACTGGCCTCCGTCGACGGGCGCCACCGCTGGGTGTTCATGAGCCCGGGCGGCGACACCGAGCGCGACTGGCCGTCGCTGCTGCGCACGGCGCTGGGAGTACCGCTGCCGGATCTCGACGTGCGAAGTGTCCTGCCGTGGCAGGCCGAGATGCTGGTCGCCGAGCGCTACTCGGCCGGACGCGTGTTCCTCGCCGGCGACGCGGCGCACGTGATGCCGCCGTATGCGGCCAGCGGCGCGAACACCGGGATCGCCGACGTGCACAACCTCGGCTGGAAGCTCGCCGCCGTCCTGCGCGGGCAGGCCGCGCCGGGCCTGCTCGACAGCTATCACGCCGAGCGGCACCCGGCGGGCTGGTTCATCGCCGAGCAGTCCGCCCGCCGCACCGAGTCGTTCCGGCTCGGCGCACCCGACCCGGCCCTCGCGCACCCCTACGTGCTGGCGGCCGGCGGCTTGCAGTACACCGCCGGCGCGATCGTGCCGGACGGCTCCGAGGAGCCGACGCTCGACTTCGCCCCGGCGGGCCGCGTCGGCACCCGGGTGCCGCACCGCTGGCTCGACGACGCCCACTCGGTGTCCACATTGGACGCCGCCGGGCCGGACTGGGCGGTGCTGCCGGGCGGTGACCGGGTGGACTTCGCGGACCCCGGCGAGGTGCTGCTCCTGCGCCCGGACCACGTCGTCGCCTGGCGGGGCACCGGCGCCGACGCCGCCGCCCGCGTCCGCGACGCGCTGCTGCGGGGCTAGCCCCGGCGCGCAGTACCGTTGCCAGGGTGTTGGTCGCCGTCGTGCTGGTGGCCGCCGTCGTCGTGGTGGACAGCTCCGGATTGCTGAGCCCGTGGTGGTCCGTGCTCGTCGACGATGTCGCGCAGCTCCTGGCCGCCGTCGCCGCAACGGTGGCCTGCTGGCTCGCCGCCGCACGGCAGCCCGGGATCCAGCGCTGGTGGCGCATCTGGATGGGCGCGGGCACGTGCGGCTGGGCACTGGGCCAGCTCGTCTGGTGCTGGTACTTCCTGTTCCGCGGCGACCAATTGCCGAGCCCCTCGCTCGCCGACGCCGGCTACCTGACCCTGCCGGTGTTCGCGTTCGCGGCGCTCGTCACGATCGCGATCGGCCCGTCCGCGCAGCGCCTGCCCCGCCACCTCGCGGGGCAGGCGCTGACGGCGATCGACGGGCTCGTCATCGTCGGCGCGCTGTTCGTGCTCAGCTGGATCACCGTGCTGGGAGCGGCCGTGCACAGCGGCGGCGCCGGCCGGGTGGCCTACGCGCTCGCGATCGCCTACCCGGTCACCGAGCTGCTGCTCACCGTCCAGGTGCTCCTGCTGCTCGGCGCGTCCTCCGCGGCCGGGCGCGTCCAGCTGGCCCTGCTCGGCAGCGGCCTGTTCTGCCTGGTGCTGTCCGACAGCGGCTTCGCCTACCAGGTGTCCGTCCACGCCGGCGGCCTGCCCTCGATCGCCGGCATCGGGTACATCGCCGGGTTCGTCCTCATCGCCTTCGCGGCGTGGACGGACCCGGCGCCGCGGTCGGGCTGGGCGACGCGCGGCGAGGGGGGCTGGGGCCGGCTGCTGCTGCCGTACTACCCGGTGGCCGCGATGGCCGTCGCCCTGGTCGTGCAGCGGGTCCAAGGCATCGAGTCCGACGACGTCACGGTGATCGTCGCGTCCGCGGTCGTCACCCTGCTCGTCGTGCGCCAGGCGATCACGCTGGTGCAGAGCGCCGACCTGGTCGCGTCGCGCACGCGGCTGCTGCTCACCAACGACGACGCCCGCCGGGAGCTGGAGCGCAACCTGCACGACGGCGTCCAGCAGCGGCTCATCGCCCTGGCGCTGGACATCCGCCGGGCCGAGTCGGACGTACCCCCCGAGCTCACCCGGCTCCGCGCGGAGCTCGACGCCGTCGTCGCCGCGCTGAACAGCACCGTCGACGAGGTGCGGGAGATTTCGCGCGGGGTACACCCGTCGATCCTGACCCAGGGCGGGCTGCGGCTCGGGCTGCGCGCGCTCGCCCGGCGCTCGGCCGTGGCCGTCGAGCTCGACGTGCAGATGGAGGGGCGGCTGCCCGAGCCGGTCGAGGTCGCCGCGTACTACGTGATGGCCGAGGCCCTCACCAACGCCGCCAAGCACGCCGAGGCCACCGTCGTGTCGGCCGGGGCGGTGGTGCGGGGTGGCGTGCTGCACCTGTCGGTCCGCGACAACGGGGTCGGCGGCGCGGATCCCCGCTCCGGGACGGGCCTGACCGGCCTGTCCGACCGGGTCGAGGCGCTCGGCGGGACCCTGACCGTGGACAGCGCGCCCGGCCGCGGCACGTGCCTGCACGCCGAGTTCCCGCTCGACCGGCCGTGACGACCGTTTCCGGCTCAGGGTGCGGGGTTCTCCGCGATCAGCCGGATCGTGAAGCCCTCGGGGCCGTGCCGCAGCGACACGTACGCGCACAGCTGGTACGTCAGCCACAGCCCCAGCCCGCCCGGCCCGCCCGCGGCCATCAGGCCCGCCGCCGGGTCGGCCGGCCCCGGGCCGCGATCGCCGACGGTCACGACGATGCGGCCCGGCTCGGCCCAGGCGCGCAGGAGCACCGGCGCGCGGCCGTGCCGCACGGCGTTGGTGACCACCTCGGTGACGCCCAGCAGCAGCCCTTGCAGCTCGTCGCTCTCCAGCGCCGCGATCGGCTGCAGGGCGTCGACGGCGTTGCGGGCCCGCGCGAGCGACGGGTCGGTCAGCTCGATCGCCGGCGGCAACGCCTCGAGCGGGTGCGTCCACGGCCGCACCGCGCCGGCGAGGAAGTCGCGCGGCGGCCGGTAGTCCGGGCTGGCCACCCGGCCCCCGCCGGTGGTGACCAGGTGCGTGTGCGTGCGCCGCACGTCCTCGAGGACCTCGGGCGGGGCGGTGCGGGTGTCATAGGGGCACAGGCCGTACATCGGGAACTCGTCGTACACCTCGTTGGCGGCGGCCTCGTAGCGCGCCCACCACTCCCACGGCACCCCGGTGCCCGGGTGCGGCACGTCGCCGGCGATGCGGATCTGGGTCGCGCCCCCGGCGACGTGGCCGGCCAGCATCTCGCGGTGCCGCCGGATCGCGGCCGCCGGGCGCAGGTAGTGCCGGCCGCCGTCGATGAACACGACTCCGCTGCCCGGGCCGAGGGCGTCGCGCACCAGCGACTGGTTGTGCGGGCCGAACAGCGAGATGGTCGGCTCGCCCGCCGCGACCCCGTCGAGCAGGAACGGCAGCACGAGGGCCAGGAACTCCTCGTCGCTGCCGTAGAAGCCGGCCTCGTGCAGGATGCCGTCGTGCCCGGCCGCGGGTCCTGACCTCACGACACCACCACCCGAAGGTCGCGCAGTTCCAGCAGGTCGGCCAGCCGCGGTACGGCACTGTGCCGGTCGACCCGCAGCACCGTCGCCGCGCCCCGGCCCCGCACGTGCCCGACGAGCTGCATCAGGGCTCGGTGGTCGATGAACCCGAGTTCCCGCGCGTCGATCGTCACCGCGCCGCCGACCGGCTCCAGCTCGCTCCACCGCAGCGCCGCCCGCAGCTGCTCGTGCCCGGCCGGGTCGATCTCGCCCGCCAGCACCGCGGCCACTCCCGGCTCCGCGGTCGCGAACAGCAGAAACGGCGTCGCGGTCGGCTGTGCGAGCGGATGCATGCCGGCGAGCTCGGCCGCGGCGGCGTCACCGAGCTCGGCGCGGTTGAACCCGCACAGACCGGACAGCTGGTGGCGCACCATGTAGGAGTCGATCATGAACTCGAAGCGTCCGAAGGCCGCTCGCCCCTCCGGCGTGGCCACCAGCCGGGTCGCGTCGGCCGCGACCCGCAGGCCGGTGTAGCCGTCGGCGAGCGCCCGCTCGGTCGCGTCCGCCCAGAAACGCACCAGCTCGGCCGGGTCGATCGGGCCGTCGGGTTCGTCGTGCCGGAGGCTGAGCACGCGCTGGCCGGCCACCCGGCCGTCGGCCAGGAAGCGGTCTACGACCTCGTGGTAGTCGGCCGGATCGTCGAAGATCCAGCCGATGTGGTCGTGTCCGCCGAGCGCGTCGACCGCGTCGACGAACCCGGTCCGGCGCATGGTCGGAACGGTAACATGCTTGCTGCCCGGCAAGCTCTTCCCCGCCGGGGCGCCGGCGACCCGCACGCGCGGCCCGGGGTGGTGGACTTCGGGTACCGTTGCGGGTGAAGGGGAGTAGTCCTTCGCCGGTTCGCCGTCAGTTCGGAGCCCTCGTGGTTCCCGGTGGCCGGGCCCCGCGTGACCGGGGTGGACGAGACCTTCGACCCAGCTGGTGACGAACACGTTGCCGCGGACAGGGTCGAGGTCTCGCGTGCGAGAGTTCGGTTCCTGCCGGCGGCGGGAAGGACCTCAGATGCCGACCATCGCCGACCGCATTCGCCGGTTCCTGAGCAGCCCCCAGGGGCAGCGGCTGATCATGCGCGCCCAGGACGAGCTGCGCAAGCCGGAGAACCGCCGCCGCCTCGAGCAGGTCGTGTCCCGTGTCCGCCGTCGCGGCTGAGCGGCCCGGCGCCGGTGGTGACCTGCGCGGCGGTGGCGTCGCCGAGCTGCACTACGACGCCGACGCCGTGCTCGTGGTCGCCGGCGTGCCCGGGGCGGGCAAGACGACCCTGCTACGGCGCCTGTTCCCGGCCGGCGGCTCGGCCGTGCGGGTGCTGGACTCCGATCACACGCGGGAGTGGTGGCGCCCGTACCTCGGCCGGCTCCCGTACCGGTACTGGCGCCCCGTTGTGCACGTCAGCCACTACGCCCGGCTGGTGCGCGCGCTGAACGCGAACGGCCCGATCGTCGTGCACGAGTGCGCGACGCGGCCGTGGGCCCGCCGGCTCATCTTCGCCGCCGCGCGCCGCTCCGGCCGCCGGGTGCACCTGCTGCTGCTCGACGTCAGCCCGGCCGACGCGCTCGCGGGCCAGGCGGCGCGCGGCCGGCGCGTGCGGTCGCGGTCGTTCGAGACGCACTGCCGCAACTGGCGGGCCGTCGTGCACGGCGAGCACCGCGACGCGGCCTCCGTCACGCTCATCGACCGGCCGGGGGCCGCGAACCTCGACGCCATCCGGTTCCGGCCCGACGTAAGTTTCAACGCCGGGTGAGCGGCCCGCACGGTGCCCGGCGCGACCCGCGCGCCGGGGCCGTCCGGCCGGTATCGGGCCTCCGGGCAGCGCGAACGCCCGGAGTCGTGAGCGTTGTGGGGGCGCCGGCCGCGGCCGCGTGGGCACGCGCCGGTCGGCTCGCGGGCTTCCGGGCGCCGGGCATGTGAGCGATAACATTCGCGAAATGCTTTTCGTACCTGTCGCTCACGGAGGATCCGATGCAGTTCCCCAGAGTGGTGGCCGCCGCGTCGGCGGCCGGACTCGCCATCGCCGGGGCCGTCGCGGTGCTCACCGCGAACCCCGCCCAGGCGGCCGCCGGCTGCCGTGTCGACTACACCGTCGCCAGCTCCTGGCCGGACGGCTTCACCGCCAACGTCACCGTCACCAACTACGGCGATGCCGTCAACGGCTGGCGGCTCACCTGGTCGTTCGGTGCCGGCCAGACCGTCACCCAGCTCTGGGGCGGCACGGTCACCCAGTCCGGCGCCCAGGTCGCGGTCGACAACGCGACCTACAACGGCAGCATTGCCACCGGCGCCAACGTCGCCTTCGGTTTCAACGGCTCGTGGAGCGGCTCGAACCCGGTGCCCACCAGCTTCGCGCTCAACGGCGTCGCCTGCAACGGCGCGACCACCACCCCGACGGGCACCCCGTCCAGCACCCCGTCTCGTAGCCCGTCCAGTACCCCGTCGAGTAGCCCGTCCAGTACCCCGTCGAGCAGCCCCAGCGCCTCCTCGCCGACGTGCGCGCTGCCGTCGTCGTACCGGTGGTCGTCGACGGGTGCGTTGGCGAGTCCGGCGAACGGGTGGGTGTCGTTGAAGGATTTCACCAATGTGGTCTACAACGGCAAGCATCTGGTGTACGCCACGACGCATGATACGGGTTCGTCGTGGGGGTCGATGAATTTCGGTCTGTTCACGAACTGGTCGGACATGGGTTCGGCGAGTCAGAACCGGATGAGTTTCAGTGCGGTGGCGCCGACGTTGTTCTATTTCGCGCCGAAGAACATCTGGGTGTTGACGTACCAGTGGGGTGGGACGGCGTTCTCGTACCGTACGTCGAGTGATCCGTCGAACCCGAATGGCTGGTCGGCGCAGCAGACGTTGTTCACGGGGAGTATTTCCGGGTCGGGTACGGGTCCGATCGATCAGACGATCATCGGTGATGCCTCGAACATGTATCTGTTCTTCGCCGGGGACAACGGCAAGATCTACCGGGCGAGTATGCCGATCGGGAATTTCCCGGGCAGTTTCGGCTCCAGTTACACGCAGGTGATGAGCGATTCGACCAACAACCTGTTCGAGGGGGTGGAGGTCTACAAGGTGCAGGGGCAGAACCAGTACCTGATGCTCGTGGAGGCGATCGGTGCTCAGGGCCGGTACTTCCGGTCGTTCACGGCGAGCAGTCTGGGTGGTTCGTGGACGCCGCAGGCGGCCAGTGAGAGCAACCCGTTCGCGGGCAAGGCCAACAGCGGCGCGACGTGGACCAACGACATCAGCCACGGTGACCTGGTCCGTACCAACCCGGACCAGACCAAGACGATCGACCCGTGCAATCTGCAGCTGCTGTACCAGGGCCGGTCCCCGAGCTCCGGCGGCGACTACGGGCTGCTGCCGTACCGCCCCGGCCTGCTGACCCGGCAGCGCTGAGCTACGGCCGGAGCTCCGCTCGCAGGGTCTCCAGCGCCGTCTCGATGATGTCGACGAGCCTGCGGTCGTCGTCGGCGTCGAGCCACTCGGCCACCGACACGTACATCAGGGTGACCGAGGTCTCGGCGAGCAGCGCGGCGCGGGCGGGCTCCAGGCCGCGGGCGCGGAAGCCCTCCCGGACCACCTCGGCGAGCGCGGCCCGCTTGTGCAGGTCGCGCTCGCGGAGTCCGGGGTCGGACGCGACGATGGCCCGGCGCTGGCGCAGCGTGGCCTTGCGGCCCTCGAAGTGCGTCTCGGCGACGGTGCGCAGGCCCGCGAGGAGCATCGCCAGCGGCTCGCCGGTCGTCGGGGCCTCGGCCATGAGCTGCTCGGCGAACGCCGGGATCGCGGACTCGTCGGCGAAGAGCACCTCGCGCTTGTCCGTGAAGTGGCGGAAGAACGTGCGGGTCGTCAGGCCCGCCCGGGCGGTGATCGCCGGCACCGTGGTCGCGGCGAAGCCCTGCTCGGCGAAGAGCTCGAGGGCCGCCTGCCGCAGCCGCTCGCGAGCGTCGGGTTGCCATCGTGCCATGACGGAAGTCTAGCGGTGATGACATGACGTGTCATGGACGGTACGGTGATGACACGGCGTGTCGTCATCGGGATGCGCGCCGCACCTGGGCGGAGCTGTGTCATGCACGACGTATGGATTCTCGGCGGCACCGGCCGCAGCGCGCGGGCGATCGCCGCCGAACTGCTCGGACGGGGCATCCGGCCGGTGCTCGTGGGGCGCGACGCCGGCCGGCTCGAGGCGGCCGGCGACGGCCTGCCGACGCTCGTGGCCGGGTCGGTCGCGGAGACGGCGGACGCGATCCGCCGGGACCGCCCGGCCGTGGTCGTCAACACCATCGGCCCGTTCACCGAGACGGCCGCGCCGCTGCTGCGGGCCTGCCTGCCGGCGAGCCACTACCTCGACCTCGCCAACGACCTCGCCGCCGTCTCGGCGACCCTCGGCCGGGACGGCGCGTTCGCCGCCGCCGGGCGCACCGCCGTCACCGGCGCCGGATTCGGCGTGACCGCGACCGAGAGCGTCGTGGTGAAGCTCTGCGAGGGGCGGCCCACCCCGCGACGCGTCCGGGTCGACATGGTGCCCTCTCTGGCGGTCGAGGACGGTGTGCTCGGCGACGCCCTCGCGGGCACCATCGTCGAGGGGCTGCCCGGCGTCGCGGGCGGCGGCCGGTACCAGGGCCGCCGCTACCGCGACGGCCGGCTCGCCCCCGCCCGGCTGGGCGCCGACCCGATCCGCCTCACGCTGCCCGACGGCTCGGTGGTCACCACCGCCGCCATGCCGCTCGGCGAGCTCATGGCCGCCCAGCGGGCCAGCGGCGCCGCCGACGTGCTCAGCGCGTCGAGCGAGGCCCCGGCCGCGCCCGTGGTCCGCGCCGTGCTGCCCGCGGCCGTGGCCCTGCTCAACCTCGGACCCGTGCGGTCCTTCGCGCGGCGCCGGCTGGCCGCGGTGCGCTTCACGGCCAGGCCGAAGCCGCGCGAGCACTCCTGGGGCCACGCCGTCGTCGAATGGCCCGACGGCAGCCGCCGCGAGGGCTGGCTGCGCGTCGGGGAGGCGCAGGCCTGGACCGGCGCGGTGCCGGCCGAGGTCGTGCGCCGCCTGCTCGGCGGCGAGGGCAGGCCGGGCGCGTACACCCCGGCGGCCCTGTTCGGCTCGGCGCTGGCCGAGGCGTGTGGCGGGGAGTACCAGCTGTCGTAGGTTCACCGGCCGGCGCGCTTTCACCATCCGGCGGGCGCGCCCGGGGAGCTGCTCGGCCCGGGGGCGAGCTCGAGGGGCAGGTCCGCCTCCAGGGTGGTGCCGTGCCCGGGCGGGCTGCTGATCGAGAAGCTCCCGCCGAGCGCGTGCACCCGGTCGGTCAGCCCGAGCAGGCCGTTGCCGTGCACCGGGTCGGCGCCGCCGGCGCCGTCGTCGCGCACGGTGAGGCGGAGCCGGTCCCCGAGCGCCGTCACCTCCAGCCGGGCGTGCGAGGCCCGCGCGTGCCTGGCGGTGTTCGCCAGCGCCTCCGCGGCGACGTGGTAGGCCGCCGTCTCGATCGGCTCGGGGAGGCGGCGGTCGAGGCCCGCGTGGATCTCGACCGGGACGTCCGAACGCCGGGCCAGGGCCTTGAGCGCCGGCCGCAGCCCGCGGTCGGACAGCATCGTGGGGTAGATGTCGCGGGAGACCTCCCGCAGGTCGTCGAGGACCGCGTTCAGCCCGTGCGGCACCTCGGACAGGTGCCGCCGCAGCTCTGGCAGGCCCTCCGGGACGCTCGACACCGCGTCGCCCGCCTGGATGCCGATCGCGATGAGCTGCTGGATGCCGTGGTGCAGGTCGCGTTCGATCCGGCGCCGGTCCCGGTCGGCGGCGACGAGGAGCCGGAACCGCGACGCGGCCAGGTCGGAGCGCGCCCGCGCGTTGGCGACGGCGGCGGCGATGAGCTCGGCGCAGTCGGCCAGTCGCGCCTCCGCGGCCGGCGCCAGCGGCCGCTCGCCGGCCACGGTGGCGTGCACGGCGCCCCAGACTCGCCCCTCGACGAGGATCGGGGCCGCGACCGTCCCGCGCACGTGGCACCGGCGCAGCTGAGCGGCGATCGCGCCCGGGGCGGTGGCGAGGCTGTCCATGCGCGCGGGCCGGCCGGTCCGCCGGACCGTCGCCGTGACGCTGCGGCCGTCCAGGGGCAGCCGCGCGCCGACCGGGATGCCGGGGGCGGCGGACCGCCACGCGCCGACCACGGTCGCCGTGCCGTCGTCCTCGTAGCGCATGACGTGCGCGCCGTTGCTGCCGATGAGCCGCTCCAGGTTCGCGCCGGCGGCGTCCAGGACCGCGGCCGGAGGGGCGCCGCCGGCCGCGCGGGTCGCGATGCGCCGTGCCGCGGCCTGTTCCCGGGCGGTGCGCGCCAGGTGCCGCACGCGCCGCTGGAGAGCGTCGCCCATCAGGTTGCACGAGCGCGCGAGGTCGCGCAGCTCACCCGCGCCGGTCTCGGGCACGCGGCAGGCCAGGTCGCCGCGCGCGAGCCGGCGGAGCATGGCACCGGCCCGGCGGACCGGCCGGGCGACGGCCCGGCTGGCGTACCCGACGACGGCGCAGCCGAGCAGCACCGCACCCGCCATGCCGAAGGCGCTCGCCGTCAACGCCCAGCCGGAGCGCGCCCGGACCAGCCGGTCGTGCTCGGCCAGGAACTGCCGCTCGCTGCCGGTCAGGCGGTCGAGCCGGTCCCGGAGCTCGGCGACCCTGCGCTCGTCCTCCCGCAGCGTCGCCGGGCTGCGCGCGGCCGGGTCGCCGCGCCGGGCCGCCTCGAGCGCCGGCATCGCGGAGTCGTCGAGGTACGACTGGCTGACCCGGGTGATCGCGCGGACCTGGCGAGCCTGATCCGGCGTATGGGCCAGCCGCCCCAGCCGCGCGTCCGTGCCGATCAGGCCGGCCCGCTCCTGCTGCCAGGCCGTGAGCAGCGTCGGGTCCCTCGTCACGAGGTAGCCCCGCTCGTTGCGGTCGAGGTCGAGGATGTGCTGTTCGGCCTCGTCCTCGGCCGCGAGCAGCGCCGTGGAGCGCGCCGCGATCCGGTCCGCCTCGCGGTGCTGAAGGATCGAGACGAGCAGGGCGCCGAATATGGAGCCGACGACGATGACGACCACCGCGTAACCCACGACGAAACGAAGAACCAGCCCACCACGCACGGCAGCCTCCGAATGTGACGTGCGGCTCGAATGCCGCTGTCTCGGACCCACGATGCGGAGAGAACGCGGCGGCCGGCCCTGATCGCGAGTCCGGCGGGCGAGCGCGTCCGAGGCCATTTTAGTCGGGGTCACCAGCGCTCCGCCCGCGCCGCGACGTGCTACTGGTGCAGCCGGTTGCCCCGTCGCCAGACGGCGCGGGTGTTGAGGGTGTCGGTGATGGTGGTGGTCGGGTCGCCGTCGACGAGCAGCAGGTCGGCGCGCAGCCCCGCGGCGATGCGGCCCCGGTCGGTCAGTCCGAACCGTCGGGCCGGGGTGCTGGTGGCGGCCCGCAGCGCCTCGACGGGGCGCAGGCCGGCCTGGACGAGGTACTGCAGCTCGTGGTGCACGCTGGCGCCGTGGGCGAGGCCGCCCAGGAAGGGCAGGGGGAACGAGGCGTCGGTGCCGACGAGAATGTCGACGCCGGCGTCGTGCAGCGCCTTCACCGAGGCCAGGACGTCGCCGATGCGGCCCTGCGGGTAGCGGCCGAAGCACGAGCGCAGGGTCGCCATCCAGTCCTCCGGCAGCCGGGCGGCGACCCGGGGGTCATCGGCGAGCGCGGCGCCGGTGATGCCCATCAACGAGGCGTTGACGACCACGCACGGCACCACGAACGCGCCCGAGGCGGCGATGCGCGCGATGATCTCGTCGGTGTGGGGCCCGTCCATGAACAGGTGCACCAGCCCGCCGATGCCCGCCCCGATCGACATGCGGGTGGCGTCGCGGGTGAGCGCGTGCGCGACGGTGAGCATGCCGTGCCGCTTCGCCGCGGCCACGCCCGCGTCGAGCGTCGCCTGGTCCAGCATGGGCAGGCCGGGATGGCCCTCGATGCTGCCGTCGTCGACCATGAACTTGATGTAGTCCGAGCCCGTCTCGACGAGCCTCGGGATGAACGCGGCCGCCTCCTCCGGCGTGGTCGAGAACGGCATCACCGGCGGCGGTGTCGAGCCCCCGGGCGGCCCGGGCCGGAAGCCCGGGGGGAACAGCTCGCTGGGGTGGCCGCCGGGCGGCGTGATCCCGAACCCGGCCGAGCGCACGTCGGCCACGGTGTCGTCGTCGGTGATGCCGGCCCGGTTGGGGCGGGTGTTGGTGCCCTGCATCTCCAGCTCGGTCGTCACCCCGAACCGCAGGGCGAGCGCCAGGCTCGCGGCGTTGGTGTGGACGTGCGCGTCGATGAGGCCGGGCAGCAGCGTCGCCCCGGCCGCGTCGATCACCTCGACGTCCGCGGGCGTCTGGCCGCCCACCGCGGCGATCAGCGGGCCGTCGAGGAGCACCGTTGTGGCGCCGAGCACCGTGTGCCCGTCGAAGATCCGCGCGTTGATGATGGCTGTCTGCATGGGTTGCCTGCCTCCTGCATGGGCTGTCTGCCCGCCGGCTCCATGTCGCGGTCCGTCCCGGCTTCACGGGCTGCCTGCCCCGCGAGAATGCCGTAACCGGCGAACATGTACCTGACGAACGTGTTCGTTACGAACGTACAGGTTGGCGAACGAGTTCGCAACGAACGCGTTCGCCATCACACGTGCCGCCGGTTCACGACGGTTGCGGCTTCGGGGTCTTCGCGGCGAACCAGATGCCGCCGGCCATCGCGAGCACGCCGATGACCTGCACCGTGATCGACACCCAGCCGGTGGCCAGGGACTCCTGGAACGCGGTCACGCCGATCAACACGCCGGCGAACGGGTCGACGATCGTGATGGCCGTGAGGGGTACGGCGATCCGCCCGCTCTGGAACGCGTGCTGGTTGAGCACGACGGCGAAGCCGCCGACCACCGCGAGCGCGTACAGCTCCGGCCGGAGGAAGACCCCGGCCGGGTCCCGGGCGAGCTGGGCGGTGACGGTCTTGAGCAGGGAGGCGCCGAGGCCGTACAGCAGGCCCGTGGCGACACCGAGCAGCGCGCCGCGCATCGCCCCGCTCGAGCGCCAGGCGGTCGTCAGGCACACCACCAGCGCGGGACCGGCCCACAGCGCGACCCCCAGCCAGGCGGCGCGCGAGGGCTCGGACACCCCGGGCCGGGGATGCGCCGCGATCAGGAACGCGACCAGCCCGGCGCCGCCGAGCGCCACCACGCCGAAGTCCCGCCGGTACACCCGCCGCCGGTTGAGCGTGGCGGCCAGCGGGATGGCCATGAACAACCCGCTGATCAGCAGCGGCTCGATGAGCGCCAGCGGTGCCGAGCTGAGCGCGTACGCCTGCAGACCGGTGCCGGCCCCCTCCGGGACCCACCCCAGCAACCACCTCGGCCGGCGCGCCAGGCGCAGGATCAGGCGCGGGTCGAGCGTGCGGGGGATCGGCTCGCGCTTGGCCGCGCTCTGCTCGAGCGCGGAACCGACCGCGAAGCAGATCGCCGAGCCGAACCCGGCGAGTATCGCCCCGACGTTCATGGCCCGCGAAGCCCCTCCTCCGCTTCCGCCCCGCTGCCTACCCCGGCGCTCACCCCGCACACCGGGTCGGCCGCCAAAGCTGCGGGGCGTCGGGTGGTGTCCGGGGCCGCAGCAGCGGGTAGGCCGGTCGCCAAAGCTGCGGGGCGTCGGGTGGTGTCCGGGGCCGCAGCAGCGGGTAGGCCGGTCGCCAAAGCTGCGGGGCGTCGGGTGGTGTCCGGGGCCGCAGCAGCGGGTAGGCCGGTCGCCAAAGCTGCGGGGCGTCGGGTGGTGTCCGGGGCCGCAACAGCGGGTAGGCCGGTCGCCATGGTGTACGCGCTGGCCTTGTCCGCAGCGGCGTTCGTGGGGATCGGCAACGCGGTGCAGCAACGTTCGGCGGCCCGGGCGCCGTCCGGCACGGCGCTGCACTGGCGGCTGCTGGGGTACCTGCTCCATCAGCGCCTGTGGCTGGCCGGCATCGCCACGTCGGTGGTCGGCAACCTGCTCAGCGGCGCCGCGCTCGGCCTGGGCAGCGTCGCCGAGGTGGAGCCGCTGAGCGTCATGGCGGTGCTGTTCGCGATGGGCGTCGCGGCCGTCTGGAGCCGGTACCGGGTCGGGTGGCGGGAGTGGTCCGGCGCGAGCGCGGTGGTCGTCGGCGTGCTCGTGTTCCTGGTCGTCGCCCGGCCCGGCCCGGGCCGGCCGGACGCGCCGGTGTGGCAGTGGGCGCTGGCCGCCGCGTCGATCGGTGCGATCACGGCCGGGCTGGTGTCGCTGGCCCGGCGGATGCGCCCGCAGCACGAGGCGGCGGTGCTGGGCCTGGGCGCGGGCATGCTCTTCGGTCTGCAGGCGGCGCTGACGAGCGCGGCGGCGCGGCGGCTCTTCGAGCGCGGGCTGCTGCCGATGCTGGTGGACTGGACGCCGTACGCCGTCGTCGTCATCGCCGTCATCGGCATCCTGCTGGCCCAGAGCGCGTTCAAGCTGGCCCCGCTCCCGGTCTCCTACCCGCCCGTGGCCGCCGCGGAGCCGCTCGCCGGCGTGGCCATCGGCATCGGGGTGCTGGAGGGCACGATGCGGATCACGCCAATCGCCCTGGTCGTCGAGATCGTCGCGCTGGCGCTGATGACCGTGGGCGTCTACGCCCTCGCCTCCTCCCGGCTGGTGGAGGCCCACCACCACGCCCACCACCGGCCCCACCTGCCGCACCGCCACCCGCATTCGCCTCGCCCGTGACGCCGAAGCTCCTCCGGGCGGTGCGCCGCCGGCTCGACGCGGTCTTCGGCGGGGCGGCCCGGACCCGCATCGTGCTGATCTTCGGGGGAGTGCTGGCGCTGGGCTCGGCGGACATCGGCATGGTCGGCGCGCTCGCCCGGCCGCTGGAGGCCGCCTTCGGCATCAGCCACACCGAGCTCGGCCTGCTCGCGACGGTGTCCTCCGGTGTCGGGGCGCTCGCCGCCCTGCCGATGGGGATCTGCGCCGACCGGGTGGCCCGGATACGGCTGCTCGTGCTCACCGTCGGACTGTGGAGTGTCGCGCTGGTCGTCGGCGCGGCCGCGCTGTCGTACCTGTGGCTGCTGCTGTCCCGGCTCGCCCTCGGCGCCGCGGTCGCGGCGTCCGGCCCGCTGCTCGCCTCGCTGCTCGGCGACCTCATCACCCCGGCGGACCGCGCGCGCGTGTACGGCTGGATCCTCGCCGGCGAGATGGTCGGCGCCGGCGTCGGGCTCGTCGTCGGCGGCGGCATCGGGCTCGTGCTGTCCTGGCGGTACGGCTTCGCGCTGCTGGCCGCGGCGGGCGCCGGGCTGGCCGCCGCGATCCACCGATGGCTGCCCGAACCGGCCCGGGGCGGACCCAGCCGCGTGCGGGCCGGCGACGCCGAGATCCCGCACGCGGAGCCGGTCACCCTGCGCCGCTCCGGCACCGTCCCGGCCGGCACCACGGCCGGGGACGCGGCACGCTCGCTGGCCCAGACCTTCGCGCTGCTCCTGCGCGTGCCGACCATCCGGATTCTCGTCGTCGCCTCGTCGATCGGGTACTTCTTCTTCGCCGGCCTGCGCACGTTCGTGGTCGTCTTCGTCACGGCGTACTACGGCGTCGGCGTCGGCGGGCTGATCGGCCTGGTCGTCGTGATCGGCGTGGGCGGCCTGGTCGGCGGGGTGCTCAGCGGCCGGCAGACGGACCGGTGGCTGGCCCGGGGCCACGAGAACGCCCGGATCGTCGTTCCCGCCGCCGCCTACGCCGCCACCGCGGTCCTGTTCACGCTCGGCCTGCTCAGCGACACCGTACCGATGGCCCTGCCCTGGTTCGCCGCGGGTGCGTTCACGCTCGGCGCGGCGAACCCACCGCTGGACGCGGCCCGGCTCGACATCGTCACGCCGCGGCTGTGGGGCCGGGCGGAGAGCATCCGCACCGTGCTGCGCCTCGCGGCGGAGGCGGGCGCCCCGGTGCTGTTCGGCCTCCTCGCCGACTCGCTCGCGGGCGAGGTGGGCACGGCCAAGGCCGTGAACCTGCGCGACACCTTCCTGCTGATGGTGGTACCGCTGCTGGCCAACGGGCTGGTCATGCTCCGGGCGCGGCGGACCTACACCGCGGACAAACGGGCCGCCGAGGCCGCCGCCGAGCGGGAGCCCAGCGCGGGCTGACCCGCCCGCCGGCGCCCGGTGTCGCCCGCGGAACGTTCATGGGCGTCAATCGTCCGCTGCAACAATCCTGCACACGTCGATCCATTGACTTCTGCCCGGCCTGGCGCCAGTTTGATGAGGAATGCGCTTTCCTGACGGCCGCGGGAGTAGCGACACCCCATCGAGTGAGACGAAGGTGAGCAAGGATGAGACGACCAGTCGCGTTGCGGCTCCTGGCGGTCGGTGCGGCGGGCGCCGCCACGGCGATCGGCGTGGCCCTGGTGGTACCGCAGGCGTCGGCGGCGACCGGTGGCGTCACCGGGTACGCGACCCAGAACGGCGGCACCACCGGCGGCGCGGGCGGCCAGACGGTCCGGGCCACCACCGGCACCGCGATCCACACCGCTCTGTGCAACCGGGCGTCGAGCAGCACCCCGATCATCATCCAGGTCGAGGGCACGATCACCGTCGGGAACACCGCCAAGGTTTCCGGCAACAGCTGCAACACCGCCGCCGGGGTCATCGAGCTCAAGCAGATCAGCAACGTCACGATCGTCGGGGTCGGCGCCGGAGCGGTCTTCGACCAGATCGGCATCCACATCCGCGAGTCCAGCAACATCATCATCCAGAACGTGACCGTGCAGAACGTGAAGAAGTCGGGCTCGCCCACCTCGAACGGCGGCGACGCCATCGGCATGGAGAGCAGCGTCCACAACGTCTGGGTGGACCACAACAGCCTGCTGGCGTCGGGCGGCGAGGACCAGGGCTACGACTCGCTCATCGACATGAAGGCGGGCACGAACTACGTGACCGTCTCGTACAACACGCTGCGCAACTCGGGCCGGGGCGGGCTCATCGGCTCCAGTGACAGCGACACGGGCAACGGGCCGGTGACGTTCCACCACAACCTGTACGAGAACATCGACTCCCGCACGCCCCTGCTGCGCGCGGCCACCGCGCACATCTACAACAACTACTACGTGAGCCTGAACAAGTCCGGCATCAACCCGCGCGACGGTGGCAAGGCGAAGGTCGAGAACAACTACTTCAAGAACTCCCAGGACGTCCTGGGCACGTTCTACACCGACCTGATGGGCAGCTGGCAGGTCGCGGGCAACATCTTCGACAACGTCACCTGGACCAGCCCCGGCACCGAGAATCACCCGGCGGGCCCGAACGTGCAGTCGAACACGAGCATCAGCATCCCCTACGCGTACAGCCTCGACGCCGCCAGCTGCGTGCCGACCGTCGTCACGCAGACCGCCGGGGCCAACAAGGGCCTGCAGGTGTCCAGCGGCTCCTGCACGGCGACGACACCGACCGCCACCACGGCGGGGCCGACCACCACCGCCAGCCCGACGCGGACCGCGAGCCCGACCCCCACGCAGTCACAGCCGTCGGGCACCAACCTGAGCATCGGCGCCGGCGCGGACGGCTCCAGCAAGGGCGGCGGGACGAGCTACGGCAACGTCATCGACGGCAACCTCGGCACCTACTGGTCGCCGTCGGGCACGACCGGCGACATCTCCGTCAAGTGGAGCTCCGCCAAGTCGGTGTCGCGGATCAACATCCGCGAGGCGTCCGGCTCCGCCGGTGCCATCGGCTCCTGGCAGGTGCTCAACGCCGACACCGGCGCCGTGCTGAAGTCCGGCAGCGGCGCGGGCGTCATCAGCTTCACGTCGACGTCCCTGAAGAAGATCACGTTCAGGATCACCGGCGCGTCGGTGACGCCCAAGGTCGCGGAGTTCGAGACCTACGCCTGACCGGCTCCGGGCCCAGGGTGCGGTGACCGCCGAACACGGCGGTCACCGCACCGTCCCCGGTGGGGCCGCCTTCGCCGCCCGACCGTCCGGGACCCCGTTCGACGCGACCGCTCACACGTCATCGTGCCCGATCTCGATCCGGCGCAGTGATGGCACGAGCGAGACCAGGAGCATCGCCGCCGCCGCGACCCCGCCCCCGGTGACGGCCACCGTCGCCGCCCCGAACGCCGCCGCGAGGACCGGCGCGGACAGCTGGCCGGCGGGCAGGGACGCAGTCGACCAGAACTCGTCATGCGCGCCGACCCGGGACAGGAGGCGCTCGGGAATGTTGGTGTAGTTGACGGTTTCCCAGACGACGGTGAAGAACTCGACGGCCACCCCGGTCACCAGCGACGCCGCGGCCAGCCAGACCGTGTTCGCGCCGGCGCCCAGGAGCACGAGCGGGAGGGTGGCCAGCGCCATGGCGAACAGCGCCGGCACCATCGGCCGCCGCATCAGCCGCACCTTCACCAGCACCACGCTGGCCAGCAGCGCCCCGACACCCTGGGCGCTGAGCACCAGGCCCCAGCCGGCCGCGCCGATGGTGTCGTGGGCGACGACGGGGCCGAGGATCTGCCAGACGCCCCTGTTGGCCGCGTTGAACACGGCGAAGGCCAGCGTCACCGACCAGATCCACGGCCGGGACCTGAAGTATCGCCAGCCTTCCATCATGTCGGCGAGCATCGTGGGGCCGTCCCTGCCGCGCGGTGCCGGCGCGGGCAGGGAGATCCGGGCGAAGCAGGCGGCCGCCAGCAGGAAGGAGGCGGCGTCCGCGGCGATCGCCCAACCGCCGCCGACGGAGGCGGTCAGCAGGCCGGCGGCGGCCGGGCCGAGGATTCGCGTGACGTTCCTGGCCGAGGCCAGCAGGGAGCTGGCCGTCTGCAGATCGCGCCCGGCTACGAGGTTCGAGACGATGCCGCGCAGCGCGGGGGTCGTCAGCCCCTGGAACACGCCGTTGACGGCGGCCAGCGGCAGCAGCAGCGCCGGGTGCTGATGGGTCAGGAGCAGGGCCGCGGCGCCGGCCTGGGTGACGCCCGCGCCGAGACCGGTGAGGCGCAGCACGGCGTCGCGGCGGTAGCGGTCGGCGAGTCCGCCGCCGAAGAGCATCGTGGCGACCGTCGTCACCAGGGCCGAGGCGGTGATCGCGGAGAGCCAGGCCGCGCTGTCGGTGATCGCGAGGACCCCGAAGGCCAGGGCGACCGGCGACATGAGACTGCCGGCCATGGAGATCGTGAGGCCGGCGAAGAACCACCGGAAGGGCGGTGATCGGAGAGGCCCTCCGCAAGCGGCTCCTGCCTTCGGCACGGGATGGCACGCTGCCAGCCCCGACCGGATGCATCAACCCGATTATCCGGCGGGTGCCGATCGGCCCGGCCCTATGCCGCGTCGCCGGCCACCCAGTCGGGGTGGGCGGCGACGAATGCCGGCACGGTGTCCTCGCGAACGGCGCTGAACAGCTGCAGGCTGGTGTCGCTGAGAATCTCGGTGTCCTGGCCGTTGATGACCTCGGAGTTGAAGGTGCCACCGTTGGTCTTGAGCATGGTCAGGGCGCCGGAGCGGATGCCGCGCAGCGTGAAGATCCAGTCGGCGACGGAGATGCCGCCGCTGTCGAAGGTCAGCGCCTGGCCGGCGGCGCGCAGCACCTGGTCCAGTTTGCCGGGGCTGGTGAGCACGCCGCTGCCGGTGGCCTGTTTCAGGACGGCCTTGATGAACTGTTGCTGGTGGCGCTGCCGCCCGTAGTCGCCGTCCGGGAGCAGCTCGCGCTGCCGCACGTAGTCCAGGGCCTGCCAGTCGGCCAGATGCTGGCAGCCGGGCTGGTACACCTGCGGGGTGACACCCGCGACGGCAACGGGACCGTCATCGGTCATCGTATATGGCATCTGGTAGCGGCCGTGGGCGTCGTGACCGATGTGGACCGAGACGGTCCGCTCGTCCACGCACATGTCCACCCCACCGAGGGCCGCCACCAGCGACTTGAACCCGGCGAAGTCGACGATCGCGCCGCCGTTGAAGGAGATCCCGGTCAGCTGCTTGATCGTCAACGCGAGCAGCCCGAACCCGCCCGCCCGGCCGGCGCCGTTGCCGTAGCCGTTGGGGAACGCCGCGTTGATCTTGGCATGGCCGCCTTCGTACCCGCTCCTCGGATAGGGCGGGATCGGCACGTACGAGTCCCTGGGTACCGACACCAGGTAGGCGGCGTCGTGGCTCGCCGGAATGTGCACGATCATGATCGAGTCGGCGTTGTGGTCGGCGTCGGGGCTGTCGTCGCGTTGATCGATGCGCTGGTCGATGCCGACGAGCAGCAGGTTGATCGGCCCGTCGATGCTGACGTGCGGGTCCGCCGCGTCGCCGAGCAGGTTCTCCTGGCCGATCGAGGCGGTGTAGCGGTTCAGCAGCGCCCGGGAACCGGCGAGGGCGGCGGCGCTGACCAGCACGAGCAGCACGCCGAGGACGACCAGCGCCCGGGCCCAGCGCCGCGGCCGCCGAGGCCTCGGCGGCCGCCGGGGATGCCGTGGACGCCGCGGGCCCGCGGCCCGGACGGCGGCCGATTCGGTTGGTGGGACGGCGGCCCGCACCGCCGCCCGCCCACGGGCCCGTCGGCCGTCGCCGGCCCGTGCATCAGGAATTGGATCGCCCATACCGTCTCTGTTCTCGAGCCGGGCCGGCCGCGAATCTGGCGCGCCGGGAGCCGTGACATCTGCGTGACCTCGCAAGCGTAGGAGGCCCCGGCCGGGCCGGGCGACGTATCGGCAGGTGATAGCGCAGGTGGCAGTGCCGGACACCCGGCAAAGTCACCTCCGCCCGCCCGGCGCGCCGCGTTTACCGGGAACCGGTCGGGTACAGGCGCGCTCGACATCCCGCAGTTGAGGCTGGCGTTCGATGCCTCGAGCCGGTCCGGTGATCGGCGCGTGTCGCGGGCGAGGGGAAGGAAGATCGTTGGTCGTCGACGCGGGAAAACGCAGCGTCATGGGGGTTCTGGTCGATGTCATCGACTACGACACCGCGGTCGCGAGGGTGATCGCGGCCGCCCAGCAGCAGCGCCCGTTCATCCTGACGGCGCTGGCCGTGCACGGCGTGATGACCGGCTTGTCGGATCGGCGGCACAACGCCCGGCTCAACGCCTTCGACGTGGTGGCCCCGGACGGCCAGCCGGTACGGTGGGCGCTGAACCTGCTGCACCAGGCTCGGCTGCGCGACTGGGTGAGCGGCCCGGAACTGACCCTCCGGGTGCTGCGACGTGCGGCCGACGAGGGGTTGCCGGTCTACCTCTACGGTTCCACCCAGCGCACCGTCGACCGGCTGGTCGCGGCATTGACCCGGACCATACCGACGCTGCGCATCGCCGGCGCCGAGCCGTCACGGTTCCGCGACGCCGAGCCGGGGGAATACGCCCGCATCGCCGAGCGGATCAACGCGTCGGGGGCCCGCGTGGTCCTGGTCGGGCTCGGCTGCCCGCGGCAGGAGTCGTTCGTCCACGCGATGCGGCCGCTGCTCGCCATGCCGCTGCTGGCGGTCGGGGCCGCCTTCGACTACCACGCCGGCCGGCTGCGCTCCGCACCGCGCTGGATGCAGCGCAACGGGCTGGCCTGGCTGCTGCGGCTGGTCCTCGAGCCGCGCCGGCTGTGGCGGCGCTACCTGATTCTCGGCCCCCGGTACGTCGTGCGGCTGTCCGCGCAGAAGGCCGGGCTGTGGGAGCCGTACGTGCCCGCGCCCTCGCACCGGCCGGTCGAGCCCGCACCGGTCTGACCCCACCCGCCCCTGTTCATCGACCGACCGAGGCGGAGGATACATGTGCGGAATCGCCGGCATGGTGCTGGCCAACGACACGCGTCCCGTGGACGGGGACCGGCTGCGCGCCATGTGCCGCAGCCTCGCGCACCGGGGCCCCGACGAGGACGGGTTCTTCCTCACCCCGACCGCCGGGCTGGCGGTGCGGCGCCTGGCCGTCATCGACGTGCTGCACGGCCGGCAGCCGGTGCGCTCCGAGGACGGCGCCGTGGTCGCGGTGCTCAACGGTGAGATCTACAACCACCGCAGGCTGCGGCAGTACCTCGCCGCGCGGGGCCACACCTTCGCATCCGGCAACGACGCCGAGGTGATTCCGCACCTGTACGAGGAGTTCGGCACCGGCTTCGCGGAGCACCTGGAGGGCATGTTCGCCATCGCCCTGTACGACAGCGCCCGTCATCGCCTGGTGCTGTCCCGCGACCGGGTGGGCGTGAAGCCGCTGCACTACGCCGAGCGCGCCGGCGGCCTCGTCTTCGGGTCGGAGATCAAGGCGGTCCTGTGCGCCCTCCCCGAGCGGACACCGGACCTCCAGGCGTTCAGCGCGTACCTGTCGCTCATGTACGTGCCCGCGCCCCGGACGATGTACCGGGAGATCCGCAAACTCGAACCCGGTACGACGCTCGTCTGGCAGGACGGCCGCTGCACCTCGCGGCGCTACTGGGCGCTCGCCGATGTGCCGCAGCGGCAGGACCTCACCGTCGCCCGTGCGGCGGGGATCCTGCGCGAGCTGCTGGTCAGCAGCGTCCGTCAGCAACTGGCGGCCGACGTGCCCGTGGGCTTCTTCCTCAGCGGCGGCATGGACTCCGCCACCGTCGTCGCCGCCGCCCGGCGCGCCGAGCCCGACGCCGAGCTGAAGACGTTCTCCGTGGGCTTCGCCGACCGCTCCTACGACGAGCGGGACGGGGCCGCCCTCGTCGCGGACAGGTTCGGGACCGACCACACCGAGCTGCTGGTCGAGCCGGCGGCGCAGGACGTCGTCGACGGCATCCTGCCGGCCTTCGACGAGCCCTTCGCCGACCCGTCGATGGTGCCCACGTACTACCTGTGCCGCCTCGCTCGCCGGGACGTGACGGTGGCGTTGAGCGGCGACGGCGGCGACGAGCTCTTCGCCGGCTACCTCACCTACCAGGCCGACCGCTACGCCCGCTACTACCGCCACCTCCCGCGCGCGGTGACGGGCCGGCTCGTGCCGAACCTGCTGCGGTACCTGCCGCGCTCCAGCGCGCGGGCGAGCTTCGACTTCAAGGCGCGCCGCTTCGCCGAGAACGCCGTCGAGGAGCCCGGCCGCAGCCACTACCTGTGGCGGGTCGTCTTCCGGGAGGCGCACAAGGCGCGGCTGCTGCAGCCGGACGTGCTCGCCGAGCTGTGCGACACGTACGACACGCACGAGCCGCACTACGACGCCGGGGCCGGATTCGACCGGCTCACCCGGTTCCAGTACACCGACGCCCACGTCTACCTGCCCGACGACGTGCTGACGAAGGTCGACCGCGTGAGCATGGCGCACTCGTTGGAAGTCCGGGTGCCGCTGCTGGCCACGCCGATGCTCGAGTTCGCCTTCTCGTTGCCGGGCCGGATGAAGCTCCCGGGCCGGCAACCGAAGTGGCTGCTGCGTCAGGCGATGGCCGGCCTGCTGCCGCCGCGGACGCTCGCCATGGGCAAGAAGGGCTTCAACGCCCCGCTGCCGCGCTGGCTGCGCGGCGTGTACCGGCCGCTGGTCGGCGACTACCTGTCCCGCGACGTCCTGCGACGGCAGGGCTATCTGCGCTTCGACGCGGTCGACGAGATCGTCGAGCGCCACCTCAGCGGCGTGGCCGAACACGCCCGCGAGATCTGGATCCTGCTGCTGTTCACGATGTGGGCCGAGCAGGAGAAGGCATACCGATGACGACGACGGCGCCCGCCCGCTTTCCCCGGAGGTACGACAACCCGTGAGACACTGGGTGCTGCTCATCCCGCTGTTCCTGGCGTGCCTGCCCGCCGTCGTGCTCACCTCCTCGGTCCCGCCGCTCGCCCGGGCCTGGGCCTGCCGCGTCGCCTTCGTCGTCACCGCGACGCTGATCGTCGCGCCGTGGATCTGGCTGCGCCTGGGCCATGACGTGCCGGCGCGGGCCGCCATGATCCTCATCACCGGGTCGTTCGCGGGCGGGATCGTGCTCAGCGGCGCCACCGCCGGGATCGTGGAGGACAACGCGCCGCCGTCGCCCGCGGTGCAGCACGCGGTCCTGCGGTACCACACCGCCTGCACCGTGCGCCGCGAGCCGCGGGGCAAGCGGCTCCTGGACGTCATCGGCGCCCTCGTCGGGCTCGCGCTCACGCTGCCGCTGTGGCCGATCATCGGGCTGCTCATCTGGTTCGAGGAGCCGGGGCCGATCTTCTTCACCAAGAACTCCGTGGGCCGCGGCGGACGCACGTTCCGGCAGTTCAAGTTCCGCAGCATGCAGTACGGGGCCGAACGGCTCACCGGACCCGTCGTGTCGCCCGCGGGGGACCCGCGGACGCTGCGGGTCGGGCGCTGGCTGCGCCGCTGGCACCTCGACGAGCTGCCCGAGCTGATCAACGTGCTCAGCGGCTCGATGGCCCTCGTCGGGCCCCGGCCGCTGCGTACCGTGCTCGTCAACAAGCACCTCGAGGCGGTTCCCGGATACGCCGAGCGGCACACGGTACGGCCCGGCATCGCCTGCATCGCCCAGATCGAGAAGTTCCACATGCCGCCGCGGGAGCGGCTGGCGAAGGACCTCGCCTACATCGAGCACCAGAGCGTGCGGCTCGACCTGCAGCTGCTCGTCCGCGCGGTGCTGACCACGGCCCGCGGCGAGCGTCACTACGACGAGCCGGTGCTCGCCGCGCCGAGTCCCGTCACGGTGCCGGCGACCCGCAACGACGGGCAGCTGCCGGGTCTGGTCGAGCATGCCGGCCGTACCCAGGACGCCTGAACGGTCGCGCCGCCCGCACGGACCGGGTGGCGCGTCCCGGTTCGTCGGCGCCGGCCTGCTCGACCAGCTGGTGATCGCCGCGGCCAACTCGGCGAACACGCTGCTGGGCGGCATCCTGCTGTCGAAGGCGCACTTCGGCGCGCTCGCGCTGGCCCTCGCCGTGGGCTATCTCGCGATGTACCTCAACCGCGCCGTGGTCGGCGACGTCCTGCTCGCCCTGGCGTCCCGCTACGACGGAGACCCCCGGGCCCGCCTGGCCCGCGACGGCCTCGCCACCGCACTGTGCTCGGGCGTGGCGACCACCGCCGTCTTCGTCGCGCTCTGGGCGGCCTGGCCCGGCCGCGGCCAGATCGACCTGGGCGACCTCGTCCGGCTGGCCCCGTTCATGGTCCCGATCATGCTGCACGACACCGCCCGCTGCGACTACCTCGCCGACCGCCGCCCGGACAAGGCCCTCGGCATCGACCTCGTCTGGGCCGGCACCCAGGCCGTCCTCGTCGCGGTCATGATCGCCACCCACCACTCCAGCGCCGGCGCCCTGCTCACCGCCTGGGGCCTCGGCGCCACCGCCGGCATGACCGTCTACCTGCTGCGCGAGCGCCGCCTGCCCTGGCGGGGCAGCCCCGCGGCCTGGCTGGCCGAGACCCGCCACCTCTCCGGCTGGTTCACCCTCACCGCCATCGTCGCCCAGGTCCACGTCCTGGCCATCAGCTTCACCGTCGCCGGACGCCTGTCGAAGATCGACCTGGGCAACTTCCGCTTCGTGCAGACCGTCCAGCTCCAGCCGGTCCAGAACCTGGTCACCGCGATCAGCAGCCTGCTCACGCCCCGGGCCTCCCGCCACGCCGCCGAGGCCGCCGAGCCCGGCCCCGACGGCGCCGCCGCCGCCGCGACCCTGCGCCGCCAGACCCACCGGCTGGCCCTCGCCTTCGCCGCCCTCGGCGCGCTGATGGTGCTCGTCGTCTGGCCGGTGGTCTCGTACGTCCTGGTGCGCACCCACAAGTTCGCCGAGGCCGCCCCGCTGGCCCTGCCGATCGCTCTGCAGGGCGCGGTCTACCTGGTGCAGGTGCCGTTCACCGCCGCGATGCGCGGGATGCACCAGGCCCGGGCGCTGTTCCTGCAGTACGTCGTCTTCGCCGTCGTCTCCCTCGGCGGCCTCGCACTCGGCGCCGGCCGGGGCGGCCTGCACGGCGCCGCGTGGGGCCTGCTCATCGGCTCCGCCGCCGGTCTGATCTGCATGCTGATGCTCTACGCCAACACGCTGAGGTCGCTCGGCCCGCCGTCCGCGACGCCCGCACCGGCCCGTGTGGAGGCCCCGCAGAACGCCTAGACCCACGGCCCGGACGCCGGACGGGCAGGCGGCAGGCGGTCAGGCGGGCGCGACCGCCGGGACCGTGTGCTGGTGGGTCACCGCGTCGCCGCGGGGATGGTCGGGCAGGTTCCGGTCGGCGCGGTCGGCGTGGAACAGCGCCTCGGCGAGCAGGGCGCGCACATGGGTGTCGGCGGCGGAGTAGTGCACGAACGTGCCCTCCCGGCGTCCCCGGACCAGCCCGGCGAGCCGCAGCTTGGCCAGGTGCTGGCTCACCGCGGTCGGGGCGGCGCCGACGAGCTCGGCCAGGCAGGCCACCGACGACTCGCCCTGCAGTCCACCCCGCGACCGGCTCCGGCCTCGGCGAGCGGGATCTGCTGCGGCTCGTGGCCGCCGTCGAAACGCACAGCGAGCACCCCCTGGGCGCGGCCGTCGTCGGGGCCGCACGCGAACGCGGCCTGGACGTCCCGCCCGCCGAAGGCTTCCGGGCCACGCCCGGGCACGCCGTCGAGGCGATCGTCGGCGGCCGCCACGTCCGAGCCGGCAGGCCCGCCCTGTCCGGCGCCGCCGACCCGGGTCGAGCGGACGTGCGGCGGGTCGTCACCGACGCCCACGACGCGGGCCGCACCGCGGTCGCCGTCGTCGTCGACGGCCGCCCGGCCGGTGTGGTGGTCCTCGCCGACCAGGTCCGTCCCGGGGCCGCGGCCACCGTCGCGGCCGTGTCCGCGGTCACCGGCACCCCGCCGGTCCTGCTCACCGGCGACAACGCCGGCGCCGCGCACCGCCTCGCCGCCGACACCGGCATCACCGACGTGCACGCCGCCCTGCTGCCCGAGGACAAGGTCGAACGGGTCCGCGCCCTGCAGCGGCGGGGGGAGCGGTGATGCTCGTCGGGGACGGCGTCAACGACGCGCCCGCCCTGGCCACCGCCGACCTCGGCGTCGCCATGGGCCGCCACGGCTGCGACCTGGCGCTCACCAGTGCCGACGCGGTCCTGGTCCGCGACGACCTGACCGCCCTGCCACCGCTCATCGCCCTGTCGCGCCGGGCCCGCCGGGTCGTCGCCGCGAACCTCGCCATCGCCGGCACCTTCATCGCCGTCCTCGTGGCGTGGGACCTCCTCGGTCACCTGCCGCTGCCGCTCGGGGTCGCCGGGCACGAGGGCTCCACCGTGATCGTCGGCCTCAACGGCCTGCGCCTGCTCGCCGATGCCGCCTGGCGGCGCGCGGGCCGGAACGCGGCCGCATGAGCCGCAGCCGTCAGCCCGCGAGCGCGCCGGCCGCGGGCGGACCAGCCGCGGGCGGGACCGGCCGCGGCCGAGGTCAGCTGGGCCGGCGGTACCCGGCGATGGGCCGGCCGTCGAGTTTCGCCATGCGGACGTAGTCGCCGGTGGTGGGGGCGTGGACCATCCAGCCGCCGCCGACGTAGAGGCCCACATGGTGCAGGTCGCTGTAGAAGAACACGAGGTCGCCCGGGCGCAGGTCGGCCTTGGCGACCGGTTTCGCGTCCTCCCACTGCCACTTCGTGTAATGCCGCAGGGATACCCCGGCCGCGGCCCAGGCGGCCATGGTCAGTCCGGAGCAGTCGTAGCCCTTGGGGCCGGTGGCGCCCCAGACGTAGGGCTTGCCGATGAGCTCGCAGGCCCTCTTCGCGGCCGTGCCGCCCGCGCCGCCGAGGTAGTCGACGGGGCAGGCGACGGGCTTGAGGGTGCCGGTGGCGCCGCTGCTGCCGTACGCCTGCTGCCGGAGCTTCTGCAGCTCGGAGATCTTGGCCTCGATCTGCGTCTTCTTCGCGGCCAGCTCTTTGTCCTCGGTGGTCTGCTGGGCGATGAGGGCGTCGAGGGTCTGCTTGTCGGCGGCGAGCCGGTCGCGGGCCGCGGCGACGTCCTGGATCTGGGCGCG
This sequence comes from Dactylosporangium sp. CA-052675, assembly GCF_050947935.1. Lineage (GTDB taxonomy): Bacteria > Actinomycetota > Actinomycetes > Mycobacteriales > Micromonosporaceae > Dactylosporangium. The sequence continues at coordinate 6,033,522 of NZ_CP192010.1, read as the reverse complement.
TTCGTTGCGGGCGATGGCGTTGACGACCGTGAGCTGGTCGAGGGTGTCGGTCGGGGTGCTGCCGGAGAGCAGGACCTGCATGGTGCTCACGCGGCCGATCTTGTACTGGCGGACGGCGATCTCGCTGATCTTGCCCATCGCGGCGTCGACCTGGGCCTGCAGCGGCTGGAGCTGCTGCTGCAACTTCTCGGCCTTGGCCTGGTTGTCCTTGAGCTGGGTGTGGACCTGGTTGTACTGCTCGATGGTCGGCTCGAGCTGGTTCCACATCTCGTCGATCTGCCGCTCCAGCTCCGCGGGGGTCGGCTCGGCCTGGGCCGCCCCGGTGCCGGCCAGCAGCACCGCGACCACGGCCACCACGGTGACCAGGGCCCTGCGCGGCGACGGTGGGCAGATGCGAGGCACGCGGACACGGCGGGACGGCACGTCCGCGAACCTTACGCACCGGCGCCCGGCCAGACAAGTCCGTCTCCTAGCCGAGATAGCAGTGAACCGTGCAGACGCCAAGACGACAGCCGCTGGCACGAATTCGGGAGCCAAACCTACTAAGCTCGATAGTAGCGTGTTGGCATCGGAGCCATTCCCTTGAGATGAAAGGACCATCCTGATGAGCGAGTACGGCGACTTCGACGGCGGGCAGGAGCCGGGCGGCGTGGACTACGGGCACTTCGAGACCGGCCAGGAGTCCGGCGCGCTGGACCAGCTGCACCAGGCGTCGGGCGGCGAGCGGGACTACGAGTCGCAGTTCGGCGTCTACGGCGAGGACCACAGCGCGGCCGAGTCCACCGACTTCCAGACCGGCCAGCACGTCGAGTTCGAGGGCGCGGACGGCAGCCGGTACGAGTCGACGGACTTCACCAACTACTCCAACGACTCGCAGACGTCGGACTCGGTGTTCGCGGCCGAGGGCGGCGAGTCGGCCCACAGTGCGGACTTCTCGCGGCTGGACGCCCTGCAGGCCCGCTTCGGCGGCGCGTTCGCCGAGGGCACCCAGCTGAGCGCGGGGCCCGGCGACTCGGGCCTGTCCATCGCCTCCAGCTGAGCGCTGTACTACTAAGCGAATTAGTAGTACAGTCCTTCCGGGTCGTGCCGGAGCCTGCCAATCCCCTTGGAAGTCGTGCCGGCACGACCCTTGTCGTCCGCGCGGGGCCCCGAGCTACATCGGCAGCAGGCTCGGGGCCCAGGCGACGTACCGGTCGAACGCCGCCATCGCGATCGGGGTGGCGAGGGCGGCGGCGGTCGCCGCGACGATCGCGGCGCGAGCCGGCCACGGCAGCGGCGGCGGCGGATCGAGCAGCCGGCGCAGCCGTTCGAGGCTGTCGCCGCCGCGGGCGCCCAGGGCGCCGTCCGGCGTGCCGGAGGGGCCGGGTTGGGCCATGCTGACCAGGGCTCGAGCCAGATCGATGCGGGCGGTGCCGCGGGCCGCGGTGTCGTCGGCGCACAGCTCCACCAGCCGGTCGACCTGGCCGCGGCCGAGCGTGAAGCAGCGGGCCGGCGGGAAGGCGGCCGCGAGCAGCCGCATCCAATGCGTGATCGCATAGTGGTGCCCGGCGTGGTGGGCGCGCTCGTGGGCGAGGACGGCGGCGAGCTCCGGCGCCCGCAGGCGTTCGACGGCGGCCGAGGTGACCACGATCTCGGCTGCGCGGCCGGGCCGGCTGAGCCCGGGCAGGAGATAGGCGGCGGGCTCGTCGTGGCGCACGACGCTGGCCCCGGGCAGCGTGGACGGCAGCCCGCCGAGCCGCACCGCGAGCCGCAGCTCGGCGCGGCGGGCCCGGGCGGCGAGCACGAGGCGCCGGCCGTTGACGGCCAGCCGCCCGCCGAGCAGGACCAGGCCGGTCAGACCGGCCACGGCCGCCACCTGGGCCGCGCGCTCGTGGTGGCCCAGGAGCGCGTCGAGGCAGATGTGCCAGGCGCCCTTGACGAGGTCGTGGGCGCGGTCCCAGTACAGCAGCAGCGTCGACGCGGTGAAGACCGCCGAGAGCAGCACCGCGCCGGACAGGCCCAGCCACGCGGCGACGGCGAGCCGCGGCGCGCGCACGACCCAACGCGCCGAGGCCAGCCGCGGCGCGGCGACGAGCGCCAGCACCATGGTGCACGCGGCGAGGAGGAACGGGCTCACCGGCCGGCGATCCGGCGTTCGTAGGAGCGCAGCGCGGCCCGCAGCGCGGCGGCCTCGTCCAGGCTCATCCGCCCGACGAAGTGGGTCAGCGCCTCGATCCGGTCGCCGCTGTCGACCAGGGCGTTGTGCATGGCCTGGGCGACGCACTGCTCGCGGGTCAGCGCGGGTGTGTACCGGTAGGCCCGGCCGTGCTGTTCGCGGGTGAGCCAGCCCTTGCGGTACAGGTTGTCGATCACGGTCAGCACCGTCGTGTAGGCGAGCTCGCGGTGCCACCGCAGCCCGTCGAGGGCCTCACGGACCGTGGTCGGCTCGCCGCGCTGCCACAGCAGCTCCATGAGCGCCGCTTCCAGATCGCCGAACCCCTGCACCGCACCTCCCCACGACGAAGCGCCATCGTACCTTGGGATGTCAGCCCTGGTTTCGGACGATCCCGGCAACGAATGCGCATAGTCGAATCGGTCCGGCCCGGCCACCGGCGGCGGTGCGAGGTCTGGACGGCATCGGCGGGGTGCCCGCCGTCACCTATGGCCGGTCTTGTCCGCCGAGCCGAGGGCGGTCCAGAATCTGAACGTGTTCAAGATGACGTCGGCCGGCGCGGCCGCGGGTGTCGCGGGGGTCGTGGGTGTCCTGGGGGCCGCCGTCACGGGTATCGCCGCCGCCTGCTGCTCGGTCCTGGTCTGCTGTGCCGGGGCGTGGGTCTTTCTCGGGCCGGTGAACTATTTCGGCTGCGGCACCGAGCGGCCCGACGGCGTCGCCGAGGCCGATCTCATCGGCACCTACGAGACCCGGGACGGCGCCCGCCTCGAACTCCAGGCGGGCGGCTCGCTCGTGGCGACCGCGCTCGCCACGGAGTTCATGGGAGGATCGCTGAACCTTTCCGGACCCGGGGAGTGGAGCCTGCAATCGGCCGGTGGGAGCCAGGGCGACATCACGCTGCGCCTGACCTCGGACGGAAGGCCCCGCTCGCACCATACGTACCTGGATATCTCCGGCACTCGGGAGCGGCCTTGGCTGTACTGGTACGACGGTGATCCGGACGTATGTGAGTTGTACCGCTTCGACAGGATCGCGTGACGCCGGACCGGGCCCGCAGGACGGCCGGGACTCACCCGCGGTGCCCCGGACCCGGGACCGCGGGAGCCGGTGCCGGCGTGACGGCCCGGTCAACCCGGTCGCCACCTCCTGACCGCGGTTCGCGTGGCCCGCGAACGGCTGCGGCGTCGGCCCGTCCACCGCCGGGCGGACCGACGTCGACGTGACAGCGCGGGGCGAGGGTCAGCGGCCAAGGCCGAAGGCGCCGCCCAGCCGCGCGCCGACGCCCCGCAGTACCGAACCGGGCTTCTGCTGCTCGCCCGCCAGCGCCGACACGGCGATCAGCGCGCCGGTCAGCACCGGTACGGACCACTGGGCGATGCGCTGACGCCGCTGCACCCCTCGAACCGAGGCCGGCGTGTCGGCGGCCGGTTCGGTCACGGCCTGGACCGGCACCTCGCCGGCCTGCTCCAGCTCCTTGCCCAGCTTGCGGCTGTACGCGGTCGCACCGAGGGCCGCCGCGGTCAGGGCGGTCTTCACCGCGCTCATCGTGCCGACGCCCCGCTGCCCGAAGACCCGCCCGCGCTCGGACGCCAGGATGCCGGCCGCTCCGACCAGGTGGGCGCCGATAGCGGCCATGTTGACCGGGGCCCAGCGGTCCCAGCCGATGGACGAGACGACGAGCCGTTCCCGCGGGTTGTCGACCTTCCCCGCCGCCCCGTTGAGTCCCACCGCGCCCATCAACGACCCGCCGAACCACGCCGCCAGGCCGGTGTCGTGCATGGAACGCAGGACCGTGTCCCGCTCATCCATGACGCTGCTCTTCATCATGTTCGCCATGACGACGGCCCTACCCGCCCCCGGCCGCTCCATGCCGGTCACCGGTCCGCTTCCCGCAGCGAGGCCCGCATGATGCGCCGGATCTCCCGGGTCACGGCCGCGGACCGGTACTCGGTGCGCCGCACGCGGCCGACGGCGAGCAGGGCGAGGCCCGCGCTCGCGCCCAGGTAGGCGCCGGTGAGGGTGGCCGCGGCGCGCACCGGTGGCATCCTCGTCTCCATCGCGCGCAGCGCGGTGGCGGTGCCGGTCAGCACGGCGAGCGTCCCGAAGAACCCGGCTCCGGCCAGCAGCGCGGCGGTGACGCCGGTGCCGCGCACCGCCTCGACGATCGCGTCGCGGATCTTCAGCAGTTCGTGCCGGGTGATCTCGGCCATGTCCTCGCTGAGCCGGGCGGTGGACTCCTCGGTGCGCGGCTCGTCGCGGTGTGCTTCGGGTTCGGTCATCGGCGGGTCGTTCCCGTCACCGCCGGCGTCAAACTGGGCATCCCGCGCCGGCGGTGGTGGGACGCCGATTCGATCAGGCCCGGGTTTCGCCGGGGGTGGCCCGGGTAGCTGGCCGGCTGCTGTGCGCGGTAGCGGCTCTCGGGCGGGTGATCGAAATGCCAGGTACCAAGGAGCGGTTGATCGAGGTCGTGGGCACCGCCGCGGGGGCGGCGGCCGACCCCAGGACCGGACTGAGCAAGGCGAGGACCAGACTGCTGTCCTCACGCACCGCTGTGCTGTGCCTCTGCGTCGCGGCGGCCTACGTCATCGGCCGGCGGGTGGCCGGCCACGGGCGGAAATGACCTTTCACCGGTGGTCGACGGGGGCGCCGTGAGCGTCCGACAAGAACGGATGGAGGCTCTTGATGGCACAGGTTTCGGACTTCGTGCTCGACCGGCTGCGGCAGTGGGGTGTGCACCGGGTGTTCGCCTACCCGGGGGACGGCATCAACGGCCTCCTCGGCGCGTTCGCGCGGGCCGGCAACGACCCGGAGTTCATCCAGCCCCGGCACGAGGAGATGGGCGCGTTCATGGCCTGCGCGCATGCCAAGTTCACCGGTGAGGTGGGCTGCTGCATGGCGACCTCCGGCCCGGGCGCGATCCATCTGCTCAACGGCTTGTACGACGCGAAGATGGACCACCAGCCGGTGGTGGCGGTCGTCGGGCAGCAGAAGCGCATGTCGCTGGGCACGCACTACCAGCAGGAGGTCGCGCTCGAGTCGCTGTTCGCCGACGTCGCGGCCTACTCCCAGACCGTCATGACGCCGGCGCAGGCGCGCGCCGTCATCGACCGGGCATTCAAGATCGCGCTGACCGAGCGTGGCGTCGCCGTGGTCATCATCCCCGAGGACGTCCAGGAGGCGCCGGCTCAGCCGACGCCGCCGATGGAGCACGGCGCGGTCTTCAGCAGCGTCGGCTGGAGCAGGCCCCGGGTCCTGCCCGACCACGACGAACTGCGCAAGGCGGCCGACATCCTCAACAGCGGGCGCCGGGTCGCCATGCTGATCGGGCAGGGTGCCGCGCACGCGGGACCCGAGGTGGTCGAGACCGCCGAACTGCTCGGCGCCGGGGTGGCCAAGGCGCTGCTCGGCCGCGCCGCGCTGCCCGACACGCTGCCGTTCGTGACCGGACCGATCGGGCTGCTCGGCTCGAAGGCCAGCGACGACATGATGATGAACTGCGACGTGCTGTTCATGGTGGGCACCAGCTTCCCGTACGGCGAATGGCTGCCGTCGGAGGGCCAGGCCAAGGGCGTCGAGATCAACATCGACGGCCGGCTGATCGGCATGCGGTACCCCGTCCAGGCCAACCTCGTGGGTGACTCGAAGGAGACGCTGCGCGCCCTGAACCCGATGCTGGAACGCAAGTCCGACCGCAGCTGGCGGGACAGGATCGAGCGGAACGTCCAGGAGTGGCAGCGGATCCTGCGCGACCGCGCCGGCCAGAGCTTCAACGGGCAGATCAACCCCCAGGCGGTCGCGTACGAGCTGTCGTCCCGCCTGCCCGACGGGTGCATCCTCACCGCCGACTCCGGCTCGTCGACGAACTGGTGGGCACGGTACCTCACCCTGCGCGACGGGATGCAGGCCTCGCTGTCCGGCACGCTCGCCACGATGGGTCCCGGCACGCCCTACGCGATCGCCGCCAAGCTGGCCTACCCGGACCGGCCGGTGATCGCGTTCATCGGCGACGGCGCGTTCCAGATGAACGGCATGAACGAGATGATCACCTGCAAGCGGTACATCGACCGGCTCGGCGGCCGGCCGCCGCTGGTGTTCGCCGTGTTCAACAACCAGGACCTCAACCAGGTCACCTGGGAGCAGCGGGCCCTGTCCGGCGATCCCCGGTTCCCGGGCTCGCAGCAGATCCCCGACGTGCCCTACGCCCGCTACGCCGAACTGCTCGGGCTGCGCGGCGTGTACTGCGACGACCCGGCGAAGGTGGGGCAGGCCTGGGACGAGGCCCTGCAGAGCCCCGGGCCGGTGGTCGTGGAGTTCAAGGTCGACAGCGAGATCCCGCCGATCCCGCCGCACACGATGTACGACCAGGCCAAGAAGACGACCAAGGCGCTCCTGCGGGACCCGCAGAGGCTCGGCATCGCGGTGCGCGGCACGCGGCAGAAGCTCGCCGAGTTCTACGAGGCCCTGCCCGGCCGCGGCTCCCGCTGAGACCGGCGGGCCCCAGGAACCCCGGCGGCGAGCGGGGCAAAGCCTGACAACAGTCGGATAGCCGACCTACCCGGCATCCGCCGCCCGACCGTGCGACCGCCCGTCCACCGCCAGACTTGACGACCATGAACGCGCCACACCAACCGCCCTACCAGGGCGCTCCATATACGCCACCGCCCTTCCCGCCGGCGGGCCCCCGGCCGAGACGCCGGAACGTCCTCGCGCTCGTGCTCGGCATCGTCGGCGGGGTGGTCGTGCTCTGCGTCGTCCTCGGGGCGGTCTTCGTCCTCGCCGACGGCAAGGACGACAAGCCGGCCACCACCAACTCGGCCTCCCCGGCGGCCACCCGAGCCGCGGAGCCGGCCGGCGGCTACAAGCAGCCCACCGACCGGTGCGCGCTCGCCGACCCGAGCCTGCTCGGCCCGCGCGCCGGCACCGGCACCGGGGAACCCCTCGAGGAGAAGACCAGGTACACCCTCAACGGCTGCGAGTACTCCCTCTCCGCCGCCGACGGCTTCCAGGAGCTCAAGGTGTTCGCCAACGTCGACGGCGACACCGCGGCCCGCTATAAGGAGTCCGCGGACACCTACCCGAAGATCTCCGGCTTCGACGACGAGAAGGTCACCGGCTGCGGCTCGCAGGGCTTCTACGCCCGGCGGCTCAGCTCGGGCGACAAGCGCATCGAGGCGGTCATCGTCTGCGTCGAGCAGAACCTGTACGTCGAGGTCCGGTTCAACGCCGGCGGCACCGAGCCCTGGGACTCCGGCGCCATGAAGACGAACATGACGGCCCTCGTGAAGGGCGTGATGGCGAAGACCCCGAAGGCATGACGGCGGCGTGGGACCGGGCCGTCGCGGCCCGGTCCCACGGCCGCCCGCGCACACGACCCGGCAGCCGCGAGGCGATCAGCCGGACACGTTGACCCCCGCGATGCCGGGCAGCCGGCGCAGCGACTCGGCCAGCTGCGGCAGGGATGCCGTCGCGGGGGGCCGGGCCGTCATCTCGATCACGTGCTCGTGCTCGGCGTACGTCACCCGCAGCATCGTTGCCCGGGGCACGACCTTCAGCAGCTCGCGCTCCACCTCGTCGAGCGACACACCGTCCTGCAGCGTGACGCACATCAGCAGGTGCCGGCGGAAGGCGAGGTAATGGCGCTCAGCCACTTTGAGCAGCCACAGCACGGTGACGGTGAGGACGGTGGTGACCAGGGCCGCGGGCCAGGCGCGCAGGCCGACGGCCAGCCCGACGGCGGCCGTCACCCACAGGGAGGCGGCCGTGGTCAGGCCGCGGACGGTGACCCCCTCCTTGAAGATCGCGCCGCCGCCGAGGAACCCGATGCCGGTGACCACCTGCGCGGCGACCCGTGTCGGGTCCGAGCGCTGCAGTCCGACGCCGGCGAGCGTGAAGAGGGCCGCGCCGAGCGAGACGAGGATGTGGGTGCGCAGGCCGGCCGGCTGCGCCCCGAACTCGCGCTCCAGCCCGACCACGGCACCCAATGCGGCCGCGAGCAGTATCTGCCCGACCACCACCCAGCCGTAGTCGACCACAACCAGCCCCCTCACGGCCCGTCCGTGCCGGCCCACTGCGGGTGGTCCCGCGTCGGCTCGCTTCCCGCGCGGGAGCCGGCGAAACGTCGCCGCCGCGGCCCGGGCAATACCCCGATGTCTCACCCCGCACCGTCCCACCGCCGGTGTAGCTTCGGAGTTGGGCCTACGAGACGTGCGGGAGAGCCCAACTGGCGACAGTTGAGCTGAGAGGCTGAAACGACCGAGAGGTCGCACCGGCGATCCCCACCACCTGATCCGGGCAATGCCGGCGAAGGGAAACCGCCTCGTAGGTCTTTTACTGTGCCCAGGCCCCGGACGTCGCTACCGGACGTCGCTACCGGACGTCGCTACCGGACGACCGCGACCGGACAGGCGGCGTGCCGGATGACGGCCTGGCTGACGGAGCCCAGCAGCAGTCCCGTGAAGCCGCCGCGCCCGCGGGAGCCGACGACCAGCAGTTGCGCGCCGGCGGACAGCTCGGTGAGCACGGCCGCCGGGCGGCCGTGGACGGCGGCGGTGCGCAGGTGCACGTCGGGGTACTGCTCCGTCCAGCCGGACACTGACTCGCCCAGCACACGGCGTTCGTCGTCGCGCAGGCTCTCCTGGTCGCAGATCAGCGGCAGGACGTCGTCCGGCCGGGTGGGCTCCGGCCGTAGGTAGGCCAGGACGGCGGTGAGCCCGGCACCGCGCAGCGACGCCTGTTCGAACGCGAACCGCAGCGCGCGCTCGGCGTCGCGGGATCCGTCGATGCCGACGAGGACGCGGCCGGCCTCGGAGCCGCCCGGTCGGACGGTGTGGCGGACGATGACGACCGGACACGCGGCGTGGGCGGCGAGTTCGACGCCCACGGAGCCGGTCAGCAGGCCCGTGAAGCCGCCGAGGCCGCGGCTGCCCACGACGACGGTGACGGCGTGGCGGGAGGCGGCCACGAGCGCGGCGGCGGCCTGCAGGGCGGGCGTGTCGGTGCTGATGTCGAGGTCCGGCGCGACGTCGCGGGCCCGGAAGACCGCCGCGCCGAGGACCTGCTCGGCGGACTCCCGGACGGCCTGCTCGTACAGCCGTGGCGGTGCCGGGCCGAACACCGCGGGCCACACGAAGGCGTGCACGACGCGCAGCGGGCGTCGCCGGCGCATCGCGTCGGCGGCGGCCCACTCCACGGCACTGAGACTGCTCGGTGAGCCGTCGACGCCGACGACCACCGCTCCGTCGCTACGCATGACAGGTGCCTCCCTCAGGACCCCGACTTCGCGTCGGTCCTCTGCCACAGCAGGTGCCGCAGGTACGGGTCGGGCGGCTCGGCGCCGACCGGCGCGAGACGCAGCTTCACGTCGACCGCGGTGCAGCCGCGCGGGCCGACGAGGACCGGGTTCAGGTCCAGCTCCGCGACCTCGGGGAAGTCCTCGGCGAGGCGGCCCAGGCGCAGCAGCAGGTCCTCCAGCGCCACAGTGTCCGCGGGTGCCGCGCCGCGGTAGCCGCTCAGCAGGGGCGCGGCGCGCAGCCCGCGCCACATCGCGGCGGCGTCGTGGTCGGTGAGCGGCAGCAGCCGCAGCGCCCGGTCGCCGAGCAGGTCGGTGTACACACCGCCGAGGCCGAGCATGAGCAGGGAACCGAACAGCGGATCGTGGACGATGCCGGTCACCATCTCCACGCCCGGATCGGCCATCGGCTGGACGGTCACGACGGGCCGCGCGGTGCCGACGGCGTCGCCGATCGCCCGGTACGCCTGGCGGACGTCCGGCTCGCCGGCGAGGCCGAGCCGCACGGCGCCGATGTCGCTCTTGTGCACCAGCTCCGGCGCGGCGGCCTTCAGCGCCACCGGGCCGGCGATGGCTCCGGCCTCGCGGACCGCCGCGTCGGCGTCCGTGGCGATGCGGGTCTCCACCACCGGCACGCGGTAGCAGGCCAGCAGCGACCTGGCCACGTCGGTGGGCTGCCAGCCGCCGCCGGCGGCCAGAGCCCGCCGCACGATGTCGCGGGCCGCGCCGGGGTGGATGTCGGGCGGCGAGGGACGGTTCCCGGCCGGCTCGCGCCGCCAGGCCGCGTACCGTGCGGCGCGGCCCATCGCCAGCACCGCCGGCTCGGGCAGGCCGAACACCGGGACCTTGCGGGCCCCCAGCGTCGCGGGCACGTCGGGCGCGCCGGCCACGACGACCGCCACCGGGAGTTGCGGGCAGTCGTCCACCGCGGCGGCGACGGCCGCGGTCGTGGCGCGAGTGTCGTTGGCCCGGGTCGAGACGAACGTGACGACCAGCAGGTCCGCCTCGCCGGAGCGGGCGACCGCCCTGATCGCCCCGGCCATCGTCGCGGGGGTGGCCTGGGCGCCGAGATCGACGGGGTTCACGGCCTGCGGGCCACCGCCGGGACGATGGCCGGACAGGGCCAACGCGGGCACGACGAGACCCGCGGTCCCGGCCGCGTCGGCCGCCAGCACGTTCAGCCCGCCGGCGTTGCCCACCACGGCGAGGCGGTTGCCGGTCGGCAGCGGCTGGTCGGTCAGCACCCGCGCGGTGTCCAGCAACTCGCCGAGCGTGTCGGTGCGGATGACGCCGGCCTGCGCGAACAGCGCCGTCACCGCCGTCTCGGGTGCGGCCGCGGCGGCCGTGTGCGAGGCGCCCGCCCGCCGGCCCCCTTCCGAGCGGCCGCTCTTGACGGCCAGCACCGGCTTGCGGCCGGCGAGGGCCCGGGCGATCCAGGCGAACCGGCGCGGGTTGCCGAAGGACTCGACGTACAGGGCGACGGCGCGGGTCGCGGGGTCGTCGTACCAGTAGGCCAGCAGGTCGTTGCTGCTGACGTCGGTCTTGTTGCCCAGCGACACGAAGCTGGAGATGCCGATGCCGCAGTCGGCGGCCGCGTCGAGGATGGCCACGCCGACCGCGCCGGACTGCGACGCCACCGCCAGGCCGCCGGCGACGGGCGGTGCCGGGGCGAACGTGGCGGTCAGCCGCACGGCGGGGTCGGTGTTCACCACGCCCAGGCAGTTGGGGCCGAGGATCCGCATGCCGTGCCGGCGGGCCTCGCGCACGAGCGCCGACTGGGTCGCCGGTTCGATGCCGGCGGTCAGGATCACCGCGGCGCGCACGCCGGCCGCGCAGCACTGCCGCACGACCTCGGGGACCGCCGCCGCGGGCACGGCGACGACCGCCAGGTCCACGGCGCCGCCGATCGCCGCGACGCTCGGATGCGCGGGGATCCCGCACACCCGCTCGGCGTGCGGGTTGACCGCGTGGAGGGCCCCGGTGTAGCCGCCGGCCCGCAGCGCCGAGAGCACCGCGCGGCCGATCCCGCCGGGCCGCCGTCCGGCACCGATGACCGCCACGGACGCGGGGGCCAGCAGGGGGCGCAGCGAGTGGTGCGCCGCGGTGCGGTCGCGGACCCCGACGGCGGCCAGGGCGGCCTCGTCGGGCAGCGTCGGCACCCGGATCTGGACCGTCCCGGCGTCGGCGCCGAGCCGGCGGGCGACACCCGGGGCGAGATCGCCACTCACCCGCAGCATGGCGGCGTTGTGCGCCAGCACGTCGCCGACCAGCTCGGTGATGCCCGCCCGGCGCGCCTCGGCGGCGAGCCGCTCCAGCAGCAGCGTGCCGAGGCCCTCGCCGTGGTGGTTGTCGTCGACCACGAGCGCGAAGTCGGCGCGCGCCGCGTCGACCCGCTCGTAGGAGCCGGCGGCGAGCACCGCGTCGCCTTCCTCGACGAGCAGGTGGACGCGGTCCGGCCCCGACGGCCGGGTGAGCCTGCGGACCTCGGCGTCCAGTGCCGCACCCGCGCTGAAGAACCGCAGGTACCGGCTGTTCGGGGAGAGCCGCTGGTGCAGGGCGAGCAGCGCCGGCGCGTCCCGCGGCCGGATCGTGCGGAGCCGGACGATCCGCCCGTCCATGGTCAGGCAGTCGACGGCGCTCATCGTGAGCCCGCAGCCGGCGTCGTCGCCCGGTAGGTCATGGTTGCCTCCAGACCGTGCCGCCGTCGTCCGCGGCGTTCGCAGGAATGCGCCCTTCCCGTACACGCTGCCCGGACACGCTGCCGGTACACGCCAATGTCGCCGGCGACCGGGGCGAACGGGCGCCGGTCATCCTCGGCGGGCGAATCGGGCCGTCCCGGGTGTGGGTGCCGCCGGAGTGGAGACCGTACGCGGGCGAGCCGTCGAGCGGAGGTTGGCGTGGACGACGGGATGGTGGTGGTCGGTGTCGACGGCGGGGAGCCGTCGGTGCTGGCGGCGCGCTGGGCCGCGGCGGAGGCGATCCGGCGGGGTGTGCCGCTGCGGGTGCTGCTGACGTACCACTGGCGCGTGCCGCTGACCGCGTTCGATCCGGCGGATGAGTTCGCCGAGGCCGCGCAGTGGTTCGCCGACCGGTCGGTCACGGAGGTCGCGCGGCGGGTGTCCGCCGCGGAGCCGGATGCTGACGTGCGGCCCCTGGCGCTGCCGGGGCATCCGGCCGAGACGCTGCTCAAGGCCGGAGACGACGCGGGGCTGCTGGTCGTGGGGACCCGGGGCCGCCACGCCGCCACCGGGGCCGTGCTCGGCTCGATCAGCCAGCAGGTCGCCGTGCACGCGTCGTGCCCGGTCGCGGTCGTGCGCGGGCGGGCGGACCCGGCCGGCGCCGTGCTCGTGGGCGTCGACGGTTCGGGACCGTCCGACCTCGCGCTGCGGCTGGCGTTCGAGGAGGCCCGGCAGCGCGGCTGCGACCTGATGGCGGTGCGGGTCGTCGAGTCGCCACTGGTACCGCCCCCGGTCGGTGCGCCCCCGGTGTTGTACGACGCGGCCGAGGTCCAGCGGGTGCTGGCCGAGCAGGCGGTCGCGCAGGTGACCGAGGCGGCCCGGCACTGCCCGGACGTGCGCTGGGAGTGCCACGGCGTCCCCGGCGACGCGGCCGATGTGCTCGTCGAGCGATCGCAGCGGGCGCAGCTGACGGTCGTCGGCAGCCGAGGCCACGGCGGGTTCACCGGCCTGCTGCTCGGCTCGGTCGGTCTGCGCCTGCTGCACCGGGCACACTGCCCGGTGCTGATCGCTCACGCCCGGCGGGGCGATGAGGGACCGGAGGAACCGTCGTGACCGCCGCGACCATGCCGGCCGGCGTCGTCGGCGTCGTCGTCGGCGGCGGTTCCCGCGATGCCGGGCCCGCCCTGGCGTTCGCCTTCCAGCGGGCAAGCGCCGGCGGGTGAGGTCGGCCGCCTCCAGCTCCGCCAGCTGCAGGGTCCGGGCGGCGAGCGCGGCCTCCAGGGCCGGGATCCAGTGGCGGTCCAGTGCCCGCACCCGCCGCCGGGTGGCGGCCATCTCGGCCTCGACGGTGGCGAGGGCGGCGTCGGCGGCCGCGTGCCGCACCGCGGCGAGGGCCGCCGCGCGGTACGCGGTCTCGGCCCGCGAGAGCGCCGCGCCGCCGGGCGCCGGAAGATGCGCGGGGCGCGGCGGGAGCACCAGCGACGGCTCGCCCGGGCAGCGCACGCCCATCACGGTCGTCCACGGCAGCGTGGCTTCGGCCGGTGGTACCTCGGCCGCCGCTTCGACCGCCTCCAGGCCGTCGAGGATCGTCGCGCGTCCGAGCCGGCCGCGGGCCGTCGCGTCGGCCGCCGCCCAGTCGCTGGCCGTCTCGGCCCGGCGCTGCCGGAGGCGGTCGTGTTCGGCGGCGAGCAGCGTGAGCTTGCGCCGCAGGACGCTGCTGCCGTGCCGGGTCACCTCGAGCCGGTGCCGCAGCCACAGCAGGCCCGAGCGACCCACGGGAACATGGCGCAGGGCGGTCATCCGGTCACCTCGGCACCCTCCGCGGATGCGGCGTGGGCCGCGCGGAGCGCTTCGGGCAGCATGACCAGCTCGCGCTCCGGAAGGGCCCGCAGCGCCTGCCAGGCCCGGTCGAGCGTGTCGTCCAGGCTTCGCGCCTCGTCCGGCCGCTGGTCGATCAGTCGCTGCTCGACGACGTCGGCGAAGCCGAGGTAGTGACGGTCCACGTCGCCGAGGGCGGCCGCGCCGATCAGGTCGGCCAGCTCGCGGGTCTGCCGGGCGTGCGACAGGGCGGCGAGCACCTGCGCCGCGAGCGGCAGATGGTCGGCCCGGGTCCGGCCCGGCCCGGCCCCGTGGCGCATGAGCCGCGACAGCGACGACAGCGGGTCGACCGGCGGATACACGCCCCGCCCGTGCAGCTCGGCCGAGAGCACGATCTGCCCCTCGGTGATGTACCCGGTGAGATCCGGCACCGGATGGGTGATGTCCCCGGCGGGCATGGTCAGCACCGGCAGGATCGTCACCGAGCCCGGTCGGTGCCGGATGCGGCCGCACCGCTCGTAGATCGACGCGAGGTCGGTGTAGAGGTACCCGGGATAGGCACGCCGGGCGGGCGGCTCGCCGCGCGCGGAGGACACCTCCCGCAGCGCCTCGGCGTAGCCGGTCATGTCGGTCATCACGACCAGGACGTCCCGGCCTCCGGTGAACGCGAGATCCTCGGCGACGGTCAGTGCCAGCCGCGGCGTGAGGATGCGTTCGATCACCGGATCGTCGGCGGTGTTCAGCAGGAGTACCAGTTCGCCCGCGGTGGCCCGTTCGTCCAGGGCGTCCCGGACGTAGGCGGCGTCGGTGTGGGTGAGGCCCATGCCGGCGAAGACGACGCTGAACGGCGCGCCGCCGACGTGGGACTGCGCGGCGATCTGCACGGCGAGCTCGAGGTGCGGCAGGCCCGCGACGCTGAACACCGGGAGCTTCTGGCCCCGCACCAGGGTGGTCAGCGCGTCGACGGCGGACACGCCGGTGATCACCGGGTCGGCCGGGGGCTCGCGCCAGGTCGGGTTGAGCGGTGCCCCGCCGACCGCCGCGCCGCGCTCGCCGGTCACGGGCGGCCCGCCGTCGATCGGTGCGCCGCGGCCGTTGCAGGTGCGTCCCAGCCATTGGCCGCCGACCGGGATCCGCATCGGCGCCCCGGCGAACGCGACGGTGCTGCCGTGGCGGCCCATGCCCGCGGTGCCCTCGAGCACCTGGACGACCGCCGTGTCCCGGTCGACCTCGAGCACCACGCCGTGCCGCTCGTCGCCGCCGGGCAGACGAACGGTGACGACGTCGTCGTATCCGGCTCCCGAGACACCGCCGAGGACGACCAGCGGGCCGTGCAGCTCCCGGATGTCGCCGTACTCGACCGCCGGCCACGCGCTCATGCCGCCCTCCCGGCAGCCGCGTCGAGCTCGGCCAGGACGGCGTCGCGCGGCCCGGCGACGCCGTCCGCGTCGCCGGGCCCGACCGTCTCCCGGGCCCGCAGCAGCGGGCCGAAGTCGACCGCCTCGACCGAGGCCGGCGCGGCGCCGGCGTCGACGAGCGCGTGGCAGCGGTCGCTCACGGTGAGGACGGCCTCGAGCAGCGCCGCCGACTTCGCCGTGGTGCAGTAGGCGTCGTTCACGACGAGGGCGTTCTGCTGCAGGACGCCGTCGCGCAGGAGCCGCCCGGCGAGCAGCGTCATCCGTTCGTGCGCCGGCAGCCCGCTCGTGCCGACGAGGTCGGCGAGCGCGGCGATGCGGCCGGCGTCGGCGAGCACGTCCAGGGCCCGTGCCCGCCGGGCGGCCCAGCCCGGATCCGCGCGACGCGCGTAGTCGGCACCGATCAGCCCGGTGTCGCGGGAGAACGACGCCGACCAGGACACCGCGGGGTAGTGGCGGGCGTAGGCGAGGTCCCGGTCGAGCGTCCACCGGCAGCGTACGAACCGCTCGGTGTTCGCGGTGACCGGCTCGGTCAGGTCGCCGCCGGGCGGGGACACCGCGCCGAGGATCGTGACGGAGCCGTGGTCGCCACCGAGCGTCCGCACGGCCCCGGCCCGTTCGTAGAAGGCGGCGAGCGCCGAGGCGAGGTCGGCCGGGTAGCCCTCCTCGGCCGGTGGGGTTCCGCTGCGGGACGCGAACTCGCGCAGCGCCTCCGCCCAGCGCGAGGTGGAGTCGGCGATGACCACGACGTCGTAGCCCATGTCGCGGTAGAACTCCGCGACCGTGACGCCGGTGTAGATGCTCGCCTCGCGGGCCATCATCGGCATGTTCGACGTGTTGGCGATCACGACGGTCCGGTCGAGCAGGTGCCCGCCGGTGCGGGGGTCGTCCAGCGTGGACAGTTCCGCGACGACGTCGGCCATCTCGTTGCCGCGCTCGCCGCATCCGACGTAGACGATGACGTCGGCGTCGCACCACTTGGCGATCTGCTGCAGCAGCAGGGTCTTGCCGGTGCCGAAGCCGCCCGGAACCGCTGCCGTGCCGCCCTTGGCGATCGGGAAGAACGCGTCGATCACGCGCTGCCCGGTGAGCAGCGGCACGTCCGCGCCGCGGCGGGCCAGGTACGGGCGCGGGGTGCGGACGGGCCACGACGCGGTCATCGTCACCGGCACCGCCCCGACCGTGGCCAGGGTGTCGCCGGGTCCGTACTCGCCGGGTGCGGCGACCCGCCCGACGCGGCCGGACACGTGCGGCGGGACGAGGACCCGGAACGCGATCGGGCCACCGGCGGCGACGGTACCGAGGACTCCGCCCGGTCCGGCCGCATCGCCCGGCGCCACCCGCGGCGTGAAGCGCCGGGCCGGGCCGTGCGCCGGTGTGGCGGTCAGCGAACCCGCGGCGAGCCAGACCGGGGCACCGGCGAGGGGGCGCAGCAGCCCGTCGAACAGGCCGCCGAGCAGCCACGGCCCGAGCGGCGCGGCCAGTGGGCGGCCGAGCGGGACGGCGACGTCACCCGGGCGCAGGCCGCCGGTGTACTCGTACGCCTGCACGGTGACGTGCGCGCCGCGGACGGCGACCACCTCGCCGGGTGAGCGGTGCGGGCCGAGCTCCAGGACGTCGTGCATGGCGGCGTCCGCGCCGTCCACCTGCACCAGCGGCCCGCTGACGCGCGTGATCCGGGCGGCCCGCGCGGTCATCGCCACAACTCCGCGACGGCTCCGGCCGACTCGACCGCGTGCCGGGTGAGCGACGCGACGGAGCAGTCCACGCGCCGATCGCCCAGACGGGCCGTGAAGCCGCCGCCGGGCGCCGGTTCGACCCGGGCGTCCGGGCCGAGGGCGGCCGTGGCCCGGGCGGCGAGCGCGGGCCCGAGCCGTCCGTCGAGCGCCGAGCGCAGTTGCCCGGCGACGCGGCGGCACAGCTCGTCGTAGACGTCCCGCTGCGCGGCCAGGACGAGCGCGTGGGCGGCGCGGCGGGTGCGCGCCTCCTCGGCCCGGGCGAGACGTGCGGCGTCGGCGCGGCCCTTGCCGCGCGCCTCCCGCAGGATCCGTTCGCCCTCGGCGCCGGCGTCGCCGAGCAGCCGGGTGCGGGCCTGTGCGGCCCCGGCGCGGACGGCGGCGGCGTCCGCGTGGGCACGGCGCAGCAGCGCCGCCCGGACCGGTTCCAGGTTCACGCGGCACCGTCCGGATCCGGCAGTACCGCGAGCAGGCGCCCGCCGGGTCCGCCGGCCGCCGCCACGGCCCGGGCCGCGGACGGGGTGACGATGACGATGGTGATCCGGGGGTCGAGCTCCCGCCACGCGGACCGCGCCGCCGGCTCGTCCTCCGCGGCGATGACCGCGGCTCCGGCCAGGCCGTAGCCGCGGACGAGGCGGGCCTCGCCGATCGCGGCGAGGCGGCCCGTCACGTCCATGCTCACGCCCGGCCGATCAGGATGATCGCGACGATGAGCCCGTAGATCGCGATGCCCTCGGCCAGGCCGACGACCACCATGGCGCGGCCGAACAGCTCGGGGCGCTCGCTCAGCGCCGCCAGCGCCGCGGCGCCGGTGTACGCCACGGCGATCGCCGCGCCGATCGACGAGCCGGCCACCGCGATGGCCGCGCCGAGCAGCGCGGCCCAGCCGGCACTGCCCGTCCCGGCCGGGGCGGGCGCCGTGGTGCCCGCACCGGCCGGGCCCGGGGTGAGCGCCAGGACCGCCGCGGAGGTGGCGGCCGCGAAGAGCACGGCGTTCACCACGAGCAGCGCGCGGGTCACCAGCCGGGGCCGCCGGATGGCCGTTCGCCGCACGGCCCAGGCGACCACCGCGACGGCGGGCACGGCGACGAGCCAGAGTGCGTTCACCGTTGAACCTCCTTGGAAGCCGGAACACAGCGCCACGGGCGGTAGGGCCGGCCGGTCCCCTCGAACACCCGGGAGAACAGCTCGTAGTACTCCAGGCGCAGCGCCTGGACCCCGGCGACGACGGCTTCGAGGCCGAACGCGAGCGCGTTGCCGAGCGCGAAGACGATCACCGCGGCGACGGTCCACGCCGCGCCCCGGTGCCACAGCGCCGTGGTGCCGGCCCACACGAGCGCGCCGATCGCCGCGTGGGTCAGCCCGAACGCGGCCAGCCGGGCGAACGACACCAGGTTCGCGCAGATCCGGATGACGAGGTCGAAGAGCTGGACGACGGTCTGGGCCACGGCGGCCCCGCCACCGCCCGCGGCCGTGTACAGGCCGGCGGCGGCGACCACCAGTCCGGCGGCCGCGACGGCCACCGCGACGGCCACGAGCGCGATGCCGCCGGTGAAGACGCCCGCGGCGAGCAGGCCGAGGCCGGCGAAGACGGCGGCGCCCGCGATGCCCGACGGCGCGTACAACGCCAGGCCGGCGGAGCCCTCCCGCCAGCGGTTCACGATGCCGACCACGTAGGCGACGGCCAGCAGCGCGCCGCCGAGCCCGACCGCGGCGACCAGCAGCCGCACCGGCTCGTCCAACGGTCGCAGCCACAGCGCCGGCAGCAGGCCGGTGGGCCCGAAGCACTCGCCGTAGAGCACCCCGAAGACGGTGCTGGCCAGCCCCGCGCCGGCGACGAACGGCCACGCGTCGCGCAGCCGGGGGTACCGCCGGGGCGGGCGCCGGGCCAGTACGGCGGCCACCAGCACCAGCACCAGGCCGTGACCGGCGTCGCCGAACATCATGCCGAACATCACCACGTAGGCGACTCCGGCCGGCAGCGTCGGGTCGACGTCGGCGTACGGCACGGCCCCGTACGTCTCGACGATCGGCGCGAAGGACCTGTTCACCCGCCCGGACCGGGCGAGCAGCGTCGGCGGCTCGACCCCGGGCGGCGGGGGCAGCGCGGCGAGGGCTCCGCCGAGCGGGGCCAGCCGGTGGCCCAGCGCCGCCCGGGCCGGCTCGGGACACCAGCCCAGGTACGCGGCCGCGCCGTGGCGGTGCACCGCCCCGGCCCGCATCCGGTCGAAGCCGACGGCCTCGGCATCGCCGCCGCCGGGGCCGCCGCCGGGGTCGACCGGCTCCAGCTCGACCACGCCGGCCGCGCCGACCTCGGCCAGGACCGCGTCGAGCGCGTCGTCGGGCGCCACCAGCGCGACACGCGTCATCCGCACCGGCCGCAGCCGCTGCCGCCACGACCCCGGGGCGGGGGCCGTCACGGTGCGCCCGGGTCCCGGCCGGTGCCGCACACCTCGTCCAGCGCGGCGGAGACGATCGGCGGCACGGCGGCGTCCAGGCGTGTCCGGGCACGGGCACGCAACGCCTCGGCGGCCCGTCGCGCGTCGGCCATGACCGTCTCCGCGGCCCGGGCGGTGTCGGCGCGTGCGGCGGCGAACGCCTCGGCGCGTGCCTGCTGGGACCGGGCCTGCGCGGCCGCGACGATCCGTCGCGCCGCGAGGCCGGCCCGGCGCTGTCGCCGCGCGGCCTCCGCCTCCGCCGCCGCCCGGATCGCGGCGGCCTCGGCGTCGGCGGCGGCGAGCGCGGCGAAGACCGGGCGCAGCTCCTCCTCGGCCCGGGCCGCCCGGTCGGCGGGCACCGCGACCCGCCCGGCCGCGCCCGGGGGACCGGCCGGCCGGAACCGTCGCAGCAGCTGCCGCAGCGTCGTCACGGCCGGTACCTACCCTCCCCGGACGGTCGCCACCGGCTCGCCGCGGCGCATTCTGGGGGTATGCGATCCGGTGCTGCCCACGTCGCCGGCGCCGTGCGGGCGCGCGCCCTCGCCCGGCGTTGCGTGGGTCCGGCCGCGGCACGGGTGCTGGCCGCAAGCCAGGGGCTCGACGCGGCGATCGGCCTGCTGGAGACGGGCCCGTACGGACGCGAGGTGCGCCCGGGCCAGGACGCGGCGGCGGTGCAGGACGCGGTGGCCCGCACGGTGCTGTGGCACCTGCGAATCCTCGCGGGATGGCTGCCGCGGGACGGTGCCGAGCAGGTGGTGGCGCTGGCCGGCTGGTTCGAGATCTGCAACGTCGAGCGGATGCTGCGGCACGGACGCGGGCATGACGGCCCGGCGCCGTTCCGGCTGGGGTCGTTGGCGGTCCTCCGGCCGTCGCTGTCCGCCACGTTCACAGTGGAGCAGGTGCGGGCGGCGCTGGCGTCCTCCGCGTGGGGTGACCCCGGGGCCGCGACGGCCCGCGCGATCGGGCAGCACGTGCGGGCCGCCTGGGCGGTGCGTGCCGCGGCGGTTCCCGCGGCCGAGCCCTGGGCCGCGGGGGGCCTCGCGCTGATGGTGGCGCGGGAGCAGTGGCTCACCGGCCGGCCGCTCACCGGGGCGGCCCGCGCCCGCGCCGCTGGGCTGCTCGGGCGGCGGGCACTCGATGCCGCGTCGTTCGCCGGCTTCGTCGCGGCCCTTCCGGCAACGGCCGCGTGGGCGCTCGACGACATCGCCGAGCCGGACGCGCTGTGGCGGGCCGAGGCGGGCTGGTGGGCGCGGGTGGACCGGGACGCCCACCGGCTGCTGCGCTCGTCGGGCTTCGACGGGCGCCCCGCCATCGGCGCCGCCGCCGCGCTCGCGGTCGACGGCTGGCGGGTCAGGGCCGCCGTGGCCGCCGCGGCGGACAGGGTGGGGGCCGGGGCGTACGACGCGGTGCTCGACGCCGGCCTGCGACCGTGACGGGGTGAGAAGTCCCGGACTTTGGTGTGCGTGCGCGTGCGCGGGGACAAGACTTGAACTCGTGCAGACGGTCGCAACGCGGGTGGCGCACCGTATCGAGATCCACGGGACGGTCCAGGGCGTCGGGTTCCGGCCGTTCCTGTACCGCCTGGCCTGCGGGCTGGGCCTGGACGGCTGGGTCCGCAACGACGGCGGCGTGGTGGTGGTCGAGGCCGCCGGCCCGGCCGCGGCGGTGCACGCGCTCGTCGCCCGGCTGCGGGCCGAGGCCCCCGTCCAGGCCCGCATCGCCGACGTGCGGGTCCGCGAGCTGTGTGGTCGCCCGCCCGCGCCCGGCAGCGGCTTCCGGGTCGCCCGGTCGAACCGCCCGCCCGCGCCCGGCGCCGGGGCGGGCCGGATACCGCCCGACCTCGGCACCTGTGACCGGTGCCGGGCCGAGCTGTTCGACCCCGGCGACCGGCGGTACCGCTATCCGTTCGTCAACTGCACCGACTGCGGCCCGCGCGCGACGATCGTCGACGCCCTGCCGTACGACCGGGCCCGCACGAGCATGCGGGGCTTCCACATGTGCGCCGGCTGCGCGCGGGAGTACGCCGATCCGGCCGACCGCCGCTTCCACGCCGAGCCGATCGCCTGCCCGGCATGCGGCCCGCGGCTGGCGTGGCACGGCCCGGACGGCGCCGTCGCCCGGGGCGAGGACGCGCTCGCCGCGGCGGAGCGCCTCATCGGCCGCGGCGGGGTCGTCGCGCTCAAGGGGCTCGGCGGCTACCAGTTCGCCTGCGACGCGACCGACGGGGCCGCCGTGGCCCGGCTGCGCGAGCGCAAGCATCGCCCGGCCAAACCGTTCGCCGTCATGGTGGACGGCGTGGCGGCGGCGCGGCGGCTGGCCCGGGTCGGCGCGGTGGAAGCGGCGCTGCTCTGCTCGCCGGCTCGTCCGGTGGTGCTGCTGGCCCCGCGAACGCACGGCCCCGTGGCGGACGCGGTGGCGCCCGGCGTGCCGGGGCTCGGGCTGTTGCTGCCCACCACGCCGCTGCACCACCTGCTGCTCGCCGATCTGGGCCGCCCCCTGGTGGTCACCAGCGGCAACGTCTCGGACGAGCCGATCGTGACCGACGACGCCGAGGCCGGGCGGCGCCTCGCCGGGATCGCCGACGGGTTCCTGGGCCACGACCGGGCGATCCGGTCCCGGTACGACGACTCGGTGGCCCGCGTCGCGGCCGGGCGGGTGTCGCTCGTGCGGCGCGCCCGCGGCTACGCGCCCGAGCCGATCGCCCTGCCGGTGCCCGCGCCGCGGCCGCTGCTGGCCGTCGGCGCTCAGCTCAAGCACACGTTCACGCTGGCCACCGGCAGCGCCGCGTTCGTCGGCCCGCACACCGGCGACCTGGAGCAGCAGGCCACGATGGAGGCGTTCACGGCGAACCTCGCGCGGCTGTCCCGGGTCGCGGGCATCACGCCGGACGTCGTCGCGCACGACCCGCACCCGGGGTACCTGTCGACGCAGTACGCCGCAGCGCTGCCGGTCGGGCGCCGGATCGCGGTGCAGCACCACCACGCCCACGTCGCGTCGTGCGCGGCGGAGCACGGTGTGACCGGCCGGTTCGTCGGCGTGGCCTACGACGGGCTGGGCCTCGGCGACGACGGCACGCTGTGGGGCGGCGAGGTGTTCGTCGCCGACCTGGTGTCGTACCGGCGGGTG
Source organism: Dactylosporangium sp. CA-052675 (assembly GCF_050947935.1). Lineage (GTDB taxonomy): Bacteria > Actinomycetota > Actinomycetes > Mycobacteriales > Micromonosporaceae > Dactylosporangium. The sequence goes on along the minus strand of NZ_CP192010.1, from coordinate 6,010,871 downwards.
GCCCGCTTCGTCCGGGCCCCGTTGCCCGGCGGCGAGGCCGCGGTGCGGCGCCCGGCCCGCATGGCACTGGGCTACCTGTTCGGCTGCGAGCTGCCCGACGAGCGTGTGCCGCGCGCCGCCGGCCCGTTCCTGCGCCGGCTGCCCGATCGTGAGGTCGCCGTCGTGCGGCGGATGGTCGCGCGCGGGGTGAACTGCCCGGTCGCCTCGAGCGCGGGGCGGCTCTTCGACGCGGTCGCCGCGCTGCTCGGGGTCGGCGACGACGCGACCTACGAGGGCGAGGCGGCCGTCAGGCTGGAGGCGCTCGCCGCCGCCTGCCCGGCCGCGCCCGAACTGCCGTGGCGGCTGACGAGGCGGGGTGGGCTGGTGGTGTACGACCCCGCGCCGACCCTGCTGGCACTGCTGGAGGCGGTGCACGACGGTGCCGGCGCGGGGCCGCTCGCCGCCGGGTTCCACGCCACGATCGCCGCGGTGACCGTCGCCCTGTGCGCCGACGCCGCGGCGCGGTACGGGCTGCGGACCGTCTGCCTGTCCGGCGGGGTCATGCAGAACCGGATCCTGCTCGAGGCCGTCGTCGGGGGACTGTCCGGTGCGGGGCTGGAGCCGCTGTTCAACGAGCTGGTGCCCGGCAACGACGGCGGGATCAGCTACGGCCAGGCGGCGGTCGCCGCCGCCCGGATGGGCCGGGGGTGAGCCGGATGTGCCTGGGCATCCCGGGGCGGATCGTGTCGGCCGACGACGCCGGCGGCCTGCTGATGGGCACGGTCGACTTCGGTGGCGTCGCGCGTGAGGTCTGCCTCGCCTACGTACCCGAGGCGCGGGCCGGCGACTACGTGATCGTGCACGTCGGGTTCGCCATCAGCCTGGTGGACGAGGCCGAGGCGCGACGGACGCTGGAGATCCTGGCGACGATGGGCGACGTCCTGGAACGGGAGCTCGCCGGCGGGGCGGGGGCGGCGCCATGAGGTACGTCGACGAGTACCGCGACCCGGCCCTCGCCCGGCGCCTGCTCGCCGAGATCGGCGCGGCGGTCACGCGGCCGTGGACGCTGATGGAGGTGTGCGGCGGGCAGACCCACACCATCGTGCGGCAGGGCATCGACGAACTGCTGCCGGCCGGGCTGCGGATGATCCACGGGCCGGGGTGCCCGGTCTGCGTGACGCCGCTGGAGCTCATCGACAAGGCACTGGAGATCGCCGGGCGCGACGAGGTCGTCTTCACCTCCTACGGCGACATGCTGCGCGTGCCGGGCAGCGAGACCGACCTGCTGTCGCTGCGCGCCCGCGGCGCCGACGTCCGCGTGGTCTACTCGCCGCTCGACGCGGTCCGGGTCGCCGTCGAGCGCCCCGACCGTGAGGTGGTGTTCTTCGCCGTCGGCTTCGAGACCACCGCCCCGGCCAACGCCATGGCCGTGCTGCGGGCCCACCGGCTCGGGCTGCCCAACTTCAGCATGCTGGTCAGCCACGTGCTGGTGCCGCCCGCGATGACGGCGATCCTCGACGCGCCGGAGTGCGAGGTGCGGGCGTTCCTCGCCGCCGGGCACGTCTGCGCGGTGATGGGGTGGACGCAGTACGAGCCGATCGCGGCCCGCTACCGGGTGCCGATCGTGGTGACCGGGTTCGAGCCGCTCGACCTCCTCGAGGGCATCCTCATGGCCGTCCGGCAGCTCGAGGACGGTCGCGCGGCGGTGGAGAACCAGTACGCCCGCGCGGTGCGCCGCTCGGGCAACACCGCGGCGCAGGACGCGATCCGCCGCGTGTTCCGCATCGGCGACCGCGCCTGGCGCGGCATCGGCACCATCCCCGGCAGCGGCCTCATGCTCGCCGACGAGTTCGCCGGATACGACGCCGAGCTGCGCTTCGCCGTGGCCGGCCGGACCACCCGGGAGCACCCCGCCTGCATCGCCGGTGAGATCCTGCGGGGCACGCGCGTGCCGACCGACTGCGCCGCCTACGGGAGCCCCTGCACCCCGCGCACGCCGCTCGGCGCGCCGATGGTGTCCGCCGAGGGGACCTGCGCCGCGTTCTACAACGCGGGGCGGGTGCGCCCGGCGGCCGGCGCGGGACCGCGATGACGGCCGCCGACCCGGCCCGCGGCGGCTGCCCGGTGCCGCTCGCCGAGACCGAGAAGGTGCTGCTCGGGCACGGCAGCGGCGGCCAGCTGTCGGCGGAGCTGCTGCGGGACGTCGTGATCCCGGCACTCGGCGCCGCCGCCGCCGAGACCGTGCCCCAGGACGCCGCCGTGGTGGCCGTCGACGGCCTCGACCTCGTCGTGAGCACCGATGCGTTCGTGGTCAGCCCGCTGTTCTTCCCCGGCGGCGACATCGGCGTGCTGGCCGTGCACGGCACCGTCAACGACGTGGCGATGATGGGCGCCGCGCCGCTGGCGCTCGCTGTGGCGTACGTCATCGAGGAGGGCTTCCCGGTCGCCGATCTCCGGCGGGTCACCGCCTCGGTCGGCACCGCCGCGACGGCCGCCGGGGTGCCGGTCGTCACCGGCGACACGAAGGTGGTCGGGCGCGGTGCGGCCGACGGCCTGTTCGTGACCACGACCGGCCTCGGCCGCCGGCTGCCCGGCGCCGCGGTGTCGGCCGCGTTCGCCCGCCCCGGGGACGCGGTGCTGCTGTCCGGGCCGATCGGCGCGCACGGCACGACCATCCTGAGCACGCGGGAGGCGCTCGGCTTCGAGGCCGAGATCGCCTCCGACACCCGCCCGCTGCACCGGCTCGTCGCGGCGATGGTGGCCGAGGCGGGGCGGGCGATCCACGTCATGCGGGATCCGACCCGGGGCGGCGTGGCGTCGGCGCTGAACGAGATCGCCGCCGCGGCGGGTGTCGGGGTCGAGATCGACGAGGCCGCGGTCACGGTGCCGGCGCCGGTGGCGTCGGCGTGTGAGCTGCTCGGCCTGGATCCGCTGCACGTGGCCAACGAGGGCTGCCTGGTGGCGGTGGTCGCGCCCGAGGCGGCCGAGGCGCTGCTGGCCACGATGCGCGAAAGGCCGGAGGGGCGCGGCGCGGTCCGGCTCGGGTCGGTGGTGGGGGAGCACCCCGGGCGGGTGGTCATGCGCACCCTCATGGGCGGCCGCCGGATCGTCGACATGCTCGTCGGCGAGCAACTGCCACGGATCTGCTGACATCGGGGTAAAACGGCGCTGACGGGGTAGCGACGCCGGCACGCTCAGCTGTGGAGGCGCGCGATGGCCCCGGTGGTGTTGTCCCGGCTCGACGAGCTCTTCACCGCCCTGCGACAGGACGGCCGTACCGTCATCGGCCCGACGGTGCGCGGGCACGCGATCGTGCTCACCGAGATCGGCGGTGCGGCGGATCTGCCGTACGGCCGCCGGACCGAGGTCGAGGCCGGCATCTACCGGCTGCGGCCCGGCGACGAGCGGCTCGCGTTCACGCACACGTCCGGACCGCAGTCGTGGAAGCAGGTCCTCCATCCGCCCCGGCAGCAGCTGAGCTCGGCCGATCGATCCGCCGGCGGCTTCACGGTCACCGACGAGCCGGCGCCACCGCGGCGGCTGGCGCTGTTCGGCGTCCGCCCCTGCGATCTGCGCGCGATCGGCGTGCTCGACCACGTGCTGGGCGACGGCGAACGGTACGCCGCACGCCGCGCCGAGATGCTCATCGTCGCGGTCAACTGCACCGAGCCGGGCGGCGCCTGCTTCTGCGTGTCGGCGGGCGGCGGACCCGGCGCCGACACCGGCTACGACATCGTGCTGACCGAACGCCCCGACGGGACGTACCTGGCGGACAGCGGGACGGCCGGCGGCGAGGCGGTGCTCGCCCGGGTTCCGGCGGCGCCGGCGTCCGCCGACGACATCGGGTCCGCGCAGCGGGCGGTGGACTCCGCCGCGACGCGGATGGGCCGGACGCTGCCCGAGGCCGACCTGCGCACGCTGCTGGCCGGCCACCGCGCGGACCCGCAGTGGGACGACGTGGCGTCGCGGTGCCTGACCTGCGGCAACTGCACGATGGTCTGCCCGACCTGCTTCTGCACGTCGGTCACCGACACCACGGACCTGACCGGTGCGCACGCCGAGCGCTGGGAGTCCTGGGAGTCGTGCTTCGACCTGGACTTCAGCTACCTGCACGGCGGAGCGGTGCGCGAGTCGAACGCCGGACGCTACCGCCACTGGCTCACCCACAAGTTCGGCACCTGGCACGACCAGTTCGGCGAGTCGGGATGCGTGGGCTGCGGCCGCTGCATCGCCTGGTGCCCGGTCGGCATCGACGTCACCGCCGAACTGCACGCCCTCAACGCGCACCCATCCGACGGGGAACTGCCATGATCACCATGTACGACCTGCTCCTCGCGCATCCGTTCCTCGCCGGCCTGCCGCCGGGCCACGTCGAGCGTCTGTCGCGCTGGGCCCGCCCCGCGCCGTTCCGCGCCGGTACGCGGATCTTCGAGGAGAACGGCCGCGCGAAGCGGTTCTGGCTCATCCGCGAGGGCTGCGTCCACCTCGACATCCGGGTGCCCGGCCGCGGCGACGCCGTCATCGAGACCATCGGCCCCGGCACCGTCCTCGGCTGGTCGTGGATGTTCCCGCCGTACCGCTGGCACTTCGGCGCGGTCGCCGTCGACCAGGTGCTCAGCATCGCGGTCGACGGCGACGGCGTCCGCGCGCTGTGCGACGCCGACCCCGACCTCGGCTACGAGCTGACGAAGCGCTTCATGGCGGTCGTCGTGGAGCGCATGCAGGCGACCAGGATCCGGCTGCTCGACCTGTACAAGGCACCGGCATGACCACGATGACCGCCGCCCGGTACCGGGTGACCGGTCGCCGGCGCGAGACCGGCGACACGGTCACCCTCGCGCTCGAGCCGGTCGACGCGCCGCTGCCGGTCTTCCGGCCCGGTCAGTTCGCCATGCTGTACGCCTTCGGGGTGGGCGAGGTGCCGATCTCCGTCTCCGGCTACGGCGACGCCGGCCCGCTGCACACGATCCGGGCGGTCGGGGCCACCAGCGGTGCCCTGTGCCGGGCCGAGCCGGGCGCGATGCTCGGCGTGCGCGGCCCGTTCGGCCGCGGCTGGGAGCTGCCCGCGCCGGCCGGTGCCGACCTGGTCGTCGTCGCCGGCGGGCTCGGGCTGGCCCCGCTGCGCCCGGTCGTGCTGCACGCGATGGCCGATCGGGACCGCTACCGGCGGGTGGTGGTGCTGATCGGCGCGCGGACCCCGGACGACCTGCTGTACCCGGGCGAGTACCGGGACTGGCGCGCCGCCGGGCTCGACGTCTACACGACGGTGGACCGGGCCACCGCGGAGTGGGGCGGTCACGTCGGCGTGGTGACCGAGTTGTACGGCCGCCTCGGGCACCGGCCGGCGGAGACGGTCGCCTGCGTGTGCGGGCCCGAGATCATGATGCGGTTCGCCGCGCGGGGCCTGGTCGGTCTCGGCGTGCCGGCCGGCCGGGTGTGGCTGTCGCTGGAGCGCAACATGCACTGCGGGCTCGGGCACTGCGGGCACTGCCAGCTCGGCCCGCTGCTGCTGTGCCGGGACGGCCCCGTGGTCGGCTACGAGCAGGCCGGCCCGCTGCTGACGGTCAAGGAGCTGTGATGACTGTGACGACCCGGCCGACGCTCGCGGTGTGGAAGTTCGCCTCCTGCGACGGCTGCCAGCTCACCCTGCTCGACTGCGAGGACGAACTGCTGCCGCTGAGCGAGCACGTCGACATCGCGCACTTCCTGGAGGCCTCCAGTGCGGTCGTGGAGGGCCCGTACGACGTCTCGCTCGTCGAAGGCTCCGTCACCACGCAGGACGACGTCGAGCGGGTTCACCGCATCCGGGAGCAGTCCGGGATGCTGATCACGATCGGCGCGTGCGCCAACGCCGGCGGCGTCCAGGCGCTGCGCAACTTCGCCGACGTCCAGGAGTTCCGCTCGGTCGTCTACGCCAGGCCGCAGTACGTGGCGACGCTGGCCGAGTCGACGCCGATCTCGGCCCACGTGCGGGTGGACCTGGAGCTGCCGGGGTGCCCGATCGACCGGCGCCAGCTCATCGGCGTGCTGACCGCGCTGCTGGCCGGTCGCCGTCCGGGCCTGCCCGTGCACAGCGTCTGCCAGGAGTGCAAGCTGCGCGGGACGGCCTGCGTGACGGTGGCGCAGGGCATCCCGTGTCTGGGGCCGGTCACCCGGGCCGGCTGCGGCGCGCTGTGCCCCGCGTACGGCCGCGGCTGCTACGGCTGCTTCGGCCCGATGGCGGGACCCAACACTGCCGCCATGGTCGCCTCCCTGCGCAGCCTCGGCATGTCCCCGGCCGACGTGGCCCGCGTCTTTCGCACCTTCCACACCGCCAAGCCCGAGTTCCGGGCCGCCGCCGAGCGGGGGGAGCGGGGATGAGCCACCGCAACGACCGTTCGCTGCGCGTCGGCGCGCTCGCCCGGGTCGAGGGCGAAGGGGCGATGCACGTGCGGATCGACGGGGCGACGGTGACCGACGTGCGGCTGCGCATCTACGAACCGCCCCGCTTCTTCGAGGCGTTCCTGCGCGGCCGCGGCCACCTCGAACCACCCGACATCACGGCCCGCATCTGCGGCATCTGCCCGGTGGCGTACCAGACGAGCGCCTGCCTGGCGATCGAGGACGCGTGCGGCGTGCGGGTCAGCGAGCCGATCGCCGAGCTGCGCCGGCTGCTCTACTGCGGCGAGTGGGTCGCCAGCCATGCGCTGCACGTGTACCTGCTGCACGCGCCCGACTTCCTCGGGTACCCGGGCGTCGTGGAGATGGCGCGGGACCATCGCGGCGCCGTCGAGCGCGGCCTGGCGCTCAAGAAGGCCGGCAACGCCATTCTCGAGCTCGTCGGCGGCCGCGCCATCCATCCGATCAACGTCCGCGTCGGCGGCTTCTACCACGCCCGGGCCCCGGGCGAGCTGCGCGCGCTCGCCCGTGACACGCTGCGCCCGGCCCTCGATCACGCCCTCGCCACCGTCGAGTGGGTCGCCGGCTTCCCGTTCCCCGACTTCACCGTCGACCACGAGCTGCTCGCGCTGACCGACCCGGACCGGTACCCGATCGACAGCGGGCAGCCGCGAACGTCGGCCGGCCGGTCCTTCGCGGTGCGCGACTTCGAACACCACATCGTCGAGACGCAGGCGGAGCACTCGACCGCCCTGCACGCGGCGCTGGCCGGCGCGGGGAAGTACCTCACCGGCCCCCTCGCCCGGTACACGCTCAACCACGCCGTGCTGTCGCCGGTGGCCCGCCAGGCCGCGGACGCGGCAGGTCTCGGGCAGCGCTGCGACAACCCGTTCCGCAGCATCGTCGTCCGCGCGGTCGAGATGGTCTACGCCCTCGGCGAGGCACTGCGCATCATCGAGGCGTACGAGCCTCCGGCACCGCCCCACCTGGAGGTGCCGCCCCGCGCGGGCATCGGATTCGGCGCCACCGAGGCGCCGCGCGGGGCCCTGTTCCACCGCTACGAGCTCGACGGCGACGGCACGATCCGCAGCGCCCGGATCGTGCCGCCCACGGCGCAGAACCAGCCGAGCATCGAGGACGACCTGCGCCGGTACGTGCAGGAGCGGCTGGACCTCGACGACGAACGACTCACCGCCCAGTGCGAGCAGGCGATCCGCAACTACGACCCGTGCATCTCCTGCGCCACCCACTTCCTCGACCTCACGGTGGAACGCGCGTGAACCCGCCGGTCGTCGTGATCGGTGTCGGCAACCCGTTCCGCCGTGACGACGGTGCCGGCCCGGCGGTCGTCGACCGGCTCCGCCGCGCCGGCCTGCCCGGGGTCGCCCTGGCCGAGAGCGACGGCGAGCCCGGCGCACTCATCACGCTGTGGGAACGACGCCGGCTCGCCGTCGTCGTCGACACGGTCCACACGCACGACGCTCCGGCCGGGCACGTCCACCGCCGGCTGCTGGCCCGCCGCCCGGGCGGGCCCGGGGGCAGCACCAGCTCCCACGCCATGGACCTCGGCGACGCCGTCGCCCTGGCCCGCGAGCTCGGCCGGATCCCGGATCGCATGCTGCTGCTCGGGATCGAGGCGGCGGACACCGGCTACGGCATCGGCCTGACCCCGGCCGTGGCCACCGCCGTCGAGCGCGTGGTCGGCCACGTCGTCGCCGCGGTCCGCGACCTGCCGTGAGCCCGGGACGCGGCGCCCGGCACAGACTCGCGCGAAGCGCGGGGGCACCCATGCGTGTGCGGCGTGCGTCAGTGGCGGGCGACGAGGACCGGCGCCGAGGCGTGGTCCAGCACCTGCTGGGTCACCGAGCCGAGTCTGAGGTTGTCGAAGCCGCCCGTTCCACGCGGACCGAGCACGATCATGAGCGCGTCGCGGCCCGCGTCGAGCAGGACCGGAGCCGGCGCGCCCTGGACGGTGCGCGGCTCGACCGGCACGGTGGGGTACTTCGCCCGCCACGGTTCCAGCCCGGCGGCCAGCATGTCGTATGCCTCGGTGGCGCACCGGGTGAGGTCGGTGCCGCGGCCCCAGCGGTGGGCGGGCTCCTGCCAGGCGCGCACCGCGACCAGTGGCACACCGCGCGACATCGCCTCCGCGAACGCCAGCTCCACCGCGAACTCGGCGTGCGCGGAGCTGTCGGCGCCGACGACGATCGGCTGATGCCGCGGCAGCGGGACCTCCGGGTCGGCCCAGCGCTCCGCGTGGTGCACGACGAGCACGGGACAGTGCGCGTGCGCGGCCACCTGCAGGCCGACGGAGCCGATCCGCAGCGAGCCGAAGCCACCCACGCCCCGGCTGCCCACCACGAGGAGCGCGGCGGATCGCGACTGGTCGAGGAGCACACGGGCCGGGCTGCCGCGCCACGTGGACGTGGTGACGTGCAGGCCGGGGTGCCAGGTGCGGGCCTCGACCGCGGCGTGCAGGGCGACCTGGTGCTCGTCGGCGGCCCGTTCGTCGTGGGCGCCCGCGACGGCGACGGCGTGGGTGACCCGCAGCGGCTGCTCGTGGCGCACCGCCTCGTCCACGGCCCAGCGGACCGCACCGAGGCCGGCCGGCGAGCCGTCGACTCCCACGATCACCGGTCGGGGATTGCCGGTCATGACGACCTCCCGAGGTCGGCGGACGCACCGCGGGGAAACTGCCTTCCACCTTCACCATGCCCCGGCACGCACCGCTGTGGCAGGGCATCCGGCCTGTTTTTCTGTGACCGGCATTGGTTGGCGGCCATCAGCGCCGGTCGAAGGCCCGCCGGTTCAGGAGCCGAAGTGGGCGGCGTCGAGCGCGGCCTGCAGGGAGCGGCGGTAGCCGTCGCTGGTGACGGTGGCGCCGGACACCGAGTCGATGTCGGCGCTCTGGGCCCGCAGGACCTCGTCGTGCAGCGCCGGCACCGCGTACGAGTTGATCTCCCGGTCGCGCCGGTTGCCGCTGGGCACCTGCAGCGCCACCACGTCGGTGATCCGGCCGCCGGAGATGGTCACCCGCACCTGGACCGGCCCCCAGCGGGTCTGCGAGACCGTGCCGTTGACGACCGTGGCGGCCGGGGAGCCGGACGAGCTCGACGGCACGGGGGCGGGGCCGCCGGGTATCACGCCCGGCGCCGCACCGGCCACGCCGGGCGCGTTCGGCGCCGCCGCGCCCATCGTGCTGGTGCGGTAGCTGAACAGCAGTACGACCGCCGCGACCGTGGACATCAGCCACAGCGTGATCCGCCTCATCCGTGCTCTCCTACCGGTGAAACGCTCGGTGTGCAGGCGCCGCGGCGGTAACACCGGCGCGCAGCGCGACGATCTCGCCGCCACTGTGCCCCGCGGTTCTTCGAGGATTCTTAGCCCATCGCGTGCCAAGCTTGAGCCCGTGCTCAATACCCCCGCGCCGCCCAGAGTGCTGCTGATCGAAGACGACCGGCGGCTGGCCGGCGTGCTGCAGGAGCTGCTGGCCGACGAGGGCTACCTCGTGGAGTGGGCCCGCGACGGGCAGGAGGGGCTGCATCTCGGGCTGTCCCGCGCCTACGACGTCATCGTGCTCGACCGGCGCCTCCCCGCGATCGAGGGGCTGGACCTGCTGCGCCGGCTGCGCGGGCGCGGCGTCGCCACGGCGGCGCTCGTGCTCACCGCCCGGGGCACCGTCACCGACCGGGTCGAGGGGCTCGACGCCGGGGCCGAGGACTACCTGACCAAGCCCTTCGACGCCGAGGAGCTGCTGGCCCGGCTGCGGGCACTGCGCCGCCGCCACCGCGAGCGGGCCGACCGGCTCTCGATCGGGCGCCGGTGGCTCGACGTGACGACCCGCCAGGTGCACGACCAGTCGGGTGAGGTGGTGGCGCTGTCGGACCGTGAGTGCGCGCTGCTGCAGACGCTCGCCGCGCGGCCGCATCAGGTGTTCACCCGCGGCGACCTGCGCACGCTCGTCTTCGACGCGGCCGAGAACGCGGGCGTCGTCGACACCTACGTGCACTACCTGCGCCGCAAGCTGGGCCGCCCGGTGATCCGCACGGTGCGCGGCCTCGGCTACCAGATCGGCACCGCATGACGGCCGACCCCGAGTCGCGCCTGCTGCGCCGGGCCACCGCCGTGATCGCCGTGCAGGTCGCCGCCGCCGTCGCCGCGACCGTCGTGCTGGTCAGCGTGCTGGCGTTCTCGCTGACCATCCGAGCCGAGCACCGGGCCGAGGAGCACACCGTCCGCGCGCAGACACTCGCCGCCGGCGCGGATCTGACCGGGACCGAAGGCGTCGTACTGCTGCGCCGCGCACCGGACGGCGTCGTCACGGCGAGTGGCGGCACGCCACCCGCCGTCCTGCGCACCGACGTCACCGGGCTGCGGCCCGGGCGCGGCAACGTGACGATCGGTGACCGGCACTTCGAGGTCTACGTGGTGGATCGCGCCGACGGCGGCCGGACCGTCGGCCTGCTCGACGTCACCGCCCGCGAGGAGTCCGGTGAGCGCCTGATCGAGTCCCTGCTGGTCGCCGGCCTGATCGGGATCGTCGCGGCGGCATCGGTCGGCGCCGTCCTCGGCCGGCGGGCGGTGCGGCCGCTGGCCCGCGCCCTGTCGTTGCAGCGGCGCTTCGTGGCCGATGCCAGCCACGAGCTGCGCACGCCCCTGGCCGTGCTGCACACCCGCGCCGAGCTGCTGCAGCGGCGCCTCGACCGGGATGCCGGCCCCGAGCGGATACGCGCCGGCGTGGCCGAGCTGGTGGCCGATACCCGCGCGCTCGGCGAGGTCGTCGACGACCTGCTGCTGTCCGCGGAGCTGTCGCACCGGCCGGCCGGGGGCGTGGTGTTCGACGCCGGCGACCTGGCGCGGGAGCTTGCCGCGTCGGTGGAGCCGTACGCCGCCGCGCAGCACGTCACCCTGCGCACGGACATCGGTGCCGGAGCCATGGAGGTGACCGGCGTGCGCTCCTCGCTGCGCCGGGCCCTCGCCGCGCTGATCGACAACGCCCTCGCCCACGTCAGCGCGGGTGGCATCGTCACGGTCGCCGTCGAGCGGGTGGACGACCGCGTCTGCCTGGCGGTCGTCGATGACGGCGTGGGGCTCGACCCGGCCCGGGCCGAGCACCTGCTGGCCCGATTCGCGCGGGGCGAGCACCCCGTCGACCGGCCGGGCCGCCGCTTTGGGCTCGGCCTGGCGCTGGTCCAGGAGGTCGTCGACGCACACGGCGGGCAGCTGCGCGTCGACGGCCGCCCCGGGCACGGCGCCCGCTTCACGATGCTCCTGCCGGCGGGCGCCGGCGTGGGATGAAGCCGGCGCGTCAGCCGCGTTGGCGCGCCGCCACCACCGCGTCGTGCAGCGTCTCGTGGAACGCCCGGCCGGCCGGGTCGTCGCCGAGCGCGAGGAACCAGGACACGGCGCGGGCGCCGTCCCACCGGGCCTCGACGCTGAACCCGGTGTCGAGGACGAGCTGTGGGTCCTGGCGCCGGATCGCGGCGATGTCGGCCAGGCGGGTGGACTTCACGACGACGCCGCGCTCGGCGCCCGAGGTGAGCACGATCAGGGCGTGCGGCAGCAGCAGCCCGACCGTGCGGTGCTCGGGCTCGCCGCGGCGGAACAGCCCGCGTCGCTTGAGGCTGATCGATCGCGTGTCGACCACGGCCACCGGGGCGACGGCGCCGAGCAGGCGCTCCTCGGCGTGCCGCTCGACGGCCTGGCGCAGGACGGGGTCGAGGTCGGCGTAGGCGAGGGTCCGGCTGCTGCGGTCGTACAGGCGCATGGTCACGACCGGTATGGTCCCGCCTTCCCGCTGATCACGCGGTCGTGGAGCGGACACATCGCACGCTGCCGCGCGGTCCGTACCCCGGTGGCTGGTGCTTCCCGCGGCGCGCCGCTCGCCTCACCCGTCGCCGAGGTGTTGCCGGCGCGGTCGTTGGAGCTCGCCCACGGTCCGATGCTGCTCGTGCGCGCCGCGGTACGCCGCGGCCGCGTGCCCGCGCCGATCGGCGTGCCGCATGCGCCGCTCGGGCCGCCGGGCGAGCCGGGATGCGACGCAGAAGGACGCCACCGCGCAGGCGAACAGCAGGACGGCGAGGACGAGGACGCCGGCCGTTGCCATCTTGACCACCTCGACGCCGGGAGCGGGCTGCCAAGGTCAAAGCTAGCTCGGCAGGAGACCCGCCAGATTCCGGGCGGCCACACGTCGCGGCCGAGTTCGGACGTTAGCCAGCGGTCGGTCCGGGTAGGGCGCGCGAGGCCGCGTCGGGCGCGGCCTCGTCGCATGTTTGGCCGTGGGGGGTCGGGGTGGCCGAGACCAATACTGAGCACGAGATCGAGCACGAGATCGAGCACGAGACCGAGACCGAGACCGAGTTCGAGACCGGGACCGGGACCGAAGCCGGTGTGGAACAGGAGCCGGTGGCCGCACCGCGGCCGGCGCGTCGTCGAGAGCTGTGGCTGTCCGTGGCCGTGGCGGCCGTGGTGCTGAGCGCCGGTGGATTCGTCACGTTCGGGTTGACCCGGCCGGTGCCGGCGCCGCGGATCGTGCAGACCGTCGCGCAGACCTACGCGATCCCGGGCGCCGCGCCGGTGCTGCCGTGGCCGAAGGCCGGGCAGGCGGCGGTCGACGTCGACGGGTTCGGGCGGGTGGGCACCTCCGGCGGTTCCCGGCCCGTGCCGATCGCCAGCGTCGCCAAGGTGATGACCGCGTACCTCATCCTGCGCGACCATCCCCTGCGCCCGGACGAGGACGGCCCCACGCTGACCGTCTCGGCCGAGGAGGCCGCCACCTACCCGTCCCAGTTCGCCTCCGGCGAGTCGGTGGTGCGGGTCGTGGCCGGCGAGACACTCACCGAGCGGGAGGCGCTCGTGGCCCTGCTCCTGCCCTCGGCCAACAACATTGCCCACATCCTGGCCCGGTGGGACGCCGGTGACGAGGCCGCGTTCGTGACCAGGATGAACCAGGCCGCGGCTCAGCTCGGGATGGCGAACACGCACTACACCGATCCGTCCGGGCTCGACGCGGCCACCGTCAGCACCGCCGCCGACCAGGCCACCCTGGGCCGGCTGGCGATGCAGATGCCGGTGTTCGCGCAGATCGTGGCGATGCCGCAGGCCACGCTCCCCGTCGTCGGGCCGGTCAGCAACGTCAACACACAGCTCTACCAGGACGGGATCATCGGCATCAAGACCGGATTCACCGACGACGCCGGCGGCTGCCTGCTCTTCGCGGCCGAGATCTCCGCGGAAGGTCACCGGTACAAGGTCATCGGCGCCGTGCTCGCACCCGGCCCGAACATGACGGACGCCTTCGAGGCCGCCCGTCGCCTGATCCAGGCCAGCGGCGGTCTGCTGCACCGGTACCGGGTCGTGGGCGCCGGCGACGTCGTGGCGACGGTCCAGGGGCCGATGGGCAGGAGCACGACGCTCGTCCCGGGCGGCGACGTGACCGTGCTCGGCTGGCCCGGCCTGACCTACCGGATGGAGACGCTGGGCAGCGTGCGGGGGCGCATCGCGGCGGGGGCCGGCGTCGGCACGCTCAGGCTCACCGCCTCGGACACGGCCGTGACCGCCGCCCTCCAGGCCACGCACACGCTGAAGCCACCCAGCCAGTGGGAGAGAATCACGCACGTGTGAGCACGCAGGGGTGCGCCGGTCGGATCACCGGCTCGGCACGAGACCGGCCGAGCGCGCCGACGGTGTCGACGCGGCGACCGCGAGGACCCCGTTGATCAGGGAGAGGGCGAGGGTCGCGCCGGAGGCCATGCCGAGGCGCATGCCCAGGTCGAGCAGGGGATCGAGGCCGAGCCCGGCGAGCAGGGCGCGGTGGGCGGGCTCGGTCGAGCGGTGCGCGGCCACGAGGTAGCCGGCCGACGCGGGGCACAGCCGCACCGCGAGGAGGGCGGCGACGGCGGTCATGGTGCCGTCGATCACCACCACCTGGCGCCGTGCGGCGGCGGCGAGGATGACGCCCACGTTGCCGGCGATCTCGAAGCCGCCGAGGGCGGCGAGCAGGGCCAGCGGGTCGCCGGCGGGGACGTCGGCGTGGCGGGCGAGGGCGACGTCGACCAGGCGCCGTTTGCGGGCGACGACGTCGGCGGGGACGCCGGAGCCGGCGCCGACGACGTCCGCGGCGGCGGTGTCCAGGAGCCGGGCGGTGAGCGCGGCGGCCGGGGTGGTGTTGCCGACGCCGAGTTCGCCGATCGCGAGCAGCCCGGCGTCGGCGAGCCGGTCGGTGGCGTACCGTGCGCCGCTGAGCACGGCCTCGACGGCCTGCGCCGGTGTCATCGCCGCGTCCCGCGTGATGTCGCCGGTGCCGGTCCCGATCTTGTACCGCTGGTCGCCGACGGCCTCGCAGAGCCCGACGTCGGCGCACTCGACCCGGGCCGGGACCCGCGCGGCCAGGGTGCAGACGGGCGCGTGCCCGGCCCGGATCAGCTCCAGGACGCGGGCGGTGTAGCCGTGGCGGTACACCGACGTGCCGTGCCGGGCGACGCCGTGGTCGCCGGCGAGCACGCTCACCGCGGCCGGGAGCGGCCCCGGCGCGGCATCGCGGCGGATGCCGGCGACGCGGTGCGCGACGGCGTCGAGGGCGCCGAGGGCGTCCGGCGGCCGGGCCTGGGCCCGCTGGCGCAGCTGCGACCGGCGCGCGGTGCGCGGGTCCGGCGGGGTCACCGCCGCGCACAGGGCGTGCACGGCGGCGAGGCCCGGCTCAGGCATGGCCGCTCAGCCCGGCCAGCCGGTCGGCGATCGCCGCGATGCCCTCCGCGAAGCGGGCGTTGGTGAAGTGCCGCTCGACGCGGGCCCGTGCGGCCGCGCCGCGGCGGGCCGCTTCCGCCGGGTCGGCCAGCGCCGCGGTGAGCGCGGCGGCCAGGGCGCCGGGGTCGAGCACTCGCGCACCCGAGGGTCCGGCCACCGGCACGGGCCAGCCATGACGGGCGTCGGGCACCAGCTCGCGCAGCGAGTCGACGGCGGTGCACACCACCGGCCGCGCCAGCGCCATCATCTCGGCGCAGACGTAGCAGAAGGACTCCCAGAGGCTCGGCACCACCGCGACGTCGGCGACCGACATCCAGCTCAGCGCGGCCCGCCGCGGGATGTCGCCCAGGAACGTGACCCGGTCGGCGACCCCGAGCTCGCCCGCGAGGCGGCGCAGCGCGGGCTCCTCCGGGCCGACCCCGACGAGCGCCAGGTGCGCGGCGGCGTCCGGCGCGTGGACGCCGGGCAGCGCCCGCAGGAGCTCGGCGAAGCCCTTGACCGGCACGAGCCGGCCGCAGGCGACGAGCAGCGACGTGTCCGGCCGCCCGGCCAGGAGCTCGGCGCGCAGTCGCGGACCGTCCGGGGCGGCGCGCACGGCGTCGATCTCGGCGAGGTCGACGCCGAGGTGCACGACGCTGTGCGCCGCGGTGCTGTTTGGGTAGTGGCCGGTGACGGCGTCGCTGAGCGCCCGGCTGATGAAGGCGGTGTGGTCGCAGCCGGTCACCGCCTTCTCCTCCAGCTGGACCAGGTCGTGCCGGTCGGCGGAGACGCCGGTCGTCACGTGGTGGGCGTCGCGGTCGTAGGGCACGATCGCCCGGAAGTCCTGCAGCAGGATGTTGACGGTCGCGACGCCGTGGCGGCGGGCGAACATCGTCGCCTCGGGGTGGCAGAACAAGTCGGGCAGGAGCACCACGCCGGGCGGCCCGAGCTCGCCGGCGAGGGCCTCGGCGGCGGCGTAGAGCCGGCGGTGGCTGCGCACGCTCTGGTCGGCCAGGCCGGACTCCTCGTTGTAGACCAGGCCGGTGGCGGCGCGGTGCACCGTCACGCCGTCGATGTGCTCGCGGGCGTCGCGGTCGGTGCCGGGCAGCGTGGACACCACGACGACCCGCCGGCCGAGCTCGGCCAGGCCGACGGCGAGGTTGCGGGCGACGGTGCTGGTGCCGCCGACCGTGTTCGGCGGGTACTCGCGGGAGAAGACGAAGGCGTTGCTCATCGCGCGGCACCTGCCGTTCGGTCGGGGAGTCGGGGAAGGCCGAGCACGGTGTGCAACTGGGCGGCGGTCGCGTCGGTGGCCGCGGTGCCGGTGGCGACCGCGCGGTGCCACGCCACGACGGCCTCGGCGCTGCCGTCGAGGTCGAAGCGGTGCTGCCAGCCGAGTGCCGCCGCGGCCCGCCGGCCGTCGAGGCGCAGGACGCCGTCCTCGGCGAATCCGGGGTCGCGGTCGGCGACGACGGGCACGCCGGTGCCGCCGTGCCGGGTCCACGCGGCGATCAGGGCGTCGACCAGTTCCCGCACGCTGGCGCCGTTGCCCGGGGGTGCGAAGTTGAAGACCTGGCCGGGGACGACGGCGCCGGAGCCGAGGCCGTCCATGAGGCGCAGCAGGCCGTGCACGACGTCCAGGACGTGCTGCCACGGCCGCACGGCGTCCGGGTTGCGCAGCCGGATCGGCTGCCCGGCGGCCAGGGCCGTGAGCGTGTCCGGCACGAGCCGGTTCGCCGCGTGGTCGCCGCCGCCGATGATGTTGCCGAAGCGGATCGAGCCCGCGGCGACCGGCAGCCGGGCGGTGCGGTACAGCTCCTGGTAGGCCTCGAACACCAGCTCGGCCCCGGCCTTGGAGACGCTGTAGGGGCAGCCGCCGCCGAGGTCGTCGATCTCCCGGTACGGCCACGGCCAGGCCCGGTTGCGGTAGCACTTGTCGGAGGTGACGTGCAGCAGCACCGGCGGCGCGCACAGCCGCACGGCCTCGAGCACGTTGACCGAGCCGACGACGTTGGTGGTGAGGGTCGTGCGCGGGTCGGCGAGTCCGGCGCTGACCAGCGGCTGCGCGGCGAGATGGACGACGGCGTCGAACCGGCCGCCGCGCACGACGTCGTGCAGCGCGTCGAAGTCGCGGATGTCGCCGGTGACTCCGGTGACGCCGAGGGCCGTCAGCTGCGCCGCGCGGGCCCGGGTGTCCGGGGTGTCGTCGGTGGCGTAGCCGACCACCTCCGCGCCCCCGGCGAGCAGTGCGGTGCTCAGCCAGGAGCCGACGAAGCCGCTGTACCCGGTGACGAGCACGCGCGTTCCGGCGCGGTCGGTGCGGAGTCTGACATCGGGGCGGGGGTGTTGCAGATCTGCGTTCACGGGTCATTCCCCTTGACCGTTCGCAATGGGACGGCGGCGTTGCGTGCTGCGTGTCCGGTCCAGACCGTAGGGGAGATCCACACCCCGTCGCAAGTACTGAGCGGATCCGTGCAACTGCGAGGCGTGAGGTTGTTCGGCACCGAACGGCATGTAACGGTCACGTTCCGTGGCGGCAAATAGGGCGAGTCCCCGCATACTTCTCGCCGTGCCGGCCTTTCCGGCGGTTGAGGTGGCTGATGGTGAGGGCGTTCGTTGACTCCGGAGAGTTCAAGAGTTGCAAAAATTGGTCGGATAGTTGCCATGCTCGGTCGCGTCTCGGTAGGGTCACTCGGGCCGACGGCGGGGGCATTGGCGGCTGTGGATTGATGCTCCCGTTTTCCGAAATGGCCGCCGGCTCGGCACGGAACGCTCGGCCGGACGCGGTGCCGCACCCCGAAACCCTGCCAGCGCGGCGAACGAGGAGATGTGATGCGCGAGGTCCGGCGGTTGTTCGCCGTGCTGCCGCGGGGCGACCGGGCCCTCGCGGCCGCCTGGTGGGGGCTGGTCGCCTTCGGCGGCCTGCTGCCGTCGGCGTTCAGCGTGACGGTCGGCGTGCTGGTATCGGCGCTCCAGCGCGCGGACAGCCCGCGGACACCGCTGGTGCTGCTCGGCGTGGTGTTCGTCGCCGGTCTGGTGCAGGCGCCGATCCTGAGCCAGGTCGGCGCGAACCTCGGCGACCGCGTCGCGCTGTACCTGCACCGGCGCCTGCTGGTGGCCGCGACCGCTCCGCAGGGCATCGAGCACCTGGAGTCCCATGAGCGGGCCGGTGACCTGGCGGTCGCGCGGGACTTCGACACCGGCATGTCCGGCCCGCAGCTGTCGCTGTCGCTCGGCATCATCTCCGGCGGGCTG
Organism: Dactylosporangium sp. CA-052675; assembly: GCF_050947935.1. GTDB lineage: Bacteria > Actinomycetota > Actinomycetes > Mycobacteriales > Micromonosporaceae > Dactylosporangium. The sequence goes on along the minus strand of NZ_CP192010.1, from coordinate 5,992,535 downwards.
GTCATGATCATCACCGGCGTGATCCAGGCGCTGCTGCTGTTCGGGCTGGCCTGGTGGGCCCCGCTGCTCATCGGCGCGGCCTGGGCCTCGACCCACGTGCTCCTGCGCGAGAGCACCTCGTGGGACCTCACCCAGGACGAGGTCCGCGCCAGCCAGCAGCGGGCGGAGTACACCTACGGCCTGGGCGTCGCCGGCCCGGCGGCGAAGGAGATCCGGGTCTTCGGCCTCGCCGACTGGCTGGTCGGCCGGTTCGTCACGAGCCGGCGGGACCTCGTCGACCGGCGGCTGCACTCCACGCGGGTGCGGCAGCGCCCGCTGCGCTGGGCGCTGCTGATCCTGCTCGCGGCCAACGCCGTGCTCTTCTGGTGGATCGCCCGGCAGGCGGGCGCGGGCCACATCGACAGCGGCCGGGTCGTCGTGTTCGCCCAGGCCGCCGTCGGGGCCAGCCTCATCGCCTTCGGCGGGTTCAACTGGGCCCTCGCACTGGCCGCCGACAACGTCGAGGCGGTGCTGCGCGCCGAGCGGGGCATGGCCGAGACCGGCGCGCTGCCGTCCGGCGCGGCGGACGCCGAGGGCCTGCCGGCCGCCGAGATCCGGTTCCGCGACGTGCGGTTCACCTATCCGGGCCAGGATCACGAGGTGCTGTCCGGCCTGGATCTGGTCATCCCGGCCGGCACGTCGCTCGCCGTCGTCGGGCTCAACGGCCAGGGCAAGACCACCCTCATCAAGCTGCTGTGCCGCCTGTACGACCCGACGTCCGGGCAGATCCTCGTGGACGGCAGGGACCTGCGGGAGTTCGACGTCACCTCGTGGCGGCGCCGGCTGACCGCGGTCTTCCAGGACTTCGCACGGTACGAGCTGCCGCTGCGGGAGAACGTCGCGCCGCTCGGAGCCCCGGACGAGGTGGTGCTCGCCGCGCTCGCCGACGCCGGCGCGGCCGACCTCCGCCGGCTCGACACGGTGCTGGCGCCCGGGTACGACGACGGCACCGACCTGTCCGGCGGCCAGTGGCAGCGGGTGGCGATCGCCAGGGCCCTCGCGGCGGTCCGCCAGGGCGCCGGGGTGGTCGTGCTCGACGAGCCGACGGCCCAGCTCGACGTCCGCGGCGAGGCCGAGATCTTCGACCGGGTCCTGGCCGCCACCCGCGCCTGCACCACGCTGCTGATCTCGCACCGGTTCTCGACCGTGCGGCACGCGGACCGCATCTGCGTGCTCAGCGACGGCCGGGTGGCCGAGCTCGGCACCCACGACGAGCTCATGGCGCTGGGCGGCAGCTACCGCGCCATGTTCGACATGCAGGCGTCCCGGTTCGACGAGGAGGACACGCACCGTGCCAGCCGCTGACCAGTTGCCGTCGTCGCCGCGGTCGTTGGCCCTGTCGTTGCGGCTGGGGCTGCGGGCCCAGCCCGTCCTCATGGTGGCGGCGTTCGCCGTGACCGTGCTCGGGGCCGCGCCCGACGCGCTGCTCGCCCTGGCGCTGTCGCGGCTCGTGGCCGCCACCGCCGACGGCGACGCGCGCCGGATCGCCGTCGCCGCCGCGACCCTCGCCGCCCTCGTGACCGCGACCTGGCTGCTCGGCCTCGGCGCGGGACGGATCAACACCCGGCTGACCGACCGCGCGGCCGTCGACGTCGAGTCGTACATGGTGCGGCTGCACGCCAGGATCCCGACGATCGAGCATCACGAGCGCGCCGAATACGTCGACCGGCTCGCGCTCCTGCGCGATCACGCGTCGGCGCTCAGCCAGCTGTACCAGATGCTCTTCTCCAATCTCGGGGTCGTCCTGCGGCTGTGCATCACCGTCGGCCTGCTCGCCTCGATCCGCCCGTGGCTGCTGCTGCTCGTGCTGCTGGCGATCCCGCCGGTGCTCGTGTCGGACTGGCGCGGCAAGGTGGAGAAGCGGGCCGAGGAGGCCGGGGCGCAGGCCGAGCGGCGGGCGCGGAGCCTCTTCCTGCTGGGCACCACCCCGCAGGCGGCCAAGGAGGTGCGGGTCGGGCGGCTGCCGGAGCGTCTCGTGGAGCTGGCCGAGACCTCGTGGTTCGCGCGGTACCGGGGCATGGCCCGGGCCCGGTCCGTCTCCGCGGTCTGGCTGTCGGCGGCCTACGCGGTCCTCGGGGCCGCCCTCGTGGCCGGCGTCGCGGTCGTCGCCACCGGCCCCGACGCCGCGGCGGCCGCCGTGCTGACCCTCGCCGCGGGCAGCCGGCTGTCGCAGTACCTCGGCCAGGCCGTCCGCGACATCCACCTGTTCCGGCTCATCTGGCTCGACGGTGCCCGCCGCCTCACCTGGCTCGACGACTACGCCCGCGCCGCGGCGCAGGCCGGCGACGGCCCGCCCCCGGAGCGGCTGCGCCAGGGCATCCGGGTCGAGGACCTCACGTTCCGGTACCCGGGCGCCGAGCGCGCCGTGCTGGAGCACGTGACCCTGGACCTGCCGGCCGGCGCCGTCGTGGCGATCGTCGGCGAGAACGGGGCCGGGAAGTCGACGCTCGTGAAGCTGCTGTGCCGGTACTACGCCCCCACCGCCGGGCGCATCATGGTCGACGGTGCCGACCTCGCGACCCTCGCCCCCGCGGCCTGGCAGGAGCGCGTCGCCGGGACGTTCCAGGACTTCGTCAAGTTCGAGTACCCGGTCCGGGAGGCGGTCGGCGTCGGCGACCTGCACCGCGACGACCCGGACGCGCTGCCGGACGCCCTGGCCCGCGCGGGCGCGACCGACCTCGTCGCCGGCCTGCCGCGGGGCCTCGACACGCAGCTCGGCGCGGCCTGGGCCGGCGGCGTCGACCTGTCGCACGGGCAGTGGCAGAAGATCGCGCTGGCCCGCGGGTTCATGCGCCGCCGCCCGCTGCTGCTCGTGCTCGACGAACCGTCCTCGGCCCTCGACGCCGTCGCCGAGTGGGAGCTGTTCGAACGCTACGCCGCCGCGGCCCGGGAACCCGACGCCGGCGAGCCGGGGCGCATCACCCTGCTCGTGTCGCACCGGTTCTCCACCGTACGGATGGCCGACCTCATCGTGGTCATCGACGGCTCCCGCCTGGTCGAGCACGGCACCCACCAGGAGCTCATGCGGCGCGACGGCCTCTACGCGGAGCTGTACAACATCCAGGCCGGCGCCTACGCCGGCAGCCGGCCGGGTGCGCGCGCGTGAGTGCCGTCCCGATCGTGTTCGCGGTCGACGACTCCTACCGCGTGCCGCTGCTCGTCGCCCTGGAGTCGCTGTGCGTCTCGCAGCCGGCCGGCGCGCGCGGGCTCACGGTGGTCGTGCTGCACGAGGGGCTGGCCGAGGGCACCCGGGCCGACATCGCGGCCGTCGCCGCCGGCCACGACCTGGATCTGGTACTGCGCCGCGCGGAGCTGCCGGACCTGCCGTACAACACGGCCTTCGGCGGCGCCCGGGCCAACTATCTGCGGCTGGCGATCCCGGCCGCCGTCGCGGACGCCGGCCGGGCGGTGTATCTCGACGCCGACATCGTCGTGCGCGGCGACCTGCGCCCGCTGCTGGACGCCGACCTGCGGGGCCTGCCGTTCGGCGCCGTCCAGGACACGGTCAACCCGACGCTGGCGGACGGCCGCGCCCTGCCCGGCTGGCCGGAGCTCGGCCTGGACGGCGACCGGGCGTACTTCAACAGCGGCGTCATGGTCTTCGACCTCGCCGAGTGCCGGCGCGACGGGCTCTTCGAGCGGGCCTTCCGGGCCGTCGCCGAGCACTCCCGGCATCTGCGGCTGTGGGACCAGGACGCGCTGAACCTGGCCGCCCGCGACCGCTGGCACCGGCTGCCCCGGCGGTTCAACACGATCCCGCTGTCGGCGCTGCGCCGCACCCCGTGGATTCGGCTGCCGCCGGAGCGCCTGCCCACCGACGAGGCTCTCGCCGCCGAGGAGGCCGACGCCGTCGTCATGCACTACGTCTCGCCGTCCAAGCCGTGGCGGGGCCTGCTGCCGGCCGGACCGGCGGCACAGACCTACAGCCTCCACCTCCACGCCGTCACCCGGCGCGTGGCCGGTACCACGAGAAAGGGAACCTGATGAGCGACCGTCAGAAGATCGTGGACACCATCACCGAGCACCTTCGGACCGTGCTGACCGACGTCGGCGACGGCCCCATCGCCGAGGACCGCGACCTGCGCGACTTCGCGGGCTTCGACTCGCTGGGGATCCTCGAGACGCTGGTCTGGCTGGAGTCCACGTTCAGCGTCACGATCCCCGACGAGGAGCTGGTGGTGGACGACTTCGCCGCCGTCGGGAAGATGGCCGACTACGTGCAGAGCAAGGCCGGCTGAGCGGCCCGGCGAGCACGCGGGAAGCCCGGTGAACCTCCACCTTCTTCCTGGCCCGGCGCCGCTGCGCACCGTCGTGGTCGGCGCCGGCGGCATGGGCATGACCTGGCTGCGGGCGGTGCAGGCGCATCCCGGGTTCGACCTCGTCGGCATCGCGGATCTCGACGAGCGCCGGGCCCGGGGCGCGGCGATCCGGCTGCGGCGGCCGGACCTGACGGTCACCGGCGACCTCGGCGGGCTGCTGGCCCGGGCGCCGGACGTGTGCGTCAACATCACCCCGCCCGCCGCGCACTTCGCGGTCTCCTCCGCGGCGCTGTCGGCCGGCCTGTCCGTGCTGTCGGAGAAGCCGTTCGCCGCGACCCTCGGGGAGGCGGTCGCGCTGACCCGGCTGGCCGGCGAGCGCGGCCGCCTGCTCATGATCGCGCAGTCGCGGCGCTACGAGCCCGGCCTGGAGCGGCTGCGGGACGTGGCGCGCACCCTCGGCCCGCTGGGGCTCGTGAGCGTCGAGTTCCATCGGGCGTACCGCGACGCCGGCTTCCGCCTCGCCATGGACCATCCGCTGCTGCTCGACATGGCGCCGCACACCTTCGACGCGGTCAGGTTCGTGACCGGTGAACGGCCGGTCGCGGTCACGGCGACCGAGCACGACCCGCCCGGCAGCTGGTACGCCGGGCCCGCCGCCGCCGTCGTGGCCGTCGAGTACACCAACGGCGTCCACCTCGGGTACACGGGCTCGTGGTGCTCGGACGGGCTGGAGACGTCGTGGACGGGCCGGTGGCGGGTGTCGGGCAGCCACGGCAGCGCGATCTGGGACGGCGAGACCGCCCCCGTCGCCGAGCTGCGTGCGGACCGGTCGCCGGCGGCCGGCGCGGCAACGGGGCCGGGCCCGGCACCCGCGGAACCGGCCGCGCTGGTGACGGCCGCGCTGGACGAGTTCGCGGCGGCGCTGCGGGGCGGCCCGCCGCCCTGGGGCGAGGCGTCGGACAACCTGCTGACGTTCGCCACGGCCCAGGCGGCGATCGAGTCGGCCCGGCGCGGCGTCCGGGTCGACGTCGAGGTGCTGCTCGCGCGGCACGGGGCCGAGCTGGAGCCGAAGGCGGCGCGCTGATGCCGCGGCCGGCGTCGATCCGGCAACGGGCGGCGTGCGACGAACCCGACACGAACCCGGCGGCCGGGATCGCCGTCCCGCGCGATGGCCAACGAACCGCGATCGTTCATGCCCCAGAAAGGCGGTGACCCATGCGAGTACTCGGTCTCGGCGGATCACACCACGACTACGGTGCCTGCCTCGTGCGGGACGGCGTCGTCGTGTCGGCCGTGGAGGAGGAGCGGCTGACCAGAGTGAAGATGGCCTTCGGGCTGGGTCCGCGGCTGGCCAAGGCCGAGGCGGTGGACTACGTGCTGGGCGAGGCCGGCCTGGGCGTCGACGACGTCGACCTCGTCGTCGCCAACGACTTCCTCAACCCCGTGTACGCCGCGCGGTTCGGCGACCGGGTGCACTGGATCGGCCACCATCTCTCCCACGCCGCGAGCACGTTCTACACCTCGCCGTTCGAGGAGGCCGCGGTGCTGGTCCTGGACGGCCGGGGCAGCGACGTCGGCACCGACGCCGGGCTGTGCTGCGAGACCACGACGTCCTATCGCGCGGGCCCGTCCGGGCTGCGCCCGCTCACCGCCCACGCGGGCCGGGTCACCCTCGCCGACGAGCGGTCCGTGGACCCCTGCGAGGACTCGATCGGGTGGATGTACGAGCTCGTGTCGCGGGAGATCGGCTTCGGCGGCCCGGGCGGGCAGGGCGCCGGCAAGACCATGGGCCTGGCGGCCTACGGCGGTCCCCGGTACGTCGACGCCATGCGGGAGTGCTACAGCCTGGCCGACGGCCGGTTCCGGCAGTCGACGCAGCAGCAGATCGCCATGCGCCGGCACATCCAGTCCGAGCTCGCCAAGGCGGGCGAGCGGGGCCGCGACGAAGTCCGCGCCGACCTCGCCCACGCCGTGCAGCACCACGTCGAGCGCGTCATCGTCGAGCTGGCCCGCTGGCTGCACAAGCAGACCGGACAGCCGCGGCTGTGCCTGGCCGGCGGGGTCGCGCTCAACAGCGTGGCGAACTTCAAGATCCTCGAGGAGACGCCGTTCGAGGAGGTGCACATCGTGCCGGCCGCCGGGGACAGCGGCACGTCGCTCGGCGCCGCCCTCTACGGCCACCACGAGCACGGCGGCGCCGGCTGGACCCCGCGGCCCGAGCCCTTCTCGCCGTACCTCGGCCGGGAGTACGGCACCGCCGACATCGACGCGGCCCTGAACGCCGTGTCCGACCGGGTCAGGGTCAGCCGCCCCGCCGAGCTCCTCGTGACCGTCGCCCTGCGGCTGGCCGCCGGTGACGTCGTCGGCTGGTTCCAGGGGCGCTCCGAGATCGGGCCGCGGGCGCTGGGCAACCGCAGCATCCTCGCCGACCCGCGCCCGGCCTGGATGAAGGACCGGATCAACGAGAAGGTGAAGCACCGCGAGCCGTTCCGCCCGTTCGCCCCGATCGTCCGGCAGGCCCGGCAGGCGGAGTTCTTCGGCACCGACGTCCCCGTCCACTACATGCTGCTCGTGGCGCCGGTGCTGGAGCACAAACGCCAGCAGATCGCGGCGGTGACCCACGCCGACGGTTCGGCCCGGCTGCAGACCGTGACCGCCGCGCTCAACCCCAGGCTCGACGCGCTCCTCGCCGCCTTCGAACGGCTGACCGGGGTACCGGTGCTGCTCAACACCTCGTTCAACGACAACGACGAACCGATCGTCGAGTCGCCGGCCGACGCCGTGCGCTGCTTCCTCAACACCGACCTCGACGCGCTCGTCCTCGGTGACACCCTGGTCACCAAGGTGCCGGCGCCGTGACCGCCCGCCTGTTCGCGGCGCTCGGCGACCGGCTCGCCGGCCAGGAGGTGGCCTCGGCCCGCGGTGCGGTTCCCGGCGCGCGGATCCGGGCCGGCGCCGAGCGGCTCGCCGCCTGGCTCGACGGGCCCGGCCGGGCGCCGGGGCCGCTGGTCGCCGCCTGCGGGACCGCGGTCGGGACGCTGGTCGCCACGCTCGCGGGCGACCTCGCCGGGGTGCCGGTCGTCCACGTCGACCCCTCGAACCGGCGCCGCCCGCCGGGCCGCGGGTCGGCGACCGGCCCGGCCCGGGCGAGGCCGACTACCGCGACCCCGAGCTCGGGGTGTACGCGGACCGGGGCGCCGCCGGCGACGCCCCGGCCGGCGCGCCCCCGCACACCCAGACCTTCCTCACCTCCGGGTCCACCGGGGCTCCGACCGGCGTGGTGCGGGGCGCCGACGCGATCCTCGCCGACGGCCACCGGGTCGCGCGGTTGCTCGGCTACCGGCCCGGGAGCCCGGTCGTCGTCGCGGTGCCGCTGCACCACGCGTACGGCTTCAACTACGGCCTCGTCGCCGCGATCCTGGCCGGCGCCGGCATCTACCACTGCGGGCCGCGGACGATCCCGTCGCAGCACGCGCGGGCCGCGGTGCGGACCGGCGGGCGGGTCCTCATCGCGCACCCGGCGCACTACCGGACCGCGGCGCGGGAGGCGGTCCGGATCGCGGGGCCGGTGCTCGGGCCGTTCGAGCGCGCCGTGTCCGCCGGTGCGCCGCTGCCGCCCGGAGCGGCCCGGGACATCGCGCGGTGGCATGAGCTCACGCTGTACAACTGCTATGGCTCTTCGGAGGCCGGGGCGATCACCCTCGGCCCGGTCGACGGCGCCGAGGCGCCCGGCGACATCGGCGAGCCCCTTCCCGGCGTCGAGGTCCGGCTCGGCGAGCCGCACGGCGATGCCGGCCGCGAGCTGCTGGTGCGCACCTCCTCGCTCGCGGACGGCTACCTGACGCCCGGCGGGGTGCGCCCGCTGCGCCTCGACGGCGGGTGGCTGCGCACCGGCGATCTGGCCGAGCTCGACGGCGGCCGCATCCGACTGCGCGGCCGCATCGCGTCGGTCATCAACGTCGACGGCGAGAAGGTGAACCCCGAGGAGGTGGAGCGGGTCCTGGCCGCCCACCCGGCGGTGGCGGACGTCGACGTGCGGGGCGAGCCCGACCTCCTGCGCGGCCAGGTGCCGGTGGCCCACGTGGTGCTGCGCGCGGCCGTGCCGGACGCGGACCTGCTCGCCTGGTGCCGCGCCCGGCTGGCGCCGGCCAAGGTGCCGCGCCGCTTCCAGGCGCACGCCGAGCTGCCGCGCACCGCGACCGGCAAGCGCGTCCGGCACGACCGGTGAGTCCCGACCGGTGATGGCCGCGCCGCGGACTGCTTGAGGACAACGTTTCCGAGTCGACCGAAAGGACTGGCGACATGCGGGTGCTCGGCCTGGGCGGGTCGCACCACGACTTCTGCGCGTGCCTGGTGGAGGACGGCGAGGTGATCGCGGCGGTGGAGGAGGAGCGGCTGACGCGGGTGAAGCAGGCGTTCGGCCTCGGCCCGCGGCTGGCCCGCTGCCTGGCCGCCGACGCGGTGCTGGACGAGGCCGGGCTCGGCATCGACGACGTCGACCTGGTGGTGGCCAACGACTTTCTCAACCGCGTGTACTCGCTGCGGTTCGAGGACCGCGTGCACTGGATCGGCCACCACCTGTCCCACGCCGCGAGCACCTTCTACACGGCGCCGTTCGACAGCGCGGCCGTGCTGGTGCTCGACGGCCGCGGCAGCACGGTCGAGGGCCCGGACGGGCTGCGCGGCGAGACGATCACCTCCTACGCCGCGGACGCGGACGGGCTGCGGACCATCCGCCGGCAACTCGGCCGGGTGACCCTGACCGACGTGCGCATGGAGGACCCCAACGAGGACTCCGTCGGGTGGATGTACGAGGCGGTCTCCAAGGCGATCGGGTTCGTGTCCCGGCGCACCGGCATGGGGGAGCCGGGCAAGACGATGGGTCTGGCCCCGTACGGCGGCCGGCGGTACGTCGACGCGCTCGCCGAGACGTTCCACCTCGCCGACGGCGAGTTCCGCCAGTCGCACGCGCAGCAGGTCGCGCTGCGCGAGCTCATCGCGGGGGAGCTGGCGAAGGCGCCCGACGAACGCTCGCGGGAGGCCGTCCGGGCGGACTTCGCGTTCGCGGTCCAGGCGAACACGGAACGCATCGTGCTCGAACTGGCGCGCCGGCTGCACGAGGCGACCGGTGAGCGGCGGCTGTGCCTCGCCGGAGGGGTGGCGCTCAACAGCGTGACCAACTACCGGCTGCTGACGGAGACGCCGTTCGAGCGGGTGCACATCGTGCCGGCGGCGGGCGACAACGGCACCGCGCTGGGTGCGGCCCTGTACGGCTACCACGAGATCGGCGGCCACCAGCGCAAGGACACCCGCACGCCGTTCTCGCCGTACCTCGGGCCGCGCCACGGCACCGCCGAGATCGACGCGGCCATCGAGCAGTACCGGCGCCGGCTGCGCGTGGAGCACCCGGACGACCTGTTCGGCCACGTCGCGGCGCGGCTCGCCGAGGGGGCGATCGTCGGCTGGTTCCAGGGCCGCTCCGAGATCGGGCCGCGGGCGCTGGGCAACCGCAGCATCCTCGCCGACCCGCGGCCCGCCTGGATGAAGGAGCACATCAACGCGAAGGTCAAGCACCGCGAGGCGTTCCGCCCCTTCGCCCCGGTCGTGCTGGAGGGCCGGCAGGCCGAGTTCTTCACCTCCGACGCGCCGAACTACTACATGCTGCTGGTGCCGGACGTGCGGCCGGAGCACCGGGCCACGATCGCCGCGGTCACCCACGTCGACGGCTCCGCGCGCATGCAGACCGCCAGCCCCCGGCTCAACCGGCCGCTGTGCGACCTGCTGACCGCGTTCGACCGGATCACCGGGGTGCCGGTGCTGCTCAACACGTCGTTCAACGACAACGACGAGCCGATCGTGGAGACGCCCGAGGACGCCATCCGATGCTTCCTCAACACGGAGCTGGACCTGCTCGTCCTCGGCGACACGGTGCTGCGCAGGAGCGGTGCGGCATGACGGCCGTCCCGCGCCCGCCGGTGGTGCTGTTGTGCGGCGGCCTCGGCCTGCGCCAGCGCACCGACACCGACGACCTGCCCAAGGCCCTGCGCCCGCTGCCCGACGGGCAACCGCTGCTGCTGCACATCATGGAGTACTACCGCGGCTTCGGCTGCACGGAGTTCGTCCTGTGCGTCGGGTACCGCGCCGAGGCGATCCGCGAGGTCGTACGGCGCTCCCACCCGGTCTCCGGCGGCCTGCGGATCACGTTCGTGGACAGCGGGACCGAGGCCGGCAAGTGCGTGCGCCTGCTGGACGCCCGGCCGCACGTGGGCCGGCGCCGTTTCCTGCTCGGCTACGGCGACGTGCTGTCCAGCCTCGACCTCGACGAGCTGATCCGCACCCATCAGGCCGGACGGGGCCTCGTCACGCTGGTCGCGACCCGGGTCCGTTCCCGGTACGGCGTCGTGCGCCTCGGCGAGCGGACGCTGGTGACGGCCTTCGACGAGAAACCGGTCGACGACACGCTCATCTCGGCCGGGTACTTCGCGTGCGAGCCCGAACTGTTCGCCGAGCTGTCACCGGGCGCGTCCTTCGAGCGCGACGTGCTGCCGCGGCTCGCCGCGCGGAGCGCGCTGCACGGGTTGCGGCACGACGGCATGTGGTTCGGCCTCGACACGTACAAGGACTTCCTGGAGGTCGAGTCGCTGGTGCGACGGGAGGGGCAGGCGTGGCTGACCCGGGTCTGACGCGCCGGTTCGTCGCCCAGCACGAGCGGCCGGCCGGTGCCGCGGCGCTGGACTTCGCCGCCCTGTCGCCCTACCACCGGTGCCTGCTCGTCACCGACGGGACCGTGACGAGCCTGCTCGAGGCGTACGCGCTGGAGGCGGTGCGCACCCGATGCCTCGACCGGGCCGCCGGCCGGCTCACGCCGGTGCAGCAGCGGTGGCTGCGCGCCGATGCCAGGGCCGCGACGCTGGCCCGCCGGGTCGTGATCGAGGGGGTGCGGTCCAACGCGGCCTATCTGTCGGCCTCGTCGGTCCTGATCCCCGACCGGCTGCCCCCGGACTTCGTGGCGGCGCTGGCGCACGAGCACGCCAGCATCGGCAGCGCCCTGATCGGGGCCGCCGTGGAGCACCGGCGCGAGCTGCTGTGGTTCGACCGGCCGGCGGGAACGGTGGCCAGCCGCACGTACCGCGTCTTCATCCAGGGCCGCCCCGCCCTGCTGATCACCGAGGAGTTCCTGCGATGAACCCCGTGAGCGATCCTTCGGTGACCCTCGTGGACGGGTTCGTGCCGGTCATCGACCTGGCGACGGCGCAGGGTCCATCGTCGCGCCGGCTGGCCGCCGCCCGCACCCTCGGCCGGGTCTGCGCGACCAGCGGATTCTTCGCCGTCGTCAACCACGGCGTGCCGGCCGCCACCACGGCGGCCCTGCGACGGGCGACGCGAGCCTTCTTCGACCTGCCCGCCGGGCAGAAGGAGGCGCTGCGCGCGGACCCGGCCGACCCGCTGATGCGCGGCTACGGCCGGGAGACCGAGCCGGCCATCCAGCGCGAGCAGGGACCCGGCGGCAGCGAGCTGGAGACGTTCGTCATCAACCGGCTCGGCGAGCCGCTGCCGGCACCGCTGCGGCCGGCGGGCGGGGACCCGGTGCTGCACGCGGCGAACCGGTGGCCGGCGCTGCCCGGCTTCCGGGAGGCGTTCCTGGCGTACTTCGCCGAATCGGAGCGCCTCGCCGCGCAGATCATGGGGCTGTTCGCGCTGGCGCTGGACCTGCCCGAGGACTGGTTCGCGGACAAGTTCGCCGCGCACGCGACGAGCATGGCCGCGAACCGGTATCCGGGTCAGCCGGGGCGCCCGGCCAAGGACCAGCTGCGCAAGGGCGAGCACACCGACTGGGGGACGCTCACGATCCTGCTCAAGGACGAGACCGACGCCGGCCTGCAGGTGCTCGACCGGGACCGGCGCTGGGTGAACGTGCCGTCGGTGCCGGGGTCCCTCGTCGTCAACATCGGCGACCTCATGGCCCAGTGGACCAACGGCCGGTGGGCGAGCACCGTGCACCGGGTCGTGCACACCGGCGACGGCACGGGACACGACGACCGGTACTCGGTGGCCTTCTTCCACCAGCCGAGCTACGACGCCCTCATCGAGTGCGTCCCCAGCTGCGTGACCGGGCAGCACCCGGCCCGCCACGCGCCGGTGACGTTCGGCGACTACCTGACCGCGAAGATGCGCCGGGCCTACCTGCACCGGCGCATCGCGGAGAACCTGCGGGCGCCGCGGTGATCCGTGCCGGCCGCCCGGCCGCGGGCCCCCTCGAAAGGACTCGAAAGGACTCGAAAGGACTCGAAAGGAGCTGCATGAGCATCGATCGTCGATTCCGGTTCGCCGTGCTGGCGAGCGAGGTGTCGAGCGCGCCAAGCTGGCGGGAGCAGGCCCGGACCGCCGAGGACCTGGGCTACGGCGGCCTGCTCGTGCCGGACCACCTCGGCCGGGAATGGGGGCCGCTGGTGTCCCTCGCGACCGCCGCCGAGGCGACCGGGCGGATCGCCCTCGGCACCCTCATGCTCGCGACCGATCTCCGGCACCCGCTGGTGCTGTTCAAGGAGCTGGCGACGCTCGCGCAGTTCGCCGGTGATCGCCTGGAGATCGGCCTCGGCGCCGGATGGCTGGCCCAGGACTACGAACGGGCCGGCATCCCGATGGCACCGGCGGGCGAGCGCATCGACCGGCTCGCCGAGGCGACCACGATCCTCAAGGCGCTGTGGCGGGGCGGCCCCCTGGACCATCGCGGAACGCACTACACGCTCACCGGGGCCGTGGGCGAGCCCGCGCCCCCGCCGGCCGCGGCCGTGAAATGGGTCCTGGGCGGCGGTGGCCGCAGGATGCTCGCGGTCGCCGCCGAGCACGCCGACATCATCAACGTCAGCGCGCAGGTCTCCGCCGCGCAGCGGGGACCGTCGTTCTTCGCCTCGGCGCGGCTGGCCGACTTCGACCGCCGCCACGACTGGATCCGCTCCCGGGCGCAGGGCCGGTTCGACGACATCGAGATCCAGTGCCTCGCGCAGGTCTGTGCCGTCACCGCGGACCGCGACCGTTACGGGCAGCGGGTCCTCGCGCGCGCGTTCGGCATGGACGCGGCGGACGCCCTCGACTCGCCGCTGGCGCTCGTCGGCACCGCCGACGAGATCTGCGACCGGCTCGAGCGGCTGCGTGACCGGCTCGGGATGAGCTACTGGGTGCTCCCCGCGGCGCAGCTCAAGCCGTTCGCCGACGTGGTCGAGCGACTGACCGGGAAGTGAGCCGGCCCGTGAGCGCCCCACTCGAGCCGCCGCCGCGCGGCATCATCTTCGATCTGGACGGCACGCTGGTCGACTCGCTCGACCTGCACCGGCGGGCTCTCGGCGCCGCCGCCGCCGAGGTCGGGCGGGCCGAGCCGAACGCCGCCCGCGTCTTCATGGCGCAGCGCGCGACGGACCTCGGTACCGTGGCCGCGCTCGTCGGCGACGCCGACCTGGACGCCGCGTGGCGCGCGTACCACGACGCCTTCCTCGAGCTGATGCCTGGCAGTGCCCTGCGGCCGACGACCCGCACCCCGGACGTCCTGCGGCGGCTGCGCGAGGCCGGCATCGCGGTGGGCATCTGCACCGGACGGGCCCGCGACCTGGCCGCCGCGCTGCTGCGCTACTGCGGTCTGGACCTCGACCTGACCGTCGCCCGCGAGGACGTCACCGCGCCCAAGCCCGCGCCCGACGGCCTCCGGCTGGCCGTCGACCGGCTCGGGCTCGACCCGGGGACCACGCTGTTCGTCGGCGACAGCGCGGCCGACCGGGCCGCGGGTGAGGCGTGCGGGATTCGCACCGTGCTGGTCCCGGTGGCGGCGGTGCCCGACCTCCTCTGGCCGCAACTCGTCTGGCCGTAGCCATGGGGAGGACGCGAATGGCGGTACATTTCCGCGCCGAAGGCGCCGGGCCGGGTCCCCTCACCTGGGGCCAGCTCGCCATCTGGGAGGTCCTGCGCTGGCTGCCGGCGCACGACGCCTCGCTCAACATCACCGGCTCGTGCGCCGTGCCCGCCGGCGTGGCGCTGCCGGACGTCCGGGCCGCCGTCGGTGCGCTCGTGGAGCGGCACGACTCGCTGCGCAGCCGCTACTTCGACACGCCGGACGGGCCACGGCAGCAGGTGCGGGACCGCGGCGAGCTGGCGGTGCCGGCGCACGACGTCGGGGAGGGCTCCCTCGACGACGCCATAGCCCACCAGCTGCGCATCATGCGGGCCGGGCACTTCGACGACGCGGTGGACCTGCCGCTGCGGGTGGCGGTGCTGACCGACGGGGGCCGCCCGGTCAGGGTGCTGATGGTGGTCAGCCACATGGCGGTCGACGGCTGGAGCTACCAGATCCTGCTGCGGGACCTGACCGCACTGCTCGCCGGCGAGGCGCTCGGGCCGGTGGGGCAGCAGCCGTTGCGGCGCGCCGCGTTCGAGGCGTCCGAGCCGGGCCGGCGCCGCGAGGCCAGAACGCTCGCCTACTGGGCCGAGCGGCTGGCCCGCACCGGCGATCGCATGATGGGCAACGCCGGCGCCGGCCCGGTGCCGAGGCTGGCCTGGGCGGAGATCCTGTCGCCGGCCCTGGCCGCGGCGATCCTGTCGCTGTCGGCCCGCTACGCCGTCAGGCCGTCGGCGATCGCGATGGCCGCCACGGCGGTCGTGCTGAGCGAGTGGACCGGCCAGGCCGACGTGTCGATCCGCACGATCGTCGCCACCCGCTTCCAGCCGGAGAGCCGCGACATGGTGGCCGCGTTCAACCAGAACGCGCTGTTCCACCTGCCCGTCCGCGAGGAGGGACGCGACGCGCTGTTCCGCCGCGCCGGGGACGCGGCCATGCGCGCCTACCGCAACAGCGAGTGCGACCCCCGGAAGCTGAGCGCGGTGATCGACGCCGTCGCGGCCGAGCGCGGCATCGCCGGCCGCGGGTACTGCTTCTTCAACGACGTGCGGTTCGCCCGCGAGGGCCGAGTCGTCGTCGACGTCGACGCCGCGGACGAGGCGGCCCGCCGGGTGCCCGCGCTGCGCCACCTGACGCGCGTGTCGGAGGTCCAGCGGCCGAGAACGCCGAAGGACGCCAATTTCTTCCTGTACCTCAACGAGATCGGCGACCGCGCGGACCTCACGCTCTGCGTCCGCGAGGGCTTCCTCGGCACCGGGACGCCCGCCGATTTCCTCCGGCGACTGGAGCGCATGGTGCTCGACGCCGCGCTGGACCCGCGGTACACGGTGCGGCAACCGACCTCGACCCACGACCGCTGACCCATCGGAGGTGTACGCCATGCAACTGGCCCAGCACGAGACGGCAGGCTGCCCGATCGTCTTCCCCGCGGAACGCGACGACCCGTTCACGCCACCGGCGGCCTACCGCGACGGCGCA
The DNA here is from genome assembly GCF_050947935.1 of Dactylosporangium sp. CA-052675. Classification (GTDB taxonomy): domain Bacteria; phylum Actinomycetota; class Actinomycetes; order Mycobacteriales; family Micromonosporaceae; genus Dactylosporangium. Next base: position 5,976,872 of record NZ_CP192010.1, on the reverse strand, counting down.
CCGGACGGCCGGCCGCGGAAGGTCACGCTCGCCTACGGCGGCGAGGCCTGGCTCGTCACCCGCTACCGGGACATCCGGGCGCTGCTCTCGGACGACTCGCTGCTCAGCGCGGACGGCACCCGGGAGGGCTTCCCCGCCGTACCGCTGTCCTACCGTGACCCGCGGCCCGGCGTGTTCGTCAACATGGACTCGCCCGAGCACACCCGGCTGCGGCGGTTCCTCGCCCACGAGTTCAGCGCCGCCGCGGTCGAGGCCCGCCGGCCCGCCGTGCGGGAACAGGTCGACCGCCTGCTCGGCGCGTTCATCGAGCGCGGCCCGGGCGGCGACCTGGTCGAGGGCTTCGCCGACGTGCTGCCCCGCCACGTCTCGGCGAACCTGTTCGGCGTACGCGGCGACGACAGCGACTTCGTCGAACAGTGCAGCCGCGCGCGGGCGACGCACGACGGCTCGGCGGCGCGCCGGCACGCGTCGGGCCAGAAGATGCGCCGGGTCCTCGGGGACCTGGTCGCCAGCAAGATCGACGAGCCGGCCGACGACCTGCTCGGCCGGCTCGTCGCGGGCCCGGTCGCGTCCGGCGAGCTCGAGGTCGAGGAGCTCGTGGGGATGGCCACCCTGTTGCTGGCCGCCAGCCTCGAGGCGACGTCCTGCCTGATCAGCCTGACGACGTTCGCGCTGCTGCGCGACCCGGAGCAGGGCGCGCTCGTCCGCAGCGACCCGGCCCGCTGGATCCGTCCGGCCGTGGACGAGACCCTGCGCTACTGGACCATCATCCAGCACGGCCCGATCCGCGCGGCCAAGGTCGACATCACCATCGACGGCGAGGTGATCCGCGCCGGCGAGTCGGTCGTGCTGCACCTGCACTCCGCGAACTGGGACAGCGCGGTCTACCCGGAACCGGAGGTCTTCGACATCCGGCGCGTCGGCGCGCCCCACCTCTCCTTCGGCCACGGCGTGCACCGGTGCCTCGGCGCGGGTCTGGGGCAGCTGGAGGCGTGCACGGCGGTGGAGGCGATCTTCACCCGGCTGCCGGACCTGCGGCTGGCCGTGCCGGTCGAGGAGGTCACCTTCCGGGAGACGCAGGATCTGCTCTACGGCTTGCGGACCCTGCCGGTCACCTGGTGACGCGTCACGTCGTGCATCGGCCGCGGCCGCCCTCACCAGGCCGGCCGCGGCCGAACTCGTGTCACCGGCCCGGTCGGGCCGATCGCACGCGTGTGGCGGCGACTTCTGGGACACCCTGCTGCGCACCGCCTGCGGCCCGTTCGTCCTCGTGCGCGAGGGCCTGCTGCCGTTCCCGCTGGCGCCCGAGGCCTATTGGCTCTTCGACCCCGTGACGAACCGGCCGGGGCCGAGCTGACCGGGCGGCATCGTCATCGGGGCGTCCGCGCCTGCGCCCCGGTGCCGACCCGGCCGTCGCGCACGATGACGAGCCGGTCGGCATACCCGGCCACCTGGCTGTCGTGGGTCACCAGCAGCACGGTGACGGCCTCCTCGCGGGCCAGCGCGACGAGGAGGTCCATCACGGCCTTGCCGGTGACCGAGTCCAGCGACCCGGTCGGCTCGTCGGCGAAGAGCACGCGTGGGCGGATGGCCAGCGCCCGGGCGACCGCGACCCGCTGGGCCTGGCCGCCGGACAGCTCGCCGGTCCGCCGCCGGCCGAGGCCGCCGAGCCCGAGCCGGTCCAGCCAGCTCGCGGCGGTCGCGTACGCCGTGGTCCGGCGGACCCTGTTCAGCAGCAGCGGCAGGGCGATGTTGTCCGCGACGGTCAGCTCCGGCACCAGCTGGCCGACCTGGAAGACGAACCCGAACGCGGTGCGCCGCAGCTTCGTGCGGGCCGGTTCGGGCAGGGTGTCGAGCCGCCGGCCGTCGTAGTGCACCTCGCCGCTGTCGGGCGTGCAGCTGCCGGACAGGCAACGCAGCAGCGTGGACTTGCCGGAGCCGCTGGGGCCCATGACGGCCAGGATCTCGCCGGGGGCCGCGGCGACGGTGGCGCCGCGCAGCGCCGGGGTCGTGCCGAACGACCGGGCGACGTTGCGGGCCTCGATCATGCTCATGGCTGGACGCTATGGGCCGCAGGGGTTGCCGCGCGTCGATCTGTGCTCCGATATCGGCCGGTCCGCGGGTACGACGACGCGGCGGGGTCCTACCAGCGATGTACGACCGCGGGCCCGGGACGTGCTGCCGGGCGGACGATGTGCCGGCGGGCGGACTTTGCCAGACTGGTCCGGTGAGCCTGGCGTCGATCCGCGAACAGCTGCGAACCGGTCCGGTGACCCCGCCGGCGCAGTCGCGGTGGGCGCTGGCCGCGGATGTCGTGCTGGCGGTGGCGCTCGCGGGCGGGGCGTACTTCGGCTTCGCCCTGCGCGTCGAGGGCATCCCCACGATGGCCTCGAACGGGCCGCCGCCGCCGGTGGCCCCCGGTGCGACCGGTCCGCCGGACGTCGTGGTGCCGTACTTCACGTCGCTGCCGTGGCCGCAGGCGCTGCTGTGGGGCCTGGTGGTCGGGCTGGCCACGCTGCCCGTGGCGGCCCGGCGCCGCTACCCGCTCACGGTGTTCTGGATCGTGCTGCTGGCGGCGACCACGTATCACCGCTCGCCCGGCTTCGGCGATCCGCTGTTCACGTTCGCCGCGTGCGTGGTCGCCGCGTACAGCGCCGTGATGCACAGCCCGTACCGCATCCCCGCCGTGGTCGGCGTGGTGCTCGGCGGGATCACCATGGTGCTGCACCGGGCCAGCCTGCCGATCAACCAGCCGGCCCTGCTGCTGGTCCTGATCCTCGTGCCGGTCGGGCTCGCGGCGAACGCGGTGCACGGGCTGCAGCAGCGGGTGCGGATGGCGCAGGCGCAACGGGAGGCCGAGGCGACGGTGGCCGTACAGCGGGAGCGCGCCCGGATCGCCCAGGAACTGCACGACGTGGTGACGCACAACGTGAGCGTCATGGTGGTGCAGGCGGTCGCGGCCCGCCGCGTGTTGCCGGTGTCGCCGGACAAGGTCGACCAGGCCCTGGCGGCCATCGAGTCGGGCGGCCGCGCCGCGATGAACGAACTGCGGCACGTCATGGGTCTGCTGACCATGGACGGCGACGAGCCCGGCCCGGACGAGCCGGAGGTCGAGCCGCCGTCGCCCGGCCTGGACCGGCTGCCGGAGCTCGTCGCCCGGGTCCGCGACGCCGGCACGCCCGTGGAGGTCGTCGTCGACGGCGACCCGCGGCCGCTGCCGCCCGGGGTCGACCTCGCGGCGTACCGGGTCGTGCAGGAGGCGCTCACCAACGCCATGAAGCACGCGGCGGGCGCCGCGGTGCACGTCCGCGTCGAGCACCGGCCCGCGCAGGTGCGCGTCGAGGTCACCGACGACGGCGGCACCAGCGGCCCGGCGGCCCCGGCCGGCAACGGCCGAGGTCTCATCGGACTACGGGAACGGCTCGCGGTCTACGGCGGGACCCTCGCCGGCGGTCCACTGCCGACCGGCGGCTACCGGGTCCAAGCGACGATCCCGGTGGAGAGGTCGTGACCACGAACCCGCCGCGGGTCGTGATCGCCGACGACCAGGCGCTCGTTCGCACCGGCTTCGCGATGATCCTCGGCGCCGACGGCATCGACGTCGTCGCCGAGGCCGCCGACGGGGCCGAGGCGATCGACGCGGTCCGGCGCACGCGGCCCGACGTGGTGCTCATGGACGTGCGCATGCCCGGCGTGGACGGTCTCGAGGCCACCCGGCGCATCCTGGCCGACCATCCCGACCCGCCCCGGATCGTCATCCTGACGACCTTCGACCTGGACCGGTACGTGTACGCGGCCCTGAGCGCCGGCGCGAGCGGGTTCCTGCTCAAGGACGTCACCGCCGACCGCCTCGTCTCGGCGGTGCGCATGGTCCGCGCCGGCGACGCGCTCCTCGCGCCGAGCGTGACCCGCCGCCTGGTCGAGCGGTTCGCCCGGGGCGACGAGGAGCCGGCGCTGCACCGGGACCTGTCCACCCTGACCCCGCGCGAGCTGGACATCCTCCGGCTGATCGCCCGCGGCCTGAGCAACACCGAGCTGGCGGCCCGGCTGCACATCAGCGAGACGACGGTGAAGACCCACGTCACCCGGATCCTGTCCAAGCTCGACATCCGCGACCGGACGCAGGCCATCATCGCCGCCTACGAGACGGGGCTGATCGTTCCCGGCGCCCGCACGCCGCCCGAGTGACTTCCCGCGCGGGACCGGTCGCGCTTGAACCGCCTCCGTACGATGCACCGCGCTCTGCTTCGCACAAGGCATCGGCGTGTCCCGGGGCGAGGCGACCCTCGAGCGCATCAGGCATCGCCTGGAGGCCTGAGCCGGCGGACCGCCCGGAGTACGGTCGCGCGCGCCGGCGGGGTGCTCGGCCCCCGGGAGTCGGTGGCACGGCGGCTCTCGACCCGGGCGACCAACGCGCTGGCGGCATGCGACACGGCCACGGCCGTGCGGTCGCTGGAGTCGCTGCGTGTGGTCGGCGGCCCCGAGCATCGGGCCATGGTGCAGCGTCTGCTGCTCGCGGCCGGCCTGGCCCCGCAGGTGAGGGCGACGGCGGCCCACGCGCTCGGCCACGTCGGCGGCGCCAGCCCGGCCACGTTCTGGCGTACCACAGTGGATCGCTTCACGACCGATCCGGTGATCCTGCCCTCGCTGGTCTATGCCATCGGTGTCGCGGGCGAGGACGCCTTGCTCGGGGATGTGCGCACCAACCCGAACGCCGGGCACGACGCGCGTGCCGCCGCCGCGTGGTGGCTGGACATGCCGCGCTCCACCCGTATTCGCGCCCGGCAATGACGGCGCGCCTTCGCCGGCCCACGGCCCCGCAGACGGCGGGCTCGCCGCCTACGGTGCCGTGGGCGAGCCGCCCGCGGGCGCGACGGGCTACAGGCTCCCGTTGCGGTGGTTCGGGTCGCCCGGGTAGGCCGCGCCGTTCGTGCTGCCCGGGTGCAGGATGGGCGCGAGCCGGTCGAGGATCGAGGCCAGTTCCTGACGGGCCGCGTCATCGGTCGCGTCGACCTGGGTCCGCAAGCCGGAGAACTGGCGGATCGCCCACTGCGCGAGCGTGGCCAGCCGGGCCAGTTCCTCCCGGTCGGGGCTGTAGCTGGGCCCCGAGTTGGCGCGATAGTCGCGCGCGGCCTGCTCGGCCGCGGCGTGGGCGGCTCGGATGATCTCGCTGGCCTGCTGCCGGGACTGCGCCACGAGGTGCGCGGCGTTGGTCTGGGCGGCGGCGACGATCTCGTCGACGTACTGCTGGGCCTGGATGCGCTCGGAGATGAGCGCCTCGTCCAGGCCGGCGGGAGCGTTGTCGGGCAGCGCGCCGTGGCGGCGGGCGTAGACCTCCCGCTGGAGCCGCTCCACGTCGTGCAGCAGGGTGCTGATCTGCGCGTCGCGAGCGGCGATCTCCTCGGCCACCCGCTGCAGCAGCGCGTTGACCTCCCCGGGGTCGTAGCCCTTGCGGAAGCCGATCTGGCGAAGGCGGGCGTTGCGGATCTCATGCGGCGAGAGGGGCCTACGCCGTGGCGTTGGTTCTGCGCTCATGGTCGGGTCACCTCCTCGAACACCCGCTCCGGCGTCATGGAGGCACGCAGCGGCGCATAGGTCTTGTCGTCGAACTGTTCCACGTGGATGTCGGCCGAGGCGTAACCCTCGTCGCGCAGCGTCTGGCAGGTGCCGGCCACCATCGCCGGTGAGCCGCACACGTAGATCTGGCGATCGTGCCAGGAGCCGTGGCGCAGGGCGGCCTCGACCGCGGTGGCCGGCTGGCCGCCGACGATGTCCTCGGACAGGGCCGTGACGACCTGGACCCAGCGCAGATCCTGGGCGAGCTGGTCGAGCTCGGCCTGGTCGTGCAGGTCCCACCGGTTCGGGACCCCGACGACGAGGGTGACCTTGCGGTCCTCCAGGCCGGCGGCCAACTGCTCGATGATGGCCTTCATGGGCGCGACGCCGGTGCCGCCCGCCAGCAGCAACAGGTCGGGGCCGGGCCCGGACGCCACGGTCAGGCGGTTGCCGATCGGCGATCCCAGGCGCAGCACGTCGCCCTCGCGGGCCTGGTACACCAGCGCGGGGGACAGCTGCCCGCCGGCCACGGCCCGCACGTGGAAGTCGATCGTGCCGTCCCGGCGCGGAGCGTTGGCCGGCGTCAGGTAGCGCCACACCTTCGGCCGCAGGTGCGACTCCACGGCGAGGGACTGCCCGGCCCGGTACCGCACCTCGCCCTGGGGCCGCACGGTGAGCACGGCGATGTCGCCGGTACGCCGCTCGTGGGAGACGATCTCGGCGTTCCACCAGGCCGGCTCGAACGGGTCGACGGCCGCCGCGGCGTCGATCATCGCCTTGGACACGATCCCGTACGCCGCGGCCCAGTCGGCGGCCAGCTGGTCGTTCCACGCGGGACCCAGCCCGTGGGCCAGGGTGTGCAGCAGCGCCTGCCCGACGACGGGGTAGTGCTGCGGCTGGACCTCGAACCGGCGGTGGTCGCGACCGAGCTGTTCCACGAACGCGACCAGCGTCTCGGAGTCGTCCACATTGGACACGATGTGCCCGAGCGCGGACAGCAGCCGGTCGCGCTGGCCGCCCATCGAGGCGGGGAACATCAGGCGCAGGCTGGGGTCGATGCTGAACAGGGTGGCGTAGAAGTAGGCGGCGGCCTGATCACCCAGCGGTACGACCTGCGCCCAGCTTGCTTTGAGCGCGGCGGTGTCCACTACTGCGCGTCCCCCTGCGCCCCGCTGACGATCAGCGCGCTGACCGAGCGCAGGATGTCGTCGGCGGCCTGCAGGATGTCCATCGGCACCTTGAAGTCGTGCATCACGGTCAGCAGGTGGAGGCTGACCCGCCGGTAGGCGTCGTCGGTGATGGCCAGGTGGGCGTGGGCCGCCCGCAGGTCACGGCCGGCGTACCGGTCGGGCCCGCCGAGCACCTTGGTCAGCATCAGCACCTGGTGCCGCTTGAGCGCGCCCAGCCCGTCGGACTCGACCAGCGGCGTGAAGAAGTCCCGGAGGGCGGGGTCGGCCAGCAGTCGCGTGTAGAACTCCTCCACGACCGCGGAGACCGCGGCGGCTCCGCCGATCGCGGCGAATGCCGAGGACGGGTTCGCCTGCTGCGCTTCGGCATCCAGATGCTCGAGCAGGGCCGTGTCCAGCGTCATCGTCGTGCACCTCTCGTCGAGGGGATTCCGCCCGTGCGGCACTGGGCTCCGTCACGGGCCGGGGGTCCTTGATCGTCGCGAGCCTATCGGCGGCTCATCCGAGCGAGGTCTGGGCTGCTCGAAGGGGCCGGATGGCCGATCGCACCCTCGCGATGCACGAGGGCGCAGCCGGACACGATGCCGTCGATGCGGGCCGCGTCATCCGCATGGCCGGGCGTTCCCGGGGCAGTGCACCCCGGTGAGTGCGGATGCATCGACCGGTACCGTCGTCGTCGCCGCGCGGTGCTGGGACGGGCTGGCCGCGGCGCCGTCCGCCCACACCGAGGTCGCGGTGGACGACGGGCGCATCACCGAGGTCGGCGAGCGGGTCGGGCGGGGCGCGAGGCGCGTCGTCGACCTCGGCGACCGCATGCTGTTGCCCGGCTTCATCGACTGTCACGTCCACACCACGGTCGAGCCGTCCGCCCTGCTGACCGCGTTCGTGTCCGACTCGGCCGCGGTGCTGGCCCTGCGGGCCCTGCCGGTGCTGCGCGACCTGCTCGACCGCGGCTTCACCACGGTGCGCGACCTGGCCACGTTCGCGGCGGACCCGGTCACGGTCCACCTGCGTGACGCCGTCGCGCGGGGCCTGGTGAGCGGGCCGCGCATGCTCGTGGCCCCGCACCTGATCTCGGCCCGCGGCGCCCACGGCGACATCTCCACGCCGCTCGCACCCGAGTACGGCCGGGAGATCGGCGTACTGGCCGACGGGCCCGCCGCCGTCACCAGCGCCGTGCGCGCGGAGATCCGTGCCGGCGCCGACTGGGTCAAGTTCGGGGCCACCGGCGGGTTCGGCACACCCGCGGACGACCCCGGCCGGACCACCTACACGCAGCGGGAGATGGACGCGCTGGTGGCCACCGCCGCCGAGCTGGGCGTGCCGTGCACCCCGCACGCGTACGGCGACGAGGGCGTCGCACGCGCCGTGCGGGCCGGGGTGCGCTCGGTCGAGCACGGCAACCTCGCGTCCGCCGGGACCCTGTCGCTGATGCAGCGGCGTGGGGTGTTCCTCGTCCCCACCCAGTTCATGGTCTCCGACGCGCTGGAGCACCTCGACGACGACGCGTACTGGCGGGGCAAGCATCCCGCCGAGCGGGCGAAGTTCGCCCGCTACGCCGGCCAGCTGCGCGACAGTGCCCGCAACGTCGCCGCCAGCGAGGTGCGCATCGCCTTCGGTACCGACGCGGGCATGTTCCCGCACGAGCAGAACTGGCGGGAGTTCCCCGCCATGGTGCACACCGGCATCAGCCCGGTGCGGGCACTGCGCGCGGCGACCAGCACCGCCGCCGACCTGCTGGGCCGCCCCGATCTGGGCCGCATCGAACCCGGCGCCGTCGCCGATCTGATCGCCCTGCCCGGCAACCCGTTCGACGACATCGACGCCACCGGCGCCGTCGACTTCGTCATGCGCGCCGGCGTCGTGCATGCCGGTCCTTCGCAACCGGCTCCTCCGCCGGTGCCGGATCGAGTCAGCGGGGGGTGAGCTTCAGGGTGGCGGCGCGGGCGGCCGGCGTGAGGATCATGTCGACGTAGGCGGTGTCGTACTGGCGGTACTTGGTGCGGTACGCCGTGTCGATGCGGGCGTTGACGGGGTCGCTGTCGGGCACGTCGGTGAGGGTGACGTCGCGGTCGACGCCGTCGGTGTGGACGTGGCCCTGGTGCCGGGTGCGGGTGCTGCGGTACCAGGACGAGTCGGTGCCGTTGACGGCGCGGACGTACACGTCATCGCCGTCCGGGACGACCCAGATCGTGGTCGGGGGCCGCAGGGTGCCGTCGGCGAGGGTGGGGGCGATCTGCAGCTCGTCGGCGGCGCCGATGCGACGCAGCTCGTCGGGCGTCCAGGAGGTCATGGCGGGTCCTTTCGCGGAAAGGTTCGGTCGCCCGCTGCACTTCCCGTGCGGGCGGGGTTGAACCGCGGCCGGGCGGCGGCCGTCACCACCAGAAGTTGTCCTGTGGCGCGTACCGTCCCTCGAGGTCGGCGATCTCCCGCTCCGTCAGGGTGAGGTCGAGGGCGGCGACGGCGTCCACGAGGTGGTGCGGCTTCGTCGCGCCGACGATCGGGCAGGAGACCGCGGGCTTGGCCAGCACCCACGCGAGGGCGACCTGAGCCATCGGGACCTGCCGGGCCTCGGCAACGGCCTGCACGGCGTCCACGACGGGCCGGTCGACGTCCCGGTCGAACGCTTCGGCGACGCGGTCGGAGGACGACCGTGCGGTCTGCTCGCCCCAGGGCCGGGCGGCGCGCCCCTTGGCCAGCGGCGAGTACGGTGTCAGCCCGACGCCCTGGTCGAGGCACATCGGGATCATGTCCCGCTCCTCCTCGCGCTTGAGCACGTTGTACTGATCCTGCATCGCGCTGAACGCCGTCCACCCGCCCAGCACGGCGGCGTGCTGCAGCTTCGCGAACTGCCACGCCCACATCGACGACGCCCCGAGGTAGCGCACCTTGCCCGCCTGCACCAGCGAGTGCAGCGCGGCCATGGTCTCCTCGACCGGGGTCTCGGGGTCGAACCGGTGGATGTAGTAGACGTCGATGTAGTCGGTGCCGAGCCGCCGCAGGGAGGCGTCGGCCTGCTCGAGGATCGCCTTGCGGGACAGGCCGCTGCCGCCCGGGCCGTCGTGCATCTTCCCGCTGACCTTCGTGGCGAGCACGATGTCCTCCCGGCGGGAGTACCGGGTGATCGCCCGGCCGACGAACTCCTCGGACGTGCCGCCCTGGTACACGTTCGCGGTGTCCCAGAACGTGACCCCGAGCTCGACGGCCTGCCGGAAGAACGCGGCCGCGGCGTCCTCGTCCAGCGTCCACCGATGCATGCCTGCCGCGGCGGTGCCGTAGCTCATGCAGCCCAGCCCGATCCGGCTGACCCGCAGCCCCGTCCGGCCCAGTCGTGTGTACCGCATCCGATCGCCCCTCTCCAGCGCTGCCCGCGCGAAACCGCGGTTGCTTCCATGGTGCTCAGGCCGGGCTGACGCCGGTGATGGTCAGCCGCAGGAGGCGGTTCGCCGCAGTGGCGGCGTCCGGGCTGTGCTCGGTGGCCAGCGCGATGCCCGTGACCAGGGTGAGCAGGTCGGTGATGGTCACCCCCGGGGCCAGCCCGCCGTCGTCCGCCGCGCGGCGCACCAGCGGGTCGCCCGCCTCGGTCAGCCGCGCGGTGGCGCAGTGCTCGTGGGCCTCGCCCGGGTCGGCCTCGTGGTCGCGGTTGAGGGCCTCGGCCAGGCCGCGGGTCGTGGCCGCGAACGCCAGCACGGCGTCGAGCCACTCCAGCAGCGCGGCGCGGCTGTCCGGGCGTCCGGCCAGCTCCCGCGCGCGGTCGCCCAGCGCGTCGACCTGCCGGCGGAAGACCGCCTCGAGCAGGGCGTGGCGCGTCGGGAAGTGCCGGCGTACGGTCCCGGACCCGACCCCCGCCGTGCGGGCGATCTGCTCCAGCGACGCGTCGGCGCCCTGCTCGGCGATCGCCCGCTCGGCCACGGACAGCAGCAGCGTGTAGTTGCGGCGGGCGTCGGCGCGCTGACCGGTCATGCGTGCTCCCGGGCTTGCTAAGTGGCGGGGGTAGCCGTATCTTAGCCCGGACAGAAACGGCGCACCCCGCCGTTTAACGGCAATCGTCCAGGAGGACAGCTCATGCCGGTTGCATCCGCTCCCGTACTCGTCGTCGGCGCCACGGGCAAGCAGGGCGGGGCGTCCGCCCGGGCGCTGCTGGCCGCCGGGTTTGCCGTGCGGGCGCTGGTGCGCGACCCGCGGCGCGCCCAGGCCTCGGCCCTGGCCTCGCTGGGGGCCGAGCTCGTGCGGGGCGACCTGCGCGATCCCGGCTCCCTGGCGGATGCGGTCGGCGGGGCCCGGGCCGTCTTCTCGGTGCAGATGGCAGAGGTACGCGACGGCGCGTTCGACTTCGACGGTGAGCTGCGGCAGGCGGTCAACCTGATCGAGGCCGCCCGCGCCGCGGGGGTGCCGCAGTTCGTGCACACGTCCGTGTCGGGCTCCGGGCGGATCCGCACCGCGCCCGGCTACGACTCCGGCCGGTGGGCGCCCCTGGAGCCGTACTATGCCGCCAAGTCCGGCATCGAGCAGCGCGTCCGGGACGCGGGCTTTCCGTTCTGGACCCTGGTCAAGCCCGGTTTCTTCATGGAGAACTTCCTGCTCTCCTCGGCGTATCTGCTGCCCCGCGGCGTCGAGGGCGGCATCGCGACCGTGCTGAGGCCCTCGACGCGGCTCTCGCTGGTCGCGGTCGACGACATCGGCGCGACGGTGGCCGCGGCCGTGGCCCAGCCGCAACGGTTCCACGAGATCGAGCTGGAGCTGGCGAGCGACCACCTCGCGATGACCGAGATCGCCGAGATCCTGTCCCGTGCCCTCGGCGTCCCGCTCGCCGCGCCCGACATGACCGAGCCCGAGGCGGTCGCCGCGGGCATGCCGGCGTACGCGGGCCTGCCGATGGAGCTGATGAACGTGGCCGGGCAGCCGGCGCGCCCGCAGTTCGCCCGCGCGCTCGGCATCCCCCTCACCTCGTTCGAGGAGTGGGCGCACAAGCACATGAGCGCGGCGGGCCGGCCGGCCTGACACGACGGTCGCGTCCGGGGCGGATCGAGCCCGGTCGACGCCGGGCATGTGCGGGACGGCGCCCGGGTGGGTACACACCTGGGATGCGAGGACACCGCGCACTGCTCGCCCTGGCCGGGCTCACCGCGCTGGCCGGCTGCGGTACCACCGCGAAGCCCGTCGCGCCGAGCCCGCCGTCGCCGTCGGCCGCCGGTGCCGCCCCGTCGGCGCCGAGCTCGCAGCCGGGCCCGGCCGCGCCGCAGCCCTCGGCCACCGGGCCGGACGCGCCGATCCTGCTGGGCACGCGCCGGGTCGTGATCCGCCCGGCCGAGGCGGGCGAGTCCATCCTGGCCGTCGACGGCAGCGGGCGGCTCAACGTGACCGACGGTGGCACCGGCAAGGGGCTGTTCGTCCTGGTACCGACCGGAGCCCGTCACATGATCAGATCGGCCACGGGGGACCGGGCCTGCCTCGGGCTGCGGAGCAACGGCAGCGCGCCGCTCACCATCGCCGCCACCGCCTGCGACCCGAGCCGGGACGGCCAGCTGTTCACGATCAAGCCACCGGAGAGCGGCGACCCGGCGACGTTCACGATCAGCGTCGGCGACGCCTTTCTGCTGGTGTCCGGGGCCAACGGGCTGATCGCGGAGGAGCTCGGCGACGCCACCCCGCTGACCACATTCGTGTTCGTCGACAACGGCCCGGCGTCCTGAGCTGTGGCAAAAATCGTCGCGACGACGACCACGAGACCGAGAACACTACGCGTCCCTGGTCGATGAGGTCGACGACACCGGCGCGGCACCAGACGCCGGCCGATCAGCCCGGCGGATTCCCCGGCGACTTCGGCCTGCCCCGGGCCGGCACCGCCAACGCGAGCGGCACCCTGACCGGCGAGGACCAGGAGCGCCGGCTCGCCGACGGCCTCGACCACTCGCCGGCCCGCCGGCGGCTCCGTCACCCGGAGCCGCCGGCGGGCGCCTGACGGTGCCGCAGGACGCCCGCAACGGCATGCCGACGACCTACGAGGCCCTGCGTCGGGGTCGTCGGCGCTGGTGCCGGGGCCGTGGTGCTCGATGAGCGAGCCGGTGCGCCAGGCGTCGGTCCGGCCGCCGGTGAGCAGCGTGAGCAGGCCGCGGCCGTCGACGTCGCCGGCGACGGGGGCGCCGCCGATGCGCTGGAACGTGGGGGCCAGATCGATGTTCTGCACGATCTGCGGGCGGCTCGTGTCCGGGTTCGGACTCCGTAAAACTTATCGGGTAGATAGGACTGTGCCTTACATGTCGAGGACCACGTCGGTGCCGGGGCGGGCGCAGCAGATCAGCACGGAGCCGGGGTTCGCCGGCTCCAGCGGCTCGGGGGAGTAGGTGACCTCGCCCGCGAGCAGCGGGGTCTCGCAGGTGTGGCAGACGCCGGTGCGGCAGCTCCAGCGCGTGGGCACGTCGCAGGCGTCGGCGAGGTCCAGGATGCTGCCGGCCGGCGGTACCGCCGCCGAGACACCGCTGCGGGCGAACGTCACCCGCGGGCCGTCGCCCGGCTCGCCCGCGGGCGGATGGGGTGCCCTCGCTGGGCGGCCGGCGAGGCCCGGGTTGATGCTCGGGCGGGCGGTGAACAGCTCCGAGCGGATGCGGCCGACACCGGCCCGTTCGAGCGCTTCACGCATGTCGGTCATGAACGCGTCCGGGCCGCACACGTAGGCGGTCGCGGTCCTCGGCACCCGGATCGCGGCCAGGCGCTCGGCGGTCAGGCGGCCCGTGGTGGTGCTGTAGAAGATGTGCTCGTGGGCGTTGGGCATGGTGGCGAGCAGGGCGGACGCCTCGGCGGCGAGCGGGTGCTCCGCCGGGCTGCGGGCGGCGTGGATCCACCAGACCTCGCGCGGGCCGCCCGCCAGGTGGTGCAGCATCGCCAGGACCGGGGTCAGGCCGATGCCGGCCGAGATCAGCAGGACCGGTTCGTCGCCGTCCTCGAGGACGAAGTCGCCGCGGGGCGCCGCGACGTCCAGCGTGGACCCGGGGCGCACCTCGGTCGTCAGGAAGCCGCTGGCGGCGCCGTGCGGCTCGCGCTTGACGGTGATGCGGCAGGCGTCGCTGGACAGCGAGTAGCTGCGGACCGGGCCGTTGCCGGGCAGGCGCACGGTGATGTACTGGCCGGGGCGCGCGTGGGGGCTCGGCCCGGCGAACCGGATCGACGTCACCGTGGCGTTCTCGGCGTGCACGGCGGCCACGCGCAGCGGCCGGAATCCCGGCCACGCGGGGGCGTCGGCCGGTCTCGGGGTGAGCATGTCGCGGAACGACTGCCGCCAGCCGGGGCTCAGCGCGGGCACGCCGGCGGCGAGGCGCACCCGGTTCGGGTCGGGGTTCGGCAGGTACAGCAGGGCGTCGGCCTCGGCCACCGGGAGCGGGCCCCGGCGTGTGCGGGTGATGACGTCGCCGGCGCGGATGAGCCCTTCGCGGATGACCCGCATGTAGAACCCGGGACGGTGGTGGGCGACGAGCAGCGCCGCCATCTCGGGCACGCCGAGGCGCAGGCCGACGCGGTAGCAGGTGACCCGCGGCTGGGTGACCTCGAACTCGGCGTCGCCGATGCGGTAGCGGTCGCCGACGCACACCTCGTCGTCGGCGAGCCCGTCGACGGTGAGGTTCTCCCCGAACTGGCCGAAGTCCGAGGGCAGGGCGAGGGCCTGCTGCCAGTGGCGGTACGAGTCCAGCTGATAGACGAGCACGGCCCGCTGCTCGCCGCCGTGGCCCTCGGTGTCGCCCTGGCCGTCGCCGTCCAGGTTGAGCCGGCGGGCCATCACCGGGCCGTCGACCGGACGCTTCCAGACGCCGGTGTACACCGTGCGCCCCTGCCACGCCACGTGCTTCGGCCGCCCGACGTTCACGGACAGCAGCAGACCCCGCACTCCGCCATGCTCCGCGCGCGCCGGGCGGCGCGCGTCACCCGGTCGCGGTGGGACTGGCGTACGAGAAGACGATCATGTCCAGCATCGGGATGCCGTGCTCGGACAGCGGCGGCTGGATATAGGCGAAGAAGTCGCGCCGCACCGAGTGCATCCGGAAGCCGCACCGCTGGTAGAAGGCGATGTTGTCCAGCGAGCAGTTGGCCGTGCCGACGAGCAGCGACCGGCCGTGGAGGGGCAGCTCGGCCTGGACGGCCGCGACGAGGCGCCGGCCGACACCGGTGCCCCGGCGGGCCGGGTCGACGGCGATGTACAGCAGCTCGGACGGCTCCCGCCGGTCCCACCGCACGACCGCGGCACCGAGCGTCTCGCCGCCGAGCCGGGCGGCGTAGGCGCGGCAGGCCGGATCGCGCAGAGCGGCCCGGATGCGCTCGTCGTCCTCCTCGGCGTCGTGCAGGAGCGGCACCAGCAGTTCGGCGTCCGCGTCCGGCACCGCGACGATCTCCACGCTCATGCCCTCATGCTGCGGCCGGAGAGGGGGCGGGGCAACCGGGAATCCGGCTCAGCGGCGCCGGCGGCGGGCGCGCTGGCGGCAGGTCGGCCCGCAGTAGCTGGGCGGCCGGCCGGTCGCGCTGGCCGCCGCCGGCGCGCGGCTCGTCCCGGGCGATTTCGACGCCCCGGCCGGCCTCGCACCCGCGCTCGACGGCGCCGCCGCGGTGTTCGCCGTCCCGCCCGTCACGTTCGACGCGAACCGGGAGGTCGCCCGCGGACGGGCCCTGATCGACGCCGCGTCCGCCGCCGGGGTCGAGCAGATGGTGCTCAGCACGTCGCCTCGTCCTCGACCAGGACGCAGTCCGCCGAGGGCAAGGCGCTCATCGAGCGGTACCTGCACGACCACATCGGGCTCGCCACGGTCCTGAGGCCGGTGCGATGCATGACCAACTACCTCGGGACCGGCGCGGCCGGCATCGACGGGATCGTCCGCGGGGTGCACCGGCACCGTCCCTGGGCTCCGCCGCCGGCACCTAAGCCATCGACAATAATTGACATCCGCGTCGCCAAACTGTAAACAAAGCTGACAGAGAGCGCTCTCAGGGCGCCGAGAGAGGTCAGCCATGCGCAGGAAGCTTCAGGCGGCCCTGCTGGCCGCCGTGGTGGCCGTGCCGGTGTACTACGCCGTCACCGCCACCGTCGCCGCGAACGCCACCATCAACCCCGCCCCGCCCGGCTTCACGCTCACGTGGAGCGACGAGTTCGACGGGCCCAACGGCTCTGGGCTCGACACGAACGTCTGGAAGTACGACACCGGCCCCGGCTCGAGCTTCGGCACCGGGGAGATCGAGACCATGACGAGCAGTACCGCCAACGTCCACAAGGACGGCGCCGGGCACCTGCTGCTCACCGCCCTGCACAGCGGCTCGGACCCGCGCTCGGGCTGGACGTCGGGCCGGGTCGAGACGCAGGCGGCCACCTTCGGGGCGGCCCCGGGCGGCGTCATGCGCGTGGAGTCCCGGCTGCAGCAGCCGAACGTGACCACCGCGAACGGCGCCGGCTACTGGCCCGCGTTCTGGATGCTCGGCGCCCCGCTGCGGGCCGGCGTGCAGTGGCCGGGCTCCGGCGAGATCGACATCATGGAGGACATCAACGGCCGCAGCTCGCTGTTCAGCACCCTGCACTGCGGCGTCAACCCCGGCGGCCCCTGCAACGAGAGCACCGGGCTCGGCAGCGGCGAGCGCGGCTGCCCCGGCTGCCAGACCGGGTTCCACGACTACGCGGTGGAGGTCGACCGCTCGGTCTCGCCGGAGCAGATCCGCTTCTACCTCGACGGCGGCAACTTCTTCACCCTGTTCGCCAACCAGGTGGACGCGGCCACCTGGTCCAACGCCGTCGACCACCCGTTCTTCATCATCTACGACCTCGCCATCGGCGGCGGCTTCCCCGACGCGTTCGGCGGCGGCCCCAACGCCGCCACCATCTCGGGCGCGTCGATGGTCATCGACTCGGTCGCCGTCTACAACAAGGGCCCGGGCGGCGGATCGAGCGCTACCGGCAACACCGTCATCGGCCCCGGCGGCAAGTGCCTGGACGTCTCCGGCGACGACATCGGCGGCAACGGCGCGGCCGTGCAGCTGTGGGACTGCCAGGCCGGGGCGGCCGACCAGCACTGGGTGCTCAAGAACAACGGCACCCTGCAGACGCTCGGCCGCTGCCTGGACGTCACCGGCGCCTCCTCGGCCGCCGGCGCGAAGCTGGAGCTGTGGGACTGCAACGCCGGCGGCTGGCAGCAGTGGCGCACGACGCCCGGCGGCACGCTCGTGAACGTCGGCTCCGGCCGCTGCCTCGACTCCCCGTCGGGCGCCACCGGCAACGGCACCCGCCTGCAGATCTGGGACTGCAACGGCAGCGGCGCGCAGTCCTTCGTCTACAACGGCGGCGCCTCCGACATCGTCGGCCCGGCCGGCAAGTGCGTGGACGTCGCGGGCGACGACACCGGCGGCGACGGCGCGGCCGTCCAGCTCTGGGACTGCCAGGACACGTCCCGGGACCAGAACTGGAAGTGGAACGGCTCGGCCCTCACGACGCTCGGCCGGTGCCTCGACATCGCCGGTGGCGGAACTGGCAACGGTACCGTCCTGCAGCTGCACGACTGCACGGGCAACGCGGCACAGGTCTGGGTCGACGGCGGCAACGGCACGCTGCGCAACCCGCAGTCCGGCCGCTGCCTCGACTCCCCGTCGGGCAGCACGGCCAACGGCACGCGCCTGCAGATCTGGGACTGCAACGGTTCCGGCGCGCAGACCTTCCGCAAGGCCTGACCCGTGACCGTCGCGGAGCCCGGGGCGCGCTGCCCCGGGCTCCGCACCCGTCAGTCGTCGATCGCCTGGTAGACCGCCGTCCACAGGTCCTGCCACATCGGCAGCGACTGATCGCCCGCGTGCGCCCGCTGGATGGCGAAGTAGGCGGTGAGGTCCTCGGCGGGATCGTTGTACCAGGCGGTGCCGTAGAACCCGTGCCAGCCGTAGGAGCCGACCGACGGGCCGAGGTGCGTACGGCGGGTGCGCACCGCCAGGCCGAGCCCCCAGCCGATGTCGGCGAGGTACTGCGGCCCGAACCCCGAGAGCGCCTTCTGCCCCGGCGTCAGGTGATCGGTCGTCATCAGCGTCACCGCGGGGCGTGAGAGCACCGGCCCGCCGCCCGCGAGCATCGCCGAGCCGAACGCGAGACAGTCCGCGGCGGTCGAGACGAGCCCGCCGCCCGCCGACTCGAACGTCGGCGGCCGGCTCCAGCGATCGTAGGGGCCGTCCTCGACCACCGCCGCGCCGTCGACGTCCTCGGCGGCGTACGCCGTCGCCAGCCGGCCGAGGTGCTCGCCCTCCACCCGGAAACCGGTGTCCCGCATGCCCAGCGGCTCGCAGACGCGCTCACGCAGCGTCTCGCCGAGCGACTGGCCGGTGGCCCGGGCGATGAGCACGCCGGTGATGTCGGCCGCGGTGTCGTACATCCAGCTCTCACCCGGCTGGTGCACGAGCGGTAGTTCGCCGAGCCGCCGAAGCCACTCGTCCGGCGACGTCCTGCCGAGCCCGCCCAGCGCGTCCGCGATCGGGATGGTGCCGGGCGGGACCGCGAGCATCCCGGTGCCGAGCGTGCTGGTCAGCAGATCCCGCACCGTGATCGGGCGCCGTGCCGGGACCGTGTCGTGCAGGGGCCCGGCCGGATCGGCCAGCACGGTCATGTCCGCCAGCTCCGGGAGGAGCTCGTCGACGGGGTCGTCCAGGCGGATGGTGCAGTCCTCGACGAGCGTCATCGCGCACGCGGCGACGAGCGGCTTGGACGACGAGCCGAGGCGGCAGATGGTGTCGGGGGCCATGGGCGTGTTCGACCCCGGTCCCTCGAACGCGAGCTTCCCGACGGCCTGCACGTGTACGGCCCCACGCCGCGCGAGCACCGCCACGGCCCCCGGGACGAAGCCGGCGTCGACCTGCCGTTCGAGCAGATCCCGCACCAGGACCAGCCGCCTCGCCGAGAATCCCCCAGCCGTCACCCGTCTCCTCCTGCCGTGGTGCGCATGCATCGCCGGGCCAGGTGTTCGAAGGCCTCGGTGAGCTCGGGCGGCCCGACGACCTCGATGTCGGCGTCGAAGCGGGCGACGGCGGCGGCGAGGCTCGTCCAGGACCACGATCCGAGCGTGAGCCGGCAGCGCGCGGGGCCGACCGGCTCGACGATCCCGTCCCGAGTGTAGAGCGCCACCGTGGCCGCGGGCAGCTCCAGCACGACGGTTCCGCGGCACGGCCAGTCCCCGGATGCGTCGGTGGAGCCGCGGAACCGGCCCGTGACGAACGCGGTGACGTCGCCGCCGGGCAGCTCCCGCGGGGCGAACCGCGGCCCGTTCGGGGTGCGCAGGCGCATGCGGTCGACGCGGAACGTGCGCCAGTCCGCGCGGTCGGCGTCCCAGGCGACGAGGTACCACCGCCCGTCCCACGTGACGAGGTGATGCGGCTCGGCCCGTCGCGGCGGCCCGGTGCCGTAGTCGAACCGCAGCCCCTCCCGGGCGCCGATGGCGGCGCCGATCGCGAGCAGCACGTCGCCGCCGACGGTCGCCGCCGGCCCGGTGGCGGGCCGCTCGATCGCGGTGACCCGCAGGTCGCGGACCCGGTTGCGCAGGCGGGCGGACATGACCTGCCGGATGGTGTACAGCGCCCGCGCGGCCGCCTCCGCCAGCCCGTTGCCGGGCGTGGTCGCCGCGACCTGCAACGCGACCGTGAGGGCCACCGCCTGGTCGTCGTCGAACAGCAGCGGGGGCAGCTCGGTGCCGGCGCCGAGCCGATAGCCGCCGTCGGGCCCCTTGGCCGCGGCGATGGGGTAGCCGAGCTCGCGCAGCCGGTCGATGTCGCGGCGCACGGTGCGCAGGCTGATGTCGAGCCGCTCGGCCAGCAGGGTGCCGGGCCAGTCGCGGCGGGTCTGCAGCAGCGACAGCAGCGCGAGCAGGCGGGCGGACGTCTTCGGCATGCACCGCAGTCTTGCGCAAGTAGGTGACACAGCCTGGCACCTTCGGCGCTTCGGCGCTTCGGCCGGCACGTGGCCGCCGTGCCGCAGACCACACGGTGCGACACGCTCGGGTAATTGTCCAACATTTGGCTCAATGGCAGGCTGGACACCATGCCGCGCCTGAGCCCCAACGTGTCGCTGTCGGAGCAGGTCGCCGACCAGCTGCGCCGCCGCATCGCCGACGGCGAGTTCCCCGTCGGCGCGCTGCTGCCGACCGAGCAGGAGCTGACCCGTGAGCTCGGCGTCAGCCGCAACAGCGTCCGCGAGGGCCTGCGCTCGCTCGTGCACGCCGGCCTGCTCGGCGCCCGGGCCGGCTACGGGACCTTCGTGATCGCCACGAGCGACCTCGGCCCCGCGCTCGCCCGGCGGCTGGAGCGCGACCGGGCGGCCGACGTCGCCGAGGTGCGCCTGCTGCTGGAGCGCGAGGGCGCGCGGCTCGCCGCGACCCGGGCCACCCCGCAGCAGGTCGCGGGCCTGGCCGAGGCCCTGGCCGCCCGCGCCGCCGCGACGGACGGCCCCGCCTACGCCGCCGCCGACATCGTGTTCCACCGGCTGCTGCTCGAGGCGTCGGGCAACGCCCTGCTCGCCGAGATCTACCGCGGCACCGGCGGCAACGAGCGCTCGCTGGAGCACCTGAACTCGCCCGACGTCGACCTGGCCGCGGCCCGGCCCCGGCTCGCGGACATCGACGCGAGCCACGCCGAGATCCTGGACGCGGTCGCCGCCGGTGACCCGGACGCGGCCGCGGCCGCCGCCGAGCGCATGGCCCGGCTCGCCCACGAACTGCAAGAGGAAGCCGAGCACCATGACGCTCACTGAACGTGTCGCCGGCCCGAAGACCCGCACGCTGCGCCCGGCACTGGTCCTGGCCGGCCTGCTGCTGGTCGCGGCCAACCTGCGCGCCGCCATCACGAGCGTCGGGCCGGTCCTCGACGAGCTGCGCCACGACCTCGGCCTCACCTCGCTGACCGCCTCGGCGCTGATCAGCCTCCCGCTGATCGCCTTCGCCGTGGTCTCCCCGGTCGCTCCCGTGCTGGCCCGCCGCATCGGCATCGAGCGCACCCTCGGCGCCGGTCTCGTGGTCCTGGCCGCCGGGCTCGTCGTGCGCTCGCTGCCCGGGGCGCCGCTGCTGTGGCTCGGCACCGCGCTGCTCGGCGTCGCGATCGCCGTGCTCAACGTGGTCCTGCCGGCCCTCGTCAAGCGCGACTTCCCGCACCGGATCGGGCCGGTCACCGGCGCGTACTCCTCGGTGCAGGCCAGCTTCGCGGCGATCGCGGCCGGGCTCGCCGTCCCGGCCGCCGGCTGGACCGCGGCCGGATGGCGCCTCCCGCTCGGCATGTGGGCCGGCCTCGCCCTCATCGCGCTGGCCGTCCTGGCCCCGCAGCTCGGCCGCCGCGGCGGGCCGCCGCCGGGCCCCGCCGACGTCCCGGCCGCGGGGGTCACCGCGACCCGCAGCCCGTGGCGCACCGCGCTCGGCTGGCAGGTCACCGCGTTCATGGCGCTGCAGTCGACCGGGTACTACATCTTCATCACCTGGCTGCCGTCCATCGAGAGCTCGGCGGGCGTCCCCGCGACCGCGGCCGGCGTGCACCAGCTGCTGCTGAACGCGTGCGGCATCGCGGGCAGCGTCGCCTGCTCCGCGCTCATCCCGCGGCTGCGCGACCAGCGGCTGCTCGGCGTGGCGGGCCCGGTGCTGTACGCCGTCGCCACGTTGGGCATCCTCGCCGCCCCGCATTACGGCGTCGTCTGGGCGATCTGCGCCGGGGTCGCGGGCGGTTCGAGCATCGTGCTGGCGCTGTCGTTCTTCGGCCTGCGCACCGCGAACCACACCCAGGCGGCGACCCTGTCCGGCATGGCCCAGTGCGTCGGCTACCTCGTCGCGGCGGCGGGCCCGCCCGCGGTCGGTGCCCTGCACGACGCCACCGGCTCGTGGACCCCGGCGCTGATCGCGATGATCGCGGTGGACGTCGTGCTCGTCGTGTTCGGCTTCCTGGCGGGTCGCGACCGCGTCATCGCCTGACGGCACGGCCTGCTCAGACGATGCCGGCCCGGCGGCGGGTCCTCGACGGTCACTGCCCCGGCGTCCATTCCCGTCGGCGACGCCCTGATCGTGACTTCGAAGGGAACAGCTCGCGCCCTGCCCAGCTTCGAGATCGACCCGATCGGCACGGTCCGCAACGACCGGGCGGACGGCCAGGACACCGACCGCGTCCGCTGACCGGCCGCCGGTCACGACCCGGTCTCGTCGCGGCGGCGCGTCAGGTACGCCGTCGCGGCCCTGTTGCCCTCCAGCTCGATGGCCCGGTCGTAGGCCGCCCGCGCCTCCGCGCCGCGGCCCAACCGGCGCAGCAGCCGGGCGCGGGTGGCGTGGAAGGCCGGGTAGCCCTCCAGCGGCAGCCCCTCCACCTGCGCCAGCGCCACCTGCGGGCCGTCGAGCTCGGCGACGGCGACGGCCCGGTTGAGCCGCACGATCGGCGTGGGTTCGAGCCGCAGCAGCATGTCGTAGAGGGCGACGACCTGCGACCAGTCGGTGTCGCGCACGTCCGGGGCGTCGGTGTGCACGGCGTTGATCGCGGCGAGGATCTGGTAGCGCCCCGGCGCCTCCCCGGACGCGAGCCGCGCCCGGACCAGGGCGTGCCCCTCGGCGACCAGCGCGCGGTCCCAGGCGCCGCGGTCCTGGTCGTCGAGCGGCACCAGCTCGCCGCTCGCCGACATCCGCGCGGCCCGGCGGGCCTCGGTGAGCAGCATCAGCGCGAGCAGCCCGGCGACCTCGCCGTCCGCCGGCATCAGCTCCCGGACCAGCCGGGTCAGCCGGATCGCCTCGGCGGTCAGGTCCCCGCGGATCGCCTCGCGCTGCGGGTCGGAGGCCAGGTAACCCTCGTTGAAGATCAGGTAGAGCACGGTGAGCACCCCGTCGACGCGCGCCGGAAGGTCCTCGCGGTCCGGCACCCGGTACGGGATCCGGGCCGTCTTGATCTTCGCCTTGGCGCGGGTGATCCGCTGGCCCATCGCGCTCTCCTGGACCAGGAAGGCGCGGGCGATCTCGGCCACGGTGAGCCCGCCGACCATCCGCAGCGTCAGCGCGATCCGCGTCGGCATCGCCAGCGCGGGGTGGCAGCAGGTGAAGACGAGCCGGAGCCGGTCGTCGTCGATGGCGCCGGGCGGTTCCGCGGTGCCGGTGAGCATCAGCGCCTCCCTGTGCTTCTCGTCGCGCTTGGCCTCGCGCCGGAGCCGGTCGACCGCCTTGCGCTGGGCGGTGGTGGCGAGCCACGCGCCGGGGTTGGGCGGGACGCCGTCGACCGGCCAGCGCGCCACGGCGGTCGCGAACGCCTCGGCCGCCATCTCCTCGGCGACGTCGAGATCGCCGATGCGCCGGGCGAGGCCGGCGACCACCCGGGCCCACTCGGCGCGGTAGACCCCGGCGATCCGCTCCTCGATCCCGGTCACTGGAACGGCCGGACCTCGACCCTCCGGTTGCACGCCTTCGACCCGCCGGAGGCGAGCCGCAGCGCCACGTCGAGGTCCGGGGCCTCGATGATCCAGAAGCCGACGGCGAACTCCTTCGTCTCCACGAACGGCCCGTCGGTGAACACCGCCTCGCCGGCCCGGTTGTCCACCACCGTGGCCGTGGCCGGCGCCCCGAGGCCGCCGGCGAAGACCCAGTAGCCGTCGGCCCGCAGCTGCGCGTTGAAGGCGTCGATCGCGACGTCCTCCTCCTCGGTGGCGTGCTCGGTGCTGTCGCTGAGCACGGAAATCAGGTACTGCGCCATCGCTGTCGTCTCCCATCTCGGGCGGGCCGGACGCGGGCCGCCGCTCACCCCTCCTACGAACGCCGCCGCCGCGATCCGACAGACCCCGGCGAACATTTCTGGAGGAATTTTTGTACGGCGAACGCCCGGATCGTGATGGTATCGGCACATGACCGGCGGTGCGCTGCACGGGCTCCTCGACGACGACGCGCTCGCCGGCGCTGCCCGCAGGACACGAGATGGTTGGCGAACCGCCTGAAACCGAACGGCCGCAGCCCGTCACATGGTGTGCTCAGGGCAGTGGCGCCGGTCGGCGGGGCCGTAAGCACGGGGGTGCACCATGGGACGGACGCTCGCACGCAAGGCAATCGTGACCCTGGCCTTGACCGTGACCGCAGTGGCGGCGGGGGCCGCACCCGCAACACCGGCCGCAGCGGCCCCGGGCATGCTCCCCGTCGGCCTGGCGAACAAGATCGTGCTGGAGCGCTCCGGCGGGTTCACCGGCGAGCAGACCGCCTTCGTGGTGGACCGCAGCACCGTCGGCGGCCGGCCCGCGCTGCGGATGGCCGGCAGCGTCAGGTTCCTGCGGCTGCGCCCCGCCTACGAGCCGAAGAACGCGTGCTGCGACCGGTACGCGTACCGCATCACGGTCACCTACCGCACCGGGTTCCACAAGACGGTGTCGACCGTGCAGGGCACCAAGGCCCCGCGGATCCTCTGGGACACGATCGGGCAGGCCGAGCGGTACGGCGTGCGCCCCTTCACGCCCCGCTGACGCCCCGGCCTCGTGCGGCGACCGCCCGGCCACCCAGTTCCAGCAGCACGTCGTCGTGGTGTCCCATCTGCACCCGCGCTGCGAAGTACGCGCCCGCTGACGGCCGTCCGACGGTGTTTTCGCAGCCGACGCCGCCCGGCCGGCGTCCCCCTCGCCGGCTTCAGGGGGTGCGCAGCCGGTCGCGGAGCCGGTAGATGTGGTCCTCGCGGTCCCGGCGTCCGGCCGGGCCGGCGCCCTCGCGGGGGATGAACGCCCCGGCGTCCGAGCGCGTCCACTCGCGCGACGCGAAGCGCTCCAGGATCTTCCACTCGCCGTCGCGGCGCTCCATCACGTCGACGTAGCGGAAGCCGCTCGTGAAGTTCAGTCTCGGGTCGTCCGACGGTGTGCCCCAGTGGACCGCCATGCCGTACGTCTCCGACAGCGCCCGATCGCCCACGACCTCCACGAGGTGGTTGGCCACCAGGTGCTGCGTGCCGTCCAGGCCGCGTACCTTCGGCTCCACCCAGGCGATGTAGTCCTCGATCGGGCCGTCGAAGCCCGTGTGGTGGTCGATCCCGCCCGGGTGGTAGCAGGACCGGACCAGCTCCATGTCCAGCCGGTCGATGCCCCGGCAGTAGCGGCACACCACCGCGCGGATCGCGTCCTCGTCAGTCATCAAACCTCCTCGGTCGAGAGCCTGGTGTGAGCCAGGCCCGCACGGCTAAGCTACCAAGCACTTGCTTGGTTAGGGAATCTGTTGGCTGGCAACGGAAGCGGGGTCGCGATGGCGCGGTTGGGCTTCAACCTCATGGGCGTCGAGGAGCTTTACGGCGGGCGGTTCTCCGGCCTGCTCGAGGCGGCCGCGCTGGCCGACCGGATGGGCGTCGACCTGCTCGTGCTGCCCGACCACGTGACGATGAGCGAGCGGGCGCACCGGGAGCGGGTCGCGCTCGGCTTCCCGTACCCGATCGCGACCAACTGGTACGAGCCATTGACCGCGCTCGCGGCCGTCGCCGGCGTCACCGGACGGGCCCGGCTCGGCACCAACGTGCTCATCGCGCCGATCCGCCCCGCCGTCCTGCTGGCCAAGCAGCTCGCCACCCTCGACGTCATCTGCGGCGGGCGGCTCGACGTCGGGCTCGGGGTCGGGTGGCAGGAGGAGGAGTACCGCACCACCGAGCGCGCGTTCGAGGGCCGCTTCGGCTACCTCGAGGAGCAGGTCGCCGTGTGCCGGGCGCTCTGGGGCGGCGGGCCCGCGGCGCACGCCGGCCGGCATCTGGCGTTCACGGACCTGCACAGCCTGCCGCTCCCCGTGCAGGGCGCCGACCTGCGGCTGTCGTTCGGCTTCAACCCCACCCCGCGGGCGATCGAGCGCATCGTGCGCCACGGGCTCGGCTGGTGGGCGGCGCCGATGCCGATCGAGGAGTTCCGGGCCGCGGTCGCCGCGATCCGCGGGGCGTGCGAGCGGGCCGGCCGGGACCCGCGCTCGGTCACCGTCACGGCCGCCACGACGCTGGTGGCGCACGAGATGACGGCCGAGGAGGCCGGCGCGGCGCCGGTGCTCCAGGAGGCGCTCCAGCTGTGGGACGCGGGCGCCGACTGCGTGATCGTGCACCCGATCGCCTTCGTCAAGGGCGCGGAGGAGCTGCCGGCCTTCCTGCAGCCCCTCCTCGAGGCGCGCGACGCTCACGCCGGCACCTCCGCAGGCTCCGGTGCCGGCGCGAGGGACCTGTGTTGATGGTGAGCGGCCCCTCCGCTCCGCTCCGGGCCGCTCACGCCGGCACCTCCGCAGGCTCCGGTGCCGGCGCGAGGGGCCTGTGTTGATGGTGAGCGGCCCCTCCGCTCCGCTCCGGGCCGCTCACGCCGGCACCTCCGCAGGCTCCGGTGCCGGCGCGAGGGGCCTGTGTTGATGGTGAGCGGCCCCTCCGCTCCGCTCCGGGCCGCTCACGCCGGCACCTCCGCAGGCTCCGGTGCCGGCGCGAGGGACCTGTGTTGATGGTGAGCGGCCCCTCCGCTCCGCTCCGGGCCGCTCACGCCTCGACGACCACCTTGAGCTGACCCGGGCGCGGGGCCGCCGCGCGGTCGTACGCCTCCTGGACGCGGTCCATCGGCAGGCGGTCGGTGACGTAGGCGTCCAGGAGCGCCGGGTGCTCCTGCAGGTACCGCTGCGCCAGCCGCAGCACCCGCGGCCGGTCCTTCGTCGTCCCGGCCCGCAGCGTCAGGTCCTTGCGGAAGAACGTGTGCATCGGCACCGGGTACACCAGGTCGTCGGGCACCCCGAAGTAGTAGACGAGCCCGCCGCCCGCCACCGCGTCGATCGCGCACGTGAGGGTGCCGACCTGGTGCCCGATGGACTCGACCACGACCTGCGGCCGGTCCTGCGGGCCGAGCGACTCCGCCCACCGGTCGCAGGACGCGTGCACGACCTCGCCGACGCCGAAGGCCGGTGCCTCGGCCGAGCGGTCCACGCGGTCGACCCCGACGACGAAGGCGCCGCGCGACCGCAGCACGTGGCTGAAGAGCATGCCGATCGGGCCCTGGCCGAGCACGGCGACCCGCTGCCCGGACACGTCGCCCATCCGCTCGACCGCGTAGATGACGCAGGCGAGCGGCTGGGCGACGATCGCCTGGGCCGGGGGCAGCCGGCCGTCGCCGGGGACGAGCGAATCGCCCTCGGTGACGACCAGCTCGGCGATCGCGTCCTGGCCCAGCGCCCAGCCGACCGCGGTGTCGCCGGGGGAGAGGCCCGGGTGGCGGGACGCGAGCACCTCCCCGACGACCTCGTGCATCGGGCAGCCCGGGCCCGGCGGCGCGCCGTCGGGATGGTTGCCCAGGCCGCCCTGGCGCTGGATGGCGCCCTTGAACAGCGGCATGTCGCTGCCGCAGATCGCGCCGGCGCGCACCCGCAGCAGCACCTCGCCGGGGGCGAGGGCCGCCGCGAGCGGCGCCGGCACGGTCACGTGGGCGAACGTCGAGGGCGCCACGAGCTGGGCCGCCCACATTTCGCGCATCACAGCACTCCTTACGTGCGCATCGACTCGACGTACCGCCGGATGACCTCGATGCCGTCGAACAGCTCGGTGAACGTCCACTCGCGCTGCGCGTCCGGGGCCGCCCGCAGCAGTGCGAGCAGCTCCTCCTCGCCGGCCGCGTTCGCGACGATCATCCGTCCGCCGCCGGCCATCGAGTACAGGCAGTCGAACGTCCCGTCGGCCAGCCGCGCCGAGATCCAGTCGACGGCCTCGTCGGCGATGCGCAGGCCCAGCTCGGGATCGACCGGACCGTGGTGCCCGATCGCCAGGTACTTGCCCATCGCTACGCCGAGACCGCGGTCTGCCGCGGCCGGTCGTCGAAGATCTGGGCGTCCGAGAGCGGCTTGTCGAAGTTGACGATCCCGCCGATCCCGGCCCAGGCGGTCTCGATCGGCGCGATGTTGGCGACCGGGAACTTGAAGTCCGGGTCGAAGATCAGGCTGGAGGGCCCGGACAGCGACTCCTCCTTGGCCTCCATCGCCTTGACGAGACCGGCCTTGACCTCCGGGTTGCTGCGGTAGTCGCCCTGCAGGTACGTGCGGCTGGTGCGGACCAGCGCGCGCAGCACGGCCGCGGCCACGTCGGGCTTCTCGGTGCGGATCCTGCCCATCCAGTAGCTCGTGATCGAGGCGGTGAACGGGATGATGAGCTTGTGCCCGTTCTTCTCGGCGGTGGTCCAGACCGGGTCGCTGAGGTTGCCGGCGTCGACGGAGCCGGACTCGAGCCCGGCCAGCAGGTCGGCGCCGCCGAGCGGGACGATCTGCACGTCCTTCACGGTGAGGTTGCAGGTCTTGAGGTACGCGGCCAGCTCGACCACGGCCGGCGAGCCCAGCCCGGTGGCGGAGCCGGTCGACACCTTCTTGCCCTTCAGGTCGCAGGCGCTGAACGTGCCGTCGGCCTTGAGCAGGGTCTTGCGCACGTAGTAGCCCTGGTGGTTGGCCGGGCTCCAGCCGACGCCGCCGCCGATGCCCTTGATGTCGGCGCCGCCCGCGATGGCGTTGAACAGGCCCGCCGACGGTGCGGCCGGGGCGAAGTCGATATCGCCCTTCTGCATGAGCACCACGAGGTTGTTCGTCTGGACGAGCTGGATATTGATCTTGATGTTTTCCTTCTTGAACTCGCCGAAGTACTCGGCGAGCAGCAGCGGCGCGTACGCCTCGATGTTGCGGAAGGGAACCGAGGCGTTGACCGTGACCTCGGTCGGCAGCGGCTTCGGCGCGGGGGTGTTCGGCCCGGTGGGGCCGGCGCTGAGCGCGGTCGTGGGCTGGTTGGCGGTCGGGCCGGCGGCGGGGGTCGTGCCGCCGTCGCCACACGCGGACAGCAGCGTGGCGGCGAGCGCGGCGACGGCGACGAAGGAACTGGCGGCTAATCGGGGCACGGCGGATTCCTTTCGTGGTGCTGGGGGGTGGTGCCGGGGGGTGGTGCCGGGGGTGTGGTGGAACGTCACAGGAGGTTGCGGTCGCCGCCCTCGATCTCGACGCGGGCCCAGGGCAGCACCAGCAGCGACACCCACTTGACGATGTTGCTCAGCAGCAGGCCCATGAGCGCGACGGCGACGATCCCGACGTACATCCGCGGCGCCTGGAAGAGCGTCCAGGAGTACCAGATGAGATAGCCGATGCCCTTGTTCGCCTGGGTGAACTCGACGCCGACCATCATGAGCACGGCGACGCTGACCGACATCCGCAGGCCGATGAACATCTGCGGCAGCGCGGCCGGGAACATCACGTGCCGGAAGGTCTGCCACGGCCCGGCGTCGAAGCTCTGCGCCACCTCGCGGTGCCCGGGGCTCACCGCCAGGAACGCGGTCATCGTACTGACCCACATGAAGAAGAACACCGTCATGCCGATGGCCACGTTCAGGGCGGTGTCGGTGAGCCCGAAGATGAGCAGCAGCAGCGGGAAGACGGCCAGCTTCGGCACCGTGTAGAGGGCCGAGAGCAGCGGCTCCAGCGTGGCCCGGACCCAGCGGGAGGCGCCGAGCGCGACCCCGGCGGCCACGCCCGTCACCACGCCCATGCCGCAGCCGATGAGCACCCGGGTCAGGCTGACCCACAGGTGCTGGAACAGCTCGCCGCTGCTGATGAGCTCCAGCGCCGCGTCCCAGACCTTCGTCGGGGCGGGGAAGAACAGCGGGTTGATCGCGCCGCTCGTCGCGGCGATCTGCCACACCACGAACAGCACGATCGGCGCGCCGAAGCCCAGCACGATCTCGGCGACGCGGCGGTTGCGCCGCCGGCCCGCGGCCCGCTCCGGCGACGCCGAGGCCTCGCGGCGGACCAGGCGCGCGTCCGGCGGGGCGAGTTCGGTCACCTGGGTCACGACTGCTCCTTTCCGGATGCCAGCGAGGCCTGGACCTCGTCGCGCAGGACGTCCCAGACGTTCTGGTGCAGGGCCGCGAACTCCGGCGTGCCGCGCAGGTCGCTCGGGCGGGGCCGCTCGAAGGGGACCCGGATGTCGCTGACGACCCGGCCGGGCCGCGCCGACACGACCACCACGCGGTCGCCGAGCACGAGGGCCTCCTCGAGGCTGTGGGTCACGAAGATGACGGTGCGCCGGTCCTCCTCCCAGACCTTGAGCAGCACCTCCTGCAGCACGACCCGCATCTGCGCGTCCACGGCCGCGAACGGCTCGTCCATGAGCAGGATCTGCGGTTGTACGGCCAGGGCCCGCGCGATCGACACGCGTTGGCGCATGCCGCCGGAGAGCGTCGCCGGATACGCCTTCTCGAAGCCCGCGAGCCCCAGCCGGCGAATCCAGTCCGTCGCCCGCGCGTTGGCCTCCTTGCGCGGCACCTTCGCCATGTCCAGCCCGAACCGCACGTTCGCCAGCACCGTCTTCCACGGCAGCACGCCGTAGTCCTGGAAGACCATCGACGTCGCCGCCCGGCCCCCGTCGAGCCAGAGGTCCAGGGTGCCCGCGGTCGGCGGCAGCAGTCCGTTGACGACCCGCAGGAACGTCGACTTGCCGCAGCCGGACGGGCCGACCAGGCAGACGAACTCGCCGTCCGCGACCGTCAGGTCGAGCGGGCCGAGGGCGTGCACCCTCTGCTTGCCGGAGATGAACTGCCGCTCCACGCCCGACGCGCGCAGCTTGGCGCCGGGCGGGATGCCGGGCGGCGATGGCGGGGCCGCCGGCCGTGTCTGTGTGTCCACGGTGCTCCTTCTGGGGTGTGGGTCAGCCGAACCACTGACCGGCGTTCACGTCGAGCGTCTGGCCGGTCACGCCGGCCGAGGCCGGGGAGGCGAAGAAGGCGGCCACCGAGGCCACCTCGCGGGCCGTCACGAACCGGCCCAGGCAGGTCCCGGCCTCGGCGGCGCGCCGGGGCCCCGGGCCGCCGAAGAACGCCTCGAGGTTGTCGGACTCGATGTAGCCGGGCACCACGGCGTTGACCCGGATGCCGTCCGGGCCGAGCTCGCGGGCCAGGACCTGGACCAGCGTGAGCATGGCGGACTTCATCGCCGCGTAGATGCCCGAGCCCGGGTGGGGCATCCGGGCGGAGATCGAGCTGATCAGCACCACCGATGCCGATCGGCCCCGCATCAACGGCAGGAGTTCGTACAGCAGGTTGGTGGCCGACAGGAGGTTGCCGTCGACCGCGGCGTGCCAGTCCGCGGCCGTGCGCTCGCCCAGCGATCCCAGCGGCGGGCGGGCGAACGCGTTGTGCACCAGGACGTCGACGGCACCGAATCGCTCGCCGATGCGCCGCGCCGCCTCGGCGCACCGGGCCCGCTGCGTGAGGTCGGTGGGCAGGCACAGCGCGCCCGGCTCGGTCGCGGCCACCTCCTCCAGGGTGGTGGCGCGGCGGGCCAGCAGGGCCAGCCCGGCCCCGGCCGCGGCGAAGGTCAGGGCGAGCTCCCGGCCCAGTCCCGGGCCGACGCCGGCGATGGCGGCGGTGCGTCCGCTCAGGTCCACGCGGCCACCACCTCGTCCACAGTGGACAGCCAGGCCAGGTGGCGCAGGCTGTAGCGCAGGACGTCCGCGGCGTACTCGGGCGGCGAGCCGGCCACCGCGTCGGTGGGGACGACGACGTTGTACCCCAGCCCGATCGCCTCCACCGAGGCGCCCGGAATGCCCATGTTCAGTGACACCCCGACCAGCACGACGGTGCGCACCCCGAGCCCGCGCAGGGTGGCGTCGAGCTCGGTGCCGGTGAACGGGGTCACGCCGTGATGCCGCTCGACCGTCACGTCGCCGGGCTCAGGCCCCAGCTCCGCCAGCACCTGAGCGGAGACCGAGCCGACGCGCAGGTTGTCCCCGGGCGCCGCCTCGGCGCGGCGCAGGATCGGGGCGTTGGCGCCCGCCGGGCGGCCGCCGGGCCGGTGGGCCACCGTCGCGTGGACGACCGGCACCCCGGCGCCGCGCGCCCCGGCCAGCAGGCGGCGCACGGAGTCGACGCCGCCGGCGGCCCGCAGCTGGTCGCCGAGGTCCGGCACCAGGCTCTCCGGGCCGACGATGCCCCGCTGCAGCTCCATCGTCAGCACGGCGGTGCCGCCCGGCCGGACCAGGTCGGGATCGAGTCGGCGGGTCATGTCGCCACCCCCACGGAAACGGTGCGGCGCGCCGCGGCGGCGGCCTGGATCGCCTCGACGACACGCAGCACGGACAGGCCGTCGGCGAAGGTCGCGGGGCGGGGGAAGCCGGGCGCCGGCGGCTCGCCGGGGTGGTCGAGGCGGCGGTACAGCCAGCGCGCGAGACCGGTGTAGGCGGCGATCTCCAGCGCGGTCCACGGCCGCGGGTCGGCCGCGTCAGTGGGCGGCGGCGGGGGCGCCTGCGGGGTGAGCCGGCGGGTGCCGTCCGCGGTCGCGAGGTAGGCGTGACCGTCCACGATGGACACGGTGCCCGCGGTGCCGGCGACCCGGGTCACCTCGACCGGCTCGCCCCAGGCCGCCGCGCACTCCTGCAGCACCGCGGTCGCGCCGGACTCGGTGCGCAGCAGCACGCCGTAGCCGTCGTCGGCCGCACCGGCCGGCCGCGGCACCGCCTGGCCGAGCGTCGCCGCCACCTCGGCGATCGGGCCCAGCCAGAGCTGGAGCTGGTCGATGAGGTGGGTGCCGTTCGCGCGCAGCCAGCCGCCGCCGCGCGCCGGGTCGAACCACCAGCCGGGCGCGCCCGCGTCCGCGGCGGCGAGGATCGGGTAGGAACGGATGATCGTGGCCGTGTGCGGGCGGCCGACGAGGCCCGTGGCGATCGCGTCCCGGACCGCCTCGACCGCCGGGTCCCAGCGGAACTCGGTGCCGACGAGCGCCACCAGCCCGGCCGCCGCGGCCGCCGCCGTCACCGCCTCGGCCTGCCCGGCGGTGAGCGCCAGCGGCTTCTCGCAGATCACGTGCCGGCCCGCGGCGATCGCCAGTGCGGCCAGCTCGGCGTGGGTGTCGGGCGGCGTGGCGATCGTGACGACGTCGGCGGCGGTGGCCTCCAGTGCCGCCGCGAGCGAGTCGAAGCCGGCCGCGACCCCGATCCGCGCGGCGCGGCGGGCCGTGCGCCCGGCGTCCGAGCCGACGAGCGCGGCCACCTCGAACCCGGCCGCGCGCAGGGCCGGCACGTGCACGCGCAGGCCGAAGCCGGTGCCGGCGACGATCGCCCGGCGGCCCACGTCAGGCCCCGTCCGCGGGGAGCCCGAGCACCCGCAGGGCGTTGGTGCGCAGGAACTTCTCCCACACGTGCTCGTGCAGCGGCAGGTCGTCGAGCTCGGTGAAGATGCGCTCCAGGGACAGGCCCATCGGGAAGTAGCCGGCGTAGAGGACCTTGTCCGCGCCGCGGGTGTTGGCGAAGTCGATGATCGCCTTCGGGTAGTAGCGGGGGGCGAAGGCGCTGGTGGAGTAGTACAGGTTCGGCCACTTCAGCAGCAGCTTGACGGCCAGGTCGACCCACGGCTCGCAGCCGTGGCGGGTGACGAAGCGCAGCTCCGGGAAGAACCAGCAGACCTCGTCGATGAGGGCGACGTCCTGGGCGCCGAACGGCACCCGGGGCCCGGGCACGCCGGCGCAGACGAAGATCGGGATGTCCAGGTCGATGCAGGCGGCGTAGAGCGGGTAGAAGCGCTTGTCGTTGATCGGCACCGGCGGGTTGCAGCCGCTGGGCATCGCGCTGGCGGCCACGACCCCCAGCTCCTCGACCGCCCGCCGCAGCGCGCGCACGCCCTCCATGCCGGCGTTGGGGTCGACGGGGAACGCGCCGAGGAACCGGCCGGGGTGCTCGCGCAGCGCCGCGACCGACAGTTCGTCGTCGAAGCTCACGGTGATCATGCCGCGCTCGACGCCCCAGCGGTCCATCTCCAGCAGCACGGCCTTGGCCCCGTCGGAGCTGAACCGCTCGCCGGGCAGGCTCTTGTACATGTACTCGGCGGGGAACCGGTAGGTCTCCCGGCTCTCGGTGTCACGCAGCTGGCTGCCGAGGAAGCGGCGCCAGCTGTTGTCGCCGGGTCCCTTGGGGATGCCCATCATCAGGTCGACGACACCGATGTCGGTGGGCCGGGGCGTCACGGGCATCGCTCACCACCCCCGGAAGACGGGGTCGCGCTTCTCGGCGAAGCTGCGCAGCCCCTCGGCGCTGTCCTCGGTCCACACGTTCATGGCCACGGCCATCTCCTCCCGGTCGAACGCCGCGACCCGGTCCGAGTCCAGCGACTGGTTCAGCAGGCGTTTCGCCAGGCCGATGGCGACGGTCGGCCCGGCGGCGAGCCGGGCCGCGAGGGCCCCGGCGGCGGCGTCGAGCGCGTCGGGCTCGACCACCTGGTGCACGATCCCGAGCCGTTCGGCGTCCGCCACCGACAGGTCGCCGCCGAGCAGCAGCAGCCGCTTCGCCGTGTGCAGGCCGAGGATGCGGGGCAGCAGGTACGCCGCCCCGGCGTCGGGCACGATCCCGCGGGTGATGAACAGCTCGGCGAACCGGGCCCGGCTCGAGGCCACCACGAAGTCGGCGGCCAGGGCGAGCTGGGCACCCATGCCCGCGGCGACCCCGTTGACGGCGGCGATGACCGGCTTGGGGCAGTCGAGCACCGCGGCGATGAGCGCCTGGGCGCTGCGCACGGCGGGCCCCGTGCCGCCGACGACCTTGGCCCGCGCCGAGCCGGTACCGCTGAGGTCGCCGCCCGCGCAGAAGGCCCGGCCGGTCGCCGCCAGCACGACCGCCCGCACCTCCACGGCCGCGCCCGCCTCGGCCAGCAGCGCGATGACCCGTTCCCGCTGCGGCGGCCCGAGGGCGTTGCGCTTCTCCGGGCGGTTGAAGACGATCCGGGCCACGCCGTCCTCGACGGTGCGGGTCACCTCCTCCTCGGCGCTCATGCCCGGCTCCGGGGGAGGCCGAGGTGGCGCTCGGCGATGATGCCGCGCTGGATCTCGCTGGTGCCCGCGTAGATCGTGGTCACGACCGAGTGCCGGAACTCGTGCTCGATCCAGCCGTCGGCCGGTGCCCCGGTGCCGTGCCCCGCGAGCAGCCCGTCCGCGCCGAGCACGTCCTCGAAGGACGCCGCGGCCCGCATGAGCGCCTCCGAGCTGAACAGCTTGGCCAGCGAACCCTCGGTGTGCGGCAGGACGTCGCGGGCGGTGAGCCAGGTCATCCGGTAGCCCATGAGCCGGCTCACCTCGAGGTCGGTGCAGGCCCGGGCCAGCGCGGCGCGGACCTCGGGCCGCTCGATGGGCGGCGAACCGTCGGGGCCGGGGGTCCGGGCCCAGGCGACGGCCCGCTCGACCAGGTGCAGCAGGTGCCCGGCGGCGGCCGGCTGCCGCTCGAACGCGAGGGCCACCATCATGACGTCCCACCCGCCGTCGACCTCGCCGACGCGGGCGCTGTCGGGGACGCGGACCCGCTCGTAGAAGGTGGCGTTGGTGCGCTCGCCGCCGAGGGTCGGCACCGGGCGGATCTCGAC
The DNA here is from genome assembly GCF_050947935.1 of Dactylosporangium sp. CA-052675. GTDB lineage: Bacteria > Actinomycetota > Actinomycetes > Mycobacteriales > Micromonosporaceae > Dactylosporangium. Next base: position 5,941,802 of record NZ_CP192010.1, on the reverse strand, counting down.
GCCCTCGGCGTCCAGCGGCACCAGGAACATGGTCAGGCCCCGGTGCTTGGGCACGTCGGGGTTGGTCCGGGCGAGCAGGAAGACGTGGCTCGCCTCGTGGGCCATGGTGGTGAACATCTTCTGCCCGTCGATGACCCAGCCGTCGCCGTCGCGGGTCGCGCGGGTGCGCGCGGCGGCGACGTCGGAGCCCGAGTCCGGCTCCGAGTAGCCGAGGCTCATGAGGGCCGCGCCGCTCAGGATCGCCGGGATGACCTCGCGCTTCTGCTGCTCGGTGCCGACGATCTGCAGCGTCTTGGCGACCAGCTCGGAGATGAGCCAGCCCTCGATCGGGATGCCGGCCCGGGCGAACTCCTCGTTCAGCGTCGCCATCTCGAACGGGTCGCGGCCCTGCCCGCCCTGCTCGACCGGCCAGGCCGCGGCGAGCCAGCCGCGCTCGGTCATCGCCCGGTGCACGTCCCAGCTGTGCAGGGTGCCGGAGTCGTGCACGGCGGCCGAGGTCGACTCCGGCAGCCCGGCCAGGAACGCGCGCACCTCGGCCCGGAACCGCTGCTGCGCCGGGGACAGTTCGAAGTCCATCAGCCCCGCCCCTCGTCGGCGTCGTCGATGTCGTGCAAGGCGAGGTCCACGACGGCGTCGACGGCCGCGCGCTCGCCGCCGCCGAGGAGGTCGAGGGCCTTGGCGCGGCGGAAGTACAGCTGGATGTCGTACTCCATCGTGTACCCGTAGCCGCCGTGCGCGTGCAGGCTCCGGTCGGTGGCCCGGCGCGCGGCCCGCCCGGCGAACGCGACCGCCATCGCGGCCAGCCCGCGGCGGCGCCCGCTGCCGGTGTCGCCCGCCCACGCCGCCTCCAGCACCAGCAGCTCGGCCCCGTCCACGAGGGCCGCCGCGTCGGCGAGCTGGTGGGCGAGGGCCTGGAACGAGCCGATCGGGCGGCCGAACTGATGGCGGGTCCTGGCGTAGTCGACGCCGAGGCGCAGCCCCGCCGCCCCGACGCCGGCGAGGGTGGCGGCGGTGAGCACCCGCCAGTCGGCGAGAGCGTCGGCGAACGCCTCGGCCGCGTCCGCCCCGGACGCGAGCACCGTCGCGCCGGCCAGGTCGACGTGGCCGAGGGCCAGCCCGGCCAGGGTCTGCTTGGGGGCGTCGACGCCGGCGCCGGGCACGGAGGCCACGAGCCGCCCGTCGTGCCAGGCGAGCACCCGGTCGGCGACCGCGGCCCACGGCGCCGTCCGGGCGACGCCGGCCGCGGCCGGGCGGGGCGCGAACGTGACCAGTCCGGTGAGGTCGGCGCGGCCGAGGCGGTCGAGCAGCCGGGTCGCGACCAGGGTCTCCACCAGCGGCGCGGAGGCGAGCGCGGCCCCCGCGGCCCGGGCGGCGACGGCGAGATCGGCCAGCCCGGCCGGGGTCGCCTCGCGGGCGCCGGCCAGGTGGGGGAAGCCGAAGTCGCCGAGCACCGCCCACAGCGCCGGGTCGAAGCCGAGCGGCTCGGCGGCCCGGACCCGCTCCGGGGTGGAGTGGTCGGCGAGCAGCGCGGTGAGGCCCGAGCGCAGGTCGAGCTGGTCCGTCGAGAGGGAGAAGTCCATCATCGCAGCCGCCACCGGGGCCGGTCGCCGGAGCGGAAGGTCTGCTGGCCGGCGGCGAGGGCGGCCGGGTCGGTGCCGGCGGCGACCAGCGCGTGCGCGACGCCGAGGGCCTGACCGGGGGCCATCTCCGAGCCGATCCAGATGGAGCGCAGGGTCGCCTGCACCGCGAGGGGCGGCAGCGCGGCGATGGTCCCGGCGACCGCCGCGGCGGCGTCGCGCAGCCGATCGCCGGGCACGACCTCGGAGACCAGGCCGACCTCGAGTGCCCGCCGGGCCGACATCCGCTCGGCCGACCCGAGCAGGGCCAGGCGCAGCACCTCGCCCAGCGGCATCCGGCGCAGCAGGTGCAGCGGCTCGAACACGGCCGGCATGCCGAACGTGGTGTGCGGGTCGAAGAACGTGGCGGTGTCGGCGGCGATGATGATGTCGGCCTCGCCGAGCAGGTAGAAGGCGCCGCCGCAGGCGATGCCGTTGACCGCGGCGACGACCGGCTTCCACAGGCCGCACGACTTGGGGCCGAGGAAGTCGCCGACGTCGGCGCGCAGGAACGGGCTGCTCGCCGTGAGCAGGGCGGCCTCGCCGTCGTCCGGGCCCTCGATGGAGTCCGGGCCCTCGGTGGAGTCCGGGCCGCCGGCGGGAGCCCGGCCGTCGGTGGGAGCCCGGCCGTCGGTGGAGTCGGGGCCGTTGGAGGAGTCGGGGCCGTTGGTGGAGTCGGGGCCGTTGGAGGAATCCAGGCCGGAGCGGTCGTACCCGGTGCAGAAGGCCCGGTCCCCGGCGCCCGTGACGACGACGGCCCGGACGTCGTCGTCGAGCCGCAGCCGCGCCCAGAGGCCGGCGAGCTCCCGCAGCATCGTGTCGTTGAAGGCGTTCAGCACCTCGGGGCGGTGCAGCTCGACCCACGCGACCCCGCCGTCGAGGCGGACCCGGAGCGTCGAGTGCTCCGCGTCGCCATTCGCCTGGGGTGTGTTGTGCATCACAGCGCGAAGGTTATAAGGTTATACCCTTAGCGTCAAGGGAGGTGGTCGAGGTGCGGGTGTTCACCGACGCGGCGCTGCGGGAGCTGTCCCGCTCGCCGCGGGCCCGTCTGCAGCGCCGGCTCGCCCCGCCGAACGTGCCCGGGCCGGACGTGCCCGGGCCGGACGTGCCCGGGCCGGACATGCCCGGACCGGACGTGCCCGGACCGGACGCGGCCGGGCTGGACGCGGCCGGGCTGGACCTGGCCGGGCCGGACGTGGCCGGGCCGGACCTGACCGGGCCGGACGTGGCCGGGCCGGACCTGACCGGGCTGCGCGACGAGCTGGCGCAACTCGAGGGCGAGCACCGTGGCCAGCGCGAGCGCTACCTCGACTGGATCACGACGATCCTCGGCACCGCCGCCGAGCGCCACGGCCGCTCGGGCCTGCGACTTCTGACCGGTCGGACCTTGACCTTCTTCGCCGCCTACCCCGGCGTCGAGCCGGTGCGGGACGACCTGCCGCCCCCGATGGCCGACGAGGTCGCCGCGGCCGCGGCCCGCGGCGACGCCGACGGGGCGCTGGCCGTGTTCGACCGCCGGGAGGCCGAGTGGCGCTCGGTCATCGACGTGCTGCGGGACTGGCTGTCCGCCCTGCTCTCCCAGGTGTACGCCGAGTGGGGCCCGGACGAGCTCGAGGCGTTCCACCGCCGCCGGGGCGAGGACGCCCTGCGGGGGCTCATGGCGGACATCGACCGGCCCCCCGGTGAGCGCCTGGTGAACCTGGTCCGCCTGCTGCAGGGCCACTTCACCGACCTCGACGTCACCGAGGACGACGAGAAGTTCACCATCGTGCAGGACCCGTGCGGCACCTGCGCCCGGCAGGTCCTCGACGGCCGGTTCGGGGCCGGGCTCGGCCTGGCCGTCGTCGGCGACGAGCACCGGGTCGCCTGGGGCGGGCGGCCGACCACCATCTACCGCACCCACGTGCCGATCTGGCACGTGGAGATGGCCCGCGAGCGGCTCGGCGCGCCCTGGCCGGTCAACCGGTGCCCGTCCGGCCTCGACGGCGGCGCCTGCACCATCTTGCTCTACAAGGACCCGCGCGACCCGTCCGCCGCGGCCCGGGTGCCCCGCGCATCCGCCGAGCCCGCGTGACGCGACGCGACCATCCCCCGCAACGAAGGGCCCGAGACATCCATGACCGACGTGGTTGAGCCCAGAGCGGCCGGCGTCACGACGCCGGCCGGCTACCGGCTGGCGGACCGCTACGACGCCGACGACGGCACCGTCGTGCTCACCGGCACCCAGGCGATCACCCGCATCCTGCTGGACCGCCACCGGATGGACCGGGCGGCCGGGCTGCGCACCGGTGGTCTCGCCTCCGGCTACCCGGGCTCGCCGCTCGGCGGGCTGGACCTCACCCTGCACCGGGCGGCCGAGACCCTCGCGGCCGAGGGCATCCGGCACGTGCCCGGGGTGAACGAGGAGCTCGCGGCCGCCGTCGTGTTCGGCACCCAGCAGCCCGCGCCGGGCGGCTTCCGGGACGGGCTGCAGGGCGTCTTCGGGCTCTGGTACGGCAAATCCCCGGGCGTCGACCGCTGCGGCGACGCGTTCAAGCACGCGAACCAGTTCGGCGTGCACCCGCTCGGCGGCGTCATCGCGGTGGCCGGCGACGACCCGGCCGCGAAGTCCTCGTCGCTGCCGAACCAGAGCGAGACCGCCTTCTACGACGCGCTCATGCCGGTGCTGGTGCCCGGCTCCACCCAGGAGCTGCTCGACTTCGGCGTGATCGGGCTCGAGCTGTCGCGGTACTGCGGCTGCTGGGTCGGGCTGAAGGTGGTGACCAACGTGGCCGACTCGGTCGGGTCGGTGAACCTGGCCCCGGGCCGGCTGTCCCTGCTGCGCCCGGCGCTGGAGATCGACGGCGAGCCGTGGGAGCACCGGCAGCGCATCGACATGGTCCCCACGATCCTCGTCGACCGGGAGCGGGACCTGCTCGAGCGCCGCCACCTCGCGGCCGTCGCCTTCGCCGCCGCCAACGGCCTCAACCGCATCGAGGGGGCCACGGCCGACGGCGCCCGGATCGGGATCGTCGCCGCCGGCAAGACCTACTACGACGTCCGCCAGGTGCTCACCGACGCCGGACTGGACGAGGCCGGCCTGCGCGAGCGGGGCATCCGCCTGCTGAAGCTCGGCATGATCTACCCGCTCGACCCGGCCGTCGTGGAGCGCTTCGCCGACGGCCTCGAACACATCGTGGTCGTGGAGGAGAAGCGCGACTTCATCGAGTCAGCGCTCCGCGGCGCGCTGTACCCGACCCCGCACCGCCCGGTCGTCGTGGGCAAGCGCGACCGCGCCGGCCGGCTGCTCGTGCCGGCCCACGGCGAGCTCGGCGTCGACCGGCTCAAGCCGATCCTGCGCCGCGAGCTCGGCCTGCCCGAACCGGTCCGGGTCGCGGCGCCGTCCCGGGGGCCGATCGCGCTGCCGCTGCTGGCGCGCACCTCGGCGTACTGCAGCGGCTGCCCCCACAACCGCTCCACCGTCCTGCCCACCGGAGCCGTCGTCGGCGGCGGCGTCGGCTGCCACGGGATGTTCTACTTCGACCCGCGGCTAACCTCCAACGAGAAGCTGCCCGTGGTGCCGATGGGCTCGGAGGGCGTGCCCTGGATCGGCATGGCCCCCTTCGCGAGCACCGGGCACGTCTTCCAGAACCTCGGCGACGGGACGTTCTCGCACTCGGGCCTGCTCGCGGTGCGCGCCTGCGTCGCGGCCGGGGTGAACATCACCTTCAAGATCCTGTTCAACGGCTTCGTCGCGATGACCGGCGGCCAGCCGATCGCGGGCGGGATGGCGGTCCCGGCGCTCACGCGCGAGCTGGCCGCCGAGGGCGTCAAGCGGATCGTCGTGGTCGCCGACGACCCCTCGCGGTACCGCGGCGTGCGCGATCTGGCCCCGGGCACCGTCGTGCGGCCCCGCGACGAGCTCATGGCCGCGCAGGAGCAGCTCGCCGCGATCGACGGGGTCACCGTGCTCGTCTACGACCAGGTGTGCGCGGCCGAGGCCCGGCGGATGCGCCGCTCCGGCCGGCTGCCCCGCCCCGAGCGCCGGGTGATCATCGACGAGCGCGTCTGCGAGGGCTGCGGCGACTGCGGCGTCAAGAGCAACTGCCTCTCCGTCCAGCCGGTCGACACCGAGCTCGGCCGCAAGACCCGAATCCATCAGACGTCGTGCAACTCGGACCTCAGCTGCCTCGACGGCGACTGCCCGTCCTTCGTCACCGTCCGCTCGGCGGCGCCGGCGACGAAGCGACCCCCTCGGCCCCGCCGCACGGACTCGGACGCGCCCCTGGCCGAGCCGGCGGGCAAGGCGTCGATCGGGGCCCGGACCTACGGCATCTACCTGGTCGGCATCGGCGGCACCGGTGTCGTCACCGTCAACCAGGTCCTGGCCACGGCGGCGCTGCTCGACGGGCTGCACACGGCCGGCCTGGACCAGACCGGGATGAGCCAGAAGGCCGGCGCCGTCGTGTCCCACCTGCAGCTCGCCGCCGCCCCGGTCGACGCCCGCACCGCCGCGGTCTCCGACGGCCAGGCCGACCTCTACCTGGTGTTCGACGCGCTCAGCGGGGCCGCGCCCCAGCACCTCGCCCGCACCGATCCGCGGCGGACCGTCGCCGTCGTCGCCTCGTCGCTCACGCCCACCTCGGCGGTGGTGACGAACCCGGCGAAGACCCTCCCGCCGGCCGGCGAGCTGCTGGAGCGCATCCGGGCCGCGGCCGGGCGCACCACCGCGGTCGACGCCGCCGGGCTCAGCCGGGCACTGCTCGGCGACGAGACCACCGCCAACATCCTGCTGCTCGGGGTGGCGTACCAGGCCGGGGCGCTGCCGCTGTCGGCCGCCTCGATCGAGGAGGCGCTGCGGCTCAACGGCGTCGCGGTCGAGGACAACATCGCCGCCTTCCGGGCCGGGCGCCGCCACGTGGTCTCGCCAACCGCGGTCGAGGCGCCCGTCGTCGCGGCCGGTCTCGATCCGTCGGCGGGGGCCCGGGCGGCCGCCGCCGGGCTCCTCGACGCGGCCGGGCTGCCGGCGGCGGTGCGGGCGATCGCCGAACCGCGGGCGGCCGAGCTCGTCGACTACCAGCACGCCGGGCTCGCCGCGCGGTACGTCGAGGCGGTGCGGGAGGTGGCGGCGGCCGAGTCCGGCCGGTTCGGCACGGACGGGGTGTCCGAGGAGTTCGCCCGGTACCTGTTCAAGCTGCTGGCGTACAAGGACGAGTACGAGGTGGCGCGGCTGCACCTCAAGGCCGACCACGGCGCCGGGGTGCGGTACCACATCCATCCGCCGTTCCTGCGGGCGCTCGGTCTGCGCCACAAGCTCGCGCTCGGCCGGTGGATCCGGCCCGTGTTCGGGGTGCTGCGGTCGATGCGTTCGGTGCGCGGCACGGCGTTCGACCCGTTCGGCCGGGCCGAGGTGCGCCGGGTCGAGCGCGCGCTGCCCGGCGAGTACACGGATGCGATGCTGGCCGCGCTCCGCGACGCCGACCGGGACCGCTGCCTGACGGTGGCGCGGGCCCCGGACGCCGTACGCGGGTATGAGACCATCAAGCTCGCCAATGTGGCCGGCTTCCGGGCCGTGTTGGCCGACGTCGAGGTGTGAGCATGAGTGAGGCGGAGATGGTGGGGGACGGGGCCCCGGAGCGTGGCGCGAAGGGCCCGCTGCAGCTGCGCCGCCGGGTGGGGGAGCGGCTCGCCGACGAGCTGCGCGACCGGATCCTGCGCGGCGAGCTGACCACGGACAACGGGCTGCTGAAGCAGGACGAGCTGTTCGAGGAGTACCGCGTCAGCATGCCGTCGGTCCGCGAGGCCATGCGCACGCTGGAGACCGAGGGGCTCATCACCATCCGGCGCGGCAACCGCGGCGGCGCCCAGGTGCATCCGCCGCAGCTCGAACGGGCCGGCTACGTCTTCGGGCTCGTGCTGCAGGGCCGCAGCGTCAGCGTGCGGGATCTGGGCCTGGCCGTGCGGCGCCTCGACCCGATGTGCGCGGAGATGTGCGCGACCCGCCCGGACCGCATGCAGACCGTGGTGCCGGCCCTGCGCGAGATCCACGAGCGCACCGAGGCCTCGCTCGGCGACTTCGCCAAGTTCGTGGCCTGCATGAAGGAGTTCCACGAGGCACTGGTGCGCAACTGCGGCAACCAGACCTTCGAGCTGCTCGTGGGGATGCTCGAGGGGTTGTGGTACGCGCACGAGGAGGAGTGGGCCGCCCGCACGGTCCGCGAGGGCGAACTGCCGGGGACCGAGGCCACCCGGCGCAGCATCGAGAGCCACGCGGAGCTGATCCGGGCCATCGAGCAGGGCGACGGGCCCGGGGCCGCGATCCTGGCCCGGCGCCACCAGGAGGACACGCAGCCCCAGGCCAACCTCGGCGTGGACCCCGCGGTGGTGGTCAACGCGCAGCTGATCCGCCCGCCGGACTGACGCTGCCGCGCTGGACGAGCGCGATCGCGACCACCGCGGCGGCCGGGACGAGCCCGCAGACGGCCATCCCGGCCCGGGCCCCGAAGGCGTTGGTGAGCGCCCCGATGATCGGCGCGCCGAACGGGGTCCCCCCGGTGAACACCAGCATGTAGAGCCCCATCACGCGGCCGCGCATCGCCGGGTCGACCCACAGCTGGACGGAGGCGTTGGCGAGCGCCTGGAACGCGAGGTTCACGAATCCGAGCGCGGCCAGCAGCGGCAGGAACACCGGCAGGTTCGGCGCGGCCGCGGCGAGCAGTTGGACGGCGCCGAAGAGCCCGCCGTACACCATGATGCGCCGCAGGCCGGTGGAGACCGTGGCGCCGGCGGCGAGCGCGCCCACCGCGGACCCGACGGCCAGGACGATGTTGAACAGCCCGTAGAGGCCGGCGGCGCCCCCGAACGACTCGGTCGCGATCGCGGTGAGCACGATCGGGAAGTTCAGGCCGAAGGTGCCGACGACCCCGACCAGGACGATGGTCCACAGCACCCGCGGGCGCTTGCGCACGTAGTGTGCCGCGGTGCGGAACGCGCGCGGCTCGCGCCCGGCCGGCGGCGCGGGGGTCAGGTCGGCCGGGCGCAGTCGCAGCAGGGCGATCGTCGGCCCGATGTAGCACAGCGCGTTGCCCGCGAACGCCCAGCCGATGCCGGCCGTGCCGATGAGCACGCTCGCGACCGCCGGCCCGACGAGCCGGGTGGCCTGGAACACCGACGCGTTGAGGGCGACCGCCCCGCGCAGGTGACTGGGCGGCACCGCCTCGTTCGCGAACACCTGCCGGGTCGGCGCGTCGACGGCGAAGACGAGCCCGGTGAGCAGGGCGAACGCGAACACATGCCCGATGCGTACGGCACCGGCGATGGTGAGCGCGGCCAGCGTGGCGGTGAGGACCGCGTTGACCGACTGGGTGACGAGCAGCGTGCGGCGCTTCGGGTACCGGTCGGCGAGCAGGCCGCCGTGCACCCCCAGGAACAGGATGGGCAGGAATTGCAGGGCCATCGTGACGCCGACGGCGGCCGGGCTGTCCGTGAGTCGCAGGGCCAGCCAGTCCAGCGCGATGCTGCCCATCCAGGCGCCGGTGTTGGCGAGGGTCTGTCCGGTGAGATAGATGCGGTAGCCGCGGAATCGGAGAGCGGTGAACGGGGTCGGGCGCAGAACGGCGGAGGCCGTGGTCACGACCTCAACCCTTCCCGAGGCCGGCGACATAGGGAACCCCGATAACGTGACTCACAGTTATAGTCATTCGCTATGGCCGCCGTGTATGACCCGCAGTTGCTCGCCACCCTCCTCGCGGTCGAGCAGACCGGCAGCTTCACCCAGGCCGCGGATCGGCTGCGCATCCGCCAGCCGACGGTCAGCCAGCACATCCGCCGCCTCGAGGAGCAGGTCGGTCGCACGCTCGTGCACCGCACCACGCACACCGTGGCACTGACCGCCGACGGCGAGGCGATGCTCGGCTTCGCGCGCACGATCCTCGCCGCGCACGAGCAGGCGGCCGCGTATTTCACCGGCTCCCGCCCGCGCGGCCGCCTGCGCATCGGGATGTCCGACGACCTCGCCCTGACCCGGCTGCCGCAGATCCTGTGGGAGTTCCGCCGCGACAACCCGATGGTCGACTTCTACCTGACCGTCGAGCAGAGCCGGGTGCTGCACGAGTGGATGGAGAGCGACAAGCTGGACGTGCTCGTCGGCAAGCGGCCGCCGGGCGACGGTCGCGGCCAGCTCGTGAAGCGCGACCGGCTCGTGTGGGTCGGCACGCCCGCGACGAAGCTCGACCTGACGCGGCCGGTTCCGCTGGTGGTGTACGCCGCGCCGAGCGTGTCGCGCGACGAGATGCGCAAGGCGTTGCATCGGGCGCAGCTGCCGTACCGCAGCGCCTGCGTGTGCCGCGGCGTGAACGGCCTCATCGCCGGGGTCGCGGCCGGGATCGGGGTGTCCGCGCTGGCCGCGAGCCTGGTCCCGCCCCAGCTCACCGTGCTCGGGCCGGCGCACCGCCTGCCCGAGCTCGGCACCATCGACCTCGTGCTGCTGGCCAATCCCCGGGCCGAGCAGCGGCCGGCGGTGAAGGCCCTGATCGCCACGATCCTGGCGAGCGGGTCCCGCTCCCTGAGCTCCTCGTCCGCCTGAGCCGGCACGGCGCGAGCCGAAACTCGTTGGCCCGGCCGGTCCGGGCCGTGCGACGATCGTCGTCGTTGGGCCGCTAGCTCAATGGGTAGAGCATTCGGCTGGTCAGCACGTCCGCCCACCGCCCCTCGCGGCCATGGGTGTGCTTCCTTCTCCTTTGGGATCGAAGGGTTCGGGGTTCGAGTCCCCGGCGGCCCACGTAGTCACATCACCATCCGGGCGACCGCGGAACGGAGGAGCGCGTGCTCGAGAAGCTGATCGTCAGCAAGACGCTGCGGGTGCCGGCGAGCACCGCGGCGGCCGGCGACGGCGCGGCCGTGGCGCGGCAGTTCGACGCGGCGCTGCTCGATGCCGGGTTCTCGGCGTCGCGGGCGCTGCTGGAGCACGTCGGCGGCCTGGCGCCCGGCCCGGCGATGGACCTCGCCGCCGCGGCCGTGTCCGCGGTCCGCGAGCTCGTCGGCGACCACGTGCGGCACAACGCGTACTTCCTCAACTTCCCCGACGGCGTGCCCGACACCGTGGACTTCTGGATGGAGCGGCTGGCGGCGGCGGTGCTCGCGGGAGGCGGGACGGCCCTCGCCGACGGCCGGCTGAACCTGCTCGAGCTGCCCGGCTACGGCACCTACCAGCACACGTACGCCGATCTCCTGGCCGCGCACGACGAGTTCGTCGCGGCGGCCGGCGACCGGCTCACCGTGCTGCACCTCGGCGACACCGCCGAGGTGGAGGCGTCGCGGCTCTACCTGGCCCTGGCCGGCAGCACCGTGCCCCTCGGCGAGGCCGACCTCGCGATCCTCGGCGAGCTCGCGGTCGCCTGCGTGGACGGCGAGCAGCCGGACGCGATCCCGGTGCGGGAGAACCGCGCCGTGCTCAACGGGGTGCGCCTCGTGCTCGGCCGGCCGCTGGTCGCCGTCGACACGACCACCGACGTGCTGCGGCTGGCCTGCCACGTCTCCGGCGGGGACGCCTCGCTCGCGACGGCCACCCGGTTGCGGGCCTTCCCGCGCCGGGAGCGGCGGGTCCTGCTGGCGGCGCTGGACGAGGTCGTCGGCGCGAACCCGGCCAAGCTCGGCGACGTCGCACGGTTCTCGGAGCCGTGGAAGCGGCTCGGCCAGCGGCTGCATCCGCACGAGTACGCCCAGTGGCCGCACGCCCAGGCGGTGTTCGCGGTCGCCCGCGGCGAGCGGACGGTGCCCGGCATCGCCGGTCGCGCGGAGGCGGCGATCCGGGCCGGTGCCATCGCCCCGGCGGCGTCGGTGCTCTCGGCCGCGCCGGGCCTGCTCCTGCGCTCCGCCGACCGGCTGCTGCGCATCGCCCCGGCGGCGCAGCGCTCGGCCGTGGTCGAGGCCGTCTCGGGCGCGCTCGGCTCGGCGTCGGGCCGCGTGCTGTGCTCGCTGCGCGAGCACGTCGGCAACCGGCTGACGCCCGCGTCGGCCCGCATGTTCGCGAACCGCTCGCGAGGCGCGTGGGTGGCCCGCGACACCCGCCCGACGCTGCCGGCCGGGCTCGTGGCCGAGCTGTCGTCGCGGCTCGACACCGAGATCCTCGCCCGGCTGCCGCAGCTGCCGCACCCGCTGCTGGTGGACCCGGACGTGCTCGACGTCGCGCTGCCGTTGTCCGGCCGGGCGGCCGAGGGCGGGTTCGCGGTGCTGCCGCGGGGATCGCGGTCGGTGGTCTCGGGCGAGCTGCTGCGGTTCTTCATGTACTGGCGGCAGACCGCGCGCCGCACCGACTACGACCTGTCGGTCCAGATGCTCGACGCCGAGTTCCACCCGGCGGGCCAGGTGTCGTGGACGAACTACCGCGGCGGCGGTCTCGTGCACTCCGGCGACATCACCGACGCGACCGACGGCGCCACCGAGTTCATCGACATGCCGCTGGCGAAGACGCGGGTCCGGTACGTCGTGCCGCAGGTGTACATCTACACGGGGGAGTCGTTCGACGACGTCGCCGAGTCGATGTTCGGCTACCAGACCCGCGCGGAGGACCAGCAGGGCGCCCCGTTCGACGCCCGCACCGTGCGCGCCCGTTCGGACCTGCGCGGCCCGGGCCGGGTCGCGCTGCCGATGGTCTTCGCACAGGGCAAGCGCGGCTGGGAGGCCGTGTGGCTGCACCTGTACCTGCGCGGCATGCCGGCGTTCAACCGCGTCGAGGACAACGCGCTCACCGTCGCCGACCGGGTGCGGGCACTCGTCGAGCGGCGGTACCTGACCGTGTCGTACCTCGTCGACCTGTTCGCCACGCGGACCGCGGTGGCGATGTGGGACGGTGAGGTGCCGGACGAGCCGGTGACGTACATCGGCATCCACGCACCCGACGACCTCCCGGAGGGGTCGCAGGCGTTCACCCTGGATCGGCTGGCCGAGCTGATCCCCGAGTAGACTGGCGGCGGCCGAGGCCATGCGGGAGCTTCCTTCTTTTCCGTTCGATTCGGGAACTCCGCGCGAGCGGAGCTCTGGCGCAAACAGCTCCCGCGCTCTCCTCGGCCCGTCGCCACACCAGGCGCTCGCGGCGGACGGCCTGGACGCCGGCCACCGCGACGCCGGGGCGGCCCCGTCACACGTCGACCACCGCGACGTCGAAGCGGCACTCGTCGAGGCCGGATGGACCCCGTGCGGCGCCGGCGACTGGGCGATCGCACTGCGCGCGCCGGACGGCACCGCCGCGGCCCGGATCAGCCCCTTCGACCCGGCCGGCCCCTACACCGCGGCGCTGTACCGGGAGGCGGCACCCACCCGGCAGGTCCCGGCACTGTTCGCGCACCGGCGCCTGGCCGGCGGCGGCGACCTGCAGCTGCTCGAATGGCTGCGACCCGTCGACCCGGACGAGGCCGCCGCGTTCCACCGGGCGATCGCCGAGCGGGCCCCGCACGTCGCCGCCCTCGTCGACGTCGTGCGCCGGGTGCACGCCCGGGCGCGTCGGGAGCTGCCCTGGTGCGGGCCGCTGGACACCAACCCCGACAACGTCATGCGCGCCGCGGACGGTCGCCTGGTCGTGGCCGACCTGTTCTACGCCGACGGCCCGAACCTCTACGCCACCGCCGCCACCGACCCGGATCGCGTCGTCGCGCTGATTCCGGAGTCCGAGCGCCGGTTCATGACCGAGATCCCCCTGGCCGCGTCAGGCCCGTGGGAGCCCGGCGCCCAGGAGGCGATCCGCGCCGCTCTCGCCGCCGCCGACGCGAAGGCCGCGAACGGCTGAGGGCTCGACGCTCTGCGCGGCGACCGGGCCCGCGTCGCCAGCGCCAGCTCGGCGGATTGTGCCTGCTTGCGGGCGGTTATGTCAATAGTTGACAGAGGGAGTTTGATAGAGGACTGTCGATGAAAACCGGATGGCGGTCCGGGCCACAGCTCCCCAGGAGGGAACCGTGTCCCTACGCCCGATCGCCGCCCTCGTCCTCGCCGCCGCCGCCGTGTTCGTGCCCGCGCGGGCCGCCGGGGCCGCCGACGGCACGGCCGCGCCCAGCAGCACGGCCGCGCCCAGCAGCACGGCCGCGCCCAGCAGCACGGCCGCGCCCAGCAGCACGGTCGCGCCCAGCAGCACGGTCGCGCCCAGCAGCACGGCCGCGCCCAGCAGCACCGCCACGAGCGCTCCGGCCCTGGCCGCGACGACCATCTGCAACCGCTACTGCGACGGCCGCGACGCCTCGCTCGCGCCGGCCGACCGCGCGACCGTGAGCGCCACGCTCTACGGCCGGCGCTTCACCATGCACCTCAACGACACCGACGCCATGGCCTGGGCCACGCTCGGCAGCGGGCAGGCGGGCGACGAGGTGTGGATGGACCGGTCCTTCGACGGCGGCAAGACCTGGGCCGACAGCCGCATCGGCGACATCACCGTTGCCGCCGGCGCGACCGGCCAGCGCACCAGGCAGTACAACGTCGACAACTGGAACGCCAACGGCGTCGGGGCGCTGCGCGCGTGCGGGAAGGCCGGCGACCGGGCCGAGCTCGTGTGCACCGCGTGGACGCGTAGCACCTGGAACGCCTGGGACCGGCGCACCGCGGCGGCCACGGCGCTGATGATGCAGTACAACCTCGGCACCGGGCTGTTCGGCGACGGCGACTGGTGGACCAGCGCGAACGCGCTCACCGCGGTGATCGACAACGCCCGGCGGTCCGGGATGGCCAGCTACGAGTACGCGATCGCCAACACCTACGACAAGCAGGTCAACGCCCGGCTCGGGCAGTTCCGCGACGAGTATCTGGACGACACCGGCTGGTGGGCCCTCGCGTGGGTCGACGCGTACGACCTGACGGGGGACAGCCGCTACCTGAACACCGCGCGGGCCGGGGCCGACCACATGTTCAGCTACTGGGACACCACCTGCGGCGGCGGGGTGTGGTGGAAGACCGACCGGACGCGCAAGAACGCCATCGAGAACAGCCTCTACATCCAGCTCAACGCCGCGCTGTCGAAGCGCGTCGCGGGGGACACCGTGTACCGCGGGCGGGCCCAGGCGGCCTGGACCTGGTTCCAGGGTACGGGCATGCTCAACGGCTCGAACCTCGTCAACGACGGCATCAGCCTCAGCACGTGCCGCAACAACGGGGCCACCACCTGGACCTACAACCAGGGCGTGCTCGTCAACGCGCTCGTGCAGCTCAACCGGCTCACCGGCGACGCGGCCGCGTTGGCGACCGCGCGGCGGGTCGGCGACGCGCTCACCGCGAGCGCCTTCCTGTCGCCGGGCGGCATCCTGCGCGAGCCGAACGAGAGCAGCACGTGCTCCGACGACGGCGCCTCGTTCAAGGGGGCCGCGATCCGGGGGCTCGGCGTGCTCAACTCCGCCACCGGCGGCGCCTACAACGCCTACCTGCAACGCAACGCCGACAGCGCCTACGCCAACGACCGGGACACCATCGACGCGTACGGCAACCACTGGACCGGGCCGCGCACCGCGACCAGCCAGCGGTGCCAGCACAGCGCGGTGGACCTGCTCAACGCCGCGCCCTGATCACCGGGTGAGGGCCGCGGTCAGCAGCGGGGTCAGCAGCTTGATGTAGGTGGTCGTGACGTGGCTGCCGTCGCGGTACACCAGGCTGTTGCCGATGATCGCCGGGCACAGCGTGTCGGTGCAGAACCACTCGGTCGGGTCCAGCACGCTGATGCCCGCCGGCTGGGCCGCGGCCTCGATCGCGGCCTTGCGGGTGGCGTAGATCGCGGTCGGAACCTTGAGCGCGCACTGCTGGACCGCCGACGGGTGCGCGGCCACGCAGTCCGGCACGCTGACCCCGCGCGGGTCCGGGGTATCCTGCATGATGATCGGCTTGGCGCCGAGCTGGGCCAGGCGCGTGGCGGAGGCGACGGTGGCCTGCGCCCACGCGGTGTCGGCGTGGGCCTTGTCGGCGGTCGGCGCGCCCTGCTTGTCGACCGGCGGGTCGGTGTACGTGCGGGTCGACAGCACCACGATCGCGGGCTTGAGCTGCTTGATCACCGTGAAGGCCCGCTCGCGCCAGTCGGCGCACTCGGTGTACGCCCGCCGCGAGTTGATCTTGATGGTGAGCGCGTCGGCCGGGGTGCAGCCGCTCTTGGCCAGGACCACGAGCCGCCACTGCTTCTTCTTGGCGATGGCCTCGAAGGCGTCGAACCACTGCTCGGTGTGCGAGTCGCCGAAGAGCACGACGGTGGTCGGCGCGTTCGGCACGCCCTTGCGGTCGCAGCCCAGGGCGATGGCGGGCGCGGTCTTGGACTCGTCGAGGGAGGCCAGGCAGCCCTTGTCGCCGCCGGGCAGGTCCTTGCTCGCCGCGGTGATCGCCGGCACGAGGTTCTGCGGCATGGCCGCGACGGTCGCGCTGGTCCGGATGAGCTCGAGCAGCTGGCGGCGGGCCTCCTCGAGCTGCTGCGCGTCGGAGACGACGGAGGCGGTGTCCTGGGCCTGGCCCTCGCCCCGCACCCGCATCGGCAGCCCCAGGAAGATCACCGCGGCGCCGACCGCGAAGGCCGTCATCGTCGCGCCGAGCATCAGCCCGCGGTTCGGCCGGCGCTTGAACACCGGGTTGAACCGGATCGGGTTCTCCACCAGCATCAGCGACAGCCGGGCCGGGATCAGCGCGAACGCGGCCACGCCGACGAGGATCCAGACGTTGAGCTTGTCCTGCCCGGCGATGTGCGGGGCGAGGATCAGCAGCGGCCAGTGCCACAGGTACCAGCTGTAGGACAGCTTGCCGAACCACTGGAACGGGCCCGTCCGCAGCAGGACCCCGGCGCCGCCGGCGGGGGCCGCGCAGCCGCCGGCGATGACCAGCGCCGCCCCGGCCACCGGCAGCAGGGCCGCCTTGCCGGGGAAGAGGGTCGTCGAGTCGTACCACAGCGCCGAGGTCAGGATCATGGCCAGCCCGGCCCAGGTGGCGACGGCGGCGAGCGCGCCCGGCAGGCGCGCGAGGCGCTCGGCGGCCAGGGCGGCGAGCGCCCCGGCGGCCAGCTCCCAGGCGCGGGCCTGGATGCCGAAGTACGCCCACGGCTGCGCGTGCCCGGTCTGCCACACACAGATGCCGAAGGACACCGCGGCCAGGACGGTGAGCGCGAGCGTGGCCGACAGCCGGCTCGGTCTCCCGCGCCGCGCCCAGGCCGCCCCGGCGACGACGAGCAGCAGGGGCCAGATGAAGTAGTACTGCTCCTCGACCGCGAGCGACCAGAAGTGCTGCAGCGGGGAGGGCTCGCGCTCGGCGGAAAGGTAGTCGGTGCCCTGGGCGGCGAGCCGGATGTTGATCCCGTAGGCGGCGGCGGTGAGCGCGTCGAGCGAGACGGCCTTCGCCGCGATCGGCGACATCCACGCCCAGGCCGCCGCGACCGTGGTGAGCACGACGAGGGTGGACGCGGGCAGCAGGCGCACCATCCGCCGGCCGTAGAACGCGCCGAACCGGATGCGGCCGGTCTTCTGCAGCTCGCGGAACAGGTGCAGGGTGATGAGGAACCCGGAGATCACGAAGAACACGTCGACGCCGACGTAACCACCGGTGATGTGCCCGACACCGGCGTGGTCGAGCACGACGAGCAGCACGGCTACGGCGCGCAGTCCCTCGATGTCGGGCCGGAACCGCTGCTGCTTCGGCTCGCCCGCGGTCACCACCGGTGCGGGAGTCATCGCCCGGTGTCGCATCGGCGCCGGACGCGCCGGTTGGTAGACGGTCACCGACCGCGTCCTAGCCTGGGCACGGCAACACGGTAGTGGCTTCGACGCCGCTGCGGGACGCCGGGATCGGGGCCGGCCGGCGGCAGGACGCGGCGAACCGCGCCCCGCCGGGTGCCCCAGCCCGGCAGGCCCCGGCGCCGGGCGCCGCCACCGTTGCCGTCCCGTTTTACGAGACGCGCGGGCCTTCCATCGCGTGCGCGAGGCCGAGCAGCGTGCGGCCGCCGTGGCCGGCTCCGACCACGACCCGGCAGGCGAGGCCGCGCCGGTGGCCCAGGTGGCTGGTCGCCAGCAGTGCCCGGATGGCGGCGGCGGCGAGGAGGTCGACCTCTCGCAGGTCGATGACGAGGGTGTGCGGCGCACCCAGGGAGGCGAGGGTGCGCCGGAGGAGCTCGCTGAAGCCGGGAACGGTGACGGCGTCGAGCACGCCCCGCACGGCCACCGTCGTGGTGGCCGTGGCGCGATCCGTGATCACCGTGGCCGTCGTCGCGCGGGCCGGATCGTCGCCCCCGGGCCCGGGTGGTGCCCCGGCCGCGTTGCTCAGCGCCCACCCCGCGTGCCGGGCGAAGTCGTGCTGGCTGGGGTACCGGCCCGCGGTCGCGTAGTGCAGCGAGAGCACGCCGACGAACCGGCCGCCGCCGTCGCGCAGCGGGTAGCAGTGCAGGGAGCACGTGCCGGCCGCCAGCATGACCGGCAGCGCCGGCCGGCCCGCGAACACCGGGCTGGTCGTGAGATCGCTGATCAGCACGGGGCTGCCGGTGCGCACCGCGAGCGCGCCCGCCGACGCGACGCCGGCGTCCCCCGCGGCGAACCGGTCGAGAAGGTTCGCCGGCAGGCCGTGGTGCCGGACGGTCCGCAGCGCGAGCGTGCCCCGGTCCCGCAGCTGCAGATGGCACGCGTCGGCCGCGGGAATCCCGCAGGCGGCGATCATGATGGCGGTGTGCACGGTCGGCGTGTCGGCCAGGACCAGGAAGTCCGGGGCCGCGATCGCCGAGACGTCGGTGCGCAGCCGGTGGCGGAACCGGGACAGCACGGCACGGCGGGTGGCCCGCAACTCGGCGTCGACCATCGCCTGTTCGGCGCGGGCACTCGCGGCGCGCAGGGAATCGGGCGAAGCGGCGGGGTACGGCGAGCGGGCCACACGTCGGGTCGGGTCTGACACCGGGCACCGCCTTCCGACGGTAGGTCCTCGGCGTGCCGTTGCCGTGGGCGGGCGATGCGGCACGGTGCCCTGGAGCCTACGGGACGCTCGCCCGCCCGCCTCAGCGCAGCCGCACGGCCGAGAGCTCCTCGAGCTGGCGCAGGGCGTCGGCGAACCCGGCGCCGAGCGGCTGGACGAGCACGTGGTCGGCGCCGGCGTCGCGGTGCGCCCGGACCCGCTCGGCGATGTCGTCGGGCGTGCCCCAGGCGACGATCGCGTCGACGAGCCGATCGCTGCCGGCCCCGGCGAAGTCGTCGTCGGTGAGCCCGAGCCGCCGCAGGTTGTTGACGTAGTTCGGCAGCTGCAGATAACGCACGGTGTGCCGGCGGGCCACCTCGCGGGCCACCCGCGGGCTGGTCTCCACGACGACCGCCTGCTCGGGGATGAGCAGCCGATCGGGGCCGAGTGCCGCGCGGGCCTCGGCGGTGTGCTCGGGCGGCACGAAGTAGGTGTGGGCGCCGTCGGTGCGGTCGGCGGCGAGCTCGAGCATGCGCGGGCCGAGCGCGGCGAGCACCACGGGAACGGAGGCCGGAACCTCGCCCATGGCCGTCAGGTACTCCCGCATGTGCTGCAGCGGGCGGCGGTACGACTGCCCCGACTGCTCCACGATGGGCGCGTGGCTGACGCCCAGCCCGAGGACGAACCGCCCCGGCCAGGCGTCGGCGAGCGTGGCCGCCGCGGCGCGGGCGGTGCCGGCGTGGCGGGCCCACACGTTCGCGATCCCGGTGCCGGCCACGATCCGCGAGGTCGCCGCGAGCCAGACGGCCTCCTGCGCGAAGACGTCGTTGGTCCCGACGACCTCGCCCTGCCACACCGAGCCGAACCCGAGGGCCTCGATGCGCGCGACGACCTCGCGCTGCACGGCGGCGGGCTCGCCCTGCAGGGTGCCGGTCCACACGCCGACGGGGCCGAGGGCTTTGCGGGTCGCGTCGATGGTCTGCGCCGTTGCCATGCGCTCCTTCTTCCCCGGCCGGCCGCGATTACGCGGTGACCCGCGACCGAGGGTCGGCGGTTCGGAGCGACGACAGCATCGTGACGCGGAGTCATGCGGTCATATGGCGTACATTCGTGATCCTTACGTACGCCTATTGCTCATACGAATGATGCATCGCTAGTCTGGTCGCACACGAGGCACTAACTTCGCGGTCGGCTCACCGCCACCGCCGGGAGATCCGGAAGGGTTGCGATCATGTCGCGCTTGCTCAGGAGGCTCTGGCCGACGCGCAGTGGTGTCAAAGAGGTCACGGTGGGCCTGAACCGGTATGCCGTGCGCGCATTGGACGAGGCGAGCCGGGGCGGCTCGCTCAATCATGCCGACGTGATGAACCGCGCGGTGCTGATGTATGCCGCGCTGCAGAAGATGACCACGCCGGACGACTGCGGCCTGAAGGTTGTCCGCGGGGAAGACGAGCTCTGGATCGGCTTCATCTAGCGGCGGTCAGTCGTAGATGGTACGACTGAAATCTGCATCGCCGGTGGGTTCCGGATGACTGAGCGACATCCGGAACCTGCTCCCGCCGAACTCCCCATCGTCTCCGAGGCTCGCCTCAGAGAATGTGGATGCGTTCCTTCTCGCCCTCGCTGTTGACCATCGTGATGCTGCCACCGCCCTGATCGGCGAGGCGCTGCACGAGCTCGTAGACCAGCAGGGCGCGGTTGATCGCGTCGGTCTTCGTGTCGCGGGTCGCCTCGCAGGTTCGCTGGAGCGCCTCGTAGGCCTTGGGCGTCAGGTTGACCGTGACCCGGACCAGGCCGCCGCCCCCGCCGGGCGAGTCGCCGTCCGGTGGCTGGGGGTCGGCCGCGGGAGCCTGCCGCCGGCGCGCCGCCGGCACCTCCGGGGGCTCCTCCGGCCGGGCCGGGTCGAGTAGGTCAGCCGAGTTCGCCGGCTTCACATGGCTCTCCTCTCACGCGAGGACGTTGCGCGCCGGACGGTCGACCGGCACTGCAGCGCGGACATGCCGACCCCCGCAGGACCACGGAAGCCGATGACCCTCTGGAGCGATGGTGCCACACAACGTATGCCATGCATACGGCCGTAGGCACCTCGATCACCCCCGCGATCGATCGCTGCGCCCGCAACGGTCGGATTTCTTACATGATGATTGTACATACGATGTGCGGCTATCGCGATCCTTCGGACCGGAAACCATCACATCGCAGATCGACGCGGACTCATATGTCCTAACGGCCGGAGCGTGCCGCCATCCGACTGAACCGTCCAACGTCGGCGGCGCGGGCGCGGTGACGGGCGACGCGTTCGTACGGGTGACCCGCGACACGAAGTTCATCAGTGACCCAGACGATGCGCGTACGAACGGATGCGGTATGGTTCGCGTGTGGCACGGCAGACTGTTAGCTAACAGTCAGACGGCAGACGCTGTGACGCATCGCGAGTTCGGGGGATCGCGCGAGCCAGGAAAGGGACCCCATGGCCGCCCAGCGCAAGCGCTCCAACAAGCAGGTCGACCTCTCCAACGAGCACCCCACCTCCCGCGCGGACTTCGGCGACTTCCGTCTCGACGGCACGGGAGCCGCCGGTGGCGGCTTCAAGCTCTCGATCCTCAACGTGAGCGTGGCCGCCCTGAACCTCGTCGTCTACAACGTCGCGGTCGCGGTCATGCCGCTGGTCTTTCTGTTCATCTGCAAGATGGCCGGCGCGTCGACGGCGACCACGCTGTGGATCTGCTCGGCCGTCCTGGCCTTCTCGTCGCTGGCCGGCGGCATCTTCTACTGGGACAACCGCTCGAACCGGAAGATTCGGTAACGCACATGTCGTCACAGCACTCGCCCGCGGGCGTCCATCGTGGCTCGGCGTACGCCCGCCGGCACCTCCGCGCCGCGCTGCGCCGCCACCGCGAGCTCCTGGGGCCGGCCTGGACCCAGCGCGAGATCGGCGATCGGCTCGGGTGGTCGCCGGCGAAGCTCCTGCGCATCGAGCAGGGCCACGTGCGGGTGAGCCAGACGGATCTCGAGGCGCTGGTGCGCCTCTACGGCATCGACGACCCCGATGAGGTCGAGCTCCTCATGGCGTGGCAGCGCGCGGGCCGGAAGACCGGCTCGCTCATCGGCCGGCACCGCCATCTGCTGTCCAAGACCGCGCTGGAGTTCTACGAGGAGGAGGAGGCGGCGAGCCGGCTGCTGGACTACGAGCCGTTGCTCATCCCGGGGCACCTGCAGACCGAGCGGTATGCGCGGGTCGTGCACGAGCGGCTGGGGGGCGCCCGGGCCGAGCCGGACGACGAGACCGGATCGCCCCGGCCGAGCGTCGAGGACCGGATCACCATCATGAAGGCGCGCCAGCAGTACCTCGAGCCGGAGCACAACCTGCAGGGCCACTTCGTGCTCGGCGCGGCGGCGCTGCGGCTGCGGGTCGGCAACGAGGACGGCGGCGACCCGGCCGGCGAGGTGATGGCCGAGCAATTGACCCACCTGCGCGAGATGAACGCGCGCCACGACAACGTGACGATCCAGGTGGTGCCCGATTCGGCCGGCCTGTTCAACCGCTACATGCGATTCCCGTTCGTGATCCTGGAATTCGACGACGGGGATCGGCTCAGCCTGCTGGAGATGCCGCCCGACGGCACCCTGATCCGCCACGGTGAGCGGCACATCGCGGATCTCGCCGACGCGTTCGAGGCCATTTCCGCCCTGGCCAGTGCGCCCGCGGACTTCGATGCGATCGCCGCCGCCGCGCTGGCCGCGCTGGGGTCCTGACGCGCGGGTCCGCGGCCGAATTCCTGGATCCGGAATGGTACGTCCGATCGTACAATGCATTCCGGTTCGTCGATTCTTTTGGCCAACGGCTAGTGTGATTCGCCGTATCTTCCGATACCCTCGTGCCTCGGGAGTGCAATTGAGATTGGCAAATGCCGATCTTCTTTTGGCATTTTGGGGGGATCATGCCGGACAACGGCGGCAACACCATCAGGTGGCGGCGGAGCACGCGCTGCGTCGAAGTCAACTGCGTCGAGGTCGCGGACCCGGGCACGGATGTGCTCATGCGCGACTCGAAGGACCCGGCGGGGCCGACGCTGGGCTTCCGCCGGGACGACTGGCGCGCCTTCGTGCGGGCGGTGCGCGGCGGCCGGTTCGACCCGGTCTAGCGAGCACCGCGGCCGGTTCGACCTGGTCTAGCGAGCACCGTGGCGGCGGTTCACTGCCGCTTGCGCCGCCGGCTGATCGCCGTGGCGGCGGTTCACTGCCGCTTGCGCCGCCGGCTGATCACCGTCGCGGCCGTGGCGGCGCCGGCGGAGGTCGCGAGCGCGATCGCCGCGCCGCCGATGGTCAGCGCCGCGGACGGCCGCAGGGTGAGGCAGACGGCCAGCCAGACGAGCGCGGGCGTGAGCAGGGTGAGCAGCGCCAGGGTCACACCGAGGCGCCCGGCGACACGCGGCGCCGGGAGCGCGCCCGGCGCCGGCATCCGGCCCACGGAGGCCACGACGATGTCGTCGGCATCGGCCCGCGGGCCGGGCTCGCGCTCGTGGAAGTCGGGCGACCGGGTCAGATCCTCCTCGGCCGGGGCCTGCCGGTTTCCGCCGGAGCCGATCACCGCGCGCTCCTCTCCGCCGTTCGGCAGGTCGTGTGTGACGGTCGACATTTTGTTAGCTCACTAAGGTGCCGAATCAACCGTACACCGTGAATGCACGACTATCTACCCGAGCATCTGCAGGTGCTTGTGCACGTGCATCGCGATCTTGGCATCGGCTCGCGCTGTCCCTCGTCGCTTCGGCACGCCATCCCGCCGTTTCGGTCCGCGCCCGGCTGGAGGGCCACACCGCGGCCCTGGCCGCGCCCAGCACGCCACGGACACGCACGACGAGCCTTCGGCGACGACTCCCGTGCCCGCCGACGTGCCCGCCGACGCGCTCACCGCGCCGGTGCCCGGCCGCTTGTCGTCGCACGGCTTCGGCCGGGCCCCGGGCGCGACGGCCACCGGCACCTCCCGTGCGTGCCGGCCGGCCCGCGCGTGTCGCAGGGCTGCCCGAGGACCAGGCCGCCTGCGAGCCGAATGTCCAGGTCAGGTGGCACAAATCTGGGAGTTGCCCGATCTCGCGCGGCCGTACTGTGAGTTCAGGCACACATCGAGGGGGAAGCCATGACCGACTACACCGACGCCGACACGCCCTACGTCATCGAGCACGACACCAATTACGACGGCCACGACGAGTGGCTCAGCGCCGACACCAACCACGACGGGCGCGACGACGTCTACCAGTACGACCTCGACGGCGACGGGAACCTCGACAACCAGGCGTGGGACAGCAACCACGACGGCTACATCGACGCGCGGGGCTACGACCACGACCACGACGGCCGGATGGAGGAGGTCAAGTACGACACCGACAAGGACGGCCGGGCGGACCTGCTCCAGAAGGACACCGACGGCGACGGTGTGCTCGACCGGCTCTACACCGACGCCAACCACGACGGCACCTACGACCGCATGGACGTCATCCGCGCCGACGCGCCCAAGCTCGACCACTACACCGACCACTACACCAACGGCGCGCACTACAACGGCGGCTGAGCACCGCCCGCGGCGCGGCACCGGGCCGCGCGGATCGACAGCGTGACCGTGCCGAGGACGACCGCGACCGCCGAGCCGACGAGCACGCCGCCCTTGGCGTCCTCGACCAGGTGCTCGTTGCCGGGGTAGGACAGCTCCGCCATGAGCAGCGAGACGGTGAACCCGATCCCGGCCAGCTGGGCCAGGCCGAGGATGTCCCACCAGCTCAGGTCGGGGTTGAGCTCGGCCGGCGTCAGCGCGGCGGTCAGCCAGGCCCCGCCGGCGATGCCGAGCACCTTGCCGGCGACGAGGCCGAGGACGACGCCGATCGCGACGGTACCGGTGAACAGTTCGCCGGTGCGGAACGAGACCCCGGCCGCCATCAGCGCGAAGACGGGCAGGACGACCGCCGCGGTGACCGGCCGCAGCAGCCGCTCGGCCCGGTGGCTGGAGTCCTCGGACTCGCCCGGCGCCGCCCGGGTCCGCATCAGCAGGCCCATCGCCGCGCCGGCGATGGTCGCGTGGACCCCGCTGGCGTGCGCGAGCGCCCAGATGGCGACGGCCAGCGGCACGCCGACGGCCCAGCCCGGCACCCGGGCCGGCAGGCGGGCCGCGTAGCGGGTCTGCAGCAGCCCGAACGCGGCCAGCAGCCCGATCGCGGCGACGAGCGGCGCCCAGCTCAGCGCCCCGGCGTAGAACACCGCGATGACGACGATGGCCACGAGGTCGTCGACGACGGCGAGGGTCAGCAGGAAGGTGCGCAGCGCCGGCGGCAGGCCGCGGCCGACCATCGCCAGCACGGCGACCGCGAACGCGACGTCGGTGGCCATCGGGATGCCCCAGCCGGCCGAGGGCTCGCCGCGGCCGGCGTTGACCGCGGCGAACACCAGCGCCGGGGTGACGGCGCCGGCCACGGCCGCGACGACCGGCAGGGCCGCCCGTCGCGGGTGACGCAGCTCCCCGTGCGTGAACTCCTGCTTGAGCTCGTTGCCGACGAGGAAGAAGAACACGGCGAGCAGCCCGTCGGCGGCCCACTCGTGCAGGGTCAGGTGCAGATGCCACCCGGCGGGGCCGAACGCGGTCGTGCGCATGGTCTCGTACGACGGCGACCACGGCGAGTTCGCCCACACCAGCGCGACGAGCGCGGCCACCGTGAGCAGCACGCCCCCGACCACGTCACGGCGCAGCGCGGCCCCGACACGGCTCATGTCCACCACAGATCACCCGTCCGGCGTCACCGAAGACCCCGGCGCCGGGCGGCACCAGGGAACCAGAGGTCAGCTGCGGTGGAGTCCGGGCGGGCAGCCGGCGATCTCGCCGTGCGGGTCCCTGCCCCACGACGGCAGCCACCCGTTCGTCCCCGGGCGGCGCATGACCCCGGCCGGGCACGTCGGCACCCACGGCTGCGGGGCCGGCGTGGTGGCGGCCGTCATCGCCACCATCATACGGTCCGGCCTGCGGCTCAGAAGGTGTAGGGCGTGTCGTACTCCGGCCGCAGCACCGTCGCGCGCGGGGAGGCCTTGCGGATCGCGGCGATGAACGCGTCCAGCTTCGCGGCGTCGGACGCGGCCACCGCCGGCGGGTTGCGCAGCGGCCGCTCGAAGTCGTCCCAGTGCACCGGCACGACCACCCGCGGGTGGTCCAGCGCCCGCAGCAGCCGCCCGGTGTAGTCGTGCACGACCCCGCCGGCCGGCAGCGCGATCATCGCCACGTCCGGCGCCAACCCGGTGAGGTTGCGCTCGACGAAGTCGCTGCCGCCCATGAAGAAGACCTTCGGACCGCCGGCGATCGTCACCTGGTAGGCGAGGGTGTCGCCCTCGGGCAGGTCGGCGATCGTCGCCGGGGCCGGCGGCGGGGTGAGCCGCACGCCCGGGAACGCCAGCGAGTAGGCGGGGTTGCGGCTGTGCAGGGCCGCGATCACCTCGACGGTGTAGTCGCCGAAGTCGAGCTGCTCGCCGCCCTTGACCGGGATCGCCTGGGCGCTCGGCACGCCCGAGGCGAGCGCGAGGTGGTAGGCGGTGAGGGTGCCGAGGACGCGCACGCCGGCGACGGTCTTCGCGATGTGCGGCACGTCGTTGAAGTGGTCCCAGTGCGTGTGGGTGACGAGCACCGTCTCCGGCCGCCCGATGCGCGGCCCGATCGCGTCGGGGTCCACCCGCAGCGGCGTCGCCGGGTCGAACGCGCCGGTGAACAGGCCGGTGGGGTAGCGGGAGAGGTACGGGTCGACGAGCACGGTGCGCCCGTTGACGTCGATGCGCCAGCCGGAGGTGCCGAACCAGCGGAACGTCCCGGCGCGGGTGGGCGCGGCCGAGGCCGCGGCGGGACCGGTCGCGGCGGCGAGCCCGGAGGCGACCGCGGTGCCGGCGACGGCGGTGCGCAGCAGGGCGCGGCGATTGAGGTCACGAGTGTCGGACATGGCGACCACCCAAGCATCGCCGGGCTCGGGCTGTCCAAGACCAGGATGTCGTACGGCCCATATCCGAGCGCATATCAGCGCTGGTCACGCAGCAGACGGACGGCCTCGGCCGCGGCCCGGCCGAGCGCCAGGTCCGCCTCGATGCGGGGGACGCGCCCGCCGCCGCTGACGAAGACGGCGATCGCGTAGCGCCCGCCGTCCGGGTACTGCGCGACCCCGATCTCCATCGCCAGCCCGGGCAGGGTGCCGGTCTTGCCCGCGACCCGCACCTCGGCCGGGAACCCCGACCGCAGCCGGGTCCAGAACAGCTGGCGGGCCATGAGGTCGCGGACCGCCGCGCACGCCGCGGGCGGACCGGCCTCGTCGCGCCAGATCAGGCCGAGCAGCCGGGTCAGCTCCTCGGGCGTGCTCGACGTCGTGCGCTCGGGGTCGAACACGCGCAGCGCCGCCACCCGCTGCGGCTCCAGCGTCGGGAACAGCCGCGCGAACTCGGCGTCGTCGCGCGCGCTGAGGTCGGCGAACATCGACTCGAGCAGCTGCCGGGGGCCGCCGGCGATCCGCGTGCGGTGCAGGCCGAGCTCGGCGGCGAGCAGCCCGAGCAGGTCCGGGCCGCCGAGGCGGTGCAGGAGCACGTCGGCGGCGGTGTTGTCGCTGACGGACATGGCGAAGTACGCGAGATCGCGCAGCGAGACCTCGATGTCGTCGGCGCACCCGGCGGTGCCCCAGCCGCCGAAGCGGTCGGCGGCGCCGATGACCACGCGCTCGGCCGGGTCCAGGGCGCCCGCCGCGACCTGGCGGGCGAACTCGAGCACCAGCAACACCTTGACGATCGACGAGAGCACGACGGGCTCGTCGGCGCCGACGCCCACGGCCCGCCCCGAGTCGATGTCGCAGGCGTGCAGCCGGCCCCGCACCCCGGCGGCGGCGAAGGTCTCATGTATCGACACGTGGTGCGAAAAAGGGTCCGGCATATGGTCACTGTATGGTCGACCTGTCGCGGCACCTGCGGTACTTCCTCGTCGTCGCCGAGGAGCTGCACTTCAGCCGGGCCGCGGAGCTGCTCGGCATCGCCCAGCCGCCGCTGAGCCAGGCGATGCGCCGCCTCGAACGGGAGCTGGGGGTCACCCTCTTCGACCGGCTGCCCCGCGGCACCGAGCTGACCGCCGCCGGACGCGCCCTGCGCGACGAGGCACCGCAGTTCCTGGCGGCCGAGCGCCGGCTGCGCACGCTCATGCACAGCATCCGCGACGGCGACCTCGGCACCCTGCGGGCCGGGGTGCCGCCCGAGACCCCGGCGGCCGCGCTGGGGGAGCTGCTGCGCCGGCTCGGCGAGCAGGCGCCCGGGCTCGACGTCGACCTGCAGGAGCTCACCACCGCCGAGCAGCTCGAACTGCTGGCCGAGGCGCGGCTGGACGTCGGCCTCGTGCACCACCCCGTCGACGCGGCCGACCTGGCGTGCGGCCCGGTGACCCGGGTGCGCCTCGGTGTCGTGCTGCCGCGGGTCTCGCCGCTGGCCCGGCTCACCGAGCTCACCGCCGACCAGCTCGCCGGGCAGGGGCTCGTGGTGTTTCCGCGGGCGACGGCGCCGCGGTGGTACGACACCCTGATCGGCGCCTGCCGGGAACTCGGCTTCGTGCCGTCGCGGGTGCGGCACGCCCGGAATCCGGAGTTCCTGTGCGGGCTCGTCCTCGCCGGGCTCGGCGTCGGGCTGGAGCGCGAGGATGCCGTGCGGCGCGAGCCGCGGGTCGCGTGGCGGCCCCTCGCCGGCGACCCGCTGTGGCAGCAGACGTCGGCGGTGTGGCCGCGGCGCGCCCCGCACCCGGCCGCGCGACGGTTCGGCGCGCTGGCCGGAGCCGTGCTGGCGCCCCCGGCCGCCGCTCCCGGCCGCATCCTCGGCGCACCGGGCCCGTGGTCGGTCGTCTTCGACCGGGCCCGCACCACCGTGGATTAGGGGGAAAGCCCCCGGTCGAATTCGGGGGAGTTCCGGATCGTGCCGAACGCCGCGAAGTTCAAGACTCGACCGCATGACAGAGAGGCCCAGAATCAGCGTTGTCATCCCGTGCTACAACGAGGCCGGATACCTCACCGACGCGCTCCTCTCCCTGCGCAAGCAGGATTTCGACGGAGTGTTCGAGGTCATCGTGGTCGACAACAACTGCACGGACGACACGGCGGGCATCGCCCGCGACTTCGGCGCGCGGGTCGTGGCCGAGCCGGTGCCGGGCGTGTGCAACGCCCGGCAGCGCGGCACGGAGGAGGCGCGCGGCGAGATCGTCATCTCGACCGACGCCGACACGGTGCACGGCCGCGACTGGCTGAGCCGCATCGACGCGCGCTTCCGCTCCGACGAGCGCATCGCCGCCGTGGTGGGCCCGTGCGTGTACGCCGACGGACCGCGCTGGGGCCGGGTCTACGGCCGGATGCTGTTCGGCGCGGTGAACGCGGTCTACAAGGTGACCGGCCGCGCCGCGTACGCGAGCGCGACGAACATCGCGTTCCGGCGGGCGGCCTGGAGCGGCTACGACACCAGCCTGACCCAGGGCGGCGACGAGCTCGACCAGCTGCGCCGGCTGCGCCGGCAGGGCCGGGTCGTCTACGAGCACGCCAACCCGACCTTCACGTCCGGCCGGCGCCTGAGCCGCGGGCTCGCGTACAACCTGTTCGTGACGCTGCCGGTGCACTACCTGCTGACGTACGCGGTGAACCGGATCGCGGGCCGGCGGGTGCTCGGCTCGGCACCGGCGTTCCGCGACGAGGACGGCTCGTTCGAGGCCACCCTGGCGGCCCGGTGACCGCCGCGGCCGTGCTGGTGCTCCTCGCCGTGCTGGGCGGGGCGTACTGGCTGCTGATGTCGCCGTTCGCCCCGTCGAAGCGCGACTATCCGTACCACGGGGACGCCGACGAGCGCGTGGTGGCGCTGACGTTCGACGACGGGCCGAACGAGCCCTACACGTCGCAGATCCTCGACATCCTGGCCGCGCACCGCATCCGGGCCACGTTCTTCCACGTCGGGCACTGCGTCGAGCGGCACCCGGAGACGGCCCGGCGCGTGATCGACGACGGGCACGTGGTGGGCAACCACTCCCTGAGCCACCGCTTCGGCACCTATCTGCGCCCGAACGCGTTCGCGCGGGAGGTCGAGCAGACCCAGCGGATCCTGGTGCGCGTGACCGGCCGGACGCCGGCGCTGGCCCGCACGCCGTGGCTGTGGCGGCAGCCGGCCCTGCTGCGCATGCTGCGCCGGGGCGGGCTCCACCCCGTCGCGGGCGAGTTCGGGCACGCCTTCGAGGTGTTCCAGCCGTCGGGGGTACGGATGGCGCGCCGCGCGATCGCCAAGACGCGCCCGGGCTCGATCCTCATCTTCCACGACGGCTTCGACGGGCGCGGCGGCAACCGCGCCGAGACGGTGACCGCCGTGCGCGAGACCATCGAGGGCCTGCTGGCGCGCGGGTACCGCTTCGTGACCGTCGACGAGCTGCTGGGCGTCCCCGCGTACCAGTCGTAGCGCCCGTCCGGCCGGCGTCCGACGGGTCGCGTGAACGCCGGATGCCGGTCCGGGCAGCACCGGGCGCGCCGAGGTGTTCGCGACGGTCAAGGCCGGCACGTGCCTGGCCCAGGCGGCGGACCTGCGCTTCGCGTGCACCGTGCGGCTCGCGGGGCACAGCCCGTTCACGGGCACGCTGCGGCACGCGGCCGCCTGAGCGCTCAGCGCGCCGGGACGCGGCTGCCCAGGATCGCGCGCGGGCGCGGGGGAGTGCCGCGGCGGCGCCATTCGCGGGGGTACCCCACCGAGACCTCCTCGAACGGCACCCCGTCGTGCACGGTCGAGCGGGGGATGTGCAGGTGCCCGTAGACGACCGCGGCGGCGTCGAAGCGGCGGTGCCAGTCGCGCGTGCGCGTCGTGCCGCACCACTGGGCGAACAGCGGGTACCGCAGGATGTTCGTCGGCTCCCGCACGAGCGGGTAGTGGTTGACGAGCACCGTCGGCAGGCCCGGCTCGCGGGCCTCGAGGCGGCGCTCGGTCGCCGCGATGCGGGCCGCGCACCACGCCTCGCGCGACGGGTAGGGGTCCGGGTGCAGCAGCATCTCGTCGGTGCACACCACGCCGGCGTCGTAGGCCAGCTCCAGCGAGTGCTCCTTCGAGCGCGCCTGCGGGACGCGGAACGAGTAGTCGTACAGGGTGAACAGGGGCGCGACGGTCACGGGGCCGCCGGTGCCGTCCCAGACGCGGTACGGGTCCTCCGGCGTGGCGATCCCGAGCTCCCGGCACAGCTTCACCAGCGCCTCGTAGCGCGCCACGCCCCGCAGCCGCACCGGGTCCTCCCGCGGCGTCCACAGCTCGTGGTTGCCCGGGGCCCAGATCACCTGCGCGTAGCGGCGGCTGAGCAGGCGCAGCGCCCACTCGATGTCGGCGAACAGCTCGGCCACGTCGCCGGCGACGATGAGCCAGTCGCCGGGGTTGTCGGGGCGCAGCTGCTCGACGTACGCGCGGTTCTCGGCGTAGACGATGTGCAGGTCGCTGACGGCCAGCAGACGCGCCGGTTCCATGATCCGACCGTAGCCGGGGGCCCGCGGCCCCGACACCCCTATCAATCCGCGGCCCGGGCCAGCAGGAGCGCGCCGTGGAGGGAGGAGAGCCCGCCGAGCGTCGCCGCGCGCACCGGCGCCGGGGGGTGGCCCGGGCGGCCCAGCGCCGCGGTGTGCTCGGCCACGGTCTCGACGAAGCCGGGCAGGCCGGCCGCGAAGCCACCCCCGACGATGGTCAGCGCCGGGCGGAACAGCTCCCCGAGGCTGACCGCGGCCGCGGCCAGCGCGGCACAGCTCTCCCGCACGGCCGACACGGCCCGGGCGTCGCGGGCGAGCCAGCCGTCGCGCAGCTCGTCGAAGGTCACCCCCGCTCGCCGCAGGGTCGCGGCGCCCGAGGCGACCGCCTGCAGGCACCCGGACCGGCCGCAGTCGCAGCGGGGCCCGGCCCGCTCGACGATCATGTGCCCGACCTCGCACGACCCGCGCGTGGGCCCCGGGCAGGGGCGGCCGCCGACCACGGCACCGCCGCCGATCCCGGTGCCGACCCCGAGGTAGACCACGTCCGCGCAGCCGGCCGCGTCCGCCTCGGCGACGGCCGCGAGGTCGCCGTCGTCGGCCACCCGCACGGTCGCCGGAGCGAGCATCCGCAGCAGCTCGGCGCGCAGGTCGAGGCCGATCCACGAGGGGCGGGTGGGCCAGGCGGTCACGCGCCCCGAACCGTCCATGGTGGCCGGCATGGCGACCCCGACCGCGTCGAACTCGAGGCCGCGGACGTGCGAGCCCAGCAGCGCCAGGTCCTGCTGTGCGGTGGAGGAGTCCGGCCACGTGAACGTGGCGTGGAAGCCGGACGACAGGCGCAGGGCGACCTTGGTGCCGCCGACGTCGATGCCGAGGGCGGTGCTCATCGGTGCGCGATCGCGGTGAGCAGGAGCCCGGAGCGGGCCAGCCAGCGGCCCTCGAAGCGCGGGCCGGGCACGAGCAGCGTCGCGGTGAAGGTGCCGGTCCCGAAGGTGATGTCGGCCTCGTGGAAGTCCAGCCAGCGGTGGGTGAGGGGGTACCACGTCTTGTAGACGGCCTCCTTGGCGCAGAACAGCAGCCGGTCCCAGCGCACCTCCGGCCGCGTGCGCAGCAGCGCACCGACCCGCGCCACCTCGCCCGGCAGCGCGATGGACTCGAGCACCCCGTCGGGCAGCGGCTCGTTCGGCTCGGCGTCGACGCCGACGGAGGCCAGGTCGCGCTCGCGCGCGACGACCGCGGCCCGGTACCCGGCGCAGTGGGTGATGCTGCCCACGATGCCGGCCGGCCACAGCGGCTCCCGCTTCGGCCCGGACAGCAGCGCCACCGCCGGCTCCCCGAGCCGCTGCAACGCCTGCCGGGCGCAGTGCCGGGCGGTGGTGAACTCCAGCCGCCGCTTCTCGACCGCGCCGGCGACTAGGGGTTCCTCCTCGGGCCACAGTTTTGCGTCGGAGGGGTCGGCGGTCGCCTCGACGGCAATCGATTCCTCGGGCAGAATCTGCTCAATCATCGAACCTCCGCTCGTTCACGCGTT
The DNA here is from genome assembly GCF_050947935.1 of Dactylosporangium sp. CA-052675. Classification (GTDB taxonomy): domain Bacteria; phylum Actinomycetota; class Actinomycetes; order Mycobacteriales; family Micromonosporaceae; genus Dactylosporangium. The sequence continues at coordinate 5,909,295 of NZ_CP192010.1, read as the reverse complement.
GAGGGGAACCGACATGGACATCGCGCTCGCCTTCGACGAGGGGTACGCGACCTACGCCCACGTCACGATCGAGTCCATCCTGCAGTCCCACACCCACCGCGACGACCTCACGCTCTGGCTGCTCACGCCGGCCGGTCTGCAGGCGCGGGTGGCCGACGCCTTCCGCCGCCAGATCGAGGACCGGGCGCACGCGCGCTTCCTCACCGCCGACGACGGTTTCCGCTCGATGCCCATCGCACAGCAGGAGCAGTACCGCTACATCAGCGCCGGGATGTACCTGCGCCTGTTCCTGCCCGACCTGGTGCCGCCCGACCTGACGCGCCTGCTCTACCTGGACTGCGACACGATCGTCGGCGGCGACCTGGGCGGCCTGTTCGCCCGGCCGATGGGCGGCGCACCGCTCGGCGCGGTCCGCGACGGCTTCACGCTCTCGATGGGCCACGAGGGCGGCGTCCCGGGCGCCGGGATGCACGTCAGCCGCCGGGCGCCCTACTTCAACTCGGGCGTGCTGCTCATGAACCTGCCGGTGTGGCGCGAGGCCGGCGTGACCGAGGGCTGCTTCGAATACCTGCGCGCCCACCACGACCGGCTCCGCTTCCCCGATCAGGACGCGCTGAACCTGGTCACGTACGGGCGGTGGCACCAGCTGGAGTCGAAGTGGAACGACACCATCCTGTGGTGGATGTGGCCGGGCGATCCGCGGGCGGCCCGGTACGTGGCCATCACGCATTTCCTGGGCCCCAGGAAGCCGTGGCAGAGCGACTTTCCGTACGCCGGATACCGCGAGCGCTATCTCGAGCTTGCCGGGCGCGTGGCTGAGCTGACGGCATGAGCCGGCGGCCGGCCACGAGCCGGTCGAGGTAGCCGCAGGTCTGGCTCAGGCTGAGCCCGGCCGCGCGGCCCTCCCGCTCCACCGTCTCCAGCGTCAGGTCCGAGCGGCGCTCGAGCCGCTGCCACAGGGCCGTGGTGCGCTCGGCCGACGCGAGCAGCTCCGCGACCCAGGCCCCCTCGGACCGGTTCAGGTACTGCAGCACCGGCCGCGGCGGCACACCGGTGCGCGGGGCGTGGCGCCGGAACGCCTCCGCGATCGCGGACAGGGGCACGAGGTGGCCGATGTCCGGCCGCGGCTCCGGCGTGAGCCGCTCGGCGAGGGGGCTCCACGTCGTCCCGCCGGGGATCGCCGCCGCGATGATCCCGTCGAGCTCGGCCAGCAGCGGCTCGGCGTCCACCTCCAGCAGCGGATGCCCGAGCAGCCGGCCGGTCTCCTCCAGGTATCCCGCGTGCAGGCAGGTCGAGTAGATGAACGCCATCGTGGCGAACGCGCCGCGGACCGGTACCGAGTCCAGCTCGGCGAACTGGCGGTACCAGTCGGGCCGCCCGGCCAGCGCCGCGGAGTAGACCCGCCACGGCGAGGGCAGGAACTGTGCTCGCGCCTCCAGCCCGTAGCGGAAGTGCAGCCGCGCGCAGCTGCGGCCGTCGCGCAGCGCTCGCCCGGCGAGCGCCGACACGTCCTCGTCCACGTGGTGCAGCGGCGTTGCCCAGCTGTCGAGCCAGCCGATGCGGCCGCCCGCCGCGCGCAGCCGCAGGGCGAGGTCGGTGTCCTCGCCCGCGTTCGGGTGCTGCTCGACGTCGAACGGCGCGCCGGGCGGGGCCAGGTCGCGGCGGTAGCCGGCGTTCGCGGTGACCAGCAGCCCGCCGCTGTGCCCGTCGAGGGGCGAGGCGTCGTAGAACCGCTGGTGGTCCATGAACGCGGTGATCGGGCCGAGCACCGCCAGCCGAACGGGCCCGCTGACCGCCACGGGGCCGCCGCGCAGCGCCTGATACATGTCGGAGCACCAGGACCCGGGCACGATCAGGTCGTCGTCCACGAAGAGCACGGTGTCATGCCGGGCCGCCGCGACGCCGGTGTTGCGGGCGTGGGAGACGCCGGGCGGGTCGGAGTGCAGCACGCGCAGGGCGGGGCTCGCCGGGCCCTCGTACGTGACGCCGGGCGGCACGCGGTTGGCCACCAGCAGCACCTCGGCGTCGGGGCCCAGCCGCGCGGCGGAGTCGAGGGCGGCGGCGACGCACTCGCCCACCACCTTGCGTTCGAGGGTGCTCGGGATCACGACGCTGACCGACACGGTCAAGATTGTTTCCCGTTCCGGGGCCCGGCCGACGCCCCTAATCCGTCGGCGCGGGTGGCAATAGGGGTCCGGCTCAGGGGTGGGCTATGTCACAGCCGGGTCCTAGAGTCGTTGCCAGGCAAGGCGACAGCACCTCGAATCCCGGCAGTACCTCGATCCCGGCGGAGGCTGACCCATGAGCCAGGACACCCAACCCACCACCCATCTCGACGCCCAGGAACTCATCGAGGCGATGCTCGAAGGCGGCCCCGTCGGCATGCCCGTCGAGCTGCGCGCCCAGCGCGTGCAGTCGCACGAGGAGAAGATCAAGGTGTCGTACTACGGCGGCCACGAGCATTTCGAGCGCGTCCCCGACACCGGGGTCGCGGGCGCGCCCGTCGTGTTCCGCTGGACCGGCCGCACGCGGATGGCCGAGTAGGACGAATCAGGTGGAGTGATGGCGCACGACATGAGCGAACACCCGGCCCCCGCCGACCGGGAGATCGTGGTTGCGAACGGCGACGAGGCCGTTGCGTACTACCGTCAGGCATTCGACGCGGCGGAGCTGTGGCGCGAATGCCTGCTCGACGGGTCGGTGCTCGCGGCCGAGATGGTCCTCGGCCCGTACCACCTGTTGCTCAAGCAGGACCCAGGCCGGGCCGCACCCGCGTCCGAGCCGGCGGCCGAGGACTGCGCGGTGCTGGAATACGCCGAGCCCGACGCCGCCTACGCCCGCGCGCTCGCCGCCGGCGGCCTGGCCGAGCCCTCCGGCCACGCCGCGGGCCCGGGCGGCCTGGTGCGCGACGCCTACGGCCAGCGCTGGGACGTCGTGGGCCGCGACCGATGATGGTCGACGGCTCGACCCGCGTGTTCGGCGTCCTCGGCGACCCCATCGCGCAGGTGCAGGCGCCGCGGCTGCTCAACACCCTCTTCGCCGAGCTCGGCCGCAATGCGGTGCTGGTCCCGATGCACGTGCGGCCCGACCGGCTCGCCGAGACGGTCGCGGGGCTGCGGCGCATCGTGAACCTCGACGGGCTGCTCGTGACCGTGCCGCACAAGGTCGCCGTCTGCGGGCTCGCCGATCGCGTCAGCCCGACGGTCGCCGCGGCCGGCAGCGCCAACGCGCTGCGCCGCGAGCCGGACGGATCGTGGCTGGCCGAGAACTTCGACGGCACCGGCTTCGTCGCCGGGCTGCGCCACGCCGGGCACGAGCCCGCCGGGCGCAGCGTGACCCTGGTCGGGGCCGGCGGGGCCGGCGCGGCCATCGCGGTCGCGCTGCTGGACGCCGGTGTTGGGCGCCTCGCCGTCCACGACGTCGACGCCGCCCGCCGCGACGACCTCGTGGACCGCCTGGAGCGCCACCGCCCCGGCATCGCCGTCGCCACCGCCGGGCCCGCGCTCGGCGACGCCGACATCGCTGTCAACGCGACCCCGCTGGGCCTGCGCGAGGACGACCCGCTGCCGTTCGCGCCCGAGTCGCTGCGGCCGGGCGGGCTGGTGGCCGACATCATCATGAAGCCCGCCGACACGGCGCTGCTGCGCGCGGCGGCCGCCCGCGGCTACCCGATCCACTACGGGCGCCACATGCTGGAGGGCCAGCTGGACGGGTACCGCCGATTCTTCCGCCTGGACGCGGTGACCGTCCACTGAGGACGATCCGTCGTTGAGGGGTGCCTAGGGGCCGGTCTAAGGGCAGCCCATGGGCCATCCGAGCAGGTAGCGTCCCTTTCGCGCGGTCGCGGACATACCCATCCGCCCCCGCGGCCCGGGCTCCTCGTGGGTATCGACTCGGTTCCGGAAACACACGAATTCGGAGTAGGACGATGACGGATCTCTCCCCACAGGCGCCCGACTTCCCGCCGTGGCCCCAGTACGACGACGCCGAGCGCACCGGCCTCATCCGCGCCCTGGAACAGGGCCAGTGGTGGCGCATGATGGGCCAGGAGGTCGACTCCTTCGAGCGCGAGTTCGGGGAGTACCACGGCAGCCCCTACGCGCTCGCGGTGACGAACGGCACCCACGCCCTCGAGCTGGCCGTCGAGGTGCTCGGCATCGGCCCGGGCGACGAGGTCATCGTCCCGGCGTTCACGTTCATCTCCTCGTCCCAGGCGGTGCAGCGCATCGGCGCCGTGGCCGTCCCGGTCGACGTCGACCCGCGGACCTACTGCATCGACGTGGCCGCCGCGGAGGCCGCGATCACCCCGCGCACCCGTGCCATCATGCCCGTGCACATGGCCGGGCACATGTCCGACATGGACGCGCTGGCGAAGCTCTGCGCCGACGCCGGCATCACGATGCTGCAGGACGCGGCCCACGCCCAGGGCGCGCGCTGGAACGGCAAGCGGGTCGGCGAGTTCGGCTCGATCGCCACGTTCAGCTTCCAGAACGGCAAGCTCATGACCGCCGGCGAGGGCGGGCTGGTGCTCTTCCCCGACGCCGAGCTGCACGAGCGCGGCTTCCTGCGGCACAGCTGCGGCCGCCCGCGCACCGACCGCCGGTACTTCCACCAGACCTCCGGCTCGAACTACCGCATGAACGAGTTCAGCGCGAGCGTGCTGCGCGCCCAGCTCTCCCGGCTCGAGGCGCAGACGGACGTCCGCGAGGCGCGGGGCCGCCTGCTGACCTCGCTGCTGGCCGAGGTCCCGGGCGTGCTGCCGCAGGGCCGCGACGAGCGCTGCGACCGCAACTCGCACTACATGGCCATGTTCCAGCTCCCCGGCGTCGGCGAGGACGAGCGCAACGCGATCGTCGACCGGCTCATCGAGCGCGGCCTGCCCGCGTTCGTCGGCTTCCGCGCGATCTACCGCACCGACGGCTTCTGGGAGACCGGGGCGCCCGACGAGTCCGTGGACGCGATCGCGAAGCGGTGCCCGGTCAGCGAGGCGCTCACGGCCGAGAGCATCTGGCTGCACCACCGCACCCTGCTCGGCACCGAGCAGCAGATGCAGGACATCGCCACCATCGTGGCGCAGACCCTGGCCGGAGCGTGACGCCCGGCTCCGCCGTGGGTGCGGCTCAGCGGCCGGTGCGCACGGCGGTAATCGGTCTCGGGTGGGCCGGACGGTCCATCTGGCTACCGCGGCTGGCCGCCGATCCGGCCTTCGCGGTGACGGCGGTGGTCGACCCCGACCCGGGGGCCCGTGCCGCCGCCGTCGAGGCCCACCCGGCGGCCTCGGCGTTCGCGACCGTCGAGGAGCTCGACACGGCGCTGGTGGACCTGGCGGTGGTGGCGGTACCGAACCATCTGCACTGCGACGTGGCGTGCGCGGTGCTCGGCAAGGGGATTCCGGTCTTCCTGGAGAAGCCCGTCTGCCTCACCAGCGCGGAGGCGCAGCGGCTCGCCACGGCCGAGCGGGCCGGCGGGGCCGTCCTGCTCGCGGGCAGCGCCGCGCGGTACCGCGCCGACATCCAGGCGCTGCACGGCCTCGCGGGCTCGCTCGGGCGCATCCGGCACGTGGACATCGCGTGGGTCCGGGCCCGGGGCATTCCCGGCGCCGGCGGCTGGTTCACCGATCGCGGCCTGGCCGGCGGCGGCGCCCTCGTCGACCTCGGCTGGCACCTGTTCGACGTGGTCGGCCCGCTCATCGGCGGCACCGACTTCGTGCAGGTCATCGGCACCGTCTCCGACGACTTCATCGCCTCGGGCACCTGGAACGCCGGCTGGCGGGGCGACGCCCCCGCCGCGGCGGCTCCCCCCGGCGACGTGGAGGACACCGCGCGCGGCTTCCTGGTCAACGGCGACGGCGTGTCGGTGTCGCTGCGGGTGAGCTGGGGCTCGCACGAGGCGCTGGACGGCACGGTCGTCAAGGTCGAAGGCAGCGCCGGCACCGCGACCCTGCGCTGCACCTTCGGGTTCAGCCCGAACCGGGCCGGCGACTCCGAGCTCACCTGCCTGCGCGCGGGCGAGGCGGCGCCGGTGGCCCTGCCCGCCGAGCCGATCGGCACCGAGTACGACCGGCAGCTGGCCGCGCTGCCCGCGCTCCTGGCCGATCCGGGCAACCGTGGTCGTGCGATCGACGAGACGACGAGGACCATCGCCGCGATCGAGCGCATCTACGCCTCGGCCGGGGTGGTCCGCACGCTGATGCAGACGCCGGCGCCGGTCGCGGCCGGCCGATGATGGTGGTGGCCTGATGCTGAACAGTCCTGAGATCCGTGCCGTCGTCTTCGACCTCGACGGGGTGCTGGTCGACAGCACCGAGGTCATGCGCGAGGCGTTCACCGTCGCCTACGCCGAGGTCGTCGGCCCCGGCCCGGCCCCGTTCGCCGAGTACAACAAGCACCTCGGCCGCTACTTCCCCGACATCATGCGCATCATGGGCCTGCCGCTGGCCATGCAGGAGCCGTTCGTGCGCGAGAGCTACCGGCTCGCGCACCGCGTGCCGCTCTTCGACGGCGTCGAGGAGATGGTGCAGGAGCTGCGCGAGCGCGGCCTCGGCACCGCGATCGCGACCGGCAAGAGCGGCGAGCGCGCCCGGTCCCTGCTGGAGCAGCTCGGCGTGCTGCACCTGTTCGACCACGTGATCGGCTCGGACGAGGTGGCCAACCCGAAGCCGGCCCCCGACATCGTGCTGCACGCCCTGGCCCTGCTCGGCGTCCCGGCCGCGAACGCGGTCATGGTCGGCGACGCGGTCACCGACATCAGCAGCGCCCGGGGCGCGAACGTCGCCGCGATCGCCGCGCTGTGGGGCGAGAGCGACGAGGCGGAGCTGCTGGCCGCCGAGCCCGACGCGGTGCTCTACAAGCCCAAGGACCTGCTGACCTACTGCGGCTGGTAGGCCGCCCGGGGCATCGCGGCCAGCGCCGCCCGCACGGCCGGCTCCGGCACGTCGCGCACCAGCTCGACGCCGCCGGGGCCGTCCAGCACGAAGGTCAGCCCACCCTCCGACCCGGACGTCGCCTTCTTGTCGGCCCGCATGACCGCGACGAGCGCGTCCGCGTCGGCGCCGTCCGGCAGGCCGGTCTGCAGCCCGTAGCTCGCGACGACCGCCTCGTGCTCCGCGACCCGCTGCGGGCCGATGCGGCCCAGGTGCCCGGCGAGGCGGCCGGCGAAGACGGTGCCGACGCCGACCGCCTCGCCGTGGCGCAGCGCGAAGCCGGTGGTGAGCTCCAGGGCATGACCGAGCGTGTGCCCGTAGTTGAGGATGTGCCGCAGGCCGCCGTCGCGCTCGTCGGCCGCGACGACCGACGCCTTCAGCCCGACGCTCGCGGCGATCTGCTCGACGACCTCGAGCCCGCGCAGGTCGCCGGCGCCGATGAAGTGGCAGCGCGCGATCTCGCCGTAGCCGTTGACCCATTCGCGGGCCGGGAGCGTCGCCAGCAGGTCGGTGTCGCACAGCACCGCGCTCGGCTGCCAGTAGGCCCCCACGAGGTTCTTGCCCTCGGGCAGGTTCACCGCCGTCTTGCCGCCCACGCTCGCGTCGACCTGCGCCAGCAGCGTGGTCGGCAGGTGCACGACGGCGACGCCGCGGTGGTAGAGCGCCGCGGCGAGCCCGACGGTGTCGGTGGTGGTGCCGCCGCCGAGCGACACCACGGCGTCGGAGCGGGTCAGGCCGAAGCCGGCGAACTCCCGGCAGAGGCGCTCGACCTGCGCGAGGGTCTTGTCCGGCTCGCCGTCGCGGGCGGCCACGACGTGGGTCGGCACCCCCGTCTCGGGCACCACCTCGGGCGGGCGGGCGGAGACGACGGCCACCCGGCGGGCGCCGATCGCGGCGATCACGCCGGCGAGCCGGTGCCGGGCGCCGGGTCCGATGTGCACGTCGTAGGCGCGCGCGCCGAGTTCGACGGTGACGGTCCGGATCGTCACGGGAGCCTCCGCACCACGAGGGCCGCGAGCGCCTGGTCGGCGCGCGGGACGCCCAGCCGGTTGAGGGTGCCGTCGGCGAGGCGGAAGAGGGTGTACTTCATGGGCCCGGTCACCTCGCCGAGCCCGGCGAGCGCCCGGTGGTACTCGGTCCACGAGTCGTCCGCGCAGGGCTCCGGCACCGGCTGCTCGGCGAGGGCCATGAGCTTGAGCCGCACTCCGGATCCGAGGCCGGCCGACCAGTACCGCCAGCATTCGAAGAGGAACGGGCGCCGCTCGCCGGGCGCGATCAGCCCGGCGGTCGTCCGCAGGTGCCGCACGGCGATCGGCAGCGCCGTGTCGGCGGACGGCTCGCCGCGGCGGGCGAGCGCGAGCGCCAGGTCGCTGGCGATGGTGGACAGCTCGGGATGCGCGGGCCCATCGCCCGCGGCGACGGGCGCGACGCTCAGGCCGAGGCGCCGGGCCGCCCGCGCGCCGCAGAGGAAGCGCAGCTCGAAGCCGTACGCCTCGCGCCGGTAGGCCCAGTGGGCGCCGGGATCGGCCTCCCGCAGCCTGGCCACGGTGTGCGGGATCAGCTCCAGCAACGCCTCGTCGTCGCCGCCCGCCGGACGCAACAGTCGGGCGTACCACCAGCTTCGCGCCATCCGCGGCCGCCCTCGGGTCGTCCCAGCGTGATGACCGACCCTAACCCGCCGCCCGTGGCCAGGAGATCCCCAAAAGTCTCGGGCGCGGCTAGGGGTCGGCAGGGGTACCGGCCCCCCGCCCGCGAACCAAGACTGTGAACGGCCCGGCCCGGCCCGACCGACGGATGTGGTGAACATGCTGCGAACCGAGTTGATCCGGCCGATCACCGAACTGCTGCGCGAGCACGGCCGCCGGTTCGGAGCCAAGGCCGCGTTCCGCGACGCCCGCCGCGTCGTCACCTACGGCGAGCTGGAGCGGCGGACCTTCTCGCTCGCCGGGAACCTCGTCGCCCTCGGGCTGGGGCGCGGTGATCGGGCCGTCATCTACCTCGGCAACCGGGTCGAGACGGTGGAGAGCTACCTCGCGCTCGTGCGGGCCGCGGCGATCGGGGTGCCGCTGAACCCGCGCTCGACCGACTCGGAGCTCGAGTACCTCCTCGAAGACTCCGGCGCGGTGCTCGTCATCACCGACGAGGCCCGCCTGGACCAGGTCCGCCGGGTCGCGGGCGGGCGCCGGATCGTGCTCGTGGGGGACGACTTCGAGGCGCTGGCCACGGCCGAGCCCGCGGCGCCCCCGCCGGACGACCTCGCGCTCGACGAGCCGGCCTGGATGCTCTACACCTCCGGCACCACCGGGCGCCCCAAGGGCGTGCTCTCCACGCAGGCGAGCTGCCTGTACTCGGTCGCCGCCTGCTACGTGCCGATCCCGGGCCTGTCGGCGGACGACCGCGTGGTGTGGCCGCTGCCGCTGTTCCACAGCCTCTCGCACATCGCCTGCGTGCTGAGCGTCACCGCGGTCGGGGCCACCGCCCGGATCGTCGACGGGCTCTCCGCCGACGACGTCCTCGCCGCGGTCCGCGAGGACGCCGCGACCTTCCTCGCCGGCGTGCCCACGCTCTACCACTACCTGGTCGAGGCGGCCCGGGAGTCCGGCTTCGCCGCGCCCGAGCTGCGCATGTGCCTCGTCGGCGGGGCGATCACCACGGCCGCGCTGCGCCGCGCCTTCGACGAGACGTTCGGGGTGCCGCTGCTGGACGCGTACGGCAGCACCGAGACGTGCGGCTCGATCGCCGTCAACCGGCCCACCGGCCCGCGGGTCGAGGGCTCCTGCGGCCTGCCCGTGCCCGGCGTCGACGTGCGGCTGGTCGACCCCGAGACCGGCGCGGACGTGCCGGCCGGGGTCGAGGGCGAGGTCTGGGTCCGCAGCCCCAGCGTGATGCTCGGCTACCACAACCAGCCCGAGGCGACCGCGGCGGCGCTGCGCGACGGGTGGTACCACACCGGCGACCTCGCCCGCCGCGACGAGGCCGGCCACCTCACCGTCGTCGGCCGGCTGCGCGAGCTCATCATCCGCGGCGGGGAGAACATCCACCCGGGCGAGATCGAGGAGGCGCTGCGCGGCGTGCCCGGCGTCGCCGACGTGGCCGCGACCGGCCGGCCGCACGAGGCCCTCGGGGAGGTGCCGGTGGCGTTCGTGGTGCCCGGCCCCGAGGGCGTCGACCCCGCCGCGCTGTTCGCCGCCGCCCGCGAGCGCCTGTCCTACTTCAAGGTGCCCGAGGAGCTCTACGCCATCGCGGCCGTCCCGCGCACGGCCTCGGGCAAGGTGACCCGGCTGGCCCTGCTCGACCGGCCCGCCCGCCTGCTCGCCGTCGCCGGCGGCCAGCACGACCGGCTCCTGCTCGACTCGTGGACCGAGGTCGGCCCGGCGCGCCCCGACGACGGTGCACAGTGGACCGTCGTGCTCGCCGACGGCGCGGGCGCCCCGCCCACCCCGGAGCACGTCCGCGCGGCCAACGCCGCCCTGCGCGCCCACGTCGAGCACCGGCTCGCGGCCGAGCGGCTCGTGATCGTCACCCGCGGGGCGGTCGCCACGACGCCGGGCGAGCCGATCCACGACCCGGTGTACGCGCCCGCCTGGAGCTGGCTGCGCCTGCTGCAGGCCGAGCACCCCGACCGCCTGCGGCTGCTCGACCTCGAACCCGGCACCGACCCGGCCCCGCTGATCGTCGGCGACGAGCCGCAGGTCGCGGTGCGCGGGGGCGTCCGCCGCGCACCCCGCCTGGTCCCGGCCCGCTCGACCGCGGCGGCCTCGGCACCGCTGGGCCCGGTGCGGGCCATCGGCGCCGGCACGGCCTTGTCCGGCCACCTCGAGCGGGCCTACGCGCTGGACGGGACCGTCCCGACCGTCGTCGTCGCCGTCGGCGGCGACGCGGACGAGGCCTGGCGCATCGCCGCGACCGCGCGCGAGGTCCCCGCCGAGAGCCGGCTCATCGTGCTCACCTCGCTCACCGGTCTGCGGGGATCGGCCGCGGACGCGGATCTGGTCGCGGCCGAGGCCTACGCGCGCGGGATCGCCGCGCGGCACCCCAACGGCCTCGCCTTCGCCGGCGACCCGTCCACCCGGGAGGGCCGGGCACTGTTCGACGCCGCGCTGCTCACCGGCGCGACGGCCGCCACCGGGTGGCCGACCGGCGCGACCCCGACCGGCCCGGCGGCGGCCCTGCTGCGGCGCGGCCCGGCCGGCGTACCCCGGCCCCGCAGCGGCGACGGCGAGGCGCTGCGGGACCGGCTGCGCGGCCAGCCCGCCGTCCAGCGCCGGCACACCCTGCGGCAGCTCGTGCACGCGTGCGCGGACGCGGTCCTGCCGGCCGCGCACGGTACCGATGCCGACCGCCCGTTCAAGGCGCTCGGCTTCACCTCCCTGCAGGTCGTCCAGCTGCGCGACCGGATCCGGGCCGAGACCGGCCTCGCGCTGCCGTCGACCCTGGCCTTCGACTACCCGACGCCGGCGCTGCTCGCCGAGCACCTGGCCCGCCTGCTGCTGGGCGACGCCACGGTCGAACGGGACCTCGACGAGCCCCCGCCGCCCGCCGACTCGCCGGTGGCCATCGTCGCCCTGGGCTGCCGGCTGCCCGGCGGCGTGAGCAGCCCGGACGAGCTGTGGGACCTCGTCGCGCGCGGCGGCGACGCCATCGGCGAGTTCCCGGCCGACCGCGGCTGGGACCTCGCGCGCCTGCGCGACGGGGCGAGCGCGACCCAGCTCGGCGGGTTCCTCTACGACGCCGCCGACTTCGACGCCGAGTTCTTCGGCATCTCGCCGCGCGAGGCCCTCGCCATGGACCCGCAGCAGCGGCTGCTGCTGGAGACGTCGTGGGAGACGGTCGAGCGCGCCGGGATCGACCCGACCGCGCTGCGGGGGAGCCCGACCGGCGTCTTCTTCGGCGTCATGCACCACGACTACGCCGCCGGGGTCGAGGCCGGGGAGCTGGAGGGGTACCTCGGCACCGGCACCGCGGGCAGCGTCGCCTCCGGGCGGGTCGCCTACGCGCTCGGCCTGGAGGGCCCGGCGATCAGCGTCGACACCGCGTGCTCGTCGTCGCTGGTCTCCCTGCACCTGGCCGCGCAGGCGCTGCGGGCCGGCGAGTGCTCGCTGGCGCTGGCCGGCGGGGTCGCGGTGATGGCGAGCCCGCAGGTCTTCGTCGAGTTCTCCCGGCAGCGTGGCCTGTCCCCGGACGGGCGCTGCAAGGCGTTCGCGCAGGGCGCCGACGGTACGGCCTGGTCGGAGGGCGTCGCCGTGCTGCTGCTGGAGCGCCTCTCCGACGCCCAGCGGCTCGGCCATCCCGTGCTCGCGGTGCTGCGCGGCTCGGCGATCAACCAGGACGGCGCCTCCAACGGCCTCACCGCGCCCAGCGGCCCCGCGCAGCAGCGGGTGATCCGCCGCGCCCTAGCCGCCGCCCGGCTCACCGCGGCCGACGTCGACGCCGTCGAGGCGCACGGCACCGGCACCCGCCTCGGCGACCCGATCGAGGCCCAGGCGCTCATCGCCACCTACGGCCAGGGCCGGGACACTCCGCTGTGGCTCGGCTCGCTCAAGTCCAACATCGGCCACGTCCAGGCCGCGGCCGGGGCCGCCGGCGTCATCAAGATGGTCCTCGCCATGCGCCACGGCGTGCTGCCGCGCACGATCCACGTGGACGAGCCGACCCGCGAGGTCGACTGGTCGGCCGGGGCGGTACGGCTGCTGACCGAGGCCCGCGAGTGGCCCGACGCCGGCCGCCCGCGCCGCGCCGCCGTCTCCTCGTTCGGCGTCAGCGGCACCAACGCCCACGTGATCCTCGAGTCGCCCCCGGACCCGGTGCCCGCGCCGCCCGCCGAACCCCCTGCCGAACCCCCTGCCGAACCCCCTGCCGAACCCCCTGCCGAACCCTCCGCCGAACCCCAGTTCGACGTCCTGCCCTGGCTGCTCTCCGCGGCCTCGCCCGAGGGGCTGCGCGCCCAGGCCGGCCGGCTGCTCGCCTGGGCGGACGAGCGGCCCGCCGCCGACATCGGCTTCTCCCTGGCCACCACCCGGGCCGCGCTCACGCACCGGGCCGTCGTGGCCGGGGGCGACCGGGACGCCCTGGCCGCGCTCGCCGCCGACCGGCCCGCGCCCGGGCTGGTCACCGGGGCCGCCGAGCCGGGCCGCCTCGCCGTGCTCTTCACCGGCCAGGGCAGCCAGCGCGCCGGGATGGGCCGGGAGCTGTACGAGCGCTTCCCGGTGTACGCCGCCGCCTTCGACGAGGCCTGCGCGCTGCTCGACCCGCGCCTCGCCGACGTCGTGCGCGACGGCTCCCTGCTCGACCAGACCGAGTTCACCCAGGCCGGGCTCTTCGCGCTCGAGGTCGCCCTGTTCCGGCTCCTCGCGTCGTGGGGCGTGACGCCGGACGTCGTCGGCGGGCACTCCGTCGGCGAGCTCGCCGCCGCCCACGCCGCCGGGATCCTCTCGCTGCCGGACGCGGCCCGCCTGGTCACCGCCCGCGGCCGGCTCATGCAGGCCCTGCCCGCCGGCGGCGCGATGGTCGCCGTCGAGGCGGCCGAGGATGAGGTCGCCCCGCTGCTCTCCGAGCGGGTGAGCATCGCCGCGGTCAACGGGCCGCGGGCGACGGTCATCTCCGGCGACGAGGACGCGGTGCTCGCCGTGGCCACCCGGCTGCGGGCCGAGGGCCGGCGGACCCGGCGGCTGCAGGTGTCGCACGCGTTCCACTCGGCCCGCATGGACCCGATGCTCGACGCGCTCGCCGAGGTCGCGGCCGGCCTCACCGTGCGCCCCGCCGAGCTGGCGCTGGTGTCCAACGTGACCGGCGCCGTGGCCGGCGCGGGGCTGCTCGCGGACCCGCGGTACTGGTCCCGGCACGCCCGCGAGGCGGTCCGCTTCCTCGACGGCGTCCGCGCGCTGCCCGGGCTCGGCGTCACCACCGTCCTCGAGGTCGGCCCGGGCGGCGTGCTCACCGCCCTCGGCCCCGACTGCGACGCCGGCGACCTCGCCTTCGTGGCCGCGCTGCGCGACGGCGGCACCGAGGTGGCCGACCTGCTCGCCGCGCTCGGCCGGCTGCACGTGCGCGGGGTCGCCGTCGACTGGGCCGCCCTCCACGAGGGCCGCGGCCGTAGGGTGCCGCTGCCGACCTACGCGTTCCAGCGCACCCGGTTCTGGCTGCCGGAGACCGGCCCGGCCGAGCGCCGGGGCGGGCTCTACGAGATCGGCTGGGCGCCGGTGCCGTCCGGCACCGAGCCGGCGACGCTCCTGCGGGCCGAGCCCCCCGCCGACGGCCCGCTGCCGCAGCGGGCGCGGGAGACCGGCCGCCGGGTGCTCGCCGCGATCCAGCGGTGGCTCACCGAGCACGACCACGGGCGCCTGGTGATCGCCGTCGACCCCGCCGACCCGGCCCAGGCCACGGTGCCGGGCCTGGTGCACTGCGCCCAGGCCGAGCACCCGGGCCGGTTCGGGCTGCTGGAGGCCGGCACGGACCCGGTGCTGCCCGCGGACGAACCCTGGCTGGCCGTCCGCGAGGGGCGGCTGGTCGCCGCCCGCCTGCGCCCGCTGAGCGGCACCGGCGGCCACGCCCCGAAGCTCGCGGGCGGCGCCGTGCTCGTCACCGGCGGCACCGGCGGCCTCGGCCGGCTCGTCGCCGCGCATCTCGTCGCCGAGTACGGCGTCGCCGAGCTGGTCCTGGTGTCCCGCCGCGGCACCACCGAGCCCTGGGTGCGGGACCTGATCGACACGGGCGTGCGGGTGAGCGTGGTCGCCGGCGACGTGGCCGACCGGGCGACCCTCGCGGCCGCGATCGAGCCCGTCCGCGACCGGCTCGTCGCCGTCGTGCACGCCGCCGGCGTGGTCGACGACGCCGTGGTGGCCAACCTCGGCGACGAGCGCTGGGACCCGGTCCTGCGCCCGAAGGTCGACGGCGCCTGGCACCTGCACGAGCTGACCGCCGGGCTCGACCTGGCCGCCTTCGTGCTGTTCTCCTCCGCGTCCTCCACGCTCGGCGGGCCCGGCCAGGGCAACTACGCCGCCGCCAACACATTCCTCGACGCCCTCGCCGCGCACCGCCGCGCCCTCGGGCTGCCGGCCGTCACCATCGCCTGGGGGCTGTGGGAGCAGGCGGCCGGCATGGGCGGCCGGCTCCGCGACGTCGACGTGGCCCGCGCCGCCCGCGCCGGCACCCGCGCCCTGAGCGACGCGGCCGGCCTGCGCCTGCTCGACGCCGCCCTGCGCGCCGACCGGCCGCACGTCATCGCCATCGACCTCGACCACGCCGCCCTCGACGCCGGGGCGGCCCTGCTGCGCGAGCTCGCCCCGGTCGTGCGGCAGGACGATCCGCTGGTGGAGAAGCTGCGGGCCATGGACGAGGACGAGGGCACCGCCCTGCTGCTCGACCTCGTTCGCACCAACGCCGCCGTCGTACTGGGCCACGCCGGACCCGAGCGGATCGTCCCCGCCCGCGCGTTCAAGGACGCCGGCTTCGACTCGCTCATGGCGGTCGAGCTCGGCCAGCGGCTCAGCGCCGGCACCGGCCTGCGGCTGCCCGGCACCACGATCTTCAACCATCCGACCCCGCTGCTGCTCGCCGGGCACCTGCGCCACCGGCTCCTCGGCGACGCCGCCGCGCCGGCGGCGCCCGACGCGCCCCGGGCGGTGACCGGCGAGCCGATCGCGATCGTGGCCATGGCCTGCCGCTTCCCCGGCGGTGTCGGCTCGCCCGAGCAGCTGTGGGACCTGGTCGCCGCGGGCGGCGACGCCATCGGCCCCGTCCCCGCCGACCGCGGCTGGGACCTCGACGCCATCTTCGACCCCGAGCCGGGGGTGGCCGGGCGGACCTACGTGCGCTCCGGCGGGTTCCTGGACGGGATCGCCGACTTCGACGCCGGGTTCTTCGGCATCAGCCCGCGCGAGGCGATCGCCATGGACCCCCAGCAGCGCCACCTGCTCGAGGTCGCCTGGGAGGCCCTGGAACGCGCCGGGCTCGACGCGACCGCGCTGGCCGCGAGCCGCACCGGCGTCTTCGTCGGCACGCACGGGCAGGACTACGCGGCCCAGGCCGCGGGCGGCGACGAGGCCGACGACGGGCACCTGCTCACGGGCTCGTCCGGCAGCGTGCTGTCCGGCCGCGTCGCCTACGCGCTGGGACTGGAGGGCCCGGCCGTCACCGTCGACACCGCCTGCTCGTCCTCGCTCGTCGCGCTGCACCTCGCCGCCCAGTCGCTGCGGCTGGGGGAGTGCGACCTCGCCCTGGCCGGCGGCGTCTCGTTCATGTCGAGCCCGTCCGGGCTGGTGGGCTTCAGCCGCCAGCGCGGCCTGTCGCCGGACGGGCGGTGCCGGGCCTTCTCCGACGCCGCCGACGGGTTCGGGATGGCCGAGGGCGCCGGGCTCGTCGTGCTCGAACGGCTCTCCGAGGCGCGCCGGCTCGGGCACCCGGTGCTCGCCCTCGTGCGCGGCTCGGCCGTCAACTCCGACGGCGCCTCGAACGGGCTCACCGCCCCGAACGGCCCGTCCCAGGAGCGCGTCATCCGCCAGGCCCTCGCCAGCGCCGGGCTGGCCCCGTCCGACGTCGACGCGGTCGAGGCGCACGGCACCGGCACGCCGCTGGGCGACCCGATCGAGGCGCAGGCGCTCATCGCCACCTACGGCCAGGAGCGCTCGGCCCCCGTGCTGCTCGGCTCGGTCAAGTCGAACATCGGGCACACCCAGGCCGCCGCCGGGATCGCGGGCGTCATGAAGATGGTCCTCGCCATGCGGGCGGGGGTCGTCCCGGCGACCCTGCACGCGGACACGCCGAGCTCGCACGTCGACTGGTCGGCCGGCGCGGTGGAGCTGGCGACCGAGGCCCGGCCGTGGCCCTCCACCGGCCCCCGCCGGGCCGGGATCTCCTCGTTCGGCATCAGCGGCACCAACGCCCACGTCATCATCGAGCACGTCCCCGCCCCGGAGCCCTCCGAGCGGCCCGCCGGGCCCGAGGCCGGGGCCCCGGTCCCGTGGACGCTGTCGGCGCGCACCGCCGACGGGCTGGCCGCGCAGGCCCGGCGGCTGCACGCGTGGCTCGGCGCCGAGCCGGATCCGCACCCCCGCGACGTCGCGCACACCCTGCTGGGCCGGGCCGCGCTGGAGCACCGGGCCACCATCGTCGGCGGCGACCTGCTGGCCGGCCTGGCCTCCCTGGCCGGCGGCACCCCGTCCGCCGCCGTCGCGCTCGGCCGCGTCGAACCGTCCACCCGGGGCGCCGTCTTCGTCTTCCCCGGGCAGGGCTCGCAGTGGACCGGCATGGCCGCCGAGCTGCTCGACACCTCACCGGTCTTCGCCGGGCGGATGGCCCAGTGCGCCGCCGCGCTCGCCCCGCACGTCGACTGGTCCCTCGACGACGTGGTCCGCGGCCGCGCCGAGCCCGACCTGCTGGAGCGGGTCGACGTCGTCCAGCCCGCGCTGTTCGCGATGATGGTCTCCCTCGTCGAGGTGTGGCGGTCGCTCGGCGTCGAACCCGCGGCGGTCATCGGCCACTCCCAGGGCGAGATCGCCGCCGCGTGCGTCGCCGGCGCCCTGTCGCTCGAGGACGCCGCGATGGTCGTCGCCCGCCGCAGCCGCGCGCTGGCCGCCCTGGCCGGGGGCGGCGGCATGGTCTCGCTGCCGATGCCCGCCGACGAGGTCCGGACCCACCTCGCCGCCTGGGACGGCCGGCTGTCCATCGCCGCCGTCAACGGGCCCGGCTCGGTGGTCGTGGCCGGCGAGGCCGAGGCCGTCGAGGAGCTGCTGGCCGGCTTCGACGGCCGCGCCCGCCGCATCCCCGTCGACTACGCCTCCCACTCGCCGGCCGTGCAGCGCATCGAGGCCGACCTGCTCGACGCCCTGGCCGGGGTCCGTCCCCGCCGGGCCGAGCTGCCGTTCTACTCCACCGTCGAGGCGGCCTGGGCCGACACGTCCACGCTGGACGCCGGCTACTGGTACCGCAACCTGCGCCGCCCCGTGGAGTTCCAGCGCTCCGTCGAGGACCTGCTGGACCAGGGCTACCGCGTGTTCGTCGAGGCGAGCCCCCACCCGGTGCTGACCCGGCCCATCGCCGACACCGCCGAGGCCGCCCGGCACGAGGACGCCGTCGCCACCGGTACGCTCCGGCGCGACGACGGCGGCCTCGAACGGGTGCTGCGCTCGGCCGCCGACCTGCACGTGCGGGGCGTGCGGATCGACTGGCCCGTGACCGGCCGGCTCGTGGACC
This sequence comes from Dactylosporangium sp. CA-052675, assembly GCF_050947935.1. GTDB lineage: Bacteria > Actinomycetota > Actinomycetes > Mycobacteriales > Micromonosporaceae > Dactylosporangium. The sequence goes on along the minus strand of NZ_CP192010.1, from coordinate 5,891,183 downwards.
TGCCGACCTACGCGTTCGAGCACCGCCGATACTGGCCGAGCACGCGCTCCTGGCCGACCGCTTCGGCCGCCGCCGGCGAGGTGGCCGCCGCGGGCCTCACCGGCCTCGACCACCCGGTGCTGACCGCGTCGGTCACCGTCGCCGGCACCGACGGCCTGCTGCTCACCGGGCGCGTCTCCCGCCGCCTGCAGCCCTGGCTCGCCGACCACGTCGTGCTCGGCCGGACCCTCGTGCCGGGGACCGCGTTCGTGGAGCTGGCCGTGCGGGCCGGCGACGAGCTCGGCTTCGGCGCGCTGGACGAGCTCGTCGTCGAGGCGCCCCTCACGCTGGACGGCGACGCCGCCGTGCGCCTGCAGGTCGCCGTGGCCGCCCCCGACGACACCGGCCGGCGCCCCGTGACCGTCCACTCCCGGCCCGCCGACGCCCGGCCCGACGACCCGTGGACCCGCCACGCCGCCGGCCTGCTCGCGCCGAGCGCACCCGCGCCCGGCTTCGACCTCGCGACCTGGCCGCCGCTCGGCGCCCGCCCGGCCGACGCCGAGCAGTTCTACCCGCGCCAGGCCGAGGCCGGCTACGAGTACGGCCCGGCGTTCCAGGGCCTGCGGGCCGTGTGGATCCGCGGTGACGAGGTCTTCGCCGAGGCCCAGCTGCACGCGCCCGCCGACGGCTTCGGGCTGCACCCGGCGCTGCTGGACGCCGCGCTGCACGCGGCCACCTTCGCCGGTGTCGGCCGCGCCGAACCCGGCCGGGTCATGCTGCCCTTCGCGTGGAGCGGCGTCGCCCTGCACGCCACCGGCGCGACCACGGTGCGGGTCCGGGCGGTTCCGGCGGGCGAGCACGCGATGTCCGTCCAGCTCGCCGACGAGGCCGGGGCGCCGGTCGCCACGGTGACGTCCCTCGCGCTGCGCCCGGCCGCCGCCGACGCCCTCACCACCACCGCGCCCGGCGTCGCCGACTCGCTCTTCGTCGTGGACTGGACGCCGCTGCCCCGCCCGGCGGCGCCGGCCGTGAGCGCCGCCGCGACGACCGTGCACATCGCGGCCGACACCGCCGCCGGCACGCCCGCGCGCGCCCGGCTGGCGGCCGCCGCGGCCCTCGCCCGGGTGCAGGAGTGGCTGGACGACCCCGCCGCCGACGCGTCGACGCTGGTCGTGGCGACCGAGCACGCCGTGGCGACCCGGGCCGGCGAGCCCGTCGACGCCGCCCTCGCCACCGTGTGGGGGCTGCTGCGCTCGGCCCAGACCGAGCACCCGGACCGGTTCGTCCTGCTCGACCTGGACCGCCCCGACGCGCTCGACGGCGACCTGCTCGACACGGTGCTGGCGGCCCAGGAGCCCCAGCTGGCCGTCCGCGGCGAGCAGCTGTTCGCCCCGCGGCTCGCCCGCGCCGAGCCCGGTCCCGAGCTGGTCCCGCCGCCCGGCACCGGGCCCTGGCGGCTGGACTCGCTGGGCCGGGGGACGCTGGAGAACCTGGCGCTCGTACCGCACGATCCCGGCCTGGCCCCCCTCGGCCCGACCGAGGTCCGGGTCGCGCTGCGCGCCGCCGGCGTCAACTTCCGCGACGTGCTCAACGCCCTCGGCATGTACCCGGGCGACGCGGGCCTGCTCGGCGGCGAGGGGGCCGGCGTCGTCACCGAGGTCGGCGCCGCCGTGGCCGACCTGCGCCCCGGCGACCGGGTCCTGGGCGTCTTCGCCGGCTCGTTCGCCACGCTCGCCGTCACCGAGCGCGGCCTGCTCGTGCCCGTCCCGCCCGGCTGGGACTGGGCCCGCGCCGCCGCGACCCCGGTGGTGTTCCTGACCGCCGCCTACGGCCTGTTCGACCTCGCCGCCCTGCGACCGGGCGAGGCGGTGCTCGTGCACGCCGGGGCCGGGGGCGTGGGTATGGCCGCCATCGGCCTCGCCCAGGCCCGCGGCGCCGAGGTCTACGCCACCGCGAGCCCCGACAAGTGGCCGGTCCTGCGTGGGCTCGGCCTGGACGAGGAGCACATCGCCTCCTCCCGGACCCTGGAGTTCGAGGACCGCTTCCTCGCGGCCACCGGCGGCCGCGGCGTCGACGTCGTGCTCAACTCCCTCGCCGGGGACTTCGTCGACGCCTCCCTGCGGCTGCTGCCCCGGGGCGGCCGGTTCGTCGAGATGGGCAAGACCGACCGGCGCGAGCCGGGCGAGGTCGCGGCCCGGCACCCCGGCGTGGACTACCGCGCCTTCGAGACGGCCGACGCGGGCGTGCCGCGCCTGCAGGAGCTGCTGCTCGACGTGGTCGACCGGCTGGAGCGGGGCGAGCTGGCGCCGCTGCCGGTCGCGAGCTGGGACGTGCGCCGGGCGCCGGACGCGTTCCGCCACCTCAGCCAGGCCCGCCACGTGGGCAAGGTCGTCCTCACCCTGCCCCGCCCGCTCGACCCGGACGGCACCGTCCTCATCACCGGCGGCACCGGCCTGCTCGGCGGGCTGGTCGCCGAGCGGCTCGTCACCGGCCACGGCATCCGGTCGCTGGTGCTCGGCAGCCGGCAGGGCCCCGGCGCGCCCGCCGCCGCCGAGCTGCGCGACCGGCTGCGCGCCCTCGGCGCCGAGGTCACCGTCGTCGCCGGTGACGTCGCCGACCCGGCCGGCGTGGCCGCGATGCTCGCCGCCGTGCCCGCCGGGCGCCCGCTGACCGCCGTCGTGCACGCCGCCGGTCGCCTCGACGACGCCCCGGTGACCGCCCTGGACCCGGCCCGCCTCGACGCGGTCTTCGGGCCGAAGCTCGACGGGGCCTGGCACCTGCACGAGCAGACCCGCGACCTGGACCTGGCCGAGTTCGTCGTCTTCTCCTCCGGCGCCGGCATCTTCGGCGTCGCCGGCCAGGCCAACTACGCGGCCGCCAACGCGTTCACCGACGCCCTCGCCGCCGACCGGCGGGCCGCGGGCCGCCCGGCCCGGTCGCTGGCCTGGGGCCTGTGGGAGCAGCCGAGCGCGATGACCGCCGGGCTCGGCGAGATCGACCGGGCCCGGGCCGCCCGCGCCGGCCTGCTCGCCCTGCCGACCGGGCTCGGCCTCGACCTGTTCGACGCGGCCCTGCGCACGTCGGCGCCGCTGCTCGTGCCCACCCGGCTCGACCTCGCGGCGCTGCGCCGCCCGGCGGCCGGGGCCCGGGTGCCGGCGCTGCTCGGCGGGCTCGTGGCGCGCCGGCCCGCCGCCCGGCCCACCGCCGGCGGCCCGGCCGGGGCCGCGGGCCTGGCCGACCGGCTCGCCGGGCTGCCGGCCTCGGTCCAGCTCGGCCGCCTGCTGGAGCTCGTGCGGGCCGAGGCGGCCGCCGTGCTCGGCCACGGCACCGCCGAGGACATCGACCCGGTGAAGGCGTTCAGCCAGGTCGGGTTCGACTCGCTGACCGCGGTCGAGCTGCGCAACCGGCTGACCCGGGCGACCGCGGTCCGGCTGCCGGCCACGCTCATCTACGACCACCCGGACCCGACCGCACTGGCCCGGCACCTGCAGGCCGAGCTCGTCCCGGTCGCCGCCGCGCCCGAGCCATCGATCCTGGACGAGCTCGACCGGCTGGAGCGCGCGTCCGTGGACCCGGGGATGCGCGAGGCGGTCGCGGCCCGCCTCGAGGCGCTCGCCGCGCGCTGGCTGGCGGCGGGCGCGGCCGAGGCCGACGTCGACCTGGAGCAGGCGACCGACGACGAGCTGTTCGCGCTGATCGACGACGAGCTCGGGCTGTCATGACCGAGAACGGGGGCACCATGAGGGACGACGACGCGCTGCCGGACGTGGACGCCGACGCGGTGGTGGTCGGCTTCGGGCCGGTCGGGCAGGTGCTCACGATCCTGCTCGCCCAGCGGGGCCTGCGGGTCACCGTCGTGGAGCGGTGGCCGGCGCCGTACACGATGCCGCGGGCCGTCTCCTACGACGCCGAGGCGGCCCGCATCCTGGCCGCCGCCGGCATCGGCGACCGGGTGGGCGAGGTGACCGAGCCGTCGCGCGACTACACGTTCAAGAACGCCGCCGGCCGGACGCTGCTGCACGTCGACGTGCCCGAGCGGGACGGGCTCGGCTGGGCCGACTCGACGTCGGTGTACCAGCCCGGGCTCGAGGCGCTGCTGGCCGAGCGGGCCGCGGGGCTGCCGACCGTCGAGGTCCGCCGCGGCCAGGAGGTCGTCGCGCTGACCGAGCACGCCGACCGCGTCGAGGCCGAGGTGCGCCGCGGCGACGGCACGAGCACGACGCTCACGGCCCGGTACGTCATCGGCTGCGACGGCGCCAACAGCTTCGTCCGCGGGGCCATCGACGCGGCGCAGCACGATCTCGGCTTCACCCACGACTGGCTCGTCTGCGACGTCGTGTTGCACGAGGCCCGCGCGTTCAAGCCCAACAACCTGCAGGTGTGCGACCCGGCCCGGCCCCGCACCGCGGTCTCGGCCGGCCCCGGGCACCGCCGGTGGGAGTTCATGCGCGTGCCCTCCGAGTCGTACGAGGACTTCGCCACCGAGGCGTCGGCCTGGCGCCTGCTGAGCCTGTTCGACATCGGCCCGCACAACGCCACCCTCGACCGCTTCGGGGTCTACACCACGCAGGCCTGCTACGCCGAGCGCTGGCGGCGGGGCCGGGTGCTGCTGGCCGGCGACGCGGCCCACGTCATGCCGCCGTTCATGGGCCAGGGGATGAGCTCCGGGTTCCGCGACGCGATCAGCCTCACCTGGCGCCTCGACCTGATCCTGCGCGGGGTGTCCGGGGCCGAGCTGCTGGACTCGTACGAGTCCGAACGACGCGCCCACGTCCAGCACGCCATCGCGATGTCGATGGAGTCGGGCAAGGTGATCTGCGAGACCAACCGCCGCGCGGCGGTCACCCGCGACGGCACCCTGCTGGCGGCCCGCCGCCGCGGCGCCGTCCAGGGGATGTCGCGCACGCTGGTCGAGCCGCTGACCGAGGGGGTGCTGCACGCCGGCGGTCCCGAGGGCACGGCCGGGCACCTCACGCCGATCGCGCGGGTGAGCCGCGCCGGCAAGGTCGGCCTCTTCGACGAGCTGAGCGGGCCCGGCTTCGTCGTGCTCGCCACCGGCGACCCGGCCGTCCTGCTGGGCCCGGAGCGGGTGTCGTTCCTGGACTCCATCGGCGCGACCCTGCTGCGCCTGGCCCCGCCGGGCGCCTCCGCGGCCGCGGACGAGGCCACCGTCGCCGACCTCGACGACGTGCTCGGGCCGTGGCTGGCCGCGATGCCGGCGGCGGGCGTGCTCGTGCGGCCGGACTTCCACATCTTCGGCGCCGCCGACGCCGACGGGCTGCCGGACGTCGTGGACGACCTGCGGCGACAGCTCTCATCGGCGCACTGATCCCTTTGTGAGAGAGGGGCACCCCAACGGTGTTCGAGAACCTCAAGATCCTGCGCCGGGCGGTGCGGGCCGTGGCGACCAAGGACCCGGAGTTACGCGTCCAGCGCTTCTACCTGATCCAGGAGCCCCAGGTCGAGTTCCTGGGCCGCTCCACGCGCTACATGAACGTCGGCTTCTGGGACGGCGAGGCCACCACGCTCGACACGGCCGGCGAGGCCCTGGCGCGCAAGCTCGGCGAGGCCGCGGAGCTGCGCGCCGGCGACACGGTGCTCGACGCCGGCTTCGGCTACGGCGACCAGGACTTCCTGTGGCTGCGCGAGCGCGAGGTCGGCCGGATCACCGGGCTGAACATCACCCCGCACCACGTCGAGGCGGCCCGGGCGCGGGCCGAGGCCGAGGGCGTCGCGGACCGGCTGGACTTCCAGCTCGGCTCGGCGCTGTCGACCTCGTTCGAGCCGGAGAGCTTCGACCGGGTGGTGGCGCTCGAGTCGGCGTTCCACTTCCACCCGCGCAGCGCCTTCTTCCGGGAGGCGTACCGCGTCCTGCGCCCCGGCGGCGTGCTCGCCGTCGCCGACATCATCCCGATCGACGGCGCCACCCCGCGGATGGCGTTCAAGTCGGGGCCGCTGAGCTTCCTGAAGTTCAGCCTGCCCGACGAGAACTGGCACGACGGCAGCACCTACGCCAAGCAGCTCACCGAGGCCGGATTCGCCGACGTGACCGTCGAGTCGATCCGCGAGAAGGTGTACGAGCCGTGGCGGCAGTACATGGCCGGGCGCGTGGACGACGAGGAGTACCGCCGCGAGCTCGGCAAGGCGCTGCACAAGGGCGTGGTGCGGCACTGGTCCGGCCAGGACGTCATGCGCCAGGAGCTGGACCTGCTCGACTACGTGATCGCGGTGGCCCGCAAGCCGGAGTGATCGTGCCGGCCGGCTGGCGACCCGATCGTCAGCCGGCCGGGCGCGTCACGTGGCGGAGCCCGTCACCTGGCGCCGGATGGTGCCGAGGATCTCGCCCTGGTGCCGGGTCAGGAAGAAGTGCCCGCCGGGGAAGACCTTCAGCTCCGTCTCACCGGTGGTGTGCCCGGCCCACGCGCCGGCCTCTTCCGGGGTCGTCTTCGGGTCGTCGGCGCCGGTGAAGACCGTGATCGGGCACGTGAGCGGGGGACCCGGCTCGTACTTGTAGGTCTCGGCCGCCTTGTAGTCGTTGCGGATCGCGGGCAGCGCCATCCGCAGCAGCTCCTCGTCGCCGAGGATGGCGGCATCGGTACCGCTGAGGCGCTTGACGTCCGCGAGCAGTCCGGCGTCGTCGAGCAGGTGCACCGTCTCGTGCCGGAACCGCGACGGGGCGCGCCGGCCGGACGCGTAGAGCCGCACGGGCACGACGCCCGCCTCCTGCTCCAGCAGCCGGGCCACCTCGAAGGCGAGGCTGGCGCCCATGCTGTGCCCGAACAGGGCCAGCGGGCGGTCGGTCATGGGCCTGAGGACTCCGAACACCAGCCGGGCCAGCTCGGGCAGGTCGGGGACGCAGGGCTCGAGGCGGCGGTCCTGGCGACCCGGGTACTGGATCGCGACGACCTCGATCGCCGGGGCGAGGGTGCGCGAGACCGGGAAGTAGAAGCTCGCCGAGCCACCGGCGTGCGGCAGACAGACCAGCCGGGGCGCTCCCGCGGCCGCCGGGTGGTAGGTCCGCGCCCACAGGCCGGTGTCGAGCTGGGGCGTCGTCATGCGCCCGATCGTAGGGCGGCCGCGCCACCGGCCCAACCCCTACTCTCGATCGTGTCATCCCGGGGTTGACAGCGGGCGCCGGGGCGCGTCACGCTGGTCGTGTGAAGCGTAAACCCGGGGTTGACATCCCCGAGGAGTGGCGCGGCGTCCTGGCCCACCGCGATCCGGCCGAGGCCGGGGCGGCGGCCGGCCGTTTCGTCGCGAGCGGGCTCACCCCGGCCCAGGTGCGCGACACCCTCGCCGACGGTGGCGACGGCCTCTACGCCGCCGCCCGCACCGAGGGGCCGGGCTGGGCCGAGCCGTTCGGCGGGCAGCTCGGGGTCGCGCTGCTCGCCGCCGAGGTCAGCGCGTTCGCCGCGCACCTCAGCTCACGGGCGGCCCGGGTGCGGGCCGTCGCCGTCAACCAGCTCCTCGACGACCTCAGCGCCGTGACCGTGGCCGACCGGCTCGGCGTGTCCCGGCAGAAGGTCTACGACCTCGCCCGCAACGACCAGGCCGCGCCGTACATCGACACCGTGCCGTGGAGGCAACCATGAACGTTCCCGAACTCGTCGCACTGCCCGACGAGTCCGTGCGCCCGCTCGTGCACCCGCTCGACGTGCCGGAGGCCCGCCGGCCCTTCTTCCTGTCGTGGCTCATCTCGGTGCTCGCCGGGCCCGCCACCGTCGCGAGCCTCGTGGTGGTGTTCTGGTTCGTCGCCGAGGACCGCTACATCGGCCCGCCCGTCGGCATCTTCGTCGCCCTCGCCGGCTGGGCCGCCGCGACCTGGTTCGAGCGCGAGGCCTGGGCGTACATCCCCCGCAAGCGGCAGGACCGGGCGCGGCAGCTGCCGCTGTCGTGGGACCTCACCCGCTGGCTCGTCATCGCGGCCAGCGCCGGTGCCGCCCTCACCCTCCTCGGCCGCCGTCTCCTGGAGCCCTCCGTGCCGCAGTCGGTCAGCGCCTACGTGGTCGGCGCGTGCGCCGGCATCGTCGTGGTCATCGTCGCCGAGTTCCTGTGGCGGCTCGCGATGGCGATCGCCGGCCGGGGCCGGCTGCGGGCCGCCCTGCTCCACCTGCCCGGGCTCGCCGTCGTCGCCGCCGTCACCGTGTACCTCTACCGCGAGCTCGTGAACCTGCCGGTGGACCGCGAGTGGCACGACTCCGACCTGGTCATCGGCGGCGCCGTGCTGGTCGTGATCCAGGTCATGCACTGGGTCCACAAGGCCCGCAACGCTCGCGACGCCCGATGAAGCGGCTGCGCGGCCGCCCGCACCTGATGGCGGCCGCCCTGCCCCGGTTATGTCCTCAGCCGACCGCCGCGGCCGCCCTCAGGATCACCTCGGCCACCTCGGCGGGCCGCGAGACGGTCAGCGCGTGCGACGCGCCGGCCACCTCCACGATCTCCTCGGCCTCGGCCCGCCGGGCCATCTCCCGGTGCATCTCGACCGGAATGTTCAGGTCGGCGTCCGGGAACACGAACCACGACGGCAGCGACGGCCACGACGGCGGCCCGGACGGCTCGGTGAGCGCCACGTCGCGCAGCGGGCGCTGGGTCGCGGCGAGCACCGCGGCCTGAGCCTCCGGCACGTCGGCGGCGAACTGGGCCCGGAAGCGCTCCTGCTCGATGAAGAAGTCGGTGCTGCCGTCGGCCAGCGGCACCGGCCGGAGCGTCCCGCCCAGCGTGCTGCCGGGCCGCCGGCCGCTCAGCTCGCCGATGCTCTCGCCCGCGAGCGGCGCGAACGCGGCGACGAAGACCAGGCCGCGCACGTCGCCGCCGCTGACGTTGCTGATGACGGCCCCGCCGTAGGAGTGCCCGACGAGCAGGACCGGGCCGGCAACCGCCCGGACGACGGCGGACACGACGCGGCGTCCCCGGACAGGCTGCGCAGCGGGTTCGGTGCCGCGATCACGCTGTGGCCGGCGGCGTGCAGGCGCGGCACCACACCCGCCCAGCTCGCCGACTCGGCGAACGCGCCGTGCACCAGGACAACGGTGAGATCAGACATGCCCGGACCGTATGCGCCGCCGCACCCGGGCCGCATGCGTCACGTGACCCAACCGCACAGCGCCTTAGGGGCCGGTCCCGTCCGGTAGGGGTTGTCCGGTTTCCCGCGCCGCCCGTACGTTCACGAGGGTTCGATGTCGGTTCGTGGGCGGTGGCTGATGGCGAACGAGGAAAAGCTTCGCGACTATCTCAAACGGGCCACGGCCGACCTCTACGCGACGAGTGAGCGGCTGCGGCAGCTGCAGGAGCAGCACAGCGAGCCCATCGCGATCGTCGGCATGAGCTGCCGGCTGCCGGGCGGCGTCCGCTCGCCCGAGGACCTGTGGCGCCTGCTCGCCGGGGGCGGCGACGCGATCAGCGGGTTCCCGGTCGACCGGGGCTGGGACCTCGACACGCTGTACGACCCCCAGGGCCTGCGCCCGGGCACCTCCCGCACCCGCGAGGGCGGCTTCCTCCACGACGCCGGCGACTTCGACCCGGCGCTGTTCAAGATCTCGCCGCGCGAGGCGCTCGCCATGGACCCGCAGCAGCGGCTGCTGCTGGAGGGCAGCTGGGAGGCGCTCGAACGGGCCGGCATCGCCCCGCTCTCGCTCGCCGGCCGGCCCGTCGGCGTCTTCGCGGGGGTCATGTACCACAACCACGCCGCCAGCCTCACCGACGTCCCCGCCGAGGTCGAGGGCTTCCTCGGCACCGGCACCGCCAGCAGCGTCGTGTCCGGGCGCGTCGCCTACGCCCTCGGCCTCGAAGGCCCCGCCGTCACCGTCGACACCGCGTGCTCGTCCTCCCTCGTGGCCCTGCACCTGGCCGTCCAGGCCCTGCGCGGCGGCGAGTGCGAGGCGGCCCTGGTCGGCGGCGTGACGGTGATGCCGACCGCGACGACGTTCATCGAGTTCAGCACCCAGGGCGGCCTGGCCCCCGACGGCCGGTGCAAGTCGTTCGGCTCCGCCGCGGACGGCACCGGCTGGTCCGAGGGCGTCGCCGTGCTCGTCGTCGAGCGCCTCTCCGACGCCCAGCGGCTCGGCCACCCCGTCCTCGCCGTCGTGCGCGGCTCCGCCGTCAACTCCGACGGCGCCTCGAACGGTCTCACCGCCCCGAACGGCCCCTCCCAGCAGCGCGTCATCCGCGCCGCGCTCGCGAGCGCCGGTCTCGCCCCGTCCGACGTGGACGCCGTCGAGGCCCACGGCACCGGCACCACGCTCGGCGACCCGATCGAGGCCCAGGCGCTGCTGGCCACCTACGGCCAGGACCGCGACCGGCCGCTGTGGCTCGGCTCGGTCAAGTCGAACATCGGCCACACCCAGGCCGCCGCCGGGGTCACCGGGGTCATCAAGATGGTCCTCGCCATGCGGCACGGGCTGGTGCCGAAGACCCTGCACGCCGACGAGCCGTCGCCGCGGGTGGACTGGTCGGCCGGCGCGGTGGCGCTGGCCACCGAGGCCCAGCCGTGGCCGGACGGGGACCGCCCCCGCCGGGCCGGGGTGTCGTCGTTCGGGATCAGCGGCACCAACGCGCACGTGATCCTGGAGACCGTCGCCGAGCCCACCGCCGAGCCCACCGCCGAGCGTGCCGCGCCGGTGGCGTGGGTGGTGTCGAGCCGGTCCGAGGCGGGCGTGGAGGCGCAGGCGGCCCGGCTGGCGGGCTGGCCCGGCTCGCCGGTGGACATCGGCTACTCGCTGGCCGCGACGCGTTCGAGCCTGGAGCATCGCGGCGTCCTGCTCGACGGCGAGCTGGCCGTGCGCGGCTCGGTCGTGCCGGGCGGGACCGCTGTGCTGTTCCCGGGTCAGGGCTCGCAGCGGGCCGGGATGGGTGCGGAGCTGGCGGCGGTCTACCCCCGGTTCCGGGAGGTGTACGAGGAGGTCCGCGCGCTGCTGCCCGAGCCGTTCGGTTCGGTGGACGAGACGCGGAACGCGCAGGCGGGCTTGTTCGCCATTGAGGTCGCGTTGTTCGAGCAGCTGCGCGAGTGGGGTCTCAAGCCGGATTTCCTGGCCGGGCATTCGGTGGGTGAGTTGTCGGCCGCCTACTGCGCTGGGGTGTTGAGCCTGGCGGACGCGGTGAAGGTGGTCGAGGCTCGCGGCCGGTTGATGGGGGAGTTGCCGGCGGGTGGTGGGATGCTCGCGGTCGGGGCGCCGGTGGATGTCGTGCCGGACGGTGTCTCCGTGGCGGCGGTCAACGGGCCGTCGTCGGTGGTGTTGTCCGGCCCCCTCGAAGTGCTGGACTCGCTGGTGTTCCCGGGTGTGCGTACGACCCGGTTGCGGGTGTCGCACGCGTTCCACTCGCCGCTCATGGAGCCGATGACCGCCGCGTTCGGTGAGGTGTTGCGGTCGGTGGAGTGGCGGCCGGCCCAGATTCCGATCGTGTCGAACGTGACCGGTGAACTCATGACCGAGTTCGACGCCGACTACTGGGTGCGGCACGTCCTGGCAACCGTGCGCTTCTACCCGACCCTGCAGTTCCTGCATGGGCAGGGGGTGCGGACGTTCCTGGAAGTCGGGCCCGGTGGTGCGTTGAGCGCGCTCGGTCCGGACTGTGTCGAGGATGCCGCCTTCGTTCCGTTGCTGCGGTCCGGTCAGCCTGAGCCGCGGGCGCTGCTGCACGGGCTCGCGCAGGCGCACGTTCGGGGGACCGGGATCGACTTCGCCGCGTATCACGGCGGTAAGGCCGTCGCGCTGCCGACGTACGCGTTCCAGCACGAGCGGTTCTGGCTCAACGCCGGTCGGCCGGGCACCGCGGCGCGCCCGCGAGGCGGGGCCGACGGGTGGCGCTACGACGTCACGTGGCGCCCCGTCCGCCCGCCCGCCGCGCCCGTCACACCGCGCCGCGTCCTCGTCGTCGCGCCCCACGACCTCGCCGACACCGTCCTGCCCGACGCCGAGGTGCTGCGGCTGGCCCCCGGCCTCGACCGCGCGGAGACGGCGGCGGCGCTCGCCGGGGTGGCCGAGCCGCCCGACGCGGTGCTGTCGCTGCTGGCCTTCGACGAGCGGCCCCTGGCCGGCCTCGACGCCGTCCCCGCCGGGTTCGCCGCGACCGTCGCGCTCGCCCAGGCGCTCGGCGACGCCGCGATCGACGCTCCACTGTGGATCGCCACCCGGTCCGCGGTCCCCGTCGACACGCTCGAACATCCGGCCCAGGCCCTGGTGTGGGGGCTCGGCGGGGTCATCGCCGCCGAGCACCCCGACCGGTGGGGCGGCCTCGTGGACCTCCCCGCGGCGGTGGACCCGGACCGGCTCCGGTGGGTGCTCGGCGGCGGGCACGGCGAGGACCAGCTCGCGATCCGCGGCTCCGGAACGTACGCACGCCGCCTCACCCCGGCGACGCCCCGGGCCGGCGGCCCGGGCCGGCCGTCGCGCGGCACGGCGCTCATCACCGGCGGGACCGGGGCGCTCGGCGCCCGGGTCGCCCGCTGGCTGGCCGCCGGCGGCGCCGAGCACCTGCTGCTGGTCAGCCGGCGCGGCGCCGACGCGCCCGGCGCCGCGCAGCTCGCCGCCGAGCTCGAACGCCTGGGCAGCCGCGTCACCCTCGCCGCCTGCGACGCCGGGGACCGCACGGCCCTGGCGGCGCTCGTCGAGCAGTACCCGCCGACCTCGGTCTTCCACACCGCCGCCGTCCTCGACGACGCGCTGATCGGCTCGCTGCGCCCCGAGCAGCTCCAGCGCGCCCTGCACGCCAAGGCCGCCGCGGCCCGCAACCTGCACGAGCTCACCGCCGACCTCGACGCGTTCGTGCTGTTCTCGTCGCTGGCCGGCACCCTCGGCGGCCCCGGGCAGGGCAACTACGCCCCCGGCAACGCCTACCTCGACGCGCTCGCCCACCACCGCCGCGGCCTCGGCCTGCCCGCGCTGTCGGTGGCCTGGGGGCTCTGGGGCGGCGGCGGCCTGGCCGACGGCGCCACCCTCGCCGGCGCGGCCGTCCCGATGGAGCCCGGCCTCGCCCTCGACGCGCTCGGCCAGGCCCTCGACGAGGGCGTCACGACCGCGCTCGTCGCCGACATGCGCTGGGAACACCTGGCGGGGCCCGGCGGCCGGCCGCTGCCGCTGCTCGCCGACCTTCCCGCCGTTCGCGCCGCGCGACCCGAGCCCACGGCTTCTCGCACCGACACCCACGACCCGCGAGCCGTCCACGATCTCGTCCGCGCCGAGGTGGCGGCGGCCCTCGGGCACGCCTCCGCCGCCGCGGTCGCGGCCGACCGCGCCTTCCAGGACCTCGGCTTCACCTCGGTCAGCGCGATCGAGCTGCGCAACCGGCTCGCGGCCGCCACCGGGCTCACGCTGCCCACCACCCTCGCGTTCGACTACCCGACCCCCCGCGCGCTCGCCGAGCACCTGCTCGCCCGGCTGCGGCCGGACGGGGCGGACCGGCCCGCGGCGGCCGCCGGACCGGGCGGCGGACCCGGCGACGAGATCGCCATCGTCGCCATGAGCTGCCGGTTCCCCGGCGGCGTCCGGTCGCCGGAAGACCTGTGGACGCTGCTGGAGGCCGGCGCCGACGCGCTGACCGCCTTCCCCACCAACCGCGGCTGGGACCTCGAACGCCTCCGGGACGGGCAGAGCGCGACGCAGCACGGCGGGTTCCTGCACGACGCCGACGGCTTCGACGCCGAGTTCTTCGGCATCAGCCCGCGCGAGGCCACCTCGATGGACCCGCAGCAGCGGCTCCTGCTGGAGGCCTCGTGGGAGGCGATCGAGCGGGCCGGCATCGACCCGGCCGCGCTGCGCGGCACCGCCGTCGGCGTGTTCGCCGGCACCAACGGCCAGGACTACGGCGTCGGCGAGCTCTTCGCCCGCGACGTGGCCGGCGGCTACGGCGCCACCGGCACCTCCGCCAGCGTGCTCTCCGGCCGCGTCTCCTACGCGCTCGGCCTCGAGGGCCCGGCCGTCACCGTCGACACCGCCTGCTCCTCGTCGCTGGTCGCCCTGCACCTGGCCGCGCAGGCGCTGCGCAACGGCGAGTGCGACCTGGCGCTCGCCGGCGGCGTGACGGTCATGACGACGCCGGGCGCGTTCATCGAGTTCAGCCTGCAGCGGGGGCTGGCCGGGGACGGGCGGTGCAAGGCGTACGCCGACGCCGCCGACGGCACCGGCTGGGGCGAGGGCGTCGGCGTGCTGGTCGTCGAGCGCCTGGCGGACGCCCGGCGCCTCGGCCACCAGGTCCTGGCGGTGGTCGCGGGCTCGGCGGTGAACCAGGACGGCGCGTCGAACGGGCTCACCGCGCCGAACGGTCCGTCGCAGCAACGGGTGATCCGGGCGGCTTTGGCGAGTGCGGGGCTGGAGCCGTCGGATGTGGACGTGGTCGAGGGGCACGGGACGGGGACCCGGCTCGGGGACCCGATCGAGGTGCAGGCGTTGCTGGCGACCTACGGCCAGGACCGTGCGGCGCCGGTGCTGCTCGGCTCGATCAAGTCGAACCTCGGGCACACGCAGGCGGCCGCGGGCGTCGCGGGCGTGATCAAGATGGTCCTCGCGATGCGGCACGGGCTCGTCCCGCGGACGCTGCACGTGGACGAGCCGTCGTCGCACGTCGACTGGTCGGCGGGCGCCGTCGCGCTGGCCTCCGAGGCCCGGCCGTGGCCCGCGGCCGACCGTCCCCGGCGCGCGGGCGTGTCGTCCTTCGGCATCAGCGGCACCAATGCGCACGTGATTTTGGAGGGTGTCGAGGCGTCGGAGTCTCCGGCTGGGGACGGTGTGCCGGCGGCGTGGGTGGTGTCGAGCCGGTCCGAGGCGGGTGTGGAGGCGCAGGCGGCCCGGCTGTCGGGTTGGCCGGGTTCGCCGGTGGATATCGGGTTTTCGCTGGCGTCGACGCGGACGGGTTTTGAGCATCGTGGTGTGCTGCTGGATGGTGCGCTGGCGGTGCGCGGGTCGGTGGTGTCGGGTGGGATGGCGGTGTTGTTCCCGGGTCAGGGTTCGCAGCGGGCCGGGATGGGTGAGGAGTTGGCGGCGGTCTATCCGCGGTTCCGGGAGGTGTTCGAGGAGGTCCGCGCCCTGTTGCCCGAGCCGTTCGGTTCGGTGGACGAGACGCGGAATGCGCAGGCGGGTCTGTTCGCGATTGAGGTCGCGTTGTTCGAGCAGTTGCGGGAGTGGGGTCTCAAGCCGGATTTCCTGGCGGGTCATTCGGTTGGTGAGTTGTCGGCCGCCTACTGCGCTGGGGTGTTGAGCCTGGCGGATGCGGTGAAGGTGGTGGAGGCTCGCGGCCGGTTGATGGGGGAGTTGCCGGCGGGTGGTGGGATGCTGGCGGTCGGGGCGCCGGTGGATGTGGTGCCGGATGGTGTGTCGGTGGCGGCGGTGAATGGGCCGTCGTCGGTGGTGCTGTCCGGCCCCCTCGAAGTGCTGGACGCGCTGGTGTTCCCGGGTGTGCGTACGACCCGGTTGCGGGTGTCGCATGCGTTCCATTCGCCGTTGATGGAGCCGATGACGGCCGCGTTTGCTGAGGTGTTGCGGTCGGTGGAGTGGCGGCCGGCGCGGATTCCGATCGTGTCGAACGTGACCGGTGAACTGATGACCGAGTTCGACGCGGACTATTGGGTGCGGCACGTCCTGGCAACCGTGCGGTTCTACCCGACCCTGCAGTTCCTGCATGGGCAGGGGGTGCGGACGTTCCTGGAAGTCGGGCCTGGTGGTGCGCTCAGCGCGCTCGGTCCGGACTGTGTCGAGGATGCGGCGTTCGTTCCGTTGCTGCGGTCCGGTCAGCCTGAGCCTCGGGCGCTGCTGCACGGGCTCGCGCAGGCGCACGTGCGGGGGACCGGGATCGACTTCGCGGCCTATCACCGTGGTGGGAAGGCCGTGCCGGTGCCCACCTATGCGTTCCAGCACAAGCGGTACTGGTTGCCCACCGTCACGCCCGAGCGGCGCCGGTACGAGGTCGCCTGGGAGCCCCTGGCCGACCTGCGCGCCGACGGGGCCGGGCGCGCGGTCGTGTTCGTGCCGCCGGGGCTGCGTGACGTCGTGGACCTGCCCGACGCCGAGGTGGTCGAGGGCGGGGTCGCCGAGCTCGTCGAGCTGGTACGGACGCTGGACCCGTCGGCCCGGCTCTGGTGCGTGACCCGGGGCGCGGTCCAGGTCGAGGCCGGCGACGTGGTCGACCCGGTACAGGCCCAGGTGTGGGGCGCCGGACGGGTCGTCGCCCTCGAACACCCGCGGCTCTGGGGCGGCCTCGTCGACGTCGCCGACGGCGTGCCGGTGGTGCTGCCGTCCGGCGAGGACCAGGTCGCGATCCGGGCCTCCGGGGCCTACGCGCGGCGCGTGGTCCGGGGCGAGAGCGGCGGGCGATGGACGCCCGAGGGGACCGTGCTCATCACCGGCGGGACCGGAGCCCTGGGCCGGCGGGTGGCCCGGTGGGCCGCGGAGTCGGGGGCGACGCGGATCGTGCTGGCCAGCCGGCGGGGCGGCGCCGCCGAGGAGCTGGGGATGCCGGTCGACGTCGTCGCGCTCGACGTGACCGACCGGGACGCGCTGGCGGCGCTGCGGTCCCGCTACGAAGACCTCGGTGAGCCGGTCCGCGTCGTCGTGCACGCGGCCGGAGCCGGCCAGGGCACGCCGCTGGCCGAGATGACCGCCGACGAGATCGACAGCGTCATGCGGGCCAAGGTCCTCGGCGCGGATCACCTCGACGCGGTGTTCGGGGACGTCTCGGCATTCGTACTGTTCTCGTCCATCGCCGGGATCTGGGGCAGCGGCGGGCAGGCCGCCTACGCCGCGGCCAACGCCCACCTCGACGCCCTCGCCGCCCGGCGGCGCGCCCGCGGGCTGCCCGCGTCGGCGATCGCCTGGGGACCCTGGGGCCAGGGCGGCATGGCCGCCGGCGCCCTGGAGGAGCAGCTGGGCCGGCTCGGGCTGGCCGCGCTGGACCCCGACACCGCCATCGCCGCGCTCGCCGCCACCCCGCCGGACCGCGACGCGATCATCGCCAACGTCGACTGGGCACGGTTCCTGCCGGCGTTCACCGCCCGGCGGCCCAGCCCGCTCCTCGCCGCCCTCGCCCCCGACACGCCGCCCGCCGCGCCGGTCGCCCCGCCGTCCCGCCCCGCACCCCCCGCCGACCTCGTCGAGCTGGTCCGGACCCAGGCGGCCGCCGTGCTGGGACACGACGGCGTGGACGGGATCACGGCCGGACGGGCGTTCAAGGAGCTCGGGTTCGACTCCCTGACCGCGATCGAGCTCCGCGACGCCATCGCCCGGCACACCGGGCTACGGCTGCCGTCCTCGCTGGTGTTCGACTACCCGAACCCGCAGGCCCTCGCCGACCACCTCGGCCGCGAGCTGACCGGTTCCCCGGCCGACGAGATCGCGCCGGTCGCCCCCGGGCCGGCCGGCGACGACCCGATCGTCATCGTCGGCATGAGCTGCCGGCTGCCCGGCGGGGTCCGCTCGCCCGACGAGCTGTGGCAGCTGCTGCTCGACGGGCGCGACGGCATCACCGGCTTCCCGGACGACCGCGGCTGGGGCCGCGGCACCGGCGCCGCCTTCGCCCGGGCGGGCGGGTTCCTGCCCGACGCCGCCGGGTTCGACGCCGAGTTCTTCGGGATCAGCCCGCGCGAGGCCCTCGCCATGGACCCGCAGCAGCGGCAGCTGCTCGAGGCGGCCTGGGAGGCGGTCGAGCACGCCGGGATCGCGCCGGGCTCGCTGCGCGGCAGCCGGGCCGGGGTCTTCGTCGGGGCGTCCGGGCAGGGGTACGCCTCCGGCTCCTTCGGCGCGGTCGACGGCGTCGGCGGCCACCTGCTCACCGGCAACGCCACGAGCGTGCTGTCGGGGCGGGTGGCGTACGCGCTCGGCCTGGAGGGCCCGGCCCTCACCGTCGACACCGCCTGCTCGTCGTCGCTGGTCGCCCTGCACCTGGCCGCGCAGGCGCTGCGCTCCGGCGAGTGCGACGCGGCCCTCGTCGGCGGCGTGACCGTCATGGCCACGGCGAACACCTTCGTCGAGTTCAGCCAGCAGGGCGGCCTCGCCCCCGACGGCCGCTGCAAGTCCTTCGGCTCCGGCGCCGACGGCACCGGCTGGTCCGAGGGCGTCGGTGTGCTGCTCGTGGAGCGCCGCTCGGACGCCGAACGGCTCGGCCACCGGATCCTCGCCGTGCTCGCCGGCTCGGCCGTCAACCAGGACGGCGCCTCGAACGGGCTCACCGCCCCGAACGGCCCGGCCCAGCAGCGGGTCATCCGCGCGGCCCTGGCCAACGCCGGCCTGAACCCGCCGGACGTGGACGTGGTCGAGGGCCACGGCACCGGGACCCGGCTCGGCGACCCGATCGAGGCCCAGGCCCTGCTCGCCACCTACGGCCGGGGCCGCCCGGCCGACCGTCCGCTGTGGCTCGGCTCGGTCAAGTCGAACCTGGGCCACACCCAGGCCGCCGCCGGGGTCACCGGGGTCATCAAGATGGTCCTCGCCATGCGGCACGGCCTGATCCCGCGGACGCTGCACGTGGACGAGCCGACGCCGCAGGTGGACTGGTCGGCGGGCGCGGTGGCGCTGGTGACGGAGGCTCGGTCGTGGCCGGTGGTGGGTCGTCCGCGCCGGTCGGCGGTGTCGTCGTTCGGCATCAGCGGCACCAATGCGCACGTGATTTTGGAGGGTGTCGAGGCGTCGGAGGTTTCGGCCGAGTCGGGTGTGCCGGCGGCGTGGGTGGTGTCGAGCCGGTCCGAGGCGGGTGTGGAGGCGCAGGCGGCCCGGCTGTCGGGTTGGCCGGGTTCGCCGGTGGATATCGGGTTTTCGCTGGCGTCGACGCGGACGGGTTTTGAGCATCGTGGTGTGCTGCTGGATGGTGCGCTGGCGGTGCGCGGGTCGGTGGTGTCGGGTGGGATGGCGGTGTTGTTCCCGGGTCAGGGTTCGCAGCGGGCCGGGATGGGTGAGGAGTTGGCGGCGGTCTATCCGCGGTTCCGGGAGGTGTTCGAGGAGGTCCGCGCCCTGTTGCCCGAGCCGTTCGGTTCGGTGGACGAGACGCGGAATGCGCAGGCGGGTCTGTTCGCGATTGAGGTCGCGTTGTTCGAGCAGTTGCGGGAGTGGGGTCTCAAGCCGGATTTCCTGGCGGGTCATTCGGTTGGTGAGTTGTCGGCCGCCTACTGCGCTGGGGTGTTGAGCCTGGCGGATGCGGTGAAGGTGGTGGAGGCTCGCGGCCGGTTGATGGGGGAGTTGCCGGCGGGTGGTGGGATGCTGGCGGTCGGGGCGCCGGTGGATGTGGTGCCGGATGGTGTGTCGGTGGCGGCGGTGAATGGGCCGTCGTCGGTGGTGCTGTCCGGCCCCCTCGAAGTGCTGGACGCGCTGGTGTTCCCGGGTGTGCGTACGACCCGGTTGCGGGTGTCGCATGCGTTCCATTCGCCGTTGATGGAGCCGATGACGGCCGCGTTTGCTGAGGTGTTGCGGTCGGTGGAGTGGCGGCCGGCGCGGATTCCGATCGTGTCGAACGTGACCGGTGAACTGATGACCGAGTTCGACGCGGACTATTGGGTGCGGCACGTCCTGGCAACGGTGCGGTTCTACCCGACCCTGCAGTTCCTGCATGGGCAGGGGGTGCGGACGTTCCTGGAAGTCGGGCCTGGTGGTGCGCTCAGCGCGCTCGGGCCGGACTGTGTCGAGGATGCCGCCTTCGTTCCGTTGCTGCGGTCCGGTCAGGCCGAGCCGCGGGCGCTGCTGCACGGGCTCGCGCAGGCGCACGTTCGGGGGACCGGGATCGACTTCGCGGCCTATCACCGTGGTGGGAAGGCCGTGCCGGTGCCCACCTATGCGTTCCAGCACCGGCACTACTGGCTCAAGGAGCCCGCGGGCGACGGGCCGCAGTGGCGGTACCGGGTCGCGTGGGAGCCGCTGGCCGACGTCCGGCCCTCGTCGCCGGGGCGTGTGGTCGTGCTGGTGCCGCCCGGGCTCGGTGAGCTCGTCTCGCTGCCCGACGCCGAGGTGGTCGAGGGCGGCGTCGCCGAGCTCGTGCAGCTGGTGCAGAAGCTCGACGCGTCGGCCCGGCTCTGGTGCGTGACCCGGGGCGCGGTCCAGGTCGAGGCCGCCGACGTGGTCGACCCGGTACAGGCCCAGGTGTGGGGCGCCGGACGGGTCGCCGCCCTCGAACACCCGCGGCTCTGGGGCGGCCTCGTCGACGTCGCCGACGGCGTGCCGGTGGTGCTGCCGTCCGGCGAGGACCAGGTCGCGATCCGGGCCTCCGGGGCCTACGCGCGGCGGGTCGTCCGCGCCGAGGACGACCGCGAATGGGCGCCCGACGGCACCGTGCTCATCACCGGCGGGACCGGCTCGCTCGGGATGCGGGTGGCCCGCTGGGCCGCGCGGTCCGGGGCGTCCCGGATCGTGCTGGCCAGCCGGCGCGGCGGCTCCGTCGCCGAGGACCTCGGCGTTCCGGTCGACGTCGTCGCGCTCGACGTGACCGACCGCGACGCGCTGGCGGCGCTGCGGTCCCGCTACGACGACCTCGGCGAGCCGGTCCGCGTCGTCGTGCACGCGGCCGGGGTCGGCCAGGGCACGCCGCTGGCCGAGATGACCGCCGACGAGGTCGAGCGGGTCATGCGGGCCAAGGTCGACGGGGCGACGAACCTCGACGCCGTCTTCGGGGACGTGTCCGCGTTCGTGCTGTTCTCCTCCATCGCCGGGATCTGGGGCAGCGGCGGGCAGGCCGCCTACGCCGCGGCCAACGCCCACCTCGACGCCCTCGCCGTCCACCGCCGGTCCCGCGGCCTCGCCGCCTCCGCGATCGCCTGGGGCCCGTGGGCCGACGGCGGCATGGCGGACGAGGACGCGCTGCGGCTGCGCGGGCTGCCGGCCATGGACCCGGATCTCGCCATCGCCGCGCTCGCCGCGACCGCGCCCGACCGGGACGCCATCGTCGCCGACGTCGACTGGGGGCGGTTCCTGCCGACGTTCACCAGCCGGCGCGGCAGCACACTGTTCGCCGCGTTCGCCGAGGCGCCGCCGGAGCGACCGGCCGCCGCAGGCCCGGACCCGGCGGCCGAGCTGCGCGGACGGCTGGCCGAGGCGAACCCGGTCGACCAGGAGCGCACGCTGCTCGAGCTGGTGCGCGACGAGGCCGCGCGGGTGCTCGGCCACGCCACGGCCGAGGCCGTCAAGCCTCGGCGCGGGTTCACGGAGCTGGGGTTCGACTCGCTGCTGGCGGTACAGATGCGGGATCGTATGAAGGCCAGGACGGGCCTTGCGCTGCCGACGACCCTGGTCTTCGACTATCCGACGCCGGCCGACCTCGCCCGGCACCTCGGCACGCGGCTCGTGGCCGACACCGGGCCCCGAACCGTGGCCGAGGCGATCGCCCAGCTGGAGCGGATGCTGGCCCGGCAGCCGCTCGACGGGCGGGCCGACGCCGAGCTGGTGCAGCGGCTCAGCACCCTCGCGGCCGTGGCCGCGCCGGCCCCCGAAGCCGACGCCTCCGTGGCCCTGGAATCGGCCAGCGCCGACGAGATTCTCGACCTCATCCAGCGCGAGTTCGGCAAGTCCTGACGGGGCTCCCGGAAAGGCTCCCGGAAGGCTTCCGGAAGGGCTTCCGGCAGGGGGCTCCTGAGGGGTGCCTAGGGGTTGGGGCCGTTGATCGGCGCTCAGTAGGGTCACGTTGACCAGGCGTCCCATCGGTGGTCGCAAGCCATGACGCGCGGGCGCGGGACACACATGACGTCTGCATATTCTCGGAGTGGGTGCGTCCATGGCTGATGACGAGAAGCTTCTCGAGAATCTCAGGTGGGTCACCGGCGAGCTGCGGCAGGCGCGCACCCGCGTGCGCGAGCTCGAGGCGGAGGCCCACGAGCCGATCGCCATCGTCGGCATGGGGTGCCGCTACCCGGGCGGGATCGAGACGCCCGAGCAGCTGTGGGACTTCGTCGCCGCCGGCGCCGACGCGGTGGGCCCGTTCCCGGACGACCGCGGCTGGGACCTGGCCGCGCTGTACGACCCCGACCCCGACCACGCCGGCACCTCCTACGCGAACCAGGGCGCGTTCCTGCACGGCGCCGGGGACTTCGACGCCACCCTGTTCGGCATCTCCCGGCGCGAGGCCATCGCCATGGACCCGCAGCAGCGGCTGCTGCTGGAGGTCTCGTGGGAGGCCATCGAACGCGCCGGGATCGACGTGTCGACCCTGCACCGCAGCCGTACCGGCGTCTTCGTCGGCACCGCCGGCCAGGACTACGCCACCGTGCTGCGCAACCCGCCCGAGGGCGTCGAGGGGTACGTCCTCACCGGCACCGCCGCCAGCGTCATCTCGGGCCGCCTGGCGTACACCTTCGGCTTCGAGGGCCCCGCCGTCACCATCGACACCGCCTGCTCGTCGTCGCTGGTCGCCCTGCACCTGGCGAGCCAGGCCCTGCGCCGCAACGAGTGCTCGCTCGCGATCGCCGGCGGCGTCACCGTGCTCGCCACCCCGGGCGCCTTCGTCGAGTTCTCCCGCCAGCGCGGCCTCGCCGCCGACGGGCGCTGCAAGTCCTTCGCGGCCGCGGCCGACGGCACCGGCTGGGCCGAGGGCGCCGGCGTCCTCGTCCTCGAGCGCCTGCGCGACGCCCAGCGGCTCGGCCACCCGATCCTCGCCGTCGTGCGCGGCTCCGCCGTGAACCAGGACGGCGCCAGCAGCGGGCTCACCGCCCCGAACGGCCCGTCGCAGCAGCGCGTCATCCAGCAGGCCCTCGCCGACGCCCGGCTCACGACCGCGGACGTCGACGCGGTCGAGGCGCACGGCACCGGTACCCGCCTCGGCGACCCCATCGAGGCGCAGGCGCTGCTGGCCACCTACGGGCAGGGCCGCGACCGGCCGCTGTGGCTCGGCTCGGTCAAGTCGAACATCGGGCACACGCAGGCCGCGGCCGGGGTCGCGGGCGTCATCAAGATGGTCCAGGCGCTGCGCCACGGGGTGCTGCCCCGGACCCTGCACGCCGCCGAGCCGACGCCGCACGTGGACTGGGACGCGGGGGCGGTGTCGCTGCTCGACGCGGACGTGCCGTGGCCCGCGGCGGAGCGGCCGCGCCGGGCCGGGGTGTCGTCGTTCGGCATGAGCGGTACCAATGCCCACGCCATCATCGAGGAAGCGCCACCGGTCGCACTCGGCGAGCCCGCCGAGCCGGCCCCGGCCGCAGCCCTGCCGGTCACGCCGGTCGTGCTCTGCGCGGCGGACGAGCGGGCCCTCGCCGGGCAGGCCGCGCGCTGGGCCGGCTGGCTGCGCGACGCTCCGGCGGCGGCGCTCGCGGACATCGGCTGGTCCTCGGTCGCGTCGCGGTCGGCGCTCGACCACCGCGCCGTCGTCCTGGCCTCCGACCGGGACGAGCTGCTGGCCGGACTGTCCGACCTGACCGGCGCGGTCGTCGGCGTCGCGGTCCCGGAGCGCCGGGTCGGCGTGCTGTTCTCGGGCCAGGGCGCGCAGCGGGCCGGGATGGGTGCGGGTCTGGACTTCCCGGTGTTCAAGCGGGTGTACGCCGAGGTGCGCGGGCATTTCGGTGAGCTGCCGGACGAGCGGATCGACGACACGGAGATCACCCAGCCGGCGTTGTTCGCGATCGAGGTCGCCCTGTATGAGCAGTTGAAGGCGTGGGGTCTGCAGCCGTCGGTGGTGGGTGGGCATTCGATCGGTGAGCTGGTCGCGGCGTACGTGGCCGGGGTGTGGTCGCTGGAGGACGCCTGCAAGGTGGTGGCGGCCCGGGCTCGGTTGATGCAGGCCCTGCCTTCTGGTGGCGGGATGCTGGCGGTCGGGG
The DNA here is from genome assembly GCF_050947935.1 of Dactylosporangium sp. CA-052675. GTDB lineage: Bacteria > Actinomycetota > Actinomycetes > Mycobacteriales > Micromonosporaceae > Dactylosporangium. Next base: position 5,867,500 of record NZ_CP192010.1, on the reverse strand, counting down.
CTCCGGTGGAGGACGTGCCCGAGGGTGTGTCGGTGGCTGCGATCAATGGGCCGAATGCGTGGGTGTTGTCGGGTCCGGCCGAGTTGCTGCCGGAGTTCCCGGGGGTTCGGACGAGTCGGCTGCGGGTGTCGCATGCGTTCCACAGCGCGTTGGTGGAGCCGATGCTGGACGAGTTCCGCGCGGTCCTGGACACCGTTACGTTCAACCCGCCGCGGCTGCCGATCGTCTCCAATGTCACCGGTGGGCTGATCTCCGAGTTCGATGCCGACTACTGGGTGCGGCACGTGCGGGGCACGGTGTTGTTCGCGGACAATGTGGCCGCGATGCGCGAGGCCGGGGTCGACACCTTCGTGGAGGTCGGGCCGGACGCCATTCTGGCGCCGCACCTGCCGTCCGACGAGGCGGTCGTGGTCGCCTCGCTGCGCCGCGGACGCGACGAGGCCGAGTCGCTGCTGCGGGCCGTCGCCGGGCTGTTCGTCGCCGGCGTCGACATCGACTGGAGCGCGGTCCTCGGCGGCGGGCGGAAGATCGACCTGCCGACGTACGCGTTCCAGCGCGAGCGGTACTGGCTGGAGAACACGGCCGTCCGCACCCTCTCCGGCGCCGGCCACCCGCTGCTCGACGCGGTCATCCGGGTCGCCGGCGACGACGTCGTCCTCGCCACCGGCCGGCTCTCCCTCGCCGCCCAGCCCTGGCTCGCCGACCACGTCGTGGGCGGGGCCGTGGTCGTCCCCGGCACGGCGCTGGTCGAGATGGTGGTGCGGGCCGGCGACGAGGTCGGCGCGGGCGCCCTCAGCGAGCTGACCCTCCTCAACCCGCTGGTCCTGCCGCCGACCGGGGGCGTGACCGTGCAGGTCCAGGTGGGCGAGACCGTCACGGTGTACTCCCGCCAGGACGACGACCCCGACTGGACCCGCCACGCCGAGGGCACGTTCGGCGGCGCGGACACCCCCGCCCCTACGCTCACGTGGCCCCCGGCGGGCGCGGCCGAGGTGCCCGTCGACGACTGGTACGCGCACACCGCCGTCTCGTACGGCCCGGCGTTCCAGGGCCTGCGCCGCCTCTGGCGCGGCGACGGCGAGGTCTACGCCGAGGTCGCCCTGAGCGGACCGGCCGCCGACACGGCGGGCGCGTTCGCGGTGCACCCGGCGCTGCTCGACGCCGCCCTGCACCCGGTCGGCCTGCTCGACCCCGCGGCCGGGCTGCCGTTCGTGTTCGGCGGGGTCCGGGTTCACGCCGTCGGTGCCACGGCGCTGCGCGTGCGGGTGCGCGGCGACGCGGAGTCCGGGTTCGAGGTCGTCGCGGCCGACGAGTCCGGCCGGCCGGTCGTGTCCATCGACCGCGTCGTGCTCCGCGAGGTCGCCGCCGGCCCGGTCGCCGACCGGGCCGCGTCCCGCTGGCTGTTCGAGCTGGACTGGCGGCCCCGCGAGGTCGGCCCGGCGCCGCTGCCGGCCGACGTGGACGTGTGGCGGATGGCCCCGGGCACGTCGATGGAGCTGGTGCTGGGGCGGGTGCGGGAGACGCTTGCGGGCTCGGGCCGGCTGGTCGTGGTGAGCGAGGGTGCGGTCGGGCGGATCACGGATCTGGACGCCGCGTCGGCGTGGGGTCTGGTGCGGTCGGCGTCGTCGGAGCATCCTGGCCGTTTCATGCTGGTCGACGGTGAGGCGGCGCCGGAGCTGCTGGGCGGGTTGATCGCGGCGGGGATCGGTGAGGCGGCGGTCCGCGACGGCTCGGTGCTGGTGCCGAGCCTGGTGCGGGCCGGTGGCCTGCCGGCGCCGGACGGTCTCTGGCGGCTCGAGAACCGGGGCACCGGCACGGTCGAGGGCGTGGACCTCGTGGGCTACGCGCGCGCCGAGCTCGGCCCGGACGAGGTGCGGGTCGAGGTCCGCGCCGCCGGGCTCAACTTCCGTGACGCGCTCATCGCCCTCGGGATGTACCCGGACCCGGCCGCGACGATGGGCAGCGAGGCCGCCGGCGTGGTGGTCGAGGTCGGCTCGGACGTCACCGGCGTGGCCGTCGGCGACCGGGTCATGGGCGTGTTCGACGCGGCCATCGGGCCGGAGGCGGTCGCGGACCGCAACCGGGTCGCCCGCTTCCCGGACGGTTGGACGTTTGCGCAGGCGGCGTCGGTACCGGTCGTCTTCCTCACGGCCTACTACGGTCTGCGGGACGTGGCGGCCCTGGTGCCCGGCGAGTCGGTGCTGATCCATGCCGGCGCGGGTGGTGTGGGCATGGCGGCGATCCAGCTGGCGCATCACTGGGGTGCGACGGTGTACGCCACCGCGAGTCCGGCGAAGTGGCCGGCGGTGCTGGGTCTGGGTGTGGATGCGTCGCGGCTGGCGTCGTCGCGCACGACGGAGTTCGAGGCGAAGTTCGCGCCGGGTGTCGATGTCGTGCTCAACGCGTTGACGGGTGAGTTCATCGACGCGTCGCTGCGGCTGCTGCCGCCGGGTGGCCGGTTCGTGGAGCTGGGCAAGGCCGACTTGCGCGACCCGGACGGCGTGGCCTACACGGCCTTCGACCTCGGCGACGTCCCGGGCCCGCGCATCCAGCAGATGCTGACCGAGCTCGTCGCCCTGTTCGAGCGGGGCGTGCTGGAGCCGCTGCCGATCCAGGCCTTCGACGTCCACAAGGCCCCCGACGCCCTGCGGATGCTGTCCCAGGCCCGCCACGTCGGCAAGGTCGTGCTGACCCTGCCGCGCCGGTGGGACCCGGACGGCACGGTGCTCATCACCGGCGGCGGGACGATCGCCGGGGTCATCGCCCGGCACCTGCTGGAGAGCGGGACTGTCGCCCGGGTGGTGCAGGCCTCCCGGCACGGCGACGTCGTGTGCGACGTGCGCGACCGGGACGCCGTGTTCGCGCTCGTCGACTCCATCCCGGACCTGACCGCCGTCGTCCACACCGCCGGCGTCCTCGCCGACACCCTGGTCGAGTCCATGACCGCCGAAGACCTCGCCACCGTCGCCGGACCCAAGGCCGACGGCGCCCGGCACCTGCACGAGGCCACCGCGGGCCGCGACCTGGCCGGGTTCGTGCTGTTCTCCTCCCTCGCCGCGACCATCGGCAGCCCGGGGCAGGGCAACTACGCGGCCGCCAACGCCTACCTCGACGCCCTCGCCCAGCTCCGCCACCAGCAGGGCCTCCCCGCGACCAGCCTCGCCTGGGGCATGTGGGCGCAGACCGGCGGCATGGCCGCGGGCCTGGACGCCGGCGCGCAGGGGCGCCTCTCGGCCGGCGGCATGGTCGCGCTGGAGGCCGACCAGGGCGCGGCCCTCTTCGCCGCCGCCGTGCGCTCCGGCCGGCCGTTGCTGATCCCCGCCCGGCTGGAGGCCCCGCGCCCCGGCGCGACCGTTCCTCCGATCCTTCGAGACGTGTTCGGTACCGCCCGCCCGCGCGCCCAGGCCGCCCCGGCGACGACCACGACGCTCACCGACCGCCTCGCCGGCCTCGCCCCCGCCGACGCCCAGCGGCTCGTCGTCGACACCGTCTGCGCCCAGGCCGCCCTGGTGCTCGGCCACGGCGGCGGCACCGCGATCGCGGCCACCCGGGCCTTCAAGGACCTCGGCTTCGACTCCCTCACCTCGGTCGAGCTGCGCAACCGCCTCGCGACGCTGACCGGCGTGCGGCTGCCCGCCACCCTCGTCTTCGACCACCCCACCCCGAACCGGCTCGCGGCGCACCTCCTGCGCGAGCTCGACCTGACCACCGACGACGCCCTCCCGGCCGCCCCCGCCCCGGCGCCGGCCCCCGCCGACGACCCGATCGTCATCATCGGCATGGCGTGCCGGTTCCCGGGCGGCGTCACCACTCCGGACGAGCTGTGGGACCTCGTGCGCGACGGGGTCGACGCGATCGACGGGTTCCCGGTGGACCGGGGCTGGGACCTCGACCGGCTCGGCGACACCTCCCACACGCGGCGGGGCGGGTTCCTGCGCGACGCGGCCCTGTTCGACCACGCGTTCTTCGGCATCAGCCCGCGCGAGGCCCTGGCCATGGACCCGCAGCAGCGGCTCCTGCTGGAGACCACCTGGGAGGCCTTCGAGAACGCCGGCATCGACCCCGCCACCCAGGCGGGCCGCCCGACGGGCGCGTTCATCGGCGCGGCCTCCTCGAACTACGCCGCCGGAGCCGAGCAGACCGCCCTCGACGGGCACCTGCTCACCGGGACCGCCGGCAGCGTCGCCAGCGGCCGCGTCTCCTACGTGTTCGGGCTCGAAGGACCGGCCGTCACCGTCGACACCGCCTGCTCGTCCTCGCTGGTCGCCCTGCACCTCGCCGCCCAGTCGCTGCGGCAGGGGGAGTGCACCCTGGCCGTCGCGGCCGGAGCGGCGATCATGGCCACGCCCGGCATGTTCACCGAGTTCTCCCGCCAGGGCGGCCTGTCCACCGACGGCCGGTGCAAGTCGTTCGCCGGCGCCGCGGACGGGACGGGCTGGGCCGAGGGCGTCGGCGTGCTGCTCGTGGAGCGGCTGTCGGACGCGCGGCGGCTCGGCCACCCGATCCTCGCCGTCGTCGCCGGGTCCGCCGTCAACCAGGACGGCGCCTCGAACGGGCTCACGGCCCCGAACGGCCCCTCGCAGCAGCGCGTCATCCGCCAGGCCCTGGCCAGTGCCGGGCTCGAACCGTCCGACGTGGACGCCGTCGAGGCCCACGGCACCGGCACGGTCCTCGGCGACCCGATCGAGGCCCAGGCCGTCCTCGCCACCTACGGCCAGGACCGCCCCGCCGACCGTCCGCTGTGGCTCGGCTCGATCAAGTCGAACATCGGCCACGCCCAGGCCGCCGCCGGGGTCGCCGGCATCATCAAGATGATCCAGGCCATGCGCCACGGCGTGCTCCCGCGAACCCTGCACGTCGACGAGCCCACGCCCCACGTCGACTGGACCGCCGGCGCCGTCGCGCTGCTCACCGAGGCCCAGGCGTGGCCCTCGCCGGACCGTCCGCGCCGGGCCGGGGTCTCGTCGTTCGGGATCAGCGGCACCAACGCCCACGTGATCCTCGAGGAGCCGCCCGCGGCCGTCGCCCCGGTGCCGGAGGCATCGCCGGTCGGGCTGGTGCCGCCGGTCGGGCTGGTGCCGGCGGTCGTGCCGCTGCCCGTCTCCGGCCGCGGCGAGGCCGCGCTGCGCGCCCAGGCCGCTCGGCTGCACGCCGCCCTCACCGGGGAGCCCGGACTCGGCCTCGTCGACCTCGGCCACTCGCTCGCCGCGACCCGCGCCCGGCACTCGCACCGGTCCGCGCTGGTCGTGCGGACCCGCGACGAGGCCGTCGAGGCGCTCGCCCGGCTGGCGGGGGAGCCGGCCGCCGCCGAGCCCGCGCAGGACCCGGGGCCGATCGTCTTCGTCTTCCCCGGCCAGGGCTCGCAGTGGGAGGGCATGGCCGTCGACCTGCTCGACGCCTCGCCGCTCTTCCGGGACCGTCTGCAGGCCTGCGCCGCGGCCCTCGCCCCGCACGTCGACTGGGTGCTCGAGGACGTGCTGCGCGGCCGGCCCGGCGCGGCGTCCCTCGACCGGGTCGACGTCGTCCAGCCGGCCCTGTTCGCGGTCATGGTCTCCCTCGCCGAGCTCTGGCGGGCCTGCGGGGTCCGGCCGGACGTCGTCGTCGGGCACTCGCAGGGCGAGATCGCCGCGGCCTGCGTCGCCGGGGCGCTGTCCCTCGAGGACGCGGCCCGGATCGTCGCCGTGCGCAGCCGCGCGCTGGTCCCGCTCGGCGGCCGGGGCGGGATGCTCGCGGTCTCCGTGTCCGAGGCGGACGCGGCCGCGCTGATCGAACCGTGGGGCGACGAGCTGTCGATCGCGGCGGTGAACGGTACCGCCGCCGCAGTCGTCTCCGGCGCCCTCGAAGCACTGACGGCGCTCGAGGGCGTCTGCGCCGAGCGGGACATCCGGTTCCGGCGGCTGCCCGTCGACTACGCCTCGCACTCGGCGCAGGTGGAGCCGGTCCGCGACGAACTGCTCGCGGCCCTCGCCGGAGTCGAGCCGCGCCCCTGCGACATCGCGTTCTACTCGACGGTCACCGCCGGCCTCGTCGACACCGGGTCGCTCGACGCCGCGTACTGGTACGACAACCTCCGCCGCCCCGTCCGCCTCCAGCCGGTCGTGAGCCGCCTGATCGAGGCCGGCCACCGCGTCTTCGTCGAGGTGTCCCCGCACCCGGTGCTCAAGGCCGGCCTGCAGGAGGACCTCGACGCCGCCGCCGGCCTGGCCGTCGGCTCGCTGCGCCGGCACGAGCACGGCGCCCGGGAGCTGCTGACGAACGCCGCCGAGCTGTTCGCCCACGGCGTCGACGTCGACTGGAGCGCGCTCTTCGCCGGCTCCGGCGGCCGCCCGGTGCCGCTGCCCACGTACGCGTTCCAGCGGGAGCGCTTCTGGCTGGCCGCGGGCGGGCTCGGCGACGTGTCGGGCGCCGGCCTGGGCGTCACCGGCCACCCCCTGCTCGGCGCGGTCGTGTCGGTCGCGGGCGACGGCGGCGTGCTGCTCACCGGCCGGCTGTCGCTGGCGGCCCAGCCCTGGCTCGCGGACCACGTGGTCGGCGGCGCGGTCGTCGTGCCCGGCACCGCGCTGGTCGAGATGGTGGTGCGGGCCGGCGACGAGGTCGGCGCGGTCGCCCTGGAGGAGCTGACCCTCCTGGCCCCGCTGGTCGTGCCGCCGACGGGCGGGGTGACCGTGCAGATCCACGTGGGCTCCTCCGTCACGGTGTACTCCCGCCCGGACGACGACCCCGACTGGACCCGCCACGCCGAGGGCACCTTCGGCGACGCGGACACCCCCGCCCCCACGTTCGCCTGGCCCCCCGCCGGCGCGGCCGACGTCCCCGTGGACGACTGGTACGCCCGCTCCGCCGTCGCCTACGGGCCGGCGTTCCAGGGCCTGCGCCGTCTCTGGCGCACCGGCGACGCGGTGTACGCCGAGATCGCCGTCGACGGCCTCGCGACCGACGCGTTCGCGATCCACCCCGCGCTGCTCGACGCCGCCCTGCACCCGATCGGCGCGCTCGACCCCACGGCCGGGCTGCCGTTCGTGTTCGGCGGGGTCCGGGTTCACGCCACCGGCGCCACGGCGCTGCGCGTGCGGGTCCGCGGCGACGCCGAGTCCGGGTTCGAGATCGTCGCGGCCGACGAGTCCGGCCAGCCGGTCGTGTCCATCGACCGCGTCGTGCTGCGCGAACCCACCGGCGACCGTACGGCCGACCGGTGGGTGTTCGAGCTCGACTGGCAGCCGCGCCCGGTCGGCCCGGCGCCGCTGCCCGCCGACGTGGACGTGTGGCGGATGGGCCCCGGCACGTCGATGGAGCTGGTGCTGGAGCGGGTGCGGGAGACGCTTGCGGGCTCGGGCCGGCTGGTCGTGGTGAGCGAGGGTGCGGTCGGGCGGATCACGGACCTGGACGCCGCGTCGGCGTGGGGTCTGGTGCGGTCGGCGTCGTCGGAGCATCCCGGCCGCTTCACGCTGGTCGACGGTGAGGCGGCGCCGGAGCTGCTGGGCGGGTTGATCGCGGCGGGGATCGGTGAGGCGGCGGTCCGCGACGGCTCGGTGCTGGTGCCGAGCCTGGTGCGGGCCGGTGGCCTGCCGGCGCCGGACGGTCTCTGGCGCCTGACGAGCCTGGGCGCCGGAACCGTGGACGGCGTCGGGCTGGTCGGCCTCGACCGCCCGGCCCTCGACGCCGGTCAGGTGCGGGTCGAGATCCGCGCCGCCGGGCTCAACTTCCGCGACGTGCTCATCACCCTCGGCATGTACCCCGACCCCGACGCGGTCATGGGCAGCGAGGCCGCCGGCGTCGTCGCCGAGGTCGGCCCCGGCGTCACGGATCTGGCCGTCGGCGACCGGGTCATGGGCATGTTCGACGGCGCCGCCGGCCCGGAGGCGGTCACGGCCCGGGACCGCCTGGTGCGCTTCCCGGACGGCTGGACGTTCGCGCAGGCGGCGTCGGTACCGGTCGTCTTCCTCACCGCCTACTACGGTCTGCGCGACCTCGCGGGCCTCTCCGACGGCGAGTCGGTGCTGATCCACTCCGGCGCGGGCGGCGTGGGCATGGCCGCGATCCAGCTGGCGCATCACTGGGGTGCGACGGTGTACGCCACCGCCAGTCCCGCGAAGTGGCCCACGGTCGTCGGTCTGGGTGTGGACGAATCCCGGCTGGCGTCGTCGCGTACGACGGAGTTCGAGGCGAAGTTCGCGCCGGGTGTGGATGTCGTGCTCAACGCGTTGACGGGCGAGTTCATCGACGCGTCGCTGCGGCTGCTGCCGCCTGGTGGCCGGTTCGTGGAGCTGGGCAAGGCCGACTTGCGCGACCCGGACGGCGTGGCCTACACGGCCTTCGACCTCGGCGACGTGCCCGGCGCCCGCATCCAGGAGATGCTCCTCGACATCCTCGGCCTCTTCGAGCGGGGCGTGCTCAAGCCGCTGCCCGTGCGGGCCTTCGACGTCCGCAAGGCCCCCGACGCCCTGCGGCTGCTGTCCCAGGCGCGGCACACCGGCAAGCTGGTGCTGACCCTGCCGCGCCGGTGGGACCCGGACGGCACGGTGCTCATCACCGGCGGCGGGACGATCGCCGGGGTCATCGCCCGGCACCTGCTGGACAGCGGCACGGTCGCCCGGGTGGTGCAGGCCTCCCGGCACGGCGACGTCGTGTGCGACGTGCGCGACCGGGACGCGGTGTTCGCGCTGGTCGACTCCATCCCGGACCTGACCGCCGTCGTGCACACCGCCGGCGTCATCGCCGACACCCTGGTCGAGTCCATGACGCCCGACGACCTCCACACCGTCGCCGGCCCGAAGGTGGACGGGGCCCGGCACCTGCACGAGGCCACCGCGCACCGCGACCTGGCCGGGTTCGTCCTGTTCTCCTCCCTCGCCGCGACCCTCGGCAGCCCCGGGCAGGGCAACTACGCGGCCGCCAACGCCTACCTGGACGCGCTCGCGCACCAGCGGCGGCAGCAGGGCCTCCCGGCGACCAGCCTCGCGTGGGGCCTGTGGGAGCGGACCAGCGCCATGACCGCACACGTCAGCGAGCGCGCGGTCGCCGCGATCACCGACGCGCAGGGGATCGCGCTGTTCGACGCCGCCCGGCGGGCCGACGCGCCGCACATGGTGCTGCTGCCGTTGTCGGGGAAGCGTCCGGCGGTACCGGAGGATCAGATCCCGCCGCTCCTGCGTGACCTGGTCCGGGCCCGCGGCACCCGCCGCCGCGTCGCCGCCGCGGCGGACACGGCCTCGGCCCGCGACCGGCTGGCCGCGCTCGCCCCCGACGAGCGACGCGCCCGGCTCGTCGAGCTGGTGTCGGCCGCCGCCGCCTCGGTGCTCGGGTTCTCCTCCGCCGAGCCGCTCCAGCCGCACCGGCCGTTCAAGGACGTCGGCTTCGACTCGCTCACCTCCGTCGAGCTGCGCAACCGGCTCGGCGCCGCGACCGGGCTGCGGCTGCCGACCACGCTCGCCTTCGACTACCCGACCCCGGCCGCGCTCGCCGAGCACCTCGACCGCGAGATCGCCGGCGCGCCGGTCGAGCAGCGGCCGGTGCTCGTCGCCGCGGCGACCGACGAGCCCATCGCGATCGTCGGCATGAGCTGCCGCTTCCCGGGCGGTGTCGGCTCGCCCGACGAGCTGTGGGACCTGGTGTCGTCCGGCACCGACGCGATCGGCGACTTCCCGGCCGACCGCGGCTGGGGCGTCGAGGCGGTCGGGGAAGGCGCGATCCGCCAGGGCGGGTTCCTGCACGACGCCGCCGACTTCGACGCCGAGTTCTTCGGCATCAACCCGCGCGAGGCCCTCGCCATGGACCCGCAGCAGCGGCTGCTGCTCGAGGGCTCCTGGGAGGCGATCGAGCGGGGCGGGATCGACCCGACGACGCTGCGCGGCACCCGCACCGGCGTGTTCGTCGGCCTGATCTACCACGACTACGCGTCGCGGGCCACGGGCGGCTCGGGCGAGCTCGACGGGTACATCGGCAACGGCAGCGCGGGCAGCATCGCGTCGGGCCGGATCGCGTACACCTTCGGCCTGGAAGGCCCGGCCGTCACCGTCGACACCGCGTGCTCGTCCTCGCTGGTGGCGCTGCACCTGGCCGCCCAGTCGCTGCGGCACCACGAGTGCGACGCCGCCCTCGTCGGCGGCGTCACCGTCATGTCGACGCCGGGCATGCTCGCCGAGTTCGCGCGGCAGGGCGGCCTCTCGCCCGACGGCCGCTGCAAGGCCTTCGGCTCCGGAGCCCGGGGCACCGGCTTCGCCGAGGGCGTCGGCATGCTGCTCGTCGAGCGACTCTCCGACGCCCGGCGGCTCGGCCACACCGTCCTCGCGGTCGTGCGCGGCTCGGCCATCAACCAGGACGGCGCCAGCAGCGGCCTGACCGCCCCGAACGGCCCCGCCCAGCAGCGGGTCATCCGCCAGGCGCTCGCCACCGCCGGGCTGGGCCCGTCCGACGTGGACGCGGTCGAGGCGCACGGCACCGGCACGACGCTCGGCGACCCGATCGAGGCCCAGGCGCTGCTGGCCACCTACGGGCAGGATCGGGACCAGCCGCTGTACCTCGGCTCCGTCAAGTCGAACATCGGCCACGCGCAGGCCGCCGCCGGTGTCGCCGGGGTCATCAAGATGGTCCTGGCGATGCGGCACGGCGTGCTGCCCCGGACGCTGCACGTGGACGAGCCGACGTCGCACGTGGACTGGTCGGCCGGGCGGGTGTCCCTGCTGGCCGAGCCGCGGCCGTGGCCGGCCCTCGACCGCCCGCGCCGCGCCGCCGTGTCGTCGTTCGGCATCAGCGGCACGAACGCCCACGTGATCCTGGAGGCGTTCGAGCAGCCGGCCCCCGAGCCGGTCGAGGCTTCCACGCTGGTGCCGCTGGTGGTGTCGGCGCGTTCGGCGGAGGCGGCGCGTGCGTATGCCGAGCGTCTGACTCCGGGTGCGGACACGGGTCGTTCGCTGCTGTCGCGGGCCCGGTTCGACCACCGCATGGTGGTGCTGCCGGGTGAGCCGGTGGTGGGTGTCGCCGCGGCCCGCCGGGTCGGCGTGCTGTTCTCGGGCCAGGGCGCCCAGCGCGCGGGGATGGGTGCTGGTCTGGACTTCCCGGTGTTCAACCGGGTGTACGCCGAGGTGCGTGCGCATTTTGGTGAGCTGCCGGACGAGCGGATCGACGACACGGAGGTCACGCAGCCGGCGTTGTTCGCGATCGAAGTCGCGTTGTATGAGCAGTTGAAGGCGTGGGGTCTGCAGCCGTCGGTGGTTGGTGGTCATTCGATCGGTGAGCTGGTCGCGGCGTACGTGGCCGGGGTGTGGTCGCTGGAAGACGCCTGCAAGGTGGTCGCGGCCCGGGCCCGGCTGATGCAGGCGCTCCCGGCCGGTGGGGGGATGCTGGCGGTCGGGGCTCCGGTGGAGGACGTGCCCGAGGGCGTGTCGGTGGCTGCGATCAACGGGCCGAACGCGTGGGTGTTGTCGGGTCCGGCCGAGTTGCTGCCGGAGTTCCCGGGGGTTCGGACGAGTCGGCTGCGGGTGTCGCATGCGTTCCATTCGGCGTTGATGGAGCCGATGCTGGCCGAGTTCCGCGAGGTCTTGGAAGGCGTCACCTTCCATCCGCCGCAGATTCCCATCGTCTCCAATGTCACCGGTGGGCTGATCTCCGAGTTTGATGCCGACTATTGGGTGCGGCATGTGCGGGGCACGGTGTTGTTCGCCGACAATGTGGCCGCGATGCGCGAGGCCGGGGTCGACACGTTCGTTGAAGTTGGGCCGGACGCGGTTCTGGTGCCGCATCTGCCGGTCGATGACGCGGTGGTGGTTGGTACGTTGCGGCGGAACCGGGACGAGCGGGAGTCGCTGCTGCGGGCCGTTGCCGAGCTGTTCGTGGCCGGCGTCGACATCGACTGGAGCACCACGTTCACCGGCGGGCGGGTCGTCGAGCTGCCGACCTACGCGTTCCAGCGGCGGCGCTACTGGCTGGAGAGCACGGCCGTCGGCGATGTCTCCGGGGCCGGGCTGGGCGTGACCGGCCACCCGCTGCTCGGCGCCGTCATGTCCGTGGCCGGCGACGGTGGCGTGGTGCTGACCGGGCGGCTCTCGGTCGCGGCTCAGCCCTGGCTCGCCGACCACGTCGTCGGCGGGGCCGTGGTCGTGCCCGGCACCGCGCTGGTCGAGATGGTGGTGCGGGCCGGGGACGAGGTCGGCGCGGTCATGCTCGAGGAGCTGACGCTGGTCGCGCCGCTCGTGCTGCCGTCCGCCGGGAGCGTCGCCGTGCAGGTGCGCGTCGGCGAGGCGGACGCGACGGGCCGGCGTCCGGTGACGGTGCACTCGCGCCTCGACGACGGCGACGAGTGGACGCGCCACGCCGACGGGTCGCTCGGCGCCGCGGACGAGCACGGGGCCTCCTTCGACCGGCCCGCCGACGCCGTGGAGGTGCCGATCGGCGACTGGTACGCGCCCGGCGCCGTCACCTACGGGCCGACGTTCCAGGGGCTGCGACGCGTCTGGCGCGGCGGCGACGCCGTCTACGCCGAGGTCGCGCTGCCCGCCCCGGCCGGCTCGTTCGCCGTGCACCCGGCGCTGCTCGACGCCGCGCTGCACGCCATCGCCTTCCTCGGCCACGACGGCCCCGCGGGCGACGGAGCGTGGCTGCCGTTCGTGTTCGGCGGGGTCCGGGTCCACGCCGCCGGCGCCACGGCCCTGCGGGTCCGCGTCCGCGGCGACGTCGCCACCGGGGTCGAGCTCGTCGCCGTCGACGAGACCGGGCAGCCGGTCGTGTTTATCGAGCGGGTCGTGCTCCGGGCGCTCACCGCCGACCTCACCGCCGACCGTACCGCCGCCCGCTGGCTCTTCGAGCTCGGCTGGCAGCCGCGCGAGGTCGGCCCCGCCGAGCTGCCCGCCGACGTGGACGTGTGGCGGATGGCCCCCGGCACCTCCATGGACCTGGTGCTGCAGCGGGTGCGGGAGACGCTCGCCGGCCCGGGCCGCCTGGTCGTCGTGACCCAGGGCGCGGTCGGCCGGATCACCGACCTCGCCGGCGCGTCCGCGTGGGGCCTGGTGCGCTCGGCGTCCGCCGAGCACCCCGGACGCCTCACGCTGGTCGAGGGTGACGCCGCCCCCGAACTCCTCGGCGGCCTGATCGCGGCCGGCATCGGCGAGGCGGCGGTGCGGGACGGCTCGATCCTCGTCCCCGCCCTGGCCCGGGCCGCCGGCGGCCCGGAGACGCCCGACGGGCCCTGGCGGCTCGTGAACCTGGGCGCCGGGACGGTCGAGGGCGTCGGGCTCGTCGCCTGTGAACGCCCGAGCCTGGAGACCGGGCAGGTGCGGGTCGAGATCCGCGCCGCCGGGCTCAACTTCCGTGACGTGCTCATCGCCCTCGGCATGTACCCCGACCCCGGCGCCGTGATGGGCATCGAGGCCAGCGGCGTCGTCGCGGAGGTCGGCCCGGACGTCACCGGCCTGGCCGTGGGGGACCGGGTCATGGGCATGTTCGACGGCGCGATCGGGCCCGAGGCGGTGACGGCCCGGGACCGCCTGGTGCGCTTCCCGGACGGTTGGACGTTCGCGCAGGCGGCGTCGGTACCGGTCGTCTTCCTCACGGCCTACTACGGTCTGCGGGACGTGGCGGGCCTGGCGCCCGGCGAGTCGGTGCTGATCCATGCCGGCGCGGGTGGTGTGGGCATGGCCGCGATTCAGCTGGCGCATCACTGGGGTGCGACGGTGTATGCCACGGCCAGTCCGGCGAAGTGGCCGGCGGTGCTGGGTCTGGGTGTGGATGCGTCGCGGCTGGCGTCGTCGCGTACGACGGAGTTCGAGGCGAAGTTCGCGCCGGGTGTGGATGTCGTGCTCAACGCGTTGACGGGCGAGTTCATCGACGCGTCGCTGCGGCTGCTGCCGCCTGGTGGCCGGTTCGTGGAGCTGGGCAAGGCCGACTTGCGCGACCCGGACGGCGTGGCCTACACGGCCTTCGACCTCGGCGACGTGCCCGGCCCCCGCATCCAGGAGATGCTGCTCGACATCGTCGCCCTGTTCGAGCGCGGCGCCCTCCAGCCGCTGCCCGTCCACGCGTTCGACGCCCGGCGCGCACCCGACGCGCTGCGCACCCTGTCGCAGGCCCGCCACATCGGCAAGCTGGTCCTGACCCTGCCGCGCCGGTGGAACCAGGACGGCACGGTCCTCATCACCGGCGGCGGCGCCCTGGCCGACGTCATCGCCCGGCACCTGCTGGAGAGCGGGACTGTCGCCCGGGTGGTGCAGGCCTCCCGGCACGGCGACGTCGTGTGCGACGTGCGCGACCGGGACGCCGTGTTCGCGCTCGTCGACTCCATCCCGGACCTGACCGCCGTCGTGCACACGGCCGGCGTCCTCGCCGACACCCTGGTCGAGTCCATGACCGCCGAGCAGCTCGACGCGGTGCTCGGGCCGAAGGCGGACGGGGCCCGGCACCTGCACGAGGCCACCGCGCACCGCGACCTGGCCGGGTTCGTGCTGTTCTCCTCGATCGCCGCCACCCTCGGCAGCGCCGGCCAGGCCAACTACGCGGCCGCCAACGCCTACCTCGACGCCCTCGCCCAGCTCCGCCACCAGCAGGGCCTGCCCGCCACGAGCGTCGGCTGGGGCCTGTGGGCGCAGACCGGCGGCATGACCGCCGGGCTCGACGCCGGGGCCCGCGGCCGCATGGCCTCCGGCGGCATCGGGGCCCTGGAGCCCGCCCAGGGCACCGCCCTGTTCGACGCGGCCGTCCACTCGGGGCGCCCCGCACTCGTCGCCGCCCGCCTGGAGGCCCCGCGCGACGGCACCCCGGTGCTCCCGATCCTCCGGGACCTGTTCGGCGGCGGACGACCCCGCGCCCGAGCCGGCCGCCCCACGGGCACGGACCTGGCCGACCGGCTTGCCGGCCGCGCCCCGGACGACGCCCGGCAGCTCGTCGTCGACACCGTCTGCGCCCAGGCCGGGCTCGTCCTCGGCGGCGGCACCGCGATCGCGGAGACGAAGGCGTTCAAGGAGCTGGGCTTCGACTCGCTCACCTCAGTCGAGCTGCGCAACCGCCTCGCGACGCTGACCGGCCTGCGGCTGCCGGCCACGCTCGTGTTCGACTACCCGACGCCGAGCCGGCTGGGCGCGTACATCCTCGACCAGCTGCGACCCGGCGACCCGGCCGCGAGCACGGTCCGGCCCGCCGCGCCGGCCCCCGCGGACGACCCGATCGTCATCGTCTCGATGGCGTGCCGCTTCCCGGGCGGCGTCACCACCCCGGACGAGCTGTGGGACCTCGTGCGCGACGGCGTCGACGCGATCGACGGGTTCCCGGTGGACCGGGGCTGGGACCTCGACCGGCTCGGCGACACCTCCCACACGCGGCGGGGCGGGTTCCTGTACGACGCCGCCGACTTCGACGCCGGCTTCTTCGGCATCAGCCCGCGCGAGGCCCTGGCCATGGACCCGCAGCAACGGCTCCTGCTGGAGACCACCTGGGAGGCCTTCGAGAACGCCGGCATCGACCCCACCGCCCTGGTCGGCACCCAGACCGGCACCTTCGTCGGCCTCATCCACCACGACTACTTCACCCAGCTGACCGGCTCCGCCGCCGAGGTCGAGGGGTACGTCGCCAACGGCTCCGCCGGCAGCGTGGCCTCGGGCCGGGTGGCGTACGTGTTCGGCCTCGAAGGCCCGGCCGTCACCATCGACACCGCCTGCTCCTCCTCGCTGGTCGCCCTGCACCTGGCCGCCCAATCGCTGCGGCAGGGCGAGTGCGATCTCGCCCTCGCCGGCGGCGTGACGGTGATGGCCACCCCGGGCGCCTTCGAGGAGTTCTCGCGGCAGCGCGGCCTCTCGGCGGACGGCCGCTGCAAGTCCTTCGCCGGCGCCGCGGACGGCACCGGCTGGTCGGAGGGCGTCGGCGTGCTGCTGGTAGAGCGGCTGTCGGACGCGCGGCGGCTCGGGCACCCGGTCCTCGCCGTGGTCGCCGGGTCGGCCATGAACCAGGACGGCGCCTCGAACGGTCTGACGGCCCCGAACGGCCCGTCGCAGCAGCGCGTGATCCGCCAGGCCCTCGCCGGCGCCGGCCTGCACCCGTCCGACGTGGACGCGGTCGAGGCCCACGGCACCGGCACGCGGCTCGGCGACCCGATCGAGGCCCAGGCCGTCCTCGCGACCTACGGCCAGGACCGCGAGCGCCCGCTGTGGCTCGGCTCCATCAAGTCGAACATCGGCCACGCCCAGGCCGCCGCGGGCGCCGCGGGCATCATCAAAATGGTCATGGCCATGCGCCACGGCGTCCTGCCGCGGACCCTGCACGTGGACGAGCCCACCCCGCACGTCGACTGGACGGCCGGCTCGGTGTCGCTGCTGACGGAGGCGCAGCCGTGGGCCCCGACCGACCGTCCCCGGCGGGCGGCGGTGTCGTCGTTCGGCATCAGCGGCACGAACGCCCACGTGATCCTGGAGTCGGTCGAGGAGCCGGTGGTCGAGCCGGTCGAGTCGTCCGCGTTGGTGCCGCTGGTGGTGTCGGCGCGTTCGGCGCAGGCGGCCCGCGCGTTTGCCGATCGCCTGACCCCGGGCGCGGACACGGGACGTTCGCTGCTGTCGCGGGCCCGGTTCGATCACCGGCTGGTGGTGCTGCCGGGCGAGACGGTGACGGGTGTCGCCAAGGCCCGCCGGGTCGGGGTGCTGTTCTCGGGCCAGGGCGCCCAGCGGGCCGGGATGGGTGCTGGTCTGGACTTCCCGGTGTTCAACCGGGTCTACGCCGACGTGCGGTCCCACTTCGGTGAGCTGCCGGACGAGCGGATCGACGACACGGAGATCACCCAGCCGGCGCTGTTCGCGATCGAAGTCGCGTTGTATGA
This sequence comes from Dactylosporangium sp. CA-052675, assembly GCF_050947935.1. GTDB lineage: Bacteria > Actinomycetota > Actinomycetes > Mycobacteriales > Micromonosporaceae > Dactylosporangium. The sequence continues at coordinate 5,850,711 of NZ_CP192010.1, read as the reverse complement.
GCAGTTGAAGGCGTGGGGTCTGCAGCCGGCGGTGGTTGGTGGTCATTCGATCGGTGAGCTGGTGGCGGCGTATGTGGCCGGGGTGTGGTCGCTTGAGGACGCATGCAAGGTGGTGGCGGCCCGGGCGCGGCTGATGCAGGCCCTGCCGCCAGGCGGGGGCATGCTCGCGGTCGGCGCTCCGGTGCAGCAGGTCCCGGATGGCGTTTCCGTAGCGGCGATCAACGGGCCGAACGCGTGGGTGTTGTCCGGTCCGGCGGAGTTGCTGCCGGAGTTCCCTGGGGTTCGGACGAGTCGGTTGCGGGTGTCGCATGCGTTCCATAGCGCGTTGATGGAGCCGATGCTGGAGGAGTTCCGCGCGGTTCTCGACACGGTCACGTTCAACCCGCCGCAGATTCCGATCGTCTCGAACGTCACCGGCGGGCTGATCTCCGGGTTCGATGCCGACTATTGGGTGCGGCATGTGCGGGGCACGGTGCTGTTCGCGGACAACGTGGCCGCGATGCGCGAGGCCGGGGTCGACACCTTTGTCGAAGTTGGGCCGGACGCGGTGCTGGTGCCGCATCTGCCGGTCGATGACGCGGTGGTGGTTGGTACGTTGCGGCGGAACCGGGACGAGCCGGAGGCGCTGCTGCGGGCCGTTGCCGAGCTGTTCGTGGCCGGCGTCGACATCGACTGGAGCACCACGTTCACCGGCGGGCGGGTCGTCGGGCTGCCGAACTACGCGTTCCAGCGCGAGCGGTTCTGGCCCGCGCCCGCGCCGATGCCGGCCGAGGACGACTCCTTCTGGGCCGCCGTCGACCGCGCCGACATCGGCGAACTCGTCGCCCAGCTCGGCGAGCACACCCGGGCCTCGCTCGACACGCTCGTGCCGGCCCTGTCGTCGTGGCGGCAGCAGCGCGGGCGGGGGAAGATCCTCGACTCCTGGTCGTACCGCACCGAGTGGACCCCGCTGCCGGCCCCGGCCGGCGCCACACTGCCCGGCCGGTGGCTCGTGCTCGGCGACACCGGAGACACCGCCGGCATCACCGCCGACCTGCGCGCGGCCGGAGCCGCCGTCGACACCGACGCGGGCACGCTCGGCGACCTCGGCGGCGTGGTCCTGGTCGAGCCGAGCCCGGACGAGCTGCTGGACCTGCTGCGCCGCCTCGACACGGACGGGTCGGGCGCGAAGGTCTGGTGCGTGACCCGGCGTACCGATGCCGAATCCAGCGTCCTGTGGGGGCTCGGCCGGGTCGTCTCGCTCGAGCAGCCGGCCCGGTGGGGCGGGCTCATCGACCTGCGCGACGGCGGCGGCATCGCGGGCGTGCTCGCCGGAGGCCCCGAGGACCAGGTCTCGGTCCGCGGATCCGAGGTGTTCGGGCGGCGGCTCGTGCGCGCACCCCTCGCCACCGAGCAGTCCTGGACGCCGACCGGCGCCGTGCTCATCACCGGCGGCACCGGCGCCCTCGGCGGCCGGATCGCCCGCTGGGTGCTCGGCAACGGCGCCGACCGGGTCGTGCTGCTGTCGCGGCAGGGCGGCAACGCGCCCGGCGCCGCCGAGCTCACCGCGCTCGGCAAGGTCGACATCGTCCAGTGCGACATCACCGACCGCGACGCCCTCGCCCGGGTCGTCGACCCGATCACCGACCTGAGCGCCGTCGTGCACGCGGCCGGCATCCAGGGCGAGTCGATCCCGGTGGCCGAGCTGACGGCGGCTCAGCTGGCGGCGGTACTGCGCCCGAAGGTGACCGGCGCCCGCAACCTCGACGCCGTCACGCGCGACCGGCACCTCGACGCGTTCGTCCTCTTCGGCTCGATCGCCGGCACCTGGGGCAGCGCCGGCCAGGCCGCCTACAGCGCCGCCAACGCGGCCCTCGACGGGCTCGCCGCCGACCGCCGCGCCCGCGGCCTCCGCGCGACCTGCGTGGCCTGGGGACCCTGGGCCGACGGCGGGATGGCGACCCCCGAGGCGCAGGAGCACCTGCTGCGCCGCGGCCTCGCGGCGATGGACCCGGACCTCGCCGTCGCCGCGCTCGCCCAGGCCGTCGGGCGGGACCTGACCTCCGTGACCGTCGCCGACGTGCGCTGGGACCGGTTCGCGCCCGCGTTCACCTCGGCCCGGCCCCGCCCGCTCATCGAGGACCTGCCCGAGGTCCGGGACGTGCTCGCGGCGGCCGCCGCGGCCGCCACGGACGACGACGGCGCGGCCCGGCTGCGCGACCGGCTCGCCGGGCTCGGCCGGCCGGACCAGGACCGGCTGCTGACCGACCTGGTGCGGACCGAGGCCGCGGCCGTCCTGCACGCCGGCGCCGCGACCGTCGACGCCCACCGGGCCTTCAAGGAGCTCGGGTTCGACTCCCTCACCGCGGTCGACCTGCGCAACCGGCTCAAGTCCGCGACCGGGCTGAGCCTGCCGACCACCCTCGTCTTCGACCACCCGAGCCCGGCCGCCCTCGCCGCCCACCTGCGCGAGCAGCTGCTCGGCGCCGACGCCGAGCCCGCCGACGCGGCCGAGGCCGAGCTGCGCCGCGTCCTGGCCACCATCCCGATCGCGCGGTTCCGCGAGGCGGGCTTGCTCGACCTCGTCCTCCAGCTCGGTTCGGGCAACACCGCCGACACCGCCGACACCGGCCCGGAGGCCGAGCGGGGCGAGCTGATCGACGAGATGGACACCGACAGCCTCGTGCGGCTCGCGCTGGAAAGCGCCGAGTCCTGACCAACGCTGAAGTTCGGAGCGCATGATGTCCCAGCCGGACGACAAGGTCGTAGCAGCACTTCGCGCGTCGCTGAAGGAGGCCGGGCGCCTCAAGCAGCTCAACCAGCAGCTCATCGCGAAGTCCCGGGAGCCCATCGCGATCGTCGGGATGGCCTGCCGCTACCCGGGCGGCGTCTCGACCCCGCAGCAGCTGTGGGACCTCGTCGCGGCCGAGGGCGACGCCATCGGCGGGTTCCCGGCCGACCGCGGCTGGGACCTGGAGGCGCTGCGGGCCGGCGGCGGTGACGAGGCCGGCACGTCGCACACGAACCAGGGCGGCTTCCTGTACGACGCCGCCGACTTCGACGCCGGCTTCTTCGGCATCAGCCCGCGCGAGGCCCTGGCCATGGACCCGCAGCAGCGGCTGCTGCTGGAGACGGCGTGGGAGGCGTTCGAGGCGGCCGGGATCGCACCCGGCTCCGTCAACGGCCACCAGACCGGCGTCTTCGTCGGCACCGCCGCCACCGGCTACGGCCTCGGCGCCGACGGCGACATCGACGGCGTCGACGAGGGCTACATCATGACCGGCAGCGCGACCAGCGTCGTGTCCGGCCGCGTCGCCTACACCCTCGGCCTCGAGGGCCCCGCGATCACCATCGACACCGCCTGCTCGTCCTCGCTCGTCGCGCTGCACCTCGCCGTCCAGGCGCTGCGGCAGGGCGAGTTCGACCTGGCCCTCGCCGGCGGCGTCACCATCATGTCCACGCCCGGCCCGTTCGTGGGCTTCTCGCGGCAGAACGGCCTGGCCCGCGACGGCCGGTGCCGCTCGTTCGCGGGATCCGCCGACGGTACGGGCTGGGCCGAGGGCGTCGGCCTCCTCCTCGTCGAGCGCCTCTCCGACGCGCAGCGGCTCGGCCACCCCGTCCTCGCCGTCGTGCGGGGCAGCGCGATCAACCAGGACGGCGCCTCCAACGGCCTCACCGCCCCGAACGGCCCCGCCCAGCAGCGCGTCATCCGCCAGGCCCTCGCCAACGCCGGACTGGGCGCCGCGGACGTCGACGTCGTCGAGGCCCACGGCACCGGCACCCGCCTCGGCGACCCGATCGAGGCCCAGGCGCTGCTGGCCACCTACGGCCAGGACCGCGAACAGCCGCTCTGGCTCGGCTCGATCAAGTCGAACATCGGCCACACCCAGGCCGCCGCCGGGGTCGCCGGCATCATCAAGATGGTCATGGCGATGCGCCACGGCGTGCTGCCCCGCACCCTGCACGTGGACGAGCCCACCGCGCACGTCGACTGGACCGCCGGCGCCGTCTCCCTGCTCACCGAGGGCCGCGACTGGCCCGCGCTCGACCGCCCCCGCCGCGCCGCCGTCTCCTCGTTCGGGGTGAGCGGCACCAACGCGCACACGATCCTCGAGCAGGCCCCGGCCGCCCCGGCCGCGGAGCCGCCCGCCGAGACCCTCGCGCTGCCCGCCGTGCCGGTGATCCTGTCCGGGCGCGGCGAGCGCGGGCTCGCCGGGCAGGCGGCGAAGTGGGCGAGCTGGCTGCGCGACGACACGACCGCGCCCCTCGCCGACCTCGGCTGGTCCTCGGTGGTGTCGCGCTCGCCCCTGGAGCACCGCGCCGTGGTGCTCGCCGCGGACCGCGACCGGCTCCTCGCCGGCCTGTCCGACCTGACCGGCGCGGTCGTCGGCGTCGCGGCCCCGGAGCGCCGGGTCGGCGTGCTGTTCTCGGGCCAGGGCGCCCAGCGCGCGGGGATGGGCTCGGGGTTGCGTGATTTCCCGGTGTTCAAGCGGGTGTACGCCGAGGTGCGGTCCCGCTTCGGTGAGCTGCCGGATGAGCGGATCGACGACACGGAGGTCACGCAGCCGGCGTTGTTCGCGATCGAGGTGGCCCTCTACGAGCAGTTGAAGGCGTGGGGTCTGCAGCCGTCGGTGGTTGGCGGTCATTCGATCGGTGAGCTGGTCGCGGCGTACGTGGCCGGGGTGTGGTCGCTGGAAGATGCCTGCAAGGTGGTCGCGGCTCGGGCTCGGCTGATGCAGGCCCTCCCGGCCGGCGGGGGCATGCTGGCGGTCGGAGCGCCCGTTCACCAGGTCCCGGATGGTGTTTCGGTAGCGGCGATCAACGGGCCGAACGCGTGGGTGTTGTCCGGTCCGGCCGAGTTGCTGCCGGAGTTCCCCGGGATCCGCACCAGCCGCCTGCGGGTGTCGCACGCGTTCCACTCGGCGTTGATGGAGCCGATGCTGGAGGAGTTCCGCGCGGTTCTTGACACGGTCACGTTCAACCCGCCGCAGATGCCCATCGTCTCGAACGTCACCGGTGGGCTGATCTCCGAGTTCGACGCGGACTACTGGGTGCGGCATGTGCGGGGCACGGTGTTGTTCGCCGACAATGTGGCCGCCATGCGCGAGGCCGGAGTCGACACCTTCGTTGAAGTCGGGCCGGACGCGGTGCTCGTGCCGCATCTGCCGGCCGAGGACGCCGTCGTGGTCGCCTCGCTGCGGCGGAACCGGGACGAGCCCGAGACGCTGCTGCGGGCCGTTGCCGAGCTGTTCGTGGCCGGCGTCGACGTCGACTGGCGGGCCGTGTTCGGCGACGGGCGGCGGGTCGTCCCGCTGCCCACCTACGCCTTCCAGCGCGAGCGCTACTGGCCCTCGACCGTCGCCGCGCCCACCGAGGCCGAGGACGCCTCGTTCTGGGCCGCCGTCGACCGCTCCGACGTCGGCGAGCTCGTCGCCCAGCTCGGCGAGCACACCCGCGCCTCGTGGGACGTGCTGCTGCCGGCGCTGAGCTCCTGGCGGCAGACCCGCGGCCGGAGCCGGACCATCGACTCCTGGACGTACCGCGTCGAGTGGGCCGCCCGCGGCGCCGCGCCCTCGGGCGCGGCCGTGCCCGAGGGCAGCCGGTGGCTGCTCGTGGCCGGGGACGACACCGGCCTGGCGGACCGCGTCCAGGCCGAGCTGACCCGGCGGGGCATGCTGGTCGACCGGGAACCCGGCGGCGACTACGCGCGGGTGGTGTGCGTGGCCCCGTCGGCCGCGGACGTGGCCGCCCTCGTCAACGAGCGGCCCGACACCCCGCTGTGGATCGTCACGCGGCGCGCCGTGGCCGTCGGCGACGCCGATCCGGCCGTGGACGTCGACGCCGCCGCCGTCTGGGGGCTCGGCCGGGCGATCGCGCTCGAGCGGCCGGGGGCGTGGGGCGGGCTGCTCGACCTTCCGGCGCAGCCGGACGAACGCGGATGGACCGCCGCCGGCGACGCGCTCACCGGGGACGGGCACGAGGACCAGGTCGCCGTCCGCGACTCCGGGACGTTCCACCGGCGGCTGGTACGGGCCGCCGCGGGCGGCCGGGCCGAGTGGCGGCCGGCCGGCACGGTACTCATCACCGGCGGGACCGGCGCCCTCGGCGCCCGGGTGGCGCGGTGGGCGGCGAGCAACGGCGCCGCCCACGTGGTGCTGACCAGCCGGCGCGGCGAGGCGGCCCCGGGCGCCGCCGAGCTGCGCGACGAGCTCGCGGCGCTCGGCGCGGGCGTCTCGATCGTCGCGTGCGACATCAGCCGCCGCGACGACGTGGTCCGGCTCCTCGCCGGGCTGGCCGACCGGCCGATGCTCACCGCCGTCGTGCACGCCGCCGGCGTGAGCCACATCAAGCCCCTCGCCGACCTCGAACCGGGCGAGCTGGCCGAGGTCATGGCCGCGAAGGTCGACGGCGCCCGGTGGCTCGACGAGCTGCTCGGCGACGCCCCGCTGGACGCGTTCGTCCTCTTCGGCTCGATCGCGGGCACGTGGGGCAGCGGGGGCCAGGCCGCGTACAGCGCGGCGAACGCGGCCCTCGACGGGCTCGCCGCGAGCCGCCGGGCGCGCGGCCTGCGGGCGACGTGCGTCTCCTGGGGACCGTGGGCCGACGGCGGCATGGCGACCGCCGAGGCCCAGGAGCACTTGGGCCGCCGCGGCCTGGCCGCCATGGACCCGGACCTCGCGGTGACCGCGCTCGCCCGGGCCGTCGGCCGGGACGCCACCGCGGTGACCGTCGCCGACGTGCGCTGGGCGCAGTTCGCGCCCGCGTTCGTGTCCGCGCGGCCCCGCCCGCTCATCGAGGACATCGACGACGTCCGGGCCGCCCTGGCCGCCGCCGAGGAACCCGCCGGGGCCGGCTCGTCGCAGCTGCGCCAGCGCCTGCTCGGCGTCGACCGGGCGGCACAGGACCGCCTGCTCACCGACCTCGTCCGGGACCACGCCGCCGCCGTCCTCGGGCACGCCGGCGCCGAGGCGGTCGAGGCGGGCCGGGCCTTCAAGGAGCTCGGCTTCGACTCGCTCACCGCGATCGACCTGCGCAACCGGCTCAATGCGGCGACGAAGCTCAGCCTGCCGACCACGCTCGTCTTCGACCACCCGAACCCGGTCGCGCTCGCCGCACACCTCCGCGAGCGGCTGCTCGGCGAGGCGTCGGACCTGCGGCTCCGGCCGGTCGCCGCGGCGCGCCCCGAGGACGAGCGCATCGCGATCGTCGGCATGAGCTGCCGGTACCCCGGAAACGTCACGAACCCCGACGAGCTCTGGGACCTCGTGCTGGCCGGCGGCGACGGCATCGTGGACTTCCCGGACGACCGGGCCTGGAACCTGGAGCGGCTCGACGGCGACGACGAGTACGCGCGCAAGGGCGGCTTCGTCCACGACGCGACCGACTTCGACGCCGCCTTCTTCGGCATCAGCCCGCGCGAGGCCCTGGCCATGGACCCGCAGCAGCGGCTCCTGCTGGAGGCGTCCTGGGAGGTCTTCGAGTCGGCCGGCCTCGACCCGACCGCGTCGCGCGGCAACCCCGTCGGCGTCTTCATCGGCGTCTCCCCGTCCGGCTACGGCGCGCCCGGCACCGGCGCCGGCACCGAGGGCTACCAGCTCACCGGCACCGCCACCAGCGTCGTGTCCGGGCGGGTGGCGTACACGTTCGGCTTCGAAGGCCCGGCCGTCACCGTCGACACCGCGTGCTCCTCCTCGCTGGTCGCCCTGCACCTCGCCGCCCAGTCGCTGCGCCAGGGCGAGTGTGACCTGGCCGTCGCCGGCGGCGTGACCGTCATGGCGACGCCGGGCGCGTTCGTGGAGTTCTCGCGGCAGCGGGGGCTCGCCTCCGACGGGCGCTGCAAGTCCTTCGCCGGCGCCGCGGACGGCACCGGCTGGTCGGAGGGCGTCGGCGTGCTGCTCGTGGAGCGGCTGTCGGACGCGCGGCGGCTCGGCCACCGGGTGCTCGCGGTGGTCGCCGGCTCGGCGGTCAACCAGGACGGCGCCAGCAACGGGCTCACGGCCCCGAACGGCCCCTCCCAGCAGCGCGTCATCCGCCAGGCCCTCGCCACCGCCGGGCTGGGCCCGTCCGACGTGGACGCCGTCGAGGCGCACGGCACCGGCACGCGGCTCGGCGACCCGATCGAGGCCCAAGCGCTGCTGGCCACCTACGGCCAGGACCGCGAACAGCCGCTGTGGCTCGGCTCGATCAAGTCGAACATCGGCCACACCCAGGCCGCCGCGGGCGCCGCGGGTGTGATCAAAATGGTCCTCGCGATGCGGCACGGGGTGCTGCCCCGGACCCTGCACGTGGACGAGCCCACCCCGCACGTGGACTGGTCGGCCGGGGCCGTGTCCCTGCTCACCGAGGCCCAGTCTTGGCCGTCGGTGGACCGTCCCCGGCGGGCGGCGGTGTCGTCGTTCGGCATCAGCGGCACGAACGCCCACGTGATCCTGGAGTCGGTCGAGGAGCCGGCGGTCGAGCCGGTCGAGTCGTCCGCGCTGGTGCCGCTGGTGGTGTCGGCGCGGTCGGCGCAGGCGGCCCGCGCGTTTGCCGATCGCCTGACCCCGGGCGCGGACACGGGACGTTCGCTGCTGTCTAGGACCCGGTTCGATCACCGGTTGGTGGTGCTGCCGGGTGAGACGGTGACGGGTGTCGCCAAGGCCCGCCGGGTCGGGGTGCTGTTCTCGGGCCAGGGCGCCCAGCGCGCGGGGATGGGTGCTGGTCTGGACTTCCCGGTGTTCAACCGGGTCTACGCCGAGGTGCGGTCCCATTTCGGTGAGCTGCCGGACGAGCGGATCGACGACACGGAGATCACCCAGCCGGCGCTGTTCGCGATCGAGGTGGCCCTCTACGAGCAGTTGAAGGCCTGGGGCGTCCAGCCGTCGGTGGTGGGTGGGCATTCCATCGGTGAGCTGGTCGCGGCGTATGTGGCCGGGGTGTGGTCGCTGGAAGATGCGTGCAAGGTGGTGGCGGCCCGGGCTCGGCTGATGCAGGCCCTGCCGCCGGGTGGGGGGATGCTGGCGGTCGGAGCGCCCGTTCACCAGGTCCCGGATGGTGTTTCGGTAGCGGCGATCAACGGGCCGAACGCGTGGGTGTTGTCGGGTCCGGCGGAGTTGCTGCCCGAGTTCCCCGGGGTTCGGACCAGTCGGCTGCGGGTGTCGCATGCGTTCCATAGCGCGTTGATGGAGCCGATGCTGGAGGAGTTCCGGGCGGTCCTCGACACCGTCACGTTCAACCCGCCGCAGATCCCGATCGTTTCCAATGTCACCGGTGGGCTGATCTCCGAGTTCGATGCCGACTATTGGGTTCGGCACGTGCGGGGCACGGTGTTGTTCGCCGACAACGTGGCCGCCATGCGCGCCGACGGTGTCGACACCTTTGTCGAAGTCGGGCCGGACGCGGTGCTCGTGCCGCACCTGCCGGCTGAGGACGCCGTCGTGGTCGCGTCCCTGCGGCGGAACCGCGACGAGCCCGAGACGCTGCTGCGGGCCGTTGCCGAGCTGTTCGTGGCCGGCGTCGACATCGACTGGAGCACCACCTTCACCGGCGGGCGGATCGTCGGGCTGCCGACCTACGCGTTCCAGCGGGAACGGTACTGGGCCGACGCCCCCGCGGTCGGCGACGTCTCCGGGGCCGGGCTCGGCGTCATCGGCCACCCGCTGCTCGGCGCGGTCGTCCGCGTCGCCGGCGACGGCGGCGTGGTCGTCACCGGGCGGCTGTCGCTCGGCGCGCAGCCGTGGCTCGGCGACCACGTCGTCGGCGGCGCGGTCGTGCTGCCCGGCACCGCGCTGGTCGAGATGGTGATCCGTGCCGGGGACGAGGTCGGCGCGCTCGTGCTCGACGAGCTGTCGCTGGTGGCCCCGCTCGTCGTACCGCCCACCGGCGGGGTCACGGTGCAGATCCACGTGGGCTCCTCCGTCGCCGTGTACTCCCGCCTGGACGACGGCGACGAGTGGACCCTGCACGCCGAGGGCGCCCTCGGCACCGCCGACCGGCCCGGCGACACCTTCGCCTGGCCGCCGGCCGACGCCGACGAACTCCCCGTCGCCGACTGGTACGCCCGCTCGCCCATCGCCTACGGCCCCGTCTTCCAGGGCCTGCGGCGGGTCTGGCGCGACGACGACGGAGACGTCTTCGCCGAGGTCGCCCTGGAGGGCAAGACCGCCGACACCGCGGGGGCGTTCGGTCTGCACCCCGCGCTGCTCGACGCGGCGCTGCAGGCGATCGGGTTCGCCGACCGCGGCGAGGACGGCGGCGGCGCCTGGCTGCCCTTCGTCTTCGGCGGCGTCCGCGTCCACGCCACCGGCGCCACGGCCCTGCGCGTGCGCGTCCACGGCGACACCACCGCCGGCTTCGAGATCGCCGCCGTCGACGAGTCCGGCCAGCCGGTCGTCTCCATCGACCGCGTCGTGCTGCGCGAGTTCACCGCCGGCACCGCCGCCGGGCGCTCCTCCCTCTACGAGGTCGGCTGGCAGCCCCGTCAGGTCGCTCCGGCGGACCTGCCCGACGACGTCACCGTCTGGGCGGTACCCGCGCTGGGTGACGGCGACGTCCCCGCGGCGGTCGAGGCGCTCGTCGCCGAGGCGCTGTCGGTGGCGAGCCGGGCCCTCGGTGGGTCCGGGCGCCTGGTCGCGGTGGCCGAGCCCGGCGATCTGGGCGCGGCGGCGGTATGGGGTCTGCTGCGTGTGGCGGCGGCCGAGCACCCGGGCCGGATCGTGCTGGTCGACGGCGATGCCGGGCCCGAGTTGCTGGGTGGTGTGGTCGCGGCCGGCCTCGGCGAGGTTCGGGTCCGCGACGGTGCGGTGCTGGTGCCGGGACTGACCCGGTCCTCGTCGCCGTCCGGCGGGATTGACCTGGCTGGTGGCACGGTGCTGGTCACGGGTGGGCTGGGTGCGTTGGGCCGGGTCGTGGCGCGGTGGCTCGTGGATGTGTGCGGTGCGGGTGAGGTGGTGCTGGTCGGGCGGCGTGGTGGGGAGGTGCCCGGGGCGCGGGTGGTGGCGTGTGACGTCACGGACCGGGATGCGGTCTTCGAGTTGGTGGCCGGGATGCCGGATCTGGTCGGTGTCGTGCACGCGGCGGGTGTCCTCGACGACGGCGTGTTCACAGGTCTGACGCCGGAGCGGGTGAACCCGGTGCTGGCGCCGAAGGTCGCGGGCGCGTGGTGGCTGCACGAGGCGACCCTCGACCGGCCGCTGCGGATGTTCGTGACGTTCTCCTCGATCGCCGGCATCGTCGGCAACCCGGGCCAGGCCGCCTACGCGGCGGGCAACACCTTCCTCGACGGGCTCGCCGCCCACCGCGCCGCGCTCGGCCTCCCCGGGCTGTCGATCGCGTGGGGCCTGTGGGACCTCGGCATGGGCAGCGAGCTCGCCCGGACCGGCGTCATGGCGCTCGACACCGAGACCGGGCTGGGCCTGCTCGGCGAGGCGCTGCGCGGACACGACGGCCTGCGGGTCGCGGCCCGGTTCGACGTCGCCGCGCTGCGCAACCTCGTCGGCGTTCCCGAGGTGCTGCGGCCGATCGTCGGGCGGGTCGCCCGGCGGGCGGTGACCGCCGCCGCGGCCGGCGGATGGGCGGCCCGGCTCGCGGGCCTCTCCCGCGACCAGGCCCGCGAGGCGGTCGTCGACCTCGTCCGCGGCCTGGTCGGCGTCGTGCTCGGCTACGCCGGCCCCGAGCAGGTCGTGCTCGACCGGGCGTTCCGGGACGTCGGGTTCGACTCCCTCGCCGCGGTCGACCTGCGCAACCGGCTCACCTCGGCCACGGGCCTGCAGCTGCCGGCTACCGTTGTCTTCGACTACCCGAACCCGTTGCTGCTGGCCGGGTACATCTTCGACCAGGTCGCCGGCGCCGAACCCGCCCACGATCGGCCCATCCGCGTCCGGAGCCGCACCGGAGACGACCCGGTCGTCATCGTCGGCATGGCCTGCCGCTACCCCGGCGGCATCCTCGACCCCGACGGCCTGTGGGACCTGGTCCGCACCGGCGGCGACGGCATCGGCGTGTTCCCCGCCGACCGCGGCTGGGACCTGGATCACCTGCGCGACGGGGCGAGCTCGACCCAGCAGGGTGGGTTCCTCTACGACGCGGCCCTGTTCGACGCCGAGTTCTTCGGCATCAGCCCCCGCGAGGCCCTGGCCATGGACCCGCAGCAGCGGCTCCTGCTCGAAACCTCGTGGGAGGCGTTCGAGTCGGCGGGCCTGGAACCGGCCACCCTGCGCGGGTCGCGCACCGGCGTCTTCGCCGGCGTCATGTACCACGACTACGCCTCCCGCCCCCTGGACGTCCCCGCCGGCGTCGAGGGATACATCGGCACCGGCAACTCCGGCAGCATCCTCTCCGGCCGGGTGGCGTACACGTTCGGCTTCGAAGGCCCGGCGGTCACCGTCGACACGGCGTGCTCGTCGTCGTTGGTGGCGTTGCACCTGGCCGCGCAGGCGCTGCGGCAGGGGGAGTGTGATCTGGCCCTGGCCGGTGGTGTGACGGTGATGGCGACGCCGGGGACGTTCGTGGACTTCACGCGGCAGCAGGGGCTGGCGTCGGACGGCCGGTGCAAGTCGTTCGCGGGTGCCGCGGACGGTACCGGCTGGTCCGAGGGCGTCGGCGTGCTCCTCGTGGAGCGGCTGTCGGACGCCCAGCGGCTCGGCCACCCGATCCTCGCGGTGGTGCGGGGGAGCGCGGTCAACCAGGACGGCGCCTCCAACGGGCTCACGGCCCCGAACGGCCCCTCCCAGCAGCGCGTCATCCGCCAGGCCCTCGCCAGTGCCGGGCTCAACCCCGCCGACGTGGACCTGGTCGAGGCCCACGGCACCGGCACGACCCTCGGCGACCCGATCGAGGCCCAGGCCCTGCTGGCCACCTACGGCCAGGACCGCCCCGAGGACCGGCCGCTGTGGCTCGGCTCCATCAAGTCGAACATCGGCCACACCCAGGCCGCCGCCGGCGCCGCCGGCATCATCAAGACCATCATGGCCATGCGGCACGGCCTCATGCCACGGACGCTGCACGTGGACGAGCCCACCCCGCACGTCGACTGGACCGCCGGCGCGGTGTCCCTGCTCACCGAGGCGCAGGCCTGGCCGGCCGGCGACCGCCCCCGGCGCGCGGCCGTGTCGTCGTTCGGGATCAGCGGCACCAACGCCCACATCGTCCTCGAGGCCCCACCGCGGCCGGCGCCGTCCGAGGACGCCGGCGAGCTGCCGATCGTGCCATTCGTACTGTCCGCCCGCACCCCCGAGTCCGTCCGGTCCGCGGCCGCCCGGCTGTCGGCCTTCGTCGACGCGCACCCCGAGCTGCGCCCGTCCGACGTCGGCTACTCGCTGGTCGCCTCCCGGTCCCGCTTCGAGCACCGCATGGTCCTGCTGCCCGGCGAACCGGTGACGGGCACGGCCGCGACCCGCCGCGTCGGGGTCCTGTTCTCGGGCCAGGGTGCCCAGCGCGCGGGGATGGGTGCTGGTCTGGACTTCCCGGTGTTCAACCGGGTCTACGCCGAGGTGCGGTCCCACTTCGGTGAGCTGCCGGACGAGCGGATCGACGACACGGAGATCACCCAGCCGGCGCTGTTCGCGATCGAAGTGGCCCTCTACGAGCAGTTGAAGGCCTGGGGTCTCCAGCCGGCAGTGGTGGGCGGGCATTCCATCGGTGAGCTGGTCGCGGCGTTCGTGGCCGGTGTCTGGTCGCTGGAAGACGCGTGCAAGGTGGTCGCGGCCCGGGCCCGGCTGATGCAGGCCCTCCCGCCGGGCGGCGGGATGCTCGCGGTCGGGGCTCCGGTCGAGGACGTGCCCGAGGGTGTGTCGGTTGCCGCGATCAATGGGCCGAACGCGTGGGTGCTGTCGGGTCCGGCGGAGCTGTTGCCGGAGTTCCCGGGGGTTCGGACGAGTCGGTTGCGGGTGTCGCATGCATTCCACTCGGCGTTGATGGAGCCGATGCTCGAAGAGTTCCGCGCGGTCCTCGACACCGTTACGTTCAACCCGCCGCAGATCCCGATCGTTTCCAACGTCACCGGCGGGTTTATCTCCGAGTTCGATGCCGACTACTGGGTGCGGCATGTGCGGGGCACGGTGTTGTTCGCCGACAACGTGGCCGCCATGCGCGCCGAGGGTGTCGACACGTTCGTGGAGGTCGGGCCGGACGCGATCCTCGCGCCGCACCTGCACGGGGACGATGCCGTCGTCGTCGCGTCCCTGCGGCGCAACCGTGACGAGTCCGAGACGCTGCTGCGGGCCGCGGCCCAGCTCTTCGTCGCCGGCGTCGACATCGACTGGCGCGCGGTGTTCGGCCCCGGCCGCCGGGTCGTCCCGCTCCCCACGTACGCGTTCCAGCACGAGCGCTACTGGCTCGAATCCGCCGACATGATCGGCGACGTCTCCGGCGTCGGCCTGGCCGCGACCGGCCACCCCCTGCTCGGGGCGGTCGTCTCCATGGCCGGCGACGGCGGCGTCCTGCTCACCGGCCGGCTGTCGCTCGCGGCCCAGCCCTGGCTCGCCGATCACGTCGTCGGGGGCGCGGTCGTCGTCCCCGGCACCGCGCTGGCCGAGATGGTGGTGCGGGCCGGCGACGAGATCGGCGCCGCCGCCCTGGACGAGCTGACCCTCCTCGCGCCGCTGGTCCTGCCGCCGACCGGCGGCGTCACCGTGCAGATCCACGTCGGCTCGAACGTCACCGTCTACGCCCGCCAGGACGACGACACCGACTGGACGCGCCACGCCGAGGGCACCTTCGGCCACGCGGCGATGCCAGCCCCGACGTTCGCCTGGCCGCCGACCGGCGCCACCGAGGTGCCCCTCGACGACTGGTACGCCCGCTCACCCATCGCCTACGGCCCCGCCTTCCAGGGCCTGCGCCGCCTCTGGCACGGCGAGCACGAGGTGTACGCCGAGGTCGCCGTCGACGGCCTCGCCACCGACGCGTTCTCGGTCCACCCGGCCCTGCTCGACGCCGCCCTGCACCCGATCGGCCTGCTCGACCCCGCCGCCGGGCTGCCGTTCGTGTTCGGCGGCGTCCGCGTCCACGCCACCGGCGCCACGGCCCTGCGCGTACGGGTCCGCGGCGACGCCGCCACCGGCTTCGAGATCGCCGCCGTCGACGAGTCCGGCGAGCCCGTCGTCTCCATCGACCGGGTCGTGCTGCGCGAGCTCACCACCGGCCCCTCCGCCGGCCGGACCCTGTACGAGCTGGGCTGGCAGCCCCGCCACGTCACCCCGGCACCCCTACCCGCGGAGGTCACCGTCTGGGCGCTGCCGCCGATCGGCGACGCGTCCGTCCCGGGGGCGGTGGACGCGCTGGTCGGTGAGGCGCTGTCGGTCGCGGGGCGGGTGCTGGCGGGGTCCGGGCGTTTGGTCGTTGTGGCGGAGCCGGATGATCTGGGCGCGGCGGCGGTGTGGGGTCTGCTGCGTGTGGCGGCGGCTGAGCACCCGGGCCGGATCGTGCTGGTCGACGGCGATGCCGGGGCCGAGTTGCTGGGTGGTGTGGTCGCGGCCGGGCTCGGCGAGGTTCGGGTTCGCGATGGTGTGGTGCTGGTGCCGGGTCTGGTGCGGTCCTCGTCGCCGTCGGGTGCTGTGGACCTGGCTGGTGGCTCGGTGCTGGTCACGGGTGGGCTCGGTGCGCTGGGCCGGGTTGTGGCGCGGTGGCTAGTGGATGTGTGCGGTGCCGGTGAGGTGGTGCTGGTCGGGCGGCGCGGTGGGGAGGTGCCCGGGGCCCGGGTGGTGGCGTGTGACGTCACCGACCGGGATGCGGTCTTCGAGTTGGTGGCCGGGATGCCGGACCTGGTCGGTGTCGTGCACGCGGCGGGTGTCCTCGATGACGGGGTGTTCATGGGGTTGACGCCGGAGCGGGTGAGCCGGGTACTGGCACCGAAGGTCGCGGGCGCGTGGTGGCTGCACGAGGCGACCCTCGACCGGAACCTCGAGCTGTTCGTGCTGTTCTCCTCGATCGCCGGCGTCGTCGGCAACCCGGGCCAGGCCGCGTACGCGGCGGGCAACACGTTCCTCGACGGGCTCGCGGCCCATCGGCGTATGCTCGGGCTTCCCGCGGTCTCCATCGCGTGGGGGCTCTGGGACCTCGGCATGGGCGCCGATCTCGCGCGGTCCAAGGGCGCCGCCCTGGACGCCGAGACAGGACTCGGGATGCTCGGCGCGGCCCTGCGCTCACCCGCGGAGCTGGTGGTCGCGGCGCGGTTCGACATCGCGGCGTTGCGGAATCTGGTGGTGGTGCCGGATGTGCTGCGGCCGTTGGTGGGGCGGTCGGCGCGGCGGGCGGTGTCGGTGGGTGCGGGTGGTGGTTTTGCGGCCCGGTTGGCGGGGATGTCGCGGGACGAGGCTCGTGCGGTGGTCGTGGGGTTGGTCCGGGGGCATGTGGGGGCGGTGCTGGGGTACTCGGGTCCGGAGCAGGTGGTGCTGGACCGGGCGTTCCGGGACGTGGGGTTCGACTCCTTGGCGGCGATCGACCTGCGGAACCGGCTGATGTCGGCGACCGGGCTGCAGTTGCCGGCGACGGTGGTGTTCGATTACCCGAACCCGCTGCTGCTCGCCGGGTTCGTGTTCGACCAGATCGCCGGCGCCGACCTGGACGAGACCGTGGCCCTGCGCCGAGCCGTCGACGGCGACCCGGTCGTCATCGTCGGCATGGCCTGCCGCTACCCCGGCGGCGTCGAGAACCCGGCCGGCCTGTGGGATCTGCTGCACACCGGCGGCGACGGCATCGGCCAGTTCCCAACCGACCGCGGCTGGGACCTCGACGGGCTCCGCGGCGGGGCGAGCTCGACCCAGCAGGGTGGGTTCCTCTATGACGCGGCCCTGTTCGACGCCGAGTTCTTCGGCATCAGCCCCCGCGAGGCCCTGGCCATGGACCCGCAGCAGCGGCTCCTGCTCGAAACGTCGTGGGAGGCGTTCGAGTCCGCCGGGCTGAACCCGGTCGAGCTGCGCGGGTCGCGCACCGGGGTGTTCGCCGGGGTGATGTACCACGACTACGCCTCGCGGCCCATGGACATTCCGGCCGGCGTCGAGGGGTACCTGGGCACGGGCAACTCCGGCAGCGTGGTGTCCGGCCGGGTGGCGTACACGTTCGGCTTCGAAGGGCCGGCGGTCACCGTCGACACGGCGTGCTCGTCGTCGTTGGTGGCGTTGCACCTGGCCGCGCAGGCGCTGCGGCAGGGGGAGTGTGATCTGGCCCTGGCCGGTGGTGTGACAGTGATGGCGACGCCAGGGACGTTCGTGGACTTCACGCGGCAGCAGGGGCTGGCGTCGGACGGCCGGTGCAAGTCGTTCGCGGGTGCCGCGGACGGCACCGGCTGGTCCGAGGGTGTCGGCGTGCTCCTCGTGGAGCGGCTGTCGGACGCGCAGCGGCTCGGCCACTCGGTGCTCGCGGTGGTGCGGGGGAGCGCGGTCAACCAGGACGGCGCCTCCAACGGTCTGACGGCCCCGAACGGCCCGTCGCAGCAGCGGGTCATCCGCCAGGCCCTCGCCGGCGCGGGCCTGCGCCCGTCCGACGTGGACGCGGTCGAGGCGCACGGCACCGGTACCCGCCTCGGCGACCCGATCGAGGCCCAGGCGCTGCTGGCCACCTACGGCCAGGACCGCGAACAGCCGCTCTGGCTCGGCTCCGTCAAGTCGAACATCGGCCACACCCAGGCCGCCGCGGGCGCCGCGGGTGTGATCAAAATGGTCCTCGCGATGCGCCACGGCGTGCTGCCGCGGACCCTGCACGTGGACGAGCCCACCCCGCACGTGGACTGGTCGGCCGGGGCCGTGTCCCTGCTCACCGAACCGCAGGCCTGGCCGGTCAACGGGCACCCTCGCCGGGCGGCGGTGTCGTCGTTCGGCATCAGCGGCACGAACGCCCACGTGATCCTGGAGGCGTTCGAGCAGCCGGCCCCGGAGCCGGTCGAGGCCTCCACGCTGGTGCCGCTGGTGGTGTCGGCGCGGTCGGCGCAGGCGGCGCGTGCCTATGCCGAGCGTCTGACCCCGGGGGCGGACACCGGTCGTTCACTGCTGTCCCGCGCCCGGTTCGACCACCGCATGGTGCTGCTGCCGGGCGAACCGGTCGCCGGTGTCGCCGCGGCCCGCCGGGTCGGGGTGCTGTTCTCGGGCCAGGGCGCCCAGCGCGCCGGGATGGGCTCCAGCCTCGATTTCCCGGTGTTCAACCGGGTCTACGCCGAGGTGCGCGGGCATTTCGGTGAGCTGCCGGACGAGCGGATCGACGACACGGAGGTCACGCAGCCGGCGTTGTTCGCGATCGAGGTGGCCCTGTATGAGCAGTTGAGGGCGTGGGGCCTGAACCCGGCGGTCGTCGGCGGTCACTCGATCGGTGAGCTGGTCGCGGCGTATGTGGCTGGTGTGTGGTCGCTGGACGATGCGTGCAAGGTGGTGGCGGCTCGGGCTCGGTTGATGCAGGCCCTGCCTTCTGGTGGCGGGATGCTGGCGGTCGGGGCTCCGGTGGAGGATGTGCCCGAGGGCGTGTCGGTGGCTGCGATCAACGGGCCGAATGCGTGGGTGTTGTCGGGTCCGGCCGAGCTGCTGCCGGAATTCCCTGGGGTTCGGACGAGTCGGCTGCGGGTGTCGCATGCGTTCCACAGTGCGTTGATGGAGCCGATGCTGGAGGAGTTCCGCGCGGTTCTCGACACGGTCACGTTCAACCCGCCGCAGATCCCGATCGTTTCCAACGTGATCGGCGGGTTTATCTCCGAGTTCGATGCCGACTATTGGGTGCGGCATGTGCGGGGCACGGTGTTGTTCGCGGACAACGTGGCCGCGATGCGCGCTGAGGGTGTCGACACGTTCGTGGAGGTCGGGCCCGACGCGATCCTCGCGCCGCACCTGCGCGGGGACGATGCCGTCGTCGTCGCGTCGCTGCGGCGGAACCGGGACGAGTCCGAGACGCTGCTGCGGGCCGTCGCCGAGCTGTTCGTGGCCGGCGTCGACATCGACTGGAGCACCACCTTCACCGGCGGGCGCGTCGTCGAGCTGCCGACCTACGCGTTCCAGCGGGAGCGCTACTGGCTGCAGTCCGCCGCCGGCTTCGGCGACGTCTCCGGCGCCGGGCTCGGCGTGGCCGGGCATCCGCTGCTCGCCGCCATCGTCCGCGCGCCCGGCGGCGACCACGTGATCGTGACCGGCCGCCTGTCGCTCGCCACCCACCCCTGGCTCGCCGACCACACCGTCGGCGGCGCGGTCGTGCTGCCCGGCGCCGCGCTGGTCGAGATGGTGGTGCGCGCCGGGGACGAGGTCGGCGCGACCGTGCTCGACGAGCTGACGCTCCTCGCGCCGCTGGTCCTGCCGCCGACCGGCGGGGTCACGGTGCAGATCCACGTGGCCGGGACCGTCACGGTGTACTCCCGCCAGGACGACGGCGACGAATGGACCCGGCACGCCGAGGGAACCCTGGGCGACTCGGTGCACCCCGACTCGGTGCACCCCGGCGCCCCCTTCGCCTGGCCGCCCGCCGACGCGACCGAGATCGCGGCCGGGGACTGGTACGAGCCCGGCACGGTCACCTACGGACCCGTCTTCCAGGGGCTCCAGCGGGCGTGGCGCGGCGCGGACGGCGAGATCTACGCCGAGATCGCCCTGCGCGGCCCGGCGGCGGACGCGGCCGGCTCCTACGGGATCCATCCCGCGCTGCTCGACGCGGCCCTGCACCCGATCGGGTTCCTCGACCCCGGCGCCGGGCTGCCGTTCGTCTTCGGCGGTGTCCGGGTGCACGCGTCGGGGGCCGCGCTCCTGCGGGTCCGGGTCCGCGGCGACGCCGAGACCGGCTTCGAGATCGCCGGCATCGACGAGTCCGGCCGGCCCGTCGTCTCCATCGACCGGGTGGTGCTGCGCGAGGTCACGGTCGGCAGCTCCGCGCGGCGCCCGCTGTACGAGCTGGACCGGCAGCCGCGCCAGGTCACCCCGGCGCCGTTGCCGGAGGACGTCACCGTCTGGCGGGTGCCGGCGACGGACGGTACCGTCCCCGACGCGGTGCAGGCGCTGGTCGGCGAGGCGCTGTCGGTCGCGGGCCGGGTGCTGGCCGGCTCCGGCCGCCTGGTCGTCGTGGCGGAGCCGGATGACCTGGGCGCGGCGGCCGTATGGGGTCTGCTGCGCGTGGCGGCCGCCGAGAACCCGGGGCAGATCGTCCTCGTCTCCGGTGACGCGTCGCCGGAGCTGCTGGGCGGCGTGGTCGCGGCCGGCATCGCCGAGGCCACGATCCGCGACGGCGCGGTGCTGGTGCCGGGCCTCGTGCGGTCCTCGTCGCCGTCCGGTGCCGTCGACCTCACCGGCGGATCGGTACTGGTCACGGGCGGGTTGGGTGCGTTGGGCCGGGTCGTGGCGCGGTGGCTGGTGGACGTGTGCGGCGTCGCCGAAGTGGTGCTCGCCGGCCGGCGCGGCGGCGAGGTGCCCGGAGCCCGGGTCGTCGCCTGCGACGTCACGGATCGGGATGCGGTACGGGACCTGGTCGCCGGAATCCCGGACCTCGTCGGCGTCGTGCACGCCGCCGGCGTCCTGGACGACGGGGTGTTCACGGGCCTGACCCCCGAACGGCTCAACCGGGTGCTCGCCCCCAAGGTCGCGGGCGCGTGGTGGCTGCACGAGGCGACCCTCGACCGTCCGCTGCGGATGTTCGTGCTGTTCTCCTCCGTCGCCGGCATCGTCGGCAACCCCGGCCAGGCCGCGTACGCCGCCGGCAATACCTTCCTCGACGGGCTCGCCGCCCACCGCCGCGCGCTCGGGCTCCCCGCGCAGTCGATCGCCTGGGGCCAGTGGGACCTCGGCATGGGCTCCGACCTCGCGCGGTCCAAGGCGTCCGCCCTGGACGTCGACTCCGGCCTCGAACTGCTCGGCGCGGCGCTGGGCTCACCCGCGGAGCTGGTGGTCGCGGCGCGGTTCGACATCGCGGCGTTGCGGAATCTGGTGGTGGTGCCGGATGTGCTGCGGCCGTTGGTGGGGCGTTCGGCGCGGCGGGCGGTGTCGGTGGGTGCGGGTGGTGGTTTCGCGGCCCGGTTGGCGGGGATGTCGCGGGACGAGGCTCGTGCGGTGGTCGTGGGGTTGGTCCGGGGGCATGTGGGGGCGGTGCTGGGGTACTCGGGTCCGGAGCAGGTGGTGCTGGACCGGGCGTTCCGGGACGTGGGGTTCGACTCCTTGGCGGCGATCGACCTGCGGAACCGGCTGATGTCGGCGACCGGGCTGCAGTTGCCGGCGACGGTGGTATTCGATTACCCGAACCCGCTGCTGCTCGCCGGGTTCGTCTTCGACCAGATCGCCGGCGCCGAGGCCGGGCCCGTCGTCGCCACCCGGACGAAGGTGGACGACGACCCGATCGTGATCGTCGGCATGGCCTGCCGCTACCCGGGCGGCGTCCAGGACCCCGAGGGCCTCTGGAACCTGCTGCGCACCGGCGGTGACGGCATCGGCGCGTTCCCGACCGACCGCGGCTGGGACCTGGAGTACCTGCGCGACGGTGGGAGCTCCACGGGTCGCGGCGGCTTCCTCTACGACGCGGCCCTGTTCGACGCCGAGTTCTTCGGCATCAGCCCCCGCGAAGCGCTCGCCATGGACCCGCAGCAGCGGCTCCTGCTCGAAACGTCGTGGGAGGTCTTCGAGTCCGCCGGCCTCGACCCGGCCGACCTGCGCGGCTCCCGCACCGGCGTGTTCGCGGGCGTGATGTACCACGACTACGTCAACCAGCTCGTCGACGCCCAGTCCAGCGTCGAGGGGTACCTGGGCACGGGCAACTCCGGCAGCGTGGTGTCCGGTCGGGTGGCGTACACGTTCGGCTTCGAAGGCCCCGCCGTCACCGTCGACACCGCGTGCTCCTCCTCGCTGGTCGCGCTGCACCTGGCCGCCCAGTCGCTGCGCCAGGGCGAGTGCGACCTCGCCCTCGCCGGCGGCGTGACCGTCATGGCCACGCCCGGCGCGTTCGTGGAGTTCACGAAGCAGCGTGGACTGTCCGAGGACGGGCGCTGCAAATCGTTCGCCGGGGCCGCCGACGGCACCGGCTGGTCCGAGGGCGTCGGGGTGCTGCTGGTGGAGCGGCTGTCGGACGCGCAGCGGCTCGGCCACCCGATCCTCGCGGTGGTGCGGGGGAGCGCGGTCAACCAGGACGGCGCCTCCAACGGTCTGACGGCCCCGAACGGCCCCTCCCAGCAGCGGGTCATCCGCCAGGCCCTCGCCGGCGCGGGCCTCCGCCCGTCCGACGTGGACGCGGTCGAGGCGCACGGCACCGGTACCCGCCTCGGCGACCCGATCGAGGCCCAGGCGCTGCTGGCCACCTACGGCCAGGACCGGGACCGGCCGCTGTGGCTCGGCTCCATCAAGTCGAACATCGGCCACACCCAGGCCGCCGCCGGCGCCGCGGGCATCATCAAGATGATCCTCGCCATGCGCCACGGCGAGCTGCCGCGGACCCTGCACGTGGACGAGCCCACCCCGCACGTCGACTGGTCGGCCGGCTCGGTCTCGCTGCTGACGGAGGCCCGGTCGTGGCCGTCGGTGGACCGGCCCCGGCGGGCGGCGGTGTCGTCGTTCGGCATCAGCGGCACGAACGCCCACGTGATCCTGGAGGCGTTCGAGCAGCCGGCCCCGGAGCCGGTCGAGGCCTCCACGCTGGTGCCGCTGGTGGTGTCGGCGCGTTCGGCGGAGGCGGCGCGTGCGTATGCCGAGCGTCTGACCCCGGGCGCGGACACGGGTCGTTCACTGCTGTCGCGGCCTCGGTTCGATCACCGGCTGGTGGTGTTGCCGGGTGAGACGGTGACGGGTGTCGCCGCGGCCCGCCGGGTCGGGGTGCTGTTCTCGGGCCAGGGCGCCCAGCGCGCGGGGATGGGTGCGGGTCTGGACTTCCCGGTGTTCAACCGGGTCCATGCCGAGGTGCGCGGGCATTTCGGCGAGCTGCCGGATGACCGGATCGACGACACGGAGATCACCCAGCCGGCGCTGTTCGCGATCGAGGTTGCCCTCTACGAGCAGCTGAAGGCCTGGGGTCTGCAGCCGTCGGTGGTGGGTGGGCATTCCATCGGTGAACTGGTCGCGGCGTATGTGGCCGGGGTGTGGTCGCTGGAAGACGCGTGCAAGGTGGTCGCGGCTCGGGCTCGGCTGATGCAGGCCCTGCCTTCTGGTGGCGGGATGCTGGCGGTCGGTGCTCCGGTGGAGGATGTGCCCGAGGGTGTCTCCGTCGCCGCGATCAACGGGCCGAACGCGTGGGTGTTGTCGGGTCCGGCCGAGTTGCTGCCCGAGTTCCCCGGGGTTCGGACGAGCCGGCTGCGGGTGTCGCATGCGTTCCACAGCGCGTTGATGGAGCCGATGCTGGAGGAGTTCCGCGCGGTTCTCGACACCGTCACCTTCCACACGCCGCAGATTCCCATCGTCTCGAACGTCACCGGTGGGCTGATCTCCGAGTTCGACGCCGACTACTGGGTGCGGCACGTGCGGGGCACGGTGTTGTTCGCCGACAACGTGGCCGCCATGCGAGCCGAAGGTGTCGACACCTTCGTGGAGGTCGGGCCCGATGCGATCCTCGCCCCGCACCTGCACGGACAGGACGCCGTCGTGGTGACCTCCCTGCGGCGCAACCGCGACGAGCCCGAGACGCTGCTGCGGGCCGTTGCCGAGCTGTTCGTGGCCGGCGTCGACATCGACTGGAGCACCACCTTCACCGGCGGGCGGATCGTCGCACTGCCGACCTACGCCTTCCAGCGGCAACGGTTCTGGCCCGAGCCCGCCCCGAAGGCCATCGCGGCCGAGGACGCCTCCTTCTGGTCCGCGGTCGACCGCTCCGACATCGGCGAGCTCGTCGCCCAGCTCGGCGAGCACACCCGGGCCTCGCTCGACACGCTCGTGCCCGCGCTCTCCTCCTGGCGGCACGCCCGCGGCCGGGGCAAGACCCTGGACTCGTGGTCGTACCGCGTCGCGTGGACGCCGCGGCCCACCCCGCCGTCCGCCCCCCTGAGCGGCCGCTGGCTGGTGGCCGAGCCGTCGCCGGGTCACGGCGACGCGATCGCCGGCGCCCTCGCCGCGCAGGGGGCCGACGTGACGCGCCTGGTTCTCGGCCCGGCCGTCAACCTCGGCGCGGAGCCCTACGCCGGTGTCGTGTGCCTGCTCGGCCTCGACGGCGTCCTCACCCTGATCCAGGCCCTGCACCGGACCGGCCTCCAGGCGCCGGTGTGGTGCGTGACCGAGCAGGCCGTCGCCACCGGCCCCGACGACCACGCCGTGGACCCCGAGGCGGCGGCCGTCTGGGGGCTCGGCCGCGCCGTCGGCCTGGAGCACCCGGCGCTGTGGGGCGGCCTCATCGACGTGCGGCCCGACCTCGACGGGCGCGGGGCGGCGCTCGTCTGCGCCGCGATCGCCGCCGACCGGCGCGCCGACCAGATCGCCGTGCGGCCCGCCGGACTCCTGGAGCCGCGGCTCGTCCCGGCCCCGATCACCGCCGGCCCGGTCGTGCGCGAGCAGTGGCGGCCGAGCGGCACGGTCCTCATCACCGGCGGTACCGGCGGCCTGGGCGCCCGGGTCGCCCGCTGGGCCGCCGAGCACGGCGCGGAGCACCTCGTGCTGACCAGCCGCCGCGGCGAGCACGCCCCCGGCGCCGCCGAGCTGCGCGACGAGCTCACGGCCCTCGGCGCCGCCGTCACCTTCGCCGCCTGTGACATCAGCCGGCGCGACGCGGTCGCCGACCTGCTCGCCGGGCTCGCCGACCGGCCGCCGCTGTCCGTCGTCGTCCACGCCGCCGGCGTCAGCCACGCCGAGGCGCTGCTGGACACCGACGCCGAATCCGTCCGCGCGGCCATGGCCGCCAAGGCCGCCGGCGCCGCCCACCTGGACGAGCTGCTCGGCGACACTCCCTTGGACGCGTTCGTCCTCTTCGGCTCGATCGCCGGTGTCTGGGGCGGCGCCGGGCAGGCCGCCTACAGCGCCGCCAACGCCTACCTCGACGCGCTCGCCCAGCACCGGCGCCACCGCGGCCGGGCCGGCACCTGCATCGCGTGGGGCCCCTGGGCCGACGAGGGCATGGCCGACGCCGAGACCCGGCAGCACCTGGCCCGCCGCGGCCTGACCGCCATGCACCCGGACACCGCCGTCGCCGCCCTCGGCCACGCCATTGAGCACGACCTCACCAACGTGACCGTCGTCGACGCCGACTGGCGCGTGCTCGCCGGGGTCTTCCGCTCGGTCGGCGCCGGCGGCCTGTTCGACGTGGTGGCGCCGGTCGAGGCGCCGGTGTCGTCGGCGGTGGTGGTGCGGCGTTCGCGGGATGAGCTGGTGGGTCTGGTCCGGCGTGAGGTTGCCGGGGTGCTGGGTCATGCGGGGGTGGATGCGGTCGGGGTGCGGCGGCCGTTCCGGGAGTTGGGGTTCGATTCGCTGGCCGCGGTGGAACTGCGGGACCGGTTGGCGCGGTTGTGCGGGGTGGAGCTGTCCTCGACGGTCGTGTTCGACCACCCCTCGGTCGCGGAGCTGGCCGACTTCCTCGCCGGCGACGCGGACGACACCGTGCGGGTGCGCGCCCAGGCCGAGACGGACGGCGACCCGGTCGTCATCGTCGGCATGGGCTGCCGCTTCCCGGGCGGCGTCAACACCGCCGACGACCTGTGGAACCTCGTCGACACCGGCGGCGACGCCATGGGCGGGTTCCCCGCCGACCGCGGCTGGGAGTCGCTGGGCGGCGACTTCGCCCGGGTCGGCGGATTCCTCGACGGCGCGACCGGCTTCGACGCCGGGTTCTTCGGCATCTCGCCGCGCGAGGCTTTGGCCCTGGACCCGCAGCAGCGGTTGCTGCTGGAGGTCTGCTGGGAGGTCTTCGAAAGCGCCGGGGTCGCGGTGGACGGGCTCAAGGGTTCGCTGACCGGTGTGTTCATGGGGACGAACGGCCAGGACTACGGCACGCTCCTCCTCGGTGCCGGGGCCGAGGTCGACGGCTACCAGGCGACGGGGAACTCGGCGTCGGTGGTGTCGGGCCGGCTGGCCTACTGGTTCGGGCTGCAGGGCCCGGCGGTGACCGTCGACACCGCGTGCTCGTCGTCGTTGGTGGGGCTGCACCTGGCGGCGCAGGCGCTGCGCAGCGGGGAGTGCGACCTCGCCCTGGCCGGTGGTGTGACCGTGATGTCGACGCCGGGCGCGTTCCTGGAGTTCGACGCGCAGGGCGGCCTCGCCGCCGACGGCCGGTGCAAGTCGTTCGGCGCGGACGCGGACGGCACCGGCTGGGGCGAGGGCGTCGGCGTCCTGCTCGTCGAGCGGCTCAGCGACGCCCGCCGCCGCGGACATCGCGTGCTCGCGGTCGTGGCCGGCAGCGCGGTCAACCAGGACGGCGCCTCCAACGGACTTACCGCCCCGAACGGCCCCGCCCAGCAGCGGGTCATCCGCCAGGCGCTCGCCAACGCCGGCCTCGAACCGGACGACATCGACGCTGTCGAGGCTCACGGCACGGGTACGAGGCTCGGCGACCCGATCGAGGCCCAGGCGTTGATCGCCACCTACGGCCGCGACCGCCGTGAGCCGCTGTGGATCGGGTCGGTGAAGTCGAACATCGGCCACACGCAGGCCGCAGCGGGTGTCGCCGGGGTCATCAAGATGGTGAAGGCGCTCGAGCACGGCGTGCTGCCGAAGACGCTCCACGCCGAGGAGCCGACGCCGCACGTGGACTGGTCGGCCGGGGCGGTGTCGGTGCTGCGGGAGTCGCGGGCGTGGCCCGAGACCGGCCGTCCGCGCCGGGCCGCGGTGTCGTCGTTCGGCATCTCCGGCACCAACGCGCACACCATCCTCGAAGCGCCCCCGATGGCGGTCGCGGCCGAGGCGCCCGCTCCGACGGGCGGAACGGTCGAGGGCGTGTGGCTGGTCTCGGCGCCGGACGCCGCCGGCCTGAAGGCCCGGGCCGCGCAGCTCGCCGACTGGGCCGAGACCTCCGGCGCCGACCCGGCCTGGGAACTGGCCGTCCACCGTTCGCACCTGGGCGTCCGGGCGGCGGTTACGGGCCGCGACCGGGCCGAGCTCGTGACCCGGCTGCGATCGGTCGAGGGCACCCGGTCCGGCGACCGCTCCGGGCTGGTCTGGATGTTCTCGGGTCAGGGCGCGCAGCGGGTGGGGATGGGCCGGGAGTTGTACGAGGCGTTCCCGGTGTTCGCGGGTGTGGTCGACCGTGCGTGTGAGCTGCTGCCGGAGGGTTTGCGGTCGGTGATGTTCGCCGATGGTGAGCGGTTGGCGCAGACGGTGTTCACGCAGGCGGCGTTGTTCGTGGTGGAGGTGGCCACGGCGGAGTTGTTGCGGTCGTGGGGTGTCCCGGTGGCGTGGGTGATGGGGCATTCGGTTGGTGAGATCGCGGCGGCGTGTGTGGCCGGGGTCCTGTCTTTGGAGGACGGGTGCCGGCTGGTGTCGGCCCGGGGGCGGCTGATGCAGGCGTTGCCGGCTGGTGGGGCGATGCTGGCCGTGGGTGGCGTTCCTGACGTGCTGCCGGATGGGGTGTCGGTGGCGGCGGTGAACGGGCCGGAGTCGATCGTGCTTTCGGGGCCGGGTGAGGTGATCGATGCCTTGGATCTGCCGTTCCGGACGAAGCGGCTGGCTGTGTCGCACGCGTTCCACAGTGCGTTGATGGATCCGATGCTGGAGCCGTTCCGGGCCGAGGTCGCGACGATGACCTTCCACGCGCCCCGCATCCCGATCGTGTCCACCGTGACCGGCGAGCTGATCACCGAGTTCGATGCCGAGTACTGGGTGCGGCATGCCCGGGACACGGTGCGTTTCGCTGATGCGGTCGCGTTCGTGCGTGGGCAGGGTGCGGACACGTTCGTGGAGGTCGGGCCGGATGCGGTGCTGACGGCGATGCTCGACGCCGACGAGGTCGTGGCCGTCCCGGTCATGCGGGCCGGGTCGACCATCGCCGACGCGCTGGGGCGGCTGCACGCGCACGGCGTCGACATCCCGTGGGAACGGATCCTCAAGCCGGGCGAGCGGCTGCCGGAGCTGCCCACGTACCCGTTCCAGCACCAGCGGTTCTGGCCCACCGTCAAGCCCGCCGGCGCCGACGACGGGCTCTGGCAGCTGCTGCAGGGCCTCGACGCCGACCAGCCGCTCCGCGAGGTCCTGCCCGCGCTGGACCGGATGCGCAGCCGGGAACAGACGCGGCAGTGGCGCTACGACATCACCTGGCCGGTCGTGCCCGAGGCCGTCCACGAGGCCGGGCACGCCGACGCCGCCGGCCACCGCTGGCTGCTCGTGCACACCCCGGCCACCACCGACACGGCCGAGCAGATCGCCAAGGGCCTGCGGGAGCACGGCGCCGTGGTCGAGACCACGACCGAGGCCGACGCCGCGATCGCGGCACTGGAGCCGACCGCCGTCGTCTCCCTCCTCGCGCTCGACACCGCGACCCACCCCGACTACCCCAACCTGACCCGGGGCCTCGCCGCCAACCTCGAACTCCTCCAGCGGCCCGTCGCCGTGTGGCTCTGCACCCGCCAGGCCGTCCAGACCGGCCCCGGCGACCAGGCGCCCGACGCCGACCAGGCCACCACCTGGGGCCTCGGCCACGTCGCCGCCGTCGAACAGCCGCAGCGCTACCGCGGCCTGATCGACCTGCCCGGCGAGCTCGACGCCGAGGCCATCGCCCGGCTCGCCCAGACCCTCACCACGGGCCGGGAGCACACCGCGATCCGGCCCGGCACCGTCCACACGCGGCGGCTGACCCGCACCGCCGAGACCACGGCCACGGGCACGTACGAGCCGCGCGACACCACCCTCGTCACCGGCGCCGCCGGTACCCTCGCCGAGCACACCACCCGCTGGCTCACCGACCGGGGAGCCCGGGTCGTCGGCATCGAGGACGCCGCCGAGCCGATCACGGCCGCGTTCCACATCGCCGGGCGCGCCCCCGCCACCCCGCTCGCCGAGCTCACCGTCGCGGCGCTCGCCGCCGGTGTCCAGGCGGCCACCGGCCCCATCGACCAGCTCCGCAAGGCCGTCGCCGGCCGTCCGCTGCAGACCCTCGCCCTGTTCACCTCGATGGCGGGGATCTGGGGCGCCGGCGAAGGGGCCGCCCAGGCCGTCGCCGACGCCTACCTGGGGGCCGTGGCCGAGCGCGCCGCGGCCGACGGCATCGCGGCGACCGCGATCGCCTGGGACACCTGGGACGGCTCGCGGCTGCCCGCGCTCGGCGACGTCATCGCCCAGGGCGGCGCGCGGGCGATCGTGGCCGACATCCGCTGGGACCGGATCGTGGCGAACGTCGGCCCCTGGGCCCTGATCGACGACCTGCCCGAGGTCCAGCAGCTGCGCCGGGCCGCGGCCGAGGCCGACGCGGCCGTCCGCGACGACGTGGCCAACCGGCTGCGGGAGCGCCTCACCCCGCTGCCCGTCGCCGAGCAGGACGCGCACCTCGTCCAGCTCGTCATCGGCCGGGCCGCCGCCGTGCTGGGGCACCAGGGCGACGGCGACTTCACCGCGACCCGGGCGTTCCGCGAGGCCGGGTTCGACTCGATGACCGCCGTCGAGCTGCGCAACCGGCTGCGCGCCGACACCGGGGTCGAGCTCGGCGCGAGCGTCGTGTTCGACTACCCGACGCCGCTCGCGCTCGCCCAGCACCTGCGGGGCCTGCTCATCGCCGGCCCGGAGGCGGTGACCGAGCCGGTCCTGACCGCGCTGGAGCGGGTCGAGGCCGCCTTCGCCGGTGGCGCCGCCGACCCGCTGACGAAGCAGAAACTGCTCGTACAAATGCAGGCCTTTATTTCGAAATGGAGCGACACGCGCGCCGTTTCGGAAACGAACAATGAGCCGGAGCAATTGCAGAATGCGACCGACGACGAGTTGTTCGACTTCATCAACCGCCAGCTCGGGCGCTGATGGGGCCGCAGTAGGGGCGGCTAGGGGTTGTGACGCGGTTTCGGCGTCAAATACTTTCGTCGCAATGCGGAGACGCTCGTAGAAGGTGCGTTGATGGCAACTGAAGAAGCGCTGCGGGACTATCTGAAATTGGTCACGGCGGACCTGGCTGCGACCAAACAGCGGCTGCGCGACGTCGAGGCCGGCAGCCGCGAACCGATCGCCATCGTCGGCATCGCCTGCCGCTTCCCGGGCGGGGTCCGCGGTCCCGAGGACCTGTGGCGGCTCGTGTCGAGCGGCACCGACGCCATCGCCGAGTTCCCGGACGACCGGGGCTGGGACCTCGAGCACCTGTACCACCCCGACCCCGACCACCCCGGGACCTCCTACGTGGCCGAGGGCGGCTTCGTCGACTCCGCCGACCGGTTCGATGCCGCCTTCTTCGGCATCTCCCCGCGCGAGGCGCTGGGCATGGACCCGCAGCAGCGGATGCTCCTGCAGACCTCCTGGGAGGCGATCGAGCACGCGGGCATCGACCCCGCGGGGCTGCGCGGCCACCAGATCGGCGTCTTCGTCGCCACCTCCGGCCAGGACTACGTCACCGTCCTGCAGCAGTCGCCTGACAGCACCGAGGGCTACATCATCACCGGTACCGCGGCCAGCGTCGTCTCCGGCCGCATCTCCTACGCGCTCGGCCTCGAGGGCCCGGCCGTCACCGTCGACACCGCGTGCTCGTCGTCGCTCGTCGCCCTGCACCTGGCCACCCAGGCGCTGCGCAACGGCGAGTGCACCCTGGCGCTCACCGGCGGCTCGACCATCATGTGCAGCCCGGCCGCGTTCATCGGCTTCAGCCGCCAGCGCGGCCTGGCCCCGGACGGCCGGTGCAAGCCGTTCGCCGCCGGCGCCGACGGCACCGGCTGGGGCGAGGGCGCCGGCGTGCTGCTGCTGGAGCGGCTCTCCGACGCGCAGCGCAACGGCCACCCGGTCCTCGCCGTCGTGCGCGGCAGCGCGGTCAACCAGGACGGCGCCTCCAACGGTCTCACGGCCCCGAACGGCCCGTCGCAGCAGCGCGTCATCCTCCAGGCGCTCACCAACGCCCAGCTCTCGCCGCACCAGATCGACATCGTCGAGACCCACGGCTCCGGCACGCCCCTCGGCGACACCATCGAGGCGCAGGCGCTGCTGGCCACCTACGGGCAGTCCCGCCCCGCCGACCGGCCGCTGCGGGTCGGCTCGGTGAAGTCGAACATCGGCCACTGCCAGGCGGCGGCGGGCGTCGCGGGCGTCATCAAGACCGTCATGTCGATGCGCAACGGGCTCTTCCCGAAGCTGCTCAACGTCGACGAGCCGTCGCCCGACATCGACTGGTCCACCGGCGCGCTCGCGCTGCCGCTGCAGGCCGAGGCGTGGCCGCGCCGCGACGAGCCCCGCCGCGCCGGCGTCTCCTCGTTCGGCATGAGCGGCACCAACGCCCACGTCCTGCTCGAAGAGGCCCCGGCCGCGCCGGTCGAGGACGCGGACGGCGCCGAGCCGCCGCTGGTCCCGATCGTGCTGTCGGCCCGCGACCACGAGGGCGTCGCCCGCCAGGCCCGCAAGCTGGCCGCCTGGCTGGGCACTGACGAGTCGCGGCGCCTCGCCGACACCGGGCTGTCCGCGGTCGTGTCCCGGTCCACGTTCGAGCACCGGGCCGTCGTGCTCGCGGCCGACCGCGCGGACGCGCTGCGCGCCCTCGACGCACTCGCCGCCGGGGAGCCCTCCGCGGACGTCGTGTCCGGCAACGGTACCGCCGGCGCCACCACGGCCCCCCTGGCGTTCATGTTCTCGGGCCAGGGCGGCCAGCGCCCCGGCATGGGCCGCGAACTGGCCGCCGCGTACCCCGCGTTCGACCGGGCCCTGGACGAGGTCTGCGCGCTGCTCGACCCGCACCTGCCCCGGCCCCTGAAACCCGTCGTCTTCGCCGCGGAGGGCACCGCCGAGGCGGAGCTGCTCGACCGCACCCGCTACACCCAGGCCGCGCTCTTCGCCGTCGAGGTCGCCCTCGCCGCGCTGGTCCGCGGCTGGGGCCTGCGCCCGGACCACGTCGTCGGGCACTCCTTCGGCGAGATCGCCGCCGCCCACGTCGCCGGCGTGCTGTCCCTCGCCGACGCCTGCGTGCTCGTCGCCGCCCGCGGCCGGCTCATGGAGCAGCTGCCCGGCGGCGGCGCGATGCTCGCGATCGGCGCCCCCGAGGCCGACGTCGCCCCCACCCTGGAGCCGTTCGGCGGCCGCGTCGTCATCGCCGCGGTCAACGGCCCGGCCGCCGTGGTCGTCTCCGGCGAGGCCGGCCCGGTCGCGGAGGTCAAGGCGCTCTGGGCCGCCCGCGAGGTCCGCACCAAGCTGCTGCGCATCAGCACCGCCTCGCACAGCCCGCTCATGGACCCGATGCTGGACGAGTTCGGCCGGATCGCGGCCGGGCTCACGTACAACCCGCCGGCGGTGCCGTTCATGTCGACGGTCACCGGCGCGCCCGTGACCGAGTTCGACGCCGCCTACTGGGTGGGCAACGTCCGGCGCGCCGTCCGCTTCGCCGACGCCGTCACCGCCCTCGCCGACCTCGGCGTGACCGCGCTGGTCGAGCTGGGCCCGGACGGCATCCTCGCCCCGATGGCAGAGAACACGCTGGGGGAGCGTCCCGGTGAGGTGCTGGTGGTGCCGGTCCTGCGCCGCGACCGGCCCGAGCCGCACGCCGCCCTCACCGCCCTGGCCCAGCTGCACGTGCGGGGCCGCACCGTCGACTGGGCCGCGCTGTTCGCCGGCACCGGCGCGCGCCGCGTCCCGCTGCCCACCTACGCGTTCGCCGAGCAGCGGTTCTGGCCGCGGCCCGGGCAGCCGCCGGCGACCGGCGGCGACGGCGAGTTCTGGGCCGCCGTCGAGCGCGGCGAGGTCCAGCAGCTGGCCACCGGCCCGGAGCTGGAGTCGCTGGAGTCGGCGCTGCCCGTCCTGGACCGCTGGCGCCGCAGCCGCAGCGAGCGCTCCGAGCTCGACGCCTGGTCGTACCTCATCAAATGGAAGCCCGTCGAGGTCCCCGAGCGCGCGGCGCCGGGCGGCCCCTGGGTGGTCCTGGTCCCGCGCGCCGACGCTCCGCAGTGGACCGGCGACGTGCTCGCGACGCTCGGCGACGCCGTCGCGCTCGAATACGGCGAAGAGGACCTCGATCGCGCCCGGCTCGCGGCGAGGGTGACGGGTGCGGCCGGCGTCATCCTGGTCGCCGCCGGCCAGGACCGGCCCGTGGCCGGGCACCCCGGCAGCTCGATCGGCTCCGCCGCCGCCCTGGCGCTCACCCAGGCCCTCGACGACCTCGGCGGCCCGGCCCGCCTGTGGTGCCTCACCTCCGGTGCCGTCTCCGTCGGACCCGCCGACCCCGTCGAGCACCCGCTCCAGGCGCTCGTCTGGGGACTCGGCCGGGCCGCCGCCCTCGAATACCCGCAGTGGTGGGGCGGGCTCATCGACCTCCCCGCGACCATCGACCGGCACGGCCTGCGGCGCCTCCCCGGCATCCTGGCCGGTGGCGAGGACCAGGTCGCGCTGCGCGGCTCGGGCGCCTACGGGCGGCGGCTGCTGCCCGCCCCGCCCGGCGGGGCCGCCGAACGTCCCTGGCAGCCCTCGGGCACCGTGCTCGTCACCGGCGGCACCGGGGCGCTGGGCGCACAACTGGCGCACTGGCTGCTGGATCGTGGCGCCGAGCGGGTCGTGCTCGTCAGCCGGCGCGGGGCCGGGGCGCCGGGCGCCGCCGAGCTCGCGCGGGAGGCGGGGGTCGAGATCGTCGCCTGCGACGTGACCGACCGCGACGCCGTCGCCGCCCTCGTCGCCGGGCTGCCCGGCCTGACCGCGATCGTGCACGCGGCCGGCGTCGACCAGCTCGCCGCGATGACCGACACCACCCTCGCCGACTTCGCCGCCGTCACCGCCGCGAAGGTGCTCGGCGCCCTGAACCTCGACGCGGCCGTGGGGGACCGGCCGCTGGACGCGTTCGTGCTGTACTCCTCGATCTCGGCGATCTGGGGCAGCGCGGGGCAGTGCGCGTACGGCGCCTCGAACTCGGTCCTCGACGCGCTGGCCCAGCACCGGCGCGCCCGCGGGCTGGCCGGCACCGCGGTGGCCTGGACGGCGTGGGGCGGCCGCGACGGCATGGCCGCCAAGACCCCGGCCGCGCAGGCGATGCAGCGCCTCGGCGTGCCCCCGGTGCCGCCCGAGCGCCTGCTGGCCGCCCTGGACCGGGTGCTGCAGCGGCCGCACGCGTGCATGACCGTCGCCGACGTCGACTGGTCGCGCTTCTACCCCTCGTTCAGCCTGTCCCGCCCCAGCCCCCTGCTCGCCGACCTGCCGGCGGTGCTGGCGCTCACCGAGGCCGCCGAGGAGGACTCGGCCGGCGCGGCCGGCGGGGCGATCCCCTCGTCCCTGGCCCACCTGTCGGCGCTGAGCGCGGACGAGCGGCGCCGGGCGCTGCTGGACCTGGTCGGCGCCCAGACCGCGGTCGTGCTCGGCCACGGCGTCGGCGAGGACCTGCGGGACCGGCCGTTCAAGGAGCTCGGCTTCGACTCGCTCACCGCGGTCGAGTTCCGCAACAAGCTCAACGACGTCACCGGCCTGCGGCTGCCGTCCACGCTGGTCTTCGACTACCCGACGCCGATCGTGCTCGCCGACCACCTGCACGAGCGGGTCTTCGGCGGCGCGAGCGCGGCGGCCGGGCCGGACCCGTCGGCGTCCCCGGCCGACGATCCGATCGCGATCGTCGGCATGGCGTGCCGGTACCCCGGCGGCATCACCAGCCCCGAAGACCTCTGGCGGATCGTCGCCGACGGCGTCGACGCGATCGGCGCGTTCCCCGCCGACCGGGGCTGGGCCGCGGCCGAGGGCGCGGGCGGCTTCCTCGACGACGTGGCCGGCTTCGACGCCGCGTTCTTCGGCATCTCCCCGCGCGAGGCCCTGGCCATGGACCCGCAGCAGCGGCTGCTGCTCGAGGCGGCCTGGGAGGTCTTCGAGCGGGCCGGCATCGACGTGCACGGCGTGCGCGGCCGCCAGGTCGGCGTCTTCGTCGGCGCGTCCGGATCCGGCTACGGCAGCGGCCTGACCCAGGTGCCCGAGGGCGTCGAGGGCTACCTGATGACCGGCGGCTCCGGCAGCGTCATCTCCGGCCGCGTCGCCTACGCCTTCGGCCTCGAGGGCCCGGCCGTCACCGTCGACACCGCGTGCTCGTCGTCGCTGGTCGCCCTGCACCTGGCCGCCCAGGCCCTGCGCAACGGCGAGTGCGAGCTCGCGATCGCCGGCGGCGTCGCCGTGCTGGCCACCCCGAACACGTTCGCCGAGTTCTCCCGCCAGGGCGGTCTGGCCGGCGACGGGCGCTGCAAGGCCTTCGCCGCGAGCGCCGACGGCACCGGCTGGTCGGAGGGCGTCGGCCTGCTCCTCGTCCAGCGGCTCAGCGCCGCCCGGCGCGACGGCCGCCAGGTGCTGGCGATCGTGCGCGGCTCCGCGGTGAACCAGGACGGCGCCTCGAACGGGCTCACCGCCCCGAACGGCCCGTCGCAGCAGCGGGTCATCCGGGCCGCGCTCGCCGCGGCCGGGCTGGGCACCAACGACGTCGACCTGATCGAGGCGCACGGCACCGGCACGGTCCTCGGCGACCCGATCGAGGCCCAGGCGCTGCTGGCGACCTACGGCCAGGACCGCGAGAGCCCCCTGTGGCTCGGGTCGGTGAAGTCCAACCTCGGTCACCCCCAGGCGGCCGCGGGTGTCGCCGGCATCATCAAGACGGTCATGGCGATCCGGCACGGGGTGCTGCCCAAGACCCTCCACGTCGACGAGCCCACGCCGCACGTGGACTGGACGGCCGGCGCGGTGTCCCTGCTGACCGAGGCCCGGCCCTGGGAGGCGACCCGTCCACGGCGCGCGGCGGTGTCGTCGTTCGGCATCAGCGGTACCAACGCCCACACCATCATCGAGGAGGACGTCCTCGAACCCGTCGCCGCCGGCCCGGTCCCCGGCTCGCCGGTGGCGGTGCTGCTCTCGGCCCGCGACGCCGCCTCGCTGACGGCCCAGGCCGCCCGCTGGTCCGCGTTCGTCGCCGAGCACCCGGACCTGCGCCCGGCCGACCTCGCCTACTCCTCGGCCGTGGCCCGCGCCGCCCTCGAACGCCGGGCCGTCGTCGTCGCGCCCGACCGGCAGACCCTCGCCGACGGGCTCGACGCGCTGGCCGCCGGCCGGGAGCACCCGGCCGTCGCCACCGGCACCGCCGCCGCCCGGCCCGGCGTCGCGTTCCTGTTCCCGGGCCAGGGCGCCCAGCGGCTCGGCATGGGCGCCGAGCTCGCCCGCGAGCACCCCGTCTTCGCCACCGCCTTCGACGCGGTGTGCACCCACTTCGACCAGCTGCTGCCGCGGCCCCTCGCGAGCGTCATGCACGGCGACGCGGACGGGCTCGACCAGACGCGGTACACCCAGGCCGCCCTCTTCGCCTTCGAGGTGGCCCTGTTCCGCCTCCTGGAGCACCTGGGCCTGCGCCCCGACCACCTCGCCGGGCACTCCATCGGCGAGATCAGCGCCGCCCACGTCGCCGGGGTGCTCGGCCTGCCCGACGCCTGCCTGCTCGTCGACACCCGGTCGCGGCTCATGCAGGACCTGCCCGCCGGCGGCGCGATGCTGTCCGTGGCCGGGCCCGTCGAGGACCTGCCCGACGGCGTCTCGGTGGCCGCGGTCAACGGCCCCGGCTCGATCGTGCTGTCCGGCCCGGCCGAGCTCATCGACACGCTGCCGGGCAAGCGGCTGCGGGTCTCGCACGCGTTCCACAGCGCGCTGATGGAGCCGATGCTGGAGCCGTTCCGCGAGGTGCTGCGCACGATCACCTTCCACCCGCCGCAGATCCCGATCGTCTCCACCGTCACCGGCGCGCCGATCACCGCGTTCGACGCCGACTACTGGGTCACGCAGGTCCGCGACACCGTCCGCTTCGCCGACGCCGTCACCTGCCTGCACTCCCTCGGCGCCCGCGCGTTCGTCGAGCTCGGCCCGGCCGCCGTGCTCAGCGCGCTCGTGCCGCACCCCGACGCCCTGGCCGTGCCGCTGGGCCGGGCCGGGCGGCCCGAGACCGCGGAGCTGCTCGCCGCCCTCGGCCGGCTGCACGTGGCCGGCGTCCCGGTCGCCTGGCCCCGGCTCTTCGAGGGCACCGGCGCCGTCCGCGTCGACGTGCCGACGTACGCGTTCCAGCGCGAGCGGTACTGGATGCAGGACGCCCCGAACGGCACGGCCGACATCACCACCACCGGCCTCGACTCCACCGGCCACCCGATCCTCGGCGCGGCCACGGAGCTGCCCGAGGGCGAGGGCACCCTGTTCACCGGCCGGATCTCGCTGCGCACGCACCCGTGGCTGGCCGACCACGCCGTCATGGACACGATCCTCATCCCCGGCACCGCCTTCGTCGAGCTCGCCTCCTGGTGCGGCCGCCGCGTCGGCGCGCCCCGGGTGGCCGACCTGACGCTGGAGCAGCCGCTCGTGCTGCCCCGCACCGGCGGCGTCGACCTGCAGGCCCGCGTCGGCGCGCCCGACCCGTCCGGCGGCCGCCCGGTCGCGATCTACTCGCGCTCCGACGCGCCCGGCGACGACCCCGAGGCCCGGCAGTGGCAGCGGCACGCGACCGGCCTGCTCACCGCCGACTCCGGCACCCCCGCCTACCTCGCCGGGCAGTGGCCGCCCGCCGGCGCCCACGCGCTCGTGGTCGACGACATCTACCCGCGGCTGGCGACCCAGGGCTACCAGTACGGGCCGAGCTTCCAGGCCCTCCGCGCCGCCTGGCGCCTGGGCCGGGAGGTCTTCGCCGAGGTCGTCCTGCCCGCGTCCGTCGTCGCCGACGCCCGCGCCTTCGGCCTGCACCCCGCGCTCATGGACGCCGCGATGCACGCCCTCGGCGCGCCCGCCGCCGTCGCCTCCGACGAACCGCCCGCCGAGCCCGGCCTGCCGTTCTCGTGGAACGGCGTCGCGGTCCACGCGACCGGCGTCTCGGAGCTGCGGGTGCGGCTCACCCCGTCGGACGGTGGCGGCCTCGCCATCGCCATGGCGGACACGACCGGCGCTCCGGTCGCCTCGGTCGCCGAGCTCGTCCTGCGCCCGGTGAAGGCCGGGCAGCTGTCGACCGGCAGCCGCTCGCTCTTCCGCCCGGAGTGGATCCCGGTGCCGACCGAGCCCGGTGCCCGCGGCGACGCCGTCATCCACACCGCCACCGGCGCGGTCGGCGACGCCGTCGCCGATACGCACCGGCGCGTGCACGAGATGCTCGCCCGGGTCCAGGCCTTCCTCGCCGACGAGGACGGCGTGCTCGCGGTCGTGACCCGCGGCGCGGTACCCGTCGCCGACGGCGACACCGTCACGGACCTGTCGGCCGCCGCGCTCTGGGGCATGCTCGGCTCGGCCCAGTCGGAGAACCCCGGCCGCATCGTGCTCGCCGACCTCGACGACGCCCCCGAGTCCGAGGCCGCGCTGCCCGCCGCGCTCGCCGGCGGCGAGCCGCAGATCGCCATCCGGGCCGGGCAGGTGTACGCCGCCCGCCTCGCCCGCCCCGCCGAAGCGCCCGCCGACGAGCCGCCCGCCCTCGGCGACGGCACCGTCCTCGTCACCGGGGCCACCGGCGCGCTCGGCCGGCTCATGGCCCGCCACCTCGTCACCGCCCACGGCGTGCGCCGGCTGCTGCTGCTCAGCCGCAGCGGGCCCGACGCCCCGGGCGCGGCCTCGCTGGTGGCCGAGCTCGAAGCGCTCGGCGCATCCGTGGACCTGGCCGCCTGCGACGTCGCCGACCACGCCGAGCTGGCCCGGACGGTCGCGGGGCACCCGCTCGTCGGCGTGGTGCACATGGCCGGCGTGCTCGACGACGGCGTGCTGGGCTCGCAGACGCCGCAGCGGTACGACACCGTGCTGCGGCCCAAGGTCGACGCCGCGTGGAACCTGCACCGGGTCACCGAGCACCTGCCGCTGCGCGCGTTCGTGCTGTTCTCCTCCGCGGCCGCCATCCTCGGCGGGCCCGGGCAGTCCAACTACGCGGCCGGCAACGCGTTCCTCAACGGGCTCGCCCACTACCGGCGGGCGCGCGGCCTGCCCGGCACCTCCATCGCCTGGGGTCCGTGGTCGGGCACCGGCGGCATGACCGGCCACCTCGCCGACGCCGACGCGCGCCGGATGTCCCGCGGCGGCCTGACCCCGTTCGCGCCCGACGAGGGCCTGGCGCTGTTCTCGGAGGCGCTGCGCCGCCCCGAGCCGGTCCTCGCCCCGCTGCGGCTGAACCAGACCGCCTTCAAGAACGCCGGCGCGGCCGAGGTACCGCCCGTGCTGCGCTCCCTCATCCCGACCGCCGGACCCGGGGCGGCGCCGCGGGGCGGGGCGGACGACCCGGCCGCCGCGCTGCGGGCCGCGCTCACCGGGCTGGACGGCCCCGAGCGCACCCGGATGCTCGCCGACCTCGTGCGCACCCAGGCCGCCGCGGTGCTCGGCTTCGCCTCGATGCGCTCGATCGACGAGGACCGCGGCTTCCTCGAGCTCGGCTTCGACTCGCTCATGGCGGTCGAGTTCCGCAACCGGCTCAACGCCGTCACGGGCCTGCGGCTGCCCTCGACGCTCATCTTCGACCGGCCGACGAGCGCCGCCCTCGCCGACTACCTCGCCTCGACCCTCGTGGCCGAGAAGGCCGTCTCCGCCTTCGCCATCCTCGGCGAGCTGACCCGGATCGAGGCGAGCATGGACGCGGTCCCGCTCGACGACACCCACCGCGCCGTGGTCGGCAGCCGCCTGCGCGACCTGCTCGCCCGGTGGACCACGCCCGAGGCGGCCAGCGGCGACCTGGCGCTGCAGACCGCGTCGGCCGAGGAGCTCTTCACCTTCCTGGACGACGAACTAGGGGCCGTCTGATGCCCACTGAGGCCGAGTTCCTCGACTACCTGCGGCGCGCCTCGGCGGACCTGCGCGACACCAAGCGGCGGCTGCGCGAGCTCGAGGCCCGCGGGAACGAGCCCATCGCGATCGTCGGCATGTCCTGCCGGTACCCCGGCGGCGTCACCGACCCCGAGAGCCTCTGGCGGCTCGTCGCGGAGGGCGGCGACGCGATCGGCGGGTTCCCCGACGACCGCGGCTGGGACCTGCCCGGCCTGTACGACGCCGACCCCGACCGCAGCGGCGCCACCTACGTCCGGCACGGCGGCTTCCTGCACGACGCCGCCCACTTCGACCCGGCGTTCTTCGGCATCAGCCCGCGCGAGGCCCTCGCCATGGACCCGCAGCAGCGGCTCCTGCTGGAGGCGTCCTGGGAGGCCTTCGAGTCGGCCGGCCTCGACCCGGCCCGCCTGCGCGGCAGCCGCACCGCGGTCTTCGCCGGGGTCATGTACCACGACTACGTCTCCCGCGCGATGGACGTCCCCGCCGGCGTCGAGGGCTACCTCGGCACCGGCAATTCCGGCAGCGTGCACTCCGGCCGCGTCGCCTACACCTTCGGCCTGGAGGGCCCGGCCGTCACCGTCGACACCGCCTGCTCCTCCTCGCTCGTCGCCCTGCACCTCGCCGTCCAGGCCCTGCGGCAGGGGGAGTGCGACCTCGCGCTCGCCGGCGGCGTGACCGTGATGGCCACTCCGGGCACCTTCGTGGAGTTCGCCCGCCAGCGCGGCCTCGCCCCCGACGGCCGCTGCAAGTCCTTCGCGGGCGCCGCGGACGGCACCGGCTGGTCCGAGGGCGTCGGCATGCTCGTCGTCGAGCGCCTCTCCGAGGCCGAGCGCCTCGGCCACCCGATCCTCGCCGTCGTGCGGGGCAGCGCGGTCAACCAGGACGGCGCCAGCAGCGGGCTCACCGCCCCGAACGGCCCGTCGCAGGAGCGGGTCATCCGCCAGGCCCTCGCCGGGGCCGGCCTGTCCACGGCCGAGGTCGACGCGGTCGAGGCGCACGGCACCGGCACGGTCCTCGGCGACCCGATCGAGGCCCAGGCGCTGCTGGCCACCTACGGCCAGGACCGCCCCGAGGACCGCCCGCTGTGGCTCGGCTCGATCAAGTCCAACCTCGGCCACACCCAGGCCGCCGCGGGCGTGGCCGGCATCATCAAGATGATCATGGCGATGCGCCACGGCGTGCTGCCCCGCACCCTGCACGTGGACGAGCCCACCCCGCACGTCGACTGGACCGCGGGGGCGGTGTCCCTGCTCACCGAGGCCCGCCCGTGGCCGGCCGCGGACCGCCCGCGCCGGGCCGGGATCTCCTCGTTCGGCGTGAGCGGCACCAACGTGCACGTCGTCATCGAGGCCCCGCCGGAGCCCGCCGCGGAGCCCGCCCCCGCCGGCGCGCCGCTGCCGGTCGTGCCCCTGGTGGTGTCGGCGCGGTCGGCCGCGTCGGCGCACGCGTGCGCCGACCGCCTCACCGCCTTCCTGGACGCGCACCCGGACGTGCGCCGGGTGGACGCCGGCCACTCCCTGATCGCCTCCCGGGCCCGGTTCGACCACCGCCTGGTCATGCTGCCGGGCGGCGCGGTCTCGGGCGTCGCCACCGGCCGGACGGTCGGCGTGCTGTTCTCGGGCCAGGGCGCCCAGCGCGCGGGGATGGGTGCTGGTCTGGACTTCCCGGTGTTCAACCGGGTCTACGCCGAGGTGAGGTCCCATTTCGGTGAGCTGCCGGACGAGCGGATCGACGACACGGAGGTCACCCAGCCCGCGCTGTTCGCCATCGAGGTCGCCCTCTACGAGCAGCTGAAGGCCTGGGGTCTGGAGCCGTCGGTGGTTGGCGGTCACTCGATCGGTGAGCTGGTCGCGGCGTATGTGGCCGGTGTGTGGTCGCTTGAGGACGCGTGCAAGGTGGTGGCGGCCCGGGCGCGGTTGATGCAGGCGCTTCCGGCCGGTGGGGGGATGCTGGCGGTCGGAGCGCCCGTTCAGCAGGTCCCGGATGGTGTTTCGGTAGCCGCGATCAACGGGCCGAACGCATGGGTGTTGTCTGGCCCGGCCGAGTTGCTGCCGGAGTTCCCGGATGTTCGGACCAGTCGGCTGCGGGTGTCGCACGCGTTCCACAGCGCGTTGATGGAGCCGATGCTGGCCGAGTTCCGCGAGGTCTTGGAAGGCGTCACCTTCCATCCGCCGCAGATCCCGATCGTTTCCAATGTCACCGGTGGGCTGATCTCCGAGTTCGATGCCGACTACTGGGTGCGGCATGTGCGGGGCACGGTGTTGTTCGCCGACAACGTGGCCGCCATGCGCGCCGAAGGTGTCGACACCTTCGTTGAAGTCGGGCCGGACGCGATCCTCGCGCCGCATCTGCCGGCCGAGGGCGCCGTCGTGGTCGCGTCGCTGCGGCGCAACCGGGACGAGCCCGAGACGCTGCTGCGGGCCGTTGCCGAGCTGTTCGCGGCCGGGGTCGAGGTCGACTGGAGCGCGGTGTTCGCCGGGGCCGGGGGCCGGACTGTCGAGCTGCCGACATACGCGTTCCAGCACGAGCGCTACTGGCTCGAGTCGGCCGGCGGCGTCGGTGACCTGGCCGGGGCCGGGCTCGGGGTGGTCGGGCATCCGTTGCTGAGCGCGGCGGTACGCGTCGCCGAGGACGATGTCGTCGTCCTCACCGGCCGGCTCTCGCTCGCGGCCCAGCCGTGGCTCGCCGACCACGCGATCGGGGACGTGGTGGTCGTGCCCGGGACCGCGCTCGCCGAGATGGCGGTCCGGGCCGGCGACGAGGTCGGCGCCGCCGTCGTGGAGGAGCTGTCGCTCGTCGCGCCGCTGGCCGTGCCGACCGCGGGCGGGGTCGCGGTCCAGGTCCGGGTCGGGCCGGCGGACGCGTCCGGTCGCCGTGCGGTGACCATCTCGTCGCGGCCCGACGGCGAGGACGAGTGGGTCCGGCACGCCGAGGGCGCGCTGGGCGCCGCCGCCGCCGAGGTTTCGTTCGCCGCCGCCGAGGTTTCGTTCGCCTGGACGCCGGGCGAGGAGGTGCCGGTCGGCGACTGGTACTCGCGGGCGGCGGTGACGTACGGGCCGGCGTTCCAGGGACTCCGGCGGCTGTGGCGCGGCGGCGAGGACGAGCTGTTCGCCGAGGTGGCGGTGGACGACCCGGGGTCGTTCGCGGTCCACCCGGCCCTGCTCGACGCGGCGCTGCACCCGATCGGGCGGCTCGACCCGGACGCGGGCCTGCCGTTCGTGTTCGCCGGGCTCCGCGTGCACGCGACCGGCGCGGCCGTCCTGCGCGTGCGG
The DNA here is from genome assembly GCF_050947935.1 of Dactylosporangium sp. CA-052675. Lineage (GTDB taxonomy): Bacteria > Actinomycetota > Actinomycetes > Mycobacteriales > Micromonosporaceae > Dactylosporangium. The sequence goes on along the minus strand of NZ_CP192010.1, from coordinate 5,807,765 downwards.
ATCCGGGGCAACGCCACCGCCGGCTTCGAGCTGCTCGCGGCCGACGAGTCCGGGCAGCCGGTCGTGTCGATCGAGCGGGTGGTGCTGCGGGCGGTGACCACCGGGTCCTCCGCCCGGCGGGACCTGTACGAGGTCGCGTGGCAGCCGCGCGAGGTCACGCCCGCGCCGCTGGACGCGGACGTGACGGTGTGGCGGGTGCCGCCGATCGGCGACGCGTCCGTCCCGGGGGCGGTGGACGCGCTGGTCGGTGAGGCGCTGTCGGTCGCGGGGCGGGTGCTGGCCGGGTCTGGTCGTCTGGTCGTTGTGGCGGAGCCGGATGATCTGGGCGCGGCGGCGGTGTGGGGTCTGCTGCGTGTGGCGGCGGCGGAGCACCCGGGCCAGATCGTGCTGGTCTCCGGTGACGCCGCCGCGGAAGTGCTCGGTGGCGTGATCGCGGCCGGCCTCGGCGAGGTTCGGGTTCGCGACGGTGCGGTGCTCGTTCCGGGACTGACCCGGTCCTCGTCGCCGTCCGGTGCCGTCGACCTCGCCGGTGGCACGGTGCTGGTTACCGGCGGGCTGGGTGCGTTGGGCCGGGTTGTCGCGCGGTGGCTCGTGGATGTGTGTGGTGCGGGTGAGGTGGTGCTGGTCGGGCGGCGCGGTGGTGAGGTGCCCGGGGCGCGGGTGGTGGCGTGTGACGTCACGGACCGGGATGCGGTCTTCGAGTTGGTGGCCGGGATGCCGGACCTGGTCGGTGTCGTACACGCGGCCGGCGTCCTCGACGATGGGGTGTTCACGGGGTTGACGCCGGAGCGGGTGAGCCGGGTACTGGCACCGAAGGTGGCCGGGGCGTGGTGGCTGCACGAGGCGACCCTCGACCGGCCGCTGCGAATGTTCGTGCTGTTCTCCTCCCTGGCCGGGGTCGTCGGCAGCCCCGGGCAGGCGGCCTACGCGGCCGGCAACGCCTTCCTCGACGGGCTCGCCGCTCACCGGCGCACGCTCGGGCTCCCCGCGGTCTCCATCGCGTGGGGGCTGTGGGACCTCGGCATGGGCAGCGACCTCGCCCGCACCGGCGCCGCCGCCCTCGACGCCGCGACCGGCCTGGCGCTGCTCGGCGACGCCCTGGCCGGCGACTCGGCCCTGCCCGTCGCCGCCCGGTTCGACCTCGCCGCGCTGCGGGGCCTGGCCGGCGTACCCGAGGTGCTGCGGCCCCTCGTCGGCCGGACCGCGCCCCGCCGGGCCGTCGCCGGGGGCGCGAGCGGCGACTGGGGGACCCGGCTCGCCGGACTGCCGCGGGACGAGGCCCGGGACGTCGTCGTCGGTCTCGTACGAGCCCTGGTCGCCACCGTCCTGGGCTACCCGGACCCGGAGCCCGTGGTGCTCGACCGGGCCTTCCGGGACATGGGATTCGACTCCCTCGCCGCCGTCGACCTGCGCAACCGGCTCACCGCCGCGACCGCCCTGCAGCTGCCGGCCACCGTCGTGTTCGACTACCCGAACCCGCTGCTGCTCGCCGGCTTCGTCCTCGACCGGCTCACCGGCGCCGAGGCCGGGCGGGTCGTCACCCTTCGCCGGGCCGCCGACGACGACCCGATCGCCATCGTCGGCATGGCCTGCCGCTACCCGGGCGGCGTCCAGGACCCGGAGGGCTTCTGGAACCTGCTGCGCACCGGCGGCGACGGCATCGGCGCGTTCCCCACGGACCGCGGCTGGGACCTGGCGCAGCTGCGCGACGGCGCGAGCTCGACGCAGCTCGGCGGCTTCCTCCACGACGCCGCGCTCTTCGACCCCGAGTTCTTCGGCATCAGCCCGCGCGAGGCCCTCGCCATGGACCCGCAGCAGCGGCTGCTGCTGGAGACGTCCTGGGAGGTCCTGGAGTCGGCGGGCCTGGAACCGGCCACCCTGCGCGGCTCCCGCACCGGCGTCTTCGCCGGCGTGATGTACCACGACTACGTCTCCCAGCTCGTCGACGCCCCCGCCGGGGTCGAGGGCTACGTCGGCACCGGCAACTCCGGCAGCGTCGTCTCCGGCCGGGTGGCGTACACCTTCGGCTTCGAAGGCCCCGCCGTCACCATCGACACCGCCTGCTCGTCGTCGCTGGTCGCCCTGCACCTGGCCGCGCAGTCGCTGCGCCAGGGGGAGTGCGACCTGGCCCTCGCCGGCGGCGTCACCGTGATGGCCACGCCGGGGACGTTCGTCGAGTTCTCCAAGCAGCGCGGCCTCTCCTTCGACGGCCGCTGCAAGTCCTTCGCCGGGGCGGCGGACGGCACGGGCTGGTCCGAGGGCGTCGGCGTCCTGCTGGTGGAGCGCCTGTCGGACGCGCGACGGCTGGGGCACCCGGTGCTCGCGGTCGTGCGGGGCTCCGCGGTGAACCAGGACGGCGCCTCGAACGGTCTGACGGCCCCGAACGGCCCCTCGCAGCAGCGGGTCATCCGGCAGGCCCTTGCCGGCGCCGGGCTGCAGCCGTCCGATGTGGATGTGGTCGAGGCGCACGGCACCGGCACGACGCTGGGCGACCCGATCGAGGCGCAGGCGCTGCTGGCGACCTACGGCCAGGACCGCCCCGAGGACCGTCCGCTGTGGCTCGGCTCGGTCAAGTCGAACATCGGCCACACGCAGGCCGCGGCGGGTGTCGCGGGCGTCATCAAGATGGTCCTCGCCATGCGCCACGGCGAGCTGCCGCGGACCTTGCACGTGGACGAGCCCACCCCGCACGTCGACTGGACCGCCGGGGCCGTGTCCCTGCTCACCGAACCCCAGCCGTGGCAGCGCAACGGCCACCCGCGCCGCGCCGGGGTCTCCTCGTTCGGGATCAGCGGCACCAACGCCCACGTGATCCTGGAGGCGTTCCAGGAGCCGGAGCCGGAACCGGAGCCGGAGCCCGCCGCGTCCAGCCCGGCGCCGCTCGTCGTGTCGGCGCGGTCGGCCGAGGCGGTGCGCGAGTCGGCCTCGCGCCTGTCGGCCTTCCTCGACGCCCACCCGGAGCTGAACCGGGCCGATGTCGGGCGCTCGCTGCTGTCCCGCGCCCGGTTCGACCACCGCATGGTGCTGCTGCCGGGCGAACCGGTCGCCGGTGTCGCCGCGGCCCGCCGGGTCGGCGTGCTGTTCTCGGGCCAGGGCGCCCAGCGCGCCGGGATGGGTGCTGGTCTGGACTTCCCGGTGTTCAACCGGGTCTACGCCGAGGTGCGCGGGCATTTCGGTGAGCTGCCGGACGAGCGGATCGACGACACGGAGATCACGCAGCCGGCGCTGTTCGCGATCGAGGTTGCCCTTTACGAGCAGTTGAAGGCGTGGGGCCTCAACCCGGCGGTCGTCGGCGGTCACTCGATCGGTGAGCTGGTCGCCGCGTATGTGGCAGGTGTGTGGTCGCTGGAAGATGCCTGCAAGGTGGTCGCGGCCCGGGCTCGGTTGATGCAGGCCCTGCCTTCTGGTGGCGGGATGCTCGCGGTCGGGGCTCCGGTGGAGGACGTGCCCGAGGGCGTGTCGGTCGCGGCGATCAATGGGCCGAACGCGTGGGTGTTGTCGGGGCCGGCCGAGCTGCTGCCCGAGCTTCCTGAGGTCCGGACCAGCCGGCTGCGGGTGTCGCATGCGTTCCACAGCGCGTTGATGGAGCCGATGCTGGAGGAGTTCCGCGCGGTTCTCGACACGGTCACGTTCAACTCGCCGCAGATTCCGATCATTTCCAATGTCACCGGCGGGTTTATCTCCGAGTTCGATGCCGACTACTGGGTGCGGCACGTGCGGGGCACGGTGTTGTTCGCCGACAACGTGGCCGCCATGCGCGAGGCCGGGGTCGACACCTTCGTGGAGGTCGGGCCCGACGCCATTCTCGCGCCGCACCTGCACGGGGACGATGCCGTCGTCGTCGCGTCGCTGCGGCGCAACCGGGACGAGTCCGAGACGCTGCTGCGGGCCGTCGCCGAGCTGTTCGTGGCCGGCGTCGACGTCGACTGGAAGGCCGTCGTCGGGGGCGCCGGGCGACCCGTGTTCGGGCTGCCCACCTACGCGTTCCAGCGGGAGCGGTTCTGGCCCGCCCCGGCGCGCCGGACCGGGAAGGTCGACTCGTGGGCGTACCGCGTCCGGTGGACCCCGCTGCCCACGTCCACCGCGTCGCTCACCGGCCGCTGGCTGGTCCTCGGACCCGGTGAGGCGGTCGCGGCCGACCTGCGCGCGGCCGGGGCCACGGTCGAGACCGAGCCGACGGACCTCGACGGGCTCGCCGGCGTCGTGCTGGTCGAGCCCTCCGCCGGGGCCGTCCTGGACCGGCTGCGCGGCGACAGCGCCGCCAAGGTCTGGTGCGTGACCCGCGGGGCCGTCGCGGTCGACGCGGGTGACGGACTGGATGACGTACTGGACGACGTACTGGATGACGCCGTGACCGACGCCGAGGCCGGGGTCGTGTGGGGCCTGGGCCGGGTCGCCGCGCTGGAGCAGCCCACCCGCTGGGGCGGCCTCATCGACCTCGACGGCGACGGCAGCATCGCCGCCGTGCTGGCCGACGGCCGCGAGCGGCAGGTCGCGATCCGGCGCGGGAAGGCCTACGCCCCCCGGCTCACCCGCGCCACCCTGCCCGCCGAGCCCACCTGGACACCCTCCGGCACCGTCCTCGTCACCGGCGGGACCGGCGCCCTCGGCGCCCGCGTGGCCCGCTGGGCCCTCGAAGCGGGCGCCGCACGCGTGGTCCTGCTGTCCCGGCGCGGCCTCGACGCCCCCGGCGCCGAAGACCTCCTCGCCGACCTGCGCGCCCACGGCGCGGCCGACATCGAGGCGTGCGACATCACCGACCGCGACGCCCTCGCCCGGATCACCGACGGCATCGACAACCTCACCGCCGTCGTGCACACCGCGGGCGTGCCCGGCGCGCCGACCGCCGTCCAGGACCTGTCCGAGGACGAGCTCGCCGCCGTGCTCGGCCCCAAGTTCGCCGGCGCCGTCAACCTCGACGCCGTCACCCGCGGCCGGCGGCTCGACGCGTTCGTGGTCTTCTCCTCGGCAGCCGGCGTGTGGGGCGGCGCGGGGCAGGGCGCGTACGCCGCGGCGAACGCGGCCGCCGACGCGCTCGTCGCGCTCCGCCGCGGCCGCGGGCTCGCCGCCACCTCGCTCGCCTGGGGGCCGTGGGGCGACGGCGGCATGGCCGACGAGCAGTCCGCGGCCCGGCTGCACCGGCGCGGGCTCGCCCTCCTCGACCCCGGCGCCGCGGTCGCCGGACTGAGCCGCCTGGTCAACGCCGAGCCGCTGCTCACGGTCGCCGACGTCGACTGGGACGTGCTGGCCAAGGCATTCCGGGCGGTCGGCGTCGGCGGGCTGTTCGACGTGGTGGCGCCGGTCGAGGCGCCGGTGTCGCCGGCGGTGGCGGTGCGTCGGTCGCGGGACGAGCTGGTGGGCCTGGTCCGGCGCGAGGTCGCGGCCGTGCTGGGCCACGCCGGGGTGGACGCGGTCGGAGTCCGGCGGCCGTTCCGCGAGCTTGGGTTCGACTCGCTGGCCGCGGTGGAGCTGCGGGACCGGCTGGCGCGGCTGTGCGGGGTGGAGCTGTCCTCGACGGTCGTGTTCGACCACCCGTCGGTCGCGGAGCTGGCCGAGTTCCTGGCCGGTGGGGCCGCGGACGAGCCGGTCCGCGCCGCGGTCGCCGTCGACGGCGAGCCGATCGTCATCGTCGGCATGGGCTGCCGCTTCCCGGGCGGCGTGCGCTCGGCCGACGACCTGTGGGACCTGGTCGCCGCGGGCCGCGACGCGATGGGCGGGTTCCCGGCGGACCGCGGCTGGGACGGGCTCAGCGGCGACTTCGCCCGGGTCGGCGGATTCCTGGACGGCGCCACCGAGTTCGACGCCGGGTTCTTCGGCATCTCGCCGCGGGAGGCCCTGGCGCTGGACCCGCAGCAGCGGTTGCTGCTGGAGGTCTGCTGGGAGGTCTTCGAGGGCGCCGGGGTGCCCGTGGACGGGCTGCGGGGCTCGCTGACCGGTGTGTTCATGGGGACGAACGGGCAGGACTACGGCACGCTCCTCCTCGGTGCCGGGGCCGAGGTCGACGGCTACCAGGCGACGGGGAACTCGGCGTCGGTGGTGTCGGGCCGGCTGGCGTACTGGTTCGGGCTGCAGGGCCCGGCCGTGACCGTCGACACCGCGTGCTCGTCGTCGCTGGTGGGGCTGCACCTGGCGGCGCAGGCGCTGCGCAACGGGGAGTGCGATCTCGCCCTGGCCGGCGGTGTGACCGTGATGTCGACGCCGGGCGCGTTCCTGGAGTTCGACGCGCAGGGCGGCCTCGCCGCCGACGGGCGCTGCAAGTCCTTCGCGGCCGGCGCGGACGGTACCAGCTGGGGCGAAGGCGTCGGCGTCCTGCTCGTGGAACGCCTGTCGGACGCGCGGCGCAACGGGCACCCGATCCTCGCCGTCGTGGCCGGCAGCGCGGTCAACCAGGACGGCGCCTCCAACGGACTTACGGCCCCGAACGGCCCGGCTCAGCAGCGGGTGATCCGGCAGGCCCTGGCCGGCGCCGGCCTCGACGCCGCCGACGTGGACGTCGTGGAGGCCCACGGCACCGGGACCAAGCTCGGCGACCCGATCGAGGCCCAGGCGCTCATCGCCACCTACGGCCGCGACCGGCACGAGCCGCTGTGGATCGGGTCGGTGAAGTCCAACATCGGCCACACCCAGGCCGCGGCCGGTGTCGCCGGGGTCATCAAGATGGTGAAGGCCCTCGAACACGGCATCCTGCCGCGAACCCTCCACATCGACGAGCCGACCCCGCACGTCGACTGGTCGGCCGGCGCGGTGTCCATCCTCACCGAGGCCCGAGCCTGGCCCGACAACGGCCGCCCGCGCCGCGCCGCCGTGTCGTCGTTCGGCATCTCCGGCACCAACGCGCACACCATCCTCGCAGCGCCCCCGATCGAGACCGAGCCGCCGGCCGGTCGCAGCGGCGGAGCCCTGGACGGCGTGTGGCTGATCTCCGGGGCCGACGCCGCCGGACTCAAGGCCCGGGCCGCGCAGGTCGCCGACTGGGCCGAGACCTCCGGCGCCGACCCCGCCTGGGAGTTGGCCGTCCACCGCTCGCACCTCGGCGTCCGGGCCGCGGTCACGGGCCGCGACAAGGCGGCACTGCTCGCCGGGCTGCGGTCGGTCGAGGGCACGCGCGCGGGGGAGCGCGGCGGTGTCGCGTGGATGTTCTCGGGCCAGGGAGCCCAGCGGGTCGGGATGGGCCGCGAGCTGTATGAGGCGTTCCCGGTCTTCGCCGGCGTGGTCGATCGTGCGTGCGAGCTGTTGCCGGATGGTCTGCAGTCGGTGATGTTCACCGATGGTGAGCGGTTGACGCAGACGGTGTTCACGCAGGCGGCGCTGTTCGTGGTCGAGATCGCCACGGCGGAACTGCTGCGGTCCTGGGGCGTCCCGGTCTCCTGGATGATGGGGCACTCGGTCGGCGAGATCGCCGCGGCTCATGTGGCCGGGGTGCTCTCTCTCGAAGACGCGTGCCGGCTGGTGTCGGCCCGCGGGCGGCTCATGCAGGCGCTGCCCGCCGGTGGCGCGATGCTCGCGGTCGGTGGACACCCCGACTCGCTGCCGGACAGGGTGTCGGTCGCGGCCGTCAACGGGCCGGAGTCGATCGTGCTCTCCGGGCCGGCCGAGGTGATCGACGCCCTCGACCTGCCGTTCCGGACCAAGCGGCTGACCGTCTCGCACGCGTTCCACAGTGCGTTGATGGACCCGATGCTGGAGCCGTTCCGGGCCGAGGTCGCGGCGATGACCTTCAACCCGCCCAGCATCCCGATCGTCTCCACCGTGACCGGCGAGCTGATCACGGAGTTCGACGCGGAGTACTGGGTGCGGCATGCCCGCGACACGGTGCGGTTCGCCGACGCGGTCTCGTTCGTGCGGGGGCAGGGTGCGGACACGTTCCTGGAGATCGGGCCGGACGCGGTGCTGACCCCGATGCTCGACGCCGACGAGGTCGTCGCCGTTCCCGTCATGCGGGCCGGGTCGACCATCGCCGAGGCGCTGGGGCGCCTGCACACGCACGGCGTCGAGATCCCGTGGGAGCGGATCCTCAAGCCCGGCGAGCGCCGCCCCGAACTGCCGACCTACCCGTTCCAGCGCCGCCGCTACTGGCCGACCATCAAGCCGTCGACCGGCGCCGACGACGGGCTCTGGAAGCTGCTGCAGGGCCTCGACGCCGACCAGCCCCTCCGCGAGGTCCTGCCCGCGCTCACCCGGCTGCGCACCACGGAGCAGACGCGGCCGTGGCGCTACCGGATCACCTGGCCGGCGGAGCAACCCGCCGCCCGCGCCGACGCCACCGGCCACCGCTGGCTGCTCCTGCACACCCCGGCCACCACCGACACGGCCGAGCAGATCGCCAAGGGCCTGCGGGAGCACGGCGCCGCCGCCGAGGCCACGACCGACCTCGAAGCCGCGCTCGGCGACTTCCAGCCGACCGCCGTCGTCTCCCTGCTCGCCCTCGACACCTCGCCGCACGCCGACCACCCGCACCTCCCCGCCGGCCTCGCGGCCAACCTGGAGCTCCTCCGGCAGCCCGTCGCCGTCTGGCTCTGCACCCAGCAGGCGGTCAAGGCGGGCCCCGAAGACCTGCCGCCGGACGCCGACCAGGCGGCCACCTGGGGCCTCGGGCACGTCGCGGCGCTGGAGCGGCCGCACCTGTACCGCGGCCTCGTCGACCTGCCCGCCGAGCTCACCCCGGCCGCCGTCGCGCAGCTCGCCCACACGCTCACCACGGACCGCGAGCACACCGCGATCCGGCCCAGCACCGTCCACACGCGACGGCTCGTCCGCGCCGGGGCGACCACGGCGGCCGGGGCGACCCGCCCGTACCGGCCGGCCGGCACCACCCTCATCACCGGCGCCAGCGGCAGCCTCGCCGCTCACACCGCGCGCTGGCTCACCGGCAACGGCGCCGAACGGCTGATCCTCGTCAGCCGCCAGGGCCCCGACGCGCCCGGCACCGCCGAGCTCACCGAACGCCTCACCGCCGCCGGCGCCACGGTCCGCGTCCTCGCCTGCGACGTGACCGATCGCGGCGCCGTCGCCGCGCTCGCGGACCGCCTGCGCCGCGACGGCGAGACCATCACCACGATCGTTCACGCCGCCGGCGTCGCCCGGCTCACCCCGGTCGCCGACGTGCCCCTCGGCGAGCTGGCCGAGGTGAGCGCGGCGAAGCTCGCCGGCGCCCGCAACCTGCACGAGCTCATCGACCGCGACCACCTCGAGGCCGTCGTCTACTTCACCTCCGTCGCGGGCGTGTGGGGCGTCGGCCGGCACGGTGCCTACGCGGCCGGCAACGCGTTCCTCGACGCCTGGGCCGAGCGCCTGCGCGCCGAGGGCATCCCCGCCGTCTCCGTCGCCTGGGGCCCGTGGGGCGGCGGTGGGATGATCGACGAGCCGACCGGAGCCGAGATGGCCCGGCGGGGCGTGCGGCTCCTCGATCCCGAGGCGGCGGTGTCGGTACTCCACGACGCCCTCGCCCACGACGACCCCACGCTCGTGGTGGCCGACGTCGACTGGCCGCGCTTCGCCCCGATCTACGCCTCGGCCCGCCCGCGACCGCTGCTGAGCCTGATCCCCGAGGCCGGCGACGGCCCCGCCGGCGGCGACGGCCCCGACGGACCCGACGAGCACGCGGGCGCCGACCTGCGCCGCCGCCTCGACGGCCTGGCCGAGCCCGACCGCGCCCGGCTCCTCGTCGACCTGGTGCTCACCGCCGCGGCCGGGGTCCTCGGCCACGAGCGCGCCGACGAGCTCGAGCGCAGCCGCCCGTTCCGCGAGGTCGGCTTCGACTCCCTCACCGCCGTCGAGCTGCGGGCCCGGCTCGCCGCCGCCACCGGGCTGCGGCTGGCCACCACGATCGTCTTCGACTACCCGACGCCGATCGCCCTCGCCGAGCACCTGCGCGCCGAGCTCGGCGACGGCGGCGGGGACGAGGCGCTGCCGACGACCGAGGAGCTCGACGGCCTCGAGGACATGCTCAGCCGCCGCCCGCAGGACGACCTCGGCCGGATGCGGGTCACCCTGCGCCTGCAGAGCCTGCTGCAGCGGCTCACCGCGGCCGAGCCCGCCGACGGCGGCGCCGAGGCCGTCGACACCCTCCGGGTCGCCAGCAACGAGGAACTGTTCGACCTCGTGGACAACGCGCTCGGCCTGTCCTGAACGGACCGCCGGACCGACGCTGAAAAGAAGGGCAGACTGATGGCGGATGAGGAGAAGCTCCGCGAGTACCTCGCGCGGGTCATCGCCGAGCTGCAGCAGACCCGCCAGCGGCTGCGGGACCTCTCCGAGCCCGAGCTGGACCCCGTCGCGATCGTCGGCATGGGCTGCCGGTACCCGGGCGGCGTGACCAGCCCCGAGGACCTGTGGGAGCTCGTCGCCACCGGCCGCGACGCCATCTCCGGCTTCCCCGCCGACCGCGGCTGGGACGCCCGGCCCGGCCAGAGCAGCGGCTCCGGCACCGGGTACGGCCTCGACGCCGGCTACGCCCCGCTCGGCGGCTTCCTCGACGCGCCCGGCGGGTTCGACGCGGCACTGTTCGGCGTCTCCCCGCGCGAGGCGACGGCGATGGACCCGCAGCAGCGGCTGCTGCTCGAGGTCGCCTGGGAAGCCCTGGAACGCTCCGGGATCGCGCCGCTGTCGCTGCGCGGCAGCCGCTCCGGCGTCTTCATCGGCACCTCCGGCCAGGACTACACCGCACTGCTGCAGCAGGCGGCGGCCGGCGTCGAGGGCTACCTGCTCACCGGCACCGCGGCCAGCGTCGTCTCCGGCCGGCTGGCGTACACCTTCGGCCTCGAAGGCCCCGCCGTGACCGTCGACACCGCCTGCTCCTCGTCCACCGTCGCCATCCACCTGGCCTGTCAGGCCCTGCGCGAGCGCGAGTGCACCCTCGCCCTGGCCGGCGGCGCGACCGTGATGGCCACCCCGGGCGCGTTCGTCGAGTTCTCCTACCAGCGCGGCCTCGCCGCCGACGGCCGCTGCAAGTCCTTCGCCGCTGCCGCCGACGGCACCGGCTGGTCCGAGGGCGTCGGCGTGCTCGTCCTGGAACGCCTCGCCGACGCCCGACGGCTCGGCCACCGGGTCCTCGGCGTCATCCGAGGCTCGGCGGTGAACCAGGACGGCGCCAGCAACGGGCTCACGGCCCCGAACGGCCCGTCGCAGCAGCGGGTCATCCGCCAGGCTCTCGCCACCGCCCGGCTCACCCCGGACGAGGTCGACGCCGTCGAGGCCCACGGCACCGGCACCACGCTCGGCGACCCGATCGAGGCCCAGGCGCTGCTGGCCACCTACGGCCAGGAGCGCCCCGCCGACGCGCCGCTCTGGCTCGGCTCCATCAAGTCGAACATCGGCCACAGCCAGGCCGCCGCGGGCGTCGCCGGGGTCATCAAGATGGTCATGGCGATGCGCCACGGTGTGCTGCCGAAGACCCTGCACGTCGACGAGCCGACCCCGCACGTCGACTGGGCGGCCGGGGCGGTCTCGCTGCTGACCGAGGCGCGGCCGTGGCCGGCCGTGGACCGCCCGCGCCGGGCCGCGGTGTCGTCGTTCGGCATGAGCGGCACCAACACGCACGTCATCCTGGAACAGCCCGAACCGCGGCCCGAGGGGGAGCCGGCGCCGGACGCGCGCCCGGCCGGCGGCCTCGTGCCCGTGCTCGTCTCGGGCCGCAGCGCCGCCGCGCTCGCCGCCGTCGCGGGGAGCTGGTCGCGCTGGCTGGCGGCGCACCCCGAGGCCGAGCCCGGCGATGTCGCCTGGGCGTCGATCGCGTCGCGGTCGGTGCTCGAGCACCGGGCCGTGGTCCTGGCCGAGCGCCGTGAGGAGCTGGTCGAGCGCCTGGGCGACCTGTCCGGCGGCGCGGTGTCCGGCGTCGCGACGCTCGGCCGCCGGGTCGGTGTGCTGTTCTCGGGCCAGGGTGCCCAGCGCGCGGGGATGGGCGCAGGTCTCGACTTCCCGGTGTTCAACCGGGTGTACGCCGAGGTCCGGTCCCACTTCGGCGAGCTGCCGGACGAGCGGATCGACGACACGGAGATCACCCAGCCGGCGCTGTTCGCGATCGAGGTGGCCCTCTACGAGCAGTTGAAGGCGTGGGGTCTGCAGCCGTCGGTGGTTGGCGGTCATTCGATCGGTGAGCTGGTCGCGGCGTACGTGGCCGGGGTGTGGTCGCTGGAAGACGCGTGCAAGGTGGTCGCGGCCCGGGCCCGGCTGATGCAGGCCCTCCCGCCGGGTGGCGGGATGCTCGCGGTCGGGGCTCCGGTCGAGGACGTGCCCGAGGGTGTGTCGGTCGCGGCGATCAACGGGCCGAACGCGTGGGTGTTGTCGGGTCCGGCGGAGTTGCTGCCCGAATTCCCCGGGGTTCGGACGAGTCGGCTGCGGGTGTCGCATGCGTTCCACTCGGCGTTGATGGAGCCGATGCTGGCCGAGTTCCGCGCGGTCCTCGACACCGTCACGTTCAACCCGCCGCAGATTCCCATCGTCTCCAATGTCACCGGTGGACTCATCAGCGAGTTCGATGCCGACTACTGGGTGCGGCACGTGCGGGGCACGGTGTTGTTCGCCGACAACGTGGCCGCCATGCGCGCCGAGGGTGTCGACACGTTCCTGGAGGTCGGGCCCGACTCGGTGCTCGTGCCGCACCTGCCGGCCGATGACGCCGTCGTGGTCGGCACGCTGCGGCGCGACCGGGACGAGCGGGAGTCGCTGCTGCGGGCCGTCGGCGGGCTGTTCGTGGCCGGCGTCGACGTCGACTGGGCCGCGGTGCTCGGGGGCGCCGGGCGGGGCGTCGACCTGCCCACGTACCCGTTCCAGGAGCAGCGGTACTGGCCCGAGCCCGGCACCGCCGAACCCGCCGACCGGCCCAGCGCCGCGGACGCCCGCTTCTGGTCCGCCGTCGAGCGCGAGGAGCTCGCCGGCCTCGCCGCGACCCTGCACGCCGACGAGGCCGCCGAGGAGTCGCTGCGCGTGGTCGTGCCGCTGCTCTCCTCGTGGCGGCGGCGGCAGCGGGACCGGTCGCTGATCGACTCGTGGCGGTACAAGATCAGCTGGACGCCGATCGCGAACCCCGCCGCGACCGATCTCGCCGGCCGGTGGCTCGTGGTCGTCCCGCCCGGCACTGACGGTGCCGAGGTCGCCGCCGCCCTGCGCGACGGGGGAGCCGACGTCGAGATCGTGCCCTCCGTCGACGCGGCCGCGGACGGTGAGCCGGTCCGGGGCATCGTGTCGCTGCTCGCGCTCGACCCGGAAGGCGACGGGGCCGGCGGGCTGCTCGCCAACCTCGCGCTGAGCCAGACGCCCGGCGAGGCGCGGCTCTGGTTCGTCACCCGGGGCGCGGTGGCGGCCGGGCCGTACGACCGCGACCTCGACCCGGCGCAGGCCGCCACCTGGGGCCTCGGGCGGGTCGTGGGCCTCGAGGCGCCGCAGCGCTGGGGCGGCCTGATCGACCTGCCGCCCACCGTGGACGCGGACACCCGGGCCAAGCTCCGCGCCGTCCTGGCCGGCGGCTGCGACGAGGACCAGGTCGCGATCCGCCCCGCCGGGGTCTTCGCGCGCCGGCTCGTCCGCGCCGAGATCGGCGGGAACCCCGCGGCCCGCCCCTGGACCCCGTCCGGGACCGTCCTGATCACCGGCGGCCTCGGGGCCCTGGGCCGGCACCTCGGCCGCTGGCTCGCCGCCGAGGGCGCCGCCCATCTGGTCCTGCTCGGCCGGCGCGGCCTGGACACGCCCGGCGCCGAGCAGCACGCGGCCGAGCTGCGCGACCTCGGCGTGCGCGTCACCGTCGCCGCCGTCGACGTCGCCGACGCCCGGGCGCTCGCCGCGCTCGTCGAGGACGTGGAGGCCGGCGGCGACCGCATCACCGCCGTCGTCCACACCGCCGGCCGATCGCAGACCACGCCGCTCGCCGACGTCACCGCGGAGGAGTTCGCCGCCGTGGCCGCGGGCAAGGCCGGCGGCGCCACCAACCTCGCCCGCGTCTTCGCCGAGCGCGAGCTCGACGCCTTCATCGTGTACTCGTCCATCGCCGGCACCTGGGGCAGCGCCGGGCAGTCCGCGTACGCCGCCGCCAACGCCCACCTCGACGCCCTCGTCGAACAGCGGCGCCGCGCCGGGAAGCCGGGCACCGCGATCGCCTGGGGCCCGTGGGCGACCGGCGGCATGGCCGCCGAGTCCGGCTCGGACGGCGACACCACCGAGGAGCAGCTGCGCCGCCGCGGCGTGCCCGCCCTCGACCCGGCCCTCGCCATCGCCGCGCTGCGCCAGGCGGTCGAGCACGGCGACGCCTGCGTCACCATCGCCGACGTCGACTGGCGCCGCTTCGCCCCGACGTTCGCCGCCACCCGCCCCCGGCCGCTGCTGCGCGGCGTCGCGGAGGCGGCCCGCGCCATGGACGCCGGCGACCCGACCGGCGCCGACCTCGCCGAGGAGGCCGTCTCGCTGCGCGCCGAGCTGGCGGGCCTCGACACCGCCGCCCGCCTCGACGTGCTCACCACGCTCGTGCGGGACCTGGCGGCCGCCGTCCTCGGCCACGCCGACGCCGCCGAGCTGCCCGAGACGGGCACGTTCCGCGACTGCGGCTTCGACTCGCTCACCGCGGTCGAGCTGCGCAACCGCCTGTCGGCCGCCGTCGGGCTGCGGCTGGCGACCACGCTCGTGTTCGACTACCCGACGCCGCGCGCGCTCGCCGACCACCTCCTCACCGTGCTGCTCCCCGGCGAGGCGCAGGGGCCCGCGGCGGTCACCGGCCCGGCCGGCGGGCTCGGCGAGGAGATCGCCATCGTCGCGATGAGCTGCCGGTACCCCGGCGGCGTGACGAGCCCCGAGGACCTCTGGCGCGTCGTCGACGGCGGCGTCGACGTCATGTCCGACTTCCCGACTGACCGCGGCTGGGACCTCGGCCGGCTCTACGACCCGGACCCCGAGCGCCCCGGGACCTTCTACGCCACCGCGGGCGGCTTCCTCGACGGCGCCGCCGCCTTCGACGCCGGGTTCTTCGGCATCAGCCCCCGCGAGGCGCTGGCGATGGACCCGCAGCAGCGGTTGTTGCTGGAGGCGTCGTGGGAGGCGGTGGAGCGGGCCGGGGTGGATCCTCAGGGGTTGCGTGGTGCGCCGGTTGGGGTCTTTGTGGGGACGAACGGTCAGGATTACGGGGCTCTGTTGATGGGAGCCGTGGACGACACGGGTGGTTTTGCGGGCACGGGCAATGCAGCGTCGGTGGTGTCCGGGCGGGTGGCGTACGCGTTGGGGTTGGAGGGACCGGCGGTGTCCGTGGATACGGCGTGTTCCTCGTCGCTGGTAGCCCTGCACCTGGCCGTCCAGTCCCTGCGGCGCGGGGAGTGTGACCTGGCCCTCGCGGGTGGCGTGACCATCATGGCGACCCCGGGCCTGCTCGTGGAGTTCTCGCGGCAGCGCGGCCTGTCCGAGGACGGCCGCTGCAAGGCGTTCGCGGCCGCGGCGGACGGCACCGGCTGGAGCGAGGGCGTCGGCATCCTGCTCGTCGAGCGCCTGGCCGACGCGCGCCGCAACGGCCACCCGATTCTCGCGATCGTCGCCGGCTCGGCCGTGAACCAGGACGGCGCCTCGAACGGGCTCACGGCCCCCAACGGGCCGTCGCAGCAGCGGGTGATCCGCCAGGCGCTCGCCGACGCGGGGCTCGTGCCGTCCGATGTGGACGTGGTCGAGGCGCACGGCACCGGCACGACCCTCGGCGATCCGATCGAGGCGCAGGCGCTGCTGGCGACCTACGGCCAGGATCGTGGCGAGCCGCTGCTGCTCGGCTCGATCAAGTCGAACATCGGCCACACCCAGGCCGCCGCGGGCGTCGCGGGGATCATCAAGATGGTCCTGGCGATGCGGGCGGGTGTCGTACCGGCGACCCTGCACGTCGACGCCCCGACCCCGCACGTGGACTGGTCGGCCGGGAAGGTGGAGCTGGCGACCGAGGCCCGGCCCTGGCCCGCCTCCCCGCGGCGCCGGGCCGGCGTGTCGTCGTTCGGCATCAGCGGCACCAACGCCCACGTGATCCTGGCCCTGCCCGACGAGACGCCCAGCGAGACTTCGGAGACGAGCGGCCTGGTCATCGGGCCGGTGGTCTGGCCGATCTCGGGCCGTTCGCCGGCGGCGGTGGCGGAGCAGGCGGCCCGGCTCGCCGGCATCGCCCACACCGCGTCCCCGGAGCGGATCGCGTGGTCCCTCGCGACGACCCGGGCGGTGTTCGAGCACCGGGCGGCCACCGTGGGCCGGACCACCGCTGAACTCCTGGCCCCCGCCGAGATCACCGGCGCGGGCGACGGCGGGCGGATGGTGTGGGTGTTCCCGGGTCAGGGCAGCCAGTCGGCGGGCATGGCGGCGGGGTTGTTCTCCTCGTGTCCGGTGTTCGCGGACGCGATTGTGGAGTGTCAGCTGGCGTTGGCGCCGTGGCTGGATGTGGATATCGCGGGTCTGCTGACGGGTGATGACGCGGGTTGGTTGGATCGGGTCGAGGTCGTGCAGCCGGTGTTGTTCGCGGTTGGTGTGGCGTTGTCGCGGGTCTGGCTGCACGCGGGGGTGAGGCCGCATGCGGTGATCGGTCACTCGCAGGGCGAGATCGTCGCCGCGCACGTGGCCGGGATCCTGTCGCTGGATGACGCCGCCCGCGTGGTGGCGGTGCGGGCGCGGGCGTTGAAGGCGCTGAAGGGCACGGGCACGATGGCCTCGGTCCCGCTCTCCGCGGACGACGTCACCCCGCTGCTGCCCGAGGGCGTGGTCGTCGCCGCCGTCAACGGCCCCCGGACGGTCGTCGTGGCCGGGCCGACCGAGGCCGTGCAGGACCTGGTCGCCGGCGTCGAGGGCGCGAAGCTCATCTCCGTCGACTACGCCTCCCACCACCCGGGCGTGGAGCGCGTCCGGGACCAGGTGCTCGCGGATCTGGCCGGGATCACGATCCGGCCCGGGCACACGCCGATGCTCTCGACGGTGGCCGGGGCGACGATGTCGGCCGAGTACTGGATGGACAACCTGCGCCAGCGGGTCGAGTTCGAGCCCACCGTCCGCGGCGCGCTGGAGTCCGGGCACCGGACCTTCGTCGAGATCTCCGCGCACCCGGTGCTCACCATGGCCCTCGCGCAGATCGTCGACGACGCCCACGTGCTCGACACCGTGCGCCGCGACGCCGACCAGCCCACCCGGCTGCTGGCCAACCTCGCGAAGGCCTGGGTGCTCGGGCACCCCGTCGCCTGGCACCGGGTGCTGGGGCGGACCGTGATCGTGGACCTGCCCACGTACCCCTTCCAGGAGCAACGGTTCTGGCCCAGCACCACCGCACCGCGGCACACCGCCTCCGACGGGCTCGGGGTCGTGCGGCTCGCCGACGAGGACGGCCTGGTCGTCACCGAGCGGCTCGGCGTGACCACTCAGCCGTGGCTCGCCGACCACCGCGTCGGCGGCACCGTCATCGTGCCCGGCACCGCACTGCTCGACCTGGTGCTCCGGGCGGGCGAGCGGCTCGCCGCGGACCGGGTCGCCGAGCTGACCCTCGCCGCGCCCGTCGCCCTCCCGGAGACCGGCGCGGTCCGCGTCCAGGTCCGCGTCGGCGCCCCCGACGAGTCGGGGCTGCGGCCGGTCACCATCCACTCCCAGCCGGACGGGCCCCTCGATGCCGCTCCGGATGCCCCCTGGACCCGCCACGCCGACGGCCTCGTCGCGCCCGCCGGCCCGGCGATCCCGGGCGGTGCGACCGGGGCCTGGCCGCCCGCCGGGGCCGAGCCGATCCCGTTCCAGCCCGCCGAGTGGTACGCGGCGATGGCCGAACGGGGCCTCGACTACGGCCCGGCCTTCCGCGGCCTCGAGCGCGTCTGGCGCCACGGCGACGAACTGCTCGCCGAGGTCGCGCTGCCCGACCCGGACGCCGGCACCGAACGCTTCGGGATCCACCCGGCCCTGCTCGACGCCGCCCTGCAGGCCACCGCGCTCGGCGGCTTCTTCGGCGAGGCCGAGGGCCGGGCGTACATGCCGTTCGCCTGGGCCGGCGTCGACCTCTACGCGCAGGGCGCCACCCGGCTGCGGGTGCGCCTCGCCCCGGCCGGCGACGACGCCGTCCGCGTGACCGTCGACGACCAGCACGGCGAGCCCGTCGCCGCCGTGGCCTCGCTCGCGTTCCGGCCCGCCGCCGGGGCCGGGGCGGTTGCGGAGGCCGGCGGGGAGTCGCTGTACCAGATCGACTGGATCGAAACCACCGCCACCGAGCACACCGTCGACCGCCGCCCCCTGCCCGAGCTCGCCGCCGCCATCGCGGCCGGCGAACCCGCGCCCGACGCCGTCATCGCCGACATCACCGGGACCGACCCGCTGCGCACCACCGCCGAGACCGCCGCGCTGCTGCAGGCCTGGCTCGCCGAGCCGGCCCTCGACGCCGCCCGGCTGGTCCTGCGCACCCGCGGCGCGATCGCGGTCGACGGCGCGGAGGCGGTGCCCGACCTGGCCGCCGCCCCCGTGTGGGGCCTGGTCCGCTCGGCCCAGTCCGAGCACCCCGGCCGGTTCGTCCTGCTCGACACCGACGGCTCCGCCGAGGACCGCCTGAGCGGCGACGAACCGCAGCTCGCCGTCCGCCGGGGCGCGCTGCTCGTCCCGCGGCTGGCCCGGGCCGGGCGCCACGGCACCGTCGTGCTGCCGGAGACCAGCGCGCTGCCGTGGCGGCTCGACGTCGGCGAGCAGAACAGCCTCGACAGCCTCGTCGTGCGGCCCGCGCCGGAGGCCGCCGCCCCGCTCGGCCCGACCCAGGTCCGGGTCGAGCTGCGCGCCTCCGGCGTCAACCTGCGCGACGTCGTGCTGACCCTCGGCATGGTGCCCGACCAGCACGTGCTGGGCAACGAAGGGGCCGGTGTCGTCGCCGAGGTCGGCGCGGAGGTCACCGGGTTCGCACCCGGCGACCCGGTGCTGGGCATCTTCTCCGGCTCGTTCGCCTCGACCGCCGTCACCGAGGCCCGGCTCCTCGCGCACAAGCCGGCCGCCTGGTCCTACACCGAGGCCGCCACCGTCCCGGTCGCGTTCCTCACCGCCTACTACGGGCTCGTCGACGTCGCGAACGTGCGGCCGGGCGAGTCCGTGCTCATCCACTCCGCCGCCGGGGGAGTCGGGCTCGCGGCCGTACAACTCGCCAAGCACCTCGGCGCGAACCTCTTCGGCACCGCCAGCCCCGGCAAGTGGCCGGCGCTGCGCACCGCCGGGATCGCGCTGGCGTCGTCGCGGACCCTCGACTTCGAGGACACCTTCCGCGAGCAGACCGGCGGCCGGGGCGTCGACGTCGTCCTCAACGGACTGACCGGCGGGTTCGTCGACGCGTCGCTGCGGCTGCTCGCCGAGGGCGGGCGGTTCGTGGAGCTCGGCAAGACCGACAAGCGGCCGCCGGAGGACGTCGAGCGCGACCATCCGGGGGTGCGCTACCGCGCCTTCGACCTCATCGAGGCCGGCTACGACCGCATCGGCGCGATGCTCACCGAGCTCATGGACCTCTTCGCGCGGGGCGTGCTGCGGCCCCTGCCGGTGCGCGCCTGGGACGTCCGCCAGGCCCCGGAGGCCTTCCGCTTCCTCAGCCAGGCCCGCCAGATCGGCAAGATCGCCGTCACCATCCCGCGCCCGATCGACCCCGACGGCACGATCCTCGTCGCCGGCGGCACCGGCACCCTCGGCGCGCTGCTCGCCCGGCACCTCGTCCGGCGGCACGGCGCCCGCCGGCTGCTGCTGGCGAGCCGCCGCGGCCTCGACGCCGACGGCGCCGTCGACCTGGCCGCGGAGCTGAAGGCGGCCGGCTGCGAGGTGACCGTGGCCGCCGCCGACCTGGCCGACGCCGACGCCGTGGACGACCTGGTCTGCGGCGTCGACCCTGCCGCCCCGCTGACCGCCGTGATCGTGGCGACCGGCGTCCTCGACGACGCCGTGATCGAGTCACTGACGGCCGAGCGCATTGCGGCGGTACTGCGCGCCAAGGCCGACCCCGCCCGTCACCTGCACGACGCCACGCGCGGGATGGACCTGGCCGCCTTCGTGCTGTTCTCCGCCGCCGCGGGCGTGCTCGGCGGCCCCGGCCAGGGCAACTACGCCGCCGCCAACACCTACCTCGACGCCCTCGCCCACGACCGCCGCGCGCACGGCCACCCGGCGACGTCGCTCGCCTGGGGCCGCTGGGAGCAGGCCAGCGGCATGACCGGGCACCTGGCCGCCGGGGACGTGCGCCGGCTCGCCCGGGCCGGCGTCGACGCCCTGGCCACCGCCGAGGCGCTGGACCTCTTCGACCGGGCGCTGCGCTCCGGCCGGCCGCTGCTGGTGCCGACCCGCCTGGCCGCCGGGCCCGGCCCCGGTCCGGTGCCGCCGCTGCTGTCGGGGCTGTTCCGCCCGGCCCGGCGCACGGTCGCCGCGGGCGGGGCACAGCAGGCGGCGGACGGGCTGCGCACACGGCTCGAGGCGATGCCCGACGACCAGCGGGGCCCGGCCGTGCTCGCGCTCGTCTGCTCCCACGTCGCCGTCGTGCTCGGCCACCCCGACCCGGCCGGCATCGACCCCGGCCGCGCCTTCCGGGAGCTCGGCTTCGACTCGCTCACCGCGGTCGAGCTGCGCAACCGGCTCGGCGCCGCGACCGGCCTGCGGCTCGCCGCGACCGTCGTGTTCGACCACCCCACCCCGAACGTCCTCGCCGAGCACCTGCTGGCCCAGCTCGTCACCGCCGCCCCGACGGCCGGGCAGCGGGCCGCGGACCAGCTCGACCGGCTCGAGGCGCTGCTGGCCGGCCTCGACCCGGGGGACGACGGGTTCACCGCCGTCACCGAGCGGCTCGGCGCGCTGCTGTCGCGGCTCACCGACCGCCGCGACCCCGGCGCCGAGGACGACGACGACCTCGACCGGGCCACCGCCGAGAACATCTTCGATCTGATCGACCGCGAACTGGAGACACCATGACCGGCGCCGTCGAGGACGAGAAATACGTCGAGTACCTCAAGCGCACCACCGCCGAGCTGCGCCGCAGCCGGCGACGGGTGCGTGAGCTGGAGGACCGCGACAGCGAGCCGCTGGCGATCGTCGCGATGACCTGCCGGTACCCGGGCGGCGTGGCCGGCCCCGAGGACCTCTGGCGGCTCGTCGCCGACGGCGCCGACGGCATCGGCGAGTTCCCCGGCAACCGCGGCTGGGACCTCGACGCGCTCTTCGACCCCGACCCCGACAAGCCCGGCACGAGCTACGTCCGCGAGGGCGGCTTCCTCTACGGCGCCGGCGACTTCGACGCCGAGTTCTTCGGCATCAGCCCGCGCGAGGCGCTCGCCATGGACCCGCAGCAGCGGCTGCTGCTGGAGACGTCCTGGGAGGCCTTCGAGCGGGCCGGGCTCAGCCCCGCGGCCCTGCGCGGCAGCCGGACCGGCGTCTTCGTGGGCGCGTCGTCGCAGGGGTACGACGGCGTGCTCGCCCAGAGCGAGAGCGCCCAGGGCCACCTGCTCACCGGCAACGCGGCCAGCGTCGTCTCCGGCCGCGTCGCCTACACCCTCGGCCTCGAAGGCCCGGCCGTCACCGTCGACACCGCGTGCTCGTCGTCGACCGTGGCCCTGCACCTGGCCGGGCAGGCCCTGCGGCAGCGCGAGTGCGACCTGGCCCTCGCCGGCGGCGTCACC
Source organism: Dactylosporangium sp. CA-052675 (assembly GCF_050947935.1). Taxonomy (GTDB): domain Bacteria; phylum Actinomycetota; class Actinomycetes; order Mycobacteriales; family Micromonosporaceae; genus Dactylosporangium. The sequence continues at coordinate 5,786,175 of NZ_CP192010.1, read as the reverse complement.
GTCATGGCGACCCCGCACGTCTTCATCGGCTTCTCCCGCCAGCGCGGCCTCGCCCAGGACGCCCGCTGCAAGGCCTTCGCCGCGGCCGCCGACGGCACCTCGTGGTCGGAGGGCGTCGGCCTGCTGCTGCTGGAGCGGCTCTCCGACGCGCAGCGGCTCGGCCACCCGATCCTCGCCGTCGTGCGGGGCAGCGCGGTCAACCAGGACGGCGCCTCCAACGGGCTCACGGCCCCGAACGGACCGGCCCAGCAGCGGGTCATCCGCCAGGCGCTCGCCAGCGCCGGGCTCACGCCGTCCGACGTGGACGCGGTCGAGGCGCACGGCACCGGCACCGCGCTCGGTGACCCGATCGAGGCGCAGGCGCTGCTGGCGACCTACGGGCAGGATCGTGAGCGTCCGTTGTGGCTGGGTTCGGTCAAGTCGAACATCGGGCACACGCAGGCGGCGGCGGGTGTGGCCGGGGTCATCAAGATGGTCATGGCGATGCGTCACGGGGTGCTGCCGAAGACGCTGCACGTGGACGAGCCGACGCCGCACGTCGACTGGACCGCCGGATCGGTGTCCCTGCTCACCGAGGCCCGGCCGTGGCCCGCGACGGATCGCCCGCGCCGGGCCGCCGTGTCGTCCTTCGGCGTCAGCGGCACCAACGCGCACACGATCCTCGAGCAGGCCCCCGAGGCCGAGGCCACCGACCGGCCGGCCCCGCCGGCCGGCCCGGTGCCGGTGCTGCTGTCGGCCCGCAGCGCCGCCGCGCTGGAGGCCCTGACCCGGCGGTGGTCCCGCTTCGCCGAGGCCCACCCGGAGGTCACCGCGGCCGAGATCAGCCGCGCCTCGATCGCGGCGCGGTCGGCCCTGGAGCACCGGGCCGTCGCCGTCACGCGGGACCCGTCCGACCTCACCGGCGCCGTCGCCGGGGTCGCGGCGCCCGGCCGCCGGGTCGCGGTGCTCTTCTCGGGCCAGGGCGCCCAGCGTGCCGGCATGGGGGCCCAGCTGTACGGCGTGCATCCGGTCTTCACCCGCGTCTACGACGAGGTGCGCGCGCACTTCGGCGACCTGCCGGACGAGCGGATCGACGACACGCAGATCACGCAGCCGGCCCTGTTCGCGATCGAGGTGGCACTGTACGAGCAGCTGCGCGCCTGGGGCGTCAAGCCGGAGGTCGTCGGCGGCCACTCGATCGGCGAGCTCGTCGCGGCCTACGTCGCCGGCGTCTGGTCGCTCGAGGACGCCTGCGCGATCGTGTCCGCCCGCGCCCGGCTCATGCAGGCCCTGCCGTCCGGCGGCGCGATGCTCGCGGTGGCGGGCGCGGTCGAGCACCTGCCCGAGGGCGTCGCCGTCGCGGCCGTCAACGGGCCGGACGCGATCGTGCTGTCGGGACCGGCCGAGGCGCTCGACGCCCTGCGGACCCCGCACCGGACCCGGCGACTGCGGACCTCCCACGCGTTCCACTCGGCGCTGATGGACCCGATGCTGGACGAGTTCCGCGCGGTGCTCGACGGCGTCACGTTCCACCCGCCGAAGATCCCGATCGTCTCCAACGTCACCGGCGCGCTGATCGACGGGTTCGACGCCGAGTACTTCGTGCGGCACGTGCGCGAGACCGTCCGGTTCGCCGACGGCGTCACGACGCTGCGGGACCGGGGCATCAACACGTTCCTCGAGGTCGGCCCCGACACGGTGCTCGTGCCGCACCTGCCCGCCGGTGACGCCGTGGTCGCCGGGACGCTGCGCCGCGGCCGGGACGAGCGGGAGTCGCTGCTGCGGGCCGTCGCCGAGCTGTTCGTCTCCGGCGTCGACATCGACTGGCCCGCCGTCACCGGCGCCGCCGGCGCGGCGGCCGCCGCCACCCACCTGGACCTGCCCACCTACCCGTTCCAGCGCACCCGCTACTGGCCCGAGCCCGGCGAGCTGCCGGTCTTCGGGGCCGACGCCGAGTTCTGGGCCGCCGTCGAGCGCGAGGACGTCACCGACCTCGTCGAGCGGCTCGGCGCGGGGGAGGAGGTCCGCGGCTCGCTCGACGCGCTCGTGCCGGTGCTGTCGGCGTGGCGGCGCAGCCGGGCCCGGGAGAGCGCCCTCGACGGCTGGTGCCACCGGGTGCGCTGGGAGCCGCTGCCGACGCCCGCCGCGGACGGCCGGCTCACCGGGCGCTGGGTGGTGCTGTCGGCGAGTGGGGGTACCGCCGACATCACCGGCATCCTGGAGACCGCCGGGGCCACCGTCGCCACCGCGGGGGACGATCTCGACGGGGCGGCCGGGGTCATCGTCGTCGTGCCCGAGCACGACACCGTGCTCGCCGCGCACCCGGGCGTCTCCGCCGGCGTCGCCCTGCTGCTCGACACCGTCCAGCGCAGCACCGCGCCCGTCTGGTGCGTCACCCGCGGCGCCGTCAGCGTCGGGGCCGGCGAGCGGATCAGCGAGCCGCTGTCGAGCCTCGCCTGGGGGCTCGGCCGGGTCGCCGGCGTCGAGCGGCCGGACCGGTGGGGCGGCCTGGTCGACCTGCCGGCCGCCGCAGCGCCCGGCGCCGACCTGGCCCTGCGGCACCTCCCGGCCGTGCTCGCCGGGGCGAGCGAGGACCAGGTGGCGCTGCGCCGCTCCGGCATCCACGGGCGGCGGCTCGTGCGCACCGCGGCACCGGCCGACGCCTGGGCGCCGGCGGGGACCGTGCTGGTCACCGGCGGTACCGGCGCACTGGGCGCACACGTCGCGCGCTGGGCCCTGGAGCACGGCGCGACCCGCGTGGTGCTGCTGTCCCGGCAGGGGCCCGCCGCCCCGGGCGCGGACGAGCTGCGGCGGCTCGGGGCCGTGGACATCGTCGCCGCCGACTGCACCGACCGGGCCGCGCTCGCCGCGGTGCTCGACGGCATCGAAGACCTCGACGCGGTGGTGCACACCGCGGGCGTCCTCGACGACGGGGTCCTCGACGGGCTCGACGCGGACCGGATGCGGCGCGTGCTGGCCGTCAAGGTCGAGGCCGTACGGCACCTGCACGAGCTGACCGCCGGCCGCGCCCTGTCCGCGTTCGTGCTCTTCTCCTCCGTCGCCGGCGTGTGGGGCAGCGCCGGGCAGGGCAACTACGCCGCCGGCAACGCCTACGCCGACGCGTTCGCCGCCTGGCGCCGCGACCAGGGCCTGCCCGGCACCGCCCTGGACTGGGGCGCCTGGGCCGAGGCCGGCATGGCCGCCGACGCCGCCACCGCCGCCCGGCTCGCCCGCGGCGGCCTCAAGCCGCTCCCGCCCGCCGAGGCCGTCCGCGCCCTCGCCCGCGTCAACGGCCCGCACCCGGCCCTCGCCGTCGTCGACGCCGACTGGCCCCGGCTCGCCCGCTCCCTCGCGGCCCAGCGCCCGCAGCCGCTCCTGCACGACCTGCCCGGCGTCCACCCCGGGCCGGTCGGGCCGCCGGCCCCGCACACCACCGTCGGCACCGTCCCCGCCGGGCGCTCCCTCGCCCAGCTCACCGACCTCGTCGCCGCCGAGGCCGCCGACGTGCTCGGCTACCCGGAGCGGCACCGGCTGCCCGACCGGCCCTTCAAGGACCTCGGCTTCGACTCGCTGACCGCGCTCGACCTGCGCAACCGGCTCGCCCGGGCGACCGCCCTGACGCTGTCGTCCACCGTGGTCTTCGACTACCCGACCGTCGCCGAGCTCGCCGCTCACCTGCACCAGCTCTCCGCCGGGACCGCTGCCGGGACCGCGGCGCTCGACCGGCCCGCGGCCGGCGCCGCCACCGACGAGCCGATCGCGATCGTGTCCATCGGCTGCCGCCTGCCCGGCGGGGTCGCCTCGCCCGAGCAGCTCTGGGACCTCGTCGTCAACGGCGTCGACGCGCTCGGGCCGGTGCCCGCGGACCGGGGCTGGGACGTCGCCGGCGACGGCGGGTTCGTCGCCGACGCGGGCGAGTTCGACGCGGCGTTCTTCGGCATCAGCCCGCGCGAGGCACTCGCCATGGACCCGCAGCAGCGGCTGCTGCTGGAGACCTGCTGGGAGGCGATCGAGCGGGCCGGCCTCAACCCGGACGCCCTGCGCGGCAGCTCCACCGGCGTCTTCGTCGGCACCAACGGGCAGGACTACGGCTCGCTGCTCATGGCCACCGGCGGCGCCGACGAGAACTTCCTGTCCACGGGCAGCAGCGCCAGCGTCATCTCCGGCCGGGTCGCCTACACCCTCGGCCTGCACGGCCCGGCCGTCACCGTCGACACGGCGTGCTCGTCCTCGCTCGTCGCGCTGCACCTGGCCGCCCAGGCCCTGCGGCAGGGCGAGTGCGACCTGGCCCTCGCCGGCGGCGTCACCGTCATGGCGACCCCGGGCATCTTCATCGGCTTCGCCCGCCAGAACGGCCTCGCCGCCGACGGCCGCTGCAAGGCCTTCGCCGACGCCGCCGACGGCACCGGCTGGGGCGAGGGCGCCGGCGTCCTGGTGCTGCAGCGCCTCAGCGACGCCCGCCGCGACGGCAACCCCGTCCTCGCCGTCGTGCGGGGCAGCGCGGTCAACCAGGACGGCGCCTCCAACGGTCTCACGGCCCCGAACGGCCCGGCCCAGCAGCGGGTCATCCGCCAGGCGCTGGCCAACGCCGCGCTCACCACCGGCGACATCGACGCCGTCGAGGGCCACGGCACCGGCACCACGCTCGGCGACCCGATCGAGGCCCAGGCGCTGCTGGCCACCTACGGCCAGGACCGGGACCGGCCGCTGTGGCTCGGCTCGATCAAGTCCAACATCGGCCACACCCAGGCCGCCGCCGGCGTCGCCGGGGTCATCAAGATGGTGATGGCGCTGCGCCACGGGGTGCTCCCGCCGACCCTGCACGTCGACCGCCCCTCCACCCACATCGACTGGTCCGCGGGCGCCGTCGAGCTGCTCACCGAGCGCCGCGACTGGCCCGCCGTCGACCGGCCCCGCCGCGCCGCGGTGTCGTCGTTCGGCATCAGCGGCACCAACGTGCACACGATCCTCGAGCAGGCGCCCGACCAGCCGGTGGCGCCGCGGCCCGGCGGCGAGGCGACGACGCTGCCCTGGGTCGTCAGCGCCAAGACCGACGAGGCGCTGCGGGCCGCCGCCGCGGCGCTGGCGGACCGGGCCGGGACCGCCGACCCGGCCGACATCGGCAGCTCCCTCGTGACGACCCGGGCCGGACACGAGCACCGGGCCGTCACCCTCGGCCGGACCGCCGCCGAGCACGTCGCCGCGCTGCGGGCCGTCGCCGCCGGCGAGCAGACCGCGAACGCCGTGCGCGGCGTGGCCGGCCCGGCCAAGGTCGCCTTCGTCTTTCCCGGCCAGGGCGCCCAGTGGGCCGGCATGGCCGCCGAGCTCCTCGCGACCGCGCCGGTCTTCGCCGAGCGGCTGCACGAGTGCGCCGCGGCCCTGGCCCCGCACATCTCCTGGTCCCTGCTCGACGTGATCCACGGCGTCGAGGGCGCCCCGCCGCTGGAGCGGGTCGACGTCGTCCAGCCGGTGCTGTTCTCCGTCGGCGTCTCCCTCGCCGCCCTCTGGCGCTCCTACGGCGTCGAGCCCGCCGCCGTCGTCGGGCACTCCCAGGGCGAGATCGCGGCCGCCTGCGTCGCGGGCGCGCTGGGCCTCCAGGACGCCGCGCGGATCGTCGCGCTGCGCAGCCGTACCATCCTCGAGCTCGCCGGCCTCGGCGGCATGGTCTCCGTCGCCACCCCGGCCGCCGAGGCGGAGACGACGATCGCCGGCTGGCCCGGCGAGGTCGCGCTCGCCGCCGTCAACGGCCCCGCCTCGGTCGTCGTCTCCGGCGCCACCGCCGCGCTCGACGAGCTCGTCGCCGCCTACGAGGCCCGCGGCGTGCGGGTCCGGCGTATCGCCGTGGACTACGCGTCGCACTCGGCCCAGGTCGACCGGATCGAGGCCCGGCTCGCCGAGCAGCTGGCCGGGGTCGAGCCGCGCCCGGCCGAGATCCCGTTCTACTCCACCGTCGAACCCGGCTGGGCCGACACGACGACCCTCGACGCCGCCTACTGGTTTCGCAACCTGCGCCGGACCGTCCGCTTCGAGGACGCCGTCCGCGGCCTGCTCGCCGAGGGCTTCGGGGTGTTCGCCGAGGTGAGTCCGCACCCGGTGCTCACCCTGGCCGTCCAGCAGACCGTCGACGACGTGCGGGCCGCCGACTCCTCGGCCCCGCCCGCCGCGGTGCTCGGCACCCTGCGCCGCGACAACGGCGGCCTCGACCGGTTCCTCACCTCGCTCGCCGAGGCCCACGTCGGCGGGGCCCGCGTCGACTGGCGGCCCGCGTTCGCCGGGCACCATCCGCGCCGCGTCGACCTGCCCACGTACCCGTTCCAGCGCCGGCTCTACTGGCCGTCCGCGCAGCCCGCGGCGGACGCGGCGCCGAGCCCGGCCGACGACCCGTTCTGGGCCGCCGTCGACCGCGCCGACGTCGGGGAGCTCGTCGCCCAGCTCGGCGAGCACACCCGCTCCTCGCTCGACGTCGTGGTGCCGGCGCTGTCGTCCTGGCGGCGCGAGCGGCGCAGCGGGGCCGAGATCGACTCGTGGCGGTACCGCGACGCCTGGCGCCCGGTCCCGCTGCCGTCCGCGAGCACCCTCGACGGTGTCTGGCTGATCCTCACCCCGGCCGGCGTCGCGATGGACGCCGCCGCCGAGTGCGTCGACGCCCTGGAGCTCGCCGGTGCCGACGCCCTGCCGGTGCTGATCCGGCCGGACCAGACCGGCCGCGACGCCCTGGCCGCCATCGTGTCCGACGCCACCGGCGGCGAGCCGATCGCGGGCATCCTGTCCCTGCTCGCCCTCGACGAGCGCCCGCACGCCGGCCACGCCGCCGTGCCCGGCGGGTTCGCCGCGACCGTCGCCCTCGTCCAGGCCCTCGGCGACGCCGGGCTCCGCGCGCCGCTGTGGTGCGCCACCCGCGGCGCCGTCCGCACCGGCGAGACCGACCTCCTGCCGCACCCGCTGCAGTCGATCGTCTGGGGCTTCGGCCGGGTCGCGGCGCTGGAGCACCCCGAGCGCTGGGGCGGGCTCGTCGACCTCCCCGAGACCTTCGACGGCCAGACCGGCCGGCGGCTCTGCGCCCTGCTGGCCGGCGCGACCGGCGAGGACCAGACCGCGATCCGCGCCGCCGGCGTGCTCGGCCGGCGGCTCCTGCGCGCCCCGCTCGCCGGCGCCGCCCCGGCCCGGACCTGGCGGCCGACCGGCACGGCGCTGGTCACCGGCGGCACCGGCGCCCTCGGCCGGCACATGGCCCGCTGGCTCGCGCACAACGGGGCCGAGCACCTCGTGCTCGTCAGCCGCCGCGGCCGCGACGCCATCGACGTCGACGGGCTGGAGGCGGAGCTCAACGCGCTCGGCGCCCGCGTCACCATCGCGGCCTGCGACGCCGCCGACCGCGACGCGCTCGCCGCCGTCATCGCCGCCATCCCCGCCGAGCACCCGCTGACCACCGTCGTGCACACCGCCGCGGTGCTGGACGACTCCGTGATCAACTCGCTCACCGTCGACCAGCTCGACCGCGCGCTCGCCGCGAAGGCCAGGGCCGCGCTCAACCTGCACGAGCTGACCCGCGACCGGGACCTGTCCGCGTTCATCCTCTTCTCGTCCCTGGCCGGCACCGCCGGGGCCTCCGGGGTCGCCAACTACGCGCCCGGCAACGCCTTCCTCAACGCCCTCGCCCAGCACCGCCGGGCGGCCGGGCTGGCCGCGACGTCGATCGCGTGGGGCGCGTGGGGCGGCGGCGGGATGGCGGCGGGCGAGTTCGGCCGGACCCTCGACCGCCACGGCGCCCCCGAGATGGCCCCCGAGCTGGCCGTGGCCGCCCTCCAGCAGGCCCTCGACCACGACGAGGCGTTCCTGACGATCGCGAACATCTCCTGGGAGCGGTACCTCGTCGCCTTCACCGCGACCCGCCCCAGCCCGCTCATCGCCGAGGTCCCCGACGTCCAGCGGCTCCGCGCGATCGAGGCCGCGGCCGGCCCGGCCACCGCGACCGGGACGGCCGACGGCTCCCCGCTCGGCACCCGCCTCGCCGGCCTCGCCGCCGCCGAGCGCCACGCCACCCTGCTCGCCCTGGTCCGGGCCCAGGCCGCCGCCGTGCTCAACTACCCGGCCCCCGACGACGTGGTGCCCGGCCACGCCTTCCGCGACCTCGGCTTCGACTCCGTCACCGCCGTCGACCTGCGCAACCGGCTCGCCACCGCGACCGGGCTGCGGCTGCCCGTCACCCTCGTGTTCGACTACCCGACCCCGACCGCCCTGGCCCGCCACCTCGACGAGGAGCTCGGCGGCGCCACGGCGACCGCCGCCCGGCCCACCGGGGTCTCCGATGGCTCCGAGGAGCCGATCGCGATCGTCGCCATGAGCTGCCGCTTCCCCGGCGGCAGCGACACCCCCGAGGAGTTCTGGCGGATGCTCGCGGCCGGCCGCGACGCCGTCTCCACCCTGCCCACCGACCGCGGCTGGGACATCGACGGCCTCTACGACCCCGACCCGGGCCGCGCCGGCACCTCCTACGTGCGCTCCGGCGCGTTCGTCTACGACGCCGGCGAGTTCGACGCCGGGTTCTTCGGCATCAGCCCCCGCGAGGCGCTGGCGATGGACCCGCAGCAGCGGTTGTTGCTGGAGGCGTCGTGGGAGGCGGTGGAGCGGGCCGGGGTGGATCCTCAGGGGTTGCGTGGTGCGCCGGTTGGGGTCTTTGTGGGGACCAATGGTCAGGATTACGGGGCTCTGTTGATGGGAGCCGTGGACGACACGGGTGGTTTTGCGGGCACGGGCAATGCAGCGTCGGTGGTGTCCGGGCGGGTGGCGTACGCGTTGGGGTTGGAGGGACCGGCCGTGTCCGTGGACACAGCGTGCTCATCGTCGCTGGTGGCCCTGCACCTCGCGGTGCAGTCCCTGCGGCGGGGCGAGTGTGACCTGGCCCTCGCGGGGGGCGTGACCATCATGGCCACGCCGGGCCTGCTGGTGGAGTTCTCCCGCCAGCGCGGCCTGTCGCCCGACGGGCTCTGCCGGGCGTTCGCGGCCTCCGCCGACGGCACCGGCTGGGGGGAGGGCGTCGGCGTCCTGCTCGTGGAGCGCCTGGCCGACGCCCGCCGCAACGGCCACCGCGTCCTCGCGCTCGTCGCCGGCAGCGCGGTCAACCAGGACGGCGCCTCCAACGGGCTCACGGCCCCGAACGGGCCGTCGCAGCAGCGGGTCATCCGCCAGGCCCTCGCCGACGCCGGGCTCGCCCCCGCCGACGTCGACGTGATCGAGGCCCACGGCACCGGCACCACGCTCGGCGACCCGATCGAGGCCCAGGCGCTCCTGGCCACGTACGGCCAGGACCGCGACACCCCGGTGCTGCTCGGCTCGGTGAAGTCGAACATCGGCCACACCCAGGCGGCCGCGGGCGTCGCGGGCGTGATCAAGATGGTGCTCGCCATGCAGGCGGGCGTCGTACCGGCGACCCTGCACGTCGACGCCCCGACCCCGCACGTGGACTGGACGGCCGGCGCGGTCGAGCTGGCGACGGAGGCCCGTCCGTGGCCGGCGACCGATCGGCCGCGCCGCGCCGGGGTGTCGTCCTTCGGCATCAGCGGCACCAACGCCCACGTCATCCTGGCCATGCCCGAGGAGCCGGCCGCCGAAGCACCGCCGGCTGACGGCCTCGTGACCGGCGCCGTGATCTGGCCGGTGTCGGGCCGGACGGCGGCCGCGGCGCGCGCCCAGGCCGCGCGGCTGGCCCGGTTCGTCCGCGCCAACCCCGGGCTCCCCGCCGACCGGATCGCCTGGTCGCTCGCGTCGACGCGGTCGGCCTTCGAGCACCGGGCGGCCGCCGTGGGCCGGACCACCGAAGCGCTCCTCGCCGGGCTGGACGAGCTGAGCGTCGCGGCCGGCGACGGCGGGCGGATGGTGTGGGTGTTCCCGGGTCAGGGCAGCCAGTCGGCGGGCATGGCGGCGGGGTTGTTCTCCTCGTGTCCGGTCTTTGCCGACGCGATCGTGGAGTGCCAGCTGGCGTTGGCGCCGTGGCTGGATGTGGATATCGCGGGTCTGCTGACCGGTGATGACACGGACTGGCTGGACCGGGTCGAGGTCGTGCAGCCGGTGTTGTTCGCGGTCGGGGTGGCCCTGGCCCGGGTCTGGGAGCACGCGGGGGTGAGGCCGCATGCGGTGATCGGTCACTCGCAGGGCGAGATCGCGGCGGCGCACGTGGCCGGGATCCTGTCGCTGGATGACGCCGCCCGGGTGGTCGCGGTGCGGGCGCGGGCGTTGAAGGCGCTGAAGGGCACCGGCACGATGGCCTCCGTCCCGCTGACGGTGGACGAGGTGCCGGACGATGTGGTGGTCGCGGCGGTCAACGGCCCCCGGACGCTGGTGGTGGCCGGAGCGCCGGATGCGGTGCAGCGCCTCGTGGACCGCGTCGAGGGCGCCAGGCTGATCCCGGTCGACTACGCCTCGCACCACCCGAGCGTCGAGCAGGTCCGTGAGCAGGTGCTCGCCGGGCTCGACGGCATCACCGTCCGGCCCGGGCACACGCCGATGATCTCGACGGTGGCCGGGGCGACGATGTCCGCCGAGTACTGGATGGACAACCTGCGCCAGCGGGTCGAGTTCGAGGCGGCGGTGCGGACCGCGCTGGAGTCCGGGCACCGGACGTTCGTGGAGGTCTCCGCGCACCCGGTGCTGACGATGGCGCTCACGCAGATCGTCGACGACGCTCACGTCCTGGACACCCTGCGCCGCGACGCCGACCAGCCCACCCGCCTGCTGTCCAACCTCGCGAAGGCCTGGACGCTCGGGCACCCCGTCACCCTCGACACCGTCCTGCCGCACACGGCGACCGTGGACCTGCCGACGTACGCCTTCCAGCAGCAACGCTTCTGGCCCACCCCGGCCCCGCAGCAACCGGCCGCGGCCGACGGCCTCGACGCCGACTTCTGGGCCGCCGTCGAGCGTGCGGACCTCGCCGCAATCGCCGACTGGCGCCGCCGCCGGGAGGCCCGCGCCGTGACCGACGGCCTCGCGTACCGCATCGCCTGGGACCCGATCCCGCGCCCCGAGCCGGCCACCGGCCCGTCGACGTGGCTGATCGTCGCCGCCGGCCCGGACGACGGCCTGGCCGGGCAGCTCGAGCGCCGCGGCGCCCGGACCCACGTGCTCAGCCCCGGCTCGGACATCCCGGCCGACGTGGTCTTCGACGGCGTCCTGCACGTGGCGGACTCGCTCACCACGACCCTCGCGCTCGTGCAGACCCTCGGCGCGGCCGGCGTCGCGGCCCCCCTGTGGTGCCTCACCCGCGGCGCCGGGACGGACCCGGAGCAGGCCGCGATCTGGGGCCTCGGCCGGGTCGTCGCCCTCGAACACCCCGAGCGCTGGGGCGGCCTGATCGACCTGCCGGCCACGATGGACGACCGCGGCTGGGACCTGGTGTGGGCCGCGCTCACCGGCGCGCACGGCGAGGACCAGCTCACCATCGACGGCGGCGGACTGCTCGGCCGCCGGCTCGTGCGGGCCCCGGCCGTCGAGCCCGACGCCGACGCGGAGCCCGAGTTCCGCGGCACGGTCCTGGTCACCGGCGGCACCGGCGCGCTCGGCGCCGAGCTGGCCGGCTGGCTCGCCGAGCGCGGCGCCGAACACCTGCTGCTGCTCAGCCGCCGGGGACCCGACGCGCCCGGCGCGGCCGCCCTCACCGAACGCCTGGAGGCCCTCGGCGCCCGGGTCACCGTCGCCGCGGCCGACGTCGCCGACCGTGACGCGCTCGCCGCCGTGCTCGCCGCCGTCCCGGCCGAGCTGCCCCTCACCGCCGTCTTCCACGCGGCCGGCGTCCTCGACGACGGGGTCCTCGACCGGCTCACCGCCGAACGCGTCAGCGCCGTGCTGCGGCCCAAGACCGTCGGCGCGCTCAACCTCGACGAGCTCACCCGCGACCACGACCTCAGCGCGTTCGTCCTGTTCTCCGCGATGGCCGCCGAGATCGGCAGCGCCGGCCAGGGCAGCTACGCCGCGGCCAACGCCTTCCTCGACGCGCTCGCCGAGCGCCGGCACCGCCGCGGCCTCCCCGCGACCGCCGTCGCCTGGGGTCCCTGGGCCGTCGGCGGCATGGCCGCGGGCGACCCCGTCGTCGAGGAGCGCCGCAGGCGCAGCGGCGTCACCGGGCTGCCGGCCGAGCGGGCCCTGGCCGCCCTGCGCCAGAGCATCGGCCGCGGCGAGCCCGTCACGGTGGTCGCGGACATCGACTGGGAGCGGTTCGTGCCCGGCCTCGTCGCCGTGCGCCCGTGCCCGCTGCTCGGCCGGATCGCCCCGCAGGCCCGCCAGGCCCTCGCCGACCCGGCCGGGGACACCGCCGGCGGTCCGGCGCTCGGTGCCCGGCTCGCCGGCCTCGCCCCCGCCGAGCAGGAGCAGGCCGTCGTCGACCTGGTGCGCGGGCACGCCGCCGCGGTCCTGGGCCACGCCTCGCCCGAGGCGATCGAGGTCGAGCGGCCCTTCCGCGACTTCGGCTTCGACTCCCTCACCGGCGTCGAGCTGCGCAACCGGCTGATCGCCGCGGCCGGGGTCCGGCTGCCGGCGACCGTCGTGTTCGACTACCCCAACTGCGTCCTGCTGGCCGACTACGTGCGGGCCCTCGTCCTCGACGGTGCCGTGGCGGTCGACAACCCGGTCTTCGGCGACCTGGACCGGCTCGAGGCCACGCTGACCCGGGCCGCGCCCGACCGCAGCGCCCGGGCCCGGATCGCCGAGCGGCTGCACGCGCTGCTCGCCACCGTCAACGCCGAGGACGGCGCCGCGGACGGGACGGTCACCGAGCGGATCGAGTCGGCGACCCCGGACGAGCTGTTCGACTTCATCGACCGCGAGCTGGGGGTGTCGTGATGGCCATCGCGAGAACGGCGCTGACGAAGGAGTTGACGGGCCGTGGCTGACGAGGCGAAGCTCCTCGAGTACCTCAAGCGGGTCACCGCCGACCTGCACCAGGCCCGCCAGCGCCTGCGCGAGGTCGAGTCCGGCCGGCAGGAGCCGATCGCGATCATCGCGATGAGCTGCCGGTTCCCCGGCGGCGTCGCCTCGCCCGAGCAGCTGTGGGACCTGGTCGCGGCCGGGCGCGACGCGGTCGGCGACTTCCCGGCCGACCGCGGCTGGGACCTCGAGTCGCTGTACGACGCCGACCCCGACACCCTCGGCACCTCCTACGCGCGCCAGGGCGGCTTCGTCGACGGCATGGCCGACTTCGACCCCGCGTTCTTCTCCATCTCGCCGCGCGAGGCCCTCGCCATGGACCCGCAGCAGCGGTGGCTGCTCGAGGCCTCCTGGGAGGCCCTGGAGCGCGCCGGGATCGACCCGCTGTCGCTGCAGGGCAGCCAGACCGGCGTCTTCGCGGGCAGCACCGGCCAGGACTACGGCGCCGTGGTCATGGGCGCCGCCGAGGGGCTCGAGGGCCACCTCATGACCGGCAACGCCGGCAGCGTCGTGGCCGGCCGCATCGCCTACACCCTGGGCCTGGAGGGCCCCGCGGTGACCGTCGACACCGCCTGCTCCTCGTCGCTGGTCGCCCTGCACCTGGCCGCCCAGGCCCTGCGCCAGCAGGAGTGCGGGCTCGCACTGGTCAGCGGCGTCACCGTCATGTGCACGCCGGCCGCGTTCGTGGAGTTCTCCCGCCAGCGGGGCCTCGCCGCCGACGGCCGGTGCAAGGCGTTCGCCGCCGCGGCCGACGGCACCGGCTGGTCCGAGGGCGTCGGCGTGCTCCTCGTCGAGCGCCTGGCCGACGCCCGGCGCAACGGCCACCCGATCCTCGCCGTCGTGCGGGGCAGCGCGGTCAACCAGGACGGCGCCTCCAACGGCCTGAGCGCCCCGAACGGCCCCGCCCAGCAGCGGGTCATCCGCCAGGCGCTCGCCAACGGCGGCCTCGCGGGCGCCGACGTCGACGCGGTCGAGGCGCACGGCACCGGCACCACGCTCGGCGACCCGATCGAGGCCCAGGCGCTGCTGGCGACCTACGGGCAGGATCGTGAGCGTCCGTTGTGGCTGGGCTCGATCAAGTCGAACATCGGGCACACGCAGGCCGCCGCGGGTGTGGCCGGGGTCATCAAGATGGTCATGGCGATGCGTCACGGGGTGCTGCCGAAGACGCTGCACGTGGACGAGCCGACGCCGCACGTCGACTGGACCGCCGGATCGGTGTCGCTGCTGACGGACGCGCGGGAGTGGCCGCGCGCCGGACGTCCGCGCCGGGCCGCCGTGTCGTCGTTCGGCGTCAGCGGTACCAACGCCCACCTGATCCTGGAAGAGGCCCCCGAGGACGCCCCGGCGGAGCAGCCCCCGGCCACGGCGACCCTGCCGGTCGTGCCCGTGGTGGTGTCCGGCCGCAGCGCCGCCGCCCTCGCCGAGCAGGCCGCCCGCTGGTCCGTGGCGCTGCCCGGCGACGCGTCCGCCCTGGACGTCGGCTGGTCGTCGGTCACGACCCGCCCCGCCTTCGAGCACCGCGCGGTCGTGCTGGCCGCCGACCGCGAGTCCCTGTCCGCGGACCTGAACACCCTGAGCGGCGCGGTGTCCGGCGTCGCGACGCCCGGCCGCCGGGTCGGCGTGCTGTTCTCGGGCCAGGGCGCCCAGCGGGCCGGGATGGGCTCGGGGTTGCGTGATTTCCCGGTGTTCCAGCGGGTGTACGGCGAGGTGCGGTCCCGCTTCGGTGAGCTGCCCGACGAGCGGATCGACGACACGGAGATCACGCAGCCGGCGCTGTTCGCGATCGAGGTCGCCCTCTACGAGCAGCTGAAGGCCTGGGGTCTGCAGCCGTCGGTGGTTGGTGGTCACTCCATCGGTGAGCTGGTGGCGGCGTACGTGGCCGGGGTGTGGTCGCTGGACGATGCGTGCAAGGTGGTGACGGCTCGGGCGAGGTTGATGCAGGCCCTTCCGCCGGGTGGCGGGATGCTGGCGGTCGGGGCTCCGGTCGAGGACGTGCCCGAGGGTGTCTCCGTCGCCGCGATCAATGGGCCGAACGCGTGGGTGTTGTCGGGTCCGGCGGAGTTGTTGCCGGAGTTCCCGGGGGTTCGGACCAGTCGGCTGCGGGTGTCGCATGCATTCCATTCCGCGTTGATGGAGCCGATGCTCGAAGAGTTCCGCGCGGTTCTCGACACGGTCACGTTCAACCCGCCGCAGATTCCCATCGTCTCCAACGTCACCGGCGGGCTCATCAGCGAGTTCGACGCCGAATACTGGGTGCGGCACGTGCGGGGCACGGTGTTGTTCGCCGACGACGTCGCCGCCATGCGAGCCGAAGGTGTCGACACGTTCGTCGAAGTCGGGCCGGACGCGATCCTCGTGCCGCACCTGCCGTCCGACGAGGCGGTCGTGGTCGCCTCGCTGCGCCGCGACCGCGACGAGGCCACCTCACTGCTGGCCGCCCTCGCCGGGCTCTACGTCAACGGGGTCCCCGTCGACTGGGACGCCGTCTTCGCGGGCACCGCACCGCGCCGGGTGGACCTGCCCACGTACGCGTTCCAGCGCCAGCGCTACTGGCCCCGCCCGGGCCGCGGCATGGGCGGCGAGCCCGCCGCCATCGGCCTGCGCGCCGCCGAGCACCCCCTGCTCGGCGCCGTCGTCTCCGTCGCCCAGGCCGACGCCGTGCTGTTCACCGGGCGCCTGTCGCGCCAGAACACCCCGTGGGTCGCCGACCACGTCGTCTTCGACACGGTACTGCTGCCCGGCACCGGCTTCGTCGAGATGGCCATCCGCGCCGGGGCGCAGGTGGGCGCCGAGCGGGTACGCGAGCTGACCCTCGAGGCCCCGCTCATCCTGCCGCCGACCGGCGGGGTCGACATCCAGCTGTGGATCGGCCCGCCCGACGACACCGGCTGCCGCACCCTGGCGCTGCACTCGCTGACCGACGACACCGCCGACGAGCCGATCTGGACCCGAAACGCCAGCGGCGTGCTGGAACCGGCGGCGACCGGCGACGCGAACTGGTCCGACTTCGCGCAGTGGCCCCCGGCCGGCGCCGAGTCCGTCGACACCGGCGACCTGTACCGGGGCCTCGCCGCCCAGGGCTACGACTACGGCCCGGCCTTCCACGCGCTGCGGGCCGGCTGGCGCCGCGGCGAGGACGTCTTCGCCGAGCTGGTCCTGCCCGAGGAGCCGGCCGCCGAGGCCCGCCACTACGAGCTGCACCCGGTCCTGCTCGACGCCGCCCTGCACACGCTCGGCCTCACCAACCCGCCGCCCGCCGGGGAGAACCCGGGCGCGCCGGTCGGGTACGGCCGCCTGCCCTTCTCCTGGAACGGGGTCAGCCTGCACGCGGCCGGCGCCGCCGCGCTGCGGGTCCGGGTGACGCCCACCGGCCGGGACAGCATCCGGCTCGCGGTCGCCGACGTGACCGGCGCGCCGGTCGCCGCCGTCGACGAGCTGGTGCTGCGCCCGGTCTCGGCCGACCAGCTGCGGGTCGCGGGCGCCGGGCACACCGACTCGCTCTACCGCGTCGACTGGACCCCGATCCCCGGCGCCCCCGACACCGGCTCCGGCACCTGGGCCGTCCTCGGCGACGGCCTCGAAGCCGTCGCCGCCGCTCGCTACGCGGACGTGGCCGCCCTGGCCGCCGCCGTCCGGGCGGGCGCCCCGGCCCCGGACGTGGCCCTGGCCGCCTGCACCGTGGCCGGCGAGCCCGCCGACGTCCCCGCGGCGGTCGCCGCCGTCACGAACCACGCCCTGCGCCTGCTGCAGGAGTGGCTGGCCGAGGACGTGCTCGCCGACACCCGCCTCGCCCTGGTCACCCGCGGCGCGGTCGCGACACCGGCCGACCCGGGCGTCTCCGACCTGGCCGGCGCCGCCGTGGCCGGGCTCGTCCGCTCGGCCCAGTCGGAGAACCCGGACCGCTTCGTCGCGCTCGACCTCGACGAGGACCCGGCCACCGTCGCCGCGCTGCCCGCCGCGCTCGGCACCGACGAGCCGCAGCTGGCCGTGCGCAAGGGCACCGTGTTCGCGGCCCGGCTCGGCCGCGTGCCCGCCGCCGAGCACCCGGCCCCCGCGTTCGACCCGGCCGGCACCGTCCTCATCACCGGCGCGACGGGCACCCTGGGCCGGCTCATGGCCCGCCATCTCGTCACCACCCGCGGCGCCCGGCACCTGATCCTCACCAGCCGCCGCGGGCCGGCCGCCGCGGGCAGCGCCGAGCTCGTCGCCGAGCTGGCGGAGCTGGGCGCGGCCGCCGAGGTCGTCGCCTGCGACGCGAGCGACCGCGACGCCGTGGCCGCGCTGCTGGCGGGCATCCCGGCCGAGCACCCGCTGACCGCCGTCATCCACGCGGCCGGCGTCCGCGACGACGGCGTCATCTCCTCGCTCACCCCGGACCGCATGGCCGGCACCCTGCGCTCCAAGGCCGACGCCGCCTGGCACCTGCACGAGCTGACCGCCGGGCACCGCCTGGCCGCGTTCGTCATGTACTCCTCGCTCGCCGCCACCGCCGGCGGCCCCGGCCAGGGCAACTACTCGGCGGCGAACGCCTTCCTCGACGGCCTCGCGCACTACCGCCGCGAGCGGGGCCTCGCCGCGCTGTCGCTGGCCTGGGGCCTGTGGGCCGACCGCAGCGGCATGACCACCGAGCTCGACGACGTCCACCTCAGCCGGATCTCCCGCTCCGGCGTCACCGCGATGACGGCCGAGGAGGGGCTGGCACTGTTCGACGCGGCCGACGCCGCCGGGGGCCCGGCGCTGGTCCCGGCCCGCCTCGACCTGGCCGCCATGCGCGCCCAGATCGGGCGCGGCACGGTGCCGGCCCTCTACCGGGGACTCATCCGCGGCCAGGTCCGGGCGGCCGCGGACATCGCGGCCGGCCCGTCGCTCGGCGAGCAGCTCGCGGCGCTGGGGGAGGCCGAGCGGCGCGGCGCCCTCGTGGAGCTCGTCCGGTCGCAGGCCGCCGCGGTCCTCGGCTACGCCGACGGGGCCGCGATCGAGGCCCGCAAGGCGTTCAGCGAGCTCGGCTTCGACTCGCTCACCGCGGTCGAGATGCGCAACCGGATGGGCTCGGCGGTCGGCCTGCGGCTGCCGGCGACGCTCATCTTCGACTACCCGACCACGCTCGACCTCGCCGAGCACCTCTCGGCCCAGATCGCCGGCACCGTCCAGCCGGTGCGGCCCGCCGTCGTGGCGGCCGCGAGCACCGGCGACGACGCGATCGCGGTGGTCGGCATGGCGTGCCGCTACCCCGGCGGCGTCCGCAGCCCCGAGGAGCTCTGGCGGCTCGTCCTCGACGGCGTCGACGCCGTCGTCGAGCTGCCCGGCGACCGCGGCTGGGACCTCGAGTCGCTCTACAGCCCCGACCCGGACCAGCCCGGCACGTTCTACGCCCAGGCGGGCGGCTTCCTCGGCGGCGTCGGCGAGTTCGACGCCGACTTCTTCGGCATCAGCCCCCGCGAGGCGGTCGCGATGGACCCGCAGCAGCGGCTGCTGCTGGAGACGTCCTGGGAGGCGCTGGAGCGGGCCGGCCTCGACCCGCACGCGCTGCGCGGCAGCCCGACCGGCGTGTTCATGGGCACCAGCGGGCAGGACTACGGCACGCTGCTGGGCAACGCACCGGCCGGCGCCGAGGGCTACGGCCTCACCGGCATCACGTCCAGCGTCGTTTCGGGGCGCCTGTCGTACGTCCTGGGCCTGGAGGGCCCCTCGGTGTCGATGGACACCGCCTGCTCCTCCTCCCTCGTCGCCCTGCACTGGGCCTGCCACTCGCTGCGCCTCGGCGAATGCGACCTCGCGCTGGCCGGCGGCGTGATGGTGATGGCCACGCCGGCCGCGTTCGTGGAGTTCTCCCGCCAGCGCGGCCTCGCGACCGACGGCCGCTGCAAGTCCTTCGCCGCCGGCGCCGACGGCACCGGCTGGGGCGAGGGCGTCGGCGTGCTCCTCGTCGAGCGCCTGGCCGACGCCCGGCGCAACGGCCACCCGATCCTCGCCGTCGTGCGCGGCAGCGCGGTCAACCAGGACGGCGCCTCCAACGGTCTCACGGCCCCGAACGGCCCGTCGCAGCAGCGGGTGATCCGCCAGGCCCTCGCCAACGCGGCGCTGAGCCCGTCCGAGGTGGACGCCGTCGAGGCGCACGGCACCGGCACGACGCTCGGCGACCCGATCGAGGCCCAGGCGCTGCTGGCCACCTACGGCCAGGACCGCGACCAGCCGCTCTGGCTCGGCTCCATCAAGTCCAACATCGCGCACACCCAGGCGGCCGCGGGCGTCGCCGGCGTGATCAAGATGATCATGGCGATGCGGCACGGCGTGCTGCCCAAGACCCTGCACGTCGACGAGCCGTCGCCGCACGTCGACTGGACCGCCGGCGCGGTCTCGCTGCTCACCGAGAACCAGGACTGGCCGTCCGTGGACCGCCCGCGGCGGGCGGCCGTGTCGTCGTTCGGGATCAGCGGCACCAACGCCCACGTCATCATCGAGCAGCCGGAGCCGTCGGATGACCCCGAGCCGGCTCCCGCCACCGGACTGGTACGAGGGGCGGTGGTCTGGCCGATCTCGGGCCGTTCGCCGGCGGCGGTCGCCGAGCAGGCGGCCCGGCTCGCCGACATCGCCCACACCGCACCCGCCGAGCAGATCGCCTGGTCCCTCGCGACCACCCGGGCGGTGTTCGACCACCGGGCGGCCGCCGTGGGCCGGACCACCGAGGAGCTCGTCGCGAGCCTGAACGACCTGACCATCACCGGCACCGCGACCCAGAGCGGCCGCGTGGTGTGGGTGTTCCCCGGTCAGGGCAGCCAGTCGGCCGGCATGGCCGCGGGGTTGTTCGCGTCGTGTCCGGTGTTCGCGGACGCGATCGTGGAGTGTCAGCTGGCTCTCACGCCGTGGCTGGATGTGGATATCGCGGGTCTGCTGACCGGTGATGACACGGACTGGCTGGACCGGGTCGAGGTCGTGCAGCCGGTGTTGTTCGCCGTCGGGGTGGCCCTGGCGCGGGTCTGGGAGCACGCGGGTGTGAGGCCGCACGCGGTGATCGGCCACTCGCAGGGCGAGATCGCCGCGGCGCACGTCGCCGGGATCCTGTCGCTGGACGACGCCGCAAGGGTCGTCGCGGTGCGGGCGCGGGCGCTGAAGGACCTGAAGGGCACCGGCACGATGGCGTCGGTCCCGCTCTCCGCGGACGAGGTCACCCCGCTGCTGCCCGAGGGCGTGGTCATTGCGGCCGTCAACGGCCCTCGGACGGTCGTCGTGGCGGGTCCGGTGGACGCGGTGCAGGATGTGGTGTCGCGGGTGGAGCGGGCGAGGCTCATCTCCGTCGACTACGCCTCGCACCATCCGAGCGTCGAGCAGGTTCGCGAGCAGGTGCTCGCGGATCTGGCCGGGATCACGATCCGGCCCGGGCACATCCCGATGATCTCGACGGTGGCCGGGGCGACGATGTCCGCCGAGTACTGGATGGACAACCTGCGCCAGCGGGTCGAGTTCGAGCCGGCGGTGCGGACCGCGCTGGAGTCCGGGCACCGGACTTTCGTGGAGGTCTCCGCGCACCCGGTGCTCACGATGGCCCTCGCGCAGATCGCCGAGGACGCCCACGTCCTCGACACCCTGCGCCGCGACGCGGACCCCGCGACCCGGCTGCTCACGAACCTCGCCCACGCCCACTGCATCGGCCTGCCCGTCGACTACACCGCCGTGCTCGCCCCGGCGGCCCCGGTGGACCTGCCGACGTACGCCTTCCAGCGCCAGCGCTTCTGGCTCGACCCGCAGCCGAACCCGATCCACGACGTCGGCTCGGCCGGCCTGCTCGACGGCGGCCACCCGCTGCTCGGCGCCGCGGTCACGTACCCCGACGACGACCGGGTGCTGTTCACCGGCCGGCTGTCGGTGCGCACCCACCCGTGGCTCGCCGAGCACCGCGTGATGGGCACGATCCTGATGCCCGGCACCGGCTTCGTCGAGCTCGCCAACCACGCCGCCCAGCAGGTCGGCTGCCCGCGCGTCGACGAGCTGACGCTGCTCGCCCCGCTCGTCGTGCCGGAGCAGGGGGCGCTCGCCGTCCAGCTCGCGGTCGGCGCGCCCGACGGCGACGGGCGGCGCACGATCCAGCTGCACTCCCGGCCGCACGACGGTGCCGCGGAGCCGGCCCCGGCCGGCCGGGAGCTCCGGGGTGGCGACTGGACCTGCCACGCCACCGGCGTGCTCGCCCCGGCCGCGTCCGGGCCCGCCGCCGGCGCGTTCGACCTGAGCGTCTGGCCGCCCGCGGGCGCCGTCGCGGTCGAGACCGACGACTTCTACGCCGGCGTCGAGTCCACCGTCTTCGGCTACGGCCCGGCCTTCCGCGGCCTGCGGGCCGCCTGGACCCGCGGCGACGAGGTGTTCGCGGAGGTCGAGCTGCCGGTGGAGTACCGCGGCCAGGCCGACCCCTTCGGCGTGCACCCCGCGCTGCTCGACGGCGCCCTGCAGGCCATGCCGATCGGCGGCTTCCTCGGCCGGATGGGCGACGGCGGCGACCCCACCCTGCCCCGCCTGCCGTTCGCGTGGACCGGCGTGACGCTGCACGCCCGCGGCGCCGGAGCCCTGCGCGTCCGGCTCGCCGCCGCGGGCGAGGCCGGCGTCCGGTTCGAGGTCGCCGACCGCACCGGCGCGCCGGTCGTCACCGTCGAGTCCCTCATCATGCGGCCCGTGAACGCCGACGCCATCGGCGCCGCCGGGGCCCGCAACGACTCCCTGTACCGCGTCGACTGGACCCCCCTCGCCGTGCCCACCGGCCCCGTGCCCGGCACCGCGGGCTGGGTCGTGCGCGGCGACGAGGATCTGGCGCTCTGCGCCGCCATGGAGGCGGCCGGCGCGCGCATCCGGCCCGACATCGACGCCGAGACGCCCGACGTGGTCCTGATCGCGGGCACCACGACCCACGACGTGCTCGGGCAGATGCAGGCCTGGCTCGGCGACGAGCGGCGCGCCGGCTCCCGGCTCGTCATCGTGACCCGCGGGGCCGTCGCGGCCGGCGACTACCCGGTGAACCTGGCCGCGGCGCCGATCTGGGGCCTGGTCCGCGCGGCGATGTCCGAGCACCCCGGCCGGTTCCAGCTCGTCGACGTCGACGAGCCGGGGGAGTCGCTCGCGGCCGCCGTCCACAGCGGCGAGCCGCAGCTGGCGATCCGCGGCGGGCGGGTGCTCGTGCCCCGGCTCGGGCGCGTGCCCGCCAACGCCGAGCGCACCGAACGGTCGCTCGACCCGGGCGGTACCGTCCTCATCACCGGCGGCACCGGCACCCTCGGCCGCATCATGGCCCGCCACCTGGCGACCGCCCACAACGTCCGCCACCTGATCCTGGCCAGCCGCAGCGGCCCGGCCGCCGACGGCTCCGGCGCGCTCGTGGCCGAGCTGGCCGACCTGGGCGCCACCGCCGACGTCGTCGCGTGCGACGCCGCCGACCGCGACGCCCTGGCGGCGCTGCTGGCCGCCGTCCCCGCCGACCGGCCGCTGACCGCGGTCGTCCACGCCGCCGGCGTGCTCGACGACGGCGTGTTCACCGCGCTCACGCCCGGCCGGCTCGACGCGGTCGCCCGGCCCAAGATCGACGCGGCCCGGAACCTGCACGAGCTGACCGCGGGTGAGGACCTGGCCGCGTTCGTCCTGTTCTCCTCCGCGGCCGCCACCTTCGGCAGCGCCGGCCAGGCCAACTACGCCGCCGCCAACGCCTACCTCGACGCGCTCGCCGCCCATCGCCGCCGCACCGGCCGGGCCGCCCTCTCGCTCGGCTGGGGGCTGTGGGCCCAGGCCAGCGGCATGACCGGCCACCTCGACGACGCCGACCGGCGCCGCATGGCCGACCAGGGCGCCACCACGCTCAGCACCGGACAGGCGCTCGAGCTCTTCGACGCGGCGATCGGCCTGGATGCCGCGACGATCCTGCCGCTGCGCCTGGACCAGGCGTCGCTGCGGGCCCAGGCCGAGGCGGGCGCCCTCGCGCCCATCCTGCGCGGGCTGGTCCGCACCGGCCTGCGGCGCAGCGCCGACGGCGGCGCGGTCACCGGCGGCCCGACCCTGGGTCAGCGCCTCGCCGGCGTGCCCGAGGCCGACCGGAGCCGGGTCGTGCTCGACGTCGTGCGCACCCACATCGCGGCCGTGCTCGGCCACGCCTCCGCCGACGCGATCGACCCCGACCGGCTCTTCACCGACCTCGGCTTCGACTCGCTGACCGCGGTCGACCTGCGCAACCGGCTCAACGCCATCTCCGGGCTGCGGCTGCCGGCGACGCTCGTCTTCGACTACCCGACCCCGGCCGCCCTGGCCGAGCGGCTGGGCTCGCAGCTCGTCACCGACGCGGCCCCGTCCACCCAGCCGGTCTTCACCGAGCTCGACGCGCTGGAGGGCCTGCTGTCGGCGGTGCCGCTCGACGACGCCGCCCGGGCCCGGTTCACCGCCCGCATGTACGAGCTGCTGGCCAAGGCCAGTTCCCCGGTCGGCCGCCTCGACGACGGGTCCGGCGCGCCGGACCTCGAGTCGGCCACCGACGACGAAGTCTTCGAGTTCATCGGAAAGGAATTCGGGATTTCCTGAGCCCATCCCACCGCCGCTAGGAAGGTTCAGCAATGAACGAGCAGCGTTCCCGGTCGTTCCTGTCCCGCATGGGGCAGCGCCTGCGTGGAACCGCGGACCCGGACCCGAGCCCGGAGGGCGACGCCGCGACCCGGTCGTCGGACACCGGGGCGCTCGCGCGTGACCTGGCGGCCAAGCCCCCGGCGGAACAGGAACAGGTGCTGCTCGACACCGTCCGCGAGACCGTCGCGGAGCTGATGGGCCTGGGCTCGGCCGAAGCCGTCGCGCCCGGCGCGCTCTTCTCCGAGCTCGGCGTCGACTCCCTCGTCGCCTTCGCCCTGCGGGCCCGCCTGAGCGAGGTCACCGGCCTGCGCCTCTCGGCGACGCTGGTCTTCGACTACCCGACCCCGGCCGCCGTCGCCGAGTTCCTGCGCGGCGAGCTGGCCGAGGGCGCCACCCCGTCGCTGCAGCCCCTCTTCGCCGAGCTCGACGTGCTGGAGGGGATGTTCGCGGTCGCCGTGCTCGACGCCGAGTCCCGGGCCCGGGCCGAGCGCCGCCTGCGGGAGCTGCTGAGCGGCATCAGCGAGACCCCGCCCGAGCACCCCGAGCGGGACCGGCCCGACCTGGCCAAGGCGAGCGACGACGAGGTCTTCGACTTCATCGGCAAGGAATTCGGAATTCACTGAGATGTTCATGGATGCGTTCGCTGTGGAGGCTGGTGTCAGATGAGTGACGACGACAAGCTTCGGTACTTCCTCAAGCGGGTGACGGCCGACCTGCACGACAGCCGCCGGCAGCTGAGGGCCGCCGAGGCCAAGCAGCACGAGCCCATCGCGATCGTCTCCATGAGCTGCCGCTTCCCCGGCGGTGTCACCACCCCCGAGGCGCTGTGGGACGTCGTGGCCGACGGCCGCGACGCCCTCGGCGAGTTCCCCGACTACCGCGGCTGGGACCTCGAGGCGCTCTACGACCCCGACCCCGACAAGCCCGGCAAGAGCTACACCCGCGTCGGCGGGTTCATCGACGGCGCGGGCGGCTTCGACGCGTCGTTCTTCGGCATCAGCCCGCGCGAGGCGATGGCGATGGACCCGCAGCAGCGCTTACTGCTCGAGACGTCGTGGGAGGCGTTCGAGCGGGCCGGGATCGCGCCCAGCTCCGTGCGCGGCACCCAGACCGGCGTCTTCGTCGGCATGGCGACCGGCAACTACGGCCTCGGCGTGAACTCCATGCCCGAGGGCGTCGACATGTACGTCGGCACCGGCAACACCACGAGCGTCGCCTCCGGCCGCATCGCCTTCACGCTCAACCTCAACGGGCCCGCCGTCACCGTCGACACCGCCTGCTCCTCGTCGCTGGTCGCCCTGCACTGGGCCTGCCAGTCGCTGCGGCAGGGCGAGTCCGACCTGGCCCTCGCCGGCGGCGTCACCGTCATGTCGACGCCGGGCGTGTTCATCGTCTTCTCCCGCCAGCGTGGCATGTCCGTCGACGGCCGCTGCCGCGCGTTCGCGGCCGGCGCCGAGGGCACCGGCTGGGGCGAGGGCGTCGGCATGCTGCTGCTGGAGCGGCTCTCCGACGCCCGCCGCAACGGCCACCCCGTCCTCGCCGTCATCCGCGGCTCCGCCCTGAACCAGGACGGCGCCAGCAATGGCCTCACCGCGCCGAACGGCCCGGCCCAGCAGCGGGTCATCCAGGCCGCCCTGGCCAACGCCCGGCTGACGCCGGCCGAGGTGGACGTCGTCGAGGCCCACGGCACCGGCACCACCCTCGGCGACCCGATCGAGGCCCAGGCGCTGATCGCCACCTACGGGCAGGACCGCCCCGAGGACCGCCCGCTCTGGCTGGGCTCCATCAAGTCGAACATCGGCCACACCCAGGCCGCCGCGGGCGTCGCCGGCGTCATCAAGATGGTGAAGGCGATCGAGCACGGCGTGCTGCCCAAGACGCTGCACATCGACGCGCCCACCCCGCACGTGGACTGGTCCGCGGGCGCGGTCGAGCTGCTGACCGAGGCCCGGCCGTGGCCCGAGTCCGAGCGCCCGCGCCGCGCCGCCGTCTCGTCGTTCGGCGTCAGCGGCACCAACGCCCACGTCATCATCGAGCAGCCCACCGCCGAGGAGACCGAGCCGGCGGCCGAGCCCGGGGCCGCCCCGGCCCCGGCCGAGCCGCTGGTCGCCGGGCCGGTGGTGTGGCCGTTCTCCGGCCGCTCCGCCGGCGCCGTGCCCGAGCAGGCCGCCCGGCTCGCCGCGTTCGTGCGGGCCAACCCGGACGTGCGCGTCGAGGACATCGCGTGGTCGCTGGTCGCGGCCCGCTCGACGTTCGAGCACCGCGCGGCCGTCGTCGGCGCCGACCGCGACACCCTCGCGGCCCGGCTCGACGCCGTCGCGGCCGGCGTCCCGGCGACCGGGGCGGTGACCGGGACCGCGACGTCGGGCGGCCGCCTGGTGTGGGTGTTCCCGGGCCAGGGCAGCCAGTCCGCCGGCATGGCCGCCGGGCTGCTGGGCACCTGCCCGGCGTTCGCCGACGCCATCGCCGAGTGCCAGGCCGCCCTCGCCCCCTGGATCGAGCTCGACATCCCCGCGCTGCTCACCGGCGCCGACACCGCCTGGCTGGACCGGGTCGAGGTCGTGCAGCCGGTGCTGTTCGCCGTCGGGGTGGCCCTCGCGCGGGTCTGGCAGCGGGCGGGCGTCAAGCCGCACGCGGTGATCGGCCACTCCCAGGGCGAGATCGTCGCCGCGCACGTCGCCGGCATCCTCTCCCTCGATGACGCGGCCCGGGTCGTCGCGGTGCGGGCACAGGCGCTCAAGGCGCTCAAGGGCACCGGGACCATGGCCTCCGTCCCGCTGACGGCGGACGAGGTGCCGGACGACGTCGTGGTCGCGGCGGTCAACGGCCCGCGCTCGCTCGTGGTGGCCGGGCCGCCGGACGCGGTGCAGCGCCTGGTGGACCGCGTCGAGGGCGCCAAGCTGATCCCGGTCGACTACGCCTCGCACCACCCCAGCGTGGAGCAGGTCCGCGACCAGGTCCTCGCCGCCCTCGACGGCATCACCGTCCACCCCGGCCACACCCCGATGATCTCGACGGTCGCCGGGGCCACCATGTCGGCCGGCTACTGGATGGACAACCTCCGCCAGCGGGTCGAGTTCGAGGCCGCCGTGCGGACCGCGCTCGAGTCCGGGCACCGCACGTTCGTCGAGATCTCCGCGCACCCGGTGCTGACCATGGCGCTGGGCCAGATCGCCGGCGACGCGCACGTGCTGGACACCCTGCGCCGCGACGCCGACCAGCCCGAGCGGCTGCTGAGCAACCTCGCGCTGGCCCACAGCCTCGGCCACCCGGTGCGCTACGAGGCGATCCTCGCGCCCGCCGCCACCGTGGACCTGCCGACGTACCCGTTCCAGCGCGAGCACTACTGGCTCGACGGCACCGGCCCGCTCGCGCCCGCGGCCACCGCCGAGACGGTGGGCGCGGACCCGTCGCAGCGCCGGTTCTGGGCCGCCGTCGACTCCGAGGACCTCACCCAGCTGGCCGAGGCCCTCACCGTCGACGACTCCGACCTCATCGGCACCATCGACGCCCTGCGCCCGGCCCTGCCGGTGCTGCTGTCGTGGCGCAAGCAGCGCAACCGCCAGGCCGTCATCGACAACTGGCGCTACCAGGACACCTGGAAGCCGCTCGCCGGCGCCAAGGCGGCCCCGCTGCCGGGCACCTGGCTGATCCTCACCCCGGAGGCCGAGGCGGCGACCGGGTGGGAGCCCGTCATCGCCGCGGTCGTGGCCGAGCACGGCGGCACCGCGGTGCCGATCCGGCTCAGCCCGGCCGAGCTGGAGCGCGACGGGCTCGCCAAGCGCCTGCTCGCCGTCGTGCAGCCCGAGACCGCCCCCGACGGCCCGCTGCCCGACGGCATGGTCGCCGGCGCGGACGTGGCCGGGGTGCTGTCGCTGCTCGGCCTCGACGAGTCCGCCCACCCGCGGCACGCGTCGGTGCCGATCGGGCTGTCCGCGACCGTCGCGCTCGTGCAGGGCATGGGCGACGCCGGGCTGCGGGCCCCGCTGTGGAGCCTCACCAGCGGCGCGATCTCGACCGGCCTCATGGACAAGCTCCGCTCGCCGGAGCAGGCGATGATCTGGGGCTTCGGCCGGGTCGCGGCGCTGGAGCACCCGGACCGCTGGGCCGGCCTGATCGACCTGCCCGAGGAGGCCGACGAGCGCACGGGCGAACTGCTCGCCGCGGCGCTCGGCGGGCGGTCCGAGGACCAGATCGCGGTCCGCGCCGCCGGGCTCTTCGCCCGGCGCCTGACCCGGGTCGCCCTCGGCGACAGCCTGCCGCAGATGCCCTGGCAGCCGTACGGCACCGCGCTGATCGTCGGCGGCACCGGCGCCCTGGGCAGCCACGCGGCCCGCTGGCTCGCCCGGCGCGGCGTCGAGCACCTGATCCTCGTGAGCCGCCGCGGCTCGACCGACCCCGACGCGCCCGCCCTGGAGGCCGAGCTGACCGAGCTCGGCGCCCGGGTCACGATCGTGGCCGGCGACGCCTCCGACCGGGAGCTGCTGGCGGGGCTGATCGAGGAGATCCCGCTGGAGTGCCCGCTGACGACCGTCGTGCACGCGGCGGCCACCCTGGACGACGCGCTCATCGCCGACCTCGGGCCGGAGCAGATGGAGCGGGTCCTGCGGGCCAAGGTCGACGTCGCCCGCCACCTGCACGAGCTGACGATGGACCTCGACGTGTCGGCGTTCATCCTCTTCTCGTCGTTCGCCGGCACGGTGGCCAGCTCGGGTGTGGGCAACTACGCGCCCAGCAACGCCTACCTCGACGGCCTGGCCCAGTACCGCCGCGGCCTCGGCCTGCCCGCGCTGTCGATCGCCTGGGGCGCCTGGGACGGCGGCGGGATGGCCGAGGGCGACTTCGGCGACGTCCTGCGCCGCCACGGCGTGCGCGAGATGGCCCCGGAGTCCACGATCGCCGCGCTGGAGCAGGCGATGGACCACAGCGAGACGTTCCTGACCGTCGCCGACATCGACTGGGAGCGGTTCTACACGGCGTTCACCGCGACCCGGCCCGCGCCGCTGGTCGAGGACCTGCCCGACGTACGCCACCGGCAGCCCGTCGTCGTGGAGGCCGCCGGCACCGAGGAGCACGGCCCGCTCGCGGCCCGGCTCAGCGCCCTGCCGCCGGCCGAGCGGCCCCGGGCCGTGCTGCAGCTCGTCCTCGGCCAGGTGGCCTCGGTGCTGAACTACCCCTCCGCCGAGGCGATCGACGACAACCGGGCGTTCCGGGAGCTGGGCTTCGACTCCGTCACCGCGGTCGAGCTGCGCAACCGGCTCGGGGCGATGACGGGTGTGCCGCTGCCCGTCACGCTGGTCTTCGACTACCCGACGCCGGCGACCCTCGCCGACTACGTCTACGCCGAGGTGGTCGTGGACGAGTCGGTCCTGCCCGAGGCCGTCCTGGCCGACCTGGACCGGCTCGCCGACGACCTGCCCGTGATCGCCGGGGACGAGCAGGCCCGGATGCGGGCCATGATGCGGCTCCAGGCGATGCTCACCAGCCTCGAACAGGCCGGCGACGACACCGCCGCCGGCACCGACATCAGCGCCCGGCTGGCCCAGGCCAGCGACGAGGACCTCTTCGCCCTCGTCGACGGCGACCTCGGCGTCTCCTGACCGCCGGCCCCGACCCGTACCGCACCACGAGGGAGCGCGACCCCGATGGCCAATGAGGACAAGCTCCGTGACTACCTGAAACGGGTCATGGCGGACCTGCACGTCACGCGCCAGCGACTCAGCGAGGTCGAGTCGCAGGCGCAGGAGCCGGTGGCGATCGTGGCCATGAGCTGCCGGTTCCCCGGCGGGGTCGACGCGCCCGAGGACCTGTGGGACCTGCTGGCCGGCGGCGGCGACGCCATCTCGCCGTTCCCGGCCGACCGGGGCTGGCCGCTGGAGTACCTCTACGACCCCGACCCGGACCGCCCCGGCACCTCATACACCCGGGAGGGCGGCTTCGTGGCCGGCGTCGGGGACTTCGACGCGGGCATGTTCGGCATCAGCCCGCGCGAGGCCCTGGCCATGGACCCGCAGCAGCGGCTCCTGCTGGAGGCGGCCTGGGAGGCGTTCGAGCGGGCCGGGATCGACCCGTCGCGGCTGCGCGGCAGCCGGACCGGGGTGTTCGTCGGGACCAACGGCCAGGACTACGGGCCGCTGCTCATGATGGCCCCGGGCAGCAACGAGGGCCACCTCATGACCGGCAACGCGGCCGCGGTGGTCTCCGGGCGGCTGTCGTACACGCTCGGCCTGGAGGGCCCGTCGGTGTCGATCGACACCGCCTGCTCGTCGTCGCTGGTCGCCCTGCACTGGGCGATGCAGGCGCTGCGCTCCGGGGAGTGCGGCCTGGCCCTGGCCGGCGGCGTGACCGTGATGTCGACCCCGGGCCTGTTCCTCGCCTCCAGCCGGCAGCGGGCCCTGTCGCCGGACGGCCGGTGCCGGTCCTTCGCGGCCTCGGCCGACGGGACCGGCTTCGCCGAGGGCGTCGGGCTGCTGCTCGTGGAGCGCCTGGCCGACGCCCGCCGCAACGGGCACCCGGTCCTCGCCGTCGTGCGCGGCAGCGCGGTGAACCAGGACGGCGCCTCGAACGGTCTCACGGCCCCGAACGGGCCGTCGCAGCAGCGGGTCATCCGGGCCGCGCTCACCAGCGCCGGCCTGTCGCCGGTGGACGTCGACGCCGTCGAGGCCCACGGCACCGGCACCACGCTCGGCGACCCGATCGAGGCGCAGGCGCTGCTGGCCACCTACGGCCAGGACCGTCCGGCCGACCGGCCGCTGTGGCTCGGCTCGGTGAAGTCGAACATCGGCCACACCCAGGCGGCCGCGGGCGTCGCCGGGATCATCAAGATGGTCCTCGCCATGCGCCACGGGGTGCTGCCGAAGACGCTGCACGTGGACTCGCCGACCCCGCACGTGGACTGGTCCGCGGGCGCCGTCGAGCTGCTGACCGAGCCGCGGCCCTGGCCGGCGGGGGAGCAGCCGCGCCGCGCCGGGATCTCCTCGTTCGGGATCAGCGGCACCAACGCGCACGTGATCATCGAGGAGGCCCAGGACGTACCGCCGCCGCCGGACGAGACCGTCGACGGCCCGGTGCCGGTGCTGCTGTCGGCCCGGACCGGCAGCGCCCTGGCCACGGTGGCCCGGCGCTGGTCGCGGTGGCTGGCCGCGCACCCGGACGCCGACGTCGCCGGGCTCGCCCGCGCCTCCGCCGTGTCCCGGGCCGCCCTCGAGCACCGGGCCGTCGTCCTCGCCGCCGACCGCGACGAGCTGCTGGCCGGCCTCGACCGGGTCGCGGCCGGTACGGCGCCGCTGACCGGGGTCGCCGGGGCCGGGCGCCGCGTCGGGGTGCTCTTCAGCGGGCAGGGCGCGCAGCGGGCCGGGATGGGCTCGCAGCTGTACGGCCGATACCCCGTCTACACCCGCGTCTACGACGAGGTCTGCGCCGCGTTCGACGGACTGCTGCCGGTGGCGCTCACGCACGTCCCGCCGGGGCTCGCCGACGAGACGCAGTACGCCCAGGCCGGTCTCTTCGCCATCGAGGTGGCCCTGTTCGAGCAGCTGCGGGCGTGGGGGCTGCGGCCCGAGGTGGTCGGCGGGCACTCCATCGGCGAGCTGGCCGCGGCCTATGTCGCCGGCGTGTGGTCGCTGGCCGACGCGTGCGCGGTCGTCGCCGCGCGCGGCCGGCTGATGCAGGCCCTGCCGCCGGGCGGCGCGATGCTTGCCGTCAACTGCGACGAGGCCACCGCCCGCGGCCTGCTCACCGAGGGCGTCTGCGTCGCGGCCGTCAACGGGCCCCGCTCGGTGGTGCTCGCCGGGCCCGCCGCGGCGATCGACGCCATCGACACCGAGGGCTTACGGACCAACCGGCTGCGGGTGTCGCACGCCTTCCACTCGGCGCTCATGGAGCCGATGCTGGACGAGTTCCGCGCGGTGCTCGAGGGCGTCACCTTCCACCCGCCCCGGCTCCAGGTCGTCTCCAACGTGCGCGGCGAGCTGATCTCGGAGTTCGACGCCGAGTACTTCGTGCGGCACGTGCGGGAGACCGTGCGGTTCGCCGACGGGCTCGCCGCCCTGCGCGCGCACGGCATCGACACCCTCGTCGAGGTCGGCCCCGACGCCGCCCTCGCACCCCACCTGCACGCGGGCGCCGACGGGGCCGTCGTCGTGACCACCCTGCGCCGCGACCGGCCCGAGCCCGGGGCGCTGCTCACCGCGCTCGCGGAGCTGCACGTCGCCGGCGCCGCGCTCGACTGGGCCGCGGTGCACCCCGGCCCGCCCCGCCACGCCGACCTGCCGACGTACCCGTTCCAGCGCGTCCGCTACTGGCCCGCCTTCCCCGAGCCCGGCGAGGCCCCGGCCCCGGCCGCCGAGACCGACGCGTTCTGGGCCGCCGTGGACGGCGAGGACCTCGCCGCGCTGACCGAGCTCACCGGCGCCCCCCGCGAGGACGCCGCGGCCGCGCTGCCGGTGCTCGCGGCCTGGCGGCGCCAGCAGCGCGAGCAGTCGGCGGCGGACGGGTGGCGCTACCGCATCGAGTGGGAGCCCCTGACCGACCGCCCGGAGCCCGTCCTCGCCGGCCACTGGCTGCTGCTGGCGCCCAAGGGCGGCGCCGAGCACGACCCGATCGCCGCGGCGTTGCGCACGGCCGGCGCCGAGGTCGTCACCGCCGAGGTCGACCTCGCCGGCGCGAGCCGCGAGCAGCTGATCGACGAGCTCTGGGCCGCGCTGACCCGGCCCGCGCCGGGCGCGCACACCGGCGCGCTGGTCGGCGGCGTGCGGGGCGTGCTGTCGCTGCTCGCCCTCGACGACCGCTGCGACCCGCTGTACCCCGGCGTCCCGCTCGCCCTGTCGGGCACCGCGGCGCTCGTGCAGGCCCTCGGCGACCTCGGGCTCGACGCGCCGCTGTGGTGCGCGACCCGCGGCGCGGTCCGCACCGGCACCACCGACCGGCCCGCCGACCCGGTGCAGGCCGCCGTCTGGGGCCTCGGGCGCGTCGTCGCGCTCGAGCACCCCGACCGCTGGGGCGGCCTGATCGACCTCCCCGACCGGCTCGACCGGGCCGCCGCCGGGCGCCTCGTCGCGGCCGTCACCGACCCCGACGGCGAGGACCAGGTCGCCGTCCGCGGCTCCGGCCGCCTCGCCCGCCGCCTGCACCACGCCCGGCCCGGCCGGGCCGGCGACGCCGACGGCTGGAAGCTCTCCGGCACCGCCCTCGTCACGGGCGGCACCGGCGGCCTCGGCCGGCACGTCGCCCGCTGGCTCGCCGAGTCCGGCGCCGAGCACGTCATCCTGGCCAGCCGCCGCGGCCCCGACGCCCCCGGCGCCGCCGACCTCGCCGACGAGCTCGCCGCCGACGGGGTCCGGGTCAGCCTGGCCGCCTGCGACGTCACCGACCGCGACGCGCTGGCCGCCCTCATCGCCGGCATCCCGGACGAGCTGCCGCTCACCGCGGTCGTGCACACCGCCGCCGTCCTCGACGACGGCATCGTCGACGCGCTCACCGCGCCGCGGCTCGAACGGATCCTGGCCGCCAAGGCGCTCGCCGCGGCCCACCTCGACGAGCTCACCCGCGACCTCCCGCTGCGCGCGTTCGTGCTGTTCTCCTCCTTCGCCGGCATCGCGGGCAACGCCGGGCAGGCCGGCTACGCGGCCGCGAACGCCTACCTCGACGCCCTCGCCGAGCAGCGCCGGGCCGCCGGCCTCGTCGCGACCTCGGTGGCCTGGGGCGCCTGGAGCGGCGACGGCATGCCGGCCCAGAACGACCGCACCCGCGAACGGATGCGCCGGGGCGGCGTCACCCCCATGCCGCCGCGCCTGGCCCTGGAGGCGCTGACCGGCGCCCTCCTGCGCGACGAGACCGCGCCGGTCGTCATCGACCTCGACTGGGAGCGGTTCGCCGGCGCCTTCACCGGGCTGCGGCCGAGCCCGTTCATCGGGGCGCTGCCCGAGGTGCGGCGCCTGCGCCAGGCCCTCGCCGAGCGCGCCGCCGCCGACCCGGAGCCGGCGACGGCCCCGGGCGCCGGGCTCGCGGCCCGGCCGGCGGCCGAGCGGGCCGCGGCGCTGCTGGAGCTGGTCCGGTCGGCCGCGGCCGCCGTGCTCGGCTACGCCGGCGAGCAGGACGTGCCCGCCGACCGGCCCCTGCGCGACCTCGGCCTCGACTCGCTCACCGCGATCGACCTGCGCAACGTGCTGGCCACCGCGACCGGGCTCACGCTGCCCACCACGCTGGCGTTCGACTACCCGGCCCCGGTGCTGCTCGCCGCCCACCTCGACGCGCTCCTCGGCGGCTCCGCGGCCGAGATCGTGGTCGCGGCCCGCCCGGCCGGCCCGGCCGACGAGGCGATCGCGATCGTCGCGATGAGCTGCCGCTTCCCGGGCAGCGGCTCGCCCGAGGAGCTGTGGCAGATGCTGGCCGCGGGCCGCGACGGCATCACCGAGTTTCCCGGCGACCGGAACTGGCCGATCGAGCAGCTGTACCACAGCGACCCCGACCACGCCGGCACGAGCTACGTGCGCCACGGCGGCTTCCTCGCGGGCGTCGCCGACTTCGACCCCGGCTTCTTCGGCATCAGCCCGCGCGAGGCGGTCGCGATGGACCCGCAGCAGCGGCTCCTGCTCGAGTCCGCGTGGGAGGCGTTCGAACGGGCCGGGCTCGACCCGCACGCCTTACGCAGCAGCCCGACCGGCGTCTTCGTCGGCACCAACCACCAGGACTACGCGGCCCTCATGTACGGCAGCGACAACGCCGAGGGCCACCTGCTCACCGGCAACGCGGGCAGCGTGCTGTCCGGCCGCGTCTCCTACACGTTCGGCCTCGAAGGCCCCGCGGTCTCCGTCGACACCGCCTGCTCGTCCTCGCTCGTGGCCCTGCACCTGGCGGCCCAGGCGCTGCGGCGCGGCGAGTGCGACCTGGCGCTGGCCGGCGGCGTGACGGTGATGTCGACGCCGGGCGTGTTCGTCGGCTTCTCCCGGCAGCGCGGCCTCGCCGTCGACGGCCGCTGCAAGGCCTTCGCGGCCGGCGCGGACGGCACCGGCTGGGGCGAGGGCGTCGGCATCCTGCTCGTGGAGCGCCTGGCCGACGCGCGGCGCAACGGCCACCCGGTCCTCGCGGTGCTCGCGGGCTCGGCCGTGAACCAGGACGGCGCCTCCAACGGGCTCACCGCCCCGAACGGCCCGTCGCAGCAGCGGGTGATCCGCCAGGCCCTCGCCGACGCCGGACTGGCACCGTCCGATGTGGACGTGGTCGAGGCGCACGGCACCGGCACGACCCTCGGCGACCCGATCGAGGCCCAGGCGCTGCTGGCGACCTACGGCCAGGATCGTGGCGAGGCGCTGCTGCTGGGCTCGATCAAGTCGAACATCGGCCACACCCAGGCCGCCGCGGGCGTCGCGGGCGTGATCAAGATGATCCTCGCCATGCGGGCGGGCGTCGTACCGCCGACCCTGCACGTCGACACCCCGACCCCGCACGTGGACTGGTCGGCCGGGAAGGTGGAGCTGGCCACCGAGGCCCGTCCGTGGCCGGCGACCGATCGGCCCCGCCGGGCCGCGGTGTCGTCCTTCGGCATCAGCGGCACCAACGCCCACGTGATCCTGACCCTGCCCGACGAGACACCCAGCGAGACCCCCGAGAGGAGCGGCCTGGTCATCGGGCCGGTGGTCTGGCCGATCTCGGGCCGCTCGGCCGCGGCGGTCGCCGAGCAGGCGGCCCGGCTCGCGGACATCGCCCACACCGCGTCCCCGGAGCGGATCGCGTGGTCCCTCGCGACGACCCGGGCGGTGTTCGAGCACCGGGCGGCCGCCGTCGGGCGGACCACGGAGGAGCTGGTCGCGAGCCTGAACGACCTGGCGATCACGGGCGTGGCCGGCACCGGCGGGCGGATGGTGTGGGTGTTCCCGGGTCAGGGCAGCCAGTCGGCCGGCATGGCCGCGGGCCTGTTCTCCTCGTGCCCGGTGTTCGCGGACGCGATCGTGGAGTGTCAGCTGGCTCTCACGCCGTGGCTGGATGTGGATATCGCGGGTCTGCTGACCGGTGATGACACGGACTGGCTGGACCGGGTCGAGGTCGTGCAGCCGGTGCTGTTCGCCGTCGGGGTGGCCCTGGCCCGGGTGTGGGAGCACGCGGGTGTGAGGCCGCACGCGGTGATCGGCCACTCGCAGGGCGAGATCGCCGCGGCGCACGTGGCCGGGATTCTCTCGCTCGATGACGCCGCCCGCGTGGTGGCGGTGCGGGCGCGGGCGCTGAAGGCGCTGAAGGGCACCGGGACGATGGCCTCGGTCCCGCTGTCGGTTGAGGAGGTGACGCCGCTGCTGCCCGAGGGTGTGGTCGTCGCGGCCGTCAACGGCCCTCGGACGGTGGTCGTGGCGGGTCCGGTGGACGCGGTGCAGGATGTGGTGTCGCGGGTGGAGCGGGCGCGGCTCATCTCCGTCGACTACGCCTCGCACCATCCGAGCGTCGAGCAGGTCCGCGAGCAGGTGCTCGCGGATCTGGCCGGGATCACGATCCGGCCCGGGCACACGCCGATGATCTCGACGGTGGCCGGGGCCACGATGTCCGCCGAGTACTGGATGGACAACCTGCGCCAGCGGGTCGAGTTCGAGTCGGCGGTGCGGACCGCGCTGGAGTCCGGGCACCGCACGTTCGTGGAGATCTCCGCGCACCCGGTGCTCACCATGGCCCTCGCGCAGATCGCCGAGGACGCCCACATCCTCGACACCCTGCGCCGCGACGCCGACCAGCCCACCCGGCTGCTGGCCAACCTCGCGCAGGCGCACGCGCTCGGGCACCCCGTCACCTTCGAGACCGTCCTGCCACATACGGCGACCGTGGACCTGCCGACGTACGCGTTCCAGCACCAGCGGTTCTGGCCCCAGCCGCCACAGTGGCCGGCGGCGGAACCGGGACCGGCGCCGGAGCACGAGACCGAGCACGAGTTCTGGGCGGCCGTCGAGCGCGAGGACCTCGGCACGCTCACCGAGACCCTCGACGTCGACGCCGACGGCTCGATGCGCACGTTCCTGCCCGCCCTGGCCGCCTGGCGTCGCCGGCGCCGGGAACAGGGCCGCCTCGACGCCGCCCGCTACCGGGTGGCCTGGACGCCCGTGCCCGCGGCCGGGGAGCCGGCGACCGGCACCTGGCTGCTCGCCGTCCCGCCCGGCGCCGACCCCGAGCTGGTCGCGCAGTGCTCGGCGGCGGTCGGAGGCGTGACGGTACGCCTGGACATGGACGGAACCGAGCAGGAGACGGCGGAGGTCGTCGCCCGGCTCCGGGACGGGTTCGAGGCGCCGGCCGGCGTGCTGTCCCTGCTCGCCCTCGACGACCGCGACCGCGACGACTTCCCGGTGCTCGGCCGCGGCGTCGCCGGCAACCTGCTGCTCCTGCAGGCGCTCGCCGAGCTCGACTGGGCGGCGCCGGTGTGGTGGCTCACCCGCGGCGCCGTGTCGGTCGACGCCGGCGACGCCCTCGCCGCGCCCCGCCCGGCGATGCTGTGGGGCCTCGGCCGCAGCGCGGCGCTCGAACATCCGCAGCGCTGGGGCGGGCTCATCGACCTGCCGCCCGAGCTCGGCGCCGCGGGCGTGGACCGGCTCGGGCGGGTGCTCGGCGGCGCTACGGGCGAGGACCAGGTCGCGATCCGGGCCGCCGGCGTGTTCGGCCGCCGACTCCTCGCCTGCGGACCGTCCGACGGCCCGGCCCCGGGCGCCGCGTGGCGGCCCACCGGCACCGCGCTCGTCACCGGCGGCACCGGTGCGCTCGGCGGGCACGTCGCCCGCTGGCTGGCCGGCGCCGGCGCCGAGCGAATCGTGCTCACCAGCCGCAGCGGGTGGGAGGCCCCCGGCTCCGAGGAGCTCGCCGCCGAGCTGCGCGCGCTCGGCGCCGAGGTCGTCGTCGCCGCCTGCGACGTCGCCGACCGGGCCGAGCTGGCCGAGGTCCTGGCCGAGACCGCGGCGACCGGCTCGCCGGTGCGCACGGTCGTGCACTGCGCCGGCGTCAGCGAGGTGATCCCGGTCCGGGAGATGGACCTCGCCGACCTCGCCGACCTGGTCGGGGCCAAGGCGGCCGGCGCCGCGAACCTCGACGCGCTGCTCGGCGACGCCGACCTCGACGCGTTCGTGCTCTTCTCCTCCGTCGCGGGCGTCTGGGGCGGCGGCGGCCAGGGCGCCTACGCGGCCGGCAACGCCTACCTCGACGCGCTCGCCGAGCGGCGCCGGGCGCAGGGCCGCCCGGCCACCGCGGTCGCGTGGGGCGCCTGGACCGAGTCGGGCATGTTCGCCGACGGCGCCCAGGACCAGCTGCGCCGCCTCGGCCTGGACGGCATGGAGCCGGCCACCGCGATCGCCGGGCTGCAGCGCGCCCTCGACCTCGCCGACACCACCGTGACCGTCGCCGACGTCGACTGGGCCGTGTTCCACCCCCGGTTCACCGTCACCCGGCCCAGCGCCCTCTTCGGCGAGCTGCCGGCCGTGCGGGCGCTCGCGGCCGCGGACGAGGCCGTCGAGGACACGGCCGACGCCGCCGCCGACTGGCTGGCCCGCACGAGCGCGCTCAACGCCGCCGCCCGCCGCCGGGCCCTCGTCGAGCTCGTCCGCGAGCACGCGGCGAAGGCGCTCGGGCACCCGTCGCCGGACGCGATCGAGGTCGGCCGCGGCTTCCTCGACCTCGGCTTCGACTCGCTCACCGCCGTGGACCTGCGCAACGCGCTGAGCCGCGCCACCGGACGGAAGCTGCCGACGACGCTCGTCTTCGACCACCCCACCACCGACGCGCTCGCCGACCATCTCGCCGGGCTGCTGTTCGACGCCGAGGGGCCGGACGAGCCGGGCGAGGACGCGGAGGTCCGGCGGGCCCTGGCCGCCATCCCGCTCGCCCGGCTGCGCGAGGCCGGCCTGCTCGACCCGCTGCTGCGCCTGGCCGCCGGCGGTGCGCCCGCCGCCGGGCTCGCGTCGGAGGCGCCCACTTCGATCCAGGAGCTCGACGTCGAGAGCCTCATCCGGCTCGCGATGGACGGATCCGACTCGTGACCCCGAGGAGCCGGCGATGAGCGTATCGATGGACAACGTCGTCGAGGCGCTGCGGACGGCGCTGGTCGACAACCAGCGGCTCAAGCAGCAGAACCAGCGCCTCGCGGCGCTCACCGGCGAGCCGATCGCGATCATCGGGATGAGCTGCCGCTTTCCGGGCGGCATCGCCTCGGCCGAGGACCTGTGGGACCTCGTCGCGGCCGGCCGCGACGCCATCGCGCCGTTCCCCGACGACCGCGGCTGGGACCTCGACGCCCTCTACAGCCCGGACCCCGACCGCAGCGGCGCCTCGTACGCCCGCGAGGGCGGCTTCCTGCGTGGCGTCGGCGAGTTCGACCCCGGCTTCTTCGGCATCAGCCCGCGCGAGGCCCTCGCCATGGACCCGCAGCAGCGGCTGCTGCTGGAGCTGTCCTGGGAGGCGATCGAGCGGGCCGGCATCGACCCGTTCTCGCTGCGCGGCACCCGCACCGGCGTCTACGCGGCCACCAGCGGCCAGGACTACACCGCTCTGCTCGCCGCGACCGCCACCCCCGTCGACGGCTACCTCGGCACCGGCAACTCGGCCTCCGTCGCCAGCGGCCGCATCTCCTACACGCTCGGCCTGGAGGGCCCGGCGATCAGCATCGACACGGGCTGCTCCTCGTCGCTCGTCGCGCTGCACCTGGCCGCCCAGGCGCTCCGCCACGGCGAGTGCACCCTGGCCCTCGTCGGCGGGGTGTGCGTGATGTCGACCCCGGCCGCGTTCGTCGAGTTCTCCCGCCAGCGCGGCCTCGCCGTCGACGGCCGCTGCAAGTCCTTCGCCGCGGCGGCCGACGGCACCGGCTGGGCCGAGGGCGCCGGGCTGCTGCTCGTCGAGCGGCTCAGCGACGCCCGCCGCAACGGCCACCCCGTGCTCGGCGTCGTGCGGGCCACCGCCGTGAACCAGGACGGCGCCAGCAGCGGGCTCACCGCCCCCAACGGCCCGTCGCAGCAGCGCGTCATCCGGGCCGCGCTCGACGGGGCCGGGCTGGGACCGTCCGACGTGGACGTCGTGGAGGGCCACGGCACCGGCACGCGGCTCGGCGACCCGATCGAGGCCCAGGCGCTGCTGGCCACCTACGGCCGCGACCGCGAGCCGGGCCGGCCGCTGCTGCTCGGGTCGGTGAAGTCGAACATCGGCCACTCGCAGGCGGCCGCGGGCGCCGCGGGCATCATCAAAATGGTCATGGCGATGCGCCACGGCCTGGTCCCGCCGACCCTGCACGTCGACGAGCCCACCCCGCAGGTCGACTGGGCGGGCGGCGCGGTCGAGCTGGTGACCGCCGCACGAGCGTGGCCGGTGGCCGACCGCCCACGGCGGGCGGGCGTGTCGTCGTTCGGCATCAGCGGCACCAACGCCCACGTGATCCTCGAGTCGGTGGAGGAGCCGGCCGCCGCGCCCGCAGCCGATGCCGAGGTGCCGGTGGCGTGGACCGTGTCGGCCCGCTCCGAGGAGAGCCTGGACCGGCAGACGGCCCGGCTGCGGGACTGGCCGGGGTCGCCGCTGGACATCGGCTACTCGCTGGCGGCGACGCGGGCGGGCCTGGAACACCGGGCCGTGCTCCTGGACGAGCAGACCGTGCGCGGCTCGGTGACCCGGGGCGGGCTGGCCGTGCTGTTCCCGGGCCAGGGCTCGCAGCGGGCCGGGATGGGTGCGGAGCTGGCGGCGGTCTACCCCCGGTTCCGGGAGGTGTACGAGGAGGTCCGCGCGCTGCTGCCCGAGCCTTCAGGTTCGGTGGACGACACCCGGAACGCGCAGGCGGGCCTGTTCGCCATTGAGGTCGCGTTGTTCGAGCAGCTACGCGATTGGGGTCTCAAGCCGGACTTCCTGGCCGGGCATTCGGTGGGTGAGTTGTCGGCCGCCTACTGCGCTGGGGTGTTGAGCCTGGCGGACGCGGTGAAGGTGGTCGAGGCTCGCGGCCGGTTGATGGGGGAGTTGCCGCCGGGTGGTGGGATGCTGGCGGTCGGGGCGCCGGTGGATGTGGTGCCTGACGGTGTGTCGGTGGCGGCGGTCAACGGGCCGTCGTCGGTGGTGTTGTCCGGCCCCCTCGAAGTGCTGGACTCGCTGGTGTTCCCGGGTGTGCGTACGACCCGGTTGCGGGTGTCGCATGCGTTCCATTCGCCGCTGATGGAGCCGATGACCGCCGCGTTCGGTGAGGTGTTGCGGTCGGTGGAGTGGCGGCCGGCGCGGATTCCGATCGTGTCGAACGTGACCGGCGAACTCATGACCGAGTTCGACGCCGACTACTGGGTGCGGCACGTCCTCGCGACCGTGCGGTTCCACCCGACGCTGCGATACCTGCACCGGGAGGGCGTGCGGACGTTCCTGGAGGCCGGGCCGGGCAGCGCCCTCAGCGTCCTCGGGCCGGACTGCGTCGAGGACGCCGCGTTCATCCCACTGCTGCGATCCGGCCAGCCCGAGCCGCGGGCCCTGCTGCACGGGCTCGCCCAGGCCCACGTGCGCGGCACCGGCATCGACTTCGCCGCCTACCACCGCGGCGGGACGGCCGTGCCGCTGCCGACGTACGCGTTCGACCGGCAGCGCTACTGGCCCGACTTCGTCCGCCGCGCCGACCCCGCCGCCTGGCTCTACCGCACCGGCTGGGAGCGCCTGCCCGACGCCGACCCGCCGGCGCTGCACGGCACGTGGCTGCTCGCCGTGCCACCCGCCGACGCCGACGAGTGGAGCGCCGCCCTGCGCAAGGCGGGGGCCGACCCGCGCCGGCTCGCCGACGGCGCTGAAGGCGCCGACGGTCCCGTCGCGGGCATCATCTGCGCGACCGGGCTGCACGACGCGCTCGATCTCCTGCACCGGCCGGACCTCGACGCGCCGCTGTGGTGCGTGACCCGCGACGAGCCCGTCCTGTGGGGCGTCGGGCGGGTCGCCGCCCTCGAACAACCCGCCCGGTGGGGCGGCCTGATCGAGATCCCCGCCGAGGGGCCGCTGCCGCTGGAGGCCGTCTGCTCGGTGCTCGCCGGAAAGGACGGCGAGGACCAGGTCGCCATCCGCCCCGACGGGACCTACGGACGCCGTCTGCGCCGCGCCACCGCGGCCCGCACCGCTGCCGAGGGGGCCGTGACAGCCCGCAGGACGCCCCACACCGTCCTGCTGGCCGGCGCGGCCACCGAGCGCGCCCCGCACGTCGCCCGCTGGCTGACCGCGAACGGCGTCGAGCGCGTCATCACCGAGGCCGGCCCGGACGACGTCGTCGACGGCGTGGTGTACCTCGGCGGCGCGACCACCGCCCCCAGCCCGATCGGCCCGGACCTCGCCCGCGCCGTCGAGGACGAGACACGGACCCTGCGGGAGCTCGCCGAGACCTACGGCGACACGCCCCTCGACCTGTTCGTCACGTTCGGCTCCACCGCCGCGACCTGGGGCAGCGGCGGCTTCGCGGTCGCCGCCGCCGCGGGCGCCTACGCCGAGGCCGTCGTCGAACGCCGCCGCGCCAAGGGCCTGGGCGGGCTCGCCGTCGCCTGGGTGCCGTGGGCGCGGCCGGACGGCGACGACGACGCACTGCTGCGCCGCGGCCTGCGCCCCCTCGCGCCCGAGCCCGCGCTCGCCGCGCTCGGCCTCGCGCTCGCCGGCGACGAGACCAGCGTCGCGGTCGCCGACGCCGACTGGTCCCGCTTCGCCGCCGCCTTCACCGCCGCCCGCCCGAGCGCCCTGCTGCGGGACCTGGTCGGGTTCGAGCCCGCGCCGGAGCCGGAGCCGGTCGAGGCCGACCTGCGCCCGCGGCTGCTCGCCGTCTCCGCCGGCGAGCGCTACGACATCCTGCTGCGGCTCGTCGGCGAGCTGGCCGCCGAGGTGCTCGGCTTCGCCGGCACGGACCGGCTCGACCTCGACCGCGAGTTCCTCGAGCTCGGCTTCGACTCGCTGACCGCCCTCGAACTGCGCAACGCCCTGCGCCGCCGGCTCGGCCTCGACCTGTCCGCCACGCTGCTCTTCGACCACCCGCGGCCCGACCTGCTCGCCCGGCACCTGGCCACGAGCCTCGGCGGCGAGGACGACGCGGCCGAGACGGCCGCCGAGCGCCCCGGCGGCATCCTCGGCTGGCTGCTGACCTACACCGAGTCCGTCGGGCGCGCCGCCGACTACACCGAGCTGCTCGTGCGGCTCGCCCAGTTCCGGCCGAGCTTCCGCGACGCCGGCACCCTGGCCGTCCCGCCCGCCGCCGTCCGGCTCGCCCGCGGCGGGGACGCGCCCGCGCTCATCTGCTGCTGCACCATGTCGATGATGTCGGGGGCGCACGAGTACGCCCGCCTCGCCGCCGGGTTCCGCGGCCGCCGCGACGTCTACGCGCTGCCGAACCCGGGCTTCGGGGTGGACGAGCCGCTCCCGGCCGACCTCGACACGCTCATCGCCACGCACGTCGCGACGATCCTGCGCACCGTCGGCGACGCCCCGT
Source organism: Dactylosporangium sp. CA-052675 (assembly GCF_050947935.1). Classification (GTDB taxonomy): domain Bacteria; phylum Actinomycetota; class Actinomycetes; order Mycobacteriales; family Micromonosporaceae; genus Dactylosporangium. The sequence goes on along the minus strand of NZ_CP192010.1, from coordinate 5,743,265 downwards.
TCGTGCTGGCCGGCCACTCGGGCGGCTCGCAGGTCGCGAACGTGCTCGCGCACGCCCTCGACGCCCGGGGCCGCTCGCCCGAGGCGGTCGTGCTCATGGACAGCTACGCCATGGGCAGCGAGGTGCTGGGGGAGTGGGTGCCGGAGCTGCTCGACGGCCTCACCGAGCGCACCGTCGCCTACACCCCTATGGACGACTTCCGCACCACCGCGTGGGCGGCGTACCTGCCGTTCTTCGCCGAGTGGAAGGCGCTGCCGATGGCGGCCCCCACACTGCTCGTCCGGGCCACCGAACCCCTCGGGGTGTGGTCCGGACCCGGCGACTGGCGCTCCTCATGGTCGATGCCCCACGATGTACTCGACACTCCGGGCAATCACTTCACCATGGTCGGAGACCACGCCGACGCCCTCGCCCGCAACGTACAGAACTGGCTGGAGGACCGATCGTGTTGAGCGTTTCAGCGAGCTGGCCCGGAGGACTGCCGTGCCCGTGATCGAGGTCGAGAACCTCATCAAGCGCTACGAGTCGAAGACCGCCGTCGACGGCGTCTCGTTCACCGTCGAGCCCGGCGAGATCTTCGGGATCCTCGGGCCCAACGGCGCCGGCAAGACCACCACCGTCGAGTGCATCGAGGGCCTGCGCCGCCCCGACGGCGGTTCGGTCAAGGTCTTCGGGCTCGACCCGCTGCGCGACGCCGAGGCCCTGCGCGAGCGGCTGGGTGTGCAGCTGCAGGAGAGCCAGCTGCCCGACAAGATGAAGGTGCGCGAGGCGCTGAAGCTCTACGCGTCGCTGTACCGCGACCCGGCCGACCCCCTCGACCTGCTGGAGCAGCTCGGGCTGACGGACAAGCTCGACTCGTACTACAGCAAGCTCTCCGGCGGCCAGAAGCAGCGGCTGTCCATCGCCCTCGCGCTGATCGGCAACCCCGAGGTCGCCGTCCTCGACGAGCTCACCACCGGCCTGGACCCCAGCGCCCGCCGCGACACGTGGGAGCTCATCGAGAAGGTCCGCGACCGCGGCGTGACGATCCTGCTCGTCACGCACTTCATGGACGAGGCCGAGCGGCTCTGCGACCGCCTCGCCATCTTCAACAAGGGCAAGGTCGTCGCCGTCGACACCCCCAGCGCCCTCATCGAGCAGGTGCAGAGCGAGGTCCGCGTGCACTTCCAGCCCTCGAAGCCGGTCGACAACGCCGTCCTCGAGGCGCTGCCCGAGGTGAGCGCCGTGCACACGACCGCGACCGAGACCGTCGTGACCGGCACCGGCAACGTGCTGTTCGCCGTCACCTCGGCCCTGGCCGCCCAGCAGGTCATCGCGAACAACCTGCGGGTCGAACAGGCGAACCTCGAAAACGTCTTCCTGCAGCTCACCGGCCACTCGATCGAAGATTAGGGCAGAGGAGACAGTCCCTTGAAGGGCTTCGGCAATTTCACCGTCATGGAGATGAAGCTCCTGCTGCGCGAGCCGATCGTGCTGCTCTTCGGCGTGGCCCTGCCGGTCGTGCTGCTCGCCGTCTTCGGCAACCTCACCATGATGAAGACGCCCGACCCCAACCTCGGCGGCCTGCGCGTCCTCGACGTCTACCTCCCGCCGCTCATCAGCGTCACGATCACGATGCTCGGCCTGTCCACGATCAGCGCCGTGCTGTCGAACTACCGCGAGCGGGGCATCCTCAAGCGGCTGGCCACCACCCCGGCCAAGCCCCTCACCCTGCTGCTGGCCGAGATGGTCGTGCACCTCGTCGTCATGGCGGTGACGGTGGCGCTGCTGCTCGTCGTCGGCATCGGCCTCATGGACATCCCGGCGCCGAAGAACTTCGCCGGCTTCGTCGTCGCGTTCGTGCTCGCCGCCGCGTCCGTCTTCGCCATCGGCCTGCTGGTGGCGGCCATGGCCCCGAACGCCCGCGCCGGCAGCGGCCTGGGCAGCATCCTGTTCTTCCCCGTGGTGTTCTTCGCCGGGCTGTGGACGCCCGGGCCGGCCATGCCCGAGATCCTGCGCCAGATCGCGGTCTTCACGCCGCTCGGCGCCGGCTCCCAGGCCATGCAGGCGGCGTGGGACGGCGACTGGTGGCAGCCGCTGCGCCTCGGCGTCATGATCGTCTACGCGGTCGGCGGCTGCCTCGCCGCCTCGAAGCTCTTCCGCTGGACCAGCTGAGACCCCTCGTAGGGGATCGTCGCGCCGGTTAGGGGTTCTCCACTGTGGAGCGTCATCGCTAGCTTCAGGTGACGGAACCGGCGCGACGGGCTGGTGTGATGGACAACGAAGAGAAGCTGCGCGAATACCTCAAGCGCGTCACCGGCGATCTGCGCCGGACCCGCCAACGGCTCCGGGAGGTCGAGGACGGCCGCGCGCAGCCGATCGCGATCGTGGGCATGGCCTGCCGGCTGCCCGGCGGCATCGCCGATCCCGAGCAGTTCTGGCAGGTCGTCGCCGACGGTCACGACGTCGTCGGCGACTTCCCGGCCGACCGCGGCTGGGACCTGGAGGAGCTGTACGACCCGGACGGCGCCCGCGCGGGCAGCACGAGCACGCGCCAGGGCGGCTTCCTCGCCGGCGCCGGTGACTTCGACGCCGCCTTCTTCGGGATCAGCCCCCGCGAGGCCCTGGCCATGGACCCGCAGCAGCGGCTCCTGCTGGAGGTCTCCTGGGAGGCGCTGGAGGACGCGGGCATCGACCCGCTGGGCCTGCGTGGCGCCCGCGCCGGGGTCTACACGGGCCTGATCCACGGTGGGTACGCCACCGCCGCCGACCTCCCCGAGGGCGTCGACGGCCACGTGGGCCTGGGCAACTCCAGCAGCGTCGCCTCCGGCCGCGTCGCGTACGCCCTGGGCCTGGAGGGCCCCGCCGTCACCATCGACACCGCCTGCTCCTCGTCGCTCGTCGCCCTGCACCTGGCCGCCCAGGCGCTGCGCGGCGGCGAGTGCGACGTGGCCCTCGCCGGCGGCGTGACCGTGATGCCCGGCCCGGCGACCTTCGTGGACTTCTCCCGCCAGCAGGGCCTGGCCCCGGACGGCCGCTGCAAGGCGTACTCCGCCGCCGCCGACGGCACCGGCATGGCCGAGGGCATCGGCATCCTCGTCGTCGAGCGCCTGGCGGACGCCCAGCGCCTCGGCCACCGGGTCCTGGCCGTGCTGGCCGGCTCCGCCGTGAACCAGGACGGCGCCAGCAACGGCCTGACCGCCCCGAACGGCCCGTCGCAGCAGCGCGTCATCCGCGCCGCCCTCGCCGCCGCCGGCCTCGGACCGTCCGATGTGGACGTCGTCGAGGGTCACGGCACCGGCACGCGGCTCGGCGACCCGATCGAGGCCCAGGCCCTCCTGGCGACCTACGGCCGGCGCGAGCCGGACCGCCCGCCCCTGCTGCTCGGCTCGGTGAAGTCGAACATCGGCCACACCCAGGCCGCGGCCGGCGTGGCCGGGGTCATCAAGATGATCCTCGCCATGCGCCACGGCCTGGTGCCGAAGTCGCTGCACCTGGCCGAGGCGTCGCCCCGGGTCGACTGGACCGCCGGCGCGATCGAGCTGCTCACCGAGGCGCGCCCGTGGCCCGAGTCCGACCGTCCCCGCCGGGCCGGCGTGTCGTCGTTCGGCATCAGTGGCACCAACGCGCACGTGATCCTGGAGTCGGTCCCCGAGGCGCCCGTCGCGCCCACCGCCGACGCCGGCCTGCCGGTGGCCTGGACGGTGTCGGCCCGCTCCGAGGCCGCGCTGGCCGAGCAGGTGGCCCGGCTGGACGGCTGGCCCGGCTCGCCGGTCGACATCGGCTACTCGCTGGCCGCGACGCGCGCGGGCCTCGAGCACCGGGCCGTGCTCGTCGGCGACGAGACCGTCCGGGGCTCGGTGACACCGGGCGGCCTGGCGGTGCTGTTCCCCGGCCAGGGCTCCCAGCGCGCCGGGATGGGCGCCGGATTGGACTTCCCGGTCTTCCGGCGGGTCCACGACGAGGTGCGGGCGCACTTCGGCGAGCTGCCGGACGAGCGGATCGACGCGACCGAGATCACCCAGCCGGCGCTGTTCGCGTTCGAGGTCGCGCTGTTCGAGCAGCTGCGGGAGTGGGGCCTGCGGCCGGACTTCCTGGCCGGTCACTCCGTCGGCGAGCTGTCGGCCGCCTACTGCGCCGGGGTGATGAGCCTGCCCGACGCGGCCAGGGTCGTCGCCGCGCGCGGCCGCCTGATGGCGCAGCTGCCGCCCGGTGGCGTGATGGTCGCCGCGGCGTGCTCGGCGGCCCAGGCGGAGGCGGTGCTGTCCGGCTCGGTGGCGGTCGCCGCCGTGAACGGGCCGTCGTCGGTCGTGCTGTCCGGCCCCGCCGACGAGGTGGCCGCCGTGGTCGCTCGGCTCGGTGACGTGCGCACCAAGGCGCTGCGGGTCTCGCACGCGTTCCACTCGCCGCTCATGGAGCCGATGACCGCCGCGTTCGCCGAGGTGCTGCGGTCGGTGCAGTGGCGGCCGGCCCGGATCCCGATCGTGTCGAACGTGACCGGCCAGCTCATGACCGAGTTCGACGCGGACTACTGGGTGCAGCACGTGCTCGCGCCCGTACAGCTGGATCCGACGCTGCGGTTCCTGCACGGCCACGGGGTGCGGACCTTCCTCGAGGCCGGCCCCGGGGCCGCGCTGAGCGCCCTCGGGCCGGACTGCGTCGAGGACGCCGCCTTCATCCCGCTGCTGCGTTCGGGCCGCCCGGAGCCGCAGGCGCTCCTGCACGGCCTGGCCCAGGCCCACGTGCGGGGCACCGGCATCGACTTCGCGGCCTACCACGCCGGGAACGCCGTGCCGCTGCCCAAGTACCCGTTCCAGCACCGCCGCTACTGGCTCACCCCCGCGGCCCACGCCGGCGACGCCACCGGCCTCGGGCTGGAGACGGCCGGCCACCCGCTGCTCGGCGCCCTGGTCCGCATCGCGGGCGGCGACGAGCTCATGTGCACGGGCCGCCTCTCGGTCGCCGCGTACCCGTGGCTGGCCGACCACCGCGTGCACGGCGCCATCATCCTGCCCGGCACCGCTCTGGTCGACCTCGCCGCCGGCGTGGGTCGCGAGGCCGGCTGCCCGGCCGTCGACGAGCTGGTCCTGGACACGCCGCTGACCCTGCCGCCGGGCTCCGCCGTCGCCATCCAGGTGCGGGTCGCGGCCGCCGACGGCGACGGCCGCCGCGCCGTCACCATCCACTCGGCCCCCGCCGACGGCGGCGACGAGCCGTGGACCCGGCACGCGACGGGCGTGCTGGCACCCGCGGCGCCCCCGCCGGTCGCGAGCCTGCCGCTGCCGGTGGAGGCGGACCCGGTCGGGGCCGACGAGGTCTACGAGCGCCTGGCCGGCCTCGGGCTCGGCTACGGCCCGGCCTTCCGCGGGTTGCGGTCGCTGTGGCGCCACGGCGAGGACGTGTACGTCGAGGCCGAGCTCCCCGTCGCCCTGCCGACCGCCGGCTTCGGCATCCACCCGGCCCTCTTCGACGCCGTCCTGCACGCGGCCGGCTGGGTCGACGGCCACACCGCGGGCCTCCCGTTCGCCTGGTCCGGCGTCACACTGCCCGCCCCCGGCACCGGCTCGCCCGCCGTCCGCGCCCGGCTGCGCCCCGCCCCGTCCGGGGTCGAGATCACCCTGGCCGACCCGACCGGCGCCGTCATCGGCACCGTGACGTCGCTGGCCGCCCGCCCCCTCACCGCGCCGGCCGACCCGCTCCACCGCACCGACTGGACCCCGGTGCCGGCGATGGCGGGCCCGACCACGAGCACGCGGACGCTGACGGTGGCACCGTCGGGTCCGGACGTCCTCGCCGACCTCCACCGGACCGTGCCCGCCGTGCTCGCCCGGATCCGGCAGGGGCTGGCCGAGCCCGAACCGCTCACCATCGTCACCCGCGGCGGCGTCGCCACCGGCCCGGACGACCCGATCGACCCGGTCGCCGCGGCCGTCTGGGGCCTCGTCCGCGCCGCCCAGACCGAGCACCCCGGCCGCATCCGGATCGTCGACAGCGACACCGGCGAACCCCCCGCCCTCCCGGACGGCGAGCCCCAGCTGGCCGTGCGCGCCGGCCGGCTCCTCGCCCCGCGGCTGACCCGGCACGAGACCGAGCCGCCGCCGGCCCCGCGGCTCGACGGCACCGTCCTGGTGACCGGCAACCCGTCCGGCCTGGCCGGCCTCGTCGCCCGCCACCTGCACGAGCGGCACGGCGCCCGGATCGTCCTGGCCGGCCGCCGGGGCCCCGCCGCCCCCGGGGCCGCCGAGCTGGTCCGCGACGGCGTCGTGGAGCGGGCCGTCGCCTGCGACCTGGCCGACCCGGCTCAGCTCGCGCAGCTGCTGCGCTCCGTGCCGGGCCGCCTGGCCGGCGTGGTCCACACGGCGGGCCTCACCGACGACGGCACCGTGGCCTCCCTCCGCGCCGATCAGGTGGCGGCGGTACTGCGCGCCAAGGCCGACACCGCCTGGCACCTGCACACCCTCACGGCGGACCGCGACCTCGACCTGTTCGTCCTCTTCTCGTCGGTGGCGGGCGTTATCGGCGCCGCCGGCCAGGCCAACTACGCCGCCGCGAACGCGTTCCTCGACGCCCTCGCCCGGCACCGCCGCGCCCAGGGCCTCCCGGCCGTCTCCATCGCCTGGGGCCTGTGGGAGCACGCCACCGCGATGACCGCCGCCCTCGGCGAGGCCGACCGCCGCCGCATGGCCCGTGACGGCCTGCAGCCCCTGCCGACCCCGGCCGCGCTCCGGCTGTTCGACGCGGCGGCCACCGGCACCGAGCCGAACGTGGTCGCCGCCCGGCTCGACCCGCGGGCCCTGCGCCGCCGGAACCGCCCGCGCCCCGCCGAGGCCCGCGTCCCGGTCAGCGAGGGCCTGGCCGGGCACCCCGACCAGGTCCTGCACCTGGTCCGCACGCACGTCGCCGCCGTCCTCGGCCACGCCGGCCCCACCGCCGTCGGCGCGGACCAGGCGTTCTCGGACCTCGGCTTCGACTCGCTCACCGCGATCGAGCTGCGCAACCGCCTGGCCGTCGCCACGGGACTGCGCCTGCCCGCGACCCTCGTCTTCGACTACCCGCGCCCGGCCGTCCTGGCCGAGCACATCCTGAGCCGGCTCGCGCCCGACGCCGCCCCGGCGACCGTCCGGCCCGTCGGTGCCGACCGGCCCGCCGGTGGCGACCGGATCGCGATCGTCGGCATGGCCTGCCGCTACCCCGGCGGCGTGGCCGGACCCGAGGACCTCTGGCGGCTGCTGGCCGGCGGCGAGGACGCGATCGGCGACTTCCCGGCCGACCGCGGCTGGGACATCGAGGGACTCTACGACCACGATCCCGACCCGGACGGCAAGTCCACCACCCGGCAGGGCGGGTTCCTCTACGACGCCGGCGGGTTCGACGCCGCCTTCTTCGGCATCAGCCCCCGCGAGGCGCTGGCCATGGACCCGCAGCAGCGGCTGCTGCTCGAGGTCTCCTGGGAGGCGATCGAGGCGGCGGGCGTCGACCCCACGACCCTGCGCGGCAGCCGGACCGGGGTCTTCGCCGGCCTGATGTACCACGACTACGCCCGCTCGACCGGCACCGTCCCGACCGGCGTCGAGGACTTCCTCGGCGTCGGCACCTCCGGCAGCGTGCTGTCGGGCCGGATCTCGTACGCGCTGGGCCTGGAGGGCCCCGCCGTGACCGTCGACACCGCGTGCTCGTCGTCGCTGGTCGCCCTGCACCTGGCCGCCCAGGCGCTGCGCTCCGGCGAGTGCGACGCGGCCCTGGCCGGCGGCGTGACGGTGATGGCGCAGCCCACCACGTTCGCCGACTTCTCCCGGCAGCGGGGGCTGGCCGGGGACGGGCGCTGCAAGTCGTACGCCGACGCCGCCGACGGCACCGGCTGGTCCGAGGGCGTCGGCGTCCTCGTCCTGGAGCGCCTCACCGACGCCGAGCGCCTCGGCCACCGGGTCCTCGCGGTGATCGCGGGCTCGGCGGTGAACCAGGACGGCGCGTCGAACGGGCTCACCGCCCCGAACGGTCCGTCGCAGCAGCGCGTGATCCGGGCGGCCCTGGCGAGCGCGGGCCTGGAACCGTCCGATGTGGACGTGGTCGAGGGCCACGGCACCGGGACGCGGCTCGGGGACCCGATCGAGGTGCAGGCGTTGCTGGCGACCTACGGCCAGGACCGTCCGGCGCCGGTGCTACTCGGCTCGATCAAGTCGAACCTGGGCCACACCCAGGCCGCGGCCGGTGTCGCCGGCATCATGAAAATGGTGCTCGCCATGCGGCACGGGGTCGTCCCGCAAACCCTGCACGCGAACACGGCCTCGTCGCAGGTGGACTGGTCGGCGGGCGCGGTGGCGCTGGCGACGGAGGCCCGGTCGTGGCCGGTGGTGGATCGTCCGCGCCGGTCGGCGGTGTCGTCGTTCGGCATCAGCGGTACGAACGCGCACGTGATTTTGGAGGGTGTCGAGGCCGCGGAGTCTCCGGCCGAGTCCGACGTGCCGGCGGCGTGGGTGGTGTCGAGCCGGTCCGAGGCCGGGGTGGAGGCGCAGGCGGCCCGGCTAGCGGGCTGGCCCGGTTCGCCGGTGGACATCGGGTTCTCGCTGGCCGCGACGCGGACGGGTTTCGAGCATCGTGGTGTGCTGCTGGACGGCGAACTGGCGGTGCGCGGCTCGGTGGTGCCGGGCGGGATGGCGGTGTTGTTCCCGGGCCAGGGCTCGCAGCGGGCCGGGATGGGTGAGGAGTTGGCGGCGGTCTATCCGCGGTTCCGGGAGGTGTACGAGGAGGTCCGCGCACTGTTGCCGGACCCTTCGGGTTCGGTGGACGACACCCGGAATGCGCAGGCGGGCCTGTTCGCGATTGAGGTCGCGTTGTTCGAGCAGCTACGCGAGTGGGGTCTCAAGCCGGACTTCCTGGCCGGGCATTCGGTGGGTGAGTTGTCGGCCGCCTACTGCGCTGGCGTGTTGAGCCTCGCGGACGCGGTGAAGGTGGTCGAGGCTCGCGGCCGGTTGATGGGGGAGCTGCCGCCGGGTGGTGGGATGCTGGCGGTCGGGGCGCCGGTGGATGTCGTGCCGGATGGTGTCTCCGTGGCGGCGGTCAACGGGCCGTCGTCGGTGGTGCTGTCCGGCCCCCTCGAAGTGCTGGACTCGCTGGTGTTCCCGGGTGTTCGTACGACCCGGTTGCGGGTGTCGCATGCGTTCCACTCGCCGCTCATGGAGCCGATGACTGCCGCGTTCGGCGAGGTGTTGCGCTCTGTGGAGTGGCGGCCCGCCCGGATTCCGATCGTGTCGAACGTGACCGGTGAACTCATGACCGAGTTCGACGCCGACTACTGGGTGCGGCACGTCCTGGCAACCGTGCGCTTCTACCCGACCCTCCAGTTCCTGCATGGGCAGGGGGTGCGGACGTTCCTCGAAGTCGGGCCCGGTGGTGCGCTCAGCGCGCTCGGGCCGGACTGTGTCGAGGACGCGGCCTTCGTTCCGTTGCTGCGGTCCGGTCAGGCCGAGCCCCGCGCGCTGCTCAACGGGCTCGCGCAGGCGCACGTTCGGGGGACCGGGATCGACTTCGCGGCCTATCACCGTGGTGGGAAGACCGTGCCGGTGCCCACCTACGCGTTCCAGCACCAGCACTACTGGCTCAGCAGCGCGCCCGCCGCCGACGCCGGTGGGCTCGGGCAGGAGGACGGCGGGCACCCGCTGCTCGGGGCGATGGTCCGGCTCGCGGGCGGCGACCGGTACGTGTTCACCGGCCGGATCTCCCTCGCCGCACTGCCGTGGCTCGCCGACCACCGGGTGCTGGGCACCGCGGTCGTGCCGGGGACGGCACTGCTCGACATGGTCCTCGCGGCCGGCGCCAAGGCCGGCTGCCCCGGGGTCGAGGAGCTCGTCCTCGACACCCCCCTCGCGCTGCCGACCGCCGGCGCGGTGACGCTGCAGCTCACCGTCGGCACCGAGGACGAGGACGGTCGCCGCGGCATCGAGGTGTACTCGCACCCCGCCGACGACCCCGAAGCCCCCTGGACCCGGCACGCCACCGGCTCCCTCGGCGCCGCCCGGCCGTCCGCGGCCGGCGCCGAACTGGCCGTCTGGCCGCCCACCGGCGCCGAGCCCGTCGACCGTGACGTCCTCTACGACGGCCTCGCCGACGCCGGCCTCGACTACGGGCCGGTCTTCCGCGGCGTGCGCGAGCTGTGGTGCCGGGGCGACGACGTGTACGTCGAGGCCGTCCTCCCCGACGGCGTGCCGACCGGCGGCTTCGGCCTGCACCCGGCCCTGCTCGACGCGACCCTCCACGGCCTCGGCCGGGTCGGCGGCGTGAACGACCCCGCGGGCCTGCCCTTCGTCTGGTCCGGCGCGACGCTGCCGACCGGCGAGTCCGGGCTGTCGGTCCTGCGCGCCCGCCTGAGCCCCGCCGAGCACGGCGTCACCATCGTCGTCGCCGACACCACCGGCGCCACGATCGGTACGGTCGAGTCGCTGGTCACCCGCCCGATCGCGGCCGACCAGCTCCCGGCCGCCGCGGCCGGCGACGACCTGCTGCGCGTGGCCTGGCTCCCGGCCGCTCCCTCCCTCCCGGCACCGGTTCCCTCCGGCCCGGCACCGGTCCCCGCCGACGTCGCCGTCCTGCGGATCGACTCGGACGACGCCCGATCCGCCGTCACGGAGGCGTTGCGCGCGATCCAGGAGCTCGTGCGCCGCCCGGACGCGACCGGCGCCGGCTTGGCCGTCGTCACCCGGGGCACCGGCCCGGCCGCCGCCGCCGTGTGGGGGCTGGTCCGCTCCGCCCAGTCCGAGCACCCGGGCCGCGTCCGCCTCGTCGCGCTCGAAGACCCCGCCGACCCCGAGGACGGCTCCCGCCTGGCCGAGGCCCTCGCGCTCGGCGAACCCCAGCTGGCCCTGCGCGGCGGGGAGTTCCTGGTGCCGCGCCTGCAGCCCGCCGACGCGGAGCCGGCCGAGCCGCCGTCGCTCGGCGACGGGACCGTGCTCGTGACCGGCAACCCGGCCGGGCTCGCGGGGCACGTCGCCCGGCACCTGGCGGCCCGCTACGGGGTGCGCAGCCTCGTGCTCGCCAGCCGCCGCGGGCCCGCCGCGACCGGGGCCGGCGACCTCGCCGCCGAACTGGCCCGCGACGGCGTCGTGCTGCGGCCCGTCGCCTGCGACCTCAGCGACCGCGCCCAGGTCGCCGCGCTCCTCGACGTCATCGCCGCCGACGGGCGCCTCGCCGGCGTCGTGCACACCGCCGCGGTCGTGGACGACGCCACCATCACCGCGCTGACGCCGGAGCACGTCGACGCCGTGTTCGGGCCGAAGGCGGACGCCGCCCGGCACCTGCACGAGCTGACCGTCGACTCGCGGCCGGAGCTGTTCGTCCTGTTCTCGTCGATCTCGGGCGTGCTCGGCGGGGCCGGGCAGGGCAACTACGCGGCGGCCAACGCCTACCTCGACGCCCTCGCCCACGAGCGCCGCCGCGCCGGGCTGCCCGCGCACTCGATCGCCTGGGGCCTGTGGGCCGGCGCCACCGGGATCACCGGCGGGCTGGGCGAGGCCGATCGGCGCCGCCTGGCCCGGCACGGCTTGGCGCCCATGGCGGCGGGGGAGGCCCTGGAGCTGTTCGACCGGGCCGTGCGCGGCACCGAGCCGGCCCCGGTCGCGGCCCGCCTCGACCTCGCCGCGCTGCGCCGCGCCGCCCGCACCGAGCTGCCGCCGCCGATGCTGCGCGCGCTGATCCGCACCCGGCCGCGGCCGCGGACCGAGTCCACCGAGACGCTCACCCAGCGCCTCGCGCTGCTGGCGGACACCGAGCGCCCCCGGCACGTGCTGCACCTGGTGCGCACCCACGTCGCGGCCGTCCTCGGGCACGCCCGGCCGGACGCGGTCGGCGCCGACCAGGCCTTCTCCGAGCTCGGGTTCGACTCGCTCACCGCGGTCGAGCTGCGCAACCGGCTCAACGCGGCGACCGGGCTGCGGCTGGCGGCCACGCTCGTCTTCGACTACCCGAAGCCGGCGCTGCTGGCCGAGCACCTGCTGGACCTGGCCGCCCCGGCGCCGGTCGCCGGGGGCGGGCTGCTCGACGACCTCGCGCGGCTCGAAGGGGCCGTGGCCGGGCACGACGAGGAGACCCGGGGCGTCGTCGTGGCGCGGCTGCGGCGGCTGCTGGACACCCTCACGGCGTCACAGGCCGGGCCGGCGGCGGCCGGGGAGATCGACGAGGCCACCGACGACGAGCTGTTCGCGCTGCTGGACCGCCGCATGGGCGCGGCCTGAGCGCTCGGCAACAGCCAGACCGCCCCAGCTGGCCAAGGCGCTCGGCAACAGCCAGACCGCCCCAGCTGGCCAAGGCGCTCGGCAACGGCCAGACCGCCCCAGCGGCCAAGGGGCTCGGTAACGGCGAACCGCCCCAGGAACGTACACCTGGGGCGGTTCGGGGGTTGTTCAGACGGCGGCGGAGCGCGCCTGGCGGGCCAGGTCCGAGATGCGGGTGATCGTCGGCTCCCGAATGATCTTGCTCAGGTCGGACATGAACGCCGTCTCCCGGCCGCGGCCGACGATGTCGTTGCACACCGCCGCCAGCATGGCCAGGAGCTTGGCCGAGTCGCCGCCGAGGCGGTGGAAGTCGGCGTCGCCGCTGAGCCGCTGCACGTCCACGGCCAGGGTGCGCGCCCAGATCCCGGCGACGGCCGTCTCGACCTCGCCGCTCAGCGCGGTCACCGTGGCCGCGGAGGTGCCCTGGTCGGCGAACGGGTCCGGCAGGGCGGCCACGTCGACCTTGCCGTTGGCGGTGCGCGGCAGCTCCGGCACGAGCACGGTCGCGCTCGGCACCATGTACGGCGGCAGCAGCTTCCCCACGTGCTCGTCGAGCGCCTCCACGGAAACGTCGGCGGCCGGCACGACGTACGCGCACAGGATCTTGTCCGGGCTGCCGTCCCGCGTGCGGCCGACCGCGAACGCGCGGGCCACCGCCGGGTGCTCCTCCAGCGCGCGGGCGACCTCGGCGGGCTCGATGCGGTAGCCGCGGACCTTGATCTGCTCGTCGTTGCGCCCCACCGACTCGAGCTCGCCGCTGGGCAGCTGCCGGGCCAGGTCCCCGCTGCGGTACACGCGCTCGCCACTGGCCAGCACCGTGAAGCGCTCGCGGTTGAGGTCGGGCCGGCCGCGGTACCCCCGGCACAGCTGCGCGCCGCCCAGCAGCATCTCGCCGACCTCGCCCGGCTCCACGAACCGGCCCTCGGCGTCGACGAGGTGGATGGTGCTGTTGTCGGTCGGCACCCCGATCGGCACCGAGGCGAGATCGGCGTCGGCCCGCGCGTCGAACGTGCGCGTCATGTTGCCGATGGTCGTCTCCGTCGGCCCGTACTCGTTGAAGATGCGGCACTGCGGCCCGAACGCCTCCTGGGCGCGCGCCGTCACCGACGTGCGCAGCAGCTCCCCGCCGGCGATGACGGCCGTGAACCCCTCCGGGCGCAGGCCGAGCCGCCCGATGAGGTCGAGGTGGGTCGGCGTCAGCTTCAGCTTGTTTGCCCCGCGGTTGAACAGCATGTCCTGCAGCACCATGTGGTTGAGCTCGTCCGGCACCAGCGCGATCGAGCCACCGGCCAGCACCGGCAGGAAGATGGCGGTGTTGGACAGGTCGAAGGCGAGCGAGCTGAACAGCGGGAACCGGGTGTGCTCGTCGACGCCGTAGACGCGGGTCGACCAGCTCACGAACGTGGCCAGGTTGCGGTGCTCGATCTCCACGCCCTTGGGCCGGCCGGTCGAGCCCGAGGTGTAGATGACGTAGGCGAGGTCCTCGGGGCGGATCTCCACCGGCGCGAGCGTGCCGTCGCCGGCGGCGAGCTCCTCGATGACGGCGAGCGTGCAGCCGGGCGGGGCGAACCCGCGGTGGCGGTGGCGCGCCTCGGTCAGGCAGACGGTGACCCCGGCGTCGGCGAGCAGGCCGGCGAGGCGGTGGTCGGGGTGCTGGGGGTCCAGCGGCAGGTAGGCGGCGCCGGCCTTGAGGATGCCCCAGATGGCGGCCATCGCGGCCACGGTGCGCCCGGCGAAGAGGCCGACCACGTCGTCGCGGCCCAGGCCGCGGCGCTGCAGGTCGGCGGCGACGGCGCTGGAGTAGCGGTCCAGCTCGGCGTACGTGGTGTTGCCCTCGGGGCTGGTCAGGGCGACCGCGTCCGGGGTCCGGGCGACCTGGGCGGCGAACTGCTCGACCACGGTGCCGGGCCGGGCGAGCGGCCGGGCGTTGTCGTTGCCGGCCCAGACCCGGCGGTGCCGCGGCGAGAGCGCCTCCTCGATCGCGTCGAGCAGCGCGACGGCCCGCTCGACCAGCTCCGGGCGGTCGTACCAGCCGAGGGTGATCTCCGTCCGGCCGCCGCACTCGACCGCGTTGATCTCCGGCGGGCCCACGGGCCCGGAGTTGGGCAGCGAGTAGATGGTCGTGGCGTGGAAGTCCCGCCCCCGCAGGGTGTCCAGGTCGATGCGCCCGACGTGGGAGATGGTGGCCACGCTGCCGTAGCGGCCGCGGCTCGCGGAGATGTCGTCCAGGGCCATCAGCTGCCGGCGCAGGTGGTCGCGGGGGATGTTCGCCAGCGCGGGATCCGTCCCGGCCGCGAGGTCCTGGCCGGAGCTGAGGATGGTCAGCAGCCGCTCGTGCGCGTCCTCCCACGCCGAGCCCGCGGTGACGTCCAGCAGCGGGTTGTGCGTGAGGTTGCCCGTCGAGCGGATCGCGGGGTCGTAGCGGCGCAGGTCGACCGGGATCCGGAAGCGGCCCGTCGGCAGCTCGCACGCGGCCGTGACGGCCAGCGCGATCTTGGCCACGAGGGCCGGATGGACGCCGTCGACGGTCTTGCGGCGCCAGAAGAAGCCCTGCGGCCCGGCCGGGCGGGAGCCCAGCGCGGACGGCCACTCGAGGTCGGCCTCGATCGCCGGGGTCCGCGGGGCGGTGATCCGCTCGAGCAGTTCGTGCTCGGTGATGCGCGACGGGGCGCCGATCGGCTCGTCGCCGCGCAGCGCCCGGAAGATCTCGTCGATCCAGATCAGCACGCCCTTGCCGTCCATGACCGCGTGGTTGGCGCGGAACACGATGCTGGTCGGGCGGGCGGCGGTGCCGGGCAGCAGCAGCACCTCGCACGTGGGGGCGCCGGCCTCGCCGGTCAGCGGCTGGTGCAGCTCCGGCAGGCCGGTGAACGCGACCGGGTCGAAGGCGCCGGCGTCGAGCACCCGCACCGCGGGGGCCACGGTGCTGTCGACCCAGCGGCGGCCCATGCGGGTCAGCCGCGCCCCGGGGCACGCCTGCGAGGCGGCCGCGACGGCCGCGGTGAGCTCGTCGGCCCCGAGCGGGCCGGCGCCCTCGACCACGACCTGGATCACGCCCGGCAGCCACTCCGGATAGACCAGGAACCAGGCCTCGGTCGCCGAGATCGGCCGGCTGTAGTTTCCGTCTCTTCCGACTGGCGTTCCGACTGGCATGGTGCCCTCTCAGGTGCGCTCGGGTCAGGCCGGCGTGCTGCTGAGGACCTGGCCGTTGGCGCCGCGCAGCGCGCGGGACCGGCGCAGGTCCAGGTGGACGAAGACCCGCTGCAGCCAGCGGTCCGCGCCGTCGTAGCGGGGCTGGAAGGAGTTGCGGCCGTGCAGCGTCACGCGGTTGTCCACGAATGCGAGGTCGCCGGGGCTCAGGATGAGGGTGTACGCGGCCTCGTCGATGGCGTCGCGCAGCCGCGCCAGGGCGCCGGCGGCCTCGTCGTCGATGGGCGTGGTACTGCTGAAGTCCACCTTCAGGTCGGGGTCCTCGGCGGCGCCGCTGAGCACCCCGTGCGGCTCCTCCAGCCGGTCGCCGAGGTCGAACGAGGCCGGCGCGGTCGTGACGAACCGCGGCTCGTGCAGGATCGCCCGGATCGGCTCGGGCAGCAGCGGCAGCGCGTTGCGGATCGACGACGTGCGCAGCCCGGCGACGTTGTCGTGGTCGTTGCGCAGGCACATCAGCCCGACGAAGTCCGGCCGGAACTCGTGGAACGCGTTCTCGGTGTGCATGTTCAGCCGCGCCGAGCCGGCGTTGCCCTGGTACTCCTCCATGCCCGGCACGGGCACGACGTTCTGCACCAGCGCGCCGTGCTTTTCCTTGTCGTAGGCGATAACCTCGCCCATGGCCATGGCGACGAGCATGAGGGCCGAGGCGGGCACGGTGCTCGCGCGCTGGACCGAGCCGAACACCATCGGCGTCGCCGGCGGGCCGTCCGGGTCCACCGGGAGGTTGCGCAGCAACAGCATCCCGTCGGGGCCGGAGTCGTGGGTGAACTCGCGCAGGGTGCGGCTCAGCCGCGGGGGGAGCGCGCACGACAGCCGGCGCGCCGCCGCCACCCATTCGGCGGAGTCGATCAGATGGGGAGCGGTGCCGCACAACTCGGTGGCCAGCGCGGCCAGTGCCGCGTTCTCCTCGTCGTCGAGCCGCAGCAGCGACCGGTCGCTCAGCGTACCTGGGGCGTCGACCGACATGGGAAACCATCCATGGTCGAAGGTGGGCGGCGCATCGCCGCGGAGAATGCCGTGCGGCGCCGACGCTAACGGGCGCGCGAAACGGGCGACAACCCCTATGAACCGGGACCCCAGCCGGGTTCGCGGCCGCGCTCGGCGCCGAGTCGGGCGACGCTCGCGGCCGAGGCGGGCCGGACCTGGAACCGTTCAAGATCTGGGGCCGCTAGGGGTGTGATCAAGTTCGGCGTGTTCCTACGCTCACGCATAGTTCGATTTCTCTCTTTCGTCCGTTCTCCGGTCCAGCCTTGCGGCCAGGGAGGACTGCCTTGCACCAACACGATGGCGACGCCGGCGGCTCCAGCTGGATCCGGCGCTTCCACCCGCGCCCGGACTGCCTGGCCCGGCTCGTCTGCCTCCCGCCGGCCGGGCAGTCGGCCAGCTTCTACTTCTCCATGTCCGACGAGATGACCGTCTCCATCGAGGTGCTGGCGGTGCAGTACCCCGGGCGGCAGGACCGCTGGAGTGAGCCGCACGTGCTCACGATCCAGGAGCTGGCCCGCGAGGTCCACGCGGCCCTGGGCACGTGGATGGACCGGCCGCTGCTCATCTTCGGTCACGGGATGGGCGCCCTGGTCGCCTTCGAGCTGGCGCGCCGCCTCGAGCGCGAGGGCACCGTGCCGATGGTGCTCTTCCCGTCCGGCCGGGCCGCGCCCTCGTGCACCCCCGGCAGCTTCGTGCACCTGCGCCGCGACGAGGGCATCGTCGCGCACCTGCAGGCGATCAGCGGCACGCGCTCGCCGCTGACCGACGACGCGCAGCTGCTGCAGCTCATGCTGCCGGCGATCCGCGACGACTACCGCGCCGACGAGACGTACGTCTACGAGCCCGGCAGCGCCCTGCGCTGCCCGATCATCGCGTTCGTGGGCGAGGACGACTCCACCGTGGTCGCCGAGGACGTCGTGGCGTGGTGGGAGCACACGGAGGGCCCGTTCGAGCTGCTGGTCGTCCCCGGCGGGCACTTCTTCGTGCTCACCCACCAGTCCGAGGTCGTCAACACCATCTCCGACTTCTTCCTCGCCCCCCGCTGAGGGCCGGCTCGCGCCGGCCCACCCCGGTGGGGCTCAGCAGGCCCGCATGCCGGGGTCGGACTGCACCGTGGCCGGTGGGGCGAGCCCGACGGGCAGGTCGGCCCGGCGCTTCACGTTGACTTTGCGGTACACCCGCGTCAGGTGCTGCTCGACGGTGCTCACGGTGACGTAGAGCTTGCTCGCGATCTCGCGGTTCGTGTACCCCTGCACCGCCAGCGCCGCGACCCGCCGCTCGGCGTCGCTGAGCAGTTCCAGCGTCACCTCGCCCGCGCCCGGCTTCGGCGCCTCCACGACCAGGCCCGCCTCGGGGTCGTCGTGCGAGAGGCTGTGGCTGAGCGGCTCGGCGCCGCACTCGACGCTGATGTGGTGCGCCCGCCGGATCAGCAGCCGCGCCCGGCCCGACTGGCCCAGCGCCTGCCACGTGCGGCCCAGGTCGGCCAGCGCGTGCGCGAGCTCGAGACGGTCGCCGGTGCCGTGCAACAGGTCCACGGCCTCGTCGAGGGCGGCCGTGCGCTGCTCCGGCGCGTAGGTGGCGGCGATCGTGCGCATGGTCGCGCCGCGGGTCCGCCCGTCGAGCGGGCCGAGCTGGCGCAGCTGCTCACGGGCCAGCTCCACGGCGTGGTCGGCCCGGCCCAGCGCCAGGTACGTGCGGGCCGCCTCGAGCCGCCACGCGACCACGGTCGGCAGGTCCAGCTGCCACGAGCTCATCAGCTCGCCGCAGGAGCGGAAGTCGGTCAGCGCGGCCTGCAGGCGCCCGGTGGCCCGGTAGTAGCGGCCCCGCGCCTGCAGGTAGTGCAGGCCCAGCGGCGTGCTGAACAGCGACTGCGGCACGGGCGTGGCCAGGTGCTCGCGGGCCCGGTCGAGGGCGCCCATCTCGGTGGTGGCGCTGATGAGCGTGGCCAGCACCCCGCCGATGATGAAGCCCCAGGCCGCGGGCGGCATGATCGCCAGGGCCTCGGTGGCCGCCCGCTCGGCCAGCGTGAGGTTGCCCAGCCGCAGCGCGCCCTCGGCCTGGATCGCCTTGAGCACGCCCTGCCAGGCCGGCGGCAGGTTCAGCGTGGGGCGGGCCACGGCCAGCGAGTCGCACCACGCCAGACACCGGTCGGGGCGATCGGCGTAGATCAGGGCCAGCAGCGCCGCGGCCACCGGCTCGGGCGCCGTCTTCTGCGAGCTGCACCGCTGCAGCACGTGGTCGGCGGCCCCGATCGCGTCGGCGCGGGATCCGTTGCCCAGCACCGCGGTCAGCAGCGTCGTCGGCTGCAGGTGGGCGCTGATCGCCGTCTCCTCGGCGCAGGTGCTGCCCTCGGAGACGCCGCGGATCGGCGAGCGCCGCCGCGGGGCGGCACTCATCGTGGCGGCATCGGGGTTCTGGCACACCACCGAGGCGGCCCGGGCCGGGAACGCGGAGGCGAGCAGCTGCCGGGCCCCGCGCAGCTCCGAGGCCAGCTCGACGTGGGCCGGGCCGGAGGCGTCGGCGGCCGCGGTGAGCAGCTCGACCGACTCGTCGACGCGGCCGTGCCACAGCAGGTAGGGCAGCGCGGCGAGCGCGTCGCCGGCGTGGGCCGGGTCGGCCCGCACCCCGCTGAGCAGATCGCCGAGGTGGCGCGTCACCATGAGCGGGTTGGTCTGCCACTCCGCGCCGATCAGCGCCGTGCGGGCCGCGACCCGCTGCCGGTCGTCGCGGGCGGCCCGCAGCGCCAGCCGCAGCGGCGCGGAGGCGTGCTCGGGACGGCTGTCGGCCAGGGCGTGCCGGGCCGCGTCGCGCAGCACGGGCACCACCCAGGCGGCGTCGTCGTACGCGGCCTCCACCAGGTGGTCGGCCACACTGCCCGGCGCCGCCCCGTTCTCCTGCAGCAGCTCGGCCGCCTTGCGGTGCAGAGCCCGCCGCTCGGCCGCCGGGAGGTGGTTGAGCAGCGCGCGCCGGGCCCGCGGGTGGCGGAACCGGCCCGTGCTCAGCAGGCCCGAGCCCTCCAGGACCCGCAGGATCTGGGCCGCGGTCTCCGGCACGATGTCGACCATGCGGGCCAGCACCTGCGGCGAGCCGGGCTCGCCCAGCACCGCGACCGCCTGGGCCACGGCCAGCACCAACGGGTCGTGCCGGTAGAGGAAGCTCAGGACCGCCTGCTCGAAGGCGTCGTCGATGCGCAGCTCGGCCGGGTGCTGGCCGTCCGGCTCGCGAGCGGCCCGCACCTGGTCGTCGATGAGCGCGCGGGTCAGCATCGGGTTGCCGGCGCTCACGTCGAAGCAGGCCGTCGCCAGCTCGGGCGCCGTCGGCTGCTCCAGGCTGGCCTCGATGAGCTGGTTGACCCCGCGGCGTGACAGCGGCGCCAGCGAGACCCGGGAGAAGTGGGGCTGGCTCAGAATGTCGGTGCGGAACAGCACGTGGGTCGGTTGCGCCCGGGTGGACTCGCTCAGCACGACCATGATGCGGGTCGAGCGCAGGCGCCGGATCAAGTACAGTAGGCAATGCAGCGAGGGCAGGTCCGCGTAGTGCAGGTCGTCTACCGCGATCACCAGCGGTTGCTCGGACGCCAGGGTCGCGAAGGCACCGCTGATCGTCTGTAAGTACTGTAGATGGACCTGATCGTCGACGGAGCCGTCGGATCCCGGGTCGCCTAATGAGCCGGCGAGCGCGCACCGCGCCTTCAGCACCGCCGCGTAGGCGTCGCTGTTCGGCGCCAGACCGGCGTCGTGCAGCAGCTGGCCGATGATGCCGAACGGGAACTTGCTCTCGGCCCGGGAACCCCCGGCGCCGACAACCCTCGCCCCGTCATGCACGGCCTGCCGCGCGAAGGCCAGCAGAAGTGCTGTCTTGCCGCTGCCCACCGGGCCGCTGACGAGAGTCACCTGGCCTCGCCCGTCGGTACAGGCGCGGAACGCCTCTCCTAAGCGTGTTAACTGTTCGTCCCGTTCGACCAGCAGCATTGACGCGTCGCCCTCCCTTTGCCACGCACCGATCGCGTGTGCGTCAGCACGGCTGCGGTCAGACTCGCCTGTGTTGCCAGGCCGGCCCGCCGTTCGACCGCCGGAAGGGGTGCCATCCGGGGTCGAGTATCGCTGCGCGTCCGGACCCACGCGTGCTGGCGCCCACTGTCGTCTGTTCCCCTCAACGAAACGGCCGTTTGCCCGGAACGGACCGCCTCGCTTGTAAGCAAGTTGCTCGAACTGTCATCAGACCGAACGATCTTCACCTACGAAAGGGAAGTCTGCCATCGGGGTTCAATCCGGGGCAACGGATCGACGCCCCTAGTTGAGATGTCACCGCGACGTAACGTCGGTTAGGGGTTGACACTCGACGATGGTTCGGTCTTGACCCCGGGCGCTGAAGTGCCTAAGTTAAGCAGGTCGAAAGGGGCGGTGAAGTCTGTCCGCATCGCCGTGACGTCGCACGTCACGGTCATTGCGGTGGCTATCATCGTTCGGATCCGAAAGGCAATTCTTCCCGGCGTCACGGGTCGTTTTCCTTGCGGCAACCGTTCGGCCTCGCACGGTGCGCGAAGTGGCCTATCCGGTGCGTTCGCCGTGCCGGTCAGCCGGCAATCTTCGCGATGGCGTCGGCGGCCGCCGCGGCCCCGCCCCCGGCCTGCACCTCGGCCCGCATCCGGCCGACCGCGGCCCGGACCTCGGGGCTGTCGGCCCGGCGCACCGCGTCGCGCAGGCCTTCGGCGGTGATCGCGTCGCGCCGCAGCGACACGCCCAGCCCGAGCGCGGTGAGCCGTTCGGTGTTCACCTCCTGCTCGAACACCTGCGGGATCGCGACGAGCGGCACGCCGTGGGCGAGACCCTCCATGATGGACCCCATGCCGGCGTGCGTGATGAAGGCGCCGGCCCGCGCCAGCACCGCCAGCTGCGGGACGCGCGCGTGCACCTCGATGTTCTCCGGCACCGGCGGCAGCTGCTCGCGGCGGATGCGGTCGCCGACGGCCATCACCACGTGCCAGGGCTCGCCGGCGAACGCCTCCAGGCACATGGCGTAGAACTCCGGCCGGTCGTTGAAGGACGTGCCCAGCGAGATGAGCAGCGTCGGGCGGTCCGCCGACGCCGGCGCCGCCTCGCCCTGGAAGCCGCGGGAGCCCAGGCACGGCCCGACGAACGAGAACTCCGGGCCGAACGTCTCGCCCCGGAACTGGAAGGCGCGCGGCAGCAGCACCACGCCGCCGCTCGGGCGGGTCGCGAAGTACTGCGGCACCGGCATCCGCAGGCCCGCCGAGCGCAGCAGCGCCGTCAGGTCGGTGCCGTAGCGGAACATCGCCGCCGGCTTGGGCCGCTGGGCCGCCGGCGCGTGCAGGGGCAGCGACCAGTGCGCGTTGGCCGCGAAGAACGGCCAGATCTGCACCACGGGGATGCCCCACGCCGCGGCCAGGACCGCTCCGGCCCCGGCGAGGTCGTCGACGGCGACGACGTCGGGCCGGTCCGCGGCGAACGCCTCGCGCAGTGCCGGCAGCGTCGCGGCCGCCTCGCTCAGGAACAGGGTCATCGACTCGGTGATGGTCTCGGGCCATCGGCGGCCGCGGTCGCCGGGGGAGGGCATCGTCGAGGCGTAGAGGACCGGGCGCGCGCCCGCGGCAGCGACCGCGCCGGCGAAGTCGGTCGTGGTGGCGTAGCTGACGCGATGGCCGCGACCGGCCAGCTCCTCGACGATGCCGAGCATCGGATAGACGTGGCCGTGTGAGGGAGCGGTGAAGAAGGCGATGTGCTTGCCGCTGGTCACGACTCACACTAGGACGCGGGCGACAAAGCGGACAACCCCTGCCGGGGCGAGGCGGATATTAGGGGATGCGCCGCACCCGTGCGTGTCGTCGCGCGACTGATAATCATGCACGTGTCAGTCAGCGTGGTGATCCCGAGTACGTTGCAGCGCAACACGGTCGCGGCATGCGTCGACGCGGCGCTCACCGCCGCGCGCGGCCTCGGCCCGGACGCCGAGGTCCTGCTCGTCGCCAACGGCCCCGGCGCCACCACGGGCTACCGCGGCCCCGCCGACCCGATGCTGCGGCTGCTCACCTCCGAGCCGGCCGGCGTCTCGGCCGCCCGCAACGCCGGCATCGCCGCGGCGCGCCACGACACCGTGCTCTTCGCCGACGACGACGTGCTGGTGCCGCCCGACTGGTGCGCCCGCATGGCCGCGGCGCTCGGCTCGGGGGCGGCCGCGGTCGGCGGCCCGATCCGCGTCGCGGTCGGCGGCCCGGTCACCGCGTTCATGGACCACCTGCGGATGTTCGACGCCACCCCGCTGGACGGCTCGCCGGGCGGGCTGCTCATCACCGCCAGCGCGGGGCTGCGCCGGGACCTGGCCCCGGACGGGCCGCCGTTCGACCCGAGCCGGCACGCGGGCGAGGACTCCGACCTCGCGCTGCGCCTGCGGGCGGCGGGGCGGTCGATCGGCTGGCTCAGCGGCGGTACCCCGGCCGTGCACCACGTCGACGAGGACGTCCGCTCGCTCGTCGGGCGCTCGCTGCGTGACGCGCGCACGGCCGCCGGTCTCGTGCAGCGGTACGGGCATCGCGCGCTGAGCCAGTACCTGCCCTCCCCGTGGGCCACCTATCAGGCGGTCCGCGACGGCCGGCCGCAGTGGTTCCGCCGCTTCGGCGAGATCGGCGCGCCCGAGGTGCGCGCGGTCTTCACCACGCTGTCGCTGATCTGGGTCACCTGCGTGGCGACCGGCTACCTCGAGGAGACCGGCCGGCTCGTCGGCTGCCCGCTGCTCGACGTCGACGAGGACGCCCTCGTCGACGAGCTCGCCGCGGTCGTCGCCGGACTCGTCGCCGCCGGGGGCCCGGTGGACTGGGCCGCCCCGCCGGTGACGTTCGCCGCCGGGCCGCGGGCCGACGTGGACGAGCGGGTGCCGGTCGGGGCCGTCTGCGACGCGTTCCGGCGGCACACCGCGCCGCATGAGGACGTACCGCCGCCGCTGCTGCGGGCCCTCGCGCGCCACGACCGCAGCTGGCACAGCGGCCGGGCCGACGAGGACGAGCGCGTGCGGCGGCTGTGGTCCGACCTCGCGCCGCGCCGCGCCGAGCTGACCCTCGTCGAGCTCGACACCGCCGCCCGGGCCCTCGGACTGCCGCTGAGCGCGGCCTGCTCCCATCTCGACGACGACGCCCCGCCCCTACCGGGTCCCCAGTTCTCGGGGTGACCCCCTCAAAGTCGTCCGAGGCCGGAATGCGGGGCCGCACAACGGTTCCGATGCATATGCGGATCGGTAGTGTCAGGCCCCGTGGACGACGCGATGGTGGTTACGGATCTGGTAAAGACGTATCGACCGAAGACGCCCGCGGCCGTTGACGGGCTCAGCTTCCAGGTCAACGCGGGCGAGATCTTCGGCCTGCTCGGGCCGAACGGCGCCGGCAAGACGACGACGATCGGCGTGATGACGACGAGGGTCCGGCCGACGTCCGGCCGCGGCGTGATTCACGGCGTGGACGTCGTCAAGAACGCGACCGCGGCACGGCAGCTGCTGGCGGTCGTGCCGCAGCGCAACAACCTCGACCGGTCGCTGACCGTGCGGCAGAACCTCATGTTCCACGCCGCCTACCACCGGATGCCCCGGGCGCAGCGCGCCAGGCGGGCCGACGAGCTGCTCGAGCAGATGGAGCTGACCGCCCACGCCAAGGGCCGCGTCGACTACCTCTCCGGCGGCATGGCCCAGCGCGTGATGATCGCCCGGGCCCTCATGCACGAGCCGAAGGTCATGTTCCTCGACGAGCCCTCGGCCGGACTCGACCCCCAGGCGCGTCTGTTCGTCCACGACAAGGTGGCCGAACTGCGCTCCGCCGGGGTCACCATCATGCTCACGACGCACGACATGGACGAGGCGGCCAAGCTCTGCGACCGCATCGGCATCATCGACCACGGCAAGCTCCTCGCGCTGGACACGCCCGAGGCGCTGACCCGGATGCTGCCCGGCAACACCACCCTGACGCTGACCGTCAACCTCGGCTCGGCCACCGCCGACGAGATCCGCACCCTGCTGGGCGACGTCCCGGAGGTCGAGCGGGTCGAGCGGGTCGGCCCGCCGGCACCGCCGCCCGAGCTGGTCGCGCCCGACGCCGAGGCGCTCGTGCAGTTCCGCGTCTTCACCGAGTCCAAGCCGGTCTCGGCGATGCCCGCGGTGCTCAAGGCGATGGCCGACGGCAACCACGAGGTGCGCGACCTCACCGTCGGCAAGCCGAGCCTCGAGGACGTCTTCATCCACCTGACCGGAAGGGACCTTCGGTGACCGTCGCCACCCCACCGCTGCGGCTGCGCTCGGTGTCGCTGCCGAGCCAGATCGAGACGTTCTTCTCGCTGCTGTGGCGGGACGTCTTCGTCACCGGCCGGGAGTTCCTGCCGTTCTTCGCGCAGGTCATCGTGCAGCCGCTGTTCTCACTGCTGATCTTCGGCAAGGTGCTGTCCGACCTCGGCTACACCGACAACGTCTTCGGCCAGATCCTGCTGCCCGGCCTCGTCGCCCTCAACGCGTTCCTGGCCGGCCTGCAGAGCACCGCGCTGCCGCTCGTGCTCGACTTCTCCTACACCCGCGAGATCGAGGACCGTCTCCTGGCGCCGGTCTCGATGGGGCTGGTGGCGGTCGAGAAGATCGTGTTCGGTGCCATCCGGGGACTCGTCGCCGGCCTGTTCATCGTGCCGCTCGGCTTCTGGCTGCTGCACATGAGCTGGCCCGCGCACACGTACCTGCCGGTGGTGGGGGTCCTGATCCTGGGCGCCCTGGTCGCGTCCGCGCTCGGCATGGTGCTCGGCACGCTGGTGTCCTCGCGCCGCATCGAGATCATGCTGACCGTCGCGCTGACCCCGCTCATCTTCACCGGTTCGACCCAGTTCCCGTTCCTGGGCATCAAGGACCTGCTCTGGTTCCAGATCGTGTGCGGGCTCAACCCGTGCACGTACATGAGCGAGGCCATGCGGGCCATCATCGCGCCGACGGCCGTCGAGTCGTTGCCGCTGTGGATCTCGATCTCCGTGCTCGGCGCGGCCTTAGTCGTCTTCACGTGGGTGGGCATCATCGGGTTCATGAGGCGGGCCCTGGACTGACCCATGCCTGAGGCCAATGTGTCCACGACTGCCCAGCGGCAGCGGAAGAACATCGGCAAGCGATCCGGGCCGGCCTACGTCTGGTCCATCGTCGCGGTCTCGACGGCCCTGCTCATCCTCGCCGGCCTCCTGATGGCCGAGGCCGGCGCGAGCACCGCGTTCCTCATCACCGCACTCGCGCTCGGCGTGCCGCCGGCCCTGCAGCTCGGCGGCACGG
This sequence comes from Dactylosporangium sp. CA-052675, assembly GCF_050947935.1. GTDB lineage: Bacteria > Actinomycetota > Actinomycetes > Mycobacteriales > Micromonosporaceae > Dactylosporangium. Next base: position 5,717,532 of record NZ_CP192010.1, on the reverse strand, counting down.
TCGTGCATCTCGTCCTGCGGGCCGCGCTGCCCCCGTCCGCGGCACTGCCGCAGGTGCCGCTGGCCGCGCCCGGTCCCCTCGTCGGGTCGACATGTGTGGTGTACCCCGCCATCGTCTACGACAGCGAAGACATCGACGCGCTCGTCGACACCATGCGGGCCACCGCCCGCGACAGCGGCCCCGGATTCGCCGGGCACATCGCGCTCGTCGACTTCGCCGACGGCCCCACCGCCGAGCTCGCCACCGACGCCGCGCTGCGCGCCGAGGTGCTCGCCAAGCTCGCGGCCGCATCCGGCACCGCCCCGCTCTCGGCACTGTTCCGCACCCGCCGCTGGAACGAGGCCGACCGCGTCTGGATGGGCTGGGAACGCAAGCGCGGCAAGCTCGTCGAGTTCGCCGCCCTCGTCCAGGACCCCGCCGCCGGGACCAGCTTCGAGGGCCCGGCGCCGGCGCTGTGCGACGTCCGGTACGTCATCACCATCGACGTCGGCAACCGTCTGCCCAACGGCGGCGCCCGCCGGCTCGTCGCCGCGATGGCCCACCCGGACAACCGTGCCGAGGCCGACCCCGGCACCGGCCGGATCACGGCGGGCTTCGGCTACGTCCGCCCCTGCCACGTGCCGTCGCCGCCGCGCAGCTTCTTCGAGTGGTCGTGGCAGCCCTACTCCGCCCCGACCGGGCAGGCCTCCTTCGGCCAGCTCCTCTTCGGCCAGGACCTGTTCCTCGGGCAGGGCATCTTCGACGTGGCCGCCGTGCGGGACGCGCTCGACGGGCGCATCCCCGACAACACCGTGCTCAGCCACGACAAGCTCGAGGGCATGTACGCCCGCACCGCCTGCATCGCCGGCGCCGTGGTCGTCGAGGGCAACGTGGAGGACTACCTCGCCTACCGCAAGCGCTGCCACCGCTGGATCCGCGGCGACGTGCACCTGCTGCCCTGGATCGCCGCCCGGGGCCGCCGCGCGCTGCCGCTCATGGCCCGCTGGATGCTCACCAACGACCTGCTCGCGCACCTGCAGCCGGTCGCCATGGCCGGGCTGCTCGTGCTCGCCTGGCTCGCGGCCCCGGCCGCGCAGGTCGGCGTCTACACGGCCGTCGTCGCCGGTCTGCTCCTGCAGCCGCTGCTCGTGCTGCCGCTGATGGTCCTGCTCGGCCGCTCGCCCCGCCCGCCGCGGATGTCCCGGCGCGCGTGGCTGGCCGGGACGCTGCGCATGCGCGGCTCGCTGGCGTGGTGGCTGCTGCGGGTCGAGGCCCTGCGCGCGCCGATCTGGATCGTGCTGCTGGCCGACCGGGCGCTGTTCACGCTGGACGCCACGGTCCGGGCGATCTACCGCACCTTCGTCAGCCGCCGCCTGATCCTGCAGTGGACCAGCTCCGTGGCGGCCGTCCGGGGCGTCGGGCGGGGCGCGGCGGCCCGCTGGCGGACGATGGCACTGGCCAGCGCGCTGTCGGTGGCCCTGGCCGCCGGCATCGGTCTGGAGAACCCGGCGGCGCTGGTGTGGTCGCTGCCGCTGCTGGCGTGCTGGTTCGTCGCGCCGCAGCTGGCCTACTGGGCGTCGCGGCCCGGCCGCCGGATTCCGTTCAGCTCCGGGCCGTGAGCAGCGCGGTGATGTCGTGCGCGGGCCGGGGGCGGCCGAGGTGGTAGCCCTGGCCGATGTCGCAGCCGAGGTCCAGCAGCCGCCGCGCCTGGGCCTCGGTCTCGATGCCCTCGACGGTGACGGTCAGGCCCAGCTCGCGGCCGAGCTCGATCATGGCCGCGAGCACGGTGTGGTCGGCGCCGGCGGCCGCGTGCTGGCTGTTCAGGAAGCCGATGAAGCACCCGGCGATCTTGATCGTGTGGGCGGGCAGGTTGCTGATCTCGGCCAGCCGGCAGTTGCCCGTCCCGAAATCGTCCAGGGAGATCCGCACACCCATGCGCGCGAGGTCGTCGAGGGTGCCGAGCGCCTCCGGGTCGAGCAGGACGTTCTCGGTGACCTCCAGCTGCAGCAGGCTCTGCGGCAGCCCGGTCTCGTCCAGGACCGTGCGGACCAGCGCGGGCAGGCCCGGCCGGCGCAGCTGCGCCTCGGCGACGTTGACGCTCACGAACACCGGGTGGTCCGGGCCGGCGTCGCGCCACGCGGCGGCCTGGGCGCAGGCCCGGCGCAGCACGTCCTCGCCGAGCGGCACGATCAGGCCGGTGTGCTCGGCCAGGTCGATGAACCGCCTCGGCATCAGCAGCCCGTGCACCGGATGCCGCCAGCGCACCAGCGCCTCGGCGCCGACGATCCGCCCGGTGGCCAGGTCGGCCAGTGGCTGGTACTCCACGACGAACTCGCCGCGGGTGAGCGCGTCGGGCATCTCGGCGCTGAGCGCGTGCCGGGCGGTCTCGGCGGCCGCGCGCTCGGTGTCGTACACCATCCACTGCCCGCGCCGCTCCCGCTTCGCCCAGCCGAGCGCCTGCTCGGCCGCCCCGAGCAGGGCCGCCGGATCGGTGCCGGCGGCGGCCCGCTCGACCACCCCGATGCTGGCCCGGATCGGCAGGGTGTACCCGTTGTTGATCGGGAACGTGTGCGCGATCGCGGCGAGGGCCTCCTCCGCGGCCTTCGTCACCTCGTCGATCCCGCCGGTGCCCCCGACGAGCAGCACGAACGTGTCGTTGTCGAGGTGCGCGGCGAAGTGCCCGGCCCGCTGGGCGAGCCGTTCGAGGCGGTGCGCGACGGTCCGCAGCACCTGGTCGCCGGCGCGGTAGCCGAGGCTGTCGTTGACGGTCCGGAACCGGTCGAGGTTGATCAGGCACAGCCCGAGCCGGCCCCGCGGGTCCCCGGCCAGCGCCTCGCCGAGCCGCCGTAGCAGCGCGGCCCGCTGGTTGGGCCGGTCGTGCGTCCGCTCGATGCGGCACTGCCGGGCGAGCTCGGCCCGTCGCAGCTCGGCCCGGCGCAGCTGCTCCTGCGCCCCGACCGACTGCTCGACGAGGGCGCCCGTGTAGCCGGTGGCCACCGCGCCCAGCAGCTCGTCGAGGCGCGCCCGGCCGTCGGGGCGCCGCAGGCGGATGTCCTCGAGGAACCGCCGGCCGATGAGCGTCGTCGTGCGGCCGAGCAGCTCGGGTGTGGCGATGCCGGCCGCCACCAGGTCGGCACCGAGCCGGCGGCCCGGGCCGGCGGAGAACGGCTCCGCGAGCAGTGCCTCGGCGAAGCGCCGCGCGAACCGTTCGAGCAGCGAGTACACCTCGTCGGGGCTGTGGCGCAGCACCGTGTGGCCGCTGACGACACGAGCCCAGGCCCTGGTGAACGCGTCGATGCCGGCCGTCCGGCCGTCGGACGGGATCACGCGGATGATTATGGGGCAAAGACCGTGCTGAATGCCAGCTTTCAGGGCTTACGTCCGACCGCGGCGAGCACCTCCGGCCGCGGCTCGACGCCGGTGTCGTCGGGGTGCCAGTCGGTCACCGGCACCACGCCGGGCTCGACGATTTCCAGGCCGTCGAGCAGCCGGCCGATCTCTTCGCCGCTGCGCAGGTGCAGCGGCGTCGAGGTGCGCTGGTAGACCGTGCTGACCTTCGCCGCGTCCTCCTCGTGCTGCGGCGGCGGGGAGCCGTGCGACAGCGCGATGTAGCTGCCGGGCTTGACGGCCTCGCGGAAGCGGCGCACGATCCCGGCCGGGTCGTCGGCGTCGGGCACGAAGTGCAGCACCGCGATGAGCATGACGGCGACCGGCTCGGTGAAGTCGAGCAGGCCGCTCACCGCCGGGTCACGCACGATGTCGTCCGGCCGCCGCACGTCACCGAGCATCACCTCGGCGTTGGGGTTGCCGGCGAGTATGGCGCGGCCGTGCGCGACGGCGACGGGGTCGATGTCGACGTACATGACGCGGGCCTCGGGGTCGGCCTGCTGCGCCACCTCGTGCACGCTGGCGAGCGTCGGGATGCCCGAGCCGACGTCGAGGAACTGGCGCACGCCGCTCGCGACGAGCCGGCGCACGGCCCGGCCGAGGAAGGCCCGGTTGGCCAGGCCGATCTGCCTGGCGTTGGGCGACATCGACACGACTCGCTCGACCATCTCCCGGTCGACCGCGAAGTTGTGGAAACCGCCGAGCGAGTAGTCGTACATCCGCGCCGCGTTCGGCACGCTGATGTCAATGTCCTCCGGTGCCCACTCCGGTCGCGTCATCCCCGTCCCTTCGTGTCGTCGCGCCGCCATAGTATGGCCACATGGCCCCAGAAGCGAGGGCCCTTCGGCGTCGGATGCGGTCACGATACGCGACGTCGCCGGCGCCGCGGGGTCGCGCAGCGCGGGGCCCGGTCCCGGTCAGTCCTGGGCTTCGACGCGCAGTGCCCGCGCCGCGTAGCCGTCCTGGCCGGGGGTCTCGAACCAGCAGCGCACCCGCCGGCCGGGCTCGAGGGAGCGGTACGTCCCGGGCTCGGCGACGACGGCGGAGTAGTGGGTCCACACGAGGAGGCCGACGCGGTCCAGGACGACGACGCCCCACCCGGCGTCGGCGTCCCACTGCCGCACGACGCCGTCGCCGCGCGACGGCGCGGACGGGCCAGTACGCATTATCCGACCGTACTCGCCCGTCCGCGGCCGTGGCTGTGTTCGCGGCGGGCCGGGCTCAGCCGCTCGTGCGGGCCCGCAGCGCCGTGAGAACGTCCGCCCTACCGGTACCCGGCCGCGACCTCCAGTGCGATCTCGACCGCCCGGGCGGCGAGCGGGGAGTGCGTACGCCCGGCCGGCCAGAGCAGGTAGATCTCGCGCGGCGGCGGCGCCGGCCGCAGCTCGTGCACCGACAGCGACCCGCCGAGGCCGTCGAGGACCAGGCGAGGCAGGACCGCCGAGCCGATGCCCGCCCGCACCATGGACAGCACCGCCTCGTTGCTCGTCGTGCGGAACACGGTTCGCGGCCGCACCCCGGCGCTCGCGAACGCCTCCTCGACCCGGGGCTGGTCGCAGGCCGCGGGCCAGGCCACCATCGGCGCGCCGTGCAGGGCGCTCAGCGGCACCGGACCGCCGGGGAAGTCGCCGGGGCGGGCGACGAGCGCGTACGGGTCGTCGAGCAGCTTGCGGTGCTCGACCTCGCCGGCCGGGCAGCCGTCGAAGAACACGAGGTCCAGGTCGTCGACGCGGGGCGGGTCGGTCTCCTCCTCGACGAGGCGGATGTCGCAGTCCGGGTGCTCCTCGCGCAGCCGCCGCACGAGTCGCGGCAGGATCGTCGTGGACAGGCTCTGGAAGGTGCCGATGTCGATGCGGCCGTCGCCGGCCCGGAACCGGTCGAGCGCGTCGCCCATCGCCCGCGCCCCGGCCAGCAGCCGCCGGGCGTGGGTCAGCACGACGCGGCCGAGCGGCGTGATGCGAACCGGGCGCGGGCCGCCCGGCCGGTCGAACACGGCGCCGCCGACGCAGCGCTCCAGCCCGGCGATGTGCTGGCTCACCGTCGACTGCGTGTATCCGAGCCGCGCCGCGGCGCGCCCGAACGAGCCCTCGTCGGCGATCGCGGCCAGGGTGGCGAGGTGGCGCAGCTCGATGTCGGGCACGGTCTTCGACTCTATCGGGAAGTACGATGGAAATGATCGGAAACGATCGCTTTTAGGCATGCCTTCGCGTCGCTAGCGTCAGGGGCATGGCCACCTTCGTGCTGATTCACGGCGCCGGCGACTCCGGCTGGGCCTGGCATCTCGTCGCCGCCGAGCTGCGGGCCCGCGGCCACGGGGCGGTCGCGCCCGACCTGCCCGACGACCCGGCGGCGGACCTCGACGCCTACGCCGACGCCGTGATCGCGGCCGTCGGCGACCGGCGCGACACGATCGTCGTCGGGCACTCGTTCGGCGCGTTCACGGCCCCGCTGGTGGCCGGGCGGCTCAGGGCCGACGGGCTGGTGCTGGTCGCGGGCATGGTGCCGGCGCCGGGCGAGCGGCCCTCGGAATGGTGGGGCAACGTCGGCCACGTCGGCGGCGGCGATGAGGACCCCTACGTCACCTACTACCACGACGTGCCGCGCCCGCTCGCCGACGAAGCCCTCCGCCGCCAGCGCGCCCATCCGTCCGCGGTGGCCTACGAGCAGCCCTGGCCGGTGCAGCGGTGGCCGGCGGTACCGACGCGATTCGTGCTGCTGCGGCGGGACCGCTGCTTCCCGGCGGCGCTGTTTCGCCGGCTCGTGCCGCAGCGGCTGGGGATCACGCCCGAGGAGCTCGACGCCGGCCACTGCGCGGCCCTCGGCCGCCCGAAGGAGCTGGCCGATCTCCTGGACCACGCAACGTAGCCGGAGTAGCGGCCTGTGCCGCATCCGCGACATCGTCCGCAAGACCAGCCAGGCGACGGCCGCCGCCTACTTCGTGGACATGGCGAAGCTCGGCATCGGCCGGAGTTCCCGGTGATCGGATCGACCGATCACCGGCTGATGACGTGGGCCAGGCGGGTCAGGGCGTCGAGGGGGTCGGGCTCGGCCGGGAGCAGCACCACGCTCGTCGCGCCCGCCGTGCGGCGCGCCGCGATCCGCTCGGCGACCTCGTCCGGGGTGCCGGCCAGCGACAGCTCGCGCACCCACTCGTCCGGCAGCGTGGCCGCGAACTCCTCGCGGCTCGCCGCCGCCGCGCGGTGACGGGCGAGCGCCTCGGCGAAGGGCAGCGGGGCCAGGTGCGGGGCCCAGTCCGGCTCGCCGATCCAGGCCAGGCCGGGGCGCACCAGGTCGCGGGCCGCCCGGCCGTCGCCGGCCACGGCCGCGGCGTCGTACGTCACGACGATCGGCGACGGGGCGGCGAAGCGCGAGACCGCGTCGGCGACGTAGGGCGGCGCGCAGGGCTCGGCCAGCAGCAGCCCGTCGGCGACCTCGCCGGCCATCGCGATCGACTTCGGGCCGCGCACGCCGAGCACGACCGGGGGCGGTGTCGTCGGGGTCTCGCCGATGACCACGCCCTCGACGGCGACGTACCGGCCCGCGGCCGGGCCCGGTTCGCCGCGCAGCAGCGTGCGCACGGCGATCGTGTACTCCCGCAGCAGGGTGAGCGGGCTGGCCGGGCGGGCGCCGGCCTGGCGCATCCAGTCCGGCATGCCGTGGCCGATGCCCGCGATCACGCGGCCCGGGAACAGCTGGGTCAGCGTCGCCAGCTCCATCGCGGCGAAGGCGGCGTTGCGCGCGCCCGCCGGCAGGATGCCGATGCCCACCGTGATGCGCTCGGTGGCCGCGAGCACGGCGCCGGCCTGGGCCACGCCGCCGCGGAACCCGAGGTCCTCGACGACCCACAGCTCCTCGAATCCGAGCTGCTCGGCCCGGCGGGCATACGTCAGTACCCGATCCGCGGGGAGGTCCCGCGGCACTACAACCCCAATTCGTGCCATGCGCTCAGACTCGCACGTATGGCGATTCCCGACCAAATCATCCCTAGGGTGCGGAGTAGGGTTTGCCCTCCCAGCGCGCCGATCGGCGCCGGTTCTGCGAGGTGAGGCCGGGTTTCCGATGATCGCAGACCCTTTGACCTCGGTGGATGCACGCGAAAATGGCCTTGAATGGGTGCGGCATTATTTCCGGCAGGAAAACGGCTAACGCACGGCCGTCTGATATCAGGGAGGGCTGCGCGTGTTTCAGCGTGTCCATGAGCAGGTCGAAGAGCAGGCAAGGCGCACACCGGACCGGGTCGCCGTGATCGCCGGCACCGTCCGGACGCGCTACGCGGAGCTCGACGCCCGAGCGAACCGGATCGCCCGGGAGCTGTCCCGGGCCGGGGCCGGTCCCGGTGAGCTCGTGGGCGTGTGCCTGGGCCGCGACGAACACCTGCTCCCGGCGCTGCTGGGCGTGCTGAAGACCGGTGCCGCCTACGTGCCGATGGACCCGGCGTACCCGGCGGAGCGGCTGGCGTACATCGCCGCCGACACGAAGATGCGGCTCGTCGCCACGACCCGGGCCACGACGCTGCCCGCCCTGGACGCCGTCGCGGTGCCGGTCGACGAGATCCCCGCGGACGCCGACGCGACCCCGCTCGACCGGCCCGGCGACGGCGGCGACGCGGCCTACGTCATCTACACCTCGGGCTCCACCGGCCGCCCCAAGGGCGTCGTCGTCGAGCACCGCAACACGATGAACCTGCTGCGGTACGAGGCCGAGGCGTACACCGCCGAGGAGCTGAGCGGCCTGCTCGCCACCGCGTCGATCTGCTTCGACCCCTCGATCACCCAGTTGTTCCTGCCCCTGGTCACGGGCGGCACGGTCATCCTCGCCGACAATGTCCTCGCCCTGCCCGCGCTGCCGGCCCGCGACGAGGTCACGACCGTCTACGGCGTGCCCTCCGCACTCGCCGCGCTGCTGCGCGAGCCGCTGCCCACCGGCGTGCGGGCCGTGTTCGCCGGCGGCGAGCCGCTGACCCGGGCGCTGGTCGAGCGGATCTACGCCAACCCCGGCGTGCGCCGGGTGCTCAACCTCTACGGCCCGACCGAGTGCACCACGACCTGCGCGATCGCCGAGGTCGGCCGCGACGACACCGGCGAGCCGCCGATCGGGCGGCCGATCGCGGGCGCCGTCATGTCCGTGCGCGACGCCGACGGGCAGCCGGTCGCCGACGGCGAGCTGGGCGAGCTGTGGATCGGCGGCCCGGTGGTCGCCCGCGGCTACCTCAACCGCGACAGCGGCGGGTTCGGCGGCGGCTGGTACCGCTCCGGCGACCTGGTCCGCACCGACGGCACCGTGCTGCGCTTCGCCGGCCGCGCCGACGACCAGGTGAAGATCCGCGGCTACCGGGTCGAGCCCGGCGAGGTGGAGGCGGTGCTCGTGCGCCACCCGGCCGTGCGCCGCGCCGGCGTCGTCGCCGCCGCGGACGAGGACGGCGTGTCCTACCTGGTCGGGCACGTGGAGGCGACCGGCCTGGACGAGCGGAGCCTGCGCGCGTGGCTGCGCCGCCGGGTGCCGGAGCACCTGGTGCCGACCCGGTTCGCGATCACCGAGCGGCTGCCGCTGAGCCCGAACGGCAAGATCGACCGGGCCGCCCTGCCCGTGCTCGCCGCCCGGCGCGGGACCGGGACCGCGTTCGTCGCGCCCCGCACGCGCGCCGAGGAACGGCTCGCCGCGATCGTCGGCAACGTGCTCGGCATCGACGAGGTCGGGGTCGAGGACCGCTTCACCGACCTCGGCGGGCACTCCCTCGCCGCGGCCCGGGTCTGCGCGCTCGCCGGCCGCGAGTTCGCGACCACGGTGCCGCTGGCCGCGTTCCTCGCCGAGCCGACCGTCGCCGCCCTCGCCGCCCTGGTGCGGGCGGGCTCGGAGGCGGGCTCGGCCCCGGTCGCGAGCGGCCCGGTGCGGCACGAGGGCGTGCTGGAGTACCCGCTCACCCCGACCCAGCGCGGCCTGTGGACGCTGCGGCAGGTCGGCTCGGTGCCGGCGGTGACCACGGTGGCGTTCCGGGTCCGGCTCACCGGGCCGGTCGAGGCGCCCGCCCTGCGCTCGGCGCTGGCCGCGCTGGTGTCGCGGCACGAGGTGCTGCGCAGCCGGATCGTCGAGCGCGACGGCGAGCCGGTCGCGGTCGTGGGCGCCTGGACGGACGTCCCGGTCACCGAGCACGACCTGCGCGACCGGCCCGCGGCCGAGCGCGCCGCGGAGGCGGACGCGATCGCCGAGGCCGCCGCCCGGCACGCCTTCGACCTGACCGGCACCGCGCCGCTGCTGCGCGTCGAGCTCATCCGGCTCGTCCCCGGCGTGTCGGAGCTGGTGGTCGTGGGCGACCACATGGCCTTCGACGGCTGGTCCACCGGCACGTTGCTCAACGAGCTCGCGACCGAGCTGGCCGCGCCCGGCACCGTCGAGCCGCCGCCGGTGCAGGTCGGCGACCTCGCCTTCGCCCCCGACGGCGCGACGGACGCGTGGCGGGAGGAGCTGGCCGGCGCGTCGCCGCCGAGCGAGCTGTTCTCGGGCACCGCGGGCTTCCGCGGCGAGCGGATCACCCGCCCGGTGCCGCCGGCGAGCGGCACCCCGGTCTTCGCGGACTGGCTGACCGCCCTCGGGCTGTTGCTGGCCGGGTTCACCGCCCGCCGGGACGTGCTCGTCGGCGTGGTCGTGGCCCGGCGCGCCGGGCCCGAGCTCGACCGGGTCATCGGCCCGCTCGTCGACGTGCTGCCGATCCGGCTGCGGCTGGAGCCCGCGGCCACCGTGCGGGACACGGTCGCGGCCGCGTCGGCGACGACGGCCCGGGCGCTGGACCGGCCCCGGCCGTCCACGGAGGACCTGTTCGCGGCCGTCGGCACCCAGTCGCGCGGGGCGATGCTGACCCCGGTGGTGCTCTCGGCGCAGCCGGCCGGGATGCCGGTGCGGGTCGAGCGGGGCGCGGTGCGCCTGGAACTGCTCGGCGAGCTGGGGTGCGGCGGGGCGCAGAACCCGTTGACCGTCTTCGTGAACGAGACGGCCGACGGGGTCGAGCTGCAGGTGGAGTACGACACCGGCCTGACGAACCGCGAGTGGGTGGAGGCGTTCGCGGACCGGCTCCTGCGCATGCTCGCCGAGGTCGTCGCGGACCCGGACCGCCCGCTGCGCCGCCTGCCGCTGGTCACCGCGGCCGAGGAGGCGCGGCTGCTCGAGCTGGCCGCCGGTCCGCCGATCCCGGCCGGCGCGCCGGCCACGGCCGTCGAGGCGATCGAGCGGCAGGTGCGCGATCGCCCCGGCGAGGTGGCCGTCGTCGGCGCCGACGACGAGATGACGTTCCGGCAGCTGTGGGACGACTCGGCCGCGATCGCGGCGATCCTGCTGGACCGGGGCATCGAGCCCGGCGACGTCGTCGGCGTGTGCCTGCCGCGCGACCACCGGTTGCCGGCGACCCTCCTGGGGATCTGGCGGGCCGGCGCGGCCTACCTGCCGCTGGAGCCGGAGCTGCCGGCCGAGCGCCTGGCCTGGCTCGCCTCGGACGGCGGCGCGAAAACCGTGCTCTGCCGGTCCACGACGGCCGCCGCGGCCGGACCGGGCGCGCTGAACCTGGACCTGGACTCAGGCCGGGCGGTGGCCGCCCCCGCGGCCGAGCTCCCCGTCGTCGGCCCCGGCGACCGGGCCTACCTGCTCTACACCTCGGGCTCGACCGGCAAGCCGAAGGGCGTGGCCGTCGCCCAGTCCAGCGTCGCCGCGCTGACCGAGGCGCTGCGCTTCGAGCCCGGCTTCGGGCCCGGGGACCGGATGCTCGCCGTGGCCACGCTCAGCTTCGACATCTCCTGCGCCGAGATCTGGTCGGCGCTCGGCGCCGGCGCCTGCTGCGTGGTCGTCGACCGCGACAGCGCGGTGGACGGGTACCGCCTCGGCCGCCAGATCGCCGAGCACCGCGTCAACGTGATGAACGTGCCGCCGACGATCCTGCGCACCCTGCTCGCCGCGGGCTGGACGGGCGGGGCGGACCTGCGCGTGTGGGCCGGCGGCGAGACGCTCGACCCGGCCCTGGCCCGCGAGCTGCTGCCGGTGGTGCGGGAGCTGTGGAACGTGTACGGCCCGACCGAGGCCACCGTGCTGTCGACCGCCTACCGCGTCCTCGAGGTCGGCGACGCCGTGCCGATCGGGCACGCGATGCTCGGCGAGCGCCTCTACGTCATGGACCCGCTGGAGCGGCTCGTCCCGGCGGGCGTCGCCGGCGAGCTGTGGATCGGCGGCGCCGGTCCGGCCATCGGCTACCACAACCGGCCCGACCTGACCGGGGCCGCGTTCGTGCCCGACCCCGTCGTGCCCGGCGGGCGGTGCTACCGCACCGGGGACCTGGTCCGCCGCCGGCCGGACGGCGAGATCGTGTTCTGCGGCCGGCGCGACCACCAGCTCAAGATTCGCGGCTACCGCGTCGAGCTCGGCGAGATCGAGGCCGCCCTGCGCGCCCACCCCGACGTCGAGCACGCGGTCGTCACCGCGCGGGGCCAGGGCGCGGAGGCGCACCTGGTCGGCTACGTCGCCGGCCCGGTCACCGCCGAGCAGGCCGCCGCCCACCTGCGCGCGAGCCTGCCCGCCTACCTGGTGCCGCACCGCTGGGTGGTGCTCGACGCGCTGCCGATGACGCCCAGCGGCAAGGTCGACCTCGGCGCGCTGCCCGAGCCCGGCGAGGACCGGCCGCACCGGCCGGCCGAGTCGATGATGGAGCAGCTGGTCGCCGACGTCTGGGCCCAGATCCTCACCACCGACCGCATCGGTGCCGACGACAGTTTCTTCGGCCTCGGCGGGCACTCGCTCGCCGCGACCCGGGTCGCTGGCCGGCTGCGCGAGACGCTCGGCTGCGCGGTCCCCGTGCGGCTGTTGTTCGACCATCCGGTCCTCGCGAACTTCGCCGGACAGCTCGAACGGCTTGTTATGAACGACATCGTGGCCGAACCGGCCACCGGCAACTAGGGAACGACTATGACCTTGTCTGACCAGGACAGCTTACGGGCCCTCATGGAGCGGCGGGTCGCGGCCGCCCGCGCCGCCGCCCGGGCCGACGCGGAGATCCCGCGCCGGTCCGACCCGAACGCGCCGCAGCCGTTGTCACCGTCGCAGGCCCGGCTGTGGTTCAACGCGCAGTTCGAGACCAACACCTCGATCTACCACGTGCCCACGGTGCTGCGGCTGACCGGCCCGCTCGACGCCGACGCGCTGCTGGCCGCGCTGCGCGAGGTCGCCGCCCGGCACGAGGTGCTGCGCAGCGTCATCGCGCCGCCCGCGCACGCCGTCGCCGGCCCGGCCGACCGGATCGAACTGTCCATCGTGGACATCGACGAGCCCGGGCTGGACGCGGCGCTGCGGACCGAGGTGAGCCGGCCGTTCGAGCTCGACCGCGAGCCGCCGATGCGGGCCGTGCTCTTCCGGCTCGGCGCCGAGCACCACGTGCTGGCCCTGACCGTGCACCACATCGCCACCGACGCGTGGTCGCGGGACCTGATGCTCGACGAGATCGGCGCGCTCTACGCCGCCCGCCTCGGCCAGGGCGAGCCGCCCGCGCCGCCGCGGCTGCAGTACGCCGACATCACCGAGTGGCAGGCCACGCGGACCGCGGACGACCACGTCGGCTGGTGGGTCGAGCGGCTGGCCGGGCTCGCCCCCGTGCTCGCGCTCCCCGTCGACCGGCCCTACCCGGCGGTGGCCGACTGGAGCGGCGGCTACCTGCCGTTCAGCCTCTCCCCGGCCCTGGCCGAGCGGGTGCGCGAGACCGCCCGGGAGTGCAACGCGACGCCGTTCATGGTGGTGCTCGCGGCCTGGCAGGCGCTGCTGGGCCGGCTCTGCGGCAGCGAGGACGTCGCCGTCGGCGTGCCCGAGTCCGGGCGCCACCACCGCGCGACCGAGGGCGTCGTCGGCTGCTTCATCAACACGCTCGTGATGCGCACCGACCTGTCCGGCGACCCGACCGGCCGCCAGCTGCTCGACCGCGTCCGGGAGACCACCCTCGAGGCCTTCGCGCACGCCACCGCGCCCTTCGAGCGGGTCGTGGAGGCCGTGGCGCCCGAGCGCTCCACCGCCACGACGCCGATCTTCCAGTCGATGCTGTACCTGCTCGAAGCCGCCCAGCGCGACCCGGCGCTGCCCGGCGTGCGCGCCGAGCGCCTCGACGCCCCGCTCGACTTCAACAAGTTCGACGTGAGCCTGTCGCTGCAGGCCGAGGGCGGCGGCTACGAGGGCGAGCTGCACTACCGCCTCGACCTGTTCGACCGGGCGACCGTCGAGCGCTGGTCGCGCTGGCTGCTCGCCCTGCTCGACGGCATGCTGGCCGAGCCCGACCGCCCGCTGTCGCAGCTCGACCTGCTGGGCGAGGCCGAGCGGGCCGAGCTGGTGGCCCTCGGCACCGGCCCGGCGCTGCCCGCCGACGCGCCCGCCACGGTGCTCGACGCGGTCCTCGCCCAGGCCGACGCCCGCCCCGCGGCCGTCGCGGTCGACGCCGCCGACGGCACCCTGAGCTACGGCGACCTGGCCGTGGCCGCGGCCCGGATCGCGACCGCGCTGCGCGCGCACGGGGCCGGGTCCGGTTCGCCCGTCGGGATCTGCCTGCCCCGCGACCGGCACCTGCCCGCCGCGCTGGTCGGCGTCTGGCGGGCCGGGTCGGCCTACGTGCCGCTGGAGCCCGACCACCCGGCCGAGCGGCTGCGCTACCAGCTCAGCGACTCCGGCGCCAAGGTCGTCCTCGCCGCCGCGGAGACGCTGGACGTGGCCCGCCCGCTCGTCGAGGGCACCGGCGCCGTCCTCGTCGACCTGGCCGACGCGCTGGCCGCCGAGCCCGGTGAGCTCCCCGCGACCGGCCCCGACGACCTCGCGTACATCCTCTACACCTCCGGCTCGACCGGCCGCCCCAAGGGCGTGGAGCTCAACCACGGCGCCGTCGCCGCGTTCGTCGCCGCCAACTGCGAGCTGGTCCCCGTGACGCCCGACGACGTGATGCTCGGCCTGACCGCGCTCTCGTTCGACGTGGCCGGGCTCGAGCTGTGGTGCGGCCTGGGCCGGGGCGCCCGCCTGGTGCTGCTGGAGCGCGGCGTGGCCGTCGACGGGCACCTCGTGGCGCAGCGCATCGCCGAGTCCAAGGTGACCGTGATGACCGCGACCCCGACCACCTTCCGGATGCTCGTCGCGGCCGGCTGGCAGTCGCCGGAGGTGCGCGGGATCGCCATAGGCGAGGCCCTCGACCCCGCGCTCGCCCGCGAGCTCACGGCCCGGCTCGGCGAGGCCTGGAACGGCTACGGCCCGACCGAGACCGCCGTGGTCTCCACGATGTACCGCGTCACCGCCCCCGTCGGCGACACCGTGCCCATCGGCACCCCGATGGCGGGGGAGTGGGTGTACGTCGTGGACGCCGCCGGCCGCCTCGCGCTGCCCGGCACCATCGGCGAGCTGTGGATCGGCGGGGCCGGTGTGGCCCGCGGCTACCACGGCCGGCCCGACCTGACCGAGGCCGCGTTCGTCGCCGACCCGGTCCGGCCCGGCGAGCGCTGCTACCGCACCGGTGACCTGGTGCGCTGGCGCACGGACGGGCGGCTGGACTTCCTCGGCCGCCGCGACCACCAGGTGAAGGTGCGCGGGCACCGCATCGAGCTCGGCGAGATCGAGTCGCAGCTGCGCTCGGCGCCGGGCGTGGCCGAGGCGGTGGTGACCGTCGCCGACCCGACCGGCGACGCGCACCTCGTCGGCTACGTGGTGCCGCAGCAGGGGTCGACGCCGGACCCGCAGGCCCTGGAGACCCTGCTGCGGGCGGCGCTGCCCGACTACATGGTCCCGCGCCGCTGGATGGCCCTGGACGCGCTGCCGGTCAACGCCTCCGGGAAGGTCGACCGCACGGCGCTGCCCGAGCCGCGGGACGAGGTGCAGCAGCGGGTCGCGCCGCGCACCGAGGCGGAGCAGCTCGTCGCCGAGGTGTGGAGCGCCGTGCTCAAGCGCGATGAGCTGTCGGTGTACGACAACTTCTTCGCCCTGGGCGGGCACTCCCTGTCGGCGACGCTGGTCGTGGGCCGGCTCCGCGACGCGCTGGACTTCGCGGTGCCGGTGCGGCTGCAGTTCGAGCAGCCGGTGCTGGCCAACTTCGCCGCCGCGCTGGAGGCGCTGCTGCTGGCCGAGGTGACGCAGGCGTGACGGTCACCGACACCCAGCGCTCGCTGCTGCAGCAGCGGCTGGCCGGGGCGCGCCGCAACGCCGCTCGCACCGCCACCACCATTCCCGCGTCCGCCGACCCGGGCGCGCCGGCGCCGCTGTCGCCGGCCCAGGCCCGGCTGTGGTTCCTGCACCAGCTGGAGCCGGACAGCGGCGCGTACCACGTGACGGCCACCGTGCGGCTGACCGGCCCGCTCGACGTGGCCGCGCTGACCGCCGCGATCCGGGACCTGGCCGTGCGCCACCACGTGCTGCGAACCCGGTTCGTGGACCGCGACGGCGTGCCGACCGGGGTGCTGGGCGGCGCGGACGACGTGCCCGTGGAGACCGAGGGGGACCTGGACGCGTTCCGGCACCGGGCGTTCCGGCTCGAGCAGGAGCCGCCGATGCGGGCGCTGATCCGCCGCGACGGGCCGGACGAGCACGTGCTGCTGCTCGTGGTCCACCACATCGCCTTCGACGCGTGGTCGATCGATCTGGCGCTGGGCGAGATCGCCGAGCTGTACGCCCGCCGCCTCGACGGCCGCCCGGCGCCGGACGCGCCCGCGCTGCAGTACGCCGACTACGCCCGCTGGCAGGCCGGCCTCGAGCCGTCGGCCGGGGCCCTGGACCGGTGGGTCGAGCGGCTGCGGGGCCTGGCGCCGGTGCTGGACCTGCCGGCCGACCGGCCCCGCCCGGCGGTGGCCGGCCACGAGGCCGGGCAGGTGCGGGTGCACGTGCCCGCGGCGCTGACCGGCCCGATCGCCGCGCTCGCCGCGTCCTGCGGGGCCACCCCGTTCATGGTGCTGCTCACCGCGTTCCAGGCGCTGCTGGCCCGGGTGTGCGGCACGGACGACATCCCGGTCGGCGTCCCGGTCGCGGGCCGGCACCACCCGGACGTCGAGAAGATGATCGGCTGCTTCATCGGCACGCTGGTCATGCGGACCGACTGCTCCGGCGACCCGACCGGCCGCGAGCTGCTGAACCGGGTCCGCGAGATGGCCATCGACGCGCTCGCGCAGTCCGAGACCCCGTTCGAGCGGATCGTGGAGCGGCTGCAGCCCGAGCGCAACCTCGGTCACACGCCGATCTTCCAGGTGCTGCTCAACGTGCTGGAGCAGCCGGCCGCGCCGCTGCGCCTGCCGAACCTGGACGCGCAGGGCATCGAGCTGCCGACCCACACGGCCAAGTACGACCTCAACCTCGCGCTGTCGCGCGTGGACGACGGCTACCGCGGCTCGCTGGTGTTCCGCGCCGACCTGTTCGACGAGGTGACCGCCCGGCGGCTGATGGACTGGTTCCTGGCGCTGCTGACGGGCCTGGTCACCGAGCCCGACCGCCCCGTCGGCGAGCTGGCGCTGGAGCCCGGCGTGCGGCCCGGGCCGGACGGCCCGCGGGTGTCCTACCCGCTGGACCGGCCGCTGCACGAGCTCATCGCCCGCCACGCGGAGTCGGCGCCGGACGCGACCGCGGTGGTCGCGGCGGACGGCCGGCTGTCCTACGCGGAGCTGAACCGGCGCGCCGGGGCGGTGGCGGCCCGGCTGCTGGCGGCCGGCGTGCGGCCCGAGGAGCCGGTCGCGGTGCTCACCGAGCGCGGGACGGCCCTGCCCGTGGCGCTGCTCGGCGCGCTCAAGGCCGGCGCCGCCTACCTGCCCGTCGACCCCGGCTACCCGGACGGCCGCGTGGCGGAGATCCTCGACGCGGCGCAGGCCCGGTTCGTGCTCACCGAGGCCGCGTTCGCGGGTCGTGAGCCGTGCCGCGTCCCGGGCCGCGAGGCGATCGTCGTCGCGGACGTGACCGGCGAGCCGGCCGAGGCCGTGGTGGTGGCGATGGACCACCTCGCGTACCTCATCTTCACGTCCGGCTCGACGGGCCGGCCCAAGGGCGTCATGGTCGAGCACCGCAACATCGCGCACTACCTGCACGCGGTGGCGGACCGCATCGGGCACCACGGCTCCTACGCCCTGGTGTCCACCCACGCGGCCGACCTCGGCATGACGAACCTGTTCGGGGCGCTCGCCACCGGCGGCGTGGCGCACCTCGTGGACCGCGAGACCGCCACGGATCCGGAGGCGTTCGCCGCCTACCTGGCCGCGCACCCGGTCGACGCGATGAAGCTGGTCCCGAGCCACCTGGAGCTGCTGGCCGCGCACGGCGACCTCGCCGCGCTGCTGCCCCGCGAGCTGCTCGTCCTGGCCGGCGAGCCGTGCCCGTGGGAGCTCGTCGAGCGCATCGAGCGGGTCCGGCCGGACCTGGAGGTGCAGGTCCACTACGGCCCGACCGAGACGACGGTCTCCGTGCTCGGCTGCGACGTGCGCGAGGTTCCGGCCGAGCGCCGCGTCGGCACCGTCCCCATCGGGCGACCGTTCGCCAACGTCGAGTGCCGGGTGACCGACCGGGCGGGCCGGCCGGTGCCGGACGGGGTGCCGGGCGAGCTGCGCATCGGCGGCCCGAGCGTGGCGCGCGGATACCTGAACCTCGTCGACGACCGCTTTCAGCAGGGTTGGTACCGCTCCGGCGACCGCGTCCGCGTCGACGCCCACGGC
Organism: Dactylosporangium sp. CA-052675; assembly: GCF_050947935.1. Classification (GTDB taxonomy): domain Bacteria; phylum Actinomycetota; class Actinomycetes; order Mycobacteriales; family Micromonosporaceae; genus Dactylosporangium. Next base: position 5,699,494 of record NZ_CP192010.1, on the reverse strand, counting down.
CTGGTGCAGATCCTGGGCCGGGTCGACGACCAGGTGAAGATCCGCGGTTTCCGGGTCGAGCTCAACGAGGTCGCCTCCGCGGTGCGCGGGGTCCCCGGCGTCGGCGAGGCCGTGGTGCTGCCCGTCGGCGAGGCGCACACGCGCCGGCTGGCCGCCTGGATCACGCCCGCGACGGCCGATCCCGGGGTGGTGCGGGCCGCGCTGCGCGACCGGCTCCCGGACTACATGGTGCCGTCGGCGTTCGTGGTCCTCGACCGGCTCCCGCTGACCGCCAACGGCAAGGTGGACCGGACCGCGCTGCCCGCACCGCAGACGCCGGGCGCCGCCACCCGGGTCGCGCCGGAGTCCCCGACGCAGCTGCGGGTCGCCGCGGCCTGGGCCGAGGTCCTCGACGGCGCCGAGATCGGGCTGGACGACGACTTCTTCGCCCTCGGCGGCGACTCGTTCAAGGCCGTGCGCGCCGTGCGGGCCATCGACCCGCAGCTGCGCGTCATCGACCTGTTCACCCGCCCGACCGTGCGGGAGCTGGCCGCCTATCTCGACGGCGACACCGGCTCGACCGGGCTGCTGCACCGCCTGGCGGGGCCGGCCGAGGCGACGCTGACCGTCGTCTGCGTGCCCTACGGCGGCGGCTCGGCCGCGGCGTACGGGCCGCTGGCCACCGAGCTCGCGCAGCGCCTGCCCGGCGCGGCCGTGCTGGCGATCGAGCTGCCCGGGCACGACCCGGCCCGGCCCGACGAGCCGCCGATGCCGATGGCCGAGCTGATCGACCGCGTGGTGGCGGACCTGCCGACCGGCCCGGTGCTGGTCTACGGCCACTGCGTCGGCTCGGCGGCCGCCACCGAGCTCGCCCTGCGCCTGGAGTCCGACGGCCGCGATGTCGCCGGGCTGGTCGTCGGCGGCAGCTTCCCGGCGGCGCGGCTGCCGGGGCGGGTGTCGTCCTGGTTCCACCGGCGCTTCCACGCCACGTGGTTCACCTCCGACCGGGCGTACCGCGACTTCCTGCGCACGCTCGGCGGCCTCGACGACGACGAGGGCCTCGACGCCGACGTGATCCTGCGCAGCCTGCGCCACGACGTGGACGAGTCGCAGACGTGGTTCACCCGCGAGCTGACCCGGCCCGACCGGCGGCGGCTGCGGGCGCCCGTGCTGTGCCTGATCGGGGCGCGGGACCGCTCGACGGAGCTGTACCAGGAACGCTATGCGGAATGGGGCGCCTTCGCGGATCGCGTCGCGCTGGCGGTCCTGCCCCGGGCCGGGCACTACTTCCTCAAGCACCAGGCGGCGGCCGCGGCCGACGAGATCGCCGGCGCGCTGCGGGAGTGGGGCGCGGGCCGGGCGCCGGCGGCGGTCAGCACCGCGGTCACCGGCGGCCGGGCCCGCCGCGACCTGCGCGAGTTCTACGTCATGACGGCCGGCCAGACCACCTCGCTGATCGGCGCCGCGCTGAGCTCGTTCGCCCTGGGCGTCTGGGCGTACCAGCGCAACGGCCGCGTCGCCGACTACGCCCTCGTCACCATGCTGGCCCTGCTCCCCTCTATCGTGCTGCTGCCGGTGGGCGGGGCGGTCGCCGACCGGATCGACCGGCGGCGCATCATGCTGGCCTGCAACGGGGCGGGCGCGGTGGTCATGTCCGCCGTGGTCACCCTGCTGGCCCTGGGCCGCCTGGAGATCTGGAGCGTCGGGCTGCTGGCCGGGCTGTTGTCCGCGGTGACCGCGTTCCATCGGCCCGCCTACCTGGCCGCGGTCGCGCAGCTGGTGCCGAAGCCCTACCTGGGCCAGGCCAACGCGCTGGCGAACCTCGGCCCGGGCATCGGCATGCTCATCGCGCCGCTGGCCGGCGGCGCGCTGATCGCGGCGCTGGGCATGCCGTGGGTCGTCGCGGTCGACGTGGTGTCGCTGCTCGTCGGCGTCGGCACGCTGCTGCTGGTGCGCCTGCCCGACCGGCTCTTCCGCCGGCAGGAGGAGACGTTCGTCCGCGCGATCGTCGGCGGCTGGCGGTTCCTCGTCCGGCGCCGCCCGCTCATGATCATGATCGTGTTCTTCGTGGTCGAGAACTACCTCGCGATGCTCGCCCTCGCCGTGACCGTGCCGACCGTGTACGCGTTCGGCGGCACGACGGCGGTCAGCCTCGTCACCGCGTTCAGCGGCGTCGGGGCCGGCCTCGGCGCGCTGGCCATGGTGCTGTGGGGCGGGGCCGAGCGCCGGGCCACGGGCATGGTGGGCTTCGTCATCGGGGTCGGTCTCGGCGCCGCGCTCGTCGGGCTGCGGCCGTCGACGGCGCTCGCGGCGGTGGGCAGTCTCATCTGGTACGCCTCGCTCACCATCCTCAACGCCCACTGGCTCGCGATCATCCAGGTCAAGGTCGGCCTGGAGCTGCAGGGCCGGGTGCTCGCCACGAACCAGATGCTGGCCGTGGCGATGACGCCGGTCGCGTTCCTGACCGCACCGCCGTTCACGGACGCGGTCGCGCCGCTGCTGCGGCCCGGGGGCGCGCTCGCGGACACGGTCGGGCGGGTCGTGGGGGTCGGGGATGCCCGCGGTACGGGGCTGATCCTGCTCGCCTGCGGCGTGCTGCTGGTGGTCTGGGGCGCGCTGGGCCTCGCCTACCGGCCCCTGCACCGGATGGAGGACGACCTGCCGGACGCCTCAGCGGGCGCCGAGATCCCCGACTCGCTGGACGAGGTCCAGGCCGAGGCCGACGAACAGGTGCGTGTCTAGCCCGACGCGCCGGGCGGCCGCGACGTTCTCGTCGCGGTCGTCCACGAACAGCAGTCGATCGGGGGCCAGGCCGAGCGCGCGGCAGCACCAGCGATACGCCGCGGGGTCCGGCTTGGCCAGCCCGATCCGGCACGAGAAGGCCACCAGCTCGAAGTGCCGCAGCCACCGCCGGTGGTGGCGCTCGTAGTGGGCCGCGAGCTCCGCGGGGATGTTGGACAGCAGCGCCAGGCGCACCCCCGCGGCCGCGGCCCGCTCCAGCAGGTCGACCATCTCCTCGTCGACCTCGCTCCAGCTCGCGATGTCCGCCTCGATGAGGGCGGCGATCCGCTCCTCGGTGAACCCGCCGACCCGGCGCCAGTACTCGGTCCCGGTGACGAGGCCCGCGTCGTAGGCGACGCGCTCGTGCCAGTACGACGGCCAGAAATCGGCCTCGGGGAGACCGGCGATCCGCACGAGGGTGTCGCGGCCGGCCCGCGACTGGTGCCGCGCGATGACCCCGAACAGGTCGAAGAGGATGACGTCGGGCACGGCGCTCAGACCCTCCGCACGACGGTGCCGGCGGCGGCGAGCGCGTTCGTGTCGTCCTCGGCCGCCTCCTCGGTGGTGACCACGAGGCTGAACGCGGACACGGGCGCCACGAACGCCAGCGCCGTGCGGGAGAGCTTGGCGGGGTCGGCGACCACGATGACGCGGCGGGCGGAGGCGATGATCGCGCGCTTGATCGCCGCGTCGGCGAGGTCGTAGGCGGTCATCCCGGCGGCGGTGAGGCCGCAGCAGCCGAGGACCGCGGTGTCGAAGCGCAGCGCGGCCAGCGATGCCTCGGCGAGCGGGCCGGTGAGCGCGAGCTCGTCCGGGCGGAGCTCGCCGCCGGGCAGCAGCAGCCGGAGCTGGGGGCCGCCGGCGAGCGCGTTGGCCGAGTGCATCGACAGGGGCATGACGGTGATCCGGCGCGGGGTGAGCAGGCGGGCGACCTCGAGGCACGTGGTGCCGCCGTCGACCACGACGGCCTCCCCGTCGGCGATCAGGTCCGCGACCGCCGCGGCGATGCGCCGCTTGGCGTCCAGCCCCTCGTGCGTGCGCACCGCGAACGGCGGCTCCTCGCCGCGCAGCGTGAGGCTGCGCGCCCCGCCCCGGTAGCGCTCGAGCATCCCCTGGTCGGCCAGGTGCTCCAGGTCCCGGCGCACGGTCATCTCGGAGGTGCCGGTCAGCTCGGCCAGCCGCGGGACGCCGAGCTGACCGGCGTGCTGCACGGCGTCGAGGATCCGCCGGTGACGATCGCTGAGCGTCATGCCGCCATTGAACACGACTGGCGCGGTAAAGACAACGTTTCGAACGCGGATCTTGTTTGTTATGTTCGCTGCCATGTTCCCCTCGATCATCGCCGCGGCGCCCACCCCGCCCGCGGCCCGCACCGCCACGGCCGCGACCTACGCCGCCTTCATCGGCTCGGGCTTCGCGTTCGCCAGCTGGGCCGCCCGCATCCCGCAGGTCCGCGACCGCCTCGGGCTCGACTCGGCCGCCCTCGGCCTGGTCCTGCTCGCCATCGCCGCGGGCTCCCTGGTCGCGCTCCCGCTCTCCGGCCCCCTGGTGACCCGCTTCGGCTCGGCCCGGATCGTCGGCACCATGGCGGTCCTGCTCGGCGTCGGACTCGTCGTCGCCGCGCTCGGCGCGCAGGCCGGCGTCGCCCCGGTCGTCGCCGGCCTGGCACTGCTCGGCTTCGCCAACGGCGCGTGGGACGTGGCGATGAACGTGCAGGGCACCGTGGTGGAGCGCCACCTCGGCCGATCGATCATGTCCCGCTTCCACGCCGGATTCAGCCTCGGTACCGTGGCCGGCGCCCTCGTCGGCGCGGCCATGGTCGCCCTGGGCGTCCCCGTGGCCGTGCACCTCGTCGCCGTGGCCGTGCTCGTCGTGCTCGTGGTCACCTGGCAGGCGCGGCGCTTCATCGCCGACCACGACCCCGGCGAGCCCGCCTCGCGGGAGTCCGCCCCCGGCGGCGCGCTGGCCGCGTGGAAGGAGCCCCGTACGCTCCTGATCGGCCTGTTCGTGCTCGCCTTCGCCTTCGCCGAGGGCGTCGGCAACGACTGGATCAGCGTCGCCGCGATCGACGGCCACCACGTGTCGGCCGCGCTGGGCACCATCGCCTTCGCGCTCTTCCTGACGGCGATGACCGCGGGCCGCTGGTTCGGCCCCCGGCTGCTGAACCGCTACGGCCGCACCGCGGTCGTGCGCGTCCTGGCCGTGATCGGCATCGCGGGCGTGGCCCTGTTCGTGTTCGGCCCCGGCCCGGTCTACGCCTACGCCGGCACCCTGCTCTGGGGCCTGGGCGCCTCGCTGGGCTTTCCGGTCGGGATGAGCGCGGGCGGCGACGACCCGCGCGGGGCCGCCGGGCGGGTGAGCGTGATCGCCTCGATCGGGTACTGCGCCTTCCTCGGGGGGCCGCCCGCCATCGGGTTCCTCGGCGATCACATCACCGTGCTGCGCGCCCTGACCGTGGTGGCCGTCCTGCTGGCCGTGGCCGCGATGATCGCCACGACGGTCCGCCCGCCGCGCCCGTCGCCCGAGCCCTCCGCACCGCGCCCGGCCCCCGACGACGACTAGGTGCTCGGTAGCGGCTTGCCAGTGCGTCGCGTCCGGTCGGCGATCCGACGGCCCGGTGGTCACCCCAGCGGGCCGCCGGACAGGACGATGACCGTCCCCGCCGCGGCCGCGCTCAGCAGGGTCAGGACGGGGCCGCGGCGCAGGGCCAGGAGGAGCACCGCCGCCGCGGCCAGCACGAACCACTGCCAGGTCTGGGTGAGGGTCAGGGCCAGCGGGATCGCCGAGCCCAGGATGGCGCCGATCGCGGCCGGGGCCGCGCCGTCCAGGAAGGCCCGCACGGCCCGGTTGCCGCGCAGGCGGTCGAAGCGGTGCGCGCCCAGCAGGATGAACGCGAAGGACGGGCTGAAGGCGACGATCGAGGCCAGCACGCCGCCGCCCAGTCCGGCCGCGGCGTAGCCGACCACCGCCACCGTCTGCACGACCGGGCCCGGCGTGATCTGGCCGAGGGCGACCGCGTTGAGGAACTGGGCGCCGGTCATCCAGTGGTAGTTGTCGACCGCGTCGGCGCGCATGAGCGGGATGATGACGAAGCCGCCGCCGTAGGACAGGGCGCCCACCTTGAGCGCGACCCAGGCCACGGACAACAGTGCCCCGCCGCCGAGGCCGGTGACCGCCAGGGCCGGGGTCAGGGGTCGGCGGGGGGCGGGGACCCGCTGGGCCAGCAGCTCGACGATGCCCGCGACGACCAGGAGCAGCACCAGCCACGGGCCGATGGTCGCGGCGGCGACGGCGCCGGCGAGAAGGTACAGGATCCATCTGACGCGGCTGCTGTGCTGCGGTGCTCGCTGCCATCCCGCCGGGACCAGGCTCACCCCGGCCTGGACGGCCACGGCGGCGACCGCGGCGCCCGCTCCCGCGCCGGCGGCCTTCACCCACGTGGGCGGGTCGCCGTGCAGGAACAGCACGGCCAGGGCCAGGATCACGATCAGGCCCGGGACGATGAACGCGGCCCCGCCCACGAGCGCGCCCACGCGGCCGCGGACCCGCCAGGCGCAGAAGATGGCCAGCTGGGTCGAGGCCGGGCCGGGCAGCAGGTTGCACGCCGCGATGGCGTCCTCGAACTCCTGCGCGTCGATCCACCGGCGATCCTCGACGCAGAGCTTGCGCAGCAGGGTGATGTGGACCGGGGGACCGCCGAAGCCGAGGCAGCCGATGCGGCCCCACTCCCGCAGGACGGTGGCGAGGCTTACGTCGTCGCGCATGTGTGCAGGAAGTGGTCGAGGCGCTCGGCGATCTCGTCGGCGGCGCGGTCGAAGGCGGGGCGGCCGTCCGGTTCGGCGGACGGGTCGGGCATGCTCCAGTGGATCGTGTCCGGGTGCCCCGGGAACTCGGGGCAGACCTCGCGGACCTTGTCGCACAGCGTGATGACGTGGCCGAAGCGCCGGCCGGCGAACTCGTCCAGGTGCTTCGGGCGCGCGGTGCTCAGGTCCAGCCCGCGCGCGGCCATCGCGGCGACCGCGTCGGGGTGGACGGGCTTGGGGCGGCTGCCGGCGCTGTGCGCGGCGATCGTCCCGTTCGAGCGCTCGCGCAGCAGGGCCTCGGCCATCTGGGATCGCGAGCTGTTGCCGGTGCACAGGAACAGCACGCTCGTCGGGGCCGGCACGGCGGGTCGCGGTGCGACGTAGCGCAGGGCCGGGTGCAGAGCGCCGCCCGCCGCGGCCAGCTGCGCGCCGCAGTGGGTGAGGTCCAGGCGGTAGTAGATGTCACGGGCGTCGGCGGCGCTGCGGCGGGACCGGACCAGCTCGGCGCGGCGCAGGTGGCCCAGATGGTACGAGACCAGGCTCTGCCGCTCGCCGAGCAGCGCGGTCAGCTCGTGCACCTGGCGGTCGCTGCGGGACAGCTCGCCGAGTAGCCGCCACCGCAGCGGGTGCGCCGCAGCCTGCAGGAACGGGGGTAACTCCTCCACGCCCGCAGAATACATCAAATCAGTTTGATGCAAATCCCCGGAGTCCGGCCCGGATCGGGTCGGCCGCGCCGGACTCACGCGAATCGCCGCCGTCCGGCCCGGATCGCGTCGGCCGCGCCGGGTTCATGCGAGTCGCCGCCGTCGGGCGACGATGCCGAGGACGATCGCGGCCAGCCCGAGCACCACGGCCGCGCCGGCGCCGACGACGCCGTTGCCGGTGCCCGGACCGCCGTCCGCGGTCGCCAGCACGATGACGCCGGTGATCAGGCCGGCCGCCCCGGCCGCCAGGGCGACGGCCGCCCCGCGGCCCGCCCGGCTCAGGGCCCGGACGCCGATGACGACGGCGCTCAGCGCGACGATGGCGGCCAGGGTGGCCACGGCCCGGTCGACGGTCATGGTCGGCTCCTTCAGGTGCGGGAATGGGATGGCACCGATCCTGGCCGCCGGGGCGGTCGCGGCGCATCGGCCCGGGGACGGCTCTGCGGGGTGCCACGGCCGCGGCAGATGCCGGGCGCCTGCTGCGCGCGCAGTAGGCCGATGCGGTCCGCGCGGACGAGTCGCCCGCGCCCGGGCCCGGCTAAGGTGCCCGCATGGGCCGCATCTCGGACTGGGGCATCGCCGTCGGCGTCGCGGCGATCCTGCTGATCGCCGGGGTCGGCGAGCACCGCCCCGGCCCCGCGGCCGGCTACGCGCTGCTGGTCGCCGGCGGCCTCGCGCTGGCCGCGCGCCGCCGGGCGCCGGTGGCCGTGCTCGTCGCGACCGGCCTGTGCGCGGTCGGCTATCACGCGGCCGGGTTCGACGTGTTCGCCGTGGCCTATCTCGTCGCGGTGTACGCCGCCATGCGCGCCGGCCGCCGGGCCGCGACCATCGCCGTCAGCGTGGCCATGCTCGCCGCGCTGCCACTGGCGGCGCTGGCCGCGGGGCAGAGCACCGGCGCCGCGTTCGCCGGGTCCCGCGGCGTGCTCGAGTTCGCGTGGCTGATCGCCGCCGGTGCGGCGGGCGAGGCGCTGCGCCAGGCCGAGCGGCGGGCCGACGAGGCCGAACGGACCCGCGAGGAGATCGCCCGCCGGCGCGCCGACGAGGAGCGGCTGCACATCGCCCGCGAGCTGCACGACTCGCTCACCCACCAGATCTCGGTGATCAAGGTGCAGGCGGAGGCCGCCGTCCACGTGGCGCAGAAGCGGGGCGAGCCGGTGCCGGACGCGCTGCTCGCGATCCGCGAGGCCGGCCGGGAGGCGGCCCGCGAGCTGCGCGCGACGCTCGGGGCGCTGCGCGACGACGACGCGTGCGGGCCCAACGGCCTCGAGCACGTCCCCGAGCTGGTCGAGCGGGCCCGGGCCGGCGGCGTCCAGGTGACGCTGACGATCGAGGGCGACCGGGCCGGCCTGCCCGCCGCGCTGGAGCGCACCGCGTACCGCATCGTCCAGGAGTCGCTCACCAACGTCGCCCGGCACGCGGCGGCCGCGACCGCCACGGTCACCATCGAGTACCGCCCCGGCCTGCTCGGCATCCGCGTCGTCGACGACGGCACCGCCACCCCGGCCGCGCCCGTCGCGCCCGGCGTGGGCCTGCTCGGCATGCGGGAACGGGTGACCGCGCTCGGCGGCTCGCTGCGGGCCGGGCCGCGCCCCGAGGGCGGCTTCGCCGTGCACGCCGAACTGCCCGTCGCGTGATCCGCGTGCTGCTGGTCGACGACCAGCCCCTCATCCGCAGCGGGTTCCGGGCGCTGCTCGACGCCGAGGACGACATCGAGGTCGTGGCCGAGGCCGGCGACGGCGGCGCGGCGGTGGCGCTCGCCGCGCGGCTGCGGCCCGACGTGGTCCTCATCGACGTGCGCATGCCCGTCGTCGACGGGCTCGAGGCGACCCGGCGCATCGCGGCCGACCCGAGACTGGACGGCGTGCACGTGGTGGTGCTCACGAATTACGGGCTGGATGAGTACGTCTTCACGGCGTTGCGCGCCGGGGCGGCCGGCTTCCTGGTCAAGGACATCCTGCCCGAGGACTTCCTGCACGCCGTGCGGGTCGCGGCGCGCGGCGACGCGCTGCTGGCCCCCTCGATCACCCGCAGGCTCATCGACCGGTACGTCACCCAGCCCCCGCTGGAGCGAGCCACGGCCGCGCTGGCGGGGCTGACCGCCCGCGAGCGCGAGGCCGTCACCCTCGTCGCGCACGGCCTGGCCAACGACGAGATCGCCGCCCGCATGACGATCAGTCCCGTGACGGCCAAGACGCACGTCAACCGGGCCATGACCAAGCTGCACGCCCGGGACCGCGCGCAGCTCGTCGTCATCGCGTACGAGTCCGGCCTGGTCAGCCCCCGCGGGCGGGACGCTCGCTGAGTGCCTGGCCGCCGCGCTCGGCGGCGGCCAGCAGCGCCAGCTCGAACTCGACCTCGGCGGGGACGCGGCGGCGCCGGGCCAGGGCGCGCGGGAGCCGGGCGAGCAGCGGCCAGGCGGCGGGGCGGGCGGTCGCCAGCACGTCGCGGGTCGCCTCGACGGCGACGCGCACCGGGCGGCGCATCCACGCGGTCAGGGCCCGGTTACGCAGCGCCAGCAGGCGTTTCGCGGACTCGGCGGCCGGGTCCGGCTGCGGGTGGTGGTGCGCGACGACGTCGTCGCAGTAGGCGAGGCCGTGCCCCGCGGTGCGCAGGTCCAGGGCGACCCGCGCCTCCTCGCCCATGAAGAACACGACCGGGTCGAAGCCGCCGCAGGCCAGGAACGCGTCGCGGCGCACGACCGCGGCGCAGGCGAGGAAGCCCAGGACGGACGGGCCGGGCAGGTCGGGGGCGGTACCGAGCGGATCGCGGGCCATGGAGGCCGACATCGGGTCGAGCCGCTCCCGCGGGCCGACGAGCGTGCGGGCCGCGACGAGGGCCAGGCGCGGCGCGGCGTCGAGGTGGCGGGTGGCCCGGGCGAGCGCGCCGGGCGCCCACCACGAGTCGTCGTCGGCGAACGCGACGTAGGCCGTGCCGGCCGCCTCGGCGCCGTGGTTGCGGGCGACGGCGCCGAGGTTGCGGCCGAGCGGGAGATGGCGCACGTGCGGGTAGGCGGTGGCGAGCATGCCGGCGGTACCGTCGCTGGAACCGTTGTCGGCGACGATGACCGGCGGCGGGTCGGCCTCGCGGTGCAGCGCCCGCAGCGTGCGCTCGAGCCGGGCGCACCGGTTGCGGGTGGCGATCACGACCGAGACGTCGGGCATGGGGCCCGAATGTCCCGCGCCGCCACCCGTAAACGTCACGGGTCAGTCCGGCGGTCCGAGGGGCGCCCCGGTGGTCGTGGCGTCGGGCTCGCCGTTGAGCGGGTCGAGGGCCGGTGGTTGCCGGGCGGAGTCTTGCCGGTCGGAGTCTTGCCGGTCGGAGTCTTGCCGGTCGGAGTCTTGCCGGGCGGAGTCTTGCCGGTCGGAGTCGCGATCGGCATCCCGGTCGAACTCGTCGGTGTCGTCGGGGGAGCCGGGATCCGCGAGGTGGCCGGTGTCGTCGTTCGGCAGCGTCATGCCCTGTCGACTACCCGGCCCGGGTGAGGCGAAACGGTGCGCCCGGCGGCTGGACGGCCGCCGGGCGCCCGGACCGTCACGGGTAGCTGACCACCGTGTGCGGCGTCACCTTGCTCGGCAGGGCGGCGTCACCGGTGTCGTTGATGACGTGGGTGATGGAGCCCTTGCCGAGGGAGACGGTGAGGATGTTGTGGAACTTGACGTTGGCGTTGACCGGCGTCTCGTAGGAGTGGTAGGCGGCGATGGATTCGTCGCTGGTGAAGACGCAGTAGCTGCCCATGCCCCAGGCCTCGTGCGAGGTGACGGTGTTGGCGACCTTGTAGGCGGCGTAGCCGGTGATCCCGTCGTGGGACCAGGCGGCGGCCGAGGGCGGGTCGTAGGGCAGTTCGTTCTGGAAGAAGATGGTCTTGCCGCCGTTGCCGTTCCAGATGACGTTGTACTTCTCGAAGTGCTCGACGAACAGGCCGTAGGCGGTCACGTTCTGGCCGTTGACGATGAGTCCGGTGTCGGAGGGGTTGGAGGTCCAGCCCGCTCCGGCGCCGTGGTCGGCGCGCCAGGCCCAGATGTGGTCGATGATGGTGTTGTTGTTGTTGACCACGAGGGCGTTGGTGACCTTGGCCGCGCCCGCGCCGCCGACGCGCAGGAACACGTCGGAGATCAGGTTCGGGGCGCCGGCGTGGTTGCCGGTGGCGCCGTTGGGGCCGACCTGCAGCAGTGCGGGGGAGTTCGTCGGGCCGGCGTCGAAGAGCAGGCTGGCGATCTTGACTCCGTCGACGTCACCGACGGCCATCGGCAGGGCGCCGTTGTCCGCCACGATCGTCGCGTAGCCCAGGCCCAGGACCACGGTGTTGGCGCGGTTGATGTTGACGGTGGAGTTGAGGTGGTACACGCCGGGGGTGAACAGCAGGTTCAGGCCCTGCGCGACGGCCTGGTTCAGCGTCGCCGCGCTCACGCCGGGCTTGGCCACGTAGAACTGGCTCAGCGGCAGCGAGGTGCCCGGGGTCTGGCCGTTGATCCAGGTCGCGCCGCTGCTGTTGGTCCGCAGCGACGGCACGAACACCCGGTAGCCCGACGCGTCCGCGTAGAGGTACGGCTTCTCCTGCGTCACCGGCGATGTGGGCAGGGTCGTGATCGGGGGCGTGGGGAAGCTCGTGGCCGGCGCGCCCTGGACGCCCGAGAACACCATGTTCCACAGCGCCCCCTTCCAGTTGCCGATCGTCGAGTCGCGGGTGAACCACTGCTGCTGCGAGCACGGGCTGATCTCCCCGCTCACCCGGCTGTCGGCGATGTAGCCGCCCGACGCCCAGCCACAGTTCGGTGACGCGAGGGTCATGCCGCCGTGCACGTCCATCCGGCGGAACGGCGCCGCCTGGGCCACCGCCCACCGGTCCCGGCCCGACACCGGGTAGAGCGACAGGTTCTCGGCCGAGCGCCAGAAGTTCTGGGTGGCGTTGCCGGCCATCCAGCCCGCGTCGACGGTGATGTCACCGTGGATCTGCACGTCCTGCGGGTTCTGCCCGAGGCCGTTGATCGACGTGTAGAAGCCCACCTGCGCGTTGAGACCCGAGTACGAGCCCGGCTTGAACAGCACCTGGTAGCGCTCGGTGCCGAACTGGTTGGTCTCCTGCTGGGTGAAGATCTGGTCCAGGCGGGCCTGGATCGTGGCCGAGGACTGGCCCGGGTCGAAGACCACGACGTTCGAGCCGAGGTCACCGCCGCCGGGCAGTGGGGGGACGTCCGGCTCGCCGGCGTAGACCGCGAACTCGAAGAGCGAGTAGCCGTACTGGGTCGCGCGGGCGGTGCCGTACATCCGGATGAACCGGCCCGAGCCGCTGACCGGCAAGGTCTCGGTGCCGCCGGCGCCGGTCGTGGTCGAGTAGATCGGGGTCCAGCCGTTCACCCCGTCGGCGGAGACCTCGACGCGGTACGCCTTCGCGTACGAGCGCTGCCACGTCAGCACCACCTGGCAGATCTGCGTCGTGGCGCCGAGATCGATCTGGATCCACTGTGGATCGACGCCGTGCGCGCTGGACCAGCGGGTCGAGCCCGAGCCGTCCACCGCCTTGGCCGCGGCGAGACTCGCGCTCTCGGCCGAGGACGCGGACGCGGGACGGTTGAGGGCGACATCGGTGGTACCGCAGGCCGACGCGGCGACCGCCGGTCCGACCACTACGACGAGTGCATACGCCAGCAGCGCCGCGGCGACGGCTGCTAAGGCGACGAACGAGCGTTTCATGGCATCTCCAAGGCAGGCTCCATCGCCGCGCGGCGCTGGCGGGCGGCGCGTGGAGGCGGGGGCGGATGACTGGACCGTAGGCCCGCCGCGCCGGGCCGGACAATCGTTTGCCACGACTTGCCAAATCGATCAACGGCGCTCCACTGTAGACCGCGAAATGGCATGGCAACTCGATGGCAAACGCTTTCCTAAGGGATTCCGGCGCTGCTACGGTCCGCAGCTACCAATTGCCGATGCTCGATTCACCGCCAAGGAGTCGACATGAGCATCCGAACGGTGCTGCCCCTGTCCGTGGCAGCCCTCGCCCTCGCCGCGGTGGCCGCCGTCGCCGGCCCGGCCCTCGCCGCCGACGACCCGCCCCGCGCCCAGTACCACGAGATGCACGCCAACTGCACCGTCAACCACACGCTGAGCGACGACCCGATCGTCTTCCCGGGTCTGCCCGGCGCCTCGCACAACCACTCGTTCATCGGCAACCCGACCGTGAACGCGAGCTCCACCCCGCAGTCCCTGGTCGGCGGGGCCACCTCGTGCGAGGACACCCTCGACGCGTCCGGCTACTGGTTCCCGACCCTGCTGCAGCGCGGCGTGCCGCTGCAGCCGGACAAGCCGACCGTCTACTACAAGTCCGGCGTCAAGGACTACCGCACCGTCAAGCCGTTCCCGGCCGGGTTCAAGCTCCTCGTCGGCGACGCGAAGACCCCGGACGTCGCCCACTTCACCGGCAACTGGCAGTGCACCGGCTACAAGGGCGCGGACATCCCGCCGTCCTGCCCGCCGGGCTCGACCCTGCAGGTGCGCCTGGTCGCCCCGAGCTGCTGGGACGGCGTCCACCTGGACACCGCGGACCACAAGTCCCACATGGCGTGGCCGGTCTCGGGCGTCTGCCCGGCCGATCACCCCGTGCCGCTGCCGATGCTGGAGATCAAGCTGCCGTACCCGCTGAAGAACGGCGACACCGGCGGCCTCGTGTACGCCTCCGGCCCCAGCTACACCTTCCACTACGACTTCATGAACGGCTGGGACGCCGCCCGGCAGCAGTACCTCGTCGAGTACTGCATCAACGGCGGCCGGCAGTGCAACGGCTTCGGTGAGGACCCGAAGAAGCCCTGACGCCGATCGGCTCGGGGACCGGCCGCGCCCGTTCCCCGAGCCGTCACCGCCCGCAACGTCCAGGACGGTACGGTTGCGAGGTGACTGACGACGTCGCGCGGCCCGGCATCGCGCCCGGCGCCCGGAGGCGGTCCGCGGGGACGATGGTCGCCGAGCTGTACGGCGAGCTCGCCCCGCACCCCGGCGCCGAGCCGGACGCGTACGGCCTGTTCCTCACCCGCTCCCTCGCGATGGGGTGGCTCGACGACACCTCGGCCGGCGGGGGTGCCGAGGACCGCACGACCCGCGCGCCCGGCCTGTGGTGCGTGAACGACGCCGGCTGGACGCACCCCGACGCCGGGCCGGGCCTGGTCGCCTGGTTCCAGGTCGACGTCACCGCCCCGGCCGGCGACCGCCCGCTGCCCGTGCAGCCGTTCCTGAGCTGCGCCCACGACGCCGTCGCCCGGGCCGGCACCGCCGACGTGACCGCGGTGCGCCTCGAGCTTCCGGTCGGCGGCATCGACCCGCGCACGCGCCCGCCCTACGCGCCGGTGCCCGCGCTGCACACCGCCGGCTGGTTCGACACGGCCGCGGCGTGGACGGCGGTGGAGCTCGACGCGGGTCCGGCGAGCCTGGAGGGCCTGCACGTGTACCGCGACGGGCGGCTCGCCGAGTGGTCGGCCGAGGCGATCGGCTGGCTCGGCGAGGTGCTCGCCGACCGGGCCGCCTGGGCCGGGGTCCGCGCCCCGCTGCGGCTCGCGGTCCGGCGCGTGGGCGGCGGCTCGCCGGATCCCGCCTGATCGAAGCACGTCGCTGCCGTGACCCGTCGGCCGTCATTCGCGCCGGGTGTCGGCGCCCGCGCCGCGGGCTGGTCCGCTGGATGCATGAGCAATCCGGAGCGGGAGCGGATGGCGGAGGTCGGCCGGCCGGAGGACGGGCTGGCGCAGGCGAGCCCGTGGTACCGCTGGGGTCCGTATCTGAGTGAGCGCGCCTGGGGCACGGTGCGCGAGGACTACAGCGACGGCGGGGCGGCATGGGAGGCGTTCCCGCACGACCACGCGCGGTCGCGGGCCTACCGGTGGAGCGAGGACGGGCTGGGCGGGATCTGCGACGCGCAGCAGCGGCTGTGTTTCGCGCTCGCGTTCTGGAACGAGCGGGACCCGATCCTCAAGGAGCGCATCTTCGGGCTCACCGGCACGGAGGGCAACCACGGGGAGGACGCCAAGGAGTACTGGTGGTACCTCGACGCCACCCCGAGCCACAGCTGGCTGCGGTGGCGCTACCACTACCCGCAGCGGGCGTTCCCGTACGAGGACCTGGTGGCGCAGAACCGGCGGCGCGGCCGGGAGGAGCCCGAGTACGAGCTGCTGGACACCGGCGTCTTCGACGACGACCGGTACTTCGTCATCGAGGCCGACTACGCCAAGGCCGACCCGGACGACGTGTGCGTCAAGGTGCGGATCACCAACGCCGGCCCCGAGCGGGCGCCCCTGCACGTGCTGCCGACGCTGTGGTACCGCAACACCTGGTCCTGGGACGACATGCCCCGGCCGAGCCTCGAGGCCCGGGGCGACGCCATCGGCGCCGGCAGCATGACCCTGCGCGCCGAGGGGGAACCGCCGCAGCTGTACTGCGACAACGACACCAACGCCGAGCGCCTCTTCGGCGCCGAGTCGGCGGTGCGCTTCCCCAAGGACGGCATCAACGACCACGTCGTGCACGGCGCCGACACCGTGAACCCGGCCCGCACCGGGACCAAGGCCGCCTTCTGGTACCGGCTCGCCGTCGACCCGGGCGAGACCGTCGAGCTGCGGCTGCGCCTGGCGGAGCACCCGGACGGCCCCGCCTTCGACGACGTGTTCCGGCAGCGGGAGCGGGAGGCCGACACGTTCTACCGCGAGGTCGCGCCGGCCGGGACGAGCGACGAGGACGCCCGCATCATGCGGCAGGGCTTCGCCGGGATGATCTGGGGCAAGCAGTTCTACCACTACGACGTGGCCCGCTGGCTGGCCGGCGACCCCGCGCAGCCGCCACCCCCGCCGGCGCGGCGGCAGGGGCGCAACGCGGGCTGGCGGCACCTGGACGCGGCCGACGTGATGTCGATGCCGGACCCGTGGGAGTACCCGTGGTTCGCCGCCTGGGACTCGGCCTTCCACGCCGTCGCGCTCGCGCACCTGGACCCGGCCTTCGCGAAGTACCAGCTGACGCTGCTGTGCCGCGAGTGGTTCCAGCACCCCAACGGCGCCATCCCCGCCTACGAGTGGGCGTTCGAGGACCTCAACCCGCCGGTGCAGGCCTGGGCCGCGCTGCAGGTGTACGACATCGACGGCCGGCGCGACCGCACGTTCCTGCACCGGGTCTTCTCCAAGCTGGTGCTGAACTTCACGTGGTGGGTGAACCGCGAGGACGCCGACGGCCGGAACCTGTTCGAGGGCGGGTTCCTCGGGCTGGACAACATCGGCCCGATCGACCGGTCGCATCTGCCGCCGGGGTACCGCCTGGAGCAGTCCGACGCGACGGCCTGGATGGCGTTCTACTGCCTGAACCTGCTGGAGATGGCGCGTGAGCTGGCCGCGCACGACCCGGCGCTGGACGACCTCGTCGTCAAGTTCCTCGAGCACTTCGCGCTCATCACCGAGGCGATGGGCGGCCAGGAGCTGTGGAACGAGGAGGACGGCTTCTACTACGACATGCTCCGCGCGCCCGACGGCTCGGCGGTGCCGTTGCGGGTGCGCTCGATGGTCGGCATCATCCCGCTCTTCGCCACCAAGGCGCTGCGCGAGGAGGACTTCCAGCGGGTCCGGGCCCGGTGCAAGAGCCTCGCCGACATCCCCGCCGAGCACGTGATCCACGCCGACGGCGGCGGCCGTTTCGTGGGCGTCGGCGTGGCCGGCTCCGGCCGGGTGCGGCGCATCCTGCCGCACCTGTTCGACGAGGAGAGCTTCCTGTCGCCGTACGGCCTGCGCGCCCTCTCGCGCTGGCACGCCGAGCACCCGTTCCGCCTGGAGCTGCCCGGCTGGACCGCGAGCGTGGGCTACGAGCCGGCGGAGTCGACGACGGGCATGTTCGGCGGCAACTCCAACTGGCGGGGTCCGCTGTGGATGCCGCTGAACTATCTCGTGCTGCGGACGCTGGCGGACTACGACGCGAACCTCGGCGGTGGGGTGAAGTTCGAGTACCCGACGGGGTCGGGCCGGATGCGCACGGCCGGGGAGATCGCCGAGGACCTGCGGCAGCGGCTGCTGTCGCTGTACCGCCGCGGACCCGACGGCCGCCGTCCCGCGCACGGCTGGGTCGGCAAGCTCCAGCACGACCCGAACTGGCGCGACAACCTGCTGTTCTACGAGTACTTCCACGGCGACAACGGCGCCGGGCTCGGCGCGATGCACCAGACCGGCTGGACCGGCCTGCTCGCCGAGCTCGTGGCGCGCCCGGGGGTGCGCCGATGATCGCCCTCGGCCGCCAGGTCTGCGGCGACCTCGCCGCGGCGAGCGCGCGCGAGTGGCTGGTGACCGACGGCCTCGGCGGCTACGCCATGGGCACCGTCTCGGGCCTGCGCACCCGCCGCTACCACGGGCTGCTGGTCGTCGCCGAGCCCGGCGGCAGCGCCCGGCGGCTCGGCCTGGCCGCGATCGAGCCCGTGGTGCGCATCGGCGATCGCACGGTGCGGCTGGCCACCGACGAGTGGGCGGGCGGCAGCGTCGACCCGGCCGGCCACCGGCACCTGGCCGAGTTCCGCATCGACGAGGGGGTGCCGCGGTGGCGCTGGGATCTCGGCGACGTGGTCGTCCAGCGCGAGATCGCGATGGCCCACGGGCGGGCCGCGGCCGGCGTGCTGTTCACCGTCGTGCGCGCGCCGCACGAGATCACCCTGGAGCTCACGCCGCTGTGCACGTGGCGGGACGCGCACGGCGAGCGCACCGCGTACGGCGAGCCCGCGGTCGCCGCGGCCGCGGACGGGTTCGTGTTCGAGGACGCCTACCGGGTCACCGGCCCGGGCTGGCGGCCCGGCGGGGACTGGTACCACGGCGTCTACGCCCGCGAGGAGGCGGCGCGGGGCCTCAACGCCGTCGAGGACCTGTGGGCGGCGGGGCGCTTCGAGGCCGGGCTCGCCTCCGGCGGCACCGCCGAGATCACCGCCGCCGCGACACCCTTCGACGGGGCCCTGCCCGCCGCGGCCGGCCTCGTCGCCGCCGCGCGCAAGCGGGCCCGCAAGCTCGTGCGCCAGGCCGGGGTCCGGGATCCCGCCGGCCGGCAGCTCGCGATCGCGGCCGACCAGTTCGTCGTGGACACTCCGGCCGGGCCGGCGGCGGTCGCGGGCTACCCGTGGTTCGGCGAATGGTCACGCGACCTCATGACCTCGTTCGAGGGCCTGTTCCTGTCCACCAACCGGCACGCCGACGCCCGGGCGGTGCTGCTGCGGGCCGGCGCCACGGTGTCGGAGGGGATGCTGGCCAACACCGCGGACACCGGCACGCTGGAGTACAACACCGCCGACGGGGCGCTGTGGTTCGTGCACGCCATCGGCCGCTACGCCGCGGTCACCGGCGACCTCGACACCGTCCACGCGCTCGCCGGCCCGGTGGTGGAGATCCTGACCCGCCACCGCGACGGCACCCGCTTCGGCATCGCCGCCGACCCGGCCGACGGCCTGCTGAGCCAGGGCAAGCCCGGCTTCGCGCTGACGTGGATGGACGCGCGGGTCGACGGCCGTCCGGTCACCGAGCGGCGCGGCAAGGCCGTCGAGCTCAACGCGCTGTGGATCTCCGCGCTCGCCTCGGCCGCCGAGCTGCTGGGCTCCGCCGAGTTCGCCGCGTACGCCGACCGGGCCGCGGCCTCGTTCCGCCGCCGGTTCGTACGCCCCTACGGGGCGGGGCTCTTCGACGTGGTGGACGGGCCGGCCGGGGACGATCCGGCGGTACGGCCGAACCAGCTCCTGGCCGTGTCGCTGCCGCACGCCCCGATCCGCGACGCGGCCCCGGTCTCGGCGTGCGCCCCGCTGCTCACGTCGCTCGGCCTGCGCTCGCTGGCCCCGTCGGAGCCCGCCTACCGGGGCGTGCACCGCGGCGGCCCGGCCGAGCGCGACGCCGCCTACCACCAGGGCACCGTGTGGCCGTGGCTGATCGGCCCCTACGCCGACGCCTGCGCCCGCCTGGGCCTGCCGACGGCCGGCCTGCTGGACGGCCTCGAGCTGCACCTGGCCGAGTGGGGCCTGGGCTCGGTCTCGGAGACCGCGGAGGGCGACGCCCCGCACGCGGCCACGGGCTGCCCGTTCCAGGCCTGGTCGGTCGCCGAGCTGCTGCGCGCCCGCCGGCTGCTCGCGGCCTGAGGCGTCACAGCAGGTCCCGCAGGGCCGCGACCGCCTCGGCGACCGGGATGTCGGTCAGGTACGGGTCGCGGTGGTCGCAGCCGGGGCCGTTGTCGCGCGCCGGGTACAGCTCGGCGGTCCGGTCGGCACCGCAGCGCGGGCAGCGCATCGCCCACGACAGCAGCGCGCGGTGCCGGTGCTGCTCGACCGGGCCGGCGTTGACGGTGTTGCCGATCCAGTACAGCCCGACGGTCGCGGCGCCGACGGCCTCCGCCAGGTGCAGCGGCCCGGTGTCGTTGGCCACGACCACGGCGCAGCCCTCGTACAGCGCCGCCAGCCCGCCCAGCGACAGCCGGGCGGCGAGCGGCCGCGCGGGGGCCCGCATGCCGGCGACGACCGCGTCCACGAGGTCGCGCTCGGCCGCCGCGCCGGTCACGACGACCTCGGCGCCCTCGGCCGCCGCGGCGTCGCCGACGGCCGCGAACCGCTCGGGTGGCCAGCGCCGCCTGGGGTCGGCCGCGCCCGGGTGCAGCGCGACCCGTGGCCGCCGCGGCGCGCCGGTCGCTTCGAGCGCCTCGCGCCGGTCGGCGTCGCGCACGGTCACCGACGGGCGGAAGCCGACCGGCGCCGCGCCGACGAGCGCCACCACCTCCAGGTACCGGAACACCTCCGGCTGGTGGACGGTGTAGCGGATCCACCGGTCGAGGGCGGGCGCGTCCTCGGCCCGCAGCCCGGCCGTCAGCCCCGGCCGCAGCGACGTCAGCAGCGGGTTGGAGTGGGCGCCGCCGCCGTGCAGCTGGAGCCCGAGGTCGAACCGTTCGGCCCGCGCCGCGGCCCGGAACGCGTCCGCATCGGCGGCCGACCACGACTCGCCCGGGTCGGCGGCGCGGATGCCCGGGGCCGGCGGGACGACGATGACCCGGTCCACCGGCCCGGGCCGGTCCCGCAGGAACCGGGCGTGCCACGGTGCGCCGAGCAGGACGAGCTCGGCGGCCGGGAACGCCGCCCGCACCGCGGCGAGCGCCGGGGTCGCGAACAGATAGTCGCCGAGGGCGTTGGCCCGCAGCACCGCGATCTTCGCGACGCCCGGGAGCGCGGCTTCGCTCATCGGCGGCCGGACGGGTGCACAGTCATGCGGGGCCGCTACCCGCCGGGCCGCCGCCCACGCCCGCCGTTTGCCCGATCGCGGCGCGGGTAGGCGGCGGGCGTGATCGGTGCGCGCCTGCGACGGCGAGAGGACGGGCGCCTCGTGCGCGGGGCCGGGCAGTACGTCGGCGACATCCGCGTCCACGGGTGCCTGGACGCGGCGTTCGTGCGCAGCCCCGTCGCACACGGCGAGCTGCGCGGCGTCGACCTGAGCCGGGTGCGGGCCGTGCCCGGGGTCGTGGCCGCGTTCGCCCACGCCGACCTGCCCCACCTGCCGCCGACCCCGCCGATGCTGGACCCCGCCTCGATCGAGGGCCGCCCGTGGCCGCCGCTGGCCACCGGCCGGGTGCGGTTCTACGGGGAGCCGGTGGCCGTCGTGGTGGCCGCGGACCGCTACCTGGCCGAGGACGGGTGCGATGCCGCGGTCGTGCGCGTCGACCCGCTGCCGGCGCAGCTCGACCCCACCGAGGCGGCCGCCGGCGGCGTGGAGCTGTTCGCGGGGCTGAGCAACGTGGCCGCCGAGCGCGAGTTCGGCACGCCCGCCGACGAGGGCGTGTGGCGCGACGCGGCGATCGTGGTCGAGGCGCGGTACCGCCAGCAACGGCTCGCCCACACCTCCATCGAGCCCCGGGCGATCCTGGTCCGGCCCGAGGCGGACGACGGGCTGACGGTCTGGGTGTCGCACCAGGCCCCGCACCGGCTCCGCCACGACCTCGCCGAGGCGTTCGGCCTCGAACCGGACCGCGTGCGGGTGATCGTGCCCGACGTCGGCGGCGCGTTCGGGGGCAAGAGCGAGACCTGGCCCGAGTATCTCGCGATCGTCGCCGCCGCGCGCCGGCTGCGGTGCCCGGTGCGCTGGCTCGAGGACCGCCGCGAGGCGCTGGGCGGGCCGCCGCACGGGCGCGGGCAGCACCAGCGCGTCCGGCTCGCCGCCGACGCCGACGGGCACATCCTCGCCTACGAGCTGCACATCGACGCCGACGTCGGGGGCTACCCGCACACCGGCGCGTTCGTGCCGCTGGCGACGTCGATGATGGCCACCGGCGCCTACCGGATCCCGAGCGTCCACGTGCGCACCCGGGCCGTGGTCACGAACGCCGCGCCGACCGCCCCCTACCGCGGCGCCGGCCGGCCCGAGGCCGCCTTCGCGATCGAGCGCACCGTCGAGATCCTCGCGCGCCGGCTCGGCCTCGACCCGGCCGAGGTGCGGCGGCGCAACTTCATCCGCGCCTTCCCGTACGAGACGCCGACGGGCTTCACCTACGACAGCGGCGACTACGCGGGCGCCCTCGAGGTGGCGCTGCGCGAGCTCGGGATCGAGCGGTGGCGCGCCGAGCAGGCCCGCCGCCGCGCCGCCGCTCAGTGGCCGATCGGCATCGGGCTGTGCACCTACGTCGAGCGCTCCGGCGTGGGGGAGGAGTTCGGGGCCGTCGAGGCGCGCCCGGACGGGACGTTCGTCGCGCTCAGCGGCTGCTGCGGCACCGGCCAGGGCCACGAGACGTCGTTCCCGCAGGTGGTCGCGGACGTGCTGGGCGTCGACCCGGCGCTGGTCCGGCTCGTGGAGAAGGACACGGCGGTCGTACCGTCCGGCGTCGGCTCGTTCGCCAGCCGCTCGATGCAGACGGGCGGGGCCGCGCTGCACCGGGCCGCGACGAAGCTCGTGGCCACGGCCCGGCGGCGGGCCGCCGAGGTGCTGGACGTGCCGGTCGCCGGGGTCGAGTACCGGGCCGGCGCGCTCGTCGCGGGCGGGCGCTCGGTCCCGCTCGCCGAGCTGGCCCCGCTGCGGGCGCAGGACACGTTCGGCCCGCCGGAGGCGTTCCCGTTCGGCGCGTACGCGGCCGTCGTCGAGGTCGACCCGCAGCTCGGCGCCGTGCGGGTGCTCGACCTCGTCGCGGTCGACGACTACGGCGTCGTGGTGAACCCGCTCATCGTGGACGGGCAGGCCCGGGGCTCGATCGTGCAGGGTCTCGGCCAGGCGCTCTACGAGGGCGTGCGCTACGACGCCGGTGGCCGCCCGCTCACCCTGAGCCTGCTGGACTACCTGGTGCCGACCGTCTCCGAGCTGCCGCCGGTGCGCCTCGCCGAGACGTGCACCCCGAACCCGAACACCCCGCTGGGCGCCAAGGGCGCTGGGGAGGCCGGCTGCATCGGCGTGCCCCCGGCGGTGCTCAACGCCGTCGCCGACGCGCTCGGGCTCGACGATCCGCAGGACCTGCGCATGCCGGTGGTCCGGTGAAGCCGGCACCGTTCGAGTACGTGGCCGCGCGCAGCGCCGCCGAGGTCCTCGACGCGCTGGCCGACGGCGGGACCCGGGTGCTCGCCGGCGGGCAGAGCCTGGTGCTGGAGATGAACGCCCGCGCCGCCCGCCCCGCCCGCCTCGTGGACATCAACCGGGTGCCCGGCTTCGACGGGCTCGAGGTCGTCGGCGACGAGCTGCGGGTCGGCCCGCTCGTGCGGCACCGGGCGTTCGAGTCCGGCCGCGTCGGGGGTCCGCTCGGCTCGCTGCTGCGGCGGGTGGCGCGGCACATCGCGCACCCGCCGATCCGGGCGCGCGGCACGATGCTCGGCAGCCTCGCGTACGCCCACCCGGCCGCCGAGTGGCCCGCGGTCGCCGTCGCGCTCGACGCCCGGCTGGAGCTCGCGAGCGCCGCCGGGAACCGTTTCGTCGCGGCCGCCGACTTCTGCACCGGGCCGTTCACGACCGTGCGGGCGGCGGGGGAGCTGCTGGTGGCGGTACACCTGCCGCTGCTGCCGCCCGCAACGGCCGTCGGCTTCGTGGAGCACCGGCGCACCCAGGCGAGCTTCGCCACCCTCGCGGCCCTCGCGGCGGTGACGGTGACCGGTGGCCGGGTCACCGCCGCCCGCATCGGCCTGGTGAACGCCGCCGACCGCCCGGTGCGCGCCGCCGCCGCGGAGCGGGCGCTGGCGGACCGGCCGTTCGACGAGGCGGCGATCGACGGCGCCGCCGCCACGCTGGAGCATCCCGCCGGGGTGCTGGTCGGGCGCGCCCTGCGCCAGGCCCGGAACGGGGGCTGAAATGCGCGTCACGCTGGCCGTCAACGGCAAGGCCGTCGAGCTGGAGGTGCCGCCGCGGCGCACCCTCGCCGACGCGCTGCGCGAGGAGTGCGGCCTCACCGGCACCCACCTCGGCTGCGAGCACGGCGTCTGCGGGGCGTGCACCGTGCTCGTCGACGGCGAGGCGGTGCGCTCGTGCCTGATGTTCGCGGTGCAGTGCGACGGCCGGGCCGTGCGGACCGTCGAGGGCCTCGAGCACCCGATCCAGGCCGCGTTCTCGGCCGAGCACGCGCTGCAGTGCGGGTTCTGCACGCCGGGGTTCCTGATGCTCGTGGCCGGTGCCCTGGAGTCGGACCCGGCGGTCCTCGACGATCCGCGGCGGCTGCGGGAGCTGCTGACGTCGAACCTGTGCCGGTGCACCGGCTACGAGGGGATCAGGCGCGCGTGCGAGAGCCTGCGCGGGCTTCGCCCGCCGCCACCGGGCTGAGCCGCGTCACTTGCCCCGCGCGGAGCGGGTGGCCCGGTTGTTGGCCTTCTGGATGGCCTCGACGAGCTCGGCCTTCGTCATCCGGCTGCGGCCGGTGATGTCGAGCCGGCGCGCCTGGTCCATCAGGTGCTGCTTGCTGGCGTTGGCGTCCACCCCGCCCGCGGTCTTCGCGCGGGTGTTGCGCCCGCCGGCGGCCTTGGCGTCGCTCGGGCCCTTGCGGCCCTTCGCCTCCCAGTGGTCGCCGGTCTTCTCGAACGAGTGCTTCACCGCGGCGACCGCGGTGCGGTGGGCGCGCTCGCCCTCGCCGTACTCCTCCACGGCGGCGTCGTGCGCCTTGACGTAGGTGTCCTGGGCCTTCTTCGGCGACCGCTTGAGCGTGCTCGGCATGTCCTTCCTGGCGGGCATCGCATCCTCCTTCGAACGTGAACCTCCAGGTCGCATTCCCGCCGGACCGCCGATCAAACGCCCCCGGTCTCACCCCGCCCGGAGCCGCGGCCGGCCCGGGCGCCGGGCGCTCAGCCGAAGCTCTCCCGGTACTGCGTCGGCGACTTGCCCGTCAGCTCCCGGAACGCCGCGTTGAACGCCGACAGGGAGGTGTACCCCACCGCGAAGGCGATCTTCGTGACCGGGGTGTCGCCCGCGGCCAGTTCCTCGATCGCGCGCATGATCCGCATCCGGCGCAGCACCGCGCGCCAGGTGAGCCCGGTCTCGTCCTCGAAGCGGCGGGCGAGGGAGCGCGGGGCGAGCCCGATCTCGGCGGCGAGGTCCTCGAAGCGGACCTGCTCGGCGAGCCGGTCCTCGGTCAGCCGCAGGGCCCGGCGCAGCTCCGGCGACCGCCCGGCCGGCACGACGACCGGGCTCGGGGTCTGCGCGAGGCGCCAGGCGACGGCGGCCAGGGCGGCGAAGAGCTTCTCGCCGTACCAGGGCAGCGGTTCGGTGCTGTCGCCGAAGGAGCCGCACTCGGCCAGCAGCGCCCGGGCCAGCGGGCTGAGGTCGAAGACGGTCAGCGGCGCCGGCGTCGGCTCGGTGAACCCGGGCTCGAACAGCACCGACGCCGTGGTGACCGGCTGCGGGAGGCTGACCTGGATCGGCTCGCCGGCCGCGATGAGCGCGGCCCGGGCCGGCGGCAGCAGCCAGGCACGGCCCCGCGCCTCCAGCCGGAGGGCACCGGCGGAGGCGCAGAGCAGGTAGTGCCGGTCGACGCACAGCTCGCGCGCGGGTTCGGGCGCGAAGGTGCGCACGAAGCTGTACGCCTGCCGGGTCATCTCAGGCCACCGTCTCCAGCAGTTCGGCGTGGAAGCGCCGGCTCACCGGGGAGCCGGTCATCATGGGCCGCAGCACCTCGCCGGAGCGGATGAAGGCCTCGGAGGCGAGGTACGGCTTGAACGACTCCTCATCTTGCCACTCGTGCACGACGGTGACGGTCGAGTCGTCCTCCCGGGAGGCGTACACCCGGAACGCGAGATTGCCCGGCATGGCGCGGATCTGGCCCCGCTCGGTCTCGAGCTGGGCGAGGGCCGCGGGCCGATCGGCGGCGGCGGTCTGGAAATCGAGAATCGCGATGAACATGCACCGATCCTCGCGTCTCCGGACCTGTGGCTGCCGCCGCCGGTCGGACACGTTCACGCTTCCATCGGACATCCGGGCACGGCCTCCGCAGCCCGCCGGTGACCGTCCGCGGTCAGCTCATCGCGCTCAGCCC
Source organism: Dactylosporangium sp. CA-052675 (assembly GCF_050947935.1). Taxonomy (GTDB): domain Bacteria; phylum Actinomycetota; class Actinomycetes; order Mycobacteriales; family Micromonosporaceae; genus Dactylosporangium. The sequence continues at coordinate 5,673,786 of NZ_CP192010.1, read as the reverse complement.
ATCGCGGTCAGCAGCCGGCGGCACGCATCCTCGCACGTCCGGCACGCCTCGGCGCAGATGCGGCAGTGCTCGTACATCCTCGCGTGGGCCGAGCACTCGTCGGCGCAGCTGCGGCACGCCGTCATGCAGGCCTCCAGCAGCGCGCGGCTGAGGTTCGCGTCGTAGCCGGTGTGCCGCAGCAGCACCCGGACGGTGGCGGCGCAGACGTCGGCGCAGTCGAGGTTGACGCGGACGCACTTGGCCAGCTCGGCGACCGTACGCTCGGCCAGGCAGGCGTCGGCGCAGGCGATGCAGGCCTGGGTGCACACGGCGATCGCGTCGATCGTCGCCGCCAGCTGGGCCCGGTCGACCTCGATGCGCTGCGGATGCGTCTCCATCATCGGCATGGTCGGAGCAGTCATGGTGCCTCCTTCGGAGTTCGTCGAGCCTTCGGATGTGGGGACGGCCGGCCTCAGCGGCGCGAACGGGGCGAGCCGCTCTGGCCGGGTGCGGGCGAGCCGGGGCCGGCCTGCTGGCTCTGGGACGACGACTTGCCGATCTGGCGGTCGCCGGAGCCGGAGCCGCGGTCGATCTCGATGCGCCGCGGGTGCGTGTCGCGGGTCTTGCCGACCGTGATCGTCAGCACGCCGTTGTCGTAGGTGGCCTCGACCCGATCGGCGTCGATGCCGCTGGGCAGCTCCACGACGTATTCGAACTCGCCGCTCTGGCGGGCCTGGCGGCGCATGACGCCGCCGCGGTCGCGCTGCTCGAAGCTGCCCGAGATGCGCAGCTCCTCGCCGCGGATCTCCAGGTCGATGTCCGACGGGTCGACGTTGGGCAGGTCGACGTCGACGACGTAGGCGTCGTCGGTCTCCTCGATGTCGACCGGTGGCTGCCACGCCGTCGCCATGGCGATCGGCGAGGCGAGGCCCGATTCGCCGAAGTACGACCGGATCAGCTGCCCGAAGCGGGCGTTGAGCTCGTCGACCTCGCGGGCGGGGTCCCAGCCCGGCCGCCGGGCGAGGCCGCCGCCGCGACGGTGACGGGCGGAGAACGGTGCGAGTGACATGGCGGGTCGTTCCCTCCTGAGCGCCGGTTGTCGCGTCCATGCTCGACCGGCCCCGGGTGAGGATGTCTCGCCTGGGCGGGATGGGGGTCAGCGGCGCACGTCGGCCTCGCCGCGGTGCAGCGCCCGGCCCGCCGCCAGCCACGCCTCGACCCCGCCGGCCAGGTCGGTCGCGCGGTGCAGGCCCACCCGGCGCAGGCTCTGCGCGGCGAGGCTGGAGCTGTAGCCCTGCCGGCACACCACGACGATCTCGACGTCGTACCCGGTCGCCTCGGGGATCCGGGCGTCGGAGGCGGGGTCGAGCCGCCATTCGAGCACGGTCCGGTCGATGACGATCGCGCCCGGCAGCTCGCCGGTCTCGGCGCGCTGGGTCTCGGTGCGGGTGTCGACGACCAGGGCACCGCGAAGGCGCGCGGCCTCCGTCTCCTGCGGGCTGTACCGCCGGACGCCGCGCCGGGCCTCGTCGAGCACCCGATCGACCCCGGCGGCGCTGAGCTGCTGCATGCCCCCGATTCTGCCCGACGGGCGCGGGCCTCAGAGCTCGATCCCCGCTCCGGCGAGGCGCCGCCCGCGGACGACCACGACCCGGGCGCCGACCTCGCGGCCCTCCCGGGCGAGCTGGACGCCGTGGACGTAATACCACAGTTCGTCGTCGTAGGTGATGGGGTCCTCGGCCTCGACGAGCTGGACGCGCAGGGTGAGGTCGCCGGCGCCGTACAGGTAGTCGCGCTCGGCAAGGACCAGCACGAGCCGTTCTGACACGGCGATGATCATATGCTTGTCGCCGGGCAAGGAAATGCCACGAGCCGCCCGTGCGGGCCGCTCGTGGCAATTCCCACAGACGCGGGCGCGGATCCGGCTCGGCTACCAGGCCAGCGGCAGGCCGTTGACGAAGCTGGTCAGCGTGTCGGCGATGATCCGGTCGTCGTGCAGCGACGGGTGCCAGTCGCAGCCGAGGTGGTCCAGGCCCAGGGCGTTGTCGTCGTAGTACAGGCTCTTCACGCGCGCGTCGCCCTGGCGGTTGCGGGTCTGGACGATCTGCTGGATCGAGGTGGCCAACGCGGTGGTCTGGTAGGACAGGTCGGGGTAGGTGAGCACGATGTACGTGTCGGGGCCGTACCGGTCGCGCAGCCGGCCGATGAACGCGAGGTAGGCGGTGCGGTAGTCGGCCGCCAGCGCGTCGATCGTCGTCCACCGCTCGCCCGCCGTCAGCGCGGTCGAGAAGTCGTTGATGCCGAGGCCGACGACGACCACCTGCGGCTTCCAGGTGCCCGGGTTCGGCCACGGGGCGCTGTCGTAGAGCGCCTGCAGGTCGGTGTCGTAGTAGTCGCGGAAGCTCGTCGCGGTGTTCTGCCCGCCGTAGTTGCGCACCATGCCGAGGCCGGACCAGGCGATCGTCTGGTAGTCGGCGCCGAGGCTGCGGGCGCTCAGCGCGCCGAAGGCGGAGTCGGCGTCGGAGTTGCGCGTGACGCCGCCGTTGCCGCTGCAGTCGCGGGTCGTGGACCGGTTGCCGTAGCCGGCGGTCCAGGAGTCGCCGATGAACTCCATCTGGCGGGGCCGGGGCGCGGGCCGGCTCAGGATCGCCCCGCCGGGCGTGGCGACGAAGCCGGAGAACTCGCCGGCCGCCCACGGGCTCTCGGTGCGCTTCGCCAGGCGCACGGTGTGCTCGGCGTCGGGGAGGCCGGCGACCCAGTACGTGGTCCGGCCGGGGGTCACCAGCGTCGCCACCGTGGCGCCGTCGACCTGCACCACGTAGTCGTTGTCGGCGTCGTTGAGGCCGATGCCCACGCCGGTGCCGCGGAACCGGCCCTCGAAGTAGACGCCCGGCCAGGTGTACCGCATCACGCCGTTCCCGGTCCGCACCCGCCCCGGGGTGTGCACCTGCGCGAGGCCGGCGGGCGGGGCCGAGGCCGAGGGCGACGCCGCGGGTGACGACGGCGGCGAGCCCGACGGCACGGGGCCGTTGCACGCCGTACCGTTGAACGTGAAGGCGGCCGGTGCCGGGTTCGACCCGGTCCACGATCCGTTGAAGCCGAACGAGGTGCTCGCCCCGCTGCCGAGGCTGCCGTTCCAGCCGGCGCTCGCCACGGTGACCTGCGCCCCGGACTGCGTCACCGTGCCGTTCCACAGCTGCTGGACGACCTGCCCGGCGCCGAACGCCCAGCCGACCTTCCAGCTCGACACCGCGCTGCCCAGGTTCGTGACGCTCACGGTCGCGCCGAAGCCGCCGCTCCACTGGCTGGTCACGGCGTAGGTGACACGACAGCCGGCGGCCGCCTCGGCGGGCGCGACCGCGGTGAGCGCCCCGCCCACGGCCACGGCCCCGGCGGCGAGGGCCGCCATCCAGTGCCGGTTGCTCGAGAACCGCATCAATCCACCTCCTGGTGTCACGCATCGACATACAGGAATGTCCGAGCGCCGCGCAACCGCTTCGACGCCCGCGTGCGGCCGGCCGCGCGGCGCCGGTGAAACATGCACGCGTCAAGAACGCGTTAAGAAACGCACCGGGCGCGTAGGGAAAGCATCAAGACATCTGGGCGGGGTACACGCGCGGGTCTTCACTTGCAGCGAGCCGGACGAACAGCGCCGGACGCAGGGGGCGGGCGCCGCCCCTCGCCGCCACTGCCCGGCCCGCACGGACATCGCCGGGCGGGAGCGGCGACATCCGGCAGATGCGCACCTGGCTCAGCGGCGGCGGACCCGCGTCGCCGATCCATGCCCACAAGGAGGCGAGCCCCAGTGGCTGATGTGTGGTTCGTGTTGCTGACGATCGCGGCGTTCGCGGTCCTCGGCCTGGCGGTGCGGGCGGTGGAGCGGCTGTGAACGCCGAGAACCTCGTCGGCCTCGTCCTCGCGGTCGGCCTGACCGCGTTCCTGATCGCCGCCCTGCTCTTCCCGGAGCGGTTCTGATGAGCCCCACCCTGGCGGGCGTGCTGTTCATCGCCTCGCTGATCGCCGTCCTCGCGCTGCTGTACCGCCCCTTCGGCGACTACATGTACCGCGCCATCACCTCGGCGCGGCACCTGCGCGCGGAGCGGGTGATCTACCGCGTCACCGGCGTCAACCCCGACGGCGAGCAGTCGTGGGGCGTCTACGCGCGCAGTGTGCTCGCCTTTTCCGCGGTGTCGATCCTGTTCCTCTACCTCTTCCAGCGCGTGCAGCACCACCTGTGGCTCAGTCTGGGCTTCGGTCCCGTCGCGCCGGACCAGGCCTGGAACACCGCCGTGAGCTTCGTGACGAACACGAACTGGCAGTCGTACTCGGGCGAGTCCACGATGGGCCACCTCGTGCAGATGTCCGGCCTGGCGGTGCAGAACTTCCTCTCCGCGGCGGTCGGCGTCGCCGTGGCGGTCGCCCTGGTGCGCGGGTTCGCGCGGTCAAGGACCGACCAGCTCGGCAACTTCTGGGTGGACCTCGTGCGCGTCAGCGTGCGCATCCTGCTGCCGATCGCCGTGCTGGGCGCGCTCGTGCTCATCGCCGGCGGCGCGGTGCAGAACCTCTCCGGCGGCACGGAGGTGACCACCCTCGCCGGCGCCGGGCAGCACCTCACCGGCGGGCCGGTCGCCTCCCAGGAGGCCATCAAGGAGCTCGGCACCAACGGCGGCGGCTTCTACAACGCCAACAGCTCGCACCCGTTCGAGAACCCGACGGGCTGGACGAACTGGTTCGAGGTCTTCCTGATCCTGCTCATCCCGTTCAGCCTGCCGCGCGTGTTCGGCCGGATGGTGGGGGACAAGCGGCAGGGCCTCGCGATCGTGGGCATCATGGCGATCCTCGCCATCGGCAGCACCATCGCGCTCAACGCGCTGCAGCTCCACCACGGCGGCACCGTGCCGAGCGCGGTCGGGGCCGCGACCGAGGGCACCGAGGCCCGGTTCGGGGTGCCGCAGTCGGCGACGTTCGCCGCGGCGACGACCCTGACCTCGACGGGCGCCGTGAACTCGTTCCACGACTCCTACACCGCGCTCGGCGGCATGGTGACGATGCTGAACATGATGCTCGGCGAGGTCGCGCCGGGCGGGGTCGGATCCGGGCTCTACGGCATGCTCGTGCTCGCGGTCATCACGGTGTTCGTGGCGGGGCTCATGGTCGGGCGGACGCCGGAGTACCTCGGCAAGAAGATCGGCGCGCGGGAGATCAAGTTCGCGTCGCTGTACCTGCTGACGACCCCGGCCCTGGTGCTCGTCGGCACCGCGGTCGCCATGGGGTCGGCCTCGGCCCGCAGCTCCATGGCGAACCCGGGGCCGCACGGCCTCTCCGAGGTGCTGTACGCGTTCACGTCCGCGTCGAACAACAACGGCTCCGCGTTCGCCGGCCTCGGCGCCAACACGACCTTCTACAACACCGCGCTCGGCCTGTGCATGCTGCTGGGCCGGTTCCTGCCCATCATCCTCGTGCTCGGCCTGGCCGGATCGCTCGCCCGCCAGCAGCCCGTGCCGGCGTCCGCGGGCACGCTGCGGACGTACCAACCCCTCTTCATCGGCATGGTCGTGGCCGTCACGGTCGTCGTCGTGCTGCTCACCTACCTGCCGGCCGTCGCGCTCGGCCCCCTCGCGGAAGGACTCGGCGCATCATGATCGCCGCGGGTCTGCTGGACCCCAAACAGCTGTGGAAGTCGGTCCCCGACGCGCTGCGCAAGATGAACCCGGCCACCCTGTGGCGCAACCCGGTCATGTTCATCGTGGAGGTCGGCTCGGTCTTCACCACCGTCCTCGCCGTCGTGCACCCGTCCGGCTTCGCGTGGGCGATCACGGTGTGGCTGTGGCTGACCGTGCTCTTCGCCAACCTGGCCGAGGCGGTCGCCGAGGGCCGCGGCAAGGCCCAGGCCGACACCCTGCGCCGGGCCAAGCAGGACACCGTGGCGAACCTGGCCGACGGCACCACGGTCAGGGCGGCCGACCTCAAGCAGGGCGACGTCGTCGTGGTCGAGGCCGGGCAGATCATCCCCGGGGACGGCGACGTCATCGAGGGCATCGCCTCCGTCGACGAGTCCGCGATCACCGGCGAGTCCGCGCCCGTCATCCGCGAGTCCGGCGGCGACCGGTCGGCGGTCACCGGCGGCACCAAGGTGCTCTCCGACCGGATCGTCGTGAAGATCACCCAGAAGCCGGGGCAGTCGTTCATCGACCGGATGATCGGGCTCGTCGAGGGCGCGAACCGGCAGAAGACGCCGAACGAGATCGCCCTGAACATCCTGCTCGCCTCGCTGACCATCATCTTCCTGCTCGCGGTCGCCACCCTCCAGCCGCTGGCCATCTACTCGGGCGCGCCCGTCTCCGGCATCGTGCTCGTGGCGCTGCTGGTCTGCCTGATCCCGACCACGATCGGCGCGCTGCTGTCCGCGATCGGCATCGCCGGGATGGACCGGCTCGTGCAGCGCAACGTCCTGGCCATGTCCGGCCGCGCGGTCGAGGCGGCCGGCGACGTCAACACGCTGCTGCTGGACAAGACCGGCACGATCACGCTGGGCAACCGGCAGGCGGGCGGCCTGCTGCCGGTCGAGGGCGTGACCGCCGAGGAGCTCGCCGAGGCGGCCCAGCTGTCCTCCCTCGCCGACGAGACCCCCGAGGGCCGCAGCATCGTGGTGTACGCCAAGCAGCACCACGGCCTGCGCGAGCGCGAGGTCACCGGCGCCGCGTGGGTGCCGTTCACCGCCCAGACCCGCATGTCCGGCGTCGACGTCGACGGCCGCGAGATCCGCAAGGGCGCCGCGATCGCGGTGATGAAGTGGGTCCGCGACCACGGCGGGCACCCGACGAACGAGGTCGGCTCCATCGTCGACGCCGTCTCCTCCTCCGGCGGCACCCCGCTCGTCGTCGCCTCGCGCACCGCGGGCGAGCCGGCCCGGACCCTCGGCGTCATCCACCTCAAGGACGTCGTCAAGCAGGGCATGCGGGAGCGGTTCGACGCGATGCGCCGGATGGGCATCCGCACCGTCATGATCACCGGCGACAACCCGCTGACGGCCCGGGCGATCGCGGCGGAGGCCGGCGTCGACGACTTCCTCGCCGAGGCCACCCCCGAGGACAAGATGGCCCTCATCAAGCGCGAGCAGGAGGGCGGCAAGCTCGTGGCGATGACCGGCGACGGCACCAACGACGCCCCGGCCCTGGCCCAGGCCGACGTCGGAGTGGCGATGAACACCGGCACGTCGGCGGCGAAGGAGGCCGGCAACATGGTCGACCTCGACTCCGACCCGACGAAGCTCATCGAGATCGTGGAGATCGGCAAGCAGCTGCTCATCACCCGCGGCGCGCTGACCACGTTCTCCATCGCCAACGACATCGCCAAGTACTTCGCCATCATCCCGGCGATGTTCGCGGCCCTCTACCCGGGCCTGGACACGCTCAACGTCATGCGGCTGCACTCGCCGGCCTCGGCCATCCTGTCCGCGGTCGTCTTCAACGCCCTCGTCATCGTCGCGCTGATCCCGCTCGCCCTGCGCGGCGTGCGGTACCGGCCCGGCTCGGCCGGCGCGATGCTGCGCCGCAACCTGGTCGTCTACGGCGCCGGCGGCGTGATCGTGCCCTTCATCGCCATCAAGCTCATCGACCTCATCGTCATGAACATCCCGGGGATCTCCTGATGCGCCTACCCGCCTGGCTCGCCCAGCACCTCGCCGCCCTGCGCGCCCTGGTCGTGCTGACCATCGTGCTCGGCCTGGCCTACCCGCTGCTCATGGTCGCCGTGGCCCGCGTCCCGGGCCTGGCCGGCCACGCCGACGGCTCCCTCGTCACCAAGGACGGCAAGAACGTGGGCAGCTCGCTCATCGGGCAGTCGTTCACCGACGACAAGGGCAACCCGCTCAAGCAGTACTTCCAGTCCCGCCCCTCCGCCGCCGGCGACGGCTACGACCCGACCTCGACCTCGGCCAGCAACCTGGGGCCCGAGAACACGAAGCTCCTCGACGAGGTCTGCGGCCGCAGCCGGGCGGTCGGCGAGCTCGAGGGCGTGGACGGCGCCCGGCCCTACTGCACGCCCGACGGCCACGCCGCGGTGCTGGCCGTGTTCCCCGACCACGCCGTGAGCCTCTTCCAGACGTGCCCGGCGATGCCGTTCCGGCGCTCGTACGAGGGCAGGCCCGTCGAGTGCGCGAAGGAGGGCGCGGACTACGGCGGCGGTGTGCTGACCCCCGTCCGCGGCGACGCCCCCGCGAACCCGGCGGTGCCGGCCGACGCGGTCACCGCCAGCGGCAGCGGCCTCGACCCGCACATCAGCGTCGCCTACGCCGACCTGCAGGTCAGGCGGGTGGCGGCGGCGCGCGGCAGGCCCGAGGCCGACGTGCGCCGGCTCGTCGCCGAGCACACCGAGGGCCGTACGCTCGGGTTCATCGGAGAACCGGCCGTGAACGTGCTCGAGCTCAACATGGCGCTGGATCGGAGCTGACATGACGGCGCGCGGGATGCTGCGGGTGTACCTGGGCGCGGCCCCGGGCGTCGGCAAGACCTACAAGATGCTGGAGGAGGGGCGGCGGCGCCTCGCCCGCGGCACCGACGTCGTCGTCGGGTTCGTGGAGACCCACGGCCGCCCCTTCACCGAGGCGATGCTCGCCGGCCTGGAGGTCCTGCCCCGCCGGCGGCTGACGTACCGCGGCGCGGAGTTCACGGAGCTCGACCTCGACGCGCTGCTGGCCCGCCGCCCCGAGGTGGCCCTCGTCGACGAGATGGCCCACACCAACGTGCCGGGCAGCGAGAACGCCAAGCGGTGGCAGGACATCGAGCGGCTGCTGGCGGCCGGCATCGACGTGCTCACCACGGTCAACGTGCAGCACCTGGAGTCGCTCAACGACGTCGTCGAGTCGATCACCGGCGTGCCGCAGCGCGAGACGACGCCCGATGCCGTGGTCCGGCGGGCCGAGCAGATCGAGCTCGTCGACATGACCCCGGAGGCGCTGCGCCGCCGGATGGCCCACGGCAACATCTACAGGCCGGAGAAGATCGACGCCGCGCTCGGCAACTACTTCCGCGTCGGCAACCTCACCGCCCTGCGCGAGCTGGCCCTGCTGTGGCTGGCCGACAAGGTCGACGACCAGCTCGACCGCTACCGGGCCGACCACGGCATCGACAAGACGTGGGAGACCCGCGAGCGCGTCGTCGTGGCGCTCACCGGCGGGCCGGAGGGCGACACGCTGGTGCGCCGGGCCGCCCGCGTCGCCGCCCGCACCAAGGGCGCCGACCTCCTGGCCGTCCACGTCGTGCGCGGCGACGGGCTCGCCGGCGCGGACCCGGCCAACCTCACGCGCCAGCGGCTGCTCGTGGAGTCCCTCGGCGGGACGTACCACCAGGTCCTCGGCGCCGACGTGCCGGGCGCGCTGCTCGACTTCGCCCGCGGCGTCAACGCCACCCAGCTCGTCCTCGGGGCCAGCCGCCGCGGCCGCCTCGCCCAGGTCTTCTCGCCCGGCGTGGGCGTCACCACCACCGCCGGGTCCGGCGCCATCGACGTGCACCTCGTCACCCACGAGGAGGCGCGCCGCTTCGCGTTCCGCGCCCGCAGCCCCGGCGGTCTCGACCGGCGCCGGCGCCTCGCCGGGCTGCTGCTGGCCGCGGCCGGCCTGCCGCTGCTGACCGTCCTGCTCGATGGCCTGCGCAGCGACATGTCCCTGCCCAGCGACATCCTCGCCTACCTCGCCCTGGCCGTCGGGGCGGCGCTCGTGGGCGGGCTGCTGCCGGCGCTCATCTGCGCGGTGGGCGGGTTCATGCTGCTGAACTGGTACTTCACGCCCCCGCTGTACCGGCTCACGGTGGCCGAGCACGAGAACGTCTTCGCGCTCGCGGCCTTCGTCGGGGTCGCCGTCGCCGTGGCCAGCGTCGTCGACGGCGCCGCCCGCCGCGCCCGCGACGCCGCCCGCGCCTCGGCCGAGGCCCAGACCCTCGCGACCCTCGCCGGCAGCGTCCTGCACGGCGCCAACCCGCTCGAGGCGCTGCTGGAGCGGGTGCGGGAGTCCTTCGGCCTCGCCTGCGTCACGCTGCTGGAGCGGGACTCGCCGCACGCGCCGTGGCGGGTGGCCGCCTGGGTCGGCGACACGCCGTGCGCCGCGCCGGCCGACGGCGAGACCGAGGTGCCGGTCGAGGAGAACGTGGCCCTGGTCCTGCGCGGGCACGCGCTGCCCGCGGCCGCCCGCCGCCTGGTCGAGGCGTTCGCCGCGCACGCCGCGATCGCGCTGCGCCAGCGCCGCCTCGGCGAGCAGGCGGCCGAGGCCGGCACCCTGGCCGAGGTGGACCGCCTGCGCACCGCCCTGCTCTCCGCGGTCAGCCACGACCTGCGCACCCCGCTGGCCGCGGCCAAGGCGGCGGTCGGCAGCCTGCGCAGCCCCGACGTCGACTTCTCGCCCGAGGACACCGCGGAGCTGCTGGCCACCGCGGAGGAGGCGCTGGACCGCCTCACCCGGCTGGTCGAGAACCTGCTGGACATGTCCCGGCTGCAGGCCGGCGCCCTCGCGATGACGCTGGAGCCGGTCGACCTGGCCGACGCCCTGCCCCGCGCCGCCGACGACCTCGACGCGGCCGTGGCGATCACCGTGCCCGAGGAGCTGCCGGAGGTGATCGCCGACCCGGCCCTGCTGGAGCGCATCCTGGTCAACCTGCTCGCCAACGCCCTGCGCCACAGCCCGCCCGGCCGCCCGCCGTCGCTCGGCGCGAGCGCCCACGCCGAGCGCATCGAGATCCGCGTCGTCGACCACGGCCCGGGCCTGGCCGAGTCCGACCAAGAGCGCGTGTTCCAGCCGTTCCAGCGCCTCGGCGACCGCGACAACTCCACCGGCGTGGGCCTCGGCCTGGCCCTGTCCCGCGGCCTGGCCGAGGCGATGGGCGGCACCCTGGCCCCGGAGCCGACCCCCGGCGGCGGGCTGACCATGACCCTCACGCTGGCGGCGGTGCCGCGATGAGCCGGGCCGGGGCGGGCGCGGCGGTCAGGACCGCGGCGGGATGAGCCGCCGGTACGCGGGGACGGCGGCCGCCGCCACGCCCAGGTGCATGAGCATCAGGCAGAGGACGCCGGCGGTCGTGGTGCCCGGCTGCGACCTGGTCACGAGCAGCACCACGTCCGGAATCCACGAGAGCACGAGCACCACGGGCACGAGGACGCGCAGCAGGCGGCCGGCGTCGCCCGAGCGGGTCGCGACCAGGTGCCAGCCGACGGCGCCGGCGAGCGCGCCGACGAGGGTCAGCATGCCGTACACCTGCGGCCGCAGCGGCATGAACTCGGCCGGCGCGTCGAGCACGCCCCGGCCGAGCAGCGCGATCGCGCTGTTGACGACGAACCCCCCGGCCGCGCCGATGCCGGCGGCGGCGAGGGTGGACTTCCACGAGGCGCCGAGACGGGCGGTGGTACTGGTCATGGCGGGCCTCCCACGGCTGTCGCTGCTGATGCACGCAGCAAACGGCACGGGCGTGAGAAATCCACCGTCCTGGCGATAAGAAGCGGCTAAGAAAGCCGGGCGAGCGGGGGCAGCGGGGCCGCGCCGGGCCGGGCCCGGAACGACTCGACCATCAGCGCCGCGAACCGCCGCGACGCCGCCGAGCGCAGCGCGGGCGACTCGGCGCGGATGCCCTCGTTGGCCATCAGCGCCACGATGACGTCCTCGAGCTCGAGGTCGGGCCGCAGGTGCCCGGACGCCTTGGCGTCGGCGATGAGCCGCAGCAGCAGCCGTACCGTCCGGTCGCGGTCGGCCCGCAGACGCTCCACGGCCCGTGGCAGCCGCGAGGTGAACGTGCGCGAGAGGCCGCGATCGAGCGCGTGCAGCCGCATCAGCTCCTCGATCACGTGGCAGAACCCGAGCCACGGGTCGGCCTCGGCCAGCCCCCGCTCGACCACGGCCGAGCACAGCGCCATCGGCTCGGCGAACGCCGCGGCGAACAGCGCCTCCTTGGTCGGGAAGTGCCGGTACACCGTAGCCGCCCCGACCTCGGCCCGCCGCGCGATCTCGCGCATGGGCACGTCGAGCCCCTCGGCCGCGAACGCCGCCCGCGCGACGGCCAGGATGCGGGCCCGGTTGTCGCGCGCGTCCGAGCGCTGTCTCACTTGCGCCGTCACCGCTCTCAGTTTAGCCAACCGGACAGGGTGTTCCGTTACGGTCCGGCCCATGAGAGCCGTCCAGTTCGCGTCCTTCGGCCCGCCCGGGGTCGTCCACGTCGCCGAGGTTCCCGCGCCGCACCCCGGCCCCGGCGAGGTGCGCGTCGCCGTGCGCGCGTCGGGCCTGTCGACCGGCGAGACCCGCATCCGCTCGGGCGCCCTGCGCGACGCCGTCGCGACCCGGTTGCCGTTCCGCACCGGCTTCGACGCGGCCGGCGTGGTCGACGAGCTCGGCCCCGGCGTGACGGGCACGGCGCTCGGCGACGAGGTGTTCGGCTGGGTCGCGCCGGCCTCCCGGGGCGCCAACGCCGACCATGCCGTCCTCGTCGCCTGGGCCCCGAAACCGCCGTCGTGGAGCTGGGCCGAGGCGGGCGGCGCCGCCGGTCCCGCGGAGACCTCGACTCGGGTCCTGGACCACCTCGGCCTCGTTCGGGGCCAAACGATCCTGGTGCACGGCGCGGCGGGCGGCGTGGGCTCGGTCGCGACCCAGCTGGCGGTGGCCCGGGGCGCGACGGTCATCGGCACCGCCCGCGCGGCCGCCCACGCCTTGCTGTCCTCCCTGGGCGCGATCCCGACGGCGTACGGCCCGGGCCTGCGCGACCGCGTGCGAGCCCTGGCCCCGGGCGGCGTGGACGCGGTGCTCGACTGCGCGGGCGGCACCCTGCCGGAGCTGATCGCGGTCGCGGGCGCCCCGTCGCGGGTGGTCACCATCGCCGACCTGACCGCCGCGACCCACGGCGTGCTGATGTCCCGCCCGGACCCCCTGGCGGCGCACGCCCTGCCGCTGGCCGTGGACCTGGCCGCGTCGGGGCGCCTGCGCATCCCGATCGCGGCGCGGTTCCCGCTGACCGAGGCGGCCGCGGCGCACGAGCTGAGCGAGACCCGCCACGCGCCCGGCAGAATCGTCCTGATGCCCTGATGCCCTGATGCCCTGATGCCCTGATGCCGGGGCCGGCGGCGAATCCATCGGTGTCGTTATGCTGGGCGGCGCGGCGGCTACCTCAGCCGCATGCGGCCACGACCGCCTGACCGCCGGGCTCGGGGCGGCACCCATCGTAGCCCCATCGGCGCACGCCGACGCGGGCATCCCCCGGGCACGGTGCAATGTCCCATCCCGGCCAGGTCGAACCGAGCGGCCGCACGGTAGTTCTGGTAGGCCTTTGGGTAACGAAACGATCGTGGCGCGAGCGGAGCGAGGGGGCGGTATGTCCGAGGGGAGGCATCCCGACGGCGTGGACGTGTTCGCCGTGGATGCCGAGGTCGGCCGGGACCTCGCCGCGGTGGACTGGGCGGCGACGCCGCTCGGGCCGCCGAGCGGGTGGCCGCAGAGCCTGCGCACCGCGGTCAGCATCCTGCTGGCCTCGCGCTTTCCGATGTGGATGGCGTGGGGGCCGGAGCTCACATTCTTCTGCAATGCCGCATACCGCCGCGACACGCTCGGCCGCAAGTACCCGTGGGCGCTCGGGCGCCCGGCCCGCGAGGTCTGGGCGGAGATCTGGGGCGAGATCGGGCCGCGCATCGAGTCCGTCCTGACCACCGGCTCCGCCACGTGGGACGAGGGGCTGCTGCTGTTCGTCGAGCGGTCCGGCTACCGCGAGGAGTCCTACCACACCTTCTCGTACAGCCCCCTGCACAACGACGACGGCGCGCTCGCCGGCATGCTGTGCGTGGTCAACGAGGACACCGAGCGCGTCATCGGCGAGCGCCGGATGGCCACGCTGCGTGACCTCGGGTCCGACCCGAGCGTGGTGCGCACCGAGGAGGAGATGCTCGCCTTCGCCGCCGAGCAGCTCGGGCGCAACGGCCGTGACCTGCCGTTCACGCTGATCTATCTGCTCGACGAGGACGGCGGCGCCAGGCTGGCCGCCGCGACCGGCCTCGCCCCGGGGCACCCGGCCGCGCCGGAGCGCATCGCGCTCGGGGAGACCACCGGTCCCTGGCCGATCGCGGGCTCGCCGGCGCCGATCGACCTGAGCGGCTTCGACGGGCTGCCGACCGGCGCGTGGGCCGAGCCGCCGACCCACGCGCTGCTGCTGCCGCTGCTGCAACAGGGCGCGACGCCGTACGGCTTCCTCGTCGCCGGGCTGAACCGGTACCGCCTGCTCGACGAGGGGTACCGCGGGTTCCTCGAGCTCGCCGCCGGGCACGTGTCGACCGGCATCGCCAGCGCCCGCAGCTACCAGGCCCAGCAGCGGCGCGCCGAGGAGCTCGCCGAGCTCGACCGGGCCAAGACCACGTTCTTCTCCAACATCAGCCACGAGTTCCGCACCCCGCTCAGCCTCATCATGGGCCCGGTCCAGGAGCTGCGCGAGCACCTCCCGCCCGGCGACCAGCGCGCCCGCGACGAGGTCGAGGTCATCCACCGCAACGGCCTGCGGCTGGGCAAGCTCGTCAACACGCTGCTCGACTTCTCCCGCATCGAGGCCGGCCGGATGCAGGCCCGCTACGAGCCCGTCGACCTGCCGCTGTTCACCGCGGAGCTGGCCAGCGTCTTCCGGGCCGCGGTCGAGCGGGCCGGGCTGACGTTCGACGTCGACTGCCCGCCGCTGCCCCAGCCGGTGTACCTCGACCGCGGCCTGTGGGAGAAGATCGTCCTGAACCTGCTCAGCAACGCGCTGAAGTTCACGTTCGACGGCGGCATCCGCGTCGCGGTCGCGGCCGTGGGCACCCAGGCGGTGGTGACCGTCTCCGACACCGGCATCGGGGTGCCCGCCGAGGAGATGCCCCGGCTGTTCGAGCGGTTCCACCGCATCGCCACCGCCCGCGCCCGCTCCAACGAGGGCAGCGGCATCGGCCTGGCCCTGGTGCAGGAGCTGGTGACCCTGCACGGCGGCACCATCGAGGCCACGAGCACTCCCGGCGCCGGGACCACGTTCACCATCCGGCTGCCCTTCGGCAGCGCCCACCTGCCGCCCGAGCAGCTCGCGGAGGCGACGGGCAGCGACACCGCCACGGAGACCGCCGAGCCGTTCGTCCGTGAGGCTCTGCGCTGGCTGCCCGGCGCCGAGGAGGACGCTCCGGCCGCCGGTCCCGTGGTGCCCGCGATGCCCGGCGACGGACCCCGCGCCCGGGTGCTCGTCGCCGACGACAACGCCGACATGCGCGACTACCTGCGCCGGCTGCTCGACCCCGGGTATGACGTGACGACCGTGGGGGACGGTACCGCCGCCCTGGCCGCCGCCCGGGCCCAGCCGCCGGACCTGATCGTCTCCGACGTGATGATGCCGGGCGTCGACGGCCTGGCCCTCGTCGCCGCGCTGCGGGCCGACCCGCGCACCGCCGGCGTGCCGGTGGTGCTGCTGTCGGCGCGGGCCGGGCAGGAGGCGGCGGTCGAGGGGCTCTCCGCCGGCGCCGACGACTACCTGGTCAAGCCGTTCGCGGCCCAGGAGCTGCTGGCCCGGGTCCGGGCCAACGTCGATCTCGCGCGGCTGCGCAACCACCACGCCCGGTGGCGGACCGCGCTCATCGACTCGCTGCAGGAGGGGTTCTTCGTCGCCGGCGAGGACGGCACGATCGTCGAGGTCAACGCCGCCTTCACCGACATCCTCGGCTACCCGGCCGACGGGGTGCCGTACGCGGCGCCGCAGCCGTGGTGGCCCGACCCGCAGGCCGACCCGGCCGCCTACGAGGACGTCATGCGGCAGTACCGGCAGGTCGTCGCGGGCCGGCACGGCAACATGGTCCTGCCGCTGCGCCACCGCGACGGCCACCGGCTCTGGGCCGCGGTCACGATCAACTCGGTGCACGACGACGCCGGCTCCACCATGCTCGTCGGCACCCTGCGCGACATCACCACCGAGCGCTCCGCCGCCCAGCGTGAGACCGCCCTGAACGCCATGAACGAGCGGCTCGCCGACGCCCGGACCGTGCCCGAGGTGCTGCGGGCCGCCGTCGGGCAGCTGCGCCGCCAGTGGCACGCCACCGGGGTGACCGCCCGGGCGGGCGCCCTCACCGTGTTCGACGCGGCCGGCGAGGCCCAGGCGCCCGCGGTGCTCGACGGCCTGCTCGACCTCGGCCATTCGCGGATCCTCATCGAGATGGGGGCCGGCGGCCGCCCGGTCGGCGCGGGCACGAGCCTCGACTCGCCCCTCGGGGCGGTCGGCATCCGGATCGCGCTCGATCCGGCCCGCGGCTTCGGCACCGAGGACCAGACGCTGCTGTTGCTGCTGTGCGGGTCGGTGGCCCAGGCCCTGCACCGGGCCTACGCGTTCGACCAGGAGCGCGAGGTCGCGGTCACGCTGCAGCGCTCCATCCTCGGCCCGGTCCTGCTCCCGGACGGGTTCGCGGTGCGCTACCAGCCGGCGACCCGCCCGCTGGAGGTCGGCGGCGACTGGTACGACGCCGTCGACCTGCCCGACGGGCGCATCGGCATCATGGTCGGCGACTGCGTCGGGCGCGGGCTGGAGGCCGCGACCATCATGGGCCAGCTGCGCAGCGCCGCCCGCGCCCTGCTGCTGCAGGCGACCGGGCCGGGCCAGGTGCTCGCCGCGCTCGACCGGTTCGCGGCCCTGCTGCCGGGGGCCGTGTGCACGACGGCGTTCTGCGCCATCCTCGACCCCGAGGACGGCGGGCTGGTCTACGCCAGCGCCGGCCACCCGCCCGCGATCCTCGCGCTGCCGGACGGCAAGAGCGAGCTGCTCACCGCGGCCCGGGGGCTGCCGATCGGCGTGCCGCGCGGCGAGGCCCGCAACGAGGCGAGCGTCACGGTGCCCCCGCGCGGGGTACTGCTGGTCTACACCGACGGGCTGGTCGAACGCCGGCGGCGCCCGCTGACCGTCGGCATCGGCAACGCCGCCGACGCCGTGCAGTCGCACCAGGCCCTGCCCGTGGACGAGCTCGCCGACCGGGTGCTGGAGCAGATGATCGGCGACGAGGGAGCCAGCGACGACGTGGCCATGCTGCTGTACCGCCACCCGGCCCCCCTGGACCTGTCCTTCGAGGCCAAGAGCAGCGAGCTGGCCCCGACCCGGGCCGCGCTGCGCCGCTGGATGGGCCGGGCCGGGATCGGCTCCCACATGGCCCAGCAGGTGCTCGTCGCCGCGGGCGAGGCGTGCGCGAACGCCATCGAGCACGGCCACCGCGAGGGGCAGGGCTGGGTGCGGCTGCTGGTCCGGGCGATGGGCAGCGACCTGTACCTGACCATCACCGACAACGGCAGCTGGCGGCCCGAGCGCAGCGAACCCGACCCGAACCGCGGCCACGGCATCAAGCTCATGCGAGCCCTGATGCAGCACGTCGAGCTGCAGACCAACGCCACCGGAACCACCGTCGAGATGTCCACGAGGATCACGCCATGACCACTCCGCTGCACATCACCACAGGTCGTGCGGTCGACGGCGTCGCCCGGCTCAGCGCCGTCGGCGAGATCGACCTCACCAACGCGGCCGAGTTCGCGGCCCAGCTGCGCGACGCGCTCGGCGACGGGTCCGCACGGCTCCTGGTCGACCTGACGCGGGTCGAATACCTCGACAGCGCCGCCCTTGCGACCCTGTTCGCGCACGCCGAGCGGCTCGACATCCGCATCAGCCCGCTCAACGAGGCGCTGCTGACCTTCAGCGGCCTCGACCAGCTCGCGGCGGTCGAGGTCGTGGCGGAGGACGTCGGCGCATGACGGACCCGCACGACAGCCGGGAGCAGCTGCGGCGCCTGCAGCTGGTCACCGACGCCGCGCTGTCCAAGCTCGGCGTGGAAGACCTTCTCCACGAGCTGCTCGTGCGCGCCCGCGACCTGCTGCACGCCGACACCGCGACCGTCATGCTGCTCGACGAGGACAGCGGCGACCTCGTCGCCACCGCCGCCAGCGGCCTCGAACGCGAGGTCAACCTCGGCATCCGGGTGCCCCTCGGCCGAGGGTTCGCCGGCACGGTCGCGGCGAGCGCCGAGCCGGTCGCGATCGACCGGGTCGACGCGACGACGGTGGTGAGTCCGGTCCTGCTGGCCGAGCACATCGCCTCCATGCTCGGCGTGCCGATGATCACCGCGGGGCGGGTCATCGGCGTGCTGTACGTGGGCGCCCGCACCCCGCGCGCGTTCACGCCCGGCGACATCGAGCTGCTGCAGCTCATCGCCGACCGGATCGCCCCCGCCACCCAGGCCCGCCTGCACAGCCTCGACCGCGCGACCGCCTACGCCCTGCAGCGCAGCCTGCTGCCGAGCCGCCCGCCGGACATCCCCGGCCTGGAGGTCGCGGTCCGCTACGTGCCGGGCGCGCAGGTCGGCGTCGGCGGCGACTGGTACGACGTGTTCGAGCTGCCCTCGGGCGCCATCGGCGTGGCCGTCGGCGACGTGGCCGGCAACGGGCTGCGCGCCGCCGTCGTGATGGGCCGGATCCGCTCGGCCCTGCGCGCCTACGCCCTGGAGACCGACGACCCCGCCGACGTCCTGACCCGCCTCGACCGCAAGATCCACCGCTTCGAGCCGGGCGCGATGGCCACGGCGATCTACGCGGTCATCGACCCGTCGCTGGCCACGGTGGCCATGTCGGTCGCGGGCCACCCGCCGCCGATGCTGGCCGCGCCCGGCGCCCGCGCCCACCTGCTCCCGGTCCGCGCGAACCTGCCGCTGGGCACCTACATCAGCCGGCCCCGGCACGACACCGAGTTCCCGCTGCCGCTCGGCGGCACGCTGCTGTTCTACACCGACGGCCTGGTCGAGCGTCGGGCCCGGCCGATCGGCGAGGGCCTGGACCGCCTGGCCGCGGCCGTCACCGCCACGTCCCCGGACGAGCTGTGCACGAGCGTGATGGCCACGATGCTCGACGGCGAGCCGGCCGGCGACGACATCGCCCTGCTGGCGCTGCGCCGGACCTAGGCCGAGGGCGGGCCGGGTCCGGTGCCTCCTTCCCGCCACCGGACCGGCGTTCTGTCAACCGTTGACAAATCATCGACGGTCGTCTTTGCTTGCCGTACCGAAGCATCGCCTGGGGAGGGACCATGCCTCGACGGCTTTCCGCTGCCCTCTGCGCGGCCGCCACCGCGCTCACCGCCACCGCATTCACCGCCACCGTGGTCGTCGCCGCCGGCCCGGCCGCGGCCGCCACGCCCCTGCGGATCATGCCGCTCGGGGCCTCCATCACGTGGGGGACCGCCTCCACCGACGGCAACGGCTACCGCGAGGAGCTGCGCCGCCACCTCGCCGACGACGCCGGGATCGCGGTCGACTTCGTCGGCTCCCAGCAGTCCGGCAACGGCGCCGACCGCGACAACGAGGGCCACCCGGGCTACCGGATCGACCAGGTCGCCGCCGGTACCGACGCCTGGATCGCCGCCGCGAAACCCGATCTCGTGCTCGTCAACGCCGGCACGAACGACATGATCCAGAACTACGACGTGGTCAACGCCCCGGCCCGGCTCGGCGCCCTCGTCGACCAGATCCGCCGCGACGCGCCCGCGGCGACGGTGCTCGTGTCGACCCTCGTGCCCAACCGGGACGCGGCCGTCAACGCCCGCGTGAGCGCGTTCAACGCCAAGCTGCCGGCGCTGGCCCAGTCCAAGGGCGTGCGGCTCGCCGACTTCGCCGCCAACCTGACCCTCGCCGACATCGGCCCCGACGGCATCCACCCGACCGATGACGGCTACTCGAAGCTGGCCAACGTGTGGTACTCCGCGCTGCAGCCCGTCCTCGGCGCCGGACGGGCCTGGCCGGTGTTCCGCACCGACTTCGGCGCCACGGTGCAGCAGCTCACGTGGACCGACACGGTGCAGTCGTCGCTGAACGTCGGCGGCTACTGCTGCGGCCTGACGAGCATGGAGTCGGGCCGCCGGGCCGAGCTCGCCCACGGCGGGACGTACGCGCTGATGTACTCCGGCAACGACCTGAGCGCGTCCGGCTCGTACTCGTACAACCGCCTCTACAACGTGCACGTCGCGCTCACGGCCGGCACCACGCTCACGTACTGGATCTACCCCCAGCAGGCCAACGGCGCCTCCGTGGCCCTGGACCTGTCGCTGACCGACGGGCGCAGCCTGCGCGACTCGGGGGCCGTGGACCAGTTCGGGGTGCGCGCGCACCCGCAGTTCCAGGGCGAGGGCGGCCGCCTGGTGCCCAACCAGTGGAACCGCGTCACGGTGAACCTGACCCCGCTCGCGGGCGGCACCGTCGACCAGATCCGCATCGGCTACGACCGGCCCACGGGCACCGGCCTGTTCCGCGGCTACGTGGACGACATCGACATCACGCGCCCCGCCGTGTGACGAGCCGGGCCGGGTGGTCGCGGGTGGTCGCGGGCGGTCACCCGAGGCCCAGCAGCGCGGGCCGGCCGCTCGGGTGCCCGACGGTCGCCCCGGACGCGGCCACCGCGAACCGCGCCGCGTCCGGCACCGGCTCGCCGCGCAGCAGGGCCACGGTCAGGGCTGCCACGAGCGCGTCGCCGGCGCCCGTGGTGTCGACGACCTGCTCGTCGCCGAAGGGCAGCGTGAGCGTCTCGACGTTCGGGCCCGGGCCGCGCCCGGCGAACACGTTGCCCTCGGCGAAGGCGAGCGCGACCACCCGCGGCCCGGCCCGCACCAGGTCGGCCGCCGCGGCCTCGAGCTGTTGCGGGGAGTCGGCGCCGGTGAGCATCCGAGCCTCGTGCGCGTCGGCGCGCACGACGTCGGCGAGGGCGAGCAGCTCGTCGCGGGCATGCTCCGGGGCGGCGCCGTCGAGCACCAGGAGGGCGTCGGCGGGCCGCGGCCAGCACGGCCTCCTCGGGCTGTTGCAGCTGTACCAGCACCGCCTCGGCCGTGTCGAAGGCGCGATCGGCCTGCGTGACGTCGCCCGCGGACAGCAGCACCGGCTCGGGAAGATGCTCCAGGTAGCGCCAGCGGTTCGGCTCCTGCAGCACCTCGACGATGAGCCCGGTCGCCGTCCCGGGCCGGCGCACCACGGCGGAGACGTCGATCCCGTCGGCGCGGGCCTGCTCGAGCAGCCCGTCCCCGGCCGGATCGTCCCCGGCCACCGCGACGAGCGTCGGCCGCGCCCCGAGCTGTGCGAGCGCCACGGCCTGGTTGGCGCCCTTGCCGCCGAGCTGCTCCCGCCGCTGCCGGACCGCCGCGGAGGTGCCGGCCTCCGGCAGCGCCCCGTCCAGCACGAGCACGAGATCCCGCGCGAGCTGCCCGACGACCGTGACGTTCGCGTTCACGCGACCACCCGCACGGTGTCGAGCTTCGTGTCGGCCGCGTCCGGCACGATCATGCCCGCGGCCAGCCCGGAGCGCAGGTAGTCCACGATCCCGGCGGAGATCCGCTCGCCCGGGATCAGGGCGGGGATCCCGGGCGGGTACGGCGTGACCTGCTCCGCACACACGCGCCCGACGGCCCGCGCGACCGGGATGTGCTCGGCCGGGCCGAAGAACGCGTCCCGGGGCAGCACGACCGGCTCCGGCTCGAACTCGCTCGGCGACGGCAGCTCGACGCGCTTCGCGCGGGGCAGCCCCGGCGCCGCCGCCACCAGTTGCCGCACCGCGCCGACGAGCCGGCTCGCGGTCGCCTCGGTGTCGTAGCGCACGGGAATCCAGCGCGGCTCGACCCCGGCGAAGACCAGCCCGGCCACGATCGACTTGTGCGCGTCGCGGCTGAGCAGCAGCTGCCCAAGGACCGGTCGTCCAGCCCCGCGGAGGCGAGCACGTCGGCGCGGTAGGTGTCGGCGCCGAGGATCGCCTGGGCCCGCGGATCGGCGCCGCGGCCCTGGCGGTGCCCGGGCGGCGTGTACCCGTAGCGGTCACGGCGGTGATAATCCTCGAGCGCCTCGAGCAGGGGCGCCCGGCTGTGGTCCATCCGATACTGTCGCACCCGGGCCGACTACCACCGTCGAGGCGGGGGGAAACGAACTTGGCGCTCCGCGAGGACCTGATCGCACTGCGCCGGGAGCTGCACCGGCACCCGGAGCTCGGACTCGATCCGCCGGGCACCCAGCGGCGCGTGCTGGCCGCGCTGGACGGGCTGCCGCTGGACGTCACCACCGGCCGCGCGCTGTCGTCGGTGACCGCCGTGCTGCGCGGGGCGAGACCCGGGCCGGTGGTGCTGCTGCGCGGCGACATGGACGCGCTCCCGATCACCGAGCTGGCCGAGGTGCCGTTCGCGTCCGAGGTGCCCGGCGTGATGCACGCCTGCGGCCATGACCTGCACACGGCCGGGCTCGTCGGGGCCGCGCACCTGCTCGCCCGGCGCCGCGGCGAGCTCGCCGGCGACGTGGTCTTCATGTTCCAGCCGGGGGAGGAGGGGTACGACGGCGCCGGCCTGATGATCGAGGAGGGCGTCCTCGAGGCGGCCGGGCGCCCCGCCGACGCGGCCTACGGGCTGCACGTGCTCGCGACCGACTTCCCGCGCGGGGTGGTCGCGGCCCGGCCCGGCCCCCTCATGTCCGCCTCGGCCGGCCTGTTCGTGCGGGTCGTCGGCGCCGGCGGGCACGGCTCCGCCCCGCACGACGCCGCCGACCCGATCCCGGCCGCGTGTGCGATGGTCACCGCGCTGCAGACGATGGTCGGGCGCCGCTTCAGCCCGTTCGAGCCCGTCGTGATCACCGTCGGCGCGTTCCACGCCGGCACCCGCGGCAACATCATCCCGGACGAGGCGGTGTTCGAGGCGACCGTGCGCACGTTCAGCATCGCCGCCGGGGAGCTGGTCGCCCGCGAGTCGGTGCGCCTGTGCGAGGGCATCGCGGCGGCGCACGGCCTGCGGGCCGAGGTGCGGTTCGTGCCGGAGTACCCGGTGACGGTCAACGACCCGGACGAGTACGACTTCGTGTCCCGCACGGCCCGCGAGCTGTTCGGCTCCGGTCGGTTCGCGGCCATGGAGCACCCCGATCCGGGCTCGGAGGACTTCAGCCGGGTGCTGCAGCGGGTGCCGGGGGCGTACTGCTTCCTCGGCGCCGCGGCCGCCGACGACCACCGGGGCCTGCCGAACAACCACTCGCCCCGCGCGCGGTTCGACGACGGCGTGCTGCTCGCCGGCGCGACCCTGCTCGCGGAGCTGGCCGCGCGGCGCCTGGCCCGCGGTTGACCCGGATGCCGGCGGGGACGACCCGTGGGCCGGGCGGCTGCGGGCGGCTGCGGGCGGCTCCGGGCGGCCCGGGGCAGCCCCGGTGGCCCGGGGCGGCTCCGGGCAGCCCCGGCGGCCCAGGGCGGCTCCGGGCGGTTCAGGCCTGGGCGGCGGCCTCCTCCGGGGTGTCGAAGACCGGCAGGATCCACGTCAGATTGGTGATCTCCAGGACGCTGGCGACCATGGGCCGCACGCTCGCCAGCCGCAGCCAGCCGCCCGTCGCGTCCACGGCCGAGCGGGTGCGGACCAGCAGGTTCAACGCGCTGGAGTCGCACATCGGGACTTCGGCGAGGTCCAGGACGATTCGCGAACCGTTCACCCCGGTCAGGCCGTCCAGCGCCTCGGCGAGCGGGCGCAGCGTGTCGAACAGGAGCCGGCCGGTCACGCGGACGACGGCCGGATCACCGTCGAGCACCCGCACGGTCACCGTGTCGGCGGGGTTGCCGCCATCGCCGAGGAATGAGGATCGCACGATCGTGAGCTTATCCGCGTCGCTCGGTGGGCGGACCGCACCCGGGTGCGAGATGGTGGTGATGTTGTCGCGTGCGGTATTCGAGGAGGCCGGCCGGTGAGCACCCCCGACGAGCCGTGGTCCTGGCGGGCGGCGGTCGCCGACCTGCTCGCGCGGACCCGGCTGGCCCAGCCCGACGAGCTGGCCGCCGAGGTCGCCGCGGCCGTGCTGCCGCTCGGGCTGCAGGCCACGATCTACCTCGTCGACCAGGAGCAGCGCACGCTGCGCCCGGTGCCCGGGCCGGGCGCGGCGGAGCCTGGCCCGATCATGCCGATCGAGCCGATCCCGGTCGATGCGTCGGTCGCGGGCCGGGTGTTCACGACGGTGTCGCGGGAGCCGGTGCCGGCCGGCGACGGGCGGCCCGCCCGGCTGTGGATGCCCCTGCTCGACGGCACCGAACGCCTCGGCGTGCTGGAGCTGGTCGTCCGCGGCGGCGCCGGCCCCGGGGACGTCGACCCCGGTGACGAGGCCTTTCTCGCCGGCTGCGACCTGTTCGGCCAGCTCGTCGGGCACCTGATCGCGACCAAGGTGCCGTACGGCGACGCCCTGCTCAGGGTCCGGCGCGCCCGGCGCATGTCGGAGGCCTCCGAGCTGCTGTGGCAGCTGCTGCCGCCCCTGACCTTCGTGTGCCACCGCGCGGTGGTCTCGGCGATCCTCGAGCCCTGCTACGACGTCGGCGGCGACGGGTTCGACTACGCGGCGGACGGCCCGTCGCTGTACTTCGCGATCTTCGATACCGCCGGGCACGAGATGCGGGCCGGACTCGGCACGGCCGTGGTGATGTCGGCGATCCGGGCGGCCAGGCGGGCGGGCGAGGACCTGGACGCGCTGGCGCGGGCGGCCGACCGGGCGCTGGAGGCGTACCTGCCGGAGCTGCGCTTCACCACCGCGGTCCTCGCCCACCTGGACCTGGACACCGGCCGGATGCGCTACATCAACGCCGGGCACCCGCCGCCGCTGCTCGTGCGGGACGGCCGGCTCGTGCACGGGCTCACCGGCGGCCGCCGGCTGCCGCTGGGGCTCGGGCTGGACGATCCCGGGCGGGAGGTCGGCGAGCAGATGCTGCGGCGCGGCGACCGGATCCTGCTCTACACCGACGGCATCATCGAGGCGCGCGACCGCGACGGCACCGCCTTCGGCGTGGACCGCCTCGCCGGGCTCGTCCAGCGCGACGCGGGCCGGCTCCCCGCCCCCGAGACCCTGCGCCGGCTCTGCCACGCGGCGCTGTCGCACTACGACGGGCCACCGGCCGACGACGCCACGCTGATGCTCGTCGAGTGGTCGTACGACGCGGTCCGGGCGATGCTGCCCCTCGCCTGACGCCAATCTGCCCCGTCGGCCCGGCCCGGTGTGTGCCGCGTCGATATCGGGGTATCCCCCCAACGCGAGGCCCGAGCGATGTGCGGGGGATCTGATGCACGACGAGGATGGCGGCGAACCCGCGGGCCGCTCGGTGCGCTGGCGGCCCCGCAACGGCCGCGACGTCTCCGTCGCCGCCTCCGCCCGCGAGTGGGTGCTCGGCGTCCTGCCCCGGCTGCTCGCACAGCCGGCGACCCCCCGGCTGTGCGACAACGTCGAGCTGCTCATCTCCGAGCTGACCGCCAACGCGCTGCTGCACGCCGACGGCGTCGGGTACATCGACGTGTACTGCACCGACCGTGTCCTCGGCATCTCCGTCCACGACGACGTCCCCGCCCCGGTGGTGGCCGTGCAGGCGCCGACCCCCGACGTCGATCACGGCCGCGGGCTGCTGCTGGTCCAGGCGCTGGCCGCGCGGTGGGGCGTGCGTGACCACCCCGACGACGGCAAGGACGTGTGGCTGGAGCTGGCCCTGGATCGCTGAATCGGCCTATTCGGACGTTTGATTGCCAAATGGTAAGGGAATGTTGACGGCGATTCCGGGAGGGTGCCGCAATGGTTGATGACGCGTCGACGGCCGAGCTCGTCCGGCGGGCCGCGGAGCAGGTCTCGACCCTCGTGCGCGACGAGCTCGCGCTGGCCAAGGTCGAGCTCGTCGAGAAGGGCAAGCGGGCCGGGATCGGCGGCGGGCTCTTCGGCGCCGCCGCGGTGCTCGCCTGGTTCGCCGTCGGGCTGCTGCTGACGCTGCTCGTGGTGCTGCTCGATCTGGTCTGGCCGCTCTGGCTCGCGGTGCTCGTCGTGCTCGTCGTGGTGCTGGCCGCGGCCGGGATCGCGGCGCTGCTGGGCAAGCGCGAGCTGCGCCAGGCCACGCCGCCCGTCCCGCAGCAGGCGGTCGACGGCGTGCACGCGGATGTGGACACCGTGAAGGCCGCGGTGCGGGAAGGACGACGAGGATGAGCACCCAGGGCGACGAGGCGGACCGGCTGCGGGCGGAGATCGCCGCCACCCGGTCCGGGCTGGCGGAGACGGCCGAGCAGCTGGCGGCGAAGACCGACGTCAAGGGCCGGGCGAAGGAAGCGGCCGCCTCGGCCGCCTCGTCGGTCGCCCAGACCGCCGACGAGGCCAAACAGCGGGTCAGCACCGCGGCACGCACCGTGGCTGACAAGGCCGGGAGCGCGGCGAGCGTCGTGGCCGACAAGGCCGGCAGCGGGGCGAGCGTCGTGGCGAACCGGGCCGCCGGCGCGGCGACGTCCGTGCGCCGGGCCGTCCGCGACACCGACTTCGCCGCCGAGGCGCGCCGCCCGCTGCCGTGGGCCGTGATCGCGGGGGCGGCCGCCGCCGTGATCGTCATCGTGTACGCAGTCCGCCGCCGGCGGGGATGAGGAGAGACAGATGCGTCTGCTGACCTTGGCCGCGGGTGCGGCCGTCGGCTATGTGCTCGGCGCGCGGGCCGGGCGGGAGAAGTACGAGCAGATCGTGGCCAGCACCGGCCGCCTGCGCGCCAACCCGACCCCCGGCCAGGCCGTGCAGACCGTGCAGGAGCTGTTCAGCGCGCCCGCCCCGGCGCCGGCCAAGCCGGTGAAGGCGGTGCCCGCGGCGGTCGCGACGCCCGGACCGGCGCCCAAGCCGGTGAAGGCGGTGCCCGCGAGCGAGACCACAGCGGCGGTGGCGACGCCCGCGCCCACGAGCCCGAGCACCCCGAGCACCCCGAGCACCCCGAGCACCCCGAGCACCCCGAGCACCCCGAGCACCCCGAGCACCGGAAGCGCCGCGAGCACCGGAAGCGCCGCGAGCACCGGAAGCGCCGCGAGCACCGGAAACACCGCCAGCACCGCGGCGCCGAAGCCGCGCAAGCGCGCCGCCTCGAAGGTCACGCCGAAGACCGCCGAGCCCGGAACCCCGTTGGACCTCGACCGCACGGTGTGAACGACGACGGCCGGGCCGGGCGGGCTGACCGGGCGGGCTGACCGGGCGGGCTGACCGGGCGGGCTGATCGGGCGGGCTGATCGGGCGGCTGGATATCATCGGGGCGACCGATACCGCATGGGCCGGAGGAGAGTCTGTGATTCCCGACGGTGTCACCATCACCCTGTCCGGCGTCATCGACCTGCAGACGGCGCCGGCGCTCGAGGAGCGGATCCGCGCCGCGCTCGCGGAGCTGCCCGCGGGTGGCCGGCTCGTCGTCGACCTGCGTGACGTTCGGCTGCTGGACTCGGCCGGCATCCGCACGCTGCTGCACGGCCGCCGGGCCGCCGACGCGGCCGGGCGCGAGTTCCGGGTCGCGGGGGCGCACGGCATCGTCCTGAGCGCGCTGCAGCTGACGGGGGTGGCCGAGCACCTCACCGGAGGCTCTGGGGGCCCGGCGTGAACGACGGGGCCGACAGCGCCGGCCAGCTGCGCCGGCTGCAGCGGGTCACCGACGCCGCGCTGTCGCGGCTGCGGGTCGAGGACCTGCTCGACGAGCTGCTCGTGCGCGCCCGGGCGCTGCTGCAGGCCGACACCGCCGCCGTGATGCTGCTCGACGCGAGCGGCACCGAGCTGCACGCCACCGCCGCGAGCGGTCTTGAGCGCGAGGTCTACCAGGGCATCCGGGTGCCGCTCGGCGTCGGGTTCGCCGGTCGGGTCGCCTCCGGCGGGCGGCCGGTGGCGATCGGGCGCGTCGACGGCGCCAACGTGCACAGCCCGGCCCTGCACGCCGAGCGCATCGTGTCGCTGCTGGGCGTGCCCATGATCACCGCCGGGCGGGTGATCGGCGTGCTGTACGTGGGCACCCGCACCCCGCGCCGGTTCAGCGCGCCGGACGTCGAGCTGCTGCAGCTCGTGGCGGATCGGATCGCGCTCGCGACCCAGGCCCGCATCCAGAGCCTCGACCAGGCCGCCGCGCACGCCCTGCAGCGCAGCCTGCTGCCGAGCCGGCCGCCCGACATCGCCGGGCTCGACCTCGCGGTCCGGTACGTGCCCGGCGCCCGGGTCGGCGTCGGCGGCGACTGGTACGACGTGTTCGAGCTGCCGTCCGGGTGCATCGGTCTCGCGGTCGGCGACGTGGCCGGCAACGGGCTGCGCGCGGCGGTCGTGATGGGCCGGATCCGGTCGGCGCTGCGCGCCTACGCGCTGGAGACCGACGATCCGGCCGATGTCCTGACCCGCCTCGACCGCAAGATCCAGCGCTTCGAGCCCGGGGCCATGGCGACCGCCCTCTACGCGGTCATCCCGCCGGGCCTGGACCACGTGACGGTGTCCAACGCCGGGCACCTGCCGCCGGTCTACGCCGAGCAGGGCGCGGCCGGCTCGCTCACGACGGTCAAGCCGAACCTGCCGCTCGGCGCCTACCCGGACGCGCCCCGCGGCACCACGGAGCTGCCGCTGCCGCCGGGCGCGGGGCTCGTGTTCTACACCGACGGGCTGGTCGAGCGGCGCGACCAGCCCCTGCCGGTGGGGCTCGACCGGCTCGCGGCCGTGGTCGAGATCGGGCGGGCGGAGCACATGTGCACGACCGTCATGGCCGCGATGCTCGACGACCACGTGCCGCACGACGACATCGCGGTCCTCGCGCTGCGCCGCACCACGTGACGGGGCCGGCCGGCGGTGACGGCCGGCAGTGACGGCCGGTGGCCCGGGACCGAACGCCCGGCGGTGACGGCCGGCCACCGGCGACCGACCGGCCGGCGGTGCCGACTCAGGCGGCCTCGGGCGCGGGCGGCAGGCTGTCCATGAACGAGCTCACCGAGAACACGGCGCGGCCGGGGCCGGGCGGGCCGTAGCCGGGCGGGCTCGTCAGGCCGTTGGCCTCCATGATGGCGCGGTAGGTCTCCAGCAGCCGGACGTGGTACTCCAGCGGTGCCCCCTGCGGGTTGCCCTTGCCCAGCGGCGTGGTCGGCTCCGGGCACCACGTGGTGAACCGCGGGGTGATGCCGCGGGACATGAAATACTCCAGCCCCTCGGCGGTGGAGGCGATCGCCTCGTCGACGGTGGCGAAACCGGCCGGGGCGGCCATCTCCACGCCGGCCACGAAGTTCGGGATGACGTTGCGGGGGCCGAACACCTCGGCGGAGTCGAGGATGCGGCGGTGCCACTCCTCGCGGCCGACGTAGCGTTCCTTGCCGGGGCAGTACAGCTCGAACAGCCGCTTGTCCCACACCTCGTAGTTGGGGTGGTAGATCTGGATGCCGTAGTCCTTGAACCGCTGCACGTCGGCGCGGGGCAGGGCCTGGGCGACCACCTTGCCGATCCACCGGCCCGGGAAGCGCTCCTCGATCGCCTGGGCGTACTGCCCGTAGAAGTCGGCCTCGGCCTTGCCGCCCACGTGGGAGGTGATGCTGCCGCCGGTCAGCGTGTAGGCCTTCGACGCCCGCTCGGTGTCGTGCTTGTCGATGATGGCCAGCGCCTCGAGGATCTCGTCCACCGGCTTGACGCCCGTGTACGGCCGCCCGGCCGCCTTGTGCTGGCGCCAGTTGTGGTTGATGTCGCAGTACTGGCACTCCTCCTTGGCGCCGAAGTACTGGCACACGCGGAACGCCGTCAGGTAGATGAGGTAGCCCCACTGGATGGTCGGCGCGACCTCCATCACGGACTTGCCGTTGGCGAGGGTGTGCCGGTAGTAGTCGGGCATCGGCGGGAGCCCGATGTCGGCGATGGGCCGGTCGTCCAGGTGCAGCCGGAGCCGGCCGTCCTCGTCGGTCTTCACGCGATACGGCGAGGCGGGGTTGATCCGCACGGAGACCACGGTGCGGCGCAGCTCGTAGGGCCCGCCGGTGAGCACGATCTCCTCCGGCGGCCGGCGCAGCGCGGCGGTGCCCAGGTCGGGCAGCGTGCGGTGGTCGAAGGAGAAGATGAAGTACGACTTCGGCTTGACGTCCCCGCCCTCGTTGTCGGTGAGGGCCGAGTCGTCGAAGGCCAGGCCGCCGCGCAGCAGATCCTCCTTGATGACCGCCTCCCTCGGCACGTGGGGGAAGCGACCCATCAAGTCCTCGACGAGCTCCGTACGCGACTGCATCACCAGAACATCCTCCCGGACCCGCGGCGGCCGGACGGCACCCGTCGCCGATGTGAGCACCGTCTCCCGACACCACTATTGTGCCGTCCCGCGGCCGCGGTGCCCGGCGACACAGCGCGCCGGCCGGGAGTCCCCCGGCCGGCGCGCTGTGTGCGTGTCCGTGTCAGCTTCCGAGCACCTTCTGGTCCGGCGCGGCGGCGCCGGCGACCGTGACCTTGCGCGGCTTGGCCTTCTCCGTGATCGGGATCCGCAGGGCCAGCACGCCGTTGTGGTACGTCGCCCGGATGTGCTCGGTGTCGAGCGAGTCGCCGAGGAACATCTGCCGGGAGAACACCCCGAGCGGGCGCTCGGACAGGGTGACCTGCGCACTCTCGCCGAGGTCGAGGGGCCGGCGCTCCGCGCGGACGGTCAGCACGTTGCGCTCGACGCTGATGTCGATGGCGTCCTGGTCCACACCCGGCAGGTCGAAGACGACCACGAACTCGTCTCCGTTGCGGTAGGCGTCCACGGGCATCGCCGCGGGGTGTGACCACGTGCCGGTCGACGGCGCCCCGAACAGCTGCTGCGCGAACCGGTGGACCTCGGTGAAGGGCTCGCTGCGCATCAACATGCTGCACCTCCTGCACTCGACTGATCTGTCAATGCGCGATACGTTGTTTGTAGCATGTCGTCGTTCCGACGACAAGTGATTCGTCAACGGATCGATGACATCGATGACATGACACCGCAACGGTGTGAAAGGGGTGGGCCGTGATCCGGTCGGACGTCACCGCGGCCGTGGCCACCGTGCTGGCCGTCGCCGAGCTCGCGTCGCAGGAGGCCGAGCCGGAGGCCGTGCTCGAGGCGCTCGCCCTGCTGCGCGCCGTGCAGGCGGAGCTCGAGTGCGTCGAGCCGGAGCTGATCGCGGCGGCGCGGCGGGCCGGTGTCAGCTGGCAGGTCCTCGCGCCGGCGCTGGGAGTGGCCAGCCGGCAGGCCGCCGAGCGCCGTTACCTGCGCGCCGCGACCTCCGCCCGGGCCGGGGACACCAAGGACGGACGGGTCCGGGCCGAGCGCGACCACCGGGCGGGCGCCCGGGCGGTGGCGCGCTGGGCCGACGACCACGCCGCCGACCTGCGCCGCATCGCGGGACAGGTGAGCGGGCTGACCGATCTGCCGGCGGCGGCCGGCGACGACGTCGGGCGGCTGCACGACGCGCTCGGGCACGCCGACGCCGGCGCGCTGCCGGACCTGCTGGGCGCGGTCCGGCGCCACCTCGGCGGCCACCCCGGCCTCGGTGCGCAGATCGACCGGGTCGCCGCCGACACCGAGGCGGTGCTGCGGCGGACCCGGCGGCAGCGGGAGCGTTAGGCCCCGTCCTGGGCAGAGCGCTCCCGCGTGCTCTCCCGCCCGATGAGCCGGTGGGGGACGACCACGGAGCGGGCCGGTCCGGCCGGGCCCGGACCGAGGCGCTCGGCGAGACGGTCGAGCGCCGCTTCGGCGATGGCCGCCTTGTCGGGCGCGACCGTGGTCAGCGAGGGCGTGCTGAACCGCCCGTCCTCGATGTCGTCGAACCCGGCCAGCGCCACGTCCCGCGGCACCCGCACCCCGCGCTCGCCGGCCGCGCGCAGCGCCCCGAGCGCGAGCTGGTCGGTGAAGCAGAACAGCGCGTCGAAGTCCCGCCCGTCGTCCAGCAGCGCCGTCATTGCCGCGGCGCCGTCCGCCCGGTGCAGCCGGCGCACCGGCACCTCCAGCGCGGGGTCGGGCCGGACGCCGGCCTCGGCGAGCGCGGTCCGGTAGCCGCGGTGGCGCTGCTCCGCGGTGCCGTTGGCCAGGTGCGGCTGCAGGCCGACGACGGCGATGCGGCGCCGGCCGGTCGCGAGCAGGTGGCGGGTCACGTCCGCGGCCGCCGCGACGTTGTCGATCGCGACGCGGTCGAAGAGGCCGCCGCCGTCCTGCTCGCCGAGCAGCACCACCGGCGCGCCGCCCGGGTGCGGGCGCAGGTCGGCGGGGCTGAGCGCCCACGGGCTGATGAGCAGCCCGTCGACGACCTGGCCGCCCGGCGCCCGCCCGCCGTCGAGCAGCCGCCGCTCGCGCTCGGGGTCGCCGTCGGTCTGCTCGACCAGCACGGTCCACGACCGGCGCTCCGCGGCCCGGGTCACCAGGGCGGCGAGTTCGCCGAAGTAGGGCGAGGCGATCTCGGGCAGCACCAGCCCGACGAGGCCGGAGCGGCCGCCGCGCAGGCTGCGGGCGGCGGCATTGGGCCGGTACTGCAGCTCGTCGATCGCCCGCTGGACGCGCTCGCGGGTGCCGGCGGCGACGAGCGGGAAGTCGTTCACGACGTTCGACACGGTCCGGATCGACACGCCCGCGCGCTCGGCGACGTCCTTGAGGCTCGCTCCCACGAGCCGATCGTACGGCACCACTTGCAACGTTGCATGCCACGTTGCAAGCTGATGGGCATGCAGGCTTACGACGAGATCTACCGCGACGGCATCACGGCGTGCCGCGGGGCGTTTGCGGTCGAGTGGGCGGACCGGATGCGCGAAGACATGGAAGCGGCCCTTGAGGAGGCGCTCGCCCGGCCCGGCGGCGCGGTCGGCCGCGGCCCGAACCGCTACTACGTGGAGATCCACCCCGAGCAGCTGCGCGGCTTCGCCGACCTGGCGTCGCACCCGTGGGTCACGGCGGTCTGCGAGGCCGTGCTCGGCCCGCGGTACCAGATCGTGGAGCTCGGCTTCGACGTGCCCGGCCCCGGCGCCGTCGACCAGCCCTGGCACCGCGACTTCCCCATGCCCCCGGTCACCCGCGACACCGGCCGGCTCAACTCGCTGGCGTTCAACCTCACCGGCGTCGACACCACCGAGGCGATGGGCCCGTTCGAGATCGCCCCCGGCACCCAGTTCGACGACGACCCGGCGTTCGAGCACGGCATGTTCCCGCCGAAGGACCGCTACCCGCGCTACCTCGAGCGCGCGGTGCGCAAGTACCCGCGCCGCGGCGACATCTCGGCCCGCTCCGCGCTGACGATCCACCGCGGCACCGCGAACGTGTCGGACACGTCGCGGCCCGTCCTCGTGCTCGGCGTGGACGCGCCGGGGGCCGGCAACGACGAGCGGCACGCGATGGCCGTCACCCGCGACTACCACGCGGCCCTGCCCGCGGTGGTGCGCGACCACCTGACCTGCGCCGTGGTCGACACGCTGGTGCCGATCGAGCAGAAGCACACCATCGAGGGCCTCGTCATGGGCGACGCCTGACCGGGCCGCCCGCCGGCCCGGCCCGGCGACGTGGTGGCCCGCTACGGCGGCGAGGAGTTCGCGCTGCTCGCCCGCGGCCTGGACGGCCCGGAGCTGGAGGACTTCGCCGGGCGCCTGCACCGGGGCATGGCCGCGGCGCCGGATGTCACCGTCTCGGTCGGGGTGGCCTGCCTGCCGCACGACGCCGGCACGATCGAGGATCTGGCCCGCCGGGCCGACCAGGCGCTCTACGCGGCCAAGGACGGCGGCCGCAACCGGGTGGTGCTGGCCGGGTCCGGCCGGCTCGTCGGCGCCGCCGCGTCCGGCGGGTAGCTCGGGGCGAACGGCACAGCGGCCGCGGCCCCCGGCGTCCGTCAGGCGGCGATGTCGAGCAGCCCGACGATCTTCAGCACCTCGCGGGCCGGCTCGCTGAGGTTGCCCACCCGCAACCGGACGCCGGCCGTGCGGGCGCGGTTGCGCGCGGCCAGCAGCACGCCGACCCCGGCCGCGTCGAGCATCGTCACCGCCCCGAGGTCCACGTCGACCCGCCGCAGCCCCTCCCGGCCGAGCACGGCCGCGAGGGCGTCGAAGAGCCGGTTGCCCGTGTCGAGGTCGAGCACGCCGACGACCGCGACGGTCGCCACGTCGGCGCCGCCGTCGACCCGCACGTCGAACTCGTCGAGCAAGCGACGGACCTCCTCTCGCCGAGCTGACGGCCCTTGACCGGTTGCTACCCCGCGACCGTCTGGTACCCCGCCGGCGCGAAATCCGATCGCCGCCATTGGGGTTCGCCGGTCCGGCCGACCCCGGAAGCTGGCCGGGTGATCGCCCCGGTGGGTGGCTCGCCCGTACCTGAGACTCGCCGCGCCGGCCCCCGGTTCCCGGCCGGGTACCGCGCCGCCGAGGGCCGGCCCCGTACCCGGCCGCGGGACGGCCAAACGCCCGGGATGTGTGAGCCGCCCGCGCCGGGGAACCGGCAGAGGGTGACTCGGGTGCGCACTGACCCTGGGCGCCGGTGGCGCCCCGTCCCGTCCCGCCGGTGGCGACGCGGGGCCGGCTCATGATCCGGCATGCGGGCTCGATGCCCGAGTGGTGGCGGCGCGCCTTCGAGGGCCCGTCGGCCTGGCCGGTGCGGATCATCGTCGCGGCGCTGGCGCTGCTGGGCTTCGCGGTGTCGCTGCGGCTGGCGCTGTTCCAGTACGGCGTGGCCGGCGCCCCGTGGGAGCCCTGGTTCGGCGACGGCAGCGTGCGCGTGCTCGACTCCGCGTTCTCCCAGGCCCTGCCGGTGCGCGACGCGGCCCTCGGCGCCGCCGCCTATCTGCTGGAGATGGTGCTGGAGCTCAGCGGGGGCACCCGCCGCTGGCGCCGCCGGCCGTGGCTGGTCCTGGCGCTCGGCCTGACCGCCGCCGCCATGGCGCTCACCGCGATCGGCCTGGTCCTGGTGCAGGCCCTGGTGGTGGGCACCTTCTGCACCCTGTGCCTGCTGTCGGCGGCGATCTCGCTGACCGTGCCGTTCCTCGTCGCCGAGGAGGTGGTGGCGGCGTGGCGGCAGATCCGCCGGGCCCACCGCTACGGGGTGCCGTGGAAGGTGGCGGTGCGCGGCGAAGGTGTTTGAACCCCGCCCGGTGGGATAGGTGGCGCCTCGATGCCGGACTACCCGTCCGGGGTGAGGGGGCGCGGTGCGCACGGAGGCGAAGGTGTTC
This sequence comes from Dactylosporangium sp. CA-052675, assembly GCF_050947935.1. Taxonomy (GTDB): domain Bacteria; phylum Actinomycetota; class Actinomycetes; order Mycobacteriales; family Micromonosporaceae; genus Dactylosporangium. The sequence continues at coordinate 5,638,876 of NZ_CP192010.1, read as the reverse complement.
GGGATCATCGCCGGGCTGATGTTCACCGCGGCGGCCGTCTACCTGTGGTGGACCGGGAGCGGCGCGGCCGGCCACACCGAGTGGGCCGGCGGCACCGCGCTGGTCGTGTCGGGCCTGATGAGCACGCTGTGCGCGGGCTACTTCGCGCTGGTCGCCCGCCGGATGCCGCCGCGGCCCGAGGACCGCCCGGACGCCGAGATCGCCGACGGGGCCGGCACGGTCGGGTACTTCGCCCCGCCCGGCTTCTGGCCGTTCGGCATCGCGATCGCGGTGGCCATCGGCGCCGTGGGGATCGCGCTGAGCCAGTGGTGGCTGCTGGGCACCGCCGTGGTCGCCGCGCTGCTGGCCATCGCCGGCCTGGTGTACGAGTTCTACGCCGGCTCCCCGGAGTCGCGGTGAGCCGGCGGGCGGCCCGCGTGCGGCGGGCGGCCCGGGCGGCGGACGAGCGCTTCCAGGGGGCCACGCCCCTGCGGCGGACGCTGAACAAGGTCTTCCCGGACAACTGGTCGTTCATGCTCGGCGAGCTGGCGCTGTACTCCTTCGTCATGCTCGTGCTGACCGGCATCATGCTGGCGCTGTTCTTCGATCCGTCGATGCGCGAGGTCCGCTACGACGGCTCCTACACGCCGCTGCGCGGGATGCCGATGTCGGCCGCCTACGACTCCGCCCTGCGGATCAGCTTCGACACCCGCGGCGGGCTGTTCCTGCGGCAGATGCACCACTGGTCGGCGAACCTGTTCATGGCCGCGATCGTCGTGCACATGGGCCGGATCTTCCTCACCGGCGCCTTCCGCAAGCCGCGCGAGGCGAACTGGGTCATCGGCATCCTGATGTTCTGGCTCGGGTTCGTCGAGGGGTTCGCCGGCTACTCCCTGCCCGACGACGGTTTGTCGGGCACGGGCCTGCGCATCGCCGGCAGCATCGTGGAGGCGCTGCCCATCGTCGGCACCTGGGTGTCCAGCGCCCTCTTCGGCGGCGAGTTCCCGGGCGAGCTGATCATCGGGCGGCTGTACATCGTCCACGTCCTGCTGGTGCCCGGGGCACTCGTCGCGCTCATCAGCGTGCACCTGGGCCTGATCGTCAAGCAGAAGCACACCCAGTGGCCCCGCCCCGGGCACACCAACGCCAACGTCGTCGGCGAGCGGATGGTGCCGGGCTTCGCCGGGCGCTCCACGGGGCTCGCGATCATCGTCTTCGCCGTGATCGCCGCGCTCGGCGGCCTCGTGCAGATCAACCCGCTGTGGCTGTTCGGCCCCTACGAGGCCGCCGTGGTCTCCGCGGCGAGCCAGCCCGACTGGTACGTCATGTTCCTCGACGGCGGCCTGCGGCTCATGCCGCCGTGGGAGATCCGCGGCTTCGGCTACACGCTGTCCCCGGTCTTCTGGCCCGGTGTCGTGCTGCCGGGGCTGCTGACCGTCCTCGCGATCGGCTATCCGTTCGGCCACGCCTGGCGGCATCGCGGCGAGGGCTACCAGAATCTGCTGCAGCGGCCCCGCGACGCGCCCACCCGCACCGCGGTCGGCGCCATGGCGTTGACCTTCTACCTGGTGCTCACCGTGTCGGCCGCCAACGACCTCATCGCCGACAAGTTCCACATCAGCCTCAACGCGATGATCTGGGCGGGCCGCATCGGCGCGGTGCTGCTGCCGCCGCTGGCGTTCTACGTCGCCCGCCGGCTGTGCCTGGGCTTCCAGCAGCAGGACCGCCGGCGGCTCGCGCACGGGCTGGAGACCGGCGTGGTCATCCGCATGCCCGACGGGGAGTACCGCGAGATCGAGCAGCCGCTCGCCCCCGCCGACGCCCTGCCGCTGCCCTACACCGGATGGGCGGTGCCGAAGCGGATGCAGCGCGTGGGCGCGGCCCGGCCGGTGCTGCCGGGGACCGCCGATGCCGGCACGAAGGAGACCGTCGATGCCGGGTCCGAAGGAGACGGCCGATGACTGAGCGTGCGGTGCTGCCGATCGATCCGGTGCACACCCCCGACCTGCCCGGGCCCCGCCGCCGCACCCTGCCCGGCTCCCGGGTCGTGGACCTGCTGGCGACCACGGACGCCAAGCGGATCGGCGTGATGTACTTCGTGACGTCGTTCGGCTTCTTCCTGCTGGGCGGCGTGCTGGCGCTGCTCATGCGGGCCGAGCTCGCGCGCCCGGGGCTGCAGTTGCTCTCCAGCGAGCAGTACAACCAGCTCTTCACGATGCACGGCACGATCATGCTGCTGCTGTTCGCCACGCCGCTGGTGTTCGGCTTCGGCAACTTCCTGGTGCCGCTGCAGATCGGCGCCGCCGACGTGTCCTTCCCGCGGCTCAACGCGCTCGCGTACTGGCTGTACCTCACCGGCGGCCTCATCACCATCGGCGGGTTCGTGAGCCCGGGCGGGGCGGCCGACTTCGGCTGGTTCGCCTACGCGCCGCTGAACAGCGAGCCGAACTCGCCCGGCGTCGGCAGCGACCTGTGGACGATGGGCCTGGTGGTGGCCGGCGTCGGCACGGTCATCGGCGCCGTCAACCTGATCACCACCGTGGTCACGCTGCGGGCGCCCGGCATGACCATGTTCCGGATGCCGATCCTGACCTGGAACATCTTCATCACCGCGATCATGGTGCTCATGGCGTTCCCGGTGCTCACCGCGGCCCTGCTCGTGCTGGAGGCCGACCGCAAGCTCGGCGCGCACGTCTACGACCCGGCGGTCGGCGGGGCGTTGCTGTGGCAGCACCTGTTCTGGTTCTTCGGCCATCCGGAGGTGTACATCGTCGCCCTGCCGTTCTTCGGCATCGTGACCGAGATCCTGCCGGTCTTCTCGCGCCGGCCGGTCTTCGGCTACAAGGGCCTGGTCGGGGCCACGATCGCCATCGCCATCCTGTCGATGGGGGTCTGGGCGCACCACATGTTCGTCACCGGGCAGGTGCTCCTGCCGTTCTTCTCCTTCCTGTCGTACCTCATCGCCGTCCCCACCGGCGTGAAGTTCTTCAACTGGATCGGCACCATGTGGCACGGCCAGCTGACGTTCCAGACCCCGATGCTGTGGTCGCTGGGCTTCCTCGTGACGTTCCTCTTCGGCGGGCTGTCCGGGGTGCTGCTGGCCTCGCCGCCGGTCGACTTCCACGTCAGCGACACGTACTTCGTCGTCGCGCACATGCACTACGTGCTGTTCGGCACGATCGTCTTCGCCGCGTTCGGCGGGCTCTACTTCTGGTTCCCGAAGATCACCGGCCGGATGCTCAACGAGCGGCTCGGCAAGGTGCACTTCTGGCTGACGTTCGTCGGCTTCCACACCACGTTCCTCGTCCAGCACTGGCTCGGCACGCGCGGGATGCCCCGCCGGTACGCGGACTACCTGCCCTCGGACGGCTTCACGACGTACAACACCATCTCCAGCATCGGCGCGCTCATCCTCGGGGTGTCGATGCTGCCGCTGCTGTACAACCTGTGGTCCTCCTACCGCTTCGGCCGCGTCGTGGAGGGCAACGACCCGTGGGGCTACACCAACTCCCTCGAGTGGGCCACCAGCTGCCCGCCGCCCCGGCACAACTTCACCCGCCTGCCGCGCATCCGCTCCAACCGGCCGGTGTTCGACGACGTGTACGGCCCGCAGGGGCACTGATCCCGGCCGGTCAGCCGGCCCGGCCCGCCGCGAGCGCGACCCGGTCGCGCCCGGCCCGCTTGGCCGCGTAGAGGGCGGCGTCGGCCCGGGCGACGAGCTCGTCCGAGCCCTCGCCGTCGGCCAGCATCGCGATGCCGGCCGAGAACGTCTGGCCCAGCGGCGTGGCCTCGCGCATGCGGTCCAGCACCCGCCCGGCCTCGTCCGCCGAGGCGTCGGGCAGCAGCACGACGAACTCCTCGCCGCCGTAGCGGGCGAGCAGGTCGGAGGCGCGCAGGTGGTGCTGCCAGGCGGCCGCCGCCTCCTTGAGCAGCCGGTCGCCGGCGGGGTGGCCGTAGCTGTCGTTGAACCGCTTGAAGTGGTCGAGGTCGACGAGCGCGACGGCGAGCGGCGTCCCGGCCCGGCGCGCACGCTCGACGGCGCGGGGCACCTCGGCGTTCCAGGCCCGCCGGTTCGCCAGCCCGGTGAGGTCGTCGGTGACGGCCAGCTCGCGGACCTTCTGCGACTGCACGTCGAGCTGGGTGAGCAGCTGGGACATGCGGGTCACGACGAGCAGGAACAGTGCCGCGCAGCCGAGGGCTATGGCCACGGCATCGGCGACCTCGCCGGTCAGCGCCTCGGCGAGCAGCAGTGCGGGGCCCACGAGCGAGGTCGAGGCCAGCACGGCGAGCATGCGCCGGCTGGGCCGCACGGGCCGCGGCGGGGCCGGGCGGGCGATGGTGCGCACGTCCGGGTGCAGCGCCGTGGCGCCGAACGCGAGGAACCCGGCCAGGTACACGTCGGCGAGCAGCTTGTGCGCCATCGGACCGGGCAGCAGGGCGAACTGGTTCACCACGACCCACGCGGTGTCCCCGGCGAGGAAGGCGATCAGGGCGGTGCCGAGCAGCCGGAACGACGTGTTGTGCGCCGCGCCGTCGAGCAGCAGCCGCACCGTCATGGCCAGCAGCACGATGTCGCCGACCGGGTAGGCGACGCTCACGACGTGCCCGAGCAGCCCGATGTCCGGGTCGGACGCCGCCGGCTTCACCATGAAGATCCACGCGAGCAGGCCGAGGCCGGTGGTCAGCGTCCCGGCGTCGACGACGGTGGACCAGTTGCGCAGCGGGCTGCGGCGCCGCAGGAGCAGGAACATGCCGGCCGCGGCGAACGGGTACAGCGACAGGTAGGCCGCGTCCGCCCACGACGGGAAGCCCGGGTCCGCCATGGTCCGGGTGAGGATCGCCTCCACGCCGATGCCGCTGGCGTTGCCGGCCACGCCGACGGCGACGAGCCACCACGCGGCCGGGGCGGCGGGCCGGTGCCGCCGGACGCCGACGACGATCGCCCCGGCGCCGAGCCACCCGCACGCGACCTGCCATATCGTCTGGGCCAGGCTGCCGTCGGGCACCACCAGGAACCCCGCCAGGATCAGCCCGGCGAGGGCGAGGTAGGCCGAGGCCAGCCGACTGCGTACCTGTTGCACGGCCATACCTTCGGCACGCGGCCCGCGATGCTGCGTTGCGCGAGCGGTGCGAACGCAGCGCGCCGCGGGTCCGTCACGTGCCGGCGAGCCGGGCCAGCTGCGGGGCCAGCCACGGCGCGACGACCTCGCGGACGCCGTCCGAGCCGGATGCGGCCGGTGGCGTCGTGCTCGGCGAGCAGCAGCGCCGTGATCAGGTAGCCGGAGAGCACGAAGAACAGGTCGACGCCCAGGAACCCGCCGGGCAGCACCCCCGGCAGCCCGTGGGCCAGCAGCACCCCGCCGAGCGCGACGGCCCGCAGCCCGTCCAGCGACGGCTGGTAGCGCAGCGACACGCGGCGCCCGTTGCCCCGGGCGGCGGCCGCGAAACACGATGGGCGGGCTAGCCCGCGGCCCCGGGCGGGTGCCCGGCGCGGCGTCGTTTGGCCGCGCGTGGGGCGGGCACAGCCTCCGTATGGATGAGATCGCCTCCGTGACGCCCTGCGAGGACGGGCCGCTGCTGCTGCGCGGCAACTTCACGCTGACGACCCAGGACGGGGAGGTCATCGACCCGGGCCGGCGGACCGTCGCGCTCTGCCGGTGCGGCCGGTCGGCGATCAAGCCCTTTTGCGACGGTACGCATAAGGTGGTGGGATTTCACGCCCCGAGCGCTCCGACCAGCGGCCGGCCGATCGCGTCGGACTGAGCCCGCAGCGAGGACTCGCCGGCCGCCCAGCGCGTCAGCAGGTGGCCGGCGAAGCGCGCGTCGAGGGCGAGGGCGCACGCGGCCCCGAAGAGCACCAGCGAGGACTGCTCCGGCCGGTCCGCGCAGTAGGAGCCGCACAGGTCGTTCGCGGCGATCTGCTCGTGCACCGCGTCGGCCTCGACGTGCTCGTCGTAGAAGCGGGTGGCGGCCGGGCCGAAGCCGAGCCGGCGCAGCCCGTTGCCGTAGCGGCGGTTGGGCAGTGACGAGGTCATCTCGTAGATCGCCAGGTGCCCCAGGATCGCGCCCAGCAGCCGCCGGTGCAGGCCGAACAGCGACATGAGATTGTTGACCGCCAGGGTGGCGGCCGGGGCGGCGTCGAGGTAGGCGCCGTAGGTGTCGTCGAGCCCGAGCTCGCGCATGGTGCCCCGGAACAGCTCGGCGTGCATGCGCTCGACGCGGCCGCCGCCGTACTCGTCGGTCTGCACCTCCACCAGGGCCGCCTTCGCCCGCCCGCCGAGCCGCGGGATCGCCCACGTGTGCGGGTCGGCCTCGCGCTGGTGGTAGATCGAACGGTGCGTGACGAACTCGCGGTACTGCTCGAGCGTGGCGCGGCCGGCGAGGTACTTCGACAGCGGCGGCCCGTCGTCGGCCGCCATCACGGCGGCCAGCGCGCGCGGCACCTCGGCGGGCGGCACGGGATCGGGCATCGGCACCAGACGGCGCAGCTCGGCCTCGAAGCAGCGCTCGGCGGCCTGGTGCAGCGCGATCCGGGACGGCTGCCACTCCCACGCGTCGTCGACGCCGTCGAAGCCGCGGTAGTGCAGCTCGTAGCCCATGTGCAGCACGAGCTGCAGGTCCTCGTCGTCGCTCGGCTCGATGAGGGGGATGTCACGCGGGGGACCGGCGAGCGCGTCGGCGAGGGCGGCCGACACGGGCCCGCGGGGCTGCGGTAGCTGCATGGGTGATGTCTTCCCGCGCAAACTTCGGTTAAGCATGAGAATTCGGGGAAGTCGGCAGGTCATGACCTCCACGATCGCGGCCCCGCCCGACGCCGACGCGGCACTGCGGCGGCTCGGGGACCGGCTCAAGGCCGCCGGCTACCGCTTCACGACGGTGACGCCGGCCACGCACGAGCGGGTCAACCGGCGGCCCGGCAACGCCCGCGGGCACAGCCTCACCGACGTGCTCGGCTGGAGCCGCCCGTTCGACCGCGCCGCCCTGCCCGCCGACGTCGTGGCGCTGCTGGACGCCGCCGGTGCGCTGCGGTGCGAGCGGGACGGCTGGCACAGCACGATCCGGGTCTCCGCCTACGACGGCGAGCTGTTCGTCCACTCGGCCTTCCCGGCGGCCGGGCGCGACGCGGTGTTCTTCGGCCCCGACACCCATCGCACCGTCGACGCCGTGCTCGCGCACCTGCGGGAGCGCGCGGCCGAGCGGGCGGACCCGCCGGCCCGGGTCGCCGACGTCGGCACCGGCAGCGGGGCCGTCGCCGTCGCGGTCGCCAAGCGGCTCCCCGGCGCCGAGGTGGTCGCGGTCGACATCAACCCGACGGCGCTGCGCTACGCCCGCGTCAACGCCGCCCTGGCCGGGCTGGGCAACGTCCGTCCCCGCGCCAGCGACCTGCTCGGCAACGTCTCCGGCGCCTTCGACCTCATTGTGTCCAACCCGCCGTTCATGATCGACCCGGAGGGCCGCGCCTACCGCGACGGCGGCGGCCCGCACGGCCACGACCTGCCCCTCGCGGTGCTGGACACGGCCGTGCACCGCCTCGCCCCGGGCGGGTCGCTGGTGCTGCTCAGCGGCACGGGCGTCACCGCCGGCCGCGACCCGCTGCTCGACGCGGCGACCGAGCGGCTGGCCGGCACCGGGATGCGCTGGACGTACCGCGAGATCGACCCCGACGTCTACGGCGAGAACCTGCAGGAGCCCGCGTACCGCCACGCCGACCGCATCGCCATCGCCCTGCTGACCGCGACGCGCCCGGCGGGGGCGAGCCGATGACGCTGACCGCCCTGAGCCCGGCCGAGGTCGCCCGGAGCCTGGCCGAGCCCACCCTGACCGTCGGGGTCGAGGAGGAGTTCCTCCTGCTCGACCCGCACTCGTGGCACAACGCGCCGCTGGCCGCCGCCGCCCGCGCCGCCCTGCCGGCCGACCTGCGCGAGCGCAGCCGGGTCGAGTTCCGCAGCAGCATGCTGGAGATGGTGAGCCCGGTCTGCACGCGGCTGCGGCAGTTGCAGGGCACGCTGCGGCAGAACCGGTCCGCCGCCGGCGCGGCCGCCGAGTCCGTCGGCGCCCGGCTCGTCGCGGTGGGCGCGACCCCGGTCGGCGAGCCCGACCTCGAGGTCGTGGACACCCCACGCTTCCACGCGATCGCCCGCCACTACGGCCCGATCGCCCACGACCCGGCCCTGTGCGGCTTCCACGTGCACGTCGGCGTGCCCGACCGGGAGCTCGCCATCCAGGTGTGCAACGCGATCCGGCCCTGGCTGCCGGCGCTGCAGGCCCTCACCGCGAACTCCCCGTTCAGCGCGGGCGCCGACACCGGCCACGCGAGCTGGCGCGGGATCGCCCTGGAGCGCTGGCCGAGCCTCGGCCCGGCGCCGTACCTGCACTCGTCCGCCGACTACGAGCGGGTCGTCGGGGAGCTCGTCGCGGCCGGTGTGATGCTCGACGCGTCGATGGTGTTGTGGTGGGCGCGGCCGTCGTCGCGCTACCCGACGGTGGAGATCCGCGTGGCCGACGTGGTCCCGACGGCCGCCGAGACCGTCGTCGTGGCCGGCCTCGCCCGCGCCCTGGTCGCCACCGCCATCGCCGACATCGCCGCGGACCGCGAGCCCCTGGTGCCACCGGAGCACCTGCTGCGCGCCGCGCACTGGAACGCCGCCCGCGCGGGCCTCGGCGGGACCCTGCTCGACCTGCGCACCCGCGCGCCCCGCCCGGCCTGGGACCTGGTCGACGACCTCGTGGCGACCGTCGGCGGCGCCCTCGACCGCCACGGCGACCGGCCCGACGTCGAGGCGGGCCTGGCCCACCTGCGCGAGCACGGCACCGGCGCCGACCGCCAGCGCCGCGCCGCCGCCGAGCGCGGCCTGCCCGGCGCGCTCGCCGCGCTCGCGGAGGCGACGGTCAGCGGCTGACGGGCGACCGCGAGCGGCTGACGTCGGCAGCGAGCGGCTGACGGCGGCAGCGAGCGGCTGACGGGCGGCCGATCGGCTGACGGGCGACCGAGCGGCTGACGGCGACGGTCAGCGGCTGACGTCGGCCGGCAGCAGGTGCACCACGGTGGGCGGGCGCTCCGACAGCGCCCGCACCCGCAGGTCGATCTCCTCGTCCGCGCCGGTGAGCCGGCCGGTGTGCTGGCGGAGGTGCTCGTCCCAGGTCGGCACCACGTAGACCTCGACCATCTCGCCGGCCACCTCGCCGGCGCGGAACAGGCCCCACCGCACGGCGCCGGTGCGCATCCGGGTGCGCCGCAGCGCGTCGGCCGAGGCCAGGAACGCCGGCTCGTTGCTGGGGGCGACGATGTACGTCACCTCGACCACGATCGGCCCGGCGAACCGCTCCGGCTCGACGGTCAGCCGCGGCTGCGGCCACGGGCGGGCCGGTTCCCGGTTGAGGTGCCGCGTCTCGATGAGCGGCCAGAACCGCACGGTCGCCGCTCCGGCCGCGATGACGGCGGCCGCGGCCAGCAGCGAGGGCACCAGCCCGAAGCGCACGGCGAGCAGTCCCCAGGCGAGCGCGCCCACCGCCTGCCCGCCGAAGAACGCGCTCTGGTAGGCCCCGAGCCCGCGCGCCCGCACCCAGTGCGGCAGGAACAGCTGGAGCCCGGCGTTGATGTTGGACAGCACCGCCATCCAGGCGAGCCCGGCGGGCACGAGCGCGAGCACGGCCACCGCCGGCACCCGCACCACGGACACCACGGCCAGCGCGACCGCGTAGACGAGACTGCCGGCCCAGAGCATCGCGTTGTCCGACAGCGCCGCCCGCAGCCGCGGCAGCCACACCGCCCCGAGCACCGCGCCGGTGCCGAGCGCGGCCAGCAGCAGGCCGTAGCCGCCCGCGCCCATGTGCAGCCGCTGGCTGGCCACGAGCGGGAGCAGGGCCCACAGCGCGACGGCGGGGACGATGAACAGCTCGACGCGCAGCAGGAACCGGCGCAGGGCGAGGGAGTGGCGCACGTACCGGCCGCCGGCGCGCAGGGCGGCGAAGAACGGCTCCGGCAGCGTGTCACCCGGTGCGGGGTGCCGCCGCCACAGGAACAGCACGATGGCGAAGCCCAGGAACGTGGCGGCGTTGATGCCGAACACGGCGGCGACGCCGGTGCGGGCGATGAGCACCCCGGCCACGGCCGGCCCGACGGCGCGGGCCAGGTTCACGCTGATCGAGCCGAGCGCGGCGGCCGAGGGCAGCTGGGCGCGCGGCACCAGCTCCGGGATCACCGCCTGGTACGTCGGGTTGGTCATCGCCGTGCCGCACCCGAGCGCGAAGGTGAGCGCCAGCAGCAGCCCCGGCGTCATCTGCCCGGCGATCGTCAGTCCGGTGAGCAGTACGCCGACCGCGAGCATGAACAGCTGCACCCAGATCAGCAGCCGCCGGCGGTCCAGCGAGTCGGCGAGCACCCCGGCGGGCAGCGCCAGCAGCACCACCGGCAGCGTGCCCGCGGTCTGCACGAGCGCGACGAGCGCGGCCGCGCCCGGCTGGTCGACGAGCAGCCACTGCGCCCCGACGGTCTGCATCCAGGTGCCGACCTGGCTGCCGAGCACGGCGAGCCACAGCACGCGGAACACGCCGATGCGCAGCGGGCCCCACGTCGAGGCGGGGACATTCGCGACGGTCGTCACCCTCCCGCCGCTACCCGTCGCCCGGTCGCGGAAACAACCGCCTCCGGTGGACGGCCGGTGGGGTGCGGGGCGAGCCGGCGACGGTCAGCCGGTGATGTAGCCGACGAGCGGGGCGTCCTGGGTCACGCAGGCGGCGGGGGTGAGGACCTCGGAGGCGGTGGCGCCGTCGGTGCCGGTGCGGAAGGTGCCGGGGGCGCCGGTGCAGGAGGTGGCGGTGTAGGTGATGCGGACGCCGCTGGGGTCCCAGGCGGGGTCGGTGCCGGTGCGGTCGCTGATCTGGTGCTGGTCGGTGCCGTCGGTGTGCATGAGCCAGATGGTGTCGTTGTGGACGTAGGCGATCTGGGTGTTGTCGGGGGAGAGGGTGGGCTGGCGGCTGACGGTGTCGGTGGTGAGGCGGGTGGTGTGGCCGGCATGCTTGAGGTAGATGGCGCCGTGGCTGGCGTAGACGGTGGGGTTGCTGGCGGTGGTGGTGGTGCTGGCGGCGGCGGTGGTGGTGCCGGCGAAGGCGGCCGCGACGGCGGCGATGCCGGCCAGCGCGAGCGTGTGCTTGATGGTCTTGGCGTTCATCCCTGCCCCCAGTGTGTGTCGCGTCCGTGTGACGCAGGGACCATCGGCGCAACCGTCCGGCACCTGAAGAAAACCGTCCGCGAACCGATGTGTTCGCGCGGCGAGGCTCGTCTCGACGGGCATGAGCGACGTCGCCGAGGCGGTGCGCATCGGGCTGGAGGCGGCCGGGGGCAAGAACCTGGAGGTCTTCTCCCCGACGATCGGGCGGCAACTGCTCCAGCGCTGACGCCTGCGGAGCGCGGGCCTGTCCGGCGCCCGGGTGCGCCCGAGCTGACGCCTGTGGAGCGCGGCTTGTCCGGCGCCCGGGTGACGCGGCACGGCTGGGCGATCGATTGACACCACGCTCCGTGATGGCGAACCTGGGTGGGCCAGGCCGTCCGTCATGTGCGCGAGGAGTCATCACAGGATGCCGTACCGTCACCGCCTGTGGATCGCCGCCGTGCTGACCCTCGCCGTGGCGGTCGCGGCCGGCCTGGGCTGGGCCACCCCGCGGGTCGCGGCCGAGATCCCCGTGGCCGGCGTACTCGTCAACGGCGTCGCGGTCGTCGATGAGGCCACCGGCCGCCCGGTGCTCGGCCTGAGCCCGCTCACCGACGGCACCGTGATCGACCTCACCCGGCTGGCCGGCCGCCGCCTCGCGCTGCGCACGGACGAGCAGGCGGACGTCGCGGTGCCGACCACGCCCGGTGAGTACACGGTGACGGACGACGAGGAGGCGATCCACTACTCGGTCACCACCGCTCCGGCCGCCCGCGCCCCGATCAGCGTGCTGTTCGTGGGCAACAGCCTGCTGGGCAGCTACACGACGGCCACCGGCGAGCACACGCCCGCCCTGGTGCGCCGGCTCGCGGCCGCCGCGGGCCGGCCGATCGACGTCACCACGGTCCTGCACTCCGGTTACACGCTGCGACAGACCTGGAACGACGGGCTGGTCGCGACCGCGATCAGCGCGGCGCGACGCTACGACTACGTTGTGCTGCAGGAGTACAGCACGCTGGTCGCCACGAACCCGGCGGCGGCGACGGACACGCTGCTGCACACGTACGCCCCGGCGCTGCGGCGGGTGCTGAAGCCGGGCGGCCGCGTGGTCCTGTTCAAGAACTGGGCGCTGGCCGACCCGGCCCCGTTCCCGTCCCGCACCGTGGCGAAGGCCGCGATCGACGAGCACTACGCGGACCTCTCGGCCGCCCTGGACCTGCCGAACCTGCTCGCCCCGATCGGCGACGAGTTCGAGACGGTCATCGCCGGGCGGGGCACGTCCTACCTGATCGTCCCGGACGGCAAGCACCCGACCGACGCCGCGCGGTACCTGGACGCGGTGACGCTCTACGGCATCGTGTTCCAGGAGTCGCCCCGGGACCTGTCGGACCTCTACGTGCCGGCCGCCGAGGCGGCGGCGCTGCGCTCGGTGGCCGCGGCCGCGATCGGCTACTGACGGGTCCCGCGGCGGCGCCGCGCTCGGTCGCCGGCCGCACCCGCGATGGGCTACTGACGGGCTCCGCGGCGGCGTTGCGCTCGGTCGGCCGGCCGCGGCCGGGATCGGCTACCGGGAGGGCCGCGGTGGCGGGCTGAAGGCGAACACGTAGGACTCGCCGCCGCCGGTCGCGCTCAGGGCGGTACCGTCGCCGGACCAACGGCAGTCGTTGAGCAGCCGGGCGTCGACCCGCGCCGACGCGCTCAGCTCGCCGGTGCGCACCTGCCACACGTGCAGGACGCCGCCGTGACCGCCCGCCGCGATCCACTCGCCGTCCGGCGCGATCGCCACCGTGGCCGGCCAGTCGGTCAGCCCGAACAGCACCGTGCGCGGCTTGCCGGTGCGGGCGTCCCAGGTCCGCACGGTGCGGTCCCAGCCCGCGGTGGCCAGCCACGTCCCGTCGGGCGCCAGGGCGACGGCGGCCACGGCGTGCGTGTGGGCGCGGATGACCCGCCGGTTGCGGCCGGTCGCTACGTCGACGATGCGCAGCCGCCCGTCGGAGCACGCCAGCGCGAGCCATCGGCCGTCGGCGCCGAAGGCGAGGCCGTGCACCTGCTTGCAGTTGATGCGCACGCGGCACAGCACCTTGCCGGTCGCGACGTGCCAGACGACCACGACGGCACCGGCGATCGCGGCGAGCAGGCGCCCGTCCCGCGACGCCGCCCGCGGCCGGGTCGTGTCGCCCGCCGCGTCCGGCAGCGTGCGCGGCCGGTCCCCGCCCGTGTCCCAGATGCGCACGGCGCCGTGCTCGCTGCCGGCGTACCAGGACCCGTCGGGCGCGGCGACCAGGGCCCGCACCGGCTCCCGCGCCTCGAGGGTGTGCACGGGCTTGCCGGTGTCGGCGTCGCGGACCTGCGTGCCGACCCAGACCTGGTCGGCCCCCGCGACCAGGCCCGCGATCCGCTCGGGGGCCTCGTCGCCGCCGGCCTCGGCGAGCAGGTCGGCCACGTCCCAGATCCGCACCGCCGGGTCCCGCACCGCGACCACGGCGAGCCAGTCGCCGGCGGGCCCGATGCGCACGCGGCTGAGCCCGAAGCCGGGCACGCTCACGACCGCCCGGCAGCGCCCCGTACGGGCGTCCCAGAGCCGCAGCGTCCCGTCGTGCGAGGTGCTGGCCAGCCAGCCGCCGTCCGGGGCGACCGCGACATCGCTGACCGCGCCCGTGTGCCCGCGCAGCACCGCGCGCGGCTCGGCCCCGCCGGCGTTCCACATCACCACCGTTCCCTCGCTCGTACCGGCGGCCAGCCACCCGCCGCCGGGCGCGACCGCGATGCGGCTCACGGTCGCCTCGGGCCCGCGCAGCAGCGCCCGGGTGGCGCCGGAGCCGGTGTCGCGCAGCTCGACGCGCAGCCCGTTGTCGCGGTACGCCGCGGCGATCCAGCGCCCGTCGGGCGCGACCGCGGCGGCGTTGAGCGGCCACGAGTACCGATGCGCCGGCAGCTCCCGGCCGGCCCGCACGTCCCAGCGGTACACGCCGTCCCAGCGCGCGACGGCGAGCCAGTCCCCGTCCGGCCCGACGGCCATCGACTGCGGCCAGTGGAACACCTCGGGCAGCTCCCCGCGGACCCGCCCGGAGCGCACGTCGACGAGCCGCACGACGCGGTCCTCGCCGACGCCGGCCAGCCACGTCCCGTCGGGCGCGACGGCGAGGCGGCTCAGGCCGGTCGCGGCGGCGGGCAGCGGACGCCGGAGCCCGGTGGCGACGTCCCACACCTCCAGCGGCCGCCGGCTCCCGCCGACGGCGAGCCACGACCCGTCCGGCGCGAGCGCGACCCCGGTGATGGGCCCACCGGCGGCGATGACCCGGCGCGGGGCGGGCGACTCGGGCCGCCGGACCGTCTGCAGGAGCCGGGCGCCGCCGGGCTCCCGCGACGCGGCGAAGTCGTCGGCGGCCTCCCGCAGCTCCGGTACGGCCCGAGCCTGCCCGATCAGCGCGTCGGTGACCGAGTGTGCCGGCTCGAGCGGCTGCAGCAGGTGCGCGTGGCGGGCGAGCACGCCACGCAGCGCCGCCGCCTCGGCCCCGGCGACGTTCGCGAGCGCGGCCTCCGCGGCCGCCGGCCCGTCGCGCCGCACCAGCCCGTCGATCCACGCGAAGTCCACCAAGCGTTGACGGCGTTCCATGACGTTCCAGACGATCAAGGCCCGCGCGCGGTTGCCTGCTCAGGACGGTCGCGCAGGACGCGGCGGCGATGCGGGGCTAAAGTGGCGATTTGTGCGGAGTTCGTTGCTCATCCTCGGTCTCACCCTGGCGATCGCGGCCGCCTGTGCCCCGGCGGACGGCACCGGGACGGCCGCGCCGAGCACTGCCCCGGCCGCGAACGTGAGCGCCTGCGCCGCGCCGATGCCGGGCACCAGCGCGGCGCCCGAGGACGTGCTCGACGCCACGAAAGCCCTGATGGGCGCCCTCGACGACGATCAGCGCTCGGCGCTGGCCGGCCCCGGGCTGTCGCTGCACTCGCTCGGCGCCGTGCAGCGCGCCGCCGTGCTGGGCGTGCTCAAGGCGGGGCTGAGCGACCGCGACTACCGGCAGCTGGCCGACGCCGGCATCGACGGGTATCGCGTCCGCGTCCTCGGCACCCCCAGCGCCGGCGGTGCCTGGACGGTCCAGGTCGGCGGCGCCGGCGGCGTGCTCGACTTCACGGTCAGCGAGGGGATCGTCACCACGTCGTGCTACGGCGCGGCGGGCTGGAGCTCCTGACCGTCCCGCGCGGCCTGGGCGGGTGCGGGTCGGCGGCGCCGCTCGATGTCGCGGTCAGCAACGGGGTCGTCACCGCGTCGGTGCTACGGCGCGGCGGGCTGGAGCTCCTGACCGTTCCGCGCCGCCTGGGCGTGTGGTGACGTCCGCTCGTCGTACCGGGTGAAACCGGGCATGAGCACCGTGCACAGGGCGACGGCGCCGGTGCAGAGCAGCCCGCCGGCCGCGATCGCGCCCCGCAGCCCGACCGCGCCCGCCATGAGCCCGGCGCGCAGCTGGCCGGCGGTCGGGCCGATCGAGTACGACAGCAGCTCGATCCCGGCCAGCCGTCCGCGCAGGTGGTCGGGGATGGTCTGGTTCCAGATCGTCGAGCGGAACAGGCCGCTGACCATGTCCGCCCCGCCCGCCACGATGAGCAGCGCGATCGCGATCCCGATGTTCGGGGCGAGCCCGAAACCGGCGATGGCCAGCCCCCACACGCCGGCCGCGATGAGCACCATCAGCCCGTGCCGGTGCACCCGTGACGCCCACCCGCTCGTGAGCGAGACCAGCATCGCGCCGATGGGGATGCAGGCGTACAGCAGCCCGAGCGCCCAGCGCGCGTGCAGCTCGTCGGCGACGAACGGGTACAGCGCGACCGGCATCGCCAGGAACATCGCCGCGATGTCGACGAAGTAGGTGCCCAGCAGCTCCGGACGGGACCACGCGTACCGCGCGCCGCGCGCGATCCCGCGCAGGCTCGGGCGCTCGGCCTCGGCCGAGGGCGGCACCGGGCGCAGCGCCCACAGCAGCCCGATCGAGACCAGGAACGTGAGCACGTCCACGGCGTACGCCAGCCGGACGCCGGCCAGCGCGACCAGCACCCCGCCGACGGCCGGCCCGCCCACGGCACCGATCTGCCAGCGCACGCTGGAGATCGCGTTCGCCGCGGTCTGCTCGTCGCGGGGCACCAGCCGGGGCGTCATTGCGTCGAGGGAGGGCCGCTGGAGCCCGTCGAGCGCGGCGACGGAGCCCGCCACGACGTACAGCGGCCACACCGCCGGATGCGGCATCATCGCGTTGACCAGCAGCGCCGCGGTGCACAGCGCCATCGCGAACTCGCAGATCAGCACCACTTTGCGCCGATCGGCCGCGTCGGCGATCGCGCCGCCCCAGAGGCCGCTGAGCACCATCGGCACCAGCTCGACGACGCCGACCGCCCCGACCGCGACGTAGGAGCCGGTGAGCTGCTTGAGCTGGAACGGTACCGCCACGACGGCGATGAAGCTGCCGAACATCGTGATCGCGCCGCTGGCCATGAGCAGCCGGAAGTCGCGACGCCGCAGGGGCCGGAGGTCCATGCGGAGATGCCGCAGCCGTTTCAACACGGCGGGCAGCGTAACGACCACTTCCCGCCCCGGCACCCGAATTACTCGTTCGTGCTCTCCCACTGGGCACCCTTGTCAGCGCGTTCTCCGCACCGTTTCTGCGCGTGCTCGTCTCGGCGTGCCGTCGCTCGCTTGCGGCAGGTGCTCGGGTGCGCCTGTTCGGCGTGCTGTCGCTCGCTTGTAGCGGGTGCTTGGGTGCGTCGTTCGGTGTGGTGTCGCTCGGCTGTGGTGGGGTGCTTGGGTGCGTCGTTCGGTGTGCTGTCGCTCGCTTGCGGGTGCCTGGGTGGGCCTTTCCGGCGTGGCGTTCGTCGCCGCGGCGGGTGTCGAGGCGCCTGTTTCCACGGCTCGGCATACGCTTTCGGCATGGCTGACGCAGCGGCGAAGTGGACCGGCCGGGCGGTGGCATTCGCGGACAGCTACGCCCACCTGTGCGCACACACCGCCGCACCCCTGCTGGAGGCCGCGGGCGTGACTCCCGGCCTGGCACTGCTGGACGCGGGCACCGGCAGCGGCACCGTCGCTGCCCTGGCGATCGCCCGAGGCGCAGCAGTCACCGCGGTCGATGCCGAGCCGAGCATGGTCGCCCTGGCGGCCGCGTCGGTACCCGAGGCCGACGTGCGCCTGGGCCGCCTCCCCGACCTGCCGTTCGCCGACGCCGCCTTCGACGCCGTGGTCGCCAATTTCGTCGTCAACCACGTCCCAGACCCGGCCGCCGCCGTAGCCGACCTGGCCCGGGTCACGAGGCCAGGCGGCCGCGTGGCGGTCACCGTCTGGCCCCGCCCGGCCCCACCCTTGCAACAGCTGTGGAACGACATCCTCGCCGCACTGGAGATCGCCCCCGCCCCGTCGATCGTCCCCGACTCCCTGAACTTCCCGCGAACCCCCGACGGCGTGGCGGCCCTGTTGTCGAAGGCGGGCCTGCGCAACGTGAGCAGCCGAACCATCGAGTGGAGCCACCACACCGACCTCGAGTCGTGGTGGATCGGCCCGGCCAACGGCATGGGCGCCCTCGGCGAGGCCCTGGCCGGCCGGGACGAGCGGACCCGGACAAGGGCCCGCCACGAGTACGAGCGGCTAGCGGCCCCCTTCCTGCACAACGACGACCTGATCCTGCCGACCGCGGCGCTGCTGGCGTCGGGCGACCGATAACGCCCGCCGACGCCACGGCACTCGGCTCCTCCAACTCATCCGGCTTCTCCGGCCCTTCCAGCTCGTCTGCTTTCTCTGGCTCGTCTGCATTTTCTGGCTCGTCTGCATTTTCTGGCTCGTCGGTCTTCTCTGGCTCGTCTGTCTTCTCGGGCTCGTCTGTCCTTCCCCCTGGCTTGTCTGTCCTTCTCTGGCTTGTCCGGCGATGGTCCTGGGCGCGGTGCGTTCACGCGGGTGTGATTGGTCGCGGTGCGCGGGCGTTGCGATGGTCTCTGGGTCTGGTGCGTTGACGCGCGGGCGTGATGTGCCGAGGTGCGGGGGCGTTGCGATGGTGGTGCGGCGTCCGGCGCCGGATACGGTCGCGACATGAGCGAGTTCTACCCGGACGTCGTGGCCGCGGGCGGTCTTGCGGAGCTGTTGCGCGAGTATGGCCTGGACGCCGTCGCGGACGAACGCAACCCGCTGCACCGCGCGACGGTCGCGACCCCTGTCGGGTATCGCAACGGCCTTGAGGTCAGCGCCTTCCAGCACGAGCGCAAGTTCTCCGTCGTCGGCGGGGAGGCGCACCAGCACCTGCCACTCGTCGCCGGCTACACCCACGACCTGCGCGAGGTAGCCGTGGTCGCCGAGGCCTGGTGCGACGGCACGCCGGTGTCCGGCATCTGCGAGCGCGCCCGCTTCATGGAGCCCACCGGCCGCTTCGAGGTGCCGGACGGCGACCCGGCGGCCCTGGCCGAGTCCGAGTGGCAGGCGGTACGCATCGAGATGGCCGGCGCCGGCCTGCCCCGCCTCCGCCTGATTACCGAGGCCGCCTACGCGGAGCCGGCACTGCGCCGCCTGTACCCCTACACCAGTCACTGGGTCCTCAAGTTCTCGTCCACTACCCGCCCTTTCCTGCGCGACGTGGGCCTGAGCCTGTGGGCCGAGGCCGAGGACGCCTTCGTGGTGCGGTCCCGCTACCTCGGCGACGTGATCGGCGAGAGCACGACCGCGGAGCAGGCCGTGGCAATCGCCGTCCGCCAGCTCCCGCCCGGCCTGGGCCCGGTCACCGCCGGCACCGAGTAGACGGACCTCGTCAACTCGACCCAGCGACTCGCCCACGAGAAGCGTCTCCGGCCGCCGTGCGACGGACGCGCGGTGCGCGTGGCAGGCGGCGCTGGGGGATGCCGCCTGGGGCTCAGCTCAGGAACTCGTCCACCATCGGGGCGATCCAGTCCGCACGCTGCGGCACCGTCGTGTGGGTCGTGCCGGGCAGGATCGCCAGGCGGCAGGCGGGTAAGCCGGTCAGGTCCCCAGTCACGCCCCCGCCGAGCAGGCGGAACAGCTCCACTGCATGTTCGGGCTGGATGATGTCCGAGTCGGCGATGATGACCATCGTCGGGGCCGTCAGCTCGCGGATCTGCGCCGGTGTCCACTGCGGCAGGCTGGCGTCGAGAACCTTCATCTTCGTCACCAGGTTCGCCCAGCCGGCCGGGTCCGGGGCGGTGTGCACGTAATCGTCGTAGAACTCCGAACCGTGCAGGTGCTCGGGCTGCAGGTCCGCGATGCCGTCGAGCACGACGGGGTGCAGGCCGCCGCTGTGGAAGCTCATGGACGCCAGGACCAGTCGGTTGACACGCTCGGGGTAATCCGTGCCGAGCCGCAGGGCGACGGCACCGCCCATGCTCCATCCGAGCACGTCGGCTCGCTCCGCGCCGAGCCGGTCGAGCAGTTCGACGATGTCGGCGGCGAAGTGCTCGACAGTCAGCGGCCGGTCGATGTCGGGGGTGCGGCCGTGGGCCTGTAGTTCGACCGCGATCACCCGACGGGACTTGGCCAGCAGAGGCAGCAGCGAGCCGAACGAGGCGCCGATCCCGGAGAGCGCGCCGTGCACGAGCACGAGCGGGCGGGTGTCGAGGGGGCCGTGGTCTTCGAAGTACATCTCCATGCCCAGACCATCGCCGAACGCGCTTACGGTCTCCTTCACATCCGCTTTCGGCAGGGTCCAGGTAAGGCCGCCTCTTGCCAGCCGGGGGAGCGGCAACCGGCATGCGCGTGGCCGGCTAGCTGGGAGGACGAGGAATCGCGGGACCGCTCGGCGCGCGGTCACATGGGACCGGAGCGCCAGTCGAGTTGCGGCCGGCTGACCCGATTTGGATGTTGGCCGCGGAGCGGGTAGTAGGGTTCTTCCTCGGCAGGGAAACGGACGAGGTCCGCGGGTCGCGTAAGTGAGCCGCAGCGGACGTCCTGCCAACAGCCTACGACACTCGGCCGGGTCTCCGGAAGGGTTGTTGTGTGTGCGTGAAACTGGACAAAGTCCTGTAAGACGGACTTGACGCAGCGAAGCGGACATGGTAGACTAGAACGGTACGAAATGCCCCGGGCGGACGGTGCTGGTGACAGCGAAGTTCGGCGGTGTGTGTTGGTTGTTTGAGAACTCAACAGGGTGCTTGTTAAGCCAGTGCCAAATGATTTTTACCCCGTGGCATGGGCGCGCTTCTTCGGGAGTGTGTTGCGTGTCTGGGATTCCTTTGGTGACAACATGTTTGTTGCCGGGTGATTGATTCACCAACACGAGTTTTGTTGGAGAGTTTGATCCTGGCTCAGGACGAACGCTGGCGGCGTGCTTAACACATGCAAGTCGAGCGGAAAGGCCCTTCGGGGTACTCGAGCGGCGAACGGGTGAGTAACACGTGAGTAACCTGCCCCAGGCTTTGGGATAACCCTCGGAAACGGGGGCTAATACCGAATATTCATGTCGTGTGGCATCACATGGTGTGGAAAGTTTTTCGGCTTGGGATGGGCTCGCGGCCTATCAGCTTGTTGGTGGGGTGATGGCCTACCAAGGCGACGACGGGTAGCCGGCCTGAGAGGGCGACCGGCCACACTGGGACTGAGACACGGCCCAGACTCCTACGGGAGGCAGCAGTGGGGAATATTGCACAATGGGCGGAAGCCTGATGCAGCGACGCCGCGTGAGGGATGAAGGCCTTCGGGTTGTAAACCTCTTTCGACAGGGACGAAGCGCAAGTGACGGTACCTGGAGAAGAAGCGCCGGCCAACTACGTGCCAGCAGCCGCGGTAAGACGTAGGGCGCGAGCGTTGTCCGGATTTATTGGGCGTAAAGAGCTCGTAGGCGGCTTGTTGCGTCAGCTGTGAAAACCCGCAGCTCAACTGTGGGCTTGCAGCTGATACGGGCAGGCTTGAGTTCGGTAGGGGAGACTGGAATTCCTGGTGTAGCGGTGAAATGCGCAGATATCAGGAGGAACACCGGTGGCGAAGGCGGGTCTCTGGGCCGATACTGACGCTGAGGAGCGAAAGCGTGGGGAGCGAACAGGATTAGATACCCTGGTAGTCCACGCTGTAAACGTTGGGCGCTAGGTGTGGGGGGCCTCTCCGGTTCTCTGTGCCGCAGCTAACGCATTAAGCGCCCCGCCTGGGGAGTACGGCCGCAAGGCTAAAACTCAAAGGAATTGACGGGGGCCCGCACAAGCGGCGGAGCATGCGGATTAATTCGATGCAACGCGAAGAACCTTACCTGGGTTTGACATGTACGGTAATCCGGCAGAGATGTCGGGTCCTTCGGGGCCGTTCACAGGTGGTGCATGGCTGTCGTCAGCTCGTGTCGTGAGATGTTGGGTTAAGTCCCGCAACGAGCGCAACCCTTGTTCGATGTTGCCAGCGGTTCGGCCGGGGACTCATCGAAGACTGCCGGGGTCAACTCGGAGGAAGGTGGGGATGACGTCAAGTCATCATGCCCCTTATGTCCAGGGCTTCACGCATGCTACAATGGCCGGTACAAAGGGCTGCGATACCGTGAGGTGGAGCGAATCCCAAAAAGCCGGTCTCAGTTCGGATCGGGGTCTGCAACTCGACCCCGTGAAGTCGGAGTCGCTAGTAATCGCAGATCAGCAATGCTGCGGTGAATACGTTCCCGGGCCTTGTACACACCGCCCGTCACGTCACGAAAGTCGGCAACACCCGAAGCCGGTGGCCCAACCCTTGTGGAGGGAGCCGTCGAAGGTGGGGCTGGCGATTGGGACGAAGTCGTAACAAGGTAGCCGTACCGGAAGGTGCGGCTGGATCACCTCCTTTCTAAGGAGCACCTTCAGCCGAAAGGCTGCAAGGAGCCCGCATCAGCCGAATGTGCTGGTGGGGTGCTCAATGGCGGAGACACTGGCGAAGTGATGTTCGGCAACGGCCGGCGCGGTTAGTACAGCCCGAGTTTTCGGGAGTGGAACGCGGCTGGTGCGGCTGGGCGGAGCGTATAGGCACCCTGTTGGGTCCTGAAACAATCAACGCGAGTTGGTGTTTCAGTGACGTGGATCCCGGCCGGATCAAGGACCGTGACCTGATGGTTGCAGGCTTGTTCTGACAAAGCGGTGCGGGGTTTGGTGTTGGTTGAGAATTGCACAGTGGATGCGAGCATCTTTATTGCTTTGTGGTCAAGTTGCTGAGGGCGTACGGTGGATGCCTTGGCACCAGGAGCCGATGAAGGACGTGGGAGGCCGCGATAGGCCTGGGGGAGCTGTCAACCGAGCTGTGATCCCAGGGTGTCCGAATGGGGGAACCCGGCACCAGTCATGTGGTGTCACTCCTGCCTGAACACATAGGGCAGGTAGAGGGAACGCGGGGAAGTGAAACATCTCAGTACCCGCAGGAAGAGAAAACAACAGTGATTCCGTGAGTAGTGGCGAGCGAAAGCGGATGAGGCTAAACCAGGCATGTGTGATACCCGGCAGGGGTTGCATGGTTGGGGTTGTGGGGCATGTCTGCACCGGTCTGCCGGCTGGTGGCACAGTCAGAAAATCGTGGGTTAGTCGAAGTCCGCTGGAAAGCGGCACCGTAGACGGTGAGAGTCCGGTAGGCGAAAACTTTGCGGTCTGTGTTGGCGTGTTCCCGAGTAGCGGCGGACTCCTGTAATCTGCCGTGAATCTGCCAGGACCACCTGGTAAGCCTAAATACTCCCTGGTGACCGATAGCGGACGAGTACCGTGAGGGAAAGGTGAAAAGTACCCCGGGAGGGGAGTGAAATAGTACCTGAAACCGTGCGCCTACAATCCGTCGGAGCGTCCCAGTTTTGCTGGGGGTGACGGCGTGCCTTTTGAAGAATGAGCCTGCGAGTTAGTGATACGTGGCGAGGTTAACCCGTGTGGGGGAGCCGTAGCGAAAGCGAGTCTGAATAGGGCGTTCAGTCGCGTGTCCTAGACCCGAAGCGGAGTGATCTAGCCATGGGCAGGCTGAAGCGCGGGTAAGACCGCGTGGAGGGCCGAACCCACCAACGTTGAAAAGTTGGGGGATGATCTGTGGTTAGGGGTGAAAGGCCAATCAAACTCCGTGATAGCTGGTTCTCCCCGAAATGCATTTAGGTGCAGCGTCATGTGTTTCTTGCCGGAGGTAGAGCACTGGATGGCCTAGGGGGCCCACAAGCTTACTGAAGTCAACCAAACTCCGAATGCCGGTAAGTGAGAGCGTGGCAGTGAGACTGCGGGGGATAAGCTTCGTAGTCGAGAGGGAAACAGCCCAGATCACCAGCTAAGGCCCCTAAGCGTGTGCTAAGTGGTAAAGGATGTGGGGTCGCATAGACAACCAGGAGGTTGGCTTAGAAGCAGCCACCCTTGAAAGAGTGCGTAATAGCTCACTGGTCAAGTGGTTCCGCGCCGACAATGTAGCGGGGCTCAAGCACACCGCCGAAGCTGTGGCATTCACACGTGTACCAGGCCTTTGTGGTCCAGGTGTGTGGATGGGTAGGGGAGCGTCGTGTCACCGGTGAAGCGGCGGAGTGATCCAGCCGTGGAGGTGACGCGAGTGAGAATGCAGGCATGAGTAGCGAAAGCAGGGTGAGAAACCCTGCCGCCGGATGACCAAGGGTTCCAGGGCCAGGCTAATCCGCCCTGGGTGAGTCGGGGCCTAAGGCGAGGCCGAGAGGCGTAGTCGATGGACAACGGGTTGATATTCCCGTACCCGCGTAGAAGCGT
Source organism: Dactylosporangium sp. CA-052675 (assembly GCF_050947935.1). Taxonomy (GTDB): domain Bacteria; phylum Actinomycetota; class Actinomycetes; order Mycobacteriales; family Micromonosporaceae; genus Dactylosporangium. The sequence continues at coordinate 5,615,087 of NZ_CP192010.1, read as the reverse complement.
CCATGCTGAACCTGCTTGTACTAACGTCACAATGGTCTGAACCTTTCGGGGGGATGGCCGGCGTTTCGGAACTCGGGTGGTAGTAGGCAAGCGATGGGGTGACGCAGGAGGGTAGCTGGGCCCGGCCGGTGGTTGTGCCGGGGCAAGCGTGTAGCCCGTGCTGTAGGCAAATCCGCAGCACATGTGGGTGAGGCGTGAAGCGGAGCCGTTTCAGGTGAAGCCAGTGATCCCATGCTGCCGAGAAAAGCCTCTAGCGAGTTTCGAGCGGCCCGTACCCCAAACCGACACAGGTGGTCAGGTAGAGAATACCGAGGCGATCGGGCGAACTGTGGTTAAGGAACTCGGCAAATTGCCCCCGTAACTTCGGGAGAAGGGGGGCCACCGATGGTGAGACCACGTGCTGGTGGAGCGGTTGGTGGCCGCAGAGACCAGGGGGAAGCGACTGTTTACTAAAAACACAGGTCCATGCTAAGTCGTAAGACGACGTATATGGACTGACGCCTGCCCGGTGCTGGAACGTTAAGGGGACCTGTTAGTCCTTCGGGGCGAAGCGGAGAACTTAAGCGCCAGTAAACGGCGGTGGTAACTATAACCATCCTAAGGTAGCGAAATTCCTTGTCGGGTAAGTTCCGACCTGCACGAATGGCGTAACGACTTCCCCACTGTCTCAACCACAGGCCCGGCGAAATTGCACTACGAGTAAAGATGCTCGTTACGCGCGGCAGGACGGAAAGACCCCGGGACCTTCACTATAGCTTGACATTGGTACTCGAATTCGATTGTGTAGGATAGGTGGGAGCCGGTGAAACCCGCACGCCAGTGTGGGTGGAGGCAAGCTTGAAATACCACTCTGTTGGATTTGGGTATCTAACCTTGGACCGTGAGCCGGTTCAGGGACAGTGTCTGGTGGGTAGTTTAACTGGGGCGGTTGCCTCCTAAAATGTAACGGAGGCGCCCAAAGGTTCCCTCAGCCTGGTTGGCAATCAGGTGTTGAGTGCAAGTGCACAAGGGGGCTTGACTGTGAGACTGACAGGTCGAGCAGGGACGAAAGTCGGGACTAGTGATCCGGCACTGGCAGGTGGAAGCGGTGTCGCTCAACGGATAAAAGGTACCCCGGGGATAACAGGCTGATCTTCCCCAAGAGTCCATATCGACGGGATGGTTTGGCACCTCGATGTCGGCTCGTCGCATCCTGGGGCTGGAGTAGGTCCCAAGGGTTGGGCTGTTCGCCCATTAAAGCGGTACGCGAGCTGGGTTTAGAACGTCGTGAGACAGTTCGGTCCCTATCCGCCGCGCGCGTAGGATACTTGAGAAGGGCTGTCCCTAGTACGAGAGGACCGGGACGGACGAACCTCTGGTGTGCCAGTTGTTCTGCCAAGAGCACGGCTGGTTGGCTACGTTCGGAAGGGATAACCGCTGAAAGCATCTAAGCGGGAAGCTCGCTTCGAGATGAGGTATCCCACCCCTTGAGGGTTAAGGCCCCCAGCGAGACCACTGGGTTGATAGGCCGGAAGTGGAAGCCTGGTAACAGGTTTGAGCTGACCGGTACTAATAGGCCGAGGACTTGACCTACAACACCTTGCTGTGAAGATCTTGCATCCACTGTGTGATTCTGAACCAACACCGAACGCACCCCAACCCCCTGGACGGGGTGGGTGTGCGGGGTTGACAGGTTCATAGTGTTACGGCGGCCATAGCGGAGGGGAAACGCCCGGTCCCATTCCGAACCCGGAAGCTAAGCCCTCCAGCGCCGATGGTACTGCACCCGAGAGAGTGTGGGAGAGTAGGACGCCGCCGGACAATCATTCCTTCAGGGGCTCACCGAATACGGTGAGCCCCTGAAGTATGTCCTGAGAATATGACGAGCGTTGTTGAGCCGGCCCCGCTGACGCGGGGCCGGCTTTTTGTATTGGTGCGGAGGCTGAGCAGCGCGCCGAGCGGCCCCGCGCGTTTCGCCCCCGACGTGGAGACCGCTGGGGGCGGTGCAACAGATGCTCGGGTCGCTGGCGGGTTCTGGAGTGAGGGCGGCGGCCAGTCGTGGGACGACCGTGACAGGGTGATTTCCGGGATGACTGTCCGTTCCGGACTACGGCCAGCGGTCGAGTCGGGACGCGATGAGACCGGAGCCCAGTGGCGGCGGATTAGCTGACCGTGACCCGGGCGACCGGTGGTGCTTCCGCGACCGTGACCGGGGCGACCGGCCGACCGGTGGTCGCTTCCGCGACCGTGACCAGGGGTGACCGGCCCACCGGGCCCGCGGAGCGGTCCGCACTTCGGTAAACGTTGGTGGTGAGACACGAGCCGGTTGGCGCGCGCTTGCACGTTCGGGGCGAGCGACGGAGCAGTTGGCGGGCGGTCACACAGCGATACCGGCAGTCTGTCCGGGTCTGAGCGGAGGCGGGGAACGTCGTAGGCTGGCGCGCGATGCAGTTCGGGGTGCTCGGGCCGCTCGCCGTGACCACCGACGCCGGCGAGGCCGTCGTCGTGCCCGGGATCAAGGTACGCGTGCTGCTCGCCGACCTCCTGCTGCACCGCAACCACGTCGTGTCCGCCGACCGGCTCATCGACGACCTGTGGGGCGACGACCCGCCGGCGAATCCGGCCGGTGCGCTGCAGGTACGGGTCTCGCAGCTGCGCAAGGCGCTCAACGACGCCGAGCCGGGCGCCCGCTTCCTGGTCGAGTCCAGGGCGCCGGGATACCTGCTGCGCACCGACGCCGTCGACGCCGACCGGTTCGGGGTGCTGGCCGGCTCCGGCGACGTCGCGGACCTGACGGCGGCCCTCGCGCTCTGGCGGGGCGAGCCGTACGCGGACATGGCCGACGAGCAGTTCGTGCGCGCGGAGATCGAGCGGCTGGCGCAGCAGCGCCTCGCCGTGCACGAGCGGCTCGCCGAGGCCCGCCTGGCCCGCGGGGAGCCGGACCTCGTCGCCGCCGATCTGGCCTCGCTCGTTGCCCGGCATCCGCTGCGCGAGCGGCTTCGCGCGCTGCAGCTGCGGGCCCTGTACGCGGCCGGCCGCCCCGCCGAGGCGCTCGACAGCTACGCCGACCTGCGTGACCGGCTCGCCGAGGAGCTCGGCCTCGACCCGGGGCCTGAGCTGGTCACCATCCACCGGCAGATCCTCGGCCACGATGCCGCGCTGGCCCCGGCACCGAACCCGGAACCGGCGGTGCCGACGGGGAAGGCGGGGAACGCGGGGAACGCGCTGGAGGTGGAACCGGCGGCGGCGCAGGTCCCGGCATCGAGCCCGGACGCGGTGGAGCTAGCGGGGAAGGTTGGGAAGGCGTCGGCGGCGCTGAGCCCGGACGCGGCGGAGCCGATCGGGAAGGTTGGGAAGGCGCCGGAGGTCAAACCACCGGCGGCGCTGATCCGCAACGCCCTGCCCGCTCGGCTGGACGAGCTGGTCGGCCGAGCCGAGGCGCTCGCCGAGCTGCGGCCCCTGCTCGCCCGGCAGCGCCTCGTCACGCTCGTCGGGCCCGGCGGCGTGGGCAAGACCCGCCTGGCCGCCGAGGCCGTCCGCGGCCTGGACCCCGACGACGTCGTCTTCGTCGAGCTGGCGCCCGTCCCCGCCGGCGGCGACATCGCGGAGCGGGTGCTGGCCGCGCTCGGCGTACGGGAGGCGGCGGGTGCGGAGCTGAGCGCCGACGATCGCCTGCTGGCCGCGCTCGGGCCGCGTGCCGTGACCGTCGTGCTCGACAACTGCGAGCATGTCGTCGGCCCGGCCGCGGCGCTCGCCGGCCGGCTGCTGCGCGACGCGCCCGGCGTCCGGGTGCTCGCGACCAGCCGGGAGCCGCTGGGTATCGGCGGGGAGTGCGTGTGGGACGTACCGCCGCTGGCCCTGCCGGAGAACGAGCACGACCTCGACGCGGTCCGGCGCTCCGCGGCCGCCCGCCTGTTCACCGCCCGAGCCGCGGCCCGGCAGCGCACGTTCCGCCTGGACGAGCGCACCGCGCCCGAGGTGGCCCGGCTGTGCCGGCGCCTCGACGGGCTGCCGCTCGCCCTGGAGCTGGCCGCGACCCGGGTGCGGGCGCTCGGCCTGCACGGCGTGGTGGAGCGCCTCGACGACCGGTTCGCGCTGCTCGCCACGCAGCAGCGGGACGTGCCCGAGCGGCAGCGCACCCTCGCCGCCGTCATCGCCTGGAGCTGGGACCTGCTCGACGCCGAGGAGCGGCGGGTCCTGGGCCGGCTCTCGGTGTTCGCCGACGGCTGCACCCCGGAGGCGGCCGAGGAGGTCTGCGGCACCGACCTCGACGTGCTCGCCCGGCTGGTCGATCGCTCGCTGGTCGTCGTCGACGAAGGCCCCCGCTACCGCCTGCTGGAGTCGGTGGCCGCGTTCGCCGCCGACCGCCTGGCCGCCGACCGCCTGCCCGCGGACCGTCTGGGCGTGGACCGGCTCGGCGAAGGCAGTGGCGATGACGAAGGCGACGGCGATGGCGACGAGATCCGCGACCGGCACGCCGCCTACTACACCGCCCTCGCCGAGCGGGCCGACCCGCACCTGCGTGGCCCCGAGCAGCGGCACTGGCTGGCGGTCCTCGACGCCGAGTCCGCGAACCTCGGCCGCGCCCTGGACCGGACGGCGGGCGACCCGCGGCTGCCGACGGCGCTGAGCTGGTACTGGTTCCTGCGCGGCCGGCTGACCGAGGCCCGGCGGGCGTTCGGTCCCGTCGCCGCGGGGCCGTGGAAGCTGGGCTTCGCGCTGCTGCTCGGCGCGCCCGTCGTCGCGCGGGACGTGCGGGCCGCGGTCGACGGCGCGCCGGGCCTGCCCCGCTGGTTCGTGGCCAACGCCGTGTTCGACCGCGGCGACCTGGCCCTGGCCGACGAGGTGCTGCCGGTCGGCGGGCAGGACCCCTGGGTCGAGGCGGCGACGTCCGTCACGCGGGCGGCGTTCGCCCACGCCGCCGGCGACGTCGACTCGCTCGAGCACTACGCCACCCGCGCCGCCGCGCTCTTCGCCGAGCTCGGCGACCGCTGGGGCCGCCTGCAGGCGACGAACTGGGTCGGGGGCCTCGCCGACATGCGCGGCGAGCACGAGCGGGCCGCGGCCCTGCACCGCGAGGGTCTGCGCTGGGCCGAGGAGCTCGCGCTCTGGCCCGAGGTGGCGAGCAAGCTCTCCTGGCTGGCCTGGCTCGCCGTGCAGACCCGCGACTACGGAACCGCGCGCGAGCTCGGCAAGCGCGCCCTCGCCCGGGCGCGTGAGCAGGGCAACCCGGCCGCCGTGGTCTTCGCCGAGCTCGGCCTCGGCATCGCCGCCCGCCGCGCCGGCCAGCTGGACGAGGCCGGCGTGCACCTGGGCCGGCTGGCCGACCAGGGCCGCGGCGAGCCCCAGCCTGCGCTGTATCTGCCGATGGTGCTGGTCGAGCTCGGCTACGCCGCCGAGCAGCGCGGCGAGCCGGACGAGGCCCGCGCCCTGCACCTGGAGGCGCTCGACGCCGCCGACGCGATGGGCGCACCCCGCGACGCGATCGTCGCCGTGGAGGGCCTGGCCGCCGTCACCGCCGCGGACGAGGACGCGGCCCGGCTGCTCGGCGCGGCCGCCAGGTCCCGCGAGACGCACGGCGCCGTGGCGGCCCCCGCCGAGCGCGACGAGATCGAACGGGTGACGCAGCGCCTGCTCGCCGCCCTCGGCGCGGAGCGCTTCAAGGCGCTGCACGCCGAGGGCGGCGAGGCGGACGTCAGGCTCGCACGGGAACGTAGGTCGCGATGATCAGGCCGTTCTTGTGGGTGCGGGTGCCGGCCAGCTCGAACGAGGCCGCGAAGTCGGTCAGCTGCGCGGTCAGGCTCGGGCCGCCGACCAGCACCGGGTGGATCCAGAAGTGCACCTCGTCGACGAGCCCGGCCTGGACGAGCTGGGCCGTGACGGAGCCGTAACCGTATTGGATGATGCCCTTGCCGTCGACCTCCTTGAGCGCGCGCACCGCCTCGACGAGGTCGCCCTGCAGCACCTCGGTGTTGTTCCAGGTGGGGTCGGTCAGCGTGGTGGAGGCGACGTACTTCTTCACGTTGTTGAAGTAGGCGGCGCCGGTGGTCGGGTCGCTCTCGTCCCGCGCCGGCCAGGCCACCGACATGCCGTCGTAGGTCACGCGGCCCATGAGCATCGCGTCCGCGTTCTCGGTGAGCTGCCCGGCGAAGGCCTGGGCCTCGGCGTCGAAGTAGGGCACCGTCCACATCGGGCTCTCGATGACGCCGTCGAGGGTGATATACGTCGAGTTGACCAGCTTGCGCATCGAGTGCTCCTTGGTGTCGTGCCCGTGTCCGTCTGACACCAACGACCTTGCCGCACGGGCCTTACGAATTCCTTTCGATCGGCCTTACGAGGCGAAAGCACGCCCGAAAGGGGCCAGGGGCGGAAGCAGCCTAAAGTGCCAATGGACGGAAATACGCCCAGAAGGGCCAAGCGGCCGAAGCGCGCACAAAAGGGGCGAAGACCGGAAGCGCGCCCCCGCGGATCAGTGCGGCTCAGGCAGCACGAGCGCCAGCGGGCCGACGCCAAGACCGCGAACAGGCAGGCTGCCGGGCCCCCCGAGAAAGTACCCCTGACCGAACGTGACCCCGAGCTCCAGCAGAGCATCACGCTCCTGGCGCGTCTCGATCCCCTCCGCGATCAGCGACGCGCCGATATCGGCCGCGAAGGACACCAGCGACCGGGTCAACGCCTGCCGCACCGGATCGGCGTGCACCCGCCGGATGAGGTCGATGTCGAGCTTGATGACGTCGGGGCGCAGCTGCAGGATGTGGCGGAGGCTCGCGTACCCGGCCCCGGCGTCGTCGATCGCCAGCTGGATGCCCGCGTCGCGCAGGCGGTCGGTGGCGGTCACGAGGCGTCCGTAGTCGCCGACCTGGGTGTGCTCGGTGAGCTCGATGCCGATGCGGCGGTGCGCGTACCGCAGCAGCGTCGCCTGGATGTCCGCGGTCAGCACGGCCTCGGCGGAGAGGTTCACCCCGAGCCAGGCCCCGTCCGGCATCGTGTCGAGGTGCTCGAGGGCGCGCCGCACCGCGAGGTGCTCCAGCTCCGCCCCCATCCCGGCGTGGCTGGCCTCGGCGAACGCGTGCGCGGGCGTCGGGAAGCGCGGGTCGTCGAAGCGTGCCAGGGCCTCGTACGCCACCACGGTGTCGGGCGCCAGGTGCACCACGGGCTGGAACACCATCCGCACGTCGAGCGCGCCGAGGTTGCCGTTCGCGGCGTGCGCCGGGCCGAGCGCGACGGTGTGGTTGAGGTGCCCGCTGACCACCTCCGCGAGCAGCGTGAGCAGGTCCACGGCCCGGTCCCCGAGGGCCGGGGCGGGGCTGCGGCTCACGCAGCACAGCATGCCCGCGGTGCGGCCGTCGGCGTCGTGCCAGGGCACCCCGACGTACGAGCCGATGCCCATCTCGGCGGTGATGTCCAGGTCGCGGCTGACCGGGTGCCGCCGGGCGTCGGGGACCAGCGGCGGCAGCGTGCCCGCGATCACCCGTGAGCAGAACGAGCCGGCCAGCGGGCGGCCCTGGCCGAGCACGACGCGCATCTCGGCCAGGGCGCCGTCGGCGAGCCTGATCACCTGCTCGTCGGCGCTGAACCGCGAGATCCAGGCGACGTCCATGCCGAGCTGGGTGCGGGCGAAGTGCAGCAGCCGCTGCAGCTGTGCACGAGCGTCCGACTCGTCGTCCACGGGCCACCTCCGTGCCGGGTCGCGTGAGTCATCGGCTCGCCGGAGCCGACTCTGAGCGTTTTCCCGGCCGCCTCGCTACGCTGCGGTGTGCTGATGCATCCCGACCAGCTGCCGCTGTCGCTGTCCACCGTGCGCGGGCTCATCGCCGAGCAGTTCCCGCAGTGGCGGGAGTTGCCGGTGCGGGAGCTGGATCCCGGTACGGTCAACGCGGTGTTCCGCATCGGCGACGACCTCGTGGCCCGGTTCCCGCTCCAGCGCGGCCAGGAGTCGCAGCTGCGCGCGGAGGCGGACGCGGCCGCGAGGCTCGCCGTGCACACCCGGTTCTCGGTGCCGCGGCCGGTCGCGTTCGGCTCGCCCGGGCCCGGGTACCCGCTGCCGTGGTCGGTGCTGCGCTGGGTGCCCGGCACCGTCGCCTCCGAGGCGGTCGCCGGTTCCGTCGCGTTCGCCGGCGACCTGGCCGAGCTCATCGCCGACGTGCGCGGCATCCCCACCGGTGGCGGCAGTTTCGGCGGTACCGGTAGAGGCGGCCGGATCGCGACGCACGACGCGTGGATCGAGACCTGCTTCGAGCGCAGCACCGAACTGCTGGACGTGCCGCGGCTGCGCCGGCTGTGGACCCGGATGCGCGAGCTGCCGCGCGGCGACGCCGCGGACGTGACGAACCACGGCGACCTCATGCCGGGCAACGTGCTCGTGACCGGCGGCCGGCTCACGGGCGTCCTCGACGTCGGCGGTCTCGGGCCGGCCGATCCGGCCCTCGACCTCGTCGGCGCCTGGCACCTGCTCGACGCCGCGCCCCGGGCCGTGCTGCGGTCGCGCCTCGGCTGCGGCGAGGCGGAGTGGGAGCGCGGCCGGGCGTGGGCCTTCGTGCAGGCGATGGGCCTGGTCTGGTACTACCGCGACAGCAACCCCACGATGAGCCGCATCGGCCGCACGACGCTCTCGCGCATCCTCGCCGCCTGACGACCCGGCGGCGGCCCCCGGCCCCGGGCCCCCGGCCGCGCGCCTGACGACCCGTCGGCGGCCTCCTGGCCCCGGGCCCCCGGCCGCGCGCCTAACGACCCGGGGGCGGGCCCCCGGCCCCGGGACCCCCGCCGCCGGGGCCTCCGCCCGGGGCGCCGCCGCCGCTCGGCGTCGTGCGGGTGTCCACCTTCGCGGTCAGGGCCACGGTGTACCCGCCGCTCACGCTGCCGGTGACGGTGCCGAGCTGCAGCGCCCCGCCGTCGTCGCCGAACACGTTGTCGCCGGCGAGCGTCACGCGCCCCAGGTTCTGCACCGAGGCCGAGTAGCCGGACGTGGCGTAGACGGTGTCGCAGACGTCCTTGGGCAGCGCGACCTGCGAGGTGGCGATCGCCTTCGTGGAGTCGGTGATGCTCGCCTGGTCCGGGTACACCTCGAAGTGGATGTGCGGCCACCGCCCCGAGTAGCACGCCGGGAAGACGCTCGTGAACCGCACCTTGCCGGCGGCGTCGGCGATCTGCACCCCGCGCAGGTAGTTCTGGTCGGTGACGCCCGGCGAGTACAGGGAGTAGCGGCCCTCGCGGTCGCAGTGCCACACGTAGACGGCCACGCCCGCGAACGGCTTGTCCCCGCCGGCCATGTCCACGATGGACAGCTCGAGCGTCATGGGCACGCCCGCCGCGGTGCCGCTGGCGGTACCGAAGCTGGATCGGATGTCGCCGCGGACGATGCCGCCCTGGTTGAGCACGTCGGGCCCGTTGGAGCCGTCGCCGGGATACGGCCCGGCGGTCTCGTCGGGAATCTCCCCGGCGGCCGTCGCGCTGCCGGTGCCCGGGCCGGCGCCGGTGGTCGCGCTGGTCGGCGGGGCCGCCGTCAGCTCGTCGCCGCACGCGGCCGTCAGCCCGACGACCGCCGCCCCGAGCCCGAACATGCGCAGCACCTGCCGCCGCCGCACCATGGTCCCGATGTCGAAGCCGAGGCCCTGGTCGGCGAGCTCCTCCTCGGGCCGGGCGAATGGCCGCCCCTCGTACGTGGGCCGCTGCCCGTCCCGCTTGCCGTGTCCCACGACCGGACCTCCACTCGATGTACCGCGACCATTGCCTGTGGGCCAAGGGTGTCGGCGACGGCTGGCACGCCGCTGCGGGCCCCCTGGCAGCCGCCTGTGAGCCCGCGGCCCCACGCCGCTGGGCCGCGCCGCGTAAGCTGCGGCGATGCTGGTCATCTTCGGGTTCCGGACGAAGCGCGAGTTCCTGCGCTGGGTGGCGTTCGTGTGCCGGGTGTGCGGGCAGAGCCAGCGCCTGCCGCTCGTGCGGGAGGTCACGAGGTTCAGCCTGTTCTTCATCCCGCTCTTCCCGATCCGCGTCAAGCACCTCGTCGAGTGCCAGAACCCGGCCTGCCGGGCGGCGACGAAGGTGAGCGGCGAGGAGGCGGAGCGGCTCGTGGCCGCCTGAGCCTTGCTTGACACTCCACCGGCGGTCCCGCCAAGCTTGTCCTGAGAGCGCTCTCAAGCGTCGTGACACCTTACCCGAGGTGATGTAGAGAGCGCTCTCCCAAGAGAGGAGAGCCATGCCGAACTCGGCGATGGCCGGCGTGCGGGAGCTGCCGGCGCCGGACCGGGCGTTACCCGGGGTGGTGTACGTGCGCTGCCCGCACCCGCTGACGGGCCCGTGGGCCGCGGTCGTGGAGTGCATCGTGGAGACGCTCGACCGCCACGGGTTCGTGGTCCGGTTCGGCCGCGGCGAGCCGCCGCGGGATGCGGACCTGTGCGGCGCGATCCTGATCGGGGCCGGGGCGCCGGTGCACTGTCCGTCCGTGGTGATCGACGACGGCGAACCGGCCGGGGCGGGCCTGGGCGCGTCGGCCGCGGCCGCGTTGCTGCGCTCGCTCGCCTGAGCGTCGCGGCTGCGCCAGCAGGACGGCCCGGCACCACCGGGTGCCGGGCCGCCGTTGCGAAGGCCGGTGTGTGGTCGCCTGATGGCGAGTGGCGCGACGCGGCTCCAGCCGAACGGTATTCCGCGAAGGCAATGTGATTGAGGCCCTGGGACACAGTCACACCGACGCTCTTCGTAACCATGCCCGGCCCCTCGCGATTCCACCGGCCAGTGTGACGCCGGTCACGGCCTCAGGCGGCCTCGGGTTGCAGGGTGCGCAGCTCCTCGCGCATCTCGTCGCGGTAGGCGTCGATGAAGCCGTCCGGGTCCGGACCGGTGTTCTGCAGCACGATCCGGTCGAAACCGGCGTCGGCGTACCGGCGGACCGTCGCGACGTGCGCGGCCGTGTCCGGCCCGACGGAGAACTGGCGGCGGATGTCGTCGGCGGTGACGGTGCTCGAGGCCGCGTCGAAGTTGACCGGGTTCGGCAGCTCGCTCATCACCTTCCAGCCGCTCAGCGACCACCGGCTCGTGCCCAGCGCCGCCTCGACCGCCTGGTCCTCGTCCTCGGCCCACGCCATCGGCGCCTCGGCGTACCGCGGGCCGGAGCCGCCCAGCTCGCGGTAGCGGCCGACGAGCCGGGCGTCGGGCTCGGTGGCGAAGAGCCCGTCGCCCAGCTGTGCGGCGATGCGGACCGAGGCCGGCCCGCTGCAGGCCACCGCGACCGGCGGCGGCTCGTCGGGCTGGTCGAAGACGCGGGCGTCGTCGAGCTGCAGATGCCGGCCCTCGTAGGAGTGGTACCCCCCGGACCACAGCAGCCGGATGATCTCCAGCGCCTCGCGCAGCCGCTCGTGGCGCAGCCCGACGCTGCCGAACCCGGGGCCGACCACGTGCTCGTTGAGGCGTTCGCCGGCGCCGACGCCGAGCGTGAACCGGTTGCCGGACAGCAGCGCGAGCGTGGCGGCGGCCTGGGCGATGATCGCCGGGTGATACCGGACCGTCGGGCAGGTGACGCCGGTGGCCAGGCCGATGCTCCCGGTCCGTTCGGCGATCGCGCCGAGGACCGTCCACGTGAACGGGGAGTGGCCCTGTTCTTCGAGCCAGGGATGGAAGTGGTCACTCATCTCGACGAAGTCGAACCCGGCCTCCTCGGCCCGGACCGCCTGCCGGACGAGCTCCTGCGGCCCGAAGGCCTCGGACGCGAGCTTGTAGCCGATCTGCATGATGCCGCTCCTTCGGTCGCGGGTGGCTCGCCCGGCCGGGCCGGGCGACGGGATCATGCGCCCCAAGTGCCCGGCCCGGCCGCGGCCAACCGCGGGCAGCGTCAGGCGGGTGCGGGCGGATCGCCGGGCCAGGTCCAGCCGGCGATCTCGGGCTGGTCCTCGCCGTGGTCGCGGGTGTAGGTGCGGGCCGCCAGCCGGGCGTCCGCCATCTCCTGGCGCAGCGGCGCCGCCCGCACCGCCAGGCCCGGCACACGGTCGACGACGTCGATGACGAGCCGGTACCGGTCGAGGTTGTTGAGCATCACCATGTCGAACGGCGTGGTCGTGGTGCCGTTCTCCTGGTAGCCGTGGACGTGCATGTGCTCGTGGTTGCCGCGCGCGTACGTCAGCCGGTGGATGAGCCACGGGTAGCCGTGGAACGCGAAGATCACCGGCCGGTCGGCGGTGAACATGGCGTCGAACTCGCGGTCCGGCAGCCCGTGCGGGTGCCGCGAGTCGGGCAGCAGGCGCATCAGGTCGACCACGTTGACGACCCGGACGCGCAGGTCCGGCAGCCGCTCGCGCACGATCGCGGCGGCCGCCAGCGTCTCCAGCGTCGGGATGTCGCCGGCGCAGGCCAGGACCACGTCGGGCTCCGCGTCCGCGACGCCCGCCGGCTCGGTGCCGGCCCACGACCAGATGCCCAGTCCGCGGGCGCAGTGCAGGGCGGCGTCCTCGGCGCCGAGGTACGACAGCGCCGGCTGCTTCCCGGCGACCACGACGTTGACGTAGTGACGGCTGCGCAGGCAGTGGTCGTAGGTGCACAGCAGCGTGTTGGCGTCCGGCGGCAGGTACACCCGGACCACCTCCGGCTTCTTGTTCAGCACCACGTCGAGGAAGCCCGGGTCCTGGTGCGTGAAGCCGTTGTGGTCCTGGCGCCACACGTGCGAGGACAGCAGGTAGTTCAGCGACGCCAGTGGCCGCCGCCACGGGATGTGCGCGGAGGACTCCAGCCACTTCGCGTGCTGGTTGAACATCGCGTCGACGATGTGGATGAACGCCTCATAGCAGGTGAATAGGCCGTGCCGGCCGGTGAGCAGGTACCCCTCCAGCAGCCCCTGGCAGACGTGCTCGGACAGCAGCTCGACGACCCGCCCGGCGGGGTCGAGCCGGTCGTCGCCGGGCTCGGTGAGCGCGTTCCACCGCCGGCCGGTCACCTCCAGCACGTCCTGCAGCCGGTTGCTGGCCAGCTCGTCCGGGGCCGTGATCAGGAACGAGTCCGGGTTGATCGCCACCACGTCGCGCAGCCAGCGGCCGAGCACCCGGGTCGCCTCGTGCGCGACGGTGCCCGGGTTCGGCACCTCCACGGCGTAGCGGCGCCAGGCCGGCAGTTCGAGGTCCTTGCGCACCAGCCCGCCGTTCGCGTGGGGGTTGGCGCTCATCCGCCGGTCGCCGACCGGGTTGCACCCCAGCAGCCCCGGCACCGGGCGCCCGTCCGCGTCGAACAGCTCCTCGGGGCGGTACGAGCGCATCCAGCGCTCCAGCGCCCGCAGGTGCTCGGGATCGGTGCGCACGCCCGGCAGCGGCACCTGGTGGGCGCGGAACGTGCCCTCCACCGGCTGGCCGTCGACCTCGACCGGGCCGGTCCAGCCCTTGGGCGTGCGCAGGACCACCATCGGCCACCGCACCGGCCGGACCAGGTCGCCGCCGCCGCGGGCGACCGCCTGGATCTCCTGGATCGTGTCGGCGGTGCGGTCGAAGACACCGGCCAGTTGCTGATGGACGTCGGCCGGGTCGTCGCCGGCCACGATCGCCGGGTCGTAGCCGTAGCCACGCAGCAGCGCCACCAGATCGTCCTCGGGAATGCGGGCCAGCACCGTCGGATTCGCGATCTTGTACCCGTTGAGGTGCAGGACCGGCACCACCGCGCCGTCGTGAGCCGGGTCCAGCAGCCTGCCGGCGTGCCAGCTGGCGGCCAGGGGACCGGTCTCGGCCTCGCCGTCGCCGACGACGCAGAACGCGACGAGGCCCGGGTTGTCCAGCACGGCCCCGAACGCGTGCAGCAGCGAGTACCCCAGCTCCCCGCCCTCGTGGAAGGAGCCGGGCGTCTCCGGGGCCGCGTGGCTGGGCACGCCGCCGGGGAACGAGAACTGCCGGAAGAAGCGCCGCAGCCCCTCGCAGTCCTGGGAGATGTGGCTGTACAGCTCGCTGTACGTGCCCTCGAGCCAGGCGGCCGCGTTCGGGCCGGGCCCGCCGTGGCCGGGTCCGGCGACGAACACCGCGTCGAGGTCCCGCTCGCGCACGAGCCGGGTCGCGTGGGCCCAGACGAGGTTCAGTCCCGGCGTCGTGCCCCAGTGGCCCAGCAGCCGCGGCTTGATGTGCTCGGGGCTCAGCGGCTCGCGCAGCAACGGGTTGTCCAGCAGGTAGATCTGGCCCACGGACAGGTAGTTGGCGGCCCGCCACCAGGCGTCCAGTCGCTCCAGCCGGTCGCGGTCGAGCACGCCCTGGGCCGGGCCGAGCGGCGCGGGGCCCTCGACGATGGTCGGACCGGCGCTCGTAGTCGTCATAGGGCCGCCGCTACCCCGACACATGCCGTGTAGACCGCGATCCGGCCACCGCGACGCGGGAGGCGCCCGGCCGGACGGGCCGTGAACCGGCCGGACGCCATACGAGGGTGCGGCCCATCCGTCGGGAGACGGCGCAGCATGAGCCGCACGGCAAGCCGCTACCCCACCGGATCGCCGGTCAATCAAATGTGGCCGGCCGGCCCCGTCCGGCGCCGGTCTCGTGGCATTGCGCCGGCATCGAGGCCCGGCGGGTGGGATGGTGAGGGGGTGAGTGTGCTCGCCCCGCCGGTGCGCCGGTCGAGGGCCCCGGCCCGCGGCTTCCTCGCCGCCGACGACGTCCTCGCCGCGGCCGGGACCGGCGACGACCCGAGCGGGGTGTCGGTCTTCCTGTGCGGCCCGGCCCCGATGGTCGCCGCGTTCGTGCGCCGGCTGCGCCGGGCGGGCGTCCCGAGCCGCCAGATCCACCGCGAACACTTCGACTGGCGCTGAGGGCCGCCCCCTCGTCCGGCTGCCGCGTCTCTTAAGCGATTCTTAGCCGCCCGGAGGCCGGCTCACAGGATCGTCGCCGATGGTTACGGACATGACGACGACGACCCTCGCCCCACCGGCCCGCGCCGTGCGCGCCGCCACCCCGCGATGGTGGGCCGACGCCGGCGGCGCGGCCGCGTTCGTGAGCCTGCTCGTGGTGACCGCGCTGTGGGTCGCGGGCGGCGGGGTGCAGGCCGTGGCCCAGTCCTGGACGGACTCCCTCGGCCGGCTCACCGGGCTGCTCGCCTCCGACCTGCTGTTGCTGCAGGTGCTGCTGATGGCCCGGGTGCCGGTGGTCGAGCGGGCGTTCGGGCAGGACCGCCTGGCCCGCTGGCACCGCTGGACCGGGTTCACGTCGTTCCACCTCATGCTCGCGCACATCGTGCTCATCACCGCCGGCTACGCGGGCGACGCGCACGTCAACGTGTTCGCCGAGCTGTGGGACCTGGTCGTCGACTACCCCGGGATCCTGCTGGCCACCGCGGGGACCCTGCTGCTCGTGCTCGTCGTGGTGACGTCGATGCGGGCGGCCCGGCGGCGGCTGCGCTACGAGTCGTGGCATCTGCTGCACCTGTACGCGTACCTCGGCGTCGGCCTGGCCCTGCCGCACCAGATCTGGACGGGCACCGACTTCGTCTCCTCGCCGTGGTCGCGCGCCTACTGGTGGACCCTGTACGCGGTCTCGGCCGGGGCCGTCGTCGCCTACCGCCTCGGGCTGCCCGCGTGGCGCAACTGGCGCCACCGGCTCGTCGTCGACCGGGTCGTCCCCGAGGGGCCGGGCCTGACCTCGGTGTACCTGCGCGGCCGGCACCTCGCCGGGCTGCCGGTGCGGGCCGGGCAGTTCTTCCAGTGGCGCTTCCTCGACGGGCCCGGCTGGTCCCGCTCCCACCCGTACTCCCTGTCGGCGACCCCGCACACCGGCGTGCTGCGCATCACCGTCAAGGACCTCGGCGACGGCAGCGCCCGCGTCGCCGGGCTGCGGCCGGGCACCCGCGCGCTCATCGAGGGCCCCTACGGCAAGCTGACCGGCGAGCGGTACACCGGCGGCCCCGTCGTCATGCTGGCCTGCGGCATCGGCGTCACCCCGCTGCTGGCCCTCCTCGGCGAGCTGCCCTACGCCCCCGGGCAGGCCACCCTGGTCTACCGGGCCCGCAGCGCGGCCGAGGTCGCCTTCCGGGCCGAGCTCGACTGGCTGGCCCGCCACCGCGGGGTCCGGATCGTGTACCTGCTCGGCCCCCGCGCCCACGAGACCTCGTGGCTGCCGGCCGGCGCCCCGCCCCTGCACCACCTCGCCCCGCGGATCGCCGGCGCGCACGTCTACGTCTGCGGCCCCGACGCCTGGACCGCCGCCGCGACGGCCGCGGCCCGCGGCGCCGCAGCCGGCCCCGTCCACACCGAACAGTTCGCCTGGTAGGAGCCTTCGTTGCGACGCATCACCCTCTGGGGACTCTCCACCCTCGCGGCCGTCGTGCTGCTCTTCAGCTACCGCACGAGCCTCGGCTCCGCCGCGACCGCGTCCACACCGCCCGCGGCGGCCGCCGGCTCCGGCTCCGGCACCACGTCCTCGTCCACCGGCACCGGCTCCAGCACCGGCGGCACCGGCACCGGGCCGGGGGACGGCACCGCGAGCGGGACGACCTACCAGGGCTCGGTCGCGCCGACCCGCTGGGGCGACGTCCAGGTCAGCATCACCGTCTCCGGCGGGAGGATCACCGCCGTCACGGTCCCCGTCTACCCGGACGCCAACGGCAAGGACCGGCAGATCAACGCGCGCGCCCTGCCGACCCTGGTGCGGGAGACCATCGCCGCCCAGAGCGCCGACATCGACACCGTCTCCGGCGCCACGGTCACCAGCGACGGCTACAAGGAGTCGCTGCAGGCCGCCCTCGACGCCGCCCACCTGAACGCATGAGCGCCGCGACCCTCCCGCGCCGGGCCTGGGTCCAGCAGATCATGGGCCTGCCGGTCAGCGTCCACGTGCGCGGCGACGACCCGGACAGCGCCGAGGTCCGGGCCGCTGTCGAGGCCGTCTTCGCCGACCTGCGCCACGCCGACGCGGTCTTCAGCCCGTACCGCGACGACAGCGACCTGAACCGCTGGGCCCGCGGCGAGCTCGAAGCCGGCGCGGCGGACCCGGCGTTCGGGGAGGTCCTCGCGCTGTGCGAGCGGGCCCGGGAGCGCACCGGCGGCTGGTTCGACCCGCGCGAGCTGCCCGACCCGCGCACCGGCACGCCCCGCTTCGACCCGTCCGGCCTGGTGAAGGGCTGGGCCGTGCAGCGGGCGGCGGGACGGCTGCGGCGGCTGCGGGGCCGCTCCTGGTGCCTCAACGCCGGCGGCGACGTCCTCGTGCACGCCGAGGACGGCCACCCGGCGTGGCGGGTCGGCATCGAGCACCCCGACGACCGGGCGGGGCTGCTGCACGTGCTCGAGCGCCGCGACGGTGCCGTCGCCACCTCCGGCACCGCCCACCGCGGCCGGCACATCATCGACCCCACCACCGGCCGGCCGGCGTCGGCGGTCCGCGCGGTGACGGTGACCGGCCCGCAGCTGCTGTGGGCCGACGTGTACGCGACCGCCGCCGTGGCCCGCGGCCCCGGCGGCCTGCCCTGGCTCGACACGCTGGAGGGCCACGCGGCCCTGCTCGTCGCCGCGTCCGGCCTCGTGCGGGTGACCGAGCACTGGCCGGCCCGGAGCGCGTAGGCCCCGCCTCAGCGCACCATCGCGACCAGCATGACCAGGTTCACCAGGACGTGGGCGAGCACCGCGGCCGGCAGCCCGCGCGGGCGCCCGGCCGCGACCGCGAGCGGGAGCGCGAACACCGCGACCGTGAGCCAGGTCCAGGGCTGCCACAGGTGGTACGCCGCGAAGAGCGCCGCGTTCGCCGGGGCCGCGAGCGCGGTCCGGGCGGGCAGGCGCGGCAGGAGGTAGCCGCGGAAGTACACCTCCTCGGCCACCGGGCCGACCAGCACGAAGCACACGACCCAGCCGGTTATGGTCACCGCGACCTGCCAGCCGGGCCGCGCGGTGTCCACCGCCAGCGGCCACCACGGCGCCGGCTCCAGCCACTGCACGAGCCCCGGCAGCAGCGCGGCGGCGGCGAGCGTCGGCAGCAGCACCCGCCACGACACCGCCCACGCGGGTCGCACCGAGCGGGCCAGATACAGCTCGACCGGCGCCAGGACGAGCAGCACCGCGGCGAACATGCCCCACACGATCGGCAGCCCGGCGGCGGCCAGCACCGGGGCGAGGGCGGCGAACACGAGGGCGCCGGCGGCCCCGGGCAGCAGGTGCAGGGCGATGGCGCGCGGCCACGACAGAGGGTTCATGGTCGGCAACGGTGCCGCCTACCCTGCTCAACATGACAGGCCCGGATTCGAGTAGGCGTGAGGTGCTCACCGTCGCGGACGCGGCGGCCGCGCGGATGGTGCTGCAGCCGCAGCGGCGCCGGTTCCTGGAGCCGTTCCTCGCGCGGCGGTGCACGCCGGGGGAGGCGGCGCGGGTGCTCGGGGTGCCGGTCGAGCAGGTGGCGTACCGTGTGCAGGCCATGCTCCGCGCCGGGCTGCTGCGCCCGGCCGGCACGCGAGCCCGAGCCGGCCGCGCGGTCACCGCGTATCGGGCCCCGGACGAGGTGCGGGCGCCGCTCATGGTGCTGCCCGACGGCGATGTGCGGGACTTCTTCCGGCTGGTCGACGAGCCGGTGCGGGAGACGTTCCTCGCCGCGCTGGCCGCCCTGGCGAGCCGGGCCGGCCTCGGCGACTGGGTGGTCCGCCTGTACCGCGACGACGCCGGCCGCATCCGCCTCGATCTCGCCCCCGAAGGCGGCGACTGGGACCCGGCCGCGCTGCTGGCCCCGGACCGGCCCGCCGTCATGTTCAACTGGGTGCCGCTGCGCCTGACGCCCGACGGCGCCAAGGCCCTGCAGGGCGAGCTCATGGCGGTGCTCGGCCGCTGGGCGGCCGCGGTCCCCGCCGACGGCGAGGCGCCCACGCATCAGCTCGGGCTGTTCCTCACCCCGCTCCCGGGCCGGTGAAGCTCAGCCGCCGTGGCTGGTCGTGGCCGCGGTCGGGGTGGTGCCGTCGCAGGTGACCGTCATGTCGATCGACCGGTTGCCGTGCGTGAACGCGGCGACCGCCGCGACCGCCGGGCCCGCGTTGACCCAGTCGACCCGGTACGGCGAGGTCGCCGACCACGACGTGAGCTCGGCCTGCCCCGACGGCGTGCACCGGGCCTGGACGGTGCCGCCCGCGGACGTGAACGTGCGCGGCGGCCCGGGCACCGGCTCGACGGTCGCCGTCGCCGTCGCCGTCGCCGTCGCCGTCGTGGTCGTGGCCGCGGTCGCCGGACCCGCGGAGGCGGCCGCGGAGGTCGGGGCCGGGCCGGTCGTCGTCACCGGCCGGGCCGAGATGGCGGCGGCCGCGGGGGCCGAGGGCGGCTCGGCCGGGGCGATGCCGCCCGGCGCCGTCGACGGCTCGAGCGACGGGCCGGGCTGCGCCGCGGCGGGCACCGGCTGCTCGGAAGCCGGGATCAGCGCCCAGGCGAGCAGGCCGGCCGCGGCCGCTGCGCCCAGGACGACGAGGAGGAGGCGGCGCCGGCGCGGCGGCGGGGTGGTGGCCGGGGTGGCCGGGGGTTCGTGGGTCGCGGCGGAGGCGGCGACGTCGTGCGCCGCGAGGAAGACGGCGACGTCGTGGGCGGTGGGGCGGGCGGCGGGGTCCTTGGCCAGGCAGCGCAGGCACAGGCGGGCGACCTCGGGCCGCACGCCGTCCAGCTCCGGCAGCGGCGGCGGCTCGGCGAAGAGGTGGGCGTCGAGGGTGTCCGTGGGCCGCGACGTGGACCAGGGCAGGCGGCCGGCGAGCAGCTTGTAGAGCAGCATGCCCAGGGAGTACACGTCGGATGACGGGGTGATCGCGTCGCCGGTGATGCGCTCCGGGGCGAGGTAGGCCGGGGTGCCCATGAGCTCCTCGTCCGGGTCGCCGGAGTCGGCGGTCGCGGCGATGCCGAAGTCGACCACCTTCGCGCCGGTCGGGGCGAGGATGACGTTGGCCGGCTTCACGTCGCGGTGGACCAGGCCGGCGGCGTGCGCGGCGGCCAGGCCGGCGGCGACCTCGCCGCAGATGCGCAGCGCCTCGGCGACGGGCACGGGCGCGTCGGCGAGGCGCTGATCCAGGGGCAGGCCGGGGACGAGCTCCATGACGATGTACGGCGTGCGGACCCCGTCCTCGACGGTCTCCCCGAAGTCGTGGACCTGCGCGACATTCGGATGCGACAGCGCCGCGGCAGCCTGCGCCTCCACCCGGCTGCGCAGCCGGAACGCCGGGTCGCTCGCGTACCGGCCGGAGAGCAGCTTGACCGCCACGTCCCGCGCCAGCACCTCGTCGCGGGCCCGCCAGACCGTCGACACGCCGCCGACGCCCAGGATGTCGTCGAGCCGGTACCGCCCAGCCAGGACCCGCTGTTGCATCGACGTAGTTTGGCACCCGATCACTCGCCCCGCGACTCGACAGCGCCGGGAACGGCCCGCGGCGACGCCCCTAGCAGCCAATACTCGGCCCAAATTTTGTTGCAGGAACGCAAGGATCGCGCTCAGGGCCGTGCCCGCCGCGGCCGCCGGACGACCAGCAGCTCGACCGCGAGCAGGTTCACGACCCAGCCCAGCGTCTGACCGATCGGGATCATCGACGGCGCGCGCTCGCCGATCTCGCCCGCCCCGGCGCCGCCGAACGGGATCTGGGCGAGCAGCAGCAGCGGTACGAGCAGCCGCGACGTCACGGCGAGGAACGTCAGCGCGTAGTTGCGCAGCATCCAGGCCCGGTGGGCGGCGAAGTCGCGGCGCCGGGCCGCCCGGTAGGCGAGGGCGCCCGTGACCAGCCACAGCACCGCCGCGGTGCTCAGCCCGGCCTGCGTGACGGGCCGCCCCGACCAGATCGCGACCGCAACGGCGGTGACCGCCGAGGGCAGCACCCCGGCGAGCAGATAGACCCGCCCGATCGCCCGGTGCAGCCGCCGCCGCGCCCGCACCGCCGCCATGAACTGCAGCGGCCCGGCCACGAGCGCCACCGCCGCCGTGAAGACGTGCACGACGAGCACGGCGTACCGCGGGCCGGCGCGCACGTCGAGGCGGCTGTCGGCCGGGTCGAGGCTCAGGTACGGCCACGCGAGCACCACCGCGAACCCGGCCGCGACGACGAGCAGCCCGAGGAGCGTCCGGCGGCGCCGCAGCGCTTGGTTGGTCACGGTCCGATCATCGGGCGGCGGGGCGGCATCGAGCGTCGCCTCGGCGTCGGCGTGGACGTACGCAAATCTTCGTACCGCGTTCTGCGCCCTGCGGCGGCCGCGCCCTCACTCGCGGGCCGCTCGCCGGTCGCGTTCTCACTCGCCTGCCGGCCGCGTCCTCACTCGCCGGTCGTGCCGTCGATCGACTCGCGGAGCAGGTCGGCGTGCCCGTTGTGCCGCGCGTACTCCTCGATCATGTGGCACAGGATCCAGCGCAGGCTCGGGCTGCGCCCGTCGGCCCAGGGCCGGGCCGCCGGCCGCCCGAGCCCGCCGTCGCGCAGGGCGGCGGCGGTCCGCTCGCGCGCCCCGGCCACGGATGACCGCCAGAGCCGGCGCAGCTGCTCGGGGTCGTCCCCGGCCGCCGAGTGCCACTCCCAGTCCGGGTCGGCCGCCCAGTCCACGCCCGCCCAGGGCTCGGGGCGATCCGCGCCGTCCAGCCGGTACGCGAACCAGTCGTCCTCGACGTACGCCAGGTGCTTGAGCAGCCCACCGAGCGTCATCGGGGAGACCCCCACGGTCGCCCGCAGCGCGTCCGCGCCGAGCCCGGAGCACTTCCACGCCAGCGTCGCCCGCTGGTAGTCGAGGAACCCCAGCAGGGTCGCGGCCTCGTCCCCGTCCGGCGGCGGCTCCGGCCGCCCGTGCTCATCCATCCGACGAGTATCGCGCCCGAGCGGCCCCGGCGCGCGCTCGGCGCGGCCCGGCACGGCCCGCGCTTGGCGCAACCCGGCTCGGCCCGCGCTTGGCGCGGCCCGGCACGGCCCGCGGTGGATGCCTGCGCGACCCGCGGCGCGGGCCCGGCGCGGCCGGTGCGGGCCCGGTGCCGCCGCCCGCCAAGGTTAGGCTAGCCTCACTCCGGTGAACGCCCCGCTGCACGCCGCCGGCATCCTGCGCCGGGCGCTCGCCCGCAACCGCCGCCACACCGGCCTCGGCACGCTGCTCTACTGCGGCCACCAGCTGTGCGAGTCGGCGGTGCCGATCCTCATCGGCGTCGGCATCGACCGCGCGGTGGCCCCCGGCGACGGCCCCGCCCTGATCGCCTGGATCGGCGCCCTGGCCGTCCTCTTCGGGCTGCTGACGATGGCGTACCGCTTCGGCGGCCGCCACCTCATGCGCGCCATCACCGACGAGGCGTACCTCCTGCGCGACGAGCTCGCCGCGAAGATCCTGCACCCGCGCGGCATCCGCACCCCGCTGCGCGCCGGGGAGCTGCTCACCGTCGCGTCCACCGACGCCGACAACGTCTCCTACCTCCTCGACTACGTGCCCCGCGTCGCCGGCGCCGTGACCGCCACGCTGGTCAGCGCCGTCGCGCTCGTCGCCGTCGACTGGCGCCTGGGGGTCGCCGTGCTCGGCGGCACGCCCGCCGTGCTCGGGCTGCTGCAGCTCGCCGGCCCGCGCATCGCCCGCCGCGTCGAGGTCCAGCAGGACCTCGCCGGCCGGGCCGCGTCGCTGGCCACGGACCTCGTCACGGGCCTGCGCCCGCTGCGCGGCATCGGGGCCGAGGGCGCCGCGGCCCGCCGCTACCGGGAGGTCAGCCGCGCCTCCCTCGCCGCGTCGCTGCGCGCGGCCCGGACCCAGGGCACGTACCTGGCCGCCTCCACCGCCGCCGGCGGCCTGCTCGCCGGCGGGGTGGCCGTGCTCGCTGGCTGGTTCGCGCTCACCGGCCGGATCACCGTCGGCGAGCTCATCGCCGTCATCGGGCTCGCCCAGTTCCTCCTGGAGCCGCTGGGTATGCTCGCCGCGGTGCCGAGCTGGATCGCGGAGGCCCGCGGCTCGGCCGAGCGGGTCGCGCTCGTGCTCAACGCGCCCGAGGTGCTGCCGGAGCCCACCCGCGCGCCGGCCGGCGACGACGTCACGCTCGACCTGGCCGGGGTGCGCCACGGCTCCCTCGACGGGCTGGACCTGCGCGTGCGGCCCGGCGAGTTCGTGGGAGTCGTGGCGTACCGGCCGGCCGACGCCGAGGCGCTGGTCGGGCTGCTCGCGGGGCGGGTCGCGCCCGGGGAGTTCGACGGGGAGGTGCGGCTCGGGGGAGTACCGCTGCATGATCTGCGATCCGCCCGGGAGCTGCTGCACGTCGAGCCCCACCACACCGACCTCTTCGCCGGCACGCTCGCCGGGAACCTCGCGCCCGACGGCGCCGACCCCGACACGCTCGCCGCCGCGCTGCGGGCCTCGGCCGCCGACGAGGTCCTGGCCGCCCACCCGGCCGGCATCGACCACCCCGTCGACGAGCGCGGCGCCGGGCTCTCCGGCGGCCAGCGGCAGCGGCTCGCCCTGGCCCGGGCCCTGCTCGCCCGGCCGCCGGTCCTCGTCCTGCACGACCCGACCACCGCCGTGGACGCCGTCACCGAGCAGTCGCTCGCGCTCGGCGTACGGGCGCTGCGCCGGGGCCTGACGACGCTCGTGGTCACCAGCAGCCCCGCCCTGCTCGCCGTCGCCGACCGGGTCGTGGTCCTCGACGCGGGCCGCGTCCACACCGTCGGCACCCACGCCACCCTGGGCGCGGGCGAGCCGTCCTACGCGCGGGCGGTGCTGCGGTGACGTTGCCGATCGCCTCGGCTCGGGGCACGTGGTGCTGGGTTCGCGGCGAGCTCGGCCGGCGGCGGTTGGAGGTCCTCGGCGCTCCCGCGGTTCTCGGCGCGGGCGGGCCGTCATGCGGGCGGGCGGTGCTGCGGTGACGTTGCCGATCGCCTCGGCTCGGGGCACGTGGTGCTGGGTTCGCGGCGAGCTCGGCCGGCGGCGGTTGGAGGCCCTCGGCGCTCCCGCGGTTCTCGGCGCGGGCGGGCCGTCATGCGGGCGGGCGGTGCTGCGGTGACGTTGCCGATCGCCTCGGCTCGGGGCACGTGGCGGTGGGTTCGCGGCGAGCTCGGCCGGCGGCGGCTCGAGGTCGCCGGCACCCTCGCCGTCGGGCTGGCCGGGGCGGCCGCCGCGATCGTGCCGGTCTCCGCGCTCGGCGTACTCGTCGACCGCGTCCGGGCCGGTGCCTCCCCGTCGGCCCTCGCCGCCATCGGGGCGGTCATCGGCGCCGCCGCGCTGGCCGCCGGGCTCACGGCCGGGCTCGCCGCCTACCTCGTCGCGCGGACGGGCGGCCGGCTGCTGGCCACCCTGCGCGAGGCCACCGTCGAGCGGGCGCTGCGGCTGCCGTCCGCCACCCTCGAACGCGCGGGCCGCGGCGACCTGCTCGCCCGGGTCGGCCCGGACGTGGCGGCCGTGCACCGCGTGGTGTCCGAAATCCTCCCAAACATGATCAATTCGGTGCTCCTGGCGGTGCTCAGCCTCGCCACGATGGCCGGGATCGACTGGCGCCTGGGCCTGGCCGCCGCCGTTTCCCTGCCCCTGTACGTCCTGGGCCTGCGCTGGTACCTCCCGCGCTCGGCCCCGGGCTACCGTCAGCAGCGCATCGCGATCGCCGACCGCGCCCGGCTGCTGGTCGAGAGCATGCTCGGCCGTGCGACGGTCCACGCGTACCACCTCGAGGAGCGTCACCTCCGCGGCATCGACGCGGCCTCGGCCCGCGCGCGCGACGTCGAGTACTCGGTGTTCAAGCTCTTCACCCGGCTCGTCGGCCGCGTCAACCGGGCCGAGTTCGCCGGGGTCCTGGCGATCGTGGTCGCCGGCTACTTCCTGGTGCGCGCCGGCCACGTGACCGTCGGCGAGACCGCGGCCGCGGCCGTGCTGTTCCACCGCCTGTTCAACCCGATCGGCGGCCTGCTCTTCAGCGCCGCGGACATCCAGGCGGCGGGCGCGGCTCTGGCCCGCCTGGTCGGCGTGCTCGAAGTCCCCGCCGCCAGCACTGCCGCTGCCGACACCCGCACTGCCGCTGCCGCCACTCGCACTGCCGATGTTGATGCCCGCGCTGCCGCTGCCGCCACTCGCACTGCCGATGTTGATGCCCGCGCTGCCGCTGCCGCCACTCGCACTGCCGATGTTGATGCCCGCGCTGCCGCTGCCGCCACTCGCACTGCCGATGTTGATGCCCGCGCTGCCGCTGCCGCCACTCGCACTGCCGATGTTGATGCCCGCGCTGCCGCTGCCGCCACTCGCACTGCCGATGTTGATGCCCGCGCTGCCGCTGCCGCCACTCGCACTGCCGATGTTGATGCCCGCGCTGCCGCTGCCGCCACTCGCACTGCCGATGTTGATGCCCGCGCTGCCGCTGCCGACACCGGCAGTGGCGATGTTGATGCCCGGGTTGTCGCAGTTGATGTTCGCGGTGTTGACGTCGAAGTCCCAGCTGGCAATGGTGACGAACGCGTTGTTGCGGTTGACCCACGCGCAGTAGAGGTTGACCCGTGCACTCGCGACGGTGACGCCCGCGTTGTTGCGGCTGGCCGTCCTGCGGTGGAGGTTGGGCCCTGCGCTGGCGATGGTGACGCCCGCGTTGGCGATGTTGATGCCCGAGCTGTTGACGTTGACGTTGACGTTGACGCCCGCGTCGTTGCGGTTGACGCTCGTGCTGGCGATGTTGACGAGCCGCATTTTGGTCATGTTGACGCTGCCAATGTTGATTTTCGTCAAGTCGAGTTGATTTTGCGCGACATTACGTTCGCGTACGACGACGGCACCGATGTCCTGCACGGCGTCACGCTGTACGTCGCCCCCGGCACCCGGGTCGCGCTCGTCGGGTCGACCGGCGCGGGCAAGTCGACGCTGGCCGCCATCGCCGCCGGACTGCTGCACCCGCGCTCCGGCACCGTCACCGTCGGCGGCCACCCACCCAGCACCGCGCGGGTCGCGGTCGTCACCCAGGAAACGCACGTCTTCGCCGGGCCGCTGGTCGAGGACCTGCGCCTGGCCCGCCCGGGCGCGACCGACGCCGAGGTGGCGGCGGCGCTGGCCACCGTCGACGCGCTCGACTGGGCGCGCGACCTGCCCGAGGGCCTGCGGACCGTCGTCGGCGAGGGTGGCCACCCGCTCACCGCCGCCCAGGCCCAGCAGCTGGCCCTGGCCCGGGTCGTACTCGCCGACCCGCCCGTCGCCGTGCTGGACGAGGCCACCGCGGAGGCGGGCAGTCTCGGCGCACGACACCTGGAGACCTCGGCCCTGGCCGCGACCGCGGGCCGCACGACGCTCGTCGTCGCGCACCGCCTGACCCAGGCCGCGACCGCCGACCGCATCGTCGTACTCGACGGTGGCCGGGTCGCCGAGGAGGGCAGCCACGCCGAGCTGGTCGCGGCCGACGGCGCGTACGCCCGCCTCTGGCGAGCCTGGGAGGCGCGCTGACCCGAAGGTCCCGCACCCCGCGTCGCGAGCCGGGCCATCCCGCGCCGCCGCCGTCAGCGAGGTGCGGGGCGTCGTGCGCCTGCGTCGCGGGGCAGGTCGATACGCGCCGCCGTCAGCGAGGGGCGGGCCGTCGTGCGCCTGCGTCGCGGGGCAGGTCGATACGCGCCACCGTCTGCGAGGTGCGGGCCGACGTGCGCCTGCGCCGGGAGGCGGGCCGTCGTGCGCCTGGGTCGAAAGCCGGGCCATCACGCGCCGCCGGCGCCGAGGTGCGGCCGTCGTGCGCCTGCGTCGCGGGGGCGGGCCGCCACGCGCCTGCGTCGCGCGCGGCAAGTCGACACGCGCCGCCGGCGGCCGAGGCGGGTCGACACGCGTCGCCGTCACCGCGGTGCGGGCCGCCAGGCGACCGCGGTGGGAGGTGCGGGGTCTGGCCAGGCGCGCCGGATGTGGGAAGACCGGGAGACCAGCTGAGCCGAGCAGAGCGCTCCCAGGAATTCTGCACGCAGCGCAACCGGATGTTTACCGATCACGGGATGCGATAAGGGACTCTCGTGTTCCGGTGTCCGGTCGTCGAGGACTATCCGCTCGCGATTCTCAAGCCCAGCGGGCTCCTCGAGCGCGCCGCCGCGCCGCGGCTGCGACAGGCGCTGCACAAGGCGCTCACCGCCCGGCCCGAGGTCGTGCTGCTCGACGCGCAGCGGCTGCGAGCCGAGGACGACCTCGAGCTTGCCGTGCTCGCGGTGCTCCGGCGCAGCTGCGAGGAGGCCGGCGTGGCGCTCGTCGTGTGCGGGGCGCCGCCCGAGCTCGCGGCCCGGCTCGCGCGGGTCGCGGTGTGCCGGCACCTGGCCACGGCGCCGTCCGTCGAGGCGGCGCTGGACGGGCGCGCGGGCCGGCCGGCTCCGTCGCGCCGCCACGCGTTCCTGCTCCCGCTGTCCTCGTCGGTGGCGCAGGCGCGGGCCGTCGCCGAGAACGCTTGCACCGCGTGGGGCGTGGCCGAGATCGCCGGGCCGGTGCTCATGGTCACCGGGGAGCTGGTCGCGAACGCGGTCCGGCACGCGCGGACCGAGATCGGGTTCTCCGTCGAGCTCGGCCGCTACTACGTGGTCGTCGCCGTGCGTGACGGCAGCCCGACGCTCCCGCGGCTGCGCGACCCTGATCCCGAGACGGGCGGGCACGGGCTGCTCATCGTCGAGGGGATGAGCGCCTCCTGGGGCAGCGCGCCGACCGTGACCGGCAAGATCGTGTGGGCCACCGTACGGCGGCCGAGAAAAATTGATTGATTCGCCTGCAACGGGGTATGGGGCTCGCCGTCACACCACTTGATCACTTCGAGGGAGTCCTCGTGTCCTATATTGTTCAGTCCGACAGCGTCCTGGCCAGCACCGCCGCCGAACTGCTCGCTCGGCACGCCGTCGGGGCCGCCAACGGCATGTGCCCGGCCTGCGGCTGGGCCGCTCCCTGCCCGGCCGCCCGCCACGCGGACTCGGTCCTGGCGGCCGCGCCCGCGACGGAGCCGGTGGCGGAAGCCGCCTGAGGCCAGCGGCCAGGAGGCGGCGGCCAGGGGACGGCAGCGCGCAGCAGCAGGACCTCGGCGATCAAGGCGAAGGGGTCCGGCGACGAGGAGGCAGCGGCGCGCAGCAGCTAGGACCACGGCGGTGAAGATGAAGGTGTCCGGCCGCGAGGAGCCGGTGACGCAAGCCGCCTGAGCTCCGCGGCTAGGAGCCGGCGGCGTGAGCTCCGCGGCTAGGAGCCGGCGGCGCGCAGCAGGGCCTCGGCGATGAAGAGGTCCTGCAGCGCGATCCCCGAACTGTCGAAGACCGTGATGTCCTCCGGCTCCACGCGCCCGATCGCCCGGCCGGTGAGCACGTCGCCGATCGCGGTGACGTCCAGCCCCGCGGCGTGCTGGAACTCGCCGATGCGGCGGGACTGGGCCGGCAGGTCGCAGTACAGCCGCGCGGTGGGCAGCAGCGAGGGCGGGAGTTCCTGCTTGCCGACGGCGTCGGAGCCCATGCTCGCCACGTGCGTGCCGGGGCGCACCCACTCGGCGTCGAAGAGCGGGGCCGTCGCCGTCGTGGCCGTGACGATGATGTCGGCGCCTTGGCACGCCTCGCGCGCCGGTGTCACGGTGCCCGGCAGCCCGCGCGCGGCCAGGCGCTCGACGAACGCGGCGCCGCGCTCGGCGCTGCGGGCGACGACCAGGATCGACGCGATCGGCCGCACGCGCGCGAGGGCCGCGCACTCGTAGAGGGCCTGGTGGCCGGTGCCGAACACGGCCAGGGTCGCGGCGTCGGCGCGGGCCAGGACGCTCGCGGCGACCGCGTCGGCGGCGGCCGTACGGTAGGCGTTGACCGTCCCCGCCTCCACGACCGCGGCGATGCGCCCGGCGTCCTGGTCGAACAGCAGCACCACCGAGTTGTGGCGCGGCTCGCTGTCCGGCCAGTAGCTGCCCACCTTCAGGCCCGCCAGGCTCTGCGACGCCGCCGACTTGACCGTGAACCGGTTGCGGGGGTCGGAACCGTGCGCCAGTACCGCCGGGAACACCTCGGCCCGGTCGTCGACCGCGGCCACGAGCGCCTCGCGGGCCGCCGCGAAGGCGAGGTCCTCGTCGATCAGGGCGGCGGACTCCGCCTCGGACAGGAAGATCACGGTCACCATCCTCGCACTCGGGGCCACTCGGCCTGGATCGTCCGCGAGCCGGGCTCGAGGACGTGGTACCGCTCGTGCTGCGCCGCCGTCGCGCACGCGTGGATCGGCAGGACGCGCACCCGCGCGCCGACCGGGATGGCGGGCAGCTTCGCGGCGCTGTCCGGGCGGATGGCGAGGATCCCGTGCTCCTGGCTCGCGTCGGTCATGAGCAGGTCCTCGAAGGGGTTGCCGTCGAGATCGGCGACGAGGCCGTACGCCTGGTCGACCCGCTGCCGCGCGGTGCCGCGGTCGCGCGAGGTGGCCATCCAGCCGCCGTCGGTGAGGATCCAGCCCTTGTCCGGGCGGTGCCCGATGACGGTGACGACGACGGAGAGCGCGAGATCCGCGTGGGTGCACACCCCGATGCCCGCCATCACGAGGTCGAAGAAGACGAAGTTGCCGGCCCGCACCTCGGTGACGCCGCGCAGGTCGGTCGCGAAGTGCGCGGTCGGGGTCGAGCCCACGCTCACCACGGGCGCCGCGAACCCCGCCGCCCGCAGGCGCCCGGCCGCCTCGACGGCGGCCGCCCGCTCGTGCTCGGCCGCGGCCCGCAACTGCTCGTCGCCGTCGGCGAAGTAGGACTCGCCGGCGTGGGTCAGCACCCCGCGCGGCTCGCCGAGGGTCTCCGCGATCTGCAGCAGCGCCGGGTCGTCCGGCCGCACCCCGCCGCGGTGCCCGTCGCAGTCGACCTCGATCAGCGCGGGGAGCCCGGCCAAGGCCTTGGCCTGCTCGACGCTGTCCAGCAGCACGGTGAGGTCGACCCCGCGCGCCCGCAGCGCCCGCACGCGGTCGAGCTTGTGTGGCGCGATGCCGACGGCGTAGAGGATGTCGGTGAAGCCGGCCGCGGCGAACGCCTCGGCCTCCGCGAGTGTCGACACGGTCACCGGTCCCGGCCCCCCGCCGTGCACCATGCGCGCGACCTCGACCGACTTCGCCGTTTTCACGTGCGGCCGCAGCGGTACGCCGAGCCGCTCGAGATGCGCGCGCAGCCGCCGCACGTTCGCCTCGACGCGGTGCGGGTCGAGGGCCGCGAACGGGGTCTCGGGATCGTCCAATGTGGTCACTGCTGGGCCTCTCTGCGGCACTCGGCCAGATCTGCGTACACGGCGGAGCGGGACACCCCGAGCCGGTCGGCGACGCGCGGGACGGCGTTGCGGACGCGGAACACGCCCCGCTCGTCCAGCGCGCGCAGCAGGGCGATGCGCTCGCCGCGCCCGAGCCCGGCCGCGGGCCGGCCCCGCGCGAGCTCCTCGGCGCGCACGAGCGCGTCGACGACGTCCTCGAAGTCGTTGGTGAACGTGGTCGCCGGGGTCTGCGGCGGCACGGTCCCGGCCAGGGCGGCCAGCAGGTCGCCGGCCTGCCGCAGGGCGGTCACATCCACGTTCACGCACAGCGCTCCGAACACGCGCCCGTCGCCGTCGCGCAGCGGCATCGTCGAGGACTTCACGATCCGGCCGTCCGCGGTGCGCGAGACGTAGTTGAGATCGTTCCCGGCCGCGTCGCCCCGGGCGAGCACGGCCAGCCCGATCTCGCTCAGCGCCCCGCCGACGGCCCGCCCGGTGACGCTGCCGGCGACGGCGACGACGGAGCGCTCGCCGAGCCGGTAGTCGTGCAGCACGACCTCGCACGTCGGCCCGAACGTGGCGGCGATGCCGTCCACGACCGGCCGCAGCGCGCTCAGCATCGCGTCGGCGCCCTCCGTCACGCCGCCTATAGTAAACGTCCAGATCCTGGACAGAAAGTCCGCCCTCGCCGAACGGCCAGCCGGCGTCCGGCCGCCCGCTGCGACGCTGGACGGAGCGGCTGATCAACCCCGGCCGGGCGCCGGAGACAGGCGCTGACCGGCGCCACCGGGTCAGGCGGCGGGCTCGGGCTCGGGGCGGTAGCCGTCGGCCTGGAGGCGGAACAGGCGCGCGTACTCGCCGCCGTGCGCGAGCAGCTGCGCGTGCGTGCCCCGCTCCGCGATCACGCCGCCCGACAGCACCACGATGGTGTCCGCGTCGCGCAGGGCGCCGAGGCGGTGCGAGATCAGCAGGCTCGTCGCGCCGGTGCGGTGGGCCCGCAGGCCGTGGTGGATCTCGTGCTCGGCCTCGGCGTCCAGGCCCGCGCTCGGCTCGTCCAGGATCAGCAGGTCGCGGCGGTCGCGCAGGTAGGTGCGGGCCAGGGCCAGGCGCTGCCACTGGCCGCCCGACAGCAGCACCCCGTCGCCGTCGGCCTCGGCGAAGAGCTTGGACAGCATCGTGTCGTAGCCGTGCGGCAGGCCGCGCAGCACCGGGTCGATGCCGGCCCGGGCCGCGGCCGCCTCGACGGCCGCGGGCGACGGGGACGCCGCCACGTCGCCGAGGGCGATGTTCTCCGCGGCCGTGAGCTCGTAGGTCATGTAGTCCTGGAACAGCGCGCCGATCCGGGACCGCAGACCGGGCAGCGAGAGCGAGCGCAGGTCCACCCCGTCCCACAGGATCGCGCCCCGCGACGGGTCGTAGAAGCGGCAGAGCAGCTTCACCATCGTGCTCTTCCCGGCGCCGTTCAGGCCGACCAGGCCCACCGCCGAGCCGTGCGGGACGACGAGGTTCACGCCGCGCAGCACCCAGTCCTGCCCGGGGGAGTAGCGGAACCACACGTCGCGGAACTCGATCGAGGAGCGCAGCGGCGGCACCGGGAGCGGCTCGTCCGGCTCCGGCAGGTCGGGCTCCGCGTCGAGGACGGCGCGGAAGTGGCGGTACAGCAGCAGCGCGCCGTGCACCATCGAGACGCGGCCGACCAGCGCGGCCAGCGTCGTCTGCAGCGCCGCGATCCCGGCGACCAGGGCCGAGATGTCACCGACCGAGAAGCGCCGCAGGGACACGGCCCAGACGAGGACCGCTCCCAGTACCGATGCCGACACCAGCCCGAGCAGGAACTGCACGCGCAACGTCCGGGCG
Source organism: Dactylosporangium sp. CA-052675 (assembly GCF_050947935.1). Taxonomy (GTDB): domain Bacteria; phylum Actinomycetota; class Actinomycetes; order Mycobacteriales; family Micromonosporaceae; genus Dactylosporangium. Next base: position 5,583,215 of record NZ_CP192010.1, on the reverse strand, counting down.
TCCAGGCGGCGCCGCTGACCGTCGGCCTCGGCGAGCTCGTCCAGCATGCGCAGGCGGAACAGCTCGGACAGCCCCAGCAGCCGCACCTCCTTCGCGGCCGGGATGCTGGTCTGCAGCTCGGCGTAGAAGAACTCGCGGCGCTCGTGCGGGCTGATGCTCCACAGCATCGCGGCCTGCGCGCGGCTCAGGCGGATCTCGGCCAGCAGCGCGGGCAGCAGGCCCAGCAGCGTGACGGCGGCGATCGCGGGGCTGACCGCGGCCAGGACGGCGACGAGGCCGGCCACGGTGATGCCGAGCTGCACGGTGCCCAGGACGCCCTGCACGACCTGGCCGGGGCCCGAGCGACCGGCCGACTGGGCCATCCGGAGCCGGTCGTGGAACCCGGGGTCCTCCAGCCGGGCGAGGCCGCCGAGCCGGGCCGTCGCCTGGTACAGGTCCGACTGGGCGCGGCGGCCGACGGCGCGGCCGACCTGGTGCTGCAGGAACGTGTGCAGCGACGGCAGGGTCGCGGCGAGCAGTCCCGCCGCGACCAGTCCGGCGACCGGCAATGTCGCCGCATCGGCCGTACCGCCGCCGGACAGCGCATCCAGCGCGCGCTTGAGCAGCCAGACGGTGGCGACGGGCACGACCGCGCCGAGCAGCGTCACGGCGGCGTCGGCGGCGAGATGCCCGGGGCCGGCGCGCACCGCCAGCCGCACCGCGTGCCCGGCGTCGAGGAAGGGCTGGCGCACGCCGCGCACGTTACCGTGATCATCCTCGATGGGACAGTTTTCACGGCTCTTTCACGGCCGAGCCGGGGTTTCGCGGCGTCGCGTTGACACGACTGCGCGTGATCGCCGACGCTCGCGGTCGTCGTCGTACAACACCAAGATCCCGAGGAAAGGACGCCCATGGTCGCACTCGTCAACCGCCTCGCCGACCGCATGCTCGCCCGTCTCGTCCCCGCCGCGCGCGCGGAGGCCGACTGCGCCTACCACCTCAGCTGCTGGTGCTCCGGCGGCCTGCACTGGTGCCAGAAGTGCATGAACGGCTGCCCCGGCGTGCCGAACCACTGCTACGCCAAGTACGCGACGGGGACGTGCTGACCCGTCTTCCCTGGTTCGTCGTGCGGGTCGCGGGGGGCAGCATGGCGCCCACGCTGCACGACGGCGATCTCGTGCTCGCCCGCCGGTACCGCGGCCAGCCGCTGCGCGTCGGCGACATCGTGGTGCTGCACCGGCCCACCGGACCGGTCCGGCTGCCACCGGGCACGCGGGTCCAGGCCGGCCCGGTCGCTGCCCAGCGGCCGGGCCGGCTCGTCAAGCGCGTCGCCGGGCTCGTCGGGCCCGACGCGATGCTCGTGCTCGGCGACAGCCCCGGCTACGACTCCCGCCTCTTCGGCCCGGTCCCGGTCGCGAGCACGATCGGCGTGATGGTCCGCAGGCTGCGCACCGCATGACATCGGGCCCCGCCGTGGCGGCGACGAGGCCCGATGCGCCTGCGGATCAGCCCAGCCGGAACCGCTGGGCCGCGGTGGTGTTGCAGTCCCAGATGCGCAGCAGGTCGCCCGCCTTCTGGTTGTTGTTCGGGTCGTCCAGGCAGCGGCCCGACGGCGGGTTGTAGAGCGTCCCGTCCGCGCGGGTGGTCCACTGCTGCGAGCCCGTGCCGTTGCAGTCCCACAGCTGCACCGCGGTGCCGTTGGCGGTGCCGCCGTTGACCACGTCGAGGCACTTGCCCAGCGTGCGCAGCGACAGGTCACCCGGGGCCGACCAGCGCTGGGCGTCGCTGCCGTTGCAGGTGTACAGCTGCACCGCGGTGCCCGAGGCCGGCGACGCGTTGGCGACGTCGGCGCACAGGCCGCCCGGGCCGGTGACCGGGCCCGGCGGCAGCTTCCACAGCTGGGCGCCGGAGCCGTTGCAGGCGTACATCTGCAGCTGCACCGCCCCCGGCGTGGTGTTCGAGTTCGGCACGTCGAGGCACTGCCCGCCGTTGCTCAGCGCGCCGTTGGACTGGTGCGACCACTGCTGCGCGGCCGCCCCCGAGCACGTGCTGATCGTGACCCCGGCCCCGGCGGTGAGGCACTTGCCGAGCACCCGCACGGTGTTGTCGGCGCCGTAGGCGAACGTCTGGGCGGCGGTGTGGTTGCAGCCGTACAGCTGCATCGCCGTGCCGTCCGCCGGCGTGCCGCCCCGCACGTCCAGGCACAGGCCGCCGGCGCCGAGGACCTCCCCGGCGGTGGGGTTGGCGGTGGCCGAGCCGGACAGCGAGACGGTGTGCTGGGCGTTGAGCGGCAGCGCGGCCGTCGTGACCGTGACCGTGCGCTGGTTGGCGTTCCACGACCACGCGGTCTCCGGGACCTGCACCCCGTCCACGCTCACGGCGGTGGGCGCGTTCGAGTTCGACAGGCGCAGGGTGTACTGCCGCGACGCCGGCGCCCCCGTGAAGGTGCCCGTCTGCGCGCCGACGGTGAGCGTGCGCGACGCCTCGCTCCAGCTCAGCGGGGCGCTGGTCGAGGCCGTCGCGGTGCCCTCGCCCGCGTCGGAGTACAGCGAGAAGGTCCCGTCGGCCCCGGCGGCCACGGTCACGGTCAGCTGGGTCAGCGGCCGCTGCCCGGCGTTGTCGACGTAGTCGGTGCGGGTCGGCAGGATGCCGCCCGACTTGATGAGCACCGGCATCTGCGACAGCGGCGCGGAGACCGTCACCGTCGACGGCCCGGTGTAGACCTGGCCGGTGAAGTAGTCGGTCCACGTGCCCGGCGGCACCCACATCGAGCGGGACCCGGAGCTGCTCACGATCGGCGCGACGAGGACGTTGTCGCCGTAGAGGTACTCGGTCGGGTTCGTGTACGCCTCGTCGTTCGCCGGATAGTTGAGGTACAGCGGGCGCGTGATCGGCACCCCGGTGGTGTTGGCCTGCTTGGCCAGGGTGTAGGTGTAGGGCACCAGCGCCTCCCGCAGCCGCAGGAAGCTCTCCGCGCTCGCCGCCGCCGCGCCCGTGTAGTTCCACGGCAGCCGGTCGCCGTGGTCGGAGTGCAGCCGGTCGACCGGCTGGAAGGTGCCCAGCTGGACCCACCGCGCGTACAGGTCGTCGGCGAGGTGCCCGCCGTGGAAGCTGCCGATGTCGTGGCTGACGTTGGAGAAGCCGGCGGCCGCCACGTCCGGGGTGAACCGGGCCTCGAACGCCAGCATGTCCCACGACGCCGGGGTGTCGCCGGTGAACTGCATCGTGTTGCGCCGCTCGGCCCACGGCCCGACCGCGAAGCTGGAGTCGTCGTTGCCGTACTCCGCGCCGCCGATGCGCCCGAAGGAGAACCCGCGCAGCCCCCGGGCCGCCGCGGCGTCCGCGTAGGCCTGGTTGATCCAGGGGTCGGCCGCCACGTGCGGGTCGGACGCGATCGAGGCGCCGCAGCTGGTGCAGTAGTCCAGCCACCACGTGCGCACGCCCTGCTGCTCGAACGGCTTGTGCAGGTTCATGTACGCGCTGAGGTGCCCCGGCTTCGACCAGTCGAAGACGTAGTTGCCGCCGTCGGGGATCAGCCCGCCCGCGGTGCTGTTGGCCGCGGCGAACTTCGGGTCGTTGCCCGCGATGCTCGTGTGGACGTTCAGCGAGACGTCGAGGCCCTGCTGCCGCGTCCAGTTCAGGAACCCCTGCGGGTCCGGGAACAGCGACGCGTTCCAGTTCCAGCCGTTCCACTGGCTCGGCGACTTCCAGTCGGTGTCGACGACGAGCCAGTCGATCGGGGTGAACGTGCCGCGGAAGGCGGGCAGCAGCGTGTTCTGGTAGTCGGCGGTGCTGTAGGCGAAGTAGCGGGAGTACCACACGCCGTACGCCGACTGGGGCAGCAGCGCCGAGGCGCCGGTGAGCGCGTTGAGGTCGCTCAGGCCCTGCTTGTAGTTCTGCCCGTAGCCGAAGAAGTAGCCGTCCTGGTACGGCTGGCCGCCGTGCCCGGGCCGGTCGGTGAGCACGTGCGCGGCGCTGAACAGGGCGGTGCGGGAGTCGTCGAGCAGGTACCAGCCGGATCGCGCCAGGAGGCCCGGGTGCTCGGGGACCGGGAGCACCCGGGGGTTGTCCAGCGAGCGCGACCAGCCGCCGAGGGCGTCCTTCGGCCCGGCCCCGTAGGCGGTGGTGAGCAGCGCCGTGGAGGCGGCCGGGAACGCCGTGGTGCCGGTGGGCGTCAGCGCGATGCTGTCGATGTTCACGTGCCCCGAGTCGGAGGCGGTCTGCGCCACGGTGACCGTGCTCGTGCCGGCGGGCAGGTTCACGGTCGTCGACGCGGTGCCCCAGGTGTCCCAGCTGCCGGTGGCGGGCAGGCTCAGCTGCGGCCCGGCCGTGCTGCCGACCCGGGTCGACAGCGTGCGCGTGGTGCTCTGCCCGTCGCCGCCGGTCGCGTTGGCGTAGCGCACCTGCAGCCGGTAGCTGCCGGCCGCGGGCACGCCGCTGACGTCGACCGCGATGCCGGAGCCGGTGGCCTCGATCCCGGCCGCGAACGCCGAGCCCGTGTAGCCGGTGTGGTCGTACGCCGGGGTCGCGCGCCCGGTGAGCAGCGCGTTCTCGGCCTCGCAGGCGGTGTTGTAGGCGCAGTAGGAGGGGAACGCGGGCTGGGCGGTCACCCCGGTGGACAGCGCGACGGAGGTGTTCGCGGCGGTGAAGGCGCCGCTGCCCTGCTTGTAGCGCAGGGTCAGCGCGCCGGTGCGGATCTCGCGGTACCCGTCCGACGTGGCGCTCGTCGTGTACGACGGCACCGGGAAGTTCCGGTTCACCGCGTTGAACGTCGTCGCGTCCTGGAAGGCGCCGTCGCCGGCGTATTCGAGGCGGATGAGGGTCGGGGTGAGCACCTCGAAGCGGGCGTTGCCGTCGGTGACGACGTTCGTGGCGGCCCGGGCGGGCGCGGCCGGCGCGAGCGGGACGAGTGCCCCGGCGAGCAGCGCGAGCGCGGCGGTCCGGGGCAGGAGGCGGTTGGGCACGGATACCTCACAGGGCAGCACTGAGCGGATGCTGCCCTCACTCCACTGCGTCGTAACTAACGTTGTCAATACGTGTTATGGGAAATGTTGACAGAACGCCCTCCCGTGTTGCCTCCGCCGCCGCGGGGCCGGGCGCTCAGCGCCAGTACCACTTCTGGTTGCTCTTGCCGTTGCACGGCCACAGCTTCACGGCGCTGCCCGGCGCGGTGTTCTCCCCGAACACGTCCGCGCACTTGTTGGCCTGCGTGTCCACCAGGTCGTTGGAGCCGTTCAGCCGCCACTGCTGCGCCTGGTTGCCGTTGCACTTCGCCACCTGGATCGTGGTGAAGTCGTCGGTCGAGGCCCAGGCGGCGTCCATGCACAGCCCGACCGAGCGGATCGTGCCGTCCGGCGCGGCCTCCCAGTGCTGCACCGCCGAGCCGTCGCACCGCGCGATCGTCAGCGCCGCGCCGTCCTTGCCCGAGTTCGCGCTCAGGCACAGGCCGGACTGCACGCCGACGATCGCGCGGCCCGGGATCGTCGGCGCGGCGGCGGTCGTGGCGACCGCGGGCGGCTTGACCCCCGCGGCGCCGGCCGTGTTCGCCGGGGCGGCCTTGGCCGGGCTGCCGCCGGTCGCCTTCGGCGGCGGCGCGCTCGCCGCGGGCTGCCCCGCGGCCGACCTCGCGGGCGCGGCGGACGGGGCCGGCGAGGTCGGGGCCGCGCTCGCCGACGTCTGCGACTCGGTGACCGCCGCGGGGAGGACCACCTGCGGGTCCGCGACCCGCGCACGGTCCGGCGCGGGCCAGCGCAGCTGCAGCGGTACCGCCACCAGCACCGCCAGCGTCGCCAGCCCCCCGGCGGCGACCCACACCCGCCGGTCCGGCAGCAGCCCGCGCGCCGCGGTCGCGGGCTTGCGCGCGTAGGCGGCCGCGAAGGATTCCTCAGACTGGGGCACGGTCGCTCCTCACAGAAGGCAGATCCTCGGGCCGCAGCAGCACGAGGTCGTCGGGGCCGGCGCCGTCGAGCTCGGCGACGCGCTGCGCCTGCCGCTCGGTCAGCTCCTGGAACACCTGGCGCGCGAGGCGGCCGTTGCCGAAGCCCTCGCCGCGCGGCAACGCGTCGAAGTAGGCGGCGAGCCCCTCCGCCGCGGGGACGGTCAGCTCGTAGCGGTGCTCGCCGGCCTGGTGCTCGACGATCGCCACCAGCTGTGCGGTGTCGTAGTCGTCGAAGTGCAGCGTGCGGGTGAACCGGGAGGCGAGACCCGGGTTCGCGCCGACGAACCGGGTCATCTCGTCCGGGTAGCCCGCGACGATCACCACCACGTCGTCGCGGTGGTCCTCCATCATCTTCACGAGCGTCGCGATCGCCTCGTGGCCGAAGTCGTCGCCGAAGCGGGGGACCAGGGAGTACGCCTCGTCGATGAACAGCACCCCGCCGAGCGCCCGGGTGACGGCGGCGGCGGTCTTCGGGCCGGTGTGCCCGACGTACTCGCCGACGAGCGCCGAACGGTCCACCTCCACCAGATGCCCCCGCCGCAGCAGGCCCAGCGCCTTGAGCAGCCGCCCGTAGAGACGCGCCACGGTCGTCTTGCCGGTGCCGGGGTTGCCCGCGAACACGAGGTGGCGGCTCAGCGGCGGGGCCGGCAGCCCGGCCTCCTGGCGCATCCGCACCGTCTGCATGAGCTTCACCAGCGTGTGCACGTCCCGCTTGACCCGGTCGAGGCCGACCAGCACGCCGAGCTCGCCGAGCAGGTCGTCCAGGCTCTCCTCGACCGGCTCGGCGTCGGACTCGGCGGCCGGGCGCTCCGGCGCGCCCGCCGCCTTGGCCAGCGGCACGGCGTCCGGCCGCTCGTCGAACGTCGCCGTGGCGCGCTCGCCCACGTGGATCGCCGTGAACCCGGGCTCGGTGATGCGGCAGTCCTCGTAGGTGCCCCCGGCGTCGTCGGCCACGTAGAGCCCGTTCTTGGCCACGCCGTGCACCCGCAGCCCCGACACCGCCGGCTTCGCGCCCGTCCACACCACCAGGCCGGAGCCGCCGCCCCCGATGACCGTGGCGCCCTCGATGCGCACCTCGGCCGGGCTGTCCACGACGATCCCGGCGGCGCCGGCGTCGCGGACCGCGACCTCGGCCAGCGTGGCCGCGCCGGCCCCGGTGACCTCGAAGCCGACCCGGGCCGGGCGCACCACCGTGCAGTTGCGCACGGACGCGGCCGCGGCCGAGGCGAGCCGCAGCCCGATGTCCGCGCCGTCGACCCGGCAGCCCTCGGCGCTCAGCCGTGCCTTGCCGGTCGCGTGCACCCCGCTCATGGCCAGGTCCGACAGGTCGCAGCCGGACAGCTCGACGGCGGCGTCGTCGGCCGCGTGCACCCCGTGCTCGGCCCCGCGCACGACCCGGCACCGCTCCAGCCGCAGCCGGGCCGCGCCGGCGCCGTGGACCGCGCCGAAGGCGGAGCCGACGAGGTGGCAGCCGGTCAGCAGGGCCTTCGCCGAGCCGGTGACCAGCAGCGCGTTGGCCCCGGCGTCGCGCACCGTGCAGTCCTCGGCGACGAGCTCGCCGTCGTCGGCGACGACCAGCCCGCTCGCGCCCGGCCCGGTGATCCGGCACTCGGTGAGCCTCGCCCGGGCCGCCCCGTTGACCTGCACGGCCGCGGAGCCGGCGGCGGCGATGCTGCTCTGCTCGGCCAGCGCGGTCGCGGCGTCCTCCAGCAGCAGCCCGGTGCGCCCGGCCCGGTCGATGCGGCAGTCGGCGAGGGTCAGCCGGGCGGTGCCGCGCAGCCGGATCGCGGAGCCCTCGGTGCCCTGCAGCCGCAGCCGGGTCGCCGCGAACTGCGCGTCGCCGGAGAGCACCACCCCCGCGCCGTCGCCGATGCGCACGTCGGTGGCCTCGGCCCGGGCCGGCCCGGCCAGGTGCAGCGCGGCGCCCGCGGCCCCCTCGATCGCCCCGCCGGTGAGGACCAGCGCGGCCGTCCCCCGGGCCTCGACGCGCCCCCGCTGGACGCGGACGTCCTGCAGCACCAGCCCGCCGCCGTCCACGACGGACACCAGCGGCCGGGCCGGGTCCGTGCCGGCGATCGTGAACCCGTGCACCGCGCAGTCCGCCGCCGCCACCGTCAGGGCCGGCTCGGCGCCGGCCGGGGCGAGCTCGACGCTGCCGGCCCCGGCCTCGGGGCGCAGCGTCACCGGCCGGTCCAGCCGCAGCGTCTCGGCGTAGCGGCCCGGGGCCACGGCGACGGTGTCACCCGGCGCGGCCGCCCGCACCGCCGTGGCCAGGTCGCGATGGGCTCCGCGGCGGCCGGGGGCCACCAGATGTACCGTCACGGCCACCCTCCGGGCTGGTAGTACCACGGGTTGACGCTGGGCCGGAACGCCTTGAGCAGCTCCGAGGTGACGACCTTCTCGACGATCTTCCAGGGCAGCTGGAAGCCGAACTCGGCCAGGCCCTGCCGGTGGAACGCCCGCCCGCCCAGCCCCGCGTTGAACAGCGTCTTGCCGATCGTCGTGGTGACCGCGCCGGTGATGCCCGACGCGGCCGCGAGCAGCCCGTCGAACGCCGCCGCGCCACCGGCGAGGTAGATCGTGTCGCCGCTGGCGTTGGTGATGCCGAAGACCGAGGCGTTCATGGCGCCGTTGACGAAGCCGGTGAGCCCGGCGACCGGGACGTTGAACGCGAAGTCATAGGTGCCGCCCCGCCAGCGGGTCGCCGTCTCGTTGCCGGCCCACTCGTTGCTCCAGTGCTTGTCGTGGTTGAGCGGCTTGCGGAACCAGGCCTTGCCGCCGTCGATGTTCGCCAGGCCGGCCTTGAGGTCGGCGGTGCGCTGCATCGGCCCGAACCGGTTCTCGTGCATCACCGAGCCCACCGCGCTCTTGACCGCCGAGCCCACGGCCGCGTTCGCGAACGCCTTGAGCGCGTCCTGGCCGTTGAACTGCTTGCCCGCGATGGCGTCGACGATCGCGTTGACCACCAGGTTGGCCGCGAACTCGAGCAGGAACTCCTGGGCGAACTCCAGCGCGATCTTCTGCGCGGCGTGCTGCCAGTACGGCTTGTACAGCGCCTCGTTGAGGTTGCCGACGTGCAGCTCGCCGCCCCAGGCCATCCGGTTGCTCTCCCGGATGCGCCGGTTCCAGCCCCGCACCTCCGACGCCCAGCCGCGGTAGTCCAGCTCCCGCCCGGCGAGGTCGAGGCCGCGCCCCACGCCGGGCACGTGCACCCAGCCGGCGTCGTCGCGGCGGGCCACGATGGTGCCGGCCGCGTCGTACTGCCGCCACTGCCCCCGCCACGCGTCCTTCTCGATGAAGCCGACCCCGGGCAGGGGCTTGCGCTCCCGGACGACGGCGCCCATGTCGAACTCCTTCCACACGCCCGGGTCGCCGCCCCGGTACTCGCGCACCCGCAGCACGTCCGCGGCGGGAACGTCACGGACCAGGGTCGCGCCGGTCAGGTCCCGGAACCTCGTGGCGCCCGGCGACCACTCCGCCTGCCAGGCCTGGCCGTTCCACCACTCCCGGCTGGCCCCGAGCGGCGCCGTGACGTTGCCGTGCCGGTCCACCCGGTGCCAGTGCCAGGTGTGGCCGCCCGCCGCGTTGTCGACCCGCCACGCGTCGACGTACGCCCCGCCGTCGAGCATCCGCCGCTCCCGCACCAGCACGTCGACGCCGTTGACCCGCTGGAAGTCGCGGAACGAGTCGTCGAACGTGGTGTGCGGGCCGTTGAAGTTGCGGCCCCAGTCGCGGGTGCCGCTGTTCGTGCCGTCGGTCCACGTCCAGCGCCGCGTCGTCGCCCCGCCCGTCGCCCGCACGTGCACGGTCCCGCCGCCGGGGGCCATCGTGGGGAACTCGTCGGAGCGGCCGACCACGACGCCGTGGATGTCGCGCTGCACCCACGGCCGGCCCACGCCCTCGAACGCGTCGATCCGCGACGCGAAGGCACCGTTGGCCGCACCCGCGGCGGGCGGCCGCTGGAACTCGCGGACCGAGCCGTCCGCGTAGCCGGCCCGGGCGACGCGGTAGTTGTTGTTGAAGGCGTACCAGTCGCCGGCCGTGACGAAGCGGTCCTCCCACACCCGGCCGTCCGCGTGGACGCCGCGGCCGAAGGACACCCGGTAGCCGCTGAGGTTGCCGGCCCCCTCGGACCACGGGACGTGCAACGGGTTGCGGGCCGCGCCGGCCGCGAGCGGGACCACGTCGTGCCCGACGGTGAGCGTGTTGCCGTGCTCCAGCTTGCCGGTGTACCGCACGAAGCGCCCGTCCCGCCCGACGTCGTACGCGGCCTCGCTCATCGACACGAACCGGAACCCGTCGGTGCGCACGCCACCCGGGTCCATGCGCGTCCACGTGAACACCTGGAACTTGGTGTCGGTGCGCAGGAACTGGTTCTCGTGCGGCCGGAACACGCCGCCCGGGATGCCCGCGAGGAACCGCCGCGCCCAGTGCGGCGGGCGCTGCTCGGACCAGCGGGCCGTCTCCAGCGTCGAGCCGTTCGGCAGGTTCTGCAGCTTCCCGGCGTCCTTGCCGTGCGGTGACTGCGACTTCCACGTCGCCGCCGGGGCCCCGCCCGCGAGGTCGTACTCCCGGTACATCCCCGCGCTGTCCGGCCCGTGCCACGGCCCGTGCTGCCGCTGCGCGATCGCCCCCGGCGCGCCGCCGGCCCCGGGCGCCACCCGGTCGGTCCAGCCGCCGTCGCGGTCCACGGTCCGCACGCCGCTGCCGAGCTCGGCGCCGTTGCGGTCCACCCGCGTCCAGCGCCACTGGCCGAGCGCGTCGCGGGTCGCGATGACCTCGCCGCCGCCGAGGCTCTGCCGGATCGCGTGCGACGGGGTGCCGGTGTGGCTCACGTCCCGCCACGACACCGCCGAGTTGTCGAAGCGCCGCACGCCGTGGTCGACGAGTCTCCCGGTCTGGTCGAACTTCGCCCACTGCGGCCGCTGCCCGCCGCGCAGGTCGTTGCCGACGGTGCGGAACACGTCGAGGGTCTGGTTCGCGCCCGGCACCGGGCGGCGGTGGAACATCTCCGCCCCGGTGTCGGTGAGCAGCCTCACGCGGCCGTTGCCGGCGCCGGCGAGGTCGGCCGTACCGCGCTGGAACGGGCCCGGATTGGCCACCGGCGCCCCGTGCTCGTGCAGCCGCCAGGTCCCGTTCGGCACGTCGGCGACGAACTGCCGCACGGTCGGCCGCCCGTCGCGCAGCACGTTGAACGACTGCGCGGTGACCGCACCGTCGGGGTTGTGGATGCGGTACTCCCCGCTGTGCAGCCCGCGCGTGTCGGTGACCCGGAAGTCGTTGCCGGCCAGCCGCTGCACCTGCAGATGCGGGATCCGTGCCCCGGTGACCGCGTGCTCGGCGTGCCAGCCGCCGCCGACCGGGTTGACGAGGAAATGCTCGACGTTGCCGGCCAGGTTGTCGGCCCGGACCCCGACGTGCGTGAGGGTGCCGTTGATGTCGAAGCGTTCGAAGTGCGCGGCGTTGGTGAGGTTGTCGACCTGGAACCCGCCGGCGTGGGGGTTCGCCCGGAACCCGGCCGGCACCTCCAGATGCGGCGCCCCGCCACCCTGCGGGGTGACGTGGGACCAGCCGAGGTGGTTCTGGATCGGGCGGCCGGTGTGGGTGAGGGTGGCGTTGGCGTCGAAGCGTTCGAAGTGTCCGGGGTTGGTGAGGTTGTCGACTTGGAAGCCGCCCGCGTGGGGGTTCGCCTGGAAGCCGGCGGGGACTTCGAGGTGTGGCTGGCCGCCGGTCGGGGTGACGTGGGACCAGCCGGGGTGGCCCTGGATCGGGCGGCCGGTGTGCGTGAGGGTGCCGTTGACGTCGAAGCGTTCGAAGTGCCCCGCGTTGGTGAGGTTGTCGACCTGGAAGCCGCCCGCGTGGGGGTTCGCCTGGAAGCCGGCGGGGACTTCGAGGTGTGGCTGGCCGCCGGTCGGGGTGACGTGGGACCAGCCGGGGTGGCCCTGGATGGGGCGGCCGGTGTGGGTGAGGGTGCCGTTGGCGTCGAAGCGTTCGAAGTGCCCCGCGTTGGTGAGGTTGTCGACCTGGAAGCCGCCCGCGTGGGGGTTCACCTGGAAGCCCGCGGGGACCTCCAGGTGCGGCTGGGCGCCCGTCGGGGTGACGTGGGACCAGCCGGCGTGGCCCCGCACCGGGCGGCCGGTCGCGAGCAGGTTGCCGACGTCGTCGAAGCGGCGGAACTCCTCGCCGCGGATCATGTCGGTGACCTGGAAGCCCCCGTCGCCGTGGGCGACCGCCACGTACTCCGGCCGCCCCACCCCGCCGGCGTCGACGACCCGCAGCGACTCGACGTTGCCGGCCGTGTGGATCTCGATGCGCAGGTCCGACGCCGAGCCGTGCACGTCACGCAGCGGCACGTGCGGGTCGAACGGCTCCGGGGCCATCTTGGACAACGGCTGGCCGCCGCCGAGCAGCCGGGGCCGGGCCTTGACCGACTCCGCGGTGATCTCGGCGATGCGCAGGTCCATCGTCACCGGGTCGATGCCGAGGGTCTTCAGGTCGCGGGCGATCCGGTCGACGCGGGTGATGGCGGCCGCGTACGTGCGCTCGGCCCGCACCTCGACCGCCGTCGGCCCGCGCGACGAGCCGCCGGGGCGGTCCATGATGTCGTTCCAGGTCCGCTCGACCCGGCCGAGCTCGGTGCGGGCGCGCGTGTACGCGGCCCAGGTCTCGATCTTCTTCGCCCGCAGCGGGTCGTCGGCGCGGCCGAACAGCTCGCCGATCCGGTCGCTGTCGCGGCGCCAGGCTCCCTCGAGGCCGCCGCCCGGCAGGCTGACCGTCCGGCCGGGGCTGCCGGCCGAGTGGATCGCGCTGTCCAGGCCGGTCTCGGCCCGCGCGAGGCGCCCGCCGAGCTGGGTCTGCACCAGGCCGGCGACCGCGGTCGCGCCGATCGGGTCGAGGGTGGCCCCGGCCTGCATGTCGGCGCCGGCGTCGTGGGCCGGGTTGACGACGGTGGGGGTGCGCTCCGCCGTCTTCGGGCCGGCGGTGACGGGCGCGGCCACGACGAGGTCGTCCACCTTCGGCGCGCCGGCCACGTGCGCGGGCGTGACGTTGCCGGTGTGGACGGTGGCCACGTCGGCCGTGCGGACGGTGTTCGCCGTGTGCACGGTGTTCGCCGTGTGCACGGTGTTCGCCGTGTGCACGGTCGGCGCCTGGACCGCCGGCGTGTGCTCGACGGGGGCCAGGTTGACGTGGACCGGCGGGGGCGTCGCCGCGATGTGGGTCGTGGTGCCGGCCGTGTGCGTGACCGTCGGCGTGGTGACCAGGTGGGTGACGGGCGGCGGGGGCGTGCTCGAGGCCAGGTGCGTCACCGGGGCCGGGGGTGCCGTCGAGGCCACGTGGGTCACCGCCGGCGGCGTGACGATCGCGTTGACCGCGGGGGTCTCCACGTGGACCGCCGGGGTGTCCAGGTGGCGGGTCACCGAGCCGAGGTCCATGGACACGTGCTGGGCGTTGATGGCCAGGCTGGTGTGGTCGGCGATGCGGCCGCCGGCGCCGTTGAGGGCCGACGTCGGGGCGCCCTGCACGAGGTGCAGGGACGGCGGGGTGACCGCGGCCGAGCCGAGGGCGTCGATCGCGTGCACCGGGGCCGGCGGGACGGCGCCCGTGTGCAGGGCGCCGACGTTGCCCAGGCCCGCCACCTCCAGGTGCGGGGCCTGCAGGTGCGGCGGGTTGAGGTGGTTCGCGCCGGTGACGAGCTGGTTGACGTGGACGCTGGGCAGGTCGAGGGCGTGCAGGGTGCTCGCGCCGCTGGCGGGGGCGTTGAGGTGCGGGCCCGGCAGCTCCAGCGCGTGCAGGGTGCTCGTGCCGGCGGCGTGGGCCGGCGGGGTGAGGTGCAGGCCCGGCAGGTCGAGGGCGTGGACCGTGCCGGAGATCGCGGTGCCGCCGGCCAGGTGGGCGACCGTCGGGGGCTGCAGGTGTACCGCCGAGGAGATCCCGGTGATGTGGTCCACGTTGGCCAGGACCGGGTTCACCGCCCGCTCGGCCCAGGCCTCGACCCGCACCTTCGAGATCGTGTCCATCGGCGAGAGCAGCAGCGCGTCGAGGTTGCGCACCGCGTCCCCGCTGAAGTGCAGCGAGTCGCCGAACGACGTCGGGATGTGCATGCTCGGCGGGTTCATGCCGAGGTGGCCCAGGCCGCCGAAGTCGGTGAGCCTCGGCATCTGCAGGCGCGGCGGCACGGCCAGGTCGCCGGCCCGCACCTCGGCGAGCTTGATCGACGGGATGTCGACGCCGCGCTCGGGCAGCACCGGGTGCGGCTTCGGCAGCCCGAAGATGTGCTTGCCGAGCACGCCGCGGTCCCACACCGCGAGCTTCGTCGCCTGCCACACGCCCAGGTGCAGCTCGTCGGCCTCGGCCGGCAGGAACAGCCGCAGCCACCTGTTGCCGCCGAACTCGCGCTGCAGGAACGCCCACGTCGAGCTGCCGAACTTGGCCAGGAACCCGGGGATCCCCGCCACGACGTTGCCGATGCCCTTGACGCCGTTGACGACGATCAGGCCGCCCTTGCCCAGCGTCGTGGCCATGAACGAGGGCAGGTCCTTGATCCCGGCCTGCACCCACAACCCGGCGCCCTTCACCCAGCTGCCGCTCAGCGCGACCATGTCGTGCAGCCCCGGGAACAGCACGAACGGGTGCGAGATGATGCCCTTGAAGGTGTTGCCGAAGAACTTGAACACCGCGAACGCGCCGGCCTTGAGCCCGTTCCAGGCCAGCTGCGCGCCGGTCTTGATGAGCTGGAAGATCGGCACCGCCCGCGTGGTCGGGGCCAGGATGCCCAGCGCCGACAGGAAGAACTCCAGCGCCGAGGCCTTACCCTGCGCGAAGTCGACCGCCGTCTTGATGAACAGCACCATGTTCACGCCGAGCGCGACGAGCGCGACCGGGCCGCCGAACACCAGCGCGGGCAGGATCAGCGCGATCGCGATCCACTTGAAGATCTCCCAGAACTCCTCGCAGCCGGAGACGGGCTGCTTGATGTGCTCGTACGCGTCGACGATCTTGTTCGAGGCGGTGTTCGCGGCGTCGGACACGGCGGTGCCCGCGTTCCTGGCGGTGTCGGTGAAGCCCTGCCGGCTCGGGTCGTCCTCGGCGAGGTTGCGCGCCTGGCCGAGCGCGTTGTCGGCGCGCCACTGCTGATCGCGCAGGGTCGTGTTGTACGTCGTGAGCGCCGTCACCGACCACTCGAACGCCTCGGCGAGGCTCTGCACGAACCCGCGGAGCCGGTCGGAGATCTTCTCCCGCAGCGCGTCGGCGGTCTGGCCGACGAACGCGTTGGGCCCGGCGGTCTCCAGCACCGCGGCCAGCCCGTCGTCGACGTCGCGCGCGACCTGGCCGAGGTCGCGGATGGACGCGATGACCTCGTCGATGCGGCCCGGGTCGCCCGGCGTCGGGTCCGATCCGAGGCCGACCTTGTCCCAGTCGGTCGGGCGAGCCACGGCCTCGCCTCCTTCGCATGTGCCCCCGGGTTGTCCGGCCTCGCCTCGACCACGATCGAGGGCCCGCTCCGGTTCACGCCCGCGCCCGGGCAATCACGCCCCGGGCGGCGCCGTGCGGGCGGCGCCGGTCCGGACCGGGGCGGAGCGGCGGGCGGTGAACCGGGAGCGGGGTTCGCACGTGGTCGTGGCGGGACCCCGGTCGGCGGGGGACCGGTCAGGAGAGTGCCGTGCCCGACTTCGCGATCGACTACGGACTGCTGCACCAGGCCCGCAAGGACCTCCACGACCTGGCCGACCGGATCGGGCCGCGGCTCGGGGACACCGTCTTCTCGCAGGTGGGCAGCATCGAGTACGGCGACAGCGACAGCGTCTTCGGCAACGAGACGCTCGCCGAGAGCTTCCGCAGCCTCTACCGCCGCGCCCAGCACCCGATGAGCAAGGCCGAGGACGACCTGCGCGAGCTCGGGGACATCTTCGGGGCCGTGGCCGACGGCTACTTCGACGTCGACGCCCAGATCGCCGACGGCATGGGCATGATGGGCTCCACCCTCGACCTCGACCGGTGGAAGGACAAGAAGGCCGAGTGGGACTACCTGCAGAGCCATCGCGGCGACTGCGTAGCCGGGCCCGACGGCACGATGCCGGACTTCTGCTCGGCGACCGACCCCGGCCCGCCGCCCACCGACATGACGATCAACACCGCCACCGGGTCCGTGCACACGCACCTGACGCTGGACGAGCACAACAACGTCATCAAGGAGGAGACGACGGTCGTCAACGGCGACCAGAGGTACACCTCCACGACCACGTACAGCGACGGCGGCAAGAACTACACGACGGACACCGTCTTCAGCGACGGCAGCAAGACGCACTCGGTGACCACGACCGGCGACAACGGCTCGTCGACGACCGACACCACCGACCAGGACGGCAAGACCACGCACACCGTGATCGCGCTGAACCCCAACGGCGGCGGCACGATGACCGTCAGCGAGCCGGACGGCACCGTGACCGAGTACTCGCGCCCCGACCGGTACGCGAAGTGGGACGAGACCAGCAAGACCAGCCCCGAGGACGACACCTACTACCCGACGCCGATGTACTGACCGGAATTGGAGCCGAGCAATGCCCAACATCTCCCTCGACTACGACAAGATCGAGGCGACGTCGACCCGCCTCGACGGCGCGGTCCGCGACATCCTGCCGATGCTGGAGTCGCTGCGCAGCGACGTGTCGAACCTGCTCGAGGACGGCCTGGTGTTCCAGCAGTCCAGCCCGGCGATGAAGGAGTCCTACGAGAAGTTCAACACGTCGCTGCTCGCGGCGATGAAGGGCATCAACGACTTCGCGAAGCAGTTCCGCGACATCCGCACCTCGATGGAGGAGATGGACACGGACATGGCCGGGAAGATCCGCTCCGCCGGCAGCTGAGCCGGCGGCCGGCGCCGCGACGGGGGCGGCTCCGGGTCACGACTGCTCGCCGTAGCCGAAGTCCGGTACCTCGGCCGAGAGCAGGAACTCGGCGCCGCCCTCGGTCACCTGCTGCATCCGCGCCGAGCGCGGGAGCATCGTCGCCTCGTAGGCGCGCACGGCCTCCCCGACGCTCCCGTGGTGCGCCAGCGCCAGGGCCAGCTCGCAGCCGTCGAGCATGGCCAGGTTGACGCCGACGCCGAGCGGCGGCATGACGTGGGCGGCGTCGCCGAGCAGGGTCACGGCGGGGTTGTGCGTCCACGTGTGCGGGACGGGCAGGGCGAAGATCGGGCGGTCCACGTACGGCCCGTCGTTGTCGGTCAGCATCCGCCGCAGCCGCGGCGACCAGGCCGCGTAGGACTCCAGCAGCCGGGCCCGGATGCCCTCGGTATCGGCGATCGTCAGGCCGCTCGCGGCGATCCAGTCGACGGGCGCGCGCTGGATGACGTACACCCGGATGTGCCCGCCGCCGTTGCGCTGGGCGAAGAGCCCCCGCTCGCCGTCGGCCGCGGCCGCGCTGCCCCCGCCGACGAACTCGACGAGGTCGGGGTGGCGCTCCTGCACGTCCCAGAACCAGGCCTCCAGGAAGCTGACGCCGCTGTACTGCGGTACCGCATCCGAAACGGCGGGCCGCACCCGCGAGAAGGCGCCGTCGGCCCCGATGACGAGATCGGTTTCGACGGTCGTGCCGTCGGCGAAGCGGAGCTCACCGCGGCCGCCGACGGACTCCAGCGCCCGCCCCCACCGCACGGTGCCCGGCTCGAGGGAGTCCAGCAGCAGGTCGCGCAGCCGGCCGCGGTCGATCTCGGGCTTGAACAGGTCGCCGGCCTCGGGGACGGCGTGGAAGAGCAGCTCGCCCCGGGCGTCGTACTGGCGCATCTCCTGCCCCTCGGGCCGGGCCAGCGCCAGGAACTGCTCGTGCAGGCCGGCCTCGCGCAGGGCGAGCTGGCCGTCCTCGGCGCGCAGGTCGAGGGTGCCGCCCTGGTCGCGGGCGTCGCGGCTGGGGTCGCGGTCGTAGACGGTCACCGCGACTCCGTGGCGCTGGAGGATGCGGGCGCAGGTGAGGCCGCCGGGGCCGGCGCCGATGATCGAGATGCGGGCCATGACTGGGCTCCATTCCGGACGCTGCGAAGCGGGACCTCCTCGATGCGCGCGGCGGCGATCAGGCCGGCGACGCACACGAGGAGCGTGACGAGGAAGATGTGCCGGACGCCGGTGGCGATGCCGGCCGGGTCGGCGGCGTGCCCGGCGGCGGCGTTGGCGAACAGGGTGCCGAAGACGGCCACGCCGACGGAGCCGCCGAGCGTGCGGAACAGGTTCGTGGCGGCCGAGGCGGCCCCGAGGTCCCGCGGCGCGACGCTGTTCTGGGCGATCGTGGTCGCCATCTGCATGGTGCAGCCGAGGCCGGCACCGATCAGCGCCATGCAGACGCCGGTCGTGGCCCGCGAGGTGTGCTCGGGATGGCCACGGTCATGCCCTGGTACCGCCCCCGCTCCCGCGGCGGCACGAGCGCCCCGATGAGCGCGAAGGCCCCGGCGCCGAGCCCGCCGGCCCCGATCCCCTGCAGCGCGCGGAACCCGATGAGCTGCCCCATCGAGTGCGCGGCGCCGGCGAGGCCGGAGCCGGCCAGGAAGAGCGCGATGGCGGCCAGGAACACGTGCTTGCGGCCGTGGAGGTCGCCGAGCTTGCCCCAGACGGGCGTGGAGATCGCGGTGGTAAGGGTGTACGCCGTCACGACCCAGGAGATGTGGGCGAGCCCGCCGAGGTCGCCGACGATCGTGGGCATCGCGGTGCCCACGACCATGTTGTCGAGCATGGCCAGCAGCATCGCCAGCATCACGCCGAGCAGGACCCACCGTACGTCCACGTTCCGCATGACGCTCAGAAAAGCAGACAGAGTGCAAAAGTGCAATGAGTCAACTTAGTGTCTGATGCCACTCTCGGGTATGATCAGCCTATGACCGAAGCCCCGCCGGGACGGCGCGAACGCAAGAAGGCCGCGACCCGGCAGTCCATCGCCGACGCGGCCCTGCGGCTGTTCCTGGAGCGCGGCTACGACCAGGTGAGCATCCGCGACATCGCCGACGCCGCGGACGTCTCGACCACCACGCTGTTCAAGCACTTCCCGAGCAAGGAAGCGCTGGTGTTCGACATGGACGAGGACCGCGAGGCCCGGCTCGTCGCCGCGGTCCGCGACCGGCCCGCCGGGACGGACGTGATCGAGGCGCTGCGCGGATACGCGCGCGCCCACTGGCTGCCGCTGGCCGCCGACCCGCGGCTGGCCGCCTTCACCGCCCTCGTGGACGCGACGCCGGCGCTGCGGGACTACGCCGAGCGCATGTGGTCCCGGCACACGGACAGCCTGGCCGCCGCCATCGCCGAGGCGTGCGGCGCGCCGGCCGGCGACGTGGCCAGCGCGACCCTCGCCCGGTTCATGCTGCAGATCCCGGCCATCACCCGCGGCCGCCCCGACCCGGAGGCGGCCGTCGAGACCGTCTTCGGCATCCTGGCCGACGGCTGGCGCCCGGCCTGAGGGGCCGGTCAGCCGCAGCGGTACAGCTCCTGCTCACCGACGCCGACGTCGTCCCGGACCGCGGCGCAGGCCGCGCGCACCCAGTCGGTGATCGCGCTCGTCGTGCCGCCCGTGCGGCCCGGCCGGAACCCGAAACCCCCCTCGGCCCCGGGCAGCAGCACGTAGTGCAGCTCGCCGCGCGCGACGAGCCGCTGGACGCCGGCGAGGGTCGGGTTCGGGACGCTGCCGCTGAAGCCGCCCATCGGCAGGTAGGGCCGGCCGGTCGCCATGATGTACGGGGCGGCCGCGCTCCACGAGGTGGTGGCGGCCAGGTACCGCGCGCCGTCGCGGTGGGCGACCAGGTAGTCGTCGAGGCGGCGCTGGTCGGCCGTGAGCGTCTCGCTCGTCTCCCCGAACGGGCCGCCACCGAAGCCGCCCCCGGGCCCGCCCCGCGCGACCATCCGCCGGACGTCGGGCGGCTCGCCGCCGGGGAAGCCGCCGCCGGGCGTGCCGCCGCCCGGGAAACCGCCTCCCGGTGCGCCCGGCGGGCCCTCGGGTGCTCCGGCGCCGCGCCGGTCGCCGAAGCCGCCGCCGACGGGGCCGGCCGAGGCGTCGAACGCGCTGCCGCCGTAGCGCGGGTGCAGGACCGACGCGGCCCAGGCGCTCGGGGCGGCCACCGTCGCGGCGATCGCCAGCACCATCGCGGCGCGCAGCACGGCCCGGCGCGGCCGGGGCGCCCGCGGCACGGCGGCGGCGACCAGCACCGGCAGGGCGAGGAGCGCGGCGGCCGCGATCGCCCACGGCAGCCAGGGCAGGAAGTCGGGGAAGCGGAGGCTGAGGTACACCGCCCAGGCCACCTCGGCCACGACGAGCACCGGGAGCAGCCCCGCCGCGGCGCGCCCCCGCCACCCGGGCGGCGCCGCGGCGGACCCCGGCTGTGCCGCTCCCGGCGCCGGCCGGTCGCGCAGGCCGCGCCACCCGCGGACCAGGGCCGAGGCCGACAACACGGCCAGGGGCGGCGCGAGCGAGGCCATGTACGCGGTGTGCGGGATCATGATGGCGCTGAACACCGCGGCCACCGTGACGAGCCACAGGCCCCAGAACAGCAGGCCGGCGCGCTCGGGGTCGGTGCGCGGCGCCCGGCCGCGGGCGACGAGCCCGGCGGCCAGCCCGAGCACGGCGAGCGGGTAGAGCCAGCCGATCTGGGTGCCGTACCGCTGCCCGAAGAGCTTGGCGAGCCCCTCCTCCCCGCCCAGGCCCCGCCCGGCCGGCGGCTCGAACCCGCCGCCCGGGCCGCCGGGGTTCGCGCCGCCGGTGAACATCGACTCGACCGCGCCCGGCACGTGCAGCCCGAAGCGGTCGAAGCCGTTGTACCCGAACACCATCGCGAGAGCGCTGTTGTTCGTGCTGCCGTCGACGTAGGGGCGCCACGCGTCCGGGGTGAGCTCGTAGAGCGCCACCCAGGACAGTGACGCGGCCAGCATCACCGCCCCGGCCGCGCCGAGGTGGCCGAGCCGGCGGCGCCAAGGGCCGGGCGCGGCGACCAGGTAGGTCAGCGCCATCGCGGGCAGCACCAGCCACGCCTGCATCATCTTGGCCTGGAAGCCGACGCCGATCCACACGCCCGACAACAGCAGCGAGCGCAGCCGCCCCTCCAGCAGCGCCCGCTGGAACGCGTCGGCCGCGAGCACCAGGGCCATGGTGAGCAGCCCGTCCTCCATCGGGTGACCGAACATCGAGGCGACGACGGGGGTGAGCCCGAACAGTCCCGCGGCGAGCAGCCCGGCCGCCGGGCCGGCGAGACGGCGCCCGACGCGGTACATCACCAGCACCGCGACCACGCCCTCCACCACCTGCGGGAGGGTCAGCGACCAGGCGTGGTAGCCGAAGATCCGCGCCGAGATCGCCTGCGGCGCGAAGGAGCCGGCCAGCTTGTCGATGGTGACGGTCGCGCCCGGGTCCAGGGCGCCGTAGAAGAACGCCTTCCAGCTCACCGACATGCTCTTGGCCGCGACCGAGTAGAACAGCGCGAAGCCGCTGTCCCGGATGCGCCAGGCGTAGAGCACCGCGGCGAGGGCGGCCACGAGCAGCAGGGCGGGCCGGGCCCAGCCGGGCTGGCCCTCGGGGGAGCGCCAGAACCGAAATGCAGACGTCACGGGCTCTCCATGGCATATGTCCGGATGATCCGCGTCGGAGTCTGCCCGAACAACCTCAAAACGGGCTCGGAGTCCCGGCTCGAGTACGTTGTGTGTCATGGTCGAACCGTTCACCCCGCGCGCCTCGGCCGAGGCGCTGCAGGACCTCCGCACCCGGCTGCGGGCGACCCGCTGGCCCGACGCGCCCGAGGACGCCGGCTGGGGGCTGGGCGTCGACGTCGCGTACCTGCGCGAGCTTGTCGAGTACTGGGCCGACGGCTTCGACTGGCCCGCCCAGGAGGCCGCGCTCAACCGGCTGCCCCGCTTGCGGGCCACGGTCGGCGGCCGCGGCATCCACCTCGTGCACGCCCGCGCGGCCGGCCGCCGCGACGCGCTCCCGCTGCTGCTGTGCCACGGGTGGCCGGACTCCTTCTGGCGGTACACCAAGGTGATCCCGCTGCTGGTCGACCCCGGCGCCCACGGGGCGGACCCGGCCGACGCGTTCGACGTGATCGTGCCGGACATGCCCGGCTACGGCTACTCCGACCGCCCCACGGGCACCCCGCCCGACACGATCGCGGTCGCGGGGCTCTGGGCCGAGCTCATGAGCCGGCTCGGCTACGAGCGCTTCGGCACGGCGGGCGGCGACATCGGCAGCGGGGTGAGCCGCTACCTCGCGCTCGAGCACCCCGAGCGGGTCGTCGCCGTGCACCGGATGGACGCCGGACTGCCCGTCTTCACCGGCGACCGGGCCGAGCTGGCGCCCGAGGAGCGCGCGTTCCTCGACTCCGCCGCGGCCTGGGGCGCGGCCGAGGGCGCCTACGCGGCCATGCACCGCACCAAGCCGCAGACGGCCGCCGCCGCGCTCAACGACTCCCCGGCCGGGCTCGCCGCCTGGATCGTGGAGAAGCTGCGCTCCTGGAGCGACTGCGGCGGCGACCTCGAGAGCGTCTACACCAAGGACGAGATCCTCACCAACGTGACCATCTACTGGCTGACCGGCACGATCGGCTCGGCGATGCGGATGTACGGCGCGAACGGCGCCATCCCGCCCGAGCAGCACGCCCGCCGGGTCGAGGTGCCGTCGGGCTTCTCGCTCTTCCCGGGCGACCTCGTCCGCCCGCCCCGCGCCTGGCTGGACCGCATCGCGAACGTGACCTACGCGGCCGAACCGCCTCGCGGCGGCCACTTCGCCCCGTTCGAGCAGCCCGAGTCCTACGCCCGGGAGCTGCGCGACTTCTTCCGCCCCTACCGCAGTCCCGCCTGACCGATCAGGAGATGTCGGGTGCGGTGCTCAGCAGCCAGGCGAGGGGCTGGGCGCCGCCGGGTACCTGTTCGTACTCGGCGGTATCGGGGTTGAGGACGTGCCGATGCACCGACGTGGTGCTGTCACGCTCGACGAACCAGTACTGCGGAATGCCGGCCTTGGCGTACTCGGTCTTCTTGATGATCCGGTCGACGACCTCGGAACCCCGGGACACGACCTCGACCGCGAGGAGGAGTCCAACTGTGCCGGCGTAGCTCGAACGAGCCGCGCGCGGCGGCAGATCCTTCGCCCACACGGTGATGTCGGGGACCCTGCCACCGCCGACGTCGATGCCGCAGTCGGTGACCACCTGCTCCGGGCCGTAGCCGTTGGCGAGGAACCAGGCGAACATCCGGGACACGAGCGGTGCGTGATCGGGATCCGCTGGCGGCATGACGGACAGGACTCCCTCTGGGCTCAGCTCGTAACGGTGATTTTCGTCAGCGGCAGCCATCGCGGCGAGGTCGTCCAGCGTCACATGGGTCGGCATTCCCGCACCCACGGCTTCGGCGCTCATCATGCCTCCCCTCTACGTTGTGCGTCTCGAGGCTACATCGTTGGTGAACCGTTGCAGATGAGTTGGCGATGCAACGCGCCCAGCAGAGCTTTTCCAGATTCAGTCCTCGCGGAGCATGGTCAGGGGGATCTGCACCGCGATCGCGGCGCCGCCCGGGCCGCCGGTGAAGGCGCGGCCCGGCGGGGCGGCCATGCGCACCTGGCTGCTCACCAGCCGCGCCCCGATCGCGTCGCCCTCGGTGATCGAGCGCGGGGTCAGCAGCAGGCCGCGGCGCGAGCGGCGGGCCGCGGTCAGCCAGCTGCCGAGCGCGATCGACAGCGCGTCCGCCGCGCCCGCGTAGACCACCGCGCGGCCCCGGTCGCGCCCGCCCGCGGCCACGTCCCGCAGCACCTTGTCCGCGGCGGGCGCGGTGAGCAGGTCGGCGTCGTCGACCAGGACGACGACCGGGCCGCCGAGCTCGTCCAGCGCCGCGGCGACCGCGTCGGCCGCGGGGTCGGGATCGTCGAACAGGCGCACCCGCGGCTGGCGGCCCAGGGCCCGCAGCGGCGAGTCGCGCGGCGTCAGCACCACGAGGCCGGTGCCGCCGGTCAGCAGCGACACGGCGATCGCCGACAGCGCGTTGCTGCGGCCCGAGCCGGCCGGGCCGCCGACGAAGAACGCCGACGTCGCCGTCAGGTCCGCCACGACCGCGCCGCCCTCGTCGCCGCCGACGCCGAGCAGGGCCTGCATCGGGCGGCGCTGAGCGTCGGGCACGAGCGCGTACGCGCCGGTGAAGTCGACCCGCCCCGGCAGGGCCGCGACCGGGAACGGCCGCGCCGCCGGGGCGGTGGCCGGCAGCCGGGCGCCGATGCGGCGGATGGCCTCGGCCTGGGCCTGGCCGCTGTCGTCGGCGTCGAGCAGGGCCACCTGGGTCTCGGTGCGGCTCAGCACGTGCCAGCCGCGCCCGGGCACGATCGTGCCGGGCACCTTGCTGGGCAGGATGCCGACGAGCTGGTAGTCGTTGCGGTCGGCCTGGCGCAGCAGCAGCTTGTGGTCGTTGTGCGCGGCCAGGCGGCCGCCGAGCAGGGCCCGCTCCGAGGTGGCGATGACGTGGATGCCGGCCGCGGCGCCCTCGCGCACGAGGCGGGTGATGTCGGTCAGCAGCCGGCCCTGGTCGTGCTCGTCGAGGATCGGGGCGAGGGCGTCCCAGCCGTCGACGAAGAGCAGGATGTGCGCGGGCCGCTCGGCCTCGGGCAGGCGCCGGCGCAGCTCGACGATCCCGGCCGCGTTGGCGTTGGCGCTGCGCTCCTGGCGCTCGGTCAGCTCGCGGCCGAGCCGGCGCAGGAGCCGCTCCAGGCGCTCCATGTCGTGCCGGGACACCACCGCACCGCAGTGCGGGAGCGTCTCCAGGGCGGCGAGGCCGCCGCCGGCGGCGTCGATGCCGTACATGTGCACGTCCGCGACCGCCGCCCGCCGCGCCGCCGAGGCCGCGATGGTGCGCAGGACCTGGGTGCGGCCCGAACGGGGCGCGCCGACGACGTAGAGGTGCCCGAAGGTGGCCAGGTCGACCGTGGCCACCCGCCGCTGCTGCAGCGCGGGCACGTCCTCCAGCGCATAGGGGATGGGCGCGGGGACGCTCGCGTGCCGGTCGTCCGGCGTCGGTACCGCCGGCAGCTCCTCCAGCAGCACGGCGTCCTCGAGCGCCGGCAGCCACGGGCTCGGCTGGGCGACGAAGTCCTCCAGGCGCTCGGCGGCCGCGCGAACCGCCTCGACCAGCGCCTGCAGGTCCGTGGGGACGACCGGCCCGGGCAGCAGCGGGTCGACGTCCTCGGCGACCAGCTCGACCGGCCGGCCCAGCCGCTGCCAGGACAGCTCCGCGGTGCGGACGGGCTCGGACCGGCGCACCGGCGCCTCGTCGGGCGGGCCGGGCCGCTCGGCGCCGACCCAGGCCGCCTGGAACGGTACGGCGCTGCGGTGCCCGGCGCGGATGAGCGCCCGGCCCGGCGTCCCCGGCGAGATGTGCACGGCCTCGCCGGTGTCGATGATGTCCTGGCTCTCCACCGTGTCGGTCACCCGCAGCGCGATGCGCAGGTTGGTGTTGGCCTTGATGTCCGGGGTCACGGCGCCGGCCGGGCGCTGGGTGGCCAGGATCAGGTGGATGCCCAGCGACCGGCCCCGCTGCGCGATGCTGATCAGCCCCGGCACGAAGTCCGGCAGCTCCCGCACGAGGGTCGCGAACTCGTCGATGATGAGCAGCAGCCGCGGCAGCCGGGCCAGGGACGGGTCGGCGGCGCGCTTGGCCCGGTAGGCGGGCAGGTCCTTCGCCTCGGCCGCGGCCAGGATCCGCTCGCGGCGGCGCAGCTCGGCGCCGAGGGAGTCCATCGCCCGCTGCACCAGGTGCGCGTCGAGGTCGGTGACCATGCCCAGCGTGTGCGGCAGCTGCGCGCACTCCCGGAACGCGCTGCCGCCCTTGTAGTCCACGAGCACGAAGGTGAGCTCGTCGGGCCGGTTGGTCGCGGCGAGCGAGGCGACGAACGACTGCAGCAGCTCCGACTTGCCGGAGCCGGTGGTGCCCGCGACCAGGCCGTGCGGGCCGTCGCGGACCAGGTCGAGGCTGAGCGGGCCGTCGTAGCCGCTGCCGAGCACGAACGTCGTCGACGCGGGCCGGCGCCGCCAGCGCTCCAGCAGCCCCTGCGGGTCCGGGGGCTCCTGGTCGAGCAGGTCCAGCAGCCGCACCTCGCGGGGCAGCCCGGCGTCGTGCTCGGGGCTCACGTCCCGCAGCGGCGCCAGGGCCCGGGCCAGCCGGTCGCACCAGGCGACGGGCACGAGGTCCGCGCGGATGTCCCTGAGCGGGGCCGTACCGGTCCGCCGCAGCGTCAGCGTGCCGGCCTCCGCGACCACGACCGCCCCGCACTCCTCCGGCAGCAGCCGCTCCTGCTCGTCGAGGCAGACGCTGAAGATCCGGACCCGGGGCCCGTCGGCGAGGATCTGCACCATGCCGGGCACGTCGCGCAGCGCCCGCGCCCCGTCCACGACGACGAGCAGGTCCGGGTCGGTGAACATGGCCCGGCCCATCGACGAGCCGAGGACCCGCTGCCGGGCCTGCACCTGGGCGACGAGCTCGGCGACGCGGTTGGCGATGCTCTCCGGGTCGTTGCCGACGGCCGCGTGGGGACCGTGCACGCCGCCGGGGCGCAGGTGCGGCAGCCACCGTACCCAGCCCCAGCCCTCGGCCCGCTCCGGGCTGGTGAGCACGACCACGCGCAGGTCCCGCGGGCTGTGCAGCACCGCGGACTGGGCCACGAACCAGCGGGTGAGCGCCTGCACCGGCTCGGCCGCGCCGACCACGCCGAGGACCCCGCACTCCGGCAGCTCCAGCCCGACGGGCACGTCCCGGATCGTCCAGCGCACCGTGCGGTGGTTCTCGTCGCGGGCCGGGTCGTCGATCTCCTTCACCGACGGCACGTCCACGGTGCCGAGCCGCAGCAGCAGGTGGTCCGGGTCGCGGCGGCGCCGCTCCCAGAGCCGGGCGCCGGGGCCGGTCGCGATGAGCCCGACCGTGGCCGGGTCGGGGCCGGTGACGCAGCGCACCTCCCGCTCCCGGCGCACGGCCGCGTCGATCTCGACGGCGAGGCTGCGCATCCGTTCGGTGTACCGCTGCTGCTGCTCCTGGTGCTGCTTGCGGTTCGTGCGCCGGCCGACCATCCAGTTCGTGATCGCCATGACCGGCGTGAACAGGATGAAGACGAGGTAGAAGTACGAGTGGAAGACGCCGACGAGCACCAGGCCCAGCACGACCGGGGCCAGCAGGAGCAGCATCGGGAACGGCTGGCGGGGCGCGCGGCCCGGCGGGACCGGCAGCCGGACGCGCTCGGCGTCCAGGTGCGGGGCGATGCGCGGCGGCCGGTTGTAGTCCAGCCCGAAGCCGTCGGCCGAGGTGGTCACGGCCGCGTCGGGCTCCACCGGCGCGCTCAGCCGCAGCAGGGCCGGCCCCACGCACAGGTCGGCACCGTCGGCCCAGCGCCCGCCCGGCCCGCCGCGGCCGCGCCGCTGGGCCGTGGGCAGGCCGGTGACCGGGTGCGGGTCCGGCGGCGGGGTCACGTCCGCGGGCCGCACGCCGTCGTCGAGCCGGCTCATGTGCCAGGCCGCGGTGCCGTCCGGCGCGACGGTCACCCACAGCCCGCCGGGCGGCGCGTCCGGGCCCTCGAGGCGGATCGCGCACCGATCGCCGGCGCCGATCTCGTGGCTGCCCGCGCCGAGCAGCCAGGTGGCGCCCGCCCCGGGCCCGGAGACCAGGTGGACCTCGGCGAGCAGCGGGCCGCCGCGGGTCAGGTCGGTGCGCCCGCCGGCCGATGGTGCCGCCCGGGCGGATGCCGCTGCCCCGCACGGGGGCCTCGGGCTCCAAGCGCTCCCGGCCGAGGTAGACGCGGCGACCGGCCGCGGCGACCGGGCCCTCGACGGCCTCGGCGAGGCCCCGCACCGTGGCGCCGTCGGGCACCTCGACGACGTGGTCGCGGGCGGCGCGCTCGTCGGCGTCGTACGCGGTGAGCATGAGCTTCATGCGGTTCCCCCGGAGCGCCGCCCGACCGCCGCGTCGTCGAACGCGGGCTCGGCGAACTCGTCCACTGTGGTCGGTTGCTGCGCGGGCACGCCGGTGACCGCGGTGGCCGGGTGGTGCGCGGACACGCCGGTGACCGCGGCCGGCTCCTCCGCGAACTCGGCGAGTTCGGCGACTTCGGCGAGCTCGGCGAACTCGGTCCGCTCGCCCGGCCGCTCCACCAGCGACACCGCCGGCGGCAGCACCGGCGGCGAGGCCGGGGGCGCCGATCGCAGCAGGCGGGCGACGGCCTTGGGCAGCGCCGCCGTGTCGATGTCGAGGGGCACGCCGGCGATGCGGATGCGGCCGCCGCGCTCGGTGGTGACGAGCCGGGCGTGGCCGTGGGCGCCCCTGACGGCCAGCACGCGCACGCCCCGGCCGACGGGCTCGCCGGGCGGCTCCGGGCACACGACGAACATCGTGTCCGGGGTGGGCCCGGCGCCCGGGAAGCGCGGGTGGACGCCGGCGGTGACCTGGACCCGGCCCGGCCGGGCGCGGTCGAGCTGCGCGGCCATCGCCTGGATCAGGGCGCGGGCCGTGCGGGGGTCACCGGCGCCGGCGGTCAGCGGCGGGCCGGTATCCAGGTCGAGGTGGACGACGAGGTCACGCTGGGCGATGCCGAGGACGACCGGCTCACCGGCTCCCTCGCCGTCCAGCCCGGCGAGGTCGGCGAGGTCGGCCCACCACAGGCGCGGGTCGTGCTCGTCGGCGGTGAACGGCTCCGGGGCGGTGCCCGGGTCGCGGCCGGCGAGCAGGACGCCCGCGGCCGCCGGGCCGACGAGCACGGCGTAGGGCTGGGCCGGGCCGGTGGCCGCGGCCTGCAGCGCCCGCCGGACGGTGCCGCGGGCCGTGGGGTCGGCGAGGGCTCTGGTGAGGCGGCGGAGGTTTCGGCGGTACCGCAGCCACGCCCGGACCGGCCGGACGAGCGCCGCACCGGTGAGCGCGACCTCGCGCCGCCCCTGCCGCAGCACGGCCTTCCAGCCCCCGGCACGCCGCACCGCGCGCGAGGCGAGCACGAGCGCGAGGATGAACAGCCCCAGCCCGCCGATGAGCAGACTGATCGGCCCCCGGTTCCGCGAAAAGAACTCGATCATGCGGCCTGGTCCAGGACGGCGCGCAGGGCGCGGACGGCGTTGTGGGTGCGGCTCTTCACGGTGCCCGGCGGGATGCCCAGCCCGGCGGCCACGTCCTCGCCGGCCCGGCCGAGCAGGTGGACGTGCACGAGGATCTCGCGCTGGGCGGGCGGCAGCCGGCGCAGCCCGTCGACCAGGACGACCCGGTCGCAGACGGTGTCGGCGACGTTGACGGCGTCGGGCCGGTCGGCGACGAGCTCGGTGGCCAGCCCCACGGGCACGGCCCGGCGCTTGCGCCACGCGTCGATGACGAGGTTGCGCGCGGTGCGGAACAGCCACATCCGGATCGGGCGGTCGTCGTGGTCCAGCCGGTCCGCGTCCTGCCAGGCCCGCAGCAGCGTCTCCTGGACGATGTCCTCGACGTGGTGGGGGTCCGCCGCGACGAGCGACGTGACGTACCGGTGCAGGGCCGGCCGCTGCCGCTGCAGTTCGTGGCCGAGACAGGGACGCTCGACGGTGCTCAAACGAGGTTCCTTCCGCGCGTTGCCGAGTGGAATGTCCCTGTTCCCGGCTGACGGAAGATGAACGCCGCGCGACCTGGCGGCCACGCAGCCGCGACAAGTCATTGACGTCGATGTGTTCGTGACCGTTAACATGATCATCGAAGGAACGCAGACCCCCGCGAGGGTGAACGCGCCCCGGGGTCGTGCGCGGGACACACGGCCGGCACCTCGTCGACCGCATCGCCACCGCGCGGGGCTCGGCGACCGGCAGGCGCGCCAGGACCGTGCGGGCCGTCATCCGCCTTCCCGGGGGCATGGCCCCGTGAGCTCGTAGAGCCGCTGCCGGGCCAGGGCCCGCTCGGCGGGGCGGTCCTCGTCGTGCCCGCGGCGCGCGGCGTACGCCCGCACCAGCACGTGCAGGGCGAACCGGTCGTGCGGGCGCCGCTGGACGAGATGCTCGCCGGCCAGCCGCTCCAGGTGCCGCGCGGCGCTGGCCGGGTCGGTGCCGAGCAGCGCCGCGGCCGCGTCGGGGCCGAACTCGGGGCCGGGGTGCAGCGCCAGCCGGCGCAGCAGCGCCTGGGACTGGGGCGGCAGCGCGCGGTACGACGGATGCAGCGCCGTCTCGATGCCCTCGTCGAGCTCGAGGCGCGCCTCGCCCTCCTCCAGCCGGTCGGCGTGATCGGTGACCGTCCAGCCGGCCCGGCCCGCGATCTGCCCGGCCGCGAGGGCCAGGGCGAGCGGCAGGTGGCCGCAGCGGCGGGCGATCCGGCGATGGGCGGCCGGGTCGGCGCCGACCGGCACGCCGGGCACCGCCCGGGCCAGCAGCCGCTCCGCCTCCTCGGCCGGGAACGGCTCCAGCGCGATGACGGGGGCGTCGAGGCGGCGGCGGGAGGTGACCAGCGTCAGCGAGCCGGGCGCGGTCGGCAGCAGCGGGTGCACCTGCCGCAGCGAGGCCGCGTTGTCGAGCACGAGCAGCGCCCGCCGGTCGGCCAGCCGGCGCCGCACCTCGCCGAGGAGCTGGACGGGCTCGACCGGCGGCAGCGTCGGGTGGAAGCCGCGCAGGTCCGCGAAGAGCGTGACGTCGAAGCGGTCGTCGGCGGCGAGGCGGTGCCCGGCGCGCACGGCCAGCGCGGTCTTGCCGACGCCGGGCATGCCGGTGATGACCGTGACGACGGCGCGGGGCTCGGCGAGGCGGTCCAGCTCGTCCCGGCGGCCGGCGAAGCCCGCGAGGTCGTCCGGCAGCCGGTCGAGCACCCGGACCCGCGCCGCCGTCGCGGTGCCGACGCGGCCGTCGCGCAGGGCCTGCCGCCAGCGGGTCAGGTAGTCGGGGTAGTCGTGCAGCGCCTGGACGACGGCGACCATCAGCTCGGCGTTGACCCGGCGGCGCCCGACCTTGAAGCAGTCGACCACCGTGCCGCGCCGGGCCAGCTCGTCCGCCGGCCGCCCGGCCGCCCGCCAGCGGGTGTTGATGCGGCGCGTGATGGTCTCGAACGACGGGTCCCCGGCCCACAGCTTGAGCCCGCGCAGGCACCCCACCAGGTCGTCGAGGCTGTGGGCCCGCGCCGGGTCCGGCGGCCCCGCCGGGAACGCGATCGTCATGTCCGAACCCCCGTTCGTCCGGCATCGTACGGCTCCGCGGGGGCGGCGCGAAGTCCAAACGATCCCGTACGGACGGTGCCGGATCAAGCCATGGCGGTATCGAAACATCGACCCGTAGCGTTCCGCCCGTGAACGCCTTGACCCGGCTCCCGTTGCGCCGCCTCGCGGCCGCATCCACCGCGCTCGCCGCGCTCGCGGCCGCGCTCGCCGCCCCGCCCGCGGCCCGGGCCGAACCGCCGGCCACGGACGCGACGGCCGCGAGCGGCACGGCCGCGCAGCACCCGCTCAGCGCCGCCCAACTGGCCGCCGCCGACGCCCGGGCCACCGCGAAGGCCAAGGCGCAGGGGCGCGCGGTCGAGGTCACCGAGCGGGCCACCGAGACCCAGACCTGGCTCGCGCAGCCCGACGGCAGCATGCACTTCGAGGAGTCGGCGGTCCCGACCCGCGTCCGCCGCGGCGACGGCACCTGGGCGGCCCAGGACCCGACCCTGCGCATGACGAACGGGCGGCTGCGGCCGGTCCTGTCCGCCGCCGACGTGGCCTTCTCGGCCGGCGGCACCGGCCCGTTCGCGACGATGCTGGTCAACGGCCAGCGGCTGGCGCTGACCTGGCCGGCGGCGCTGCCGGCGCCCACGGTGGCCGGCGACACCGCCACCTACGCCGAGGTGCTGCCGGGCGTCGACCTGGCCGTGCGGGCGACCGAGGACGGCTTCTCCCACGTGCTCGTGGTCAAGAACCGGGCCGCGGCCCAGAACCCCGCGCTGCGGGCGATCCGGCTCGGCCTCGGCGGCACCGACCTGACCGGCCGCGTCTCGGCCGAGGGCGAGCTGCAGTTCCTCTCGCGCACCGGCACCGTGGCCGCCACCGGCAGCCAGGCGTTCATGTGGGACGCCGGCGCCGGAGCCACCGCCAAGGCGCCCGGCGACCTGACCCGCAGGTCGGTCGCGGCCAGCGCCATCGACGGCGGCGCCCTGGTGCTGCAGCCGGACCTGGGGCTGCTCACCGCGGACGACGCGCAGTACCCCGTCTACATCGACCCGAGCTACTCCAAGGGCGAGAAGCGCTGGGCCTACGCCAACAGCGCCAACGAGAACAACGACAGCGAGGTCCGGGTCGGCAAGTCCCCGTCGAGCGGGGCCACCTACCGCTCCTACTTCACCTTCGACGTGAGCGGGCTGGCCAAGAAGCGGATCTTCGCCGCCCGGTTCCACTCCACCATCGTGCACTCGTGGAGCTGCGGCAGCACGCCCTTCAGCCTGTACCAGGTCGCCAGCGCGGGATCCGGGAAGCTCACCTGGGGCGGTCCGGCGCTCGGCGGCCTCATGGGCGAGTTCTCCGGGCACGCCCACAAGCCCAGCACCGGGGCCGGCTGCTCGGACGACCCGCAGCCGGACAAGCCGTTCGAGATCGGCGGCAGCATGACCTCGGCGATCAGCACCGCCGCGGGCAACAGCGCGAGCGAGGTCGCGTTCACGCTCACCGCGCGCTCGGGCGGCGCCGGGGAGACGACCGCCGAGCGGTGGAAGAAGTTCAAGCTCGCCGACACGAAGATCACGGCCGACTACAACTCGCCGCCGGCGACGCCGACCAGCGCCAGCACCGACGGGCGCGGCTGCACCACCGGCTCGGGCCGGCCGGTGCTGTCCACCGCGACGCCGACCCTGCGCGCGGTGGTCACCGACCCCGACACCGAGACCGACCTGCAGGCCGTGTTCGAGTGGCAGCGGTACAACAGCACCGCCGGCACCTGGTCGGCGCTCGGCTCCGGGCAGATGAACAGCCTGCGCAACGGCGGCACCGGCTCGGTGCAGATCAAGAGCGGCCTGGTGCAGGGCGGCGTCTACCAGTGGCGGGTGAAGACCGTCGACCCGTGGACCTACGGCACCAGCTCCGGCAGCGACTCCTCCGCCCCGACCGGCTGGTGCGAGTTCACCGTCGACCTCATCGGCCCCGCGGTGGCGCCCGGCGTCTCCTCGCCGGTCTACGGCAGCGACCTCAACCAGGTGTACGGCGCCGTCGGGCGCACCGCCCCGTTCACGTTCACCGCGTCCGGCGTGAGCGACGTGACCGCCTACCGTTACGGCTGGGCCGACCCGCCCACCACCCAGGTGAGCGTCGCCGCGGGCGCGAGCGTCACGCTGGCCGTCACCCCGCCGCCCCCGGCGCCCGCCGACCCGACCTCGGGCGGGCTCAGCCGCCTCTACGTGGTCAGCCTCGACGCGGCCGGGCACATCAGCCCGGTCAACGAGTACGCGTTCAACCTCGGCTCGGCCACCCCCGAGAACGCGTCGTACAAGCTCGACGACGCGGCCTTCGCCGACAGCGCCGGCAGCGCCCCGGCGGCCGTGCCCACCGGCGGCCCGACGACCGGCATGCCCGGCCGGTTCCAGCCCGGCCCGGGCCGGGCGGCCCCGGCGACCGTGACGTTCGACGGCACCGACGACGTCGCCACCGTCAACGCGCCCGTGCTCGACACCTCCACCAGCTTCACCGTCTCGGTCTGGGCGCGCAGCGACGGCGACACCGCCGACTACCGCAGCGTGCTCAGCGCGCCGGCCACGCACTCCAGCGCGTTCCTGCTCGGCCGCGCCTCCACCAACAAGTGGCGCTTCGCGATGCCGCAGTCCGACACGGTCGCGCCCACGCACGTCAACACGTTCAGCACCTCCAGCATCCAGGCCGGGGCGTGGACGAACCTCACCGCGGTCTACGACGCCGGCGCCAGGCAGGTGTACCTCTACGTCAACGGCGTCCTCGAGGGCTCCACCGCCCAGCCGGCCGCGTTCGCCTCCACGTCGCTGCAGCTCGCCGGCGACTTCTGGAACGACAGCCCGACGTTCGAGAAGAAGTGGAAGGGCGGCCTGGCCGACCTGCGGCTGTGGAACCGCGTGCTGAGCCCGGGGGAGATCGCGCCGCTCGCCGCCGACCTCGTCGGCCGCTGGGCGCTGGACGGCGACGGCACCGACTCCTCGCCGTGGCAGCGCACCGCCACCCCGACCGCCTCCGCGCTCTACGTCGAGGACCGCGACAGCGCGGCGTTCTCGGCGCTGCAGGGCGACGGCGCGACGGTCGCGGCGACGACCGCCGGGCCGGTACTGCGCAGCGACCAGTCCTACACCGTCGCCGCCTGGGTCCGCCTGGACAGCACCGCGGCCTACGAGGAGGTGCTCGGCCAGGGCGGCACCGCCCGCGGCGCCATCTTCCTGCGCTACGACACCGCCACCGCCAAGTGGCAGTTCTTCGTCCCGACCGTCGACGTCGGCACCCCGTCGTACTACTCGGCCCGCTCCACCGCCAACGCCGCCGTCGGCGTGTGGACGCACCTGGTCGGCGTGTACGACGCGGCCGCCGGCAACTTCAAGATCTACGTCAACGGGGTGCTCAACGGCTCCATCGCCGGGCGCATGTGGGCCTCCAACGGCGTGTTCGACATCGGGCGGCAGCGCTTCGGCACCGGCGACTTCTTCACCGGCGCCATCGACGACGTCCGCGCCTACCAGGGGGCCATGCCGGCCGCCCAGGTCGCCGTCCTGTACGCCGGATGAGGAAGGGACTCGCCATGAGATCCACAGCCAAGCGGATCGGGATCGGCGCCCTCGTGCTGGCGCTGCTGCCGCTGGCCGCCGCCGACCACCGCGCCCGCCCGGACGCCGGGCACCCGCGGGTCCGGCCCGAGGCCGCGCTGCCCGGCCAGCCGATGCGCTACGACCCGCCCCCGGCGACGAGCACCGGCACGCCCTTCGTGGCCAGGGCGCCGCGGTGGCCGGAGGGGCCGCGACCGTGCGCCTCGGCCGCGACCGCGCCCGGGCCGGGACGCTGCCCGTCTACGTCCGCGCGGTCGGCGCGCCCGCGGCCGGCGACCTGCCGGTCACGGTGCTCGACCGGGCCGCGACGGGCGCCGCGGGCCTCGACGGTGTCGTCGTGCGGCTCGGCGGCGAGGCCGGGTCGACCGTCCACGTCGACGTGGACTACCGCGACTTCGAGGGCGGCTACGGCGGCGGCGCGGCGTCCTCGCTCGGCCTCGTCGAACTGTCCGGGTGTACCCCGCTGACGTCCGCCTGCACCGCGAAGCCCCTGCCCGCGGCGAACGACGTGGCCCACCGCACCGTCGGCGCCGACGTCTCCGCCGCCGCGACCCTGGCCGTGGTCGAGGAGCCCAAGGGCCCCGCGGGCGACTACACCGCGACCCCGCTCAAGGCCAGCTCCACCTGGGAGGCGGGCAACAGCGCCGGGGACTTCACGTGGCAGTACCCGCTGCGCATGCCCCCGGCGCTCAACGGCCCCGCGCCGGAGCTGGGCCTGTCGTACTCCTCCGGCTCCATCGACGGCTCGATGGCCGCCTCGAACAACCAGCCCTCGTGGCTGGGCGAGGGCTTCGAGATGTCCACCGGCGCCATCGAGCGCAAGTACGTGCCCTGCGAGAGCGACATGGGCAACGGCGCCAACAACACCACCAAGACCGGCGACCTGTGCTGGAAGACCGACAACGCCGTGCTGCACCTCAACGGCCAGTCCACCGAGCTGCTCAAGGGCGGCGACGGCAAGTGGCACGGCCGGTCCGAGGACGGCGCGCGGATCGAGCTCAAGTCCGGCACCGAGAAGGCGGTCAACGGCGACCAGGACGGCCAGTGGTGGGTCGTCACCGAGACCGACGGCACCCAGTACTGGTTCGGCCGCAACCAGCTGCCCGGGTGGGCGTCGGGCAAGGCGAGCACCAACTCGGTGTGGACCGTCCCCGTCTTCGGCAACAACGCCGGCGAGCCGTGCCACGCCGCCACGTTCGCGGCCTCCGCCTGCGACCGGGCCTGGCGCTGGAACCTCGACTACGTCGTGGACCCCAGCGGCAACACGATGTCGTACTGGTACCAGACCGAGAAGAACTCCTACGCCAAGGCCGGCTCCAGCACCACCCTGGCCGGCTACGTGCGCGGCGGCTGGCTGGACCGCATCGACTACGGCACCCGCTCCGACACCGCCTACGGCACCGCCCCGATGCAGGTCGACCTCGGCGAGGCCGACCGGTGCGTGACCGCGGCCTGCGCCACCCACGACGCGACCAACTGGCCCGACACGCCGTGGAAGATGCAGTGCACGGCCAGCCCCTGCTACATCGGCAGCCCGACGTT
This sequence comes from Dactylosporangium sp. CA-052675, assembly GCF_050947935.1. Taxonomy (GTDB): domain Bacteria; phylum Actinomycetota; class Actinomycetes; order Mycobacteriales; family Micromonosporaceae; genus Dactylosporangium. The sequence goes on along the minus strand of NZ_CP192010.1, from coordinate 5,547,047 downwards.
CTGGAGCACCAAGCGCCTGGGCACCCTCACGACCAGGGTCGGCGGCAAGCCCGTCGACCAGTGGACGTTCAAGCACACGTTCCCGGACCCGGGCGACACCACCCGCGCCGGGCTGTGGCTCGACGGGATCAGCCACACCGGCCTGGCCGGGACCACCGACGGCACCCGCACCGCGGTCACCGTCCCCGACGTGCACTTCGTCGGCGTGCAGAAGCCGAACCGGGTCGACGCGACCGACTTCGCGCCGGCGATGACCTGGTGGCGGATCAGCACCGTGGAGACCGAGGGCGGCGGGACGATCAACGTCACCTACGCCGACGCGGACTGCGTCGCCGGCTCCCGCGTGCCCGACAAGAACGCGCTGTGGACCAACACCCTGCGGTGCTTCCCGGTCTACTGGACCCCCGAGGGCGCGAGCGCGCTCACGCTCGACTACTTCCACAAGTACGTGGTGAGCCGGGTGACCCAGCAGGACAACGCGCTGCCGTCCGACGAGCGCTCGGTGCCGGCCGTGACCAGCTACGAGTATCCCAACGCGCCGGCCTGGCGCTACACCGACGACGACGGGCTGGTCAACGACCGGACCAAGACCTGGTCGGTGTGGCGCGGCTACGACCTCGTGCGCACCGTCACCGGCACGGGCGCCGAGGCGACCCGGACCGAGACCACGTACTTCCGCGGCATGGACGGCGACAAGCTCGGCACCGGCACCGCCACCCGCTCCGTGTCGCTGCCCGCGACCGGCGGCGCCCCGGCGGTCACCGACAGCGACTCCTACGCCGGGCTGGTCCGCGAGCAGCGCGTCTACCAGAACCTGACCGGCGGCGAGATCGCGGCCCAGGTCAACGTCCCGTGGCGCTCCGACCCGCCGACCGCGACCCGCACCATCGACGGCGTCACGGCCGAGGCCCGCTTCGTCGCCGTGACCCAGGAGCGCAACCGGACCCTGCTCGACGGCGGGCGCGGCTGGCGCACCACCACCACGAACACCGTCTTCGACAACTACGGCATGGCGATCCGCCACGAGGACCTCGGCGACGACGCCGTCACCGACGACCAGAGCTGCACGATCACCGACTACGCCCGCAACGGCACCGCCTGGATCATGGACGGGGTCAGCCGCGAGCGGCACTACGCGGTCGACTGCGCCAAGGCCCAGGGCACCGGGCTCACCGAGGCCGACGTCGTCTCCGACACCTACACCCTCTACGACGGCGGGGCCCGCGGGGCCGCGCCCAGCAAGGGCCTGGTGACCCAGACCGACGAGCTCATCGGCTTCCCGTCGACGTACAAGACCGAGTCCAAGGCGACCTACGACGCCTACGGCCGCGTGCTCACCGCGACCGACGTGCGCGGCAACACCACGACGACCACGTACACGCCGGTCTCCGGCGGCCCGGTGACCGCGACGAAGGAGGTCACCCAGCAGGGCTGGACGACCACGACGACGTTCGACCCGGCCTGGGGCGAGCAGACCGCGGTGGTGGACCCGAACGGCAGATCGACGCGGCAGACCTTCGACGCCATGGGCCGCAGCACCGCGGTCTGGCTGCCCAACCGCACGTCCAGCCAGACGGCGAGCGTCACGTTCGCCTACTTCGTGCGCAAGTCCGGCAGCGTCACCATCTCCAACCAGCTCGACAGCAACGGGACCGGCTACCGCAGCAGCGCGGCCTTCCTCGACGGGCAGGGCCGGGCCCGCCAGACCCAGACGACGGAGGGCACCGCGCAGGGCGGGCGGATCGTCACCGACACCTTCTACGACAGCGCCGGGCGGCAGTACAAGCAGAACGGCTCCTACATCGTGGACGGCGGGCTGAGCCTCACCGCCCCGACGCTGGTCAAGCACCTCGACGACGCCCAGGTGCCGAGCCAGACGGTCACCGCGTACGACGGGGCCGGGCGGGTCCGCACCTCCACGTTCCTGATCAAGAACGTCGAGCAGTGGCACACCACCACGACCTACGGCGGCGACCGCACCGACGTCGTGCCGCCCGCGGGCGCCATGCCGACCTCGACCTACGTGGACGCCCAGGGGCGCACGGTCCGGCGGCGGGAGTACCACACCGCGCTCGGCGGCCCCGACGTGACCGACCTGACGTACCGGTTCGACCGCAAGAACCACCTCGTCGAGCAGGACGACAACGCCGGCAACGCGTGGACCTACACCTACGACTTCGCCGGGCACATCACCAGCAAGACCGACCCGGACAGCGGCGAGAGCTCCAGCACCTACAACGACGTCGGTGACCTGCTCACGAGCAAGAACGCCGACGGCAAGGTGCAGGCCTTCGGTTACGACGCCCTGGGCCGCAAGACGAGCGTGCGGGCCGACAGCGCGACCGGGCCGCTGCAGGCCGAGTGGGCCTACGACTCGATCACGCTGACCGTCGGCACGCTCACCGTCAAGGGCCAGCAGCTCAGCTCGACCAGCTACGCCGGCGGCGCGGCCTACACCACGCGCATCGACGGCATGAACGAGCTCTACAAGCCCACCGGCGAGACGATCAGCATCCCGTCCAGCGAGACGGGGATCTCCGGGCTGTACTCGTACACCTTCGCCTACACCGCGGGCGGCGCGGACCTCGCGACCACCATGCCCGCCGCCGGGGGCCTGCCCAGGGAGAAGCTCACGGTCGGGTACAACACCCTCGGGCAGCTCGACACGCTCAAGACGAACCTGTCCAGCACCGGCGACGACGTCTTCGTGGTCAACGGCACCCAGTACACCCGCTACGGCGAGCTGTCGATGATCGCCCGGCGCAACGACACCGGGCCGTGGCTGGACACCGCCTACGACTACGAGCTCGGCACCCGCCGGCTCAGCCGCATCCACACCACGAAGGAGACCGGCCCGTCCGAGGTCGCCGACGTCCGGCTGGACTACGACGCCTCCGGCAACGTGCTGGGGGAGCGGGAGCTCGTCACCGGTGACAACCAGTGCTTCGGCTACGACTTCGCCCAGCGGCTCACCGAGGCGTGGACCCCGGCGAGCGGCGACTGCGCCGCGGCCAGGAGCCAGCCGGCGCTGGGCGGGCCCGCCCCGTACTGGAACTCCTACGCCTACGACGCCGTCGGCAACCGGTCGGCCTCGACCGAGCGCACGACGAGCACGAGCGTGGCGCGGACGTACGGCTACCCGGCGGCCGGGAGCAGCCAGCCGCACACGCTGCGCTCGATGACGACCGCGGGCGTCGGCACCGTCGCGTACACCTACGACAAGACCGGCAACACGCTGACCCGCCCGGCGAACGGCGTCAGCGGCGCGACGCAGACGCTGACCTGGAACGCCGACGGCACCCTGGCCAGCAGCAGCGACGCCGCCGGCACGGCCACCTACGTCTACGACGCGGCCGGCAACCGGCTCGTCAAGCACGAGCCGTCCGGCACCACGCTGAGCCTGCCCGGGCAAGAGGTGCGCTTCGCCGGCGGCAAGGCCACGGCGACGCGCTACCTGACCCACGCCGGCCGGGTCGTCGCCGTGCGGACCACGACCGGCGGGCTGACCTGGCAGGTCGACGACCAGCAGGGCACGGGCACGATCGAGGTCGACGCGGCCACCCAGGCGGTCGTGCGGCGCTGGCTCACCCCGTTCGGGGCGGAGCGCGGCGGCACCGCGGCCTGGGTCACCGACAAGGGGCTCGTCAACGGCACCAAAGACGGCTCGGGCCTGCTGCACCTCGGCGCACGCGAGTACGACCAGGTGACCGGCCGGTTTGTGAGCCTCGACCCGGTCATGGACGGCGACGACGCGCAGGCGCTGCAGGGCTACAACTACGCCAGCGCGTCACCGGTGACCCTGAGCGACCCGGACGGCAAGAAGGCCAAGGGCGGCGGGATCTGGGCCGCGATCGGCCGGGCCGTGGCCCGGGTGGTGAAGGCGGTCGTGCACGCCATCCAGCACTACCGCCGCACCCCGCCGCCGGTGTACCAGCACTACATCCCGCCGCGGCGCAAGCCGACCCCGCCGTATCAGCACTACATCCCGCCGCGCAAGCCGCGCGTCTACGGCCCGTTCGTCGTGCACGGCATCGACCCGCCGAAGGCGCCGCTGTTCTGCACCTTCCCCTGCCTCGACCCGGGCGGCGTGCGCCACGGCGGCAACCCGCGGGCCGTGTGCCGCGGCTTCAACTCGGGCTTCAGCTCGCCCGCGGCCTGCGACGAGGGCTTCGACGCCGCCGAGCGGCTCAGGTCCGGCAAGAGCTCGCACGACGCCCAGGTCGCCCGCGGCGCCAAGGCCTACGAGAACACGTGCACGTCCAAGGGCGACGAGACGTGGTGCACGCGGTACAAGCGGCCGCCGGCCCACATCAACGTCCTGCCGGAGCACGCCGTCGCGGCCGAGATCGCGCTCTACGCCGGTCAGACCGAGACGACGCCCGGCGACGCGTGGACGTACCGCAAACAGTCCCACCGCAACCACGGCGAGCTCTACATGTCGGTGAACGTCTGCATCGGCGGCTGCATCTCGCTGACCATCACCGACCAGGGCGGCGTCTTCGTCGGGGGCAGCACGATGCCGAAGCTGTCCCTCGGCTCCTCCGTCACCGTCGGCTGGAACGCCGAGCCGATGGAGCAGATGAAGGACCAGGGCTGGGCCTACTGCGCCGGCGCCGCCTGGAGCGGCTGCGTCACCGTGGGCATCGACGCCAAGACCGGCCGGCCGGTGTTCGGCGGGTCGGGGTCGCTCGGCTTCGGGGTCAACGGCGGCGTGACGAGCACCCGCAGTCACCAGATCGGCCAGAACTGACCGGGGCGCCCGCCCACGACCGGTGATCCGAGACACCGCGGCCGCCCAATACCCCCCTGGGCGGCCGCGGCCCTTTTTTCCCCGCTCGTGCGTAGCCGGCCGCGCATCGGGGCATGCCGGGGAGATGGTTGACGATCAACGTTCCGCCCCGCTCGTACGCCCGCCCGAGCTGCGCGTGGAGGGGGAGCGCTCCGCGTCGCGGCTCGAGCTGTTCTTCGACCTCGCCTACCTGCTCGTGGTCGCCGAGCTCGCGAGCGGGCTGGCCGAGGACCTCAGCTGGCGGGGCGCGGCGGCGTTCGCCGGGCTGTTCGCGGTCACCTGGTGGTCGTGGGTGACCGTCACGCTGTACGCCAACCGCTTCGACACCAACGACGTCGTCTACCGGCTCGCCAAGCTCGGCAGCGCGGCCGCGGTCGTGGGCATGGCGGCGAGCGTCGGCGACGCGGTCACGTTCGCGGCCTGCTACCTCGCCACCCGGCTGCTGCTGTTCGCGCTCTACGCCCGCGCCTACCGGCACGTCACCGACGCCCGGGACACCATCCGCCTCTACCTGGCCGGCGTCGGCGCGGGCGCGGCGCTGTGGGCCGTCTCCCTGGCCGTCGACGGCCCCGCCCGCGCGGTGCTCTGGACGCTCGGGCTGCTGGCCGAGGCGGCCGCGCCGGTGCTCGCCACCCGCTTCGGCGGCGGGGTGCCCCTGCACGTCGACCATCTCCCCGAGCGCTTCGGGCTCTTCGTCATGCTGGTGCTCGGCGAGTCCATCATGTCGGTGGCCACGGGCGTGCACGACACCCACTGGGCGGCCGGACCGATCGCGGTGGCCGCGATCGCGTTCGTGGCCGTCGCCGCCGCCTGGTGGAACTACTTCGATCTCGGCGGCGCCGCCGGGAAGCGCCGGCTCGAGGCCGAGGGCGACGAGCAGGACAGCTGGGTGCCCGACGCGTACATCTACGGCCATCTGCCGCTCACGCTCGGCCTGGCGCTGTTCGCGGTCGGCGTGGAGCAGTACATCGTGCACCCCGCGGACGACCTGCCCGCCGGCGCGGGCTGGGCGCTGCACGGCGGGATGGCGCTGTTCCTCGCGGGCACGGCGGGCGTCGTCGCGGGCACCTCGGGCCGCTGGCGCGCGGCCTGGCCGTGGCCGGGCGCGGCGATCCTGGCCGTCGCCGCGGTCGGGCTCGCCGACGGGCTGGTCGAAGGGCTGACGCCGGCGGTGGCGATCGCGCTCACCGGGGGTGTCGTGGTGGCGACGGTGCTCGCCGGCATCCGCCGCCAGCGCCGCGGTCGCCTGCGGACCGCCGAGACGTAGGCCGTCGGGAGGAGCGGGAGGGGCCAGGGGCGGCACCGCTCACCGGGTGAGCCGGCCACGCCTCACCCGGGCCCCCGCGACGGCGGACGGGGGTCCTGCACGCCGTCCCCACGGGCGGCGGCGAGGGCCTCGACGCGGTCGAGCAGGGCCCGCACGATGCCGTCCAGGACCATGTCGTCGTCGATCTCGGCCAGGTACTGCGAGGCGGCGGCGATGTTCGGGTAGCGGGCCGGCGGCAGCGAGCGGTACTCGTGCGACCACGCGGCCTCGTCGCCCTGCCGGCTCAGCTCGTCCAGCGCGGCGTAGGCGCTGCACATCGCGGCGTAGGAGAAAATGGTCTCCGAGTAGACGAGGTGCTGGAAGGCCGCCTGCTCGTCGGTCAGGCCCGCCTCGCGCAGGGCGCCCAGCACCGCCTCCACGGTGCGGAACTCGCCCGGGCGGCGGGTCGTGCGCAGGGCCACGATCGGGGCGATCGCGGGGTGGGCGACGAAGGTGCGGACGGTCTGCCGGGCCAGCCACTCCAGGCGCGGGCGCCAGGGCAGCTCGCCCGGCAGCGCCTCGACCGTCGCGGCGACGAGCCGGTCCGCGACCTCGAGGATGATCTCGTCCTTGTCGCGGAAGTGGCGGTAGATGGCCGTCGGGTCGGCGCCGAGCTCTTTGCCCAGGCGGCGGACGGTGAGCGCGTCGGCGCCGGCCGTAGCGGCCAGGCGGCTGGCCGCGTCGATGATCAGCTCCGGCGTCAGCGCGGCGCGAGTTCGCAAACGGTGCTCCCGAACAGAGTGAAAAGCCCGACAGCCAATCTTAGGGCCGAGTCGGAAAGTGCACTGCCAACTGTGTTGTCAACGCCGTTGACTACGACGCTGACAACGGTGATGATTGAACGCATGTCCATACCCGTCCATACCGCGCTCGCCGACGTCCAGCTGACCCCGTACTGGCTCGACGACCCCGGTCGGCCGAGCGCGCGGGCCCCGCTGACCGGCGAGCTCTCCTGCGACCTGGCCGTGGTCGGCGGCGGCTACAGCGGGCTGTGGACCGCGCTCATCGCGAAGGAGCGCGACCCCGGCCTCGACGTCGTGCTGGTCGAGGGCGACCGGATCGGGCACGCCGCGTCCGGCCGCAACGGCGGGTTCTGCCAGGCGAGCCTCACCCACGGCCTCGGCAACGGGCTGCGGCGCTGGCCGGACGAGCTGGGCGAGCTGGAACGGCTCGGGGCCGAGAACCTGGCGGCGATCGAGGCGGCGCTCACGAGATATGACATCCGCTGTGACTTCGAACGAACCGGCGGCCTCGACGTGGCCACCGCGCCCCACCACGTGGCCCAGCTGCGCGGGCACGCCGAGGCGGCCCGCGCGCTCGGTGCCGACGTGGACTTCCTCGACGCCGGGGCCCTGCGCGAGGAGATCGACTCCCCGGCCTTCCTCGCGGGCCTCTGGGATCACGACGGCACCGCCCTGCTGCACCCGGCCCGCCTCGCGTGGGGCCTGGCCGTGGCGTGCGAGCGGCTCGGCGTGCGCGTGTTCGAGGGCACCCGGGTCACCCGCCTGACCAGCGACCGCGCCGGGATCGTGCTGCACACCGACGCGGCCGGCGGCCCCGCCCGGCTGCGGGCCGGGAAGGTCGCGCTGGGCACGAACGTGTTCCCCTCGCTGCTGCGCCGCACGCGCCCCTACGTGGTGCCGGTGTACGACTACGCGCTGGTCACCGAGCCGCTCACGGCCGAGCAGCGCGACGCGATCGGCTGGCACCGCCGGCAGGGCATGTCCGGCGCCGGCCACCAGTTCCACTACTTCCGCCAGACCCGCGACCACCGGATCCTCTGGGGCGGCTACGACGCCGTGTACCACTTCGGCGGCAAGGTCCGCGCCTCCTACGAGCACCGCCCGGCCACCTACAACAAGCTCGCCGCGCAGTTCTTCGAGGCGTTCCCGCAGCTGGACGGGTTGCGGTTCACGCACGCCTGGGGCGGGGCGATCGACACGTGCACGCGGTTCTCGGCGTTCTTCGGCACCGCGCACCGGGGGCGGGTCGCGTACGCGGCCGGGTTCACCGGGCTCGGGGTCGGCGCCACCCGCTTCGGGGCCGAGGTGATGCTCGACCTGCTGGCCGGGGACTCGACCGCGCGCACCCGCACCCGGATGGTGCGCGAGCGGCCGCTGCCGTTCCCGCCCGAGCCGGTGCGCTGGGCCGGGGTCCAGCTGACCCGGCAGGCGATGATCAACGCCGACGCCAACGGCGGGCGGCGCAACCTCTGGCTGCGCGCCATGGACCGGATCGGCTTCGGCTTCGACAGCTGACTCGGCAGCGTCACCCGCGCGGCTGAGCCCCCGGCCGCCGCGGCCGCACGACCCGCACCTGCGTCGCGACCGCCAGGCCCACCGGCACCAGCTGCAGCAGCGGCACCAGCATCGGGGCGTGCCGGACCAGCAGCATCGCCGCGGCGGCGCCGGCGATGAGGGACACCATGATGCGGGCGCTCGCGGCGACCTGGCCGGGGTGGCGGCCCTGCGCGAGCGTGGCGACCACGCCGGTCAGCGTTCCCGTCATGTACGTCGTGGACAGGCCCTTCACGCCGAAGCGGAGGATCGCGCTGCTCTGGATGCCCAGGGCGACCGCGTCCGCGCCCAGGAGCAGCAGCTGCACGTTGCCGTGCGGGTGGCCTCCGGCGGCCCACCAGCCGGCCGCCATGACGGCCAGGAAGGCCAGCTCCGTCAGCAGGGCCCAGGTCACCGGCCGCGGCCAGGGCGGGTCGTCGTCGCGGGGCTGTCCGGCGATCCTCGTGCCGAGGTACGCGCCGGCCATGTACAGGACAATCGCCAGGCCGGACCGCACGGCCAGGGCGGCGTCGGCCTGGGGCAAGGCGATGCCGAGCAGGATCATGTTCCCGGTCATGACGCTGGTGAACGCCCCGCCCAGGACCACGAAGCCGATCGCGTCGATCGCGCCGCTGTTGCCGGCGAGCAGGAGCAGCGCGACGTGCCGCCTCACGATGCCCCCCGCGGTCGATCCGATGATGTGGTGCGAGGAAAAGTATGGGGGACCGCGATCCACTCCCGGCGGACGGACGCGTCGCCGGCTCGCCCGGCGATCGGCAGCGGGGTGGGTTTGCCCGGCGCGGGGCGAGGTAGTCGCGGATCCCGGCGCGCGACCGTCCGTGGCCTCGGCGGCACGACCCGGCCGCGGGGCGGTGGGGTGCCCTGGCGGTACACGTTTCGCCAGTGACTCCCCGCCGGCCGCCGGATCGGGTTGGCTGGGTGTGGCGGCCACGGTCACCGCTGCACCGAACCGGAAGGAGCCACCTCCATGCGAGGAGCCATGCTGTACGCGCCCCGGGACGTCCGCGTCGAGGAGCGCGAGGATCCCCGGATCGCCGAGCCGACCGATGCGATCATCAGGCTGTCCGCCAGCTGCGTCTGCGGCTCCGACCTGTGGCCGTACCGCGGGATCGAACAGGTCGACGGGCCGGCGCCGATGGGGCACGAGTACGTCGGCGTCGTCGAGGAGGTCGGGGCCGACGTGCGCACGGTGCGGCCCGGGCAGTTCGTGGTCGGCTCGTTCTTCGCCTCGGACAACACCTGCGAGATCTGCCGGGCCGGTTACCAGAGCTCGTGTGTGCACCGGGTCGCCATCGGCGGCATCGGCGCGCAGGCGCAGTACCTGCGGGTCCCGCTCGCCGACGGCACCCTCGTGGCCACCCCCGACACCCCCGCCCGCGACCTGATCCCCGGCCTGCTCGCCGCGTCGGACGTCCTCGGCACCGGCTGGTTCGCCGCCGTGGCCGCCCAGGTCGAGCCGGGCCGGAGCGTCGCGGTCGTCGGCGACGGCGCCGTGGGCCTGCTTGGCGTGCTCGCGGCGCAGCAGCTCGGCGCCGAGCGGATCATCGCCATGAGCCGGCACGCCGACCGGCAGCAGATCGCCCTCGCCTACGGCGCCACGGACGTCGTCACCGAGCGCGGCGACGAGGGCGTCGCCCGGATCAAGGACCTCACCGGCGGCCTCGGCGCGCACTCGGTCATCGAGGCGGTCGGCACCCAGGAGTCGATGATGCAGGCGATCCGTGCCACCCGTCCGGGCGGGCACGTCGGCTACGTCGGCGTCGCCCACGACGTCGCCCTGCCCGGCGAGGAGCTGTTCTTCTCCCACGTCCACCTGCACGGCGGCCCGGCACCCGTGCGCCGCTTCCTGCCCGAGCTGATCGACCTGATTCTCGGGCGGGCCATCGACCCGGGCCGGGTGTTCGACCTCACGCTGCCGCTTGAGCAGGCCGCCGAGGGGTACCGGGCGATGGACGAGCGCCGGGCGATCAAGGTGCTGTTGCAGCCGTGAAGGAGCAGAACATGATCACCAGGGGACCGCAGCCGTCGACCCCGGGACCCGCCGAGTCCTTCACCGGCGAGGTGCGGGTCCAGCCGCTGTTCGGGGCGGAGGACGCCGCGCCCTACACGGGTGCGGCCGTGACCTTCTCGCCGGGCGCCCGGACCGCCTGGCACGTCCACCCGGGCGGGCAACGCCTCGTCGTCACCGACGGCGTGGGCCGCACCCAGCAGTGGGGCGGTCCGGTCGAGGAGTTGCGGGCCGGGGACGTGGTGTGGTGCCCGCCGGGCGTCAAGCACTGGCACGGCGCCGGCCCGCACGGCCCGATGACGCACCTGGCGCTCACCGGCGTGCGGGACGGGCAGGTCGTCGAATGGCTCGAACACGTCACCGACGAGGAGTACGGCGCGGTCTGAACCCGCACCGGCCCGGTGGGAGCGGTCCGAATTTTGTAATCTGTAAGCGATTAGGCCGGGGGCGCCGGGCCGGTGCCACCGACGCGGGCGTGAGGGGCCGCGTCAGGGTCCGCTCGTGAGGCCGAACGTGCGGATCTCGCCCATCACGTCGAGGACGACCTCGCCGGCGTCGACGCGGTACGACCACGGCGGCTCCACCGGCGCGGACCCCAGCTTCTCGCCGTCGGTCGTCCACGCGCCCAGCTCCAGCTCGGCCGACATCAGGGCCACCCGCCCGTGCCGCCGCCACTGCCAGAAGCCGAGCGCGGCCTCGTCCTCCCACTGCCGCCGCCAGGTGCCCGAGCGCGCCTCGTACGCGAGCAGCCGCGTCCCGGCGCCGACGAAGACCTGCCGCCGCTTCGGCACCAGCAGCACGCCGGGCGGGAAGCCGGGCCCGGCGGGGGAGTACCGCTGCGTGACCACGAGCCCGGGCCAGTCGTGCGTGCCGTCCCCGACCGCGGCGAAGACGAACCCGTCCGCCTCATCGCCGGGGAAGTCCTCGACGAGCTCGGCGTGGCGGCGGTACAGCCCCAGCATCGCCGGCGGCGCCGCTGCCACGGCCACGCGCAGGTCCCCGGACACGATCTCGACCAGTCCCTCGGATGCGGCGCTCACCGGCAGATCATGCCTGGTCGCGGCGCCCGGGGACGGCTGGTGAGAGCTGATCCACACCCGCCGGCCCCGATGCCGGCCCCGCCGCGGGGCCGCGAGCGTGCCAAAGGCCGGACGTGGCCCGCGCGCGCCGCGAGGTCCATGCCGGCGTTCAGCACGGGACCGAGCCGAACTCCGCCGCCGGAGCCGCGGCGGTGCTCGGTGAGGATGCGGCGGATCGCGGCCCGCTCGGCGTCGATCGCCGGCCGCTGGCGCAGGGCGAGGAACTCGCCCGCGGTTCAGGCCAGGTCGAGCCGCAGCCACGCCGCGAGGTCCGCGATCTCGGCCCGCACCGCGGCGGCCAGGCGCTTGGGGAACGGCGCGTCCTCGTGCACCGCGTCCACCCGCAGGACCCCGGCGCAGTGGTCGGCGGCCGCGTCGAGCTTGCCGACGAGCCGGTCGCCGTGCAGGATCGGCAGCGCCCAGTAGCCGAAGCGGCGCTTCGCGGCCGGCTTGAACATCTCCAGCTGGTAGTCGAACTCGAACAGCTCGGTCATGCGCCTGCGGTCGTAGACCAGGCGGTCCAGGGGCGAGAGCAGGGCGGTACGGCCGGAAAATCGGGAATCCAGCACCGCCGGGTCCACGCGCCACTCGCCCCTGACCCCGTCGACGACGGCCGGCTCGCCCGCCGAACCGCCGCGGGCGATGCCGAGCGAGCGCAGCCGGCGCACGTCGCGCTCGTGCCGCGCCTCCTGCAGCGACGGGACCTCCACGTCCGGGTACACCCGCTCCGCGAGGTCGTACAGGCGCGGCCCGGCCACGGCCACCTCGCCGCGCTGGATGAGCGCGTCCAGCATCCGGTTCACGTTGCGGTTGTTGTTCCAGCCGGACGAGCGCCACCGCACCACGCAGGTGTCCGGCAGCGCCCGGGCCGGCAGCGGGCCGTCGGCGCGCAGCCGGGCCAGGATGTCGAGCCGGCAGCCGGTGTTCGCCTCCACCCAGACGCTCAGCCCCTCCTGCCAGTCGTGCACCGGCCAGGCGTCCATCTCCGCGCGGAACAGCGCGACGTCCTCGGGCACCAGGATCATGCCCTGCAGCTCGATGAGCGCCTGCTCCTCGAGCGCGTCGCGGAGCCACTGCGGGTCGTAGGACGAGCCGAGGCGGCTCCACAGCACGAGATCGGCGCTGCGGGCGACGTAGGACGCCGGGTCGTTCTGCAGCTCCCACAGCGCGCGCACGGTGTCGGACAACCCGGTCGGACGCTCAGCCCCGAGCAGCTGGGCGCGCACCGCGAGACGGCGGGCGTCGGCGCGGGAGAGCGTTATCACGGGCCTACGTTACGGTAGCCGGGTGGAGATCCGCCTGCTCGGCCCGATCGCGCTCACGGCCGAGGGGCGGCCGCTCGACCCCGGCCAGCCGCGGCAGCGGGCCCTGCTCGCGGCCCTGCTCGTCGACGCCGGCCGGGTGGTGCCCGCCGACACGCTGGTCGAGCGGGTCTGGGGCGACCGGCCGCCGGCGCGGGCCCGGCACGCGGTGCAGGTGTACGTCTCCCAGCTGCGCCGCCTGCCCGTGCCGATCGGGCACCGGGCCGGCGGGTACGTCGCCGAGGTCGCCCCGCACGCCGTGGACCTGCACCGGTTCGCCGAGCTGGCCCGCGCCGGGCGGCCCGGCGAGGCGCTCGCGCTGTGGCGCGGCCAGCCGCTCGAGGACGTGGGCGGGCAGTGGGCCGACTCGGTGCGCGCGGCCTGGCACCGCCGCCGCGTCGACGCCGCCGTCGCCTGGGCGCGCACCGGCGCCGACCTGGACGCCCTGGGCGCGCTCGCCGCCGAGTACCCGCTGGTCGAGCCGCTCGCCGCGGCGCTGATGCGGGCCCTGCACGCCGCGGGGCGGGGCGCGGAGGCGCTGGCCCACTACGGGACCGTGCGGGACCGCCTCGCCGACGAGCTCGGGGTGGACCCGGGGCCGGAGCTGCAGGAGGTGTACCGCCGCCTGCTCGCGCCCACGCGGCGGCCCGCCCCGCCGCCGCCGGAGGCGCACCGCCCCGCGCTCCTGCCCACGCGGCAGCCCGCCCAGCTGCCCGCCGACGCGCGCCGGTTCGCCGGACGGGCCGACGTCCTCGCGCGGCTGGACGAGCTCGCGGCGCAGGACGGCGCCGTCGTCGCGCTCTCGGGCACCGCGGGCGTGGGCAAGACGACCCTCGCCGTGCACTGGGCGCACCGCGTCCGGGCCCGGTTCCCGGACGGGCAGCTGTACGTCAACCTCCGCGGCTTCCACCCCAGCGGCGCCCCGCTGCCGGCCGAGGCCGCGCTCGACGGCTTCCTGACCGCGCTGGGCGTGCCGGCCGGTCGCGTGCCCGCCGGCCTCGACGCGCAGTCGGCGCTCTACCGCACCCTGCTCGCCGACCGCAGCATGCTCGTGCTGCTCGACAACGCCCGCGACGCCGAGCACGTGCGCCCGCTGCTGCCCAGCTCGCCGGGGTGCCTCGCGATCGTCACCAGCCGCCACGGCCTCGCCGGGCTCGTCGCCGTCGAGGGCGCCGACCTCGTGCACCTCGACCCGCTCGACGCCGCCGAGGGCCGGGCGCTGCTGGCCCGCCGGCTCGGCGCCGAACGGGTCGAGCGGGAGCGCGCCGCCGCCGACGTGATCGTGCGCCGCTGCGCCGGGCTGCCGCTCGCGCTGGCGATCGTCTCGGCGCGGGCGGCCCGGTCCTCGCTGGAGGACCTCGCGGTGTCGCTCGGCGCCGAGGGGCTGGACGCGCTCAGCGTCGGCGAGCCGGGCGCGGACGTGCGCAGCGTGTTCCGGTGGTCGTACGACCGGCTCGACCCGGCCGCCGCGCGCCTGTTCCGGCTGCTCGGGCTTAACCCCGGGGCCGACATCGGCGCGGACGCAGCCACGGCGCTGGCCGGGCACTCGGCCGGGCACTCGGCCGGGCACTCAGGCGGGCACTCGGCCGGGCACTCAGCCGGGCACTCGGTCGGGAACCCGGCCGCGGCCGCGCTGCGGGAGCTCGTCGCCGCGAACCTGCTCGCTGAGACGGTGCCGGGGCGGTACGCCTTCCACGACCTCCTGCACGCCTTCGCCGCCGAGCTCGTGCCGGCCGACGAGCGTGAACCGGCCCTGGACCGCCTGTTCGGGCACTACGTCGAGGGTGCCCGCACCGCGACCGCGGACCTGTTCGGCGCCGGCCGTGCCTGGCTCGACCTCGAACGCGCGAACCTCGTGGCGGTGGCCGCCGCGGGGCGCCCCGGGCCGGCGATCGCGCTGGCCGGGCTGCTGCAGCGCTACCTCGACCGGGACCACGCCGCCGGCGCGCTCATCGTGCACACGGCGGCCCGGGACGCCGCCCGGGCCGCGGGCGACACCGCCGCCGAGGCCGCCGCGCTGGACAACGTGGGCGTGGCGCGCCGCCGGGCCGGCGAGTTCGAGGAGGCGGAGCGGCATCACCGGGAGGCGCTGCGGCTGTACCGCGCCGCCGGCGACCGCCGCGGCGAGGGCTGGGCGCGCAGCCGCCTCGGCGTCGTGGTGTGGCGGCTCGGCGACTACCTGGCCGCGCGGGAGCACCACCAGGCCGCCCTGGACCTGTTCCGCGAGACGGGCGACCGCTACGGCGAGGCGGTCCAGCTCACCTACTTCGGCGTCGGGCACCGCATGGCCGGCGAGCTCGACGCCTCGGTCGCCGCCCACCTGGCCGCCCTGGACCTCATGCGCGCCGAGGGCGACCCGAGCGGCGAGGCCGACGTGCTGAACAACCTCGGCATCAGCCACCAGCGGCTCGGCCGGCCCGACGAGTCCCTCGACTGCCACGTGCAGGCGCTGCGGCTGTACCGCTCCGTCGGCGAACGAGCCGGCGAGGCCGACGCGCTCAACAACCTCGGCCTGGCCCTGCGCGAGCTCGGACGGTTCGCCGAGGCCGTCGAGCATCACCGGCAGGCCCTGGCCGTGTGCCGGGCCATCGGCGAGCAGCCCCTGAGCATCGAGGTGCTCAACGGCCTGGGCGCCGCGGCCCGGGCCGCGGGCGACGCCGGCACGGCCCGCGCGAGCCACGCCGAGGCCCTGGACCTGGCCCGCGGCCTCGGTGACCGGCACGAGCAGGCCGTCGCGCACGACGGCCTGGCCGCGCTGTTCTCGGCCGCGGGCGACCACGACCAGGCCGTGCGCCACTGGCGGCACGCCCTGGCCATCTATCAGGACCTCGCACTGCCCGACGCCGAGCGGGTCGCCGCCGCCGTGCAGAACCTGACCTCCTGAACCGGCGTAGGCGTACGCCGGTTCCCCCGTTGCCGACGATCATCGCCGCCCGCCCCTAAGGACCGCTCAAGAAACGCTCAAGGCCGGGCTTGGCAACCGGAACCGGGTTCCGTATGGTTAACGGAACCGGGTTCCGTATGTTGTCGAGGGAGGCCGCCCGTGGTGAGCTTCGGGATCATGACCGCGCCCATGCAGGTCGGGTACGCCGACATCGTGCGCGTCTGGCGGGAGGCCGACGCGGTGGAGCAGATCGAGCACGCGTGGCTGTTCGATCACCTCATACCGATCGGGGGCGATCCCGCCGGGCCGATCTTCGAGGGCTGGACGCTGCTCTCGGCGCTCGCCGCCCAGACCGCCCGGCTGCGCCTCGGGCTGCTCGTCACCAGCAACCGGTTCCGGCCGCCCGCGATGCTCGCGAAGATCGCCGCCACCGTCGACGTCGTGGCCGGCGGGCGGCTCGACTTCGGCATCGGGGTCGGGTCGCGGCCCGGCCATCCCCTCGCGCGGCGCGAGTACGACGGCAACGGGCTGCCGTACCTCGACGCCGCCGACGCCACCGAGCGGCTCGACGAGGCCTGCACGGTGATCCGCCGCCTGTGGACCGAGGACGAGCCGTTCGACTTCGCCGGGCGGCACGTCCGGCTCACGGGCGCGTTCGGCAACCCCAAGCCCGTGCAGCGGCCGCACCCGCCGATCCTCGTCGGCGGCCGGGCCAGGGCGACGCTGCGGCAGGTCGCCAAGCACGCCGACATCTGGAACATCCCCGGCGGCGACCTCGCCGACTGCGTGCGGCGCAGCGCGATGCTGGACGAGTACTGCGCCGAGATCGGCCGCGACCCGGCCGAGATCACGCGCTCGATGCACCTGTCCATCGAGTCCTACGAGCGGCCCGAGCCCACGCGCGAGGCGATCGCGGCGGCCGTCGCGGCCGGGTTCGGCCACATCATCCTCAGTCTGCCCGCGCCCTACCCCGCCGGCGTGGCCCGCTGGGTCGCCGACGAGCTCGTCACCGGCTCGACCGCGCGTCCCGCCGGGACTTGATCAGCGAGGCGACCGTGGTGAGGGTCAGGGTGCCGATGATGACGCCGAGGGAGAGCGGGATGCCGATGTGCGGCGCCCACCGCACCGGATCGCCGCCGTTGACGAAGGGCAGGGAGTTGTCCGCGAGCGCCTCGAGGAACAGCTTCACGCCGATGAAGCCCAGGACCACCGCCAGGCCCAGCGACAGGTAGACGAGGCGGTCGAGGAGGCCACCGATCAGGAAGTACAGCTGCCGCAGCCCCATCAGGGCGAACACGTTGGCGGTGAAGACCAGGTAGGGCTCGGCGGTGAGCCCGAACACGGCCGGGATGGAGTCGAGCGCGAAGATCAGGTCGGTCGTGCCGATCGCGATGAGCACCACGAGGGACGGCCCGATGACGCGGCGCGACCAGCGCACCAGCGGGTTCTCCTGGAACCCCTCGCCGTCGGGCTCGCCCTGGGTGGCCATCTTCACCGCGGTGTAGACCAGGAACAGGCTGAAGATGTAGAACACCCACGAGAAGCGGCTGATCGCGGCCGCCCCGGCGGCGATGAACGCGCCGCGCAGCACGAGCGCGAGCACGATGCCGACCATGAGCACGCGCTGCTGCTGCGCCCGCGGCACCCGGAACCGGCCGAGGATGATCACGAAGACGATGAGGTTGTCGGCCGACAGGCTGTACTCCGTCAGCCAGCCCGCGTAGAACGCCCCGCCCGCGTCGCGCCCCCACATCGACAGCACGAACAGGCCGAAGGCCAGGGCGAGCAGGACATAGACGCTGACCCACGCGGCCGACTCGCGCATCGACGGCTCATGGGGCCGCCGGCCGACGATGGCGAGATCGATCAGCAGCATCACGCCCACGCCGGCCAGCGTCGCGGCCCAGACCCAGGCGGAGACGGTCACGACCGACCACCTTACCGGGCGGGGCCTGTCGGGGTCGGTAAGCCTGCGGGAACACCTCGGCGCGTGGCTCGTGCCGGTGCGCATGGGCACGGCCTCGATCGCCACGCGGGCCGTGGTGGCGCTCGTGACCGGCGTGCTCCGGGCCGCGATCCTGCCGTTTGGGCTCGGCATGGCGCTGCTCGCGGTGCGCGACGGGCCGCGGGCCGCTGTTCGACGCGCACCCGCCGAACGGCCTGCGGTCGCGGGCCGTGGAGGCGCTGGGCGGCGAGTCGGTCGCGCTCGTCGTGCCGCCGGAGCGCAAGGGGCGCATCGACGCGGAGCCGGCCGAGGCCAGTGCGCGCTCGGCCCGCACCCTCGAGCTGCTCCGGCTCAGCCCCCGGGCCGCACCAGGCCGCACTCGTAGGCGAACACGACGGCCTGCACGCGGTCGCGGAGCCCGAGCTTGGCCAGCATCCGGGTGACGTGCGTCTTCACCGTGGGCTCGCTGAGGTACAGCCGCGCCCCGATCTCGGCGTTGGAGCGCCCCCGCGCGATCAGCCCGAGCACCTCCAGCTCGCGCGGGGTGAGCGTCTCGAGGCCGGCGGGCCGCCCGGCGCCCGGCCGCGGCCGCCGCACGTACTCCTCGATCATCCGCCGCGTGATCTCGGGCGCCAGCAGCGCGTCGCCCGCCGCGACGGTCCGCACCGCCCCGGCCAGCTCCCGCGGCGGCGCGCTCTTGAGCAGGAAGCCGCTCGCCCCGGCCCGCAGCGCCTGGTACACGTACTCGTCCTCGTCGAACGTGGTGAGCATGAGCACCCGGGCCCGGCTGCGCCCGCCCGCGAGCAGGCGCCGGGTGGCCTCGATGCCGTCCAGCCGGGGCATGCGGATGTCCATGAGGATCACGTCGGGTGCCAGCGTGAGGGCCAGCGACACCGCCTCGGCCCCGTCGGCCGCCTCGCCGGCCACCTCGATGTCGTCCTGCCCGTCGAGGATCGAGCGGAAGCCGCCCCGCACGAGGGCCTGGTCGTCGGCGAGCAGCACGCGGATCACCGGGGTACCGCCGGCAGCGGCAGCCGTGCGCAGACCGTGAACCCGGCCCCGGGCTCGGCCGCCGTCTCCAGCGAGCCGCCGTAGAGCCCGACGCGCTCGCGCATCCCGATCAGCCCGTGCCCGACCCGGTTCAA
The DNA here is from genome assembly GCF_050947935.1 of Dactylosporangium sp. CA-052675. Lineage (GTDB taxonomy): Bacteria > Actinomycetota > Actinomycetes > Mycobacteriales > Micromonosporaceae > Dactylosporangium. Next base: position 5,528,293 of record NZ_CP192010.1, on the reverse strand, counting down.
CGGCGCGGCGGCGGTGCCGCCCGCGCGTCCGGCGTCGTGGACGCGCACCTGCACGCCCTGCTCGTCGTAGCGCAGCAGCACCCTGGCGGTGGTCGGCGCGGCGTGCTTGAGGGCGTTGGTGAGCGCCTCCTGCACGATGCGGTACACAGTCAGCTCCACCCCCGGCGGCAGCGCCCGCGGCTCGCCCTCCACCACGAGCTCGACCGGCAGCCCGATGCCCGCCATGTGCTCGACGAGCGCGGCCAGGTCGCCGGTGCCGGGCTGCGGCGCGAGCGCGAGGCGGGCCCGTTCGCCGCGCAGCAGCCCGAGCATCCGCCCGAGCTCGGCGACCGCCTCCTGCCCCGACTCCTGCACCGAGCGCAGCGGCGCCCGCGCGCGGGGCGGGTCGCGGTCGAGCAGGTCCTCGGCCGCGCCCGCCTGCACCACCATCACGCTCACGCAGTGGGCCACGATGTCGTGCAGTTCGCGGGCGATGCGGGCGCGCTCGTCGGCCACCGCGGCCGCGATCGCCGCGTCCCGCTCGGCCTCGAGCCGCGCCGCGCGGGCGCGGTCGTCGGAGTGGCTGCGCGCCCGGGCCCGCAGGACCCGCCCGGCGACCAGGCAGGCCACCAGCGGGACGGCCACGAACGGGATGTTGCCCGCCGTCCCCGACTCCGGGTTGCGCACGAACACGACCGCCAGCCCGGCGACGATCGCGCCGCCGCCGGCGAGGGCCCGGGCCCGGTCGGCGTGCCGGGCGACCGAGTAGGCCCCGACCAGGATCGGCAGGAAGTCACCCCAGATCGTGACGGTCAGCGGCGCCGCGAGCATCGGCCCGCCGACCGCGACCGCGACGGTGACCGCGGTGCCCAGGGGCGCGACCCGCCGCAGCGCGAGCACCGCGGTGGCCACCAGGGTCACGGCGACGACGACCGGCCGCGGGCCGTAGGGCGTCGAGTTGTCGAGCCCGAGCGCGAGGTCGACCTGCGCGAACGCCGTGACCACGAGCGCGAGCAGCGCATCGGACAGCACACCGGCACCGTATCGGCGGCGGCGGCCCGCACACGTCATCCGCAGGTCGCAATTCCCGGCCCGGCTCCGCGACCCGCGGACGACGACGCCGGCGGCCGCCGCACCCGACGCTGGGGGCCGACCCGAAACCCTGGAGGACACCATGACCCTGGACCTGAGGCGCCCGGCCGGGTGGGCGCTCGTCGCCGGCCCGATCGTCGCGCTGCTCGGCTACCTGGCCGCCAACCTGCTCGCGCCGGGCACCGGCGAGGAGGTGTACCGCTATCACCTCTGGCCCCTGTTCGAGGGGATCGCGCTCGCCGGTGACGTCGTCGTCGCGCTCGGGCTGCCGGTGCTGCTCACGTTCGCCGGCCGGGCGTCGCGGCTGCACCTCGCCGGCTACGTCGGCATCTTCGCGGCCCTGGTGATGCTCAACGTGGGCGAGGGCACGACGGAGGCGTTCGTCAAGCCGTACCTCGTCGCGCACGGCGGCCTGCCCGCGCAGGAGCCGGCCGGGTTCGCCGCGTTCGAGGGCGTCGCCCTGCTGGCCCTCGTCGCCGGCTCGCTGTGCCTCGGCATCGCGATCCTGCGCGCCCGCGTCCTGCCCTGGTGGATCGGCGTGGCGGTGATCGTCTCGTGCGTGCTCGGCGCGCTGGGCCTGCCCGGCGCCTGGTTCCTGCTGCCCGACGGGCTCTTCTTCGCCGCCCTGTTCGCGATCGGGCTCATCGCCGTGCGCGGCGGCGCGCGGGGTGGCGGCGCGGCCGATGCGGTCGCGCCGGAGGGTGCACCCTCCGCCGTGCGTCGCGGCGCACGGGGCGACAACGCGGCCGACGCGGTCGTGTAGGAGGGCGCGCTCATCGCCCGTGCGCGGCGGCGCACGGGGCGGCGGCGCGCGATGACGGCCCTGGATCGACGGCTACAGCCAGACCGTGCCGAGCCAGACGGCCACGCCCGCGGCGACCAGCAGCCCGATGTTGAGCCCGATCAGCCGGGCCTCGCCGCGGGACACGTGCGTCACGATGCCGCCGACCTGGATCAGCACCAGCCCGGCCGCCGCGGCGACCGCGAGCCCCGGTGCGATCCCGGTCAGCGGCGGCAGGATCAGCCCGAGCGCGCCGGCGACCTCCAGCGCGCCGATGGTGCGCACGAGCGGCATCGGGATGGTGTCGACCCAGCCCATCATCGGCCGGAGCCGCTCCTTGCTCTGCGCGGCCTTCTTGCCGCCGGCGTACAGGTAGAACAGCGCGAGCAGTCCGCCGACGATCCAGTATGCGAGCTCCATGACGGCCTCCACCAGGATGGTTCCTGTTCGTAAGGGACCCCATGATGCGTCAGTATCGGAGGGCGTACAAAAGGCACACGCGTGTGCGTGAGGCACAAGGAGCTGTCATGGACGAGTACTTCCACCCGTGCATGATCCGCGGCGACGGCGGCCGCGCGATCCGCGCCATCCTGGACCACATCTGCAACAAGTGGACGCTGCTCGTGGTGGCGACCCTCGACCAGGACACGCTGCGCTTCACCGACCTGCACCAGCAGATCCCGGGCATCTCCCAGCGCATGCTCACGCTGACCCTGCGCCACCTGGAGCGCGACGGGCTGGTCACGCGCGTGGTGCACGCGCAGGTGCCGCCGCGGGTGGAGTACACGCTGACCGCCATGGGCCGCAGCCTGCTGCCGCCGGCCCTCGCGCTCGCCGGCTGGGCGATGCGGCACGTCCCGCAGATCGAGGCCAGCCGCGCCGCCTACGAGCACCGGTCCGGCTGACCCGGCGTCCGCTACCCGAGGGCGGCGGTGAGGTCGGCCTCGACCAGGTGCCCGCGGTAGCCGAGGGCGGCGGTGAGGTCGGCCTCGACCAGCTGCCCGCGGTAGCCGAGGGCGGCGGTGAGGTCGGCCTCGACCAGCTGCCCGCGGTAGCCGAGGGCGGCGGTGAGGTCGCCCTCGACCAGCTGCCCGCGGTAGCCGAGGGCGGCGGTGAGGTCGCCCTCGACCAGCTGCCCGCGGTAGCCGAGGGCGGCCACCCCCAGCAGCGTGCTCGCCGACGTGAAGGCGGGGCCCCGCGGCGAGTCGTTCAGCCGCCGCCAGGACCTCGCTGTCGTCGCTGACCACGGAGATGACGCAGCGCACCACGTCGGCCGGCGCCGACCACCTCGCCGCCGAGGTGGGCGAGGCGGCCCGCCTCGGTGACGGTGATGTGGCTGTAACCGGCCGGGAGGCCCACGACCTCGAGGCCGCGCCGGATCGAGCGCCCGCCCGGCCGCTCGTGGTGGCGCCGCAGCCCGGGCCGGGCGGGCCGGTGTCGAAGCCGCTGTGCGGCACGGTGAGCCGGGTCTTGGCCTCGGACCGCTCCATCTCCCACGTCTCGGTCATGCCGTCGGCCCACCGCAGCACCGCCCCGCGGCCCGGCTCGAACCCGCCCATCGCGAGCCGGCCGCCGGTGTAGGGCTCGGCGTCGGCGTGAGCGCCGGCCACTGGCCGATCCGCTCCGGCCGGGTCATCGAGTCGAACACCGCGCCGGGCGGCGCGTCGACGACGACCGGGGCGCGCGGGCCGGCCGAGGTGAAGTCGCGCGGGTCGTCAGTCGCTGAGCAGGGCGATGGTCGCGTCCTGGGCGAAGTGCCGCGCCCAGTCGAGCGGGGTCGCGCCGAAGCGGTGGTCCCGCAGGCCCGGGTCGGCGCCGAGGTCGAGCAGCCGCCGGACCAGGCCGGCGTCGCCGTTGGCCGCGGCGTGGTGCAGCGCGGTCTCCCAGGCGCCCTCGGCCGGGGCGTCGCCGCGGCCGAAGGCGTTGACGTCGAAGCCGAGCCCGGCCAGCAGCGTGACCGTCTCGCCCGGTGCGCGGGCCGCGGCCCACACGAGCAGCCCGGGGCGGCGGCGCCGGGCCTCGGCCGCGGCGCCGGGGTGCTCGGCGGCGATGCGGTGCACGGCGGCGGCGTCGGCGCGGAACGCGGCGGCGATCAGGTCGTGCGCCGCATCGGGCGCGGGCCGGGGCACGCCGCGCTCCAGGAGGTACGCGGCGATCGCGGCGTCACCGTAGAGCTCGGCCAGCTCGAGCGGGGTGCGGCCGTCGCCCGGGGCCCACGGCGGCCCGTCGCCGGTGAACGGCGCCGCGAGGTCCACGCCGTGCTCCGCCAGGAGTCGTACGCGCCCCGCCTGGCGATGCTCCACCGCCCACCGCAGCTGCACGCGCAGCATCTCGGCCGGGGTCGGCAGGGTGTCGATCCGCGCCTTCCAGGGGCCGCCGTCGCCGGTGCCGAGGCCGTGCTCGAACAGCAGCTCCAGGTGCGAGTCGTCGGGCTCGAACATCCGGTTGTAGAGCGTCTGGGCGTCGTTGGGGTCGGCGCCGGCCCGCAGCAGCAGCGTGCCGAGGGCCCGCCAGTGCGGGTGGGGCGGCTGCCGGACCCGGCCCAGCTCCCCGCCGCCGAAGACCCCGGTCAGAAGGGTGAACGGGGAGGGGAGGCCGTCGAAGAGGTAGCCGTCGTCCGGGTCGGCGCCGGCGTCGAGCAGCAGCCGGGCGGCCGTCAGCACCCGCTCCGCCTCGACGCCGGGGTCGGCGCGGGAGTACACCAGGCAGAACAGCGGCCGCCAGCGCAGCGGCCCGCCGGGCGCCGACGCGAGGCCGGGCCGCCCGGCGAGCAGCCGGGCGACGTCGTCCGGGCGGGCGGCGGCGGCCGCGGCCCAGATGCTGCCGGCGGTGAGATCGGGGTGCCGGCGCAGCAGCTCGCGCGCCTGGGCCCAGCGTTCGGGGCCGTCCTCGCGCGAATACGTGAGGCAGGCGAGCCGGCAGAACTCGTCGGCGGGGTCGGGCGCCGGTACCGCACCCAGCGCGGTGTCCCAGCCGTGCTCGGCGACGGTCCGGACGTACCGGGTGAGGCGGGGCCAGCTCGGGAACCCGTATTCGCGGGCGACGACGAGCTGGGCCGCGCTGAGCGGCAGGGCCGGGCCGGCGGGCGGGGCGGGGTGGCCGTGGGCGATCCGCGCGACGGCGCCGGGCTCGCCCGCGCGCACGGCTCGCTGCAGGGTGCGGGCCTGGCGGCGGAAGTGTTCCAGGTCGGGGCGTTCGGGCATGCCTCGGGTCGGCACGGCGGCCTCCTCTCGTGTGCCTGTGTCCGCTCGTCAGGCCGAAAGGAGCACGATGGTGACGCATGCCGTGCATCGCCAGGTGGGCTGAGCCCATTCCCGCGGACCGGCGGCGCCCTGGAAGCCGTCCGCCATGCTACCGCCCATGCCCCTATGTAGAGCGGCGATACAGTGGCGCCCATGCGCATCACCGTGCCGACGGCGCGAGTGCTGGCGGCCCTGCTCGCCGCGCCGGAGGACGATCACTACGGCCTCGCGCTCATGCGGGCCGCGGGGCTGGCCAGCGGCACGCTGTATCCGATCCTCACGCGGCTCACCGAGGCCGGCTGGCTGGAGCGGCGCTGGGAGGGCATCGAGCCGGCCGCGGCCGGCCGTCCCGCGCGGCGGCTCTACCGGCTCACCGCGCAGGGCGTGGCGCAGGCCCGCCAGGCGCTCGCGGAGCTGCGCGCCCAGCTCGGCGCCGCCGCCGGCCCAGCGGGCGAGCCGAGGCCGACGGGCGAGCCGAGGCCGACGGGCGAGCCGAGGCCGGCGGACGAGCCGAGGCCGGCGGGCGAGCCGAGGCCGACGTAGTGACCCGCCGCCTCGCCGCGCTGCTGCTCGCGCTCGCGGCCCTGCGCCGGCCGGACGAGCTGGGCGCGGGATGCTCGCCGAGTGGTTCGCGCATCCGCGCGTGCTCGCTCGCCTCGGTGGCCCGCCGCGTCCGGCCGGGCGTGCGCCTGCTCGCCGCGCTGCCGGCCGCCGCCGTGACCGGGGTCTACGCCGCCTCCTGCATCGTGGTCGGGTGCATGCCCCCGCTGATCCCGGCCGCGACCCCGCCCGCCGGCGCGCCGTTCGCGCCCGTCGCCGGGCGGGGGACGGCGCGGACGACCTGAACGGCGACCCGGGGATGTTCCCGGTGCTGGCCGGCTTCGCGCTCGGCTGCGTCATGGCCGCGCGGATCCACGCTGCCAGTCGAACAGCACGCTGACGGCCGCCGCGATGTCCTCGGCCCCCTCGGACCCGTCGACGGTGACGACCGGGTAGCCGAGGTCGCGCGCCTGGTCGGCGACGAGCCGGGCGAACGTCGCGTCGCGCTCCATCCACCGGTCGAACGCGCCCTCGGGGTCCGCGGTCCCCGCGACGAGCTCGCGGGCCCACTCCCGGCGACGGTACTGCCGCCGCTGGAACTCCTCGGCCGGCACGACGAACACGGCCCGGTCGCGCGGCACGCCGTGCGCGTCGAGCAGCTCCGGCAGCAGGGCTGCGCCCTCGGCGATCCCGGTCTCGGGCAGCTCGGCGAGGATGGCCGGGAACTGCTCGCGGCCGAGCCGGAAGACGTCCTCCACCTGCACCTCGACGGGCTGCGCGAGCCGGTCGCCGACGCTCATCGCCCGGATCCTGTCGAAGGTGGGGCCGCCGTGGCGCTCGAACGCGTCGTCGCACGAGTAGAGCGGCAGGTCCCGCGCGCCGGCGAGCAGCCCCGCGACCGTCGACTTGCCGGAGCACGGCGCCCCGCCGATCCACCAGATCACCCCACCATTCTCCATCGGCGGGGCGGGAGCGGTCACGGCAGCTCGAGGTCGCCGACGCGCCGGCCCGGGTCGGTGAGCAGGGCGCCCAGCACCGCCGTGTAGCCCTCCAGCGTCTCCAGCATCGTCGCGCGCGGGTAGATCGTCGGGTTGTACCGCATCGACGCGCCGCGGCGGTCGTGGCGCACCACGAGCCCGGGTTCGCCGCGCTTGGCCCACAGCCGCGTCGCGTGCTCGTCGAGGACCGTCCCGGCGGGCTTGCGCGCGCGGGAGCGGACCTCGCGGCGGTCGGGCGGCGGGTCGTCGGCCGGGGCGGCGGACTGGAACCACGAGTGGTACAGCAGCAGGAACGGCCACGGGCGCATCGCGTCGAAGTCCGGGTTCACGGCGCGGGCGATCTCGGTGAAGGACGCGGTGTGCCGGACCGCCTCGTACATCGACGTGCGCACCAGGCCGACCGCGTCCAGCAGGGACGTGCCCGGGTCGATGGTGGTGGCGACGTACACGTTGTTGGTGAACTGCCCGACGAGGTCCTCGGCGCCCGGCTCGTCGCGGCCCGCCGTGGCGGTGCCGAGGACCAGCCGCGGCCGGCCCGTCCGCGCGCCCAGCAGGATCCGGTACGCGGCGAGGTACAGCAGGAACGGCGTGATCCGCTGCGCCCGGGCGAACGCGTGCAGCCGCGCGGCGAGCCCGGCCTCGATGGGCAGGCCGAGCGTCGCCTCCGCGGTGACGTCCGGCCGGTCCGGGGACCGCTCGAACGGCCACGCGTCGGGCAGGGGGGTGAGGGTGCGCCGCCAGAACTCGTCCCGGCGGCGCCGATCGGCCGGGCGGAGGTCCGGGTCCGCCGTGGCCGCCGCGTAGGACAGCTTCAGCGGGCGCAGGGCCGGGCCGGCGCCGGTGCGCGCCAGGTAGGCGGCCCGCAGGTCGCGCAGGAGCACGCCGGTCGACCAGCCGTCGGCGACGAGGTGGAACAGGGTCACGGCGACGGTGTGCCGGTCCGGCGCCTCCCGCAGCAGCACGACACTCCACAGTGGACCGGCGTGCAGGTCGAAGGCGCGGCCGCGCTCGAAGCCGAGGATGCTGCCGCGCAGCAGCTCGCGCCGCGAGGCCGGCTCGGCGGTCAGGTCGGTGAACGCGAGCGGTGGTTCGACGTCGTCGAGAACGCGTATTCCGGGCTCGATGGAAATCGACTCGAATACGATTCTCAGGGCATCGTGGCGCGCCGCGACATCGGCGACGGCGCACCGGAAAAGATTGACGTCAACGGATTCCGCCCACGTCGTCGTCTCGAACACGTTGTAGCCCAGCACGCCCGGATCGGACGGCGCGAAACAGCACACGAACTCCCACAGCGCCTGCTGGCTACGCGCCAGCCGAGACGCCCCCCGACTCATGGTCCATGAGCTTCCCCGCGCCCGGAGTGCATTGTCAAGGCCCGAGACACGCATTGATGTTTCGAAAAAAATCGACGCATAGGAAACCCTCGACGTCCCCCGGAAGGGTGAATTACCGTCGGCGGCGTGGCGATCGGGGGATGGCGCCTGCTGAGCAGTGCGTCCAGTGCGCGGACCGTGGTGGCGGTCGACTTCACCCTGGCCAAGGTGCGCGCCCAGGCCAACTTCGGCGACCTGGCCCGGCACCTGCCGGAGGACTGGGCCGTCTGGGGCAGCGACGAGACCGGCTGGCCGGCGGGGCCCGGCGGCGCCCGCGAGCACCTCGCCGCCTGGCGTGCGCGCAGCGACGCACTGGGAAACTTTCACGCCGCGCTCGGATTCTGCGCCGGGGCCGCCCTCGCCGGGTTCCTCGCCCGGGACGCGCGCCTGGTGCTGTTCGACCCGGTGCTCGTGAGCGCCCGGACCATCGCCGAGCACTACGCCGGGGCCGTGCGCCGCCTGGGGGCCGAGCCCGAGGCCGGGCCGGGCGACGACGTGGAGGCGCTGGCCGGGCACTACGCCGTCGTGGCCCGCAAGGCCCTCGGCGAGCAGGGCGTGCCCGACGCGATCGCCGCCGAGCTGAGCGGCCGGGTCGCGGCCAACCTGCGCTACCTGGACATGGCCCGGGCCGCGGGCCTCGACGGGCTGGAGCCCGGCCTCGTGGTGCTCTCCCGCGACCACGAGCCGCCCGCCGCGCTCGCCCGCTTCCCCCGGCTGCGCCTGGACGTGCCGCAGGAGCGGCTGCTCGCCGAAGCCGCCGCCGGGCGTGCGGCGGTCGCCGGGTGCGTGGCGGGTGAGCGGGCGTGAGCGGGCTGAGCCGCAAGGAGGAGGCGTTATGGCTGTTCCAGCGCCTCGCCCCGGACGTCTCCGTCGACAACCAGCCGCTCGCGATCCGCACGACCGCGCCGCTCGACCCGGCCGCGCTGGCGTTCGCGGCCGCTGAGATCCTGCGGCGGTACCCGTCCCTGCGCACCCGCTTCCCGCAGCGCGACGGGGTGCCGTTGCGCCAGGTCGCCGACCCGGACACCGAGACGGTCCCGGTCGCCGTGCTCGCCGCGCCCGAGGCGAAGCTCGGCGCCGTGCTCACCGAGCTGGCCCGGCGCCCGTTCGACCTCGCCGCCGAGCTGCCCCTGCGCGTGTACGGCATCGCCCTGGACGAGGGCGGCAGCGTGCTCTGCCTGGTGTCGCACCACATCGTCTTCGACGGCGCGTCGGGCGGGGTCGTGATGCCGGACCTGGCCACCACCTACCACCGCCGGGCGAGCGGCCGGGCGGGCGAGCCACCCGCGGCCGCCGCCCCCTTCGCGGAGCCGGCCCCGGGCAGCACCCGCTACTGGCTGGACCGCCTGCGGGGCGTGGACCCCGCGCGGCTGCCGCTGGCCTCGGCCCGCCCCGAGCCCGCGCGGCCCACGTTCGCCGGCGCCCAGCTCGAGCGCGACCTGCCCGTGGCCCCGCTGGCGCGGCTGCGTACCCGGCTGCGGGTCACCGACAACATGGCGCTGCTGGCCGTCTTCGCCACCCTGCTCGCCCGGCACGGCGCCGGACCCGACCTCGTGGTCGGCGTCCCGGTCAACGTGCGCCGGCCGGACCGCCGCGACGCCGTCGGCTACCACGTCAACACGCTGCCCGTGCGCCTCACCGTCGAGCCGCGCGGCGGCTTCGCCGAGCTCGCCGCGCAGGTCCGCGACCGCGTGGCCGAGGCCCTCGACCACGCCGACGTGTCGTTCGAGCACCTGCTCGGCGAGCTGCCGAACGCGTCGGGCAGCTGGCGGTCGCCGCTGTTCCGGCACATGTTCAACTACCTGCCGCCGGCCCAGAACGCGGCGCCCGGCGAGCTGCCCGGCGCCGAGTGGGTCCCCGTCGACCCCGGCACCAGCCGTCACGACCTGCAGTTCGTCGTGGTGCCGCAGCCCGGGCGGGTGCGGCTGCAGGCGGTCTACAGCACCGAGGTGCACGACGCGGCGACCGTACGCGCCCTCGCCGACCGGTTCGCGCTGCTGCTCACGGCCGCGGCGGCCGACCCGCGGCGCCCGCTGGCCGAGCTGGCGATGTGGACCGACGCCGAACGCGCGCTCGTGGCGAGGGCGAACGCGGGCGCCCGTCAGGTGCGCCCGGCGCCGACCGTCGCGGCCCGCATCGCGCACCGGCACGCGCGGCAGCCGGACGGGCCCGCGCTCGTCGACCCCGACGGCACCGTGCACACCCGGCGGTCGCTGGCCCGCCGGGCCGCCGCCGTCCGCGCCCGGCTCGCCACGCAGGGGATCGGCCGCGGGGACGTCGTCGCCGTGGCGCTGCCCCGCGGCGCCGACCTCGCCGCCGCCGTGCTCGCCGTGTGGTCGCTCGGCGCCGCGTACCTGCCGGCCGACCCGAGCCAGCCCGCCGCCCGCCTGCGGGACCAGCTGGCGCGGGCCGGCGCCCGGTCCACAGTGGACACGCCGGAGCCGGGCGAGGCCGACAGCGCCGCCCTCGACGCCGGGCTCGCCGCCGCGGAGCCGGACGACCTCGCGTACGTCATCTTCACCTCCGGCTCCACCGGGCGGCCCAAGGGCGTCGAGATCCCGCACCGGGCCCTGGCCAACCTGGTGCGCCACTTCGCCGCCGAGCTGGCCATCGGCGAGCACGAGCGGGTGCTGTGGCTGACCACGTTCGGCTTCGACATCTCCGCGCTGGAGCTGTTGCTGCCCCTGGCCGACGGCGGCGGCGCGATCGTCGCGCCCGACGAGGCCCGCACGAGCCCGCCGCTCATGCTGCGGCTCGTCGCCCGCCACGACGCGGCGGTGGTGCAGGCCACCCCGACCATCTGGCGCCTGGTCGCCGGCGCGGTCGGCGACGAGCTGCGCGGCCGCCGGGTGCTGTGCGGCGGGGAGCCGCTCAGCGCCGCCCTCGCCGAGCGGCTGCTGCGGACCGGGTGCCGGCTGTTCAACGTCTACGGCCCGACCGAGACCACGATCTGGTCGTCCAGCGCGCCGGTCGCGGCCGGGGTCGCCGACCCGGTGAGCGTCGGCGCGCCGATCGCCGAGACCTCGTTCCACATCGTCGACGAGCACGGCCAGGACGCCCCGCCCGGGCTCGTCGGCGAGCTGTGCATCGGCGGCACCGGCCTCGCCCGCGGCTACGCCGGCGCGCCCGAGCTGACCGCCCGGCGGTTCCCCGACGATCCGGTCCGGGGCCGGCTGTACCGCACCGGCGACCTCGCCACCTGGCGCGACGACGGCACCGTCACGCTGCTCGGCCGCGCCGACCGGCAGGTGAAGCTGCGCGGCCGCCGGATCGAACCCGGCGAGGTCGAGGCCGCCCTCGAACGCCATCCCGCGGTGAGCGCCGCCGCCGTCGTCCTGGCCGGCGACCCGCAGGGCGACGGGCGGCTCGTCGGCTACGTGCAGCCCGCGACCGTCGACCTCGCCGGCGTGCGCCGGCACGCGCGGGAGCTGCTGCCGTACTACCTCGTCCCCGCCGACCTGATCCCGCTGGACGCCCTGCCCCGCACCGCCAACGGCAAGGTCGACCACCGCGCCCTGCCCGAGCCGCCGGCGCCGGTCGCCGCGGCGAGGACCGCGCCGGTCGACGCCGACCCGGTCGTCACACGGTTCCGCGAGGTCCTCGGCCGCGACGACATCGGCCCCGACAGCAACTTCTTCGCCGCCGGCGGCCACTCGCTGCTCGCCGCGATCCTGGCCGCCCGCCTCGGCGACGCGCTCGGCCGCGAGGTCTCCCTCCTCGACGTGTTCGACGCGCCGACCCCGGCCGAGCTGGCGCTGCGCCTGAAGGAGGCCCCGTGAGGACCGTGCCCGACCTGCTGCGGCGCAGCGCCCGGCTCGTCCCGGACCGGCCCGCCATCGTGCTCGACGGCGGCGGGACGCTCACCTTCGCCGAGCTCGAGGCCCGCTCGAACGCGTTCGCCCGCGGGCTGCGCGAGCGCGGCGTCGGCCACGGCGACCGGGTCGCGCTCGCGATCGGCGGGGCCGCCTGGCCGCGGTACGCCATCGCCTACTTCGCCACCCTCAAGCTCGGCGCGGTCGCGCTGCTCACCGGCGCCCGCTTCGGCGAGGACGAGCTGGCCCGGATCGCCGACGGCTACGGCGTCGCCCGGATCGTCCGGCCCGGGGACGACCTCGGCGCCGGGCAGGCCGCCGAGCCGCTCGTGGCCGCCGTGGCGCCCGGCGACGCGGCCGAGGTCGTGTTCACCTCCGGCACGACGGACCGGCCGCGCGGGGTCGTGGCCACCCACGCCAACCTGCTGCGGGCCCAGGCCGCCTGGCCGAGCGCCCCGCGGGCCAACCAGCCCTGCGCGCACGCCCTGCCCGTCGGCTCCGTCGCCGCCCAGGCCGTGCTGCTCACCTGCGTCGGCGGCCAGCACACCCTCCTCGCCGCGGCGGCGTTCGCCGTGCCCGGGTTCACCGCGATGGTGGCCCGGGAGCGGGCCGTGACCGTCTGCCTGGTGCCCGCCATGGGCCACTGGCTGGTCCGGGCCGCGCCGGGCGAGGCGACACCGATGCCGTCGGTGCGGGGCGTCAGCTTCTCCGGGGCGCCGCTGCCGGTCCCGATCATGGCCGACCTCGCTGCCGTGTTCCCGAACGCGGCGTTCCACAACTTCTACACCTCGACGGAGACGTACCCGGCCCGCGTCGCCACCCGCTTCGACCCGCGGCGCCCCGAGGCGGTGGGCCGGCCCGTCGGCACCAGCGCGGTGCGGGTCACCGGCCCCGGCGGCGAGACCCTTCCGCCCGGCGAGACCGGCGAGGTGTGGCTGCGGGCCGGGGGAGCCCCGCCGCGGGAGGTCCTCGACCCCGAGCACCGCATCGACGTGGCCGGCGGCTGGACCCGCACCGGCGACCTCGGCCACCTCGACGCCGACGGCACCCTGTTCCTCACCGGCCGCGCCTCCGACGTCGTGATCGTCGGCGGCTTCAACGTCTCCACCGGCCGCGTCGAGCAGATCCTGACCCGGCACCCGGCCGTGGCCGAGGCCGCCGTGTGCGGCACCGAGCACCCGGTCCTCGGCGAGATCGTGGCCGCGTTCGTCGTGCTCAGGCCCGGCTCGCCGGACGCGGCCGGCACCACCGCCACCGACCTGCGCCGGTTCGCGGCCGAGCACCTGACCCGCCCCGAGGTGCCCGCCGTCGTCCGGCTGGTGGACGACCTGCCCCGCAACGAGGCCGGGAAGGTCGTCAAACGGCAGCTGCCGGTCGAGTTCCGCGAGCCGGGCACGGCACTGGAGCGCGACCTGGCCGCCGTGTGGGCCGAGGTGCTGCGCATCGACGCCGTCGGCGCGACCGACAACTTCTTCGAGATCGGCGGCGACTCGCTCGCCGCGACCCGCATCGCCGCGACCGCCCGCGAACGCCTCGGTGTCGACGTGGACACCATCGCCGTGCTGGAGGCGCCGAGCGTGGCCGAGCTGGCGCAGTACATCCTCGAAAGGAACGAGCCATGAGCGCACCGCTGTCCGGCCTGGACATTGCCGCCGAGACGCTGCGGGAGCACCCGGGCGTGACCGAGGCCGCCGCGCTGCTCGCGCCGGACGGCCGGCGGATCCTGGCCGTGGTGCCCGGCCTCGCCACCGCCCCGGTCGACCTGCGCGACCACCTGTGGGCGACCCTCGGCGCCGCCGACCTGCCCGACGTGCTCGTCGCCGTCGACGCCCTGCCCGCCGACGCGGCCGGGCTCGACACCGAGGGCCCCGGCAGCCACACGTTCCGGGCGCCGTCCACGCCGACCGAGGAGGACCTGGCCGAGATCTGGGCCGAGACCCTGGGCCGGGAACGGGTCGCCGCCGACGACAACTTCCTCGACCTCGGCGGCGACTCGATGACCGCCGCGCTCCTGCTCGACCTCACCAACGAGCGCCTGGAGACCGGCCTGACCCTCGGCGACCTGCTGTCCGCCCCGTCGCTCGCCGCGATCGCCGAGACCGTCGACCGGTCCCGCCCGGCGTCATGAGCACGACCCAGGCCGTCTACGCCATCGTCGACGAGGTCCTCGCCCGGCCCGTGAACCCCGAGGACGACCTCTACGACCTGGGGTTCGACTCGCTGCTCATCGCCCGCACCGCCGCGCGCGTCCGGGAGCGGCTCGGCGTCGAGCTGCCCCTCGCCGAGTACTTCAACGCCGGCACGGTCGCCGAGCTGGCCGCCGCGGTGGAGTCGCACGCATGAGGGCCCCGGTGACCCCGGGCCAGCAGCGCCTGTGGTTCCTCGCGCAGGTCGACCCGGACGCGCTGGACTGGCACATCCCCCTCGCCTACCGGCTTCGCGGCCCGCTCGACGCCGCCGCCCTGGCCACCGCGCTCGGCGACGTCGTGGCCCGCCACGGCGCCCTGCGCACCCGGTTCCCGCTCGACGGCGCGGCCCCGGTGCAGGAGGTGCTGGACGACTGGCGCCCCGAGGTGCCGATCCGGGACGCGACCCCCGAGACGGTCGCGAGCGCCGTCGCCGCGCTGGCGAACACCCCGTTCGACCTGACCGCCGCGCCGCCCCTGCGCGCCGCGATCCTGCGCATCCGCGCCGACGAGCACGTCTTCGCGCTGGTGCTGCACCACATCCTCGCCGACGCGTGGTCGATCGGCGTGCTCCGCGACGAGCTGGCCAAGGCCTACGCCGGGCGGCCGGGCGAGCTGCCCGGGCTCACGACGCAGTACGCCGACCTCGCCCGGCGTCCGCGCCCGGACGGCGCCGGGGCCCTCGCGTACTGGACCGGGCAGCTCGCGGGCGCGCCGGTCCTGCAGCTGCCCACGGACCACCCGCGCCCGGCCCGCCGCCGCACCGACGGCACCTTCGACGGCTTCGAGCTCGGCCCGGACCGGGCCGCCGACCTGCGCACCCTCGGGCGGGCCGGGCGCACGACGCCGTTCATGACGCTCCTGGCCGCCTACCTCGCGCTGCTCGGCCTCGCCACCGGCCAGGACGACATCACCGTCGGCACCCCGGTCAGCGGCCGCGACACCACCGACGCCGAGCCGCTCATCGGCTACTTCCTCGACACCGTCGTCATCCGCGGCGACCTGTCCGGCGACCCGACCTTCCGCGACCTGCTCGGCCGGGTGCGGGCGACGGCGCTGGAGGCGTACCAGCACCGCGACGTGCCCTTCGAGGAGCTGATCGCGCGCCTCGACGTGCGCCGCGACCCGGGCCGCACCCCCCTCTTCGACACCATGTTCATCGTCCACGGCGGGGCCGAGGAGCACGGGCTCGCGCTGCCCGGGATCACGTCCGAGGACGTCGACCCGGGCCACCGCGCGGTGAAGTTCGACCTCACCCTGGAGTGCTTCGCGGGCGGCGGCGGGCTCAAGGTGGTGGCCCAGGCCCGGCGCGACCTGTTCGACCCGGGCAGCGTCGCCACCCTGGTCGGCCGGCTCGGCGAGCTGCTGCGGCTGGCCGCCCAGGACCCGGACGCGCGCCTGAGCACCCTCTTCGCCCGGCTGGCCGAGCCGTGGGCGTGCGCGCCGGCCGTCCCGCGGCAGCACCCGCTGGACCTCATCGACCTCAGCTCGGACGCCCCGGCGATCGTGCACGGCGACGCCACGGTGTCCTACGCGCAGCTCGGCGCCCTCGCCGCGCGAGCGCGGGCCGGCGGCGGTCTGGTGCCGGTAGGGCTCCCGCCCGGCATCGACCTCGTCGCGGCCCTCCTCGGCGCGTGGCGGTCCGGCGCCGGCTACCTGCCGCTCGACCCCGACGCCCCGCCGCGCCGCACGGCCGAGCTGGTCCGCGACAGCGAGACCTGGACCGTGCGGCCCGGGGCGCTGGCTTACGCGATGTTCACGTCGGGCTCCACCGGGCGGCCCAAGGCCGTCGCCGTGTCGCCGACCGCGCTCGCCGTCCGCGTGCGCTGGATGCGCGAGCGCTACGGGCTCACCCCGCACGACCGGGTGCTGCAGTTCGCGTCGCCGTCCTTCGACACGTTCGGCGAGGAGGTGTACCCGTGCCTGGCCGCCGGGGCCACCCTCGTCATCCCCACCGGCGCCCGGGCCGCGCTCCCGGACTTCCTCGCCACCCCGGCCGGCCGGAGCATCACCGTGCTCGACCTGCCCACCTCGTACTGGCACGAGCTGTGCGCCGACCCGGCCGCCGTGGCCTGGCCGCCCGGCCTGCGCCTGCTCGTGCTCGGCGGCGAGCAGGTCCGCCCGGACGCGCTCGCCCGCTGGTTCGCCCACGTCGGGGAGGGCGTCGAGGTGCTCAACACCTACGGCCCGACCGAGGCGACGATCATCGCCACGGCCGCCCGCCTCACGCCGGCGGACACGCGGGGCCGCCCGCCGATCGGGCACCCCATCGGCGACACCTGCGTCCACATCGCCGGCCTCGGCGGCGGTCCCGTGCCCGACGGTGTCGCGGGCGAGCTGGTGATCGGCGGCCCCGGCGTCGCCGACGGGTACCTCGGCCGCCCCGACCTCACCGCGGCGCGGTTCGTCGCCGGGCACTACCGCACCGGGGACCGGGCCCGTCGCCGCGCCGACGGCGCCCTGGAGTTCCTGGGGCGCCTCGACGAGCAGCTCAAGGTCCGCGGCTACCGCGTCGAGCCCGGCGAGGTGGAGGCCGCGCTGCTGGCCCACCCGGCGATCGGCCACGCGGTCGTCACCGCCGACGGCGACGGGCGGCTCGTCGCCCATCTGGTGCCGGCCCCCGGCTCGGTGGTGCCCGGCCCGGGCGCGCTGCGGGCGCACCTGGGCGAGCTGCTGCCCCCGCACCTGCACCCGCGCGCGTACGCGGCCCTCGACCGGCTGCCGATGACCCGCAACGGCAAGGTCGACCGCGCGGCGCTGCCGCCCGTCGCCGTCGCCGCGGGGCAGGGGCGCGCACCGGCCGGCGACGGGGAACGGCTGGTCGCCGACGTCTGGCAGGAGGTGCTGGGGGTTACCGGCATCCGGGCCGACGACGACTTCTTCGACCTCGGCGGGCACTCGCTGCTGGCAGTGCGGGTCGCCGGGCGGCTGCGGGCGAGCACCGGCGTGGAGGTGTCGCTGCGGACGATCTTCGCCGAGACCACCGTCGCCGCGCTGGCCGTGGCCGTCGAGAACCTGCTCCTGGCCGAGATCGACGCGCTCGACGACGCCGAGGTCCAGCGCCTGCTGCGGGGCCCGGCATGACGGGCATCATCGACGCGGTCACCGGCGTGGAGCTGTCCGGCGACCGGCTGGCCGGCGCGATCGCGGACGCGGCCGGGCGACTGCCGGACCGGGGCATCGTGGTGTGCCCGCTGCGCCCCGAGATGGACGCGGTGCTGCGCTACCTCGGGGCGTTGAGCACGGGCCGGCCCGCGCTCGTGTGCGACCCCGACGCGGCCGGCGCGCTGACGGCCCGCTTCGGCGCCGCGGCGGACGTGCATCCGGACCTCGCGCTGATGCTGGCCACGTCCGGCTCGACCGGGCAGCCGCGGCTCGTGCGTCACTCCGGCGCCGCGGTCGCCGCGGCCGCCACCGCGATCGTCAAGGCGCTGCGCATCGGGGCCGACGACGTCGCGGTCACGAGCCTGCCGCTGTTCCACACGCTCGGGCTCAGCGTCCTGCACAGCCACCTGCTCGCGGGCGCCACGGTGGTCCTCGAGCCCCGCGGGGTGCTCGACGCCGGCTTCTGGGCGAGCGTGCGGCGGCACCGGGTCACCGCGATCACCGGGGTGCCGCACACCTTCGAGCTGCTCGCCCGGCTGCCGTGGGAGCCGGCCCGGACCCCGCACGTGCGCAGCCTCGCGGTGTCGGGCGGGCGGCTGCGCGACGCGCTCGTGCGCCGCTTCGCGGCCGTGCCCGGGGTCGCGTTCTACTCGATGTACGGCCAGACCGAGGCCGGCTCCCGCATCTGCGTCCTGCCGCCGGAGCACCTTCCCGCGAAGACCGGCTGCGTCGGGCCGCCCGTCGACGGGATGGAGCTGACGATCGGGGCCGGCGGCGAGGTGGTGTGCCGCTCGGCGACGGTCATGCTCGGCTACGCGGACACCGCGGCCGACCTGGCCCGGGGGGACGACTGCGGCGGCGTGCTGCCCACCGGGGACCGCGGCCGTCTCGACGCCGACGGGCACCTGTGGCTGACGGGGCGGCTCGGGCGCGTCGGGAAGGCGTACGGCATCCGGGTCGACCTCGACGCCGTCGAGCACGTCGCCGGCGACCTCGCCCCGGCCGCGGCCCTGGCCGGCGACGACCGGGTCCTCGTGTGGTGCGAGGGCCTGCCCGCCGCGCGGGCGAACGAGGTGGCCGCGCTCGTCGGGCGCGAGCTCGGCATCCACCGCACGGCGGTGCGGGTGACCGCGATCGACCGGCTGCCGCGCCGGGCCAACGGGAAGGTGAACTACGATGCGCTGCCCGTATGAGGAGCTGGGCCTCGCGTTCGGCGACGCGACCGTGCCGTACCTCTACGGCACCGGCTGCACCCCCGCGCTCGCCCGGGCGGTCGCCGACCGGCTCGGCGACGCCGACGCGGTCCTGTTCGTCGCCGACGACGGGGTGCGCGGGCACGCCGACGCGGTCGTCGCCGCGCTCGCCCGGCGGGTGCGGGTGGAGCGGGTGGACGTCGAGGCGGCCGAGCGGCACAAGACCCTGCCGACCGTGCAGCACCTGCTCGAGACGGCGGTCGCCCGCGGCCTGACCCGCCGCTCCGCCGTCGCCGCGATGGGCGGCGGCACCGTCGGCAACATCGCCGGGCTCGCGGCGGCGCTGCTGTTCCGCGGCACCCGCCTGGTGCACCTGCCGACCACGCCGGTCGCGGCGTTCGACGCCACCGTCTCGCTCAAGCAGGGCGTGAACCTCAGCGCCGGCAAGAACCTCGCCGGCACCTACCTCGTGCCCGCGCTCATCGCGTGCGACCTCGCGTGGCTGTCCACGGTGCCGCGGCACGACCTGCTCACCGGGCTCGCCGAGATGGTCAAGAACGTGCTCGTCGCCGCGCCCGGGCTGGAGCCCAAGCTCGTGGCGGCGCTGGAGGACCCGCGCGCGGCCCTGCCGGCGCTGCTGGAGATCGGGGTGGCGGCCAAGGCGCCGTTCGTCGCCGCCGATCCGCGGGAGCGGGGCGGGGCGCTCATCTTCGAGTACGGCCACACCGCCGGCCACGCCATCGAGTTCGTCAGCGGCGGCGAGATCCGCCACGGCGAGGCGGTCGCCTGGGGCATGCTCGTCGCGGCCGAGGTCGCCCGGCGCCGCCACGGCCTCGCCGCCGACGACGTCGCGGCCCACAACCGCCTCGTCGCCCGGCTCGACCTGCCCGGCGCGGCCGCGCGCCTCGGCGGGCTCGACCGGGCCGCGATCCGCGCCGCGCTGGCCGCCGACAACAAGCGCGGCTACGGCCCGTGCGCCCCCGGCGACGTGCTCATGGTGCTGCTCGACACCGTCGGCCGCGCGCTGCCGGGCGCGCCCGGCGGCCCGCCGCTCGTCCCCGTCCCGGTCGAGGCCGTCATGGAGGCCTTCGAGACCGTGGCCCTCAATGCCCTGGAGGCCGTATGAGCGACCAAGGACTGTCCGTCGTCATCCCGGTCAAGGGCCGGGTGCCGCAGACGCACCGGCTCCTGGAGAGCCTCCGCGCGGCGATCGAGGCGTGCGAGGAGCCGGTCGAGGTCCTGCTCGTCGACGACTCCGAGCCCGCCGACGCCCGGGCCCACCAGGAGCACTGCACCACCTTCGCGGCCCGCTACCTGCGCGGCCCCCGGCACGTGGGCGCCAAGCGCAACGACGGCGTGCGGGCCGCGGCCTACGACCTGATCCTGTTCATCGACTCCGACTGCCTCGCCACCCCGCAGCTGCTGCGGCGGCACACGCAGACCCTGCGCGGCGCGGACGAGCGCGTCGGCGCGGTCGCCGGCCCGACGTTCGTGCAGGGCGCCGACAACGCGATGTTCCGGATCATGTCCCGCTCCCGCCTGCTGAACTCCGCGTTCGAGTGGCCGGCCCAGGCCCGCCAGGTCGGCTGGGCGACGACGTGCAACCTGGCCGTGCGCCGGGACGCGTTCGAGGCCGTCGGCGGCTTCGCCGAGCGGCCGCTGACCGTCGTCGGCGGCGAGGACGTCGACCTCGGCCTGCGGCTCACCGAGGCCGGGCACCGCATCGTCTGCGACCCCGAGGCCCTGGTGGTGCACGACAAGAGCAGCATCGAGTCGCTGGGGACGGTGTGCCGGCGCCTGATCACGTACGGCCGGTCCGGCCAGTGGCTCCTCGACGTCCACGCGGGCCGGGGCCGGCCGAAGCTGAACCGGGTGAGCACGCTGTCGGCGACCGCGATCGCCGGCCCGCTGCTGCTGCCGGCGGTCGCGGCGGTGCTGCTCGCCGCCGACGCCCGGCAGCGCCTCGGCGACGACGCGCCCACGCTGCGCTCGCTGGCCGAGTCGATCGCCTGCGCCGGGCTCGACTGGTGCTTCGACCTCGGCGAGTTCATCGCCGCCTGGCAGCTGGGCCGCCCCGACCGGCTGTTCACCGGTTTCGGCTGGACCGACGACCCCGCGTTCGTCTGGGACCGCGAGCCGGCCCAGCGCTACGGCGGCTGAGCGCGTGGGCCACCAGGGACAGGGCGCCGCGGTCACCGGCGCCCCCTCGACCGACCTCGCCGCCGCCCGGGCCGAGCTGCTGCGCCGCCGGCTCGCCACCCGCCGCGCCGACACCATCCCGCGCCGCGCCGACGACGCCCGCCCGCCGCTGTCCTTCGCCCAGGAGCGGCTGTGGTTCATGGACCAGCTGGCCCCCGGCACGTCCGCGTACACCGTCCCGATCGCGTCCCGCCTGACCGGCCCGCTCGACGTCGACCGGCTGCGAGCCGCCCTCGACGCGGTCGCGGCCCGGCACGAGACCCTGCGCACCCGCTTCGGCACCGACGCCGGCGGCCGCCCGGAGGCGCACGTCGAGGAGGTTGTGCGCGTCGGGCTGGAGACGTTCGCCGCGCCCGGCGAGGCCGCCGCCCGCGAGATCGTCGCCGAGTTCGGCGCGCGCCCGTTCGACCTGGGCACCGGCCCGCTCGTGCGCGCCGCCCTGGTCCGGCTCGCCGACGACGAGCACGTGCTGAGCGTGGTCATGCACCACATCGGCTCCGACGGCTGGTCCATCGACGTGTTCCTCACGGACCTGCTGCACGCCTACGCGGGCCGGGCCCTCGACCCGCTGCCGGTGCGCTACGGCGACTTCGCCGCCTGGCAGCGCGCCCGCTACACCGGCGAGCGCCTGGAACGCGACCTCGAGTACTGGCGCGACCGGCTCGCCGGGGTGCCACCGCTGGACCTGCCCACCGACCGGCCGCGCCCGCCCGAGCAGACCTTCCACGGCGCCGGGCACGCGCTGAGCTTCGGCGCCGACCTCGCCCACGCCGTCGCCGCCCTCGCCCGCCGCTTCGGCGCCACGCCGTACATGACGCTGCTGGCCGCGTACCAGACGCTGCTGGCGCGCTACTCCCGCCAGGACGACTTCGCCGTCGGCTCCACCGTCGCCGGGCGCACCCGGCCCGAGCTGGAGGGCGTCGTCGGCCTGTTCGCCAACGTCCTCGCGCTGCGCGCCGACCTGTCCGGCGACCCGACGTTCGCCGAGCTCCTGGTGCGGGTCCGCGACGGCGTGCTGGACGCGTTCGACCACCAGGAGACGCCCTTCGACCGGATCGTCACCCACCTGCGCGGCCCGCGGGACGTGTCCCGCTCGCCGGTGTTCCAGGCGACGTTCACGATGCTCAACTACGGCCGCGGTGGCCTGCCCGAGGCCGGGCCGCGCGTCGAGCCGTTCCCGATCGACGCCCGGCAGACCCGGTTCGACCTGGAGCTGTACCTCTTCGACCCCGACGCCGGCGAGCTGCCCGGCTTCTTCACGTACAACACCGACCTCTTCGCGCCCGCGACCGTCGAGCGCATGGCCGGGCACCTCGAGCGCATCCTGCGGGCCGTGACCGCCGACCCGGACCAGCGCGTCAGCCGCATCCCCATGCTCGGCCCGGACGAGCGCGCGTTCGTCATGGACTCCGTCAACGAGTCCACCGTGGACATCGGCCCCGCCCGCACCCTGCACGAGCTCATCGCGCGGCAGGCGCGCCGGACCCCCGACGCGCCCGCCGTCGTCTTCGAGCTGCGCAGCATGTCCTACCGCGAGCTCGACGCGCGGGCCGACGCGCTTGCGGACCGCCTGCGCTCGGCCGGCGCCGGCCCCGGCCGCACCGTGGGCGTGCACCTGCAGCGCGGGCCGGAGCTCGTCGTCGCCCTCCTCGGTGTGCTCAAGTCCGGCGCCGCCTATGTGCCGCTCGACGCGGACAACCCGCCGGAGCGCACGGCCTTCATGGTGTCCGACGCCGCCCCGGTGGCCGTCGTGTCCGAGGGCGCGGTCGAGGTCCGCGAGGGAGCGCCGCTGCCGCGGGACGACGTCGCCTACGTCATCTACACGTCCGGCTCCACCGGCCGGCCCAAGGGCGTGCCCACCACCCACCGCGCGATCCACAACCGGCTCGACTGGATGCAGCGCGCCTTCGGCCTCGGCCCCGCCGACGCGGTGCTGCAGAAGACCCCGATCGGCTTCGACGTGTCCGTGTGGGAGCTGTTCTGGCCGCTCATCACCGGCGCCCGGCTGGTGCTGGCCCGCCCCGGCGGCCACCGCGACGCCGCCTACCTGCGCGACCTCATCGCCGCCGAGCGGATCACGACCGTCCACTTCGTCCCGTCGATGCTCGCGGCGTTCCTCGCCGAGGACGGGATCGAGGCGTGCACGAGCCTGCGCCGGGTCATCGCCAGCGGGGAGGCGCTGCCGGTCGACCTGGCCCGGGCCGCGCTGGAGCGCCTCGGCTGCCCGGTGCACAACCTCTACGGCCCGACCGAGGCCGCCATCGACGTCAGCTGGTGGCAGTGCTCGGCCGAGGCGCTCGCCGGACGGGCGCGCGTGCCGATCGGGCGGCCGATCCAGAACATCCGGCTGTACGTCCTGGACCCCGCGGGCGCGCCGGTGCCCGTCGGGGTCCCCGGCGAGCTGCACATCGCGGGCGTCGGGGTGGCCCCCGGGTACCTCAACCGCCCCGAGCTGACCGCCGAGCGCTTCCGCGACGGGATGTACGCCACCGGCGATCTCGTGCTGCGCGACCCGGACGGCACGCTGGAGTACCTCGGCCGCCTCGACGACCAGGTGAAGCTGCGCGGGATGCGGATCGAGCCGGGGGAGATCGCGGCGGTCCTGCGCGCCCAGCCCGGCGTGCGGGACGCGGCCGTCGTCGTGCGCGAGGACCGGCCGGGGGACCAGCGCCTGGTCGCCTACGTGGTCGGCGCGGGCTTCGGGGACCTGCGCGCCGCGCTCAAGCGGGTGCTGCCGGACGCGATGGTGCCGGCCGCGTACGTCACCCTCCCCGAGCTGCCGGTGACCGCCAACGGCAAGCTCGACCGCCGCGCCCTGCCCGCCCCCGCGGTGCGCTCGCGGGCGTTCGCCGAGCCCTCGACCCCGACCGAGGTCGCCGTCGCCGGGGTGTGGGCCGCGGTGCTCGGCCTGCCCCGCGTCGGCGCCGACGACGACTTCTTCGACCTCGGCGGGCACTCGCTGCTCGCCACCCAGGTCGTGGCCAGGCTCCGCGGGGTCCTGCCGACGCCCGTGAGCGTCATGGAGCTGTTCAAGCATCCGACCGTGCGCGGGCTCGCCGCCCTCGTCGACACCCCGGCCGAGCGGCGCGGGCCCCGCCGGCTCCTGCACGAGCTCACCGGGCCGGTCACCGAGGGCGCCCCGGAGCTGACCCTCGTCTGCATGCCGTACGGCGGCGGCAGCGCCATCGTCTACCAGCCGCTCGCCGACGCCCTCCCGCCCCGCCACGCCCTGCTCGCGCTGGCCGTCCCCGGCAACGACATCGGCCTGCAGGAACGGCGGGAGGCGTTCGACACCCTGGTCGCCGCCACCACCGCCGAGATCCTCGAGCGCGTGGAGGGCCCGGTCGCGGTCTACGGCCACTGCGGCCTCGGCGGCGCCCTGGCCGTCGCGGTCGCCTGTGCCCTGGAGGCCGCCGGCCGCCCGGTGGAGACGCTGTTCACCGGCGCCATCTTCCCGTTCGCCCGGCCCCGTGGCCGGTTCGTCGAGCTGCTCAACCGGTTCGAGCGCCTGCGCAGCGACCGCGCCTACGCCAACTGGCTCACCTCCATCGGCCTCGACCTCAGCGACTTCGGCGAGGACCAGATCCGCGCCATGGTCCGCGGGATGCGCCGCGACACCGAGGCGGCCGAGGAGTTCTTCACCGAGCTGTACCGCACCGGCACCACCCGCCTGCGGGCCCCCGTCGTGTCGATCGTCGGCGAGCGCGACGACGAGACCATGTACCACCAGGAGCGCTTCCGGGAGTGGCACTTCCTGTCCGACCGGACCGCCCTGTACGTGCTGGACGAGGCGGGCCACTACTTCCTGAAGTGGCGGGCGGCCGAGCTGGCCCGGGTGCTGACCGCGCGCCTGCCGTTCGAGGCCGGCGCCGAGCACGCCTCGGACACGTGGCGCCTGGCCGCCGTCTCCACGGGCGAGCGCGGCGCCGCCCCGGAGCCGAGCATGCGCCGCTTCCTCGGCGTGGCCGCGAGCCAGCTGGTGTCGATGACCGGCACCGCCATGACGGAGTTCGCCGTCCCGGTCTGGATCTACCTGCACACCCACTCGCTGCTCGGGCTCGCCCTGTTCTCGACGATCGCGCTGGTCCCCGGCATGCTGGTGCTCCCGGTCGCGGGCGCCCTGGTCGACCGGCACAGCCGCCGGGCGGTGATGCTCGCCAGTGACGGCGCCGCCCTGGCGACCCAGGGCGTGTTCCTGGCGCTGCTGCTCACCGACCGCCTGCAGATCTGGCACATCTACGCCCTGCTGGCCGTCCTGTCGGTCGCCCTGACCTTCCAGCGTCTCGCGTACACCTCGGCGGTGCCCCAGCTGGTGCCGAAGCGGTACCTCGGCCACGCCAACGGCATGGTCCAGCTCGGCGCGGGCATCGCCCAGTTCCTCGTGCCGGTGGCCGCCGTCGGGGTCATGGCCGCCATCGGCCTGGACGGCATCCTCGCGCTCGACGTGGGCTCCTACGCGGTCGCCGTCGTGGTGCTGGCCTGCGCCCGGTTCCCGGCCCTGATGGGCTACCGCCGCCGCGAGCCCATGGGCCGGGAGATCCGCAGCGGCTTCCGCTACGCCATGGGCACGCCGGGGTTCCGCGCCATGCTGCTGTTCTTCGCCGTGTCGAACCTGTTCCTGGGCCCGGTCCTGGTCCTGGTCCAGCCGCTGGTGCTGAGCGTCGGCGGCCTGCGCGCGGTGACCCAGGTGGCGGTGGCGGGCGGCGCCGGCGTCGTGGCCGGCGGCCTGCTCATGACCCTCTGGGGCGGCCCGGCCCGGCGCCGTATGCGGGGCGTGCTGCTGTCCGCGCTGACGTTCGCCGCGTTCGCCGCGCTGGCGGGGGTGTCCCGCTCGGTCCCGGTCATCGCCGCGGGGGTCTTCGGCATGTTCGCGGCCCTGACGGTGATGAACGCCGTCTACGCCACGATCGTGCAGGTGAAGGTGCCGCCCCGCGCCCACGGCCGGGTGTTCGCGGTGAACACGGTCTTCGCCTTCGGCACGCTGCCGATCGGCTTCATGCTGATCGGGCCCGGGGTGTCCGCCGCGATCGGCCTGGCCCCCACGTACCTGCTCTTCGGCGCGGCCATCGCGGCGATCGCCCTGGCCGCGATGTGGTACCGCCCGCTGGCCCGCTTCGACACCGACGTGCCCGACACGGAGCCGGAGGACCTGATCGGCCTGGCGGAGCTCGAACGCCGGGGCCGGTGAGCGGGCCTTCGCGGCTTTTGTGCGTTTCATCGATTGGCGAAAGACGATCTTCACGCGGGCATACATAGCTTGATATCAATCTCCGGACTACGCTCCTCATTCCCCTGGGAGTACGAAGTGCGGAGACCCCGTCTCGTTTCCATCGTCCTCAGCGCGGCCGCCGGCTTCGGCGTCGTGCTCGCCCTCGCGGCGCCCGCCGATGCGGCCGCGACCGACCGGTACGTCGCCCTCGGCGACTCCTACGCCTCCGGCGTCGGGGCCGACAGCTACACCGCCGAGAGCGGCTCCTGCCAGCGCAGCACCAACGCCTACCCCGCCCTCTACAACGCCAACGTCAAGCCCGCGGCCTACAAGTCGGTCGCCTGCTCGGGCGCGACGACCGCCGACGTCATCAACAGCCAGGTGTCGTCGCTGACGTCGAGCACCACCCTCGTGAGCGTCACCGTCGGGGGCAACGACATCGGCTTCACCAGCATCATGACCACCTGCGTGCTGCAGGGCGAGACGGACTGCGTCGCCGCCGTCTCGGCCGCGGAGACCAGGGTCCGCACCGAGCTGCCCGGCAAGCTCGGCAACGTCTACAAGGCGATCCGGGCCAAGGCCCCCTCGGCGCGGGTCGTGGTCGTCGGCTACCCGGTGTTCTACCAGCTCGGCACGATCTGCGTCGGGCTCAGCGCGACCTCCCGGGCGAAGATCAACGAGGGCATCAACCTGCTCGACGACACCACGAAGACGGCGGCCGCCGCGGCCGGCTTCACGTTCGCCGACGTGCGCTCCGCGTTCGTCGGGCACCAGCTGTGCAGCTACGGGGACAAGTGGCTGCACGCGCTCAACTACGTCAACCTCACCGTCTCGTACCACCCGACGGCCGCCGGGCAGTCGGGCGGCTACTACCCGGTGTTCCGCTCCGCGGCCGGCTGAGCGACCAGCAGCCGCTTCGGGGCGTGGATGATCGGGTCGTGGTCCCGCCACGGCGGGTCGGGCTCGGTGAGCTCCAGCCTCGGGAAGGCGTCGAGCAGGGCCGCCAGCGCCGCGCGCGCGGTCTGGCGGCTCAGCTCGGCGCCGGGGCAGTAGTGCCGGCCCAGGCCGAAGGACAGGTGCGGATTCGGGCTGCGGGCCGGGTCGAAGCGGTCCGGGTCGGCGAAGCGCGCGGGGTCGCGGTTCGCCGCGGCCGTCATGGCCACCAGGTCGGCGCCCGCCGGCAGCGTGCGGCCGGCCAGTTCGACCGCGCGGGTCGTGCGGCGCAGGACACCCAGGACCGGCGGGGCGAACCGCGCACCCTCCTCCACCGCGGCGGCGGCCGGGGCCGGCCACGAGCCGGTGCTCAGCATCGCGTGCAGGGTGTTCACGATCAGGTTCTGGGTCGTCTCGACGCCGGCGAACAGCAGCATCGCGCTGTGCGCGGCCACGTGCGGGTCGGACGCGCCCCAGGCCGCCCGCAGCGCGGACGGGATCGGCGCCGCGGGCGAGAACGACGCCGGGCCCAGTTCGGCGATCGCCCGCAGGCCGGCCCGGCGGGCGCCGGGGTCGCGGGCGTGCGCGCCCGCCCGCTCCAGCATCCGGGCGCGGGCCAGGACGGCCTCCGTCGCCTCGCCCGGCGCGCACAGCAGGCCGGCGACGACCCGGGCCGCCAACGGGTGCGCGAAGTCCGCGAGGGCGTCGAACGAGGGGCCGGGCAGGTCCGCCAGCAGCCGCCGGGCCAGCGCGGCGACGGGCTCGGCCCGGGGCGCGATCGCGCTGGGGGCCAGGGCGCGGGCGACCGGCGCCCGCCGTACCGTGTGATCCGGCGGGTCCAGGAAGAACAGCCAGCGCGCGGACCAGGCGGCGAAGCCGGCGAGCAGGTCCCGGTCGGCGGCGGGGACCGGCGGGGCCACGGCCGAGGAGAACGTGACCGGGTCCCGCAGCACCGCGGCCACCTCGGCGTACCCGGTCAGCACGAACCGGCGCAGCCGCGGGTCCCAGGTCAGGCCCGGTCCCCAGGTCATGCTCGGGTCCCAGGTCGTGCTCGGGCTCCGGGCCGTGCTCGGGTCCCAGGTCGTGCTCGGGCTCCCGGTCGTGCTCGGGTCCCGGGGCATCGGGGCCCGCGTCATGCCCGGCGCGGGGCCAGCAGGTCGCGCACGGCCTCCACGGCCTTCGCGTAGCGCGTGGGGAAGTCGCCTTCGAGCACCACGTACGGGCGGCCCAGGCGGATCAGCTCGCGCTCGGCGGCGGCGTGGAAGTCGCGGCGCTCGGCGGGGGTGTTGTGCCGCTCGTCGCCCGCGTACGGCACGTCCGCGGCGCACAGCAGGTACAGGTGCTGCGTCTGGCGCTGCGCCGCCTCGACCAGCCAGGGCGGTGCGGCCCCGAACAGCCGCTCGCTCCACAGCCGCGCGGAGAGCAGGTCCGTGTCGCAGAACAGCGCGACCCGGGACCGGCGGGCCAGCGCCTCCTCGGCGGCGCGCTGCCCGTGCGCGGCGAGGGCGAGGTCGGCGGGGCCGAAGTCGGGGCCCAGGGCGCGCAGGCGCTCGGGCAGCCACACGGTGTCGAACTGCCGCGCGAGGTCCCGGGCCAGGGTCGTCTTGCCGGTCGACTCGGCGCCGATGAGGCAGACGCGGCGGGTGTACCAGGCCTTGACCGGCGGCGGCAGGTAGCGCTCGTAGTCCCACGGCCCGTTGCGCACCGCCGTGCCGGAGACGGGAACGGCGAGGCGGTCGACGCCGACGAACCGGGCCCCGAGCCGCGCGGCGAACCCGGGGCCCCAGGGCTCGGCGCTGAACAGGTAGTCCGGGCGGACCTCGGCCAGGATGCGGGGCACCCACTCGTCCTGCTCGCCGTCGATCGCGGTGACCGGCAGGTCCGGGAACAGCTCGCGCATCCACTCCCGGCGCACCTGCCACGGGATCGGGTCGTCGGGCGCGACCCGCGCGAAGATGTGCACGCGCTCGGCGTGGGCGCGGGCGAACTCGATCAGGTACCGATGGCCCTCGTGCACCGGCAGGAACCGGCCCAGCACGACGCCGGTGCGCGAGCGCGGCCCGGGCTCGGGGCCGAAGCTCTCTGGCGTGAACCCGGCCCGACGCCGCTCGCGGGCGAGCTCGGCGGCCGCGTCGAGCTCGCCCTCGGTCGGCCCGGGCTCGGGCTCGTCGTAGTACACGAAGCTCCCGCCGTACCACGCGATCGGTGACGGGCTCCCGGCGACGGTCACCCTCGCAGGATACGAGGGATCGGCCGGGGCGTCAGGCCGGGCCGGGCGCGGCCTGACTCAGCAGGTCCACCTGACGATCGTGTACGGGCCGTGGTCGCCGTCGCGCATGGTGGCCACGAGCGTCCGGCCGTCCGCGGAGATGTCGGCGTAGTACAGCAACCCGGCGGCCGCGCCCGGCAGCGGGAGCGGCGTGACGGTGCCGTCGCTCCACACGGCCGGCTGGTAGTCCTTCGTGTCGCGCACGCCGACGGCCCGCCCGTTCTCGCTGAGCGCCATGGCGGTGAACGGGCCCATGGTGTCGGCCGTGCCCGTGCGCATGTTCCAGCGCACGCTCGGCTGGCCGGTCTGCCCGTACTCGGCCGGCCGCCGGTGTCCGCGCAGCCCCAGGTCGGCCCCGACGTAGCCGGTGCCGATGACCCAGTCGCCCGCGATCAGTCTCGGCTCCGCGGTCGGCGCGTCGAGCAGCGTGCCCCCGCCGTCGAGGTTCCAGCGATAGGCCGCCGGCGCGCGGCCCCCGTCGGCGGCCGGCGGCAGGTACACGTGGCCGACCATGACACCGTCGCCGTTGATGCCGCTCGGGCGCGGCACGTCGGGGAACTCCCACCGCAGTTGCGGCGGCGTGACCAGCGGCAGCGGGCTTTTCGCGCCCGGCCACAGCACCGGGATGGTCCCCTGGTGGCCGTCGAGCTCGGCGGTGCCGAGCAGGTTGCCGTGGGCGTCCAGGTCCGTGACCTCGCTGGAGACGGCGTCGTTCGGCAGCGGCAGCCGGACGACCTTGCCGCCCCGGAAGAGCGCCGCGGCCTTGCGGTGGTCGGCGAGGTTCTCGTAGCCGCCGATGGTGCCCTGCGCGTCGACGGCGGCCGGCACGAAGTTCCGGGCCGCCGGCGGGTTGCTGACCTCGCCGTCGTGCCAGACCAGCAGGCCGAGCTTCGAGCTGCCGACGATCCACCGCCCGCTCGGGTCGATCGCCCGCACCACGCGGCCGTCGGGCGTGGTGCCGGCCAGCTCCGGCAGCGCCTGCGCCGTGCACGTCAGGGGCGCCCCGGGCGTCGTGACCGCGGGCGGCCAGGCCCGGGCCGAGCCGCTCACGGACGGGTTTGCCGACGGTGGTACCGCCGGCAGACCGCGATCCGGCCGGCGCGACGGCAGCGCGAACGCCACGCCCGCCAGCACGAGCAGCGCGGCGACCCCGGCGAGGACGGCGACCCGGGTCCGGCCCCGGCGGATGCGGGCCTTCGCGGCGTCGAGGACGTCGTCGGCGCTCATCCGGGTCGGGGTGACGTCCTGCCCGGCGTACGACTGCAGCACTTCCTCGGGGCTCACGCTGACCTCCTCGCCGGCAGCTCGGCGCGCGACGACGCCTCGAACAGTTCCCGCAGCGTGCGCAGCGCCACCGACGTCTGCGCCTTGATCGTGCCCTCGGAGCGGCCGAGCACCTGCGCGACGTCGGCGACCGACATGTCGCACAGGAACCGCAGCGCCACGACGAGCCGCTGCCGCTCGGGCAGCCGGCGCAGCGCCTGGCGCACGGCGAGCCGGTCGTCGACCGCCCCCGTGGCGGCGTCGACCTCCCGGTCCGGCGGCGACCCGCGCAGGAACACCCTCGCCCAGGGGCGCCGCTGGTCCGACAGGCACGCGCGCACGACCATCGAGTGCACGTACGCGTCGAGGTTGGCCACCTCACCCCGCCTGGACCAGCGCTTGTAGAGCGTGGTCAGCGCGTTCTGCACCGCGTCCTCGGCGCGGTCGCGGTCCCCGAGCACCAGCACCGCGACGCGGTGCAGCCTCGGCAGCTGGGCCCGCACGTACTCGACGTACTCCCGCTCATCGTCGACCCGCACCCGCGCCGTCCCCCCTCCGTGGGCCATGTCCGCCCAGTAGACGCGCGCGGCGGCCGGCGGGGTTTAGAGCCGCCGCGGCGGATCGTCGCCGACGCCCGGTGGCCGGCCCGGCGCCGCGGCGTGGGCGGGGACATGGCCGGGGACATGGCCGGGGACATGGCCGGGGACGTGGCCGGGGGACCGGTCGCCGGCGGCCGTTCGCTGGGCCGGCAGCAGCGCCGGGCGGCGGCGCGCGGCGAGATCCTCCACCGGCCCCAGCACCAGCACCGGGACGCAGAGCAGGACGAGGGCCACGGCGAAGTACCCCAGTTCGGTCGCGGGCCCGAGCTGCCACACGTGCAGCCGGTCACCGACCCCGAAGCACAGCGCGATGGCGATGTTGTGCCAGAGGTAGATGGTCACCGCCCGGGCGTTGAGCAGCGTGACCGCGCGGTCCAGCAGCGGGACCCGCCGCAGCCACCGCATCGCCGGGGCGGCCCGCAGCAGCAGGATCGCGAAGCCGAAGGAGTAGAGGCCCTGGGCGAGCGGGATGTCGTTGAGGTTGCCGGTGCCGTCCTCGGCCGGATGGGTGAACGCCCAGGCGGCACCGGCCGCGAGAGCGCCGCCGGCCAGCGCGGCCAGCGCCGCCGGGTGCAGGCGGCGCAGCGCGCCGGTGCGGTGCGCGAACCCCGCCATCCAGCACGACCCGAACGTGGCCACGTCGAGCACCACCGCCTCGGCCCGCCCGCCGAGCACGTCCAGCCCCGCGTGCCCGGGCACCAGCTGGGTGGCGGCCAGCACGGCCAGCGGCAGCGCCGTCGCGACGACCGGCAGCCGGCGGAACAGCCGCCACGCCAGGGGCGAGAGCAGGACCAGCCACAGGTACGTCACCAGGTACCACAGCACCACTGTCGCGTCACCGGCCCAGGCGCTGCCGGGCGGGTCGGCGAGGGGCACGAGCCAGAACACCAGCAGGCGCAGGTCGCGGCCGTCCGGGTCGGCCGCCGTCCAGCCGTGCCACAGCATCACCGGCACGACGAACGCCGCCAGCACCCACAGCGCGGGCAGCAGCCGCCGGACCCGGCCGGTCACCGCCCGCACCGCCGAGCGCTGCAGCGACGCGGCCATGAGGGAGCCGCCCAGGGCGAACATGACCCCCATCGCCGGGAAGGCCCAGCTGAGCCACACCACGCTGAACATGTGGAACACCACGACCCGGGCGATCGCCACAGCGCGCAGCACGTCCAGATAGCGATCACGACCGGCAGGCAACGTCACAGACGACATGGTGACCGCCGGCCGGTGCGCCCGCGGCCGCTTCGCCGAGACCTGGCCGACCCGCCGACCCCGGACGTGGACGCCGCGGCCCCGGGCCGAGCGTGGACGCTACTCGTGCGGCCGCACGATCGCGGTCAGCAGCCGGACGAGCTCGGCCCGCTCGGCCGGGCTCAACGGGGCCAGGACGTCGTCCTCGGCCTCGGCCAGCAGGCCGTCCAGGGTCGCCAGCTGCCGGCGGCCGCGGGCGGTGAGGCTGATGACGTTCTGGCGGCGGTCGGCCGGGTTCGGCGCCCGCTCGACCTGCCCGCGCCCGGCCAGCTCGTTGACGACCGCGACGATGTCGCTGCGGAAGATGCCGGTGCGCTCGCTGAGCTGGGCCTGGCTGGCGGGGCCGGACTCGTCCAGCGTGGCGAGCACGGCGAAGTGCCACTTGCGCGCGTCCGCCGTCGCCAGGCCCTCGGTGACCCGCCGGTCGGACTGCATCGCGGCCAGCGACAGCAGCCGGGTCGGCAGGGAGCTCAGCCGTCTCACCACCGCACTCTACCACTTGCGTTAGTGCGACTAACGGTCTAGCGTTTGCGTTAGTCGCACTAACGATTAACGGAGGGGTTCCCATGGACTTCGGCACGCAGCTGATCGGCCGCACCGAGAAGGCGCTCAACGCGATCCTCGAGCGGCTCCTGGCCGGCCCCGGCCTGACGGAGCGGCAGTGGGTCGCGCTGAGCCTGACCATCGGCGGCGGCTCGATCCCCGCCGCCCTGCACATCGACGGGGCCGCGGCCGACCGGCTGGTGGCGCAGCTCGCCGAGCGCGGCCTGGTCGACGCCGCCGGCGCGGTGACCGCTCGCGGCCATGCGGTGTTCCGCGAGGTCCGCGCGGCCGTCCTCGACGTCACCCACCGGCTCTGGGGCGACCTGCCCGAGGCCGACCTCGCCGTGGCCGGCCGGGTGCTCGACACGGTGCTGACCCGCGCGAACGCGCTGCTGCCGGCCTGAGCCCGCGACCGGCAGCCGGACTCGCTCCGGCGAACGGGTCGCGGCCCGCCGCCGACCGGGGAGCGCGGGCCGACGAACGGCGCGAAGATCGCGGGATTCCGTATGACGGTCTTGTGACGGCGCCGGGGCTTCCATAGATTGGCGCAGGACCGGGCGGCTCACGCAGCGTCACGCCGAATCGACGGGGAGTCCGATGACGACACAGGGCTGGGGCGGCGCGGGCGGCGAGCCGTGGGACCAGGCGATGCACAACGTGCAGGCCGCCTACCGCAACGCGCGGGTCACCTACACCGATCCGGACGAGTTCGCCGACGACAGCGTGACTTGGAAGCAGCTGCGGCCGCACACGGTCCGGGCCTCGAACGTCGCGCTCGTGCTGTCGCTGGCGACCTTCGTCATCGTCTGCTGCGCGTGCGGCCTGTTCGCCAACATCGGCACCAGCTCCCAGGGCGACCTGAACACCCTCGGCGCCGCGACCGGCGCCTCGGTGATCGTGCCGGCGATCGTCATCGCGCTGGCGTTCATCGCCTGGATCGTGGCGCTGTTCTTCCCGATCAAGGAGCCGATCGCGGAGTACGCGCTGCTCGTGGAGAACCGGGCCGCGGCCGCCCCGGCGGTCTACGGCTACATGCTGCAGTCCGCGGCCCAGCGCGCCCTGCCGTTCCCGATGGCGCCGGTGCGCATCGCCGGGCAGTACCTCATGTCCTTCGGCGACACGCGGCTGCAGTCGCTCGTCGCCGTGCAGACCTACGGCACCGACCTGTACTTCGGCTGGACCATGTGGCGCTCCCGCTCGACGATCATCCTGATCGGCCACGCGCTGCGCGACGGGTTCCGGGCCATGGCCGGCGGGGCCAGCTACCGCTCCGCGATCAACGGCGGGCGGACCCGGGCGCTGCGCGAGATCACGCACAGCATCACCCGCCTCGGCGTGCAGTCGGCCATCGCCGGGCTCGGCGCGACCGAGGAGACCAACCGGCTCGTCGCGACCACGCCCGAGGCCCCGATGCCGCCCGGCTCGCAGATCGCGCCGCCGGCCATCGCCCCGGTCATGGTCGTGCCCGTCGCGCCGCCGCAGCCGGTCACCGGCGCCTGGCCGCAGGTCCGGCCCGGCTACCCGGCGAGCGCCCCGCCGGTCAGCGCCCCGCCCGTCAGTGCCCCGCCCGTCAGTGCCCCGCCGCAGAGTGCCCCGCCGTACGGAACCCAGCCGCCCCAGTGACCGGCGCGCTCGTCCCCGCCCCCTACCTGCTCGCCGGGCCCGGCCGGGTCTGGGGCTGGGTGGCGCTGCGGGTCACCGCGGCCGTCGACCTCTCGCGCCGCTCGGAGTACGCCCGCCTGGACGTCGCCGAGCGGCTCGATCGTGCCGTCGGCGAGCAGGCCGCCTACCTCGGGCAGTTCCTCGCGCTGCCGGAGACCGAGTCCGTGGCCCTGCGCCTGCTGCGTCTCGAGCCCGGGCGCATCGAGGTGTACCTGCTCGGCCGCGTCGAGCAGCCCAACGCGGACCTGGCCCTGCGCGCCGCCCGCTCGCTCGCGGCCACGCTGGCCAACGTGCCCGAGCACGTGCGGGTCGAGCCGCTGTCCGAGGCCGGGCGCGTCCGCGAGGTGCTCTCCCCGTTCGTGCCCGCGCCGGGCGGGATCGCCCAGGTGCACAAGCGCATCCGGCTCGCCCGGCCCGAGCGCGTCGACGCCGGCGTGCCCGCGTACGTGGCCGTCGAGCCGTTCGGGCGCCGGCCGCACGGCTGGGAGGGGCTGCTGGAGGCGGTGCGGCTGCACCCCTCGCCGGTGGCGCTCTGCGTGGAGCTGACCGCCGGGGCGGTGCCCCCGGCGCTGCGCCGGATGCTGGAGACCGAGGCCACGCGCTACCGGCGCCTCGCCCAGCCCAACGAGATCCCCGCGGACGTCGGCGGCCAGATCCGCATGCCGGCCGACGGCGGGGCGGTCGTCATCGAGCCCTACTACCTCGACGCGCTGCGGCGCTACGACGGCCGCGCCTTCCGCTTCGGGGTGACCGTCGCGAGCCCGCAGCCGCTGCCGGAGACCCTGATAGGGCTCGTCGGCGCGACCGTGAGCCCGGCCCCGAAGGCCCAGCCCGAGCGCGACGACCCGCAGACCGTCCTCAGTGGACACGCGGTGGCCCGGCCGGCGGGCCCGGCCGAGCACGACGCGCTCGTGCGCGCCTTCACCACCCTGCAGCCGCTGGAGTGGGGCGGCGGGGAGCTCGACGCCGTCCTGCGCGCCGAGTCCGCGCCCGGCCGCGTCCCGGCCCGCGACAGCCTGCGCCTGCTGCGGCTGCTCGCCGACCGCGACGAGGCCGCGAGCCTGTTCCGGCTGCCGCTCGCGCTCGAGGGCCACGCGCCCGGGATCGCGGTCGTCGCGCCGCGCGACCCCGTGCGGGTCGTCGCCGCCCCGACCGGCCCGGCGCTGCTGCTCGGCCGCCAGCCCGGCGCCGGCCCGGCGGGGGACCCGACCGGCAGCTCGATCGGCAGCTCGATCGGGGGCGACGTCGGGTTCGCGGTCGCGGACCTGCCCCGGCACGGCTTCATCGTCGGCACGCCCGGGTCCGGCAAGACCAACACCGCGCTGCACCTGTGCCGGCAGCTGCGCGGCCACGGGGTGCCGTTCGCCGTCATCGAGCCGGTCAACGCGGCCCTGGACGACTACCGCTGGCTGGCCACCCTCGAGGACTTCGACGACCTGCTCGTGTTCACCGTCGGGGACGACGAGGTGGCGCCGCTGCGGCTCAACCCGTTCCAGGTGCCCGACGGGGCGACCGTGAACTCCCACGTGTCCAACCTGCTCGCCTGCTTCGAGGCCGCGTTCGGGCTCTGGGACCCGCTGCCGTTCCTCTACCGCCGCGCGCTCGTGGAGACCTACCGCCGCCGCGGCTTCCACGCCACGCACCGCGCCCGGCCGGCCGACGGCGAGCGGTGGCCGGTGCTGCCCGAGTTCGCCGGGGCGCTCGCCGAGGTCGTGGAGCAGCTGGGGTACGCCGGCGAGACCCACGCGAACATCGACGCCGCGGCCCGGCTGCGCGCCGAGGCGCTCGTCGAGGGCGCGTGCGGCACGACGCTGAACTGCCGCCGCTCCTACGACATCGCCACCCTCATGCGCCGCCCGGTCGTCTTCGAGCTCGCCGGCGTCGGGGACAACGCCAAGGAGCAGTCGCTCATCACGCTGCTGATCATCACGGCGATGCGCGGCTGGTACCGGCAGCACCGCCGCTCCTCGGACGCCCCGCACGTGGTGCTGCTGGAGGAGGCGCACCGGGTCTTCCCGCGCGCGACGCCGCAGAACGGCTCCGGCGACCAGAAGGAGGGCAACGCGCAGGCCCTCGCCGCGGAGCGGATCGCGCAGGGGCTCGCCGAGGATCGCAAGTACCGGCAGTCGTACCTGCTCATCGATCAGCAGGTGGGCAAGGTCGCCGAGGACGCGTACAAGATCACGAACCTGAAGATCATGCACCGCACCGCGGCCGAGGAGGACCGCCGGCTGCTCGGCTCGACCATGGGCATGCACGACGACCAGATCGAGGCGGCGGCGGCCCTGCGCCCGTTCGAGGCCGTCGTGTCGCACAACGCGCTCGATCAGGCGGTGCTGGTGGCGGTGCCGGACGTGCGCGCCGAGGACGCCCGGCGCCGGGGGCTGGCGGAGGCCCCGCTCGCCGACGACCCGCTGCTGCGGGCCCGGTTCGAGGCCTGGCGGGCGGCCGAGCCGAGCGTGCGGGACGCGCTCGCGCCGTTCGCGGAGTGCGCCGGGTGCCGGCACCGCTGCGTCTTCCGGCCGCGGGCCGAGGCGGTGCTCGGCGGCGCCGCGGGCCGCGACGACGCGGGGCGGCTGCTGGCGTCGATGGGGACGTCGGCCTGGTTCGCCGCGCTGCCGGCGCGGATCGACGAGCTCGGCGGGGGGGCCGCCGGAGGCGCCGGACGGGACCGATCCCGACGCCTGGCGCGCCGACTATCGCGTGTGCCTGTTCGTGCACGCGTTCCGGCGGCGGTACCCGCCCGCCGTGTGGACCGACAACGACCGGCGCTCGTCGGTGAACTGGGCCCGCGACGTGCGCCAGGCGGTCGACGGCCATGGGTGACCGGCACAGCGACCTCACGCCGCCGCAGCCGGAGTCCCCGGTGCCGGGCGGGGACACGGTGCCCCGGCGGGGCGACACGACGCCGGAGCCGGAGCCCGCCGAGGGCGTCGCCGAGCTGGGGGAGGCCGCGGGCCTCGCCGGCGGCCGGGACACGGTGCCCTTCCGCGGAGACTCGGCGCCGCTCCCCGACGCTCCCGAGGCCCCCGGCGCCGCCGGCGGGGCGGGCGAGACGCTGGGGGAGGCGGTGCGGGCGGTCGAGGGAGGCGTCGAGTCCGCCGGCGGCCCGGCCCTGGAGCGCGACCTCGGCAGGCTCGTCGACGCGGCCGGCCAGGGCTGGGACGTCAAGGCGCCGGCCGACATCTTCCGGTCGGGGCCGAACGCGGGGGAGCGGATGCCGGCCGGGCAGCCCGGCGCCTACGACGGCGACGTCTTCGAGGACCAGCTCGACGGCGCCCTCGCCAAGGGACTCAACGTCATCGTCGACACCAGCGGCCTGTCGAGGGACGCGAACGCCGACGCCCGCCGCCGCGCCGACGAGCGCCCCGAGTGGGCGGGCCGGGTCCTGTTCCGATGACGACATACGGCCGAACCCCGGTCGCCTGGCCCGCCGACCCGCGCTCCCGGGCCGCGCTGGAGCGGGCCCTGGCCGGCGGCGACCCGTTCGGCGGCGTGAGCGCGGACCTGCGCGGCGCCGACCTGACCGGCCTGGACCTCGCCGCCGCGGACCTCACGGGCGCGAACCTCACCGGCGTCCGGCTGGTCCGCGCGAACCTCGCCGCCGCCCGGCTCCGCGGCGCCGAGCTGACCTCGGCGAACCTCTCCGGCGCCGAGCTGGCCCGCGCCGAGGCCGACCGCCTGCACGCCCCCGGAGCGGCGTTGCGGGCCGCCCACCTGTTCGCCGCCGACCTCGTGCGCGCCGTCCTCACCGGCGCCGACCTGCGCGACGCCCTGCTCAACTCGGCCACGCTGATCGGCGCGGACCTGCGCGGCGCGGACCTGCGCGCGGCCTCGCTGCGCTACTGCGTGCTCGGCACCCCCGCCGCCCCGCTGCGCCTGGCCGGCGTCCGCCTCGACGGCGCCGCCCTGACCGGCGCGGTGGGCTGCGTGTCGGGCGCGGCGGCGGTCGGCGACGAGGTGCTGGCGGGCCCGGCCCTCACGGCGTGGTTGCGCGGCCGCGGATGTGTGATGCTGAGCCCATGATCGTCGCGTTCGAGGCCGAGCTGTGGGAGTGGGACGCCCGCCGCGGCGACTCCTGGGTCTTCGTGAGCCTGCCGGTCGAGCCCTCGGAGGAGATCCGCGAGCTGACCGCCGGCACGCGGCGCGGCTTCGGCTCGGTGCGCGTCCGGGCGCGGATCGGCACCACGGCGTGGAGGACGTCCATCTTTCCGTCGGGCGACGGCCCGTACGTGCTGCCGCTCAAGCGCGCCGTGCGCACCGCCCAGGGCCTGGGGGTCGGCGACACGGCCGCGGTGACCGTCGAACTGCTCGACGCGCCCTAGTGTCGCAGGAGTACGGCCGCGACCCGTGGCGCGAGGTCCGCCGCGCACCGGCCTGGCTGACGTTCGCGACGACGTGGATCGCCCTGCTGTCCGGCGCCGCCCACCTGTATCTCGGCGCCGCCCGGGTCGTGTGGCTCGCGGGCTCGGGCGTGCTGGTGCTGTCCTGCGTCGTCGCCGTGCCGCTGCTGCGGGCCCGGGCGCGCGAGCGCCAGCGGCGCCTGGCCGGCGGGACGCTGCTGCTGTGGGCGGCGGGCCTGCTGACCGTGCTCGTCGCCGCCGCCCTGCACTAGCTGCCCCGCGTCGCGGCGGCCGGCCGCGCACGGTGATGCGTCGCCCGGTCCCGGCTCAGCGGTCCCGGCTCAGCGGGCGCGGCTCAGCGGGCGCGGCTCAGCGGGCGCGGCGGCGCATGCCGGACGCCAGCTCGGCGGCGTCGAGGTCCCCGGCGGCCAGGCGGGCCCGCACGGTGCGGGTGACCATCGCGGCGGCCAGCGACGGCAGGTGCCGGGCGATCGCCATCTCGACGCGGCCGCGCGGGGTCGTGGCCACGTCGCGGGGCGGGCGCTTCGCGGTCGCCGCGTGCAGGATCGCGGCCACGACGCCCTCGACCGGCTCGCGGCGCGAGACGCCCTCCAGGGACAGGCCGGCCCGCGCCGTGGCGTCGTGGATCGGGGAGGCGACCATGCTCGGGTACACCACGCTGACGCCGATGTGCGAGCCCACCTCGAGGCGCAGCGCGTCGGCGTAGGCGGCGAGGGCGCGCTTGCTCACGCCGTAGGCCGCGGCCAGGGGCAGCGGCAGCACGGCCATCCGGCTCGCCACGAACACGACCCGGCCGCGGGCGCGCTCCAGGGCCGGGATCGCCGCCGCGGTCGTGCGCCAGGCGGCGAGCAGGTTCACCTCCAGCTGGCGGCGGACCTCCTCGCCCGGCGGCAGCTCGGCCGGGGCCGGGCCGCCCACGCCCGCGTTGTTGACGAGCAGGTCCAGGCCGCCGAGGAGGTCCACGGCGTGCTCGACGGCCGGCGGTACCTCGGCGTCGCGGGTCAGGTCGCAGCGCAGCATCGGGGCCGGGCTGGTGATGGAGGGCACGAGGTCCAGGCCGACGACCTGCGCGCCCGAGGCCAGCAGGCGCTCGGTGAGGGCCCGGCCGAACGTGCCCGAGGCGCCCGTGATCAGGACCCGGCGGCCGTGCAGCGTCAGCGCCATCGCACGTCGCCTTCCGCGGGCCGGCGCCGCAGCTCGGCGGCGGCCTCGGCGAGGTACGCGTCGAAGTCGACGCGCATGGCGGGCCGCCGCGAGCCCCAGCGCCGCGTCGCCGCGCGCAGGTGCCGGTCGCAGTCCGCGCGCTGCGCGGCCGGCGGCGGCAGGGCGTACCGCCCGGCCAGGAAGGCGCCGACCAGCCGGGCCTGCGCCTCGACCACGGGCAGCGCGGCGCCGGTGGACTGCATGAGGCCCACGAAGAACAGGCCGGGCGCGTCGAGGTGGAAGATCCGGCGGTACAGCGGCAGACGGTCGGCCCCCGGGCCCAGCAGGGCGGAGTCGAGGAACGGCAGGTCGACCCGGTAGCCGGTGCACCACACGATGAGGTCGACGGGGTCGCGGCGGCCGTCGGTGAAGCACACCGCGTCGCCGTCGAGGCGCTCGATGCCGGGCCGCACGCCGATCTCCCCGTGCGTGATCCGGGGGAGCAGGCCGTCGGAGAGGGTCGGGTGGTCCTGCAGGAAACCGTGCGCCGGCGCCGGCAGCCCGTAGCGCTGCGGCGGCCCGACCGCGAGGCGCAGCAGCCGCTCGCTGACCCGCTGCCGCAGCCGCCACGGCAGCCGGCGGGCCAGCGCGCCGTTGAGCGTGTCGGCGGGCCGGCCGAGCAGGTACTTCGGCACGATCCAGACCCCGCGGCGCAGCGACAGCAGGGTGGAGACGGCCACGTACGAGGCGTCGACGGCGATGTCCATGGCCGAGTTCCCGCCGCCGACCACGAGCACCCGGCGCCCGGCGAGCTGCTCCGGCGCGCGGTAGTCGTGGCTGTGCAGGGACTCGCCGCCGAACGGGCCCGGGTACATCGGCTCGGGCCGCCGGGGCACCGCGTTGTGGCCGGTGGCGACGACGACGGCCGGGGTCCGCCAGGTCCCGGTCGCGGTGGCGACGGTCCAGGACTCGTCGGCGTCGCGGGTCACCGCGGTCACGGTCTCGCCGTGGCGGATGTCCTCGGCCAGGCCGAAGGCGTCGGTGTAGGCGGCGAGGTAGCCGGCGATGTGCTCGTGGTCCGGGTAGTCGGGCCAGTCGGCGGGCATCGGGAAGTCCGCGAACTCGGTGCGGGTGCGGCTGGTGTTGAGGTGCAGCGTGCGGTAGGCGGACGAGCCGGGCGCACCGAACACCCACAGGCCGCCGGGGCGCTCGCCGGCGTCGAGGCACACGACGGGGACGTGCCGGTCGCGCAGCGCCTTCACGGTGGCCAGGCCGGCCGGGCCCGCGCCGATGACGACGACCGGTTTATCCAACACGTGATGGATAATGCGCCGAGACGCCGGCGCCGGTCAAGCCGTGCCGTACATCCGCCGCAGCCATCGATGCGCGAACGTCCGCGCCGCGCGCTGCCGGTCCGGGTCCGGGCCCTCGTGCAGCACGTGCACGGCGTGCGCGTGCAGGGCCCAGATGAGGCTGCGCACCGCCGTGTGCGGGTCGGGCTCGTGCAGCACGCCGGCCGCGTCGGCCGCCGTGAGCAGGTCGGCGACCTGGGCGTACAGCGGCGCCGAATACCGCTCGTCGAGCCCCTCGTGCCCGGCCGGGTCGAGCCAGCGCCGCAGCCACAGCCCGGTGTTCTGCGGGTGCGCCTCCAGGAAGTCCACGAACGTGTCGACCAGGCGGTGCAGCACCGGCAGCACGGCGTCGGCCCCGCCCGGCAGCGCCAGGCGCGCGTCGGCCAGCACCGGGCCGAGCGCGGCCCGCTCGGCGTCGTGCACGAGCCCGAAGCAGGCCTCGTACAGCGCCGCCTTCCCGCCGGTGTGGTGGTGCACGGTGGCCACGTCGACGCCGGCCGCCTCGGCGACCTGGCGCAGGCTCACCGCGGCGAACCCGTGCCGGGCGAACAGGCCCACCGCCACCCGCAGGATCGACTCGCGGGTGGCGGCGCGCTCGTCCCGCCGGGGGCGGCCCGGTCCGCGGCGGGGGGTGTGCTGAGGCTCCATCGTCGCCTAGTATCCATCAACCGTTGAATAACCTGGGGGCGGGATGGACGGCACGCGGCTTCCCCGAGGCGGCCTCGCCGCGTTCGCGACCGGCTCCTTCGGCATGGGCATCTGGGTCACGGTGCCGGGGCTGTTGCTGCTGTACTTCCTCACCGACGTCCTCGCCGTGGCCCCGCTGCTGGCCGGGGCCGCCCTGCTCGTGCCGAAGATCGCCGACGTGGTGCTGCACCCGTGGGTGGGCACCGTCTCCGACGCCGGCCTGGCCCGCCACGGCAGCCGCCGCCGCCTGCTGCTGGCCGGCTGCGCGCTGGTCCTGCCGTTCGCGGCGCTGTTCGCGGTGCCGGCCGGCCTCTCCGGTCCCGCCGCGGCCGGCTGGGTCGCGGTCGCCTTCGTCGCGGGCAACCTGCTGTTCGCCGCCTACCAGGTGCCCTACCTGTCCACCCCGGCCGACCTCGCGATCGGCTACCACGAGCGCACCCGGCTCATGGGGTTCCGCATGGTGGTGCTGACCGTCGGCATCCTGGCCAGCGGCCTCGCCGCCCCGCTGCTCGCCGGGCGCGAGGACCCGACCCGGGCCGGCTACGCCACCATGGCCCTCGTGCTCGGCGGGCTCATGCTCGCCGCGATGCTGGCCGGCGT
Source organism: Dactylosporangium sp. CA-052675 (assembly GCF_050947935.1). Taxonomy (GTDB): domain Bacteria; phylum Actinomycetota; class Actinomycetes; order Mycobacteriales; family Micromonosporaceae; genus Dactylosporangium. The sequence continues at coordinate 5,485,921 of NZ_CP192010.1, read as the reverse complement.
CGCGGGCGTGGGCCGGCTCGCCGCCACGGCCCCGCTGGAGCGCCCGCGGTCCGGCCCCGCGCTGCTCGCGGCGCTGCGGGACCGCCAGTTCCGCCCGCTCGCCGGCTCCTACCTGGCCATGTCGACCACCTCGCACCTGGTGCTCGCCGCGGTGCCCTACTACACCGAGTACGAGCTCGGCCGCCCGCGGCTCACCACGGTCCTCGTCGCCGCGTTCCTGGCTCCGGCCCTGCTCGCGACCCCGGCCTGGGTCGCGCTCGCGCGCCGCTGGGGCAAGCAGCGCGGCCTGCTGCTCGCCCAGGCCGTCTTCGTGGCCGGGTGCCTCGTGCTCGCGGCCGGCGCGGCCGCGGGCGTGGCGGTGCTCGTGGCCGCGGTGGCCGTGCTCGGGGTGGCGTTCGCCGCGCTGCAGCTGCTGCCGTTCTCGATGCTGCCCGACGTCGTGGCCGCCTCGGGGCGGCCGGAGAGCGCGGGCAGCTACACGGGGGTGTGGACCGCGGCGGACTCGCTCGGCGGGGCGCTCGGGCCCTACGTGTACGCCGCCTGCCTGGCCCTCGGCGGCTTCGTCGCGGGCGCGGACGCGACGGCCCAGCCGGCCTCGGCGGTCACCTGGATCCGGCTCGGCTTCGGTGCCGTGCCGGCGGCGCTGATGCTCGCGGCGATCGTGCTGCAGCGCCGGTACCGCCTCGACGCGTCCGCCTCCGCCGGGGAGCCGGCCGCAACCCGGGAAGCGGTCTAGACCATACGCTCAACCAAGCGCAGGGCCTCGGCCGCGATGAGCTCCGGCTCGGTGAACATGACCAGGTGCCCCGACGCCGCGGCCGGGACCAGCCGCCCGTTCGGCAGCGCGTCGGCCGTGCGGCGGTGGGCGTCGGTCACCGCCGCACGCACCCCGCGGTCGAAGCGGGCCGGGGCCGTGCCGGAGATGACGGTCACGGGCAGGTCGCCCAGGCTCGGCGGCTCGTCCCGCAGCGGCCCGAGGTCCTCGAGCAGGCACTCCAGCTCGGCCGCCATCGTCCGCGCCGCGCGCACCGTGAAGTCCTCGGCCCGGTGCTCGGCCGCCACGTCCGACGGCTGGACCATGCCCGGCCGCGCGGCCATCGGACGGTACAGCCCCGTGCGCGCCATCGCCCCGACGAGCCGGCGCGTGAGCGCGAAGCGGCGGCGGGCGGCCTTGGCGAAGTACAGCTCGCACCGCTCGTCCGTCGGGTCGACCAGCACGAGCCCGCGGACGCGGTCCGGCTCGGCCGCGGCCGCGGCGCGCACGAGCGGGCCGCCCCAGCTGTGCCCGACCAGGACGAACGGGCCGTCGCCGAGCGCCCGCAGCAGCGCGTCGAGGTCCGCGGCCATCCGGCCGAGCGTGAGCGGTTCGGGGTCGTCGTCGCTGCGCCCGGTGCCGGCCCGGTCGTAGACCACGGCGCGGGTCCGGGCGGCGACGAGCGGCTGCACGAGGCCCCAGACGGAGCGCGACAGGCCCATGCCGGAGGCGAAGACGACGGTCGTGTCGCCCTCGCCCCGGGCCATGTAGTGCAGGCGCCGCCCGTCCGCAGTCCCCGCCCAGCCGCTCTCGCCGTACGAATGCTCCGCCACGCGAATAGGTTAGGGCAGCCTCACCGGTCGGTGGCTGAGAGAGCGGTCACGTCCGGGCCGCCCGGCCCGGCGGCGCACAGGTTCCTCAGCCGTACGCCTCGAACTCGTAGATCCGCGCGGCGCCGCCGGTGCCCGACTGCTCCGCGGTGATGACGTTGAGCCGCAGGTACCGTGCCGAGACATTGACCGCGTGGCTGGTGACGCTCGCGGTGTTCCCGCGGGCCGACACGATCGTCGTCCACGTCGTGCCGTCGCTGGACGCCTGCACGTCGTAGTCCTTGGTGTTCCACGCCGTCGACTCCCCGCCGGCCCCGGCGTGCCGGACGGTGATCGTCCTGACCGTGGCCGCGGCGCCGAGGTCGACCCGCCACCACTTCGAGGCGCTCGTCGAGCACCACTTGTCGCTGGTGCCGCCCGAGACGCTGCCGTTGTCCGCCTTGGCCGCGCCCTCGTTGGCGTTGCAGGACGAGTCCGCGGTGGCGGGCTTGTTCAGGGCCAGGTTCGACGAGGCCGGCGGGGCCGAGTCGAACGACGGCGGCGCGTCGGCGGCGGCGCTGCCCCACGCGGTGTTCGCGGTCGTGCCGAGGGTCAGCTCGACGGTACCGCCGGCCGCGAGCAGGCTCTCCGGCAGCCACGGCCTGGTGGTCGTGGCCCCGTTGAGCTTCGCGCTCTGGATGTAGGGCGCGTTCGTGGCGGCGCCGGTGCCGGTGATGGTGATGGTGGCGCCGTTGCCGCGGTGGATCGCGACCTGGCTGAACAGCGGGCTGCCCAGCAGCAGCTCGCCGCGGCCGGGGGCCAGCGGGTAGACGCCCATGGCCGCGAAGACGTACCACGACGACATCGCGCCGAGGTCGTCCTGGCCCGGAATGCCGCCCGGGGCACTGGACCACAGCGTGTTCACGACCTGGCGGACGGTCTGCTGCGTCTTGTACGGCTGGCCGGCGAAGTCGTAGAGCCACGGCGTGCCGATCGACGGCTCGTTGCTCAGGTCCGACTTGGTGCCGCCGGCCTTGGACAGCGCCCAGCTGCCGTCGGCGGCGTGGAAGAACGCGTCGAGGCGCGACGCGGCCGGGCCGGCACCGCCCATCTTGGCGAACAGGCCGTTCACGTTGAAGGGGACCATCCAGGTGTACTGCGCCGCGCTGCCCTCCGCGAACCCGTCCGAGCTCGCCGGGTCGAACGACTGCCAGGCCCCGGCGGAGTTGCGCTGCTGGATGTAGCCGGTCGCGGGGTTGAACACGTTCTTCCAGTGCTGCGCGCGCCCGAGGAAGGCCGCGGCGTTGCCGGTGTCGCCGAGGCGCCCGGCCAGCTGCGCGATGCCGAAGTCGGCGGAGACGTCCTCGAGGGTTTCCCCCGCACCGCCCCACGCGTTGCCGTCCGACGGCACGTAGCCGATGGACAGGTACTTGTCCAGCGACGGCCGCTCGCCGACCACCATCACGTTCCAGCCGGTGCGGCTCAGGTCCGCGGCGGTCACGGTCGTCGCGGCGTGCACCATCGAGCTGAGCGCGCCCGCGGCGTCGAACGCGGTGCCGCCGAAGGCGTAGATGCTCGCCACGGCCGCGTGGCCGGGATCGCCGGTCATCACGTGCGTGCCGCCCTGGTTGTGCGTCCAGCGGTCCCAGACGCCGTTGTTCTGGTTCGCCTGGTTGAGCAGCGACTGGGCGATGTCCGCGCCGATGTCGGGCCGCAGCAGGGTGACGAGCTGGACCTGGTCGCGGTAGACGTCCCAGCCGGAGAAGTTCGCGTACTGCGCGTGCTGCGCCCCGGAGACCGTGTGCACGGCCTGGTCCATCCCGCGGTACTGCCCGTTGGTGTCGCTGAACACGTTGGGGTGCAGCAGGGAGTGGTACAGCGCCGTGTAGAACGTGGTCTGCTGCGCGCTCGTGCCGCCGGTGACGGCGACCCGGTTCAGCTCCGCGTTCCAGGCGTCGTGGGCCCGGGTCCGCACGGTGTCGAAGGTCGTGCCGGCCGGGTTCTCGGCGTCGAGGTTGGCCTTGGCGTTGGCCGCGCTGACGTAGGAGATGCCGACCCGGACCCCGACCGCCTGCCCGGAGCTGGTGTCGAAGGAGACGTACGCGCCGGAGCCCTTGCCCGCGGGCGGCCAGCCGGCGGTGCCGTAGGTGGTGCCGCCGCTGGAGCTCGTGGACCCGGGCGAGAGCGTGCCGTCCTGCCAGGTGCCCGTGCTCGCGAAGGGCTTGTCGAAGGCGGCGTAGAAGTACAGCGTGTAGTAGCTGCGCCGGTCCTCGGTGTTGATGTAGCCGCAGAAGTTCCCGCTCGTCACCGACCCGCTGATGGCCCGGTTGGCGCTGTCGACCGTGGTCGTCGCGGCGCTGGAGCCGACCTCGGAGTTCGAGGTGCGCACCAGCAGGGAGGCGGTCTTGCCGGCCGGGTACGTGAACCGGCCCGCGCCCGTGCGGGTGGTGGCCGACAGCTCCACGTTGACGCCGGAGTCCAGGCCGACGCGGTAGTACCCCGCGGTGCCGGTCTCGTTGGCGTGCTGGAAGCTGCTCGCGTAGGTCGCGTCGGTGCTGTCCGAGGAGGGCGACGAGGTCACGGTGCCGGGGTACGGCAGGAATGGAATGTCCCCGGATCCCCCGGCGCAGCCCGTGCCCGACATGTGGGTGAGGCTGAACCCGCGCGTGCGGGTGACGTTGTAGTCGTAGCCGCCCGGCTGCGGGGTGCGGGTCTGGTCGCCGCGCGTGTTCTCGGGGCTCCACTGCACCATGCCGAAGGGCGTGTCGGCCCCCGGGAAGGTCTCACCGGAGTTGGCGGATCCGATGAGTGTGTCGACGGCGGCGGCGGGATCGGCGGCGGGATCGGCCACCGCGGCGCTCGCGCCGGGTACGGCGCTCAGCTGGGCGGCGCTGACGAGCACGGCGAGTGCCGCCGAGGCCGTCAGGGCACGCCGAAGGGCTTGTGGACGCACGGGGATACGCCTCCTGGAGGGATGGCTGCGCCGCCGCAGGGCTCTGGCGGGAGCGCGGCGCGGGGAACGGGTCAACGACCTTCGTCGATCACTAAAGGAAGCTAACAATGCTTGCCATCGATAACAAGGCCAAGTTTTGTAAAATTTTGCCGCTCCCGATACCGGCGTGACAGGACCACGCTCGTGCTGGAGTCTTTGGCGCGTGATGGAGGCTGCGCGGCATGAGCTGGGCCGGATGCGGGACTCGTCGGCGGCGTGGCGGGAGCTGCGCTACGAGCGGGCCACGGGCGCCGACGGCCATGACTGCGACGGTCGTGCGGCACGCCGGGCGATGGTGTTGTGGGCGTTGCAGTACGACCGGCGCCCCGAGGATCTCCCGCTGGTGCGGTGGCTGGCCGAGCAGGAGGCGCTGTGCCGGCGCGAGGCGCCCTTGCAGGGGCTGACCGGCGAGACCGAGCTCGCCGGCTTCCTGCTCGCGCGGCATCGGCGGGTGCAGGACGTGTGGCGGCACTGGCAGATCAAGCGCGCCAACTTCGACACCTGGTGCGGCTACGACGTCGAGCACCTGGTCGCCGCGGGCGTGCGGGCGACCGTCAGGTTCGTGCGCGAGCGCGAGCACCCCGACCGGGACGCGGTGCTGGAGCGCCTGCTGGACGAGGACGGCCGGCCGCGCGTGTCCGAGGCGGACGTCGAGCGGTGGTGGCACGGCGAACGGCGGCGCTTCCCGGCCGATCCGGCCGCCGAGGCCCCGCTGACGTGGGTGGAACGGGCCAAGCTGCTCGGCGAGCGCGGGCTGGCGCGCGAATGGCTGGACCGGTGGGCGGCCGGTCGGCAGCGGGACCAGGACACGCTGCGCCGGCTTCGGCACGAGCTGGCGGATCTCGGAGCGTTCGCGGATGCGGCGACGGTGCAGCGCGAGAGCCTGGCGTTCGCCGACGATCCCCGGGACCGGGCTTCGGCGTGGCAATCCCTGGCCGGGCTGGAACGTCGGGCCAGCGACCACCGCGCCGCCTGGGAGGCGCTGCTGGAGTGCCGCCGAGCCCTGCACGGCGTGGCCGGCTGGACCGGTGTGGGCCTGGGGCGGATGTACGTCGAGGAGCTGTTCCTCCTGGCCGGTGCCGCGGAGGGCGAGTTGGCGCAGACGGTGTTCGCCGAGGCGCACCGGCAGGCGCCGCGGGTCGCGGGACTGCCCCTGGTGGTGCTGCGGGCGGCCACCGAGGCGGCCCGGAACGTCGGCGACCAGGCCAGGGCGAAGCACTACCGCAGGCTGCGCGACGCCGAGCAGCGGCGCATCGATCGCGAGCTGGGCCGGGCCCGCTCCTGATTGCGGCAGTCACGCGGCGTCGAACTCCTCGACTGCCGTCAGTGCAGGAGAGCAGGCAGGCCGGCGCCGCCACGAACACGTCCAACGCGGGTCGCCGGTCGGCGCCGGCTCACCGGCCCATGTGCCGCACCGGCCGCTCGACCTGAATGACGCCGGACTCACCTCGCCCGCCGTCGCGTCAGTGCGGGATCCAGGTCAGGTCCGGGTCAGGGCGATCAGCGGAATGCGCCGCGCCGTCTTCGTCTGGTAGTCGCCGAACCCGGGCATCCGGGCCACGAGCCGCTGCCACGTCGCCGTGTAGTCCTCGCCCAGGATCTCCTCGGCGTGCACGGCGACGGTCTCGGTGCCGACCTCGGCGGTGGTGTCGGGATTGGCCTTGAGGTTGTGGTACCAGTCGGGGTTCTTGTCCGCGCCGGCCGCCGAGGCGACGATCACCATGCGGTCGCCGTCGGGCAGGTAGGCCACGGGGTTGACGCGTTCCGTGCCGGTCCGGGCGCCGCGGTGGTGGATGAGCAGCAGCGTGCCGCCCTCGAACCGTCCGCCGACCTTGCCGCCGTTGGCGCGGAACTCCTCGATGATCTGCGTGTTCCAGTCGCTCACGGGATCCATCAGAACACGATCGCCCGCCGCGCGGCGAGGGGTGAGCGGCACCGGCCGGTGCCGCTCACCCCTCGTGCGGGATCACGCCACGTCGAAGCGGTCCAGGTTCATCACCTTGTCCCACGCCTTCACGAAGTCGCGGACGAACTTGTCCTTCGCGTCGGCGCTCGCGTAGACCTCGGCGATCGCGCGCAGCTGGGAGTGCGAGCCGAAGACGAGGTCGACGGCGGTCGCGGTCCAGGTGACGGTGCCGTCGGCCGCCCGGCCCTCGTAGACGTGCTCGTCGGACTTCGACACCGACCACTCGGTGCCCGCGCGCAGCAGGTTGGTGAAGAAGTCGTTGCTCAGCGTGCCCGGCCGGTCGGTGAACACGCCGTGCGCGGTGCCGCCGTGGTTGACGCCGAGCGAGCGCAGGCCGCCGACGAGCACGGTCATCTCCGGCGCGCTCAGGTTCAGCATGTACGCGCGGTCGACGAGCAGGACCTCCGGCGGCAGCTTCTCGCCGGGGCGCACCCAGTTGCGGAAGCCGTCGGCGCGCGGCTCGAGCACCTTGAAGGACTCGACGTCGGTCTGCTCCGCCGTCGCGTCGGTGCGGCCCGGGGTGAACGGCACGGTGATGTCGTGGCCCGCCTGGCGCGCCGCCTGCTCGACGGCCGCGCAGCCGCCCAGGACGATGAGGTCGGCGAGGGAGACGGGCCTGGACTCGGACGCGGACTCCGCCTGGATGCGCTCGAGCACCGGCAGTACCGTGGCGAGCTGATCCGGATCGTTGACCGCCCAGTCCTTCTGGGGCGCGAGGCGGAGCCGGGCCCCGTTGGCGCCGCCGCGCTTGTCCGTGCCGCGGAAGCTCGCCGCCGCGGCCCACGCGGTCGCGATGAGCTGGGTGGTGGACAGGCCGGAGCCGAGCAGCCGGGCCTTGAGCGCGGCGATGTCGTCCGCGCCGAGCGTGCCGGTCGCGGCCGGCACAGGGTCCTGCCACAGCTGCGGCTCGGGGATCCACGGCCCGAGGTAGCGCGAGATCGGGCCCATGTCGCGGTGCAGCAGCTTGTACCAGGCCTTCGCGAACGCCTCGGCGAGCTCCTCCGGGTGCTCGTGGAAGCGCTTGGCGATCGGCCCGTAGATGGGGTCGAAGCGCAGCGCGAGGTCGGAGGTGAGCATCATCGGGGCGTGGCGCCGCGAGGGGTCGTGCGCGTCGGGCACGGTGTCCTGGCCCGCGCCGCCCTTCGGGGTCCACTGCTTGGCCCCGGCCGGGCTGGTGGTCAGCTCCCAGTCGTAGTTGAACAGGTTGTCGAGGAAGCCGTTGTCCCACCGGGTCGGCGCGTTCGTCCAGGCGCCCTCGAGGCCGCTGGTGAGCGCGTCGGCGCCCTTGCCGGTGCCGGACGGGTTCTTCCAGCCGAGGCCCTGCTGCTCGATCGGCGCGCCCTCGGGCTCCGGGCCCAGGTGCGCCGGGTCGTGCGCGCCGTGCGCCTTGCCGACGGTGTGCCCGCCGACGATGAGCGCGACGGTCTCCTCGTCGTTCATCGCCATCCGGCCGAACGTCTCGCGGATGTCCCGCGCGGAGGCGAGCGCGTCCGGCACGCCGGCCGGCCCCTCCGGGTTGACGTAGATGAGGCCCATCTGCACCGCGCCGAGCGGCTCGGCGAGGTCGCGCTCGCCGCTGTAGCGCTCGTCGCCGAGCCAGGTGTCCTCCGGCCCCCAGAAGATCTCCTCGGGCTCCCAGATGTCCTCGCGGCCGAAGCCGAAGCCGAAGGTGGTGAAGCCCATCGACTCGTAGGCCACGTTCCCGGCGAAGACGAGCAGGTCGGCCCACGAGATCTTCTGGCCGTACTTCTCCTTGACCGGCCACAGCAGCCGGCGCGCCTTGTCGAGGCTGGCGTTGTCCGGCCAGCTGTTGAGCGGCGCGAACCGCTGGGCGCCGCTGCCGCCGCCGCCCCGGCCGTCGGCGGTGCGGTAGGTGCCGGCCGCGTGCCAGCTCATGCGGATGAACAGCGGCCCGTAGTGGCCGTAGTCGGCCGGCCACCAGTCCTGCGAGTTGGTCATCAGCTCGGTGAGGTCGCGCTTGAGCGCCTCGACGTCGAGCGTCGCGAACTCGCGGCGGTAGTCGAAGTCGCCGTCCATCGGGTTGGCGCGCGCCGAGTGCCGGTGCAGCACGGAGAGGTCGAGCTGGTTGGGCCACCAGTCCCGGTTGGTCCGCGGCCGGCTCGACGCCTTGGCGGTCGGGGCCGGGATGGCCGGGTTCTCGCTCTCGCTGGTGCTGGCGGTCACGTCCTTGTTGTCAGACACGTCGCTTCTTCTTCCCACGGTTTCTGGAATCAATCAAGTCTAAGTCGCTGACCAGCCTACCGTCACCCGCCCGGCGGGGCGCGCCGAACCCGCCGAACGGTACCGTGAAGGCGTGCCCACCGACCTGGACCTGCCCGAGTTCGAGGACCCGCCGGACGATCCCGTCGCGCTGCTGCGGGCCTGGCTCGGCGCCGCCGTCGAGCGGGGGGTCGGGCTGGCGAACGCGGTCGCCCTGGCCACCGCCGACGCCGGCGGCACGCCGTCCAGCCGCACGGTGCTCGTGCAGCACATCCGCGACGACGGGCTCGTGTTCGGCACGCACACCGTGAGCCGCAAGGGCCGCGACCTGGCCGCCCGCCCGTACGCCGCGGCGACGTTCTTCTGGCGCGAGACCCTCCAGCAGGTCCACGTCGCCGGCCCCGTCCACCGGCTGCCCGCCGCCGAGGCCGACGCGCTCTTCGCCGAGCGGGCGCCGCTCGCGCGGGCGATGGCGGCCGCCTCCCGCCAGAGCGAGCCGATGCTCGACGAGGCGGCGCTGCGGGCCCGGGCCGCCGAGCTGGGCGCGGCCGGCCCGGCCGCCCGGCCGGACACCTGGGACGGCTACCGCATCGAGCCCACGGCCGTCGAGTTCTGGCACGACAGCGCCGACCGGCTGCACCGCCGGCTGCGCTACGACCGGACCCCGGCGGGCTGGACCTCGGTGCGCCTGCAACCCTGAGGATTCGGCCACCACGGGAAACCTCCTCGCGCCGGGGAGGAACTGGCTTCCGCCCGGCGGGTTCGCCATGATGTGCGCATGGTCGACGGGACGGACGTGCTGCCCTCCGCCGACGTGCTCGCGATGCTCGACGCCGATCCGCAGGGGTGGGCGTTCGCCCGCGCGGTGCGCGACGGCGGCGGGCACATCGTGGACTTCGAGCTCGTGCACCTCAACGACGCCGGGGCGCGGTACCTCGGGCGGCCGCGCGCGCAGCTCGTCGGCCGGCGGCTGCGGGACCTGTGGGCCGACACGGTCAACGACAGCACGATCCTGCTGTACCGCAAGGTCGTCGAGTCCCGCGAGCCCGTCACCCGCACCGTCTACTACGACCGCCCAACCGTCGCCGGGCACTTCGAGCTGTGGGCCGGGCCCAGCGGCGACGGGTTCGCCGCCCGGTTCGTGGATCTGCGGACGGTCACGCTGGGGCCGCAGTCGGCGGGCGGGACGCGGCTGTACGAGGTGCTCGACGCCGCCTTCGACGGGTTCTCGCTCCTGCGCGCCGTGCGCGACGAGACCGGGGCGGTGCGGGACTTCGTGTGCGAGTACGTCAACCGGCCCGGCGCCGCGCTGACCGGCCGCTCGGTGGAGGAGACGATCGGGCGGCGCTGGAGCGAGCTGGCCGCGCCCGCCGGGCAGGCCCCGGACGCCCCGGACCTGCTCGACCGCTGGCGCGAGGTCGCCGAGACGGGCCGGCCGTGGCAGGCGCAGCTGCGCTTCGGCGATCTCGGCCAGGTCTGGCAGTTCGGCGCCGCGCCCGCCGGGGCCGACGGCGTGGCGGTCTCGTTCCGTGACGTCAGCACGCTCGTCGGGCAGCAGGAGCGGCTGGAGCAGAGCATGGCCGCGGCCCGCCGGGCGGCCGGGCGCAACGCCGCGCTGCAGGCGGTCACCGCGGCCCTCGTCGCCGCGAGCACGGCCGCGGACGTGTACGCGGCGATCGGCGCCGTGCTGCGGCCCTCGGCCGGCGGGCAAGGGCTGGCGGTGCTGCTGCGCCGCGACGACCACCTGGCGCTGCAGTACCACGCCGGCTACGAGCCGCAGGTGGTGGCGCGTCTGCAGGCGGTACCGCTGCGGCATCCGTATCCGGCGACCGAGGTCGCGCGCACCGGGCAGGCCCGCTACCTCAGCAGCCTGGACGAGTTCGTCGCGGCCCAGTCCGGCGACGCCGCCCCGATCCCCAGCGGCGGGCGGCAGGCGTGGGCGTTCCTGCCCCTGGCCGCGGCCGGCGACGTGCTCGGGACCCTGGTGATCGGCTACGGCACCCCGCGCGAGTTCGACGAGGGGGAGCGGGCCAACCTCGCCGCCTTCGCCGGCGTGTGCGCGCAGGCGATGCAGCGGGCGCTGCTGTTCGAGGCGCAGCTGTCCATCGCCGGGGAGCTGCAGCGGGCCCTGCTGCCCGCCGAGCTGCCGCAGGTGCCGGGGCTGCGGCACGCCGCGCGGTACCTGCCGTGGACCCACGGCGCCGACGTGGGCGGTGACTGGTACGACGTCATTCCGCTGGGTGAGGACGTGGTCGCGGTCGTCATCGGCGACGTCGTCGGGCACAACGCCACCGCCGCCGCGGTCATGGGCCAGGTCCGCAACGCGCTGCGGGCGTACGCGGCCGAGCGGCACAGCCCGTCCGTGGTCATGCAGCGGGTCAACCGGCTGCTGCTGGACCTGCAGCCCGACGCCGTCGCCACCTGCTGCTACCTCGAGCTGCACCTGGGCGAGGGGACCGCGACCGCCGTGCTGGCCGGCCATCCGCCACCCGTCATGCGCACGGGCGACGAGGCCGGCATCCTGGCGCTGCGCTCCGGGCCGCCGCTGGGCGTCAGCGCCACGGTCGTGTTCAGCGAGACGACGTTCCTGGTGCCCGGCGGGGCCAACCTGCTGCTCTACACCGACGGGCTGGTCGAGGACCGGCGCTACGACATCGACGACGGCCTCGCCGACCTGCGCAGCGCCGTCGGCGGCGCCCCCTCCGACGACCCGGGCGCCATGCTCGACCACGTGCTGACCTCCGGCGTCGGCCCGCGCCCGCGCACCGACGACGTCGCCGTGGTCTGCCTCGCCGTCGACCCGCGACCGGACGCCGAACGGCCGCCGACGGCCCAGCGGCGCTTCCGCGGCGACGCCGTCAGCGCCTCGGCCGCCCGGCGCTTCGCCGCCGACGTGCTCACCGCGTGGGGCGAGCGCCGCATGGCCGACGACACCCTGCTCCTGCTCGACGAGGTCATCACCAACGCCATCCAGCACACCGTCGGGGCCGTCCTGGTCCGCCTCGAGCTCGGCGCCGAGCGGCTGCGGGTCACCGTCGCCGACCGCAGCGAGCGGCTGCCCAGCCCGCGCCCGGCCGGAGCCGACAGCGAGAACGGGCGCGGGCTGCTCATCGTCGCGTCGGTCGCGGCGGCCTGGGGCACCTCGCCGATCCCGGCCGGCGGCAAGGAAGTCTGGTTCGAGGTCGCGCGCAACGGCCGCTGAGGGCTACGCTCGGTGGTCGGATCGATCGACCACGGGGGATGGTGCGGTGATCGGACGGGCCCGGGCGCCACGCGCGCAGCTCGCGTGGGATCGCGGCTGGCGCTACTCGAGGCGCGGCTCCCGGACCGGCTTCGGGGTGATCGAGGAGCGCTGGCGCCGGGCCGGCAAGGCCGTCGCCGACCTGGCCCCGGCCGACGAGCTGACCGGCGCCGTCGACCCCGCGGCCCGCCCGTTCACGCTGTTCGACACGACCGTGCTGGGTTCCGCGGGGTACCGCACCGTCAGCGTCCTGCACCTGCCCGTCGCCCTGCCGCCGGTGGCGGTGATGCCCGACCCCCTCGACGGCGAGCCGTGCGCCGAGGGGCGCGTCGGCCCGGTGCCGCCGTGGGCCGCGCTCGCCTTCCAGCACCCGCCCGAGCTCGACGGCGCGCCCCCGCCCGAGCACCCGTCGTTCGCCGGGGAGCTGGTCACCGGCGAGGTCCTCGACGTGACCCGGCGGCTCGGGCTGCTCGGCTGGCGCATCGCCGGGCGGGACCTCGTGTGGGTCTCCCGCCCCGGCGACCGCCTCGACCCGGACCGGGTGGTGGCGGTGCTGCAGGCGCTGGCGTCGCTGGCATCGGTACTGCCACCGGCCGTCGTGCGCGCCTACGCCCGCGACGTGCACCGTCCGTAGCCGGCCGGCGCGTGCGTGCGGCGCGGACATCGGCGGGCGTCACAGGACTATCATTCCTGCCGCACGGGGTCGACACGGACGGAGACTGCGGTGGCGGGTTCGGAGTGGGACGAGCGGGTGGACACCACCGTGGCGCATCCCGCGCGGCGGTACGACTACTGGCTCGGCGGCAAGGACAACTTCGCCGCCGACCGGGAGTCCGGTGACGCGATCGCCGCGGCGTTCCCGGCGATCCGCACGGCCGTGGTCGAGAACCGGGCGTTCATGCGGCGGGTCGTGCGGGTGCTCGCCGCCGAGCACGGCGTCCGGCAGTTCCTCGACATCGGCACCGGCATCCCGACCAGCCCGAACGTGCACGAGGTCGCGCAGGGCGTCGCGCCCGACGCGCGGGTCGTCTACGTCGACAACGACCCGATCGTGCTCGCCCACGCGCGGGCCCTGCTGACCAGCGCGCCGCAGGGGGCGACCGCCTACGTCGACGCCGACCTGCGCGACCCCGAGCGCATCCTCGGCGACCCCGCGCTCAAGGCGACCATCGACCTGAGCCGGCCCGTGGCGCTCATCCTCGTGGCGGTCGTGCACTTCCTGCCCGACGCCGACGAGCCCTACGGAATCGTCGACCGGCTGCTCGGCGCGCTCGCGCCCGGGAGCTTCCTGGTCATGTCGCACGCCACGACCGACGGGCTCGCCCCCGAGCTGGCGGCGCAGATCCAGGCGGGCCGGCACGGGCCGGGCAAGCTGCGCGACCGGGCCGAGTTCGGGCGGTTCCTCGAGGGCCTCGACCTGCTGGAGCCCGGGATCGTGTCGGTGGCCGAGTGGCGCGCCGAGGGCGAGCCCGGGCCGCGCCCGACCTTCGACGAGGTGGCCGTCTGGGGTGCGGTTGGGCGCAAGACGACTGGGTAACCGGTAACCCATGAAGGATGAGAACGCCACGATGGGCACGACCGGCACGCCGGGAGGCGACGGGGCGTCGCGCATCGACGAAGAGGACAAGGCCAACGGCTCGGCGCGGGGCGTGACGGTCCCGAGCCTCGGCGGCGAGGTCGACGACCCGGCCATGCCGTTCGACGAGAAGGTCGACTCGGAGGGCAAGATCCACATGCCCCGCAACGCCGTCGGGCGCGGCTGACGGTCGCGGCTGACGGTTCAGCCGCGCAGCTCGGCGTAGCGCCGCAGCAACAGGCCCTCGCGCAGCGCCCACGGGCACACGTCCAGCGTGCGCAGGTCCAGCGCCTCCATCACGGTCACGGCGGTGACCGCGCCGGCCAGCAGCTGCCGGGCGCGGGCCGCCGCGACGCCGGGCAGTGCCGCGCGCTCCGGCGGGGTCATCGCCCGCAGGCGCGGCACCCACCGGCGCAGGGCCCGCCGCTCGAGCCGCTGCGGGTCGCCGGTGAGGCAGGCCAGCTGCTTGAACGTCTTGGACGTGCCGACCACCCGCCGCGGGCGGGCGGACCGGGCCAGCTCCCGGGCCACGGGCTTGACCAGCGAGCGCACGTGCCGGCGGACCCGCTCGACCGCGTCGCGCCCCGCCGGGTGCTCGGGCAGGAACCGGCGGGTGAGCAGCCCGGCCCCGATCGGCAGCGACACCGCCAGGTCGGGCTCGGCCCCGGTCCCGGCCGCGATCTCCATCGACATGCCGCCGATGTCGAGCAGCCACAGCCCGTCGCTCGCCGCGTGCAGGCGGCGGACCGCCTCGAACGTCACGCGCGCCTCGTCCTCCCCGCTGAGCGAGCGCAGCTCCACCCCGGTCGCCTCGCGGACCCGGCGGCGGATCTCGGCGTTGTTCGTCGCGTCGCGGATCGTCGCCGTCGCGAGCGGGATGAGGTCGGTGGCCTCATGGCGGCGGTACGCCTTCACGGTGCACGACACGGCGTCCACGACCCGCTCCACGCCGTCGGGGGAGAGGGCGCCGTCGGCCCGGACCTCCTCGGCGAGGCGGGTCGGGGCCTTCAGGCGGTACACGAGCTGCGGAGGCTTGCCGCGCCGCGCCTGCACGATCTGCAGGTGCGCGGAGTTCGACCCGACGTCGAGCACGGCGAGCAGCACGGGCGCCTCCCATCAAACCGTCAACGGTAGTGCATGAGGGGCGCCCGTTACCCGCACTGTCACCGAACAAACACACCCGAGGGCGCGGGCGCGTAACCGGCGGGGCGCGTGGTGAACACGCCCCGGCCCTGGGTCCGGCTGCGCAGCCGCGTGGCGTAGCCGAACAGCTCGGCCAGCGGCACCGTCGCCGTCACCACGACCGTCGCGCCCCGGGCGGCCGTGCCGCCGACCTGGCCCCGGCGGGCCAGCAGGTCGCCGAGCACGCCGCCGACCATGTCGTCGGGCACCGTCACCGTCACCTCGGCCACCGGCTCCAGCAGCACCATCCGCGACTCGCGCAGGGCGAGCTGCAGCGCCTCCCGGCCGGCGAGCCGGAAGGCCAGGTCGGAGGAGTCGTGGTCGTGCATCCGGCCGTCGGTGAGCGTGACCTTGACGCCCGTGACCGGGTAGCCCGCGACGGGGCCGGCCGCGAGCGCGTCGCGGCAGCCGGCCTCGACCGCCCGCACGTACTCCTTCGCCACGTGCCCACCGACCACAGTGGACTCGAACACGAACTCCTCACCGTCCACAGGGGACACGTCGATGGCCACGTGCGCGTAGAGGCCCGCGCCGCCGTCCTGCTTGACCAGGCGGTGGTAGAACCCGGTCACGCCCCGCTCCAGCGTCTCGCGGTAGGCGACCTGGGGCCGGCCGACCGCGACCGGCAGCCCGTGGTTCGCCAGGCGCATCTTCTCCACCGCCACCTCCAGGTGCAGCTCGCCCAGGCCGCTGAGCAGCGTCTGGCCGGTCTCGGCGTCGACCCGCACGACCAGCGACGGGTCCTCCTCGACCAGCCGGGCCAGCGCGGTCGCCAGCCGGCCGGTGTCGGCGCGGCTGCGGGCCTCGACCGCGACCGAGACGACGGGCGTGGCCCGGCTCGGCGGCTCGAGGACCACCGGGTGCGCCGGGTCGCACAGCGTCTCGCCCACGCGGGCGTGCTTGAGCCCGACGAGCGCGACGATGTCGCCCGCGACCGCCCGGTCGACGTCGGTGTACCGGTCCGCCTGGACGTGCAGGACACGCGACACGCGTTCGTGCCGCCCCGCGGTGGACAGCAGCACGTCGGTGCCCTTGGGCAGGGTGCCGGCGTAGACGCGGGCGTACGCGTAGCGCCCGGTCGTCGCCGCGTGCACCTTGAACACCAGCGCCGCGAACGGCGCCCCGGGATCGGCCGGGGCCGCGGTGTCCAGCGGGGACGGCAGGTACGCCACCACCGCGTCGAGCAGCTCGGTGATGCCCTTGTCCCGGTACGCGGAGCCGCACAGCACCACGACCCCGGCGCCGGCGAGCGTGATCTCGCGCAGCGCCCGGCGCAGCGTGTCCGGGCTCAGGTCGCCGGTCTCGACGTACTCCTCCAGCGCCCCCGCGTGCAGCTCGGCGACCTGCTCGACCAGCTGGGCCCGCTGCGGGAGCTCCGACGGGCCCGTCAGGTCGGCGACGCCCGCGAAGGCTCCCTCGGCACCGATCGGGGCCTGCACCACCAGCGGCGTGACCCCGAGCCGGTCGCGGATCGAGGCGACCGCGGCCCCGAGGTCGGCGCCCGCCCGGTCGAGCTTGTTCACGAACGCGATCCTCGGCACGCCGTACCGGTCCGCCTGCCGCCACACCGACTCGCTCTGCGGCTCCACACCGGCGACGCCGTCGAACACGGCGACCGCGCCGTCGAGCACGCGCAGCGACCGCTCGACCTCGTCGGCGAAGTCGACGTGGCCGGGCGTGTCGATGAGGTTGATCCGGTGACCGTCCCAGTCGACGCTCACGGCGGCCGCGAAGATGGTGATGCCGCGGTTGCGCTCCTGCTGGTCGAAGTCGGTGACGGTGGTGCCGTCGTGGACCTCGCCCTGCTTGTACGTCGCGCCGGTGGCGAAGAGGATCCGTTCGGTGGTCGTGGTCTTCCCCGCGTCCACGTGGGCCAGGATGCCGATGTTGCGGACGCGTTGCAGTTCGTTGCGCACTGTTGCCCCTCTGGGCTCGTCTCGTGGACTCAGACAGCGCGATTGCGCCCCGCCGGGCGGTTTCAGCCCAGGGCGGGACGACCCGGTGCCGCCGCGCGAGCGGGCACCGGGAGCGACGAAGACACGCGGATCACCTCGTGCAGCGAGCGGGGGACGACGACAACGGTGCGATACTGCACGGCGGTCTCCCTCCACACTCGAAGCTGACTACGTCAACCCTAGCGCCGCGGGGCAAGCGGATATTCCGCCCGGACTCATGATCTAGACTCCTGCGATGCCCCGCGCCCTCATCGTCGGCAACACCGACGGCATCGGACTCGCCCTCACCCGCCGGCTGCTCGACGAGGGCTGGGACGTCACCGGCGTGTCCCGCCGCGAGTCGGACCTGAGCCACCGCCGCTACGAGCACCTCGTCGCCGATGTCGGCGCGGCCGGGTACCCGGCGGTGCTGCGGGACCTGGCCGCCGTCGACCTGTGCGTGTACGCGGCCGGGATCGGGGAGATGTTCGACGCCGACCGGCTCGGGGAGCAGACCGACGCGATCCGGGTCAACCTGCTCGGGGCCGCGCTCACCGCCGAGGCGGTCGTGCCCGGCATGCTGGCGCGCGGCACCGGCCACCTCATCGGCCTGTCCAGCCTCTCCGACGTGCTCATCTCGCCGGCCGCGCCCGGGTACGCGGCGTCGAAGGCCGGCCTGACCTCCTACCTGCTCGGCCTCGGCCAGGCGCTGCGCCCGCGCGGGGTGGCGGTGACCGCGGTGCGGTTCGGCTTCGTCGACACGAAGATGGCCAAGGGGCCGGCCACGCCGCTGAAGGTCGGCGTCGCCGACGCCGTGGCGGTGCTCATGCGCTGCGTCGCGCGCCGGCCTGCCGTCGTGTCCTACCCCCGCCGCATGTCCGTCGCCGCCCGCACCCTGCGCCTGGTGTCCCGCCTCGGCCTGCGCTGATGGGCCTGCTGATGGGCCTGCTGATGGGCTGGGCCTGCTGATGGGCTGGGCTTGCTGATGGGCTGGGACTTCCGCGGCCTGTACTGCCAGGGCACCGGCGCGAACCGCGCCCGGCTGGCCGCCGACCCGCTGATCCGCGGCCGGTTCGCGCACATCGCCGCGGGCGAGTCGCCCGAGCACCGCCTCCCGCCCGGCGGCCTGCTCGTCGTGCACGGCTTCGGCCCGCGCGCCGGCGACGTGCCGTGGGAGCTCTTCGGCGCGGGCCGCGCGCCCGCCTGGACCGGGGACCTGCCGGCGGAGCACCGGCCCCCGGGCGGCCTGCTGGCGTGGATGCGCGGGTTCGGGGCGCCGGTCGTGCTCTACCAGTGCCAGATGTCCGCGGGCACGGTCGAGCGGGAGAGCAGCATCCTGTCCGGGCACCGGGCCGTGCTGCGGGGCCGCGACCCCGTGAATCCGCTGCTGGCGCTGCTGCTCGCGCTCGGTGCCACCCCGGACCCGCAGCGCTTTTCCTGGTACTTCAAGCCTCACGAACAGCACCTCGCCGAGCCGTTGCTCCAGCCCGGCGAGTAGTGGTTGGCGGAGTTGTATTCACTCGTTAGTGTGAATATCGACCAGTGTGCCGGCCGACGGGGGAGAGCCGTACATGAGCCGTATCGGCTTCGGGGTGCTCATGTTCCCGATCCACCGGCTTACGCACGATCCGACGCCGCAGCTCGAGGACGATTGCGCGCTCGCCGCGCCGTGTGACCGGCTCGGCTACGACGAGTTCCGGTTCGGGGCCGGGATGCTCCCGTTCGGCGCCTCGGCCGCCCTCGGGCTCGGCCCGGAGCACCCGATGACCACCGCGTGGCCGGTCGCCGCGCAACGGGCGGAGCGGTTCGGGCGGCGCCTGGACCGGCGCCGCTGGTCGGTGGTGAGCCCGATGCGTCTGGCCGAGACCGAGGGGCAGGCGCGGCGCGAGGTGCGCTGGGGGCTGCCGTCCTACATCCACTCCCGCGAGCGCGCGGCGCTGCCCCTTGCCCGCCGGCGGGGGACGGAAGCCGGATGAGCGGGCACGACCCGGCCCTCGAGGCCGACTTCCGGCACGTGCTGGGCCACTTCGCGACCGGCCTGAGCGTGCTCACCGCCGACGCCGGGGCCGGGCCGGTCGGGATGACCGTGCAGGCGCTCATGAGCCTGTCGCTGGCGCCGCCGCTGATCGCGCTGGGCATCGACCGCCGCTCGCGGACCTGGCCGCAGATCCGCCGCGCCGGCCGGTTCTGCGTGAACCTGCTGCGGGTCGAGCAGGAGGAACTCGCCTGGCGGCTCGGCCGCTCCGACACGGGCAAGTTCGACGGCGTCGGGCTGCGCGCCGGTCGCGAGGGGCGGCCGGAGCTGCCCGAGGCCATCGCCTGGATCGGCTGCGCGGTGCGGGCCGAGCACGACGGCGGCGACCACTGGCTGGTCGTGGCCGAGGTCGACGAACTGCGGCTGGGATCCGGCGAGCCGCTCATCTTCCACCGGGGGCGTGCGGGACGGCTGATGCTCTGAAGGGGCTGGTATGCCCACGCGACCCGTACCTGTTCGAGGCGGCCGCGCGGTACGGCGCCGTGGCCCGGGAGGGCGTGCGCGTCGGCTCGATCGACTTCGGCGACCTCGTCCGGGTCGAGCCGGCCGACGGCGAGGCGTTCACCGCCGGCTACGTCGTCGACGCGACCGGCCGGACCTGGGTGCCGGCCGACCGGTTCGGCCCGCGCGACGAGCCGTGCCGGTGCAAGCCCCTGTTCAGCCGGGGCATGGCCAACACCAATGGCGGTCATCGAGGCGTAAGTGCCCCGCTCCCTCGCGGCGCCGGCGAGCACGCACACGGCGCGGGCGTGATGTCGCGGGGGAGTGCGGGATCTCCTCGGCCGGGCCGGGCGCGCCATCTGTTAGGAACATTGACAGTCTTATACGGCCGGGGCTTAATACAAGTCTTGAAGTTAAGGAGGCGTGCACATGGTCCCAACCCGGCCACTGTCTGCACTGCTCGTGGCGGCCACCGCGGCCGCCGTGCTCACCTACGCCCAGGTGCCCGCATCCGCCGCGGCCACCAGCGTCCAGGTCTACTGGAGTTCCGAGTCCCGCACCGCGGGCTACGAGCCGAAGAACGGCAACTGGTACACCAGCCCCGCCACCGGCCTCGCCGGCACCCCGTATCAGCTCTCCCGCCAGAGCGACCTGCCGATCACCGCCGCGACCGGGGGCGCCACCATCACCGCCGACACGAACACGCGGTACCAGAGCATCCTGGGTGTCGGCTCCTCCCTCGAGGAGTCGACCATCTTCAACCTGTCGCGCATGAGCGCGGCCGGCCGCGACAAGGCGCTGCGCGCGCTCGTCGACCCCGCCACCGGCGCCGGCTTCAACGTCGCCCGCATCACCTTCGGCACCAGCGACTTCACCTCGCACGACTTCTACACCTACGACGACGGGGCCGCCGACCCGTCGCTGTCGCGGTTCTCCATCCAGCGCGACATCGACTACAACATCATCGCCACGCTCAAGCAGGCCCTCGCGATCAACCCGAACCTCAAGATCTTCGCGAGCGCGTGGTCGGCGCCGCCGTGGATGAAGACCAGCAACGCCATCATCGGCGGCAGCCTCAACAGCACCTACATCCCGACCCTCGCCACGTACTACCGGCGGGCGGTCCAGGCGTACGCCGCCCAGGGCATCCCGATCTACGCGCTCACCCTGCAGAACGAGCCGCTGTTCTCCCCGGCCGACTACCCGGGCATGCTCGTGAGCGCGGACCAGGAGCGGCAGCTGGCGAAGGCGCTGCGCACGGAGCTGTCGTCGGCCTCCCTCGGTACCGTCAAGATCTGGGCCTTCGACCACAACTTCAGCGAGGGCGTCTCGTATGCGGCCGGAGTCCTCGGCAGCGCCTCCGCGCACAGCGACGCCTACGGCTCGGTGGACGGCATCGCCTTCCACGACTACGCCGGCGACCCCTCGGCGATGGCCACGGTCAAGGCGAGCTACCCGGACAAGGACGTGCTCATGACCGAGCGTTCCGTCTGGGGTACCGCGGGCGCCGACCGGATCGTGCAGTACTTCCGCAACTCCGCCACCCTGTACGAGGGCTGGGTCAGCATGCTCGACCAGAACCGCTCGCCCGAGCGCTGGTCCGGCTCGCCCGACCCGACGATGCTCGTGCAGAGCACCACGAACCGCGACACGTTCTGGGCGCTGCCCGACTACAACATGGTCGCGCAGTTCTCGAAGTTCGTGCAGCCCGGCGCCCAGCGGGTGTCGACCGGCTACGGCTCCACCGGCAGCGTCACCAACGTGGCCTTCCGCAACCCCGACGGCACCCTGGTCGCCGTCGTGGTCAACCAGACCGCGGGCAGCCAGGCGTTCACCCTGCGCGTCGGCGCCCAGCAGGTCGCGAGCACCCTGCCCGCGAAGACCGTCGGCACCTACCTGTGGGCCGGCGCCGACAGCGGCACCCCGGGCACCCGGACCGGGCAGATCACCGGGTACGGCGGCAAGTGCGTCGACGTCGCCGGGGCGAGCTCCGCGAACGGCACGAAGATCCAGCTCTACACCTGCAACGGGACCGGCGCCCAGCAGTGGACGATCGGCACGGACGGCACCGTGCGCGCGCTCGGCAAGTGCCTGGACGTGGCCGCGGCGAGCTCGGCGAACGGGACGAAGGTGCAGCTGTACGACTGCAACGGCACGACCGCGCAGCAGTGGTCGGCCGGGGCGAACGGCAGCCTCGTCGCGCTCGGCAAGTGCCTCGACGCGACGGGCCCGAGCTCGGCGGACGGGACCCAGCTGCAGATCTGGGCCTGCACCGGGGCCGCCAACCAGCAGTGGACCCTGCCCTAGCCGGTCGATCCCGGCGCTGTTCGAGGTGGCGGCCAGTGTCCTCGGCGACTGGCCGCCACCTCGTCAGCGGACCGGCCCCGCGGGCCGATGTCAGCCCTGCGGGGACTTGCGCCGCACGCGCCGACCTGCATGGCGGCCGGCCAGGGCTACCGTGACCGCATGGCCAACGCGGCGCGACGGGTCACGCGAAAGCTCACGCAGAAACGACGCCTCCGTTCGGAGCCGTCCGGAAGCCTGCCGGGCTTGCTTCCGTGACGGCGGAAGGCCGCCCCGTGGGGCGGCCTCCTGCACCAGGTTACTGGATCACGAACGTGGTGAAGTAGATGTCCATGACCTCTTTCTTCTTGTCCTCCGTGTAGGCCTTCACGACCTTGTCGACGAGCTCCTTCTTCGTCCGGTCGCGCTCCGCGTTCGACATCAGCTCGTCCATCTTGCGGCCGCTGTAGAGGCTGATCGCGATGTCGAGGGCCTTGGAGCCGTCGGGGGCCTCGGCGGCCTCGGTGGTGGCCTGGAGGGTCATCTTGAGCTTCAGGTAGTGCCCGTCGGCGAGGTTGATCGTGATCGCGTCGAGCACGGAGACGACGCCGGGGGTGGGGGCGGGTTCGGCGGTGGCCTTCTTCGGGGCGAACATCATGTAGCCGCCCACGCCGCCGCCGATCAGCGCGACCAGGGCGATCGCCACGATCATGATGAGCTTCTTCTTGCCGCCGCCCTTCGCGGGGGTTTCCTCGGCGGCCTTCTCGTCCTTGGCCATTGCGCGCTCCTCAGTTCGTTGAAGCCGAGGGCAGTAGCGCCCGGGTGTCGGCGGGGAGGTTGGACAGGACGATGACCTCGACGCGGCGGTTGAGGGTTTCGGCCCGTGGGTCGGTGGTGGGGTAGAGGGGTTTGGTGTCGGCGTAGCCGGTGGCTTGGAGGCGGTTGTCGGCGATGCCGGCGTCGGTGTGGAGCATGCGTACGACGGCGGCGGCGCGGGCGGAGGACAGTTCCCAGCCGGAGGGGTAGGTGCCGGTGCCGCCGGTGAGCTGGTTGGTGTGGCCGTCGACTTCGATCTTGTTGGGCAGGGCGGCGATGGCGGGGCCGATGCCGTCGATGAGCTGTTTGCCGGCGGTGAGGAGGGTGGCTTCGTTGCCGTTGAAGACGATGCCGGTGGTGACGATGGTGACGATGAGGCCGCGTTCGTCGACGGAGTATTTGACCTGGTCCTGGAGGCCTTGTTTGGTCAGTTCCGCGGTGATCTCGGCTTTGATCTTGTCGTAGTTCTGGATCTCGGCCGCGGCGGCGGCCTGGCGTTTGGAGGCGTTGGAGCGTTCCTTGGCCTGGACGGCCTCCTGCACGGCGGTGGCGTCGGAGGTGGTGCCGCCGATGCCGGAGGAGAGGTCCATGGGGCTGTTGGAGTCGGAGGACTCCATGAGGCTGGCCTCGCCGCCGTCGAAGGCGACCGAGGGGTTGCCGAAGCCGACCGCGAGGCCGTTCTTGAGCTCGGCGAACTTCTTCTGGTCGACCTGGGAGATCGCGAACAGCACGATGAACAGGACCATGAGCAGGGTCATCATGTCGGCGTAGGACACCAGCCACCGCTCGTGGTTCTCGTGCTCCTCCTCCTCGTGGCCGCCCTTCTTGTGCTTGGCGTGCGCGCCGGCCTTCGCCGCGTGTCCACCACCACTCATGTGCGGCGGCCCCCCTTCAGGTCGTTGTAACGCCGTCGGGGATGACATCGGGCCGAACGCCCGACAGAAGAGTGGCGGGGCGGTGCCGTGCGGGTGCACGCCGGTTCGCGCTGAATCCCCGCAAATGCCCCGTCAGGCGAAAAATCCGTTATGTCGCGGCGCGGAGCGCCCGACATAACGTGTGAAACGCCCAACGTGGCGCGCGAAGCGGGGTTGCCCGGCGCGGCGCTTGAGGCGCTTGGGTGCGAAACGCCCGGCGTGGTGCGCGAAACGGGGTGCCCGGCGCGGCGCTTGAGGCGCTTGCGCGTGCAACGCCCGGCGTGGCGCGCGAAGCGGCTACTCGATCGCGGGTACCCGGTGGCCGTGGCGGGTGTAGAGCGCCGCCAGCCCCGTGCCCACGCACAGGGCCGCCGAGCTCAGCCCCAGCGACCAGTGCACCCCGATCGCCTGGCCCAGCACGCCTACCGTCACGCCGCTGCCCGCGCGCAGCCCCGCCGACGCCACGTTGTAGACGCCGATGACCCGCCCGCGCTCGGCCGGCGGCGCGAGCAGCTGTGTCACGGTCTGGCCGATCGACATCGACGCCAGGTTGGCCACGCCGCCGATGAAGAGCAGGACCACGCCCAGCCACAGGTTGCCGGCAACCGCGAAGAGGAGGCTGCTCAGGCCGTACACCATCGTCGTCACCACGGCCGCGCGGACCGTCGGGCGCAGCCAGCCCGTCGCCTCGAGCAGCAGGCCGCCGACCACGCCCCCCGCGCCGGCGGCGAAGAGCAGGATGCCGTACACGTCCGCGCTGCCCGGGCTCAGGTCCTCGGCGAAGTTCGGCATCGTCGCCTGCAGCGCGGTGCCGACGAAGAACGACGCCAGGCCGGCCAGGATGATCATGCTGATCAGGGTGTGGTCGCCCGCGACCTTGCGCAGGACCTTCACGGTGTCCAGCAGGCCGACGCGCTGGGTCGCGGGGCGGCCGTGGCGGGTGTGGCCGGTGAACCTGGTGCGGAACAGGAACAGCGTCAGCGGCAGGTAGAACGCGATGTTCGTGAGGATGCCCGCCTTCGGGCCGAGCCAGAGCAGCAGCCCGGAGCCGACGGCCGGGCCGAACAGCACGCCCAGGCTGCGGAAGGTCGCGTTGAGCCGGACCGCCGAGACGAGGTCCTCGTCGCCGACGAAGTCGTGGAGCATCAGCTGCTCGCCCGGGCCCCAGAGGGAGCCGGCCATGCCGTGCAGCACCAGCAGGACGCAGGCGTGCCAGATCTGCAGCGTGCCGGTGATGAACAGGATCCCCCACAGCAGGGAGACGAGCATGAACAGCACCTGGGCGGCCTGGATGACCCGGCGGCAGTCGTAGCGGTCGGCGAGCCCGCCGAACCACACCGAGAACAGCAGGAACGGCACCCAGTGGCTGATGACCTGGAAGCCCGCGAGCGCCTCGGAGTGGAACTTCTGCCACAGCACCCAGTACGTGATCACGTGCTCCACGTTGTCGGCCATCATCGACAGCGCGGCGCCGAAGAGGTACGGGCGGCAGTCGCGGTTGCGCAGGGCGGCGAACCGGCGGGCGGCCGGGGCGGCGGCGGTCATGCGGCAACCCTCTAATGCTCCTTACCGGCGGCCCGACCCACGGCCGCCGGAAGTGACGACTGCAACAAACCTGCAAACGCCACGCGTTGACTCGCCGTAGTGCCGGTGCCACGGTGGTCCCAGGAATGCGCTTTCCTGAATCTGGAGGACTGCATGCACGTAGGTATCCGGGCCGGTCTCACCGCCGCCACGGTGGCCGCGCTGGTCGCGACCGGGATGGTCGTCGCCGCGCAGGCGAACGCCGGGCCGGCCAAGACCCCGGCGGTGCCGGCCCAGGCGCGCGCGGTCCTGGCCGCGGGCGACGGCTGGGGCTCGGCGGGCACCGGCACCACGGGCGGCTCGGCCGCCGACGACGCGCACGTGTTCGTGGTGCGCACCCGCGACGAGCTCGCCGCCGCGGTGGCGGGCAGCACGCCGAAGATCGTGCTGGTCGCGGCCACGATCGACGCGAACGAGGGGCGCGGCTGCGCCGACTACGCGGACCCGGAGTACGACCTGCAGGCGTTCGTCGCCGCGTACGCCCCGGCGACCTGGGGCCGCGTGGCGCCGGCCGGCCCGCTGGAGGACGCCCGGGTGCGCTCGGCGAAGAACCAGGGCCTCAAGGTCAAGATCGAGGTCGGCGCGAACACGACGATCTACGGGCTGCGCAATGCCCGGATCAAGGGCGGCAACCTGCTCCTCACCAACGTCAACAATGTGATCATCCGCAACGTGGCCTTCGAGGACGCCTACGACTGCTTCCCGACCTGGTCGCCGACCGACGGTGACACCGGCAACTGGAACTCGCTGTACGACAGCGTCACGCTCAGCGGCGCGACGAACGTGTGGCTCGACCACAACTCGTTCACCGACGGCGCCAACCAGGACGTCAACCAGCCGATCTACTTCGGCCGGCCCTACCAGGTGCACGACGGCGCGGCGGACATCATCAAGGGCTCCGACTACGTGACGGTGTCGTACAACAATTTGTTCGAGCACGACAAGACGATGCTGATCGGCTCGACGAACACCCCGGGCGTCGACGTGGGCAAGCTGCGCGTCTCGCTGCACCACAACCGGTTCGCCAACGTCGGCCAGCGGGTGCCGCGGGTGCGCTTCGGGCAGGTGGACGTCTACAACAACTACTACTACGCGACCGACGAGGACACCTTCGTCTACGCGATCGGCGTCGGGGTGCAGTCCCAGGTGTACGCCGAGAACAACTTCGTGCTCCGCAGCGCCGACACCCCGCTCAACGCGTTCGTCTACAACTGGGGCGGCACGCGGATGACGGAGAAGGGCACCCTGGCCCGGGTCGGCACCGGCCCGGTCGTCGCGGTGAACCTGCTCGACGAGTACAACGCGGCGTTCGACCCGGACATCGCCACCGACGCCGGCTGGACCCCGACCCTGCGCGCGGGCCTGGACCCGACGGCGAGCGTGCCGGGGCTGGTCACGAGGGACGCGGGCACGGGCAAGCTGCCGGGCTGAGCCGCGCCCACCCGCGCTCATTCGGGCGGGCCGGCCGCGGTCGCGGCCGGCCCGCCCAGCGTCGTCTCGATGAGCTGGTCGAGCCAGGCGGCGAGCTTGGCCCGGCCCCAGCCGCGCTGCTCCACCAGCAGCGCCACCGTGTGCCACGTGACCAGTGCCCAGAGCGTGTCCGTGGCCCGCCCCACCGTCAGCCCGGGCCGCAGCCGCCCGGCGTCCGCGGCCTCGCGCACGAGCGTCTTGAGCCGCGCGCGGCGGGCCCGCTCGTGTCGCCGCCACGCCTCGCGCAGCACCGGCTCGGCGTGCGCCGCCTCCTCGAAGGCCCGCTCGAGAGCGTACCGCCGCAGCAGCGCGCCCGCGATGTCCTCCGGCCCCGGCGCCGCCTCGCTGCGGCGCGCCGCGAGCAGCAGCAGACCCGGCTTGTCGGCGAGCGCGTAGACCGACTTCGGCGTGACCCCGGCCTCCTCCGCGACGGCCGCGACGGTCGTGCCGGCGTAGCCGTGCCGGGCGAAGAGACGCTCCGCCGCGGCCGCGATCGCCTCCCGCGTGAGTGCGGCCTGCGCCACACGACGGGGCGCGTAGTACTTTCTCACGGTGTTCGGTGCAGTCATGCTCACCTCACTTCACAAAAAGTGTATCGAATGCAGATGAGCAGTTGGCGCCGCTGGCACATGCGGTACGACGGCAGCGGTTCGCCGTTGATGAGTCTAATGTGGACGATAAATGCCCGCCTGAGGGCTTCCTGAAATCTTCGTGAAACCCTTTGTTCACCGCCGTTTTGGTCGTAGTGTCTGTGTCGTTGCCGAGCCCCAGGAGGTGATTCCCATGGCGAAGAAGTCCAAGAAGTCGAAGAAGGACAAGAAGAACAAGAAGAAGAAGTAACCTCTGCACAAGCGGTGGCCGAGGTCGGGGAACCCTCGACCCGGCCCACCCGCAGCGCACAGTGGCCCGCAGGGTTTACAACTGAGCGGTGAGCACACTCGACGGATACCTCGACGGATACCTCGGCGCGGTCGTCGGCCGCCTCCAGGCCATCTTCGGCGGCCGGCTCGTCGGGGTGTACCCGGCCGGCTCGCTCGCCTTCGACGCCTACGTCCCCGGCCGCAGCGACATCGACCTGCTGGCCGTCGCCGAGCGCCCGGCACCGGCCGAGATCGCGGCCGTCGTCGCCGCGCTGGACCACGAGCGGCTGCCGTGCCCCGCCGCCGGCCTCGAGTTCGTCCTGTACGACCGGGCCACCCTGGCCGGGCTCTCCACCGAGGCCGGATTCGCGCTCAACCTGAACACGGGCGCGCAGCTGCCGCCGAAGGCCGAGACCGGACCCGGCGACGGGCTCACCTTCTGGTACCCGATCGACCGCGACATGGTCCGCCAGCAGCGCCGCGCGCTCATCGGCCCGCCCTTCCCCGAC
This sequence comes from Dactylosporangium sp. CA-052675, assembly GCF_050947935.1. Taxonomy (GTDB): domain Bacteria; phylum Actinomycetota; class Actinomycetes; order Mycobacteriales; family Micromonosporaceae; genus Dactylosporangium. Next base: position 5,458,335 of record NZ_CP192010.1, on the reverse strand, counting down.
CTCGTGACCCGGGTGCGCGCCCGCGTGCTCCTGCCGGTCGTCGCCGAGTCCGTCGCCGCGCAGCTCGCCGGCCTCAGCGACCACGGCGACAACGCGGTGCTCAACGGTTGCCGGGCGCTGCGGTACCACGCCGAGCACGCCTGGTCACCCAAGCGCGCCGCCGCCGCGTGGGCCGCCGAGCACCTGCCGTCCGACGCCCCGGTGATCCGCGCCGCGCTCGCCAGCCACGCCGACGGCCGCGACGCCGGCCGCACCGTCGACCGGGCCGCGGCCGCGTCGTTCCTGCAGAAGGTGCATGCCATCGTCGCCGCGCCCGGTTAGGGTGGCCCGGTGCATGTCGCCGACAGTCATGACCTCATCCAGGTCCACGGGGCCCGCGAGAACAACCTGAAGAACGTCAGCGTCGAGATCCCCAAGCGCCGGCTCACGGTGTTCACCGGCGTGTCGGGTTCCGGCAAGAGCTCGCTCGTCTTCGGCACCATCGCGGCGGAGTCGCAGCGGCTCATCAACGAGACGTACAGCGCGTTCGTGCAGGGCTTCATGCCGAGCCTCGCCCGGCCCGACGTCGACCTCCTCGAGGGACTGACCACGGCCATCATCGTCGACCAGGAGCGGATGGGCGCGAACTCCCGCTCCACCGTGGGCACCGCGACCGACGCCAACGCCATGCTGCGGATCGTGTTCAGCCGGCTGGGCGAGCCGAGCGCCGGGCCGGCGTTCCACTACAGCTTCAACGTGCCCGCCGGGGCCTGCCCCCGCTGCGAGGGCATGGGCAACGTGACCGACATCGACCTCGACGAGCTGTTCGACAAGAACAAGTCGCTCGCCGAGGGCGCGATCACGGTCCCCGGGTACACCGTCGACGGCTGGCTGGTGCGCATCTTCGCCGCGTCCGGGTTCGTCGACGCCGACAAGCCGATCAAGGACTACACCGAGCAGGAGCGCCACGACTTCCTCTACAAGGAGCCGGTGAAGGTCAAGGTCGAGAGCATCAACATGACGTACGAGGGGCTCGTGCCCCGCGTGCAGAAGGCCTTCCTGCAGAAGGACAAGGAGGCCCTCCAGCCGCACCTGCGCGCCTTCGTGGACCGGGCGGTCACCTTCACCGCCTGCCCCGAGTGCGGCGGCACCCGGCTCAACCAGGCCGCGCTCGCCTCACGCATCGGCGGGGTGAACATCGCCGACGCGTGCGCGATGCAGATCAGCGACCTGGCCGAGTGGGTGCGCGGCATCGAGGACCGCTCGGTCGCGCCGCTGCTGGGCACGCTCCAGCGGACGCTGGACTCGTTCGTGGAGATCGGGCTCGGGTACCTCTCCCTCGACCGCCCGTCGGGCACCCTGTCCGGCGGCGAGGCCCAGCGCACGAAGATGATCCGGCACCTCGGGTCGTCGCTCACGGACGTGTCGTACATCTTCGACGAGCCGACCGTCGGCCTGCACCCGCACGACATCCAGCGCATGAACGGCCTGCTGCAGCGGCTGCGCGACAAGGGCAACACCGTGCTCGTGGTCGAGCACAAGCCGGAGACGATCGCGATCGCCGACCACGTCGTCGACCTCGGCCCCGGCGCGGGCGGCTCCGGCGGCACGGTGTGCTTCGAGGGCACCGTCGAGGGACTGCGCCGCAGCGGTACCCTGACCGGCCGTCACCTGGACTATCGAGCCGGACTTCGGCCGCAGTTGCGCAAGCCCAAGGGTCATCTGGAGATCCGCGGCGCCCGCACCCACAACCTGCGCGACGTCGACGTGGACATCCCGCTGGGCGTGCTCGTGGTCGTCACCGGCGTGGCCGGCTCCGGCAAGAGCTCGCTCATCCACGGCTCCATCCCGAAGAGCGCCGGCGTCGTCTCCGTCGACCAGAGCGCGATCCGCGGCTCGCGGCGCAGCAACCCGGCGACGTACACCGGCCTGCTCGACCCGATCCGCAAGGCCTTCGCGAAGGCGGGCGGGGTGAAGCCGGCCCTGTTCAGCGCGAACTCCGAGGGCGCCTGCCCGAACTGCAACGGCAACGGCGTCATCTACACCGACCTGGCCATGATGGCCGGCGTCGCCACGACCTGCGAGGAGTGCGAGGGCAAGCGCTTCCAGGCCTCGGTGCTGGAGTACCGCCTCGGCGGCCGCAACATCGCCGAGGTCCTCGCGATGCCGGTGACGGAGGCGCACGAGTTCTTCGCGGCGGGCGAGTCGCGCATCCCGGCGGCGCACACGATCCTGTCCCGCCTCGCCGACGTCGGCCTCGGGTACATCAGCCTCGGCCAGCCCCTGACCACGCTCTCCGGCGGCGAGCGCCAGCGCCTGAAGCTCGCGATCCACATGGCCGAGAAGGGCGGCGTGTACGTCCTCGACGAGCCGACCACCGGCCTGCACCTCGCCGACGTGGAGCAGTTGCTGGGCCTGCTCAACCGCCTCGTCGACGCCGGCAAGTCGGTGATCGTCATCGAGCACCACCTGGCCGTGATGGCCTCGGCCGACTGGATCATCGACATCGGCCCCGGCGCGGGCCACGACGGCGGCACGGTCGTCTTCGAGGGCACCCCCGCCGACCTGGTGAAGGCCCGCTCCACGCTCACGGGCGAACACCTGGCCGCATACGTGACGCCGGCGTGAGCGCCACCGCCGCCGTGTCCCCGGCCTGAAGCGGCGCCGGCCTCTCGCCGAGCCCGTCCGACCGGCACGGCCGGCGTCTCATCGCCGTAGCCACTGCTCGGCGGCGAGAGGGTCGCGGCGGTGGAGTTCGCCGGGTGTTTTGTGCAGCGGTTGCCGGGCTGCGACTTCCCGCTCGTCGCTGCTTGGTGGCGAGGTGGTCGCGGCGGTGGAGGTCGCTGCGGCGTTCGCCGGATGGTTTTGTGCGGGGGGTGCCCGGGCCGCGACCATCTCGTCGCCGCCCGGACCGCGGTGGACCGGCCAACGCCCTGCACCGGGGGGCGCTGGCGACGGGAGCGGGGCGGCACCGGGCGCTCGTCGGCGGATACCGGTCCGAGCACGGTCTGGGCGTCCCGTTCGAGCTGCGTGACCGGCGGGTCGCGGGCGGCGGTTCACGGGCGGCGGTTCGCGGGCGGCGGTTCACGGGCGGCGGTTCGCGGGCGGCGGTTCACGGGCGGCGGTTCGCGGGCGGCGGTTCGCGGCGGCGGTTCATGGGCGGCGGTTCGCGGGCGGCGGTTCGTGGCGGCTGGTCCGGCGGGACGGGTCACGGGAACGTGACGGTCACGCGCAGGCCGCCGCCGGGTGGCGCGGTCGCGGTCAGGTCGGCGTGGTGGGCGGTCGCGATGGCGCGGACGATGGCCAGGCCGAGGCCGTAGCCGTCCTTCGTGGTGCGGACGCGTTGGGCGCCGAGGCGCTGGAACGGCTGGAAGAGGCGGTCCAGCTCGTCCTCCGGCACGACGGCGCCCGTGTTCTGCACGCTCAGCGTCGCGCGGCCCCCGGTCACGCCGGTCGTGACCGTCACCGTGCCGCCCGGCACGTTATGCTTCGTGGCGTTGTCGACGAGGTTCGCGACCAGGCTCTCGACCAGGTCCGCGGCGCCCGTCGCCGGGGCCGCGCCGAGGCTCGCGTCCAGCGTCAGACCCTCGAACGGGCGGTCGGCCAGGACGCGGCGGGCCACGTCGGCCAGGTCCAGCGGCAGCGCGTGCTCCACGCCCTGCTCGCCCGTGGCCAGGGTCAGCAGCGACTCGATCAGCCTCGCCTGGCTCTCGCCCAGCGCCAGCACCTCGCGGGCGGCCGCGCGCAGGTCGGCGGGGGAGGCCTCGGGATCGGCGAGGGTCACCTGGAGCAGGGCGCGCTGGGCCGTCAGCGGCGTGCGCAGCTCGTGCGAGGCGTTCGCGACGAACCGGCGCTGGGCCGCGAAGGACGCCTCGAGGCGGGCGAACAGGTCGTCGAGGGTCTCGGCCAGCTCGGCGAACTCGTCGCTGCGGCCCATCTCACCGAGCCGGCGATGCAGGTTCGTGGCGGAGATGTCCCGGGCCGTGTCGATCATGAGTCGCAGCGGGCGGAGGAACAGGCCGGAGATCTGCCAGCCCAGGACGATCGCGATGACCAGCATGGAGAACATCGAGAACACCACGAGCTTGACGAACGCGGGCGTCTGCTCCGGTCCGATGTCGCCCAGCGGGGCAGGACCGTCGCCGACGGGCACCGATACCTTCGAGCCGAGCAGCGGGATGAGCAGGAGCACGAAGCCGGACACCAGGAAAGGGCCCGCGTAGAGGAACGTCAGCTGGCGGCGGACCGTCCAGCGCCAGCTCGCCCGCCAGTTCGTGAGCCGGTTTGTGATCCGGCCCCCGAGCCAGTTCGTGATCCGGTCTCCGAGCCAGTTCGTGAGCCGGTCTCCGGGCCGGTCCGTGTGCCGGTCTTCGGGCCGGTCTGTGAGGCGGTCTTCGGGTCGGTCCGTGAGGCGGTCTCCGGGCCGGTCTGTGAGCCGGTCTCCGGGCCGGTCTGTGAGGCGGTCTTCGGGCCGGTCTGTGAGGCGGTCTTCGGGCCGGTCCGTGAGCCGGTTCCTGAGCCGGTCTCCGAGCCACCGCATGCGCCACCTCATGCCGGGCCGACCCGGTAGCCGGCCTCGCGCACCGTGTGGATGACGGGCGGGTCGCCCAAGCGCCCCCGCAGCCGCCGGACCGTCGTCTTCACCGCGGTCGTGAACGGGTCGGCGGCCTCGTCCCAGACGCGCTCGAGCAGCTCCTCGGCGGAGACCGGGCGGCCACCGGCGGCCATCAGGCACTCCAGCACGCCGAACTCCTTCGGGCTCAGCTCCAGCCGCCGCCCGCCGCGGGTAGCGGCGTGCCGGGCCGGGTCCAGGGTCAGGTCGCCCACGGTCAGCACCGGCGGCAGGGCCATGGTCGGGCGGCGGGCGAGGGCGCGGATGCGGGCCACGAGCTCCTCGAAGTCGAACGGCTTGGGCAGGTAGTCGTCGGCGCCGAGGCCGAGGCCCTGGACCCGGTCGCGGACGGTGCCCGCGGCGGTCAGCATGAGCACCCGGCTGGCCTGATGGCGCTCGACGATGCGCCGGCACACCGTGTCGCCGGGGACGCCGGGCAGGTCGCGGTCGAGCACGACGACGTCATACCGCGTCACCGCCAGCTTCTCCAGCGCCTCGCCCCCGTCGAGGACCACGTCCACGGCCAGGCCCTCGCGGCGCAGGCCGGTGCCGATGGTCCGGGCCAGGATCTCGAAGTCTTCCACGACGAGCACGCGCATGCGTCCACGATGCCAGGCCGCCGGTGTCAGCGCGGTGACACCCGATGACACCGGGCTGTCACCGCCCGCCGCGTAGAACCGGAGCCATGCATGACGCCACCATCACCGTCGAGGGGCTGCGCAAGCGGTTCGGCCCGACCCTGGCCCTCGACGGCATGACGTTCACCGTGCGGCCGGGGCGCGTCACCGGGTTCGTCGGGCCGAACGGGGCCGGGAAGTCGACGACCATGCGCGTGATCCTCGGGCTCGACGCGGCCGAGGAGGGACGCGCGCTCGTCGGCGGGCGGCCGTATCGGGGCCTCGGCCGGCCCCTGTGCCACCTCGGGTCGCTGCTGGACGCCGCGGCGCTGCAGCCGGGCCGCACCGCCCGCAACCATCTGCTGTGGCTCGCCCATTCGCAGGGCCTTCCGGGCCGCCGCGCCGACGAGGTGCTGGAGCTGGCCGGGCTCGGCGGCGTCGGGCGGCGCCGGGCGGGCGGCTTCAGCCTCGGCATGCGCCAGCGGCTCGGGATCGCCGCGGCGCTGCTCGGCGACCCGCCCGCGCTGATGCTCGACGAGCCGTTCAACGGGATGGACCCCGAGGGCATCATCTGGATGCGCACGTTCCTGCGCGACCTGGCCCGCGAGGGCCGGGCGGTGCTCGTCTCCAGCCACCTCATGAGCGAGCTGCAGGGGACCGCGGACCACGTGGTCGTGGTCGGCCGCGGGCGCGTCATCGCCGACGCGGGCGTGGCCGAGCTGCTGGCCGGGGCCGCCAACGGCAGGATCGTCGTGCGCTCATCCGCGATCGACCGGGCTTCGGGTGTACTGCGCGAGCACGCCGAATCCGTCCTGCCCAACGGCGACGGCACCCTCACGGTGACCGGCGTGGCCGCCGAGGAGGTCATCGCGCGGCTGAGCGCGGCCGGCGTGCCGTTCTCCGAGGTCTCCGCGCACCGCGCCACGCTCGAGGACGCCTACCTCGACCTGACCCGCGACGCCGTCGAGTTCCGCGCCCCTGCCCCGGGGGAGGCGCGATGACCTTCGCACGCGTCCTGCACGCCGAATGGACGAAGCTGCGCACCGTGCGCGGCTGGGTGCTCGGCCTGCTCGCCGGGGCCGCGGTCATCATCGCGCTCGGCCTCACGCCCAGCCGCGCCGGCTCCTGCGACGTCTCCGACTGCACCCCGACGCACGGGCCCGAGGGGCAGGCGGTCGCCGACCAGTTCACCTACGTGCACCGCACCCTCACCGGCGACGGCAGCATCACCGCCCGGGTCGCGGACTTCACCGGGCGTCTGCCGACGTTCGACGGCGCGAACACCCGCGACGGGCTCGCGCCGTGGGCCAAGGCCGGCCTGATGATCAAGGACGGGACGAAGGCCGGCTCCGCGTACGCGGCGGTGATGCTGACCGGCGAGCACGGGGTGCGGCTGCAGTGGAACTATGTGCACGACGAGGGCGTCGACGCGGGCGCGCAGGTCAAGCCGCAGCCGGTGTGGCTGCGCCTGACCCGCGCCGGTGACACGGTGACGGCCGAGCGGTCCGCCGACGGCACGGCGTGGGTGGCGGTCGGCTCGGCCCGGCTGCCGGGACTGCCGGCGACCGTTACCGCCGGGATGTTCGCGACCTCGCCGCAGTATTCGGAGCAGGTCAACGAGTCCGTCGTGCTCTCCGGCGTATCCGGCGCGCCGAGCACCGCCACCGGCACGTTCGAGCACCTGGCGACGACCGGCACCTTCTCGGCGGACTGGGAGGGCCCGGGCGGCGACGCGGCGCCGGAGCCGGCCGGAACCGGCGCGCCGGCCGGAACGGGTGCCTCGGCCGGAGCGGGTGCGTCCCCCGGAGCGGCTGCGTCCCCCGGAGTGGGTGCGCCCGCCGGAGCCGGTGCGCAGACCGGAGCGGGTGCTTCGGCCGGAGCGGGTGCGTCCCCCGGAACCGGTGCGCCCGCCGGAGCCGATGCGCCAGTCGGAGCTGGTGCGTCGGGCGGAACCGGTGTGCCGGCCGGAACGGGTGCGGCGGACGGCGCGCGGGCACGTTCGGAGGGGCCGCGGACGGGCGCCGCGCCGACCGCGGACGGCTGGACGGTGACCGGATCCGGGGACATCGCGCCCGCCGTCTCGGGCGCGGCCGGGGGAAGCGTGACGATCAGCCAGACGCTCGTCGGGACCTTCCTCGGGCTGATGTTCGTCGTGGTGGTCGGGGCCGTGTTCGTCGCGGGGGAGTACCGCCGCGGCCTGATCCGCACCTCGCTCGCCGCCGCCCCGCGACGGCTGCACCTGCTCACCGCCAAGGCGCTCGTGCTCGGCGGGGCCGTGTTCGGGCTCGGGCTGGCCGCGGCCGCGGTGGTGGTCGCCTTCGGACCGGGGGTGCTGCGCGGCAACGGGGCGGCCGTCGCCTACGCCTCGGCGGCGACCCAGGCGCGGGTCGTGGCCGGCACCGCGCTGCTGCTGGCCCTGTGCGCGGCGCTCGCGGCCGGGTTCGGGGCGCTGCTGCGCAAGGGCGTCACGGCGGTGACCGTGTCGATCGTCGTGATCGTGCTGCCCTATCTGCTGTCGGTCACGGTGCTGCCACTGCGCGCGAGCGACTGGCTGCTGCGGGTGACCCCGGCCGCGGCGTTCGCGCTGCAGCAGAGCGAGCCGCGCTGGGACCAGGTCGACAACATCTACTCGCCCGCGGACGGGTACTTCCCGCTGCCGGCGTGGGGCGGTCTGGCCGTGCTCGTCGTGTGGGTCGCGGTGGTGCTGGCCGGCGCGGGGTACCGGCTGCGGCGGAGGGACGCATGAGGACCGCCCTGCACGCCGAGTGGACGAAGCTGCGCACGTCGCCGGGCAGCTGGTGGCTGCTGGTGGGGGCCGCGGCGGCCACGATCGCGCTGAGCGCGCTCGCGGCGGTGGCCGTGTCGTGCCGGGCCGGGTGCACCGCCGATCTGCCGAAGGTCTCGCTGACGGGGGTACAGCTCGGGCAGGCCGTGGTCGCGATCCTGGCGGCAATGGTGATCGGCAACGAGTACACCACCGGCATGATGCGGGTCAGTCTCGCCGCCGTGCCCGGGCGCACGCGGCTGCTGGCGGCCAAGGCGCTGGTGCTGCTCGTGACCACCTCGGTCGCGGCCGTCGCGGGCGTCGCCGGGTCCGTGCTCGCGGGCCGGGCGCTGCTGCCCGCGCACGCGTTCGTGTGGCGGCCGGTGATCGGGTCGATGGTGTACCTCGAGCTCGTCGCGCTGCTCGCGCTCGGCCTGGCCGCGGCGGTGCGCAGCCCGGCGGGGGCGGCCGGGATCGTGCTGGCGCTGCTGTACGCGTGGCCGATCGTCGCCCGTGCGGTCACCGACAAGGCGTGGTCGCGGCGGCTCGACCAGGTTGGCCCGGGGACCGCCGGCGCCGCCGTGCAGGCCACGAAGGACCTGTCGACGCTGCCGATCGGGCCCTGGGCCGGGCTCGGGGTGCTCGGGCTGTGGGCGCTGGGCTCGTTGCTGCTCGGCTGGCTGCTCCTGGTGCGCCGCGATGCGTAGGCACCGATGTCTAGGCACCGATGTGTAGACGCCGATGCATAGGCACCGTCCCGCCGCGAACAGGGTCCAGGCGGCGCCCCCGGGGCAGCTACGGCGGCAGGCGGCTCCGGGGTCGGGGCTGAGGCCGGTCTCGGCGGGGCGGGGTCGCCGTCACCGCCATCGGGGGTGGGCGCCGGCACGATTGACCGGGCGGCGTGTACGGGTGCTCGGTGATGAGGGCTGGGGCCGGGTTCGCGGTTGCCGGTGTCGGGGAGGGTGTCGGTGCGGTTGGCCGGGTGGTGTCTACGGGTGCTCGGTGATGAGGGCTGGGGCCGGGCTCGCGGTTGCCGGTGTCGGGGAGGGTGTCGGTGCGGTTGGCCGGGTGGTGTCTACAGGTGCTCGGCGAAGAAGTCCGCGGTCGTCTTCGCGGCGTGGGTCACGTAAGGCTCGTTGTCGTACAGGTCGATGTGGCGCTCGCAGTCGAGCCATTCGATGCGCTTCGGGCCCGTCGCCCGCTCGAACAGGCGGGCGGCGAGGTCCGGGGAGCAGTAGGCGTCCACCTTGCCGTGTACGACCAGCAGCGGGGTGCGGCCCAGCAGCGGCGCCGCGCCGAGCGCGTCGAACGTCATCAGGCTGTGCAGCGAGCCGCGCGTCACCCGGTTCTCCCAGGCCGGGGCGGCGGCGCGGGCGGTGCCGTAGTAGGCCCACGGCTCGTCCCCGCCCATGGCCGCCTCCCCGCCGTCCTCCGCCACGGCCGGAATGTACTCGTCGTAGCGCTCGACGAAGGCGCGCAGGGCGGCGCGGTAGCCGTCGGAGAACTCGGGGCTGTTGTAGCCGCCCGCGATCCCGGCGACCGCCCGCACGCGCGGGTCCTGGGCCGCCGCCCGCACCGCGTAGCCGCCGCCGAGACACACGCCCAGCAGCCCGATCCGGTCCGCGTCGACGGCCGGGTGGGCGGCTAGCGCGGAGACGGCGGCGCGCAGGTCGGCGAGCTTGCCCTGGGTGTCCTCGTGACCGCGCCGGCCGCCGCTGGCCCCGAAGCCGCGATGGTCGAAGGCGAGCGTGACGAACCCGGCCTCGGCGAGCCGCTGCGCATACGTGCCCGCGACCTGCTCCTTGACCCCGGTGAACGGGCCGGTGACCGCGACGGCCGGAAGTGCCCGCCCGTCGCGGGGCAGGCGCAGGTGCCCGCTGATCGCTATGCCCTCACTGACGAACGCAAGTCCCTGAAGGTGTACTGCCATGGGGCGACGATAGGCTTGCCGGCGGTACCGATGAAGAAGGCACTTTGCGGTGCCCATGCCCGCCGGAGGACCGATGGCGCTGGTGATCCCCGACGTCCTCGACGAGACGTGCGCGACGCGGCAGGCCCTCGAGCGGCTCGCCGCCAAGTGGCGCGTCCTGCTGCTCTACGCCCTGGCCGCGGGGCCGCAGCGGCACGCGGAGCTGCGCCGGCGCGTCCCCGGCATCACGCAGAAGGTGCTCACCGAGACCCTGCGCGGCATGGAGGCCGACGGGCTGGTCGAGCGGCGGGTCCTCAGGCAGGCCGCGCCGCAGCACGTGGAATATGCCCTGAGCCCGCTCGGCAGGACGCTCGAGGGGCCGCTGCAGGCCATCTGCGACTGGGCGTCGATGAATGTTACACCGTCACCATCGTCCTGAGCTGCGAGTTCGGGCCTCGCCCGACCAGCCGGCGCAAAACTGTCGTACCCCCGGCCTACTGTCCGGGCATGCGCCGCCCAGCCCTCATCGCCGCCCTCGCCGCCGCCGCGGTCGCCGCCGCCACGCTCGTCGGCGTGCTGCCGGCCGCGGCCGCCGAGCCCTACCTCGACCCGAGCCTGCCCGTCGCACAGCGCGTCGCGGACCTGATGGCGCGGATGAGCCTCGACGAGAAGCTCGGGCAGATGACCCAGGCCGAGCGCGGCTCCGCGACCGCCGCCGACGTGACGAACTACCGGCTCGGCTCGATCCTCTCCGGCGGCGGCTCCGCCCCCTCGCCGAACACCGCGAGCGCCTGGGCCGACATGACCGACAATTTCCAGCGCGGCGCCCTCGCCACCCCGCTGAAGATCCCGATCCTCTACGGCTCGGACGCGGTGCACGGGCACAACAACGTCGTCGGCGCCACGATCTTCCCACACAACATCGGCCTCGGCGCCACCCGTGACCCCGCCCTCGCGCAGCAGGTCGGCCGGGCCACCGCCGACGAGGTCAAGGGCACCGGCGTGCACTGGACGTTCTCGCCCTGCCTGTGCGTGGCGCGCAACGACCGCTGGGGCCGCACCTACGAGTCGTTCGGGGAGAAGCCCGAGCTGCCCGTGTCGATGGCGACGATCATCGACGGATACCAGTCCGGCGGCGTGCTCGCCACGGCCAAGCACTACGTCGGCGACGGCGGCACCACCGGCGGCGTCGACCAGGGCGACACCCAGATCTCCGAGGCGGAGCTGCGGGCCGTGCACCTGCCGCCGTTCCAGGAGGCGATCCGCCGGCACGTCGCCTCGGTGATGGTCTCCTTCTCCTCGTTCAACGGCCAGAAGCTGCACGGCAACGACTACCTGCTCAACGGCGTGCTGAAGGGCGAGCTGGGCTTCGACGGGTTCGTCGTGTCCGACTGGAACGGCATCGACCAGATCGAGGGCGGCGAGGGCTTCACCGCCTCCGAGGTCCGCCGGGCCGTCAACGCGGGCATCGACATGGTGATGGTGACGAGCGCGTGGAAGCAGTTCATCGACGTGCTGCGCGGCGAGGTCCTGGCCGGGCGGGTCACCACGGCGCGCATCGACGACGCGGTGCGCCGGATTCTCACGAAGAAGTTCGAGTTCGGGCTCTTCGAGCACCCGTTCGCCGACCGGACCCTGACCGGCACCGTCGGCAGCACCGCGCACCGCGGCGTCGCCCGGCAGGCCGTGCGCGAGTCGCAGGTGCTGCTCAAGAACACCGGGGTGCTGCCGCTGGCCAAGGGCGGCAGGATCTTCGTGGCCGGCAAGAGCGCCGACAACATCGGGCTGCAGAGCGGCGGCTGGACGGTCAGCTGGCAGGGCGCGTCCGGCAACACGACGCCGGGCACCACGATCCTGCAGGGCATCCGCGCCTCGGCCGGGTCGTCGGCGACGGTGACGTACAACGCGTCGGGCTCCGGCATCGACCGCAGCTACAACGTCGCCGTCGCGGTGATCGGGGAGACGCCCTACGCCGAGGGCCAGGGCGACCGCCCGAACTCGCTCGGCCTCGACGCGACCGACCTCGCGACCCTCAACACCCTCAAGGCCTCCGGCGTGCCCGTGGTGGTCGTGCTGGTCTCCGGCCGCCCGCTGGACATCGCCGCGCAGCTGCCGGACTGGAGCGGCCTGCTCGCCGCGTGGCTGCCCGGCACCGAGGGCGCCGGCGTGGCCGACGTGCTCTTCGGCGACTACGCGCCGACGGGCAAGCTGCCGATGACGTGGATGCAGTCCGCGTCGCAGGAGCCGATCAACGACGGCGACGGCAAGACCCCGCTGTTCGCCTACGGCTACGGCCTGACGTATGCCGCGACGCCCCCGCCGAGCGGGCCGGGCCAGCCGGGCACCCCCGCGGTCTCGGCCGTGACCAGCACCTCGGCCACGCTGACCTGGAGCGCCCCGACGACGGGCACGGCGGCGGTGTCCTACCGCGTCTACCGTGGCGACACGCTGCTGGCGACGGTCGCCTCGACGTCCTACCCGCTGACCGGCCTGACCCCGGACACGACCACGTCCTACACCGTGGTGGCGCTCGACGCGGCGGGCCGCGCGGGCCCGGCCTCGGCCGCGGCGACGGTGACCACGCCGCCGGCCACGACCACGCCGCCGCCGAGCACGCCGCCGCCGTCGGCCGCGTGCGCCGTGACGTACTCGGTGAACGACTGGGGTGGCGGCTTCACCGGCACCGTGTCGGTGAAGAACACGGGCAGCACCACGATCAACGGCTGGACGCTGGGCTTCGCCTTCCCGGGCAACCAGAAGGTGTCCCAGGGCTGGTCGGCGACGTGGACGCAGTCGGGCGCGGCGGTGACCGCGAAGAGCGAGGCGTGGAACGGCACCCTGGCCCCGGGCGCGTCGCAGTCGGCGGGCTTCAACGCGACCTACACCGGCGCCAACGCCCGCCCGGCGTCCTTCACGCTGAACGGCGCCGCCTGCACCGTCTCGTAGGCTCGCGGCTCCCGGGCGCCCGCGATCCGAGAGCGCCCGGGCACCCGCTCACGCTGTGGGCGGGTGCCCGGGCCGGGTGGGCCACCGCGGGCCAGCCGGCGGGCGGCCCTGGGCTCGACGCGCGACCGGGGGTCAGACCAGCAGGCGCGCCTTGATGGCGGCGATGTCGGCGTCGGTGAGCATGAGGCCGCTGTGCAGGTAGGCGTCGAAGCCGCCGTGGATGTGCTGCATCTCGGCGAACGCGGCCCGCAGCCACGCCACCTGCACCGCGTCCGGGCGGCCCAGGTAGGTGTTGCTCAGCAGGAAGTCGGCCTCGACCGTCGCCATGGGCACGCCCAGCAGGGTCAGCAGCACCGCCGTCGCCCAGCCGGTGCGGTCCTTGCCGGCCGAGCAGTGGTACACCACCCCGCCCGAGGTGTTCGTCGCGACCGCGCGCAGCGTGTCGCGGAAGGCGTAGTCGGCGCCCACGAAGTTCACCATGAACGGGTAGCCGATCGACTGGCCGAGGTCGGAGGAGCCCGAGAGCAGCCCGGCCGCGATCGCCGCCGCCAGGGTCAGCGCCGCGTTGTCGTGGAAGCGGATGCCGTGGCCGAGCGACGCGACGTCGGCGACCTGGTAGGCCACCCCGGCCGGCGCGTGGTCCGGCTCGTCGGAGCGCTCGACGGCGTTGCGCAGGTCGACGTCGCGGGTGATCCCGTGCGCGACGACGGTCTGCCACTCGGCGGCGGTCAGGTTGGACAGCTTGTTGGAGCGGAACACCACGCCGGTGCGCACGGTGTGCCCGTCGGCGGTGGCGTAGCCGCCCACGTCGCGGAAGTTGGTGGCGTTGGCCAGGCCGAGCGACCGTTCCCAGGCCGCCGCGGGCGCGGCCGGTGCCGGCGTGCCGATGGCGACGCTTGCCAGCAGCGCCGCCGCGAGGGCCAGGGAGGCCCGGCGAGTGATCGTCATGGACCCGACCCTCGACCCCGGCAGTGACGGGCGTCTATCGAAGGGGGTACGGGCGGATGACGTTCACACGACGCAGAGCTCGTTGCCCTCCGGGTCGAGGAGCACGACGTGGTCGGGGCGCCCCTCGAGGTCGAACACGGCCTGCTCGGTCGCGCCGGCCGCGATCAGCCGGTCGGCCTTGGCCCGGACCTTCGGCCAGCGCTCCTCCCACGGGGTCGCCCGGCCGCCGCCGACCTGCACGTCGAGGTGGATGCGGTTCTTCGCGGTCTTCGGCTCCGGCACCTTCAGGAACGAGATCCGCGGGCCGGCGCCGCCCGGGTCCTCGATCGCGGCGCCGTCGTCCCACTCGTCCTCGGGCACCTCGAAGCGGATCAGCCACTGCTCCCAGCTGTCGAACCCGGCGGGCGGGGCGGCCGGGACGTAGCCGAGGGCCTCGCACCAGAAGGCGGCCAGCGCGCCGGGCGCGGCGCAGTCGAACGTCAGCGTGAACGGCGTCGTCATGCATCGGAAGTGTGCCGGGCTTGATAGGCAAGCCGCGACTTGCCTATGCTGTCGGGGTGACGATCCGAATCAACCTGGCGAGCGTGTTCGTGACCGACCAGGCCGCCGCCCTGCGCTTCTACACCGAGATCCTCGGCTTCGTGAAGAAGACCGACATTCCCATGGGCGACGGCGTCAGCTGGCTCACCGTCGTCTCCGCCGACCAGCCCGACGGGGTCGAGCTCGTCCTGGAGCCCTCCGGGCACCCGGCCGTCGCGCCGTTCCGCGAGGCCCTGGTCAGCGACGGGATCCCGTGGACGTCCTTCGCGGTCGAGGACGTCCAGGCCGAGTACGACCGGCTGGTCGCCGCCGGCGTGGTGTTCACCCAGCCGCCGACCGACATGGGGCCGGTGACCACCGCGGTGTTCGACGACACCTGCGGCAACCTGATCCAGATCGCGGCCCAGAAGTGAACGGGCGCTCCGGTGACGGGCCGGAGCGCCCCAACCTCACGACAGCGTGATCGCGTCCAGCTCGGCGTAGCCGGTGCCCCCCGCGAAGGACGGCGCGCCCTTCGCGAGGCGGATGGTGTTGTACCCGGCGTTGAGCGAGACCGGCACGTTCACGGACGCGCCGAACGAGCCCCACGCGCCCGTCGCCGGGTAGCTGACCGTCGACCAGGCGCCGCCGTTGTACGCCAGCCCCTGCGTCGCGGTCGCGCCCGTGCCGTTCGCGTAGCGGATGTTCATCGTGTACGCCCGGGTCTGCGGGACGTTCACGATGAAGTCCACGAACGCGTCGTTGCGGCTGTTGGCCGAGCCGTCGATCTGCCCGACGTAGCCACCCGCCGACGCCGAGGAGGACGACAACCGGTTGGCGTTGACGACCGCCGCGTTCTCGGCCTCGTACCGCTGCTGCCAGGTCGCGATCCCCGACGTGGGCGTGATGAGCAGCTGGTAGGCGGCCGACGCGTCCATCCCGTTCACCGGCACGCTGATCGCGCCGCCGGAGACGGTGTAGGTGGCGGTGGACACCGTCGTCGGCGCGCTCTGGTTCGTGGTGCGGCCGGTCGTGCCCGTGCGTGAGAGCGTCACGCGCACCTGGGAGCCGAGTGCGCCCAGGCCGGTGACGCGCACGGTGTTGTTGCCGCTGTCGCCGCCGAGGACGAGGTTGACGAACCTGCGGGTCGGGTCGTAGGCGGCGACCCCCTCCAGCCAGGAGCCCGGCACCGTCTGCACGATGTTGCCGGCCATGTCGCCGTACCACTTGTAGGCCCAGTAGGACGCCGTCGGCGCGTTGTTGTGGAGCAGCCCGTTGAGCGTGCCGGCCTCGTACCAGTACGCGCGCTCGGCGTCGCGGATGCCGTAGCGCTCGAAGACCGCCATGTAGTGCACGGCCACGCTCGGGATGTCGACCTGGCTCGGCGAGGCGTATTCGTTGATCGAGATCGGCCGCGGGGAGATGCCCAGCGACGACTCGATCGCCCGGTAGTCGGCCACGTGCGCGCCGACGTTGAGGTAGCTGTCGTTGCCCAGCTCGTGCCAGACCACCACGTCCGGCACCGTGTCCGTGTTCTTCGCGTTGGTGAGGAAGTCCACCATCCAGGCGTGGCTGTAGCTCGAGTGGCTCGGGCCGACGATCGGGGTCACGGTGTCCAGCGACCGCACGAGCTGGAAGGTGCGGGTCCAGCCGGCGTTGAACGAGCCCGCCGCGGCGGTGTTCCACGTCCAGTCGGGCTCGTTCCACAGCTCGTAGCCGTCGACGTTGGTCACGCCGGTCGCGTTGACCCGCGCCTGCACTATGGTGCGGACCTTCGACTCCCAGTCCGCCCAGCTGACCCAGCGGTACGGGAAGTTCGGGTAGATGTCCGGCAGCCGGTAGAACTGCCGCGCGCCGGCGCTGGTCACCTTGCCCGCGACCTGCAGGCCGTCGCAGCAGGGCTGGGTGGCGCCGTTGCCGAGCTGCTGCCCGCCGGGCGGGGGCTGGGTGAAGTGGTTCATCCGCAGCGGGTACAGCTGGGCCAGGGGCGGCTTGGTGCCGGTGTCGACGCCGTAGAGGCCGCCCGACGCGACCTGGGTGACGGGCCGCACGACGGTGCCGACGTTGACGGTGAGGGTGTTACCGGCCGCGTGGGCCGGGCCGGCGAGGACGCCGGTGGTGACGAGGGTGGTCAGGATCGCCGTGGCGGCGGCTGTTCGGACGCGCAGGATGCGCACTGCATCACCTCGGGGGGTTTATGGGAGGAGCGGAATCCAGACCCGCATGGGTCCGGGGCCGCGGTTTGCCCACAGGAAATAGGGGACGAGGGCCGCGAAGTCCCGCACGGACAGCGCGACCGGGGTGAGCGGGTGGTCGCGCCGCAGCTCGATCGGGGCCTCGGGGTCGAGGTAGAGGTCTTCGAAGTAGCGGCCGGGCACGTCGGCGTGCTCGAGGCAGTAGACGATCGGGCCGCGGGCGAGGGCGGCGGTGCCCCGCACGGCGTCGACCCGCGGGTGGGGGCGCACGAGCCGGGGCGGCATCGGCAGGACGAGCTCGACGCGGTCCCCGGCTTTCCAGACGCGTTCGAGACGGACCCACCCGTCCTCCACGAAGGACAGGGGCGCGCCGTTGACGCTCACGCGGGCGCCGGCGCACCACGAGGGCACGCGCAGGGTGAGCGTCCAGGGATCGCCGGTGGCCTGCGTGAACGTCAGCGTGACGGTCTCGTCCCAGGGGTACTCGGTGGCCACGGAGATCGTGTGGCCCCCGGCGGTGCAGGTGCCGGGGGCGTACAGGTGCAGCTGCAGGCCGTGCTCGCCGCCGGTGGCCGCGTAGGTGTGCAGCGACGCCATGAGCCGCGCGAGGTTCGGCGGGCAGCAGGCGCAGCGGTACCACGGCAGCCGCGCCCCCGGGGCGTCCTCGTCCGAGCCGTCGTGCCCGGTGCGCAGCTGCAGCGGGTTGGAGTAGAAGAACGCGGTGCCGGACTGCGCGGTGCTGGCGGCGATGCCGTTGAACAGCAGCCGCTCCATCTCGTCGGCGTAGCGGGCGCGGCCGGTGGCCAGCAGCAGCCGCCAGGCCCAGTGGAAGGAGCCGATCGCGGCGCACGTCTCGGCGTAGGCGCGGTCCGGCGGCAGCTCGTACGGGTCGCCGAAGGCCTCGTCGCGATGCCGGGAGCCCTGCCCGCCGGTGAGGTAGGTCTTGGACTCCAGCGCCGAGTCCCACAGGCGCTCGGCGGCCCGCAGCAGCGTGCTGTCGCCGGTCTCGACGGCCACGTCGACGGCGCCGGCGAGGAGGTACACCTGCCGCACGACGTGCCCGGTGACCTCGGTGGCGTCGCGCACCGGCACGTGGTCCTGGTAGTAGGCGCGCTGGCCGAAGCGGCTCTCCGGGCCCAGCAGCCCGTGCCCGCGGCGCTCCACGAGCACGGCGGCGAGCTGCAGGTAGGGCCGGTGCCCGGTGACCCGGAACAGCTCGACGAGCGCGGTCTCGACCTCGGGGTGGCCGTCCACCGCCTCCTCGCCGCCGGCCCCGAAGCGCTCGACGAGCAGGTCGGCGAAGCGGCGCGCGACCGCGAGCAGCTGCTGGGCCGCCGGGTCGTGCGGGGCGCGGCGGGCCCCGGCGACGGCCGCCTGCACGAGGTGGCCGGCGGTGTACATCTCGTGGCTGGACGGCAGCTCCGCCCACTGGCGGTGGCGCTCGCCGGCCTGGAAGTACGACACCAGATAACCGTCGGGATCCTGGGCCTTCGCCAGCAGCTGCGCGGTCTCGGCCACGAACGACGGGAACCCGCCGTCCCACAGCGCGGCCTCGAGCGTCTTGTGCACGTCGGTGTCGGCGAACCAGTAGCCGCGGTGCGGGCCGTCGAAGTCGCCGGTGACCCGGCGCAGGTTGTCGAGGTTGCCGTGCCGGTGCAGCTGCTCGACGCAGTGCGGCAGCGTGGCCGCGCGGTTGCGCCGCTGCCAGCCGCCGAGCAGGCCGCCGGGGTCGAACCGGACGGCGTCGGCGGGCAGGGGGCGCAGCGCGCTGATCGCCCGGTCGGTGGGCACGACGGGGCCGAAGGAGGTGGTGTGCATGCGGGGTCCTTGTTCTCAGTCTTTGACCGCGCCGGCGGTCACGCCGGCGGCCACGTACCGCTGGGCCACGATGAGCAGCAGCGTCGCGGGGATGGAGGCGACCACCGCGGTGGCCATGATGGCGTTCCACTGCTGGTTGTTGTTGCCGATGTAGTGGTAGATGCCGAGGGTGATCGGCTGCTGGGTGCCGCCGCCGTCGAGGGTGGTGGCGAACACGAAGTCCGACCACGCCCACAGGAACGCGAACAGGCTCACGGTGACCACGGCGTTGCGGCTCACCGGCAGGATCACCGACCAGAAGGTGCGCCACGGGCCCGCGCCGTCGACCCGGGCCGCGGCGGTCAGCTCCGCCGGGATGCCGGACATGAACGCGGTGAAGATCAGCACGCCGAACGGCACCGCGATCGTCGAGTCGGCCAGGATCAGCCCGGCCGTGCTGTTGAGCACCCCGAGGCGCAGGTAGACGGCGTAGAAGCCCATCGCCATGATGATGCTCGGGATCATCTGGGCGACCAGCAGCACGAAGCTGAGCACGCCGCCGCCGGGCGGGCGCAGCCGGGCCAGCGAGTAGCCGGCCGGGGCCGACACGGCGACCGTGAGGGCCACGGTGCCGAGGCCGATGAGCAGGCTGTTGCCCAGGTACGGCAGCTGCTGGTCGATGACCGCGCGGTACCCCTCGAGGGTGCCGTGCAGCGGGAACAGGTGCGGCGGGTCGTCGCGCATGTCGGTGTCCCGGGTCAGGGACACGTTCACCATCCAGTAGACGGGGAACAGCATCACGGCGGTGAGCAGGACGCCGATCACGGTCTTGCATCTCATCGCTGGGTCCTGATGTAGACGAGGCCGAAGAGCATCGCGACGACGATGAGCAGGTTGCCCACGGCCGCGCCCGGGCCGAACGCGGGGAGCAGGTTGCCGAAGCCGAGCCGGTAGGACCAGGTCGCGAGGGTGGTGGAGGCGTCCGCCGGCCCGCCCTTGGTCATGATCCAGATGATGTCGAAGACCTTGAGCGTGTAGATGAGCCCGAGCAGCAGCGTGATCGCCGAGACCGGCCGCAGCAGCGGGAACGTGATGCGCCAGAACGTGCTCCAGGGCCGGGATCCGTCCAGCGCAGCGGCCTCGTAGATCTCGGCCGGGATCGCCTGCAGGCCGCTGTACACCACGACGAGGTTGAACGGGATGCCGATCCAGATGTTGGCGAGCGTCACCGAGGCGAGCGACCAGGCCGGCGACGTGAGCCAGTTGACGGGGTCGGCGCCGGTCAGGCGCAGCGCCGCGTTGACGATGCCCGAGTCGCTGTTGAGCATCCACGACCACGTCGACGCCGAGACGATCAGCGGCAGCAGCCACGGCACCAGGAACAGCGCGCGCAGCGTCGCCGACAGCGGGAAGTGCTGGTGGAAGAAGACGGCCAGGGCCATGCCGATGGAGAACTGGAACAGCAGCGAGACGCCGGTGAACGCCGCGGTGTGCCAGACCGCCGGCCAGAACACCGGGTCGCCGAGCACGGTGGCGTAGTTGCCGAGCCCGGTGAACGGCGCGTCGCCCCGCACGAAGGAGCGCACGGTGTAGTCGCGCAGGCTCAGGTCGAGGTTGCGGTACAGCGGGTAGGCGTAGAAGGCGAGCAGGTAGACCGCGACGGGCGTCAGAAACGCCCACGCGGCCCACCGCCCGTCGCGCGTGCGATGCATCTACTTCGCGGCCGCGGCCATGGCGTCGGCCGGGGACTTGGAGCCGCTCAGGGCCGCCTGCACGGCGGTCCACATCGGCTGGGAGATCTTCGGGTACTTCGTGCCGAGGTTGTCGCTGGTGCGGCCCTTGGCGGCCTTGACCGCCTCGACCCAGACCTTCAGCTCGGCGTTCCCGGCGACCTGCTTGGCCTGCACGGCGTCGGTGGCCGCGATGTAGGACAGCGTCGTGTCGGTCGTGAGCGCGTTGTCGGTGCTGCTGAGGCACGCGATGAGCCGCTGGGTGGTGGTGTACCGCGCGGCGTCCTTCTGCACCGGCGCCGTCACGAACTCGCCCCCAGTCGGGGCGGGCGCGGTGCCGCCGGCCTTCGCGGGGATGGGGATGATGCCGTACTCGAAGCCGGCCTTCTTCGCGTTGCCCAGCTGCCACGTGCCGTTCTCGGCGAACGCGAACTGGCCGGTCGCGAACTCCTGCCAGCTCGTCGTCTGGGTGTTGCCGATGACCGAGTTGGGCGCGTAGCCGTTCTTGAGCCAGTCCGTCCACAGCTGCAGCGAGGAGACGCCCTCGGGCGAGTCGAGCTTGGTGAGGTTCGCGCCGGCGCCCCAGAACCAGGGCAGGAACTGGAAGCTGCCCTCCTCGGTACCGATGGCCGAGAACGTGATGCCCTTCTTGCCGGTCGCCTTCACCTTGCCCAGGGCCGCGGTGAGGGTGTCCCAGTCCTTGACGCCCGCCGGGTCGACGCCGGCCGCGGTCAGCACCGCCTTGTTGTAGTACAGCGCGAGGGTGTTGGCGCCGATCGGGATGCCGTAGGTCTTGCCGCCGATCTGCCCGGCCGCGAGGAGGTTCGGCTCGACGGCGGCGGTGTCGACCTTCATCTCCTCCGTGGTGGTGAGCACGCCGGCGTCGGCGAGGGTCGACACCACCGGGTTGTCGACGATGAGCACGTCGGGGGAGTTGCCCTGCTGGGCGGCGAGCAGCGCCTTGTTCGTCAGGTCGCTCGTGTCGTAGGCGGTGCGCTTGACGGTGACGCCGGCGTCGGTGCCGCACTGCCGCAGCAGCTTGACCCAGTCGGCGCCGTCGTCGAACTGCGGGTAGGGGTCCCAGATCGTGTAGGTGCCGCCGGTGGCCGGCCCGCTGTCGGGGGTGCCGCTCGTGGTCGAGCAGGCGGCCAGGACGCAGGCGGACAGTGCCAGCGCGGCCGCGGCTCGGGATACGGAAACTGTCATGGCGGATTTCCTCGGAGGGGTGTCAGGAAAATCGCGGAAAACGATTGCCTTGAAGCTAGGAGGGGCTTGTCGAGCTGTCAAGACGCCGTTACAGTCACACCGCAAGGAAACTCGGAAACTCGCACGGCAACGTTTTGGGGGCTGTTCTGAGCAACGTCGTCCGGCCGGCCACGATCAGCGAGGTGGCGGCCCTGGCCGGGGTCTCGACCGGCACCGCGTCCAAGGCGCTCAACGGCCGCGGCTCGCTGCGCGCCGAGACCCGCCTGCGCGTGCAGCAGGCCGCCGACCAGCTCGGCTTCATCGCCAACGCCGCTGCCCGGGGCCTGCAGACCGGGCGCACCTACACCGTCGGCATGATCACGACCGACAGCATCGGCCGGTTCAGCATCCCGCTCATGATCGGCGCGGAGGACGCCCTCGGCGCCGGGCAGGTCTCGGTGCTGCTGTGCGACGCCCGCGACGACTCGATCCGGGAGCAGTACTATCTGCGCACCCTGCTGAGCCGCAAGGTGGACGGCATCATCGTCACCGGCCGGCGCACCCAGGCCCGCCCGCCGATCGCGGCCGGGCTGCCGGTGCCGGTCGTCTACGCGTTCATCAGCTCCTCGAATCCCGAGGACTGCTCGGTCGTACCGGACGAGGCCGACGGTGCCCGCCGCGCCGTGCGGCACCTGCTGGCCATCGGCCGCCGCCGCATCGCGCACGTCACCGGCCCCGAGCACCACCACTCGGCCCGCGTGCGGGCGGCCGCGACCGCGGAGACGCTCGCCGCGCACGGCCTGGACCTCGCCACCCCGACCCTGCACGGCGAGTGGAGCGAGGCGTGGGGCCGCCAGGCCGCCGGGATCCTGCTGTCCACGGCCACGGGCACGGCCACGGCCACGGCCACTGGCGCCGGCTTCGACGCGGTGTTCTGCGGCAGCGACCAGATCGCCCGCGGCGTGGCCGAGGCGCTGCGCGAGGCCGGCCGCCGCATCCCCGCCGACGTGGCCCTCGTCGGCTTCGACAACTGGGACGTGATGGTGGAGGCGAGCCGGCCCCAGCTGACGAGCGTGGACATGGACCTGGAGGGCATCGGCCGCACCGCCGCCGAGCTGCTCCTGGCCGCGATCAACGGCGAGCCGATCGCGGGCCAGCGCGCCCTACCGTGCCGGCTGGTCCCGCGCGCCTCGACCGAGGTGGCCGGGCACTGACCGCCGGCGGCGCACGGCCCGCACGACCAGCCCGGCGAGCAGGGGCAGCAGCAGCGCCGGGGTGGGCGTCGCCCGGGAGAGCCAGGCCGCGGTCGGGAACGGCGCCGGCGCCGGGGACGGGCCGCCGAACCGGCCGTCGAGCACCAGGTCGCGCGCGACGTCGATGTCCCAGACGTCCACGCCGTCCGGCTGGAGCAGGCGGGTCGTGCCGCCGCCGCGGCGCAGCGCGACCACCACCGCGGTCCCGTCGCGCTGCCAGCCCGCCATGCGCGCCGCCGCCCCGGGGATCGGATCGAACCGGGGGAGCGCCGCGAGGCCACCGGTGGCGACGTCGAGCGTCGACAGCTGCCAGAACCGCCGGTTGCGCTGCGCGTTCGTGCAGCCTTCGGCGCACCCTTGCCGGTCGAACACGGCGATGCGGGCGCCGTCGGGCGTGCACGCGCCGGCGCCGGCCAGGCGCTGGGCGGCCGGCACGCGGGACGCGGGCATGCGCCCTCTGACACGCCCGCGGCGGGCGGTCCGGAGGGGTGCCGGCCGGAAGTCCCGCCGGCTCAGGCCGGCCGGCGGGTCAGGACCTGGGCGCCCGCGGAGGTGATGGCCACGGTGTGCTCGGAGTGGGCGGTGCGGGAGCCGTCGGCCGAGCGGATCGTCCAGCCGTCGTCGTCGTACTTGATCCGGTCCGTCGACCGGCACAGCCACGGCTCGATGGCGATCGTCAGGCCCGGCTCGAGCTTCATGCCCCGCTTGGCGCGGCCGTTGTTGGCCACGTGCGGGGCCTCGTGCATGGTCCGGCCGATGCCGTGGCCGCCGAACTCGTTGTTGACGCGGTAGCCGTAGCCGTGGGCGACCTCGCCGATCGCGGCGGAGATGTCGCCGAGCCGCCCGCCGGGCTGGGCCGCCGTGATCGCCGCCTCCAGCGCGACCTCGGTGGCCTCGATGAGCCTCAGGTCGGCCGGGTCCGGGGTGCCGACGATGCAGGAGAGCGCGGAGTCGGCGACCCAGCCGTCGATGCCGACCGCCATGTCGATGCTGAGCAGGTCGCCGTCGCGCAGCACGTAGTCGTGCGGCAGCCCGTGCAGCACCGCGTCGTTGACCGACAGGCACAGCACGTTGCGGAACGGGCCGCGGCCGAACGAGGGGGCATAGTCCCAGTAGCAGGACTCGGCGCCGCGCTCCTTGATGCGGCGGCGGGCGTGGTGCTCGATGTCCATCAGGTTGACGCCGACCGCGGCGACACCGCGCAGCTCGGCGAGCAGCTCGCCGACGAACTGGCCGGTCACCGCCATCCGGCCGATCTCCTCGGCGGACTTGAGCTCGATCACGACAGTTTCCCTCTCCCGGTGCGGTATTTCTGTACTGGTATTTTTATACCATGCTGCCGAGTGCGCCCCGGAGCAGGGTCAGCCACGCGGCCGGCTGGTCCAGGTGGGCGTCGTGGCCCGCGCCCTCGATCACCGCGTAGCCCACCTCCGGCCGCAGCTCGCGCATGCGCTCGTCCTCGGCCGGCGGGCAGGTGCCGCGCTCGCCGCGGACCAGCAGCGTCGGGGCCGTGATCGAGCGCCACGCGTCCCAGCGTGCCACGGCCGCGACCGGCGCGATCGCCGCCTCCATCACGTCGGCGTCGAATCGGGGGCGCAGGCCGTCCTCGCCCTCGGCGAGGTCCGCGGCCCACGCGTGCGCCGCCGGCGTGGCGCCGAGGTGCGCCACCGCCGCCGCGCGCGAGGCGAACGGCACCGGCCACGCGGCGAACCAGCGGCCCAGGCGCGCCGGGTAGTCGTCGCCCGGCTCCGCGCCGCCCACGCCCGCCTCCAGCATCACGAGGCCGCCGACGAGGTGCGGGTACCACGCCGCCAGCAGCATCGCCGTGTGCCCGCCCATCGACTGCCCGGCCACGGCGACCGGGCCGCCGCCGCAGAGCTCCTCGACGGCCGCGGCGGCGTCGGCGACGAAGGCGCGGCGGGACAGGTCCGCGGGGCGGCGGGTGCTGTGGCCGTGGCCGCGCTGGTCGAGCGCGACGACGCGGAACGCCGCGAGCAGGGCCGCGGCCGTCGGGCGCAGCTCCTCGGCCGAGCCGGCCAGGCCGTGCAGCAGCAGGACCGGCGGGGCGCCGGGATCGCCGCCGACGAGGCCGGACAGCGTCACGTCATCACGGTGGAGCTCGATGCGTCGCACGCCTCCATGATCGGGCATCGCGCGACTCGCTCAATGTCCGCATCAGCGGATCTTTCGGGCAATTAGGATGAAGCGCATCACGATCGAGCGGGGGAATCCATGCGCAGTCGAGGGCGGTACGCCGTCGCCGTCACCTTCACCACCGCGGCGACCCTCGTGGCCACCGCGGCCGGGGCCGGCGCCGTCACCGAGGGCCCCGCGGGGCACGTCGTGGCCCGCTACGACCTCAACGAGGGCCCGGGCGCGCGCACGATGGCCGACAGCTCCGGCCACGGCCTCGACGGCACCGTCGGCTCCGAGGTGCAGACGGGCGTCGCGGTGCGGGGCGCGACCGGATACCGCTTCACCCGTCTCGAGCCCGACACCCCGCCGACCCACCCGCGCCACCTCGCGACCGTGAACAGCGCGGCCGACCTCAACCCCGGCAGCCGGGACTTCGCGGTGACCGTCCGGCTGCGCACGCAGTACCACTTCGGCAACATCGTGCAGAAGGGCCAGGCGACCGTCGACGGCGGGAACTTCAAGCTGCAGATCCCCAGCGGCATCGCGCAGTGCCTGTTCCGCGGCGACCACGGCTCGCTGATCGTCTCCTCGCGGACCCGGCTCAACGACGGGGACTGGCACACCGTGCGCTGCGAGCGCACCCGGGACGGGCTGGCGCTGGTCGTCGACGGGCGCACCGAGGCGCGCAAGTCCGGCTGGACCGGCTCCATCGCCAACGGCTGGCCGCTGTCGATCGGCGGCAAGACGAACTGCGACCAGGTCGACGTCGGCTGCGACTACTACGCGGGTGACCTCGACTACGTACAGCTCGAGGCGCGTTAATGTCCCTGGGGTGGACGACTACCTGACGCGGATCGGCGCCGCCCGGCCCGCCGCGGCGGATCTGGCGGCGCTGCGCACCCTGCAGCGGGCGCACCTGGGCACCGTACCGTTCGAGAACCTCAGCATCGGCCTGGGCGAACCCGTCCGGCTCGACGACGAGGGCCTGCTCGACAAGATCGTGACCCGGCGCCGCGGCGGCTTCTGCTACGAGGTCAACGGCGCGTTCGCGCTGCTGCTGCGCGCGCTGGGCTACGAGGTCACCATGCACTCGGCCCGCACCTGGAACGGCGAGCGGTTCGGCTTCCCGTTCGACCACCTCGCGCTGCGCGTGGTCCTCGACGGCGTGCCGTGGCTGGTCGACGTCGGCTACGGCCGCTTCGCCCACCACCCGCTGCGGCTGGACACCACCGAGGCGCAGCAGGACCCCGGCGGGCAGTACTCGGTCGTCCCGCACGGCGACGAGCTCGACATCATGGGGCCGGGCGGCCCCGAGTACCGGTTCGACACCCGCGACTACGCCATGAGCGACTTCGCCCCGACGTGCTGGTACCAGCAGACCAGCCCGGACTCGTTCTTCACCACGCGGCTCACCTGCTCGCGGCTCACCGAGGACGGCGGCCGGATCACGCTCGCCGGGGACAGGCTGATCCGCACCACCGCCGAGGGGCGCGACGAGCGGCCGCTCACCGAGGCCGAGGCGATGGAGTCGTACCGCACCGACTTCGGCATCACCCTCAGCCGCCCACCGGCCCCGAGGTTCCCGGCGTGACGAGCCCGGTCTCGTAGGCCACCACGATCGCCTGGGCCCGGTCCCGCAGCCCGAGCTTGGACAGGATCCGGGCCACGTGCGTCTTCACCGTGGCGTCCGACAGGAACAGGCTCCCGGCCAGCTCGGCGTTGCTCAGCCCGCGGGCCAGCAGCGTCAGCACCTCGATCTCGCGCGGCGTCAGCGCCGACAGGTCGCGGTGCAGGGTCGCGGTGCGCGCGTCGCGGGCCGCGTACCGCTCGATGAGCCGCCGCGTGATCGCCGGGGCGAGCAGCGCGTCCCCGGCCCGCACCAGCCGCACGGCCGCCACGAGCTGCTCGGGGCTCACGTCCTTGAGCAGGAACCCGGACGCGCCGGCGGACAGGGCCGCGTACACGTAGCGGTCCAGGTCGAACGTGGTGAGGATGACGACCCGGGGCGCGGCCGCGGGCTCGCCCCCGAGGATGCGCCGGGTCGCCTCGAGGCCGTCCATCTCGGGCATGCGCACGTCCATGAGCACCACGTCGGGCCGGGTGCGCCGGACCGCCTCGACCGCCTCGGCCCCGTCGGCGGCCTCGGCGACCACGTCGATGCCGTCGGCGGTGAGGATCATCCGGAACCCGGTGCGCACCAGGGCCTGATCGTCCGCGATGACCACGCGCGGCGGTGCCGTCACGAGGGAGCCCCCAGAGGAATCTCGGCCACGACCCGGAACCCGCCCGTCGGGCGCGGGGCGGCGGTGAGCGTACCGCCGTAGACGGCGAGGCGTTCGCGCAGCCCGGCCAGGCCGCGCCCGCTGCCGGCGGCCCCCGGCACCGGCTCGCCCCCGGTGTCGGCCACGTCGACGCGCAGCATCCGCCCGTCGGCCGTCACGACGACGTCGACCCCGGCCCCGGCCGCGTGCTTGACCGCGTTGGTGAGCGCCTCCTGCACGACCCGGTACGCGGCCAGCCCGACCCCGGGCGGCACGCCGGGCGCGGCGACGGCGAGGGTCACCGGCACCCCGGTCTCGCGCACCCGGGCGACCAGGGTCCCCAGCTGCTCCAGGCCCGGCTGCGGGGCGAGGTCCTCGCCGTCGGCGTCGATGGTGAGCAGGCCGATGACCTGCCGCAGCTCGGTCAGCGCGGCCCGGCCCCCGGACTCGACCGCCAGCAGCGCCTCCTTCGCCTGGTCCGGCCGGGCGTCCATGACCTTGCGGGCCGCGCCGGCCTGCACGACCATTACGCTCACGTTGTGCGTGACGACGTCGTGCAGCTCGCGGGCGAGCCGGGCCCGTTCGCGCTCCACCGCCAGCCGGGCCGCGACCTCCTGCTCGCGTTCGGCGGTGCGGGCCCGCACCCGCCAGGTGTGCAGGGCGTTCGCGGCCAGCCCGACCGAGGCGAGCATCAGGAACAGCACCAGGCCCTGCGGCACGTCCGGCAGGTCCTCCTGCAGGTTGCTGACGGCGAGCGCGCCCGCGACCACGACGCTGGCCAGGGCGAGGTTGCGGTAGCGGGAGTACATCGGGGCGCTGTAGGCGGCGACGACGGCCGCGGCCACGCTCCAGGTGGGATCGGCGTCCATCCGGAACACCCGGAACGCGCACACGGCGATGACCAGGAACGACGCGAGCGGCCAGCGCCGCCGGGTGGCCAGCGGCAGGGCGGTGAGCGCGGCCACGACCAGCAGCGCCCCGGCCGGCTGCTCGTCCCGCGGCGGGGGCGGGAACGCGGGCGGCTCGGGCGGCTGCGGGACCCGGTCGAACGGGCCGTACACGATGATCGGTCCCGGCCGATCCCGCTGGAGGGGTTCGGCGGCGCCGTTGACCGCGCCGACGGCGAGCACCAGCGCGAGGATGATGTCCGCCGCCCATGCCCAGGGCGTCAGGCGGGGCTGGCCCGGGGTGACCACCCGCAGCCAGGCCACCGCGGCCCGCCATCCGCGTCGAGACAGTTGCCGGAGGTCCACCCGCCCAGTCTGGCCCACGGGCGGGCGCGGGCGCGTCGGGACCGGTGCGTACATCGCAATGATGACGCCGGCGGCCGTACGCCCTGATGCCGACCCGAAACCCGCACGGCGGCCGACGTGGCCGGGCCCGATTCCGCCCTAGCGTTCGCGGCATGACCGAATCGGGTGTGCTCATCGCGTTCGACGATGTGACGAAGCAGTACGAGGGCGGGACCGCCGCCCTGGACGGGCTCAGCCTGCGGGTGCGGCGCGGGGAGGCCCTCGCGGTGCTGGGGCCGTCCGGCAGCGGCAAGTCGACGCTGCTCAACCTCATCGCGGGGCTGGACCGGCCGACGAGCGGCACGGTGACCGTGGACGGGGTGCGGGTCGACCGGCTGTCGGAGGCGGCCTCGGCGCAGTACCGCCGCACCCGCATCGGCATGGTCTTCCAGTTCTTCAACCTGCTCGACGACCTCACCGTGCTCGACAACGTCCTGCTGCCGGCCCAGCTGTCCGGCACCGGCCGGGGCCCGGCGCTCAAGCGAGCGCAGGAGCTGCTGGAGTACCTCGGCGTCGCCCGCCACGCGAAGGCCTTCCCGGGCCGGCTCTCCGGCGGCGAGCGGCAGCGGGTCGCGGTCGCCCGGGCGCTCATGAACCGGCCGCCGCTGCTGCTGGCCGACGAGCCCACCGGCGCCCTGGACACCGCCTCCGGGCAGGAGGTCCGCCGGCTGCTCACCGAGCTCAACGGCGACGGCCAGACCCTGCTGCTCGTCACCCACGACCTCGCGCTGGCCGAGGCCTGCGCGACCCGCACCATCTCGCTCGTCGACGGCCGGCTCGCCACGGGGGTGCCGGCATGAGCGGGGGTCTCGGCGGGGTGGTGCGCTCCGGTGTCGGCCGCCGCCGGGTGCAGACCGTGGTCATGGCGCTCACGACGCTGCTCGCGGTGACCGCGTCGGTCCTCGCCGTCGGGCTGCTCGTCGCCGCCTCGGCGCCGTTCGCCGAGGCGTTCGAGCGCCAGCACGGCGCCCACCTCACCGCCCAGTTCGACGCGGCCAAGGTGACCGCCGACCAGCTCGCCGCCACGCGGCAGGCGGCCGGGGTGACCGAGGCCGGCGGGCCCTTCCCGACCGTCGACCTCGCCCCGACGCTCGTCAGGAGCGCCCAGAACCTCCCGGCGGGGATCACGCTGCCCTCGGCCACCATCGTCGGGCGCCCCGATCCCGGCACCGGCCTCGACCGCCTCGAGCTCACCGCCGGCCGCTACGCCACCGGCCCCGGCGAGATCGTCTGGGCCGGCGCCGAGGCGCCGTTCTCCGTCGGCGACCAGCTGCGCTACGACGACGCCCCGGGCGCGCCGACGCTGACCATCGTCGGCCTGGCCCGCTCGGTCGGCCGGACCGGCGCGGCGTGGGCCCTCCCGGCGACGGTCACCGCGATGACGCCGGCCGGCAAGGGCGGGTTCCAGATGTCGTACCGCCTCGCGAAGTCGGCCACCGACGCCGACATCACCGCCGGGAGGGACGCGATCGCCGCCACCGTGCCCGACGGCGCGATGCAGGGCGCCGCCTCCTACCTGACGGTCAAGTTCAACACCGAGAAGGTGGCCGCGACCTTCGCCCCGTTCGTCACCGCGTTCGGCGTGCTCGGCCTGGTGATGTCGGTGCTCATCATCGGCATCGTGGTCAGCGGGGCGGTCGGCTCGGCCACCCGGCGCATCGGCATCCTCAAGGCGCTGGGCTACAGCCCGGCCCAGGTCGTGCGGGCCTACGTCATGCAGGCGCTCATCCCGGCCGCGATCGGCGCGCTCATCGGCGTGCCGCTGGGCAACCTCGCGGCGGTGCCGATCCTCAACGACGAGGGCGAGGCGTTCGGCACCGGCGTGCACACCGTCGACTGGTGGGTGTCCGTGGCCGTCCCGCTCGCGGCCCTGGCCGCGGTCGCGCTCACCGCGTTCGTGCCGGCGCTGCGGGCCGGGCGGCTGCGCACGGTCGACGCCCTCGCGGTCGGCCGCACCCCGTCGCTGGGCCGCGGGCGGCGGGCGCGGCTCGTGCTGGGCCGGCTGCCGCTGCCCCGCCCGGTGAGCCTGGGCCTGGCCAACCCGTTCACCCGCCCCGGCCGCTCGGCGACGATCGCCGCGGCGGTCGCCCTGGGCGCGCTCGGCGTGACCTTCGGGTCCGGGCTGGCGATGTCCGTCGGCGCGGTGCAGACCGCGCTGAACAAGCGCACCGCCGGCGACGTCGAGGTCTACGCCGGGCGCCCGCCCACGCCCGGCGAGCCGGATCCCGGGCCGCCCCGGGAGCCCGACCTGGCCGCGATCGAGGCGGCGATCCGGGCCCAGCCGGGCACCGGCCGGTACTTCGCGAGCTCGTACGCCGAGGCGAGCGTCGCCGGGCTCACCGGCACCACCGAGATCGTCGAGTTCGAGGGCGACGCCTCCTGGGCCGCCTACGAGATGATCGCGGGCCGCTGGTTCGCCGCGCCCGGCGAGGCGGTCGTGCCCAGCGCCTTCCTCGCCGCGGCCGGGGTCAAGGTCGGCGACACGCTGACGGTGAGCGCCGGCGGCCGGTCCACGACGGTCACGATCGTCGGCGAGGCCCTCGATCTCAGCTCGGACGGCCGCCGGCTCATCGCCGACGCGCGCACGTTCGACGGGCTGGACCTGCCGGGCACGCGGGGCGGCAAGCGCTTCGAGATCCTGGTGAAGGACGGGACGGATCTGGCGCAGTACACCAAGGGGCTCGAGGCCGCCCTGGGCGACAACGGCCACGCCGAGGTGAACGTGGCCGAGATCAGCGAGACCGTGGTGGCCATGGACACCCTCGCCGGGACGCTCACCCTGATGCTCGTCGCCGTGGCCGGCCTCGGCGTGCTCAACACGGTGGTGCTGGACACCCGGGAGCGGGTGCACGAGCTGGGCGTGTTCAAGGCGCTCGGGATGGGGCCGCGGCAGACCGTGGCGATGGTGCTCACCTCCGTCGCCGGGATCGGCCTGGTCGCGGGCATCGTGGGGGTGCCGGCCGGGATCGCGCTGCACGACTGGGTCCTGCCGCGGATGGCCACGGCCGCCGGGACGCGCTTCCCGCAGCACATCATCGACGTGTACTCCCTGGGCGTCCTCACCCCGCTGGCGTTCGGCGGGCTCGTCATCGCCCTGGCCGGCGCCCTGCTCCCGGCGGGCTGGGCGGCCCGCACCAGCACCGCGCGAGCGCTGCGCACCGAGTAAGGTTCCCGGGCGTGGAGTTGCAGCGCAGACGCCGGTCCCTCGGCTTCGCTCTTCTCGTCGTCGTGTTCGGCCTGCTCGCCCTGGCCTGCGCCTGGGGCTCCGGCAGCGGCGCCCGCCTGATCCTCGCGATCGGCGGGCTCGCCGCGCTCGTCCTCGGCGCGACGCTGGTCCGCGACGAGTTCCGACCGTTCCGCTTCGCCATCGGCGCCGACGGCATCACCACGCGCGACGGCCTCGTCCCCTGGTCCGCGATCGACAAGGTGGTCCTGGACGAGCCCGTGCCGCCCGCGACCTCGGGCCCGCACCTGATCCTCGAGCCCGGCGGGCGCGCCGTGCTCAAGCTGCAGGACGTGCGCCAGTCCCAGGCCGACATCGCCGCCGCCCTCGACCGGCACGCCGGCGCCCGCTTCGACAACCGCATCGCCCGCCGCGGCGAGGCGCCGGGCTTCACCACGGTGCTGCGCGGCTACGAGCCCGGCCGCGTCGACCGGCTCGTCCGCCGGGCCCAGGACGCCCTGCTCGACGGCGAGCCGGGCGAGCGCGCCGCGGCCCGGGCGGCCCTCGACGAGCCGGACCTGGTGGTCGTGGCGCGCGGCTACGACCGTGCCCAGGTCGAGCAGCACCTGCGCAAGCTGGCCGCCCGGCTGGGCCCGGCGCGATGACCGTCATGGCGTGGCTCGCCGGGGAGCGCCAGGCGTGGCTGGCGCGGGCCGCGGCGCTGGACCACGGGCGGGAGGAGCCGGACTGGGACCGGGCCGCCACCGGGGCGAACACGCTCGGCAGCCTGAGCATGCCGCAGGTGACCTGGCTGATCGCGAAGGGCCCCGACGCCTCGGCCCGGGCCCTGATCGGCAAGGAGTCCTACCTGCGGCTGCGCCAGCGCATCGACGTGGGGCGGGTCGCGGTCGCACGCTTCGAGCTCGACGCGCTGCCGTTCGCCGCCGCGCTGGCCGGCACCAGCCCCGACGCGCTCGGCCTGCTGATGCTGCCGTTGCGGGGGCCGGAGCCGGCCGCCCTGGTCGCGGGCTGGCTGCGGCACCTCGGCTCGGCGCGGCTGTGGGCCCGGCTTTGGCTGGAACGGCACCCCGAGGCCGCGGCCCGCGCCCTGATCCCGGCCGCGGCCGGGCGCCCGGGCAAGGCCCGGCAGAACGCCGAGGACGCGCGGCGCCACCTGGCCGCGGCCGGGCACGAGCCGCTCGTCGTCACGATCGCCGGCGAGCTCGGGGCGGCCGCGCTCGCCGCGATCTCGGCGCTGCTCGCCACCGGCCCGGCGCCGGTGACCCGGGAGCAGCCGCCGGCGTGGGCGCGGGCCGAGCTGCTGCCACCGGTCCGCGCGGCGGCGGGCCCGCCGCTGCCGCCGGACGAGGTCACCCGGCTGGTCGCCGCGCTGACCCGCTCGCGCCTGGCCGAGCCGCCGGAGCCGGCGCCGGGCGACCCCGCCCCGCCCGGCGCCGCGGTGCCGCTCGTCGTGGAGGGGTCGGCGGCCGCGCAGCCGATGGTGGCCCCGGCCGGCCCGCAGCTGCAGCGGCTGATCGCGGGCTGCGACCGGGGGAGCCTGGCGGCGTTCGGGCGGGCGCTGCTGCAGGCGTGGCTGGCGGCCGGGATGCCGGCGTCGCACGCCTGGGCGATCCTGGCGCAGGCGCACGTCGGCGACGACGCGACCTGGGGCGAGCTGGCACCGCTGGTGCGGTCGTGGCCGGCGAAGAGCCGGTACCTGCGGGCGATCGACGGCCACGCGGTGCTGGCCACCGTGGGCACCGACGAGTCGCTGCGCCACGCGCTGGCGATCGAGCACGGGATGTCGGGCGGCCCGATGAACGAGCGGGCCGTGGCGTACCTGACCCAGGCCGCCGCCGGGCGCGGGCTGTCCCGGACGCAGCTGGCGGACCGGCTGACGGTCACCCACGGGCTGGACACCGCGATGACCCTGGACTACGGGCGGCGCGCGTTCACGGTGGTCGCCGACGAGCACCTGACCCTCTTCGCCGTCGACGCCGACGGGCGCCGGCTCGCCCGGCCGCCCAAGCCGGGGGTCAAGGACACGAACCCGGAGGCGTACGAGCGCTTCCAGCGCCTCAGGAAGGAGGTGCGCGCGACCGCGGTCGTGCAGATCGCCCGCCTGGAGCGCGACATGCTCGAGCACCGGCTCCGGCCGGCCCGGGACCTGCCGGCCGTGCTGCTGCCGCACCCGATCCTGGGCCCGCTCGCGCGGCGGCTGCTGTGGGGGCAGTACGGCCCGGGCCGCCGGCTGCTGCGGGCGCTGCGGATCGCCGAGGACGGCAGCTTCGCGGACCGCGACGACCGGACCGCGACCGTCGACGGCCACGCCGAGCTCGGCATCGTGCACCCGGCGGAGCTCGGCGCGGAGCTGGGCGACTGGGCCCAGCTCTTCGCCGACTACGAGATCATGCAGCCGTTCCCGCAGGTGAACCGGCCCGTGATGGCACTGACCGAGCGGCAGCGCGCGGCGTGCAGCCTGCCCGGCGGCCTCGGCCCGGTGCCGTCGAGCCGGATCTCGGCGCTGGCGGACGGGTCGTGGCACAGCACCG
This sequence comes from Dactylosporangium sp. CA-052675, assembly GCF_050947935.1. Taxonomy (GTDB): domain Bacteria; phylum Actinomycetota; class Actinomycetes; order Mycobacteriales; family Micromonosporaceae; genus Dactylosporangium. Next base: position 5,424,477 of record NZ_CP192010.1, on the reverse strand, counting down.
AGCACGGGGCCCGCCGCCACACCCAGCTCTCGCGCGGGCTGCCCGGCGGGCTGCGGCTGGTGGTCGAGCTGGACCCGGGGGTGCCGACGTCGTGGGGCGCCACGGTGCCCGCCGAGCAGCGGATCGCCGAGATCTGGGTCGACGACGCGTGGTCGGACCACTGGCAGCGCGCGCGGCGCATCCCGCTCGGCGCCGCGGATCCGGCCGCGCTGTCGGAGCTGCTGGTGCAGCTGTACGCGGCCGAACGCTAGGACACGACCGTGCCGTGCTCGTCGACGACCTTGGTCTGCCAGTAGCGGTACCACTCGTCGTCGACGTACACCGGCTCCTGCCCGGCCGGGTAGCGCACGTATCCGGCCGGCGGCTGCTGGCCTTCGGGCACGCACGCGGCGCCTGTCCGATTCCCGACCGCCTTCACCGGATACTCCTGCGACCGGCAGACCCGCTCGCGCATGTCGCAGCCGGTGACGGGCAGGAGCGCGAGGATCATCACGGTCGCGGCGGAGTGGATGCGGACCTGCGGCATCCCACTATGGTGTACCACGATGGCGCTGAATGACCGGCTGCGCGACGCGCTGCACGATCCGAACGCCGTGGTGCGGCTCGACGCGGCGCGCACCGCCGCCGGCACCGGTGACCCCCGGCTGGTCGAGCCGCTGCTCGAGGTGGCGTTGCGCGACACGGCCGAGGTGCGGGTGGCCGGCGGGCTCGGCGAGACCTACGAGCACGTCGGCGACGCGGCCGCGGTCGCCCTCGGCGAGATCCTCGCGCGCCGGGGCGGCATCGACCCGCGGGTCGCGTTCGCCGCCGAGGACCTCGGCTGCGACGACGACCGCGTCGCCACCCTGTTGTACTACCTCGGCCCCCGCTACGAGCCGCTGCGCCAGCGCCTCGAGCACCACGAGCAGCCCCGGGTCCGGCTGCGGGCGGCCCGGGCCGTGCTCTCGATCAACCGCACCGCCGCCTTCGCGGCCAGGCTGCTGGGCGACCCGTCGCCGCTGCTGCGCCTGGAGGGCCTCCAGGTCCCGGCGCACCTGCGCGACGACGCCGTCTGCCTGCGGCTCATGCGCATCGACCCCGACCCGCGCGTGCGCGCCGAGGCCGCGACGCTGCTGCGGTTCACCACCACGGGCGTCGAGCCGTTCGCCGCGGCCGCCCGGTCCGAGCCCGACCCCGGCGTGCGGGCCGCGCTCGTGGCCTGCCTCGCACACCGCCGCCGCGACCCGGAGGCGGTGCGGGCCATCGCCGGGCTGCTCGGCGACCCCGGCGTGCCCGTCCGCCGGGCGGCCGCCGAGGCGCTGCGCGACGCCACCGACCCGGTCGCGGGGGCGGCGATCGGGCTGCGGGTGCTGGCCGAGCCCGACGAGGGCGTGCTGGGGGCGCTGCTGCGGTACCGCGGCCTGCTCGAGGACGCACCGGAGCTGCGCCCGCTCATCGAGCGCCTGCACCGGTACGCCAATTTCGACGACGATCGCCGCACGCTCGGCGCGCTGCTCAACGCCCGCCGGCGCGCCGCCACCGCGGCCCGGTTCACCGGCGACGGCCGGCTGCTGCGCGCGATCCTGCGCCAGGCCGCCGACGCGCTCGGCTCGACCACCCTGCGCGACTGGCTCGACGATCCCGGCCGCCCGGTGCCGATCGGCCCGCCCGAGGTCGAGGAGTGCGTCCAGGCCTGGACGTCGCTGGACCCCGAGCGCGTCCTGACCGCGGGGGAGCGCGCCGCCTACGCCGCGGCCCTCGCCGACCCCGCGCACGCCGCGCCCGACCCGGTCCGCGGCCCGACGACCGCCGCGCGCCGGGCCCTGGAGCTCACCCGCGTGGCGCACGTCCTGACCGCCCGGCTGCTCGCGGCCGGGGCCGAGCCGCCGCCGGCCGCGCCGATCCAGCGGCTGGTGCTGCCCGGCGAGGACTCGATCGAGGCGCTGCGCTCGGTGCTGTCGATCGAGGAGTGCCGGCGCGCCCGCAACGTGGCCTGGCTGCGGCTGCTCATGCGCCCGGCCGACGAGACGTGGTACCTCGAGGCCTTGCGCGCCGCCCATCCGACGACTCCGCCGCCGGAGGACGATCCGAGCGACTGGCTGCTGGATCTGGCGGTGACGGCCGCCGAGGGCCGGCGCAGCACCGGCTACCACTGATTCGCGGGGGTCTGCGGGGGACGGTCCACGATGGATGTTGCCGTGCCTGCCGTGCCGCACGGTCGCGGCGAGCGCCGCGCTGGATGTTGCTCTGGTCGGGGGCGTTGCCTGCCGGCGTGGTCAGTCGGCCGGGCGGGGCATGAACGGGGTGAGGCGCTGCACCGTCGCGGCGAGCGCCTCGCCGAAGTGCGGGTCGGTCCAGACGGCGTCCTCGAGCGCCTGGACGACGCGCCGCCGGGTGCCGACGGTCGGCGTCGGCGACGACGCGGACTCACGCTCCAGCGTGAGCAGCGCCGGGTCGTCCTCGAGCTTCGCCCGCACGAGCCCGGCCAGCCCGCGCAGCTGCTCCTCGATCGCCGGCGCGGCCTCCTGCGCCCGGCCCCGGTCGAACAGGTGCGAGGCCATCCAGCCGACCGCGAGTTCCACCATTGTCACAGTGCATACCTTCGCACATTCACCGCCCGTCAAGAATGGCCGCGAACCGCTCCTCGGCGAGGTCCAGCTGACGGAAGATGTGTTGCTTCACGGGTCGCGACAGCGGGGTGTCGGGCCGTCCGACGAGTTCGCGCAGCACCGGGACCATGGGGCGGTACTTCGTCGCCGAACGCTCGACCTTCGGCCCCGTGGTGTGGATCACACCGACGCCGTTGTCGGTGAAGTCGGAGACCTTGATGACCCGCGCCCACGGGTCCCGCTCGAGACTGGCCCGGACGTGCTCGCGGTACTGTTCGTGCCGGTCGGATGACGGGTCGTACTCGGGGTTGGTGACCGCCGCGACGAGCCCGGCGACCCGCTCGCCGAACCGGCCGGCGAGGGCCGCGAGCGCCTGCTCGGTCGTCGCGCCCGGGTGGCCGGCCAGCTGCGCGGGGTGGTCCTCGACGGTGTCGTGCAGCACGGCCGCGGCGATCACGTCCACGTCGGACACCTCGTAGTGGTGCATGATCCGGATCGCGACGCGCAGCAGGTGGTTCACGTACGGCTCCCGCACCCGCCGGTCGTCGCGGTGCAGTTCGCCGGCGAGGTCGAGGGCCGCGGCGAGCCGGTCGCGGTCGGGCGTGGCGAATCGCTCGATCTCCAGGCGGTACCGCTCGCGCAGCCCCGGCTCGCCATAGATCTCCGTAATCGCGTGCATCGGCATGGTGCCGAGGTACGACGGGAAACTCATGAATATGAAATACCAGACTGTACGATCCCGGACGTGAACCGCCGTCACCTTCGCTGGATCGTGCCCGCCGCCACCGTCGTCATCGCCTCCGTGGTGGCCGTCGTGCTCGTGACCCAGGTCGGTGGCAGCGCCGCGTGCGCGGCGGGCGGCTCCGCGTCGTACTACACCGCCGGCCGCAACGGCATGTGCAACCTCGGCACCCCCGCGGACGGGGCGTACGCGGCGGTGGGGCGGGCCGAGTACGCCGGCGGCAAGGGCTGCGGCACCCTGCTCGACGTCACCGGCCCGAACGGCACCACCCGCGTGCAGGTGGTGGACCTGTGCCCCGGCTGCCCGGCCGGCAAGATCGACCTCGGCAAGGGCTCGTTCGCGAAGATCGGGGCGCTCAGCGCCGGGATCATCCCGGTCACCTACACCACCGTGCGCGACCCGCAGGTGGGCCCGCTGCGGGTGCGGGTGAAGGGCGGCAAGGGCTACTCGTCGCTGAGCGTGGTCGTCGACAACCACGGCAATCCGCTGTCCACTGTGGAGCTGCAACAGGGCGACTCGTTCGTCGCCCTGCGCCACGGCGAGGACAACACCTGGACGGGCCCGTCGGGTCTCAACGGCACGGTCTCGCTGCGGATTTCCGATGTGTACGGCCATCAGGCGCTGGTGGCCGGCCTCGCCCTCGGTCAGAGCGACTTCCAGCAGACCACGCAGGCGCTGTACGGCGGCCCGTCGCCGTCCCCCTCGCCGGCTTCGTCGCCGTCGCCGTCGTCGCCGCCCTCGGCCGCGCCCGCGGTCTCCCTGGTCCCGGCCGAGCTGGGAACGACCGCGCCGCCGGTGAGGTGCTAGTCGTGTCGCTTCGTCGGCCGCGCTGGCATCCGTCGCGGCTTCGGTGCGGTGTCAGCGGATCGAGTGTTCGACGGGGGCGATGACCAGCCGCGTGTGCGGCTCGTGTTTCGTTGGCCGGGCTGGGGTCTGTCGCGGCGCGGGTGCGGTGTCAGCGGATTGCGTGTTCGACGAGGGCGACGACGGCTCGGGGGTCCTCGACCTCGATGACGTGCCGCGTGTGCTGCTCGTGTCCGATGCTGTTCGCCGGCCGGGCCGGGGTCTGTCGCGGCGCGGGTGCGGTGTCAGCGGATCGAGTGTTCGACGAGGGCGACGACGGCCCGGGGGTCATCGACCTCGATGACGAGCCGCGCGTACCGCTCGTCGGCGAGCTCGATGACCACGGCCTTGCGCGGGTCGTGCACGTCCCAGAACACCTTCTCCCCGTCGAGGTGGAAGGTGCCCGCGGTGACGACGTTGGGGATGTGCGCACCGGGCGCGCGAATACCCTTGGGCTCACGGGCGATGCCCGGATCGGCGGTGGCGCCGCGCACGTTGGCGAGCGGGATCGCGAGCCGGCTCTTGAGGGCCCAGAGCTTGTCGAGCCCTTCGATCTCCACGACGAGGGTCCCGTTGTCGACGGTCACGGTGGCCATGGTGTTCTACTCCCCGGTGTCGATGCGGGCCCGCAGGCGCAGGCCCAGGAGTTGGTTGGCCGCATCCGGCCCGAGCACGTCGTCGAGACGCTGGAGGGCCTGGCCGACGAGCCGGCCGACCTCCCGATCGTGCGGCGCCTGCTCGGCCGCGGCCATGAGCAGCAGGTCGAGCTTGTCGGTCTCGTGCAGTCGCACCGCGTCGGTGCTCAGGGCCGGCTCGAGCTCGTGCCGCAGGTACCAGCGCAGCGCCGTGAGGTAGAGGCCACGCTTGCTGCCGAACGTCTTGTAGAGGCTGTTGCGGTGGACGCCGAGCCCGGTGACGAGGTCGTCGACGGACAGGCCGTCGTACGCCCGCGCGGAGAACAACGCCACCGCCTGGCGGGTAACCGCTTCCTCATCAAACCCTCGCGGTCTTCCCATACTCCGAGGCTACAGCGTTGCGGAACGATCAGTCAAGAACAATCGTTCCCAAACGCCGCTCGGCTGCGAGGCGCGATTCCGGCCTGCGGCGCGTGCCCTTCTGCTGCTGACCCGCCGGCTCCGTCCTACTGTCGCGGGCTCACTGGGTTCGTCGTTCTGTCACTGGCGTGCCGGCTTCGTTCTTCTGTCACTGGTCTGCCGGCTTCGTCCTTCTGCCGCTCGCGCGGGCGGAACGGCTTCGTTCTTCTGCCGCTCGTGCGGGCGGAACGGCTTCGTTCTTCTGCCGCTTGTGCGGGCGAACCGGAACGTCGGCCGCACCTCCGCATGCCGGTTTTGTCGTCTTCTATGGCGTAAGTCGGATTTGAGCCCCGGCCTGACGCGGGCATCAGGGGCATTTCAGCGCCACGTCAGGATGGGTTGGCAAGCTCTTCTGCAGCACCGCGATACGCCCCGCCCGGTAACCGACGAGCTGCCCAAATCCAACGGGACCGGCCGGGGCGTGTCGCGGTGCTTGCCGTTGTCGCACTCACTCGATCCCCGGGCACCGACCGCCCCGTTCGCCCCGTGCGCCCCGTGCGCCCTGCTCACTCTGACAGCTTGCTCGTGCGATCACCGGGGCGCGGGCGTGGCCGGACGCTGAGGGCTGCTGATCGTCTGCCGGTTCGGTGTTCCTGTGCCTGGTCCAGACCTCGTTCGGGTCGCCGCCGCGAACCGAGCACGCTCCGCATCGCCGGCTCGCCCTGGGCGGCGCTGGCGTACCTGCGCCGGCCGCCACCACCTGCGGATGGCTACCACCCGAGCGTGCCGGGACCACCCTTGATCGGCCCGGTGATGTCAGACGTCAGCCAGCCACCGTAGAAGTCCCCGGGTTGGGGTGTGACGCGCTCACCGTCGACGGTGCACTCGTCGAGCAGCCCCGGGTAGAACGCCAGATAGCCCGCGAGGATCTCGAATCCGGGACTCGGCCGCTCGTACGACCACGCCGCGTCCGGCACCGTGATCCCGCCGACGGTGAGGTCCCAATATCCGGCAACGCCTTTGAACTCACAGAACGTACGACGGCGTGACGGACTGAGGGCACCCTGGATGTCGGCGGGCGGGATGTAGTAGACCGGCGGATGCGAGGTCTCGAGAACGCGCACGGCGTTGGTCGAGTCGAACACCACCGCGCCGGCATGGCGAGCCGCAATGCGCCGCGAGGTGCGCTCGGCCCGCGGCGGGCGCGGGTAATCCCACACGGACTCGGTGACTCGCTCCATGCATCCAGTCTGTCACCGTGACTGCGGCGCCGCCGTGCTCGGGCGCTGTCTGCCGTGCCGTGCTCACTGTGTGCTGCCTGCCCGGCCAGCCTGCCCCCTGCTCGCCCTGCCTCGACCGCATTGTGATTGCGCGGCCACCGCTGCCTTGCGGTCTCTTGAACTCTTCCGCCGTCGCCGTCGCCGTCGTCGCCGCTGCGGCGCCGTCGCCGTCTGCGGTCACCGGTCACCGGTCACCGGTCACCGGTCACCGGTCACCGGTCACCGGTCACCGGTCACCCCTCACCGGACACCCTCACCGGTCATCGTCCGCAGTTATCCGTCACCGGTCGCCGTCGCTGTAGTCGTTGTCCCCGGCAGCGGGACCGGGACCGGGCATCCTTCACCGGATGCCGCGGGCGGGGGGATTACCGGATTATCGAATTACCGGTAATCGCAAACCCAGTAATTCACCTCCGGTTACAGAGCGTGCTCGTCGGCCGCGTGCCGCGCCGCGTGCGCCGGGCAAAGCTCGGAGTAGACAGTGTCTACCCAAGTGCTGTAGACACTGTCTATGCATGACGACGAGGGCCTTCGCGAACGCCTGGTACGGGCCGGAGCCGAGCTCGTGGCGCAGGAGGGCTCGGCCGCCGTATCGTTGCGTGAGATCGCCCGGCGGGCCGGCGTGTCCCATGGCGCACCGCGACGGCACTTCCCGACGCACGTGGAGTTGCTTTCCGCGATCGCCCGGCAGGGATTCGCCGACCTGACCACCCGACTTCGCGCGGTCCCGGACACGGGCACCCCCCGTGATCGCCTCGGCGGCCTCGCACACGCGTACGTGGGGTTCGCCCAGGAGCACCGAGGCATGTACGAGTTGATGTTCCGCCACGACCTGCTCCGTTCGGACCACCTCGGCCTGCGCGAGACGAGCCTACCGTTGTTCGAGACCCTGGCGGACCTGCTGACCTCGGTGAGCGGCGACGGCACCGCACCCGCCGCGGAAGGACGCGAACCGCGGCCTGATGTGGCAGGGCGCGAACCGCGGCGTGATGTGGCAGGGCGCGAGCCGCGGCGTGATGTGGCAGGGCGCGAGCCGCGGCGTGATGTGGCAAGGCCCGAACTGCGGCGTGATGTGGCAGGGCGCGAACCGCGGCCTGGTGTGGCAGGGCCTGAACTGCGGCGTGATGTGGCAGGGCCCGAACCGCGGCCTGGTGTGGCAGGGCCTGAACTGCGGCGTGATGTGGCAGGGCGCGAACCGCGGCCTGGTGTGGCAGGGCCTGAACTGCGGCGTGATGTGGCAGGGCCCGAACCGCGGCCTGATGCGACGACGGCGGCGGGTGCGCTGTGGGCCAACCTGCACGGCATCGCGCAACTGTGGCTGTGGGGCAGCCTCCCGCTCGCCACCGGGCAGGACGACATCGGCGCGCTGGTCGACGCGGCCCTCGACGCGCATGCCGGGGGTGTGCGGTGACGCCGGTGTTGTACGCCCTGACCCGCGCGACGCTCGGCCGCGCGCTGCGCATCGGGTGGCGGCCCGAGGTGTACGGTCTGCAACACATCCCGGCCGGCGGCGCGATCCTGGCCGGCAATCACCTGAGCGTCGCCGACCAGCTGTTTCTCGGCGCCGTGGTACCGCGGCACATCGCGTTCTGGGCCAAGGTCGAGTATTTCCGTGGTCGTCGGCTCGCCGGGGTGTTCGTCCGCGGGCTTGGGGCGATCCCGGTCGAGCGGGCCGGTGGGAGGGCCGTGCTCACCGCGTTCGACGCCGCGGTGCCGGTGCTGCGCGCGGGCGGGCTGGTCGCGGTGTTCCCCGAGGGCACCCGGTCGCCGGACGGCCGCCTGTACCGGGGGCGTACCGGCGCCGTTCGCCTCGCCCGCCAGGCCGGGGTGCCGATCGTGCCGTTCGGCGTGATCGGCACCGACATCGTCCAGCCGATCGACGCTCGCTGGCCGCGCCGGGTACCGGGCGCTCGGGTCGTGTTCCGCTTCGGCGCCCCGATCGATGTCGCCGACGGGACGCCGCGGGCCGCCACGGACGAGGTGATACGCCGCATCGGGCAGCTCAGCGGGCAGGAGTACGTTCCGGCCTACGCTCCGCTGCTCCGCCTCGGCCGCATCTGAGACCCCAAGCGGCGGCCCAGGAAGGAAGCGGCGGCCCAGGAAGGAAGCGGCGGCCCAGGAAGGAAGCGGCGGCCCAGGAAGGAAGCGGGCGACCCGAAAGGAAGCGGCTGCCCAGGAACGAAGCGGCGGCCCACAACGAAGCGGCGCCCGGAACGAAGTGGCGGCGCGGAAGGTAGCGGCGCCCGGAACGAACCCGAGCGCGGGGAGTCCGCGGCCGGCTACAGGCGGCGGACGGTCTCCGCGTCTTCGGTGCCGGAGAAGTAGCGGTCCAGCACCCGGGCGAAACGGCTCTCGGCCGGATCGGCGTGTGCGAACAGCGTCATCGACGAGCGCAGCTTCATGGCGTCGATCTCGCCGAAGATGTCCACGGCGGTGTGCTCGCCGTCGCCGAGCAGCGCGTCGGCGCATTCGAGCAGGCGCGGCCCGAGAATCGGGTGCTGCAGGTACGCCCTTGCCTCGTCGAGGGAGGTGATCGCGTACCGCTGCGCCATCGAGCTGCGACCGAGGCCCTGGATCTGCGGGAAGATGAACCACATCCAGTGGCTGCGCTTGTGGCCGTCCTTGAGTTCGCCGACGGCGTGGTCGTACGCGTGCTCCTGGGCGTCGACGAACCGGGACAGCTGGTATGGATCCTCCATGAACCTAGCGTAATCGGGTCGGCCGAGTGGCGCAGTGGGCCCGGGATGCGGACGCGCGCATCCGAAGCGTGGCCGGGTGCGGGGGCTGGGAGCGGCCCCTCAGGCCGGCGCGTCGAACGAGGCGGTCAGCTCGGCGATCCGCCCCGCCGACCAGCGCACGCGCAGCGTCCCGGCGCCGCCGGCGGACCAGGCGACCCGGGCCACGTCCTCGTCGCCGGTCGAGTCGACCGAGGTCACGCTCAGGGTGTCGTCGGGCGGGGCGGCGGAGTAGGCCGCCGCGATCGCGTCGCGGCCGACGTACGGGCTTGCCGGGTCGCCCTCGATGCGCAGCGTCGCGGTGTCGCCGAAGCGGTCCAGGTAGCCGGCCCAGTCGCCGGTGCGGACGCCCTCGTTGAACAGCCGGCACTGGGTCAGCACGCGTTCTGTCATGCCGAAGATGTACCACTGTGATCGATCTATGTCACGAGCGCGCACGAGATCACGCGCCTGGCGGGGAACCTCGCGAAAGGACGCGCGAGAAACTGCGCTGCGCCGGCCGGGTCCGGACACTAGGGTCGCGCCATGCAGATCCGTGATGTGCTGCCGGCCGAAGTGCCGGCGGCCGAGGCGGTCGTCTCGGCGGCATTCGGCGAGGCACCGGACGGGCGCGTCGTGCAGATGATGCGAGCGCTGCGGACCGGCGGAGCAACCCGGGCGAGCCTGGTCGCGGTGGCCGGCGAGGAGCTGGTCGGGCACGTCGGTCTCTCCCGCGCCTGGGTGGACGCCCGCCGCGAATTGGTCGAGGTGATGGTGCTCTCCCCGCTGTCGGTCCGTCCCGACCGCCAGCGCCGCGGCGTCGGCACCGCGCTGGTCGCGGCCGCGCTGGAGACCGCCGAGGATCGTGGTGCGCCGGCCGTGTTCCTCGAGGGCAGCCCGGACTACTACGGCCGCCGCGGGTTCGGCTTCGCCTCCGCCCTGGGGTTCGACCGGCCCTCGACGCGCATCCCGGAGCCGGGGTTCCAGGTGGCGCTGCTGTCGTCGTACGAGCCGTGGATGGTCGGCCGGCTGATCTACCCCGAGGCGTTCTGGACCACCGACACCGTCGGTCTGCGTGACCCTGAGCTGGAGCGGGTGGAAGCGCAGATCGCGGCGTGGCGTGCGGGCGGAGCGGGCCGCGACTGACGGACAGGGCCGGCGGGGTGACCTCCGGGGGCCGTCATTCGCCGGTCAGCCCCGCGTCGCGGGCCAGCACGATCGCTTGAGCCCGATCGGCGACCTGCAGCTTCGTGAAGATGTTCGACACGTGGTTGCGCACGGTCTTCTGGCTCACGCCCAGCCGCTCGGCGATCTGCGGGTTGGTCAGGTGCCGGGCGATGTGGGCCAGGATCTGCCGCTCGCGCTGCGTCAGCTCCGGGAACGGGTCGGGCGCCGTACGGTCCAGGCCCGCGAAGAACCCCATGAGCCGGGTCGCGATCGCCGGCCCGAAGATCGCCTCGCCGTCGGCGACCACCCGGATCGAGCGGATGATCTCCGTGCGCCGGGCGCCCTTGAGCACGTAGCCGCGGGCGCCGGCGCGCACGGCGGCGAAGACCGAGTCGTCGTCGTCGGCCATGCTCAGCACCAGCACCCGCACGTGCGGCATGGCGGCCGTGATGCGCTCGGTCGCGGCGATCCCGCCCATGCCGGGCATCACCAGGTCGAGCAGGACCACGTCGGGCTGCAGCCGGGGCAGCGCGGTCAGGGCCTCCTCGCCGCTGGCGGCCTCGCCGCACACCTCGACCTCGGCGCTGGTGGCCAGCAGGGCCCGCAGCCCGGCCCGGAACTGCTCGTGATCGTCGACCACCAGGACGCGTACCGCGCCGGTCATCGCGGCAGCCTCGCCGTGACACGTGTGCCGCCCACGCCCGACTCGACGACCAGCTCGCCGCCGAGCTCCACGGCCCGCTCCCGCATCGAGTGCATGCCCACCCCGCCCTCTCGCGCCACGACGGTCCCGTGCCCGTCGTCGCTCACCATCACGCTGAGCCGATCCTCGTCCAGAGCCAGCCGCAGCTGTACCGTCTTCGCCCCCGCGTGCCGCCGCGCGTTCGCGATGGCCTCGACCGCGATCCGGTACGCCGCCACCTCGGTCGCCGCCGGCAGCCCGTCCAGCCCCGCCGGCGCGTCCAGGCGCACCCGCGGGCTGCCCGCCGGCTGCTGCCCGAGGTGCGCCCGCAGCGCCCCGACCAGCCCGAGCGTGTCCAGCGCGGGCGGCCGCAGCCCGTCCACGAGCCGCCGCACGTCGGCGACCGCGGTCTGCGCGTCGGTCACGATCTCCTCCAGCAGCTCGCGCGCCTGCTCGGGCCCGACCTCCTGGGCCGCCTCCGCGCGCATCGTCAGCCCGGCCAGCGTCGGCCCGAGCCCGTCGTGCAGGTCCCGGCGCAGCCGCCGGCGCTCCTCCTCCCGGGCGACGACGAGCCGCTCGCGGGAGCTCTGCAGCGCCGCGGAGTACCGCACCGCCTGCACCGCGACCCCGATGTGCCGGGCCAGGTCGGCCAGCAGCCGCAGGTCCCGCGGCCCGAGCGCCGCCTCGCCCGGCCGCGGCCCGAGCCGCAGCGCCCCGACGGGCTCCCCGCCGGCCACGAGGGGCAGCGTCACCGGGTCGGCCGGGCGGGCCCCGAGCTCGTAGAGCGGGCCGGCGTCGACCTCGATCCCGACGTACGACAGCTGCAGCGCCTCCCGCACCGTCGACGTGCTGGTGGCCAGGATCGCGCCCGGGTCCGGCACCGCGGCCAGCCGCTCGCCGAGGCGCGCGAGGACGGTGTACGGGTCGTCGCGCTCGCCGTACACCAGCAGGTTGACCCGGCGCTGCACCCACTGGCGCAGGGCGCCGAAGACCAGCGCCCCGGCCACGGCCGCGAGCACCGACGAGGCCCCGAGCGCCCCGACGACCAGCACGTAGGCGCCGGCGACGGCCGCGGACAGCGTGACGAACGCCGCGGTACGGCTGATGAGCAGGTCGATGTCGAAGAGCCGGTGGCGCAGGATCGCCACGCCGATGCCCGCCGGCACGAGCGCGATGGCGAGCCCCGCGACGGCGTCCCACGCCGTGCCCTCGACCGGCCACACCCGATCCGGTCGCGCGTCGCTCAGCCCGGTCACGAGCCGCACCAGCACGACGACGGCCACGATCGCGCAGGTGTACCCCAGCCAGCGCGCCTGCTGCCGCCCCGGGCCCTCGCCGGACTCCCGCATACGCAAGGCCACGGCCGCCGCCCCGGCCACGAACGCCAGCGCGATGGCCACCGTGAACGCCGTCTCGGCGACGGACGCCACGCCGCTCACCCAGCCGACCCCGAGCGGGTTGGCCGGCGCGCGCGGCCGCACCTGGTCGTTGGCCCCCGGCCGCAGCGCGGCGGTCACCGCGGCCAGCCCCGCCAGGCCGGCCACGACGCCGATCGCCCAGCGCGGCGGCCGCCGGTCCGGGAAGTACGCCGGCACGAGCGCGAGCCCGAGATTGGCCGGCACCCACAGCCACGTCTGCGGCCAGGCCAGCGCCGCGCTGCCGGTCGCCACGGCCAGCTGCCCGCAGCACTCCAGCAGCGCGAACGACCCGCCGCTGAGCAGCAGCAGCGGCCCGACCCGGTTCCCGGCCCGCCGCGCCACGATCAGCGCCCCCACGACCGCGCAGGCGACGACCGCCGGCAGGTACGTGACCTCGCCGGCCGGCGCACCGTTGCGCACGGCGAGCCATCCGCCCACCACGGCCAGGACGAGGCTCGCCCCGCCCAGCGGCCAAGCCGCCGCCCTCACCGCCCGCACACTAGCCCACCGGCGCGGGCGCGCGGCTGGTTGTCATGAATCCGATCCCGGCCACGAGCACCCAGGCCGCGCCGGGGAACAGCGCGCCGTACTGCGCCGGGAACGCCTGGGTGGCGAGCACGAGCACGGCCGCGAGCGCGCTGACCGCCGCGAGCCACCGGGAGGCCGACCCGTGCCGGAACCCGCCGACCGCCACCGCCGCGGCCGCGATGCCCGCACCCGACCACAGCCACGGCAGGGTGTTGTAGACCTCGACGAGCGAGGCGATGGTGTCGGGGTCCCAACGGCCGGGATCGCCGAGGGCCCAGTACAGCTCGGTGCAGATGCCGCCGCCGACGAGCAGCAGCACGGCCACGATCCCGACCCCGGCCGCCGCGACGCCCGGCACGAGGCTCCCGGCCGGCTCCTGCGCCCCGAGATGCCGCCGCAGCCCGGCCGCGAACACGATGAGCAGCGCCGCCGCGACGAAGCAGACGACCTGCGTGGACCATACGTACGCGCGCTGCCCGGCGATGGCCTCGACGACGAGCGCGTTGTCCCTGATCCCGTCGCCGACGGTCGCGGTGAGGTTGCTGCCGGCGAAGAGCCCGGCGATCCCGACGAGCCCGCCCAGGGCCCCGGCCGCGGCCCAGCCGCGGTGGTTGGAAGTAGTCATGCCGGGGATGCTCCCGCCGGCGCGACCCGCCCCGGACCCCCGCCGGGTCCCGGCCCACCGGGAACATTGTCCCGGCCGCGGCGATGGGCCCGGCCGAGGACCACGGCGTGATGCGCCACGGCGTCCGGCCGCTGCGCGGAGACCGCCGGCTCGCCCGCGCCGGACGGCCGCCCTCGGAGGCGTCACGCCGGCGGTCCGCGCGGTGCGTTGCTGGTCGGCCGGCTGCCGAGCGGCGGCCGGCCCCGCAACGGGCGGGCCGGGTGGTGTCACGCGGGTGGTGGCTGGGTCGGGTCGACGCCGTGCAGGAAGCCGCTGGTCAGCTCGGCGATACGGGCGGCGCCGATGGCCTCGGCCCAGCGGTGCACCTCCGTGGCCAGGGCGACCGCGCCGGGCTCGTCACCGGTGTCGCGGGCGAGCACCGCGAGCAGGAGCTGCTGGGACAGGGTGCCCGCCACCAGCCCGGCGCGGGCGCCCACGGCCGTCGCCTCCTGCCAGCGCTCCCGGGCCTCGGCGTGGTTGCCGGCCTCGTGCGCGTGGTCGCCGAGGTGCCGCTGGGCCTCGCGGCGCAGCAGGTCGTCGCCCGCGGCGTTGGCCAGGGCGCGCTCGTAGTGCGCGGGCGCGGCCGCACGGTCCTCCAGGACGTTGTCGTGGATGAGCCCGAGGTAGTGGTGCGCCCACCCGAGCCGCCGCGCGTCCGGCGCCGTGGCGGCGAACCGCTCGGCCCGGTCGCGCAGATCCGAATCGGGCTTGCGCAGTTTGCCACGGTACTCGTACCGCAACCGCGCGAACCCCAAGTCCCACCGCCCGGTGTCGTCCAGCGCGTCCTCGTCCACCTCGCACAGCCGGCCGGCGCCGTCTTCGGTGCCGCTGTACCAGGCCGAGTCCACGGCGATCTCGGCCGCCGCCAGGGCCAGCACGGCGCGGGCGGGGGAGTCGGAGAGCCCGGCCGCCGCGGCGTCGAGCAGCCCCGTGGCCTGCTCCCACCGCGCGGCGAGGGCGAGCCCCCGGGCGGCCGCGAGGAGTTCGTCGACGCAAATCGTTGCGGTTGCTGTCATGCCGCCGACGGTAGTAACCGGAAAAACTATCCACAAGAAAACTACTTCGCTGCGTGCGACGACAGCGGCCGGCCGCTACTGCGCGAACGCACAGTGGCCAAACGCGCAATGCGTGAATGCGCAGTGCGCAGCTGTGGCGGTGCGCAAACGCGCAGTGCGCGGGCGAGGTGGTGCGCGAATGGGCGGTGTCCGTGACGGTTGTGCGCGAACGCGCAGTGCGGGGGCGGGGCGGTGCGCGAATGGGCGGTGTCCGTGACGGTTGTGCGCGAACGCGCAGTGCGGGGGCGGGGCGGTGCGCGAATGCGCGGTGTCCGTGACGGTCGTGCGCGAACGCGCAGTGTGTGGGTGCGGCGGCGCGCGGGTGCACAGTGTGCGATGGCATCGTGCACGAAATGGGCACTGCGTGAGGGGCGTGCGCGCGGATACGTGGTGCGCAGGTCGGCGGTGCGCGGATGCGCGGTGTGCGGCAGCGGCGGTGAGCGGGTGCGCGTGGACCGGCCGGCGGCAGCTACGGTGGACGGCGTGGAGGACGCCGCCGATCGGCACGTGGGTGTCTGGGCCCGCGAGCTCGAGCACTTCGACCCCGTCGCCGAGGCCATCTTCGCGCGGCTCGCCATCCTCGCGCGGTACCAGACGCAGCTGCGCCGCGACGTGCTCGCCGAGGGTGGGCTCCAGCACTGGCAGTTCAAGGTGCTGCTGATGCTGCGACGCAACGGGCCGCCCTACACCGCCAGTCCGTCGCAGCTCGCCGACCTGCTCGGGCTGACCCGCGGGGCGTTGTCGGCCCGGCTCGCGGCGATCGAGGACGCGGGCTGGATCGTGCGGGAGCCCGACGCGCGGGACCGGCGGCGGGTGCACGTCAGGCTCACCGATGCCGGCAACGACACGCTCATGCGGCACATCGGCGGGGAAGGCACCGGCGAGCGCACACTGCTGGCGGGGCTGAGCGCACGGGAACGGAAGAACCTCGCGAACCTGTTGCGCAAGATGGTGCTCGCGGCCGAGGGGGAGGCCTGAGACTCCGGCTCCGCTGGGCCGCGCGGTGAGCGAGTGGCTGGTCGTGGCTGTGTGGGCGTGCGCGGATCGCGGCGCGGGCCGGCGCGACGGCCGAGCAGGGCGCGGTGAGCGAATGGCTGGTCGTGCCTGTGTGGGCGTGCGCGGATCGCGGCGCGGGCCGGCGCGACGGCCGAGCAAGGCGCGGTGAGCGAATGGCTGGTCGTGCCTGTGTGGGCGTGCGCGGATCGCGGCGCGGGCCGGCGCGACGGCCGAGCAAGGCGCGGTGAGCGAATGGCCGGTCGTGCCTGTCCGAGTGTGCGCGGATCGCGGCGCCGGCCGGCGCAACGGCCGATGCGGCGGCCGAACAGGATCTGGACGCCCACTGTGGACGGCGCGCCGGGGGAGAGAGCCCCGGCCGCCGTCCACAGTGGACGAGATCACTACTTCCAGGTGGCGTTGACCGTCTGCGGTGCCGTCCCCGTGTTCAGGGTGCGGTTCGCGCCGCTCTCCCACGTGACCGAGCCGTCCGTGTTCTTCTTGATGAACTTGTACTCCACCGCGGTGTTCGCCGGCATCGCCACCGTCGCCGACCAGATCGGGTAGCTCGCCGACGACAGGGCGATCGCGTTCGCGGTGTTCCACGAGCCCAGCGCCGGGATCGAGCCGACCACGAACACGTTCTGGCCGAGCGTCGTGGTCACGTTCGCGTTGAACGTCACCGCCGGGGTGCTCGTCGAGGAGCCGTTCCAGCTCGTGGTGACGGTGCCGGTGCCGCCGGCGGGCACCGTGTACGTGTGGTTGCTGCCCGGCTCCCAGGTGACCGTGCCCGAGCTGGTCTTGGTGATGAACTTGTACTCGATCGCGCTCCCGGCCGGCAGCGTCACCGTCCTGGTCCAGTTCGCGCCGCTCGCCGTCATCGGGATCGCGTTGGCGGTGTTCCACGAGCCGAGCTGGGCGACCGAGCCGACCAGGTACACCGGGTTGCCCGCCGGCGCGCCGGAGACCGTGAAGGACACGCCGCCGGCCGCGGGGCTGGTCGAGACCGACGGGCTGGGCGAGGCCGTCGAGCCGCCGGTGACCCGCGCGCCGGCGTGGATCGCGACCGCGTCCTTCGCCGCGACGCCGACGGTGGCCTGGCCGCTGCCGTTCACCGTGACCGTCGGGCCCGAGCAGGTCGACGCCGACGCGTTGTAGTCACCGTGGATCACGTCGCAGTAGACGCCCGCCGGCAGCCCGGTGCTGAACGTGCGCGACCCCACCGCGCCGCTGCCGTTGTTGATGGCGACCCAGCCATTGGTACCGCGGGAGAACGCGATCGCGTTCGACCCGTCCGACCACCAGTTGCCCACCGTCGCGTCGGCGCGCGTCGCGTTGTGGAAGCCCACCATGTTCTTGATCGCGCGCTGCCGGTGCTGGCACTGCCAGCCGCTGCCGCACGTGACCGGCGTGACGTACCCGTTGCCGTCGGCCGGCGGCGAGGCGTCGTTGTCCGAGAACGTGAACGAGCTCATCACGTTCGGCGTGCCGAAGTTCCACGCGAGCATGAACACGTTCGCGAGGGTGTCGGTGGCGCCCGCCTTGTAGTTCAGCGTCGAGCCGTTGCGCTCGGTGTCGTGGTTGGACACGAAGACGGTGGACTTGGCGCTCGGCTCCAGGCCCCAGCTGGGGCCGAAGGTCTGCAGGTTGGCGATGCTGCCGTTGAACTGGTTCTTGAGGCTCGTGGCGTAGGTGAACTCGAGCACGCCGCCGATGCCCTCGTAGGCCGACGGCGCGAGGTTGCCGGGTCCGCCGGGCATGACCTCCTGCGCCCAGTACACATTCTGGTTCGTCAGCTTGCCCTTGATGGCCGCCAGGTCGGCCTGCGCCATGTGCTTGGCCGCGTCCACGCGGAAGCCGTCGACGCCGATCGAGATGAGGTCGTTGAGGTAGCCCGCGATCTTCGTGCGCACGTAGTCGGTGCCGGTCTTGAGGTCCGACAGGCCGACGAGCTGGCAGTTCCAGACCTCGGTCTGGTTGTTGTAGTCGTGGATCTGGTTGTCCGGCTGCGGGCAGTCGGCCGGGTAGAAGTGGAAGTCCGACGAGCTGTAGCCGGCGCTGGGGTAGCTGTAGTTGTTCGTGAAGCTCGCGCCGCCGTACGCCGTCGTGCTCGCCTGGTTCGCGCCGGTCATGTGGTTGATGACGGCGTCGACGTACACCTTGACGCCGGCGGTGTGGCAGGCGTTGACCATGCTCTGGAACTGCGCCCGGGTGCCCATGCGGCCGTTGAGGTCGTAGGCGGCGGGCTGGTAGATGTCCCACCACGGGTGGCCGGCGACGCTGATCGAGTCCTCGGGCGGGGCGACCTGCACCGCGCCGTAACCGGCCGGGCCGAGCACGTTCGTGCACTCGGTCGCGATCGAGTTCCACGGCCACAGCCACAGGTTCGCGATCACGTCGTTGTTGCCGACGGCGGCCTCGGCTTGGCGGTCGCCGGTGAACAGCGGCACCGTCAGGGCCGCGCCGAGCATCAGGCCGCCGATCGCGGCCAGGGTTCGTCTGAGAGGGCGTTGTGATACCTCGGCGTGATCTTCGCTGACCATGTCAGCGAGGATCACGTCTGTGTCGTTGTGTCTGTAAACCGGCGTATGAGTCGTCGCTGACCGATTCGGAGTGGGCGGTCATCGCACCGTTGTTGCCGGTGCGGGATCCGCGCCGTGGCGGCCGGCCGTTGCGGTATCCGCACCGGCTGGTCATCGACACGATCCTGTACGTGCTGCGGGCTGGTTGTGCGTGGCGGCATGTGCCGCATGACCTTGCGCCATGGGATGTGGCATACCGATGGTTTCGGTGCTGGAGCGCCGATGGCACCTGGGACCGGGTCCACGATCGGCTGCGGGATCAGGTCCGCACCGCTGAAGGCCGGGATCCGCAGCCGTCCGCGGCCGTCCTGGACTCTCAGACCGCGCACAGCCACGAAGGTGGTGAGCAGATCGGCTGGGACGCGGGCAAACGCACCCGTGGCCGGAAACGGCATCTGCTGGTCGACACCGGAGGGCTGCTGCTCAAAGCCGTGGTCCACGCCGCCTCAGTGCAGGAACGCGCCGGCGCGAAGCTGGTCCTGGCCGGCATCACCACAGCGTTTCCGCTGCTGGGCCTGGTCTGGGCCGACGCCGGCTACGCCAACCACGTCGACGCCCGGCTGCTGGACTGGGCCCGCCTCCACGCCGGGATCGAGTTGCAGATCGTGCCGCGCAACGCTGACGTGAAAGGCTTCCAGGTGCTACCCCGCCGCTGGGTGGTGGAACGAACCTTCGCCTGGTTGGGACGGTGCAGACGATTGGCACGCGACTACGAACGCAAACCCGCGCACGCCGAGGCCATGATCAAAGTAGCGATGATCCGGCTCATGGCCGCCCGCCTCGCCGGTGAGGACATCGAACCTCACGGCCCGATCGAAACCGAAGCGGCCCGACGCCTTAACGACGAACTCAACCAAGACCAAAAGTAGCCCCCTGGTTACCCAACACTCTCTGAGGCGGGGTGTGCGCACGGGGGTCCTCCGGATTGGCGGAAAGCGGAGTGCGACCCGGTGGCGGCCGGATCGATTGACGCTGAGCTTCAGCCTCGCTGAAACCCTCTGTCAAGGACCTTGCAGAAATTGCTCCCACGCAGTTCTGACAAGGCCATTGAGCTGCAGAAACGATCAGGAAGATCTGAGACTTCTTGCAAAGATCCACACGGTCGCGTCGGCCGGAACGGTGCCTCCGTCGATGGGTCGGCTGGCGAGCGCGACCTCGGAGCCGTCCGGCAGCGCGATCGGCTCCGGCGAGAGGTTCACGACGCACCGGAAGTCGTCGCGGCCGAAGTCCAGCACCCCGCCGGGGCTGTCGTGCCAGCGCAGCGGGCCGGTGAGCCGGCGGCGCAGCGCGAGCGCGGCCCGGTACAGGTCCACAGTGGACGAGCGGTCCCGGGCCAGGGCGGCCCACGCCGGCGGCTGCGGCAGCCAGGACGCGCCGGTGGCCGAGAACCCGTACGCGGGCGCCTCCGACTCCCACGGCAGCGGCACGCGGCAGCCGTCGCGGCCGGGATCCGTGCCGCCGGAACGCAGCCAGACCGGGTCCTGGCGGGCGTCGGCGGGCAGGTCGAGCACCTCGGGCAGGCCGAGCTCGTCGCCCTGGTAGAGGTACGCCGAACCCGGCAACGCCAGCATGAGCAGCGCGGCGGCGTTGGCCCGCTCGAGGGAGCCGAGCCGGGTCACGTGCCGGCGCACGTCGTGGTTCGACAGCACCCACGTCGTCGGCGCGCCGACGGACGCGGCGGCGCGCAGGCACGAGTCGATGCTCGCCCGCACCGCCGCCGGATCACCCCAGTCGGCCTGCAGGAACTCGAAGTTGAACGCCTGGTGCAGCTCGTCGGGGGCCGTGTACCGGGCGAGGCGCTGCGGCGTCGACGCCCACGCCTCGGCGACGGCCATGCGCTGCCCGGGGTACGAGTCCAGGATCTTGCGCCAGGCCTTGTGGATCTCGTGCACGCCGTCCTGGTCGAAGTACGGCAGCACCCGCCGCCCGAGCAGCCCGATCTGGCCGGTGAGCCCCGCCGCGGGGTACCCGGCGGCCTTCACCATCCCGTGCGCCACGTCGATGCGGAAGCCGTCGACGCCGCGGTCGAGCCAGAAGCGCAGCACGTCCTCGAACTCGACCCGCACGTCGGGGTTGTCCCAGTTCAAGTCCGGCTGGGCCGGGTCGAACAGGTGCAGATACCACTCGCCGTCGGCCGTGCGGGTCCACGCCGGGCCGCCGAACACCGACTCCCAGTCGTTCGGGGGCTCACCGTCCGTGGTCGCGGGGCGGAAGTGGTATCGCGCACGGGCCGGTCCGCCTGGAAGTTCTTGCAAGGCTTGCGTGAACCAAGCGTGTTCGCTGGAGGTGTGGTTGGGGACGACGTCGATGATCACCCGCAGGCCCAGGGCGTGCGCGGCGGCGAGCATGGCGTCGAAGTCGGCGAGGCTGCCGAGGCTCGGGTCGACGTCTCGGTAGTCGGACACGTCGTAGCCGCCGTCGACCATCGGGGAGCGGAAGAACGGGGTCAGCCAGATCGCGTCGATGCCCAGCTCGCGCAGGTGGGGCAGGCGTTCGCGCAGGCCGGCGAGGTCGCCGACGCCGTCGCCGTTGCCGTCGGCGAAGCTGCGGACGTAGACCTCGTAGATGACGGCGGTGCGCCACCACTCCTGCTGCGGCATATCTGCAATGTCGGACATCGGGGTCCCTTCGAGAGGCGTGGTGCGGCCACGCGCGGCAGAGCACAAAGCAACTCCGCGACGGCGGGCGAGCCGCGCGGCAGGGCACGGAACACACCGCGACGGCCGGAGAGCCGCGCGGTGGAGCGCGAAGCAACACCGCGACGGCGGGGGAGCCGCGCGGCAGGGCACGGAACACACCGCGACGGCCGGAGAGCCGCGCGGTAGAGCGCGAAGCAACACCGCGACGGCGGGGGAGCCGCGCGGCGACGGGACGGTGCTGAGCAGCGCGGCGCGGCCCGCCAGCCGGCGCCGCGTACCACCGTGAAGCGCGAGAACGGGGACGAAACGCTCAGCGAGGGGCGATGCCCGTCGAGTTGCGCACGACCAGCTCCGGCGCGAACAGGAACTCCGAGTGCGGCGAGGGCTGCCCGTTGATCGCGTCGATCAGCGACTGCGCCGCCGCGTTCGACATCGCGAGCACGGGCTGGCGCAGCGTGGTCAGCGGCGGGTCGGTGAACGCGATCAGCGGCGAGTCGTCGTAGCCGACCACCGACACGTCACCGGGCACCGACAGGCCCCGCAAGCGCGCCGCCCGCACGGCGCCCAGCGCCATGAGGTCGGAGCCGCACACGAGCCCGGTCACGCCGCGGTCGAGCAGCCTCCCGGCCGCCGCCGCGCCCCCCTCGACGCCGAAGAGCGAGAGCTCGATCTCGTCGGAGAGGCCGTGGCGGCGCATCGCCTCGCGGTACCCGAGGATCTTGCGCTGCACCGGGGTGAAGCGCTCGGGGCCGGAGATGAAGCCGATGCGGGTGTGGCCGAGCGAGGCCAGATGATCGACCGCCAGCTCGCTGGCGCGGGCGTCGTCGCACGAGATGCACGGCGCCTCGAGCCCCGGGACGTGCCCGGTGATCATGACGATGGGCAGCGGGCGGTCGATGAGCTTGCGGTACCGGTCATGGTCCGCCGTGGTGTCCGCGTGCAGCCCGGAGACGAAGATGATGCCGGCGACCGCGCGGTCGAGCAGCATCTCGATGTACTCGTCCTCGGTCACGCCACCGGGCGTCTGCGTGCACAGCACGGGCGTGAACCCGTGCCGGGACAGCGCCGACTCGATGACCTGCGCGAACAGCGGGAAGATCGGGTTCTCGAGCTCCGGCGTCACGAGGCCGACGAGGCCGGCGCTGCGCTTGCGGAGTCGTTCGGGTCGCTCGTAACCGAGCACGTCGAGCGCGGTGAGCACGGCGTGCCGGGTGTCGGCGCTGACCCCGGGCCGGTCGTTGAGCACCCGCGAGACGGTGGCCTCGCTGACCTCCGCCTGCTTGGCGATGTCGGCGAGGCGAGCTCGTGGAGCGTCCATGGCCATGCGACGAGAGTAAGCGGCTCCGTGCCGAAATTGAAAGTCGCTTGGAAGCTCTTTCATTCGGTGCAAGTCCTTGCTACGGTCTGCGCCACCGGCAATCGATCGACACCCCTGTACCGATGCCGTACACCATTCCTGGCCACACGCACGCCTTCAGCCGGCGTGCGTGTGCTCCACCCTGAACAGGAGCATCCATGCGCATTCCGCTGCGCGCCGCCGGCGTGCTCGCCCTCGCGGCGTTGACGCTCACCGCCTGCTCGTCGTCGAAGACCCCCGAAAGCGCCTCCACCGCGCCCACCGCCACGCTCGCCATCTGGGCCGACGACCAGCGCGCCGCCGCCCTCAAGCCGTTCGCGGAGCAGTTCGGGCAGGCCAACCACGTCGACGTGCAGGTCCAGGCGGTCTCCAAGGACCTGCAGACCAACTTCGTCACCGCCGCGCAGTCGGGCAAGGGCCCGGACATCGTCGTGGGCGCCCACGACTGGATCGGCAACCTGGTGCAGAACGGCACCATCGACCCGATCCAGCTGTCGGACTCGCAGCGGTCCGGCTTCGCCGACGTGGCGATGAAGGCCGTGACCTTCAACGGGCAGGTCTACGGCGTGCCGTACGCCATCGAGAACCTCGCCCTCATCCGCAACACGGACCTGGTCCCCGACGCGCCGGGCAGCATCGAGGACCTCGTCGCGGCCGGCAAGGCGCTCAAGGACTCGGGCAAGGTCTCCAACATCCTGTCGCTGCAGGTGGGGCAGAACGGCGACGCGTACCACGTCTACCCGCTCTTCACCTCGGCCGGCGGCTACCTCTTCGGCACCAAGCCCAACGGCGACTACGACCCGGCGGACCTCGGCGTGGACAAGCCCGCGTCGGTGGAGGCGTTCAAGAAGATCGCCGCGCTCGGCGAGAAGGGCTCCGGCGCGCTGACCCGCTCGGTCAACAGCGACAACGCGATCCCGACGTTCACCGGCGGCAAGGCCCCGTTCCTGATCTCGGGCCCGTGGGCGGTCGCCGACATCAAGAAGGCCGGCGTCAAGTACGACATCACCCCGGTGCCCGGGTTCGCCGGCGGCAAGGCCGCGCAGCCGTTCGTCGGCGTGCAGGCGTTCTACGTGGCCAGCAAGGGTAAGAGCAAGGCCCTGGCCAACGAGTTCATCACGAACTACCTGACCAAGCCGGAGCTGCAGGTCGCGCTGTACCAGGCCAACCCCCGCCCGCCGGCCCTGAACGCCGCGATGGACCAGGTCAAGGGCAGCGACCCCGACATCGAGAAGTGGCTCGCCGCGGGCAAGGGCGGCGCCGTGCTGCCCGCCATCCCGGCCATGGCCGCGGTGTGGGACCCGTTCGGCAAGGCGGAGTCGGCGATCGTCGGCGGCGCGGACGTACCGTCCACACTGGCCGGTGCCGCCAAGACCATCGCCGATGCGATCAGCAAGTAGCGTGAAGATTCCAGTCCTCGGGCTCGCCCTGGCGCTGGCGGTGTACGCCGCCTTCCCGCTGGCCGAGGCCCGTGCGTGGGGATGGCTCGCGGTGCTCGTCGTCGTGACCGGCATGATCTTCGCGATCTACCTGTCGCCGCGGGCCGTCCCGGCGAAGTACCTCGTTCCTGGAGTGCTGTTCCTCCTGGCGTTCCAGGTCGTCCCGGTGCTCTACACCGTCGCGACCGCCTTCACCAACTACGGCGACGGGCACCGGGGCAGCAAGCAGGACGCGGTCACGGCGATCCAGAGCGCCTCCGTTCGGCAGGTGCCGGGGTCGGTCGAGTACGCGCTGTCGGTCGCGCTCGACGACGGCGGCCTCAAGTTTCTGCTGCTGTCGGCGGACGGCAGGGCGTACGTGGGCGACGCCTCCGGCCTGAGGACCCTGCCCGACGCGACCGTCTCGGCCGGGCGGATCACCGCGGTGGACGGCTACCAGCTGCTCGACCTCGGCCAGGCCACCCGGCGCAACGACGAGATCCTCGCGTTCACCGTGCCCACGGACGGCGGGGCGATCCGGGCCTCCGGGCTCACCCGCGCCTACACCGGCCAGGCCACCCGCTACTACGACGCCGGCTGCGACTGCATCACCGACCGCGGCACCGGCAAGCGCTGGAGGGCCGACGAGGACTCCGGCTCGTTCGTCGCCGACGACGGCGAGCACCTGGCCCAGGGCTGGAAGGTCAACGTCGGCCTGGCCAACTTCGGCCGGGTCGTCACCGACCCGCGCATCGCGGGCCCGTTCCTGAAGACCCTCGTGTGGAACCTGGGGTTCGCGCTCGGGTCGGTGCTGGCGACGTTCGCGCTCGGGCTCGCCTGCGCGCTCGCGCTCAACGCGAAGATGCGGGGGCGCAGCTGGTACCGCGTGCTGCTCGTGCTGCCCTACGCGATGCCCTCGTTCGCGATGCTGCTCGTCTGGCGGGACCTGTTCAACCAGGACTTCGGGCTCGTCAACCGGCTCACCGGCCTGCACGTGGACTGGTTCGGCACCCCGTGGACCGCGCGGCTGGCCGTGATCCTGGTGCAGCTGTGGCTCGGGTACCCGTACATGTTCCTCGTCGCCACCGGCGCGCTGCAGGCCATCCCGCGCGAGATGTCGGAGGCGGCCTCGATCGACGGGGCCACCCCGGTGCAGCGCTTCCGCCGGGTCACGCTGCCGCTGCTGCTCGTCGCGCTCACCCCGCTGCTCATCTCGTCGTTCGCGTTCAACTTCAACAACTTCAACGCGATCTACCTGACCACCGAGGGGGCGCCCTTCGAGGCCGGCAACTCCAGCATCGGCGCGACCGACCTGCTCATCACCTACACGTACCGGCTCGCGTTCGGCGGCTCCGGCGCGCAGCTCGGCTTCGCGGCGGCGATCTCGGTGTACATCTTCGCCATCGTGGCCCTCATCTCGGTCGCCGGCTTCCGTCGCAGCCGCAAGCAGGAGGAGGTCTACTCGTGATCGCCTGGGCCCGCACGACCGGCTGGCGGCACGCGGCCGGGCTCCTCGCCGTCGCCTTCTCGCTCTTCCCGATCGTCTTCGTCGTCTCCGCCGCCTTGAACCCGCTGGGCTCGCTGAGCTCGACGCAGCTCATCCCGAGCGCCGCGGGGCCGGGCAACTTCGGGGACCTGTTCTCGAAGACCGCGTTCCCGCACTGGTACCTCAACTCGATCCTCATCGCCGGGATCGCCGCCGCGGTGGGGGTGTTCCTGTCCATCCTGGCCGCCTACGCGTTCTCCCGGATGCGGTTCAAGGGGCGCCGGGTCGGGCTCGTCTCCCTGCTGCTGATCCAGATGTTCCCGCAGTTCCTCTCGGTCGTGACCATCTACCTCATCTTCGCCGCGCTCGGCGACTACTACCCGGCGATCGGGCTCGACCGGCCGTGGGGGCTGATGCTGCTGTACCTCGGCGGCGCCCTCGGCGTGAACACCTGGCTCATGAAGGGCTTCCTGGACACCGTGCCCAAGGAGCTCGACGAGTCCGCGGTCGTCGACGGCGCCAGCCACGCCCAGATCTTCTTCCGGGTCACGCTGCCGCTGGTCGCGCCGATCCTCGCGGTCACCGGGCTGCTCGGGTTCATCGGCACCATCAACGAGGTGCTGCTGGCCAACGTGTTCCTGCACTCCGACGACGCCAAGACGCTCGCCGTCGGGCTCTACGGCCTCGTGGCCGAGCAGCGCAACGCCAACTTCGGGATGTTCTGCGCCGGCTCGCTGCTCACCGCGGTGCCCACGGTCGTGGTCTTTCAGGTGCTGCAGCGGTACATCGTGTCGGGCCTCACCACCGGGGCGGTGAAGGGATGACCGTCCACCACGACGGGTCCGCCCTGTACGTGCCGGACCAGAACCCGCGGCTCGGCGCCAACGTGGACGTCCTGCTGCGCACGCCCCTCGGCGTCCGCTCGGTGCACGTGCGCTCCATCGAGGACGGTGAGCCGAGGTTCACCGTGGCGGCCGCGGAGCGGCGCGGCGGCGAGCTGTGGTGGCGGGCCTCGGTGCTGGTGCGCAACCCCGTGACGCGGTACCGGTTCCTCGTCGACGGGGACTGGTACACCGTCCTCGGCCGCTTCGGCCACGACGTGCCCGACGACACCGACTTCCGGCTCGTCGCGCACCCGGGCCCCGCGCCGTGGACGCGCGAGGCGATCGTGTACCAGATCTTCCCGGACCGCTTCGCCCGCTCGGCCACCGCCCCGGCCACCCCCGGCTGGGCGGAGCGCTGCGAGTGGGACGAGCCGGTGCGCGGACACTCGAGGGAGTGGTACGGCGGCGACCTCGACGGCATCGCCCGGCGCCTGGACCACATCCAGGACCTCGGCGCCGACACCGTCTATCTCACGCCGTTCTTCCCGGCCCGCTCGAACCACCGCTACGACGCCGTCGCCTTCGACCGCGTCGACCCGCTGCTGGGCGGGGACCGGGCCCTGCGCCGCCTCGCCGACGCCCTGCACACCCGGGGGATGCGGCTCGTCGGCGACCTCACGACGAACCACACCGGCGTCGAGCACCCGTGGTTCGACCAGCCCGATCTGTACTACATGAGCGCCGACGGCGGCTACGAGTCGTGGCTCGGCGTGCCGTCGCTGCCGAAGCTCAACTGGCACTCGGCCCGGCTGCGCGAGCGGTTCGTGACCGATCCGGACTCGATCGTGCGGCGGTGGCTGCGGTACCTCGACGGCTGGCGCGTCGACGTGGCCAACATGACCGGCCGGCGCGCCGCGGACGACCTGACCATCGAGGTCTCCCGGCTGGTCGCGGCGGCGGTTCGCGGCGCCCGCCCGGACGCCCTGCTGGTCGCCGAGCACGCCCACGGCGCCGGCGGCGACCTCGACGCGGGCGGCTGGCAGGGCACCATGAACTACGCCGGCTTCACCCGTCCACTGTGGACGTGGCTGCGCGCCCCGTCGCTGGACCTGCCGGACTTCCTCGGCGTCCCCGGCCCCGTTCCCCGCCGCGACGGCCACGCGTTCGTCGCGACGACGCGGGCCATGATGGCGACGATGTCCTGGCGCTCGTGGACCCACTCGTGGAACCTGCTCGGCAGCCACGACACGGCCCGCATCCGCACGGTCGTGGGCTCGTCCGCGCTGCACGAGGTCGCGACCGGCCTGCTCGCCACCCTGCCCGGCGTGCCGATGATCTTCGCGGGTGACGAGTTCGGCCTGACCGGCACCAGCGGCGAGCGCTCGCGCACCCCGATGCCGTGGCGCACCGGCGCTGCGGTCCTGCCGTGGTACGGCCGGCTGCTCGCCCTGCGCCGCAAGCACCCGGCCCTGCGCGGGGGCGGCCTGCGCTTCGCCCACGTGGACGCGGACGCGATCGCCTTCTGGCGCGAGACGCACGACGAGCGCCTGCTGGTCCTGGCCCGCCGCGCGTCCGGCGCCGACGTCGCGCTCGACGGCGTCGCGGAGGCGGCGAACCTCTACGGCGGCGCGGCGTGGACCGGCTCCCTGCCCGGCGAGGGACCGACCCTGCAGATCTGGTCGGTCCCCGCATAGCCGGGCGGCGCGGCGTGGACCGGCTTCCTGCCCGGCGGGGGACCGACCCTGCAGATCTGGCCGGTCCCCGCGTAGCCGGTGCCGTGGCCGCTCAGCCGTGCACCGGGGTGAGCTCGGGCTCCTCCGCCTCGAAGTGGTCGCGCTGCTCCCGCGCCGGCGACCCGGGCCGGCGGCGGGGGATGAGCAGCGCCACGGCGACCGAGAGCGCCGCGGCCAGGGCGAGGGCGACGAACGCCGCGGTGTAGGCGGACTCGGTCGGCAGGCCGTCGGCGCGCAGGTCGGCGGTGACGATGGAGCTGACCACCGCGGTGCCGATCGAGGCGCCGATGGTGCGGATGTTGGCGTTCATGCCGCTGGCCGCGCCCGTCTGGGCGATCGGGACGCTGTGCACGATGAGGGAGGTCATGGAGGCGTACGCGAGACCGATGCCGATGCCGAAGACCGCGCCGGCGGTGGCCACCTCCCAGGGGTGGCGGTGGGCGAAGGCGAACGCGGCGCCGGCCGCGGTGGCCAGCAGGGAGCCGGCGATCACCTGCGCGCGGCTGCCGAACCAGCCGGCCATGGGGCCGCTGAGCATGCCCGCGACCGCCATCGTGGCCAGCATCGGCACCATGAGCAGGCCCGCCTGGCCGACCGTGGCGCCGAAGCCGTAGCCGGTCGAGGACGGGATCTGCATGAACTGGGGCAGGAACGCGTAGACGCCGAACATGCCCGCGCCGAACAGCAGCGCCACGACGTTCGTGGTCCACACGGCGGGCAGGCGCATCATGCGCATGTCGATGAGCGGGTTGCCCGAGCGCGTCTCGACCGCGACCCACCCCGCGGCCAGCAGCGCGGCCGCGGCGAGCAGGCCGACGGTCAGCGGCGACGACCAGCCCCACGCGTTGCCCTTGCTCAGCGGCAGCAGCAGCGCCACCAGCCACGCCGACAGCAGCACGGCGGCGAGCCAGTTCACGCGCCCGCTGGAGCGCGACGGCGACGGCGGCACGAACCGCCAGGCCAGCAGCCCGGTGACCACGACGACGCCGAGCGGGATCCAGAACAGCCAGCGCCAGTTCAGCGCGGCCACGACCGGCCCGGCCAGGACGATCCCGAGCCCGCCGCCGAGCGCGATCACGGCCGACATCGCGCCGACCGCGGACACGACCCGGGCCGGCGGGAACTCGTCGCGGATGATGCCGAACGACAGGGGGAACAGCGCCCCGCCGAGCCCCTGGATCACCCGCGCCACGATGAGGACGCCGATGTTGGGCGCGAGGGCGGCGAGCAGGCACCCGGCCGCGATGGCGGCGAGCGCGACCAGCAGCGTGCGCTCCTTGCCGATCATGTCGCCGATGCGGCCCATGAGCGGCGTGGCCACGGACGCGGCGAGCAGCCAGGCGGTCAGCACCCACGTCACGGTGCCCGCCGACGTGTGCAGATCGCGCTGCATGACCGGCAGCACGGGGCTGACCAGCGACTGCAACATCGAGAACGCCGCCGTGGACGCGGCGAGGACGCCGAACGTCAGCCGGTGCGAGGACCGGGAAACTTGAGGCATGCCTCCACAATACCGGAGGCCAGCCTCCGGACAAGCCGTTTCCACGCGCGTGACGCGGATCGCACGACGGGACCCGTCTCGGCGGCGGCGTCGACCATCGCGTTCCTCGCGGCCCGCCGACGCCGGACCCGGGTCCTCTGCCGACGTCGCCCCCCCGGGGGGCCTCTGCCGGCGTCGCCCTCCCGGGTCCTTTGCCGGCGTCGCCCTCCCGGGTCCTTTGCCGACGTCGCCCTCCCGGGTCCTTTGCCGGCGTCGCCCTCCCGGGTCCTTTGCCGGCGTCGCCCTCCCGGGTCCTTTGCCGGCGTCGCCCGGCCGGGGACGCGATCCTGTGGATTCGCAGTGCACAGGTAAACTGTGTAGGCTTGCTACGTAGTTGTCCGATCCATTCCGGGGCCGCGGCATCGGGTCAGGGGGTTACCTTGGTGGAGCGATCGCCCGGTGCGGCGACGGCCGCCCGTGATCTCGTCGAGCTGTTCCGGCGGCTGCGGGCCCGGCTGGGCCAGGTGCCCTCCGGCGGCCTGACCCCGTCGCAGGCGGCGGTGGTGGGGCGCCTGCACCGCGACGGCGCCTCCTCGACCACGGTGCTGGCCCTGGCCGAGGGTGTCCGCCCGCAGTCGATGACCGGGACCCTCAACGCCCTCGACGACCTCGGCCTCATCGAGCGCTCACCCGACCCCGAGGACGGCCGGCGGCACATCATCACGCTCAGCGAGGCCGGCCGGGCCCGGGCCCTGGCCGACAAGCAGGGGCGCAACGCTTGGCTCGTGCGGGAGATGGACCGGCGCTTCACCGAGGCGGAGCTGGCCACCATCAACGAGGCGCTGACCCTGCTGGCCCGGCTGGGTGAGCCCGCCGACTGACCGCCTATCCGCACCCCGTCCGCGCGTTCGCTCTTATTCGTTCGCCCAGCGCCTGCTTGTTCGCTCGTCCGTTCGCTCGTTCGCTCCGCTCGTCCGTTCGCTCGTTCGCTCCGCTCGTCCGTTCGCTCGTTCGCTCCGCTCGTCCGTTCGCTCGTTCGCTCGTTCGCTCGTTCGCTCAGCATCCGCTTGTTCGCTGTGCTCGGTCGCACAACGTCCGCAGAGAGGCAATCCGCATGTCCGAGACCCGTCCCGTGCTGCTCGCCATGGACTTCCAGCAGGGCATCGTCGACCGCGCCGGCGGCGGCCCCGCCCTCGCGGCCGTGAGCCGCGCGATCGAGGCCGCCCGCGGCGCCGGCATCCCCGTCATGTACGTCCGCGTCGCCTTCCGCCCCGGCTACCCCGAGGCGTCGGCGACGAACCGGACGTTCGGCGCCATCAGCCAGGCCGGCGACACCATGACCCAGGACCACCCCGCGACCCAGCTGCACGCCGACCTGCCCACCCGGCCGGACGAGCCGGTGATCGTCAAGCGCCGGGTGAGCGCCTTCAGCGGCAGCGACCTGGACGTCTTGCTGCGCGGCGCGGGCGCGAACGCCCTGATCCTGGCCGGCATCTCGACCAGCGGGGTGGTCCTGTCGACGCTGCGCCAGGCCGCGGACCTGGACTACGCCCTGACCGTCCTGTCCGACGCCTGCGCCGACCCCGACGAGGAGATCCACCGCGTCCTGACCGAGAAGGTCTTCCCCCGCCAGGCCACGGTCACCACGACCGACGAGTGGGTCAAGTCCCTCTGATGCGGCCCGTCCGCTGCGGTGCCCGAACCGGCCGGGCCGGCGGTTCGACGGAGTCCAAGTTCATGAGCACCTCGTCGCCGACCGCGTGCCTCGACGCTGCCGTTGGTGGACCGACCGCGCCGCCCGACCATCGCGCCCACGGCAACCGTGACGGCGGCGGCGTTCTGGGAGCGCGTGCCGACGCGCGCGAACGCGTGAATGACCGGGACCCGGTCATCGCGTTCATCGGAACCGTAACGCGGCGCTCGCATCGAAGGACGCGTGACGAGAAGCCCGCACACGGTCACGGTGGCCACGTCGCTCCCGAGCCTGACCGGATGCGTACAACCGGCAACCGACCCCGCGGCCCGCTCGTCTGCGGCCGGCGACTGGCCCGCGGGCGTCAGGGAGGCGGGAGGTCTAAGCGGCCGTCTCGACCAGCTCGATCGAGGTGGCCCGGGCCGGCCGCCCGGCCGCGGCGGGCGATCCGGCTCGGGCGCGGTTCCGGCCGCGCACTGCCGTGGCATTCGTGGACGTGACGGCCCGTGCTGATGACTCGCAGCCCACGTGTGCTTCGGCCGATGGAGTGTCGCGCTCGCGGGTGATCCCGGCGTAGGCTCACCGCCCGGCAGCGATCGACTCCGATGAAGGGCGGCGGCGTGAACCGGGACGAGCTGACGGAGCGGTTCTACGGCACGGGCGCCCTGCCCCCACCCTGGGCGACGGACTGTCCGGTGCGCTTCGACGCCTGGTGGGCGTTCGCCCAGCCATCGCGGCGGGGCCTCGAACACCGGGTGGAGGTCATCCTCACAATCCACGAGGATCACGGCATTCGCACGGTGTTCGAGCGGCTCCAGGCCACGGGCACGAACAGCACGAAGCCGGTCGCCGTCGGTGGGTTCGTGCTCGTCGAGGTGACCCTTCGCCAGCTCGTTCAGGTCGTCATGCCGATCACGAATCTGGCCGACCTCGTAGGGCGGGCCGCCCAACTGCCCCCGGATGAGCTGCTCGATCTGCTGGACCGCTCGTCCACGCCGCCGGAGCGGCGACGGCCGCCCCGGCCGCGGGGCACCGGCTTCGCCGAGGAGGACTATCGCCGGGATGAGGGACGTGCCAGCGAGTACGACCAGCGCCTCGCCTGGTTCATCGGGCTCCTGCACGCGGTTGCGGAGTCGGCAGGTGGCGATGGGCTTGCGTTCGTCGTCCAGGCACTGCGCGACATCGTTCCGGCGGAGCGGCGGCGCGGCGCCCTTGGCGACGACCGGCGCCTGCTGCACCCGGTGGCGTCGGTGACGACCAACCGCCGGGCCGGAGCGGCGGTGAGCCGGTCGCGGGCCACGGTCAAGGCCGACGCGGCGGAGCAGGTGTTTGCCGTGGACTGCGGCAGCATCGGCTGGGCGGTGGTGGACAGCGGCATCGACTACCGGCATCCGGCGTTTCAGGAGTGGCGCAAGATCTACGACGAGTTCGAGCCATTCGGAACGCGGGTGCTGCGGGCGTTCGATTTCACCAACGCGCGAAAGGTGCTCGCCGATCGCGCGAAGGTGCCGGGGCTGGTCGACTGGCGCGAAGCGCTGCCCTACGTCGAGATCCAGCTTGAACTCGAACGAGAACGGCCGAGGCGGCCGCTGGTGCAGTATCGGGAGCCGGTAAATCCGCACGGGACGCACGTGGCCGGGGTGCTCGGGGGGAACTGGCCCGAGCGGGGACTGCGCGGGGTATGCCCCAACATCAAGCTGTACGACTTCCGGGTTCTCGATGATCAGGGCGACGGCGACGAGTTCTCCGTGCTCGCGGCGCTCCAGGCGATCCGGTACATCAACGAGCAGGCCGGCCGGCTCGTCATTGCGGGAGTGAATCTCAGCCTGTCGGTGCCGCACGACGTGGCGACCTACGCGTGCGGGTGGACGCCGGTGTGCCAGGAGGCTGAGCGGCTCGTGCGTTCGGGTGTCGTGGTCGTCGCCGCGGCCGGGAATTCGGGGTTCGGCGAGCTCGTGCGCACCAACGGGGCCGGCTACAACCCGACCAGTATCTCGGACCCGGGCAACGCAGATGCGGTCATCACCGTCGGCTCGACGCATCGCTCCAACCCCCATCGGCATGGTGTGAGTTTCTTCTCGGGGCGCGGCCCTACGGCCGACGGGCGGCCCAAGCCCGACCTGATCGCGCCCGGCGAGGACATCGACGGCCCGATCCCCGGGAACGAGATCATGGCGATGCACGGCACGAGCCAGGCCGCGGCGCATGTCAGCGGGGCGGCGGCGATGCTCATGGCCCGCCACCGGGAGTTGATCGGGCGGCCGGAGCGGATCAAGGAGGTCCTCTGCGCGACCGCGACCGACCTACGCCGTGAGCGGGCGTTTCAGGGCAACGGCGTGGTCGACGTGCTGCGCGCCATCCAGTCGATCTGAGGGGCGCGGGTGCTCACGTTCGAATTCCTTGCCGCCGGGCCGGGAGATGCGTGCCTGGTGCGGTGGGACGGGCGGGCGATCCTGGTCGACGGTGGACGGCACGGCACGTACGAGAGCGCGATCAAGGGCCGGTTCCAGCGCCTCGAGGCGGTGTGCGTGACGCACGTCGACGACGACCACATCGGCGGGGTGCTGGCCATGCTCGGCGCGCTGCACCGGGAACAGCAGGATCAGCTGGAGCCCAGCGTCGTGATCGAGCGGCTGTGGTTCAACCACGCCGCCGAGATCCTCAAGGTGCCCGCCGACGTCGTGCGGGGCGCGAGCTTCGCTCAGGGCGGCAACCTCCGAAGGCTGGCCACCGCCCTCGGGCTGCGGCGCAACGAGCCCTTCGGGGACGTGATCAGGCAGGGCGTCACGGCGTCGCTCCACGGGCTGGACGTGACTGTGATCGCGCCCGGCCCGGCGGCGCTCGACACGCTGGCGGCGAAGTGGCAGCGGCACGACCCGCAGGTGGCCGCGGCGGCGGTCAAGGACCACAGCGTGCCCAACCTGTCGAGCATCGCGTTGTACCTCACCGACGGGACCACCACCGCGCTGCTGACCGGCGACGCCCGGGCCGACCATCTGCTCGACGGGCTCGCGGCGTGCGGGCACGAGCGGCTGCACGTCGATGTGCTGAAGCTGCCGCATCACGGCAGTGCCAAGAACGTCACGGCGGACTTCTTCGAGCGGGTGACGGCCGAGCACTACGTCATCTCGACCGACGGCACTAAGCACGGCCACCCCGACGCCGAGGCGCTGCGTCTCCTGGTGCGGTCCCGGGCGGCCGAGGATCGATACACGATTCATTTCACGCACCGCGTCGAGGCGGCGGAGCGGGCGCTGGACGAACTGCGGGCGGGCCGGCGGTTCGAGGTCGCCGGCCCGCCCGTCGTGCTCACGAGTACAGGTTGAGCTCCGCGACCGACCACCAGCTCGTCGACGTGCCCGTCTGCACGATCCGCACATACCGCGCGTTCTGCGCCGCGAACGTGGCCGTCACCAGGGCGCCCGTCCCGGTGCCCGTCGCGATCGGCGCACCCCACGTCGTCCCGTCCGCCGAGACCAGGATCTGGTAGCCGCGCGCGTAGTCGGACCCGCTGCCGGCCGAGTCCATGCGCAGCTCCTTGAACGTCCGCGCCGTGCCCAGGTCCAGCTGCAGCCACTGGCCGTTCGCCATCGGCGTGCCCGTCGACCAGCGCGTCCCGGTGTCGCCGTCCAGGACCCGGGCCGGCACGTCGGTGCCGCCCGTCGCCGAGGCCGTCGCCGTCCAACCGGTCCGCGGCAGGGCTCCGGTCGCCGGGGGGACGGTGCCGGACGTGTCCAGGTTCAGCTCCGCCACCGACCACCAGCTCGTCGACGTGCCCGTCTGCACGATGCGGACGTAGCGGGCCGTCACCGCGTTGAAGGTTACGGTCACCTGGGCCGAGGTGCCGGTGCCCGTGGCGATCGGGGCACTCCACGTGACGCCGTCCGCGGAGGTCTGGATCTGGTAGCCGCGGGCGTAGTCGTTCGTGCTGCCGGCCGAGTCCATGCGCAGGCGGTCGAAGGTCTGGGCCGAGCCGAGGTCGACCTGGAGCCACTGGCCGTTCGCCATCGGGGTGCCGGTCGACCAGCGGGTCGCGGTGTTGCCGTCCAGGACCCGGGCCGGCACGTCGGCGCCCGCGGTGGAGGACGCGGTCGCCGTCCACGCGGTCCGGGGAAGCGGGCTGTACCCGGCAGGCGTGCCGCCGATGGTCACCTGGCCGGTGAGGCGGATGTCCCGGGACGAGGCGCCGACGGAGACCTGGTGCGTCCCGGCGGACGTGGTCCACGCGGTGCCCCACGTCTGGAAGCTGCGCGCGTCCAGGGTCACGGTCACGCGCTGGGTCTGGCCCGCGGCCAGCGCGACCTTGGCGAAGCCGCGCAGGTTCTTCGGGGGCTCGCCGGTGCTCGCGGGCTGCCCGACGTACACCTGCGCCACCTCCGACCCGGCGCGCGTGCCGGTGTTGGTGACGTCGAACGCGACCGCCACGCGGCCGTTCGCGTCCGGGGTGGCGACGGTCAGGTTGCCGTAGGCGAAGGTGGTGTACGACAGCCCGTGACCGAACGGGAAGAGCGGGGTCAGGTTCTGGGCGTCGTACCAGCGGTAGCCGACCTTGAGCCCTTCGGAGTACTGGACCTGCCCGCCCTGCCCCGGCCACTGCGCCGTGGTGTTCGCGGGCACGTCGGCCAGCCGCGCCGGGAACGTGACCGGCAGGCGGCCGGTGAAGTCGGCGTCGCCGTAGAGCAGGGCCGCGAGCGCGTTGCCGTCCTCCTGGCCCGGGTACCACGCCTCGACGACGGCCTTCACGCTGTTCACCCAGGGCATCGCGACGGCCGAGCCGCTGTTGACCACGACCACGGTGTTCGGGTTGACCGCGGCCACGTCGGCGACGAGCTGGTTCTGGGCCGCGGCGAGGTCGATGCCGGCCAGGTCGGAGCCCTCGGACTCGAAGGTGTCGACGAAGACGAGCGCGGTGGCGGCGCCGCGGGCGGCCGCGATCGCCTGGTCGTGCACGGACTGGCCGGGCACCGACCAGCCCAGGGTCAGGTTGCTCGCGCCGCCGCCCTGGAAGTAGTCGACCTCGATGCTCGCGCTCTGCCCGGCGCTCAGCGTGACCGAGCCGGTGCGGGTCGTGCTGCCCTGGTTGAACCAGTTGTTGATGACCTGCTGGCCGTTCACGAGCAGCCGGCTGCCGTCGTCGCTGGTCAGGGAGAACTGGTAGGTGCCGCTCACGGCCGGGTGGAGGGTGGCGGTGTAGCGCGCCGACCAGTTCGTCGCGTTGACCCCCGGCGCCGGGGAGGCGCCGCCCCACACCCTGTCGATCGCGCTCTCGGCCCGGGTGAGCACCGCGGCGCCGGACAGATCGGTGCTGTCGTAGTACGCCGCCGTGAGCCCGGTGAACGCGCCGGCCGGCACCGGGGGCAGCGCGCCGTCGGCGGCCGCGATGCCGGGCGCGTAGACGGCGGAGGCGCTGCGGGCGTGGATGGCGTCGTAGGGCGTGGCCACGTAGGGCGCGTTGACCGCGGCGCTGCCGCCGCCCTGGACCATCGCGCGGGTGCCGCCGCCCGGGCCGATCACCGCGACCGTCGAGCCGCTCGCCAGGGGCAGCGCGTTGCCGGCGTTCTTGAGCAGTACCGCACCGTCGCGCGCGACCTGGCGCGCGACGTCGGCGTGGGCGGGCGTGGTCACGACCGCGGCCGTGTCGACCGTCTGCGTCCGGTCGAACAGCCCGCGGCGGAACATCGACAGCAGGATGCGCCGCACGTGCTCGTCGATGGTCGCCGGGGACACCTGGCCGTTCTGCACCGCCGTGGTGAGCGCGGCGCCGAAGTACTGGCTGCCGGGCATCTCCATGTCGAGCCCGTTGTTCGCCGAGGCGACGGTCGAGTGGGTGGCGCCCCAGTCCGAGGTGATGAAGCCCGTGAAGCCGAGGTCCCGCTTGAGCACGTCGTTCTGCAGCGGCCCGTTCTCGCAGGCGAAGGCGCCGTTCACGGCGGAGTAGGAGCACATCGCCGAGTCGGCCTGGCCCTGCTGGACGGCGGCCTCGAAGGCGGGCAGGTAGATCTCGCGCTGGGTGCGCGCGGCCACGATCGCGTTGTCGGACAGCGTGTTGCGGTTGGTCTCCTGGTTGTACGCCGCGTAGTGCTTGACCTGGGCCATCGGGCCCTGGCTCTGGATGCCCTGGATGTCCGCGGCGCCGATCTGCCCGGCCAGGTACGGGTCCTCGCCGAACGACTCGAAGGCCCGGCCCCAGCGCGGGTCGCGCACGATGTTGATGGTCGGGGCGAGCACCACGTTCGTGCCCTTGCCCCACTGCTCGGCGCCGAGGACCTCGCCGTAGCGGCGGGCCAGGGCGGTGTCCCAGGTCGCGGCGGCGGCGACCGGGGCCGGCAGCTGGGTGACGCCGGTGAACCCGTCGCCGGCCCCGGCCGGGCCGTCCTGCAGCCGGATCTGCGGGATGCCGAGCCGGGTGTTGGCATCGACGCACCCGGCGAAGCCGCAGCCGGCCCCGCCGTGCAGCATCGTGAGCTTCTCGGCCTGGGTCATGGCGGCGAGCAGCTCGTCGGAGCGCTGCGCGGGGGTCTGGGTGGCGTCGCGCCAGGGCTGGTCGGCGGCCTCGGCGACCCGGATCCCGGCGACGAGCCCGCCGGTCAGCGCGGCGGCGAGGGCCGCGGCGAGCAGGGCGCGGCGACGTGACGGCATGATGCTCCGATCGTGGCCATGGCGGTGACCGCAAGGCGCCTGGGAGAGCGCTCTCCGAGCCTTGCGCGCGGCGCCGGGACTGTCAAGAGTCTCGATTCCCTGAGCGCCTGTGACCAGGGCCGATCCGACGTACTTGGTTGTCCGTCATCGCAGTATGATCACATCGCGCGACCGAGCGTCACCGGCGCATCGGCTGGCAGGTCAGATGGCGATTGGCCGAGTGTCTGAAACCGGTGACGAAACGTGCACGGGGCGATCGTCCTGTGTCAGGCTCTGGCGCATTCCACTTGGTCGAACAGTCGGAGGCAGGCTTGACCAGCAACCTTGACGTCGCGCTCAAGAGCGCGATGAACATCGACGGCGCCATCGCCGCCGCGCTCGTGGACTACACCAGTGGCATGACCCTCGGCACGCTCGGCGGGGGCCCCGACTTCGACATCACCGTGGCCGCGGCCGGCAACACGGACGTCGTGCGGGCCAAGCTGCGCACCATCGAGATGCTCGGGCTGCCGGACAAGGTCGAGGACATCCTCATCACGCTCGACCACCAGTACCACATCATCCGCCCCCTGGGCTCGCTCGGCGGACGCGGGCTCTTCCTCTACCTGGCCCTGGTCAAGACCCGCGCCAACCTCGCGCTGGCCCGCCACCAGCTGCGCCAGATCGAAGAGGGCCTCGAGCTGTGACCTCCTTCGGGACTGCGACGCCACCCGACGCGGACGGGCTGCCGCGCCGCGCTCCGGTGGAGCAGACCTGGGGTGGCACGGCGGCGACGTTCGGCACCAGGATCGATCCGATGGCCGCCGCGCTCGCGGCGGTCCGGGGGGAGCTGGCGGACCTGCGCCTGCGCGTGCCGGGCGTGCGGGGCTCGGCCGTCGGCGGGGTCGACGGCCTGCTCATCACCCACGACCTGCCGCCCGGCCTGGAGCCGGCCGACCTGGCGGCGCTGGCCGCGACCACCTTCGGCCTGGGGCGGCAGACCGCGATGGTGCTCGGGCAGAGCCCG
Organism: Dactylosporangium sp. CA-052675; assembly: GCF_050947935.1. Lineage (GTDB taxonomy): Bacteria > Actinomycetota > Actinomycetes > Mycobacteriales > Micromonosporaceae > Dactylosporangium. Next base: position 5,385,912 of record NZ_CP192010.1, on the reverse strand, counting down.
TTCCGCGACGCCACGCTGCGCAGCGAGGGCGGGTACTTCACCGTCTACGCCGTCGGCCCGACCAGCCTGCTGGCGGTCCTCGGCGACGACGGCATCAACGTGGCGCGCCTGCACCTCGAGGCCCGCCCCGCGGTGGCCCGGGTCGCCGCGCTGCTGCCGCAGTAGGCGCCGCGACAGCACCAGAACCACCCGCGCCGAATTGGCTCCGGCGGGCGACCCCCGCGCCGGGCCATGATGACGCGGTGAACGACTTCACCGATCTCACCACCCCGCTCGTCGCCGACGCCTGTGTGCGCGCCGGCATCGCCCCGCGGATCGCGCCCGCCGGCATCAGGCCCGTCATTCCCGGCACGTGCCTGGCCGGACGGGTGCTCCCCGCCCGCCATTACGGCAGCGTCGACGCCTTCCTCGAGGCGTTCGGCGCGGCCGGGCCCGGCGACGTGCTCGTCGTGGACAACGGCGGACGCACCGACGAGGCCTGCGTCGGCGACCTGACCGTGCTCGAGGCCGCCGCGGCCGGGGTCGCCGGCCTGGTCGTCTGGGGCCTGCACCGCGACACCGCCGAGCTGCTCGAGATCGGCCGGCCGGTGTTCAGCTACGGCGCGCTGCCGGTGGGCCCGTTGAGCGTCCGCGAGGCCGAGAGCCTCGCGCCCGCCCGCTTCGGGCCCCACGTCGTCACCGCGGCCGACCTGGTCCTCGCCGACGCCGACGGGGTCGTGTTCGTCGCGGCCGACCGGGCCGAGGAGGTCCTGCGGCACGCGCGCGGCATCCGGGACACCGAGCGGGAGCAGGCCTCGAGGATCCGCGCCGGCGAGACCCTGCGGGAGCAGACCAGGTTCGAGGAGTACCTCGCGCGGCGCTCGGGCGATCCCCGGTACACCTTCCGCCAGCATCTGCGCCGGGTCGGTGGGGCCATCGAGGAGTAGACGCAGGGCCAGGCATAGGGTCCACCGTCGTTGACGGGGAAGTTCGTCAATGTGAGGGTGCGAATCACATTGACGGGCGGCTACGCGTAGCCCACGACCGCCGCGCGTACCCCGACGAAGGGATCCCCCATGCGCAAGAGACGGACACTCGCAGTCGGCGCGGCCATCCTCGCCGTCGCCGCGAGCGTCGTCGCCGGCCCGGCGCCTGCCCAGGCACTCGCGGTCACCGGCCTGGGCTCGACGATCGCGCTGAACAACTGCTCGGGCTCGCTGGTGCGGTGGCCGCAGTCGGTCGACTCCGACCGGGCCATGCTGCTCACCAACGGGCACTGCTACGAGAACGGGTTCATCCCTGCGGGCCAGGTCTACACCAACCGCGCCAGCACGCGCTCCGGGACGCTGCTGAGCGACAGCGGCGCGGCGCTGGGCACGGTGAAGGCCGACAAGCTCATCTACGGCACCATGACCGGCACGGACGTGTCGCTGTACCAGCTCACCGACACGTTCGCGCAGATCAAGTCGAAGTACAACAACACCACCGCGCTCACCGTGGCCGCCACCCGTCCGGCCGACGGCACCGCGATGACCGTCCCGTCGAGCTACTGGAAGCAGGTCTGGACCTGCACCATCAACGGGTTCGTGCCCACGCTGCGTGAGGACACGTGGACGTGGCACGACTCGATCCGGTACAACACCGGCTGCCAGACCACCCACGGCACCTCCGGCTCGCCGATCGTGCGCACGTCGGACCGGGCCGTCATCGGCATCAACAACACCGGCAACGACGACGGGCAGAGCTGCACGCTCAACAACCCGTGCGAGGTCGACGCGAACGGCAACGTGACCGTCCACCAGGGACAGTCCTACGGCGAGCAGACGTACTGGTTCACCACCTGCCTGAACGCCTCCCGCGCCGTCGACCTCACGGTCCCGGGCTGCCTGCTCACCGGGGCGAGCACGCCGGGCAACACGGTCACCGTGTCCAACCCGGGCGCGCAGACCGCGACGGTCGGCACCGCGAAGTCGCTGCAGATCACCGCGACGGACTCGGCGTCGGGCCAGACGCTCACCTACTCGGCGACCGGGCTGCCCGCGGGCCTGAGCATCAACGCGAGCACCGGGCTCATCTCCGGCACCCCGACGACCGCCCAGACCACCACGAGCACCGTGACCGCCCGGGACACCACCGGCGCCACGGGCAGCGCGAGCTTCACGTGGACCGTCAGCGGCGGGGGCGGCGGCACCTGCAGCGGCCAGAAGCTCACGAACCCGGGCTTCGAGTCGGGCGCGACGGGCTGGACGGGCACGACCGGCGCGATCGGGCAGTGGTCCTCGCAGGGCCAGGCCGCGCACGGCGGGACCTACAGCGCGTGGCTGCTCGGGTACGGCTCCACGCACACCGAGAGCATCTCGCAGTCGGTGACCATCCCGGCCGGCTGCTCGGCGACGCTGACGTTCTGGGTGCACGTCGACTCCGCGGAGACCACGACCACGACGGCCTACGACAAGCTGACCGTCACCGCGGGCTCCACCACCCTGGCCACCCTGTCGAACCTGAACAAGGCGACCGGGTACGTGCAGAAGTCGTACAGCCTCAACGCGTTCGCGGGCCAGAGCGTCACGCTCAAGTGGAACGGCACCGAGGACTCCTCGCTGCAGACGTCCTTCGTCATCGACGACGCGGCCGTCACCGTCAGCTGACGGGACCGGGTGGGGCCGGCCCCGGACCGGTCCCACCCTCGCCGGCCCCGGCCCGATCCTCTTCGTCACGCGGCGATCAGGTCGAACTTCTCCCACGGCCCGATCGCCTCGCGGTTGGCCACGAGCGGCGCCGAGCCCGCGCTCTCCGCCGCCACGTACCGCCCGTTCACCGTCGCCTGCAGGCTCACGGAGTTGTCGGCGTTGCGGATGAGCCGGAACGTCTCCCACGACCCGGCCTGCGCCCGGTCGGCGACGAGCGGGTTGGCCCCGGCGTTCTCGGCGCACACGAACTGGCCGTTGACGCGGGCCCTCAGCGCGATCAGGCCGCCGCCCAGGTCGACGACGTCGAACTGCTCGGCGGTACCGACGGCGGTCCCGGTGGCGATGAGCGGGCCCGTGCCGCCGGCGTCGGCGGTGACGTAGCGCGTGTTCACCCGCGCCCGCAGCGCCGAGCCGGCCGCGGGCGGGGTCGTGCCCGTGGTGATCCGCAGCGCGTCGACCATCCCGACCGACGTGCTCCGGTTGACGATCCGGATCGTGTGCGTGCCGTTGGCCAGGCCGGACCTGGTGTAGACGGTCTGCTGGACCTGCCGGGCGCCCGGCGCGCCGAGGCTCACGGTGGCCTGCAGGACGTTGTCGACGTACACGTCCACGCTGCCCATGTCGCCGAAGCGCTCGGACAGCAGCTGCACGCCGGTGCCCGTGAACGTATAGCTCGCGGTCGCGCCCACGGTGGTGCTGTGGTGCGTGTCGTCGTTGTAGTCCCCGTAGCCGCGGTTCGTGCTGCGGTACCAGTTCGCGTCGTAGGTCAGCGCGGTGTCGTTGACGAGCGCGGGCTGCCCGGCGGCGGGCGTGCCGAGGGTGGAGGCGGTGCCGGCGAGCGTCTTGACGCCGGTGTTGGCGGTGCCGGTCAGCCGCGTGTGGGGGTAGGACGTCAGCGGCCGGGCGGTCCGCTCGACGATGTAGACGGTGTCCGCGGCGGTGGCGAAGGTGACCTCGCCGGCCGTGCTCGTGGTCAGCACCGCGTCGTCGGAGGCGCGCCGGACCCGGATCTGCTCGCTGCCCCACGGGTTCACCACCCGGGCCGGCTTGCCGTAGAGGCTCTTGAGCCCGACGTACTTCGTCTCGTTGCCCTCGCGCTCCGAGCTCACGAGGAACCCGTCCTCGGCCAGCAGCGTGAACTTCCCGCTGAAGCCCGCGTCGGCGGGCGCGGCCGGGAACACGCGGATCCGGTCGTCGTAGGACTGCAGGAGCGACTCGTTCGTCGCGGCCAGGTGCACGCCGAGGTACGCGAAGCCGCCGTTGATGTCGCTCGTCATGCCGTTGGGGGAGTTCTGGTACCGCTGCAGCATCAGCTTCATGCCCGCCAGCGCCTGATCGCCCAGGCCCAGCCGCGCGGCCTGCACGGCGTCGTCCGCCGACACGGTGCCGTAGGGGTTCGGCCGGGCGTTCCAGCCGGCCAGCGCCGTGGCGTAGTCGCTGGCCCCGATGCCGGTGAGGTCGTACGGCCAGATGAGCTGCGACGTCACGTCCTCGGCGTTGTGCGGCCGCACCGGCGGCGGGTCGTGCGGCAGCCAGACGCCGTTGCTCACCTTGTAGGGCTCGAGGTTGCTCAGCACGTCCTGCCAGCCGGCGCGCAGGCCGGCGTCGAGCCCGAGCTGGGTGCTCACCGCGATGGCGATGGGGAAGACGCGCCGGACGGCGGCCAGGTCGGTGATCGCGTTCCTGACGTCCCAGTAGGTCTCGCGCGCGTTCGACGACGCCATGAAGTAGCGGCCGGTCGCGGGGTCCCGCGAGAGCTTCGCCTGGTAGAACCGCACGACGTCGCGGAGGAACGGGTACGCGGTGCCGCGCAGGTAGCTCGTGTCGTCGGTGTAGCGGTACTGCAGGTACATGTTGTACGCGGCCTCGGCGCCCGTCGAGTAGATGTCGTCGACGTCGTCCGAGCCGACGGTGCCGCGCGCGTTGCCGTCCCAGCCCATCGTCTCCGGCGTCCACAGCCCGTCGATCGCGTAGCGGGTCCGGGTGTAGGCCCGCAGCGCCGCGGCGTTGCGGCTGTAGAGCCGGTTCTCGGTGGCGAAGAGGTCGACGTGGTTGGCGGCGAGCAGCGGGTTGTAGATGTCGCGCTGGCTGCCGTACCAGTAGCCGTTGCTCCACTTCGTGGCGTCCCGCGTCGCCCGGAAGACGCCGTTGGAGCAGTGGAACGGGTAGGTGCCGTAGCCGCCCGCGGCGATCATGTAGGTCGCGAGGTAGTAGACGTTCTCGAGGTAGTCCCCGGTGCCGGCCGCGCCGCCGTACTGCACGAACGACTTCGCCCAGAACGCGTGCCAGAAGGCGCGGTAGTCGTTCAGCGTGGTCAGGTAGCCGGCGCTCCTGGCCGCGGTGAGCTGGCCGCGGGCCTGCGCGACCGAGTCCCGGTTCGGGGCGTTGAGGCGGCTCGCGGCCGTGAACCAGATCGTGTAGCTCGCGGTGGGCGTGATGGTCAGGCGCACCTGGCGGCCGCCGGTCACCTGGGTGGTGTAGGCCGCGCCCTCCACCGTGGCCGCGAGGGTGTAGCCGAAGCCGCCGGGGTCGCGCTGGCCGCGGCTGAACCCGGCGGCGCCGGCGTCGGCGAAGGTGCTGATGTGCTGCCAGGTGTCCAGGTCGGGTACGTCGGCGCTGTCGGGCACCGTCGCCGGGTCCCACATGCTCAGGTCGAGCGTCGTGGCGCCCAGGCCGGTGCGCGAGTCCTCGACGTGGATGCCCATCACCTCGGAGCCGGGCACGCCGAGCACGGTGACCGTGCGGTTGCTGTCGTACCTCGTGGTGAGCGTGCCGTCGTAGAGCGACAGCCGCTGCTGGAAGGTCGTGTAGCCGGTGTCGAGGCCCGGGTTCGTGTTGAGGTTCACGAGGCCGGCCGCGTAGGCGGACTGCTCGGAGGCGTCGACGTTGGACACCTGCATGGTGAGGCCGTTGCCGTTCCACACCATGGCGCCCGTGCGGCCGTTGCCGACGGTCAGGCCGAGCAGCGGGTCGGTCTGCGGGCTGTTGTAGACGACGTCGTGCCTGGACAGGTAGCCGGCGTAGTCCACGTCGAGCGCGCCGGTGCCGGGGTTGAACGCCTGGTCGGTGGTCGCGGCACGGGCGGGGCCGCCGTGCAGGACGGCGACGAGTGAGCCCATGAGCGCGGCGACGGCCGCGACGCGGGGGATCCGGCGGGAATTGCCCATGGTGCTGCTCCTTCGGCCCGTGTGACGGGCGTCAGGCCGGCTTCGGGCGCCTTGGCGGTCTCCAGTGTCGCAGAGATCGGACGGCCGCGGGCGAGGCTCGGGAAGTTCCCGCGCGCGCCGGGACCGCCGCTCATGACTCGTCGTCCTCCAGCCGTGGTCGCAGGTCGAGCAGGGCCCGGGCGTGATCGCTGGTGTACTTGTCGATCCAGCGGTCGTGGATCTGCCGGATGGGCACCGCGTTGAGGAAGTGCAGCTTCTCCCGGCCCTGGCGCCGGGTCACCACGAGGTTCGCCTCTTCCAGGACCTTCATGTGCTTCATCACCCCGAAGCGGGTCATCTCCAGCTCGGACTCGAGCTCCGTGAGCGTGCGCCCGTCGCGCGCGAACAGCAGGTCGAGCAGGAAGCGCCGCGTGGGGTCGGCGAGGGCCTTGAAGACGCGATCGTCGTCGTCCACGCCTCGACGTTATGTGACTTACTGGTCACGTGTCAAGGGATCGCACCTGGCGCGCCGCGATGGCGGCCTGCATCCGGCTCTGCAGCCCGAGCTTGGCCAGGATGCGGGAGACGTGCGTCTTCGTGGTGGCCTCGGCGATGCCGAGCCGCGCGGCGATGGTCGCGTTGGACAGGCCCGCGCCCAGGCACTCGAGCACCTCGCGCTCGCGGGCGGTGAGCAGGCCCAGCGGCACGGGGGCGGGGACCGTCTCCGCGCGGGCGCCCGGGCCGGCGAACGCGGCGAGCACGCGCCGGGTGACCGCCGGGGCCACGACGCCCTCGCCGCGCGCGACGGTCCGCACGGCCTCGACGAGCTCGTCGGCGGAGGCGTCCTTGAGCAGGAATCCGGCCGCGCCCGCGCGCAGGGCGCCGAAGAGGTACTCGTCCAGGTCGAACGTCGTGAGCGCGAGGATGCCCCGGACCCCGCCGGCGACCAGCTCACGGGTGGCGGCGACGCCGTCGAGGCGGGGCATGCGCAGGTCCATCAGCACCACGTCGGGGCGCAGCCGCAGCCCGATCTCGACCGCCGCGGCGCCGTCGGGGGCCTCGGCGACGACCTCGATGCCGGGCCGCGAGCGGAGGATCAGCACGAGCCCGGCGCGTACGGCCGGCTGATCGTCGGCCACGAGCACCCGCACGACGCTCACGCCGCCTCCCAGGGCAGGCGGGCGCTGACCACCCAGCGGTCGCCGTCCGGCCCCGCGGTGAGCGTGCCCCCGAGCAGTGCGGCGCGCTCGCGCATCCCGATGAGCCCGGCGCCCTCGCCGGTCGTGCGGTCCTTGGGCAGGCCGGAGGTGACCCGGATGCCGACCGCGTGCGGTTCCCGGGTCACGTGCGCCGTGATCGGGCTGTCGTCGCCGTGCTTGAGCGCGTTGGTCAGCGACTCCTGGACGATGCGGTACGCGGCCAGGTCGACGCTCACCGGCACGTCCCCGGTCGCGCCGCGCACCTCGAGGCGCACGGGCAGCCCGGCGCGCGCGACGAGCTCGTCCAGGGCCGCGAGCCCGCCGGGCGCGTTGCCGGGGACGCTCGGCGAGTCGCGCAGGAAGCCGACCATCCGGCGCATCTCGGCCAGGCCCCGCACGCTGTTCTCCCGGATGACGGTGAGCGCCTCGCGGGTGCCGCCCGGCCCGAGGTCCGCGGAGAGCGCGGCGGTGGCGTGGATGGCCACGGCGCTGAGGTGGTTGGCGATCACGTCGTGCAGCTCGCGGGCCATCCCGGCCCGCTCGGCCGCGACCGCGTTGGCCCGGTCGGCCTCGGCCAGCCGCGCGACCTGCTCGGCCGACCGGCGCGCGACGGCGGCCTGGTCGCGGTGGTGGCGCACGTGGGTGCCGGTGAGGATGGGCACGACCGTGACGAGCGCGAGGAGCACGGCCAGCCCGACCGAGCGGACGTCCCGGACGACGACGAGGCACGCGACCGCGGTCACCACCGAGCCGACGACGCTGGCGGCGAGCAGGGACCGGGCCAGGCGGGCGCTGCCGTGCAGGCAGGCGTCGTACAGCACCTGCGTGTAGACCAGCGGCGTCGCGAGCGACGGGCCGATCGCGATGTCGGCGGCCACGGCCGCGGTGCCGACGGCCACGGACGCGACCGGCGCGGTGCGGCGCAGCAGCAGGGCGCCGCAGCACACCGCGAGCGGGGCGAAGAGCCAGCGGGCGTCGACGTGGGCCTGCCACTGGCCGGTGACGTACATGAGCGACCCGGCCGCGAATCCGCTGCCGGCGAGGATCCAGTCGACCGTGCGCCCTCTCATCCCCCCGATTGCACCATCGACGGGGCCCCGGCGGAAATGCGACCAAGGATGTAGGCGAACCCTCAGCGGTGCCGACGCGGCCGGCGGATTCGGGCGGAAGGCTCGACGGCATGCTGATCGCTTGGATCGTCGGGTGTGAGATCGCGTTCTGGGTGGTGCTCGCGGCCGGGCTCGCGTGCCGCTATCTGCTGCGGATGCGGCGGACCGGGGCCGGGCTGCTCGCCGCGACCGCCGCCGTCGACCTCGTGCTCCTCGTCGTCGCGGCGCTCGATCTGCGCGCCGGGGGCACCGCCGGGCGGGCGCACGCGATCGCCGCGGTGTTCCTCGGGTGCTCCGTCGCGTTCGGGCCGTCGATGGTGCGGTGGGCCGACGTGCGGTTCGCGCATCGGTTCGCCGGTGGGCCGGCGCCGCACAAGGTGCCCAGGCGCGGGCCCGAACGGGTCAGGTACGAGTGGCGCGAGTTCGGCAAGGCGCTCGTCGCCGGGGTCGTCGCCGTGGTGCTGCTGCAGGCGGCGCGCTGGTGGATCGGGGATCCGCGCCGGACGGAGGCGCTGCAGGGCATGACCCAGTTCGTGGGGTTCGCGCTGGTGGTGTGGCTGCTGGGCTGGCCGGTGTGGGTTTCTGTGGCGCAGCTCTTGACGGCCCACATAAACGGGCGTAAACAAAACACAAGCAAATCGAAACGGCGGTGAAACCACATCATGTACGCCGAGGAGCGGCAGCAGGCCATCGTGCGCATCGCCCGCGAGCAGGGGCGGGTCGAGGTGGCCGGGCTGGCCGACGAGCTCAACGTCACGTCGGAGACCATCCGCCGCGATCTCACCACGCTCGAACGGGCCGGGGTGCTGCGCCGGGTGCACGGCGGGGCGATCCCCGTCGAGCGCATCGGCTTCGAGCCGGCCCTCGCCACCCGCGACGCCGTGCTCGTGGAGGAGAAGGAGCGCATCGCCAAGCTCGCGCTCGCCGAGGTCCCCGAGGAGGGGGCCATCATCCTCGACGCCGGCACCACGACCGTCAAGCTCGCCAACCTGCTGCCCGCCGACCGCGAGCTGACCGTCGTGGTCAACTCGCCGGTCATCGCCACGGCGCTGGGCACCCGCACCAACCTCAACGTGCTGCTGCTCGGGGGGCGGCTGCGCGGCAAGACCCTCGCCACCGTCGACGACTGGTCGCTGCGGCCCCTCGCGGACCTCTACGTCGACGTCGCGTTCCTGGGCACCAACGGGGTGTCGGTCGAGCGCGGGCTGACCACCCCCGACCCGGCCGAGGCCGCGGTCAAGCGGGCGATGATCCGGGCCGCCCGCCGCACCGTGCTGCTGGCCGACCACACCAAGCTCGGCAACGACTACCTCGCCCGGTTCGGCGAGCTCGCGGACGTCGACCTGTTCATCACCGACGGCCGCGCCGACGCCGACCTCGTGGGCGACATCGAGGCCACGGGCGTGCGGGTGGTCCGGGCATGATCGTCACGGTCACGCTCAACCCCAGCCTCGACCGGGCCATGGACGTGGGCCGGCTCGCGCGGGGCGAGGTCATCCGGGCCACCGCGGCCCACCTCGACCCGGGCGGCAAGGGCGTCAACGTGTCGAGGGCGCTGCTGGCCAACGGGGTGCCGTCGGTCGCGGTGCTGCCGTGCGGCGGCGACGAGGGCGGCCAGCTCGTCCGGCTGCTCAAGGCCGAGGGCGTCGAGGTCCTCGCGGTGCCGATCGCGGGCCGCACGCGCTCCAACATCACGCTCGCCGAGCCCGACGGCACCGTGACGAAGGTCAACGAGCCCGGCCCGGAGCTCGTCCGGGCCGAGTTCGACGAGATCACCGACCGCGTGCTGGCCCGGGCCGGCTCCGCGGACTGGGTCGTGCTGTGCGGCAGCGTGCCGCCCGGGCTGCCCGCCGACGCCTACGCCCAGTTGTGCCGGCGCCTGCACGGGGCCGGCATCCGGGTCGCCGTGGACACCAGCGGCCCGGCCCTGCGTGAGGCCGCGACGGCCGGAGCCACGCTGCTCAAGCCCAACCGGGACGAGCTCGCCGAGGTCGTGGGCACCCCCCTGAGCGACCTCGGGGACGTCGTCGCCGCGGCCCAGCGCCTGCGTGACTGGGGCGCGCAGAGCGTCCTGGCCAGCCTCGGCGCCGACGGGGCCGTCCTCGTCGACGCCGACGGGGTCGTCAGCGGCACCTGCCCCGTCGCCCGGCCGCGCAGCACCGTCGGCGCCGGCGACGCCCTGCTGGCCGGGTTCCTCGCCGGCGGCGCGCGCGGGGCCGCCGCCCTCGCCGAGGGCCTCGCGTGGGGCGCGGCCGCGGTCAGCCTGCCCGGCAGCAGGATGCCCGGCCCCGCCGACCTGATCCGCCACAACGTCACCATCCACCCCCGGCCGGACGAGCTCCGCCCATTGCTCTCCGGTCCGTCCTCCTGAAGGAGTCACCCCGTGTCGAGCTACACACCTGAGGTCACCGGCTCGGGATTCCGAGCCTCCGTGCAACGCGTCGGCGGGTACCTCGCCGCGATGGTCATGCCGAACATCGGCGCCTTCATCGCCTGGGGCCTCATCACCGCGCTGTTCATCCCCACCGGCTGGATCCCCAACGCGCACATCGCGCAGCTGGTCGGCCCGATGATCACGATCCTGCTGCCGCTGCTCATCGGCTACACCGGCGGCCGGCTGGTGCACGGCCAGCGCGGTGCCGTCGTGGGGGCGGTCGCCACCATGGGCATCGTGATCGGCGCCGACGTGCCGATGTTCCTCGGCGCGATGATGATCGGCCCGCTCGCCGCCTACGTGCTGAAGCTCTGGGACTCCCTCGTCGAGAACCGCATCCGGCCCGGGTTCGAGATGCTGGTCGACAACTTCAGCGCCGGCATCATCGGCGGCGCGATGGCGATCGGCGGCCTCTACGGCATCGGCCCGGTCGTCGAGTGGCTGACCAAGCAGGCCGGCAAGGGCGCCGACTGGCTCGTCGGGCACGACCTGCTGCCGCTGACCTCGGTCGTGGTCGAGCCGGCCAAGGTGCTCTTCCTCAACAACGCCATCAACCACGGCGTGTTCGGCCCGCTGGGCGTCGCCGAGGCGGCCGAGAAGGGCAAGTCGATCCTGTTCATGATCGAGTCGAACCCCGGCCCGGGCCTCGGCCTGCTGCTCGCGTTCTTCCTGTTCGGCCCGCGCAACCTGCGCCCCAGCGTGCCGGCCGCGATCATCGTGCAGTTCCTCGGCGGCATCCACGAGATCTACTTCCCGTACGTGCTCATGAAGCCGAAGCTGATCCTCGCCATGATCTGCGGTGGCGCCGCGGGCGTCGGGACCTTCATGCTCACGGGCGCCGGCCTGGTCGCGACCCCGTCGCCGGGCAGCATCTTCGCCTACATGGCGGTGACCCCCAAGGGCGGCTACTTCGTCGTGCTCCTCGGCATCCTCATCGCCGCCGCGGTCACCTTCGCGGTCGCGTCGCTGCTGCTGGGCTTCGGCCGCAACGAACCGGCCCAGGACGCGGCCATCGGGCCGGACGAGGAGACCGTCGTCAACCCGGACGAGGCCGAGAACGCCGCGGCCAAGCTGTCCCGCCAGGAGGCCTGAGGCATGCCGAGCATCAACGGAAGCGACATCAAGAAGGTCGTCGTCGCGTGCGACGCCGGCATGGGCAGCAGCGTGATGCTGGCCAGCACGCTCAAGCGCCAGCTCGCCAAGAGCCAGGTGACCGTCGAGCACACCCCGGTCAACTCGATCCCGGCCGACGCCGACGTCGTGCTGTGCCACAAGGGCCTCGCGGCCCGGGCCCGGGTGAGCGCCCCCGACAAGGTCATCATCCCGTTCCAGGTGTTCATCGGCGACCCCGCCGTCACGAAGGTCGTGCAGGTGGTGCAGCGCGGCGGTGAACTCAGTGGGTGACCTGCTCGCCCGTGACGCGATCCGGCTCGGCGAGCGGGCCGGATCGCGGGACGAGGCCATCCGCCGCTGCGGCGCCGTGCTGGTCGAGATCGGGGCGGTCGGCCCGGCGTACGTCGAGGCGATGCTGGAGCGCGAGCGGAGCGTCTCCACGTACATCGGCGAGGGCGTCGCGATCCCGCACGGCACGCTCAACAGCAAGGAGACCGTCGTGCGCGACGCCCTCGCGGTGCTCGCGTTCCCCGGCGGCGTCGACTGGGACGGCGAGGACGTGCGCGTGTGCGTCGCGATCGCCGCCGCCGGCGACGGTCACGTGGACATCCTCGCCGCGCTCGCCGAGATCCTGATGGACCCCGACCAGGCGGCCCGGCTGCGCGCCGCGACCAGTGCCGACGAAGTGCTCGACCTGCTTGTTTTGGAGCGATCGTGAGAGTTGTACGGTTCCACGCCCCCGGCGACGTCCGCATCGAGGACGCACCCGAGCCGTCGCCCGGCCCCGGCGACGTGAAGATCCGGGTGCGGGCGTGCTCGACGTGCGGTACCGACGTCAAGATCTTGAACTTCGGCCATCACCACATCGTGCCGCCGCGGGTCATGGGCCACGAGATCGCCGGTGAGGTCGTCGAGACCGGCGCGGACGTCAGCGGATGGGCGCCCGGCGACCGGGTCCAGGTCATCGCCGCGATCCCGTGCGGGCAGTGCGCCGAGTGCCGCCGGGGCCGGATGACGGTCTGCCCCAACCAGGTGTCGATGGGCTACCACTTCGACGGCGGGTTCGCGGAGTACATGATCGTGCCGCCGAACGTGCTCGCCGTCGACGGGCTCAACCGCATCCCCCACGGGCTGAGCTTCGCCGAGGCCTCCGTCGCCGAGCCCCTCGCGTGCGTGCTCAACGGGCAGAACCTGGCGAGCGTCGGCGAGGGCGACGACGTGGTGGTCATGGGCTCCGGCCCCATCGGCTGCCTGCACGTGCGCCTGGCCCGGGCCCGCGGCGCCGCCCGCGTGTTCCTGGTCGACCTCAACCGCGAGCGGCTCGACCTCGCCGCGAACCTCGTGCACCCCGACGCGGCCATCTGTGCCGGGCCCGGGCCGGACGCGGCGAAGCCGTCATCCGCACCGGGCTCGGCATACGGCTCGGAGACGGACGTCGTGGACGCGGTGCTGAAGCTGACCGAGGGGCGCGGCGCCGACGTCGTCATCACCGCCGCCGCGGCCGGCGCGGCCCAGGAGCAGGCGGTGCAGATGGCCGCGCGGCAGGGCCGGATCAGCTTCTTCGGCGGGCTGCCCAAGGACAAGCCGGTCATCGCGCTCGACTCCAACCTCGTGCACTACCGCGAGCTGACCATCGTCGGCGCGAACGGCTCCAGCCCCCAGCACAACAAGGAGGCGCTGCGGCTCATCGCCGAGGGCGCCGTCCCCGTCGCCGACCTCATCACCCACCGGCTGCCGCTGCAGGACGCGCTCGACGCCTTCGGCATCGTCGCCCGCGGCGAGGCGATCAAGGTGACCGTCGAACCGTAGGGGCTGTATCGAAGTGGATGGCCGGGCTGCGGCGGACTCGGGCGCCGCCTGGAACCGCGCCGATCACACCCCGATGCAACCCCGGTGTCGGGGCGCGCCCGGGCGCGGCCCCGGCCGGCGCCCGAGCCTCGCCTCCCCCCCGACCCCCACGTCGATACCGCCCCTAGGAGGTAGCCGTGCCCACCAGGACCGTCGTCGTCGGCTCGGCCAGCGGCCTGCACGCCCGCCCCGCCGCCCTGTTCGTCGCCGCCGCGGCGAAGCAACCCGTGCCCGTGACCATCAGCACCAACGGGGCCAGGAAGCCGGTCCCGGCCCGTAGCATGCTGGGGGTGCTGTCCCTCGGCGCCAAGCAGGGCACGGAAGTGACCCTCGAGGCCACCGGCGACGGGGCCGAGGCCGCCCTGGACGCGCTGGCCGAGCTGCTCGCCCGCGACCTGGACGCCCCCGATGCCTGAGCTGTCGGGGATCGGGGTGAGCCCGGGCCGCGCGGCCGGCCCGGTGCTGCACCTGGCGCCCCCACCGGCCCTGCCCGCCCCGGCGCCCGTCGCCGACGCCGGGGCGGAGAAGGCGCGGGTGCGCGCCGCGGTCGAGGCGGTCGCGGCGGAGCTGAGCCGCCGCGCCGACGCCGCGGCCGAGGACACCGTCGCCGAGGTGCTGCGGGCCCAGGTGCTCATGGCCACCGACGAGATGCTGACCGACGCGGCCGACGCGGCGGTCGACGCCGGCTCGCCCGCCCCGCACGCCCTCGCCGCGGCCCTGGCCGAGCACCGGGCGGCGTTCGCGGCGGCCGGCGGCTACCTCGCCGAGCGCATCAGCGACCTCGACGACCTGCGCGACCGGCTCGTCGCCGCCTGCCTCGGGCTGCCGATGCCGGGCATCCCGTCGCCGGGGCACCCGTTCATCCTGGTCGCGCGGGACCTGGCCCCGGCCGACACCGCGGGCCTGGACCCGGCGGTGGTGCTCGGCCTGGTCACCGCCGAGGGCGGCCCGACCAGCCACACCGCGATCCTGGCCCGCACCCTGGGCATCCCGGCCGCGGTGCGCTGCACGGGCATCGCCGACGTGGCCGACCGGACGCTCGTCGCGCTCGACGGGGCGTCGGGCACCGTGTCGGTGGGCGTGTCGGAGGCCGACGCGGCGGCCGTCAACGCCGCGGCCGCCGAGCTGCGCACCCGCCGCGCCGCCGCGCAGGGCCCGGGCCGCACCGCCGACGGGCACGCGGTCGCGCTGCTGGGCAACGTCGGATCAGTCCGCGACCTGACCGGCGACGCCGAGGGGGTCGGGCTGTTCCGCACGGAGCTGCTGTACCTCGACCGCGCCGACGCCCCCTCGGAGCAGGAGCAGGTCGCGGCGTACTCCGCGGTGTTCGCGGCCCTGCCCGGCCGCAAGGTCGTGGTGCGCACCCTCGACGCCGGCGCCGACAAGCCCCTGCCGTTCCTGCGCATGGCCGACGAGCCGAACCCGGCCCTGGGCGTGCGCGGCCTGCGCGTGGCCCGCCGCTCGCCGGAGGTGCTCGACACCCAGCTCGCCGCGATCGCCACCGCCGCCGCCGCGAACAGCGCCGAGGTGTGGGTGATGGCGCCGATGGTCGCGACCGCCGCCGAGGCCGCGGCGTTCGCCGAGGCGTGCCGCGCGCACGGCCTGCCCACGGCCGGCGTGATGATCGAGGTGCCGGCGGCCGCGCTGCGGGCCCGGTCGATCCTGCGCGACGTGGACTTCCTGAGCCTCGGGACGAACGATCTGAGTCAGTACACCTTCGCCGCCGACCGGATGGCCGGTGAGCTCGCGGAGCTGCTCGACCCGTGGCAGCCGGCGCTGATCGCGCTCATCGCCGCCTGCGCGGCGGCGGGCCTCGAGGCCGGCAAGCCGGTCGGCGTGTGCGGGGAGTCCGCGGCCGACCCGGACTTCGCGCTGGTCCTCACCGGGCTGGGCATCTCCAGCCTGTCGATGGCCCCCCGCAGCATCCCGGCCGTGCGCGAGTCCCTGGCCGCGCACACGCTGCAGGAGTGCCGGCAGATCGCCGAGGCCGCGCTGGCCGCCGACACGCCCGAGGCCGCCCGCGCCGCCGTGCGCCGCGCCTCCGGCTGAGACCCGGGGTGCCCCGGGCGCCCGGCCCCACCCTTCAGGGCTGGGCGCCCAGCAGGACGAACTGCAGGCCACGGGCCTGCAGCGCCGGGATCACGGTGCGCAGCGCGGCGCACGTCTGGGAGCGGTCGCCGCCGCCGTCGTGGCACAGCAGGATGTCGCCCGCGGTCGCCGCGAGCAGCTTGTTCGTGATCGCCGACGTGCCCGGCTTGGTCCAGTCGCGGGGGTCGCGATCCCAGTTGACCGGGATCATCCCGCGCTTCGCCGCGGCGCCGAACACGGCCGGGGAGCAGGTGCCGCCGGGCGCGCGGAAGATCGTGGGCGTGTGCCCGGTGGAGTCGTAGATCTTCTCCTGGGCGCGGTCGAGCTCCTGCTGGACGTGCTCGGGCGCCATCGTGGACAGCTGGGCCGGGTGGCTCCACGTGTGGTTGGCGACGTGGTGCCCGGCCGCGACGACGCTGCGGGCGACCGCCTCGTGGCCGAGGATCTGGTTGCCGATGAGGCAGAACGTGGCCGGCACGTGGTAGCGCTCGAGCAGCCGCAGCACCTCGGGCGTCCAGGCCGGGTGGGGGCCGTCGTCGATGGTGAGGGCCACGGCGTTGGGCGGGAAGTCGGGGCCGGGGACGACCTGGCGGAACTCCTTGAGCGTGTACACCGGACGACTCAGCGGCGCCAGGGACGGCGACGGGCTGGGGGAGGGCGACGGCTTCGCCGGTGGCGGGCGCAGCGCCGGCGGCGGCTCCGTCGCCATGGTCGCGGGCGCCCGGCGCAGGGCGACGGCATCGCGGGCGAGGAGACCCGTCGCCACCGTGGCCAGGCCGGCGCCGATCAGGCGGCGGCGGGACATGCTCGTCACAGCTCCTCCGTCGGGGTTGGTGCACCGTGCACTGAACCAGACGTTGCGCGACGATTATCCGTTGCTCGTGAGCCCGGCGAGGCGCCGAGCCAGAAATGCGCGCTCGACGTCGTTCGCGGTGAGCGCGATCGCCTCCTGGTAGGCCAGGGCCGCGTCCCCGGTGCGGCCGAGCCGGCGCAGGAGGTCCGCGCGGGCGGCGGCGAGGTAACCGTACCCGGCGAGGGCGGGCTCGGCGAGCAGCGGCTCCAGCGCGGCGAGCCCGGCCGCGGGCCCGTCGCGGAAGCCGAGCGCGACGGCCCGGTTGAGCCGCACGACGGGCGAGGGCCACAGGGTGAGCAGCACGTCGTACAGCCCGCAGATCTCGGACCAGTCGGTCGCCTCCCAGCTCGGGGACTCCGCGTGGACCGCCGCGATCGCGGCCTGCACGGCCCACCGGCTCGGCGAGCGGCGCAGGGCCTCGCCGAGCAGCGCGGTGCCCTCGGCGATGCGGCCGGCGTCCCACCGCGTGCGGTCCTGCTCGGCCAGCAGCAGCATCCGCCCGCCGGCGGCGGTGCGGGCGTCCCGGCGCGCGTCGAGGAGCAGCAGCAGCGCGAGCAGGCCGGCCACCTCGGTGTCGCGGGGCAGCAGCAGGCGCAGCATCCGCGCGATCGCCAGCGCCCCGTCGGCCAGGTCGGCGCGCTGCAGCCCGGGGCCGCCGGGTGCGGTGTGCCCGGTGGTGTAGATCAGGTGGACGACCTCGCAGGCGGCCGCGACCCGCTCCGGCAGCTGCGCGGGCCCGGGGACGCGCAACGGGATGCGGGCCGCGGCGATCTTGCGCTTGGCGCGGGTGATCCGGGCGGCCATGGCCGGCTCCGGCACCAGGTACGCCCGCGCGACCTCGGCCGTGGACAGCCCGCCGACCAGCCGCAGCGTGAGGGCGACCTGGGCGTCGCGGGACAGGGCCGGGTGGCAGCACATGAGCACGAGGCCGAGCCGGTCGTCGGCGGGCGGGGCGATCTCGTCGGTGACGAGCAGCGGCAGCATCCGGCGCAGGTGCGACTCGCGGCGCAGCCGGTCCAGGGCGCGGTTGCGCGCGACGGTGGTCAGCCAGGCGCCGGGCCGCTCGGGCACGCCGGTCTCGGGCCAGGTGCGCAGCGCCCGGGCGTACGCGTCCTGGACGCACTCCTCGGCGAGGTCGAGGTCGCGGGTGAGCCGGACGGTGGCGGCCAGGACGCGGGCCCACTGCTCACGGTGGGCCCGCTCCACGGCCTGGGTGACCGTCACCCGTGGTCCACGATCGGGCGGATCTCCACCCCGCCGTGCCCGGACGCCAGCTCCGGCAGCCGCGACGCGAGGCTCAGCGCCGCGTCGAGGTCGGGGGCCTCGATGACGTAGAAGCCGCCGATGGCCTCCTTCGTCTCCAGGAACGGCCCGTCCGTCGGCGTGGGCCGCGCACCGGTGGTGGAGCGCAGCGACGTCGCGGTCGCGGTCGTCTCGAGCTCGTGGCCGCTGATCATGCCCGGTCCGGCCGCGGCGGCGAACGCGCGGTGGCCGGCGTCCTTCGCCGCGCGCTCCGCGGCGGTCTCGGCGTCCCAGCGCTGCTCGTCGCCGTAGATCAGCAGGAGGTACTTCGCCATGGTCTACATCCCATCTCGAACGGTTGCGGTCACGGAGACGACGAACGGGGCGGCGCGGATTCGACGCGCGGGCGGCCGTACGATCGCCCGATGAACCGCCGCACCTTCCTGCGGGCCGCGACCGCCGGGGCCGGAGCGCTCGCGGTCGGGGGTGCCGTGGCGTGGTACGGCTTCCGCGACGACCACGAGCCGGCCGCGCCCGGGGCCGTGTCGACCGGGCGGCGCTGGCGGGTGCCGCTGCCCGACGAGCCCGACGCGCTGCTGCTCGCCGGCGACACGCTGCTCGCCCTGGGCCGGACGCTGAGCGCCTACGGGGCCGGCGACGGGGCGGTGCGGTGGCGGCAGGACCTCGGCCGCAACACGGTGCAGACCAGCCGGGCCGGCGACGCGCCGATCCGGGTCGCCGGGGACGGGTTCGTGCTGCGCACCCAGGAGGGCGGCGCCGGCGAGGTGCGCGTGGCGGCCCTCGCCGACGGCACGCCACGCTGGCGGCGGGCGCTGCCCGGATACGTCGGCGATCTGGTCCTCACCGAGCAGGGCACCGTCGTGACGGTCGCCGACGGCCCCGGTGGCGCTGACGGCTCGGGCGGCCGCGGCCTGCTCGGCTTCTCGGGCCCGGCGGACGCGTGGCGGCAGCCGGTCCAGGCCGGCGACGGCCCGTTCGACCTGCTCGCCGCGGGCGGCACGATCTTCGCCGCCGCGCGCGAGCTGGCCGCCCACGACGCGGCGACCGGGGCGCGCAGGTGGGGCGTGGCGGCGCCCGAGGGGCACGTGTTCGGGCGCCCGGTGGTGCTCGGGTCGCTCCTGGTGGTGCTCGGCATGCGCTACGTCGACGACGACTACCTCTACCGCAACGAGTCCGTGCACGCCTTCGACGCCGCGACGGGGCAGGTGCGCTGGCGGTACGACGCCCCGGCCGGCTTCCTGGCCGACGGCGCGCCGCTGCTGACCGGGCGCGGGATCGTCGCGGTGCACGAGAACGGCACGCTGACGGGCCTCGACCCGGACCGCGGGGCCGAGCGGTGGAGCTTCGACTGGGACTTCGCCGACATCGTCGCCGCCGGCGACCGGGTGTTCGTGGCGACGACGGACGGGGTGGCGATCGTCGACCCGGTCACCGGCCAGCGCGACACGCAGCTCGACGAGCCGAACGCGTTCAGGCTCGCCGGGTCGGGCTCGCGGCTGTGCGTGGCCGCCGGGAGCACGCTCACCGCCTACGACCTCTGAGCCCACGGCGCTCGCCGCGCTCACGGTGCGGGGCGGTCCTGCTTCGGCAGCTTCGACACGACCCAGCGGTAGGACTCGTCGACGGCCTCGTAGATCTCCTCGTCGGCAATGGCGCCGCCGAGGCGCAGGGTGTTCCAGCCGGAGCGGCCGATGTACGCCATGACGGAGGCGTCGTCGGGGTACCGGTGCAGCCACTCGTCGGCCGCCTCGCGGCTCGGCGCGCACTTGACCCCGACGGACTCCGGGCCGACGAACGCGAAGATCCTGGGCCCGACCTTCGCCACCACGTCACCCTCCCACGGCTGGTCCTCCCAGGCGCCGGGCTTGGCCAGGCAGTGCGCGAGCAGCTCGTCGCGGGTCACACGCGCCGGCCCAGGAAGCTCAGCAACCGTGTCTGCGCGTCCGCGCCGGCGGGCGGCAGCACCGGCGGGTCGAAGGCGCCGGTGGCGAGCAGCCCGGCCGCGAACGGTTCGGCCGCGGCGTGCACGCGGGCGACCTGCGCCGGGTCGAGGGTCTCGTCGCCGCCGGTGGCGCGGGCCAGGTCCCAGGTGTGCACGAGCACCTCCACGCTGCCGACGACGGACACCGCCTGCCAGACGGGCACGGCGCCCATCGGCCCGCCGGGCAGCCGCAGCGCGGTCCGCGCCGGGTCGGCGAGCATCGCCAGCATATCGTCGCGGACGTGCGCGAACACGGCGGCCAGGTCGGCGCCGGGCTCGGCGGGCGGGGCGCCGGCAATCCGGCCGACCCCGATGCCGTCCGCGGGCGCGGGGGCGGGGCCGCCCGCCATGAACAGCAGGCCCCGGTGGCCGTTGACGAGATGGGCGACCACGTCGCGGGCGGTCCAGCCGGGGCACGGGCTCGGGTCGTCCCACGCGCCGGCGGGCACCGCGCGGACGCGGGCCAGGAACCCCTCGGCGAGGGCGGCGTAGTGGTCGCGGACGTCAGAGCGCATCGAGTACCTCCGTGAGTCGTGCGGCGATCCGGCCGCGCCAGCCGGCGGCCATGACGGGGGCCGAGCGCTCCAGGCCCGGGCCGCCCGTCTGGTGCAGCAGCAGCCGGGTGCCGCGGCCCTCGGCGTGCAGCGTCCAGGTGAGGGTCCAGGTCTCGCGGCTCTCGGCGTCGGTCCACGCGACGCGGAGCATGCGCCCGGGCTCGAAGCCGAGCACCTCGGCCTCGATCCGCCCGGAGAAGCCGGCGGCGGGCAGGGCCGGGACCCGCATCGCGTAGCGGTGCCCGACCTCGAGGCGGAAGTCGCCGGGCATGAGCCAGCGGGCGATCAGGTCCGGCTCGGTGAGCGCGCGCCAGACCTTCGCGGGCGGGTGCGGGTAGAACGCGTCCGCGGACAGCTCGGTCACGGCAGCTCGTCGAGGACGGTGCCGAGCCCGGCGAGCCGGTCGGCCCAGAAGCGCTCGAACGGGGCGAGCCAGTCGCGCACGGTGGCGAGGCGGGCGGGCTCCAGCCGGTACACCCGCTGACGCCCCTGGCGGGTCTCGCTGGCGAGGCCCGCGTCCCGCAGCACCCGCAGGTGCTCGGAGAACGTCGGGCGGGCGAGGCCGAAGCGGGCGGCCAGGGCGGCGACGGGCTGGGGGCCCTCGTCGCGCAGGACCTGCAGCACCTCGCGGCGGACCGGGTTGGCCAGCGCGGCGAACACGGCGGTGTCGGGCACGCGGCCACAATACGTCGGGTTTTTCCGACGTGTCAAAGGGGGGGCGCCCCGCCGGGTGGCGGGGCGCCCGTCGATCAGGAGCCGATCAGCAGGCCGTAGTCGGCCATCGCCATCGCGATGTCGGACTGGGCCCAGAACCGGTGGAACGTGAACGTCGGGGCCGGGCCGCCGTTGAGGTACGACTGCACGGCCGGCCAGTTCGGGTCGTTCTTGTAGAAGGAGCGGATGTCCAGGAAGGACTTGCCGGGGGCGATCACGTCACCGTTGGGCATGACGCCGCTGTAGCCCGGCGGGATGTAGAGGCCCTGCTGGTTGGACGAGGACCACACGTCGTCGAAGCGGTTGTAGTCGGTCCGGGTCTCCGGGATGCCGACACCCTGCGCGTCCGTGTGCAGCCAGATGCCGTCCAGCAGCTTCTTGGCCGTCGTCTTCGCCGAGGTGTCGTTCGCCTTGGCGCCGTAGTAGGTCAGCAGCCGCGCGTACGCGGCGGCCACGCCGACGTCGGTGCCCTTGCTCACGACCGACACGTGCAGGTTGGTGTTCGCGGCCGGGCTGGACGGGTTCCAGGTGGCCGGGGCGCCGGTCCAGGACAGGGTGTCCGGGATCTGGAAGTCGCCGTTCGCGGAGAACGTGGTGTTCGCGATCGCCCAGCTGACCCACTTGTCGAGCATGGTCTTGGCCTTGGCGTCGCCGGTCGCGTAGTAGTACTCCGCCACGCGCTCGATCGACCAGGCCTGGAAGCCGAACCACTGGTTCGACGGCGGGTCGTGGTACACCGGCTGCACGTCGTAGGCCATGCCGTAGAACGTCGGCGTGCCGGCCGGCGGGGCCGAGTAGTTGCCGCCCCAGCTGTTCGTCGCGCCGCCGGCGAAGGCGCCCTCGGACGACTGCAGCCACTGGTAGAACTCCAGCTGACGGCCGAGGCTCGTCTGCCAGTCCGCCTTCGCGGTCGGGGACTTCGGGGTCAGCGCCGAGACGTTGGACAGCGCCCACGCCGCGAGCGGGTTCTGGTAGCCCTGGTGGTTGTGGCTGGATCCGATGCGCCACGCCCACTGGCCGCCCGTGTCGCCGCCCCAGGCGTAGTACCACGACATCAGGTAGGCCGCGGAGTCCTTGCCGGTGCCGGCCGGGCAGTTGACCGAGGTGCAGCCGGGCTTCTTGAAGTACTTGTCGTACATCGCGTAGCGCAGGTAGTCACCCATCTTCGCCGCCTTGGCGACGGTCGCGGCCACGTCGGCCTGCTTGTTCTGGGCCGTGGCCCACTGCAGCGCCCAGTAGGCCGCCTCGACCGCGCGGGCGTCGGCGTCGGGGGCGTTGGTGTAGCGCCACTGCTTCGCCGGGGTGCCGTCGATGAACAGCGGCAGGTAGCCGCCGTTCTGCTTGGCGCCGTAGGCGAACGTCTCGCAGGACGGGTGGGCGACGGTCTCCCACACCGACTCCTGCGGGCCGCGCTGGTAGGTGTTGATGAACGACACCTTCGAGCCGGCCACCGGCGTGCAGGAGCTGTAGCCGTAGACGTTGTCGACGTCCTCGATCCAGTGCATGCCGTACACGTCGGAGTTGCCGTACGTCGAGACGAGCTCGTTGTACAGCGGGTCGACGCCGACCTTGATGGACGAGTCGAGGTGGCCGCCCTGCTGCGGGTACAGGCTGGGCTGGTCGGCCTCCGGCGCGTAGTCGGCCGGGTCGTTGGGGTTGTAGCCGCCGGTCGTCTGGTTGGCGTGGGTCGGGATGATGTACTTCTCCATCGTGTCCCAGGCCTTGTTGAACGGGGCCCAGTCACCCTTCACCCGGCCGTACTGCGCCTCCATCCAGATCCAGAAGCTGAACGCCTCCGAGGTCGTCTCGTGGCCCCAGTCGGGCGCCTCGACGACGAGCGTCTCGATCGCGTGGTAGGGCACGCCCTCCGAGGAGAAGTACCCGTTGCCGTGGATCTTGTTGTACTGCTCCAGGAAGCGCTGCACGTACACGCCGCCGGCCACGTCGTCGTCGCTCTCGATCGCGCTGACGGTGGCCGACTGCCAGCCGCTGGCGCTGAGGGTGAGCGTCGCCGTGCCGTTGGTCGAGTCCGCGTCCTGCGCCGCCGAGACCGTCACCGTCTGCGCGGTGTTCCAGTTCGCGGTGGTGAAGGTCAGCGACGCGGGCGCGACGGTGATGTCGGTGTCCCCGGTGCGGGCGACCGCCACCGTCACGTTCGACGTGGGCGCCTGGTTGAGCTTGACCGACAGCGGGGTGGAGCCGCCCTCGGGCACCGTCAGCGTGGTGGGCGTCGCGACGATCGACGGCCCGGTGACCGGGTCGACGAAGACCGGCACCGCGGTGGAGGTGCCCACTGCGCCCTTGCTGTCGTAGGCCTTCGCCTGCAGGCTGTACGCCGCCGTCTGGGCCGGCACGCCGGTCCAGTTGTAGGTGAACGGCGCGGTGGTGTCGGTGCCCAGCAGCAGGCCGTCGTGGTAGAACTCGACCTTCGCGATCGAGTCGCCCGTGTCCGGGTCGGTGGCCGAGGCCGTCATCGCGATCGAGGCCGGCGCCGAGTAGCGCGTGTTGGCCGCCGGGGCGGTCAGCGACACGGTCGGGGCCGTGTTCGGGCCGGTGCACGGGGTGCCGTTGAGCGAGAAGCTCGTCGGGTTCGTGTTCGTGCCGCTGTAGTTGGCGTTGAATCCGGGGTTGACCGTCCCGCCCGAGGGCAGGCTGCCGTTCCAGGCGGCGTTCTTGATGGTCACGTTCTTGCCGGACTGGGTGAAGTCGCCGTTCCAGCTCTGCGTGACCGTCTGGTTGCCGGCGTAGGTCCAGCTGACGTTCCAGCTCGACAGGGCATCACCCAGGTTGGTGACGACCAGGTCGCCGGTGAAGCCGGTGGGCCACTGGCTGCGCACGGTGTAGACCACCGAGCAACCGGTCGCGGCATGGGCGGTGCCGGCCGGCAGGGCGATAAAGCTGCCGGCGATCAGCGCGCCGACGGCCAACGCGCGGAGCCGGCGTTTCGGCCCGCGTTGGGGTGTGGACATCTCGCTCCTCGTGAAAGTTACGAACCGGGGGGAGGGCACCGAGCAGCGCAATGGCGTTGGGTGGCAACGGCATTGCTGGCAGTGCCCCGGCGGCTCCCATCCGCGAGGTGACGAGGATTCTGGCATGGGAGCGCTCCCGGGACAAGCGGCGCTACGGTCACCGCACCCATCGATCCCCATGGAGGTGATGCCGAACCCCCACTCGCGGCTCCCACGCGAAACCAGCCGGACGCGGCGGAGCAGGGCGTCTGCAGCGCCGCCCCGCCGCGTCCGGTCCAGGCTCGCGCGAAGCGCGGGCTGATAGTTCGGCCGCCCGGCGGTGTTAGTTCCACAGGTTTCGGGTTAGTCCTCCCTCATCCGACCGGAAGGGGGTCGTCATGGTCCGACCCATCGCAGACCTCGAAGGGCATCCGGACATCGCCGAGTTGCGCGCCCACTACGACCAGGTGTCGGAGACACCCGCCGCGCGCGTGACCGACGGTGCCCTGGTGCTCGCGGGGCTCTACCTCGCGGTGTCGCCGTGGGTGGTGGGGTTCTCGCCCTTCGAGGCCAACCTGTCCGTCAACAACTTCATCTGCGGGCTGGCGATCGCCGTCCTCGCGTTCAGTTTCGCCGTGGCCTACGGCCGCTCGCACGGCCTGGCGTGGGTGCCGGTGGCGCTCGGCGTGTGGACCATCATCGCGCCCTGGGTCATCCAGCGCGGCTACGCCACGGGTGGCGCGATCGCGAGCAACGTCGTGACCGGCGTGATCACGGTCTGCCTCGGGCTGGCGGCGATGCGGCCGGGGATGGTGACCCGCCGGAAAGGATGACGGACGGTCCGGCCGGGCCCGCCCACCGCGGGCCCGGCCGGCGTCGGGCCCTGCCCGCGCAGGGCCGTGCCCGGGTCTCGCACGGCTCTGCCCGGGCGGTGCCCGGGCTGGCTCTGCCGGGCGGTGCTCGGTCTGGCTCTGCCCGGGCCGTGCCGGGTCCAGCTCAGGCGGTGCCCGGTGCCGCTCAGCCGGTCTCGCCGTCGATGCGCTGGCGCAGCAGGTCCGCGTGGCCGTTGTGGCGCGCGTACTCCTGGATGAGGTGCAGGTACACGGCCCGCAGCGACATCGGCCCGCGCAGGTCGTCCTCGAACGCGTCGTCCAGCCGGTTGCCGGCCACGGACGCCCGCGAGGAGCGCCACTCGTCGATCAGCCGGGTGTAGTCCCGCTCGGCGTGGGCCGGATCGACCTCGTCGAACGCGGCGTCCTTCGCGCCGGGGCGGCGATAGGTGTACTGGACCGGGCGCCCGTGGAAGCGGGCGTGGAACCATTCCCGCTCGACGTCGGTGAGGTGGCGCACGAGGCCCAGCAGCGACATCGTCGAGGGCGGCACGGCCGGCTCGGCGAGCTCGGCGCCGGTCAGGCCCGTGCACTTGCCGACGAGCACGGCGCGCTGCCAGTCGAGCCACCCCTCGAGGAGGGTTCGCTCGTCGGCGACGAGTGAACCGCCGAAGGGCGGCGGCTCGGGCGCGATCCAGGTCATGCCGCGATCTTAAGGCGGGTCCGCCGTGTGCGGGCGGGCGGCTCGTGGCAACGTATGGCCTATGTCCGTCCATCCCCGTGCAGGGCAGCCGGCGCAGCCCTCCGACCTCGTCGACGTGCCGCGGCTCATCACCAGCTACTACGCCGTCCACCCCGATCCGGCCGACCCCGCCCAGCAGGTCGCGTTCGGCACCTCCGGTCACCGCGGTTCGAGCCTGCGCGGCTCGTTCAACGAGGACCACATCGTCGCCACCAGCCAGGCGATCTGCGACTATCGGGCTTCCCAGGGGTACGGCGGCCCGCTCTTCCTGGGCCGCGACACCCACGCGCTGTCCGAACCCGCGACCGTCAGCGCGCTCGAGGTGTTCGCCGCCAACGGGGTGACGGTGCTGATCGACAGCCGGGACGGGTTCACGCCCACGCCCGCGGTGTCGCACGCGATCCTCACGAACCGCCACCGGGGCGCCGACGGCGTCGTGGTCACCCCGTCGCACAACCCGCCCGAGGACGGCGGCTTCAAGTACAACCCGCCCAACGGAGGGCCGGCCGACACCGACGTCACGAAGTGGATCCAGGACCGCGCGAACGAGCTGCTGCGCGGCGGCCTGGCCGGGGTCGAGCGCGTGACGTACGCGCGGGCGCTGGCGGCGCAGACGACGCAGCGGTACGACTTCCTCGCCTCCTACGCCGATGACCTCGGCTCCGTCATCGACATCGAGGCGATCGCCGCGTCCGGGGTGCGCATCGGCGCCGATCCGCTCGGCGGGGCGAGCGTCGCCTACTGGGCGTACATCGGGGAGCGCTACAAGCTCGACCTGACCGTGGTCAACCCCGTGGTCGACCCGGCGTTCGGGTTCATGACGCTCGACTGGGACGGCAAGATCCGGATGGACTGCTCGTCACCGAACGCGATGGCCTCGCTCATCGGGCGGCGCGGCGAGTATCAGGTCGCCACCGGCAACGACGCGGATGCGGACCGTCACGGGATCGTCACGCCGGACGCGGGGCTCATGAACCCCAACCACTTCCTCGCGGTCGCGATCGACTATCTGTACCGCAACCGCTCGGGCTGGCCGTCGAGCGCGGCGATCGGCAAGACCCTGGTGTCGTCCTCGATGATCGACCGGGTGGCCGCGGATCTCGGGCGGACCCTGCTCGAGGTGCCCGTCGGCTTCAAGTGGTTCGTGCCCGGGCTGCTGGACGGCTCGGTCGCGTTCGGCGGCGAGGAGAGCGCGGGGGCGTCGTTCCTGCGGCGCGACGGGTCGGTGTGGACCACCGACAAGGACGGCATCCTGCTGTGCCTGCTCGCCTCGGAGATCCTGGCGCGCACGTCGCGCACGCCGTCGGAGCACTACCGGGACCTGGTGGCGCGGCACGGGGAGCCGGCGTACGCGCGGCTCGACGTCGCGTCCTCGCGCGAGGAGAAGGCGGTGCTCGGGAAGCTGTCGCCGTCGCAGGTCACGGCCACGTCGCTGGCCGGCGAGCCGATCACCGCGAAACTGACGGCGGCCCCCGGGAACGGGGCCGCCATCGGTGGTCTGAAGGTCGTCACGGAGTCCGGGTGGTTCGCTGCCCGCCCGTCCGGCACCGAGGACGTCTACAAGGTGTACGCGGAGTCCTTCAAGGGTCCCGAGCATCTCGCCGAGATCCAGTCCGAGGCGCAGGGCGTGGTGTCCGCGGCGCTGGCCTCGTAGGGCGCCTGGGGCCGGGCCACCGCTTTGCCGGCGGTGGCCCGGCTTCTTGTGCGCGACCCCGTTGATGTGCGTGAGGTTTCGCGCCTCCGGCGGTCAGGCCACGGCCTTGCCGGCGGTGGCCTGGGTCTTGTGTGCGATGCCGTTGAGGTTCGCGGCTCCGGCGGTCAGGCCACGGCTTTGTCGGCGGTGGCCTGGGTCTTGTGTGCGATGCCGCTCGTGTGCCTGTTGGGGCGCTTCAGGGCGCGCTGGAGCTGCACGATGATCGACCAGGTCACCTCGGAGACCGGGCGGGCGCCGTTGACCTGGATGAGCAGCTCGCGGGAGGAGTAGTACTCCAGCAGCGGGCGGGTCTTCTCCTCGTAGACCTTGATCCGGTGCCGGATCACGTCCTCGGTGTCGTCGGCGCCGCGGGCCCGCTCGAGCAGCCGGCGGATGAGCTCCTCCTCGGGCACCTCGAGGTGCACGGCGATCTGGACGCCGACGCCGAGGGAGCCGGCGGTGCGGTACGCGGCCTCGGCCTGCTCGACCGTGCGCGGGAACCCGTCGAGCACGTAGCCGCCGGTCTCGCTCGCGGCCAGCACCGGCTTGCGCAGCATGTCCATGATGACGGCGTCCGGGACCAATTCGCCCTTGTTGACGATGTCCTCGACGGTCTTGCCGATGGTCGTGCCGTCCGCGATGTGTTTGCGCAGCAGATCACCGCTGGCGATATGCGTGATCCCGAACTGCTTCGCGATCGCGCTGGCCTGGGTGCCTTTTCCGGCGCCCGGTGCTCCCACCATGAGGATCCGCTTCGACCGCGGTGCCGCCGACTGCATCGTCATCTGCACACCCCTTCGTATGCCCCGCTCATCGGCCCGCCGCCGATGGTCTAGCTTCGCATCTCGATCTGCGGTGTGTGCTGTGGGACGGCTGTGAATTTCCGCATGCCCGGCTGTGGGAAATTTGTCCCGCCAGCCGGGAATGCGGTCGCTGCTGTACGCGTTGACTGCCTGGTGTTCTCGCGGCTCGCGTGGTGTGGGCCGATCCACGGGCTTTCGCCCATGGGTGTCGATCGGCCGGGATTGGCCGGGTTCGGCGGGCCGCTCCGCTCCGCGCTTCCGGTGGTTGTCCGCGCTTCCGGTGGTTGTCCGCCCGGCCGGTGGCGTTGGGTTCGCGCTGCTCCCGCGCCGGTGGTCGGCGACTTCCTCGCGCCGGCTCAGTCGCTGCTGAGCTCAGCCGGGCTCAGTTGCTGCTGAGCTGGGCCGGGCCCACGCGCTGCTGAGCGGGGCCCGGCTCACTTGGTGCCGAGCAGCGCCTGACTACCTGGTGCCGAGCAGGTCCACGACGAACACCAGCGTCTCGCCGGGCTTGATCACGCCGGCCGCGCCGCGGTCGCCGTAGCCCAGGTGCGGCGGGATGACGAGCTTGCGACGTCCGCCGACGCGCATGCCGGCCACGCCACGGTCCCAGCCGGTGATGACCTGACCGCGACCGAGGCCGAACTCGAAGGCGCCCCCACGGTTCCAGGAGGCGTCGAACTCCTTGCCGGTCGACAGCGACACGCCGACATAATGGACACTCACCTGCTGACCGGCCACGGCCTCCGGCCCATCACCCACAGTGATGTCCTCGATGACCAGATCGGCGGGCGGCGGACCATCCGGCAGCGTCACTTCAGGCTTGCTCAGGGTCATGCGCTTGACTCCTTCGTTACGAAACGTCGGCTCCATCCTGCCCTATCCCGTCGTACCGTCGGCGTGTGCATCCCGTGCGGGTGGCTTTCCGGCTGGTGACGGCGTGCGCCGCGCTGGAACTCGGCCAGGCCGCGGCGGCCGGGTACCTGCTGCTGCGGTACGGCGGCCTGGTGGACGCTCTGGGCCCGTGGACGCGCATCGAGGCCATGGTGATCGAGGCCGTCTACGTGCACCTGACCGGCGCGACGATCCTGGCCACGGGCCTGGGGACGCTGCTGTCGGGCACGGCGATGGCGGTGCCGAGGCGGACTCCGTACACGCGCACGCTCGTACGCTGGGCATTGCTGCTCGTGACCGTCTCACTGCTGCTCGGAGTCGTCTACAGTCCCGACGCGGTGCTGCTGCCGGACAATCAGCAGCAGTTGGATCATCTGCAGCCGCTGCTCCCCATGTGGTACTCGGCGCAGCAGAGCATCACGGTGACGGCGGTGATCGCGTGTGCGGTCGGGGCGGTGGTTCGTTTGGGCAGCGAGGCGGCGGGCGAGTACTACCGGCGTCACGACCCGACCGCCACCTGGCACGGCTTCACGTCGTGGCTGGACGTGCGCTTCCAGGATTGACGATGATGGCGGGCGGGGTTGCTTGCCGGGCTGGGCGCGCATGGTGCTCTCTCTGCTCGTCGGGCACTTCGACTACGCAGAGCGACGGCCGCCGAATTAGCGGATTACCAATAACCGGTAATTCAATAATCGATAATCCGCTCACGCTCACGCTCACGCTGACGGTCAGCGAGGCGCGGTGCGGGCGTGGTCGTCGCGTGGACGCCGGCCGCACGCCACCCGCACGCGGTCGGCGGTGCGCGGGTGCGGGCGCAGCGCACGCATGGTGACGGGCTATCCGCACGTAATGCGAGGCGCATGCGGGCGCGTAGTTGTCGCGGGCGGGGCGTGGGGGCGAGCGAGGCGCAGGGCGTGAGTAGTCGTCGTCGCGGGCGAGGCACAGCAGGCGTGGTCGCGGTGAGCCGCTGTGGCATTGTCGATTGCGTGGCTGCCGGGCGCGGTCCTGGCGGTGTGGACGGAGGCCGTTGCGCTCGCCGTGCCCTGTGCCTCTGCAGGGTGGTGGGCGCTCTACTGCCGGCGCGGTGGTGCTTGGTGGCATGGTGGCGCTTGCGGGGAACCGCGGCGGTGTCTCGGCGCCTCAAGCGGGCGCCTGGTGGCATGGCGACACTCGCGGGATCGTGCGGTGCTTCGGCCACTCATGCCGGCGCAGCCCGGTAATGCTGGCAATGCCGGCCACGGTTGCCGGAAATTTCCGCGGCCATGTCGAATCCCGCGGCGCGCCTCCGACCGGTTGGCATGATGAAGCGCTCGCCCTGGCTGGGCCTCGCCGTGCTGGCCCTGCCCGCCCTCCTGGTCTCGATCGACGTGTTCGTCCTGCTCCTCGCGATGCCGCGCATCGGCGCCGACCTGCATGCGAGTAGCACCGAGCAGCTGTGGATCCTCGACGTGTACGGGTTCCTCCTGTCCGGGTTCATGATCACCATGGGGACGCTCGGCGATCGGATCGGGCGGCGGCGGCTGCTCCTGCTCGGCGCGGCGGCGTTCGGGGCGGCGTCGATCGTGGCCGCGTACAGCAGCGGGCCGCTCATGCTCATCGCGGCCCGAGCCGCCCTCGGCATCGCCGGCGCGACCCTGGCACCTTCCGCGTTGGCGCTGATCAGCGGGCTCTTCCCGGACCCTCGGCGCCGCGGCCTGGCCATCGGGGTGTGGATGGTCTGCTTCATGAGCGGCGCGATCATCGGGCCGGTCGTCGGTGGATTGTTGTTGCAGCATTTCTGGTGGGGTTCGGCGTTCCTGCTCGGGGTACCGCCGATGCTGCTCCTGCTGATCCTCGGGCCGCTGCTGCTGCCCGAGCAGCGTCACCCGGGTGCGGGTCGATTCGATCTGCCGAGCGTCGGGCTCTCGCTGGCGGCGATCCTGCCGTTCGTCTACGGCGTCAAGGAGCTCGCGCGCGGTGGGTTGCAACCGCTCCCGGTGGTGGCCCTGCTCGCCGGGATCGCCCTGGCCGTCGTGTTCGTCCGGCGGCAGATCGCCCTCGGCGCCGCCGCATGGCCGGCTCGAGCGCCGCCGCATGGCCTACCAGCGCCGCCGGCGGCCGGTCCCGCGCCGCCGCCCCGAGCGCCGTTGTCGTCGGCGATGACGACAACGGTGCTCGTGTGGAACGTCCAGGTACGGGCGGCGCGCGCAGGGAGGCGGTTCGCGGGGACGCCGCCGGTGCGCAGGAAGCCCGCCCGGACCGGGTCGATGCGGACGGGGATCGCGCTTCGAGGGGCGTTCCCGGGGCCCGAGGCGCAGCGGTTCCCAGCGCCCGGAGGGAGCCGTTGCTCGATCTGCGACTGTTCCGCGACCGAGCGTTCGCCACCGCGCTCGGCGGCATGTTCATCGGTACCATGCTCACCGGCGCCATGATGGTCTTCATCACCCAGCACCTGCAGATCGTTGACGGACTGTCACCGCGCAGTGCCGGTCTGTGGATCCTCCCCGCCGCGATCGCCACCGCCGCCAGTTTCCAGGTCTCGCCGCTGCTCGCCCGGCGGGTGCGGCAGGGCCGGCTCATCGCGGGCGGGCTGCTGCT
The DNA here is from genome assembly GCF_050947935.1 of Dactylosporangium sp. CA-052675. GTDB lineage: Bacteria > Actinomycetota > Actinomycetes > Mycobacteriales > Micromonosporaceae > Dactylosporangium. The sequence goes on along the minus strand of NZ_CP192010.1, from coordinate 5,354,457 downwards.
GTCGGCGGTGGGTGTCGCGCTCGTGGTGTTCATCCCCGCCGATGCCGGGCCGCTGCCGATCATCGGCGCGTTCATGGTCACCAATCTCGGGATGGGGCCGATGGTCACGCTGGCCACCGGGATCGTGCTCGGGTCGGCGCCGCCGGAGCGGGCGGGCTCGGCGGGGGCGTTGAACGAGGTGAGCGGGGAGTTCGGGTACGCGCTGGGGATCGCGCTGCTCGGAAGCCTCGGGACCGCGGTGTACCGGGCGCTCGTCGACGTGCCCGCGGGCGTGCCGGGCGGTGTCGCGGCCGGGGTTCGGGACAACGTGACCGCGGCGTCGGCCGCGGCCGGAAGTCTGCCCGGTGAGCTGGGGGAACGGGTGCTGGTCGCGGCGCGGGACGCCTCCACCTCCGGGCTGCACGTGGTGGCCGGGGTCTGCGCGGTGGTGCTGGTCGGGCTGGCCGCGGTGTCGCTGCGGATGCTGCGCCACCTGCCGCCGCTGACGTCGGCGCCGTCCGCGGATCCCGCCGGGGACCCAAAGGCGCCGTCCGCGGATCCCGCCGGGGACCCAAAGGCGCCGTCCGCGGATCCCGCCGGCGACCCAAAGGCGCCGTTCGCGGATCCCGTCAGCGACCCAAAGGCGCCGTCCGCGGAACCGATCGACGGGGACTTGATCACCGCCCAGCCCCGCCGCACGCAGAGCAGCCAAGGGGCGGCGGCCGTCCCCGGTGGGACGACCGAGGACAAGGCCGTGCGCCACCGTGCGAAGCAGGACGCCGCATTGCGCGAGGCAGAACGCAGATAGCCGGACGCCGCAAAAACCCGGTACGGCGCGCTAGGGTTCGGTGATGTGACAGTGACGCCAGACCAGCCCCTGGACCTTCCCCGCACGGCAGGCGAGCTCCGGGCGAGCGGCCACCGCTTCCGCACCGTGAAGGAGGAGCTCCGCGAGAACCTCCTCGAGCGGCTGCGCTCCGGCGAGCCGCGCTTCCCCGGCATCGTCGGCTACGACGACACCGTCCTGCCCGAGCTCGAGCGCGCCATCCTGGCCGGCCACGACGTCGTGCTGCTCGGCGAGCGCGGCCAGGGCAAGACCCGGGTCATCCGCGGCCTGATCTCCCTGCTCGACGAGTGGACGCCCATCATCGCGGGTTCGGAGCTCAACGAGCATCCCTTCGAGCCTTTGACGCCCGCCTCGCGCCGGCTCGCCGCGGAGGCCGGCGACGCGCTGCCGGTGGACTGGGTGCACCGTTCGCTGCGGTACGGCGAGAAGCTCGCGACCCCCGACACGAGCGTCGGCGACCTGATCGGCGACGTCGACCCGATCCGGGTCGCGCAGGGCCGCACCCTCGGCGACCCCGAGACCATCCACTTCGGACTCGTCCCGCGCACCAACCGCGGCATCTTCGCCGTCAACGAGCTGCCGGACCTCGCCGAGCGCATCCAGGTGTCGCTGCTCAACGTGCTCGAGGAGCGCGACATCCAGGTGCGCGGCTACCAGCTGCGGCTGCCGCTGGACATCATGCTCGTGGCGAGCGCGAACCCCGAGGACTACACCAACCGCGGCCGCATCATCACGCCGCTCAAGGACCGGTTCGGGGCCGAGATCCGCACGCACTACCCGCTGGACCTCGACCTGGAGATGGATCTGGTACGCCAGGAGGCCCAGCTCGTCGCCCAGGTCCCCGACCACGTCATCGAGGTCCTGGCCCGCTTCACCCGGGCCGTGCGCGAGTCCCCGTCGGTCGACGCCCGCTCCGGCGTCTCGGCCCGCTTCGCCATCGCCGCCGCCGAGACCGTCTCCGCGTCGGCGCTGCGCCGTGCCGGGCTGCTGCGCGAGGACGCGCCCGTCGCCCGCATCGGCGACACCGAGTCGGTGACGTCGACCCTGCGCGGCAAGGTCGAGTTCGACAGCGGCGAGGAGGGCCGGGAGATCGAGATCCTCGCGCACCTGCTGCGTACGGCGACCGCGGAAACCTTCCGGGCCCGGCTCGCGGGCCTCGACCTGTCCGGCTTCACCGACCTCGTCGCCGAGGGCGCGGTCATCGAGACCGGCGACCTCGCCGGCGCCGACGACATCCTGCGGCAGGTCGGCACCGTGCCGGGGCTGGCCAAGGTGCTCGACCGGCTCGGGCTCGGCGACGCGCCCAGCCGCGGCGAGGCCGCCGCCGGCGTCGAGTTCACGCTGGAGGGGCTGCACCTGACCCGCCGGCTGTCGAAGGACCTCACCGACGACGGCCGCACCGTCTACGGAGGCTGATCTTGCGCCACAACAGGTTCCGCTACGGGGCGTGGCGCGGCGGGCCGGACCCGCTCGCCCCGCCCTACGACGTGCGGGCCGCCGTCGACCAGGTCGGCCAGGAGGTGCTGGAGGGCGGCAGCCTGCGCGACGCCCTGCGTAACCTGCTGCGCCGCGGCCCCCAGGGTGGGCGGGGCCTCGACGACCTGCTCGCCCGGGCCCGCCGGATGCGCCGCGAGGCCATGCGCCGCGGCCAGCTCGACGGGGCCGTGACCCGGGCCCAGCAGCTGCTCGACCAGGCCCTCGCGGAGGAGCGCGACGCCCTGGCACGGCTCGACACCGACGACGCCCGGTTCGCCGAGGCGCAGCTCGACGCGCTGCCGCGCTCCACGGCCAGAGCGGTGTCCGAGCTGAGCGAGTACACCTGGACGTCCCCCGAGGCCCGGCAGCTCTACGACCGGATCCTCGACCAGCTCCGCCAGGAGGTCGTCGAGCAGCGCTTCCAGGGCATGCAGCAGGCGCTGCGCGACCCGGAGGCGCAGGCGGCGATGCGTGAGATGCTCCAGGACCTCAACGCGCTGCTGGCCAAGCACGCCCGCGGCGAGAACACCGACGACGCGTTCGCCGAGTTCATGAACCGCCACGGCGACTTCTTCCCGGAGAAGCCGGCCACCGTCGACGAGCTGATCGACGCTCTGGCCCGGCGGGCGGCGGCGGGGGAGCGGCTGATGCGCTCGCTGAGCCCGCAGCAGCGCGCCGAGCTGCAGGATCTCATGTCCCAGTCGCTCGGCGACATGGCCGGGCAGTTCGCCGAGCTCACCGACAACCTGCGGGCGCTGCGGCCCAACCTCAACTGGGGCCGCGGCGAGCGTGTCCGCGGCGAGAACGACCTCGGCTACGGCGACGCCGCCGGGGCCCTCGAGGAGATCGGCGACCTCGACGACCTGCTCGACCAGCTCGGTCAGGAGCACCCCGGCGCGACGCTGGACGACGTGGACGTCGAGGCGGTCGAGCGCCAGCTCGGCCGGGCCGCCGCCGACGACGTGCGGCGGCTGCGGGAGCTGGAGCAGCAGCTGCGCCGGCAGGGCTGGGTGACCCGGGGCGCCGACGGGCTGACCCTGAGCCCGAAGGCGCTGCGGCGGCTGGGCGGCACCGCGCTGCGGACCGTCTTCGGGCAGCTGCACGCCGGGCGCCAGGGCCAGCACGACCTGCGCGACGCCGGCGCCGCCGGAGAGCTCACCGGGGCCTCCCGGCGGTGGCGGTACGGCGACGAGCAGGCCCTGGACGTCGTGCGCACGATCGGCAACGCCGTGCGCCGGCAGGCCTCGGGCGGCGCCGCGACCCTGCCGATCGGCCTGGACGTCGAGGACTTCGAGATCGCCGAGACCGAGCGGCGCGTGTCGGCCGCCGTGGCGCTCTGCGTCGACCTGTCGTTCTCGATGATGGCCGACGGCCGGTGGGGCCCGATGAAGCAGGCCGCCCTGGCCCTGTCACACCTGGTGGCGACCCGGTTCCCGCAGGACGCGCTGCAGATCATCGGCTTCGGGCGGTACGCCTCGACGCTCTCCCAGGAGCAGCTGGCCGCCGTCGAGCCGGACATGGTGCAGGGCACCAACCTGCAGCACGCGCTCAAGCTCGCCGCGCGGCACCTGCGCCGCCACCCGGCCTCGGACCCGGTCGTGCTCGTCGTGACCGACGGCGAGCCGACCGCGCACCTGCTCGAGGACGGCAGCTCGCACTTCATGTGGCCCTCCACCCGCGACACGGTCCGCGCGACCGTGCACGAGGTCGACCTCCTCACGCGGTACGGGGCGGTGCTGAACTTCTTCATGCTCGGCGAGGACCCGGGCCTGCGCCGCTTCGTCGACGCCGTGGCCCGGCGCAACGGCGGGCGGGTCTTCACGCCCGACGCCGACGACCTCGGGCGGTATGTCGTTTCCGACTACATTCGCGCCCGCCGGGGGCGCCGCGGGTGATTCGTGTTTGGCGACCGGGGTCGTGGGGGTACCCACATCAACGTAGATCGGTACCCCACTCCTCCCGGGAGCTGACAAAATGATCGTCCTAGGTCTCATCCTGTTCCTCGTCGGCCTGTTCCTGCACGTCGGCATCATCGAGACGATCGGGATCGTGCTGCTCATCGTCGGCGCGGTGCTGTGGATTCTCGGCGCGGTGGGCCGTCCGATCGCCGGCCGCCGACACTATTGGTAACGGGTGTTCGTGACGAAGAGGGCCGGCGTTGCGCCGGCCCTCTTCGTGTCACCGGCGGCCGAACCAGCGCCGCTTCTTCACCGGCGGTGGCGGTGGTGCGTCGTCGCTGAGCAGGTCGCGGGCCAGGGCCGACAGCTCGGGCACCATGTCGGGCGTGGCCAGCACGAGCGCGGCGAGTGACTCGCGGATCGTCACGACCCGCGTGCGGGACTGCTGCATCGCGGCGAGAAAGCGGCGGCCGACCGTGTCGCGAACCTCCGGGCGGCAGGCCGGATCCAGCCACGCGGCCACGACGAGCGCGAAGAGCGCCGACTCGGTGGTCCAGTCCTCGACGCCGTAGGCGATCGCGGTCAGCAGCTCCCGCGACCGGGCGGTGTCGCCGGGCTCGGCGCCGGCCCGCAGCTCCTCGCAGTGCAGCAGGCCGAGGCAGCAGTACGCCTGCGCCGCCCGCTCCCACACCCCGTCCGGCAGCTGGTGGTCGGTCGCGGCCGGCGGGTGCACGAGCAGCGCGACGAGCTCGGCGGCGGGCAGCTGGCCCAGCGGCAGCGCGTGGTCGTAGGCGGCCACCGGGTTGGGCCAGAACGGCCACACGACGCCCTGCAGCAGCTCGAGCGAGCGGGGTTGCGGCGGCGGTACGGCAGGTGCGGCGACCAGCCCCGTGTACTCCCACAGCACCCGCCCCCCGGGCCGCTGCGGCGCCACCATGTCCGGCGGCGGCTGCCCCTCGATCGTGAGCCGCAGGCCGGGCAGCTCCCGGTGCACGACCCGCAGCGCGCTGGGCACCTCTAGGGCCGAGAGGGTCGCGGTGCCGGCCATCGCCCGGTCGTCCCGCGGGATCTGGTGCAGCAGGTTGATGACGGACTCGGCGGGACCGTCGACCATCCCCAGCCAGGACCGGCCGCGGCAGGCGCCGTCGAGGTCGCTGTGCTCGTGGCTGGTGACGGGGTGCTCGCGCATGAAGTCGACCAGGCCCACGAGGTGGCGCACGTCGGCGTCGCGCTGGAAGCGCAGCCGGGCCGCGGTGTGCACCGCGCAGTCGTAGTCCGGTGCGCGCCGGATCGCGGCGTCGAGCAGCGCCAGGGCCTCGTCGAGGCGACCGGCCTCGGCGAGCCAGTTCGCCATGTCGGCGCACAGGTCGACCTCGTCCGGCTGGGCCTGCCACGCCTGGCGCATCACCTGCAGGGCCGCCTCGAGGCGCCCGTCGGCCTTGAGCGCGTAGGCGTACCACACCGCGGTGAGCTTGTCGGGCCGGATCCGGTGCCCGTGGGCTCCCCACCGCACCGCCTCGGCCAGCGCGCCCGGCACCAGCGCGGTGAACCGGCGGGCCAGCCCGGCCGCGGCGCCGTGCAGCAGCGCGCTGCCCGGGTGCGCGGCGCAGGCGCGGCGGGCCAGGTCCAGGTACACCTCGTTGGCCCGGGCCACCTCCGGCCGGGCCGGGTCGCCGAGGCCGGGCATCACCGCGACGAAGAGCCGGGCGAGGTCCTCGGGGTCGAGCCGGCGCGGCTCCAGGGCCCGCACCCAGCTCACGTCGGCCCACGGCTGCGCGGGTTCGAACCGGGTGGCCTGGGCGAGCATCCGCAGCCCGCCCATCGGGTCGTGCCGGCCCTGCAGGTGCGCACGGGCGACGACGGCGCCGATGAACGCGGGCTGCTCGACCGGGAACAGCGCGATCGCGCCCTCGTCGCCGGCCCGGGCGGCGATGGCGGCGAGCAGCTCGTGGACCTCGGGCAGCCCGGGGGCCCAGGCGATCGCCCCGGCGACGTGACCGGCCGCGTGCCCGAGGTCGCCGTCGGCGAGCGCGATACGGGCCAGGGACAGCTCGCCGTGGGCCTGCGCGGTGGGGTCGTCGCGCTGCTCGTCGCTCACGCCTGGAGCGTATTGCGTTCCGCCCGGTTTCGGTTACCCGCCCGGTCCGCCCGATTGCGCCCGTTCACGGTCGCGTCAGGGCCGCGACCAGGGCAGGCCGCCCCGCGGCGGCGTCGCGGGGCGGCCCGGCGACGGCCCGTCGGCGAGGGTGCGCCAAAGGGCCGTGACACGCCCGGCCGCACGCCCGCGGCCGGGCTCTTCGCGGTGGTGGCGCGCCTCGCCCGGGGCAGTGCGCCGCCGCCCCGGCCCGCCGCGTGAGCAACCCCAGCGACCGGCCCCGATGCGCGGTATCTTGCCCGGCATGAGCGATGTCACCGCGCCGCCCCCGGTCCGGCCGTTACGGGAACTGCTGCCGCACCTCGTCTGGGAGGCCGTCCTGCTGCTGGTCGCGATCGGTGTGGCCGTCACGCTGTACAGCGGCAAGGGCGAGCGCCTCTTCACCAGCGGCGGCATCTGGCTGCCGATCGCCTCCCTCGGCTTCGCCACCACCGGCCTGGCGTTGTCGCTGCGCACCGGCACCCCGAACCTCGCCGTGGGCCCGCTGGCGTCGCTGGCCGCGTTCCTCTATGCCGACCAGGGCATGGGCGTCGCGATCCTCGCCGTGGCCGGCCTCGGCCTCCTGCTCGCGCTGGTCGCCGGGCTCACCGGCGTGCCTGCGTGGGCCGTCACGCTGATCGGTGGCCTGGCCGTGTCCGCGACCGTGATCGGCGGCACCGGCGGCAAGGTCACGCCCCTGCACGACGCACCCGGCGGCCCCCGCTGGACCTGGGGCATCGCCTTCATCCTGCTGTCCGTCGCCGGCGGCGTCGTCTTCGCCATCCCCGCCGTGCGCCGGTACCTCTCCGCGAACCGCCCCGCCGGCGGCGAGACGGGCGCGTTCAGCGTGGCGAGGCTCGTGGGCGCGCTGGCCGGCGTGTTCGGCTCCAGCGTCCTCGCGGCCGTCGCCGGCGTCGTGCTGACCATCCAGCAGGTCTCGGCCGGCCCGATCGACCCCGGCTTCACGCTCGCCGGCCTCGTCTGCGCCCTGCTGGCCGGCGTGAGCCCGTTCGGCCGCCGCGCCGGCGTCCTGGGCGTGGTCCTCGCCGTCGTCATCTTCGTGTGCACGCGCTACCTGCTGACCCTGGCGAACCTCGACGTCTGGATCACGATGCTGGTCGAGGCGCTCATCGGCCTGGCCGGGGTGCTCGTGGTGTGGCTGCTGGAGCTCATCGGCCGCCGTACGTCCCCGTACGTCGCCGCGACCGCACCTCGCCCGGCGCCGATGTTCACGCCCGGCCCGCCGCCGCCCTACGCACCCGCGCCGTTCGCGCCGCTCAGCCCCGCGCCGCCCCCGCCCCCGGTCGCTCCTCCGATGTCGGCGCCGCCGGCCGCGCCGCCCGGACCGAGCCGGCCGCCGGCGCAGTAGGGGGTTTCACACCGCGTTGCGGGGCGCGATCGCGGGATGCGACGAGCCCGGGGCGAGGAACCAGGCCCCGGGCTCGTCCCGCAGCGTCTGCTCGATCCGCAGCCGTGCGAACGCCTCCATCGGCGGCAGCGCGTCCGGCCGGAACCACCGCATGTCCAGCGACTCGTCGTCGTTGACCCGGGCCTCCCCGGACACGTGCCGGCAGCGGAACCACACGTTGAGGTAGTCGCACCGGTCCCCGTTGGGATAGGTCACCGGGTGCATCGCCACCCCCGCGATCCGCTCGACCGCGACCTCGATCCCGGCCTCCTCGCGCACCTCGCGCACGATCGCGTCGGCCGGCTGCTCGCCGGGGTCGACCATCCCGGCCAGCAGCGACCACCGCCCGGTGTCGCTGCGCCGCCCGAGCAGCAGCTCCCCGGCATCGTTGACCACCACGGCCGACACGCCGGGCAGGAGCACGAGGTCGTGCCCGACGTGCTTGCGCAGGCCCCGCAGATACGCAGACATCCCCATGAGCGGGGACCCTAGCGGAGCCGGTCCGGGCGGTAGGTGCCCAGGACCCGCGTGACCGTGACGACGATCACGACGCGCTCGGGGTTCTCGCGCGGCTGCTTGTACCGGCGCGCGTAGCGCTGCTCGGCGTCGAGGACGTCCTGCGGGCTGCGGCTGATCACCGCCTCGCCCTCCAGCGTGCTCCAGCGGCGCCCGTCGACCTGGCAGATCGAGATGCGGGCGTTGTGCTCGACGTTGCGGACCTTCTGCGACCGGCCGGACGTGATGATGCGCGCGATGCCCGTCTCCGGGTCGTACGTCGCCCCGACCGGCACGGTGTGCAGCGTGCCGTCCCGGCGGACCGTCGTGACGGTGCACAGATGGCGTTCGGTCCAGAAGGTGGCCAGCTCGCTCACGACGCCGTCACCTTGCCGTCCTCGACGCGGATGTGCCGGTTCGTGTGCACCGCCTCCAGCATCTGCCGGTCGTGCGTCACCAGCAGCAGCGTGCCCGGGTAGTTGTCCAGCGCCGACTCCAGCTGCTCGATCGCGGGCAGGTCCAGGTGGTTGGACGGCTCGTCGAGGACCAGCAGGTTCACGCCGCGCCCCTGCAGCAGCGCGAGCGCGGCCCGGGTCCGCTCGCCGGGGGAGAGGCTGCCGGCCGGGCGCAGCACGTGGTCGGCCCGCAGGCCGAACTTGGCCAGCAGGGTCCGCACATCCGCGGGATGCTGCTGCGGTACGGCCTGACGAAACGCGTCCAGCAGGGAGTCCTCGCCCTCGAACATCCGCCGCGCCTGATCCACCTCGCCGACGACGACGCCGGGGCCGAGGTGCGCCCGGCCCTCCGCCAGCGGGATCCGGCCCAGCAGCGCGCCGAGCAGCGTGGTCTTCCCGGAGCCGTTGGCGCCGGTGATCGCGACCCGGTCCGCCCAGTCGATCTGCAGGTCGACGGGGCCGAGGGTGAAGGCTCCTCGCCGTACGACAGCATGGGAAAGCGTCGCGACCACCGCTCCGGCCCGCGGCGCCGCGGCGATCTCCATCCGCAGCTGCCACTCCTTGCGGGGCTCCTCGACGACCTCCAGGCGCTCGATGAGCTTCTCGGTCTGCCGCGCCTTGGCCGCCTGCTTCTCCGTCGACTCGATCCGCTTCGACTTGCCGATCTTGTCGTTGTCGGGCTGCTTGCGGCGGGCGTTCTTGACGCCCTTCTCCATCCAGGCGCGCTGCATGCGGGCCCGCGCCTCGAGGTCGGAGCGGTGCTCGGCGTAGTCCTCGTACTTCTCCCGCGCGTGCCGCCGCGCGATCTCGCGCTCCTCGAGGTAGGCCGCGTACCCGCCGCCGTAGAAGCGCACCTGCTGCTGGTGCAGGTCGAGCTCGAGGATCGCGGTGGCGGTGCGGGTCAGGAACTCCCGGTCGTGGCTGACGACCATGACGCTCTTGTTCTTCTGCGACTGCATGAACGTCTCGAGGCGCTGCAGCCCGTCCAGGTCCAGGTCGTTGGTCGGCTCGTCGCACAGCAGGACGTCATAGCGCGACAGCAGCAGGCTGGCGAGGTTCGCCCGGGCCGCCTGGCCGCCGGACAGCGCCGTCATCTCCAGGTCGAGGTCCACGTCGAGCCCGAGGTCGGCGGCGATCGCCCCGGCCCGCTCGTCCAGGTCCGCCCCGCCCAGCGCCAGCCATCGTTCCAGGGCGATGCTGTACTCCTCGGCCGCCCGCTCGTCGCCGCCGAGCGCCTCGGCCGCGGCGTCCATGCGGGCCTGCGCCTCGGCGACGCCGGTGCGGCGGGCCAGGAACGCGCGCAGCGACTCACCCGGGTGGCGATCGGGCTCCTGCGGGAGGTAGCCGATGGTGGCCGTCGGCGGGTTGAGCTGGACGCTGCCGTGCTCCAGGGGCAGTAGCCCGGCGACCGTGCGCAGCAGCGTCGACTTCCCGGCCCCGTTGACGCCGACCAGGCCGATCACGTCGCCGGGGGCGACGACCAGGTCCAGGCCGCTGAACAGCGCCTTGTCGCCGTGCCCGGCCGCGAGTTCCTTGACCACCAGCGTTGCTGCCACGCGCGTCCGTCCTCCGTTGTCGTGCCACCCGGTGTATGGGTCTTCCCGGCGTATCAGTGTCCCTTGCGCATTCGGGGAGGTCGCCGCGCCCCTTCAGCAATCGAGGAGTAGCGTGAATTCTGAAACGCGATCGGATCGAAACGGCTTGCTCTAACAGGAGAGACGCCTTGAGCACAACAGCACCAGCGGCCGCGGGGGAAGACACCGGCCTGACCCATCGCCAGATCGTCACGATTCTGGTCGGTCTCATGATGGCGATGTTCCTGGCCGCGCTGGACCAGACCATCGTGTCGACCGCCATGCGGACGATCGCCGACGACCTGGGCGGCTTCTCGCTGCAGGCGTGGGCCACGACGGCGTTCCTCATCACCTCGACGATCTCCACGCCGCTGTACGGGAAGCTGTCCGACATCTACGGCCGCAAGCCGTTCATTCTCTTCTCCATCGGTATCTTCATCGTCGGCTCGGTGCTGTGCGGCATCGCGACGTCGATCTACGAACTGGCCGCATTCCGGGCCGTGCAGGGTATCGGCGCCGGCGGTCTGTTCTCGCTCGCCTTCGCCATCATCGGCGACGTGGTGCCGCCCCGCGAGCGGGCGAAGTACCAGGGCTATTTCCTCGCCGTCTTCGGCACCTCCAGCGTCCTGGGCCCCGTGCTCGGCGGCTTCTTCGCCGGCGCCGACAACATCATCGGCGTCACCGGCTGGCGCTGGATCTTCTACATCAACGTGCCCATCGCCCTGGCCGCGTTCATCGTCGTCATGCGCGTGCTGCACATCCCGCACCGCCGCCAGGACCACCGCATCGACTGGCCCGGCGCCGTGGCGCTGATCATCGGCCTGGTGCCGCTGCTGACCGTCGCCGAGCAGGGCCGGGAGTGGGGCTGGGGCTCCGGCCGCTCGCTGCTGTGCTACGGCGTGGGCCTCGTCGGCCTGGTGCTGTTCATCGTCGCGGAGGCCTTCTACAAGGACGAGGCGCTGCTGCCGCTGCGGCTGTTCCGGGGCCGCACGTTCTCGGTCGCCTCGACCGCGAGCTTCATCCTCGGCATGGCGATGTTCGGCGGCCTGCTCACGCTGCCGCTGTACCTGCAGATCGTGAAGGGCGCCACCCCGACCGAGGCCGGCCTGATGCTGCTGCCGCTCGTGCTCGGCATCATGACCGGCTCGATCGTCTCCGGCCAGACCATCGCCCGCACCGGCCGCTACCGCATCTTCCCGATCGTCGGCTCGGTGCTCATGCTCGCCGCGCTGGCGCTGTTCTCGCGCATCGGCGCGGACACGCCGCTGTGGCGCACGATGCTCATCATGGCCCTGATGGGCCTCGGCCTCGGCGGCAACATGCAGCCGGTCATCACCGCCGTGCAGAACGCGGCCAACCCGCGCGAGATCGGCGTCGCCACGTCGACGGTGACGTTCTTCCGCTCCATGGGCGGCACCCTGGGCGCCGCGGTCTTCCTGTCGGTGCTCTTCAGCCTCCTGCCGGACAAGATCAAGGGCGCCTTCACCGACGCCCAGTCGACCCCGGCCTTCCAGGCGGCGGTCCGCGCCCACCCGCAGCAGCTGCAGGAGATCCAGAAGACCGCGACGTCGGGCTCGGCGAGCAGCTTCAACGACACGTCGTTCCTGGAGAAGCTCGACGCCGCCCTGTCGCACCCGTTCAAGGTCGGCTTCTCGAACTCGATGAGCGTCGTGTTCATGGTGGCCGCGGGCATCATGGTCGCCGGTCTGATCGTCATCCTGTTCCTGCCGGAGATCCCGCTGCGCAACATGTCGGCCGCCCAGCAGCGCGCCGCGGAGGACGCCGCCGCGTTCTCTTCCGACTCGCCCTCCTCCGGGTCCTTCACCCCGGCCGGCGCGGTCTCGTCCGCCGGGTCACCCAACGGCGGCTCCGGGTCACCCACCGGCGGCATGGCGCCGGCGGTCCTGGGCGCGGATTCGCCGAACGGCGGGGGTGCTCATGAGTCCGCGGCCGTCGCGGCCCCGGCCGACCACACGCCGACGCACGCCTTGGAGAGCGGCGCCCACGAGGCGGAGGGCGAGGCGGCCCCGTCGGACGCTCCACCGCGTCACGCACGCTGAGCAAACGCTCCGACTGCGCGGCGGCCTCCTAGCCGGGAGCCCGCCGCGCAGTGTTCCAGGCCTGCATCGCCACGTTCCGCCTCCGACCCCCACAACCTAGTATCCTAGGACGCCATGCGGGGTGTGGCCTCGGTCGCCCTGTGCGCCGACGTCTCCGGTTTCTGGTTCGAGGCGGCGGTGTCTGCGGTCAGCGCGCCCGTCCGGCCGCGAGCCAGTCGAGATAGTCGGGTACCGCCCGGTCGAGGGGCCAGGACGGCACCCACCCTTCGGCGGCGAGCCGGGCCGTGTCGAGGCAGGGGATCGGCCCGGGGCCGGAGACGCCATCGGCGAGCGGCAGCACGACTTCCGGGTGCACGGCCGTGATCGCCGCGACGACCTCGGCGTTGGTGGTCACCCGCCCACTGCCGACGTTGTACAGGCGATGCCGTAGTCCGGGCGCGGTAGCCAGTAGCGCGAGAGCCGCGCCGCAGTCGCGCGCGTACAGGATGTCGGCGCCATCCCCGCCGTACACCGCCCCGCCGCTCCCACCGCTCCCGCCCGCACTCCCGCCGCTCCGACGCGCACTCCCGCCGCGCCTGCTGCTCCCACCCATACGCCCGCCGTCTCTGACCGCGCTTCCGCCGCTCCCGCCCGCATCCCCGCCGCGCCTTGTTGCACTCCCGCCGCTCACTGCACCGTGGACGCCGCCGGTCGGCTCGTCTGCGGTCTTGTTCGCGACCGTGTGGGCTTGGGGGGCCGCTTCGTGGACCGACGCCTGCTCGGTCGCGGCGGCCTGGACATGCGCCGGGTTGGTTGCGCCCGGCTGACTCTGGGTGGCCGTGTCGTGAATCGGCGTCGGCTCGGTCTCGCCCGACCGGATCTGGGCCGCCGCGTCGTGGATCAACGCCGGCGCGGCGATGAACGGGCTGGACGGACGCCCCTGCGGCCCCCAGATTCCGCCGATGCGGGCAACGACGACGTCGAGCCCACTGGCAAGGGCAACGATCTCCGCGATCTTCTTCGACGCCGGAATCGGATGCGGCGAGGCGAGGGGGAGTGGCGCGTCCTCCCGCCACGGAGTTTCGTCGACACCCGCGTAGATCCCGATCGTGCTCGCCAGCACCACGCGGTCCACGCCCCACGCGGCCGCCGCGCGCAGGATCGCAAACGCCGAGGCCGTGTTCTGCTCCAGGTCGTCGAGCGCCGTACCCTCACCAAGCGGCGCCGCCGCGAGGTGCACAATCCCCGTGATGCGGTGTCGCCGCCCGAGCGCGAAGAGTGACTCCGGATCAGTGCAGTCCACGGTCGCCGCCTCCATCGCGGACGGCAAGATTCCCGACGACCGTGGGTGACGAGAGGCCGGCAACACCGGCACGCCGAGGTCGTACAGCGCGCGGGTGGTATGGCTGCCGATGAAGCCAAGCCCGCCGGTGACCAGGATCAAGACGCACATCTCCCCAGGTAGCCGCAGATTGATAGCGTGCTAGCGAAATGTAGCCCGGGAACTCGTTAGCATGCAACCGTGGCTGACCTGATCCGCCTGCTGACCCGCGCCCAGAAGCTGCTGCGCGCGGCGGCCGACGAGGCGATGAGCGAGCACGGCGTACGGATCGGCCAGAACCTCGTCCTGGAGGTGCTCTGGACCGACGACGGACTGTCACCGGGCGAGCTGGCCACCCGCTTGGGCGTCACCACCCCGACAATCGTGAACACCGCGACACGCATGGTGAACGACGGCCTGATCGAGCGCCGCCCCGACGCCTCGGACCGGCGCCTGGTCCGGCTGTACCTGACGGACAAGGCCCGCGCCGCCGAGGCCCCCATCGCGGAGGCGCGCCGCCGCCTGGCCGACCACGCCTTGGCCACGCTGACCGAGGAGGAGCGCGCCGTCATGGAGGTGGCCCTGCAGAAGATCATCGACCGGATGCAGTCGCCGCCACCGCCCTGAACTCGGCTGAACTCGCCGAACTCGGGCTGAACTCGGGCGACCCGCAGGCCCGCGGCGAGAGTTTACTTGCCGATGACGAGGGGTTACATGCCGACGACGGCTGGTGATGGAGCACGCGACGGCCGGCGACGGCGCGGGTCGTTACGCTCCGGCTCCTATTTGCTTCGGCCTTATGGGCGGCGACGGCACGCTCCGGCCGCTATGTGCCCTCGACCCACTGGGCGGCTCCGGCGCCGAACGGTGGCTTCGGACCTTCGAAGTCCTTTGGCGGGCGGTGGTCGCGGCCGAAGGGCTTCGCCTCCACAGGTTGCGCGCCGATGCGACGCGCAACCTCGTGGATGCGGAGGGTCAGTTCGCGGCGCGCCAGTTCTGCCGCGTGATCAGCACGCGGGCCTCGTCGGCGAACTCGGCCTCGACCGTCACCGCGTACTGCCCGGCCTGCAGGGAACTCCGCGACGTGAAGTCCCGCCTCCCGCCGGTGAGCGCATGCGCGATGGCCCCGAACACGCCACCCCACAGCGCCCCGACGAGGATCGTCGTGAGCAGTACGCCGATCCAGCTCGAGTTGCTGAACAGCGTGAACAGGATGCCGACGAAGAGCCCGAACCAGGCCCCACTGGCGACGCCGGCCAGCGCGGCACGGCCGACGGTGAGCCGCCCGAGCACGTTCTCGACGAGGCGCAGGTCGGTCCCGATGATCGCGGTCCGCTCGACCGGGAACCCGTTGTCGGACAGGTAGTCGACGGCCTGCTGCGCACCGGCATAGTCCGCGTACCGGGCGACGGTCACAGTGCTGCGCTCGAGCTCGACGAGCTCGCCGATGTTCGGATCGGGCTCGGGGGAGGCGGCGGGAGGCTCTTCCAACGGTGGGGTCGTCATGCGGGCCAGGGTAGAGATGTCCGCGGTGTCCCGCCCGGTACGCAACAACCAATTGCGTACCTCGTCATCAGCCCGGCATCGATTCTTCCCCTCCGTCGACCCCCGCTCACCAAGCGTGCACGTCGAGTCCGCCCGGCCGCGAATGCCGGACCGGCACGATCTGTCAGCCGAGCCGCACAACGACCTCTTGGTTCGCCGGTGGTCCGGTCGGGGTTGGGCAACCGGTGCCCCGGTCAGGCGTGGGCAACGGGTGTCCCGGTCAGGGCTGGGCAGCGGGTGGCCCGGTCAGGCGTGGGCAACGGGTGTCCCGGTCAGGGCTGGGCAGCGGGTGGCCCGGTCAGGGCTGGGCTGCGGGTAGCGATGCCGGCACGGCGTGGCACCGTCGGGGTGAGGACTCAGGGGTACCTCCGGGCGTCACCCGAGGTCGTCGGGGCACTTCGGCGGGCAACCTTGCAGACATGACCGAAATCAAGCGGCTTCGCCGATCGCGAGCCGACCGGACCGTTGCCGGCGTGCTGGGCGGCATCGCCGAGTACCTGGGCACCGACCCCACCATGGTTCGCGCCGTGTTCCTGTTGTCCATCCTGCTGACCGGCGGCGTGGCCGTCCTGGCGTACCCGATCCTGTGGCTCGTTATGCCCGAGGCCCCGCCGTCGCCGGTGAGTCCAGCACCGAGCGATCACCTGCCGTTCGGCGCGTGAGTTCGCCGACTCCCTCTCCGTGATTCCTCGGCTCCCACACCGGACGTATCCGCGCCCACCTCGCCTGCCGTGCCCTGCTCTGCAATGCGCGAGAGTCTGCCCGCGAGCCCGCGCCGAGTGATCACCTGCCGTGCGGTGTGTGACTTGCCCGCGAGCCCTGCGCCGAGCGATCACCTGCCGTGCGGTGCGTGACTTGCCCGCGAGCCCTGCGCCGAGCGATCACCTGTCCTATGGTGCGTGAGTGGCCCGTAACTCCCGCGTGACGATCCAGTCGCGGATCGTGGCGCCGTCGGCACGTCCGGCGAGCGGCACGGTACTGCTGGCGCACGATGGCCCGGAGTTCGAGCGAGTCGCCGGCCTGACCACCCGGTTCCCCCACGAGCACGTCGCACTGTTGTCGCCGGGCAGTCGCAACGAGTGGTATTCGGCGAATCCCGCCTACGCCGCCGCCCTCGTCCACGATGTGTTACCGAACCTGCCGCCCGGCCCTGTCGTCGCTCTTGGCGCAAGCCTGGGCGCGCTCGCCCTCCTGCACGCCGAGATGCGTTATCCCGGCAGCTTCGCCGGGCTGTTCCTGCAGTCCGGGAGCTACTTCACCGCCGAGCTCGACCCGCAGGAGTCGGACTTTCCGTGGTTTCGCCGCATCCTCGCCTTCGTCCAGCGCGCCCGCCCCGTCGGATGCCGCGTTGTCTTGACGTGCGGCCGGGACGAGGAGAACCTGCTCAACAACCGGGCGATGGCCACCCGCCTCGGGGTGCCACTGCTCGAGGTGCCGGGCGGTCACTCGATGACCACCTGGCGTGACGCACTCGATCCCCATCTGCACCGCCTCTTGCGGGAGGTCAATGATGACCACTCCGGAACCCACCGTCACCATCTCGGCATCGCCGCGCCCGGCGCCAACGGCAGCGGCTGACCCGCTCGCGGCACCTTGGAATGCGGCGCCGACCGGCCCAGCAGCGGCTGACGCGCAGGCGGCCCCGTTGCGAACGGCGGCGGCCAGCTCAGCACCGGCCGACGCACCAGTTGCCGCATTGCCAGCGGCGGCCGACCCGCTCGCGGCATTGTTGCGGTCGGGCTCGGCGCACGCGGCATCGTCCGCGACGGCTGAGCCGCTCGCGGCATCGTTGATATCGGAGTTGGTGGACCCCGCTTCGCCTGCGGCGGCCGACCCGCAGCCGGCGCCGCCGGTGGCGTCCGGACCGGCATTGTCACCTGCGGCCGGCGACCTGATCAACAGCCCGTCATCGCGCCAGGCGACGACGGCGCATGCATCCGCGCCGCTCGGGCTCGACGCCACGCTGTCTCTGTCGGTGACTGCGGCTCACGACAGAGTGCCGGTTCCTGCCGTGCACGGCGAAGTCGCGGTTCCCGCTGTGGCCTCGGGGAGTGCTCCTGCCGCGTACGACGGAGTGCCGTTTCCTGCCGCGGCGTCGGGGAGCGCTCCTGCAACGCACGACGAAGTCCCGGTTCTCGCCGTGGCCTCGGGGGGTGCGGCTGTCGCGCACGACGGAGTGCCGGTTCCTGCTGCGGCGTCGGGGAGTGCTGCTGCTGTGCACGACGAGGTCTCGGTTCCTGCCGTGCACGACGGAGTGTCAGTTCCTGCTAGGGCCTCGGGGGGTGCGCCTGCCGAGCGCGACGGAGGGTCGGCTCTTGCCGCGGCATCGGCGAGTGCGGGTGTCGCGACCCCAGCAGTAGGCGACGCGCGGGCCGGCGTGTGGTCTAGTGGCGGCGTCCCGCGGCAGCGCGGGGTCGATGCGATGGCGGCGGGGGAGAGCGGCGGGGAAGGCGTGCGGGAGCACCTCGTCGGGCTGCTGCTCGGGACCGAGCAGGACTGGCCGCGAGCGTACGAGACGCTTGCTGAACGGCTCGGGACGATCACGGCTGGTGATGGGAGCCGGCATCGGCTGCGGACCGAGCGGGTGACCATCGAAACGTTCAGTCTTCGTGACCGTCCGGCGCATCAGCTGGTCATCGACCGGCTCGCCTACTGGTACTACCACCCTCGCGAGTGGCTCAAGAAGATCGCGCTCATGGACGACGTGTACCTGCTCAACAGCCCGTTCACGTTCCAGTCCATGGAGAAGCACGCCGCCTACTGCGCCATGATGCGGCTCGGGCTGCACGTGCCCGAGACGGTGCTCGTGCCCTACAAGAACCCGGTCGACCACGCGAAGTGGGCGTACACCGCCGAGCGCTACAACCGCCCGTTCGACCTCGACGCCGTGGCCGAGCGGCTCGGGTACCCGCTGTTCATGAAGCCGTACGACGGCGGCGCCTGGGTCGGGGTGTCCCGTGTCGCCGACAGCGAACAGTTGCACGCCGCCTACGACCAGTCGGGCGAGCGGCTCATGCACCTGCAGCAGTCGGTCGAGCACTACGACGTGTTCACGCGGTCGCTGTCCGTCGGCCCCGAGACGATGGTCATGAAGTTCCGGCCCTCGCTGCCGATGCACGAGCGGTACGAGGTCGCGCACGGGTTCCTCACCGACGAGGTGGGAGACGAGGTCGTGACGATCTCGAGGCTCGTCAACGCGTTCTTCCGCTGGGAGTTCAACTCCTGCGAGTGCCTGGTACGTGACGGTGTGGTGTATCCGATCGACTACGCCAACGCCTGCCCGGATGTCGCGCTGACGAGTCTGCACTACTACTTCCCGTGGGCGATGACGGCGTTGCTGCGCTGGTCCGCGTTCTGCGTGGTGACCGGCCGGCGTCCCCGGCTGGACATGGACTCGGCGCGCTACTTCGAGATCGGCGACAACACGCCGGACTACCGTGAGAAGCTGCGCGGCTACCGGGCGCTCGCCGACGAGTACTTCGACGTCGACCGCTACCGCGAGTTCTGCGACACCGCCCTGCGGCACGTCCCCGAGCTCGTCGCGGAGTGGGTCGCCTCCGCGGAGTTCGACGACCTCCTGGTGAGCACCGTCCGCGCGACCTATCCGGAGCACGAGCACGAGCGCTTCGTCGCGCACTTCCGCGGCCTTGTCGGACAGTGGCGGCACGAGAACGGGCCGAGTTGACGCCTCGCGTGTGCGTTGACGCCTCGCGTGTGACTCGCTGCCCAAGGCTGGGGCACGGGCGGTTTCCCCGCCTACCGTCCTGCCGTCATCGGCCCGTGGCGCCATGCAAGCCGGCAACGGTAGCGGTCGCCGCGCGCTGACGACGGGTGCGTGACGTGGTTCACGAGGATCCTTCGCCCGAACCGGTGACGCTGTGGTCGTGCGCGTCACAATCCGTAGTTCGTGCTGGTAGGCGTGCGTACCGTCGGGGGTGTCAATCGTTGCTGATCGCTGTGAAGGAAGTCGTGCATGGGTCCGTACGAGCACCCGGCCTGGTGCGCCAGGGGTCACCGCTGCAACCTCGGCGAGCACCGGGCTCATCCGGTTGTGATGCAGGTTGACGGGGTCGGCAAGGTGCTGATCACCCGGGTGCTGGGGAGCAACGGGCGGGAGCGGATGGAGGTGACGGGGTCCGCGTACCTCACCACCACTGGGCAGGCGGCGACCCGTCAGGTTGACCGGACGCTGCGGGGTTTTGCGCACGTGATGGCAACGGCCGCCGCGCGTTGAGCGCTCCGTGATGATCAAAACACGTCACCGTTCGGATGGCGGAGCCCCGTCTGATTCCGTTCCGGCGGCACGGATCTGCAGGGCGGGGGCTGTTCCGGTGGCGTCGAGCGGCGTGGCTCGTGCGGCGGTGCTGGTCAGCGTGGGGCCGGGCGCGTGGACGGTGGTGCAGGGCGGGGGCCGTTCCGGGGGTGTAGGGCGCCGCGGCTCGTGCGGTGGTGCTGGTCAGGGCGGGGCCGGGCGCGTGGACGGTGGTGTAGGGCGCCGCGGCTCGTGCGGTGGTGCTGGTCAGGGCGGGGCCGGGCGCGTGGACGGTGGTGTAGGGCGCCGCGGCTCGTGCGGTGGTGCTGGTCAGGGCGGGGCCGGGCGCGTGGACGGTGGTGTAGGGCGCCGCGGCTCGTGCGGTGGTGCTGGTCAGGGCGGGGCCGGGCGCGTGGACGGTGGTGTAGGGCGCCGCGGCTCGTGCGGTGGTGCTGGTCAGGGCGGGGCCGGGCGCGTGGACGGTGGTGTAGGGCGCCGCGGCTCGTGCGGTGGTGCTGGTCAGGGCGGGGCCGGGCGCGTGGACGGTGGTGTAGGGCGCCGCGGCTCGTGCGGTGGTGCTGGTCAGGGCGGGGCCGGGCGCGTGGACGGTGGTGTAGGGCGCCGCGGCTCGTGCGGTGGTGCTGGTCAGGGCGGGGCCGGGCGCGTGGACGGTGGTGTAGGGCGCCGCGGCTCGTGCGGTGGTGCTGGTCAGGGCGGGGCCGGGCGCGCGGACGGTGGTGTAGGGCGCCGCGGCTCGTGCGGCGGTGCTGGTCAGGGCGGGGCCGGGCGCGCGGACGGTGGTGCAGGGCGTAGGGCTGTGCCGGGGCGTAGAACAGCGCGGCTCGTGCGGCAGCCGGTCAGCGGGGCCAGGCGCGCAGACGTTGGCGCAGGGCGGCGATGCGCTGCTCGTCCAAGCCGTAGAAGGCGAACCGTCCGTCGTCGAGGCGGTCCAGATAGCGGCCCGCGGCGACCACGTCGTCGAACTCCAGGGCCGGGTCCTGGCGGCGGGCCAATTCGAGCAGCCGGCCCACCGAGTAGCGCTCCATCGCCGCCGCGACGTCGATGTAGTCGCGTACCTCGCGGCGGTTGATCAGCGCCGCGACCTTCGTGGCGATCAGGTCGTCCAGGTGCATCACCGGGCCGACGTCCATCATCACGGGGCTGTGCTGGCGGTCCAGGCGGGAGAGCGTCAGCCGTACCGTCTGCGTGCCGTCACCCACCGTGAACTCCCGCTGGTCGAAGCCGGCGAACAGTTCCAGCAGGTCGTCGGCCTCCTCCTCGTGGACGGTGTACCCGGCCTCGCGCAGAGCCGCGCAGACCGCGTCGGCGGCCGCCCCGGCCGCGCCGTCGGTGTCGGTGAAGAGGTCGACGTCCTCGGTCGGGCGTTCGACCAGGCCGTTCATGAGCCAGGCGAAGCCGCCGCCCAGGACGAAGCCGTGCCGTTCGGCCACGGCCAGGGCGACTCGGGCCACATCGGTGTAGAAGGGGATCACCTGGCGTCACCGGATGCGGGCGTTGCCGGTCGAGGCGGTCGCGGATACCGGCTGTGATGGCGAGAGCGCGGAGCGCACTGCACCGTAGGGCTGCGGCCGGGCGACGGCAGGGCGGACGGGCGGACCGGGGCTGCATCCTCCGCGCGTGACGGTGAACGTGCCGACCGCGCCATCACGGCCAGGTCACCGGCAGCACGACGGGCAGGATCGCCTGTGCCGGCCGGCGGAGACGACGCACCGCCGCCGGTGGTGGAAGCCGACGATCCTGGGCGTCGCGACGGCGTCACCGGCTGCGCAGGGCCGCGTGGCGGGCCTCCCACGCGTGGCGTACGCCCTGCGGCAGGTTCAGCTCCGGCCAGACCCGCACCAGGATCTTCTTGTTGAGGAAGCGGCGCAGCTCATCGTGGCGGATCGCCTCGCGCAGGACGTTCTCGTACATCCACAGCAGCAGGTCGTGGTTGTCGAGGTCGAACGCGCGCTGCGGGTTCCACATCAGCCGCTGCGGCAGCTCGACGATGCCGCGCACGGGTCCGCGCAGCTCATCGAGGGTGCGGGCGACGAGCGCAGGGCGGTGCGGGCGGGCCAGATAGGCCAGGGGTCCGCGGGCCGGCTCGTCGTGCATGGCCGAAGTGTACCTGTATTCCGCATTCTCAGAACATCAGCATTCTCGGAACATCAGCGCGCGTTCTGCCGCGGAATGACGACCTCGCGGAAGATGAGCTGAATCGCGGCGACGACGGGAATGGCGATGAGCGCGCCGACCACGCCCATGAGGGCCACGCCGACGAGTACCGAAATGATGGCGGCGAGGTCGGAGACCTTCACGGCGCGGCGCATCACCGTGGGATAGATGAGGTAATTCTCGACCTGCTGGTAGATGACGAAGAAGATGACGCACGCGATGCCGGCCTGCAGCGACGTCGCGAACCCGACAATGGAGACCACGACCGCGCCGAGCGTCGCGCCGATCTGCGGGATGAGGTCGGTGATGGCGACGAGGACGGCGAGGGCGTACGGATAGGCGATCCCGAGAATGAGCAGGAACACGAACGACGAGAGCCCCGCGACGACCGCGATCGCCAGCGCGCCGCCCAGGTAGGCGCCCACCTTGGCCAGGATCTCGTCGCCGAGCAGCCGCACGCGCTCGCGGCGGGTCGCGGGGACGAGCTTGTAGCCGCCCTCCTTCAGGCGGTCGAAGGCGGCCATGAAGTACAGCGTGAGAATGATGACCGTCAAGATGTTGAAGACTGCCGAGAACGCGACCTGGACGCCGCCCCAGACCCCGCCCAGCGCCTTCGTGACGTTTCCGGCGGTGGCGACGCTCTTGAGCTGGTCGAGCAGCTGGTAGTCGTCGTTGAGCTTGTTCAGCTGGTCGTTGCGCTGCAGATTGTCGATGTAGTGGGGCAGGTTCTCGACCAGGTCGTTGCTCTGCTGCACCAGCGGCGGAATGAGCGCCACGATGCCGCCGCACAGCACCAGCATCGCGCCGATGCCGACCGCGGCGACCGCGAGCCCGCGGGGCACGCCCCACTTCACCAGCCGTACGACTGCGGGGTTCAGACCGATGGCCAGGAACATCGCGATGAAGATGAGGATGAGGATCGCGCGGACGTTCTGGACCGCGAGATAGGCGCTGTAGGCCAGCAGCAGGCCGAGCCCGGCGGTGAATCCGATGATCAGCGGCGAGCGGCGCATCGGCGGCCCCGGCTTGCCGAAGCGTGACGGCTCCTCGACGATCACGACCTCCACCTCGACGTCGGGCGCGTCCTGTTTCGCGTCGTCGTCGGTTCGCTTCGCGGGCGCGGCGGGCTCCAGCACCTCGTCCTGCACTGTGAACTCCCTGGGAAGTCAGATGGTCTTGAGGCAGGGTACCGGGTGTGCGCACAGAATGACCGCTAGCGTTAGTGCATGGCTGATGTGGTGTACCCCCCGGTGATCGGGTTCGCGCGGACGATGTTCCGCGCGCTCAATATGAAGATCACGATCGAGGGCGAGGAGCATGTGCCCGCGACCGGGGGCGCCGTGATCGCCTGCAACCACATCTCGTACCTCGACTTCATCTTCTGCGGCCTGGGCGCCCGCAAGTCCAAGCGCCTCGTGCGGTTCATGGCCAAGGACTCGATCTTCCGGCACCCCGTCGGCGGCCCGCTCATGCGCGGCATGCACCACATCCCGGTCGACCGCGACGCCGGCATGGCCTCGTACAAGGCCGCCCTCACCGCGCTGAAGGCCGGCGAGGTCGTCGGCGTGTTCCCCGAGGCGACGATCAGCCAGTCGTTCATGATCAAGGACCTGAAGAGCGGCGCCGCCCGGCTCGCCGCGTCCACCGGCACCCCGCTCGTGCCGATGGTGCTCTGGGGCACCCAGCGCTTCTGGACCAAGGGGCAGCCCCGTAACCTCACGAAGCGTGGCGTCGCGATCAGCATCATCATGGGTGAGCCCCTTCGCCCCCAACGGCGCGACAATCAAGACTCCGTGACCGCTGAACTGCGGGCGCGGATGACGTCGATGCTCGAAAAGGCGCA
Source organism: Dactylosporangium sp. CA-052675 (assembly GCF_050947935.1). GTDB lineage: Bacteria > Actinomycetota > Actinomycetes > Mycobacteriales > Micromonosporaceae > Dactylosporangium. The sequence continues at coordinate 5,331,016 of NZ_CP192010.1, read as the reverse complement.
GCGGTCGTACCCGCAGCAGCCCGACGGCCCCGATGACACCTGGTGGCTCCCCGCGCATCTGGGCGGGACCGCACCCCTTCCTGCCGTCTACGAATCGGAGGCCCAGTGACCCCGGCCGAACCCACCGACCTGCTCGTGCTGCTGCGCGAGCTCGAACCCGTCGTCGAGGCGAACCTCGACCGCCACCTGGCCACGGCCAAGGAGTGGTTCCCGCACGAGTACGTGCCGTGGAGCGAGGGCAGCAACTTCGACGGTGTGCTCGGCGGCGAGGCGTGGGAGCCGGGGCAGTCGAAGCTGTCCGAGGTCGCCCGGATCTCCCTCGTCGTCAACCTGCTCACCGAGGACAACCTGCCCAGCTACCACCACGAGATCGCCACGGTGTTCGGCCGTGACGGAGCGTGGGGGACCTGGGTGCACCGGTGGACCGCTGAGGAGGGCCGGCACGGTATCGCGATCCGTGACTACCTGCTTGCCACGCGTGCGGTCGACCCGGTCGCGCTGGAGCGGGCGCGGATGACGCACATGGAGGGCGGCTTCCACAACTCGTACGACGGGCTGATCGAATCCGTCGCCTACGTCTCGTTCCAGGAGCTCGCGACCCGCGTGTCGCACCGCAACACCGGCACGATCTCCGGCGACCCGGTGTGCGAGCAGCTCCTCGCCCGCGTCGCCGCCGACGAGAACCTGCACATGATCTTCTACCGCAACCTGCTCCAGGCGGCGTTCGACCTCGCGCCCAACACCACGATGCGGGCGCTGACCAGGGTGGCGACGTCGTTCCAGATGCCCGGGCACACGATCGAGAACTTCGGGCGCAAGTCCGTGCAGATCGCGAAGGCCGGCATCTACGACCTGCGGCTGCACCACGACGATGTGCTCACGCCGGTGCTGCGGCAGGTGCGCGCGTTCGAACGGGATCTGTCCGGGGACGGTGCCGCGGCTCGCGACGAGCTCGCGACGTTCATGGCCGACCTCGATGCGCAGGCCGCGCGGTTCGTCGAGCGGCGCGAGGCGCAGCGGGCGCGGGCCGCCGCCGTCTGATCGGTCGTCGCCGGGCTCGCTCGCCGCGCTGTTTCGGCGCGGTGGGCGAGCCCTTCGCATGTCAGGTCGTCTCTCGGCTCGCTTGATGCGGTCCGGCGGCCTTCCGTTGCGGGGTGGTGCTGTGCCCCTTGCCGTGTTCGGCCCCTGCTCCCTGGCGCGTAGTCGCGCAGCCGCGTTGCGTGCTTCCCGGCGCGCGGTGGCCGTTGGTCGCCTGCGCCGCTTTGCCCGGCCGACTTGTTCCGTCGGCGGTGTGCTGTGCCGGCTGTGGCGCCGCCCGGTCGTGCCCGCCCGGACTCGCGCGAAGCGCGGCAGCGGGCCGGCGGTGTGCTGCGGTGCTCGGCTGTCGGCCGTCACGCTGCGTGGACCGCCGCGACTTCTCTCATTGTGGTGGTGAAGTCACCTTCGGTCACCGGCTAGACGGGCGTCCGCAGATGTGGGGACCGTCACGTTGCGTCGACGGGATTGGTGCTCGCCGTGGTCGCGTGGCTCGTCAGGCGGGGTGCGGGCATCGAGGGCGCCGGTTGCCTTCCGTGAGCGTTGCAGTAGGCTGCGACGACCGTTCCGTGCCTCTCACTGCCCGTCTGACCGATTTCACCGGTTCTAGCGGCGCGGTGCGGGCTGCGGAATTTCACTCCCCGTATTCTTCTCGGAGGGCAGCAACGCCATGGCCAGACGCGTGATACATGAGCTGATCGACGACCTCGACGGCGGCCTCGCCGACGAGAGCCTCAGCTTCGGCCTCGACGGCGTGCAGTACACCATCGATCTGTCGACGAAGAACGCTGCCGACCTGCGCGACGCGCTCGCGCCCTTCGTCGCGGCCGCGACCAAGCTCGGCCGGGCGCCGGCGGCTCCCGTGCCGGTGCGCGGGCGCGGCGGCCGGCCGGTCCTGTCGGCCCGCGCGGAGCGGGAGCAGAACCGGGCGATCCGCGAGTGGGCGCAGAGCAAAGGGCTCGAGGTCTCCGATCGCGGCCGGATTCGCGCCGACATCGTCGAACGGTTCCACGCCGAAGCGGGAAGCTGAACCGGGGGCGCCCAGCACGGGCGCCCCCTCTGTCTGCTCAGATTGCCGTTGCCGTTGCCGTTGCCGTTGCCGTTGCCGTTGCCGTTGCCGTTGCCGTTGCCGTTGCCACCGCCGCGCTCGCCGCCGCCGTCGTCGCCGTTGCCGCGCTCCTCGCCGCGGCGTCGTCGCCGTTGCCGCGCTCGCCGTTTGCCGCGCTCGCCGTTTGCCGCGCTCGTCGCTGTCGCCGTCGCCGCTGGCGCTGGGCCGCGCATCGTTGACGCGGTGTGCTTTCCGCCCGGCCTTCACTGTCGTCTCTTCCCGCCCGGGCGGTTCCTTTCCGCGGGCTTCGGTTACGCGGCCCGGTCCGAGCCGCCCGCGGATGCGTCGACCGCGAACCGCAGCCGCGACAGTGTCACGAACGCGAGGCCGGCCAGCAGCAGGCACAGGCCGAACATCGCGATGCTGGCGATCGGATCGCCCGTCACGGCGAGGCTTCCGGTGGTGTCGCTCGCGCTCGCATAACCGTCCGTCGTCCCATCGTGACCGACCGGTGCGGCCGGGTGGGCCGGCACGCCGCCCGCGTGCTCGGTGACGTCAACGCCCAGCGTGAGGTAGCGCGGAGTACCGGTGCTGTCCACGCCCGAGGCGACCAGCGTGTGCGAACCCGCGTACCCGGCCGGAACCGTCACCGAGACACTGAACGCGCCGCTGCCGTCGGTCGTCGTCGTGGCCAGCGTCTGCGGCGCCGAGTAGATCACCACGGTGATCGTCGTATGCGGCGCGTAGCCGGTGCCGCTCAGCGTGATCGACTCGCCCGGGGCCACGTCGGTGCCGCTGGAACTGTCCACGTGCCCGGCGCTCGGCGGCACATCGGCCGGCACCGTCAGGGCCGCCGGGGTCGCGGCCGTCACGGGCGCCCACTGGGAGTCGCGGCCGTACTGGCCGAGAGCCTGGACGGTGACGCTGTACTCGGTGCCGGCCGTCAACCCCGTGATGAGGCAGCCGGTCGCGGTCGCCGCGGCCTCGCAGGTCTTCGTGTCACCGTGCGCGGTGGCCGTCGCCCGGAACTTCGCGACGCCCGAACCCGGGTCGCCCGGCGTCCAGGCTACCCAGATCGACTCCGCCTTCGCCGTCGCCGTCACGCTGCCCGGGACCTCCGGGGCCCTGCTGGGGGTCGCCGCCGTGGCCGACGCCCAGTCCGAGTTGCCGGCGTTGCCGCTGCCGACCGCCGCGACCTGCACCGTGTACGGCGTGCCATTGGTCAGGCCCGTGATCGTGCACTGATGCTGGGTGCCGTCGACCGGCCCACACGTGAGCGTGTGGTCCTCGGCCGTCCACACCGTGTAGCCGTCGATGCCCGAGCCCTGGTTCACCGGAGCCGTCCACTGCACCAGCAGCGAGCCGTCACCGGGCGTCACCGTCACGCCCGTCGGCGCGTCCGGCGGCCCGGCCACCACGATCGCCGGCGAGGCCGCAGACCAGGCGGAGTCGCCGCTGGAGTTGATGCCCTTGGCCTGGACGCGGAAGGTGTACCCGTTGCCGCCCGGCGCCAGGTTCCCGATGTCGCAGGAGGTGCTGCCGCCGTCGTGGGTCTCGCAGGTCACGGCCGCGTCCTCGACCGCCACCGCCACGTACTTCGCCACGCCGGCCCGCGTCTGCGCCGGCGCCGTCCAGCTGATGCGCAGCGTGTTGGCTCCGCTCTGGACGGCCATCACGTTCGTCGGCGCGTCGGGTGCACCGGGCGTGACCGGGTCCGAGGATGCGCTCGGGTCCGAGTCACCGTTCTGGTCCGACCCCACCGCCGTCACCTTGAAGCTGTAGGCCGTGTCGGCACTGAGCGTGTCGACCAGGCAGTGCAGCGTGCTCGCGTTGGTGGTGACACAACCCTTCGAGGCGTCCTGGTCCGACACCACCACGTAATGGTCGATCGCGCTGCTCGCCGAGGACGACGCCGTCCACGACACGGCCAGCGACGTCGGCGACACACCCACGGCGTGGACCCCGCTCGGCGCCGCGGGCGGCCCGACCGTGACCGTGCTGCCCGAGGTGACCTCGCTGGACGGCTCGCTCGCGTCCGCCGAGCCGTACGCGAGCACGCCCGCCGTGTACGACCCGCCCGACTGGATGCCGTTGACGATGTCACAGGTCGTCACGCCCGGATCGTTGCTGGTGCAGTTGCCGACGGCGTTACCGCTCGAGTCGTACGCGGTCGCCAGATAGTGATTGACGTTCTCGCCCGAGTGCGTCCACGTGACCCGGATGCCGGACCCGAGCGGCTCGACGTGCACGCCGGAGGGTGCGGCCGGGATGGCCTCGATCCGGGCTCCGAAACCGGGCGCGGAGACGCCGGGCACGTACACGCCGGTGCCGGGCCCGCTCGGCGCCGCGCCGTCGCCGGCGTTCCCGGGCTGGTCGGCGTTTCCGGACTGGTCTGCGTTCCGGGGCTGGCCAGCGTTCGCGGCCTGGTCGGCGTCGCCGAACTGATTGGCGTCTCCCAGGTGGTCGCCGGTCGTGAGCCGGTCCGTGTCGCGGCCGGCGCCGGCGCCGCGCCCGATCGCGTCGAGGGTCTCGCTCGCCGCGCCGTCACCGCTGGTCGCCGCGAGCAGGCCCGCGATGACGCTGGGTATCGCCCGGAGTGCGTCACCGTCCCGCCCGGCACCGCGTTTGTCGGTGCCGAGTGCGTCACTGTTCGTGTCCGCGTACGGCCGTCCGTTCGCGGCGGCCTGCGCCCGCGCCTGTGCCCACGCGCGGGCCTGAGCCTGGGCATGGGCCTGAACTTGCGTGCGGGCCTGAGCTTGGGCCTGCGCCGCGGCGGCCGCCTGGTCGGCCCGGCCGCCGGCCGACCCGTTGATGCCACCGGCCCCGGCAGCGCCGGCAGCCCCAGCGGCACCGTTAGTGCCCGCGGGCGCGCCGGTCCCGGAACCGCCGGTGATCCCGACGGTGCCGTTCGTGCCGTCCGTGCCGTCCGTGCCGTCCGTGCTGCCCAAGGCTCCGGTGGACCCGCCGGGTGCATAGTCCGTGTACGAGCCGTTACCCGCTGTGCCGGTACCGTTCGCGCCTGCTCCGCCTGCAGTGGACGAACCATTGGCTGCCCCGCCGTTACCGGCCGTCGCGGCGCCCGCGGCGTCGTTGCCCGTGGCGTCGTTCCCCGCGGTGCCGCTTGAAGTGCCGTTACTCGAAGTGCTGTTGTCCGAAATGGCGACGCCTGAGGTGCCGTTGCCTGAGGTGCCGTTGCCCGGGGCGGCGGTGCCCGAGGAGGAGGTGCCCTGCCGGCCCCAGCCGCCGTTCGTGTCCTTGTCGCCCTGCTGCCCCCAGCCGTCGGCGTTGCCGTCCGTGGTGGGGTTCGCGCACTCGGTATTCGTTCGGGCTGTCTGGATTTCGGCGTTCTGCTGGCTGCGCTGCGTGTCTTCGATCTTGCAGCGGGTGGTGTCGTTCGAGGCGGTGCGCGCGGACGCGGTGCGCTTCCCGGTTGTGGAGCGGCCCTCGCTCGAGGCGGTGGATCCGGCGTCGTCGGCGACGTAGTCCGGCCGCTCGACCGGGGCGCCGTTGGAGCCGGCCGTGCCATTCGAGCCGGCCGTGCCATTGGCGCTGGCTGCGCTGTTCGAGCCGGACGTGCCGTTCGAGGCGGCCGTGCCGTTCGAGCCTGACGTGCCGCCGGAGCCTGACGTGCCGCCCGAGGCGCCCGCTGTGCCCGAAGACGTTTCGCCGGTTGCCCGGCGGGATCCAGAGGGCCTGCCCGACGATGACTTGCCGGTGGTTGAGGACGTACCCGCTGTCGATGAACCTCGGTGGGTGGCGGCGCCGGGGGAGTAGGCGCCGTGGGTTGCCGACGCGTCACCCGCTGTGCCTGAGCCGGCTGCGGTTTGGCCGCTTCCGTCGGCCATGGCCGCGAACGCGGGGCCCGCCGTACTGCCGAATACGACGACGCCGGCCGTCAACGCGGCCAGACCCGCCCGCACCGACCGGCGGGTGACCCTCGGCCGGCGTTTGGGCCTCGGCTTCAACCTGGACTGCGCAGCCATCCCGTACCCCGTTTCAGACCGACCGCGCCCAAAGCCGAACGCGACCAACGAACGCGAACACGTCTCGCAATCTAGTCATCACGCACTGTGAAGATCCTCCGAATGCTGATTCCGCGCCTGGAGAACCAGGAGTGCGGGGAGGTGTCGGGACGGGGCGGCGGTGCCCGAAAAGGCCCGAAACCGGGGCATGGCGTCGGTAATGGGGCGACAGGACCGAGACGGTCACGGGGGCGCGGCGGCGAGACCGGTGAGCGCTGCCTCAGGCCGGGTGGGGAAGTCCGGTGCGGCCGGCGTGCGGATGAGCAAGGGCCGGCGGTCACCGAGACGAGATCACGAGCGAGAAGACACCGGGACGAGCAAGCAGGGCACCGCAAGGAGAGAAGTGCAGGAAGAGAAGCTCAAGGACAGCGCAGGGACGCAAGAGCCGCGAGGGTGAGCAGAGCAGGCAGAGCCCGCAGCGACAGGAGCGACAGGAGCGACAGGAGCGATCAAGAGCCCGGCCCGAGAGCCGACGACGCGCGACGCGACGGGGGCGGGGGACGGGTGCGGGACGGTTGCCTGCCGGGTACGCCGCTCAGTTCGCCCAGCTCGGACCCGATCAGGGCGGCACGCGACGCGAACACAGGGGCACAGGATCGGGGGCGCACGATGGCGAGCTGGGCGAACAGCCTGCTCCGGGCCGCCGCGCCCACGCGCGGGTACGCGGTGCTGTGCGGTACCACCGCCGCAGTCACCGCCGTGTTGTTCGCGGTCTTCGTCACGGGAGCCGGCGGGAGCCTCGTCGGGCAGAACGTCTCCAACATCGCGCTCTTCCTCGCGGCCCTGGCCTCGGGGGCGGCCTGTCTCGTGCGGGCCTGGCGGGAAAAGCGCGGGCACGGCAGCCGCCGCGTGCGCTGGGCCTGGGCGCTCACCGGGGCCGGGTCAGTGTCGTGGGGTGTGGGGCAGGCGTTCTGCATCTGGTACGAGACCGTCCTCGGCCGGGAGGTCCCGTTCCCGTCGCTCGCCGACGCCGGGTACTTCTGGATGATGCCGTTCACCGCGGCCGGCCTCCTGCTGCTCCCGGTGAGCCGCCAGAGCCTCGCCCAGCAGGCGCGCAGCATCCTCGACGGGCTCATGATCGCCGTATCGCTGCTGCTCATCACCTGGGTGCTCATCCTGGGGCCGCTGGTGCAGCAGGGGGCGGACAGCCGGCTCGGGCTGCTGGTCACGCTGTGGTACCCGGGCGGCGACGTCGTCGTGCTCACCATCGTGCTGTTCATGGTCGCGCGGCTGCGGCGGGGCGGGCGGCGGCCGTTGTCGCTGCCGCTGGTCGGGGCCGGGCTGGCCGCGTTCACCGTCTCGGACTCGGGCTACGCGTACCTGACGCTGCTGGACACGTACGGCAGCGGCAACGTGCTCGACCTGGGCTGGTTCAGCGGCTTCGCCCTGATCTTCCTCGCGGCGCGGCGGCCCGAACCCGCCTACACCGAGCAGGACGAGCACGCGCTGACCCAGCCGCTCGGGGTGATGCTGCCGTACCTGGCCGTGCTCGGCTCCCTGGTCACGAGCACCTTCGAGGTCCTGCGCCACGGCTCGCACGACATGTTCGTGTCCTGGAGCCGCTCGGCGATCATCCTGCTCATCGTGGGCCGGCAGCTGCTCACGCTGCTGGAGAACCGCTCGCTGACCCGCGGGCTCGAGGCGCGGGTCGAGGAGCGCACCGCGGAGCTGCGCGCGAGCGAGCAGCGCTTCGAGGCCCTGGTGCAGCACAGCTCCGACGTCGTGACGGTCATCGACGCCGCGGGCGTGGTGACGTACCAGAGCGAGTCCATCAGCCGCGTGTTCGGCTACGACCCGTCGTACTTCTCCGGCATCGCGCTGACCGAGCGCATGCTCGCGGAGTCGGCGCCGGTCCTGGTGGCCGCGATCGCCGCCATCTCCGGCACCGCCTACGCCACGCGGGTCGTCGAGGTGCCCATGCCGCACGCCGACGGGCACCGCTGCCTCGCCGAGGTGACCCTGACGAACCTGCTCGAGGACCCCAGCGTGCGCGGCATCGTGCTGAACTCGCGCGACATCAGCGAGCGCAAGGAGCTCGAGGACCAGCTCGTGCACGAGGCGTTCCACGACGGCCTGACGAAGCTCGCGAACCGGGCCCTGTTCAAGGACCGCCTCGAGGTCGCCCTGCGCCGCCGCGAGGACGTCGCCATTCTCTTCCTGGACCTCGACGGCTTCAAGGAGGTCAACGACAGCCTCGGCCACGCCGCCGGCGACGTGCTGCTCATGCAGGTCGCGATGCGCCTCGGCGAGGCGGTGCGCGACGGCGACACCGTGGCCCGCTTCGGCGGCGACGAGTTCGCCGTGCTCATCGACGCGGTGGCCGCGCCCGAGGACGCCGACGAGCTCGCGAACCGGATCATCGCCGCGCTCGACGAGCCGTTCGTCATCGACAACCAGGAGATCCACGTCCAGGGCAGCATCGGCATCGCGCTGACCGGCCCGGACGCCCGCGACGCCGACCAGCTCATGCGCAACGCCGACCTCGCGATGTACCGTGCGAAATCCGCGGGCTCGGGCCAGTTCGCGCGCTACGACCCGCAGATGCACACCGGCCTCGTCGAGCGCCTGCAGCTCGCCGCCGACCTGCGGCGCGCCCTGGAGAACGGCGACGAGCTCGAGCTGCACTACCAGCCCACGGTCGAGCTGCGCACCGGCACCATCGTCGGCTTCGAGGCCCTCGTGCGCTGGCGGCACCCGGTCCGCGGCATGATCAGCCCGATCGACTTCATCCCGCTCGCCGAGTCCACCGGCCTCATCCGCCCGCTCGGGCAGTGGGTCCTGGCCGAGGCGAGCCGCCAGGCGGTCGCGTGGGGCGCGGCCGACCCGGCGCGCGAGCTGACGATGGCCGTGAACGTCTCCGGCGTGCAGTTCGACCAGCCCGACCTGCCCGAGATCGTCGCGCAGGTCCTCGCCGCGACGGGCCTGCCGGCCGAACGGCTGTGCCTGGAGATGACCGAGAGCGTGCTGATGACCGACACCGAGGAGAACCTGGCGGTCCTGCTGAGCCTCAAGGACATCGGCGTACGCCTCGCCATCGACGACTTCGGCACCGGCTACTCCTCCCTGGCGTACCTGCGCCGCTTCCCGGTCGACACGCTCAAGATCGACCGCTCGTTCGTGGAGCGCCTCAGCGGCACCACCCCCGACGCGGCCCTGGCCCGCACGATCGTCCAGCTCGGCCAGAGCCTGGGCATGTCGACGGTGGCCGAGGGGATCGAGGAGTACGCGCAGTTCCTCGCGCTGCGCCGGATGGGCTGCGACCTGGCCCAGGGCTACTACTTCTCGCGCCCCCTGCCCGCCGCGGAGGCCGGCCTGCTGCTGCCGGACAAGGCGGCCGCGGCCGCGTAAGAGCCACAAGCCCATGGCTCGGGTCCGTGTCAGTCGCCGGCCGTCGCTCCCGCCAGGCACCGTTCGGCCGTGGCCGGCCTCTCTGTCAGGTCCGCGGTGCCAAGGACCGGCGCTCGGCTCGGACCGGCACCGAAGGCCACACCGGACATGGCGCGGCGCGCAGCGCCTGACATCGCCGGCAGGCCGGCGGGGAGCCGAAGCGACCGTCCGGCAACCGGCGACGAACCGCGCGCGCTCCGCGCGGCCCCGAACCTGGTTGTCGACCCGCCCGCCAGCCCAGCGTTAGGAGCCCGCTTCGATGACGGCCGCCCTCGCCGACCAGGCCCGCCTCGCCCTGCCCGAGCACTGGCCCGCCGCGCTCGGCCCGCGGGCGCTCGCCGCGATCGACGCGCCGACGCCGCTGCTGGCCGTCGACCTGTCGACGGTGGCGGCCCGCTACGGCGCGTTCACCGCCGCCATCCCGGGCGTGAGCACCTTCTACGCGATGAAGTGCAACGCCGCCGAGGACGTGCTGGGCACCCTGGCCGCGCTCGGCTCCGGCTTCGAGGTCGCCTCCATCGGCGAGCTGCGCATGCTCCAGCAGATCGGCGTCGACCCCGCCGAGGTGCTCTACAGCAACCCGATCAAGCCCCCGCACGCGATCGCCGAGGCCCGCCGCGCCGGGCTGTGGCGGTTCAGCTTCGACGCCGAGGGCGAGCTGCGCAAGCTCGCCCAGCACGCGCCCGGCGCCGCCGTCTACATCCGGCTGCGCGTCGACGACTCGAGCAGCCTCTTCCCGCTGTCGCGCAAGTTCGGCGCCGAGGCCCACGAGGCCCGCGCGCTCATGCTGCTGGCCCGGGAGCTGGGTCTGCGGCCGTACGGCATCACCTTCCACGTCGGCTCCCAGTGCGCCACCACGCGCGCGTGGCGCGAGGCGATCGCCGCCGCCGGCCGGCTCATGGCGGCCCTGCAGCGCGACGGCGTCCACCTGGAGATGCTCGACCTCGGCGGCGGCTTCCCGTCCCGCTACGTCGAGCGCGTCCCGCCCCTGGCGCAGATCGCCGCCACGATCAACGCGGCGCTCGAGGAGCTGCTGCCCTACCGCCCGGCCCTGCTCGCCGCCGAGCCCGGCCGCCACCTGGTCGCCGAGAGCGCCGTCATGGTCACCACGGTCCTGGGCCGCGAGGTGCGGGCGGGGGAGCACTGGCTGTACGTCGACGTGGGCGCCTACAACGGCATGATGGAGACGCAGCAGACCGGGCAGCAGTGGCGCTTCCCGCTGTGGACGTCGCGGGCCGACCACGCGCTGGTGCCGCACCTGCCGTTCACGGTGACGGGCCCGTCGTGCGACAGCTCCGACACGATGTTCCACGGCGTGGAGCTGCCCGCGACGATCGAGGTCGGCGACCGGCTGTACATCGGCTCCGCGGGCGCCTACACGCTGAGCTACGCGAGCCACTTCAACGGCTTCGCCCCGCCGGAGCCGGTCTTCGTCGGCGGCCCGGGCGCGACGAACGAGCCGGTCCAGCGCACCCCGCACCCGGCCCCACCCGAACACCCGGGACTCGCCCAGACCGGCCGCGCCCACACCACGACCACCGCCGCGACCACCGCCGCGACCACCGCCAGGACCACCGCCAGGACCACCGCCACAGCCGCCGCCACCCCCGAGGCCCCGGCGGACCCGACCTGATGGCCGCGACCGATGCGGCCGCCCCGCACCGGTCGCGCCACCGCGCCGAGCTGACGGGCGGCCGGCGCCGCGCCGGGCGGCTGCGCGAGCTGCTGGTGTCCGGCGTCGTCGACTCGTTCGGCCTGTCGCTGGGCTGGACCCTGTTCAACCTCATCGCGACCGAGCGCGGCGGCCTGCCCATGGCCGCCCTGTTCAGCTCGGCGATGCTGCTCGGCGTCGTGCTGTCGGCCCCGATCACCGGCTGGCTGGCCCGGCACCTGCACGGCCGCACGCTGCTGCTGCTCGCCGGCTGCACCGAGGCCGTCCTGCGCATCGGGCTGCTCGCCGCGCTGCTCGCGGGCGCGAACCCGGCGCTCGTCGCGGTGGGCGTGACGGTGATGCACGTGGCTGCGTTCGCGGGCTTCGCCGCGATGCGCGCCGAGGTCGCCGCCGTCGACGCGCGGCCCCGGGCGATGACCCGCTACGCCCTGTCGATCGCCGCGGTCGAGGCGGCCGGGGCGGGTGTCGCCGCGCTGCTGCCGATGCACCGGTGGTCGCTGGCCGCGGTCTTCGCGGTGTACGGCCTCAGCCTCCTGCCGACGATGCTCACCGCCCGCCGCGCGCGCACCGCCCGGCTGGTCACCCCGCCGGCCCCGGCCGCCCACGCGACCCGGGTCGAGCGGCGCCGGGCCGAGACCGAGGCCCGCGGCGTGCGCATCCCGCTGCCGGTCCTCGCGGCCGGCGGCGGCGTCATGCTGCTGTCTGCGGGCCCGACCCTGCTGTCCGTGGCCCTGGCGACCGAGCTGCACGGCCAGCACGCGGTCGCCGGGGCGGCGGCCGCGTTCAGCGCGGGATGCCTGCTGTCGTCGTGGGCCGTGGACCGCGTCGGCCGCCTGCGCCTGCCCGCGGCCGTGGTCTGGCCCCTGTGGGGCGTCGGGATGCTGATCGGCTGGCTGCTCGCCCCGGCCCACCTGACCGGCCTGTTCCTGGCCCAGTTCCTGTCCGGGCTGAGCATGACCGCGTTCGAGGGCGGCATGGACGCGCGCCTGGCCCGGGCCGCCCGCCCCGGCACGGTGACGACGGTCCTGGCCTGGAGCGCCTCGACGCGGGCCCTGGGCAGCGCGATCGCGGTGCGGACCCTGCCGGCCCTGATCGCGGCCCCGGCCGTGGGGACGGTCGCCGGCGCGGCGGCCGCGGTGCTGTCCCTGGTCTCCCTCGCCGCGCTGGCCCGCTCGCGCACCCGGGCGCGGGCCGCGACGGCACGAGGCTAGGCGGAGTCGAGGGGGTCGGCGAAGAGCGGCTCGAAGGCCAGCTCGGCCGCGCCGACGAGGGCCGCGTCCTGGCCCAGCTGCGGCGTGCGCAGGCGGACGTGCTCCCGGCACGCCGGCAGGCCGTTGCGGTTCAGGCGCGAGCGCACCTGTGCGGCCGAGGCCAGGTACACCTCGCGCAGGGTGCCGCCGAAGATCACCATCTCCGGGTTGAAGATGTTGACGAGGTTCGCCACGCCGAAGCCGAGCCAGTCACCGACCTGGCGCATGGCCGCCTGCGCGGTGTTGTCGCCGCGGGAGGCCGCGTCGACCACCGTCAGGATGCCCTCGCGCCCCGCCGTCGCGCTGCGCCCGGCCGCCGCGAGCAGGGCGTGCTCGCCGATCTCGGTCTCCCAGCAGCCGCGGGAGCCGCAGCTGCACGCCTTGCCGTTGGGGTTGACGACCATGTGGCCGACCTCGCCGCCGTAGCCGCCGTGGCCGGTCACCGGGCGCCCGGCCGCGATGATGCCGCCGCCGATGCCCGCGTCGCCGTAGAGGTACACGAGGTTGTCGCAGCCCGCCGCCGCGCCGCGGGTGTGCTCGGCCAGGGCGGCCAGGTCGGCGTTGTTGCGCACCGCGACCGCCCGGCCGTCGCCGACCAGCTCGCGCAGGGCCTCGCCGAGGGGCTGGTCGGCCCAGCCGAGCTGCGGGCCGAGCCGGACGAACCCGTCGTCGCGGCGGACCATGGCCGAGACCGCCGCGCCGCTGCCGATGAGCCGGGCGCCGGCCGGGGCGGTGAGCCGCATCTTGCGCACGAAGTCGGCGATGGGGGCGACGGCCGTGGCGGCGTCGTGCTCGCCGCGGGGCCGGGCCGCCTCGAAGCGGTCCAGGACGGCGCCGCCGAGGCCGACGCGGGCGGCGACGATGCGGTCGACCTCGACGGCGAAGGCGAAGACGTACACCTTCTCGGACTCCGGCCGCACCACGAGCGACGGGCGGCCGGCCCGGCCCCGCTGCTCGCGCGGCACCCCTTCACTGACGAGACCGGCCGCCGCGAGGTCCGCGGTCAGCGCGCCGATCGTGCTGCGGTTGAGGCCCAGGCTCGCCGTGAGGTCGGCGCGGGACATCGCGCCGTGGAGGTGCACGGAGCGCAGGAGCGCTCCGAGGTTGCTCCGCCGGATCTCCTCCTGGCTGGGGCCAACGCGCATGCTCGGCTTTCTTCGGTCGGGGACGCGGTATGCAGACTAGTGGCCGATCGACGCCGGCCGGTCAGCGCAGTCCCGCCGCGGCCGCCCGCCGGCGGGTGACCGCGTCGATCCCGGCGGCGAGCAGCAGCACCACGCCGGTGACGACGTACTTTGTGCCGGGGCTGTACTCCATGAGGCCCATCCCGTTCTCGATGACCGCCACGACCGCCCCGCCGAGCACCGCGTTGAGCACCCGCCCCTTGCCGCCGAACAGGCTCGTGCCGCCGATGACCGCGGCGCCGACGGCGTAGAGCAGCACGTTGCTGCCGCCGGTGTTCGGGTTGACCGACGCGTCCCGGGACGCGGCGACGATCCCGCCGACGGCGGCCATCGTCGAGCAGATCACGAACGCGGCGATGCGGATCGCGTCCACGTGGATGCCGGCCCGCCGCGACGCCTCCCGGTTGCCGCCGACGGCGTACACGTGCCGGCCGAACGCGGTGCGGTTCAGCACGAACGTGCACAGCCACAGCAGCAGCCCGAGGATCGCGACCACCATCGGCACGCCCCGCTGGGAGATGGCGTCGTTCTTCGAGCGCTCCAGGTTCAGCGTCCACACCGCGGCGCCGAGCAGGACGGCCACGGTCACCACCCGCAGCGCGATCACGGAGAGGGGATCGGCGGCGAGGCCGTGCCGGACGCGGCTGTAGCGCCGCCAGAGGTGCAGGGCGAGCATCCCGGCGATGGTGACGCCGTAGAGCACCCAGCCCTGCAGCGGCGTGAACCGCCCGTCGAAGTTGATCTTCTTGATCGTCGGGTCGTCGACGGCGACGATCGTGCCGCCCTTCACGAGCAGCAGCACGGCGCCCTGGAAGGCCAGGAACGCGGCCAGGGTCACCACGAACGACGGGATGCCCAGCTTGGCCACGAGCAGCCCGATCACCAGCCCGATCGCCGCGCCGGTCGCGATCGCGCCGAGCACCGCGACGTACCACGGCAGCCCGAAGTTCGTGAGCAGCACCGCGAGCACCGAGGCGCACACCCCGGAGGCGAACCCGGCGGACAGGTCGATCTCGCCCAGCAGCAGCACGAAGACGAGCCCCATCGCGATGACGGTGACCGCGGCGCCCTGGTGCAGCAGGTTCGCGAGGTTCCCGGCGGTCACGAACTCGGGCCGGGCCACGGAGAAGGCCACGACGAGCGTCAGCAGCCCGAGTACCGCCGGCAGCGCCCCCATGTTCCCGCCCCGCACCCGCGCGAGGTAGTCGCGGGTGTAGGCGCCGAGCCCGGACGACGGGTGCTCGCCGGCGCGCTCCTGGGCGTCGAGCATCGACACGCTCATACCGTCGCTCCTTGCCCGCGCAGGCCCAGCTCGCCGCTGCGGCCGGTGGTGATGAGCTCGACGACCTGGGAGTGGGTGACGTCGGTGGCCCGGACCTGGGCCGCCATCTGCCCCAGGTAGAGCGCCGCGATCCGGTCGGCGACCGCGAACACGTCGTTCATGTTGTGCGAGATGAGCACGACCGCGAGGCCGTTGTCGGCCAGCCGGCGCACGAGCTCGAGGACCTGGGCGGTCTGGGCCACGCCGAGGGCCGCGTTGGGCTCGTCGAGGATGACGATCCGGTTGTTCCACAGCACGGCCTTGGCGATGGCGACCGTCTGCCGCTGCCCGCCGGAAAGGCTGGACACCGGCTGGCGGACCGACGCCACCGTGCGCACCGACAGGCTCGCGAGCGTCTCGGCGGCCCGCTGCTCCATGGTGATGTCGTCGAGCACGAGACCGCGGCGGATCTCCCGGCCGAGGAACATGTTCTGCACGATGTCGAGGTTGTCGCACAGGGCCAGGTCCTGGTACACGATCTCGACCCCGAGCGCGGCGGCGTCGCGCGGGCCGTGCACCGAGACCGGGCGGCCCTCGTACAGGTACTCCCCGGCGTCGACCGAGTAGATCCCGCCGACGCACTTGACCAGCGTCGACTTGCCGGCGCCGTTGTCGCCGACGAGGGCGGTGACCTGCCCGGCGTACACCTGGAAATCCACGTCACGCAGCACCTGGACGGGTCCGAAGCTCTTGCTGAGCCCCCGGATCTCCAGCAGGGGTGTTTCGGTCACAGTGCTCCCTAAAACGGCGCTCCCCAGGTGAGACCGGTACCTTACTTGATACCCGCTGCCGCGCATTTCGCGGCGAAGTCCGGCGTGCACACGTCCGCCGCCGGCACATAGCCGTCGTCGATCACGTCCCGGACGTTGTCCCTGGTGATCGCCTTGGGATCGAGCAGGATCGCGTCGACGTCACGCTTGCCGACCCGGTCGTACACCTTCGTCGTGGTGACCCCCGTCTCACCCCTGGCCAGGGCGATCGCCAGTTTCGCGGCCGCGGCCGCCTCCCGGCGCACGTCCTTGTAGACCGTCATGCACTGGTCGCCGTTGAGGATGTTCTGCAGCCCCTGCGCGGTGGCGTCCTGCCCGGTGACCGGGATGTGGCCGTTGAGGCCCTGCTTCTTGAGCACGTTGATGGCCGCGTTGGCCACGCCGTCGTTGGCCGCGATGACCCCGCCGATGTTCGGCTGGGCGGTCATCATCTGCTCGAACGTGGTCCCGGCGCGGGTGTTGTCCCACTCCTCGATCCACTGGTCGGGGCCCTTGAGGTACTCGCCCGAGGCGAACTTCGGCGCGAGGACGGCGTCGTAGCCCTCCTTGAACAGCGTCGAGTTGTTGTCGGTCTGGGAACCGTTGAGCTCGGCGATGACCGGCCGGGTGGCCTTCGCCGCCTCCAGGCAGCGCACCAGGCCCTGGCCCTGCAGGGTGCCGACGGCGGTGTTGTCGAACGACACGTAGTACCGCGCCGACCCGCCCAGCGTCATCCGGTCGTAGTCGATCGTGGCCACCCCGGCGTTGCGGGCCTTGTCCAGCACGGCCTTGCCGGTGCCGGAGTCCAGGTTCACGATCATGAGCACGTCGACGCCCTGGGTCATCATCTGCTCGGCCAGGGTCGTGAAGGCGCCCTTGTCGTTCTGCGCGTTCTGGATCTCGTAGTCGACGCCGGCCGCCTTGAACGCGGCGGCCAGGTACTTGCGGTCGGCGGTCTCCCACCGCGCCGAGGACTTGCTGTCGGGCAGGATGACCCCGATGCGCGGCCGGCCGCCCTTCCCGCCGGCGCCGGACACGTCCGCGGTGCAGGCGGCCGTCCCGCTCACGGCCAGCGCGGCCACGGCCAGCAGGGACAGGATCCGTCTGCGCATTGCTCGGGTCCTTTCGGCTGATTGGTGTGTCGGGCAACGTATGGCGTGCCGTTCACCGTGGCCAGTCGCGGCCCGTAACAATTGCGCAATACATTGTGCGCTACCCGGCCGCGAGGGCGTGCACCGCTCCCGCCCGGGTGCCGAAATACAGCGAACCCTTCCAGACCGCGGGCGTCGACTCGATGCACCCGCCGATCTTGGACTCCCACAGCGGCCTGGGCTCCGCATACGTGTCGGACACGTCGTAGGCGTGCAGGACGCCGGTGCAGTCGCCGATGACCAGGGTATCGTCCACGACCACGGGCGACTGCCAGGTCTCGCCGCCGGGCAGGTGGATGCGCCACCGCACGGCGCCGGTGGCCCGGTCCAGGCCGAGCACGTCGCCGCCGGCCGTGTCGTAGATCGCGATGTCGCGGTGCAGCGCGGGCGTGCCCCAGATGCCGCCGGGGCGCTTCGCGGTGTCCTTGACCGCCCAGACGACCGGGTTGCCGGGCTTGGCCGGGTCGAGCTTGAGCATCTGCCCGACCTCCTTGCTGCGGGCATTGCCCTTCTCGTACTCCGAGCCGACGTAGAGGAACCCGTCGGCGTCCACGACGATCGACGCGTCGGTGTCGTCGCCGGTCCAGAAGCGGAAGGTGCGGGTCGGCTCGCGGCCCGCCTTGAGCCCGGACAGGTCCCAGCCCTGCACGAGGCCGCCGGAGTTGGCGAAGTACACCGTGTCGCGGTAGACGGCGACGGAGTTCTCGATGGACACGTTGTTGTCGCCGGCGTCCTTGAGCTCCTGCTCGTCCCAGCCGGGCGTGTGCCAGACGAGCTGCGGCGCGACGGTCACCTTGCCGTCGGGGCCGTAGCCGCGGTTGAGCTTCACGACGTGGAACTGGCTGTTCTCGCCGCCCTCGAGCAGGTAGTCGTCGATGATGAGCCCGGCGCCGTCCCAGTCGTCGTTCCACAGCGTCGGCTGCACCGCGTCCGCGGCGAGCTTCCACAGCTCGGTGGGCGTGGCGCGGTCGGTGGCGATGACCCGGTAGAAGCCGTCGCGGGAGCCGGAGTAGACCAGCGGGTAGCCGTCGGGGTCGACGGTGACGCTGCCCTTGATGATGTCGCCGGTCTTGAAGTCGGGCAGGATCCGCTCGCCGGTGGCCGCGTCGAGGAAGTGGATGCTGCGGTCGTAGGCGCCGAACACCACCCAGGTCCGGCCGTCGCGCTCGAACACGGCGGGCTGGCCGGTCCAGCCGGTGCCGCACCACTCGCGGGTCTCGCCCTTGTCCGACGACATCGCGCACAGCCCGCCGCTCTTGGGGAACTGCCAGCGCTGGGCCGGGGTCGTGCGGGGCACCGGCCCCTGGCCGTAGTAGGTGCGGGTCGGGTTGCCGCGGAAGGTGAGCAGGCCCGGGACCTTGGTGCCCTGCGGCAGGCCGACCAGCGCCGGGTCGGACCAGCCGGTGAACGGCGGCGGGGCGGACGGGCCGGACGGCGACGGCGGGGCGGCGGACGGGCGCGCGGTGCCCCGGGCGCCGGGCTCGGGGCGCGGCTCGGCCCGGCGCAGCGCCCACGCGGTGGTCGCGACGCCGCCGACGATCAGCACCAGCATGCCGGCGATCAGCAGCCGGAACACGCCCATCCGCTGTTCCATGCCGACAGTATGGTGCGGGTGATCACAGCGCGCCGCAATGTGACGTGAAACGGATTTGCGCCCGGCCGCCGCCGGGGCTCAGGCCGGGCTCAGGCCTTCTCGAAGTGCTGGTAGTCGGTGCCGGAGCGCCAGGCGCCGCCCCACGTGAACCCCTCGGCGCGGAACGCCTGGACGGTCGCGTCCCCGGCCACGATCATGCCCGGCCGCACGTTGCCCCGGTCCAGGAACGCCTTCCCGGCGGGCGGCATGATCCGGCCCGCCGGCAGGTACGGGTTCTCGACGGTGTTGACGTCGATCGCGCGGCCGTGGGCGTGGTTGGACCAGTGGGTGGTGCCGGGCACGTTGCGGCAGTTGAAGCCCGAGGTGTTGTCGGCCGCCATCGATTCGTCGTCGGATCCGCCGTACCGGTCGACGAGGTTCATGCTGCGGATCGGGAACCCGTCCGCCCGCAGCCGCCGGAACACGCGCAGGGTCGCATCGGCGATGGCCTTGTGCACGATGATCTGCCCGGCCTGCGGGCGGCCGTCGAAGTCGACGTAGGACACGTGGACGAGCCGCAGGTCGTCGAGGCCCACGGGGCACCCGGGCCGCCAGGAGACCCCGGTCATGGCCTGGCGCACCGCGGCCGGCAGCGGTTCGACGAAGTCCGCCGCAGCCGCGGATGCCGAGGGTGTACCGCTCGTGCTGGGCGACACCGCGGCCGTCGCGCTCGGCGCCGCGGCGGAGGCCGGGGCGGCGTCGGGCGGGGCGGAGCATCCGGCGGCGACGGCCACGAGGCAGGCCGCGGCCAGCCATCGCCCGACCCGGCGTGTCGCCGGATTTGTCCGGAACCTTGCGCCCATGCGGTAGATACTATGGGTCGTGCCGGTCGACCAGCCCCGACGCCGCGCGCGGGTCATCCTCGCGATGTGCCTGCCGCTGCTGCTGACGGCGGGCTGTGGCAGCGCCGCGGGCGAGGTCGGCGCGCCCCCGTCCGGCCTGGCCACCCCGCAGCCCGGCCGTCCCGCGTCCGCCGGTGCGGCCCCCGCCGTCGCGGACTCGGCGGCCCCGCCGCCCGCCGTGTCGCCGCCCGCCGGTGCCCCGGGCACGACGGGCGCCCCCGCACCCACCACGGCCGCGGCGCACCCGGGCACCGCCGGGCCCGTGCGCACCCGGGGCCGCGAGGACGACCCGGCCAACGACGCCGCGCGGCTGCGCACCCTGCCCGCGAGCACGACCCAGGTCGTCATCGTGCAGTCGCAGAGCCCGTCGGCCACGACGGCGACCCTGCAGGCGTACGCGAAGTCCGGCGGCGCCTGGCGCTCCACGTTCGGCCCGGTGCCGGCGCGCCTGGGCGGCAACGGGTTCAGCGACAGCAAGCGCGAGGGCGACCGTACGACGCCGGCGGGCGTGTTCGCCATCGACGCGACCATGTACGGCATCGCGGCGAACCCCGGCGTGCGGTACGGCTACCACCAGCTCGTCGCCGACGACTGGTGGAACGAGAACAGCGACTCGCCCGGCTACAACACGTTCAGCCACGGCCCGAACCCGGGCGGGCCGAGCGAGGCGCTGTGGCAGACGAGTCCGCAGTACACGTACTTCGCGGTGATCCGGTACAACATGCCGGCGACCCCGGGGCGCGGCAGCGGCATCTTCCTGCACCAGTCCAACGGCAACAGCACGCTCGGCTGCGTGAGCCTGCCCCAGGGCGACCTGCTGGCGGTGCTGCGCTGGCTCGACCCGGCGGCGAACCCGCGCATCGTGATGGCCCCGGCCGCCTGGCTCGGCCGCTACTGACCCGGCACCGTCTCATCCTAGCGTCCTAGGATGCCGTAGCGAGCGTGGCTGGAGCCACGCCCTTTTTCCGGCCGCTACGCGGCAGGGCCGATCGCTGCCGCCAGGTTCCTCGTCAGCTCCGGGCGGCCGAGGACGTCGGTGCAGTCGACGTACTGGTCGATCGCGCCGATCCGCGGGCCGCCGAGGGCCTCGGCGAACCGTTCGGCGGCGATGACGGGGTACGGCCGGTCGTGGTACGGGCGGCGGGTCGCGTCGACCTCGGGCGCCAGGGCGAGGTGGTTCTGCCAGGCGCCGGCGAGCTCGTAGGCGTCGCAGAGGGCGTCCTGCCGCGGCCCGGCCCCGCGCGCGTCGACGGCCCGGTCCAGGGCGTCGGCGACGGGGGCGACGCCGTCGAGGGCGGCGAAGGCGGTGCCGAGCCATTTGCTGTACGGCGGGTAGCGGCGGGCCAGCAGCAGGCACAGGCGCATGACGTCGCGGGCCAGGCGGGCGGCGACGATCCGGCTGCCGAGGTCGTCGCCCTGCTCGGCGATGCGCCCGACGAAGGCCTCCTCCTGGGCGATGCGGATCCACTGGGCGGCGAGGACGCGCTTCCACAGGTGCTCGGGGTACCAGGCGAGGTTGGCCCGCAGGGCGGTGAGCTCGCCGGTGTCGTCGTGGTAGACGGCGCCGGCGGTGGCCTCGGCGAGCAGCTGGGTGGGGGTGGCGAGCCAGTCGGCGTCGGTGAGCGGGCGGCGGGCGTCGGCGCCGAGGTGCTGCCGGGACCAGGTGGCGACGTCGGTGATGTCGACGCGGTGGTGGACGGGGCCGGCGGTGGGGGTCATGACGCGGACGCGTTCGCCGGGCGGTTCGAAGCTGGTGGGCCAGTCGTGGACGTCCTTGGGGAGCCGGGCGCTGAGGGTGGCGGCGAGCGCGGCGGGGTCGACGCGTTCGAGGTCGACGAACAGCTGCAGCCGCGGGCCCCAGTCGTGGTCGGTGGAGCGTTCGGTGTCGAGGCCGAGGACCTCGGAGCCGGGGCCGATGCGGGCGGCGGCGTGGGGGATGCCGGCGAGGAGGGGGCGGACGCCGTGCTCGTAGAAGGCTCGGCACAGTTCGAGGCCGGGGATGAAGGCGGGCGGCACGAGGGGCCACGCTATGGGGGTTCGCGCGCCCGTGCAACGCAGAACGATCGCGGGGCCGCGCCGGCACCCGGGGCGGCCCCGCGATCGTGTGGTGTCAGCGCTTGAGGCCGTGCTCGATGGCCTCGATGATGCGGGGGCGCAGCTCGGCGGGGCTGATGATGGCGTCGACGGAGCCGACCTCGACGGCCCGCTGGATGCTGTGGACGCGGTCGAACTCGGCGGCGACGGCGCCGAGGTGTTCGGCGCGGACGGCGGCCTGGACCTCGGCGAGGCGGGCGTTGAGCGCGGCGCGTTCGGCGCCGGTGGCCGCGGCGACCTGGGCCTGCAGGCCGGTGACGCGGGGGTCGTTGCTGGTGCGGTTGGAGACGTCGCCGGCGAAGACGACGGCGGCGGCGGGGGCGCCGCCGAGGACGGAGGCGAAGGAGCCTTCGAGGGCCAGGACGGTCATGTTGGGGTTGAGGGCCTTGGAGAAGACGACGAAGGCGCCGCCGTGGTAGCGGGAGATGACGCAGAAGACGATCGGGCCGTCGAAGTTGACGATGGCGCGGCCGATTTCGGCGCCGTACTCGAGCTGCAGCTTCCGCATCGACTCGGGTGAGCCGTCGAAGCCGGACAGGTTCGCGAGGACGACGAGGGGCCGGTTGCCGGAGGCGGCGTTGATGGCGCGGGCGACCTTCTTGGAGGAGCGGGGGAAGAGGGTGCCGGCGGTGTAGGTGTCGGGGCCGTCGGTGGGCGGGAAGCCGGTGCGGGGCACGGAGCGGGACTCGATGCCGACGAGGCAGACGGGCCAGCCGCCGAGGCGGGCGTCCTGGACGACGGCGGTGTCGGCGTCGGCCATGCCGGCCCAGCGTTCCAGGGCCGGGTGGTCCTGGTCGGTGACGGCGCGCATGACGGTGCGGATGTCGAAGGCCTTCTTGCGGTCGGGGTTGTGGGCCGCGGAGAAGATCTGCCCGACGGTGGTGAAGTCGCTGCCGGCGACGGTGTGGGGGAACGGGGAGACGTCGCGGTCGGCGGGGTCGGAGGTCGGGGCGCGGCGGGGGCCGGGCTCGCCGGGGACGATGTAGGTGTGGTCGTAGTGGGCCATGAGGACGTCGCGGGCGCCGGCGAGGGTCGGGGCCCAGTACTGGGCCTGGCCGTTGGGGCCCATGATGCGGTCGTAGCCGCCGATGCCGTAGTTGTCCTCGGCGGAGACGCCGCCGGAGAAGTCGAGGGCCTGTTTGCCGGTGAGGACCATGGCCGAGTCGGGGGTCATGACGAGGATGCCCTTGGTGTGCATGAGCATGGTCGCCTCGGCGTTCCAGTAGGGCTGGGCGCCGACGTTGATGCCGGTGACGACGATGTTGATCTCGCCGCCGGCCTGGGTGAAGGTGACGATGCGCTTCAGGGCGGCGGCGACCCAGTCCATGTTCTCGGTGCCGGAGGACATGGAGATGCGGGCGCCGGCGGACAGGGCGAACCATTCGAGCGGGACCTGGAGGCGTTCGGCGAGGTCGAGGGCGGCGATGACGCGGCTGCACTCGGGTTCGGAGAGGGCGCCGAGGGCCTTGGTGGGGTCGCCGAGGAGCACGACGCGGGTGACGCCTTCGGGGTGGCGGGGGGTGGGGGTGGTGACGACGCCGGCGATGATGGCGGCGCTGTTGCGGCCCTTGGGGCGCTGGACGGGGACGAGGGTGCCGTCGGCGTCGAGGTCGTGCTCGGTGAACGTGCCGCCGGGGCCGGCGAGCAGGCCGGTGAGCTCGTAGGGGTACACGTTGCCGCGGCGGGCGGCGCGGAGGACCTTCTGCCGGTAGTCGTCGAGGGGCTGGACCGGGTCCGTGGACGGTTTGTCGACGGAGAGGCTGGCGCCGTGGCCCGGGTCGAGGGTGATGCGGACGGCGACCTCGGAGAGCTCGCCGGCGGCGTTGCGCTGGCGGGCGAGGAACTGGACCTCTTCGAGTCCGGCCCCGGCGGTGGTGGGCAGGAGCCGCTGGACGAGGGTTTCGATCTCGTCCTGGGTGAGCTCGGTGGCGGGCCAGACGTACATCATGATCCGGTTGGTGTCGAACCGCTTGTTCTGGGGCCGTTGGGCCTGGATGTTGCGGATCGCGTCGAGGCAGCCGGTGGTGATGTCCTCCAGGGCGGGGAGGGCGACGAGGCGGCCGTCGGCCTCGCGCAGGGGGGTGAGGTCGCGGACCTGGCCCATGGCGATGAGGCGCTCGTCGGCGGGGTTGGTCTTGGCGACGGCTTTGAACAGGTAGATCTCCTCGTCGGCGGAGGGCAGCCGGGTGAGGTCGAACTCGCGGAGCCGGTAGAGCTGGAGGCGGTTGGCGATCTGGGGGTGCAGGCCGCGGATGAGGCGGTCTTCGGCGAAGGTGCCGCCGTCGGGGCGGAACGTGAAGTGGTGGTGCATGACGGCGCCGGTGGTGCCGGCGACGGTGATGGTGATGCGCCGTACGCCGCTGGGCTGGGGGTGCTGGGTGAGCAGGTCGCCGAGGTTGTCGCCGATGGTGGTGGCGTCGGGCTGGTCGTCCCAGGCGACGTAGAGGTCGGCGACGAGGCCGGGGCCGTCGCCGGCGAGGGCGGCGACGGTGTCGAGGGCGGCGGGGAGGGTGGCGATGTCGACGGCGGTGGTGACGACGCGGGTGTGGTTGCCGGTGCGGCCGGTGTGTTCGGCGGTGACGAAGCGGCCGCCGGGGGTGTCGAGGGTGGTGACGTTGGACAGGCCGCGGTTGCCGTAGTAGCGGCGGGTGAGGACTTCGAGGAGGGGGGCGTGGTCGCGGCCGGGGCGGCCGATGCGCTGGCCGATGAGCCGGACGAGGGGTTCGGCGGAGGCGACCATGGTCTGGATGCGTTCGGCGCGGTCGGGGGCGTCCGGGTTGCGGTCGAGGTAGCGCAGGTCGGAGCGGACGTTGACGTAGACCTCGGCGCGGTTGCGGCGCAGGAGGGGCTGGGCGAACCAGCGGAAGACGATGCCGCGGGCGAGGTCGGAGACGGCCGGGAAGCGGACCTGGGTGGCTTCGATGAGGTGTTCGAGGGTGAGGCCGGCGCGTTCGGCGAGGGCCTCGGCGGGCTGGGGGCCGGCGAGCCACTGGCGGAGCAGTTCGGAGACGACGGCGACGTCGGTGGCGGTGCGTTGCTGGGCGAGGAAGATGCGGAAGACGGCGGCCTCGAGTTCGGCGGTGCGGTCGAGGCTGTCGACGCCGTAGTGGGCGAGGACCTTGGTGAGGCGGGCCTGGAACGCGGCGGGGACGCCGGCGCGGTCGACGTCGAGGCTGCCGAGGTAGCGGTGGAAGTACTCGCGGGGGGAGTGCACGGCGCTGTTGGGTTCGCCGCCGAGTTCGCCGCCGGGGGTGTTGCGGGTGAGTTCGGCGAGGTCGGCGAAGACGGCGATGAGTTCGACCTCGCCGGGCAGGGGCCGGTCGCCGGCTTCGGCGCGGGCGGTGAGGTAGTGGGTGAGGGTGCGGCCGCGGTCGTGGGGGTCGGTGTCGAAGCCGAGGAGGAGGGCGCGGAGGTCCTGCAGGCCGCGTTCGAGGCGTTCGGCGGCGGTGGTGGCGGTGTCCTCGGGGGGCAGGTCGATGTCGACGGCCTGGGCGGCGGGGCTGTCGCCGGCGGGGTCGTCGGTGTCGTCGCCGAGGGGTTCGAGGCGCATGAGGGGGGCGCCGGTCTCGACCTGGCTGCCGACGGTGACGGGCAGTTCGCGGACGCGGGCGCGGAACGGGGCGCGCAGGGCGGTCTCCATCTTCATGCTTTCGAGCACGAGGATGGGGGCGCCGGCTTCGACCTCGTCGCCGACGGCGAGGGGGGTGGCGACGACGAGGGCGGGTGCGGGTGAGCGCACGACGCCGCCTTCGTCGCGGCTGATGCGGTGGGTGACGCCGTCGACCTCGACGAGGTGGATGGGGCCGTGGGTGGCGGAGACGAGGCGGAAGCGGCGGCCGTTGACGGTGATCTGGCCGCGGTGGGTGTCGAAGCGTTCGATTTCGACGTCGGCGGGGTGGGGGTCGCCGCCGGCGGCGATGCCGACGCGGTAGCGGGTGGGGCCGACGCGGGCGACGGCGACGCGGTAGCCGACGCCGCGGAGTTTGAGGTCAAGGGGGCGGCCGGATTCGTGCTGGACCTGGGGGCGGCCGCCGTGGGCGGTGGTGAGGAGCCGGCCGCGGGAGATCTGCTCCTCGTCCTGGTAGGCCTCGATGGCGGCGGCGGCCAGGGCGATGGCGGAGTGGCGGTGGTTGACGAGGCGGCCTTCGGCGCGGACGCGGTCGATCCAGCCGGTGTCGGCGGTGGCGTCGATGACTTCGGGCTGGTCGAGCAGGTCGATGACGAAGCTCTTGTTGGTGGCGCCGCCGTCGATGATGACGGTGGTTTCGGCCATGGCGCGGCGCAGCCGGCCGAGGGCTTCGTCGCGGTCCCGGCCGTAGGCGATGATCTTGGCGATCATGGAGTCGAAGTCCGACGGGATGCTGTCGCCCTCGCCGACGCCGCTGTCGACGCGGATGCCGGGGCCGGCGGGCAGGACGAGGCGGGAGATGCGGCCGGGGGCGGGGGCGAAGTCGCGGTCGGGGTCTTCGGCGTTGAGGCGGGCCTCGACGGCGTGGCCGGTCTCGGCGGGGCGTTCGCCGTCGAGCTTGCCGCCGGAGGCGACGTGGATCTGCAGTTTGACGAGGTCGGTGCCGGTGGTGATCTCGGTGATCGGGTGCTCGACCTGCAGGCGGGTGTTGACCTCGAGGAACGCGAAGATCTTGTCGACGGGGTGGTAGAGGAACTCGACGGTGCCGGCGCCGCGGTAGCCGACGGCGAGGGCGAGGCGTTCGGCGGCGGCCTTGAGCTCGGCGGTCTGTTCGGGGCCGAGGACCGGTGACGCGGACTCCTCGATGATCTTCTGGTTGCGGCGCTGGACGGAGCAGTCGCGCACGCCGAGGGCCCAGGCGGTGCCCTGGCCGTCGGCGATGACCTGGACCTCGACGTGGCGGGCGCCGGTGACGAGGCGTTCGAGGAACACGACGCCGGAGCCGAACGCGCGCAGGGCCTCGGCGCTGGTGCGCTCGTAGGCCTCGGCGAGTTCGTCGCCGCTTTCGACCTTGCGGATGCCGCGGCCGCCGCCGCCGGCGGTGGCCTTGAGCATGAGGGGGTAGCCGATCTGCTCGCCGGCGCGCAGGGCGTCGTCGAGGGTGGCGACCTCGCCGCGGCTCCAGGGGGCGACGGGGACGCCGACCTCTTCGGCGATGAGCTTGGCGCCGATCTTGTCGCCGAGTTTGCGCATGGCGTCGGCGCTGGGGCCGATGAAGGTGACGCCGATGCGGTCGCAGAGCTCGGCGAAGGCGGGGTCTTCGGCGACGAAGCCCCAGCCGACCCAGGCGGCGTCGGCTTCGGTGTCGCGCAGGGCGCGTTCGAGCAGGGCGTGGTTGAGGTAGGGGCGGGCGGCGGCGGGCCCGAGGGGGTAGGCGAGGTCGGCCTCGCGGACGAAGGTCGCGGTGCGGTCGACGTCGGTGTAGAGGGCGACCGTCTCGATCCGTGTGCCCGTTTCCGCGGACAGGTCACGCACGGCGTGGATGAGCCGCATGGCGGCCTCTCCGCGGTTGACGATGGCGATACGACTGAACACCGGTTGAGCCTCCTGGTTTCCCCGCTATGTGCCGCGACGATCTACACCCTGCTTGATTACCGCCGAGTACACCAATGCGGCTGTCTCGCATCCTAGGCCCCTGTCGTTGTGGGATTCCTACAACGTTTGTTGCCGGGTAGGCCCGCCTTGATTCCTAGCATCCTAGGACGCGTTAGGCAGCGTGCCTGACGGCACGCCAAAACCCAGTGAGGATCGGCGCTCCGCGCCGACCTGCTCCAAACGATCAGGCGGTCTCGCGCAGGGGCAGCACGACCGTGAAGTGGGTGTCGCCCGGCTCGGAGGTGACCCGGATGTCGCCGTGGTGCTTCTTGACCACGATGCGGTAGGAGATGTCGAGGCCGAGGCCGGTGCCCTCGCCGACGGGCTTGGTGGTGAAGAACGGCTCGAAGATGCGCGGGCGGACCTCGGGCGGGATGCCGGTGCCGGTGTCGGCGATGTCGACGTTGAGGCAGTCGCCGGTCGGGTCGAGGCTTGTGGTGATCGTCAGCGTCCCGGAGCCGTGCATCGCGGAGACGCCGTTGTCGATCAGGTTCGTCCAGACCTGGTTGAGCTCGGCGGCGTACGCGGGGATGTTCGGCAGGTTCCGGTCGTAGTTCGTCACGACGCGGATGCCCTGGGGGATCTTGGCGTTGAGCATGATGAGGGTCGCGTCGAGCAGTTCGTGGACGTCGACGACCTGGAAGGGGCCGCGGTCGAGCTGGGAGTACTGCTTGGCGGCGGAGACGAGGCCGGAGATGCGGCCGACGGCGTCGTCGATCTCGCCCATGAGCAGTTCGGTCTCGATGGTGTAGGCGAGCCAGCGCACGGCGGGTTCGAGGTCGATGTCGCCGATGCAGGAGGCGACGTCCTCGAGCCAGGGCAGGTCGACGCCGCCGGCGACGAGGGTGGGGGCGAGGTCCCAGGCGCCGGCGACCTGGTGCTCGTCGAGCCAGTCGCCGACGGTGTCCTCGGCGTCGGAGATCTCCAGGGCGGAGCGTTTGGTGGTGTTCTGGGCCTTCTTGACGGCGGTTTCCTGGAGTTCGACGAGGCCGTGGAGGCGTTCGCCGTCGAGGCGGCCGTCGGCGATCATGGCGAGTTTGTGGCGCATGCCGGCGACCTTGTCGCGCAGGACGGCGGTGGCGCGGACGGCGGCGGCGGCGGGGTTGTTGAGCTCGTGGGTGAGGCCGGCGGACAGGGAGCCGAGGGCGAGGAGGCGTTCGCGTTCGGCGACGGCGTTGTTGCTGTTGCGCATGCCGAAGAAGAGGCCTTCGAGCAGGTGCATGGCCATGGGGAACCAGTGGCGCACGACGGGGCCGAACTCGGCGGCGGGCAGTTCGTAGACCTCGGCGTCGGTGATGGCGTGCATGGTGTTGTTGTAGAGCTGGGGTACCTGGTCGCCGAGGTAGGCCTGGGTGGCGCCGCCGTAGACGCCGACGTGGTCGGTGCGGGAGAGCTCGACGTCGTCGCCGCGGATGTTGCGGCTGAGGGAGACGGTGCCGGAGAGCAGGACGACGAAGCAGGTGGCGGGTTCGCCTTCGCGGTAGATGGTGTCGCCGGCGGGGTGGGTGACGGCCCAGCCGCGGGTGGCGAGCCAGTCGAGCTGGTCGTCGTCGAGGGCTTCGAAGAGGAACAGGGTGCGCAGCTCGTCGGTGGTGAGGCGGCGGCCGGTGGCGGTCATTGGGACTCCAGGAGGTACCGGTGGACGAGCGAGACGGCCATGGCGCCTTCGCCGACGGCGGAGGCGACGCGTTTGACGGAGTCGGCGCGGACGTCGCCGGCGGCGAAGACGCCGGGGATGCTGGATTCGAGGTGGTAGGGGTCGCGGGGCAGGAGCCAGCCGGGTGGGGGTTCGTCGCCGGTGAGGAGGTCGGGTCCGGTGAGGACGAAGCCGCGGTGGTCGCGCTGGACGGTGCCGTCGAGCCAGTCGGTGCGGGGTTCGGCGCCGATGAAGATGAACAGCCAGGAGGCGTCGACGGTGCGGCCGGGGCCGCCGTCGACGGGGCGTAGTTCGAGGCGTTCGAGGTGTTCGTCGCCGTGGGCGGCGGCGATTTCGGTGCAGGGGTGGACCTGGATGTGGTCGACGGCGTTGATCTGGTCGATGAGGTATTGGGACATGGAGGCGTTGAGGTTGGCGGCGCGGATGACGAGGTGGACGCGGCTGGCGTAGCGGGAGAAGAACATGGCGGCCTGGCCGGCGCTGTTGGCGCCGCCGACGATGTAGACGTCCTGGTCGGTGCAGGAGGGGGCTTCGGTGGCGGCGCTGCCGTAGTAGACGCCGCGGCCGTGGAGGTCGGCGAGGCCGGGGGCGGTGAGGCGGCGGTAGGAGACGCCGGTGGCGAGGATGACGGCGTGGGAGGCGATGGTGGTGCCGTCTTCGAAGTGCAGGATGCGGGTGTTGCCGTGGGTTTCGAGGCGGGTGACGCGGCAGGCGGTGAGCAGTTCGGCGCCGAATTTGACGGCTTGGCGGCGGGCGCGGTCGGTGAGTTGGGCGCCGGAGACGCCGTCGGGGAAGCCGAGGTAGTTTTCGATGCGGCTGGATTGGCCGGCTTGGCCGCCGGTGGCGCGTTCTTCGAGCAGGACGGTGCGGAGGCCTTCGCTGGCGCCGTAGACGGCGGCGCCGAGGCCGGCGGGGCCGCCGCCGACGACGACGAGGTCGTAGAAGTCGCCGGTGGGGGTGGTGGTGAGGCCGACGTGGGTGGCGAGTTCGGCTTCGGTGGGGTTGACGAGGGTTTTGCCTTCGGTGGTGATGACGAGGGGGACGTCGTCGGGGGTGAGGCCGGCGGCGGTGAGGAGGCGTTGGCCTTCGGTGTCGTCGGTGGTGTACCAGCGGTAGCTGATCATGTTGCGGGCGAGGAAGTCGCGGACTTTGAAGCTGGGGGCGTTCCACCGGTGGCCGATGATCTTGACGTCGGCGCTGGGGCGGTCGGGGGCGGCTTTCCAGGCGTCGAGCATGGCGTCGATGACGGGGTAGAGCTTCTCCTCGGGCGGGTGCCAGGGTTTGAGGAGGTAGTGGTCGAGGTCGATGACGTTGATGGCCTGGATGGCGGCGTCGGTGTCGGCGTAGGCGGTGAGCAGGACGCGGCGGGCGCGGGGGAAGAGGTCCATGGCGGCCTCGAGGAATTGCAGGCCGTTCATTTCGGGCATGCGGTAGTCGGCCAGCAGGACGGCGACCTGTTCGCCTCGGAGTTTGAGTTCCTTGAGGGTGTCGAGGGCTTCGCGGCCGCTGTCGGCGCGCACGATGCGGTAGTCCTCGCCGTATTGGCGGCGCAGGTCGCGGGCGACGGCGCGGGAGACGGCGGGGTCGTCGTCGACGGTCAAGATCGCTGGCTTGGCCATGCGGTCAATCCAACCACGCGTCGGGCGTGGCGACGAGTGTGGTGCGGGCTACGGTGGTGCGATGCAGAGTGGTTGCGCGCATGTGGAGATGGTGGCGTCGCCGCCGGTGGAGCCGTCGGCGGACGGGTGTGAGGACTGCCTGGCGACGGGCGGGCGTTGGGTGCATCTGCGGTTGTGCCTGACGTGCGGGCACGTGGGGTGTTGTGATTCGTCGCCGGCGAAGCATGCGACGGCGCATTTCCGGTCGTCGGAGCATCCGCTGGTGCAGTCGTTCGAGCCGGGCGAGGAGTGGGTGTGGTGTTATGCCGATGAGGCGATCGTCGGGGTGGCGGGGTTGCCGTCCCGGTCGCATTCCTAGGGCAGTTCGACCTCGAGGCTGCCGTTGACCTGGAGTTTGCGGCGGGCGCGTTCGTAGAAGGTGGTGTAGCCGAGGCGCACCACCTTCGCGGCGGCGGGGGCGGCGGAGACGGTGAGGGTGTCGCCGGGGTTGAGTTCGCCGAGGAGTTCGCCGTCGACTTCGACGGCGAGGCGGCCGCTGGAGGGCAGCAGTTCGAGGTCGAGGTCTTCGTGGGGGGACAGCACGAGGGCGCGGTTGAACGCGGAGTGGGCGGCGGCGGGGACGACGAGGATGCCTTCGACGGTGGGGGAGACGATGGGGCCGCCGGCGGAGAAGCTGTAGGCGGTGGAGCCGGTGGATGTGGCGACGATGAGGGCGTCGGCGGCGTAGCGGACGAACGGGTAGCCCTGCATGGAGATGGCGACGGCGGCGAGGCCGTGTCCGGGGGTGCGGACGAGGGCGATGTCGTTGAAGGCGGTGACGTCGGTGCCGTCGGGCAGGGTGGTGCGCACGGCCATGCGGGGTTCGACGGTGAACTTGTGGGCGTCGATGGCGGAGAGGGCGTCGGGGAGTTCGTCGACGGAGACTTCGGCGAGGAAGCCGAGGCGGCCGAGGTTGACGCCGAGGACCGGGGTGGGTTTGCC
The DNA here is from genome assembly GCF_050947935.1 of Dactylosporangium sp. CA-052675. Classification (GTDB taxonomy): domain Bacteria; phylum Actinomycetota; class Actinomycetes; order Mycobacteriales; family Micromonosporaceae; genus Dactylosporangium. The sequence continues at coordinate 5,299,808 of NZ_CP192010.1, read as the reverse complement.
GGAGAGCAGGCGCATGCTGCGCAGCATGGTGCCGTCGCCGCCGAGGCTGACGACGAGGGAGGCGCGGCCGACGAGTTCGTCGGGGGTGACGGAGACGGCGGAGCAGTCGATGCGGCCGACTTCGTCGGGCAGGCCGAGGACGGTGGTGTCGCGGCTGCGGGCCCAGTCGATGACGGCGTCGATGGCCGGTTTGGAGTCGCGGCGTGGATGTAGGACGAGTCCGACGGTGTGCACCATCCCCATTGGTGCCAGTGTACGGGGTGGGGGTTACGGGGTGTGGGCGGGCTGTGGCTGGTGGGCGGCTCGGGTGCGGTTGGCGGGGCGGCGGGGCGGGATGGCCTGGATGACGACGGCGGTGGCGACGAGGGCGACGGCGGGCAGGGGGCCGAGCCAGGGGGTGTGGTCGAGCAGGAGGGCCGCGGCGGCGGCGCCGGCGGGGAGGGCGGCGAGGGGTGCGGCGTCGCGGAGGCGGCCTTTGGCGGCGCGCAGGAGGGGGCCGGTGAGGTGGCCGGTGGGGGTGTCGGTGTCGCGGTGGGCGGCGGCGTGCAGGGCCAGGGCGATGGCGGCGAGGGTGAGCAGGGGCAGTTGGGCGGGGCCGTGGGGGTCGTGGTGGGTGGCGACCCAGCCGCCGGTGAGGGTGCAGAGGGCGGCGAGTTCGGCGACGAGGCAGCGGCCGGGGGGTTGGTTGCGGGCGGCGGTGACGGTGGTGGCGTAGACGGCGACGGCGAGGGCGGCGCGGGTGGTGGTGTCGGCGAGGTGGTGGGGGTCGGTGGTGGCGGTGATGCCGGTGAGCAGGAGGTTGCCGGTGGGGACGCCGGCGAAGACGCCGCCGAGGTACAGCAGGGTCAGGCCGTCTACGTAGCCGGCGGCCAGGGCGAGGATCCACACGGTTCGGCGCACCGGGTGTCGCTTCCCCGGCTGGTGGGTCCGTCCCTCACCTACCCCGGGTGGCTCGTGGTGTTTGCTGGTCGGCAAACATGACGGGGTGGGGGTTGCGGGTACGGTGACGGTACTGGTGGTGTGGTTGTCGTCGTGAGGGGGTCGTGTGTCGATCGCGTTACGGCTGGTGCTGCATCTGCCCCGGGACGCCGCGACGGTGCCGGTGGTGCGGCGGCTGCTGGACCAGGCCCTGCGCACGCTGGGTGTGGAGCCGTCGTGCCGTGACGACGTCGGCCTGATCCTGACGGAGGCGTGCGCGAACGTCATCGAGCACGCGTTGCAGATCGACGATTATGAGATCACGATCGAGGTGACGTCGGAGCGGTGCGTCATCCATGTGGTCAACGCGGGGGCGGTCGTGGATCCGTCGCGGCTGTCGCTGCCGGTGGTTGCTCCCGCGGACGCCGCCGCGGTGCTGCCCGCGCCGCGGCCCGGTGACGTCGATCCGGTCCTGGACGAGCACGGGCGGGGGCTGCACATCATCCGGTCCCTGGCCGATGAGCTGTATCTGACGCCGGCGCTGTCGGGTGGGCTCGTGCTGCAGGCGGTGACGACGCTGCGGTGGACCGCTGACGCCGAGGTGTGGCAGCGTCACTGACCCCGGCTGGTGCGGCGGTCCCCGGCTGTTGCGTCGCCGGCTGGTGCGGCACCGGGTGGTATGGCGTCGGCTGGTGCGGCACCGGGTGGTGCGGCGTCGTGGGGTGGTGCGGCGGCCGGGGCCTGGTCGGCTTGTGCGGCGGTGCGGGTGGGTGCGTCGGCGGCGAGGGCCAGCAGCGCGCCGGTCAGGGCGGTGAGCAGCGCGGCCCGGGGTGACCACTGTTCGACGGTCGCGCCGGCGACGGCGGTGCCGAGGGCGGTGCCGGCCATCGTCGCGGTGCTGGTCCACATGCGGGCCTCGGTGGCGGTGCCGGGCGGGGCGGCGCGTTCGGTGATCTCGTAGGCGGCGGCGTTGAGGGGTGCCACCGGTGCGCCGGCGATCGCGAAGAGGATCGCGAGCCACCACAGGCCGGCGGGGGCGAACAGCGGGACGAGGACGGCGCACATGACGGCGGCGAGGACGGTGGGGCGCAGCCGGAGGGCGACGCTGCCGGCGAGGCTGCCCGCGGCGAGGGCGCCGAGGAGGATGCCGGCGAAGCCGGGGCGGCCGTGGGCGGTGGCGTAGCCGGCCGCGGTGACCTGGAGCGCCCCGAGGGTTACGCCGAGTGCGGTTCTGGATGCGACGAGGGTGCGGATTGCCGGGGAGCGTAGGGCGCCGAGGATGTCACGCCGCGTCGTGCGCTCGCGTATCCGGCGGTCGGTTCCCTTCCTGGCGTCGCGCCCCCTGGCGTCGTGCCGTGGTCCGGTTGCCGTGGAGGGTGGCTCGGCGGTGTGGGGCGGCTGGTGCTCGGACCGGGCGGCGCGGCGGGTTGTGCCGCTGGTGCCGCTTGTGTCGCGGCCGTCGGTGGTGGTGGCGGTCTTGCTGCTGCCGGTGGTGGTGTGGCGGGGGTCGGCGGCTCGGGACGGGGGGAGCAGCGCGAAGACGGTCGACGCGGCGGCTGCGGTGGCGGCGGTCAGGACCAGGCCCAGCGCGGGGCGGCCGAGGGCGGCGACGAGGCCGGCGATCAGGGGGCCGGCGATGAAGCCGAGCTCGAGGAGGGCGCTTTCGAGGCGGTACGAGGCCTGGCGGTCGCGGTCGTCGTCGAGGATCGCCGCCCAGATGCCGCGCATCCAGGCGCCGACGGGTGGGCGGGCGGCGCCGGCGAGGACGGCCAGGATAGCCGCGGCGGGCAGGGGGATCGCCGGCAGCGCGGCGATGGCCAGGAGGGCGGCGGCGTGGACGGCGGCGGTGGCGAGCAGGACGCGGGTGGCGCCGAGGCGGTCGACGAGCCGTCCGGTGACGGGGGCGCCGGCGGCGGTACCGACGGCGAACGATCCGGCGAGGAGCCCGGCGGCGGTGAACGAGTCGCGGGTCGCCTCGGCGAACAGGACCAGCGCGAGCGCGACGGCACCGCCGGCGAGGCGGACGAGGAGGTTCGTGGCGGCGAGGGCCACCGCGTACGGCCGGCGCAGGATCTTGAACACTCCGGAGTTCTACGCCGCCCGGGGCGGTCGGGCCACCGGTTTTGGGTGCCTTTGCCCGCTGTGGCGGGCCGCTCGGCCCCGGGCGGTGTGGTGCTACCGACCGTGATGATGCTGCTGCCGGTGGCGGCCTCGAGGAGTTGCGGCGGCGTCTGCGGGTCGCGGGTCACCGCGCTCCATCGGACCGTGGAGACCATGCGCCTGTGCGGGAGCCGCAACACGCACCTGCTCGTCGACGTGGAGCCGCGCATCGGCGGGGTTGTCTCCTTCCGGGCCGGGCCGGCCCTGGCCGAACCGATCCGGCCTGGTCCGGCGGCCCCGGACGGTCCGGCGGCCTCAACTGCGTCCCGGCCCCGGCCGCGCTTTACGCGAGTCTCCACCGGGCCCGGTGCCTTCTTTCGCCTGCGCCGTGACCACCGGCTCGGGCTGGGTTCCTTGGCCTTTCCGGGAGCGGCGATACTGGGCCGCCGGGTTCGACGCGCCCCCTCGCGTCGTCCGTGGCCCGGCCGTCGCCGCGACCACGGACAGCCACCGAGCCTGTATTACCGAATTACGATTACCGGATTGCCGTTATTTGATAATCCGCATCCAGGTGTTGATCGCCCGCTCGGTGTGGGTGACGCGCAGCGGCTCGAGCTGGATCGGGGGCGTACCGGTGGCGGCGAAGAGCCGGGTGCCGTCGCCGAGCAGGACCGGGACGGTGATCGCCAGGATCTCGTCGAGCTCGCCGAGGGCCAGGCACTGACGGGCGATGTCGGCGCCGAGGATGTTGACGTAGCCGTCGCCGGCGGCGGCCCTCGCCTCGCGCACGGCCGTTTCGACGTCGGGGACGAACGTGATGCCGTCGCCGTCCGGGCGGGGGTGGTGCGTGACGACATACTGCGGGCCGTCCCAGCCGCCGCCGAACGCCTTCCCGGCTCGGTCGGTGCCGCGGTACGGGTCGTCGCCGCCGAAGGTGCGGTTGCCGACGATCAGGGCGCCGATGCGGGGGATGAGGTCGTCGACGAGCGGGTTCGGGGCGAGGTGCGGGGTGAGCCAGCTCATGTCGCCGCCGGGGCCGGTGATGAAGCCGTCGAGGGACATCGACGCGGAGTACAGCATGATGGCCATGGGTGATTGCCGCCTTTCGTCATCCGGAATGGTCGCTGATGAGACGACGCTCGGGCGGCTGATTCATCGGTGCTCCGACGGCGGTCCTGTTGCGGCCGGCCTGTGCGGTGGCCACGGAAGCACCACGTCCGCCGCCTTCCCGCAGCCGCGGCGCTTCCTTGACCGCGGGAAGGCGGCGGCTGCGGTGTGGTAAGGGCGGCGTGAATGCTGGGGGTGCGGTGTGGCGAGGTCCCCGTGTGGGCCGCGGGCGCGGAAGTGCTGCGGGCGTGGTGAGGGCTTCGGGCGCGGGACTGCGGCGGGCACGGGGACGGCGGCGGCACGGGACGGCGGTGGCCGCCGCACCGCACCGGGGCGGCGGCCGCTGCACCGGGGCGGCGGCGTGCGGCGCCGGCACGGTTTGCGAGACATCGGTGACGAGGGCGGGCTCGCACGGGATCGCCACGTGGACGATGGCGATGGTGGGGAAGCGCTCCACGGTCTGCGCCTTCCGCCGCCCTTGCTCGACGACTTCGACGACGAGGTACCGCGCCATGGCCGCAACCACCGTCAACATCGGCGCAGACGCCGCCGACAACAGCTTCGTCATCGACCTGCTGGCCGCCGTCGAGCTCAGCGCGGCGCAAGCACGAACAGGCTCGGCACGGCATCACACCGGGGTTGCGCCAACCGCAGGGCTTGGCAGTGCGCGGGCACGAGCGGCGCCGGCGTCGGGCCGGGCCCGGGGGCCGCCGGGCCGGTTGTAACCCGAGTCCGAGCGGCGGCGGGCGTCACGCCGGGGTCGCGGGTGCCGAAGCAGCCGCAACCCCGGCCTGCACGTCAGTAGCGGTAATGCTCCGGCTTGTAGGGGCCGGCGACGTCGACGCCGATGTACTCGGCCTGCTCCTTCGTCAGCTCCGTCAGGCGCACGCCCAGCGCGTCCAGATGCAGCGCGGCGACCTTCTCGTCGAGGTGCTTGGGCAGGCGGTAGACCTGCCGCTCGTAGGCGTCGGGCTTCGTGAACAGCTCGATCTGCGCGATCGTCTGGTTCGTGAACGAGTTCGACATGACGAAGCTCGGGTGGCCGGTGGCGTTGCCGAGGTTGAGCAGCCGCCCCTCGGACAGCACGATGATCGAACGGCCGTCGGCGCGGACCCACTCGTGGACCTGCGGCTTGATCTCGCGCTTGGCGATGCCGGGCAGCTGGGCGAGGCCGGCCATGTCGATCTCGTTGTCGAAGTGCCCGACGTTGCCGACGATCGCGTTGTGCTTGAGCCGGCCGAGCTGGGCGGCGGTGATGATGCCCTTGTTGCCGGTCGCGGTGATGATGACGTCGGCGGTGTCGATGACGTCGTCGAGGCGCACGACGGGCAGGCCGTGCATCGCCGCCTGCAGGGCGCAGATCGGGTCGATCTCGGTGACGACGACCCGGGCGCCCTGGCCGCGCAACGCCTCCGCGGCGCCCTTGCCGACGTCGCCGTAGCCGCAGACGACGGCGAGCTTCCCGGCCAGCATCACGTCCGTGGCCCGGTTGAGCCCGTCGAGGAGGGAGTGGCGGATGCCGTACGTGTTGTCGAACTTCGACTTCGTGACCGAGTCGTTGACGTTGATCGCCGGGAAGAGCAGCTCACCGGCGTCGGCGAGCTTGTAGAGGCGCTTGACACCGTTGGTGGTCTCCTCGGTGACGCCGCGGACGGCGGCCGCGATGCGGGTGAACCGCTGCGGGTCGCGTGCGAGGCTCGCCCGGAGGGTGTCGAGGATGATGGTGTACTCGTGGTCGTCGCCTTCGGTCGCCGCCGGCACCGCGCCGCGGGTCTCGAACTCGGCGCCCTTGTGCACCAGCAGGGTCGCGTCGCCGCCGTCGTCGACGATCATGTTCGGTCCGACGATCTCCCCGCCGTCGCCGGTGAACTGGAACAGCTGGTCGGTGCACCACCAGTACTCCTGCAGCGTCTCGCCCTTCCAGGCGAACACGGGGGTGCCGGCGGGAGCGTCGGGGGTGCCGGTGGGGCCGACGACGACCGCGGCGGCGGCCTCGTCCTGGGTGGAGAAGATGTTGCACGACACCCACCGGACCTCGGCGCCGAGCGCGACGAGGGTCTCGATCAGGACCGCGGTCTGCACGGTCATGTGCAGGCTGCCGGCGATGCGGGCGCCGCGCAGCGGCTGGGCCGCGGCGTACTCGGCGCGGGTGGCCATCAGGCCCGGCATCTCGTGCTCGGCGAGACGGATCTGGGTGCGGCCGGCGTCGGCGAGGGACAGGTCGGCGACGGCGAAGTCGATGCCGCCGCGCTGCTGCAGGTAGGGGTGCTGGGTTTCGGACATACCTGAGGTCACCTCCCGGTGACAGGAGGCGCCCTTGCGGTCAAGGGAGGTCAGGTGTGGCCGAGCGTGGCGGACGCCCATGGGTCCGTCGCAGCGCCTCTCGGCCCTGACCGCGGCGATCACTCACCGCTGGTACGACGCTACCGGCCGCGGCGGCGGTCCGGCAACCCCGGCTCGCCGCGGGTGGCGGTGTGATAGGCGGCACGCAGCACGTCGGTGACGTCGAACCGGCCGACGGTCAGCGGCAGCGCGTCGAGCTGCTCGAGGATCGCGTCGCCGCGGCGCACCGCACCCGGGACGGCCGGTCCGGGCGGGGTGAGGCGCGGGCCGGCTTCCCAGAAGGTACCGCTGCGGGGTTGATCATCCGATGGCGCTTCCCGGCGGCCGGCGATGTGGGCCAGGGCGGAGACCCGGTGCCCGCGCAGCGCCTCGAGGAGCTCGTCGCGGCCGCGGCCCCGCCAGGCGAGGATCGCGAACGGGTCGGCGTCGAACTCCCCGGCCAGCACGTAGCAGGCGGCGGTCAGGTGCCGGCACGGCTTCTGCCAGCCGGGGCACGAGCAGTCCAGGACGATCTCGGACAGCGACTGCGGGAACAGCGACAGCCCGAACCCGGCCAGGAGCTGCTCGAGGTTGTCGGGCAGGTGCCCGGCGAGGAGCTTCGCGGCGTGGATCGCCTCCCCGGCCAGCGCGCGTTCGATGCGGGCCCAGTCGGCGGCCGAGTACGCCTGCACGCCGATGCGGGCCCGGTACGTCTCACCGTCCTCGTCGACGACCAGCGCCGTCACGATACTCGTCGAGATCGTCACGGAACGTACCTGCCCGGCGCGGGCGTACCGCCGCCCCGCCGAAAATGTCGTACCCATCCGCAAGGATTCGAGCATGGTCAGGAACTGGTGGGACCAACTCGCGTCAGACATCCGCGACCGCCTCCGGCGCGAGGGACATCAGGTCGAGCAGGTCGTTCGTCGACAGGCCGGTGAGCCAGCCCTCACCGGAGCCGACCGCGACCCCGGCCAGGTCCCGCTTGCTCGCCATGATCTCCTCGACCCGCTCCTCGATCGTGCCGATGCACACGAACGTGTGGACCTGCACGTCGCGGCGCTGCCCGATGCGGAACGCCCGGTCCGTCGCCTGCGCCTCCGCGGCCGGGTTCCACCACCGGTCCACGTGCACGACATGGTTCGCCGCGGTCAGGTTCAGGCCGGTCCCGCCCGCCTTCAGCGACACCAGCAGCACCCCCGGGCCCGGCCCGGACTGGAACCGTTCCACCATCCGGTCGCGGGATCCTTTGGGTGTACCGCCATGCAGAAACTCCACCCCCGTGCCCAGCCGCTGCGCCAGATGCGGGGCGAGGAGCTGCCCGAACTTCGCGAACTGGGTGAACACCAGCGCCCGGTCCCCGGCCTCGGTCGCCGCGGCCAGGATCTCCTCCAGCCGGGCGAGCTTGCCCGAGCGGCCCGGCAGCGGCGTCCCGTCGCCCATGAGATGCGCCGGATGATTGCACACCTGCTTGAGCTTCGTCATCGCCGACAGCACCAGCCCCTTGCGCTGCGACCCGGCCCGGCCCTCCCGCAGCTTCACGAACAGCTCGTCGACGACGGCCTTGTAGAGCGTCGCCTGCTCCAGGGTCAGGTTGCACCACTGGCGCCGCTCGAACTTCTCCGGCAGGTCCGCGATCACCGCCCGGTCCGTCTTCACCCGCCGCAGCAGGAACGGCCGCGTCACCCGCCGCAGCCGCCGGGCCGCGTCCTCGTCGCCCCACCGCTCGACCGGCACCGAGTACCGGGCCCGGAACAGCGACGCCTCGCCCAGCAGACCCGGGTTGAGGAAGTCCGCGATCGACCACAGCTCCGTGAGCCGGTTCTCCACCGGCGTCCCGGTCAGCGCCACCCGGTGCCGGGCCGGGAACCGCCGCACCGCCCGGGCCGTCACCCCGGCCGCGTTCTTCACGTGCTGGGCCTCGTCGAGCACGACCCGGTCCCACGCGACCGCGGCGAGCGTGTCGGCGTCGCGGGTCGCGACCTGATACGTGGTCAGCACCAGGTCGGCGCCGTCCGGGCCGCTGCCGGCGCGGCGGGCGGCGCCGTGATGGACCCGGACCGTCAGGTGCGGCGTGAACCGCTCGATCTCCCGCCGCCAGTTGCCCAGCACCGACAGCGGGCACACGATCAGCGTCGGCGACCGCGGCCCCTGCGCCCGCAGATGCGCCTCCAGGGCCAGGACCTGCACCGTCTTGCCCAGACCCATGTCGTCGGCGAGGAGCGCCCCGACACCGACCGCGTCCAGGAACGCCAGCCACGACAGGCCCCGCCGCTGATACGGGCGCAGCTGCGCGGTCAGGCCCGGCGGCGGGTCGAGCAGCTCGAGACGTTCCGCGGCCCGGCCGGTGAGCAGGTCCGCGAGCCAGCCCTCCCCGTCGACGCCCGTCACCGGCAGCGGCAGGTCCGAGTCCGGGACGAGCCGGGTCAGGCGCATCGCCTCACCGGCGGTCATCTCCCCGCGGCCGCCGCGGCGCAGGAACGCCAGCCCGGCCCGCAGCCGCTCCCGGTCCAGGTGCACCCACCGGCCCCGCAGCCGCACCAGCGGCACCTTCGCCCGGGCCAGCTCCGCCAGGTCGGCCTCGGACAGGAACTCGTCGCCGATCGCCAGCCCCCACCGGAACCCCACGATCGCGGCCCGGTTCGTCGTGGTGTCCCGCAGCACCGGCGTCGCCGGCTGCCGTGTCCGCACCGACAGCGTCAGGCCCAGCTCCTGCCGCCGCTGCCACTGCGCCGGCAGCAGCACCCCGAACCCGGCGTCGTGCAGCAGCGACGCGAACGTCAGGAACCGGTGCGCGCCGATCGTGTCCAGCCGCAGCGACTCCGGCCGCGGCCCCCACAACGCCTCGTCGAGCTCCGGCCACAGCCGGCTCGCCCGGCCCAGATCCTCCAGCAGCACGTCCTGCGGATAGTCGACCCACTTGAACAGCGGCGACGCCCCGTCGTGCCACACGTCCCGCGCCGGCACGAGCAGCCCCGGCTCCGCCGCCGGCTGCAGCAGGAACTCGACCAGCCACGAACCGCCGTCCTCGTCGAACCGTCCCGGCGTGCCCGCAGACCTTCGGTCGCCGGCCGGGTCCGGGGCGAGGCCGTCGTCATCGTCGCCGGCCTCCACGTAGGACAGGCGGAAACAGGTCCGCACCGGTGCGGGGCGGCCGCTGTCCGACCACCGCTCGAGCAGCTCCCGCAGCCGGGCAACCTCGGGCCCGTCCGCCATGACCGCCCCCACCACCGGCTCAGGTCCGGGCTCGGAGGCGGCGGGTTCCGGGACCGGCAGGCCCCGGGCGGCGGCCGCCGCGACCGCCCGGGCCTGCGCGCGGGCCTGCGCCGCGAACCCGCCCCGGCCGTTGGCCGCGGGAGCCACCTGCCCCGCGGCGGCGGTGGCGACGGTGGTGGTGGTGCGCAGCCGGGCGTCGGAGGTCGTGAGCGCGGCCAGCCAGGCGCGGACGGCCGTGTCGTGGCGGGGCTCCTCGTCGCCGAGCAGCGGCTCACCACGCAACCGGCCCCGGACCAGGTGGTCGACGGCCGCGTCCAGGGCGGCGCGGGCCGCGTCCCCCGGCGACCACGCCGGCCGGTCCGCCCCGAGACGGAACCGTTGCCGCGCCGGGTCCAAGGCCGCGGCGGCGACGCCCGGCATCGCACGGCACAGCGCGTCGAACGTGGCCGCGTCGGCGCCCCACAGGGCCGGGCGCCACCTCGCCGCCGGGCCCCGGCCACCGCCCGGGGCCGGCTCGGTCGTCAGGGCGGGCAGGAACCGGCCACGGTCGGTCAGATCCGTGGCGAAGACGACCAGATCGGTGAGGGCGCCGATCGACGCGCCCGGGACCACGCCGGAGACGGTCGACAGCAGCAGATCCGGGTCGCTGCCCGGAGGAAGGACGACGATCGGGACGGTCCACACGGTGTGGCGGCGGGCAGCCGGGCGGCGCCGCGACGGCAGGCGCGCCACCAGCTCCGGCGACGGGGCCGGATGGTGCGGGGTCGACGGGAGGAGCAGATCGGCGGTCGCGACGGTGCCGGGCAGCGGCGGGAGGACCGCGAACGGGTGCACGGCCGGGCCCGGCGGGTCCGGTACCGCCGCCGTACCGGACCCGGCCGGCGGTACCGGACCCGGCGCCGTGTCCTGCGCCGGGCCGGGGACACCGCCGGTGACGGTCGCATCCGGCGGCGGCACGGACGGGGCGGTCGGCACCCGGCCGGTGCCGCGGCGGCCACGGCCGGTCACGGGCACGGCCGGCGCCGGTGGTGACGGCGGCGCGGAAGGCCGGGGCGGCCCGGCGTCCTCCGCTGCACTCGCGACCCGGCCGGTGGCGGACGCATCCGGCGGCGCGGACGTGGTGGCCTCCGCCAGGTCGTCGATGCCGTGGTGGCCGTGGCCGGTGACGGGCGCGGCGGCCACGGCGTCCAGCGACGGCGGCCCGGGCCGCCCGGGCGAGGGCGTTCCGGTAGCGGCCAGTGGCGCCTCGGCGGACAGGAAGGCGGCAGGTCGAAGCGCGGCCGTCGGCGCGGCAACGGTCAGCGCGCCGGTCGTTGCGGCGTCGGCCGCCGGCCCGCCGACGGGCAGTGCGTCGACGGCCAGTGCGTCGGCCGCCGGCGCGTCGATCGTTGCGGCGTTGCCGGTCGGTGATGCCTTCCCGGCTGCCGGGGACGGCGGGCCGGCGTTCTGCGCTGCGCCGGGGAGACCGTCGGTGGCGGAGCCGGGGGCCGAACCTGCCGGCTCGGTTGACGCCGCCGCCGACGTGAACGCCGCGGTCGGGCCGGCCGTGGCCGCGGTGGCGGTGGCGGGTGAGCCGTGCGGTCCGGCGCTGGTGGCCGCCGTGGTCTCGGCCGCCGGTCGTGTCGGCGATGGCGCGGCGGAGGTGATGGCGGGGTCGGCGGCAGACGGGGGCGGTGCCGCGGGGGTGGGCGCGGAGGCTGGCGTGGCTGGAGACGGGTGCAGGGCGGCGTCCGGGGACTCGGCCCAGCAGGCGAGGGTTCCGTCCGGCAGCACCAGGCCGTGCACGACGATCACCGGTACGACCATAACGCGCCCCGCCGCCCCCGCCGTGGACCCCGGTGCCGAGCGGGACGCGTCGCACCGGCGGCCTGAAGAAGAAGATTCGGCCAGGTTCGGCGCGTTTATCGCGTTCGTGGCGCGAACCGGGCTTGCTCGAGCCGGGAGCGGCAACGATCCGGCAGGCCCGCCGCGGAGGCGAAGAGACGGCCAGGGATGCAATGGCCGCCTGGCTCGTGGGCGCGGAGTGCCGCCCCCGCGGCGGGCATCCAGAACTCGGAGCGCGGCCCGGCGGTATCCGGACGGCGTCGTCGTCGGGGCGGGCACGACACCGCCGAAGAACACGCCGGTGGTCCGGGGCCGGAACGGGGGAGCAGGCGCGGGTCAGCGCCAGTCCGGGCGCTCGCCGGTGTCGACCAGCTTCCAGTCGCCGTTGTCGTACAGGACGTTGTCGTAGTAGAAGACCGTCTCCGGCAGCAGGTCCGGCGCGGTGAACGCCGCCCTCGCGGCGGCGTGCAGCGCCGACGGCGGCACCGCCCAGCGGGACTCGGCCAGCGCCGCCACGTAGGACAGGGCGTGGTGACCCATGAAACTGTCGTACGTCAGGGAGAACACCTCGTCCGCGGCCAGCGGGACGTCGCGCGGGATGACGTTCGCCGGGGGCAGGTCCGGCGGCAGGCCTGCCGAGGCGCGCAGGGCACTGTCGACGTAGACGGCGCAGTCGCGGTACAGGATCGCGGTGCGCCGCTCCCGCAGGTCGAACGCGAACAGCGTGTTCTGGCCGTGGGTCTCCAGCGGGCAGCCGGTACGGCGGGCCGTCTGCGACCACATCCGCACCATCGGGGCGACGACCCGCTGCGCCACGAACTGCTCCGGCGGCTCCCCGAACGCCTCGACCAGCTGCTCCAGCAGCGTCGGGTCGGCCGGGGCGTGCAGGTCCGCGCCGTACAGGGCGAACAGCGGCACCGTGTACCGCGGGGCGCCGCCGAGCAGCGCGGTGCGGATCAGGAAGCCCCACGCCTCGTCGCCCAGGCCCGGGTCGAACCAGCCGCCGCCGATCTCCGGCAGGACCGGCGTGCCGGCCCGGCGCAGCTCGTCGGAGACCCACAGCTGCAGCTCGATCACCGGGCGGCGCAGGCGGCGGGTGAACCGGGACAGGCGCCGCGGGTAGTGCAGCTTCACGAAGTGCGGGGTCACCGGGCGGCCGTCGTGGGCCGTGACGAAGACCGTGCGGGCGTTCGCCGACGGCACCGCGGTCAGCGGCGGGCCCGGCTCGAGCGCCCGCAGCGCCGCACCGCCGGCCAGGTCGGGACTGTCCAGCGCGTTCGGGTGCACCGGCAGCAGCAGCGTGTCACCGTCGTGGTAGAGCGCCGACAGGCCGGAGCCGGCGGCGGCCGCGCGGTAGGCGCCCAGCGGCGACGGAACCCGGAACGTCGGGAGGTCGAACGTCGCCGTGCCGCGCTGCGGATGGTACTCGTCGGCGATGTCCAGGTCCGCGGCGTAGGGGCTGTACGTGCGGGTCCCGACGCCGAGATACCGTTCCGCGTACTGCCACAACGCGATCGGGTCGCGGACGTCGATGAGGCGCATCGGCGTGAGCCTACTGCGCCGCCCCGAGCCGAGCCGAACGGAGTGCGGTGTCACCCAGCCCACGTGTGATCGAGGCCGCTCTCGCCGGGCCGCTGCCCGCCTACGTCTACGACCCCGCCGTCATCCGCGACCGCATCCACGCCCTGCGAGCGGCCCTGCCGGCGGGGACCCGCATCGCGTACGCCATGAAAGCCAACGGCCACCCGGACGTCCTCGCCGCCGCGGCCGCCGCGGCCGACGCGATCGAGGTCGCCTCCGCCGGCGAGCTCGAAACCGCCGCGGCCACCGGCGCCGGCCTGATCCTCAGCGGGCCCGCGAAACCCGACGCCCTGCTGCGCCGGGCCGTGGAAACCGGCGCCGTCATCAACGTCGAAAGCCTCCACGAGCTGCGCCGCATCCCCGGCCGCGCCGCCATCTGCCTGCGGGTCAACCGCACCCATCCGGCCCTGCCCGGCTCGCACCGCATGTCCGGCGAGCCGACCCAGTTCGGGCTCGCCGAAGCCGACCTCGGCGAAGCGCTCCGCCTCGCCCGCCACCACGACGTGCGCGGCGTGCACCTGCACGCGGTGTCGAACAACCTCGACGCGAAGGCCCACGCCGGGTTCCTGCGCGACTGCCTCGCCTGGGCGCGGGAGCGCGGCATCGGGCCCGTCGTCAACGCCGGCGGCGGCTTCGGGGTCGACGTCACCGGCCGGCGCGCCTTCGACCTGCGCGAGCTGCGCGACGTCACGGTCCCGGACGGGTTCACGCTCGTCGTGGAACCCGGCCGGTTCGTGGCCGCGCCCGCCGGCTGGTACGCGGCCGAGGTCATCGACGTCAAGGCCAGCCACGGCACCTGGTTCGCGGTCGTGAAAGGCGGTACCCACCACTTCCGGCTGCCCGCGTCGTGGGGGTACAGCCACCCCTTCACGATCCTGCCCGTCGACACCTGGCCCTACCCGTGGCCGCGGCCCGAGGCGACCGCCACGCACGTCACCGTCGCGGGGGAGCAGTGCAACCCCCGCGACGTCCTCGCCCGCGACGAACCCGTGCAGCGGCTGCGGGCCGGGGACGTCCTGCTGTTCGCCAACACCGGCGCCTACGGCTGGGAGGTCGCCCACCACGACTTCCTGCGCCTCGACCCGCCCCGGTTCACGACCCTGGGCGAAACCCCGCCCTGACCGCCCGCAGCGCCTGCCGCCGGGCGTCGCCGGTGAGCGTGTCGATGTACAGCACCCCGTCGAGGTGGTCGCACTCGTGCCGCAGCGCCCGCGCGAGGAACCCCGTCCCGGCCACGGTCACCGGGTCGCCGTGCTCGTCGAAGCCCTCGACGGTGACCGCGGCCGGCCGTACCGCCGGAAACGCCAGACCCGGGATCGACAGGCAGCCCTCGTCGCCGACCTGCGTGCCGGAACTGGCCGTCACCCGCGGATTCACGACGTGCCCGCGGCCGGCGCCGGTGCCGTAGACGAAGACCCGCGCCGGCACCCCGATCTGCGGCGCCGCGACCCCGGCCCGGCCCGGCCGCGCGGCGAGGGTGTCGAACAGGTCCCGGACCAGCGCCGCCAGCTCGGCATCGAAGGCGGTCACCGGCGCGGCGGGGGAGCGCAGCACCGGGTCGCCCAGCAGCCGGATCGGTCGCGTCGTCACCCGCGACAGCCTAGCCCGCAGCCGCGGCGGTCCCTCACCGCAGCGGGTTCGGGACCTGGCACCACCGGTCCTCGAGCGGGTCCGCGGCCAGGCGCATCGCCGTCGTCGCCTTCAACGGCCACGGCTCCGCCAGCACCGCCGAGCGGTCCTGCGCCGACACGCAGCCCCCGGCGACGTCGGCGACGTACCCCCACAGCCCCTCGTCGCCGAGCGCCGCCACCAGGCTCGACAGCACCGTCGCGAACGCCGACGCGAGGACCTTCGTGCGCAGCGCCCCCGCATCGGACGTCGGCAGCGCCCCGAGCAGCGGCGGCATCGCGTGCCCGGCCCGGGCCAGCCGCCCCGGGTGCACGTGGATGCCGCCCAGGTCGCGGTAGTACACCCGAACCGGCCGGCCCCCGGCGACCTCCACGAGCGTGTTCTGGCCGTGCGCCTCCAGGCCCACCCCGCGCTCCAGCAGCCACAGCAGCGGCGGCAGCAGCATCCCGACGAGGTCCCGGAAGAACGCGGGCGTCAGCAGGTCCGGGCGGTGCGGGAGCAGCGCCAGGGGCAGCACGTCCGCGTCCGGCGGCGGGGCGTCGCGCCACACCGCGCCGAGCGCCCGCTGCGGCCGGCCGGCGTCGTCGAGGACCGTCCCGGCGGACACCTCCCGCAGGACGACGATGCCGGGGTCGAGCGCGGCGAGCAGGTCCGAGACGAGCGGGCCGTTGCGGATCGCCGCCTCCGACAGGGTCCGCACCGCGCTGGTCATCTGCACCTCGACCGCCGTCTTCACATGGCCCGTGCCCACGTCCAGGGTCCGCAGCGACATCAGCGGCCGCGCCGGGACGTCGACACCGGTGTCACGCACCAGGCCCGACGCGAGCGCGCGGGGCAGCTGCCACGGATGGACCGGGAACCGCGGCGGCACCGGCACACCCGCGGTCCGCCACCGCACCGGGTCCGTCTGCACCACCCGCAGCCGCACGTCCGGATGGTGCTCCGGGGCGTAGGCGAGGACGTCGAGCGTGGACAGGCCGATCCGGGTGCGGCAGCAGGGATGCAGCGGGTGACCGTCCACGATGGACTGTTCGGCGCCGGTCAGGCCTCCGTACGGGCTCGGGGGAGCGGTCATCGCCAGGGCCAGGTTCGCGACGCTGTTGTCCAGTTCCCGCCGGAACCCGGGGGCCAGGTGCAGCGCCCCGGCCAGCACGCCCGGGTCGTCGAACGCCCGGCCGTCGACGAGCACCGAACGGACCGGCGGGCCGAACAGCGGCGGGGGAGGACCGCCGAGACGCCGCGGGTCGAGCAGTTGCTCGCGCCACAGTGCGCCCCAGAGGCGGGTGAGGATCCCGGCTCTGGCCGCCGGTACCGAAGCCAGGAACGCGGCGACGAGCGACGGCCGGTGCTCGCGCAGCGCCGCGGCCGTCCCGGCGACGTCAGGTGCATCCACCCGCCGAGTCTAGAGAGGCCGCCGCGACGCCTGGGAATCGCGTCATCCGTTCGGCTCCAACTGTCCGCGCCGACCGCCCGGCTCCGCGTTCACCTGCGGAAATGCTGTGATGTACGCGAGGATCAGCTTGGAGCACGGACGCTTCGGGAGGCCATGATGGAGATCAGACAGCTGACGGCCGGCACGCCGGCCGCCACCCAGCCGCCGGCACCACCGAAACCGGTGCCGGGCGCGGCGACGAACGCCGCCGTGGAGGCGCCCGCGCCTCCGCCGAAAGGTGGCCTGCCCGCCTCGCAGCAGGTGCTGAGCAAGCTCACCCCGGGTGACCGCGCCGCCATCGCCGGCGCCACCGGCTACCACCTCTCGCCGACGGGTGCCGTGACGAACGCGTCCGCCGCCGTGCCGCCGTGGTCGTTCATCATGGCGTTCGCCGCGTCCCGTACCGCCGTGCAGCCCGGCCCGGAGGTCGCCGCGGCGAAGTCCGCCGAGGACGGCAACCACGTCGACGTCACCGTCTGAGCGCAGACGGATGCGCCGGCACGCCGACGGCCGGCGCATCCCGCACACCAGTCTGCGCCCCGCGGCGGCCGGTTACGGTCCCGTTTCCGGGTCGAAACATCGTCCGGCAGGGCGTTGACCCGCCGGGGGCGGCGCCGTGTGATGGAGGCATGGGCGACGCGCCGGCGCTGATTGCCAACCTGCTCACCGTCATCGACCGACGCGACTGGGCGGGGCTGTCCGAGATGGTCACCGACGACGTCGTCTACCACCGGCCCGGCTGCCCGCCGATCGAGGGCGCCGAGGCGTTCGTCGGCTTCTACCGGCGGCGGTGCATCGTCTCCGCCGGCCGTCACCAGGTGGACCGGTGCCTGTCCGTGGACGGGCAGGGGTTCTGCTGGGGCCGCTTCGACGGCATGTCCCACGCGGGGGTGCCGCTGAACGAGATCTTCGCGGACTGGTACGAGTTCCGCGCCGGGCGCATCGCCCGCCGCCGGACGTTCTTCTACCGCCCGGCGATCTGAACCCGGCTTGGTTGACATAATGTGCATTATCGAACATCTGATATCCAGTGCTACCGCGGCGTCCGCCGTGGTCCGGACCGTTACTCCCGTGGCCTCACCGTCCGCCGTGGTCAAGGACGCCGGGACTCGTCACGGACGGTCGCGGGACCTCGGGCGTTCGGGCCCCAGGCCCGCAGGTGAGCGCGAAAACTCACCCTTGCGGGTGATGACACGCTAGGTGATCGACGTATGCGGGCGATACCCTGTGCGTATGCGTGAGGTGCGCAAAGAGCGGGTGACGGTGACCATGCCCGCCGATGACGCCGCGGCCGTGCGGCGGTTCGTGGACGCCGGCGGCGCCGAGTCGGTGTCGGCGTATGTCGCCGAGGCGGTGCGGGACCGGCTCGCCCGGGACCGGGCGCTGCTGACGCTCAACGAGCTGTACGCGCAGCGGGGCGTGCGGATGGACCCGGAGCACCACGCGTGGGCGCGTGAGGTGCTGGGGGTGGCGCCCACCGGCGGGACGGTGTCGTGACCGCGGTCGGAGGGCGGATCCTGGACAGTTCCGCGATCCTCGGGTTCGTGGCCGGCAAGCCGTACAGCTCGGCGATCGTGTGGCACGCGGTCGACCAGGGTGTCGTGCTGGCGGTGCCGGCGGCGGCGCTGGCCGAGGCGTGGGCGCAGACGTCGCCGAAGGACTACGACGTGCTGAAGGTCCTGCTGTCGCTGCCCGTGGTGGTCGTCGACGCGCTCACCGCGGCGGACGCGGTCGACTCCGGCGCGTTGCTCGCCGGTGAGGGCGGACCGGCGACGGTCGCGGCCGCGCACGTGGTCCGCCGGGCCCAGGCGCGGCCGGGCTGGGCGATCGTGACGGACCGCGCCGACGTCCTGCGCACCCTCGACCCGCAGGCGGAGATCGACGAGCTGCCCTGACGGCGCCCGCGCGGCCCTCGCCGCCCAACCCTGCCGTACGGTGTGTCGCGCTCGGAAAATGTCATAGGTGGCTGGTATGACTGTTCCGACACATGTTCGATAGACGGGTTGGGGAGGGTGCGATGGTTGCCGCGCGGACCGCGGTCACGGGCTTGTCGACGGTGGATCTGGAGCAGATCCGGGACACCCTCGCGGCCGGCCGGAAACCGAAGGTCGTGTTCACCGAGCAGGCCGGGCAGATCGCCGGGCAGCTGGGCCAGGTCGTCGCGTTGACGGACCCGGAGCTGTCCGACGAGTGGGTCGTGGTCCGGTTCGGCCGCGACGAGCTGCCCTTCTCCCCCGCCGACCTGGCGATCGCGCCGAAGGCCCCACCGGCCAAGCGCGCCCCCGCCGTTCCCGCACCTCGTGAGGAGAGCCCCGTGCCAGCCCCTTCCGTTGCCGACTCCCCCGCCCCGGCCGAGGCGCCGGTCTCCCCCGGTGCCCCGGCTTCCGCGCCGGCCGCCGACCCGGCTCCCGCCGGCCCGCCCGCCGCCGCGGCTTCCCCGGCCTCGAGCGCCGATTCGTCCGATTCGTCGGGTTCGGGGGCGAAGAACACGCCCGGGAAGCCGGCCGCGAAGAAGACCGCCCCGAAGCCGAAGCCGGCGCCCGGGCTGACCGTGACCCTCGCCTACGCCGACGGCGAGTGGACCGTCGCGGCCAACCAGGGCGCGAAGGCCCTCGCCAAGCCCTACGTCATCAAGGCCGGCGAGGCGCTGAAGATGGTCGCGATGCTGGACGTGCCGGGGGTGCACGAGGCGGTCGAGGAGATCGTGTCGGCGGCCCGGGCGGAGGCCGAGACGCAGGCGGAGCGGCTGCGGGCGGAGCTGGCGGAGATCGAGGCGCGGCTGGCCGAGCTGCGCGAGGCCGAGTAGCGCCCCGGGTCCCGTTCGGAGCCGCCGCCGTCCACGCCTGCGGCCGCGCCCATGCCCCCGCCGGTGGCGCCGCCACAGGTGTGGACGGCGGCGGCGCGGCGCAGGCCGAAGTGCCCATCTGCCGACGGGATGGTTGCGCCGGCCGGGCACAGCGCTACCGTGTCCGGATCGAAGCAACCACCTGCGGCAGGAACGGACACCAGCACGTGAGCGACGCGGAGCCAGCCGCACCCGCCGATGCCGCGACCTCACTGGCGGAGCCGGCGTCCACGGCCCCCGCTGCGGCCCGCCGGCGCACCGCCCCAGCGGACGCGGACGCCGTGCGCGGCGACGCGCCCGTCGCCGCAGCGCCGGTGGAGCCGGTCGAGCGGGTCGAGCGGGTCGAGCCGTGGCGGGTGCCGTGGCTGTGGCGGGTGCTGCTCGTCCTCGCCCGGACCGTCGTCGCGCCCGTGGCGCGGCTCCGGGTCACCGGCGGGCTCCCGGCCGGGCTGCGCGGCGGGCCGGTCATCCTCGCCGTGAACCACATCGGGCCGTTCGACCCCGTCGCGATCACCGCCGCGTGCGGCGCCGCCGGGATCGCGCCGCGGCTGATGGCCACCGGCGGGCTGTTCCGGGCGCCGCTCGTCGGGTCGGTGATGCGCGCGTGCGGGCACATCCGCATCAACCGGCGCCAGGCGAACGTCGCCGCCGCCGTCGACGACGTCACGCGGGCCCTCGCCGCCGGGTCGCACGTGCTCGGATACCCGGAGGGCCGCATCACCCTCGACCCCGGGATGTGGCCGGAGCGCGGGAAGACGGGGCTGGCGCGGGTGGCCCTCGCGACCGGGGCGCCGGTCGTCGCGGTGGCGCAGTGGGGCGCGCACGAGGTCGCCGCGTGGGGCGGGTTCGGCCCGACCGTCCGGGCCCTGTCCCGGGCGCTGCTGCGCCGGCCGGTCGTGCGGGTGCACTTCGGTGCGGTCGTCGACCTGTCCGGGATCGACCCGGCCGAGCCCGGAGCGGCCCAGCGCGCCACCGACCGGATCATCGACGCGATCACCGGGGAGCTGCGGCCGTTGCGGGCCGACGAGCCGCGGCTGCCCCGCTACGTCGACCCGGTGCGGCCCCTGACCCTCCAGCGGCGGCACCGGCCCGCCGGCCCTCGCTCGATCGGCTGAAGCGGCACCGTCCCGAACAACTGCGGCGACACTGTCCGGGAAAAAGCCGGTGCGGATGTCGAGAACCTGGTGCCGGCTCCGTCCCCGGGGTGTCCGACGAGCGAGAGGAACCGACAGACATGAAGTATCTGCTGCTCAAGCACTACCGTGGCGGCCCCGGGCGGGTGGTGGACTACGCGCCCATGGACCGGTGGACACCGGAGGAGGTCGACGCGCACGTGCAGTACATGGTCGACCTCGCGAACCGGCTGCAGGAGTCCGGCGAGTTCGTCGACGGCAAGGCGCTGCAGCCCGGCGGCGCGTTCGTCCGGTACGACGGGGAGGGCAGGCCGCCGGTCACCGACGGGCCGTTCGCGGAGACGAAGGACCTCATCGCCGGCTGGATGATGATCGACGTGGAGTCGTGGGAGCGGGCGGTCGAGGTGGCCGGGGAGCTCTCGGCGTCGCCCGGGCCCGGCGGCAAGCCGCTGCGCGAGTGGCTCGAGGTCCGCCCGGTCCTGTCCGACTTCGGCCCGTCGACCGGCTGAAGAACGACCGGCTGAAGAACGGCCGGCTGAAGAACGGCCGGCTGAAGTACCACCTGCAGAAGTACGACCCGCTGGAGGACGAGCATCGTGGACGAGGTGCTGCTGCGCGAGCTGGTACCGACGGTCATCGGGGTGCTCGTGCGCCGCGGCGCCGACTTCGCCTCCGCCGAGGACGCGGTGCAGGAGGCGCTCATCCGGGCGCTCACCGTGTGGCCGGGCGAGCCGCCCCGGGACCCGAAGGCGTGGCTCGTCACCGTGGCGTGGCACCGCTTCCTCGACGCGGCGCGGTCCGAGGCGTCGCGCCGGGGCCGGGAGGCGGCCGTCGACGCCGAGCCGCCCGCCGGGCCGGTCCCGGGCACCGACGACACGCTGCGGCTGTACTTCCTGTGCGCCAACCCGGTGCTGCCCGCCGCCGCGGCCGTGGCGCTGACGCTGCGGGCCGTCGGCGGGCTGACGACCCGGCAGATCGCGGCCGCGTACCTGGTGCCGGAGGCGACGATGGCGCAGCGGATCAGCCGGGCGAAGCGGCGGCTCGCCGGGCTGCCGCTGGACCGCCCCGGCGACCTGGGCACGGTGCTGCGCGTGCTGTACCTGGTGTTCAACGAGGGGTACAGCGGCGACGTCGACCTGGCGGCGGAGGCCATCCGGCTGACCCGTCAGCTCGCGGCGCTGGCCGCGGAGCCGGAGGTGGCCGGGCTGCTCGCGCTGATGCTGCTGCACCACGCCCGCCGGGCCTCGCGGACGGGGCCCGGCGGGCGGCTGGTGCCGCTGGCCGAGCAGGACCGGTCGCGGTGGGACACGGGGCTGATCGCCGAGGGGGTGGCGGTGCTGCAGGCGGCCCTGGCCACGGACCGGCTGGGCGAGTACCAGGCGCAGGCCGCGATCGCCGCCCTGCACGCCGACGCCCCGAGCGCGGCGGAGACGGACTGGGTGCAGATCGTCGAGTGGTACGACGAGCTGCTGCGGCTCACCGGCGACAGCCCCGTCGTGCGGCTCAACCGGGCGGTCGCGGTCGGCGAGGCGGACGGGGCCCGGGCGGGGCTGGCGGCGCTCGGCGGGCTCGACGCGGGCCTGCCGAGGATCCAGGCCGTGCGGGCGTACCTCCACGAGCGCGCCGGCGACCGGGGGCTCGCCGCGCAGCTGTACGCCGCGGCGGCGAAGGAGGCGACGAGCGTGCCCGAGCGGGACCATCTGACCCGGGAGGCGGCCCGGGTCCGGCAGGGCTAGGCGCCCGGGCCGCGGGCGTCCGGGGCTTGCGCGGGTGGTCGGCGGCTCAGGGCCGGCTCAGGGCCGGGTCAGGCGCCTTCGCGGCGCATGCGCAGGTAGGCGAGGACGGCCTCGCGGGTCGTGCGCACGCCCAGGACCTCGCGGGCCTCGGCGATGCGCCGGTTCGCGGTGCGCAGCGACAGGAACTCCGCCGCCGCGGCGGCCGCGATCGTCTCCCCGCCGGCGAGCCGTTCGAGCAGGGCGCGTTGTTCCGGGGCGAGCACCGGTCCCCCGGCCTCGTCGGCCGGGTCGGTGCCGAGCTCGGCGTCGGGGTCCGTGGTGACCGGGCCGATGCGGGCCAGGTCGGCGAGCAGCGCCCGGCCGATCTCGGCCGCGGTGTCGGCGATCGCGACGATCCCCGCGCCGCGGGCGGCGGCGAGCAGGGCGAGCTCGGCGGTGTCGGCCTCGGCGACCCGGCCGAAGAGCGCCAGGCGCGCGTCGGACACGTCCCAGGCCTGGTCGGTCAGGGCGAAGCCCTCGCGGGTGGTCCAGCCCGCCCGGGCGAGCCTGCGCAGCACGGCGGTGGCGTCAGCGCCGGTCGCCACGACGTAGCGCGGTGCGAGTGCCGGATCTCCCGCCATCAGCGGCCCACAGGAGAAGACATGCGCCCACCATGCGATGAAGGGGCCGCCTCGCACAAGACCATCGCGTTACTCATCCACGCCCCTCAATGTCAAGGCCGGGACGGCGAGCGGGCGCTGGCGGGCGCCGGCGGGCGCGGGGGCTCACGGGGCGAGCTCCTCGATGGCCAGCGCCGCGGCCTCGGTGCGGGTCTTGGCGCCGAGCTTGCGCATCCCCGAGCGGATGTGCGTCTCCACGGTCTCGCGGGAGATGCCCAGCTGCCCGGCGATCCGGCGGGTCGGCTCCCCGTTGGCCACGAGCCGCAGCACGTCCCGCTCGCGGTCGGTGAGGTCGTCGCCGGCCCGGCGGCCCCGCGTGTCGCGGCGGATCGAGTGCCGCCGCAGCGCCCGGCGGGCCCGGCCGAGCAGCACGACGAGCCCGGCCTCCTCGGCCAGGCGTTCGGCCTCCAGCAGGGGCGGCACGGCCAGGTCGGCGCCCTCCTCGAGCAGCCCCTGGGCCAGCAGGCACCGGACCTCCTCGCGGCGGGCCAGCTCGTGCCAGGCGGCCGCGGCCTCGGCGAAGCGCACCGGGGCCTTCCACGCCTCCAGGGTCACCTGCACCGGTGCGAGGGGCATGGTGTCGTCGGCGCCGGCGAACGAGGTCCCGGCGTCGTAGGCGGCCCAGCGGGCGGTGATGCGCCGCAGCCCGTCGACCAGCGGCGTGGACACGCTCGCGTCGGCGGGCTCGAACGCCTGGTCGGGGCGGCCGTCGAGCCAGGCCGCCTCGCGGGTGACCCAGTCCAGGACGGGCCCGGCGGAGGCGGGCCGGTTCTGCAGCGACTCGAGCCGGGCCCGGGCCGGGGCGAGCAGGCCGCCGTCGGCCTCGGCGAGGCTCGCGGCGGCGACGGCGTAGCCGCGGGCCAGGGCGGGCAGGGTCCGGTCGGCGAGGTCCCCGGCCCGGCGCACGACCTCGTCGATGCCGTCGCCGCGCAGGGCGTCGCACCACAGCTGGGCGGCCAGGAACCGGGTCTGCCAGCTGTAGGCGAGGTCCCCGGCGCAGGCGGCGGCCGCGGCCGCGGCGGCCTGGGAGGCCTCGGCGAGGCGGGCGTCGGCGGTGAGGGTCTCCACGAGCAGCCACGCGGACCAGCGGGCGGCGAGGGCGTCACCGGCCTGCCCGGCGGCGGAGGCGGCGGACGCGAGCCCGTATTCCCAGCCGGGCCGGCGGGTCCCGGCGCGCACGGCCGCGATCGCCGCGCGCAGGCCCGGGTGCGTGGGCGCCTCGCCGTGGACCTGCAGCAGCTCCTCGGCCCGGGCCAGGGCGCCGCCCGGGTCGGTGGTGAGCATGGACAGCAGCCGGATGCGGTCCCGGCCGCCGACGACCTCGGCCGGCGCGTCGTCGGCGACGGCGGCGACGGCCGCGGCGGCCGGCACGGGACTGCCCTGCTGCAGCAGCGCCTCGCCGCGCAGCACGGCCGCGACCGGGTCGGTGGTGGCCGGGTCGATGACGCGCAGGCAGGAGCCGGGTACGGCCGGCGGCGAGCGCGGCGCGGGCGGCGGCGATGCGGACCTCGGGCTCGGCCTCGACGCCGGGCAGGTCGCAGGCGAGCAGCAGCAGCTCGGCCCGGTCGCCGGAGGACTCGGCGGCCGCGGCCGCCGTGACGGCGACCTGGTAGGCCTCCGGCCCGGCGCCGGCCGCGGCGAGGTGGCGGGCCGCCTCGCGGGGCGGGACGAGCGTGGCGAGGCGCCGGTGGACGGCGGCGCGTTCCTCGGCGGAGAGCAGACCGGCGGCGACCTCGGCGGTGTAGGGCGAGACGGGCGCGGCGACACCGTCGGTCAGCTCGACGAGGCCGGTCTCGACCAGCTCGGTGAGGCCTTCGCCGAGGACGGTCCCGGTGACCGGGCGGCCGAGCAGGCCCAGGGCGGCCATCGCGGTGCGGGCGGGGCGGGTGAGGTCGGCGAGGGCTCCGGCGACGGTGTAGGCGAGGCCCTTGTCGAGCCCGTCGCCGCCGTCGCGCGGGGTGCCGCCCTGCGCGACGTGCTTGGCCAGGGCCACCACGGCGAGGGGCACGCCGCCGGCCCGGCGGACGAGGTCGGTGACGACCGCGGCCGAGGCGGACGGGGCGAGCTGGCGCACGAGCGCGGCCGCGGCGTCGGCGGGCATCGGCGGCATCTGCAGCCAGGCGCCGGACCGGGCGGCCGCGGCGCGCAGGGCCCGCTCGGCGTCGCCCGGCAGCCGGTGCGGTGTCCGGAGTGTGACAACTATCCGACAGTGCTCCGCGATGGCCGGGAGGGCGGCCACCGTGAGCGGATCCGCCCACTGCAGGTCGTCGAGCAGTAGCAGACCGTGACGGACGCGGGAGCGGACGGCCTCGGCGAGCAGCGGCGCCTCGTGTGACGGGAGTCGCACCCGCACGGCCCGGGACAGGGGCAGGGCCGGCACGCCGCGCAGCATCGCCAGGGCGCCGCCGCTGAACACCGGCCCGCGGAAGGACTCCCCGAGACGCTTGAGGACCCCGGTGCGGCCCGTGCCGGCCGTGCCCGCGATGACCACGAGACCCGGGTTACGCAGGGCGTCCACCGCCGCGGCGATCAGCTCGGCGGGCGGCCACACGGCAGGAACGCTCGCCCGGCCCACGACCGCCGACGCCACCGCCGGCGCGGCCGCCGGGCCGGCGACGGGCTCATCAGTCGGTGCCTCAGGCACGGGAAGCCTCCATTCCTGGCACGAACATGGGATCCTGCGCGCGCAGGATATTCGTAATGTGTGTGCCGTACGTGCGTGACATGACGGTACTGATTGCACCCAGGAGCGAATAATGAGCGAGGTCCACCCCTTGGACACCCGAGGGTACGTCGGCATTGTGGCTGAACCCACCGGCCTCGCGCAGTCGGTGATCAGTCTGTGCCCGACCTCGAAGCGGAGCTGACCCCGTGGCTCCAGGACCCCTGAGCTCCCGCGTGGGCGATCTGTGCGCCGAGGTCGGCAACCGCCTCGGCGGCGCCGCCCAGGCCCAGGTGGTCGACGTGCGCCGGCGGCTGGGCGAGCCGCTGCGGGTCGCGATCGCCGGCCGGCTCAAGTCCGGCAAGTCCACGCTCGTCAACGCGCTCATCGGCCGGCGGGTCGCGCCGACCGAGGTCGGCGAGTGCACCCGCATCGTCACGCAGTTCCGCTACGGCACCTCCGACCGCGTCGACGTGGTCAAGCGCAACGGCGCCCGGGTCAGCCTCCCGCTCGACGAGGCCGGCATGATCCCCCAGCGCCTCGGCGTCGCCCGCCACGAGGTCGCCTACGTCGACGTCACGCTCACCAGCGACCACCTGCGCGACCTGACCGTCGTGGACACGCCCGGCCTGTCCAGCGCCAACACGTCCGTGTCGGACCAGGCGCGCCGGTTCCTGTTCTCCGAGGCGCCGATCGACGACGACCTGGACTCCGACTCCGCCGGGGCGCTGTCCGGCGCCGAGGCCATCATCTACGTGTTCACGCAGTCCGTCCGCGAGGACGACGTGCAGGCCCTGGAGGCGTTCCGGTCCATCTCCGCGCGCCTGTCGAGCAACCCGATCAACTCCCTCGGGCTGTTCAACAAGGTGGACAAGCTCGCCGGCGGCGGGCAGGACCCCTGGCCGATCGTCGCGCCGCTGGCCAACGACCAGTCCAAGGTCCTGCGCCGGGTCGTGTCCGATGTCGTACCGGTCGTAGGCCTCCTCGCCGAGACCACCGAGGCCGGCCGGCTCACCGCCGCCGACTGCGAGGCCCTGCGCCAGCTCGCCGCGCTCCCCCAGGGCGAGCGGACCGTGCTGCTGGCCTCCGTCGACCTGTTCACGACCCGCGAGTGCCCCGTCACCCGCGAGTCCCGCGAGCGGCTCCTGCGCCTGCTGGACCTCTACGGCATCAGCTTCGCCATCGCCCAGCTGGTCGCCAAGCCGACCCTGGCCACCGGCGAGCTCGTGCGGATGCTGTTCCAGGCCTCCGGGTTCCCGCGGCTGCGCCAGACCCTCGACCACGCGTTCCGGTGGCGCACCGACGCCATCAAGGCCGGCTGGGCGCTGTCGAGCCTCGAGAAGATCGCCAGCCACGCCGAGCGCCCCCACGACCGGGAGCTGCTGCGCGACGCGATCGAGCGGGTGCTGCAGCAGCCCGAGTCGCACCGGCTGCGGCTGCTGGAGGTCGCCCAGCTCGTCACCACCGGCGCGGTCGACCTGCCCGACCAGATGGAGGGCGAGCTGACCCGCCTCGCGCTGTCCAACGACCCGAGCTGGATCCTCAACCTGCCCCAGGCCGACCGCGACTCGATGGTCCGCGCCGCGCTGGACGCCGCCACCCGCTGGCGCGCCTACGCCGTGGCCGGCGCGAGCCCGTCGCAGTCCCGGGTCGCGCTCGTCGCGCACCGCGGCTTCTACCTGCTCTCCCAGCGCATCCGCGGCGGAGGGGCAAATGTCCGATAATCACGGGAACAGCACTATGGTCAGCACTGCCAATAGCCGAGGCCCCCACCCCCAGGAGCCGAAGATGTCCTCCAACAGCCTGCGCCTGCTCGCGGTCGCCGTGGCGCTCGTCATCGCGGTGCTCACCGGCGCGGCGACCGGCCTGGTCGGCGGCGCGCCGAACTGCCCCGCCCAGACCTTCGGCGCCGCCGCCCCGCAGAAAGCCGAGGGCGGCGGCGCGGTCAGCGACGCGGTCGGCGACGCGATCAAGGGTGGCGGCACCCCGCAGCAGCCCGACGGCAAGCCGCAGCAGGCCCAGTCCATCACCACGCAGGCGTGCACCGCGCAGGAGAGCTTCGGCCTGAAGCCGGCCCTCGTCGCCTTCGCCGGCACCCTGTTCGTCGGCGCGGCCCTGCTCCTGCTGCTCCTGCTGTCCTCCCGCGGGTCCGGCGGGGCCACCGCCCCGGTGTCGGCCCCGCCCGGCCGCGGCGGCGGGCAGTCCGACGCCGACCGGCGGGCGCTGGTGCAGGCCACCATCTACGTGCGGGACCGGGTCACCAGCAAGGCCCTCGGCGACCGGCTCGGCGCCGCGCTGCACGAGGCCGGCGTCACCGTCCTGGAGCCGACCGGGGTGCGCTTCGACCCGGCCCACCACGAGGCCGGCGGCACCACCCCGACGAACGACCCGAACCTCAGCGGGCAGATCTCCGGCGTCGAGGTCCCCGGCTACGTCGACCGCGACGGTCGGGTCCTGCGGGCCCCGATCGTCACCGTGTACCAGTCGGGCCGCAGCGCCGGCGGCGCCACCGGAGCCCACCCGACGGTCGGCCGGGCCACCTCGGCCGGCGGCCCGACCGGGGCGCACCCGACCGTCCCGCAGCCCAGCCAGCACACCACGCAGCAGCCGCGCAGAGAGCAGCCACGATGACCCAGACTCCCAACGCACCCGCCGGCGCGGCGCCGAAGAAGCCCGCCGACCAGACCGCGGCGCTGGGCAAGCTGCTCAAGGCCGGCGTCGAGGGCAGCCTCGCCTACCTGCGCAAGATCGACCCGGACGCGGCCGCCGACATCGACACCGAGCGCCGCCGCGACGTGCAGCGGCCGAAGATCGTCGTGGTCGGCGAGACCAAGCGCGGCAAGAGCTCGCTGACGAACATGCTCATCGGCGTGCCGAACCTGTCCCCGGTCGACGCCGCCGTGGCCACCGCGTCCTACCTCGAGTTCATGCACAACGCGCAGCACGGCGCCCGCGCCTACATCCCCGGCCGCGAGGACCCGGTGCCGATCGGCCTGGGCGACCTGCGCGACTGGGGCACGGTGATGGGCCGGCTGCCCGACGGGATGCGCCCGCCGCGGCGCATCGAGATCCAGCACTCCGCGCCGCTGCTGCAGTACCTGACGCTCATCGACACGCCCGGCACCGGCGGCCTCGACTCGATGCACGCCGAGGTCGCCATGGACGCGGTCGAGAAGGCCACGGCGCTGCTGTTCGTCGTGGACTCCTCCAGCCCGTTCTCCAAGCCGGAGATGAACTTCCTCATCGAGGCCAGCAAGAAGGTCAACTTCGTGCTGTTCGCGCTGACGAAGGTCGACGCCTACCCCGGCTGGCGCAAGATCCTCGACGACAACAAGGGACAGCTGCAGACCCACGCGCCCCGGTTCGCCTCCGCGCCGTGGTATCCGGTGTCGGCGCGGCTGGCCGAGCTGGCGATGCAGATGCCCAAGGAGGCCCAGGGCGAGCTGATCCGCGAGTCGCGCATCGCCGAGCTCCAGCACGCCCTGATCGACCTGGCCTCCAAGGGCCACCTGCTGCAGCAGGCCAACGTGCTGCGCAGCATCCGCTCGGAGTACATCCGCTTCGACCAGGAGCTTGGCGACCGGATGAAGGCCACCGACCCGGACCCGGCCGACTTCGAACGGGCCAAGGAGGAGCGCGCGCAGGTCGCCACCCGCAAGCGCACCGAGTCGCGGCAGTGGTCCCTGGCGCTGTCCACGGAGACCCAGCGGGCCCGCGTCGAGGCCACCTCGCGGCTGCGCAACTACATCACGCAGCTGCAGGAACAGTTCATGGAGAAGATCGACAAGGGCGGCCGCGGCGACATGCAGGAGCTGCCCGCCGAGGTCGACAAGGCGCTGTACGCGCTGAGCGTCCGGCTGTCGCACGACCTCGAGTTCCGCTTCCGCAAGGTCGGCGAGCGCGTCCTGGCGCAGGTGTTCCACCCCAACGAGCTGCAGCACGTGCTGCGCGGGCTCAACGCGCGGCTGCGCCACGCCCTGGGCACCAAGCCGCGCCGCGAGCAGTCCGGCGAGGGCGCGATGGTCGTCATGTCCTCGGCCGGTATGGCGATGATGGCCGCCCGGGTGCCCGGCATGATCGGCGGCGCCAGCGCGCTCGGCGCGATCGGCCTGGCCGGGGCCGGGCTCGTCCTGCCCGTCGTCGGTGTCGGCCTCGGCCTCGCCGCCGGCGCCTACATGATCTTCAAGCGCAAGAGCATGGCCGACAAGGTCCAGGCCCGCACCTGGCTGCGGGAGGTCCTCGGCGAGGCCCGCGCCGCCCTGTCGGACGAGATCATGAACCGGTTCACCGACCTGCAGTACGCGCTGACCCTCGCCCTCGACGAGGCGATCGAGCGGCGGCTCAAGCAGCTCGACGCCCACATCGCGAACATCGACAAGTCGCTGGCCGAGGACAAGGCCGAGCGCGCCAAGCGCAAGGCCGCGCTGAACACCGAACGGGAAGGGCTCCGTGCCCGCATCAAGCAGGTCGACGAGGTGCTGGTGCGCATCCGCGCGCTCACGCCCGCCGGGCCGGCCGATGCGGCTGCCGAGGCCGCCGAGGCGTAGGGGGCTGACCGATGGACGGGCACTGGGAATGGTCGGACGGCGACGACTCCGCCGACACCGCTGACCTTGGCGGGGACGCCGGGCACGACCTGCACGGCGGCTTCTCCGAGGACTACGGCGCCGGGTTCGACGCCGACCACGCCGACCACGCCGGCTATGGCGGGGACGAGCACGACCTGAGCGGGCCCGGCCATCACCTCGGCGACGGCTCCGACCTCGAGGAGCCGCTCGGCACCGAGCACGCGACGGCCGAGTACGACGAGTCGCTGCACGACGGCGACCAAGGCCATGACGGCGACCAAGGCCATGACGGCCACGCCGATCTCGGCGGCCACGACGAGGTCCAGGCCGGGGACGCCGCGCCGGCGCACCTCAGCGACGGGCAGCCCGACTACGGCGACCAGCACGACACGGGTCACGACACGGGCAACGACACGCAGCACGACGCCGGGCACGACCAGCACGAGGCCGTGTTCGGCGCCGACCCCGACGTCGACGCGTCCGCCGACGACCCGGCCTGGCACGAGGTGCAGTTCCCCGAGGAGCTGCACCTGCAGGACCCGCCCGAGCCCGTCGACGGCTTCCCGTGGACCGACGCCGACGTGCTCGGCGGCCCCGACCACAACCTGTCCGCGGCGTTCGACCCGGCCGTGGAGCACCACGGCCCGGCCGAGCCCGCGGGGCTGGCCGACTACGCCCACCTCGACGTCCCGCCCGGCACCGACCCGTGGAGCATGCTGCTGGGCTCCGAGGACCCGGCCACGAGCAGCCTCGCGACCTACTGGGCCCCGCAGTAGGAGCCACAAAATACCAACGCGGCATCGGTACCTGCGGAAGGTACCGATGCCGCGTTCTGGTGTGTGGAACCTAGGACAGCGCGGTCCAGAGCAGGATCACGAACAGGATCGCGACCAGGACCAGGACCACCACGATCACGGCGATCCAGTTGCGCTCGGTCTCCTCGCCCTGCTGCGCCGGGGCCTGCCGGGCGGCCTGCGGCGGGAACGGCCCCGGGCGCGCCGGGACGACGGGCTGCTGCACGACCGGCTGCGGCTGGGGCCGGAACACCGGCTGTGGGACCACGGGCTGCTGGACCGGCGGGCGCTGCACCACGGGCGGCGCGGTGACCGGCGGCCGCTGCTGCACCTGCGGCACCACCGGCTGACGGACCGCCGGGGAGACCGGCACGCTCGACACCGGCGTGTGCTGCGGCATCGGCCGCTGCTGCGGCGGCGGGGTGATGGTGCGCGGGGTGCCCGAGGTGCCGACCGGCGGCACCGCGGCGCCGATGCACAGCGCCCCCTCGACCACGACCGTCTCCGGCTGCTCCAGGGTCGTCGGGGCCACGCCGAGCTCGGTGTGGATGAGGTGCGCCGCGAGCGGGATGCGCGAGGAGCCGCCGACGAGGAAGATGCCGACGAGGTCCTTCGGCTGCAGCCGCGCCGAGTCGATCGCCCGGCGCAGGCACGCCACCGTGCGCTCCAGGTAGGGCTTGACGAGGGTCTCGAGCTCCTCGCGGGTCAGGTGCGCGTCGATCTCCATCGACGGGAGGTGGATGTCGGTGGACGCGGTCCGCGACAGCATCTCCTTCGCGCCGCGCACGTCCTCGTAGAGCATCCGCCGCAGCCGCCGGTCCGAGGCGTCGGTCGGGTTGGCCAGCGCCGCCCACTTCGCGGCGTGGCTCTCGGAGTACGTCTTGCCGAGGTGCTCGACGATCGCGTGGTCGAAGTCGAGGCCGCCGACGTCGGCGAGCCCGTCCTCGGCGAGGACCTCGAACCCGGACTGGGTGCGGCGGACCACGGTCGCGTCGAACGTGCCGCCGCCGAGGTCGTAGATGGCCAGGCTGCGCCCGACCGGCACGGCCGAGCCGAGCACGGCGGTGAAGTACGACGCCGCGCCGACCGGCTCGGCGATCAGCCGCGCGGGCCGGGCCGGGGTGCCCAGGCCGGCGATCCGGGTCGCCTCCAGCAGCAGCGACCGGCGCCGCTCGCCCCACCGGGCCGGGTGCGTGAGGCGCACCTCGTCCGGGGCCGCGCCCAGTTGCCGGCGGGCCTCCTCGTTCACCTGCGACAACACGTGCGCGAACAGGCGCGGCACGGGCATCGGGTGGTCGCCGATGAACACCTCGCCGTCGTCGATGCGCCGCTTCGGGTTCGGCTCGAACCGGGCCGGGTCGAGCCGGGCGTTACGCTCGGCGTCCCGTCCGACCAGGACCTTCCCGTCGGTGTTGAAGTACAGGGCAGAGGGCAGCAGGGGGGAACCGTCGAACAGCAGCGGTCGCATCCGCGCGTCGGGCGTGCGGACCATCGCGACCGTGTTCGACGTGCCGAAGTCGATGCCGAGCACGCGCATGTGCGTCACCCTACCTTTGCCGTTCCGCGCTCTGCGTCGGCCGTCAAGCCTGCCGTAACCCGCCGTTGCGCAAAGTTGACCGAAGATCGCTGCATACTGGCCGCGTGAAGCAGGTGCCCTACCTCGACGCCCCAGGACCGCTGGGCTTCGCCCACCGTGGCGGGGCGGCAGCCGGTGACGAGAACACGACAGCGGCGTTCGCCCGTGCCGTCGAGCTCGGATACCGCTATATCGAGACCGACACGCACGCCACCGCCGACGGGGTCGCGGTCGTGTTCCACGATGACACGCTCGAGCGGCTCCTGGGACGTCCGGGTCGGATGATCGACTTACGGTGGACGGACCTGCGGACCGAGCGCGTGGGCGGCGCCGCCGCGGTGCCCCGGCTCGACGAGGTCCTCGACGCCTACCCCGACATCCGGTTCAACATCGACACGAAGACCGAGCAGGCGGTACAGCCGACGCTGCAGGTCGTGGAGCGGCTCAAGGCCCACGAGCGGGTGCTGCTGGCGTCGTTCTCGTCCGCCCGGCTGCGCCGCATCCGCCGGCTGGCCGGGCCGGCCGTGGCGACCTCCATGGGCATGCGCGAGGTCGCCGGGCTGTTCGCCGCCTACCAGGTCGGCCGCCGCTACACCCCGGCCGGCAGCGTCGTGGCGGTGCAGATCCCGCCGCGGTACGGCCGCATCACCCTGGCCACCCGCAAGTTCGTCCACTACTGCCACCGCGTGGGGCTGCGGGTGCACCTGTGGACGATCGACGACCCGGCGGAAATCGACCACTTCCTCGACCTCGGCGTAGATGGCATCATGACCGATCACATCGAGGTGTTGCGTGACGTATACGTGAAGCGAGGCATCTGGCCGTGACGCGGGTCCAGGACGGTTCCACCGGCGGCTCCACCGACGGGTCCACTGTGGAGCGCAGCTCCCGCCGTGAACGGGTCGGCTGGTACTTCTACGACTGGGCCAACTCCGCGTTCCAGACCACGGTCGTGACCGTCTTCCTCGGCCCGTACCTCACCGCCATCGCCGAGACCGCGGCCGGCTGCCCCGACTCCGGCTGCCCGGACGACGCCGCGATCCACCCGCTGGGCATCGCGATCGCCCCCGGCTCCCTGTTCCCGTACACGGTGTCGCTGTCGGTGCTGCTGACCGTGTTCGTCCTGCCGGTCGTGGGCGCGATCGCCGACCGGTCGCCGCGCAAGAAGCAGCTCCTGGCGCTGTTCGCGTACATCGGCGCCGCGGCCACGACCGCGATGCTGTTCCTCACCGGCGACCGGTACCTGCTCGGCGCCGGGCTGTTCCTGCTGGCGAACATCACCTTCGGCGCCTCGGTCGTCGTCTACAACTCCTTCCTGCCCCAGATCGCCGACGAGCAGGAGCGGGACAAGGTCTCCAGCTTCGGCTGGGCGTGGGGCTACCTCGGCGGCGGCACCCTGCTGCTGCTCAACGTCATCGCGGTCCTGTTCAAGGACGACCTCGGCATGACGACCGGGGAGGTGGCGCGGTACAGCATCGTCTCCGCCGGCATCTGGTGGGCCGGGTTCACCACGATCCCGCTGCTGGCCCTGCGCAACCGGCCCGTCGCCGACGAGCACCTCGGCGCCGTGCGCGGCAACCCGCTCACCGACGGCTTCAAGCAGCTGTGGGGCACGCTCAAGGGGCTGCGGGCGTACCCGCTCACACTGTTCTTCCTCGTCGCGTACCTCATCTACAACGACGGCATCCAGACCGTCATCTCGCTGGCCAGCCAGTACGGCACCGAGGAGCTCAAGCTCTCCGACGGCGTCCTGGTGCCCACGATCCTCATGGTGCAGTTCCTGGCCTTCGCCGGGGCGCTGCTGCTGGGCCGGCTCGCCAAGGCCATCGGCGCGTGGAAGACGATCCTGGTCAGCCTGGTGCTGTGGACCGTCGTCATCGTCGTGGCGTTCTTCCTGCCGGCCGGGCAGGCGGTGCCGTTCGTCATCCTCGGCGGCGGGATCGGTCTCGTCCTCGGCGGCAGCCAGGCCCTGTCGCGGTCGCTGTTCTCGCAGCTGATCCCGAAGGGCAAGGAGGGCGAGTACTTCGGCATCTACGAGATCTCCGACAAGGGCACCAGCTGGCTCGGCCCGCTCGCGTTCGGCCTCGCCTACGACCTGACCCGCAGCTACCGCGTCGCGATCATCGCGCTCGTGGTGTTCTTCGTCGCCGGGTTCGTGGTGCTGCTGTTCGTGCCGATCCGCCGCGCGATCGTCGCCTCCGGCAACACGCCGCCGGCCAAGCTCTGACGGGCTCCTGACTGGCGGGTGTCGTGTACGTGACACCCTGCGTTACTGTTCGGTCGTGCGTTACCGGCTGCTCGGTCCGCTGGAGGTCGAGGTCGCCGGCCGGCGGCTGGAGATCTCCGCGACCCGCGACCGGGTCCTGCTGGTCATGCTGCTGCTGCAGCCCAACCGGGTCGTCACGCTGCCCCGGCTCGTCGACGCCGTCTGGGGCGACGCCGCCCCCGCCACCGCCCGCGCCCAGCTGCACACCTGCGTCTCCCGGCTGCGCCGCCAGCTGCCCGGCGCGATCCAGACCGACACCGCCGGCTACCGGGCCGTCGTCGAGCCCGACGAGCTCGACACGCTCGTCTTCGCCCAGCTCGTCGCCGACGGGCGGGCCGCGATGGCCGCCGGGGAGCTGCAGGCCGCCCGCAAGCACCTGCGCGACGCCCTCGACCTGTGGCGCGGCCCGGCCCTCGCCGGCGTGGACAGCCCCGGCGTCCAGGCCGCCGCCGTCGCCCTCGAGGAGCGGCACAACAGCGCCCTGGAGGACTGCCTCGACGTCGAGCTGCAGCTGGGGCTGCAGGCCGAGCTGATCAGCCAGCTGACCGGCCTCGCCGAGCAGCACCCGCTGCGGGAGCGCCTGCACGGGCAGCTCATGACCGCCCTCGCGCGCGTCGGGCGCACCGCCGACGCGATCGCGGTCTACCTGCGCCTCGCCGAGGCCCTCGACGAGCAGCTGGGGCTCGCCCCGAGCGCGGCGTTGCAGGAGTTGTACCGCGGTCTGCTGCAACCCCCACCCGCCGCCAAGGAACGCCCACCCGCCCTGCTGGGGATGGCGCCCGCCGAGCGCGCGGCCACCCAGGCGCCCCGCGCGCTGCCCGTGCCGACCCCGTGGACGCTCCCCCGCGACATCGCCGACTTCTCCGGCCGCGACGACCTCGTCGACCGGCTGGTGCGCGCCGCGCGGCCCGGCCGCGACGACGTGCCCGCGGTGCTCACCGTCGACGGGATGGCCGGCGTCGGCAAGACCAGCCTCGCCGTGCACGTCGCGCACCTCGTCGCCGACCGCTACCCCGACGGGCGGCTCTTCGTCGACCTGCGCGCGCACGGCGAGCGCCCGCCGCTGGCCCCGCACGACGCGGTCGGGCTGCTGCTGCGCCACCTCGGCCTCGACCCCGAGCGCATCCCCGCCGACCCCGACGAGCGGGTCGCCCGGTGGCGCAGCGAGCTCGCCCAGCGCCGGATCCTCGTCGTGCTCGACAACGCCGCCGACCCGGCCCAGGTCACCCCGCTGCTGCCCGGCGCGTCGGCGAGCCTCGTGCTCATCACGAGCCGGCGACGCCTCGGCGGGCTCGACGGCGCGTACAGCGTCTCCCTCGACGTGCTCGACGACGGCGACGCGGTCCGGTTCGTGACCACCGTCATCGGCGGGCGGGCCGAGGACGACCCGCGGGCCGTCGCCGACGTCGTGCGGCTCTGCGGCGGGCTGCCGCTGGCGCTGCGGCTGGCCGCGGCCCGGCTCGCGCACCGGCCGTCGTGGAGCGTCGCCGACCTCGCCGACCGGCTCCGGCAGGCCAACCCGGCCCCGATCGACCTCACCGTCGACGGGCGGTCCCCGCACGCCGCGTTCGAGCTGTCGTACCGCGCCCTCGACGCGGCCGCCGCCCGGCTGTTCCGGCTCACGGGCCTGCACCCGTCGGGCGAGTTCGCGGTGCGGGCCGCCGCCGCCCTGGCCGACCTGCCGATCCGCGACGCCGACGAACTGCTGGGCCGGCTCGTCGACGCCCACCTGCTCATCGAGCCCGTCGCCGGCCGGTTCCGGCTGCACGACCTGCTGCGGGAGTACGCCGCGCAGCTGGCCGCCGAGGACCCCGAGCGGGACGCGGCCATCGACCGGATGCTCGACTTCTACCTGCAGGGCGCGGCCGCGGCCACCCGGTCCTGGGAGGGTGGACGGGCCCGGGGCGCGATCGACGTCGGCGAGGTGCAGCCGTGGGTGCCCCGCTTCGCCGACCTCGCCAGCACCCGCCGCTGGCTCGACCTGGAGATCGGGAACCTGATCGCGGTCACCCAGCTCGCCGACCGGCTCGGCCGGCACCGGCACACGTGCCTGCTGCCGAGGGCGGTGTGGGGGTACCTCTTCCGCAACTCGATGAACGACGTCTCCATCGACCTGCACCGCCGGGCCCTGGCCGCGGCCGAGGCGCTGGCCGACGACGGCCTGATCGCGATGACCCACAACTATCTCGCGTCGGCCTACGCCCGCGAGGGCGACCAGAACAACGCGGCCCGGCACCTGCTGCTCATCGCCGAGCACCCGATCTGGGGCGCGCGGGCGCGTTCCAACCTCGCCGCCGTGTACCAGTTCGCCGGCCGCCTCACCGAGGCCCTCGAGCTGCTGGAGCACTCGCTGCAGGCGATCTACCCGGCCGAGGTGATCGTCTACGGCGGGCAGTGGACGACGCTCACCACGATCCTGCGGCTGCGCGGGCGCACCGGCGAGGCGCTCATCGCCGCCCGCCGTACCCTGGCCGCCGGCCGGGCCTCCAACGCGCAGCTGGCGTTCAACGGGGCCATCGAGCTCGCCGTGATCCGCCAGGCGCTCGGCCAGCACCACCTCGCCGAGCTGCTGCTGCGCTGGACCGTCGAGCGGATCCTGCCCGAGCTGGGGATGGCGGTGATCTGCGAGGCGCGCAGCTACCTCGGGGTGAGTCTCGTCGCGCTGGGGCGCACCGAGGAGGCGCTCGCGCTGCTGGCGCTGGCCGCCCGCGACTCGGCGCACCTCGACCCGCACATCGCCTGCCTGGCCGCGAGCAACCACGGCGCCGGGCTGCTGGCGGTGGGCCGGCGCGACGAGGCCAAGGCCGAGTACGCGCGGGCCCTGGAACGGGCGATGCGGGCCGGGTACCGCTACGAGCAGGCCCGCGCCTACCACGGCCTCGGCCTGTGCACGAGCGACCCGCGGCTGTCGCGGCAGCGGCTGCAGACGGCGGCGGAGCTGTACGAGGCGATGGGTGTCACCGAACACGCCGAGGTGGCGGCCCTCCTACGGGACATCGACGAGAAGGCGAACAAGTAGGCTTCTGCGCCGTGACGCCAACCGACGCCGACCCGAACGCCTGTTTCGCCGCTGGTGACTCCCGCACACGACGCGGGGGCCGGCTGAAGTTCTTCTACGGCCCGATGGACTGCGGCAAATCCACCCTCGCGCTGCAGATGGACTACAACCACGCCCGGCAGGGCCGCCACGGTCTGGTCCTCACGACCATCGACCGGGCCGGGCCGGGCCGGCTGTCCACGCGCATCGGCCTGGGCAAGGACGCCGTCGACGTGGCCGGGCTGGACCTGCGCGCCCTGGTCCGCGACCGCTGGGCCCGCGGCATCCGCGTCGACTACCTCATCTGCGACGAGGCGAGCTTCTACAGCGTCGAGCAGATCGAGCAGCTGGCGGACCTGGTCGACAACTCGGACGTCGACGTGTACGCGTTCGGCCTCGCCACCGACTTCCGCACGTGCCTGTTCCCGGCCGCGCAGCGCCTGTTCGAGCTGGCCGACGAGGTGACGAAGGTCCAGGTCGAGGTGCTGTGCTGGTGCGGGCGCAGCGGCACACTCAACGCCCGGGTCGTGGACGGGGCCATCGCCCGCGAGGGCGACCAGGTGGTGATCGGCGACACCACGGCGGACGACGTCGTGGCCGCGGACGTGCACTACCAGGTGCTGTGCCGGCGCCACCACCGGGCGGGCGACCTGGGCCCGGCCGCCCGCGCCGGAGGCCAGCTCCGCCTGGTGTGACCCGGCCCCGCCGCTTCCCTTCGCCGTCGGCGGTGCGGGCCCGGCTCGACAACCCGCGGGTCCACCGGCACTCGGCGGGAACCCGCTTCGAGATCGGCCGGCTGCACGGCGGCGGTCGCGTCGCGCTCGGCCTCGTCGGCAAGGGCAACCACCCGGCCGCGGTCCTCGCCGAACGGGCCGTGACCGCGTTCGACCCGATCGCGGTGCTCTTCGCCGGCGTCGCGGGCGGGCTGTGGCCGAGCATCCGCCTC
This sequence comes from Dactylosporangium sp. CA-052675, assembly GCF_050947935.1. Taxonomy (GTDB): domain Bacteria; phylum Actinomycetota; class Actinomycetes; order Mycobacteriales; family Micromonosporaceae; genus Dactylosporangium. The sequence goes on along the minus strand of NZ_CP192010.1, from coordinate 5,261,457 downwards.
GGCGACGTCGTCGTCGGATCGCAGATCTACGCCTACCACGGCGGGACCAGCCAGGACGATGGGCTCAAGGCCCGTCCGCGCGCCTGGGAGGTGCCGCACGGCGCCGGCCAGATCGCGCAGCACCTGATCCGCACCGGCGGATGGGCGACCGGCCTGCCCGCCGGCCCCGTCCCGACCGTGCACTTCGGCCCCATCGCCGCGGGCGAGATCGTGCACGACTCGGCGGTCTCCGAACAGGCCCGCTGGGTCCGCCAGCACTACAACGACGCCCTCGCGATCGAGATGGAAGCCGCCGGGGTGGCCGCGCTCATCGCCGCGGTCCGGAGCCTCACATGACCGCGACCACCCACAGGAACATCGCCCAGGACGACGCGACCGTCGGCGTCCAGGCGGAAGTGGTGCACGGCGACATCACCGTCTATCAACTCGCACCGGACGCGCCGGCCGAGGACTGGTTCCGCAAGGGCGTCTGGTACCTCGACGCCCGCATCCCCGCCCAGGCCCTTCACCACATCGAGGCGGCGATCACCCGCGGCTACGAGACCGAGGACGACATCGAGCGCCGCCGGGCCGACAGCCGCCTCGCGGAGGTCACCGCCACGGTCCGCGACCTGATCGGCTGAGCCCCGCGATCGCCGCGCCGGCGATGTCACCGGCCGGGGGGCTGCCTCGTCACGAGGGCATGAACATCGTGCAGTGGATCCTCGCGGTCGTGGCGCTCACCGGTGGCGTCACCAAGACGTTCGTGCCCAAGGCGAAGCTCGCCTCGATGCCCGGGGCCGGGTGGACCGGCGCGGTGCCGGGGTGGTTCGTGCGCACGCTCGGGGTGCTCGAGCTGTGCGCCGCGGCCGGGTACTTCGTGCTCCCGGCGCTCACCGCGGGGTGTTGGATGGTGCTCATGGTGGGCGCGGCGATCACGCACGGGCGGCGGGGCGAGGGCGGGCTGGCCGGGCTCAACCTCGTGTATCTCGGGCTGGCCGCGTTCGTGGTATGGGCGCGGGTCGGCTGACGTGGGGCGGGCCGAGGAGTTCCAGGGGCTGCGCGGGCTGCTGTTCTCGATCGCGTACCGCGTGCTCGGCAGCGTGGGCGAGGCCGAGGACGCGGTGCAGGAGGCCTGGCTGCGCTACGCCGCGACGCCGGCCGAACCTCGTGACGTCAAGGCGTTCCTGGCCACGACGGTGACCCGGATCGCGATCGACGTGCTGCGCTCGGCGCGGGTGCGGCGGGAGGCGTACGTCGGGCCGTGGTTTCCCGAGCCGTTGCTGGCCGACCCGTACGAGGACCCGCAGCGCGCCGCCGAGCTCGCGGACTCGGTGTCCACGGCGGCGCTGCTGCTGCTCGAACGGCTCAGCCCGCTCGAGCGGGCCGTGTTCGTGCTGCGTGAGGTGTTCGACTTCGGCTTCCCCGAGGTGGCCGCGGCCGTGGGCCGGTCGGAGGCGGCGTGCCGGCAGCTCGTGGTGCGCGCGCGGCGGCACATGGCCGAGGGACGGCCGCGGTTCACCGCCGATCGCGGCGAGCGGGACGCCCTCGCGGCGCGGTTCTTCGCCGCGCTGCGGGTCGGGGACGTGGCCGGGCTGCAGTCGCTGCTCGCCGCCGACGTCACGGTGGTCGGCGACGGCGGCGGCAAGGCGCCGCAGCTGGCCCGGCCGGTCGCCGGCGCCGGGCACGTGGCCCGGCTGCTGGCCACCGTGTTCCCGCGGATGGCGCGCGCGGCGATCACCCTGGAGCCGTGCGAGGTCAACGGCGAGCCGGGCGCCGTCGCGCGGGACCGGGACGGGCGGGTCCTGCACACAATGGCGCTCGACGTCCTCGACGGCCGCGTGCGGAGCATCCGCGTGGTGATCAACCCCGACAAGCTCGCGCACCTCGGGCCGGTCGCGGACGCGTGGGCCCTGACCCGGCAGCTACGCCGGCGGGAGGACTAGCTCGGCGACGACGGGGCGGTGGTCGCTCTCGCCCGCGGGCCGGGAGCCGAACTCGCGCACGCCGATGCGCTCGTCGACCAGCACGTGGTCCAGGGTGATCGGCGGGGTCCAGAACGGCAGGGTCTCGGTGCGGAAGGGCCACGTCGGCGTCAGGCCCCGCCCGCGCTCGGCGGCCGCGTCGCGGTAGCCGGCGCGCAGGAGGCGGCGCAGCACGGCGTGGTCGAGGGTGGCGTTGAAGTCGCCGAGCAGGACGCGCGGCGGCTCGTCCGCGGACGGGGTCGCCTGGGTCGCGATCTGGTCGCGCCAGATGCCGACCCGGCGGTGCCGCGGCGGGTAGGGGTGCGCGGACTCGATCAGGACGGGGCCGACGCCGGGCACGTGGACCGTCGCGGCCGTCTGCCACATCGGGATCGCCTCGAGGGTTCTCGTCTGCGGGCCGGTGATCGGGTGGCGGCTGAACAGGCCCGAGCCGCCGCCGCCCGGGGCGGTGGCCACGACGCGGTGCGGGAGCAGGGCGTCGATGCCGGCGTCGTCGAGCGCGGCCAGGCCGTCCGGGGTGAGCTCCTGCACCGCGAGGACGTCGATGTCGTCGATCTTCAGCTGGTCGACGAACGCCGGGGTGGCGTTGCGGCCGTACAGCAGGTTCGCGCACATCACCCGCAGCCGCACGCCCTCACCCGGCCGGCGGCCCGGCACCAGGCGCGACGCGACCAAGGCGGCGAGCACGACCCCGCAGCCCGCCAGGATCAGCCCGGGCACCGGGGCGATGAGCGCCAGCGAACCCAGGAGCAGGGCGCCCACGGCGGCGTACGGGGTGTACGTGATCAACTGCACCAGCGGGGTCCCGCGTTCGGCTCCCAGCGCGCGCACCACCGTGTAGGCGGTCGCCAGTCCGGCGAGCGCCCAGCAGATCAGCGTCATGCGATGACCGTACCGGCGGGGTCGGCGAGTTTCCGCTCGAGTGGAGCCCGGAACCGGGGAGTCACCCGGGCGTCGCCCAGCCAGCCTTCGAGTTCGCTCGCGGCCCGGGTGACGGCCTTGCGCACGGACGCGGGGACCTCCTCGATCAGCTCCCACGCGATGCGGCCCGTCGGCTGTTGCGCCCAGCCGCCGACGATGCGGCCGTCCGACCAGATCGTGGGGCCGGCGTTTCCGGTGCGGTCGAACACGGCCGGTGCGTGCGGGCCGAGGTACCACTGCCGCTGTTGGAATCCCATGACCGTCGGGTCCAGTCCGGGCAGCAGGGCCACCCAGGGGCCGGGGTCGTCGACGGGGTCGGTGTCGGTGGGCAGGACATAGCCGGTCTCGCCGCCGTCGAGCTCGACCGCGACGGCGTCCAGCGCGCGCAGGGCCGCGCGGGTGTGCGCCATCGTCCAGCCCGTCCACCACTTGAGGTCGGCGGCGGTACCCGGGCCGAAGCGCGCCAGCCACGCCCGGGCGAGCTCGGTGCGGGCCTCGGCCGGGTCCAGGTCGGCCAGCGGCTCGGGGAGCCAGTCCGGCAGGCACGACCACGCGTACTGGCTGCTGATCCACGTGCCGAGGGGACGGCCGCGCACGATGCGGCCGTCGGCGGCGAGCAGGAACAGGACCCGGCTGGTCACGTACTGGTTGCCCTGCGGGAACACCATGAGGCTGCGCAGTCGCGGCTCGTCGGCGGCGAGCTGGGCGGCGGTCGCGCTGCCGCGGCGGCGCAGGGCCTCGAACGTGGACTCGGCGACGTCCTCGAGCCAGGCCGCGTCGCCGACCCCGGTCTCGGTCAGGTGCTTCACGAGCAGGCGCCGCTGCTCGGCCGCGACCGCCCGGGTCGCGCCGGCCTGGACGACGGCGGCGAAGCCGGAGGGCACCACGAACATCGTGCGGCGCATGCCGAGCATCCGCAGCAGCGTGCGCCGCTCGTACAGGGCGTCCTCCACGGTCGCGACGAGGGGCCGGTGCAGGCGCGCCGCGACGGACAGGTGGACGGTCGCCGGGTCGGTGGCGTGCAGCGCGACGAGATCGGCGGCGACGTCCTCGGGGGTTTTTCCCGGCGGTACCGGTCCGGCGAGCCCGTGCCGCACGGCGAGGCGGGCGCGGCGCTGGGCCGTGTCGATGCGGAGGGTCACGCCTTCCAGTATCGCGGCTCCCACGCCACGAGAACGCGACCGTACCGGACGGTAACGTGTCAGCCATGACGCGATTCGTGCAGACCGGGCCGACGCTGCGTGACCCCTACACTACCGACCCGCAACTGCGCAGCTGGCTGGACCGGCTCCTGGGCGAGGACGGGCACGCGGCCGCGGAGCAGCGCCTGGCGGACCTGTCCGCGGAGGTGCTCGGGCCGCTGCGCGCCGCGCACCACGACGCCGAGACGCACCCGCCGACGCTGACCCGCTTCGACGGGTGGGGCGAGCGCGTCGAGCGGGTCGAGACCTCGGCCGGCTGGCAGGCGCAGCGGGCGGCGGCGGCGCGTCACGCCGTGGTCGCGCTGCCGTACCTTCCCGAGGCCCGCGACACGTGGGGCCCGGGGGCACGGGTCGTGCAGCAGGCGCTCCTGCACGTGTGGGGCCCGGAGTCGGCGACGTTCTCGTGCCCGGTCGCGATGGCCGACGGGGCCGCGGCGCTGCTCACCCAGACCGGCGGCCAGGGCGAGTGGCTGGCGCGGCTGGTCTCGACCGATCCGGCGGTCGCGGTCACGTCGGGGCAGTGGATGACCGAGTCGCAGGGCGGCTCCGACATCGCGCGCTCGACCACCACCGCACATCCCGACGGCGCCGGCGGCTGGGCGCTGACCGGCGACAAGTGGTTCTGCTCGGCGATCGACTCGGCGATGGCGGTCGCGCTCGCCCGGCCCGAGGGCGCCGGCCCCGGCAGCCGGAACCTGGTGCCGTTCCTGGTGCCGCGCTACGGCGCCGACGGCCGCTCCCCCGCGCCCGGGCTGCAGGTGCTGCGGCTCAAGGACAAGCTCGGCACGCGGGCGGTGCCGACCGGCGAGGTCCGCCTCGACGGCGTCGCCGCCCATCCGCTGACCGATCCGGGGCAGCCGGGCCTGGCCGCGATGATGACACTGGTCGTGGTCACGCGGCTGCACAACGCGGCCGCGGCCGCGGGCGGGATGCGCCGTGGCCTAGAGTACGCGCTCGCCTACGCTTCGGAGCGGACCGTCGCCGGTGGGGTCCTGGCCGCCAACCCGCTGCACCGGGCGACGCTCGGCGGCCTGGCGGTCGACGCGGCCGGAGCGTTCGCGCTGGCCGCGCACTCGTTCGCGCTGCTGGGCCGGGCCGAGCACGGCGACGCCGCGGCTGCGGCCGAGCTGCGGCTGGCGGCCCCCCTGGCGAAGCTCACGACCGGGCGGCTCGCGGTCGCCTCGGCCAGCGAATACCTGGAGTGCTTCGGCGGGGCCGGGTACGTCGAGGACACCGGCATCCCGCGGCTGCTGCGCGACGCCCAGGTGCTGCCGATCTGGGAGGGCACCACGAACGTGCTCTCCGTCGACGTGCTGCGGGCCCTCACGTCCGGTGACGGCGCCAAGCCGCTGCTGTATCGGCTGACCGCGGCCGCGGATGCCGCCACCCACCGGCTACCGGGCGTGGCCGAGGCGCTCGCCGCCGCGACGGCCCGGCTCGCCGGGGACCTCGCGACCGCGGCGGCCGACCCCCGCGACCCGCGGGTGGTGGCCGGGGCTCGGGAGCTGGCGCTGCGGCTCGGGCACGCGCTGACCGCCGCCCTGCTGCTCGAGCACGCCGCGTGGGCAGCCGAGCACGGCGACGAGGGGCCGGCGCTGCTGGCGTCGCTGTGGATTCTGCGGCGCCTGGGCAACGCGGACATCTCGGCGGATCTGCACGCCGGATTCGAACAGTTGCTCAACGTGGCGTAAGGGCGGAATCTCTGCTCGGGTCCGTGTCAGTCACGGACCGTTGCTCCCCCCAGACAATGGGCGGTCCCGGGGCCTTCGAGGAGTGCCCCGTGGCGTCGGCGGGGGTCGTACATGCCCGCTGCCGCGCTGCGCGCGAGTCTGGTCCACGGCGGGCCGGGGGCGATCGGTGACGCCGACGGCGGCAGCCAGGGTCGTTCGGTGTCGCCGGCGGGCGGCACGGTGGCGAGGGAGTGCCCCGACGCTCAGGGCCGCGTCGCGCACAGCGCGGGCGGTGCCGCGTTCCCGGCCATGGGCGCTCGTGGCCGGGAGCGCGGCGCGGGCGGCCGACGAGACCCGGTCGCCGATGCCGGCGCCGACGCAGAGTGCCGCCGCGCGGCCGTGAATCGCCGGTCGGGGCGCGGGGGCTGGGGAGCGTTCCGCCCCGTCGCGCGTGGTCCGTTCTTGCCACCGCGGACGTCGCCCCGCTCGGGCCGGCGAATGCTGGGCCCCAGCGGGGTCCCTGGCGGGAGCGACGGTCCGCAGGTGACGCGGGCCCGAGCAAGCTGCTTCAGGTCCTTCGCCTCGCGCGGGCGGCGGCGAGCGTGTGGGCCGGGTCGCGGTCGAGGTTGTAGCGGTCCCGGTCGTAGCGGCGGGTCGTGCGCGGGTCGGCGTGGCCCATCGCGTCCTGCACGTCCTCCAGGGGCACGCCCTCGTCGCGGGCCGTTGTCGCGAAGGCGTGCCGCAGCGAGTGCGGGCTCAGGCGTTCCCAGGCGGGCACGGCCGCGTCCCGGGCGAGGCGGCGCACGAGGCGGAACACTGCGTGACGGTCGACGCGGCCGCCGGTCGCGGTGGCGAACAGTGGCCCTGGGGCGTCGCCGCGTTGCGGTAGGTAGTCGTCGATGGCGCGAATGACCCCCGGCGTCAGCGCCCGGCGCCGTGCCTTGCCGCCCTTGCCGGTGAAGCGCACGGTGCGGTGGCCGCGCTCGGCGCCGAGGTCCTCGACGTCCAGGGCCACGACCTCGCCGACGCGCAGGCCGAGGTCGGCGAGCAGCGCGAGGATGGCCCGGTCGCGGGCGGCGGTCGGGCCGTCGAGGCGGTCGGCGGCGGCGAGCATCGCGTCGACCTCGGCCGCGGCCAGCCCGACGGTCGCGGACACGTCGCGGTTCACCCGGGGCCGGTCCGCGCCGCCGACCGGGTTGGCCGCGACCGCCTCGAGCCGCAGCAGGAACGCGTACCAGCTCGACAGCGCCGACAGCTTCCGGGCCACGCTCGCCGGGGCCATCACGCGGCCGGTGCGCCCGTCGACGGTGGTCTCCAGGTCGCGGGCGTACGCGTTGACGTGCAGGAACGAGGCGCGCAACGGGTCCAGGCCACGCCCGGCGCACCAGGCTAGGAACTGGTGGACGTCGCGGCGGTAGGCGGCCCGGGTGTGCGCGGACAGGCGCCGGTTGGCCAGCCAGGCCTCGGTGAAGTCCGCGGACCCGTCGGCGGGGGCGGGCAGGCCGGGCGGGGTGCGGCGCTCGGGGATCGTCATGGCTACGGGTTGACCGACCACACGGTGGTGCGCTTGACCGGGGCGTCCTCGAGGGTCTGCGGGACCGGCACGTCGTACTCGGCCAGCAGCGTCAGGTGCTCGCGCGGCAGGTAGGCGCGGCCGGGGTCGCCGACGAGCACCGTCGCCCCGCCGCGGGCCGCCCGGCGCAGGTAGTCCAGCATGCGGCGGGTCATCTCGCGGCTGTAGAACACGTCCCCGGCCAGGACCACCTCGGCGTCGGGGTCGCGCCCGAGCACGTCGGCGAGCAGCGGGGTGACGGCGACCCCGTTGGCCTCGGCGTTGATCCCGATCGCGGCCACCGCGAGCTCGTCGATCTCGACCGCGGTGACGCTCGCCGCGCCGGCCTTCATCGCCGCGATGGCGACCAGCCCCGAGCCGGCCGCGAGGTCGAGCACGCCGCGGCCGGCGAGCAGGTCCGGGTGGTCCAAAACGTACCGCGCGAGCGCCTGCCCGCCGGCCCACGCGAACGCCCAGAAGGGCGGGGGCATCTGCGCGCCCTGATCGCTTTCGGTCCGTTCCCACAGCTCGATCGCCTCGTCGGCGAGCCGGAGCCGGATCTCGGGGGTGAGCGGCACGGGGCCGAGGGTGGTGTTGTCGAGCACGAATTGCGCGGTCATCGCAGCGGACCGTATCAAGCCCGCTGTCACTCGTGCGTGCGACGCCCCGCGGGGGGTTGCCCCGGTACCGTCACCGCATGGGGGGAGATGCCGTATTCGTCTGGATCATACTCGGCCTTGCGGTGGTCGTGCTGGTCCTGATCGCGCTGTACGTCGACTCCTGGCGCCGCAAGGACGACGCCTGAGTCTCCACCGATCCGGGCGTGTGGTGAGCCGGCGGGCATGGCGCCCGCACCCCGCACCGGAGACCATCGCCGGCGCCGGGGACGACCTGTGAACGATTTCGGCCACGTCCCCGGCGCTGTGCTGCGGCAACGACACCGGACACCTCCGGTGAGGGGGCCCGTGGAGGGGTTGCTACGCTCCTCTCGGTTCGGTGAGCGTGCTGGAGTCCGACCCATCACGCTCCCGACTTCCCCCCTCCCCGATCACATGCCGATGACCGCGTGCAGCGAGTCCGGCAGCGAACCCGGGTGCAGGATCCCGAGCCGCTGCGTCGCGCGGGTCAGGGCCACGTAGAGGTCGTTCGCGCCGCGCGGCGACTCCTCCACGATCCGCTCCGGGTCCACCACGATGACGCCGTCGAACTCGAGGCCCTTCGCCTGCTTGACGGTCAGCACGACGACCCGGGTGGTGAGGTCCGGCTCCTCGCCGATGGCGGCGTCGGGGGCTGCCTTTCGCACATGCGGTACCAAATCCTCGAAAATCCCTCCGGGCAGGATGACCCCCAGGCGGCCCTCGCCGGCGGCCTCGGCCTCCTGCTCGACCGCCTCCGCGAGCGCGTCGCCGAGGCGGGACTCGCCGACGCCGCGCACCCACGGCTCCACGCCGGCCTGGCGCACCGACCGCGGCGGTTCGAGGTCCGGGTCGATCCCGGCGAGGACCAGCGCCGCGACCGACATGATCTCGGCGGGCGTGCGGTAGTTGACGGTGAGCTCGCGCAGCCGCCAGCGGTCCCCGACGTACGGGGCGAGCGCGTCGCCCCACGCCGACGCGCCGCCGAGGTCGCCGGTCTGCGCGACGTCGCCGACGACGGTCATCGAGCGGCTCGGGCAGCGGCGCATGAGCAGCCGCCACGCCATCGCCGAGAGCTCCTGGGCCTCGTCGACGATCACGTGCCCGAACGCCCACTTGCGGTCGGCGGCGGCCCGCTCGGCCGGGGTGAGCGCCTCGCCCTCGTCCTGCCGCTCGGCGAGCCGGTCGGCCTCGAGCAGGTCGGTGACGGAGAGCAGTTCGGGGTCGTCCTCGTCCTCGACGTCGATCGACCGCGATCCGAACGCGATCTCCAGGGCCCCCTCGGCGTAGGCGATCTGCTGCCGTCGCCGCCGCTCGGCCAGGATCTCCAGGACGGTCTCGTCCTCGCCGAGCAGCTCGGCGGCCTCGTCCAGCAGTGGTACGTCGGCCGGCGTCCACCCCTCCCGGGGAGCGCGCTTGAGCCGGGGATCGGCCCCGGCCGCGGCCAGGCGCTTGTCGGACGCGAACAGCCCGGCGAGCAGCTGCTGCGGGGTGAGGATCGGCCACAGCCAGTCCAGGGCACCCAGCACCTCGGCCTCGCCCCGCAGCTCGCGGCGGATCTCGGCGAGGTCGGCCTCGTCGAGCAGCTGGGGGTCGCCCGGGGCGTCGTCGCCGCCGAGCGGATCGTCGGCGTACGGGTCGATGCCGATCGTGTCCGCCACCAGCAGCGACAACGCGTGGATGATCTCGGTGTCGAACGTCGGGCGGGCGAGGTTGTGCAGCTTGCCGGAGCGGCGGGCGCGCTCGCGGGCGTCCTCGATCACGGCCGGCTCCAGCACGACCTCGCCGCCGTCGAGCAGGTCCAGGTGCAGCGTGATCGGCTCGGCCGGCACCCGCTGCCGGTCCCGCACCGCCTCGGCCAGCACCTCGGCCATCTCCGCGCGGCCCTTGATCGCGGCGACGTCGGCCGGCTCCTCCCGGTCGGCGACGACGCCCGGGAACAGGTCGCCCATGGTGCCCAGCAGCACGCCGGTCTCCGCCAGCGACGGCAGAACCTGGGAGATGTACCGCAGGAAGGTCGCGTTGGGCCCGACGATGAGCACGACCCGCGAGGAGAGCATCTGGCGGTGCGTGTACAGCAGGTAGGCGGCGCGGTGCAGCGCGACGGCCGTCTTGCCGGTGCCGGGGCCGCCCTGCACGACGAGGACACCGCCCAGGTCGGCCCGGATGACGTGGTCCTGCTCGGCCTGGATGGTCTCGACGATGTCGCGCATGCGGCCCGTACGGGACGCGGTGAGCGCGGACAGCAGCGCCGCCTCGCCGGTCACCCCGTCGTGCGCGCCGCGGCCGGTGGCGTGGGCCTCGTTGAGGTCGAGCACCTCGTCGTCGAGCCCGGTCACGGTCCGCCCCACGGAGCGGATGTGCCGGCGGCGCCGCACCCCGTCCGGCGCGGCCGCCGTGGCCAGGTAGAACGGCCGCGAAGCCGGGGCCCGCCAGTCGATCAGCAGCGGCTCGTAGTCGTTCTCCTCGTCGAAGATCCCGATCCGGCCGATGTACCGGACCTCGTCTCCGGCGAAGTCGAGCCGCCCGAAGCACAGCCCGTTCTCGACCGCGCTGTACTGCGCGATCCGGTCCGTGTAGAGCGCCGTCTGCGAGTCGCGGTGCGAACGGTCCGCGGGCGTGCCCCCGGTCTGCAGCAGCGTCCTCGTCAGCTGCTCCGACGCCTCCTCACGCAGGCGGTCGAGGTGCCCGTAGAGCGTGTCCAGACGCCCCTGCTCCTCGACGATGTCGGCTGTGTCGGATGGGTTTGACAATCCGCTCTCCAGTCGGCTAACATCTAGCAATCGACGCCCTGGTGGCGTCTTTTTTCTTGCCCGAACGCTCTACTCTAGCGTCCCGCCGGCTCCTCTTGCGAACCGACGGGCCGGCCTAGCCCAACGTAGCGCTCCCCGGCGATCACGCCAGTTCGGTGGCGACGTGCGGTCGTGGCGTCCTTCGGGCACCCGAGCCGGTACCGACAGCGAGCATCCGCGCACGCCGTGACGTGAGCGCTGGTCGGGGCATCGACCGGAAGCGGTACCCTCGCCCGGGTATCTATGCTGGGTGACATGGCCGCCACGCTCACGCCCGACCTGTCGTTCCTGCTGGACCACACCAGCCACGTGCTGCGCACGCAGATGACGGCGGCGCTCGCGGAGATCGGCCTGACGCCGCGGATGCACTGCGTGCTCACGCATGCACTGGGCGAGGAGCGCACCCAGATCCAGCTGGCCGAGATCGGCGGGATGGACAAGACCACGATGGTGGTGACCGTCGACGCGCTCGAGAAGGCCGGGTACGCCCAGCGCCGGCCGTCGAGCACCGACCGGCGCGCCCGGATCATCGCGGTCACGCCGGAGGGCGCGGAGATGGCGGCCCGCAGCCAGGAGATCGCGGACTCGGTGCACGCCGCGGTGCTGGACGCGCTGCCGGAGGACGAGCGGGCGGTGCTGGTCCGGGCCCTGACCCGGTTGACGCAGGGTCACCTGGCGACGCCGGTCGAGGCGCAGGGCGTACGCCGCGCTCGTCAGTGACATGCCGCGCACGGCGCGCGACGGCCGCGGCGGTCGCCGGGGCTTTTCGGAGCGCTGGCCACGCACGGGTCAGCTCCGCCTCGACGTCGGGCACGGCCTGATCACCGACCGCGCGTGTCGTCGGCGGCCGCTGCCACGTTCTCCGCTCGCCTCGCCGGTTGGCCGATGAGCGGGGCCGACGCCGCGCAGTGTCGTCGTCGCCGATCGAGGCCACGCCCCGGCCGCCGTCGAGTTTGATCCATCGTTCCCGGCGTCGATCCCAAGATTCGTCCACTGAAAGATGGTTTCGTTACAGACGATCTGCTACGGTCGGTCCTATGAGACAGAATCGATGGCTCGCGCTCGCCGTACTCGCGACCGGCATGCTCATGGTCATCCTCGACGGGAGCATCGTCACGGTCGCGATGCCCGTCATGCAGCGCGATCTCGGCCTGACGCCCGAGGGCCTGACGTGGGTGATCAACGCGTACCTGATCGCGTTCGGCAGCCTGCTGCTGCTCGCTGGTCGCCTCGGTGATCTGCTCGGACGCAAGCGGGTCCTGCTCGCCGGAACCGTCGTCTTCGTCGCCGCGTCCGTGCTCGCCGGCCTGGCCACCGGCCCCGGGATGCTGATCGCGGCCCGATTCCTGCAGGGCGTCGGCAGCGCGATGGCCAGCGCCGTCAGCCTCGGCATTCTCGTGACCCTGTTCCCCGAGCAGCGCGAACGGGCGCGCGCGATCGGCGTGTTCTCGTTCACCGGCGCGGCCGGAGCGTCCCTGGGCCAGGTCCTCGGCGGCGTGCTCACCGATGTCCTGAGCTGGCACTGGATCTTCCTCATCAACGTGCCGATCGGCGTGGCGACGCTGGCGCTCGCCGTGCCGTACCTGCCGAACGACCGCGGCCTCGGCCTGCGCGCCGGAGCGGATGTGCTCGGTGCACTCCTGGTGACGGCCGGCCTGATGACCGGCATCTACGCCGTGGTCCAGACGAGCGGTAACCGTCCACTCACGGCCGGCGCCGCCGCCGTCCTGCTGGCCGCGTTCGTGCTGCGCCAGGCCCGGGCGCGAACGCCGCTGATGCCGCTGCGCGTGCTGCGCTCACGGCAGGTCGCCGGCGCGAACGCGCTGCAGATCCTGATGATCGGCGCGATGTTCTCGTTCCAGATCCTGATCGCCCTGTACATGCAGCGGGTGCTGCAGTACTCGGCGCTGCAGACGGGCCTGGCGATGCTGCCGGCCGCGCTCGCCATCGCCACCGTGTCACTGGGCGTGTCGGCGCGGCTCATCCACCGTTACGGCGAGCGCACGATCCTCATCGCCGGCCTGGCACTGCTCACCGCGGCGCTCGGGTGGCTGACGAGGCTGCCGGTCGAGGCCCGGTACGCGACGGATCTGCTGCCGGTCATGCTGCTCATCGCGGGCGGGGGGCTGGTGCTGCCGGCCATCACGGGTCTGGGCATGTCGGGCGCCCGCCCGGACGACGCGGGCCTGGCATCGGGGCTGTTCAACACGACCCAGCAGCTCGGCATGGCGATCGGGGTGGCCGCACTGTCCACTGTGGCCGCGTCACGCACCGGCGCTCACTTGCGCGCGGGCGGGACGGAGGCGGTCGCGCTCACCGACGGTTACCGGCTCGCCTTCACCATCGGCGCGATCCTGCTGGCGGTGTCGATCGCGGGGGCGGTGCTCCTGCTGCGTTCGACTCCCCCGGCGGCGCCATCGCATCCTTCGGCCGACGCGGCTGCGTCGTCGTCGGAGCCGCTGACTGTCACGGCGGGGTCGCCGGAGCGACCGACTGACACGGCCGCATCGCTGGCGCGACCGATTGGCATGGCGGGGTCGTTGGAGCCGCCGACTGACTCGGCCGCATCGTTGGCGCGACCGGCCGAGACGACGGCGTTGTCGGAGCGAACGACCGACACGGCGGCCGCCTCAGCCGCGTCGGCTCCGTCTGCGACCTGACCTATACGGCCGCTGTTTGCCATGTCGGCCGAGCGAGCCAAGTCGGCGGAGTGAGCGGGCCACATCGGTCCACCGCTGCCGACCTGGCGCGCTCAATGCCTCACCCGGCTCACCCACCGTTGCCGACCCGGCCCGCTTACCGCCGCCTCACCCGACTCACCCGCCGTTGCCGACCCGGCCCGCTTACCGCCGCCTTACGCGGCTCGCTCACCACTGCCGACCCGGATCGCCCACCGCAGCCGACTCGGCAGTCTGGCATCGCGCGTCGGTAGCCGGAGCGTCACGCTCCACCGATGGCGCCTCGTTGCGCGGCGCACGGACGGGGTCGTCAACGGCGGGTGATGCCGCGACTACGGTGAATGCCTCGGGCTCGGACTGCAACGTCCGGGTATCGCGGCCCGTCTCTCTCAGGACTGACGTTGGCGGGTCCGTCGCCGGGGAGTGGCGGACCGGGTGGGCATGATCGGATTCGGGGCGGGCTGTGGCCGGTTTCTCAGGCGTGTCTGCGACACTGTCGCGCATGCTGCAGCGGGTCGGGGGCGCTATCGGGGCGTCCGTGTTGTTTGTGGTCGCGCCGGTGGTGGTGGCGCTCGGGAGTCCGGCGCCGGCGCTGGGGTCCCCGGTGCCGCAGAAGGCGCCCAGCCCCGGGCCGAGCGCGTCCGGCTCCTCGAACCGGAATCTCGGCCCGTCCATTCCGGGTAGCAACGTGTGCACGATGAGCGACCCGCAGCTGACCGAGATTTCGGGGATCGTGGCGACCGCGGACGGTTACGCGGTCATCAACGACAGCAACGTGGAGCGGGCGCGGGAGAAGATCTTCTTCCTGAACGAGCAGTGTGCGGTGACGCGCAGCGTGGGGTACCCCAGTAGCGCCTTCGACCCGGAGGACCTCGCGATCGCGAAGGACGGCACGCTGTGGGTCGCGGATATCGGCGACAACACCACGTTGACGGGCGGCTCCGGGAACCGGCGCTCGTCGATCGCGCTGTGGAGCCTCGCGCCGGGGCAGAACACGCCGGTCATTCACCGCCTGGCGTACCCCGACGGCAAGGCCCGCGACGCCGAGGCGCTGATCATCGACGGTGAGGGCCGCCCGGTGATCATCACCAAGGACCCGGTCGGCGAGGTGTACACGCTCACGCAGCCCCTGCCGGCCAACAACGCCAATCCGGCGGCACTGACGCGGGCCGGCTCGTTCCGGCCGCAGGCGACGGGGACGACGAACCCGTACGGCATCCTCGGCACTTCGGTCGTGACCGGTGCGGCACTGAGCCCGGACGGCAAGCGTGCGGTGGTGCGCACGATGGCCGACGCGTACGAGTTCGACGTCACGGACGGTAACGTGGTCGATGCGATCACGGGCGGGTCGGTGCCGCGAATCACGCCGCTGCCGAGCGAGCCGCAGGGTGAGGGCATCGCCTACACGCGTGACGGCACCGAGTTCGTGACGACGTCGGATCAGCCGAAGGCGAGCTCGATTCTGCGGTACACACCGTATGCCCCGGTAGCGGCGCCGTCTGCGGCACCGACCGTGCAGGCACAGGCACCCAAGACCGTGGATCGGTCGTTTCTGCAGAGCCTGACGCTGCAGGACATCACCCGGATCGTGATCGGCATCGGGGTGCTGGGTGTGCTGATGATCGCCGTCGGGGTGTTCGCGGTGATCCGCTCGCGGCGGCGCCGACGTGCGCTGCTGGTGAGCGGCGGTGTCGTTGGTGCCGATGGCGCGGTGGCCGCGGCCGACTCGGCGAGCCCGGACGACCCTGCGGTGGCGACCGGCTCCGCGGTGTCGGCCGGTACCGAGGCCGGGTCCGTCTCAGCGAGTGGTGGAGTCGCGTCAGCGAGCGGTGGGGCCGCGCCGTCCGAAACAGCGCCGTCCGAAACAGCGTCGTCGCAATCGGCGCCGTCCGAAACAGTGCCGCTGACCGGCTCGCAGACCTCGGCCTCCTCGGCGGTCCCGGCCACTGAGGCCGGCTCGGCGACCGAGACCGTGCCGAACGCCGCCGCGGCCGCCGGGGCAATCGCGGCCACCCGAACGCACTCGGACACTTCGGCGACCACTTCGGCCACCTCAGCCACCGAGACCGAGCCGGCGACCGCCACGGCGGCTCCGGCGGGCACAGGGACGGCGGACGTCCCGGCCATCGCAACGAGCTCCGCGGCCGAGGCCGGGGCGGTGACTGACGGTAGTGCACGGAAGGGCGGCGGGTCCGCGCCTGACGGTGCGACGTCACCGGGTGTTCCGGCCAATGGCCAGGCCTCGGACAGCACGGGAGCCGCTGGTTCGAAGCCGGGATCGCAGGAGGTGAAGCGGCCGGATGCAGGTCAGCCTGCGACGAAACCGACCGCGCCCCCTACGACCGCGCCGGCTCCTGCACAATCCAGAGGGTCGGGCTCCTCGGGTCGAACGGCCAAGGCGGCGAAAGCGGCCAAAGCGACGAAGTCCTCGAAGCGCTCGCAAGCGGGTGACTCGAGCGGCTCCGGCCCAGCCTGACGAGCACTCGGTTCTACGCTCAGTAACCGGGGCTGCATTACCGGCATTGCGATTACCGGTAATGCAGTTATTCGGTAATCGCCACCTCTCGTCGGTGGGTGCCGCGGCGGCGAACGTGCCGCAGCCGTAGGAGCCGAGCCGGCGCCGCCGCTCGGTCGAGAAGGCCGGCCGTCGCCACAGCGCCCACCCGCGGGGCCGGCGTCGCGACTCGCGAGCCTGACAGGGCCCTCCCGCGAACTAGTACGATCGTACAAGTCCACGTGATCTGGGGAGGTTTCCGTGGCGTACGTGATGCTGGGTCTGGCCATTGCCGTCGAGGTCGCTGGAACCAGCTTGCTCAAGGCCACCGAGGGGTTCACGAAGCTGTGGCCGACGCTGGGGGTACTCGTCGCCTACACGCTGGCATTCCTGTTCATGGCCCAGTCGGTGAAGGTGGTGCCGGTCGGGGTGGCGTACGCGATGTGGTCCGGACTCGGGACGGCCGCCATCGTGGCGATCGGGGCGGTGTTCCTCGGGGAGCCGCTCAGCCTGCTGAAGGTGCTCGGTGTCGGGCTGGTGATCGCGGGCGTCGTGGTGCTGAACCTCGGCGGGGCGCACTGACCGCGCCGGGCCTCGTGTACGGATCGACTCGGACGGTGGGCCACTGGCTTCGAGCCGGATCGCTTGACCGATCCTGGTCCAAGCACCTCGGGGAATGCGGCTGGCAGTGGCGAGGACGTCGAACGCCGGCGCCCGGCCGGATCCGCGGCGTGCACGGCATGGACCGGGCCACGCTCGTGCAGTTCCGGTCGGGGGCTCGCGAAGGGATCGGTGCCGCGGCGTGTGCGGCATGTCGGTAATACCGAGGGTGACGAGGGAGTACACGTGGTGAACGCGCGGCGGGACCCCGAGGGGCGCAAGCGAGCGCTCGCCGCGGCCGTCGTCGAAGTGGTGGCCGAGGTCGGGGTCGGCAAGACCACGCATCGGATGGTGGCGAGCCGCGCCGGGGTGCCGCTGGGGGCCACGACGTACTACTTCCCCACCCTCCCCGACCTGATCGCGGCCGGGCTCGCGCTGGTCAGCGACTCGGTTGCCGCAGACCTCGCGGACTGGCGGGCGGCCATCGAGCGGGAGCCGGACGATCTGGCGGGGGCGCTGAGCCGGCTGGTCGCGGCGTACGTGGCGGATCAGCCGAAGGCGCTGCTCGAGTACGAGCTGTATCTCGCGGCGGCCCGGGTACCGGCGTTGCGGCCGTTGGCGCGGGCGTGGCTCGACGGGGTGCACGCGATGCTGGCGCCGCGGACCGGGGACGCCGCCGCGCGGGCGATCAGTGCGCTGGTCGACGGGGCGATGCTGCAGGCCGTGGTGACCGGCGAGGCGATCGAGCCCGAGGGCCTGGCGGCGGCGATCCGCGACCTGATCCGCTGAGCTCCGAAGGCACCCGGCAACGGCGACCCGGGACCGCGACGACATCCGCTGAGCTCTAAAAGGCATCCGGCAACGGCTACCTGGCACGCGACGACATCCACTGAGATCCGAAGGTGTCTGACTGCGGCGACCCGGGACGCGGTGACCGGTCAGGCACCCGACGACCGTCTCGCCAAAAGACCGCCTGCAGGTCCAAACCGGCCCGCTACCAGCACACGCTCAGGTCGACGCTGCCCCGTGCGACACAGCCGTGGTAGTACCGGATCTCGGCCTCGAACTGCTCGACGACGCGGCCGGCGAGCTCCGGGTACTTGGCGAGGACGCGCTCGATCTTGCCCCAGACGGCGGCCAGGTCCTCGGCCGTGCGGTACCCGCTGATGCCGTAGCCGGGCACGTCGGTGCCGAACCCGTACTCCTGGTCGCCCTCGCGGTACGCGCTGTGGTGCGCGACCTCGACCGGCACCGCCACGAGCTTCTTCCAGGCGGCGTTCCGTTCGTCGAAGTCGTCGCTGAGCGCGCCCGTCAGGTCGATGCGCTCCGCGGTATCGGCCGCGAAGAGGAAGTGCGCGAACCAGTCCGGGTCCGGGTACTTGCCGCAGTCGTAGGAGCCGAGCCGGCGCCGCTGCTCGGTCGAGAAGGCCAGGTGGGGCCAGGTGAAACGGGCGCGAAGGTCGTCGTCGGCGAGGGTCGAGCGGCTCGCGGCCGCGCCCCAGCGGTGCTCCTCGAACAGCAGACCGTCGACCCAGGCGCTGTCCCGGGGGCGCTCGAGCAGCCGGGCGAGCAGAGCCGCGGGAATCTCCTTGTACTCCTCGTACATGCCCATCGCGCCAAGATACGGGCGAGCACGTCATGCCAGGAATCCCCGCGGAACCGGCGGCGCGTACACCGTCGTCGAACGTCGGCCGACGGGTCCGGGGCGTCGAAGTGCGGACGCCCCGGACCCGTCGATCACACGAAGGTCGAGCCGTCCGCGGCCTTGGCCCGCAGCAGCGGCGGCGGAGTGAAGCGCTCGCCGTACCGCTCGGCCAGCTCCTCCGCGCGGGCGATGAAGCCGGGCAGGCCGCCGTCGTACTGGTTGATGTACTGCAGCACCCCGCCCGTCCACGCCGGGAAGCCGATGCCGAGGATGGAGCCCACGTTCGCGTCGGCCACCGAGGTCAGCACGCCCTCGTCCAGGCACTTGACGGTCTCGAGGGCCTCGGCGAACAGCATCCGCTCCTGCATGTCGGCGAAGGGCACGGACACCGAGCCGGCCGCGAAGTGCTCCCGCAGCCCGGGCCACAGACCGGTGCGCTTACCGTCCGTGTACTCGTAGAAGCCCGCCCCGCCCGAGCGGCCCGGCCGGCCGAACTCGTCCACCATCCGGTCGATGAGCTCGTCGGCGGGGCTCGGCGTCCAGGTGCCGCCGGCGGCCCTGGTCGCGGCGGCGGTCGCGTTGCGGATCTTCTGTGGCAGGGTGAGGGTGAGCTCGTCCATCAGCTGCAGTACCGGTGCCGGATATCCGGCCTGGAGACTGGCCTGTTCGATCGATGGGGCCGGCACGCCCTCGGCGAGCATGCGCAGGCCCTCCATCGTGAACGTGCCGATGACCCGGCTGGTGAAGAAGCCGCGGCTGTCGTTGACCACGATGGGCGTCTTCTTCAGGAGCCGTACGACCGCCAGGGCCTTGTCCAGTGCCGCGTCGGAGGTTTCGGCGCCGCGGATGACCTCGACGAGCGGCATCTTGTCGACCGGCGAGAAGAAGTGCAGGCCGATGAAGTCGGCGCGGCGGCGAACACCCTCGGCGAGCAGGGAGATCGGCAGCGTCGAGGTGTTGGAGCACAGCAGCGCGTCGGGCGCGACGACGTCCTCGATCTCGGCGAATACCTTGTGCTTCAGGCCCGGGTCTTCGAACACGGCCTCGATGACCAGGTCGGCGCCGGCCAGGTCGGCGACGTCCGCGGTCGGGGTGATCCGGTCCAGGAGCGCCTGGTCGTGGCGGCGGCTCTCGGCGTACGACTTGCCCTTCTGCGCCGCCTCCAGCGTCACGTCCTTGAGCACGACGTCGAGGCCCGACTTCGCGCACACGTAAGCGATCGCGGCGCCCATCATGCCGGCCCCGAGCACGGCGACCTTGCGGAACGTGATGTTCCCGGCACCGCGCGAGTTCGCGGTCTGCAGGTCGAAGAAGAGCGCCTTGATCATGTTCTTGGCGATCTGACCGGTGGCGAGTTCGACGAAGTACCGGCCTTCGATGACGAACGCGGTGTCGAGGTCGACCTGGGTGCCCTCGACGGCGGCGCAGAGGATGTTGCGCGGGGCCGAATACGGAGCGCCCTTGAGTTCTTTACGCAGCGTGGCCGGAAAGGCCGGGAGGTTCGCGGCGAACTTGGGGTTACTGGGTGTACCGCCTGGAATCCTGTATCCGGGGACGTCCCACGGCTGCGCGACGTCCGGGTTCGCGGCGATCCACTCCCGCGCCCGGTCGATGAGGGAGTCGGCCGGCACCACCTCGTGGACGAGCCCGACCTCGAGCGCCTTGGCCGGGCGGTGCCGCTGTCCCTTCAGCAGTACCTGCATGAGCGCCTCAGTCACTCCGAGCATCCGCACCGTGCGGACCACGCCACCGGCGCCGGGCAGCAGGCCGAGCGTCACCTCCGGGAACCCGATCTCGACCCGGGGATCGTCGGCGACGATGCGGTGGTGGCAGGCGAGGGCCAGCTCCAGGCCGCCGCCGAGCGCGGAGCCGTTGATCGCCGCGACGACCGGGCGGCCGAGCGTCTCGAGCCGGCGCAGCAGCTGCTTCAAGTGCGTGGTCGACGCCATGATCTCGGCCGCCTGGTCCGGGCCGAGGCTTCCGAGCAGATCGAGATCGCCGCCCGCGAACCAGGTCTTCTTCGCCGAGGTCAGGATGACGCCGGTGATGTCGGCCCGCTCGGTGTACAGCCGCTCGACCACGGCGGTGAACGCCTCGGTGAACGCGGCGTTCATGGTGTTGGCGGATCGGGCCGGGTCGTCCATGGTGAGCAGGACGACGCCGTCCCCGCCGCGCTCGTAACGGATGATCTCCACGTCGCTCCCCCGGTTCACAGTCGCTCGACGATCGTCGCGATACCCATGCCGCCACCGACACACATCGTGGCCAGTCCGTAACGCTCACCGCGGCGCTCGAGCTCGTCGACGAGCGTGCCGAGCAGCATGCCGCCCGTCGCACCGAGTGGGTGACCCATCGCGATCGCGCCGCCGTTGACGTTGACCTGGTCCAGCGCGAAGCCCATGTCCTTGGCGAAGTGCAGCACGACGGCGGCGAACGCCTCGTTCATCTCGACCAGGGCGATGTCGTCGACGGTCAGACCGGCCTTGGCGAGGGCCTTGCGGCTGGCCGGGGCGGGGCCGGTGAGCATGATGAGCGGGTCGGCGCCGCTGACCGCCGCCGAGACGATCCGCGCCCGCGGGGTGAGGCCGTGCTCACGGCCGGCGGCCTCGCTGCCGACCAGCACCAATGACGCTCCGTCCACGATCCCGGACGAGTTGCCGGCGGTGTGCACGTGATCGATGCGCTCGACCCAGTGGTACTTCTGCAGCGCCACGGCGTCGAACCCGCCCAGCTCGCCGATGTTGGCGAACGACGCGGGCAGGGCGCCGAGCCCGTCCATCGACGACTCGCGGATGTGCTCGTCGCGGTCGAGCACAACGAGCCCGTTGCGATCACGCACCGGCACCACGGAACGGGTGAAGTAGCCGCCCGCCCACGCCTTCGCAGCGCGAGTCTGCGACTCCAGGGCGTAGGCGTCGACGTCCTCGCGGCTGTAGCCGTCCATGGTCGCGATGAGGTCGGCGCCGATGCCCTGCGGCACGAAACTGGTGGCCAGGTTGGTCTCCGGGTCCATCGCCCAGGCGCCGCCGTCGGAGCCCATCGCCACGCGGGACATGGATTCGACGCCGCCGGCGAGGACGACGTCCTCCCAGCCCGCGCGCACCTTCTGGGCCGCGATGTTCACCGCCTCGAGCCCCGAGGCGCAGAACCGGTTCAGCTGCACGCCGGCCGCGGTCTCCCCGAGCCCGGCGGCGATCGCGGCGATGCGGGCGATGTCGGATCCCTGGTCGCCGATGGGCGAGACGACGCCCAGCACGACGTCGTCGATCCGTTCGGGATCGAGACCGGGATTGCGCCGGCGCAGCTCGTCGATCAACCCGACGACCAGCGAGATGGGTTTGACGCCATGCAGCGAGCCGTTCTTCTTCCCCCGGCCGCGAGGCGTGCGGATGGCATCGAAAACGAAAGCCTCAGTGCTCACCTACCGAAGAGTAACTAACGGTGCCCGCCAGGCACCAGGGCATCCCGGCACGGGCACCGTCAACCATCCGCGAATTGATCATCACGATCCGCACGGGGGTCCCGTGCTCAACGTGTGGACGTTCGCCCGGATCGACGCAGTCTTGTAGATGCACGGCCGCATTCCCCGCGAAGCCTCGCGGAGCGAGCCCGGGCGTGCGGGTTGTGTACGGCTGGCGTCCAGGTGGCGTCCACCTTCTCGGGCGAGACCCGGGGGTCCCAGCGAGGTCGCAAGCAGGTGCACACGGTCGGTGGCGAGCGCCGGAGGACGTCCGCGGCGCCTGAAGCCATCGCACCCTGCGGCTACCTGGTCACCCACGGTCTCTCGTGCGACACCATCGGGGCAGCCGCTCCCGGCGCAGCTCCGGCCGGCCCCGGTGGGGATCACCCGGCGTCGGGGACGCGGTTGCAGTTACCCCTCGACGCCGGGCACGCGATGGTCCTCGCCCTTGACACCGCGGACCTGGCTGGGCGGTCCCCTCCGGCCGAAGGCCATCGGGACCGCCCATTTGTCTGGCGGGAGCGACGGTCCGCAACTGACGCGGGCCCGAGCCATCTGCTTTTGATGCCTTTCGAAGCGACCCGGCCGCGTCACGCTCGGCGGGCCGTGAGCAGCAGGTACTCCCACTCCATCGAGCCGTCGGGCGCCCGGAACCGGGCTGCGAGCTCGTCCAGCGCCGCGTCGATCTCGGCGGTGCGGGCCGGGTCGTCGGCGTGGAGCCGGTAGACGGCGAGCGTCGGGCCGTAGTTGCGCTTGAAGTACTCGCGGAATCCGTCCGGCTCCGCGAAGCGCTCGACACGCACCGTGCGTGTCTGCGCCCGCACGGATTCGACCCGATCGCCGAGCAGCGCCCGGACATGGGCCTCGTCACCCCACAGTGGCGCCGGCTGCGCGCCGGGTGGCGGCGGGGCCGCGAACGGCTTCATCGCCCCGAACAGTTGCCCGACGAACCCGGCCGGCGTCCAGCTGATCAGCCCGATCGTCCCGCCCGGCCGGCAGACCCGGACGAGTTCGTCGGCGGCCGCCTGGTGGAACGGCGCGAACATGACCCCGACGCAGGAGATCACGCAGTCGTACTCGACGTCACCGAACGGCAACGCCTCGGCGTCGGCCTCGGTCCAGGTCAGCTTGGCGCCCTGCTCGCCGGCGAGCCGCTGCCCGATCTCGAGCAGGCGGGGCGTGAGGTCACTGGCGGTGACGTCGGCGCCGGCGAGCGCGGCGGGGATGGCGGCGTTCCCGGTGCCGGCGGCGACGTCGAGCACTCGCTGCCCCGGCCCGATGCCGCAGGCCTCGACGAGGATCGGCCCGAGGCTCGGAATGATGTCGGCGGCCACGGCCGCGTAGTCCCCGGAGGCCCAGATCGCACGGTGTTTGTCCTTCAGTGGCGTGGTCATGAGCGCACGCTAGGTCGACGCCGAGTGAGCGAACTAGTACTAGATCTGTATCACCACTCGCTGCGACACCTTCGAGACAGAACCCTGACCGGTCGGTGACCGCGGCCCTACGCTGCGGGTCATGGGTGCGGGCTACTACCAGTTCTGCCCGGTGGCGAAGGCGATGGAGCTGCTCGACGAGCGCTGGACGATGCTGGTCCTGCGCGAGCTGATGGCGGGCAGTGACCGTTTCAACGACCTGCGTCGGGGCCTGCCGCGGATGTCCCCGGCGCTGCTGTCGAAGCGGCTGCACACACTGAGCGTGGCGGGGCTGATCCGCAACGTCGAGGGCCGGTACGTGCTGACGGCCGCCGGCCTCGAGCTGGCCCCGATCGTGCAGGCGATCGCGGTGTGGGGTGTGCGCTGGATCGGCGAGCTCGGCGACGCGGACCTGGACCCGAAGCTGCTGCTGTGGGACATGCACCGCCAGGTCGACCACGACGCGGTTCCGGACGGCCGGTCGGTGGTGCGCTTCGAGTTCACGGATGTGCCGGACCCGATGCGGTCCTGGTGGATGGTGATCGCCGCCCGCGAGGCCGACGTGTGCGACGCGGACCCCGGCTACGAGGTCTCGGTGACGGTGCACGGCTCCCTGCGCCGCCTGACCGAGGTCTGGCGCGGCGACGTGTCCTGGCAGCACGCCCAGCGCGACGGTGGCCTGCGTGTGCTCGGGCCGGAGCACCTGCGCCGGGCGCTGCCGGCGTGGTTCGCTCTGCATGCCTGGACGAGCACGGTCCGCGCCCACTGACCCCGGGTTGTCACCGGCTCGCCGCCGATGCCGAGGGTTGCGACGGTGTCACCGTCGGTGCCGGGGGCTGCTGCTCGTACCGATGGAACAGTGCCCGGCAGGCCAGCAGGACGAGCGCGAACACCGGCAGCCACACCACGCGGGCGGCCAGCCACCACGGCCCCGCCGGCGCGGTGTGCAGCCCGGCGAGCGGTCCCGGCACGAGCAGCGACACGGCCAGCAGCGACGTCTGATGCCACAGGAAGATCGTCATCGCGGAGCGGTTCACCGCGGTCACAGCCCGCCACGGCCGCTCGCGCAGCATAACCCGGCGCAGCATCGGCATCAGCAGGAGCGCCAGGCCGCACTGGGCGATCCCGAACGTGACGGCCGCGAGCGTCGGCGGGTTCAGGTTGGAGATCCCCTGCCCCGGTACGCCGACCATCGACACGGGGTAGCCGAACCAGCGCACCAGCACGACCGTCGCCACGAGGCCGCCGGCCAGCATCGCCCATGCGCTCGAGCGGGACCGGAACGCGCCGCGGGACCAGGCCGCGCCGAGGCAGAATGGCACCAGCCACCCGGCGGCGAGATTGATCCAGCCGGTCCAGGCCGGCGCGCCGAGCCCGAACCGCCCGAGGTCCACGAGGACCACCACGACGAGTGGCCACGCCGGATGCAGCCGCCCGACGATCGGCTTCGCCATGGTGAGCGCGGCGAACACGAGCAGGAACCACAGCGGCGACGCGACCAGCTTGAGCACCGTGTGTGAGCGCAGCGCGGCGGCGAGGCCGCCCGGCTCGACGTACGCCCACAGTGTCGCGGCGATCACGATGACGCTCCAGACGGCGACGAGCACGACGACGGGCCGGAACAGCCGCTGCAGGCGCGCGGACAGCCAGGCCCGGTGACCGGGGCGTGCGCCGACGGCGCGCCGGGTGGCGACGAGCCCGCCGACGAAGAAGAACAGCGCCAGGGTCTGGAACAGCCACGACGCCGGGGCGAGGGCCGGGACGGCGCGCAGAGGGCTGGCGACCCTGACCGTGCCGTCGTCGACGACGAGGGCGGTGACCAGCCAGTGGCCGAGCACCACGCCGAGGATGGCGACGGCGCGCAGAGCGTCGACGGCGCGGTCACGTGCGGTTGTCATGGCGGGACGGTAGGAACGCGACACGTCCGGTCACGTCACGCCACGGAGCGATCTGCGCGTACCTCTCCGGTACTACTTATGCCCATGGCGCGAATCCTGATCACCGGAGCGACGGGCTGCCTGGGGCAACGGGTGGCGGCGCTCGCCGTCGCCTCCGGCCACACCGTGCTCGGCACCCACGTGCGGCCCTGGATCGACGCGGTGCGCGGCGGCGCCGGCCCCGCGATCAGCCCGATCCGGCTCGACATCCGCGACCGGGACGCGGTCCGCGACGTCGTCGATGCCGTCGAGCCGGACCTGGTGGTCCACACGGCGGCCGGGCGCGACCGCAACGACTGGGTGACGAACGCCGACGGTGCCGCGAACGTGGCCCTGGCCTGCGGCGACCGGGTCCGGCTGGTGCACGTGTCCAGCGACGCGATCTTCTCCGGCCGCGCCGGGCGCGAGTACACGGAGGCGGACCGGCCGGACCCGATCTACCCGTACGGCGCGGCCAAGGCGGCGGCCGAGACGGCGGTGCGGGCCATCGCGCCCGGGGCCGCGCTCGTGCGCACGTCGCTGATCGTCGGCTACGGCAACGGCGGCCACGAGCAGCTCACGTACGACCTGATCGCGGGGCGGGTCGACGGCGCGCTGTTCACCGACGAGATCCGCAAGCCGGTGCACGTCGACGACCTCGCCGACGCGCTGCTGGAGATCGGCGCCGGCGACTTCCACGGAATCATCCACGTCGCCGGGGCCGATGCGGTCAGCCGGTACGACCTCGGCGTCCTCGTCGCCGAACGCGACCGGCTCGACGTGGACAAACTGCGTTCCGCGAGCAGCTCGGGACGGCCCGGTGACATCCGGCTCGACACCGGCCTAGCGGCGAAGCTCCTGCACACCCGGTTACGTGGCGCACACGAGTTCATGCGCGCGGGCTGACCCACCCCATTAGGGTGATCACTCGTGAACGGTGTCCAGTTGCTGCTCATCATCCTCGGCGGCATCGCGGTATCCGCGTTCGCGCACCGCAGAGGGGTGCAGCCCGGGCTGGTCGTGGTCATACTGGCCGCGGCGGCGTCGTTCCTGCCCGGGGTACCGCGGCTGGAACTGGACAGTGAGCTCATCCTCGCGGTGGTCGTGCCACCGCTGCTGTACTCCGCGACCCGGAACGCGTCGTTCTCCGGATTCACGCAGAACCTGCGGCCGATCCTGACCCTGGGCGTGACGCTGGTGGTGCTGACGGCGGGGGTCGTCGGGCTGGTCGGGAACTGGTTGATGCCGGTGCTCGGGCTGCCGGCGGCGCTCCTGCTCGGGGCGGTGCTCGCCCCGCCGGACACCATCACGACCGTCTCGCACGGTGACGAGCTGGGGCTACCGCGGCGGGTGTCAGCAATCCTCACCGGCGAATCACTGGTCAACGACGCTACGGCGTTGACGCTGTTCGGGTTGGCCGCGGCCGCGGCCGGGGCCGAGGAGACGCTGTTCGACAACGCGTTCGGGCTGTTCGCGTACACGGCGGTGACCGGCCTGATCATCGGCGCGGTGTTCGCGGTGATCGCCCTGTGGCTGCGGCCGCGGCTGCACAACACGGTGCTGGAGACGTCGCTGGCGCTGCTGCTGCCGTTCGCCGCGTTCCTGACCGCGGAGCAGATCCACGCCTCGGGCATCCTCGCCGTCGTGTGCTGCGCGTTCCTGTTCAGCGCGAACACGACCCTGGACCCGCAGCACCAGTACCCCGGCGCGCATCGCACCCGGCTGCAGGAGGACGCGGTCTGGCCGGTGCTGGACTTCCTGCTCGAGACGTTCGTCTTCGCCTACATCGGCCTGCAGCTGCGGTTCGTCATCTCCGATCTCGCGCACGCCTCGGCGAAGCCGGGCCTGACCATCACGCTGGTAGCCAGCGCGGTACTCCTGGTAACGGTGATCGTGTTCCGACTCGCCGCGGTGTGGGTGATGTTCCGGTGGTGGGACCTGCGCCACCGTGCGTTCGTGCGCCGGATGGAGACGGATTCCCGGTTCCGCGAGAAGGTCACGCGGCGTGCGCAGGCCCGGATGCAGGGTCGTCGCCGCCGGCACCAGTCGGCGGGCGAGTGGCAGGGCCCGCTCGGCGCGCCGACGCCCCGCGAATCGTGGATCGTCGGCTGGACTGGCATGCGGGGCATTCTGACCCTCGCGGCGGCCGCGGCGGTCCCGCCGATGCTGCACAACGGCGAGGAGTTCCCGGGCCGCGACGCGATCCAGGCGATCGCGCTGTTCGTCACCCTCGGCACGCTGCTCATCCAGGGCACCACGATCCGGGCCCTGGTCCGCCGCCTGAAGATCGACACGAACGGTGAGCGCGAACGGGCGAAGGCGTTGCTGGAGCGGGGCGAGGCGCTCATCTGGGCGACGGTGACGCCGGGTAAGGCGCCGAGCACGGAGGACTTCGACGCGCAGCGGACCCTGGTGGTGAACGCCGTGATGCGCGGGGAGCTCGACGACGACACCGCGAAGACGCTGGTCCACGACATCGACCTGCATCAGGCCGCCGAGACGCATCTGGCGCGGCGGGAGGCCGAGCACGCTCCAGCTCGCGCTGAAACCGCACGGACTGCGGGGATCCGGCGCGGCCGGCCTTGATTGCGGCGGCCGAAGCCGCACACGACGATTGCGGTGGTGAAGCCGCACACGGACGCCTTGCAGGGAACCAGCACGACCCGCCGGCCCGGTTCGGCGGTGGCGGTCCAGGCCTTGGTGACGTCGGCGAGCGTAACGGCGACCAGGTGACACGAGGATTGCGGTGGCGAAGCCGCACACGCACGCCTTGCAGGGAACCACCAGGACCCGCCGGCCTCGTTCGGCGGTGGTGGTCCAGGCCTCGGTGACGTCGGCGAGCGCGACGGTGCCCGGGTCGACCGGGCGACCGGGTGACCGGGTGCCGCCGCGGCTCTCGACCGGGTGGCCGGGTGACCGGGTCGACCACGAACGTGCCGGCGGCGATCTCGGCGGCGAGTGCTGGCAGTTCGGCGACGATGTCCCGCGGCGGGCGACGGCGAGCACCCTCCGAGCGCGAGACGGGCCCGGTGCTGGGCTGGGCACCGGGCATCCGCCGGACGTGTCCGATGTGTGGCGACGACGCACCCGTGCCGTTCGCACTCGCCGAGTGATCGACCGGTACCTTCCTCGCATGAGCGAAGGACCGCTGCGCGGTGTGCGCGTCGTGGAACTGGCTGGAATCGGCCCTGGCCCGTTCGCCGCGATGCTGCTGGCCGACCTCGGCGCCGACGTCGTGCGCGTCGACCGCCCCGGCCCAGCCTCGCCGATCGCCCCGCCGCCCGCCGGCGACCTCACCAACCGCGGGAAACGGTCGGTAGCCGCGGACTTGAAAACCCCCGAGGGTGTCGAGCTCGTCCTGTCTCTCACTGAGCGTGCCCACGTGCTCATCGAGGGTTTCCGGCCCGGGGTCGCCGAGCGGCTCGGGGTCGGCCCCGACCAGGTGCTCGCCCGCAGGCCTTCGCTCGTGTACGGCCGGATGACCGGCTGGGGCCAGCAGGGGCCGCTCGCCTCGTCGGCCGGGCACGACATCACGTACCTGGCGCGGACCGGCGCCCTGCACGCCATCGGCCGCGCCGGCGGCCCGCCGCAGGTGCCCGTGAACCTGCTCGGCGACTACGGCGGCGGCGCCTTATACCTCGTCGTCGGCATTCTCGCCGCCCTGCGATCGGCCGAGGCGACGGGCCGTGGCCAGGTCGTCGACGCGGCGATCGTCGACGGCGCCGCCCATCTGAGCCTGATCCTGCACAGTCTGCTGTCGGCCGGCCTGTGGCGCGACGAGCGCGGCGTGAACCTGCTCGACACTGGCGCGCCGTTCTACGACGTGTACAGGACCGCTGACGATCGGTATGTCGCCGTGGGCGCGCTGGAGCCTCAGTTCTTCGCCGACCTCGTCGCCCGCCTGAACCTGACGGACGCCCCCGACCAGTTCGACGTGGCGCGCTGGCCGGAGTTGCGCGCCCGCCTGACGAACGCGTTCGCCGAGAAGACCCGGGACGAGTGGGCGGTGGTCTTCGACGGCACCGACGCGTGCGTGGCGCCGGTCCTGTCACTGACCGAGGCCCCGCAGGACTCACACCTGGCCGCACGGGGCACGTTCATCACGGCGGACGGCGTCACCCAGCCGGCCGTAGCACCGCGCTTCACACCCTGGCTCGGCCCGCCCGCGACCGCCACGGCACCGTCGGCGACAGCCACCGTGCCGCCGCCGGCGACCACCGCCACGGCACAGCCCGCAACCACCGCGCCGCCGTCGGTGACAGCAGCCGTCCCGCCGTCCGCGACCACCACTACACCGCCGGTGACCGCCGCCGTCCGGCCGTCGGCGACCGCGGCCGTGCCACCGTCCGCGACCACCACTACACCGCCGGTGACAGCTGCCGTCCCGCAGTCCGCGACCACCGCGCCGCCGTCCGCTCCTCCGGTGCCGGGCCAGCACACCGCCGAGGTGCTCGCCGACTGGGGCGTCGCGTGACGCTGCGCCGCTGGTGGCCCGTGCTCCTGATCGTTCCCGCGTTCGTGCTGTTCCTGGCGTACCTGCGGATGTCCCGCGCCGTGACGGTCAACAGCGACGGCGCGAGCAACGCCCTCCAGGCCTGGGATCTGTTCCACGGCAACCTGCTGCTGCGCGGCTGGACCCTGTCCGATGTGTCGTTCTATCCCACGGAGCTCATCCAGTACGGCCTGATCCAGCTCGTCACCGGCGTGACCACGGACCAGATCCACATCGCCGCTGCTCTGTCCTGGACCCTGGTCGTCTGCCTCGCGGCGTGGCTCGCACACACCGTAGTCGCCGCGAAGCCCAACGCATCCGTTTCCACGGCACTCCCACCCGCACCACCACACTCACAGCCGGCGACCCCCACCGCACCCGTCACCGCCGGCCCCGATGAGCCGACCACGCCAACCACTACCCGCGACTCCCCCAGCCCGGCGAGCACGTCGCCCACGGCCACCGCGTCTTCATCGGATCCGCCCGGCGGCGCCACCGCGGACGGTGGTCCTGTGTCGCCGCTCGGCCGGCTGAAGGGCGCACTGGTCGGCGGTGGCTGGCTGCCCGTCGCGATCGCCGTCGCGATCGTGGTGCTCCCCGCCCCCGGTTACAGCTACCAGACCCTCCTGTCGTCGCCGAACCACACCGGCTCCGCCGTCCCGCTCCTCATCACCTGGCTCCTGATCGACCGGGCCCGTGACCGTCCGTGGCTGCCGTTCGCCGTCGCGATCGTCCTCGCCTGGGGCGCGATGGGTGATCCCCTCATCACGTTCGTCGGCGCGGCCCCGCTGATCGTCGTCTGCGCGTACCGTGCTCTGCTCGCCCGCTCGGCTCGCGGGCCCGACGCACGGCTGGCCGCGGCCGGCATCGCGTCGGTCATCCTGTCCCACGGGGTCCTGTGGCTGATCGAACGGCTCGGCGGCTTCCGCGCCCCGAAGCCGCCGATCGAGTTCTCGCCGTTGGAGGCGTGGCCGGACCGTGCCCACGCCGTCACCCGGATGATCGGCATCCTGTTCGGCACCGTCCGTCCCGGCATCCAGGCGCCCTGGGTCGAGACGACGCTGCAGCTGGTACGGCTTCCGGGCCTGCTCCTGGCGATCGTCGCCGTGCTGGTCACCGCGGTCGCGGCGCTGCGCGGCACCGCGGACCGCGTCGACGCGATCCTCGCCGCCGCCATCGTCTGCGACGTGGCTGCCGAGATCGTCTCGACGCTGCCGAGCGACCTGATGGCGACCCGCGAGGTCGTGCCGGTCCTGCCGATGGCCGCGGTGCTCGCCGCGCGCGTGACGACCCGCTGGCTGCGCGGCCCGTCTCCGACGCCCCTGCGCGTCCGGCTCCGCGTCGCGGCCCAGTCACTGTCCGCTGCGGTCCTGGCGGTGCTGCTCGTCGGGCTCGCCGGTTACGTTCCGCCGCGCGCGGCGCCGGTCGAGGGTCAGGAGGCGGCGGACTGGCTGCGGAGCCGCGGTCTGCGGTACGGCCTTGGCTCCTATTGGGTGTCGAACAACATCACGGTCGGTACCGGCCGCCAGGTGACGGTGGTGCCGACGCTGAGTGGTGACGGTGAGTTGCTCGGCATGTGCTGGCAGACGCATACGGACATGTTCGACCCGGCGAAACACGACGCTCGGTTCGTGCTGCTGGAGAAGCAGCGCCCGTTCTACGGCACGCCCGAAGACGTGGTGACTCAGTACGGGCCGCCGGTCGAGCGCAAGGACTTCGACCTGTACGTGATCTTCGTGTATGACAAGAACCTGCTCGAGGACTTCACGCCGACCTGCTGACATGCGGTGTCGGCCGGTGGCGCGGGGTGTGTCGGCCTTCCGCACCTCCGACCAGGTCGTCAGCGCGCTGTTCGCGTTGACGTTCTGGCCTGGCATCCGACGCGTGCCGGACGGCGGCCTTCTGCGTGTCCGATCGGCACGCGGGATGTTGCCGGTGACCCTGGAGGCGTGGAAGGCCGCTAGGACCGGTTGCCGCGTAGGTACGCCGTTGCGCGTTCGACGAGGGCAGGGTTCTGTTCGATCGCGTTGACGAGGAGATTGCATCGCTGGCAGAGCAGTCCTCGCATGGTGCCGGTCCGGTGATCCCGGTCGACTGTCAGGCGTCGTGGCCGGCCCTTGTACGTCGCGACCTCGACGGTCTCGCACAGGGCGCACAGTCCGTCCTGTTCGGCGAGTTTGGCGGCGTAGTCCTCGGGACGGATGCCGTGTTCGGTGCGGAGGACCTGGCGGTGGGCTTCGGCGCCGCCGGTCTCCGCGTATCTGCGGCGTCGTGCGTTCAGGGTGCAGGTCCGGCAGTCGGGCCGGTAGCCGCCGGCGCGGACCGTTGACGGGTTCTTGTAGAACTCGGTCACGGGTTTGGTCTCGCCGCAGGTTCGGCACTCTTTCGTCACGGTCACCAGCCAGAAGGTCGATTGGACCGGACCATGTTCGTACGCGGGCCCGGCGATCGCACCTTGTCTCGTCGGGCGCGTGTGTGGGGGAAGGCGCCGGCATCGGGTTGTCGGTGGCTCGGCGGTCACCACGGTGCGGCGGTCTGCAGCCGCCCCTGTCCGTTGTCGTTCCCGTCGTGGCGGGGGCGGACTGCTCATGAGTTGGCTCGGTGTTGACCGGGCCATCCAGTCCGGTGCCGGGCCGGACCGGAGCTGCGGCACGCCGAAGTGGTGAGGCGTTCGTGGATCGCGATCGGGGGCTGCGGGTCTCCCCAGGCGACGAGGTTTCTCATCGTCCGTACACCAGACCGGCAATCTCACGTCGCACATAACCGTCATTATGGTGTATGGGCCGATCCAAGGTTTCCGGCCCTCTCCGGGCCGCCGTCGGGGGATTATTGGATTACTGATAATAGCAATTCGATAATTCGGCGTGTCCGGCTGAGCTGCGGCGAAAACGTCGCCTACGCTGTGCCGGTGACTGAGTCTCGGATCGACGTACGCGTCGACGCCAATGGTGACGCCGGCCGTGAGTGGGTTGTCGAGGATCACGGCGGCGACGATCGGCCGTGTGCGTACTGCGGGCGGCCGGTCCCGCAGCGTTCCGCGGCCGGGCGGCCGTTCCGGTACTGCCGGGACAACGACGGCGAATGCCAGCGCAACGCACGCAATGCGCGGATGCGGCAACGGACGTCGCCGGGGCTGACGGGGCAGGTCGCCCGGGCGTTCGAGATTGCGGAGCGGCTCGATCAGGCGCTCGGCGACCTCGTCGAGGCGCTGCACGCGGAGGTGTCGACGTCCGGGATCGAGCGGCAGGTTGCCGAGGCTCGCGCGGAGGCGGCGGCCGGCCTGGTCGCGGCGCACGCCGAGCGCGACGACGCCCGGGAGGAGACCCGGCGGGCGCGGGCGGCGCTGCAGGAGGCGCGGCACGAGGCGGAGCGGTATCGGGTCGAGGCCGATTCGGCGCATGAGCTCGCGATGGCCAAGCACGGCGAGCTGCTCGAGGCTCAGGCGCAGCGGCAGGCCGCGGAGGACGAGACCGAGTTCGTGCGCGGTGAGGCGATGGCGCGCGTCGCGGAGGTACAGCAGCGGCTTGATGCCTCGGAAGCTCGGGCCCGGCGGGTCGCCGAGGAGGCCGAGGAGCACGGACGCCGGGTTTCGGCGGCGGCGGACGCGAAGGTCGCCGCGGCGCAGGAGGAGGCGGGGCGGCAGGTCGCCGAAATTCGTGCGGCCACGGAGGCCCGGGCGGCGGAGCTGAAGGCGGCGGCCGAGCAGGCGATGGCGGAGGCGCACGCGGCCGCGGAGGCCACCGTGACCGAGGCGCGGGCGGTGATGGAGCGGACCGTCGCCGACGTGCGGGCCGCCGCTGAGCGCTCGATCGCCGAGGCGCGTGCGGATGGTGATCGAAGGGTCACGGAGGCGCAGGAGTCGGCGGAGGAGCTGGTCGCCGCGGCGCGGGAGGCGGCGGAGCGGTCGATCGCGCAGTACCGGGAGATGGCCGACACGCTCGGTGCGGAGCGGGATGCGGCGCGCCGGGAGGCGGCGACGGAAGCGGCGCTGCGGGCGGAGGCCTACCGGGAGCGTGACGCGGCCCGTGACCTGGCCGGCAACGCTCTCCGGGAGCGTGATGTGGCGCACACGGCAGTGGAGCGTGCGTTGCGTGAGGGTGCGGACACGGAGGGGCGTCTGCAGCGGCGTCTGGATGCGGAGGGCGCCCGGGCGGCCGGTGCGGAGGCGGCGTTGATCTCCGCACGTGAGGAACTGGTCCGTCTGCGGGCGGAGGCGGATCGGGCGCACGCCTGGGCGGATGACCTGCGTGACCAGGTGACACAGCTCACGGCGGCGCTCACCCGGCTGACCGTGTCGGGGAGTACGCCACCGGCCGGCGGGTGAGAAGCGTCAACCACCCGGGTGACCTGCCGAAACTACAAACGGTGAGCCGCGCCGACAAAACGGCCGATGTGGTCGATCATTGAAACCCAACGTAAAATCAGGGTACCGACCCGGCGACGAACCTACCGCAGCGCCGGGTGGGTCGTGTAATCTGCCCGCCCGCGGTGGGAATCGTCAGACCACGTGGCGTCGTTGGTTACAGCGAAGCGCAACACGATTCGAAGGGGAAGACCAACCATGGGCGAGCGCATGCTGCGCGGCAGCCGTCTCGGAGCCGTCAGCTACGAGTCCGACCGCAACACCGAGCTGGCTCCGCGTCAGACCCGTGAATACCTTTGCGCCAAGGGGCACCAGTTCGAGGTTCCGTTCGCTGTCGACGCCGAGGTCCCGATGACCTGGGAGTGCAAGTTCGACGGCAGCGTGGCGCGGCTGGTCGACGGCAGCGAGCCCGAGCAGAAGAAGGCCAAGCCGCCGCGTACGCACTGGGACATGCTGCTCGAGCGGCGCACCATCGCCGAGCTCGAGGACATCCTCAACGAGCGTCTCGAAGAGGTTCGCCTGCGCCGCGGTCGTTCCGCGTAACCGCTTCGATCGTCGTCGAAAGCCCCGGCCGGGTCGGCCGGGGCTTTTCGCCGTCTCCGGCCCGGAGTCGGATGTGGCGTTGCGTCATGTGTCGCGGCGCTCGGGTCGCAGCACGTGGGGCGGTTGGGACATCTCCGGTTGCCGTGGGTGCCCGGGCGGCCGTCATGATGTTGCGGCGGTCTGTGTGCGCGGTACCGTCGGGCCGGGACAGGAAGGGACCATGAACCCAGAGCTGCGAGCCGACTGCTCCAAGTGTTTCGGCCTGTGCTGTGTCGCCCCGGCGTTCTCCCGCTCGTCCGACTTCGCGATCGACAAGCCGGCCGGGCACGCGTGCCCGAACCTGGGCGAGGACTTCCGGTGCGGGATTCACACGCGGCTGCGGGATCGCGGGTTCACCGGCTGTACGGTCTACGACTGTTTCGGTGCCGGGCAGCATGTCGCGCAGGTTGTCGCGGCGGGCCGTGACTGGCGGGCCGATCCGGCGTCGGCGCCGCGGATGTTCGAGGTGTTCGGCGCGGTCCGGATACTGCATGAGCTGCTGTGGTACCTCACCGAGGCGCGCTCGCTGCCCCGGGCCGCGCCGCTGGCCGAGGAGTTGGATGACGCCCTGTCGTCGACCCGGTCACTGCGCGATGCCGCGCAGGAGCTGACGCCGGAGGTGGCGGAGCGTCACCGGGAGCGGATCGCGCCGCTCCTGCGTGAGGCGAGTCGGCTCGCGCGGGAGCACGGTGGTGGCGCCCGGAATGGCGCCGGCCCGCGTGAGCAGGGATCAGGGAAGGCCGGGAAGCCTGCCGGGCGCGGCGGTGGCGGTGAGCGTGGCCTGGGCGGGGCGGCGGCCGGTGCCGGCGCGGCTGGTTCGGCCGTGCGTGGCGGCGGTGGTGATGGTGGTGGTGGTGGCGGCGGTCGTGATCGCCGGGGGCGGCGGGCGGTGCCGGTGCTCGGGCGGCAGTTGATCGGGGCGAAGCTGCGCGGTACCGATCTGCGCGACGCCGATCTGCGTGGGGCACTGCTCATCGGGGCCGATCTGCGTGGCGCGGATCTGGGCAACGCCGATGTGATCGGGGCGGACCTGCGTGGTGCGGACCTGTCCGGGGCCGATCTGCGTGGCACCTTGTTTCTGATTCAGTCGCAGCTGGACGCGGCGGTCGGGGACGCCTCGACGAAGGTGCCGGCGCGGCTTCATCGGCCGGCGCACTGGCCGAGCGGTGAATGACCCCGCTGGCCGGCTTCGGCACCAGTCGGGGAGAGCGCTTCGCGCCGCTGGCGGTTTCGTCGCGGCCGTCGCGGATCGCCGGCGGTGAGGCCATGGCCGCCAGGTCGGCGGCGGCTGCCGGTGCCGGGCCTGCGGGAGGTCACCTGGCCGGTTGTGCGGGCCGCGACCGGGATCATGCCGCACGCCGGGCTTCCCGGTGAGCCGGGAAGGGACCTCGACGTGGGAGGGCGCCGCAGAGCTACGGGGAGTCCGCGCCGTGAGCTGCCCGGCGATGCTGTGTGCTCGCGTGGCGCGGCCGTCGGGCCGGCCGACGGTTACACGGCGGGGGCGGGCTGGAGTGCTTCGGTGACGGTGGCGTGCACGGGGATCGGGCCGGTCAGACCGACCGTGCGTAACAGGCGGGCCAGGAACGGCGATGGGGCGGCGAGGCGCAGAAAGCCTCCGGCGGCGGCGCAGTGATTGCGGGCGTACGCGAAGGTGCCGAGGCCGATCGAGTCGCAGAAGTCGACGCCGGCGAGGTCGACCACGACACGTGTGTGGCCGGCGTCGAGGAGCTGGTGCATGGCGTCGCGGAGTGCGGGGGCGGTGTTGATGTCGATCGCGCCGTGGATGCTCACGAGGGCGATGTCGCCGTCACGGTTGGTCACTGCAATATGCATGACCAAATCCTGCCTGGGTTCGCTACGTTCCGCAGCATGGCAGGTACCCGATCGGGTGATGGCGGGTGAGTGCGGCTCGGC
Source organism: Dactylosporangium sp. CA-052675 (assembly GCF_050947935.1). Lineage (GTDB taxonomy): Bacteria > Actinomycetota > Actinomycetes > Mycobacteriales > Micromonosporaceae > Dactylosporangium. The sequence continues at coordinate 5,225,165 of NZ_CP192010.1, read as the reverse complement.
TGCTGATCGCCGCTGCCCTGGCGCGTACCGCGGACTCGGGGGCCGGGGTGGTGATCGTGCTGGCGTCGGTCCGCCAGTTCGGCGGTCCGGCGCAGGGTTCGCTGGTCCTCGCCGTGTTGCTGGTGCCGCATCTGCTCGCCGGGCCGTTCGTCGGTCTGGTCACCGACCGTGCCCGGCATCCGCGGCTGGTGCATGCGGGGTTCGTCGCCGGGTTCGGTTCGGCCGTCGGCGGCATCCTGTCGTTGATCGGTCACGCGCCGCAGCCGGTTGTGCTGGTGCTGGCGCTTGTTGCCGGCTGCTGCGGTTCGATGATTTTCGGGGGGCTTTCGAGTCGGCTCGATGATGTGGTCGCGCCGGCGAATCGGTCGCGGTTTCGGGGGCTGGACGCGGCCACGTACAACGTGGCGGACATCTTCGGGCCGGCGGCGGGGGCGGCTCTCGCGGTGTCGGTGGGGGTGCCGGTTGCGGCGGTGGTGATCGCGGCGGCGTGTCTGTGTGCGGCGGGGTTGTTGCTGACGGTGCGGGCGCTGCCGGTGGTGGCCGGGGGTGCGGAACCGGGACGCAGCGTCGAACCGGCGGTGACCGAGGTGGCGTCGGTTGGCGTTGCCGGGGCTGAGCACGCGTCCGGTGCGGTGCGGGGCGGGGTTGACGCGGTGGCTGCCGCTGGAGGTGATGGCCTTCACGCGCCGGCCGCCGGAGGGCGCGGTGGGGTCGCGGTGCCGAGTGCGGGAGGAAGCGGCGTTGGGGCGTCGGCTGCCGGAACGGGTGGCGGGGCCGGGGTGCCAGCCGTGGGAGGTACGGGCGTGGGTGAAGCGTCGGCGGCCGAAAGAGGTGGCGGGGCGGGGGTTCCGGCGGCTGGAAAGGCCGGTTGGGGTGACGCGTCGGCGGCCCGAAGCGCCGGAAGAGGCGGAAGAGGCGGAAGAGGCGGCGCGGGTGACGCGGCGGGTGCTCGAGGAGGCAGCGGGGCGTCGACCGGTGCGGCAGATGGCGAGGTCGAGGGGCGGGCTGCCGGAGGTGGCGGAGAGGCCCGGGGGTCGTTTGTCGAGGATCTGCGGGCCGGGTTCCGGGCGATCGTCGTCTCGCCGCCGTTGCTCGCCGTCACCGCCGCTACCTGTGTCGCTACGTTCGGGCACGGGATGATGGCGTCGATCGCGGTGTTGCTCGGTGTGGCGCATGGGCATCCGGCCGGTGGTGGGCTGCTGGTGACGGCGATCGGGGTCGGGGCGCTGGCCGGGTCGTTGGTGATGGCCCGGTGGCCGCTTCGGGTGGCGCCGCATCGGGTGGTGTTCGTCTGCCTGACCGGGGTCGGGCTGGCCGTGGTGCCGCTGGTGCCGGGCTGGGTCGGGGTCGTGGCGCTGTTCGCGGTGGTGGGGTTGTTCGACGGGCCGTTGTTCACGTCGGTGCTGCAGGTGCGGTCGAATGAGGCGCCGGCGCGGGCGCGTACGCAGGTGTTCACGCTGGGGTCGGGGGTGAAGCTGACGGCGGCGGCGGTCGGGGCGGCGGTGTTCGCGGGGCTCAGCGGGTGGCCGTTGTGGGTGTTGGTGGTGGGGCTCGGTGGGACGCAGTTGGTGGCGGCCGCGCTGGGAGTGGGGTTGCTGGCCTGGCGGCGTCGCTCGCGGGCCGGTGCTACGGGTGCGGTGCGAGCCGGGCGCTAGCGGGCCGGTGCTGCGGGCGGGCCCCGGGCCGGAGTTCGGGCCGTGAGACACGGGCACCGCTGCGGCCCGAGCCGGGCCGCCGAAGAAGAGCAGCCCAACGGTTCCCGATGAGCGGTGCCTTCACCGCCTCAGCAGACGGGAGTGGCCGCAAGACGAGCCGCACATCGGACGGGAACGGGCGCAAGACGAGCCGCGCATCGGACCGGAACGGGCGGATGCTCAGGGGCAATTGGACGGGGAACGGGCGGAAGCCCACAGGGGATCAGACACGGGGCGGGCGAAACCGTTTGAGGCATTCGGGCTGGTTGCCATAGCCTGGCTGCCGTCCGTTGGTGTGAAGACAAGTGTGAAGGCAGAAGGACGAAACCGCGTGACGCCGCCTGCTCTCGAGGCCTGACACCCTCTCCGTGCTCTGACAGCCGACGTCTGCGTCGGTGTTGCCGGGCTGCCCTCGTGCGCCTGGTCGTACGGCGTTCGGGGCCGCGCCTGATCGGCCTCGGGTCAGGTCTTGAGAAAGATCCTCAATGTCTTCACAACCTCATATCGTGCTGCCCTGGGTCGTTCGCCGGACCCGGCTGCCGCTGCTGTGTCTGCGGTGCGTCGACTGCCGCTCGGAGTCGGCCACGACCGGTGCGGGGCGGTTCCGGGTCAACGCCAACGGCAAGCTCCTCGACGTGTGGCTGCTGGTCCGCTGCGTGTCGTGCGATCGGACGAGCAAGCTCACGGTGCATGAGCGGGTGCCGGTCGGGTCGCTCGATCCGGCGCGGTTGCACGGGTACCACGTCAATGATCCCGGCCTGGTGGCGGTCACGCTGCTGGATCCGCTGCTCCTGCGGCGTCACCGGTGCGCCCTCGACTGGTCGGATGCGTGGGAGTTGGTCGCCGCGCCGGTGGTGCCCGGTCTCGAGTGGCCGGTCCGGGTCGCGGTCGTCTTCGAGGATCCGGTGCCGGTGCGGCCGGAGCGGCTCATCGCCCGCGGGCTGGGCATCAGCCGTGGTGCGGTGTTGCGGCGGGTCAAGTGTGCGATTCCGCTGCGCCGGACGACGTGCTCCGGGTTCGCGTTCACCGTGCTGGCCGGGGACTGATCGCGGCGCGTCCGGGCGGCCTCCCCGTTCGGGGGGGGCGCCCGGACGCATGGCCGCGGTGGCGTGAACGCTGCCGTACTCGTCCTACCGGTGGCCGCGGCGGCCGTAGTCCTTGGCGATGAGCAGCCAGGAGCCGCGGCGGCCGTTGAACCCGGCGACGCACGTGCCGTCGTCGAACCGGCCCTGCCGCTCGCCGACCCACGCGAAGAACTGGCAGGTCTTCTTGGTGTTGTAGCGGCCGGCGATCCAGGTCCGGACGTGGTCGCGGCGGCCGTTGCCGTTCCAGTTGCCGTTGCGGTCGCCGTCGTGGTCGTGCGGGCCCGGCTTCGCGGCGGTCGCCTGGCTGCCGGCCTCGGTGGACGCGCTGGCGGCCGTGGCGGTCATGCCGAGGACCGCGCCGGCGGTCAGGGTCATGGCGCCCAGGGCCAGGATTCGCTGTGCGTTTCGCATCGTGACTCCCCCTCGTGTCGTGATGACGCGATCACACTATGTAGCGAAAGGCCGCAAATCTCGCGAAACACATCAACCGTTCAGCCAGAGACTGGACGCCGTGTAGTCACCTCATCACGCTGAGCGTGTGGTTTCGTCGCGATGTGCGCGCACGGCGTCAGGCGGGCGGGCGGCGGGTGGGGCGGGTCAGGACGGTTCCGCCGGCGGTGAAGGGCTTGCGTCCGGCCGGGCTGAAACCGCACCGCAGGTAGGCGTTCAGGGCGGCGGTGTTGCCGCAGGCCAGTTCGAGTTCGACGGTGTCGTGGCCGTGGTCGCGGGCCCAGGCGGTGACGGCGTCGGCGAGGCGGGCGGCGATGCCGTGGCCGCGGGCGGCGGGCACGACCCACATGCTGATCAGATGGGTGGTGGCCGGGTCCGCGGCGGCCACCCAGGCCCCGGCGATGCCGAGCGGCACCACACACCCCGGCAGGTCGCGCCGACCGTCGCCGATGCCGAGCGGCACCACACACGCCGATGGGTCGTGCCGGCCGCCGGGCACCACATACCCCGGCGGGTCGTGCCGGCCGTCGCCGGTGCCGGGCGGCGTTCCGAGGGCCGGCGGGTCGTGGCGGGCGGCGCGGGACGGGGCTGAGACGCGGGGCCGGGACGGCGGGAGGGGGCCGAAGGCGGTGAAGAAGGCGCCGCCCGCGGGCCAGGTGCGCCAGTCGGCCTCGCCGCGTTTGGCCTCGCGGGCCCAGGTGCTGGCGAACGCGTGGGGACTGTCCTTGAGGGCGCTGAGCCGCAGGTCCCGTTTGAGTTGCCATTCGCCGGGTGTCAGTGGGCGTACTTCCACGGGAATGAACCTTCCCAATTCACCCGCGGAAGGGCAAGAGGGATTCCGCCCTACGAAAAGCCCCGCACCGGCGGCGTCGCGCTGCCGCGGCGACAGCGCGGTCCGTGGCGAACGACGGCCGGCCGCGGACCAGAAGAGGGCCGGCCGCGGACCGGGAGAAGGCCCGCGGCCTGCTCAGGTGACGGCGCGGTCCGTGTCGAGCTGCTGCACGACCGGCCCGACGAGCTCCGACAGGTCCCGGACGAGCACGGTCACGGCCCGCGCGGCCGCGGCGACCACGTCCTGCGGCGCGGCGTCCGGGTCCGGCGTCTCCGGCAGCCCGTCCAGCGGCAGCGGCGCCTCGATGAGCAGGGTGGTGCGCACGTGCGGATACCGGCTCAGGTCCCGGTCGGTGGGCGGCACGAACTGCCCGAACAGTTCGGGCCAGCCGCGCCACCCCCGGTCCCGCCACCACGCCCGGGTGCTGGTCAGCTCGGCGGGCAGCGGCGAGACGAGCTCGACCCGGGCGGTGAGCCCGCCGTCGAACGGGTTCCGGCCGCAGGTCGCGGACAGTACGCGCCGGTGCCAGCGCACGTAGCCGGGGTCGAGGATCGGCGGGGTCGCGAACGTCCACGCGGTGCACGCGAACGTGACGGGGGCGATGTCGCCGAGGCTGTAGGCGAAGGCGTTCGGGGCGGACGCGACCAGGCGCTCGTACCGCTCGTGGTCGCGGTCCAGCCAGAACGTCTTCACGCCTCCGACGGTAGCCGCTGACCGCGCCGCCGCCAGCCCCGTCCGCGCAGAGCCGAACCCGCAGCTCAGAGGGTGGTCACGAGCGCCGGGTGGGCGGGGTCGTCGGCGCGTACGACGACGTCGGCCTGGTATTCGGGCATGACCTCGTCCCGGTAGCGGCCGTACGCGGGCAGTGTCCAGGCCAGGTCGGCGGGCAGCCGCCGGGTGAGGGCGGCGTCGCTTTGCATGAGGTGTACGGCGACGTCGAAGTCGAGGCCGGCGCCGAGGAGGAACACCCCGGACACGATCACGACCCCGTGCGGCGGGATCTCGGTGTAGGCGGCGCGGGTGGCCCGGTCCAGCACCGGGTCCCACAGCGACGGCAACACGCGGCCGGTGCCGCCGGGCCCGGCGGGGGTCAGCACCTCGCGGGTGAGGGCGCGCAGGTCGAGCCAGTCCTCGTAGTAGGCGTCGGGGTTCGTCCGGCCCCGTTCGAGGCGCAGCGACGCCGCGCGCAGGAACCCTCCGGCGGGCACGTGCAGGGCGTAGACGCCGGCGTCGTGCAGGACACCCGCGACAGCCTCGGCGAGGCCGGCGCCGCCGGCGGTGGGTGCCCCGTCGACGGCGACCCGGGCCGGGTGCGTCCCGGCGGCGGCGCGGGCCCGTTCGGCGAGGTCGACGGCGAGGGCGGCGACGGTGACCGGGGAGGCCTTCACCGGGCCGGCGGGTCGACGATCTCGCCCTCGACGACGTCGCCGGTGACGCTCGGGGTGTCGCCGGGGGCGGGGGTGGTGACGGGGCCGCGTTCGGCGCGCACGACCCGCGGGCCGAACAGGTCCCCGGCCGCGGCGGGTGAGATGCGGCGTTCGGCGACGCGGCGGACCTGCCGGCCGGTCAACGCGCGGACCGGCGGCAGGAGCAGCAGCAGCCCGGCGGCGTCGGTGATGAACCCGGGGACGATGAGCAGCAGCGCGCCGATGAGGCCGGTGAGGCCGTCGGAGACCTCACCGCCGGCGGGGCGGCCGTCGGCGAGGGTGGTCCGGAACCGCCGCCAGGCGCGGACCCCCTCGCGTTTGACCAGCATGAACCCGAGGATCATGGTGGCCACGCCGATGACGATGGCCAGGCCCCAGCCGATCGCCCGGGCGACCAGCACGAACACGGTGATCTCGGCGATCACCAGCAGGAACGCGCCGATTGCCGCCCAGCCGAGCCCTCGCATCAGTGCCGTCCCCTCCTCAGCGCCCCTGGCCGTCCTTGGCCGGCCCGTTGCCGGCGACGGCCCGCTTGAGCGCGTTCCAACGTGCGGCGGTGCCCCACACGGTCACCTTCCACAGTGCCTCACGAACGATGGAGGAGCTCATCTTCGACTGGCCCCGTTCGCGTTCGGTGAACGTGATCGGCACCTCGGCGACCCGGAACCCGTCCTTGACGGAGCGCCACGCCAGGTCGACCTGGAAGCAGTACCCGTGCGACGCGATCGTGTCCAGCTCGATCTTGCCCAGGACCGGGGTCCGGTACGCCCGGTAGCCGCCGGTCGCGTCACGCAGGTGCATGCCGAGCGCCATCCGCACGTACACGTTGCCGGTGCGGGAGATCGCCTGCCGGTGGAACGGCCAGTTGACGGTCTTGCCGCCCTTGACGTACCGCGAGCCGAGGACCACGTCGTTGTCGGCGAGCGCGTCGAGGAGCTTCGGCAGTTCCTCGGGGGCGTGGGAGCCGTCGGCGTCCATCTCCACGACGGCGTCGTAGCCGCGTTCGGTGCCCCAGGTGAACCCGGCGATGTACGCGGCGCCGAGGCCCTGCTTGCCGGCCCGGTGCATGACGTGCACGGCCGGGTCGGCGGCGGCGAGCTCGTCGGCGATGTCGCCGGTGCCGTCGGGGCTGTTGTCGTCGGCGATGAGGATGTCGACGGCCGGGGTGGCCTTACGGACCCGGTCGACGATGATCCGGATGTTGTCGGCCTCGTTGTAGGTGGGGATGATGACGAGGACCCTGCCGACTCCGGGGTATTGGTTCACGCCTCGGTCGGGTGTGCTCACAGGTCCTCCTTGATGCCTGGCTCGGCAGTGTGGGTGATGTCGGTAACCGTGGTGCGGCGCCTCCGCCCGATCCAGGCGGCGGCGAGCAGTGCCGTGGCGAGGGCGGCGATCACGTATTCGGGGATCGCTCCCAGCCTTGTTGCAAGCGTACGTTCTGTGCCCAGGTGCAGCTCGGCGAGGATGACCGCCGGCTTGTCGAACTCGGTTTCGGCGCTGGTGGCGCCGGTGTGGCCGGCGAACGCGGAGATGCCGACGGTGGAGGCCATGAGCGCGTCACGGCCGTGCTCGACGGCCCGCAGCCGCACCATGGCCAGCTGCTGGCGCGCCTCGGACTCGTTGAACGTGGCGTTGTTCGTCTGCACGGCGAGGATCTGCCCGCCGCCGGTGACGGTGTCGCGGACGAGCCCGTCGTAGGCGACCTCGAAGCAGATGACGTCCCCGACGGTGGCCGGCCCGACGGTCAGGACACCGGGCTTCGTGCCCGCCGTCATGTCGGTGACCCGGTCGACCTCCTCCGACACCATCCGGGCGATGCCGCGCAGCGGGATGGTCTCGGCGAACGGCACCGGGTGGCGTTTGACGTACTTCTGGACGGGGTCGCCGGGGCTGCGGCCCGGGTTGAACACGAGCCCGGCGTTCTCGACGCCGGTCTGCGGGCTGTAGAGGACGGCCCCGACGAGGATCGGCGCGCCGACGGCGTTCGCGGCCTGGTCGATGAGCAGCCCGGCGTCGGCCTGCCGCAGCGGGTCGATGTCGCTGGCGTTCTCGGGCCACACGACGAGGTCGGGCCGGCGCGCGCCGGCCTTCACCGTGTCGCCGAGGGCGATCGTGGCCCGCACGTGGTTGTCGAGGACCGCCCGCCGCTGGGCGTTGAAGTCGAGCCCGAGCCGGGGCACGTTGCCCTGCACCACGGCCACGTAGACGGATGCGCCGCCGGGATGTCCCAGCGGTACCGCCGCGGCCGCCCCGGCCACCGCCAACCCGGCCACGACCGCGGCCAGGGGGGCCACGGCCCGGCGGGCGTCGGTCCCGGCGCCGACGCCGCGCAGGACCGCGTAGGCGCCGAGCCCGCCGATGAGCGCGACGGCGAACGACACCAGCGGCGCCCCGCCGACCGCGGCGAGCCGCAGCAGCGGCGACGTGTCCTGGCTGAACGCGAGGCGCCCCCACGGGAACCCGCCGAACGGGGTCCGGTCCCGCAGCGCCTCCTGCGCCACCCACAGCGCGCCGACCGCGACCGGCCACGCCCACCCGCCGTGGCGGCGCAGCAGCGGGCTGATCCACGCCCCGGCGGCGCCGACGAGCCCGAGATACAGGGTCTCGAGCACCGACAGCAGCAGCCACGGGACCATGCCGGTGTGCAGGTTCGTCCACGACAGCAGCGGGGTGAAGAACACCGCCCCGGTGACGGCGCCGAGCCAGAACCCGCCCCGCAGCCGCCGCCCGTGCACGGCGATCGCGAGCAGCGCGACGGCGGCGGGGGCCGCCCACCACAGCCCGTACGGCGGGAACGCGACGAGCATCGCCCCGCCGGCGACGGCCGCGGCGAGCAGCGCCGCCCACGCCGGCAGGACGGGACCCGGCCCGGGCCGCGGCGCGTCAGGTGCCGCGGGCGCGGCGGCCGCGTCTGGTTCGACCAACGTCACCTGCGCCATCCCCGGGTCGTCCGAACGTCTTGCTTGCGGCGCCCATTATGCGGGGTAAGTCGCCCGAACGTGGAATCGCGGGGTCGGGGCCCCTGCGCCGGCCGGGCCGCCCCGCCGGCGATGTGCGGGGCGTGACCGGCCGGTGATGTCCCGCACACACCGCCGGGCGGGACCGGGCCGCGGCTCCGGGCCCGGACCGACCCGGCCGGTCGAGCCGGGCCCGGAGATGGTGACATCGGGCCGCGGACCCTGCGCTTGCCTGGACGCGAACTGAAATGGGGGCGCGACCGTAGTAGTCGCGCCCCGCGCTCCCAGGCCCTGTGTCCGGCCGGTGCGGCAGTGACGTTCGTGCGCGGCCTTCGTTCCGGCTCGGCACGAAGCTGGCTGCCCGTGCGCGTGCCGTTGTCTACTGGTCGCGTGACCCCCCTGCCCTGACACCGGTGGATGCCCGTTCGCGGCCCCCGCCGACCCCCGCCCGCTGTGCTCGGGGTCGTCTCGTCGGTTGACGAGGACGTCCGGCCTGTTGGGCGTTGCAGAGTAGCGAACCGCGGTCATCCTTCCCGAAGTAGGACGCAAAGACGGTACGCGCACGCTCGGGGGCGCTGTCAACCGCCCCGGCGGATGGATTTCACCCGGGCGGCGTGTCGTGTTGGCGTGTCGGTGCCGGTTCACCCGGACGCTGACCGGCTGTCGCCGGCCGGTCACCGTACGAGTCCGGCACAGAGCGTGAGGGCCGCGTCGGGATGATCGGCGGCGATGAGCCCCGCGGCGGCCAGAACGTAGGCGGTGTCGACGGTCGTGCGCGGCGCCCGCGGCAACGCCCACCCACCGGCATGGTCGTGCAGCGCCGGGGCGAGGGCCGCCACAGCGGCACCGGGTTCAGCATGCCGGAACACGCCACCGGACGCCACGACCGTCGACACGTGTCGCAGGTCGCGTCCCGCCCGCGAGTGACGCCGCACCGCGACCGTCACGGCCGCCGCCGCCAGCCCCAGCGGGCCGTCACCGGCGCTGAGCCGCTCCCGCGCGGCCGCCGCCCGGATACCGTCCACGTTCCACCGCACCCCCAGATCACCCTCGACGGTCCGCAGATGCCACGACACCCCGGCCACCGCGTCCTGAGGCGCCTCACCGGGCTCCAGCGCCGAATACACGTCGGTGGTCGCCCCGCCCACATCCACGACGAGCAGATCACCACCGACGGCCCGGGCCAGGACCCCGACACCGGTGAGGACCGCGTCCGGGGTGGCCGCCGACACGAGCCGCCCGAACCGGGCCCCCCGCGACAGCCGCTTCCCGCCGATGACATGCCGGATGAACAGGTCCCGGATCGCGGCCCGGGCCGAGTCCGGGGCCGTCACCCCGATCCGCGGCAGCACGTTGCCGGCCGCGACGGCCGGCCGCCCGGCCAGCAGCGCCATCACCTCCGGCTGGGCGTCGGCGTTCCCGGCCACGACGACCGGCACCCGCCACCGGGACCCCGCGAGCCGCCGCGCGTTACCCACGACCGTGTCGGCGTCACCACCGTCGGTCCCGCCGCACAACAGCAGCACATCGGGCCGCGCCGCCCGCAACGCCCGCACATCCGCGGCCGTCAGCAGCCCCGTCGTGGTGTGCACGACCCGCGCCCCGGCCGACAACGCCACCCGGTACGCGGCGTCCGCCGACACCAGCGCCTCGAACCCCACGACCCCGAGCCGCAGCCCGCCACCCGCCGACGAGCAGCAGTACACGTGCCCGACCGGCCCCGCCCCCGCCAGCAGCGCGTCAACGCCGTCGAGCACGTCACCGCCGAAGGTCGTCGGATGCGTCGCGCTGCACACCAGCACCCCGGCCCGGGTATCGACGACGGCGAGTTTCGTGTCCGTCGACCCGACATCGACGCACGCGACCCTCACGGCACGACGACGGTCCCGGTCGCCGACACCGCCAGGATCGGCGGGTCGAGGACCGCCGCCGCCGACGGGCCCCGGCCCGGGTCGGCCCGGCACGTCACGTGGCACGTGAACGCGACCGTCCGGGACCGGTTGCCCTGCCGGGTCACGGTCGCGGTCACCTCCACGACGTCACCGGCGCGGACCGGCGCGTGGAACGTCACCGCCGCATACCCGGCGAACAGGCCCTCGTCGCCGTCCGTACGGATGCACAGCTCCGTCGCGGCGTCGCCGAACAGGCCCAGACTGTAGGCGCCGTCCACGAGGTTCCCGCCGTAGTGGGCATGCGCGTACGGCACATACCGGCGGTGCACCACGGTCGTCCCGGCGAGCGTGTCCATCAGCGGCTCCCGATCGAGTGGGCGAGATACGAGGCGACCTCGCGGGGCGTGGTCCCGCGGCCGAAGATCCGGTCGACGCCGAGCTCGGCCGACGCCAGCTCGTCGAACCTCGGGCCGCCGGCGACGAGCAGCGGCCGCCGCGCCGCCGGGAACGCCTCCCGGAACGCGGCGGACATCGCCCGCACGTTGTGCAAATGGGCATCGCGCTGGGTGACGACCTGCGACACCAGGACCGCGTCGGCCTTCTCCGCCACGGCCGCGGCGACGAGGTCCGGCACCGACACCTGCGCACCGAGGTTCACGACCCGCAGCTCCCGGTAGTACTCCAGGCCCTTCTCCCCGGCGATGCCCTTCACGTTCAGGATCGCGTCGATGCCGACGGTGTGCGCGTCCGTGCCGATACACGCCCCGACGACGACGAGCTTGCGCCGCAGCCGGGCCCGGACGACGGCGTTGACGTCCTTCGGCGACAGCAGCGGATAGTCGCGTTCGGCGACGACGACCTTCCCCGGCTCCACGAGATGGTTGACCCGCCCGTAGACGACGAAGAACGTGTGCTGCTCGCCGATCGGCCGGGCGTGCACGACCATCGCCGGATCGACCCCCATCTTCCCCGCCAGCTGCAGCGCCGCCCCCTCGCCGCGTTTGCCGGCCGGCAACGGCAACGTGAACGACATCTGGATCATCCCGTCGCCGGTGGTGTCGCCGTACGGGCGGACGACCTCGTGCATCACGGCCTCCCGGTGAGCAGCGCCTCGGTGGGGTTCCAGTAGTCCGCGGCCCGCCGGGCGACCCCGTCCAGACCCTTACCACGGTCGGCGGGCCGGCGCATGATCCCGAACGTGCCCTCGCCGATCGCGTCGAGCAGCCCCTGCCCGCCGATCCGCTCCAGCAGCTCGACCGCTTCAGCCAGTACCGTCGCCGCCCGGTCCTGAATGAACGGGCCGGGAACGAAATCCTCGTGCAGGTTCCCGGCCGCGCGCAGCACGTAGTGAACGTTCTGCAGCGCGATGTCCCGGTCGGACAGCCACGGCGTCACGACCGCCTCCGTCATCATCCCCACCAGCAGAATCCCCTGCCCGGTCAGCGCCCCGGCGAGATTGAAGAACCCGTCGAGGAGGTTGCCCCGGAACACGTCGCCGGTCATGTGCCGCGTCGGCGGCATCCACTTCAGCGGCGCCCCCGGGAACAACTCCCGCGCCAGCAACGCGTGCGCGAGCTCCAGCCGGAACGACTCGGGCAGATCCGGGTTGATCTCGAACGCGTGCCCCAGCCCCAGCTGCCACGTCTGCAGCCCGGCCTCCCGCGCGAAATACTCGTTGAGCAGCTGCGACACCGTGACGGTGTGCGCGGCGTCGACCGCGTCGGCGGTCGTCAGGTAATTGTCCTCACCGGTGTTGATCACAATCCCCGCCCGGGCGTGGATCTGCCGCGAAAACCGCTGATCCACGAACGTCCGGATCGGGTTGATGTCCCGGAACAAAATCCCGTACATCGAGTCGTTGAGCATCATGTCGAGCCGCTCGAGCCCGGCCAGCGCGGCGATCTCCGGCATGCACAGCCCCGACGCGTAGTTCGTCAGCCGCACATACCGGCCCACCTCCCGTGACGTCTCGTCCAGGGCGGCGCGCATCAGCCGGAAGTTCTCCTGCGTCGCGTACGTCCCCGCGAACCCCTCCCGGGTCGCGCCCTCCGGCACGTAGTCCAGCAGCGACTGCCCCGTCGACCGGATCACCGCGATCACGTCCGCACCGGCCCGGGCCGCGGCCTGCGCCTGCGGGATGTCCTCGTAGATGTCACCGGTCGCCACGATCAGATAGATCCACGGCCGGCGGGGCGGATCACCCAGCCGGGCGATGAGCCGCTCCCGTTCCCGGCGGCGCCGGTCGATCCGGGCGATCCCCCGCCGGACCGCGGCCGTCGCCGGCCGGCGCGCCCGCCGCGTCGACGGCACCGTGAACCGGACACTGCCGGCCGCGGCCTTCTGCGCCAGCAGCGTCACATCGGCGTGCCCGTCGCCGATGAGCGCGTCGAACACCGGCCCCAGCACCCCGTGCCCGAGGCCGATGTCCGCGACGACCGCATCGACGAGCCGGTTCACCCACGGGATGCCGTCGGGGTCGGCCCCCTCGACCCCGGCCAGCCGCAGCGTGGCCCGTTCCACGGCGACGGTGGTATGGGTCCGGGCGAGGTCCACGACAGGCCGCCCCGCCTCAGCCGCCAGCGCCCGCGCCCGCGCGACCACCGCCGGGTCGAGGCCCAGTTTCCCTGCCACCGCCGTCTCCTTCTGCTCAGGCCGTCCAGATGCCGGTGCCGGCCAGCACCGTCATACGCGCCGCGGGCGTGTCGTCGCCGGTCAGCACCCCGGTCAGGGTCTTCGTCGTGTCCCACACCGTGAACGTCGCCGTCCCGCCCGGGTTCAGGACACCCTCGTCGTCGACACCGACCGCCCGCCACCCGCCGCGGGTGTGCGCCGCGAACGCCGCCTTCGCCCCGATCCGCTGCACCGGGTTGTGGTGGCGCATCGCCGCCCGGCACGACCCCCACGGGTCCAGCGGCGTCACCGGGCTGTCCGACCCGAACGCCAGCAGCACCCCGACCCCGGCCATCGACCCGATCGGATTCGCCGCCAGCGACCGCACCGCCCCGAGCCGCCGCGCGTACATGCCGGTCTCGCCGCCCCACAACCGGTCGAACGCCGGCTGCACCGACGCGACAATGCCGTACTCGACGAACTTCGCGATCGCCGCCTTGTCCAGCAGCTCCGCATGCTCGATGCGGTGCCGCCCGGCCCGCAGCCGCTCGACACCCACCCGCGCCGCCGCATACCCGAACCCGTCCAGCACCGTGCCGATCGCCGCGTCGCCGATCGCGTGGAAACCGCCCTGCACCCCGTGCACGGCACACCCGACCAGATGCTCACCGACCTGCTCGGCACCCAGATACCCGTGGCCGCACCCGGCGTCGCCGTCGTCGAGGTACGCGTCGTGCAGGTGCGCGGTGCGGGCACCGAGGGCACCGTCGGCGTACAGGTCCCCGGCGGCGCCCCGCGCCCCGAGCTCCCGCGCCTTCGCCGCCGCACCCGCCTCGCCCCACAGCCCGAACACCCGCGGGAACGCCGGGCCGTGCCCGAGCGCGGCGGTGAAATCGGCCTCCCCGGACGTGCCGGGCCCGCCGCACTCGTGGACCGCGGCGATCCCCAGCGACGCCGCGTGCCGCAGCGCCGCCTCCTGCGCCGCGCGGGTCTGCGCCGCGGTGATCGACGCGTACGCGGCCTCCCGCACGACGTGGTGGGCGTCACGGCGCAGCCAGCCGCCCTCGTCGTACCCGGCCGCGGCCTTCGCCTCCGCGGTGAGCAACGCCGTCGACACCAGCGCCGCGTGCACACACGTCCGCGACAGATACACCGCCCGCCCGCCCCCGGCCCGGTCGAGCTCCCCCGCGGACGGAGTGCGCTGATCGGCCCAGCCCGACTCGTCCCACCCGTGCCCGATCACGACCGCGTCCACGGGCAGCGCCGCGGCGTGCGCGGCGACCGCGTCCAGGACGTCACCCGCCGAACGCGCCCCCGTCAGATCGAGGCCCTGCAACGTGAGACCGGTCGCGGTGATGTGCACGTGCGCGTCGACGAACGCCGGCGTCACCAAGGCCCCGGCGAGGTCCACGACCCGGTCCGCGCCGGCCGGGGCGTCGGCGTCCGGGCCGAGCCACGCGATCCGGTCGCCGTCGGTGAGCAGCGCGGTCGCGGACGGATCGGCCGGGGTGTGGACGCGTCCACCGCGGTAGAGGGTTCTCATGCCGCCCAGTCTGCCAACCGCGGCGCGAGCCGCGCCTCGAAGACCGCCCGCACACCCGGGTCGTCACGCAACAGACCGATGGCGTACTCGGCGTGGCCCGGCACATACCCGTTGCCGATGAGCATCGTCACATCCGCCGCGAGCCCCTCCGCACCGAGCGCCGCCGCCGGGAACGACGTCGCCATCGAGAAGAAGATGACCGTCCCGCCGGGCTTCGTCGCCAGGACCGCGGCATGCTCACAGCCGGGCACGTCGACGCACACGACAGTCAGATCCGCCTGGACCAGGCCGCTGAGCGTGACGGCGTCGCGGGCGTCGGCGACGACGACCTCCGTCGCCAGACCCGCACGCTGCAGCAGGGCACGTTCCCGCTCGTCGCGCACGACCCCGACGGTGCGGTGCCCGCGGGCCGCGGCCAGGGCCAGGCTGCCGGACTTCCCCGCCGCGCCGAGGACCAGCACCGTGCCGCGCAGGTGCCGTCTGACCAGCGCCGGCGCCCCGCACACGTCGAGGACCGCCAACGCCAGCTCCGGCTCGAGGTCGCCGGGCAGGACCGCGGCGACCGACCGGGCGAACAGGATCGCGTGGCCGTCGCACGGCACCTGCTCGCTGAGCCCGTCCCAGCGGCGCAGCCCGTCGGTGACGGCGAGCGGGGTGAGGGTCAGCGAGACCAGGGTCGCGACCCGGTCACCGACGGCCAGGCCGAGCGGCGAGTCGGGGCCGACCGCCTCGACGGTGCCGATGAGCATGCCACCCGAGCCGGTGACCGGGTTGTGCATCTTGCCCCGCGCCGCGATGATCCCCGCCACCGCGGCCCGGATCGCGTCGCCGTCACCGCCGTGGGCGTCGGCGAGCTGCCGGTAGGACGCCGCGTCGAGGTTGAGCCGCTCGACCCGCACCCGCACCTCGTCGGCACCGACCGCCGCCGAGGCGTCGAGGCGCTCCGCCGCCTGCGGCAGCACCCCGGCCGGTGCGACCACCCGATGCAACCCGATCGGCGAACTCATTCTTCCCGCACCACCCCACCGCTGACCGAAGATTTTCCGGCACAGTAACCCGCCTACAGGATATCTTTCAAGCGCCGGTCGGCGACAGGACATGCTCCACCACCCCGACCAACACCGCCTTCGACGACGCCCGGCACCCCACATCCAGATGCGACGCCACCTCCGCCGCTGCGCCGCCCGCAACTGCGACGCCGCATACGGCAGCAACAGCCGCGTCGGGCCACGGGACCGCGAGCTCGGCCAACCATTGGACAGACAAGAAACCTTCCGCCCCAGGGATCGCTTGCCGAAGAATTTCCCGCTAATCTGCCCTTAGGACACAAAACCTTGAGGAGTCGGACCGTGCAGCCATACGCCTACCAGCGCCACGCACTCACCGAGCCCGACTGGCGCCGCTACCCCGGCTGGCACGACGTCACCCGCGACCAATGGGAAGACGCCCAATGGCAACGCGCCCACTGCGTCAAAACCATCCCCCAGCTCAAGGCCGTCCTCGGCGAC
This sequence comes from Dactylosporangium sp. CA-052675, assembly GCF_050947935.1. Lineage (GTDB taxonomy): Bacteria > Actinomycetota > Actinomycetes > Mycobacteriales > Micromonosporaceae > Dactylosporangium. The sequence continues at coordinate 5,209,164 of NZ_CP192010.1, read as the reverse complement.
ACCGTCACCGACACCTTCTACGACGACCTCGCCACCGACCAGACCAACCACGCCACCATGTCCATGCTCATCCCACCCCAAATGATCAACACGATGAGCCCCCACACACCCCCCACCGACGACACCCTCCGCAACGACCCCATCCGCCGCTACATGCTCCCCATCGCCACCGACCGCCACCCCGACTTCCCCTCACACCCCTACGCCACCCGCGACTCCCTCCACGAACACGACATGTGGGTCGCCGAAGGCCTCACCCACCGCTACCCCACCAAAGTCCTCGCCGAACTCCTCCCCACCTGCCCCCAATACTGCGGCCACTGCACCCGCATGGACCTCGTCGGCAACAACACCCCCACCGTCACCAAACTCAAACTCGCCAGCAAACCCGCCGACCGCCACACCGCCATGCTCGACTACCTGCGCGCCCACCCCGGCGTCCGCGACGTCGTCGTCTCCGGCGGAGACGTCGCCAACCTCCCCTGGCACCAACTCGAGACGTTCCTCATGCACCTGCTCGCCATCGACACCATCCGCGACATCCGCCTCGCCACCAAAGCCCTCGCCGGCCTCCCCCAGCACTGGCTGCAACCCACCGTCGTCGAAGGCCTCGAACGCGTCGCCCGCACCGCCGCCCGCCGCGGCGTCAACCTCGCCATCCACACCCACGTCAACCACGCCCAATCCCTCACCCCCCTCGTCGCCCGCGCCGCCCACACCGCCCTCGAGGTCGGCGTCCGCGACGTACGCAACCAGGGCGTCCTCCTCCGCGGCGTCAACGCCACCGCCGAAGACCTCCTCGACCTCTGCTTCGCCCTGCAAGGCGAGGCCGGCATCCTGCCCTACTACTTCTACATGTGCGACATGATCCCCAACGCCGAACACTGGCGCGTCGCCGTCTGGCAGGCCCAGCAACTCCAGCACGACATCATGGGCTACCTGCCCGGATACGCCACCCCCCGCATCGTCTGCGACGTCCCCTACGTCGGCAAACGCTGGGTCCACATGGTCACCGAATACGACCGCGAACGCGGCATCAGCTACTGGACCAAGAACTACCGCACCAGCATCGAGGACGACGCCACCCAGCTCGACCGCACCTACCCGTACTACGACCCCATCGACACCCTCCCCGCCACCGGCGTCGACTGGTGGCGCAAGGAACACACCACCTGACCTTCCCCGAAACCGGCACCGAAGACCCGCACTGCGGCGCACGCTGGAACCGTGCGCCGCACCATCCCGCGCCTCCTCGGCATCGCCCTCGCCGCCGCGGCGCTCATCACCTACGTCAACTGGGCCGGCAACCGCGACGCCGCCCGCTTCGACCCCGCCGCCCAGCTGCACTGCACCCAGATCGCCGGCGCCCAGGCCACCGCCGAGCCCACCGCCCGCGAGACCCGCACCCCCGACCAGCTCGCCGAGGCCTGGGCCAACGCGCGCAACCCCGGCCTCGTCGCCGGCAAACGCCGCCTCTTCGACAGCGACGACCGCGTCGACATCGGCTTCGACGCCAAGGCCCAGACCGTCGCCGTGCTCACCTTCCGCGCCGACAAGACCCTCGGCTGGCACCTCGACGCCGTCGTCGCCTGCCAGGGCCAGGTCACGCGATCGGCCAGTCCCGCGCCCACCACCAGCTGAGGCAGCCGGCGGCGCGAAACGCAAAAACCTAAGTCAGCCGCGCAGCGGCTAGGTATGGCTTTTCCAGACGTGGCGTAGCCACGTCGTGTAAGGCGTCCTAGGATGCTAGGATTAGACCATCTTCGCAGGTCAGCATGGCGGTGGCCGACACCCTCCAGGTCGGGGTCCGGACGCCCGCACGAGCCCGGTACGCCGCCGTGGCGCCGTCCGCCAGCAAACCGAATCGCCGGCGCGCGGCATGGTCGTGACGCGGCCAGCGACACCCGGTGCGGCGCCGCTCGCGCGTAGCGCATCCTAGGACACTAGGATCAGCGATGCGGAGGGGCGAGCAGCTGCCGCAGCTCCGGCAGCCGGCCGAAGAGGACCGGGAGACCGCGGACGCCGTCACGCGCCGCCTCGTGCGACAGCGCGAGCTCCGGGCCGGTACCGGCCTCGACGCCGGCGAGGCAGCGCAGGATGTTCCACCGCGTGTGCCCCAGCCAGCCGCCGACCAGATACGCGAACCAGCTCGGACCCCAGGGCGGCAGCGGTCCGCCCCCGGCGACGTAGCCGTCGAGGACCGAGCCGAAGACGGCGGGCCGGACGTCGTCGAAGCCCGGCCCCTTCGCGAGGCTCAGCGCCGTCGAGCCGAGCTCACCGGACAGGTCGAGCATCCCCGACAGCTCCCAGTCGAGCACCACCGGCCGGCCCTCCCGGGCCAGCAGGTTCCACGGCTGGATGTCCCGGTGCGTCAGCACGACCGGCCCCGGCCGCTCGCACGTGTCGACGAAGCGGGCGATCGCCAGGAACGTCTCGACCTCGGCGGCGAGCTCGCCCGCCCAGGGCTGACCGGTCGCCGCCGCCCGCTCGGCGAGCTCGGGCCAGTCCCGGGCCGGCGGCTCCTCGGCCGGGGCGTCGGCCCACGCGACGTCGAGCGCGTGGATGCGCGCGAGGATCTCGCCGATCTCGAACGCGTACGCCGCCGGCACCGGCGCTTCGGGCACCCGCTCGCCCTCGACCCACCGATGCACCAGCGTCCGGCCGTCGGCCGCGATCGGCTCCGGCATCGGGACGCCGGCGGCGAAGGCGGCCCGCTCGAACCCGAACACGTCCCCGGCGCGGTAGGGCCGGCGGCGATCCGCGAGATTCAGCTCCTTCACCGCGAACGACCCCTGGTCGGTGTCGAGCCGGAACATCCGGTTGGCGTACCCGCCGTGGACCCGGACCATCGGACCGATCGGCGTGCCGAGACGTGCGAGATCCACCCACGCACCTTAGAGCGGCAGGTCGCCGGACGCACCCGGTCGCTCAGTCCGGCAGCAGCGGCACCGTGGGGCCCTGGCGGCGGCCGAGCAGCGACGCGCGGGTCACCGAGGCCGAGCCGAAGCGGTCGCGGACCTGGTCCAGAGCCGAGTCCAGGGAGTCGCCCGAGGACACGTCGAAGGGCAGCTCGAGCTGCGACGCGCCGTCGCCGTCCAGGTTCGACACGGCGATGCCGACCAGCGTCAGGCCCCGGTTGGCGATGTCCGAGACCGCCGCGGCGTGCAGGCCCAGCACCGCGTCCAGGATCGTCTGCGTGTGCGACGTCGGGCGCGGCAGGGTGCGCGAGCGCGTCACCCGCGTGAAGTCGGCGAAGCGCAGGCGCAGCACCACGGTGCGGCCCGCCCGGCCGGCCGCGCGCATCCGGCGCGTCACCCGGTCCGCGAGCTCGGCCAGGACCGCCTGCTGGAACGCGTGCGGGTGGGGGCCGCGGCCCAGGGCCCGCTGCGCGCCGATCGAGCGCCGGCGGCGGCCCGTCACGACCGGGCGCGGGTCACGGTTGTGGGCCAGAGCGTGCAGGTGCCGGCCCTGCCCCTCGCCGAGCATCGACACGAGGGTGGCCTCGCCGAGGCGGGCGACCTGGCCGACGGTCGTGACGCGGTGGGCGTGCAGCTTGGCGGCGGTGACCGCGCCGACGCCCCACAGCCGCTCCACGGGGAGCCGGTGCAGGAAGGTGAGCTCGTCGGCGGGCGGCACCAGCAGCAGCCCGTCGGGCTTGGCGACGCCGCTGGCCACCTTGGCCAGGAACTTCGTGCGGGCGACGCCGACGGTGATGGCGAGCCCGGCCTCGGCCCGCACCCGTTCCCGCAGCCGCGCGGCGATGCCGAGCGGGGCGCCGGCGATGCGGAACAGGCCCGAGACGTCCAGGAAGGCCTCGTCGATCGACAGGCCCTCGACGACCGGGGTGGTGTCGCGGAAGATCGCGAAGACGTCCTTGGACGCGGCCGAATACGCGTGCATCCGGGGCGGCACCACGATCGCCTCGGGGCACAGGGCGCGGGCCTGCCGGCCGCCCATCGCGGTGCGCACGCCGCGGCGCTTCGCCTCGTAGCTGCACGCGAGGACGACCCCGCCGCCGACGATCACCGGGCGGCCGCGCAGGCGGGGGTCGTCACGCTGCTCGACGGACGCGTAGAAGGCGTCGAGATCGGCGTGCAGGATCGTAGCCCCGTCCGACACGAACACATGTTCGCACAGGACGGGGCTACCAGGGAATACGTCAGGCGCGCAGGGCCTTGATCATGTCGCGGTACCAGTGCGCCGACCGCTTCGGCGTGCGCTCCTGGGTGTCGTAGTCGACGCGGACGATCCCGAACCGCTTGTCGTAGCCGTACGCCCACTCGAAGTTGTCCATGAGCGACCACGCGAAGTACCCGCGGATGTCGGCCCCCTGCTGCCGCGCGAGCGCGACGGCGCCGATGTGCGAGTCGAAGTAGGCGACGCGGTCGGCGTCGTCGACGAACCCGGTCTCGTCCGGCTCGTCGTCGAACGCGGAGCCGTTCTCGGTCACGTAGATCGGCAGCCGGTAGTCGGTGTAGAGCCGCACGAGCAGCTGGGTGAAGCCCTCGGGGACGATCTCCCAGCCCATCGCGGTGATCGGCCGGCCGGTCGGGATGACCCGCCGCACCGGCAGCCCGTCGACGTCGGTGGCGTTGCCGTCCTCGTCGACGCCGGAGAGGGTCTCGGAGAAGTAGTAGTTCACGCCGAGCACGTCCAGCGGGGCCTTGATCGCCTCGAGGTCGCCGTCCTGGACCGGCAGGGTGATCCCGCGCTGGGCCAGGTCCTCGACGAGGTCGGCCGGGTAGCGGCCGTGCACGAGCGGGTCGAGGTAGATGCGGGTGCCGAGGGCGTCGGCGCGGCGGGCCGCGTCCCGGTCGGCCGCGGAGTCCGTCTGCGGCGTCGAGACGCCCATGTTCAGGGTGATCCCGAACTGGTGGCGGCCGTCGGAGGCCTCCCGCATGCGCTGGGTCGCGAGGCCGTGGCCGAGCAGCAGGTGGTGGACCGCCGACATGGCCGCCGCGAAGTCCCGCCGGCCCGGGGCGTGGTCGCCGTAGGCGTAGCCGAGCATCGCCGAGCACCACGGCTCGTTGAGGGTCGTCCAGGTGGTGATCCGGTCCTGCAGCGCGTCGAAGACCATCATGCTGTAGTCGGCGAAGCGGTACGCGGTGTCGCGGTTGGGCCAGCCGCCCGCGTCCTCGAGCTCCTGCGGCAGGTCCCAGTGGTACAGGGTGACCCACGGCTCGACGCCGTTGGCCAGCAGCTCGTCGGTGAGCCGGTCGTAGAAGCCGATGCCCTCGGGGTTCACCGGGCCCCGGCCGCGCGGCTGCACGCGCGGCCAGGCCACGGAGAAGCGGTACAGGTCGACCCCCAGGTCGCGGATGAGCGCCACGTCCTGCGGCATCCGGTGGTAGTGGTCGCAGGCGACCTCGCCGGTGTCGCCCTTGGCGATCGCGTCGGGCACCTCGCAGAACGTGTCCCAGATGGACCGGGTGCGCCCGCCCTCGTCGACCGCGCCCTCGATCTGGTAGGCCGAGGTCGCCACGCCCCAGCGGAACGAGGGCGGAAGCGTGGCGATCGGGTTGGCTCGATCGAGGGGTGCTGCGGTCGTGTCCATGGTTCTCCTGGGGTTGTTCAGGCTTGGTTGGAGTCGGTCGGCCTGCTGCTACCCGGCGGTGACCGGGTGCAGGTGGCAGGCGACCGTGCGGGCCGGTCCGACGTGGTCGTCGGGCTTGCCCAGGACGGGAATCACCGTGTCGCACGGCTCGAAGCGCTTCGGGCAGCGCGGGTGGAACGCGCAGCCGCTGGGCATGCCGCGCAGGTCGGGCGGGGAGCCGGGGATGCCGGCCAGCTCGCGCCGCTCGCCGCGCAGGGCGGGGAACGAGCGCAGCAGGCCGCCGCTGTACGGGTGCAGCGGCTCCCGGTAGATGTCCGCGGACGGCGCCTCCTCGACGATCCGCCCGCCGTACATGATGGCGATCCGGTCGCTGAACTCGACCAGCAGCGACAGGTCGTGGGTGATGAACAGCACCGAGAAGCCCAGCCGTTCGCGCAGCTCGACGAGCTGGCCGAGGATCTGCCGCTGCATGACCACGTCGAGGGCGGTCGTCGGCTCGTCCATGATGACCAGCTGCGGCTGCAGCGCGAGCGCCATGCCGATCATGACGCGCTGGCGCATGCCGCCGGAGAGCTGGTGCGGGTAGGCGTCGAGGCGGTCCTCGGCGATGCCGACGAGCCGCAGCATCTCCTTGGCCCGGTCCAGCCGCGCGGCCTTGGACAGCCCCGGCTCGTGGGCCTTGATCGCGTCCATCATCTGCACGTCGATCTTGTGCACCGGGTTGAGCGAGTTCATCGCGCCCTGGAACACGATCGACGTCTCGGCCCAGCGGTACTTGCGCAGCTCCTTGTGGCTGAGGCTGAGCACGTCGTACGGCTCGCCCCGCTCCGGGTGGTAGATCACGGCGCCGCCGGAGACCACGCCGGGCGGGGGCAGCAGCCGGGTCACGCCGTAGGCCAGCGTCGACTTGCCGCTGCCGCTCTCCCCCGCGAGGCCGACGACCTCGCCGCGGTGGATGGTGAGGTCGACGTCGCGGACCGCGCGGACCGCGTCGGAGCCGAGGCCGTAGTCGACGTTGAGGTTCTTGATCTCCAGCAGCGGCTTGGTGAGGACCTGGGTCATCGCTTGGCACCGTCCATCTCGATCTTCGACGCCGGCTCGACCGGGCGCAGCACGGGCGTGAAGCCGACCTGCATCCGGACCTTCTCGCCGTTCGGGCCCTTGTTGCCGCCCGCGCCCGAGGTGCGCAGCCGCGGGCTGACGAACTCGTCGATGCCGAAGTTCACCAGGCTCAGCGCGGTGCCCAGGATGGCGATGGCGAGGCCCGCGGGGACGAACCACCACCAGGCGCCCTGGGCGAGGGCCTGCTGGCCCTGGGCCCAGAACAGGATGGTGCCCCAGTTCCACGACGACACCGAGGAGATGCCGATGAACGCGAGCGTGATCTCCGAGAGCACCGCGAAGATGACGGTGCCGACGAACCCGGAGGCGATGATCGCGGTCAGGTTGGGCAGGATCTCGAAGAAGATGATCCGCCAGGTCTTCTCGCCGGTGGCCCGGGCCGCGTCGACGTAGTCGCGCCGGCGCAGCGACAGCGTCTGGGCCCGTAGGACCCGTGAGCCCCACGACCAGCTGGTCAGGCCGATCACCAGCGCGACGGTCAGGTCGTTCACCTTCGGCAGCGAGGTGCAGATGATGATGACCAGCAGCAGGCCGGGGATGACCAGGAAGACGTTGGACAGCACCGAGAGGATCTCGTCGGCGATGCCGCCGAGGTAGCCGGCGGTGACGCCGACGAGGATCGACAGGATCGTGGCGACGATCCCGGCGACCGCGCCGACGAACACGACGCTGCGGGTGCCGGCCAGGATCTGGCTGAAGATGTCCTGGCCGAGGTGCGTGGTGCCGAACCAGTGCTGGGCCGACGGCGCCTGGATCGCGTCCGAGGTGATCTTGTCCGGGTCGTACGGGGCGACCCACGGGCCGATGATCGCGAACAGCACGTAGATGGCCAGGATGACCAGGCCGGTCGCGGCCTTGCCGTTGGCGACGAACCGGAACCGCTTGCGCTTGGCCTTCTTGCCGCTCGGCGCGGCGTCGGGCTGGGCCATGGCGCCCTGCCCGGGGATGACCTGCTCGATGCTCGAGGGGGTGACGGTCATCTCAGCCTGCCTTTCGGGTGCGCGGGTCGAGCAGCGTGTAGGCCACGTCCGCGAGCAGGTTGGCGACCAGCACCGAGATGGTGATGACCAGGAAGATGCCCTGCATCAGCGGGTAGTCGTGCGCGCCGACGGCCTGAAAGAGCTGGAAGCCCACGCCCGGGTAGGAGAAGACGATCTCCACCAGCAGGGTGCCGCCGACGATGAAGCCCAGCGACAGCGCGAACGCCGAGATGTTGGGCAGCAGCGCGTTGCGGGCGGCGTAGCTGAACGCGACCCGCCGCTCGGAGAGGCCCTTGGCGTGGGCGACGGTGATGTAGTCCTCGGCCGAGACGGTCACCATCATGTTGCGCATGCCGAGGATCCAGCCGCTCATGGAGGACAGCAGGATCGTGCACGCCGGCAGGACGCTGTGGTTGATCGCCGAGCCGATGAACGTGCCGTCCCAGTAGGGCACCAGGCCGGGCGTGTAGCCGCCGGAGGACGGGAAGTAGCTGCCGTTGCCGGTGAACAGCGCGATGAACACCAGGCCGAGCCAGAAGTACGGGATGGACGACAGGAACGTCGTGGCCGGCAGCAGCCCGTCGATCCAGGTGCCGCGCCGCCAGCCGGCGCCGATGCCCAGCGTCGTGCCGATGAGGAAGCTCAGGATCGTGGTGATGCCGACGAGGCCGATCGTCCACGGCAGGCTGGAGCTGATGACCTCGCTGACCGTCGACGGGAAGAACGTGAACGACAGGCCGAGGTCGCCGTGGAACAGCTGCTTCCAGTAGTCGAGGTACTGCTGCCACAGGCTCTGCTGCTTGTCGAGCCCGAAGAGCACCTCGAGGGAGTGGATCGAGTCCGACGACACCGCGCCCTGGTTGCGGGCCAGGAACGAGCTGATCGGGTCGCCCGGGATCATCCGCGGGATGAAGAAGTTGATGGTGATCGCGGCCCAGGCCGTGAACAGGTAGAAGGCGAGGCGTTGCAGCAGGAATTTCATCGTGCCTCCTCCGGCTGGTGATGCGCCGGCGGCGTGGGGATCGACGGATCGGCGGCCGAGCCGACGCCCTCCTTGGCGACGGTGTCCGCGTCGTAGAGCCAGCAGGCGGCCCAGTGCCCGGGCTCACCGACCTCGAGACGGGGCGGGAGCTCGACGGTGCAGCGACGCATCGCGTGCGGGCAGCGCGGGTGGAACCGGCAGCCGGCCGGGGGCCGGATCAGGCTGGGCGGCTCGCCGTTGCCGCGGTCCTCGGCGGACGCGTCGGCCACGCCGGCGATGCGGTCCGGGTCCGGGGCGGAGTCGATGAGCAGCCGCGTGTACGGGTGCGCGGGGTTCTGCGTGACCGACTCGCTGTCGCCGCCCTCGACCATGCGCCCGGCGTACATCACCATCGTCTCGTCGGCGAAGTACCGCGCCGAGGCGATGTCGTGCGTGATGTAGAGGATGGCGAGGTTGAGCCGCTCCTTGAGGTCGCGCAGGAGGTTCAGGATGCCGAGGCGGATCGACACGTCGAGCATCGACACCGGCTCGTCGGCGAGCAGGGCCTCCGGGTCGGCGCCCAGGGCGCGGGCGATCGCGACGCGCTGGCGCTGGCCGCCGGAGAGCTCGTGCGGGAACTTGTCGACGTAGCGCTCGGGCGGGGTCAGCGACACCCGGGTCAGCAGCGCGGCGAGGGCCGCCTCGAGCTCCTCGGGGGTCTTGCCCGCGTTGCCGTGGATCTTCAGCGCCCGGGTGAGGTGGTAGCGCACCGTGTGCACCGGGTTGAGCGAGCCGAACGGGTCCTGGAAGATGAGCTGCACCCGGCTGACGTACTCGCGGAACCGGCGCCCGCCGTGCACCCGGGTCGTCTGCCCGTGCAGGCGGAGGTCGCCGCCGGTGCGCGGGTAGAGCTGCGCGAACAGCCGGGCGACCGTGGACTTGCCGGAGCCGGACTCGCCGACCAGTGCGGTGACCCTGCCTCGGCGCAGGGTGAGGGACACGTCGTCCACGGCGTGGACGACCGCCCGCTTGCCGGTGATGATGTCGCTCAGCTTCCGCCGGACGGGGAAATGCTTGGTCAGGCCCTCGGCCTCCAGCACCACCTCGCCGATTGGCGCCGCCGGGCTCTCGCTCAACGTCATTGCCGTCGATCCTGTCTCGGGGTGTTCGTCATGGGATACCGCTCCCCGGGCGACCCGCGCAAGGGCCGCCCGGGGAGCGGTGTCAGTACGATCCGGTCGTCAGGAGCCGGCCGGCTTGAGGTGCAGGATGACGTCCAGGGCGTTGGCCTGAGTCGGCTGCGCGGCACCGTACGGGTTGGCGTCGTCCGGCCAGCCCGTCCAGTTCTTGGCGCTGTACGCCGCGCCGATGTTGTCGGCACCGACCGGGATCATCGGGGCCTGCTCGACGAAGATCTTCTGCAGCGTGGCGAGCGCGGTCTTGCGGGCCGCGTCGTCGGTGGCGGCGGCGTAGGCACGCAGCGCGGCGGTCGCCTCCGGGTTGTTGAAGCGGCCGAAGTTCGCGGCCGGGGACGCGGTGCCGATCGGCTTGAGCTGGTCGCCGTCCATCACCGTGCGGTAGATGTCGTACGGGGTCGAGCCACCGTCGGTCCAGCGGAACGCCGCGTCGAACTGGCCGGCCTCGATGTTCTTGAACCAGGCGTCCTGGTTGGCCTTGTCGATCGTGGCCGCGATGCCGATCTGGGCCAGGTTGGCCTTCACGATCTCCAGCGACGTCTGGTAGTCCGACCAACCGGCCGGGTCGGTGAGCGTCAGGGTGACCGGCTTGCCGGACTTGTCCTTCAGCGTGGTGCCCTCGAGCTTGTAGCCGGCGCTCGCGAGCAGCGCCTTGGCGCCCTCGACGTCGACCTTGTAGTCCTTGCCCTTGTACTCGTCGGAGATGTAGGCGTCACCGGCGGGCGACGGCAGACCCGTCACGCTCTTGACCAGCGGGTGGAAGTAGCCGGCCTCGGCGGTGTTGAAGATGTCGTCGCGGTTGATGACCATGCCCATCGCGACGCGCAGCTTCGGGTCGTCGAACGGCGCCTTGGTGGTGTTGATGTAGAGGCCGTGGATGCCCAGGACCGGCGGGGCCCAGATCTTGTGGCTGGCCGCGTCCTTGTCGATGAAGACCGTCTTCACGTTGGGGATGAAGACGAAGCTCCACTCGCACTCGCCGTTGGCCAGGGCCGTGGTCTGCGCGTTGTTGTCGTTGTAGGACGTGTACCGCAGCTCCTTGACCTGCGGCAGCGTCTGCCAGTAGCCCTTGTCGCGGGCCACGAGGGTCGTGGTCTGCGGGGTGAAGGACTTCAGCGTGTACGGCCCGGAGCCGATCGGGTTCTTGTTGGCCTCGGTCTTCGGGTCGGCCACCTTCTCCCAGATGTGCTTGGGCACGATCGGGATCTGGGCGATCGCCTTCTGCTGGCTGACGAACTGCGACGACTTGAACGTGATGGTCACGTCGGAGCCGCTGGCGGTCGCGTCCGCGATCGGCACACCACCGGAGTTGAGCGCCTCGTTGTCGCGCACCAGCTTGTAGGTGAACACGACGTCGTCGGCCGTGAGCTTCTCGCCGTCGGACCAGGTGGCGTTGTCACGGATGTTCAGCACGACCGAGGTGTAGTCCTTGTTCCACTCCGCCTTGGTGGCCAGCCACGCCTTCATCGGGTCGGCCGGCTTGACCGGGTTCCACATCATCAGCGGCTCGTAGATCACCCAGCGGTAGCCGTCCTTGGCCCCGGCCGAGGTGGTCAGGAACGGGTTCTCGTTCTCGGTCAGCGGGCCGTTGGGCATGCCGACGGTCAGGACCGTCGTCTTGGCACCGTCGCCTTTGTTCTCGTTCGGCGAATCGCCGCACGCGGCCAAGGTGGTCGACGTGGCCAGCAGACCGGCCATGCCGAGCAGTACGGAGCGTCTGGTCAACACGGGGGTGTCTCCTTTGGTACCTGGATCGACAGGTGGGGCGGACAGGAACAATTCGCGGTATGACGACGGCGCCGTGCGGTTCGGTCGGCGCCGCCCGTGCGGCGTTGAGGCGTCAGGTGGTGCGTTCGGGCTGCGCCGCGACGGTCGAGCCGCGCACGACGAGCGTGGTGGACAGGATGTTCGGCTCGGCCGTGAGCGGCGTGCCGTCGAAATGCGCGATGAGCCGGCGGGCCGCCATCTCGCCCATCTGGCGCATGGGCTGGCGGACGGTGGTCAGCGGCGGCTCGGTGTGGGAGGCGTGCAGGATGTCGTCGAACCCGACGAGGGCGACGTCCTGCGGCACCGCCTTGCCCGCCAGCCGCAGCGCCTGGAGGGCACCGGAGGCCGACAGGTCGTTGTGCGCGAACACCGCGTCGAACTCGATGCCCTCGGCGAGGGCCCGCTGGACCGACACGATGCCGCACTCGTAGGTGAAGTCCCCCTCCACGACGAGGCGGGGGTCGATGGGCGCGCCGGCCGCGGCGAAGACGTCCGCGAAGCCGCCGAGCCGGTCCTGCGTGCAGCCGAACTTCTCGGAGCCGGTGATGACGAGGGGGCGTCGCCGGCCGATCTCGACGAGGTGCCGGGCGGCGAGCGAGCCGCCGGCCCGGTTGGTGGTGGCCACCGACGGCATGAGCGGCTTGTCGCCGCGGTCGTCGATGAGGACCACCGGCAGGCCGCCCGCATACAGGTCGGCGAGGTAGTCCAGGGTGCCCTCGGGCTCGATGGCCAGCAGGCCGTCGAACGACTTGCCGGAGACCTGCGCGGAGAACTGCCGCATGGACTCGGCACCGCGGTTGCACGTGAACAGCAGCAACCCGTATCCCTCCGACTCCACGACGTCGACCGCGCCCTGCACGACCTCACCCATCCACGGCCACGTCAGCGAGGGGACGAGCATCCCGATCACCCGGGTGTGCCCCCGGGCCAGGTTGACCGCCCGCGCGCTGGGCACGTAGCCCAGCTCGTCGATGACCGTGCGTACCCGTGCCGCGGTCGCCTCGTCGACCTCTCCTTTGCCGTTGAGCACACGCGAGACGGTGGTCTTGCTGACCCCCGCTCGCGCCGCCACATCGGCGATGGTGATCGGCACGCCGCGATCCTTCCGGTGAGAGCGCTTTCTGGCAAGAGAGCGTGTTCTGGAACCGGTTCCGCAACCGGTTCCGGCACACTAAATCGGATCGCGGACAGTGGTGTCAATAACACGGTGGTAACGAAACTTAACGTTGCGGCAACCCTTGCCAAGCGGCTGTCCATGGTGTTTGCTCGGGACCACCGTCGATGTGAACGCGGACTCGCCGGCAATCCCGGCACGATCCGCTCGGGACCGCTCCCATGGAGCGCTCTCACGGCCCGCTCCCACCGCTGGGGCCGTCTTCCGAGGGCAGATTTCCCAGAGCTACCGCGGCGTCCGCCGGGGTCCGGACCGTTACTCCCGTGGCCTCACCGTCCGCCGTTGGTCACGGCGCACGACGCTGCGCGTCCACGCACGCCGCGTCGCGGCCGGCCGGTGCGGGCCGGTGCGGCTCAGCGCAGCTTGATCGCGCTGCTGTCGCCGCCCACGAGCCCCGAGCGCACCCGCAGCTCGGTGAACGTCAGCCCGTCGGGCACGTCGAACACGAGCGTGCCGGTGACCGAGTCCCCGGGACCGATCTCGCCGAACAGCGGCCGGGACTTGTCGTAGTACACCCACGAGAACTCGTCGGGGCCGTACTCCTTGCCGTCGCTGTCGCGCAGCTTCTGGTTGCCGACCCAGATGCGGCCCTTGCTGTCGCCGGTGTTCTCGACCTTGAGGTCGGCCAGGCAGTACTGCCCGCCGGGCTTGCGGGTCAGCGGCCAGTCCCCGAGCTCCTTCTTGCCGCACGCGAACCCGGCCAGGGTGAACCGCATCCGGCCGTCGGACGCGACCGGGCTGCGCTTCGGCGTCGGCGAGGGCGACGGCGTCGGGGACCTCGTGGGCCCGCCCGCCTGGGCGCCCGCCCCGCCCCGCCCGGCCGACTCGGCCAGCTTGAGCCCGCCGAGCAGGCACGCCAGCAGCGCCACGAGCCCGATCCCGGTCGCGACGGCCCGCCCGGCCCGGCGCGGCCGCCGCCGCGGCGGCGGAGGGGCGGCGGCAGCGGCGGCGCGAGCCGGCGGGTCCCCGTCCGCAGCTGCTGCGTGGGCCGGTGCACCGCCGCGGCGCCCTTCGCGAACGCGGCCGTGGGCGAGGGCCGCGCCGAGCCGGACGCGACCGTGGGCGAGGGCGACGGCCGCGCCGAGCCGGACGCGCGCACCGTCGCGGCCACCTGCGCCGCGGCCGGATCGTCCTGCCCGACCAGCGCGAGCAGCACCTGCCGGGCGGTGGGCCGCGCGGCGGGATCCTCGCGCAGCGCCCGGCGCACCATCGTGGCCAGCGACGCGTCCAGCCCGGCGAGCGCGGGCTGCGAGCCGCCCTGCGGCATGGTGCCCGTGCCGGCCCAGGCGACGAGCAGGCCCCACGCGTACACGTCGCTGGCCTGGCTCGGCGGCCACCCGCGCTCCTGCTCCGGCGCCAGCCAGCCCGGCGTGCCGAAGTTCGGCTGGTGCGCCGCGCCGTGCCCCAGCAGCCGCGCCACCCCGAAGTCGATGACCTTCGGCCCGAACGGGGACAGCAGCACGTTGCGCGGGCTCAGATCGGCGTGCACGAGCCCGACGGCGTGGATGGCGGTCAGCGCGGCCGCCACCCCGACGGCGACGGCCTCCACCTGCCCCGCGAGCGGCCCGTGCACGGTCGCGTAGTCGTGCAGCGACGGCCCCTGCACGTATTCGGTCACGATGTGCGGCACCGGCCCGTCCAGCGCCACGTCGAGCACCCGGGCCGTGCAGAACCCGGCGACCCGCGAGGCGGCCGCGGCCTCGGCGGCGAAGCGGTGCCGGAACATCGGATCGTGGTAGAACGCCGCGTTGATGACCTTGAGCGCGACCTTGCGCCCGTCGGCCCCCTCGGCCAGGTAGACGGTGCCCATCCCGCCGACGCCCAGCAGGCCGCGCAGCCGGTAGGACCCGACCGAGGCCGGGTCCTCGGCACGCAGCGGCGCGGGCGAGTCACCCATGCCAGCAATGGTGCCTCACCCGCGCACCCAAGCCGCCGCCAACCCGCCATCTGCCGACAATTCGGTCAGCCGGGCCGGTCGGGGCGCACAGCGGACGGTCCCCCGGAGGCGGCCGGCGGGGGACCGTCCGGCGCGCCGGCGATCAGGCGATCCCGGCGTTGCGGGCCGCCAGCAGCGCCGCGCCCGCGATGCCCGCGTTGTTCTGCAGCGCCGCCGGCACCACCCGCGTCGGCACGTCGACCAGGTGCAGCCACTTCTCGGCCTTCTTGCTCACCCCGCCGCCGACGATGATCAGATCCGGCCACAGCAGGGCGTGCAGGTGCCGCAGGTACGTCTGCACCCGCTCGGCGAACTCCGGCCAGGCGAGATCCTCCTGCTCGCGGATGCGGTCCGACGCGTAGTCCTCCGCGTCGCCGCCGTGCAGGTGCAGCCCGCTCATCTGCAGGTGCCCGAACTCCGTGTTCGGCACCAGGGTGCCGTCGATGAACAGCGCCGTGCCGATCCCGGTGCCGAACGTGACCATCACCACCAGACCGGGCACCCCGCGGCCCGCGCCGTACTCCAGCTCGGCCACCCCGGCCGCGTCGGCGTCGTTGAGCACCGTCACGGGCCGGCCCAGCGCCTCCGAGAACAGCTGCTCGGCGGGCGCGTCGACCCACGACTTGTCCACGTTCGCCGCCGTCTTGGTCACCCCGTGCTGCACGACCGCCGGGAACGTGATCCCGACGCTCTGCGCGGCCTCGAACGAACCCGCGACCGCCGCGACCGTCTTCACCACGCTCGCGACGTCGGCCGGCTGCGGCGTCTCGATCCGGACCCGGTCGTTCGTGAACGCCCCCGTGGTCAGGTCGACCGGGGCCCCCTTGATGCCCGATCCGCCGATGTCGATTCCCAGGACGACCACAGCTGCTCCTTCACGCGCACGAGGGCTCCGCACATTGCCTGCGGGTTACCCAATCATGTCGCGCACGGGCAAAGATCACCGGGGCAACGCGATCAGCCGGGGTAGGCCCCCACCGCGTCGCGCAGCTCGAAACCGGCCGACGCGTCCGCCGTACGCGCACAGTGCGCACAGCAGTAGAACTTCCCGGACACCTCCGCGCCGTGCCCGACGATCCGCGTCCCGCAGTGCTCACACACCGGCGCCAGCTTCTGGATCGCGCACTCGAACGAGTCGAACGTGTACGACCCCCCGCCGACCGTCCGCACCTCGAACGTCATGTAGTAGTCGTTGCCGCACGTCACACAGACCGCCATGGCACATTCCCCCCGTCGCAAGCCGTCACGGCCAGCGTCACCGCCCGCCGCGCCCGCCGCAACCGGATCAGGGCGAAATCCCCCGGCGGATCACCAGCATCGCCTGGTCGTCGTCGGACTCGTCGCCGAGCCCGAGCAGCAGCGCGTCGCAGACCGCCTCGAGGTCGCCGTCGCCGCCGTCGGCGCCCAGACCCCGCGCCAGCGCCAGCTGCAGCCGCTCCAGCCCCTCGTTGAACGTCGAACCCCGCCGCTCGATCAGCCCGTCCGTCACCATCACCAGCGACTCGCCCGGGTCGAGCGTGAACACCGTCTCCGCGTCGTGCACGGTCGGCACGCCCAGCAGCGCCACCCGCCCCTCCACCGGCGTCACCCGCCCGGCCGCGACCCGCAGCGGCGGCGGATGCCCGGCGTTGGCCAGCCGGATCTCCCCGGACGCGAGCTCGATGCGCAGCAGGCACATCGTCACGATCTCCTCCGGCAGGAACCGCAGCATCATCCGGTTCAGCCGCTCCAGCGTCAGCCCCGGCGCGTGATCCTCGGCGAGATACGCCCGCAGCGCGTGCCGCACCTCCGCCATGATCGTCGCCGCCCGCAGCGAGTGCCCCGCCACGTCACCGATGGCCGCGACGATGTGCCCCTCCACGGCCACGATCTCGTAGAAGTCGCCGCCCACGTACACGTGGTCGCTCGCCGGCCGGTACCGCACCGCGATGTCATAGCCCGGCACCGGCGGCAGCGACGCCGGCAGCATGCTCTGCTGCAGCGTCAGCGCCGTGCGCCGCTCCTCGTCGTAGGAGCGCAGCGCCTCCACCGCCAGCGCGATCGCCTGCCCCAGCTGGCGCAGCACGTCGTGGTCGTCGTCGGTGAACCCGCCCGCCGGCACCGCGATGTGCAGCGGCTCCCGCCCCGCCTTGGCCCGCGCCACGACCCGGAACACCGGCCCGTCCCACCACGGGCCGCCGTCCTGGCCGAACAGCGCCGCGCCCGCCGCACCCTCCAGCGGGTCGGCCTCGAACTGCTCCCGGTAGGCGGCCCGCACAACCGGCACCGCCCCGGCCGCGTCCACCTGCACCGCGAGGGCCCCGGTCTCGGGCGACGCCGCGGCGACCGCCGCCGCCCCGCCGAAGACCCGCGACGCCCCGACCGCCGCCAGCCGCAGCAGCTCCGGCAGGCTCGTGGCCGCGTTGATCGCCGCCGTCGTGTCCACCAGGCGGGTCAGCCGCCCGGCCAGGCGCTCGGCGCGGTGGCGGGCGCGGGAGTACCGCAGCAACGCCCCCACCGTCGCCAGCAGCTCGTCCGGGTCGATCGGCTCGGCCAGATACGCGTCCGCGCCCCGGATCAGCCCCTGGGTCCGGTCGACCGCGTGCACCGCCGTCGCCGAGATGTGGATCACCGGCACCGCCGCCGTACGCGGATCGTCCTTGATCCGCTCCGCCACCTCGAACCCGTCGATGTCCGGCAGCCGCACGTCGAGCACCACCAGCTCGACGCTCGCTCCCCCGCCGTGCAGCAGCTCCAGGGCCGCCTCACCGGTCGCGGCCTCGGTCACCCGATGCCCCTCCCGCCGCAGCCAGCTGGTGATCACATACCGCTTCGACGGGCTGTCGTCGACGACCAGGATGTCGGCCGCGGGCACCGTACTCACAGCTGCAGACCGGCGACGAGGTCGACGACCGCGCGGCGGGTCAGCTGCTCCTTCGTCAGCACCGAGCGGGCGTGCGCCAGCTCCCCCGGCGCGAAGTCGGTCACGTCGGCCGCGGTCACCACGAACACCGGAATGCCGGCGACGTCCGGCAGCCCTGCCAGATCGGCCAGCAGCACCGTGCCGTCACCACCCGGCATCCGCAGGTCCAGGAAGATCACCGACGGGCGCTCCCGGACCGTGATCGCCAGCCCCGACCGCACGTCGGCGGCCTCGTGCACCTCGTCGGCGATCCCGGCGAGCAGCTGGCGCAGCAGGTGCCGGGCCGCCGGGTCGTCGTCCACCACCAGCGCCCGCTCGACCTGCGGCAGCGGCCCCTCGTCCGGCGCGTCCTCCGGCGCCGCCGGGCGCAGCGGCAGCGACAACGTGAACGTGCTGCCCTCCCCCGGCTCGCTCACCATCGTCAGCGCCCCGCCCAGCAGCGTCGCCAGGCGCCGCGCGTACGGCAGCCCGAGCCCCGTCCCGCCCGCCTGCCGCGCCCCGCGCACCTGATGGAACTCCTCGAACACCCGCGCCTGCTCCGCGAACGGAATCCCGATGCCGGTGTCGGTGACCGCGATGTACAACCGGTCCCCGTCGACCCACGCGCCCATCCCGACCGTCCCCTGGTCGGTGAACTTCAGCGCGTTGGTGAGCAGGTTGCGCAGGATCTGCGTCAGCAGCAGCTCGTCGGAGATCAGCCCGGCCGCCGGCGGCTCGTCGACGTCCAGCCGCACCTCCTGGCGGGCCAGAGGCCGCAGCGTCCCCCGCAGCTGCCCGAACACCGCCGCCAGGTCGATCGGCCCCCAGCTCGGCTCGATCCGCCCCGACTCCGCCTTGGCCAGGTCCAGCAGGTCGTTGACCCGCGCCAGCAGATCCGCCGCCGAGCCCTGCACCAGCTCCAGCTGGTGCGTCTGCTCCGCCGTCAACGGCTCCGAACGCGGGTCCAGCAGCAGCCGCGTCAGCCCGATGATCGCCGTCACGGGCGCCCGCAGCTCGTGCGACACGTTGGCCAGGAACCGGCTCTTGGCCTCGTTGGCCTCCCGCAGCTGCGCCGAGCGCTCGTCCAGCTCCGCGTACAGCGCGACCACGCCCTGGTTGGTCTGCTCGAGCTCCTCCGACAGCTGGGTGTACAGGGCCACGACGCCCCTGTTCGTCTCCTCCAGCTCCGCGTTGAGATGCAGCAGCTCGTCCCGGTGGGCCTGGACTTCCTCCAGCGCCGTGACCAGCTGGCGGTTCTGCACGCTCAGCTCGTCCAGCGCCGTCGTCGGCGTGCTGCCGGCCAGCTCGTTGCGCGCCTGCACGATCCGCTCGGGGTCGACCTGCGCGGGCAGCCGCCGCGACAACACGATCCGTTCGTCCTCCACCCGCACCTCATCCATCAGCCGCCCGGCCGCCCGGACTCCCTCGAGAGCCTGGTTACCCACGGCCGCTGATGACACAACAATGACCAGGTGGGGGCGGGGTTCGGCGACCGCCGAGAACGTCACCTCGGCGCCGAGAACCTCCCGGCCGATCTCGCTCAGCGCGGTCGCCACCCGCACCTGGTCCTGGTAGTCCAGGCCCAGCGCGGCGGCCACCTCCCGGCCCCGCTGGCGCAGCACGAACACGTCGTGCTCACCGGCGAGCACCATCCGCAGGATCGGCGTGCCGCCGCCGGTCACGCCGCCTCACCGGCCGCCCCGCGGGCCACGGCCACGCAGGCGTCGTCGCGGCGCACCCCGGCGTCGCGCAGCAGCGTCGCCGCCACCAGCAGCGGCTCGTGCCGCGCCAGCCCCGGGTAGTCACGCAGGCTCCACCGATCCGAGACGCCGTCGGAGTGCAGCACCACGACCCCCTCCGGCGGCAGCTCATAGGTGAACTCGCGGACACTGCGCGACTGGTGCCCGACGATGCCGGGCATGCTCACCATGCCCCGCCGGTCCCCGTCGGGAAACGCGATCGTCCCCGCGACGTTGCCCAGACCCGCGAACACCACCGAACCGCCCGTGAGCCTCGCCACCGACACCGCCGCCCCGCGCGTGTGCGACACCGTGCGGTGCAGGTGCTCCACGATCGCCCCCGGCGCCTCCAGCGCCGAGCCCAGGAACCCGTCGGCGACCGCCGCCGACGCCGCCGCCGCCAGCGGGCCGTGCCCGAGCCCGTCGGCGACCAGCACCAGCAGCCCCCCGTCGCCGGTCGCCCGGGCCGCGTACCGGTCCCCGCACACCTTCTCGCCGGTGATCGGCCGGGACAGCCCCGCGACCGGCGAGCGCACCGGCCGGCGCTTCTCCCCCGGCCACAGCTGCGCCACGAGGACCGTGCCCTTGCCCGGCAGCGAGTAGCCGCTCGCCGAGTCCGACAGCCGCCCGACGGCCCCGAGGCCGATCCCGAGCGTCCCCGCCGTCGAGTGCCCGTCCACCGAGCTGAACGGCAGGTCGCGCATGCCCGGGCCCGAGTCGACCGCGACCAGCTCGATGCCGCCGATCGCCGCGCGGCGCAGGCAGCGCACCGACAGCGCACCGCCGTCGGCGTGCCGGTGCAGGTTCGAGGCCAGCTCGGCGGCGACGATCGCCACCTCACCGGCGCGTTGCTGGCTGAAGCCGAGCCGCTGCGCGCAGTCGGTGGCGACCCGGCGGGCGACGCCGGCCGCCCCGGGGTCGTCGACCGCGACCCAGCCCAGCTCCTCGACCGTCGGCGGTGCCGGGGCGGCCGTCACCGAGCCCACTTCGTCACCGCGATGCGCGTGCCGGCGCCCGGCGTCGAGTCGATCTCGAACTCGTCCACGAGCCGCCGGGACCCCGAAAGACCCAGCCCCATGCCGTTGCCCGTGGTGTACCCGTCCGTGAACGCCAGCCCGAGATCCGCGATGCCGGGCCCCGAGTCCACGAACTCGGCCCGCACGCCGGCCCGCCGGCCGTTGTGCACCCCGGCGATCGTCGCGTACCCCCCGCCCCCGTGGATGAGCGTGTTGCGGGCGAGCTCACTGGCCGCGGTCACCAGCTTCGTCTGGTCCACCAGCGGCAGCTTCGCCTCCACCGCGGCCACGCGCACCGCCTGGCGGACCCGCACGACGTCCTTGTCGTCGCCGATGTCCAGCCGCTGCGGATCCTGACCGGGGGCGAAGTCAGGCACCGTCGTCCTCGACCGCCGTGAGCATGCCGACGCCTTGGATGTGCTTCGACGTGGCCAGGATCTCCAGCGCCTTGTCGACGTTGAGGGCGGTCCGGACGCCGTTGAGCGACAGGCCCAGCTCGACCAGCGTGATCGCCACCGCGGGGCGCATCCCGACCACGACGGTCTCGGCGTCGAGGACCCGGGACACCGCCGCGATCGTGGACAGCATCCGCCCGATGAACGAGTCGACGATCTCCAGCGCCGAGATGTCGATGACCACCCCGTGCGCCCCGGTCTCCACGATCCGGTCGGACAGGTCCTCCTGCAGCTGCAGGGCGGTCTGGTCGTCGAGGTCGATCTGGATCGACACGAGCAGGATGTCGCCGATCTTCAGAACGGGTACCCGGTCCATCAGCTCACCTTGCGCTTGGCGAACTCGATGCCGCTGGCCCGCAGCGCGTGCACGAGCGCGTCGGCGAGCGTCGCCTTCGTGGCGATGTCGCCGAACTCGATGCCCAGTGCGACGACCGTCTGGGCGATCTGGGGCCGGATGCCCGAGATGATGCACTCCGCGCCCATGAGCCGCGCGGCCACCACGGTCTTGAGGATGTGCTGCGCCACCTGGGTGTCCACGGCCGGGACGCCGGTGATGTCGACGATCGCGTAGGCGGAGCCGGTGTCCACGAGCGTCTGCAGCAGCTTCTCCATCACCACCTGGGCGCGGGCCGAGTCCAGCGTGCCGACCAGCGGCACCGCCACCACGCCCTCCCAGAGCTTCACCACCGGCGTGGAGAGCTCCAGCAGCTGCTCGGTCTGGTCGGCGATGATCTCCTCGCGGGCCTTCGCGTAGGTCTCGAACGTGTACAGGCCCATCTCGTCGACGATCAGCGACAGGCCGAGGAAATCGGCCGTCACCTGGTCGGCGTCGGCGGACTCGGACAGCCCGAGCGCGACCTCCTTGACGGTGAACACCAGGTTCGCCGTCTCGGTCGGCGTGAAGCCCTGCCGCGCCCACGACCGCGAGAGGTCCGCGAGCGCCCCCCGGGACTCCCCGCCGCCGGCCCCGGTCAGGTCACCGTCGCCGACGCCCTCGAGGATGTCCAGCAGCGCCGCGTACACCTCGCGCACCTGCCGCTGCAGTTCGGCGTTGGTGAGGCGGCCCCGCAGCGTGCGGGCGGAGATCTCCGTCCAGCGCCGCAGGATCTCGTCCTCGTGTGACCTCAGGAGCGCACTGAGCCGCTGCCTGGCCTCGGCGTTCACCTTCACCCGTCCACTCCCTTGACCCGTTTCGTGATTCGGGAAGGACGGTACCGCCCGCCGCTCACCCGGGCGAACGCGGACACCTGTTTGCCACAAGACAACCTTCCGGACGCGGTGCGGCCGGGCCGGGACCGCGCCCCCCGCGGAGGGTGAGGCCACGGGAGTAACGGTCCGCACCACGGCGGACATCGCGGTAGCTCTGCAGGGGCCGCTCCCCCGTGGCGGCGCGATCCCGATGACGGTCCGCGCCGCCGGTCACACCCCGTTGAGCATCCTAGGAACCTAGGTGGTAAGCGTTATAGCGTTGCGAGCCGCGTCTCCCGCTGGGCAGACTCGATCGCCTCGCCGCGGGTGTCGCCCAGCCACACCACGGGGGTGACGGGGTGGCCGACCCGGTGCAGCTGGCCGGTCTCGTCCGTCCACGCCACCAGCGGCACCGGCTGCACGTGCTCGGTCTGCCAGCCGATCACCCGGCCGGCCTGGACCTCGTTCTCCGCCATGGTCGCCAGCCACAGCGGGGCGTTCTGCGGAATGATCGTCATGCTCGGGTGATGCCCCGGCAACGGAGGGTGCAACCATGACCAGCCTCGACAACCTGCTCGACGAGGCCGAAGCCGCGCCGGTCGACGGATGGGACTTCGCCTGGTTCGCCGGGCGCGCCACCGAGCAGCGGCCGCCGTGGGGCTACGCCCGGCGGCTCGGCGAGCGCCTGCGCACCGCGGCCGCGGCCCTGGACGTGCAGACCGGCGGCGGCGAGGTCTTCGCCGAGGCGCTCGGCGCCGCCCGCGCCGCCGGCAGCCGGCCCGGCCACGGTCGCCGCCACCGAGTCGTGGCCGCCCAACGCCGCCCTGGCCCGGGCCGCGCTCGCGCCGTTCGGCGCGACCGTCGAGCAGGTCGCCGACGACGCGCCGCTGCCCTTCCCGGCCGGCGCGTTCGACCTGGTGAGCAGCCGGCACCCGACCGTCGTGGGCTGGGCCGAGCTCGGCCGGGTGCTCGCGCCCGGCGGCACGTACCTCGCCCAGCACGTCGGCGTCGGCACCGCGGCCGCGCTCACCGACTTCATGATGGGCCCGCAGCCGGTCGGCGACGGCCGCAGCGTCGAGCGGGCCCGGGCCGGCGCCGAGGCGGCGGGGCTCGAGGTCGTCGACGTGCGCACGGCCACGCTGCGCCTGGAGTTCCTCGACGTCGCGGCGGTCGCGGTGTACCTGCGCAAGGTGATCTGGATCGTGCCGGGCTTCACGATCGCGCGGTACCGCCGCCGCCTGGAGGCCATGCACGAGCTGATCGGACGCGAGGGCTCGTTCGTCGCCACGACGACGCGGTACCTGATCGAGTGCCGTAAGCCACACGCGGTGGACGGAAGGTGAACGCCCGATTCGGCGGCGGGGATAGTTTGGGCACAGAAGCACACCCGCCGTTGCTGCCAGGAGACTTCTCATGAGCGATTCGCCCGTCAACGTCACCGTGACCGGTGCGGCCGGCCAGATCGGCTACGCGCTGCTGTTCCGCATCGCCTCCGGGCAGCTGCTCGGCGCGAACACCCGCGTCAAGCTGCGCCTGCTGGAGATCCCGCAGGCCGTACGCGCCGCCGAGGGCACGGCCCTGGAGCTGGAGGACGGCGCGTTCCCGCTGCTCGCCGGCGTCGACGTGTTCGACGACCCGAAGGCCGCCTTCTCCGGCGCCAGCGTGGCCCTGCTCGTCGGCGCCCGCCCGCGCACGAAGGGCATGGAGCGCGGCGACCTGCTCGAGGCCAACGGCGGCATCTTCAAGCCGCAGGGCGAGGCGATCAACGCCGGTGCCGCCGACGACATCAAGGTCCTCGTCGTGGGCAACCCGGCCAACACCAACGCCCTCATCGCCCAGCGCCACGCCCCGGACGTGCCGGCCGAGCGCTTCACCGCGATGACCCGCCTCGACCACAACCGGGCGATCTCCCAGCTGTCGCGCAAGCTGTCGGTGCCGGTCACCGAGATCCGCAAGGTCACCATCTGGGGCAACCACTCCGCGACGCAGTACCCGGACCTGGTGCACGCCGAGGTCTCCGGCCGCAACGCCGCCGAGGCCGTCGGCGACCAGCAGTGGCTCGAGAACGAGTTCATCCCGCGGGTGGCCAAGCGCGGCGCCGAGATCATCGAGGTCCGCGGCGCGTCCTCGGCCGCCTCCGCCGCCTCGGCCGCGATCGACCACGTCTACGACTGGGTGAACGGCACCCCCGAGGGCGACTGGACGTCGGCCGCCATCGTCTCCGACGGCTCCTACGGCGTGCCCGCGGGCCTCATCTCCTCCTTCCCGGTCACCTCCTCCGGCGGCAAGTGGGAGATCGTGCAGGGCCTGGAGATCGACGACTTCTCCCGCGCCCGCATCGACGCGTCGGTGGCGGAGCTGGACGAGGAGCGCCAGGCCGTCGAGCGACTCGGCCTCATCTGAGTACCGCTCCGGGTGGGGACGGTCCTGCGGGGCCGTCCCCACCGTCGTCTGCGCAGTAGGCTTCGACGGTGACTTCCCCGGCGCCGGCGGCCCTGCCGATCGCGGAGACCCGCCGCGCGCGGCGCGTCCTCAAGCTGCTGCTCGCCCGCTACCCGGACCACCGCCTCGAGCTCGACTTCGACTCGCCGCTGCAGCTGCTGGTCGCGGCGACCCTGGCCGCGCAGACCCTCGACGAGCGCGTCAACGCCGTCACCCCCGTGCTCTTCGAGCGCTACCCGGCCGCGGCCGACCTGGCCGGCGCCGAGCAGGAGGAGATGGAGCGGATCCTCGTCCCCGTCGGGTACTACCGGCAGAAGACCCGCAACGTCATCAAGCTCGCCGCGACCCTGGTCGAGCGGCACGACGGGGCGGTGCCGGAGACGCTCGAGGAGCTCGTCGCGCTGCCGTGGGTCGGGCGCAAGACCGCGAACATGGTGCTGGGCAACGCCTTCGGGGTGCCGGCGATCTCGGTCGACACGCACGTGAGCCGCGTGGCGCACCGGCTCGGGTGGTGCCCCGAGAAGGACGTCGAGGCGGCCGAGACGGCGATCCAGGCCCGGTTCGACAAGAAGGACTGGGTGACGGTCAACCAGGTGCTGATCCTGCACGGGCGGCGCACCTGCCACGCGCGCCGGCCCGCGTGCGGGGCCTGCCCGCTGGCCCGCGAGTGCCCGTCGTCGGCGCTGGGCGAGCAGGACCCCGAGAAGGCCCGGGCCCTGCTCAAATGAGCTGCAGGCGCCGCTGCTCGGCCTCGATGCCGTCCTTCGGCACGCGCTCGTCGAACAGGGTGACCTCGGTGCCGTCCCAGACGCCGGCGACCCGGCCGCGGTAGGCGACCACCGGGGAGATCCAGCCCGCGGCCCGGCTCACCTTCGCGCGGTGCTCCGGCGGGACCACCCGGGCGTCGGCGGTGCCGGGGCCGAGGACGAACTGGTCGAAGGCCGGCAGGAGCCGTACGGCGTCGAAGTCCGCCGCACCGGCCAGCGCCTCGAGGTCCTCGGCCCGGGCGAACAGCCGCTCCCCCTCGACGTCGACCTCGGCGAGCACGCCGTCGGCCAGCAGGCCCGCGAACCACTGCCGCAGCGCCGCCTTGCGCGACGCGCCGCGGCACAGCCACTGGTCGAAGGTCGCCGCCGACGCGGGGCCGTAGGCGCCCAGGTACGCCGGGATGAGGACCCGGGCCGCCTCGGCCGGATCGGGCAGCCCGGTCCAGCCGGGCACGAACGTGTCCGGCCGGGTGAAGGTGACCCGCCGGTCGTCGGCGGTCGGGCCGTAGACGAGCACGCCCTGCCAGGCGAGGGGCTTGAGGACCGCGCCCCAGCCCGACGCGAGGTGCTCGGCCAGGCCCGGGTCACCCGCGTGCTCGACGATCGCGGTCGTGAGCTCCTCCCGGGTGAGCACCCGGCCGTCCAGGGCCTCGTGCGCGGCGGCGGCCAGCTTGTCCAGCTGGGCGAGGGGCACGAAGGTCTTCTGCCACGAGCCCTTCTCCCAGGTCCGGGCGGCCCCGATGAGCGCCAGGTGGGCCGGGGCCTGGCGCGCCTCGAGCAGGTGCAGGGTGCCCCGGGCCGCCCACGTCTTCACGAGCCGCCGCTCGCGCAGCGCGGCCCGCACGTCCTCGCCGCCGGACCCGGACCCGGACCCGGGCTCGGGCCGGCGGGCGGCGACGGCCTGCTCGGCCGCGGACATGACCTGCGCCTGGACGCCGGCGAGCCGCTCGACGACGGCGACGGGGTCGGCGGCCTCGGCGGGGCGGTGCAGCCACTGCTGCCGGCTGCGCCACGTGAGCACGGCGTCCCACGTCAACGAGATGGTCACGGCCGTCACCGTACGCGACACGGCGCCGCACCCCTTCGGGCGCGGCGCCGTGTCGGGCCGGACAGGTGGGCGCTCAGACGGCCGCGGGCACGAAGTCCGGGACCGCCGGGCCGTCGCTGTCCTCCGCGGCCGGGCCGTCGCCGTCCTCCGCCGCCGGCCGCAGGGCCAGCGCCAGCACGTCGGCGACGTCGGCCAGGGCGTGCACGGTCAGCTGGCCGCGCACCTCCTCCGGCAGGTCGTCCAGGTCGGGCTCGTTGCGCTTCGGGATGATGACCTCGGTCAGCCCGGCCCGGTGCGCGGCGAGCAGCTTCTGCTTCACCCCGCCGATCGGCAGGACCCGGCCGGCCAGCGTGACCTCGCCGGTCATCCCGAACTCCGGGCGCACCGGCCGCCCCGTGGCCAGCGATGCCAGCGCCGTGACCATGGTGATGCCCGCGCTCGGCCCGTCCTTCGGCACCGCGCCGGCCGGCACGTGCAGGTGGATGCGCCGGCCGGCGAGCTGGTTGGGGTCGATGCCGAGCCGGCGGCCGTTGGAGCGCAGGTAGGACAGCGCGATGTGCGCCGACTCCTTCATCACGTCGCCGAGCTGGCCGGTCAGGGTCAGGCCGGGCTCGCCCTCCATCGAGGTCGCCTCGATGAACAGCACGTCGCCGCCCGCTCCGGTCACCGCCAGGCCGGTCGCCACGCCGGGCACGGCGGTGCGCTCGGCGGACTCGGGCGTGAACCGGGCCCGGCCCAGGTAGGTCGCGACCTCGTCGACCCCGACCCGCACCGGCGCCGGGTCGGTCGCGAGCGCGACGGCGACCTTGCGCAGGATCTTCGCGAGCGCCCGCTCGAGCTGGCGGACGCCGGCCTCGCGGGTGTGCTCGCCGGCGATGCGGCCGAGCGCCTCGTCGGTGATCGTGACGTCCGCGGCCTCGAGCCCGGCCCGCTCCAGCTGCCGGGGCAGCAGGTGGTCGCGGGCGATGGCGACCTTCTCCTGCTCGGTGTACCCGTCCAGCGCGACCAGCTCCATGCGGTCCAGCAGCGGGCCGGGGATGGTCTCGACCACGTTCGCGGTGGCCAGGAAGAGCACGTCGGACAGGTCGAGGTCGACCTCGAGGTAGTGGTCGCGGAAGGTGTGGTTCTGCGCCGGGTCGAGCACCTCGAGCAGGGCCGCGGCCGGGTCGCCGGCGTAGCCGACGGCCAGCTTGTCGACCTCGTCGAGCAGCACGACCGGGTTCATCGAGCCGGCCTCGCGCAGGGCGCGCACGATGCGGCCCGGCAGCGCGCCGACGTAGGTGCGCCGGTGCCCGCGGATCTCGGCCTCGTCGCGCACGCCGCCGAGCGACACCCGCACGAACTTGCGGCCCAGCGCCCGGGCGACGGACTCGCCGAGGCTGGTCTTGCCGACCCCGGGAGGGCCCGCGAGGGCGAGCACCGCCCCGGAGCCGCGGCCGCCGACGACCTGCAGGTTCTTCTCGGCGCGGCGGTTGCGCACCGCGAGGTATTCGAGGATCCGGTCCTTCACGTCCGCCAGCCCGGCGTGGTCGGCGTCGAGCACCGCCCGCGCGGCGGCGAGGTCGGTGTTGTCCTCGGTCCGCTCGTTCCACGGCATCTCCAGCACCGTGTCGAGCCAGGTGCGGATCCAGCCCGCCTCGGGCGACTGGTCGCTGGCCCGCTCGAGCCGGCCGACCTCGCGCAGCGCGGCCTCCTTGACCTTCTCGGGCAGCTCGGCGGCCTCGACCCGGGCCCGGTAGTCGGCGGAGCCGTCGGGCTCGTCCTCGCCGAGCTCCTTGCGGATCGCGGCGAGCTGCTGGCGCAGCAGGAACTCGCGCTGCGTCTTCTCCAGCCCCTCGCGCACGTCGTGGTTGATCTTCTCGTTGACCTGCTGCTCGGCCGCGTGCGCCCGGGCCCACTCCACCAGCAGCTCCAGCCGCGCGGTGACGTCGGGCGCCTCCAGCAGCTGGACCTTCTGGGCGAGCGTCAGCCACGGCGCGTAGCCGGCGGAGTCCGCGAGCTCGGACAGGTCGGTGATCTTCTCGACGGTGTCGATGACCTGCCACGCGCCGCGCTCCTGCAGCACGCCGATGACCAGCGCCTTGTATTCGCGGGCCAGCTCCCGCGCCTTCCCGGCCGGCGCCGGCTCGCTGACGAGCGTCGCCTCGACCCACAGCGCCGCCCCGGGCCCGGGCACTCCGGCGCCGATCCGCGCGCGGTCCACGCCGCGAATCACGGCCGCGGGCTCGCCGCTGGGCAGCCGCCCGACCTTCTCGAGCACGGCGATGACGCCGTGCGAACCGTATGCGCCGTCGACCCGCGGCACCGCGAGGACCCGCTGATCGCCGCCGGCCCGAGCCGCGTCGACGGCGGCCTGCGTGGAGGCGTCGAGCGTCACGGGGATGACCATGCCAGGGAGCAGGACGTCGTCGTTGAGCGGAAGAACGGGAAGCGTTGCCATCAGGACACACCTGCCATCAGTAGGTTGAGCGTGTCAGGCTTAAGTTACAAACGATGCCCCTTGTTCCCGCGAGCATCATGCGTGTGAGCCAGGCCACTCGTCTCGTGCTCGGGCCCGCCCCGCCACGGCCGGCGGACGGGCGGCAGAGCGCCGCGGTGAGCTCCGGCCGCACCGCGTTGACCTGCGACCGGCCACGATCACGGCGGGCGCCAGCGCCGCGACCGTCGGGCCTTCCTTCGCCGGCCAGCCCCCGGTGCCGGTCAGACGAGCGCCGGCAGGTCGTATTCGGGCAGGTCGAACGCCGTGGCCGTCTTCGTCGCGAAGTGCCGGACGAGCCGGGGCGCCACCGGGACATACCGCATCGCCTTGAAGAACCGGTTGCGCTGCGCGATCTTCTTCCAGCTCGTCGGCACCAGGAAGTCGGGGCTCCCGCCGCTCTGCCGCTGGCACGTCGCCACATAGGGCCGCAACAGCTCCTCATACCGGCGCAGGGCCACCCCGTGCTCGCCGCGCGCCCGGTCCAGCTCGCCCGCGAGCACGTGCGCCCCGACGACGGCCAGGCCGGTGCCGTTGCCGCCGGGCCCGCCCGCGTAGCCGGCGTCGCCGAGCAGCACGACCCGCCCCCGCGACCAGCGGTCGAGGTGAATCTGGGTGGTGGAGTCGAACCAGAAGTCCTCGGCGCGCTCCATCGCCTCGAGCAGCTCCGCCGTCCGCCATCCGGCGCCGGCGAACCGCTCGGCCACGATCCGCCGCTGCCGGTCCACGTCGCGGTGGTCGAACTCGAGCCCGGGCTCGTAGAAGCTCATCGACACGATCTGGTCGCCGCCGTGCGGGGACGTCACCGTGATCGCGCGGCCGGGCTCGTTGTACATGACCCCGCTGCGCCGCAGGCCCATCGTGCCCGGCATGGTGAAGACGCCGCCGTAGACCCCGAGCGGCCGGCGGTGCGCCGGATCGTCGCCGAACACGAGCCGGCGCACCCCGGAGTGCACCCCGTCGCACCCCACCACCAGGTCGAAGCGCCCCGCCGACCCGCTGCCGAAGGTCACGTCGACCCCGTGCTCGTCCTGCTCGATCGCGGTGATCTGGTCGCCGAAGCGGTATCGCACCCGGTCGCGGGTCGCGCCGTACAACACCTCGGCGAGATCGCCGCGCAGGACCTCCAGGTCGCCGCTGAACACCGAGGCCGGCAGCGCCGCGACCCGCGCCCCGGTGCCGTCGACGATCGCGATGTCGCCCATGTGCGTGGCGCGCGCCTCGAGAGCGTCGCGCAGCCCCATGCGCTCCAGGGTCCGCATGTGCACCGATCCGCGGAAGTCGACCGCGTAGCCGCCGCCCCGCAGCGCCGGCGCCTTCTCCACAACGGTCACGTCGTGCCCGTATCGCCGCAGCCACAACGCCAGGGCGGGCCCCGCGACGCTGGCGCCCGAGATGAGGATGTCCATGCCGAGGACCATACGCCCGTTCTACACGTTTGTATAGAACGGGCGTGTAGAACGTTCGTATAGCACGGGTGTACAGTATGATCACGGGCCATGGGACATCGCGAGGACCTGCTCGAGGGCGCGGTTCGCTGCATCTACGAGAAGGGCTACGCCCGGACCACCGCGCGCGACATCGTCGAGGCGTCCGGGACCAACCTCGGCTCGATCGGCTACCACTACGGCGGCATGGCGAAGCTGATGACCGCGGCCCTGGAGCGGGCGGTCGAGAACTGGGGCATGTCGCTGGCCCAGGCGGTGATGGCGGCCGACGCCGACGGGCTCACCGGCGCGGAGCGCTTCGAGAAATACTGGGAGTACATGATCGACAGCGTCAAGCAGCACCGCCCGCTGATGATGGCGACGTTCGACGCGTTCCTGGAGATGGACCGGTCGCGGGAGGTCCGGCAACTGCTCGTCGAGGGCATGCGCGACGCCCGCGGCCTCTGGGCGCAGGTGTTCCACGGCATCGACCCCGAGGCCGAGCCGGCCCGGGCCGCCCAGGTCGGGTCGTTCTACCAGGCCCTCATCAGCGGGGTCCTGACCCAGGTGCTCATCGACGAGGACGACGCCCCCACCGCCCAGGACCTGACGGCGGCGATGCGTGTCGTCGCCGGGAGCCTGTGACGGCTACAGGCCGCCCACGGCCACGGCCCGCACGAACCGGTTCCACGACTCGCCCGAGAAGCGCAGCAGCGCCCCGTCGGGCGCCTTCGAATCCCGCACCAGCACCTCCCGGCCGTCCCGCGCGAACTCGACACAGTTGCCGTTGATGCTGGCCGAACTGCGCCTCCAGCCCCGGCTCCGCACCCGCTCGTCCACCACGTTCCCCCCGTCCGCCCGGCGAATCCAACGACCATTCTCGATGGCTTGGCTTTCATCGTAGAAGCGTGCGGAGCCGGAATGGGTGGCCCGAAAGGCTGATCAGTGCCGCGCGGCCTCGGCGTCGGCGACGAGCGCGGCCTTGATCTCCGACATCACGTCGCGGAGCTTGCCCGGCGCCGTGGCCCGGTTCTGCAGCTCGCGGAACACGTCGAGGTACCGCGCCGTCAGCTCGGTCGCGTCGCGGATGGTCACGTCGCCGTTGGCGTTCTCGAGGTACAGAATCCGCTCGTCGGAGGAGTCCGCGAACTCGAGCACCGCGAACGGCCCGGCCATGCCCGGGTGCGCGCCGGCGTCGAAGCGCACGACCTGCACGTGGCAGCGCGGGCGCTCGGCGAGCGCGACGATGTGGTCGAGCTGCTCCAGCATGAGCGCGGGCGAGCCCGCCTCGGCGCCGACGAGCCGGCGCAGCGCGCCCTCGTCGAGGATGAACCACAGCTCGGGGCGCTCGTCGCGGTCGAGCAGCTCCTGGCGCTTGGCCTTGAGCTCCTCGCGCTTGCGGCGGCGCGGCTCCGGCTCGTCCGGGTTGTACATCTGGATGACGGCGCGCGTGTACGCCGCCGTCTGCAGCAGGCCCGGGATGACGCTGAGCTCGAAGTGGTAGACGGTCTGCGCCGCGGCCTCGTAGCCCAGGTAGCGCTTGAAGTCGCCGGACAGCACGTCGGCGAACGGCGCGAACGGCTGCTTGCGCGCGGCCCGGGCCAGCGTCAGCAGCTCGTCGATCGTGTCGTGGTCGGTGACGCCGTAGAACGACAGCAGCGCCCGCAGATCCGTGGCCGAGATGCCGACCTCGCCGTTCTCGACCCGCACGACCTTCGACTGCGACCACTCCATGTCGGCCGCGACCTCGGTCTGGGTGGCACCCGCGCCGCTGCGGAAGCCGCGCAGCGTCAGCATGAGCCGCCGCCGCGCCAGTGCCGGGTCCGGTCCGTCGGACATCGCGATCCTTCCGAGTGGCTCTATCCGATCCGCCATATGCAGATCAACTCGCACGCCACTCTAGCCGCATGCCGCACGGCGAGGAAGCGACCGGCCCGCGACAGCTCAGGCGACCTTCACCACGACCGTCGTGGCGTTGTCGCGGCCGCCCGCCTCCAGGGACGCGGCCACCAGGGCCGAGGCCATCACGTCCGGGGACTGCCCGGAGCCGAGGGTGCGTTCCATCAACTGGTACGGCACCTGCTCCGCGATCCCGTCGGTGCACAGGCAGTACACGTCGCCGGGGAACATGGTCACGCTCAGCACGTCGGGCTCGGGCAGCCCGGGGTGGCCGATGAACCGGTGCAGCTGATAGCGCGCGGCGGCCGCCTGCGGGGAGTCGGCCGGATACCAGCCGTGCACGGCCCCGAGCCACGCCGCGGTGTGATCGACCGTGAGCAGTTCGAGCAGGCCGCCGCGCAGCCGGTACACCCGGCTGTCGCCGATCTGCGTGACCCACGCGCCCGTCGCGTCGGCGACGAGGGCGGTGAGCGTGCACCCGGTGAGCTCGCGCAGCTCCTGCCCGGCGGCGCGGACGCGGCGCTGCGCGTCGGCGATGGCGGCGAACAGCGGCGTCGGCTCGAACGGGCCGCGGTGCTGCTGCACGGCCGCGGTGAAGATGTCGACGGCCATGCGCCCGGCGGTGCGGCTGCCCTCGCCGGCGCCCATCCCGTCGGCGACGACGGCGCACAACCCCGGACGGCGCTGCAGCTCGGCGGCGTGCAGCACGTCGAAGTTGGCCGGATACCGCCGGCCGACGTCGGTGGCGGCCCCGACGCTGAGCAGCCGCCCCGCGCCCTGGACCTCGATCGTCATCGCCATCGACCGTCAGCGTAATCGGTGCCCCGCCGTCCGGGTGGCCCCGTGTTCATCCTCCGTTCAGCGCGGATCAGTGACGTTCGTCGCTGCCGGGCAGCGCGTCCGGAGGATCGCCCAGCGGGGACAATGCGCGGATCTCCCACGTACCGTCCTCCCGCGGTGACCATCCGTCGATCTCCCCGCCGAGCTCGGCGAACATCACGACGCGGTCGTAGAGCCAGTCGGCGAAGTCGTCCTGCTCCGACTCGCTGAGCCCAGCCCGCACGACGGCACCGAACGTGATGAGCCCGGTGCCCTCCAGCGGCGAGGCGGCGAGCACCCCGACGACCCGCTCGTCATCGGGGGCGACGTCGTCGCGCTCCTCGACCTCGAGGTACCCGCCGTCGGGCATCTCCACCAGAAACGCCACGGCGCCCTCAGGAAGCGATCGCGATCTTCATACCCGCAACGCTACAGTCTGCGGGTGGATCCGGCGGCCAGCCTTCCGGCCCCGCTCACCTCGCTGGTCGGGCGGGATGCCGAGGTGCGTCTCGCCACCCGCCTGCTCGGTGCGGACGGCCGCCTGCTGACCCTCGTCGGCCCGGCCGGCAGCGGCAAGACCCGCCTCGCGATCGCCGTCGCGGCCGCCGCGCCCGGCCCGGTGCGGTTCGTGGACCTGTCCACGATGGACGGCTGCGACCCGGCGGGCTTCGTGCTCGACGCGCTCGGCGTGGCCCGCCGCCCGGACCTGAGCGGCTTCGACACGCTGCTGGAAGCCCTCGATGCCGCTTCCGTGGCCGATGTACCGCTCGTGCTCCTGCTGGACAACTGTGAGCACGCGGCCGCCGAGGTCGCCGCGTTCGCGGGGCACCTGCTCGGGGTACGACCGCTGCTGCGCGTGCTGGCGACCAGCCGGCAGCCGCTCGGTCTGCCGGCCGAGACGGTCCTCGGCGTGCACCCCCTCGATCCGGACACGGCGCTGCGCCTGTTCGCCACGCGCATGTTCGAGCGCACCGGGCGCCCGCTGCCGCCGGAGCACCACCAGGCGGCCGCCGCGATCTGCGCCGCCCTGGACGGACTGCCCCTCGCCGTCGAGCTGGCCGCGGCGCGGGCGGCGCTGCTGTCGGTGCCGGAGGTGCGCCGCCTGCTGGCCGACCGGTTCCGCGTCCTGGCCGACGCGAAGGCGCCCGGCCCCGAGCACCACCGCACCCTGCGGGCCGCGCTGGACTGGTCCTACCAGCTGCTGTCGCCGGACAAGCAGGCCCTGCTGCGCCAGCTCGCCGTCTTCCAGGGCGGCTGGAGCGAGGCCGCGGTGGCGACCCTGCCCGCGTACCGCCCGGGCCTGCTGGACGCGCTGGCCGAGCGCTCTTTGCTGACCGGCCCCGCGCCGGCTCGCGGCGAGCGCGGCCACATGCTGCAGACCGTCGCCGCGTACGCCGCCGCCCGCCTCGCCGAGCACCCCGACGAGCCCGAAGCGGCCCGCGAGCGCGGCCACATGCTGCAGACCGTCGCCGCGTACGCCGCCGCCCGCCTCGCCGAGCACCCCGACGAGTCCGAAGCGGCCCGCGCCGCCCACGCCGCGTTCTACCTGGACCTGGCCGAACGGGCCGCGGCCGGCATCCGCGGCCCCGAGCAGCGCGACTGGCTGCGCACGCTGACCGTCGAACAGGACAACCTGCGGGCCGCCCTGACGAGCCTCACGCGGCGCCCCGGCCCCGGCGCCGACGCCGACCTGCGCATGGCCACCGCGATGGCACCCTTCCAGCATTTCATCGGGGGGTACTCACTGGGCCGCCACTGGCTCGCCGACGCCCTCGCCCGCCGCCCCGAGGCCCCGGCCCCCACCCGCCTGGCCGCGTCCTCGGCCGCGGCCACCCTGGCGATGCTGGCCTGCGACTACCCGACGGCCGCGGCGCTGGCCGAGCAGGCCCTCCCGCTCGCCTCCGACGACGACCCGAAGTCGCGCGGCCCCCTGCTCATCCTCCTCGGCTGCGTCGAGCGCGAGCGCGCCCGCTACGAGTCGTCCCGCGCCCACCTGGAGCAGGCCCGCCGCCTGTACCGCACGTCCGGCGACGCCTGGGGCGAGGGCCGGGCAACCCAGCTGGCCGGCGCGACGGCCTGGCTCTCGGGCGACCTGGACGCCGCCGCCGACCTGCTCGCCGCGAGCCTGACCGCGTTCCGTGACCTGGCCGACGCCGAGTCCGCCGCCAGCTGCCTGACCCACCTGGGCGCGGTGGCCCACTACCGGGGCGACCAGCGCACGGCCAGCCGGCACCTGACCGACGCCCTGGACCGCTTCACCGAGCTGGCATTCCCCGAGGGCGTGGCCTGGGCCCAGGACATGCTGGGGCGGGTCGATCTGGCCGAGGACCGCCTGGCGTCGGCCGCCGAGCGGCTGCACGCGAGCCTGGCCATCCACCGGCGGGTGGGCGATCGCTGGCGGACGGCGAGCGTCCTGGAGGCCTTGGCCGAGTGCCGCCGCCGGGCCGCGGACCCGATGCACGCGGCGGCGCTGCTGGGCGCGGCGGACGTGGTCCGACGGGAGATCGCGGCCCCGACGCCGCGGTGCGAACGACCGGCAAGGACGGCGACGGAGGACGCTGTGCGGGCGGCGCTGCCGGCCGGGGACTACGCGAGCGCTTACCGCTTCGGCACCAGGACGAGCGTGGACGACCTGGTGTCGCTGTTCGCCACCCGCCCCGCCACGCCGACACCCGCGACGTTGCACGGCGCTCCGGCTTCCGCGCTGTGACACCGGCTGCCCCTTCCTTCGTCGTCCGTCCCTCGCCCCTTCCTACGTCTCGCCTCGCCGCCTCCCTTCGTCTCGCCTCGCCGCCTTCCTACTCTCGCCTCGTCGCCTTCCTTGGCCTCGCCTGCGAAACGGTCTGCGAGGCGGTGAACCTGCCACGCACGGTGCTTACGGCGTCCGCGGCAGTCGGCCGAAGTTGGGGCTACCTGTCGTGGTCGGCGCGTCACTCTGGCGAGTGAATCCCGAGCTGCCGCGAGGCGTCCGCCAAGCGCTCCGTAGCGCGCCAAAGGTGCAAACGCGGCATTTCGGCAAGACCCGGTACGGAAAGCCGAACCCTGCTTACTTTCAGGCCATCTGCCCTACTTCGTGGAGGTGAGATGGGATTCCGGAAGAGTGTCGCCATGACGCTCGTCGCGGGTGCGGTCGCGGCGGGTGCGTCGGTCCAGGCCGGGCCGGCGTTCGCTGGTGACTACGGCATGGCTCGTGGGGTCATCGCCCTGACCAACAGCGTTCGCGCCCGGGCCGGTTGCGGGCCGGTGACCTCGAGCCCGCGCCTGAGTTCCGCCGCGTGGTCGCACTCGCGGGACATGGCCGGACGTGGCTACTTCTCGCACGGGTCGCCCGGTGGCGGCTCACCCGGCAGCCGGGTCAGGGCCGCCGGGTATCGCTGGTCCTCCTACGGCGAGAACATCGCCTGGGGCCAGCGGGACGCGCGGGCCGTCATGAACGCGTGGATGAACAGCCCCGGCCATCGGGCCAACATCCTCAACTGCCGGTTCCGTAACGTCGGCGTCGCCGTGGTCTACAACGCCCGCGGCGTGCCCTTCTGGACCCAGGACTTCGCCAGTCCCTGGTAGTGCCCACGAGCCCGGCCCCGCAGGGCACCACCCTCCGGGGCCGGGCGACGGGCGAAATTTCCGGGAACGGGAATGTGTCGGCCGAGTGTAGTGAGGGAAGTACCGGCTGGCACACGTCGGCAAATTGCCGATCGCCCACAGTATCAACACGATCAGTAGTTTGTTGACTACTTCATGATGTGATGGACTTGCCCGCACGGTCGGCCAGATGCCGGAACCACACGGTGGCGGCATGCGCGACTGGCCACGGTCGCCAGATGGCTCCGTCGTTCCGGCGCAGGCGGCCCAGCGCAGGCATCACTCGCGGCGACCTGCGCGCACCATGCGGCCCCGCGACCGTGGATTGCGGACCGAAGACTGTCCGCAATCCAGGAGTTCGACACTCAAGGGGAACCGGCGGCCGCGATACGCAACCGAGGACCGTCCGCGATCCAGACTCACGACACGTGAGCCACCGTGGCCGAGAGGCTACGCAGATCCCGTCGCCATGCGGACCACGAAGGGGGCGCGTGGCGATGCGAGGCACGAGATAGCGCGTCGCGATGCGAGTCCCGACCGGGCGCGTCGCAATGCGGGCCACGACATAGCGCGTCGTGATGCGAGCCACGGCTTGCGTCGCAACACGGGCCTACGACGACAGCGCGCGCAATGCGGCCGAGGAGCGTGCGACGGATGCCGCGACCGGGCAGTCCGCCGCCCACGGAAGGACTACTCGCCAAGCGGCAAGCCCGCCGAGGATGCACCGTGCGACCGGAGTATCACGAACAGTGATGGTCTGCGCGGTGGGCGCGACAGAAGCGCACAGACGCCTGAAGTGCCGGAGTCGGCACGCTCCGCAATGCTCGCGGAAAATGCCGTTCCGGAATGCATCCGAACGCCTCACGCGAGAAATTCCGAGCCGCAAACTGCGGGGCGGCCCGGCGAGAGGATGCGCAACGGCGGTACCAGAGAAAACGCTTTTGCAGCTCGCGCGGAATTCGCTTCTTCTCAACCGATGCACATCGATCAAAGACGCACGGTTGACACGAAATTGCGGTCGGTGCAAGATCTGGCGCGGCCGCGGGCGAGGACCGCAGATCTTGCCGACTTCCAGCGGCTTCCCATCCAGAGTTCATCGCGCGTTGTCCTCGAGCGCTGGACAGAACGCCCGAATGACCCCCTAATTGAATGCACCTCGCCCGGCACCCCGCCGCCGGTCGGGTTCGCCGCCGCACCCCGCACCGACCACCGCTTTCCCGCTCCAACCCGCCCGCTTCGCGCGCAACACCCCGCCGCTTACCACATGCACCACCGCACCGCCTTACCAAGTGCGACGCCCCGCCGCCTGGGCGGTCGCACCTGAACGATCACTTACCTCATCCGTAACACCACCCTGGGTAGCACGCACCCTTCTTCCGGGAGGCCGCCGTGAACGACACGACATCCGCCATCCTCCTCACCGAGACGACCGCCTCCGCGTACGTCGCCGCCGCCGGGTTCCGGGTCGGGCCCGTCGGGCGCGTGGGGATCGAACTCGAGTACTGCGTGCGTGATCCGCGTCGGCCGCTGCATCGCCCCGCGCCGGCGCGGCTGCTCGGGCTGGTGGCACATCTGGGCAACCCGCTGCCGGGCGGCAGCGCGGTGACGATCGAGCCGGGCGGCCAGCTGGAGCTGTCCAGCGCGGTCGGCGCGTCACTGACGGAGTGCCTGGGCGCGCTCGCGGGCGACCTGGCGCTGGTGCGGGCGGCGCTGGCGGAGCACGGGCTGCATCTCGACGGGACCGGCCTCGACACGGTGCGCCGGCCGCGGCTGGTGACGGATCATCCACGCTATGTGGCGCTGGCCGAGTACCACGACCGGTCGGGCACCCGGGGACGCACCGTGATGACCAATTCCGCTTCGATCCAGGTGTGCCTCGACTCCGGTACCGATGGATCGGGCGCCGAAGCCGACGACTGGTCGCACTTCGCGCGGCGCTGGTGGCTCGCGGACGCCATCGGCCCGGTCATGATGGCGGCCTTCGCGAACTCCCCGCACGTCACCCGGGCCGGGCGCCGCTGGGTCTCCTACCGCCAGGCGCTGCGATTCGGCACCGACGCCAGCCGCACCCGCGCCCCGCGGCGCACCGACGACCCGCGCAAGGCCTGGGCCCGCTACGCGCTCGCCGCGAAGGTCGCCATGGTCGCGCCGGCCGACGACGACCCGGTCGCCCGGCCCGGCGAGCGCTGGCACGTGCCCAACGGGCTGACCATGCGTGACTGGCTGCGCGGGCACGGCCCACGCCCGGTGACGCTCACCGACCTGGAGCGCCACCTCGGCACCCTGGTACCGCCGGTGCGACCGCGCGGCTACCTGGAGTTGCGGATGATCGACCAGCAGGCGGGCGACGACTGGGTGGTACCCGCGGCCGTCGTCACCGCACTCCTCGACGACCCCGAGGGTTCACAGGCCGCAGCCGACGCCACCGAGCACCTGCGCTCGCCGCTGCGCCGGCACCGCGACTGGCTCGCCGCCGCCCGCGACGGGCTCGCCGACCCGGCGACGGCGGCCGCCGCGCTCGCCTGCTTCACGGCGGCCCAATCGGTGCTCGCCCGCAGTGGCGCGCCGCTTGCGGTGCGTGACGCGGTGGCCCAGTTCGTCGACCGTTACGTTCTGCGAGGACGCTGCCCTGCGGACGATGCGCCGCAGCAGCGGGCGCGCCGCATGGGCGTGGTGTCAACAGGGTGACCAGGCCCCGGCTTCGAGGAGTCCCGCTCATGCGCGACATCCCCGTGTTCACAGGACGCTGCCCCGCAGACGATGCGCCGCAGCAGCTGACGCGCCGCATAGGTGTGGTATCAACGGGGTGACCAGGCCCCGGCTTCGAGGAGTCCCGCCCGTGCGCGACATCGCCGTGTTCAGTGGCAGCGCGCATCCCGAGCTCGCGGAGGAGATCTGCGCGCAGCTCGAGGTGCCGCTGCTGCCCGTTCGGGTAGATCGTTTCGCCAATGACTGTCTTGAGGTACAACTGCAGGCCAACTGCCGCGAGCGGGACGTGTTCCTGATCCAGCCGCTGGTGCCGCCGGTGCAGGAGCACCTCGTCGAACTGCTGCTCATGCTGGACGCCGCCCGCGGCGCGTCGGCGGCGCGGACCACGGTGGTCATGTCGCACTACGCGTACGCCCGATCCGACAAAAAGGATGAACCGCGCATCTCGATCGGTGGGCGCCTGGTCGCCGACCTGCTCACGGCCGCCGGTGCGAGCCGGGTGCTCACGCTGACGTTGCACTCGCCGCAGGTACACGGCTTCTTCTCGGTCCCGGTCGACCACCTGCACGCGCTGCGCGAGCTGGCCGGCCACTTCCGCGGCCACGACCTGTCCAACGCCGTCGTCGTGTCGCCGGACCTGGGCAACGCGAAGCCTGCTTCGGCATTCGCGCGCATGTTGTCGGTACCGGTGGCAGCCGGCGCCAAGCAACGCTTCTCCGACGATCGCGTGGTCATCAGCACCGTGATCGGTGACATCGAGGGCCGCGACGTGATCGTCCTGGACGACGAGATCGCCCGTGGCAGCACGGTGTTCGAGCTCATCGACCGGCTCCGCGAGCGGGGTGTGTCGAGCATCCGAGTGGCGTGTACGCACGGTCTCTTCACCGCTGACGCTCTGCAACGACTGCAGGTCGAGGAGGACGTCCTGGAGATCGTGTGCACGAACAGCGTCCCGCTGCCGAAGGAAAAGTGGGTCCCGAAGCTCCGGGTGCTGTCGATCGCGCCGGCGATGGCCGAGGCGATGCGCCGCATCCACAACGGCGAGTCTGTCAGCTCGCTGTTCCACTGAGCCGCACTGCCCCAGGGTGGTCAGCTCGTCCCACAGGACCGCGCCGCTTCCGGGTCGCTCCATTCGTTCCACTGCACCCCAGTGCTCCCAGGCGGTCCCTTCGCACCACTGCACCGCATCGCTCCCAGAGCGGTCCGTTCGGCACCACTGCACCGCGCGGCTAGTCAGTCGGTTCGCCCTGCTGCCTAGCCGCGCGCCGCTCTCGCCGGGTTGGTCATTTCACTACGCCTGCCCGCCGACGCTGCGCCACCTGGACACGGACGGGTGAACATCAACGGCACCAACGGGTGATCGGGCCGCGGAGGGCCCCTTTGCGGCCCGATGCATTGCACGGACCCCGCCCCCGCAGCGAGTGAGGAATTCTCCGCTTCCGGGCAGGCACGCCCCGGTTCGTCCACATCCCGGCGCG
This sequence comes from Dactylosporangium sp. CA-052675, assembly GCF_050947935.1. Classification (GTDB taxonomy): domain Bacteria; phylum Actinomycetota; class Actinomycetes; order Mycobacteriales; family Micromonosporaceae; genus Dactylosporangium. The sequence goes on along the minus strand of NZ_CP192010.1, from coordinate 5,168,548 downwards.
CACGCTCCGTTCCAGCCGCACTCCGGCGCGTACGCACCGTGTTCCCGGAGTCCGATGTGTGCATCGCTGCACTCCGCGTCACGGATCGCACGCTACGGGTCGCCACACAGGCCACTCGCGCACCGCTCGGCGATCCGGATCTGCGCGTGCCGGGGCAAAGCGGGTGTCCGATCTCCGCACATCGGTTGTCCGCACGATGGGACCATGATCGGATGCCGGGAGATACCTGTTTCTGGCGCCGACGGTAAGTGAGCTCCGATGTTCGTGACCTTCCGTGACTGATGCGGCGCGCGGCGGTGACCGCTTTGACGGATCGGCTGGGGCTTCCGGTCGCGCGGCAGGGAGTAACCGGACACCGACCGTGCGCGTCGACGTGCTGGGGCCGCTGCGGATCGAGGTCGGCGGCAGCCCGGCCGACGCGGGCGGGCCGCGGCAGCGGGCGGTGCTGGCCCGGCTCGCGGCCGCGGGCGGACACGTGGTGCCGACAGACCGCTTCATCGACGACCTGTGGCAGGGCGAGCCGCCGCCGAAGGCGCTCGCGGCCCTGCAGGTGTACGTCTCGAACCTCCGCCGCGCGCTCGAACCCGGACGGGCCCCGCGCACGCCGGCGACGGTCGTGGTGTCGATGGCGCCCGGGTACGCGCTGCGGTTGCCGGACGAGCAGGTCGACGCGTGGCGGTTCGAGTCGCTGCTGCGACGCGGGAGCGAGCTGAGCGAGTCCGACCCACGCGAGGCCGACCGGCTGCTGCGCGCGGCGCTCGACGCGTGGGCCGGTCCCGCGTACGCCGAGTTCGCCGACGAGAGCTGGGCGACCCCCGAGGCGGCCCGCCTCGAGGAGCTGCGCCTCGCCTGCGTGGAGGCGGCCGGGCGCGTCGCCCTGCGGCTCGGGCGGGCGGCCCTCGTCGTGCCGGAACTCGACCGGCATGTACAGGAGCACCCGCTGCGCGAGGAGGCCGTGCACGTGCTGGCCACCGCGCTGTACCGGGCGGGACGGCAGGCCGAGGCCCTCGCCGTGCTGCGGCAGGCCCGCGACCGCCTCGCCGACGAGCTGGGCGTCGATCCCGGCCCGGCCCTTCGAGCCCTCGAAGCGGACGTCCTCGCCCACGCCGAGCACCTGTCCGCCGACACTCCGCCACCGACGTCCATTCCCGCCGCGGGACAGCGGCCGGTCGTCACGATCGACGCTGAGCGCGAGCCTTCGGGCACGCGGAGCGACGCCGGCGGGCGCCACAACACGATCGCCGTCCACGGCCAGACGCCCGACTCGCCGCAGGGCGCCGAGGCCGTCGGACGCGACGCGGAACTCGCGGCGCTCGGTGCGGCCGCGGAGGCGGTGCAGCGCGACGGCCTGCGGATCATGTGGGTCGGCGGCGAGGCGGGCGCCGGGAAGTCCACGCTGGTCCGGACGTTCTCGGCGACGATGGCGGAGCGTGGCTGGCAGGTCGCCTGGGGTCGCTGCCCCGAGGTCGACGGGGCGCCGCCGGCCTGGGCCTGGACCGAGGTGCTGGCCGGCTGGGAATCGGACGCGCAGGCCGCGACGGGCGAAGAACGGCGCTCACCGCACCCGCGCTCCGGCGCGGCCCAGTCCGGTCTCTCGCCGGATCTGGGCGAAAGCACTGCGGCGGACCCGTTCCGACCCGCATCGCGGCCGGGCGGGCAAGAGCGCGCGGGCCGGCTCCCGGCCACCCCGACGCACGGTGACGGCACCCAGTCCCATCGCTCACCATCGCCGCATGGCAACAGTCCCGCGGATGCGTTGCGATCGACGTCGCCATCCGACGGGTACCCCGGGGCGGGACGGTTCCCGGGCGCGACGACGCCGGGTGTACGCGCCGCAGCGGACCAGTTCCAGCTCGCACAGGCCGTCGGCGAGCGGCTCGGGACCGGCGGGGCGTTGCTCGTCGTGCTCGACGACGTACACCGCGCCGATGGTGAAACGCTGCAGGTGCTGCGGCACGTCGCCGTCGCCCTCGCGGGACGCTCCGTACTCATCGTCGCCACGTTCCGCACCGGCGAGGACCATCCGCAACTCGGGGCAGCCCGCGCCGCACTGGCCGGCCCGCGGTCGATGGAGCTGCTGCTCGGCGGGCTCGGAGCGGACGCGGCGGCACGGGTGCTGGCGGGGCATCTCGGCGCGCCGGTCGATGCCGAGGTCGCGGCGGTCGTGCACGAGCGCACCGGCGGGAACCCGCTGTTCCTGGCGGAGACGGCACGGCTGATCTCCGCGGAGGGCGCGGGCAGCGCGGTACGGGCGATTCCGGCCGGCATCGGGCACATTCTGCGGCGACGTCTGGCGCGGCTGCCCGCGGCGGCGCAGACGGTACTGCGGCATGCCTCGATCCTCGGGCGTGACGTTGACATCGACGTGCTGGCGGAGGCGTTCACCGAGGACGAGGACGCCGTGCTCGACGGCCTTGAGGCGGGGGTGCTGGCCGGGCTGCTGGAGGAGCCCGCGCCCGGCCGGGTACGGTTCGGTCACGCACTGCTACGGGATGTGCTCTACGACGACATGCCGCAGCTTCGTCGCCGACGGTTGCACGAGCGCGTACTGAATGTGCTGGAGCGGACCAACCCCGGCGACGTCGCGGCGCTCGGCCACCACGCGCTCGCCGCGGCGACCCCGGCCTCGGCGGTGCGCGCCGCCCGGCACGGGTCGGCGGCGGCGCGGCAGGCGGCGGCGTACTTCGCGCATCGCGAGGCGGCGCAGTTGTACGCGGCGGCGCTGGACGCGCTCGGGCTGCAGCGGCCCGGGTCGGGCGACCAGGGCGCCGACACCGCGTCGCTGCGCCTGGATCTGTTGTGCGGGCTGACGTCCGCGCGCGCGAACTCCGGTGATGCGATCGGGGCCCGCACGGTGCGATGGGACGCGGTGCTGGCGGCGGCCGCGGTGACGGGCGTCGAACCTCGCGGCGGCGCCGGTTTGACCGGCGGGGTCGGTGACGGTGGCGCAACTGCGGGTGCCGGACTCGGTAGGGCCACCGCTCCGGGCGCCGGGCTAGGTGGGGCCGGCCATCCGGGCGCCGGGCTCGGTGGGACCGGCCAGCCGGGTGCCGGGCTCGGTGGGACCGGCCAGCCGGGTGCCGGGCTCGGTGGGGCCAGCGTTCCGGGTGCCGGGCTCGGCCGGGCCGGTGATCAAGGTGCCGCGCGAGGTGGAGCTGGGGATTTGGCTACCGGGCGCGGTGGCGCTGGAGACCTGGGTGTCGGGCGTGGTGGGGTTAGGGACCCGGGCGCCGGGCGCGGTGGAGCTGGGGACCCGGGTGCCGGACGCGGTGGGGGGCTCCGGCGTGGACGGGCCGGTAGCGAAGCCGTTTTTCCGGCTGATGGGCCGGCCGCCGCGGAGGCGGCCGCGCAACGGTGGAACAGCGTCGGCGATCCGGGCCAGGACGCACCGTCATCGGCCGACCTCGGCGAGTGGGAGTCGTTCGTGCGGGCGTTGGCCGCGGTCGCGAACGTCGAGCCGCTCGCTCGGGCACTCGCGGCGTTCGACGCGCCCGTCGCATGGTCGATCCGCGTTGCCCGGGCCATCGACCGGCCGCTCGTCGAGCTGCTCGAGCGGACCCTCGCCCGCGGCGACCTTCCCGCCGGGCTGCGCGCGCGGATGCTCGTGACGCTGGTGTACGAGCTCGAGGGCGACGAGGTCGAGCGGTGCGACGAGGCCAGCGCGGAGGCGTTGCGCATCGCCAGGAGCGAGGGCGACGCTCTGGTGTTGTGTCAGGCACTGAACGCGCGGTACTTCGCGGTGCTGAATCCGCAGCGGCGGCATGAGCTCCCCGCAGTCGGAGCGGAACTGCTCGCGGTCGCGGAGCGGGCCGGGCTGCTCGGGTTCCAGGCGCAGGCGCATCACGTGCTGTACCAGGCGGCGCTGGAGCGCAACGATCTCCGGCTCGCGCAGGAGCACCTTGATCGCGCGCTCGAGAAGTCGACGGCCGGCCAGCTGGGCGTGACACTCTCCGTAATGGCGATCCTCGGTGCGATCCGGGCCGTGTTCGCCGGGGACCACGCGACCGCGGAGCGGATCTACACCGAGCTCGGGGAGCGGATCGAGGCGGCCGGGCAGCCGAACGCGTACCTGGTCAGCATCATCGGCGTGTTCTTCGTCCGGCTGACGCAGGGACTCGGGCACACGTACCTGCCTGTGCTCGAGCCGTTACGGACGCTGTCAACTGCGGAGTCCGAGGCCGGGGAGTTCATTGCCCGCGCGTACGTCGACGCCGGGCGGCTCGACGAGGCACGGGCAGTGTGGAGGCCGGACACGCCGGTGCGGGAGGACTACTACTGGCTGGCCATGATGGGGCTGCGCGGGGAGAACGCCGCTGCGCTCGGTGACGTCGCGGTGGCTGCTGAGTGCTACGCGCAGTTACTGCCGTGGGCCGGGCAGTTCGTGGGTCTGGCCAGCGGGACGGTGCCCGGACCGCCGGTCGATCTCGTGCTGGGCAAGCTCGCGGTCGCGCTCGGCCGGCCCGCCGATGCGCACTTCGAGGCCGCGAAGGAGCTGGCCGCTCGTACCGGCGCGACGCCCTGGATGTGACGCTCCGCGGGGACGCTGACGAACATGTTCGGGGCGGAGTTCGTGCCGCCCGAACGCGTTCGTTGCGCTCTTCCCACACGAGGCGTGGCGGCGCCCGGACGTGGCGCCCAAACGTGTCTGGCTCGTGCGGACTCACCGGTCGTCGGCGTGGGCCAGTCGCCGGCACGGTCCAGTCCTCGGCGTGGGCCGGTCATCGGCGTGGACCCGTCCTCGACGCGGTCCAGTCCTCGACGCGGTCCAGTCCTCGACGCAGCCCAGTCCACGACGTGGGCCGGCCCTCGACGCAGCCCAGTCCTCGACGTGGGCCGGCCCTCGACGCAGCCCAGTCCTCGACCCCGCCCAGTCCTCGGCGTGGGCCAGTCCTCGGCGCAGCCCGGTCGTCGGCGTGGGCCAGTCCTCGGCGCAGCCCGGTCGTCGGCGTGGGCGATCGTCTGGCGCGGTGCCGAGGCCGGCCGCTGGGGAGAAAGCCTCTGTGCCCGTTGGCTTTCTCCTGGTCGGCGGCCGGACGGTGTCGTTCGTCTCGCGCGGGCGATGCGACCGCGGGGGCTTCACCCGGTGCGGTCGCGGAGTGGTCAACCGAAGATGCGGCCGCGGGGCGTCAGCCGAAGATGCGGCCGCGGGGGCTTCAGCCGAAGATCGCCTTCTCGCGGCGGAGGAAGCCGGGGCGGACGGTCGCCAGGATCAGGCGCAGGACCGGGCCGGCCTCGCGGAGGAGCTCGGCGAGTTCCTCGGCGGTGGCGTACCGCTCGATGCGCGGCAGCTCGAAGCCGATCTTGCCGCCCTTGCGGACGCCGGCCTCGACTCGCTGCCACTGCTCGCCGGAGACGTACCGGCGGATGACCGGGAAGATCGTGCGCTCCTCGTCCTCGATGTGCTCGTCGAGGAGGTCACGCAGCGTGGCCAGCGAGTCCGCCAGCCGTGCGGCGGCGTCGCGGTCACCGGGCGTCGCGGCGAGGGCAGCGGACTGTGTGCGGATGCGGTCGAGCAGCGGGTCGAGCTGGGCGTGGTCGTCGGTGAGCTCGGCAAGGTCGATCTCGGCGCCGGCGGTGGCCTGCAGCACCGGCCACAGGATGTCGTCCTCGGCCTGGTGATGGTGGTGGATGCCGTTGCAGAGCGTGGTCAGGTACTGGTGGATGGCCTTGGCGCGAGCGGGAGTCGCGGGGACCCGGCCTTCCGCGATGCCGCGCGTGACGTCGGCGAAACGGCGGGCGTCGCCGCGCATCGAGCGGTGGTTGATGGTGATGCCGAGGAGATTGGGCGCGGATTGCTTCATGCCGTACAGCAGACGGCACAACGGTTGGCGAGCACTTAATGGCGGCTTGGTGGGTATCGCGCACGCTCGGCAAGTTCGATCCGGGGCCGGTGCGCCTCAGGTGTGCGAGCGGACGGGCCGCGTCGGGCTTCGCGCGTTTGGGCGCAATCGAGGACACAGACGCAGCGGTCGTTTCGGCGCGACAGGTCCATTGCAGTGGTTGGTTCGAGCCGGCGTCAGGTCGTTGTCGGGGCGGTGTTGATGACGATCCCGGCAACAGCGGCGGCCCGTCTGATCAGCGGTGCTTCCGAGTCGCGGTCAGCGGTGCTTCCGAGTCGCGGTCAGCGGTGCTTTCGGGTCGCGGTCAACCCGACTTGCGACCCGCATCAGGAGTGAACAGCGTGGCTCTGCTCCCCCGCGGCCGTGACGTGCGTGGCGGTCGCCTCGGGCTTGGGGCCCGAACGCCCGAGGTCCCGCGACCGTCCGTGGCGAGTCCCGGCGTCCGTCGAGGTGCGGCTGACACGCGGTCAGCGTGACTCGACGATGCGCTTCAGGGCTTCCAGGTCGGCCAATACCAGGGCGCTGTCGCGGGCGAAGTCGGCGTCGGACATGTCGGGCTGGCGGCGCAGCGTGAAGGTGAGCTCGCTGCCCTCGTCGTGCGGGACCACGCGGACCGGGTTGCGGAAGACCTCGCCGGTCGGGAGGTGGACGTCGTGGTCGAGCACGCCGAACGGGTTGTCGGCGGCGAAGGTCAGTTCGACGCGGCTGTCGCCCGAGACCGCGAACCAGCGGTCGCCCTCGCGCTCGACGGCGCTGCACAGGCCCGGCGCCCATTCCGGCAGGTGCGCGGGATTCTTGGCGTATTCGTAGACCTCTGCGGGCGAGCGCGCGATGTGGATGCTGATGTGCTTCGACTCGCTCGCCATCCGCCCATCCTGCCACGATCGAGTCGGTAACTCCCGGCTGCGGCTTTGATTGGTTACCGTTGATGTGTGACAACGCCGGTGCAGTTTACGCAGGAATTCTGGAACAACCCCCATCCCGTGTACGCGCGGCTGCGGCAGGAAGCGCCCGTGCACCCGGTGATGTTGCCGAACGGGTTCGAGGTCTGGCTCGTCACGCGGTACGCGGACTGCAAGGCGGCGTTGACCGACCCGCGGCTGTCGAAGCGCCAAGGCGCCGGGGACAACGCACGGCAGCTCAGGACGTCGACGAGTACGCCGCTGACCAAGCACCTGCTCGCGTACGATCCGCCCGATCACACTCGGTTGCGGCGGCTGGTGTCGAAGGCCTTCACGGCTCGGCGCATCGAGGAGTTGCGGCCTCGTGTCGAAGAGTTGAGCGCGGCGCTGATCGAGGCGCTCCGGGGCCGGGACGACGCGGAGCTGGTCGAGGATTACGCGGTACACCTGCCGATCCAGGTCATCTGTGAACTGCTCGGGGTGCCGATCGAGGATCAGGCCGACTTCCGGCGGTGGACCTCGGTGCTCGTCTCGGCATCGGCCGGCGGGCCGGGCGTGCCCGAGGCGGCGGCCGCGTTCCTCGAATATCTCCTGGGACTCATCGAGCGTAAGCGGGCAGCTCCGGCGGGTGACCTGCTCAGTGCGCTGATCGCGACCCGCGACGAGGGTGACCGGCTCAACGAGGACGAGCTCACGTCAATGGCGTTCCTGCTGCTGCTCGCGGGGCACGAGACGACGATGAACCTGATCAGCAACGGGATGCACACGCTGCTGACGCATCCGGAGGCGCACCGGCGGCTGCGGGAGGACCCCTCGCTCGTGCCGGCGGCCGTGGAGGAGTTCCTGCGCCTGGAGAGCCCGGTCGAGACGGCTACGACACGGACCGCGACGGAGCCGGTCACGTATGGTGGCGTCACGATTCCGGCCGGATCCATGGTGGCGATCTCACTCCTTGCCGCGGATCGTGACCCAGAGCGATTCCGGGAGCCGGGCGAGTTCGTGCTCGACCGCGGGGACAACCAGCATCTGGCGTTCGGGCATGGAATTCACTACTGCCTCGGGGCGCCCCTCGCTCGGCTGGAGGCGCAGATCGCGTTCACCGATCTGCTCGCGGCGTTTCCGGGGATGCGGCTGGCGGTGGCGCCGCAGGAGGTGGTGTGGCGGACGGGCATCCTGATCCACGGGCCGGCCGCGCTGCCGGTGACGCTCTGACTGACCGTGAGCGAGGCGCCACGACAGGGCACGGCGACCGGCGCAGCGAGCCAACGGCCAGCTGACTGCGACGGGTCATGGCGGGGATGCGGAAGGAGAGGCTGAGCCCGGAACGGTCGCGCCGAGCCAGGCCGAGCCGGGCCGTGGTGGCGGCGGCTTGCGCTCAGCACGTCACGGGCCGCGCCACAGGTCAAGGGCGTCGCGCCGACCAGGCCGATGGCGGCTTGCGCTCAGCACGTCACGGGCCGCGCCACAGGTCAAGGGCGTCGCGCCGACCAGGCCGATGGCGGCTTGCGCCCGCCGGTGATCGACGGCAGGGCAACAAGAGTGACGGGCCGGGACGATGGTGTCGGGTACCGGCTGGTCAGTCCTCCGGCATGTGGCCGCTCGCGCCCAGGAGGAGCGCGGCCAGGCCCAGTACGGCGACGATCAGGGCGGCCAGCTTGGTGAAGCGGCCGGTCGGGTCGGCCACCGTGACGTTGAACCAGCCGTGGGGGTCTTTGCGAACACGTACGGTATCGCCGACCTTCGGCTCGGTGTCCAGGAACCGCAGGCGGCCCAGGTTCTCGCCCGTTGCACGGTCGGTGACCTGGTAGGCCGGGAAGCGCTTCTCCGACACGCTGCTCACGGCGCGTACGACCTGCGTGACCTGCGCGTCGGTGGGGACGCCCTCGCGGGACATGTAGACGGGCAGGACGAGTACGGCGCCCAGGACCGACCCGGCGATGAGCGCCAGGAGCATCACGACGCGGCTGCCGGCGGTGTGGTCGGGGGCGCCGACGCGGTAGAGCAGGTATCCGGGCACGGCCGCGAATAGTGACAGGAACAGGCCGGCCGCGAGCAGTTTGAAGCTCGGGCCGCCGGCCAGGATGCCGGCGAGGATGACGAACGCCGTCGTCACGACGAGGGCGACGAGCGTCCGCCAGATGCCCTTGAGCAACGAGCGCCACGGATAGTGCCTCACGAGTGAGCACCGTAGGCGATCAACGGGCCCGGCGCTGCCCCCGGGTTGGCCGCGCGTGTTCGAGCTGGTCAAACTCCGGGGGCTACGCGTCAGATCGTGCCGGCTACTCGCTGTACCGCTGCCGAATAGTCGGGAACCGAGGACATCGCGGCGGCCAGGCGCAGGAACGGCAGCGCCTCACGCGGACGGCTCTGCCGCTCCAGGGTGCGGCCCAGCAGGTGGCACGCGTAGTGGTCCGTCGGATCGCGGTCGACCAGCGCGCGCAGGTGCGTCTCGGCCCGGTTGAGCTGCGCGGACGCGAAGTAGGCGCGGGCCAGCCACAGCCGCACCTCGGCGTTGCCCGGCTCCTCGTCCAGCACGGTGGACAGGATCTTGGCGGCCTCGATGGGGTCGCCGGCGTCGAAGTAGAGGACTCCCCTGCGGTACTCGGCGATCATGTCGTTCATGGCACCCTCAACGCACGGGAGGTACGAAACCTTCCTCAATGGGCCTGGAGCCACCCGATCAGGTCATTGAGCACGCGGTCCTGTTCGGGCTCGTTGTACACCTCGTGGTGCAGGCCCTCGTACACGTGCAGCGTCAGGTCGTCCGCGCCCGCGCGCTCGGCGATCAGGCGGCTCGACTCGGCGTCGACCAGCCCGTCCTCGGAGCCGTGCAGCACGAGCGTGGGCAGGGTCAGCTCGGGCAGGCGACGCTGGAAGACGGCCATCTGCGTGAGCATCGCGCCGCCGAGGCCGGCCGGAACCTTGCCGTGGTGCACGAGCGGGTCCGCGTCGTACTTCGCGACCACGGCCGGGTCCTTCGAGATCAGCTTCGAGGGCAGCGTCTGCACCGGCGCGCCGGGCGCGATGCGGCCGAGGACCTTCGCGACCGCGATGGCGGGCTTCGCGATGCCCTTGCCCGGCACCACGGGCGTGCCGGACAGGACCAGTCCGCGCAGGTCAGCCTGGTGATCCAGCGCGTACGCGAGCGCGATCATGGCACCCATGCTGTGCCCGATCAGGAACGGCACCTGCCCGGGGTGGCGGCCCCGCACCTCGCCGAAGAGCACATGCAGATCCCGTGTGTACTCGCTGATGCTCCGCGCCAGCAGCCGCTTGCCCTCGGAGCGTCCGTGCCCTCGGTGATCGGGCGCGTACACGGCGAGTCCGATGTCCCCGAGCCGCTCCACGACATGGTCGTACCGGCGTGCGTGCTCCCCCATCCCGTGGGCGAGCACCACAACTCCGGTCGCGGCGGCCTCGGGCAGCCACGCGTCGTACACGATCCGGACGCCGCCACCGCCGGTGAGGGCGAGTTCTTCGCGCTGCATGGCAGCATGGTCCGCCGCTCGTGGGCGCACCGCAAGCACGCGGCACTTTGTCGTGGCCACGTGGTCACCGTGTGCGCGGGATTCGCCTCGGCCACTTCGCGGCAACCTTCGGTGACGTCCTGCGCACTTTCAGCTGGCTTCGCACCGTCGGCCGTCGTCGGCCGTTTTGCGCAGCGCAGCTCACGGCGCGTCGCTGACAGCCGGCATCGCGTAGCCGGTGCGTGCGGGCCGAGGTACCACTGCCGCTGTTGGCATCGCGCGCACTGCCGGCCGCACCCCGCGAAAGCCGCTGGCTACACGTGCGCACGGCCCGCTGGCCATGTGCGGAGCGCCGGCCGCCTTCGTGCCACCCAGAGCTCCCGGTGGGGCCGAGCGCATCGGACTCGTTCGGCGCGCGGGATCGCACCCCCGCAACGGGATCCGCTCCCGCAGCGGAATCGCGCCCACAGCGAAGCGGCACTCCGCCCAGGAGCGGTTCCCGTCTCGGGCGACACGCCGGTCACCCGCGGTGAGCGAGGAGCGCCTTGACGGTGCGGCGACGGGCACGTGAGCCAGGAGTGGCTGAAGCGCTACTCTGCGCGCTCGGCAGCGGAGCGCTCGATGCAGAACTCGTTGCCCTCAGGATCAGCGACCGTGACCCAGCCGGTACCGTCTGGACGTCTGAAATCGTCGACTTGAGAGGCGCCCAGGGCAAGCACGCGCTCCACCTCCTCGTCGCGGCTCGCGTCCAGCGGCTGCACATCGAAGTGGATGCGGTTCTTGACGCTCTTGGGCTCGGGGACGCGAATGAACAGCAGGCCGGCAGAGCCGTCCGGGGCGAGGATGAGCGCCTGATCATGCGTGGGCAGATTGGGATCGTTCGGAGCTTCCTGATATCCGGTGACCGCGCTCCAGAAGAGGGACAAGCGGTACGGGTCGGCGCAGTCGATCGTGATGTGCCTGATGCGGACGGTCATTGCGTCAAGGTATATGTGACAGCGGTGTTGCCGCCGAAGGGAGCCGAAGGTTGCTGACAGCTGGCCCGGCGTGGACGGCCTCGGCCGACAGCCCGCAGACGCCCGCGCCGCTGCTGAGCGGCGCCGAGGAAGTGCTCGTGCTGACCAGTTCGGCGGATCTCGACTTCGCCGAGGCCTGCCTGCGGCAGGCGCGAGCGGCCGGCGCCCGGACCACCGTGCTGTTCGACGCGCGCGCGGGGGCCACGGTGGGTGACGGAGTGGCGGCGGTACGCGAGGTGCTGCCCGTCCCCGTGGTGTGCCGCTCCGGGGGCACATTCCGTGCGCGGATCATCATCGCGGCGTCACCGAGCGCGGCCACCGTGTCGATCGGCTCCGGCGACGCCACGCCCGGCGGCTGGGGGCGCGATGCGGAGGTGTGGACGCATCTGGTGGCGGACGGCGCGACGGTACCGACGCTGATCACGGATCTCGCGGACTGGCTGCGGCGCCTGCCCGGCCTGCTGTGGATCGAGCCCGTCGGGGTGGAGCGCCTCGAGGCGGTCGCGGCGCTGCTCACCGCCCGGCCGCACGCCGCCGAGGCCGACGAGCCGCTGCTGCTCGCCAACGACCAGGTGCCGATCGTCGAGCAGCTGCCGTTCGCGGCGGGCGCGGACCGGCTCGGCATCGCGACGAACGCGTTCGACCCGGCCGGGCGCGCGTTCGGCGAGATCGCCCGCGCGGTGCGCGCGTTGCAGGTGCGCCTGCTGGTGCCGTCCGGCGTGCGGTGCGACACGGCGGGGCTGACCGCCGCGCTCGACGAGGTCGGCGGCTTCGACGAGACCGGCGAGGTGCTGCTGCAGACGGCGACGGACGGGCGGTACCGCGGCGCCGGGGTTGTCGAGTGGTGGACCGGCGACACCGGCGTGCTCGTCACCGGCGGCCTGGCGTGCACGCCGGAGTCGCTGCTGGTGACGGCGGCCGACCCGGGCGGCAACTGCGAGCTCGCGCTGCTGCTGGAGGTGACCGAGTCGCTGCTGGACGAGCGGGCGGCGCGCGATGTCGCTCTCGGTGATGCGTCACTCGCCGTGCGCACGCCCGAACCGGTCCCGGCCACCGCGGCCCGGATGCTCGCGCTGCGTGTGCACGCCGATCGGGTCGAGGCGAGCCTGGTCGCGGCCGGCTCGACGGCGCCCGACGGGCTCGTGGTCACGGTCGGTGAGACGTCGGTGAAACTGCCGTGGACAGGGGCCGAGGGGCGGCTGCACACGTACGTGGCGGAGGGCGCGCGGCTCGCGGGCCGGTCGGCGCAGGTCCGCGCCGCGGACGGCACGCCGCTCGGGACCGCCGTGGTCAGCGACGTCGCCGTGGCCGTGACCCGCTACACGCACCCGTCGCCGCTGGAGATGCGGGATCTGGCGAACGTGTTCGGTGACGCCGCGGACCTCGAGGCGCTCTTCGCCGCGGTCGCGCAGCTCGCGTCCGGCCGCACCCCGCGCCACGGCGTGCCCGCGGCCGAGCGCCGCGCCGCCGAGGAGGAGCGGCTGCGTGCCATCGTCGGCCCCGCGCTGCTCGACTTCGCGTTCGGACGGGCGGCCGTGGACGCCGCCGACGAGCTCGCGCTTGCCGTGATGGGCATGGACTCCGGGCAGATCGAGCGCCTGCGACAGCAGGTGCTGCGGCTCGGCGGGGCCGCCGCGGGCTGGCCGTTGCCGCCACGGCTGGCCGCGTTCCGCATCGTGCTCGTGCTCGCCGCGGCCGGGCTGTGGCCCGCGCCGCAGGACTGGACGCCGCTCGTGGCGGCCGGCCTGGACTCGCTCATCGCCGCCGACGACGAGGCGTTCGCCGGCGAGCAGGCGGCGCTCGCGACGGTGGGCATCGCAGCGGTACATCACGGTCACCTGCTGTCACCGCTCGGCGGATTCGAGGAGTTGCGCGCGCAGGTGCGGCTCGACTCCGACCCGCCGGCCGAGCTCGTCGCGCGCTACGCCGCCGGGCTGGCGGGCGACGTCCTCGGCACGGAGTTCAGCGCGGAGGGCATCGCCGCCGACGCTGGGGAGCTGCTCGTGCGCTCTGCGTTCGATGACGCGGTCGATGCGATTCCGGAGTCGGTCGGTACCGTTCAGCGCTCCGACGCGGGCGGCGTGCTGGTGGACACGTCGAAGGACCCGCGGCGTACCACGCTGCTCGTGCTCGACCTCCTGCGCGACTTCCCCGACACGCACGTGACTGTCCGTGGCGCTGCCGGCACTGAGACGCACGGCTGGTGGAACGGCCGCCGGCTGGTGCTGCTGCAGCCGTTCGGCGGGCGGTGGCGGGGGTCGCTGTGGCCGGGGCTGATGACGGGTATCGCCACGTACGCGAAGGGCGCGTCGCAGCTGCCGACCGCGGCCCGCACCTGGATCACCGAGGTCGCCGAGATGGGTGAGGAGTAGCCGCGGGCCGGTGCTCTCGCTGGTCGCATGTCGGCGGCTGGATTGGCGAATTACTGGATTACCGATTACCTGCAATCACCCGACGGTAATTCGGGCGTCGGCTCCTGTCCGTGGCGGCCGGGGCTAGTAGCGGCCACGACGGGCGGCTGCGGACACCGGGGCTGCGGCAACGGGTCGGGGCCCGGGGGCTGCGGCAACGGGTCGGGGCCCGGGGGCTGTGGCAACGGGTCAGGGCCGACGAAGGCGCGGTAGCCGCGGGGCAACGGGTGGCAACCGACAGTGGCGCGGTAGCCGCGGGGCAACCGGTGCCAACCGACAGTGGCGCGGTGACTACGGGCAACGCTTGGCGACCGACGGTGGCGGGCGGCGGCCGTCTGCGGCAGATTGCGGTCGTGGCGGAACAGTGGCCGTGACGGACGGCGCCGCCGCGGAACGTCGCATGACAGGTGGCGCCGTCGCGGAACATCAGCCGCCGCGGAACATCAGCCATCGCCGAACGTCAGCCGCCGCGGAACGTTGGCCGTCGCGGAATGTCGGCCGTCGCCGAATGTCAGCCATCGCCGAACGTTGGCCGTCGCGGAATGTCGACCACCGAGGAACGATGGCCACGAGAACCGGCAATCGTTCTTCGGCAGGCGGTGTCGAGAACGTTGCGTACGCCGTCGACCACCCTCGGCCACGGCGAATGCGGACGGTTCGCGGGAGTCGCGGCGTGTTGTGGTTCAGTGGGGATCAGTTCCGCCGGGCTGCCCGGTGTGCGCCCCACTCAGGGACACGGCGCGCTCCGGCCCGCTGTCCTGTATCGCCCACCAGCCACTCCCGGGTACGATTCGGCAGCATGTCAGGGCAGAAGCCCGGTTTTCCGCAGCGCTCGGCGCTCGTGCACGTCGTCGACCGGGAGTACGGCGGCAACCTCGTCCGGGGCCGCTACAAACTGACCCGCTTCCACGCCTTTCCGATCAAGGTGCGCCGGCCGCCCCGTGGCAGCGTCGAGGCCGAGCAGAAGTGCGGGGCATGCGGCGAGAAGCTGCCCCTCACCGTCGCCAGCGTTGGGCGGCGCATGCTGGTCCGGGCGCTCGCGGCGGCCGTCGCGGTCGCGGCGCTCGCCGCGTTCACGGCCACGTTGGTGTATTTCGTCAATGCGCCCGTCCGTGACGAGTCCGTGCCGTCGAGTTTGGAGGGGCCGCCGGGCTGGCTGCTGTTCCTGGGCACGATCGGTGCCCCGCTCGTGCTCGTCGTCGCGTCGTCGTTCTTCGTGACGTACGACGGGGTGCGGATCAAGGGCACGCCCCGCCGCCAGCATGTGGTGACCGCGAAGGCACGGCACGTGAACGCGGCCCGGCAGGCGATGCGCCGCACTCACGGTTAGCCCGCCGGAGGGCCCCGTCGACTGCGGACGCCGAGGAGGTCGACGCACCCGCCCGCCGAACGGGGCCCGACGACCGGAGGCGCCGCCGAGCCGCATAGGGCCGCCGAGCCGCATAAAGCCGCTGAGCAGCATAGGCCCGCCGGCCGTAGGAGGCCGCCGAGCCGCAGAGGCCCGCCGGGCCGTAGAAGGCCGCCGGGCCACATAGGCCCGCCGAGCCGTAGAAGGCCGCCGGGCCGTAGAAGAATGCCCTGCCACCTGGTACGCGGCCGGCCTCACGCGGTGACGCCCAGCCGGTAACCAGCCGCCACCCGTCAGGCCGGACCCGAGGACGAAGTGGGGAAACGGCCGATCAGAAGCCGCGAGCCAACCGGTAGTACGCCGCGTTCCACCGGACCTCCTTGGCGAACTGCCGCGGCGTCGTGTCCCCGTCGATCACCAGCAGCTCCGTGCCGACCATCTCCGCGAGGTCGTGCAGCTCCTCCACCCCGACCGCCTGCGACAGCACGGTGTGGTGCGGGCCGCCCGCCGTCAGCCACGACTCCGCCGACGTCGCCAGGTCGGGAGCCGGCTTCCACACCGCGCGGGCGACCGGCAGCTTCGGCAGCGGCGCCGACGGCGGGACGACCTCGATCTCGTTGGCCACCAGGCGGAACCGTTCGCCCAGGTCGGCGAGGCCGAGCACGACCGCGGGGCCGGCGGCGGCGTCGAAGACCAGGCGGACCGGGTCCTCGCGGCCGCCGATGCCGAGCGGGTGGATCTCGCACGACGGGGTGTCCGCGGCGATCGACGGGCACACCTCGAGCATGTGCGCGCCGAGGATGACCTCGTTGCCGGGCGTGAGGTCGTACGTGTAGTCCTCCATGAACGACGTCCCGCCGCCGGGGGCCATCGCCTTGAGGGTGCGCACGAGCACGGAGGTCTTCCAGTCGCCCTCGCCGCCGAAGCCGTAGCCGTCGGCCATGAGGCGCTGCACGGCCAGGCCCGGCAGCTGCCGCAGGCCGCCGAGGTCCTCGAAGTTCGTCGTGAAGGCCTTGTACCCGCCGGCCTCGAGGAACGCGCGGAGGCCGAGCTCGATGCGGGCGGCGTAGCGCAGCGCGTCCGCGCGGTCGCCGAGCAGGGCGGCGGCGACGCGGTAGGTGTCGGCGTACTCCTTCACGAGCCGGTCCACGTCGGCGTCCAGGGTGGCGTCGACCGCCGCGACGAGCTCGTTGACGCCGTAGGTGTTCACGGAGACGCCGAAGCGCAGCTGGGCCTCGACCTTGTCGCCCTCGGTCACGGCCACGTCGCGCATGTTGTCGCCGAAGCGGACGAGCTTGAGCGAGCGCATCTCGGCGTAGCCGGTCGCGGCGCGAGCCCAGGCCCCGATGCGCTGGGCCACGCGCGGGTCGGACACGTGCCCGGCCACGGTCTTGCGGGCGACGCCGAGGCGGGACTGGATGTACCCGAACTCGCGGTCGCCGTGCGCGGCCTGGTTGAGGTTCATGAAGTCCATGTCGATCTCGGCCCAGGGCAGCGCGACGTTGGCCTGCGTGTGCAGGTGCAGCAGCGGGGTGCGCAGCGCGTCGAGGCCGGCGATCCACATCTTCGCCGGGGAGAACGTGTGCATCCACGCGACGACGCCGACCACGTTCGGGTCGGTGCCGGCCTCCAGGCACACCCGCAGGATGTCGCCGGCCGAGGTCAGCACCGGCTTCCACACCACCCGCGGGCCGATGGCCGGCGACTCGTCGAGGGCCGCGGCGATCTGGCGCGACTGTGACGCCACCTGCTGCAGGGTCTCCGGTCCGTAGAGTCCCTGGCTGCCGGTGAGGAACCAAATCTCGTGCGTCATCGTGCGCCTTTCTGGCCGTATACGTTCTGGTAGCGGTCGTACAGGGAGTCCACGGCCTCCGCGGGCAGCCGGTCGACCTCCCCGAGCTGCCGGGCGAAGTGCATGGTGCGGGCGACGTCCTCGCACATGACGGCCGCCTTGACGGCGGCCTTGGCGGTCTTGCCGATGGTGAACGGCCCGTGCTGGCGCATCAGGACCGCCGGCGAGCGGTGCCCCTGCAGCGTCTCGACGATGCCGCGGCCGATGGCGTCGGAGCCGATGAGCGCGAACGGCCCGACCGGGATGTCGCCGCCGAACTCGTCGCCCATCGCGGTGATGGAGCACGGGATCGGCTCGCCCCGGGCGGCCCAGGCGGTCGCGTAGGGGCTGTGGGTGTGCACCACGCCCCCGACCTCGGGCATGTTGCGGTAGACGTAGGCGTGCGCCTCGGTGTCCGACGACGGCGAGTGCTCGCCGTCGACCAGCTTGCCCTTGAGGTCACACACGACCATGGTGGCCGGGGTCAGCTCGTCGTAGGAGACGCCGGAGGGCTTGATGACGAGCAGGTCCTCCCCCGGCACGCGGGCCGAGACGTTGCCCGCGGTCCACGTGACCAGGCCCCAGCGGGTGAGCTCGGCGTGCAGGGCGCACACCTCCGCCCGCAGCGCGTCGACGGTGCTCACCGGGCGACCTCTTCCCGCAGCGTCCGCAGCCGGTGCAGCACGTCGTTGGTTCCCCTTCCGAAGTAGTCGTGCAGGGCCAGGTACTCGGCGTAGAGCCGGTCGTAGACGTCGGCGGCGGCCTCGTCGGGCACGTACACGTCCCGCTCGACCTTGCCCATCGCCTCGGCCGCGGCCCGGATGTCCGGGTAGACGCCCGCGGCGACGGCGGCGTGCATGGCGGAGCCGAGCGCCGGGCCCTGCTCGGAGCCGATGACGGAGATCGGCCGGCGCAGCACGTCGGAGTACACCTGCATGAGAAAACGGTTCTTGAGCAGCCCGCCGGCGGCGATGAACTCGGTCACCGGGACCCCGGCCGCGTCCAGCGCCATGACGATCGTGCGCGTGCCGAAGGCGGTGGCCTCGACCAGCGCCCGGTAGACGTCCTCGGGCCGGGTGTGCAGCGTCTGGCCGACGATGACCCCGGAGAGGCCGTGGTCGACGAGGACCGAGCGGTTGCCGTTGTGCCAGTCGAGGGCCACGAGCCCGTGCTCGCCGGGGCGCTGGGCGGCGGCGCGGTCGGTGAGCTGCTCGTGGGTGCAGGCGCCACCGAGGAGCGTCTCGACGTACCACCCGAAAATGTCGCCGACGCCGGACTGGCCGGCCTCGTAGCCCCACAGGCCGGGGATGATGCCGTCCCGCACGACGCCGCACATGCCGGGCACGTCGGCGAGCTCCGCGCCGCTCATCACGTGGCAGGTCGAGGTGCCCATGATGGCGACGAGCTGGCCGGGCTCGACGGCCTTGGCGGCCGGCGCCGTCACGTGGGCGTCGACGTTGCCCACGGCGACCGCGATCCCGGCCGGCAGCCCGGTCCAGGCCGCGGCCTGCTCGGTGAGCGAGCCGGCCCGCCCGCCGATCGGGGCGAGCGGACCGTCCACCTTGGACACCCAGTCGCCGAAGCCGGGGTGCAGCGCCTCGAGGAACGCCTTCGACGGGTAGGCGCCGTCCTGCAGGACGCCCTTGTACCCGGCCAGGCCCGCGTTGCGCGTCTCGACCCCGGCGAGCTGCCAGACGATCCAGTCCGTGGCCTCGATGAAGCGCTCGGCGCGCGCGTAGACCTCCGGCGCCTCCTCCAGCGTCTGCAGCGCCTTGGCCAGCTGCCACTCCGAGGAGAGCTTGCCGCCGTACCGGCCGATCCACGGCTCGCCGCGCTCGTGGGCGAGCGCGTTGATGCGGTCGGCCTGGCCCTGCGCCGCGTGGTGCTTCCACAGCTTGGGGTAGGCGTGGCGCTCGGCCGGCAGCAGCTCGCACAGCGGCGTGCCGTCGGCGAGCGTGGGCAGGAAGGTGCACGCGGTGAAGTCGGTCGCGATGCCGACGACGTCGCCGGGGTCGATGCCGGCCGCGGCGACCGCCTGCGGTACGGCGGTGCGCAGCACGTCGACCCAGTCCGACGGCATCTGCAGTGCCCAATGTGGAGGGAGGGGGTCCCCGGTCGCCGGCAGCGTGCGCTCCACGGCGCCGTGCCGGTACTCGTGGACGGCCGTGGCGACCTCGGCCCCGTCGTCCGCCCGGACCACGAGGGCGCGTCCGGACAGGGTGCCGAAGTCGACGCCGACTACGTATTGGGTCATCTGGTTCTCCGCGCGCTCTGTTTCCTGGTCACCGTCCGCTGCAGCACGATGAAGACGAACAGCAGCGCGCCGATGACGATCTTGGTCCACCAGGAGCTGAGGGTGCCCTGGAACGTGATGATGGTCTGGATGAGTCCGAGGACGCCGACGCCGAGCACCGTGCCGAGCACGAAGCCGGAGCCGCCGGTGAGCACCGTGCCGCCGATGACGACCGCCGCGATCGCGTCGAGCTCCATGCCCAGCGCGTTGAGGCCGTAGCCGGACGGGGTGTAGAAGGTGAGCAGCACCCCGCCGAGGGCGGAGCACAGCCCGCTGATGGTGTAGACGCCGATCCGGGTGCGCCCGACGGGCAGGCCCATGAGCAGCGCCGACTGCTGGTTGCCGCCGAGGGCGTAGACGTTGCGCCCGAAGCGGGTGTAGGCCAGCACGTAGGCGGCGACCGCGACGACCAGCGCGGAGACCACGACGCTCCAGCCGATGTGGAACCCGCCGAAGCGCAGCTTGTCCGAGGCGACGGTGTTCCACCACTCGTTCGTGATCGGGATCGAGTCGGTGCTGATCACGTAGCAGGTGCCGCGGGCCAGGAACATGCCGGCCAGGGTCGCGATGAACGGCTGGATGTCGAAGAAGTGGATGATCGCGCCCATGCCGAGGCCGATGGTGCCGCCGACGGCGAGCACGACCAGGATCACGAGGCCGGGGTTGACGCCCTTCTCCAGCAGCGACGCGGCGATCATCGTGGTGAGGGCGACGACCGCGCCGACGGACAGGTCGATCCCGCCGGTGAGGATCACGAACGTCATGCCGACCGCGACCACGAGCAGGAACGCGTTGTCGATGAAGACGTTCAGCACGATCTGGGTGTCGTCGAAGCCCTCGTAGCGCACCACGCCCGCGCCGTACATGACGCACAGCAGGATCGCCGTCGCCATCACCGGTTTGCGCAGCCAGTTGCCCGCGACCCGGCCGATCGAGCGTCCGGGGGTGTCCACAGTGGTCATGCGCGCACCTGCACCTTCTCGTCGGCCCGTGCCGCGACCGGGACCGAACGGCGGCGCCGGGACCCGGCCTTGAACACGGTGCGGAACTTCGGCGACTGCGCCAGGCACAGCACGATGACGACGATCGCCTTGAACAGCAGCGTCACCTCGGGCGGCACGCCGATGGTGTAGATGGTGATGTCGAGGGTCTTGATGATGACGGCGCCGAGGACCGTGCCGGCGATGGAGAACCGGCCGCCGGACAGCGACGTGCCGCCGATGACCACGGCGAGGATGGCGTCGAGCTCGATGAGCAGGCCGGCGTTGTTGCCGTCGGCGCTGGACACGTTGGAGCTGATCATCAGCCCGGCGACGGCGGCGCAGACCGCGGCGAAGACGTAGACGCCGAGGATCAGCCAGCGCGACTTGATGCCCGCCAGCCGGGACGCCTCGGCGTTGCCGCCGACCGCCTCCAGCAGCATGCCGAGCGCGGAGCGGCGCACGAGCACGGCGGCCAGGGCGATGACCGCGGCGGCGATGAGCACGCACAGCGGCAGGGCGAGCCAGTAGCCGGCGCCGATCATCTTGTACGGCCCGCTGTTGACGGTGATGATCTGCCCGTCGGTGATGAGCTGGGCGAGGCCGCGCCCGGCGACCATGAGGATCAGGGTGGCGATGATCGGCTGGATGCCGACGGTCGCGACCAGGAACCCGTTCCACACCCCGAGCACCAGCGCGAGCGCGATCGCGATGCCGACGGCGCCGAGCACTCCCGCGACGCTGCCCTGGTCGCCGAGGTCGCTGATGCGCAGGCACGCGATGGCGCCGGCGATGGCCACGACGGCGCCCACGGACAGGTCGATGCCGCCGGTGGCGATGACGAGGGTCATGCCGAGCGCGACCAGGGCCAGCGGGGCGGAGGAGCGCAGGATGTCGATGAGGCTGCCGTACAGGTGCCCGCCCCGCAGCTCGACGTTGAAGAACGTGTGCGTGTGGATGACGTTCGTGACGAGCAGCACGACGAGCACGGCGAGCGGCCAGATGAAGCGCTTCATGCGGTACCACCCCCTCCTTCGGCGATGGCGGCCATCAGGCGGTCGGTGTCGACGTCGTCGGTGTTGGGCAGCTCCGCCACCACCTTCCGGTCGCGCAGGACCGCGATCTTGTGGCTCAGGCGGAGCACCTCCTCGAGCTCGGCCGAGATGAACAGCACCGCCATGCCCCCGTCGGAGAGCTCGGTGACCAGGCGCTGGATCTCGGTCTTGGCGCCGACGTCGATGCCGCGGGTGGGCTCGTCGAGGATGAGCAGCCGCGGTTCGGTGATGAGCCAGCGGGCCAGCAGCACCTTCTGCTGGTTGCCGCCGCTGAGGTTCCGCACAGGCAGGTCGGGGTTGGCCGGGCGGATGTCGAGGGCCTTGACGTACTTGTCCACGAGCTCGTCCTTGCGCTGCCTGGACAGCGGGCGGGACCAGCCGCGCGCGGCCTGCAGGGCCAGGACGATGTTCTCGCGGACGGACAGCTCCTCGACCAGGCCCTCGGTGCGCCGGTTCTCGGAGCAGAACGCGATGTCGTGCTGCATGGCGGTGCGCGGCCCGTGCATGGCGACCGGCTTGCCGTCGATGGTGAGCGTGCCGCTGTCGGCCCGGTCGGCGCCGAAGAACAGCCGGGCGGCCTCGGTGCGCCCGGAGCCGAGCAGCCCGGCGAGCCCGACGACCTCTCCCTTGTGGATGGTCAGGCTGAAGGGCGCGATGGCCCCGGCCCGGCCCAGGTTCTCGGCCGCGACGACCGGCTCGGCGTTGTCGAGCCGGCGCTTGGGCTGGTCCTCGAGGCGCTCGAGGATGGCCAGATCCTTGCCGATCATGAGGCTGACGAGCTCGATCTGGGGCAGGTCGGCCACGACGTGCTCGCCGACCAGCCGCCCGTTGCGCAGAATCGTCATCCGGTCGCAGATCTCGTAGACCTGGTCGAGGAAGTGCGACACGAACACGATCGCCATGCCCTGGGCCTTGAGCTGGCGCATGACGCGGAACAGCTGGTTGACCTCGCCGGCGTCGAGGCTGGAGGTGGGCTCGTCCAGCACGAGGACCTTGGCCTCGACGTCGATGGCGCGGGCGATGGCGACCATCTGCTGCACCGCGATCGAGTACTCGGACAGCGGCGCCGAGACGTCGATGTCGAGCTCGAGGCGGTGCAGCAGGTCGGCCGCCCGCTTGCGCATCTCGCGCCAGCGGATGTGGCCGAAGGTGCGGGGCTCCCGGCCGATGAAGATGTTCTCGGCGACCGAGAGGTTGGGGCAGAGGTTGACCTCCTGGTAGACCGTGCTGATGCCGGCCTGGGTGGCCTGCAGCGGCCCGGTGAAGCTCACCGGGGTGCCGTCGAGGACGATCTCGCCCGCGTCGTTGCTGTAGACCCCCGTGAGCACCTTGATCAGGGTGGACTTCCCGGCGCCGTTCTCGCCCATGAGGGCGTGGACCTCGCCTGGCAACAGGCGGAAGTCCACGTCCTGCAGGGCCATGACACCCGGGAACTGCTTGGTGATGCCGGTCATGGTCAGCATGGTTCAGTCAGCGCTCTTTGCTCAGTACTTGCGGTCGGGGAGGGCGGCCTTGGCCTGCTCGGGCGTGAACTCGGTCTCCACCGTGAGGATGCGCGGCTCGACGGTCTCGCCGTTGACGACCTTCTTGGCGAGGTCCATGAGCTGAGGGCCGAGCAGCGGGGAGCACTCGACGATGTGGTTGATCTTCCCGGCGGCCAGGGCGGTCATGCCGTCCTTCACCGCGTCGACCGAGATGATCTTGATGTCGGTGCCGGGCTTCTTGCCGGCCGCCTCGATCGCCTCGATGGCACCCAGGGCCATGTCGTCGTTGTGGGCGTACAGCACGTCGATCTTCGGGTTGGCCTTCAGGAAGGCCTCCATGACCTCCTTGCCCTTGGCCCGGGTGAAGTCACCGGTCTGCGACGCGATGATCTTCATGTTCGGGGCCGCCTTGATCGCGTCGGCGAAGCCCGCCTTGCGGTCGTTGGCCGGGGCCGAGCCCGTCGTGCCCTGCAGCTCGACGATGTTCACCGGGTCGGTCTTGCCCTGGTACTCCTTGACCAGCCAGTCGCCGGCCTTCTTGCCCTCGACGACGAAGTCCGAGCCGAGGAACGTCTTGTAGAGCGAGGTGTCCTTGGAGTCCACCGCGCGGTCGGTCAGGATGACCGGGATCTTCGCGTCCTTGGCCTCCTTGAGCACCGTGTCCCAGCCGGACTCGACGACCGGCGAGAACGCGATGACGTCGACCTTCTGCGCGATGTAGCTGCGGATGGCCTTGATCTGGTTCTCCTGCTTCTGCTGCGCGTCGGAGAACTTCAGGTCGATGCCCGCGGCCGCGGCGGCTTCCTGGATCGACTTGGTGTTCGCCGTGCGCCACCCGCTCTCGGCGCCGACCTGCGCGAAGCCCATCACGATCTTCTTGTCGCCCTTGGGCGCGGTGCCGCTGCCGGCATCGTCGCTCTTCTCCCCGCCGCACGCACCGAGCGCGCCGAGCAGGAGTACGCCGCCGACCACGGCAGCGGACCATCTCTTCAGCACTGCGTCTGTCCCTTCGGAGATAGCGTGAACGTTCACATCTACAGGCAGATGGCCACACGCCTGGGGTGTTTGGCGGTGACCTGAGCCCGCGTGCGGCCCGATTGCATTGGCCGTCGCGGTTGTATTTCGAGAGTGTTAGCGTTCTCATCCCGGGCGTCAAGTAGCGGCGGCCGAGATGTTGCCGGAAGGAGACACTCCGTGGCTGCAGCTGTCATCGGGCCGGACCGTGGTCGGCCCGGCCCCGTCGCGCACTCTCACCTGGGTCCGGAGGTGGACGCCGTCGAGCCGCCGTTGCGCAAGGTCGGCATGCGTGACGTGGCCCGGCTGGCGGGCGTGTCGCACCAGACCGTGTCGCGGGTGCTGAACGACCTGCCGAACGTGAGCGCGGCGACGCGGGAGCGGGTGCTGGACGCCGTGCGGGTGCTCAACTACCGCCGCAACCTGGCCGCGCGCACGCTGGTCACGTCCCGCTCACGCACGATCGGCCTGATCGGCTTCGAGACCACGCTGGCCGGCCCGGCATCGATGATCTACGGCATCGAGAAGGCCGCGCGCGAGGCCGGGTACTACGTGAGCATCGCGACCGTCCGCTCGCTGGAGCGCCATGCGGTGCTCGACGCGGTCGAGCAGCTGTGCGCGCAGGCGGTGGAGGGGATCATCGCGATCGCGCCGAAGAACTCCGTCGCCGACGCGTTGACGCAGGTGCCGGCGGGGACGCCGGCGGTGGGGGTGGGCGGCGCGGACGACGGGTTCGTGCCGATGCTGCGCGTGGACAACGTGCGCGGGGCGTGCATGGCGACGAGCCATCTGCTCGAGCTCGGGCACGGGACCGTGCACCACGTGCCGGGGCCGGCGGACTGGCCCGAGGCGCGGGATCGCATCGACGGGTGGCGGCAGACCCTGCACGCGGCGGGGGCGCCGGTGCCGCCGATCGAGCCGGGCGACTGGAGCGCGCGCTCGGGGTATCTGCGGGGGCAGCGCCTGGCCGCGGATGCCCGGGTGACCGCGGTGTTCTGCGGGAACGATCACATCGCGCTGGGGGTGCTGCGGGCGTTTCACGAGGCGGGGCGGTCCGTGCCGGCCCGGGTGAGCGTGGTCGGCTTCGACGACACGCCGGAGTCGGGGTTCTTCCTGCCGCCGCTGACCACGATCCACCAGGACTTCGCGGAGCTCGGCCGGCGCAGCGTCGAGCTGCTCGTGGCGCAGCTGAGCGGGGCGGCGGTCGCGCACCCCGGGCCCGTGCACCTTGCACCGCATCTCGTGGTGCGAGCCTCGGCCAACGCGGCGCCGTGAGACGATGGCGCAACCCCGGCTCCGGTGGCGTTCCGCTTGATTCACCGTACACCATGCGACCTAACCGATCACGGCCCGGATCACGGCCTGCAAGCGATCGATTACCGTCCGGCTCGCGGCGGCGCCGTGCTGGCCCGGACGATCAGCGTCGGGGCCACCCTCGGGTCCGGGGACGGGCGGTCCGGGCCCTCCGGCAGGTCGGCCTCGATCACGCGCAGCAGCGCGGCGATGCAGCGCCGGCCCACCTCGTCGAAGTCCTGGCGGATCGTGGTCAGCGGCGGGGAGAGGAACTCGGCCTCGGGGATGTCGTCGAAGCCCACGATGCTCACGTCGTCGGGGACGCGGATCCCGCGCTCGTGGAACGCGCGCATCAGGCCCAGTGCCATCTGGTCGTTGCCGGCGAAGACCGCGGTCACGTCGTCGCGGGAGGCGAGCTCGAGGCCCGCGGCGTATCCGGACCGCGCGCTCCAGTCGCCCGTCATCAGGGGCGGCGCCGCCAGGCCCGCCTCCTCGAGGGTCGTGCGCCAGCCCTCGATGCGGCCGTGGGTCTCGAGCCAGTCCCGCGGGCCGGACAGGTGCCAGACCTTCTCGTGGCCGAGCTCGAGCAGGTGGCGCACGGCCATCCGGGCTCCGGTCACCTGGTCCACGGAGATCGCCGGCACCCCGCCGCCGACCGCGGACTCCACGGCGACGGCGGCCATGCCCAGCGGCATGTTGTGCAGGGCGGCGGCCGCGGCGGTCTGCGGCGCGATGACGACGACCCCGGCCACCGACTGGTCGGCGAGCGCGTTGAGCGCGGACACCATGCCGGCGTGGTCGACGCGTTCGAGGGTCACGATGCTGACGCCGTAGCCGGCGGTCCGGGCGGCGTGCTCGATGCCGAGCAGGGTCGAGGCGGGGCCGTAGAGGATGGTGTCGAACGAGACGACACCGACCACCCGGGAGCGACGCCCGGCCAGTCCCCGAGCCATCGCGTTCGGGCGGTAATTGAGCTGCCGCACGGCCTCCAGCACCCGTTCCCGGGTGGCCGGGCTGACGCTCGGATGGTCGTTGAGGACGCGCGACACCGTCTGATGCGAGACGCCCGCGAGCCGCGCGACGTCGTTCATCACGGCGGCCCGGTTGTGGCTGGTTGCGCGCATGTCCCTCCCCCGATGTTGATGTTAGCGCTGCCACGATATGCCCGTGTGACACCCTCGGCGTGGCGCCGGTCACGGGTTTGCCCGTTCGGTTGATGCGGCCCCGCGCCCTTGCACACCACCCACCGGAACGCCACGAAAACCAACACGGATCCGGTAACGCTCCCAGCACCGAAAACTTTTCGCCCATGGAAGGTTCATCGGCGCCCCGCTCGTCGACTATGAGCTAGCTACATCGATTATTGGCAATCGCGAGCCGCGCTGCCAGGGTCCCGAAAAGGTTTTCGACCGGAAGGGACACCCATGCGACTGCGCAGACTCGCGGTCGTCGCCGGGGCGATGGCACTGCTCGTCGGCACGCCCGTCGTCGCGCACGCGGCGCCGGGGCAGAGCGACAACCTCGCCCGGTCGGCGACGGCGACGGCGTCGTACACCTCCCCCTGGGAGAGCGTCGCCGCGATCAACGACGGCATCGACCCGAGCACGTCCGGCGACACGGTGAACCGCCGCTGGGGCACCTGGCCGAACACGGGCGAGCAGTGGGCGCTGCTCACCTGGCCCGGCACGCAGACCCTGCGCTCGGCCGACGTGTACTTCTTCGACGACAACGGCGGCGTGCGCGTCCCGGCCTCATGGCGCCTGCAGTACTGGACCGGCTCCGCCTACGCCGACGTGCCGGGCGCGAGCGGCTACCCGACGGCGGCGAACCAGTACAACGCCGTGAACTTCACCCAGGTCAGCACCAGCCGCCTGCGCGTGGTGCTGCAGAGCGGGGCCGCGTCCGTGGGCCTGCTGGAGGTGCGCGCCTACGCCTCGGCGATCGGCACGGGCAACCCCGGCAACCCGTCGGGCTGGAACCCGCCGGCGAGCCTCGTGCAGCCCCTGAGCGAGGTGTGGACGCATCAGGAGCAGACCTACAACAACCTGTACGGCTTCCGGAACTCCGCGTGGGACCAGATCTTCGCCAACGGGGGCACCGGCATCAACTACTGCGTGCGCTGGGACTCCGGCGCGAGCGTGAGCGCCGCGCTGCGCGATCGCATCCAGGCGACCCTGCAGCGGCAGTTCAAGAAGTGGATCGACGTGATGGCGGGCCACAACGGCTGGCCGTACCAGCAGGTGCCCGTCAAGGTCGTCGGCTGGGCCGAGCTGCCGCTCTGGTTGAAGAAGCGGCCGCACGGCTCGCCGCACTGGGGCGCGTTCTCGCGGATGTTGTTGACGTAGACGTCGACCGAGGTGTCCGTCCACTGCAGCTGGGCCCGGTCGAGCTACCCGAACTGCCCCGGCGGCACGGCGCACCACTATGACATGTCGCTGTGGCTCACGTCGGGCTCCGTCCTCAGTGGACCGTGCCCCCACCCTCGGCCAGGTGCGTCGCGAGCTCGCGCAGGACCGCGCGCCACTGCTCCAGCGGCTGCTTGGGCAGCACGTCGTCCCACATGACCAGGCAGGAGCCGCGCAGCTGGGTCAGGCCCTCGGGGCGGGCGATGAACCACCAGTGCAGGTGCCGCGCCCCGTCGCCGACCTTCTCGATGTGCACACGGGCGACGCCGCCGAGGGCGTGGATGGCCCGCTCGACGCGCTGCTGGAGCGGGACGAGCTCGGCGGCGAGGCCGGCGGGCAGTTCGACGAAGTCGTAGTGCTCGCGCGGGCAGAGCAGGACCACGACCGGGACGGCGCTGGGCTCGGCGGTGTGCCGCAGCAGCCAGTGCTCGTCCGACCAGATCGTCTGGGCCAGCGGGTCACGGCAGATGAAGCAGTGCTCGGGGCCGTCCTCGCCGTCGCGGGGCGGCTCCGGCACGACCGGCGGCTGCAGGGTCTTGACGCGCAGGTCCCCCTCGAACGGGAAGATCTCCCAGCCGGGGATGGCCGCGTCGAGCGGCGCGGGCGGTTCACCGATGGGCAGGTGGGCGAGGAATCGATCGGCCATGCCCGAGATCATGCCAGCGTGCGGAATCCCGCGTTGCCCATGGACGAGTCGGGGTGTCCGGGCACCGCGGCCGGCCCCGACTCGGTACTCCAGGAATCGGGCCCGGCCCGCAGATACGGCGGCGGCCCCGCTCCCCTGGCCGGGAGCGGGGCCGCCGTGGTGCGGCTACTTGGTCGAGGGCGCCGTGGCGGGGGTGGCCGCGTCGTTGGCGACCATCTCCGGATGGGCCGCGACGAACGGGCCGACGCTGTCGCTGCCGTAGGCCTTGAGCAGCTCCAACGCCGTCTGGTCGAGGACCTCGAAGGACTGCCCGTTGATGATCTCGGTCTTGAACTGCCCGTTGTTCGTGCGCAGGGTCATCATGCCGTCGGGGTTGATGCCCTTGAGCGTGAAGATCCAGTCGGCGAGCGACACGTCGTTGTTGTAGAACGACACCGCCTTGCCGACCGAGTTCAGCACCTCGTTGACCTTGAGCGGGTTGGCCAGCACGCCGGCGCTCATCGCCTTCTTCACCATGGCCTTGATGAACTGCTGCTGGTGGCGCTGACGGCCGTAGTCACCGTCGTTGTTGGCGAGCTTGTCGCGCTGGCGCACGTAGTCCAGCGCCTCCCACGCGGCGAAGTCCCGGCAGCCGACCTCGTAGATCATCGGGCGCATGTTCGGCTTGAGGCTCGTCGGGATGCCGTCGGCGTTGAAGTTGTACGGCACGCCCTCGGCCCCGGTCTTGGTGTTCCACCCGGTGTGGATCGACGTGGTCTTCTCGTCGACGCACATGTAGACGCCGTCCAGGGCCTTCACCAGCCCGGAGAACCCGTCGAAGTTCACGATCGCGGCGCCGTTGAACTTCAGTCCCCCGCCGGCCATCGCGCTCACCGTCTCGGCCAGCAGCGCCAGCCCGCCGTCGCGCCCGCCGCCGTTCTGGTAGCCGAACTGGAACGCGGCGTTGATTTTGTCGGTGCCGCCGTTGTACCTGGTCTTCTTGTTCGCCGGGATCGCCGCCTTGGTGTCCCGGGGAATCGACATCAGATAGACCGCGTCGTGCGAGGCCGGCACGTGCGCGACGATGATCGAGTCGGCCCGCGCGCCCATCTCCTCCTGGTTCACCCGCTCGTCGATGCCGACGAGGAGCAGGTTGATCGGCCCGTCGATGGTCGCGCCCGAGGCCGCTTCACCGAGGCCGCCTTCGTGGGTGATCTGGTCGCTGTAGTGGTTCAGCAACAGATTGCCACCGACGAGGGAACCTCCGCTGAGCAGCAGGAGGAATGCCCCTCCGACCAGGGACAACCGCGCCCACAACGGGTCCTTCTTCCCACGCTTCTTCGCCATACCACTCCCCGGCACCTGGTGTCCCTCGGCGGGCCACAATATCCCCCCGAAGTGTGCGACCGTGTTTCGTCCCTGAAGACGGATTCGGGACAGTGGTTGGTTGCAGTTTCAGCCGTTTCTCAGAATTCTGGCCGTCGCACCGTCCCGGGCCGGGTCCCGCACCGTCCCGCCGCGCCTGATCGCACCTCGCCACGGCCCCGCGAGGCACCCCGATTCGGCCCCGGCCGAAGCGCGTGCCAGGCGGCATCGCCGTCCGCCCGATGGCATTGCGACATGCGTCGTATTGACGCCCGGCGCCGCCGTGAGCAGCGCGATCACGGCCGGGTGGTGCGTGGCCGTGCGCCGCCGCACGGCCACGGCCCAGGTCCGCGGAATGATCTCCGTCACGGGTCCGGGGCACGTCGTCCTCGCGACTGCGTCGATACCACCGGCGTGATACACAGTTTCTGCCGGTCACGTTGAAGGGGGACGAGTTGGGCGCGCTGCAGCGGTTCGAGAAGCGGCTGGAAGGCATGGTGGAAGGCACCTTCGCCAAGGTCTTCAAGGGCGTCGTGCACCCGGTCGAGATCCTCAACGCGATGCAGGGCGAGGCCAACGCCAACCAGACCCAGATGACGGGCGGGCGGATCCTCGTTCCCAACCGGTACCTGATCGCCCTCGCGCCCGCCGACCACACGCGGCTCGCGCCGTTCGCGGCCGCCCTGGCGCAGGAGCTCGCGCAGTCCCAGGCCGAGTACGTCGGGGAGCAGGGCTGGGCCGTCTACGGCGACATCGTCGTCGAGATCACCCGCGGTGACGACCTCGACACCGGCCTGTTCCGCGTGAGCGCGCAGGTCTACACCGGCGGCGAGGTCGCCCCGGGTGAGGGCCACGGCGTACGGCTCGTGACCGAGGACGGCCAGAACTACCCGCTCACGCAGGGCGCGACGATCATCGGCCGCGGCGAGCAGGCGTCGCTGCGCCTCGCCGACGTGGGCGCCTCGCGGCAGCACGCGCGCGTGGAGTACGACGGCCACCGCGCGGTGTTCACCGACCTCGGCTCGGCCAACGGCTCGATCGTCAACGGCCGCCGCGTGGACACGACGGTCATCCTGCACCCGGGCGACGAGATCGTCATCGGCACGACCCGGCTGTCGTTCCGGGTCTGACGCGACGATCTTCCGGGTCTGACGCGACGAGGCGGACGCGGCCGAGCAGCCGCGTCCGCCGATCCGTCCCAAGCGCCACGCACCGTGACGCGACGACCGCGGACGGGGCCGAGCGGCCGCGTCCACCGATCCGCCCCAACCGCCACGCACCGTGTGCGATGTCCGTTCGCGAGCCGACCATTGCTTTGCGCGCAGGTCCTTCCGGCCTCGGCCGGGTCGACGGCGTCTCAGCCGACGCGGCCACACCCTGGCATTCTTCTGCCTGCCGCACTCCTTCGACCTCGGTCAGCAGGTGCGCAGCAGGCGCTCCAGGACGCGTTCGCCGAACTCGAGGCCGTCCAGCGGCACGCGCTCGTCGATGCCGTGGAACAGCGCCGTGAAGTCCAGGTCGGGCGGCAGGCGCAGCGGGGCGAAGCCGAAGTGGCGGATGCCCAGGCGCTGGAAGGACTTGGCGTCGGTGCCGGCCGAGAGCATGTACGGCAGCAGGCGCGCGCCCCGATCCTCGGCCTCGATCGCGGCCGCCATCGCGTCGACGAGCCGCCCGTCGAACGTGGTCTCGACCGGGGGCAGCAGGTCCCAGTCCATCTCCACGTCGGGGCCGAGGACCGCGGCCAGTTCGCGCTCGAACTCGCGCTCGCGGCCGGGCAGCATCCGGCCGTCCACCGTGGCCTCCGCGATCGACGGCACGACGTTGGCCTTGTACCCGGCCTTCAGCATCGTCGTGTTCGCGGTGTCACGCAGCGTGGCACCGATCATGCGTGAGAGCGAGCCGAGGCGGGCGATCGCGGACCGTGGATCGTCGGCGTCGAAGGGTACGCCGGTCAGCTCGCTCACCCCGGCGAGGAACTCCCGCACGGCCGGGTGCAGGACCGTCGGGAACTCGTGCGCCTCGAGGCGGGCCAGGGCCGCGGTCAGCTTCGCCACGGGGTTGTCGGTGTGCAGCATCGAGCCGTGCCCGGGTGTGCCGCGGACCTTCAGCCGCAGCCACATGACGCCCTTCTCCGCGGTCTCGACGAGGTAGGCGCGCACGTCGTCGCGGACGGTGTACGAGAAGCCGCCGACCTCGCTGACCGCCTCGGTGACACCGTCGAAGAGCTCGCGGTGCTGATCGACGAGGAAGCCCGCGCCCTGCCGCCCGCCCGCCTCCTCGTCGGCCACGAACGCGAACACGATGTCACGGGGCGGCACCACGTTGTCACGCTTGAACTTCCGCGCGACCGACAGCGCCATGGCCACCATGTGCTTCATGTCGATCGCGCCGCGTCCCCACAGGTAGCCGTCGCGGATCTCGCCCGCGAAGGGCGGCACGGACCACTCGGACGCGTCGGCCGGGACGACGTCGAGGTGGCCGTGCACGAGCATCGCGCCGCGCTCCGGGTCGGCACCGGGCAGGCGCACGACGACGTTGCCGCGCTTGGGCGCCGACTCGAGGTACACCGGCTGGAATCCGGCGTCGGCGAGGCGCTCGGCCACGAACTCCGCCGCGGCCCGCTCGTTGCCGCTGGCTCCATCGTCGCTGGTGTTCGTGGTGTCGTACCGCACCAAGGCCCGCGCCAGCTCAACGACCTCACTCATGATCACCACGGTAGTAGCGAATTGTGAATTCACAGTTACCTGGCAGGTGTGTGGGATTGCGGTGCCAGCTCCGGCGTGCACGGTCGTCAGGACAGGTCCGACTTCTCCGCAGGAGTTCGCGCGATGAGCACAGCCCACGACGACCAGGCTTCTCCGCCCGCCGCCGGCCCGGCGCCCGCTCCCGCCGCCACTGGCCCGGCACCCACTCCCGCCACCACTGGCCCGGCGCTTCATTCCGCCGCCGCCGCTAGCCCGGCACCCGCTCCCGCCGCCACTGACCCGGCACCCGGTCCCGCCGCCGCCAGCCCGGCACCCGCTCCCGCCGCCACTGACCCGGCACCCGGTCCCGCCGCCGCCAGCCCGGCACCCGCTCCCGCCGCCACTGACCCGGCACCCGCTCCCGCCGCCACTGACCTGCCGCCTACTCTTGCCGCCGGCTCGGCGCTCGCTTCCGCCGCCGCTCCAGCACCGGGTGGAACCCCGGCCGAGTCGCAGTCGCCGCTCCCGCCCGCGACGACCCCGGCCTGGTCTGTAGCGAACCCCGCACACTCCGCTACGACACCCGTCCAACCGGCCCCAGGACAGCTCTCGGCCACTCCGCGTGAGCCGAGTGTCACCGATGCCGCCGCGCAACCGGTTGCCGTCCAGCCCGCTCCCGCCACGACTCCCATCTGGGCCGAGGGGGCACCCGCACAGCCGGTTTCCGGCCCGCCCGGCTTCGAGGCCGCGCCGATCTGGGCCTCGGGTGCACCGTCCGGCCCGGCGGCCGCCGGCATGGGTTCCTCGGCGGCTCCGCCGCGTTCGTCGCGGCTCAAGCTGGGCATCGTGGCCGCCGTCTCCGCCGTCATCGTGATCGGCGGCGGGGTGGCCGTGGCGCAGGCCGCGAGTGACAGCAACGCCACGCAGAGCCAGGGCCAGGGCGGCGGTCGCGGACCGGGCGGCCAGGGCTTCCCCGGCGGCGGCCAGGGCTTCCCGGGCGGTCCGGGCAATCAGAACGGCCCGAACGACCAGAATGGCCAGGATCCGCGGGGCAACCGGGGCGCCTTCGGCGCGCAGGGCGGCGGGTTCGGCCGTGGCGGGATGACCACGCTCGGTGGTGCGCTGCACGGGGACTTCGTGGTGAAGGGGAGCAACGGACAGTACGTCACGGAGCGCCTCCAGACAGGCACCGTCACGGCGGTGAGTGCCACCTCGATCACGGCAAAGAGCGAGGACGGCTTCTCCACGACGTTCGCGGTCGGCGAGGCCACGAAGGTCAACAACGGCGCGTCGACGATCGCCGACGTGAAGACCGGCGCCACCGTCACCGTGATCGGCACCGTGTCGGGCAGCACCGCCACGGCTACGGAGATCACCGACGTGAGCCTGCTGCGCCAGGGCAATGGCGGTAACGGTCAGCGCCCGGCGAACCCGCGCCCCACGAAGACCACCTGACACAGACTGGACGGCGGCGGGACATACCGGATTGCGGCGGCAGCTACCGGACTGCAGCGGTGCGGGACATACCGGACTGCGGCGGCGCTACCGGACTGCGGCGGCAGCTACCGGACTGCGGCGGTGCGGGACATACCGGCATGCGGCGGGCACATACTGGACCACCGCAGCGCATACCGGACTGCGGCGGCAGCTACCGGAGTGCGGCGGCACATACCGGACTGCGGCGACACATAGTGGACTGCGGCGGCGAACTCGGGTGACGTTGTCAACTATATGCTGGGCACGTGATCAGCCGCGTGGAGTCCGCTGCCGCCACCCGTCGCGCCCTGCTCGACGCGGCCGCCGAGCTGCTCGACCTCGGCGGCCCCGAGGCGGTCACGCTCCGTGAGGTCGGTGCCCGGGCGGGGGTTTCGCGGGGCGCGCCGTACCGGCACTTCCCGGACAAGGAGAGCCTGCTCGCCGCGATCGCGACCGAGAGCTGGGAGCACGTCGGCGACCGGATTCAGGCCCTGCGCGCGGATTCCGGCCTGCCCGCGTCCGAGCAGCTCCGCGGGGCGCTCCTGGCCATGATCGGCATCGGCCGGCAGAAGCCGCATCTGTACCAACTCATGTTCACCACGCCATCCAGCAACCCGGAAGCGGTGCTGCGGGCGGCCTCACGCAGCCAGGACGAGTTCCTGGCGATCGTCGCGGCCATCGTGGGGGAAGCGGACGCCCGGCGCTACGGTGCGTTGCTGCTCACCAGCGCGCACGGGATCGCGGGGCTGGAGCTCGCCGGGCACCTCACGGCGGAGAAGTGGCAGACCAACGCCGATGAGCTTGTCGACACGCTGGTACGCCTGGTTGCGCAGCCCGGTGCCGGGCGGTGACCAGATGCTGGGTCTACCGGTGGCGCCGGGCCGGTAACGAAGCGTGACGTCCTCGTGCGGGCATGGCTGCCGGAGCAGTCCAGGGGCGGTGGGTGCGGCCGCGGGCACCGGATGAACGGATGACCGCGGCCGCGCGGGTGAATCAGGGGCGGGCCGGTCAGGAGGGGAACGGCGCGTCAGGATGGGGACGGTGCGTCAGGAGAGGAAGCTGCCGTACGGGCCGGCCAGGATCGCGTTCTTCTGGGCCTGGCTGAAGTGCGTGTTCGGGTAGTCGTAGAACGACGCCGACATCGGGGTGCCGTCCGTCGACGATGCGTCGGGCAGGCAGAAGCCGTGGCCGAGTTCGTGGACCATGCCGCGTGCTCACTGAAAGCGTCTGCTCGGTCACCGGTCGCTGACACGGACGACAACGGACGACACGGCGAGGCATATCGACACAGCGCAACACGATGTAACGCAGCGCAACACGGCAACACGGCGAGGCAGGCGACACGGCGATACGGCAGGAGCGGCACGGCAGTGGCGGCAGGGCAGGCCAGGGACGGAGCGGCACCGCAGGGCAGAGCGGGAGCCGCACGGCAGGGGCGGCGCGGCAGGGGCGGCGCGGCAGGGGCGGCGCGGCAGGGCAGGGCAAGGCAGACGCAGTAAGGCGGGGCGCCGCCGCGGCGCAACACGGCACGGCACAGCGGGATGCCACAGCAACGCGGCGCAACACGACGCAAACACGACGCGGTAGACGACGAGCTCGTGCAGATCCCAGGCAGCGTCCGAGACAGTCGGGCGATCCGAGGACCTCCGCCCGGAGGATCGCCTTCGTGCCGGCCCGATCGCCTATCCGGTCGTCAGGCTGGCTCGGGCTTGCGCCCGACCGCCCCGAGCACCGACCGCTGCTCGTGCTCCGCCGGCTCCTCCGGATCGGGATGCCAGCTCGTGATCGGCACAACCCCGGGCTCGACCACCTCGAGGCCGCCCAGAATCCCCGCCACCTGCCGGCGATCGCGGGTCCGCACCGAGGTGGGCGTGCGGTCGTACAGCTTCGTCACCTGCTCGTGCTCGTGGCCGAGATCGTCGACGGCGGTGAAGTGCGAGACGGCGACGTAACTGCCGGGGACGAGCGCCGCGGTGAGCTCGCGCACCAGCCTCGGCGGGTCGTCCTCGTCGCTGAGGAAGTGCAGGACCGCGACCAGCAGCACCGCCACCGGCCGGTCGAAGTCGATCAGGGCGCGGACCCGCTCGTGGCCGAGGATGCCCGCCGGGTGGCGCAGGTCGCCGCCGATGGCCGCGGCGTGCGGGTTGCCGGCCAGGATCGCCTGGCCGTGCGAGACGGCGACGTCGTCGACATCGACGTACACCACCCTGGCGTCGGGATCGATCGCCTGCACGACCTCGTGGACGTTGCCCCGCGTGGGGATGCCGGAGCCGATGTCGAGGAACTGCCGCACGCCCTGCGCCGCGAGCCAGCGCACGACGCGGCCCAGGTAGGCCCGGTTCGTGTGCGCGACCTGCAGGATGCCGGGCCAGGCGGAGATGAGCTGCTCGGCGAATTCGCGGTCGACGGCGAAGTTGTGGTAGCCGCCCAAGCCGTAGTCGTACACCCGGGCGGCATTGGGAACCGTCACATCGACGCCCTCGGGCGCCCACTCCGGCAGGCTCACGCGGTCAGCGTACCCGCCGTTGTAAATGTCACGGTCTTGTGGCGATCGGGATCCCGACTCCGTGACGTGGCACGTTGTAATTACCGTTGGGCGGGTGACCGAGCCATCCTTCACCGCGCCCGCCGCGGGCCCGACTCCCCCGGCGCGACCCGCACCCGCGACCGATGGGCCGACGCCGGCCGCCGGCAAGCCGACTCCCGAAGCACCGATCGCCGGGACGCCAGGCGCCGGAGCGTGGGCGCCCGAAGCACC
Organism: Dactylosporangium sp. CA-052675; assembly: GCF_050947935.1. Lineage (GTDB taxonomy): Bacteria > Actinomycetota > Actinomycetes > Mycobacteriales > Micromonosporaceae > Dactylosporangium. Next base: position 5,132,301 of record NZ_CP192010.1, on the reverse strand, counting down.
GATCTCCGGAGTGCCGGTCGCCGGAGTGCAGGCGCCCGAAGCACCGATCGCGGGAGCGCAGGCGCCCGAAGCACCGGTCGCCGGAGTGCAGGCGCCCGAAGCACCGATCTCCGGAGTGCCGGTCGCCGGAGTGCAGGCGCCCGAAGCGCCGGTTTCCGGAGTGCCGGTTTCCGCGGTGCCGTCCGCAGCCGACGCGGCGGCCGAGGCCGGCGCCGGGAGCGAGGGGCGCGGCGACCCGGGCGCACCGAAGGTCGAGGGACCGCCGCCGGGGCTCTGGGCGAAGATGAAGGCGGACCCGGAGTACGCGCCCGAGCACCTCGCCCTCGAAGCGGTCACCAGGCTCGGCCCCAGAATGACCGTCGAGCTGGCGAAGCTCAAAGGCCAGAACCCGGGCGCCCCCGCCGACGCGCTCGCGGACATGATCATCTACCGGTACGTGAACCAGTCGCGGCTCTCCGGAGCGGTCGGCGGCGCCGTGCCGGTCGCTGGAACCCTCCTCGACGTCGGGGTGCTGGCCTGGACGCAGGCGCGGATGGTGCTCATGCTCGCCGCCAACTACGGCGCCGACCCCGCGCACCCCGACCGGGCCGTGGACCTCCTGGTGCTGCAGGGCATCCACAAGTACACGCAGACGGCCCGCACCGCGCTCGCCGTCGCGCGAGGGCGGGAAAGTGTCGACGCCCTGCTGCCCGCCGACCGTCCCGAGATGCGCAAGGTGCTCATGCGGCTCGGGCTCAAGCTCGCGCAGATGGCGGGCGTGCGAGCGGTGAAGAAGATGGCGGCCAAGGTCATTCCCGGGCTCGGGATCATCCTCGGCGGCGTCACCAACGGCAACGCGACGCGTGCGCTCGGTGGCCGGGCGATCACCATGTACCGCCGGCCGCCCATGCTCACCCATCCGCACATGGCCCATCACCCGCCGCGCCAGCTCCCGCCCGCCCGCTGATCCACCCCCGGTCCGCGAAGGGTCCGCCCCGAGGCCGCAGGAGGTCGACACCGAGGCCGCAGGAGGTCGACACCGAGGCCACAGAAGGTCGGCACCGAGGCCACAGAAGGTCGACACCGAGGCCACAGAAGGTCGGCACCGAGGCCACAGAAGGTCGACACCGAGGCCACAGAAGGTCGGCACCGAGGCCACAGAAGGTCGGCACCGAGGCCGCAGAAGGTCGGCACCGCAGCGGCGGACAAGGGTCCGGGAATGCAGCCGACGACCAGCACGATCGCGCCGGCACGGCAGCAGCCGGGCGGCCGGTGCGAAAACGCGTTGACGGCCATGTGAATCTTGGCGGGTGACCACGGACTTGATCGCGGTGACCGGCGCGACGGGCGCCCTGGGCCGGCTGGTGCTGGCGGAACTGCTCCGGCGCGTCCCGCCCTCACGGGTCGTCGCCGTCGTGCGCGACCCCGGGCGGGTCGACGGGGTCGAGGCCCGCCACGGCGACTACGACGAGCCCGAGTCGCTGCGGCGCGCCTTCGAGGGCGTCGACCGGCTGCTGCTCATCTCCTCCCCCGAGCTCGACCCGGCGCGCCGGGTGGCCCAGCACCGCAACGCGATCGACGCCGCCTCCGGCGTCGGGCTGCTGGCGTACACGAGCTTCCTCGGCGCCGACGAGCCCGGCCCGGGCGTCACCGAGGCGCACCACGCGACCGAGACGGCGATCCGCGAGCGCGGCCGGCCGTACACGATGCTGCGCAACCCCTTCTACACCGAGGCCTTCGTCCACCCGGGCCTGCCGGCGCTTCCCGAGCTGACGAGCGGCACCGGCGGCCGCGGCCTGAACACCGCGACCCGCGCCGACCTGGCGGCGGCCGCCGCGGCTGTGCTGAGCACCGGCGGCCACGAGGGCCGGGCCTACGACCTCACCGGTCCACTGTGGACCTACCCGCAGCTGGCGGGCCTGCTCGGCGTGGCCTACCGCGAGCAGCCCCCGCCCGGCCCGATGGCGTACCTGCACGGCCTGGCGAAGGCGGGCCGGCTGGAGCGGCAGACCGGCGACCTGGAGTCGCTGCTCGGCCGCGCGCCGACCGGCATCGCCGAGGTGCTCAGGGCCGCCACACGATGAGGTCCGGCGGCCCCATGCGCTCGGCGAACCGCCCCTCCGGGGAGGCCTCGGCCAGCAGCCGGCGCAGGTCCGCCTCGAAGGCGCCGAGCCGGTCACCGAAGAGCGGCGGGGCCGAGCTCGACAGCGAGAACACCGCCGAGACCAGCTCGTCCGCGCTGCGCTCCACGACCTCGCCCGGCCACGGCGCGAGGCGGACCGGGCCCCGGTAGCCCGCGGCGCGCATCACGTCCTCCTCGCCGGCGCGGGTCGGGCGGCGCGGGCCGGCGCACGAGCGCGTCGATCGCGTCCCAGGGCGGCCGGGGCAGGTGCAGCGGCTCGGGGCCGTCCACGCCGCGGTGGGTCTGGCCGCCGACGTGCACCCAGGCGCCGTCCGGCTCCAGCATCGCCCGGACGCGGGCGGCCACCAGCGGCTGATCCATCCAGTGGAAGGACTGCGCGAAGGTCACCAGCCGGAAGGTGCCCAGGCCGGCGGGCAGATCCTCGCCGCGCAGGACGTGCCACGCGATGTGCGGGGCGCGGCGGGCCGCCACGGCGATCATGTCCGGGTCGGCGTCGACCCCGACGGCGCCGGCGAACAGCGGGGCCAGCAGGGTCGTCAGCGAGCCGGGGCCGCAGCCGACGTCGAGCAGGCGGCCGGTGCCGTCGAGGCCGAGCTCGTCGCGCAGGGCCGTCGCGAACTCGGGCGGGTACGGGCGGCGTCCGACCGGGTAGTGCTCGGCCGCGCCGGCGAACAGGCTCACGCCACCTTCTTGACGAGGGTCTCGAAGGCGAGGTCGGGGCGGCGGGGCACGCCGAAGCGCTCGTCGCCGTACGGGAACGGGCTGATCTCCCCCGTCCGGGCGTACCCGCGCCGCTCGTACCAGGCGATGAGCTCGTCGCGCTGCACGATCACCGTCATGCGCACCTCCGCCGCGTCCCAGGCGTCGCGGGCGTGGCGCTCGGCCTCGGCCAGCAGGGCCGCGCCGAAGCCGCCGCGCTGGCGGGCCGGGTCCACGGCGAACATGCCGAAGTAGGCGTACCCGTCCCGCCGCTCCAGCTGCCCGCAGGCCACGACGGCGTCGCCGTCCACGTTGAGCAGCACGACGCTGTCCGGCTCGGCGATCGCGGCCGCGACCATGGCCGGGTCGGTGCGCTGCCCGTCGAGCAGGTCGGCCTCGGTGGTCCAGCCGGCGCGGCTGGCGTCGCCGCGGTACGCGGACTGCACGAGCTCGACGATCACGGGCACGTCGGCGGCATCGGCTACGCGAAAGGTCACACCCCATCATGGTCCGTCGCCCGGTACCGTGAGCCGGTGGGGTACGAGCTGCACATCGCCCGCGTCATCCCCTGGATCTACTGCCACCGGTTCCCGATCGGCCGCCACGAGGTGCGGGCGCTGCTCGACACCGAGGATTGGCTGCGGTACGACGACGGCCGCCTCTGCGCCAAGGACCCCGGGGAAGCCCGGGTGCGCCGGATGCTCGCCATCGCCGCCGAGCTCGACGCGTGGCTGCTGGGCGACGGCGACACGATCTTCGGGGTCGCCGGCGACCGGGTCGTCGAGCGCGAGGCCACCCACGCGGACCTGCCCTTCCCCCGCTCGTTCCTCGCCGCCGAGGCCGCGATCACGGCGGCCCGCTGGGCCGAGATCGTCGCGGCCGAGCCCGACCTGCAGTGGCGCACGCGCGTGCGGGCCCAGGTCCCGTCGGGCGCGACCTGGATCGACTGCCCGCCGGTGGCCTGCTGGACCGGGCACCCCTCCGGCGAGCCGGTGCCGTTCTTCCACTCCGAGTACGAGGGCGCGGTCGAGGTCTGGCGGCCCGACTCCGCCACGCTGACGCGGATGGAGGCGCTGGAGGTACAGCTAGCCCTACCTTCGTGAAACATGGTGGCGGGATCGATTCGGGTGCCGCCGCGGTTCAGGCTGGTGGCATGCGGGAGACCATCGCCGTCACCGAACGGCACGAGCTGGACGAGCTGCGCGCGATGCTGCGGGACGCGCTCGACGACCTGTGCCGGCTCGGCGCCACGGGGGCGCAGGGGCAGGTGCACGACGCCGGGCGGGACGTGTCCGCGCGGGCCTGGGCCAGCTACGACGGGACATCGTTCATGCCGGCCGCGGGGCGGTTCCGGATCGGCTGCGCGACGGCGGCGTTCACGGCCGTGGTCGTCCTGCGGCTCGCCGCCGAGGGCCGCCTGTCGCTCGACGACGCCGTCGCCGCGCACCTGCCGGGCCTGGGCCTGGACGCGGCCACCACCGTGCGGGACCTGCTGCGGCACACCAGCGGCCGGCCCGACTACCTCGGCGCGCTCGCGGGCGGCCCCCGGTTCGCGCACCGCGATCCCGAGGAGCTCGTCGCGCTGAGCCGGGGGCCGCGGACCGAGGGGTGGTCGTACTCCAACACGAACTACGTCCTGGCCGGTCTCGTGGTGCGGGCGGTCACCGGGCGCTCCTGGGCCGAGCAGGTGCGCAACCACATCGCCCGGCCGCTCGGGCTGCGCGACACCTACTACCCGTACGACCACCCGTCGCTGCCGCGCTCCTGCGCCCGCGCCTACCAGCAGCAGTGGCCCGGCGGCCCGCTGGTCGACGTCACCGAGCTGAACCCGACGGCCCTGGACGCGGCCGGGGGCCTGGTGAGCAGCACCGCCGACCTGACCCGGTTCTGGTGCGCGCTGCGCCGCGGTGAGCTGCTCGGCCCGGACTGGCTCGCCGAGATGGACCGGGTCGTGCCGGCGCAGACGTACCAGCAGGTGCGCCCCGGCCTCGGGTTCGGGCTGGGAGTCTTCCGGGTGCCGTCCCGCTCGGGCGGCTTCTGGGCGCACCCGGGGGCCGCGCCGGGCACCGCCTCCTGCAACGGCGTGAACGACGACGGGTCGCGGTGCGTCGTGCTGTACCGCACCACGACCCCGGCCGACCCGGGGCTGCGGGCGGCCATGGACGCGCGGGCGCTGCGGCTCGTCGAGGACGTCCTGGACAGGCCCGCGGCGCTCGACTGACCCGCGATCCTGTCATCCGATCGGGCAGTTCCGCCGCCGATTCCTCAGCCCGGGCGCCGGGCGGGCGATGGCACTGGCAACGGCGGCCAAGGACGGCCACCGGCCCTGACCCGATCCAAGGAGGACATCATGGGTCTTCGCATCAACAACAACATCGCCGCGCAGAACGCGTACCGGAACCTGTCGGTCACCGACAGCCAGATGAGCAAGTCGCTGGAGAAGCTGTCGTCGGGCTACCGGATCAACCGCGCCGCGGACGACGCGGCCGGCCTGTCGATCTCGGAGGGCCTGCGCTCGCAGATCGGTGGCCTGAAGGTCGCCGTGCGCAACGCCCAGGACGGCATCTCCGTCGTACAGACCGCTGAAGGTGCGCTGACCGAGACCCACTCGATCCTGCAGCGCATGCGTGACCTGTCGGTGCAGGCCTCCTCCACCGGTTCGCAGGACTCCGACGCGCGGGCCGCCGCGCAGACCGAGTTCTCGCAGCTGGGCCAGGAGCTGGACCGCATCGCCTCGACCACGGCGTTCGGCGGCCAGAAGCTGCTGGACAGCAGCAGCGCCTACACCGGCACGTTCCAGGTCGGCGCCAACGGCTCGTCGTCCGACCAGATCGCCGTCAACCTCGGCACCGCCGCGTTCGGCAGCGTCACCGGCGTGACCGGGTTCGACTCCGCCGGCCTCGGCGTGGCCTCGCTGGACCTCACCACGTCCGGCACCGCCGCGATCGACGCCATCGACACCGCGATCAAGGGCGTCTCCACCGCCCGCGCCACGCTCGGTGCGTACCAGAACCGCTTCGAGCACACCATCAACAACCTCAACGTCGCCGTCGAGAACCTGTCCGCGTCCGAGTCCCGCATCCGCGACACGGACATGGCGCAGGAGATGGTGTCGTACACCCGCTCGCAGATCCTGACCCAGGCCGGCACCAGCATGCTGGCCCAGGCCAACCAGGCACCCCAGAACGTGCTGTCCCTGCTGCGCTGATCCTGCGCGGGTGGGCGGCGGGGAGCGGACAGCGGCGTCCGCTCCCCGCCGCGGTCTTTGCACGGACGAAGCCCTTGGCCGCTGCTGAGCATCGTCCACCGTCACGACCGTGCGCGGCGCTCGCTCGCGTGCACGAGCACCGAGCACCACATGCGGTAGGGCCGCCACGGTTCGGCGATCCGGAGCATCTCGGCGTCGGTGGGTTCGTGACTCAGGCCGTACAGCCGCCGGATCCCGGATCTGGTGAACCCCTCGGCGGGGACGGCGTCGGCGCGCCCGGCCCCGCGCAGCACGATCCCGGTGGCGAAGAAGTCGCCGATCCCCCGCAGCCGCTTCACGTCCGCGTAGGCCTCGGCGAGCGGCAGGGCGCGCAGCCGGGCGCGGTCGAGGCGCCCGTCGAGCGCGGCATCGGCGATGCCGTGCAGGCGCGCCACCTTCTCCGCGTCCACGCCCGGCAGCTCGGCCAGGCCGCGCAGCACCTGCGGCGCCGGAAACGCGTGCACGACCCGGCCGCCGGCCTCGATCGCCGGCCCGTGCTCGCGGGCGATGCGGGCGCGGATGGCCCGCTGCTGGGTGACGCGCATCCGGTGGCCGATGACGAACGCGCAGGCCGCCTCGTACGGCGAGTGGAACAGCACCGGCCGCAGGTATGCGTGCTCGCGCTGCAGTTCGCCGATGACCGGGTCGCGCTCGCCGACCGCGGCCCAGCCCCCGCCGTCCTCGTCGAGCGAGAGCGTGGCGAGCGCCTGCTCCCAGGCCCCGGCCGGGCCGGCCACCTCGCCGGTGACCGCGTCGCCGTCCTGGCGCAGCAGCACCGCGGCCGAGTCCGCCCAGCCCTCGACCGGGAACGCCATGAGGATCGAGCGCGGGTCGTCCGCGGGCCGCACCCAGCCGCCGAAGAACTCCTGTTGCCGGGCCATGTCGTAGGGCCCCGTGATCCGTGTGTGCATGCCGCCGATCCTGCGGCCAGAAACAGGACACGTGTTGTCATGTTTTCGGCGGTACCGTCTGATCATGCGCGGCGACCGTCTCCTCTCGCTCGTCCTGCTCCTGCAGGCGCGGCCCGGCGCGACCGCCCCCGACCTGGCCGAACGCCTCGGCGTCTCGGTCCGCACGGTGCTGCGTGACGTCGAGGCGCTCAGCGGCGCGGGCATCCCGGTCTACACCGAGCGCGGGCGCAACGGCGGCATCCGGCTCCTGGACACCTACCGGGCGGGCCTCGCGCACCTGAGCCGGGCCGAGGGCGCGGGCCTGGCCGTCGGGCAGGCCCGCCTCGCCGGCGACCTGGGCCTGGGCGACGCCCTCGACACCGCGCTGGAGAAGCTGACCGGGGCCGGCGGCGGGGCGCTGCGCGGCGGGCTGGCCGACGGCCGCAGCCACGTGCTCGTCGACGTCGACCCGTGGATGCGCTCCGGCGAGCCGGTCCCGCACCTGCCGGCCATCCACGAGGCGCTGCTGCGGGGACGCCGGATCGAGGTGGTGTACCGCGACAGCGAGGGCGAGCGGACCCGCCGCACGGTCGACCCGGCGGGCCTGGTGGCCAAGGCCGGCGTCTGGTACCTGGTGAGCGCCGAGCCCGCCCTGCTGCGCGTCGCCCGCGTCGAGTCCTGCACCGTGCGGCCCGAGCCGGCCGGCCGGCCCGACGGCTTCGACCTGCCCGCGACGTGGGCCGCACTGCGCTCCGGCGTCGAGTCCCGCCCGCGGGACCTGCGCGTCGTCGCCGAGGCGCACCCGGCCGCGGCCGCCCTCGCGCGCCGGGTGCTGGCCCGGCACCTGACCGGCGGCTCCGGCACGCGCCTGGAGCTGTCGTTCCACGGGGTCGAGCACGCGGTCGGCAGCCTGCTCGGGCTGGGCGCCCGGCTGGAGGTGCGCTCGCCCGCACCGGTCCGCGCGGCGCTGCGCGAGGCGGCCCTCGCCGTCGCGGCCCTGTATTCCTCACCGGACGAGAACGCCCATTGCGGCTCCTTCGGTGAGAGCGGGGCCCGGAAGTGCGCGACTTCCAGGCCCAGTTCGGCCGATCTCCCTTGACCAATGTCCGCGACTTCCGGACCCACGCTGCGGCGGCGGTGGCAATCAGCACGGCGGGCCGAATTCTCGTCCGGTGGCCAACCGGCCGCAGGTACGTCAAGGAGCGGGAACCGGTTCTCAGGCGGCTACCGGATCTGCCGAGAAGCGGGCGTTGCGACTACGAGACGATTGTCGTCCGGGTGAACCCTGACGAGGTAATGGGTGGGGCCTCGGGAAGGAGACCGATTGGCAACGCCGATTGATTCATCGAGACTGATGGCATGTCAACCAATACGCCGCAAAGTGCCGCCACGTCGAGCGCCACTGCTCGCCCGAAGGCGCCCTACCGCCGTTGGCCCGCGCTGGCCGCTGCCAGCTACATCGGCACCTTTTGTCTCGTCGCCGGAGTTGCGGTGCTGTGGAATGTCGCGCACGGTGCCTCATGGGGAGAGAACGGCGTCGTTGTGCTGGCTGTCTCCCTCCGTATGCTCACCGTCGCAATGGCGCTGGCATCCGTGCAGCCGTGGGGCGCGCGCGTACCGTCGTGGATTTTGCTGGCCGGCCTGTGGGGCGCCGCAGCCGTGCAGCTGATGTACCCGCTTGCCGAGACTGTGGTGAAGGCACTGATCTTGACTGGCGTGATGGCCCCAGTACACAAAGGCATCAGCAACATGAGCCCGGAAGGATGGTTCAACTTCGGCGCCATGTGGGTGGTTTTTGGCATCCCTGGAATCCTGTTCCTGCTCGCGGCTCTCTCCTACCGTTCGCGAACGGCCGTACGCAGCCGGTGGGTACTACTCGGAATCCTCGGCGGAGTCGTCCTTCTTGGGGGACTTGGCGTGCTCATCGGCTGAGGCGCTCGCACTCACATGCCGCTGTTGGTGCTCGGTGGCCGGCTCGATGTCACCTACCGCAGGCGACTGGCCAGGTCGAGTACCTCAGACAGTTGCTCGTTGGTCAGTCGCCGGGCGTCCCAGGCCAGCCGGGCGAGTTCTGTATGGTTACGGTGCAGGCGCAGATCAGTAGCCGCGGCGATTCCGGTGACAGCGGTCAGGTCGTCGCCGGCGATGCCCAGCACCGTGGCGAACGCGGTCACGTACTGCGGCGTCAGCCGCGTACGGCCAGGTCCCAGCATTGCCATCGTGGAGTGCGCCACCATTGGGCCGCCGCCGATGAAGTACAACACCTTCGGGCTGTACGGCGCGATGTTGCGGTTCCAAAGGAGCCGCAACAGCAGCTCGCCGGCTCCCAGCGGATAGCTGGAGCGCGGCACCGGCGGCCACGCGGGCGGATGCTCCGGTAGCGACTCGACAGCCTCGTGCAACCGGCGCAGCGACTGCGGCGCCAGCTTGACCGCTCGCTCCAACACCGATCCGACGTGCCACGGCCTGGTACCGGTGGCCGGCACCAGATCCTGCGGCAGATCGAGTCCGGCGACCACGAACAGGTCTGCTGGACCCCAGCCGATCATCGGCGCCAGCGCCCGTACCATCGCTGCGCCGGCCGCACCGCCGGCCATCACCGTCTCGAGCTGCGGTCGCAGGGCACCCGCTGCCGGGGCGACCATCGGCCACCGGTGCGTCAGCAGCCGCCTCAACGTGGTTCCGCTCTCGGCCCCAATCATCGCGGTCAGCGTAGCCATCCTCGGCGTGCGAACGGGTCGGAGCGGTGGGCGCCTGACCCTGATGGTCCGGTTGACCACGTTCACCGGACAGCGGAATCTGGTGCGAACGAGGCCGAGACCGGTCGATCTTGGCTTCCGGACATGCCGATGCTGGCGCTCGACAGTCGCCCAGATTTTCACCGACCGTGAGCGGATTTCGGCATGGTCGGCCGCGTCCGACCATGCCGAATAGCGGATGCCGTACAGCTACAGGTGCCCGGTGTCGTTGAAGCTGACCAGGGTCGGCGGTCGATCGGAATCCCACTGCACGATGGTGATTGCGCAGTTGGCCTGGTTGAGGCCGATCCAACGCCACACCGGGGCGTCAAGCACGTGGCGGACGAACCAACCGATCACGAAGTTGTGCGTGATCAGCAGTTCCTGCCGGTCCTCCTCGCCGGTGACACCGAAATGTTCGACCGCGGCCTGCAGGGCAACGGCGTCCTCATCGCGCTCGTCGTCGGGCACGCCGTCGAGCCAGGCAAGCCACCGGTCCGGATATCTGCCACGTTGGCCAGCAGAGGGCACCGGCGTTCGGTCCGCCACGAAATCGCAATCGTGTCTCGGCACCCGTGGGAGATGGCCGGCGACGACGCCGGCAGTCTGAGCCGCCCGGGCCAGCGGGCTGTGGTGGATGGCCGAGAAAGGCACCGTACGGAGCCGTCGACCCAGCCGGTCTGCCTGCTCGCGACCGAGCCGGGAAAGACCTCCGTCCGGGGCGTGATCGGAGGCCGGATCCTGCTCGCCGTGGCGGACGAGGTATAGCTGTGTACGAGACATCGACGCGCACCCTTCGGGCCTTGTTCGGCGATGACGCCGATAGATCAGGGAAGCGCAGATGACCCCGGCTCATGCCAAGGTCGGGCGAATGCTCCTATGGCTGCCGACCGCGCAGTGCTCAACATTCGCCATGCTCGGTGAAGTCCGCAAAGACCACGTTGTCCTCGCAAAGGTGCCGTGCTGAACTGGCGCACTTTCCTGCCTGTCGTAAACCACGTCGGCCGGAAGTATCACGGGGCGGCCTGATCGCCGTCTGCCCTGGCCGATGCGTCCAGTGCAGTCCATGATCAGCGCTGATGCCGCGTCCGGACACGACGCTGGTTGGGTGCGACGACACGCGGCACCACGTGCTCCTCGCTCACCTGGAGTCAGCATCAGCACAGTGGTGATCGGTAAAGGACCTCGACGTTGACGATGTCGTCGTCCACCACGTCAAGGTTGAGGTAGCCCGGCCACGGCGGATCAAGGCATACGGTGCGGTGGCCCTTGCCGTAGCCGCCGACCAGTCGCGGAGCGGTAGAGAAGCTCTGACAGAAGTCGTCCCCGCAGCCGCACGTCTGCACGACGCGCAGGTTCTTGACCTGATCGATCAACGAGTCGTCGCCATGCGCCCGCAACGCCGCGGCGAGTTCGGTCGCGAAGATCGGCCACCTCGTGTGCACCAAAGGCGCCTCGGCCGGCCCAATCACCACGACATGCACGCTACCGCCGAGCGGGGTAGAGGTTCACTCATCTGGCGCGGATCGAGTGCGTCGGCTGTCCCGCACCGTCACCCGGCGTGACGATTCTCCATCGGCTGGTTGGCTCAAGAGCTGACTGGCGTCGTCCGGGAGGGCGAGCATGCGTGGCCGCGGGCACGCCTCCGAAGACGGTGAAGCGGATTACCTCAGCCCGGTCGGCCAGATCCCGTAGGGGTGCGGGCCAGTCGCGTTCGCGCTCGCTGACAAACGGGTCCCGAAGTCACCGACGAAGGCACCCATTGCGCCCGCGACGGCGGTGCAGAATGCTGGGCGCATGCGCTGGGTCTTCGTCATCGTGGGCGTGCTCGCACTGCTGGCCGGGATCGTGTGGACGCTGCAGGGGCTCGACGTGCTGGGCGGCAGCTCGATGAGCGGCTCGACGCGGTGGGCGGTGATCGGCCCGATCGTCGCCGTGGTGGGCCTGGTGCTGCTGCTGCGCGGTGCCCGCCGCTAGCCGCTCGCCCGGCCGGCGCCGCGCGGGCCCGGCCCCGTGGGCGGTACACCGCGTCGACCACCGCCGTCGTGCGCACCGAGCCCTCGGGCGGAGTGAGGTTCGGGCCGCCCTCGAGCACCGCCGCCGCGAACGCGCGCGGCTGGTGCGTGTGGGGCGACGAGGTCGGCGTAGCCGGCGTGCACGGTGCCGATGCGGTGCCGCGCCACGAACACCTCGGCGTGGGCCCGGTCGAGCAGCACCCGGCTCACCGCCGCTGCTCGACCAGGCCCACGAGGTTGCCCTCGCTGTCCTCGACGAACGCCTGCCACTCCTCGGCGCCGGCCGGGCCGAGGGTGTCCTCGGCGTGGGTGAAGATGACGTGCGGCTCGGAGCGGACGGCGGCGCCCGCGGCGCGCAGCCGCGCCACGGTGCCCTCGATGTCGTCGACGGCGAGGTAGAGCAGGGCCGCGGGGGCGTTGCGATCCAGGAGCAGCCGCGTGCCACCCAGGTCGAAGAAGACCAGCCCCGGCGGGTCGAACGCGGCGACCGGACCGGCGCCGAGCAGTTCGGCGTACCACCGGGTGGCCCGCCCGAGGTCCTCGGCCCGCTGCGCGATCTGCACCAGCCTCATGCGCGCAGTATCACACGCACCCGGACGGCCGGGCCGCGGCGAGCCGCCGGGCCGCTCCACCGCGGACGGCCACGCCACGATGTCACGGGGCGCCGCCGGGGGCGTCAGGCGCCGGCGCGCGCCTCCAGGGCCGCGAGCACGTCGGCGCTCACGGCCTCGACCGAGCGCGTCGCGTCGATGTCGAGCAGGATGCCGCGCCGGCGGTAGAAGGTCAGGACCGGCGCCGTGATCTCGCGGTAGAGCTTGAGGCGCTGGCGGATCACGGGCTCGGTGTCGTCCTCGCGGTGCTCGACGGCGGCCCGCTTCAGCAGGCGGCGCATCAGCTCGTCGTCGTCCGCGCGCAGGTGCAGGGCGACGTCGGCGGTCATGCCCAGGGAGCGGGCCACGCGGTACGCCGCCAGCGCCTGCGCCATCGTGCGCGGGACGCCGTCGAGGACGTAGCCGCCGCCCGCCGCCCGGGCCTGCTCGAGACCCTGGCGCAGCAGCTCGAGGACGATCTCGTCGGGGACCAGCTCGCCCCGGCCGAGCAGCGGCTCGACCCGCCGGCCGAGGTCGTTGCCCTCGGCCACGCTGCGGCGCAGCAGGTCGCCGACGGCGACGCGCGGGATGCGGAAGTGCTCCGCGATCACGGCACCCTGCGTGCCCTTGCCCGCGCCCGGCGGCGCCACCATCAACACCCGCACGCGCCGACCCTAACGCACGTCGGCGCCCGGGGCGGCGGGGCGCGTCGGCGGTCGAGGCATCCGGCTAGACGGCACCCTCCCCCACGAGGAGCCGCGACTCCGGGCGGTCCGCGTCATCGGCCGGGGCGCCGGCGGCACGCAGCGCCGCCTCGACCCGGCGGTTGCTGGTCATGGTGGACGTGACGGCGGTCATGGTGAGCAGGAGGCCCGCGGCGGTGAACAGCGGGGTGCGCACGTCGTAGGTGGCGGCCAGCCAGCCGCCGAGCAGGGCGCCGAACGGGGCGGCGCACATGGCGAGCATGCGGGAGGTGGAGGCGACCCGGCCCATCAGGTGGGCGGGGACGATCGCCTGCCGGAGGGAGGGGCCGAGGACCATCGTGGCGCCCATGCCCGCTCCGCAGACGGCGAGCGCGAGGCCGGCGACGTACGGGTCCGGGGCCGCGGCCAGGCCCAGGATCGCGAGCCCCTCGACGGCGGCCGTGCCGGTGAGCGCGGCGCCGGTGCCGAGCCGGCGGCCCAGGAAGGAGGCGACGCCGGCGCCGAGCAGACCGCCGGTGGCCTCCGCCGTGAGCAGCAGGCCGAAGCCGAAGGTGTCGATGCCGAGACGATCGTGCGCGAACAGGGCGAGGACGGTCTCCACGGCGAGGAAGGCGATGTTCCCGACCGCCGGGCGCAGCGCGAGCCCGAGCAGCAGCCGGTCCCGCAAGACGTAGGAGGCGCCGGCCCGCGCCTGCCGCAGCAGCGACTCCCGCGCCTGGGCAACGGGCCCGGGTGCGGCGGGCCGGGGTGTGGCGGGCATTGAGCGTACGAGCAGTGCGGAGAGCGCGAACGACACCGCGTCGGCGAGCAGCGGGACCGCCCGCCCGAGCGTGAGCAGGGCGCTGCCCGCGGGCGGCCCCGCGAATCCGGACGCGGCGGTCTGGGTGCCGCGCAGGCGGGAGTTGGCGCGCTCCAGCAGCGCGGGGTTGCGGCCGAGCAGATCCGGCAGGTAGGCCGCGGCGGCCGTGTCGAAGAAGAGCCCGCCGAGGCCGAGCAGGAAGGCGACGGCGGCGAGCAGCGCGATGCTGAGCACGTCGAGCACGGCCGCCGCGGCGGGTATCGCGAGCAGCAGCGCACGTGCCGAGTCCGCGACCCACATCGTGCGCCGGCGGTCCCAGCGGTCCACCAGGGCACCGCCGAGCACCCCGAAGAGCAGCCACGGCAGCGTTCCGGCGGCCGCGACGAGGGCCAACGCCATCGGGTCCCGCGTCAACGTCAGCGCGAGCAGCGGCAGCGCGGCGTGCGTCACCCCGTCACCGAGCGAGGAGATGGTCTGCGCGGTCCACAGCCGCCCGAAGCCGGCCGGCAACCTGCGGGCGTCCGGGGTCATCCGGCGTCCCCCCGGGCCTGCTCGCGCCACGCCGGGTGGAACAGCGCGAAGACGAGCGACGCGTCGGGCAGCGACGGATCGGACAGCTCCCGGTACTCGTCGGCCAGGGCGTGCAGCCGCGCCCCGAGCTCCGCGAACTGTTCCCCGGTGAGCCGCAGGTGCGCCATCCGCACGTGCCGCTCGCCCTGCGGCGGCGCCGCCTCCAGGTCCGCCACCGCGTGCCGCATCAGCACGTCCGGCCCGCCCTCGCCCGGGTCCGGCAGCACGATCGACCGCGCGGCCATCGCGTAGTACCGCTCGGTGACCCCCCGGACCTTCCGCGTCCGCACCACCTTGACCAGGCCGGCCCGTTCGAGCAGCCGCACGTGGTAGCTGGAACTGCCCTTCGCGAGGCCCACCCGGCCGGCGATCTGCGTGATCGTCGCGGGCTCGAAGCGCAGCACGGCCATGATCCGGTGCCGGGTGAGGTTGGAGACGGCGCGCAGCTGCTCGTCCGTGGTGACGTGGAACGTCTCGGGGAGGTCGTCGGGAGGCACGCGGACAATGGTCAACGATTCTTGACCATTTAGCAACCGGGTTGCCCGGGCCGCCCCGGCTCGCCACCGGTCACGAGATCGCCAACATGGGCAGCTTCACCCATGCGCGGGCACCGCGGCGCGCCCTAGCGTGCCCGGCATGTCCTACCTCGCCGATCCGCCCGAGTCCGACCCGGACGTCGAGCTCCTCTACGCCGCCGACCGCCACCGGCTCGGCTACGTCGCCAACTACACCCGCGCCCTGGCGTGGCGCCCGTCCGCCGTCGCCGCGTGGGCCGCGCTCAACGGGGCGATCAAGTCCACGATGGACCTGCGCCGCTACGAGCTGGCCACCCTCGCCGCGGCCCGGCGGCTCGGCTCGCGGTACTGCAGCCTCGCCCACGGCGCCGTCCTGCGCGAGCACTTCTACGACGCCGCGACGGTGGCCCGGATCGCCGGCGATCACGCCACGGCGGGCCTGTCGCCGGCCGACGCGGCGGTGATGGACTTCGCCGAGCGGGTCGCGGGCGACCCGAACGGCATCACCGCTGAGGAGGTCGACGTGCTGCGCGGACACGGCCTCAGCGACCCGGAGATCCTCGACGTGGCCCTGACCGCGGCCGCGCGCTGCTTCTTCAGCACCGTGATCGCGGCGGTCGGGGCGCGGCCCGATCCGGCCTACGAGACCGCCCTGGAGCCCGACCTGCGGCGCGCCCTGACGGGGTCTTTAGATTGATGGGGTGCATCTCATCGGTCGCGAGCGCGAACTGGCCCAGCTGGACGAGGCCTGGCGGGCCGCCGGGGTCCGGCCCGGGGTCGTCCTCGTCGAGGGCGACGCGGGCATCGGCAAGTCCGCGCTCGTGACCGCCTTCGCCGCGACCGCCGACGCGACCGTCCTGACCGGCGAGACCCCCGTGCTCGGCGGCGACGCCCAGCCCTACGCGCCGTTGCTGGCCGCGCTCGGCGACTTCGAGCCGTCGCGGGCGGCCGCGCTGGCGCGCATCGAGGCGGCCGCCCCGGTGGTGCTCGTGCTCGAGGACCTCGACCGCGCCGACCAGGCGAGCCGGGAGCTGCTGGCCTACCTGGCCGGGGCGCTGAGCCGGCCCGGGGTGCTGGTGATCGCCACGTACGGTGGCCCCGCCGACGACGTGCCCGGCGCCGAGCGCATCCCGCTCGGCCCGCTCACCGACGACGACGCCGCGACGCTGCTGGGCCGCGCCGACCCCGACCGAGTCCGGCGGGCCGCCGGCAATCCGCTGCGGCTGCTGGCCGAGCCGCTGCTGGCCCCGTTCCGCGCGCTGCCGCCGCAGAGCCGCGCCGCCGTCCGGGTCGCCGCCGTCCTCGGCCGCGCCGCCGACCCGGCGCTGCTGCAGCGGATCGTCGGCGCGCCCGGCGAGCGCCTGCGCCCCGCCGTCGAGGCCGGGCTGCTCGAGGGCGAGTACCGGTTCCGGCACGAGCTCGTCCGCGAGGCCGTGTACGAGGACCTGCGCCCGGCCGAGCGCGCCCGGCTGCACCGCCTCGCCGCCGACGCGATCACCGCCTCGCTCGGCTTCCGCCCGGCCGCCGCCGCGCTCGTCGAGCTCGCCGAGCACTGGCACGCGGCCGGCGACGTCGACCGGGCCTTCGACGCCGCCTGGCGGGCCGCGGCCGTGGCCCGCTGCGCGCACGCGGGCCGGCTGCGCCTGCTCGAACGGGTCGCGGCCACCTGGGGCCAGGTCTTCGACCCCGAGTTCCGCACCCGCACCGACCGGGTGGCCGTGCTCATGGCCGCCGCCGTCGCCGCCCTGCACGCCGCCGACCTGCACCCCGGCGCCCTCGACCGCGGGCTCGCGCTGACCGCCGAGGCGCTCGCCGCCACCCGCGACCCGGCCCGCATCGCGCCGCTGCTGGAGACGCGCAGCCACCTGAAGGAGCGCGGCGGCGCCGACGGCATCGAGGACCTTCGCGCCGCCCTGGCCCAGCAGCCCCGCAACCACCGCATCCGGGCCACGCTCGCGAGCCGGCTGGAGGCGCTGGGCCGCTCCCCCGAGGCCCACGCCCTCGCCGAGGACGCCGCGCACGACCGCGACCCGGCCGTGCGGGCCCTCGCCCTCGTCACCCTCGCGGCCGAGGCGAGCGACCCCGGCCCGGGCGCCGACCCGGGGACCAGCGGCTCCCGCATCGCGGTGGGCCGGGCCCGGGAGGCGATCGGGCTCGCCCGCGAGGCCGGCGACGACGACACCGAGCTGCTCGGCCGGGTCGTGGAGGCGAGCGCGCTCGAGGCCGCGGGCGAGTCCCGGGCCGCCGCCGAGGCGGCCGAGGCCGGGCTGGCGACCGCCCGGCGCAGCGGGTCCCGGCCGCTGCGCGGGGCCATGCTCGCCGCCGCGCTCACGGCGTCGCTCACCTCGCTCGGCGAGTGGCCGCGGGCCCGGGCGGTCGCCGAGGCGGCCCTCGCGTCGTCGCCGCCGGAGTTGTACCGCGCGGTGCTCACCATCGCCGTCGGCCGCCTCGACGCGCTCGAGGGCGACCGCGAGCGCGCCGAGCACGCCGCGCGCACCGCCGAGCGGCTGCTGGGCGAGCGCTACACGGGCCGGCAGTTCCTGATCCCGCTGTGGGAGCTGCGCACCCTGCTCGGCCAGGACGCGCCGCTGGACGACCGGCAGATCCCCGCCCACCCCGCGCTCGCCTGGTCCCTGCTGCTCGCCCAGCCCGAGCCGGACCGCCGCTACGCCCAGCGGCTGCCGGTCAACGGGCCGGCCCAGCGCGCCGCGAGCCTGACCGTCGCCCGCCGGTGGGACGAGGCGATCGCCGCCTGGCGGGCCGCCGGGCAGCCGTACCGGGTCGCCCAGACCCTGCTGCGGGCCGGGCGCGCCGCGCGCGACAAGTCCACCGCGGTCGCCTGGGCCCGCGAGGCCGGCGCGATCGCGCACCGGCTCGGTGCCCGGCCCCTCGCCGAGCAGGCCGCGGCGCTGCAGAAGAGCGGCCGGCTGGAGCCCGGGGCCGCCCGGCTCACCGACCGCGAGCTGGAGGTGCTGCGGCTCATGGCCGCGGGCCGCACGAACCGGCAGATCGCCGAGGCGCTGTCCATCGCGGTCAAGACGGCGGGCGTGCACGTCACGAACATCCTGTCGAAGCTCGGCGTGAACTCGCGCACCGACGCCGCGACGGTCGCCCGCCGCCGCGGGCTGCTCGACGCCCAGCCCTAGCGACCCTCGTGCCGGAAACGTTTTCGGCGCTCACGGCGTAGCGGACCCGGGGGCCGGCGCCGCGGCGCCGGCCCCCGGTGCGATCTCAGCCGGTGAAGGTGGCCGTGATCTGGGTGAACTGCCAGTTGTTCTGCGAGATGCCCGAGCAGTTCGACACGACGCCGCCACCCGGGCAGGGCCGGTCGCGGTTGACCGACCAGAACGCGAGGCGGGCGAGGTGGTTGTTCTGGGCGTAGTCGCGGATCTGCTGCCACTGCGCCGGTGAGGTGTTCTCCTGCTGGTCGGACAGGCCGTTCATGCCGGAGATGCCCATGTGCTTGTAGGCGGTGGCGTCGTCCCAGCCGAAGGCCGACTTGAGCATGGTCTTGAGGCCCTCGGAGGCGCTCACCGTGCTCTGGTACATGTTCGCGCCGCCGCCGAAGTCGAACGGCATGATCGTGAACACGTCGATGTTGGCGCCCGTCGACGCGGCGCGGCTGATGAGCTGCTGCGCGTAGTAGCCGGGGCCGGTGGTGGCGGTACCGAAGGTGACGATCGTCTTGATCGACGGGTTGTTCTGCTTGACGATCTTGAGCGCGTCGACGATCCGGTTGCGGACCGTGTCGTTCTCGAACTCGTCGGTGTTCTCGATGTCGATGTCGATCGCCTTGAGGCCGTACGTGTTGATCACGGTCTGGTAGGCGCCGGCCAGGGCCTGCGGGGTCGAGCAGTTCGGGCCGAGCTTGTTGCCGGACCAGCCGCCGAACGAGGGGACGACGTCGCCGCCGCCGGCCCGGATCTGGTTGATCGCGGTCTGGTCCACCCCGCCGGCGAGCGGCCGGCTGCCGTCCCAGGCCGGGGTGCAGCCGCCGCTGGACAGGACGAACGCCATCGTGAACCACTTGATGCCGGTCGCCGACTGCACGGTCTGCGGGTTCGGCGGGTCGCCCCAGCCCATGTACAGGTACGGCGCCGCGGTGCCGCCGCCCGGGGTGGTGGTGCCGCCGGTCGTGGTGCCGGTGACGCTGTTCGACGCGCCGGACTCGCCCTGGGCGTTGTACGCCTTGACCGTGTACGTGTGCGTCGAGCCCGCCGTCAGGCCGGAGACCGTGGTGCTGGTCC
The DNA here is from genome assembly GCF_050947935.1 of Dactylosporangium sp. CA-052675. GTDB lineage: Bacteria > Actinomycetota > Actinomycetes > Mycobacteriales > Micromonosporaceae > Dactylosporangium. The sequence goes on along the minus strand of NZ_CP192010.1, from coordinate 5,113,165 downwards.
CGGTGACCGTGGCCTTCACCGTGGTGCCCTCGTAGACGCGGTACCCGGTCACGGTGCCGGTGGAGGCGTTCCACGCCAGCGCGAGGCTGGTGTTGGTCGTGGCGGTGATCCGCAGGTTGCCCGGTGCGGACGGCACGCCCGACGGCGTGGTGGGCGGGGGCGTGGTCGGGCCGCCGCCGCAGGTGCCGAGGTCCTTCCACAGCGACGGCGTGGAGGCCGGGTTCCAGCCGGTGCCCGGGTAGGCGGTGTGTGTCTGCAGGGCCTGGTACGTGTGGCCCTGGTACGTCACCTGGGTGCCGACCGTGTACGTGTTGCCCTCGGCCCAGTTCGGGGCGGTACACGCGGCGAGGGCCACGGTGCTGGCAGCCTCCGCCTGGAGCATGGGCACGAGGAAGAGGGTTGCCGCGATGGTCAGTGCCGCGCCCCCTGCCAGGGCCAGTCTACGACGTCGAGTTCTCAATGGAGCTCCTCACCATCGATGGATCGATGGTGAGGAACGCTAGCAGTTAACATTATTAAATGTAAGAGTCGATTCCCTGATGCCGGCGCGTCATCCCGGGTTCCCGACCCTCCTGGCGCGCGCGAACGCCGACCGGCAGCCGGGCCACCGTCACGCGCCGTGCCACTGCCGCCAGAGCCTCGCGTACGGGCCGTCGTGCGTGATCAGCTCGTCGTGGGTGCCCACCTCGATGATCCGGCCGCCGTCCATGACCGCGATCCGGTCCGCGTCGTGGGCCGTCTGCAGGCGGTGGGCGATGGCGATCACCGTGCGATTGTGCAGCACCGCGGCCAGTGCCCGCTCCGCCGCCCGGGCCGCGCGCGGGTCGAGCAGCGCGGTCGCCTCGTCCAGGATCACCGTGTGCGGGTCGGCGAGCAGCACCCGCGCGAGCGCCAGCTGCTGCGCCTGGGCACCGGTCGGCGGGTGCTCGCCGAGGTCGGCGTCGAGGTCGCCGGCCCAGTCCGCGCCGACCGTGCGCAGCGCCGCGGCCAGCCGCTCGTCCGGCGCCGGCACGATCAGGTTGTCCCGGACCGTCTCGCGGAAGACGTGGTGCTCCTGCGTCACCAGCACCACCTGCCGGCGCAGCAGGTCCGGCGGCAGGTCGGCCACCGCGACCCCGCCGACGGTGACCGTGCCGGTGCGGGGACGGTCCACGCCGGCCAGCAGCCGGCCCAGGGTGGACTTGCCGGCCCCGGAGAGCCCGACGATCGCCAGCCGCTCGCCGGGCTGGACCGTGAGATCCACGTCGTGCAGCACGTCCGGGCCGCCGGGGTACGCGTAGCTGACGCCGCGCACCTCGATCCGGTCGCCGTCCGGGGCGGCCGCGGCCGTCGCCGGGGCGGCGGGCACGGCGGCCAGCCCTTCGACCCGGGCGAACGACGCGCCGCTGCTCTGCAGCTGCTCCAGCCAGATCAGGATGGTGTCCATCGGCCCGATCAGCTGGCGCAGGTACAGGGTGGCCGCGACGACCGTGCCGAGCGTGACACGGCCGTCGCGCTGCAGCAGGCCGCCGATCAGCAGCACCAGGACGACCGGGATGTTGTAGGAGCCCTCGGCGGCCGGGAAGTACACCGAGCGCAGGCGCAGGGTGGCCAGCCGACTGCGCCGGGTCCGGGCGATCGCGGCCCGGCCCACCGCCAGCCGGGACCGGTGCAGGCGGAACGCCTCGATCGTGCGGGCCCCGGCGGTGGTCGCGGCCAGCTCCTCCGCCAGCTCCGAGTTCGCGGCCCCCTCCTCCAGGTAGGCGCCGCGGGCCCGGCGCAGGTACCAGCGGCCGGTGACCACGATGCCGGAGAGCCCGAGGAGGCCGGCCACGCCGAGCAGCGGGTCGAGCACGAGCACCGCCCCGACCAGGAACAGCGCCTGCACGCCGGCGACGAACACGCCCGGCAGCACGTCGCGCAGCGTGCCGGCGACCGCGTCCACGTCGGTCGTGCCGCGGGCGGCCAGGTCGCCGGGCGGCACCCGTTCGATCACCGAGGCGGGCAGGCTCAGCGCGCGGCGCAGGAAGCCGACCCGGATGCGGGCCGCGGTGCGCTCGCCGAAGCGGTAGCCGAGCAGCAGCGCCGTCCGGGCGAGCACCGTCTGGGCCAGCGCGCACAGCACGACGGCGCCGGCCAGCCGGTCGATGCGGGCCGCGGCGCCCGGCCCGGTGACCGCGTCGATGATCCGGCCCAGCAGGTACGGCGCGCCGAGGGCGGCCGCCGCCGCCAGGATGTTGAGCAGGAGGATGCCGGCGGCGGCCCACCGGTCGGCGGCGATCAGCCGCCCGGCGGCCCGGGCGACCCGGCGGGCGTCGGCGATCGGCAGCGCCGGGGTGCTCACGACGCCTCCGGTGCCGCGGCGAAGGTCCGGTTCACCAGGTCGCGGTAGCCGGGCTCGCGCCGCAGCAGCTCGCGGTGCGTGCCGGAGGCGGCCACGCGGCCGTCGACGAGGTAGAGCACGACGTCGGCCCGGTCCAGCAGCACCGGCGACGTGGTGGACAGCAGGGTGCCGCGCCCGGCGCGGGCCGCGGCCAGCCGTTCGGCGACCGCCGCCTCGGTGTGCGCGTCCACCGCCGAGGTGGGGTCGGTGGCGAGCAGCATCTCCGGGTCGGCGGCGAGCGCCCGGGCCAGCCGGACCCGCTGCCGCTGGCCGCCGGAGAGGTTGCGGCCGTCGCGCTCGACGAGGTGGTCCAGCCCGGCGATGTCGGTCGCGACCGCGGCGGCGATCGCCCGGCGGATCGCGTCGTCGCCGGCCCCGGTGCAGCCCGCGACCACGTCCCGCAACGTCCCGGCGAAGAGGTCCGCGTCGTGGTCGGCGACCAGGATCCGCTCGCGTACCGCCGGTTTCGCGACCTCGGCGAGGCGGTAGGAGCCCCAGGACGCGGCGGTCGGCGCGTACCGGCCGAGCCGGTCGATGATCGCGGCCGCGTCGTGGGGACGGGCCGAGGCGAGCATGGTGAGGCGCCCCGGCTCGGCGACCACACCGGACTCCGGGTCGCACAGGACGGCCGGGCCGCCCGGGGCGGTGCCGTCGCCCGGCTCCTCGACGGGCAGCCGGAGGAACGCGATGATCCGCCGGGCGGCGATCACCCCGCGGCTGACGTCGCCCGCGCTGAAGATCAGCATCCAGGTGGGCACGACGAGGATCGCCACGTACCCGTAGACCGCGACCAGCTCGCCGACGGTGAGCTCGCCGCGGACCGCCAGCCGCGCCGCCAGCCACGTCACCGCGGCCAGGAAGATCGTCGGCAGGCCGTCGCCGAGCGCGGAGATCCAGCTCAGCGTGCCGCCCATCCGGTACCCCTCGGCCCGGACGGCCTCGGACTGCTCGGCGTAGCGGCGCAGGTGGGCGTCCTTGCCGCCGAGCCCGTTGAGGATGCGCAGGCCGCCGAGCACGTCGACCAGCCGCGTGGCCAGGCGGCCCTGCCGCTCGCGGTACTCGCCGCCGGCGGTGTTGAGCCGGTGCAGCAGCGGCCCGAGCACCAGCGCGAGCACGGCCACCCCGGCCGCCACCACCAGCGCGATCATCCCGGACACCCGCACGAGCAGCGTCATCACGACCGCATACGCCACGACGGCACCCACGCCCGGCCCGGTCACGGTCAGCGCCCGCGCGACGAGCCACACGTCCCCGATGCCGATGGTGACCACCTCGCCCGCGGTGATCCGGCGGGGCAGCGCGGCCCCGAGCTCCACCCCGTGCGCCATGACCGCGTCCGCCGTGCGCAACGCGCCGTCCAGGCGGATGTTGGTCATGGTCCGGTGGCGCAGGATGCCGAGCACCGCGTTCGCCACGCCCACCGCGAAGATGGCGCCGGCCCAGGCGAGCAGCGGGCCGGCCTGCCGTGGGCGCAGGCCGCGGTCGACCGCCTGGGAGAGCAGGTACGGCGTGATCGCGAGGCTGAGCATCCACAGCGTGCTCCACAGCGCGCCGAGCGCGATCCGCCGCTTCTGCCGCCAGGCCAGCCACCCCAGGTACCGCCCGGGCCCCCGTGTCCGCATCCGTTCATCATCGCCGATGCGCCGCCCCGGGCGGGGCCCGGCGAAGGCCACGCCCGGGGCGATGCGTCACGAAGAGAACGGCCGGCGTGCGGCACGCGGCGGCCCGGTGCTACGCCGAGGGGGCCAGGTGGGCGTACGCGTCCGTGGTGAAGAACGGCGGCAGGTGCTCGTCGAGCGCCGCCCGCTCCACGATCCCGGCCGCGGCCCGGGCGCGTTCGAGCTCGGCTGCGCAGCGTCCCTCGCCGAGCGCGGCCAGCTCCTCGGCGAGCAGCGCCCGCACCGTCTCCTCGGTCACCGTGCCGCCGCCGGCCAGCGGGGTGTGGTGATGCAGCCACTGCCACACCTGGCAGCGGGCGATCTCGGCGGTGGCCGCGTCCTCCATGAGGTTCGACAGCGCCACCGCGCCCGTGCCGCCGAGCCAGGCGTCGATGTACCGCAGCGCCACCGAGATGTTCGAGCGCAGCCCGGCCGCCGTGACCTGGCCCGGCGTCTTGTCGACGGCGAGCAGGTCGGTGGCGGTGACGTCGACGTCCTCGCGGAGCACCGAGAGCTGGTTGGGCTGGTCGAAGGCCGCGCGGCACACCTCGACGAGCCCCGGGTGCGCCACCCAGGAGCCGTCGAATCCGTCGGCCGCCTCGCGCTGCTTGTCGGCGCGCACCTTCGCGGTCGCGGTCGCGTTGACCGCCTCGTCGCGGCTCGGGATGAACGCGGCCATGCCGCCGATGGCGTGGGCGCCGCGCCGGTGGCAGGTGCGCACGAGCAGTTCGGTGTACGCCCGCATGAACGGCACCGTCATCGTGACCTCGGCGCGGTCGGGCAGGACGAAGTCCGACCACTGGCCGAAGTTCTTGATGATGCTGAAGATGTAGTCCCACCGGCCCGCGTTCAGGCCGGCCGAGTGCTCGCGCAGCTCGTACAGGATCTCGTCCATCTCGAACGCGGCGGTGATGGTCTCGATCAGCGTCGTGGCGCGGATGGTGCCGCGGGGCAGGCCGAGGTACTCCTGCGCGAACACGAACACGTCGTTCCACAGCCGCGCCTCGCGATGGTCCTCGAGCTTGGGCAGGTAGAAGTACGGCCCCGAACCGGCGTCGAGCTGGCGCCAGGCGCAGTGGTACAGGTACAGCCCGAAGTCCACGAGGCTGGCGGAGATCGGGCGGCCGTCGACGACGATCCACTTCTCGACCAGGTGCCAGCCGCGGGGCCGGACCACGATGGTGGCGATCTCGTCGCCGAGCGCGTACCGCTTGCCGCGCTCGTCGGTGAAGTCGAGCTTGCGGTCCAGCGCGTCCATGAGGTTGAGCTGCCCGCCGATGACGTTGTCCCACGTCGGTGCGGTCGCGTCCTCGAAGTCGGCCAGCCACACCTTGGCCCCGGAGTTCAGCGCGTTGACCGTCATCTTGCGCTCGGGCGGCCCGGTGATCTCGACCCGGCGGTCCTCCAGCCCGGGGGCCGGCGGCGCGACCCGCCACGTGTCGTCCTGGCGGATGCGCGCGGTGTCCGGCCGGAAGTCCGGCAGCTGACCGGCGGCGAAGCGGGCGCGGCGGGCGCGGCGGGTGTCCAGCAGCGCGACCCGGCGGGCGGCGAAGCGGTCGTCGAGGGCGACGAGAAACTCCAGCGCACCCGGCGTGAGGACCTCGTCGTAGCGATCGGCGAGCGCACCATTGATCTTGTACCTCATGCGAACTGCTCCTGTTCCGTCGATCCGTGCAGCGCCGTGGTCTCGCCGTTGGGGTTGAGCACGGTGCTGATCAGGTCGAAGTAGCCCGTGCCCACCTCGCGCTGGTGCTTGACCGCCGTGTAGCCGTGCGCCTCCGCGGCGAACTCGCGCTCCTGCAGCGCCACGTAGGCCGTCATGCCCTCGTTGGCGTACCCCCGCGCCAGGTCGAACATCGAGTAGTTCAGGGCGTGGAAGCCGGCGAGGGTGATGAACTGGAACTTGTACCCCATGTGGCCCAGCTCCCGCTGGAACTTCGCGATCGTGGCGTCGTCGAGGTGCTTGCGCCAGTTGAACGACGGCGAGCAGTTGTACGCCAGCATCTGCTCCGGGTGCTCGCGCTTGACGGCCTCGGCGAAGCGCCGCGCGACCTCGAGGTCCGGGGTGCTGGTCTCCATCCAGAGCAGGTCGCTGTACGGCGCGTAGGCGATCCCTCGCGCGATGCACGCGTCCACGCCGTTGCGGCACCGGTAGAAGCCCTCGGCGGTCCGCTCGCCGGTGACGAACGGCTGGTCGCGCTCGTCGATGTCGGTGGTGAGCAGCGTCGCGGCCTGCGCGTCGGTGCGCGCCACGATCAGCGTCGGCACCCCGGCGACGTCGGCCGCCAGCCGCGCGGCCTGCAGGGTGCGGATGTGCTGCCCGGTCGGGATGAGGACCTTGCCGCCGAGGTGGCCGCACTTCTTCTCGGACGCGAGCTGGTCCTCCCAGTGCACGCCGGCCGCGCCCGCGACGATCATGCCGGTCATCAGCTCGTACGCGTTGAGCACCCCGCCGAAGCCGGCCTCGGCGTCCGCGACGATCGGGGCGAGCCACTCGGTGTCCGCATCACCCTCGGCGGTGGTGATCTGGGCGGCGCGCAGCAGCGCGTTGTTGATCCGCCGCACGACCGCCGGGACCGAGTTGGCCGGGTAGAGGCTCTGGTCCGGGTAGGTGTGCCCGGAGAGGTTGGCGTCGGCCGCGACCTGCCAGCCGGAGAGGTAGATGGCCTTGAGACCGGCCCGGACCATCTGCACGGCCTGGTTGCCGGTCAGCGCGCCGAGGGCGTGAATGTACTCCTCGTCGTGCAGCAGCCGCCAGAGCCGCTCGGAGCCGCGTCTGGCGAGGGTGTGCTCCTCCTGAATCGCGCCCCGCAGCCGCACCACGTCCGCCGCGTCGTAGTCGCGCCGCACGCCCTGCCAGCGGGGGTCGGTGTCCCATTCCTGTCGCAACCGATCAACGGCGTCACTCATGATTCCACTCCCTCGTCCGGTGCTTCTCCGCCCACGGTCACACGGGGCGAACGGGCCGGTCGAGGGGCGGAAAAAGCCAAGTCTTGCCAAGTTTCCGGGCGACTTTGCCAAGTTGCGAAAACACAATTTGACATCGGTGCTATTTGTTGTGGATGGCAAAGGTGTTCGCGGGCGCGCGGCTGCGGCGACTGCGCGAGGAGCACGGGCTGAGCCAGACCGACCTCGCCCGGCACCTGGCCATCTCGCCGAGCTACCTCAACCAGATCGAGCACGACGTGCGGCCGCTGACCGCCCCGGTGCTCATCCGCGCCACGGAGCTGTTCGGCGTCGACCCGGCCGTGTTCGCGCCGCACGACACCCCGCAGCTCGTCGCCGGCCTGCGCGAGGCGCTGGCCGGCCGCGGGGGCATCGCCGACCTCAGCGAGCTGGCCACCCGCCTGCCGGAGCTGGCCGAAGCGATCATCGACCTGCATCGGCGGTACCGCCAGGTCTCCGACCAGCTCACCGAGCTCGTCGGCGACCGCGGACAGCTCGGGCGCAGCCCGCACGACCAGGTCACCGAGTTCTTCTACCGCCGCCAGAACTACGTGCCGCAGCTGGACGAGGCCGCCGAGTCGCTCGCCGCGCGGATGGGGCTGCGCCGCGGCGAGGTGCGCCCGGCGCTGCGGGACCGGCTGGCGCAGCGGCACGGGGTGCGCATCGTGCGCGACGACGCACTGGAGGGGGACCTGCACCGGTACCGGCCGCAGACCCAGACCCTGCACCTCACCAGCGCGCTGCGGGCCGGGCAGGAGGCGATGCGGATGGCGGCGCAGCTGGCGCTCATGGAGTACGCGGACGTCATCGACGAGATCGTCGAGGAGGAGCACTTCGAGGACGTGCAGACGCAGATCCTCACGCGCGTCGGGCTCGCCAACTACTTCGCGGCGGCGCTGATCCTGCCGTACGAGCAGTTCCTGGCCGCCGCCGAGACCCGCCGCTACGACATCGACCTGCTGACCGAGCACTTCGCGATGGGCTGGGAGACCGTCTGCCACCGGCTGAGCACCCTGCAGCGCCCCCGCGCCCGGGGCGTGCCGTTCTCCTTCGTGCGCGTCGACCGCGCCGGCAACATGTCCAAGCGCCAGTCCGCGACGGGCTTCCCGTTCTCACGCACCGGCGGGACGTGTCCACTGTGGAACGTGTACGAGGCGTTCAGCTCCCCGGGCCGCGCGGTGGTGCAGATCGCGGCGATGCCGGACGGCCAGCGGTACCTGTGGATCGCCCGCACCATCACGCGCCACCACGGCGGCTACGGCCAGCCGGGCAAGGTCTACGCGATCGGGCTGGGCTGCGAGATCCGGCACGCCTCGCGGCTGGTCTACTCCACCGGCATGGACCTGACCGACGCCGCCGCCGCGATGCCGATCGGCCCCGGCTGCAAGACCTGCGAGCGCGCGACGTGCCCCCAGCGGGCCGCGCCGCCGATCAGCCGGCATCTGGACCTCGACGAGAACCGCAGCACGTTCGTGCCCTACCCGCTCAAGGGCCGCTGACCCGGCGCGACCCGGCGACGGCGGCCGGAGAGCCCCCGTCGCCAGGTCCCGACCCGAGCGGTCAGAGGATGCCGCGGGCGTGGAAGGCGGCCCGCACCTTGTCCGCGGCCGCCTGGCCGTAGAGCGCCTTCGCGGTCTTGACCGTCTGCCGCGCCGCGGCCGGCATCGTCGTGTTCGGGTCGAAGCCGAAGTGGGCCTCGATGATCACCCGGTTCGCGCGGGTGCGGCCGAGCGCCGCGTTGACGTCGAACAGCGCCCGCGACCAGATCTCGCCGTCGGCGTGGACCTCGCCCTCGAGGTCGGCCGGGTACATCTTGGTGCCGTCGACCCGGCGCAGGCAGTGCGGGGTGTCGTCGGTGTACGCGGTCGAGTCCCAGTCCGCGATGCAGGCCAGCGGCGTGCGGCGGGTGTCGGGGCTCGTCGCCTGCGACATCGTGAACGCCCAGTAGTCGCCGAAGCCCTCGCCGATGGAGCCGGCCTCGATCGCCTCGCCGAAGCCGGGCACCTGGTCGTCCTGGATGGCGTGGCCGTACTCGTGCCAGATCACCTCCTCGTCCTCGGCGTCGTCGACCCCGCCGGTGCCGAACGTGATGCCGTCGGTGTCCGGGTCGTAGAAGGAGTTGTCGTCGGTCAGCCCGGTCGTCGAGTAGTCCTGCGGCTCGTTGTTCACGTCGCCGAAGCCGAGCGTGTGGATGTACTCCTGCGCGGAGGTGATGCTGTAGTACCCCATCACCTGCTCGAAGCCGGGCTGCGAGCGGTTGTAGGCGAACTTGCGCTGGGCCGAGCGGACCGCGCCGTCGCTGATGTTGTTCGCGTACGACCCCTGCAGGGTGGTACCGCGGCCGTCGAGATGGTTCAGGGTCACGGTCCTGTACGCCGCGCGCAGGGCCGGGTAGTCGGCGTCGTCGCGGTCGGTGAGGTTCTCGTTCTGCAGGGCCGCGACCGGGTTCGGGGCGAACGCGGTGCCGGTGCCGGAGGCCTCCTTGACCAGGTTCTTCTCCTGCAGCTGGGCGCCGTTGCCGGCGTCGAGCACCGTGCGCACGGTGCCGTGCCCCGTGCGGGTCAGCACGACCCACGCGAGCTTCGCGGGCGCGCCCGGCACCACGACGAGCTCGGAGCGCGCCGCCTGGCCGCCGGTGCGCCCGGCCACCGAGGCGCGGGCGTGGTCGGCGGCGACGCCGGGCGTCTCGCTCGCCAGGCCCCGGATCTCCAGCCGGCCGTCCTGCACCGTGACCTCGCCGGTCGCCGAGTCGGTGTGCGTGGCGTAGAAGCCGCCGAGGACGGGCAGGCCGTGGTACAGCTGCTGGTACCACGTGTGCGTGCCGAGCAGCGACTGGCGCACCTGCACCTGCCGCAGCCCGTCGGGCACCGGCGGCGGCGCCGCGTGCGCGGCGGTGCCCGCAGCGGTGGCCAGGAGCGCGCCGGAGGCCGTGGCCGCCAGCCATCGATTCACGCGTCGTCGCATCATGACGCGACCCTAGAACACATCTGCATGTACTGATGTGTTGCGAGGGGGTCGACGAGGGGTCAGGAAATACCGGCGCGCACGCGGCGGATGAGCGTGTCGATCTTCTCCGCCAGGGCGGGCGGGCACAGCGAGGTGCCGTGGCCGCCGATCGACGGCGTCGCGCCGGGCCGCAGCAGTTCGAGGCGCTGGTGGGCATCGCGCAGCGCGGCCGGATCGTCGTCGCGCAGCGCCCGGTCGACGCGGGCGGCGAGCCCGTCGAGCAGGATCCACGCGGCGGCGGGCAGCCGCCACCGTTGCGCGTCCGCGAGCGTGTCCACGATCCCGCGGGGCGTGCGCTCAGCCAACGCGGCCCGCCGGGAAGATCACCGCGGCGGGACACGGGCGCTGGAACGGGTCGGTGACGATGATCAGAGCCTACCTTTCCGGCCGCCGCCGGCCCACCGTGGCCGCGGGTCAGCCGAGCTGCACGTGGAAGAGCTGCTCGTCGCTGTTGTCCGGGATGCTGTCCTTGTCGCCGAGGTTGGACGTGGTCAGCCAGAGGCCGCCGTCCGGGGCGGGTTCGACGGTGCGCAGGCGGCCGTAGGTGCCGTTGATCTGGGCGCGGCACCCCACGCACCCAGGCGCGCAACGCTGCGTGTCGACCCGGGTGTGGGAGCGGCTGGCGGACCGCCCCACACATCCGGACAGACCTCATCGAAGATGCGCGATCGACGCATGTCAACCGGGGCAGCGAGAAATAAGGCTCTCCAAACCCGCCGTTAACCAGCGCAGCCGCAGGCTCGCCGCCCCGCGGCACACACGGCTCCCGCCGGCCGCGCCCGTGCGGGTCGTTCCCGCTCAGCCGCAGGCTCGCCGCCCCGCGGCACACACGGCTCCCGCCGGCCGCGCCCGTGCGGGTCGTTCCCGCTCAGCCGCAGGCTCGCCGCCCCGCGGCACACACGGCTCCCGCCGGCCGCGCCCCCGCGGGCCCGCGCCCGTGCGGGTCGTTGCCGCTCAGCCGCGGCCGGTCTCCTGCTGCAGCTCGTCGATCAGCTCCGACGCCTCGGCCTTGGTGAGGTCCTCCGGGACGTGCTCGCCGGCCTCGCGGGCCAAGGTGTTGAGGTATGACTCCTGCGGGCCGGTCATCGGCTCGTCGCCGGTCACCCAGTCCGCCGGGTCCTTCTCGGGGTTGCGGTCGGTCACGGTACTCCTCCTCGTTGTCGAACACCTGTTGCATACCCACCGCCGGGGGCGTGAATCAGGGAACCGGCGCCCTTGACCAGCCATCGACAGACATGATTGCCTTCCGGGCATGGTGACCCCCAGGACAGTGTTCGTGGCCGCGCTCGTCGCGGTGTTCGCCGGGCTCGCGGGCGGGACGGCCCGCGCCGACCCCGGGCCGCCCGGCGGGACTGGCGCGCCGGCCGACACGTGGGCCGCGCCGCTCTCGTCGATCGGCGATGACGACGTCAACGTCGTGTGGAGTGGCGGTGCGCTGCGCGTCGCCGACCCGGATCAGGTGCCGGACGGGCAGCGCGCGCCGATCGTGTCCGGCATGCTCGTGCTCGCGCCGCACGCGCTCGCCTCGCCCGCGAATCTCGTGCGGGCGTTCACCACGGCCGCCACGAGCGGCGTCGACGTGGAGTACCGCGGGCGCGGCGCCGCCGGCGCCTGGTCCGAGTGGACGGCGGCCGGGGCCCCGCTCGCCGAGGCCTCGGCGACGGTCCAGGTGCGGGTCGTGCTCACCGGAGCGGCCGCGGCGGTGCGCGCCGTGGTGCTGGTCGCCGGTGTCCGGCCCGCCGCGGCGCAACTGCAGGCGGTCGGCAACGTGTATCGCGTGTACGCGACGCGGGAGGGGCTCGTCGGCGGTACGACCGCGAACGGCCACGTCATCGTCAGCCGCGACCACTTCGTGGCCCTGCCGTCGCGCCGCGGGCTCGCGCCGAAGGGCACCGGGGACTACACGGTGCGGGTCTGCACCACCAGCGGCGCGCGGTGCGAGTTCGCGCCGGTGTGGGACGTGGGACCCTGGAACACGACCGACGACTACTGGAACCCCGCGGCCACCCGGCAGTCGTGGAACGACCTCCCGCAGGGGCGGCCCGAGGCGCAGGCGGCGTACCAGAACGGCTACAACGGCGGCCAGGACCAGTTCGGCCGCGCCGTCGCCAATCCCGCCGGCATCGACCTCGGCGACGGCGTGTTCTGGGACGGGCTGCAGCTCACCGACAACTCGTGGGTCGACGTCGCGTACCTCTGGACCGGCGGCGGCGTGCGCGGCGTCATCGGCAGCGGGCCGCTGAACATCCGGGCCGGGGCCGGGACGAGCTTCGCGAGCAAGGGCTACGCGGCCACCTACGCGCAGGTGCCGATCGAGTGCTGGGTCACCGGGCAGTCCGTCGCCGGACCCTACGGCACCACCACCCGCTGGGATCGGATCGGCAGCGGGCAGTACGTCAGCCACTCCTACGTCGCGAGCACCACCGGCGGCACCGCGCCCGCCTGCTGACCCGTCCACCGTGGACCGCCGTTCGCGCGGCGGTCCACCGTCCGGCCTAAATACTAGTTTTCCGATAGGGATTGACAAGTTAACGCCGCGCTCCTTAAGTTGCCCTGTGAGCGGATGCGGCCACGGTGCGGTGTCGCCGTCGCGACCGGCCGCCCGCCGTCCCCTCCAGCAACCCGGCCACACCGGATGGAGCACTCGCATGAGCGAGACCGCAACCCTGCCGTCGCCCCCGAAGGACCGATTCGACCCGATCCTGGCCCAGCGCCGGGTCACCCCGCGGCTGCGGCCGTGGCGGTGGGCCGTCAGCGCCGCCGTGCTGGTCGTGCTCGCCCAGTTCGTCGTGGGCGTGTTCACCAACGAGCACTACGAGTGGCCGAAGTTCTGGTCGTTCTTCACCCGCGAGTCGATCCTCGACGGCGTCGTGGTCACGCTGCAGGTCGTCGGCCTCAGCGCGCTCTTCGGGCTGCTGCTCGGCGTGCTCGTCGCGCTCGGGCGGCTGTCGAGCAACCCGCTCCTCGGCGGGCTGGCCTGGGCCTACGTGTGGTTCTTCCGCGCCCTGCCGCTGCCCCTGCTCCTGATCATCACCTTCAACTTCTCGTACTTCTACCCCCGCCTCGGCGTCGGCATCCCCTGGGGCCCCGTCTTCGCCGAGGTGCGCACGAGCAGCCTGACCCCGCTGGCCATCGGCGTCATCGCGCTGAGCCTGAACGAGGCGGCCTACGCGGCCGAGGTCATCCGCGGCGGCATCCTGTCCGTCGAGCACGGCCAGATCGAGGCGGCCACCGCGCTCGGGCTGTCCAAGGCGCGGCAGCTGCGCCGGATCGTGCTGCCCCAGGCGCTGCGCTCGATCGTCCCGGCGTACGGCAACCAGCTGATCGGCCTGATCAAGGCCAGCTCGCTCGTGTACTACGTGTCGCTGCTGGACCTCTTCGGCGCGGTCTTCGTGCTGGAGTCGCGCCACCCCGAGTCACTGGTGCCGATCCTCATCGTCGGCGCGGCCTGGTACCTCGTCATGACCGCCGCCCTGTCCGTCGTGCAGCACTACGTCGAGCGGTACTTCGCCCGGGGCACCGCGCGGAGGGGGTTCTGATGGCCGAGCCGGCACTGCGGATTCGCAACGTGCACAAGTCGTTCGGGCCGCGGGAGGTGCTCAAGGGCGTCGACCTGACCGTCCGCCCCGGCGAGACGGTCGCGATCCTCGGGCCGTCGGGCTCGGGCAAGTCGACGCTGCTGCGCACCATCAACCACCTCGAGCGGCCCGACCTCGGCTACGTCGCCGTGCACGGCGAGCTCATCGGGGTCGAGGTCCGCGGCACGCACCTGCACGAGCTTGCCGAGCGGGCGGTACGGCGCCAGCGCACCCGGATCGGCTTCGTGGCCCAGAGCTTCAACCTGTTCCCGAACCTGACCGCCCGCGACAACGTCGCCGAGCCGCTCGTGGCCCACGGCAGGCCCCGCGCGCAGGAGCGGGCGATCGAGCTGCTGGCCCGGGTCGGGCTCGGCGACCGCGGCGACGCCTACCCCAGGCAGCTGTCCGGCGGGCAGCAGCAGCGCGTCGCGATCGCCCGGGCCCTGGCGCTGGAGCCGAGCCTGCTGCTGTTCGACGAGCCCACGTCCGCGCTCGACCCCGAGCTCGTCGGCGAGGTGCTGTCGGTGATCCGGCGGCTGGCCGAGCTCGGCACCACGCTCGTCATCGTCACCCACGAGATCGGCTTCGCCCGTGAGGTCGCCGACACCGTCGTCTTCATCGACGAGGGCGTGATCGTCGAGCAGGGCCCGCCGGCCGAGGTGCTCGCCAACCCCCGACAGTCCCGCACTCGCGAGTTCCTCGCCAAAGTGCTGTAACCCCAAGGAGAGCCGTGAAGCGAGTGGCAGCCGCCAGGACAACCTCGGCTTCGCGGTGAAGGCGAGCAACACCTGGACCTTCGGCAAGGACTACACGAGGCTCGCCGGGCTCAAGGTCGCCGTCGGCGCGGGTACCAACCAGGAGAAGATCCTGGTCGCCTGGCAGGACAGGCTCAAGGCCGCGGGCAAGACGCTGGACATCAAGTACTTCGCCGACACGCCGAGCACCTTCAAGGCCCTCGTGTCCGGGCAGATCGACGCGTACTTCGGCCCCAACCCCGGCATCGCCTTCCAGATCACCCAGACCCAGGGCACCGCCGACGCCGTGCGCAACGCCGGGGTCTACTCGGGCGCGGGCGAGTCGCTGCAGGGGCTGATCGCCGCGACCACCAGGAAGGACAACGGGCTCATCAAGGCCGTGGCCGACGCCATCAACTACCTGATCCAGAACGGCCAGTACCAGCAGTGGCTCGCCGCGTACAACCTCGACACCGAGGCCGTGCCGACCTCGCTGGTGAACCCGCCGGGCCTGCCCAAGTCCAACGCCTAGGACAGGGCCTGACCGAGGCCGTCGACGGTGACCAGGTCGTAGCCGTCGCTCAGCAGTGACTCGACGATGGCCGGCAGCGCCTGCACGGTCTGGGAGCGGTCGCCGCCCCCGTCGTGCAGCAGGACGATCGAGCCCGCCGTGGCCTTGTCAAGGGTACGGCGGGCGATCGCGTCGGCCCCCGGGCACGCCCAGTCGCCGGACTCCACGTCCCACAGGGTGACCACCGACCCCTGCGCGGCGAGCCAGCCGAGCACCTCGGGCGTGCGGGAGCCGTACGGCGGCCGGAAGTACACCGAGGCCGCCGCGCCCGCCCGCGCCAGCGCCTCGTCCGTCCGCTCGACCTGCCCGGCGAGCTCGGGCCGCGAGAGGTCGGGCAGGAACGGGTGCGACCACGAGTGGTTGGCCACGAGGTGTCCACTGTCGACGATGCGGGCCACCTCGTCCGGGTGCGCGGCGGCGTGCAGCCCGACGCAGAAGAACGTGGCCCGCACGTCGTAGCGCGCGAGGACGCCGAGGATCCCGCGGGTGTACGGCGGGCAGGGCCCGTCGTCGAACGTGAGCGCGATCTGCGGCCGGTCCCGGGCACCGTGCGCGAGGAACCGTCCCGCGCGGGCCAGCGCCGCCTCGGCCGCGGCGCTGGCCGCGATGCCGCGGCTGTACTCCTCGCCGCGCCCGTCGAGCGCCCCGCCGCCGGGCGCGAGGCGCGCGAGGCCGGACGCGCGGCGGCGACCGGCGTCGGCGAGCGCGGCTGCGGTGACCGACCCGAACGCGGGGCGCCCGGGCAGCTGGTCCGGGTCGGCGCGGTACACCGGGAAGCCGGCGCCGAGCAGTCCGCCCTCGACGGTGCCGTTGGTGCTGTCGAAGACCACGGCGACGTCCCGCCCGACGGCCAGCAGCGCCGCGACGACCTCGCCCGGGGTCCGCGCCCGCTGCCGCGCGAGCGTCCGGCCGTCCTCGCCGGCCACCTCGATCTCGTACCCGTCGGCGGTCCAGGCAACTCCGGCGAACACCATGCGAAGCAGTCTAGGTGCGCCGGCGGGTGGCACGTTTCCGGGATTTGCGCGGTTCCCGGGTTCCCTACTGTTCCCGGTACCACCAAAACGAACTTTGATGCAGGGAGATAGCCATGAGCGACGTCGACTACGGGCAGTACGAGGCGGGCCAGGAGAGCGGCGAGCTGGACCAGCTGCACCAGGCCGAGGGTTCCGAGGCCGACTACAACAGCCAGTTCGGCGTGTACGAGCAGGACCACTCCGCCGCCGAGTCCACCGACTTCTCGCAGGGCCACCACGTCGAGTACGACGCCCCCGGCGCCGTGCACTACGAGTCCGACGACTACACCAACTACTCCCACGACGCGTCCGTCGACGACCACGTCTTCGCCGCCGAAGGCTCCGAGTCCTCCCACCAGGCCCAGTTCGCCGAACTCGACATGCTCAAGGAGCGCTTCGCCACCGGCTTCCAGAGCGGCACCATGTTCAGCGGCACCGACGCCGAGCTCGAGGCCGCGAACTGACCTCCCCGGCGGGCAACCCGCAGCAGCAGCACGGCCGGTCTCCTGTGGAGGGGTGACCGGCCGTGCTGCGTGTTCAGGCGCAGGCGACGCAGGTGCGGGCGGCCGGGCGGGCCAGCAGGCGCTCGGGCGGGATCGGGCGGCCGCAGCGCTCGCAGACGCCGTAGGTGCCCGCGTCCAGGCGCGCCAGGGCGTCGTCGAGGTCGGCGAGGCGCCGGCGGGTGGCGTCCAGGACCGCGGTGAGCTGGGCGCGCTCGTAGGCGATGGTGCTGCCCTCGGGGTCGTGCTCGTCGTCGGCGTTGGACTCGCGGGACGCCTCGAACACGGCGCGCAGGTCGGCCTCGAGCGCGACGATCTCGGCCGCGGCCGCGTCCCGGCGGCGCCGCAGCTCCTCGCGCATCACGGTATCCAGCGGTACTCCACCTCCGGGCGGCCCGCGCCGGTGCCGTAGCGCAGGTGGCGGGCCGCGGCGCCGCGCTCGGCCAGATACTCAAGATACCGCCGCGCGGTCACCCGTGAGGCCTGCAACGACTGCGCGACCTCGGCGGCGGAGAGGCCGCCGGACGCCGTGCGGATCAGCTCCGCGACGGCCGCGAGCGACTCGGGGCTCATCCCCTTCGGCAGGTGGTTCGGGGACTGGCCGCGCAGGGTCTCCAGGAGCCCGTCGACCTCGCCCTGGTCCGCGACGGACTCCGTGCGCGCGATCCGGGTCCGGTACTGCCGGTAGCGCTCCAGCTTCTCCCGCAGCGCGGCGAAGGCGAACGGCTTGAGCAGGTAGTGCACGATGCCCTGCGACACCGCGGCGCGCACGACGTCCAGGTCCCGGGCCGAGGTCACGGCCATGACGTCGGCGGGGTGCCCGGCCGCCCGCATCGCGCGCACCAGGTCCATCCCGTGCATGTCCGGAAGGTTCATGTCCAGCAGGACCAGGTCGACCCGCTCCTTCACGAGCACGCGCAGCGCCTCCGCGGCCGTCGCGGCGCGGGCGGCCACCGCGAAGCCGGGGATGCGCTCGACGTACATGACGTGCGCGTCGGCCGCGATGGGCTCGTCCTCGACCACGAGCACCCGGATCACGGCGCGACCGCCGTGGTGCGCATCGGCAGCCGGACGGTGAACGCGGCCCCGTCCACGTCGATGCCGCCGCCGTGGCGGTGCACCGCCTGCCCGACGAGGGCCAGGCCGAGGCCGCGGCCCATGAGCGCTCCGGCCGCGGGCTTCGTCGACCAGCCGCGCTCGAAGGCGCGGGCGACGTCGGCGGGGTCGAGGCCGGGGCCGCTGTCGGCCACGCGCAGCACCAGCGCGCCGCCGCGGTGCAGCGCGGCGAACTCGACCCGGCGCGGGGGCGGGGCGGCGACGGCGGCGTCGATGGCGTTGTCCAGCAGGTTGCCCACGATCGTCACGAGGTCTCCGGGCGGGAGGGCCGACTCCGGCACCTCCGCATCGGCCGCGACCTCGAGGTCCACGCCGCGCTCGGCGGCCTGCGCCGCCTTGGCGAGCAGCAGCGCCGCCAGCACCGGCTCGCGCACGGCCCCCACCACCCGGTCGGTGAGCCGCTGCGCGACCGCCAGCTCGTTGGCGGCGAACGCGATCGCCTCCCCGGTGCGGCCCAGCTCGATCAGGGAGAGCATGGTGTGCAGGCGGTTCGCGGCCTCGTGGGCCTGGGCGCGCAGCGACTCGGCGAAGCCGCGCACCGAGTCGAGCTCGCCGGTGAGCGCCTGCAGGTCGGTGTGGTCGCGCAGGGTCACCACGGTGCCGAGCGGCGCGCCGGCGCCGGCGGTGCTCGCGGGCGCCTGGTTGATGACGAGCACCCGGTCGCCGGCCAGGTGGATCTCGTCGGTGCGGGCCCGGCCCTCGGCCAGCGCACCGCCGAGCGCGGCGGGCAGCCCGGCCTCGCCGATCGGCCGGCCCAGCGCCTCCTCGCCGAGCGCCAGCAGGCGCCGGGCCTCGTCGTTGGCGAGCAGCAGGCGGCCGTGCCGGTCGAGCAGGAGCAGGCCCTCGCGCACGGCGTGCAGGACGGCGTCGTAGAACTCGTACATCCGCGCCAGCTCCGCCGGCCCGAGGTCGTGGGTCTGCCGGCGCAGCCACCGGCTCACCAGCCAGGAGCCGGCCCCGGCGAGCAGCATCGCCAGGGCGGCGGTCACGAGCAGCGACGGGATGCGGCCGCGGACCTGCCGGGCGACCGAGGTGAGCCGGATGCCGACCGAGACCAGCCCGGCGATCCGGTCGCCGGCGCGCACCGGGACGACGGCCCGCATCGACGGGCCGAGCGTGCCGGTGTAGGTCTCGGTGAGGGGCCGGCCCTGGACCGCGGGGTCGATGGTGCCGAGGAAGTGCCCGCCGATCTGGCGACGGTCCGGATGGGTGTACCGGATGCCGCCCGTCGTCATGATGACCACGAAGTCGGTCCCGGCGTCGCGGTTGAGCTGGTCGGCCAGCGGCAGCAGGACGGCGGTCGGGTCGGGGGCCGCGAGCCCGTCGCGCACGGCGGGCGAGTCGGCGACGCTCCACGCGATGCCGAGGACCTTCTGCCGGGCGGCGTCGAGGCTGGCCCGCTCGGCCTGCACGTACGCGCCGCCGAGGGTGCCGGCGACCAGCACGGTGATGACGGTCAGCTGGAGGCCGAGCAGCTGACGGGCGAGGCTCCAGCGGCGCGGGGACATGTACGCAATGTACTCAATAGTGACCGGGGTCACTGTGGCTCGCATGCTCGCGGTATGACGCCCCCAGACACCACCGCGGCCGCCCCCGCCCGGCGGCGGGACCGAACCCATCTGCTGTATCTGGCCGTGATCGTCGCCGTCGTCGCCGGCGCCGCGTTCGGCCTCCTCGCGCCCAAGGCGGCGCTGGAGATGAAGCCGCTCGGCACCGGCTTCGTCGCCCTCATCCGGATGATGATCAGCCCGATCATCTTCTGCACCATCGTGCTCGGCATCGGCTCGGTGCGCCGGCTGGCCCGCGTCGGCCGGGTCGGCGGCCTGGCCCTGGGCTACTTCCTGGTCATGTCGACCGTGGCGCTCGCGATCGGCCTCGTCGTGGGCAACATCCTGCAGCCCGGCTCGAACCTGCACCTGACCGAGGCGGCGAAGGCGGCCGCGGAGAAGCAGGCGCAGAGCGGCTCCGGCTCGACGACCGACTTCCTGCTCGGCGTCATCCCGACCAGCTTCTTGTCGTCGCTGACCTCGGGCCAGGTGCTGCAGGCGCTGCTCGTGGCGCTGCTGACCGGCTTCGCGCTGCACACGATCGGCGAGTCGGGGCAGAAGATCCTGGCCGGCATCGGCCACCTGCAGAAGCTCGTCTTCCGCGTGCTCGCCATGATCATGTGGCTGGCGCCGATCGGCGCGTTCGGCGCCATCGCGGCGGTCGTCGGCGCCGGGGGCTGGAGCGCCATCGAGAGCCTGCTGCAGATCATGGCCGGCTTCTACCTGACCTGCGCGATCTTCGTGTTCGTGGTGCTCGGCGTCATCCTGCGCGCGGTGGCCGGGGTGAACATCCTGCGGCTGCTGAGGTACCTCGCGCGGGAGTTCCTGCTCATCCTGGGCACCTCGTCGTCGGAGTCCGCGCTGCCGCGGCTCATCGCCAAGATGGAGCACGCCGGCGTCTCGCGCACGGTCGTCGGGCTGACCGTGCCGACCGGCTACTCCTTCAACCTCGACGGCACCGCGATCTACCTGACCATGGCGTCGCTGTTCATCGCCGACGCGCTCGGCCGGCCGCTGAGCATCCCCCAGCAGATCTCCCTCCTGCTCTTCATGATCATCGCGTCGAAGGGCGCCGCGGGCGTGACGGGCGCCGGCCTGTCGACGCTCGCCGGCGGCCTGCAGGCGCACCGCCCCGAGCTCGTCGACGGCGTGGGCCTGATCGTGGGCATCGACCGCTTCATGTCGGAGGCCCGGGCCCTGACGAACTTCGCGGGCAACGCGGTGGCCACGATCCTGGTCGGCCGGTGGACGCACGACTTCGACCGCGCCCGCTGCGACGAGGTCCTGGCGGGCCGCCTGCCGTTCGACGAGCGCACCATGGTCGACGACCACACCCCGCGCCCCGCGGACGCCGGGGAGCCGGCGCCGCCCCCCGCCCCGAGGACCGAGGCGGCGGTCTGAGCACCCCCGGGGGCGAGCGGTGGCTCCGCTCGCCCCCGGGGTGCTCCGGCGTCAGCGCACGCCGAGCGCCGCCGTGCCGTGGGTGGCCAGCGCGCGGGTGCCGAGCCAGGTCACGACCTCGCCGGAGGGCATCGGGCGGCCCAGGTAGTAGCCCTGGATCTCGTCGCAGCCGAGGGCGTGCAGCTGCTCCCACGTGGCCGCGTCCTCGACGCCCTCGGCGACCACCTGCATGCCCAGGTTGTGGCCGAGGTCCACGGTGGAGCGCACGATCGCGAGCTCGCTGGTGCGCTCGCGCATGTGGGTCACGAAGGAGCGGTCGACCTTGAGCTCCTGCACCGGGAGGTTCTTGAGGTACGCCAGCGACGAGTAGCCGGTGCCGAAGTCGTCGATCGACAGGCGCACGCCGAGCGCGTGCAGGCGGTCGAGCACCTGCAGGGCGCGGTCCGGGTCGGTCATGATGACGCTCTCGGTGATCTCCACGACGAGCCGGTCGGCGGGCACGTCGTGCTCCTCGGTGAGGCGCCGGATCTCCTCGGGCAGCTCCAGGTCGAGCAGGCAGCGGGCGGACACGTTCACCGACACGGAGATGTCGTGGCCGGCCGCGCGCCAGGCGTGGCAGTCGCGGAGGGCGGTCTCCAGGACGTACGAGGTGAGCTGCCGGATCAGGCCCGTCGTCTCGGCGATGGGGATGAACTCGTTCGGGCCGAGCAGGCCGTGCTCGGGGTGCTGCCAGCGGACCAGGGCCTCGGCGCCGAGCACCCGGCCGGTGCCGGCGTCGGCCTTGGGCTGGTAGAAGATGACGAGCTCGCCGGCGGCGATCGCGCGGCGGAGCTGGCCGAGCAGCCCGAGGCGGTAGGGGTTGTGGCGGTCGAAGCGGGGGTCGTAGACGACGTGGTGCTCGTGGCCCTCCTTGGCCGCGTACATCGCCACGTCCGCGCGCCGCAGCAGCTCGGCGCAGTTCCGGGCGTGGTCCGGGTACACGGCCACGCCGATGCTGCTGTCCACCTCGAGCGACAGGCCCCCGAGCACGAACGGCTCGTCGAGCGCGGCGGTGATCTCGGTCGCGGCCGCGATCGCGTCCGCCGGGCCGTCGATGTCCGCCAGCAGTACCGCGAACTCGTCCCCGCCCAGCCGGGCCACCGTGGCGCGCTCGCGCAGCACCCCGGTGAGCCGCCCCGCGACCTGCCGCAGCAGCAGGTCCCCGTTGTGGTGCCCGAGCGTGTCGTTGACCTCCTTGAACCGGTCGAGGTCGATGAGCAGCAGCGCGCCGGACCCGCCGCGGCGGTCGGCCGCGAGCAGCACCTGCTCGGCCCGCTCCAGCAGCAGCGCCCGGCTCGGCAGCCCGGTCAGCTGGTCGGTGAACGCCTGCTCGGTCAGGGCCTGCTCGCGCAGCCGCCGCTGGACGTCGTGCAGCCGCGCGGTGATCCAGCCGACGGACTCGCCGGCCAGCACGCACGTGGCGGTGACGTAGTACACCGAGCGCTCCAGCCCGGGCGCGTGCGACGTGATCGCCAGCGGGATCCAGTACGCGATCGCGAGGGCGGGGCTGAGCGCGAGGGTGGTGCCGCGCCGCTGGGCGGTGCCGACCCAGACGGCGAGCAGGAAGTAGAGGATGGCGGCGAGGTACGGGTCCGGCTCCGCCCAGTTGCCCACCCCGAGCAGCAGCAGCGCGGGCACGACCGTCCACAGCGAGGCGCGGCGGGGCCAGCGATGCCAGGGCAGGCGCCACATCACGAACCCGGCGCCCATGGCGACGACGCCGACGACGCCGACCACGAGCGCGGCCATGCCGGACAGCGTCAGCGGGAGCCCGAGGGTGAGCAGCCCGCCGGCGATGAACATGGCGCTGATGGCCCGGCCGGCGACCCGGCGGAACTCGCCGTCGGGCTCGTCCCGGGGTTTCGTTCGGGCAGTCGACCTCACGGCCCCTCCATCGGAGCGCGCTCACACGTTTTGAAGGGGGCCCGGGGACCGCACCCGGATTGCTCCCGCAAGGTGGGCGGACGGACGATTGCCGCCGGTTCGAGCACAGCGTCGCGCCGCGGGACGGCCGGCGGCGCCGATCCGGCCCGGCGGGGCCTGCCCGCGCCAATTCTCTATCAGATAGATAGGGGATTGACCGACGGCGCTCCTATTGTCTACCGTATCGACATGAATTCGCTCCGGTTGACCAGTCGGCGGTACGTCGACTGCTGCCGGACCTGCGCGTGCCTGTGTCCGGCCCGAGCCGTCTGACCGCCGCGCCCCTCGCCGTCCGCAGCACCCGTGACCCGGCCGCCGCCGGGCGATTCCCCGTGCCCAGAACCCCGGGAGCCCCCATGTCCGAGAACCCGGAGACCGAGACGCGGCGCCGCGTCTCGGTCGACTGGATCGCCGTCGGTGTCGCCGCGGCCGTCGCCGTGCTCGCCGCCACCCGCCTGCTGCCCGACATCCCGTGGGACAGCGTCACCATCCCCCTCATCAAGTAGGACGCCGCCATGACCGCCGTGACCGCTGACCCGCCGGGCCGGGTCGAACGCTTCGCCGCCATCCCGGTCCTGCGCTACGTGCCGGGCGTGCTGCTGCTCGTCGCGATCGGCCTGGCCGGCAAGTGGGCCCAGGCCGAGCTCAAGGTCGTCGCCGCGAGCACGCACACGCACCTGCCCGACGTCGAGTACGTCCTGTGGGCGATCGTCATCGGGCTCGTCATCGCCAACACCGCCGGGCTGCATCCCATCTTCCGCCCGGGCGTGGGCACGTACGAGTTCTGGCTGAAGGTCGGCATCGTGCTGCTCGGGGCCCGGTTCGTCCTCGGCGATCTCGCCAAGGTCGGCGGGGTCAGCCTCGGGCTCATCCTCATCGACGGCACCGTCGCGGTCGCCACCGTGCTGCTGCTGAGCAGGCTGTTCGGGCTCAAGGGCAAGCTGGGTTCGCTGCTGGCCATCGGTACCGCCATCTGCGGCGTCTCCGCGATCATCGCGGGCAAGGGCGCCATCGACGCCGACGACGAGGAGTCCGGCTACTCCATCGCCGCGATCCTCACGCTCGGCGCCGTCGCCCTGTTCTCGTTCCCGGCGATCGGCCACGGCCTCGACCTGAGCCAGCACGAGTTCGGGCTCTGGGCGGGCCTGGCCGTCGACAACACCGCGGAGACCACGGCCACCGGCGCCATCTACGGCGCCGAGGCCCAGAACGTCGCCGTGCTCGTGAAGAGCACCCGCAACGCGCTCATCGGCTTCGTGGTGCTCGGCTTCGCGCTGTACTGGGCCTCCCGCGGGCAGGCCGCCACCATCGCCAAGGGCAGCCGGGCGCGGTTCCTGTGGGAGAAGTTCCCCAAGTTCGTGCTCGGCTTCATCGCCGTCTCGGCCCTGGCCACCTGGGGCGTGTTCACCAAGGCGGACATCACCAGCCTCGGCAACGTCTCGAAGTGGGCGTTCCTGCTGACGTTCGCCGGCGTCGGGCTCAACACCGACTTGCGCGCCTTCGCCCGCAGCGGCTGGCGCCCGTTCATCGTCGGCGCGCTCTCGCTCGCCGTCGTCGCCGTCACCTCGCTGCTGCTCGTGCTCGGCGCGACCGCCGTCTTCGAGCTCGGATGACGGCCGCCGTCCAGACCGCGCCGCGGGCCGCGAGGGCCTGGGGTCTGCGGCTCGTCCCCATCGTCGCGCTGGGCGTGCTGTGGCAGGTCACCGCCACCGTCATGCACAACCCGGCGTTCATCCCCGCCCCGGCCGCCGTGTGGCACCGGCTCGTGCAGACCTCGACCGACGGCTACAGCGGCCACACGCTCATCGAGCACCTGGGCGTGAGCCTGCGCCGCATCCTCATCGGCTCGGCCGTCGGCGTCGCGGGCGGCCTGCTCGCCGGGGTCGCGATGGGCACCGTCGCCTGGGTCCGGGCCGTCACCGAGCCGGTGGTCACGTTCGTGCGGGCGCTGCCGCCGCTGGCGTACTTCAGCCTCTTCATCATCTGGTTCGGCATCGACGAGACGCCGAAGCTGTGGCTGCTGTCCATCGCCGCGCTCCCGCCCGTGGCCGTGGCCACCGCGTCGGCCGTCGGCTCGGCCCCGACCGCGCTCGTCGAGGCGGTCCGCGCGCTCGGCGCCGGCCGCTGGGCGGCCGTGCGCGACGTGGTCCTGCCCAGCGCCCTGCCGGAGATCTTCACCGGCATCCGGCTCGCGGTCGGCATCGCGTACTCCTCCGTCGTGGCGGCCGAGACCATCAACGGCGTCCCGGGCATCGGCGGCATGGTCCGCGACGCCCAGCGCTACTCGCAGACCGACGTGGTGGTGCTCGGCCTGTTCGCCATCGGACTGTCCGGGCTCGCCATCGACGGCGCGCTCCGGCTCATCGAACAGCGCCTCATGCCGTGGCGCGGACGAAGCTGACTGAAGGAACCCCCTTGCGAATCAAGCGTCTCGCGGTCCTCGCCGTCACCACCGCACTCCTCGCCGCGTGCGGCAACGGTGCCGCCGCCGGAAGCCCGGACACGAGCCAGAAGACCATCCGGATCGCGTACCAGGCCTTCCCCAGCGGCGACCTGATCGTGAAGAACCAGGGCCTGCTCGAAAAGGCCCTGCCCGACTACCGGATCACGTGGACCAAGTTCGACTCCGGCGCCAGCATCAACACCGCGTTCGTCGCCGGCAGCGTCGACATCGCGGCCATCGGCTCCAGCCCGGTCGCGCGCGGGCTGTCGGCCCCGCTGAACATCCCGTACCAGGTCGCCTTCGTCCTCGACGTGGCCGGCGACAACGAGGCGCTCGTGGCCCGCACCGGCACGAACATCGCCACCGTCGCCGACCTGCGCGGGCACAAGGTCGCCACGCCGTTCGCCTCCACCGCGCACTACAGCCTGCTCGCCGCGCTGGACCGGGCCGGCGTCAAGGAGTCCGAGCTGACCATCGTCGACCTGGAACCGCAGGACATCCAGGCCGCGTGGACCCGTGGCGACCTCGACGCGGCCTACACCTGGCTGCCGTCGCTGGACGAGCTCAAGAAGACCGGCAAGGTGCTCGTCTCCAGCCGCGAGCTGGCCACCGCGGGCAAGCCGACGCTCGACCTCGGCGTCGTGTCCACCGCGTTCGCGACCGCGCACCCGGACGCGGTCGACGCCTGGCGCAAGGCCGAGGCGAGGGCGCTCGACATCATCGCCGGGCAGCCGGACGCGGCCGCCGCGGCGGTCGCGAAGGAGCTGAACATCAGCGCCGCCGACGCCGCGCACCAGCTGAGCCAGGGCGTGTTCCTCAAGCCGGCCGACCTGTCCACGCCGGCGTGGCTCGGCACCGAGGGCAAGGCCGGGGACCTCGCCGGGAACCTGCTCGCCGCGGCCCGGTTCCTCAAGGCCCAGCACAAGATCGACGCGGTGCCCGACCCGGCGGTCTTCGAGCGGGCCCTCTACACCAAGGGCCTGCCCGGTGTCCTCGCCGCCTGAACCGGCCGTCCTCGTCGAGGACGTCGAGCACCGCTACGGGCCGGTGACCGCGCTCGGCCCGCTGAGCCTCACCGTCGCCCCGGGCGCCTTCCTCGTCCTCGTCGGAGCCTCCGGCTGCGGCAAGAGCACCCTGCTGCGCCTGATCGCGGGCTTCGAGCGCCCGAGCGCCGGGCGGGTCCGGGTCGCCGGCGCCGAGCCGGTGCCGGGCCGCGGCGCGGGGCTGGTGTTCCAGGCCCCGCGGCTGCTGCCGTGGAAGACGGTCGGCGGCAACGTGGCCCTGGCGCTGCGCTACGCCGGGGTCCCCCGCGAGGAGCGGGCCGACCGGGTCGCGCAGCTGCTGGAGCGCGTCGGGCTGCACGACGTGGCCGGGCGCCGGACCTGGGAGGTCTCGGGCGGCCAGCAGCAGCGTGTGGCGATCGCGCGGGCTCTGGCCGTACCGAATCCCCTGCTGCTGCTCGACGAGCCGTTCGCCGCGCTCGACGCCCTGACCCGCGAGCGGCTGCAGGAGGACCTCCGGCGGGTGAGCGAGGCGAGCGGCCGCACGTGCGTGTTCGTCACCCACAGCGTGGAGGAGGCCGTGTTCCTCGGCAGCCGGGTCGTCGTGCTCAGCGACCGGCCCGGCCGCGTCGCGCTGGACCAGCCGATCGACCTGCCGCGCACTGGCGTCGAGCCGGAGCAGCTGCGGCGGTTGCCCGAGTACGCCGCCTACCGCGCCGAGCTCGGGCACGCCGTCCGGGCCCGGGAACCCCAAGGGAGTACCGCATGAAACTCGATCCGCTCGGCCCGGCCTTCGGGGCCGAGGTCTTCGGCGTCGACCTGCACCGCGCGACCGACGAGTCCATCGCGGACATCCGGGCCGCGCTCGTCGAGCACAAGGTGCTGTTCTTCCGCGACCAGCAGCTCGACGACGACGGGCAGGTGCGCCTCGGCCGCCGGCTCGGCGAGCTGACCGCCTCCCACCCGGTCGTCGGCGGCGTGGACGAGGCCCATCCGGAGATCTACGCGCTGGACAGCGCCGACGGCGGGTTCGCCGACGTGTGGCACACCGACGTGACGTTCATGCGCCGCCCGCCGCTGGGCTCGATCCTGCGCGCGGTCACGCTCCCGCCGACCGGCGGCGACACCAGCTGGGCCGACAGCCAGCTCGCCTACGAGTCCCTGGCCGCCCCGGTGCGCCGCCTCGCCGACGAGCTGACCGCGGTGCACGACGGCAACCGCGAGTTCGGCTACTACCTGGCCCAGCGCCGCGGCGGCCGGGGCAGCGAGTGGGACGGCGAGGTGGTCACCCGCCTGGACCCGGTCGAGCACCCGGTGGTGCGGGTCCACCCGGAAACGGGCCGGCGCGGGCTCTTCGTGAACCCGGGCTTCACCTCGCACATCGTCGGCGTGTCGGAGGCGGAGAGCCGCGGCATCCTCGACCTGCTCCACGCGCACCTCACGAAGCCCGAGCACATCGTGCGGCACCGCTGGCGCGTCGGCGACGTGGCGATGTGGGACAACCGCAGCACCGCGCACTACGCCAACCGCGACTACGGCACCGCGCGCCGGGTCATGCACCGCGTCACGCTGCGCGGCGACGTCCCGAGCGGGGTCGCATGAGCCTCCCCGACTTCCTCATCGCCGGGGTGCCCAAGGCCGGCACCTCCGCGCTGCACGCGGCGCTCGCCCCGCACCCGCGGCTGCACCTGTCCGCCGTGAAGGAGCCGAAGTTCTTCCTGAGCGACGGCCCGCCGCCGCGCCGCGGCGGCCCCGGCGACGTGCAGACCTACCAGGAGCACGTGTGGCGGCGGGCCGACTACGAGGCCCTGTTCGACGCGGCCCCGCCCGGTGCCCTGCGCGGCGAGGCGACCCCGTTCTACCTGCACGACCTGGACTCGCACGCCCGCATCGCGAAGCTGCTGCCGGACGTGCGGATCATCCTGGTGCTGCGCGATCCGGTCGACCGCGCCCACTCCAACTGGGCGCACCTGTTCGGCGCCGGCCTGGAGTCCGAGGCCGACTTCCTGCGCGCCGTGCAGCTCGAGCCGCGGCGCGTCGCCGCCGGCTGGGCGCAGTTCTGGCACTACACGGGGCTCGGGCACTACGGCAGCCAGCTCGAGCACCTGCTGGCCCACGTGGACCGGGAGCGGGTGCTGCTGCTGCGGTACCGCGACCTGCGCGACCGCCCCGCCGAGACCCTCGACCGCGTGTGCGCCTTCCTCGGCGTCGAGACCGGCCTGCTCGCCGAGGCCCCTCCGGAGAACGTGCGCGCCTTCGTCGACGACACGCGGGCCAACGCCGCCATCCGCCTCGCGTTGCGCACCGGCGGGCGGATCGGGCACCATTTTCCCCTGCCGGTGCGCAAGGTCTTCCGGACCCCGCTGCTCGGCCTGCTGCACCGCCGGCACGGGCCGCGGCCGCGGGTGACCGCCGCGCAACGCGCCACCCTGCTGCCTCGTTTCGCCGATGAGATCCGCAAGCTGCAGGACGTGAGCGGGGAGTCGTACGCCGACTGGCTCAGCCTCGAACACGCCAGCCGCTACCAGCCGTGAGGGGACGTACCTTGTCTGTGCCGCCGCTGCCCCGCCTGCACGACTCCGCCGTGGCGGTCGCCCCGCCCGACGGCGGCACCGGCACCTGGGCCGGCGCGCCGAGCGCCTGGCGCGACGGCGAGGAGATCTACCTCGCCTACCGCCTGCGCCGCCCCGTCGGCGAGGGCCGCGGCTACGCGAACGTCGTGGCCCGCTCGAGCGACGGGGTGACGTTCACGCCCGTCGCCGAGGTCCACAAGGACCGCTTCGGCGGGGCCTCCCTCGAGCGCCCGGCGCTCGTGCGGACCCCCGACGGCCGGTGGCGGCTGTACGTGAGCGTGGCGACGCCCGGCACCAAGCACTGGCGCGTCGACGTGCTGGAGGCCGACTCGCCGGACGGGCTCGGCGACGCCCCGGCCCGCACGGTCCTGCCCGGCGACCACACGATCGGCGTCAAGGACCCGGTGGTGTACTTCGACGGCGTCCAGTGGCACCTGTGGGCGTCCTGCCACCCCCTCGAGTCCGACGAGCACGCGGACCGCATGTCGACGTGGTACGCGACCAGCCGCGACGGCCTCGACTGGCAGTGGCAGGGCGTGGCCCTGGCCGGCCGCCCCGGCGCCTGGGACGCCCGCGGGGTCCGGGTCTCGGCCATCGTGCCCACGGCGACCGGGGTGCTCGCCACCTACGACGGCCGCGCGAGCGCCGAGGAGAACTGGGAGGAGCGCACCGGCGTGGCCACGGGCACGTTCGACGCCCTGACCGCGACGGACGCCGAGCCCCTGACCTCGCCGCACGCGCCGGGCGGCCTGCGCTACCTGAGCGTGGTCACCCTGCCGGACGGCCGCCATCGCGTGTACTACGAGATGACCCGCGAGGACGGCGCCCACGAGCTGCGCACGGAGTTGATCTGATCGGGCCGGCCGGCCGGGTCCTCGCTCAGTGCTGCGCCACGAGGCGCCGGCGGAACTCGGCGTAGGCGGACTGGACGACCCCGTTGAGGCGCTCGAGCTCGGCCGGTGACGGCTCCCGGCGCAGATTCACCTCGATCTTGAAGTCGCCGTCCTCGACCCGCACGCGCAGGTCCTCGAGCAGGTCCGGCGGCAGCTTGCTCAGCACGAACGCGCGGAACGCCTCGGCGACCGTGCCCGGCATGTCGCCGCAGCCGCAGGTGCGGCCCTCGAGCACCGCGCCGAGGTGGCTGCGCCCGACCAGCGCGTCCGGGTGCACCGGGTCGAGCACGGCCAGGCCCTCCTCGATGACGGTGCGGGCCTCGCCGAGCCGGTTGCGGTGCTGCAGGAACAGGCCCAGCGCGATCCGGGCGCGGCCCAGCAGCTCGGGGTCGGCGCCGGTCCGGGCGATCCGCACGGCGTCGCGCAGGCACGGCTCGGCCTCGCTGAACCGCTCGGCCTCCTGCAGGGCCAGGCCCCAGTTGCGCAGCACCTGGCTGACCGGCTCGGGCCGGCCGACGCGCACGGCCCGGTCGTGCGCGGCCGCGTACGCGCGCAGGCCGGCCTCCGTCTCGCCGGCCTCGCCGTGCGCGAGGGCCAGGCCCATCGCGGCCATGAGCGCGGCCTCGGCGTCGCCCTGCCGGTCGTAGGCGGCGAGCACCCGCTGGATGGCCTCGACCCGCCCGGCCTGGTCACCGCAGTCGCGGCCGAGGTTGGCCAGGCTCGACAGGGCGTTGAGCGTGGCGCGGTGGTCCGGGCCGAGCCGCGCCTCCAGCAGCCGCACCAGGTCGCGGACGAGACCGGCGTACATCCGCGGCTCCCCGGTCTCGATCCGCCGCCGCACGGCGAGCGCCAGCTGTTCGAGCACGGGGCCGGGCAGCCGGTCGGCGTCGGCGAACGCCTCGGCCCGGGGGTCCGCGGCGCGCACGATCTCGGCCCGCAGCGCCAGCGCGACCGCGACCCGATCGTGCCCGTTGCGCCACAGGTTCGCGACCATCTCCTCGGCCGCCGCGCGCGCCGCGGGGAGGGCGCCCCGGCTCAGCAGCAGCTCGGCCAGGGGCTCGAGGCCGAACGCGTAGCCGGGGTGCTCGCGGCCGTAGAACGCCTCGCGGGCGGCGAGCCCGGCGCGCAGCTCCGCCTCGGCCTCGTCCAGCCGGCCGGCGAGACGCAGGGCCAGGCCGAGGTTGCTGCGGTACGTCAGGTGGTCCTTGTGCAGGCCGGGGAAGTCCCGCGGCGACACCGACACCGCGGCGCGGAAGCACTCGACGGCCCGGCCGAGCTGGTCGGCGTTGAGCAGCACGTTGCCGAGGTCGCACTGGGCCGATGCCCACTGTGGACTGCCGGCGCCGTGGCGGGCGGCGACGGCGTTGGCCTCGCGCACCATGATGGCCTCGGCCTCGACCAGGCGGCCGTCCTGCAGCAGCGCCACGGCGGCATCGAACGGGGTGGGGGTGATGGTCACCGCGGGAGTTTAGGCCAGGTGCTCCCGGAGGAACGCGGCGATCTCGGCCCGCGCCGCCTTGGCCCGTCGCTGCACGCCCGGCATGCTCAGGAACGCGTGGACGGCGCCCGGGTGCTCGGCCAGCGTGACGGGCGTGCCGGCCGCGCGGAGCCGGTCCGCGTACGCGCGGCCCTGGTCGGCGAGGGGGTCGTCGGCCGGCACGACGACGAGCGCCGGGGCGAGCCCGGACAGGTCCTCGGCGAGCAGGGGCGAGACGGCCCGCGCGTCGGCCCCCTCCGGCACGGCCAGGCGCAGGAACAGCTCCAGCTGCGGCAGCGACAGGGTGGGGCTGTCGGCGTGGGCGCGCATCGACGGGTACGCCAGCGCGGTGCCGGTCAGGTCGGTGGCCGGGTTCACGAGCACCTGGGCCCGCAGCGGGATGCCCTCGGCGCGGGCGCGCTGGTGGACGCGTTCGGCCCGGCGCCCCTCGACGGCGACGACACCGCGGCGATGCTCGCCACGGCGATCCGCTGGATCGCGGGGAAGATCGGCGAGCCCGGCGTCGGGGCGGCCTTCGCGGGCGTGTTCACCGACGCCGTCAGCGACCCGCAGCTGCGCGGCATCCTGCGCACGCGGCTGCAGGACCCGTACCGGATCGCGCTGCAGGAGGCCCTCGGCGAGCCCGAGCAGCGGGTGCTGTTCTGCATCGACGTGGTCGTCGGCACGCTGCTGCACCGGATGGGCATGACCGGCGAGCCGATGGTGGACGCCGACGTCGACGCGCTCGTGGCGATGGTGACGCGGGTGTTCTAGATCCAGGCGTCCGCCAGCAGCTCGAACGAGCGCACCCGGTCCGCGGGGTCGTGCGTGATGGTCGTGACGAGCAGTTCGTCCGCGCCGGTGACCCGCCGCAGAGTCTCCAGCCGCTCGGTGACCTGGCCCGGGTCCCCGACGAACCGGGTGTCCAGCCGGTCCCGCACGAGGGCCTGGTCCTCGTCGCTCCACGGCAGCGTGGCGGCCTCGGCCGGGGTCGGGTACGGGATCGCGCCGGTGCCGGTGCGGATGCTGCGGACCCAGTGGCGGTACGGCGAGGCGAGGTGCCGCGCCCGCGCCTCGGTCTCGGCCACGAGCACGTCGGCGGAGACGAGCACGTAGGGCCGGTCGAGCACCGCCGACGGCCGGAACGCGGCCCGGTAGGCCTCCACCGCCTCGAGCACGTTCGACGGCGCCACGTGGTAGTTGGCCGCGAAGGGCAGGCCCCGCTCCCCCGCCACCCGGGCGCTCTCGCCGCCGCTGGAGCCGAGGATCCACAGCTCGGCCTTGGCCCCCTCGCCGGGCGTCGCGTGCACGTCGAGCCCGTCACGCTCGAACGTGCCCGCGATCAGCGACTGGATGTCCGCAACCGTCGAGTCGAACGACGGCGGGGTGGCCCCCGGCTGGCGCAGCAGACCCGCGTACAGCGCGAATCTCGGCGACCCGGCCAGCGCCGCGAAGTCGAACGGCGCCGGGATCAGCAGGCCGTCCACGACGCGGTCGGCGGCCGGGGTGACGGCGCCCGGCCTGCCGCCCGAGCGGCCCAGGCCCAGGTCGAGCCGGCCCGGGTGGACCGCGTCGACGAGGCCGAACTGCTCCACGACCGACACCGCGGTGCTGTAGCCGACCTGGACCGCGCCGGAGCCGACCCGGATGCGGTCGGTCGCGGCGGCGATGAGGCCGATGAGCACGGCCGGGGCCGCACTGGCCACGCCGGCGGCGAAGTGGTGCTCGGCGACCCAGTACCGGTGGTAGCCCAGCGCGTCGGCGCGCCGGGCCACGTCGATCGTGGTGCGCAGCGCGGCTCCGGCGTCGGAGCCGGAGCTGATCGGGGCGAGATCCAGGATGGACAGGGGGACGCTCACGCGGTCACCTCCAGGGCGGGGAACGGTCGGCTGGGGATCTCGCGGCGCAGGACCGGGGCGACCTCGGACTGGAACAGCTCCAGCGAGGCGCGGTGCTGCCGCTCGGTGAGGCCGTCCGCGTCGGCCTGCACGTGCATCACCTCGTGGCCGAGGCGGGCGTGGTAGCGGTGGACCTTGTCGATGATCTGCTGCGGGCTGCCGACGAGGATGGAGCTGCGCTCGATGGCGTCCTCGATGCTCGTGAACACCGGCGGGACGCCGTAGCGCTGGAACGTCTCCAGCCGCGCCTCGAAGATCGGGCGGTAGGCGTCGATCGCCTCCTGTGAGCGCTCGTGCACGTAGAACCCGGCCGACCCGGCGCCGACGAGCGCGGTCGCGGGGTCGTGGCCGTGGAAGGCCAGCCGCTCGCGGTAGTGGTTGACGAGCTCCTCGTACGGCTCGACCGGGTTGGTGACGTTGGCCGAGAACAGCGGGTCGCCGTGCAGCGCGGCCAGCTCCACCGACGCCTTGCTCGTGGCGCTGCCGTGCCAGATGCGGATCGGCTGCTGCAGCGGGCGGGGCAGCACCTCGGCGTCGGTCAGCGGCGGGCGGAACCGGCCCTCCCAGGTGACCCTCTCCTCCCGCCACAGCTTCGTGAACAGCTCGTAGCCCTCGCGGTTGCGGTCCCACTGGTCGTCGGCGGTCACGTGGAACAGCTGGGCCTGCGCCGCGCCGTTGCCCTTGCCGACGATGAGCTCGAGCCGGCCGCCGGAGAGGTTGTCGAGGGTCGCGTAGTCCTCGTAGGCGCGGACCGGGTCGAGCAGGCTCAGCGTGGTGACCGCGGTGAACAGCCGGATGGTGCGGGTGCGGGCCGCGATGTGGCTGAGCACGACCGGCGGCGAGGAGGAGATGAACGGCCGCTCGTGGCGCTCGCCGACGCCGAAGCCGTCGAAGCCCAGCTCCTCGGCGAGCACGGCGTTGTCGACGACCTCGCGCAGCCGTTCGCGCGGAGACTTCCGGCGGTCGTGGACGATCAGGGTGATGGCCAGGAATTTCATGCGCTCAGCCCGAGGTGTTCGCGCAGCGTCGTGGTGGTGTAGTCGCGGCGGAAGACGCCGCGCTCCTGCAGCCGGGGCACGACGGTGTCGACGAACTCGTCGAGTCCGCCGGGCACGATGTGCGGGACGAGGATGAAGCCGTCCGCGGCGTCCTGCTGCACGAAGTCGTTGATCGTCTCCGCGATCTTGGCAGCGGTACCGACGAAGGTCTGCCGCCCCGTGAGCTCGATGACGAGATCGCGGATCCCGAGCCCCTTCTCCTCGGCGATGGCGCGCCACTTCGCCGCGGTCGCCAGCGGGTCGTCGAACATCCGGGCCCGGCCCTTGATGATCGAGTCCTGCTCCGGCACCGGGTCGAACGACGGCAGCGGCCCCTCGGGGTCGTGGTCGCTGAGGTCGGTGTTCCACAGCTGCTCCAGCAGCAGGATCGCCGTCTGCGGGCTGACCTGCTGCCGGCGCACGTGGCGGGCCCGCTCATGCGCGTCGGCCTCGGACGAGCCGAGCACGAAGGTGCTCGCGGGCAGGATCTTCAGCTGCTCGGGGCGCCGGCCGTGCCTGGCCATGCGGCCCTTCACGTCGGCGTAGAAGGCCCGGCCCTCCTCGAGGGTGCCGTGCCGGGAGAAGATGGCGTCGGCGTCGCGGGCCGCGAACTCGCGCCCGGCGTCGGAGTCGCCGGCCTGGATGATGAGCGGGCGCCCCTGCGGGCTGCGCGGGACGTTGAAGTGCCCGTGGATGTCCACGTGCCGGCCGTTGTGCGCGAACGCGCCCGGGTCGGCGTGGCGCGACCAGGTGCCGGCGGCACGGTCGGCGACGATCTCGTCCGCGGCCCAGGTGTCCAGCAGCTCCCGCACGGTCTGCAGGACCTCGGCGGCGCGGCTGTAGCGGTCCTCGCGCTCGAGGTAGCCGCCGCGGCGGAAGTTCTCGCCGGTGAACGCGTCCCAGGAGGTCACGACGTTCCAGCCGGCCCGCCCGCCGGAGAGGTGGTCGAGCGAGGCGAGCTTGCGGGCCAGCTCGTAGGGCTCGTTGAAGGTGGAGTTGACGGTCGCGGTCAGCCCGAGGTGGGTGGTGACCGCGGCCAGCCCGCCGAGCACGGTGACGTTGTCGGGCCGGCCGACGACGTCGAGGTCGTGGATGCGGCCCCGCTGCTCGCGCAGGCGCAGGCCCTCGGCGAGGAAGAAGAAGTCGAACTTGCCGCGCTCGGCGGTCTGCGCGAGGCGGCGGAACGACTCGAACGCGATCTGGCTGCCGGCCGCCGGGTCGCTCCACACGGTGGTGTTGTTGACGCCGGGGAAGTGCGCGGCGAGGATCACCTGCTTGGTCACGCCGAGGCCTCCTGGGGCGCGTAGCGGTTGGCGGCCGCGGGCAGGCCGAGGTGGCCGCGCAGCGTGGTGGACGTGTACTCGGTGCGCAACGCCCCGCGCTCGCGCAGCAGCGGCACGAGGCCGGTGACGATCGCGTCGAGGTCGGCGGGCAGGACGCCGGGGCGCAGCCGGAATCCGTCGAGGCCGGCCGAGCGCCACTCGAGGAGCAGGTCGGCGAGGCCGGCCGCGTCGCCGGTCCAGATGTGGGCGTCGCTGGCGTAGGGCGCGCCGGCGAGCGCGTCGAGCCGGGCCTTGCGCCCGGGGTCGAGGAACACGTTGAGGTCGGCGAAGACGAGCGGGGGCCGGTCGCTGAGCGAGCGGACCTCGCCGGCGATGGCCCGGGCCTGCTCCGCGCTCGCCGGGGTGACGTAGACGACGTCGGCCGCGGCGGCGGCGAACTCGTAGGGCACCCGGGAGTGCGCGAGCGCGGTGACGACCGGCTGGCCCTGGGGCGGCCGGGGCGTGATCGAGGGGCCCTTCACGCTGAAGTGCCCGCCCGTGAAGTCGATGTAGTGCAGCTTGTCCCGGTCGATGAACCGGCCGGTGGCGGCGTCGCGGATGACGGCGTCGTCCTCCCAGCTGTCCCACAGCCGCCGCACGACCTCGACGTGGTCGGCCGCCTCGGCGAAGAGCTCGGCGACGATCGCCCGCACGGGCGGGGAGTCGAGGTCGGCGGTGGCCGGGTCGATCGCCGGGATCGCGCGCCGGCCGAAGTGCTCGGCCTCGCCGGGCCGGGCCGAGACCTGGACCCGCCAGCCGGCCCGGCCGGTGCTGAGGTAGTCGAGGGTGGCCAGCTGGGTGGAGACGTGGAACGGCTCGGTGTGGGTGGTGGTGACCGTCGGGACCAGGCCGATGTGGCTGGTCAGCGGGGCGACGCGGGCGGCGATGAGCAGCGCGTCGAGGCGGCCACGGACCGTGCCGGGGCCCGCGCCGGAGCCGGCCAGGCCCAGGGAGTCCTCGATGGTGACGAAGTCCAGGGTGCCCCGCTCGGCGAGGCGGACCAGGCGCAGCCAGTACTCCGGCGTGAACAGGTCCCCGGTCTCGGCGGACGGGTCGCGCCAGGCCGCCGGGTGCCAGCCGGCCCCGTCGAGCGCGACGGCGAGGTGCAGGTGATCGCTCATGCGAGGGTCCAGTCGGGGTGGGCGAAGGTGGTGAAGTCGGTGGTGTCGCGGAATGCCGGGATCGTGTAGAGGGCGCGGGCGTAGCGCAGCAGGTTCGGATAGCCGGCGAGGCTCGGGCCGAGCCGGGCCAGGTGCACCCACAGGCGGATATCGGCCTCGGTGAGGACACCGCCGACCAGGTACTCGCGCCCGGCCAGCCGCTCGTCGAGCGCGGCCAGCCTCGCGGGCGAGTCGATGGAGACGTCGAGGCTCTCGATCTCCTCGCGCAGCGCCTCCGGGTAGGTCTCCGCCACCGGGTTCGCGAGCCGGCCGAAGCGGGTGGCCAGGTCGATGCCGATGCCCGCGAAGTCGTTGCTGACCACCCGGGCGAGGTGGCGGTCCCAGAGCGTCGGCACGCTCACGTGCCCGTCGAAGCCCTCCTCGGTGGCCTCGTAGGCGTGGCGCAGCAGGGTGAAGCCGTTGACCGGGTCGGGGCCGTAGCGCTCGCGGAACGCCCAGCCGCGCCCGTCGCGCTGGTTGTCCACGTAGGACACCGTCACGGCGTCCTCGAGCCCGGCCAGCGCCCGGGCGATGGTGACGCGCTGTGACCACGGGCAGAACCAGCCCGCGTAGATGTGGTACCGGCCGGGCTGGGGGTCCTCGACCACGTGGCCGGTGAACCGGTACAGCGGGCGGGGGTCGTCGGGGCGGCGGGATATGCGGTACTCGCCGTGGGCCGCGGTGTCGACCGGGCTGGCCAGACGGCTGGAGCGGGGCAGTTTGGACACGGGGACCTCCGTGGATCCGCAAGCAATAGCCGACTAATCCTACATGCAGAGTAGGAATATGGCGAGACCCGCGTGACATGCCCGACACCGACCCCCGTCGAACGTTGACAGTCACGCAGGGTCGCTGCTGCACTGGCCGACACCACCCGAGCCGAACGCCTTGGCGCGCCGGGTCTTCGCCGTCTGAAATCGAGGCATCCCCATGCGTAAATACCTATCGATGCTTGCCGCGGTCGCCCTCCTGGCCGCCGGCTGCGGTGGCGCCGCGTCCGGCGAGCCCGCGGCCGGCGCCGGCGCCCCGGTCACCGGCGGCAGCCTCACCTGGGCCGTGGAGACCGAGCCGGTCACCTTCAACCCGCACCTGTACGCCCAGGCCAAGGCCCGCCTGCTGGTCTGGAACAGCTTCGAGGCGCTGCTCACGCACGACGACCAGGGCGGCTACGTGCCCTGGCTGGCCAAGTCCTACGAGGTGTCGGCCGACGGCAGGGCGTACACCTTCAAGCTCCGCGACGACGTGACCTTCCACGATGGCGAGCACTTCGACGCCGCCGCGGTCAAGGCCAACCTCGACCAGCTCCTCGCGCCCGGGTACGCCCCGGGCGTCACCTCGACGCAGCTGAAGAACTACGCGGGCGCGAAGGTCCTCGACGCCTCCACCATCGAGGTCGACCTCAAGCAGCCCGACGTGCTCATCCTCGACTTCTTCGCCTCCCCGCAGGGCGCGCAGATCTCGCCGAGGTCGCTCAAGAGCCCGGATCTCAAGGCGGGCGGACCGGGCGTGGTCGGCACCGGCCCCTTCATCCTCGACCGCTACAGCAAGGGCCAGGAGGTGCACTACAAGAAGAACCCCGCCTACCACTGGGCGCCGGCGAACGCGGGCCATCAGGGCCCCGCCTACCTCGACGAGGTGACGTACCGCTTCCTCAAGGAGTCCTCGGTGCGCGTCGGCGCCCTGACCTCCGGCCAGGTCAACGTGATCGAGGGCGTCCCCGCCACCGAGCAGGGGCTGGTCAAGGCCGACGCGAGCCTCCAGTTCGCCCAGCACCTCAACAGCGGCACGGCGTACAACTACTACTTCAACCAGGCCAGGGCGCCCTTCGACGACATCGACGTGCGCAAGGCGTTCCGCGACGCCGTCGACGTCGACGGGGTGCTGCGGGGCGTGTACCGCGGCACCGCGACCCGGGCCTGGAGCATCCTGAGCCCGTCCAGCCCGTACTACGACCCGTCGCTGGAGAAGTCCTACGGCAACGACCCGGCCGAGGCCAACCGCCTGCTCGACCGGGCCGGCTGGACGGGGAAGGACGCCGACGGCTTCCGCACCAAGAACGGCAAGCGGCTCACCGTGCGCATCGTGCTCTCCGCGCCGTTCGTGCGGGACAAGCGCGACATCCTGGCCCAGGCCGTGCAGGCCGCGGTCAAGCAGTCCGCCGGCATCGACCTGCAGGTGAAGGTCGTCGACCAGGGCACCGCGACCGACGCGATCAACAAGGGCGAGTTCGAGATCTTCGACAACTCCCGCGCCGACACCGACGCCGGCGCCGCGCTCACCCTCATCGTGCCCAAGGGCGCGCCGATCAACCGGCACGGCTTCACCAGCCCGGACCTCGACGCGCAGGTGGCGGCCGGCTCGGCGACGAGCGACGTGGCCAGGCGCAAGGAGCTCTACACCGGCATCCAGAGGACCCTCACGGACAACGCCACCCTGCTGCCGCTCTACGCCCCGGCCGACCAGATCGCGGCGCAGAAGACCATCGGCGGCATCGGCTTCGAACCCACCGCGGGCGTGCCGGCCGGCGCGTACAACGTGTGGATCGGGAAGTAGGCAACCCATGTGGCGTCCCGTCCTGCGGCGCCTGGGCAGCGCGGTGGTGGTCCTCTGGGCCGCCGCCACCGCCGCCTACCTGGCGCTGCACCTGGCCCCGGGCGACACCGTCGACACGCTCGTCGGCGACGGCCCCGACACCCCGCAGATCCGCGCGCAGATCGCGGCCGACCTCGGCCTGGACCGCTCGGCCGCCGTGCAGTACGTCACCTACCTGTGGCGGCTGCTGCACGGCGACTTCGGCCGCTCCTACGTGCTGCAGCGCCCGGTCGTCGACATCATCGGCAGCCAGGTCTGGCCGACGGTGAAGCTGACGCTGGCGGCCTGCGCGTTCAGCGCGCTCATCGCGGTCGTGGTCGCCCTGGTGAGCACCGGCCGGTCCCGCTGGGTCCGCGGGCTGGTCTCCGCCCTGGAGCTCTCGGTCGTCTCCGCGCCCGGGTTCCTCATCGGCATCCTGCTGCTGAGCGTGTTCTCGTTCCGGCTCGGCTGGTTCCCGGTCTCCGGCGACCGGGACGTC
The DNA here is from genome assembly GCF_050947935.1 of Dactylosporangium sp. CA-052675. Taxonomy (GTDB): domain Bacteria; phylum Actinomycetota; class Actinomycetes; order Mycobacteriales; family Micromonosporaceae; genus Dactylosporangium. The sequence continues at coordinate 5,073,897 of NZ_CP192010.1, read as the reverse complement.
TCCGCGCTCGTGCTGCCCGCGCTGTCGCTCGCCCTGCCCATCGGCGGGCTGCTCAGCCAGGTGCTGCGCGAGGGCCTGGAGCGGGCCCTGGACGAGCCGTTCGCGGTGACCGCCCGGGCCCGGGGGCTGACCCGGCAGGCGCTGCTGTGGCGGCACGCACTGCGCCACGCCCTGCTGCCCGCCGTCACGCTGGCCGGCACGCTGATCGGCTTCCTGCTCAGCGCCGCCGTGGTGGTGGAGCGGGTGTTCGGCCGGCCCGGGCTCGGCCAGGTCGCCACCGACGCGGTCGGCACCAAGGACATCCCGGTGGTCCTCGCGGTCGTGATGCTCTCGGCCGCCATCTACGTCGGGCTGAGCACCGTGGCGGACCTGACGTACCTCGTCGTCGACCCCCGGCTGCGGAAAGGCTGACCATGTCCATCGCCCTGCCCGTCCCCACCACCGGCGCGGCCGCCGCGCCCCGCCGGCCGGCCTGGTGGTGGGCCCCGGCGTTCGCGCTGGCCGTCATCGTGCTCGCCGCGCTGGCGCCCCGGCTGCTCTCCGGCGCCGACCCGCTGGCCGCGGACCCGCTCGCCGCGCTGCGGCCGCCGAGCGCCGAGCACTGGTTCGGCACCGACCAGCTCGGCCGGGACGTGTTCACCCGCACCGTCCACGGCGCCCGCTACTCCCTCGCCATCGGCGCCGCGTCGACCCTGCTCTCGCTGGTCGCGGGCGGGTTGGCGGGCCTGCTGGCCGGGCTCGCGCCGCGCTGGGCCGACGAGGTGCTCAGCCGGGCCCTCGACGTGCTCTCGGCGTTCCCCGAGGTGCTGCTGGCGCTGCTGTTCATCGCCTTCACCGAGCCGGGCACGCCCAGCCTGGTGCTGGCCATCGCGCTGGCGTTCGCGCCCCGCTACGGCCGGATCGTGCGGGCGCAGACGCTGCTGGTGCGCCGCTGCGGCTACGTCGGGCAGGCCGTCACCTTCGGCCTGTCCCGCGCCCGGCTCGTCTGGCGGCACATCCTGCCCAACGTGCTCGGCCCGCTGCCGATCCTGGCCACCATCGGCCTCGGCACCGCGATCGTGAACGCCTCGGCGCTGTCGTTCCTCGGCATGGGGCCGCAGCCGCCGTCGCCGGAGTGGGGCGCGATGCTCTCGGAGAGCCGCAACTACCTGCGCGTCGCGTGGTGGGCGGCGATCCTGCCGGGCGCCGCCCTGACCGTCACCGTCATCTCGCTGACCGCGCTCGGCCGGCGGCTGCAGCGGCGCTTCGAGGGGCGGCACTGATGGCGCCCCTGGTCGAGGTGGACAACCTGCGGGTCACGTTCCCGGGGCCGGTGCACGCGGTGCGGGGCATCAGCTTCACCGTCGAGCGCGGCGAGTGCGTGGCCGTCGTCGGCGAGAGCGGCTCGGGCAAGAGCGTCACCGCCCGGAGCCTCGTCGGGCTGGCCGGGCCGGGCGCGGAGGTGCGGGCCGACGCGCTGCGGCTCGACGGCCGCGACACCACCGGATTCACCGACCGGCAGTGGCGGCGGCTGCGGGGCCGCGTCGCCGGGCTCGTGCTGCAGGACGCGCTCGTCTCCCTCGACCCGCTCAACCCGGTCGGGCGGGAGATCGGCGAGGTGCTGCGCACGCACGGCATCGGCGCGCCGGGCGAACGCGAGGCCCTGGTCGCCGCCCTGCTGGAGGCGGTGCACGTGCCCGAGCCCGCCGAGCGGGCGCGGCAGTACCCGCACCAGCTCTCCGGCGGCCTGCGCCAGCGCGCGCTCATCGCCTCCGCCATCGCCGCCGACCCGCCCCTGCTCATCGCCGACGAGCCGACGACCGCGCTCGACGTCACCGTCCAGGCGCAGCTGCTGCGGCTGCTGGCCGAGCGCCGGGCCGCCGGGTCGGCGCTGCTGCTCGTCAGCCACGACCTGGCCGTGGTGGCCGGCATCGCCGACCGGGTGCTGGTCATGCGCGACGGGGTGATCGTCGAGCAGGGACCGACGGCGCAGGTGCTCACCACGCCCCGGCACGAGTACACCCGGCTGCTCCTGGCCGCCGTGCCCACGGCCGCGTCGAAGGGGCTGCGGCTGAGCAGCACCGAGCGGGAGCCCCTCCCGCCGCGGGCCGTCGGGGCCGGGCGGATCGTGCTGCGGGCCGAAGGACTGCACCACCACTACGGGGACCGGCACGTCGTCGACGACGTCGGCTTCACCCTCGCCCGCGGCGAGACCCTCGGCGTCGTGGGCGAGTCCGGCTCCGGCAAGACCACCCTGGCGCGCATCGCGCTCGGGCTGCTGGAGCCGCAGGCGGGCACCGTGCACCTCGGGGACACGCGGTGGAGCGGGGTGCCGGAGCGCCGGCGGCGGCCGCTGCGCCGGCGGGTGCAGGTGATCGCCCAGGATCCGCGGTCGTCGTTCGATCCGCGGTACACCGTGGAACAGCTCGTCGCGGAGCCCCTGGGGCTGCGCGGTCCGGCCCGCCGGGACCGGGTCGTGGAGCTGCTCGAACGCGTCGGGCTCGGCCCCGCCCACCTGCGCCGCCACCCGCGCGAGCTCTCCGGCGGGCAGCGGCAGCGGGTCGCGATCGCCCGCGCCGTCGGGCCCCGGCCGGACGTGCTGGTCTGCGACGAGCCGGTCTCCGCCCTCGACGTGTCCATCCAGGCCCAGGTCCTCGACCTGCTGGCCGAGCTGCAGGCCGCCGACGGCACCGCCCTGCTGTTCATCTCCCACGACCTCGGGGTCGTGCACCACCTCGCCGACCGGGTGCTCGTCATGCGCGCCGGGCGGGTCGTCGAGCAGGGCCCCGTCGGCTCGGTCTTCGACCGTCCGGTGCACGACTACACCAAGACCCTGCTGGCAGCCGTACCCACTCTCGAACCAGGGGCCGCACGATGACCAAGCACGTTCTGGACAACCCCGCCTGGCACGCCCTGCACGGACCGCACGCGCGCTTCGCCGAGTCCGTCGGCAACGCGGTGCGCTACCACCCCGACGTGGCCCCGTTCCTGACCGTCCACCCCGAGGCCGGCCCGGAGGTGTGGCCGGACGTGGCCGCCCTCGCCGGGCCGGGCGCGGTCATCGCCGTGACCGGGGACGCGCCCGCCCCGCCGCCCTCGTGGGAGGTCGTGGAAAACGCGGGCGGCGTGCAGCTGCTCGACGTCTCCGTCGACGCGCGCCCCGACCCGGAGGCGGTCGTGCTCGGCGCGGCCGACGTGCCCGAGATCCTGGACCTGGTCGCCCGGACGAAGCCCGGCCCCTACCGGCAGCGCACCATCGAGCTCGGCACCTACCTGGGCATCCGGCGCGAGGGGCGGCTGGTCGCGCTGGCCGGCGAGCGGCTGCACCTGGACGGGTGGACGGAGATCTCGGCCGTGTGCACCGATGCCGCGTTCCGGGGCCAGGGCCTCGCCACCCGGCTCGTGCGGGCGGTCGCGCACGGCATCCGGGCGCGGGGCGAGCGGCCCCTGCTGCACGCGGCGGCGACGAACACCGGCGCGATCAGGCTGTACGAGTCGATCGGCTTCGAGCTGCGCCGCCGGACCACGTTCCGGGTCGTGCGGGTGCCCGCGCCGGAGCTCGCGGAGGCGACCGCGTGAGCCTGCTGTTCGCGGCCGAGGTCGACGCGCCCGACCTCGAATCCCTGCAACGGCGCGTGCTGGCGGCTGAGGCCGCCGGGTACGCCTTCGTCACCCTCCCCGACGACCCGCTGCGCGGCGGGATCGAGGCCGGGGTGCGGGCCGCGTTCCTGGCCCGGCGCACCAGCCGGATCGGGCTCGCCCCGGCGCTGCACACCAGCACCACCGAGCCGTTCCACCTCGCCACCCAGCTCGCCAGCCTCGACCACGCGTCGCTGGGCCGGGCCGGCTGGCTCGTCGGGGCCACGAGCGACCCGGCCGCCCTGGCCACCGTCGGGCGCACCGAGGTCGACCCGGGCGAGGTCCGCGACGTCGTCGACGTCGCCCGCGGCCTCTGGGACTCCTGGGAGGACGACGCCGTCATCAGGGACGTGGCCACGGGCCGGTTCCTCGACCCGGCGCGCGTGCACCACGTGCGCTTCGAGGGCGAACGGTTCTCCGTCGTCGGCCCGCTCATCACCCCGCGCCCGCCGCAGGGCCAGGTGGTCGTGATCGGCTCGGCCGCGCTCGGCATCACCGACCGGCTCGACGTCGTCGTCGCGGAGCCGGACCGGCTGCCCGCGCGCGGCGGCCCGCTCGTGTTCGCGTCGGTGCCGGTGTCGTACGACGTCGAACGGCTCCGGGGCGTCGCCGACGGGGTGCTGTTGCGCGACACCGGCGCGGCGCTGCCCCCGGCGCCCAATCCCTCGACCGGCGGCACGCTGCGGGAGGCGCTCGGCCTGCCGCGACCCGAGAACCGCCACGCGCTCGCCCGGAGGCACGCATGACCGGTCCGGAGCAAAACGGAGGTCGCATGACTGGTCCGGAGCGAAGCGGAGGGCGCATGACTGCTCCGGAGCAAAGCGGAGGGCGCATGACTGGTCCGGAGCAAAGCGGAGGGCGCATGACCCGTCGGCTGCACCTCGGCGTCTTCTTCACCGGCGTCGGGCCCAACCTGCTGTGGACCGAGCCGGACTTCGCCGACCACACCCACATCGACACGTTCGTCCACGTCGCCAAGACCCTCGAGCGCGGCCTCTTCGACGCGTTCTTCCTGGGCGAGGGCCTGCGGGTGCGGGAGAACCGCGGGCAGGTCCACGCGCTCGACGTGGCCGGGCGGCCCGACGCCATCACCCAGCTCGCCGCGCTCGCGGCCGAGACGACCCACATCGGGCTCGTGGCGACCCAGAACACCACCTACAACTACCCGGCCGACCTGGCCCGCCGCCTGGCCGGCCTCGACGCCGTCTCCGGCGGCCGGGCCGGCTGGAACATCGTCACCACCGACAACGCCTGGACCGGGGAGAACTTCCGGCACGGCGGCTGGCTGCCGCACGAGCGGCGCTACGAGCGGGCCGGCGCGTTCGTGGAGGCGGCGAAGGCGCTCTGGCGCGGCGAGCGGGTCACGGCCGCCCGGGACATCCTCACGCTCGACGCCGTGGGCGTGGCGCCGCCGAGCCCGCAGGGCCGCCCGGTGCTGTTCCAGGCCGGCGACTCCCCCGGCGGCCGGGAGCTGGCCGCGCGCCACGCCGACGTGGTGTTCTCGGCGAACACGTCCTACGAGAAGGCGGCCGCGTACGCCGCGGATCTGCGCCGGCGCCTCGCCGCGCACGGGCGGGCGCCGGACGCGGTGCGCATCCTGCCGGGCGCCTCCGTCGTGCTCGGTGACACCGCGGCCGAGGCGCGGGACCGGGCCCGCTGGATCAAGCGCGAGCAGACGACCGGCCCGCGGGCGATCGCGTTCCTGGAGCAGTACTGGGGCAAGGACCTCTCCGGCTACGACCCCGACGGCCCGCTGCCGGACATCGACCCCACCGGCGACGAGCTGGACCCGTCGCGCGGCACGATCCCGATCGAGCACCGCACCGGCAAGCTGACCCGGATCGCGGCCTGGCGGGAGCTGGCGGCCGCCCGGAAGCTGTCCATCCGGGACCTTGTCATCGAGGTGAGCCCCGGCCACGACAGCTTCGTCGGCACGCCCGGGCAGGTCGCCGAGGAGTGGGGCCGTTACCTGCGCGACGGCGTGGTGGACGGGTTCAACCTGCTGCCCGAGCGGCTGCCCGGCACCGTCGAGGAGATCGTCGACCGGCTGGTGCCGGAGCTGCAGACCAGGGGGTTGTACCGCACCGAGTACGCCGGCACCACGCTCCGGTCCCACCTATCCCTATCGCTTTAGTAGGACTTCGGCTAGACTTCTCATGACCGGTACACCAGCGGAAAGCAGGGCCGAACCGATGACCGCTCCCGCATTGCTGTCCCCGACCGACCTGCGCCGGGTCTTCGGCGCGTTCCCGACCGGCGTCACCGCGGTCGCCGCCGTCGTCGACGGCATCCCCGTCGGGCTCGCCGCCAGCTCGTTCACGTCGGTCTCCCTCGACCCGCCGCTGGCCTCGGTGTGCATCGCCCGCACCTCGACCACGTGGCCGGTGCTGCGCCGCGCGAGCCGGCTCGGCGTGAGCGTGCTCGCGGCCGACCAGGAGCGCCTGGGCCGGCAGCTGTCCCAGCGCGGCGGCGACCGCTTCGCCGGCGCGACCTGGCGGGCCAGCCGCGACGGCGAGATCCTGCTCGACGGCGCGTGCGCGTGGCTGGACTGCAGCATCCACGAGGAGTACCCGGCCGGCGACCACGACATCGTGCTGCTGCGCATCCACGACCTCGACGCGGATCACTCGGCCGCGCCGCTGGTCTTCCACCGCAGTGGATTCGACCGTTTGCGCAGCTCCGAGACGGGTACGCAGACCTGAGACAGGCCCCGTACCCGGCAAGGAGAGTCGATGTCGACCGACGCCATTGTGCTGCTGAAGGAAGACCACAAGAACGTCAAGCGGCTGTTCAAGGAGTTCCAGGCCGCGCAGGAGGGCCCCGCCGAGGCCAAGGCGAAGATCGTCGAGCAGATCCTGCACGAGCTCACGGTGCACACGTACATCGAGAACGAGGTCATGTACCCCGAGGTCCGCCGGCTGCTGCCCGACCTCGAGGACGACGTGCTGGAGTCCTACGAGGAGCACCACGTCGCCGACGTGCTCTGCTTCGAGCTGGCCACCATGGACGCCGACGACGATCACTTCGACGCCAAGGTCACCGTGCTCATCGAGAACGTGACCCACCACATCGAGGAAGAGGAGCAGGAGTGGTTCCCGAAGGTCCGCGAGGGCCTCGGGCGCAACCAGCTCCAGGAGCTCGGTGCGAAGATGCTGGAGCTCAAGCCGAAGGCGCCGACGAAGCCGACCCAGCCCGCGGCGCTGAAGAAGGCGCTGGACGCCGTCCGCGCGTGATGGTCAACTTCGGGTACACCCTCATGACCGAGCAGAGCGGACCTCGGCAACTCGTCCGCTACGCGGTGCAGGCCGAGGAGATCGGCTTCGACTTCGAGGTCTGCAGCGACCACTACTCGCCGTGGCTGACCGAGCAGGGGCACGCGCCCTACGCCTGGTCGGTCCTCGGCGCCGTCGCCCACGCGACCTCCCGGGTCGAGCTCGCCACCTACGTGACCTGCCCGATCCAGCGGTACCACCCGGCGGTCGTGGCCCAGAAGGCGGCGACGATCCAGCTGCTGTCCGAGGGGCGGTTCATCCTGGGCCTCGGCGCCGGGGAGAACCTCAACGAGCATGTCACCGGGGAGGGCTGGCCGCCGGTCGCCCAGCGCCAGGACATGCTCGAGGAGGCCGTGGCGATCATCCGGGAGCTGCACACCGGGGAGCTCGTCACCTGGGACGGCGACTACTTCCGGGTCGACTCGGCGCGGGTGTGGGACTGCCCGGACGACGGTGTGCCGATCGGGCTGGCCGTCTCCGGCGAACACTCGGTCGAGCGCTTCGCGCCCCTCGGCGACCATCTCATCGCCGTCGAGCCGAAGGCCGAGCTGGTGTCGGGCTGGCACGACGCCCGGCCGTCCGGCTCGCCGAAGTCGCGGGCCATCGGGCAGATCCCGATCTGCTGGGCCCCCGACCGGCAGCAGGCGATCGATCTGGCGCACGAGCAGTTCCGCTGGTTCGGCGGCGGCTGGTTCGTCAACGCGGACCTGCCGACCCCGGCGGGTTTCCAGGCCGCGTCGCAGTTCGTGCGCAAGGACGACGTGGCCGGCTCCATCGCGTGCGGCCCGGACCTCGACGAGCTCGCCGAGAGCGTCAAGCCGTACTGGGAGGCGGGCTTCACCGACATCGCCCTCGTGCAGGTCGGCGACGCCCTGCAGCAGCGCTTCCTCGACGAGGCGGCGGGGCCGCTGCTGGAGCGGCTGCGAACCCTCGCGAAGTGACGAATCGGCTGGGCACCCGGGGCGCACCCGGGTGCCCAGCCGATCCGTATCGGCCGCCCTCCGCCGCACTGCTCGCGTCCCTCGGCCGGCCCGTCGGCACGATCTGCGTGCTCAACGTGATGGAGGTCGACGCCTTCACCGGCATCGACCTCCACGTCCTGGCGGGCCTCGCCCCGGCCTTCCTAGCTGCCGAAGCGCTCCCACACCCGGTGGGTCGCCAGCAGGGGCTGGAGCGACTCCAGGGCCGCCGTCCCGCTCTCCGCCGTGACGACGCCGGCCGTCTCCGCCACGCCGGCCTGGCGCAGCACCTCCACGCCGCGGCCCCACGCGCCGAGCGCCTTCGCGTGCCGCCAGCACTCCTCCACCATGAGCAGCACCCGCGGGTCGACGGTCGGCGAGTCCGACGCGCCGGCCTTGGCGTCCCGGGACGGCAGCGCGTCGGGGCCGGGCGCGGGCGCGGCGGCGAGCAGCAGCGCGTCGAACTCGACCGAGCGCGCCCCGGCGAAGGTCCGCTGCACGGTGAGGTCGCCGATCACGCCGCCGCGCGGGCCGATCACCAGCGGCACCATGCCGGCGGCGAGGACCGCGCCGCGCAGCCCCTCGACCCCCTCGGCGTCGGCGGGCTCCGGGCCGATCACGATGCCGATGACCCGCCCGTCGGCGGGCCACTCGCGGCCCACCTGGGACAGCGCCGGGCTGGGCGTCACCTCGGCCAGGGGCACCGTCGCCTCGGGCGCCGGCAGGCCCAGGCCGGTGGCGACCAGCTCGCACAGGACCGGGTCGATGTTGGCCAGGCTGAGCAGCTGGCGCTCGCGAATCTCCTGGTGGTAGCAGCGGGAGAGCTCGAAGGTGTACGCGTTGACGATGTGCTCGCGCTCGACCGGCGACATGCTCAGCCAGAACAGGCGGACCTGGCTGTAGTGGTCGTCGAACGAGGCCGGGTTCGCCCGCACCTTGGGCGCCTCCGCGACCACCACCGGCGCCTCGACGAACGCGCCCTCCTCGGCCGTCGCCGTGAACGGGTTGCCGCCGTCGAGGGAGTTGGGGCGGTACGGCGCCACCCCGCCGTGGACCGCGGACTGGTGGAAGCCGTCGCGCAGCATGTCGTTGACCGGCGCGTGGGGCCGGTTGATCGGGATCTGGTTGAAGTTCGGGCCGGCCAGCCGGGTCAGCTGGGTGTCGACGTAGGAGAAGAGGCGGCCCTGCAGCAGCGGGTCGTTGGTGACGTCGATGCCCGGCGGCAGCTGGCCGAGGTGGAAGGCGACCTGCTCGACCTCGGCGAAGAAGTTCGTCGGGGTCCGGTCCAGCACCAGGCGGCCGACCGGCTGCACCGCGGCCAGCTCCTCGGGAACGATCTTGGTCGGGTCCAGCAGGTCGATGCCGGCGAAGGTCTCCTCGGGCGTGTCGGGGAAGACCTGCACGCCGAGCTCCCACTCCGGGTACGCGCCGGACTCGATGGCGTCGTAGAGGTCGCGGCGGTGGAAGTCGGGGTCGATCCCGCCGAGGAGCTGGGCCTCCTCCCAGGTCAGGGAGTGCACGCCGAGCTTGGGCTTCCAGTGGAACTTGACCAGGACCGTCTCCCCGGCCCGGTTGATCATCCGGAAGGTGTGGACGCCGAAGCCCTCCATCATGCGGAAGGACCTGGGAATCCCCCGGTCCGACATGTTCCACATCGTGTGGTGCTGGGCCTCGGTGTGCAGCGACACGAAGTCCCAGAACGTGTCGTGCGCGGACTGCGCCTGCGGGATCTCCCGGTCCGGGTGCGGCTTGGCGGCGTGGATCACGTCCGGGAACTTGATCGCGTCCTGGATGAAGAAGACCGGCATGTTGTTGCCGACCAGGTCGAACGTGCCCTCGTCGGTGTAGAACTTCGTGGCGAAGCCGCGGGTGTCGCGAACCGTGTCGGCGGAGCCGCGGGAGCCCAGGACGGTGGAGAACCGCACGAACACGTCGGTGCGCACGTCCTTGCCCAGGAACTTCGCCTGGCACAGCCGGTCGGCGGTGCCGTAGCCGACGAAGTACCCGTGGGCGCCGGCGCCGCGGGCGTGCACGACGCGCTCCGGGATCCGCTCGTGGTCGAAGTGCGTGATCTTCTCGCGGAAGTGCTGGTCCTGCAGCAGGATGGGCCCGCGCGGACCGGCCTTGAGCGAATGGTCCGTGTCGGGCAGCCGCGCACCGTAGGACGTGGTGAGGTAGTCGCCCTGCTGCGCGTTGGCGGTCGCCGGTCCCCCGGCCGGCACGCCCGTCGGGGTCACCGGCGCCGGCGTGCCCTGCTCCGGCGAGGGCGGCGGCGGACCGGCCGGCGTGGTGGGCTCGCGCAGCGACGGCGTGACGCTGCCGGGCTTGCCGGGCACGTCCGGGGTGGCCGCGTCGGTGACCTTCGCGGCGGCGGCCTCCACCACGTCCTTGACGACCTCGGTCGGTTTGCGGGAATTCATCCGGTCAGTCCCCTTCGCGACAATTGCGGGCTCCCATGCGGCTACCCGGCACCGAGAGCGCGAAACACGCGGGTACCGGCCAGCAAGATCGTGAATCGCGGCACTGCCGGTGGCCCGCGATTGACGGTGTGCCCGCACGGGCCGTAGCGTCGGCGCCATCGACGGTGACAGGAAGCCGGTGTGAGTCCGGCACGGTCGCGCCACTGTGAGCCGGGGTCCGCCCGGCGAGTCAGACCCTCCATCGTCGCACCGCCACTACAAGAGGGACGCAGAATCCCTGAAGGAGGCTCCTCGTGAGCGTGTCCTCGCCCACCCCCGGCGCCGTCGCGACGCCGGTCGTCATCCCGCTGTCCCGCTCGCTGGTGTGGCTCGCCGGCACCGCGGCGCTCGCCCTGCTCGTGTACTACTTCATCGGCGTCGACCAGGGCGCCGTGTCGATCTTCGGCAACGACGCCCACGTGCACGAGTTCGTGCACGACGGCCGGCACTTCCTCGGCTTCCCCTGCCACTGAGCGCGGGAGGACTCGTGGAAAAGCGGATCATCGCCCGCGGCGCCCTGGCCGGGCTCGTCGCGGGCCTGGTCGCGTTCGTGTTCGCGCGGATCTTCGCCGAGCCGCTGATTCAGGACGCGATCGACTACGAGAGCGGCCGCGGCGAGGCCGAGGAGGCCCTGCAGCACGCCGCGGGCGCGGCCGACCACGCGCACGACGGCGGCGAGCTGTTCAGCCGCACCGTGCAGGGCAATCTCGGCATCGGCGTCGGCATGGTGCTCTTCGGGCTCGCGATGGGCGCGCTGTTCGCGGTCGCCTACGCGATCTGCCTCGGCCGGGTCGGCAACGTCCGCCCGCGCAACCTGGCGCTGCTGCTGGCCGGGTCCGGCTTCCTGACCATGTACCTCGTGCCGTTCCTCAAGTACCCGGCGAACCCGCCCGCGGTCGGGCACGACGAGACGATCGGGCAGCGCAGCGCGTACTACCTGATCATGGTCCTGGCCTCGGTGCTGCTGCTGATCCTGGCCGTGACCCTGGGCCAGCGCCTGCAGCCGCGCTTCGGCACCTGGAACGCGACCCTGCTCGCCGGCGCCGCCTTCGTCGTGGCGACCGGCCTGCTCATCGCGCTGCTGCCGGACTTCGGCCGGCTCCCGACGAACGTCGCCGACTACGGCAAGCACGCGACGGAGACGCCGCTGCCCTTGCGCAACGAGGCCGGCGACATCGTCTTCCCCGGCTTCGACGCCGACCTGCTCTACGAGTTCCGCCTGTACGCGGTCGCGGCCCAGGCACTGCTGTGGGGCGTGCTCGGACTGGTCTTCGCGCCGCTGGCCGAGCGGCTGCTGGGCAACCGCCCGGTCCGCGTGGCCCCGGCCCAGGAGACGGCGACGGTCTAGCCGATCGCCCGTGGCCCGCCTCGCCGGCGGGCCACGGCCGATCGCGTCAGCGCGCCGGCCACGGCCGCGCCGGGACCGCCGCGCCACACCGGCCTCCGCCAATCCGGCCGCGCGCAGCGCCTCGCGGTGCCCCGCCATCGTGGGCGTGAACGCAGCGGCGTGCCCGCAGACCACCGCGCCTTACCCGCCGCAGCGGCGGAGCCAGGCCTCGGCGGCCCCGGCGGGCCCGTCGACGGGCAGCGGTCCCCGGTAGACGGTGCGGGCCCGGTCGGCGAAGTAGGCGACGGTCAGGTGCAGCAGGGCGCCGTCGCGCAGCCGATGGGTCTGGTTGGCGCTGGTCATGCCGCTGGTCGGCGCCCCGAACGCGCGCACGCCGGGGCGGGCCCGGAAGGCGACCGCGACCGCCTCGCCGGAGCTGGCGGTCAGGCCGTCGGTGAGCACCGCGAGCGGCCGGTCCGCGGCGCGGCCGGGCGGGGCGCCGGCCCGGTCCATGACGCGGCCGGCGAGCAGGATGCGCCCCCGCCGCAGTTCCCACGTCTGCTCGGCGCGCTCCGGCGGCACGAAGTGGCCGAGGACGCCGTCGGGCAGCAGCGGGGCGACGACGGCGAGCATCGGCCTCATGTTCCCGCCCCGGTTGCCGCGCAGGTCCACGATCCACCCGGCCGGCTCGGCGGACGCCAGCGCCCGCACGAGCCGCCGACCGGCCTCGCGGTACGCGTGCCGCCCGGCGGCGCAGCCGGGGATCCGCAGCCGGGCCACGCCGCCGGCGAGCTCGTCGGTGGGCGGCTCGGCCGTGGGCGGCTCGGCGACGGGCGGCTCGGCGGTGGACGACTCGGCGGTGGGCGCGGTCCCGTTCCGGCGGGGCGGCCGCAGCCCGCTGTGCGGCCCACCGGCCCGGCGCAGCACCTCGGCCAGGACCGTGTGCGTCTCGGCGTAGGTGACCGCCCCGGCGCAGCGGGCGACGGCGTCGGCTCGCACGGCGGGCCAGTCGAGGTCCGCCCGGTGCAGCGCGTCGGACTCCATGAGCGCGAGCGCGTGCAGCAGATATCGGTGCACCCGGCGCCCCGCGATGCCCACGCGTCCGAGTGTAGGCCGGTGCGCTACCGGCTGGGCGGGTACGGACTGTCGGCCAGCAGCCGCGCGAGGTGGGCGGCGTTCGCGGCCAGGGTCTTCGTGGCCGCGCCGGTGGTGTCGGGCTTGGGCCCGGCGTCGCTGTAGTCGGTCTTCCGCATGGCCTCGCCGACCCAGTAGGTGCCGCCGGCCGCCGGGACCGTGAAGCCGACGTCGTTGAGCGCCTGGAACACCTCCGCCGTCACGTGGTGGGCGCCGTCCTCGTTGCCGACCACGGCCACGACGGCGACCTTGCCGTACATCAGCGGCCGCCCCTGGTCGTCCAGCTCCGACAGCTCGGCGTCCAGCCGCTCCAGCACCACCTTGCAGATCGACGCCGGCTGGCCCATCCAGATCGGGGTCGCGATCACGAGGATGTCCGATCCCAGCAGCTTGGCGCGGATCGAGGGCCAGGCGTCGCCTTCGCCCTCGTCCGTGCTCACGCCGAACCGCACGTCGTGGTCGGCGACCCGCACGACCTCGCCGTCGACGTCGTGGTCGGCCAGGGCCGCCAGCACCTCGCGGCCGAGCAGCTCGGAGCTGGACGGGGCGGGCGACTTCTTCAGCGAGCAGACGAGCACCAGTGCGCGCAAAACGCGGTCTCCTTACAGGAATTCCTTGCGGTACAGGTCGATGAGCTCCGCGTAGTGCGGGCCGATGTTCGCGACGTAGACCTCGTCGAAGCCGGCCTCCTCGTACTGCCGCAGGAACGAGGCCTGCGCCGCGGGATCCGGCCCGCAGGCGATCGCCTTCGCCGTCTGCTCCGGCGTGACGAGCTGCGAGGCCTGCTCGAAGTGCTTCGGCGACGGCAGCACCTGGGACAGCTCGCCCGGCACCCCGGAGTTCGCCCACAGCCGGTGCGCGGTCGCGACGGCCTCCTCCTCGTTCGGCGCCCAGGAGGCCTTGAAGCCGCCCTGGACGGGCTTGTCGCCGCCGCCCGCCTCGCGGAAGCCTCGCACGAGGTCGCCGTCGGGCATGGTCAGGATGTAGCCGTCGGCGATCCGGCCGGCCAGATCCAGCGCCTTGGGGCCGAAGGCGGAGACGTAGACGGCGGGCGGCGTCTGCGGCCGCGTGTAGACCTGCGCCTGCTCGACGGTGTAGTACTGCCCGCGGTGGTTGACGAACCCGCCGTCCCACAGCTTGCGCATCACCTCGATGGACTCCTCCAGCATCTCCAGCCGCTCGGCCGCCGAGGGCCAGCGCTCGCCGGTGATGTGCTCGTTGAGGGCCTCGCCGGAGCCGACGCCGAGGATGAACCGGCCGTCGTGCAGCACCGCGCTCGTCGCGGCCGCCTGGGCCACGATCGCGGGGTGGATGCGCTGGATGGGACACGTGACCGCCGTGGTGATCGGGATCGTCACGACCCGGCTGAGCGCCCCGATGATCGACCAGACGAACGGGCTCTGCCCCTGCTCGTCGTTCCACGGATGGTAATGGTCGGAGATCCACAGCCCCTGGAAGCCGGCGTCCTGAGCCAGGCGCGCCTGCTCGATCAGCTGGGCCGGGGTGTACTCCTCGCAGGACAGGAAATACCCGATACGCATGCGGGCCTGTTACCCACGAAGGATGGCCCGTACCGTGTCCCCCTCCACATCCGCGCCGGACCGCTCGCCACCCTCGACTAGCATCGATGCAATGAACCGCATGGCCGGCCGGGCCACCCGCCGCGCCCTCGCCCGCGACGAACGGCTCGCGGCGCAGCTCGCCGGGCACGTTCCGGGGCCGCCCGGCTGGGGCCCGGCGCGGGTGGTCGTCACGCTGATGGCCATCCTCATCCAGCTCGCCGCGTTCGCCGCACTCGGCTGCGGCGCCTGGCTCGTGGTGCGGGACTTCCCGAGCATCACCGTGCTGCCGGGCGTGGTGCTGCTGGCGTTCGGAGCGCTGCTGCTGCCCAGGCCGGCCGGGCTCCCCCGCTACTCGACGCGGCTCGACCGCGCCGACGCGCCGCACCTGCACGCGTTCGTCGCCGGGGTCGCGGCCGCCGTCGGCACCCGGTGCCCGCGGATCATCGTCGTGGACGACTCCTTCGAGGCCGACGGCGGGACGACCGGGCTGCTGCGCCGGCGGTACCTGCGGATCGGGGTCCCGCTGTTCGCCGTACTGACCCCGCTGCAGCGCACCGCGCTCGTGGCCCATCAACTCGCCCACTTCACCAACGGCGACCCGCTGCGCAGCGGTCCGGCCGGGTCCGTCGACCGCAGTCTGACCGCCCTGGTGGCCCTGTTCGAGCCGAGGCGCGACACCTCGGTCCGGGCGTTGCAGGACCCGGCGATCCTGGGCGCGATGGCGGGCGCGGGCGGCGGCCCGATGCGCAGCGGCAGCGTCGGCTCGGTCTGGTACGCCGAGCTCGTCCTCAGCCCCGTGATCGCCGTCCTGCGCTGGGTCGCGGCGGGCGGGCGGCTCCTGTTCGCGAGCGCGGCCCGGGCCGACGTCCACCGCGCCGAGTACCGCGCCGACGCCGAGGCCGCCCGGGTCGCGGGCTCGGCGGCGACGCTCGCGATGCTCGACACGCTGGGGCTGCGCGAGCCGATGGTGACGGTCCTGCGCCGCCACATCCGGCAGGCCGGCGACGACCGGCCCGATCTGACCGCCTGGCGTGCGCTCGGTGACGGCGTGCGGGCGCACGCCCCGGCCGAGCCGCCGCTGTCCACGTCACCGTTCGCCGGCCACCCGCCGCTCGCCCTGCGCGCCCGGCTGGTGCGATCGCGGCCCGCACTGGAGCCGGCGCTTCCGGACGCCGCCGGCGCGGGCGTCGACGCCGACCTGGCGACCGAGTACCGCCGCCTCGCCCGGGACCTGCGCTACGGCTGACCGGGCGGCGCCCGCGGGCTCGTGGCCGGTGCGACCGGGTGCCACGGCTCGGCTCGGCTCGGCTTCGCTCGGTCCTCAGGCCGCGGTCGTCAGGTGCTGCGCGGCCAGCAGGTCCGTCAGCTCCGCCGCCGCCATCGGGCGGGCCAGGTGGTAGCCCTGGCCCGCGGAGTACCCCAGCTCGATGAGGCGGGCGGCCTGCTCCTGGTTCTCGATGCCCTCCGCGACCGTCTCGAGGCCCAGCGCCAGGGACAGCTGCATGACCGCGCGGGCCACGGCCTGGCGCGCGTCGGCCTCGGGCGTGCCCGGCTCGTCCAGCTCGATGCCGTCGACGAAGGACTTGTCGAGTTTGATGATCGCGGCGGGGAAGGCGCGCAGCAGGCTCAGCGAGGACTCGCCGGTGCCGAAGTCGTCCAGGGCCATGCGGACGCCGAGGCCGTGCAGCTCGCGCAGGGTGCGCGAGACCTGCTGGCCGCGCAGGGCCGCGGACTCGGTCAGCTCCAGCACCAGGCGGTCGGCGGGCAGGGCGCCGTCGGCGAGCGCGGCCCGGACGTCGGCGACGAAGTCCGGGTCGTGCAGCTGGCGCGCGGAGACGTTGGGGCCGGCCTTCTGCAGGGCGTCCGGGCCGAACTCGGCCAGCCACAGCGCGGCCTGGCGGCACACCTCGCGCAGCACGAACCGGCCGAGGGGGACGATCAGGCCGGTGCTCTCCGCGGCCGGGATGAACTCGGCGGGCGGGAGCAGGCCGCGGACCGGGTGGCGCCAGCGGGCGAGGCCCTCCACGCCGACGATGCGCCCGGTGTGCAGGGACATGATCGGCTGGTAGTACACGGTGAACTCGCCGGCGTCGAGCGCCCGGCGCAGCTCGCCGCCGAGCTGGGCGTGGCCCACGACCGGCTGTTCCATGCCGTCGCGGTAGCGGACCCAGTTGTTCTTGCCGCGCTCCTTGGCGGCGTACATGGCCACGTCGGCGTCGCGCAGCAGGCGGTCCAGCGGGGCGCCGGCCGGGGCCGTGGCGATGCCGACGCTGGCGTGCACGAGCAGCCGGTGCTCGCTGAGCGGGCCGGTGAACGCGTCGAGGATGCGCTGGGCGAGGGTCTCGCCGAGGACCGCGGGCTCGGTGATCAGCACGGCGAACTCGTCGCCGCCGAGGCGGACCGGCAGGCCGTCGGGGCCGGCGCCGTCGCGCAGGACCGACGCCACGGCCGTGAGCAGATGGTCCCCGACGTCGTGGCCGAGCGAGTCGTTGATGGTCTTGAAGTCGTCGAGGTCGACGAGCAGGACCGTGGCGCCGCCCGCCTCGAGCTGCTCGCCGAGCCGGCGGCGGAACAGGGCCCGGTTGGCCAGGCCGGTGAGGCCGTCGTGGGTGGCCTCGTGCTGCAGGCGCTCCTCGGAGGCGCGCTGCTCGCGCAGCAGGCGGGCGTTCTCGCGGAAGACGACGTACTGCCGGATGGTGACGAGCCCGGTCACGCACACCGAGGCCACGATCACGAGCTTGTCGGTCCAGGTCAGGGCGCCCGGGATCACGGCGATGAGGGGCACGTCGACGGCGGCGACGGCGAGGTACGGCAGCCAGGTGTTCGACCGGCGCACCCGCGCCTCGGTGAAGCCCCACTGCCGCCGCACCGCGAGGGCGCCGAACGCCGGCGCGATGGGCATGACCACGGCCTGGGCCGGGATCGTGCCCGGGTCGCCGCCGAGCACCATGAGCACCGCCACGCCGGCGCCGACCAGCCCGCACAGGCCGATGAGGCGCAGCGAGACCCGGTCGATGGGGCCGCCGCGGATGTACGAGACCTTGGTGATGCCGCCGATCGCCAGCGCGAAGGACATCGCGAGCAGGATGAGCGCCTGGGTGCTCCACACCTGGTCGCCGGAGATCATCGGGGCCAGGCCGAAGTGGAACAGCACCGTGCCGCAGCCGAGGAACGCGATGGAGCGGTCGAGCCACTGCCGCCAGCGCTCCCCCGCGCTGGCGATGCCGAGGGGGACCCGTCCCATGGCCCACATCGCCGCCAGGAACCCGGCCCCGGCGAAGGCGGCCGCGGCCGGGGGCATGACGGGCAGGGTCGACGTGTCCCGGAAGCCGGCGACGGCGAGGATGGTGTAGCCGACGCCGACGGCGCCGAACGCGAACGCCATCAGCCGCCAGAACCGGCGGGCCGGGCGGCTGAGCGGGGCCCGCCGGAGCAGGTCGAAGGCGGCCGCGGCGGCGGTCGCGGCGCCGACGGGCAGCGCGACGAAGGACACGGCGGCGGGGCCCACGCCGGTGAGCGCCCAGACGACGAACCACAGTGCGCTGGCGGCCGCGATCACGAGCGTGGCCACGACATAGCGCATCGGGGCGCGTTCGGCGGTCACGGATCGACCCATCGGCCGCCGGACGCGGCCCTTGAAGGCTTTCGGCGCAGGTCACACCCGCTCGAAAGTTTCATTTCGGTGCCGCAACTTCCGGTGCCGAAATCGCACGACACGCCGCAAACGGCCAGTTCACGGCCCACACGGTCCTTCCGGAACGAATTGACAAGGTCCGCGGCCCTTACCCACACTGCCGCCATCGACGAGCGTCGACCCGAAAGGACCCCGCATGAAGGCAAGGCTCCTCTTCGCCGGCGCGTGTGCCGCGGCGCTGGCCGCGACCTCGCTCGTGCTGGCCGGCACCGCCCACGCCGAGGCCGATCGCACGGTCACCGCGAACACGACCGGCACGCACAACGGCTACTTCTTCTCGTACTGGAAGGACAACGGCAACGTCACGATGAACCTGGGCGCCGGCGGCTCGTACAGCGTCCAGTGGAGCAACATCAACAACACGGTCGTCGGCAAGGGCTGGAAGCCCGGCTCGAGCCACACCGTGAACTACTCGGGCACCTTCAACGTCAACGGCAACGGGTACCTCGCGCTGTACGGCTGGACGACCAACCCCCTGATCGAGTACTACGTCGTGGAGAACTACGGCAACTACAACCCGAGCACGGGCGCCCAGCGGCTCGGCTCGGTGACGACCGACGGCAGCACGTACGACATCTACCGCACCCAGCGGGTGAACCAGCCGTCGATCATCGGCAATGCGACGTTCTACCAGTACTGGAGCGTCCGGCAGCAGAAGCGCACCGGCGGCACCATCACCACCGCCAACCACTTCAACGCGTGGGCCGCCCTCGGCCTGAACCTCGGCTCGCACGACTACCAGATCCTCGCGACCGAGGGCTACCAGAGCAGCGGCAGCTCCAGCATCACGGTGAGCGAGGGCCCGGGCGGCGGCAACCCGACCCCGACCACGCCGGGCGTGTCGAGCCCGCCCCCGAACAACGGTGGCGGCGGCGCGTGCAAGGTGACGAACTCGGTGAGCCCGTGGAACACCGGCCTCACCGACAACATCACGATCACCAACACCGGCTCGTCGGCGATCAACGGCTGGGCGCTGAAGTTCAGCCTCGCGGCCGGGCAGACCATCACGTCGGGCTGGAACGCGACCTACTCGCCGTCCAGCGGCCAGGTCACCGCGACCAACGTGAGCTACAACGGCAGCATCCCGCCGGGCGGCTCGACGACGATCGGGTTCCAGGCCAACCACACCGGCAACAGCGCGGCCCCGACCGGCTTCACGCTCAACGGCGCCGCCTGTTCCTGAGGCCTGACGCATGACTGGGGCGGGAGCGGGGCGGAGTCCAGATGCCGCGCCGCCGCCCCGCCTCAGTCATGAGCCGGGCCCGAGGGCTCGAGCCCGGGCGGGAGCGGGTCGCGGTGGAGGATCACCAGGCCCGCGACCGCCCGGGTCAGCGCGACGTACAGCCGGCTCATCCCCCGCGGCTCGGCCGCCGCGATGACGCCCGGCTCCACCAGGATGACGTGGTCGTACTCGAGCCCCTTCACGAGACTCACCGGCACCACCGGCCCGGGCAGCGCCGGGGCGAGCGTGTCCGGGGCGATCACCGCGACCGTCGCCCCCGACGGGGCCTCCCCCAGCGCCGAGCGCACCGCGGCGTGCAGGTCCTCGACGCGCCGCACGTCGAGGGTGCCGCCCGGACGGTACGAGCGCGTCGGCTCGATCCCCGCGGCGAGCGCCCGCGCCGCATAGTCGGCGATCACCCGCGGCACCCGGTAGCCGGTCGGCAGGTCGAGGTGGCGCACCTCCCGCTTGCCCAGCCGCTCGATCAGCTCCGGCCACGCGGTGACGGCGAGCGGGTGGGTCGCCTGCCCGAGGTCGCCGACGACCGTCATCGAGGCGAACTCCGCGCGCCGCGCGATCATCCGGCACTCCATCGGCGAGAGGTCCTGGGCCTCGTCGAGGATCACGTGCAGGTACGGCTCCGGGTCGGCTTCGTCGTCCTGCGGCGGGTCCGGCAGCAGCGGCTCGGCGAGCCGGGGCACGTAGCCCTCCTCGCCGTGCGGGTCGAAGCCGTCGCCCCAGCCGACGACGCGGTGCCCCTCGCGCCGGATGACGGCCTCGGCCCAGCGCTGGGCGGCGCCGATCTGGTCGTTGTCGATCCCGGGGCCGGCCTGGGCCATGGGGGTGAGCAGGCCGGGGGCGTAAAGCTCCCAGCCGTCGCGCAGGCCGCAGCTCAGCACGAACGTGGACACGAGGCGGGGGCCGGCGCCGAGCTCCCGCAGCCGCCACTCGGGCTCGGGGGCCCGGGGCGGGGCCGGGGGCTCGCCCAGCAGGACGGCGAGCTCGTCGAGCAGCGGCACGTCGTCGACGGACCAGCCGGGCTCGTCGCGGTACGACCGCGACAGCCGCTCGGCGTCGGCGGGCTCGAGGCCGATGACCCGCTCGGGCTCGGCGAGCCACCGCAGCACCGCCGCCGGGGTGAGCGGCGGCCACCACGCGCGCAGGAACCGCGCGAACTCGCCGCGGTCGCGGGCCTCCTCGCTGAACAGGCCCCGGTCGAGATGCCGCTGGTCGAGCCGGTCCCACAGCGCGTCGAGCAGCGCCGCGGCGGCTCGGGAGCGGGCCTCGTTGGGCTTGCCGTCGTCGCGCACCCGGCGCCGTACCGCCCGCAGGTCGTGCGGTCCGAGGGTCAGGACCTGCCCGGCGTACACCATCCGCAGGTGCTCCGGAGCCTCCGGCGGCGTCTGCCACATGAGCTCGGTCAGCACCGCCCGCATGCGCTCGTGGCCCTTGATCGCGGCGAGGGCGGCGGGGTCGCGGCGGGTGGCGGTGACGCCGTCGACGAGCTCGCCCACGGCCCGCAGGTGCACGCTGTCCTCGCCGAGCGACGGCAGGACGCGGGCGATGTAGGTGGTGAACACCGTCGACGGGCCCACGACGAGGATGCGCCCGCCGGTGAGCCGGCCCCGGTCGGTGTAGAGCAGGAACGCGGCCCGGTGCAGCGCCACCTGCGTCTTGCCGGTGCCCGGCCCGCCGGTGATGAGCGTGACCCCGCGGGCGGGTGCCCGGATCGCCCGGTCCTGCTCGGCCTGGATGGTCGTGACGATGTCGCGCATGTGCGGGCCGCGGGACCGGCGCAGCGCCGCCAGCAGGGCGCCCTCGCCGAGCACGCGCAGGTCGCCGGCCCGGTCCGGGCTCAGCACGTCGTCGTCGAGGTCGAGCACGTGCCGGCCGCGGCAGATGATGACGCGGCGGCGCACCACGCCCAGCGGCTCGCCGGAGGTGGCCCGGTAGAACGGCGCGGCGGCGGGCGCGCGCCAGTCGACGAGCAGCGGTTCGGTGCCCTCGCGGACGCCGAGGCGGCCGATGCGGTAGGTCTCCCCGTCGTCGAAGTCCAGGCGCCCGAAGACGAGCCCCTCCTCCTCGGCGTCCAGATCCCGCATCCGCGCGGCGGCGCGCAGCACCATCGCGTCGCGCTCGACCAGGCCGGTCAGTGTGCTGCCGGAGGATCGGGTGTACCCCTCCCGCTCCAGCGCGCCGGCCTGCGCGCGCATCTGTTCGAGGCGCGCGTAGACCCGGTCGACGACGTGCTGCTCGGCGGCGATCTCCTGCGTTCTGACTTCGGGCACAGTGCAGCGTAGGTCCGCTCCGGGCGGCGAACATCGGCATCAAGGGCGATGAGAACGGGTTGACGATTCCGTACAATAAAGACAGCGATTCCTTTCGCCGTGCGGCATCGTCTCAGCCGTGGTGCAGGACCGAGCCGCATTCGCCGCCCTCGTCGAGGCCCACCGCCGTGAGCTTCGCGTCCACTGCTACCGGCTCGTCGGCGCGCACCAACGCCCGCCTCGACGCGCTCGACGGCCAGGCCCGCCGCGTGCTGCCCGCCGACCTCGGGCCCGCCGCGTCCGGGCGCGAGGGACGGCCCGAGCCGCTCGACCGGCCGTGGCTGCGGCCGTGCCCGGAGCACCTGCTCGACCCGGCCGCGGGCGCGGTCGACCGGGAGACCATCGAGCTGGCGTTCCTCGCCGCGATCCAGCACCTGCCGCGGCGTCAGCGCGCGCCCGGCTGCGGCTGCGGGACCGGCGCGACTACGACAACGGCGTGCTGCGGCTGACCTACGTCCCGGCCGACGCCGGCTGAGCCGGGCTCAGGCCCCGGCCGGCTCCGCGGGCAGGGCCGCGACGATGGTGAACACCTGATCCAAAGCGGTCAGGCGGAACGTGCGCAGCAGACGCTCGTGCGGGCCCACCAGCATCAGGCTCAGGCCGCGGCCGGCTCCGCGGGCAGGGCCGCGACGATGGTGAACACCTGATCCAAAGCGGTCAGGCGGAACGTGCGCAGCAGACGCTCGTGCGGGCTCACCAGCGTCAGGCTCTGGCCGCGGCCGGCCAGGCGCTGGTAGACGCTCACGAGCACGCCCAGGGCGCTGGAGTCGATGAACTGCACCGCGGCCACGTCGACGCAGAGGGCGGCCTCGTGCTCGTCGAGGATCGCGTGCAGGTAGCGGCGCAGCTCCGGCGAGGTCGCGATGTCGAGGTCGCCGGCGGCGGTCACCACCGTGGCGCCCGGTCCGGGCCGCACCGACAACTCCACGAGATCCCCACATCCGCGTCGCCGGCCCGGTCGGGCCGCCCGCCGATGGTAGCCCCCGGGCGCCGCGAGGTGCGCCACCGCGATCGAGCGCGTCGGCGTTGCGGCGCCGTTCACCCGGATGGCGTACGTCAGGTGTTGGCGTTGCGCGCGGCGACCGGCCAGCGCCCGGCCACGCGGCCGCCCGAGACCGCGATCAGCTCGTCGGCCAGGTTCACCGCGGCGCAGACGTGGTTGGGCGCGACGCGCACGACGTCGCCTCGTGCCGGTACCTCGGCGTCGTGCGGAAACGTGACGGTGGCGTGGTGCTCCGACAGCGCCGTGATCCTCGCCTCCGGCCGGTCCGGGAGGCGCCCGGCGCCCGTCACCCACGCCGGCTGGTCGGCGCCGAGCGCCTTGCTGCCCGCGTCCAGGATGACCCGGGAGCCGTTGACGCTGACCACGGTCGCGGCCACGGTCAGCGCGACCGCGGACCAGTCGCAGGTGCCGAGCTCGACCTGCTGCGCGTCGTTGAGCAGGTAGACGCCGGGCCGCAGCTCGTTCACGACCGAGGGATCGCTCAGCGCGGCCGTGGGGGTCGAGCCGCCGCTGCGGACCGGCGCGTCGAGCCCGGCCGCCCGCAGCGACCCGGCGGCCTCGCCCAGCGCCGCGGCCTCGTCGGCGGCGGCCCGCGCCCGGTGGCCGGGGAGGTAGCCGTGGCCGGGGAACGTGAACACCCCGCGCACGTCCAGCCCGGCCCGCGCGGCGGCCGCGGCGAGCGCACCGGCCTCGGCGGGCCGCACACCGCTGCGGTGGTGCCCGCTGTCCACCTCGACCAGCACCGCGAGCCCGGGCACGGCGGCGGCCAGGAGCTCGGCCGACTCGGCGGAGTCGACGCCGACCCGCAGCGCGACCCGCTCGGCCAGGGCCCGCAGCCGGCGGGCCCGGGCGGGCGAGGCCCAGATCGGGTACGCGATGAACAGGTCCGGGCAGACCTCGGCGAACACCTCGGCCTCGGCGACGGTCGCCACGGTGAGCCCGGCCGCCCCGTGCTCCAGCTGCCGCCGGGCGATCTGGGGCGACTTGTGCGACTTGGCGTGCGGCCGCAGGGTGATCCCGCGCGCGGCCGCGGCGTCGGCCATCGCCCGGGAGTTGCGGTCGAGCACGTCGACGTCGACCACCACGTACGGCGTGCTGAGCTCCATGCGCGCGATCATGCCACGCCGGGCGGGACGGGTCCTTGGTATGGTGCGGGCCGACCCCTCGCCCTCCGGGAGCACCGATGCCGACCATCCGCGCCGTCCCCGTGCTCGCCGCGCTGCTCGCGCTCCTCACCGGCTGCACCGGCGGCACCGCCACGTGGGTCGCGCCGGAGTCCGCCCCGGGCGCCCAGGGCCCGCTGCCCGCCGCCTCCGCCGACCTCCCGCCCGCCCCCGCCGGGACCTACACCTCCCCCGCGGCCCGCAACAAGCCCGCGAAGGAGGTCGCCTTCACCATCTCCAAGGGCGCGGCCAGCCCGGCGACCGGCCGCATCGACGTGTCCCAGGGCCAGCTCGTGCGCATCACCGTCACCAGCGACGCGGCCGACCGGGTGACGGTCACCGGCTACGACCGTGGCGTCGACCTCAAGCCCGGCAAGGCCGGCTCCCTGACCCTGGAGGCGACCAAAACCGGGCTGTTCCGGGTCGAGACGCGCGCCTCGCACCTGGTGCTGCTGCAGCTCGTGGTGCGCTGAGCGCCCCGCACGCCCTAGCCGGAGCCGGCCGTGCCCGAGCCCCGACGCGTCGTAGTCCCGCAACGCGATCGCGCGGCCGGCCGAGCGTCCCGTGGGGCGGTGGCCGTCCCGTGGACAGTCACAAATCCGACCCCGCCCAGGACCCCTACACCCCGCCCTACCATCGGGTTTGGCCTCGTCGATCTGCCATAGGGTTTACACGCCGTTCAGCCTTCGTCTGCCGACCGTCGTACCGGGACGCTTAACGTCCCCAGGTCGGCCTGCGGGCCGGCGGAAACACGAAACCGACCACTGGAGGTCCGGGTCTATGTCCCGTGTGCTCGTCCGGCGGGTCTCCGTCGCATTATCCCTGTCCATGGCCGGGTTGGCGTTCCCTGCGCTCGCCGGTCCCGCGTCCGCCAACCCGGCGGGCACGGGCCTGGTGATCAGTGAGGCCTACGTCAACGGCGGCTCGTCGGGTGCGAGCTATCTGAACAAGTTCATCGAGTTGTTCAACCCGACCGCGAGCCCGATTCCGCTGAGTGGGAGCACGCTGCAGTACCGGGCGCCCACCAGCACCGTCGTGCCCAGCGGTTCCCAGGTGTTCGCGCTGTCCGGGACGGTGGCCGCGCACGGTCACTTCCTGATTCAGCTGCCCGGCAACGGGGCGGGCACCAACCCGGGGGCGCCGCTGCCAGCGGCGGACCTCAACACCGGCACCAGCGTCAACCCGGGCGCCGGCGGCGGCACGCTCTACATCGCCGCCAGCGCCACCGGTGTCCTGCCGACCGACAGCACGGTCATCGACAAGATCGGCTGGGGTACCAGCAACTCCCCCGAGGGGTCCGCGACGTCCGGGAACTCGCTGGTGCTGAGCTACCAGCGGGACGCGGCCGGCGCTGACACCGACAACAACGCCGCCGACTTCCACACGGCGACGCCGGAGCCGCAGAACGCGGCCTCGGACGGGGGCACGAGCCCGCTCGCGGTGACCAACCCCGGCGCGCAGAGCGCGATCGCCGGCACCGCGATCACGCCGCTGACCCTGGCGGCAACGGGGGGCACGACGCCGTACAGCTGGACGGCGACGGGCCTGCCCGCGGGGCTCTCGATCTCGTCGGGCGGGGTCGTCACCGGCACGCCCAGCGCGGCCGGCTCGTCGTCGGTCTCGGTCACCGCGACCGACGCCGCCGGCGGGACCGCCTCGGCGACGTTCACCTTCACGGTGAACGCCTCGACCGAGGTGCTGGCGATCGCGGCGATCCAGGGCACGAACACGGACACGTCCCCGTACGCGGGCCGGTTCGTGACCACCGAAGGCGTTGTGACGGCGGTCTACACGACCGGCGGCTTCAACGGCTTCTTCCTGCAGACCGGGGGCAGCGGCGGCACCGAGGCGGCGGACACGACGCCCGGGGCCTCCGACGCGGTCTTCGTGTTCGGGTCGATCTCGGCCGGGCAGGTGAGCATCGGCGACAGCGTGCGGGTCAGCGGTACCGTCCAGGAGTTCCAGGGCGAGACCGAGATCTCCTCGCCGTCGGTGACCAAGCTCGCCGCGCCGCTGCCGGCGGTCGTGCCCGGGACACTGCCGTGGTCGAGCCTGACCACGGACGCGCAGAAGGAGACGCACGAGGGTGAGCTGATCGCGCCGCAGGGCACGTTCACCGTGTCGGACAACTACGACGCGAACTGGTACGGCTCCTTCACCCTCGCCGCCGGGGACGCCCCGCTGCGTCAGCCCACCGACGTGGGCAGGCCGGGCAGCCCCGAGGCACAGGCCGTGGTGGCGGACAACGCCGCCCGGAAGGTGACCCTCGATGACGGTGCCAGCGTCAACTACAGCACCGGCTCGAACACCGGCACCGCGCTGCCGTGGCTGACGCCGACCAACCCGGTCAGCGTCGGCTCGAAGGTCACGTTCCACCAGCCGGTGATCCTGGAGTACCGCTTCTCGCTCTGGAACTTCCAGCCGACGCGCCAGGTCACCGACGACGGCCATGCGGTCGCGACCTTCAGCGACACCCGCACGGCCAACGCGCAGCCCGCCACCGTCGGCGGCAACCTGCGCCTGGCCACGTTCAACGTGCAGAACTACTTCCCGTTGACGGGGGAGCAGTACGTGGCGGCGGGCATGGGCACCTGCACCTGGTACGACGACCGGGCCGAGACGCACATCAGTGTGAAGTCGTGCACCGGTCCGGGCAACAGCGCCGGCCCGCGCGGGGCCGCGAACGACGCCAGCTTCCAGCGGCAGCAGGCGAAGATCGTGACCGGGATCAACCGGCTCGGCGCGAGCATCGTGTCGCTCGAAGAGGTGGAGAACTCGGCGAAGTTCGGCAAGAGCCGTGACGCGGCGCTGGCCCAGCTCGTCGACGCGCTCAACGCGGCGGCCGGCGCGAACGTGTGGGCCTACGTGCCCTCGCCGAGCGCCGACAAGCTGCCGGCCCTCGCCGACGAGGACGTGATCCGTTCGGCGTTCATCTACAAGCCGGCGGACGTGGCGCTGGTCGGCGACTCGGCGATCCTGCTGACGTCGTCGGCTCCGGGCCAGCCGTTCTCGATCGCGCGGGAGCCGCTCGCGCAGGGCTTCAAGAAGGCGGGCGCCCAGGACGCGGACGCGTTCCTGGTCGTCACGAACCACTGGAAGTCCAAGGGCTCCGGCACGCCGATGTACGACGGCGACGCCCAGGACACGTCGTCTCCCGCGAAGGACCAGGGCTCGTTCAACGCGACCCGGGTCCGGGAGGCGCAGGACACCGTGGCGTTCGCCTCGCAGCAGGCGTCGGCGCTCGGCACGAACCGGGTGTTCCTGGTGGGCGACCTCAACTCGTACACCCAGGAAGACCCGATGCAGGTGCTGTACCAGGCCGGGTACACCGACCTGGGCTCCACCCTGGACCCGTCGGAGGCCACGTACGCCTTCGACGGACTGCAGGGGTCGCTGGACCACGTGCTGGCCAACGCGGGCGCGCGCGCCCTCGTGACCGGTGCCGACGTCTGGCAGATCAACGCGCAGGAGGCGATCGCGTTCGCCTACAGCCGGTACAACTACAACGTCACGCTGCTGTTCAACGGCGCCGACCCGTTCACGGCTTCGGACCACGACCCGGTCGTCGTCGGGCTCAACGCCCCGGTGACGCCGGCCGTGCCGGCCTGGGACGCGTCGAAGGTCTACAACAACGGCGACTCGGTGTCGTACAACGGCTCCGTGTGGACGGCGCTGTGGTGGACGCAGAACCAGAAGCCGGGCGACCCCTACGGCCCGTGGCAGCAGATGGCCACGACGCCGGACGGGACCGCCCTGTGGACGCCTTCGCGCGTCTTCAACACCGGGGATGTCGTCGTGTACCAGGGCAAGCGGTACGTCGCCAAGTGGTGGACGCGCAACCAGACCCCCGGTGACCCCTGGGGCCCCTGGAAGCTCGTGTAGTCGGCGCCGGGGCCGTCCGCGAGGGCGGCCCCGGCGTTCTACCGGCTCAGGAAGTCCAGCAGCGCCTGGTTGAAGGCGTCGGCGTGGCTCACGTTGCAGCCGTGCGGGGCGCCGGGCAGGACCACCAGGTCGCTGCCCGGGATCGCGGCGTGGGTGCGCTCCCCGGAGCCCTCGTAGGGCACCGTCGCGTCGCCGTCGCCGTGCAGGACCAGCGCCGGGACCGTCACGCGCTCGAGGTCCTCGCGGAAGTCGGTGTTGCCGAAGGCCGTCAGGCACTCCAGCGCCGGGATCTTCCCCGCCTGCGCGCACAGGGCGAGCGCCTCCTGCCGCTGCGCCTCGGTCACCTTGAGCACGCCGTGCACCGAGAAGAACGTCGTGATGAAGTCCTCGTAGAACGCGTCCTTGTTCGCGGTCAGCGACGCGGTCATCCTGGCGGCCTCGCTCGCGTGCAGCGGCCCCTCCGGGTTGTCGGGCGTCCGCATCAGGTACGGCGTGACGGCGGCGGCGAACACGACGCTACGCACTCGTTCGGGGCCGTACCTGCCCAGGTACCGAGCCACCTCCCCGCCGCCCATCGAGAACCCGACGAGCGTCACGTCGGCGAGGTCGAGCTCGGTGAGCACCGTGTGCAGATCCTCGGCGAGGGTGTCGTACCCGTACCCGGTCAGCGGCTTGTCGCTGCGCCCGAACCCGCGCCGGTCGTAGGTGACGGGCCGGTAGCCGGCCCGGCTCAGCGCCGGCACCTGGGCCGCCCACGAGGCGCCCGACAGCGGCCAGCCGTGGATGAGCACGACGGGCCGCCCCGTGCCGCCGGCGTCCTCGACGTGCAGCTTGACGTCCCGCACGACGCCGTGGTGCGCGATGATCTCGGTCATCACCCAGAAATGCCCGCGTGGGAGGCGCTCACACAATGATCTTGCGGGCGTGCACGCGCTCGACCGTCCCGGCCTTGCGCCGCTCCACCTCCACAATCTCGAACCCGGCGCCGCGCACGAGCGGCAGCTGCCGGCGCGTGAAATGCTCGCCCCAGGCCCGGATGGTGAACCGCTCCACCAGCCACTGCGCGGCGCGGACCGGCGGCCAGGTGCTGCCGACGTGGTCGACCAGCAGCAGCCGCCCGCCGCCCACGAGCACGCGGTGCATCTCCGCGACGGCGGCGCCCGGCCGCGGGATGCCGCACAGCGACAGCGCGCACACGATGGTGTCGAACGTCCCGGTCGCGAACGGCAGCGCCTCGGCGTTGCCCCGCAGCAGGTGTACCGTGCGGTCGAGGCCGGCCGCCCGCTCCCGCGCGATCGCGAGCATCGCCGGGCTCAGCTCGAGCCCGGTCACGGTCGTGTTCGCCGGGTAGAGCGGCAGGTTCAGTCCGGTGCCGACCGCGACCTCCAGGACGCGGCCGTGCGCTCGGGTGGTGAGCCACTGCCGTGTGCCGCCGAACCAGACGCGCTCGAAGAACGCGATCTGCCGGTCGTACGCCGCCGCCTGCTGGTTCCAGGCGCGCAGCACCTTCGCGGTCTGCCCGTCATCGGCCATCCTTGCCAGTGTAGAGGCCCCACGCGGCCCGGCCCGGCCGGTCGAGCGCCGCGAGACGCGTGCG
The DNA here is from genome assembly GCF_050947935.1 of Dactylosporangium sp. CA-052675. Lineage (GTDB taxonomy): Bacteria > Actinomycetota > Actinomycetes > Mycobacteriales > Micromonosporaceae > Dactylosporangium. The sequence goes on along the minus strand of NZ_CP192010.1, from coordinate 5,044,678 downwards.
GACCCCGATCACGCGCGCCGGGTCGGGCAGACGGGTCGGTGCGACGGACACGGTCAGCGGCTCGCTCGTGGGAGATCGTTGATTCGCGGTCGCGGTCGCGGTCGCGGTCGCACGGGAACACGGCCGAGGCGTGCGGGCAGTCATCGGTATGTTGCACTACATGGCCGACCCGCGGGAGGGCCCGGCCGACGTGGCGGACCTCTTCGACCGGTACGGCGCCGAGCTGCGGCACTACTGCGCGGGCCGGGTCGGGGGCACCATCGCCGAGGACATCGTCGCCGAGACGTTCCTCATCGCGTTCCAGCGCCGCGACAGGCTGCTCGACGGGCCGGCACGGGCGTGGCTCTACGGTATCGCGACGAACCTGCTGCGCCGCCACCGCCGCACCGAGACCCGCGCGCTGCGAATGCTGGCCCGGACCGGTCATGATCCATTGGTACCGGACGTGGCCGACCGCGCCGTCGACCGCGCGCACGCCTCGGCGGTGAGCCGGGAGCTGGCCGCCGTGCTCGCCCGGCTCCCGGCCCGCCAGCGCGACGTCCTGCTCCTGTACGCGCTGGCCGACCTCGACTACGACACCATCGCGCGCACGCTCGGCATCCCGCTCGGATCCGTGCAGTCGGCGCTGTTCCGCGCGCGCACGAAGCTGCGCGCCGCCCTGGCCGGCGCGAACTCCGAGGGGGAGCTGTGAGCACCGACGACCGGTCCGACCTGAACGCGGTGCGCGCGCTCGCCTCGCCGCGCACGGCCGCGACGCTTGAAGAGCTCACCCGGCTGCGGTACCGGGTGTTGCACGCCGACGCCCCGCGCTCCCGTCGCCGGGCCCGGCTCGCGCGGGTCCCCGCGGCCGTTCGCCGGGCCTGGCTCACGCCGATCGCCGCGGCCCTTCACCGGGCCTGGCCCGCGTCGGTCGCCGCCGCCGATCGCCGGGCCCAGCTCGCGCCGGTCGCCGCAACCCATCGCCGGGCCTGGCTCGCGCCGGTCACCGCCGCCGATCGCCGGGCCCAGCTCGCGCCGGTCGCCGCAACCCATCGCCGGGCCTGGCTCGCGCCGGTCGCCGGGACCCTTCGCCGGGCTTGGCTCGCGCCGGTCGCCGGGACCCTTCGCCGGGCCTGGCTCGCGCCGGTCGCCGCCGCCGTGGTCGCGCTCGCCGTGCTCGCGGGCGTCGGCGTGGCCCTGCACCGCGGCGACCCGCAGGGAACCGGCCTGGCCCCGGCCCCGTCGGGCACCCTGGAGCTGGGCGCCCCGATCGACCCGCGGCTTGGCTGGGACGACCTGGTGCGCGCGGCCGGGGAGACCGAGCCGCTCGCGGCCGGCGGGCAGGATCAGCTGCATGTGCGCATGACCATGCTGGTGCCCGCCGGCGGCCCCGGCCGGGATCTCGTCCCGCAGGTGCGTGACACCTGGTACGAGGTGCGGGGCATGATCCCGGTCCGCGACCTCATCGACGGGCGCCCGGCCGGCCCGGGCCCGAAGGGCGAGGACGAGACCGAGCTCGAACGGCGGAACTTCGCGTCGGCCGGGCCGGGCGTCGCCAATCCCACGCCGGAATGGCTGGCGGGCCTGTCGCCGGACCCGTCGGTCCTGCTGGAGCAACTCGGCGCCGGCGAGTCCGCGGACAAGCTGTGGGCCACGTGCACGTCGCTGCTCCTGCGGGTCGATCCCCTGCTACCGAGCGGTGTCCGCGTCGCACTACTGCGTCTGCTCGGCCGGATCGACACGCTGGCGCTGCAGGAGGTGACGGTGGGTGGTCAGCGCATGATCGGCGTCGGCCTGCCGTCCGGCCAGAACCTGACGATGGTCCTGTTCGACCCGAGCACGGCACATGTCACCGGCTGGGCGCAGCTGACGCGGGACGGCGACGGCCCGTCACCGTCACCGGGCGTGCCGGACACGCGGCCGTCGCCGGGGGGTGTGCGGGTCGGCGATCAGCGCTTGTACGCGTATGAACTCGTGAAGCGCTGACGGGCGACCCGTTCGGCGGCGCCGTCCGCTGTGCACCGTCCACCGTCAACCGTCCTCCACCGTCCACCGTTCACCGTGCGCGACTCGATGAGGTGAGACCACTGCACTGCTTCTCTCTTCACCCCTCGCGAGTTCTCTCTCTTCACCCCTCGCGAGTTCTCTCTTCACCCCTCGCGAATTCTTTCTCCACTCCTCGCGAGTTCTCTCTTCACCCCTCGCGAGCCGACCGCCCTCGCCCCGCGCGAGCCGACCGCTCGTCACCTGGAGTGAGCTAACCGCTCCTAGCGTCACGTGAGCCGACGCCGCGCACCTCCCGTGAGCCGACCGTCACTCACCTCGCGCAAGCTGACCGCACCCACCTCGCGTGAACTGACCGTTGCTCATCTCGCGTAGGCCGCCGCCCGCCACGGATGCACCCAGGCCGGCGGCGGCTTACGCTCGGACGGTGATCACGTGCGTAGTCGAGTACGTCATCGATCCGGCTCAGATCGCGGCCTTCGAGCAGTTCGCGCACGCCTGGATGGAGCTCGTCGACCGGCACGGTGGGACACACCACGGCTACTTTCTGCCGTCAGAGGGCGCGAGCGACAAGGCGCTGGCGCTGTTCAGCTTTCCGAGTCTGGCCGCATACGAACAGTATCGAACCCTGTTCGGCGTGGATCCGGACTTCGTGGCGGCCGATCGAATTCGCGACGAGAGCGGGTGCGTGCTGCGCTACGAACGGACGTTCATGCGCCCGCTCCTACCCGGTTCAGCAAACCACTGACCAATCCCGCGCCGATGTCGAGGGATCGGGGCACCATCCGCGCGAGCCGTCGCGCGGCCCACACGCGTTATCCGCTCTCCCGACCGCGCTGCCGCCGCAGGACCACGGCGGCGATCCCGCCGATCGGGATCAGCGCCCAGCAGGACAGCACCCGGTACACGAGCACGGCCGCGGCGGCGCCGACACCGGTCGCGCCGGCGGCGGTCAGGCCCGCGATCAGGGCGGTCTCGACCACGCCGACGCCGCCCGGGGTCAGCGGGACCTGGCGGACGATCTGCACGGTCAGGTACACGGTCGCCATCGTGGCCACGCCCACCGGCAGGTGCAGCGCCTCGGCCACGGCGACGAGGCAGAGCAGGTCGGCGAGCCACTTCACGGTCGCGTACACCAGGGCAAACACCCAGTCCGAGGCCCGCAACCCGGCCCCGGCCCGCCACGCGTCGCCGGCCGCGCGCAGCAGGCTCTGCAGCGCCCGGGTGACCCGATTGCCGGCCGTGGGGAGCGCGTCCGGCGCCGGGGCGGGACGGCGCGCGAACCGGCGCCCGGCCAGGATCAGCGCGGTGGTCAGCGCGGCCATCCCGACGACGACCACGAGCGGGCGCCAGCTGAGCAGCCCGTCGGGATTGCGGGCGAGCAGGGCCAGGCCGCCGCCGGCGTAGAGCAGCGCGAGCCCGCCGATGGAGGCGAGCCCGGAGACGATCGCGGACGCCGCGGAGGCCTCGCGGGTGGCACCGCCGCGCTGGTACTCACGGATCGTGAACGCCGTCGACACAGCCGGCCCGGCGGGCATGGAAATCGACAACGCCGTGCCGGCGAGGGTGATCGCCATGACGTGCCCGCGGGTCAGATGCGCGCCGAGGCTGTTGAGCAACCGGCGCTGCTGCAGCGCGAACGACTCGATGGAGGCCACCTGGAGCAGGGCGGCAAGAGCGATCCAGCTGTACTTCGCGCCGCCCAACGCCGCCAAGATGTCCTGCGGCGACGGCAGCCGCCCGTGCAGTCCGATCGTGGCGAGAACGACCGCGATGAGCGCGATGACCGCGAGCCGCACCCAACGCCGACGGCGCCGCCGCGGCGGGGCCGGGGGCGCGAGCTCGGGCTTGGTGGACGCGGACACCGTCTGATTATCCCCAACGGCATCTCACCCCCTCGCCCCCGGCACCGTGGCCAGCGTCTCAGCGGGCGATCAGGCGTCGGCCAACGTCCCGCACCCCGCCCTCGCGCAAGCTCCCATCCGCACCGGCACGGCACACGATCCGCCATCCCCGACGCCGTTGAACGCCAGGGTGCACGCGAACGTCTTCCCCGTTGGCGCCGGCCACCACAATCGAGCGCCGACCACACGGACCCACCGCGCGCACGAACCTCGCCACCGCCGACTACAACCGGATTGCTGAGCGCGCGGACCTCGAGCGGGTAGCGGATTACTGAATTATCGAATTACCGGTAATCGCAATGGCGGTAATTCGGCGCCGATCACACAGCGTGATCGGCGGCATTGATCACCGGACCGTGAAGGAGGCGGTGACCGGCTCGGCCGCAGCGTACGTGGCATCGCCGGGCTGGTCGGCAGTGATCGTACAGGTGCCGAGCGTCAGCAGCGTGACCGTCGCCTCGGAGACGGTGCACACGGGCCGGGTCTCGCTCGTGTACTTCAGCGGCAGGCCGGACGACGCCGAGCCGGTCAGCCGCACCGTCGTGGTCGACAGGGTCGCGTCGGCGAGCGGGCCGAACGCGATCGTCTGCGGGGCCAGCATCGTGGTCACCGTCAGTATCGGGGCCAGGGCGCCGCACTGGTCGCCGCACGTGCTCCTGATGTCAGTGACTCTCGTCGGGACGCCGGCGACGTCGCTCAGCGTGACGTCTGCGGCGGTGTAGGTGCCGGTCTGGTCGGCGATCACCGGCAGGATGACCCCGCAACCGCCGGGCATGGGTTCGACGCGACCCCAGGTGGTGACCTTTGTGCCGTCTTGCGTCGTGGTGACCGGGCCGCCGCAGGTGTTCTGCGGCGGCGCGCCGAGCGGGGTGATCTTCAGATGTGGCGGGAGGGCGGCGGTAAAGGTGAACGGGACCGCCGCCCGAGTCGGGTTGAACACGGCGATGCCGAGTGCGGTCGGTTCTCCGATTGGGACGGTGGCCGGGTTGGCGAAGAATGCCGCCACGTACGGCTGGCCGATGACGGGCGGCACGGCCGGGGCAGTCGGGCCGCCGGACGCGGTTGGGCCCGCGGAAAGACCGGGACTCGCGAAAGCGCTGGGCGAGACACCGACCCCAGAGCCGGCGGAAGCGCCCAGCCCCGAGGAAATGCGAGGACCCGAGGAAATGTGAGGACCCAGAGAAACGCGAGGACCCCCGGAAACGCGGGGACCTGGAGAAACACGGGGACCTGGAGAAACGCGAGGACCTGAGGAGGCAGGAGCACCCGGGAACGCGCTGGGACCAGAAGAGAACGCGCTGGGACCAGAGGAGGCAGTGGGACTAGAGGAGGTAGCGGAACCGGAGAAAGCGGCGAGGTCTATAGGAGCCGTAGCAGTGGAGGGACTCACGGTGACGGAACTGTCGATCAAGGCGTGCCCCGGCGCGGTCGACGGCCAGGTGAACAGCACGGCGATGGCTAGCATCACCGGCTGCGACCACAGCCTTGTTACGCTTCCGCGTCCGCGCGCGATGACCCAGCGTGGCTCCACGATCGCAGAATAGGCATAATTGCGCACCAACCGGGCCGGATCGCGGAGATCAGGTATCGATGTGTACCGTGCTCCCGATGGACGGGAGCGGTGCCGGCGACGAGCCCCGGGTGCTCGGCGGGCGGTACCGGCTGGATGACATCCTCGGCGTCGGCGGGATGTCGGTGGTCTGGCTTGCCCACGACTCGGTGCTGGGGCGCTCCGTCGCCGTGAAACTGCTGTCCGGACGGTACGCGGCCGATGAGCGCTCGCGGCGCCGAATCCGGGACGAGGCCCGCGCGGCGGCTGGGCTGTCGCATCCGAACATCGCGCAGGTGTACGACTTCGGCGAAGCCTTCCCCGGCGACGACAAGGCATCGACGACCGGCGACAGACCTCAACACGGAAGACGATCCGGAAACGGCACGCCACGGACCGGAAGACCATCTGGAAGCGACGCGTCGCAGGCCGGAAGACCGTCCGGAAGCGACTCGCCGCAGATCGCAAGACCGTCCGGGAGCGACACGTCGCAGGCCGGAAAACCGTCCGGAAGCGACTCGCCGCAGAGCGCAAGACCGTCCGGGAGCGACACGTCGCAGGCCGGAAAACCGTCCGGAAGCGACTCGCCGCAGATCGCAAGACCGTCCGGAAGCGGTTCGTCGCAGGGTGCGACACCGTCCGAGAACGAGACGCGTCAAGCCGCCGGTGACCCATCCGGAAGCGTGCCGTCACCAAGCGTTGCCGGCGAGACGCGGGAGGCGAGGACGGGCGGCGGGCCGACGCCGTACGTCGTGATGGAGCACGTCCCCGGCCCCACCCTCGCCCAGCGCCTCGCCGAGGGACCGCTCCCGGCCGCCGACGCCCTCCGCATCTGCGCCGAGGTCGCGGCCGGCCTGGCCGCCGCGCACGCGTACGGCCTCGTGCACCGCGACGTGAAGCCGGCGAACATCATCCTGTCCCCGGGCGGCGCCAAGCTCGTCGACTTCGGCATCGCCGCGGCCGTCGGGCCGGCAACGCTCACCGACACGGACGCGAGCGGGCGGCCGGTGCTCGGCACGCCGCAGTACCTGGCGCCGGAGCGCCTCGGCTCCGACCCGGTCACCGCGGCGTCCGATGTGTACTCGCTGGGCGTGGTGCTGTACAAACTGCTCGCCGGCGCTTTGCCCTGGCCTGTCGCCGACGGGCCGGACGTGATCGACGCGCACCGCCACCGGGTCCCGGCGCCGCTCCCCCGGCTGCCCGGGGTGCCGCCCGCCGTCGCCGACCTGTGCCGCCGCTGCCTCGCCAAGCATCCCCGCTCGCGGCCGAGCGCCGACAAGGTCGCCGCGGTCCTGCGCGCCTCGGCGGAGCCGCGCCCGTCGCGGCTCCGGGTCGCGGCGTGGCCGGCGGTGGCGGCGGCCGGGGGCGCGACGGCGGCCGTCCTCCTCGCCTGGGCACTCGCCTCCACGCCCGACCACCCGGTGCCGGCGGAGGCCCAGCCGTGGCCGGGCGACCCGGCCATCTCCCAGGCGGTCGTGAGCCGGTCCGACACTTCGCCCAGCGCCGCCGCGAACCCGCCGGCCGGGAACCCGGGCACCGCGGTCACCGGCAGGGCACCGAGCGTAGCGGGCAACGGTGGTGACAGCACGGTGGCTACCGGTGCGCCGACCCTCGGCCCGACCGTTGGCGCGACCGGTGGCGTGACGACGACGGGCCCGGCCACCCCGCCGCCGCCGACCCGGTGGACGTTCACCTCCGACGGCGGCACGATCACGGCCGAGTGCGCCGACGGGCTGGCGCGGATCACCGAGCGGACGCCGTCGAAGTCGTGGAAGGTCGACGACGAGCGGCCCGGGCCGGCCGCCGCCGCGAGCGTGACGTTCCGGCACGGCAACACCCGCGTCACCATGACGGTCACGTGCCCCGGCGGGACGCCGTCGCTCAGCACCGACACGCAGTGACCGCATCGGGTCACGCCGGGTATGCGGCCCCCGGCGTCGACGCGATCAGGACCTGGGCCGCCTCGCGCCACCCGAGCGCCCGGTAGAGCAGCCGGCCCTCCTCGCTCGCGACGAGAATGCCCTCCTCGGCGCCCCGCTCGGCGGCGGCGGACGCGAGGGCGCCCATGATGGCGGCGGCCAGGCCGCGGCGCCGATGGTCCGGGCCGGTCAGAATCCGGTCGGGCACGGCGGTGCGGGCACCGAGGCCGGCGAAGCCGCGCGCCGCCCATGCGTCGCCGGGCGCGGACACGGACACGCTGATGCAGGCCCCGTCGGCCTGGATCTCCATCCGGTACGGCTCCGGCACCCCACCCCGCGGATGCGTCCCCAGATCGGTGGCCATCAGCCGCTCCGAGGACCGCAGCAGCACCAGACCGGCCCGCTCGAGCGCCGCGGCCGAGCCGGCGGGGTCGGTCGTCGGCACGGTCAGCCACGTGATCGCGTCCTCGGCCGCGACGAGACCGGCCAGCCGGGTCAGCGCACCGGGGTCGTCATCGAGCGCGAAGTACTCGATGTCGCGACCCACCTGCCTGCAGTGCACCCGCAGTCCGTCGCCGAGGTCGTCGGCCGCGGGCAGCTCCCGCGCGGCGGTCCAGCCTTGTACCCAGCGCGCGAACAGCTCACGGAGCTCACTCATGCCGCCAAGTAGATCAAACCTCATCAGACCGGCGGCACCTCCGGAGGCGCTGCCGCGGACTCCGGCGACGGCACCCCGGGAGCCGACGGCGGGATGATGGAAGCCCACGGTGACGCCCGGACAACGGAATGCGACGCACCGGGAGCCGGCCGCGGCACCGAGGGAGTGGTCACGCTTTGCCGGCCGCCGGGCGCTCACCGAGCAGGTCGGCGAAGAGTGCCCGGTAATGCATCAGGGCCTGGCGCAGCTGCTCGGTCGACGCCTGCCCGCGCTCGTTCACCTTGTTGATCTCGTGGGCCTCGCGGTAGTGGACCAGCGTCTCGGCGTGCTCGACGCTCAGCTCCTCCGCGCGGGTGTCGAAGTCGTCGACGGGGTAGCCGCGATCGGCCATGACCTGCGTGACGAGTTCGTCGGCCTCCCGGGTCGCGGCCTCGGGCTCCTCGACAAAGTGGGCCTGGGTGCGCTGCCACCGGTCGGCGTACGCCCGGCGCTGGTTCGGGTCGAGGTCGCGCAGCGCCAGGCTGTCGTGGCGCTGCGCGCGCCCGCGCAGGTCGCGCTCCGCCGCGCGGCGGGACGGTTGTTCCGCGACCGCCCGGTCGTACTCGGGGCCGAACCGCCGGCGCAGTTCCACGGAGCGGCGACGCCGGCCGATGGCCGTCGTGACCGCGGCGATGACGATCAGCACGAGCACGATGACGGCGAGTGTGGTGGCGGTCGTTGACATACGGCCACGCTAAATCGGCCGGGTGGATGCCGCCCTCACCCGCGCTGGAGGGGTGATCCGGGTCGACGGCTGAAGAGAGAAGCCCGTCAGACGTTCCCGAGTGCCTGGCGGACGGTGGAGCGCGACAGTCCTTCCCCGAGCTCCTGGCCGACGGCGAAGCAGTGCCTTGCCGACGGCGAAGCAGTGCCCGGTGGACGGTGAAGCGCGTCCGCCGTTCTCCCAGCGGGTTTTGCACGGGTGAAGCGCGTCAGCGGTTCCCGAGCGCCTGCACCAACTCCGCCTTGGTCATCGCCGACCGGCCGCGGATGTTGCGGCGCTTGGCCTCGGCGTAGACGTCGTCGCGCGAGCGTTCGGACCGGGGTTGGTTGCGCGTCGCCTTGTTCGGGGTGCGCGGCTTGTCCGAGGACTTCATCGTCCGCGACGGCTTGCCCAGCTCCCGCCAGCTCGTCTCGGTCATCTCGACGCCGTAGCGCTTGGCGGCCCGCTTGATGCGGCGGAACGCCTCGTCCCGCTCCTCGTCGCTGGCGTCGCGTACCTGATCGAACCGCGCGATCGCGTTGCGCACGTGCGAGGCGTCGTTGAGCGGCTCCTTGCGCAGCCGCGGGAACGCGAAGGTGCTGTCGGACATCGCGTTGCGCTCGGCGGCGTCGAGGGTGCCGGAGCGCTTCCTGTTTGCAGCCATACAGCTCGCATACCCGAAGCGGGCCGATGTATTCGGCCGGCGACGCCGCACTCCGGACAGCGACTCGGTCAGCCACCGCCACAACCCGCGCCGACGCCGAGGACGCCGCAATGAAGACGCCACACTCCGGACAACGGCTCAGTCAGCCACCGCCACAACGCGCGCCGGCACCGAGGACGCCGCGCTGAAGACGCCGCGCTGAAGACGCCGCACCGAAGACGCCGCACCGAAGACGCGGCACTGAAGACGCCGCACTCAAGACGCCGCACCGAAGACGCCGCACTCCGGACGCGACACGCTCAGCCGGCGCTGCGGCCCGCGTCGGGGCGGGACTCCCCCGGCGGTGTCCGCTCGGAGTCGCGTCCCGCGCCGGGCGGCCGCACCGGCTCACGAGGCGGTGTCGACGGCGGAGCGGAGCCGGGACGGCGAGGTTGCTGAGTATCCATGAGCCTTGCGACTACCCCGCGGTGCTGCCGTCAAGCAAATCGGCAGCAGGCCCGCCAACGATGCCGATGACGCCGTGTCGTCCGGCGGATGAGGGGTAGTGGAGCCCACCGACCACGAAGGAGACGCCAGGGAGACGACATGGAGACGTCCGCCACGTTCATCGGTACCGCCACCGTCCTGCTCCGGGTCGGCTCGTTCACGCTGCTCACCGACCCCAACTTCCTGCACCGCGGCCAGCGCGCCTACCTCGGCCACGGGCTCTCGAGCCGCCGCCTCACCGAACCCGCGCTCGGCCCGGACGACCTGCCCCCGCTCGACGCCGTCGTGCTGTCGCACCTGCACGGCGACCACTTCGATCGCATCGCCCGCCGCCGGCTCCCCCACGACGTGCCGGTGCTCACGACCGTGCCGGCGGCGCGGCGGCTCCGGCGGTGGCGCTTCGACGATGCCGTGGGACTGCGGCCGTGGAGCGACATGGTGCTGCGCCGCGCCAACGAGACCCTGCGCGTCACGGCGGTCCCGGCCCGACACGGCCCGACCGGGCTGCACCTGGCGCTGCCGACGACCATCGGCACGATCCTGGACTGGGAGGTCGACGGGTTCCGCCGGTTGCGGCTGTACATCTCCGGCGACACCAGATTCAACCGGCGCCTGCTGCGCGACATCCCCGACCGCTTCCCCGGCGTCGACACCGCGCTGCTGCACCTGGGCGGCACCCGCATCCTGGGCGCGCTGGTGACCATGGACGCCCGCGACGGCGTGGCCCTGGCCAACCTGATCCGGCCGGACCGCGTGATCCCCATCCACTACGACGACTACGGCGTGTTCGGCGACCCGCTCTCGAACTTCCTGCAGCCGACGGTCACCGCGCACATCCCGGCCACCGTGGTGCCGATCCTGCGCGGCGAGACGGTGAGCCTCAAGGCGAGCCCGGTCCCGGCGTACGGCTAGCGGCCAGGCGCTCCAGCGCCGGCAGTGCGGCGGCGAGCAGTTCCTCGTCCTGCTCGGACAGCCCGGCCATCAGCCCGGCCAGGTGCCCGGCCCGCACGGCGCGGCGCCGCTCCAGCAGGTCGATGCCGGCCTGGGTGACCTCGATCAGCACGACGCGCCGGTCGGTCGGCTCGGCGGAGCGCACCACGAGGCCCTCGCGCTCCAGGCGCTGCACGAGCTGGGTCATGGCCGGCTGGGTCACGCCCTCCGCGGCGGCGAGGTCGGTCAGCTTGCGGGGGCCCTCCTGCTGCAGCCGCCAGATCGTCGACGCGGCGGTCAGGCTGATGTCGTTGGGTGGGTTGCCCTGCCGCAGCACGCTGAACACGCGCTCGACGGCGACGGTCAAGCGGGAGGGATCCAGACCAGTCCGGGGCGCGACCATGCCAATATTGGAACACGCCGAGGTCAGGCCGGGTCGAGAAGCTCCCGCACGGCGCGCTCCGAGCCGGCCGTCTCGCCGCTGTCGAAGGCTTCGACGACCCGCGGGTCCACGTAGGAGGCGCGCGCGACCGCGGGCGTGTTGCCGAGCTTCTCGGCGACCTCCCGCATCGCGCCCGACACGGCCTTGCGGCGCTTGGCGGCGGTCGGCTGCGGGCCGGCCTCGTCGAGCGCCAGCGCGGCGGTGACCGTACCGTGCCAGGTGCGGAAGTCCTTCGCGGTCATCTCCTCGCCGCTGATCTCCCGCAGGTACTCGTTGACGAGCCCGGCGTCGACCGGCTGCCAGCGCCGGCCCGACGGGTCCCAGTAGGCGAAGAGCCGGTTCTCGCCGCGGCGGCGCCGGCGCAGCTCGCGCAGGACGGCGGCGATCTCGCCGTCGGCGACCTGCGAGGCGTGCTCCACGCCGGACTTGCCGGTGAACTCCAGCAGCACCCGGCCGCGCTTGAGCCGCACGTGCTCGGGGCGCAGGGTGGACAGCCCGAACGACGGGTCCTCGGCGCGGTCGGCCGAGGCCGCGCCGCCGACGCGGAACATGCCGAGGTCGAGCAGGCCGGCGATCGCGGCGAGCACCCGGTCGCGGCTCAGGCCGCGGCCGTGGGTCAGGTCGCGGCGGACCCGGGCGCGCATCCCCGGCAGCCGCTCGGCGACCTCGCGGACACGGGCGAACTTGCCGCGGTCCCGCCGCTCGCGCCACTGCGGGTGGTACAGGTACTGCTTGCGCCCGGCCGCGTCCGTCCCGGTCGCCTGGATGTGCCCGCACTCATCTGGGCTGATCCACACGTCCTGCCACGCCGGCGGGATGGCGAGCGCCTCGATCCGCGCGATGGCCGAACGGTCGCGCAGCCGCTTGCCGTGCACGTCGAGGTAGACGGATCCGCGCCGGCCCAGGCCCGGTTTGTCCAGGTGGCTCCGGCGCAGTCGCATGCCGTCGCCGGTACCCCTCACCCGATCCGCAAAACGCGCAAGTTCTTGCGGGCAAAGCGAGGATTCTTGCCGGAGACGGTACGCTGAGCCCGTGGCGACGAGGCTCTCCGAGGTGGCGAAGTACGCCGGGTACAGCGAGGCGACGGTCAGCCGCGTCCTGCGCGACGTGCCCGGGATCGGCGCGGACACCCGCGACGCGGTGCTGACCGCGCTCGACGTGCTGGGCTACCAGCGGCCGACCCGGCACCGGCGGGAGCTGGGCAGCCTGGTCGGCATGGTGCTGCCCGACCTGCACAACCCGATCTTCCCCGCCTACGCGGAGGCGATGGCCGGCGCCCTGGTGCGCCAGAAGCTCATCCCGGTGCTGTGCACCCGCACCGCCGACGGGGTGTCCGAGGCGCACTACATCGAGATGCTGCTGGCCCGCAAGGTCGCCGGGATCATCTTCGTCGGGGCCAGCTACGTCGACGCGGGGCCCGAGCAGGCCAAGGCGCTGCGCGCGCGGCGGCTGCCGATCGTGCTCATCAACGAGGCCGACGAGAACCTCGGGGTGCCGCGCGTCGCCGTCGACGACGCGGTCGCGGTCGACCTGGCCGTCACGCACCTGCGCGACCTGGGCCACCAGCGCATCGGGCTGATCGTCGGGCCGCGCGGGCACGTGCCGTCGGAGCGCAAGCTGACCGAGTTCCGCAAGCTCGCCACCGACAAGCGGCTCGTCGCGCACACGATGTTCTCCATCGCCGGCGGGCAGTCGGCGGTCGCGCCGCTGCTGGAGGCCGGGGCGACCGCCGTGGTCTGCGCCAGCGACACGCTCGCGCTCGGCGCCATCCGCGGGGCCCGCAAGCAGGGGCTGCGGGTGCCCGAGCAGCTGTCCGTCGTCGGCTTCGACGACTCGGTCTACATGCCGATGATGGACCCGCCGCTGACCACGGTGCGCCAGCCGATCGGAGCGATCGGGGTGGCCGCGGTGCACTCCCTGGTCGCGCAGATCGAGCGGCGGCCGGTGCCCCTCGAGGAGGAACTCTTCGAACCCGAACTCATCGTCCGGTCCTCGACGGCCGCCGCTCCGTAAGCGGCACATCGAGCGGCGGCCGGTGCCCCTCGAGGAGGAACTGTTCGAACCCGAACTCATCGTCCGGTCCTCGACGGCCGCCGCTCCGTAAGCGGCAGATCGGGCGGCGGCCGGTGCCACCGAGCAGGAACTCTTCGAGCCCGGACGCATCGTCCGGTCCTCGACGGCCGCCGCCGCACAGACGCTTGCGATCTACGCGATGGTTTTTGCACTCATCAGGCCGAGGGTGTCGACGACCCGGTTGGCGAAGCCCCACTCGTTGTCGTACCAGCCGACGACCTTGACGTGCCGGCCGTCGACTCTGGTCAGCGCCGAGTCGAAGACGCACGACGCCGGGTCGCCGACGATGTCCGCGCTGACGATCGGGTCGGTGCAGTACGACAGGATGCCCTGCAACGGCCCCTCGGCCGCCTCGCGGTAGGCGTCCAGCACCGCCTCGCGCGTCACATCGCGCTCGACGGTCGCGTTGAGCTCGACCAGCGATCCGACCGGGACCGGCACCCGGATCGAGTCGCCGGACAGCCGCCCGGCCAGGCCCGGCAGCACGAGCCCGATCGCCTTCGCGGCGCCGGTGGTGGTCGGCACGATGTTCACGCCGGCGGCCCGGGCGCGGCGCGGGTCGCGGTGCGGGCCGTCCTGGAGGTTCTGCTCCTGCGTGTACGCGTGCACGGTCGTCATGAACCCGTGCTCGATCCCGGCCAGCCCGTCGAGGACGGCGGCCAGCGGGGCGAGCGCGTTGGTGGTGCAGGAGGCGTTCGACACGATCGTGTGACGGTACGGGTCGTAGGCCTCGGTGTTCACGCCGTACGCGAGCGTCACGTCGGCCCCCGCGGACGGCGCGCCCACGAGCACGCGCTCGGCGCCGGCCTCCAGGTGCGCGCGGGCGGCGTCGGCGGCGGTGAACCGGCCCGTCGACTCGAGCACGATGTCGACGCCGAGCTCGGCCCAGGGCAGCTTGACCGGCTCGCGCTCGGCCAGGGCCCGGATGCGCCGGCCGTCGACGACCAGCTCGTCGCCTTCCGCCGCGACCGGGCGCCCGAATCTTCCGAGGGCGGTGTCGTACCGCAGCAGCTGCGCCAGCGCCGCCGGCGCCGCGAGATCGTTGACGGCGACGACCTCGAGGTCGCTGCCGCGCTCGACGATCGCGCGGAGCACGCTGCGGCCGATGCGACCAAAACCGTTGATGGCAATTCGTCCAGACATGCGGCAATCGTCGCCTTCCGCCCGATCAGGCGACAGCAGACGGCTCGCCAGTCTCCGCAAGCATCGCGCCACCCGACCGCTCTTCCCGATGCGTCACGCCGCCCGACCGCGATTCCCGGTGCGTCACGCCGCCCCGTCGGCCGTCGACCTGCGTCACGCCGCCCGACCGCTCTTCCGGGTGCGTCACCCCGCCCGGGCGCGACTCCCGGTGCGTCACGCCGCCCCGTCGGCCGTCGACCTGCGTCACGCCGCCCGGCCGCTCTTCCAGGTGCGCCAAGCCGCTCGGCCGCGCGAAGGTCTTGCGGTATTCGCTGGGCGAGGTGCCGAGGATCCGCTGGAAGTGCAGCCGCAGGTTCGAGCCGGTCCCGAGCCCGACCCGCGCCGCGATCTGCTCGACGCCGAGCCCGCTGCGCTCCAGCAGCTCCCGCGCCCGGTCCACGCGCGCGCGCAGAATCCACTGGGTCGGCGTGTAGCCGGTCTCCTCCAGGAACCGCCGCGACAACGTCCGCGCCGACACGTTCGCGTTGCGCGCCAGGTCCTCCAGAGCCAGCGGCTCCCCGAGCCGCTCGAGCGCCCACTGCCGGGTGGCGGCGAAGTGCTCGCCGACGGCCTCGGGCACGCTGCGGGGGATGTACTGCACCTGCCCCCCGCTGCGGTACGGCGCCGCGACGAGCCGCCGGGCGACCACATTGGACAGTGCGACCCCGTGGTCCCGCCGGACCAGGTGCAGGCAGAGGTCGATCCCGCTGGCCGCCCCGGCCGAGGTGAGCACCTCCCCCTCGTCGACGAAGAGCACGTCCTCGTCGACGCGGATGGCGGGGTGCCGCCGGGCGAGCTCGCGCGTGTAGTGCCAGTGCGTGGTGGCCCGCTTGCCGTCCAGGAGCCCGGTCGCGGCGAGCGCGAACGCGCCGGTCGAGATCGCGGCGAGCCGCACCCCGCGCGCGTGGGCGGCCCGCAGTGCGGCGACGACCTCGGCCGGCGGCTCCTCCCGGTCGGGGTGCCGGTACCCCGGGATGAAGATCGTGTCGGCGGCGTCGAACGCGCCGAGGCCCTCGGCCACGTGGTAGGCCAGCCCGTCTCCCCCGGCGACCAGGCCGGGCGCGGCCCCGCACACGTGCACGGCGTAGGGCATCCCCGGCCGGTTGGTGAAGACCTGCGCCGGGATGCCCACGTCGAGGGGCTTGGCCCCGTCGAGCACGAGCACCACGACTCGGTGGATCGCTCTCACTCCAGCAGCGTCACACCCGCGGCGGCCCCGCCGGAAGTGTCTGGAAAGCCACGGACCGCAAGTTTCTCGCCAGGACCCGGCCGCGGACGGCCGGGCCCGGGCGTGCCGGTGTCGTCAGAGGGCCAGCCAGGCGCTCCCGTCGGCCGGCAGCAGGCCGTCGCGCAGCGGCTCACTGGTCAGGAGGACGTCGGCGTGGGCGGGGAGCCGGGCCGGGGCCGCGGTGAAGTTCACGACGCACGCGAAGCCGTCGCCGCGGCGGAAGGCCAGCACGCCGTCGTCGCCGGCGATCCAGGCGATGTCCTCCGGCAGCGTGGTCAGGCGCTCGCGGCGGATCGCGAGCGCCTGGCGGTACAACCGCAGCATGGAGGAGGCGTCCGGCTCCTGGGCCTCGACGGTCAGGGCCGACCAGCCCGCGGGCTGCGGGAGCCACGGCTGCGCCGCGCCCGGGGGCGAGAAGCCGAACGGGGGTTCGCCTCCGGACCACGGCAGCGGCACGCGGCAGCCGTCGCGGCCGCGGTCGGTGTGCTCCGAGCGCTCCCACGTCGGGTCCTGGATGCGCTCCAGCGGGATGTCCTCGACCTCGGCGAGGCCGAGCTCGTCGCCCTGGTAGACGTACACGCCGCCGGGCAGCGCCAGGGTGAGCAGGGCGGCGGCGCGGGCCCGGCGGGTGCCCAGGGCCGGGTCGGTGAACGCGCCGTGGCGGCGGTTGCCGAGGTCGAACGTGGTGTCCTCGCGGCCGTAGCGGGTCACGTGGCGGATGGTGTCGTGGTTGGACAGCACCCAGGTCGGCGGGGCGCCCACGAGGCGGTGCGTGTCGAGGGTGTCGTCGATCGTCTTGCGGATCGCGTTGGGCTCCCAGGCGCAGCACAGGAACTCGAAGTTGAACGCGGAGTGCAGCTCGTCCGGGCGCAGGTACCGCACGAACTGCGCCGTCGTCGGCAGCCAGACCTCGCCCACGAAGACCCGCGGGTCGGCGTAGCCGTCGGCGATGCGCCGCCAGGCGCGGTAGATCTCGTGGACGCCCTCGTGGTCCTGGTAGGGCAGGTCGGCCGGGTCCGGGTCGGCGCCCACGTCCGGCAGGCCGGGAGTCTTCATGAGGCCGTGGGCGACGTCGATGCGGAAGCCGTCGACGCCGCGGTCGAACCAGAACCGCAGCACGTCGGCGAACTCGGCCCGCACGCCCTCGTGTTCCCAGTTCAGCTCGGGCTGCTGGGGGGCGAACATGTGCAGGTACCACTCGCCGTCGGGCAGGCGGGTCCAGGCCGGGCCGCCGAAGTAGGAGCGCCAGTCGTTCGGCGGCAGCTCCCCGCCGGCGCCGCGGCCGGGCCGGAACCAGAAGCGCTCCCGGGCCGGGTCGCCGGGCGGCGCGGCGAGCGCCGCCCGGAACCACGGATGCGCGTCCGAGCAGTGGTTCGGCACCAGGTCCACGAGCACCCGCAGGCCCTGCTCGTGCGCCTCGGCGAGGAAGCCCTCGGCGTCGGCGAGGGTGCCGAAGAGCGGGTCGATGTCGCGGTAGTCGGCGACGTCGTAGCCGCCGTCGGCCATCGGGGAGACGTTCCACGGCGTCAGCCAGAGCGCGTCGACGCCCAGTTCCCGCAGGTACGGCAGCCGCGCCCGGAGGCCGGCGAGGTCCCCGACGCCGTCTCCGTTGCCGTCGGCGAAGCTGCGCAGGTAGATCTGGTAGATGGCGGCGGTGCGCCACCAGCCGTTCGAACGCATGGAGCGTCTCCCCAATGAGGTTGCGGGTTTACCAGCCCGAGTTGCCCGGGCCGCGGGTGATCGGGTAACCGCCCGGGTTGTTGAGGCCGCCGGACGCGGCCCCGGTGACGGTCACGAAGGTGGCGGTGGCGGCGCCGCTGACGTTGAGCACGTCGATGCCCCAGGTGCCGGCGCCGGTGATGGTGAGGTGGTCCAGCAGCAGGTTGCCGATGCGGTGGCTGTCGCTGAGCAGCACCGCCTGGTAGGTGCTGTCGGCGATCGTGTTGTAGGAGAGGGTCACCGGGGTGGTGATGTCGGACTGGTTGGCGTAGACCCACATCGCGCCGAGGTTCGACTGCCAGTTCGGCTCGTAGCCGCCGGTGCGGGTGAGGGTGTTGCGGGTGACGGTCGTCGGGCCGCTGAACGGGATGCCGAAGCGGCTGCTGACGGTGATGCCGGCCGAGCCCGTCACGGTGTCCGACACCAGGTTGTCCGCGGCCAGGTTGCCGCTGCCGCCGTAGATGCCGATGCCGTTGGCCAGCAGGGGCGTCTGGACGGTGTTGAAGGTGTACGACGAGTTCGTCACCGCGTTCGTCTGGGAGAACATGGCCAGGGCGTCGTCGCCGGTGTTGCGCACCGACGACTGGTCGAAGCGCGTGTTGCCGAGGCTGCCCTGGTAGGCGTTGAGGTTCGCGCCGTCGGCGAACGTGTTCGCGATGCGCAGCGCGGCGGCGTACAGGCCGTCGGTGCCCGCGGAGACCCACACGCCGGTCTTGGTGTGCTCGATGCGCACGTCGAACAGCAGGGAGCCGGTGCCGAAGTTGCCCTCGATGCCGGTGTCGAAGTTCGTGTCGTCGCGGTACGTCACATCGCCCGACATCGTCAGATCGGCGATCGTGACCCCGGAGCCGGTCGCGTAGAACCCGCCCTTGCCGTTGCGGCCCTTGACCGTGCTGTACCACTGCCCGGCCCCGCGCACCGCGACGCCGGCGAGGTTGATCCGGCTGGTGATGTCGAACGTCCCCGCCGGGATCCACACGCCCTGGCCGGCACCGCGGGCGGCCGAGACCGCGCTGTTGATGGCATTGGTGTCGTCCGAGCCGTCCCCCGACGTGGCGCCGTAGCCGGCGATGGAGACGAAGTTCGCCGGCATGGTGTAGGCGGCCGCGGCCTGCTCGGCGTCGACGACGTCGATGGTGTACGAGCTCGCCGTGTCGGACGCGTCCTTCTGCAGCTTCAGGACGGTCCCGGCGGGCCAGTCACCGATCGTCGCGCGGGTCTCGTCGAAGAAGTGATGGGCCGAGCCCTGCGAGGGGACGTTCGTGTACGGGTACGCCCCGTAGACCCATGAGTAGCGGGACGTGAGCGTGATGTCCTTGACGTGCGTCCCGTTCGCGTAGAGCGAGATCGGCGCGCTCGCCCCGGCCCCGTCCGCGCTGTCCGGGATCGAGTAGCGGATGGTGAGCGCGTTGGCGGGCTTGCTCAGCGTGAACTGCACGTACTGCCCGGCCCCGGTGAGCTGGACGGCCTGGCGCCCGGTCGCCTCGCTGGCCACCGTGAGGAAGGTGCGGCTCGCGGCCAGCTTCGTGCCGTTCGTGGTGGCGTCGGCCGCGCGGTACTCGGTGTAGGGCAGCGTCGCGCCGCGGGCGGCCAGGGCCAGCCCGCCGGTGACGCCGACCGAGTCGATGTCGACGCCGCCGGTGTCGCCGCTGTCGACCTGCCAGCCGATGAGGTTGAGCCCGGCGCGGAGGGTGACCGTCTGGTTGGCGGTGAGCCACCCCGACCCGGCCGGCAGGTTCACGCGCCCGATCTTGATGCCGTTGACGTACTGCGACAGCGTGCGCACGGCACCGGACGTGTTCGTGTAGCGCAGCGACACCTGCCGCGCGCCCGCCGCGGGCGCGTTGACGGACACGATGACCCGCGCGCCCACGGCGGAGAAGCCGGTGAGGTGGTCGCCGGAGACGCTCGGCCCGCCGGAGAAGAACGCGGTCTCGGCCTCGTAGGTCGAGGCGGATCCGGGCGGGGTGGACGTGGACGGGGTCGGCGAAGGGGCCGCGCCGACGGTCAGGTTGTCCAGGTTGACGTTGCCGGAGTCGGTGCCGTCGAACCGGTAGGCGACCGTGTTGCTCGCGGCCGTCAGGTTCACCGGCTCGGTCGCCGTCGACCACGTGTCCCAGTTCGCCGTCGCCGGCAGGGAGATCTGCCGCAGCTTCACGCCGCCGGTGTACAGCGACAGGGTCATCGCGGCCCCGGTGCCGTTGGCGTAGCGCAGGGTCAGCGACGAGGTGGCCGGCACGGTGAAGCCGACCGACGCGCTGCCCTTGTTGGCGTCGGTGAACCCGCCGACGAACCCGGTTCCGGTGTATCCACCGTGGTCGGTGGCCACGACGGCCCCGCCGGACAGCGTGGCGTTCTCGGCCTCCAGGCCGCTCGAGGCCGCGGCCGAGACCGTGACGCTGTCGAGGTTCACGTTGCCGGAGTCGGTGCTGTCGAACCGGTAGGCGACCGTGTTGCTCGCGGCCGTCAGGTTCACCGGCTCGGTCGCCGTCGACCACGTGTCCCAGTTCGCCGTCGCCGGCAGGGAGATCTGCCGCAGCTTCGAGCCGTTGACGTACAGCGAGAGCGTCTTGGCCGAGCCGGTGCCGTTGGCGTACCGCAGCGCGAGCTGGTTGCCGGCCTGCACGCTGAACGTGGTGGCGGCGCTGCCCTTGTTGCCGTCGGTGTAGCCGCCGACGAACCCGCTGCCGGTGTATCCACCGTGGTCGGTGGCGACGGCGGCGCCCCCGGAGAGGGCGGCGGACTCGGCCTGGTAGGTGGCGGTGGCCGCGTCGGCGGGGCGGGCGACCAGGGCGATGGCGGCGCCCGCGATGGCCGCGGCGGTGGCGGCCGCCGCGACGATCAGTCGTCGTTGCATGTGCTGCTCCCTTCTAGTGCGCGTAGACCTCGAACTCGGACAGCTGGGCGGCGGGCCAGCCGGTGTTCGCGGTGAAGGTCAGGGTGATCGTGCGCAGCGCGGTCGGCGGGAACGTGATGGTGACCGCGTTGCCCGTGTCCGGGTCGAGGGTGTAGTCCCTCGCCGGCACCACGCCGTTGACCTCGATCGTCTCGGTGCGGGCGCCCCAGTTCGGCGGGAGCTTGAGCACGAGCCGGTCCACGGTGCGGGCGTCGCCGAGGTCGAGGGTGACGGTCTGCGGGAAGGCGTTGTTCGCGCTCTCGAAGTAGGTGCCCGGGTCGCCGTCGATCAGGTTGGCCGGGCCGGTCCAGGACAGCGCTTGCGAGCTGGAGGTGATCTGCTGGCCGAGCGCGAGGTTGCCGTCGGGGTCGAAGCCGACGCCGCGGACGGAGACGACGTAGGGGCCGGCGGGCGAGCTGGTGTCGAGCATGATCCGCTCGGCGAAGACGCCGGCGTGGTCCGGGTCGAAGGTGACGGTGACCGTGCAGGTGGCGCCGACGGCGATCGTGGCGCACGGCGCGGTCGCGGTGTAGCCGGTCGGGGCCCGCAGCGCGCGGACGTCGATCGGCCTGGGGCCGGGGTTGGTGATGGTGAACGTCTTGGTCCCGGCGGTGTGCAGTGCCCGGTTGCCGAAGTCGAGGCTGTCCGCGCTGAGCCTCAGCGCGCCGGCGGGCGGGAAGCCGCAGCCGGTGCTCGTCCATCCGAGGTTCCCGGGGCCGCGGTCGATGACGAAGCCGCTGCCGCAGTCGTACTTCCCGGCGGTCGCGACCACCCACGAGAAGCGCGCGGAGCCGGGCGCCTGCAGCTGCACCGCGAACGTTCCGGGGTGGATGATCGCGACCCGGTCCAGGCGCACGTTGTCGATGCGTTTGCCGAAGAACTGCACGGCCGCGAACGGGCTGTCCACGATGGACACGTCGTGCACGTCGACGGCGCCGGTCATCGGGGCGTCCGCGGCGGAGAACCACAGCGCGGCGATCTCCTCGGGCGGGTTCGGCACCAGGTTCCCGGCGCGCAGCAGCACGTTGCGGGCGATGGTGGTCGTGCCCGCGAGCGGCACGGCGCCGAAGCGGTTGCCGACGTGGATGCCGCCGCCCTGGGTGACGGTGTCGGCGGCGACGCTGTCGGTGACGGCGTTGTCGCGGCCGCCGTAGATCGCGAACCCGTTGGCCAGCAGCGGGGCGATCACCGTGTCGTGCACGAACGCGTTGTCGTGGTCGGCGCTGCCGTCCGACCACATCGCGAGCCCGTCGTCGCCGGTGTTGCGCACGAACGTGTCGCGGATGACGGTGTGGGCGACGCCGTTGTGGAGGTTCACGCCGTCGGCCATGGTGTTCTGGATGCGGGCGTGGCTGACGGTGAGCCCGTCGCTGGGCCCGTCGAACCACATGCCGACCTTGGTGTGCTCGATCCAGACGTCGTCCACCGTGGACCCGTGGCCGAAGGTCCCGCCCAGGCCGCTGTCGGAGGTGGAGTCGTCGCGGACCGTGGTGTCGCCGGCGATGGCGAAGCCGGCCAGGTGCACGGCGGCGGCGCCGGTGCCGAAGATGCCGACGTTCGCGCCGCGCAGGACGGTGTGCCACGGCCCGGCGCCGCGCAGGGTCACGCCGTCCGCGGTCAGGTGCCGGGCGACCGCGTAGGTGCCGGCGGGCAGCCAGACCCCCTTGGCCTGGGCCTTCCCGGCGTCGAGGGCGGCCTGGATCGCCGCTGCGGAGTCGGCGGCGCCGCTCGGGTCGGCGCCGAAGTCGATCGCGCTGAGGAAGCCGGACGGGCGGGCGGCGGGCGCGCCGGCCAGCTCGAAGTCGGCGAGGTCGACGACCACGGCCGCGGTGGCGGTGAACCGGACCCTGGTCCCGGCGGGCAGGGTCCGGCCGAGCAGCGCGTGGACATCGTCGAAGTAGTGGTGCTGGCCGCCGTCGGCCGGGTTGTTCGTGTACGGAAAGTTGCCGTAGACGTGCGAGTAGCGGGTGGTGAGGGGTAGCTCGGTGCCGGTGGAGACGCGCAGCTTGGCGTCCGGGCTGCCGTCGGGCAGCGAGTAGCGGACGTTCACCGCGTCGGCCTTGGCCGTGAGCGTGAACTCGACCCATTGGCCGGCCCGCAGCGAGACAGCGCGGCGACCGGACGCCTCGGCGGCGAGCCGGGTGAAGTCCACGGACGGGCCGACCCGGCCGCCGTTGGTGGCCGCGTTCTCGGCCTCGTAGGTGGTGAAGGGGACGTTGGCGCCGGGCGGGGTGACACCGGCGGAGGCGCGGACCGGACACAGGATGACGGCAGCGGACAGCGCCGCCGCGAACATGCGACGTGACATGGGGTGTTTCAGCCCTTCAGGCTGCCGGTGGTGAGGCCGGACATGATGTTCTTCTGGAAGATGAGGAAGAACACGACGGTCGGGACGGCGGCGATGACGGCGCCGGCGATGACGACGTTCTGGGTGAGGCCCTGCGAGAAGGCGTAGATGCCGACGTTGACGGTCCGGTGCTCGGCCGAGGGCTCCACCAGCAGCGGCCAGAGGAAGTCCTTCCAGATGGCCGTGAGCGAGAAGATGGACACGACGCCGAGGATCGGCCGGGAGATCGGCAGCACGATCGACCACAGGCTGCGCAGCGGTCCGGCGCCGTCGATCGCCGCCGCGGCCATGAGGTCCGGCGGGATCGAGTCGAAGAACCGCTTGAGCAGGAAGATGTTGAAGGCGTTGGTGACCGCGGGCAGCCAGATCGCCCACGGGGTGTCGACGAGGTTCCAGTGCACCAGCGGCAGGTCGATGGCGGTGACGTACTGCGGGATCACCAGCACCGTCGAGGGGATCATGAGCGTGGCCAGCATCAGCGCCAGGATCCCGTTGCCGAACGCCGGGCGCAGCTTCGAGAACGCGTAGGCGGCGGCGACGTCGAGGACCAGCTGGAAGGCGAGGGCCCCGAAGGCGTACCAGACCGTGTTGAGCAGCAGCCGCCCGAGGCTCAGGGCCGTCCACGCCTCGGCGTAGTTGCCGGGCTGGGGGTCCCGCGGGTACAGCGTCGGCGGGATCTGGGCGACCTCCGGGCCGGACTTCAGCGCGCCGGTCACCATCCAGTACAGCGGGCCGGTGAACACGATCGTGAAGAGCACTACGACGGCGACGACGATCGCCCAGTAGGCGCGGCGGGCCCCCGGGCGCTTGAGCCGGGCCGGGGAGATCAGCGTGCGGGCGGCGGAGTCCATGTGACGGCCCTCAATCCTGCTTCGGGCTCAGCCGCGCGTAGGCGACCGAGAAGCCGGCCAGCACGACCATGAGCATCACGCCGAGGGCAGCGGCGCCGTTGAGGTCGTTCTGCTTGAACGCGTGCTGGTACATCAGGTAGACCACCGACGTCGCCGAGTCCTCGACCCCGGCGCCGCCGGCCAGGATCAGCGGCTCGATGAAGACCTGCATGGTCGCCACGACCTGCAGCAGGAACATCAGCGACAGGATCAGCCGGGTCTGCGGGACGGTGACGTGCCACAGCCGCCGCAGCAGCCCCGCCCCGTCGAGCTCGGCCGCCTCGTAGAGCTCCCCCGGGATGTTCTGCAGCGCGGCGAGGTACACCAGGATCGAACTTCCGACGTTCATCCACGTCGCCGCGATGACGAGCGAGGGAGTCGTCATCGCGGTGGACTGCACCCACTGCGACGTCGGCAGGTGCGCCGCGTGCAGGAGGTGGTTGAAGATGCCGGCGTCGCCCGGGTCGTAGGCGTAGCGGAACAGCAGCAGCGCCGAGGCGGGCGGGAGCATCACCGGCAGGTAGACCACGGCCCGCAGGTAGCCGCGGGCGTGGCGCAGCTCGTTGAGCAGCACGGCGATGAAGAACGGCAGCGCGTACCCGATCACCAGGGCCAGCACCGTGAACATCGCCGTGTTGCGCCACGCCGCGGCGAAGCTGGGGTCGTGCCAGAGCCGCACATAGTTGTCCCAGCCGACCCAGGTGGTGACCCCGCGCCGGGTGCGCTGGAAGCTCATGACGAACTCGCGGACCATCGGATACCACGAGAACACCGCGAAGCAGACCACCGCCCCGGCGAGAAAGCCGTGGCCGGTCAGGTTGTGCACCAGGCGGCGTTGCCGCAGACTCTGCGTCTTGGGCAGGGCGCGGGCCGGTCGCACCGCGCTGTCGAGCCGGACCGCGCCGTCCACTCAGGACTCCTGGGACAGGATCGTGTTGACCTTCTGCTCGGCGGTGGCCAGCAGGGCGTTGATGTCGGCGCCGGGCTGGGTGAGCACGGCGGACATCGCGGCGTCGAGCACGGCGTAGATGGCCTGCGCCCGCGGCGGCTCGGCCTTGATGGTGACCGGGTTGTCGGCGTAGGGCGCGTAGTCGGCCAGGTTCAGGTTGCTGTTGGCCTTCTTGAGCTCGTCGTCCTGCTTCTGCACGTCGGTACCGGGCTTCCAGATGAGCGGCTCCGGCAGGCCGACGGGCACGCCCATGCCCTTCTGCGCCACGTAGTTGAACTGGCCCTGGCCGGGCGTGAACTCCTCGAAGGCGAGCCACTGCAGGCCGGCCTTGATCTGCGCCGGGGACAGGCCCTTCTTGAAGAAGTAGCCGCTGCCGCCGCCGAGGGTCGTCTTCGCCGGGCCGTTGTCGCCGGGCATCGGGCCGATCGCCCAGTCCTCGTAGGCGCCCTTGAACTGGGTGACGATCGCCTTGATGGTGTCGGGCGCGCCGACGTACATGCCGACCTTGCCGGCGCCGGCGTTGGTGAGCAGGTCGGCCCACTGCAGCAGCTGCTTCTCCCCGACGCTGTTGTCGGTGAACCGCATGTCGTGCAGCTGCTGCAGCACC
Organism: Dactylosporangium sp. CA-052675; assembly: GCF_050947935.1. Taxonomy (GTDB): domain Bacteria; phylum Actinomycetota; class Actinomycetes; order Mycobacteriales; family Micromonosporaceae; genus Dactylosporangium. The sequence continues at coordinate 5,019,510 of NZ_CP192010.1, read as the reverse complement.
GCCTTGCCCTCGGTGGTGTTGAACGCGGCCTTCTTGCCGTCGTCGCTGACCACCGAGCCGCCGCGGGAGTACAGGGCGGCCGAGAAGTGCCATCCGCCGGTGTTGCCGGCGCTGTACTCCTGGTAGCCCGCGATCCCGTTGCCGAGCGCGCTGATCTTCTTGGCCGCCGCGGCGACCTCCTGCCACGTCGCCGGGGGCTTGGCGGGGTCGAGTCCGGCCTGCTGGAAGAGCTTCTTGTTGATGACGAGCCCGAGGCCGTAGCCGGCGTAGCCGATGCCGTAGGTCTTGCCGTTGTCGATGAACGGGTCCTTGATCGAGGGCAGGACCTTGTCCCAGTTCGGGATCGTGTCGGCGGTGATGTACTTGGTGATGTCCTCGGCCGCGTCGGCGTCGAGCACCTGGTCCAGGTCGGTCATGTACCCGTAGAACAGGTCGGCCTGCGTGCCGCCCTGCAGCCGGGCGGTGAAGTCCGGCGGGTTGTCGCACTGGCTGCCGACGGAGACGGTCTTCACGGTGACGCCGGGGTGCGCCTTCTGGAACGCGGCCACGTCGTCGTTCCACAGCTGCAGCGATTTGCCGTTGTTGTCGGTCTTCTGCGGCGGGCAGTCGACCACGATGGTCGTCGGGCCCCCGGCGGCGGTGTCGTCCTTGCTGTCACCGCACGCGGCGAGCGTGGTGGCCCCGAGCGCGACGACGAGCGCCAAGCGGAGTGCTTTTATCGACATCGATCTATCCCTTCAGGCGGACGGGATGCGGGAAAGGCATTTGTTTCGTTTCGGTGTCGCAGACAGTACGAGTATTGCCGCCAGAAGTCCAGCGTTCGTTGCAAAAACTCGACAGGCCGGCGCCCCGGTCAGGGCGGTTTACCGGACCCGAACCCGCACTACAGCCCAGGTCAAGGCCGCTTCACCGGTTCGGCCGACGCATTCTCCGGCCGATTCCGATGGCAATTGCCGTCGCCTTCTTGCGCAATTTCCGCGTCCATGATCGCAAGCCATTGCAAGCGATTCCGGCGCACAGCAAAGAGCGGCGACGACGCCGAGGCGTCGTCGCCGCTCGAGAGTCGCGCCGGGTCTCAGCCGGGCCAGCGCCCGGTCGCGCGGCGCACACCGATCGCGCCCGCCCGGTCCACCGCCGCCTTCACCACGGCGAAGATGGCGCCCTGCAACGCCGCCGCCACCAGGATCTCGCCCCAGGCCCGATCCTCGTCGGTGGCGTTGGGCGCGTCGTCGTCATGCCCGGCGACGCGCCACACCTGCTTGAAGATCAGCCCGGCGGCGGCCCCGGCCGCGGCGCCGAGCAGCACACCCACGGGCTTGTACGCCAGCTTTGCCATCCGCCCACTCATGTCGATCCGTTTCCCGGCCCGCCCGCGGGCCAAACGCCGCCCGGCGCCGCCCTCCGGCGCCGCCCCGGGCTCACAGAATCGGCTTCCCGCCGGTGACCGGCACGACGGCGCCGGAGATGTAGCTGCCCTCGTCCGCGGCGAGCAGCACGTAGACCGGGGCCACCTCGGCGGGCTGCCCGGGCCGCCCGAGCGGCGTGTTGCGGCCGAACTCCTCCACCTGCTCGGGCGGCATCGTCGACGGGATCAGCGGCGTCCAGATCGGGCCGGGCGCGACGGCGTTCACGCGGATGCCGCGCGAGCCGAGCATCTGGGCCAGGCCGGCGGTGAAGTTCGCGATGGCGCCCTTCGTGGTGGCGTACGGCAGCAGCGTCGGCTTGGGCTGGTCGTAGTTCACCGAGCTCGTGTTGATGATGGCGGAGCCCGGCGCCAGGTGCGGCAGCGCCGCCTTCACCAGCCGGAACATCGCGTGGATGTTGATCTCGAAGGTGCGCGTCCACTCCTCGTCGGAGATCTCCTCGACGGTCTCGTGGGTCATCTGGAAGGCCGCGTTGTTCACCAGCACGTCGATGCGCCCGAACTCCTGCACGGCGGCGCGCACCACGGCCTCGCAGGTCGCCCGGTCCGCGAGGTCCCCGGGCACGAGCACGGCCCGGCGCCCCTCGGCCTGCACGTACTTCGCCGTGTCCCGCGCGTCGTCGTGCTCGTCGAGGTAGGCGATGAGCACGTCCGCCCCCTCGCGGGCGAAGGCGATCGCGACCGCGCGGCCGATGCCGCTGTCGCCGCCGGTGACCACGGCCGCCTTGCCGTTGAGCCGGCCGCTGCCGCGGTAGCTCTCCTCGCCGTGGTCGGGCTTGGTCACCATCGCGCCGAGGGTGCCGGGCGGCTGCTGCTGGGGTTCGGCCATGGCGAGCCCGCTACCCACGACACCCGCGGTGAAACCCAGACGTTTGAAGTATTTGTCGTAGGGCAAATAGCGGCCATGGAGCTGTCGGTCACGATGTCGTGCCGCGGGGATGAGACGCTGCTGGAGTTATGCGGTGTGCTCGACTACGCGTCGGTACCCTACCTCCGCCACGTCGTCTACCGGCGCTTCGACGCGGGCGCGCACACGATCACGCTCGACGCCGCCGCGCTGCGGCTGATCGACGCGGCCTCCATCAAGGTGCTGCTCTACCTGCGCGAACGCGCCCTCGGCGCGGGCGGTGACCTCCGGCTGACCGACGCGCGCGGCACCGCCCTCGCGGCGCTGGAGATCGCGGGCGTCGCCAAGGAGCTCGACGCCTACGGCGAGGCCGGCTGGCCCGCCGAGGACCGCGCGAGCACCCCGGTCGACCTCGCAGCCGTGCACCTCGGGCACGGGCACTGGCCCGTCGGCGTCACCGAGATGCTCCAGCGGTTGCACTCCCTGAGCCCCGCCGACCGCCGCCGCGCCCGCCTCCGGGACGAGGTCATCGAGCTGTGCCTGCCCGCCGCGCACCATCTGGCCCGGCGCTACGCCGGCTCCGGCGAGCCGGTCGGCGACCTCGCGCAGGTGGCCGCGGTCGGGCTGATCAAGGCCGTGGACGGCTACGACCCGCAGCGCGGCATCGAGTTCGGCGCCTACGCCAGCCCCACGGTGACGGGCGAGCTCAAGCGGCACTTCCGCGACCGCACCGGCGCCGTGCGCCTCCCCCGCCGCGTGCAGGAGCTGCGGATGCAGCTGCACCGGGCGCGCGACGAGCTCACGCTCGCCCTCGGCCGCCCGCCCCACGCCGAGGACCTCGCCACCCACCTCGGCGCCGGGGTGGACGAGGTCGTCGAGTGCCTCACCGCCGGACACCTGCAGCGCCCGATCTCGTTCGACGCGCCCGCGGCCGGGACCGGCGAGCACGAGGACACGACCCTGGCCGACCTCGTGGGCGGCGCCGACCCGGGCTTCGAACTGGCCGAGCTGCGCGCGTCACTGCCGGCGGCGATGGCCGGCCTGCCCGAGCGGGAGCAGCGCATCATCGCGCTGCGCTTCTACGGCAACCTGAGCCAGTCCGAGATCGCCGCGCACGTGGGCATGTCCCAGATGCACGTCTCCCGGCTGCTCACCCACGCGCTGGGATTCCTGCGCCGCCGGCTGGCGTAACCCCCCGGTACGCCAGACGGCGGCCGCTCATCACGGCTTCAGCAGGACCTTCAGCGTGCCGTCCTTCTTGGCCTGGAACGCCTCGTAGGCGGCGGGCGCGTTGGCCAGCGGCACCCGGTGCGTCGCGAAGGTCTCGACGCCCAGCGGGTCGCCGTCGCCCGTCAGCAGCGGCATGAGGTCGTCCACCCAGCGCTTGACGTTGGCCTGGCCCATCCGCAGCTGGATCTGCTTGTCGAACAGCGTCATCATCGGCAGCGGGTCGGCCGTGCCGCCGTACACGCCCGAGATCGAGATCGTCCCGCCGCGCCGGACGGCGTCGATGGCCAGGTGCAGGGCCGCGAGCCGGTCGACGCCCGACTTCTCGATGAGCTTCTGCGCCAGCGCGTCGGGCAGCAGGCCCGCGGCGGTCTGCGCGAGCTTCCCCGCGGGCGAGCCGTGCGCCTCCATGCCGACGGCGTCGATCACCGAGTCCGGGCCGCGCCCGTCGGTCATCTCCCGCAGCCAGCCGGCCACGTCGTCGTGCGCCTCGAAGTCCACGACCTCGAACCGGTTCGCCCGCGCGCGGGCCATCCGCTCGGGCACCACGTCGACGCAGATGACCCGGTAGCCGCGGTGGGCCGCGACCCGGCACGCCATGTCGCCGATCGGCCCGAGCCCGAGCACGACGACCGTCCCGCCCGGCGGAACGTCGGCGTACTCGACCGCCTGCCATGCGGTGGGCAGCACGTCGGAGAGGTACACGAACCGGTCGTCGGTCGTGCCCTCGGGCACCTTGATCGGGCCGAACTGGGCCTGCGGGACGCGGAGGTACTCCGCCTGCCCGCCCGGCACCTGCCCGTACAGCCGCGTGTAGCCGAACAGCGCCGCGCCCTTGTCCTCCGAGCGCACCTGCGTCGTCTCGCACTGCGTCATCAGGCCGCGGCCGCACATCCAGCAGTGCCCGCAGGAGATGTTGAACGGGATCACCACCCGGTCGCCGCGGCGCAGGTGGGTGATGGCGGACCCGACCTCCTCCACGATGCCCATGGGCTCGTGGCCGAGGATGTCACCCTCGGTCATGAAGGGCGCCAGCACCTCGTACAGGTGCAGATCCGACCCGCAGATGCCGCTGGACGTCACCTTGATGACGATGTCGTTGGGCTGCTCGATGCGGGGATCCGGCACCTCGTCGACCCGCACGTCCCGCTTGCCGTGCCAGACCACCGCCTTCATGCCACGGATCCCGGCACGCAGAGGAGTGGTTGCGTCACGTCAGTCATACCCGCCGACTACCCGGGAGCGTCACCCGGAAACAAACCGGCCCCGCACCTCGCGGGAGGAGGTGCGGGGCCGGCTCACGTCGGTCAGCTGCCGGTGCGGGGTACCTCGCCGCGCCAGGTGCCCGTCGCGGTGCCGCGCTTCTCGATGAACTCCTTGAAGCGCCGGGTGTCCGCCTTCACCTGCATCGAGTCGGCGCCGACGGCGCTGCCCGCCTTCTCGGTCAGGCCCTGCGGCTGCCAGTCGAGCTGGACCGTCACCCGCGTGTCGGTGTCACCGAGGCGGTGGAACGTCACGACGCCCGCGTGGCGAGTGTCGCCGTCCGTGCTCTTCCAGGCGATTCGCTCGTCCGGGTGCTGCTCGGTGATCTCGGCGTCGAACTCGCGCCGCACGCCGCCGATCTTCGTCACCCAGTGGGTGTGCCGGTCGTCGACCTGGCGGATCGACTCGACGCCGCTCATGAACTGCGGGAACGACTCGAACTGGGTCCACTGGTCGTAGGCCGTATGCACCGGGACGTGCACGTCGATGGTCTCGGTGACCGTGCTCATGTCAACCTCCTAGCCGGTTCGACTCTCCCCTTCCGAGTGCCCGGCGAGGATCGGGAAAAACGTAAGCGGGATCACGAAGCGTGCGCGACGAACGCCCGGCCGAACCGGGGAGTCACACTTCCTGACCGGTAAAGTCCCGGGCATGACGACGCTCGAACGCCCCGGGCTGCGCGGGCTGAGCCCCGCGCTCATCCCGCTCGGTCTGATGTTCCTCGCGGTCGGCATGTCCACCGCCGTCGCCTACCCGTTCCTCGCGCTGTTCCTCAGCAACGACGTGCACGCCGGCCCGGGCCGGGTGACGGTGTTCCTGGTCGCCGCCCCGCTGGCCGGGGTGCTGGTCACGACGCTCGTCGGGCGGCTGTCCGACCGGGGGCCGTACCGGCGCCGCGTCCTGCTCGTCGCGGCCCTCGCGGGCGTGGCCGGCACCGGCTTCACCGCGTTCGTGCGGGACTACTGGGTGCTGCTCGGCCTGTCGGTGACCGCGATCGCGCTGTCGGGCTCGCTGTTCCCGCAGACGTTCGCGTACGCCCGGCAGGTCCTCGAGCGCGACAGCCCCGGCCGCGCGGCGCTGGGCATCAGCGCGATGCGCACGGTGTTCTCGCTGGCCTGGGTCGGCGGCCCGGCCCTCGCCGCCGTGCTGCTGGACGTCGGCGGGTTCCGGCTGCTGTACTGCACCGCCGCCGCCCTGTACGCAGTGGCGGCCGTGGTCGCCCTGCTCCGCCTCGAGAACCTCGAGCCGCCCAGGCCCGAGCACGCCGACGAGTCGGCATCGCCCCGCACCGTGTCGCGGACGGTCCTCGGGGTGACCGTGGTCGCGTTCGTGCTGCTGCAGGTGCCGATGACCCTCTGCGTGCAGGCGCTGCCCCTCTTCATCGAGCGGGACCTGCACCACGAGGCGTCCGCGGCCGGCCTGGTGCTCGGCCTCTGCGCGGCGCTGGAGATCCCGTTCATGCTGGGCCTGGGCGCGCTGACGACCCGGTTCCCGGTCCGCGCCCTGATCCTGGTGGGGGCCGCGGCGGGCTCGGCGTACTACGCGATCGTCTGGTGGGCGCCGAACCTGTGGGTGCTCGTCGCGGCCCAGGTGGTGAACGCCGTGTTCATCTCCGCCATCTCCGGCGTCGCCATCACCTACATCCAGGACATGATGCCCACCCGGCCCGGGACCGCCACCACGCTCTACACCAACACGTTCCCGATCGGCGCGATGGTCGCGGGGTCGCTGCTGGGGGTCGCGGCGCACTTCGGCTACCGCAGCGCGTTCGGCCTCGGCGCCGTGCTGTGCGCGGCCGGCCTCGTGCTGCTGCTGGTCACCCGCCCGGCGCGGCCACCGGCCCCGCTCGGGCCGGTCAGCCCCGCCAGTCCTCCGGGGGCTCCAGCGTCGGGTGCCGCACCGGTGGCAGGACCGCGGTGATCGTCGCGTACCCCTCCGCCAGCAGCGCGAGGTCCGAGCCCGGCGCGTGCTCCGCCTCGCGCTCCCGCAGCGCGGTGCGCACGAAGCCGGCGCCGTGCTCGGCCACCGTCATCTGGACCTGGCCGAAGGGAGCGAGCGAGGCCGGGCGGAGCCCGGCGACGGCGTCCAGCGGGCGGTCGGGCACGTTGAGGTTGAGCACCGTGCCCGCCGGAGCCGCGGCCAGCCAGTCCAGCAGTCCGGTCGCGATCGTGGCGGCGGTCGGCCAGTGGCGGGTCTCGTCGTCCACCGTCGACAGCGCGTTCAGCGCGACCTCGCCGAGGATGTTCAGGGACACCGCCAGGCCGCGCAGGCCGTCGGCGGCGCCGGTGAGCACCGCGCCGACGGTCCCCGAGTGCAGGATCGCGTGCCCGGCGTTGGCGCCCCGGTTCACCCCCGACAGCAGCAGATCCGGGGGCTCGCCGAACGCGCCGAGCCCGGTCAGCATGGCGATGTAGGCGGGCGAGGCCGGCACGGAGTACGCCCGCACCTGCGGCAGCCCGTCGAGCTCGACGGGCTCGTAGACCACGCGGCCGTCCGCGACCGTCGCGCTCAGCGCGGCCCCGGCCCCGCTGACCTCGGTGTGCGGCGCGGCGACGAGCACGTCGTGGCCGGCCTCGTGCACCGCCCGGGCCAGGTGCAGGATGCCGGGCGCCGAGAACCCGTCGTCGTTGGTGACGAGAACCCTCATGACGCCTCCAGCGGTTCGAGGTACGTGCGGGTGAGCAGCTCGCGCACGGTCGAGCCGGGGCCGGAGCCGAGGCCGTGCCGGGTCACGTTCAGCGCGCCCGCCGCGGCGCCGGTGCGGATCGCCTCCTCGAGGTCGCCGCCGCCGGCGAGCACCGCGGCCACCCCGGCGCTCATCGAGTCCCCGGCGCCGCGGGGGTCGACGACCTGCAGCTTCGGCACGTGTACGGCCGCCACCCGGTGCTCGCCGTAGACCGCCACGGCCGGCTCGCCCGCGCGGCTGACCAGCACCGCCCCGGCGCCCTCGGCGCGCAGCTTGCGGGCGGCGTCCACGAGCGCGGGCACGCCGTCGTCACCCGCCCGGCCGTCGGCGAGCAGCTCCTCGTGACTGACCTTCACGAACGCCGGGCCGCCCGCGACGACGGCCGCGAGCAGGTCGCCGGAGAGGTCCGCGACCACGGTGCCGCCGTTGGCCCCGAGGTCGGCGGCGAGGCGCCGGTAGGTGTCCGCGTCGACGATCGCCGGGTCGGCCGGCCCGCTGAGCACGCTGACGTCGGCGCGCAGGCCCTGCTCGAGCGCCATGTTGGCGAGCTCGTCGAGGTCGTGGCGGCGCAGCGGCGGCCCGGGCTCCTCCGCGATCTCGGCGCGCTCACCCTCGCGGCGGTCGTGGACGTACCAGCCGCTGCCCGCGCCCAGGGTCACCGCGTGCAGCGTGATCGCGGGGTCGAGGCGGCCGAGCACGTCGGCCAGCACGGCGCCGATCTCGCCGCCGACGCCCACGCACAGCCTCACCTCGCACCCGAGCGAGGCGAGCATGCGGGCCTGCCACACGCCCTGCCCGCCCGCGTGCACGTGGAGGTCCTGCCGGCCCGCGTGGCGCTCGATCGTCACCGTGAGCACCGGCGCGGGGGCGAACACCATCACACTCCCGCTCATGCCGGCACCTCCGTGTGCCCATGATGCGCGGCCCCTCCGCTGCGCTCCGGACCGCTCATGTCCCGGCTTATGCCCGCCTCAGGGGCGGCCGAACCAGGTTTCCAGCGCCTTGTCGAGCCCGTCGAGGGTGGCCCCGCCCCAGGCCACCACGCCGTCCGGGCGGATGAGCAGGTTCTCCGGGCCGGGCACGGCGCTCACCCGGCCGGCCCAGGCCGACGCGATCCGGGCCCCGGCGCCGTCCGCCGTGGCGTCCAGCAGCAGCCCGCCCGGCGTGCGCAGCAGCTCGTAGAGGCGCGAGGACCCCACGGGCCGGTCGGCCGCGACGCGACCGGCATCGGGGTGGTCGCTCGCCATCGGGTACGGCCGGTCGACGCCGGTCATGAGCCGGGACACGTGCGCGTTCGGCTCGTCGTAGGCGAGCAGGTCGGCGAAGAGCTCGCGCAGGGCCGAGGTCTGCGGGTCCGGCCGCATGAGGGCGACCTGGGCACGGGTGTTGGCCAGCGCGGCCGCGGCGACCGGGGCGCGCTCGTCGCCGTAGGTGTCGAGCAGGCCCTCGGGCGCCCAGCCGGCGATGGTCGCGGCGAGCTTCCAGCCGAGGTTGGCCGCGTCCTGGAAGCCGAGGTTGAGGCCCTGGCCGCCGAAGGGCGGGTGGACGTGCGCGGCGTCGCCGGCCAGCAGGACGCCGCCGCGGCGGTACGTCGTCGCCAGCCGCGTGTTGTCGGTCCAGCGGGTACCGGTGACCAGCGACTCGACCACCACCTCGGTGCCCGACACCCGACGGAGGCTCGCCTCGATCTCGGCGCGCTCGAGCGGGCGGTCGCGGTCGGCGGGCGGCCCGTCGAACTCGACGGTCAGCACGCGCTGCGGGCCGGGGCCGTACACGATCATGCCGGCGCCGGTGCGGTTCCAGCCCTTGGCCAGCGGGTTGGGCCCGGCGATGTCGACGAGCGCCTGCCGGCCGGTGATGGTGGCGGGCGTGCCCTCGAAGCCGAATCCGGCCAGCCGCCGCACGGTGCTGCGGCCGCCGTCGCAGCCGACCACGAACCGCCCCGTGACGGTCGTGGCCGAGCCGGCGCGGGTCACCTCGACGCGATCGCCGGCCAGCGCGGTGACCTCGTGGCCGCGCAGCACCGGGACGCCGAGCTCGCGCGCGTACGACTCCAGCACCGCCTCGACCTGGGACTGCTGCGCGAAGACGGGCATGGTGCGCAGCTCGGGGGCGCCCCGCAGCAGCCACAGGCCGGCGAAGTGCCCGAGCGGCCGGCCGGTGCCCAGGGCCGCGAGAACGCCCGGGTCCGGCGCCGGGAACCGCTCCAGCAGGCCCCGCTGGTCGAAGATCTCGGCCGACGACGGGCCGACCGAGCCGGCCTTGATCTGCTGCGAGGGCTCGGCGAGCCGCTCCAGGACCACGACGTCGACACCGTATCGGCGCAGCTCGGCGGCGAGCCACAGCCCGACCGGACCGGCGCCGACTACGATCGCCTCGTACGAATGCTTGAGTTCCACAACAATTAGGGTAACCCAAAAATGCTCCGTGAGGAAAAGAAGGCGCGGGCCCGGGCCGCCATGGCCGGCGCGGCCGCCGCGCTGTTCGGCGAGCACGGCTACGACGGCGTGGCGATGACGCAGGTCGCGCGGGCCGCCGGGGTCTCCGAGCAGACGCTCTACAACTACTTCCCGACGAAGGAGTCGCTCGTCTTCGACCAGGCCGAGGCGTTCGAAACGAGCCTGCTGGCCGTGGTCGGCGACGGCGAGGACCCGATCGGCGCGGCCCGCCGCTGGCTGGAGGCCTTCCTGCTCGGCCCGGCCGCGCACCGCGCCCTCGAGTCCCCCGGGGGCATGGTCCGGCTCGTCGCCGGCAGCGACACCCTGCGCCGCGGCCTGCTCGACCTGAGTCACCGCGTGGCGGGCACGCTCGCCGGTCGGCTGCGCCGGGCCGGCTACGCGCCCGCGGCCGCGACCGCCCTCGCCGACGCGCTGCTGGCGGTGTTCGTCCGGACCGTCGAGGACCTCGGCGCCGCCGCCAACCGCCGCGCGATCCCCGCCGTCACCCGCCGCGCCCGTGAGGCCTTCGAGGCGCTGCGGCCGCTGGTACGGTCATGATCGTGCCGCCCCGGACCGCCCTGTGGACCTCGAACTTCACGCGCTACTTCGTCGCCCGCACCGTGTCGGTGTTCGGCGACGCGATGCTCATCGTGGCCTCGGCCCTGGCCGTCGGGCACCTCTACGGCGCCACGGGCGTCGGCCTGGTGCTGGCCGCGTTCTCCATCCCGTTCGTGGCCAGCATCCTCTTCGGCGGCGTGTTCGCGGACCGGGTCGGCGCCCGCCCGCTCATGCTCGGCGCCGACATCGTGCGCTTCGCCGCCCAGGGCACGGTGGCGGCGGCGTTCCTGCTCGGCAGCCCCGCGCTGTGGCTGCTGCTCGTGTGCTCCGCGGTGCACGGCGTGTCCTCCGCCGCCTTCCAGCCCGGCGTCAACGGCATCGTCCCGCTGGTCGCGACCGACCTGCACCGGGCCAACGCCACCATCAAGGTCTCCCAGTCGATCGCCCAGCTGCTCGGCCCGGCCACCGCCGGCGTGGTCTTCGGCTTCCTCGGCGCCGGCCCGCTCTACGTCACCGACGCCGCCACGTTCGCGGTGAGCGCGGTGTGCCTGGCGGGCCTGCGCCTCGGGGCCGTGCCGCTTCCCGACGGGTCCACCTCGCCGCTGCGCGACCTCGTCGAGGGCTGGCACGCGTTCCGCTCGCGCACGTGGATCTGGAGCGTGATCCTGGTCTGGGTGGTGTACGGCGTGCTGCTCTTCGGCCCGCTCATCCCCCTCGGCTCCGTGCTCGTCAGCGGCCGCCTCGGCGCGCCCGCGTACGGCTGGACCGAGTCGGGCCTCGCGGCCGGCGCCATCGTCGGCGGCCTGCTCGCGCTGCGCCTGCACCCGGGCCGGCCGCTCGCGGCGGGCGCGGTCGCCATGTTCGGCTACGGCCTGCTCCCGCTGGCGATCGCCCTGCACGCCGCGCTCCCGCTGCTGCTGGCGGCCGCGGCGGTGAACGGCGCCGCGTGGTCGTTCTGGTCGGTGATGTGGCAGACGAGCGTCCAGACCCACGTCCCGCCCGCGATGCTGAACCGCATCACGTCGTACGAGGTGTTCGGCTCCGACGGCAGCCTCCCCATCGGCCAGGCCCTCGCGGGCCCGGTCGCCGCGGCTCTGACCGCCGAGACGGTGCTGGGCTTCTCGGTGGGCGTGAGCGTCCTGGGCTGCGTGGCCCTGCTGCTCATCCCCGCGGTCCGGGGCCTGCGCCGCATCGAGCACCGCGAGCCCGCCGAGGCGCCCGCCGCCCGGTAGAGTCGGCCGCGTGGACCCGCAGGAGACCGCCGCCCGGCTCGGCGTCCCCGTCGAGGACGTCGAGCGCGTGCACCGGCTCGCCGGCGACCGGCCGTCGGCCCCGCTGCCCGAGCGGGCCGACGCGCCCGCGATCCTGGCCCGGCTCGCCGTGCCCGCGCAGGACGCCGCCGAGATCCTGGAGGCCTGGCCGGACGCCGGCTCTCCACTGTGGACGCCGGAGCTGCGCTGGCTGCTCGACCGCTCGATCGCCCTCGTCCGCGCCGACCTCGGCGGGCACGGCTGGCTGCCGCCCGGCCCGGACCTGCCCCGCGACCGCGGCCCCGCCTGGCGGCACCTCTACGTGTACGCCTACCTGGCCCTGCTCGACGTCGTGCTGGCCTACCACCGCGACCACGGCGTCCCCGAGTCCGTCTCCTGGGCGTCGCTGGCGGACCTCGGCCGCAACCTGGCCGTCGACCGGCGGATGCGGGGCGAGGGCTGGCCGGTCATGCAGAGCTGGCTGACCCTGCACGCGCGCGGGGCGATCTACGAGCTGGGCCGCCTGCAGCACCACCGCGGCGGGTCCGTCGTCGACCTGCACATCCCGGAGTCCGGCCCGCTGACCCCGGACTCGGTGACGGCGTCGCTCGACGCCGGCCGCGCGTTCTTCCGGCGGCACTTCCCGCACGAGTCCTACCCGGCGTTCGCGTGCGGCTCCTGGCTGCTCGACCCGCAGCTGCTGGAGTACCTGCCGGAGGACTCCAACATCGTGCGCTTCCAGCGGCGCTTCGAGCTGGAGCCCTACCGGGAGCCGGAGGGGCTGGACGCCGACGTCGAGGTCCTGCGGTTCGTCTTTCGCACCCTGAGCACGCCGCTGGACGAACTGCCGCGCCGCACGGTGCTGGAGCGGGCCATCGCCGACCATCTGCGGGCCGGCCGCCACTGGCAGATCCGCCGCGGCCACATCCCGTTCTAGTGCTGCCACCGCCATCGAGCCTCGACAACACGGCGTAGCGCGTCGCGTCCGCGCGCCTCACGACTCGAGCGCGCGTCGGACCGGCCGGGTCAGTCGCCGCCGAACCAGACCCAGGCGTCGGGTTTGCACGGCAGGCCCGCGGCGACCAGCATCCGGTGTCCGCGCGCCGAGCGGTCCGTCGAGCCGCGCCTGCGCCCGCAACGACGTGATGCGGCCCATCCAGCCGGAGCCGTCGCCGGTGTACTTCTCCCAGAACGTCAGCGTCCGGCCCACGGTGACCGCGAGCGTGCGCCGGTGGCCGGTCGGCATCGTGGAGACGTGCAGCACCTGCTCCGCGCTCATGGGCACACGGTAGACAGCGTGCGCCGGCGCGCCGGTCAGGCGCGGGTGGCCCGCTCGAAGGCGATCCGCGCGTGGTGCAGGTCGTCCTCCTCGGCCGGGATGTCGAGGATGAACGCCTCGACGCCCCGCGCGAGGTATTCGGCCAGGTAGGCGCCGACCTCGTCGTAGTCGCCGACGAGGTACGGGCAGAACGTGCGGTACGTGCCGAAGGGATGCAGCCAGTAGACGTCCTCGGCGTCCCCGTCGGCCCGCACGCGCGAGGACAGCTCCGCGTGCCAGTGCGAGTCCGTCAGGCGGCGCACGATCCGGTGCCGGCGCTCCCCTATCGGGTCGCCCGGGAAGCGCTCGTGCGCCGCCTTCCACGCCGCGGCCCGGCCGGCGCGCGCGATGACGCCGAGCCGCACCCCGTTGCCGCGCAGCAGCGGGCCGCCGGGCGGGTAGTCGCCCACCGGGCGCGGGTAGGCGAACCGGAGGATTCCGAGCTCCTCGGCGCACCGGACGCTGCGCTCGCTGGAGCCGGACAGCACCAGCCGGGGCGACAGCGCCGCCGGCGGCCGCTGCGGGATCGACGCCGCCTGGAGCCGGTAGTACCGGCCGTCGAAGGTGACCGGGCGCGGGGACTCCAGCAGGTGCCGCAGGACGGTGGCGTACTCCGTCAGCCGGTCGTAGCGCTCGTCGTGGCCGACGCCGGCGTCGCCCAGCGCCTCCAGATGCTGCCGGGAGCCGCCCGTCACCAGGTTGATGTGCAGCCGCCGCCCGTGCAGGAAGGTCAGCGTGGCCGCCGCCCGGGCCGCGGCGTAGGGCGACGCGTAGACCGGCTGCACCGCGACGAGCGGCACCGCCCGCTCGGCCCGCTCGAGGATGCACTGGGCGACCAGCCACGGGTCGACGAGCGTGTTGTCGGAGTAGACCAGCAGCCCGGTCGCGCCCGCCGCGTCCGTCCAGCGGGTGACGTCGGCGAGCCGCCGCCGGAACCCGGGCCCGTCGACCCCCGCCGATGCGGGCGCGGTCGTGTAGACGTCGACGGACGCGAATGGACGCACGAGGCATGCTAGCGCGGCCGCCCGCGCCGCGAGGTCCCGTGCGCGGGGCAGTTTAACGCGGCGCGGAGGGGGTAAACGGACGATCCGTGATGGGACCGTGGGAAGCGTAGAGTCAGCCAGCATGACGGAGCCCCGGGGGATCGTCGTCGTCGGCGCCTCCGCCGGCGGGGTGGAGGCGCTGCGCTCCTTCGTGGGCGGGCTGCCCGCCGACCTGCCCGGGGCGGTCTGCGTCGTGCTGCACGTGCCCCGCACCGGCACCAGCGCGCTGCCCCAGATCCTGAACCGCTCCGGTCCGCTGCCGGCCGCGCACGCCACCGACGGGGACGCGCTCGAGGCCGGCCACGTCTATGTCGCCCCGCCCAACCGTCACCTCCTCGTCCGCGACGGCCACCTCTTGCTCTCCCACGGGCCGGTCGAGAACGGCCACCGGCCCGCGGCCGACCCGCTGTTCCGCTCGGCCGCCCGCTGGTGGGGCGCGGCCGCGCTCGGCGTGGTGCTGTCCGGCAACCGCGACGACGGCACCTACGGGCTGTCCGAGATCGTCCGGCAGGGCGGCAAGGGGCTGGTCCAGGACCCGCACGAGGCGCTGTACCCGTCCATGCCCCGCCACGCCGCCGCCCAGTCCCCGTCGGCCCGGCCACTGCCGGCCGCGATGATGGGCGCGGCGCTCGCCGAGCTGCTCGGCGAGCTGCCCGGGCCGGCCCCGCGCGCGGTCGTGGAGCAGGCCGAGATGGATGCGGAGGATGCCATGACGGCGATGCAGGACGTCACCGCCGACGAGATCGGCGGGATCCCGGCCGGGTTCGGCTGCCCCTCCTGCCACGGCGCGCTGTTCGAGCTGCCGGGGGCCGTCGGGCGGTTCCGCTGCCGGGTCGGCCACGGCTGGTCGGCGGCCGGGCTGCTGGACGAGCTCGGCAGCTCGCTCGAGGGTGCGCTGTGGATGGCGCTGCGCAGCCTCGAGGAGAAGGCGGCGCTGAGCCGGCGGATGGCCGGCGGGGCGACCGTGCGGGGACACCGGACCACCGCGAACCAGTACGCCGAGGCGGCCGATGAGGCCGAGGCGGCGGGCAAGACCATCCGGCAACTCATCGAGCGGCTCGCCGCCCTCGAGAACGACGCACCCGAGGACGCGCTGTCATGAGCCCCGAAGCCGACGAGCTGACCTGCACCCACGAGCCCGACTTCCCCGTCGCCGTCCTGCGCGCGACCGGGCGGCTCGACTTCGCCACCGTGCCCACGCTGCGCAACGCGGCCCAGAAGGCGCTGACCGACCACCCGGAAGTGCTGCTCATCGACGTGTCGCAGCTGCACACCGCCGACGACATCACCCTCACGGCGTTTCCGATGCTGGCCCGGCAGGGCGTGGACACCGGCACCGACGTGCTGCTCGTCGGGCCTGGCCGGCACCTCCACGATCAGCTGGAACGGCTCGGGATCGCCCGGCAGGTGCCGGTACACCGGGATGCCGAGACCGCCCTGGCCGCCCACGCGCGCCTGCCCGGCCCGCGGCGCATGGAGATCGAGCTCGGCCCGGAGCCGGACGCCACCAGGCTGGCCCGCGACCTCGTCGACCGGGCCTGCCAGCAGTGGAAGGTCGCCCCGGTGGCCGACACGGCCGCGCTGATCGTCACCGAGCTCGTGGCCAACGCCGTCGAGCACGCGGGCACGCCGATCCAGGTCAGCGTCGCCCTGCGCAACCGCCACCTCCACCTGGCGGTTCGCGACGAGAGCCCGCTGCCGCTGGAGCGCTCCGGCGGCGAGGACGAGGAGCCGGGCCGGGGATTGTTGATCGTGGAGGGCATGTCCTCGGCGTGGGGCTGCGCGCGGACCGCCGGTGGAAAGGTGGTGTGGGCGACGCTGCGCCTGCAGCCGGGACGGTAGCGTGGCGCGGTGACCCAACCCGATCCGGACTTCGAGGCCCTGCTGGTCTACCTGAAGGAAGCGCGCGGCTTCGACTTCACCGGCTACAAGCGCTCGAGCCTGATGCGGCGCGTCGAGCGGCGCATGGCGCAGGTGCCGCCGAACGAGTATGCGGAGTACCTCGACTACCTCCAGGTCCACCCGGACGAGTTCACGGCGCTGTTCAACACCATCCTGATCAACGTGACCGGGTTCTTCCGCGACCCGGACGCCTGGGCCGCGCTCAGCCGCGAGGTGCTCCCCCGCCTCATCGACGGGCACGAGGGGCCGCTGCGGGTGTGGAGCGCCGGGTGCGCGTCCGGCGAGGAGGCGTACACGCTGGCCATCGTGCTGGCCGAGGCGATGGGCGTCGAGCGGTTCCGGGAGCGGGTCAAGATCTACGCGACCGACGTCGACGAGGAGAGTCTGGCCCACGCGCGGCAGGCGACCTACGCCGAGCGGGACCTGGCGCACCTGGAGCCGGAGCTGGTCGAGCGGTACTTCGAGCCCACCGGCACCCGGTTCACGTTCCGCAAGGACCTGCGCCGATCGGTCATCTTCGGCCGCAACGACCTGGTGCAGGACGCTCCGATAAGCCGTATCGACCTGCTGGTCTGCCGAAACGCGCTGATGTACTTCAACGCCGAGACCCAGACCCGCATCCTGTCCCGGTTCCACTTCGCGCTGTCCCCCGGCGGGGTGTTGTTCCTGGGCAAGGCGGAGATGCTGCTCAGCCACGCCAACCTGTTCACCCCGCTCGATCTCAAGCGGCGGATGTTCCGCAAGGTGTCGCGGCCGGTGCTCAACGGGGGCGTCTACCTGACCGAGCCGCCGCACACCCCGCCCCGCACCGAGCTGTTCGGCCTGGACCGGCTGCGCAGCGAGGCCTTCATGGCCAGCCCCGTCGCGCAGGTCGTGGTCACCGCCGACGGGCTGGTCGCGCTCACCAACCGGCACGCCGAAACGCTCTTCGGGGTCTCCCCGCGCGACATCGGCCGGCCCTTCCGTGACCTCGACCTGTCCTACCGCCCGGTGGAGCTGCGGGGATACATCGAGCAGGCCCAGGTCGAGCGCCGGGTGGCCCGCATCGACGACGTGGAGCTGGTGACCGCGGCGAGCGAGAAGCAGTACCTCAACATCCAGATCCACCCGCTCGTCGACTCCGACGCCGGGCTGCTCGGCGTCGTGGTGATCTTCCAGGACATGACCGCCTCGCGGCGCCTGCAGGGCGAGCTCGAACTCGCGAACCGGCAGCTCGAGACCGCCTACGAGGAGCTGCAGTCCACCAACGAGGAGCTGGAGACCACGAACGAGGAGCTGCAGTCCACGGTCGAGGAGCTGGAGACGACCAACGAGGAGCTGCAGTCCACCAACGAGGAGCTGGAGACCATGAACGAGGAGCTGCAGTCGACCAACGACGAGCTCCAGTCGATCAACGACGAGCTGCGGGAGCGCACCGCCGAGCTCAACGACGCCAACTCGTTCATGGAGGCGATCCTCACCAGCCTG
This sequence comes from Dactylosporangium sp. CA-052675, assembly GCF_050947935.1. Taxonomy (GTDB): domain Bacteria; phylum Actinomycetota; class Actinomycetes; order Mycobacteriales; family Micromonosporaceae; genus Dactylosporangium. Next base: position 5,002,088 of record NZ_CP192010.1, on the reverse strand, counting down.
CGGGCCGGCGTCGTGGTGCTCGACCGCGAGATGCACATCCTGGTCTGGAACCGCCGCTCGGAGGACCTGTGGGGGCTGCGCCCCGACGAGGCCGTCGGTCAGCACTTCCTCAACATCGACATCGGGCTGTCCACGGACCGGCTGCGCCCGGCGATCCGGGAAGTGCTGACCGGCCGCTCGGAGCGCGAGCAGGAGGAGCAGTCGGCCGTGAACCGCCGCGGGCGCACGGTTGACCTGCGCGTTGTGTGTTCCCCGCTCACCAGCGAGACCGCCGGGGTGATCGGGGCGATCCTCGTGATGGAGGTGGCCGGGGGCGCGAATACGGCCGCACCGGGTGCATCGGCGCCGCTATCGGCATAGCGTGGGGGCTGAGGGGGCGGTCATGGACTTGACGATCACCATGTCACAACGCCCGGAAGCGACCCTGCTGGAGTGTTCCGGCGTGCTCGACTACGCGTCGGCGCCATATCTCCGCCAGATCGTGTTCAAGCATTTCGACGCGCGCTCCGGGCGGGTCGCGGTCGATGTGGCCCAAGTGCGGCTGATCGACGCGGCCGCGATCAAGATCCTGCTCTACCTGCACCGCCGCGGCGAGCAGCTCGAGGCGGACGTGCAGGTGAGCGGGGCGAGCGGGGTCGCGCTGTCGGCCCTGGAGATCGCCGGCGCGGCCAAGGCGCTGCGCGCCTACGACGAGCTGGACTGGCCGGTCCAGCTCCGCCAGCGCCGGCCCCTGGACCTCGACGCGATCGAGCTGGGTCACGGGCAGTGGCCGGCCGGGGTGACCGAGCGCCTCCTGCGCATGGCCGAGCTGGAGCCGGACGACCCGAGCCGGTCCCGGGTCCGCGACCAGGTGATCGAGCAGTGCCTGCCGGCCGCGCACCGGCTGGCCCGCCGCTACGACGGCGGCAGCGAGCCGGCCGCCGATCTCGGCCAGGTCGCCGCGCTCGGGCTGATCAAGGCCGTCGACGGGTTCGACCCGCAGCACGGCACCGAGTTCGGCACCTACGCGACGCCGACGATCACCGGCGAGCTCAAGCGCCACTTCCGCGACCGGGCCTCCGGCATCCGCATCCCGCGGCGCCTGCAGGAGCTGCGGATGGCGGTCAACCACGCCCGCGAGGAGCTGACCCAGCGGCTCGGGCGCTCGCCGACCGTCCCGGACCTCGCCGCGCACACCGGGCTGGACGAGGAGCAGGTGGTCGAGGCGGTGGGGGCGACCCAGGCGTACCGCCCGCTGTCGCTCGACGTGCCGACGCCGGGCATGGACGAGGACGGCACCATGCTCGACACGCTCGGCGACGAGGCGCCCGAGTTCGGGCTGGTGGAGTACCGCGAGGCCCTCAAGCGCCTGATCGCCCGGCTCCCCCGGCGGGAGCAGCGGATCCTGTCCATGCGCTTCTACGGCAACCTGTCGCAGCTGGAGATCGCCAAGCAGGTGGGGCTGTCACAGATGCACGTGTCGCGGCTGCTCGCGCACTCCCTCGACTTCCTGCGCCGCCACCTGCAGGCCGACGACTAGGCCGCTCCTGCCGCCTACCAGCCGCCGGGCGGCGCCTCGAGGTGGACGACCTTGGTCGCGGTCATCTCGTCCAGCAGCTCGGGGCCGTAGCCGAAGCCCTGCCCGCTGCCCCGGCGGGGATGGGCGGCCCCGCCCGGCGCTCCTCCGAAGACCGCGTTGATCTTGACGGTACCGGCCTCGAGCTGCTGCGAGGCCCAGTGCGCGTTGCTCATCGAGCCGGTCAGCACCGTGGCCGCCAGCCCGTAGGGTGTGCGCGCGGCGCGCCGCAGCGCCTCGTCGAAGGAGCCGACCGTCACGACGGGCGCGACCGGCCCGAACGTCTCGGTCTCCATCACCCGCATCTCGTCCGTGCAGTCGGCCAGGACCGTCGGCGGGTACCACGCCCCCGGCCCGTCCGGCGCGACGCCCCCGGCCAGCAGCTTCGCCCCGCGGTCGAGCGCGTCGACCACCTGCCCGTGCACGGCGGCCCGGTGGCGCAGGTCGACCAGCGGCCCGATCTCGAACGCGGCCGCCTCCTTGACCAGCGCCAGCAGGAAGTCCTCGGCCACGGCCGCGTGCACGTAGATCCGCTCGACGGCGACGCAGATCTGCCCGGCGTTCGCGAACGCCCCGAGCGCGGCCTGCCCCGCGGCCCAGGCCGGGTCCACGTCGGCGTCGACGATGAGCGGGTCGCTGCCGCCGTTCTCCAGCAGCGCCTTCGCGCCGGTGCGGGCGGCCGCGGCGGCGATCCACCGGCCGGCGGCCGTGGAGCCGACGTGCGCGACCACGTCGACGGCCGACTCGGCGAGCGCCGCCCCGGTCGGGGCCGCCCCGGCGAGCATCGACAGCACGCCGGGCGGCAGGTGCGGGGCGAGCAGCTTCGTGAGCAGCCAGCCGGTCGCCGGGGCCCGTTCGCTGGGCTTGTAGACGACCGCGTTGCCGGTGATCAGGGCCGCGCCCAGCAGCCCGCAGGAGACCGCCACCGGGTCGTTCCAGGGGGTGATCGCGGCCACCACCCCGCGCGGCTCGGGCACCATGAGGTCCAGCGCGCCCGGGTCGCCGCCGAGCGTGCGGCCGCCGCGCAGCGGGCCGAGCTCGGCGTACTGCCGCAGCGTCCCGACCCCCGCCGCGATCGACGCGGCCGCCTCCGCCTCCGGCTTGCCCATCTCGGCCGACATGGTGCGGGCCAGCAGGCCGCACGCGTCCTCCACGGCGCCGGCCGCGGCCCGTAGCGCGTCGGCGCGGGCGTCCGGCGCGGTCGCCGCCCAGTCCGGCTGGGCCGCCCGGGCCGCCGCCACGGCCGCGGCGACCTCGTGCGGGGTGGCGGCCGGCGCGGTGGTCACCGGCGTGCCGTCGTGCGGATCGATGACCATCGACCGGTCCGACCCGGCCGTCCACGCCCCGGCGATCAGGTGCTCAACGGTGTGCATAGGCCAGCGACCTTCCCCGCCCCGGTGCGCTCAAACGGTTCTCTTCGGAGAAGTGTTTTTGGTTGATCGCGCGGCGGCGGGGGTAGGCGGGCCGGGCATGAGGGTCCTTGGCATCAACGCGATCTTCCACGACCCGGCGGCCGCGCTCGTCATCGATGGGCGCACGGTCGCCGCCGCCGAGGAGGAGCGCTTCAGCCGTCGCAAGCACGGCAAACGGCCGGTGCCGTTCTCGGCCTGGGAACTGCCGGAGCTCGCCGCCGCCTGGTGCCTGCGCGAGGCCGGGCTGCGCCCGGAAGACCTCGACGCGGTCGCGTACTCCTTCGATCCCACGCTCTGCGGCGACCTCGGCAGCCTCGGCGTCCACGACCCGTGGGACGCGTTGCGGGTCGACTACGCCCGCCGTGCGCCCTGGTTCCTGGCCGAGGCGCTGCCCGGGCTGGACCCGCAGCAGGTGCGCTTCGTCCCGCACCACGTCGCCCACGCCGCCTCCGCGGGCCTGTGCGCGGGCGGCGACGGGGCGGTGCTGGTGCTCGACGGGCGCGGCGAGACCGCCAGCCACCTCGCCGGGGTCTACCGGGACCGGGAGCTGACCCCGCTCGCGGGCCAGCGCCTGCCGCACTCGCTCGGCCTGCTCTACGAGGATCTGACCAGGCACCTGGGCTTCCAGCACTCCAGCGACGAGTACAAGGTGATGGCCCTCGCCTCCTACGGCCGCCCGCGGTTCCTGCCGGAGCTGCGGGAGCTGGTGTACCCGACCGGGGACGGCGGCTTCGCGGTCGAGCCCGTCGACTGGGCGGCCCTGGCCAAGGCCCGCGCGGCCGACGGCGAGCTCACCGACGACCACGCCGACCTGGCCGCGTCGGTGCAGGCGCGGCTCGAGGAGGTGCTGCTGGCCCTGGCGCGGTGGCTCTTCGACGCCGCCGGGCGCCCCGCGACCCTCACGATGGCCGGCGGGGTGGCGCTCAACTGCGTGGCCAACGCCCGCATCGCCGCCGAGGGGCCGTTCGAGCGCGTCTGGGTACAGCCGGCGGCCGGGGACGCGGGCACCGCGCTCGGCGCCGCCCTGCACCTGTCCTGCGCGGCCGAGTGCCCGATCGTGCCGATGCGCGGCGCCGACCTCGGCCGCGGCTGGAGCGATGCCGCGCTGGAGGACGAGCTGCGGCGGGCCGCGCTGCCCTACACTCGGCCGCCCGACATCGCCGCCGAGGCCGCCGCGGTCCTCGCCGGTGGCGGGATCGTCGCCTGGTACCAGGGGCGCGGCGAGTACGGGCCGCGGGCGCTCGGGCACCGCTCGCTGCTGGCCCACCCGGGCGAGCGCGCGATGACCGCCCGGCTCAACGACGTCAAGGGCCGCGAGCAGTTCCGGCCGATCGCGCCGATGGTGCGGGCCGAGCGGTTCGGCGAGGTCTTCGACGGCGTCTTCCCGAGCCCGTACATGCTGTTCGTGCACCGCGTCCGTCCCGAGTGGACGGAGCGGATCCCGGCCGTCGTGCACGTCGACGGGACCGCGCGGGTGCAGACGGTACACCCGGACGACGAGCCCCTCGTGGCCCGCCTGCTGGCGGAGTTCGAGGCGCGCACCGGCCTGCCCGTCGTGGTCAACACGTCGCTGAACACCGCCGGCCGGCCGATGGTGGACACGCCGCGCGAGGCGATGGAGCTGTTCGGCTCCGCGCCCGTCGACCTGCTCGCGCTCGGGCCGTTCGCGGTGCACCGGGCGGCGGCGTTCGGGGCCGGCCGGTGAACGTCAGCATCGTCGTGCCGACGCTGGGCCGCGCGAGCCTGCGCACGCTGCTCGACGCGCTCGGCCCGCTGCCGGACGGCGCGGAGCTGATCGTCGTCGAGGACCGGGAGCGCCGCGGCCCGGCCACCGCCCGCAACGCCGGCTGGCGGCGGGCGAGCGGCGACTGGGTCGTGTTCCTGGACGACGACGTGGTGCCGGAGCCGCAGTGGTACCGCCACCTGCGGGCCGACCTCGACGTCGAGCGCACTGTCGGCGGGGTCCAGGGCCGGGTCCGGGTGCCGCGGCCGGCCGGGCGCCGCCCGACCGACTGGGAGCGCAGCACCATCGGGCTCGAGCGCGGCGCCTGGCTGACGGCCGACATGGCCTACCGCCGCGCCGCCCTCGAGGCGACCGGCGGCTTCGACGAGCGCTTCCCGCGCGCCTTCCGCGAGGACGCCGAGCTGGCCCACCGCGTGCGGCGGGCGGGCTGGCGGCTGCGGCCGGGCGGGCGCACCGTGACCCATCCCGTGCGGCCCGAGAGCCGCTGGGTGAGCCTGCGCAGCCAGCGTGGCAACGCCGACGACGCCCTGCTGCGCCGGTTGTACGGCCCGCACTGGCGCCGGTGGCTCGGCATCCCGCCCGGCCGCCGGCCCCGCCACGCGCTCGTCACCGCCGCGGCCCTCGGCGCGCTCGGCGCCCTCGCCCTGCCGGGCCGGTGGCGGTGGCTGTCCGCCGCGCTCGGCCTGGCCTGGGCGGGCGGCACCGCCGAGTTCGCGGCCGCCCGCATCGCGCCCGGCCCGCGCACCCCGGCCGAGGTGGCCACCATGGCGCTGACGAGCGTGCTCATCCCGCCGCTCGCGATCGGGCACTGGCTCGCGGGCCGCTGGCGCTGGCGGGCCGCCGCATGAACCTCTTCGACGCCGTGCTCTTCGACCGGGACGGGACCCTGATCGAGGACGTGCCGTACATCAACGACCCCACCCTGGTCCGCCCGCTGCCCGGTGCCCGGGCCGCCCTCGACCGGCTGCGTGCCACGGGGCTGCGCCTCGGCGTGGTCACCAACCAGTCCGGCGTGGCCCGCGGGCTGGTCAGCACCGAGCAGCTTGCCCTGGTCAACGCCCGCATCGAGCACCTGCTCGGGCCGTTCGACACGTGGCAGGTGTGCCCGCACGACGACGGCGACCGGTGCCCGTGCCGCAAGCCGCGGCCCGGCCTCGTCCTCGCGGCCGCGCGGGAGCTGCGCACCACGCCCGAGCGGTGCGTGGTCATCGGCGACATCGGCCGCGACATGGAGGCCGCGCTCGCCGCCGGGGCCGCGGGCGTCCTCGTGCCCACGGCGGTGACGCTGCGGCGGGAGGTCGCCGCGGCGCCGCTCGTCGCCGGCGACCTGCGCGCCGCGGTCGAGCTCGTGCTGGACCGCGACGAGCTGTTCCCGTCCGGCCGGCGCCGGCCGCACAACGCCGGGACCGTCGTCGTGGTCCGCCCCGACTCGGCCGGCGACGTGCTCCTGACCGGCCCGGCGATCCGCGCGGTCGCGGCCGGGGCGGCCCGGGTCGTGCTGCTGTGCGGGCCGCGCGGGCGGGCCGCGGCCGAGCTGCTGCCGGGCGTCGACGAGCTCGTCGAGTGGCGGCTGCCCTGGATCGACCCCGAGCCCGACCCGGTCGACCCCGACGCCATGGACGCGCTCGTCGAGCGCCTCGCCGCCGCGCGGGCCGACGAGGCCGTGGTGTTCACCTCCTACCACCAGTCGCCGCTGCCGACCGCGCTGCTGCTGCGGGTGGCCGGGGTCGGGCGGGTCAGCGCGATCAGCGACGACTACCCCGGCTCCCTGCTCGACGTGCGCCACCGCGTGCCGCCCGGCATCCCCGAGGCCGAGCGGGCGCTGTCGCTCGCCGCCGCGGCCGGGTTCCCGCTGCCGCCCGGCGACGACGCCCGCCTGCGCATCGCGCCCCCCGCCGGCACGGCCGCCCCGCTCGGCCCGGCCCTCCCGGACGTCCCGTACGTCGTCGTGCACCCGGGCACGTCCGCTCCCGCCCGCGCCTGCCCCGCCGAGGTGCACCGCCGGATCGTCAAGGCCCTGGCCGCGGCCGGGTGGCAGGTACTCGTCACCGGCTCGCACGCGGAGAAGGCGCTCACGGCCGAGGTCGCCGGGGACTTCGGCGTCGATCTCGGCGGCGCCACCGATCTGGCCGGGCTGGCCGGGCTGCTGGCCGGGGCCGGCTGCCTCGTCGTGGGCAACACCGGCCCGGCGCACCTGGCCGCGGCGGTCGGCACGCCGGTCGTCAGCCTCTACGCGCCGACCGTCCCCTTCGGACAGTGGGCGCCGTTCCGGGTGCCCGTCGTCCGGCTCGGCGACGCCGGCGCCGCCTGCCGCGACACGCGCGCCACGGTGTGCCCGATCGGCGGCCACCCGTGCCTGTCGAGCGTGGACCCGGCCGCCGTCGTCGCCGCCGCCGAGCTGCTGTGGGCCGGGAGGCGCGGATGAACGTCCTCCTGTGGCACGTGCACGGGTCGTGGACGACGGCGTTCGTGCACGGCAAGCATCGGTACCTCGTGCCGGTGACCGAGGACCGGGGCCCCTGGGGGCGCGGCCGGGCCCGCACGTTCGACTGGCCGGACACCGTCGAGGAGGTCCCGCTCGACCGGCTGTGCGAGGTGGACGCCGACCTGGCCGTCCTCCAGCGGCCCGAGGAGCTGCGGCTCGTCCCGCCGGGCCTGCCCAAGGTGTACCTCGAGCACAACACCCCCCAGGGTGACGTTCCCCGCACCCGGCATCCGCTGGCCGACCGGGCCGACCTCGTCATCGTCCACGTCACCCACTTCAACGCGCTGTTCTGGGACTGCGGCGGCACCCGCACCACCGTCATCGAGCACGGCGTCGTCGAGCCCGCCGCCCGCTACTCCGGCGAGCTGGAGCGGCTCGCCGTGGTCACCAACGAGCCCGTGCGCCGCGGCCGGGTGACCGGCACCGACCTGTTCCCGCGCTTCGCCGCGGCCGCGCCCCTGGACGTCTTCGGCATGGGCGTCGCGGGCCTGGCCGGCGAGCGGATCGCGGTGCACGACGACCCGCCCCAGGCCGCCATGCACACCGAGCTCGCCCGCCGCCGCGCCTACCTGCACCTGTGCCGCTGGACCTCGCTCGGGCTCAGCCTCGTCGAGGCGATGACGATCGGCGTGCCGGTCGTGGCCCTGGCCACCACGGAGGCCGTCGAGGCGGTGCCGCCCGGCGCCGGGGTGCTGTCCACGAACGTCGGCGCGCTCGTCGACGCGGCGCTCTGGCTCATCGAGTCGCCCGGGGAGGCCCATCGCCTCGGGGCCGCCGGGCGGGCCGCGGCCCTGCGCCGGTACGGCCTCGACCGCTTCCTGTCCGACTGGGACCGTCTGCTGGAGGACGAACTGTGCGCATCGCGATGATCTCCGAGCACGCCAGCCCGCTTGCCGCGCCCGGCACCGAGGACGCGGGCGGTCAGAACACCCACGTCGCCGGCCTGGCCGCGGCCCTGGCCGCGCTCGGGCACGACATCCGCGTCTACACCCGCCGCGACGGCCCCGACCGGCCGCCGATGGTGGTCACCGGCGACGGGGTCGGCGTCGTGCACGTGCCGGCCGGGCCCGCCCGGGCGCTGCCCAAGGACGCGCTGCTGCCGTACATGGGCGAGTTCGGCCGCCGGCTGGGCGCGCAGTGGGACGGCGACCCGTGGGTGCCCGACGTGGTCCACGCGCACTTCTGGATGAGCGGGCTGGCCGCGGTGACCGCCGCCAGGCCCCGGGACATCCCGGTGGTGCAGACGTTCCACGCCCTCGGCGTCGTCAAGCGCCGGCACCAGGGCGCCGCGGACACCAGCCCGCCGCAGCGGATCGGCTTCGAGCGGCACCTCGGGCGGATCGCCGACCGGGTCGTGGCCCAGTGCCGCGACGAGGCCCGCGAGCTGACCCGGATGGGCGTGCCCCGGTCCCGGATCGCGCTCGTGCCGTCCGGGGTCGACCTGGACGTGTTCGCCCCCGAGGGCCCTGTCGCCCCGCGCACGGCCCGGCCCCGCATCCTCTCGGTGGGCCGGCTCGTCGAACGCAAGGGCTTCGCGGACCTGATCCGGGCCATGCCCTACTGCCCCGGCCCCGAGTGCGTCATCGCGGGCGGCCCGGACCCGGCCGAGACCGAGCGGCTGCGGCACGTCGCCGAGCGGTGCGGGGTCGCCGAGCGGGTGCGCTTCGCCGGGCAGGTTCCCATCGCGGGGATGCCGGCCTGGTACCGCTCCGCCGACGTGGTCGCGGCCGTGCCCTGGTACGAGCCGTTCGGCCTCACCCCGCTCGAGGCGATGGCGTGCGGGCGCCCCGTCGTGGCCAGCGCGGTCGGCGGGCTGCTGGACACCGTCGTCGACGGCATCACCGGCGACCTGGTGCGCCCCCGCGACCCGCGCGCCCTCGGCCACACCCTGCGCCGGCTGGTCGACGACGACATGCGCTGCTACGCGTACGGTGCGGCCGCCCTCGACCGGGCCCGGCAGCGCTACTCGTGGCCGCGCACGGCCGGGCGGCTCGAGTCGGTCTACCGCGCGGTGGCCGGCCGGAGCGTCGCGGCGGTGGCCCGATGAGGGCGCTCGACGCACACCTGACCGCCCTGGCCGCCGCGATCGGCCCGTTCCGCCACGCGGCCGTGCGGCTGGAGGCCTGGGGCGTGCGGCTCGCCGAGATCCTCAGCGACGGGGGCCGGCTCCTCGTCTGCGGCAACGGCGGCAGCGCGGCCGAGGCGCAGCACCTCGCGGCCGAGCTGACCGGGCGCCTGCGCGACGAGCGCACCCCGCTGTCCGCGATCGCGCTGTGCGCCGACTCGTCCGCGGTCACGGCGATCGGCAACGACTACGGGTACGAGGAGATCTTCGCCCGCCAGGTCCGCGCCCACGGCCGCGAGGGCGACGTGCTGCTGGCCCTGTCGACCAGCGGCCGCAGCGTGAACGTGCTGGCCGCGGCCGCCGCGGCCCGCGAGTGCCGGCTGCACACGTGGGCGCTGACCGGGCCCGGCCCGAACCCGCTCGCCCTCGTCTGCGACGAGGCCGTGTGCTGCGCCGGCGACGGGCAGGTGGTGCAGGAGCTGCACCTCGTCGCCGCCCACGTCCTCTGCGAGCACGTCGACGCCCACGTGGCCCGGCGCCGGCTGGTGGTCTCGTGAGCACGCGGCTGGTCGTCGTCGGCGACACGCTGCTGGACCGCGACGTCGACGGCACCGTCCGCCGCGTCTCCCCCGACGCCCCCGCCCTGGTCCTCGACGAGGAGTCCACTGTGGACCGGCCGGGCGGCGCGGGCCTCGCCGCGCTGCTCGCGGCCGGCGACGGGCTGGACGTGACGCTGGTGACCGCGCTCGCCCACGACGCGGGCGGCCTGCGCCTGGCCGAGCTGCTCACCGCGGCCGGGGTGCGGCTGCACGCGGTCACGCTGCCCGGCGCGACCCCCGAGAAGATCCGGCTCCGGGCCCGCGGCCAGGTGCTGCTGCGCCTCGACCGCGGCGCCGACCCGGCGATCCCGCCCGAGCCCGAACCGGGCGACCTGCTCGACGTCGCCGACGTCGTGCTCGTCAGCGACTACGGCCGGGGCCTGACCGGGCGGCCGGGGCTGCGGGCGGCCCTGACGCAGACCCGCACGCCGGTTGTGTGGGACCCGCATCCGCGCGGCGCCGCCCCGGTCCCCGGGACGCGACTGGCCACGCCGAACGAGGCGGAGGCCCGCGCGTTCAGCGGCGACGCGGGCGGCGGGGGCCGGGTCGCCGCCGCCACCCGGGCCGGGCAGGAGCTGCGCCGCCGCTGGCGCGCCGGGGCGGTCGCGGTCACCACCGGGTCGAGCGGGGCGGTGCTGTGCCACGCCGGGCCGACCCCGCTCGTGGTCCCGGCGCCCCGGGTGCTCGACGGGGACACCTGCGGCGCCGGCGACCGGTTCGCCGCGTCGGCCGCGGCCGCGCTCGCGGCCGGGGCGCTGCCCTCGGAGGCGGTCGAGGCCGCGGTGGCCGCCGCGACGGGCTACGTCGGCCGGGTGCCGGCCGAGTCGCGCGAGCGGGAGAGCGTCGAGCGGGAGACCGTCGCGCGGGTCCGGGCCCGGGGCGGGACGATCGTGGCGACCGGCGGCTGTTTCGACCTGCTGCACGCCGGGCACATCGCGACCCTGGAGGCGGCCCGGGCCCTGGGCGACTGCCTCGTCGTGTGCCTCAACTCCGACGCGTCGGTCACCGGCCTCAAGGGCCCCGGGCGGCCCGTCGTCGCCCAGGCCGACCGCGCCCGCCTGCTGCTCGCGCTCGCCTGCGTCGACGCCGTCGTCGTCTTCGACGAGCCGACCCCGGAGGCGACCCTCGCCTGGCTGCGGCCCGACATCTGGGTCAAGGGCGGCGACTACGCCGACGGCGGCCCGGAACTGCCCGAGGCCGAGCTCGTCAAGCGGTGGGGCGGGCAGACGGTCATCGTGCCGTATCTGGAGGGACACTCCACCACCAAGCTGATCGGAGGAAGACCATGAGCCGCTCCGTTCTCGTCACCGGCGGCGCCAGCGGCCTCGGGGCCGCCGTCGTGCGGGCCGCCCTGGAGGCCGGGCACCGTCCCTACGTCATCGATCGCCAGGACCCCGGCGGGGTGCCCTGGATCGAGTGCGACCTCGCCGACACCCGGGCCGCCGAGGCCGCCACCCGCAAGGCGATCGCCGACCTCGGCGGGCTCGACGCGGTCGTCACCGCCGCCGGGACCGACGTGCCCGGCCGGCTCGCCGACGTGCCCGCCGAGACCTGGGAGCGGGTCGTCGCCGTCGACCTGCTCGCCCCGGCCGCCGTCATCCGGGCCGCGCTGCCGGCGCTCACCGAGTCCCACGGGCACGTCGTCACCGTCGCGTCCACGCTCGGCGTGAAGGCCGTCAGCGACGCGACCGCCTACTGCGCGGCCAAGTTCGGGGTCGTCGGGTTCACCCGGGCCCTGGCCGCCGAGCTCGCCGGGCAGGTCGGAGTCACGCTGGTCGTGCCCGGGGGCATGCGCACGCGGTTCTTCGACGACCGCGCGGAGCAGTACAAGCCCGGCCCCGACGCGGTCCTCAACGACCCGGCGCACGTGGCCGCCGCGATCCTGTTCGCGCTCGGCCAGCCCCGCGGCTGCGCCGTGCGCGAGCTCGTCATCTGCGCCGAGACGGAGACGTCGTACCCGTGATCCTCGTGCTGCGGGCCCTGGGCGTCGGCGACCTCGCCACCGGGGTGCCGGCGCTGCGGGGGCTGCGCCGCGCGTTCCCGGGCGAGCGGCTGGTGCTCGCGGCCCCGGCGTGGCTGGCACCGCTGGCCGGGCTCACCGGCGCCGTCGACGAGGTGCTGCCCTGCGACGGGCTCGACGACGAGCTGCCGCGGCTGCGCCCGGCCGTGGCCGTCAACCTGCACGGCCGCGGGCCGCGGTCGCACGCCCTGCTGCGGGCCACCGATCCCGGGCGCCTGCTGGCCTTCGGCGACGGGCCGCGGTGGCGCCCCGACGAGCACGAGGTCGCGCGCTGGTGCCGGATGCTGCGGTGGTACGGCGTGCCGTGCGACGAGGCCGACCTGAGCCTGACCCGGCCCGCCTCCCCGCGGCCGGGCGCCACGATCGTGCACCCGGGCGCCAAGTCCGGCCTGCGGCGCTGGCCGCCGGAGCGCTTCGCCGCGCTCGCCCGCGCGCTGGCCGAGGCCGGGCACGACGTCGTCGTCACCGGCTCGCCGCCGGAGGAGCCGCTGGCCCGGCGGGTCGCCGGGGAGGCGGGGCTGCCCGCGACCGCCGTGCTGGCGGGCGCGACGCCGCTGCGGGACCTGGCCGGGCTCGTCGGCCACGCGCGGCTGCTGGTCAGCGGCGACACCGGGATCGCGCACCTCGCCACGGCCTACGGCACGCCGTCGGTCGTGCTCTTCGGGCCGGTACCGCCGCGCCTGTGGGGCCCGCCGCCGGACCGTCCGCAGCACGTGGCCGTCTGGCGGGGCCACGCCGCCGAGCCGGGCGACACCGCGAGCGAGGTCCCGCACCCGGCCCTGCTGGCCGTCACGGTCGGCGAGGTGCTGGCCGCGGCCCACAGGATCCACGGGTGGCGACCTTCGCCGCCCTCGACGGCACCGTCCGGTCCCGCCGCGGCTCCGGCGACGGGCGGCCGCTGATCCGCGGGCCCGGCGGCCCGATGCGGGCGCCGGGCTCCCAGAGGATCTGGGCGGCCTGGGCGCCGGTCACGTTCCGTGGCCGGACGGTCCCGTGTGGTTCGCCGACCGGCTCGCGGGCCGGTCGTGACGAAGCTCGCTCGCGACTCGCCGCGACACACGCAGATCCGGGGCTGAAGCGCCCCGCGCCTTCTGGCAAACTGCCCGAATGCAACCACCGGCGAATGGCTGGACCGTCGGACCTCTACCACCCTCCGTGTACTGGCGCCGCCGTGCCATGGTGGTCGTCGCCGTCGTGGGCGTGCTGCTCATCGTGTGGATCCTGGTGCGGGGCGGGGGCGACTCCAAGCCGTCGGCGGTGAACAGCGGGGCCGCCTCGGCCCGGCCCGGTCCGCTCGGCTCCAGCGCGGGCGGCGGGCCCGCGCCCGAGCCGTCGGCGCCGCAGATCGTGCCGGCCAGCCCCGAGACCGGCGCGGACACCAGCGCGCCGGCCGCGCCCGGGCGCAGCGCGCCCCCGGCGAACGTCGCGCCCTGCGGCGACGACCAGATCGCCGTGACGGTGACCGTGAGCCCGTCGCCCGGCGTCGTCGGCGGCACGTTCACGTTCGGCATCAACGTCGCGAGCAAGGCCGCCGACTGGTGCTCGCGGGACCTGGGCCCGGGCGCGCAGGAGATCCGCGTCCTGCAGAACGGCACCCTGCTGTTCTCCTCGGACGACTGCGACACCAAGAAGACCAGCGACGTGCGGGCCTTCGCGGCCGGCGACGCGGTGCGGTACCGCTTCGTGTGGAGCAGCTACCGCGCGACCCCGCACACGTGCGCGCCGGCCCAGAGCCCGGCCCCGGCCGGCACCTACCAGGTCGTCGCGCGCGTGGGTTCCAAGGTCAGCCCCGCGACCGACTTCACCATCAACCGCTGACGTCAGCGGACCGGGACCTGGGCCGTGACCGTGGCCTGATCGAACTCGGACACCCGCAGCGTGATGGTGAGCCTCCACGCGCCGGTCGCCGGGAACGTGATGTTGCCGAGGCCCTGGTTGCCCGTGACCGTGAACACCGGGTTGTCCATCGGCTCGATGCCGCGCTCGGGCAGGGCCGCGGTCACCGTCCACTCCACGACCGGCAGCGGCCGTCCCTCGGGGGTGTACGCGAACGCGTGGAAGCTGTTGTACTCGCTCACCGCCGCCGGGTACACCTCGAGCTGCAGCGCGTAGAGCGGGCTCGTCAGTGTCGTGGCGAAGCCCGCGGCCCGGGCCGCCGCCCGGGCCTCGACGTCGACCGTGCGCCCCGGCGTGAGCTGCACCAGCACGGCGCTCGCGGCCAGCACCAGCGCCGCGATGCCCGCCTCGAGGCCGACGGCCCGCCGCAGCCGGCCCGCCCCGGCACTCGTGCGCCCGCCCACCCCCCGGTCGCGCTGGACCATCCGGCGCGAGCCGGCGGCCACCGCCAGCACGGCCGCGACCAGCCCGGCCTTCACCACGAGGGTTCGTCCGTACGCGCCGCCGGTGAACGCCGCCCAGTCGCCCATCTGCACGAGGGCCTGGACCAGGCCGGCCGCGACCAGCCAGTACACCGAGGCCATCGCCCAGCGCGACCACGAGGGCAGGATCGTGCGCAGCTCGCGCGGGTCGGCGCGGCGCAGGAGCACCGCCCGGAGGGCGACGAGACCGCCCAGCCACAGGCCCATGGCGCCCAGGTGCACGACGTCGGCCGCCACCACCAGCACCGCGTTGGGCGACGCGACCGGGTGCCCGGTCAGCGGCCACGTGAGCAGCCCCGCCACGGCCGCCGCGAGCAGCCCGGCCGAGAGGCGCCGGTCCGGGCGGCGGCGCAGGCGGGCGACGAGCGCGGCGGCGACGGCCAGGGCGAGCAGGCGGACCAGCAGCGTGAGGCCGAACGGGCTCAGCACCACCTCACGCAGCTCGGCGGGCGACACGTCCAGCAGCGCGGCCCCGGACGCCGCCGGGGCCTGCAGCCACAGCGCGCCGGCGGTGCTCGCGGCCACCGCGACGACGCCCGCGCGGGCCAGGCGCAGCAGCGGGCGGCGGGGCAGGCGCCGGGGGTACCACAGCGCCAGCATCACCGCGGGGCCGATCAGCAGCACGAGCCCGAGGTAGCCGGCGTACTTCGCGACCGGGATCGCGACGCGCACGACCGGGTCGGTGCCGACGGGCATCGCCCCGGACGCGGGCATGGTCGCGGGGGTGGACGGCGCGCCGACGGAGAACGTGAACGACCCCGACACCGGGTGGCTGTCGCCGGAGATGACGCGGTAGCTCACGACGTACGTGCCGTCGGCCCGGTCGCCCGCCCGCAGCCGGATGGCGAGGCCGTCGTGGACCGGCCGCGGGTCGCCGTCCTCGACGCGCTTGCCGTCGGGGGCGAGCACCTGGGAGCGGCCCGGCACCACGCGGACGGCCTCGTTGAACGTGAGCCGGATCTCGGCCGGCCGCGACGCGACGACGGACCCGGCGGCCGGGCTGGCGCTCGTCAGCACCGCGTGCGCGGACGCGGGCGCGGCGGGCGCGACGAACACGCCGAGCAGCCCCGCCATCAACGCCAGGACCCACCATGTCGTACGCCGGCTCACGTCAACGCATACGAGCCCGGCCCCGCCGGAGTTCAACGGGGCCGGGCTCGGATTCCGGGCGCTGCTAGCTCAGGGCGTCCTTGACGTCGTGGGCGGCGTCCTTGACGCGGTCGCCGGCCTGCTTGACGTTGGCCTCGTCCTGGTCCGCGCGGCCCTCGGCGCGCAGGTCCGGGTCGCCGGTGGCCGTGCCCCAGCCCTCCTTGGCCTTGCCCTTGAGCTCTTCCGCCTCGTGCTCGACCTTGTCACCGAAGCTCATCGCTGTCTCCCAGGTGTGAATGCGGTGTTCCCACTCTTGTGGATGCCCGAATCGACCCGGGTCAAACGGCGGCTCGGTTCAGCGGTGCAGCACGCCCTGTTGGGCGAACGGCGCCAGGGTCGGCTCGGTGATCGGCACGTCCCCGAGGGCGGCGTCCATCGCGGCCAGCACGTCGTCGCTCAGCGACACGCCCGCCGCGGCCGCGTTCGCGTGGACCTGCTCGGGGCGCGACGCGCCCGTGATGGCCGAGGCGACCTCGGACCGGCGCAGCACCCAGGCCAGCGCGAGCGTCGGCAGGCTGGGAGCTGTTGGCCCGGCGCGACCGGGCGGAGCGGGTGCTCCAAGATCCTAGGGCGCGATCGGCAGGGGCGCCGTCACCTGGAAGCCGCCCGCCGTGCTCGCGGGCCCGGCGGTCAGCGTGCCGCCCGCGGCCTCGAACCGCGCGCAGGCCCGCGAGGCCGCGCCCGCCGCCGGGGCCGCACCGCCTCGGCCACCCGTACGCGGGTCTGGTCGCCGCCCCGACGGTGCTGCCCTGACCGGCCGGGCCGGTCAGTCCCGGCGCGGCGGCACGCCCTCGAGGACCTCCACCGTCACCTGGTAGTCGTCCCAGCGCACCCGGACCCGGCTCAGCAGCCGCGTCCCCGGCCACAGGATCTCGGCCCGGCCGACCACGACCTGCGGCAGGGCGAGATGGCTGGGCTTGGGCAGGAAGCTCTTCACGTTCCCGGCCACGATGTTCATGAGCTCGCCGGCCGCGTCCTGGATGTCGTCGGGCTTCACCGACGACAGCTCGAGCATCTCCGCGGCCAGGGCCGCCGCCGCGCCCAGGCCGCCGCGCAGCACGACCATGCCGAGCCAGGCGCCGGCCACGCCGACGCTCGCGGTGATCTCCGCGTCGGCCCCGGGCGGCTCCTCGTCCAGCACGACGGTCGGGCTGGTGCCGAGGTACGCGGTCCACACCTGCCAGATGATGCCCTCGAGATCCTGGGGCGTGAGCGGCTCGTCGGCCATGCCACCTAACCTACTCAACGAAACCTGCACATTACGGCTGAACCCGCTGGAACCGGGGCACGATCCGCCGCAGGCCGCCGGACGTGCGGTCCCCCGTCTCCAAGCGCCCAATCGGTTGCGAATCGGGTGGGTTGAGGCAACCGGGTCACCAGGAGTGCATCGTGCCGTCCATCAGGCGGTTCACGGGCAGCGCGGCCGGCTGGTAGGGGTACTCGGCGGCCAGCGACTCGTCGATGTCCACGCCCAGCCCGGGGGCCTCGGAGGGGTGCAGGTAGCCGCCCTCGAAGCGGTACCCGTGCGGGAACACGGCGTCGGTCTCCGGCGTGTGCCGCATGTACTCCTGCAGCCCGAAGTTCGGCACCGCCAGGTCCAGGTGCAGGGCCGCGGACATGCACACCGGCGACAGGTCGGTGGCGCCGTGGCTGCCGGTGCGCACGTGGTAGAGCCCGGCGAGGTCGAAGATGCGGCGCAGGTGCGTGATCCCGCCGGCGTGCACGACCGTGGCCCGGATGTAGTCGATGAGCTGCTCGCGGACCAGGGTCTCGCAGTCCCACACGGTGTTGAACACCTCACCGACGGCGATCGGGGTGGTCGTGTGCTGCCGGATGAGCCGGAAGCCCTCCTGCAGCTCGGCCGGGACCGGGTCCTCCATCCACGTCAGCGAGTACGGCTCGAGGCTCTTGCCGAGGCGGGCCGCCTCGATCGGGGTGAGCCGGTGGTGCACGTCGTGCAGCAGCTTGAGCCGCGGCCCGAACTCCTCGCGGACCCGCGCGAAGACGCCGGGGACGTGGGTGAGGTACGCCTCCGTCGACCACGTCGCCTCCGAGGCGACGGCGGCATCCGCCGGCTCGTAGAACAGCTTGTCCTTGCCGACCCCGTAGGTCGTCTCGAGCCCGGGCACGCCCGTCTGGACCCGGACCGCCCGGTAGCCGAGGTCGGCGTAGCGGGCCACCTCGACGAGCACGTCCTCGACGGTCTCGGCGTTGGCGTGGCCGTACACCGTGACGCCCTCCCGGCTGCGCCCGCCCAGCAGCTGGTAGACGGGCAGCCCGGCGACCTTGCCCTTGATGTCCCACAGGGCGGTGTCCACGGCCGCGATGGCCGACATGGTGACCGGGCCGCGCCGCCAGTACGCGCCCTTGTAGAGGTACTGCCAGATGTCCTCGATGCGGTGCGGGTCGCGCCCGACGAGCGCCGGGATGACGTGCTCGGTGAGGTAGGCGGCCACGGCGAGCTCGCGGCCGTTGAGGGTGGCGTCGCCGACCCCGGTGACACCGTCGTCGGTGACGATCTTCAGGGTGACGAAGTTGCGGCCGGGGCAGGTGACGATGACCCGGGCGTCGGCGATGCGCACGTCAGTCGACCTCTTCCTTGACACGGGGGTTCCTTGACAACGGGGGTTCCTTGCACGGGTTCCTTGGCACGGGTTCCTTGGCACGCGTTCCTTGGCACGCGTTCCTTGGCACGCGTTCCTTGGCACGCGTTCCTTGGCACGGCCGACGAGCTGGGTCGGGTTGACGATCCGCAGCGCGATCACGGGCAGCACGAGCATGGTCGCGGTGGGGACCACGGCCGTCGCGCCGATGGGCTGCTGGGCCCGGATGCCCGGCGACACCGTCTCCGCGTAGCGCTTCACGACCAGGGTGGGGGCTCCTCGTCGGCGGTGAGGAACGTCAGCTCGGACATGCCGATCGTACGCACCGGCACCAGGATCGGCGCCGCGAGGATCCCGGCCACCAGCGGCGGGGCGCGGATGCGCAGGAACACCTGGCAGGTGCTCGCGCCGCACATGCGAGCCACGTCCTCGATCGTCACCGGTATCCATGCATCCATCGATCATCGTCGAGTTTGCGAACCATTTCAGGATCTTGTCAAGAGCCCGGTCACGCTTCGGGCGGCGACGGCCCGGCACACCGCCGCCACCCGATCCGCGCCCGGCACCGGCTACGCGCTCAGCGCCGCCGCTGGCGCAGCAGCACGCCGGCGATCGCGGCACACCGCCGCCACCCGATCCGCGCCCGGCACCAGCTACGCGCTCAGCGCCGCCGCTGGCGCAGCAGCACGCCGGCGATCGCGGCACACCGCCGCCACCCGATCCGCGCCCGGCACCACTTACGCGCTCAGCGCCGCAGGCGCAGCAGCACGCCGGCGGTGGTGGCCACCCATACGGCGAGCGGCAGCCCGATCGCGAGCCAGTTCGGCACGCCGGGCAGCAGCAGGCAGAGCACGCCGAGGGCGGCGCCGGGCACAACGCTGACGCCGACGCCGATGGCCAGCGCGATGGCGGTCACCACCTCGCCCTGGTCGGCGCCCTCGGTGTCGGCGCTGCCCTCACCGTCCACGCCCTGCCAGCCGAATCTGGCGGAGAAGCGGAGCGTGGTCCGGCGGCGCGCGTCACCGGTTCGCTGCGGATGGGCGGTCATCGATGATCGTTTCCTCCATGGAGTCCGTCTTGGGCCACCAGAGGCCATCACGCAGTGTGTCGGATTTCAACCAGACGTCCGCATCCGTTCCGGCCACCCGATCCGCCACCGCCCGGACAGGGGCCGCCACCTGGGAAATCGCCGCTGGTCACCGGATGGCCGGGAATGACCTGCCACGAATGGCCGACCGACGACCGTCCACGGTGGACTGCCCGGTCACGGCCCGGTCATCCGGCCCGTCATCGCAAACCGGACACAAAGCACGGCCACGGGGCTGCGCGGGCGTCCGCGGTTACTACAGAATGTGACGTCCTCCGGCGCCGATCCCCCGCGAAAGGAACCCCGTCACCATGCCCCTCGCCGCCGACGCGACCCGCGGAACCAGCCGACTGCTCGCCGAGACCGAGGTGAACCGGCGCCGGCCGAAGTCCGCGCAGTACTGCCTGGAGGTCCGCCGCGAGCTTGTGACCAGGTATGGCGACCGGCCGTGGGCCGGCCTGGCCCGCGACGTGAAGCGCCGGTACAAGGTCTACGCGCACGAGAAGCCGCGGGTCCTCGCGCAACGGTTCGCCGGGCAGTTCGGGGCCGAGGCCGGCCCGCCCTGGAGGACTGTGGCGATGGTCCTCGACATCGCCGTGGACGTGGCGCGGCGGGATGAGGCCCGGGAGCGCTTCGCCGAGCTGTACCGGCAGGCCCGCGACGAACCGCCGCCCGGCGACCCGGATCTGAGCGCGCGGCCTGACGAGGCCGATGACGCCGACCGCCTGCGTCGGCGGTTGAACCGGGTCGAGTTCGACGCCCTCGACAAGGGGCACAAGCTGCGCAACGAGATCCACTGGGCCCGGGCGCAGGCCGAGCGGGCGCAGAAGGCCGCTGGCCGGGCGCGCGCGGAGGCTGCGCGGTCGCGGGCGGAGGCCGAACAGGCACGGACGGAGGCCGACCGCGCTCGGGCCGACTCGGAGCAGGCGCATGCCGACGCCGACCATGCCCGGGCCGAGGCCGAACGAGCGCGGGCCGACGCGACGCGGGCACACGCCGACGCCGACCATGCCCGGGCCGAGGCCGAACGAGCGCGGGCCGACGCCGCGCGGGCACACGCCGACGCCGACCATGCCCGGGCCGACGCCGAACGAGCACGGGCCGACGCCGCGCGGGCACACGCCGACGCGGAGCGGGCCAGGCGGGATGTCACACGCCTTCGCGAGGAGCAGACGGTGACCCGGCCCACGACCGGCCGGGCGATCGCTTCCGCGCCGGCCGCACCGACCACACCGACCGCTGCGTCGGCGGCACTGACGAATCGCGCACCGGAGGGGAACTCGACCGGTCAGCGGCCGGCCGGCCGGATGCGATGGTTCGCGCGGCCTTCGACAGCTCCACTGCCCCGCACCGCTCCAACGCCCCGCACCACGCCCTCCGGGACCGCGCCGGTCGGGGCTCCCGATGCCGGTGCGGCGCAAGGCCGCACAGCGCGCCCGAACGGCCGCGCCACGCCCCTGACACACCGTCGCGCCACGCCCCCGCCACCCCACGGTCACGCCACGCCCGCGACACCCCACGGTCACGCCAAGCCCGCGACACCACACGATCACGTCACGCCCCCGACTTCACACGTCATGCCCCCGACACCACACGGTCACGTCACGCACCGCGCACACGGTCATGTCACCCCTCCGACACACGGTTGCGCCGCGCCTATGGCGCAAGGGCGAGTGGCAGTGCCGACGCCGGCCACACCACGACCGGCTGTCGCCCGGGTGACGGCCCGTCATCGACCCGACAGCGCCCCGACGTCCGCACCGGTCACCGGTGACGGGGCGACAGCCTTCCCGCCGCCGCCTTGGCTGGTTCCTCCCGCGCCGTCCGGGGCACCGCTACCGCCGCCGTTCGTGCCGATCGGACCCGCGATCCGGGCGGCGGCGCCGAAGGCCGGGTCCGTCGGCACGGCCACCCATCCGACGCTCGAACCGGACGTCGTCGGCGCGCCTACGTCACGCACGTACCGGCCAGCTGCGGTGCGGCGCCATCGGCGCATGACGCCGTGGCGTCGGGCCGTCAACAACCTGGTCACCCGGGCGCGGCGCGGAACCGCGATCGCGACGACGGGCCGGCACGACGGCGGCCCCACGGCACCGGCCGCCACGGCACCGGACACCACGGCTGCCGCTACCACGGCCACCGCCCTGGCGGCGATCGGCCGGGCCTGGGCAGCGGGCGCGCCGATTCCCGGCGAGCCCCGGGCCGGCATGTCGGTCGCCGCCCGGTACGTGCTCGCCTCGTGCCTCACCGGCGGGACCGGGCACCGCTGGGTCGCCTGGGACCGGGCACGGCGATGTCACGTCCGGCTGCGCCGCATCACATCGAGCGCTGACGGCCGCTCCGAGGCGTTGCGGCTCGCACACGCGGCGGCGCGTCTGGCCCATCCGTCGATACAGCCCGTCCACGCCGTACTGAACGACGCGCACGCCTGGATCGTGACCGACGCGCCGTCCGGCCGGACCCTCACGGAAGTCGTCCGGCACGACGGGCCGATGAGCGAGCCGCGAGCCGGCCGCATCGCGCTGGCCATCGCCGACGCGCTGGCGGCCGCCCACCGAGCCGGCGTCGTGCACGGCCGGCTCTCACCGGACGACGTCGTGCTCGACGCGGACGACCGCGTCTCCGTCACCGGCTTCGGCATCGACCCGGACTTCACGTCCCGTCCCGCCGCCGACTACGCCGCGCCCGAGCGTCTCGGCCGGGAACGGCCCGACGCGGCGGCGGATCTGTGGTCGCTCGGAGCCGTACTGCATTTCGCCGTGACGGGCGTGCCGCCGTTCAGCCTGTTCGGGTATTGGCGTACGCCGGGTGCGATCAGGCGAACGCTGACGTGGCCGATCGAGGCGCCCCGGGCGGAACGCCTCAAGCGTGTCCTGCGGTGGCTGTGCCAGACCGACCGCCGTCGTCGGCCGAGTGTGCGGCAGGTTCGCCGGCATTTGCGGCGCCTGGCGTCCGAGCACCCGGTCACCCGTCGGGCGTCCGAGCACCCGGTCACCCGTCGGGCGGCACCGCCTTCACCGGAGCTGGCGTTCGACCCGGTTCGGGCGGTGTTCGCACCGGCCGTGCGGCAACCTGTGTCGTCCCATGGTGGCCTGGCCCGGGCCCCGCGACCGGAGCCCACCTCACGGTCCAGGCAGGCCCCGCGGCCGGAGCGATCCGGTGAGCACCCGCATCCCGGGCCGGCGGCTCGGCGGGCCGGCGACCGTTCGCGGTGGCGGTTCTGGCTCGCTCTGGTCGTGGCGGGGGCCATCGTGGTGGTCGGCGGGGCAGCGCTGAGCGCGATGGCCACCGCGCCCTTCGGCCTGGATCTCGCCACGGTCAAGAGCATCGCGACCTGCGTCCTGATCAGCACCGCGCTGGTTCCGATCGCGATCGCCACGGGAGCCGCTGCCGATTAGAGCGCCATCAGGCCGCGCCGGCAGGGGCGCGCGCACCGCGACTCGACGCGCGCACCGCGACTCGACGCGCACACCGCGACTCGACGCGCGCACCGCGACTCGACGCGCGCACCGCGACTCGACGCGCACACCGCGACTCGACGCGCACACCGCGGCTCGACCTGCGCACCCCGGATCGACGCGCGCACCCCGGATCGACGCGCGCACCCCGGATCGACGCGCGCATCGCGGTTTGGCGTGCGCACCGCGGTTTCAGGGGCGGGCGACCTCGAGCTGGCCGTCGCGGACGCGGGTGCGCAGCATGGTCTGGTCCGAGCTCGCCGGCCCGTGCATCGCCCGCCCGTCCGACAAGCGGAACACGCTGCCGTGCCAAGGGCACTGCAGGCACGCCTCGCCGTCGACGTCCACCATGTGGCCCTCGGCCAGGGGGCCGCTGCGGTGCGCGCAGCGGGCCACGAGCGCGCTGAAGCGGTCGGCGCCGTTGTGGCGGTCGCGGTACACGACGACCGGGGTCGCCCCCACCGTGTAGGAGCACACGCGACCCTCCTCGATCGCGTACACCGCGTCGATCCGGTGCCAGCCGTGCGGGACGAGCGGCAGCGCGGCCGCGGCGTGGCTGACCCCGGCGTCCTGGGCGAAGGCCAGGTGGCCGCCCAGGTACGCCCCCGCGCCGGCGGCACCCAGCCCCGCGAAGGACAGGGCCCGCCCGCGGCGGTGGTCGCCGCGGGCGCGTGCCACGATCGACGCGGCGAAGCAGCCCAGCGCGGTGAGGTTCGCGGCGACGTGCACCACGGCGACGCGGCGCTGCTGCCGCGAGAGCGTCGCGTAGTCGGCGAGCCCGGTGACGGTCGCCGGGAGCGCCCCGGCGGTGCCGGCCGCGAGCAGCGTGGCGGCGGCGCGGCGGGACCCGGGCGTGTCGCGGCCGGGCAGCGCGTCGAGCACCGCGGTGCTCATCCACGCGCCGACGGGGAACTGCACGATCGCGGGGTGCAGCGGGTGGCCGAAGCCGACGCCGTGCAGCAGCGCGCCGAGGCGGCCGCGGCCGGCGGTGGCCAGGGCGGCGCGGCGAAGCGCGTCGGCGATCCGGTCGAGCGGGTGGGCGGCCTCCAGGCGGGCGAGCAATGTAGCCATGGCGGCCGATTGCCCAGGAACCGGCCGCCGAAACGGAACGGACGGCCGAAACGCAGCGCGCGACCGAAACGGATCAGGCCTCCGATGCCGAAGAGCCGGCCGAAACGCAACAAGGGACCGAGACGCCACAGCGGACCGAGAGGCAACAGCGGGCAGCAACGCAACAGCGGGCAGAAACGCAACGGGTACCGCGCCGCAACTGTTGCACGCTCAATTACGTCGCGCTGTCCGCCGATGAGACGACGTGAACTTCGCGATGGTGGGCAGGAAGCTGGACCGCGCGGTGCTCGGCTCGGTACTCCTGGCCGCGTACGCCGTCGCGGTCTTCGCGGCCAACTTCGGCGACCAGCGCACGCCACTGGCGCTCATGTGGCTGGCGACGCCGATCTCGGTGCTCATCCCGGTGTGGATCGCCCTGCAGATCGCGCGCTCCGACGCGTTCGCCCCGCCCACCCGGCGGTTCTGGCGGCACCTGGCCGTCGTCGCCGCGCTCGCCGGCCTCGGTAGCGTCTGCAACACCGTCGACGCGATCGGCGGCCCGGCGCCGAGCCAGGAGCTGTCGCCGCTGACCGTGGCCGTGTACGGCTCGGCGGTCCTGACACTGCTGTGGGCCCTCTGGCGGCTGCCGATGGGCACCACGAGCGCGGACGAGCGGCTGCGCATCGGCCTGGACGCCTCGACGGTGCTCGTGGCGGCCGCGGTGTTCATGTGGCACTTCCAGACCGAGCCGTTGCTGGCCTCCAACGGGTACCGGATCGCCACCCTGGCCGTCGCGGGCTTCACGCTCGTGCTCGAGCTGGTCGCGGTCTTCGTCATCGTGAAGGTCGCGCTGTCCGGCCACGCGTTCGTGGCGCGGGGCGCGCTGCGGCTGTTCGCGTTGGGCATGTTCGCCGGAGCGTTCAGCGGTGTGGCGCAGCGGTTCATCCTCGACCAGCCGCACCTGAGCCTGCCCCAGGTCAGCGTGCCCCTCGTGCTCGTGTGCGCGACCGTGGGCGCCCGGCGGCAGCAGCGGGCCCTGGTCGAGCCGGAGGCGCACCGGGCGGCGTCGCGGCGGCCGTTCAGCGTGCTGCCGTACCTCGCCGTCGCCGCCATCGACGTCCTGCTGCTCGCCTCGATCGCGGACGGCTCCTCCGACCTGGCCGTGACCGCGGTCGCCGCCGTGGTGCTCACGGGGCTGGTGGTGTGGCGGCAGGTGACCGCGTTCCGCGAGAACACCGCCCTGATGCAGCGCCTGGACTTCAACGCCACCCACGACGCGCTCACCCAGCTGCCGAACCGGGCGCTGTTCAACCAGCGCCTCACCGCCGTGCTGGGCCGCGGCGGCGCTCCCCGGCCGGTCAGCGTGGCGCTGGTCGACCTGGACGACTTCAAGCTCGTCAACGACACCCTCGGGCACCGGGCGGGCGACGCGCTGCTGGTGGCGGTCTCCGCGCGGCTGGCCGCGAGCGTGCGCCCCGGCGACCTGGTGGCCCGCCTCGGCGGCGACGAGTTCGTCGTCCTGCTCGACGCGATCGACCCCGCCGAGGCCGGGCCGGTAGCGCAGCGCATGGTCGCGGCGCTGGCCGAGCCGGTCCTCGCCGACGGCCACGAGCTGCTCGTGCGGGCCAGCATCGGCATCGCCGACGGACGCACCGGCGACGACCCCGGGGAGCTGCTGCGCCTCGCCGACATCGCGATGTACGCGGCGAAGCACGACGGCGGCAGCGGGTACCGCCGCTACGAGCCCGGCATGGCGGGGGCGGTCGCGGGCTCGGCCGCGCTCGGCGCCCAGCTGCGCCAGGCGATCTTCGGCGGCGAGCTCTTCCTGGAGTACCAGCCGATCGTGACGCTCGACGACGGGCGGCTGCGGGGCGTGGAGGCGCTGGTGCGCTGGAACCACCCGGCCCGCGGGCCCGTGCCGCCCGCCGAGTTCATCCCCGTCGCCGAGCGCACGGGGCTCGTCGTCCCCCTCGGGGAGTGGGTGCTGCGTGAGGCGTGCCGGCAGCTGGCGGCGTGGATCGCCGAGTTCGGGCCGCGGGCGCCCGGCGTCGTGCACGTCAACGTCTCGGCCCGGCAGCTGGCCGTGGCGGCGTTCACCGACACGGTGGCGACGGCGCTGTCGGACTTCGGGGTGCCCCCGCACCGGCTCACCGTCGAGATCACCGAGAGCGCCGCGGTCTCCCTCGGCCCGGCCGTGGCCCGGCTCGAGGAGCTGCGCCGGCTCGGGGTGCGCGTCTCCCTCGACGACTTCGGCACCGACCAGTCCTCGCTGACGCTGCTGCGGGACCTGCCGGTCGACGAGCTGAAGCTGGACCGCTCGTTCGTCCAGCGCGACGAGTCCGGCCGCCGGGGCATCATGCCGGCCGCGGTGCTCGCGCTGGCGCGGGCCGTCGGGCTCGACATCGTCGCCGAGGGCGTGGAGCTGCAGTCGCAGGCGGACCGGCTGGCGGCGATGGGGTACCGCACCGCGCAGGGCTACCACTTCGCCCGCCCGATGGCCCCGGCCGGCATCGACGGCCTCATCATCGAAGGAGCCCCGGCCCCCGCCGCGCCGCTGGGCGCGTGACGGCCGGCGGCTCCGCGTGGATCGAGCCGCGGGTCAGGTCGGCTGGTACTCGACGCCCGGGAGGTCGACGGGCCAGTGGCGGTTGCCGGCCTGCGGGTTCCAGGCGTCGTACTGCAGCCGCTGCGGCCCCGCGATCCCGTTCACGTCCCGCAGGGCGGCGACCACCCCCGCGGCCACGGCGCGCAGATCGGCCTCGCGAGCGGGGCGCGGCAGGACCCGGTGCCACAGGAAGCCCGCGTCCTCGTCCGGCGGCTGCCAGCCGTGGGACTCCAGGATGCGACGGCCCTCGGGCGTGTCCTGCCGTGCGAGGGGCGGCAGGTTCACGCGCTCGCCGGAGACCTCGGCGTGCAGCTCGTGCGCGTCCTGCGCGAACTGCGCGAAATCCCAGCTGCGGTCCTTCGAGCGGATCACGAGAAGCACCCCGTCGGCGAGGCCGGCCAGCTCGCGCGGCAGGGCCTCGGCGAAGGCGTCCCAGGTTGGCGGCGTCATTGCTGCGACTCTAACGCGAGGCACGACTGCGGCATGGCGGGCATCTGCCCATGTTTGTCGGGTGAGCGGGCCGGGCAGCCATGTGCCCATGACGACCATCACCGCTGACGACATCCGCGCGCTCGCGCAGTCGACCGACGCCGACCCCGCGCTCGCCGTGGCGCAGGACGGGGTGCGGCTCGTGGCCGAGGCCACGGCGACCGACGAGCACATCGTCTACACCAAGGCCGACCTGGTGCGCGACTACGGCGAGGAGATCACCGACGTGCAGGCGGAGGTGCTCGCCGCCGGGCTGACGTCCCAGCTGGCCTGAACGGCCGCGCGGGCGCGGGCGGCGCCCGCCGCGGCCAGCTCCGCCGACAGGCCCAGGTGCCGGGTCGGGTCGAGCAGCGCCCGCAGGTCGGTCGCGGACAGGTACGTGGTCACGCGCGGGTCGGTGTCCAGCAGCCCCGCGAACGTGCCCTCGCCGGCGGCCGCCCGGTGCGCGGCGTCCGACACGACCCGGTGCGCCTCCTGCCGGCCGATCACCTTGCCCAGGGCCAGCATGACCGCCTCGGAGACGATGAGGCCGCCGGTGAGGTCGAGGTTCGCTCGCATGCGGGACGGGTCCAGCTCCAGGCCCTCGAGGACCACGGCGAGGCGGACCAGCTGGTCGCCCGCCAGGACGCAGGCGCGGGTGACGGCGTCGTCGAGCATCGCGGTGTACGCCCCGTCGGCCTCGTGGTCGGCGTGCATCCCCTCGAGCGCCTGGGGCACCAGCGCCCGGATCTGCGCCGAGATCGTCATCATGTCCTGGGAGAGCTTGGGGTTGCGCTTGTGCGGCATGGTGCTGCTGCCGACGTCGCCCGGGGCGGCGGGCTCGAGGACCTCGCCGTACTCGGTCTGCATCAGCGAGTACAGCTCCCGCCCGATCTTGCCCCCGGTGCCGGCGAGCAGGGCCAGCACGCAGACGTACTCGGCGAGGCCGTCGGCGGTGCTGCGCGCGGGCACCGCCATCGGCCACAGCCCGAGGCGCTCGGCGAGGCGGGCCTGCACGCGCGGGCCGTCGGCGCCGAGGGCCGCGTGGGTGCCGACCGCACCGCCGAGCATGGCGACGAACACCGCCGGCTCGCACCGGCGCAGGCGGTCGAGGTGGCGCAGCAGCTCGTCGATCCACACGGCCGCCTTGAACCCGAAGGTGACCGGCACCGCGTGCTGTCCGTGCGTACGGCCGGCCATCGGCATCCGCGCCCCGCGCTCGGCGAGTTCGGCGGCGGCCGCGAGCACCCGGCCGAGCAGGCCCAGCAGCCGGCGGTGGGCGTCGCGCAGCAGCAGCGCGTCGCCGGTCTGGGTGATGTTCTGCGTGGTCGCGCCCCAGTGCACCCAGCCGCCGTAGTCGGCGCCGACGACCCGGGTCAGCTCGGTGATGAGGGGCATCAGCGGGTGCCCGGTGGTCGCGATCCCGGCCCGGATGCGGCCCTTGTCGAGCCGGTCCAGGCGGGCCGCGCCGGCGATGGCCGCGGCCGCGTCCGGCGGTACCACCCCGGCGTCCGCCTCCGCCAGCGCGAGCGCGGCCTCCACGTCCAGCCACCGCTGCCAGTGCCCCGCCGTCGTGAACAGCCTGCGGATGCCGGTCTCGGGAACGCTGTCATCAGTGAAACGGGACGTGGTCATTACATTTGCATGCCCACGAACCATGGCGATCAATCCTCGCCGGTGAGCACCTTCAGCACGCCGGTGATGTCCAGGACCCGGTGCACCATGCCGTTCGCGCCGATCGCGCGGAGCCCGACGTCGGCCGCGGCGCCGCGACGGTGGGCGTGCAGCATGGTCGCGATCCCGGTCGAGTCGAGCAGCGTCAGCCCGTCGAGGTCGAGCACGATGTCGCAGACGCCGCGCACGGCGAGCGCCTCGTCCAGGGCCCGCTCCAGGATCGGCTGGGTGCCGAGGTCGACGAGCCCGCGCAGGCGGACGGTCACCGTCGCCCGGCCGCCGGCGTCGCGGCCGACCTCGCGGTCCGCGGTCAGGTCGCTGCCCACCGCGACAATATACCGTCGACCGGCGGCGCCGCTCCCGACGGCTAGATGGCGTCGAGCTCGGCGAGCGCGTCGGCGGGCAGCTCCAGCGCCGCGCCGGCGACGTTCTCCCGGAGGTGGGCGACGGAGGACGTGCCGGGAATCAGCAGCATGTTCGGCGAGCGCCGCAGCAGCCAGGCCAGCGCCACCGACAGCGGCGTGCTGCCCAGGCGTTTCGCGACCGCGCCGAGGGTCTCCGACTGCAGCGGCGAGAAGCCGCCGAGCGGGAAGTAGGGCACGTACGCGATGCCCTGGGCCGCGGTGATGTCCACGAGCGCGTCGTCGTCGCGGCGGGCGATGTTGTACATGTTCTGCACGCACACCACCGGCGCGATCGCCTGCGCCTCGGCGAGCTGCTCGGCGCTGACCGTGCTCAGCCCCAGGTGCCGGATGAGCCCCTGCTCGCGCAGCTGCGCGAGCGCCCCGAACTGCTCGGCCAGGGAGCCGGGCTCGGGCGCGTCGAAGCCGCCGACGCGCAGGTTGACCACGTCGAGCGCCTCCAGGCCGAGGTTGCGCAGGTTGTCGTGGACCTGCGCGCGCAGCTCGCCGGGGGTGCGCGCGTGCGGCCAGCCGCCCTGCTCGTCGCGGCGCGCGCCGACCTTGGTGACGATGTGCAGGCCGGCCGGGTACGGGTGCAGCGCCTCGCGGATGATCTCGTTGGTGACGTGCGGGCCGTAGAAGTCGGCGGTGTCGATGTGCGTGATGCCGAGCCCGACCGCCTCGCGCAGCACGGCCACGGCGGCCGCGCGGTCCCTCGGCGGGCCGAAGACGCCCGGGCCGGCCAGCTGCATGGCGCCGTAGCCGAACCGGGTGAGGTCGAGGTCGCCGGTGCGGTAGACGCCGCCGGGAAGGGTGTTCGCTGTCATGGCTCCACCATGCCCGCGGCGCCCGCAATCAGGCAGCGCCGCGCGCTTCCTGGGAGTGACAGGACCAGGATGCGCGCCGCCGCGCGGTCGTAGGCTGGGGCTCGTGAGCACGAACGCGCTCGGCGAATACCTCCGGGCCCGGCGCGAGCTCGTCGACCCCGCCGACGCCGGGCTGCGCGTCGTGGGCGTCCGGCGCACGCCGGGGCTGCGCCGCGAGGAGGTCGCCACCCTCGCCGGCATCAGCGCCGACTACTACCTGCGCCTCGAGCAGGGCCGCGACCGCAACCCGTCGCCGCCGGTGCTGGAGGCGATCGCGCGGGTGTTCGGGCTGGACGCGGAGGCGACGCAGTACCTGCTGAGCCTCACCGCCGCCCGGCCGCGCGCCCCGCGCCGGCCGCGCCGCGAGACCGTCCCGGCCGGCGTGCGCCAGCTGCTCGACGTGATCGGGCTGCCCGCGTTCGTGGAGAGCCGCCTCTTCGAGGTGCTGGCCGCGAACCGTCTCGCGACCGCGCTCTCGCCGCGGATCCACCCCGGCGCCAACCGGCTGCGCGACATCTTCCTCGACCCCGACGAGCGCGACCTGCTGCCCGACTGGGAGCAGGCCCTCGGCGGGATGGTGGCGGCGTTTCGCACGTCGATCGCCGCGGACGCGGCCGACCCGCGGGTGGAGCGGCTCGTCGGCGAGCTGTCCCTGGCCAGCGAGCCGTTCCGCCGGCTGTGGGCGCGTCACGACGTGAAGCCGCTCGCGGGCGCGCCGACGCGGCTGCGGCACCCGGAGGTCGGCCTGCTCGAGCTGCGCCGGGAGAAGCTCGTGATCGGCGACTCCGGCGGGCAGTTGCTGGTGGTGTACCACGCCGAACCGGGATCGGACAGCGCGCGGGCCCTGGCGCTGCTCGGGTCGCTCGCGGCACCGGCGCCCGTGGAGCGCGGCTCGGCGGTATGAGCACGGGGACGGGCCCCCAGGCGGGTGCCTGAGGGCCCGTCCGCTGGTACGAGCGCCGGATCAGCGCAGGACGTGCTCCTGCTCGTCGCGGTAGCTGGTCGTGTAGTAGTCCCCGACCTGCCGGCGGTAGTCGTCGGTGCCGAAGGTGTGCTCGTCGTACTCCGGCGAGCGCTTGATCTGGTCCTTCGTGCGGTCGACGTACACCTTGCGCTCCGCGTGGTCGACGTTGCGCACCGTCCCGGCGGGCAGCAGCACCTTGCGGCCGAAGATCCACGGCCCGGTGTCCACCACCACCCAGGAGTTGCCGACCTCGTAGCTGGCGCGATCGATCGAGCCGATGTGGCCGTCGACGGCCTCGACCCGGTACCCGGAGAGGTCCAGGTCGTTGCGGTGCTCCTCGGGGAAGCGAGGATCCGCCGCGTCGGCGTTGAACGTCTCCCGCCACGCCCACGGCAGGAATGTGATCGGCTGCATGGGAGCCTCCTTTCACTGTCCTACACGCCGGGTTACCCGCCCGGGACGGTCTCAACCGTCGATGGCATAGGGTCGCCGTGATCACGGACGTGGAAAGGATGCCACGGTGGCG
This sequence comes from Dactylosporangium sp. CA-052675, assembly GCF_050947935.1. Lineage (GTDB taxonomy): Bacteria > Actinomycetota > Actinomycetes > Mycobacteriales > Micromonosporaceae > Dactylosporangium. Next base: position 4,970,979 of record NZ_CP192010.1, on the reverse strand, counting down.
CTCAAAGTCGGGATCGGCCTGCCCCAGCTCAAGGACTTCGACCCGCGCACGGCGGTCACACGCGCCGCACGGGCCGCCGAGGAGATCGGCTTCGACAGCGTCTGGGTCTTCGAGCGCTTCCTGCTCCCGGAGGACCAGACCGGCCCCCACGGGCTCTACGGCGTGCCCGACGCGCCCTGGCCGGTCCGGTACGGCGGGGTGCTCGACCCGCTCGTCGCGCTCACCCTGGCCGCCGCCGTCACCGAGCGGGTCGAGCTCGGCACGTGCGTGCTGGTGGCGCCGCTGCACGTGCCCGCCCGCCTGGCCCGCACGCTGTCCAGCCTCGACGCGGTCAGCGGCGGCCGCGTCGTCGCGGGCGTCGGCGCGGGCTGGAGCATCGACGAGTTCGCCGCGCTCGCCCCGCGCCCGCACGCCGAGCGGGGCGCGGCGCTGGACGAGTTCCTCGACGTCGCCGAGGCCGTCTGGGGACAGGACCCGGTGTCGTACTCCGGCCGGCGCTGGACGATCGCCCCGGCCGAGGTGGGCCCGAAGCCGGCCCGCCGCATTCCCGTGTTCCTGGGCGGGTTCTCCGACGCGGCCCTGCGCCGCGTCGCGCGCCGCGGCGACGGCTGGCTGCCGACCGGGATGCCGCCCGCCGCCGTGGCCGCGACCCTCGCCCGGCTGCGGGAGATGGCCGCCGAGTTCGGCCGCGACCCTGCGGCGATCGCCTGCACGTTCCAGGTGGGGCTCTCCGGCACCCTGGACGCGGTGCCGGAGGAGCAGCGCCGGCCGTACACCGGCAGCGTCGAGCAGATCGTGCGCGACATCGCGGCCCTGGCGGACGCGGGCGTCGCGCACGTGTTCCTGACGGTGTCGAATCTGGTGACGGACATGGACGCCTACGTCGACGTGGCCGGCGAGTTCCACGCCCGCCTCCGCGCCGAGGGCCTGACGTGAGCCTGGAGCGCGCCGCGGCGCTGGTGGCCGCGGCCCGGCACCTCGTGGTGTTCACCGGGGCGGGGGTGTCGGCCGAGAGCGGCGTGCCCACGTTCCGCGACGACCTGACCGGGCTGTGGGCGCGCTACGACGCCGGGCGGCTCGCGACGCCCGAGGCCTTCCACGCCGACCCGGATCTCGTGTGGGGCTGGTACGCGTGGCGCGCGGCCCGGGCCCGCGCGGCGCGGCCGAACGCCGGGCACCGCGCGGTCGCCGCGCTCGAGGCGGCGATCCCGGCCACGACGGTCGTCACGCAGAACGTCGACGATCTGCACGAGCGCGCGGGGAGCACGGCGCCGATCCATCTGCACGGTAGCCTGTTCGCGCCCCGGTGCGTCGGCGACGGCGCGCACCCGGCCGCGCTCGCCGACGCCGAGGAGCCGGAGGAGGGCCGGCGCATCGCCCCGCCGCGCTGTGTCACGTGCGGCGCGCTGGTCCGGCCCGGCGTCGTGTGGTTCGGCGAGGCGCTGCCGGAGCCCGCGCTGCACGCCGCGGTGGAGGCCGCGGCCGGCTGCGACGTGCTGCTGACCGTGGGCACGTCCGGCGTGGTGTACCCGGCGGCGGAGATCCCCCGCATCGCGGCCCGCGCGGGCGCCGCGGTCATCCAGGTGAACCCGGACGCGACCCCGCTGGACGCGGTGAGCACCGTGAACCTGCGCGGCACGGCGGCCACGCTGCTGCCCGCCCTCGTCCCCGCCTGACGCCCGGCGCCGCCGTGGCCCTGGCCCCGTGGCGGGCCCTGGCCGCGTGGCGGGCCCTGGCCGCGTGGCGGGCCCTGGCCGCGTGGCAGGCCCTGGCCGCGTGGCAGGCCCTGGCCGCCGTGGCGGGCCCTGGCCGTGGTGCCGCTGTGCCGGCCGAGACGAATTGTCCGTATCCGACGCGCTGCCCGTCGGAGTGTGCGCGTCCGATTGTGTGAGTCTGACCCTCGCGGGGCATAGACAGGCCATGCCATGGGTCCTGTGGGTGCTTGCCGGTGCCGTCGCCCTGCGTGGGGCCGGGTGGCTCCTGCTCGCCTGGGACCGCCGGCAGCTGCGCCGAGGCGGCGGGGTCCGCACGGTTGCGGCCCGGGTCGCCTCAGGTTCCGCGACCGTCCGCCGATGAACCGAACGGCGCTCGGTGCGCCGTATCGGAGTCGTCGGGGGGTTCTACGGTGGCACAGCAGCGGGGTGTGCAGGTCACGGTCGCACGCGGGCGGTTGACGGCCGCGGTCGCCGATCGCGGGGTCATCACCAAGGCGTTCCTCACCGTGCTGCTGGTCACGCTCGTGGCCACCGCCGTGGCCGTGGTGTCGCTGGCGCGGATGTCGAAGCTCAACGCCGACCTGCACGACATCAAGAGCCGCCACCTGGACAGCGCCGCCCAGCTGACCGAGATGCGGGCCGGCATGGCCGAGATGTACCGCAACATGCTCATCTTCTCGCTCTTCGTCGCCGGCGGCGCGCAGAGCCAGGCGGCCCCGTACCGCGCCGCCGCCACCACCGCCGACCAGCGCGTCGACACCGCCGTCGCCGCCTACCGCAGCCTCGCGGCCGGCTCCGGCAGCCGCCTCGCCGCGCTGGAGGAGGTCACCGGCGATCTCGGTCAGTACCGCACCCTGCGCAACGTCGTGGTGTTCCACGAGGCCCCGCCGGCCGGCTACACCGTGCCGCCCGAGGACCAGCTCGTCGCGGTGTCCACGAAGCTGGAGGATGGCGTCGCCGCCTCGCTGGACAAGCTGCAGAAGCTCGAGGACCAGGAGGCGAGCGCGACGGCGGCGATGGCCGACAAGCAGTACACCGACGCGCGGATCTACATCATCGCGCTGCTCGTGGGCGGGCTGCTGATCGCCCTGGCCGCCGGCGCCTGGGTCGCCGCGATCCTGCGCCGCCAGCTCGCCAGCGTGTCCGAGGCCCTGCGGGCGCTCGCCGCGGCCGACCTGACCAAGCCCGCGCAGGTGTACGCCCGCGACGAGCTCGGCGAGATGGCCGCCGCCGTCAACGACGCCCGCGACGGGCTGCGCGGCACCGTGGTGGCCATCACCAGCGGCTCCCGTACCCTCGGCGACAGCTCCCAGCAGCTCACCGTCGTCAGCGGCCGCATCGCCGCGAACGCGCAGGAGGCCGCGCGCCAGTCCGACGTCGCCGCGGGCGCGGCCGGCGAGGTCTCGCACAACGTGCAGACGGTCGCGGCCGGGGCCGAGGAGATGGGCGCCTCGATCCGCGAGATCGCCCGCAACTCCGGCGAGGCCGCCCAGGTCGCCGCCGAGGCCGTCGGCGTCGCCCAGACCACCAACGAGACCGTCTCCAAGCTCGGCGACTCCTCGGCCGAGATCGGCAACGTCGTCAAGGTGATCACCTCGATCGCCGAGCAGACGAACCTGCTCGCCCTCAACGCCACCATCGAGGCGGCCCGGGCCGGCGAGGCGGGCAAGGGCTTCGCGGTCGTCGCCAACGAGGTCAAGGAGCTGGCGCAGGAGACCGCCCGCGCGACCGAGGACATCTCCCGCCGCGTGGAGGCGATCCAGGCCGATACGGGCAACGCCGTCGACGCGATCGGCGAGATCAGCCGGATCATCGCGCGGATCAACGACTACCAGCTCACCATCGCCTCCGCGGTGGAGGAGCAGTCGGCCACGACCGCGGAGATGAGCCGCAGCGTCGGTGAGGCCGCGCACGGGGCGACCGGGATCGCCGGCAACATCTCCGGCGTGGCACAGGCCGCCCAGGCGACCACGGCGACCCTGGCCGAGGCCGACACCACCGTCACGGAGCTCTCGCGCCTGGCGTCCGACCTCCAGCGCGAGGTCGGCCGGTTCAAGCTCTGAGCGGCCACCCACGCCCAGCGGCCGGCCTCCAGCGCGGGGCCGGCCGGTTCAAGCCCTGAACGGCCACCCACGCCCAGCGGCCGGCCTCCAGCGCGGGGCCGGCCGGTTCAAGCCCTGAGCGGCCACCCACGCCAGCGGCCGGCCTCGCGCGCGAGACCGGCCGCTTCGAGCGCTGTGCGGTCACCGGCCGGGGCGCAGGAGCACCTTGGTCCAGCCGCCGTCGCGGCGGTCGAAGTGCTCGTAGCCGTCGGCCGCCTGCTCCAGCGGCAGCTCGTGGGAGACGAGGAACGAGGGCTGCGCGCGGCCGGTGATGATGAGGTCGCGCAGCTGCCGGTTGTACCGCATGACCGGGCACTGCCCCGTGCCCATCCGCTGCCCCTTGGCGAAGAAGGTGCCGTAGTCGAACCCGATCCGGCCCTGCTTGGCCGGGCCGGTCGCGGCGCCGGGGTCGTCGGGGACGTACACGCCCACGACCCCGATCCCGCCGGTCGAGCGGACCACCTTGACGAGGTTGTCCAGCACCAGCTCGGGATGCTCCTCGCCGCCCTGGTCGTGCGCCTGGTAACCGACGGCCTCGACCCCGCAGTCGGCGCCGCGGCCGCCGGTCGCCTCGAGGATCTGCTCGGCCGGGTCGCCCCGCGAGAAGTCGACCGGCGTGGCCCCGATCTTCACCGCCAGGTCGAGGCGATCCTGCTCCTTGTCGACCACGAACACCTCGGAGGCGCCGCGGATCATCGCGCTGTGCGCGGCGAGGAGCCCGACCGGCCCGGCGCCGAAGACCGCCACCCGGTCCCCCGGCCGCATCCCGGCCAGCTCGGTGCCGTGCCAGCCGGTCGGGAAGATGTCCGACAGCATCGTGAAGTCGTTCTCGTGCTCGGTGCCGGGCGGCAGTTCGAGCAGATTGAAGTCGGCGTACGGCACGCGCAGGAACTCGGCCTGGCCACCGTCGTAGGGCCCCATGTTGGCGTAGCCGTAGGCCGCGCCGTCCATCCCGTCGGCCGGGTTGACGCGCAGGCAGAAGCTCGTCCATCCGGAGTCGCAGTTGCGGCACGTACCGCAGGCGATGTTGAACGGCACCGAGACTCGGTCGCCGGTCTTGACCCGGGTCACCGCGGGCCCGACGGCCTCGACGATGCCCATGTTCTCGTGCCCCAGGATCTTGCCCGGCTCGACGGACGTCCGGCCCTCGTACATGTGCAGGTCGGAGCCGCAGATGTTGGTCGTGGTGATGCGCACGATCGCGTCGGTCGGCGCCTGGATCGAGGGGTCGGGCACGTCGGCGAGCTCGACCTGGCGCGGACCCCGGTAAACGACAGCCTTCATGACTGCTACGCCTACCCGGCCCCGCGGCGCCGTAACGGTTATCGTCGAGCGGATGGCCCTCTTCACCGTCTCCGTCGAGGTCCGCGCGCCGGCCACCGAGGTCTGGGCGGCGCTCGTGGACTGGCGCAACCACGCCCGCTGGGCGCCGCTCACCACGGTGCGGCTCACCACCGCGCGCATGGACGGGCCCGGCGCCGGGTTCGTCGCCCGGTCCCGTCTCGGGCCGATCGGCTTCGACGACCCGATGACCGTGATGCGCTGGGAGCCGCCGGACGGCGAGCGGCCGGGGCGGTGCGACATCGACAAGCACGGGCGGGTGATCCGGGGCCGGGCGTGGTTCAGCGTGCTGCCGCTGGAGGCCGGCCGCTGCCGGGTCGACTGGTCCGAGGACGTGACCGTCGTGCCGCACCGCCTCGACCGGGTGACCGGCGCCCTCGTCGCGGCCGTCGGCCGGGCCGGGTTCGGCCAGGCCCTGCGCAAGATGGCCCGCGAGGTCGAGCGCCGGTCCTGAGCGCCGCCCGGCCGCGGCGATTGCCCGCCGGCTCCCGCTCCAGCCGGTCGGCGTCCGCGGTCCACGCCTCGGCTAGACTTCTCGACCGCGAAGTCCGACGGGGCGCGAGAGCGGGCAAAGGGGGACGGGCGTGACGCGGTTTGCGGCCGACATCGTCGCGGATCTTCGCCGGCGCATCCTCGACGGGGACCTCCGGCCGGGCGAGGACCTTCCCAGCGCCAAGGACATCATGGCCGGGTGGGACGCCACGATGGCGACCGCGTACAAGGCGATGACCCTGCTGCGCGAGGAGGGGCTCGCGGCCAAGCACCGCGGGCCGGGGCTCATCGTCACCGCCGACGCGCCCACCGTCGCCGCCGCGTGGCAGCCGCCGCCGGCCCACGGCGACGTGACCCGGGCCCGGATCGTCAGCGCCGCGATCGAGCTCGCCGATGCCGACGGGCTCGGGAACCTCTCGCTGCGCCTCATCGGCCAGCGCGCCGGCGGTCTCGTCACGGGCACGTTCTACAAGTGGGTGCAGGACCGGGCCGAGCTCGAGCTGCTCATGGCCGACGCGGTCTTCGCCAAGCACCCGCCGCCGAAGCCGGCCGGTCCCTGGCGGGCGCAGCTGGAGCGGCTCGCCCGGCTGCACTGGCGGCTGTACCGCCAGCACTCCTGGCTCGCGCTCACCGTCTCGTTCACGCACCCGGACCTCGCCCCGGCCGCCCACCTTGCCTGGGCGCAGCGGGCCCTGGCGGGCCGGGCCGACGCGAAGCCGCTGGCGGCGGCGCTCGTGAACTTCGTGCGGGGCAGCGCGATGAGCCTCGAGCAGCAGGAGCGCAAGGCGCGCCGGGCCGAGGCGGACGCGGACACGGAGCTGTTCGAGTTCGGCCTCGAGCACCTGCTGGACGGCTTCCAGCAGGCTGCTGACTAGAAGACGCTGCGGCGGCTGACTAGAAGACGCTGCGGCGGCTGACTAGAAGACGCTGCGGCGGCTCTCCGCCGCCGCGATCGCCGGGATGTCGTCGAGGCGGTCCAGCTGGGCCAGGGGCCGGCGGAGCCGGTGGTTGCCGGCCAGCTGCTCCCGGTGGTGGTGCAGGAAGGCCCAGTAGCCGGCGGTGTACGGGCACGCGTCGGGGCCGTCGCGGTGGCGGGGGTCGAACGCGCAGCCGCCGCAGTAGTCGCTCATGCGGTTGATGTAGGCACCGCCGGCCGCGTAGGGCTTGGTGACGAGCCGGCCGCCGTCGGCGTACTGGCTCATCCCGATCACGTTGGGGGTCATCACCCACGGGTACCCGTCGACGAAGCACCGTGCGAACCAGTCGGCCACCGCGCCCGGGTGCCAGTCGCGCTGCAGCGCCAGGTTGCCCAGCACCATCAGCCGCTGGATGTGGTGCACCCAGCCGGTGTCGCGGACGCGGGTGAGCACGTCGCGCAGGCACGCCGAGGTGACCGCGTCCGGGTCGAGACCGGCGAACCACGCGGGCAGCCGGTGGCGGGCCTTGAGCGCGTCGCGGTGGGCGTACCCCGGCCCGAAGTACCAGTAGCAGTGCCACACGTAGTCCCGCCAGCCGAGGATCTGCCGGACGAACCCCTCGACGCCGGCGAGCGGGGCGGCGCCCCGGCGGAACTCGGCCTCGGCCCGCTGCACCACGTCGAGGGGGTCGAGCAGCCCGAGGTTGAGGCTCGCCGAGAGCAGCGAGTGGGCCATGAGTGGGTCGTCGCGCAGCATCGCGTCCTCGTGCGGGCCGAACGCGGGCAGCCGGTGCTCGAGGAAGTGGGCCAGGCGCGCCTCGGCCTCGGCCGCGGTGACCGGGAACCGCCGCGGCCCGTCCCGGCCGACGAACGCGATGCCGTCGTCGCGCTCCCAGCGGTCGAGCTCGGCGCGGACCCGCTCGTCGACGTCGTCCTCGGTGATCGGCGGCGGTGGCGGTACGCCGAGCCGGGCCGCCCCGCGCGGCGGCGGTTCGCGGTTCTCGGCGTCGAAGTTCCAGCGCCCGCCGGCCGGTTCGGCGCCGTCCATGAGGATGCCGTGGCGCTGCCGGGCCTCGCGGTAGAAGTCCTCGAGCCGCAGCCGGGGCCGCCCGCCGGCCCAGCGCACGAAGTCGCGCGGCTCGGTGATGAACCCGCGCGGGGGCAGCAGCGTGGCGTTGCCCATGCCTCGGACCAGGTCGCGGGCCGGGCGCGAGGTCGGGTGGCAGACCTCGACCGGCTCGGCGCCGACCGCGTCGCGGTAGCGCTCGGCGACCACGAGCTCGGCCCGGTCGCCGAGCTCGGCGGCCCGGTGGCGCAGGGCGGACAGGACCAGGTGGGCCTTCTGCCGGTGGTACGCCTTCCGCCGGAACACGCCCTTGGAGATGACGAGCAGGACGGGCTGGGTGGCGTCCTCGAGAAAGTGCGGCCCCAGTTGGTCCGCGAACAGCCAGCGCCGCTTCATGCCCGCGATTCTCCTGGTGCGGGGCCTGGGCCCGCGCGGAAGCCGCAGCTTACCACCCGTTCGAAATCGACGCATAATTCGACGCAACAGTTGTAATGCTCCCAGATCGGCGTTACGGTCAAGTTCAGAAGGCGCTCAAGCAGCGGGCCCTTTCCACAGCCCCCTGCTCCGCGTGAGGTCTCGCTTTCATGACCATCGAGATGCACCACGACTCCGTCCCCGCCTCGGCCGCCGCGCGCCGCCGGGCCGACGACGCCGAGGCCCTGGCCCTGCTCAGCCTCCTGGCCGACCTGCCCGAAGGCCCGGACCGCAGCCGGGTCCGCGGCCGGGTCATCGAGCTCTACCTGCCGCTGGCCCACCACCTCGCCGCCCGCTTCCGCAACCGCGGCGAGCCGCAGGACGACCTCGTCCAGGTCGCGACCGTCGGGCTCATCAAGGCCGTCGACGGCTTCGACCCCGCCAACGGCGCCGCGTTCATCGGCTACGCGATCCCCACCATCACCGGCGAGCTCAAGCGCCACTTCCGCGACCGCTGCTGGGACGTGCGGGTGCCCCGCCGCATCCAGGAGACCCGCATGCGCATCAACCGGGTGGCCGGCGACCTGACCCAGCGCCTGGGCCGCTCCCCCACGGTCGCCGACCTGGCCGCGGAGCTCGACGCGAGCGAGGAGGACGTGATCGAGGCCCTGGACGCCGGGCGCGCATACCGCACCCTGAGCCTCGACGCCCCCGCCACGACGGAGAGCGGCGGCCCGACCGACCTGGGCAACCTGCTCGGCGAGCCGGACGCGGGCCTGGAGCAGTTCGAGGCCCGCGAGGCCCTGCGGCCCCTGCTGGCCCGCCTCCCCGAGCGCGAGCAGCAGATCATCGCGATGCGCTTCTTCGGCAACCGCACCCAGAGCCAGATCGCCGCCGAGCTCGGCCTGTCCCAGATGCACATCTCGCGGCTGCTGGCCAAGTCCCTGCACATCCTGCGCGGCCAGCTCACCCGCGGCTGAGCCGGCGACGATTCCCCCGCTGTGGGGAACGCCAGGGCGCCCGGCGGCCGGTAGCGTGAAGATCCCAGGCATCAGGAGGACAGCGTGGCCAGCGGTACCGTCAAGTGGTTCAACTCCGAGAAGGGCTTCGGCTTCATCCAGCAGGATGGCGGCGGCCCCGACGTCTTCGTCCACTTCTCGGCGATCGTCGGCACCGGCTACCGGGGCCTGGAGGACGGGCAGAAGGTGGAGTTCGAGATCGCCCAGGGCCCGAAGGGCCCGCAGGCCGAGAACGTGCGCCCCGCCTGAGGGCCGCCCCCCGCGACGGGAGTGCCGCATGCCGTGACCGTGCGGCACTCCCGCGGGGCGCGCTAGATCTGCGCGCCGACCGCCTGGCCGTTGGACGGCACCAGGAAGCTCGACGACGCGATGCTGCCGTCGGCGGCGCGCGGGCCGGTGATGACGGACTGGTCGGTGCTCCGCATGGTCTCCTCCTTGAGGAAAACGCTTTCTCCGCGGAGGCTAGGCCGGGCATCGATCCATGCCAAAGCCTCGGAAACTCACAGCGGCGGGGTCGCCCGGCGGCCGGCGACGACGATGCGGTTCCAGACGTTGATGATGCCGATCGCCAGGACCAGGTTCGCGACCTCCTCCTCGGACCAGTGCGCGCGGGCGCCGTCCCACACCTCGTCGGACACCCCGTCCTCGCCGAGGCGCGTCAGGGCGTCGGTGAGCGCGAACGCGGCCCGCTCCCGCGCGTCGAACAGCGTCGACTCCCGCCACGCGGCGACGGCGAGCACGCGCCGCTGGTGCTCGCCGTCGGCGAGCGCCTCCGCCGCGTGCATGTCGAGGCAGAACGCGCAGCCGTTGACGATCGAGGCGCGCATCTTGACCAGGTGCAGCAGCCGGGGCTCGACCGTCCGCCGCCCGTACCGCTCCAGCTGCGACATCACCGCGTACCCCTCGGGCACGACCTTGGCCCACTCCATACGTTGCTCCATGCCGGCACGACGGGACGAGGACCCGCGGGCGTGACGCTCCGCCGTGTGAGCCCGATCACGCGAGCCGGTCGCGGCCCGTTTGTAGGCTCTCGTCCCATGGCCGCTGAGATCGTCGTCGTCACCCCGCCCGAGCCGCCGCCCGCCTCGTGGGACGCCGCGCTGTTCCTGGCCGGGCCGACCCCGCGCGCCCCCGAGGTGGCGAGCTGGCGGCCCGGGGCCATCGGGCTGCTGCGCGAGCGCTGGACCGGCGGCCGGCTCGTGGTCTTCTCCCCCGAACCCGCGACCGGGGTCGTGCGCGACTACGACGGGCAGATCGGCTGGGAGGAGGCGGGGCTGCACCTCGCGGACCGGATCGTCTTCTGGGTGCCCCGCGACCTGGCCACGATGCCCGCGTTCACCACCAACGTCGAGTGGGGCGTCTGGTACCGCAGCGGCAAGGCCGTCTTCGGCGCCCCGCCGCAGGCCCCGCGCAACCGCTACCTCCTCGCCGGCGCCCGGGCCGAGCACGTGCCCACCGCCACGTCCCTGCCCGAGACGCTGGACCTGGCCCTCGAGGGCCTGACGCCGGGCGCGCGCCGCGGCGGGGGCGAGCGCGAGGTGCCCCTGACGGTGTGGCGGACGAGCAGTTTCCAGCGCTGGTACCGCGCCCAGTCCGAGGCCGGCAACGAGCTGCTCGGCGCCCGGGTGGAGTGGGTGTTCCGCCGCGGCCCGGGCCGGCGGCAGGTGGTGTACTGGGCCCTGCGCACGAACATCCGCGTGGCCGCCGAGGACCGCGTGAAGACCGGGCAGATCGTGCTGTCGCGGCCGGATCTGTCCAGCGTCGTGCTGTACCGCCGGGCGAGGACGCTCGAGGAGACCCTCGTGGTGCTGGTCCGCGAGTTCCGCTCCACGGCGGCGACCGTCGACGGCTTCATCCACGAGCTGCCGGGCGGCGCCGGCCCCGACGACGTGCCCGCGCTCGACCAGGCCGCCGCCGAGGTCCGGGAGGAGACCGGTCTGGCCCTGCCCGCGTCCCGGCTGCGCGCCCACGGCAGCCGCCAGGTCGCCGGCACCCTCTCCGCCCACCGCGCGCACCTGTTCTCGGCCGAGCTGACCGAGCCCGAGGTCGCGGCGCTGCGCGCGTCGGCGGACACCCCGTTCGGCGAGCCGGGGACGACGGAGCGGACCTGGGTCGAGCTGCGCACGTACGCCGAGATCCGCGCCGGCGCGCTGGTGGACTGGCCGACCCTGGGCATGCTGGCCCAGGTCCTCGCCGACGTGAGCTGATCCTCCTCGTCGCCGCTCGGGTCCGGGCCTCAGGAGTGGATCAGGCGGGTCCGTTCCACGAGGGCGAGCGCCGAGTCGGTGGCCTTGCCGATGACGGCGAGCAGGACGATCGCCAGCAGCATGACGTCGGTGCGGCCGGTGTTCTGGCTGTCGATGAGCAGGAAGCCCAGCCCCATCGAGGACGCGATCAGCTCGGCCGCGACGAGGAACAGCCAGCTCTGCGCCAGCCCGAGCCGCAGGCCCGACACGACCGCCGGCAGGGCCGCGGGGAACAGCACCGTGCCCAGCAGCGCCGCGCCCGAGCGGCCGTACGCGCGGCCGACCTCCACCAGGTGCGGGTCGACCCGGGCGAGCGCGGCGGCGACGGTGGAGTACACCGGGAAGAACGCCCCGATCGCGACCAGCACGATCTTCGGGGTCTCGTCGATGCCGAGCCAGAGCAGCAGCAGCGGCACCCAGGCGAGCGACGGCACGGCCCGCAGCGCCTGGATCGTCGGGCCCAGCAGCGCCTGGGCCGCGCGGGACAGACCGACCAGGCCGCCGAGGGCGAGGCCGGCCACCGAGCCCGCCGCGAAGCCGAGCAGGACCCGCTGGACGCTGATCGCGATGTGGTGACCCAGCTCGCCGCGCCGGGCGAGCTGCCCGAGCGCGGCGAGGACGTCCGCCGGCGGGGGCAGCTGGCTCGCGGACCACACGCCGCTCGCGCTCGCCGCCTGCCAAGCGCCGAGCAGGAGCACGGGCACGACCGCGCCGGCCAGCGGTGCCCAGGTGCGTCTCACTTCGCGCGGGCCTGGGCGAACCGCGGCTCGAAGAGCGACTCGAGCGCCTGGCGGCCGTCCTCGGTCGTCTTGACGTTGCCGTCGGCGACGAGCACCGGCAGGATCGTCGCCAGGACCTTGCGCTGGGCCTCCCCCGGCACCGGGTCGACGTCGAGGGCGGTCCGCTCGGTGAGCACGAGCCGGGCCACCGCCGGGGAGACCTTGGACTCGCGGGCGAGCAGGTCGACGGCCGGGCCGGGGTTGGCCGCGATCCAGGCCTTGGCCTTCTCGTAGGCGTCGACGACGAGCTGGGCCACGGCCGGGTACCGGGCCAGGAAGGCCTCGCGGGCGTTGAGGGTGCCGTAGGAGTTGAAGGCCTTGTTGCGGTAGATGAGCTTCGAGCCGCTGTCGACCTGGGTCTGGGCCATGATCGGGTCGAGGCCGGCCCAGGCGTCGACGTCGCCGCGCTCCAGGGCCGCCTTGCCGTCGGCGTGCTGCAGGTTCACCACCTCGACGTCCTTCGGCGTCAGGCCGGCCTGCTGGAGGGCCTGGAGGAGGAAGAAGTACGGGTCGGTGCCCTTCGTCGCCGCGACCTTCTTGCCCCTGAGCTGTGCGACGGTGGTGATCGGGGAGTCGCGGCCGACGACGATCGCGGCCCACTCCGGCTGGCTGTAGATCGACACGACCTTGATCGGGGTGGCGTTCGCCCGGGCCAGCAGCGCCGCGGCGCCGGCGGTCGAGCCGAAGTCGACGGCCTCGGCCCGCAGCGACTCGTTCGCCTTGTTGCTGCCGGCCGACAGCACCCACGTCACCTTGGTGCCCTTGGCCTCCAGCTCCTGTTCGAGCCATCGCTGCTCCCGCAGGACCAGGCTGGCCGGGTTGTAGTAGGCGTAGTCGAGGCGCAGCTGCGCCGGGGCGTCGCCCCCGCTCGCGGGCGGGGGCGCGGCGGGCGCGCTGTGCTCGCCCTCCACGCAGCCGGACGTGAACAGGGCGGCGGCCACGGCGAGGGCGAGGGCGGCGCGTTTCATCGGGGATCCTCCGTGATCGGGGGCACGCCCAGCCGGGCGAGCAGGTCGGCGCGCAGCGCGGCGAGGGCGGCGTCGCCCCGGTCGCGCGGGCGGTCGCCGGGAACGTCGAGGGCGTGCACGATGGCGGCGCCCGGGCGGCCGGGCTGCGCGCCGAGCAGGACCACGCGGTCGGCCAGGCGCAGGGCCTCGTCGACGTCGTGGGTGACGAGCAGGACGGTCGTGCCGGTGCGGCGCTGCACCCCGTCCACGAGGTCCTGCATGCGCAGCCGGGTGAGCGCGTCCAGCGCCGCGAACGGCTCGTCGAGCAGGAGCACCCCGGGCCGCCGGGCCAGGGCGCGGGCGAGCGCGGTGCGCTGGGCCATGCCGCCGGAGACCTGCCGGGGCCGGTGCCGCGCGAACCCGGCGAGGCCGACGACGTCGAGCAGCTCGCCGACCTCGGCCCGGGCCCGGTCCCGCGGGGTGCCCCGGGGCAGGCCGTAGGCGACGTTCCCGGCCAGGGTGCGCCAGGGCAGCAGGCGCGGCTCCTGGAACATCACGGCGCAGCGGGTCTCGATGCCGCGCACCGGGCGGCCGTCGACGGTGACGGTCCCGGCGGTGGGGTGCTCCAGGCCGGCGACGAGCCGCAGGAGCGTCGACTTGCCGCTGCCGGATGCGCCGAGGATGGCCACGACCCGCCCGGCCGGCAGGTCCAGGTCGATGTCGCGCAGCACGACGTGCCCGGCCCAGCGCCGGGCGGCGCCGCGCAGCTCGACGGGTACGGCGGCGGTCGCGAGGGGTGCGATCGTCACGGGAGCATATTACCTACAAGATCGATAGAGTAAATAGGTAACTCTCAGCGCAGGTACGCCAGCTCCGGGAAGGCGCTGCGGTACGCCGCCAGGAGGCGCCCGGCGATCGCGTCGGAGGCGACCAGCGGGTGGATGGCGAACGCCCGGCGGGCCGCGGCCGCCGAGCCCGTCGCGACCGCCTCCAGGACCGCGCGCTCGCTCGCCTTCACCGCGGCGGTCAGCGCGGCCTGGCCGGCGTCCAGCGGGGTGACGGGCAGCGGCCGGGCGCCGGTGGTGTCCACGGCGCACGGCACCTCGACGATCGCGCCGGGGTCCAGGTGCGGCAGGGTGTCGCGGTTGCGCACGTCGAGGATGAGCCGGGCCGGGCCGCCGCCGGTGAGGGCGCGCATCAGGGCCAGCGCGATGTCCTCGTAGCCGCCGGTCGCCGGGCCGGCCGCGAAGTACGTGGCGTCGCGCTCCGCCCGCACGCTGTCCCAGGTGGCCAGCGCGTCGGCGGCCGGGTCGGCCAGCCGGCGGTACAGCCGCCGCTGTTGCTCCTGGAGGAACTCGCCGCGGGTCGGGCCGGTCGGCGCCGCGGCCGGGTCCTCGTAGTAGTGCAGGTATTCGTTCGGGATCGAACGTCCATCCACGCGGAGCCAGCCGAGGTGGTTCAGGCCCGCGTAGTCGAACGCGCCGAACCGGCGGCACAGCGAGGCGGGCGAGTCGCAGATGCCGATCACCCGGTCGCCGAGGTGTGCGGCCATCGCCTCCGTCACCAGGCCGGCCGGGTTGGTGAAGTTGACGACCCACGCCCGCGGGGCGACCTCGGCGATCCGGCGGGCGATGCCGGCGGCCACGGGCACGGTACGCAGGCCGAACGACAGGCCGCCCGCGCCCACGGTCTCCTGGCCGAGCACGCCCTCGGCGATCGCGATCCGCTCGTCGAGAACCCGGCCGGCGAGCCCGTGCACGCGGATCGCCGAGAACACGACGTCGGCGCCGGTGAGCGCGGCGGTGAGGTCGGTGCTCGCCGTCACCCGGGGCGCGGCGGCGACCCCGAGCGCCTGCGCGGCCAGCACCCGCTCGATGGCCGCGAGCCGGCCGGCGTCGGTGTCGAACAGCGTCACGGCGTCGACCAGCGGGTCCCGCAGCAGCGCGCCGTGGATGAGCGGCACCCGGAAGCCGCCCCCGCCGAGGATCGTGAGTCTCATGCGGCATCGGGGAGCCGGGCGATGGTGGCCATCGCGCGGCGGGTCCGGCTCAGGTCGCCGCTCGGGATGAGCTCGTCGAGGAAGTCGTAGTCCGCCTCGCGCGTCGCCGCCCGCCACGCGGCGATGTCGCCCCAGCCCGGCGCCGACAGCGAGCCGCCGAAGTGGCGCACCGACAGCGCGGCGACGAGGTTGGCGAAGGCGAGGCGCTCCCGCAGCGGGCGCTGCCACAGGGTCGCGGCGATGAAGCCGGCGTTGAACACGTCGCCGGCGCCGGTCGGGTCGAGGGACTCCACCGGTACCGCCGGGGCGGCGACGATCTCGCCGGTCGACGCGTCGATGGCGAGGGCTCCCTCCGCGCCGCAGGTGACCACCGCCAGCGGCACCCGGTCGGCGAGCCGGCGCAGCGCCGCCCGCGGGGTGTCGGTGCGGGTGTAGTGCATCGCCTCGCCCGCGTTGGGCAGGAAGGCGTGGCAGTCCTCGAGCAGGTCCAGGGCCGCGGCCGGCCAGGCGGCGGTGTCGTCCCAGCCGACGTTGGCGAAGACCAGCGTGCCGGCCCGGGCGGCGCGGCGGACCCACGGCAGCCGCTCGCCGGTCAGGCTCACGGCGGCGGCCGCGGCCGCGGGCAGCTCGCCGACGAGCCCGTCCGGGCGCACGGGGGCCGGGTGGGCGTGGCTGATCATGCTGCGGTCGCGCTCGTAGGCCAGCGACACCGTCACCGGCGAGTGCCAGTCCTCGAAGCTGCGCGACGGGCCCAGGTCGACGCCCTGCTCGCGCAGCACGTCGCGGCAGAACTCGCCGTAGGCGTCGGTGCTGAACGCCGCGCCCAGGCCCGTGCGCAGGCCCAGGCGGGCGGCCGCGACCGCCAGGTTGGCGATGCCGCCCGGCGACGAGCCCATGCCCGGCGCCCACGTCTCCTCCCCCGGCCGCGGCAGCCGCCGCAGCCCGGTGAAGACGATGTCGAGGTAGACGTCACCGGACACGAAGAGGTCCATGCCGACCAGCCTATGCCTATTAAGTCGACCGTCCTAGTAGGGAAGCCGCAAGATGATCTGTGACCTCCCGCGCGTCGTCCTCGATGCCGTGGATGAAGGTCGACTTGCGCCGGCGCAGGACGGGCAGGCCCAGCGCGTAGAGCCCCGGGACCCCCTCGACCACCCCGCCGTCATGGCGCAGCCGGCCCTTGGCGTCGACCACGGGCAGGTCCAGCCAGCCGTACTCGGGGCGGAAACCGGTCGCCCAGACCACCGTGCGGATCTCACCGCCGGTGAGGTCGAGCTGCAGGCGCGGCCGGGCCGGCACCCGGGTCGGCTCGGGCCGCTCGCCGCCGCCGTCGCCGGCCCACGCGTCGAACGTGTCCAGCAGCCGCGCCAGCTTGAGGTCGGCGAGGGAGAACAGGTTGCGCAGCCCGCCCGAGAACAGCGCCCGGCCGTCGCGCAGCGCGGCCCACCGCCCGACGAGCTCGACGCCCATGTCGGTCAGCGCGTTGAGGTCGAGGGTGCGGCGCTTCTCGTCGCCGACGAGCTGCGGCGAGGAGAGCTTGCGGGCCCGGTCCAGGTCGTCGATCTGGTCGTGGCGCTGGTCCCACACGCCGGCCGCGTCCATCCACCACAGGACGTCCCGGCCGCGGTACAGCCGGGGCATGCGCACGTGCTCGCCCACGGACAGGGTCACCTTGCGGCCGGAGCGGTGCAGCTCGGCCGCCAGCTGCACGCCCGTCGCCGACGCGCCCACGACGAGCACGCCGCCGTCGGGCAGGTCGGCCGGCCCGCCGTACGAATGCGGCGTGATCTGCGTGATCGAGGACGGCAGGGCGGCCGCGAACGCCGGGACGACCGGCGTGTTGCAGGCGCCGCTGGCGATGACCACCGCCCGGGCCCGCAGATCGCCGTTGATCGAGAAGCCGTCCTCGCCGGCGCGCAGCGAGGTGACCTCGTAGCCCGTGCGCACCGGCGCGGGCTCGGCGAACCGGTCGATGAACGACGCCACCTCGGCGCCGGTCATGTAGCCGTCGGGGTCCGGGCCGTCGTAGGACTGGCCCGGCAGCCGGGTCAGCCAGTTCGGGGTCAGCAGCCGCAGCGAGTCCCACCGCTCGTGCCGCCACGAGTTCGCGACCTCGCCGCGCTCCAGCACGACGTGGTCGATGGAGCGCCGAGCCAGGAAGTGACTCGCCGCGAGGCCGGCGTGACCGGCCCCGACGACGACCGCGGTGACGTGCTCAGGCAACTTCGACCGTGACGTCGGTCGGGTTGGTGAGGGCGTCGAAGACGGCGGAGCGCTTCTGCGACTGCGCGACGAGGGCCTCGATCTCCTGGCGGGAGGCGTCGGCGTCGATGTTGAACGTGACCTTGATGCCCTCGTAGCCGTTGCGCACGTCACCGTCGCCGAGGATGCCCCGGATGTCGTGCTGGCCCTCGACGTGCGCCTCGACCGAGCGCAGCTGGATGCCCCGGTTCTGCGCGACGCTCGCCACACCCGCGGTGAGGCACCCGGCGAGGCCGACGAGGAGATACTCGATCGGGGTGATGCCGTTGTCCTCGGCGGCGAAGACGGCGGGGTGGTCGGCCTCGAAGGTCGACTGAGCCTTGTGGGTCTGCTCCTGGCCGAGGCCGTAGAACTTCTCGATGGTGGTGGTGCTGTGCACGCCGCGGTCCCAGCGCGAGGACGCGCGCCAGGTGAACTGCGCGGCCTCGGGCGCGTCCTTGAGCGCCTGACGGGCGTCCAGCAGGGCCTGGACGTTGACACCGTTGTCGGCTGTCGTCATATCGTGTGCTCTCCTCTACGGTACCGAGCTACCCATTATGCTGGTCCGATTACCTATAACACCCACTGGGGCGATGGACAATATACTGATAGTCGAGACGCAGTACCTCGACCTGCCGGACCCGGTCCAGCTTGACTGCGGCCGGGAGCTGCACCCGGTCCGGGTCGCGTATGAGACATACGGCAACCTTGCTCCCGAACGGGACAACGTCATCCTCGTGTGCCACGCCCTGAGCGGCGACGCGCACGCGGCGGGCCTGTCGGCGAGCCCTTCCGAGGCCGGGACCCGGGACGGTTTCGCGGCCGAGGATCGCGACGGCGCCGCCGGGAAAGCTCTCGGATGGTGGGACGGCATGATCGGCCCCGGGAAGGCGTTCGACACCGACCGGTACTTCGTCGTGTGCACGAACCTGCTCGGCGGCTGCCGCGGCACCACCGGCCCGGGCTCGGTGAACCCGGAGACCGGCCGGCCGTACGGTTCGGACTTTCCGGTCATCACGGTCGCCGACATGGTCCGCACCGAGCGGGCCCTGCTGCGCGAGCTCGGCATCGAGCGGCTCGCCGCGGTCGCCGGCGGGTCGCTGGGCGGGATGCAGGCCCTGGAGTGGGCGGTGCGCTACCCGGACGAGGTCGACGCGATCGTCGTCATCGCCAGCACCCACGGGCTGCACCCGCAGGGCGTGGCCTGGAACTTCATCGCCCGCGAGTCCATCATGGGCGACCCGGCGTGGCAGGGCGGTCACTACCACGGCACCGGCCGCGCGCCCGACGCCGGCATGGGCGTGGCCCGGATGGTGGGGCACATCACCTACCTGTCCGCGCCCGCGCTGGAGGACCGCTTCGGCCGCCGGCTGCAGTTCGCCGACGACATCCGCCACACCATCGCCGAGCCGGAGTTCCAGGTCGAGAGCTACCTGCGCCACCAGGCCGGCTCCTTCGTGCGGCGCTTCGACGCGAACACCTACCTCTACCTCTCCCGGGCGCTGACGTACTTCGACCTGGCCCGCGAGCACGGCGACGGCTCGCTGGCCAAGGCGCTGGCCGGGGTGCGGGCGCGCACGCTGCTCATCGCGTTCAGCTCCGACTGGCTGTATCCGCCGAGCGCCTCGCGCGACATCGAGGCCGCCCTGGACGGGCACGGGCTGCCGGTAGAGTTCCACCTGATCGAGGCGCCCTACGGCCACGACTGCTTCCTGCTGGAAGAGGCCCGGCAGACGCCCATCATCCGCCGGTTCCTCGGCGAGGAAGGCACAGGCGAGTGAGCGACGAATTTCGCGCCGAGCGGGAGCACGAGTTCGGCTTCGAGACCCGGCAGCTGCACGCCGGGCAGCGGCCCGACCCGAACACGGGGGCCCGGGCGGTGCCGATCTTCCAGACGACGAGCTACGTGTTCGAGGACCCGGAGTCCGCGGCCGCGTACTTCAACCTGCAGGAGTACGGCAACACGTACTCCCGCATCATGAACCCGACCGTCGCCGTCTTCGAGGAGCGGGTCGCCAACCTGGAGGGCGGCACCGGCGCGGTCGCGTTCGCCAGCGGGATCGCGGCCCAGGCCGCCGCCCTGTTCACGCTGCTCGAGCCCGGGGACCACGTGGTGTCGTCCTCGGCGCTGTACGGCGGCACCGTCAACCAGCTCAAGCACCTCCTGCGCAAGATGACCGTCGAGCTGACCTGGGTCGACCCCGACGACCCGGACGCGTGGCGGGCCGCGGTGCGCCCGAACACGAAGGCGTTCTTCGCCGAAACGATCGGCAACCCGGCCGGCAACGTGCTCGACATCGCCACCGTCGCCGGGATCGCGCACGAGCACGGGCTGCCGCTCATCGTGGACAACACGTTCGCCACGCCCTACCTGTGCCGGCCGATCGAGTGGGGCGCCGACATCGTCGTGCACTCGGCGACGAAGTTCATCGGCGGGCACGGCACGAGCATCGGCGGGGTGGTCGTCGAGGCGGGCACCTTCGACTGGTCCAACGGGCGGTTCCCGGTGGTCGCCGATCCGTCGCCGGCCTACCACGGGCTGCAGTTCCACGAGACCTTCGGCGCCTACGGCTATCTCATGAAGCTGCGCGCCGAGACCCTGCGCGACCTCGGCGGAGCGCTCTCGCCGTTCAACGCGTTCCTGTTCCTGCAGGGCCTGGAGACGCTCTCGCTGCGCATGGAGCGGCACGTCACCAACGCGCTGGCGGTCGCGGAGTTCCTGCAGGCGCACGAGCTGGCCGGCAACGTGACCTACGCGGGCCTGCCCGGCAGCCGGTACAAGGCGCTCGTGGACAAGTACCTGCCGCGCGGCGCCGGGGCGGTGTTCTCCTTCGACTGCGCCGGCGGCCGCGAGGGCGGGCAGAACCTCATCCGCGGCCTGACCCTCTGGTCGCACCTGGCCAACGTCGGCGACGCGAAGAGCCTCGTCATCCACCCCGCCAGCACGACCCACCGCCAGCTCAGCGACGCCGAGCTGGCCGCGTCCGGGGTCGGTCCCGGCACGGTGCGCCTGTCGGTGGGCACCGAGAGCGTCGCGGACCTGCTCTGGGACCTCGAGCAGGGCTTCACCTACGTCAGCAAGGCGGCCTGATGGACCTCCAGCGCTTCCAGGACCCGACCACGATCCAGCACGTCCTGCACACCGCCCGCACCGTGGCGATCGTCGGCCTGTCCGCCAACGAGCTGCGGGCGAGCTACTTCGTCGGCTACTACCTCAAGCGCCACGGCTACACGGTGATCCCGGTCAACCCGCGCGAGCCGCGAATCCTGGGCGAGACGAGCTACCCGAGCCTCGCCGACGTGCCGGTGCCGATCGACGTCGTGAACGTGTTCCGCGCCCCGGCCGCCGTGCCGGGCATCGCGCGCGAGGCGGTGGCCGTGGGCGCGAAGGCGATGTGGTGCCAGTTCGGCGTGATCAGCGAGGAGGGCTCGGGGATCGCGGCGGAGGCGGGGCTGGACGTGGTCGTGGACCGGTGCGTGAAGATCGAGCACGCGCGGTACGTCGGGCGCATGCACTGGCTCGGCTTCAACACCCGGCGGATCACCTCGGTGCGCACCGGCCTGCAGTGAGCCGGCGGCCCGGGACGGCCCGATCGAGCACGACCTCGGAGGCGGGATCCGTGGTGATGGAGCCGCGCGCCACCCGTAGCGTCGTAGCCATGACCGAGTTCGCCTACGTCGACGTCTTCGCCGCCGCGCCGCTGACCGGCGCGCCACTCACCCTCGTCCCGCACGCCGACGGGCTGAGCGACGCGCAGCTGCGGGCGATCGCGCGGGAGTTCAACCAGTCCGAGACCACGTTCGTGCTGCGCAGCGACCGGCCGGCCACAGTCACCCGCCGGCTCCGGTCGTTCACCCCGACGGGCGAGGAGGTCTTCGGGGCCGGCCACAACGCGCTGGGCGCCTGGCTGTGGCTGGCCGAGTCGCTGCTGGAGGGCGACTCGGCCACGTTCCACCAGCAGATCGGCGCCGACGTGCTGCCGGTGTACGCCCAGCGGCGCGACGACGGCCGGATCGTCGTCAGCATGGAGCAGTCGCCGCCGGTCTTCGGCGCCTCCGTGGCGGACCGGGCCGGGCTGGCCGCCGCGCTCGGGCTCGACGAGGACGACCTGGTGGCGGACCGGGCCCCGCGGGTCGTCTCGACGGGCGCCGGGCACCTGCTCGTGCCGGTGCGCTCCCGCTCGGCCGTCGACCGGGTCGTGGTGGACGCCGACGGGCTCGTGGCCGCCCTGCGCGCCGCCGGTGGCGAGGGCTGCTACGTGTACACCCTGGAGTCCGGCGTCTACGCCCGGTTCTTCAACCCCGCCATGGGCATCCCCGAGGACCCGGCCACCGGCACGGCCGCCGGTCCCCTCGCCGCGCTGCTCGTCGCCGACGGGCTCGCCGGGCCGGACGTCGTGATCGAGCAGGGCCACGCGATGGGGCGCCCGAGCCGGATCCTCGTCACCGTCGACGGCCCGCGGGTCCTGGTCCGCGGCTCCGGCGTCGTCACCGCGACGGGGACGCTCACGATCGGCCCGCGCCCCTCGCCCAGCGCCGGCGACGAGCGGTTCCTGCGCCGCGCGATCGAGCTCGCCACCCGGGCCCGGGCGGCGGGCGAGGCGCCGTTCGGCTCGCTGCTGGTCGACGCGGCCGGAACGGTGCTGGCCGAGGAGCACAACACCGTCGCCTCCGACGGGGACATCACCGCACACCCGGAGCTCAAGCTGGCCCGCTGGGCGGCCCGGCATCTGACGCCCGCGGCCGCGGCGGAGGTCACGATGTACACCTCGTGCCGGCCGTGCGGCATGTGCACGGGCGCGATCGACCGCTCCGGCCTCGGCCGGGTCGTCGCTGCGGACTGACGCAAGCGCGGGCCGTCCACCGCCCAGCTCGGGCGCCGCCTCGCGGCGGTCGCGCAGGACGGCCCGGCCTCGCACGCGTCGGCGCGGGCCGCCGTCGAAGGGTTCTGCGCCTGACAGAATGGCCCGGTGAGGCGCGAGGCGAGCATCATGCATCTCGACCTCGACGCCGCGTTCGCCAGCATCGAGCAGCGGGACAAGCCGTCGCTGCGCGGCCGGCCGGTGGTCGTGGGCGGGATCGCCGGTCGCGGGGTGGTGGCGACCGCGTCGTACGAGGCGCGGACGTTCGGCGTCCGCTCCGCGATGCCGATGTCGGAGGCGCGGCGGCGCCTGCCGAGCGGGGCGGCCTATCTGTCGCCGCGCTTCGAGGCGTACCGGCGCACCAGCCAGGTCGTGATGGAGCTGCTGCGCGAGGTCTCCCCGCTGGTCGAGCAGGTCTCGATCGACGAGGCGTTCGTCGACCTGGCCGCCGGCGGCCACGACTGCGCGGTGCCGGCCGTCACCGAGCTGGCCCGCGGCATCAAGGCGCGCATCGCCGCCGCGACGGGCGGGGTGACCGGCTCGGTCGGCGTCGGCACCTCGAAGCTCGTCGCGAAGATCGCCTCCGACCTCGACAAGCCCGACGGCCTGACGGTCGTCGGGCCCGGCTCGGAGCTCGCGGTGCTGCACCCGCTGCCCGTGACCAAGCTGTGGGGCGTGGGCCCGGCGACGGCGGAGCGGCTGCGCCAGGCCGGCATCCGCACCATCGGCGAGCTGGCCGCCCGCGACCTGGTCGACCTCCTGGCGTGGTTCGGCCAGGCCCACGGCAACGGCCTGTTCCGCCTGGCCCGGGCCGACGACGACCGCGCCGTGGTGCCGGAGCGCGACACCAAGTCCGTCTCGGCCGAGGAGACCTTCGGCACCGACGTGGCCGACCGGGCCCGCCTGGAGCGCGAGCTGGACCTGTTGGCCGACCGCGTGGCCAGGCGCCTCCGGGCGGCGGGCCTGTCCGGGCGGACGGTGACGGTGAAGGCCCGCTACTTCGACTTCACCACGATCACCCGCTCGGCGACCCGCGACCAGCCGACCGACGAGCCGCGCGCGGTGGTGGAGCTGGCCCGGCGCCTGCTCGCCGACATCGAGGTGACCGGGGGCCTGCGCCTGCTCGGCGTCGGGGTCTCCGCGCTGTCGGAGTTCGCGCAGGACACGCTCTTCGCCATCGGTACGGCGCCGGAGGTCGTGGACCCGGCCGCCCCGGAGCCCGTCGCCGCCGAGCCCGTCGACACCGCATGGCGCACCGGCCAGGACGTGCGCCACGACGAGCACGGACCCGGCTGGGTGTGGGGCGCGGGCCTGGGCCGCGTGACCGTGCGCTTCGAGGGGCCGCTGACACCCCCGGGCCCGGTGCGCACCTTCAAGGCCGACGACCCCGCGCTGCACCGCGCGCCCCCACCGGACTGGCGCTGAGCGATATCGTGCTGTCGTGCCCGCGCTCAGCCCGCCTACCGTCGACGTCCGCGAGTCGTTCCTGGCCGCCATGGCCGAGTTCGTCGCCGAGGGGCGCGGCGGCCCCGACGACAACAGCATGATCGCGCACGAGCTGCGGGAGTTCTCCTCGTCCTGGGCCTCGCCCGCGGGCTTCGCCGGCTACGTGTCGGCGCTGCGCGCGCAGGCGCTGGAGGAGACGCCCCGGCCCGAGGGATTCGTCCCGTCGACCTCCCTGTGGTGGGCCGAGGGCGCCGACTACTACGGGCGGCTCGCGATCCGTCACCGCCTGACCCCGCGGCTGCTGGAGGGCGGCGGCCACATCGGCTACGACGTCCGCCCGACGGCCCGCCGCCGCGGCCACGCGACGCGGATGCTGCGGGCGGCGCTGCCGGTCGCGCGCGCCCTGGGCATCGAGACGGCCCTGCTCACCTGCGACACGACGAACACCGTCTCCCGGCGCGTCATCGAGGCCAACGGCGGCGTGCTGGAGGACGAGCGCGACGGCACCCTCCGCTTCTGGGTGCCGACCGCCTGACGCGCACGGCCGGCCGCCGGCCCCCCGGTCACGCGCCGGCGATGCCGCCGCGTGACCGGGGACGCCGCGGCCGGTCAGCGTCGCCGCAGCGCGAACACGCCCCAGCCCAGATACGGGCGGCGATAGCGCACGTACCGCAGCGCGGCCGTGTCCAGCTCGGCCCGGACCCTGCCGGCCAGCTCGTCGCCCGGGTTGGCGTCGAGCCAGGCGCGCAGGCTGAACCACTGGGCCGCGGCGTAGCGGTCCCAGCTGTCCTCGTCGGCCAGGACCATCTCCACCACGTCCCAGCCGAGCCGCCCGAACGACTCGACCAGCCCCGGAAGGCTGTCGTACTCGTCGCGGTCCTTGAAGCCGCAGCCCTCGACGATCGCCTGGTCGGGGTGGTCGACGCGCCAGAACGGCTCGCCGACGAGCAGCAGGCCGCCGGGCTTGAGGCTGCGCTCCAGCAGCGTCAGCGTGCCCGGGAGGCCGTCGCCGATCCACGTCGCGCCGATGCAGGCGGCGACGTCGACGGGCTCGGGCAGCACGAAGCCGGCGGCGTCGGCGTGGACGAACCTCACGCGGCCGGCGACGCCCAGCTCGGCGGCGCGCGCCTCGGCGGCGGCGAGGAACACGGTGCTGATGTCGACGCCGGTGCCGCGGATGCCGTGGTCGCGGCTCCAGGTGCACAGCATCTCGCCGCTGCCGCAGGCGAGGTCGAGCAGGGTCTGGCCGGGGCGCAGCCGCACGGCGGCGCCGAGGGTCGCGAGCTTGTGCTCGGTGAGCGGGTTGTGAATGCGGTGGTCAGCCTCGCGGATGGCGAAGATGCGCGGAAGGTCCACGTCGGAGAGTCCTCACGTCGGTCGGATGGGTCAGCGGGGTGAGGACGGGCGCCGGCATCAAGCCACCTCCAAGAGACGTAGGAGGCCGCAGACTACCGCCCCGAGCCGATCGCGGCGACCGATTTCCGGGCCGGCCGGACGCGTCGCGCCGCTCGCGGAACGTGCGGCGGTACTCCCCCGGCGCCACCCCCACGACCCGGTGGAAGTGCCGGCGCAAGGTGGCCGCGGTGCCCAGGCCGGTGGCGGCCGCGATCGCGTCGAGGCCGTCGCCGGTGTGCTCCAGCAGCTCCTGCGCCCGCCGGATGCGCTCGGTCAGCAGCCACCGCAGCGGCGTGGTCCCCGTCGCCGCGCGGAAGTGCCGGGCAAGATGGCGGCTGCTCAGGTTGGCCCGGCGGGCCAGGTCCTCCACGGTCAGCGGCTCGTCCAGCCGCTGCGACGCCCAGGCGAGCAGCGCGGCGAGCGGGCGGTCCCCCGGCGGCGGCACCGGCGTGGCGACGAACTGGGCCTGCCCGCCCGGCCGGTGCGGGGGCACGACCAGCCGCCGGGCCACGGCGTTGGCGACGGCCGCGCCGTGGTCGCGGCGGACCAGGTGCAGGCCGAGGTCGAGGGCGGCGGCCTTGCCGGCGGAGGTGAGCACGCTGCCCTCGTCGACGTAGAGCACGTCCGCGTCGACCTCGACGCGGGGATAGCGGGCGGCGAGCGCCCCGGCGTACTGCCAGTGCGTCGTGGCCCGCCGCCCGTCCGGCAGCCGCGGCCGACGCGAGCGGCCGCTCCGCCCAGTCCTTCGTCGTCGACGCGGTGGTGTACCGCGGCTCGCAACAGCGCCGCGCCACGGCGGCCGGCCGCGACATCTACGCCGTCACCGCGCCGCTCGCCGTGGAGGCCGTCGCCCGCATCCTGACCGGCCGGGCCCGCACGACGGGCGCGGCGTCGGCGGGCGCCATGTTCGACGCGCCCGACTTCCTGGCCGCGCTCGCCCCGGACATCGCCGTCTCGGCATATTTCGGTCGCCCGGACGGATCGCCGGCGGCAGAATGCGCACCATGTTCGCCGACCTCTGGCCGCAGTCGCTGATGCCGTGGACCGCCGACACCCTCGCCGTGCGACCGGCGGCCGGGCCGATCCTGACCTCGGCCCGGCCGGGTCTGCGATACCAGGAACGGATCGCTCGCCGGCAGCCCCCGCAGTGCTACTACCGCACGGAGCGGGGCCTGGCCAAGCAGCGCCGCCTGGCGGCACGCCTCACCCAGGCCCGCGTGCGGGCCCGGCACCTCGCCCGCCACTCGCGGGGCTGAGCCGCCCGGCGCTCACGCGCGACGCATCGGCCGCACCGCCCCGGGGTGCCCGGACGACGACCTCGAGGCTGTGCCCGCCGAAGCGGCTGAGCGGGTGAACCTGACGAGACCGCGCGCGACCGGGTTGGCGGCCGAGCGTGCCCGGCGCAGAATCGGGGCTCATGCGCGCGGCTTACCTGCACGAGCTGGGAACCCCGGACGTCATCCGCTTCGGCGAGCTGGCCGATCCCGTCCCGGGCCCGACCGACGTGCTGGTCGAGGTGCGGGCGACGACGGTCAACCCGGTCGACACGTTCGTGCGCTCGGGGCTGTTCCGCACGCCGCTGCCGATGCCGTTCGTGGTCGGCCGCGACCTGGCCGGGGTGGTCGTGGCGGCCGGTGCGGGGGCGCCCGGGTTCGCGCCCGGCGACGCGGTGTGGTGCAACAGCCTCGGCCACGCGGGCCGGCAGGGGGCCGCCGCCCAGCTCGCGGTCGTGCCGGTCGAGCGGCTGTACCACCTGCCGCCCGCCGTCGCCCCGCAGACCGCGGTGACCATGGTGCACCCGGCCGGCACCGCCTACCTCGGGCTGTTCACCCACGGGCGGCTGCGGCCGGGTGAGACGGTCGTCGTGGCGGGCGCGGCCGGCAACGTCGGGGCCGCGACGGTGGTGCTGGCCGCGGCGGCGGGCGCCCGGGTCGTGGCGATCGCCTCGGCGCGCGACGCCGAGCACTGCGCGGCGCTGGGCGCGGCCGTGGTGCTCGACTACCGCGCCGAGGATCTGCACGCGCGGCTGGCGCAGGCGTGCCCGGACGGCGTCGACGTGTACCTGGACACCGCGGGCCGCAACGACCTCGAGGCGATCGTGGAGCGGCTGGCGTTGCGCGGCCGCGCGGTGCTGCTGGCCGGGGCCGGGACGCGGCCGGTGCTGCCCGTCGGCGCGCTCTACATGCGGGACCGCACGGTGACCGGGTTCGTCATCTCGCACGCGACCGTCACCGAGCTCGCGGAGGCGGCGGTGACGATCAACCGGCTGCTGGCCGCGGGCCGGCTGCGCCCGCGGGCGACGGTGGAGCTGCCGCTGTCGGCCACGGCGGAGGCGCACCGCATGATCGAACGGGGCGAGCTGCGCGGCCGCCGGGTGGTCCTTCGTCCCTGAGCCGTTGTCTGCTCCGGTCTGCGCGCTCCGGCTCACCCCGAAGCGCCGAGGGCCTTGAGCAGCTCGGCGGCCAGGGGCGCGGCCGAGGCCGGGTTCTGGCCGGTGAAGAGGTTGCGGTCCACGACCGTGTAGGGCTTCCAGATCTCGCCGCGCTCGAAGTGCACGCCCAGGTTCACCAGCTCGTTCTCCACGAGCCAGGGGGCGCGGGCGGCCAGGTCGACCGCGGCCTCCTCGTCGTTGGTGTACGCCGTGACGCGGTAGCCGGCGAACGGGGACCGGCCGTCGCGGCGGGTCGCCAGCATCGCGGCCGGGGCGTGGCAGACGATCGCCAGGGGCTTGCCCGAGGCCAGGGCCGCGACCAGGAGGCGGCCCGAATCGGCGTCGTCCCACAGGTCCTGCATCGGGCCGTGGCCGCCGGGGTAGTACACGGCGTCGTAGTCCTGCAGGCGGGCGTCGGACAGCCGCAGCGGGCGGCGCAGCTCCTCGGCCGAGCGCAGCACGCCCTCCTGGTCCAGGGCGGCCTGCTCGCCGCCGGCCATCGACGGGCGCAGGCTCATGACGTCGACGTGGGGTACGACGCCGCCGGGGGTGGCGACCTCGACGGTGTGCCCGGCCGAGGTCACGGCGCGGTACGGGGCCGCGAACTCCTCCGCCCAGTAGCCGGTCGGGTGGCGGGTGCCGTCGCGCAGCGTCCAGTAGCTCGCCCCCGTGAGCACGAACAGGATCTTCGCCATGCCGCCAGGGTGCGCGGCGCGGGAGTGAGCGGGCCTAGCCCTGTGCGAGTCCTTCCGCGGCCCGCGCCTCGGTCGCGGCCAGGGCGCTGGACAGGGTCCGGGCGGTGTCGATCAGCGGCACGTGGCTGAACGCCTGCGGGAAGTTGCCCACGAGTCGTTTTTCCTGGGTGTCGTACTCCTCCGGGAGCAGCCCGACGTCGTTGCGCAGGGCCAGCAGCCGCTCGAACGTCTCCCGGGCCTCCTCGTGGCGCCCCATGAGCGCATAGTTGTCGGCGAGCCAGAACGTGCAGGCCAGGAACGCGCCCTCGCCCGGCGGCAGCCCGTCGACATCGGTCTCCTCGTGCTGGGTGTACCGCTGGACGAACCCGTCCTGCATGAGGTGCTCCTCGATGGCGGCGACGGTGCCGACCACGCGCTCGTCGGTCGCCGGCAGGAAGCCGACCAGCGGGACCATGAGCATCGCCGCGTCGAGCTCCTCGGAGCCGTAGTACTGCGTGAACGTCCGCCGCTTCGGGTCGTACCCGTGCTGCAGGATCTCGGCCCGGATCGCCTCGCGCAGCTCGGTCCAGCGCTGCACGGGCCCGTCGAGGTCGAACTCCTCGGTGGCCTTGACCGCGCGGTCGGCCGCGACCCAGGCCATCAGCTTCGAGTGCACGAACTGCTTGGGGCCGCCGCGCACCTCCCAGATGCCCTCGTCCGGGTCCCGCCAGTGCCGCTCGACGAACTCCATCAGCTTGACCTGCAGCCCCCACGCGGGGTCGTCGGCCTTGAGCCCGGCCCGGCGGCCCTGGTGCAGGGCGTCCATGACCTCGCCGTACACGTCGAGCTGGAACTGCTCAGCGGCCGCGTTGCCGATGCGCACCGGATTGCCGTCGTAGCCGGTGAGCCAGGTCGCGATGGCTGGTGGTCGGTGCGCCGGTCGTCGGGCGACGGTGCCGCGCCGGCCTCAGCGGCGACGGTCGTGGCGGCGACGGTCGTGGCGGCGACGGTCGTGGCGGCGACGGTCGTGGACGGTGACCCCACGCGACGCCGGCGAGTCCCGGCCGGAGTAGTCAGGTCTTCGCGGCCCGGGCGGCGAGCGTGCGGGCCAGACGCTCGCCCTCCGGCCACGGCCCGAAGCCGGACCTGGAGTCCAGGTGCCCGACGGGGCCGGCGTCGAAGAGCTCCGCGCCCCAGTCGCGGGCGAGCGCCGCGGCCTGCTCGAAGGTCGCCGCGGGGTCGTCGCGGCTCGCGACCACGAGCGCCGGGAACGGCAGCGGGTCGCGGGGCACCGGGCCGCAGACGAAGCCCGGGCTGGGCCCGTCCCACTCCGGGTCCAGCCACGGCGGCGTGACCAGCATCGCGGCGCGCACGGGACCGGTGTGCCGGCTCGCCCAGATCGCGACCGTCAGGCAGCCGGCGCTGTGCGCGACCAGCACGGCCGGCTCGTCGCGGGACCCGATCGCGGCGTCCAGCGCGGCGACGCGGTCCTCGGCGACGTACGGCGGGCCCGGCGGTTCCGGCGCCCAGGAGAACTCCGGGTAGTCCTCGGCCCAGCGGCGCGACCAGTGTGCCGGGTATGGCCGGCCGCGGCCGGGCACCAGCAGGAACCGCGTCATGGCGCCGAGCGTAGTGCCGGGCGACGCTACCGTGGGACCATGAAAAACGGCCTGGCTGACGACTTCCTGCTGCTCGCGCTCGACGACCACGGCAAGAACCTGATCGGCGACCTGCGCCTGAACTACGGCCTCGCCGGGGCGGTCCTGCTGGACCTGGCGCTCGCCGGGCGCGTCGACATCGCCGAGGACCGGGTCGCGGTGCGCGATGCGACGCCCACGGGCGACCCGGTGGCGGACGAGGCGCTGGCCCGCATCGCGGCCGAGGAGAAGCCGCGCAAGGCCGACGCGTGGATCCAGCCGCTCGCCGACGGGCTGCGGGCCAAGGTGCTCGACCGCCAGATCGAGGCGGGCGTGCTGCGCAAGGAGCAGGACCGTGTGCTGTGGGTGTTCCCGCGCACCCGGTTCGCGTCGGCGACGGGTTCGCAACCGGCCGCCGAGACCGCGGTGCGCGCCGAGCTGACGGCGGCCATCGACGGCAATGGCGACGAGGACGGCGAGGTGCCCGCCCGCGCCGCCGCGCTGATCGGGCTCGTGCAGGTGAGCGGGCTCGCGGAGGAGGTGTTCCCGGGCCGGGCCCGGGAGGAGCTGCAGGGGCGCCTGGACGCGATCACCGCGGGCAACCGGGCCGCCGACGCCGTGCGGCAGACGGTGCGGCGCATCCAGGCCGTCATCGGGTCGACGGTCGCGATCACCGCGGCCACCTCGGCGGCGACGACCGCCGCGATCAGCTGAGCCGCCTCGCCGTCGTCACGGGCGCCGGGCGGGGGCTCGGGGCGGCGCTCGTGGACGTGCTCGCCGGGCGCGGATGGGACGTGGTCGGCTGCTCGCGCACCCGGACGGGCGGGGCGAGCGTCGTGCAGGACGTGTGCGAGCCGGTCGGGGCCGAACTGCTGGCCGCGATCGGCGCGCGGCCGGTCGACGCCGGCGCCAGCACGATCAGACCGGGGCAGATCTGGGCGCCGTGCAGCTGCGCCGTCCGGTGGCCCGCCAGGCTCGCGGGCGCGGGCGGCCCCACGCCGGTCACCGCCGCGACCGACCCGCCCGCGGCCAGGTGCTGCGACAGCCGCAGCACCGCGGCGCGCGGGCAGTACTCTGTCACGACGCCAGGATCAGCCGCCGTTGTTGGGGCGGAACTTCGGCATCACCGTCTTCGTGCGGGCGGCCGCGCTCGTGGTGCTCTGGATGGTGTCGAACATCGTGCGGCCGAGCACCGCGTGCGCCTCGACCGCGGGATGGGTGGCGCCGTAGTTGTCCAGGTCGCCCAGGCCCTCGGCGAAGAACCCGTACACCAGCGCCGGGGAACCGTCCGCGCCGAACATGATGCCGGCCTCGTGCCGGGCCGCGCCGAGCGTGTTGAAGTCGGCGCCGTACTTGGTCGCCACCCGGCTGCGCTCGTCCGAGGACATGCTGCGGCGGATGCCGTCGTGGTAGCCGTTGATCCACCGCAGAATGCTGAGCAGGAACGCGCACGAGCCCGCCGACAGCAGCGTCCCGCCGGCCAGGCGGGTCAGCAGGTCGGTGATCTCGTGCGGCGTGGTGGTGCCGAGGAAGAACCGGTTCGGGTTGGCCACCGGCTCGACCCGGGTGTGCACGAACCCCTTGGCCGCGAGGATGTCGTTGATCTCCAGCGCCGGGACCACCCGGCCGCACATGCGCACGGCCGTGTTGTCGGACACGAGCAGCATCGCGGTGAGGAAGTTCGCCACGGTGATGTCGTCGCCCCAGACGGTGTGCAGGAAGTAGATCCCGCTGCCGCCGAGGATGATGTCGGCCTGCAGGTCCAGCTTCTGCCCGAGGCTCAGCTGGCCCCGGTCGACCTTGTCCATGACGGCGGTCGCGACGGCCAGCTTCTGCACGCTGTACCCGTTGACGACGTGGTCGGCGTCGTCCTCGATCACGTTCTCCATCGCGCCCGCGGCGTTGACCCGCGTGACGTGCGAGTGCCAGGTGCCGCCGGCCTTCGCCTTCTGCCGCGCGTAGACCCGCCGGATCTTCTCGGCCGGCGGCAGCTTCGCGAGGTCGTCCTCCTTGGCCGGCGCCGCGGCGGCCGTCCCGCCCGCGACCAGCGCCGCGGTCGCCCCGGCGCTCGCCGCCAGCGCCGCCCGGCGGCTCATGCCCATTGCCATGCGTCCTCCCCGTTTGCCAGGTTTGTCTAACTCCCGGGCAGGTTATGCGGTTCGGCTTCGGCATTCAAGGCGTCGAATGTTCAGGCCGTGCCCCCCGGGATGCCCCCGGGGCCCTCGGGCTGCAGGTAGATGTGCCGGGCGGTCGGCACGAAGTCGCGGATGTGCGCGCGGGCCTCGTGCAGCGCCGCGGCGACCTCGGCGCCGGCCGGCAGCCCCACCCTGGCCGTGACCATGAGCTCGTCGTGAGCTGCGCGGCGAGCGCGGCGGCCAGCGCGAGCCGGGCGGTGCTCGACGGCCCGACGCACGGGATCGGCCCCGCGGGCGTGACGGCCGCCCAGACCACCGAGACGGCGGCGAGCGAGGAGAGCGCGACGGCCCGGCGAGCGGGAACAGCAGCCGGTCCCGGCGCGGCGGGGCGTGGCCCTGGAGCTGGTGCTGGTGCTGGCCCGGCGTCAGCGTGACGAGCCCGGCGACGGCGAGCGCGACCGCCGCCAGGACGAGCGTCGCGGTGGTCGTGGCGTACGCGAGCCCGAGCAGCGCGATCGCCGCGGCCCCGCCCCCGATGGCGATCCGCCGTGCCGTAGTGCCCACGACGCCCATGCAACGTGGACGTGCGCGATTGCGTCAAGAGCGTGAGGAACCCCGTCGAGTGATCTTGTACAGTGAAAGCCCCCGTGACCAGCAGGAGCCGGCCCGTGACCACTCCGGATGCACCCGCCCGAAGCCGCGGCGCCCAGCGCCTGCCCGGCCGGGATCCCGTGTGGGCGCGGCTGCTCATCGCGTTCGGGCTCGTGTGCACGCTCGCGGCCGGCGGGGCGCTCGCGGGCAAGGAGGCGCTGTTCAGGTACGCCACCCGCAGCGTCGCCCAGGAGAACCTCCTCGGCGACAGCGGGCGCCAGGCCGAGCAGCGCGGGCACGTCGACATCGACGGGGCCAAGAACATCCTGCTCATCGGCGTCGACGCGCGGCCCGGCCAGGACCCGGCCGAGCTGGTGCGGGCGGACTCGATCATCATCCTGCACATCCCGGCCAGCCACGACCAGGCCTACCTGGTGTCGATCCCGCGCGACACGTGGGTGAAGATCCCGCCGTACGACAACGGCGCGAAGCGGTACGAGGGCGGCCACGACAAGATCAACGGCGCCTACGCCTGGGGCGGCGACGGGCTCACCGGGGCCAACCAGCGCGCCCACGCCGTCGAGCTGCTCGCGCTGACCATCAAGTCATTGTGGGGCATCACCTTCGACGGCGCCGCGATCGTCGACTTCACCGGCTTCCAGCAGGTCGTCGAGGTGCTCGGGGGCGTGGACATGTACGTCGACGAGGAGACGACCTCGGTGCACATCGGCCACACCGCCAACGGGGAGTACGCGGTGCCGTTCCGGCAGTTCACGCGCTCCGACGGCGGCCAGGGCCTGGCCGCGGTGCCGGGCGTGACGCCGCAGGTGTACCACGTCGGCTATCAGCACCTCGAGCCCTGGCAGGCCCTCGACTACGTCCGCCAGCGCGAGCTGCTGCCCAACAGCGACTACGACCGGCAGCGCCACCAGCAGCAGTTCCTCAAGGCGCTGTTCAAGAAGATCCTCAGCTCCGACGTGCTCACCAACCCGGCCCGGCTCAACGACGTCCTGCGGGTCGTGGGCAAGGCGATGACCATCGACAGCGGCGGCATCGACCTGGCCGACTGGCTCTACGCGATGCGCGGCATCGGCGCCGACGACCTGCTCACGATCAAGACGAACAACGGCACCTTCAACAACGCGCCGGGCGTGTCCAATGCCGAGACCCTCGACCAGACGACGCTGGACCTGCTCGAGGCGGTCCGCACCGAGCGGGTCCAGTCGTTCGTCGCGGGCCACCTGGACCTCGTCGCGCCCAGCTGACCGCGCGGGCCGGGACCCCGGCCAGGCGTGAGCGGCGCCCCGGCGGGTAGGGGCCGGGCATGAGAACTGGACTGCTTCGCGGCGCGCTCGCCGGCGCGGCCGGGACCACCGCGCTCAACGCCGTCACCTACGCCGACATGGCCTTGCGCGGGCGGGCCGCCAGCGGCGCACCGCAGGAGCTCGTCGCGCGGTTCGCCGAGGACACCGGCGTGTCCGTGCCCGGCGACGAGCACACCCGCGAGAACCGGCTGCAGGGGCTCGGGCCGCTCGTCGGCGCCGGGACCGGCGTCGCCGTCGGGGCGCTCGCCGGGCTGCTGCACCACGCGCTCGCGCGCCGCGGCTACCGGATGCCCGCGGCGCTGGAGGTCGCGCTCATCGGCGGGGCGGCGATGGCCCTCGCCGACGTGCCGCTGAAGGTCTTCCGGGTCAGCGACCCGAAGACGTGGACGGTCAAGGACTGGGCGAGCGACATCGTGCCGCACCTCGTCTTCGGGGCCGTCACGCTCGCGGGGCTGCGGCGACCAGGTACCGCTCGGCGTCGGCGGTTCTGAACGTCAGGCCGTGCCCCGGGGCCGACAGGTCCGGGCGCAGCTCGCCGCCCTCGCCCGGGCTGGTCACGCCGTCCAGGAGCATCGACTCGATGCGGGCGTGGTCGTGAAAGTACTCCAGGTGGCGCAGGTTCGGGGTGGCCAGGGCGGCGTCGGCGTGCAGGGCCGGCGCGCAGTGCCCGGACAGCTCGAGCCCGTGCGCGGCGGCCAGGCCGGCGACCCGCTGCCACTCGGTGATGCCGCCGCAGCGGGTGACGTCGGCCTGCAGGCAGTCGACGGAGCCGAGGAGGCGGGCGAAGTACGGCAGGTCGTAGCCGTACTCCCCCGCGGCGACGTCCACCCCGACGGCGTCGCGCACCCGGCGCAGGCCGTCCGGGTAGTCCGAGGACACCGGCTCCTCGAACCAGCGCAGCTGCGGGAACTCGTCCGCCAGCCGGATCGCCTGCTTGGCGCTGTAGGCGCCGTTGGCGTCCACGAACGGCTCCCGGCCGGAGTCCACCAGCACCCCGATCCGCTCGCGGTCCCGGGGGCCGCCGATCTTGATCTTCGCGCGCGGGATCTCCGCATTGGCGTCCAGCCACGAGCGCAGCCGGTGGTCGTCCCAGTTGATGAAGCCGCCGCTGGCGTACACCGGCACCGACGGGCGCGCCGGGCCCAGCAGGGTCGCCAGGCGCACGCCGAGCAGGCGCGCCTTGAGGTCCCACAGGGCCGTGTCCACCGCGGAGATGGCCATGGCCGCGACCCCCGGCCGGCCCGCGTTGCGCACGGCCCGGGCCATCGCCGCGTTGATCCCGGGCACGTCGAACGCGGGGCGGCCGACCACGTGATCGGCCAGCATCTCGCCGATCAAATGCCCCGCGGCCGCGGGCGCGTAGGTCCAGCCGAGGCCGGTGACCCCCGCGGCGGTGGCGTGCACGACGACCATGGTGGTCGCGTCCCACCGCAGGGTGCCGTCCTCCTCGGGGCCGTCGGTCGGGATGCGGTACGCCGCCCAGCGCACCGAGTCGATCTCAGTGGACACGGTCGCCGGGCCGGTGGGCGATGCGCCGCTCCGGATAGGCGCCCAGGACCTCCCCGTGCACCGCCGCGTTGAGGACCTCGGCGAGGTGCACGGCCCGGCGCCCGGTGTCGGCGTCCTCGATCTGCGTGCGGCACGAGAAGCCGTCGGCGAGCACGAGCGTTCCCGGGTCCGCGGCGCGCACGGCCGGCAGCAGCGCCTGCTCGGCGCAGGCGAGGGAGACGTCGCGGTGCTGCGCGGTCATGCCGAAGTTCCCGGCCAGCCCGCAGCAGCCCGAGTCCAGGTCCTCGGCCTGCAGCCCGATCGCCTTCATGACCTGGGCGTCCGCGTCGGCGCCGAGGATCGCGTGCTGGTGGCAGTGGCGCTGGACGATCGCGCGGACGCCGCCGGGCACCTGGGGCGCGAAGTCCGGGGCCCGCTCGGCGAGCAGCTGGGCGAGGGTGACGGTCTGCCGCGCGAGGCGGTCGGCGTCCTGGTCGCGGCCGAAGAGCTCGCCGAGGTCGGAGCGGAACACCGCGGTGCACGACGGCTCCAGCCCGACGAGGGGCAGGCCGGCGCGCATGTACGGGGCGAGGGTCCCGACGGTGCGCCGCAGCACCCGCTCGGCCGTCCCGAGCTGGCCGGTGGAGATCCACGTCAGGCCGCAGCAGACCGGCTTGGGCGGGACAAGGACCTCGAAGCCGGCCGCCTCCAGCACGCCGACGGCCGCGGCGGCGATGGCGGGGGCGAACGCGGTGGTGAACGAGTCCGGGAAGAGCACGACCCGGCCGCGTTCGCCGGTGCCGCGCGGGGTGCGGCGGCGCAGCCAGCGGTCGATGCGGGCGGGGGCGAACCGCGGTACCGGACGCTTCGGGTCGATCCCCGCGAGCCGCTTGGCCCCGGGCACCTTCGCCAGGGCGTTGGCCAGATCCGGCGCCACGGACGCGGCCCGCGCGATCAGGGGCAGCCAGCCCAGGGAGTAGTGGTCGCGGGGGCGCATCCGGCCCGCGTAGTGTTGGTGCAGGAACTCGGCCTTGTAGGTGGCCATGTCGACCTGCACCGGGCAGTCGCTGCGGCAGCCCTTGCAGGCCAGGCAGAGGTCGAGCGAGTCGTGCACCGCGGTGCTGCGCCACCCGTCGTCGATGACCCCGCCGTTGACCATCTCGAACAGCAGCCGGGCGCGGCCGCGGGTCGAGTGCTCCTCGTCGCGGGTCACCTGGTAGCTCGGGCACATCACGCCGCCGTCGGGGCCGGTGCGCCGGCAGTCGCCGACGCCGGCACAGCGCAGGGCGGCCCGCGAGAAGCTGCCGTCGTCCTCGAAGTAGCCGAACCTGGTCGCGGGCTGGGCCGGGGCGTAGTCGGCGCCGAGGCGCAGGTCGCCGTCGAGCGGCCGGGCGTGCACGACCTTGCCGGGGTTCATCCGGCCGGCCGGGTCGAAGATGGCCTTGAACTCCTCGAAGGCGCGGACGACCTCGTCGCCGTACATGATGGACAGCAGCTCGCCGCGGGCCTGCCCGTCGCCGTGCTCCCCCGACAGCGAGCCCCGGTGCTCGACGCACAGCTTCGCGGCGCGCGTGACGAACTCGCGGTAGCGGGCGATCCCGGGTTCGCTGGTGAGGTCGAACGGGATGCTGCAGTGCACGCAGCCCTGGCCGAAGTGGCCGTACAGGCTGGTGGCCCCGTAGCCGAACTCGTCCAGCAGCGCGATGAACGCGCGCAGGTAGTCGCCGAGCCGCTCCGGGTCGACCGCCGAGTCCTCCCAGCCGGGCCAGGCGTCGGGGCCGTTCGGGGTGCGCGCGGTGGTGGCCAGGCCCGCCTCCCGCACCTTGGCGAGCCGCTGGCGCATCTTGTCGTCCTCGAGGATGGTGCCCGGCCCGTCGTGCTCGGCGACGACGGTCCGCGCCGTGTCGAGGTCGGGGAAGTCGGCCATCAGCCAGGCCCGCCCCTCCGGCAGCACCTTGAGGATCTCGGTCGGCCGGTGCTCCTCGCGCTCGTACCGCAGCAGCTTCTCGTCCAGCCCCTCCAGCTGGATCGGCCCGTGCCGGCCCACGCCCGGGGCCGCGTCCCCGGCCTCGGCGATGCCGGGGAAGCCGAGCACCACCGTCACCAGGTTCTTCGGCTTCGGCAGCACCCGCATCTCGGCCCGCAGCACGACGACGCAGGTGGACTCGGTGCCGACGAGCGCGCGGGCGACGTTGAAGCCGTGGTCCTCGCGCAGCTCGGGCAGGTTGTAGCCGGAGACCCGCCGCGGGATGTCCGGGAAGCGGGTCGCGATCGGCTCGGCGTAGCGGTCCCGCAGCTCGTGCAGCGCCCGGAAGATGCCGCCCTCGTCCCGGTCGTGCCCGGCGCCGACCCACATCCGGGTGCCGTCGTACGTCAGCACCTCCAGCCGCTCGACGTTGGCCGCCGTGGTGCCGGACCACTGCGCGGTCGCGCCGCACGAGTTGTTGCCGATCATGCCGCCGATCGTGCAGTGCGAGTGGGTCGCGGGCTTGGGCCCGATCACGAGATCGTGGCGGGCCAGCACGGCGTTGGCGTCGTCCAGGGCGGTGCCCGGCAGGATCACCGCGGTGCGGGCCCGCGGGTCGACGGACTCCACGCCCCGCACGTACTTCGAGAAGTCCAGCACCACCGCGACGTTGCAGCACTGCCCGCCCAGGCTGGTGCCGCCGCCCCGCGACACGATCGGCACGTCGTGCTCGCGGCAGACCCGCACGGCCTCCACCGCGTCGTCGACGTCGCGCGGGCAGACCACGGCGATCGGGACCTGCCGGTAGTTGGAGCCGTCGGTGGAGTACGCGGCCCGGGCGCCGGCGTCGAAGCGCACATCGCCCCGGACCGCCCGGCGCAGCGCCGCTTCGAGCCCGGCCGGGTCGCGCGGCGGGGCGCTTCGGCGCGCGGTGGGAGTCGGGAGTGAGACGACCGCCATCGTTCAACCCTTCAGCTTCTGGATCTTGTCCTTGAACAGCGTGGTGGCGATCGCGGCCGGATGCGGCTGGCCCCGCAGGAACGCCGCCGCGAACTTCTTCGCCTGCTCGTAGGTGACGCTGGCCGGCAGCGGCGGCTCGTTCGGGTCCACGGCCACGTCGACCAGCGCCGGGCCGCCGTGGGCGAACGCCTCCCGCAGCGCGCTGGGCAGGTCGCCGGGCTTCTCGACGCGGGCGCCGAAGCCGCCGCAGGCCCGGGCGATCGCCGCGAAGTCGGGCGCCGGCTCGCCGAAGCGCACGCCGTGCTCGGGGAAGCCGAGCACCATCTGCTCCCACAGGATCTGGCCCAGGGAGTTGTTGTTGTTCACCACGACCTTGATCGGCAGCCCGTAGCGGACCGCGGTGTTGAACTCGGCCATGAGCATCGCGAAGCCGCCGTCGCCGATGAACGCGATCACCTGCCGGCCCGGGTGGGCGTGCTGGGCGGCGATCGCGTACGGCAGCCCCGGCGCCATGGTGGCGAGCGTCCCCGAGAGGTAGAACTCGCGGCCGCCGCGGATCTGCCAGTGCCGCGCCGCCCAGGTCGCGATCGTGCCGGAGTCGCAGGTGAGGATCGCGTCGTCGGTGCCGAGCGCGTCGAGCTGGGACGCGAGATACTGCGGGGCGATCGGGTCCCGGTCGGGCGACTCCAGCGACGCCATCTGCTCCCGCCAGTCGCGGACCTTCTCCTGGTACCGGCGCAGATGCTCCTGGTCCTTGCGCTCCAGCAGGGGCAGCAGCGCCTCCAGGGTGGCCCCGACGTCGCCGACCAGGGGCACGTCCGTGGCGATGCGCGTGCCGGCCCGGCTCGGGTCGATCTCGACCTGCACCACCTTGGCGCTGCCGGGCTTCGGCAGGAACTTGGTGTAGGGGAAGTTCGTCCCGAGCATCAGCAGGACGTCGATGTCCTCCATCAGCTCCTCGCTCGGCTTGGTGCCGAGCAGGCCGAGGCCGCCGGTCACGTAGGGCGAGTCGTCCGGCACCACCATCTTGCCCGACAGCGTCTTGACGATCGGCGCGCCGAGCGTGTCCGCGACCCGCTCCACCAGCGGCCCGGCCCCGCGCGCGCCGATCCCCGCGAGGATCCCGACCTTGCGCGCCGCGTTGAGCAGCTCGGCCGCCACGCGCAGGTCGGCGTCGCGGGGCCGGACCGCCGGCGCCAGGTAGACGGGCGCCGTCGTCGGCGGCACGACGGGGGCCACGGTCTGGTACGGGTCCTTGCCGGCCGGTGCGACCTGGATGTCGTTCGGGATGGTCAGGTGGGCCACGCCGCGGCGGGCGTAGGCGGTGCGGATCGCCACGTCGACGAGGGTCGGCAGCTGCGCCGGGTTCATGATGACCTGGTTGTACTCGGCCACGTCCTCGTAGAACCGGTCGAGGTTGACCTCCTGCTGGTAGGCCGTGCCCAGCACGCTGGACTCCTGCAGGCCGGTGATCGCGAGCACCGGGACGTGGTCGAGCTTGGCGTCGTAGAGCCCGTTGGCCAGGTGCACGCCGCCCGGCCCGGACGTGGCCAGGCACACGCCGATCTTGCCGGTGGTCTTGGCGTAGGCGGTCGCCATGAACGCCGCCGCCTCTTCGTGGTGAACCAGGACGAACCGCACCTTGTCCTGGTTGCGGCGCAGCCCCTCCATGATCCCGTTGATGCCGTCGCCGGGCAGCCCGAACACCGTGTCGACGCCCCACTCCGCGAGCCGGGAGATCAGTACCTCAGCCGTTATCGCACCCATGTCGAGAGCCGCTACCCGGCATCCATCAGGTCAAACTGCCCCCTGCCACGTTCCGGTTTGACCGGCTGGCGCACGGGTAGCGGGCGGGATGTGTCCCGGGTGACGGCCCTGTTCTGCTGGTGCGAGGTGACCTGGACGCTGCTGTCGTTCACGGCGACCGTCGAGCAGATCGCGGTGGGCGTGGCCGTGAGCCTGACCGCGGCGCTCGCCTGCGCACCGCTCGGCCCGGTCGCGGGGCCGTGGCGGCTGCTGCGGCCGCGGCGCCTCGGGCCGCTGCTCGCGCTCGCGGCGTCCGTGGCGGCCCGCGCCGTCGCGGCCAACCTGCGGCTCACGCGGATGATCTGGTCCCGCCGGCGCCCCGCCAGCGCGATGGTGACGGTCCCGACCAGCGCCCGCTCCGACGCCGAGGTGACCGCCGTCGGGCTGCTCACCTCCATCATCGTCAACTCGCAGCTCGTCGACGTGGACCGGGACCGGCATCGGCTGCGGTACCACACCGCCGAGGCCGGCGCCGGGCGCGACGACATCAACGGGCCGATCGAGGCCCGCGTCCTGGGCGTGACCCGCCGATGACGACCGTGTTCTGGGTGGCGCTCATCGGCCAGCTGGTCATCTGCGGGCTGCTGCTCGTGCGGGTGCTGGCCGGCCCGGAGACCGGGGACCGGATCGTCGCGCTCAACATGATGTCGACCCAGCTGACCCTGGCCGTGTTCGCGTTCGCCGTCGTCGCCGGGCGGGCGATCTACACCGACACCGCGCTGTGGCTGTGCTCGTTCAGCTACCTCGGGGCGCTGGTCTGGGCGCGGTACCTGGAACGGGGGCTGCTGTGAGCACCGTGGTCGCGGGCGTGCTGCTGGGCATCGGGCTGCTGACCGCGTTCTCCGGCGCGGTCGGGGTGCTGCGGATGCCCGACACGCAGCTGCGCATCCAGGCCTCGTCGAAGACCGTCACCCTCGGCGTGCTGCCGACGCTGCTCGCGGTCGTCGTGGCGACCGGGGTCGACAGCGTGTACGCCTCCCGCGCCCTGATCGTCGCGCTGCTCGTGCTCGTGCTGAACCCGCTCGCCGCCCATGCCCTCGCCCGCGTCTGCGCGAGGCGGGACTGACCGTGTTCTGGGTCGCCGACTACCTCGCGTGCGCGCTGCTGCTCGTCGCCGGGGTCGCGGTCGTGCGGCTGCGCGGCCCGGCCGGGTCGGTGATGGCGCTGTCCGCGCTCGGGCTGGTCCTGTCGCTGCTGTTCGTGCTGCTCGGCGCGCCCGACGACGCCCACGCCGAGATCGTGGTGGGGGCGATCGCGCTGCCGACGCTGTACCTCATCGCGCTGGGCAAGATCCGCACCGCGGTCGAGGACGAGCAGGCCGCGCCGCCGCACCGGCCCCGCGTCGGGCTCGCGGTCGCCGGCGCGGTGACGCTCGTGCTCGCCGCCGCGGTGTGGATGCTGCCCCGCGAGCACGCCCCCCTCTCGGCGCTGGCCCGGCAGGCCTACGACGGGGCGCTGCGCGACTGGCACAGCACCGAGCCGGTGGCCGCGATCGTCTACGGCTACCGCGGCTTCGACACCCTCGGCGAGACGTTCATCCTGCTCGCCGCGGTCGTCGGGATCGGGCTGCTGGCCCGGCGCCGGGAACCGCGCCGCGGCTTCGTCGGCGAGGCGGCGGCCGGGGAGCGGGAGCAGCGGGGCGTGCGGACCGCCGAGCACGGCACCACCGGCGCGCAGCGGCGGGCGCGCGGCGGCGAGGCGGCCGAGTCGGGCTCGGCTCCCGGGTCGCCCGCGATGACCGTCGTCGTGCGGGGCGGGGTGCGCGTCGTCGCGCCCGTGCTCGCGGTGGCCGGGCTGTACCTGGTCGCGTGGGGCTACTCCCCCGGCGGCGGGTTCCCGGCGGGGGCCGTCGCGCTCGGGGTGGTGCTGCTGGCGTATGTGGCGTACGGGTACGACCGCGTGGAACCGCTGATCCGCGCGGACCGCCTCGAACCCGCGGAGCTCGCCGGGGGCCTCGCGATCGTCGCCATCGGCGCGCTCGGCCTGCCGCTGGCGGGGTCGGTGTCGGCGAACTTCCTGCCGCTCGGGCCGCCCGGCACCATCCGCAGCGGCGGCATCCTGCAGGCGTTCTCCTTCGGCGAGCTGCTCGAGGTCGGCACCGGGCTCACCCTCGCCGTGTTCGCGCTGCTTACCATGGGCCACGACTGGGCCGCCGAGTCGTGATCCTCGTCAACCACCTCACCGCCGCGGTGCTCTTCGGCATCGGGCTGCACGCGGCCGTGACCCGGCGCAACCTCGTGAAGATCGTCATGGGACTCTCGCTCATGGAGGCGTCCGGGTACCTCCTGCTGCTGTCGATGGCCTACCGCGCCGGCTCCACCGCGCCCGTGCGCATCGACCCCGCGCCCGGGCAGGCCGGCAACGTCGCCGACCCCATGCTGCAGAACATCTGCCTGACCGCGATCGTCATCGGCGTCGCCATCACCGGCGTGTTCCTCGCCGTCGTCGTGCGCCTGGCCCAGCACCACCGGACCGTGGACGCCGGCCGGATCCGCGACCTGCGCGGCTGAGGTGCCCACCGCCGAGGTGCTGCCGCTGGCGGTGCTGGCCCCGATCGCGGGCGCGGTCCTCGCCCCGCTGCTGGCCCGGTTCTCCGCCCGCCTCTCGCTCGCGATCGCCCTGCTGGCCGTCGTGGCCTCGGTCGCCGTCCTGGCCGTCTGCGCCCTCACCGCCCGGGGCCAGACCGTGTACCTGGGCGGCTGGCGTCCCATCGGCATCGCCTACGTCGCCGACGGCTTCGGGCTCACCATGGCCCTGACCGCGGCCGTCGTCGGCGCGCTGGCGTTGCTGGCGACGCTCTCGGGCCTGGCCGACCTGGGCCCGCGCGAGCTGGGCGGCTACGCGTGCCTGTCGCTGCTGCTCATCGCGGCCGTCGTGGCCGGGTCGCTGACCGTCGACCTGCTGCACCTGTTCGTCTGGTTCGAGGTGGCGGGGCTCGCGAGCTACGCGCTGACCGGGTTCTTCCTCGAGCGCCCG
Source organism: Dactylosporangium sp. CA-052675 (assembly GCF_050947935.1). Classification (GTDB taxonomy): domain Bacteria; phylum Actinomycetota; class Actinomycetes; order Mycobacteriales; family Micromonosporaceae; genus Dactylosporangium. The sequence goes on along the minus strand of NZ_CP192010.1, from coordinate 4,928,010 downwards.
CACGCGGTCGAGGCCACCTTCAAGATCGTCGTGCTCACGTCCGTGGCCGGGTTCCTGATCTTCATCGGGACGGCGCTGCTGTACCAGTCCCACGGCGCCGTCGTCATGAGCGCCCTGTTCCCGGGGCCGCCCGGCGGGCTGGACCACATCGCCGCCGGCCTGCTGCTGGCCGGCCTGGCCACGAAGGCGGGCCTGGTCCCGTTCAGCGGCTGGCTGCCCGACGCCCACACCGCCGCGCCGGGCCCGATCAGCGCGCTGTTCTCGGGCATCCTGGTGAACCTCGGCGTCGTCGGCATCGCCCGCCTGCTCGACGCGGGCATGCCCGGCCACGGCGCGCTCATGGTGCTCGGCTGCGCCTCGGCCCTCATCGGCGCCGCCGCGGCCGCGGTGCAGGACGATCTCAAGCGGCTGCTCGCGTACGACACCATCTCCCAGATCGGCATCGTGACCACCGGCCTGGCCGCCGCGAGCGCCGCGGGCACCCGGGCGGCGGTCTACCACCTGGTCGGCCACGCGCTGTTCAAGGCCCTGCTGTTCCTGATCGCGGGCGCCGTCGTGCACAACACCGGCGCGACGCGCCTGTCCGAGCTGTCCGGGCTGTTCCGCCGCAGCCGCACCCTGGTGCTGCTGTTCCTCGTCGGGGCGGCCGCGATCGCCGGGGTGCCGCCGCTGAACGGGTACGTCTCCCTGAGCCTGCTGCACACCGCCCTGCACCCGACGCCCGCCGCGCTGGGCGCGGTGTTCGCCGCGCAGGTGGTGACGGTCGCGGCCCTGACCCGCGTGGTGCGGGCCATGGTCGCGCGCACCGAGGACCCCCGCTTCGCCCGCGACGAGCACCTGCGGCCGGGCCTGACCGTGGCGCTGGCGACCCTCGCGGCGGCCTGCTTCGCCACCGGGGCCGCCTTCCACCTGGCGAGCGGCGTGCCCTGGACCGACGCGTTCGAGCTGCTGAGCACCGGCGCGAGCGTGGCGCTGGGCGTGGTGCTGTCGGCGTGGGTGGGCCCGCGCGCGGACGGCCTGCGGGCCCGTTTCGCTCGCGTGGCCACGGGCTCGGTGAACGACTACACGCTCTACCAGGCGCTGGGGCTGCTCGCCGTCTGCGCCGCACTGCTGGCCTGACCCAGGCTACGCGGGTCCCCGGGGCGCCCGCCGCACGCCGCCACCACCGCTCGCTCGCGCCGCCGCCCTACAGGGACTTCGTCACGCGGTTGCCGGGGCGGGTCACCACGTAGCAGTGCGACGTGCGATCGCCGAGCGCCCACCGGTCCGGGTTGCCGCCCGTCGGCACCACGCGCAGGTCGGTGCGGCTCTCGAACCTCGCCTTCGACTCGCCCGGAAACGCTCCGGCCCTGGCGTCGCAGGCATCCCAGCACGTACGCCGCGGGCTTGGGCAAGGACATGCCGTCCGTCTCGGTTGACAATGTCATCTCAATCCGGCAGGCTCATTCAGGTGACAATGTCATCTGAAAATCAGCAGCTCGTGGTCGTCACCGGTGCCTCCACCGGGATGGGCGCGGCCACCGCCCGCGAACTCGCCCGCCGCGGATTTCACGTGCTCGCCGGCGTGCGCAGGGAGCGCGACGGCGAGCCACTGCGCGCCGCCGGGATCGAGCCCGTGATCCTCGACATCACCGAGCCCGGCCACATCGCCTCGCTCGTCGACCGCCTCGCCCGGGATCCGCGGCCGTTGGCCGCCCTGGTCAACAACGCGGGCATTCCGGGGGCCGGTCCCGTCGAGGTGACACCGCTCGAAGACTGGCGGCGCCTGTTCGAGGTGAACGTCCTCGGGCACGTCGCCATCACCCAGGCGCTGATCCCCATGCTCCTGCGCGGCAAAGGCCGGATCGTCAACATCACCTCGTTGAACGGCAAGCTCTCGATGGCGGGCTACGGGCCGTACGCCAGCACCAAGTTCGCGCTCGAGGCGGTCAGCGACGCGCTGCGCAACGAGCTCGGCCCGCAGGGCGTGCGGGTCGTCGTCGTGGAACCGGGTGGCGTGCAGACCGCGATGGCCGGGCACGGCATCGCGGGCATCGAGCGGCTCGGCGGGCGGATGACCCCGGATCTGGCCGCCCGCTACGGCGACATGATGCGGGCGCTGCCCGCGCACGCCGCCGCGTTCACGGCGGCCGGCGTCACCGCCGAGGCCGCGGCCCGCCGGATCGCGAAGGCGGTCACCGACCGCAATCCCCGCACCCGCTACACGATCGGCCGGACGGCGTCGTTCCTGATCGGCGCCGCCCGGTTCCTGCCCGACCGGGTCCTCGACCGCATGACCAGCTCGGACCTGCGCAAACACTATGGCCGGCGGGCCCTGACCCGTCCGGCCTGAGCCGGCCCCTACTTCCGGTCGCGCTCCAGGGCCGGCGCGTGGCCTCGCGGGACTCGTCGCGCCGGGCGAGGGTGCCCTGCGAGCCGGCCGAGCATCGACCGGGACGGATTCGCGCCACGGCCGGGGACCATGTGGACAAACCTGACGTCGTACTGCTCCCCGAACCGGGCGAGATCCGCGCCGTGCCACGCCTCGGCGGTCACGCGGATCTCGAACGCCCCGGTGATGCCGTCCCTCGCGTCAGCGTGGTCCGGCGCCGCCGGAGGGCGAGCAGTGCGCCGCCCGCGGCCCCGACCGTCGCCGCGCCGCCGTGGATGTCGCCCAGCACCAGCAGTGCCAGCGCGGCGAGCAGCGCCACGGCGGCGGCCACGCGCCGCCCGGGCCCGGTTCCGAGCGTCAGGGCCGCGACCGCCAGTGACGCGGCCAGGCCGAAGTCGACGAGCGAGGTACCGCCGCCGACCGGCTGGACCACCAGGCCCCACAGGCCGCCGAGCACCTGGACCACGAGGGCCAGCAGCAGCCACCGGGCCGTGCCCCAGAGCCGTTCGGCCATCGTGCCGAGCACGGCCAGGGCGAGCAAATTGAAGATGGTGCCCGGCCAGCCGCCGTCCTGGACGAGGCACGACGTCACGAGCCGCCACACCTCGCCGTGCGCGATCGCGGCCCGGTCGCGGCGCAGCGCGTCGAACAGGGCCGGCGCCACCGTCAGCTGCAGCCCGGAGACGACGGCGACCAGCGCGAACAGCACGGCGGTCGCGGGCGGGAGCCGGCGCCCGGAGGCCAGGCCGGCGCCCGCCACGCCGGCGGTCACGAGCAGCACGAGATAGAGGACCGTCTGCGGCATCCGCTAGAGATACCACGCGGCGGTCACACGACGGTGATCACCGCGTCCGCGACGGCCGGGTTGCGCAGGAGCCGTGTGCGCAGCTCGGTGACGTGGCCGACGAGCTCGGCGCCGGGGCGGGCGCGCACATCCGCGCACGGCTCGACGTTCACGGTCACGAGCAGCTGGGACGGGCCCACGTACACGGCCCGCAGCTCGCGCACCTCGTGAATCCACGGCTGCGGCCCGATCGCCTCGTGCAGGGTCTCCATCACGTCGTCGGGCGCAGCGGCGTCGATGAGCAATGCCTTCGAGCGGCGGGCGAGCAGCCACGCCACGACCGCGAGCAGGACGCCGATCGCCATGCTCGCCGCCGGGTCCCACCAGGCCCAGCCGGTCACCATGTGCAGCACCAGCGCGATCAGGGCCAGGGCGATGCCGATGAGCGCGGCGGAGTCCTCGAGGTAGACGGTCGTGGCGCTCGGGTCGGACGCGTGCTTCAGGTGCTCGCGGACCGAGCGGCGGCGGGCCCGCGCGTCCGCGCGCAGCTGGCGCCGGGCGGTGACCCAGCTGTAGCCCTCGAACCCCGCCGACACCACGAGCACCCCGATGCCGATCCACGGACTCTCCAGCGGCTCCGGCACGAGCCAGCTGCGCACGCCCTCGGCGATCGACAGCAGCCCGCCGACGAGGAAGATCCCCAGCGCGGCCAGGAACGCCCAGAAGTACCGCTCCTGCCCGTAGCCGAACGGGTGCCGGCGGTCGGGCTCGCGCTTGGAGCGGCGCAGCCCCAGCCACAGCAGCACCTCGTTGCCGGTGTCGGCCGCCGAGTGCATGGTCTCGGCCCACAGGGCGGCCGACCCGGTGACCAGCGCCGCCACCGCCTTCGCGACCGCGATCGCCAGGTTGGCGCCGGCGGCCACGACGACGGTTCTGGTGCTGCTGCTCTCGCTGTCTGCCATGCACCCATCGATACCCGCCCCGAGGTGTTTTGACGCGGTTCGAACCCGGGTAAAACGCCACGCGTGCGACCCCGAATCATCGCCGCCACGCTGACCGGGCTGCTCGTGCTCACGTGCGGGCTGCTCGGCTACTGCTCGGTGCGCCCGCCGGACTACCACGACTTCCGGGTCGCGGCCGAGACGACCGCGCAGGCGGCCCACGACTCGCTGCTGACCGCGGAGCTGACCGGCGGCGCGGTGCGCGACGGGCGCGCGACGACGCTCTACGCGACGGTACTGCTGGACGACAGCGCGAAGAGCCTGGCCTCCGCGGTGCGCGACTTCGCCGAGCTGCCCCCGCCCGACGAGGCCGCCACGGCGCTGCGCGACCGGCTCCTGCCGCTGCTGAGCGAGGCGGTCGCGCGGCTGCAGGACGCCGCGGCCGACCCGGCCCGCACGGAGGGCCTGCGGCCCCTCGCGGAGCGGCTGGTCCGGTCGTGAAGAAGGCGTTCGCCATCACGCTCGGCATCCTCACCGCGATCGGCGGCTTCGTCGACATCGGCGACATCGTGGCCAACAGCGAGGCCGGGGCCCGGTTCGGGATGTCCCTCGCCTGGATCGTGGTCGTCGGTGTCGTCGGGATCTGCGTGTACGCCGAGATGGCCGGCCGCGTCGCCGCGGTCTCCGGCCGCCCGGTGTTCGACCTGGTCCGCGAGCGCCTCGGCCCGCGCGTCGGGCTGGTCAACCTGGCCGGCTCCTACCTCGTCACGGTGCTGACCCTCGGCGCGGAGCTCGGCGGCGTCGCCCTCGCGCTGCAGCTGGCCACGAGCGTCAACTACCTGCTGTTCGTGCCCGTCGTCGGATTCGTCGCCTGGGTCGTGCTGTGGCGCACGAAGTTCGAGACGATCGAGCGCGTCTTCGGCCTGCTCGGGCTCGCGCTGGTCGTCTTCGTCGTGGCGCTGCTCAAGCTCGACGCGCCCTGGCACGAGCTGTGGCGGCAGGCGTCGCACCCCGGCCCGAGCGGCGAGGAGAACTGGGGAACGTACTCCTTCCAGGCCATCGCGCTCTTCGGCGCGGCGATGACACCGTACGAGGTGTTCTTCTTCTCCTCCGGCGGCGTCGAGGAGCGCTGGACGGCCAAGGACCTGACGGTCAACAAGGCGAACGTGTTCATCGGCTTCCCGCTCGGGGGCCTGCTCTCCCTGACGCTCATGGCCACCGCCGCGGTCGTCTACCACCCGCTGGACATGCGGCTGGACACGATCGGGCAATCCGCGTTGCCCGTGGTGCTGGCGCTGGGCAAGCTCGGGCTCGCCGTGGCCATCCTCGGGTTCTTCGCGGCCACGTTCGGGGCGGCGATGGAGACGGGGCTCTCGGCCGGGTACACCATCGCGCAGTACTTCGGCTGGTCCTGGGGCAAGCGGCTGAAGCCGGCGCGGGCGGCCCGCTTCCACACCGTCGTGCTCGTGAGCGTCCTCATCGGCCTGGCCGCGCTCGCGACCACCGTGGATCCGGTGCAGCTGACGGAGTACACCCTCATCTTCAGCGCGATCGTGCTGCCCCTGACGTACCTGCCGATCCTGGTCGTCGCCAACGACCGCGACTACCTCGGCGAGCGCGTCAACGGCCGGCTCGCCAACACGCTCGGCGTGCTCTTTCTCGTCGTCATCCTGATGGTCGCCGTGGCCGCGATCCCGCTCATGGTCATGACCGGAATGGGAGGCTGACCGTGCCGTTGCTGATCGGCTTCGACCTGCTCGACCGGCAGATCGTCGACCTGGCCGGGGAGCCGGTCGGCAAGGTCGACGACCTCGAGCTCGCGCTCGGCCCCGACGGCGTGCCGCGCATCGCCGCGCTGCTCGTCGGGCCGCAGGCGCTCGGGCGGCGGCTCGGCGGCCGCCTCGGCGGCTGGGTCTCCAGCGTCGCGGGGCGGCTGCACCCGGCCGAGAACCCGGACCCGATGCGCATCCCGTGGTCCGTCGTCGCGCGCACCGACAGCGCCGTGCACCTGTCGCTGCGCCGGGAGCTGCTCACCGAGCCGGCGCTGGAGCAGTGGCTGCGCGAGCACCTGATCGCCCGGATTCCGGGGGCTCACGATGCCGGCAACTGATCCCGCCCCGGAGGGCCTGCGCGCCAGTGACCTGCTCGGGCGCCGTATCGACGGTACCGCCGGCCGCGTCGCCGATCTCGTCGTGCGCGACGGCGCGATCGTCGCGGTCATCGTCACCCGCCGGCCGTGGGGCCGCCTGCTCGGCTACGAGCGCGAGCAGGTCGCCGGCCCATGGCTGCTGGAGGTGCTGGCCCGGTGGATCCTGCGCCGCGACAGCGTGGAGATTCCCTGGGCGCGGGCGGCGCCGAGCCTGCTGCGCGGACGCCCGCAGGCCTAGCCGCGCAGCCGGGGCACCGTGGTTACTGATGCGCGGACACGTGAGAGGGACACGCATTACTCCAGCGCGCCGCGTCCCGCCGGCGCGGCCGCCCGCAGCCGGTTTCCCGCCGTACTCTGCAGCTGCATGTGCATTCTGCCGGGACGAACGGAGTGGCGAGCGTGAACGTGCTGGACAAGACGCCGCGGTTGTTCGGCATCGTCGCCGATCCCGAGGACGACGGCCACCCGTCGATCGTCGCCTGGGGGCACGAGCTGGCCGGGCACGCGGTGACGAGCTGGTTGCTGGCCGACGGGCGCATCGAGGTGGCCGTGTTCGGCTCCGCGCAGGACGCCCTCACCACCGCCGAAGCGCTCTACCCCGCCACCCTGATGTGGCTGCCGATTGGCGATGCGCCCCCGAATCTGGAAGGTTGATCCAGGAGAGGGGGCACGGGGGTTGTCGGATGCTGTAACACGGCGGTGGCAGGAAGCGGACGACGCCGTCGAGTCCCTCGTGGCCGCCCTGAGCGCCATGGTCGCCCGGGCCGAGCACCGCAGCAGCCGCAAGCGCCCGCGGGGCCGGGACCTGCCGAAGCGGCGTGACAAGAGCGCCCGCCGTTATTTGGCCGAGGTCATCCGCTCGCACCGCCTCGCGCCGGGCCTGCGGGTCGACCGCAACATGATCGCCGCGCTGTTCACCGGGCACCGCGAGCTGGTCGGCAACCCGGTGCTGGTCGTCGCCGTCGCCCAGGCCTGCGGCATCATCTCGGGCCGCAAGCTGACGAGCAAGGAGGCGGCCCGGCTGCGCGCCGCCAGCGAGCGCGTGGCGCGGCTGATCAGACGCGCCCAGGAGGCCGGTCCGGTCCCCGCCCAGGCGCCGATCCCGGTCCCGGCGCCGGCCGCCCCACCGCCCGCCGAGACGCGGCCCGTGCCGACGCAGCCGGCCGCCGAGACACTGCCGGCCGCCGAGACACAGTCGGCCGCCGAGACACCGCCGGCCGGGCAGACTCAGCCGGCGGTGCAGGCGCGGCCCGTGCAGACGCGGCCGCCCGTGGAGGCGTCTGCGGTGCCGGTTCGAGCTCCCGAGCCCGAGCCGGCACCCGCGGCCGGCGGCTCCCGCACCTACTGGCCGATCGTGGCGGTCGCCCTGCTGCTCGCGCTCGTCGTGCTCGGGGCCTTGCTGGCGCGCTGAGCCCGCAGCACCCGCGCGACCATGGCCGGGGTGAGCAGCGACTGCGGCGGCCGCATGAGGTTCGAGACCTCGAGGAAGCGCCGGGCGACGGCCGCGTCGACGCCGGTCGCGCGCTGGACCCGGGCGACGTATGCGTTCAGCAACTCCATCCGCCGCGTCCGCGGCCCCTCCACGTCCGGGTAGGCGAGGTCCCCGCCGGCCGACATGTCCCAGGGGACGTCGACGATCCGGGCCGCCCGCGCGTAGAAGCGGCGCGGCAGCCCGTCGATGCCGTCGCGGGCCGCGAGCCCGAGCGCGCGGGCCTGCGCGACGGCGACCGTCATCCCCTGGCCGTACGCCGGGTTGAACGCGCACACCGCGTCCCCGATCGACACGAACCGCTCGGGCAGCCGGGTCAGCCGCTCGTAGTACCGCCGCACGCTGCCGGGCAGCCGCAGCCGCACCGGGTCGCCCAGCGGCTCGGACTCGGCCAGGAGCCGGTGCAGCCGCGGGTCGGGCAGCTTGGCGGCGAACGCGAGGAACGCGTCGGGGTCGGTGGGCGGGGCCTGCTGCGCGCCGACGCCGAGCAGCGTGACCATCCACCGGTCGCCGTCGACGCCGAGGGCGATGCCGCCGTAGGGGCGCGCGGGTCCGCCGGGCGCGTTCAGGATCGCCGCGAAGTCCTCGCGCCCGGGCACGCGGCGGTAGTCGCGGGAGACGTACGCCGTGCCCGCGTCGATGCGCTCCTCGGCCGGGCGCTCGAAGCCCAGCGCGGCGAGCCAGGTCACGCCCCGGTTGCCGCGCCCGGTGGCGTCGACGACGAGATCGGCCCGGACCTCGTGCCCGGCGCCGTGCGCGGGCCGGACGGTCGCGCCGGTGACCCGGGCGCCGTCATAGAGCAGGCCGGTGGCCTCGTGGCCGTCGAGCACGACGACGCCGGGCAGCGCCGCGACCCGCCGGCGCAGCACGGACTCGAGCAGCGCCCGGCTGACGCAGAGCCCGGCGAGGCCGGACACGGCGCGGGGTGCGGGCCGGTCGCCGAAGACCCAGACGCCGTCGCGCTGCAGGTCGAGCGGGACCGCGCCCTGCTCGGCGAGCTCGGCGACGATGCCGGGGAAGAGCTCCTCGATGACCTGCCGGCCGAGCGCGAGGAGACCGTGGGCGTGCTCGGCCTGGGGGACGCCGCGGCGCGGCGTGGGCCCGTCGGGCAGGGTGTCACGGTCGAATACAGTGACGCGCTCGAAGGAGTCGAGCAGGGCGCGGGCGGCGGTGAGCCCCGCGATGCTGCCCCCGAGCACGATGGCGTGGCGTTGCTTGTCGGACATGCCCTCCAATTATGTTGAGCGATTCGTGACCGTCCGTCAGCAACGGGACACTGTCCGGCTGTCAGCGTCGCGTATCAGCGCTGGTCATGGCGTCGTGGGCCCGAACCCGGTCGCCAGCGTCCGGCCGTCGGCGCTCGCCTCGCACCACCTCGGGACCCGCAGCATGCGGACACCGCGCGCCGCCGCGGGACCAGGTGCGGGCAGACGCCGCGCGCCGCCGCGGGGCCGCGCCGGGCCGGTTCAGGTGCGCGCGTGCCGGCCCAGGGCCGCCTCCACGTCGGCGTCGGTGAGCTGGGCGAAGTCGGCGTACCACTGCCCCACCGCGGCGAAGTTCTCCGGCGCGTGCAGGCAGACGACGGTCGCGGCCTGCGCGAGGCGCTCACGGGCCTGCTGCGAGCAGACCGGCACGGCCAGGACGATCCGCTCCGGGCCCCGCGCCGAGAGCCAGCGCACGGCGGCGTGGGCGGTGACCCCGGTGGCCAGGCCGTCGTCGACGAGCACCACGCGCCGCCCGGCGACCGCCGGGGCCGGCCGCTGCCGCCGGTAGCGCGCGACCCGCCGGTCCAGCTCGGCCCGCTCGGCGGCGACGGTCGGGGCGAGATCGGCGGCGGTCAGGCCGAGGTAGCGCAGCGCGGCGTCGTCGAACACGGCCGGCCCGTCCTCGGCCATCGCGCCGACGCCGAACTCCGCGTGCCCGGGCGCCCCGATCTTGCGGACGATGACGATGTCGAGCTCGGCGCCCAGGCGCTCGGCCACCGGCACGGCGACGGGTATCCCACCGCGCGGCAGCGCCAGCACCAGCGGCTCATCGCCGGCCAGCCCCTGTCGCTGCAGCTGCGCGGCGAGGGCCCGCCCGGCCTCGGTACGGTCGGCGAACAGCATCGCGGCCTCCTCAGGCGGTGAACGATCCTCTACCCGCTCCGGGCGCGGCCATGCGTGATCGCCCGGCCGGCGGGTAGGCGGCCGGTATGAGCACAGCAATCAAGTCCGCCGGGGTCGCGCTCGACGCCGACGTGACCGTGCCGCCGGACTCACGCGGCCTGGTGCTGTTCGCGCACGGCAGCGGCAGCTCGCGCCTGAGCCCGCGCAACCGTATGGTCGCCGAGCGCCTCAACGGCGTCGGGCTCGCCACGGTGCTGACCGACCTGCTCACCCCGGATGAGGACGCCTCGCCGCTCGACGCCCGCTTCGACATCGCGCTGCTCGCCGAGCGCCTGACCGGCGTCGCCGACTGGATCGCCGGCCTGGCGGTGCTGGGCCGGCTCCCGCTGGGGCTGTTCGGCGCGAGCACCGGCGCGGCCGCCGCCCTGCTGACCGCGGCCGAGCGCCCCGGCCAGGTGCGCGCGGTCGTCTCGCGCGGCGGCCGCCCCGATCTCGCCGATCCCCGGCTGCCCGAGGTCACGGCACCGGTACTGCTGATCGTCGGCGAACGCGACGAGGCGGTCCTCGAGCTCAACCGCGCCGCGGATCGCGAGCTCGGTGGCGAGTCGGCGCTGTGGGTCGTGCCGGGCGCGACGCACCTGTTCTCCGAGCCCGGCACGCTCGGCCAGGTCGCGGGCGCGGCGGCGCAGTGGTTCGTCCGCCACCTCGCCCACGCCGAGCTGACCCTCGACGACTACCTCCCCGACGCCTGAGCCCCGTTCACCAGGGGATGGTCATGTTCCGGGCCATCTGCCACAGCAGCAGCAAGACCAGCACGACGCCGGCCAGCAGCCAGCCGACGCCGCCCGCGACGAGGCCGGCGGCCGTCCGGTCCCGGCCGCTGGAGCCGCGCCAGGCGCCGAGCGCGAGCGACGCGAGGAACGCCGTGACCTGCCCGCACATCAGTCCGGCGATGGGGTCCCCCAGCGCGGGCAACGCCAGCACCGAGCCGGCGAACGCCAGCGCGTACAGCACGAGCGACCACAGCACACCACCGAGCACCGACCCGCGCGGCGGCTTGTCTTCCCCGTTGGACGTCATGCCGGAGTAGACGGGCGCCGGACCCCCGCCGTTTCCGCGCGCAGATCACGGAACGGGCACGGCCGGCAGGCGCCGCACCCGTCCCTGGATCAGCTCGGCTCAGCTCGCCTTGCGCAGGCCTTCACCTCGAGCGGCGCCCGCGGTTACGCGCACCCTGCTCGGCGTGCTGTTCCGGCGGGCCCGGTCGACCGGCGCCTACCCCGGCTGCTGATCCCGCGGCTCGGCCCGAGCCCACGCCGGCGTCGCCGGGTTCGGCTCAGCCGCGGGCAGGGCCGGTCGCGCAGCCGGGCCCGGGGTGGGGCCGGGCGTCGGGCCGGACGCGGGGTCCGGGGCAGGGCCGGATGCCGGGTCCGGGCTCGCCGAAGTCGCCGGAGTTGAGCCGGGCGGCGGGGCCGGGGCCGCCGCCGCGGCCCGGGCGGCCTGGCGTTCCTGCCACAGCTGCTGCGTCCGCCCGCCCACCTTGCGCGCGACCCCGGCCGTGCGGTCCCCGAGCTCCCGCGCCCGCTTCGCCCCGGCCGCGCCGAGGGCCTGCGACTGCTGCCCGACCTTCGAGTTGAGCGCCTGCTGCACCGGCGCGGTCTGGATGAGCCGCTCCGCGCCCTGCCGCGCCGCCTGCCCCGCGACCGCCGCCGCGTCCGCCGCCGCCGCGGCCGTCTTGCGCGCCGCGGCCGCCGCCGCGTCCGAGGTCCGCCGGGCCGCCTCCGGCAGGTGCTCCGCGCCGCGTCGGCGGGCCGCTGCCGCCGCCTCGGCCGCGACCTGGGCCGCGACCACCGCCGCGTCCGCGCTCATGCGCCCGGCGACCACGGCCGCGCCCGAGGCGCGCTGACCGGCGACCACGGCCGCGCCCGAGGCGCGCTGGCCGACGACCAGGGCCGCGCCGGACGCCCGCTGGCCGGCGACCAGCGCGGCGCCGGAGGTGCGCCGGGCGAGCTCGGCGGCGCGGGCCGCGACCTGCGCGTAGAGGGCGCGCCGGACCACGACGGTGCCGGCCGCGCGGTCGACGAGCGTGCGGTGCCGGGGGCCGAACGCGGGCAGCAGGTTCACCCACCACACCACCGTGGCGACGGCGAGCACGAGGACACCGAAGGAGAACTCGCCGTACACCGCCAGGGCCAGCCCGATCCCGACCAGCCCGGTCTCGACCAGCGTCGTGGCGAACGCGCGCCGCAGCGCGAACCGCGCGCCCGCGCCGGCCGCGTCCACCCTCGTGTCGGCGAGCACCTTGCCGAGCGTCGCGCCCCGCCAGCCGAGCAACGTCAGCTGGTACGCGAACTGCAGCACCGGCACCGCGAGCACGGCGAGGATGAGCGGCAGCGCCAGCTCGAACCACCGGCCGGAGGCGACCGCCCGCAGCCCGCCCTCGCCCGCGCCGCGGTGCGTGACGAGCGCGACCAGCCGGGCGATCCCGGCCTGGGCCGCGACCCCGCCGACGTATTGGGGCAGCCCGCGCACCAGGTCCCAGAACGCGAACGCGACGAGGGCCAGCCCGGGCACCATGACGATCAGATAGTCGATCCACCATCCGAGCAACCGGCGCCCGAGCCCGGCCCGCCTGGGCTCCATGACGACCTCGGCGGGCGGGACCGGAACCGGCGCGGCCCAGGGCTGCGGCTGGTACGAGGGATCGAACACGATGAGTCACCTTAGAGCATGTTCCGCCCCCGTGGCGCCCGCCTGCCGGCGCTGCCGAACGACGCGGCCCGAGCGCCGTCAGCGGTTGCGGGCGCAGGCCCGGCTCGTGCTCACTGCCGGTCCGGGCCTGCCGAGTCGGCTGAGGGCCTTCCGGCCCCGGCGAGGTCGGTCTCCGGCCTGTCCCGGGGGCGGGTGCGCCACAGCACGACGACGGCGGCGATGCAGACGATCGCGCTCGTGAAGGTGTTCAGGCGCAGGCCCAGGACGTGGTTGACGGTGTCGACGCGGAGCATCTCGACCCACCCCCGGCCCACCGTGTACGCGGCCACGCACAGGGCGAAGACGCGGCCGTTCGTGAGGTGGAAGCGGCGCTCGGCCCAGAGCACGAGCGCGGCGACGCCGAGGCACCACAGCGCCTCGTACAGGAACGTCGGGTGGTACAGGGCGATGTCCCGGGTCGCGGCCGGGCGGTGCGCGGGGTCGATGCGCAGCGCCCACGGCAGGTTGGTCGGCCGCCCGTAGAGCTCCTGGTTGAAGTAGTTCCCGAGGCGGCCGATCGCCTCGGCGAGGGCCACCCCGGGCGCGGCGGCGTCGGCGAACGACGCCAGCGAGATCCCGAGGCGCCGGCAGCCGATCCAGGCGCCGAGCGCGCCGAGCGCGATGGCGCCCCAGATGCCGAGGCCGCCGTCCCAGATGTAGAGCGCGCGGATGGGGCTGCGGCCCTCGGCGAAGTACAGCTCCGGGTCCGTGATGACGTGGTAGATCCGCCCGCCGGCGATGCCGAACGGAACCGCCCAGACGGCGACGTCCACGACGTCGTCGCGGCGGCCGCCGCCGGCCGCCCACCGCCGCTGGGTCAGCCAGACGGCGACGATGATCCCGGCGATGATGCACAGCGCGTAGGCGCGGATCGGCACCGGGCCGAGGTGCCACACGCCGCGCGCGGGGCTGGGGATGGCGGCGAGCAGCAGCGGCTGGAGCTCCATCGGACTACTCTCGCACGGCCCGCGCGGTGACCAGCCAGAGCCCGGCCGGCAGCCGGTAGCCGGTTCCCGGGACGCGGAAGCGGTCGAGCAGTCGGGCCGCCCCGGCGCGGGCCGCCGCCCGGCCGTCCGGGCCCGCGGCGCGGTACGGCGGGCCCGCCGGCCCGAGCTCGATGAGCCACTCGGCCACGACCTCGGGCTCGTCGGCCGGCTCGAGCACGACGTCGACCGGCTCGACCGCGATCGCGCCGAAGCCGGCCGCGGCGAGGATCCGGTGGGCGCGGCCCGGGTCCGCCCACGCGAACGGGCCGGGCTCGTCACCGACCGGCAGCGGCGGCAGCGCGCCCAGATGCGGCGCGGCACCGAGCAGGGCCGCGGGCAGCCACGGGTTCGCGGCCGCGTCACGGAAGACGGTGGCCGCCAGCGCAGCGCCCGGGCGCAGCGAGCGGCGAATGGCCGAGCAGTCGGCGAGCAGCATCAGGGCGGTCCGGGAGAAGGCCGCGTCGAACGGCGCGCCCGGGATCTCCCGGACGGCCTCCACGTCGGCGCACACGAATGCGACGTCCGGGAAGCGGCGGCGGGCGGCGGCGACCATCTCGGCGGAGACGTCGACGCCGACCGCACCCAGCTCGGCCGTGGAGCCGCCGCAGCCGCAGCCCACGTCGACGATCCGCCGCCCGGCCCCGGTCCCGACCGCGGCGCGGAGCCACTCGATCGCGGCGGCGCCCAGCGGGCGCCCGACGGTGTCGGTGCGCTCGGCGTGGCGGATCCACCCCGGCGCGGCCTGCGACCAGAAGCCGGACATCAGAAGGGCATCTCGTCGCCGTCGACGGTCAGCACCCGGAAGCCGGCCGCCAGCGCGGGGTCGAACCCGTCCTGCTGCGCGGCGAGCCCCGCGGCGCGCACCAGCCGCTCCGACTGGAACCGGCGGAACGCGGCCTCGTCCTGCCACACGTTGACGATCCGCCAGCCGCCCTCCGCCGGCCCGGCCACGTGGGCCAGCAGGCCCGGGGGACGGTCCGGGCCGAGGTTGCGCTCGACCATGCGGAACATCTCCTCGTTCACCCCGGGCATGTCCTGCACGACACCGAACGGCATCGCCACCACCTCCGTTGAATAGAGTGAACCTCTATCCAATAGAGGACTACGCTACGCAGGTGGCTGTCAAGCGTCGGTACGAGTCGGCTCGGCGACAGGAGCAGGCCCGGCAGACCCGGCGGGCGATCCTGGCCGCGGCGGCCACGCTGTTCGTGGATCCCGGGTACGCCGCGACACCGCTCACCGCCGTCGCGGCCGAGGCGGGCGTCGCGGTCCAGACCGTCTACGCGGTGTTCGGCAGCAAGCGCCAGCTGCTCTCCGAGCTGGTCGACGTCACCATCGCCGGCGACGACGAGCCGGTGGCGCTGCCCGAGCGGGACTTCGTCGCCGAGATCCGGGCGCTGCGCGACCCGCGGGCCATGCTCGCCCGCTACGCCCGGCACCTCTGCGGCGTCAACGCGCGGCTGGCCGACGTCCTCATCGCCCTGGCCGGGGCGGCCAGCGCCGACCCGGACGCGGCCGAGATCTGGCGCAAGCACGCCGCCGAGCGCCGGCTCGGGATGCGCATGTTCGCCGCCGACCTCGCCGGCTGCGGGGGCCTGCGACCCGGCCATGACCTCGAGACGGCGGCCGACGTGCTGTGGCTCGCCATGGACGTCCGCAACTACGACTGGCTGGTCCGGCAGCGGGGGTGGAGCGCCGAGCAGTACGAGCGCTGGTACGTCGACACCGTCGCCGCCGCGCTGCTCGACCCGGCCTGACGATCGTCGCCGGCGGTGGGCCGCCCGGCCGGGTCGGGCCGGCGCGGGCCGGGAAGGGCCGGTCAGGTTCGCGCGAGCTCGTAGTCGCGGATCGCGGCCACCGCCGCGTCGCCGGCCGCGGCCAGCTCGGCCAGGTCGGCGCCGGTGAACGCGTGGGGCTCGCCGCCCATGACGCAGTGGGAGCCGAGTATGTGGCCCGACGGCAGCCGCAGCGGGACCCCCGCGTACGAGCGGATCAGGCCCGCCCGCACGATCGGGTTCGCGCCGTGGATCGGGTGCCGCGCGAGGTCGTCGGCGACGAACGGCGCGTCGTCGAGGAGCACCTGCGGGCAGAACGCGAACTCGTTCGGCCCGCCGCCGGTGGCGACCATCAGGTGCTCGTCGTCCGAGGCGCCGATCGTGGCCGTGGCGGCCAGCGTGGCGGTCGCGGTGTCGAGCACGGCCTGGACGGCGGCGATGGGCATCCCCAGCCGCTCGGCGCTGCGCCGGCAGATGGCCTGCAGGCGCTCACCCAGGCCGGGATCGAAGAGGTCGTACGCGGCCAGCGCGCGCATCCGCTCCAGGTTGGCGATCTTCTCGCTGTGCCGGTCCATCTGCGTTCCCCCGTTCACGGTGCCCGCCCCACGGTCAACCCGGTCTCACCCAGGGTTACCCCGGCCCGCCGCCCGGAACCGCGGCCGGCGCGCCGAGATCGCGCTCGCGCTCGCGGATCAGGTCGTGCACGGCCGAGAGCCGCACGAACGTCGCCGCGCGAATGGCCAGGCTGCGCCCGCACAGCGCGGTGACGGGGTCGGTGGCGAGCATCGCCGCGATGAGCCGCTCCAGCGCCGCGGGGTCCGTCTCCCGGCCGGTGAGCTGAGCCCGGCGCAGCAGGTCGCTCCACAGCCGCTCGGTTCCCGCGCCGTAGAGGCGGTGCAGGGACTCGCGGGCCTCGGCGAGGTCGGGGCGCGACATCTCGTACGGCCCCGCGTTCACATCGGTCACAGCTGCCTCGCCTCTCAGTAGGTGAACTTGGCGACCATGCCGTTGAGGCGCACCGCCAATCCGGCCAGGTCATCGGCGGCGCGCTGGCTGTGCCGGGCCGAGCCCGAGGTCGCCGCGGTCACCTCGGCCACTCCGGAGAAGTTCGCCTGCACCTCGCCGGCGCCGCGGGCCGCGTCGTTGATCGAGCGGGTCATCTCGTTCGTGGTCGCCGACTGCTCCTCGACGGCGGCCGCGATCGTGTGGCTGAACTCGGTGAGCTGGCCGATCACGTCCTCGATGCGCTGCATCGCCGCGCTCGCCCCGTCGCTGCCGGCCTGGATCGCGCCGATGCGCTTCGTGATGTCCTCGGTGGCCCGGGCGGTCTCCTGGGCCAGGTCCTTGACCTCGCTCGCCACGACGGCGAAGCCCTTGCCCGCGTCGCCGGCGCGGGCCGCCTCGATGGTGGCGTTGAGCGCGAGCAGGTTGGTCTGCTCGGCGATCGAGGTGATGAGCCGGACGACCTCGCCGATCTGCGTGCTGGCCTGGCCGAGCGTGGTCAGCTGCTCGGTGGTGCCGCGGGCGATGTCCAGCGACTGGTTGGCGACGTCCGCGGCCCGCGAGGAGGTGGTCGCGATCTCCTGGATCGACACGGTCATCTGCTCGGCGCCGGCCGCGACCGACTGCACGTTGGTGTTCACCTCGTCGGCGGCCTGCGCGGCCGAGGTCGCCTTGCCGGAGGCCTCGGTCGCGCCGAGGTTGAGGTCGCCGCTGACCTTCGACAGCTCGGCCGCGGCCGAGGACAGGGTGGCGGCGGTGCCGGCCAGATCCCGCACGGTCGCGCGGACCGAGGCGATCGCGGTGTCGAGGTCCTGACCCATCCGCCCGAACTCGTCGTTGGTCGACAGGTTCGTGGTCATGGTCAGGTTCCCGGCGGCGAGGGCCGCGATCGTGTCCCGCACCCGGTTCACGCGCCGGCTGGTCTGCCGCGTGATCATCACGCCGGCGACCGTCATGCCGATGAGCAGGACGAGCACGCCGACCACGATCGAGGTCTTCGTCCGGTTCTCGGCCGAGCTGGCCGCGGCGGCGCGCACCGACAGCAGGCTCGACTCCTCGCCGCTCATCGCCGTGGTGATCGCACGGATCTGGTCCATCACGGTCTTGCCCGCGTTGGTGAGCACGACCTTCTGGGCCGCGTCGAAGCCGGAGGCCCGCCGCAGGTCGATGGTCTGCTTGAGCTCGTTGAGCTTGTCGGTCACGAGCGGGGCGAGCTGGTCGAGGCGCTGCTGCTGGCGGGGGTTGTCGGCGGTGAGCGTGCGCAGGGCCTGCTGCTCGGCCGCGAGGTCCTGCAGCGCCTGGGTGTAGGGCGCAAGGTAGGAGTCCTCGCCGGTGATGAGGAACCCGCGCTGGCTGGTCTCGGCGTCCTTGAGGCTGGAGCTCAGCGCGTCGAGCCGGCTCAGCACCTCGTAGGTGTGCCGGACCTTGCCGGTGTTCTCGACGAGGGAGTCGACGGAGAGGTACGCCACCGTGCACACGGCCCCGAAGACCACGGCGATGCCGGCGAAGATGACGCCCAGCTTGCGCCCGATCGTCGCCCGCGGCGGGCGCCCCGTCGCCGTGGTGGACATGCTCGTCATCGCTTCGCCGCTCCTCGCGCGTTGCCCGGCAATGAGGTCGTACGTCCCATCGGCTCCGCCGCCGGACCGGCTGAGAGAAACCGCACAAAAGTCGCCGAGCCGGTGCGGTTGCGCCCGCCCGGCACGCTGGGGTGGTGAACCGGCTCGCCGCGTGGTGGCTCGCGTACCGCGGGCCGCGCGGGCGCTCCCGCAGACCCTGCGCGACTGTGTCCGCCTGCGCTACGAGCAGGAGATCGCGCTCGGCTCCTTCTCCCCGGGCCCGGCGGACATCGCGCTCGGCCCGCCCCTCACGCCCGCGGAATCGTCCGCGCCGTCCCGTCGAGCTCGCGGCGCGCGTCGCGCTCGATGAGCACCGGCACGAACGCGTGCACGCCGACGGTCGCATACCGCTTGGCGACCCGCTCGACGGTGGCGCGCACGGCGGCGGCGTCGTGCCGGGCGGCGTACCGGCGGATCAGCCGCTCGGTGAGGTGCTCGACCGCGTGCGACTCGAGCTGGGTCCGGTGCGGGATGGGCGGCATGGCGTGCTCCTTCGGCCGGTTCACGGTGTTCCGCCGTCACTGTCGCCCCGCGGCGCGGGGACGCGGCAGGGCCGAACGTCCCGCCGGTGCGGGCCGCCCGCCTCGACGACCGGCGGAACGTGTGGCAGCCGTCGCGAAGCTGGGCTACAGTCGCGGCCGTTGATTCGGCTGTTTCGATCCACGGGGGATGTCACATGCCACGTCGCTCGCCGCTGCTCGCCGCCCTCATCCTGGCCGGCGCCGCCCTCGCCACCTCGGGCTGCCTGGGCCTGCCGGAGTCCGATGCCGAGCCGGCGCGCCCGGCCGCCGGGCCCTCCACCAGCCGCTCGCCCCTGCCGCCGCCGGCCAAGGACGACGTCGTCGCGCTGCTGACGAAGCTGATGGGGGCGCAGTACACGTACCACGTCGAGAGCAACCTGCCCGACGACGCCACCGGCAAGGTGAACGCGAGCGGCGGCTACGACCACGCGGGCCAGGTGTTCGAGGAGGACGTCACGATCAGCGGCACCGGCAACAGCGACGGCCACCTGCACCGCATCGTGTTCGGCCACGACCTCTACAGCCGGGACAAGGACTCCGAGAAGTGGATCCACCTGGACCTGTCGAGGCTCAAGAGCCAGACGCTGTACGGCGTGAACATGGACAACCCCACCGGCCTGGCCACGTTCGCGAAGACCGTCGTCTCGGCGACGGCGAGCGGCCCGCACGCGTACAAGGGCCGCTTCGCCCCGACCGGCGAGCAGTTCCTGCCGATCGGGCGCCCGAGCGTCATCGCCTTCTACACCAGGGACGCGCCGTTCACGCTGGAGACCGACGACCAGGGCAACGTGACCTCCATCCACATCGAGATGGAGCTGACGGACAAGCCCACGTTCGTCGCGACGACCACGTTCGCCGGCCACGGCCAGGCGCTCGCCACCAAGCGGCCGGCCAGGAACAGGACCGCCGAGGCCGACAGCATGTACTACGGCTGACGCCGCGCCGCCGGACCTCCTGCGGCCGACACCGCGCGGCCGGCGACCCCGGCGTTCCCGGCGTCGGCGCCGCGGGTGAGCCGCGCCAGCAGCTCGCTCATCGCCACGCCGAGGGCCGCGACGCCCGCGCCGAAGATCACTACCCCTACGTCCCGCTGCCGCATCGTCCTCGACCTCCTCGCCTCCACGATGCGCCGCGCGGACGCCCGGCGCCGGAGGCGAGCGGCCCCTCCGCGGCGGGTCGTTCGGCCCGGCCGGACGTGCGGGAGCTTCACACGCCGAGCACCGCCGTGCGCCGGGTGGCCGCCGGTCGAATCTCGGCTCGGCTGGTCGCCCGGGCGCCCCGCCGGCGGGCGCAGGGCATCGACGTCGAGCTCGCCGCAGATTCCTGGCCTAGCGCCAGCTGAGCTCAGCCACGCGCCGGAAGTTGCCGCCCAGAATCCCGGCGACCGCCTCCGCCGGATACCCCCGCTCCAGCAGCGCGGCCTCGACCCCGAACAGGCCCTCCGGCGGCATGAACCTGATCGGGCCCCAGCGGGTGTAGCACTCCGGGAACAGCGACGGGTTCGCGACCATCTCCGCGTTCAGGTCCGCGTGGTCGAACGAATAGTCGGAAGCGAGCCCGACGTGCTCGGGGCCGACGAGCTCCACGGCGTAGTCGATGTGCCGGACCAGCGCCTCCGTCGAGGGGTCGTTCGGGCCGAGGAAGATCCCGACGCCCGCGATGCCGACGACGCCGCCGGTCGCCGCGCACGCGCGGGCCTGCTCGTCGGTGATGTTGCGCGGGTGGTCCCACAGCGCGCGCATGCACGAGTGGCTGTAGACCACCGGCAGGGCCGACACCTCGCACAGGTCGAGGCCGGTCCGGGCGCTGCAGTGCGAGCCGTCGGGGACCATGCCGACGGCGTTCATCTCCCGCACCAGGTCCCGGCCGTAGGCGCTGAGCCCCTCGTCGGTCGCGTCGAGGCACCCGCAGCCGGCCGCGTTGCGCTCGTTGTACGTCGGCAGCAGCGTGCGCACGCCGAGGTCGTAGTACTGCCGCACCCGGTCCAGATCGCCCTCGAGCGGCCCGGAGTCCTCCAGGTCGAACGCGACCGAGACCCCCTCGGAGCCGATGTCGCCGACCCCGGACACGAGGCGCAGCCGGTCGTCGGCCGCGATCCGCCGCCGCCAGTCGTCGAGGATCGCGAGCACCAGGTCCGCGCCGTGCGGCGCGTACCCGACGTTCACCGACACGAAGCTCCCGCCCGGCCGTGCGTAGCGGGCGAGCTCGCCGACGTCCGCCCCGACGGTCAGCGGCAGGCAGCAGTGCTGCTCCCACAACACGGTCATCAGGTCCCCGGAGGCTTGCGCTCGCTGGCGGGGCCGGACTCCGCGCCGGCGACGACGGTGGCGAGTGCGGCGCCGTCCAGGGCGGGCTCGGAGACGCCGGCGGGCGGCGCCGCCGCGTCCTCGTCCTCGTCGTCGGCCGGGGCCGGGCCGACCGCCGAGGCCAGCAGCGCGGAGTTCGGGATGTTGAGCGGGCCGTCCTTGGTCTCCAGGACCGTGTAGAGCAGCCCCGCCGACACGATCATGCCCTGGTGCGGCCCGTTGAGCGCGCCGGACATGACCCGGACCTGCTGGCCCGGCACGTACGGGCGGGCGAAGAGCAGCACCAGCCCCGCGAACAGGTTCCCGAGGATCGGCTGGGCCGCGAGCCCGACGACGATGCCGGTGATCGCCCCGCCGACGAGCACCTGCCGCAGCTGCACCCCGAGCAGGTCGCACACCGCGAGCACGGCGATGAGATAGCCGCCGAGCAGAACGAACAGGCGCAGCGGCGTCCCGGCGGCGTTCCCGGCGCGGGCGACGGCGATGCGCTGCACCTCGCGGGCGGCGGTACGGCTGGCGGCCACCCCGAAGATCGCCGTCAGCAGCGCGCACCCGTAGGCGATCAGCCGTATCCGCAGCTCGGCGGCGTGCACGCCGCCGATGTCATGCCCGGTGACGAGGAAGGCGAGGGCGAGCGCGCCGAACACGATCGTCCTGCGGAAGTCGGGCCGCACCTTGATCTCGATCGCGCGCAGCCCGGCGAAGGCCCCCGGCGCGTGGTCTACCGCCCCGTTCTCGCCCCGCCGGCGTCCCAGCCAGCCCATCGCCCGTCCTTTCACCCGGTTGATCACCATCGGCGACCCTACCGCGCCCCGACGGCGCCGCGGCCCCCCGGGCGGACCTCCGCGCACACCGCGAAAGACGTCCGGGCGACCGGCATGTGGGCACAGCGGCCCGAGCGGGTCGCCTGGTTGCGAGCGGCGCGCTATTGTTGCGGGCACGAATGGACTTCGAGACTTGTGCACATGGGGGCAGCCATGGGACGCGGACGGGCCAAGGCCAAGCAGACGAAGATCGCGCGCGAGCTGAAATACTTCAGCATGCCGACCGACTTCGCGGCGCTGGAGCACGAGTTGAGCGGCGAGCCGCACGCGGCCGCCCAGCCGACGGAGGACTCCGGCGAGTGGTCCGACGACGAGGAGTTCGCGGGCCGGCGTCAGTAGGTCCCTCACCTCGCGGTGAAGCTCGCGGTGAAGCCTGGCCACCACGTCGGTAGCCAGGCTTCGGCAGATCAGCCGCGAGGTCGTACCAGGCGGCGAGGTCGTATCCGGCGGCGAGGTCGCATCAGGCCGCGAGGTCGTACTGGTAGAGGTCGTACTTCGCCATCACCCCGGTCAGCTTGACCGTGTACTGCGGATCGGTCGCGTAGCCGGCCTTGTGCATCTCGGCCACGAAGCGGTCCGGGTCGTTCTTGAACTGGAAGGCGACGGCGTAGCGGCTCAGCGACGCGAGCGTGGCGCCGTGGTCACGGAACGAGTCGGCGGCGCTGCCGTACTTGCGGAACGACGCCGTGGTCGGGAAGCACTGCCCGGCCGCGGTGCACTCGCTCGTGTTGTGGCTCACGCAGCCGATCGCGTACGAACCCTGCCCGTTGCACTTCATGCCGAAGAAGTTCTTGTCCACAGTGGACAGGGCGCTCCTGCCCCAGCCGGACTCGAGGATGGCCTGGGCCAGGGTCACCGACGACGGCACGCCGTGCTCGCGCTGGCTCTGCTGCGCGCCCGGCACCGACGCGGCGATGAACGCCTCCTGGCTCATGGTGCCGTCCGGCTCCGGCAGGAGCACCGGCGGCGAGCCCGGCTGGCGGCATTCGCCGCCGTGCGAGCGGCACGAGAACATCGGGCCGTCGGCGGGCGCGGCCGCGGCGACGCCGGCCCCCACGGCCAGCGAGACGAACGTCGCCGCGAGGGCGGTGGCGAGCGTGCGCCGGATTCCGGGGAACATGGGCGACTCCTGTCGGGCGGTCGGTGCGTGGACTCACCAACCGTCGGACGCGCGCGGCGCACCGCAGTTCGCGCGACGGTGCGATGCGGTTGCCGCGAGCCCGGCCGGTTACCGGATGACGCCATCGCGTCACGCCGGGCGACAGTGACGGCTGTGACGGGCGGCGGCCGCGCTGCCCGCCCGGCCTGGAGCGCGCCCGTGAAAGCCGGTGTCCGGTTTTCACGGTGATTGCCGGGGATCCCCGCCGACGACCGTAGACTCCCCGGCGTGCCAGAGACGTTCATCGTTGCCTTCAGCGGCGACGGCGAGGGTGCCGAGGCCCCGATGACCTCGACGCGCTCGTCCGGCGCGTCAACGCCGAGCGCGGCGAGAGGTCGACATCGCCTGCTACTTCAACGACCGGCGCCCGCCCGCCCCGGCCGACGGGCCGGTGCCGGCCGCGGCCGAGATCCGCGCGGCGCTGCCCGCGACCACGTTCCGCTGGCTCGCGCAGCAGGACCGGCCCAACGAGCGCATGTTCGTCACCGTCGCCGCCGACCCGGGCACCGTCCACCTGGACATCTGCGGCGACACCGGGCACATCCCGCCGGGGGTGCTGGAGGCGTGCGCGCGGGGCATGGAGGCGGTGACGGTCGCCGCCGCTACGACGCCGCCACCCGGCGCAGGCTCCGGTCGAACAGCGTGACGATCAGGAACAGCACCGCCGCGCCCAGCATGATCCAGGCCAGGTGGTGCATGCCGCCGGTGCTCGCGTGCCGGCCGAACGACGCGGCGGTGGCGGCCGAGGCGACGATCGAGCCGAGGTAGCCGAACGTGCGCAGCAGCCCGGCCGACGAGCCGATCCGCTCCGGGTCCGCCTGGAAGTACACGGCGTTCTGCAGGCCCAGGCTGTTGGCGCCCTGCGGGACGCCGAAGAGCACCGAGACGGCGACGAGCATCCACAGCGGGCTGGCCGCGGTGAGGGCGAGCATCAGCGCGCAGGCGGCGAGCTGGCCGGCCCCGCCGAGCAGCAGCTTCGACCGCACGCCCGGGCGCCGTCCGATGGTGACCGACAAGCCGATGCCGACCAGGAACATCGGGATCTGCACCAGGCCGGCGCCGAGCGGGGAGAGCCCGTAGCCCTCCTCCGTCCATTGGGTGAAGCCGTAGAGGAAGGCGTAGGACACGACGTAGGCCACGAGCGACCGGCCGTAGGTGGCGACCAGGGGCAGGTTGCCGCCGAGCACCCGAAGGTCGATGAACGGGGTTGCCGCGCGCAGCTCCCGCACCGTGAACGCGGCGCCGAGGGCGACGGTGAGCACCGGGAGGTACCAGGCGGCGGGGTGCGGGTCCATGAGGAACAGCAGCAGCGCGACGAGCATGGCCGCGAACAGGCCCATCCCGGCCAGGTCGATCCGGGCCAGGTCGACCCGGGCCAGATCGATCCGGGCCAGGTCGATCCGGGCCAGATCGATCCGGGCGGCCGGCGAGGACCGGTCGGCGCCGGCCTCCCCGCGGCCGGTGCCGCGCTCCTTCGGCAGCCGCAGCGCGCCGAGGGTCACCGCGAGGACCGACAGCGGGATGTTGACCGCGAACGTGGCCCGCCAGCCGCCGAGGCCGATGAGCAGGCCGCCGAGCAGCGGGCCGACCACGGCGATGGTCTGGTTGGCCACGGCGAGGGCGGCGAGCACGCCCGCCGGGCTGTCCCGGCCGGTGCGCTCGGCCTCGCGGCGCAGCAGGGCCATCGCCGCGGGGTAGCCGGCGCAGGTGCCGAAGCCGAGCACGACGCGCGCGGCGATGAGCACGCCGAAGTCCGGGGCCAGGGTGCCGGCGATGCCCGCGACGCCGACGAGGCCGGTGCTGATGAGGAACAGGCGGCGGGGGCCGTAGAGGTCGATGAGCCGGCCCACGACCGGCTGGCCGAGCGCGGTGGCCAGGTAGAGGGCCGAGACGAGCCAGGCCGTCCGGGACGGCGGGGCCCCGAACGCGGCGCCGATCGGGATGAGCGCCACGGCGATGATGGTCGAGTTGATCGGGTTGAGGATCGAGCCGAGCATCATCAGCAGGACGAGCCGGCGGTCGAGCCCGCTCGCCGGCTCACGCATCGGCGAGCCGCTCCAGCACGGCCATGGCCGCGATGACGGTCCGGCGCTCCTGCTCGGTGCAGCGGCGCTCGAACTCCGCGGCCAGCCACTCGCCGCGGGCCTGCCGGCCGGCCTCGGCCCGCTGCCGGCCCGCGGGGGTGAGCGCGATGAGCTGGCGGCGCCCGTCGCCCGGGTCGGGCCGCCGCTCGACCAGGCCGAGATCGGCCAGCGCGGCGACCTGGGCCGCCATCGACTGGTGCCGCATGCCCTCGGCGGCGGCGAGGTCGCTGTTGGCGAGGCCGTCGCGGTCCAGGAGCCGGGCGAGGACGGTGGCCTGGGTGAGGCTGATGTCGCCGGTGTCGCCCGCGGCCCGGATGCGGCGCCGCAGCCGCCCGATGACGGCCCGGACGGCCCGCGAGGCGTCCACGGCGGACGGAGAGGGATGATCGTCGGCCATATCCGCAGTCTACCTGCGCAGTTCACCTGGACACATCGTGGCACCCACCCAGGTATGAAACCGCCGATCACCCCGTGCGGGCGCGCCGGCCCGATTAGGGTCGGCTTCGAACGGGGGGGGGTGCGATGCGACGGGCCGGCCGTCCCCCGAGGCGGCCGCCGCGGAGGGCGTGCCCGCCGGGACGGTCACGATCGACCCGCACATCGCGCACACCCCCTCGCCGGGCCACCGCGGCAGCCCGCTCGGGCCACCGTCGCCACCGCGGGCTCGTCACCGGGACCGTCGGGGCGCTCGCCGCTCGCCGCGGTCGTGGTGTCCGCCGCGGCGCCCAGTTGCCGCCGGAAAACAGCCCCGCGAGCATGTCGAGGATCGGCCGGCGGCTCCGACCACCCGGTGAACCGGCACTCAGCAGGAGAGGAACCACGCGGATGAGCAAGGTCTTCACGAGCATCGCGGCGTCGCTGGACGGCTACGTCGCCGGGCTCAACCAGACCCTCGAGCACCCGATGGGCGACGACGTCATCGGGGGCCCGGAGAGCGTGCTGCACCAGTGGATGTTCGAGGCGCGCGAGGAGAACGCGGCGGAGCTCGCCGAAGTCACCGACGCGGGCGCGTTCATCATGGGCCGCAACATGTTCGGGCCGATCCGGGGTGAGTGGGACCTCGACTGGCGCGGCTGGTGGGGCGAGGAGCCGCCGTACCACGCCCCCGTCTACGTCCTCACCCACTACCCGCGCGAGCCGCTGGAGATGGACGGCGGCACCACGTTCCACTTCGTCACCGACGGGATCGAGTCGGCGCTGGAGCAGGCCCGCAAGGTCGCCGGCGAGCGGGACGTCTCCGTCGCCGGCGGGGCCTCGACCGTCAACCAGTTCCTGGCCGCGGGCCTGCTGGACGAACTGCGGCTGCACGTGGCGCCGGTGCTGCTCGGCCGGGGCGAGCGCCTCTTCGAGGGCATCGGCCGGATCGGTCTCACCCAGGTGGAGGCCCGGCAGACGTCGCTGGTGACGCACCTGCGGTACACGATCCAGCACTAAAGTCGTTCGATCCAGAACTGGATCGACGTCGGCGGGAGGGTCAGGGTCAGCACGGGGCCGGTCTTGTCCACCAGGTTGGCGTTGCGCGACGCCGGCGTGTACTGCTGCCCCTGGAACGCCCGCGTCGAGCCGGTGTCGACGGTGTACGTCACCGTCGACGTCCCCCGGTTCGTGAACGCGAAGACGAGCTTGCCCTGGGGCGTCTTCCAGGCCATGATCCGCTGGTCGGTGCGCACCGTGGTCTCGTCGACCGCGTAGCGCACCGAGTTCCACGGCAGGTACTTCACGAACCCGTGAATCCCGTTGAAGTTCTGCGGGTTGTAGTCCCAATGCCCCTTGGCGATGCCCGCGAACTTCGTGAAATCGTCGTCGTCGTAGGGGCGCCAGTAGCCCAGCGAGTAGCCCGAGGACTCGGAGTTGTAGGTCGGCTTCAGGGCGTGCAGCCAGAACCAGGTCGGCGCGTTCTGGAACGTCATCCAGTTCATGATGGACTGGGCGGTGTTCACCATCTTCCAGTCGCTGGTCGGCACCTGGTACTCGAACTCGTTGGAGAACACCGGCTTGCCGGCCGCGTCGCTGGTGTAGTCGTTCTGCAGCTGGTCGTTGCTGTCCGACCCGATGCGGTGGAACGACCACCCGTTGACGTAGGACAGCGCGGTCGCGTCGGCGCGGATGAGCGCGCCGCCGCGGCCCCGCTGGCCGTTGTCGGCGTCGGCGTGGATGAACACGTCGGGGAACGCCGCGCGCACCTTGGGCGCGACGGCCTTGAACGCCTTGTAGTACTGGTCGTTGCTGTAGCCGCAGCAGGAGTACGCGACCCCGGCGACGCTCGGCTCGTTCTGCAGGCTGAACATCTTGACCGGCAGGCCGTTGTCGCGCAGGTACGTCAGGTCGCGCACGATCGCGTCGCCGAACTGGTCCAGCCAGCCCGGGTCCGTGGAGGCGATGGTCCCGCCGACGTAGCTGCCGTTGGACTTCCAGCCCGGGGCCGGCGACCAGTACTCGGCGGAGACGCCCTCGATCCCGGACTGCGCGACGAGCTCGGCCAGCTCGCTCATCTGCGTGGACCAGCGGCCGACGATCTGCTTCTGGGCCGCGTCCAGGCCCCGCAGGTAGAGCCCGAGCGCCAGGCGGAGGTAGCGGAAGCCACGGTCGTCGCGGATCTTCAGCAGGTCGCGGTACATCCGGGTGCGCTCGGTCGCCACCAGGTCGTGCGGCACCGAGGTGGTCGCGGCGGGCAGGCCGTTGTTGCCCGATCCGATCGAGTCGGACTGGATCTCGACGCCGAGGCCGAGGATCGTCTGGCGGGGCTGGTCGTGGCGGATGACGTAGTCGGTGACGGCCGCGCTCGCGGGGCGGGCGAGGGCGGAGGCGCCGATGACGGCGCCGGCGAGGCCGATGGCGGTGCGTCGGGTCAGGGGCATGGCGGTCCCTCCTGGAGTGGGGGCAGGCCGAGCTTGGCTCGTGGGCCGGGGCGGAGCAGGGCGGCGGTCTGGGCCGCGCCGGCGCCGCCGTCGAGGACGAGTTCGGTGCCGGTGAGGTAGGGGGCGGTGAGTGTGTAGGAGACGGCGGCGGCGATGTCGTCGGGGGTGCCGAGGTGCTGGGTTTCCTGGAGGCGGGCGAGGTCGTGGGGGTCGGTGAGGCGGGTTTCGGTGTCGGGGGTGCGGACCCAGGCGGGGGTGATGGTGACGGCGCGGATGTCGTACCGGCGGTAGTCGACGGCGAGCTGGCGGGTGAACGCGGCGAGGGCGGCCTTGGCGGCGCTGTAGGCCGGCAGGCCGGGGAAGTGGCGGGTGGCGTGGATGGAGCCGATGGTGACGATGACGCCGTGGCGCCGCTCGATCATGCCGGGCAGTACGGCGCGGGCGCACAGGAACGCGGAGGTGAGGTTGGTGTCGAGGACCCGGTGCCAGTCGGCGAGGGTCGTGTCGTGTGCCGGTGTGCCGGTGGTGACCCCGGCGCAGTGCACCAGGGCCGCCACCGGGCCGATGCCGCCGAGCGCGGCCGTGACGCCGGCCTCGGTGGTGAGGTCGCCGTCGGCGCGGTCGACGCCGTGGACGTCGAACCCGTCGGCGGCGAGCCGGGCCGCGACCGCCGAGCCGATCCCGCCGGCCGCCCCCGTCACCACCGCCCGGTCAGGCACGGAACACCTCGTACTGCGCGATCAGCTCCTCGTCGAGCGTCACGCCGAGCCCCGGCCCGTCGGGCACGGCCAGGGCACCGTCCACGAGGGACGGACGCGCGGCGGGCAGGTCGTCGCGCAGCGGGTTGGGCAGCCGGTTGTACTCGTAGATCGGCACGTTCGGCGTGGCCGCGGCGAACTGCAGCGCGGCCGCGAGCCCGACCGCCGAGCCGACCCCGTGCGGCGAGACGTCGACGTGGAACGCCGAGCACAGCGCGGCGATCCGGCGGGCCTCGGTGATGCCGCCGGCCCGGGTGAGGTTGGGCATGACGACGTCCACCGCGCGCTGCTGCAGGAAGTCGCGGTAGCCGAAGCGGCTGAACTCGCTCTCCCCCGTCACCACCGGGATGCGCACGGCCGCGCGCACCTCGGCGAGCCCGGCCACGTCGTCGGTGGCGAGCGGCTCCTCCAGCCAGCGCACCCCGAGCGGCTCCAGCGCGAGCCCGAGCCGTACCGCGGTCTTCACGTCGTAGGCGCAGTTGAGGTCGACGTGCAGCGCGGCCCGGCCGGCCAGCGCCTCGACCACCGCCTCGGCGTGCGCGAGGTCGGTCGCCTCGCCCCGGCCCAGCTTGAGCTTCACGGCCCGGAACCCGGCGTCCACGAAGGACAGTGCCCGCTCGGCGGACTCCGCGGTCGTCGGCAGGAACGGGACCGGGCTGGCGTAGACCGGCACGGTGTCGCGGACCGGCCCGCCGAGCAGCCGGTGCACGGGCAGCCCGGCGGCCTTGCCCCGCAGGTCCCACAGCGCCAGGTCGACGCCGCTGATCGCCTCGAGGTAGAAGCCGCCCGTGCGCCCGGCCCCGGACTGCGCGCCGTACATGAGCTCCCACAGCGCCTCCGACGCGCCGGCGTCCCGCCCGAGCAGCATCGGGCCGAGCAGACGGCCGACGATGGTCGCGGTGACGCGCGGCTCCGGCAGCCCGTAGGCCTCGCCGATGCCCTCCAGCCCGTCGGTCGTTCGGATACGAACGAGGGTGGTGTACTGCCCGAGCCGCGGCAGCACCCGATGGCTGGACGCGGGGGTGAGCAGCCACTCCGGCACCGCGTCGAGGCTGCCGTACACCCGCTCGAAGGGCGCGGACAGGGCGACGGCCTCGACGGAGGCGATGGTGAGCTTCACGGGATCCCTTACTTGATGAGGTCGTTCATCCGGTCGCGGGCCGAGGTCAGCGCCTCTTTGACCTGTTTCTTGCCGATGAGGATCGACTGGACCTCTTCGGCGAGGACTTTCTCCATCTGGGAGAACTGTGGGTAGACCCAGAACGGGCTCGCGCTGGAGTTCGCGCCGATCTGTGCGGTGAACTGGGTGGCGAACGTGTCGTTGCGCACCGCCGCGTCGGCCAGCCCCGCGTTGGTGGTCGGCGGCAGGCCGGTCTTGGTGAACCAGTCGATGGTGTAGCTCTTGTCGGTGGTGATGGTCTTGGCGAAGGTCGCGGCGGCGGCCGCGCCGGCGCCGTTGATGACCGCGATGACCTGCCCCCACGCGAGGTGCCGCGGCTTGTCCCCGGCGTTGCGCACCGGCCGCGCGAGCGGTGTCATCTTGGCGGCGAGGTCCTTGTCCGGCGACGACTTGGCCACCGTCGCCTTGCCGCCGATCGCGTCCTCGTAGAACGCGGTCCGGCCCTGCGACATGAGCGCCCGCGCATCGACCCGGTTCACGTCCGGCGCGATCAGTTTCTGGTCATACAGCTTCTTGTACCAGCTCAGCGCCTCGACACTGTCGTCGTCACCGATCACGATCCTGTTGTCCCGCACGATCGGCGACCCGAACGCCCACATCCACGGAATAATGTCCTTGAGCTGATCCACCTTCGTCATCCCCGCCCACGGCACGATCCCGCCGCCCAGACCCTTCACCGCCGTGAGCGCCGCCTCGAACTCCGCGACCGTCTTCGGCAGGCCGGTGACCCCGGCCCTGGTGAGCAACTCGGTGTTCGCGATCAGACCGATCCCGGCGAACGTCCACGGCAGCCCGTACTGCACCCCGTTCGACTGCCCCAGCGCCAGCGCGGCCGGGGCGTAGTCCAGCCCGCCCGCCACACTCCTGACATCCAGCAACTTCCCCGTCGCGGCCAGCGTGGCCAGCCACGCGACGTCGAGCTGGACCACACCCTTGAGCTGACCACCCTGCACCTGCAACAACACCTGGTTCAGATAGTCGTTGTACGGATACGACGGCGTCGTGATCTTCACCCCGGCGTTCGCCGCGGTGTACGTGCCGATGGCGTCCTGCATCGGCTGTTTCGTGACCGCCTCGTTGAACGACCACGACGTGAACGGGAACTCCCGCACCCCGTCGTCCTTGAGACCGTCGGTGCCCGCGGGGGTCGGGGCCTGAGTGGAAGGGGCGCAGGCAGCCAGCGTCGACAAGCCGAGCGCGCCCAGAAACGTGCGGCGGGAAATGCTCATGTGTCACTCCAATGCGGGGGGTGTTCAGCCCTTCACAGCACCGGCGGTGAGCCCGGCGACCAGATAGCGCTGCAACACGGTGAAACCGACGACAACGGGCAGCGAAACCACCAGCGACGCGGCCATCAGATCCGGCCACGCGGTCTCGAACTCGCCCAGAAACGTGTTCACCAGACCCGGCGGCAGCGTCTGCCTGTCCGGACCGGCAAGCGTGAGCGCGAACATGAAATCGTTCCAGCCCCGGATGAACGCGAACAACCCCGTCGCCACCAGCCCCGGCAACGACACCGGCAACAGAATCCGATGGATGATCGCACCCTGCCCAGCCCCGTCGACCTTCGCCGCCTCGATCAACTCATCCGGGATCGTGTCGAAGAACCCCTTCAACATCCACACACACAACGGCAACGTGAACGTCGTGAACGACAAAATCAACGCCAGATACGAATTGAGCAGACCCGCCTGACTGAACACCAGATACAACGTGATGAGCAACAGAGCCTGCGGGAACATCTGCGACGCCAGCACCAGATACATCAGCGAACGACGACCCCGGTAGCGGAACTTCGCGAACGAATACCCGGTATAGGCGGACACGACCACCGTCAGGACCGCGGTCACCGCCGAGACGATCAGGGAGTTGAGGAGGTATTTGAGCAGCTTCGGATTCTCGAACATGCCGCCGAAATGCTCGAACGTGACACGGTCGGGAAAGACGTGCGGCGGGAAACGGAACACATCCTGCGTCGGGGTCAACGCCGTGACCAACACCCAGTAGATCGGGCCGAACGCGAACACGCCGACGACCGCGACGGTGGTCACGGCGAGCCAGGGGCGCCGCCTCACGCCCGCTCACCCCGCTCCGACAGCCGCACGTAGACCACGACCAGGGCCAGGATCAGCACGAGCCAGAGGGCGCCGAGCGCGCTCGCGCTGCCGAGGTCGAAGGCCTTGAACGCGGTGTCGTACACGGCCACGGCGAACGTCGTCGTCGAACCGGCCGGACCACCACCCGTGAGCACATAGATCATGTCGAAGTGCTGCACGTTCCAGATCACCTCGAGCAGCACGACGATCCCGAGAATCCCCCGCAGATGCGGCAACGTCACATGCCAGAACCGCGCCACCGCACCGGCCCCGTCCAACGCCGCGGCCTCATGCAACGCCGACGGCACCGTCTGCAGACCCGCCAGCAGCATCACCATGATCCACGGAAAGCTCGCCCAGCTCTTGGCCACGATGATCGCCGCCATCGCGGTGCCCGGCCGGCTGAACCAGGAGATCGGCTCGTCCGTGATGTGTAGCGTCGTCAGGACCCCGTTGAGCAGGCCGTAGTTCGCATTGAAGATCCACAGCCAGACGAACGAGACCACGACGCCGGGGATGACCCACGGGAACAGGAACAGTCCCCGCAGGACGGCCCGGCCGCGGATCCGGGCGTTGAGGGCCAGGGCGAGCGCGAAGCCGACGACCACCGGCACGACCGTCGAGGCGACCGTGAACACGAGGGTGTTCTGCAGTACCGGCCAGAAGTTCTGCGCCAGCACGGCCCGGAAGTTGTCCAGGCCCACGAACGAGCGGCCCGGCAGCACCAGGCTCTGCCGGAACAGGCTGGTGCTGAGCGCGCCGGCGAGCGGGTAGAGCACGACGGCACCCAGCAGCGCGAGGGCCGGGAGGGTGAGCAGGAAGCCGAACATGCGGTCCTTCATCGGGGCTCCTCCGCCTGCGCCACGCTCGGGTGGTCGTCGTCGAGGTCGATGAGCTCCGGGTCGAGCTGGGCGCGCAGCTCCACGCCCAGCTGCCACTCGACGTGGTCGCGGGCGGCGCGCTCGGCGTCGTCGGGGTCGTGGCGGCGCAGGGCGTCGAGGATCGCGGCGTGCTCGGTGATGACCTGGCCCCAGGCCGGGTCGACGCGCACGCCGACGCGGTAGTGCTGGACGCGCAGCAGCGCGAGGTCGGTCATCTCGCGCAGCGTCGCGTAGCGGGTGGCGGTGGCGATGCCGGTGTGGAACCGCCGGTTGAGCTCGGACATGGGGGTGAGCCGCCCGCGCTCGAACTGGAAGCGCATCTGCTCGTGCAGCTCCTGCAGCTCGTCCAGCTCGCCGTCGCCGATCGTGGTGGCGGCGACCCGGGCCGCCAGCCCCTCCATCGCGCCACGGGCGAGGTAGACGCCGCGCATCTCGCGCAGGGACAGCGGCGCCACGTGCGCGCCCGCGTGCGGGTTGGGCTGCACGACGAGCCCCTGGCCGGTGAGCTTCTGGATGGCCTCGCGCAGCGGGATCTTGCTGATGCCGAGCGAGCGGGACAGCGCGTCGATGTTGATGCGGGCCCCCGGGCGCAGCTCGCCCGCGAGGATGGCCTGACGGAGCCGGTCGTACACGACATCGGCCTTGGTCTGGAAACCGTCGAGCCGTTCCACGCCATCTCCCCAGGTCAGGCGACCGTCGTATACTATCGATCGCATGCGACGCAGTGTTGCACCGCACCTGGACACGGCGCAAGAGGTCGATGCGGATCGGCCGGCGCGTGGCAGCTTCGGGCGCGCGAGGCGCGCCGATCACAAGGGCGACGGCACCACCGTCGCCGCCGCGGGCGTCAGTCCACGAGGGACTGGGTGCCGAGAACGATCGCGAGCGCGAGCCGCTCGGCGTCCTCCGTGCCGGGCTCGGCGGTGTAGACGGTGATCCGCAGGTCGTCCTGGGCGACGATGAGCGCGTCGCAGTCCAGCGTGATCCGGCCCACCGCCGGATGCTCGACGACCTTGCGCTTGGAGGGGTCCGGCGGCGGGGGCGGCGCCTCGGCGTTCCAGAGCTCGCCGAAGCGCGGGCAGGCGTCGGCGAGCTCGCCGATGAGCCGGCGCAGGGAGCGGTCGGCCGGGTACCGCGACGCGGTCAGCCGCAGGTCCGCGACGAGCCGGGCCTCGTGCTCGGCCTGCTCCCGCGGCGTGTGCACGACCCGGTTGCGCGGGCCGGCGAGGTTGCGCCAGATGGCGTTGCGCTCCAGGCCGTGCCACGTCGTCGTCTCGCCCATGAGCGCGTCGTAGGCCGCGTTGGCCAGCACGAGCGTCCAGGTGGCGTCGTAGACGACGACCGGCGTGTACGAGAGCCGGTCGAGCAGCCGCTGCACGCTCGCCGTGACGCGCGACGGCACCACGTCCAGCCCGGGGGTGGCGTGGCCGGCGAGGCGGTACAACAGGTCCCGCTCCGGGTCGCCGAGCCGCAGGGCCCGCGCGAGCGCCTCGACGACCTGGGCCGAGGGCGCGGTCGCCCGGCCCTGCTCCAGCCTCGTCAGGTAGTCGGCTGAGATCCCGGCGAGCGCGGCCAGCTCCTCGCGGCGCAGCCCGGCCGCGCGCCGGCGCCGGCCCACGGGCACGCCGACGGCCTCGGGCGTCACCCGGTCCCGGCAGCGGCGCACCATCGCGCCGAACTCCCACGACTCCATCTGCCCAGTCTGCGCGCGGGCGCCCCCGCTGTCCTGGCCCTGGCGGTCCTACGACAACGCGACGGCTGGCTGACGCCCCGCCGGGGCCGCACAGTCGGGACATGACCACCACGCTGATCACCGGACCGACGCGGGGCCTCGGCCGGGCCGCGACCCTCGCCCTGGCCGCCAAGGGCTCCGATCTCATGCTGTTGGGCCGCAGCGGTACGGCCCTGTCGCAGATCGCCCGCGAGGCGCGCGCGCTGGGCGTCACCGTGCACGAGGTCGGCGTCGACCTGGCCCGCCTCGCCGACGTGCGGGCCGCGGCCGCGACGGTGCGCGGGCTGCTGGACTCCGGCGCGGCCGGCCCGCTGCGCGCCCTGGTCGCCAACGCCGGGACCATGTCGGCCGACACCCGCACCGCGTCCGCCGACGGCTACGAGCTCACGTTCGCCGTGAACTACCTCGCGCACGCCCAGCTCATCGGCGACCTGCTCGGCTCGCTCACCGAGCCCGCGCGGATCGTGCTGGTCGGCTCGAACACGTACCACCAGAACTTCTGGCGGCGCCTGCTGGGCGTGCCCCCGGCGAGCTGGGCCGACCCCGTCGACATCGCCCGCCCGGCGACCGGCGGGCAGAACCCGGGGATGCGGGCGAGCGGCACCGCGTACTCCAACGCCAAGCTGGCCCTGCTGTACTACGCCCACGAACTGCAACGCCAGGCCGGCCCCGGTGTCGCCGTGTCCGTGTACGAGCCCGGCTGGATGCCCGGCACCGCCCTGAGCCGCGACGCGCCCGCGGCGTTGCAGGCCGCCGGCCGCGCCCTCGGCCGCCTGCCCGGCGTCGCCACCCCGCGGCGCTCGGGCCCGCAGCTCGCGTCGATCGCGCTCGACGAGCGCTGGGCGCACCTGCGCGACGGCGCGTTCGTGGTGCGCGGCAAGGTGACCGAGGTGCGCCCGATCGCGCACGACCGGGACCGGGAGCGGCGGCTGTGGGCCGCGACGGCGGAACTGCTCGCCCGCGCGTAGGTCGCCGGCCACGCCCTGCTCACCGCTTGACGCGTTCCCCCGCGGGGTCGAACGGCGGGCGCCGGTGCACGGCGACCGGCACGAGGGTGCCGCCGACGTTGACCTGCCAGGCGCCGCCGTCGCGGGGCCGCACGTAGGCGAGGGCGACGCACGCGCCCAGGGTCTCGCCCCACGCCGCGGACGTCACCTGCCCCGCGGGCTCGCCGTCGCACAGGACCAGCTCGCCGCCCCACATCATCACGTCCGGATCGCCGGCGACGAGCGACACCAGGCGCTGCCGCGGGCCGTCCGCCCTGGTGCGCTCGACGGCCTCGCGGCCGAGGAACGGGATGTCCGAGCCGAGCTTGCACGCGAACAGCAGGCCGGCCTCGGCGGGGTTCGTGTCCGGGCGCAGGTCGGAGCCCCAGGCGCGGTAGCCCTTCTCCAGCCGCAGCGAGTTGATCGTGTAGTAGCCGGCCTGGGTGGCGCCGGCCCCGACCAGCTGCTCGTAGACGCCGGCGGCGAACTCCGACGGGACGTACAGCTCCCAGCCCAGCTCCCCGACGTAGGTGATCCGGGTCGCGCGCACGGTGGCGTGGCCGAGGTCGATCTCCCGGCTGGTCGCGAACGGGAACGCGGCGCCGGAGAGGTCGGCCCGGGTCAGCGTCCGCAGCAGGGCGCGCGAGTCCGGCCCCATCACGCCGTAGACGGCGTAGGCGGAGGTGACGTCGGCGACGGTGACGTGCCGGTCGCCGATGTGCCGGCGCAGCCAGTCGCGGTCGCGCTGCACGGAGGCGGAGCTGGTGACGAGCAGGTACTCGTCGCGGGCCAGCCGGGTGACGGTGACGTCGGACTCGTAGCCGCCGCGGGCGTTGAGCATCCCGGTGTAGACGGCGCGGCCGGTCGGCACCGCGACGTCGGCGGTGCACAGCCACTGCAGCAGGTCCTCGGCGTCGCGGCCGGCGATGAGCAGCTTGCCGAACGACGTCTGGTCGAACACGGCCACCGACTCGCGGGTGGCCCGCTGCTCGGCGGCCGACCAGTCCAGCCAGTTCGGCTTGCCCCAGGTGTACCGCACCTCGGCGCCCGCGTTCGGCGGCGCGAACACGTTCACCCGCTCCCAGCCCATCTTCGAGCCGAAGACCGCGCCCGCGGCCGCCTGCAGGTGGTAGGCGGGCGAGCGGCGGAAGGGCCGGGCCGAGGTCAGCTCCCGGTTGGGCCACGGCACCTCGTAGTGCAGGCCCAGGATCTCCGCGACCCGGTCGTGCAGCCACTGGTTGTTGCCGTGGAACGGCGCGAACCGGCGGATGTCCACACTGGACAGATCGCTGGTCGGCCCGCCGCTCACGATCCACTCCGCCAGCGCGCGCCCGGCCCCGCCGGCCGAGGCGATGCCGACGGAGTTGAACCCGGCCCCGACGAAGAAGTTCCTGACCTCCGGCGCCTCGCCGAGGATGAACTGGTTGTCGGGCGTGAACGACTCGGGGCCGTTGTAGAACTTCTTGATGCCGGTGTCCAGCAGCGCCGGGATGCGCCGCTGGGCGTTGTCCATGAGGATGCCGAAGTGCTCCCAGTCCTCGTCGAGGAGCTGGAACTCGAAGGGGTACGGCAACCGGTCGGGCGCCACCCAGGGCTTGGCCTCGGGCTCGAACCCGCCGACGACGAGCCCGCCCACCTCCTCCTTGTAGTAGGTGTACCCGTCGGGGTCGCGCAGGATGGGCAGCATCCGGTGCACGCCCTCGATCGCCTCGGTGACGACGTAGAAGTGCTCGGCCGAGTGCAGCGGCACGTTGACCCCGGCGAGCGCGCCGACGGCCTTGGCCCACTGCCCGGCGCAGTTGACGACGACCTCGGCCTCGATGTCGCCGGCGTCGGTGCGCACACCGGTGACGACGCCGTCGCGCACGTCGACGCCGATCACGCGCACGCCCTGCGCGATGGTCGCGCCGCGGTCGCGGGCGCCCTTCGCGAGGGAGTTCGTGACGTCGGTGGGGTTGGCGGTACCGTCACCCGGCAGCCAGATCGCGCCCACCAGGTCCTCGGTGGCGAGGATCGGGTACAGCTCCTTCGCCCGCCGCGGGCTGATCAGCTCGCACTCGAGGTCGTAGGCGGCCGCCGACGCCGCGGTGCGCTCCAGCTGCACCATCCGGTCGGGGGTGCGGGCGACGGTGACGCCGCCGCAGCGCTTGAAGCCGGTGCCGAGCCCGGTCTCCTGCTCCAGCTCGCTGTAGAGCCGGGCGGAGTACTGCACCAGCCGCGTCCCGCTCTCCGTCGAGCGCAGCTGCCCGACGAGCCCGGCCGCGTGCCAGGTCGTGCCGCTGGACAGCCGCCCTTGCTCGACGAGCACCAGGTCGGTCCAGCCGAGCCGGGTCAGGTGGTAGGCGACGCTGGCCCCGACGACACCACCGCCGATGACGACGACGCGGGCGCGGGACGGCAGGGCGCTGCTCATGCCCGCGACGCTAGCAGCGCTCCCCCGGGCTGAAAAGGTCTAGACATTAACCGTCAGGGCGATGCGGACCCGGTCCGGGCGGAACAGGTCGATGGCGTGCTCGACGGCCAGCCCGGCCGCGGTGTGCACGGTCCGCTCGATGCGCATGAGCGGGCTCCGCGCGGCCACTGCGAGCAGCCGCGCCTCCTGCGGCCCGGCGACCACCGGCTCCAGCGACTCGCGCGCGGTGTGCGGGTGCTGCCCGTAGCGGCGGCGCAGCAGCTCGTACAGCGAGCCGGTCAGCCGCTGCTGCAGCAGGTCGGGAAACGGCGGCACCGGGAAGTAGGAGCGCTCGAGCGCGAGCGGCGCCCGCCGGGCCGTTCGGACCCGCACGATCTCGTGCACCGGGGCGTTCGGCCGGACCCCGAGCGCGGCGGCGACGTCGGCACCGGCCGGCACGGTCGCGGCGGAGACCATCCGCGCCCCGGCGCGCACGTTGGCGCGGCGCATCTGCTCGGTGAAGCCGGCGAGCCCGGTGAGGTCGCACTCGATGCGCGGCTCGCTGACGAACGTGCCCCCGGACCGCCCCGCCTTGCGCACGACCGTTCCGAGCGCCTCGAGCGAGGCCAGCGCCTGCCGCAGCGTCATCCGGCTGACCCCGAGGCGGGCCGCGAGGTCCTCCTCCCGCGGCAGCCGGTCCCCGGGCACGAGCTGCCCGCGCCCGATGACGCCGGCGAGCCACTGTTCGATCTGGGCGTGCACCGGCGGGCCGCCCCGGCCCGCCCAGCGGGGCACGGCGGCCAGCCAGTCAGCACCCGGCTCGGCGGCGGTCACGACACGTACAGTAGCCGCGGGTCAGGTCCACCGGTAGCGGGTCTCGGAGGCCTCGGGCCCGGCGGCGAAGGCGAACGCCTTGTCCGGCCGGACCCGGTAGAGCCGCACGGTCCCGGCCCGGACGGCGCCGGCCAGATGGTGCCAGGTTCCGTCCTCGCGGGTGATCTGCCAGCCGTAGGCCTCCTCGAACGCGGTCGCCACGGCCTCGCGGGTGTCCTCGTCGGCGACCGGGCTCGCCGTGCCCTCGATGACGTAGTCCACGCCGGTCAGGGTCCCGGTGCCGGCGCTCAGCACGCAGTGCCGGTCGATGTCGAGGTTGCGGGCCTTCTGCTCGTCGTCGCCGGTGGTGAACCACATCGCGCCGGACGCCCAGATCGCCAGGACCGGCGTCACGTGGGGCCGGCCGTCGGGGCGCACGGTGCACAGCTGGAACTTCTGGATCCGCCGCAGCGCCCACTCCGTCGCCTCCCACGGCGCCGGGGCGGCGCCGGCCGACGAGTACGGGCCGAGGCTGGTCCGCGGCGGTGCCGGGTCGCCGGTCATGGTCGCTCCTCGTCTCGGGCGAGATGGTCGGCCAGGATCGCGGTGACCGACAGGGCGGTGTCGAAGTCCGGGCGGAGCCGGGTCTTCGTCAGCGCGAAGGCTACGCCCCGCGCGGGGTCCGCGTAGGCGTAACTGCCGCCGCCGCCCGGCCAGCCGAAGGCCGCCGAGCGCTCCTCGGCCGGGGCGCCGATCCGGCCGAGCGGGAAGCCCAGCGCCATCCGCGCCGGCGTGCCGAACACCCGGTCGGTCCCCTCGAACGCGAGCGCGGACAGCTGCGCCAGTTGCGCGGAGCCCACGAGCCGGGCCCGCAGGAGCGCGTCGAACATGGCGGCCAGACCGTGCGCGGTCGCGGAACCGACCGACGGGATGTCCGCGCGCAGGATCTCCTCGTCGTTGCCGAGCTCGGCGCCGGGCCGGCGCTCCCACGGCGCGAGGATCGCATCGTCGTCCGCCGGGCCGCCGGGCCGGTCCCGCGCCGGCTGCTCCAGGCGCGCGAAGCCCGGCAGCGCCTCCGCGGGAGCGCCGAAGTACAGCTGCCCGTCGATGCCGAGCGGCGCCGTGACCCACTCGCGCAGCAGCTCGCGCATGGGCCGCCCGGTCGCGCGGCGGGCCAGTTCGCCGAGGAGGAAGCCGAAGGTGTAGGCGTGGTAGCCGACCGCGGTGCCCGGCGGCCAGCGCGGCTCGGCGCCGGCCAGCGCGGCACACACCCTGGACCGGTCGGGCAGGTCGGCCGGGGTGATCTCGCGCGGCATCGCCGGAAGGCCGGCCGTGTGCGTCAGCACGTGCCGCAGGGTCGTCGCGGCCTTGCCGTGCTCGCCGAACTCGGGCCAGAGGTCCGCGACCCGGGTGTCGTAGCCGAGGTACCCGCGCGCGACGAGCGCGTGCGCGATCGTGGTCGCCATGTTCTTGCCGGTGGAGAAGCTGAAGACGGGTGTGCCGGAGGTGAGGGCCCGCCCGGTGGCCGGGTCGGCCGAGCCGGCCACCGCGTCGACGACGAGCGCGCCGTCGCGGTAGACGGCGACCTGCACGCCGGTCTCCGCGCCGGTGCGGACCAGCGAGTCGATGTGCCGCTGCACCCGTTGCTGGATCTCGCCCCTCGGCACGGCCCCTCCCGCTGATTGCAGTTTGCAACCGCTAGTGAGCCTAAGGCGAGTGGTGGCGATTCGCAATCACTGCCCGGCAGCGCTCAGACGTGTTGGCGGACCGGGTGCGGAGGTCGCTGCTGCCGTTGCGCAGGCGCCGGTAGCCACCGGCCGCGGCCCGGCCTCGCGGCGCGGGGCAGCGCCGCGCCGGCGTCGTGCCCCAGCCGATCGACACGGGTCGTTGTCGGGCCGTGGCCGCTCCGCGTCGCCGCGCCCGGGCGGGCCGCCGCGCCCGCGCGACTGCCGGGGATTGCATTTTCACCGCGCGGGTACACCGGAAAGTATGCCGTCGATCGTGCAGCGCGTGATGCGCTTCCTCAACAGCCCCAACGGTCGCCACGTGGTCGAGCTGGGGCGGCGGGAGCTGGCCAAGCCGGCCAACCAGGAGAAGCTGCGGCGGCTGGCGACCCGCGCCCTGAACCGCCGCCCCGGCCACCGCTGAGCCAGGGCCCGGCTACACCGGGCCCTGGCCGGGGTCCCCCACCGGCGACGACGCCGGCTTCGCCAACGCCTCCACCGTACGAGTGCGCGCCCGTCGTGATCGCCCAGGCGTTGACGGCGATCGCGCGGCCCCGATCCACTTCGGCACCTGCGTGTTGGCGTGCAGGCCGTTGAGCTGGTCGGTGTTGGACGCGAGCGGGTTGAACACCGCGGCGTGGTCGAAGCGCTGGGCGCCGGCGAGCCAGCGGGCGTCGCCGGTCTGCTGCGGAACGCCGGCCAGTTTCAGCGATGCGTGCCGATGTGTCAAGGCGTGCGCGTCAGAGGTCCCCGAGGGCGGTCAGGGGCGACTCGACGCAGTCGGCGACGTAGCGCAGGAAGCCGCCCGCCGCCCCGCCGTCGCACACGCGGTGGTCGAAGGCGAGCGTCAGCTGGCTCACCTTGCGCACGGTGAGCTGCCCGTCGACGACCCACGGGCGGTCGATGATCCGGCCGATGCCGAGGATCGCGACCTCGGGATGGTTGATGATCGCGGCCGAGCCGTCGACGCCGAAGACGCCGTAGTTGTTCACCGTGAACGTTCCACCGGTCAGGTCGGCCGGGGCCAGGGTGCCCTCGCGCGCGGCCCGGGTGCGCCCGGCCATCGCCGCCGACAGGGCGCGGGTCGCCAGCCGGTGCGCGTCGCGGACGACCGGCACGACGAGGCCCCGCTCGGTCTGCGCGGCGAATCCCAGGTGTACGTGCTGCGGTATGACGATCTCGTCCCGCTCGACGCGGGCGTTGAGCTCGGGATGGCGCTGCAGGCCCAGCAGCGCGAAGCGGGACAGCAGCCCGAGCAGGCTGACCGGCCGCTCCGGGTCGCGCGCGTTGAGCACGGCCCGGGCCGCGAGGAACTCGGTCGCGTCGACGTCGACCCACACGGTCGCCTCGGGGATCTCCCGCCGCGACCGGCTGAGCTTCTCGGCCGCGGTCTTTCGCAGGGCCACCCGCCGCTCACCGGCGGCGACCGGCCGGGCGAGCGCCTGCTCGACGTCGGCTCGGCGGATCAGACCCTCGGGGCCGGTGCCGGCCACGGTGTTCAGGTCCAGGCCGCCGTCGCGGGCGAGCCGGCGCACGAGCGGCGAGATGACCCGCACGGGACCCCGGCGCGGCACCGCGGCCGCGGCGCGCCGGCTCCCGCGCCGGCGCCGGGTCTCGGTGGTGGTGCCGTAGCCGATGAGCACGTTGCCGCTCACCACGCCCGGCTCCTGCAACCCCTCCACCGGCGTGACCGTGATCAGCGGTGCGCCGACGCGGACCATCGTGCCGGGGGCGGCGTGCAGGGCGGTGACGGTACCGGCGAAGGGGACCGGCACCTCGACCGACGCCTTGGCCGTCTCGACCTCGACGACGGGCTGGTCGACGCGCACGGTGTCGCCGACGCGCACCATCCAGGACAGCACCTCGGCCTCGGTCAGGCCCTCGCCCAGGTCGGGCAGGCGGAAGTCAGGCATGGTCGTCCCACTGCAGCTTGGCGACGGCGTCGAGGACGCGGTCGGCGTTGGGCAGGTGATGGTGCTCGAGGTGCGGCGGCGGATAGGGGATGTCGAGGCCGGTCACGCGCAGGATCGGGGCCTCGAGGTGGTGGAAGCACTGCTCCTGCAGGCGGGCGACGACCTCGGCGCCGTACCCGCCGAACCGCGCGGCCTCGTGCACCACGACGGCGCGGCCGGTCCGGCGCACGGAGGCGGTGACGGTGGCGTCGTCGAACGGCGAGAGGCTGCGCAGGTCGATCACCTCGAGGTCCCAGCCCTCCTCGACGGCCGCCTCGGCCGCCTCGAGCGCGGTGGCGACCGTGCCGCCGTAGGCGATGACGGTGACGTCGCGGCCGGGGCGGCGCACGAGCGCCCGGTCGATCCCGGGGCCCTCGGGCGTGAGGGGCTCGGTCTCCTTGGACCAGTACCGCCGCTTGGGCTCCAGGAAGACGACCGGGTCGGGGCAGGCGATCGCCTGGCGCAGGAGCCGGTACGCGTCCGACGCCGTGCCGGGCGTGACGACCCGCAGCCCGGGGGTGTGCGTGTAGTACGCCTCGGACGAGTCGCAGTGGTGCTCGACGCCGCCGATCCCGCCGCCGTACGGCACCCGGATGACGATCGGCAGCTCCACCTTGCCGCGGGTCCGGTTGCGCAGCTTCGCGAGGTGGCTGGTGATCTGCTCGAAGGCCGGGTACGCGAACGCGTCGAACTGCATCTCCACGACGGGGACCATCCCGTTCATGGCCATGCCGATCGCGGTGCCGACGATCCCGGACTCGGCCAGCGGGGTGTCGAAGACGCGGCCGTCGCCGAACTTGGCCGCGAGCCCGTCGGTGACCCGGAAGACGCCGCCGAGGGTGCCGACGTCCTCGCCGAACACGAGCACCCGGGGGTCGTCGGCGAGCGCGTCGGCCAGGGCGGCGTTGATCGCCCCGGCCAGGCTGACCTCCGTCGGCCGCTCCACCATGCTGGTCATCCCGCCTCCCGCGCGATCTCGGCCAGCAGCTCGTCCCGCTGCGCGATCAGCGCGGGGGTCGGCTGCGCGTACACGTGCTCGAACAGCTCGGCGGGGTCGAGCACCGCGTCGGCGTTCATCTGCTCGCGGACCGTCGCCGCGAACCGCTCGGCCTGCTCGGCGAAGTCGGACGCGACGGCGTCGTCGAGGATGCCGGCGGCGCGCAGGTACGCGTCGAGGCGGCTCAGCGGGTCCCGCCGCAGCCACGCCTGGACCTCCTCGGCCTCCCGGTAGCGGGTCGCGTCGTCGGCGTTGGTGTGGGCCTCGATGCGGTACGTCAGGGCCTCGATCAGCGTCGGGCCCTCCCCCGCGGCGGCGTGCGCGATCGCCTCGGTGACCACCGCGTGCACGGCGGCCGCGTCGTTGC
Source organism: Dactylosporangium sp. CA-052675 (assembly GCF_050947935.1). GTDB lineage: Bacteria > Actinomycetota > Actinomycetes > Mycobacteriales > Micromonosporaceae > Dactylosporangium. The sequence goes on along the minus strand of NZ_CP192010.1, from coordinate 4,884,405 downwards.
CGTCGACCAGGCGGGAGCGCATGCCGTAGCCGACGCCCTTGTACGCCAGCCGGGGCGCGGCGGTCTGCTTCTCCAGCGGCACGCTGATCGCGTAGCCGTTGTTCTGCACCAGGAACACCACGGGCGCCTTCCACACCGCGGCGAAGTTCAGCGCCTCGTGCGTGTCGCCCTCGCTGGTCGCGCCGTCGCCGAGCAGCACCACGGCGACCTGGTCCTCGCCCTTGAGCCGCGCGGCGTGCCCGAGCCCGACCGCGTGCAGGGTGTTGGTGGCCAGCGGGGTGCACTGCGGGGCGACGCGGTGCTCGTGCGGGTCGTAGCCGCAGTGCCAGTCGCCGCGCAGGAGGGACAGCACCTCGGCCGGCGGGACGGCGCGCGACACGATCGCCACGGAGTCGCGGTAGGTCGGGAAGAGCCAGTCCTGCTCGCGCAGCGCGAGGACGGCGCCGATCTGGCAGGCCTCCTGCCCGTGCGAGGACGGGTACACCGCGAGGCGGCCCTGCTTGGTGAGCGCGGTCGCCTGGGCGTCGAAGCGGCGGCCGATCGTCATCCGGCGGTACAGCTCCAGCAGGACGGCCGCATCGGGCATGGCGAGTTCGCCTGGGCGTGCTTGGCCCTCGGCGTCGATCAGGCCGAGCGGGGTGGTGCTCGGCAGCAGCGCCTCGATGGTGGTCACCGTCCAGATTTTCGGCCCCCGCCCGGCCATCGGTCCAGCCCAGGACTACATTCGGAGACGAATGGCTCGCTGGTACGGTCTTCCGGCTCCAACAGTTCGATCCGGCGGCCCGGCGACGGCGTGTGAGGAGACGGATGGCCGAGCTCGACGACGTTGACCGCCGGATCGTCCAGGCGCTGCGGGCCGACGGCCGGGCGTCGATGCGCGCCCTGGCCGAGGCGCTGCACATCTCGCGCGCGAACGTCTACGCGCGCGTCCAGCGCCTCGAGGCCGACGGCGTGATCACGGGCTACACGGCGACGATCGATCCGCAGCGGTACGGCCTGGGCGTGGCCGCCTACGTCTACGTGAACATCTCGCAGCACTCGTGGAAGGCCGTACGGTCGCGGATCCTGGCGCTGCCGGAGGTCGACCACGCCGCCCTCGTCTCCGGCTCGCACGACCTGGTGCTGCTCGTGCGCACCCGCGACACGACGTCCCTGCGCGAGCTGGTGCTGACCCAGCTGCAGGGCATGCCGGAGATCACCTCGACCGAGACGGTGCTCATCTTCGACGAGCTGCGCAGCCCGTAGGCTTTCGCCATGACAACGCTGGAGGAGTTCGCCGCGCTGGCCGCGCGGGAGCACGGCCTCGTGGTCGTCTCGACGGTGCGGGCCGACGGCACGGTGCAGGCGTCGGTGGTGAACGCGGGCGCGATGCCGCACCCGCTGACCGGGGCGCCGGCGCTCGCCTTCGTGACGTACGGGAAGGTGAAGCTGGCCAACCTGCGCGCCCGCCCCCGCGTGACCCTCACGGCCCGGGCCGGCTGGGAGTGGGCCTCGGCCGAGGGCACGGCGACGCTGATCGGCCCGGACGACCCCGCGCCGGGCGTCGACCCGGACCGGCTGCGCCTACTGCTGCGCGAGGTCTTCACCGCCGCGGGCGGGGATCACGACGACTGGGACGAGTACGACCGGGTGATGGCCGAGCAGCGCCGCACGGCCGTGCTCATCGACCCGTCCCGCATCTACAGCAACGCCTGAGCCTCAGGCCTCCACGTCGGCCGGCACCCCGAGCTGGAGCCATCGCACCGGGCCGGTGAGCACCCGCTCGGCGGCGGCCCGCCCCTCCCGGAAGTGCTGCCAGCCCTCGTAGTGCACCGGGATGACGGTCGCGGGGCGCAGAGCCGCGCAGAGCTCGACGGCGTCGCGGGCGGTCATGGTGTACCGCAGCGGGCCGCTGATCGGGAACCGGACGCCGCCCAGATGCACCAGGGCCGTGCCGACGCTCAGGCGCTCGGGGATCTCACGAAGGCCGCGACGTCCACCGGGCAGCGTGCGTCCGATGCGGACGCCGGGGCGGCGGGCTGCCGAACCAGCACGCATTTGCCGGGATTTGCTATCTTCGATGTCACGGTGGTTCGTTGATCGTTCTAGTGGCGCGGGGCGTACATGATCACGGCCACGCCGAGCAGGCAGATCGCCGCGCCGATGACGTCGTAGCGGTCGGGGCGGAACCTGTCGACGACCATCGCCCAGGCCAAGGATCCGGCCACGAAGACCCCGCCGTACGCGGCCAGGATGCGGCCGAAGTTCGCGTCCGGCTGCAGGGTGGCCACGAAGCCGTAGGCGCCCAGGGCGGCGACCCCCGCGCCGATCCACAGCAGGCCCCGGTGCTCGCGTACGCCCTGCCAGATCAGCCAGGCGCCGCCGATCTCGGCGACGGCGGCCAGCACGAACAGGGCGATGGAGCGCACGATCGTCATGGGGACCATCGGATCATGGCGGGGGCGGCCCCGGCGAAACCGGGGCCGCCCCCGCCTGGCAACACTCAGCCGAACAGCAGCAGCTGCCACAGGTCGTAGGAGCGGATGCCGCGGCCGTGGGTGGCGGCGTAGAGGCGCAGGCCGTAGAGGCCGGTGCGCAGCTCCATCGTGGTGGTCGTCGGCAGGTTGCGGCCGAGGACCTTCCAGCCCGTCTGGCCCGGTGCGCGGTACAGCACCCCGAGGTCCGTGCCGACGACCAGGCCGCCGCCCCACAGGACCTTCAGCGCGTTGGCCGGGATGTCCGGCAGGTTCGCGGAGATGTCGGTCCAGTGGGCGCCCGCGTCGCGCGACTCGAAGACGTGCCCGACGCCGGCGCCGGGGCCCTCGGTCCACTTGCGGGAGTAGCCGTTCATCGCGACGTACACGTGGTTCGGGTTCGCCGGGTCGACGTCGAAGCCGGAGACGTACCGATTCGGAATCACCCCGTCGACCGGGAGGCTCAACTGGTGCCAGCCCGTCCCGTCCGCCTTGCCGACCGCGATGCCGCGGGTGAAGCCCTGGTTGTTGCACGGGCCGCACCAGCCGACGTAGACCGTGCCGCCGGAGATGGACACGCCGGTCGCGACGTGGCCCGCGCCCAGGTCGAACACGTTGACCCAGTCCGCGCCGGACTGGATCGCGAAGCCCTTGTGCTGGATCCACACGTGGGTGCCGCCGGCCACCCAGTCATTGACGTTCCTCGGGTCGGCCGCGATCGGGGCGATGAACCGCGCGCCGGCCGAACCGAGCTCGTTGTCGGGCGGGGCGACGTTGCGGCTGGAGACCTTGCTCGGGTCGGTCGTCCAGGAGCCGTCGTTGACCGCGCAGTTGTTCGTGACGGACAGGGCGAGGTACACGTACTCCGCCGCGATGTTGCAGCCGTTGTCCGGGTCGACGATGGTGTCGCCGCCGTCGCCGCCGAAGTTCGAGCCCATCACCCTGTCGCCCGGGCGCAGGATCGACTCGCCGTTGTCCTGCAGGCCGCCGCTGATCGCCACGCCCGCGTTGCGCCCCTGCCGGTCGGCGCCGACGCCCACGGAGTAGTACTGCAGGACGTCCATGCTGCCGTCGTTGAGCGACACCCAGTCGGTCGCGTGCCCCGACGCGTCCGCCTTGCCGTTCGCCGGCCGGCGGTAGATGCCGCCGTCGTCGCCGACGACGAGGTACGGCTTCCCGCCGTTGCTGCCGATCGCGGCCGCGTGCTGGTCGGCGTGCACGGTCTGGTGGCAGTCGCCGGTCTGCTTCGACGGGTCGATGCTCCAGCACGGGAAGTTGAAGTTCCAGTACGGCCCCGGGGTCGTCCACGTCGCGCCCGCGTCCTTGGACTCGAAGACCTCCTCCAGCCCGACGTACAGGTGCCGCGGGTCGGCCGGGTCGACCTGGACGAACTGGTTGTACCAGGCCTGGATGCCCGGCATGTAGCCCGGCGCGGTGTTCGCGGAGCCCGACGCGGCCAGCTTGTGGTAGTCCGCGATCCGGGTCCACGGGCCGAGCGGGTTGCCGTTGTTCGAGACGAAGACGCCGAAGAGGTTGCTGTCGCCGTTCGTGGCGAGCATCTCCGGGGACTGCTCGATCGCGTAGTACTTGCTGCCGTCGGCGGAGCGGCCGAACGTCACGGCGCCGAGGTTGTCCGGGTCGCTCGCGATGTCCCCGGCGAGCGTGGTCTTCTGCCAGGTGCCGCCGCTCTTGACGTAGAAGCCGTTGTAGTCGTCGCCGCTGCGCCAGCCGATCGCGAGCACGACCTTCGACGGGTCGCGCGGGTCGATCGCGATGTCGTTGGCGATGTTCTTGTACGGCGCGTCCTCGTCGGCCGCGTCGGCGCCGCCGGGCAGGAACGACGGGTTCGGCGCGTACTCGAGGTGCCAGGGGCCCGCGAGGTTCGTCGTGGAGTGGGTCCACACGCCGCGGCTCGTGGCCGCCCACACGGTGTCGCCGCCGAAGCGCAGCGCCCGGATCGTCGTGTTCTCCAGTTCGGTACCGCCGACACGGTCGCTCGCCCGGAACTCGCCGTGGCGCGGGTCGGCCAGGACGTACACGCCGGTGCCGACGAAGCTCGTCGCGCTCGTGTTCGCCTCGCCGGTCGCGAACCACAGCCGGCCGCGCCCGTCGAGGCGCAGGTCGCCGGTTGCCGGGGCCGGGAGCTTGTCGGAGATCGGCTGCCACTTGCCGCCGCCGGTGGAGGAGCGCCAGACGCCGCCGTTGGCCGAGCCGGCGTACACGTAGCCGTGGTCGTCCGCCGCCATGCCGACCACGCGGCCCGTCACGTTGCCGGCGCCGCCCGACGAGTTCGAGTTGATGTCGCGGTACCGCGGGTCGTCGGAGTTGTACGGCAGGCCGGTCTCGTCCGTCCAGTTCCCGCCGGTGCGGGGCAGGGCCTGCAGCTGCGCCCAGGCGGCCGAGTACGCGCCCGGGGCCACGACGCCGGGCGCGCTGCGGGCCTCGTTCCACTGGTCGGCCTGCTCCATGATGTCGCTGGAGCCCTCTTCGTCGTCATCGCCCGGCGCGGCGGCGAAGCTGTGGATGTTGCCGTTGCGGTGGGCGGTGCTCGCCAGGTCGTTGAACCTGGCGGGACGGGGCGTGCCGGGGGCGGCGGTGGCCGGCGCTCCGGCGATGGTGAGCGCTAATGCGGAGAGTCCCGCGGTGATGAGCAGACGTCGATGCCGAAGTCGCGGCAAGGCCGGCTCCCTCCAGAACCGTGCGCCGGTCGTCGGTGGCCGGCGCATTCACGCCTGATTGACTCATTCACCGCGATAAACATCAAGTCTTCTTGATCTTACATTGCGTAGGAGGCAGCAATTCACCATTGTTACGTGGTACTGGATGATTAGCTTAGGCTGAGCACACTCTCCCGCAGCCGGGCGGCGACGGTCGCGAGCCGTTTCCCCTGGTAATGGGCGGCCGCAAGGGTCGCGCCGGAAGGTGCGCCGTCCGTTCCCGGGTGCCCGACGCCGTACGGGTTTCCGCGCGCGGCGTGAATGGCCGGATCGGTGTATCCGGGCGGGACGATGAACGCGCCCCAGTGATAGAACGTGTTGTACATCGCGAGGAGCGTGGACTCATTTCCGCCCTGCGCGTTGGCCGCACTCGTGAACGCGGTGGCCGCCTTGTTCGCCAGCCGCCCCGCCGCCCACAGCCCGCCCGTCGTGTCGATGAACTGCTTGAGCTGCGCCGAGACATTGCCGAACCGCGTCGGCGACCCGAACGCGAACGCGTCGGCCCAGGTCAGATCGTCGTGCGTGGCGACCTCGACGTGCGGGGTCGCCTGGATGTGCGCCCGCCAGGCCGGATTGGCGTCGATGGCGGCGTCCGGCGCGAGCTCGGGCACCCGCCGCAGCCGCACCTCGGCGCCGGCCTCGAGCGCCCCTTCCGCGACCGCCTCGGCCAGTGCGTGCACGTTCCCCGTGGCCGAGTAGTAGATGACGGCGACCTTCGCGCCCATGACGCCTCCAAGAAGTGGAACTTTTTCCGCTTACACTCGGAGCCTAAGTGGAACTTCTTCCACTTACAAGAGATGCGAGGATCGTCACGTGACCCGCCGCAAGCCGACCCCCCTGCCGCTCATCGACCAGCCCCCGGCCGAGCGGGCGGACGCCGCGCGCAACCGGCAGCGGCTGGTGGAGGCGGCGGCGCGGATCGTGTCGGCGCGGGGCGTGGCGGGGCTGGCGCTCGACGAGGTCGCCCGGGAGGCGGGACTCGGCGTCGGTACGGCCTATCGCCGCTTCGGCGACGTCGGGGCCCTCGCGTACGCACTGCTGGAGGACCACGAGGTCCGCTTCCAGGAGGCCTTCCTGACCGGCCCGCCACCGCTGGGCCCGGGCGCCCCGCCGGCCGCGCGAATCCGCGCGTTCGTGTTCGCGCTGCTGGAGTTGCAGGAGGAGCAGTGGGACCTGCGCCTGCTGGCGGTGCAGAAGGCGTCACAGGGGCACGGGAGCGGCCCTTACCCGACGTACCACCTGCATCTGGTGCGCCTGCTGGAGTCTTTGGACCGCGACCTGGACGCGCCGTATCTGGCGAGCGCGCTGCTGGCCCTGCTCCAGCCGAACGTGCTGGACCACCAGCACCGAACCCTGAACCTCAGCCCGGCCCGAGTCCGCCAAGGCATCGAATCCGTCCTGGACGGCCTGATCCCGGCCATATGAGCGGCCCGCCGGATTATCGTTCGCCCGACTGATTTCCACGCGTCAGCATCTGGCCGGCGGTACCGGCAAGCGCGGAGTCAAGATCCATGTCATGCCAGTCCGCGGCCGGTCCAGTCGCCCGCGCATCGGTCTCCACCAGGAACCGCAGGACGCCGGTCAGGGTGGGATCCATGTACCCCATCTGATCAAGCCGGCGGAGTGCAAGGAGGTCGGCCGGGAACGCGGGGCGGCCATCGGCAATGTCGGCGATGAGACGCGTCAGCGCGCGACCGCCGACTTCGGACCGGCCTGTCAGCTCCCAGTGTGATGTGGCCGCACCGATGACGAGCCACTCGGCCGTGGCGGACAGGTACGGCTCAAGACGGTCGGCATAAACCGCGCCTTGGGGTCCGAGCGCACCGACGAGGTGTAGGGCCGACGCCGACCAGCGCTCGCCGGAGGCGGGGTCAGGAAGCTCGGCCTGGACCGGATCACGGTTGCCGGAAAGCACGGCGTATGCGCGGATCAACTTCACCCGGTCAGCGCTCGGCAACACCAAGGCCCGGTCGAACGCCGACCGCAGCAGTGCGACCGGCACCTCGCTCGAGTCGGCGCCGATCGCGGCCAGCGCGACGATTTCGAGGCCAGGATCCGGCAGCTGCAGGCCTTCCAGAAGAACCGGCAGCACCGACCGCGCGGCCGGTCCCCAACCGATGACGGCCGTCAACAGCGCACGCCGCGCAAGCCCGGGCCCGACCGCGGTCAGGCGCTCGGCGACATCCGGAAGGAGCCGATCCGACCAGGCCGTCGCTTCAAGTAGGATCTCGTCGAGGGAAGGCAGCGTCCGCTGCGACACCGTCGCCTCGTAGACTTGATGATGCGGAAACCCGAAGTCGTCCCGACGCAGGGCGGTAAGCAGATGCGGCACACATCGGGCGTCGCCCGATCGAGCGAGTGCCCAGGTCAGGGCCAGGTGTTCGAACCCACCTGTCCGCTGCCCGGCCAGGGCTGCGAGGCGATCCCTCGCCGCATTCTCCGGCGAACGCACGACCGCCAGCGCGAAGAGCGCCTGTTGCCGCATACCCTGGTCTGCATCGTCCAAGGCCGCGAACGCCGCCGTCCGTAGATCGGCGGCTGAAGACCGCCATCCGGCCGCGAGCCGTGTGAGTACCCCGAGCCCGGACCTACGAGCAGCCGCGTGTTTCGAGGTGAGCAGGCCGAGGCCCAGATCTCGGCGCGGGCCACGGTCGTCGCCGAGCCGTCCCTCGACCCACTCGATAAGCATCCTGTCACCGCTGGGAACGCACCAGGTCTGCGCCCACAGGGCGGCATCGGGCGCTGACAGCGCCGCGAGGAGCGTCGTTGCTTCGACCGGCCGGACCTGGCGAAGGACCAGGGCGATTCCCATCCGCACCTGCGCCGACCCGCTCGAGGCCATGGCAGAAACTCGCGCCACAGCGGCCTCCCGCGCGTCGGCGGAAACATCGGGCAGGAGGTCGGCGGCCGCGATCAACTCGCCCAGCAGGGTCGCCTCGTCCGGCTCATGCTCGGCCGCTGTCAGCAGCCGCCCCAAATGGCTGTCCTGATCCGACGATGCGGCGAAGACACCCGGAGCCATTCGCCGCACTTCGACGTCATCATCGCTCAGCAGATCAACCAGACGGGGCAACTGCTGCCGCCACATCCGTTCCCAGTCGGCCCGCTCGGGCAGAACGGGGTCGGCCGCCCTCGCCTCGCGAGCCAGGCGACCGATCAACTGGACCACGGCGACGCGCACCGGCACGGCCACGTCCAACGTCATGTCCGCCAGAATCGGCGCGGCGGCCACAGCCGCGGAGTACACCATGAACCCCTGATGGACCAGCCGATCGGTCAGGAGTTCGGCGCTGCGCTGCGGATCTGCACCGAAGCGGAGCGCGCGCAACAACTCCGGAATGTCGGTCGCGTCGCCATACGCGTCCTCAAGCCGCGCCCAGTCGAACACCGCCAGCCGATCGTCCATTTCCACCGATGGGTCGAAATCCTTCCTTGTCCTTCGCCGCTCAGAAGCTGATGCCAAGTCCTCTCAGGACGTTCTTACAAGCTCTGCATGGGAATGCCTTCTGCATATGATTCGATCCTCCCACGTGCACCGTCCGCATGCTGCCACCACGGATCGATGCGGGGTTGCCGCCGGATGCCGTCCACGCTTTGGCCAGGCATTTCATCTCCGCGCACATCAGCGTCGGATGCCCGAACTCCGCCAACTCCTGCCGCATCGCCGCCGGAATCTGCACGAACTCCCGGTTGCTTGCCCGGAACACCTGGCCGGAGGCCGACCTGTACTCGGCCGCAAACAACGAGCCGACCGGGGCATTGTCCGCGACGTCGCGGAGGCTGGAGCAACCGCACCTCACGCCATTGCAGTTGTGGACCAGCACCGGAGTGGTCCCGGCGACCACGTAGTAGGTATGGACGTCTGCAACGGTGAGGTCGTACATGTCACGCGACCCGACGTAGTTGCGAACCGCGACGATCTCGGACGAGGTTTTGGCGCTGCCGTCCTGCGTCGCGCCCGCGGTCAGGTCGCCCGCGCTCACCCACACCTGACGGTCGCTGTCCCAGAACGGATGGTTCTGCGAGGTCTCGACGGTGGCTACAGCGCCGCCGGGCGTCTTGACCGTCACATCCGTCAGGGCCTTGTCGTGGTTCACCTTCACCGCGAGCACCGCCCGCGACGACGACTCGCCGGTCCTGGGGTCGGTTGCCTGGACCTTGTCGCCGACCTTGACTGACTTGATCGCCTTCTGACTGCCGTCGGCCATCTGGATCTTGGTGTTCGGGGTGAAGCTGCAGCCGCGCCCGAGCATGTTCTTGGCGCCCTGGGCGATGGAGCGCGACTCGGCCGCGGCCGCCTTGCCTCCAGCCTGGGCCGCCGCTTTGAATCCGCCGCCGCCCATCAGGGCCGCCTTGCCGGCCTTCAGCGCGGCGCCACCGACGGATCCGAGTCCGCCCATGAGACCACCGACGATGGCCCCCTCGGCTCCCGTCTTGAGCATGCCGCCCCAGGAAAAGTTGCCTTTGTGCTCGACCTTCGTCTGGATGGCGTAGGTGACCATATTCGTCACGGCACCGGCCAGCGCACCACAGGCGACCGCGCCCACGCCGGTCACGCCGATCAGGGCACCGCAGCCCAGGCCCACTGCGAGCCCGGCAATATTGCCGATGATCTCGGCCTTGTGCTCATCGACCCAGTTCACCGTTGCGGTGGTGGCCTTCTTGAGGCCGCACTTGATCGGGTGGGCCTTGCACCACGCCTTCTGCTGCGCCTCTTTGGCCCGCTTCTGGCGGTCGAGCTCCTGCTGCCGGAGCCGGTCCATCTCGGCCGGATCGACGTAGCGTTCCATGTTCGCCGCGCCGGTCTTGCCGTAGTACTGCTCGTCGGTCCGCTCGCCCGTCGAATCGCTATGCGTAATGGGGCTGTTCTCGGCGTAGGCGTATCCCTGGAGCTGTTGCAGATCCTTGTTGTCGACCACCGGATCCAGGGATATGAACCGGCCGATCGTCGCGTCGTAGTATCGTGCGCCGATCTGTTCCAGGCCGGTGGGATCGTTCGTGCCGCCGACGAACCCCTTCTCGTTCGGCCAGGTCACCGAAGCGCCGCGCTGTTCTCCGAACGGCTGCTGGCGGCGGACCGTGACGGCTTGCGTCGTCGCCACCACCGACACGTCGGCCGTGCCTTGGCCGTCGCTGCCCAACCAGGTCAGGCCGCCGGCCGTACGCTGGCCGATGATGGTACCGCCGAAGGAGTAGTACCGCGTGCAGCTCTTGCCCGCCGTCTGGGTGTTGTACTTCACCTCCATGTCGGGCAGGTACAGCGTCTTGCCGGTGACGTCCTTGCGGATCAGACGGTCTCCATCGGCGTCGTAAAGGAACGTCGTGCTGCCCGCGGTGTCGGTGACGCTGGCCAGGTTGCCCTCGGCGTCCCACTGCAGGGTCTGGTTGCCATTCGAGCCGGGCCGACCGGTGGTGTTGCCCGCATTGTCGTACGTGTAGGACGCAGTGTGCGTGCCTGTGTCGTCCGTCGTGCTCGTGCCCGTCAGAGTGTGCGGACGGACGATGTTCGCCGGCACCGTGCCGGTCGGGTAGGCGTACGACGTCGTCTTCGTGCCCGCAGCCGTGCCGTACTGGGTCTGGCCCGTCCGTCGGCCGATGGTGTCGTAGTCGTAGTGCACCCGGTACGGGGCCGGGCCGCCCGTCGTCGCGGTCGGGCCCGTCGAGCAGTCGCCCGAGTTCGGGGTCCACGCGTCCGTCAGGCGCTCGTAGCGGTCGTGCGTGAAGCACTGGGTGTCCGCGGTGCCGCCCGCCGGAGTGTCGGCGATCTTCGTGATGGTGCCGAAGTCGTTGTACGAGTAATGCAGGTCAGCCACCGTGTTCGGCGACACCTGGTCGCGTTCGGTTTTCAGCCCTGTCAGACGGCCGGTCTCCAGCTCGTAGCTGCGGGAGAGATAGGTGCGCGGGTCGCCGCTGTCGTTGTCGTCGGTGGTGACGGTGCCGTTGAACAGGCTGTACTGCGTCGGCTGGGCGATCGCGTTGAACGATGTGCGCTCGACCAGCCATCGCCGCTGGTCAGTACCGTAGAAGGTGCTGAGGTTGTCGGCCATGCCCAGCGCGTTGTAGCCGACCATCGTCGTCTCGGCCGCGAGATCACCGACGCCAGGGGAACTCGTGCTGCTGACCGTTCCGTCGGGGTTGTAACCGGTGTAGTAGGTATAGTCACCGGCCAGGCCGGTCTCCGACGCGGGAATGGTGAGCGTCGCGACAGTCGGTTGGTACCGGACGTTGTACTGCACGACGGTCTGCTTGTACTGCTGGCCGCTCACGTAGCGGATCGACGCCGTCGCGTAGCCCTTGGCGTTGGTGACGCCGTCCTCGAGCTTCGTCGTGTCGTAGGTCCAGCCCGCGAGCTGGTTGGCCGCGGTGATCGAGTTCTGGTACAGGCCGGTCTTGCGGCTGAGGTTGTCGTACGTGGTGACCAGGACCTTGCCGCGGCTGTCCGTCGACTTCGTCAGGCGGCCCGCGTTGTCGTACTCCTTGGTCGTGGTGCCGCTGTCCGGGTCCTTCGAGGACGTGTTGCGGCCGCGGAGGTCGTAGTCGTACGTCCACTCGAAGCCGGCCGGGTCCACCACCTTCGACAGCAGGCCCCGGCGGTTGTAGCTGTACGTGGTCTTGTCGTACGTGCTCGGGTTCGAGTTCAGGTTGCCGGGGGCCTGCGTCGCGAACTGCCACAGCTCCGTCGTGCGGCCGTCCTCGTCGGTGCGTGTCAGGCTGCCCGTGCCGCCCGCCGGCGGGGTGATCGCGGTGTAGTCGCCGCCGTAGAAGGTCGAGGTGCGCCAGCGTTCGGTGTTGTACGGCTGGAAGATCTCGGCGATCTGGCGGCCCGCGCCGTCGTAGAGGAGCTTCGTCTGCGACGGGATCGTGAGGCCTTCGTCGACCGGCTGCACGATCGTCGTGCCCGGGGCGCCGGACGCGTCGTGGTAGACGCCGAAGCTGCGGGACTGGCGGCCGGCGGTGTCGTAGAAGACGTCCGTCAGCAGGCGGCCGCCCGACGGCGAGTCCGTCTGGGTCTGGCGCTCGCGCACCAGGCCGTCGTAGAGCGAGTAGGACGTGGTGTAGCCGCCCGACGGGTTCAGGGTCTTCGTGGTGACCGCGTTCGCGCCGTTCGTGCGGATCAGGTAGTCGTACGTCATGTTGGCCGTGTCGTTCGCGGCCTTCGAGCGGTCCGGCAGCCACACGCCCGTCATGCGGCCGAGGCCGTCATAGGTCAGGTCGGTGCGGCGGCTGTTCGGGTCCACGGTGGACGTCGCCAGGCCCCAGGCCGGCTCGAGGGTCGTCGTGGTCGTCCAGCCGCGCGGGTTGGTGTCGACCGTCTGGGTGACCGGGCCCGTCGTCGCCGGCGTGTAGTCCGTCTGCGAGTGGTAGTCCATCGCGTCCCACGACTCGTGCACCCGGCCCAGCGCGTCGTACGTCGAGCGGCTCAGCTGGTAGTACTGCGGGCTCGTCGCGCTCCACACGCTCAGGGCCTCGCTCTTCGTCACGTCGCCCTTTGTCGGGGCGGTGCCGAAGGTCGTGGCGCCGTCGTAGTACAGGCGGCTGTCGCCGATCACGTCGGCCTCGGTGATCGGGCCGGTCGCGACCTTGTCGCAGTCGACGGAGAAGGTCTGCGTGCGCTGCTGCGCGGTCATGAGCCAGACCGTCGTGTTGCGCGGCTCGAACGAGGTCGTCGTGCACTGCTCGTCGCCCGTCACCGCGTCGTCGCCGTAGTCCGTCGCGGTGACGACCATGCCCAGCGAGTCGAAGGTGTTCTTCGTCGACGAACGGCGGTAGCCCCGGCCGGCATCGAGCGCCGTTCTACTGTGGACGGCCTGGGTGTTGGTGAACTTCGCCGTCGTCGTGACGCCGTTGATCGTGCGGGTCGCGGTCGCGGCCGACTGCCACGGGTCGTTGATGGCGCCGGTCACCTCGGCGCCGCCGACGCCGTTGAAGGTGCGGGACTCGCGGATCATGCCCGAGTACGCGTCGTCGTCGGGGACGCTGCCGCCCTCCGAGTCGACCACGTTCACCGTGCGGGTGCCGGAGGGCAGGTGGTCGCCGTTCATGCCGCGGAAGTACAGCGTCTCGCTGTACGTGCGCTCGTCCGGGTTGCCGGGGGCGGTCGGGGCCTCGCCGGCCGAGGTGCCGACCTTCGCGTAGCCGCGCCAGACGTTCCAGGTCTTCTGGTCGCTGGAGATGAGGCCGTCGTCGTCGGCGTAGTGCCAGGCCGGGTCGCCGATGTACGTGTACTGGTGCAGCACCCGCTTGGAGCCGCCGGTCAGGTCGTTCTCGATGACCTTGTCCACGACGTACTTGTGGAAGTAGTCGGTGATCTCGCCGGTGATCGGGTCCGGGGTCCAGCGCACCGGGTAGCAGCGCAGCGTGTTGTTCTCCGGCGCGGCGGGCATGCGGGTGCCGACGAAGCAGTCCGGCGCGGAGTACACGATCTGGATCTGGCCGCCGGTCTCGGTGTTGATGGCGGTGAGCCGGCTCCAGTTCATCGACGGCGACGCGTCCACGCCGTCGACGCGGTTGGGCATCTGGGTCGGCACGAAACTCACGTCGGGCAGGTCCGTCGAGGTGCCGGGCGGCCCGACGAGGCCGCTGTGCGAGACCTTGTCCAGCCACAGGCCGGCGCGGGTGCCGTCCTGCGGGTCCGGGAACGTGTGGGTCAGCGTCCACCGCTCGACGTCGCGCATCTGCGAGGTCGTCGCCTCCCACACCTTGGTGGTGATGGAGGCCAGGCGGCGGGTGGTCCAGAACGACGGGGAGGTCTGCGAGCACGAGGCCCCGCTGTCGCAGTTGAGGTCCCAGGGCGTGTCCGGCCAGTGGGCTTTGTCCTTGGTACCGCACGAGGCGAGACAACGGTCCGCGTAGGCGTAGCTGATCCGGGCCGCCGCGTGCCCGCTGAACGCGGTGTCGGTGCCGGTGGTCCAGTCCCCCGCGGTGGTGAGGTTCTCGTCACGGGTGCCGTAGTCGACGTGGTCGAGGTAGCCCGCGCGGTCGTACTGCGTCGCGGTGCTGTTGTTCTTCTTGTAGAAGTTGTGGTCGATGCCGTACCAGTACGACATCGTGTTGCCGTGCGGGTCCACGACGTAGTCGAGGTTCCAGCGGTACGCCTGCGTGCACGACGACGCCGCGAAGGTGGCGCCGTGGCACGGCTCGCCGGTGTCGTTGCCGAACACCGGCTCGGTCCACGTCGACTGGGTCGTGGTGCCCGCGGGCGCGCCGGGCAGCTGGTTGCGGCCGAACCAGTACTGCGTGCCGTTCACGGTGGTGACGACCCACCACTCGCCGTCGTTGTCGCCGTTGGACGCCCCGGTCTTGTGCTCGACGCGGGAGCCGTCGTCGTTGCGCGGGTGCCAGCGGTTGGGGTCCGAGCCGTCCTTGATGAGCTCGGAGCCGCTGCCGTTGAGGCTCATGGTGGCGTTGTCGGTCGCCCAGCACATGTCGCCGGTCTTCGCGGCCGCGTTGCCGCCCGTCTTCGGGTCCTCGGCGCACGTCTTGTACCGGCGCTCGATGTAGCCGCTCGTGGACAGCTCGAAGCCCTCGCCGACGATCGACGGCTGGTTGTTCGAGGTGACCATGCGGCCGTCGACGGACTGGGCGGAGTACGTGATCTGCAGCGTCGGCGACGGGCCGCCCAGCGACGGCGGGGTGCGCATCGGGAACGACCACGAGAAGTCGCCGGCCGATCCGCCCGCGGACCACGTGCTCGACGCCGAGAGGCTGGTCGCGCCGTAGCTGCCGGAGGCGCCCGACGAGCCGGCGGTGAGCGCGAGCGTCTTCGCGCCGGCGGCGAGCACGACGTCGCCGCTGACCGTCTTCGTCCGGGCGTCGTTGTGGCTGGGCACGTCGGTGGCGGCGCACTCGGGCCGGTCCGGGGTCGTCTGCGCGCACTCGGGCAGCTCGACGAGCTTGAGGCGGCTCGACCAGTCGGCGCCGTAGGCCGTGGCGAACCGGCTGTAGTCGACCTTCACGCCCACGGCGCTCGCCGAGCTGCCGCCGTCGGCCCGGCCGACCTTGAGCAGCAGGCCCCGGACGTTCGCCTTGCGCGACGCCTGCTGGTCGAGGACCTCGACGTGGACCTTCGCCGGGATCGCGATGCCGGCCGCGCCGATCGTCCTGGCCTGCTTCGTCGTGGCCGGCGTGGTGATGGTGACCGGGCCGGAGGCGGCCGCCGCGGTGGCGCCGACGCCGACGTCGACCGCGGACGCGCCCGGCCAGACCGGCGCCGGGCTGTCCTGGGCCTTCTTCGTGGTGTCCTTGACCGGCTTCCCGGCCGTGACCGCCTTCGTCTTGACGCTGGGCACCTTGGCCGCGGCCGCCGGCGTGAACGGCCGGGCCGGGCCGGCGAACACCGGCTGCTGCCCGGTGACGAGGACGACGAGCAGCGCCGACAGGGTGTACAGCAGGCCGTTGCGGGCGCGCAGTGAGGTGGGCACCGGCTTCCTCCAAAGTTCCACGACGATCACGCGGCCGGCGGGGTGTAGGTGATGGCCCGGCCGTCGGCCAGCGCATCACGGAACGCGGAGTAGGTCTGGCCGATGGTGCCGTCGGCGTTCTCGATGCCGACGACCGTGCCGAGGCCGCGCTCGTAGGCGTTGTCCAGCCCGGCGTAGTTGAAGGTGATGGTGCCGTTCTCGGCGATGATCGCCTCGACGGTGACCCGGCGCGAGGTGTTGCCGAAGAGGTACATGTCGCGCCACTCGACCACGAACTTGCGGTTCGGTGCCGAGCCGGCGACCGCGGTGCGGACGCTGGAGTTGCCGTCCAGCACCAGGTCGTCCCAGAAGGGGTACAGCGCGGCGTTCGGGCCGGTCGCGTTGGGCAGGGCGGCCCGCACGTCCGGGTTCTCGTAGCCCGGGTCGGTGAAGCTGACGAAGCCGTTGGCCGAGACCCAGGCGCTGGTGTACGTCTGGCCGTAGAACGTCACCGGGAAGGGCAGCGTCACCGGCGTGTGCGAGTCGTCGTCGACGATCGGCAGCACCGTCGTATTGGCCGGCACGAACGCCTGCGTCGACGTGGTGCAGGTGTAGCCGAACTCGTCCGGCACCGCGGCCAGGGCCAGGTTCGCGACGGTCGGGCCGGACACGTGACCGCTCGCGGCGGCCGTGGCGCAACCGTCCACCGTGGACACGCTGAACCCGCCCTCCTCGACGGCGGCGAAGGCGTACGTGCCGTCGTTCGCCGTCGTCGTGGTGAGCCCCTGCGGCTGCAGCGACACGGTGAGCCCGGCGGCGGGGTTGCCGTTGCGGGTCACGGTGCCGGTGACGTAGCCGGTGCCGATCGGCTGGGCGTCGAGCGGGTAGTCGATGAGCACCGCCTTGCCGGACTGCAGGATCGGCTGGTGGAAGGCGTACTGCAGGCCGTACTCGCCGCCGGTGCTCTCGATGCCGACCGTCGCCTCGCCGCCGCGCTCGGCGTCGTCGGCGTCGATGTCGGCGTAGTTGAAGGCGATGTCGCCGTTCTCGGACAGGATCACCTCGAACGTGACCCGCTTGCTGCTGGCGAAGAGCGCCACGTTGCGCCACTCGACGATGAAGCGCCGGTTCGGGAAGGCCCCGTCGGTCTTCGTGTAGACGCTCGCGCTGCCGTCGACGACCAGGTCGGTCCAGAACGGCGCGACCAGCGCGTTCGGGGCGGCCGACTGCGGGATGGCGGCGCCGGCCGCCGCGTCACCGGCCGCGCTCGGGTCGGCGAAGGCCAGGAAGCCGTTCGTCGACACCCAGGCGGTGGACGAGCTGTGCCCGTAGAAGGGCATCGCGAACGGCACGGACACCTGGGTCGTCGAGTCGTCGCCGCTCAGGCCGAGCAGCGTGTCGCCGGGCTCGAACGCCTGGCTCTGGGCGAGGCAGGTGTACCCGAACACGTCGGACTGCGGGTAGAGCAGCAGGTCCACGTACGTCTGCCCGGTGACGACGACCTCGGTGCTGGCGTACAGCCCGCACGCGTCCCCGACCGCGGTCGACACGGTGTAGGTGCCCGGGGTCAGGCCGGTGAACTCGTAGACGCCGAACGCGTCGGTCACCCGGGTCGTGCCGCTCGGGCGCAGCGTCACCGTCGCGCCGGAGACCGCGTTGCCGCTGACCGGGTCGACGACCGTGCCGGTGATCGCCGGCGGCGTGCCGACCGTGATGAGCGCGGTGGCGATGTCGCTCTGGTGGGTTCCCGCGACGGCCGCGGCGAACAGCGTGACCTGGCCCATGGCGGGCGGGGTGACGGTGACCGTGACCTGGCCGCCCGGGGTGGGCAGGGTCGCGGTCGAGCCGAGCCCGGCGGCGCCGAGGCTGTACTTGATCGCCGTCACGGCCGGGTCGCCCCCGCCGCTGAAGGTGACCTGCAGCGGCTGGTTCACCGTCGGGGTCTGGCCGGCCGGGATGGTGATGGTCGGCTTCTCGGGGTTGAGCTGGTTGGTGAGCTCGGGATCGGCCGCGGGCACGACCCGGGCGTAGATGCGCACGTCGTCGACGCCGCCCTTGAAGAAGCTGTCGGAATTGCCGGCCCACTTGCGCCGGCCGAGCACCACCGGGCCGCTGGGGTCGAACGCGGCGGTGATCGTTCCGGTGGCCGACTGCAGGACGCCATCGACATACAGCCGCGTGGTGTGGGTCGAGGCGTCGTACGTGGCGACGAGGTACGTCCACTTCCCCGGCGTCGGCGGGGCGTCCGACAGCACCGAGTACACGGCGGGCGCGTCCACGTCGGAGCCGTTCATCGCGAACCGCCAGCGGTCGACCGGGCCGTTGTAGCCCAGCGCCCACGCCGAAGTCCGGGTGCCTTCCTGGGCCACCGCGGCGTAGTTCTTGCCGCCGGGATCGAGCGCGTCGACCTTCAGCCACGCGGTGACGGTGAAGTTGGCGTTGGTGTGCACCGTCGTCGCCGTGTTCGTGGTCGGCGACTTGGTGTTGATCGGGCCGCCCGTCGCGCCGGTGGTGTTGGTGCCGTTGAAGGCGAGCGCCTTGCCGGTGCCGCCGCGGCTCGCGATCCACGACGGGTTGGACAGCGTGATCGGGTTGCCGTGCCCGGTCGAGTCCGCGGCGGTCGTGCCGCTGCCCTCGTCGAGCTGCCAGCGGGCGTCGGGGCCGGCGCCGGCCTTGACGCTGAAGGCGTAGGTAGTCGGCGTCGAGTAGCTGCCGCCCGTGTCCTTGGTCCACACGCGCAGCGTGAACGCGTCATCGGTCGGCGGCGTGATGCTCACCGTCGCCGTGTTGTCCGCGGCCGCGGCGACCTGCTTGGCGTTCGGCGGCGTCGTGCCGGTGTCGAGGGTGTAGGCGTAGCCGGCGAAGTCCGACGGCACGATCGCGGGCGGGAAGAACTTGAAGGTGCCGCCGATGCCCGCGCCGCCGTGGCGCTGCCCGTCGCTGGGGTAGTCCGTGGAGGTCACCTGCGACGGTGGGCCGGGTGGTGCGGTGTCCACTTTGAACTCGCACACCTGCGAGAACTGGCCGTCGTCGGTGCCGTCGTAGGAGCGGGCCTGGAACTGGTACACCCCGTCGTTGACGAGCTTGCCCGGCGGGATGCTGACGATGGCGGTGGTGCCGGGCGTGACGGCCGTCTGCGTGACCTTGTCGTTGTCGTTGCGGGTGCCCCCGAGCGGCCACCACCAGAACGACACCCGGTGGGTCTGGGCCGTACCGTCGGCGTCGCTGGTGCGGGCGCGCAGCTCCGGCGTCACCGTCTTCACCACCGGCCGGCCGGCGCCCGTCGCGCACGCGCTGCCGGAGACGGTCAGCTGGTCGGGCGCGTTCGGGTAGGAGTTGTAGGTGACGGTCAGCAGCGCCGTGCCCGCGTCGAACTTCTTCCACGCGTTGTGGTTGGCCTCGTCGCCGGCGCGCAGGCCGATGGTGACGCCGTTCCAGTACTGCCCGGCCGCCGACTGGATCAGCCCGGTGATGCCCCACTCGGTGCGCACCCGGGTCAGGTTGCACGTGTGGTTGTCGGTGAACGTCTGCAGCGAGCTCCAGCTGCCCACGTGGTTGCTCCAGTTCGTGTTGGCGTCGATCGGGCCGACCCACCACAGGCTCGTGCGGGTGTCGCTGCAGGTCCAGGAGTGCAGCAGGTCCATCGAGAACTTGGCGTCCAGCACGTGCTTGCCGACGTACGAGGCCGTCGGGAGCAGGAAGATCGAGCGGTAGATCATCGTCTGGCCCTCGTCGGTGTACCCGACCTTGGCGCACGGGACGCTCTTGAAGGGCGCGGGGCAGCCGTTGCGGTCGTAGCTCCAGTACGACTGCGTGGTGAAGCGGCTGTTGATCATCGTCCAGGCGCTCGCGTTGAAGGCCGGGTCGATGAAGACCGGGAACTTCGTCGCGCCGCCGTGCAGCACCTGCAGGTCGGGCCGGATGACGACGTCGCCGCCCTCGACCGTCACGGGCATCCGCGCGGTGCGGCTCTGCGCGGTCGCGGATCGGGCGTCGGCCGGGATGCCGCCGGAGGAGTCCCACATCGCCGGGGTGCCGGAGGCGAACATCGGCGCGCCGCTGCCGTCGAGGTACGACACGGAGCCGGAGTCGCCGGTCTTGACCTTGAGCCCCTTGGTCGCGGTACGGAACCGCACGCTCTCCAGGGCCGGCTGCTTGGCGGCCTCGGGCGTCTTGACGACCAGGACCTCGGAGTAGCCCTCGACCTCGGCGGTCAGCTGCAGGTCGACGCCGGGCAGCACCTCGGGGTAGGTGGCGGTGCTCCCCGCGACCTTCGGCTCCGGCAGCGCGGACGGCCACGACAGGGAGAGCTCGCCGGAGCCGCGGCGCAGTGTCACCAGCGGGCCGGTGCCGCCGCCGGAGAACGTGGTGCCGAGCCAGCTCGCCGCGGGCGCGTAGCCGCCGGAGGAGGTCTTGCGCAGCGTCGGGTCCGGGGCCGTCCAGCCGCCGCCGGCGGTGCGCACCCGCTGCACGACCACCGCCTCGTTCGACGTGAAGGTGCCGTTCGGGTTGGCGAAGACCTGGGCCCGCTCGGTGCGGCCGCCGAGCACCTCGACGCGGCCCTTGCACTCCGCCGCCCGGTCCCGCGCGGTCTTCGCGTCGGGCGCGGTCGCCGGGCAGGCGGGGGTCTTGGGCGCGGCGTGCGCGCGCCCGGCGAAGGGCGGCGCGACGAGGAGCGTCACGATGAGGCTGATCAGCGCGAACAGTACGCCGAAGGCCTTGTGCGGCCGCACGTGCGCACGAAACATGGGCAGACAAACATCCACGCCGGCCACTCCCCCGTGATCCAGTCGGACGGTGCGGAGGGAAGGCTAGGAGTTCGCTGGGAATCCGGTCAACGGCCCGGGACACTGGTCGCGGTGATGACGTCTACTCATCGCGGCTACTCGATGTGACTACGCGACCACGGAGTCCTGGTCACATCGATAAGCGTGTGAACTGTCTGTCGCATCCGACGCTGTCAATGTGAAGAACCTCACGCCGGACGCTGTTACCGCAGCACGCGCCGGAGGGGATTCTTGGCCATCCACTTCTGGTGCTCGCGCTCGAGCATCGCCGGGTAGCGGCGGAACTGCGGCCCGGCATCGGCCAGCGCCGCCTCGATCCACTCGCGGGCGGCGTCGGTCGAGACGCCCCAGCGCCACACGAGCGCCTCGCGGGCGGCTCGCTCGCGACCGAGCAGTCCGGGCCGGATGAGCAGCGGCGGAAAGTCGTGGGTGACGTCGGCGATCATCTGCATCCGCGCGATGGCGTCGGCCACCTCGTGCCCGGCGATCGCCCCCTGGCGCAGGTCGCTCGCGAGTGCGCGCAGTTCGAGCGCCCCGATGCCGAGCAACGCCGCGACGGCCCGGACCGCCGTGGCCCGTCCGGAAACGAACGCCATCTCAGCTCCCCTGCCGGTGTCCTACGGCATCCTAAGCCAGTCCCCCGGGACGCCGAGGGCGCGATCGCCTCGTTCGCACCCGACGCCGTCGTGACCGACGACGGCCGCGGCCACCGCGGCACCGCCGGGATCCGCGCGCGGCCGCCGGTGCGGCGCCTCGCGGCTCGGGCAGGAGCGGGATGACGTGACGCAACGCCGGAGGACGACTTTCCGGGCGGGGTCGTCGACCTGCACTACCGGTTCACCCTGCGCGGCTCCTCCGTCGTCCGGCTCATCATCGAGCCATGAGGACGTGGTTCATCACCGGCGGGACGCCGGGCGGCTTCGGGATGGCGTACGCCGACGCCGCGCTCGAGACGGGCGACCGGGTGGCGCTGACCACGCGGCGCCCCGAGGAGCTGCGGGCATGGGCGCGGCCGTACGGCGACCGCGTGCTGGTCCTGCCGCTGGACGTCACCGACGCGGCGCAGGTCCGCGCCGCGGTGGCCGCGGCCGAGCAGCGCTTCGACGGGATCGACGTGCTGGTCAACAACGCCGGGCGCGGATGGTACGGCTCGGTCGAGGGCATGCCCGAGGATGCGGTACGCCGGACGTTCGAGCTGAACTTCTTCGCGCTGGTGTCGGTGACGCGCGCGGTGCTGCCCGGCATGCGCGAGCGGCGCCACGGCTGGATCGTCAACATGTCCTCGCTCGCCGGTCTGCACGCCGTGACCGGATTCGGCTACTACAGCGCCGCGAAGCACGCGGTCGAGGCGGCGACGGCGGTCCTGCGCGAGGAGGTCGCCCCGCTGGGCATCCGGGTCCTGGCGGTCGAGCCGGGGCCCTTCCGCACCAACGCCTTCGCCGGGTTCGCCCACGAGCCGCTCACCGAGACCGTGCCGGCCTACCGCCGGATGCTGCAGGACGTGCGGTCCGCGATGATCGGCCAGGACGGCAAGCAGCCCGGCGACCCGGTGCGCGGCGTCCGCGCGGTCATCGCCGCGATGGCCGAGGACCCGCCGCCGCGCCGGCTGGTGCTGGGCAGCGACGCGTACGACACGGTGACGTCGACGCTGCGCGAGACGATGACGGACATCGCCCGGTCCGAGACCGCCGCGCGCGCCGCCGACTTCCCGCCGGGCCGATGAGGGCTCAGCTCGTGGACGCCTCGGCGGAGGCCGTCGTCGGCGAGGCACTTCGCTACCGGCCGGCGGCGCTGTGCGCGGCGGGCGCCGCGACGTTGCCGCGTCCGGGGTCAGTCGTCGTGCAGGGCCAGCAGCGGCTCGCCCTCCGCGGGGGACTCGGTGCGGTCCACCATCTGCGCCAGGCGCTCCGCCTCGGGCACGAGCCGCGCCGCCAGGACGAGCTCGCCGATGCCGATGACGGCCGCGGCGACGATCAGGCCCACCACCGGCGCCGCGGCCACCGCGATCGCGGCGACCAGGCCGCTCGCCGCGCGCACGCGCAGGCAGGTGCGGGGCAGGCTCGGCAGGGGCTGCGCGGCGGCGCCGTCGACGGCCGCGGCGATGCCGAACGCCAGGGCGGCCACCGAGACGCCGACGGACGGGTCCGACTCCGGCAGGCGCAGCAGGATGACGCCGGCCAGCGCCAGCAGGGCCGGGCCGGCCTGCAGCACGAGCGGGCCGCCGTAGCGGGCGCGCAGGAGCTGGCCGCCGCCGGCGCGGCCAAAGGCGGTGAACAG
The DNA here is from genome assembly GCF_050947935.1 of Dactylosporangium sp. CA-052675. Lineage (GTDB taxonomy): Bacteria > Actinomycetota > Actinomycetes > Mycobacteriales > Micromonosporaceae > Dactylosporangium. The sequence continues at coordinate 4,861,771 of NZ_CP192010.1, read as the reverse complement.
CAGCCAGGCGCCCAGCACGGCGGCGCCGACCGCGCGCACGGGCGACGGCCAGAGCGCGGCCAGGGCCGCGACCAGCACGCTCAGCAGACCGAAGCTCGTCACGGCCCACCAGCCCAGGACGCCGTGCAGCGGGCGGGCGTGACGGCCCAGCGTTTGCAGCTCGGTAGGCATGGGGGGCTCCCTCGGAGTGGCTGCTGACCGACCACTCCGATACCCATCAGCCCGGCCTACCGAACATAACGGTCAATCTCGCGACGTGGGCGCAAGCCACAGCGCGGCCCAGACGGTCTTGCCGTTCGCGCCGCGCAGGCAGCCCCAGATGGTGGCGTTACGGTCGACGATGTGCAGCCCGTCGCCGCGCAGGCCCGCGCGGCGGGCGTTCGGCAGCACCGTCGGGGGCCGGGGATCGCCGTCGCGCACCGAGAGGTGCAGGAAGCCGCCGCGCCGGCTGACGACCAGGATGAGCGGGGTGGCCGCGTGGGTCGCGGCGTTGTGCACGAGCTCGAAGACGATCCGGCGCGCGACGGTGGCGATGTGCGGCAGGTTCCAGGCCATGCAGGCGTCGTTGACGAGCAGGCGGGCGCGGCTCGGGGCGAAGCCGTCGGGCTCGAGCAGTTCGGTGAACCGGCTCGGGACCGGCGGGCCGAGTTCGACGGCCGCCTCGGCCTCGGCGACGGTGTCGTAGAGGCGCAGGACGCGGTGCCAGAACGGGTTGGCGAGCCGGTCGCGGAGCACGCCCCGGCGCGGCAGCACCCACAGCAGGCACACGCCGTGGTCGCGGAAGGCTCGGTCCTGGGCCGCGTGGAACAGCGGCGCCGCGGTGCCGGTCGGGTCGTCGAAGCCGGTGAGGTCGACGATGACGGCGCGGGGGCAGGCGACGAGCGCCTTGCCGATGACCGTGCGGAGACGGTGCTTGCGTTCGACGGTCAGTTCCCCGGCGACGGTGATCCAGGTGACCTCTCGTTCGAGGTCGTGCCGGGACTCGACGGTCATCATGGAGTAACCGTAAAACGAATCAGGTGCTCCGCAAACCGTCCGGGGCACGAACGCGTGCCCCGGACGGAGGAGTACGGACCATCCGCGGGGACTACCCCGCAAGCGTGACCGGCGGGACGACCAGCACCTCGCAGCCCGACTCCGCGACGATGCGCTCGCTCGCGCTGCCGTCGAGCAGGTGGGCGACGCCGCCGTGCGAGGAGCCGCCGATCGCGACCAGCTGGGCGCCGACGGCCTTGGCGTGGCGGGCGATCAGGCTGCCGGCGCTGCCGTGGTCGGCGACGCTGCGCAGCACGTGCCCGGACGCGGCGACCCCGCGGGTGGCGAGCTCGGCCAGCAGTGTCTCGACCCGGGTGCGGGCCTGCTCGTACGTCTCCCGGTCCACCGCCTCGTCACCGACGACCGCGATCTCGTGGACGTGCAGCAGCTCCAGCGGCGCGTGCAGGTCGGCGGCGCGCCCGGCCGCGGCGGCGAGGACGGCGTGCGCGGACTCCCCCGCGTCGACGGCCACGACGACGGGCCGGTTGCCGTTGGCCGCGCCGATGCGGCCGACGGCGATGATCTCGCCGGTGGGCTCGGGCTCGTCGGCCACGGCCGCCGCGTTCTCGGCGTCGGTGAGGATCCGGTGACCGGTGGCCAGCACGAAGATGGCGAGGATGAACGTCGCGGCGCCGAGGTAGAACGGCACGTGGATGTTGTAGTGGTCGGCGAGCTTGCCGGCCACGAACGGGGCGAGACCGCCGCCGATGAAGCGCACGAAGCCGTAGGAGGCGGAGGCGACCGGCCGCGGCACCGGGGCCACCGTCATGACCGCCTGGGTGGTCAGGGTGTTGTTGATGCCGATGAAGGCGCCGCACACGATGACCGCGACGATGACCGTGGCGGGCGAGTCGGTGAACGCGGCGATGACGGTCATCACGACGCCGAGCAGGAAGAGGTTGGCGTACAGCGTCCTGGCCGTGCCGAAGCGTCGCTGCAGCCGCGGGGCGACGGCGACGCTGAAGATCGCGACGAGCAGGCCCCAGCCGGTGAAGACGAGACCGAGCCGGTGCTCGTTGAGGTGCATCGGGTAGGGGGCGTACCCGAGCATGGTGAAGAAGCCCCAGTTGTACAGCACGGCGGTCAGGCTCATGATGAGCAGCCCGCGGTGGCGCAGCGCGGCGATCGGGGCCGCGATGGAGGTGCGCTCGGCCGGCTTCGGCGTCTTGGGCACCAGGAAGACGGTCGCGATGAGCGCGATGAACATCAGCACGCTCACGCCGTAGAACGGGCCGCGCCAGCTGATCCCGCCGAGCGTGCCGCCGAGCAGCGGGCCGACCGCGATGCCGACGCCCAGCGCCGTCTCGTACAGGATGATCGCCCCGCCGAAGCCGCCGCTCGCGGACGCGACGATGACGGCGAGCGAGGTGGCGATGAACAGCGCATTGCCCAGGCCCCAGCCGGCGCGGAAGCCGACGATGCCGCCGATCGAGTCCGAGGTGCCCGCGAGGCCCGCGAACACGACGATGATCACGAGGCCGGCGATGAGGGTCCGCTTCGGGCCGATGCGGCTGGACACCATGTTGGTGATGAGCATCGCGACCGCGGTCACGAGCAGGTAGCTGGTGAACAGCAGCGACACCTGGCTGGGCGAGGCGTGCAGCTTGGTCGACAGCGCGGGCAGGATCGGGTCGACGAGGCCGATGCCCATGAACGACACGACGCAGGCGAACGCGACGGCCCACACCGCCTTCGGCTGGCGGAACGGGCTGGCCGGCGCCGGACTGTGCTGGTTCGATGACGACGCCTTGAGCGCCGCTTGCGCACCGTGGGACTTCATACCGAGGTACTCCCGGGGAGGGTCTGATATGTGGTGACGAGCCGGTCCAAGGCGGGCAGGGCGGCGGCGAGCGCGGCGCGGTCCTCGTCGTCGAGGCGATCGGCGAGGCCGGCCAGGAGCCGGGCCCGGGTGTCGCGGCGGTGCCGCAGCACGTCGGCGCCGTCGGGGGTGAGGTGCACCATCACGACCCGGGCGTCGTCGGCCCAGGAGCGGCGCTCGGCGTAGCCGTCCTGCTCCAGCCGGGAGACGAGCTGGGTCATGGCCGGCTGCGTGATGCCCTCGTGGACCGCGAGCTCGGAGATGCGGCACGGGCCGTGGACGTCGAGCGTCCGCAGCGTGGCGGCCTTCGTCAGCGACACCTGGTCCGAGGGGGCCAGCCGCCGCAGGAGCGAGACGACCCGCTCCAGGCTGTTGGCCAGCGCCACCCCGTCGAGGATCTTGGACACACAACTTTTATATCACGTACTTATATTATGGCGTTATGCTTTTCCGTGTGATCGCGCCCTCACACCCCGGGGAGTTGCCGTGAACGAGGAACTGCAGCCGGCCGCCCGGCCGATTCGCGACGTCGGCAGCGACGGGCCGGGCACGATCGTCGTCGGCATCGACGGCTCGACGTCGTCCCTGCGCGCGGCCGCGTACGCCGTGGGCCTCGCCCGGCGGCAGCGCTCGCGGCTGGTCGCGGTCTACGTGCGCACGCTCCCCGCGACGGTGCTCTCCCTCGCCGACGCCGGCGGGAACGCGGCCCACAACGTGATCGACGCCCACGACGCGGTCGAACGACAGCTGCGCGACGCCGTCGAGCGCCACATCCCGCGCCTGAGCGTCGACGTGCGCCTGGTGGTGCGGACCGGGGAGCCGTACACGGAGCTGGTCGCCATCGCCGAGCAGCTCCACGCGGACGCGGTCGTCGTGGGCCGCTCGGCCGGCGCCCTGCACCGCATCGCCGGGTCGGTCGCGGTGAAACTCGTGCGCTGCGGACGCTGGCCCGTGACCGTGGTCCCTTGATCCGCCGGCCCCTCGAGCCGTGGTCCCTCGAGCCGTGGTCCCTGGACGGCGGCCCCTCGACCGGGCGCGGACGCGAGCGAGGCCGGCCCGGGCGGCGCGGTACGGTTGATCAATGCCGACCGCCCGCCCGATCGTGTACTACGGCGACCCCGTCCTGCACCGCCGCTGCGCCGACGTGACCGTGTTCGACGACGAGCTGCGGGAGCTCATCGACGACATGTTCGCCTCGATGTACGCGGCGCGCGGCGTGGGCCTCGCGGCCAACCAGATCGGCGTCGACCGGCAGGTGTTCGTCTACGACTGCCCGGACGCCGACGACGTGCGGCAGGTCGGGCACATCGTGAACCCGGTGCTGGAGCCGCTGCCGGAGCCGGCCGACGGCGACGAGGGCTGCCTGTCCGTGCCCGGCCCGCGCGGAGCGCTGCCGCGGGCGGCGGTCGCGACGGTCACCGGGCAGGACCGGGACGGCAACCCGATCACGGTCACCGGCACCGGCTACTTCGCCCGCTGCCTGCAGCACGAGACCGACCACCTCAACGGGGTGCTGTACGTGGATCGGCTGCCCGAGCCGCAGCGGGAGGCCCTGCTGCGCGAGGCGGGCCTGCGCGCCTGACCGGCCGGACGCGGGCGGCTCACCGCCGCCGGTGGCCGTCCTCCAGATACGCCGTCGTGCCGTCCGCCGCCGCCGTGGCCGCGGCGGCGGCTCGCCGGGCGAGCAGCGGCGACAACCGCGCATCCGCCTCCGGCGACGTGCACCAGGCCCAGCCGCGCAGCTCCTCGGCGGGCAGCCGGATCCGCTCGGCCGCGGCCGCGCCCAGCACGCCGCCGTCGAAGACGAACATCACGCCCTCGGTGCGGCCCGGCCGGGGCGGCACCCAGTCCACCACCAGCAGCCGGCCCGGCACCACCGACAGGCCCAGCTCCTCGCGCAGCTCCCGCACCGCGGCACCGTACGGCGACTCGTCGCCCTCCACCGCGCCGCCCGGCAGCTCCCAGGAGTCCTTGTACGTCGGCTCGACGAGCAGCACCCGACCCGCCGGGTCGCGCAACAGCACGCCCGACCCCATCCGCTTGCGCGGCAGCGTGGCGGTGTAGTCCTGCGGCGATGTCGTCACCACCGGAGGCTACGCTCGCCGCCCGCGACCCGACGGCCCCGCGCCCCACGGCCCGGCGCGGCCTGTGGTGCCACGCCGGCGGCCTCGCGGCCGGCCGTCGCGAAGGGCATGAGCCCCGGGTACCGGGAGGCCGGACGCGGCTGACGGGCGGCGCTCGCGCTACAACGTTTTTTTAACGCGGCTCTGCCAGGCTTGATCAGCCGGTGGTGCAGCGGGGGCGCATCAACGGCCCGTCTGCAGCACGGTGACGACGATGTCGTCGCCGGCGCCGGCCCGGGACGCGGCCAGCAGATGGTCGCACAGCTGCTCGGCGGTCCGGTCGTGCCGGCCGGTGAGCAGGTCGACGAGGCCGCGCAGGCTCTCGTCGAGGGGCCGGCCCGGGCGCTCGACGAGGCCGTCGGTGTAGAGGACCACGTGGCTGCCCGGCTCCAGCGTCAGCGAGTGGTCGCTGCGCGTCGCGGGCAGGCCGGTGCCGAGCAGGAGTTCCGACGGGCGGCGCAGCAGGGTCGCCGCGCCGTCGGGGGTGAGCAGGATCGGAGGCGGGTGGCCGGCGTTGGACCAGTGCAGCGTGTAGGGGGCTGGGGCGCCCGGCTCGGGGTCCAGGCTGACCTGGGCCAGCACGACCGTCGCGAAGGTGTCCAGGCCGAAGCCGGACATGGCCTCGTCCATCGCGGCCAGGATGCGTGAGGGCGGCCCGAGCAGGGTGTGCGTGATGCCCCGCAGGATGCTGCGAACCTGGGCCATGGCCGCCGCCGCGAACCGGTCGTGGCCGCTGATGTCGCCCACGACGATGGTCATGGTGCCGTCGGGCAGCAGGAACGCGTCGTACCAGTCGCCGCCCACCCGGGCGTGCTCGACGGCGGGCTCGTAGCGCGCCGCGACCTGGTAGTGCCGGCTCACCGGCGGCGGCGCGAGCAGGCTGCGCTGGATCGTCTCGGAGATCTCCCGCTCGATCGCGCTCGCCCGCCGCTCGGCCTCGCGCAGCCGCGCCCGGTCCAGCGCCTGGCTGATCGTGGCGCCGACCAGCCGGACGAAGATCAGGTAGGTCTCGTCGGCGAGCAGGCGCGGGTTGAGCGTCGTGCGCAGCATCAGGTCGCCGGCCGCGTACGTGCGGGTGCTCAGCCGTACCGTCGCGACCTTCCCGCCCGCCGTCTGGCGCACCGCGGCGTCGCTGCCGTCGGCGGCCACGATCTCCACGCTGGGCAGGTCGTGCGGGTCGCCACGCAGCACCGGCAGCGTGCGCTGCAGCACCTCGCCGCGGTGGTCGACGCTGGCGAGCCGGTCGTGCAGCGCGTTGAGCAGCCGGAGCCGGCGGGTGGCCAGGACCTGCCTGGTGGTCTCGGAGGCGATGTCGAAGACGCCCTCGATCCGGCCGTCCTCCCCCATGACCGGGGAGTAGGAGAACGTGAAGTAGCACTCCTCGAGGAAGCCGTGCCGGCGCATCTCCAGGCGGAGGTCCTCGACCCAGGTCGCGCCGCCGCCGCCGAGAACCTGCTCGATCATGGGGCCGATGTCGTCCCACAACTCGGCGAAGACCCCCCGGGCCGACGCGCCGAGGGCGGCCGGGTGCTTGTCGGCGATCATCGGCACGTAGGCATCGTTGTAGAGCATCACCGACTGCGGGCCCCAGAACAGCGTGACCGCGAACCTGGTTCGCAGTGCGAGGTCGACGGCCGTGCGCAGGGCCGGTCCCCACGACGCCACCGGCCCGAGCGGGGTCGCGGCCCAGTCGACCCGCGCGTAGGCCTCGCGCAGGCCCGCGCCGGCGGCGGCGAAGAGGGGATCCACATCTCGAACCTAGACCAGCCGCCACGTCATCGTCCCGTTGTCGCCGGTCGCCACCACGGCCAGGGCCGACCTCGCCACCGCGGGCCAGGACGCCTGTGGTGTGCGCCACCGTGTGATCAGATGGACAATCTGAACGATGATCGTTCAGATACTATGGTGCCGATGAGCGCGCCGACCGCAGCACCGCCGGGAAGGCCCCGCGATCCGCAGGTCGACCGGCGGATCCTGCGGGCCGCCGTCGACGTGTTCGGCGACAGCGGGTGGGCCGGCTTCGCGATGGAGACCGTCGCGCGGCGGGCCGGCGTCGGCAAGGCCTCGCTCTATCTGCGGTGGAGCACCAAGGAGGCGCTGCTCGCCGACGCGCTGGCGGCCGGGCTGGTCCGGGTCAACGACGTGGACACGGGCACGCTGCGCGGCGACCTGATCGAGCTGGCCACGCAGGTGCTCGACCGCTACACCGGCCCGTCCAGCCGTGCGGCGCTGCGCCTGCCGCTCGAGGTGGGGACGATCGCGGGGGTGGCGGAGCAGTACGAGTCGCTGCGCATGGCCCAGATCGTCGCCGCCCGGGCCATCGTGCGCCGCGGCATCGACCGCGGGGAGCTTCCCGCCACGGTGTCGGTCACGCTGCTGCTCGACACGCTGGTCGGCGGCGCGATGATGCACGCGCTGAGCACACCGGCGGACAGACGCGGCCCCATCCCGGCGGACGCGGCGCGACTGGTCGACTTCCTGCTGCACACCGGGGGCAACTCGTGATCATCACCGGAACGGACCAGCACGAGGCTTGGCAGCGGCGGGTCATGCCGCCGGTCGAGCGGGTGCGCCCCGGCCTGTGGTCGGTTCCCGTGCCGATTCCGAACAGCCCGCTGCGGTACACGCTGAGCTACCTCTTCCTCGACGACGCCGGCGTGCTGCTGGTCGACCCGGGCTGGGACTCGGACGCGGGGCGCGCCGCGATCACGGCCGGGCTCGGCGCGGCCGGCGCGAGTCTCGATGACGTCACCGGCGTCGTCGTCACCCACGTCCACCCCGACCACCACGCCATGAGCGGCTGGCTGCGCGAGCGCACCGGCGCCTGGATCGGCATGCACCCGGCCGAGGCGGCGACGCTGCCCGCGCGCTCGTGGCACGACCGCGGCCGCGCCCCGGCGACCGACCGGGCCTGGCTCCTGCGCCACGGGGCGCCCGAGTCCGAGGTCGACGAGCTGATCATGCCCGCGGAGCGCGTCGAAGAGCTGATGGGCATGGCCGAGCCCGACCGCGCGATCGAGGACGGCGACCTGCTGCCCCTGGCCCGGCACGAGCTGCGCGCGATCTGGACGCCCGGCCACACCCCCGGCCACCTCTGCCTGCACGAGGAGGGCGCGGGCGTGCTGCTGACCGGCGACCATCTCCTGCCGCGGATCAGCCCCAACATCGGCGTGCACGCGATCACGGACGGCAACCCGCTCGGCGCCTACCTGGACTCGCTGGAGCTGGTCGCCAAGTTCGGGGCGGACGAGGCGCTGCCGGCCCACGAGTACCGCTTCCGCGCCCTCGACGCCCGCGCCGCCGACCTCGTGCGCCACCACGACGAGCGCGGCGCCGAGATCATGCACGCCATCGACACCCTCGCCGCGCCGACGGGCTGGGCGATCGCGGCCGCGATCACGTGGTCGCGCGGCTGGGACGCCCTGCAGGGCATGCTGCGCCGGCTGGCGCTGGCCGAGACCCTGGCCCACCTGGAGCACCTGTCCGCCCTCGGCGCCGTGCGCCCGTCGGCGGACACCCCGGTGCGCTGGCACTCGGCCCGGGGCTGAGCCGCCCGGCGCTCAGCCCGGGGCCGTGTGGTGGCAGGCGGCCCGGTGCTCGCCGCCGCTCATCGCCGGCTCCTGCGTCTCGCAGCGGGTGCGCGGCAAGGGTTCCAGGCGGGCGTACAATGGGCACCGGCCCCGGAAGCGGCAGCCCACGGGGCGCTCGTCGGCCGCGGGCAGGTCGCCGGCGAGCAGGATGCGCTCGCGGCCGCGCTCGGCGTCCGGGTCGGGCACCGGCACCGCGGACACCAGCGCCCGCGTGTACGGGTGCGACGGCCGGCCCAGCACCGCGGCGGCCGGTCCGGTCTCCACGATCCGGCCCCGGTACATCACGCTGACCACGTCCGCGATGCCGGCCACGACGGCGAGGTCGTGGGTCACGACCAGGTAGGCGAGGCCGAGGCGCTCCTGCAGCCGGGCCAGGAGCTCCAGCACCGCGGCCTGCACGGTCACGTCCAGCGAGGAGACCGGCTCGTCCAGCACGAGCAGGTCCGGCTCGACGGCGATGGCCCGCGCGATCGCGATCCGCTGCCGCTGGCCGCCGGAGAACTCGTGGGGGAAGCGGCCGGCCAGGGCCGGGTCCAGCCCGACGAGCCGCAGGACCTCGGCCACCCGGGCCCGGGCCGGCGCCGGGGCACGTCCCTGCGCCAGCATCGGCTCGGCGATGACGTCGCCGACCGGGAGCCTCGGGTCCAGGCTGGCGAACGGGTCCTGGAACACCAGCTGCATCCGGCGGCGCAGCGCGGAGCGATCGGCGGCGCTCAGGCGCCCGCCGACCGTGCGGCCGAACAGTTCCACGGTGCCGGCCTCCGGCGGCCGCAGGGCCAGCACCTCCAGCAGCGTCGTGGACTTCCCGCTGCCCGACTCCCCCACCAGCGCATGGGTCCGGCCCGGGTCGACGGTCAGGTCGACGCCGTCGACGGCGTGGATCGCGGTGGCCCGGCGGCGCAGGACGCGGCCGCGGTACACGGGGAAGGTGCGCCGCAGGCCGGTGACGCGCAGCACGGGCGGGCCGGGCGGGCGCGCACGCGCGGCGCGCGGGCGGTCCAGGCGCGGCCGGGCGGCCAGCAGCTCGCGGGTGTACGGGTCGCGCGGGTGGTGGTACAGCTGCCGCACCTCCGCCTCCTCGACGATCCGCCCGCCGCGCATGACGGCCACCGTGTCGGCGATGCCGGCCACGACGCCGAGGTCGTGGCTCACGAAGACCAGCGCGGCGCCGGTGGCCTCGCGCACGTCGCGCAGCACCTGCAGGATCTGGGCCTGGACGGTCACATCCAGCGCCGTCGTCGGCTCGTCGGCGAGGATCAGGTCGGGGTCGTTGGCGATGGCCATGGCGATCATCACGCGCTGACGCATGCCGCCCGAGAGCTCGTCCGGGAACGCCCGCGCGCGCAGCTCCGGCGACGGGATGCCGACCAGCCGCAGGAGCTCCACGGCTCGGCGGCGCGCCTGCGCCCGGGACACGTCGCGGTGGGCGCGCACCGCCTCGGCCAGCTGGTCGCCCACCCGGTACACGGGGGTCAGGGCGGAGAGCGAGTCCTGGAAGACGACCGCGGCGACCCGGCCGCGCAGGCGGCGCAGGGTGCTCGCGGTGGCGCCGACGACCTCGGTGCCGCCCAGCGCGATGCTGCCGGACACCGCCGCGCCGGGCGGGAGCAGCCCCAGGGCGGCCAGGACGGTCACGGACTTGCCGGAGCCCGACTCCCCGACGAGGCCCAGGACCTGCCCGCGGCGGACGGTCAGGTCGATGCCGTCCACCGCGGGCGGAGCGTCGCCGAAGCGGACCGTCAGGCCCCGCACGGCCAGGACGGCACCGTCGGGCGGGGGCGGCGCCGCGATCGGGTGCGGGGCCCGGCGCCGGGCCGGGCCGGAGCGCGGGTCCACGGCGTCGCGCAGGGCGTCGCCGACCAGGTTCACCGCCAGCACGAAGACGACCAGCAGCCCGGCCGGGAAGAAGAACATCCACGGGTAGGTGACCGCCGAGGCGGTGCCGGCGGCGATCAGGGTGCCCAGCGACACGTCGGGGGGCTGGACGCCGAAGCCGAAGTAGGACAGGGACGTCTCGGTCATGACCGCGGCGCCGACGGCGAGGGTGGCGTCGATGACCAGGAAGGAGGCGGTGCTGGGCAGGACGTGGCGGACGATGATCCGCGGCGTGGAGACGCCCATGAACCGGGCCGCGCGGACGAACGGCAGGTCCTTGAGGGAGATCGTCAGGGACCGCACGACGCGGGCGGAGATCATCCAGCCGAAGATCGCGAGCAGGCCGACGAACGCGACCCAGCCGCCGGCCCGCAGCCGGGGCGACACCACGGCGATGACCAGGAACGACGGGAAGACCAGGAGCAGGTCGACGACGAGGACGAGGGCGCGCTCGGTCCAGCCGCCGACATACCCGGCGACCGCGCCGACGGCGGCGGCCAGGGCCGTGGCGACCACGGCCACGGCGAGGCCGATGAGCAGCGACTTCTGCAGCCCGCGGACGGTCTGGGCGAACACGTCCTGGCCGATGCCGTTGGTGCCCCACCAGTGCGCCGCGGAGGGGGCGGCGCGCAGGGCGGTGTAGTCGATGTCGGTGTACGACCAGCGGGTCACCAGCGGGCCGGCGAACGCGAGCAGGAACAGCAGCGCGACGACGGCGGCGCCGAACCAGGCGGTCCGGTCGCGGCGCAGGCGCCCGGCGACGACCCGCAGCCGGGTCGGCGACGCCTGGCGGGCCTCGTCGGCGACCTCCGCGGCGAGCGTGTCAGCCACGGCGGCCGCCGAGGCGCACGCGCGGGTCGAGCACGGCGTGCAGGACGTCGGCGAGGAGCCCGGCGACCAGGACGGTGACGGCGGCGAAGAGGTTGACCGCCACGACCGCGTTGACGTCGTTGTTGTTGACCGAGTCGATGAACCACTCCCCCATGCCGTGCCAGCCGAAGATCTTCTCGGTGAAGGTGGCGCCGGTGAGCACGCCGAGGAAGCCGAAGGAGAAGAACGTCGACATCGGCACGAGCGCGGTGCGCAGGCCGTGCTTGACCAGAACACTGAAGCGGGGCAGGCCCTTGGCCGCGGCGGTGCGCAGGTAGTCGGCGCCGAGCACGTCGAGCATGGCGCTTCGCTGGTAGCGGCTGTAGGTGGCCAGCGTGACCAGCCCGATCGACAGCGTCGGCAGCAGCAGGTGCCCGGCCCGGTCGGCGAGCAGGGTCAGCGCCGAGCCGGTGAGCCCCGGCGAGCGCTCCCCGGTGAAGGCGACGACCTGCCGCCCGGCGGCCTGGTTCGCGGCCAGCGCGCCGATCTTGAGCAGCAGGGCGATCAGGAACGTCGGCGTGGACAGCAGCAGGAACGCGAGCACGGTGAACGAGCGGTCGGAGAGCCGGTGCTGGCGGACGGCGCTCCACGCGCCGGCCGCCACCCCGGCGGCGATGCCGAGCGTGGTGCCGAGCGCGAGCAGCCGTAGGCTCACCCCGACGCGGCGGCCGAACTCGGCGTTGACGGAGGTGCCGGTGATGCTCGTGCCGAGGTCGCCGCGGGCCGCCCGGCCGGCCCAGCCCGCGAAGCGCTCGGTGACCGGCCGGCGATCGTCGAGCCCGATGGCGCGCAGTTGCCGGTCCACCTGCTCGGCCGGCGGCGGGGGCAGCCGGGCCTGGAAGTAGGCGCGGGGCGACAGGGCGGTCGCCGCCAGGAGGTAGGACAGAAAGGCGGCCGAGAGCAGCAGGACCAGGTAGTAGGCGACGCGGCGGGCGAGGAAGGCGAGCACCGAACCTCCCATTGACGGATATCGTATTGATGAACGTAGCAGAAGATGTATATATAGACGGTCTGCGAAGTATGCATTAGGGAGGCGGGTTCGATGCGGAACTCCACGGCGCTGGGCCTCGTGGCACTGCTGGCCGGGGTCGGGCTGACCGCGGGCTGCGGCGGCGGCAGCGGGCCGGGCAAGCAGGGCACGCCGCCGAAGACCGGCAGCGCCGACATCAACCCGCAGCCGCGCGAGAGCCTGCGGCAGGGCGGCACGCTGAAGCTCTCGATCCAGCAGTGGATCACGCAGTACAACGTCGGGCAGGTCGACGGCACCCAGGGCGACGGCTCGTCGATCCTGGCGCTGGCCGAGCCGAAGCTGTGGTTCGCCGATGACAACGGGGTGCCGGCGGCCAACCCCGACGTGCTCGCAGCGGCGGACGTGAGCACCTCCGGGGGCGCGCAGGTCGTGACGTACAAGCTGAACCCCAAGGCCGCCTGGAGCGACTCGACGCCGATCACCTGGCAGGACTTCGCCACCAACTGGAAGACCCGCAACGGCTCCGACCAGCGGTTCCAGCTCTCGGGCACGACCGGCTACGACGCCATCGCGAACGTCGAGCGCGGAGCCGACGACCGCACCGTGAAGGTGACCTTCAAGACGCCGTACGCCGACTGGCAGACGCTCTTCGACCCGCTGCTGCCCGGCAGCGCGATCGACACGCCCGAGGAGTTCAACACCGGCTGGATCGAGAAGATCCCGGTCTGGGGCGGCCCGTGGAAGATCGGCTCGGCCGACAAGACCAGCCAGACGATCACCATGGTGCCGAACCCGTCGTACTGGGGCACGAAGCCCCTGCTCGACTCCATCGTGTACCGGGCGCTGGACAGCACCGCGATCACCGAGGCGTACCTCAACAACGAGATCGACCAGGCGCCCGGCCGCCAGCCCGAGGCCTACCAGCGCCTCGCCGGGGCGGCGAACACCGTCATCCGCACCGGCGGCCGCTGGGACGAGACGCAGCTGACGCTCGGGCACGCCGGGGCGCTCGCCGACGAGCGGGTCCGGCAGGCGGTCCAGAACGCGGTGGACCGAGGCGCGATCGCCGCGGCCCAGTCCGCCGGGCTGCCGTTCAAGGTGAACACGCTCGGCAGCCACTTCTTCATGCCGAGCCAGGAGGGGTACCGCGACACCAGCGGCGAGTTCGGGAAGTTCGACCTCGAGCGGGCCAAGCGCCTGCTCGACGAGGCCGGCTGGAAGGCCTCGGCCGACGGCCGGACCCGGGCCAAGGACGGCGCGCCGCTCAAGCTCGTCTACGTCGTCAACGGCAACGGCAGCACGGACCTGCCGCAGCTCGTGCAGAACATGCTCGGCCAGGCGGGCATCACCGTCGAGCTGCGCAAGGTGCCCGGGAACGACTACTTCGCGAAGTACGTCAACGTCGGCGCCTTCGACCTGGCCTCGTTCCGCCAGGTCGACAACGTGTTCCCGTCGCTGCTCGACCCGGTGTACCGCACCGGCGGCGACCAGAACTACGGCGGGGTCGGCACGCCGGAGATCGACCGGCTGCTCGACCGCGCGGGCGCGGAGACGGACCGGGGCAAGGCGGCGGAGCTGCTCAACCAGGCCGACGCGCTGCTGTGGAAGGCCGGGCACTCCGTGCCGCTGTTCCAGACGCCGCAGATCTCGGCCGTGCGCCCGGGGCTGGCGAACTTCGGGGCGTTCGGGCTGCGCAGCGAGCGGCAGTACGTGGACACCGGCTGGACCAGGTAGGTCACGCCCGGCGGCGGCTGTAGGCGCGCACGCGGGCCCGGTTGCCGCAGTCCGCGGAGTCGCACCAGCGGCGGCTGTGGTTGCGGGTGGTGTCCAGGAACAGCCACCCGCAGCCCTCGCCGTCGCACCGGCGCAGCGCCGACAGGTCGGGCCGGTGCAGCAGCTCCGCCACAGCGAGCGCGAGGTGGTGCACCGGCTCGTCGGCGGTCACGGTGATCGGCAGCCGCTCGGACGGGCGGGCGTGGTGCAGGGCCTCGCGCCAGGCGTCGTAGACGAATCGGAGGTCCGGCGGCTCTCCCGCGAGGTGCGCGTCGACGACCCGGATGGTCTCGTCGCGCAGGAGCCGCACCCGGTCCAGCATCCCGTGGTCCGCCTCGGCCCGCAGGCCGGTCGCGGTCCGGAACCAGTCGGCGAACAGCGCGGCCGTGCCGAGCCGGTCGACGGTGCGCGCCGGGTCCAGCCGCCAGGACACGGTGTTGCACAGGTCGAGCGCCAGGTGCCCGCCGAGGTAGCGCCACTGATACACGCCCGTCATGCTACATGCCCTAAATGCGTTTAGACCATGTGGGCATCGGAGATGAGGGGTCCATGGACAACGATGGCGGCTGGTCCCGGGGGCTGCGAGTCGGCGCCGGGCTCGCCGCGGGCTCGTGCCTGCTCGCGGTCGGGTTCGGCGCGTTCGCGGTGACGCACGGCTGGCCGGCCTGGCTGGCGATCGCCATGTCGGCGGTGGTGTTCTCCGGATCGGCCCAGTTCGCGCTCGTCACCGCGCTCGCCGGCGGGGGCGGCCTCGGCCCGGCACTCGCCGGCGCGGCGCTCATGAACCTGCGGTTCGTGCCGATGGCCGCGGCCACCGCGCGCTTCCTGCCGGGCGGCCCGCTGCGCCGGGCGGTGCAGGGCCAGGCGGTCGTCGACGGCTCGTGGGTCGCGGCCCAGCGCCCCGGTGGCGGGCTCGACCGGCGGCTCATGCTCGGCGCGACCCTGGTGCAGTGGCCGGCGTGGATCCTCGGCACCGCCCTGGGCGCCGTGCTCGTGCCCGGCGGGTCCGCGCTGCGGGCCACCGGCCTCGACGTCATCTTCCCGGGCTTCTTCGGCCTGCTCCTCCTCGACGCGCTGCGCGCGGGCCCGCGCCTGGCCCCGGCCGGCACGGTCGCGGCCGCCATCGCCGCCACCTGCCGGTTCCTGCCCTCCGGCGTGGCCCTCGCCCTGGCGGGGACCGCGGCCGTGCTCGCCCTGCGGTCCCCGGCCCCCGTCGAGGAGCCCCGGCCGTGACCACGATGATCGTCGCGACCGTCGCCCTCGCCCTGCTCAACGCGCTCTGCAAGGCGATCGGCCCGGCACTGCTCGGCGGCCGCGCCTTCCCGCCCCGCCTGCAGGCCGTGGCCGACGCGCTGCCGGTCGTGCTCCTCGCCGCCCTGCTCGCCGTCGACGTGCTCGGTCCGGGCTGGCGCGACTTCGACTGGACGCTGCTGCCCGGCCTCGGCCTCGCCGCCGCCCTGCGCGCGCTCGGCCGCTCCCACCTGACCTGCATCGCCGCCGCGGTCGCGGGCACCGCGGGACTGCGCCTGCTGCTGGCTGCCGTGCTCTGAGCGCCGCGCCGGAGCTACCGGCCTCGCGCGCCCGCCGCCGGACGGTGGACCGGCCCCTCGTCCGAGTGGATCTGTGCTGGCCGTCCGGGGTCCGATAGCGTGCGCCGGTGCCTCGCGCCTCCCGTGTGCCCCTGATCGTGGGCCTGCTCGCCGTGCTGCCCGCGCTCGGCGGCCTCGCCTGGCTCGCCTGGGCCTTCGAGGCCGGCGTGGACCACGCGCGCGTCGAGCCGTACCTGCACGCCGGGGTCGCCGCCGAGGCCGTCGTCTGGCTCATCCCCGCCGTCACGTTCGCGGCGCTGCTGCTGGTGACCGCCGGCCTGGTCGCGGCCCGGCGCCCCGCCGCCCGGCCGGTGCTGGTCAGCCTCGCGTACGGCGGGGTCCCGCTCACGCTGTGGCTGTCGCTGGAGTACCACGGGCTGATGTACCAGCCCGCGTACGACGTCTGGATCGGCCCCGCGCGGTGGGTCGGCGCCGTGGCCACGGGCGTCGCGGTGCTGGGGCTGCTGGCCACCGCCATCTGCCTGGCCCTCCCGGCGGCCGGGCGCGCACCGGCGGACACCCCGGCCCCGGTGAGCGCCCCCGGCCCGCTGCGGCGCTGCCCGTGGCTGCTGGGCGCGGGCGCCGTGCTCGGCGTCGGCTCGCTCGGCACGGCGCTAGTGCTCGACAGCTTCGTGACGAGCACGCCGGCCGTGCTGGCGATCTTCGGCCTGGTCGCCCTGCTCATGGCCGCCGGCGGCATCGGGTCGGCGGCGGCCGCCGGCATCGCCCGCGACGGCCGGCTCGTGCCGGCCCGCATGGCCCGCATGGCCCGCATCGGCGCCGGCGGACTGCTCGTCGGCCAGCTCGTCGCGGCCTGCCAGGTCCCGGAGACGACGGTCATCTCCCTGGGCCGCCTGGCCGGCGCCGAGGCCGTGCCCGCCTGGATCGGGATCACGTCGTACGCGCTCACCGCCGCCGGCATCGTCGCGACGCTGCTGGGCCTGGCGGGCCTGGGCGACCCGCGCACCGCGCGCTACATCGCCGAGTCACAGGCGCGCCGCGACCAGTGGGCGCCGTGGGCGGGCTGGTCGACCGCGGTCGTGCTGGCGCCCCATCCCGGCGCCGCCCCGCCCCCGCCGCCGACCGGAGGCTGGTCCGCACCCTGAGCCGACGCCGGCCCCGGAACACGGCGATGGCGCGGACCGGAGCCGGTCCGCGCCATCGGGTGTCGTCGGGTCAGCGAACGCTGCGCCGACCGTAGAGACCGGCGACGGCCCACACGCCGATCGCGGCCAGCACGACCTGGATGACGATCTCGAGCCAGTCGACACCGGGGGTGTCGGCCCAGCCGAGACCGCGGGCGATCGCCGTGCCGATGAGCGCGGCGATGATGCCGATGACGATGGTGAGCCAGATCGGGATGTTCTGCTTGCCGGGCACGACCAGGCGCCCCAACGCGCCGATGATCAAGCCGACGACCAGTGCGGAGATGATGCCGCCGACAGTCATGTCACGCCTCCATTGTTCCGGGTGTTGCCTTGCCGACGTCTATTCCCGATCCGGGCGGAACACAAACCGAGCCGTCCCCCGCAGGGTGTCGGCCGTCACACCGGGCGGACCTCGAAGGTCGTGGCGAGCTCGGCGGCCGAGCTGCCACCCACCCACACGTCGAACGTCGTGGTGTCGAGCACCCAGTCGCGGACGGCGGCGTGCCAGTACCGCCGCTGCTGCGGCCCGATCGTGAACGTCACGCGGCGGGTCTCCCCCGGCGCGAGCTCGACCCGCGAGAAGCCCTTCAGCTCCCGGACCGGGCGGGAGGCGCGGCCGTGGCGCTGGTGGAGATACAGCTGCACGACCTCGGGCGCGGGCCGCGCCCCGGTGTTGGTGACGTCGACCGACACGGTGACCTCGGCGTCCGGCGCGACGGTGCCGGCGGAGACGAACAGGTTCTCGTAGGCGAACCGGCCGTAGCTGAGGCCGTGGCCGAACGGGAACAGGGGCGTGCTCGCCTCGTCCCAGTAGCGGCGGCCCTGGTTCTGCGGCTCGTGCGAGCGCGTGTGCCCGTAGTGGATCGGCACCTGGCCGACCGTGCGCGGCCAGGTGAAGGGCAGCTTCCCGCCCGGTGACGCGGCGCCGAAGAGCAGGTCGGCGACGGCGTTGCCGCCCTGGCTGCCGGGGTACCAGACGTCCAGGATCGCCGGCACGTGCTCGGCCGGCCAGCGCAGGTCGAGCGGGCGGCCGTTCATCAGCAGCAGGACCGTCGGCGTGCCGGTGGCCGCGACCGCCCGCAGCAGGTCCAGCTGGCGGCCCGGCAGGTCCAGCGACGAGCGCGACGCGGCCTCGCCGATCATGTTCTGGTGCTCCCCCAGCACCACGATCGCGACGTCGGAGGACCCGGCGAGCGCGACGGCGCGGGCGAACTCGGCGTCGGCGTCGAATCCCTCGGGGTCCTCGGGGCGGTTGCCGCCGAACTGGTCGAACATCGACGGGAACTCGCGCTGGGCCACGGGGACGCCCTGGGCGTAGGCGACCTCGGCGCCGGTCGCGCGCCGGATGCCGTCGAGCACCGTGACCGTCTCGGCGAGGTCGAAGTCGAACACCCACGGGCCGAGCGTGTCGCGCCGGGAGTCGGCGAGCGGCCCGAGCACGGCGATCGAGCCGAGCGCCCCGGGGTCGAGCGGCAGGAGGTCGCCGTCGTTCTTCAGCAGTACCGCACTGCGCCGCGCCGCCTCGCGCGCCACGACCCGATGCTCCGGATCGGCCAGCACCTGCCGGGCCCGGTCCTCGTCCACGAACGGCTCGTCGAGCAGCCCGAGCCGCAGCTTCGCCTCCAGGATGCGCCGCACGCTCGCCTCGATCGCGTCCCGCGCCGCCGGGACCGCCGGCAGGTGGTCGTAGGCGGGCTCCGACACGGCCATCTCGAGGTCGACGCCGGCCATGACCGCGCGGGCCGCCGCGTCCGCCGGGTCGGCGGCGAACCCGTGCGTCTGCAGGTTCTTGACCGCGTTGGCGTCGCTGACCACGAAGCCGGTGAAGCCCCACGTGTCCCGCAGCACCGTGGTCAGCAGCCAGTGGCTGCCGGAGGCGGGGATGCCGTTGAGGTCCATGTACGCGGTCATGATGTTGCCCGCCCCGGCCTCCACGGCGGCCCGGAACGGGGGCAGGTAGGTGTTCCACAGCTCGTACTCGGAGATGTTGGCCTCGTCGTAGTCGCGGCCACCCAGGGAGGCGCCGTACCCCGCGAAGTGCTTGGGACCGGCGATGATCCCGCCGCCCTGGAAGCCGCGGACCTGCGCCGCGGCCACGGCGGCGCCCAGGAACGGGTCCTCGCCGGCGCCCTCGATGATGCGGCCCCAGCGCGGGTCGCGGGTGATGTCGACCATCGGCGCGAACGTCCAGTGGATGCCGACGGCCCGCGCCTCCCGGCCCGCGATCGCCTGGCCGCGCTCGATCGTCTCCGGGTCCCAGGAGGCGGCCATCGCGATCGGCACCGGGAAGATCGTCCGCAGGCCGTGGATGACGTCGAAGCCGAACAGCACCGGGATGCCCTGCCGGCTGCCGTCGATCGCGAGCCGCTGGAGCCGGTTGACCTCGGCCGGGTCGGTGACGAACAGCAGCGAGCCGGCCCCGCCGCGCCCGAGCGCCGCCTCGGCCGCCAGCGGCTGCTCGGCGGCGTCGACGCCCAGCGCGGGATCGGCCTCGCCGGGGAGCTTGAAGTAGAAGTACTGGGTCAGCTGCCCGGCCTTCTCCTCCGGCGACATGCCGGCCAGGAGCGTCTCGATCCGCTCGTCGGTCATCGCGGCCTACCTCACCTTTCTGATCGGCAGTACGACCAGTGCGCCGAGGAGGGACGCGGCACCGGCGCTGTACAGCAGCAGGGTGTAATTCTGGTTCGTGGCACTGCCCAGCGCCAGCAGCGCCGCGCCGAGCACGGGCGCGACGGTCTGCGGCAGGGCATTGGCGATGTTGAACACCCCGAGGTCCTTGCCGGCGTCGTCCGGGTTCGGCAGCACGTCGACGACGAGCGCCAGGTCCACCCCCACGTAGATGCCGGAGGCCACGCCGAGCACGGCCTCGACGCCGTAGAACTGCCCGAGCGTCGTGACGTGGGACAGCGCCGCGGTGCCGGCGCCGAACAGCAGCGTCGAGCCGGCGACGAGGAACTTGCGGCGCCCGGTGCGGTCGGAGATCCGCCCGGCGATCCAGCCGCACGCGATCAGGGCGATCGTGTAGATCAGCACGCCGACGGTCACGGCGGCGGGCGCGGCCCCGGCCGACAGCCCGACCCGGTCCTGCAGGAAGTACAGCCGGAACGTGGTGAACATGTAGGTGGCCAGGGTGATGAGGAACCGCGAGGCCCACGCGAGCGCGAAGTCCCGGTGTTCGACCGGGTTCACCCAGAACCAGTCCTTGATCGGCGCCGGCGGCGGCCGGATGCGCAGCCGCTGGTCGGGCAGGACGATGGCGAAGACCAGCATGGCCCCGATCGAGAGCACGGCCGGCGCCACGAACATGATCACGATCTGGTGCTGGAAGCGCTGGGCCACGTAGGTGCCGCCGAGGATGCCGACGTTCTGGGCGATGCCGAGCAGCGCCGAGACGCTGCCGCGCTGGAAGGTCGGCACCTGGTCGGCGAGCGTGGCGATGAACGGGGCCAGGGTCGCGTTGGCGCCGAGCTGGGCCAGGCACCAGCCGGCCGTGACGACCGCGACCGAGCGGCCGAGCGCCATGACGAGCAGGGCCAGGGTCATGACGACGGTACCGGCCACGATCCACGGCCGCCGCCGCCCCCACCGTGACGTGGTGCGGTCGGAGAGCCGGCCGAAGAGCACGTTGCCGACGACCGCGAACAGCGCCCCGAAGCCGGCGACGGTCCCCAGCGCGGAGGTCTTCTCGGTGTCCGGCACGATCTGCTGCACCTTGATGCCGATGCCGACGATCGCGGGGCCGAGCAGCGCCACGTAGAACACGAACTGGGCGACGATCAGCCAGACGACGTACCGCCGTCCGACCGGTCGCGTCGGCTCGGCGAACCAGTGGTGCTCTTGCTGGGTCGGGACCACACGGCGCGCTACCCCGGCGCCCGCGGCCTATGCACACCGGCGCGGCGCCGCCGCCGGCGCGGCAGCGCGGCACCGCAGCAAGCGCGGCACCACGGCAGGCTTCGCAGCGCAGCAGGCGCAGCAAGCCTCGCAGCGCGGCAGCGCAGCAAGCGCGGCAGCGCAGCAAGCGCGGCAGCGCAGCAAGCGCGGCAGCGCAGCAAGCGCGGCAGCGCAGCAAGCGCGGCAGCGCAGCAAGCGCGGCAGCGCAGCAAGCGCGGCAGCGCAGCAAGCGCGGCAGCGCAGCAAGCGCGGCAGCGCAGCAAGCGTGGTCAGCCGAGGAGGGTCCGGCCGATCCAGTCGCCCTCCTCGCAGCCGGGCGGGATCGCGAACACGGCCGAGCCGATCGGGGTGATCCACTCGTTGAGCAGGTCCGCCTCGGCGAGGTTGCGCTGGATGGGCAGGAACTGGCGGGCGATGTCGCGCTGGAACGAGGCGAACACGAGGCCGGCGTCGGCGCTGCCGTCCGCGGCCGGCGGTTCGTCGTAGTTGTACGGGCGGCGGAAGATGCGCTGCCGGTCGCTGAGCACGTGTGCCCGGGCCGCGTGGGAGAACTCGGAGATGACCGGGAAGCCGATCGCGTTCTTCGCCAGCAGGTCCAGCGGGTCGTGCTCGTGCCGGCCGGTGAGCGGGGCGCCGTCGGCGAGGCGGCGGCCGACGGCGAACTCCTTGCCCGCCGTGTCCGCCGCGTCCCACGTCTCGAGCTCCGCCCGGATGCGGCGCAGCACGAGCGTCGTGCCACCGCCCCGCAGCCACTGCGGCCCGTCGTCGGTCCACACGGCCCCGGCGAAGACGTCGGTGCCGGGCTCCGGATTGGCGGTGCCGTCGACCTGGCCGAGCACGTTGCGCTGGGTCACCCCGTCGTCCTGCATGCCGCGAGCGCGCCGGAAGCCGCGCTGCACCCAGCGCACCGTCGCGAACGCGCGGGCGTCCTTGACGAGCATGCGCTGCGCGTGGGACACGGTGACCGGGTCGTCGGCGCAGATCTGCAGCAGCAGGTCCCCGCCGCACCACTGCGGCAGCAGCCGGTCGATCCCGAACGCGGGCAACGGCCGCAGCGACTCGGGCCGCTGCGCGAGCAGCCCGGCGGCGTCGAACAGGCCCGGCCCGAAGCCGAACGTGACGGTGAGCCGGGCGGGCACGGCGGCGAGCTCCGGCTGCCCGTCGGCGAGCGGCGGCGCGCCCCGGGTAAGCCGGGCGGCGTCGTCCGTGAGCAGGCGCATGAGCCGTGCGAGCGCGGCGCGGTCGGTGCCGGGCTTGCCATCGAGCGCGACGAACGCGGCGTGCGCCTGCGCGGGCGTCTCGATGCCGGCCTGGTGCGGGCCGTGGAAGGGCACGACCTGGCCGCCGAAGTCCACTGTGGACGGGCTCGGCCCGGCGGTCGTCACGAGCGCCGCCGTGCCCGCCCCGGCCAGCGTCAGCGCGCCGCCGGCGAGCAGGGCGCGGCGCGCGACCCGGTGCGGCACGTCAGCCCATCCCGGGCTGGTAGGACTCGTTGCCGCCGGCGAAGTCCTTGCCCAGGGCGGTGAACCGCACGGTGTCGCCACCCTGCAGGGTGAGCGTGAAGGTGACCTGGTCGCCGGGCTTCACCGGGGTCTTCACGTCCATGAGCATGAAGTGGTCGCCGCCGGGCTTGAACTCGTGGCTGCCGTTGGCCGGGATGGTGAAGCCGCCATCCTTGGGCCTCATCGCCATCTTGCCGTCGACCATCGCGGTCTCGTGCAGCTCCATCACCGGCGAGGCGGTGGACGTGACCGACACGATGGTGACGTCCTTGCCGGTGGTGTTCAGCACGGTGCCGTACGCGGCCGACATGCCCGAGTCCGCGGTCTTCACCCAGGGGTCCTTCACGGCGAGCGCGGGCTGCGCGGGGACCGTGGAAGGCGTGGCGGACGCCCCGCACCCGGCGAGGGTGAGCAGCAGGGCGGCGCCGAACGTGCGCAGCGGCAACGACATCGAACATCCTTCGTACAGTGTGGACAGTCACGGGGATAGTCGCCGCGGCATGGCCTAAAGTTCCCGTCATGCGTTGCACCATTCGCGTTCTCCTCGTCGCCGCGGCGCTCGTGCTGCTCGCCCCGGCGACGCCCGCGTTCGCGCACTCCCGGCTCGTGGCCAGCGATCCGGCCGACGGGGCCGCGGTGCGCACACCGCCCAACGCCGTCGCGCTGACCTTCAGCGACGGCGTCCAGCAGCAGTTCAGCACGGTCGTGGTGACCGGCGCCGACGGTGCGTCCTATGTGGACGGAGCGCCGCGCGTCACGGACCGGACCCTCACCCAGCCGCTCAGGCCGTTGCCGAACGGTGCGGTGCGGGTCGCCTGGCGCACGGTCTCCGCCGACGGTCATCCGATCGAGGGGCAGTTCTCCTTCACGGTCTCCGGTTCCGGGGCGCCGGCCGGTTCCGGGGTGCCGGCCGCGACGGCGACGCCCTCGACACCCCCGGCCGCGGCGGCGACGCCCTCGGCCACCCCGTCCGCGGCGCCGGACGCCGCCGGGGGCTCGGGCGCGACGCCGTGGATCGTCGGCGGAGGCGTCGTCATCGCGCTGCTGGCCGGCGCCGTATTCGCAGGCTCGCGGCGGCGTCGGCGTCGGCGTCAGCGAGCAGGAACGCCAGCAGCGTGACGCCGAAGGCCGGCAGTGCCCGGCCGAGCCCGGCCGATCGCCGCGGTGACGAGCGCGCCGGCGACGAGCAGCGGCGGGCGCACCCCGCGCCAGGCGCCCCGGGCGGGCGGCGGGCCGGCCGGGGCGCGGCGGTCGGCGCGCGTCGGGCGGCGCTGCCACCACGTGCGGTAGCCCCACGTGATGACGCAGAGCGGGCCGATCGCGAGCGCGCCGAGCAGCAGCCGGTAGACGAACCGGTCGCGCTGCGGGCTGAACGCGAACAGCAGGCCGGTGACGGCGGCGACGGCCAGCGGTGGTGCGACGAGGACGCCGCCGTAGCGGTGCAGGCGGGTCGGCAGCGGGACGAGCGACCACGCGCGGCCCGTGGCGGCGGGCCCGGGTGGCAGCTCCCCGGTGGGCGGCGAGACATCGGTGGCGACTGACACATCCCCCTAGTCGGCGGGCGGACCGGGAAAGTTCCGTCCGACCCTTTCAGTGGCGCTCGGCGGTTTCCGCGGCCCGGCGCAGGAACGCGTTGTACCGGGCGAGCTCGTCCTCCTCGCCGGTCTCCTCGGCGCGGTCGGCGGCCCGGTCGAGGCGGCGCTGCTCGCGCTCGTCGGCACGGATCCAGCGCACGACGAGCAGGAGCAGGATCGCGACCGCGGGGATCTCGCCGAAGCCCCACGCGAGCCCGGCGCCGACCCGCTGGTCGTCGAGCAGGGCGCTCGCCCAGGCCGGGTGCACGGAGGTGTACCAGTCCGCCGCGATCAAGGTCCGGGACTGCATGAGCGCGACGCCGAGGAACGCGTGGAACGCCATGCCCGCGAAGTGCACGAGCACCAGGATCGGCGGCGAGGTCGTCCGGCGCCCCGGGTCGACGCCGATGAGGACCCAGAAGAACAGGTACCCGCTCAGGACGAAGTGCACGAGCATCGCCAGGTGCCCGACGTGGTACCGCATGAGGACGCCCAGCAGGTCGCTGAAGTACAACGCGTACAGGCCGACGACGTACTGCGCCAGGGCGACGACGGGATGGCACAGCAGGCGCAGGACCCGGCTGTGCAGCACCAGCAGCAGCCAGTCGCGCGCGCCCCGGACCCGGGGGTCGGCGGGCGGGCGCAGGGTGCGCAGGGCGAGGGTGACCGGGGCGCCGCCGACGAGCAGGATCGGCACGAGCATCGCGAGCACCAGGTGCTGGGCCATGTGCGCGGAGAACAGCACGTAGGCGTAGCGGGCGAACCCCGACACGGTGAACGCGGCGAGCAGGGCCACGCCGCCGAGCAAGCTCGCGGTGCGGGCGACGGGCCAGTGGTGCCCGGCCCGGCGCAGGCGCCACACACCGGTGAGGTAGGCGGCCACGGCGAGTACGACCGCCGCCAGAAAGAACCCGTCCAGCAGCGGCGGCCAGAACACCCGCGCGGCCGACAGCGGGGGCGGGGCCGGGAAGCCCAGCAGGTCGGTGACGGGGTCGGTCTCGACCGGGTTCGACGGCACCGGGGTCGGCGTGCGGGACAGCGCGACGGCGAGCCCGAGCGTGGCGGCGAACAGGATGAGCTCACCGGCCAGGAGCCGCCGGAGGTTGCCGGGTGGCGTTGCGCGCCGGTGTACCGCCCCGAAGACCCCGGCCGCGACGAGCGCCGCCACCTTGCCGAGGACGAGCAGCCCGTAGCGCGAGTGCCACAGCTCCCCGAACGCTCCCAGCCGCACCGCCGCGTTGGTGAATCCGCTGGCCGCGACGGCGACCCAGCAGCCCAGCGCCAGCCGGCTGTAGCCGCGCACGGTGGTGGCGAGCACCGTGTCGCCGCGCAGCGTGACGAGCGCGGCGAGGCCACCGACCCAGAGCGCGGCGGCGACGATGTGCACGGCCAGGCTCGTGACCGCGAGCTGATGGTTGCCGGCTCCGGCGGAGTGGCCGGTCAGCGCCGGCGGCACCAGGGCCGCCCCGGCGACGAGGGCGACGACGGCCGTGCCGGTGCGCGTGAGCACGAGCCGGGCCGCGACCGCCACGGCGGCGGCGAGGACCGCCTGCGCGAGGGCGGACTGCCCCTGCGAGACGGACCACGCGAGGCTGCGCACCCCGGCGAACGTCACCCGCGACACCGGCTGGCCGAGCAGGTCCGAGAGCGTCAGCGGCAGCAGCGCGAGGGAGGCGATGGCCCAGCCGGCCGCCCACCAGCCCGCGCGGCGCAGCATCCGGTACGCCGCCGGGCCGAGCAGCCGCCCGTCGCCGGGCAGCAGGAAGGCCGCCGTCACCGTGAAGCCGACGGTCGCCACGGCGCACACGTCGGCCGCGGCCCGGGCCAGCGGCAGGCCCCACGCCGTGAGCGCGCCGGGGTCGGGCAGGCCGACGATGGCGCGGCCGGTGAGGCCGCCGCCCCAGCGCAGGGCCACGACCAGGGTCGCGAGCAGCGCGGCAAGCCCCACGGAAACGCTTAAACCGCGCTTAATGGTCATATCGGGACAGTGCTCTAGCCTGATACATCACTGTATTGGTCGGCGGGACCGTCCGTGAAGTTCCCGCGATGTTGTCCAAGCAGCCGCCCCTTGCGCCTGCGCACCGCCGCCGTCCTCGTCGCGGTCGCCGGCGCCGTGTTCGCGCCGGACCTGGTCCGCTGGGCACCAACCCACCGGCCGGCCGGCCGACCTACACGCCGCCGCCGAGGGTGAGCCCGCCGTCGACGGTCAGCGTGTGGCCCGTGATCCAGGCGGCGTCGGCGGAGAGCAGGAAGCTGACCGCGCCGGCGATGTCCTCGGGGGCGCCGAGGCGCTTGAGCGGGTAGTTGCGCACCACCTGCTCCTCCTGGCCCTCGAAGAGCGCCGTGGCGAAGCGGGTCTTCACGACCGCCGGGGCGACGGCGTTGACCCGGATGGCCGGGCCGAGCTCGTGGGCGAGCTCCTCGGTGAGGTGGATCAGGGCGGCCTTCGACGCCCCGTACATCGCGATGTTGGGAGCGGCGCGCAGCCCGGCCACCGACGCGACGTTCACGACCGCGCCGCCGTTGGCCCCCATCCAGGCCGCGTGGACCTTCTTCACCCACTCCAGGGCGGCGATCACGTTGACCCCAAAGATCTTGGCGCTGGCGGCCGGGTCGAGGTCGAGCAGCGACCCGTATGCCGGGTTGATGCCGGTGTTGTTGACCAGGTAGTCGATGCGGCCGTACCGCTCCACGGCCGTGGCGACGGCCTCCTCCTGGCAGGCCGGGTCGTCCGCGCCGCCGGCGACGGAGGCGGCGTTGTCCGGGCCCAGCTTCGCCACGGCCGCGGCGAGCGCCTCGGGCTTGCGCGCGGTGATGACGACCCTCGCCCCCTCCGCGACGAGCCGCTCGGCGACCGCCAGGCCGATGCCGCGGCTGGCGCCGGTGACGATCGCCGCCTTGCCCGCGTGGGTTGCGCTCATGACTGCCTCTCCTGACCCGTGGGCCGGCCTCAGTGCCGGGCCGGGGACTCGCGCTTGAGCTCGGCGCGCGCGACGGTGCGCCGGTGCACGGCATCGGGGCCGTCGACGATGCGCAGGACCCGCGCCCAGGCGTAGAAGTAGGCGAGCGGGAAGTCGTCGCTCACCCCCGCGGCCCCGAAGACCTCGATCGCGCGGTCGATGACGGCCGTCGCGACCGCGGGCGCGGCGACCTTGATGCCGGCGATCTCCGAGCGGGCACCACCGGCACCGTGCCGGTCGATGAGCCACGCGGTGCGCTGGACGTACAGCCGGACCTGGTCGATCTCGATGCGGGACTTCGCGAGCAGCTCCTGCACCACCCCCTGGTCGGCCAGGGCGGCGCCGAACGCGACCCGCTGCTTGCAGCGGCGCACCATCAGGGCAAGGGCACGCTCGGCCATGCCGATCGCCCGCATCGCGTGGTGGATGCGGCCGGGACCGAGGCGCGCCTGCGAGATCAGGAAGCCGTCGCCCTCCTCGCCCAGCCGGTTGGCGACGGGGACGCGGACGTCGGTGAACGCGAGCTCGGAGTGGCCGTGCTGGTCCTGGTAGCCGAAGATCGGCAGGTGGCGCACGATCTGCAGGCCGGGCGTGTCGCGCGGCACGAGCACCATCGACTGCTGCCGGTGCGAGGCCGCCCGCGGGTCGGTCTTGCCCATGACGATGAAGATCTTGCAGCGCTCGTCCGCCACGCCGGTGATCCACCACTTGCGGCCGTTGATGACGTACTCGTCCCCGTCACGCACGATCGACAGCTCGATGTTAGTGGCGTCGGAGGAGGCGACCTGCGGCTCGGTCATCGCGAACGCCGAGCGGATCTCGCCGGCGAGCAGCGGCTCGAGCCACTGCTCGCGCTGCCGCTCGGTGGCGAAGAGCTCCAGGGTCTCCATGTTGCCGGTGTCGGGCGCCTGGCAGTTGATCGCCTCCGGCGCGATCACCGGCGACCAGCCGGTGATCTCGGCCACCGCGGCGTACTCCAGGTTCGTCATGCCGCTGAGCTTGGGCAGGAACAGGTTCCACAGCCCGCGCCGGCGGGCCGAGGCCTTGAGCCGCTCCATGACCGGCGGGTAGGAGTGCTCGCCGTGCTCGCGCAGGTGCTCGTGCCACTCCCGCTCGGCCGGGAGGATCTCCTCGTTCATGAAGTCCCACATGCGCTCGCACGCGTCGCGGGCCTTGGCCGACAGCTCGAAGTCCATCACGGCTTCCCTTCGTCGAGGATGGCGAGTCCGCGGCTCGCGATGCCTTCGATCTCGGCGTCGAGATCGCCGAACTCCTGCCCGGCCATCTGGCCGCCGGCGGTGCGCGCGGCGATCCCCTGGGCGATTCCGGCGAACTTGAAGTGCGCGAACGCGACGTACCAGTGCAGCTGGTCCAGGTCGCGGCCCGAGGCGCGCCCGTAGCGCTCGGCGACGTAGGCGCGGCCGGGGAAGCCCGGCTCCGCGGTCAGCCCCGGCGTCAGGCTGAGCCGGGGCTCGCCGCGCTCCACCCAGTAGAACAGTGTCATGGCCAGGTCGGCGAGCGGGTCGCCGAGGGTGGAGAGCTCCCAGTCCAGCACGGCGTTGATCCGCGACGGGTCCGCCGCGTCGAAGACGCAGTTGTCGAGCCGGTAGTCGCCGTGGACGATCGCGGCGCGCGGCGGCTCGGGCCACTCATGCCCGGCCAGCCGCGCGGCGAGCGCGTCCACGGCCGCGACGTCGTGCGTCTTGGCGGACTCCCACTGCCGGGTCCAGGTGCGCACCTGCCGGGCCACGAACTGCTGCGGCCGCCCGTAGTCGCCGAGCCCGACCGCCTCGGGCCCGACCTCGTGGAGCACGGCGAGGGTGTCGACGAGCGCGTCGGTGACGGCGACCCGCTCGGCCGCGGTGGGGACGTGCCCCTCCAGCGCGGCGTCGGTCATCACGACGCCCGGCACCTTCTCCATCACGTAGAAGGGCACCTCGAGCAGGTCGGGCTCGCGCTGCTCGAGGACGATCGCCGCCACGGGCACGCCGGTCGCGGCCAGCGCCCGCTGCACCCGCGCCTCGCGGCCCATGTCGTGCGCGCGCGGGAGCAGGTGCCCCGTCGGCGGCCGGCGCAGGATCAGCGAGCCGGCCGCGCTGGTGAGCTCGAAGGTGAGGTTGGACTTGCCGCCGGTGATGAGCCGCGCCTCGAGGCGGGCCCACCGCTCGTCGCCGGTCGCGTCCGCGAGGAGGGGCCCCAGTCGGCCCGGGCGGATCAGGTCGGTGACGTCCACGGCAGCACTATAGAACGATCGCTCGGTGCTGGCCATTGGTTCTCTTGGTGAACGCGGGTGTGGGATTGTTCGCTGTTCAGGTATTCTGAACATCATGGCCGTCACGCTGGGAACCCGGATGCGGGCGGCACGCCGGCGCCGCGGGCTGTCGGTGCGCGCGCTGGCGGACCGGCTCGGCGTCAGCGCGGCGACGATCAGCGCGATCGAGAACGACCGGACCGGCGTCTCGGTGCGGCGCCTGCTCCAGCTCGCCGCGGCGCTGGACGTGTCCGCCGGGTTCCTGCTGCACAACGCTCCCGCCGCCCAGGCCTGCGAGGCCCCGGGGGCCTGGCGCGTCTTCGGGCCCGCGGAGGTCGACCCGGTGCTGGCCGCGGCGATCGAGGAGTTCGTCCGCGCCGGCTACCACGGCACGACCATGCGCACGATCGCGGCCCGGGCCGGGATGAGCATCCCCGGCATCTACCACCACTACGAGAGCAAGCAGGCACTCCTGGTACGCATCCTGGATCTCACGATGGACGAGATCGACTGGCGCATCCGGGAGGCCGCCGCCGACGCCGACGGCCCCCTCACCCGCCTGGCGCGCCTGGTCGAGGCGCTCGCGCTGTTCCACACGTCGCGGCCCGAGCTGGCCTTTATCGGGGCCAGCGAGATGCGCAGCATCGACGAGCCCGACCGCGGCCGCGTCGCGGCCCGGCGGGACGCGGTGCAGCACCGCATCGACCAGGAGATCACCCACGCCGTCGAGCGCGGCGAGGCGCACACCGCCATGCCGCTGGAGACCGGACGGGCCATCGCCACGATGTGCACCTCGCTGCCGCAGTGGTTCGACCCCGCCGGCCCGACGAGCCCGGCCGAGATCGCCCGCGAATACGCCGGGCTGGCGCTGCGGATGATCGGGGCCGAGGCGGCCTGACCGGGCCGCGTGACGGGGTCCTGGCCGCGGACCAGATCCGGCAAACCGACCGGCTCGGCGAACCGCGCGGGCCGACGCGCAATGCCACGAGCCCGGCGTGTGACTATGCGGCCATCAGGTGGGCGGCGCTGACGGTGACGAGCCCGGCGCCGAACAGCGCGATGCCGCTCGCGGCGAGGATCGGGGCCAGGCGACCCGCTCGGCGCAGGGCCGCGACCGAGCCGGCGCTGCGCGTCACGAGCGAGGCGCCGGCCACGGCGAGGGCGCCGACGGCGAAGAGCACCACGGCCATGCCGATGCCGAACGCGAGCACCAGCAGCAGCGCGAAGCCGGCGCGGCCGAGGAAGAGCCCGGTCGCCAGCACGAGGAACGCGGACGGCGACGGGGTCAGGCCACCGGAGATGCCGAGCAGCACCAGGCCGGGGCGTTTGCCGTGGTCGTGGTCGTGGTGCTGGTCATGGCCGTGGTGGTGCCCGTGGGCGTGGCGCAGGTGGCGGCGGAGCATCCAGAGGCCGGTGGCCAGGACGAGCACGCCCGCGGCGACCTGCAGCCAGGTGGTGAGCCGCTCCATGCCGATCACGCCGGACAGCGACAGGAAGGTCCAGGCCACGCCGATCACGAGGACCGAGACGGTGTGCATGGCCGCGACCGAGCCGCCGAGCCAGGCCGCGTCGCGGATGCGGCCGCGGGAGCCCGCCAGGTAGGCCGCGGCGAGCGTCTTGCCGTGCCCGGGGGCGACGGCGTGCCCGGCGCCGGCGAGGAAGGCGAGCAGGAACGCGAGCGGGGCGATGCCGGGCGCGTGGATCAGGTCCTGCAGCCGGTCGGACAGGTCGGGCACGGCGGACCAGTCTTCCGGCGGCCGGTGATCATCAGGGGTCGCCCGGATGAACTCTTCACCGGCCCACCACGGCCCACTTTCAACAGATTGTTGACAAACGGATTGTTGAAGGCCACGCTGGGCGGATGCACGAGGAGCAGGACGCGCAGCGGCGGCTGACCGAGCGCGGCGGGCGGGACCTGCCGCGACTGCCGTGGCTCGCCGACGGGCAGCCCCACGACGCCCACACGCTGATCCGGCAGGCGCTGTGGCGGGCGAACACCGACCGCGACGCGCTGGAGCTGCCCGAGGACCTGCTCGCCGCCATCGCCCTGCTCGCCGCGGCCCGGGCCGAGCTCGACCAGCTCGAGGCCGGGCTGCTCTTCGTCGCCCGCGCCGAGGGGCTCACCTGGACGCAGATCGCGCGCCTGCTCGGGCTGCGCACCGCGCAGGCGGCGCAGCAGCGGCACGAACGCGTCCTCGGCCGGCTCGGCTCGTGAGCATCGTCGCGCTCGCCGACGCCGGGCCGGAGTGCGGCGGCAAGGCGCACGCGCTCGGCCGGCTGCTGCGGGCCGGGTTCCCGGTGCCGGACGGGTTCGTGGTCGTCGGGCCGGTCGACGCCGGGGCGATCGCGTCGCGCCTCGGCGACCGGGCCGTCGCGGTGCGCTCCTCGGGGCTCGCCGAGGACTCGGCGGGGGCTTCGTTCGCCGGGCAGTACGCAACCCTGCTCAACGTCCGCGGGAACGACGTCGCGGACGCGGTCGCACGGTGCGCGGCCGGCACCGAGCGGGCGCGCGGCTACGGGCGTCACCTCGGCATCGCCGAGCGGCCGGTCCCCGTGCTCGTGCAGGAGATGGTCGACGCCGGCACCGCCGGGGTGCTGTTCACCCGCGACCCCCGCGACGGCCGCGACACCGTGGTCATCGAGGCGGCCCGGGGCCTCGGCGACGCCCTCGTCTCCGGACGCGTCCAGCCCGACGACGACTGCCTCTCCCCCGCCGAGCGCGAACGCCTCGCCGCCCTGGGCCGCCGCTGCGCGGACTTCTTCGGCGGGCCGCAGGACGTCGAGTGGGCGATCGCGGACGGCCGCGTCTGGGTGCTGCAGTCGCGCCCGGTCACCGCGCTGGGCGCCGGTCCGGGCCGGGCGAGCGGGCCGGTGCGGATCGTGCGCTCGGTGGACGACTTCGGCCGCGTCCGGCCCGGGGACGTGCTGGTGTGCCGCACCACCGACCCGGCCTGGACGCCACTGTTCCGGATCGTGGCCGCGGTCGTCACCGAGACCGGCGGGGTGCTGTGCCACGCGGCGATCGTGGCCCGCGAGTTCGGCATCCCCGCCGTCGTGGGCGTGGGCCCTTCGATTCGCCGCTTCGCCGATGGCAGCGTCGTGACGGTCGACGGCGCCGCGGGCACCGTCACCGAGGAGCGGTCATGATGCTGGTGCTGCACGCCGTGCGGCTCAAGGGGTTCGCCGACACCGCGGCCGTCGCGGCCCGCTTCGGCCTCGACCCCGGCCGCACCGAGGAGGACCTGCTCGACGCCGAGGCCTACGGCCACGTGTCGCGGTCCGCGTTCGCCGGCCTGAGCGGCTGGTCGCTCACCGAGCGGGGGCGCCGGCACAACGAGGCCCAGCTGCGCGACGAGCTCGACGGGGCGGGCGCGCGCGATGCCGTCGGCGGCGTCCACGACCGCTTCGTGCCGCTCAACGCGCGCGCGAACACGGCGTTCACCGCCTGGCAGCTCGGAACCGACCGGGGCACGGACACGTTCCACGCGCTCGCCGGGCACCTGCGAGGCCTGGAGCGCGATCTCACCGCGCGCCTGGACCGGTTCGCGGGCTACCACGAGCGGTTCGCCACGGCACTCGGCCGCTCGGCCGCCGACCCGGCCTGGATCACCGGCATCGAGGTGGACTCGTGCCACCGCGTGTGGTTCGAGCTGCACGAGGACCTCGTCGCCACGCTCGGCATCACGCGCTGACTAGAATCGCCGGGTGCGCATCGGAGTCCTGCTGTTCCCCGCCGATCCCTGGCCGCAGACCGTCGCCCGGGCGCGGCACCTGGAGTCGCTGGGCTACGCGCACCTGTGGACCTACGATCATCTTTCCTGGCGTCGGTACCGTGACGAGCCCTGGCACGCGACGGTCCCCTGGCTGACCGGGCTCGCCGCGGCCACCTCCCGCGTCCGGCTCGGCACGATGGTGACGTCGCCGAACTTCCGCCACCCGGTGACGCTCGCCAAGGACGCGATGACCCTCGACCACATCAGCGAGGGGCGGCTCACGCTCGGCGTCGGTGCGGGCGGCACCGGCTTCGACGCGACCGTCCTGGGCGGCGCGGCGCCGGCGCCGAAGGAGCGCACGGCCAGGTTCGTCGAGTTCACGGAGGTGCTCGACGCCGTGCTGCGCGAGCCCGCCCACAGCCACCGCGGCCAGTACTACACCGCCGACGAGGCCCGCACCTACCCCGGCTGCGTCCAGCGCCCCCGGGTGCCGCTCGCCATCGCCGCCGCCGGCCCCCGGGCGCTCGACCTGACCGCCCGCATCGGCGAGGGCTGGATCACCTACGGCGAGCCGAACGCCGCCGACCAGTCGGCGGCCGCGACCGAGGCGGCGGTGCGCCGGCAGGCCGCGATGCTCGACGAGCGGCTGGCCGCGCACGGACGCCCGGCCCGGGCGCTCGAGCGCTACTTCCTCGTCGGCAACACGGCGGAGCGCCCCCTGGCGAGCGTCGACGCGTTCGAGGACTTCGTCGGCCGCTACGAGCGGCTCGGCTTCACCGACATCGTGTTCCACGACCCGCGCCCGGGCGACCCGGTCTTCACCGAGGACCCGAAGGTCGTCGACGCCATCGCCGAGCGCTGCTGCTGAGCGCACCAGGAGAGGACGTCCGACGCCCGCCGACGCCGGCCGGCGCGCGGGCCTGCCTGCCGCTGCTGCGGGCGGCACCGGCGGCCCGGATCGTCACGGTGTCCGGCGGCGCCGCGGCGCAGGTCCGCGCCGGCGCTTCGATGCCCTGGAATGCTGGTGAACCCCGTCGATCCGGGCGGTTCGCCAGCCACCCCGAGCCGGGCGGCGACAACGACGGGCGGCCGACGCCGAGAGCGCGCGCTGGGTGGCCCGGGCGGCCATGCGGCCGGAGGGCGGCAAGCCGGTCCGATCCCGGCCTAATTCGATTCATCATATAGGTTTAGTAGACTTTTGCTCCGCCGGCCTCTACCGTGTGGCCGGATGAACTCGTACGACATTGTGGTGGTCGGCGGCGGGGCGATGGGCTCCGCGGCCGCGTGGCAGCTGGCGCGGCGGGGCGTCGGCGTGGTGCTGCTGGAGCGGTACGCGGCCGGGCACGCCAACGGCGCGTCGCACGGCGCGTCGCGCATCTTCCGGCTGTCGTACCCGGACGCGGTGTACGTCGCGCTCGCCCGGGAGGCGCTGGGGCTGTGGCGACAGCTCGAGGACGCCACGGGCGAGCGCCTGCTGACCATCACCGGCGGCGTGGACCAGGGCACCCCGCCGGACGTGGCCGCCGGGTACGCCGCCGCAGGCGTGCCGCACGAGTCGCTGGAGCCCCGGGCGGCCGCCGGGCGCTGGCCCGGCATCCGGTTCGACACGCGCGTGCTGCACTTCCCGGACAGCGGCCGCCTGCACGCCGACCGGGCGGTCGCGGCGCTCCAGCACGACGCGGCCGCGCACGGCGCCGTCGTGCGGCACTCGGCCAGGGTGACCGCGATCGAGGTCCTCGGCGAGGACAAGGTGCTCGTGCACACCGAGGGCGAGACGTACCGCGCCCGCCGGGTCGTCGCCGCCGTGAACGCCTGGGCCGCCAAGCTCGTCGGCGGGCTGGTCCCGCTGCCGCCGCTGCGCGTGACCCAGGAGCAGCCGGCCCACTTCGCCGCCCGCATTCCCGAGGCGGACTGGCCGAGCTTCGGCCACCGCTTCGCCGGGCCGGGGCGCTTCTACGGCGGCGTCTACGGACTGGCCACGCCGGGTGAGGGGATCAAGGTCGGCTTCCACGGCGTCGGCCCCGAGGCCGACCCGGACCGCCGGGACTTCGCGCCGGAGCCGGGGCAGCTGGCGGCGCTGCGGGAGTACGCCCGCCAGTGGCTGCCCGGCGTCGACCCGGACGTGTTCGCGCCCATCAGCTGCACCTACACCACGACGCCGGACTCGGACTTCGTCCTGGACCGCCACGGCCCCGTCGTGGTCGCGACCGGCTTCTCCGGGCACGGCTTCAAGTTCACGCCCGCGATCGGCCGGGTCCTGGCCGATCTCGCCCTGGACGGCCCGCGCCCGGACCGCCGATTCGCCTCGACCCGCCGATCGGAGCCCGCATGAGCACCGCTCCCACGCCGACTACGATTCCCGGGGTGAGCGACACCCTGGCCAGTGCCGACGTCAGTGCCGGCCCCAGCGCCGACGTCAGCGCCGACGTCAGCGCCGACGTCAGTGCCGACGTCAGTGCCGACTTCGAGGCCGGCGTCCACGTGCTGGACCGGGCCGCGTGGGCCTCGCTGACCGGCCCGCACGCGCACTTCGCGCTCGGCTCCGGCCGGGCCCGGCGCTACCCGGCCGACGTCTCGCCCTTCGCCGCGGTGCCACCGGTGCAGGACGAGGCGGTCTGGGCCGACCTGCACGCCCTCATCGGCCCCGGGGCGACCGTCCTGCTCGCGGGTGATCTCGCGACCCCACCGCCCGGCTGGACGATCGTGGCCCAGGGCGACGGCGTCCAGCTCGTCGCCACCGCCGCCCTGACGACCGAGCCGGACCCCGGTGCGGTGCGGCTGGGCGCGGCGGACGTGCCGGAGATGCTCGACCTGGTGGCCCGCACCAAGCCGGGCCCGCTGGAGCCCGGGACCTACCGACTGGGCAACTATCTGGGTGTACGTCACGACGGCGCCCTCGTCGCGATGGCCGGCGAACGCATGCACCCGCCGGGCTGGACGGAGATCAGCGCCGTGTGCACGGACCCCGGGCACCGCGGCAAGGGCCTCGGCACCCGGCTGGTCCGCGCGGTGGCGCACGGCATCCGCGCGCGCGGCGAGACGCCGTTCCTGCACGCGGCCGGCGACAACGCCGACGCCATCCGGCTCTACGAGTCGCTCGGCTTCGCGCTGCGGCGCACGCTGCCCTTCACGGTGCTGCGGAGCCCCTCGACCCCCTCGGCCTGAGCGGTCCGGGCCGACAGGGCGCTGAGCAGCGTGTCGTCGATGCTCTCGCGCTGGGCGTCGCTGCCTCCGAGCCGCACCCACTCGCCCGTGCGGCGCGAGATCAGCTCGACGGTCAGCGCGTAGTCCCCGGCGAGGTAGGCGCTCAGCGCACGCACGAGCACGGCGACGAGGTCGAAGGCCGGCTCGGTGCGGGCGGTGGCGTAGCGGCGCAGGGCCTCCAGACCGTCGAGATCACCGGCGGCGGCCAGCGCGAGGGCGGCGTGCCAGGCGATGAACGCGGTCCGGGGCTCGCGCAGCAGCCGGTCGGGTACGGCCCCGAGCACCGCCTCGATCGGCACCGGCGACGGCGGGGCGCCGCGCACCTGGCACCGCCACAGCAGCGACGCGGAGTCGACGAGGGCCCGCACGCCGCTGACCGCCTGCGGCGACAGCGGTCCCCGCAGCCGGGCCGCGACGTCGCTCCAGCGCTCCAGGGCCACCTCGTGCAGCGCCGCGTGCCAGGAGTAGTGCGCGCCCTGGAACGCGTCGCGGCCCGGACCCGCGATCCAGCCGTCGAGCCACTCGAGGCCGGCGCGGTGCTCGCCGGTCTCGTAGTACACGTGGCTGCGGGCGTGCGCGGCGTGGCCCCCGGCCGGGTCGGCGGCGAGGGCCCGCTCGGCGAGGTCGGCGCTCTGGGCCCACCGGTGCTGTTCCTGCCGTACGAACGCGAGGAGGCCGAGGTACCACCAGTCCTCGCCGTACACCGGAGCCAGCCGCTCGACGATGGCCCAGGCGTGCTGCGGCACCTGGGTGGCACCACCGAACGCGATCGTCGGGACGGACGCGTTGACGACGAGGGCGTCGCGGGGGAACTCGTCGATGTGCGCGAGCAGCCCGGCCGGGTCGTTGTCCCGCACGCGGGCGGCGACGGCCTCCAGCAGGCTGCCGGTGCGGGCGTCGGTGCGCGCCCGGGCGGCCCGCTCGGCCTCGGCCAGGGCGGCGCCGGCGTCGGCGTCGATGACCCCCTCGACGGCCAGCAGCGCCCGGACGGTGTGCGCGAGCGCGAACGACGGGTCCTCCGCCGTCGCCGCTTCCAGGGCCTCCTCCGCGCCGCGCTGGACGCGCAGCACCCGCCGCACGGCGTCGTCGAAGTGCTCGGCGGCCCGGGCGGTGGTGAGCAGCGGCAGCCCGTACTGGTCCCGGCGGACCCGGCGGGCGGGAGCGCGCCGCGGCGACGGGGTGTCGCCCAGCCGCTCGGCGAGGGCGAGCGCCTGGGCCCGGATCTCCGGCACCGCGGTGGTCTCCAGCAGCTGGCCGCGGCGCGAGCTGCCGAGCGTCCACAGCCCCGGGACCCGGTTGCCGTAGGCGTCGCGCAGCTGCCCGTCGTCGGTGGTGGCCCAGCCCATCCCGAGGGCGCCGCTGGTGACGTAGCCCTCGGCGAACAACTGCTGGATGAGCGGGTTCGTCGAGCCGGCGAGGTCGGGGTCGGGGCCGGTGGTGTTGACGATCCAGGTGCCGGGGTCGGCGCCGGCGATGGCGACCGACGGGTGCTCGGTCGTGATCGCGAGCCGGCCGTCGGCCCTTAGCGCGGCGATCGCGTCGGCGACGTCGGGCGCCATGCGGTGCCGCGCGTTGTCCCAGCGGCGCAGGTCCCGGCGCAGGAACTCGCGCCGCTCGGCCAGGGGCAGCCCGGCCCAGATCGCCTGGGTGTGGGGGCGCAGGCCGTCGATCGCGGGGCGCCAGTCGCCGCACGCCGCCACCGACTCGCGGACGCGGCGGTGCACCAGCCGCCGCAGCTGCTTGACGGTGGCGGGCCGCTCGCTGCCCTCCAGCGGCATCGGCAGGCGGACCTCGCGGGTGTGGGCGAAGGGCAGCAGGCCGTTGCGGGACGTCGCGGTGATCGGGCGCCGGGTCCGGGCCGAGAGCGACACGGCGACGTCGACCGCGGTCAGGCCGGTGCCGACGATGAGGACGGGGTCGTCGGGGCCGACGCCGTCGAGCGCGCCGGGCCGCCACGGGTCGGCGACGAAGCGGGGCTGCACGCGCAGGCGGCGCGGTACCCACGCCTGGGCCGGCGGCTCGATGCCGATGGCGAGCACGACCTCGGCCGCGACCACCGGGGCGGCCCCGTCGATGGTGATCGTCCACCCTTCGGGATGGCGGTGCACGCCGTTGGCCCGGCCGCGGATCAGGCGCACGTCCGCGTGGTCACCGCCGGCCGCCTCGGCGGTGAGCGCGGCGAGGTAGGCACCGAAGGCGGCGCGGGGCGCGAAGTCGTCGCCGGTCACCCCGTCCCACCCGTTGGCGGCGAGCCAGCGGGTGAAGTGGCCGGGCTCGCCGGGCCACGCGCTCATCGCCGCGGCGCGGACGTTGAGCAGGTGGGCTGGGTCCGGCGTGCGGTAGGCGGTACCGCTGCCGAAGTCCCCCGGGCCGCGGTCGATCAGCGCGACCCGCAGCCGGGCGGCCGCGAGCCGCGAGAGGTGCGCGAGAACCAGCGCGCCGGCCGCTCCCCCGCCGACGATCGCCACGTCGACATCACTCACGGTCCTACCCACCCTCGACCCACGGCACATTTTCCCTATCGGATGAGTATCCTATTACCCTCCACCCGATCTTCAACGCTACCGCCGCCGCGTCGCCAGGTGTCGTGACCGCGGCCGCGCCGACCGTCGCCGGGATCGAGTACGGGTCGGTGTCGTACCCGACCACGGCCGGCGCTCGACGACGGGGTGGAGGAGGTGTGGGCCGCGGCACAGAGTGGTACTGATGCTTGTCCGGCCACCGATCACGGGAGGGAACATGACGCACGGGTCGCTGCCCACGCCCACGCTGCACACCGCTCGCCTTCGGCTGCGTCCCTTCGTCGACGCGGACGCGAACGACCTCTTCATGCTGCACAGCAGCGCCCGCGTGCTGCGCTACTGGGACGCGCCGCCGTGGAGCGAACGCGCCCGCGCCGAGCGGTTCATCACGGCCTGCCGGCAGATGGCGGAGGAGGGCACCGGGGCGCGGCCGGCCGTGGACCGTCTCAGCGACGGGGCGTTCATCGGCTGGTGCGGCTTGACCGGGTGGAATGCGGACTACCGCAGGGCGTCGCTGGGCTACTGCTTCGACGATGCCGCGTGGGGCCACGGCTACGCGACGGAGGCCGCGCACGCCCTGCTGCGGTGGGCCTTTGACACGCTGGAGCTGAATCGCGTCCAGGCCGCCACCGACACGCGCAACGTGGCATCTGCACGCGTGCTGGAGAAACTCGGGTTCGTGCGGGAAGGGACGTTGCGGGAGGACTGCATCGTGAACGGTGAGGTCTCCGACTCGTGGGTCTACGGGCTCATCAAGCGGGACTGGCGGCCGTCGTCCGAGCCGGCTTCCGCCCGCTGAGTCCTCGCGGCGCAACCGGGCCGGTTCAACGCCCCGGAGTGGCCCCCGAAGCCGTGTCCGGCCTTACGCGCACCTGCTGCCGGCGCCGACCGATCCACCGCCGGAGCGCGATCACTGAATCCGGACATGCCGATGTATGGATGCCTTGCCAACGCAACGCGGCGTACGGTGTGGCCGTGTGTGGCACGACGCAGGCAGTCGCCAGAGGTGCCGGACTCACCGACGCGACGTCCGGTCGGCCGCGGAGGTGCCCATCTGAGCAGGCCGACTGCTGTTGACGGACTCCGGATGCGCAGTATGCTGCTGCCCGACCGTTCTGGATCTAGGAGTCGGCATGAGGCGTCTGCTCGCCGTGGTGCTCGCGGGGGCGCTCACGCTGGCCGGGTGCGGCGCCTCCGGCAACCAACCAGTCGCCGCGCAGGCGCCCACCTCCGTGGACGCGTCGCCGAGCGTCGCCTCGTCGCCGTCCGCATCGCCGTCACTGCCCGCGCAGCCCAAGACGCCTGGCGAGCTGCGCAGCCTTGCACTACCGCAGGCGTCGTTCCAGCCTTCGCTCGGCTTCGCCCTCACCTACGATCGCGAGACTTCGAACAACGCGATCGCGGGCTGCAACGGACGAAAGCTCACTCGAGCGGATCTCACCATGCGCCAGCGTGAATGGGGCGACGGCAATGTCGAAGGAGAAGGCGGAATTGCCGTCGTGATCACGGATGCCGACCTGCTTGTGAATGGCAGCGTCCCCGCCGGTACGGGACCGGCCGGGGCGCTCGCGGCAGCCGCCATCAGCGATCGCCAGGCCTGCGGCAAGGAACACCACGCCGACGGCAGCACCGTGGAACCGGTCCCCGACTGGAGCGGCATCTCCCTGCCACGCACCGGCCGGTTAGCCAAGCTGAACCTGAACACATCGTTCTGCACGAAGACCAGCCACGCGGGCCACCCGGACTCCTACTCGTGCTTCATCATCGCCGGTATCGGCAGCGTGTACGTCCAGATCTACGGCTTCAGCGACCACGACGTGCAACAAGCCGGATCCCGAATGAGCGACCTGCTGGCCGCGGAAGCGCCGCTGTTCGACGCGCTGCCAATCTAGCGCTCGGACCAAGGCCCCAACTCGATTGGGCCAAGGTCTTCCGGGTCGGCCCTACGAGCCATGGAAGAAGTCGATTTACGGCACGCACCTCCTTCGCCGTCGCGCGGCGCGTGTCGCAGGACGCAATGCGCGTGGCGTGCGATGCCCCGCTACCCGCGCGGCACGGAGAGCGGTGCGTCTTGGTATCCGCAACGCGTCGGAGCGCTGCTGTTCCGGTCGTGGTTGATCCTCGCCGCTTGCACGGCCTCCGGCACCTGACCTTGGAGCACGACCATGCCGGTGAGTGAACGACTGTGCTAGCGTCGGCCGCCGTGTGATCCAGGATGCTGCCGGTATGCCTCGGTCTCCTCGTCGCGGCCACCGGCAACGCGCTGGCCGATCTGGCCACGTTCGTCGCCGCGCGCGTGGCAGGCGGCGCCCGCGGGTGCGACGTCGCCGTACCGGTGAGAGCACCGCGCGCCGATGCGAACCCAAACAGCGGCGACGTGTGACCCCTTTCGGGCCTGCCGCTACAGTCGCCGTCATGCCGGCCACGTTCCCGTCGCACGCCGCCGCCGTACTGCCGCTGAAACTGTGGCGTCCGGACCTGTTCGACGGCGTCGCGCTGGTGATCGGGGCCGCGGCGCCGGACCTGCCGTACGCCGCCGGCGGATGCCGGCCGCCGTACACGTACGGACACACCTGGTGGGGCGCGCTCCTTTCCGTACCGGCCACCGTTGCGGCCACCCGGCTCGTACGCTGGGCGGCGCCCACCGTCGCGGCGCACCTACCGGCCCTGAGCCCATTCGCCGCCCGCGACTACGGCGCACTCGGCGGTGCGCGCCACCGCTGGTGGGTCACCGCCGGATCGGCGCTGCTCGGGGCCGCCAGCCACATCGCGTGGGAACATGTCACGCACACCAGCGTGCCCGGCACCCGGGTCGGCCTGCCCGCGCTGCGCCGCGAGGTCCTGCCCGGGGTGCCGTGGTGGATGCCGCTGCACCTGGCCTCCAGCGCGGCGGGCGCGGCGGGCTGGGTGGCCCTGTCGGCCCGGATCGGCCAACGCCGGCGAATCCGCGCCTGGCACGGCACGGCTCCCCTGGTACCACCGAGGCCAGCCCAATTCTGGGGTACGGCCGCCGCGGCCGCCGTGACCGGTACCGCCGCCACGGTGCTCGCCCCGGCCACCCGCGAACGGATCGTGCCGTTTCTACCACCGCTGCCTCGCCCGGCAGTCCTCTCAGCCCGGCTGCTCGGCGTCACCGCCGCCGCCCTGCTCACCGCGACAGCCGTACACCGCGCATCGACACGACCACGCCGAACGCCCCCATAACCAGCACCAGCCGAACAAGCACCGCGGCCGGGATCACCAACGCCCGCTGCACGCACATCAGCCCAAGACGGTGCGCGGCTGCTCGCCATTGATCGTCGCGGAACGCGACTGGCCGGCGAGGTCGAGGCGTCAACAGGATGCCGATGAGCGGATACCGACACATTCGGTCTCAACCCTGCAGGATGACCCAGACCCGGTCGAAGCGGGCGGCGGCAAGATCCTCGTCCCGGATCCAGAAGTACAGCATGCCCATGTCACCCCACATCCATCCGAGCCCGTCCTCATCGGTGTCCACCTGCCACAGCAGCCGCCACTCCGCGGCACCGGCCCGCAGGACGGGGACGCGAGGGTCGTCGCCGTAGCCGCCGGGCGCCATGAGATCGACGCCGTTGGAGACCAGTTGGCAGTCCAGATGCATCGAATCCTGCTGCGGATCCGGCCATCCGAAGATGCGGTGCACGGGGCCGGGTCCATCGTCGAGCCGAAGACGCTGGTAAGCCCAGACCGCCCTCATCACC
The DNA here is from genome assembly GCF_050947935.1 of Dactylosporangium sp. CA-052675. Classification (GTDB taxonomy): domain Bacteria; phylum Actinomycetota; class Actinomycetes; order Mycobacteriales; family Micromonosporaceae; genus Dactylosporangium. The sequence goes on along the minus strand of NZ_CP192010.1, from coordinate 4,819,637 downwards.
GGCTCCCGCTCGCTTGGGCATGCTCGGCACCCGACGCCCCGCCACACACCGGGCCGGAAACGGTCCTCGGCCGGCAGGTGGGTGACGGTGCGGACGCGCAGGTACGGACGTCCTACGGTTCGACGGCGGTGAGCACGAGGTGTTGCGGCCACTCGTCGTGCAGGACCCGGTCGAGTTCGGGGTCGGGGGAGCTGTCGCAGTACGGCGTCTCGTCCGGGTTGCGAACGACCGCTTGGACGGGGACGGCGAGCAGACCCCACGGCGGTATGGCGTTCGCGAGCCGACCCGCCACCACGAGGTCCTGATACGCGGGCTCGAACCACACCTTGAAGATCTTTTGCAGATCGACGGGATCGATGCTTAGCCACACGCCGTACGTCAACGTATGGCCGCCGGTGAGCCGGACTGGCAACAACGCGCGGACGAAGGCCCCGACCGACGGGACCTGCATCATGACCGACTTGCGGGCATTCGAGTTCGTCATCCACGTGCCCGCAGTCCGCTCCTGTTCAGCCAGTTCCAGTACAGGGTCCGGCAGGGTGAAACGGACATGACGGTTGTGCAGGTCGACAGTCCGACCACAAGACGGGCACTCAGGCAGCACGGCTCGAGTGTCCCAGGCGACTCCCGAAAGGGTGCACCGGACGTAGGCGCGGATGCAATCCGACTACGCCCGGTAGCACCGCTCCAACACCAACGGCATGGTCAGGTGCGCGTGATGACGCTCGTTGTGAACGTTACGCCGACGGGTTCGACTCCGTTGGCCGAGACGTCCTGGACGGGTGCAGCGTGTTCGGTCGGATTATGACGGTGCGGGCGGCCGGGCCGATTGGAGGTACCGGCCCGCGGAGCGCAGGGCCAGCAGCACCGCCGCTGTCAGCATGCACGCCAACAGGCCGAGGAACACCGCCACCGCGACACCGGAGTACCAGTCGGGCAGGCGCTCATCCATGCGCTGGTCGACAGGATCGATGCTGGCGCCGCCGATCAGCGATGCGACCCAGGAGGCCGTTCTCACGCCGGGACAGCACGGCATCAGCCCGGCGAGCATCCACGTCGTGTTGCGGGCGACTGGCCGGCCGCGCAGGTTCTGCACGGCGATGACGGCCAGAAACACCGTACCGATGCTCCACAGCAGGACGATGCACGCCCCCTCCAACCAGATGCCGTCCCCGGACGCCGACCCGATGTCGAGCTCACCGGCCTCGACGGCCGCCCGGTACGCTTCGTCACGGACCTGCTGCCCGTGGTAGGACAGCACCAGATCGGCGGCGCTGAGCAGTGCCGCGGTCACCAGCAACCAGCTCGACACCGTAACCGCACATGGGCGCCGGATCACCGGTTGCCGCTCCACGCCACGATGATCGCACGGCCGACGAACGCCAAAGGTGGCGGCACGCCCTCCCCCGGCGGCCGAACCACGCGGCCGGGCGTCCGCCTCCTCGTCGGGCTCGGGCATGCAGCGGACCCCCATCGAACCCTGCTCGACGGTCGGTGCTCCAAGCCCGGGATGCAGCCTTACGGCTGTCATGGCGAAAGGCACGACCTGCGGAAAAGACCAGGCATGTCGATCGGGCCGGAAACAGTGGTGCGCACGGCGAGGATCATGTGGCGAACTCGCCGCGCTGCGGTCGCATCGCGCGGGCTCGCTCCGTGGCGGAAACCCGCGGCGGAAACCCGTGGCGGAAACCCGTGGCGGATCCACGCCATCGGCCGGCGAAGACGCGATAACGTGCGCCGGTGGAGTGGGACGCCTTCGAGACGGCATGGCACGACATCGGATGCCACACCCTGGCCGGCCTCGCCGCGGCGCATCCGGGCGAGCGGCTGTACGCCGCGGCCTTCCACCTCTTCTACAGCGACCGCGGCCGGATTCTCCCGCCGGCCCTGGCCGCCAACACCGAGGCGGCGGTGGACCAGCGCCACGGGTACTCGACGCGGTTCGCCCCGCCGGAGTGGCGGTGGGACGTCCTGGACGCCGCGAGCGAGGCGATGCGCCCGTGGTACCAGCGCATCACCGAGGAGTTCCTCAACCCCGTGAGCGATGCCGCCGAGCGCGACGCGGCGTTGGACGCGCTCGACGCGGCGCACGACGCCGCCATGGCGCGAGTCTGCCGGGCGATGACCGCGACCGCTCGCCGGGGCGGCATCCACCGCTCGCTCCCGCCCGACTTCCTCGTCCTCATCCTCGAAGGTCAACGGGGCGACGAGGAGGCCGGCCTGATCCGTGCGAGCGTCGAGCCCCAGGTGCTCGCGAGCGTCCCGGAACTGGCCGACCACCTGCGTGAGATCGAGGCGTGACCGGGAACGTCGCCGGCGGCTGACCGGCCGGCTCCCATGCGGCGGGTCGAGCCCGACCACCGCCTCGCGAGCCGTGGCCGGCCTCCGACGGGCTAGGTCAGGGACTTCATCGCCTTGTCCAGCGTGCTGAAGATGACGTCCGGCCCGCCGTCCCAGTGCGGCGTCGGATCGGGCTGGCCCGGGGCCGGCGCCCACAGCCACCAGATGTTCGCCCAGGGGTCGAGCATCCGGCCGAGGGTCGACTCGCCGTAGAACGGGGTCGGCTCGGTGACGACGGTGGCGTCGTGCGCGACGGCCCGCCGCAGCACCGTGGCGACGTCGCGCACCCACACCTGCAGCAGGCCGGGGCGTGACGGCCAGCCCGCGAGCCGGTCGACGACCATCAGGTCGACGGTGCCGAGGCGGAGCTGGGCGTGGATCAGCTTGCCGTCGGGCATGGGGGTTCTCGCCTCGGCGGCCTCCTCGACGCCGAAGACGTCGGACACGAAGCCGATGAAGCCGGCCGCGTCGTCCACGATCACGAACGGGTTGAGCACGGCACCGGCGGTCGGGACCGACTGCGGCGGAAGCAGGATCTCCATGCGGGCAAGTCTCGCGGCGGTTCCGGTCAGCTTCTGGCCGCCCGCGATCGCCGAATTTCGTGTTAACCTCGTTGACATGAATTCGCGGGCGTACCGGATGGGCGCACGGGCCGACGCCGCGCGGCTCACCGGTGAGCGCATCATCCAGGCGCTGGTCTCGCTCTACCTGCGCCAGCCGCTCGACGACATCCGCCTCGGCGACGTCGCCGAGGCGGCCGGGGTCACCGTGCAGACCGTGATCCGGCGCTTCGGCAGCAAGGAGGGCCTGGTCGCCGCCGCGGTCGAGTCGGTCTCCGGGCAGGTCGCCGAGCAGCGCGGCACGGCGCGGCCCGGCGACACCGCCGACGCCGTGCGGGTGCTGGTCGAGCACTACGAGCAGGTCGGCGACCTGTCGCTGAAGCTGCTCGCGGACGAGCCCGTCTCCCCCGCCATCGGGCCGATCACCGAGACCGGCCGGCGGGTCCATCGCGACTGGTGCCGGACCGTCTTCGCGCCCACGCTCGCTCGCCTCGACGGCGACGAGCACCGGCGGCGGCTGGCTCAGCTGGTCGCCGTGTGCGACGTGTACGTCTGGAAGCTGCTGCGCCGCGACGCGGGCCTGAGCCGGGAGCAGACCGAGCTCGCCCTGCGCGAAATGCTGACCCCGCTCACCCAGGGGCCGTAAAGGAGCCCGGAAAGGAGCCCTGCCATGGCCACCGTCCTCGCCTACACCTCGCCCGCCAAGGGTCACGTCTTCCCGATGACCGCGATCCTGCTCGAGCTCGCCGCCCGCGGGCACCGCATCGTCGTGCGCACGCTCGCCTCCGAAGTCGCCACCCTGCGCTCGCTCGGCTTCGACGCCGGCCCGGTCGACGAGCGCATCCCCGCCATCAAGGAACCCTCGCCGCTGCCCCGCGGCACGCTCGCCGCGCTGCGGGCCGGGATCACCGTGTTCGCCCAGCGGGCGCCGTTCGAGGCGGCCGACCTGCGGGCCGCGATCGAGCGGCACCGGCCCGACGTCGTGCTCGCCGACGTCAACGCCTGGGGTGCGCTCGCCGAGGCCGAGCGGTGGGCCGCCCGGCGGTCCGGGCGCCTGTTCGTGGAGCTGTTCCCGTACACGCCGGCGATCCCGTCGCGGGACGCCCCGCCGTTCGGGCCGGGGCTGCCGCCCGCCGCCGGGCCGCTGGGGCGGCTGCGCGACGCGGTGCTGCGGCCGCTGATCTTCGGCAGCCTGGAGCGGGCGGTGCTGCCGCCGCTGAACGTGGTGCGCGGCGACGTCGGGATCGGCCCGGTCGCCGACGCCCGCGAGCTGTTCACCCGGGCCGCGCTCATGCTGGTCACGACGGCCGAGCCGTTCGAGTACCCGCGCCGCGACTGGCCCGAGCAGGCGGTGCTGGTCGGGCCGTGCGAGTGGGAGCCCCCGGTCGCCGAGCCCGAGTGGCTGGCCGCGGTGCGCGAGCCGATCGTGCTGGTCACGACGTCGTCGGAGGCGCAGGACGACGGGCGGCTGGTCCGCGTCGCGCTCGAGGCCCTGGCCGATGAGCCGTTCCACGTCGTCGCCACGATGCCGGCCGGCGTCGACGGGGCGTACACCTCCCGGGGCGGTCACCACGTCGAGGAGTTCGTACCGCACTCGGCGGTGCTGGCCCGGGCCGTCGTCGCCGTCACGCACGGCGGCATGGGCGCCACGCAGAAGGCCCTCGCGCGGGGCGTGCCCGTCTGCGCGGTGCCGTTCGGCCGCGACCAGCACGAGGTCGCCCGGCGCGTGGTGAGCGCCGGGGCCGGCTCGATGCTGCGACCGTCCCGCCTGAGCCCGCAGCGGCTGCGCACCGCGATTGTTCAAGCCAGGGGTCGTACCGCGGGAGCCCAACGCATCCGCGACGCGTTCACGGCCGCCGGCGGGGCCGCGAGCGCCGCCGACGCGATCGAGCGGAGGCTTCCCGCGTCCCACCGGACCGGTCTTGATCTCAACCCCGCTTGAGGTTCTACGGTCCACGGGTGTCAACGGAGCCGATCGCGCACGGCGGGACGACAGCTCAAGCACGCTTGAGCTCAAGAGCGATTCCCGCGGCGGGAGCGGGCCGCGGTGGCGCTCGCCCGCCCGGAGCGAGAGCACGCGCAGGGCCGCCCGGTCGCGTCGCGGGGTACGCGGGCCTGCGGCGTGAGCCCCCGGCCGGCTGGACCGGCGCGCGGGCTACGGCAGCCGATCGAGGAACTCGGCGAGGTCGGCGGCGACGAGCGTGACGCCGGGGCCGCGGTACACGCCGTCGAGGTAGTCCGCCTCGCGCAGCCGGAACACCCGGCCGTCGGCAATGGCGATCGCGAACAGGTCACCGGCGCCGTCGCCGCCGAACACCACCACGGCGGCGACACCGGCGATGCGGGCCGCGGTCAGCTCGTCGGCCGGAAACAGGACGAACCCGGTGCCGGCCGGCGAGCTGGCCGCGGGCCGCGGTGCCGGGCCGGCGTCCCGCAGCAGCGCGACGAGCTGCGGGGGCGTGGAGGGCAGCCGCTGCCGCAGCCGCGCGAGCGCCGCCCGGTCGGATGTCACGGCACCAGGGCGACTTTGCCGCCCGGGTGCCCGCTGCGCACGAGCTCGATCGCCGCGAGGGCCTCGGTCAGCGGGAACGTCCTGGCCACCGGCACGACGAGGCGGCCCTCGCCGGCCCAGCCGAGCAGGCGGGCGCGGACGCTGTCACGGTACGCGGCGCTGTCCGGCAACGCCCCGGCGATCGCCCGGATGCCGGCGTCCCGCGACCGGTCCGACGCGACGATCGTGACCGCGCGGCTCGCGTCCGGCAGCAGCTGCGCCACGGAGTCGACGGCCTCGTCGGTGCCGACGGTGTCGATGACCGCCGCGACCCCGCCGGGCGCGGCCGCCCGCACCCGGTCGACGAGCCCGGGACCATAGGCGATCGCCTGCGCCCCGGCCTGGCGCAGCAGGTCGAAGTTGTGCTCGCTCGCGGTACCGATGACGGAAATGCCCTTGAGGCGAGCCTGCTGCAGCACGCTGATCCCGACCGCGCCGGACGCGCCGTGCACGAGCACCGTCTCGCCCGGCGCGGCGCGCACGACGTGCAGGGCCTCCGCCGCCGTGGTCCCGGCGAGCAGCAGGTTCGCCGCGGCCGGGAAGTCCAGCGCCTCGGGCTTGGCGAAGACGTCCTTCGCGGGGACGGTGACCTGGGAGGCGTACCCCCCGCTGATCCGGAACGCGACGACCGCGTCGCCGGGCGCGCCGCCCCCGGACGCGATCTCGGTCTCCGGCCCGATCGCGCTGAGCACCCCGGCGACCTCGTAGCCGATCGGCAGCGGCAGCTCGCGGTCGGCCCCGCGGTCGGCGGCGATGTGCTTGTAGTCGGCCGGGTTCACCCCCGCGGCCCGCACGTCGATCGTCACCTCGCCCGCCCGCGGGGGCCGGACGTCGGTCTCGACGAGCGTGAGCACCTCGGGTCCGCCGAAGTCGGGCGCGATCCATCGCAGAGCCATGCGGTTCTCCCTACCCCGTCAGTGCGCGAGCAACCCGGCCCGGCGCAGGATCGGCCGGACGCCCTCGCCGAAGTGGTACGCCTCTTCCAGGTGCGGCTGCCCGGACAGGATGAAGTGATCGATGCCGAGGTCATGGTACTCGCGGATGCGCTCGGCGACCTCCGCGTGGCTGCCCACGAGCGCGGTCCCGGCCCCGCCGCGGACGAGCCCGTAGCCGGCCCAGACGTTCGGGTACACCTCCAGCCGGTCGCGCCGGCCGCCGTGCAGGGCCGACATACGCTGCTGGCCCACCGACTCCCCCGCGGCGAACCCGCGCTGCACCTGCGCCACCCGGTCGTCGTCGATGCGGTCGAGCAGGCGACCGGCCTCGGCCCACGCCGCCTCGGCGGTGTCGCGGCTCAGGACGTGGAAGCGAATGCCGAAGGACAGCGTGCGCCCGGCCTCGGCGGCGAGCTTGCGCATCCGTTCGAGCCGCTCGGCGATCTGCGGCGGCGTCTCACCCCACGCGAGGTAGGTGTCGACGTGCCGGGCCGCGACCCGCTCCGCGGCCGGGCTCGCCCCGCCGAAGAAGATGGCCGGCGGCCGCCACGGCTCGAACGGGATCCGGGCCTGCTCGACCCGGTAGTGCTCGCCGGCGAAGTCGAACGGCTCCGGGGCGTCGCTGACGCCGCGCAGTACGGCCAGGAAGTCGTCGGTGCGGGCGTAGCGCTGGTCGTGGTCGAGGTGGTCGCCGAAGCGCCGCTGCTCGACGGGGTCGCCGCCGGTGACGATGTTGAGCAGCAGCCGCCCGCCGGAGATCCGCTGGAAGGTGGCGGCCTGGTGCGCGGCGAGGGTGGGCGTGACCAGGCCGGGGCGGAAGGCGACGAGGAACTTGAGCGTCGTCGTCACCTGGGTGAGCGCGGCGGTGGTGATCCACGCGTCCTCGCACCAGGTGCCGGTCGGGGTGAGCACCGCCTCGAAGCCGAGCTGCTCGGCCGAGCGCGCGATCTGCCCGAGGTAGTCGATGCCGGGCCGGCGGAACCCGTCGGCGACGGCGCCGAGCGTGTGCTGCGAGCCGTCCCCGGACCCGACGATGTCCCGGCTGTCGCCGTTGGTCGGCAGATACCAATGCAGGTGGATGCCCATACCCCATATTATCCACTGGTTTGATAGACAACAACGGTCGCGGATCTTGGGCGGGTGTCGTAGGCTCGCGGCTCGTGACGATTGAATTCGCTGCTGAGACCCCCGAGACGCTGTCCGCCGAGCCGGCCGAGGAGCCGGGCGCCGGGCCGGCCGTCATGTATACCGCGTACTTCTCCGCCATCGACGAGCTCGTCGAGCACATCCGCGCCGCCGAGGTGCTCAACCTCGGCTTCCGCGTCGAGTCCTACCTGGTCACGCCCGAGGACGCGCCGGACACCACCCAGGTCGAGTTCGAGTTCACGCTGCTGAGCGAGCTGCCCGCCCGCGACGAGGAGCGCGACTGACGCTCGGCCCCGCCGGGCGGCCGTGCGCAACGCGACTGCCCTGCGGCGGCGCCCGCCGGCCGTGCGGCACGCGACCGCGGCCAGGAACGGGACCCTCGGCGAGCCGGCCCAGCCACGCGCGCGGCCGGCCCGTCGAGCGCACCCGCCTTCCCCGTCCGCCCGGCGACGAGCACGCGGGCAGCGACGCTGCCGCTTTCACGTTTACCGATCGCTCGACCCGGGCATCACCGCGGCATGACCACCGTCGCTGCCCGCCCGGACGCGCAGGAGCTGCGCGCGGAGATCGCCCGCACCCGCGCCGCGCTCGGTGAGACGGTCGAGGCGCTCGCGGCCAAGGCCGACGTCAAGGCGCGCGTCAGCGCTCACCTCAAGCAGAAGGCGAACGACGTCAGGGGCCGTGCGCGCGATCGCGTCCGGGCCCTCGCGGGGCAGGCGCAGGCCCGGGCCGGTGTCGTCGCCGGTCGGGTGCGGGCTCAGGCGTCGCACGCGGCGGGCGAGGTGGCCGGGCGCGCGGGCCGGGCCGCCGGCACCGTCAACGCCGCGGTCCACGATCCCGCGCTGCGGGCCAAGCTGCGCCGGCCGGTGCCCATGGCCGCCGTCGGGACGGCCGCGGCCGCCACGGCCGCCGTCGCGGTGTTCGCGCTGCGGACCCGCCGCCGCTGACCCGGCCGGACCCGGCCGCCGAATCCCGGGAGCCCGGCGCGGTCGCGGTTCAGGCCTCGGTGATGTTCAGGACGGTGTCGAGGCCGGTCACGGCCAGGATGCGGCGCAGGTTGTGGTCCGGGCCGCGCAGGTTGAAGCGCCGGCCCGCAAGGTGTGCCGCCTTGTGCGCGCGGATCAGCGACGCCAGCCCCGACGAGTCGGTGAAGCCGACGCGCGACATGTCGGCCGTGACGGCCGTCGCGCCCTCGTCGTAGGCTCGCTGGACGGCGGCGCCGAAGCGCGCCGCGGTGTGGTAGTCGAGGGCGCCGGCGACGGTGAGCAGGACGCCCCCGGCCGCGTCGTCCCCGGCGGTCACCGTCAGCGTCGCCTGCGAGTTCTCGGCCATGTACGTCCTCGTCGTCCCCCATCTTGCCCTGCGCTGCGGCGCCAGCCTAACGCGCGGTCCGGGGATCCGCCGAGTTGCGGGCCGCCACGATCCCGCGGCTGCGCGGGCGCACGGGCGAGGCGCTGCCCTGGCCGACCTCGACCGGCCGGCGCGGTCAGCGGCGGTCCGGGGCAACGGCGGGGTGCCGCGGCAGCGTGTGCTGCATGAGCAGGGTGTCGATCCACCGGCCGTGCTTGTAGCCGACCCCGGTCAGCCGCCCCGCCTCGGTGAAGCCGGCCTTGCGGTGCAGGGCCGCGGACGCGTCGCTGCCCGTGTCGGCGATCACCGCGACGACCTGGCGCAGCCCCGCCCCCGCGCAGGCGTCCAGCACGGCCCGCAGCAGCACCGTGCCGTAGCCGCGGCCGGCCCACTCCGGCCCCAGGTAGACCGAGTCCTCGACGGAGTGGCGGTAGGCCGGCTTCGCGCGCCAGGGGGCGGCGTAGGAGTAGCCGGCGATGTGCCCCTCGGCCTCGCCGACGAGGAACGGCAGCCCGCGCGCGGTCAGGTCGGCCAGGCGGGTGTGCCAGGCGTCCAGGGAGGGCGGGGTCTCGTCGAAGGTCGCGACCGTCTCGGTGACGTAGTGCGCGTAGATCGCGGCGACGGCGGCGAGGTCGTCCGGCGTGGCCGGGCGTACGGTCAGCATCCGATCAGCGTAGGAGCCGCAGCGTGGCGAGGGCCGAGGCGGCGCACGTGAACATCGTGACACCCATCGCGAGCGCGGAGCCCGGGCCGGCCAGGCCCATCGCCGAGGCCGCGATGCCGCCGACGAGGAACTGCAGCAGGCCCTGCAGCGAGGAGGCGGCACCGGCGGTGGCCGCGTGCGGGCCGAGCGCCAGCGAGGTGGCGTCGGCGAGGACCACGCCGAGCATGGACACGACCGCGAACAGGCACACGAGCACGACCGGCAGCGGCGCGTGCGTGGCGGTGCTCAGCAGCACGCCGGCCGCGGCCGTCACCGCGACGGCGAGGGCGGCGCGCAGCAGGGCGTGCGCGGTGTGGCCGCGGCCGACGAGCCACCCGTTGACCTGGGCGAGCAGCACGATGCCGAGCCCGTTGGCGCCGAAGACGAGACTGAACTGCTGGGCGCTGAGGCCGTACGCGTTCTGCAGCACGAACGACGAGCCCGAGATGTAGGCGAAGACCGCCGCGAACATGAGCGCCGCGGCGAGCACGTAGCGCAGATAGGCGCGGTCGGTGAGCAGCCCGGCCATCGACCGTAGCGTGCCGCCGAGGTGGGCCGGGCGGCGCCGCTCGGGCGGCAGCGACTCCGGCAGCCCGGCGAGCACGGCCACGAGCAGCACCACGCCCACGCCCGCGAGGACGACGAACAGCACCCGCCAGCCCGCGAGGCGCAGCAGCTGGCCGCCGGCGACCGGGGCGAGGATCGGGGCGAGCCCGTTGACGAGCATGATGGTGGAGAAGAACCGGGTCATCGCCGGGCCCTCGAACAGGTCGCGGACGCTCGCGCGGGCGAGCACGATCCCGGCCGCGGCGCCGAGCGACTGCAGGGCGCGGGCGCCGACGAGCAGGCCCGCGTTCGGGGCCGCGGCGCAGCACAGCGAGCCGGCGACGTAGACCAGCAGCCCGCCGAGCAGCGGGCGGCGCCGGCCCCACGTGTCCGACAGCGGCCCGACCAGCACCTGACCCAGCGCCAGGCCGATCACGAACACGGTGAGCGACAGCTGCACCATGGGCACGCTCGTGTGCAGGTCGCGCGCCATGCCGGGCAGCGCGGGGAGGTACATGTCGATCGTGAGCGGGGCGAATCCGCTGAGCGATCCGAGGACGAGCGCCAGCCACAGCCGCCGAGTTCCGCTCACGGGTTCATGATCTCGCGGCGGGACCCGGCCGGCGCGCGCGGCGTCACCGGGGGCGGCGGTTGCCGGACTGCCGGAACCGCACGCGGGCGGCGGCGACCTCGGCGCGGGCCAGGGCGCCCTGGGTCTGCAGGGCCGGCCCGGGCGCGACCGCGGTGGCGAGCCGCACGGTGAAGCCGCCGGGTCCCGGCCAGGCGGTGAGCTCGTCGCAGGCCTGCCGGGCCAGCCACAGGCCGGTGCCGGAGCGGGTGCCGACGGGGCCCGGGCGGTAGCCGGTCAGCGGGTCGCGGAAGCCGGGGCCGCGGTCGGTGACGCGGCACTCGACCCGGCCGCGGGTCACCCAGACGGCGACGTCGACGGGCGGGGCGCCGTGTACGTAGGCGTTGGTCAGCACCTCGTTCACGGCGGCGACGAAGTCCGTGCGCACGAGGGTCGGCAGGCCGGCGAGCGACACGCTGAGCCGGGCGCGGATGCCGACGATGTCGCGGCGATCGTGGGAGGTGGGCAGGCGCAGCGCCGCCGCCGCGTCGGGATCCGGCATCGGCGCGTCGGGCAGCGGCGGTTCGAAGACCCCGGCGGGGGTCCCGGCGCGCGGGTAGGCGGTGATCGTCGTCATCGGTTCACCCGCGAGCGTGGCGGGACGGGCGGCCTCGAAGGCCGCGGCCCGGGCCAGGTCCGCGCGCGTCGTGCCGACGTCGGGCTCGGCGAGCAGCCAGATCGGGGCGCCGTGCGGTCGGGCCGGGTGGCGCGGCAGCCGGCGCAGGGCCGCGAGCGCGGCGACGGGCCGGTGGTGCACGGCCGGGCGCGGCAGCCGCAGGCCGTCGGGGAGCAGCGCGTGGTGCTCGGGGCGGCAGGCGAGCACCACGAAGGCGCCGGCGGGGCGGTCGGTGAGGGCGGCCCGCAGCTCGTCGGCGTCGTCGTAACGCAGGATGTGGTGGCCGGTCATGCCGCGAGCGGAAGCAGACCGTCGAGGTCGATGCGATCGATGACGATGCGGGCGTACTGCGCCTCGCCCACGAGAATCCGCAGCGCGACCCTGGCCCGGCCGGCCGACTCGACGGCCCGCAGCAGCGCGCGGACGCCACCGGCGGCGAGGAACTCCAGCTCGCGCAGGTCGAGCACGAGGTCTCGGCCGGGGGTGAGCGCCGCGGCGACGGCCGCGTCGAGATCGGGGGCGGTGAAGGCGTCGAGCGCGCCGGTCAGTGCGAGCACGACCGCACCGCGCGCGTCGCCGCGACTCACCGCGAACGTCGGGCCGGCCACAGCCCGGAGCCTACGCGTCCATATCGCTCTATTCCACCGGAAGCCCGGCCTGCACCAGGCGGCGGCCGCGGACGACCACGACGCGCTCGCCGACCTCGCGGCCCTCGTGCCCGAGCTGCATGCCATGGACGTAGTACCACCGCTCGTCGTCGTAGGAGATCGGAGCATCGCGCTCGACGCGGCGGATACGCAGGGTCAGGTCGCCGACACCGTACATGTAGTCGCGCTCGGCCAGCACGAGCACGAGATCGGCGGGCATACGTTCCTCCAATCGAATCGGGAACGCTGAAGTTACAGATGCGTGAAGGCGAACGGTACGGAGAAGCAGGCGCCCCTAGTGACCGATCAGTCGCGACATCAAACCTTTCCGTCATCGAACTACCGCGATCTGGCACGATCGACCCCCGGGACGGTGCGAAAGACCTGGCCGAGAGCGGGTCAGACCCCGCTGGGCAGGGGAACGCCCGCTACGCCGCGCGGGCGGCCCGTGCGCAGGATGGCGCTGAGGTGGTCGGCCGGGGCGGGCAGGCCCAGGTGGTGGCCTCGACGACGGCGACGGGCCGCGCGAGAGACCCGACCGTGTCGGACACGCGTCAATCATCGGCGCCCGGCGCGGCCGTACCAAGGCCAAATCCGGCCGCTCACCACGTTGTTACCGGCCATTCAAGTACGGCTCGGCGCGGCGCGGCCTCGTCACCGACCGTGACCGATTGCGGGCGCCGCTACCAGTCGCGGCGGTGGTCGCGCAGGGCGCGGCGGGCGGCGTGGCGGCTGCGGCGGCGGTTCTCACGGCACCATTGCGCCGCCTCGCGATGGCCGCGGCTCTCCACCCGGCGGAACCAGTAGCTCGCCGTGGCGCCCCAGTGGCAGCCGTCGCGGCGCTCCCCCAGCGACGCCGTCGCGGCGGTGATGGCATCGGCCAGGGTGCACGGGCCGAATCGGTGGTCGTGGCGCGGCCGGCACGCGCGCATCGGTGCGTCGGCCATCTGGACCCACCAGGGGCGGGTCTTGTCGGTCCTGCTCATGCACGGGCACCTTCCGGCTCCGTGACGCCCCGGGCTGGGGCCGTCGCTACACCGGGTGCACCCGTTCGCCTCCGTCTGCCGCGTTCGATTTCGCCCAGCGTACCCGGGTAGTGGGGGCGCATGAGCGACACGAGGGCGAGTGACCGCGCGCAGCGGCGCGGCGTGGAGGCCGGCGAGCGGGCCGACCTGGCGCGGCGGCGGGCCGAGGAGGCCGCGGCGCGGCTGGCGGAGCTGCGGCACGAGTCGATCGAGCCGGAACGATCGCCGGAAGCATCGGAGGCGTCGGCCACCGCGATGTGCGCGCGGGCCGCCGAGCTGGCGCAGGAGTCGCAGCGGCTCGCGACCCTGGCCACCGAGCGGGCGGCGTCGGCCGCGCTGGCCGCCGCCGACGCGCACGAGGCCGCGGCGGACCTGCACGACCGCTCGGCGGCCTCCGGGCTGGGCGACGTCGAGGAGCACCGGCGGCAGGCCGCGCGGCACCGGGAGCACGCGCAGGCCAGCCGGGCCGAGGCGCGGGAGGACCAGCGGATGCTGGAGGGCGGGACCGCGGGACCGCGGTCCCGCCCTCCCTCGGTCACCTGACGGCGGCCGGCTCCGCCGGCAGGTCCTCGACGCCGGCCTCGACCGCCTGCTCGTGGCGGCGGCGGGCCGACGGCAGGATCAGCGCGGCCACGATGCCGAGGACCGCGACGCCGGCGCAGAGCCAGAAGCCCTCGGTGAACGCGTCGTCGGTCGGCAGGCCCCGGGGCGTGGTGTTGGACGCGATGACGGCGGCGATGACGGCCGTACCGATGCTGCTGCCGATCGTCCGCGCGATCGTGTTCACCGAGGCGGCCTCGCCGGTGTGGGTCGCGGGGACGCTCTCGATGATGGCGTTGGACATCGCGGCGAACGCGAGGCCGATGCCGGCGCCGGTGAACAGCCCGGAGACCAGGATCTGCCAGATCGCGCCGTGCCCCACGGCCGGCAGGGCGAAGGCCGCGGTGACCGCGATCGCGCCGAGCGCCATCGGCACCTTGGGGCCGAAGCGGCGGTCGAGCAGGCCGGCGAGCGGGCCGAACACGAGCATCATGAGCACCGTCGGCAGCAGGAACAGGCCGGCCTCGGAGACCGACTTGCCGAAGCCGTAGCCGGTCGCCGCGGGCAGCTCGAGCAGCGTCGGGACGAGCACGAAGGTGCCGAACATCGCGAAGCCGAAGATGAGCGCGACGAGGTTGGTCGCCCACACGCCGCGCAGGGCCATCAGGCGCATGTCGACCAGCGGCTCGCGCACCTTGAGCTCCACGACGACGAACACGGCCAGCAGCACGACCCCGGCCACGAGCAGCCCGACGGTCTCGCCGCTGCCCCAGCCCCACTCGCGGCCCTTGGAGATCGCCAGCAGCAGCGACACCAGCGACACGGACAGGATCAGGGCGCCGAGCACGTCGAGGCGTCCGGGCGCGCGCACCGGGGACTCGGGCACGCCGAAGAAGACGCCGAGCAGCGCGACGGCGACGACGACCAGCGGGAACCAGAACAGCCAGTGCCAGGACAGGTGGTCGACGATCGGGCCGGCGGCGACGATCCCGACGCCGGCGCCGATGCCGAAGATCGCCGAGAGTAGGCCGACGGTGACGCCGACCCGTTCGCGGGGCAGCTCGTCGCGGACGATGCCGATCGACAGCGGCATGATCGCGCCGGCCGCGCCCTGCAGGGCCCGGGCGACGATGAGCACGGTCAGGTTGGGCGCGAGCGCGGCCAGCAGGGTGCCGGCGGCCAGGATCGCGAGCACCACGAGCATCACCCGGCGCTTGCCCACCATGTCGCCGAGCCGGCCCAGGATCGGCGTGAGGACCGAGGCCGACAGCAGGTACGCCGTCAGGATCCAGCTGATGTCCCCGGTGGACGCGTCGAGGTCCCGGGCGATGATCGGCAGTGCGGGTGCGACGAGTGACTGCAGGACCGCGAACGCCAGGCCGCCCAGCGACAGGAACAGCACGACGAGTGTGCTGTTCGAGTGCCGTCCGGTCCGCCCCGCCTGCGTGACGGTGTTTGCCACGGGTACCCCTCGAAATGTAAACGTCTGTTGACTTTGACCGTAGACCGGGATCGGCGAACAAGTCAACGGCGGTTTACATCACATCGGGGGACCCTCAGCGGCGGCGCGTACCCGCGTCGGCGTACCGCAGCAGCGCGCCGACCCCGCCCTCCACCGGCAGCTCGTCCGGCGCGGCGAAGAGCAGGTCGGCCTCGGTGCACACCACCGCGCGCACGAGCGCCGCGTCGGCCCGCACCCGCCGGGTGTCCCGCACCCCCATCGCCAGCAGCTCGGCGCGATCGAAGGACAGCTGCTCCGGCTCCGGCCCGATCCACAGCTCCGTGGTCGAGCTCGGGTCGTCCACGAGCAGCACCGTGTCGACCTGCCCCCGCTGCAGGGCGGTCACCACGGCCGGCAGCCCGTCCCCGGCCGCGTCGTTGCCCCGCCGGCTGCGGTAGCGGTCGACGACCGCCCGCGCCTTCTCGGTCGCGCGCTCGGCGATCGCCTGCACCGTCACGTCCTCGAGCGCGGCGGCGCCGGTGCTGGAGTTGGTCTCCACGACCCGCTCCAGCCAGTGCTCCGGCAGCTGCGCGACGAGCAGGGGGCGCGCCTGCGGGTCGCCGGCCACCACGATGACCTCGGCGCCGCACTGCTCGGCGGCCTGCGCGACCGCCGCGGCGACCGCGCCGGCGTTGCGCTCCCACGAGACCTGGGCGGCGCGCTGGTACCGCGACTGCGACCACCCGCCGGGCTTGACCCGGTGCACGGGCCACTGCTCGGTGCCCGTGACGGCCTCGTCGCGCACGAGCCGGGCCGCGTCCACGGCCTCGATCCGCCCGCCGGTGCGATCGACCAGGACCCGGACGTACGGGATCGACTCCCCCATCTGCGCCAGCAGCGGCATGACGTGCGGCAGCGGCCCGAACGCCGCGATGGCGCGCCGCGGCGGCGCGGGCAGCACCCGAAGCATCGCCACCTCGCCGTCGGCGGCGAACGCGGCGAGCCCGTACGGCCCGCCCTCCTCGGTGTGCGCGAGCAGCGCCCGCTCGAGCGCCTCGATGGTCTCCGGCTCGCACAGAGCGTCCCGCAGCGCCTCCCGGGCGGCCCGCCAGCGCAGCTCGACGGTGCCGGCCGGGTCTTCGTTGTTACGCGTCCCGTCGAGATAGACCGACGCCCACGGTCCGGGACGCTCGTACAACGGGCGTAGGAAGGACACGTTCATACTCGCGCCCCTACCCGCTTTTTCACGCGTTAGGCGGGTTGCGAGCCGGGTAAACGAGCCCATATGACGTCACCGGAGGAGCGCGCCGACGAGGCCGCCAGCGAGCAGACCCGGCGCAACGGCGGCCCGACGCGCAGCGGAGGACTGCGCACCACGACCGGCTCCAGCGCGGGGCCGGGCGGGTCCGGGCGCGCCCCGCAGCGCCGCGCCCGCCCGGGCGCCGCGCCGACCACCACGGGCGACGCGACGACCGGCGGCATGCGCTCCCCCGCCGAGGGCGCCACGAGCGACGCGAGCGGCCCCGCGGCCGAGTCGGGCGACTTCACCGACCGCTGAGCCGCCCGCGACCACCGGCGCCGCGCCTCAGCCCTTGGACGAGCCCAGGGACAGGCCGGCGATGAACTGCTTCTGCAGCAGCACGTAGACGATCAGGGTCGGCATCGCCGCGATGAGGGCGGCCGCCGCGATCAGGTTCTGATTCGACACGAACTGGCCCTGGAGGTTGGCCAGGGCGGAGGTGATCGGCCGCCGGTCGCCGGTGGAGATCAGCGTGATGGCCCAGAAGAAGTCGTTGTAGATCCACGTCGTGAGTAGTGTCGCGAGCGCGGCCAGCGCGGGGCGGCACAGGGGCATCGTGAGCCGCCAGTACCGCGTCCACAGCGAGGCACCGTCGATGAGCGCCGCCTCGTCGATGCCGGTGGGCAGCGTCTTCATGTAGTTGCTGAGCACGAAGACGCAGAAGCCGAGCTGGAACGCCACGTTGATGACGATGAGCCCGAGGTAGGAGTTGTAGATGCCCAGGGCCAGATAGATGCGGTACAGCGGCGTGATGATGACCTGCTGCGGCAGCAGGTTGCCGGCGGTGAACAGGATCAGCAGCGCCACGTTGAACCTGAAGCTGAGCCGGGACAGCACGTACGCCGCCGTGGAGGCCAGGAACAGGGTCACCAGCACGGCCGGCACCGTGACCCACACCGAGTTCAGGAAGAACTTCCACATGTCCGACTGGGCCCACGCGTCGGCGAAGTTGCTCAGGGTCAGCGTGTGCGGCAGGGAGACGTAGCCGTACCTGTTGGTCTCGCTGATCGGCCGCAGCGCGACGTACAGCGCGAACAGGATCGGGGTCACCCACAACGCGGACATGACGACCATGAAGGCGGTGGAGGCGGCCCGGCGGGTCATCGCTGTTCCTCTCGTCGGAAGGCCTGCCACAGGAACAGGGAGATCGGGATGAGGGAGATGACGAGGAGCACGACGCCGAGGGTCGAGCCGAAGCCGATGCGTTGGGTCTCGCCGACGATGTTCTGGGTCACCGCGACTGAGAGCAGTTCCAGGCCGCGCAGTGGGTTGCCGTTGCTGGTGATGTAGACGAGGTCGAACGCGCGCAGCGACTCGATGACGGTGACGACGAGTACGACGATGTTGATCGGGCGCATTGCCGGGAACACGACCCGCCAGAACGTCTGCCAGCTGTTGGCCCCGTCGACGACGGCGGCCTCGCGCAGGGCCGGGTCCACGGCTTTGAGGCCGGCGAGGTACAGCACCATGACGTACGGCGCCTGCCGCCAGCTGGCCTCGACGAGCAGCGCCCACAGGTTGAGGCTCGGGTCGCCGAGCCAGTCGATGAGGTTGTCGTTGTGGTTGTGCCCGGTCAGGGTGTTGATGAGCCCGAAGTTGGGTGAGTAGATGAGCTCCCAGATGATGCCGATGAGCGCGAGGGAGAGCATCACGGGCAGGAACAGGATGCTCTGGTAGAAGCGGCTGCCGCGGATGCCGCGGTCCAGCACCACGGCGAAGAGCATGCCCAGCGGGGTGGCGACGACGATGAACACGCCGAGCCAGATCGCGTTGTGCTGGACGGCCGGCCAGAAGTCCGGATAGTTGGTGAACGCCTGCTCGTAGTTCTTGACCCCGTTGAGGCAGCCGGGCTGCGGGATCCCGGGCGCGGACGGGAAGTCGCCGCAGGAGCGCATCCGGACCGGGCCGACGCCGGTCCACTTCGTGAAGGACAGCAGCACCGACCCGAGGGCCGGGATCCAGACGAACGCGGCGGCGAGCAGGAGCGGGACGCCGAGCATCGCGGTCGCGACGCCGACGTCCGGGCGGGTCAGGGTGCGGGTGCGACCCCGGCGCCGGGGTGCGCAGGCCGGCGCCGGGGCGGTCTTGCGGGGTGTCGTGAGCGTCATCAGCTGAAGATGGTCTTCGCCTGGTCTTCGGCGCGCTTCTGGATCGTGGCGATGGTGTCGGGGGTGGGGCTGTCGATGAACTGCTGGATGAGCTTGATCATCGCGGTGGCCATGTCCGGCACGGTGTCGCGGTCCATGAACTGGGAGACGTTCTTGCACTTGCCGATCTCGGCGACGGACTTCTTCTGGATGTCGTTGTACGTCGGCGCGACGAGGCCCTTGGCGAGGCCGACGTCCCAGTGGTCGGTCTGCAGGAACTTCGCCTCGGCGTCGGCGGTGCCGATGTACTGCAGGATCTTCTTCGCCGATGCCGTGTTCTTGCCCTTCTTGGGCAGGATGAACCCGTCGGTCGGGGCGTCCATGGAGTCGGTGCCGTAGCTGGGGTTGATCGCGGGGAAGACGAAGAAGTCGAGGTCGGCCAGGTTCGCGGCGTCGTAGTTGGCCGCGACCTGGTTGGAGCCCTGGAACATCATCCCGGCCTGCTTGTTCTCCAGCGCCTTGGCGGCGTCCTGCCAGGTGCGGCCGTTGGCGCCGTTCTGCTGGTAGGGCGCGAGCTCACGCCACTGGTCGAAGACGGCCTTGACACCGGGGTCGGTCCACGGCACCTCGTGCTGCATCAGCTTGATGTGGTACTCGTAGCCGTTGATGCGCAGGTTGAGGATGTCGAACGTGCCCAGCGCGGGCCAGCCGTCCTTGTCGGCGAACGCGAGCGGCACGAGCCCGTCGGCCTGCATCTGCTTCGCCAGCGTGATGAAGGCGTCCCAGGTGGCGGGGACCTGGTAGCCCTTGGACTGGAAGACGCTCTTGTTGTAGAAGACGACCCACGGGTAGTTGTACAGCGGAACCATGTAGTAGTGGCCGTCCAGGCCCTTCGAGAGGTTCTTCGCGGCGTCGTTGAACGTGCCGCCGATCTTCTCCCACACGTCGTCGATCGGCGTCAGCAGCCCCTGGGCCGCGAAGAACTGCAGCCGGTAGCCGGCGAACCAGGTCGCGAGGGAGTCCGGGGTGCCCTGCAGGTAGTTGCTGATGTTGTTCTGGAACGTGTTGTGATCGACGGTGTTCACCGAGACCGGGACGCTCGTGCTACCGGTCGCCTGAGACATGAGCGCCGCGAACGCCGCCTTCGGCGCGGCGTCGGAGTAGTTCGAGCCGAAGGTCACCGGCCCCGTGCCGTTGTCACCACCCGTCGCCGGCTGACCGGAGGAGTCGTCACCGCACGCGGCGAGGAGGGCGCCCGCGGCGCCGGCCCCGAACAGGCCCTTGAGCGCGGAACGGCGGCTGAGCGTTTGTGACATCAGTACCTCCGAAAACCCAACATCTCCCAACGAAACCAAACGTCACGAAAGCGCCTCGACTGAGAAATGTCAATGCCTCCCACGATTACGAAGCGGTTTCGATGGCGTTGCAACGTTGAAACTCGTTGATTCCTGAAGACCGGGGCGTGGGTTCTGGCAGCGGAAGCCGCGAGTCTTGTCATGCCTTGACAGAACTCGCGCCGCCCACGAGGCTTCCGTGACACCGGCGCCCGCTATCCCACATATTCGATCATGGTTACTCTCCCCGGCTCCCCCGAACACTCAGGAATCCCCATGCACGAGGGCGTGCGGTCCGGGCGGCGCGCCGGCGCGGACCGGCGGCACCCAGCTCGCGCCGCGGGACCGCAAACGGCCAGGCGAGCCAGCGGCGGAGCGCCCGCTGACGTCTCGACCGCGAGATATTGACATGGAACGCTATTCCAAATACCTATATCGAGCATGTTCACGATGCGGCGGTTGGCGGCAATCCTGACGGCCGTGGCGGTCCTGTTGGGGCTCAGCGCCTCACCGGCCGCCGCGGTCAGCCAGTTCATGAAGCTCTTCCAGGAGCCCGGCGACTACGAGGCCCGGTTCCCCGACATCGTCAAGCTCGACGACGGCCGACTCATGGCCGTCTGGTACCGCGCGACGGGCCACACCGGCCCCGAGGGCACCGTGCAGCTCTCCTTCGGCACCCAGAGCGGGTCGGCGTGGACCTGGGCCACGCCGTACCCCGCCCTGGCCCACCCGTCCACGATGCTGCACAAGGACATGCGCGACCCGAAGCTCGGCAAGATGCGTGACGGCGCGGTGGTGCTGACCTTCTTCGTCCCGAGCGACGGCGTGTACTACTCGGTCTGGAAGCCGGGCTGGACCACCTTCACCGATCCCGTGAAGCTCGTCGTGCCCGGCATCCCCGGCGGCGCGCTCGCCGAGCACGGCGGGGTGCTCGCCCTCGACGACCAGGGCGCCTCGGTCGACCAGGTGCTGATCCCGGTCTACAACAACACCGGGGCCTGGTTCGTGCGCGCCACCTGGCGCCCGGTGAGCGACCCGCGGCTGCTGCTCGCCGACGCGTTCCAGCTCGCCGCGAACGCCCCGGCCGCGGACGGCTTCACGGACACCTTCACGGAGCCGAGCTTCGTGCAGGTCGCCGGCACGGTCATCGCGGCCGTCCGGCACGAGCAGAACAAGGGCAGCACCTCCAACGGCCAGCCCGTCAAGATCATGAAGTGGAACCCGTACACGTTCACGGGCACCGGCTCCTACTACGACGTGCAGTGGCTGCCGGTCTTCGCCTCGTCGCACCATCTGCTGAAGGTCTCCGGCCCGAACAACCAGGACCGGGTGCTGTTCACGTTCGGCGACAAGGGCGTGGCGCTGCGCCCGACCTACGGCATCCTCATCCAGAACCCGCTCGCCCTGTGGCCCGAGACCGGCCTGAAGAAGGTGGCCATCTACAACTCCGGCTCCTCGGACCAGGCCAACCCCTCCAGCGTCGAGGTCAGCGCCGGCGTCTACTTCACCCTGGCGTACAACGCGAAACCGAAGAGCGCCACCGAGGGCAACGGGATGTCCCCCAACGGCGGCTCGCTGTGGGTCATGCGCAGCACCCAGGACGAGTACTGAGGCGTGTTCGCTCGGTGGGTGCCGATCGCCGGCCGCGGCCCGGAACGGGTGAGGCCGCCGAGTGGTCACGCCCGGGGGAAGGCTGAGACGCGTTGCCGGGGGTAGCGCCCGGCGCATGCTGCTCTCGCATTCGTACGCATCGACGCCGCTCATCACCGCGCGGTGGAACGGGGTGGGCGGGTGAGCGCTGCCGAGGGGCGGG
Source organism: Dactylosporangium sp. CA-052675 (assembly GCF_050947935.1). Taxonomy (GTDB): domain Bacteria; phylum Actinomycetota; class Actinomycetes; order Mycobacteriales; family Micromonosporaceae; genus Dactylosporangium. The sequence goes on along the minus strand of NZ_CP192010.1, from coordinate 4,798,075 downwards.
TGCGGCAGCTCGGGCGGACCGGATGGTCGGTCGCGGGGGTCATCGCCGGCGTGACGCTGGCCGTGCTCGCGGTCGGGGTGCTGGTACCGCTGCTGATGCCCCTGCTGCTCATGGTCGTCATCGCCGTCACCGTGCAGCCGTTCGTCGTCCGGGTGCGCCGGCTCGGCCTCGCGCCCACGGCGGCGACGCTGCTCGGCGCGCTCGTCGTCCCGCTGTGCCTGATGCTCGTCGCCGCGCTGCTGGTGTGGGTGCTCACGCTGCAGGCGGCGCAGTGGCAGCCGGCCCTGGCCGAGGCCGGGCGGCGGCTGCGCGGCGCGCTCGGCACGGACCCGGTGCAGACCGTGCTGCGCTCGGCACCGTGGCGCACGGCCCTGCTCGGCATCGGGTCGGCGGTGGCCAGCGGGGTGGTCGTCATCGGGCAGGTCGCGGTCGGGCTGCTGGTCGGCTCGTACCTGCTGTACTACCTCCTGCGCGACGGCCCCCGCCTCGTCGCGGCGATCGAGCGGCGGCCGGAGTGGTCCGACCCGGAGCACCGGCTCGTGCGGCGGGCGGCCGTGCAGCTACGGCGGTACATGGTCGGGACCACCCTCGTCGCGGCCATGGACGCGGCCGTGATCACGCTCGGCGCGGCCGTGCTGCGGGTGCCGTTCCTGCTCACCATCGCCGTCATCACGTTCGTGGCGGCGTTCGTACCGTACCTCGGCGCCTGGGTCTCGGCGATCTTCACGGTCCTGCTCGCGCTCGGCTCCGGCGGGGCCACCACGGCCGTGTGGATGATCGTCATCGTGCTCATCACCCAGAACATCCTCGAGGGTGTCCTGCGCCCGCTGGTGTTCGGCCGCGCGCTCAACCTGCACCCGGTCGCGGTGCTGGCGGCGACCGTGGTGGGCGCGGCCCTGGGCGGCCTCTGCGGCGTCTTCCTGGCGCCGCCCCTGGCCGCGATCGCCCGCACATGGTGGCTCGCCCGGCGGTGACGTCGGGGACCACGTTGCCGGGCCCGCCCGCCGCTAGGCACGACGGCGGGCCTGGACCGCGATCGTGATCTCGGCCGCGCCGAGGGCGACGGCGCTGATGCCGGTCAGCAGCACCAGCACGCGCAGCGACAGGCCGGGCCACGTGACGAACGCGAGCCCGAGCAGGATCGCCACCCCGCCGAGCCCGCACAGCCACGCCCGCGTCCGGCCCGTCGCGGCCACGCCGAGCAGCACCGCGCCGAAGCCGATGATCAGCCACGCCAGCCCGATCAGCGCCGACACCGTCAGCACCCCGGCGCGGGCCGAGCCCAGCGACGCGATCGCGAGCACCACGAGCAGCACGCCGAAGAACCCGTCGACGACCCGCTGGACCCCGGCCCGCTGCGACGGCCCCGCGGCCCGCAGCGCCCCGGCGATGCGCAGCAGCCCGATCAGCAGCAGCCACAGGCCGGCCAGGATGCCGAGCAGCCGCAGCGTCGCGTGGGGCCAGGCGAGCACCGCGGCCCCGAACGCCACCGTGGCCGCGCCGACCGCGACCAGCCACCAGTACTTCACACGTCCACGCTCGGCGACCCGGCACCGCGGCCCCTCGCCCGGCCGGAGTGAACACCCGGGTGAGCCAAGCGCGTGGCGGATCGAAGGGTAGAACCACGGCCGCGCTGGGTATTGCGGCCTGGTGACGACCTTGAGTGTTTCCCCGCCACCGCCGGTGACGACGGAGCTGCGCCGGTGGGTCATCGCCGATGTGGCCGAGCTGCACGGGCTGCGCGAGGCGCTGCTGGACACGCTGACGACCCGGCACCTCATCACGGAGCCCGCGCTCGACGACCGCGCCGACCGCGTGCTGCTCGTCGCGTCGGAGCTCGCGACGAACGCGCTCGTGCACGGCCTGCCGCCGAGCGTCGTACGCCTCCTGCTCGCCGGCGACTGCTTCGTGCTCGACATCGCCGACCACGACATGCAGGCGTTCCCGCAGCTGCGTGACGTCGAGCCGCTGGACTCGGGCGGCCGCGGCCTGCACCTGGCCAGCCAGCTGTCGCTGGACGTCGGCTGGTACGCCACCGAGGACGCCAAGCACATCTGGGCCTCGTTCCCGGCGGTCACGGCCGGCTGACCGGCGCTTCACTCACCGCCGAACCGCACCCGGCCCAGGCCGGGCCCAGGCCGGGCCCGTCAGCGCCCGCCGCGCCGCCCGCCGACCCGGGACCGTGCGGAGAACGCCGCGGCGCTCGAGGGCGCGGCGGCCGCCGTGGCGCGGGCGGCGCCGCCGCGACCCGTCGCCGCCGCCTTCGGGGCGGACTCGCGGGTCGTGGCGCGAGCCTTGTTGCCGGTTTTGTTGCCGGTCTTGGTGCCGGTCACGGTGCCGGCCTTCGTGCGGCGCGGGCCGCGGCGCGGACGTGACTCCGGCGCCGTGGGCGTCTCGGCCGGCGGGGGCGGTGGCGGCGCGAAGGTCCGCTCGCCCGGGGCCAGCCTGACCAGGTGCGGATCGCCCGGGCGCAGGCGCACCGTCGCGGCGGAGATGCCGGCCTTGCGCGTCAGCTCCCGCACCTCGTCGACCTGGTTGTCGGTCATGAGGGTCACGACGGTGCCCTGGGCGCCGGCGCGGGCGGTGCGCCCGGAGCGGTGCAGGTAGGCCTTGTGCTCCACCGGCGGGTCGGCGTGGATGACCAGCTTGACGTCGTCGACGTGGATGCCGCGGGCCGCGATGTCGGTCGCGACCAGGGTCGACACGGTGCCGTCGGAGAACGCGGTCAGGTTGCGGTTGCGCGTCGGCTGGCCGAGATCGCCGTGCAGCTCGACGGCGCCCACCCCGGCGGCGACGAGCCGGCGGGTCAGCACCTTCGCGCCGCGCTTGGTGCGGGTGAACACGACGGTGCGGCCGGGCGCCGCGGCGAGGTCGGCCAGGACCTCGAACCGTTCGTCGGCGCGCACGTGCAGCACGTGGTGTTCCATGGCGGTGACCGGGGACAGCGCCGAGTCGGCGGAGTGGGTGACCGGGTCGGTCATGTACCGCCGCACGAGCACGTCGACGCCGGCGTCCAGGGTGGCCGAGAACAGCAGGCGCTGGGCGCGCGGCGGGGTCAGGTCGAGCAGGCGCCGCACCTCGGGCAGGAACCCGAGATCGGCCATGTGGTCGGCCTCGTCGAGCACGGTGATCTCCACCGCGTCGAGGCGCGCGTGGCCGGCGCGCACGTGGTCGGCGAGCCGCCCGGGGCAGGCCACGACGATGTCGACGCCGGCGCGCAGGCCCGCGATCTGCGGGTTCGGCTTCACGCCGCCGAAGACGGTCAGCGTGCGCAGGCCCATCGCCTCGGCCAGCGGGGCCATCGCCGCCTGGATCTGGGTGACGAGCTCCCGGGTGGGCGCGAGGATGAGGGCGCGGGGCCGGCCGGGCTGCGGCCGGGAGCGCTGGGCGGCCAGCCGGGTCAGCAGCGGCAGGACGAACGCGTAGGTCTTGCCCGACCCGGTCCGGCCGCGGCCGAGCACGTTGCGCCCGGCCAGGGAGTCCGGCAGCGTGGCCGCCTGGATCGGCGTCGGCCGGGTGATCCCGGCGTCGGCGAGGATGCCGCTGAGGGTGGCCGGCACGCCGAGTTCTGCGAACGTCGTGGCTGTGGGCGCTGTGGGCGCTGTGGGGGCTTGCTTGTGCTTCGGGCGGCGGGCCGCCATACAGTCTCCGAACGTGAAGGGTGGCCGGGACACTGCACCGGCGGAAGTGCCTGGGGACCAGATGCCTGCCAGGCAACACCTGGAAGGGTAGCACGTCGCTCGGCCGGGGGTCGGCCCGCCCCGCGCGGGACGCGGGCGGTCGCCGCGCCGGGCCCGGCCGGTCGATCGACCCCGGTCATCGGGGCGATGGCCGCGGTGGGTTCGCTGTATACGATGTGCCGGTGACGCACCCGGGGGGACCGACCGAACCGCAGCCGCCGTACGGGCAGCAGCCCTACCAGCAGCCCTATCAGCAGCAGCCGTATCAGCACGAGCCCTACCAGCAGCAGCCGTACCAGCTGCCGGTGCCCTGGGCGACGCAGCCGCCGCCCCCGGCGACGCAGCAGCGCGGCGGCAAGGTCGCGCTCATCGGCATCGGCGGCCTCCTCGCGGTCATCGTGCTCGTGGTCGGCGGCTACCTCGTCTTCCAGAAGCTCTTCGTCGACACCCCGACCGAGGTCGTCCAGGCCTACATCGACGAGGCCCGCAAGGACCACCCGAACCGCGACAAGATCGCCGGCATGCTGTGCCGGAGCGAGTCGGACAAGCTGCGGCGGCAGACCGACACCGGCGCATCGGGCACCGCGCCGACGCAGAACCGCATCGTCGACTGGCACGTGACCGGCGAAACCGTCAGCGGGGACACCGCGGTCGTCTACACCAGCTACACGATCAGGTCGGCCGGCAGCAGCGGCCGCACGACGGACGGGCAGCTCGTCCTGGATCTCGTCAAGGAGAACCAGGCCTGGAAGATCTGCGACTTCCAGGCGTAGCCGACGGCCGCGGCGTCCGGCCGCGATGCCGGGTCGCGCCGCCCGACGGGCGCGGCACGGCCCGGCTCACGGACGAAGCATGGTCGTGACGGCTCGGTGGCCCTGCGCGCCGTCGTCGTGATCCCGCCCGGGCGGCAGGCCGGTGACCTCGCCCAGGAGCGCGTCCCAGCGGGCGCCGATGGCCGGCCACCGGTACTCGTCGCCGGTGACCCACCGCCGGCCGGCCTCGGCGAGGCGGCGGCGTTCGGCCGGGTGGTGGTAGAGCAGGTCCAGCGCGCCGGCCACGTCGTCCGGGTCGACGGCGTGGCGCAGCATGCCCAGGGCCCGGTCCTCGTAGGTGTACACCGGATCGAGCTGCAGTGCGGTGCCCGCCCAGAGCTCGGCGCAGGCGCTGTGCCGGGGCACGACCTGCGCCGCGCCGGCCGCCGCGTGTTCGGCGCCGACCAGGCCCCAGCCCTCGCCGGCGGCGGTGTTGAGCCCGACGTCGCAGGCGTTGTAGAGCAGGTTCAGCCGGTCGTCCGGCAGCGCGGGATGGCGGGGGTCCTCGCCCGGGGCCAGCAGCAGCCGCGGTCCGATGCCGCTCGCGTGGACCAGGTCGAGCACGCCGTCCGCCGCGGCGGTCGCGGTGGTGTGTAGGTACAGCCGCACCCCGGGCGGCTTGTCCCGGGCGAAGCGGGCGAAGCCCTCGATCGTGAGGTCCAGGCGTTTGCGGGGCTGGTGCTTGTTGGCGTTGAGCACCACGAACGCGTCGGCGGCGTCGGCGCCGAACAGCGCGGCCCGGGCGGCGGCCCGTTCCGGCCCGGCGAGCGGCCGGAACGCGGCGGCGTCGACGCCGTGCGGGATCACGGCGTCGACCCGCAGGCCGAGCCGGCGCAGCTGGTCGCGGCCGAAGCCGGTGTAGGCGACGAGCCGGTCACAGCCGGCCAGGCCCTCGGCGTACCGGTGGTCGGTCAGCTCGCCGTCGACCGGGCAGTACGCGACGGTGGCCGGGCGGTGCCCCTCGGCGGCCAGCCGGATCAGGTGGACGACGACGAACCACAGGTCGCCGACGATGAGCACGGCGTCCGGCCGCCGCCGCGCCACCAGCTCGGCCGCGCGTTCCAGCCCGTGCACGTCGCCGAGGCGCGGGTTGCCGTGCGCGGTCCACGGCGCGGCGACGGTGTCGGTGCGGTGGTTGACCGCCAGCTGCTCGACCCGGTACCGGCCGGGCAGGTGGGCGATGATGGCGTCGGTGACCCGGGCGAAGCCGGACGCGGCCGCGCCGTGCCCGACGACCAGGACCCGCGGCCGGGGCGCCCCGGCCGCGGTGCCCGGCGTCAGCTCACCGGTGCGCACCGGCCAGGACCGGTGCCGAGCGGCGGGGATGCGCGCCGCGGCCGTAGGCCGGCGCGATCGCGTGGGTCGGCTCGGCCGTGCCGACCCGGTACACGTCGGCGTCGACGGAGACCGGCGCGGCCGGCTGGCTGGACCACCCGTCCGGCGGGAACCACGGGCGCTGCCCGGTGTCGTTGCTCCCGGCCCGGCTGAAGCTCTCGATGCCGGTGCCGGGCCCGTTGCCGGGCACGCCGACCAGGGTGTAGTTGCAGTGCGCGATGTCGGCCGAGCCCCAGGTCGGGTCCTGCAGCCGCAGGTCCCGCACGCCGGCCCAGTCCTGCAGGCCCGGGCCGGCGCCCAGCTCGCGGAGGAACTCGTAGAAGTACTCGGTGGGGCAGTTCACGCCGAACATCGACCAGGTCGTGAACGCCATGATGTACTTGTCGTTGCGGTACGGGATGATGTCCATCAACGCCTCGTCGTAGCGCTTCACGTACTGCGTGAACGAGGTGTCGTCGCGCACCGAGTACGACTTGGCCCACGCCTTGCTCAGCGTCCCCCGGTCGATCGCGGCCAGCTGGAAGCCGTAGACGCGGTCGCCACCCCCGGGCGGCAGGAGCTGCCGGCCGTTGAACGACAGCAGGCAGGTGCCGGTCCTGGACTCGGCGTACAGGCGGCTGCGGATGTACGCGTCGCTGGCCTGCTGCACGGCGGCGGCCTTGGCGCCGGAGAACAGCTTGGCGACGGCGGCCAGCCGGAAGTCCACCACCGCGGGCTTCGCCGCGACACTGTTCTGCCAGCGCTTGTACTCGTCGTTGAAGCTGTCGTCGAACCCGGGCGCCAGGGCGTCGAGAATGGAGCTGTCGCCGCCGAGGGTGTAGAGCCGCACCTCGCGCCGGTTGGTCCAGTCCCGGCCGACCTGCTTCCAGTCGCTCTGCGCCTCCCCGCGGGCCTCGGTGAGCACCGCCTTGTACTCCAGCTTCAGCTTCGCCTTGATCTCGTCCTCGCTGTAGCCGTAGGCCTTGCTCACCGACGAGCTGTAGTAGATGCGGGACCCGACGGTGACGCCGGTGATGTAGTACAGGCCGTACTTGTCGAAGAACCGGAAGAACAGGTGGGCGTTGTCGTCCGCGAAGCTGTCCGGGACGGCCTGGTAGTCGGGGTCCTTGGTGACCCAGTCGGCCAGCGCCCGGACGGAGGAGTCCTTGAGGTCCAGCGACCAGATCCTCGCGTACGACTCCAGCAGCCCGTACTGGTAGTCGTCGTCGGAGGTGGTCAGGTGGTTGTACTGGGCGGTGAACTCGCCGCTGAAGAAGCCGTACCGGCCGCCGGTGGTCACCTTCGCCGTGAAGTGCTGCTCGAACTGCTGCCGGCTGGAGAACGCCGACACCTCGCCGTAGGAGGAGCCGGACGGGTCGAATGCGGCGTTGGCGGGCAGCAGGTAGGTGACGCCGCCGGACTGCCACTCGCGGCTGGCGTCGTACTGCACGTCGAACATCGGGGACATCCGCGAGGACGGGTCGTACTCGCCGAAGACGTTGAAGCCGAAGCCGAGCACCTCGGCGCCGGGAATGGGGATGGCCATGGCTGAACTCCCTGCGGGATCGGGGCGGCGATGTCGGTCAGCGCCGGCTCGGCGCCGTGCTGGCGAGGGCGCGGAGGAAGTCGGCGCCGGCGTGCAGCGTCCGCGGGCTCAGGCCGCGCACCGGCTCCGGACTGCGGGCCACCACGACCCGCGAGCCATCGGGGTAGGACAGCCACAGGGCCGTCACGTGCCAGGGCGGCGCCAGCAACAGCCGGACCTGGGCGCCGTCCGGCGCGTGCTCGCGCGCCCAGGCGACACAGTCGGCGACGTCCTTGGCGACGTCGGAGTAGCCGACGACGCCGACCTCGACCGGCGTCTCGGGCAGGACCCGCCCGTACGCGCGGGCGAAGGCGGCCGGCTCGCCGTCGAGCAGAATCTGGTAGTGCCACTGGCCAAGGTCCTGCGCGACCCGGGCCAGCGCGTCGTCGTCGGACGTCAGCTGGGCCGCGGCGTGCACGGCATCGGTGCCGAGCACCCAGCAGGGGTAGGCCTCGTCGAGCTCGGCCACGGCCTGGCGGCGCTCGTCCTCCAGGAGGGAGCCGAGCCAGGGACCGGCGGCCGCGGCCACCTCGGCCAGGATGTCCTCATCGGGTTGGGCGACTGCGAACACGGTTGCCTCACATGCCGTAGTTGGACTGCTGCCAGCTGCCGAACCCGTAGCCGTTGACCAGGTGTGAGTACAGCACCACCTGCGCGCCGTTGGCCGGGTCGTTGACGTACACGTACTGATTGCCCCGGTCGACGGCCCATCCCCGGACGATCACGGCGTGGGCGCCACCGGCGCCGTGCCAGTTGATGGTGGCCTCGATCGGCAGGTCCCGGCCGATCACCTGCTGGACGACCGGGAAGGTGAGGGCCCAGTTGACGAGGCCGGCGTTGACGTAGCCCTGGCCCAGGTAAAAGTTCCTCGACTGCAGCGCGGAACGCCCGACGTTGTAGTGCTGCGGGTACTGGCAGCAGTCGGTGGCGTTGAAGAAGCGGTTCGCCGCCTGGCACTGCTGCATCGGGTTGCCCCGATAGGCGGTGACCATGACCGCGCAGGCGGCCCAGCACCACATGGACTGTTCCTGGACGACACCCGGGATCGACATGATCTGCGCGGTCTCGGGTGCCTGGAGTTCGAGTCTGAGACGATGCTGCACACCTTGGCTCGGGGACATGCGGCCTCCCATACGAAGGGCAGGAGTGAGCCGAGCGCGTCCACGAGGTGCGGGGTGGCGGCGCTCGGCGTTCCCCAGCGTAGGAACCGCTCAACCGCGGCCGATCCGATTGCCGGAAACTGCAACCGAGCCGGTCAGCGGCGGAAGTAGGAGCCGGCGTCGAGGTCGGCGAGCAGGCCCGGGTGGGTCGGGGTCCAGCCGAGCAGCTCCCGCGTGTAGTCGCTGGACGCGTGGGAGTCGATGCCGAAGAACGCGCCGATCCAGCCGAAGTGCGCGGCCGCCTCCTCGGCCGGGATCGACTTGACCGGCAGGTCCAGGCCGCGGCCGATCGCCTCGGCGATCTCCCTCGTGGGCACGCCCGGCTCGGCGACGGCGTGCAGTACCGATGCGGCCGGCGCCTTGTCCAGGGCCAGGCGGACCAGCGCGGCGGCGTCGAGGCGGTGGACGGCCGGCCAGCTGCCGCCCTCGCCGATGTAGGCCGAGACGCCCCGCTCGCGGGCCACGCCCACCAGGACGGACACGAAGCCGTAGTCGCCGTCGCCGTGCACGGTCGGGGCGAAGCGGATCACGCCGGCGCGCACCCCGCGCTCGGCGAAGGCCAGGGCGGCCCGCGCGTTCGCCATGCGCGGGTGGCCGTTCGGGTCGGCGGAGTCGCGCTCGGTCGCGGGGTTGCCGGGCAGGCCGGCGACGCCGGAGGCGATGAGCAGCGGGCGGTCCGAGCCGGCCAGGGTCTCGCCGAGCGCGGTGATCGCGGCGCGGTCGGTCTGCACGGCGTCCGCCATGCGGGAGAAGTCGTGGTTGTAGCCGAGGTGGACGACCCCGTCGGAGTCGGCGGCGCCGGCGCGCAGGGCGTCGAGGTCGTCGAGCGTGCCCCGGCGCACCTCGGCGCCCAGGTTCGCGACGGTCGCGGCGGCCGCGTCGGAGCGGGCCAGGCCGACGACCTGGTGGCCGGCCCCGAGGAGCTCGGCGGTGACGGCGGAGCCGATCCAGCCGCTGGCGCCGGTGACGAAGATGCGCATGGCAGTCCCCTTACGAGACGATGTCACTTGATGACATCACCGACGCTAGCACAGTGATGTCATCATGTGACATGGCTTAGGATGTGTGACGTGGGACGCTGGGAGCCGGATGCGCGGGGCCGCCTCGGGGAGGCGGCGCTGCAGCTGTACGTCGAGCACGGTTTCGAGCAGACGACCGTCGCCGAGATCGCCGCCCGCGCCGGGGTCACCGCGCGCACCTTCTTCCGCCACTTCGCCGACAAGCGCGAGGTGCTCTTCGCCGGCTCCGAGCAGCTGCAGCGGGGTCTGGTGGAGGCGCTGGAGTCGGCCCCGGCCTCGGCGACGCCGCTCGAGGCGGTCGTGGCCGCCCTGGACACGGCGGCCGGGTTCCTCGGGCGCCGCCACGCCCACGCGCGGCGGCGGCACAGCGTGATCATGGCGAACCCGGAGCTGTACGAGCGGGAGCTGATCAAGATGGCGAACCTGGCGGCGGCCCTCGCGGACGGGCTGCGCCGCCGCGGGGTGCCCGAGCCCGACGCGACGCTGACCGCGGAGACGGGGATCGTCGTGGTGCGGGTCGCCTTCGGCACCTGGGTGAGCCGGCCCGAGCCGAGCGACCTCGCCGCGACCATGCGCGAGACCCTGGCCCGGATGGCGACGGTTACGTCCGGCACCTGACCCCGGCGGGTAAACCTTTCGCGGGCCGCCGGACTCGAAGGGGGTGGATCGGCCCAGGGAAGGGGACCCACCAACGTGCGCCCGGACAGGGAAGAAGCGTTTCTGCAATACGTCACGAGCCGCAAACAACGGCTCCACCGCGTCGCGTATCACCTGCTCGGCGACCGCGACCGGGCCGACGACGCGGTGCAGCACACGCTGACCGTGCTCTACCAGCGCTGGTCGCGCATGCACGAGGTCACCAACCTCGACGGGTACGTCCACACCATGGTCGTGCGCGAGTGCCTGCGGGACCGCAGGCGCTGGCTCGCGCGCGTGCACCTGCGGGCCGCGCCGCCCGACGTGCCGGTCGCGGCCGCCGACCCCGAGATCGAGCAGCGGATGCTCCTGCGGGCGGCGCTGCGGGAGCTGCCCGACCGGCAGCGGACCGTGCTCGTGCTGCGATTCCTGTGCGATCTTCCGGTACTCGAGGTCGCCGAGCTCCTCGGACTCGCCGAGGGCACCGTGAAGGCGCACACCGCCAGGGGCCTCGACGCCCTGCGCCGCCGCCTGGACACCGCGACGACGAGGAGCCTGGCATGAGCGAGAACCCGTTCACGATCCTGACCCGGGAGCCGGTCCCGGACAGCCGCGTCGACGAGCACGCCGTGATCGCGCGCGGCCGGGCGCGGGTGCGCCGCCGCCGGGCCCTGAGCGCGGCCGGGGCCGGCCTGGCCGTCGCGGTCGTCATCGGCGCCGTCGCCCTCGCCCAGCCGCGCCCGCAGCCCCGGCCCACCCCGGTGGGCCCTACGCCCTCGCCGTCGGTCTCCGCGTGCGGCGTGGAGCCGCTGCCCGCGCTCGGCCCGACGGCGTGGGTGGTGGTCGACGGCTCCGGGCGGTACATCGCCGCCAGCCAGGCCACGGGCGACATGCCGGTGGTCGTGTCCGGGCCGGGCGGGACGCGCACGTTCACCGCCGTGCCCAGGATCTTCGTCACCGGGGTCAACGGCAGCGGCACGGTGGTCGGCAACGTCGAGAACGACAGCGACGCCGACGGGTACGTCATCGACGGCGGTACCACCGTCGCGCTCGGCCGCCCCAAGGGCGCCCTGAACGTCAGGGCCCAGGCGGTGAACGACACCGGCGACGTGGTGGGCGACGCCCGCATGCCCGGCAACACCTTCCACGCCGTCGTGTGGCGGCACGGGCAGTGGAGCCGGCCGCAGCTGCTGCCGACGCCGGACGGCGAGCAGTCCTCCGCGTACGGCATCGCCGCCGACGGCCGCATCGTGGGCAGCGTGGGCGCCATGCCGCAGCCGTACCTGTGGTCGCCCGACGGCACCGCCCGGCCCCTGCCCCCGCCGACGGGCAAGCCCGGCGGGATGGCGGTCGACATCGTCGGGGACTGGGCGGCCGGCCCCGTCGACTACGTCGCCAACTCGGTGCCGCGCCCGAACGGACGGCGGTACTCGAGGGCGCCGCTGACCTGGGCGCGCTGGAACCTGCGCACGGGACAGGTCGTGCCGATCCAGGAGAACCCGCTGAGCACGGGCACGGCCGGCCTGCTCGCCGACGGCACCGTGGTGCTCCTCGACATCCACAGCGTCACCCTGTGGACGGAGACGGGCGCCACGCCCCTGCCGACGCCGGAGGGCTCCGGGCGCTGGGAGGTGACCGGCGCCTCGGAGCGGGGCACGCTGGTCGGCACCGTGGTCGACGGCGAGCGGCGCGCGGCGTTCCGGTGGGCCTGCCGCTGAGCCCCTCTACGATGGCGGGGTGCTCATCGAGTTGGCGGACGGGCGATCGTTGGAGATCGCCGTGGCCGGGCCGCGGGACGGACGCCCGCTCGTGCTGCACCTCGGGACGCCGTCGGGGCCGCACACGGTACCGTCGCTGACGGAGCCGGCCGCCGAGCGCGGTCTGCGCACGATCGTCTGCGGGCGGCCCGGATACGCGGGCTCCACGCCGCGGCCGGGCCGGCGGGTCGCCGACGCGGCCGGGGACGTGGCGCAGGTGCTGGACCGGCTCGGGCACGACGAGTTCGTCACCCTCGGCTGGTCCGGCGGCGGCCCGCACGCCCTCGCCTGCGCGGCGCTGCTGCCGGCCCGGTGCGCCGCCGCGGCCACCCTGGCCGGCGTCGCGCCGCACGACGCGACCGGCCTCGACTGGATGGCCGGCATGGGCCCGGGGAACATCGTCGAGTTCGGCGCGGCCATCGCCGGGCCCGAGACGCTCGAGGCGTTCCTCGGCCGCGAGGCGTCCGCCCTGGCGAGGGTGACCGGGTCCGAGGTCGCCACGGCGCTGGGCGACCTCGCCGCGCCGGTCGACGCCGCCGCCCTCACCGGCGAGCTGGCCGAGGCCGTCGCCGCCGCGTTTCGTTCGGCCGTCTCCAGCGGCACGGCCGGCTGGCGCGACGACGACCTCGCGTTCGTGCGCCCATGGGGCTTCGACCTCTTCGCCATCGCCACGCCGGTGCGGGTCTGGCAGGGCGGCCAGGATCGCATGGTGCCGCCGTCGCACGGCGCCTGGCTCGCCGCGCACATCCCCGGCGCGCGGGCCCGCCTCGACCCGGAGGCGGGCCACCTGTCGCTGCTGCACGACGCCGGGGCGATCCTCGACGACCTCCTCGAGGCCGCGCACTGGTGACGTGGCCGGGCTCAACCTGCGGGGCTGACGCGGCCCCGGCCGTCGCGGGTCTGCCGGGAACCGGACAGATCGCCGCGATGGCACGGCTTGGAACGCGTACCCCTCGAGGGCGCCACCACGGCGCCCACGAGGAGGACCGATGAGGATTCGCGGCACACTGCTCGGCGTGGCCGTCTCCGCCGCCGCGGCCGTGGCGGCGACGCTGGTCGCGCCGTCCGCCGCCCACGCGACGGACCCGTTCACCTGCTACATCCAGACCGCGGACCGACATTACGTCACCGCGGTCGGCGGCGGCGGCCGCATCACGGACACCATGCACACCAACGTGAGCGTCCCCGGCGCCTACGAACGGTTCACGAAGGTCCCGATGGGCGACCTGTACGGCCACTTCGCCCTGCGCACCTGGTCGGGCAACTACGTGACGGCGGTCAACGGCGGCGGGCTGAGCACCGTCAACGTCCCCGACGTGCTGCACACCGACGCGACCCGGATCGGCACCTGGGAGCAGTTCTCGACGCTCACCCTCGCCACCGGTGACGTCGGCATCCGCACCTACGACAACCACTTCCTGGCCGCGCTCAACGGCGGCAACCGCACCACGAAGGTGTTCGACTCCAACCGCACGAACCTGATCCTCCCGGACACCGCGTTCACCTTCACCTGCAACGTCTGAGTCACCGGCAGCGTCCGAGCCTCACCGGCTCGGACGCCCGCAGGCAGGCCCCGGCGACCCGGAGGAAGTTCGCTCCGGGTCGTCGTCGCGGGCCAGGGCCGCGGCGGCGCGGCCGGTCCGTATGCGTTCGACGTGGCCGCAGTAGCACTCGAGGTCGAGCAGGACGCCGGCGTCGGTGTTGCGCAGGCTGCGGACGCGGCGCTCGGACAGCAGCACGCGGGACCGGTGGGCGGGGCAGTCGATGACGAACATGGCCTCAGCGTGCGCCCGGACGCCGCTGGTCAACAGTGGCAGACCTGCACCGGATCGCAGGATTTCTGCCATCATGGGTGGCGTGGGTACCCCGTTCACGAGCGTCGCCTCGTATGTGGCCGACGGCACCGGTGCGCTCGGCATCGGCATCGTCAGCGAGATCTTCGGCTTCGACCGCCGGCATCGGGGCAGCCCCGGGTTCGACTTCGCCGTCTGCGCCGACCGGCCCGGACGGGTGCGGACCGACAGCGGGCTCCAGGTGGTGGTCGAGCACGGCCTGGACCGGCTCGCCCGCGCCGACCTCGTGCTCGTGACCTCGTGGGACGCGTTCGAGCTGGAGCCGGCCCCGGAGGCGCTGGCGGCGATCCGCACGGCGTACGAGCGGGGCGCGACCGTCGCCGGCTACTGCACCGGCTCCTACGTGCTCGCCGCGGCCGGGCTGCTGGACGGGCGGCGGGCCACCACGCACTGGCGGTGGGCCCCGGCCATGGCCGAGCGGTTCCCCGCCGTCACGGTGCTGCCGGAGGTGCTCTACGTCGACGAGGGCCGCATCGTCACCGGCGCGGGCGGCGCGGCCGGGGTCGACATGTGCCTGTACCTGCTGCGCCGCGAGTACGGCGCCGCGGTGGCCAACGAGATCGCCCGGGACATGGTCGTGCCGCCGCACCGCGACGGCGGGCAGGCGCAGTACGTGACGGCGCCGGTGCCGGTCGACTGCGACGACGAGCGGCTGGCCGGGGTGCTGGCGTGGGCCCGCGACAACCTCGACCGCCCGCTGACCGTGCGGACGCTGGCCGGCCGGGCGCTGATGAGCCAGCGCTCCTTCGCCCGCCGGTTCGCGGCCGCCACCGGCTCGACGCCGCACGCGTGGGTGCTCAGCCTGCGGCTGCACCGGGCGGAGGAGCTGCTGGAGACGGCCGACCTGTCGATCGAGGAGGTCGCCCGGCGCGTCGGCTTCGGCACCGCGGCGACGCTGCGCGAGCAGTTCGTCCGCCGGCGCGGGGTGCCGCCCCGCGACTACCGCAAGGCCTTCTCCGGCTGACGTCCGCCCCGCCCGGCCGTGCCGGGCGGTGGCTACGCGGTGCCCGGCAGCGCCTCGGCGGGCCAGTTGAGGACCTTCGCGCCGAGCACCGCGGCCTGCAGGGTGAACCGGTGGGCGGGATCGGTCGCGTCGTAGCCGGTCAGCGTCCTGATGCGGTCCAGGCGGTACGTCACCGTCCGCACGGACACCCGCAGCCGTCTCGCCGCCTCGGTGGCCACGGCGCCGGTGGCGAAGTAGGCGTCCAGCGTGTCCAGCAGCGGTGCCGCGCCGACGCGGGCCCGCGCCAGCGGGCTGAGCACGGCGACGACGAGGTCGACCATGGCCGGCTGGTCGCGCAGCAGCACCCGGTAGACCAGCAGGTCGTGAGCGGTGATGACGCTCTTGTCCGTGTGCAGGCGCCCGGCCATGGTCAGCGCCTCGCGGGCCTCCTCGTAGGAGCGGGCGATGCCGTACAGGCCGGGGTGCGGGCGGCCGACCGCGACCCGCCAGGGGCGGCCGTGCCGCAGCCGGTCGAGCTCGCCGTGCACCAGGCGGCCGAGATCGTCCTCCTGGCCGGCGGGCGCGGTCCGCCCGGCGGCGGCGGCCTCGGCCGGGGCGAGGACGACGAGCAGGCCCTCCTTGGTGGCGACGAGGACGTCCCGGTCGCCGAGCCGGTCGAAGATGACCGCCTCGAGGGCGCTGATCGCCGCGTCCGTGTCCGGCAGCCGCCGGACCGGCGCGGCCAGCGCGACCTGGTGCACCCGGGCGAGGTCGAGCCCGAACGGCTCGGCCCGCTGCACGAGGCTGCCGAGATCCGAGTCGCCGCGCAGCAGGTCGTCGACGAGCTCGCGGCGCAGCGTCTCCTCCCGGCGGACCAGGTCCCGGCGCGCGACCGCGTAGCCCTCGGCGAGGGTGGCGACCGCGTCGTCGACGACGTGCAGCACGGCCGCGGCGGCGGCGCGCACGAACTCGCTGTCGCGGGAGCGCGCCACCATGGGCAGGTGCTGCCACAGCCGCTGCGCCGCCGACAGGTACAGCTGCACCACGCGCCCGGCGGAGATGCCCTGCTCGGCGGCCTGCCGGCCGAGCCGGCCCACGGCGTCGAGCTCGGCGCGCCGGGGCCGGCGCCCGCTGACGGCCGCGTCGGCCAGCATCGGCAGGTAGTCGCCGAGCAGCTCGACCGGGACGCCGCCGGCGTCGGCGGAGGCGGCCGTGGCCACCTCGGCCAGCCAGGCCGGCTGGGGCTCGGTCACGGCGGACTGTCGCCGCCGGCTGCTGCCGGCCACTCCCCCGCTCACCTCCCCCGCCGGCGAGTGCCGCCTCGGTTGCCGGTCACCGGCAGTGTAGACCGGGGGCGGGTCAGCCGTTGCGGCGTTGCTGGCACGGCACGCAGTACCGGGCGTGGGGCAGGATCGCGAGCCGCTCGGCCGGGATCGTGGTGTCGCAGTGCTCGCACCGGCCGTAGCTGCCCTCGGCGATGCGCCGCAGCGCGCTGCTGATCCGCTCGATCTGCTGCCGGGCGGCGGCCGCCAGCGCCTCCTGGTTGAGCGCCTCGCCGGGGTCGCCGGTGTCCGCGGAGATCTCCGTCAGCTCCTCCAGGCGGGCCGTCTGGGCGGCGAGGTCGGCGGTCAGCGCCGCGCGGACCTCGGCGAGCCCGTCCCGTTCGGTGGCATCGATGTCAATGCTCATGTCTCGTCCTTTGCTCAAGAGTGTGCTGTCTCGGTGCCTCGGCGCCTCAGTGCCTCGGCGCCGGAGTGCGGCGGTCGCGCCCGGTCCGGTCAGGGCCGCAGGGCACCGCGGCGCATCGCGGCGAGCGCGGCGAGGCCCGCGCCCCGCACGGCCGTCAGCTGCGGCGCCGGGGGACGGCGCACCGCGATGCCGGCGGCTCCGGCGATGCGGGCGCCCAGCCCCGGGCGGGACGCGCCGCCGCCGACCAGCAGCAGGCCGGCGCGCACCGCCGCCGCGACGGTCTCGGGCCGGTGCCGCGACCGGCGCACCTGGCCGATGAGGTCGCTGACGGCGGCGACGATCGGCGCGTCGGGGTCCGTGCCGCCGGTGCGGTCGTGCAGCCCCACGTCGCGCCGGTGGGCCGCGACGGTCGCGCCGCGGGCGAGCACGGCGACCTCGGTCAGGTGCGCGCCCACGTCGGCGATCAGCAGCGGGCCGGGGGCGACGCCGGAGCCGATCGCGGCGGCGCGCACCGTGTCGATGAGCAGCAGCCGTTGCGGCGCGAAGACGGTCGTCATCACCTCGCGCAGGGCCGGCTCGGCGCGGGGGTCGCCGCCCACGGGGCGGCAGGCCACGACGACGGCACCGGGCGGGAACGCCCGGCGCGGATCGTTCAGCAGGCCCGACAGCAGCACCCGCATCGAGTCCGGGTTGGTGATGCGGCCGCGCACGACCGGGCCCGATCCTCGCGCGACGGGCACGGCCGGGTTGGTGACGTGCACGGTGCCGCAGCCCGATGCCCAGATCCGGGTGCCGGCGCTGCCGAGGTCGACACCCACGGCCGTGGGCTCGGCCGGACTTTCGAGTGTGGTGAACACGAGCGCTCCCTTCGGACACGCGAATGCGGTGGAGATTGCGGATGACGGCTGGGCCGGGACCGGGCAGCGACGGCTGGGCGGGGGCGGCGTCAGGCCCTGGAGGCGGCCGGCGGACGGTGGCCGCCCGGCTGTCGCGGCGGGGCGGCGACGGCCCGGCGGCATGCATTCACGCCAGTCGTCATCGTCACCACCCCCGTGCGCCGTACCAGAATGAATCTCCAGCATCGGTGCCCGGCCGCCGGAACGCACGGGCCGCGGTCGGCAACCTCACGGCGCCATGATTGCCGGCGACCGGCAACGTCACCGGCGTGCAGCAGCCGTCCCCGGGGCGTTGCGCAAGCGCCCGGGGACGGCTGGCTGCTGCGGCCGGAGTTCGCGGCGCCGGCCGCGGTCCGCACGACCCGGCTTCTCCGCCCGGCGACGGTCTAGTGCTGCTGCCGGGCGATCGCCTCGGCGCTGACCGGTGTGAAGAGGTTGACCAGCGTTCCGTCGGGGTCGCGGAACAGCAGCGACCGGTTGCCCCAGGGCATCGTGGTCGGGTCTTGCACGAACTCGCCGATCGTCTCGCGCAGCCGGACGAACTCGGCGTCGACATCGTCCACCCGGAACTCGACGATCGCCGTCCGGTTGGCGGCCGGCTCGGCCGAGCCTTCGCCGAAGAGCTTGACCGTTGCGGTGCCGCCGATCGCCAGCGTCGCGCCGGGCAGGACGATCTCGGCGAAGTCGGGTGTGTACCGGCGGGCGGTCCGGCCCGTGACCTGCTCGTAGAACTCGACGAGACGGTCGACCTGGTCGGTGATGATGCGGACCGACGCGAATTGCATGACGTTGCTCCTCCTCGGGTTGGCAACCAAGACGCTAGGCCCGATACCGGGCACGATCCGCCCGGTATTGAGGAAGAATCTGGCCATGACACGGCCGACCGCACGGGTGCTCGCCCTGCTCGAGATCCTGCAGGCCGGCGGCACGCACACCGTCTCCGGCCTGGCCGCCCGCCTCGGCGTCGACGAGCGCACCGTGCGCCGCTACGCCGAGCACCTGCTCGAGCTGCAAGTGCCGGTCGAATCGGTACGCGGCCGCCACGGCGGATACCGGCTGGCGCCCGGTTTCCGGATGCCACCGCTCATGCTGACCGACGAGGAGGCCCTGGCCGTCCTGCTCGGCCTGGTGGCGGGCCGCCGAGCCGGTCTGGTCCCGGCGTCGCGGGAGGCGGCCGCGACCGCAGCCGCCAAGGTGCGCCGGGTACTGCCCAAAGCGCTGGCCTCCCGGCTCGACGCGCTACTCGCGACCACTGACTTCACCGCACCGGAGCGTGCGGCGCCGACGCCGGAGACCTCGGTCATGCTGCGGCTGGCCGAGGCGACGCGGCAGCACCGGCCCGCGGTCATCGGCTACACCGACCGCACCGGACGCCGCAGCGAGCGCACCGTGCATCCCTACGGGCTCGTGACGCACTCAGGGCGCTGGTACGTGACCGGCACCGACGCCGCGTCCGGAGGACTGCGAACCTTCCGGCTCGACCGCATCGCCGAGGTCCGGATCGCGCACGGCACCTTCGCGGTGCCCGAGGGCTTCCAGGCCGCCGACGTGGTCCTGGCGAGCCTGGCCGGCACGCCGTGGCGGCATCAGGTCGCCGTCGCCGTGCGGGGCAGCACCGACGACGTACGGGCGCGCCTGCCGCACGGAATCGCCGCCGTCGAGCCCGACGCCGACGACGGCCCGGACTGGGTTCTCGTCCGGCTGCGGGCGGAGCGGCTCGACTGGATTCCCGGCGTGCTGGCCGGGCTCGGGCTGCCTTTCGTCGTGCGGGAGCCGGCGCACCTGCGCGACATGGTGCGGGCGTGGGCGGAGCGCATCGCCGGCTGTGCGGCCGCGACGTCTGCGCCGGAGGCGATCGCCGCGTGGGACCGAGATGATCCGGCGCACGCCGCCGATCGTGAGCGCGAGGTCGGGGACTTCCCTCACCCCGCGTGACCAGAGTCCGGCGTCGTCCGGCGGGGCGCACTGCCGATGATCGAGCACGGTGGCGTGCGGCGTGCGGTGCCGGTCGAGGGCGTGCCGGTCAGCGGTCGCGGCGAGTCGCGATCATCGGCAATGCCCGAAAGATGCAGAGCCGGTTTGCGCCCGTCGCCGGCAAACCGCCTGCTCCGCGGCCTGCACCGGCCAGCCGAACATGTTCGTCGAAGCGCGTCGATTGACACCCGCCACGCCCGTGGCAACACTCCTCGCCAGGTTCGGACCGGAGACGCCGCCACGTCCGGCGCTCGAGACCGTACGAGAGGAAACCCCATGAGTTCGACAGTCAGGAGGGCCGGGCTCGCGGTCTTTGCCGCCACCCTGGCCCTCGCCGGAGCCGTGTACGGCGTGACGAAGTCGCCCGCGGCCAACGCCGCGGTGCAGCTGACCGCTCCCCAGCTGGTCGCCGACATGGGCGCCGGGTGGAACCTCGGCAACCAACTGGAGGCCAGCGCCAACGGCATGCCCAGCGAGACGGCCTGGGGCAACCCGGTGATCACCCAGGCCCTCATCGACCGGGTGAAGGCATCGGGCTTCAAGACGATCCGCATCCCGATCTCGTACCTGGGCAAGATCGGGGCCGCCCCGAACTACACCGTCGACTCGGCCTGGCTGACCCGGATCCAGGAGGTCGTCAACTACGCGTACAACTCCGGCCTGTACGTGCTGATCAACATGCACGGCGACGGCTACAAGAGCGTGACCGGCTCCTGGCTGATCTGCGACGCATCGGACCAGACCACGATCAAGGCCAAGTACCAGAAGGTCTGGCAACAGGTCGCGACGAAGTTCGCGAGCTACAACGATCACCTGATCTTCGAGTCGATGAACGAGGAGTTCGACGGGCAGTACGGCAACCCCACCCAGCCGTGCTACTCGAACATCGTCGCCTACAACCAGATCTTCGTCGACACCGTCCGGCGGACCGGCGGCACCAACGCCTCGCGATGGCTGCTCGTCCCGGGCTGGAACACCAACATCGAGTACACGACGGGCAGCTACGGCTTCTCCCTGCCCACCGACACCTACCGGTCGTCCTCCATCCCCAGCGGTGAGCAGCGACTCATGATCTCCGTGCACTACTACGACCCGTGGGATTTCACGGGCCAGGAGGACGGCAACATCACGCAGTGGGGTGCGGCCGCGACCAACCCGGCCAAGAAGTCGACCTGGGGCCAGGAAGACTACATGGACTCCACGCTGAAGAAGATGTACGACACCTTCGTCACCAAGGGCTATCCGTTCTTCGTCGGCGAGTACGGCTCGATCGACAAGACCTCGGCCGACCCGGCGAACAACACCTACCGCGCGAACTTCGCCAAGGCACTGGTCGCCACCGCGAAGAAGTACGGCGGGGCGAGCGCCTACTGGGACAACGGCTACAACGGCCAGTACGGGTTCGGCCTGTTCAACCGCAGTTCCAACACCGTGACCCAGCAGGGCATCATCAGCGCCATCATGACCGCCGTCGGCGGCACGTCCCCCAGCACCCCGCCGGTCACGCCGTCCCCGTCCAAGACGCCCGGCACGCCGTCGCCCACGCCGTCGGCGAGCAGCCCGGGCGGCACTGGCGCCTGCCGGGTCGTCAACGCGGTCAACGCGTGGAACACCGGCCTGACCAACAGCATCACCATCACCAACACCGGCAGCACCGCTGTCAACGGCTGGAACCTGGTCTTCACCCTGCCCGCCGGGCAGACCATCACCGGCGGCTGGAGCGCCACCTACTCCCCGGCCAGCGGCACGGTGACCGCGACCAATGCCAGCTACAACGGCAGTCTCGCGCCGGGCGGCTCCGCCACCATCGGCTACCAGGCCACCCACACCGGCAACGCCGGTGCCCCCACCGGCTTCAAGCTCAACGGCTCCACCTGCAGCTGAACCCCCTGATCGGGCCGGACGGTGCATCGTCCGGCCCGATCGGGCCGGAGCGTCGTGCCCGCCGGGTTCAGGGGACCTGACCGTCGTACGCCGCGCGGTGGGCGAGCACGTCGTCCATGTGCGTCTCGGCCCAGGACTTCAGGCCGCGCATCATCTGGTGCAGGGAGAGGCCGAGGTCGGTCAGCTCGTAGGTGACCGTGACGGGTACGGTCGGCGTCACGGTGCGGGTGATCAGGCCGTCGCGTTCGAGGGAGCGCAGCGTCTGCGTCAGCATCTTCTGGCTGACGCCGGCCAGCAGGCGTGACAGCTCCGAGTACCGCATCGGCCGGGGTTCACCGGCGCAGTCAGCGCCGAACTGATGCGAGCCGTCGCTGCGCAGCGCGGCCAGCACCAACGTGACCCACTTGTCCGCGATCTGGTCGAGCAGCTTGCGACTGGGACATTGCGCCAGGAAAGCGTCGTACTCCACCTTGGCCTGCGCCCTCTTGTGCGCCGCCGTCCTCGTGGCCATCCAGCCGCTCCTTCCATCGCCGGGTGCGTTACGAACCTGGAGGTGCCTACTTCCCGATAGAAAGTTACCCCCTGATAGTGGAGCAGGAATCCACTCAGCGCGACACGAAAGACAGGGGTACGAGCATGACCTCCACCTCCCTTCCCGGCGGCACCTGGACCCTGGGCGACCTGACCGTCACCCGGTTCGGCTACGGCGCCATGCAGCTCGCCGGCCCCTGGGCGATGGGACCGCCGGCCGACCGCGACGGCGCGCTCGCCGTCCTGCGCGAGGCCGTCGAGCTCGGCATCACCCACATCGACACCGCCGACGCCTACGGGCCGCACGTCACCAACCAGCTGATCCGGGAGGCGCTGCACCCGTACCCTGAGGCGCTGCACATCGTGACCAAGGTCGGCGCGACCCGCGACCAGCACGGCGGCTGGCCCCCGGCCCGTGACCCCGAAAGCCTCCGCCGGTCGGTGCGCGAGAACCTCGAGAACCTCGGCCTCGACGTGCTCGACCTGGTCAACCTGCGGCTGGGCGATGCCGAGGGACCCCGGCCCGGTCCGGTCGCCGAGGCGCTCGAGACGCTCGTCGAACTCCAGGAGCAGGGCCTGATCCGGCACCTCGGACTGAGCAACGCGACGCCGGAACAGGTCGCCGAGGCGCAGACGATCGCGTCGATCGTGTGCGTGCAGAACCTGTACAACCTCGCGCACCGCCGCGACGACGAGCTGATCGACACGCTCGCCGGCCAGGGCGTCGCCTACGTGCCGTTCTTCCCGCTCGGCGGCTTCACCCCGCTGCAGTCCTCGGCGCTCTCGGCCGTAGCCGCCCGGCTGGAGGCGACACCGATGGCCGTCGCCCTGGCCTGGCTGCTGCGGCGCTCGCCGAACATCCTGCTGATTCCCGGTACCTCGTCCACGACACACCTGCGCGAGAACATCGCGGGCGCGGGCCTCGCCCTCTCCGACGACGACCACGCCGAGCTGAACGACATCGGCCGCTAGCCGCCCTGCTCGCGCTTGCGCCGGCGGTCGCCCGACGGCGGCCGGCGCATCCCGTCCACCACGAGGGTGATGACGTCGTCGGCCTCGGCGCGCCAACCGGGGCGGTCATGGGCCGCGCCGATCCCGTGCAGCGCCATCATCACGGCACCGGCGCCCACGTCGTCGCGGACGGCGCCGTCCCGCACGGCGGCGGCCACCAGATCGCTGACAGCCTGCTCCAGCGCCCGGCTGCCCTCGGTGAGGGCACCCGAGCGACCGGCCATGAGCGTGGCCAGCGTCCGGGCCAGGCCCTTGTGGGCATCCATGTGGTCGACCATGCCGCGCAGGAAGGTCGCCAAAGCCTCCGCCGCGGGCAGCGTGGCCTGCAGCCGGCGGGCGCGGTCGCACAGCGCGGCGACTTCACCGTGGTAGACCGCCTCGGCCAGCGCCTCCCTGGTGGGAAAGTGGCGGTACAGCGTGCCGGTGCCAACCCCGGCCAGGCGCGCGAAGTCGTCGAAGCGCAGGTCGAAGAAGTCGCCGGCGTCGAAGACCTCCCGGGCCGTGGCGAGCAGCGCCTCACGGTTGCGGCGGACGTCGGCCCGCAGCGGCTTCTCGGCGGTCATGCGCTCCCTCGCGTTGACAAATGGAGATGACCTCCATATTTTCGAAGTGGAGATAACCTCCGAATCGATCCTACCCCGAGGCGTGACGTGAAGATCCTGATGTTCGGCCGAGGCGTGATCGCCACCGTCTACGGCTGGGTCCTGCAGCAGGCGGGGCATGACGTGGAGTTCTACGTCCGGCCGGGCCGCGCGGCGACGTACGCGGACGCGGTGGACCTCGACCTGTTCGATACGCGGCGCCGGCTGTGGGGCCAGCGCGTCGTCGAGCGGTGGCCGGTGCGCTACCGCGAGACGCTGAAGCCGGACCACGACTTCGACCTGATCGTGCTGAGCGTGCCGCACCACCGCCTCCCGGAGGCGACGGCCTTCCTGGCTCCGCGTGTCGGCCCAGCCACGGTGCTGGTTTTCGGCAACATCTGGACCGAGCCGCTGGCCGCGATCGGCGCACTCCCTGTCGAGCAGGTCGCCTGGGGCTTCCCCCAGGCCGGTGGCGGTTTCGGCGCGGACGGCGTCCTGCGTGCCGGCCTGCTGCCGTCGGTCATCTTCGGCACCCTCGGCCAGCCTCCGACCGACCGGGAGCGGGCCGTGCGCCAGGCGTTTCGCGAGGCCGGGCTCCGGCTCAAGGAGCGGCCCGACTTCCGCGGCTGGCTGTGGGTCCATTTCGCGTCGGATGCCGGCCTGTTCTCGCAGGGCCTGCGGGTGGGGTCCCTGTCCAAGCTGGCCGGGGCACCGCGGGAATTTCGCGAGGCGCTGCTGGCCGGCCGCGAGCTGCTGCCGCTGCTCGAGGCGCGCGGCGTTGACCTGCGGCGTCACCGGGGCGGTGTGCTGCTGTTCCGGGCGCCCACCTGGCTGATGGCCCCGGTGCTCGCCTGGCTGACCGCCCATGTCGCGCCGCTGCGCGTGAATTTCGAGGCGCACTCCGACCCCGACGCCGAGGAGCCGCGCGAGGTCTGCCGAGACACGCTCGCGGAGGCACGACGGCTGGGCGTTGCGGTACCGCGGCTGGAGGCGGCGGAACCGAGCTTTGCCCGCGCGGGGAAGCACTGAGTGAGCGGAAGGCCGGCGAACCCGGTCACGCCGTGCGCCGGGCGCCCGCACCCTGCGGTGCGCCGCATTGCCGATGTGCGCGCCGATCGTGGGCTGGGACTGCTTGATCAGGTTCACGCTCATCCGGCTGTTGATGCCGCCGACCGGGCACTGCTTGACGTCGGCTGTGAGGCTCGGATTCGTGTCGACGTCTCCGGCTGCCGGTCGATACCCTCGCCGGGTGATGCGGTACAGCTACGTTGGACCGCCCGAGCTGCGCAACCACGTGGTGAGGGTGGACACCGTAGCTGTTGATACGGCTGCCACCCTCGCGCGCTGGCTCGCTGGGCGCAACCGCGGTGAACGCGTCGAGCCGTTCACCTTCGGACTGACCAGTTCGCGCTCGGTCACGTCTGCGCGCCTGCCGCTGTGGGAGCGCGGCGATCGGACCGCGCTCGTCACTGACACCTGAACGCCGCGGACAAGCCAGTGGGCTTCCCGGCGTGCGCACCTGTGACGGCATGGGCCGCCACACACGGTCGCCGGAAGGCCCGTCCCGCGCGCCCAGGTGAGAAGTGCGGATCCCCGAAAATGTGGGTACCGCGGCCCGGACACGCAGGTGCGGTACGAAGGGCTGGGCAGCGGTGGGCATCATCACGGAGGACATGCGGAAGATCATCGACAGCGCGAGGCTCGCGTTCGTGGCGACGGTCTGCGAGGACGGCTTCCCGAACCTCTCGCCGAAAGGCTCCCTGCGCGTCTACGACGATGACCATCTGGTGTTCATGAACATGGCCTCGCCCACGACGGTGGCGAACCTGCGGCGCGACCCGCGGCTCGAGGTGAACGTGGTCGACTTCCTGCTGCGGCGTGGCTACCGCTTCAGGGGAAGCGCCGAGCTGCGCGGCGAGGGCGACCCCGTGTACGCATCGTCCCGCCAGTGGGTCCTGGACACCCACGGCCCCGACTATCCGTGCCACGAGGCAGTACTGATCCGGGTCGACCGGGCGCTGCCGGTGGACTCGCCCGCCTACACGTTCGGGCACTGGAACGAGGACGACCTGAAACGGGCGTGGTCCGACAACTACGGCCTGCCGCACGCGCGGTAGGGCGCCGGCGACGTAGCCCTGCTGCCGCGGCGACGCCGGAATCGACAGCCCGACCTGGCGCGACTGTGCAGAAAGCCACCTGGCATTTCGCCGCACAGCGATAACTTTTGCTCGAATGAGTGAAAGTTATCAAGGAATACTAATTACTTTTGTTCTGGGCTACGATTCTGCCGACCGTGCGTTCAAGGTCATCGTTCTCCAGCCCCCACACCCCCCCGGGACGCTTCGAAGCCGCGGCGCGACCGGCGAGCCGGCAACACCCTGACCCCCGTCCGACAGGGGGTCTGCCGCTCGCCCCGCGCGCTCGCTCGTCGAGGCCCGCTTCCGCGTCCCCACACGGAACTGGAAGGAAGTGCATGTCCAGCCAACCTCCGACCGCCCACGAGGCCGGCGGCCCTGGCCGTCGTCTGGTCCGCTGCCTGGTCGCCGTCGCCCTGCCGGTCGCGTCCGTCTCAGCCGGGTCGCTCGTGCTCGCCTCCTCGGCATGGGCGGCGCCGGCCAGCGCGCCGGCCACGCTCACGCCGGCTGTCGCAACCGGCACCAACAACTGGTACCGAGGACCGGTCACGCTGAACCTGTCCGCGACCGACGGGGTCGGCGGCGTACAGCGCCTGGAATACCGCCTCGGCAACACGGCGCCCTTCCAGACCGCGGTGGCCGCCGGCGCCCCCTACCCCGCCGCGCTGGCCAGGTCGGTGCAGATCACGCAGCAAGGCTCCACGACCGTCGGGTACCGCGCCGTCAGCGGTGACAACTCGGTCGAGACGACCCGCACCATCACCGTCCGGATCGACACCGTCGCCCCGGTCGTCAGCTGGCCCGGCATCGTCGCCGGGAAGGTCGGCCACACCGCCACCCTGATCCCGACCAGGACGGATCCCGCTCCCGGCTCCGGCGGCGTGTTCATCCAGAAGATGTGGATCGACCAGACCGAGACGACCCCGCTGCCGGTGAACACCTCGACCCTGTCGACGGGCGCCCACACGATCAGCGTGGTGGCCAGCGACGCGGCCGGCAACGCGGCGCGGTTCGACCAGACGTTCGTGGTCACCACGTCGTTCGGCGAGCTCGGCACCCTCATCGACGGCTTCGCGAGCAGCGGCGCGATCGATGCCGGCCTCGCGGCCGACCTGCACGCCAAGCTGACCGAGGCGGCGAGCCTCGCCGGGGCGGGCAACGCCAACCAGGCGAAGCGGGCCCTCAACCAGTTCGTCGCCACCGCCCAGGGCGGGTCGAAGCCCGGCCAGGTCCGGGACACGCTCGTCGGCGATGCCCGGTACCTGCAGCAGCAGATCGCCGGCACGCTGCCGGACGATCCGGAGACCGGCATGATCGTCACGCCCGTCGCGGGGCCCGACCCGATCGCGCCCGTCGTTCCGCTCGCGGCGTCGACCAACTTCCCCGGGGCCAAGTTCCGGATCCTGTACTTCTCGGCCACCAAGGGCTTCCGGCACGACCACATCCCGGACACCGCACTGCTCGTCCAGCAATGGGGTCAGCAGCACGGATTCGACGTCGACATCTGGGACCCGCGGCTCGCCCCGGCGTCGCTGGCGAGCACGCCGTTCACCTCGGGTGCCGACCTCGCGAAGTACAAGACCATCGTCTTCTCCTCGCCGGTCGACGGGACCAACGCGAACAGCCCGGCGAGCGCGGACGCGCTCAACGCCGCCGAGCTGGCCGCGTTCCAGGAGTACATCCGGGCCGGTGGCGGCTACGTCGCGCTGCACGGCGCGTCCGACGCGATCCACAACGTTCCCTGGTACCGCGACCTGGTCGGCGCGTGGTTCACCAACCACCCGGGCGGGCAGAACGGCGAAGGCACCTGTGGCAGCTGCATCAACGTGCGGGTCAACACCGAGGACAGCACGAACCCGGCCACCGCGCACCTGCCGAAGACCTGGCTGACCATCGACGAGCTGTACAACTTCGACCACAACCCGCGCGCCGAGGTCCACACGCTGCTGAGCCTCGACGAGGAGTCCTACCGGCGCAGCCTCAACAGCGGCAACGCCGCGACCAACCCGCTGCCGCTCATGGGCGGCGACCACCCGATCGCGTGGTGCCAGGAGTACGACGGCGGCCGCGCGTTCTCGCTCATCCTCGGCCACGACCGGGCGCAGTACAGCCGCGACCCGTTCACCCAGATCCTGCTGGCGGGCATCAACTGGACGGCCGGGCAGAGCGACGCCAACTGCTCGACCTTCCGGCAGACCCGTACGTTCATCGCCTCCGGCGCCCTGACGCCCGAGTCCGCCACGGCCGCCGCCGCGCTGCTCGACGAGGCCCAGGCGGCCTACCTGCGGCAGGACTACAACGCCGCCGGCACGTCGCTCAACAAGCTCACGGCGATCGCCGGCTCGCCCGCCGCGGGCACCGGCGAGGCGCGCGGCGAGCTCGACCGCCAGGTCCGCCAGCTGCGTAGCTGGATGTCGTCCCTGAAGAACTGACCCGTGCCGCCGCCGGCCCACCACGTGGGCCGGC
Organism: Dactylosporangium sp. CA-052675; assembly: GCF_050947935.1. Taxonomy (GTDB): domain Bacteria; phylum Actinomycetota; class Actinomycetes; order Mycobacteriales; family Micromonosporaceae; genus Dactylosporangium. Next base: position 4,770,149 of record NZ_CP192010.1, on the reverse strand, counting down.
GGCGGACCACCAGGTCGGAGGCGTGCCCATCAGCGCCCCGCGCGGCGCGTCCGCAGCACCCGAGAATCGGCGACCACCGCTTGATCAGCCGCGCGCCCATGCCGCGATCCGCGTGGCCCGCTGGGGGAAGATGAACCGTGGCCTCCGACCAGGATCAAGAACGGGAGTCTCAGCTGCTTTCAGCCGAGATAGATCCGCTCGCTCAGGCAATCCTCGATGCCGCGCAGCCTTGGGATGCGTACAAGGTCGCCGTCAACATCCCGGGACGCTTCCTGGATGCGTCGGACTGGCTGCCACACGGTGGCCCGCTCTACCGGGCCTGGGCGGAACTCGCGGACCTCTTCGAGACCGGCAAGACGCCAGTCGCAGACGCACACGCCGCCCTTCGGCAGGCCGCAACCGACTGGCTTGCCCGACCCGAGGATTCCACGGCAGCGTCGGTTGCGATGTGGCTGGAGCGAGCGCAGACCCTGACGAACCGGCTCTTTGACCGAGACGGCGACTTCTGGCACGGCCCCAAGTAGGAAACGCGCGCTCAAGCCGCCGTTGGTGCGCGGCGGTCGGCCAATGTTCGTCCCAGACGGTGACTCGCTCGGCGAGGCCGAGACCTCCTGTCCTGCCGAAGACAGTGCACCTGATGTTACGTTCGGGCGTGGCCGGGTGGCGGGTTCCTTGGTGCGACAGGTCGTCACCGAACAGCTCGTCGAGGGTCGCCGGCCGGCCGGTCATGTCATCGCCTCCGGTTGCTGGAACGTCTCGGTAGGACGGCCTATCAGTCGAGCGGGTCCCAGTGTCCGGCGTACCGCAGCAGCGAGCGCGCCAGGTCCGGATGTGCGGCCGCCCAGGCGGTGTCGAACAGGAACCATTGCTGGTAGCCGAACGGCTCGTTGCAGTGCATCGCCAGCTGGGCGAGGTGCTCGGCGACGTGGAGCAGGGACGCGTCGGGGTTTCGCTCATGGGTGCACTCGCCAACCTCGATCAGTTCGACGGCCTCACGGTGCACGGCGGCGTGCGCGTCCGGCATGCCCCGCGGCCACGGGGTGTCGTTGAGGTTGAAGCCCGGCCAGTGGTTGCACCGCTGCAGCGCCGGCTCGACGGTGGTTTCGTCCGGCGCGACGAGCGCCCGCAGGACGAGCAGTTCCTCCGGCCAGTCGTCGCCGGGGTCGGCGGTGCGCAGGTGACCGGCCACGCCCGGCAGGTCGACGCCGGGGAACGCGAGCGGCGCCATGCGGGCCAGGGTCCTGCCGTCGTAGTGAGTGAGGAACACCGCGTACGTCGTGGCGTCGCCGCGACCGGCCGGTGTCGCGACGGTCACCGGGCAGCCCGGGTCGAACGCCGCCGGCGCGTCCGCGTCGCCGGGCAGCGGCCAGGAGTGCAGCAGGTAGGCGAGCCGGTCGCCGCGGGCTGCCACCACCTCGTCGTCGAGGAAGAAGTAGGCCAGTTCGACCTCGTCGTCGTCGTCACGCACGCGCAGACTGTGCTCGTCGAGCCGGACGTCGTCGGTGCCGCCTTCGACGTACCGCTGAGCGCGCAGCAGCGTGCCCAGCTCGCCGACCGTCTGCGGCGGGGGCTGTCCGTTCGCGCGCGCGGCCTCGAAGATCGAGCCGAGGCCGTACACGTGGCCGCCGAGCTCCGCGTCGATCCAGTCCCACGGGTCGTCGCAGTCCCAGCCCCGCCGGAACCAGCCCAACACGCTGGCGTCGGGGATCTGCCGGACCCGCAGGCTCAGCGGACCCTCGTAATGCGTCCGGTAGACGAAGAGCACGCCCGCGACAGTACGTTGCGCCGCCGATCGAGCGTCACGCCCGTCAAAGCCGCTTGATCGGCTGCACGGACATACCGCTGGGCGCGCGGCCGCCGGTGCATGGTGGATCACGACGGGTGACGGTCTCAGTGTTGGAGCCAGGTGTCGATGTCGGCCAGGGCCGATGCGATCAGCTCGTCGGGGGCTCCGCTGTGACGCAGCGACGTTCGCGCGCAGGCGGCCAGTTGCACGGCCGTGAGGCCGAGGTGGTCCCGCGCCCGGGTGTACTCGGCGAGCAGATCCGTGTCGAACAGCAGCGGGTCGTCGGCGTTGATGCTGCACGGCACGCCCCGGCCCAGCAGGGCCGCAAGCGGGTGCCGGGCCAGCGACGGGACGACGGAGAGCATCACGTTGCTCGTCGGGCACACGTCGAGCGCGATGTCGCCGGCGGTCAGACGGTCGAGGAGCACGGGGTCGGCCGCTGCCGCCACGCCGTGCATGATCCGGTCGGCGCCGAGCACCTCGATCGCGTCCCGCACCGACGACGGACCGGTCAGTTCACCGGCGTGGGGGACGGCGAGCAGGCCACCGTCGCGGGCCATGGTGAACGCCTCGGCGAACAGCGGGCCCGGTGCCGCGGTCTCGTCGCCGTCCAGGCCGAACCCGACGACGCCGTCGTCGCGGCGGCGGACGGCGAGCCGGGCCAGCGCGACGGCCTCGTGCGGTGGCCGGTTGCGGTTGGCCGCCACGACGAGTCCGAACCCGACGCCGTAGCGATCCTGGGCGGCCCGTCCGGCGTCGAGCACGACGTCCAGGACGTCGGCGTCGGTGCCCAGGCGCCCGCCGAACAGGCCCGGCCACATCGACGGCTCGACCCAGACGGCCCCGGCGAGCGCGGCGTCCTCGACGATCTCATGGACCAGCCGCCGCGCGTCCGCCGGCGTGCGCAGGCACGCGGCCGCGGCGGTGATGGTGTCGGTGAACGCCGCGAACGAGCCGTAGCCGCTGGGCAGGACGGCGGCGACTCCCGCGCGGTCGGCCAGCTCCAGCAGCGTCGAGCGGCGCATCGCCCCGTCGAGATGGACATGTACGTGGGCCTTCGGCAACGCCGCGAGGGCGTGAACGACCGCCATTCGGGCATGATGCCACGCCGGATCGACCAGCCGCCGGTCACAGCCCTGTGCTGTCACCCGCGCCGCACACCGGTGCGGCGACCACCGCGACGAGCCAGGTCATCACGCGGGCGACCGAAGATACGCGGCGCCGAAGGTACTGGCCGGGTGTCACGATCAGAAGCGCAGCTGCCGCAGTTCCGTGAGGCGCAGCGCGGCCGCGACAGCCAGGTAGAGCACGAGCCCGACCAGCCCCGCGGGCACCGCGGTCATGACGCCGCCCGCGAGCGCCGCGCCCACGCCCGCCACCGCCGCCGCGACGAGGACCTTCGCGTGGGTGCGCACGATCCGGTGCCCGTCGATGCGGCCGAGGCGGCGGCGCAGCACGAGCGCGGTCGCGACCAGGCCGGCCGTGTAGGCCGCGGCGTAGGCGAGCGGCACCCCGACCACGATGTCCGCGGCCGGCAGCAGCCACGTAGCGGCCGCGCAGCCGGCCACGCCGACGATGCTGACCGCCGCGGCGATCAGGGCCGGCGACCGCGTGTCCTGCAGCGCGTAGAAGCCGCGCTGCAGGATCGTGTACGCCGCGAACGGCAGGAGTGCCGGCCCGAACGCGGCCACCACGACGCCGAGCATGGTGACGCTGGGGCCGTGGCCGAACACGAGCGCGGCGGCGGGCTCGCCGAGCACGAGCATGCCCGCGGCGGCCGGCGCCAGCGCGACGGCCGCGACCCGCACCGCGAGGGACAGGTCGCCGATGACGCGCTCGTGGTCGCGGCGGGCGGCGCTGCGGCTGAGGCGGGGCAGCATCGCGGTCATCACCGACATGGCGATGACGGCGACGGGGACCTGGAAGATCGCGTACGCGGTCTGGTACGACGTGACCCCGCCGGGCCCGCTCAGCGACGCCGCCCGCGTGGCCGCCGCGAGCATCACCTGCGCCCCGAGGACCGACAGCAGCACCCACGCGCCGAGGCGGCCGATCCGCCGCACCGCGATGCCCCGCGGGTCCAGGTGCAGCCGCAACGGGAAGCCGCTGCGCGCGAGCGCGACGACGACGAGCGCGCTCTGCCCGACGACGCCGGCGGTCGTTCCGAGCGCGAGCAGCGTCAGGTGTACCGTCGTGAGCCCGTCGATGCTCGTGCCGCCCCCGATCGCGAGGTACACGCCGCCGACCGCGATCACGATGAGGCTGTTGACGAGCGGCGCCCACGCGGGCGCGGCGAACCGCCCGCGCATGTTGAGCACGGCCCCGGCCGTGGCCCCGACGCCGTAGGCCAGGATCTGCGGCAGGAAGTACCAGCTGAACACCACGGCGAGGTGGCGCTGCGGGCCGGTGAAGCCCGGCGCGTACGCGTCCACGAGCCACGGCGCGGCGACGACGGCCACGACGGTGACGAGGCTCAGCCCGTACACCATGAGCGACAGCAGCCGTTGCGCGTACACGACGCCGTCGTCGGCCTCGGTGACCGCCGCCCGCGCGAGCAGCGGCACGACGACACTGGCCATCGCCCCGCCGACGACGAGCTCGAAGACCGCGTTGGGCAGCGTGTTCGCCACGTTGTACGTGTCCAGCAGCCGGGTCCCGAGCCCGAGCGCCGCGATGAGCACCCCGATCCGCGCGAACCCCGCGACCCGCGACACCGCGGTCGCGATCGCCATCCCCCGCCCGGCACCGCGCAACGAAGCCATGCCTGTTCCTACCAGATACGGTCCAGGAATGAGTTTCCGGCTGGCGGCGTACGCGCTGTGCATCGAGGCCGGCCGGGTCCTGCTCGCCCGCTGCGGCCCGGTGTGGACGCTGCCCGGCGGCCGCGTCGAGCACGGGGAGGACCCCTTCGACGCGGTGCTGCGGGAGCTGCTGGAGGAGACCGGCTACACGGGCGTGGTCGCCCGGCTGCTCGGCGTCGACTCGCGCGTGATCCCGCCCGCCGAGGCCCGCGGCGGCATCGCGCACCAGAACGTCGGCGTCTTCTACCGGGTCCAGGTCGCCGGCGGCACGCTGCGGCCCGAGCCGAACGGCGACACCGCCGAACCGTCCTGGACCCCGATCCGCGGCGTGGCCGGGCTGCGCCGCTCGTCGCTCGTCGACATCGGTCTCGCCCTGGCGCTGACGATGCCCGCCACCGGGCACGTGGCTCCGGTCCCGACCGGCGGCCTCGTCCAGCACTGAGCCCACGAAGGTCCGCCACTGCGCCCCGAAGGTCCGCCACTGCGCCCCGGAAGGTGTGGACCGGGCCGGCGGCGGGCAACGGCACGGTATGGACAACCTCTTCGGCGAGGCGTGGCTGGCCTCGGCCGTCGACCTGCTCGTCCGGATCGTCGAGATCGCCGGTGCGATCGTCATCTTCGTCGGCGCGATCGTCGCGTTCGGACGGTTCGTGGTCGCCGCGGTCCGCACCCGCCGCACCGAGAGCTTCGTGCCCATCCGGCTCGGCCTCGGCCGCTTTCTGGCGCTCGGCCTGGAGTTCCAGCTCGCCTCGGACATCCTGCGCACCGCGATCGCGCCGACGCTGCGCGAGATCGGCGAGCTCGCCGCCATCGCCGCGATCCGCACCGCGCTCAACTACTTCCTGAGCCGCGAGATCAAGCAGGAGCGGGCCGAGCTGGCGCGCCGTGACGCGGACGGCTCGCTGGGATGAGTGTGCTGCTGGGGTACGCCGCGCTGGGCTGCGTCGCCGCCGGGCTCGTCAGCGGCGCCGTCACCCTGGCGCTGGGCCGCGACGTGCGGGAGGCGCTGCGGACGGCGCTGGACTTCTGGCTCGCCGCCGGGCTGCTGCGCCTGAGCGGGGCGCCGGGCTGGGAGCCCCTGCTGGTCGCCGCGACGATCCTGGCGATCCGGCAGCTCGTCGGCTGGTCGCTGCGCGGGTCCGGCGGCGTGTAGGGGGCCGTGCCGCCGCCCGGTTGTTAGTCTCGCGGGGTGACGTACCCGCGGCGCGACCCCCGGCCGAACCTGCCGGCGCGGGTGCGGGCGGTGCGGGACGTCACGGGCTCGATGCGCGAGATCGACCTCGTCGGCCCCGACGTGCCCCGCCTGCGGGTCCGGCCCGGGGCACACCTCGTGGTGCGGGTGCCCGCCGGCGACGGCGAGGCGCGCCGGGTGTACTCCATCTGGCGCCACGACCCCGCGCGCTCCCTGCTGTCGCTGCGCATCGCCCTGCACGACGCCGGCGGCCCGGGCTGCGCCTGGGCCCGCGAGGCCGGACCCGGCGACCGGGTCACGCTCGAACCGCCGCGAACCAAGATCACGCTGGACGAGTCGGCGGCGTTCCACGTCTTCGCCGGGGACGAGACGGGTGCGGTACCGCTGCTGGCCATGCGAGCCGCGCTGCACCGCTCGGCCCCGGGGCGCCCGGTGATCGGCGTCTTCGAGTCCGCGAGCGAGGCGGACGAGGTGCCGGGCCTTCCCGGCGTGCCCGCGCTGCCCTGGGTCCACCGGGGCCGGACGCCCGCGGTCGGGTCCCGGGTGCTGCTGCGCGCCGTCGCCGATCTGGGCCTGCCCGCCGGCTCGGGCGCGGCGTACGTGGCCGGGGAGAGCGAGACCTGCCGGCTCCTGCGGCGCGTGCTGATCGAGCAGCGCGGCTTCTCCCGCCGCGGCGTGCACACCCAGCCGCAGTGGCAGCCGGGCCGCCCCGGCTTCGGCGCCGGCACCGACTGACCGGCCCGGCCGGGCTGCGGGCGCGGCTCCAGTTGATCTAGTGTGCGTATCCGTGCGTCGTATCGTGCTCGTCACCGCCGCCGCGGTCCTCCTGCTGGCCGGGTGCTCCGGCGCCGGCGATCCCGGCACGAACGCGGGGCCTTCGCCGTCGCCGTCGCCGGTCGAGGTGCTGCCCGCGGTCGGGGCGTGCCTGACGTCGGGCGGCACCATCGCGTACGCCGACAAGGCCGACCCGGTCGCCAAGGAGGCCGGCTGCGACACGCCGCACAAGCTCGAGGTGGTGGGCACCGGCCGGTTCCCCGACGGCGCGCAGGTCCCCGGCTGGGGCAGCGGCGCGCTGCGCGCCGCGTACGCCGAGTGCGGCAGGGCCGCCACCGCGTACCTGGGCGCCGACTGGCACAACGGCTGGCTGTTCCTGCACATCGGCCGCCCCTCCAGTGCCGACTGGGCCGCCGGCGCCCGCGGCTACGTGTGCGGCATCGCGGAGTTCGAACGCACCGACTGGTCCGCCCCCGCCGTCGCGCGCACCGGCACCCTCAAGGGCGACCTGGCCCCCGGAGGCCCCGGGAAGGTCGCCCAGCGCTGCGCGGCGCTGATCGGCCGGGACCCCGACCCGCAGGGCTTCTACGACGGCGCCAGCCAGAAGCGGGCCGACTGCGCGACCCTGCACGACGCCGAGTACGCCGGCTCCATCGAGCAGCCGGACGGGGTGTACCCGGCGTACGAGTCGCAGCAGGCCTTCGTGGGCAAGCGGTGCGACGCCCTGGTCGCGAGCCTGCTCGGGCTGACGCCGCAGGCCCTGAGCAGGCGCCGCGACGTGCGCGGCCTGTTCACGTACCTCGACGACCAGTCGGAGTGGCAGGCCGGCGAGCGCTCGAACCGCTGCTACGCGACGGTCGCGCAGAGCCACAAGATCCGCGCGAGCGTCAAGGGTCTCGGGACGGGGCCGCTGCCGTACTGAGGGTCTTGCGCGGGGCTGGCGCTGGTCTCCGTGGCCGGCGTCGCAACGTCGCCGCTCGCCTCCCGCCGGACCGCCGCAACGGGTGACCGGGCCGCGTTCAGGTGGTGCGTCGTCCCCGCTCCTTCCACCAGGCCGCGTACGTGCCGTCCCATGGGAGCGGGTCCCGCCGCGGGCCGTCGGAGCGGTACGTGCGCCGGGTGGGGAAGACCGTGACGCCCATGTCCGCCTCGGACTCGCGCGAGGCGAGCCGCACCTCGTCGAACGAGCCGTCCACCGAGACGATCGGCCGGCCGCTCATGACGACGTGAATGTGGTCGAAGATGCCGTGCTCGAACGAGTCGAACACGGTGATCGTCATGAAGCAGGCGCCCAGCGGGTTGGGCGGGTCGGGCTTCTCGCGGGCCTCCGCCCACTCCGCGATCGTGTGGCCCGCGCCCCACTCGAACAGGGCTACCTCGCCCGGCCGGAGGAGCCGCTCCCGCCTCGCGGCGGTCTCCTCCACGAACTGGGCATCGTCGTCGAGCCGTACCCGTGCGGTGGTCGCGCCCTCGTTGATCAGGACGCCGCGGGTCTGGAACCACAGGAGCCCCTTGCGCTCCCCGTTGCGCGCGAAGATCTGCGCCGGCGAGGCCGCCTCGGCCTGGGCCAGGCAACGCTGGTCGAGCAGTCGCAGCTCGCCCTCGTAGGGCATCCGGTCCCGCGTCGCGTCCAGCAGCGGGGGCCACTTCGGCGCCTCGAGCAGCGCGACGACGAGGGGAGCCCGCTCGTCCGTCCGGGCGCGTGCCGCCTCCCCGACCATCGCCGTGGAGGCCTTGAGCATCTCCTGGGCCAGGACGACCTGCTCGTCGGCGGCCTTCGCCTGAGCCGCGTTGATCTCGACCTGCCGCTGCAGCTCCGGCAGCTGCTTGGCGGCGGTCCGGGCCGCGGCCCGCCCCGAGCGGGCGGCCGAGACGGCGGCGATCGCCGCGGCCACCGCGCCGATGGCCGAGACGATCTGAATCCACTCGGCCAAGGTCAGATGACCGATGCCGGCTGCCAGCGCATCCCAGAAACCACGCACGGCCAGGGCCCACCTTCACGAGAGACTCACCTTGTGGCCGGATCCGCGCGGGGCTCGGCCGCTCACCGGTCGAGGAGCGATCTGCCCCGCCCGGGCACGGATAAGCGCGGCGTCGAGTCAGCCGTTGGGGTCGAAGGCGCCGTCGAACTCGAAGGCCGGGTTGGTGACGTCGTTGCCGCCCGCATCGCCGGCGGCGCCACCGGCGTCCGCCCCGACGTCCCGGCCGGCGACGACGAGCTCACCCGCCTCGGCCGCACCCTCAACGACATGCTCGCGGCCCTGGACACCGCGCTGGAGCGGGAGCGGCGCTTCGTCAGCGACGCCAGCCACGAACTTTGCACCCCGCTCACCCTCCTCGCCGCCGAGCTCGAGCTCGCCCTGCGACGGCCCCGGCCCGCCGCCGACCTGCGGGAGGCCCTGCGCGCCGCCACCGACACCGCCGGGCTCATCACCCTCGCCGACAGCCTCCTGGCCGTCGGCGTGCCGCCCGCGCCGGCCGCGAGCACCCCGCCAACCGACCTGTCCGTCCCGGTCGCGCCGATCCTGCGGCGGTACCGCGACGCCGCCGGCCTCACCGCCACGACACTGCGCGCGGAGCTCGCCGCCACGCCGCCGGTCCGCATCGACCCTGCCCGCCTCGAGCGCATCGTCGCCAACCTGCTCGACAACGCCCTGGCCCACGGCGCCCCACCGATCACCCTCGCGACCGCCGCGATCGGCGGCTGGGTGCGGTTGACCCGTCCACGACAGCGGACCCGGCATGCCGGCCGAGTTCCTGCCCCACGCGGCGGAGCGCTTGGCCCGCGCCGGCACCGCCCGCAGCACCCCCGGCACCGGCCTCGGCCTGTCCCTCGTCGACGCGATCGTCACCGCCCACGGCGGCCGGCTGCGCTGCTGCTCCGGCCGCGCCCACCACCATCCGCAACAGACGCCGCTCCCGTGTGCCCACCCCGGCACGGGCACCACGGTCACCGTGCTGCTCCCGACGGCCGGCGCCGGCGACGCGGGCGACGAGCCGGGCTAGGGCGTCGGGGCGCGCGTGGACCGGGCCGCGAGCGCGAGCACCGCTCCGGCCGCGAGCGGCACGGCGAGCGCCGCGAACCCGTACATGAGGGCCGTCGCCGAGGCCACCGCCGCCACCAGCAGCGGCCCGCCGGCGTCACCGAGCTCCCGGCCCAGCTCGGCGGAGCCCATCGTCTGGCCCAGCCGTTCCGGCGGCGTCCCCGCGGCCAGCGCCGCGAACCCCAGCGGCGTCACCAGCCCGGTGCCGACCCCGATCAGCACGGCCGCGACCAGCACCCCGACCAGGCCGGGCAGCATCGCGCAGCCCAGGCCCGCGGCGGTGACCGCCAGCCCCAGGCCCAGGCCGGTGCGGGTGGCCAGCCGCCCGTCGTCGAGGGCGCGGCCGGCCCACGGCTGCACCACCGCCGCGCAGGCGGCCAGCACCGACACCGCCGCGCCGGTCGCCACCGTCCCGAGCCCGGCCGCCCGCCCGCTGACCGGCAGGAACCCGACGCCGACCGACAGCGCGGCCGTCGCCGCCGCCAGGGCGCCGGTCGGGGCCAGGAATGCCCGCTCCGTCAACCGGCGCACCAGGTCCAGCACCGTCTGCCGCGTCTTGGGCAGCGGCGGCACGACCGGCACCGCCACGACCACCCAGACGGCCACCGCCGCGCCCAGGATCGCCAGCACGACGAACAGCAGGCGCAGGTCGCCCGCCCATACCAGCACCCCGCCGAGCAGCGGGCCCAGGGTGTAGCCGATCGACTTGCCGAAGCCGTAGGAGCCGAACGCCCGGCCGTGCCCGGCCGCGGGATTGAGCCGGGCGACGAGCGCCGAGGCCGCCGGCGAGAACGCCGATGCCGCCGCGCCCTGGCCCAGCCGGGCGACCCACAACCACGACGGCCGGTCCGCGACCACGTACACGACGGAGGCGGCGGCGAAGGCGACCAGGCCGCCCAGCAGCAGCGGGCGCGCCCCGACCCGGTCGGCGAGGCTGCCGAACACCGGCTTGAGCAGCACCTCGGCGCCGTCGTAGAGGGCCAGCAGGCCGCCCAGCACCAGCAGCGACGTGACCGCGTCCGGCGAGAACCCGCCGAGGTTCGCGGCGATGCCGTGCGCGCCGAAGGCCGTCGTGAACCCCGCCGCGTACAGCGGCCACATCTGCCGTCGCGGGGCCCGGGCCGTCACGTCAGCTGCTCTCCCAGGCCGAGCCGCAGCTGCAGCATCGCCTCGAAACGGTCGTCGGGGTCGGCCAGGTCGATGCCCGACACCTCGGCGATCCGCTTGAGACGGTAGCGGAAGGTGTTGGGGTGCACATGGACCGCCGCGGCGGCGGCGGGGACGTCGCCGAAGCTGTCCAGCCATGCCGCGAGGGTCTCGGTGAACGCGGTCCGGTGGCGGGCGTCGTGCGCGCGCAGGCGTACCACGGCGACGTCCGGGACGCCCTCCTCGGCGGCGATGCGATCGGAGAGGTCCTCCAGCAGGGAGGCGACGTAGACCTCGGGGAGCCGCGCGACCCGCGGCCGGGAGCGCCCCCGGGCGAGCACCCGCAGCACGCGGTCGCCGTCGGCGCGCGAGCGGCGCAGGTCGGTCGGGTGCTCGGCCACCCGGCCGATGCCGATCAGGGCCGGCACCCGGGTTCCGATGCGGCCGAGGAACTCCTCGGCGATGCGCTGGGCCCGTGCCTCGGACGTGGTCGGCAGGACGGCGTAGATGACGCCGCCGAGGCCCGCGACGGCGGCGCGCGGGTGGATCGCGCTCAGGTGCAGGGCCAGCGCCCCGGCGAGCAGGTCGCCCGCGGCCACGCGGTCGGGCGTGACGGCCGGCGCGGGATCGCGGGGCGGCGGGTACGCGTCGACGGCCAGCACGGCCAGCACGCACGCCGGCTCGCCCGTCAGGCCGAGCCGGGCGGCCGCCCGGGACGCGCCCGCGCCGCCCTCCAGCACCGTCGCCAGCAGGTCCGCCCGCAGCCGGCGCTCGGCGTCCGCGCTGCCGCGCCGGCGCAGCAGTTGCAGGGCGGCGAGCTTGGCCGACTCGCGCAGCGCCCGGTCCTGGACCTCGGACAGCGGGCCGTCGACCACGACCCAGATCGAGCCGAGGATCTCGCCGCCGGCGCGGACCGCGATCGCCGCCCGGGGCTTGCCCGCGATGCCGTCGATGTAGATGGGGCCGTCGGTGCGGTACAGATTCTGGAAATCGCCGCGTTGCTCGAGCGCGCGCAGCTTCTCGGCGGGGACCTGCCGGTCGAGGATGGTCGCGATGCGGGCCTCGTCGCCCTCCTCCTGGCGGCTGGAGAAGGCCAGGACGCGGCCGCCGCGGTCCTCGACCGTGACGGGGCCGCCGACGAGGCCGGCCGCGGCGTTCGCCATCGCGAACAGGTCCCCCGACAGCGGGTCGTCGCCGCCGGGTTCGCCGGGGCGCCCGACCGTGCCGACCTCGTCGGTGGCGAGCAGGGCGCGCAGCAGGGCCGCGACCTGGGCCCAGGACGCGCCCGGGGTCAGCCCGAGCACGGGCAGGTCGTGACGGGCCGCGGCCTCGGCGACCGGGCCCTGCGCGGCGACCGGCGAGCGGACCACCAGCGCGGCCGCGCCGATCGCCCGGGCGTGGCCGATGAGGGCGGCGACGGGTTCGGCGCCGTAGACGCCCACGCCGAGCACGACGGCGCCGGGCAGGCGCGCCGACTCGTCGCCGGGGTCGTGGATGAGCACGCCGCTGACCGGCCGATCGGGGTCCGCGCGTCCGGCCACCAGCTCGACCAGTGTCGAGCCGAGGTCGGTGAGGATCCGCCCCAGCACGGCCCGTGGCGATGTCATGATCGTACGGTAATCCACTCCTTCGTCACCGTGACGCGCTCCAGCCGGTCGGGGATCGGCTCGCGGCCGAGCCCCGGCTCCCGCGGGACGTCGAGGTGCCCGTCGGCGAGCACGAACGGCTCGGTGATGTCGGTGGCGTAGTAGCGATCCGACGCGGACGTGTCGCCGGGCAGCGTGAAGCCGGGCAGCGCCGCCAGGGCCACGTTCGCCGCGCGCCCGAGGCCGGTCTCCAGCATCCCGCCGCACCAGACCGGCACGCCGTGGGCGACGCACACGTCGTGCACGCGCCGGGCCTCCAGGTAGCCGCCGACCCGGCTGGGCTTGATGTTCACCACGGAGCAGGCCCCCAGCGCGATCGCGTCCGCCGCCGAGCGCGCGGAGACGATCGACTCGTCGAGGCAGATCGGCGTGCGCACGATCTCGGCCAGCTTCGCGTGGCCGCGGATGTCCTCCTCGTCCAGCGGCTGCTCGATCAGCAGCAGCCCGAAGGGGTCCAGCCGGGCCAGGTGGTGCGCGTCGGCGACCCGGTACGCGGTGTTGGCGTCCACCTGCAGCGGCACCTCGTCGCCGAAGCGCTCCCGCACGGCCCGCACCGGCTCGACGTCCCATCCCGGCTCGATCTTGAGCTTGATCCGGACGTAGCCGTCGGCGAGGTAGCCGCCGACGGCGTCCAGCAGCCGCGGGATCGAGTCCATGATGCCGACCGAGACGCCGGCGGCGACCCGCTCCCGGGTCGCGCCGAGCCACGTCGCGAAGGAGATGCCGTGCGCGCGGAGCCAGGCGTCCAGGACGGCGGTCTCCAGCGCCGCCTTCGCCATCCGGTGCCCCTTGATCGGCTCGAGCGCGGGCGCGACGCGCCACGGGTCGAGGTCCGCCACCGTGGCCAGCGCGGGGATCAGGTAGTCGCGCAGCACGTCGGCGGCGGCTTTCGTGTACTCCGGGGAGTACAGCGGCGCCGCCATCGCCCCGCACTCGCCCCAGCCCTCGCCGTCCTCCGTCACCGCGCGGACCAGGACGATCTCGCGCGCGTGCTGGGTGCCGAACGAGGTCCGGAACGGCGCCACGAGCGGCACCGCGATCTGCCGCAGCTCCACGCCGGTCAGTCGCATCGCCCGTCCCGCCCTTCGATCACGTACCGGCCGTCGCGGGTGAAGCCGGCGACGGTGTGCCCGGTGTCCATCAGCCCGCCGAGCACGTCGCGCGTCGCGGCTCGCCACCGGCCCGCGGCGGCCGGGTCGGCCCGGCGCAGCCGTTCGATGTCATCCGGCACGGCGACCAGCACGCGGTGGCCGCCGGCACGGCCGCGGACCGGGCCGCCGTCGGCCCCGACGCTGAGGCCGGCCACGGCCCCGTCGACCGGCGGCGGGGCGGCGCCCGCGGGCCGGATGAGGTCCCAGTGGACGAGCAGCCGGTCGGTCTCGGTGCCGGCGTTGATCTCGTCGTGCATGGCGCCGTAGAAGTTCGCCAGGTACCGCGTGGGCACCGCGCCGAGCTTGCTCAGGTTGAAGTAGGCGTTGCGGCTGACCAGCGGGTCGAACGTCCAGCTGATCAGGCCGATGCCGCGGCGCAGCGCCCAGGCCCGCTGGTGCAGCTTGAGGGCGAGCCCGGCGTGGCGGCCGCGCAGCGTGGTGTCGATGCCGGCGATGTGCGAGTGGAGGCCGTCGGCGGCCAGGAAGCCCACACAGGCCCCGGCCAGCCTGCCGCCGGCGAAGACCCCCGCCACGTAGCTGCCGGAGTGCGACAGCCCCTTCAGCAGCTTCAGGGTGATCAGCGGGTCGCCGGGGTCGGGCCGCCAGATGTGGTCCAGCAGCGCGCAGGCCTCGGTCATCTCCTCGATCGTGGCGAGCTCGGCGACGGTGATGCCGGCGGCGTCCGCGGTCGCCTCGGCCAGCGCCGTGGCCTCGACGGCGTGCTCGGCGCCGGCCGTGGTCCGGGTCGCCGTGGCGGCGTCGGGGTGATGATCGGTCATGTCAGTCCTTCGAACCGGGCGCCAGCAGGTCGCGTACGAGCACCGCGAGCAGCGCCGCGCGCCGCGCGAGGTGCTCGACCGACACGTGTTCGTCGTCGGCGTGGGCGCCGCCTCCGACGGCGCCGAGGCCGTCCAGGGTCGGTGTGCCGGCACCGGCGGTGAGGTTGCCGTCGGAGGCGCCGCCGACGGCGATGCCGTGCAGCGCACCGAGCCCCAGCTCCTCGTGTATCAGGGCCGCCACCAGGTCCGCGCAGCGCGCCGCCGCCGCGCGGTCCGCCGTCGGCGACTCGGCGCGCACGAGCGCTTCCAGGTCGGCGAGCAGGTCCGGCAGCCGGACCTGCGGCGCCGGGAGAGGGTGGGGCACGTCAGGCGACCTTCGGGGTCGCCCGCACGCCGTGGTGCAGGTACCGGGAGCCGTCGGGCAGGTTGTAGAAGACGACCGGGAAGTGGATGCCGACGTCGTGGCGCATGACCACGAAGGCGTCCTGCTCGAAGGCGTGCATCTCCAGCTCCGTGCGCTGTTCGCCGGCCACGGCGGCCAGGTGGCCCACGTTCTTCGAGACGAGGTACAGCGTCCCGTCGCGCTCCAGGACCTCCAGGTGCTGCCCGGCCCGCTCATAGCGGCCCACGTAGTCCGCGGGGTCGAACGGCAGCGGCTCGGGCGAGGGCCCGACGGCCGGGCGCATGGTGACCCCGGCCAGGTCGGCGACGATCTCGGCGAAGAGCTCGTGGTACAGCGCCGCCGAGCCGCCGCCGTTGGTCAGCAGGACGACAGCCAGGTCGAGCTCCGGCAGGACGCGCAGGTAGGCCGACTGGCCGATGGTCCCGCCGTCGTGGCCGTACACCGTCGTGCCGTCCCATTCGTCGAGGAACCAGCCCAGGGCCCAGTGCTTGCCGAGCACGTACGGGTCGGGCATGGCCACCTGGGGTTGGCGCATCAGCGCCGCGGAGCCCTCGCTCAGCAGGCGGGTGCCGTCCTCGGTAACGCCTCGGTTCAGGTGCAGCCGGGCGAACCGCAGCACGTCGCGCGCCGTGGCGTGGATGAGCCCGGCCGGCCCGGCGGAGCGCATCAGGCCCCACATCGGCACCGGCGTGAGCGGCTCGCCGCCGTGGCCGATCGCCGCCCGGTGCAGCAGCGCCTCCTCCGGCAGGGTCCCGGTGTGGGTCAGGCCGAGCGGCTGGAAGAGGCGCCGGCGCATGAGCTGGTCCCACTGGACGCCGGTGACGACCTCCAGGACGCGCCCCAGCAGGCTGTAGCCGGCGTTGCAGTACGACTGGGTCACGCCGAGCGGGTGGTTGGCGGCCACGTCCCGCAGCAGCGCGGCGTACCGCTCGAGGTTGTCGTCGCCGCGGCCGGTGTCGGCGAAGAAGTCGCCGTCGATGCCGGACGTGTGCGACAGCAGGTGCCGCAGGGTCACGCCCTCCGTCAGCTCCTCCGTGGACAGTCGCAGCTCGGGCAGCACCCGGTGGATCGGCGCGTCGAGCTCCAGCGCGCCCTCGTCGACCAGTTGCATGGCGACGGTGGCGGTCCACACCTTGGTGATGGAGCCGATCTGGAACACGGTGTCGGTCGTGGCCTCGATGCCGGCGCCGCGGTGGGCGAACCCGGCGGCGGCCTCGGCGACGACGTCGCCGTGGTGCAGCACGGCGACGCTCGCCCCGGCCACCCGGTGCTCGCTGATCAGCGCGGCGAGGCGCTCGGCGTCCATCATGGTTGTCACTCCTCGGGTTCGTTGATGTGCCGGGTGACCCAGTCGGCGACCCGCTGGTTGTAGTCGGCCCGGTGCGACGGCCGTCCGTTCAGGATGAACAGGTGGCTGCTGCCGGGGTAGAGCACGAGCCGGGCCGGGACGCCGCGTGTGCGCAGGGCGTGGAACCACTGCTCGGCCTGGCCGACGGGGCACGTCTGGTCGGCGTCGCCGTGCAGGATGAGGGTGGGCGCGCGCACCCCGTCGACGTGGGTCAGGGGCGAGAGCTCGATCAGCCGGTCGCGGCCGCCGCCGATCTCCAGGCGGCCCAGCGCCTCCCCCTCGTCGGAGGTGCCGGACAGGCTCAGCAGGTCGCTGACCACACCGCCGGCGGCGACGGCCGAGAAGGTACCGGTCCGGGCCGACAGCCAGCAGGCCATGTAGCCGCCGTAGCTGTACCCGGTCACGGCGACCCGTTCGCCGTCGACGAGGCCCTCGGCGACCAGCGCCGCGACCGGCTCGAGGAAGTCCCGTTCGTCGTGCTCGCCCCAGCCGCCGACGACCGCCCGGTAGAAGTCCTCGCCGTAGCCGTCGCTGCCGCGGACGTTCAGCGCCAGGATGGTCCAGCCGCGGGCGGCCAGCGTCTGGTGGTACACGTGAATGGCGTCGGCGTGTGCGGCCCAGGCGTTGTGGGGGCCGCCGTGGACGTCGAGCAGGAGCGGCCCGCCGCGCGGGGCGGAGGGGTCGCGGATGATCAGGCCGTGCACGGGTGTGCCGTCGGAGATGACGAAGTCCCGCTCGGCGCAGCCGATCAGCTCCACGTCCGGCAGCGACCGGGCCTGATGGTCCGTCAGGACCGTGACGTCGCCGGCCCGGTCGACGACGGCGATCTCGCCGAACCGCGCCCGGTCGGCGACGACGGTGACGGCCCGGCCGGAAGCGGGCGCGACCGAGAGCCCGCTGACGCCGAACGCCGCGGTCCGCGGAATCTGCGCGGCGGTGCCGCCGCGGAGCCGGTAGAGGCGGGAGACGCCGCGGTCGCGGGCCGCGAACAGCACGTCGGCGCCGGCGAAGCGCGGTACGGCGCCGGGGTAGCCCGGCAGGCCGTACATGACGTTGCGGTCCAGCTCGGCGGTGAGGACCTCGGCCGGGCCGCCGGCGAGCGGCTGGCGCATCAGGCGCAGGATGCCGATGTCGGCCGTGGCCCGGCCGACGACCAGCAGCGCGGACCCGTCGGCGTACCAGGCGCAGGGCATGGCGATGCCGGTCGCGGAGCCGACGAGCCGGGGCCCGGCGGTCCGTCCCGCGCCGGCGTCGGCGACCTCGACGACGTAGAGGCCGTTGGCGGTGGAGAGGTCGGCCCGCTCGCCGATGGCGGCGGCGAAGGCGATCCGCGCGCCGCAGGGCGACCAGACCGGCAACGCCGCGTGGTAGTCGCCCGCGGTGACCTGGACGACCTCGCCGGTCCCGACGGCGGCCACGAACAGGTGGCTCCGGACCGGGGCGGTGCGGCCGGCGCCGTCGGTCTTGTGGTCGAGGCGGTCGATGACGACCGGCGCGGTGCGGTCGGCCTCGCCGGCCGGGGCGACGAACGCGATCTTCGTGCCGTCCGGGCTCCAGGCGGGCGATCGCACGCCCCGGCCGGCGAGGAGCCTGGGCTCCCCGCCGCCGGCCGGCAGCGTGTACAGCCGGCCGTGCCGCAGGAACGCGAGGGTCGTGCCGTCGGGCGACCAGCGCGGCGCGGCATCGGCCGGGCCCTCGGTCAGCCGGCGCGGCGCCCCGCCGGTCACCGGTACCTCCCACACCTCGCCGGTCGTGTCGTCCGCGGCCCGGTCGGCCCCGGTCAGCACGTACGCGACCCGTTCGCCGTCGGGCGACAGCTGCGGGTCGCTCGGCAGCCGCAGGTCGTAGAGGTCGTCCGGGGTCATCGAACGGGTCATGCCGCGCCCTCCTGGCCTGCGGGCACCGCGGGCCGGGCCGGGATGCTGGCGAGCAACGTGCGGGTGGTCTCGTGCTGAGGATCGCGCAGCACCTCCTGCGCCGGGCCGCTTTCGACGCGCCGACCCTCGTCCAGCACCGCGATCCGGTCGCAGAGATAGCGGACCAGCTGCTTGAGGTCGACCGCCTGGACCAGCGCCCGGCGGACCGGCTCGTCCGCCGCGACGTGGCCGCCGTCGCGGATGGTGAACGTCGCCGAGGTCGCGGTCGCGCTCCACTTCGTCGCGACCGCCGGCTGCAGCTGCCCGTCCGCGCCGATGGACACCAGCGAGGCGTACGCGAACCGGTTGATCGACAGCGCGGTGCCGACCAGCGTCTGCATCGGGCTCAGCGTGCCCGGATCGCCGTTCACCGCGATCGTGACCGTGCCGTCGCCCTGGTCCCCCGGTCGCCGCCCGCCGAGCCGCCACAGCCGGCGGCGCCGACGCCCAGTGCCAATGCGGCGAGGGTCGCCACGGCCGCCCGGCCGTTCGTTGTGCGCACCATGAGTCCAGCTCCTCAGCAACGCCGCCTACGAGTGGGTGAAATATAGGCAACGTCACGGGGGCCGAGATTCGTCGCGCGGCACGAAGAGCGGGCGCGAGGTTGGTGCCGCCGGACGAAGACAGCCCCGCGGCGAAGCTGCTCGCCGGGTCAGTCCCGCCGGGCGGCCGCGGTTCGCTGGCGCGCCGATTCGTACAGCACGACCGTCGCGGCGCTCGCCGCGTTCAGGGAGCTGGCGGACCCGACCATCGGGATCCGGACGAACTGGTCGCAGGCCGCGCGCCAGCCGGAGCTGAGGCCGGTGGTCTCGTTGCCGATCAGCGTCAGGGTGGCCCGCGTGAAGTCGTACTCGGCGGCGGCCAGGGCGCCGCGCTCGTCGGTTCCCACGATGCTCATGCCGATGCCGCCGGCGCGGACGCCGGCCACCCAGGACAGCACCGCCTGGTGCGCGGGCATCTGGACCACGGGCAGGGCGAACAGCGAGCCGGTGCTCGCCCGGACCGCCTTCGGGTCGTACACGTCGGCGGCGTGCCCGGTGACGATGACACCGGAGGCGCCGAAGGCGTCCGCGGACCGCACGAGGGTCCCGATGTTGCCGGGGCTGGCGGGCCGGTCGAACACGACGGTGAACATGTCCGGCCCGACCGGGATGCGGCGCAGATCGTCCCGCGGCATCGCGACCACGGCCAGCAGCTCCGCAACGGTGCCGGCCTTCTCGCCCAGTTCTCCCATCAGGTCCGAGGCGACGGCGATCCGCTCGGCCCCGGCCGTCTCCAGGGTCTCGCGGGCCCAGCCGGACAGCTGGGCGCCGGCGTCGTAGAGCAGCTCCCGGATCTGCCAGCCGTGTTCGACGGCCATGGTGATCGGCCGCACGCCCTGCACGAGGAACTCACCGCGCCGCCGCCGCTTGGCCCGGTTGCCCAGGAGAGCCTCCCACTCCTGGAACCGCGCATTGCGAACACTCACCCGCCTGGCGCCCATTGCGCGTGCCATGGCTACCCGGCGGGGGTTTCGTGTCCGAGTCCCCGGCGGATCGCGATCTCCACGGGTGAGTACGCGCCGTCGGTCCGCTCCGGTTCGTACGGCGCGGCCGGCAGCAGCGGCGGCTGGGCCATGAAGCGCGGCCGCACCCCGTGGTGCGGTTGCGCCGCGTGCACCAGGAACGGGTGGCACAGGAAGACGTCACCCGGGGACCCGGTGGCGAGGACGACGGGCCGGTGGTCGGACGCCGCCACCAGATCGGGCGCGAGGGCCAGCCCGCTCGCCCCGTCCTCCCCGTACCGCTCCAGCACCTTCGGCACGTCGAGGTGTGACCCGACCCGGATCCGCGTCGGGGCGTCCCGCTCGCCGACCTCGCTGAACAGGAACAGCATCAGCAGCGCCCGGCCGCGGGAGCGCAGATTGGTGAAGTACCAGCTCTCCCCCTCCGGCAGGTAGCTGCCCTCGATGTGCCAGCCCGCGTCGTCGGGCTCCTGCTCGTGCGGGAAGCGCAGCGGAAACGTGCCCAGCGAGTAGCGCGGCTCCCAGCGTCCCGCGCCGACGAGCAGGTCGTAGGCGTGATGGAGCAACGGGGAGTTGGGCGCGGCGGCGAACGGCCCCTGCGCCATGCCGGCCACCCAGTGCACGGGCTGCGTCCATGTCGCCGGATCGTCCGGTGCGCAGCCGGTCTCCCGCCACAGCAGCCGCGCGCAGTCCGCGGCCACCCGCGGCGCGACGGCACCCTCCACCTTCACGAAGCCGTCGCGCAGAAACCGGGATACCAGGGTCGTGTCGTCCACGCCCCCATCGTGCGACGACCGGGACCTCGATCACCCGACAATTTCCGCACCGCTTCGATCGGATGCCGGGTGTGCGCGCGTCATGCCACGTCGGTCCGGGCGTCGTAGTCGGCGCGGGCGCTCTCCACACGGGCGACGTTCTCCCTGCCCCAGGCGATCATCGGCTCGACCGCCTCGAGCAGCGTGACGCCCATCTCGGTGAGCCGGTACTCGACGTGCGGCGGCATGACCTCGAGCACGGTGCGAACGAGGATGCCGTCGCGCTCGAGATTGCGCAGGGTAACCGTCAGCATCCGCTGGCTGATGCCGTCCAGACCGCGCTTGAGCTCGGTGAACCTTCGCGGCCCGGGGCCCAGCATGGCGATGACGAGCAGTGACCACTTGTCCTCGATCAGCGGGCGGCATCCGCTGCGCATGGTTACCTCCAGAGAACCGAGGCACCGGAATGTGCCGTATTGCCCGGTGCGTGACGCCTGTCGGAGCATCGGGGAAGCTCCCTCACACACCGAAGGATAGGCATGGCCACTTACGTACTCGTCCATGGCGCGTGGCACAGCGGGGCGGCCTGGGACCGCGTCGTGCCGCTGCTGACCGCCGCCGGCCATCGGGTTCTCGCACCGACGCTGACCGGCTACGGCGACCGCATCCACCTGCTCGGCCCCGAGGTGGGGCTCGACACCCACATCGACGACGTCGTGAGCGTGCTCGACGACCTGCAGGACGTCATCCTCGTCGGCCACAGCTACGCCGGCATGGTCATCACCGGAGCGGCGAACCGCGTGCCACGCAAGATCGCCCGTCTCGTCTTCCTCGACGCCATGGTCCCCCGCGACGGCGAGAGCGCCATCGACGTCATGCCGGCCACCCAGCACCTCATCGACCAGGCGGCGCGCAGCGGTACACCGTGGCGCCTCCCGCCGATGTCCCGCTCCTTCGGCGTCACGGACCCGGCCGACCTCGCCTGGCTGGACACGATGCTCTCCGATCAGCCGGTCCGCTGCCTGCTGCAGCCGGTCGCCTTCGACGATCCCGCCGCGCACGCGATTCCCCGCACGCACATCCACTGCACCGCCGACGCCCCGCCGCGGCGCCCCGTGCCGCCGGCGGACCAGGTGTGGGAGCTGCCGACCGGCCACGACTGCATGATCACCATGCCGGCCGAGCTCGCCGGGCTGCTGCTCACCGCGGCCTGAGAGCGGCCAGCTCGAGCACTTCCCGCTCCCGCTCGGTGAGTGAGGGGAAGGCGGCGCCGGTCGATCCGTCACCAGCGTCCTGGGCGTCGCCGGCGTCCTCGGCCCGCTCGCGTTCGCCGTCTACCTGCTGCTGCCGCTGTGGCTCATCGCCGCTTCGGCCTTCACCGGCAGCCGCCCGGCCGCCCGCGAGCCCGCGCTCGTCACCGACTGATCAGCCGAGGGGGCCGGCCGAATCCCCCCGAGGATCCGGCCGACCCCGAACGCGGCGGCCCGCCCGGCCACGCTACCGCAGCCAGGACGCCCGCTCCACCAGGGCGGTCCGGCCCCACCAGCGGCCGAGACCGATGGTGTCGCCGGCCTGGGCCAGCGCGAGGCCGACCAGCGTGCCGGCGTAGATCAGGTGATCGTCCATGAACGGGTTGTTCGCCGGCGGCAGCACCGCGCTCCACATGAGCACGAGCAGCAGCGCACCGGCGGCCGCCGCGATGCGCAGGCCGATGCCGAGGATCAGGGCGACACCGATGCCGAGCAGACCGATCATGAACAGCCAGTCGGCCCACGCGGCGCCGGCCATGTCGTTGTAGACGCCCTTGAACGGCCCGGCGGCCGCGTGGCCGAGGAAGCCGCTGGTCGGGCTGCCGCCGTTGATCCAGGCGGCCTTGCCGGTGGTGTCGTGGCCGAGCCCGAACAGCTTGTCCAGGAACGCCCACAGGAACACCCAGCCGAGCGCGATCCGCACGCCGGCGAAGACGTAGCGGGCGACGGTCGCGGCCGAGGTGCCGGCCACCGCCTTCACCGCTGAGGCCGGTCGGGAGCCGGCGGAGGCACCGCCGTGCGCGATGGTGGCCATGGTTGCTCGCTTCCCTTCACATCGATGCCGGTACCTGACACTCTGAGCGTCGCGGTCCGGACGCGAGCGGCCCAGAGGACTCCGGCCCCCGGCCCCGGGCCTTCGGACCCGGTTCCGGGCGGCGACCGTGCCGGCGCGGCGGGCGCACGAGCGCGACGGGGCACGCGGCGTTGCCGATGAGCACCTCCGGCAGCCGGCCCGCCGGGCCGGCGTCGGCCGCGCCCGGGTCACCGACCACGACGAGGCGGGCCGCGGCCGACGCGTCGAGCAACCCGGCCGCCGGGTCGACACCGGCGAGCACGTCGACGGCGACCGGCACATCGGCATACACACGGCGCCAGGGCGCGATCGCCTCGCTGAGGGCACCCCGGGCGGCCGCGTCGTCGGGCCAGGGCCCGCGCTGCGGCTCCCGGACGCAGCACACCCGAAGGGTCGTACCGCGCCGTCGGGCGGCCGCGAACGCATAGGGAACCGCCGCCGCTCGCGGGTCGGCCGGGTCGAAGCCGAGCACGACCGGGCCCTGCCGCGGCAGCCGCGGGCCGACGACGATCACCGGGCCGGCCGCCGCGGCCACCACCCTGGTCACGGTCGAGCCCGTGGGCGAGCGACCGGCGGGGTGCAGCCCGGTCCGGCCGATCACCAGCCCGCCGGCCGATCTGGACGCGCGCAGCAGGGCCGGACCCGCCCCGGCGTCGGTCACCGTCAGCCGCACGTCCAGGCCCGGATGCCGGCGGCGCAGGTCGTCGCCGACCGCCGCGACGAGCGAGCGCCCGGCCGTGTCGGCGGCGGCAGCGACCGGCGGCAGCAGCAGCGCATAGTCGGCGACCGGTAGCCGGGCGTGGACCAGGTGCAACGTCCGGTGTTCGGCGTCCGCCTCGGCCGCGGCGAGCCGGGCCGCGGCCAGCGAGGCCGCGGACCCGTCGACCCCGGCGACGATCCTGCTCAGCATCGGTCTGCCCTCCTCCGGCCGGGACCGCCGCGCGGTCAGACGTCGAGGGCGTACCGGTGCCGCAGTGTCGTGTCGTCGAAGCCCCACCGCATGTCCTCGGTGACGCCCACGACGCCGTCCAGCGCCCGGGTGAGCCGCGCGGCGATCTGCGCGGTACTGCGCCGGTCGACGCTGCCCGAGAGTGTGACGTGGCCGTCGGCGACGGTGACGTCCACCTCGACGGGATCGAGCCACAACACGCCGAGCAGCACGCCGTCGATGACATCGGCGCGGATCTCGTCGTCGGTGCGCAGGTAGCGGCGCAGCAGGTCGCGGCGGGCGACGATGCCCACGAGCCCGCCGTCGGCGCCGAGCACCGGCAGCCGCTTGACGTCGTGGCGCTCCATGAGCTGGGCCGCGCTCGTCAGCGGGACGCCGTCGGGAACCGTCACGGCCGGGCTCGTCATGAGCTCGCGGGCCGTCTCCCCGGCGGCCTTCTGCCTCGCCCGCCGGGACCGCCGGCGCTCGAACAGCCCGGCGTGCACGTCGGCGCCGTTGCACTCGACCTTGTGCAGCAGGTCGGCCTCGGACACGACCCCGATCACCGTCCGGTCGTCGCCGACCACGGGCACGGCGCTCACGCCCATGTCCACGAGCAGGTCGGCGATCTGCTTGTAGCCCAGGTCGGGCGACACCGTGACCACGCTTCTGGTCATCACATCACGTACCAGCAGCATGCGCATCTGCCTGCTCCCTCCTCGCGGTCGTCATCACCTCGACGGTGCGGCACCGGGGCCGGCTTTCGCCTGAGGCGCCCGGCCCGCAGCGGCGGGACTTCGGCCCCTGGGCCCGGCGACGGCGGGGCATGACGTTGGCCCCGGGCCGCGGTGACGTTCGGCCCGGGTGGCCGGCGCGGGCGAGGGCCAGGGTGGAGGGGGCGGGACGACGCGGTCCCGCGCCTGCTGCCGGGAGGATGTCATGACGTACCGAATCGCCATCAACGGCTTCGGCCGGATCGGCCGCGACGTGGTCCGGGCCCTCGTCGAGCGGAACCTGCTCGGCGGCCCGGTCACCGTGGTCGCGATCAACGATCTGTTCGACCCGGCGTGCCTGGCGCACCTGCTGCAGTACGACTCCACCTTCGGCCGGCTGCGGGCCCCGGTCGAGCTGGACCCGTCCGGCAGCGGCTTCACCGTCGGCGGGCAGTACATCGAGGTCCTTCGCCAGCGCGACCCGGCGTTCCTGCCCTGGGCGGACCTCGACGTCGACCTCGTGATCGAGTCGACCGGCCGGTTCCGCAGCCGCGACGACGCCGCCGTGCACCTGAAGGCCGGCGCGCGCAAGGTCCTCATCTCCGCACCGGGCAAGGACGTCGACGCGACCATCGTGCTCGGCGTCAACGACGCGACCTACGACCCCGCCCGGCACGAGATCGTCTCGGCGGCGTCCTGCACCACCAACTGCGCCGCGCCGATGGCCCAGGTCCTGCACAACGCGTTCGGCATCGAGCAGGGCATGCTGACCACCGTGCACGCCTACACCAACGACCAGGTCGTGCTCGACGCCCCGCACAAGGACCCGCGCCGGGGCCGGACCGCGGCCACGAACATCATCCCGACCAGCACCGGCGCGGCCAAGGCCATCGGCCTGGTGCTGCCCGACCTGGCGGGGCGGCTCGGCGGCACCGCACTGCGGGTGCCGGTGGAGAACGGCTCGATGACGGACCTGACCGTCCGGCTGGCCCAGCCCGCCACCGCCGAGCAGATCAACGCCGCGTTCGCCGCGGCCGCCGCCGGGCCGCTGGCCGGCGTCCTGCGCTACAGCGACGCGCCGCTGGTGTCCCGCGACATCATCGGCGACCCGGCCTCCTGCGTCTTCGACGCCGGCCTCACGGCCGCCGACGGGCACCTGGCGAAGGTCTTCGGCTGGTACGACAACGAATGGGGCTACACCAACCGCCTCGTCGACCTGGCCGTGCTCCTCGCCGGCGCGAGCCGGTAAACCGTCCGGCCCCGGGCCCACCCGCCTCCCGGCGCGGCACACCGGTGCCGACGTCGGAAGGCGGGACGGCCGAGGCCCGCCGGACGAGTCGTACGGTGCCGGGTCAGCTGGTCCGCAGGCCGTGGCCGCGGAAGACGCCCCGGATGCGCTCGGTCAGTCCGGCGTCCGGTGTCGGGGTGTCGCGCAGCGGGAACGCGATGCCGAGGCGGTCGTACTTCGGCATGCCGAGCTTGTGCAACGGCAGCACGTCCACCCGCTCGACGTTGCCCAGGCCGGCCGTGAACCCGGCCAGGGCCTCGACGTCGGCGAGGTGGTCGTTGTGGCCGGGCACCAGGACGTACCGCAGCCAGACCGGTGTCCCCCGCGACGCCAGGCGGCGGGCGAAGTCGAGCGTCGGTTGCAGCTGCCCGCCGGTCAGGCGCCGGTAGCCGGCCGGGTCCCAGCACTTGATGTCCAGCAGCACGAGGCTGGTCGCGTCCAGCAGCCGGTCGTCGGCGCGGGCGCCGAGCGCGCCGGACGTGTCCAGGGCGGTGTGCAGGCCCAGGTCGCGGGCGCCGGTGAACAGTGCCCGGGTGAACGCCGGCTGCAGCAGCGGCTCGCCGCCGCTGACGGTGAGCCCGCCGCCGGCCGTGCGCAGGAACGACGCGAAGCCCTCGATCGTCGCCAGGAGCTGCGCCGCCGTGGTCCCGGTGCCGTCGCGCATGTGCCACGTGTCGGGGTTCTGGCAGTACAAGCAGCGCAAAGGGCATCCCGCCAGGAACACCACACAACGCGTCCCGGGACCGTCCACACCGGTGGACAGGTCCCAGGAGTGCACGCGTCCGCTGCTCATCGGGCGCCGTGGAAGGTCCGGCCGACGACGTCGCGCTGCTGTTCCGGGGTCAGCTTGACGAAGTTGACCGCGTACCCGGAGACGCGCACCGTCAGCTGCGGGTACCGCTCGGGATGCGCCATGGCGTCGAGCAGCGTCGCCCGGTCCAGCACGTTGACGTTCAGGTGGAAGCCGCCGGCGCCCATGTAGGCGTCGAGGAGGGCGGCCAGGTTCGCGGCCCGCTCGCCGTCCTCGCGCCCCAGGCCGTCCGGGGTGACCGTGCTGGTGAGCGAGATGCCGTCGCGCGCGGACGCGTACGGCAGTTTCGCCACCGACAGCGCCGAGGCGGCCATGCCGTGCACGTCGCGGCCGTTCATCGGGTTGGCGCCCGGCGCGAACGGCTCACCGGCCCGCCGGCCGTCCGGGGTGTTGCCGGTGTGCTTGCCGTACACCACGTTGGAGGTGATCGTGAGGACGGACTGGGTGTGGATCGCCTCGCGGTAGCTCGGGTTGCCGCGCACCTTCCGCATGAACGTCTCGACGAGCCACACCGCGATCCGGTCGGCCCGGTCGTCGCCGTTGCCGTACGCCGGGTACTCCCCCTCGATCGTGTAGTCCACGACCAGCCCGGTCTCGTCGCGCACCGGCCGGACGGTCGCGTAGCGGATCGCCGAGAGGCTGTCCGCGGCCACCGACAGCCCCGCGATCCCGCACGCCAGGAAGCGGCGCACCGGGTAGTCGTGCAGGGCCATCTCGAGGCGCTCGTAGGCGTACTTGTCGTGCATGCAGTGGATGATGTTCAGCGCGTCGACGTACGTGCGGGCCAGCCAGTCCAGGGTCCGGTCGTAGGCGGCGAGCACCGTGTCGTAGTCCAGGACGTCGCCGGCGATCGGCGGTGACGGGGGCGCCACCTGGGCGCCGGTCAGCTCGTCGCGGCCGCCGTTGACGGCGTACAGCAGGGCCTTGGCGACGTTCACGCGGGCGCCGAAGAACTGCATGTCCTTGCCCACCCGCATCGCCGAGACGCAGCACGCGATCGCGGTGTCGTCGTCGCTGTACTCGCGCAGCAGGTCGTCGTTCTCGTACTGGATGGCGCTGGTGTCGAGGGACACCTTGGCGCAGAACAGTTTGAACGGCTCCGGCAGCCGCGGCGACCACAGCACGGTCAGGTTCGGCTCGGGCGCCGGGCCGAGGTTGTACAGCGTCTGCAGGTACCGGAACGAAGTCCTGGTCACCAGCGGGCGGCCGTCCGCCGCCAGGCCGCCGAGCGACTCGGTCACCCAGGTGGGGTCGCCGGAGAACAACTGGTCGTACTCGGGCGTGCGCAGGAACCGGATGATGCGCAACTTGATGACGAAGTCGTCGACGAGCTCCTGCGCCCCGGCCTCGGTGAGCGTGCCCTCGGCGAGGTCGCGCTCGAGGTACACGTCGAGGAACGTCGAGGTGCGCCCGAGCGACATCGCGGCGCCGTTCTGTTCCTTGGCGGCGGCCAGATAGCCGAAGTACAGCCACTGGATCGCTTCGCGGGCGTTGCGGGCCGGGCCCGAGATGTCGTGCCCGTACGAGGCCGCCATCGCCTTGAGCTCCCCGAGCGCACGCAGCTGCTCGGCCAGTTCCTCCCGGTCGCGTACGACCTCCGGGGTCGCGGCCCGGTCGTCCAGGGACGCCTTCTCCTGCCGTTTGGCCGCGATGAGGAAGTCCACGCCGTAGAGCGCGACGCGCCGGTAGTCGCCGATGATGCGGCCGCGGCCGTACGCGTCGGGCAGGCCGGTGATGACGCCGGCCTTGCGAGCGGCCAGGATCTGCGGCGTGTAGGCGTCGAACACGGCGTCGTTGTGGGTCTTGCGGTACCGCGAGAAGATCTCCCGCACCGCCGGGTCGAGCTCGTAGCCGTACGCGCGCAGCCCGTTGACGACCATCCGCAGCCCGCCGGCGGGCATGATGGCCCGGCGCAGCGGCGCGTCCGTCTGCAGCCCCACGATCAGCTCCCGGTCGCGGTCGATGTAGCCCGGTGCGTGGGAGGTGATCGAGGCGGGCGTGTGCACGTCGACGTCGTGGACACCGCGCTCACGCTCCTGCGGGAACATGGAGGTGAGCAGGCCCCACACGTGCGTGGTCCGCTGCGTGGGCCCGGCGAGGAAGGCACCGTCGCCGGTGTACGGCCTCACGTTGTCGCGGATGAAGCCGGCGACGTCGACCGTGTCGCGCCACCGGCCGCCCTGGAAGCCCCGCCAGGCGGCGAGTCCGGTCGCGGCGGGAATGCTCGTGGTGGTCATGCCGCAAGCGTTGCGCGCTCGACCGGCCCGGGGCAGGGCCGAAGTCCCTCTGCCGGCGGGCCCTCGGCCCTACGCGGGCCCGTTCCCGCCGCCTAGCTTGGCCATGGAGGTGTGCGATGACCAAGTATGTGTACGACTTCGCCGAAGGCGGCCGCGACCTCAAGGACCTGCTCGGCGGCAAGGGTGGCAACCTCGCCGAAATGGCCCGGCTCGGCCTGCCGGTGCCACCCGGATTCACGATCACCACCGACGCGTGCCGCGCCTACCTGCGCACCGGCCGCGAGCCCTACGGCCTGGCCGACGAGATCGCCCTGCACCTGGAGGGGCTGGAGCGGCAGGCCGGCCGCCGGCTGGGCGATCCTGCGGACCCGCTGCTGGTCTCGGTCCGCTCCGGTGCCAAGTTCTCGATGCCCGGCATGATGGAGACGGTCCTCAACGTCGGGCTCACCGACGCCACCGTGGCCGGGCTGGCCGCCCGGACGGGCGACGAGCGCTTCGCGCAGGACTGCTATCGCCGCCTGATCCAGATGTACGGCCGGACCGTCTGCGGCATCCCGGACGACGCATTCGACGGCGCCGGCGATGCGGTCCCGCGGCTCAAGGAGATCTTCCGCGCACACACCGGCCGCGACTTCCCCCAGGATCCGCGCGAGCAGCTCTTCTCGTGCATCGAGGCCGTGTTCCGGTCCTGGAACGCCGAGCGGGCGGTGCTGTACCGGCGGCAGGAACGGATCCCGTCCGACCTGGGCACGGCCGTCAACGTGGTGGCCATGGTCTTCGGCAACCTCGGCGCGGATTCGGGCACCGGGGTGGCGTTCACCCGCGACCCGGCCACCGGCGAGCGCGGGGTCTACGGCGACTACCTGGCCGACGCCCAGGGTGAGGACGTCGTGGCCGGCATCCGCAACACGATGCCGCTGCAGGACCTCGAGCAGCGGGACAAGGCCAGCTACGACCAGCTGATGTCGATCATGACCACGCTGGAGGAGCACTACCAGGATCTGTGCGACATCGAGTTCACGATCGAGCGCGGGAAGCTGTGGATGCTGCAGACCCGGGTGGGCAAGCGCACGGCCGCGGCCGCGTTCGTGATCGCCACGCACCTCGTCGACGAGGGCGTCATCGACCTCGACGAGGCCCTGGGCCGGGTGACCGGCGCGCAGCTGGCCCACCTGATGTTCCCGGCCTTCGACCTTTCCGGTGGGCCGCGGCGCGTCGGCTCGGGCGTCGCCGCCTCGCCCGGCGCGGCCGTGGGCGCCGTCGTCCTCGACTCGCACCGGGCCGCCGAGCTCGCCGCGACCGGCACGCCCGTCATCCTCGTGCGCCGCGAAACCACCCCCGACGACCTGCCCGGCATGATCGCCGCCCAGGGCATCCTGACCAGCCATGGCGGGAAGACCTCGCACGCCGCCGTCGTCGCCCGCGGCATGGGCAAGACGTGCGTGTGCGGCGCCACGTTGGACATCGAGCTGCGCGAGGGCGACCTGGTGAGCATCGACGGCACCTCGGGCGCGGTCTACCTCGGCTCGGTGCCGACGCAGCCGTCGCCCATCGTGCGCTACTTCGAGGGCGAGCTCGCCCCCGACGCCGACCCGCTCGTGCGGGCGGTCGACCGGCTGCTCACCCACGCCGACAAACGGCGCCGGCTGGCCGTGCGGGCCAACGCCGACACCGCCGGCGACGCGGCGCGGGCGCGGCGCTTCGGCGCGCAGGGCATCGGCCTGTGCCGCACCGAGCACATGTTCCTCGGCGAGCGCCGGACCCTGGTCGAGCGACTGATCCTGGCCCGCACGCCGCAGCAGCGCGACGCCGCGCTGGCCGAGCTGCTGCCGCTGCAGCGCGGCGACTTCATCGGCCTGTTCCGGGAGATGGCCGGGCTGCCGGTCACCGTCCGGCTGATCGACCCGCCGCTGCACGAGTTCCTGCCGCCCGTCGAGGAACTCGCGGTCCGGGTGGCCCGGGCCGAGGAGCGCGGCGAGGACCCCGGCCACGACCGGGAGCTGCTCGACGCGGTCCACCGCATGCACGAGGACAATCCGATGCTGGGCCTGCGCGGCGTGCGTCTGGGCCTGGTCGTCCCCGGGCTGTTCGCGATGCAGGTGCGCGCGATCGCCGAGGCGGCCGCGCAGGTGCCGGGCGCCCGGGCCGAGATCATGGTCCCGCTGGTCGGCGCGGTCCAGGAGCTGGAGACGGTCCGCGCGGAAGCGCAGCGCCTGCTGGCCGAGCTCGGCGTGCGGGCCCGGATCGGCACCATGATCGAGGTGCCCCGGGCCGCCCTCACCGCCGGCGAGATCGCCCGGGCCGCGGACTTCTTCTCGTTCGGCACCAACGACCTGACCCAGATGGGCTGGGGGTTCTCCCGCGACGACGTCGAAGGGGCGTTTTTCAGCCGGTACCTCGAGCTGGGCATCTTCGGCGTCTCGCCCTTCGAGTCCATCGACCGCGACGGCGTCGGCCGGCTCATCCGCATCGCCGTGGCCGAGGGCCGCGCCGCCCGGCCGGACCTGCACATCGGCGTCTGCGGCGAGCACGGCGGCGACCCCGACTCCGTGCACTTCTTCCACGAGGTAGGGCTGGACTACGTGTCCTGCTCCCCGTTCCGCGTCCCGATCGCCCGCCTCGAGGCCGGCCGCGTCGCCGCCGGGTCCACCGGCTCCGACACCCGCTGAACGGGACTTCCGGCCCGCCGGCGGGACCCGGAGGTCCCTGGCCCGCCAGCCGGGCCCGTCCGAGCCTGAAGGCGAGCACTTCGAGGAGGTAGCGATGCGTGTCAACGTCAACCCGCCGCGGATCGTCGTCGGCTATGACGGGTCCGAGCCGGCCCGGCAGGCGGTCCAGTGGGCCGCCGGCGAGGCCGGGCGCACCGGGGCCCAGCTGCAGATCGTCAACGCGTACCAGATCGGGTGGCCGGGCGGCTACTACGCCGTGGTCGCCGAGCAGACCGAGGCGGCCCGGGAGGCCGCCGAGGAGCTCGTCTCGCAGATCGCCGGCTCAGTTCGCGACCGGGTCCCCGGCCTGGACGTCATCGGGCTCAGCGTGGACGCCCTGCCGGCCGCGGCACTGCTGGAGCTGGGCGATGCCGGGGCCCGGCTGCTCGTCGTGGGCAGCCGCGGCGCGGGCGGCCTGGCCAACCTGGTGATGGGCTCGGTCGGCCAGCAGGTCGCCACCCATGCACGCGTCCCGGTGGCCGTGGTGCGGGGCCGTGCGGCGGCCGATGACGGACCGGTCGTCGTCGGCGTCGACGGCTCCGCGTCCAGCGAGAACGCCGTGGCGCTGGC
Source organism: Dactylosporangium sp. CA-052675 (assembly GCF_050947935.1). Lineage (GTDB taxonomy): Bacteria > Actinomycetota > Actinomycetes > Mycobacteriales > Micromonosporaceae > Dactylosporangium. The sequence continues at coordinate 4,738,546 of NZ_CP192010.1, read as the reverse complement.
CTTCGAGGCGGCCCGCGACCGCGGCGCCGGACTGGTCGCCATCCGGGCCCACGTGACACCGGCCCAGCCGTCGCGGCCGTTGCCCGACATCCAGGAGTTCGAGCGGGCGGCACTGCAGGCGTCGCTGGCGCCGTGGCGGCAGAAGTACCCGGACGTGCGGGTCGAGGCCCTCGTCGCCGCCGGCCGGGCGGCCAAGGTGCTCGTCGGCGTCTCGCACACCGCCCGGCTCGTCGTCGTCGGCAGCCGCGGCCACGGCGGCTTCGGCGGCCTGCTGCTCGGCTCCGTCGGGCAGCAGCTCATGCACCACGCCGAGTGCCCGGTGCTGATCGCGCACGGGCGCCGGGACACCTGAGCCACCGGGAGCACAGCCATGGGCGCCGGGCTCGCCGTGACCGGCGAGCCCGGCGCGGCGCCCGCGGCCCAGGACCCGCGCGAGCCGATCGACCGGCTGATGCGGGGCATCCCTTCGAGGTCGTCCTCGCCGGCGCCCCCGTCGGCCCGCCGTTCCTGCGCGGCCTGGTCAGGGCAGGCCGACGATGTCGGTGGCGCAGCGGCGGGCCGTCGCCGGGGCCGGGCCGTTGTCCGCGACCGGCACGCCGATCCGCAGCGCGATCGCCGGGGCGGTGCCGCCGCCGAGCAGGCGGCGCAGGGCCTGCCGGGCCGGCTCGACCTCGATGACCTCGCTGATCGGGGAGGCCACCAGGCCCCGAGCGGTCAGGGTGAGCCAGACGTCGGAGAGGGCCTCGCCCGCGGCCAGCCAGTCGCCGGGCTCCTCGGCGGCGATCGCGAGGACGACGTACGCGGTGCCGCGATCGCTGCCCGGGCCCGGTTCCAGCGCCGCCGGCCGGGCCAGGGCGAGGTCGCGGGGCGCAACGGTGCGTCCGGTCGCCGCGGGGACGCTGCGGGCCGGTACGCCGTCGCGGTCCGCCCGGGTCCGGGTGGTCCAGGCCAGCACGTCGCCGCGCATGCCGGCGTCGTCGTGCTCGACCGCGCCGGCGTGGGCCACCGCGGCGGTGAAGGCGCTCAGCTGGTCGTGGCGGACGACGTGCAGCCGCACACCGTGCCGCCCGGCGGCGGTACGCAGCTCGGCGAGGATCGCGCCGGCCGGCCGTTCGTCGCCGAACGGGCGGCGGTCGGTGCGGCGCCGGTAGATGGCGCGGTACAGCTCGTCGTCCGGTGGGCACGGCGGACCCCGCCGCACGCGGGCCACCAGGTCCGGCCGCTGCGGCTCCGGGAGCCGGGACACGTCGGCGGCGTACCCGGCGGCCAGCAACGCGACCGTCGCGTGGTGCAGCGCCGCGCCGCAGCTGAGCAGCAGCAGACGTCCGCCGGGGTCGAGCCGGGCCAGCTGCCGGTCGCGATCCGCCCACAGCTCGCCGTGGTTGCCGGTGAGGCGCCACCGCCACGGCTGGGTGTTGAAGATGGATGGTGCTCGCACGGCCGCGATCGACGCCTCGGCGATCTGGTCGAGCTCGGCCCGGTCCGGCATGGTCATCGTGCGCTCCTCTCACGATCCGTAGTAGGCGCTCCGCATGATCTCGCGCAGGTCGGCCAGCATCGGCATCCGCGGGTTGGCCGGGGCGCACTGGTCGAGGTACGCGTTCATCGCCTGCTGCGGCAACGCCTCCAGGAACGCCCGCTCGTCGACCCCGGCCGCCCGCAGCGACGGCTCGATGCCGACCTCGGCGCGCAGCTGTTCCACGGCCCGGGCGTAGGACTCGACGCCCTCCTGCGGCGTCGCCGCGGGCAGGTCCAGCATCCGGGCGATGCCCTGGAACCGCTCCGGGGCCACGTACCGCTCGTACTTCGGCCAGGAGGTGAGTTTCGCCGGGATCTTGCCGTTGTGCCGGATGACGTGCGGCAGCAGGATGGCGTTGGCGCGGCCGTGGGCGATGTGGAACGTCGCGCCGAGCGTGTGCGCGCAGGCGTGCACGATGCCGAGGAACGCGTTGCCGAACGCCATGCCGGCGATGGAGCCGGCGTTGTGCATCTTCTCGCGGGCTACCGGGTCGGCGGCGCCGTGGTGCACGGCGGCGGCGAGGTTGCCGAAGATGAGCCGGATCGCGTGCAGGGCGAGGCCGTCGGTGTAGTCGCTGGCGTACACCGAGACGTAGGCCTCCGTGGCGTGGGTGAGCGCGTCGAAGCCGCTGTCGGCGGTCACGCTCGGCGGCAGGTCCGCGGTGAGGACCGGGTCGATGATCGCCACGCTCGGGGTCAGCGCGTAGTCGGCGAGGGGGTACTTCATCCCGGTCGACGTGTCCGTGATGACCGCGAACGGCGTGATCTCCGCGCCGGTGCCCGAGGTGGTCGGGATGCACACCAGCCGGGCCAGGGCGCCGAGGGTCGGGAAGGTGAAGGCCCGCTTGCGGATGTCGAAGAACTTCTCCCGCATGTCGGCGAACTCGGTGCCGGGGTGCTCGTACAGCAGCCACATCACCTTGGCCGCGTCCATCGGCGAGCCGCCGCCGAGCGCGATGATCGTGTCCGGGCGGAACTGCCGCATGAGTTCGGCGCCGCGCTCGACGGCCGCCATGCTCGGCTCCGGCTCGACGTCGTCGAGGATCTGCACGGTCACCGGGTTGGCGCCGGCGCGCAGCGCGGCGCGGATCCGGTCGACGTAGCCGAGCCGGGTCATCGTCGGGTCGGTCACGATCGTCACTCGATGGACGCCGGGCATGTCGGTCAGGTACCGGATGGCGTTGGGCTCGAAGTAGATCCTCGGCGGGACCTTGAACCACTGCAGGTTGTTGGTGCGCCGCCCGACCCGCTTGATGTTGAGCAGGTTGACCGCCGAGACGTTGCCGGACACCGAGTTGCCGCCGTAGCTGCCGCAGCCGAGCGTGAGCGAGGGCAGGAAGGCGTTGTAGACGTCGCCGATGCCACCCTGCGACGACGGCGAGTTCCAGATGATGCGCACCGCCTGCACCCTGCGGCCGTACTCCTCCGCCACCTCGGCGCTCGCCGTGTGGATGACGGCGCTGTGGCCGCGGCCGTCGAACCGCACCATCTGCTCGGCGAGGCGGAAGCCCTCCTCCCGCGAGCCGGCGCGCAGCACGGCCAGGACCGGGCAGAGCTTCTCGCGGGTCAGCGGCTCCTGCGGCCCGACGCCGTCGACCGGCACCAGGATCACCGAGGTGTCCGCGGCGACCGTGAACCCGGCCTGCGCGGCGATCCAGGTCGCGCTCCGCCCGACGACGTCGGGGTTGACGCGGGTACCGGAGCCGAAGATGAACCGTTCCAGCCGCTGCTTCTCGCCGGGCGTGGCCACGTGCGCGTGGAGGCGCTCGAACTGCTCGAGGGCCGGCGCGGCGATCGCCTCGTCGAGGATGACGGCCTGTTCCGAGGCGCAGATCATGCCGTTGTCGAACGTCTTGGACACGACGATGTCGTGGACCGCGCGCACGACGTCGGCGCTGCTCTCGATGTAGGCCGGGACGTTGCCCGGGCCGACGCCGAGCGCCGGCTTGCCGGCCGAGTAGGCGGCGCGGACCATGCCGCCGCCCCCGGTGGCCAGGATGACCGCGACGCCCGGGTGGACCATGAGCTGCTGGGTCGCCTCGATCGACGGCTGCTCGATCCACTGGATGCAGTGCCGGGGCGCGCCGGCCGCGACGGCGGCGTCGCGCACGATCCGGGCGGCCTCGGCGCTGCACCGCTGGGCCGAGGGGTGGAACGCGAACACGACCGGGTTGCGGGTCTTGAGCGCGATGAGCGCCTTGAACACCGTCGTGGAGGTCGGGTTGGTCACCGGGGTGACGGCGCAGACCACGCCGACCGGGTCGGCGATCTCGACGATGCCGGCGATCTCGTCGCGGGCCACCACGCCGACGGTGCGCAGCCCGGCCAGGCTGTGGGCGATGTGCTCGGAGGCGAAGACGTTCTTGACGGCCTTGTCCTCGAACACGCCGCGGCCGGTCTCTTCGATCGCCAGCTCGGCCAGCCGACCGTGCGCGCTCAGCGCGGCCACGGACGCCTTCTTGACGATGTGGTCGACCCGCCGCTGGTCCAGCCCGGCGTACGCCTCCAGCGCCTCCAGCGCCCGCTGCACCAGCCGGTCGATCGCGGCCGTGGTGTCCTCGACGCTCACCTCGAGCTCGGCGTGTCGCAGGCCGACAGTCCCGGTCACCGTCATCACTCCCTTTGCTCGGCGGCACGGACGTGTTGTCCACCTTCGATCCAAGCGCCGACCCGGTCCGGGCCACAGAGGCCGCCGGCCCGCGGGGCCGGGCTGATCGGCCCGGACCGGGCCGGCATCGGCGACCGTCGAAGGCGCGCCGGCCGCGGCGGCCATGGCTTTCAGAACATGACCGGGGCCTGATAGGGCCGGGTCCCGTCGTCGACCACCGCGGACAGGTGGCTGACGACGTCGACGACGCCGTCGGTCCGCTCGACCTGCCGGATCACCGACGGGATCAGCGAGGCGCGCTCGACCTGCCCCAGCAGCGTCACCACGCCGTCGTCGACCTCGACCCGCAACTGGGAGTGGTCGACCCCGACCAGGCCGGCGAGCGCGGCGTCCTGGATGTCCCGCCGGATGTCCTCGTCCGAGCGCAGGAACACCTTGAGCAGGTCCCGCCGGGTCACCATGCCGACGAGGCGGCCCAGGTCGTCCACGACCGGCAGCCGCTTCAGCCCGGCCGATTCCATGACCCGGGCGGCGGCGGGCAGCGAGGCGTGGCCGGTGATGGTCACCGCCGGTGCGTGCATCAGCTCGCCCGCGGCGGTGGCATGCGCCTTGCCGCGCGCCTGGCGCGTGTGCCGGGTCTCGAACAACCGGACCCGGTCGTCGTCCCCGGCGAACTCGATCTTCGCCATCAGGTCGGCCGAGGAGACCACCCCGACCACCCGGTCGAACGCGTCGACCACCGGCAGCGCGTTGATCTCGTGCGCCTCCAGCAGGTCGACGATCTCCTTGAACGGTGTGTCCTCCTGGACCGACACCGCGCCGACGGTCATCACATCGGCGACGTCCCAACGGCTCATCACAGGCCTCCTTCGTCCTGTCACCACAACGTCACAGCCCGAACGTAGGACCGGCCGACATTGCCGGGGCAGGGTCCAACGGCACGTCCGCGCGGAGCCGTTGGGCACTGTCGCGTCCCGTCCGACGCCTCTGCCACCGGCCCGGGCCGCCGTGTCAACGTCGAAGCGGGAACCAGGTCAGGAGGCGGCCATGTACGGCACCGACGTGATCGTGGGTATCGACGGCACCACCGCGAGCGAGGCGGCCGTGCGCTGGGCCGCGGCCGAGGCCGACCGCGGCGGGGGCCGGCTGCGTATCGTGTGCGTGGCGCAGCGGCCGGACGGCACGGACCGCGCCGTGGAGCGGGCGGTCGCGGCCGTCCGGGGCCGCCGGAGCGGGCTCACCGTCCTCGGGCAGGTGATCCTGGGTGATCCGGTCGACGTGCTCGTCCAACTGGCGGCCGAGGCCCCGCTCACCGTCGTCGGCAGCCACGAGCGGACGGCCCTCGTCGACGCGCTGCGCGGCGCCACCGGCACCCGGGTCGCGATGCGCGCAACCGGCCCGGTCGCCGTGGTCCGGGGCCGGGCCGACGCGACCGAGGGCCCGGTCGTCGTCGGCGTCAGCGGGTCTCGGTACGACAACCGCCTGCTCGACACCGCGTTCGACGCCGCCGCCCGGCGCGGCTGCGACGTCGTGGCCATCCGCGTGCTGCCACACCAGGTCGCGCCGTGGGGCATCGGCATTCCGCCGCTGGCGCCCAACCCGATCCGGGCGCGCGCCAATCTGCTGACCGACCTCACCGAGGACGTCCTGCGCTGGCACGACAAGTACCCGGCCGTGCCCGCCATGGCCCGCGTCCCGAGCGGAGACCCGGCGAGCGTGCTGCTCGACGCCTCCGGCGAGGCCCAGCTGCTGGTCCTCGGCGGGCGTCCGTGCGGACCGGCGGCCGGGCTGCTGGCCGAATCGGTCGGGCACCGCCTGCTGTTCCACGCCGCCTGCCCGCTGCTGATCCAGCACGCCCCGGCGGCCTGAGGGCGGCCGGGTGCGGGTGCCGCCGCGGCGGCCCGGTCCCCCGTCGCGCCGGGGTCACGGCGCGTGCCGTGAGCCGTGCTCGATCAGCACCGCACCGCCGTCGCCGGCTGAGGTGCCGCAGCGACCCGCCGCCCTCCTCAGGGCGCCGAGGGCGTCGGCCACCTGACACCTCCACCGGTCGGGACTTCGGCCACGCGCGCCGCCTTCGGCGGTCAGGTCCTTCCCAGCGCCGCCTTCGGCGGTCAGGTGCCTTCCCAGCGCCGGAGCGACCCGAAACTTTCGGCATCGGACCCGGCCGCGAGCGCCTCAGCGGGCCGCGCCGCGCCGCGCCGGGTGACGAGCCGCCGGACTCCACCTGCGAAGACGCGACGCAAGCGCTTCGACTGGCGCCGTGGTGGCATCCGGAAGCCTTCCGGTAATTCTTGCCAGACCGGCGATCCCCTGCTCATAATCTCGCTAGCTCATCGTTCGATCGGCATCGATAGTCCAGTCGGCCGCCAACCGCACGGACGAGCACTCGGTGCCCTGGCACTCGTCGAGCGACCTCGCCCGCCCAACCGAGGAGGACGCACCCATGCACGACACACCCGCTCAACCCGGCGGCCGCCGGCGCCGACGGCTACGGCTGCTCATCAGCGCGGCCAGCGCCGTCACGCTCGCCGCCGTCACCGTGTTCGTCGCCGGCACCGCCCACGCGGAGGCCGACCGGACCGTCACGTCGAACACGACCGGCACCCACAACGGCTACTTCTTCTCCTACTGGAAGGACAGCGGCAACGTCACCATGAATCTGGGCGCCGGCGGCAGCTACAGCGTCCAGATGAACGGCATCAACAACTCCGTGGTGGGCAAGGGCTGGAACCCCGGCTCGACCACCCACACCGTCAACTACTCCGGCTCGTTCAACTGCGGCGGCAACTGCTACCTCGCCCTCTACGGCTGGACGACCAACCCGCTCATCGAGTACTACGTGGTGGAGAACTTCGGCAACTACAACCCGAGCACCGGCGCCCAGCGGCTCGGCTCGGTCACGTCCGACGGCAGCACCTACGACATCTACCGCACCCAGCGGGTCAATCAGCCGTCGATCATCGGCAATGCGACGTTCTACCAGTACTGGAGCGTCCGCCAGCAGAAGCGCACGGGCGGCACCATCAACGTGGCCAACCACTTCAACGCATGGCGGTCGGCCGGCCTGCAGATCGGCACCCCGAACTACCAGATCCTCGCCACCGAGGGCTACCAGAGCAACGTGAGCTCGAACATCACGGTCAGCGAGGGCTCCGGCGGTGGCGGCGGCGGTGGCGGCGGCGGTGGCGGCGGCGGCGGCGGTGGCGGCGGTTGTACGGCCACGCTGTCCGCGGGCCAGAAGTGGAGCGACCGCTACAACCTCAACGTCGCGGTGTCCGGCTCCAACAACTGGACCGTGACCATGAACGTCCCGTCACCGGCGACGATCAGCTCGACCTGGAACGTGAACGCAACCTGGCCCAGCCAGTACGTGATGGTCGGCAAACCGAACGGCAGCGGCAACAACTTCGGCGTCACCATCATGGCCAACGGTCAATGGACCTGGCCGTCGGTCTCCTGCAGCACCAGCTGAGGCCGTGAGCACTGAAGCACTGAAGCACTGAACGCGGATGCGGCGGCCGGCGGCCGCCGCATCTTCGCGACCCGTCCGGCAGTAGGCCGTGTCGTCAAACGGTGATAGCCATTGCGGAGTGCGGCAACGGTGACGGTGGCCGTGGTCAGTCCGCCTCGGAATCGTCCGATGGCGTGAGCCGGTTTCCGAACCGTTGTCCGCTGATGCGCCCGCACGATCGTCGAGTCCACCATCACCGGCCAGTCGATGTCCCCGGCGGCGTCGGCGCCGGCGTGCATCCCGGCCGGCATTCGCGCGAAGCGCCATCCAACGACCACCGCCGGAAAGCGCCCCCATGGCGAACGAGGTCGCGGGACGCTCGTCACCTTGGCCGGCGTCAGGCCGGCCCACGCCGCCCTCGCCGAGTACCGGCGGGCGGCGTGGGCCGTGGCCGATCACGGTCAGGGGCGCGGACCCCGGAGGGTCCGCGCCCCGGAGGATCGGCTCAGGAGACGGTGCAGCTGAGCGTCGGCGTGGAGACGTTGCCGGTGGCGGTGAAGCCGAACTGCGTCGAGCTGCCCGCCGCGAGCGAGCCGTTGTACGCCTGGTTGCGCACCGTGACGCTCGAGCCGCTGGTGGTCAGCGTGCCGTTCCAGAGCTGGGTGATCGACTGGCCGCTCGCGAGCGTCCAGGTCACCGTCCAGCCGCTGATCGGCGCCGACCCCGCGGTGACGGTGACGCCGGCCTGGAATCCGCCCTGCCAGGTGCTGACGGTCTGGTACGTCGCACTGCACGCGCCGCCGCCGGACGACCGGCTCGGCGACGCCGACGCACTCGGCGAGCGGGAGGCCGACGGCGACGCCGACGGGGAACTGCTCGAGCGGCTCGCCGACGGCGAGGCGGTCGGGGATCCGGCCGGCGGGTACGGCGCGCTGGCGGCGAGGCTGTAGGCCAGAGCGGCCTGGAAGCTGCCGGCCGCGTAGTTGCAGCCGTCGGCCTCGCCCGGCGGCTTGATCCACAGGTAGCCGTCGACGTTGGCGTCGCCGGTGTTCAGCGTCGGGTAGTTGCCGATCCGCCGGTCGGTGTTGTCGTCGGCGCACCAGTCGCCGGCCGCGCCGCCGTTGCGGCTGGTGTCGATGACCTGGTGCTTGCCGCTGATGCCGCGGCCCTGCAGGTACGAGATGATCGAGCGGCCGTAGTTGAGCTCGTTGCCCAGCGGCTGGAAGTTCGAGACGTTCGTGAAGAACCCGTCGGCGTACTGCACGCCGGCGGCGACCAGCCGCGATCCCTGCTCCGAGGCCGAGTTCCAGGCGGAGTGGCCGCCGTCGAGGTAGACCTTCGCGTTCGGGTTCGCCGCCTTCAGCGTCTGCACCGCGGTGCTGATCGCCTGGTCGCGCTGCTGGACCTCGGTGCCGCTCAGGCACGTCTGCAGGGCCAGCGCGTCGGTCTCCATGATGACGATGACGGTCCGGTTGCCGAGGCCCCGGGCGTAGCCGGAGATCCATTGCTGGTACTGGTTGAGGTCCGGTGCGCCGCCGGCGCTCGCCCCGCCGCAGTCCCGGTTCGGGATCGCGTAGGACGTCAGCACCGGCACCTGGTTGACCGCGTTGGCGGCGCTCACGAACGCGGACACCTCGGACTGCACGGTGGACACGTTGAAGTTCGCCATCCAGCGCGCCTGCGACTGGCTGGCGACCTTGTCGCGGATGACGGGCATGCGCGAGTCGTTCGGGTTCGCCGAGACCCAGCGCACGACCTGCGAGTCTGGGTCACGGTAGAGGGTGCCGGACAGCGTGCCCGCCGAGGCTGAGCCGATCACGAACCAACCGGCGGCGAAGGCGACACAGGCCGACGCGGCCGCGGCGGTCACGACCCGGCGCCGGCGGGGGCGACGTGTGAACACGGAGACTCCTTCAGGACACGCATCGACTCGCGTCGAGCGATACGGGATTGGCGCTCATCATCGCTGCCGGCCCGTGCACGGTCCACTCCAGTGACCCGCGCACCCGTCCGGCCGTGGCGAACACGTGAAACATCCACTTCCGCAGCCGCGCGACCGGTGTCGCCACGATCACCGGTCACGAACCGCGCCAGGCCGTCGCGGTCACCCGCGTGAGTGACCGCAACGACCTGACGACCGCTTACCGCCCGGCCGCGCGCGCCCGGGGCGCCGCGGCGCGTCGACGCCCTCAGCGCTGCAGCGTCAGCACACCCGGTCGCCACGGCAGCAGGTTGTAGTCACCGCCGGCGCTCGGGTTCTTGCCCTGGTACAGCAGCTGCAGGTTGCACGGATCGATGGTCTTGGTCTGGTCGGGGTTACTGCGGACCAGGTCACCGTGGCTGATGTCGTTCGTCCAGGTGGCACCGCTGTTGGCCTTGCCCGCGAAGGGGTTGCTCTCGCTGGCGGCGTTCGGGGTCCACGAGCCGCTCAGGCTGGAGGACGTGAAGGAACGGAAGTACCGTCCCTGGCTGCCGATCGCCTCGACGATCATCAGGTACTGGTTCTGGCCCTGGACCTTGTAGACCTCGACCGCCTCGAAGAGGTTGTACTGCGAGTCGCTCATGACCGTCGTGTAGCTCGAGCCGAAGTTGCCCGGGAAGTTGCCGATCGGCATGCTCGCCCGGTAGATGTTGCCGTTGTCACCGGCGAAGAACAGGTACATGTTCTGGCCGTCGCCGATGAGCGTCTGGTCGATGACGCCGGTGCTGGAGTTGGAGATGCTCCCGGTGAACAGCGCCTGCGGTGCGGACCAGCCGTTGGCGTTGGTCGGGTCGCTGGAGGTCTTGTAGTTGAAGGCGTTCGGACCCCACTGGTAGGCCAGCACCCAGATGTTCTTCGGGGCGAAGTAGAACAACGTGGGCGCGACTGTGGCCTGCCCCATCCCGGTCTGCGTGGCCGAGGCCATGTCGGACCAGTTCGTGAAGGTGCTGAAGTTCATGGAGCCGTACGACCCGCCGCTGGAGACGTTGGACCCGTAGACCAGGTGCTTGCCGTTGTAGACGACGTTCGTGAAGTCCTTGAGCGACACCCACCCGTTCGCCGGGCTGGCCAGCGCGCCCGTCGAGGACCAGCGGTACGACGTCGGCAGCGTGCACGACCCGCCCGGGGACTGCGACGGCGACGACGGGGGCGGCGAGGTGGGACCACCGAGCGAAACGAGCTTGAACTGCTGGTTGGCCTGCCCGTTGCAGTCGTAGATCTGGACCTGCTGGCCGTTGCCGGTCCCCCAGACGTCCAGGCAGCGCCCGGACTGCACGCCGGTGATCGTGCCGTTGGAGTTGACGTTCCACTGCTGGTTGGCCCCGCCGTTGCAGTCCCAGATGATGATCGCCGTGCCGTTGGCGGTGGCCGCACCGTTGGCGTCGAGGCACTTGCCGCCGTACACCTGCAGCTGTTTGCTGGACGTGTAGGTCCACTGCTGGTTCGACTGTCCGTGGCAGTCGTACAGCTGCACGCGGGTGCCGTTGCTCTGGGTCGCGTTGGGCACGTCGATGCAGCGGCCGGACTGTGATCCCACGATCTCGTTGGTGCCGCCGGGAGTGTTCGGGGGCGTGCTCGTCGTGGGCGACGTCGTCGGGCCGGCAGCGTTGAGGGCGTTGAGGACCGACGTGTACGCGGCCTTCTTGTTGCCGCCACCGTCGAACAGCAGCGGACTCTCGCTCGAACGCCACGAGTCACTGTCACGCACGCCCCACACCGTGATACCGACACAGCGCGACACATTCATGCACGCCTGCGTCAACCCGGCATACTGCGACGTCGACGCATTCGTGACATCGACCTCAGTCAACGCCACATCCACCCCGAGCGCCGCGAAACTCGACAACGTCGTCTGGAAGTTCGACGGCAGCGAACTGCCCCCGGTGAAGTGCGTCTGCAGCCCCACACAGTCGATCGGCACACCACGGGACTTGAAGTCCCGGATCATGTTGTACACACCCTGCGTCTTGCCGTACGACCAGTTCTCGATGTTGTAGTCGTTGTAACACAGCTTCACCGACGGATCCGCGTTCCGGGCCGTCCGGAACGCCACCTCGATCCAGTCGTTCCCGGTGCCCTGCAGATTGGACTGACGGCGGCTGCCGTCCTCGTTGAACGCCTCGTTGACCACGTCCCAGTACGCCAGCTTGCCCTTGTAGTGGGCCATCACGCCGTTGATGTGGTCGATCATCGCCTGGCGCAGGTTGGAGCCGGACAGGCTCTGCATCCAGCCGGGCTGCTGGCCGTGCCACGCGAGGGTGTGGCCACGCACCTTCATGCCGCGCTGCGTGGCCCAGTTGTAGATCTGGTCGCCGGAGCTGAAGTTGAACTGCCCGCGCTGCGGCTCGGTGGCGTCGGGCTTCATCTCGTTCTCGGCCGTGACCATGTTGAACTCACGCCCGGCAATGGTGGTGTACGTCGAGTCGCCGAGCCGGCCCGCGGCGATCGCGGTGCCGAAGTACCGCCCGGACTGCGCCGCCGCCGCCCCGAGCGTGCTCGCGGCGGCATTCGCCGACGGCATCATCACCGCGGCCGCGCCCACCGCCACGACACCGGCCACGCCGACGACGAGCGCGCGGATGCCTCGTGCGCGTTTCCGCCGAGTCCCGCCACGAGGGGCGGAGGGATGTTCAGCCACGCTGGCCTCCTGACTTCCGGAAAAAACCGATCGCGTGAGCGCTCACACTCGTCGTCGGCGATGCCGCGCAAATCGTTTGCGCCCAGGCTCGCGAGGCTGCCAGACCCCCTCGAAACATTCAAGTCCACCGACCGATGCCCTCGACCGGAAGCCGTCCGTCGAACCGCATATTCGCTGCTGAGAGCGGTTCTGCGGCGCTCGAAACTTCCAGCCGGCAGGCGGAATTTTCAGTGATGACTCGGCCGGGGAGGCATATATAACAGTTTTCTTGATGCCAATGTATCGCCGTGTGAGAAGCCGGGATTCCGCAAGCGGAACCGTGGCACACCACCGGCCCGCCGCGGCGCCTCGGCCGGGTCTTTCCATACACTGATCCGGTGAATCGGGACGGCGCATGATTGCGCTGATCTGGACGGCGATCGTCGCCCGCCGGCTGGTGTCCACCGGCATGTTCCTGCTCGCCGCGCTCCTCAGCACCGGCCTGAGCCTCGTGCCCTGGTACGCCGAGCGAGCCACCGGCACCGCCGCGGCCGCACGCATCGCGGCGGCCCCACCGGCCGACCGGACCGTCTCGGCCGGCGGCACGGTGGCGGTCGACCTGGCCGGCGAGACGGTCATGCAGACGTTCGCGGCCTCGGCCCGGCGGGCCCTGGCGCTGCCGGTCGACGGTCAGGCGGTCGGCGTCGAGCTCGCCGGCACGGTCACCGCCGGTGAGCGGCAACTGCCCATGCCGCTGCGCTACCGCGAAGGACTCTGCTCCAATGCCGTCATCGACGGGCACTGTCCACAAGCGACCGGTGACGTCATCCTCAGCGCCCAGAGCGCCGAACGGCTCGGTGCGCACGTCGGCGACCGGCTCGAGGTGACCGCCGGCCCGGCCTCGGCCCGGCGGCCGCTCCGGCTGGCCGGCATCTACCACCCGGCCGACCCGCTGTCCTGGTACTGGACCACCGCCGGCGACGCCGCCTGGACGACCTTCGACACCGTGGTCGCCGCCGGGGCCACGGTCCGGGCCACCTTCGACGCGATGCTCAGCCCCCAGGTGTTCACCCGCGGCGGGGACCTCACGGCCGCCGTGGACCGGATGCGTCGCGTCCCGCTCCAGGTCAGCACGGCCGGCGTGGCCCTCGCCGAGCGCATCGCCGCCGACCGGCAGGTCGTCGCGCGCGGCGTGTGGCTGGCCGCGGCCCAGCTGGCCGTCATCGGCTGGATCGCGATGGCGGTCGCCGCGCGGTACGCCGCCGAGGAGCACCGGCCCGACGTCGCGCAACTCGCCCTGCGTGGTGCCCGGCGCTGGCGGCTGCTCGCGGCGACCAGCGGGCAGACCGCGGTGCCGATCGCGGCCGGGACGGCGGCCGGCGCGCTCATCGGGTTGCTCGCCGACGGGCCGGACCGGCTGCCGGTCGCCGGTGGTGTCCTGGTCGCCGGCCTGGCCGCCGGCCTGGCCGCCGCGGTCCTGGCCGACTGGCGGACCACCCGGCTGCCGGTCGAACGGCTCCTGCACGCCGCCGCCGCGCGACCGCCGCGGCTCGGCTCCGCCGTCGTCGAGGTGTGCGTGCTCGGGGTCGCCGCGGCGAGCATCTACCAGGCCCTCGCCACCAGCAGCCCCTTCGGCGTGCAGCTGCTCGCCCCGGGCATGCTCGCCGCGTCGGTGGCGATCCTCGCCGGCCGGCTGCTGATGCCGGCGGCGACGGCCGTGGGCCGGTCGGCGCTCGTCAACGGGCGGGTCGCGGCCGGATTCGGCGCGCTGCTGCTGGCCCGGCGCTCGTCGGCGTACCGCATGCTGCCCCTGCTCGCCGCGGCCGGCTGCCTCCTCGTGCTGGCCGGGCAGCGCTGGGCCGAGGCCGGCGACGCCCGGCATCACCGCTCCGCGGTCGAGGTCGGCGGCCAGCGGGTCCTCACCGTCGCGTCCGGTGACCGGGTTCGCCTGCTCAACGCCGTCCGCGCCGCCGACCCGGGCGGGCGGCAGGCGATGGCCGTCGTCGCCGGAACCGGCCCGGGCGGCGTGCCGGTGCTCGCGGTCGACTCGCCCCGGCTGCCGTACGTGCTCGCCGCCCCGGCATCGCTGGACACCCGCCGGCTGCGGCCACCGGCCCCGCCACCGATCACGTTCTCCGGCACCAGCCTCACCCTGACGGCGAGCGTGCCGGCCGCCGACGATCTGCCCGACGCGGGCGCCGACCCACCGACGGGGCCGCCGGTGCTGCTGGCCACGCTCGTCGTCGCGGCCACCGGTGCCCCGGTGACCGCCCGGTTCACCCCCGTCGACGGCGGGCGCGGCCCGGCCGGCGCGAGCGTGCCCGACTGCCGCTCCGGCTGCCGGCTCGTCTCGTTCGAACTCCTCGGCGGGCGCGCGGTCGAACTGCGGCAGCTCGACGCCGACGGCAGGACCGTGATCGGGCCGGCCGTCTTCGCCGACACCGGCCGCTGGCGCACCGGTGCCGGCAACATCGCCGCGACGATCAGCATGCGCTCGTACGACGGGCGCCTCGCGCTCGCCGCCGTCCCGGCGGGCCTGTCGAAACTGCCGGTCGACGACCGGCTCTACGTCGTCGACGCGCCCGTGCCGCTGCCGGCCGCGGTCGCCGGGCCACTGCCGTCGTCCGACGCGCGGGGCACCGCCACGATCGACCCCTTCGGCAGCCGGGCCGTGCCCGTCGAACCGATCGCCGCGCCGCTGCTGCCGGGGGCCGGCACCCACGGGATCCTCGTCGATCTCGAGTACGCCGATCGGGTCGCCGGCGGCGCGCCGCGAGCCGAACGCCAGCAGGTCTGGCTCGCCCCCGGCGCGCCGGCCGATGTGCTCGACCGGCTCCGCGACGCCGGGCTGACCATCGTGGCCGAGGACTCGGTCGGCGCGGCCGACGCCCGCCAGGCCCGGTTCGGCCCGGCCGCCGCGGCCCGCTTCGGCGTGCTCATGAGCGGGGCCGGGTTGCTGGCCGCCGCGATCGCGCTGCTGGTCATCTCGGCCGTGCAGCGGCGGGCCCGCGCCGAGGAGTTCCAGGCGTTGCGCCGCCAGGGCGTACCGGCCCGCGCGCTGCGGGCCGCGGGCCGCGGGGCGGCGCTGGTCCCGGCCGCGCTGGCCGCGCTGACCGGCGCACTGGCCGCCGCCGTGGCCGGGGCGATCACCCATCCGCCGATACCGGTGTTCACCGATGCCTGGCCGGCCTCGGCCGGCACCCGCAGCGCGGGGGCGCTGGCCCTGCTCGGTGCCACGGCGGTCGTCGCGGTGCTGTTCGGCGGGTGTGCGCTGGCCCCGCAGTACCGAGGCCGGGAGCGTGCATGGCGGCGTTGACGCTCGCGCTGCTGCGCGCCCGGCGGGCCCAGGCCCTGGCGCTGTGGCTGCTCTCGGTGCTGGCCACGGCCGCGGCGGTGGCGGCGCCGGTCTACCGCACGTCGATCGACCGGGCGGTGGTCGCCGGCGAGGTCCGCCACGCCGCCAACGCCGAGCGCACGATCTGGGTGTCGGCGCCCGTGCAGCGGGCATCGGGCGGCGCCATGCCCGACGACTTCGAGCGGCTCGCCGCCGAGAAGGTCCGGCTCGGCGGGTTCGTCAGCGTCTTCAGCACCGAGTTCCTGGCGATGCCGGCCGGCCGGGAGCGGGCCGGCAGCGACCAGGTCCGCCGCGTCGCGTTCCGTGAGGACCTGTGCGCGCAGGTCGTCGTCGTGACCGGGCGGTGCCTGATGGGCGGCGGCGAGACGGTCCTCAGCGAGGCGGCCGCCGGACGGCTCGGGCTCGCCGTCGGCGACCGGGTGAGCGACCAGGCCGCCACCTTCGACAGCGCGAGCAACGTGTTCGTCCCCGCCGGGGAGCCGTGGACGATGACGGTGGTCGGGCTGGTCCGGCCGCGCGACCCGGCCGACCTGTACTGGGGGCACGGCACCCGCGCCGAGCAGGACTACCAGAACGATCCGATGTACGTCGCACGCAACACCCTGGCCGGCATCGACCACCCGCGCGAGCTGCAGTCGTTCGAGGCCCACGCGACCGACGGCGCGATCACCGTCAAGCGGCTCCCGGCGCTGCGCGGCTGGCTCGCCGACGCCCAGAACGACGAGGCCGGACGCGTCAGCGTCAGCACCGCGCTGCCGGACCTGCTCGACCGCATCGATCGCAACCGCGAGCAGGCCCACGAGGTCATGCCGCTGGCCGCGATCCCCGTCGTCGTCCTCGCCTGGGCGGTGATCCTGCTCGCGGTCGCCGGCGTCGCCCGCGGGAACCGCCACGAGCTCGGGGTCGTCGCGCTGCGGGGCGTGCCCAGGCGGGTCCTGTGGTGGCTCGCGGCCGGCGGGACGACGCTGGCCGTGCTCGCCGGTGCCCCGCCCGGCATGCTCCTGGGCCGGCTGATCGTCGGCACGGTCGCTCCCGCCCCGGCCCACATGGACGCCGCCGTGCTGCCCTATGCCGGCATCGCCGTCCTCGGGTCGCTGCTGGCCGGCGTGGCCGTCCAGGTGCGCACCGCCGGCGCGCCGGCCGCCGCGCTGCTGCGGGAGGTGGACCGCGGCGCCGCCCGCACGGGAACCCTCGTGGTGGAGACGCTCCTGGTCCTGCTCGCCGGCGCCGCGATCCTGCAGCGGCGCAGCGGCGTGCTGGCCGGGGTCACGCTCATCGCCCCGGCCCTGGTCATCGCCGGGCTGGCGCTGCTCACGGCCCGGCTGCTCCGGCCGCTGTCGGCCCGGCTGGCCGGGCGGTTCCTGCGCCGCGGTGCGGTGGTCGCCGCGCTCACCGCGTTCCGGCTGGCCCGGCGCCCGGCCGCGCACCGGCTCCTGGTCGTGCTGGTCGTGGCGTTCGGCTCCTTCGGCTTCGCCGGTCTCGCGACGGTGGTCGCCGACCGCGACCAGCAGTACCGGGCCGAGCTGACGCTCGGCGCGCCGACCGTCCTGATCGTCGACCAGACCACCCGGACGCACCTGCTGCGGGCCACCCGGGCGGCGGACCCGGACGGCCGTTACGCGATGGCGGCCGTGCCGATCCCGGCCGTCAGCACGACCTTGCCGTCCTCCCTCGCGGTCGACTCGGCGCGGCTGACCGCGGTGGCGTACTGGCCCGCCGACTACGCGCCCGAGCCGGTGTCGGCGCTCGCGTCCCGGCTCCGGCCGGCGGCCGGCCCCGGCGTGACGCTGACCGGGGCCACCGTCGACGTCGACCTGACCGCCGTCGACCTCGCGGGCAAGCCGGCCTCGCTGACGGCGCTCGTCTCGCCGGCCGGCGGCGTCCAGCGGGTCGCGATCGACTTCGGGTCCCTTGCGCTCGGCCGGCACACCTACACCGCTCCGGCGCCGGCCTGCACCGCCGGTTGCCGGCTCGTGTCGATGCAGGTCGGGCTGCCCACCTACGTCGGGGCGCCGGCCCGGCTCACGCTGCACACCATCCAGGGGCAGCCGTTCGGCGCCGGCTGGCGGATGCCGGCCGGCGCGAGTGCCGGCGTCACCGGCGGCGGCCTCGAGGTGACGCTGCCGCCGTCACCGCGCCGCGAAGCCGGCAGCCTCCTCCCGCCGGACGTCCCGGCCGCCCTCGCGCTGGTGTCGACCGGTCCGCTGCCGCCCGACGGGGCCTACGCCGCGTTCGACGGCCCGGTCGGCGGCACCGTCGTCGGGCACGCCGACCGGCTGCCCCGGCTCGGGCGGCGCGGCGTCCTCGTGGACCTGGAGGCGGCCGACCGGGCGTCGACCGACGACGAGCGCACCGTGCGCGGCGAGGTGTGGCTCGCTCACGACGCCCCGGCATCGATCACCGGGGCACTCACCGCGGCGGGGCTGAGCATCATCGGCCGGCGCACCGTCGCCGGCGAGCGCGCGGTC
This sequence comes from Dactylosporangium sp. CA-052675, assembly GCF_050947935.1. Classification (GTDB taxonomy): domain Bacteria; phylum Actinomycetota; class Actinomycetes; order Mycobacteriales; family Micromonosporaceae; genus Dactylosporangium. The sequence goes on along the minus strand of NZ_CP192010.1, from coordinate 4,720,548 downwards.
CTGGGCCGGGCCGGTTCGGCCCTCGCCCTGCGGTTCTACGTGCTCGCCGGGGCACTCTCGGTGCTGCTCGGTGTCGCGGGCCTGGCCGTCACGACGATCACCGCGCCCCGCGGGGAGCTGGCCGGGCTGCGCGTCCAGGGCCTGCCGGCTCGGGTGACGCGGCGCGTGGCGTGGTGGTCGCCGGCCGCCCTCGTCATCGCCGCGGTGCCGATCGGCGCCGCGTGCGCAGCGATCACCTGGCTGCTCATCGGGGCCGCGATCCCGCAGTGACGCGCCCGCTGACGAGCGTCCACTTCCCGGCGCCGTTGTGCCTCACGAGGGGGTGCGCTTCGCCACCGTCGGGGACCCGGATGACGGTGTTGCCGTGATCGGCCGGTGGCCGCCGCGGGAGGGCGGCGGCCACCGGCCGGATCCCAGGAGCGCCTCGGTGTCAGGCTCGGGACCACTGCTGGTTCGCGGCGCCGCCGCAGTCCCAGATCTGCACCCGGGTCCCGTTGGCCGTGCCGTTGCCGCTCACGTCGAGGCACCGGTTCGCCCCCACTGCCGTGATCGTGCCGTTGCCGTTGAGCCGGAACTGCTGGTTCGTCTGGCCGTTGCAGTCCCAGATCTCCACGGCGGTGCCGTTGGCGGTGCCGCGGCCGAGCACGTCGAGGCACTTGGTCCCGTTGTAGACCCGCAGCTCACCGGCGGCCGTCGCGGTGAACTGCTGGTTGGCGCCGCCGTTGCAGTCCCAGATCTCGGCCAGGGCCCCGTTGGCCGTCGACGCGCCGGTGATGTCCAGGCACCGGCCCGATCCCTGGCCGCGCAGCGCGAAGGCACCGCCGCCGGTGTTGCCGCCGGAGACGCCGGCCGCGGCCATGACGGCGCGGGCGCCGCTGGGCCAGTTCCCGCCGCTGACGACGACGGTGCCGCTGTTGGTGTTGCCGCGCGAGCCGGTCGTGACGTTCGTCGTGCTGCTCGTGGTCCAGTTGTTCGTCAGTGTCAGGTTGCCGGTGTTGTTGTTCGCCCAGGCCTGGGTGTACGCCCAGGTGCCGACGTTCTCGAGGACGTTGTTCGACGCGGACACGTACCGCGAGCCCTCGTCGAAGTACATGCCGAGCCAGCCGTTGGTGTTGCGGAAGTAGTTCTGGTCGACGGTCGTTCCCGGGCTGGCCGAGAGGTGGTAGAACGCGCCGCCGTCGGTCATCTGCTGCACCACGTCGTGGACGTAGTTGGCGGTGACATGATTGTTCGCCGCGACGGTGGCGGTGGTGTACCGCGGCTGATAGTTGTAGAGCCCGCGGTCGGTGTAGTCCTGGCTGCCGCCGGGATCGTTGGAGCCCCAGCCGTAGCCCAGTGCGATGCCGGTGTACGGCAGGTTGTAGACCTCGTTGTGGGCGATCGACGACCCGGCCGTGTAGGTCATGAGCACGCCGGCGTGGCTGCGGTACTCGATCGCCACGTCATGGATGACGTTGTTGCTGATCGTGATGCCACTGTTCGTCATGCGCGAGTCGCTGGGGTGGTGGGCGTCGGCCTGCACGCCGCCGACGACGATCCCTCCGGCCGAGAGCGAGTCGAACGTGTTGCCGGTGACGGTGATGTTCGAAGCGCCGAGGCCGACGCCGGTGGCGTGCGCGTTGGCGTCGTTGCCGACGCCGAGCCCGACCTGGCCGAGGTCGGTGAACCGGTTGCCGGCGAACGTGATGGCGCTGGCCGCCGAGACCTGCACCGCGGCCGGCATCTGCCGCCACCCGGGCCGTGTGGCCTCGAACAGCGGGCAGCCCGACTGGCACGACGTCAGGGCGTCGCCCGGCCGGCTCAGGTTGCCGTAGAGGTAGGCACCGGTCTGCTGGTCGGCGTAGCCCTGGCCGGTGCTGGGCAGCAGCCAGCTGGTGTTGGCGAACTGCAGGCCGCTGAAGGACAGGTTGTGCGCCGGCGCGGCGTAGCTGCCGCCGACCCGCAGCAGCGACTCGAGCCGTGGCAGCTCGACGTCCACCGTGCTCATGTCCTGCCCGGAGAGCGGCTTGTAGTAGAGCACGCCGGCAGCGGTGTCGAGGTACCACTCCCCCGCCGCGTCGAGGAACTCGCGGGCGTTGACGAGGTACAGGGGCCCGGCCCGGAACGGCTTGCTGAGCGTGTCGTAGCCAAAGGTGTTGTTGTTCCATGCGGGCTGCTGCATCGTGATGGTGTTGCCGGCGATCGACTGCACCGGCGCGTACCGGTCGGTGAACGAGTCCACCGACTCCACCTCGACCCGGCTCTTGTTCGCCAGGTTGTTGAGGTAGGACAGGGCGCCGTTGGTGAAACTGAGCCCCGTCGCGGAGATGGTGAAGTCGCCCCGGTTGACCTGCGTGCGGGCCCGGGTGGCGATGCGCCCGTCGACGTAGAGCTGCCGGCTGTCGACGCCGGTGCCGACGTTCGCCTTCCAGATGTTCTGCCCGGAGTCGGCCGGCGTCCAGCCGGTGACCCGCTGCCCGCCGGAGATGACCGGCCGGGCCCCGGGCGCGGCCTGCCAGAACACCGTGTATCCGTTGGTCCCGGAGTCCGCGGCGGTGAACGTCAGCGGCCCGCCGAGGGTGTACGTCCCGCCGGCGAGCTGGACGACGATGTCCCCGCTCATCGACGGGGCGGCGGCGCGGACGGTGGCCTGGGCCTGCGTCAGCGAGCAGGGTTGCGCGGCGGTACACGATGTGCCGGAGCCCGTCGGCGACACCGACAGGGTGGTCATGACGGCGGCCGACGCCGGTGTGGTCGGGCCGGCCACTGCGCCGGCGGATGCGAGCAGGAGCGGCAGGGCTGCGGCGATGGCGGCCCGGCGCCGGGACGAGCGGCACCGGCCGGAGGCGGAGAGCATGAGGTCAGTCCTCCTGGCGGTTGGGACCTCGCGGTTGTGAGCGCTAACAGGCCGCGCCCGAAAGAGCGCCTGCCAGTTATCGAGGTCGATGAGATTGCCAGACGATGCCTGCCGAATCAAGCCATGGCGGCAGGGTCCACGAGGGGCGATGCGACGTCGCGCCATTGCCTCACAGAGACCGGAAATGGATTCCCGTCATAACATTTTTCGTACGAGAGATGCGTCCCGGATCGTTTGCGTTGTCCCGCCCCGCCGACGGGAGTCGTCGCGGCACCGAAGCGCGGGACCAGTTGACGGCAAACATCATACGAGTTACGTTTCCGACGCGTGGCGACCGCCCGCCCGCACCCCGCCCGGTCGACGTGAAGGATGAGCAGGGGATCGATGAGAGCAGTCGTGTATCACGCCCCGCGCCGGCTCACGGTCGAGCGCCGCTCGGTCCAGGACCCCGGCCCCGGCGAGGTTCGCATCGCGGTGGCCTACACCGGCATCTGCGGCACCGACCTGCACATCCTCCACGGGGACATGGACGCCCGGGTCGGCCCGGCCGCCGTGATCGGCCATGAGATGTCCGGCTGGATCGACGCGGTCGGGCCGGATGTCCACGGCTGGCCGGCCGGCCAGCCGGTCACGGTGATGCCCACCCGCTCGTGCGGGCACTGCCACGCCTGCCGGCGCGGCAACACCCACATCTGCCACGCGATGCGGTTCCTCGGCATCGACTCCCCCGGTGCCATGCAGTCCGTGTGGAACGTGCCGGCCGACCTCGTCCTGCCGCTGCCCGGCGACCTGCCGCTCGACCACGCCGCGCTGGTCGAACCGGTCGCGGTGGCGGTGCACGACGTGCGGCGGGCGAACGTCGCCGGCGGTGACCACGTGGTCGTGATCGGCGGCGGTCCGATCGGCACGCTGATCGCGCTCGTCGCCCAGCGGCACGACGCCCATGTGGTGCTGCTGGAGCCCGACCCGTTCCGCCGGTCCGTGGCGGCCGAGCTCGGCATCGAGGCCCTGGACCCGCGGGCCGGCGACGCGGTCGGTTTCGTCCAGGAGCGCACCGGCGGCGCCGGGGCCGACATCGCCTTCGAGGTCTCCGGCTCCGCCGAGGGCGTCTCGACCGCCGTCGACGTGCTCACCACCCGGGGGCGCCTGGTCATGGTGGCCATCCACGCGCAGCCGCGGCCCGTGAACCTGCACCGGATCTTCTGGCGCGAATTGGAGCTGTTCGGGGCCCGGCTGTACCAGCGCGAGGACGTGGTGCACGCGATCCGGCTCATCGAATCGGGCGCCGTTCCCGCGGCCCGGCTGATCTCGCGGATCGAGCCGGTCGAGGCGGTCGGCGACGCCTTCGCCGCCCTGGAGTCCGGCGGCCGGGTCATGAAGGTGCTGCTCGACTGGCGGGAGCCGGCCCGGTGAGCGGGCTGTTCGACCTGACCGGGCGGCGGGCGCTCGTCACCGGCGCGCGGCGGGGCATCGGACTGGCCATGGCCGAAGCACTGGCCGGGGCCGGGGCCGACGTCATCGGCGTCTCCGCACAGCTCGAGCCGACCGGCAGCGAGGTCGAGCGCCGGGTGCGCGCGGCCGGGCGCGACTTCACCGCCCTGCGCGCCGACTTCGCCGACCGCGCGTCCGTGCACCGGCTGGTCGGCGAGCTCGACCGGCACGGCCCGGTCGACATCCTCGTGAACAACGCGGGCACGATCGCGCGCGCACCCGCCGCCGAGCATCCGGACGAGCTCTGGGACCAGGTCCTCGAGGTGAACCTGCGCAGCCAGTTCGTCCTGACCCGGGCCATCGGCAAGACGATGCTGGAGCGCGGCCGGGGAAAGATCATTTTTACCGCTTCGCTGCTGAGCTTCCAGGGTGGCATCAACGTGCCGGGCTACACGGCCGCGAAGTCGGCCGTGGCCGGGCTGGCCAAGGCACTGGCCAACGAGTGGGCCGCCCACGGCGTGAACGTCAACGCGATCGCCCCCGGGTACATCGCCACCGACAACACCCGGGCGCTGCGCGACGACCCGGTCCGCAACCGGTCGATCCTCGACCGCATCCCGGCCGGGCGCTGGGGCCGGCCCGACGACCTGGCCGGCGCCACCGTGTTCCTGGCCGCACCGGCGTCCGACTACGTCAACGGCGTGGTGCTGCCGGTCGACGGCGGCTGGCTCGGCCGGTGACCGGCAGCCGGGCCGCGGCGTGACCGCCGTGGCCCTCCCCCGCCGCCCGGCGATGCGGTTCACCGCTCTCGGGTTCGGTGCCGCCCAGGGCGGGAACCTCTACCACGCCACGAGCGACGAGACGTTCGCCGCGGCGGTCGACGCCGCCTGGGACGCCGGCGTGCGGTACTTCGACACCGCGCCGCACTACGGGCTCGGCCTGTCCGAACGCCGCCTGGGCGCGGCGCTGCGCGACCGGCCGCGTGACACCTACGTGGTGTCGACGAAGGTCGGCCGGCTGCTCGTGCCCACACCCGAGACCGCGCACCGCCGCGACCCCGAGGGCTTCGACGTGCCGGCGAGCCACCGCCGGGTCTGGGACTTCAGCCGCGACGGCGTCCGCCGCTCGCTGGAGGCGAGCCTGCGGCGTTCCGGCCTGGACCGGTTCGACGTCGTGTACCTGCACGATCCGGACGAACACTGGCACCAGGCGGCCACGGAGGCCCTGCCCGCCCTCGCTGACCTGCGCGACCAGGGCGTCATCGGGGCCATCGGCGCCGGCATGAACCAGTCGGCGATGCTCGCCCGCTTCGTACGGGAGACGGACGTCGACCTGGTCATGTGCGCGGGCCGTTACACGCTGCTGGAGCAGGGCGCCGCGCAGGACCTCCTGCCGGCCGCGCGGCAGCGCCGGGTCGGCGTCGTCATCGCGGGCGTCTACAACTCGGGGCTGCTGGCCCGGGACCGGCCCCCGGACGACGCCACCTACGACTACCGGCCGGCCCCGGCCGAACTGCTCCAGCGGGCCCGGCGCATCGCGGCGATCTGCGCCGAGCACGGCGTCAGCCTGCCGGAGGCCGCGCTCGCCTTCGTGCGCGGCCATCCGGCGGTGGTCTCGACCGTGGTCGGCCTGCGCAGCCCGGCGGAGGTGACCGAAACGGTCCACCGTACCGCGGCCGTCGTGCCGGACGCGCTCTGGCCGGCGCTGCGCGCCGCCGGGCTGATCGAGCCGGCCTAGCGTTCCTCTCCGCCGGCGTCCGGCACCAGCCGCAGCCCGGCCCGGGCGGGCCGGACATGCGGGCCGGCCGTCGCGGCCGGCGGATCGGCGGCCTGGGCCTGCTGAATCCACGCCTCGTCGACCCGGATCCCCAGGCCCGGCTCGTCGCCGAGGACGATCCCGCCGTCCTGGAACTCCTGGTCGACCTGCAGGCCGATCGGTGCGACCAGATCCTGGACCTCGGAGGTGAGGTGGTTCGGCACCGCGACAGCGGCGTGGGCCAGAGGGTTCCCGTGATGGGCCACCGGGCTCACCGGCAGATCGCGGCCGTGCGCCACGGCGGCCACGCGGAGGAAGTGCGTGATGCCCCAGACGTTGCCCGCCTGGACGACGTCGACCGCGTCGGCGTCCAGCAACGGCCGGTACTGTTCGAGGCCGGTGAGGTTCTCCCCGGTGGCGACGGCGGCGCGCACGCCCCGGCGCACGGAGGCCAGCCCCGCGGCATCCCAGCGGCGGACCGGTTCCTCGATCCAGGTGAGGTCCACCCGCTGCTCCAGCGCGGTGACGAAGCGAACGGCCTGCGAGCGGTGCCACGACTCGTTCGCGTCGAACATCAGGGCGGGCCGCGTCGTGTTGCGCCGCAGCACGTCGCGGACGGCCTCCAGCCGGCGCAGATCGTGATCGAGGTCGCGGCCGCCCTTGAGCTTGGCCGCGCGGAAGCCCCGTTCCGTGAAGCGCTCGTAGAGTGCGACGAGGTCGTCGTCGTCCAGCGCGATGTCCAGCCCCGAGGCGTAGCCGGGGACGAACCGGTCGCGGCCGCCGAGGGTGCGCCAGAGCGGCTCGCCGATCGCCTTGGCCTTGAGGTCCCACAGCGCCATGTCGATCGCGCCGATCGCGCCGAAGGTCGCACCGTTGTGCCCGTTCTTGAACACCCGCGCGAGCATCCGGTCGTAGAGGACCGACACGGCCCTCGGATCCTCGCCCTCCACGGCACCGAAGACGCGGTCGATGTCACCGTGGGCGCCGATGCCCAGGCCCTCCAGCCCGGCGTCGGTCTCCAGGATCAGCACGTGCACGTCGGTGCGGGGCCCGGCCATCACGCCGTTGACGTCCCCGATGAGCCGGCCCCAGTCGTGCTGGGTGGTCAGGCTCCGATACCCGGTGACTTTCACAAACGCTCCTTGTCGGCATGGTTGGCGCTCACTCCTTGGTGCCGCCCGCCGTCATGCCCGCGACCAGGAAGCGCTGCGCGAACAGGAAGACGATCAGCACCGGCAGCACCGACACGACCGTCGCCAGGGCGAGCGTCGGCAGCTGCACGGACTGGGTTCCGGCGGAGCTCGGGTTGAACGCCGGGGTCGAGGCGAGCAGCGCGGTCAGGCCGACCTGCACCGGGTAGCCGTCGCTGGACGGCAGCATGACGAACGGCAGGAAGAAGTTGTTCCAGCTCTGCACGAAGCTGAAGAACCCGACCAGCGCCACGACCGGCGTGGCCAGCGGCAGCGCGATCCGGGTGAACACCTCCAGCTCGGTGCACCCGTCGATGCGGGCCGCGGCGAGCAGGTCGCGCGGCAGGCTCGTGGAGAAGTAGATGTAGGTGAGGTAGACGCCGAACGGGAAGAACGACATCGGCAGGATGACCGACAGCGGGCTGCCGATCAGGCCGACCACGTTGAGCTCCAGGAAGATCGGCAGGACCAGCGCGGTGTTCGGCATCAGCATCACGACCAGGGTCAGCACGAGCAGGGATCGGCGGAACCGGAACTCGGTCATCGCCAGCGCGTAGCCGGCGGGAATGCTGACCACGAGCGTGATGGCCAGGGCGCCGAGCGCGTAGAGCGCCGAGTTGCCGATCCAGCCGGTCACCGCCCCGTCCTGGAACTCGAGCAGCTCCCGCCAGTTCGCGGCCAGATCCGCGATGCCGCCGGGCTGGAACGGGTGGCCGACGAGCAGCTCCCGGGCCGATTTGGTCGTCGCCAGCAGCAGCCAGACGATCGGGACGGCGAAGAACAGCACGAACACGGCCACCACGACCGAGACCATCGTCCGGCCGGCCCAGCCGGTGGCCGTACCCGCGCTGAGCCGGGGATTCGCCATGGACATGTCAGTCCCTCTCGAACAGCCCGCCGCGCGTCACGAAGACGGCCGACAGCGCGAGGGCGATGATCAGCAGCAGCAGCGCGACGGCGGCCGCGGCGTTGAAGTCGTTCTGCTGGAACGCGTAGAGGTACGCCAGCTGGTTGAGCGAGTAGTCGTTGGGCACGACGGCGTTGCTGGCCTGGGACAGCAGCTGCGGCTCGACGAACAGCTGCGTGCCGGCCGCGAGCGACATGATGCCCATGTACGAGATCCACTTGCGCAGCAGCGGCAACTGGATGCGCCAGGCGATCTGAATCGTGCTCGCGCCGTCGATGCGGGCCGCCTCGATCATGTCGGGGCTGATGTTGTTCAGGGCGCCGTACATGATCACGATCCACCCGCCGGCGCCGGTCCAGAAGGCGATGACGGCGAAGATCGGCGGCAGGTTGCCGGGTGCGATCACCTGGTTGAAGCTGGTGAATCCGGCCAGCCGCAGCAGCCCGGCCACCGGGCTGGCGGTCGGGTCGAGCACGAACAGCCACAGCAGCACGCTGGACGCGCCCGCGACCGCGCCCGGCAGGTAGAAGACCAGCCGCAGCGCCCGGCTCAGCCAGCGGACCCGGATCGCGTGCACCACGATCGCCAGGAACGTGACCAGCACGACCAGGGCGACCAGCCAGGTGAGCAGGAAGGTGGCGACGTGACCCACTGCCGGCAGGAACCGGAAGTCATCGAACACCTTGGCGAAGTTGCCCGCGCCGGCGAAGCCGCCCGCGCCGTCGGTGAATGCGAGGAACACGGCGTACAGCGCCGGGAACACCCCGAACACGGCGGCCAGGACCGTGTAGGGCACCACGAACCCGTAGGACATCGCGCGGTGCGTGCTCGTCGACCGAGGCCGCGCGCCCACCGGGCGCGCGGCCTCACGCACGATCGTCATGCGACCGTGTATCCGTCGACCTGAGCCTGGTTCTTGATGGCCGTCTGCCACTCCGGTAGCAGACCGACGAGGCTCTTGCCGCCGGCGATGGCCGGGGTGACGGTCTTGGCCCAGATCGCCTCCTGGCTGAAGATGCCGGAACCCCAGCCGTTCCAGATCTGGGTGCCCGCCTTGATCAGCGGCTGCAGGTCGGTGGCGTAGTAGCCGCTGCCCTCCTGCTTCTTGATCCATTTGTCCGCGGCCGGCGCGTAGGCGGGGTAGCCGGGGGCGAGGTTGACCTGGTAGTCGTCGGCGGTGGTGACGAACTCGGCGAACTTCGCGGCGGCCTTGAGGTTCTTCGAGTGGCTGCTGATGAACCAGGTGCCGCCGCCCACGTTGCCGGTCACCGCCTCCTCGCCTCGCCACGGCAGCGGCGCGGCGACGCCGAGCTCACCCTTGGGGACGTTGAGCGACTGCGGGTTGTTGAAGATGGCGCCCGAGTACCACGCCGGGCCGGGCATCATGAGCACCTTGCCGGTGTAGGACTTGACGAACTCCGGGGTGAAGACGCTGACCGAGGGGGTGGTGCCGTTCTTGATGAGCACGTCGAGCATGGCCGCGACCCGCTTGCACTCGGTGCTGCCGGTGTTCACCGTCACCGACTTGGGTCCCGTGATGCCGTTGGCCTGGCATTTGCCGCTCCAGAAGTACACCTCGGGGGCGAAGGAGTCACCGACGCTGCCGACGATGTAGCCGGGGTGCTCGCGGGCCACCCGCTCCCCGAGGGCCTGGTACTCCTCCCACGTGGCCGGCAGGGTGTAGCCGAACTGTTGCAGCAGCGCCTTGTCGTACCAGAGCACCACCTGGGCCAGGTCGTTGCGCAGGCAGTACACCTTGCCGCCGACGGTGCAGGGGTTCAGCGCCCCGGCGGTGAAGTCGGCCAGGGTCTTGTTCTCCACGAGCCCGTGGTCGAGCACGGCGGCGAACGCCTGTTTGCCGTTGGTCGCCTGGCTGGCCCAGGCGGCGTCGTTGTTCTGGCTCGAGAAGACCACGTCGGGCCACCCGCTGCCGGCGCGGTCGAAGAGCTGCATCTTGGTCCGGAAGGAGTTCGATCCGTTCGCCGACCCGTCGTAGGTGACGACCTCGAGCTTCACGTCCGGGTTGGCCTTCTTGAACGCGTCCACCGCGCCCGCCCGGTCGGCGTCGACCCAGACGGTGATCGGCGCCTTGTCGTCCTGGGCGACCTGCGCAAAGCCGTACGAGCCCTCGGAGGTGCCGCCGGACTTGCCGCAGCCGGCGAGGGTGAGCGCGACGGTGAGCGCGGCGGTGCTGATCACGGCGGACCGGCGGCGGCAGGTTTGTCTCATTCGCAACATATGCACGTCCTTGTCGGTGAGGCCCTGTTGCGCAAGATTTCACTGCGACGCAATGTAAGGGCATACGTATGATGTTTGCAAGCATCAGATCGGTCGCGGTCGTACACTGTCCGCGGGCCGTGCCACGACCGCCGCGCCCGACGGAGGATTCATGACGACATCCCGGGCCGAGCCGGACGGTCACGCCGTCACGCCGCCGGCATGGGTACGGCGCCCGGCCAATCTGGGCCGGGCGGTCACCGCGGAGCTGGTGGAGCGCATCGTGCGCGGTGTCCATCCGCCCGGCACGCCGCTACCGCCAGAGCCGGCCCTGTGCGAGACGTTCTCGGTCAGCCGCACGGTGATCCGCGAAGCGATGAAGGTGCTGCAGGAGAAGGGGCTCGTCCAGGTCCGCCAGGGCAGCGGTACTGTCGTGACGCCCCCGTCGAAATGGAACATGCTCGACGAGGTCGTGCTCGGCGCGGCCGTGGCCGAGGACGAGAGCCTGGCGATCCTCGACGACCTCGTCGTCACCCGCCGCCTGCTCGAGTCGGACATGGCCCACGTCGCGGCGCGGCTGGCGGACGAGCCGACCATCGAACGGATGCGGGCGACGGTCGAGCGGATGGACGAACTCGTGGACGACCACGTCACCTACGAGGAGCACGACCGCGCCTTCCACGACCTGATCATGGATGCGTCCGGGAACCGCATCGCCCGGGCCGTGGTGAAGGCGCTGGTGAGCCAGGTGCTGCACACCGCGCGGTACGTCGGCCGCACGGACCGGATGCTGTGCATCGCGTCGAATCTCGGGCACCGGCGGATCTACGAGCGCATCGCCGCCCGCGACCCGGAGGGCGCCGCCGCCGCGATGTTCGCCCACATCAGCGACGCCTGGCTGGGCCGTCGCGGCGGCCCGAGCGACGCGGCCCGGCTGCGGCGGTAACGCCGGTCCCGGCCGCGGCGACCCAGCGCCGCGGCCGGAACGTCCGGTGTCAGCCGAGCGTGCAGGCGGCGCCGTTGAGGGCGAACGCCGCCGGGCGGGCGGTGTTGCCCGTGTGGGTGGCCTGGAAGCCGATCGTCGTCGACGCGCCCGGTGCGAGCACGGCGTTGTAGTTCATGTTGCGTGCGGTCACGGCCCCGGAGGCCGGGCTGTACTGGGCGTTCCAGCCCGAGGTGATGGCCTGGCCGGACGGCAGGGTGAAGGTCAGCGCCCAGCCGTTGACGGTGCCGCTACCGGTGTTCGTGATGGTGATGCTCGCGGTCAGCCCGGTGTTCCAGGCGCTGATCGTGTCCGTGACGCGGCAGGCGGCCCCGCCCGGCGGCGGGCTCGACACCGGCGGGCTGGACACGGGTGGGCTGGAAACAGGAGGACTGGAAACAGGAGGACTGGAAACAGGAGGACTGGACGCGGGGGGACTGGAGGCCGACGGGCCGCCGGTGCCGGTGAGGCCGAAGAACGCGATGGCGTACGCGGCCATGCCGGCCGAGGGCAGGCTGTGCCCGGCACCCTGGATGCTGTACGCCTCCACCTGCACCGTGCCGGTGCCATCCGCGTAGCGGCGGCGGTTCCAGCCCGGCTGCGGTGTGTCCGTGGACGTCGGCGTCTGGCTCAGGCCGAACACGTTCGTCCACTGTTCGACCTCCTCCTGCAGCAGCGAGTACGGCACGAGCGTGTCGCTGGTGCCGTGCCACAACTGCATCCGCGGGCGCGGCCCGGAGTACCCCGGATAGGCCTGCCGGACCGCGTCGCCCCACTGTTGCGGGGTGCGGTCCATGCTGCCGCCGGTGCACCGGCTCGTGCCGGGCGGATAGTCCGCGGCGTTGGCGAAGCAGGTGAACGGCACGCCCATGAACGCCGCACCGGCCTTGAACACGTCCGGGTACAGGGCCAGCATCTCGTTGGTCATCATGCCGCCGGATGAGCTGCCGGTCGCGTAGACCCGGTTCGGGTCGCCGCCGTACTGCTGCTCCGCGTACGTCACCATCGACACGATCGACACCGGGTCGCTCCCGCCGCCGCGCCGCTTGGCCGCGTCGGACCAGGTGTCGAAGCAGTTGCCGAAGCCGGCCTGCTGCGTCGCGGTCGGGTAGATGACGATGTAGCCGTACCGGTCGGCAAGGCTCGCGAACTCGCTGCCCGAGTAGAAACCCGGGCCGGAGCCGCCGCAGCCGTGCATGGCGACCACGATCGCCGGGCGGGCCGGTCGCGCGTCCGGGACGTACACATGCATCCGCATGCCGCCCGGGTTCGCGCCGAAGTTGGTGACCTCGGTCAGCGTCGCCGCGTACGCGGGCCGCAACGCGACCGTGGTCAGCCCGGCGAAGGCGAGCAACGCCACCGGGCCGAGCAGGAGTTTCCGTCTGAAGCGCATGCGCCTACTCCTCGTCTGGTCGGACGGATCACGGCGCGGCTCCCAAGCCATCGTGCGGCACTTAGTGTGCGCCCGGGACACATAAGTGTCAATCGATGCCGCATGCACCCGAGGCACTACAGTCGGGCCGTGGCCGACCCGTTCGACATCGAGGAGATCTTTCCGGACGACGACGCGCCGGTACGGCTCCCCCGCCAGCAGTCCGGACCGGCGCCGCAGGGCCTGGCCGTGACGCTGATGGCGGACTACACCCTGCGGACCCGCGCGTGGCTGCCGTCGGCCGCCATCGTGGCGCTGCTGATCGAGTCCGGGGTGAGTGAGGCGGGCGCCCGCACGGCGATCAGCCGGCTGGCCCGCCGGGGCGTGCTGCAGGGGCGGCGGGAGGGCCGGCACAGCTCCTACCGGCTGACCACCGCCGCGGCCGGCCAGCTCTCGGCCGGCGGTCAGTGGATCGTGTCGTCGGCGGCCGGGGCGGAGCCGTGGGACGAGTGGTGGACGCTGATCGCGTTCTCGCTGCCCCAGCAGGAGCGCGCTCGCCGCCGGGAGCTGCGCAACCGGCTGCGCTGGCTGGGGTACGCGCCGCTGTACGACGCGCTGTGGATCTCGCCGCACGCACTCACCGACCCGGTCGCGGCCCGGCTCGCCGAGGTCGCCCCGGAGGCGATCACGGTGTTCCGCGCCCGGCACGCCGAGTTCGGCCCGGTCAGCCGGCGCGATCCGCTGCAGGCCTGGGACATCGCGGCGATCGCCGCGCTCTACGACGAGTTCGTCCGGCGGTGGCGGCCGCTGCTGCACCGCATCGCCGCCGGCCGGGTCGGCGGCGCGGAGGCGGTACGCGCCCGCACCGAGGTGATGGACACGTACCGCCGCTTCGCCGTGCTCGATCCCCGCCTGCCCGTCCGGCTACTGCCGCCGGACTGGCCCCGGCCGGCGGCCCGGGACGTCTTCGCCGCCGTCTACGACGGACTGGCCCGGACCGCCGAGGAGCACGTGCGCACGGTCGCGACCCGGCATGCCGACGGGTCGATGGCGGCCGTCAGCGCGCACACCGTCGCCGAGGTTCTCGCCGGTGTCGGGGCGTCATAGGGTGAGGTTGCGCTGCTGTACCGTCCACTGTGGCCGGCGCCCGGATCCTCCTCGGGCGGCTTGGATCGTCAGGGCGACCCTCTCAGCGGCTCCACCGCTGGTTGCCGGCGGCCGTGCAGGTCCACAGCACCACCGGTGTGTTGTTGGCGGTTGCGGCGCCGTAGACGTCGAGGCACAGACCGGACGAGACGCTGCTGATCGTGCCGTTGGCGTTGAGGCTCCACTGCTGGTTGGTGCCGCCGCTGCAGTCCCAGATCTGCACCCGCGCACCGGCCGTGGCACCGGTCGGCGCGTCGAGGCACTTGCCGAGGGCCTGCAACGTGCCCCCGGTGGCGGCCCAGCGCTGGTTGGCGTTGCCGCTGCAGTCCCAGATGATCGGCTGGGTGCCGTTGGCGGTGTTGCTGCCCGGCACGTCGAGGCAGCGCCCGGACGCGGCGCCGACCAGCGCGGAGCCGGTGCCGCCGCCGGTGGTCTCGAGACTGCCGGGGACGGACCGCAGGGCGCTGTACCAGGCCGCGGCCATCTTGTCGTAGCCGCCGGCCGTCGGGTGGACGCCGTCGATGAGCTCGGCGGTGCTCACGACGCTGTGCATGTCCACCAGATGCACGTGCTTGCCGGCGTTGACCTTGCTCTGCACGATGCCGGGGATCGCCGCGTTGAACGTCCGCGCCGCCGACTCCTGGGCGGCGTTGGCGAGCGGAATGATCGTGGCGACGAAAATTTCAGCGCCCGGCACCGCCGCGGCGATGTGGTCGATCAATGTCGAGAGCCGGCCCGGCGCACCGGAGACGTTCGAGTTCTGCAGAATGTCGTTGGTCCCGATGTGCAGCAGCACCGTGCGCGGGGTGGTGTTTCGCAGCCAGCCGGCGATGTTCGCGTCGATCTGGTCGATCCGCCACCCCGGATGGCCCTCGTGGTCGTGATCGCCCAGACTCGACGGGCCGTTGTACTGCGAGCCGACGAAGTCGACCCGGTAGCCGCCCGCCGCCAGCCGCTGCCAGAGGCCGATGCGGTACCCGCCCGGGACCTGCGTGCCCTCGGTGATGGAGTCACCCAGCGGCATCACCCGCACGCCCCCGTTGGACTCCGCGGACGCGGCGGCCGGGTGCAGCAGCGCACCGGCGAGCATCGCCGCGAATGTGAGCGCTGCCATCCGCGCCCAACGACCCGGTCCACGCATACCCGATCTCCTTCAGCCAAGAACATGCATTGCCGATTACCGATTGATGAAGCGGCGCCAGAATGCGCGTTCGGGCATGGCAAATCAAGGCCGAATTTGTGTTATCCGCCAACCGAATGGAGAGTCGTACGCCATTGTTCGCCATCGACAACCGACTTTTTGCACGCCGGAATCGACTCGTCATTGCCGCGGCGTCGGGCACCTTCCTCGGGAGGCACGCGGAGCCGCCCCGCCGGACGCGCGGGGCGGCTCCGCGCGGTGGGCTCAGCCGCAGTTGGCGGTGAACGCGTACCAGGTGTAGCCGCTCGTGCCCGGGGTGAAGATCGGGCCGACGTGGTACGTCGTGGGCGTGGTGCCGTTGCAGAAGTAGGTCAGGGAGCCGTTGCTCGACGCGACGAAGCTCCACGGGTAGCCGGACGCGCCGTTGTAGCGCTCCAGGACCAGGTAGGCGCTGGCCGGCGAACCGGGGCAGGCGTTGCTCGCGGTCACCCGGATCGCGGTGCTGTCGATCGAGTACGTGTAGGTGAAGCCGTAGCAGGAGTCGGCCGGGCCGGCGGCGGCCGGCTGGGCGGGCGCCACTGCGGGCACGAGGGCGGCGGTGGCGATGGCGGTCGCGGCGATGGCGCGAAGCTTCATGGGTCAACCATTCGTGCGCTCGGAACTCGGAACGAGCATGACCGGGCCCGGGTGGTCAACCCTGTGATCGACAGGATCGCCCGTGGTAAATCTGGTGCGACGATCGTAGCTTCGGCATCAGGCTGGCGCAATAACTCGACGAATTGACGAAATTACCTACGGCGCTGGCCCGCCCGGACCCGCGAACGCTGGTGCGCAGTCGTTGGCGGCGGGCGCGGCTTCGCACTCGAGAGCAAGATGAACGCTATGCACGCGACGAATCGCGCCGTCCCCCGTCGGCTGCTGCTCGCCGGCGGCCTTGGCGTGCTGGCCGGCGCCGGGCTCGGCGGATGTGTGGTCGACGAGCATCACCCCTCGGTCGCCGGTGGCGACGGCACGCCGGGACCACCGTTCCCGAACTCGGTCGACCACCGGTACGGCACCACCACGATCACGGCGCGGCCGGAGCGGGTTGCCGCCCTCGGCAGGGGCGACGCCGACCTGGCCGGCGCGTTCGCCATCGGTACCGCGCTGAGCATCCCGTACGCGCTGGATCGCTTCGTACCAATGGCCAGGAAGGCGCTGGGCGGATAGCACTCGCCCGGACCGTCGGCAGATCGCGGCGGCATTGCCTTCAGCACGTCGCGAACCGGTGCAGGGCGTCGAGCGCGGCCGCCGAGCAGCAGCGCGGTCATCGCGCCCTCACTGTGCCCGACGACCATGAGCGTGTGCGGGTCGGTCGCCGGCTGGTCGCGCAGCGACTCGTAGGCGGCCCGGGCCTGACGGACGAACGCCGGGTAGTCGAGTGCTTCCGGGTGGTCGCGGTAGGCGCCGACGCTGCTGGGCACCCTAGGACGGCGCCGCGCCGACGTCGGCCGGTGCGCCGACCGGTTCGATCTGCAGACCGGCCCGGCCGAGGTCGACCCGGATGACTGTCTCGTCGCGAATCTCGTCCCGCAGCAGGATGCGGGCGATCGGCGTCTCGATCTGGCGCTGCAGGTACCGGCGCAGCGGCCGGGCGCCGAACACCGGGTCGAAGCCCTCGGCCGCGATGTGCCGCCGGGCCGCTTCGGTGACCTGCAGCCCGACGCGGCGCTCCTCCATGAGCCGGTCGCGCAGGTCCTGGAGCATGAGGTCGACCACCTGCTCGATCTCGGCCAGGGTCAGCGGCTTGAACAGCACGGTCTCGTCGACGCGGTTGAGGAACTCCGGCCGGAAGTGCCCGCGCAGTGTCGTCATGACCGCGGCGCGCGCCTCGTCGGTGAGCACTCCGTCGCTGGTGACACCTTCGAGGAGGTACTGCGAGCCGATGTTGCTGGTCATGATGACGACGGTGTTGCGGAAGTCCACGGTGCGGCCCTGCGAGTCGGTGAGGCGGCCGTCGTCGAGCACCTGCAGCAGGGTGTTGAACACGTCGGTGTGCGCCTTCTCGATCTCGTCGAGCAGCAGCACGGAGTACGGCCGGCGGCGCACGGCCTCGGTGAGCTGGCCGCCCTCCTCGTAGCCGACGTAGCCGGGCGGGGCGCCGACGAGCCGGGCGACGGTGTGCCGTTCCTGGTACTCGCTCATGTCAAGGCGCACCATGTTCTCGTCGGTGTCGAACAGCGCCTCGGCGAGCGCCTTGGCCAGCTCCGTCTTGCCGACGCCGGTGGGGCCGAGGAACAGGAACGACCCGATCGGGCGGCGCGGGTTGCGGATGCCGGCGCGGGCCCGGATGATCGCGTCGGTGACCGCCTGCACCGCCTCGTCCTGGCCGATGACCCGTTCGTGCAGCAGCTCGTCGAGGTGCAGCAGCTTCTCCCGCTCGCCCTCGAGCAGCCGGCTGGTCGGGATGTGCGTCCATCGGGATACGACCTGCGCGATCTCGTCCGGGGTGACCACTTCCCGCAGGAGCCGGTGACCGCCCTGCTTCGAGGTGAGCCGCTCCTCCTCGGCCGCCAGCTTGCGCTCCAGCTCGGGCATCCTGCCCAGCCGCAGCTCGGCCGCGCGGTCCAGGTCGTAGGCGCGTTCGGCGTGCTCGGCATCGCGGCGGACGCGTTCGATGTCCTCCCGCAGCGCCTGGACCTTGCGGATCGCCAGCCGTTCGGCGTTCCATTGGGCCCGCATCGCGTCGACCTGGGCGCGCAGATCGGCGACCTCCCGCTGGATCTGGTCGCGGCGGGCCACGCTCGCCGGATCCTCCTCTTTGGACAGTGCGGCCTGCTCCATCTCCAGCCGCATCAGCCGGCGGCCGGCCTCGTCCAGCTCCGCCGGCTGGGAGTCGATCTCGGTGCGCAGCATCGCGCAGGCCTCGTCGACGAGGTCGATCGCCTTGTCCGGCAGGTAGCGGTCCGGGATGTACCGGTGGGACAGCTGGACCGCGGCGACGAGCGCGCCGTCCTGGATGCGCACCCCGTGGAACACCTCCAGCCGCTCCCGCAGCCCGCGCAGGATCGTGACGGCGTCCTCGGGCGTCGGCTCCTCGACCAGGATCGGCTGGACCCGCCGCTCGAAGGCCGCGTCCTTCTCGATGTGCTTGCGGTACTCCGCGAGGGTCGTCGCGCCGATCATCCGCAGTTCACCGCGGGCGAGCATCGGCTTGAGCATGTTCCCGGCGTCGAGGGCTCCCTCGGTGGCGCCGGCGCCGACGACGGTGTGCAGCTCGTCGATGAACAGCAGGATGGTGCCCTCCGCGGCGCTGACCTCCGACAGCACCGCCTTGAGCCGCTCCTCGAACTCGCCGCGGTACTTCGCCCCGGCGACGAGCGAGCCCATGTCGAGCGCGAAGATCGTCTTGTCCCGCAGGCCCTCGGGCACGTCCTGGTCGACGATGCGCTGGGCGAGACCCTCGACGATCGCGGTCTTGCCCACGCCGGGGTCGCCGATGAGTACCGGGTTGTTCTTCGTCTTGCGCGACACGATCTGTACGACGCGGCGGATCTCCTCGTCGCGGCCGATGACGGGGTCGAGCCGGCCGGCGCGCGCGTCGGCGACCAGGTCCCGGCCGTACTTCTCCAGGGCCTCGTACGCCACCTCCGGGTTGGCGGAGGTGACCCGTTGCGAGCCGCGCATGCCGGTGAGGGCCGTGAGCAGTCGCTCCCGGCTGATGCCGAGGTCGCGCAGGATCCGGCCGGCGGCCGTGCCGGTGTCCTCGTCGACCAGCGCGAGCATCAGGTGCTCGACGGAGACGTATTCGTCCTTGAGCCGGCCCGCCTCGCGTTCGGCGGTCTGGAGCAACCGGGCCAGCCGCTGGGTGATCAGGACCTGGCCGGGCTGGGCGCCCGGCCCGGAGACCGACGGCCGGCGCCGCAGTTCGCCCTCGACCCGCTCGCGGACCTGGTCGACGTCGCCGCCCATGGCGACCAGCAGCCGCGGCACGATTCCCTCGGACTGGTCGATGAGGGCCAGCAGCAGATGTTCCCCGTCGGCCTCGGGGTGGCCGAAGCGCAGGGCCTTGGTCTGGGCGTCGTGGAGGGCTTGCTGAGATCGTTCGGTCAGCCGGTTGAGGTCCATGACCGCCTCCTGAGCGTTGCTTCCAGTTCGTCGATGCGGTCGAGCAGGTCGAGTACGACACCGATGGCGGCGTAGTTGAGCGGCAGGCCGGTATGCAGCCGGTGGATCCGCGCCGCGACGGCCAGGTCCGCCGCCCGGAACCAGCGGATGCCGCGGGCGTCCACGAACGGCTCCAACAGTCCCAGCGCGGCGAGCCGGGCGACCAGGTCCGGGTGCAGCCCGGCGGCGGCGGCGAAGTCGTCCATCGACAGGTACCGCGGCCGCACCAGCGCGTAGGTCATGACGCACCTCGCGGTTCGAACGAGGACACCTTCGCCAGCTGTTCGAAGAGGCGGCGCTCCTCGTCGGGCAGCCGCTCCGGCACCACGATCTTGACCGTCGCGAACAGGTCACCGGGTCTGCCGCGGGGGTTGGGCAGGCCGCGGTCGCGCAGTCGCAGACGCCGCCCGCACGACGAGCCCGCGGGCACCCGCACCTGAACGGCCCCGCCGGGCGTCTCCATCGGCGCGACCGCGCCGAGAGCCGCTTCCCAGGGCGCCACCGGCAGGTCCACGATGATGTCACGGCCCTCGACGTGGTAGCGCGGGTGCGGCGCCAGGTGGACGACCAGGTACAGGTCGCCGGGGGGTCCGCCGCCGGCGCCCGAGGAGCCCTGCCCGGCGAGCCGGACCCGCTGCCCCTCGGTGACCCCGGCCGGGATGTTCACGTCGTACTGCCGCGGCTGCCCGTTCCGGCCCGGCAGCGTGAACCGGCGCCGGACGCCGTGGTAGGCGTCCTCGACGGTGATCGTGATCTCGGCCTCGGTGTCGGCGCCGGGCGAGGGCCCGTAGCCGCGCGCCCGCCCGGACCGCCGACCGTACAGGCTCTCCAGGAGGTCCTCGACGTCGATCCCGCCGCCGGCGCGGGACGAGTACTCCCGCGGGCCGCCGAACCCGCCGAAGCCTCCGAACCCGGCGCCACCCCCGCCGGCCCGGGCACCGGCCCGCGCACCGGCCTGCTCGTAGTCGTCGGGCACCTGCCGCCACGCCTCGCCGAACCGGTCGTACTTGCGCCGGCTCTTCGGGTCCGACAGCACGGCGTAGGCCTCGTTGATCCGCTTGAACCGGTCCTCCGCACCTGGGGACTTGTTGACGTCCGGGTGGTGGCGGCGCGCCAGGGTGCGGTACGCGCGCTGGATCTGTTCCGCGTCGGCGTCCCGGGGCACGCCGAGCACCTCGTAGAAGTCGGTTCCGTCAGACACCGTCCGCTCCGCCGTCCCCTCGGGCGTCCCCGGCGCCGGTGGCGGCGTCGCCGGGCAGTTCCGGCAACGCGCTCACGACAACCGTGGCGGGCCGCAGCAGCCGGTCCCCGGCCGCGAACCCGGGCCGCAGCACCCGCACCACCGTGCCGGGCTCGGCGCCGGTGTCCCGGACCACCTCGGCCGCCTCGTGCCGCCGCGGGTCGAACGGGACGCCGGGCGCGTCGATCGGTTCGAAGCCGAGCTGCGACAGGACGCGCACGGCCTGCTCGCGTACCTGCCGCACGCCGGCGACGATCGACTGCGGGTCGGCATCGGCGTGCCGCAGCGCCAGGTCGATGTGGTCGAGGACGGGTAGCCATGCCGCGGACACGGCGAGCCGCTCGGACAGCCGCAGCGCCGCCGTGTCCCGGTCGGCCGCCTTGCGGGTGTTCTCCACCTCCGCGAGCGCCCGCTGCAGACGATCGGTGAGCTCCGCGGCCTCGTCGCCGCCGGACGGCGGTGTCGGGGGCGCGGATGCGATCGGCTCGGTCATGGCTCACCCCGCGGAGAAGTCGGCATCGATGACGTCGTCGCTGCCCTCGGCGCGGGCACCGGCGGATTGCTGCCCGCCCGGCTGCGGCCCGCCGGGTCCCTGCCCGGCCGACGCACCGGCGGGCTGGGCGCTGAGCGAGTACAGCGCCTGCTGGAGGTCACCGGTCAGCTGACGGGCCCGCTCCAGCGGCGCCCGGTCACGCACCGCCTGCCGAGCCTCCTCGACGAGCATCGAGGCGCGGGCGCGCTCGTGCTCCGGCACCTGGTCGCCGAGGTCGCCCAGGCGGCGCTCGACCTGGTAGGCGATGCTGTCCAGCGCGTTGCGGGCGTCGACCTCCTCCCGCGTCCGCCGGTCCTCGGCCCGGTGCTGCTCGGCCTCCCGGACCAGCCGTTCGACCTCGGCAGTGTCCAGCGTGCCGCTCTCGGTGATGGTGATCTTCTGTTCGGCGTTCGTGTCCTTGTCCCGGGCGGAGACGTTGAGGATGCCGTTGGCGTCGATGTCGTAGGTGACCTCGATCTGCGGCGCGCCGCGCGGGGCCGGACGGATGTTCTCCAGCCGCATCCGGCCGAGGACCCGGTTGTCGGCGGCGCGTTCCCGCTCGCCCTGCAGCACCACGACGTCGACGGCGGGCTGGTTGTCCTCCGCGGTGGAGAACACCTCGCTGCGCCGCGTCGGGATGGTGGTGTTGCGCTCGATGACCTTCGTCATGAGCCCGCCCAGGGTCTCGACTCCGAGCGACAGCGGGGTGACGTCGAGCAGCACGACGTCGCGCACGTCGCCCTTGAGCACCCCGGCCTGGATCGCCGCGCCGAGCGCGACCACCTCGTCCGGGTTGACCGTCATGTTGGGTTCCTTGCCGCCGGTCAGCCGGCGGACGAGGGCCTGCACCGCGGGCATCCGCGTCGCACCGCCGACGAGGATGACCTCGTCGAGGTCGTCCGCGGTGACCTTGGCGTCGCTCATCGCCTGCCGCACCGGGCCCATCGTCCGCTCGAGCAGGTCGTGCGTCAGCTCCTCGAACCGGGCGCGCGTGACGGTCGCCGTGAGGTGCTTCGGCCCGTTCGCGTCGGCGGTGATGAACGGCAGGTTCACCTGCGTCTGCGTCACCGACGACAGCTCGATCTTGGCCCGCTCGGCGGCCTCGGTGAGCCGCTGCAGCGCCTGCGGGTCCGTGCGCAGGTCGATGCCCTGCTCCCGCTTGAACTCCTCGGCGAGGTGGTCGACCAGGCGGTGGTCGAAGTTGTCGCCGCCCAGATGGGTGTCCCCGGCCGTGGCGCGCACCTCTACCACACCGTCGCCGACATCGAGGATGCTCACGTCGAACGTGCCGCCGCCCAGGTCGAACACGAGGACCGTCTCGTGGCCCTTCTTGTCCAGCCCGTAGGCGAGCGCGGCCGCGGTGGGCTCGTTGATGATCCGCAGGACCTCGAGCCCGGCGATCTTGCCGGCGTCCTTGGTCGCCTGCCGCTGGGCGTCGTTGAAGTACGCCGGGACGGTGATCACCGCCTCGGTGACCTTCTCCCCGAGATACTTGCCGGCGTCCTCGGCGAGCTTGCGCAGGATCTGCGCGGAGACCTCCTCCGGCGAGATCAGCTTGCCGCGTACCTTGAAGCGCACCATGCCGTCGGGACCCGGCGCGACGTCGTAGGTCACCGTGGCGATCTCCTCGGCGACCTCGTCGAACTTGCGGCCGATGAACCGTTTCGCCGAGTACACCGTGCCCTTCGGGTTCAGCACCGCCTGCCGCCTGGCCAACTGCCCGACGAGCCGCTCGCCCGTGTCGGTGTAGGCGACTACCGACGGTGTCGTGCGGCTGCCCTCCGCGTTGGGCACGACCGTCGCCTGGCCGCCCTCGAACGCCGCGATCACCGAGTTGGTCGTGCCCAGGTCGATCCCTACAGCTCTGGCCATGAGTCGGTCTCCTCCCGCCTGTGCGGACGCCCGCCCGTTCCGGACGTGTTGTCAGCGTTCCTGCGTGCGGAGCAGCTGCCGCGCCTGGTCGGCGTACTCGGCCTCGACCATCACCGAGTACGTGTTCGCCTGGATGGCGCTCGCGGAGCTGAAGTCCCGCCGGCCGCCGGTCATCGCGTGGGCGAACGCGCCGAACACCGCACCCCACACGATCCCCGCGACGACGGCGAACACGACGACCTGCCACCAGGCACCGACGGCGAAGATGCCGAGCAGGATGCCGATCAGCAGGCCGAACCAGGCGCCGGTGCCGGCTCCCGCCAGCGCCGAACGCGCCGTGGTCATCCGGCCCAGCACCTTCTCCACGAGGCGTACGTCGGTGCCGACGATGGTCACGCGGTCGACGGGAAACTTCTCGTCGGACAGGAGGTCCACGGCGCTCTGCGCGGACAGGTAGTCCGGATACGTCGCGACCGTCACCATCGGCCGCTGACCCACCCGGGCCTTCCAGGCCGGAGCGCCCCGGCCCTCGGCGACGTCCGGCGTGGCGGGACGCTCGTGCGTACGGAACGGCATCGCGCTGCTCTGGTACGGGCTTGCGGAGTTGCCGGGTCCGGTCATGACGACAACGCTCCTTTCCGGAATGATCGGCCGACGACATCGCGGTCGTCGGCCGAGACCACACCAGGTGCGGACCGGGCGACGCGTTCGGACGGCCTGCTCGGCGGCCCGCCGCTCGTACTCCCGCTCGACCTCGCCGCGCAGGGTCACCCAGCCCGTTTTTTCGAGCGTTCACCGGGTCGGGGCGACGGTGCCCATCCTTCACGGGTGAGACGTCGTCCCGGGTGACCTCGACGCCGCGCTCCTGTGCGACCGGGTCCCGATCGGGCGCCGCGGGCGGCCTGCGGACCGACCGCGTCGATGCACTCGTCCGATCCCCGAGTCCCGCTTCACTCGCCGCAGGTCAGGTTCGCGGCGCGACGCCGAGCAACGCTTGGACGGCGCGATCACAGAGCCGAGTCCTGAGCATTTCAGCTCTGATCCGGGGCCGCGGAAGACGTCCACGAGGGGGAAGCAGCGATGAAGGCAGTGGTGTACGAGGGGCCACGGCAGGTCAGGGTCAAGGATGTGCCGGACGCGCGGATCGAGCGCCCGACCGACGTCCTGGTTCGCATCACGTCGGCGAACATCTGCGGCTCGGACCTGCACATGTACGAGGGCCGGACCGACTTCGAGCAGGGCCGCTGGTTCGGGCACGAGAACCTGGGCCAGGTGGCCGAGGTCGGCTCCGGCGTCGACAAGGTCCGCAAGGGCGACTGGGTCGTCCTGCCGTTCAACATCGCGTGCGGACACTGCAAGAACTGCGAGCGTCAGCTGACGAACTACTGCCTGACCGCCCAGCCGGAGCCGAACCTGGCCGGCGCCGCGTACGGCTTCGCCGACATGGGCCCGTACGGCGGCGGGCAGGCCGAGCTGCTGCGCGTGCCCTGGGGCGACTTCAACTGCCTGCGGCTCGGGGAGGACGCCGAGCAGCGCCAGACCGACTACGTGATGCTCGCCGACATCTTCCCGACCGGCTACCACGCCACGGAGATGGCCGGCGTGCGGCCCGGCGACCAGACCGTCATCTACGGCGCGGGCCCGGTCGGGCTGATGGCCGCCCTCTCGGCGACCATCCGCGGGGCGAGCAAGGTGATGGTCGTCGACCGGCACCCCGACCGGCTGCGCTTGGCCGAGTCGATCGGCGCGATCGCCATCGACGACTCCAAGACCGATCCGGTGCAGGCCGTGCTCGACGAGACGATGGGCCTGGGCGCGGACAACGGCTGCGAGTGCGTCGGCTACCAGGCGCACGAGCCCGACGGCGAGGAGCGGCCCAACCTGACGATGAACCGGCTGGTCGCCTCGGTACGCTTCACCGGGAAGATCGGCAATGTCGGCGTCTTCCTGCCCCAGGACCCGGGCGCCAACGACGAGCTGGCGAAGCAGGGCAAGCTCGCCTTCGACTACGGCATGTTCTGGTTCAAGGGCCAGCACATCGGCAGCGGCCAGGCCCCGGTCAAGCGGTACAACCGGCAGCTGCGCGACCTCATCGCCGCGGGCAAGGCCGAGCCGTCCTTCATCGTCAGCCACGAGCTGCCCCTCGACCGCGCGCCGGAGGCCTACGAGCACTTCGACAAGCGAGACGAGGGCTGGACGAAGGTCGTCCTGCACCCGGCGATGGCGGGAGCGGGTGCGTGACATGGCTGGAGTGCTGAACGGGCGGCGGATCGCCATCCTCGCGGCCGATGGGGTGGAGCGGGTCGAGCTGGAGCGGCCGCGGCAGGCACTGGAGGACGCCGGCGCCCGTACCGTCGTCGTCTCCATCGCCAACGGCGAGATCCGGGCGCGCGACCACGACCTCGAGGACGCCGGCACCTTCGCGGTGGACCGACTGGTCGGCACGGCGTCGGTCGGCGACTACGAGGCACTACTCCTACCGGGCGGGACGGTGAATCCGGACAAGTTGCGGATGGAACCCGCCGCGGTGCGGTTCGTCCGGGACTTCGTCCAGTCGGGCAAGCCGGTCGCTTCCATCTGCCACGGCCCGTGGAACTTCGTCGAGGCCGACGTCGCGCGGGGTCGCCGGCTGACCTCGTGGCCGAGCGTGCGCACCGACCTGCGCAACGCCGGGGCAGAGGTCGTAGACGAGCAGGTCGTCACCGACGGCAACATCACCACGAGCCGGTCCCCCGACGATCTGCCCGCGTTCTGCGAGCGCATCGTGCGGGAGTTCGCCAAGGCCCCGGCGCCCGCCGGCACCCCAGGGCAGGCATGAGCCCGTCGACCGTCCGCGACCGCACGCTGCAGGCACTTCGCCCGGTTTCGAATGATCACCGACGACTCGGCGCTGACAGCTTCTGTTCGCGGACCAGCGAGTCGACGGCCTCTCGCGTAGCGCGAAGTGCCTGCATCGTGGCGTTGATCTCTTGGATGCTCCTGACCGCCTCGCCGGTGCGGGTGCGGATCTCCTTGATCTGCACCTCGATCTGCTCGGTGGCCTGACCGGTCTCGGTCGACAGCTCCTTGACCTCACCGGCGACGACGGCAAATCCCTTGCCCGCGGTTCCGGCCCGCGCCGCCTCGATGGTGGCGTTGAGTGCCAGCAGATTCGTCTGGGCCGCGATGCTCGTGATCAGTTTGCCCACGTTGCCGATCTCCACGCTGCTGGCGTCCAGCTTGCTGATGGTCGCCGCCGCCTCGTCCGCCCGGGCGGCGGCCGCACTCACAGCCTGCCCGAGGTCGTGACTGACCTGGTCGAGTTTCGCCGCGGACGTGGTCAGCTGGTCGAGCTGGCCCTCGGCCGTGGCCATGAGACTCTTCTCGCGGTCGATGTCGAAGAGTGCACCGGCGACGCGCAGCGGCACACCGTTGCGGTCGCGCTTCGTCGCCCCGGTCGCGCGAAACCAGCGATAGCTGCCATCCTTCAGAGCCAACCGGTACTCGATGTCGTACGGGATCCGTCCGGTTCGATCGTTGAGGTGGTTCATGAACGCCGTGACCACACGGTCCACGTCCTCGGGGTGCAGGCGGGACGACCAGCTCGACAGGATGTTCGGAAAGTCCCGCTCGTCGGTGAAGCCGAGCATGTGGCGGAAATCCTGGGACCAGTTGAAGACGTTGTCCGGGTTCACCGGATCATCAGCGACGACGTCCATGTCCCACAGGCCGATCCCGGCCGCGTCGGTCATGAGTTCGAACCGCTCGAGGGCTGCCGCATGCCGCTCACGGAGCGACGCGACCTCCGCCCTGAGCGCGTCACATTCGGACGATGCCGCGTCCTGCTGCGTGCTGTCCACCGTCGAAGGTCGGACTGCGGCCGAACCGTCTCGTCCCCGCCGCCAAGCCATACGCGTTCCCCTAGCTCACGGAACCTTTCTGCTCCCTCAATCGGCTGCTCGACGCCGACCTGAGGGTTTTGCCGCAGACGGTCCGAGCGGCGGGATGCGTGCGGGGAAACAGCCACACGCAGCGGTCACCTCCAGTCGTGCAGCCTGGTGGCGAGCGTGCGGCGGGCGCGGTACAGGTGGCTGCGGATCGCCGGGACGGTGCTGCCGGTGATCGCGGCGATGTCGTCGTAGCTGCGCCCCTCGAACTGGTACAGGACGAGGGCGACGCGTTGGGCGGCGGGCAGGCCGGCGACGGCGGCGGCGACCGCGACGGCGGCCTGGTGCTGTTCGGCCTGATCCGCCGGGCCACGGGCCGGATCGGCCGGTTCGGGTACCGCGTCCAGCGGGCGGGTCCAGACGGCGCGCGTGCTCTTGTTCAGCGCCCGCGTGATGACGATGCGGTGCAGCCAGGTGGCGAAGCTGGCATCGCCCCGGAAGCCGGGCAGGGCGAGCCACGCGGCCAGCAGCGCCTCCTGGGTGACGTCCTCGGCATCCTCGCGGTTTCCCAACACCCCGAGGGCGGCCCGGTAGGCGCGCGGGGCGTGGCGTTCGACGAGGACACGGTA
Organism: Dactylosporangium sp. CA-052675; assembly: GCF_050947935.1. Lineage (GTDB taxonomy): Bacteria > Actinomycetota > Actinomycetes > Mycobacteriales > Micromonosporaceae > Dactylosporangium. The sequence goes on along the minus strand of NZ_CP192010.1, from coordinate 4,693,286 downwards.
CGCGTCGAGGCAGCCGTCCTGGGCGCGCCGCACCAGCAGCGTGTCGTCGGCGGAGCCTGCCACGGTCCGGGCCGGCCGCCTGATGTCCGGGGGACGGAGGCCCATGATCGCTGACGTGCCCACGGGTACCGAGAGAAAACCTGCCGCCAGTGCGCGAGGTTTCGCCGGTTCCGGTGTCCAACAGAGGACGGTGGCCCTCGACCACGAAGGAGCGCACCACTCATGACCCAGACCCAGAACCCACCGAGGACCGGCGAGACGAGGCCGGCAGCCCGCGGCGGCACGGAAGTCAAGGGCCCGATCCAGCAGAACCGGCTCGCCACGGACGAGGGCAAGATCAGTGTCGCCGAAGGCGTGGTGCAGAAGATCGCCGGTATCGCCTGCCGGGAAGTCACCGGCGTGTACGCCATGGGTGCCGGCACCAGCCGCGCGTTCGGAGCGCTGCGCGAGAGAATTCCGGGCAGCACCGGGCCCAACGTCGCCCAGGGCGTCGGCGTCGAGGTCGGCGAGACGCAGGCGGCGGTCGACCTGGACGTCGTCGTCGAATACGGCGTCGGCATCGCCGATCTCGGCCGCGGCATCCAGCGCAACGTCAAGCAGTCCATCGAGCGGATGACCGGGCTGGAGGTCGTCGAGGTCAACATCAACGTCGACGACGTCCACCTGCCCGAGTCCGACGAAGCATCTGGCGAGTCGCGGGTGTCATGACCACCGTGTCCGCCTCGCCGCCGGCCGTGGTGCACGGCGTCGACGTGGCGGCGGTGGCCGCCGCGGTGGCCGCCTGCCCCGCCGTCGCCGGCCTGGTCACCGGCCGCCCCGGCGGCCCGGCGACCTATCTGCCCGGGCAGCAGGTCGGCGGCGTGCGCATCAGGCCGCACCGGCTGGAGGTCGCGGTCCGGGCCCGGTGGGGCGTGCCCGCCGCCGAGGTCGCCGCGCAGGTTCGCCAGGCGCTGCGGACGCTCGCGGCGGACCGGCGCGTCGACGTCGTCATCGCCGACCTGACCGACCCGCCGCCGGCAGTTGCCGGGCCGGCGGAGCGGGAGGCGGTGGAGTGCGAGCACTGAACGACGACCCGCAGCGACGGGCGCGGCGACGGGCCTTCATCCGAGCCCACCACCCCGACCTCGGCGGCGACGCGGCAGTGTTCATCGCCGGCCTCGCGGCGTTCGACGAGCCCGCCGCGCCGGAGGCGACCCGGCTGGTCCGGGTGACCGTCGTGCCCGATCGGCCGTTGCTGGTCCGGCTGCTGCGCTTGCTGGCCCGACACCGCCGGCCGGCGCGGGTCCGGTAGCCGGCCCGCACATTTTCCGCAGGGATGTCTTCCCAGGGACGTGAGAATATGAACCGTATCGCCTTCGGTACCGCGATCGGCATGGCGCTGGGATTCGCGGTGGCCTTCGGCAGCTTCGGCCAGATGCTGATCGTCGCGGTGTTCACGGCCCTCGGCTACGGCGTCGCCAAGGTGGTCGCCGGCGACGTGGTGGACTTGCGCAGCTACCGCATCACCCGCAGCGGCAAGTGATGCTGGGCCACACGCAGCTCCGCGCGGTCGAGCAGCCGCCCGGCTCGATCACCGTCGCCGAGCGGGTGGTGGCGAAGCTCGCCTCGCGTGCGGCGCTGGAACTGCCCGGCGCCGCGGCCGCCCCGCGGCGCGTCCTGGGCCGGGCCACGCCCAAGGCGTCGGCCCGGGTCGAGGGCGATGTCGCCGTCATAGACTTGGAGCTCAGCGTGCGCTGGCCGGCGTCGGTGCCGCGGGTCACGGCCGATGTCCGCCGTCACGTGCGGGAACGGTTGACTTCCCTGACCGGCCTGACGATCGCCGAGGTCCGCATCGTCGTGACCGACCTGGCCACGGCAACCCCGTCGTCGCGCGTGCGCTGACAGCCCATGGGCAGGAGGGCGTTGTGAGACTGGTCAACCGGCTGCTGGCCCTGATCGTCAGCCTCGGGCTCGTCGCGGGCGCGGTGGTGGTCGTGGTCGACGTGGTCGCGGTCCTGACGGGTCACCGGCCCGTCGCCGCGGACTGGCTCGCCGCGTATCGGTGGGGCAGCCACATGACGTGGGCCAGCGGCGAGGTCCGGCTCATCTGCGTACTGCTCGCGGTGGTCGGCCTGGTCCTGCTGGCCATGGAACTCAAGCCGCGCCGCCCGGCCAGGCTGAGCACCGACAGCGACAACCCCGCCACCGACGCCGCGTACACCCGCCGCAGCGTCCAGCTGGCGGTCCGCGACGCGGTCACCGACGTCGACGGCGTCGACGACGCTGCCGTCACCGTCCGGCGCCGGCGCGTCCACGTCCACGCGAAGTCCGTCGCACGCGAGCCGGCACCGGCGGCCTCGCTGCGCGACAGCGTCACGCAGGCCGCGCGATCCCGCCTCGACGCGCTCCAACTGCACCGGTCCCCGAAGGTGACCGTGCGCGTCTCCGCGAAGGCGCACTGATGCACGCCGACCGCACCAACCGCGTCGCGCTGGCCGTCCTCGGACTGGTCCTGCTGGGTATGGGCGTGACCGGACTGCTGCTCGGGGCGGAGTTCTTCGGCGCCCGCGCGGCGCACCGGACCCTGGTGGACAACGACGTCGTCCGCTTCGCCATCGCGCAACGCGACTGGCTGTGGCCGGTCGTGGCGGTGTTCGCGGTCGTCGTCGCGCTCCTGGCGCTGCGCTGGCTGCACACCATCCTGTTCTCCACCGGGCGGCTCGCCGGCATCCGCGTGGCCGGCGATCGCGCCGCCGGTCGCACCACCCTCATCTCCGCCGCGCTGCGCGACGCCGTCTCCGGCGAGATCGAACAGTACCGCGGCGTGCGCTCCGCCCGCACCCACGTGGAAGGAAGCCCGGCCGACCCCCGGCTGGCCGTCACCGTCCACGCCGACCGCGACGCCGACCTGGCCGCCCTGCGCCACAACATCGAGGACAACGCCCTCATCCACGCCCGGCACGCCCTCGACGCGCCCGCCCTGCCCATCCGCCTGGACGTCACCACCGCACGGCGCCGCGGCCCGCGGGTCACCTGACGGTACCGCCCGGCGACTCAGCCGAGGCCGGGTGAGTAGACCCAGGTGACCGGTAGCTTCATGTCGGGGGTATGCATCGCCAGATCGTGGTCCTCGATCCGGAACCCGGCACGCAGCAGCGCGTGCCCGGCGGGATGCGGGCCGGGCAGGCAGAGGGAAACCTCGGCGGCGCCGAGGCGGCGCGACGCGGCGGTGAGGGCCTCCGGCGCGTCCCGCTCGCCCGGGCAGGTCAGGTGGGTGAGCGTACCGCCTTCCGCGACGCCCGCGGCCACCAGCCGCGACGCACGGTGCACGAGCACGCCGACGCCGGACCAGGAGTCGTGAGCGGGGGCACGGACGCCGCCGGTCAGCTCCCGGTCCGCGGCGGCCACGGCCGCGGCCTCGACGGCCGTCGCGACACATGGCCCGGCGCCGGCGGCGGGCGCGGGCCCGGTGAGGTACAGCAACGGCCACCCGCACCTGCCCGCCACTGGCGGCCCGGTCCTGGCTGGGCGCAGTGATCGGGCCACGCCGCCGTCCCCGTCGCGCGGAGGTCCTCGGCGCCCGACGCGCAGCTGGCGGGCGCCGCGCGGCCGGGCACTTCGTGCGGTGCTCGCCGGGCCGGCCGGGGATCGCCCACGTATCATCGACCCCTGGCAGGTATCCGCAGCTGAGAGGCAGACCATTCCCCATGACGGCGGTATCAGACCGGCAGCCCGCCGGCACGGGGCAGGCAACGGGCGGAACGGCGGGAAACGACGACCTCCGAGCGTTGTTCGGGCAGTCCATCGCCGTCTTCGCGTCGCTGGCCGGACCGACACACGTGGTGGAGACCGCGAACCCGGCGTTCTTCGCCACCATCGGCGGCGAAGAACGGGCTCGCACCGGGGTGGCGATCGCCGAGCTGATGCCTGAGCTCGCCGGCCAGGGCTTCCTCGATCTGCTGGACGAGGTCTACCGCACCGGCGAGCCCTACACCGGCCGGGACGCCCGGGTGGTGCTGGGCACCGGCCCGTACGCGCGGGAGGCGTTCTTCGACTTCACCTACGAACCGCGCCGCGACACCAACGGGAACGCGACCGGTATCCAGGTGATCGGCGTGGAGACCACCCAGATCAAACACGCCCAGCGGCTGATGGCCGAACACCGCGCCCTGCTGGAGCAGATCGCACGACAGGCGGCCCTGACCGACGTCCTCGACGGGATGGCCCGCTGCATCGAGAACGTGGCACCGGACGAGGTGCTGGTGTCCGTCCTGCTCGCCGACGCCGACGGCCGTCACCTGCACCACGGCGCCGCGCCCAGCCTGCCGGACTTCTACAACCAGGCCATCGACGGCATCGCGACGGGTGAAGGCGTCGGCTCGTGCGGCACCGCCGCCCACCGGCGCGAGCCGGTCATCGTCACCGACATCGCCACCGACCCGTTCTGGGACGACTTCCGCGGTCTGGCCGAGCGGGCCGGACTGGCCGCGTGCTGGTCGACGCCGATCCTGGCCCGTGACGGGAGTCTGCTGGGCACCTTCGCGATGTACCACCGCAGCCCGCGCGTTCCCCAGGAAACCGACCTCGCGCTGGCCCGGGTCTTCGCCGGCACGGCGGCCCTGGCCATCGAACGCCACCACATCGAGCAAGCCCGGCTGGCCGCCGAAGCCCGCGCTGAAGCGGCGCTCGAGGAGCTGGCTCAAGCGGTCCGCGCCGAACGGCAACTGCGCGCCGAGGCCGAGCAACGCGCCGCGGCCAGCGCCGAACTCGCCGCCCAGATGCAGGCCGCCGCAGCCGCGCAAGCCACCACGCCGCATCCGGAACACTGCCAGCTCGGCGGCTCCGCCGGGTGTACCGCACCAGCCGAGATCAAGATCGCCGACTCGTGGGGCGACTCGGCGTGGGGCTGCAACGTCCACATCGAGGAGGCGCTCTTTCACGTCCGATCGGTCTTCATCGCCAACGAAGAACTCGGTGGCCTGGCCGCCTACGTCAATCGCTGATCGTCGCCGGCACCGCACAGCTGCGCCTTCGGCGGCGTCGACCCGCCGGCTGCGCGGCCGGCGCGACGCGATTGAGACGGCGGCCGTCCGGGAACCCATCGGGATGCGACGGCAGGCTCCCCTCAGCCTGTGGTCGTTTCCCGAACCCGGCCCAGGCAGGACCCGATGACTGACGCGATCCGATTCGACGCGGTGGCCGCGCACGATCACGCGTGCCTGACCTTCTCCGACGACGAGGACCGGCTGGACCTCGTCGCCACGTTTGTCCGCGACGGACTCGCCGCCGGCGTCAAGGTCGTCTGCTGGACCGACCGGGACAGTCCCGACGAGCTCGTCGAGCAGCTGGCGGCCCGCAGCGTCGACCCCTACCAGGCGCGCCGCGACGGCCGGCTCCGGCTTGCCCCGGTCGTCGGGTCCCTGCTCGCCCACGACCAGCCGACGGCGGCGAGCATGGTCGACGTCGTCGCCGCCGAGGTCGACTCGGCGCACCGGGAAGGCTTCTCCGGCCTGCGGGTGACCGTCGACATGAGCTGGGCGACGCGGCCCCTGGCCACCGCCGCGGCACTGACCGAGTTCGAGACCGCGGTCGCCGAGTTGTTCGGCACCAGCCGGTTGTGCCTCATCTGCCAGTATCACCGGGACAAGTTCGACCCGGTCACACTCGCCTTCGCCGCGAAGGCGCATCCGAAGACCGTCGCTGCGCAGGTGTACCACGACCACCCACTGCTGCGGATCTGCCGGCAGTACAGCCCACCCGGCATCCGGATCGCCGGGCAACTGGACTTCCGGCACCGCGAGGTGCTGGAACAGGCCCTGACCGAAACCCTGCGCCTGGACGAACAGCCCATGGTCAACCTGGTCGGCCTGGACTACATCGACGCCGCCTGCGCCGGAGTCATCGTCGCCGCGGCCACGTCGCTCGCGCCGCAGCGCACCATGTCCGTGCGCTGCCGCCGTAGGGTCGGAAAGGTGCTCGAAGTTTGCGGCGGCCCCGCCGTCACGGGACTACTGGTCGAGGTCCGGCCGTGAACCGCCCCGAACCGCCCACGCAGGACGCCGACGACCGCCCGGACGCCGCGCAGCCCGGCGCCGTGGTCATCGATCAGCCGTTCGACCTCGACAGCCTGTACCAGCTCCGGGCGGTGCTGGCCGCGCACGCCGCCACGATCACCGCGGACAAGGACCAGCTCGACAGCCTGCTGATCGTGGCCGGCGAACTGGCCGCGAACGCGGTACGGCACGGCGGCGGCAGCGGCCGGCTCCGGCTCTGGAACCGCCAGGAAGTGCTCTACTGCCAGGTCAGCGACGACGGCCCGGGCCTCGACGACGCGACGGTCGGTCACATACGCCCTGACCCCGCCCGGGGCCCCGGCGGGCTCGGCCTCTGGCTGTGCCGGCAGCTCACGAGCGAACTGCACATCAATCCGGGACGGCCCACGGGGGCCGGCACGACGGTCCTCGCCGTCATACCGCCCGTGGCCGATCGATGACCTTCCGGTGTCCCCGCGGTCCGGGCTGGTCCCGGCGCCGCTGAACCAGATCGGCGTGCGGCCGCGACGTGCACGACCGACGGCGGGCAGGAGTGAGCGTCAGGAACCGGCCGGGTCACTCCGTCACGGGCAGGCACTCGGCGAGCAGGTCGACGACGTCGCGCCAGGCCCGCTGTGCGTGCCGGGGGTGGTAGCCGACGCCGGGGACCGTAGGATGGTCGACGGGCGGGTGGTGGAAGGCGTGCAGGGCACCGCCGTAGACCACGAGGCGCCAGTCGACGCCCGCGGCCTGCATCTCGGCGGTGAACGCGTCGCGTTGCGCGGGCGGCATGATCGGGTCTTCGGACCCGACCCCCGCCCACACCGGGCAGCGGATGCGGGCAGCCTCGCCCGGCCGGCCCGTGGTCACCGCGTTGACCGTCCCGATCGCGCGCAGGTCGACGCCGTCGCGCCCGAGCTCCAGCCCGATGGCGCCCCCGGTGCCGTAGCCGACGGCGGCGATCCGGTCGGGGTCGGTCCGCGGTTCGGCGCGCATCACGTCGAGCGCCGCGTGGCCGATGGCCCGCATCCGGTCGGGGTCGGCGAGCAGCGGCATGCAACGGGCCAGCATCTCCCCGGGGTCGCCCAGATAGCGCCCGCCGTGGAGGTCGAAGGCCAGCGCTACGTACCCCAGCTCGGCGAGCGCATCGGCCCGGCGGCGATCGACGTCGCTGAGTCCCATGCCCTCCGGCCCGAGCAGTACCGCGGGGCGGCGGTCGGCACCGGCCGGGAGCGCGAGGTGCCCGACCATCGTCAGGCCGTCGGCCGGGTACTCGACCGTGCGCGTGGCAATCGTTGTCATGAGATTGAGCGTAGTGATCGTCGAGCCTGGTCGGGCCGGTGTTCGCCGCTGGCAGACGGGGGTCCGTCGAGGCCGCACCGCCAGGGCGCGGGCCGGCTCCGTGCGGCCTTCACCGGCGGCCAGGAGCTACCGCGGACCGCGCGCGGAGGGTTCCTGGCGCGCCTATCCGGCGGGCGGTGCTCCCGTCAGGCCGCGGCGACGGCGGAATGCCGTGACCTTGACCCGGTTCTGGCACGTCGTGGTGCAGAAGCGGCGGCTGCCGTTCTTCGACACGTCCACGAAGACCCGTTCGCAGTCCGGCGCCTGGCAGGTGCCGAGCCGGTCGCCGTCCCCGGCACTGACGACACGGGCCAGCGCCTCGGCGCAGATCGCCATGTACATCGCGACCAGCTCGGCGTGGACCGGATGGCGATGCAGGCGCCAGCGCCCCTCCTCCTTGGCCAGGTACGGCTGGGCCGGGGAGCGTGCGAGCAGGGTGTTGAGCCGATCCGCGGCGGCATCGACGTCATCGACGCGCAGGGCGTCGAAGATTTCGCGGAGCATTCGGGCGAGCGCGACGAAGCCCGGCACGTCGTCCGGGCCCAGGGCGGCCAGCGACGGGGCGTCGAACGCGAGGATCCGGGTGAGCGCGCCCAGTTCGTCTCCGGCCGCCGGTGCGGCCTGGCCGCCGGCGGCCGTCAGCTGGTTGACGAGATCGATGGAGACGATCACGCCGGCGTCGGTGTAACTGTCTAACTTCACTTGACCCGTCACCACCCTGGCATTAGGATGTCACTGCCTACGGAGGTTACATCAGTTACATCCCGGGTCCACACGCGAACCCGACAAGGAGCCGGACCGATGAGCCTGACCCAGTACTACGTCGCCGCCACCCTCGACGGTTTCATCGCCGATCGCGAGCACTCGCTGCATTGGCTGTTCACCGCCCGCAGCGACGACGGCGGTCCGCCCGGCTACCGCGCGTTCATCTCCTCCGTCGGCGCGATCGCGATGGGGGCGAACACCTACGAGTGGATCGTCGCGCACGCGAGCCCGGGCACGGATCCGGCGGACGCCGCCTGGCCGTACGACCAGCCGTGCTGGGTCTTCACCCATCGCGAGCTGCCGCGGCCGCGGTCGTCGGCGCCGATCACCTTCACCAGCGGTGACGTCGCGGCCATCCATACCGAGATGCTCACGACCGCCGCGGGCCGCAACATCTGGGTCATGGGCGGCGGCGACCTCGCCGGCCAGTTCGCCGACGCCGGACTCCTGGACGAACTGCTCGTCGCCGTCGCGCCCACGACATTGGGAGCAGGCGCCGCGCTGCTGCCGCGGCCGCTCGACCTGACGCTGCACGACGTCAGGCGCAACGGGGACTTCGCCTGCCTGCGGTACGAGGTAGGCCGGCGGCGATCGCGGAGCGAGTAACTTGCAGTTCTAACTTAGAATGCTAAGATAGTCGCGTGAACCACTCGAAGAACCTCGGGTTGGAGCTGCACACGCTGCTGTCCCGCCTCGAACGGGCCGGTGACCAGATCCTGCGCACCGGACACGGGCTGTCCTACCGGCGCTTCATGGTCCTGGTCATGGTCGGCGAGCTGGGCGTGTCCACCCAGCGGGCGCTGGCCGACAGCCTGGCCGTGACCGAGCCGTCGATGAGCCGGATGGTCGCCGCCCTGGCCGAGACGGGACTGCTCACCGTGGTGCCCGACCCCGCCGGCGGCAACCGCCGGCAAATCGCCCTCACCGACACCGGCCGGGCGCTGGTCGAACAGGCCGGCACCGACCTGATCCGGCGGCTCACCGAGCTGGTCGAGTCCACCGGCGTGCCGTTCGACACCTACCTGGCCCACACGCGGCAGCTCAACGCCGCCCTCGACAGCCCCGGCGCCCGGGCACCCACCGCGACACCCACCACATCGTGAGGAGCTGACCATGATCGCCACGCCCACCACGACCACCGTGCGTACCGTCCACTCCCCCGACGGCACCACGATCAGCTACCACACCACCGGCACCGGCCCGGACATCCTGGTCGTCCCCGGCGCCCTCAACGACGCCGACGACTACGCCGCACTCGCCACCGCGCTCGCCACCCACTGCACCGTCCACACCATCCAGCGGCGCGCACGGACCGGCAGCGGCCCGCAAGGCCCCGGCTACAGCATCGAGACCGAATGCGCCGACCTCGCCGCGGTGCGCGCGGCGACCGGCGCGCGATACGTCTTCGGCCACAGCTACGGCGGGCTCGTCGCCCTGGAGGCCGCCCGCCGCGACCCGGGCATCGCCAAGCTGGCCCTGTACGAGCCCGGGGTCAGCGTCCAGGGACTGTTCCCGATGGACTGGACCCGGCAGTACCGCCAGTTCCTCGACCAGGGGCGCCCGTTCGACGCCTTCGCCACCTTCGCCATCGGCACCGGCCCCGCCGCGGCCCGCCGCAACCCCAGATGGCTCATGGCCGCCATCCTGCGCCTGGCGTTCCGCGGCGCGAAGCGAGCGAAGATCTTCCAGCTGCTCGAGGCCAACCTGCACGAGCACGAGCAGGTCGGCCGGCTCGACGGCAGCTACCCCAACTACCGCGAGGTGTCCGCGGACGTCCTGCTCATGGCCGGCGGCAAGAGCGGACTGCCGCACGTCGGCCCCGCCTTCGACCGGCTCACCGAGGTCCTGCCGTCGGTCCGCGTCCACACGTTCCCGAAGCTCGACCACTTCGGACCAGACCACACGGGCCCGGCCGAGGTGGCCGAGGCCGTCACCGCGTTCCTGCTCGGCTGAGGCCGACCAGATCCGGGGGCTCGCATCCGCGCTTCGCGCGGGTCTCGCCGGAGCCGGCGAGGCGTACGCACCGCCGCCGCTCAGCCGAGGCCGGCCAGGCGGTGCAGCAGGGCCAGGGTGAAGGCCGCCGCCGCGTCAAGGGCGTCTGCCCGCGGCACCGGGTCGGTGCCGGCATCGAGCGCGCCGAGCACGACGAGCGAGAAGCCGCCGGCCGGTAGCGAACGTTCGTCGGACCGTCCCAGCGCGGACCCGAGGTGCACCGCCGGGCTGTGGGCGAAATGGTCGGGAATCCAGTCGTCGGGCCGCATCGCTCGGGCCAGGGCGAGCAGCCCGGCGTCGGGCCGGTACGCCGGCCGTCCGACGACCCCGGAGGGGACCAGGACGTCGCCGGGGCGCACCGGTGGGAAGCCGCGGGCCACGCCGGCGAACAACCGGTGACGCGTGTACGGCACGCCGCTGGGCGCTGACGACGCGGCCGCCGGCTCGACCGCGACGAGCAGCGGGCCGACGCGCACGACGACGGCGGTGCCGCCCGGATGGTGCACCGTCTCGCGGGCACCGGGCAGCAGCCTCAGCAGGGCGGGCGCGGCGCTCACCACCGCGACGTCGACGGCACGCACGGCATCACTCTGCCACGCTCTCGCGAATCGCGACGCCTGCGCTCCCGCTTCGTCAGGCCCCGCCGATCGACCGGCCGGCCGGCGCATCCCTCGGGCCTTGGCCGCCCGTGGGCAGCTTCACGTTGACGCACGTGCCGCGGCCGGCCGGGCTGGTCAGTGTCAAGGTGCCGCCGAGCGCCTCGACGCGGTCGCGCAGCCCGGCCAGGCCGGCGCCCCGGTCCGGGTCCGCGCCGCCGGCGCCGTCGTCGTGGACGGTCACGGTGAGGACCTCGCCGGCCGCCGATCCGTCCATCGCCGCCTCGTCCGCGACGACGTCGATCTCCACGGAGACCTCCGAGGCGTCGGCGTGCGCGGCCGAGTTGGCGACGGCCTCCGAAATGACGTGGTAGGCGGCGACCTCGACGTAGCCGGGCAGGCGATGGTTCGGCCCGCCGTGCACCGCCACCGGGACCGCGCTGCGGCGGGCGAGCGCCTTGACCGCGGGGACCAGTCCGCCCTGGGAAAGCAGCGCCGGATGGATACCGCGGACGATCCGCTGCAGATCCTCGAACGTGGCCGACAGCCCCGCGGAGGTGTCCGACAACCGCGACCGTACCTCGCCGAGCTCCTTGGGGATCATCGCCTCGGCGAAGCGCAGCTCCAGCCCGAGCGAGATGAGCCGCTGCTGCACACTGTCGTGCAGCTCGCGTTCGATGCCGCGGCGGGCCTCGTCCGCGGCGAAGACGAGCCGGGCCCGCGATGCGGTGAGCGCCGCCCGGCTCTCGGTGTTGGCGATCGCGGTCGCGACGAGCTCGGTGAACTTCGCTAGTTCATGCTCGATGCCCTGTGGCGGGGGGCCGGCCCGGCGCCACAGGGCGACGAGGACACCCCAGACCCGGCCCTCGACGACGATCGGCGCGCCGACCGAGGCGTGCATGCCCCCCGCGAGGGCGAAGTCGGCCAGCGTGCCGCTGCGGCCCTCGTACGAGTCCAAGCGGGCCGGACGGGAGCCGCGCAGCACCAGCTCCGCGACGCCACCGGCGAAGTCGACGTGTCTGCCCAGCGTCGCTTCGGATCCTGGCTCCCTGTTGTACTCGGCGACGCCGGTCACCGTCCTGGGACGGTCCCAGCGCCAGACCCGCGTGGCGTCCGCGTCGAACAGGTCGGCCGCCTCGGTCGCGACCGCGGCGACGATCTCGGCGAAGGCGACGCCGTTGGCCACCAGCACCGCGACCCGGCGCAACGCCGCCTGCTGGGCGAGGAGCGCCTGCACGCCCGACCGATTCGCCTGCAGGGATCGACCGGCCCGCAGCACGGTCGCCAGCCCGGGCACCACCCCGTCCTGCAAGCGCCGCAGGACACGGTCCGGGACGTCTCCGGGGACCACGAGCGCGCCCGGGTCCAGCAGCAGCTGGATCTGGCCCTCCCGCCGCGGCACCGGGTCGAGCTCGATCGCCGCATACGGCAGCCCCATGGCGTACGCGATGCGATCGGCGGCTTCCGGGAGTACGGCACGCACATCGTCAGCGCCGAGGATGAGCCGGGTCATCTCGGCGACCGCGTCCGCCTCCCGTTTTCGTTCGACGGACTCGAGCGCCCGCACGCGGGCCAGCTGCGCCACCGAACCGGAGACCACGGCGACCATGAGGTACACCGACAGCCCGAGCCAGTCCCGCCAGTCCTCGGCCTGGAAGCGCCCGATCGGCGGGGTGTGGAAGTAGTCGAACGCGAGCGCGCCGAGGATCGACGTCGCCACGCCCGACCACAGCCCCCACACCACGGAGACGACGAGGACACCAGGCAGGTAGACGAGAGCCAGGGCCTCCATCGGAGCAACCTGCCGCAGCGGCACGATCAGCATCGTTTCCACGACGGTGAGCCCGCCGCCGACCGCGATCCCCACCGCGGTCGACGGCTGGCCGAACCGCACCAGCCACGACGCAAGGCGTCCGCGCATCAATCGGCCCTCTTGTCGAACACGTCAAATCCGGCTCGGCTGGGCAGGCGCCGCGGCCGGAGGCAACGGAGGCAACCAGTCGATGCTAGGGCGGCCGGTATCGAACGCCGGCCTCGTCGCGGTCCGGGCACCGCGAATCACCCCATGGTTCACCTCGGCAGTCGACGCGGGCGCTGCCGCAGCTCACCAGGTCTCGGCGCCGGCGAAGGACGTCGGCGCCGGTCGCAGGCCCATGCGGGTGCGACCCGCGGTCAGGTCGAGGGTGCGCTCCATGGCCAGGTGCGCGATCGCATACCGGGTCAGCCGGGGTGGCCGGCGGCGGCGGGCCAGGCGCCAGGCCGCCTCGGCCGCACCCGCCACCGCCCACGCCGGGCGAACCGGCAGGGTGCGGACGCCGACCCGCAGGCCGCGGGCGGCGAGCAGCTCGCGCAGCGCGTCGGCGACGGCGACCGGTTCGGCGTCGCCGACGTTGTAGACGCCGGGCGGGGCATCGGGCTCGCAGGCGCGCAGCGCGGCGTCGACCAGGTTGCCGATCGCGGTCAGCGACTGCCGGGTGCGGCCGTCGCCGACGATCCACAGGTTGGAGCCGCGGATCGCGCCGAGGATCCGCGGCAACAGGACCCGGTCACCGGGGCCGTAGACCGCGTGCGGGCGCAGCACCACCGTGGCCGGCCGGGACGCGAGGAAGCGCTCGGCCGCGGCCTTCGACGCGGCGTAGGCGGTCAGGTACCGCGAGACCGGGGCGGCATCCTCGCGGGCACACACCGTCGGCACGAACGGGTCGTAGACGCTGGCCGAGGAGATGTGCACCAGGCGTACGCCGGGAAAGGTCTGCGCCACGTGCCGGGTGCCGTCGACGTTGGTGCGCCAGGTCGGCGCGGCCGGGCCCCAGTCGTTGACGCCCGCGGCGCAGTGCACGACCGCGTCCACGGCCGGCGGGTCCGGTAGCGGGCCGCGGTCGATGTCCCACTGCGCGCGGCCGAACGCGTGCACCCGCCAGCCCGCGCCGGCGGCGGCCCGGGCCACGGCGCCCCCGACGAACCCGGCCGCGCCGGTCACCGCGATGCGCACCGCGCCTCCAGCATGGTTCGCAGGGCGTCGCGGTCGGGCTTGCTGGTGCGGCCGGTGACCGGGATGGCCGGCACGACGTAGACCGCGTCCGGCAGCGCGCCGGCGTCGAGCACTCCGGGCAGCGCGGCCCGCACCGCGGCGGCGAGGCGCTCCGGCGAACGGGTGGCGTCCTCGGGGTCGGTGGGCACCACCGCGAGGGCCACGCGCTCGTCGCCGAACGGGCCCGGCAGGCCGACGAGCACGGCCTGCGCGACACCGTCGAGGCGGGCGATCGCCGGTTCGTACAGGCCCGGGTAGATGTTCACCCGGCCACGGATGATCATGTCCTTCTTCCGTCCGATGAGGACGATCCGGTCGCCGTCGAGGCGGGCCAGGTCGCCGGTGGCGTGCTCGGTCATCGGGGGCTCGCCGAGGTACCCGGCACACAGGTTCGCCCCGCCGACCAGCAGTTCGCCGTCGTCGGCGAGGCGGGCCCGCACGCCGGGCAGCGGCGCGCCGACGAGGTCGCCGGGGCCGCGGTGGGCGAGCTTGTCCTCGGCGGTGGCGGTGGCGACCGGCAGGATCTCGGTCATGCCGTACACGCTGAGGATCTCGGGGCCGGGCAGCACCTGCCGGGCCCGGCGCAACAGCGGCTGACCGACGGGGGCGCCGCCGAGCAGGACGTGGCGCAGGCCGGCCGGCGCGGCCACCCGCCCGGCGTCGATCGCGTCGAGGACCGCGGCGAAGTCGGCGGGCACGCAGAACGTGTGGCTCACCCCGGTCAGGCCGGCGGCGTAGCGGACCGGGTCGGCGGCGGGCGCGAGGCCGTACGGCGGCATCGTCCACAGTGCGCCGGCGACCAGCGCGGGCAGGCCCAGCATTAGCTGGTCGGTGTGCACCACGTCGTGCGGGCCGATGGCGCAGCGGCCGGCGAGCACGGACAGGCCGGCGCCGAGCGAGCCGCGGGTGTGCACGACGGCGCGCGGCGCCGCGCTTGTGCCGGAGGTGAACACGACGAGCGCCTCCCGGTCGGCGGCGTCGTCCACTGTGGACGTCCCGGGAAAGCGGGCGAGGCGGGCCGCGCTCAGCGCGCCGCGGGGCACGCCGGGCAGCCATCGGCCCGCGTACACGTGGCGGACCGGCAGGCGGTCGTACGCGGGCAGCAGCACGCCGCGGCGCCGGGCGAGGCGGCGGGTCACCCGCCAGGCGCTGACGCCGTAGAGCAGCGACTCGGCGGCGGCCCAGCGCGGCGCGGTGCGGGCGAGGCGGGCGGCGAACAGTTCGGGGCCGGCGCCGGGGTCGGCGAAGACGACGGTGCCGCCGGCCGCGACGATGCCGAGGGCGAGCACGACGCCGGCGGGCTCGGGGCGTACCGAGAACAGCACCCGGTCGCCGTCGGCCAGCCCGGCGGCGCGCAGCCCCGCCGCCGTCGCCCGGACTCGCGCGCCCAGTCCGCGGTAGGTCAGGCGCGCCGAGTCCGCGCGCAGCGCCGGGGCGTCGCCGCGCGCGTCGCAGGTGGCGAGCAGGGCGGTGAGCAGGTCGGTCACGACGGGCGGCCGAGGACGAGCCGGGCGTACCCGGGAATGAGCACGCGCGCGGCGGCCCGGCGTTCGCGGATGACGAGCGGGCCGGCCTGCCGCCAGGCGTCGAGGATCGCGTCGAGGAAGGCGCGGATCTCGGCCAGCGCGAGCGGCATGCCGAGGCAGAAGTGCACGCCGGCGCCGAACCACAGCTGGCGCAGCTCCGCCGGGTGCGGCCGTTCGGGGTCGAACGGGCCGTGGGCGCGGGCGCAGGACAGGGTCATGATGACCACCCGGTCGCCGGGGGCGACGGCGACCGGGCCGACGCGGCCGGCGACCGCGACGCCGCGCAGCATGACCGGCGACGGCACCGTGTAGCGCAGGGCGTCGGCCACGACCGCGTCCGACCACGACGGATCGTCGGCGAGCCGGGCCAGCCAGCCGCTGTCGACGCCGAGCGCGACCAGCCGGGGCACGAACGACACGAGGGTCTCGGTGCCGGTGAGGACGAACGCGGCGACGGCGCCGCGCGCCTCGTCCTCGGTCAGGCCCAGCTCGCGCATCCGGCCGGGCACGGTGCGGGCATCGGCGGCGCGGTACGCGGTCACGGCCGGCGCGGTGAGCTCCGCCATGACCGTGCGGGCTCGCACGACCTGGCGCGGGGTCAGGCCGCGCCGGGTCAGCCGCACCATCGACGTGACCTCCGTGCCGCGGGCGAACATCTCGTCGAAGCGGGCCGCTTGCCGGGTTTCGCGGGTCGGCAGCCCGACCAGCTCGGCGATGACCGCACCCGCGCAGCGGCGGACCTCGGTGACCACGTCGACGCCCTCCCCGCCGGCGAGGCGGCGGGTCATGTCGGTCAGGGTGGCGGCGAGCACCCGCTCGCACAGCCCGCGCACCACGGCCGGGGTGAACAGGCCGGACAGCCGGCGGCGCAGCCGGGCGTGCTCGGGGCCGGCCATGTTCAGCAGCACGCTGCGCCCGAGGACCGGGGTCCACAGGTCGGCCGGCGAACCGGGTGCGGCCTTGCTGAACGTGTCGGTGTCGGTGAGCACCGCCCGCGCGGTTGCGGCGTCGTTGACCACGACGCCGAGCCCCGGCACCCGCACCACCGGGCCGAGCCGGGCCAGGACGCGGGCGAGCGGGTACGTCAGCGGGTGCGCCGCGAGCTGGATGCGCCGCTCCCATCGGGCGGTCATCGAATGTCTACAATGGACGGGCGGTAGCGGTGGTCGGCGTACCACGCCAGCGTCCGGCGCATCCCCCACGCCCGCACCCGCCGGGTCGAGCCGCGGACCTTCACGTCGCGGCGCAGCCCGTAGGCGGGGGTCAGCCGGCGCACCGCGTTGACCAGTGCGCGGTCCTCGTGCAGCTCCTCGATCGCGGTGCGCGGGAAGCCGCCGGCTCGCTCGTACAGCCCGGCCTCGATGGCCATGTTGCAGCCGGGCGCCATGACGTACGGGCCCAGGTAGGCGGGGTCGCGGTTGGCGGGGCGGAACTTGCCGAACCACGCCGCCACCTCGACGGCGCCGACGAGCAGCCATCGGTACCGGCGCGGCAGCGGCCCCTCGTCCGTGCGCGGGAGCAGCTGCCCGGCGACGAGCTCGAGGCCGTCGCCGAACGCGGCGCGGATGCGCGCGATCCAGTCCGGGTGCGGCAGGCAGTCGGCGTCGGTGCGCGCCAGGTGGGTGGCGCCGTGGCCGATCGCGTACCGCATGCCGGAGTCGGCGGCCGCGCCGGTGCCCTTGCGCGCCTCGGCGATGACCCGCACCGGCCCGGCACCGACCGGCCCGGTGAACCCGCGGACCACGCCGGCGGTGCCGTCGGTGGAGCCGTTGTCGACGACCACGACCGTGAAGTCGCGGTCGGTCTGCGCGGCCAGCGCCTTCAGGGTCGCGGCGATGCCCGGCGCCTCGTTGTAGGCCGGTACCACCACCCACAGCCTCACAGCCGGATCACCGCGATGCCCAGGCTGATCCCGCCGCCGAGCCCGACGAGGGCGACCAGATCGCCGGGGCCGGCCCGGCCGGAGCGCAACGCGAGCGACAGCTGCAGCGGCAGGCTCGCCGAGGCCAGATTGCCGTGCTCGGGCAGGGTCACCACAAGCCGGTCGGCGGCCACGCCGATGCCGGAGCGCACCGCCTCCAGCAACGCCAGTGACACCTGGTGCACCCCGACGACCGCGAAGTCGTCCCAGCGCAGCCCGAGCCGGTCCACGGTGTCGTGCAGCACCTGCGGGCCGAGCGCGGAGAACGCGTCGCGCAGCCGGCCGCCGTCGATGCGGAAATAGGTGTACTCCTCCTCGCGCGGGTGCGCCGAACCGCCGGCGGGCAGCGTGCCGACGTCCCACACGCTGGAGTTCGCGGCGGCGCCGAAGCCGAGGATGCCGGGGCCGTCCGGGCGGGCGGGCGCCGCGTGCAGCAGCAGGGCGGCGCCGGCGTCGGAGAGGGTGTAGCCGGCGAACGCGGTGCGGAACGCGGTGATGCCGGGCACCCGCCAGCGCGTCGCCCGGGACGGGGACTCCCCGGAGGCGATGAGCACCCGGCGGTACCGTCCGGAGACGATGAACGCGTCGGCGACCTCCATCGCGTTGAGGACGCTGTTGCACGCGTTCTTGACGTCGAACACCGGGCAGCCCAGGCCGAGCTTCTCGGCCACGATGTGCGCGGTCGCCGGCTCGACCATGTCCTGGCTGGCCGAGGCGAAGATGAGCAGGTCCACGTCGGCGGGTGCGGTGCCGGTGTCGGCCAGCACCTTCTGCGCGGCCGCGACGGCGAGGTCGGAGGCCTGCCAGTCGGCCGGCATCAGGTAGCGGTGCTCGACGCCGGTGAGGCGGCGGATCAGCCCCGCCGGCGGGGCGAACCCGTCGCTGAGCGCGGCGACGCGCCGTTCGACGTCTCTGCTGGACAGCCGGTCCTCGGGCAGGTGGACCGCGACCCCGCCGAGCGCGGTGATCCGTCGCTCCACACCCGTACCCCCACTTCGGCCAGTGCGTCATTGTAATAGCGTGGCGGCGTGGCCCTCGATCTTGCCCGGCGTCATGAGCTGCGGTTACTGGCGGCGAGCCGACCCGCACTGCCCGTGCTGCTCACGCTCGGCCGCTTCGCCCGCCCCATCCGGCGGATGCCGGGCCTGGGCTGGCTGGTCGCGGACCCGGTGACCGCGCGGCGCATCCTCAACGACCCCGAGCACTTCACGCTGCTCGGGGAGGGCGGTGTCGGCCACCTGTGGGCCCAGGTCCTCGGCGACTGGGTGTACGACGCCTTCGACGGCGCCGGGCACCACGCGCTGCGCACGAAGGCGCGCGAGCTGTTCACCGAGGACACGGCGGCGGCGCTGGTCGCCCGGGTCGCCGGGCCGCGGCTCGATCGGTGCACCGCCGCCCTGGCCGCCGGCGAGACCGTCGACATCGCCGACCTCGGCCGGGTCGTCGTCGGGCGGATCGTGGCCGACCTGCTCGGCCTGCCCGTCGCGGCGCCGGACGACGACGCGGCGTACCGCGACATCTTCGAGACCGGCGAGCGCCTGGCCGCGCTCGCCCTGGGCAGCACCGCCTCCACGCACCTGCCCGAGGCCACCGTCGCCGCCGCCCGCGCCATCGTGGCCCGGATGACCGGCGGGGTCGCCGCCGCGTGGCGCGACGCGCCCGCCGACCGGCTGCTGGGCCGCTGCCGGGAGCTGGGCCTGGGGCTGCGCGAGACCGAGGGCCTGGCGGTACTGCTGATGGTGGCCGGCACCGAGACCGCGGCCAGCGCGATGGCGCGTACGGTGGCACTGCTGCACGACACCGCCTCCCAGCAGCGGCTGCGCGCCGAGCCGCACCGCATCGCCGACGCGGTCCGCGAAGGCCTGCGAGTCACCACCCCCGCCCCGGTGATCGGCCGGTCGGTGAGCGCCGACGTGCAGGTGGCCGACCGGCGGCTGCGCGCGGGAGAGCGGGTGCTGATGCTGACGTACACCGCGAACAATGCGCCGGGCGGCTTCGACCTCGACCGCGAGTACCTGCCCGACAACCGTCAGCTGTGGTTCGGTGCCGGCCGGCACCTGTGCCTCGGCGCGCCGGTGGCCCGGGCCGAGCTGACCGCGTTGCTGCGCGCGCTGCTGGCGACCGGCCGCCCCTGGCGCATCGTGGAGCGCCGCTACGGGCGGCGAGTGCTCATCCCGACGTACGCCTGCCTGCGCATCGCCCTGTCCTGAGGCGCAAGGAGCACCGCCCGGCAGCGCCCACCGGGCCGCGGCCCGCCGCGCGTGCGTGCATGCGGCGGTCCTGGCGGCCGGGCACTGCTCAGGCCACCTTGATGACGACCTTGCCCGAGGCGTGACCGTTCTCGACGGTGGCGAGGGCGGCCGGGGCGTCGGCGAGCGGATGGACCGCCGTGATCACGGGTGCGACCAGTCCGTCGAGGGCCAGCCGGGCGGACCGCTCCAGGTTCTCGCGGTCGAGGCGACGCTCGACGAACCGCCCACCGAGCTCGGGCACGGACGAATCACCCACGGCGAGGACGTTGCGGCGCTCCCGGGCCAGCGCGGCGACCGTCCGCAGGGAGGCGCCTCCGACGAGGTCGACGATGCCGTCGAAGCCGCCCGGAGCCAGCTCGCGTGCCGCGGCGACAACGTCCCCGGCGGCGTAGTCGATGAATCGCACCCCGATGGTCTCGGCCTGCGCGCGCTTGGCGGTGCTGCCGGTGCCGATCACACGCAGCCTGCGCCCGACGGCCAGCCGGGCGACGGCGAGGCCGACCCCGCCGCCGACCCCGTTGACCAGGAGTGTGGCCCCGGCCGGGAGGCCGAGTTGGTCGAGCGCATCCACCGCGGTCGTCCCGGCCACGGGCAGCGTCGCCGCCACGGTCGCGGACAGACCCGCCGGGATGCGCGCGGTGTTCGGTGCGGACAGCACCGTCGTCTCGGCGTAGGTGCCGCCACCGGTGAGCGCGAAGCCGAAGACCGCGTCGCCCACCTCGAGCCCGTCGGCGTCCTCGCCCCGGGCGAGCACGGTCCCCGCCGCCTCCATGCCCAGCACGCGGGGAAACGGACGCCCGCCGTCGAGCCCGGGGACCAGACCCGAGCGCAGCATGTGGTCGAGGGGATTCACGCCGGCGACGTCGACCCGGATCAGCACCTCGCCGCGGCCGGGGACGGGATCGGGCCGATCGAAGAACTCCTGCACCTCGGGCCCGCCGTACCTGCCGAAACCCCACGCCTGACCCATCGTCTTTTTCCGCCTCTCGCGTGACCGGCCGCGGTGGTTCCGGGCCCTGTCGCCATCCTCACCGCTCACACCGATGTCAGGGGCAACCGGCTGAGGCGCGGGTCACAGCATCAGGCCGACCGTGCCACCGCTTGACGGCGCCGTGGCCAGCTCCGCCCGGTGCCGGCTGTTGGCCCTGATCAGCTCGTCGAGCGCATCCCGGGTCTCGATCAGGTGGGCGATGTCGGCGTCGATCCGGTCGCGCACGCTCGTCATCGTCGCGAACGCCAGCTCGGCGACGCCCGGTTCGCTGGGGGTCTCCACGCACGGCAGCACCGTCGCGATCACCCGGCTCGACAGGCCCGCGTCGAACAGCTGCCGGATGAGCGACACCCGCTGGACCTCGGCATCGGCATAGTGGCGCTGCCCGGCCTCGGAGCGTGAGCTGGTCAGCAGGCCCTGCGCTTCGTAGTACCGCAGTGAGCGGGGACTCACGCCCGTGCGCTGTGACAGCTCGCCGATCCGCATCCTGAGAGCCTACGTCCGCGTGCCGCAGGTTCGGACCGCCGGCCGACGACCGCCGGGCACCGGGCCGGGGTTGGACCGGCGCCCGGCGCAGGCCGTCACCGCTCCAGGATCTCCCAGGCCTTCGGGACCCAGATCCAGTGGTCGTTCACGTACACCAGGCCCTCGTAGGCGCGGCCCGTATCCGCGCCCGGCTCGGTGTACTTCCAGCGGTACACCGTGAGGCCCGGCCGCAGGTGGGCACCGAGCTTCTCGTAGCCGCCCGGGAAGTCACGCTCCACGGCCGGGGTCCACTGGCGGATGTCCTCGGTCGTGGCCTGGTACAGCTTGAGGTCGGTCTGGGACGCCGAGCCGGCCAGCTGGACCTTCTCGCCGTTCCACAGCTTCGTCTTGTAGTACGACTCCGCCTTGGACGCCAGCTCGTCCGTGAACACCGCGGCGTAGTCGGCCGCCGTAGGCTGGAGGGTCTGCACCGTCTCCGCGCCGTCGGCCGCGCGCAGGGCCTCCATCAGGGCCTTCGCCCCCGCCTCGCCCTTCGGGAACGCGGCGGCCTTCGCGGTGGTGGGGGCGGCCGCCGCGGTGGTGGAGGCCGCCGGGGCCGCAGGGTCGGCCTCGGGGTCGCCGCAGGCGGTCAGGGCCAGGCCGAGCAGGGCTATGG
The DNA here is from genome assembly GCF_050947935.1 of Dactylosporangium sp. CA-052675. Taxonomy (GTDB): domain Bacteria; phylum Actinomycetota; class Actinomycetes; order Mycobacteriales; family Micromonosporaceae; genus Dactylosporangium. The sequence goes on along the minus strand of NZ_CP192010.1, from coordinate 4,671,719 downwards.
GTAGCGCAAGACGCTTCATATGAACGCTCCTTCGATGATCATGAAGCGCTCAGGTTAACCGCGGGCGTCAAGCCTTGCTGTCGGGATGTTTTCGCAGCTCAAGGCCGAGGTTGCCCGGCCCCGGACGATGATCGGTCGCATAGCCGACACGCCGCCGGGAGGCGGGGGTCGAGGGCGCCTCACCGTCCGCCTGACGTTTGCCCCGGCCGCCGCGGGAAACAGCGGGGCTGATGGGCGACATCAAGGTGGGCACGGCGTCGTGGACCGACCGGACGCTGCTGGAGTCCGGCTGGTACCCGCCGTCGGCCACGACCGCGCAGGAGCGGCTGGCCTACTACGCGCGCCAGTTCCCCCTCGTCGAGGTCGACGCGACGTACTACGCCCCCCCGAACGCGGAGACCACCCGCCTCTGGGCCGCACGGACCCCGCCCGGCTTCACGTTCAACATCAAGGCCTTCAGCCTGCTGACCGGCCACCCGACGAAGGTGAGCGCGCTGCCCCGCGAGCTGCGCCCCGACACGGACAAGGCGAACGTCTACCCGCGGCACCTGCCACCCGCCGCCGTCGACGAGGTCTGGGCGCGCTTCCTGTCCGCCCTCGACCCGCTGACCGGCAAGATCGGCTCGGTGCTGTTCCAGTTCCCGCCGTGGTTCACGATCCGCCGCGACAACAAGCAAACCCTGCTCGAGGCGGCCGCCCGCTGCAAACCCCTGCGCGCCGCCGTCGAGTTCCGCCACGCGTCGTGGTTCGACGGCGACAACGAGCGCGAGACGCTCGACTTCCTGCGCGCGCACGACCTGCCGTACGTGGTCGTCGACATGCCCCAGGGCCACCGCTCGTCGATCCCGCCGGTCGTCGAGGCCACCTCGGACCTGGCGGTCGTGCGCTTCCACGGGCACAGCGAGCGGTGGACGAGCAAGGACATCCACGAGAAGTTCGGCTACCTGTACTCCGACGCGGAACTGTCGGCGTGGACGCCACGCCTCCAGGCCCTGGCCGCGAGCACCGCGGAGACCCACGTCCTGATGAACAACTGCTATCGCGACTTCGCCCAGCGCAACGCCGCCGAGCTGAAACGCCTGCTGAGCAGCGATCATGATCGATAGATGCGAGCTTCGCGACGTCAGGCCGCCAAGGATGACGCCGCGCATCGAGTCGCGGCCCCGCGCGCGATCCACGTCATCGAGACGCCCGGACCCTGGCCGACGCGACGCGGCCGGAGCGATCGCTGGGACACGCGGGCCACGCCCGGCGGTTGGAGTAGGCCTTCGTGCGGGTGGCGGGGCGGGTTGCGGGCGGTTGGTAGCGTTCGCGCGCATGGGTGGCATCGGGTTCTCGATCGGCATTGACGGTGACGGTGACGTCGACGCGGCGCGCGTGGCGGTGTGGGAGGAGACGCGGACGTTCGCGGCATGGTTCCATTGGCTCGGCGGCAAGGCCTACGACGAGCTGGACCACTACCTCGACGGGCTCGAACCGGCCGCGATACCGCATCAGGCCGGGGCCCGGCGGATGTACCTGTGGTTTCCCAACCCCGCCGGCAGCTGCCTGCGCTCGATGCTCGCGTGGGCGCACTGGTGCGAGGTCGCCGTCGCCGTCGAGTGGGCTCGGATGAGGTACGTCGCCGGGCAGCACGGGGTCACCATCACCGGATCGCAGCCCGACGCGGCGGCGGGCAAGGAGCGGTTCGTGGTCGTGCGCGACCGGCTGTGGCTCGTGGAGGACGACGGGCTGCGGGGCGACAACCTCCTCCTGCCGCTCGACGAGCTGACCGCGGAGGAGGCCGGCCGCGTCGAGGCCGCACGGGAGCGGTGCGGATGCGCGGTCTGCGCCGGGGTGCGACCGGATCCCGACATCCTCGCGACGGTGCTCGCCGACCTGCACGGGGCCGACGACGACCGGGCCGTGCAGGCCGCGTGGTTCCTCGGGCGGATGGACAGCGTCCCGCCCGAGGTCCTGGAGGCGCTCGTGCGGGTCGGCGCGCAGCCCGGGCGGTTCGACTACAACGACTTCTGCCGCGCGCTCACGCTCTGCGCCGACCGCGTGCCCGGCGCGTGGGCACAGCTGATGGCCCTCGCACCCGAGATGGGCCCCGACGGCAGAGACATGGCCCTGCAGGCGCTGTTCCCGTCGTACCGAGCGCCGCAGCGCACCGCGGACGAGCGCGACGCCTACCGGGCGGCGCTGCGGGCCGCCCTTGCCGAGTACGGCAGCGACGTCGCGTCCTACCTGCTCGAGTTGATGGAGCGGTAGTCAGCCCTTGCCCCAGCCTTCGAAGCCTTGAACAGCGGCGACGTGGTGCCTTTGGACCGGTCGACGGCGTGACCGCCGCAGGGTCGCCGATCCGGATTCGTCGGAACTCTGCCCTGCCTCGACCGCCGTGGCACGCGCCGCGGTCATCGGACTCTTGCGGGAGCAGGCCGTCGGCCTCGGCCAGGACACAGCCGAGACCGCGGGCTTGCCCGTCGCGGCGTAGGTGCTGGTCGCCGACGTAGAACCCACCGCGGCGCGACACAACCGGCGGCGGGCGGCTACCAGTAATGACGCCGTCCGGCCACCGGCCGGCCGAGCGACCCGAGGATGAACAGCACCGCGCCGATCACGAGGAGAATGATGCCGATCGTGGTGAGGATCGGGATGCCGACGAACAGACCGATCAGCAGCAGGATCAAGCCTAGGATGAACATTTTGCCCCCTTCGGGAAGCCAAGACGCCGGGCTACCCAGCAATCGCGCCGGTAACCCTCGTGCGGCTCAGGCCGGGGTGGATGCCGCCGGCATGAGGCTGAACGCGTTCTCCTCCTCCTGGGCGTTGTGCAGCTGCATGATGGCGTGCAGGCCGTAGAGCCCGGCCCGCAGGTCGATGACGTCTTCCGGCTCGGCCTGGCTGTCGGTGTCCGGCAGGGTTCGGCGCAGCCTCCGGATCTGGTGCTCGATCTCGGCGTGGGTGCGGCTGAGGGCCGCGATCGGGTCGGGGCCGCCGAGGGCCCGCGCGACGATCGGCAGCAGCTGCGCCTCCTCGGCCCGCTCGTGCGGCAGCAGGTCGGCCTCGAGGCGGTCGAGCAGGTCGCGGGCGGGGCCGAGGTCGCCTCCGGTGGCGGGGAGGTCGTCGGCGACGGCCCGGATCTGCTCGACGAGGGGGCGGATGGCGTTGTGCTGCGCGTACAGCTGCCGGGCCACGGCGAGGTCGGCGGTCGGCATGGTGACGGTGTGCGTGCGCTGCGGCAGCAGGACCGTCAGGGCCAGGCCGATGGCGACCACGTCGATCGCCTCCTGCAGCAGCGCGCCGGCCACCGGCGTGAGCAGGCCGGCCGCGGCCGGAATCATCGCGGCCACCGACAGGGCCATGCCGAGCGCGGCCGAGCGGCGGGCGATGCGATGGGCGCGCCGGGCGACGAGGATGGCGTCGGCGAGGCCGTCGACGCGGTCCGCCGTGAGCATGACGTCGGCCGCCTCGGCGGCGGCCGTGACGCCGCGGGCCGCGAGGGCGACGCCGACCCCGGCGGCGGCGAGCGCCGGGGCGTCGTTCACCCCGTCGCCGACCATGACCGTCGGGGCGGCGGCCTGTTCGGCGCCGACGATGGCGAGCTTGTCGGCGGGGTCGCGGTCGGCGTACACGGCGTCGACGCCGGCGATCCGCCCGACGGTCTCGGCGATGTCCGCGCGGTCGCCGGTGATCAGGACGGTTCGCTCGATGCCGGCGTTGCGCAGCGTCCGCATCATGCGCGGCGCGTCGGGCCGCAGCGGGTCGACGAACAGCAGGACCCCGGCGGGCCGGCCGTCCACCGCCACGAACACGGTCAGCGACCCGTCCAGGGCGGCCCGGCGGCGGGCCCGGCGCACCCACTGCGGTGCGGGGCCGTCGACGGTCCAGGCCGCCTTGCCGAGCCGTACCGCGTGCCCCTCGACGGTTCCCTCGATGCCGAAACCGTGCTGTTCCCGCACGTCCGACGCCGCCGGCAGGCTCATCCGGCGCTCGCGGGCCGCGGTCACGATGGGCGCGGCGAGCACGTGTGCCGAGGACTGGTCGAGCGCGGCGGCCAGCCGCAGGACCTCGTCGGCGGGCCGGTCGTGGCCGGTGACCACCGCGGCGAGGACGGGCCGGCCGCTGGTCAGCGTGCCGGTCTTGTCGAACAGCAGGACCCGTCCGGCGGCCAGCCGCTCCAGCGCCGACCCACCCTTGAGGATCACCCCGTAGCGGGCCGCCCGGGACACGCCGGACATGATGGCGATCGGGGCGGCCAGCAGCAGCGGGCAGGGAGTCGCCACGACCAGCACGGCTACGGCCCGCACCGCCTCGCCCGAGATCGCCCAGGCCAGCCCGGCCACCAGCAGCGTCAGCGGTACGAAGGCCAGCGCGAACCGGTCGGCGAGGCGGACGAAGGGGGCGCCGCTCGCCTGGGCCTGCTCGACCAGGCGCACCACGCCCGCGTAGGTCGACGCGGCGGCGGTCTCGGTGGCCAGCATCCGCACCGGCGGCCCGGCGTTGGCGACACCGCTGCGGATGCTGTCGCCGGCCCGCCGCTCGACCGGCAGCGGCTCGCCGGACAGCGCCGACTCGTCGAACACGCCGTCGTCGAGCAGCCGGCCGTCGACCGGGACGAGCTCGCCCGCGCCGACCACCAGCCGGTCGCCGGCCGCGACCCGGTCCACCGGGATCTCCTCCACGCCCTCCGGGCCCTCCCGGCGGGCGATCCGCGGCGCGCCCGCGGCCAGGCGGCCGAGCTCCCGGCGGGCCCGGGCCGACGCGCGCGCCTCCAGCACGCCTCCCGTGAACAGCATGACCGCGATCACCGCGCCCGCCAGCGGTTGGCCGACCAGCAGGGCGCCCACCAGCGCCAGCCACGCGATGACGTCCACCGAGGGCCGGCGGCGCAGCAGCGCGACAGCGATGGTGATCGTCGAGTAGGCCAGGCCGACCAGCGTCGCGCCGGCCCACAGCGCGGCCGCCGGACTGCCCGCGCCCGTGGCGGCGGCCACCACACCGGCGATGAGCAGCAGCGTCGTCAACCAGAACAGCAGTGCCTCTCGGGCCGCCCACAGGCGGGCGCCTCGCCGCTGTGCCATCGGAGCCCCTCCGTCCCGCTGGGAGCCGGGTCGGCACGGCGAACCGGCCTCACTTCATGGTCCCCGCGCCACGGCGCCCGTTCCAAGGCCGAAGGTCCCGACCCGGTCGCGGTCCTACTCCGTCGTGGCGGGCGCCGCGCCGGCCGCGTCGTCGACGGCCGCCGGCGGAGCGCCGTCGGCGAGCATGAGCACCACGAACTCCAGATCACCCTCGTGCTCGGTGCCCACCTGGCGGAAGCCGCACCGTTGCAGGAGTTTGACGGAGGCGGTGTTGCCGGCGAACGTGTCGGCGAAGAGGGGCCGGATCCGCTCACGCCGCAGGAACAGGCGCAGGGCCGCCGTGCCGATGCCCCGTCCCCAGAAACGCTGCCCGAGCCAGTAGCCGATGAAGCGCCGATCGTCACGCCACCAGGCCATGACACTGCCGGCGACCGCACCGCCGGCCACGACGATCTGGACGTGATTGGCGGAGTCGGCAAGCACCTTCGTGCGCCAGTGCGTCATGAACGGCTCCCGGTCGCGGGCGGGAAACTGCGCCCGCCGGACCGCCTCCTCCTCCCGCTGCTGCTCGTAGAGCACCTCCAGGTCGGCCTCGACCAGGTCGCGCAACAGCACCTCGCTCATGGCGGACAGTGTGCCAGCGCCCGCCGCCGTTCGGCATGCCCGGATGCTGTCCGAACCAGCCGGGGTCCCCGGGGCCGGGGACCCCGGTCCGGTCACTGGCGCACCTGGCTCCAGGCCGGGGCGACCCCGGGCTCGATGATGCGGGCGTCGGGCAGGCCGTCGAGGCCGGTCTCGGCGCCGCCCGGGGTGTAGACGACCACCAGCCGCAGCGGGCGCCACGTGGTGTTGTACGTCGAGTGCAGCGTGTTGGCCGGGATGTACACGGCGTCGCCCTCGCGGATCGGGAACGCCGGGCCGTCGCCGACGGTCTGCTCACCCTCGCCGGAGATCACGTAGATGACCTCCTCCTCGTTCGGGTGCACGTGCGGCGCGTGGCCCTGCGCCGGGTACACGATCACCTCGCCGGTGGTCAGCCCGGCCCCCTCGTCGAGGTGCGGGGTGACCAGCCACTTGATGGTGCCCCAGTCGAAGACGCGGGTCGGGTTCTCGTCGGGGCGGCGGAAGGTCGTCATGCGGGCTCCTCATCGGTGGCGGTGATGTTCTTGAAGGCGACCAGCTGGGCCTCGATGGCCCGCTCGGTGGGCAGGCGCTCGACCGAGGAGGCGCCGAAGAAGCCGACGACGCCGGTGGTGTTGGCGAGGATGTACCGGGCGTCGGCCGGCTCGGCGATGGGGCCGCCGTGGCAGAGCACGATGATGTCCGGGTTGACGGCGGTCGCGGCGTCGCGCATGGCCTGCACCCGTTCGGCCGACTCCGGCAGGCTCAGCGCCGTCCGCGCGCCGATCGAGCCGCTGGTGGTCAGCCCCATGTGCGGCACGAGCACGTCGGCGCCCGCGTCGGCCATGGCCGCGGCCTGCTCCACGTCGAACACGTAGGGCGCGGTGAGCAGGTCCCGCTCGCGGGCCAGCCGGACCATGTCGATCTCGAGCCGGAAGCTCATGCCGGTCTCTTCCAGGTTCTGCCGGAAGACCCCGTCGATCAGCCCCACGGTCGGGAAGTTCTGCACCCCGGCGAAGCCGAGGGCCTTGAGCTCGTCGAGGAAGCGGCCCATCACCCGGAAGGGGTCGGTGCCGTTGACGCCGGCCAGGACCGGGGTGTCCCGCACGATCGGCAGCACCTCGCGGCTCATGTCCACGACGATCTGGTTGGCATCGCCGTAGGCGAGCAGGCCGCTGAGCGAGCCGCGGCCGGCCATCCGGTAGCGGCCCGAGTTGTAGATGATGATCAGGTCGGCCCCGCCGGCCTCGGCGGCCTTGGCGGAGATGCCGGTCCCGGCGCCCGCCCCGATCACCGGCCGCCCGGCCGCGATGGTGGCCCGGAGCCGGGCCAGCGCGCTGGTGCGATCCATGCTCACCTCACCGCCGCCGAGTGCCGGGCCACGATGAGCGCGTGCAGCCGGTCGGCGGCCGCGACGGCGAACTGCGGGTCGTTGATGTGCAACGGCGAATCGACGACCTCGACGCCGCTCGACGCGACCGCGGCGAGCGCGGCCTCGAACAGTACCGCCGAAGCATCGGGATGGTGAAAGGGCATGCCGGGCGCGTCCAACGCGGAGACCCCGCCGCGCGGCACCGCGAGCACCGTGGGGCCGGCGGCGTTCGCGAGCTTGGCGCCGATCCGGCGCCCGAGTTCGGCGTTCTCCTCCGGGGTGGTGCGCATCAGGGTGACGGTCGGGTTGTGCACGAAGAACTGCCGGTCGGCGAATTTCGGGGGTACCGTGTCCGCCGGCCCGAAGTTCACCATGTCCACCGCGCCGAGGCTGACCACCTGGGGTATCCCGGCCGCACCGGCGGCGGTGAGCCGGTCCGGCCCGGCCGTGAGGACGCCGCCGACGAGGTCGTCGGCGAGCTCCGTGGTCGTCAGGTCGAGCACCCCGGCGAGCAGGCCGGAGCGCGCGAGGCCCTCCAGGGCCCGGCCGCCGGAGCCGGTGGCGTGGAACACCAGCACCTCGTAGCCGAGCTCCTCCAGCCGTGCCCGGGCGGCCTCGACGGCGGGCGTGGTGACACCGAACATCGACGCGGCGATCAGCGGGCGGTCCTCGGCGACCGGCGCCCGCCGCGCGTAGGCCGTCGCCATGCCGGCGATCCCGGCGGCGGCGTTGCCGAGGATGGCGCGGGAGATCTGGTTGATGCCGGAGATGTCCACGACGCTGTACATCATGGTCACGTCGGCGGCGCCCACGTACGGCGACACGTCGCCGGCCGCCATGGTGGACACGATGAGCTTCGGCAGGCCGATGGGCAGGTCCCGCACGGCTCGGGCCGCGATCGAGGAGCCGCCGCTGCCGCCGAGGGCGAGGACGCCGTGCACGGCGCCCCGGGCGACGAGCGGGCCGAGGACGGCGGCGGCCCCCTCCCCCATCGTGGTGACCGCGACGCCGCGGTCGTTGCCGTCGCGCAGCGCGGTGATGCTGGTGCCGGCGGCGGCCGCCACCTCGTCCGGCCCGATCACGACCGGCGCGGACCCGGGCGTCAGCGGCGCCGGCAGGCCGGCGGGTGGGAGGATACCGGCGTCGAGCAGGAGCACGCCCACGCCGTGGGCGGCCAGCTGCCCGGCCACCCATGCGTATTCGGCGCCCTTGGTGTCGAGCGTGCCGACCAGGGCGACGGTCGGCTTGTCGGGGAATTCGGTCATGTCCGGGCCTGGGGTGTCGGCGGTATGCATAGGGTCACCAGCCCATCCTCTGTTCGCTTTTGAAACGTGTCAACTACTGGCCGGGGCGGGCCCCGGCCTCGGCGCGCGCCTCAGAACTCGGTCGCCATCGGGCGACCGGCCAGGAACGCGATCATCTGCAGGACCAGGAAGTTCCAGTTCTGGAAGTTCCGCGTCATGATCGGTTCGCCGCTGTCCGGGTGGTAGAACTCGTGCAGGCAGCCGTTGGTCTGCAGATCCTGGCCGAACAGCCGGACCGTCTTCTCGGCCAGGTCGCGGGCGTCGTCGACGAAGCCGTAGCGCACCAGCCCCCGGAACACCATGTAGTTGCTGATGCCCCAGACCGGGCCGAGCCAGTTCGACGGGTTGTTGGACGCGCGCAGGTCGTACATCTTCTCGAGCCGCGACAGCGACCGGATGCCGTAGTTCGCGGCGAACGTGCGGGGGTCGCGGATCCGCTCGACCATCCGCTCCGCCTGCTCCCGGGAGGCGAACCCGGCCCACATCGGCAGGAAGCTGGACCAGCTGTCGATCCGCAGCAGCAGTGACGACCAGGCCCGTGGCGCTCCACTGTGGAGCCAGTCGGCCGGGTCGACGGGGCGCAGCGCGAGGTCGGCGCTGTAGAAGGTGCCGTCGCGCTCGTCCCAGCAGTGCCGGTTGACCGCATCGGCGAGGTCCTGGGCACGGCGCCTCCACCGCACCGACTCCCGCACCTCGCCGAGGCGCTCCAGCAGCTCGCCGTACGCCAGCAACTCGCGGTACATGAGGCTGTTGAGATAGATGGCGGCGGTGCTCCTCGCCGGGCGGTAGTACACCGACGGGTCGTTGTCGACGCCGACGGCGAAGTCGGTCTGCCAGTACAGCAGGCCGGTTTCGGCGTGGAGGTGACGGGTGAGGTATCCGGTGAGGAACGCCTCGAGCGTGCCGAGATGCGGGCGCAGCCACTCGGCGTCCCCGCGCCGGCGGGCCAGGAGGGCGGCGTGCTGTACCAGCACCGGCTTGTGGGTGTTCTGCCGCCGGGCGTACTCCTCGTCGCTGCCGAAGTCGCCGTGCCGGAGGCTGCCCTCGGGGTTGAGCTGGATCGGCACGAAGCCGTCCGTGCTGTGGTCGAGGAAGTTGAGGATGCTGCCCTCCTCGTACGCCGCGTACCGGCCGCGCTGCCCGGTCTCGACCTCGACCTGGGCGAGCACGACGCTCACCCACCAGGAGTCCCAGTCCCACAGGTGGCCGCTGTAGTACGGCGAGTCCGGGCTGGCCGGGACGAGGAAGGGGTGCCGCAGGATGCCCACCGGCTCACGCGTCATCTCGCCGCTCTTCGCGAGGATGTGCGCGCTCAGCAGTTCCGCGTAGCGGTCGATCATCGTGTTCCTTCCGTCGGGAGCATAGCCCCGGGATTCAGGATGCCGAGCGGGTCCAGGGCCTGCTTCACCCGGCGGGTCAGGGCGAGGGCGCCGTCGCCGAGGTACTCCGGCAGCCAGGGCCGCTTCAGCCGCCCGACGCCGTGCTCGCCGGTGATGGTGCCGCCGAGGGCGAGCGCGAGGTCCATCACCGCCGCGAACGCCCGCTCGGCGCGGGCCGCGTGGGCGGGGTCGTCGCCGTCGTAGACGATCACCGGATGGGTGTTGCCGTCGCCCGCGTGGGCCACCAGCGCGATGGTCACATCGTGGGCGGCCGCGATCGCCTCGATGCCGCCCACCAGCCGCGGCAGGTCGGGCAGGGCGACGCCGACGTCCTCCAGCAGGAGCTCACCGCGGCGCTCCAGCGCCGGGAAGGCCAGCCGCCGGGCCGCGGCGAAGGCCTCGCCCTCGGCGGGGTCGTCGGTCGTGAAGATCTCCGTCGCCGCCTGGCCGGCGCACGCGGCCTCCATCGCGGCGATCTCCTCGGCGGCGGCACGGCCGGGCGCGTCGCTGCGGGCCAGCAGCAGCGCGCCGGCGGTCCGGTCCAGGCCCATGGCCGCGTGGTCCTCGACCGCGTTGACGGCGGTCCGGTCCATGAGCTCGAGCACCGCCGGGCGCAGCCGCGCGGTGATGCCGAGCACGGCGGCGGCCGCCGCCTCGACCGTCGGGAACGTCGCGACGAGCGTCGAGGCGGGCGGCGGGGCCGGCAGCAGGCGCAGGGTCAGCTCCGTGATCACCCCGAGAATGCCCTCCGAGCCGACGAAGAGCTTGGTGAGCGACAGCCCGGCGGCGTCCTTCAGGCGCGGGCCGCCGAGCCGCACCGCGGCGCCGTCGGCCAGCACGACCTCCAGGCCCAGCACGTAGTCGGCGGTGACGCCGTACTTCACGCAGCACAGCCCGCCCGCGTTGGTGGCCGCGTTGCCGCCGATCGAGCACGACTCGAACGAGGACGGGTCGGGCGGGTACCACAGCCCGGCCGCGGCCGCCGCCCGCTTCACGTCGGCGTTCAGCGCGCCCGGCTGGGCCACGGCCACCCGGGCCACCGGGTCGACGGCGACGGCCCGCATCCGCTCCAGCGAGAGGACCAGCCCGCCGTCCACCGCCGTGGCCCCGCCGGACAGGCCGGTGCCCGCACCGCGCGGCACGACCGGGACGCGCGCGGCCGCGGCCCAGCGCAGGACCGCCTGGACGTCCCGCGTGCCGGCCGGGCGCACGACGGCGAGCGGTCTTCCGGCCGAGCGGTCCCGGGCCCAGTCCCGGCGGTAGCGCTCCATGACGTCCGGGTCGACGATGACCGCGCCCTCGGGGAGGGCCCGGGCGAGCGCGGACAGGTCTACGGTGTCCACTGTGGATCAGATCAGCTCGAGGGCCGCGACGGTGAGGAAGTCGGCGAGTTCCTCGTCGAGCACGAGCCGCTCGACGACGGCGACCGCCTGATCGACCTTGGCGGCGGCACCGCCCGCGAGCTCGGCCCGGGCCGCGGCCGCCTCCTGGGCGATGCAGCGGCGCACCAGCTCGGCCGTCACCGGCCGGCCGTCGCTCAGCACCACGGCGTTGCGCCGCCACTGCCAGACCTGGGACCGGGCGATCTCGGCGGTCGCGGCGTCCTCCATGAGGTTGTAGATGGCCACCGCGCCGTTGCCCGCGAGCCAGGTCGCGACGTACCGCAGCGCCACGGAGATGTCGTTGCGCAACCCCGCCTCGGTGGCCTCGGCCCCGGTCCCGGCGATGGTCACGAGGTCGGCCGGCTTGACGTCCACATCGGGGCGCTGCCGGTCGAGCTGGTTGTCGCGGTCGCCGAGCACGGCCGCGAACTCCGCGGCGCACAGCGGCACCAGGTCCGGGTGGGCGACCCAGGAGCCGTCGAACCCGTCACCCGCCTCGCGCCGCTTGTCGTCGCGGACCTTCGCGAGCGCCGTCGCGTTGACCGCCTCGTCGCGGCGGCTCGGGATGAAGGCGGCCATGCCACCGATCGCCATCGCGCCCCGCCGGTGGCAGGTCGAGACGAGCAGCTCCGTGTAGGCCCGCATGAACGGGGCCGTCATCGTGACCGCGTTGCGGTCCGGCAGCACGTAGTCGGCCCCCGAGTCCTGGAACACCTTGATCATGCTGAACAGGTAGTCCCAGCGGCCGGCGTTGAGACCCGCGATGTACTCCCGCAGCTCGTAGAGAATCTCCTCCATCTCGAACGCCGCCGGCAGCGTCTCGATGAGCACGGTGGCCCGCACGGTCCCGGCGGTCACGCCGAGCGCCTCCTCCGCGTGGCGGAAGACGTCGGCCCACAGGCGGGCCTCGTCCGCGCTCTCCAGCTTGGGCAGGTAGAAGAACGGCCCGTCGCCCCGATCGGCCAGCACGTGCGCGTTGTGGAAGAAGAACAGGCCGAAATCCACGAGCGCGCCGGCGGCGGGCCGGCCGTCGACCTGGACGTGCCGCTCGTCGAGGTGCCAGCCGCGGGGCCGCACGACGATGACGGGCAGCCGTGCGGCCCCGTCCTGGCGCAGCGCGTACTCACGCCCGTCCGGCGCGCGGAAGGCGATCGTCCGCCGGACCGCGTCGCGCAGGTTGACCTGGCCGCTCACCACGTTGTCCCAGTGCGGGGTGTTCGCGTCCTCGAGGTCGGCCAGCCACACGTCGGCACCGGAGTTGAGCGCGTTGATCGCCATCTTCCGCTCGGTCGGCCCGGTGATCTCCACCCGCCGTCGGCGCAGGGCGGGCGGGATCGGCGCGACCCGCCAGCCCGGGTCGTCGCGGACGGCCTGCGTGTCGGCGCGCCATCTGGCCCCGTCGCGGCCGGCCGCGGCGATGCTCCGCCGGCGCGCGGGACGCTCGGCCAGCAGCGCCGCGCGGCGCTCGCCGAAGGTCCGCTGCAGCCCCGCGACGAACTCGAGGGCCTCCGCGGTCAGGACCGATTCGCTTCCCGCGACGTCGCCGGCCGTGGTCTGCAACCCTGCCATGTGGGTCTTCCTTCGCTGTCGTGTGACCGCTCGCGGGGCGCTTCGCGCGGCGACCTCATCGGGTCGCTGGGCACGCATCCGTCGTGGCGGTCCGGATTCGGTAGAGGCTTGTCGAGGCGGTGATGTACAGCGTCCGGCCGTCATCGCCGCCGAAGCACAGGTTCGCCACCTTCTCGGGCACCGCCACCACGGCCAGCCGCTCGCCGGACGGCGTGAACACCTGCACCGAGTCGGCGCTGGAGCTCCAGATGCGGCCCTCGACGTCCACCCGCAGGCCGTCGGTCGCGCCCGGGCGCACCTCGACCAGGTCTCGGCCGCCGGTGCAGCGGGTGCCGCCGACGACGTCATAGGCGCGGATGCAGCGGGGTGCGCCGGGGACCTGCAGGTAGCCGGTGTCGGCCACGTACAGGATCGATTCGTCGGGCGAGAACGCGAGGCCGTTGGGGTGCACCATGTCGGTGACGACCGGCTCGATCGTGCCCCCGGCCTCGTCGAAGCGGAAGACGAAGCAGCCGCCGTACTCCGGCCGCCCCGGATGGCCCTCGCGCCCGCTCTCGTGGATGCCGTACGGCGGGTCGGTGAACCAGATCGCACCGTCGCCGGCCACCACGAGATCGTTGGGCGAGTTGAACCGCCCGCCGGCCCAGCGGTCGACGAGCGTCTGCGGGCCGCCCCGCGACTCCCGCTCGACCGCCCGCCGGCCGTGGCTGCACTGCACCACGCGGCCCTGGAGGTCGAGGGTCCGCCCGTTGGGGAATTCGGCGTCGGCCCGCAGGACGCTTGTGGCGCCCGTCGCCTCGTCGTACTCGAGGATGCGGTTCGCGGGAATGTCGCTCCAGCGCAGCCGGCGCACCGACGGCAGCCAGACGGGACCCTCGCTCCACGTGGCCCCGGTGAACAGGCGCTCGAGGACCGCATCTGGCGGGAACAGGTCCGTCACGCTGGTGACCGTACAGGCCGTTGATACGTTTTAAAAGCCACCCGCCCGAGATTTTGACACGTTTCATTCGGGCCGGGCGGCGGCGTCAGCGGGCCGGGGACTCCGCGGTGCTCGCATCGGCCAGCAGCCGCCGGCCCGCGGTCACCATGTGCACCGCCATCGCCGACGCGGCCGCGTCGCCGTTGCCGGCCACGATCGCGTCGTGCACCGCGACGTGCTCGGCGATGGCGAGATCGATCTGCTCCGGCTCGTGCACCGCCCGGTCCACCCACACGCGCAGCAAGGAGCGGATGATCCGGAGCAGGTCCACCAGCGTGGCGTTGCCGGTCGCGTCGGCCAGCTCCTGGTGGAAGCGCTGGTCCGCCTCGACGAAGGCCGCAACGTCCGCCCGCGACGAGCGCATCCGCTCCAGATGGGCGCCGAGCCGGGCGACGCTCTGCGGGCTCATCCGCTCGGCGGCCAGGCGGGCCGCGTAGATCTCGAGCGCCCCGCGCAGCTCGACGAGGTCCTCGGTGCTGCGCCGCCCGATCAGCATGCCCCAGCTGAGGCTCTGCGGCAGCAGCTCACTGGTGCTGCCGCGCAGGAACGTGCCGGCCCCCGCGCGCACCTCGACGATGCCGAGGATCTCGAGGGCGGCGAGGGCCTCGCGGACCGCCGACCGGCCCACGCCCAGCGTCGCCGCGAGCTGCCGTTCGGGCGGCAGGCGGGTGCCGGGCTCCAGGCTGCCGCCGGTGAACAGGTCGAGCAGGCTCGTCGCCACCGCGGACACCGCGCTCCCCGACGGCAGCGTGCCGAGTGCGGCACCGATCTCCGCCGAGCGGTCATCGCGGTACGCGGGCATCCCAACACGATAGCCGAGCGCGGAAGGGCACCAACCGGGCCTTCCCAAAACCGGTCAACCGGTTGCTATGATCAGACCCACCCCTGCTTGAGGAGGGTCCGTGACCCTGCTGTTCAACGATCCAGCCGACTTCGCCGACGAGATGACGGACGGCTTCGCCGCGGCCTACGCCCGGTTCGCGCACCGCGTCCCCGGCGGCGTGGTCCGCCGCGAAGGCACCGCCACCGGTGAGGTGGCGCTCGTCATCGGCGGCGGCTCCGGGCACTACCCGGCGTTCGCGGGCCTCGTCGGCCCCGGCCTGGCCCACGGCGCCGCCATGGGCGACCTGTTCGCCTCGCCGTCCGCCGCCCGCGTGCGTTCGGTCGCGCGGGCCGCCGACGGCGGCGCCGGCATCCTGTTCTGCTACGGCAACTACGCCGGCGACGTCCTGAACTTCACCGAGGCCCAGGAGCGGCTGCGGGCCGACGGGGTCGACGTGCGGACCGTGCTCGTCACCGACGACGTCTCCAGCGCGCCGCCCGAGTCGCCCGAGCGCCGCCGCGGCATCGCCGGCGATCTGGCCGTGTTCAAACTGGCCGGCGCGGCCGCGGCCCGGGGCGACTCGCTCGACGACGTGGAGCGGGTCGCCCGGCGGGCCAACGACCGCACCCGCACCCTCGGGGTCGCGTTCTCCGGCTGCACGCTGCCCGGCGCAGCCGCGCCGCTGTTCCGGGTCCCCGCCGGCCGGATGGCGGTCGGCATGGGCATCCACGGCGAGCCCGGGATCTCCGACGACGGCCTGCCGACCGCCGACGAGCTGGCCGCCCTGTTCGTGGACCGCCTCCTGCGGGAACTGCCCGACGACGTCGCCGCACCGGCGGGCGGGCGGGTTGCCGTGATCCTCAACGGTCTCGGCTCGGTGAAATACGAAGAGCTTTTCGTGGTGTACCGCGAGATCGCCCGCCGCCTCGCCGCAGCCGGAGTGGCGGCCGTCGACCCCGATGTCGGCGAGTTCTGCACGAGCTTCGACATGGCCGGCGCCTCGCTCACGCTGACCTGGCTCGACGACGAGCTCGAGGAGCTCTGGCAGGCCCCCGCGGACACGCCCGCCTACCGCAAGGCCCCGCAGGCGCTGACCCGGCGAGAACCCGCGCCGGCCGGTGCGACCACGGCCGGGCCGGCTGGTACGACCACGGCCGGGTCCGCCGCCGACGGGCCCGGGCCGGGGTCCGAGGCCTCACGCGCGGCCGCCGCGACCGCCTGCACGGTGCTCGACGCCGTCGCCGCGGCGCTGGACGGCGCGGCCGACGAACTGGGCCGGCTCGACGCGGTCGCCGGCGACGGCGACCACGGCATCGGCATGCGCCGGGGATCGCTGGCCGCGGCCGCGGCGGCCCGCGCCGACCACGCCCGGGACCTGGGTTGCGGGGCGGTCCTGGTCGTGGCCGGCGACGCCTGGGCGGACAAGGGCGGCGGAACCTCGGGAGCGCTCTGGGGCACCGCACTGCGCGCCGCCGGCCGCCGCCTGGGCGACGTGGACGCGCCGACGCCGGGCGCGGTGGCCGCGGCGGTCAGCCGGCGCACTCGCCGCCGTGCGGCACCAGGGCGGTGCGGCGCCGGGCGACAAGACGCTCGTCGACGCGTTCGCGCCGTTCGCCGAGGCGCTGTCCCGCGAGGCCGGCGGCGGCTCGCTCGCGGCGGCCTGGCGCGCCGCGGCCCGGGCGGCCACCGCCGCCGCCGACGCCACCGCGGACCTGCTGCCCCGGCTCGGCCGCGCCCGGCCGCACGCCGAGCGCAGCCTCGGCACCCCCGACCCGGGTGCGCGGTCCTTCGCCATCGCCATGACGGCCGCCGCCGAGCGCCTGACGCAACTCGAGGAGACATCGTGACCGATCGCCTGCGGATCGTCGTCGGCGGGGACGACGCCGGGTACCGCTACAAGGAGCTGCTCAAAGCCGACCTCGAGGCGAGCGACCTCGTCGCCTCCGTCGTCGACGTCGGTGTGGGGGCCGACGGCCACACGCCCTACCCGCGCGTCGCCATCGAGGCCGCCGAGATGATCGCCCGCGGCGAGGCCGACCGGGCCCTGCTGGTGTGCGGTACCGGGCTCGGCGTGGCGATCTCGGCCAACAAGGTGCCCGGGATCCGGGCCGTGACGGCGCACGACAGCTTCTCCGTCGAGCGGTCCGTGCTGAGCAACGACGCCCAGGTGCTGTGCCTGGGCCAGCGGGTCATCGGCATCGAGCTGGCCCGGCGGCTCGTCCGCGAGTGGCTCGGGTACCGCTTCGACCCCACCAGCGCGAGCTCCGACAAGCTCGCCGTGCTGGGCCGGTACGAGATGAAGGAAGCCTCGTGATCGTCGGGGTGAGCCTGAAGATGTACTTCGGGCTGCGCGCCGCCCACGATTGGTGCCGGTCCGTGGCCGCGCTGGCCAGGGATAGGCCGGAGCTCGAGGACGGGCGCACGGTGCTGTTCGTCGCGCCCAGTCACCTGGCCATCCCGGGCGCCGCCGCGGCGTTCGCGGGCACACCGGTCCGGCTGGCCGCCCAGGACGTGGCCGCCGGCGAGGCGGGGCCGTACACGGGCGAGGTCAGCGCCGCCGAGCTCGCCGAGGCCGGCGTCACCGTGGCCGAGATCGGGCACGCCGAACGGCGCCGGCTCTACGGCGAGACCGACGAGACGGTGGCCGCCAAGGTCGCGGTCGCCGCCCGGCACGGCCTCACCGCGCTGATCTGCGTCGGCGCGCGGCCGGACGAGGACGCGGCGGCCGTCGCCGAGGCCCAGCTCCGCGCGGCTCTGACCCAGGCACCCGCCGGCCCGGTGTGGGTCGCCTACGAGCCGCTCGCGTCCATCGGTGCCGCACGGCCCGCGCCGGCCGCCGAGATCACGTCCGTGACCCGGCACCTGCGCCAGGTGCTCGCCGAGGTGGCGCCCGGCGGGGCCGTGCTCTACGGCGGCAGCGCCGGCCCGGGCCTGCTCGGCGAGCTCGGCGACGGCGTGGACGGCCTGTTCCTCGGCCGCTTCGCCCACGATCCCGCGAACCTGGCCAAGGTCCTGGACGAGGCATCGCACGAGGCATCGCACGAGGCATCGCACGAGGCATCGGAGGGACGGGCATGATCGGGCTCGGCACCTACGCGTTCTTCTGGCAGCTGTCCGACCGGATGCCGCAGCCGCTCACGCTCGCCCAGGCCCTGGAGCGCACGGCGGCCCAGGGCGTCGGCATGTTCCAGATCTGCGACTACCCGCAGGTCCTCACGCTCGGCCCGCGCGAGCTGCGCGACCTGCGCCGCCGCGCGGACGACCTCGGCCTGCGGCTCGAGCTGGGCACCCGCGGCACGACGACCGAGCACCTGACCGCGTTCCTGCGCCTCGCCGACGTCCTCGAGGCCGCGGTCGTGCGCACGATGCTCAACCCGGTGGGCGACGACGCGCCGCTGGAGGAGTCCGAGGGGCGGTTGCGAGCCGTGCTGCCGGACTACGACCGGGCCGGGGTGACGATCGCGCTGGAGACCTACGAGCGGGTACCCGTGCGGAATCTGCGCAGCCTCGTCGAGGCTGTGGGCTCGGACCGGCTCGGCATCTGCCTGGACCCGGGCAACGGGGTCGCCGCGCTCGACCTGCCCCGCGACACCGTCGAGCAGTGCGCGCCGTACGTCAAGGACGTCCACGTCAAGGACTTCGCGTTCACCCGCAGCGAGGGCTGGGTCGGGTTCCGGTACACCGGCACCCCGCTCGGCACCGGGCTGCTGGACTACGCGCACCTCGAGCGCGCCGTTCGGCCCGAGCCCAGCGGCGTCTCCCAGATCGTCGAGCACTGGCTGCCCTGGCAGGGCGACCCCGCGGCGACCGCGGCCGAAGAGCAGCGGTGGACGGCCGTGGCACTCGAATACCTCCGCGACTACCAGAAGGAGCACGACCATGCGTGACACCGAGGCGTTGAAGATCGCGGTGATCGGGGCCGGCGGGAAGATGGGGATGCGGGTCTCCAACAACCTCGTCAAGACCGCCCACCAGGTGTGGTACAGCGAGAACTCGCCCGCCGGACGGGACCGCGTGACGGCGGCCGGCCGCACCCTCACCGACTCCCCCGCCGCCGTCGCCGAGGCCGACGTCGTGATCCTGGCCGTGCCCGACCTGGCGCTGGAGTCGGTCTCGGCCGAGCTGGTCGCGCTGATGAGGCCGGGCGCCGTCGTGCTGACGCTCGACCCGGCGGCCGCCTACGCCGGCCTGCTCACCCGCCGCGACGAGATCGTCCAGGCGGTCACGCACCCGTGCCACCCCTCGGTCTTCGTGGAGCGCCACACGCCCGAGGAGTACGCGGACACGTTCGGCGGCATCGCGGCCCTCCAGGACGCGATCGCCGCGGTCGAGTCGGACGACCCGGCCGTCAAGGACCGGGTGGAGACCGTGGTACGGGCCATCTTCGCCCCGGTCGGCGACGTGCACTGGGTGACGGTCAAGCAGCTCGCCCAGCTGGAGCCGACCCTGGTCGAGACCATCGCCTGCATGGTCGGCTCGCTGCTGAAGGAGGCGCTGGACGAGACCGTGAAGCTCGGTGTCCCCGAGCCCGCGGCCCGGGCGATCCTGCTCGGGCACACCCAGGTCGCGCTGGCGAACACGCTCAAGGGTGACAACCCGTTCAGCGACGCGTGCCTCATCGCGATGGACTACGGCCGGGAGTCGATCCTGCGCGAGGACTGGAAGAAGGTCTTCCGCGACGACGAGCTCGACCACGTGCTGGCCCGCATGCTGCACCTGAAGGAGATCGCCCGATAGGCGACGGCCGGGCGGCCCGGGTCAGGCGGGAGCCGGGCCGCCCGTGCTGGCGCGGATCACGAGCTCGGGCGTGAAGACCTCATGGTGTACCGCACCCGACTCGATGTTCTTCAGCAGCAGATCCACCGCCACCGATCCGAAATCCTCGTGCGGCGTGCGGATCGAGGACAGCGGCACGATCGACGACTCGGCATATTCGATGTCGTCATAGCCGATGACGGCGATGTCCTCCGGGATCCGCAGGCCGGCCATGACGAAGGCGTGCATGATGCCGATGGCGAGCAGGTCGTTGACCGCGAACACGGCGTCGGGCCGCAGCGCCGGGTCGCGGGCCACGATGCGGTGCCCGACGGCCCGCCCGGCCCGGATCGTGCGCTCGGCGATGTCGACCACCTCGAGGGTGGCCGTCCCCGCCTCCCGCACCGCGAGGCTCGCCCCCTGCAGCCGCCCGGCGACCTGCTGGATCGACAGCGGCCCGCCGACGAAGGTCAGCCGGCGGCGCCCGATCGACAGCAGGTGCTCCCCCGCGAGCCGTCCGCCGACGACCTCGTCCACCGAGACCGACGGCTGCAGCTCGGACACGGCGCGGCCGCCGATCAGCACGTTGGGCGTGCCGCGCCGGCGCACCTCCGCCAGCCGGTCCTCCAGCCGCTCGAACGACGCCACCAGCATGCCGCGCACCCGGTAGCGCTCGAACAGCCCGATGTACTGGTCCTCCCGCTCGCGGTTGCCGTGCGCGTTGACCACGAACACCGCCAGCCCGTGCTCCGCCGCCCGCGCCTCCACGCCCTCCACGAGGGTGAAGAAGAACGGGTTGCTGAAGTCGGGCGCGATGTAGGCGATGGCGTTGCTCTCGCCGAGGCGCAGCTGGCGGCCGACGATGTTGGGAACGAACCCGAGCTCCTGGATGGCTCGGCGGATACGCTCGGCCTTCTCCTCCGACACCCGCTCCGGATGGTTGAGGTAGTGCGACACCGTGCCCAGCGCGACACCGGCGTGCTGCGCCACTTCGCGAATGCCGACCTTGTTCACCGCGCCGTTGCCTCGTTCACTCACTGTCGGACTACTCCACAACGTCTCACGCGGAACTGGGCTCGCGCGGCACCAACCGGTAGCGCGGGCGCACCCCGGCGAGGACGCGCTCGACATCGTCCACCATAAATTCGAAGAACCTCGCCTCCGCGGCGTCCGTCACGCCGGCGATGTGCGGGCTCAGGAACACGTTAGGCATTGTGCGCAGCGGCGAGTCGGTCGGCAAGGGCTCGGGCTCCACGACGTCGAGGCAGGCGATGAGGTCGCCCCGGCGCAGCCGGTCCACCAGCGCCTCAGTATCCACCACGGCCCCACGGGAAACATTGACGAACACCGCCCCGGGGCGCAGCCGGGCGATCTGCTCCGGCCCGATCAGGCCCGCCGTCGCCTGCGTCAGCGGCACGAGGCAGATGACGACGTCGGAGCGCTCGAGCACGTTGTCCAGGCTCGTCAGGTCGATGTCGTAGGCGTTGGCGAGCACGTCCGGGGCGCCCGGGTCGTGGGCGAGCACCCGCACGTGGAACGGTCGCAGCAGCTCCAGCAGCCGCCGGCCGATGTTGCCCAGGGCGATGAGCCCGACCGTCTTGCCGGTCAGCTCGCCGCGCAGGTAGCCGGGGTCCTCGAGGAACACGGTCCGGTCGGGCCAGAGCAGCTCCCCCGCGATCAGGCGGCGGAACAGCGCGCCGGCGTTGCGCAGGCCGATCATCGCCAGCGCGAGGGCCCACTCCGCGACGGGGTCCGACGAGCCGTTGGTCGTGTCGGAGACCACGATCCCGCGGCGGTGCGCGGCCGCCACGTCCACCCGGAACCCGAAGCGGTCGCCGTGGGTGTCGCCGATCATGCGCAGGCGCGGGGCCGCGGCCATGACCGCGTCGGTGATCCGCGGGCAGCCGTAGCTCACGACGAGCGCGTCGAGGTCGGCGGCGAACTCGGCGACCCGCGCGGTCAGCGCCGGGTCCTCGGCCGGCGGCCCGAACACCCGGTCGGGGCCGTCGAGCTCGAGCCAGACGACGTCGGCGAAGCGCTCCATCCGCTCGACGTCCCTGGGGAAGAAGTACCGGCGGCGGCCCGCCCCGGTCACCACGATCCCGACCCGTGGCTTCGGCGCGCTCGTGCTCATCGCAGATGTCCCCGTTCGCGTAGCAGTGTCTCCAGCGTGCCGCCCTGGATCCGGGCGACGTCGTGCGCACTCAGGAAGTCCGCGTGGTCCCGCAGCACCTGCAGCGCCTGCCGGTAGCTGTGGTGCGGCAGCAGCGACGGCCAGTCGGACGACCACACCATCCGGCCCACACCCCAGTGCTCGGCGAACGCCTTGACGATGGGGAGCCGGTCGGGATACGGGTAGTCCCACGGCCGCTCGTGCCCGTAGTAGTACCCGGAGACCTTCACCAGCAGATTCGGGATGTCCTCGCGGTCGAGGACGAGCCGCAGGCCCGCGTCGATCCCGTCCGGATGCAGCATGACGACCGCGAGATGGTTGACCATGATCGGCAGGCCGGGGAACCGGCGGGCGACGTCGCGCAGATCGTCGTACCAGTTCGGCGGGGCCGCGAGGGTCACCAGCAGCCGTGCGTCCTGCGCGACCCGGAAGAACTCGCGCCCCTCGTCCGAGCGCAACCAGCCGTCGTTGTCCGGTGCGAGGTAGTGCGACACGCCGACCGGCCGGTACTGCTCGATGGTCGCGCGGAGGCGGTCGGCCGCGCCGGGCCGGTGGTAGTCCGGCCCGAACCGGCTGTCGATGTCGGCGACCTGCAGCAACCGTCCGCTGTGGACGGCCGCGACCTCGGCACCGTAGTCGTTGTTGTCCTCGGCGTGCTCGATGCGCGCGTTCACCACCAGCGCGGCGCCGACCCCGGCCCGGTCCATCTCCAGCAGCAGGTTCTCCGCCCGGCCGCGGGACCCGGAGTCGGGCACGTCGGGCCGGTAGGGCCAGCGCGGCCAGACATGGGTGTGCGCGTCGACGATCACCCCTTCACCGACCCGGCCGTCAGGCCCCGCATGACCTGCTGGTTGAGGATGAGGTACACGGCGAGGGTGCCGAACACCGTGATGCTGATGGCGGCGAACAGGGGGCCGTAGTCGACGGAGCCGTACTCGTCGCTGAAGTGCAGCAGGCCGACCTGGACCGTCGAGAGCTTCGAGTCCACGTTGAACGTCAGCGCGATGAGCAGGTCGTTCCAGACCGAGAAGAACTGCAGCAGCCCGATCGTGAACAGGCCGTTGCGGATCAGTGGCAGCCCGACGGAGAAGAACGCGCGGAACGGCCCGCCGCCCTCGATCGCCAGCGCCTCGAACAGTTCCCGGGGCACGGCCCGGAAATAGGTGGCCATCATGAACACGGTCAGCGGGAGCCCGTGGCCGACGTACGTGATGATCAGCGGCAGGTAGCTGTCGGCGATGTCGAGGTTGAAGTAGATGGTGAACAGCGGCAGCAGCACCATCTGCAGCGGCACCATCATGCCGCCGACGATCACGAAGAGCACGGCGTTGCGGCCCTTCCAGACCATCACCTCGAGGGCGAAGCCGGCCGCGGCGCCCAGCAGGAGGATGAGGACCAGGGACGGCACCGTGACGATGAGGCTGTTGAGGGCGTAGTGCCCGAGGCTGCCGGTCGTCCAGGCGTCGACGTAGTTGTGCCACTGCAGCCCGCCCGGCAGGGACCACAGGGGCTCGTCGACGATCTCGCTCTTCGTCTTCAACGAGTTGGTCAGGATCCAGAACATCGGGTAGATCTCGGCGATCACGATGACCGCGATGAGCAGCTTCACGAGCAGGCCGCCGGTGAGCCGGCCGGCGAGCGTGCCGGGAGCCCGGCGCGGAGCCTCCGTCCGCGGACGCGGAGCCGTTTCGACATTGATCGCGGTCACGGTTCAGTCCTTCGTGAGGTCGCGCCGGGAGGAGCGGAAGACGAACAGGGTCACGGTCAGGCACACCAGGGTGATGACGAGCGCGAGCGTGCTGCCGTAGCCGAAGTCACCGAAGCTGAAGGCCGTCTTGAACATGAGCAGGTTCAGCGGCGTCGTCTGGTAGCCGGGGCCGCCGTTGTTGAGCGCGACGATCGAGTCGAAGACCTTGAGCGACGCGTTGAGGCTGAAGATGACGGTCGCCAGCAGCACGGGCATCGACAGCGGCAGCACGATGTGCCGCACCAGCCGCCAGGTGCCGGCGCCGTCCAGGCGGGCCGACTCCATGATCTCCTCCGGGATCTCGATCAGCCCCGCGTAGAGCAGGACGGCGAAGAAGCCCATGGTGCGCCAGAGGTCCATGATCACGATGACGATGAAGGCTTTGTTGCCGTCGGCGAACCAGTCGGTGCCGCCGAGCCCGACGAGGCCGAGGAGCGCGTTGACCGGCCCCTCCTGCGGCGAGGAGGCGAACATGCGGTTGAACAGCAGGGCGACGGCGACGGTCGGCACCACCACCGGGAAGAACACCAGCGTGCGGACGAACGTGGAGGCCTTGCGCAGGACGAAGACGTACAGCAGCGCCAGGGCGTAGCCGAGCACGATCTGGCCCACGGTGACGACGATCGCGTACTTCAGCGTGAACCACAGCGCGTGCCCCGCCTGGGGATCGCTGAACAGCCGGTCGATGTTCTTCATGCCGGTGAACTCGAACCCGCGGACCGGGTTGCCGTGCATGAAGGCCAGGAAGAGGGACCAGACCGCCGGGACGACCATGACTCCCAGATAGATCAGAAGCGCGGGAAGCAGGAAGGTCGCGATGGCCTTCTTGTTCCCGAAGACGTGCTTCACGGGAGGTCCTCTCCGTCGAGGGCGGGGTGGCGGCACCCGGCTCGGGCGCCGCCACCCCAGGGCATGGACCGGGCGGACTACGACTCGGCGTCGAGGTCCGACTGGATGAGGGTCATGAAGTCCTTCGCGGACATGGCCCCGGTGAGCAGCGGCGCCGCGTTCGCGCTGGAGTCGTTGTTGGCCTTCGGGGTGAAGAGGCCCTCGAACCACAGCACGCTGGCCGGCGCGCTCTCGATCTTCTTCTGGATGTCGACGGTGAGCGCCGGCAGGTTGTCGACCGGGGTGTTCACCTTGAAGCCGGAGAACGTGCCCTGCTTCTTGAGCGACGCGGAGCCCCAGTTCTTGGCGATGCAGGTCAGCCACGCGCCGACGCCGTCGTTGTACAGCTTGGCGTTGACGGCGTTCGGGGAGCCGACGTTCGCCGGGTAGCCCTTGATGCCGGGCACGCCGAAGAAGCCGATGTTGTCGCCGACCTTGTTCTGCTTGGGGTCGTTGACGGCGGCGAGGAACCAGGTGCCCATGTACATCATGGCCGCGCTGCCGTTGAGCATCTGCGCGTTCATGGTGTTGTAGTCCAGGTTGGTGATGCCGTCGATGAAGTACTTGCCCAGCTCCTGCAGCTTCTGGGCGGCGGCGACGTACTGTGCGTCGGTGAGCTTGGCCTTCTTGTCCTTGATCTTCTGCAGCGCGTCCGGCCCGAGCTGGCTGTAGAGGATGGCGCCCAGCCACCGGCTGATCGTCCAGCCGGTCTTGCCGGAGGCGACGAACGGCGTGACGCCCTCGGCCTTGAGCTTCGCGGCGGCCGCGGTGAGCTCGTCGAGGGTGGTCGGGATCGCGATGTTGTGGTCGGCGAAGATCTTCTTGTTGTAGAAGATGCCCTCGATGTTGAACTGCAGCGGCACGGTCGGGAAGCTGCCGGCGTAGAGCTGCTCGATGACCGACTGCGCGGCCGGGGTCACCTGGTCGAGCACGCCGAGCTTTTGAAACGTTTCCTTCAGGTCCAGCACCTGGCCGGACACCTGCAGGTCACCCTTGGGGGCGATCAGCGACTGGGTTCCGGCGTACATCACCGGCAGCGCGTTCTGGCCGCCGAGCAGCTGCACCTTCGACTGCATCTCCGAGCTGGGGGTCTGCGACAGCGTGTACGGCAGCTGCCGCTGCGCGTCGGAGCACTGGTTGGCCTTCAGGTCGTCGAACATCGCGCCGGTCTGGGTGTTCTCGGTGGTGACCAGCACGGAGAACTCCTTGGCGCCGCCCGCGGGGGCGTCGTCCTTCCCTCCCGAGCAGCCGGCCAGCAGCAGGCTCGTCACGGCAGCGAACGCGATGGGAACGCTCGCCCGGCGGGGCATGGTGCGCATCATCAGATTCACGTTCAGGGCTCCTTCAAGATCCGCGCCCAGCGGAGCGACTCGGGGGGCGCGTGGGGGGGTGATGAAACGTTACAAGCAAGTTTCGGTCCGGTCAACAACCTCGGCCGATTCGCGATCAGGCCCTGCGGGAGCGCAGTTCCTCGCCCGCCGCCTCGAGATTGGCGAAGGTCATCTCTGAGTACTTCCGGGACAGCAGCACGCCGTCGGCACCGCCGTCCAGCGCGGCCCGGACCGACTTGCGGACCTCGTCCGGCGTCGTCTGCCGGACGTGATCCGGGGTGGGGATGTTGATGTCGAGCCCCGGGTACACCGCAACCCGGTCGGCGGTGGCCGCGACCGTGCGCCGGGTCTCCCGCAGGACGTAGTCCGGTGAGAGCCCGGCGCTCGGCAGGTCCTCGAACGCGATGGCCTCGTCGTAGCCGAGCGAGGTCCGGAACAGGTCGTACACGGTCTGCTCCGGCACGCCGCGGAAGAGACGGCCCGCGACGGTCCGGATGTAATGGTGCAGCCGGTAGCCGGCGCAGTTGTTGTACAGCACCGGCTTGACGAAGTCCGAGTAGGACGACATCTTCGCGAAGTCCAGCTGCGAGCGGTACCAGGGTGAGAACGAGTTGTGGTGCCAGATGTGCCAGCCGACCCGGACCTCGGGGTTGAGGAACTTGACCGCCCCGTAGAGCCGGGCCTGGAACTGCTCGTACCCGCGGTGCCAGAGCGCGTCCCAGGCGACGATCTCCGGACAGGTGCCCAGCAGCCGCAGGAAGCGGATGAAGGACGAGTCGCCGACCGGCACGTCCGGGGCCTCGTCGTTGAGCAGGCGGTCCAGCTCCAGGTACCCCTGGCGGGCCCGCCGCACGTCGATGCCCTCGCGCTCGCCGGCCTCGGTGCACCAACGGCAGAAACAGTACGGGTTGCCGTTGCGGGCGAACCCGCCGTCGCCGAGCGCGTTGTCGAGGGGGCCGTTGCGCTCCGACCCCCACATGACGCCATCCAGCTGATAGCTCTTGACCTGGTCCTCGACCAGCGAGAGCCACCAGTTCTGGTAGTCCGGGTTGCGCAGGCACGCGTAGGCGTCGGCGCGGCCCCAGGCATCTTCCTGCAGCACCTTCGGCCAGTTGGGAACGTGCCTGGTCAGGCCGGAGTGGGTGTTTTCCAGGACGAAGGAGTAGACGGCGATGCCCCGTTCCCGCGCCGCCGGGATCACGTCGCCGAGCGTGTCGAACCCGGCGACCTCGGCGTCGCGGGCCCGGTGCGGGCCGAGGACGGTGCCGCCGTAGAACTCGGCGTGCTGCTCGACGAACGATCCGCCGACGTGGACGTCGTCCTTCTCCTCCGGGCCGTGCCCCGGCCACGGCCGGTACCACGTCTGGCGTCCGGCCAGTCCGCGGTCGAACGCCTGGGTCGCGATGAACACGGCGTTGACCGCCGCCTTCTCCGCGACGGTGTCCAGGACCGTCTCGACGCCCTCGTCGGCGAACGAGATGGCGCCGATCTGAATCCCTACCAGTGGCGACACGCTCACTGCCCGCCCTCCCCCAGCGCCGGGGGAATCTCCACGCCCAGCTCGATCAGCTGGTCGGTGACCACCCGGATGGCGTTGAGCGCCTTCGGGAAGCCGCAGTACTGCACCACGTGGATGACCGTCTCGAGGATCTCGGTCGGTGTGCAGCCGACCCGGATCGCGCCCCGCGTGTGCCCCCGCAACTGCGGTTCGAGGCCGCCGATCGTCACCAGCGAGGCAAGCGACAGCAGCTCCCGCTGGGCGAGCGTCAGACCCGGGCGCGAGTAGATGTCGCCGAAGTTGAACTCGACACCGAAGCGCGCCAGGTCCTGGGCGAGCCCGGTCTGCATCTCGACCAGACCGTCGGCCTTGCCGGCGCCGTAG
This sequence comes from Dactylosporangium sp. CA-052675, assembly GCF_050947935.1. Taxonomy (GTDB): domain Bacteria; phylum Actinomycetota; class Actinomycetes; order Mycobacteriales; family Micromonosporaceae; genus Dactylosporangium. The sequence continues at coordinate 4,644,448 of NZ_CP192010.1, read as the reverse complement.
ACCTCTTCGAACCAGTGCGCGCCCTTTTCGAACCGTTTCAAGCTGACCTCCCGGTCGTCAGATGGAGTGGCCGCCGTCGAGCGGCAGCACGACGCCGGTGACGTTGACCCCGGCCGGGCCGGCCAGGAACACGATCGCCGCGGCCAGGTGCTCGGGCTCGCCGAGCAGCCGGGTGGGGATCTGGTCGAGCAGGGCCGCGCGCCGCTCCGGCGTGTCGCGGTCCCGGCCCGGCGTCGCCTGGGCGCCGGGTGCGATCGCGTTGACCGTGACGCCCTGCTCGGCGACCTCGATGGCGAGCGCCTTGGTGAGCCCGATGACGCCGGCCTTGGCGGCCGCGTACGCGGTCGCCCCGCGCACCAGCCGGCCGCCCGACACCGCGGCGATCGAGGCGATGTTGACGATGCGCCCCGACCGCGCGGCGAGCATGGTCGGCAGCACCGCCCGGGTGACGTAGAAGACCTGGTCGAGGTTGCGCGCCATCTGCGTGCGCCAGGTCTCGGGGCTCATCTCGTGCAAGAAGCTCACCGCGCCGCCGCCGGCGCAGTTGACCAGGATGTCGACGCCGCCGAGGCGGCTGACGAGCCCGGCGGTCGCCTCCTGGACCCCGGCGAAATCGGTGAGGTCCACGGCCGCGCCGGCCCACTCGCGACCCGCGGCCCGGACCCGCTCGCCGGTGGCGGCGAGGCCGCTCGCGTTGAGGTCGAGCCCGCCGACGTCCGCGCCCTCGCGCGCGAAGACCTCGCAGATGACCGCGCCCAGCGCGCCGGCGGCCCCCGTGACGATGGCCCGCCGGCCCTCTAGCTGTTCCAATTCGTCTCCTTCGGCCGGCCGGCTCACGCCGGGCGGTACTCGTCCCGCCAGCGATGCACGGCGGTGAAGCCCAGTTCGTCGCGGGCCTTGCGGGTCGACATCAGCGACTCGAACTCGCCCAGGTCGGCGGCGACCGGCACGCCCGGGAACCACCGCGCGGCCAGTTCCGCCGACGGGATGTCGAGGCCGGTGTCGGGCGCCGCGACGTTGTAGACCGCGAGGCCCGGCTCCTCCCGGGCCAGGGCCAGCGACACCGCCAGCGCTCCGTCGCGGGCGTCGACGTAGGACCCGAGCAGGTCGCGGCGGTAGCCGGGGTCGGATGCCCGGGCGAACCCGCCGTACTCCCCGGGGCCCACGACGTTGGTGAAGCGCAGCGCCGTCATGCACAGCTCCGGCTGCCACGCGGCGAGCTGCTCGGCCATCGTCTCCTCGAGGACCTTGCCCAGCCCGTAGGTGTTCCGGGCGGCCCGGAGCTCCTCGGTCACCGGCAGCGCGGGCGGCGCCTGGTCGAACGGGAAGCCCATCGCGGTGATGCTCGAGGCGAACACGATCCGGCGCAGGCCCGCGCGCAGCGCCGCGAAGTGCACGTTGAACGACGCGACCATGTTGTTGTGGAACGTCGTGGCGTCCGGCACCAGGCCGTTGACCGGGATGGCCGCCAGGTGGACCAGCGCGTCCAGCCCGGTGTGGCGGGCCGTGACGCCGAGCAGCGAGTCGAGGACCTGGCCGTAGTCGCTCAGGTCGACGCGGGTGAAGCCGAAACCGGCCTCGCCGTCGCGGTCGAGCCCGAGCACCTCGTGCCCCTCGTCGCGCAGCCGGGCGGTGGTGGCCCGCCCGAGCTTGCCGGAGCTACCCGTGACCGCGATCCTCATGCCGTCCCCTCCCGCGATGCCCCGTCCCCGTAACGAGCTGGGAAATCACGGGGTAGCGGCCGGGCGGGGACGTCGTGACCGGCGGCCAGCCCCGGGTCCGTGTGCCGGTGCCCGCCGCGGCCGCCCGGCGGGACGTGGCTCTCCGCGAAGAAGCCGCGGACGGTCTCGTAGACCTCGATGAAGTCGTGCTCGTCGGCCGGCAGCGTGAGCACGATGTCGCCCGCCTGGACGTACCGCTCGGCCCCGTCGACGAGGATCTTCGCCCGCCCCTCGGCCACGAACCACAGCTCCGCGGTGTCGTGGAAGTGGCGGTCGAACCGCCCGCCGTGCAGCGGCACGGCGAATCGCCCGGCGGAGCCGAACGAGGCGGCGGGTGGACGGGTGGCGTCGTTGAGCCAGTCCGAGGGGGTGTAGATCGGCACGGGGTCCATCTTGTTTCGCCGGTTGAAACGTGTCAAGAACTGTTGTTACAGTTCGGTCCCCCAGCCGTTTCGATGAAAGGGCAACGCATGCCGGGCACGCCTTCCGCGCCGCGGATTGAACATCACCGCGAGCCCCGAGGCATCGGCGAGCCCGCTCCGCGCCTCTCGTGGACGACCACGGCGGAGCCGCACTGGCGCCAGCACGCGTACCAGCTCGAGGTCGAGCGGGGCGGTGCCGTCGAGGAGTTCCGCGTTGAAACGTCCCAACAGATCCTCGTCCCGTGGCCGTGCGCCCCGCTGGCGTCCCGGGAGCGGGCCACCGTGCGCGTCCGGGTCGCGGGCGCCGACGGTGTCTACGGCGCGTGGTCGGAGCCGACCGAACTCGAGGCCGGCCTGCTCGAGCCGGGCGACTGGGTGGCCGCGCCGGTGGGTGCGGCGTGGGACGAGGACCCGGACTCCGACGACCGGCGCCCCTCCCTGGTCCGGCGCGAGTTCGAAGTGGGTGCCGGGCTGCGTTCGGCGCGCCTCTACGTGACGGCGCACGGCCTGTACGAGGTCGAGCTCAACGGCCGGCGCGTGGGCGACGACGCCATGTCGCCCGGCTGGACCGTCTACGGCAAGCACCTGCGCTACTACACGTACGATGTGACGCCGCTGCTGCGCACGGGCGGCAACGCCATCGGGTCGTGGCTCGGCGACGGCTGGTACCGCGGCCGCCTGGGCTGGCGCGGAGGGTTCCGCAATCTCTTCGGCTCGGACCTGTCGCTGCTCGCCCAGCTCGAACTGCGCTACGACGACGGCCGGACCGAGACGGTGGCCACGGACGCGTCCTGGCGGGCCGCGCCGAGCCCGATCATCCGGACCGGGAACTACGACGGCGAGGACTACGACGCCCGCCAGGAGCAGCCGGGATGGTCGTCGCCCGGCTTCGACGACGCGACGTGGACCCCGGTCGCCGTGCACCAGCAGGATCCGGCGGTCCTGCGGGCGCCCAGCGGCCCGCCCGTGCGGTGCACGCAGGAGGTCGCGCCGGTCGCCGTGCTCACCGCCCCGAGCGGCGCGCGCATCCTCGACTTCGGGCAGAACCTCGTCGGCCGCCCCCGGATCCGGGTGCAGGGCCCGGCGGGCACCACGGTGCGCATCCGGACCGCCGAGGTGCTGCAGGAGGGGGAGCTCTACACCCGCCCGCTGCGCTCGGCCCGCTCCACGGACCACTACACGCTGGCCGGCCGCGGGGCCGAGCAGTGGGAGCCGCGGTTCACGTTCCACGGCTTCCGCTACGCCGAGGTGTCCGGCTGGCCGGGCGACCTGGACGCCGCCGTCGACGCGGGCGACATCGTGGCCCGGGTCTACCACACCGATCTGGAGCGCACCGGCTGGTTCGCATGCTCCGATCCGATGCTCGAGCAGCTGCACAGCAACGTCGTCTGGGGCATGCGGGGGAACTTCCTCGACATTCCCACCGACTGCCCCCAGCGCGACGAGCGCGTCGGCTGGACCGGCGACCTGCAGGTCTTCGCGCCGACGGCGGCGTTCCTCTACGACGTGTCCGGGATGCTGGGCGGCTGGCTGCAGGACGTGGCCCGCGAGCAGCTGCCCGACGGCACGATCCCGTGGTACGTGCCGGTGATCCCGTCCAAGTACATGTGGACGCCGATCCGGCCCGGCGCGGCCTGGGGCGACGTCGCGACGCTCACGCCTTTGACGATGTTCGACCGCTACGGGGACCTGGCCTTCATCGAGCGGCAGTTCGACAGCGCCCGGCGCTGGGTGGACCTCATCGACCGCCTCGCCGGCCCGGACCACCTGTGGGACGAGGGGTTCCAGCTCGGCGACTGGCTCGACCCGGCCGCGCCGCCCGAGGACCCGGCCGACGCGACGACGGACCGCTACCTCGTGGCCACCGCGTACTTCGCCGCCTCGGCCCGCGCCGCGGCCCGGATGGCCGAGCTGCTCGGCCGGGCCGACGACCGGGCGCACTACGCGGACCTGTTCGAGGCGGTCCGCAAGGCCTTCGCCGCCCAGTACGTCCGGCCGGACGGGCGGATGACCAGCGACGCCCAGACCGCCTACTCGCTCGCGCTGGCGTTCGACCTCATCCCGGACGCGGCCGAGCGCGCGGCGGCGGCCGCCCGGCTGGCCGAGCTCGTCGCCCAGGCCGGCAACCGCATCGCGACCGGGTTCGTCGGCACGCCGCTGGTCAGCGACGCGCTGTCGGCCAACGGGCACCTCGCCACCGCCTACGACCTGCTGCTCGAGCGGGAGTGCCCGTCCTGGCTCTACGCCGTCACCCAGGGCGCGACCACGGTGTGGGAGCGCTGGGACGCGCTGCTCCCTGACGGCACGGTCAACCCGGGCCAGATGACCTCGTTCAACCACTACGCCCTCGGGGCCGTGGCCGACTGGATGCACCGGGTCGTCGCCGGCCTCGCCGCCGCCGCGCCGGGCTACCGCGAGATCCTGTTCCGGCCCCGCCCGGGCGGCGGGCTGACGTCGGCCTCCGCGCGCCACATCACGCCGTACGGCGAGGCGGCCATCGCGTGGCGCCTGACGGCCGAGGGCATCGAGGTCGACACGACGGTGCCGATCGGCACCACGGCGGTCCTCGACCTGGACGGGGTACCGGCGCAACACCTCGGCCCCGGCCGGCACCGGACGACGGCGCCGCACCCGGCCGGAGCGGCCCGGTGACGCGCACCCCGGTCGTCGTGCGGGGTCTCGGCCTGGACGAGCGGGAGCGGCAGGAGCTGCGCGACGCCGCCGGCCCGGGGCTCGAGCTGCGCTTCCCGGCCGACGACGAGCCCGTCGGCTTCGGCGACGTCGGCGCGGTCATCGGCCGGATCTCCGACGCCGAGCTGGCCGCCGCGCCGGCGCTGCGCTGGATCCACCTCTGGACGGCCGGGGCCGACTACGCCTTCACGCCCGGCCTGGCCGCCCGCCCCGACATCACGCTGACCGCGTCGGTCGGCAACGGCGCGATCGGCCTGGCCGAGCACGCGGTGCTGCTGCTCCTGCTGCTCGACCGGGGCGGCTGGCACTGGGCGCGGGCGCAGCGGGAGCACCGCTGGGACCCGGCGATGCACGGCGAGCTCGCCGGCCGGACCCTCGGCCTGGTCGGGCTCGGCCACGCGGGCCGGCACCTCGCCGGCATCGCCCGGGGCCTGGGCCTGCGAATCCTCGCGACCCGCCGCACGAGCGCCGAGACGCCCGAGGTCGACGCGCTGTACCCGCCGGAGCGGGTCGCGGAGATGCTCGCCGAGTGCGACGCCGTCGTCGTCACCGCCCCGCTCACCCCGCAGACCCGTGGCATGCTGGGCGAGGCCGAGTTCCGGGCGATGAAGCCGACCGCCTACTACGTCAACGTGTCCCGCGGCGAGGTCGCCGACGAGCCGGCCCTCGAGCGGGCGCTGCTCGAGGGGTGGATCGCCGGCGCCGGCCTCGACGCCCACCACGTCGAGCCGCTCCCGGCCGACAGCCCGTTGTGGGACCTGCCGAACGTCATCGTGACGCCGCACAACGGCTCGACGACCCGGCAGTCCCGGCGCCGGTCGTTCGACACGGCCGCCGAGAACCTGCGCCGCTTCGCCGCGGGCGCGCCGCCGACCGCGGTGGTGGACCGCGAAGCGGGCTATTGAGCCGGCCCGCACCGGGCTGCTCAGTCAGGGGCAACGCAGGGGACGGACGTGGTCGGGATGCTGGCCAGCAACCGCGTGCCGCCGTCGGTGGGGCTGGTGATGGTGAGGTGGCCGCCGAGTGCCTCGACGCGGTCCCGCAGGCCGGTGAGGCCGGTCCCGCGGTGCGGGTCGGCGCCTCCGATGCCGTCGTCTTGGATCGACAGGCGCAGGACGTCGTCGCGGAATGCCACCCGCACCTGCACGACGGTGGCGTGACCGTGCTTGGCCGCGTTGGTCAGCGCTTCGGAGACGACGTAGTACGCGGCCGTCTCGACCACCGGGGGCATGCGGCCGCTGGTGTCGAGGTCGAGTTCGACCGGTACCGGCGATCTGCGGGCGAGTGCCTTGAGCGCGGCCGGCAGGCCACCCGAGGCGAGCAGCGTCGGATGGATGCCCCGTGAGATCTCACGCAGGTTGTCCATGGCACCGTTCAGCCCGCACAGGGCGCGTGCCAGTTGCGCCTTGGCCTGCCGCATCTGCGCCGGCAGGGCGGCCTGGACGGCACCGAGCTGCATCGCGACGGCGAGGAAGTGCTGCATGGCACCGTCGTGCAGATCCCGCTCGATGCGCTGCCGAGCCTGGTCCGCGGCGGCTACGAGCCGGGCCCGGGACGCGGCGAGCTCAGCCTTGCTGTCGGTGTTGGCGATGGCGGTGGCGGCGAGGTCGGTGAAGTCCGCGACGCGCGCCTCGGTGTCGGCCGGCAGGGGCTCGGGCCGGGCCCACGCAACGCCGGCCACGCCCCACAGCCGCCCGTCAACCACGATCGGCACCCCGACCACGGAACGGATGCCCAGTTCACGGGCGAACGCGGCGACAGGGCCGGCCGCGTCCTCGAAACTGTCCACCCTGGCGGCGCGGCCGGTGTCGCGCACCTTGGCCAGGACGTTCTCGCCCTCGATCGGCCAGCGCAGCCGGCCGGCGTCGGGTCCGGTGGGGTTGGCCGAGACAACGCTCGCCGTGCCGTCGGGTTCATAGCGGCACAGCCACGTGCTGTATTCACCCAGCAGTCCGTGCAGCTCGGTGACGATCGCCTGGAACACGTCGGATGGAGGACTGCCGTGGGCCACGAGCTTCGCCACCCGCCCCAGCGCCGCCTGTTCGGCGGCGAGCCGGCGCAGCTGCTCCCGGCTGGATTCCAGCGAGTCGAGCGCGGCCGCGCGTTGCCGGCCGGCGTGCAGCAGCGACGCCAGGCTCGGCACGACGCACTTGCGCAGCCGCCGCGTCGTCCGCTTCGACAGGCCGACCGGCACCAGCAGGGTCCCCAGCTGGGCAGTGCCGGAGCACAGGGGAAACGCCGCATGCCGGTCGTCGCCGGGGACGGCCGCAAGGTGGATCGCGGCGTCCGGCAGTTCGAGGAAGCGCGCGATGCAGCCTGCGACAGCCGGCAGCACCGGTCGCGGATCGTCGGCGTTGAGCAGTAACCGCGTCATCTCCGCGGTGAGCCCGGACTCCTGGGCCTGGGCGGCGCGCAGCCGGTACAGGTCCGTCACCGCACTCATGGGCACCGCGATGATGAGCAGGACCGCCAGCTCGACGACCTGCTGGATGTCCGAGACGGCGAACGTCTCGAGGGGTCGGACGTGGAAGAAGACGAACGCCAGCGTGCTGACCACCGCGGTGGCCAGCCCGAGCCACATACCCCACACCAGTGAGGCGACCAGCACGCCGAGGATGTAGACGAGGCCGCCGGAGTAGGGTGGCATGACCTGCCGGAGCGGATAGACCAGCAGGGTCTCGACCACGATCAGCAGGGCGGCGACCGCGATCCCCAGCCCACGGGGCGGGGGTGTCGGTCGCACCAGCCGCGACAGCGAACCGACATGCACTGATGACATTCTAGTCCGGCTGCGAGGCCTCGAACCGTCCACGCCGGCCTCACCTGCGCGGGCGGCCGTGCGCCGGTTGCGGGCTCCGCCCTGCCCCGGCCGAGCCGACCGGCGCGCCGTGCGGGATGCCGACCGGCGCGACGTGCGGGACGGGCCACCATCGCAGGCGCGGGGAAGACGAGTGAACGGGATGGGTGAGCGGGTGCGGGCCATGCTCACGGGCCTGCTCCACATCCGCCCGATGCGCGGCACCCACCGGGTCGCGCTGCGGGCCGGTGTCAGCGTCCTGGTCCCCCTGCTCACCGTGCTGGCGCTGGGCCACCCGACCTGGACCGCGAACGCCGCCTTCGGGGCGTTCACCTCGCTGTACGGGCGCAACCACGTGCACCTGTCCCGCGCCGCGATGCAGGCGAGCGCCGCGGCGGCGCTGACGGTGTCGGTCGTCCTCGGCGTGCTCGTCGGTTCGCTGGAGTCGCGGGCGTGGGTCGCGGTGCCGGTCGCCGCGCTCGTCGCGGCGCTGGGCGCCGTGCTCGCCGCCGCGCAGGACTGGCATCCGCCGGGGCCGCTGTTCCTGGTCTTCGCATTCGGTGCGGTCGCCTCGGCCCCGCACCACGTGCCGGACGCCGCGGTCGCCGCCGCCGTGGCCGGGGCCAGCAGCCTGTTCGCGCTGGTGGTCGGGAACGTGGGCAGCCTTGTGCGGCGGCAGCGGAGCCGGCCGGCCCGGCTGGTGCACGTGTGGACGTGGGAGCCGGTGCGCTACGCCCTCGCCGTGGTGCTGGCGGGCGGCCTGGCGACCGGGATCGGGATCGGCCACCCGTACTGGGCGATGGTGGCGGCGGCCGCTCCGCTCAGCGCCCTCGGCCGCACCGCCCAGCTGGTCCGCGCCGCGCACCGGATCCTCGGCACGCTGCTCGGGCTGCTGCCCAGCGCGGCGCTGCTCGCGCTGCACCTCCCGCCCTACGCGACCGTGCTGGCCGTGGCGGCGCTGCAGATCGTCACGGAGCTGCTGGTCGGGCGGCACTACGGGCTGGCGCTGCTGTTCATCACCCCGCTGGCGCTGCTGATGGGGCAGCTGGCGGTGGCCCGCCCGGCCGGGCAGCTCCTCTTCGACCGGGGGGTCGAGACGGTGATCGGCGGCGTCATCGGCGGCGCGATCGTCCTGTGCCAGCCGTGGCTGCGGCGCCACCGCAGCCGAGGCACGGCCTGAACCCGCGCCGGTCCGCTCCCGCGCGGAACCGGACCACACGCCGGTCAGTCCACAGTGGATACATCCTGGCGACGGGCGGGCTCGGTGAGGTATCGGCGCAGCGTGTGGGCGTCCGGTGCCGTCGCGGTGGTCAGCCACGCCGGTCCGGCCAGTGGCATGCGGACAGCGGTGGGGCCGAGCACGAGCGGCGCGTCCGGCGCCGCGTCCGGGTCGACCCGCAGCAGCGATCCGGTCGCCTTGGCGCCGCCGAGCACGGCCGGGCCGGCCCAGCCGTCAGCGCCCGGACCGATGTCGAGCCGCTGGCGCAGCAGCGGCCGGCCGCCGTAGGTCACCGAGGTGATGGCGGTGACGTCGCCGGGCTGCTCGGCGTGCCGCCCGCAGACGAGCTCGTCGCGCCAGAGCACGGCCGCGCCCTCGGCGACCTCGACGCTCGCCGTGGTGGTGTGCCGGCAGCCGGCCCCGGCGATGGTCTGCTCGGGGAGCCAGTGCAGTGTCCCGCCGGCGGCGACGCTCGCGCGGATGGCCAGTCGCGAGCGGGTGCCGGCCCGCGAGGGCAGGGCGAGCGCCGCCGCGACCGTCCGCAGGATCAGGGTGGCGCCGGGCCCGACGTCGATGTCCAGACACAGGTCGTCCCCGCCGAGGGGGCCGGCCGCCCCGCCGACGAGGTGCACGGTGGCCCCGCCCGCGGCGAGGTCGGTACGGCGCAGCAGCAGGGGCGTCTCGCCGCGCAGCCGGGCCAGCCGGGTGCCGCCGCGGCCGTCGGCCTCGGCGACGACCCTGGCGTGTGCCCGCATCAGCCCGCGCCGGTCGGTGCGTGGTGCCCGCCGCTGGGGTGCTCGCCGCTGGGGTGCTCGTCGCGATGGTGCGCGACGAGGTGGCGCACCCAGTCCGCGACCGCCGTCGCGTGCCGGTCGGCGGCGATCGACAGGAAGATCGTGGGCAGCTCGCCGCGGCGGGCCCGGGCGTCGCGGTCCATCACCGCCAGGTCGGCACCGACCATGGGGGCCAGGTCGGTCTTGTTGATGACCAGCAGATCGGCGGCGGTGACCCCGGGGCCGCCCTTGCGCGGAACCTTGTCCCCGCCGGCCACGTCCACGACGAAGATCTGCCGGTCGATGAGCCCTTTGCTGAACGTGGCGGTGAGGTTGTCGCCGCCGCTCTCCAGCAGGACCAGATCCAGCGGCCCGAGCATCGTCTCCAGCTCCTCGACGGCGTCGAGGTTGGCGGAGATGTCGTCGCGGATGGCGGTGTGCGGGCAGCAGCCGGTCTCCACCGCGCGGATGCGCTCGGGCGGCAGGACCGCGTTGCGTTTCAGGAAGTCGGCATCCTCGGTGGTGTAGATGTCGTTGGTCACCACGCCGAGGCTCAGCTCTTCGCCGAGGGCCCGGCACAGCGCGGCGACCAGGGCGGTCTTGCCCGATCCGACGGGACCGCCGATGCCGATGCGCAGTGCTCGCCCGGCCGGGGCGAGCGGGGCGTGCGGATCGACGCCGGGGTGCGGGTGGCTGTGCGGAACGGTCTCGTCGTGCTCGATGTCAGGACGCAAAGAGACGCACCTCCCAGGTGGCGTGAGTTTCGGCGTGGACGTCGGCCAGCGGCGCGGTGTTGGCCGGCAGGTCGGCGGGGCTCTGCTCGCGGGCATCGCCGGCCGCTCGGACGGCCACCGCGTCGCAGGCGGCGGCCAGCCGGGCCAGGAGCGCCTGCGCCTGGTACGGGTCGAGGCCGAGCAGGCGCACGGCGGCGCTGGCGGCACCGGTGATGATGCCGTAGGTCGCGATCGTCGCGGCCTGCTCGGCGGTCAGGTTCGCCGCCGCCGCGGTGAGCCCGAGCGCGATCGGGTGATGGCACCCGTCGGGGTGCCGCGGTGCCCGGTCGAACAGCGGCGCCGGCCAGGTCAGCCGGCCGGCCCGCAGGAGCGCCCGGCCCTGCCGGCGGGAGGCCAGCCGCTGCGCGGGCGAGGGTGTGCGGGCGTCCAGTTCGGCGTCGAGCCCGGCCAGGTCGCCGTCCGCCGTTGCCGCCGCGAGCCGGGCGGCCGCGGCGAAGGCCGCCGTCACCGGGCCGGCGGTGGCCAGGCGGCCCCGCAGGAACGCCTCCAGGTCGCCGGCGCCGGTGACCCGCCCGGCGGCCACCGCGGCCTCGAGGCCGTTGGAGTGCGCGTGGCCGCCGGACGGGAACCGGCCGTCGGCGAGCAGCAGCAGGGTCGTGGTCGGGGTCGGGGTCGAGGTCGGGGGCGGGTTCAGGGTCGGGGTCGGGGTCTTGGCGTCCATCGTCAGAACAGGAAGTACCGCTGCGCCATGGGCAGTTCGGTGACCGGGTCGGGGTCGACCACCACGCCGTCGATCCGGACGGTGAAGGTGTCCGGCTCGACCTCGATGCGCGGCATGGCACTGTTGTGCGGGAGGTCGCCCTTGCCGCGGGAGCGCACGTTCGCGACCGGCACGAGCCGGCGTTTGACGTCCAGTTCCAGCCCCGCCTCCAGGGCCGCCGGGGCGACGAACGCGACGCTGGTCGCCGGTGCGGCGACGCCGTAGGCGCCGAACATCGGCCGTGGCAGCATCGGTTGCGGGGTCGGAATGGAGGCGTTGGCGTCGCCCATCTGCGCCCAGGCGATCATGCCGCCCTTGATCACCAGCTGCGGCCGGACGCCGAAGAAGGCGGGGTCCCAGAGCACCAGGTCGGCGAGCTTGCCCGCCTCCACCGAGCCGACCTCGGCCTCCAGCCCGTTGGCCATCGCCGCACAGATGGTGTACTTGGCCACGTAACGGCGGGCGCGGTGGTTGTCGGCCGCGCCGTCGCCCGGCAGCGCGCCGACGCGATCCTTCATGACGTGGGCCGTCTGCCAGGTCCGCATGACCACCTCGCCGATGCGCCCCATCGCCTGCGAGTCCGAGCCGATGATCGAGATGGCCCCGAGGTCGTGCAGCAGGTCCTCCGCGGCCATCGTCGACGGCCGGATCCGGCTCTCGGCGAACGCGAGGTCCTCCGGGATGGACGGGGACAGATGGTGGCACACCATGAGCATGTCCAGGTGCTCGGCCAGGGTGTTGTGGGTGTACGGCCGGGTGGGGTTCGTCGACGACGGCAGCACGTTGGGGTGTGCGGCGACCGTGATGATGTCGGGCGCGTGGCCGCCGCCGGCACCCTCGGTGTGGTACGCGTGGATGGCCCGTCCGTTGATCGCCCGCAGCGTGTCCTGGACGAATCCCGCCTCGTTCAGCGTGTCGGTGTGGATGGACACCTGGACCCCGGAGGCGTCGGCGACGCGCAGGCACGCGTCGATGGCGGCCGGCGTGGTACCCCAGTCCTCGTGCAGCTTGAAGCCGCCCGCCCCGGCCCGCAGCTGCTCCCACATCGCGTCCTCGGAGACCGTGTTGCCCTTGCCCAGCAGCAGGACGTTGACCGGCCACACGTCGAGCGCCTCGTGCATGCGGGCCAGGTGCCAGGCGTTGGAGGTGACGGTGGTGGCCTTGCTGCTCTCCGCCGGGCCGACTCCCCCGCCGACCAGCGTCGTCACGCCGCCGGCGAGTGCTTCGGTCACCAGCTGCGGGCAGATGAAGTGCACGTGCGTGTCGACGGCACCGGCGGTGAGGATCCTGCCGTTGCCGGCGATGATCTCGGTGGAGGGCCCGATCACCAGGTCGGGGTGGACGCCGTCCATGATGTCGGGGTTGCCGGCCTTGCCGATCGCCACGATCCGGCCGTCGCGGATGCCGACGTCGGCCTTGACGATGCCCCAGTGGTCCAGGATCACCGCGCCGGTGATGACGGTGTCGGGGGTGCCCTCGGCGCGGGTGGCCCGGGACTGCCCCATCGACTCGCGGATCACCTTGCCGCCGCCGAAGACGGCCTCGTCGCCGCCGGCGCAGTGGTCGGACTCGACCTCGATCAGCAGGTTGGTGTCGGCGAGCCGGATGCGGTCGCCCGTCGTCGGGCCGTACAGGGCGGCGTAGCGCCGCCGGTCCAGCAGCGTCACGGCGTTGCCTTCCGGTCGTGCGGCTCCGCGCCGCGGGCGGGCGCGTTCACAGGGGACCACCACATTCGCCGCGCAGCCCCGGCACGATCCGCGCGCCGCCCAGCGGCACCAGCTCGACCTGCCGGGTCACGCCGGGCTCGAAGCGCACCGCGGTCCCGGCCGGGACGGCGAGGCGCTGCCCCCACGCCGCGGACCGGTCGAACTCCAGGCCGGGGTTGGCCTCGGCGAAGTGGTAGTGCGAGCCGACCTGCACGGGGCGGTCGGCGGTGTTGGTGACCAGCAGTGTCGTCGTCGGGCGCCCGGCGTTGATCTCCACCGGCTCACCGGCCGGGAGGATCTCGCCGGGAATCATCCGATCGGGTGGTGCACCGTCACCAGCTTGGTACCGTCCGGGAACGTCGCCTCCACCTGCACCTCCTTCAGCATCTCGGGGATCCCGTCGAGGACGTCGGCCGGGGTCAGCACGTGGCGGCCGGCCTCCATGAGCTCCACGACGGTGCGGCCGTCGCGCGCGCCCTCCAGCAGGAACGCGGTGATGACGGCGACCGCCTCGGGGTGGTTGAGCCGCAGGCCGCGCTCGCGGCGTCGACGGGCCACGTCGGCGGCGACGTGGATGAGCAGGCGCTCCTGCTCGTGCGGGGTCAGGAACATGTCGTCCTCCGGATCAGACGGAGAGGGCCGAGCGGACCGCGGCGCGGGCCTCCTCGCCGCCGCGACCGGACGAGGTGACCCGGCCGGCCTCCAGAACGTAGTATCTCCGGGCCGCGCTGAGCGCGAAGCCGATGTGCTGCTCAACGAGGAGCACGGACATGCCGCCACGCCCGGCCAGCGCCAGGATCGTCTGCTCGATCTCCGCCACGACGGTGGGCTGGATGCCTTCGGTCGGCTCGTCGAGCAGCAACACCTTCGGGCTGGTGATCAACGCCCGGGCGATGGCCAGCTGCTGGCGCTGACCGCCGGACAGCAGGCCCGCCCGCCGGCCGAGCAGGGGCGGCAGCGCCGGGAACATCTCCAGCGCCTCGTCGATGGCCGCCCGGCCGCCCGCGCGGCCGTCGGCGACCAGCTGGAGGTTCTCGGCGGTGGTCAGGTGCGGGAAGCACTGCTGCCCCTGGGGCACGTACGCCATGCCCCGGGCGACCCGCTGGTGCGGGGCCAGGCGGCTGATGTCCTCGCCGTCCAGGCGGATCGTCCCGCGCCTCGGCGTGAGCAGCCCGATGGCCGCGCGCAGCAGCGTGCTCTTGCCGGCCCCGTTGTGGCCCAGGACCGCGGCCACCCCGTCGGCCGGCACGTCGGCGGACACTCCGTGCAGCACCATGCTGCGGCCGTAGCCGACGTGGACGTCGTCGAACTGCAGCATCACGCCTCCTGCCCGGCCGTCGCCGAGGTCGTGTCGCCCGCCTCGGTGGCGTGTCCCAGATAGACCTCCTGCACGCGCGGATCGGCCTGTACCTCGGCCACGGTGCCCTCGGAGAGGACCCGGCCCATGTGCAGGACGGTGACCGTCCGGGCGAAGCGCCGCAGGAAGTCCATGTCGTGCTCGATGACCACGACGGTCCGGTCCCGGGCGACGACGCCGAGCAGTTCGCCGGTGGCGTCGCGCTCGTCCTGGCTCATCCCCGCGACCGGCTCGTCGAGCAGCAGCAGCCGCACGTCCTGGACCAGGAGCATGCCGATCTCCAGCCACTGCTTCTGCCCGTGGGCGAGGGTGCCGGCGAGATGGTCGCGCCGGGTGGTGAGGCCGATCGTCTCCAGCGCCTCGGCGACCTCGGGCGGGACGCCGCGGCGGCGGCGGAGCATGGTGAGCCGGCCGCGTCCGGCGCCGGCGGCGATGTCGAGATTCTGCAGCACGGTCAGCTCCTCGAACACCGTCGCCGTCTGGAAGGTCCGGCCGACGCCGAGCCGTGCGATGCGGTGCACCGGCCGGCCGAGCAGTTCCCGGTCGCCGAAGCGCACCGACCCGGTCGCCTTGACCAGCCCCGTGACGGCGTCGACCAGCGTCGTCTTGCCGGCCCCGTTCGGCCCGATGAGGAAGCGGAGGTCGCCGGGGCGCACGTCGAGGCTGACCCCGTCGACGGCGGCGAAGCCGTCGAAGACCACCCGCAGATCCCGGATCTGCAGTCCGGCCGGTTCGTCGCTCATGCCGGTACCTCCTGGGCGGCAACGGTCCGCGAGGCGCGGCGGCGGGCGCGGACCCGCCGGACCAGTGACGCCAGGCCGCCGGGCAGGAAGGCGACGACGAGCACGAACAACAGCCCCTGCAGGTAGGTCCAGGCGGCCGGGAACTGCTCCGACAGGGAGGTCCGCGCCCACGCCACGGCCACCGCGCCGAGCACGGGGCCGAGCAGCGTGGCCCGGCCACCGACCGCGACGCCGATGACGAACTCGATCGACGGCACGATCCCGATGAGCGCGGGATTGATGATGCCGACCGCCGGCACGAACAGCGCGCCGGCCAGGCCCGCCATGCCCGCGGCCGTGACGTAGGCGACGAGCTTGACGTTGGCGGGGTCGTACCCGAGGAAGCGGACCCGCTCCTCGGCGTCCCGGACCGCGACGAGCAGTTCGCCGTAGCGGCTGTGCATCAGGTGCCGCGCCAGCGCCAGCAGGAGCAGCAGAGCGCCGGCGATGATGAAGTACACCATCCGCTGGTTGACCGGGTCGTCCAGGGCGTAGCCGAAGAACCCCTGGAAGTCGGTGAGTCCATTGGTACCGCCGGTGGTGCCCTGTTGCCCGATGAGAAAGATCGCCAAGGCGGCCGCGAGCGCCTGCGACAGGATCGCGAAGTACGCGCCGCGCACCCGGCGGCGGAAGACCAGCGAGCCGAGCAGGAACGCCACGGCCATCGGCATGAGCACGGCCGCGGGCAGGGCGAAGTACGGGCTCGCGAACGGGCGCCACCACCACGGCAGGGCGTCGAGCTGGCCGTACAACTCCATGAAGTCCGGCATGTTGCCCGGTCCGGCGTCGGCGAGCTTGAGGTGCATGGCCATCGCGTAGCCGCCCAGCCCGAAGAACACCCCCTGGCCGAGGGTGAGCAGGCCGCCGCGGCCCCACGCCAGCCCGATGCCGATCGCGACCATCGCCAGGCACAGGTACTTGGCCAGCAGCCCGAGCCGGAAGTCCGACAGCGCCACGGGCGCGACCGCGAAGAGCAGCACCGCGCCGACGGCGAATCCCGCCACCGTCCGCGTCCATCGGCCCGGCGCGAGGAGCGAGGTCTTCGCAGCGGTCATGTGAGACTCCGGGTTCGTAGGGTGAACAGCCCCTGGGGCCGCCATTGCAGGAACGCCACGATGGCGATGAAGACGCCGACCTTCGCCACGCTCACCGTCGTGGAGTACTCAACCGTCGACTGCAGCACGCCGAGCACGAAGGCGACGATGACGGTGCCCTTGATCTGCGCGATCCCGCCCACCACCACGACGAGAAACGCGTCGATGATGATGTTCGTGCCCATCGTGGGGCCGATCGGGCCGAGCATCGTGAGGGCCACCCCGGCCACGCCGGCGAGGCCCGAGCCGATGAAGAAGGTGAGCCGGTCCACCCGGGCGGTCGGGATGCCGGAGACCGCGGCGAGGTCGCGATGCTGCACCACCGCCCGGATCCGCCGGCCCAGCGAGCTGAAGCGCAGGACCAACGTCAGCGCGGCCACGGCGGCCAGCGCGAGCGCGAGGATGAAGAGCCGGTTGTTCGCCAGGACCAGGTCACCGGTGATCCTGATGTTGCCGGTGAGAAGGTCGGGGGCCCGGGTCTGGACGTTCGGGGCGCCGAAGATGTCCCGGGCCGCCTGTTGCAGGATCAGTGACACGCCCCAGGTGACCAGCAGCGTGTCCAGCGGACGCGTGTACAGCCGGCGGATGAGCAGCATCTCCAGCAACACCCCCATCGCACCGGCGACGAGGAAGGCGACCGGCAGCGCGACGACGAGCGAGACGCCGGCATCGGTGATGACCTGCTGCAGCACGTAGACGGTGTAGGCGCCGGCCATGATGAACTCGCCGTGCGCCATGTTGATGACGTTCATCTGGCCGAACGTGAGCGCCAGGCCGAGCGCGATGAGCAGCAGGACCGCGCCGATGCTGACGCCGGTGAACAGTTGACTGACGATGACCATGGGTGACGTCCATTCGCCGGGGATCGGGGTGGGCCGCCACGGGCAGGTGGCGCAGGACGGGGTCGCCCTGCGCCACCGGACCGCGGTGGTCGTCAGGACAGGCCGCTCGCCCAGGGATAGCCCTTGAGGTACGGGTCCGGCTTGACCGGCTGACCGGAGTTCCACACCTCGGTGATCAAGCCGTCCGCACCGACCTTGCCGATCCGCGCCGTCTTGTAGATGTGCTGGGTCGCGCCGTCGACGGTGACCTTGCCTTCGGGCGCGTCGAGCACGACGCCGTCGGAGGCGGCCTTGACCTTCTCCACGTCGAAGGAGCCGGCCTTCTCGACCATGGCCTTCCAGAGGTAGACCGAGACGTACGCGGCCTCCATCGGGTCGGACGTCGGCTTGTCCGCCCCGTACTTGGCCTTGTACGCCTTGACGAACTTCTCGTTGGCCGCGCCGGCCGTCGTCTGGTAGTAGTTCCAGGCGGTGAGCTGGCCGTCGAGGTACTGCGTGCCGATGCTCTTGACCTCCTCCTCGGCGATCGACACCGACACGACGGGCATCGAGGCGGCGGTCAGGCCGGCCGACTTGTACTCCTTGAAGAAGGCCACGTTGCTGTCGCCGTTGAGGGTGTTGAAGACCGCGGCGGCCTTGGACGCCTTGACCTTGTTGACGATCGTGCCGAACTCGGTGGAGCCGAGCGGCGCGTAGTCCTCGCCGAGCACGGTCATCCCGTTCGCGGCCGCGTACGCCTTGATGATCTTGTTCGCCGTCCGCGGGAACACGTAGTCGCTGCCGACGAGGTAGATCGAGGTCTTGCCCTGCGACTTCAGGTAGTCCAGGCCGGGCACGATCTGCTGGTTGGTGGTGGCGCCGGTGTAGAAGATGTACGGCGACTGCTCGAGCCCCTCGTACTGCACCGGATAGAACAGCAGCGCCTTGTTCTTCTCGAAGACCGGCTTGACGGCCTTGCGGCTGGCCGAGGTCCAGCAGCCGAAGACGGCGGCGACCTTGTCCTGCTTGATGAGCTTCTCCGCCTTCTCGGCGAAGGTGGGCCAGTCGGAGGCGCCGTCCTCGCTGATCGGCGCGATCTTCTTGCCGAGCACGCCACCGGCGGCGTTGATCTCCTCGACGGCGAGCCGCAGGGAGTCGCGCACGGTGACCTCGCTGATGGCCATGGTGCCCGACAGCGAGTTCAGCAGGCCCACCTTGACGGTGTCGCCCGACGTATCGGCGGTCGCGCCGCCGCCGCTCGCGCTCTCGCCGGTCTTGCTGCCGCACGCGGCGAGCGTCACGGTGGCGGCCAG
This sequence comes from Dactylosporangium sp. CA-052675, assembly GCF_050947935.1. Taxonomy (GTDB): domain Bacteria; phylum Actinomycetota; class Actinomycetes; order Mycobacteriales; family Micromonosporaceae; genus Dactylosporangium. The sequence goes on along the minus strand of NZ_CP192010.1, from coordinate 4,626,258 downwards.
CATCGCCGCCAACGCCGCCGCGCGGCGTCCGCGAATCCAGGACATGAAGCCTCCTTGCCTCAACGGGAGGATGAGCATCAGCAGAAGTCGGCGACCGGGCCCGCAACGCTGCGGTACCACGGTCGAGAAAACAGCGCAGGACAGTGCCGTGGCCGGACACCGGCGGCCGCGGCTCGTGGCCGGGCGGAGCGGGTGTCGTGCCCTACCGGATGGGCACGCCCAGCGTCGGTGAGATTGATTTCGGTGAGATTGCACGGCCCTTAATTGGCCGTTTCCGCGATCTTCTCCGCGCCGCTTCCGTGCGGAAAGAAAAATAGCCAGCCAATCGGCTGGCTTTAATGCACAGGGATCCCCGCGCTCCCCGCGGGCGCGGGACGGCATCCGGCAGCACGGAGCCGAGACGTGCGGAACTCCGGCAGATGCTTCACGCAGGAAGCATCTTCGGTGCCGATCACGGGCGCTGTCAAGCGTCCGGCGGCCCCGCCTGCAATTGGGCGACCACATCGAAACCGAGGCCGCGCGCCTCGGCCAGGTAAATGCGCTGGCGAACGTGGCGGCGCCGCATGCGCAACAATCCGCGCGGCCCCTCGAAAGACACCGACTCGGCGCTGGCGCCGATGGCCCGCACGTCGAGCGAGCGGGCCTGTTCGATCAGCGCGGCCAGCAGCAGGACACCCTCGTAACACGACTCGCCCAGGCTGCCCAGCGGCGGGGCGTCGACGCCGAACCGGCGCGCGTACTGCGCGTGGAAGTCCAGGTTCTCGGCGGTGACCAGCGATGCGAAGAATCCCGCGGCGCTGTACAGGCCGTGCGTCGCCGCCCCGCCGCTGCCCAGCAACATGTTCTCGTCCATGAGGGTGCTCAGCCGCACACACCGCTGGTCGAGGCCGGCCCGGGCGAACGCGCGGTTGAACCGCACCGCGTCGTTGCCGACGAGCAGCATCAGCACCGCGTCCGCCCCGGCCCGTTCGACCCGCCGCAGCACGTCGGCGAAGTCGTGGGTGCCGAGCGGCACGTATGCCTCGCCACAGATGCGGGCGCCGGACCGGGCCGCATAGCGCCGCGCGGCCTGCGCGGAGCGTCTGGGCCACACGTAGTCGTTGCCGACGATGAACCATCGCCGGAGCCTGCGCTCCTGCGCCAGCGTCCGCATCGCCGGGTACAGCTGGATGTCGGGCGTCTCGCTGGTCAGGAACACCCCGTCGGTGCGCTCGCCACCCTCGTACAACGCGGTGTACACGTACGGCACCCGGTTCGCGATCCGGGGCGCCACCGCCTGGCGCACCGAGGAGATGTGCCACCCGGTGACCCCCTGCACGGCCCCGGACGACACCAGCGCATCCACCTCGGCCGCCACCCGCTCCGGCGCGGCGCCGCCGTCGACCGGCACCAGCCGCAGCTCCCGCCCCAGCACACCCCCGGCCCGGTTGACCTCCTCGACCGCCAGCTCGGCACACAGCTCACAGCTCGGCCCGAAGATTCCGGCGGTGCCCTGCAGCGGCACGACCAGGGCCACCGCCACCGTCTCGTCGCCGATTTCCAGCAGCTCGGAGCGCTCGCGCGGCAATACCACCGGCGGCCCGGAGGAGACGGGACCGGGCACCAGCCGGTCGGACCGAGACATAGCGACATGCTTCCGCGCGCGCTGCCGGATCTCCAGAGCGTTCCCGCAGATGCGGCCGTTCTGTAGCATGGCCTTGCCCGCCGGCCCGAGGAGTGTCATGACCGATGCGCGCGCTGGTCGGCCCCAGGACCTGACCCAGCAGCTGACGCGAGCGGAGCGGCTGCTGAGCCGACGCCTCACCGCGATCCTCCACGCGGAGGGGCACTCCCTCGACGCCTGGCGCGTCATCAGCCTGCTCTCCGACGGTGCGGGCCACCACATGACCGAGATCGCCGAGCACGCGTTCCTGCCGCCCGCCACGCTGACCAAGCTGGTCGACCACCTCGTCGAGGACAATCTCGTCTACCGGCGCGGCGACGAGATCGACCGCCGGCGGGTCCGTGCGCACCTCACCCCGCGCGGTCGCCGGCTCCACCAGCGCGTCAGCCAGCAGATCGACGCGAGCACGGCCACGCTGGCCATCGCCGCCGGCGAGCGGGAGCTCCTGCAAGAGCTGCTCACCCGCCTCCTCGACGCGCTCGACGATCCCGCCGCCCCCGCGCATCAGCAGCGCCGCCAGCGACTCGGGACCGTCTGACGGCCGAGCGCGTCGCCGCCGGTGGGCACCGCGTCGCGGCCGGGCCGGCCGGTCCGCCGTCGCGGTTCGCGACCAGGACCGGCGGCGGCTCGACGATCGGCGCCCTCAACACGAACCGGACACTCTACAAAGGACATCGATGCTGCCCGTGCGTGTCACCCTCGACCCCGCCGCCGTCGTCGCCCCGGTCAGCCGCCGCACCTTCGGCTCCTTCGTCGAGCACATGGGGCGGTGCGTCTACACCGGCATCTACGAGCCCGGCCACCCGCTCGCCGACGAGGACGGGTTCCGCACCGACGTCCTGGCCCTGACCCGCGAGCTCGGCGTCACCACCGTGCGGTATCCCGGCGGGAACTTCGTCTCCGGATACCGCTGGGAGGACGGTGTCGGGCCGCGCGAGCACCGCCCCCGCCGGCGCGACCTGGCCTGGCACGGCATCGAGACGAACGAGGTCGGCATCGACGAGTTCGCCCGGTGGGCGGCCAAGGCCGGTGTCGAGATCATGTACGCGGTGAACCTCGGCACCCGGGGCGTGCAGGAGGCGCTGGACGTCCACGAGTACTGCAACCAGCCCTCCGGCACCCACCTGGCCGACCTGCGCCGGGCCAACGGCGCCGAGGAGCCGTACGGCATCTCCATGTGGTGCCTGGGCAACGAGCTCGACGGGCCGTGGCAGATCGGGCACAAGAGCGCCCGCGAGTACGGCCGGCTGGCCGCCGCCACCGCCCGCGCCCTGCGCGCCGCGGAGCCGGGCCTGCAGCTGGTGGCCTGTGGCAGCTCCGGCTCCGCCATGCCGACGTTCGGCGCCTGGGAGGCCACGGTGCTGCAGGAGGCCTACGACCTGGTCGACTACGTCTCCTGCCACGCCTACTACGAGGAGCACGACGGCGACCTCGGCTCGTTCCTGGCGTGCGCCACCGACATGGACCACTTCGTCGACAGCATCGTGGCCACCGCCGACAGCGTCGGAGCCCGGCTGCGCAGCCGCAAGAAGATGCAGCTCTCCTTCGACGAGTGGAACGTCTGGTACATGTCCCGCTTCCAGGGCCGGCCGGCGCCCACGCAGTGGCAGGTCGCGGCGCCGGTGATCGAGGACGAATACAACGTCGCCGACGCGGTCGTCGTGGGCAACCTGCTGATCTCGCTGCTGCGGCACAGCGACCGGGTCACCGCCGCCTGCCAGGCCCAGCTCGTCAACGTCATCGCGCCGATCCGCACCGAACCCGGCGGGCCGGCCTGGCGGCAGAGCATCTTCCACCCGTTCGCGCGCACCGCCGCGCTGGCCCGCGGCGTCGTCCTGCGCACGACCGTCGACGCGCCCGGGTACGAGACCTCCCGCTACGGCGAGGCCCCGGTCGTCGACGCCGTCGCCACCTACGACGCCGCCACCGGCGGCCTGGCCCTCTTCGCGGTCAACCGCGACCAGGCCCGGCCGGTGGAGCTGACCGTCGATCTGCGGGCCTTCGGGGCACCGGCCCGGCCGGCCGGGTCGTGGACGCTGTGGGACGACGACGTGCGCGCCACCAACACCCGCGACCGGCCCGACCGCGTCACGCTGCGGCCCGCCGAGGGCGTGACCGTCGACGGCCACACGGCGACCCTCCGGCTGCCCCCGATCTCCTGGACCGCGGCCCGCCTCACTACCGCGCCGACCGGCTGACCGGACGGCACGCGCGCACCGGATCACGTCCCGCAGCCGGCTCACGGTGCACGCCTGCCCGAACGACGAGCGGACAGCCGCCGCGCTCGCCCGAGGACGCCGGTTGACATCGCGGTAGTGAACGCTAACACTTCCGAATATATTCGCGAATGTGCTCCCAACGGACCGGCGTCAGCCCGAGCGCGTCCGGTCTCGGGTGATCGGCGTGATCGCCCGCGACCGGACCGTGTACGGAGCCTCCTCGGCGCTGCTCGGCATCGAGCGCGCCGCGCGCATGGCGGGCTACAGCCTGCGGGTCGAGTCGCTGCGCCGGGCCGACCAGCACACCGTGGCCGCGGCGCTGTCCACCCTGGCGAGCCAGTCCGTGACCGGGGTCATCGCCGCCGCGTCGCTCCCGCCGACCGCGCTGCTGCGGCTCGCCGGGAACGTGCCCGTCGTCGCCATCCAGTCCGACACGTCCGGGACGGTCCCCGCGATCGTCGCGGACCAGGCCGCGGGAGCCCGGGCCGCGGTGTCGCACCTGCTGCGGCTCGGGCACGCGCAGGTGTGGCACGTGTCGGGCGCGCACGACTGGCCGGAGACGCACAGCCGCATCGCGGGCTGGCGTGCGGCCCATCGCGCATTCCGCCGTCCGTCGCCGTCGATGCTCGAGGGCGACTGGAGCGCGGAGTCCGGCTACGCCGCCGGGCTGCAACTGGCCCGCCGCGCGGACGTGACGGCGGTCTTCGCCGCCGGGGACCAGATGGCCGTCGGGGTCCTGCGCGCCTTCGCCGAGCGGGGCATCCGCGTGCCCGACGACGTCAGCGTCGTGGGCTTCGACGACATCCCGGCGGCGGCCTACCTCCATCCGCCGCTGACCACGGTCCGGCAGGACTACGACGAGATCGGCCGGCGCTGTGTCACGGCACTGCTGGAGCTCGACGCCATCACCGGGCACGGCGGACTGGTGGGCCAGGACCCCGACCGCGCCCTCCCGCCGCAGCTGGTGATCCGGGACACCACCAAGAGGGTCGCGGCGGCCCGGCGCCGTGCGGGCACCGGCGCCACCGCGCGCAACCCGGCCGCCGGGTCGTGACCGCCGGCGGATGCGACGAGCCGCCGGGGACCCGGCCACCGGGATACGCCGGCGTCAGGTGTCGCAGGCCGCCCCGGGCGGGGCGGCCTGCGAGGCGTGCGTCGATCAGGGACTGGCGCAGGTGACGTTGCCGGGTGACGCGGTGCTGCTACCGGTCGCGACGAACCCGAACGTCGTCGTGGCGTTCGCGCCGAGCGTGCCGTTGTAGGAGGCGTTCCTGACCGTGATGCTGCCGGTGGACGCGGTGTTGACGCCGCCCCAGAGGCTGCTGATCGCCTGGTCGCCGGCGAGGGTCATGCGTACGGTCCAGCCGTTGAGCGTGGTGGAGCCGTTGTTGGCCACGACGACCTCGCCCTGGAAGCCGCCGGGCCAGCTGTTGACGGCCCGGTAGGTGGCGGTGCAGGTGCCGGTGCCGGGCCCGCCGCTGACGGGCGGAGAGCTCGGCGGCGCGCTGCTCGGCGGGGTGGACGACGCGGGTGCCGAACTCGGCGGGGAGGTGTTCTCGAACTGTGCGAAGAACTTCCAGATCTCCCCGGAGGTCCACGTTCTGGCGTCGTTGGGGGTGCCCGACCCGTCGACCGGGCTGGGGGTGTGGTCGCCGTCGAACGCGGCCCACTGGACCGGGTAGCCCGGACGGCACCCGGTGTAGGTGGTGGTGATGTGGGTCAGGCTGCCCTGCGCCGGCTCGCGCGGGCTCTGCGGCGTACAGCCGTTGTTCCGCACGAACGTGTCGCGCAGCGACCGCCCGTTGCTGATGTTGAGCACACTGTCGTGGGTGCCGTGGATGCCGAAGTAGGCGACGGGCTGGGTGCCGCCGTTGCATCCGCTGAGGTTGGCCCCGGACAGCACGGCAACGGCACGGAACACCGTCGGACGGGCACAGGCGATCGCGTAGCTCATGGCGCCGCCGTAGCTCCAGCCCAACGCGAAGACCTGGGTCGTGTCGACGCAGAGGCCACCCTCGACGAGCCTGGTCAGATCGTCCACGAGGGTCAGGTCCTGGCCGTTGGTGTTGGCCCAGCCGTTGTTGATGCCCTGCGGCGCCACGAAGATCGTGCTGTTGTTCGACAGTGGCTGCAGTCCGTAGTACCCGGCCGAGGCGACCGCGGCGGCGGAGCCGTTCAGCCAGTGCAGCCCGAAGACCAACCGGTACGGATGGCTGTTGTTGTAGTTGTCCGGGACTCTCAGGATGTACGTGCGGTTCTGGCCGCTGCTCTGCACCGAGTGCGTGCCGCTGGCCAGCGCCGGCGCCTTGCCGCACCCGGCGGTCGCGGCCTGGGCGGCGCCCGGCGCGGCGACGGCGGTGCCGTCACCACCACCGGTCAGCGCCTGGCCGGCGGCGACCGCGACGAGGACCGCCGCCACCGCGATGGCCGATGAGAACATGCCACGTCTGGGCATCGAGCACCTTCCCCTTCCCCGGATCAGCTCCGGGTCCACAGTTGGTTGCTGCCGTTGTTGCAGGTCCACAGGATCACCGGGGTGCTGTTGGCCGTCCCGGCACCGCTCGCGTCGAGGCACAGGCCGGACTGCACGCCGGTGACGGTGCCGTCGGCGTTGACGTTCCACTGCTGGTTGGCCTGGCCGTTGCAGTCCCAGATGACGACCCTCGTGCCGGGGGTCGTCGCCGCGCCCTCGGCGTCGAGGCACTTGGTGCCGTACACCTGCAGCTGCTTGCCGCCGGTGAGCGTCCACTGCTGGTTGGTGCCGCCGTTGCAGTCCCACAGCGCCAGCCGGGTGCCGTTGGTCTGGGCCTGGGACGGGACGTCGAGGCAGCGGCCGGCGTTGAGGTTGCGCAGCGGGGCCGTGGCACCGCCGGAGCCGCCGGGGCCGGCCACGACGGACAGGTTGTCGAACTGTGCGGTCTCGCCCTGGCTGGTGCCGAAGCCGACCTGGCCCGAGCCGTAGGCGCCGTCGGTGACGGTGCCGACCGTGGTCCCGTCGACGGCCGCGGTGATCGTGCTGCCCGAGAAGCCGAGCGCCAGACTGTGCCAGCGGTTCAGGCCCAGCGCCGCGACCGTACCGCTGCGAAGGGTTGTGAGGTTGCCGCCGCTGCTGTTGCGCAGGATCGACCAGGCGCCGCCGTCGGTGACGCGCAGGTAGTAGGCGTTCTGGTTGCCGATCGGGTCGAGGTTCTGGCCGCCGACGCGGCCCTCGAGCTGGACGTAGCCGGACTTCTCCAGCAGCGCGTCGGCGGAGACGGTGTAGTTGGCCCAGGACAGGTTGCCGCCGTAGGTGCTGGGGTCGGCGAGGGTCTTCCAGGTGATCGGGGCCTGGGGCGAGGACTGCCGCAGGCACAGGCCGGAGCGGCCGGCCCCGCACGCGGCGGTCTCGAACGCGCCCTGCATGTCCTGCAGGTACTTGGGCAGCCGGCCGGCGCCGTAGCCGTCGAAGGTGTCGGTGTAGGGCAGCGCCAGCGCGCCCTGGGCGGGGCTGGTCGCGGTGCCCTTGCCCTGTCCGGTCGTGGTGGTGATGGAGTACAGGTAGCCGGGCTGGACGGTCAGGGAGTACGCGCCCCCGGTGGGCGTGATGTCGGCGGCGTGGCGGAACTGGTCCGCGGCGTTGCCGGAGTTGAGGTTGGTCGACCAGACGTGCACGGTACCGGTGGACAGCCCGCCGGTGGCGGTGAAGTTGAGCGTCTGCGCGGCGCTCGCGTCCATGGTCTCGATGATGGTGCTGTAGTCGGTGTTGTTCGTCGACTTCAGGCTGACGTAGCTGCCGTTGGCGCGGTTGCCGCCGATGTAGCCGCTGGAGGAGTCGAGGTACTTCCAGCCGGGCGCGGTGAACTGGGTGGTGTGGGCGAGGGCCCAGGTGTCCTTGCCGACGGCGTACCAGCCCGACCACGGCTGGTTGGCCAGCACCAGCCCGACGGTGCTCCACGGCAGGTTCGGGGTGATCGCGGCGATGAGGTCCCAGTTGAGGTAGGCGGTCATCTTCCCGTCGATGTAGCCGCGGTTGATGCCCCGCGCGAGGGGCTTGGCGCCGTCGTTGTAGTCCTGCGAGCCGCCTTCGCTGTCCCACAGCGTCTCGCCGGAGTTGAGGGCGTTGGCCGACACCGTGCAGGTGGTCTGGGCACTGAGGTAGCCGCACGGGTAGTGCCCGCTGAGCACGTCGATGGCGTTGCGCAGGGACGCGTTGCTCGCCACGGCGTTGGCCGGGTTCCAGCTGCCGGGGTAGTCGTCCCCGAAGATGATCTTCACGCCGCTGTACCCGTTGGCGTTGAGCGCGCTGCGCAGGCTGATGGTCCAGTTGGCGTCGGTCCGCTTCTCGTTCTGGGCCGCGGTGAGGTAGTCGATGGTGAGGTTGTGCTGTCTCGCGCAGCCGAGCCACGAGATCAGGTAGTCGATCATGTCGGTGGACATGAAGTTGCCGTTGCCGATCCAGCCCGGCGCGCCCCAGGCCAGGCCGGCCAGCTTGATGCCGGGGTTGCGGGCCTTGGCCTGCTCCATGATCCACCACTCGTAGCCGCGGTTGCAGTTCAGGTCGCCGCGGAAGTGCGCGTGGCTGGGCTCCGAGCCGCTGGTGGAGTTGGTGTCGCCGCCGATCTCGACCTTGAGGATCTGCAGGGCGGCGCCGTAGGCCGGGCTGAACAGGTAGTCGAGGATCTGGGCGCGCTGCGGCTCGGGGTAGTCGATGAGCAGGCGGCTGTTGCCGCCGCCGCCGCTGACCGCGCCGACGCCGTCGAACGTCCGGCCGCCCGAGGAGCCGTTGACGGTGATGGAGGTGGCGGCCGCGACCGGCCCGGCGGCCGCGACGACGACGCCGGCCGCGGCCAGCAGCACACCGGCCAGCGCGGCGAGAGGTTTGTTGCGTAGCACGGGTGGCACCCCTTCAGACGGCGGTGATGGTCCACTGGTTGTTGGTGCTGCCGTTCGGCGCCCACAGCACGACCGTGGACCCGACGGTGGCGTTGCCGGCGCCGTCGAGGGCGGTGCCGGTGCCGCGGTTGATGATCTGGTAGCGCCCGTTGCCGACGCTGTTGAGCCGCCACTGCTGGTTGTTGCCGCCGTTCCAGGCCGCCTGCATCGCGTTCGCCCCGTTGGCGGTGTTGCCCCAGCTGTCGGCGACCATCCCGTTGGTGCGGTTGACGATGCGCACGTAGCCGGTGCCCAGGTCGACGATCTGCCACTGCAGGTTCGTGCTGCCGTCGTAGTTCCACTGCTTGAGCACCGACCCGGACGCGACGCTGCCGCCGCTGTCGAGCACCAGGCCGGTCGTGGCGTTGGCGATGCGGACCCAGCCGGTCGTGGTCCCGCCGCTGCCGAGGGCCGGGATCTGGCCCGAGAACGTCAGCCGGACCACGTACGCCCCGGCGCTGTAGGGAGCGCTCGACGAGGGCATCGTGATGTGCAGGCCGGAGCCGTCCTGGGTGCGGGTCGGCAGGTTGATCGCCGTGCCGGCCGTCGAGCCGAGCAGCTCCACGGCGCTGAGCGAGCCGAGGTTGATCCGGTTCGAGCTCAGCGTCGTGATGTGCAGCGTGCTGCCGGGCCAGCCCAGCACGGTGGCGTACAGCACCCGGTTGTCCTTGCTGCGGGTGAACCGGATGTCCTGGGCGGTGCCGGTGCGCGGCGTCTGGAAGGAGCCGCCGCCCATCTGCGTCGGGCCCTCGCCGAAGACGGTCCAGGCCCGGGTCGCGTACACCGACTCGCCGAAGCGCTTGAGGTGCTCGCCGATCGCGAGCAGGATGCTGCGCTGCCCGGACGGGATGGTGCCGTCGGCCATCGGGGCGATGTTGAGCACCATCGTGCCGTTCTTGCTGACCCGGTCGAGCAGGGCGTGCAGCAGCGCGGTGGCCGGGTAGTAGCCGATGCCGTCGGTGTAGCACCAGCTCGAGCTCGAGACGCTGTCGTCGGTGAGCCAGTACGGGCTCTGGATGTCGGCCGGGCCGCCGCGCTCGAAGTCGTACACCTCGCCGCGGTTGTTGAACCCGTCCTTGTAGGTGGCGGCCACGTCCCTGTTCCACGCGACCGCGCGGTTGTAGTAGTACGACAGGAAGTTCAGCCGCTGCGCCTCGGTCACCTGGCCGAGGTTGAAGTCCTGGAAGATGATGTCGGGCTGGTAGCCGTCGATGACCTCGCGCAGCTTGTCGTACCACAGCTGCTGCTCGGCCGCGCCCAGCTGGCCGTAGAGCTTGCGCAGGCTCGCGTCGGACTGCTGCGGGACCCACTGGTAGTAGCCGGTGAAGTTGTAGGCGTGGTGCAGCGAGACGTACAGCCGCAGCCCCTTGGCCCGGATGGCGTCGGCGTGCAGCCGCAGCAGGTCCAGGCGCGGCCCCTTGGCGACCGAGTTCCACTCGTTGACGCTGCTGTTCCACATGGAGAAGCCGTCGTGGTGCTCGGCGACCGGGCCGGCGAACTTCGCGCCGGCGTCGGCGAACAACTGGGCCCACGCGCCGGGGTCGAAGTTGCCGCCGGCGGAGGCGAGCTTGGGCGCGAACTGCACGAAGTTGCCGGCCTTGTCGCGGGCCCCGTTGATGAAGTTGTGGTACGGCCACACCGACGGATCGCCGTAGACGGCCTTGTGGTGGTTGTTCTCGTTCGAGCCGTTGTTGTACATGTTGCGCGGGTACCACTCGCTGCCGAACGCCGGGACGCTGAAGGCGCCCCAGTGGTAGTAGATGCCGAACTTGGCGTCCTGGAACCACTCGGGGGCGGGCGGGTGCTGGTCGACCGACGACCAGGCCGCGGTGTAGCTCTGCGGGCCGCTGGTGGCCGTGGCGGCGCCGGGCCTCGACAGCCCGGCGACGGTCGCCGCGGTGGAGGCGGCGGCCACGGTCAGCAGACCGCGGCGGGACAGGAACAAGGAGGACATGGCGGTACCTCTCGATCCGTCATACGTGTGGGTCGTCGCGGGACCCCCGACGGGTGGTCGCAGGCGAGCCGATCCGCCTGCGACCACCGGACTACGCCGAGGAACGCTCAGCGCTGCAGGGTCAGCACGCCCGGGCGGTACGGCAGCAGCCCGTAGTCGCCGCCGGAGCTCGGGGACCGGCCCTGGTACAGCAGCTGCAGATTGCACGGGTCGATCGTCTTGGTCTGGTCCGGGTTGGTACGGACCAGGTCACCGTGGCTGATGTCGTTGGTCCACGTCGCGCCGCTGTTGGCCTTGCCCGCGAACGGGTTGCTCTCACTGGCCGCCTGCGGCGTCCACGAACCACCCAGACTGCTCGCCGTGAACGACCGGAAGTACCGGCCCTGAGCACCGATCGCCTCCACGAGCATCAGGTACTGGTTCTGACCCTGCACCTTGTAGACCTCCACCCCCTCGAACAGGTTGTTGGTCGAGTCGCTCATCACCTGCGTGTAACTGGAGCCGAAACTGCCCGGGAAATTCCCGATCGGCATACTCGCCCGATAGATCTTGCCGTTGTCCCCGGCGAAGAACAGATACATGTTCGAGGCATCACCGATGATCGTCTGATCGATCGGACCCGTACCCGACCCGGAAATACTCCCCGTGAACAACGTCTGCTGCGCCGACCAGCCATTCGGGTTCGACGGATCACTCGACGTACGGTACGAGAACGCCGTCCCACCCCACTGGTACGTCAACACCCAGATGTTCTTCGGCGCGAAATAGAACAACGTCGGCGCCACCGCACTGAAACTCATCCGGTTCTGACTCGCCGAACCCATGTCCGACCAGTTCGTGAACAGACCGAAATTCATCGACCCCCACGACGAACCCGTATCATGCGTCGTGGCATACACCAGATGCTTGCCGTTGTAGACAACATTGGTGAAATCCTTCAACGACACCCACCCGTTCGCCGGACTCGCCAACGCACCCGTCGACGACCACCGGTACGACGACGGCAGCGAACAGCCCCCGCCGGTGTTGCCCGGCGTGGTCGGGGTCGTGCCGTCGACGCGGACGAGCTGCCACTGCTGGTTCGTGCCGCCCCAGTCGCTGTACTGCACGACCGCTCCCCCGTCGGCGGTGGAGGCGCCCTGCACCTCGACGGCCTTGCTGGAGTTGCGGTTGATGAGCCGCACGTAGCCGCTGTCGGAGTCGGCGAGGCGGAACTGCTGGTTCGTGCCGTTGCCGTCGGTCCACTGCACGAGCTTGGCGGAGTCGGCGGTGGAGAAGTTGTACACGTCGAGGACCTTGCCCGAGTGGCGGGCCTTGAGCCGGTAGTAGCCGCCACCGGAGTCGACGAACTGCCACTGCTGGTTCTGCCCGCCGGAACGGCTGTACTGCTGGATGCACGCGCCGTCCGCGGTGGACGCGCCGCACACGTCGAGGGCCTTGCCGGAGTTGCGGTTGACGAGGGTGTACCACGCCGTGGTGTCGACGGTCGCCGCCGAGGCGGAGGTCGCGTTGACGGCGACCACCACCCCCGCTGCCACGACCGTCGCCGCCAGCACGGCGCCGAGTGCTCTGCTGTGCACGGGAACTCCTAAGCGGTCTGAGTGAACGAGCGCACGGTGACGGCGCCACCGAGCGACCTGGTGGCGTAGTTGAAGACGGCGTAGCGGTACCCCATGAAGAACTGCCAGGCGTTGTTGAGCGTGAACGCCGGCCCCAGGGCGGTGAAGGTGACGCCGTCGGTGCTGTACGAGAACCGGGCCTGCCGCCCGGATCCGGGCCGGATGTCGGCGGTGGCCCGCAGCCAGATCCGGCCGCCGGTGACGGCGGCCGAGGCCGCCACCGAGCCCGTGCCGGTGGTGTTCCAGCTGCCGTCCATGGTCAGGCCGTTCACCATCGTGACGCGGGTCGACCCGTTGTCGCGCTGCACGCCGATCCAGGCCGAGGAGTCGCGCAGCATGGCCAGGCCGGAGCGGTCCCCGTCGGCCATCGCCGAGTAGTCCAGCTCGACGGTCGCCGTCGAGGACGGGCCCTGGATGCGCTGGGTCAGCGTGTTGCGGGCCGAGTACAGGTCGTTCGTCACGGTCGCGGTCTGCAGCCGCAGGCCGCTGCCGGACGACCACCTGGTGTTGTCCGGGTTGTGGTTCCACTCCCACTGCGGGCCGAGCGCGGCGGTGGTGAACGTGTCGGTGCCGATCATCGGCTTGACGGTCTTCGAGGTGGTGATGTTCGGCCTCGGGTAGTTCGCGCCCCACGCGCCGTTGACGGTCTGCAGGACCGGCCAGTCGCCGCTCCACGTGATCGGCGCGAGCGTCGGCACCCGGCCGCCCGGGTAGGCGTCGGTGAACGCCATGTAGTACCAGTCGCCGTTCTGGGTCTGCACGAGCCCGCCCTGGTGCGGCACGCCCCCGCCGGAGATCGGGCCGGGCGTGTTGAGCAGGACCTGGCGCATCTCGTACGGGCCCCACGGGCTGGAGGAGCGCAGCACGTACTGCCCGTTGGCGGGGCGGGTGACCCAGATGTAGTAGTACCCGTTGCGCTTGTAGAACCGCGAGCCCTCGAGGGTGATGCCGGACGGCGCGGTGAACACCTGCTGCGAGCGGACCTGGCTCGTCCCGTCCGCCGACAGCTGCGCGACGCTGAGGGTGCTGTTGCCGTAGGCGACGTACATGGTGTCGTTGTCGTCGATGAGCATGCCGGCGTCGTAGTAGCAGGAGTTGATCCGGGCCTTCTTCGACCAGGTTCCGTCGACGGCCGAGGCGGTGTAGACGTAGGTCCGGTTGAACTCCACGCAGCCGAGCCAGTAGTAGGTGCTGTTGCTCGGGCGGTAGTTCAGCGTCGAGGCCCAGATGCCCTTGACGTACGCCCGGCCGCCGCTGAGGTTGTAGGCGTTGGAGTCGAAGTCGAGGCTCGGCACGGAGTGCCCGGCGTACTCCCAGTGCACGAGGTCGTAGGAGCGCAGGATCGGCGCGCCCGGCGAGTAGTGCATGGTCGAGGCGGAGTAGTAGTAGGCGTCGCCGACGCGGATGATGTCGCCGTCGGCGAAGTCCTGCCAGACCACCGGGTTGGTGAACTGCCCGGCCGGCGCCGAGGTGCTCGGCGTCGGGCTGGTCCCGCCGTCGGCGCGCACCAGCTGCCACTGCTGGTTGGCGCCGCCCCAGTCGCTGTACTGCACGATGTTGCCGCCGTCCGCGGTCGACGCGTTCTGCACCTCGACCGCCTTGCCGGAGTTGCGGTTGAGCAGCCGCACGTAGCCGCCGTCGGAGTCGGCCAGGCGGAACTGCTGGTTGACGCCGTTGCCGTCGGCCCACTGCACGATGCTCGCGCCGTCGGCGGTGGAGAGGTTGTAGACGTCGAGCACCTTGCCCGACGAGCGCGACTTGAGGCGGTAGTAGCCGCCGCCGGAGTCGACGAACTGCCACTGCTGGTTCGCGCCGTTGTTGCGGGTCCACTGGGTGATGCGCGCGCCGTCGTTGGTGGCCGAGTTGTACACGTCGATCGCCTTGCCGCTGTTGCGGTTGACGAGGGTGTACCAGGCGCTCGTGTCGACCGTGGCGGCGGCGGCCGGGGCGATGTGTAGCGCGACGGCGGCCGCCGCGGCCAGCACGAGCACGGCGGCGAAGGCCGTCGCGGACCGGCGCCGCGTGGCTCCGGGCGCGTTGCGATGAAGAAGGGCATGCATGAGGTAAGTCCTTCTGGCGGTAGGGACTTCACTGTTTGTTAGCGCTAACAGCGGTGCGTCAACGCGGCCGTCCGTCAGGCATCGAGATCGATGAGATTGCCAGATCGGGCCCGCCCTTTCAAGCCTTGACGGCCATTCCCGCGTGAAATTCCGCAATGGCGGACCGCCGACCTTCCACGCCCTACCGCCATAACACTTTTTCCGCAAAAGTTCCGAATCCAGTACGTCAAAAAGCGTTATGCAGCCACCCCGGGAATGGTCGCACCGGCTCCGGACAACGACTCACTTGAATGCTGTGGGCGATTCTGGCAAGGTTCCCTGACATCCCGACGCCGACGCTCATCCGCGCCCGCCACGCGCCATGTGAGCGATCACAAATCACCCCAGGAGCGTTCCGTGAAACCTTCCATCCGGCGCGCGCTCGTAGCGGCCGCCGGCCTGCTGAGCCTGGCCGGACTCATCCCGGCCGCCCCGGCCCGGGCCGACAACCCGATCGTGCAGACGATCTACACCGCCGACCCCGCGCCGCTGGTCTACAACGGCCGGGTCTACCTGTACACCGGGCACGACGAGGACAACTCGACGTACTTCACCATGCGCGACTGGCGGGTCTGGTCCTCCTCCGACATGGTGAACTGGACCGACCACGGATCGCCGATGAGCCTGTCCACGTTCAGCTGGGCGAGCTCGGACGCCTGGGCCGGGCAGACCGTGTACCGCAACGGCAAGTTCTACTGGTACGTGCCGGTGCGCATGGCCAACGGCAGCAACGCCATCGGGGTCGGCGTCGCCGACAACCCCACCGGCCCCTTCCACGACGCCCTGGGCCGGCCGCTGATCCAGAACTCCGAGATCGACCCGACGGTCTTCATCGACGACGACGGGCAGGCGTACCTGTACTACGGCAACCCTCACCTGTGGTACGTGAAGCTCAACGCCGACATGATCTCGACCTCCGGCAGCCCGGCCCAGATCCCGCTGACCACCGCCGGGTTCGGCACCCGCACCGGCAACACCAGCCGCCCGACGCTGTTCGAGGAGGGCCCCTGGGTCTACAAGCGCAACGGCCTGTACTACAACGTCTTCGCCGCGAAGTGCTGCTCGGAATACATCGCCTACTCGACCGCCACGTCGCCCACCGGGCCGTGGACCTTCCGCGGCACCGTCATGCCGACCCAGGGTGCAAGTTTCACGAACCACCCGGGCGTCATCGACTTCAACGGCGGGTCGTACTTCTTCTACCACAACGGGGCCCTGCCCGGCGGCAGCGGCTACACCCGCTCGGTGGCCGTGGAGAAGTTCAGCTACAACGCCGACGGCACCATCCCGACGATGAACATGACCACGACGGGCGCGCCGCAGGTGGGCACGCTGAACCCGTACGTGCGCCAGGAGGCCGAGACCATCGCCTGGGAGAACGGCGTGGAGACCGAGCCGTCCAGCGAGGGCGGCATGAACGTCGGCTGGATCGAGAACGGCGACAACATCAAGGTCAAGGGCGTCGCGTTCGGCGCCGGCGCGACGTCGTTCAGCGCACGGGTCGCCTCGGCGACCAGCGGCGGACGCATCGAGCTGCACCTGGACAGCCTCAACGGCACTCTGGTCGGCACCTGCACCGTCGCCGGTACCGGGGGCTGGCAGACCTGGACCACCGTCACCTGCCCGGTGAGCGGCGCAACCGGCACCCACGACCTGTACTTCAAGTACACCGGCGGGTCCGGCAACCTCTTCAACGTCAACTGGTGGCAGTTCACCGGCACCGGCGGTGGTGACAACGGCGGCGGCAACCTGCTCGCCAACGGCACCATGGAGAGCGGCACCAGCGGCTGGTCGGTCTTCGGCGCCGGCACCCTCGCGGCCGCTTCGGTCGCCCACGGCGGCAGCCAGTCGCTGCAGATCACCGGCCGCACCGCGGCGTGGAACGGCCCGGCCCAGGACGTCACGTCGAAGCTGACCAACGGCAAGAGCTACACGACCAGCGCGTGGGTCCGCGCGCAGAGCGGCACACCGAGCGCGAAGGTGACGCTCGCCCTGACCGCGAACGGCACGACCAGCTATGTGCAGCTCACTCCGGCCGCCACGGTGAACACCGGCGGCTGGACCCAGCTGACCGGCACCGCCACGGTCTCGTGGACGGGCACGCTGACCGGCGCCACGCTCTACGTCGAGACGGCCGCCGGCACCGACGGTCTCTACCTCGACGACGTATCCCTGCAGTAGCGCAGCCGAGCCGACTCAATCGAGGGAGAGATCATGCGTGTGCGACAGCGGCTCTGGCCGGCCCGCGCGGTGGCATTGCTGCTCGCGGCCGGTGCCGCCGTATGGTTCATCGGGGTGCGCACGGCCGAACCGGCCCAGGCGCTGGCCAACAACCTGGCACTCACCCCGCCGATGGGGTGGAACGACTGGAACGCGTACGGCTGCAACGTCTCGGAGGCCCTGGTCAAGCAGACCGCCGACAAGATCGTCTCGTCCGGGCTGGCGGCCGCGGGCTACCAGTACGTGAACATCGACGACTGCTGGATGCAGCACAGCCGCGACGCGAGCGGCAACCTGCAGCCCGACTACGCCAAGTTCCCCGACGGCATCTCCGGCACCGCGGCGTACGTGCACAGCAAGGGCCTGAAGCTCGGCATCTACGAGGACGCCGGGACCCAGACCTGCGCCGGCTACCCGGGCAGCCTCGGGCACGAGGCCCAGGACGCGCGCAGCTTCGCGGCCTGGGGCGTCGACTACCTCAAGTACGACAACTGTTTCAACAACGGCAGTTCGACGACCCAGCAGTACATCTCGCGCTACTCGGCGATGCGGGACGCGCTCGCGGCCACCGGGCGCCCGATCGTGTACAGCATCTGCGAATGGGGCGTCAACGCGCCGTGGACCTGGGCGGCCGGCGTCGGCAACCTGTGGCGCACCACCGGCGACATCCAGGCCAACTTCGGCAGTGTGCTGAACATCTTCCACCAGAACGTGGGCCTCGCCGCCTACGCCGGCCCCGGCCAGTGGAACGACCCCGACATGCTCGAGGTCGGCAACGGGATGTCCGCCACCGAGGACCGCGCGCACTTCAGCCTGTGGGCCGAGATGGCCGCGCCGCTCCTGGCCGGCAACAACCTGGTCAACGCGAGCTCCACGACGCTGTCGATCCTGGGCAACAAGGCGGTGATCGCGGTCGACCAGGACCCGGCCGGCAAGCAGGGCCGGATGGTGAGCTCCTCCGGGGGGCTCGACGTGCTGGCCAAGCCGCTCGCGAACGGCGACGTGTCAGTGGTGCTGTTCAACGAGAACACCACCACCGCGACGATCAGCACCACCGCCGCCGCGATCGGCAAGTCCGGCGCGTCGTCCTATTCGCTGACCGACCTGTGGAGCGGGGCGACCAGCACCACCAGCGGTGCGATCACCGCGAGCGTGCCCGGGCACGGCGTGGTGATGTACCGGGTCGCGGGCGGTACGACCGGCAATCCGGGCGGCGGTTCCACGACGACGATCCGGGGCACAGCGTCCGGCCGCTGCCTCGACGACCCCAACGGCAGCACGACCAACGGCGTGCAGCTGGTGATCTGGGACTGCAACGGCGGCGCCAACCAGCAGTGGACCTTCACCGGTGCCAAGCAGCTGCAGGTGCTCGGCAAGTGCCTGGACGCGTACAACAACCAGACCTCGCCCGGCACCAAGGTGGAGATCTGGGACTGCAACGGCCAGACCAACCAGCAGTGGAACGTCAACGCCGACGGCACCATCACCGGCGTGCAGTCCGGGCTGTGCCTCGACGTGAGCGGCGCGGGCACCGCCAACAACACGCCCGTCCAGCTGTGGACCTGCACCGGCGCCACCAACCAGCGCTGGACCCGTTCGTGAGCCGCCGGCGGACTCGCGTCACGGCGCCCTGACGCCCCGGCCTCCGGGCCGGCCGACCCGCAGTGGGAGCTGCGCGCAGCGCCCTGCGGCGGCATCGGCAACGATGCCGCCGCAGGGCGCTCGCCGGGCAGGAGGTGCCGTCGGCGCGGGACTGCGGGAATCGATCGGGTTCAGTAGCCTCGGCGTCATGGGTATGCAACGGCGGGCTGTGCTCGCGGCGATCGGTGGGGCGGCCCTGGCGGCGCCCGCGCTCTCGGTTCAGGCGGCCGCGGCGGCGGACGTGTATCCGTCCAACACCGCGCTCTACGCCGATCCGGCGCTCGTGGAGGGTAGCGACTGGGGGCGGCGGTTCCGGCGGCACGCGGCCGTCGACGACAGCGAGACCGCCACCTCGCCCGCGCTGCCCGGGACGGCGATCGTGGCGCCGCACGGCGGCGGGATCGAGCCCGGCACATCGGAGCTCTGCCTCGCGATCGCCGGCTACCATCCCGCGACGATGGCGGCGACGGGCGGGGCGCTGTACGACTTCTGGATGTTCGAAGGCCTGCGCGCATCGAACAACGGGGTCCTGCACGTCACCTCGACGCACTGCGACGACCCCTACGCCCGCTCGATCTGCGGCGGCGCCACGCGCGCCGTGTCGCTGCACGGCTGCACGCCGAGCCAGGCGGGCTTCCCGGAGGGCACCCAGGCCGTCCTCGTCGGCGGCGGCGACGCGGCGCTGCGCACGGCACTGCGCAACCAGCTCGTCGCGGCCGGCTTCACCGCGGTCGACGCGGGCGCGGTCGGTGAGCTCGACGGCAACGACCCGGCGAACATCGTCAACCGCACGCTGTCCGGCGCGGGAGCCCAGCTCGAGCTGACGACGCCGCTGCGCACGGCGATGTTCGCCACCAACACCCGCGCGGGCCGGCGCAACACGACGACGACCGCCTTCTGGGCCTTCGCCGGGGCGGTCCGCGCCGCCCTCTGACCGGCTCCCCGGACACGTCGGGCATCCGACGTATCCGGAGAGTACGTGCTGACACGGATGCCGGGGATCCGGGCCGATTCCTACCTTGAACCGAGCCCGCCCGAACGCGGCGGACCGGCAACCCAGGACGGCCGCCCATGCGACTGCGAATCGTCTTCCTGCTGCGCGCCGCCGGCCTGGCCCACAGGAAGGATCTCCCATCATGAAGAGACTCCGCCGGCATCTCCTCATCGCGGCGGCCGCCGCGCTGGCCCTCGTCGCGGGCACGGCCTCGCCCGCCGCGGCGGCCGCTGTCAACCCCGGGGCGTTCGCCGGGGCCGGCTACATCGGCCCGGTCGCGCTGAGCGCGCCGGCAACCATGTCGGGCGGCCGGTACATGCTCTCCGCCGACGGCCGCTACGGGGTGCTGATGCAGCCGGACGGCAACCTCGTCGAGTACGGCCCCAGCCCGTGCGGCTTCCTGCAGCCGGACAACTGCCCCGGCCCGTACCCGTGGTGGAGCACGAACACCGCCGGCCAGCCGGGCAACCGGGTCGCCATGCAGTCCGACGGCAACCTCGTGGTGTACCGCGCCGACAACAGCGTCGCGTGGGCCTCCAACACCGCGCAGAGCGGGGCGGTCTTCTTCACCGTCCGCAACACCGGCGCCCTGGTGCTGCAACGCTCGGACGGTTCGGTCGCCGCCACCCTGTCCGGCGGCCACCTGAACACCACCAACTTCTCGGGGATGACCGGGATGACCACCAACCAGCAGATCACGATGACGTACTTCCTGCGGTCCCCGGACAGCCGATACCACCTGCTGCTGCAGGACGACGGCAACCTCGTACTCTACGGGCCCGGCTACCACCTGCTGTGGTCCACGCACTCCTTCGGCGCCGGCGGCAACCACCTGGTGATGCAGGGCGACGGCAACCTCGTGCTCTACAAGCCCGACGGGACCGGGGTGTGGGCGTCCGGCACCTGGACCAGCTACGGCGCGCACCTGTCCCTGCAGGACGACGGCAACCTCGTCATCTACACGACCGCGAACCAGGCGGTCTGGTCGACGGGAACGTCGGGCCAGCTCTGAGCGCCGGACCGGCCCGGTGGTGACCACGGCCACCGCCGGGCCGGCCGCGGCAAGCCTCGTGGACCGGTCCCGTGGCCGGGCGGGTTTAACCGTGTCCGCGCCGGAAAGTACGCGGCCGGAACGCAGACCGGGCAGCGCGCGGCGAGGGGAGCCGGGATGGCGACGTACGGCTACCGGTGCCCGCGCGACGGCGACTTCGACGTGTCGTTCCCGATCGGTGCGGCCGCCGCGCGTGTGCCGTGCCGGGTCTGCGGCGGCGAGGCGGCGCGGGTCTACACCGCGCCGCTGCTCGGCCGCGGATCCGGGCCGCTGGCCGCGCACATCGAGCGGACGCAGCGCAGCGCGGAGACGCCCGACGTGGTGTCCCGGCCGCCCGCGCGGGTCGGGCCTCGCCGGCCGGCCCACCCCGCCACCGCGCGCCTGCCGAAGCCCTGACCGCGACCATGCCGAGACGCCCGAGACGCCCGAGACGAAGGGGTACCGATGCCGGAGCTGCTGTTCCCGCTGGACTCCACGCGCAGGTTCACCGACCAGGAGAAGGTCGGCCACAACCGCTGGCACCCCGACATTCCGCCGGCCGTGACGGTACGCCCGGGGCAGTGCTTCCGTGTCCATTGCCGGGAGTGGTTCGACGGCGCGATCCGCAACGACGACTCCGCCGAGGACATCCGCGACGCGCCGCTGTCGGTGGTGCACGCGCTCAGCGGCCCGTTCGCCGTGCGGGGCGCCGAGCCGGGTGACCTGCTCATCGTCGACATCCTCGACCTCGGCCCGATCCCGCAGGAGGACTCCGGCCCGCTGGCCGGGCAGGGCTGGGGCTACACCGGCATCTTCGCCAGACGCAACGGCGGGGGCTTCCTGACCGAGCAGTTCCCCGACGCGTACAAGGCGATCTGGGACTTCCGCGGCGAGCGCGCGACCTCGCGGCACGTGCCGTCGGTCTCGTTCACCGGGATCACGCACCCGGGGCTCATGGGTACCGCCCCCTCGGCCGAACTGCTGGCCAGGTGGAACGAGCGGGAGGGCGCCCTGCGCAGCACCGACCCCGACCGGGTGCCCCCGCTGTCGCTGCCGCCCGAGCCCCGCGACGCGATCCTCGGCAGCCTCTCCGGCGCGGACTTCGACCGGGCCGCGGCCGAGGCGGCCCGCACCGCGCCGCCGCGCGAGAACGGCGGCAACCAGGACATCAAGAACTTCACGCGAGGCACCCGCGTCTTCTACCCGGTGTACGTTCCCGGCGCCAACCTCTCCGTCGGCGACCTGCACTTCTCCCAGGGCGACGGCGAGATCACCTTCTGCGGCGCGATCGAGATGGGCGGGTTCATCGATCTGCACGTCGACCTGATCAAGGGCGGCATGCAGACCTACGGCGTCGAGGAGAACGCGGTCTTCTTCCCCGGCAACACCCCGCCGCAGTACAGCCAGTGGCTCGCCTTCTCCGGGCTGTCCGTCACCGCCGAGGGTGAGCAGCGCTACCTGGACTCCCAGCTGGCGTACCAGCGCGCCTGCCTGCACGCCATCGACTACCTCACCAAGTTCGGCTACGCCCCGGAGCAGGCGTACCTGCTGCTCGGCGCCGCCCCGATCGAGGGACGCCTCTCCGGCGTCGTGGACATCCCCAACTCGTGCGCCACCGTCTACATCCCGACCGAGATCTTTGACTTCGACGTGCGACCGTCGGCGCGCGGGCCGGCCCGCATCGACCCGGGCCAGGGCGCGGCGACGGCCCGCTGACGGCATCGCCGGCTCAGAACAGCGGCGTGAACACGGCGCGGTAGCCCTCGCCGTTGGGCTTGGTGCACTCCAGCATCCAGTACTCGCCGGGTCGCACGACGCCGCCGACGTGGCTGTCGACGTTCCCGCCGGAGTTGGCCTCGCCGACGCACTGCGCGGGCGGGTGCTGGGGGCCGACGAACAGGCGGACGCGGCTGGACGCCCCGCCGACGTAGTACGCGCTCACGTATCCGTAGCCGTCCGCGCGGTACACCTGATTGAACCCGGGCGTGAACCGCGGAGCCCCCGCGTTGGCCGTGAGCCACGCAACGCGCCGCTCCAGCTCGGCGACCCGCGCCTCCAGCTGCGTCACCCGATCTTCGCTCTGCGGCATCGCGCCACAGTAAACCGCCGCCCCGGCGGACAACAGTGGCCGCGGTCGGCGACCGCGGCCACTGTACGAACGCGACAGGCCTCAGGCGCCCGGGCCGACCTCCAGCGCATTGAGCCCGGCGTCACCGGAGTGCCACGTGGTGGTCACCGCGACGTACCGCGCCGTGACGCCCAGCCTGACCGAGCCCAGCCGCGTGCCCGCCGCGACGGAGCCGACGTTCGTGAACGTCAGGCCGTCGTCGCTGACCGACACGGTCGCCGCCGGCGCCTGCGCCCCGTTCCAGCCGAGCCGGACCGTGCCGAGGGCGGCGGAGCGCCCCAGATCGACGACCATGCGCCCGGCCGGTCCCGGAACCCAGGCCGTGCCCGGCTCGCCGTCGACGGCGAGGGACGGCGACGTCATGCCCTGCGGCAGGACCGAGGCGGGGAACGTCTCGGCGCCGAGCGCGAGATCCGCGACCGGGTACGGGTGGGCGGAGGGGTACGACACCGTCTTGACCATGCCCGTCGGCGGCAGGCCCGCGCCCAGCACCTCCCCGGTCTCGAGGTTGCGCAGCTGCACCGAGCGCACGGTGCCGCGGGAGGAGACCTGGATGGTGCGCCCGTCGGTGACCACGGCGGTCAGCCCCGCCGGAGCCGTACCCTTGCCCGGCACCACCGCGGTGGCCCGCGGGGCGAGCACGACGGCCGAGCCCGGGCGGAGCGTCACGTCCAGCTCGGACGACGTCGCCCCGACGCGCTGCGTGCCGGCGAAGAGCGCAACGGCACCCCCGTCGTGCGGGATCGTGACCGCGGTGGTGACCCCGGCGCCGGAGAGGTTGAACACGACGAGGAAGCCGTCGATCAGCGCGGCCTGCGTGGCGGGGTTCGACGTCGTGGGCTCGGGCCGCGCGGACTGCGCGGCCGTCGCGGCGGCGGCGCCCGGCACCATCTCGATCACGCGCGGTCCCTGGCCGCCGTCGGCGAGGCGGATCACCTGCTGGGTGTCGCTCGCGCGGGAGACGGTGATCGGGGCGTCGGAGCCGCGCACGACGAACCCGCCCTTGTTCTCGACGGAGATCCACCCGCCGTGCGACTCGAGCACGCGGTTGCCGGTCTCCCGGTGCCGCGCGACGTTCTGCCAGGTGACGCCGTCCGTCGAGGTCTGGACGAGGTACTCCTGCCCCGCTGCGGACTCCCAGCCGAGCTGCACCTGCGACACCGCGGTGGCCGCGCCGAGGTCGACCTGGATCCACGAGTCGCCGCGGAGCCGGTCGGCCTTGGAGACGGCCCAGCGCGTGGTCGGGCTGCCGTCGGTGACGGCGCTCGCGGGGAACCCGGTGTCGGCGCTCGACGCCGTCACCGGCCGCGTGGCCGCGACGTCGGTGCCGTTGGCGGAGAACGCCCGGAAGTGGTACAGCGAGTAGCCGTACTGGGCGTTGCCCCGCACGCCCTGCATCCGCACGTAGCGGGCCGTGACCGGCGCCGGTGCCGTCTGCCCGGGCGGGGTCAGGTCCAGGGTGTCGAGGCGCGCGACGTTGACGTCCGCGGGAGCGTTGCCGTAGGCCGCGGCCGTGCGCCAGCTCTGCCCGTCGTCGGAGACCTGGACCAGATAGCGGGCGCCGGCGGCCGACTCCCACGCGAGGCGGACCGATCCCAGCTTGGTCGGGGCGCCCAGGTCGACCTGGAGCCAGGAGTCCGCCCGGGTGCGCTCGGCGACCGAGACGGCCCAGCGGGTCGACGGGTTGCCGTCGGTCACACGGGCGGCCAGGTATCCGGTCGCGGTGTCCTCGCTCGACGCCGTCGCCGGCTTGCCGGCCGCGACGTCGGTGGGTGTCGCCGAACCGTCGCCGGGGCCGTACGCGTGCAGCGCGTACATGGAGTAGCCGTACTTGGCGTTGCCCTGCTGACCGAGCATGCGCACGTACCGGGCGGTGGTGGGCGCGTCGAACGTGAGCTCGTCCACGCGGGCGGCTTTCGCGTCGGCCGGGTCGGCGGGGATCTTGGCCACCGGGGCGACCGTGGTGGTGCCCTCGGCCGTCGTGTAGTCCCGCGAGCCGTCGAGCCCGAACGCGCCGCGCATGTCGAGGTTGCGGACCGACACGATGCCGTCGTCGGCTCCGGCGCCCGTGGAGGCGTAGACCGCCGCGCCCGTGGGCAGCGTCACCTGTCCCGCGTAGCCGGACCCGACCTGGAAGACCGACGCCGTGCCCTCGAACCCGTCGCGCGGCTTGATGTACGTCGTGACGTCACGGGAGGCGACCTTCGCGCCCGTCGAGGGGTACAGGTACGGCGTCGAGCCCGAGATCTGGAACAGCCACGAGTCCTGGCCGGGGACCCACGGGAACTTGACGTACCCGGGCTTGCTGAGGGCGGCCGCCCACGCCTTCGGGCTCTGCTGCATGACGATCCCCGCGCTCGCGCCGTAGTCGCGCACGCCCGCGGCCGCGGCGAACGCCTGCGCGTCGGTCAGCGGCCGCACGGGCCCGGCGGCCGAGCCGGCCGCGTGCTCGTGCAGCAGGTAGGAGATCGCGATCTCCGCGCGCGCCTCGGGCTCGTACTTCGCCTCGCCGGAGAACTTCGTCAGCCGGTTCGCCGGCGCGTAGGCCTGGTAGGCGGCCAGGCCCGCGGCCAGGTGCTGCTCGGCGGTGACCGCCTCGGGCCGGCGCAGGACCTGGCCGACGAACGCCAGCGGGATCACGTCGCGGCCGTACAGGAACTCGCGGTCGGCCACCATCGGCATGAAGGGCTCGCCCTGCGCCGACATGTCGAGCAGGAGGGAGTTCCACAGCTCGGCCGAGTTCGGCTGGTGCAGCAGGACCTCGGGCACGGGCCGGCCGTTGAGGATGAACTGGATGGAGTTGCGGCCGCCCGAGCGCCAGATGTCCGACTGGTAGTGCGGCGCGTAGGTCCCGTGGTTCTCCACGAGGTAGGTGTCGCTGATGTTGTGCATCACGTTGTTCGAGATCGGCGCCCCGCCCACCTGGGCCGGGTTGTTGCGGTCCGCGGTCGGCTGCCCGGCCGCGTTGCGGGCCCAGGTGTTCAGCTGCTCGCTCCAGCGCCCGGCGTCGGGGTCGTCGGGCGCCCACGCCACGCCCGGGGACAGCGCCTGCGTGTAGACGCCGGACTCCTCCAGCGCCGTGTCGCCCTGGTAGGCGCCCTCGGGCCACCGCGCGTCCCAGCTGCCCGACAGCGGGTCCTGCGCGAAGTTCAGATCGGCGGTGTACTTCGCCTGGCCCGTGGCGATCGTCTTGAGGTTGGCCTGGGTGACCGCGTCGAGGTCGTTCCACATCAGCCGGCCGGCGTCGAGGAAGTACGACTCGAATGTCGAGTCCCAGAAGAGCCTCTTGCCCCACGTGCCGTTCGCCCGGACGAGCCGGTTGTCCGCGGCGAACTTCTTGATCGTGGCCAGCGTGTGGGCCCGCAGCACGTCCTTGCTCACGCCCGCGAGGTCGGCGTCGTAGTCGCCGCGCGTGAGCAGGACGGCGTTGCCCAGGACGACGGCGAAGTTGAAGTCCGTCAGCTGGTAGGCGCCCGCCGCCGGGTCCCACACGGTCTCGACCCAGCGTGTGTGCCGCAGCAGGGCCCCGTAGTAGTCGGCGGCGATGGTGTCGGGGGCGCCGAAGGCGGGGGCGTCCTCGGCGACCGCCGCCGGGGCGGTGAGCGCGGCGGTCACGACGAGCGCCACGGACGCGGCGGTTGTCGCAAGGGCGGAGACCAGACGGCGCATGTATTGCCCTTTCAAGTGACCGACTCGAACCTGAGCTCTCGGAGCGGGAACTCCCGTTGGATGCCGACGCGTGGCCCTGTCGACCATCTGTTCCGGGGAGTTGGGGTTACCCAGCGCCTCGATACTCCGATCGATCGATCGGACGAATGGTCCATGAGTTTCGCGGCTCCGATCGGCGGATGTCAAGACGCTAATACGAATTAGCACACGCTGGCGGCCATCGACCAGGTCGACCGCCGGACGGCGTTACGGCATCCCGCATTCGGCCACCCAGCCCGCGGGCCCGTCGTTCGCGCGCCGGCGCCGTGACCGGCGGTCCGCGCTACCGTCGAAGTGGCAGCCAAGCAATCGCCGAATCGTCGAACATCCCACTGACGGCAGGAGGGGTCGGCCGTGAGCAAGATTGTGGACAAGGCGAAGGAATTCCTCGGCAAACACGACAACAAGGTCGACGAGGGGCTGGACAAAGCCGGTGAGCAGGTCGACCGGCGCACCGATCAGCAGTACACCGACCAGGTGCGCAAGGGAGTCCGCACGGCGAAGGAACGCACCGGCGAGGGCGACACGACGCAGTAGGGCTTCCGGCCACCGGCGGCGCCGGCCCGCGGGGTCGGTGCCGCCGGCTGACCGGCCTCGTCCGCCACCTCATCCGTGGTCAGCCCGTTCGCCTGTCACGGCCGCGGCCGAGCAGCCGGCACCGCATGTCGCATCGATGCGCACCTTGATGCGATCATGAGCGGAAGGTGAACGCTCGGATCGTCGCAGTGATGGGTCCACGACGGTGTGGATGTCTCTCAGACGAACCACGCCGGAAGGATGACCATGTCGACCCGGGAGAAACTGGACTCGATCTTCACCACGGTGGTGCGCCGCAATCCGGGTGAGCACGAGTTCCATCAGGCGGTACGCGAGGTGCTCGACAGCGTCGCGCCCGCCCTGGACAAGCACCCCGAATACGCCCAGGCCAAGATCATCGAGCGGATCTGCGAGCCGGAGCGGCAGATCATCTTCCGGGTGCCCTGGGAGGACGACAGCGGCGAGGTGCACATCAACCGCGGGTTCCGCGTCGAGTTCAACTCCGCCCTGGGGCCGTACAAGGGAGGCCTGCGCTTCCACCCGTCGGTCTACCTCGGGATCGTCAAGTTCCTCGGCTTCGAGCAGCTGTTCAAGAACGCCCTGACCGGCATGCCGATCGGCGGCGGCAAGGGCGGGTCGGACTTCGACCCGAAGGGCCGCTCCGATCGCGAGGTGATGCGGTTCTGCCAGTCGTTCATGACGGAGCTGTACCGCCACATCGGCGAGTACACCGACGTGCCCGCCGGTGACATCGGCGTCGGCGGCCGCGAGATCGGCTACCTCTTCGGGCAGTACAAGCGCATCACGAACCGGTACGAGTCCGGCGTGCTCACCGGCAAGGGTCTCGCCTACGGCGGCGCCCAGGTGCGGCGGGAGGCGACCGGCTACGGTGCGGTGTTCTTCGCCGAGGAGATGCTGCGCGCCGCCGGCGACAGCATCGAGGGCAAGCGGGTCGTGGTGTCCGGCTCCGGCAACGTGGCGATCTACGCGATCGAGAAGGTCCACGAGCTCGGCGGCGTCGTGGTGGCCTGCTCCGACTCGTCCGGATACGTGCGCGACGACAAGGGCATCGACCTGGCCGCGCTCAAGGAGCTCAAGGAGGTGCGGCGGGAGCGGCTCGGGCAGTACGTCCGCCATCGCCCGCACGCGACGTTCACGCCCGGCAACGGGATGTGGCGCGGGGTGCCCTGCCAGATCGCGATCCCGTCCGCCACGCAGAACGAGATCGACGCCGACGACGCGGCCGCCCTGGTGGCCGAAGGCTGCATCGCCGTGGTGGAGGGGGCGAACATGCCGACGACGCCGGAGGCGGTGCGCCTGTTCGCCGAGGCCGGCGTGCGCTTCGCCCCCGGCAAGGCCGCCAATGCGGGCGGGGTCGCGGCCAGCGCGCTGGAGATGCAGCAGAACGCCAGCCGCGACTCGTGGACGTTCGAGTACTCGCAGCAGCGGCTTCGCGGCATCATGCGCGACATCCACGCCCGCTGCCATGCCACGGCGGAGGAGTACGGCATGCCGGGCAACTATGTCGCGGGCGCGAACATCGA
This sequence comes from Dactylosporangium sp. CA-052675, assembly GCF_050947935.1. Taxonomy (GTDB): domain Bacteria; phylum Actinomycetota; class Actinomycetes; order Mycobacteriales; family Micromonosporaceae; genus Dactylosporangium. The sequence continues at coordinate 4,597,991 of NZ_CP192010.1, read as the reverse complement.
CGGGTTCCGGATGGTCGCCGAGGCGATGCTCGCCCAAGGCCTGATCTGAGCGTTCAGCCGGCGGCCGGCTGCCCTCACGAGGGGACGCGCGTGCGCGTGCGCGTGGGCGCGGGGCGGGTGGCCCGCGCCCGCAGCAGGCCGACGACCGCGTCGACCAGGCCCGCCGTCACGGCGTCCCACGCGGGGTCGCGCAGGCCGGCGTCGGCGAGCGCCCGCTCCCGCTCGGCGCAGGTGTGCACGACGAGCAGGCGCACCATCTCGTGACGCTCGGCGCGCACCTCCGGCGACAGATGCGGCAGGCACCGGTCGAGGCCGGCGCGCACGGCCCCCACGGTCGGCGTGGCGAGCGCGTCGTCGACCATGATGCCGCGCAGCACCGGGTCGGTCATCACCTGCGCGGCGAACCGGGCGTACCAACTGGGCGTGCCGAGGTCGCTCAGGTGGTCGGTGATCGGGCGGACGAGGCAGACCACCCAGTCGCGCAGCCGGTCGCGGCCCGCGCACGCACGGAGTAATCGGGCGCGGATGTCTTCCATGGGGACGGCATGCTCGCGCAGCACCGCGCGGACCAGATCGGTCTTGGTGCCGAAGTGGTAGCCGACCGCGGCGTTGTTGCCCTGGCCGGCGGCCTCGCTGACGAGGCGGTTGGAGACGGCGGAGAGTCCCCGCTCGGCGAAGAGCCGCTCGGCCGCGGCGAGGATCGCCGCGCGTGTCTCGCCCGCCCGGGGGGCCCGCTCACTCGCCATGGCTCAGTATGCACCGCTGCCGCCATCGGCACCGGTCCCGACCTTGTTTAAGTCAGTCGATTGAATTAGTGTCGGGCTTATCGATGTCACGCACAGTGTCTACACCATGACGTGAGGATGCGATGACCGAGACCCAACTCCCGGAATACCCGATGACCCGCGCCGCGCGCTGCCCGTTCGACCCGCCGCCGGCGCTGCGCGATCGGCAACGCGACGAGCCGCTGGGCAAGGTGCGCACGTGGGACGGCCACACCGCCTGGCTCGTCACCCGCTACGCCGACCAGCGCGCCCTGCTCGCCGACCCGCGGGTCAGCGCCGACGTGACGCGCCCCGGCTACCCGCTCACCGCACCGCTGCGCACCGGCGGCGGCACGATCGGCTTCATCCTCATGGACGACCCCGAGCATGCCCGCCTGCGCCGCATGGTCACCGCGCCCTTCGCCATCCGCCGCGTCCGCGCCCTGCGCCCGGCGATCCAGCAGATCGTCGACGACCTCATCGACGGCATGCTCGCCGGCCCGCGCCCGGTCGACCTGGTCGAGGCGTTCGCGCTGCCGGTGCCGTCCCTCGTCATCTGCCGGCTGCTCGGGGTGCCCTACGCCGACCACGAGTTCTTCCAGTCCAACAGCCGCATCCTGATCCGCCGCACCGCGACACCCGACGAGCGGGGCGCGGCGTTCCAGGCGATCTCCGACTACCTCGACGACCTCATGGCGGCGAAGATCGCGTCCCCGCAGGACGATCTGCTCTCCGAGCTCGGCGCGCGGGTGTCCGCCGGGGAGCTGACCCGCCGCGAGGCCGCCGGCACCGGCGTGCTGCTGCTCATCGCCGGCCACGAGACGACCGCCAACATGATCGCGCTGGGCACCCTCGCCCTGCTCGAACACCCCGACCAGCTGGCCCTGCTGCGCGACGGCGGCGATCCCGCCGTCGTCGACAGCGCCGTCGAGGAACTGCTGCGCTACCTGAACATCACCCACAACGGCCGCCGCCGGGTCGCTCTGGAGGACATCGAGATCGGCGGGTACACCATCCGCGCGGGCGAGGGCCTGATCCTCGCCAACGACATCGCCAACCGCGACCCCGACGCCTTCACCGACCCCGACACCCTCGACGTGCGCCGCGACGCCCGCCGCCACGTCGCGTTCGGCTTCGGCGTCCACCAGTGCCTCGGCCAGCCCTTGGCCCGCACCGAGTTGCAGGTCGTCTACGGCACGCTGTACCGCCGCATCCCGGGCCTGCGCCTGGCCACCACGCTCGACCGGATTCCGTTCAAGCACGACGGTGCCGTCTACGGCGTCTACGAACTGCCGGTGACGTGGTGAGCGCCGTGCACGTGAGCGTCGACCAGGCCAGCTGCATCAGCTCCGGCCAGTGTGTCCTCACCGCCGGCGACGTCTTCGACCAGCGCGAGGAGGACGGCGTGGTGACCCTGCTGACCGACGCTCCCCCGCCGTCGCTCGCGGCCGATGTACGCCACGCGGCTCTGCTGTGCCCCGCCCGCGCCATCACCGTCGACGAGTCACCCGACCCGCCATCGGCATGACCCCGGGCCGCCGTCGCCATGACCCCGGGCCGCCGTCGGCATGACCCCGGGCCGCCGCGTCAGTGGCTGTCGAGGCGGCCGGACTGGTGCAGGACGAAGAGCAGGGCGATCGACGGCACCACGAGCAGCACGGCGGCCGCGGCCACGACCGTCAACGCCGCCAGCGTCGGCGTCGGGGCCGCGGCCTCGGCGATGCGCAGGTGATCGCCGAGCAGGTACGGGTACTGGGCCACGCCCCAGCCGGCGACCACCGTGCCGGCGGCGCCGACCGCGGCGGCCTGGGCGGCGCGCGGCGAGGCGTGGCGCAGCAGGGTCAGCGAGCCCAGCCCGCACAGTGCGGAGACGATCATGAAAGGCAGGCCGCGGGTGAGCAGCCCGTGCAGCAGCCGCGGCGCGTCGACGTGCAGCACGGCGATGCCGGCCAGGGCGACGGCGCCGGTCACCAGGGCGGCGAGGCGGGAGCGGCGGGCGTACCAGATGCGCAGCCGCTCGTCGTGGCGCCGCCGGGCCTCGGCGGTGAGGAACACGGCGGCGAGAAACGCGCAGACCAGCACCGCGAGGACGCCGCCGAGCACGCTCGTCGGGTTGAGCCAGGAGCCGACCGGGTCGCCGCCGCCGGTGGCCGGGACGCGACCGGAGGCGATGCCGCCGGCGACGGTACCGAAGCAGAACGGGGTGATGACCGAGGAGGCGGCGAACGCGGCGCCGGCGGCGCGCTGGTGATCGGTGACGACGAGGACCTTGCGGAAGGCGAAACCGGAGCCGCGCAGCACGACACCGAGTCCGGCCACGCCCAGCGGGATGTACAGCGTGGTCATGATGGCGGCGAACGCGGTCGGGAAGGCGGACCACAGCATCACCAGGCAGAAGATCAGCCAGACGTGGTTGGCCTCCCAGACCGGGGCCAGGACGGCGTCGATGAGGTGCCGCGGCCGCCGCCCGCGCCGCGCACCGCCGGCGGTGAGGTCCCAGAACCCGGCGCCGTAGTCGGCACCGCCCAGCACGGCGTAGGTGAGCACGCCGGCGAACAGCACCACCGCGGCGAACGTGCTCATCCGTCGGTCACCGCCGGGTCGTCGGCGGGGGCCGTGTCGCCGGCACGGGCCGGGCCGTACGGGACGTCCGCCGGCTCGACGCCGCCGTCGCGCCAGCGGCGGCGCAGCACCCGCAGGACGTGCACGGTGGCGACGGCGACGGCGGCGTACAACACCAGCGTGGCGGCGAAGAAGAACCAGACGTTGCCGGAGCGCGTGACCGCGTCCCGGGTCAGCAGGTGCCCGACGACGGTCCAGGGCTGGCGGCCGACCTCGGTGACCACCCACCCGGTCTCCAGGGCGACGACCGCGAGGACCCCGCCGGCGATCGCGGCGCGCGGGAACCAGCGCCCGCCGGGCGGGCCGCGGTAGCGCCACCAGGCCAGGCCGAACCACACCGACAGGGCCAGCAGGTACATCCCGGCGCCGACCATCACGTCGAAGGCGAGGTGCACGATCGTCACCTCGCGGTCGGTGGGCCGCACCTCCTCGGGGATCGCGTCGAGACCCTGGATGCGGGTGTCGGCGCGGTACCCGGACAGCAGCGACGCCCCGTTCGGCACGGGGATGCCGCCGAGGACCCGCCCGCGGCTGTAGACGCCGCCGAGGATCTCGGGCACGTGGGTGCCGGTGGTCGGCACCGCCTCGATCGCGGCGAACTTCGCCGCCTCCCGGTGGAACACCTCCCGGGCCACCAGGTCCCCGACGACGATCTGCACCGGGGTGACGATCGCGGCCATGGTCAGCGGGATCATCAGCCCCAGCCGCACGGTGCGATCGTGGCCGGCCCGGCGCAGCCCGCGCGCGTACACGGCCGCGGTGAGGAACCCGGCGACCATGTATCCGGCCAGCAGCATGTGCACGCTCTCGTACCAGAACGCCCCGTTGAAGAACACCTCCAGCGGGCGTACGGCGACGACTCGCCCGTCGCGCAGGGTGAACCCGCCGGGCTGGTTCATCCACGCGTTGGCGGCGACCACGGAGAGCGTGCCGCCGATGCCGGCGAGGACGACCGGCACCCCGGTCCAGAAGTGGCGCCAGCCGGGCAGGCGGTCCCAGCCGTAGACGTACACCGCGACGAAGATCGCCTCGAGGAAGAAGAACAGCCCCTCGACCGCGAAGGGGAGGCCGAACGCGGCCCCGTAGCGCCCCATCAGCCCGGGCCACAGCAGTCCGAGCTCGAAGCTGAGCACGGTGCCGGAGACCGCGCCGACCGCGAAGAGCACCGCCGCCACCTGTGACCATCGCCGGGCCAGCACCAGCGCGTCCCGGTCGCCGCGCCGTAGCCCCCGCCACTCGGCGATGAGCATCAGGAACGTGAACGCCATCCCGAACGGCACGAGGATGATGTGGAACCCGAGCGTGAACGCCATTTGCTCACGCGCGGGCAGCAACTGCGACGGCTCCATCGGCGCTGTCTCTACCGTCCCCGGAGCGGGATAAACGCGGGTGTACGGGCGTTGTGCGCGGGTAGCGCGGCCGTATGTCGAAGCAGGTCGCATGTTGAAGCAGGCGGTGTGGCAGGGGCTGGTGGCCGGGCTCGCCGGTGCCGCGGTGATGACGGTCGCGGAGAAGATCGAGCAGCGAAGCACCGGCCGTCCGGACTCCTACGTGCCGGCGCGGGTCCTGGCCCGGCTCACGGGCCGGCCGGAGCGGCCGGCGGACCGGCTGCGGACGCTGAACGCGGCCATGCACTACGGCCAGGGAGCCCTCGTCGGTGTCCTGCGCAGCGTCATGGCGCACGCGGGGCTGCGCGGGCCCGTCGCGTCGGCGATGTTCACCGTGGTCCGCCTGACCAATGACCAGATCCTGGAGAACGCCACCGGCGTGGGCGCACCGCCGCAGACATGGCCCCGCCGCGAGCTCGCCGCCGACGTGCTCCACAAGTGCGTCTACGGCTTCACCACCGGCGCCGTGGCGGATGCGCTGGCCTCGCGCAGCGGTCCGGGACCGGGGCAACGCCACGCCGCCCGGCACCCCGGGCGGCGCGCCGATGCCGGCCCGCCGCCCCGCCGTGCGGCGCATGCCGTGCGGCGTTGAGCCCGACGACGATGACGCCCGCTACGCCGCCGAGCGGGGACGCTCCCGAGCGTGGTCGACCAGCGGCGACGGCCGGTCGTCGACGGGCCGGCCGCTGAGCGGCGGCCGGCCCGGCTGCGCCGCGGTCTTGGCGTCGACGTCGGCGTCCTCGTCCGCGAGGCCCTTCGTCTCGGCCTTGATGATCCGCATCGAGCGGCCGAGCGACCGGGCCGCGTCGGGCAGGCGCTTGGCGGGACGCACCATCGGCGAAGTCCTCGCGACCTGCGTGAGCCTGCTCAACCCCGAGCTCGTCGTCATCGGCGGCTCGCTCGCCCAGGCCGGCGAGAGCCTCATCGCCGGGGTGCGGGAGGTCGTGTACGGCCGCTCGCTGCCGCTCGCCACGGCCCGGCTGCAGATCGTGCCGGCCACGACCGGCCCCCAGGACGGCGTCATCGGCGCGGCGACGATGGTCATCCAGCACGCCCTCGCCGTCAGCCGCATCGACGAGACCCTCGCCGGCGCGTGAACCGCGCGTGAGTTCGCCGCGGCGGGCGCCGGCCGGGTGTTACGATCGGCGCGCACCGCGGGCGCAAGCGCTGTAGCAGCGCGCGGACAGGCGAAACGACGGTGCTCGGCGAGGTTCTGGCCGCGAGCGGATGTCCACATCGGACGGTTGATCCGCCGCCGGCCGCGCCGATCTACCGGAGACATCCGCGATGACGATGCATGCCGACGACGCCCAACTGCGCCAGCACCTCCGCGACGCCGAGGTTCCGGCACTCCTCATGACGCTGGCCCACCTGACCGGCGACACCTCGATCCTGCGCGACGACCTGCGCACCGACGGCTGGCTGTTCCTGCCGCAGGGCGGGCTGACCGCCCGGCAGCGGGAGGAGGCCCGCGCGCTCGCGGCCGGCGTGCTCGCCCGGCTCGGCGACGGTCCCGCCGTGCCGCCGCCGGACGCGCCGACGCTGGGCCGGATCACCGGCTGGGCCCTGGGTGTGGACACGGCCGAGCTGGTACCGATGCTGGCCGAGGAGATCATCCTGCCCGGCGCGGATCCCAGGGCGCCCGGATGGAGCCGCGACGACCTGCCCGGCGCGCCGGAGCTCGAGGTCGCCGTCGTCGGCGCCGGGATGAGCGGGCTGCTCGCCGCGCACCGGCTGACCCAGGCCGGGGTGCCCGTCACCGTGTACGAGAAGAACGGCGACGTCGGCGGCACCTGGTACGAGAACACCTACCCCGGCTGCCGGGTCGACGTGGCCAGCCAGCTGTACAGCTACTCCTTCGCGCAGCGCGCCGACTGGCCGCAGCACTTCAGCACCCACGACAGCGTGCGCCAGTACTTCACCGAGTTCGCCAAGCAGCACGGCCTCTACGACCACATCCGGTTCGACACCGAGGTCCGCGCGGCCGCCTGGGACGAGGCGGCGGGGCGCTGGCGGCTCACCCTGGCCACGCCCGACGGCGAACGCACCGTCACCAGCACCGTGCTCGTGACCGCCGTCGGGCAGCTCAACCGGCCCCGCCTGCCCGACATCGCGGGACGCGACGAGTTCGCGGGCCCGGCATTCCACTCCGCGCGCTGGGATCACGGCGTCGAACTGGCCGGACGGCGGGTCGCGGTCATCGGCACGGGCGCCAGCGCCATCCAGTTCGTCCCCGAGATCGCCAGAACGGCCGGCGAGGTGCGCGTCTTCCAGCGCACGCCGCCGTGGCTGCGGCCCACCATGCACTACCACCACCCGGTCGCCGACGGGCTGCGCTGGCTGTACGAGCACGTGCCGTACTACCTCGCCTGGCACCGCTTCTGGCTGCTCGCACCGGGGCTGCACCGGGTGCTGGAGGGCTGGGTCGTCGACCGCGACTACCCGCCCACGGAGCGGGCCGTCTCGGCGATGAACGAGGCGCTGCGCGTGACGCTCGCCGGCCACATGCGCGGCCAGCTCGCCGGCCGCCCCGACCTCGAGCCGCTGGTGATCCCCGCCTACCCGGTCGGCGCCCGGCGGGTCCTGCGCGACAACGGCGCATGGATCGCCACGCTCAAGCGCCCCAACGTCCGGCTGGTGGGCGAGCGGATCGAGCGGGTCACGCCGGGCGGCATCCGGACCGCGGACGGCACCGAGCACCCCGCGGACGTCATCGTCTACGGCACCGGCTTCGCCGCCTCGCAGTTCCTCGCGCCGATGTCGGTCACCGGCCGCGGCGGCGTCGACCTGCACCGGTCCTGGAACGGCGACGCCCGCGCGCATCTCGGCCTCACCGTGCCCGGCTTCCCGAACCTGTTCTGTCTCTACGGGCCGAACACGAACCTCGCCGGGCACGGCGGCAGCATCATCCACATGTCCGAGTGCGGCGTCACGTACCTGCTCGACGCGGTGCGGCACCTGCTCGGCTCGACGCACCGGGCGGTCGAGGTGCGACGCGAGGTCTGCGAGGCCTTCACAGCCGAGGTGGACGCGGCCAACGCCGAGCGCGCCTGGGGCTTCTCGAAGACCGGCGGCTGGTACGTCAACCGCGCCGGACGGTCGGCGCAGAACTGGCCGTTCCCGCCGCACGAGTACTGGCGGCGCACCCGGCGGTTCCATCCGGCCGAGTACCTCCACCTGCCGTAGCCGCCCGGATGAGCGCGCCGGCGTCCCGCAGCGCACGGGCGCCCTCGGGCAGGATCGGGTGGTACCACTGCCAGACATGGAACATGTGCGGCCAGTGGTGCAGCACGGCCCGCCCGCCGGTGGCCCGGATGCCGTCGACGAGCCTCGTCGCGTCGTCGAGCAGCACCTCCTGGCCGCCGGCCTGGACCAGCACCGGCGGCAGGCCGGCCAGGTCGCCGAAGAGGGGCGAGAGGCCCGGCCGGCGCGGATCGGCCGCGCCGGCGTAACGGGCCGCCATCTCCCGCAGCTCGCCGGTGCTCAGCACCGGGTCCACCGCCGCCAGCTCCCGGTGGCTGCGGGACGAGCAGGTCAGGTCGCTCCACGGCGACAGCAGCACCAGCAGGTCCGGCGGGCGGCCCCCGTCGTCGCGCACGCGCATCGCCACCGACAGGGCCAGGCCGGCCCCGGCCGAGTCGCCGGCGACGACGACCGGACCGTCCGGCGCCGCGGCCCGGATCGCCTCCAGCGCGGCCACGCCGTCGTCGACCGCGGCCGGGAACGGCTGCTCGGGGCCCCGGCGGTAGTCCAGCGCGAGACAGGCCGCCCCGGCGGCATCGGCCAGCAGTCCCGCGAGGTGCGCGTGGGTCCGGGCGGAGCCCAGGCAGTAGAAGCCGCCGTGCAGGTAAAGCAGGACGGGCCGGTTCGCGGCGGGGCGGCGCAGCCAGATCCCGGTGGCCGCCCCGACCGGTACCGCCTGCGCACCGACCGGCGCCGCCGCGAACGACGCGGCGGACCGCTCGTACGCGATGCGCCACTGCTCGAGCGTGGCCGGACGTCGCCGGGCCGCCTGCCGCAGCATCTGCCGCACCAGCCCCGCGTTCGGCGACGGCGGATCGGCCACGACCAGGTCGGCGTAGGGCATCGCCGTCACTGCGCCGTGTATCCGCCGTCGGTGGCGAAGCACGAGCCGGTGGTGTTGGACGCGCGGTCGGAGGCGAGGAACGCGATCAGCTCGGCGACCTCCTCGCAGCGGCCCAGCCGGCACGTCGGGTGCAGGTAGGCCACGCCGATCGCGCTCTCCCGCTTCAGCATGGGCGCCTCGATGAAGCCCGGCCCGACGCTGTTGACCCGGATGCCCTGCCTGGCGTACTCCAGGGCGGCGCTCTTGGTCATGCCGACGACCCCGTGCTTGGCGGCCACGTAGGCCACCGACCGCGGGAAGCCGACCGACCCCATGACCGATGCCACGTTGACGATGGACCCGGCCCCGTTGCCGAGCATGGCGGGGATCTCGGCCCGCATCGAGTAGAACACCCCGCTGAGGTTGACCGCGATCACGTCGTCCCAGCCGTCCAGCGGGTACTCCCCCGTGAGCGCCCGCGGCCCGCCGATGCCGGCGTTGTTCACGGCGACGTCGAGCCGGCCGAACGAGTCCACCGCCGCGGCGACCATCGCCTCGCACGCCTTGGGGTCGCGCACGTCGACCCGGTGGGCCACGGCGGACGCGCCGATGGCCTCGGCGACGCGCGTCGCGGCGTCGAGATCCACGTCGGCGACCAGCACGCCGGCGCCCCGAGCGGCCAGCAGCGACGCGCACGCCTCGCCGATGCCCGAGCCGGCCCCCGTGACGAGCGCCGCCTTGTCCGCGAAGTCGCTCATGCCCGCACCGCCGCCTGAGCGCCACCGCGCGCGTTGACCGATCCGGCCACCCGGCGCGCCCACGGCTGCCAGTCCTCGAAGCCGAGGAACCGGCCGAGCCGCTCCAGCTGCGGCAGCGGATCGTCGACGATGTCCTCGTACGCCATCCGCAGCAGGCGCCGTGGCCGCACGTCGGCGATGGCCTGCTCGGCCTGGCTGGCGAGGAACGCGCACAGCCCCTCGAACCGCCGGACGTCCTGGCCGCGTTCGCGCAGCGCCTCGGCGGTGAGGCGGTCGGGCAGGTACCGCTCCACCTCCGCCGGCACCCGCTGGCCGGGGACGATCTCGAACGGGTCGAGGCCGTAGCGGCCGACCAGCTCCACACGCAGCTGCATGAGCTGGAAGCAGGAGTGCCGGCTCATGGAACGGGCGGTGTCGGCACGCTCGCGCGTCAGGTAGACGATCCTCGCGTCGGGGAAGTCCCGCAGCAGGCGCGGCGCGATGTTGCTGGAGCCGCCGGAGCGCTCGACCCAGCGCCGCCGGCCGGCGAGCGAGGTGAGCAGGTCCAGCACCATCCGGTGGTGCCGGGCCAGCGGCTGCTCCGGGAACGCGGGCACCAGCTCGGCGAGCACGTCGAACAGGCGGTCGGGGTCGGCCGAGATCTTCGGCAGCGTGATCGCGAGGATCTGCGGCAGCTCGGCGAGGTTGCCGGCCCAGCGGCCGTGCGCCGGGTAGCGCACCTCGGGCGGGACGAGTCCGGTCCGGAACAGGGTGGCGAGCTGGGTGCTGGGCGCGCTCAGGGCCGACCAGAACGCCGGGCCGGTGAGCACCTTCTCGCCGTCGATCCCGGGCGTCACCCACATGAGGTACTCCTGGACCGACAGGGTGTCGGGCTGCTCGGCGATCAGGTCGGAGAGCATCGTCGAGCCGCACCGGCCGGTGTTGATGATGATGGTGTGGTCGTGGGTCGCTGCATCCATGGATCTTTCCTATTGGTCGGCGCAGGCCAGTTGGTGATGGCCGGGGTGGAGGCCGCCGGACTGCAGCAGCCAGGGCAGGACGATGTCGCGGACGGCGTCCGGCTCGTCGACGAGGACCGTGTGCCGCTGCCCGGGCACGGTGACGATCCGCGCCTGCGGCAGCAGCCGGCGTACCTCGGGTGCGAGCTCGCCCACGGTCGCGGCGCCGCCGTACACGCACAGCACCGGGCATCCGATCGCGGCGATGCGCTCCTCCGGCAAGGTCCGGCTGGCCGGCACGTCGCGCATGAGGCTGGTGCGGGTGATCACCTCGCGGATGCTCCGGGCCCGCCGGCCGAGCCCGCCGCGCCCGTCGATGCCGGCCAGCGTGTCGTCGGGCAGGTACGCGGCGGCGCTGGAGAGCCACCGGGGCATCCGCTCGCGCCACGCCGCGATGGGCGGCGCGGCCTCGACGGCGACGATGGCGGCGACCCGCTCGGGGTGGCGCGCCGCGTAGCCGAACGCGATCGTGCCGCCGAAGGAGTTGCCGAGCAGCACGACCGGGCCGGTGATGTCCAGCGCGGCGAGCAGCGCCGCCAGGTCGTCCACGAAGTCGTCCAGTGCGTAGCCCTCCGCCGGGCGGTCGGTGTGCCCGTGCCCGCGCAGGTCGTACATGACCACGTCGAGGCCCGCCGCCGCGAGCGGGTTGGCCAGGGTGAGGTACCAGCTGGCCAGGGTGTCCAGGGCCAGGCCGTGGATCAGCACCGCGGTCGGTGCGGTGCGGCGCGCGCCCGGCGCCGGCTCGGGCGGGGCGAGCCGCTCCACGTGGACGGACAGGCCGTTGGCCAGCACCGTGCTCATGCCGGCGTGCCCACCCGGCCGGAGCCGGCGTCCGCGTCGTCCATCGAGGCCGCGATGTGCTCGACGAGCTGGCCGACCCGCAGGTGCCGGGCCTCGTCCAGGTCCAGGCCGGCGATGAACTGGGCGAAGTTCACGGTGTCGCCGAACCGGGCCTGCAGGCGCCCGGCGAGCGACACCACGTCGATGCTCTCCATCCCGAGGTCGTCCTGGAAGGTGCTCGCCATCGTGATCTCTTCCTCGACGCCGGAGTGGTCACGGATCGCGTACAGCATCTCGGCGACCTCGGCGAGAATCGCGGTCTGGTCAGCAGGCATGGGATGTCCCTTCTGATGGTTCGGGCCGCTGTGCGCGGCCGGTCGGGTTGACGGGCTCCGGCCCCCAGGTCCAGCCGACGACGTAACGCCGCGGCGGCAGGCCCTCGGGGTTGGAGATCTCGCGATGGGCGACGGCGTAGACGCGGCCGGCCACCGCCACGGTGAGGGCCGCCGGCGTGGCCTCCACGACGGTGAACCGCTTGGGATCGCCGTCCAGGCCGGTCCCCTCCGCCTTGGCGGCGGCCTCCTTCGCGGTCCAGAAGCGGGTGAACCACACATGCCGGTCCTCGCCGGTCGCCGCCGCCGAGTCGAGCAGCAGGCGCCGCTCGGCGTCGGTCATGGCGAACGCGATGGTGCTGTCCGTGCACTCGGTGATCTCGGCGACGTCGATGCCCACGCCGGGGGCGTCGGGCGGCGTGCCCGGGACGCTCGGCCGGGCGATCGCGACCGCGATCTCCGCGACGTGGGCGAGGGAGACGGTGCAGTCCCGGTAGCCGCGGCCGGCGCGCGGGTGCACCCGGGGCCGGCCGTTGGGGTCGTTGCGCACCGGCAGCTCGATCGGGTACACCTCGGCGTGACCGTCGTCCCACAGCTGGAACCGGACGGCGTCCTGGACCGCGATGCGGCCGAGGAGCCACTGCTTGCGCCCCTTCGGCGGCTGCCGCTCGTAGTCGGCCGCGCCGGCGGCGCCGAGGATGCCGCGCGCGGCCAGCCCGCGGGTGACCAGGTCGGGCCAGCGGTCGAAAGCGACGGTCCAGCCCTCCGGCTGGCGCAGCGACATCGCGTTGCGCCCCGGGAAGCGCTCGGCGGCACGTGCCGCCGGGTGGCTGACGAACTGCCGGTGGACACAGTCGTCGAGCTGCGCCCACACCAGGCCGTCGACGGCGAGCTGCGCGTCGAAGACGATCTGCTCGGTGCCGACCGAGCGGATGTGCACGACGCAGTCGACCGCGGTGCCCGTGGCGGGCTCGGGGCCGAAGAACCGGGCGTGCCCGATCCCGACCGGCAGCGCCCCGAACGGCTGCATCGCGAACAGCCAGTCGCCCATGAGCTGGGACGCGTTGTCGAGCAGCGCGCCGGGCGGCGGCGGTGCGGTCAGCACGCCGCGGACGTGCGCGTCGCCGATGGCGTGGACCTCGGTCAGGCCGCGGAAGGAGGGGCCGTGGAAGACGAAGCGTTCGGCGTACATCTGCTCGGCGCTGATCTTCGGTGGCCGCTCCGTGGCCGGGTCGTGCCGCCACACCTCCGGGCGCTCGGCCGGGTAGTCGGGCGCCACCTCGACCGTGGAGCGGGAGAAGCCGCCGAAGATGACCGAGAGCCGGCCCGGCCCGGCGGGTTTGACGGTGATCTCGACGTCCTGGGGCGGCGCGGCGACGCACCAGCGGTTGAACCGGGCGTCGCGCACGGCGACCACTCGCGCGCCGGGAACCGCCTGCCGCGCGGCGTCCATCATGTGCTGCATGACCGTGGTCGCCGGCACCACGGGCCAGCGGTCCTGCGGGTCGGGCCAGTCCTCGGGCTGGGCGAAGAAGCAGTGGTCGAGCAGGTACGGCATCGTGTCGAGGCCGACCCGCAGGACCGTGCGGTAGACCTCCGGCGACGGTGGTGGTGGTGACGGTGGCGGCGTGCCGGACCCGCTCCCGCCGGGGCTCGCGGCGCCCAGCAGCGAGGCCAGCTCGGCGGCGGCGCTCGAGCGGCCGGCGAGCTTGCTCAGCGCCGCGAGGGCCGGCCCCGACGGCCTGGGCGGCGTGGAGGGCGACCGGGGCGGCGGCACAGCGGCGGACGGCGGCACAGCGGCGGGCGCCGCCACCGCGGCCCTCGCGACGGCGCGTTCGCCTCGCGGCGCGGGCACGCCGAGCAGCTCGCCGGCCCCTCGCCGAGGCGGACCAGCGGCACGCCGAGGTCCAGCCGCACGGCCGGGCCACGGCGGGCGGATCGCGCGGTGGCGGGCACCGCCGCCCCGGTGCGCGCCCGGCCCGTGTCGAGCGTGCGCAGGTCCGGCGCGGCGCCCTCGACCCACAGCGCCGTGGCGACCCGGCGCAGCTGGCTCAGGCCGCTGCGCTGGGCGACGTTGACCGGCATGGCGAGGTGGTCGCGGCCACGCAGGTTGTCGTCGATGACCGAGGCCAGCTGCCCGACGCCGACCTGCAGGAACACCCGGAACCCGGCGTCGTACATGGCCTGGACGGTCTCGCGGAACCAGACCGGTTCGAGCATGTGCCGCACGGAGAGCTCGCGGACGCTCTCCGGGTCGCTCGGGGCCGGCGCCTTGAGCGTCGCCGACCAGACGGGCACCCGGGCGGGGTGCACCTCCCAGCGCCGCAGCGCGGCGCCGATCGACTCCAGCCCGGCGGCGAACAGCGGGGTGTGGAAGGCGGAGCGGAACGGCAGCTTCTGGCACACGACGCCGTCGCCGCGCAGCGCCTCGACGAGCCGGTCGATCTCGGGCTCCGGCCCGTTGACGATGCATTGCGCCGGCGCGTTGTCGTGGGACAGCACGACGCCCGGGTGCCGCGCGAGCCACGGCCCGAGCCGCTCGGCGGCGCCCCCGACGACGGCGAACGCGTGACCGGGGACGTCGACCGACGCCGGGTCGAGCGCGGCGATGACGTCGTCGATGGACGACACGCTGACCTGCCCGCTGCTCAGCGCGGCGGTCCACTCGCCGATGCTGTATCCGGCGACGGCGTCCGGGACGATCCCGATGCGGTCCAGGGCGTCGTTGAGCAGCTTGCCCAGCTCGATCAGGCCGGCGCTGTGCCGCCCGAGGTCGGCGGCGGACCACTGCCGGTCGGGCAGGCCGAAGTGCGCCGCGACGTCCGCGGTGCGCGGGCCGAACCCGGCCTCCGGCCCGGGAAACACAAACGCGAGCCGCCCGGGGGCCGCGCCGGCGAGCAGCGGGGCCGGGCTGAACCAGATGTCGCGCGCCCCGCGCCAGGCCTGTCCCCTGGCCACGACACCGCGGGCGGTCGCGAGCCGCTTGGCGTCGGGGTTGACGATGCCGATCCGGCAGCCCTCGTCGGCGGCCCGCCCCCCGGTGCCGCCGACCCGCCGGGCCCGGGCGGCGCCGAGGCCGCGGACCGTGGTGTCGTCCGCGTCCAGCAGCCGGGCCAGCGCGGCCGGGTCGGCCGCGGCCAGCCACAGCACCTCGTCCGGCTCGGCGACGCTCGCCGCGGGCGATGCCACGGTCGCGCCCGTGCCGCCGCGGCGCGCCGCGAACGCCTCCGGCGTCTCCTCCAGGATCACGTGGGCGTTGATGCCGCCGAAGCCGAACGCGTTGACGCCGGCGCGGCGCGGCCCGTCGCTCTCCCACGGCCGGGCGGAGCCGATCGGGGCGAACCGGGTGCGCGCCAGCTCCGGGCGCGGATCGTCGCAGTGCAGGGTCGGCAGGAGCACGCCGTGGTACACCGCCAGGGCGGCCTTGATCAGCCCCGCGATGCCGGCCGCGGGCATGGCGTGGCCGATCATCGACTTGACCGAGCCGATGACCGGCGCCGGCCCCTCGCCGGGCGGGCCGAACACCTCGGCGAGGGTGTCCAGCTCGGCGGCGTCACCGGTCGGCGTGGCGGTGCCGTGCGCCTCCAGCAGGCCCAGCGCGTCCGGCGCGGCCGGGTCGAGGCTGGCGGCCTCCCAGGCCCGGCGGATCGCCAGCACCTGCCCGGCGGTGGCCGGGTTGACCATGCTGACCGCGCGCCCGTCGCTGGACACCCCGCTGCCCCGGATCACCGCGTAGATCCGGTCGCCGTCGCGGCGCGCGTCGGCCAGCCGCTTGAGCACGACGATGCCGGTGGCCTCGCCGATCAGCAGGCCGTCGGCCGCGCTGTCGAACGGCCGGATCTCGCCCCGCCGGGACAGCGCCCCGAGCTGGCTGAAGACCGACCAGAGGCCGACGTCGTGCACGTGGTGGACGCCGCCGGCCAGCACCGCGTCGAGCCGGCCGCGGCTGAGCTCGGCGATCGCCTGGTCGACCGCGACCAGCGAGGAGGCGCAGGCGGCGTCCAGCGTGTACGCCCCACCGCGCAGGTCGAGCCGGTTGGCGATCCGGGACGCGGCCAGGTTCGGCACCACCCCGATCGCGCCCTCCGGCTGGTGCCGGCCGAGCCGGCCCTCGAAGCGGTGCCGGACCGCCTCGAGCCGCTCCTGCGGCAGGTCGGGGACCAGCTCCCGGATCACCTCGACCACCTGGTTGGACGTGCGGACCCGCTGGTTGTAGCGGATCTGGCCCGGGCTGAGGAAGCCACCGCGGCCGAGGATGACGCCGACCCGGTCGCCCGGGGGCAGCCGGTCCGGGCCGCCCGCGTCGTCGATGGCGGCCGCGGCCACCCGCAGCGCGATGAGCTGATCCGGCTCGATCTGCGCGATCGACGTCGGCATGATGCCGAACCGCAGCGGATCGAACGTGGCCAGCTCGTCGACGAACCCGCCGCGGCGGCAGTACAGCCGGTCCGGGCGGTGCGCCTGCGCCGGGTCGTAGAACTCGGGATCGATCCGGGCCGGCGGCGCCTCGCGGATCGCGTCGGTGCCCTCGACCAGGTTGCGCCAGTAGCTGTCCAGGTCGGCGGCGCCGGGCAGGAGCGCCGCCATGCCCACGATGGCCGTCTCGTCGCCGTGCACCGCGCTCACCCGGCCGAGGCGGTGTAGACGACGGCGGTGAGCGCCGGATCGCCCCAGGCCAGCTCGCTCAGCAGGCTGAGCGCGCCCTCCTCCGGGTCGATGAGCGCGACGCCGCGGCGGGCGTACTCCCGGCTCAGCTCGGCGCTGACCATGCCGCTGCGGCCCTCGGCGGGTGCCCACGGTCCCCAGTGGACGGTCAGGCAGCGGTTGCCGGAGCGGGCCGCCCAGCGGGCGCCGATCGCCTCCAGGGCGTCGTTGGCGGCCGCGTAGTCCGCCTGGCCGCGGTTGCCGTAGGTGGCCGCGACGCTGCCGAAGAAGACGACGAACTTCGGCGCGCAGGCGAGCCGGTCCAGCGCGTCGAGGACCGCCTGGGCCCCGGCCACCTTGGTGCCGAAGACGCGGGCGAACGACTGCGGGTCCTTGTCGGCGATGAGCTTGTCCTCGATCACGCCGGCCGCGTACACGATCCCGTCGATGCGTCCGTGCTCGCGGTGGATCGCCGCGATGAGCCGGTCGGTCGCCTCCGCGTCGCGGACGTCGAGGCTGTGGTAGCGCACCTCGGCCCCGAGGTCGCCCAGCTCGCGCAGGGTCGCCTCGACCTCGCGGCCGGCCAGGATCGCCTGCGCCCGGCGGGCGAGCTCCGCCGGTGTGGCGCCACCCTGGCGGGCGAGCGCGGCCCGCAGCGAGATCTCGTCCGTGGCCGCCGCCAGCGCCGGGTCCTGCGGCCCCTGCGGCACCGGGGTCCGGCCGATGAGCTCGATGCGGCAGCCGGCCGACCCGGCGAGCGCCCTGGCGAACCAGGACGTGATGCCGCGCGCGCCGCCGATCAGGACCACCACCGAGTCGCGGTCGAGGCCGACCGCCCGGGCCTCCGCCACACCGTCTCCGGCCGGGCCCGCGCCGCCGGCCGCGAGGGGGCCGAGGCTCGCCGGGACCGTCTCGTACGCCTGCCGCACGCCGCCGCTGTGCCGCACCACCGCCGCGCCGCCCCCGGCGAGCAGCTCGTCGACGATCTGCCGGGCGAGCTGGTCCGCGGGCTCCGTGCCGTCCACGACGGCCAGCCGCGCTTCGGTCGAGGGGTACTCATGGGCGACGGTGCGCAGCAGGCCCCGCAGCCCGTCCGTGCGGGCACCGGCGTTCGCGTCCGCGGCCACCAGCAGGTAGCGCGGGCCGCCCGCGAGGGCCTGCTTGATCGGCCCGAACGCGTCGGGCAGCAGCGGCGCCGCTCCCCCGGCCGGCGTCTGCACCCCGTCGAGCAGCACGAACCCGTCGGCCCCGTCGACCGGCCCCGGCTCGGCGAGCGTGCCGGCCCGCACGGTCGCCCCGTGCCGGCGCAGCAGTTCGGCGACGCGGTCGGCCACCGGCCCGGCCCCGGTGAGCACCAGCGTGGCGCCCGCGAGCGCCGTCGCCGGCCGGGTCGGCTCGCCGGCGAGGGGAACCAGCATGGGCAGCAGGCGCGACGGTGCGATGCCCGCCCGCCTGCCCTCGCCGCCGCTCGGCGCGTCGGTCCGGATCTGGGCGGGTATCGGCCGGGCCGCGGGCACCTCGGCAGGAGCATCGGCCGGCGCATCGGCCGGCGCATCGGCCGGCGCATCGCTCAGCCGGACGGTGAGCCACTCGACCATGGCCCGCACGGTCCGGGCCTTGACCAGCTCCTCCAGCTCCGACTCGTCGCCCTCGCCCGACAGCCCCAGACGCGCCACGACATCCCCGGCGACCTCCGCCCGCTTGATCGAGTCGATGCTCAGATCCGCCTCGAGGTCCAGGTCGAAGTCGATGAGGTCGACCGGGTAGCCGGTGCGATCGCTCAGCACCGCCAGGACCGCTTCCTTGAAGTCGGACGAGACCGGCCGGGCCGCGGGCGCCTCGACGGGAGCGCCGACGGGAGCGCTGACGGGAGCGCTGACGGGAGCATCGGCCGGCGCGTCGCCCAGCCGGACGGTGAGCCACTCGACCATGGCCCGAACAGTCCGGGCCTTGACCAGCTCCTCCAGCTCCGACTCGTCGCCCTCGCCCGACAGCCCCAGACGCGCCACGACATCCCCGGCGACCTCCGCTCGCTTGATCGAGTCGATGCTCAGATCCGCCTCGAGGTCCAGGTCGAAGTCGATGAGGTCGACCGGGTAGCCGGTGCGATCGCTCAGCACCGCCAGCACCGCACCCCGGAAGTCGTACTTCGGCGCCTCCACCACCAGCGTGGCGGTCGCGGTCAGGCTGCTCACCTTCCCGTTGACCGCGTCCCCGTCGCCGGCGCCGCCGTTGCCGGACGGCGTGAACGCGGGCATCCTGGCCGGCATCGCCGCGGGTGCGGCGGGCGCGGCGGGCGCGGGCGCGGCGGACACGGGTGTGCTTGCCAGGGGTGGTGGCGGCGGCGCGGGGGACGGCGCCGGGCCCCGCGCCTCGACGGCGTCGCTGCCGAGGTAGGCGAGCATGACGTCGCGCTGGGAGGCGATCAGCTCGCGAGTCGTCTGCAGGTACTCGGCGAGCAGCTCATCCTGGCCCGGTCGCCGGGCCCCGTTGTCGTGGCCGTCGGTGGCGGGTCGGATGGTTGGGGTCATGGACAGCTCCTTGATGCGTCGCGGCGGCGTCAGGCCGCCGGGGATGCAGGCACCCTCCCGGTCGCGGACGAGCTGGCCGTCCACTGTCCAGAAGGGACGGTCGGACGGCACGGTCCGGGTGACCTCGACGGTGTCGCGGCCGTGGAACAGCCAGCCGGTCCGCACCGGCACCCCGGCACAGGCCAGCTGCGCCACCGCGGTGAGCAGGTCGCGAAGGCCTTCGCCGGTGTTGCGGTCGCAGGCGATGGCGAGGTGCGGCCGATCGGCGAGGATGGCCCGGACGAGGCGGGTGAGGACCTCGCCCGGGCCGGTCTCGACGAAGGTCCGCGCGCCGGCGGCGTACATGGCCTCGATCTGCTCGACGAAGCGGACCGGCGCGCCGACCTGCGCGGCCAGCTCGCGCCGGACCCCGTCGGCGTCCGCGGGGTACGCGGCGGCGGTCCGGTTGGACCAGACCTCGATGTGCGGGGCCGCCACCGGTTCGTCGGCGAGCACCCGCGCGAAGCGGTCCGCGGCGCCGGCGACGAGCGGGCTGTGGAAGGCGCAGGCGACGTTGAGCCGGTGCGTCGTCAGGCCCGCGGTCTTCAGGGCGGTGACCGCCGACTGCACCGCCTCGGTGGGGCCGGAGATCACCTGCTGGGTGGGGCCGTTGCGGTTGGCCAGCACCACCCGGTCGGCGAGACCGGCGTCGGCCAGGACCGCGGCGATCTGCTCGGCGCTCGCGCTGACCGCGGCCATGGTGCCGGGGTCGTCGCCGGCGGCGCCGACGATCGCCTCGGCGCGCTCCCGGCTGAGCCGCAGCAGGGTGGGCGGGTCGAGGGCGCCGGCCACGCTCAGCGCGACGAGTTCGCCGTAGCTGTGCCCGGCGGCGAGGTCGGGATGGACGTCGAGGCGCCGCAGCAGGTGGGCGACGGCGAGCCCGCCGATGCCGAGCGCCGGCTGGGCCACCCGGGTGTCGGTGAGCCGCTGCTGCTGCTCGCGCTGTGCGGCCGGGTCGAACGCGGCCGGCGGGAACAGCCGCTGCGCCGGTTCCGGCCCGAGCTCCAGGTACTCCCGCAGCTCGGGAAAGGCCACGAACAGCTCGGCCAGGGCGCCCGGGCGCTGGCTGCCCTGCCCGGGGAACAGCAACGCCACGCGGCCGCCGGCCGGGCCCGCCTCCGGCTGGACCAGGCCCCGGCCGGGGTCGTGCTCACCGGCGAGCGCGCGGCGCAGCAGCTGCTCCAGCTCGGCGGTGTCGCGGGCGACGATCGCGACCTGGACGGGTCCCGAGCGCGGGTCGGCCTGGGCGGCGGCGGTGGCGGCCAGGTCCCGCAGCCGCCACGGCCGGTCGTACCGGTCGGCGCCGCGCAGCAGCTCGGCGAGCCGGCCCACCGCCTGGTGCGCCGCCGCACGATCCCGCCCACGGAAGCAGAACAGCTCCGCCGGCCACTCGTCGCGGGCATGGCGCGGCTCCGGCGTGTGCGGGTCCGCGGCGAGCACGACGTGGAAGTTGGTCCCGCCGAAGCCGAACGCGCTGACGCCGGCGATGCGCTCCCGCGCCGGTGCCGCCCACGGCCGGGCCTCGGTGTAGAAGGCGAACGGGCTGTGCTGCGCGTCCCAGGCCGGGTTCGGCCGGGTCAGGTTGATCGTCGGGGGCCGGATGCCGGTGTGCAGCGCCAGCGCCGCCTTGATCACCCCGGCCAGGCCGGCGGCGCACTTGGTGTGCCCGATCTGCGACTTGACCGAGCCGAGCGCGCACGCGCCCGGCGCCGCGCCGGCGTCGGCGAACAGCCGGGTCAGCGTCTGCAGCTCGGTGCGGTCGCCGACCACGGTGCCGGTGCCGTGCGCCTCGAGCAGGCCGACCTGCGCCGGCGAGAAGCCGCTCTGCGCGTACGCCCGGTCCAGCGCCCGGCGCTGCCCCTCGGCCCGCGGCGCGGTCAGCCCCAGCGCCCGGCCGTCGCTGGCCGCGCCCACTCCCTTGATCACCGCGTAGACACGGTCGCCGTCGCGCCGCGCGTCGGCCAGCCGCTTGAGCACCACGCACGCGACACCCTCGCCGAGCGCGATCCCGTCGCCCGTGGAGTCGAACGTGCGGCACCGGCCGGTCGGCGACAGCGCATGGGCGGAGCTGAACATCAGGTAGTCGTGGATGCCGTTGTGCAGGTCCACCGCGCCGCAGAGCATCAGGTCGCTGCCGCCGGTGGCCAGCTCCTTGCAGGCGGCGTCCATCGCCGCCAGCGAGGAGGCGCACGCGGCGTCGACGGCGAAGTTCGGGCCGCCCAGATCCAGGCGGTTCGCCACCCGCCCGGCGATGACGTTCGCCAGGACGCCGGGGAACGAGTCCTCGGTGACCGCGGGCAGCTGCCCGGCCATGTCCGCCGGTACCTCACCCAGATACCCGGGCAGCGAGGTGCGGATCACCTTCGCGTTGCCCAGGTCGCTGCCCGCCTCGGCGCCGAACACGATCCCCGTCCGCGAGTGGTCGGCGGGTGAGCCGGGGTGGTAGCCGGCGTCGGCCAGCGCCCGCCGCGACGCCTCCAGGGCCAGCAGCTGGGCCGGGTCGATGCTGGCCAGCGCCGCCGGTGGGATGCCGTAGCCGATCGCGTCGAACGGCACCGGCTCGATGAAGCCGCCCCACTTCGACACGCTGATCCGGCCCGTCTGGCCCGGCTCCACCTCGGGCGCGTAGTACGTGTCGGCGTCCCAGCGCTCGGCGGGCACCTCGGTCACCGCGTCGCGGCCGCCGAGGATCGTCTGCCAGAACGCGGCCAGGTCCGGCGAGCCGGGGAAGACGCACGACATGCCGACGATGGCGACGTCCAGCGGCGACGGCGCCGGCTCGGCCACCGCGGCGTCCGGCCCGAGCACCGCGGTGAGCGCCGCGATCTGCCCGGCGTGGAAGCGCCGCGCCCCCACGGTCACGTCGGCGTGCAGCGCGGCCACGGTGGTCTGGGCGTCGCGCAGGACCGCGATCTGGCCGGCCATGAACATGCCCTCGGCGCGCTGGCCCGGCTCGTCCACGGCGACCAGGGCGTCGCCGTCGCGGCGCAGGCCCTTGCTGGCGATGCGGAGCCGGCCGACGTTGAGCGTCTCCAGCTGCTCCCACACCTGCCGGGCGTCCACCCCCGCCGCGTCCAGCTCGCGCCGCATCCGGTGGAAGTCGTCGACGTACGGTGTGTGCAGGCACCGCGTCACGTGCCCCGGAGCGGTCTCCAGCAGCGCGGTGACCGTCGCGTCCAGCGCCTCGCGCTGGAACAGCGGCTGGATCGCCCCGCACTCGACCGCCTCGCTCGTGAACAGGTAGGCGGTGCCCATCAGCACGCCGATCTGCACACCGCGTCGCGCCAGCGGGCCGGCCATCGCCGCCACCATCGCCGCCGAGCGCGCGTCGTGGATGCCGCCGGCGAAGAACACCTGCACCTGCGCGGCGGTGCCGGGCGGCGCCTCGTCGAGGAACTCCTCCAGCGCCAGCGCCTGTGCCTCCCACAGCGCGAAGCTCGTCCGCGGCCCGATGTGCCCGCCGCACTCGGCGCCCTCGAAGACGAACCGCCGCGCGCCGGACCGCAGGAACTGCCGCAGCAGCCCGGGCGACGGCACGTGCAGGAACGCGTTGAGGCCGTCGGCCTCGAGGGCCTTGGCCTGTGCGGGCCGGCCACCCGCGATGATCACGACCGGCGGCCGGACCTCCATCACCGCGGCCAGCTGCGCCGCCCGGACCTCCTCCGGGGCGAAGCCGAGGACCCCGACACCCCACGGGCGCCCGCCCAGCTGCCGCGCCGCGTCCCGCAGCATCCGCCGGGACTGCTCGCCGGTGGCCAGCGCGAGCGCGATGAACGGCAGCGCCCCGTCGTCGGCGACCGCGGCCGCGAACCCGGCCACGTCACTGACCCGCGTCATCGGCCCCTGCGCCACCGGGATCCGCACACCCAGCGCCTGCGCGAGCGGCGCGCCCGGGGCCAGCAGCGCGCCCGCCGCGTCGTCGCCGGCCGCGGCCTCGATCGCCGCCCGGATGCCGCGCACCGCCGCGGCGGTGGTGCGCCAGCGCTGCCGGAACACGGCCGCCATCCAGCCGTCCTGGCCCACCGGCAGCAGCTCGCCGGCGCCGTCCGGGCGGCCGTCGCGGCGCAGGCCGCGCACGCCGTCGGACAGCACCGTCTCCGAGCCGTCCATCCGCCCGATCACGGCCCGTACGTCCTCCGGCAGGTCCGACTCCGGCATGAGCGCGAGCTGGCTGTCCAGCACCACACCGGCGGCGCCGCCGACCACGCAGGCGGCGGCCGTGCGCGGCCCGATGCCCCCGGCCACCCACACCGGCAGCGCCAGCGCCTCGTCGGCCAGCAGCTGCTGCAGCAGGACGAAGGCGCTCAGCTCGCCGACCCGGCCGCCGGCCTCGCACCCGCGCGCGATCAGCCCGTGCGCGCCGGCCTCGGCCGCGGCCCGGGCCTCCGCGCGGCTGCTCACCTCCACCAGCACCCGATACCGCTGCGCGGCCTCCCGCAGCGGCCACCCGGCGCCGTCCGCCGGCATCACCAGCAGATTCACCCGATGTCCGGCGACGCGCTCGACGTCGGCGAGGGTGGCGCGGCAACCGGCCGGCACCCGGACCCCGATCGACCCCGCCGACCACGCCACCGCCTGCTCGAGTGCCCGCAGGGCCGCGCGGTCGCCCCGGGCCAGGTCGAAGACCCCGCGTCCGCCACCGGCGACGGCGGCCGCCACGAGCCGTGGACCGGGCTCCACCGCTCCACACGGATTGATGGCGACAACCAGGTCGTTGCCGCCGAATGCAGTCTTCATCAGGCTCCCGTCGATGGGGTCAGGTGTGCAGCGTTCGATTGCGCGGGCGCACACTGACCCCACGACGCAGCCTCGTGCGTCGAATCAGTCGGGTCTTCACCAGAGCGAACTCATGGCCGTCGGGCCGAAACAGGCTCACGTCCGGCGTGCGCGCCGCCGGCGTCCGCAGCCGGCGCGTCCGCGGCGTCTTCCAGCACGCTGTGGCCGCGACACGTTATTCGTACAACACGACCCTCAGGTTTGTCCGGCTATTCAGGACTCTCTTCGCCGATCCTCCCCTTCGCACGACGGCGGTCTGATACAAACCTGGTTGTAGATGCCTTGGGCTGAGCCGCCGCGGACCCTTCCGCGATCGGTGGGACGCCCGCATGGCACAGCGCGTCCGATGAGCTGGGTTCCAGCCGGACTGCCAATGCCGCACCGCCCGTCGGCACGCACCCTTCCGCCCGCCCGGCTCAGGGTGCGGACATCGCTGTACCCGTCATCCGCCCGCGACGGCAGCCGCCCCTGCCCGTCGGTGGATCCCGTATCTCTCAGCCCTTATATCTCTCAGCCCTTTTCGACGTCCGCGCGGCTGCCGCCGACGGACCTGTACCTGATGAGAGGACAAGCATGCACAGGATCCGGTTCTTCGCCCGATCTCTGCTACCCGCCGCGATCCTGGCGGCCATCCCGGTGTTCGTCGCCGCGCCGGCCGCCAGCGGTGCCATCACGGCCCAGACGGCACGGGCGGCCTCGGCGCCGGAGCTGCTGGCGAAGGCCGCACCGGACGAGTGCTTCGCCGGCATCGGTCAGCCGTACCCGCCCGGGCCGCCCTGCCAACAGGGCAAGGCGAAGGTGAACCAGTCGTACGTGTGGGGCCTGGCCCAGTCGGGCGACCGAGTCTGGTTCGGCACGGGCGCCAACGTCCAGTGCCTCACGCTCGGCACGAGCCTCGCGCAGACGACGCCGACCCAGAACGACGACTACGTGTGCGAGTACGGCTCCAGCCAGCTGGGCAACCAGCTGACCCAGAAGATCGGCGGTCTCGGGGGCAAGCTCGGCAACCTCAAGGACAGCCTGGGCAGCGCGGGCAGCCTGGCGGCGGGTCTGGGCGACTGGCGCGCACCGAAGGTGTACGTCTACCAGACGTCGACGAAGAAGCTGACCGACAAGACCGCCGACATCAACAACGCGTCCAGCAACGACAGCCTGCGGCTCAACACGACCGTCGGCATGCGCGCCGCCGGCACGTACAACGGCGTGGTGCTGCTGGGCGGCCCGGGCCTGCTCGGCATCAACCTCTTCGCCTTCGACAGCAACTCGGGCAAGTACCTCGGGTCGACGAGCCTCAACGCGTACGGCAACATCCGGCACTTCGTCGTGGCCGACGGTGCGCTCTACGCCGGTGTCGGCATCGGCCCCGAGGGTCAGGGCGGCGGCGCGGTGCTGCGCTGGACCGGCAACAAGTCCAACCCGTTCAAGTTCACGACGGTGGGCTACCTGCCGTCGCAGGTCGCGGATCTCGTCGTGCACCAGGGCCGGCTCTTCGTCACCACCTGGCCCAGCGCCGGTGGGAGCACGAAGGCGACCGCGGCGGGCCTGTGGATGAGCGCGCCGCTGGCCAACGGGCAGCGCGGCCTGACCAAGGACGACGCCGGCAGCTGGCGGCAGGTGTGGGGCGTGAGCCAGTACGAGCCCGACCCGGTCGTGGCCAAGACGTACGGCCTCGGCTCGCTGGCCTCGTACGGCGGCTACCTGTACTGGGGCACGATGCACGTGCCGCTGCAGGCGACCGCGGCCATGGTGAAGCAGTACCCGCCGGCGAACGACCAGCAGGGTGGCCTCGCCGTGAAGAACACCCAGCGCTCGGTGAGCATCTTCCGCGCCGCCAACTTCGACAAGGGCCGCCCGGCGGTCGACCTGCTCTACGGGGCGTCGCAGCTGCCCGCCTACGACCCGAAGGCGAACAACGGGGCCGGCGCCTGGCACCTCGCCTCGACCGGGTACAAGCCCAAGTTCGGCTCGGCCGGGTTCGGCAACGTCTACAACAACTACACCTGGTCGATGGTGGTCGCCGGCGGCTCGCTGTACGTCGGCACGATGGACTGGGGCCAGATCAGCCAGTACGCGCCCGCGAAGGCGCTGCCGGGGGTCCGGGCCGCGTTCGGCACGCCCGACCCGAAGACGTACGGCGCCGACCTGTGGGCGTTCGACAGCCCGCAGTCGCCGGCCCGCCCGGTCAACACCACGGGTCTCGGCAACTACTTCAACTACGGCGTGCGCAACATGGTGGCCGACGGATCGACGATCTACCTCGGCATGGCCAACCCGATGAACCTGCGCACCGACAAGGGCGACAACGTCCCCGAGGGGGGCTGGGAGCTGATCCGGCTGCGCGCCACCGGCAACAACCGGCCGGCGGCCTACCGTCCGGGCCGGGGCAACTGACCCGCTCGGGCAGGCGCCATCCATTTCCCGCCGGCCGGTCAGCGCACGGCGCCGACCGGCCGGCGGCCACCACCGACGAGGCACGCGTTGCCGAGAGAGGCGGAGGCTTCATGAACCGGCCAACCAGCAGTACGACGTCCGTCCGGCGTACCGTGTGGGCGGTGGCGGCCGCGTGCGCGATCATCGTCCTGATCGCCTGCGACGCGGGGCAGCCGCAGGGGCGCGGGACGGCCACCCCGACCGCCGCGGCCACGACCAGGGCGGCCGCGGGCAAGGTCCGCAGCCCGGCCGTCGCCGTGGGTTCGACCGACCACACCATCACCATCGGCGGCACGAAGCGCACCTACCGGCTGTACCGCCCGGCCAACCTGTCGATGTCGAAGCCGGTGCCGCTGGTCGTGATGCTGCACGGCGCGCTGGGCGACGGCGTGCAGGCGGAGGCGGCCTACGGCTGGAACGCCGAGGCCGACCGCAAGGGCTTCGTGGTCGCATACCCCGACGGGCTCCTGCGGTCCTGGGTCGTCAGCGGCGACTGCTGCGGCCCGTCGGTCCACGGCGGCGTCGACGACGTGGCGTTCATCAAGGACGTGGTGGCGGCGGTCTCGAACGACCTGCCGATCGACCCGGCCCGGACGTACGCCACCGGGATATCCAACGGCGGGATGCTCGCCTACCGGCTGGCCTGCGACAGCACCACGTTCGCCGCGATCGGGGTGGTGGCCGGCAAGCTGCTCGGGGATTGCCCGTCGCCGGCGCCCATCTCCGTGATCCACGTCCACGGCACCGGGGACGACATCGTCCCGTACGACGGCCGGCCGGGGAAGATGAACAACGACGGCGTAGGGCTGATCCCGGTCAAGATCGACGGCGGCTCGGTGCCCGACCAGATCGCCGGCTGGCGGAAGACCGAGCGGTGCTCCGCACCGCAGGCGAGCACCAAGGGCTCGGTCACCACGTCGCTGGCCCACTGCCCCGACGGGCGTGACGTCGAGCTGATCACCATCGCGGGGGCCGGGCACCAGTGGCCGGGCGGCACCCCGATGCCGGCGGTGGAGAAGCTGCTCGGGCTGCCGCCACCGTCGACGGCGCTGAACGCGACCGACACGATCTGGCAGTTCTTCAGCACCCATCCACGCAAGGGCTGAGGACGGTCTCAACGCCCGTCGACCGGGATCTCGGCGCGCAGTGCCGTACCGTGGCCGGCCGGGCTGGAGATCTCCAGTCGGCCGCCGAGCGCGGCAACGCGATCGCGGAGGCCGACGAGTCCCGAGCCGCGGCTCACGCTGGCGCCGCCGACGCCGTCGTCCTGCACCGAGATCCGCAGGCAGCCGTCGGCGGCCTCGAGGCCGACGCGGACCAGCCGTGCCCGGGCGTGTTTCGCGGTGTTGGTGAGCGCCTCGGACACGACGTAGTAGGCGCCGACCTCGACGTGTTCGGGCAGTCGCGGCCCGACGGCCAGGGTGAGGTCCACGGGGGTGGGACTGCGGCGGGCGAGGCTCCTGACGGCCGGGCCGAGTCCGCCCTTGGAGAGGATGGCCGGGTGGATGCCGCGCGAGAGCTCCTGCAGATCGTGCAGGACGCCGGTCAGGTTGCCCACGGCCTGCGACAGATCGTCGCGGACGGAGCTCAGGCCGGCGGGCAGCGTCGCCTCGACGGCGCGCAGCTGGAGGCCGAGCGCGACCAGGCTCTGCTGCGCGCCGTCGTGCAGGTCGCGTTCGATGCGGCGGCGCGCCTGGTCGCCGGCGGCGACGATGCGCGCACGCGACGCGGTGAGCTCCGCGCGGCTCTCGGCGTTGGCGATCGCGGTCGCGACGAGTTCCGTGAAGTCGGCCATGCGGGATTCGGTGTCCTCCGGCAACGGCTCGGGTCGCGTCGTCACGACGACGGCCACTCCCCAGACACGGCCCTCGACCACGATCGGGACGCCGACCCCCGATTTGATGCCCTCGCGGCGAGCGATCGCGGTGTTGGGGCCCGTGGTGTTCTCGTACGAGGCGATCCGGGCCGCGGCGCGGGTCTGCTGCACCATCGGCAGCAGCGACTCCCCCTCGACCGGGAACGACTGCTCGGCCACGTTGAGCTGCATGGTGGCGGCCAGCCGGCGGACGGTGCCGTTGGATTCGTACCGGTACAGCCCCGTCGGGTACGGCCCGAGGACGCGGCCGATCTCCTCGGCCACGGCGTCGAACACCTCGGCCGGCTCGGTCCCCTTGGCGACCAGCGTGGCCACCCGGCGCAGTGCGGCCTGCTGCTCGCGGTTCGCCTCGCGTTCCCGCGCGGCGCCGAGCACCGACGCGAGCGTGGGGATGATCCGCTCACGCAGGCGGAGCAGGGTGGGTTCGGGCAGGCCGGCCGGCACGAGCAGGGTGCCGAGGCCGGTCGCTCCGGCCCGCAGCGGGAAGGCCGCCCGTTCAGCGTTCGCGGCGGCCGGGTCGAGCTCGATCACGGCCCAGGGAATCTGGAGTGTCCGGGCGATCCGGTGCGCGGCGATGCCCAGGGCGGATCGCAGGTCGTCGGTGCCGAGGAGCAGGTGGGCCAGCCCGGCGCCGAGGTCGGCCTCCTGGCGGCGGTCGGACGTCTCCGCGGCGTGTCTTCGAGCGAGGTGCGCGAGGCCGCTGACGAGCAGGGCGGCCGCCATGAAGACGGCCGCCTCCTGCAGGTCCTCCCGGGTGGTGGAGATCTCGAACTTGCCGAAGGGCGGGACCTGGAAGTAGTTGTAGGCGAGGGTGCTGGCCAGCGCGGACAGCACCCCGAGCTCGGCACCGCACACGGTGGAGATGACCAGGACCCCGACGAGGTAGATCATCCCCCGCGAGTCCTCGCGCACGGCGCCGTGCAGCGGGATCAGGATGACGGTCTCCGCCGCGATCAGCACGGCCGCGAGCAGCAGTCCGAGCGGCAGCGGCGGCTTGACGCGCACCAAGGACGACAGTAGGCGTACCCGCATCGGGGCGCCCTCTCCCGCATCACGCTCTCAGGTCGTACGTACACCTCGCGCCGCGAGGTGGCTCGGATCGCGCGGTGACACGCTTCGAAGGTCTGACAACGTCCTCAACGCTACCCGGGCCGGCGTCGCGCGACGCCGGCATCCGGCCGGCGACGAGCGGTCAGGGGCCCGTTCAGCCCGGGGACGACGTGGCCGCGAGCCGCTCCGGTTCCCGCGCGGCCGGCTGGACGGGCAGTTCGGGGCGGGGCGGGGCCGGATCGCCGCGCAGGGTGCGCACCAGCAGCAGGGTGCCCGCGACGACCATCCAGGCCAGGGGCTTGGCCGACTGCCGATACCCGGCGTGCCCGCCGTCGAGGAAGTCCACGCCGATGAACTGCAAGGGACGCACCAGCGGTACCGCGGCGACCCAGAACCACACCGAGCGGGCCGCCGAGCCGCGGACCACCACGCTCGCGACCAGCGGCAGGAGCACCACCAACGGGTAGTAGCCGAACGCGGGGGTGCTCACCAGGAACGTCCCGATCATCACGATCGCCGACGTGTCGACGAGGCGCAGGCGCTCATCGCCGCCGTTGCGCCAGCGCAGCACCGCGGTGGTCACGGCGATGGCGAGCACCGCCACCCGTACGACGGCCAGGGGCGCGCCGTCGATGCCGATCCGCGGCAGCATGGCCGGCAGGGACGAGTCGTACGGCCGGGCGAACTCGTCCTGGCCGCCGAGCAGGAACGGCAGCGTCCGGGTGAAGAACAGCCCCGGCTCGGGCAGCAGCGGCGTCACCACCGCGCAGGCGACCACCGGGATGCCGGCCGCCGCGGCCAGCCCGCGCCACTTGCGGGCGAGCAGGAACACCAGCCCGATCGGCACCAGCATCGGCTTGACCGCGATCGACACGCCGATGACCACGCCCGCGGCCAGCCATCGCCCGCGCCCCATGAGCAGCAGCGCGACCGCCATCAGGGCCGCCACCGGCGCGGTCCAGTTGCCCAGCTCGACGACGCTGACGGCCGGGTTGAACAGCGCGAACGCGGCGACGCCGGCGACCCCGAGCCACGAGCGCAGGCCGACGCCGAACAGCCGCAGCGCCGCCCACCAGCCGAGCAGCAGCAGCGCCGCCAGCCCGAACGGGAACAGCCGCTCCAGCTGGGTGTCGGACAGCGGGGTGAGGACCAGCGCGAACGGCACGCTCGAGGGCGGGTAGAGAAACCGGTCCGACTCGTACGGCGAGCCCCCGCCGAGCAGCCGGCGCACCGCGTCGACCACGAGCAGGTTGTCCATGCTGTGCATCTGGCCGGTGAGCGAGATGCGCACCAGTTCCTGGACGAGCAGCGCATAGGCGCCAGCCAGTACGACCCAGGGCGCTCGGCTCTTGAGCATGGCGGGAGCCTAGCCATCCAGCGGGTGAGCGCGGCGGGTGATGTTCCCGCTCACCCGGTCCGTTCAGTACCCGGAGTCGATGCCCGACCGGAACGCCAGCGCGCTGCACAGCAGCGCCAGCACCACCATGGCCACCAGCACGACGCCGAGGACGACCGCCATCACGACCAGGACCGGCCCGGGACCGGACCCGCCCGGGGCGGGCGCGTACGTCGGCCGGCGGCCGGGCCGCGAGCCCTGGTAGCCGTTGAAGATCGGCTTCCCGGCGCCCGGGCCGGCCCCTCGGGCGCCCCCGGGCGGCCGCGGTGCCCGAGAGGTGCGGCGGCGCGGCGGCGGGTCGTCGAAGGCGTCCCAATAGGCCCAGTAGGCCTCCTCCTCATCATCCTCTTCATCCTCCTCGACCTGGCGCCAGTACTCCTCCTCCTCTTCCTCCTCGTGGCGGGAGGTCATGCGGTCCCCCGTTCCAGCGCGTCGAGGCTCTGCAGCCGGCGCGCGTCGCCCGTGCGGCCGGCGTGGCGGCGCAGTTCGGCGACGGAGGTTTCGGGGACCTCGAGCGCCTCGGCGAGCTGCCGGATCCGGGTGTGGAAGTCCGGCAGCGTCGTGACCGTCGGCAGCGTGGCCACGCCGAGCGCGCGATCGAGCAGCGCGGTCCGGCGCACCGCGGCGTCGCCGCACCAGATCTGGATGAAGTGGTTGTCCCAGAACTGGTAGGCGCCGACGCGCGACGGCGACAACCGGGGCGACTCGCCGAAGGCCTCGGCCGGCATCACCACCCGCCAGCGGCCGCCCTGCTGGTCGAGCCGACCGCCGCTGAAGGCCGTCGATCGGCCGAGCCACGCCCGCCAGATCCGGTCGGGATCGCCGGCGTCCTCGGCCTCGATGAGATGCTCGACCGAGGAGTCCGCGCACACCCGTTCCAGGAACGGGTCGCGGTGCTCGGCGACGCCGGTGTACGCCAGGAGGCGCCCCTCGGTCGTCTCGATCAGGTAGCAGGGCAGGTAGCCCTCGCGGACGCTCTCCTGCCGCAGGTTGCGCAGCTGGGACGGCAGGTTGAACTCGGCCCGGTCGGCCCGCTCGGCCAACCGGGGCAGGGCCTGCGGGTCGTACGGCGCCGCGGTGAACAGGGGCCGGAACCGGGTGCGGTCGGCGAGCTGTCCGTCGGCGACCTCGGGGGCGTCGAGCACCGGGACCGCGCCGTCGTAGTACGGGCGCGGCAGCGGCCGGCCGGTCTGCCGTTCGATGAGCACCTTGAGCCGGCTGGTGGACGGCACGTACCGCAGGCCGTCACGCAGCGAGCGCCGCCCCAGCTCGCGCACGCGCAGCCGGCCGCCCTCGTCGGCGACGAGCTGCACGGCGATGAGGAACGCCAGGCAGCGATCGACGATGCCGGGCGGGAGGCCGAGGAAGCCGGACAGCCCGGACCGGTCGTGGATGCCGGCCTCGTGCAGGGCCCGCAGCACGAAGTGGTCGATGAGCTCGAAGTCCTGCCCGTCGTACACCTGCGCGCTCGCCTCGATCTGCCACAGCGGCCACAGCACGGCGAACAGCCGCAGCGGCCGGACTCCGGGCAGCGCCACGGCGTGCTCGACGGCCCGGGTGGCCGGGTAGATGACCCGCCTCATGGGCGCCGCCCGGCGGTGTCGGCCAGCGCGGCGGCGATCTCCAGGGAGTCGCGGCGGTCGCCGGCGCCGGCGAGGTGGCGGCCCATCGCCACCATCAGCTCGCGGAACGGCTCGTCCCGGGCCGCGCGCAGGGTGCTCAGGTCGCCGACCAGCACCAGCTGCCGGCGGGCGCGTGTGATGGCGACGTTGAAGCGGCGCAGCTCGCGCAGGAAGCCGATGTCGCCGCCGGCGTTGCTGCGCGTGAAGCCGAAGATGACGAGGTCGCGCTCGCCGCCCTGGAACGAGTCGACGCTGCCGACGTGCTCGGTCGTCGCCGGCTCCTCGAGCCGCTCGATGAGCAGCTCCTTCTGGGCGTTGAACGGCACGATGACGGCCCAGTCGCGAAACTGCGGCCGCAGCGCCCGCAGCAGCGCGACGATCAGGTCGGCCTCCAGCTCGTTGCGGTACCCGTGGCGGACCGCCTCGCGCAGGTTGCGCATGGCGGTCTCGGCGCGCTGGGCGGCCGGCCGGTCCGACGTGTCGACCATCGCGAACGGCGAGGCGAACAGGTCGGCGGCCGGGCCGCCCGCGTGCCGGGTCATGACGCGGCCGGAGTAGAAGCGCTCGGACACGAACCCGGCGATCTGCTCCGGCATCCGCCGCTGGGTGCGCAGCCACACCGCGTTGGACTGCGGCGCGCGCGGGAAGAGCAGCTCGAAGCCGCTGCGGGCGAGCAGGTCGGTCACCGCCGGCTCGACGTCGGCGGCGAGGCCCTCGGCCCAGCGGCGCACCTCCTCGTCGAGGAACGGCGGCAGCTGGCGGTGGTCGCCGACGAGCATGGCGCGCCGGGCCCGTACCAGCGGTACGAGCAGATTCGGGGTCGAGATCTGGCCCGCCTCGTCGACGATGGCGAGGTCGAAGTAGAGCTGCGAGACGAGCGCCGACGTGTCGGTGCCGATGCAGGTGGCGCCGACGACGTCGCAGTAGCGGGCGATCTCGCGCTCCAGCTCGCCGCCGAGGTCGGCGACGCGCTCGCGCCACTCCCCGAGCAGGTTCGCCTGCCGCTCGACGGTCTCGGCGGCGGCGGAGGCGGCGGCCCGCAGCGCCGCCCAGCCGGCCCAGTCGGGGCCGTCCGCGCGGTCGGGCGGATCCGGTGGCAGCGTCACGGCCGGGCGGAGCAGCTGCCGCAGCAGCGCGCCGATCCGGCGCGGCTCCGGGGCCAGCTCCTCGAGCGTGCGGCGGGCGGTGTCCCGGACGGTGTGCAGGCGTAGCACCTCCGGATGCCGCGCGCCGAGCTCCGTGATCCGCTGCCACAGCGCCGAGCGGGCCGACTCGACCGCGGTCAGCCGGGCGTCGGCGGCGGCCAGCTCCGCCTGGGCCCGCCCAGCGCGGCGCTCGAGCCAGCCGGCGATCCACCGGTGCAGGAACGCCGGCGGGGCGTTGCGAGCCACGCGCGCCCGCGCGAAAAACAGCCGCCGCCCGGCCGCCTCGGCCGTGTTCGCCCGGCCGAGGTGCGCCGCCCGCGCCGCGGCCAGGTCGCGCTCGACGGCGTCGAGTTGCCCGGCCAGGGGGCCGCCGGCGGCCCGCACGGCGGCGGCGATGCGGGCCGGCGCGGCGTCCAGCTCGGCCCGGGCGGCAGCACCACGGCCGGCGACCGACTCGAGGTGCGCCAGGTACCGCTCGATCAGCGGCCGCTGGCCCCGGACCTCGCGCAGCGCGTCCAGCCGGCCGCGGTCGGCGAGGATCTCCCGGCGCAGCGCTTCGGCCCGGCTCTCCGAGGACAGTGCCCGCACCTTGGCGCTCATCCGGTCCTCGTTGCCGATGCGCACCACGTTGAGCTCCGGCGGCAGGTCTTCGAGCACGTTGTCGACGGCGCGGTGGGTGTGCGAGGTGACCAGGACCCGCTGGCCGCGGGCGGCGCACTCCCGCACGACCTGGACGATGGTGCGGGTCTTGCCGGTGCCGGGCGGGCCGAGCACGGCGAGCAGGTCGGGCACGGCGACGGCGCGCCGGAACGCCTCGCGCTGGTCGTCGTCGAGGCCGGCGGCGGGCACCGCGTCGCGGGCCGGCTCGTAGGGCCGGAACCGGGCGTCGACGAGGTGCTCCAGCAGGTGCGGGTTGCGGGCGGAGCCCTTGCGCAGCGCGGCGACGGCGTCGCGCTGGGCGCGGAAGATGCGGTCGCCGCCGAGCTCGCCGAGCGTGCCCTGGGCGCCGATCTGGTCGTAGTCGGATCCGGGCTCGAAGCGCACGACGACGTCGCGGCCGTCGACGTCGATGACGCGCCCGCGCAGTTGGGGGGCGTCGCCGAGGTACACCATCGTGTTCTTGGTGAGCTGCGGCCGGCGGGCCATCCGGAACCGGTAGACGCCGCGGGCGGAGTGCCGCTGCTCCTTGGCCGCCTCCCGGTGCACGTAGGCCTGCGCGGCCCGGCCGGCGAGCTGGTCGAGCTCGATCTGGCGGCCGGCCTCGATGACCTGGTCGACGAGGTCGAGGTAGCGGGCGTGGGCCGGGGCGAGCGACGGGCCGGGCGGCGCCGGGCGGCCCGCGGCCGCCGTCGCGGCGCTCCACGCGCTCCACAGCGCGTCGCCGTAGGTGGTGGTGCGAGGCAGGCTGCCCTGCGCGAACGCCTGGTTGAGGCTCGCGAGGTCGGGCACCGCGCAGATGCCGGGGCAGGACAGCAGCAGCGCGCCCTTGAGCAGGCGCTCCTCGTCGCGGAAGCGCCGCCGGGCGGCGTGGCCCAGGTTGTAGGCGTCGCCGGCGCGGGTGGGGTAGAGCCAGCCGACGTGGCGGCCGGCGTACACCGCCATCCGCCAGCCCTTCTGCGTCGTTTCGAGGGTGAGCGGCAGCGCGCCGCGCTTCGCCAGCGTGTCGAGCTCCTGGAAGAAGGGCGTGGGGTTGTACTCCAGGTCGGCGAGGAACCGGTCGGAGTACACGAGCGCGATGGGGCCGGGCACGCGCACCGGCGGCGGGATCATGCGCGCACCCCGGCGGCGGACTCCCGGCGGCCCTGGCGCAGCCCGGCCGCGACCTCGGCGGCGCCGGGCCGGTGGCGCGGATCGGGATCGAGTGCCCGCAGCAGGAGCCGGTCCAGCCGCTCGGGGAAGCCCGGCAGCAGGTCACGCAGCGGCGCGGCGACGGTGCCCGCGCCCGCGCACGCGTGCAGCAACGCGGCCAGGCGGTACACGTCGGTCGGCGGGCCCGGGCGCCCGCGCGCCAGGGCCCGCTGCTCCGGCGCCGGGTGCTCGCCGCCCTCGCCGGGCCGGTGCGGCCAGCCGGCGAGCCCAGGATCGCGCAGGCGGCCGTGCCGCCCCGGCAGGGCGACCCGGACCGAGCGGCCGTCCAGTGCACGGTGGGCGTGGCCGCGGCGGTGCAGCGCGGCGAGCCCGTCGGCGACGCCGGCGAGCACGGCCAGGGCGAGGGGCAGCATGAGGGGGTCCAGTCCGGGCCGGCCGTCGCCGAACATCTCCAGCCAGCTCTTGCCGGCCGGCGCGTCGAGCACGAGCAGGTGCAGGTCCCCGTCGCGGTGGCGCTCCACGAGCGCGGGCAGCCCGGCCTCGGGGCGCTGCAGGCACGCGGCCTGGGCGTCGAGGCCGTCGCGCATCCGGGCGGCGGCCGGCCCGTCGTCGTCGATCCGCAGGCCGCGCAGCCACACCGGGCGCCCGGCGCCGTCGAGGGCACGGCCGGCGGCCTGCATGATCGTCCACGAGCCGTCCTCGGCGCGCACCGTCTCCACCGGGTCGTGCACCAGGTAGGCGCCCGTCGCGCCGGCAACCTCCGCACCGCCGCGCCAGTGCCGCCCGTCGGGGGTCGCGGGGCCGATCCGGACCCGCGGCGCGGGGCGCGGCGAGGCCTCGAACGCGGTGCGGAGCCGGTCGAGCTGCTCCTCGATGTCGCGCAGCATGGCCCGGGTCAACGGGGCCGGCGGGTCCGGGGGCACGAAGCCGGGCGCGGGGGCGGCGCCGGTCTGTTCGCGGTACCACCACAGGGCCAGCTCGTGACAGGACTCCAGCACCGTCATCGCCTTCACCCCGTCGCCCGAGTAGCCGTGCACCGCCTCGTTCCCGAGCCGGCGGACGATCTCGAGCAGGTCGTGCACGCGGGCGGGAATGGCTCCGGCGGCGGCCAGCCGCTGGGTGCGCCGGTGCTGCGGGGTCCGCGGCGGCACGGTGACGCCGGCCCGGCGGGCCACGGCCTCGGCCAGCGTCTCGGTGAACCGGCGCCCGCGGGCCATGGCGGCGTCCGGGTCGGTGTGCACGTACGCCTCGGCGGTGGCCGCGTCGCCCGCCAGCAGCACGGCCTCGGGCAGGCCGGCCAGCGCGGGGTCGGCGAGAAAGCGGAAATTGCGCGAGTCGTTCACCAGCTGCCGCATGTGACTGGTCATGGCTCCCCACGGAACATTGACGCAACCGAACAGCGCAGAATATCGGTGAATCGACGTGGATGGAACTTGAATCCGTATCACCGCGAGCGGGCAGCCCGCGGGTGGGTGGCCGCCCGGCCGGGCGGCCACCCACGTGTCAGCCGTCAGACCAGCGCGAACTTCTGCGCGCCGCTGCCGTTGCAGTCCCAGATCTGCAGCCGTGTGCCGTTGCCGGTCGCCCCGCTGGGCGAGTCCAGGCACCGGCCCGACTGCGGGTTCTTCAGCGAGCCGTCGGCCTGCTGCACCCAGTTCTGCCCGCCGACGCCGTTGCAGTCCCACAGCTCGACCAGCGCGCCGTTCGCGGTCGAGTTGCCCACGATGTCCAGGCACCGGCCCAGGGTGCGCAGCGAGCCGTTGGACTGGTGGAACCAGTGCTGGTCCACCGCCCAGGACTGGCAGTCCCACAGCTGTACCGCCGCCCCGTTGGTGCCCGTGTCGTCGGCGGCCACGTCGACGCACTTGCCGCCCGGGCCGTTGATCGTGCCGCCGCCGTTGACGGAGAACTTCTGCGCGCCGCTGCCGTTGCAGTCCCAGATCTGCAGCCGCGTGCCGTTGCCGGTCGCCCCGCTGGGCGAGTCCAGGCACCGGCCCGACTGCGGGTTCTTCAGCGAGCCGTCGGCCTGCTGCACCCACTGCTGGCCGCCGACGCCGTTGCAGTCCCACAGCTCGACCTGGGTGCCGTTGGCCGTGCCGTTGCCGTTGATGTCCAGGCACCGGCCCAGCGTCGACAGCGAGCCGTTCGCGTTGTGCGTCCAGTGCTGGTCCACCGCGTAGGACTGGCAGTCCCACAGCTGCACGGCCGTGCCGTTGGCGCCGTTGTCGTCGCCGCTCACGTCCACGCACTTGCCGCCCGGACCGGTGATGGTCCCGGACGCCGCCGGAGCGCTGCCGCCACCGGTGAGCAGGAACCGGTTGTTGGCCGTGTTCCAGTGCGTGGCCAGGTAGGACCCGGCCGGCGGGTTGGTGTTGAAGTAGTCGTCCTTGTTGCAGTCCAGCCGGTTGTCCTGGGCCTGGTCGGCGCACACGACCCGCAGCACCGTGCCCGGCCCGTCGTTGTAGCACATGATGTCGTAGTCATCCGTGCAGTGACCGTAGGCGGTGTGGTTCGGCGAACTGCTCATCACCGCACCCATCGCGTGCGTCAACTCGTGCGCCGCCGGCCCCGAACCCCAGCACCCGGAGTCCACCCGGCTGAAACTCGCCCCCGAGTTGTTGTAGTTCTCCTGGCCGGGCCGGTCGTCGATGGTCACGTACGCCACACCGCACAGCGCGGTCGCGTCGACGTACATCAGGTACTTGCGGTCCGTCCGGTTGTAGCCGAGCGCCTTGATCGCGTTCACCGAGTTGCCGAAGTCGCTCAGCGCGCTGTTGGCGATCGCGACGTCGGTGACCGAGATGTTGCACGAGCCGTCGGTCACGAACCGGATGTGCCGCACCCCGCCGGTCTGCGCCGCGCTGGCACTGTAGATGTCGTCCACACCCTGCGTCCAGGTCCGGATCGAGGCCACATACTGGCTGTACCGATCCGCGTTGCCCGAACCATGCACGTAGAGCACCTGCACCCGGTTACCGGACTGCCCGTCACCGTCACACACGACGCCCGCCGCGGCCGCGGCCCGCGCCGCGCTCCCCGACTCCGCGAGCGGCGCCACGGACCGCGTGACATCCGTGCCCGCGAACGCCGCGTCCGGCCCGTGCGTACACGCCCCCGCCACGTTCTTGAGCTCGAACAACCCCTTACAGCGCCCCGTACCGACCTTGAACCCGTCATACACGAGACCCCGCGCACGGTCATTCGCCGGAATCGTCGGGTCCGGCGGCCCCTGCCGCTGCTGCTGCGCCCACGCGGGCACCGTACCGATACCGACGAGCAGCAAAGCCCCCGCCACAATGGCGAGCACTCCGGGCCGCGGCCTGAACTGCAATCGAAACATGGGCATCTCCCGCTGGCGGACGGGTCAGGAACGCCCAGTGTGTCCCACGCGATCGCCATCGAACAATGTCGAACAAGGAAATGTTCAACTTTGTTGGCTGATCGCAGTGGCGCTCGCGGCGGGCGGCACACGAAGGGGCCGTCCCCCGGGCGTTGCTCAGGCGCCCGGGGGACGGCGGGGCGAAGGACCGCTCAGGCCAGGTACTTCGCCACGTACTCGTGGGCGTCCTGGATGATCAGCGCCACCCGGTCGGCCGCGTCGTCGAGCGTGCCGTCGACCACGGTCAGCGTGGGCAGGACGCCCTCACGCACGGGCAGGCGCCAGTGCGCGTTGTAGCCGGCCTCGTGCACGCCCGTCGACCCGTACGCCGGATCGCCCAGGCACACGTGCCCGAACGCCCGGTTGGTCCCGGTGAACAGGGCGGCATCGGGCTCGTCGTGCAGCGTCGGCACGGTGTCGCGGTGCCCGGCCTGCACGAGCGGGATGTGCCCGCCGATCCCGTCGAACCAGGCCTCCCCCGCGATGAGCAGGTCGGGGCTGCCCTCGCGCAGCAGGTCGACCAGGGACCGCAGGCCGAGGACCGTGCTACCGCGCGGGTCGTTGTTGTACATGGCCGAGATGTCCAGGAAGGCGGCGTCGAAGCCGTACTCGTGGTGCAGCCGTACGATCTGCTCGGCCAAGTGCCGCCGCCACGGCTCGTAGGCGGGGTTGATCAGGGCGCCCCAGCTGTGGTCGAAATGGCGCGAGGCGTCCCAGTCGACCGAGCCGATCGGCATGTGGCCGCTGGCGTTGAGCAGCTGCCCGGGCGCGGCCCACGTCTCGAAGCCGGGCAGGTCGCGGGCGGCGACGTTGGCGCCGAACATGGGCATCACGCGGGCGCCGAGGCGGTGCGCGCCCTCGATGAGCCGCCGGAACCCGGCCGCTCCGCCCAGGCGCTCGTCGACGTCGAACCGGCCGTACCACCGGTAGTACCGCCCCTCCCAGCCGGGCAGATAGGCCAGGATCCGCGACGGGTCGATCTGCTCGGACAGCCGCCGCAACACCGTCAACATGGCGTCGTAGTCCAGGAACACGCGCCCGGTGAAGTGCATCCCGTTGAGCGACACCACGAGTGCGGTGCGGCGCAGCCAGTCCGGCACGTCCGGGCGCGAGGACCACGAGGGCAGGTCGTACGCGCGGCGGATGTGCTCGGTGTGCGAGGCCACCACCGGCGCCAGGTCCGTGACGCGGCGCAGTTCCCAGGTCGGCACGGCGAAGTCCGGGCCCGGCCGGGTCGCGTCCGCGTCGGCGATCAGCTCGAAGTCGCATGTGGACGGTGCGGCGAAGTGCGGGACGACGACGAACCGCTTGGCGCGCACCTGGGTGTCCAGGCTGCGCGCGACCGTGCAGGAGCCGTCGGGGCGCTTCAGGCCCAGCAGCGGGGTGGCCAGGTCGAACCAGCCGTTGGGGTACTGCACGACCCGCCCGGTCACCGGCACCGGCAGGTCGCCCTCGCGCAGGCCGGTGACGTCCCCGGTCGGCTGGTCGTGCAGGACGACGGCGACACAGCGGACCCCGTCGCGGTGCGTCGCGCGGACCGAGATCCGCACGACGCCGTCCGTGTCGTCGATGCGCACGACCGCGCCGCCGGGGCTGACCTGCTGCCCGCCGGCCCACGTAAGTTCGCCGGCCGTGAGCGTGCCCGAGCCGTCGGACGTCATCGCACCGAGGCCGTAGACGTTCTCCCCGGTGTGGACGCGGACGCTGATCGGGCCGAGCGAGGTGTCGATGCGGGGGTGCGGCCACCGGAAGCTCAGGTCGTGCATGGTGCTGACTCCTTCGGAAACGATCAGGACGCGAGCCGGCTGCTGAAGCCGGACTTGCCGGTGGAGACGGCCTTCGCCGGGTCGCCGGCGAACACCCAGTCGCGGATGAACTGCAGATACGGGCCGGTCGGGTCGATGAACAGGGAGTTGTACTTCGGGGTGACCGGCACCTTCGCGGTGGCGACGAGCTGGTTGGCCCGCAGCAGGCGCGGCTCGGCCTTGGTCAGCTCGTTGTCGGCGGTGTCGGAGCGGACGGTGAGCTGGCCGGTCCTGGCCACGACCGTCTTCTGCACGTCCTCGGACATGCTCCAGGCGATGAAGTCCCACGCGGTCTTCGCGTTCTTGGCGCCGCGGGCGATGCCGACGACGTCGCCGCCGAGGAAGGACGCGGTGCCGGACGTGCCCGGGATCGTGGTGACGCCGAAGTTCAGGCCGGCCTGGGCCTTGTAGACGCTGATGGCGAAGCTGCCCAGGG
Organism: Dactylosporangium sp. CA-052675; assembly: GCF_050947935.1. Taxonomy (GTDB): domain Bacteria; phylum Actinomycetota; class Actinomycetes; order Mycobacteriales; family Micromonosporaceae; genus Dactylosporangium. The sequence goes on along the minus strand of NZ_CP192010.1, from coordinate 4,557,345 downwards.
CGATCATGCCGATCTTGCCGGACTGGAAGCCGTTGAGCCACGTGGCACCGTTGTCGTCCTTGACCGCGGCGGGCATGAGCTTCTCGTCCCACATCGTCTTGTGCGCGTTGAGGGCGGCCGCGACGGCCGGGTCGTCGAGCGTGGCCTGGGAGCCGTCGGCGTTCATGATGTCGCCGCCGCTGGCCCAGATGTACGGCAGCAGCGTGTAGGCGTTGCAGCCGGCGCAGTTGCCGGCGAAGGAGAACCCGTACGTATCCCCGCCCAGCGCGGTGATCTTCCGGGCGTCGGCGACGAGCTCGTCCAGGGTCGCCGGCGGCTTCTGCGGGTCGAGTCCGGCCTTGGTGAACAGGTCCTTGTTGTAGTACAGCATCGAGACGTCGAGCTGGTGCGGCAGCGCGTAGGTCTTGCCGTCGGCGGTGCTGATCCGCACGGCCGCCGGGGCCAGGGCGCTCTTGTACGGCAGCGCGTCGACGAGCTTCGTGATGTCGGTGAGCAGGTTCTGGCTCGTGAGCGACTTGACGTTGGCGATGTCGACGGCGACGAGGTCGGGGGCGTCGCCGCTGCGCACGGACTGGACGTACTTCTGCACGTACTGCGCGTCCGGCACGGTCAGCATCGTGATCTTGCGGTTCGGGTTGGCCTCGTTCCAGGCGGCGACGAGGGCCTTGTCCATCGGCTCGTCGGCGGCGCGGACCCAGAGGGTGGCCGGGCCGTCGCCGGTGAGGTCGCTCGCGGCGGACGGGCTGTCGCCGGGGGCGTCGGTGTTGCTGCAGGCGGCTGACGCGAGGGCGACGAGGGCGGCCAGAGCCGGCGCCAGGCGGCGCATAGGGGGCATTGCGGGCTCCTAAGGAAACTAACCTTTGACGGCGCCGCCGGTCAGCCCGGCGACGTAGTAGCGCTGCAGGATCAGGAAGATGACGACGCAGGGCACCGCCGCGAAGACCGCTCCGGTCTCCAGCACGCCCCAGTTGAGCGTGCCGCCGGCGCCGGTCTGCAGATTCGCCAGAATGACCGGGAGGGTGTACGACTGCTGCCTGGTCGTGAAGATGAGCGCGGCGAGGAACTCGTTCCAGGCGGTGAAGAAGGCGTAGAGCGCGACGGTCGCCACGCCCGGCGCGACGATCGGCACCAGCACCCGCCGCAGCGCCGTGAAGGTGCCGGCGCCGTCGCAGATCGCGGCCTCCTCGACCGCGGCGGGCACCGAGGCGAAGGCGGCGCGCATGGTGAAGATGCCGAAGGGCAGGGCGAACACGGTGTAGACGAGCACGAGCCCGAGCCGCGAGTTGGTCAGGTGCAGGTCGTCGAGGATCACGTAGAGGGACGGGACGATCGACTGGAACGGGATCATCAGCGTGGAGAGCACGACGAGGAACAGCAGTCCCCGGCCGCGGAACCGGAAGCGGGCGAAGCCGTAGCCGGCCAGGACCGACAGGGCGCTCGCGGCGAGCACGGTCCCGGCGGTCACGAGGGCGCTGTTGACGACGTTGTGGAACAGGCCGGCGTCGAGCAGGCGGCGGTAGTTCTCCAGGCTCGGGTCGTGCGGCAGGAGGGTCGGGGGTGTCTGGGCGAACTCGGCGCCGGTCTTGAACGAGGCGACGACGAGCCAGCCGAGCGGGGCGACGAAGAGCAGGGCGAGGAGCCCGAAGACGGTGTAGAAGGGGACGGCCGGCAACCAGCCGGGGCGCCGGGTCACGAGTCCTCCCGGGAGCGGGTCAGCAGCAGCTGCACGGTGGTGAGGACGAGCAGGATGGCCATGAGCGCGATCGACATGGCCGCCGAGTAGCCGAGGTTGAAGTCGATGAACCCGGCCCGGTAGATGAGGTAGACGACCGGGATGGTGCGGTTGTCGGGGCCGCCCTGGGTGAGGATGAAGAACTGGTCGAAGGCGAGGTAGCTGCCGATGACGGTGAGGATCAGCACCAGCGCGAGCGTCGGTCGCAGCAGCGGCAGCGTGATGGAGCGCAACACCCGCAGCCGCCTGGCCCCGTCGACCTCGGCCGCCTCGTAGAACTCCTTGGAGATGGCCTGCATCCCGCTCATGAGCAGCAGCATCGTCAGGCCGACGGTCTTCCACACGACCAGCGCGACGACGACCGCCAGGGCGGTGGGAAAGCTGCCCGACACCGAGACGGGCCCGTCGGCGAGGCCGGCCTTGCGCAGCAGGTCGGGCACGATGCCGATGCGGTCGTCGAGCAGCCACAGCGTCATGTAGCTGGCGGTGGCGAAGCCGATGACGACCGGCATCACGAACGCGGTGCGCAGCAGCCCGGCCCCGCGCCGGCGGTGGCGCACCGCGGAGGCGAGCGCGAAGCCGACGACGAGCAGCGCCGCGGTCACGATGACGGTGTAGAGGGTGGTGAAGCCGAGGCTGTGCCAGAACGTGGCGTCGCCGCCGAGGCGCCGGTAGTTGGCCAGGCCGATGAACCGGCGCGAGCCGAGCAGCGACCAGTCGTAGAAGGACATGACCGCGGTGACGATCACCGGCAGCACGAACAGCCCGAGCACCAGCAGCACGGCCGGCGCCACCAGCAGCAGTCCGAGCCGCTGCCGGCGGGCCTGGGGGCCGAGCCGCCGTCGCTGCGTCATCCCTGCTCCTTCCGAAGCGAAGTTCCGAGGTCGGAGTTACGTAATCGTTTTCGTAGAGGGCACGTTACAGCCCCGCGTCCGGATCATGTCAAGTATCCCAGCTGGAGTTTCTGCTACAGTGACGTCCGCCGAAGCCCAACGAAATCGGTTAAGGAGCGATGTGACCGCCGCACGCAGCTCACCGGGTCGTGTCACCATGCGCGATGTGGCCTCCGTCGCCGGGGTGTCGACCGCGACCGTGTCGAAGGTGCTCAACGACCGCCCCGACGTCGGCCCCGAGGTGCGCCAGCGCGTGCTGGACACCATCGGCCGGCTCGGCTACCGGGTCAACGCGGTCGCCCGGGGCCTGCGCGCGCGGACCACCGACACCATCGCGATCCTGACCGACGACCTCGAGGGCATCTTCACCACGACGCTCATGCGCGGCGTCGAGGAGGCCGCGTCGGAGTACGACGTCTCCGTGCTGCTCGCCAACAGCTACGGCGACCCGGAGAAGGAGCGCAAGCACCTGCGCCGACTGCTCGACCGGCAGGTCGACGGGCTCATCATCATGTCCGGCAACCGGGTGCGGCCCCGCTCCGGCCCCGCGCTGCCCCTGCCGGACACGCCCTACGTCTTCCTCTACGAATACGGCATGGCCGAGCCGGTCCCGAGCATCCTGCCCGACGACCGCGGCGGCGCCGCCCTGGCCGCCCGGCACCTGCTCGGCATCGGCCGCCGCCGCATCGGCTTCATCAACGGCCCCGCCTCGTGGGAGGCCACCGCCGACCGGCTCGACGGCTTCACCGCGACCCTGCGCGAGGCCGGCGCCGAACCGGACCCGCTGCTGATCCGGCATGCCGCGACCTGGTCGCCGGAGGACGGCTACGCCCTCACCGCCGCGCTGCTCGACCTCGCGGAGCCCCCCGACGCGGTCTTCTGCGCCAGCGACGACCTCGCCACCGGCGCCCTGGCCGCCATCCACGACCGCGGCCTGCCCATCCCCGGCGCGGTGGCCGTCGTGGGCTTCGACGACCGCTCCCTGGCCGTCCACCAGCGCCCGCCGCTCACCACGGTCGCGCTGCCGCTGCTGGAGATGGGCCGGGTGGCCGGGCAGCGGCTGCTGTCCGCGGTCAACGGCGAACCGCAGGCCCACGAGCTCATCCGAGTCCCCTGCGAGCTGCGGGTCCGCGCCTCGACCGGCTAGCGCCACCCCCGGCCGGACGACCGCGGGCTCCGGTCCTGCTCGCCGTTGCGACGGGCCTCCCTGGCCTCGTCGACGTTCCGCTCGAGCCACTGCACCTCGCCGGCGGCCAACCCGTGCGCTCTGGTCATGCTGCGCAACGCCGCCTCTCCGGTCGTGATCGCGTCGCTGAACCGCGAATCGAACAGATACGCCCAGGCGAGGATCGACCGGGCCCGCAGCGTCTCGATCGCCTCCGGTCCGGCCGTTCGGGTCAGGCCGTCGACGGCCCGCTCGGCGAGGGGAATCGCCTGCGACGCCCGGCGGTCGGCCACGCCTGTGGCCGGCGATACAGCCGGGCCGTCTCCGCCGCGAACTCGACGGTCGTGGCGGCCAGCGGCCCGTGTGCGCGTTCGCGGCCGGCCAGCACCTGTTCGGCCCGGGCCAGGCCCTCGTCGGTCCGACCCGACTCCAGGTAGCTCGACATGAGCCAGTGCAGCAGGTTCAAGGTGTCCACGTCGTCGGCGCCGGCCACGTCGAGCAGCACGGCGAGGGCGCTCTCGCCGACCGCGATGGCCTCATCCGGGCGCCCGGCTTCAAGATAGGAGGCGCAGAGGTGGCTCTCGGCGTCCGCGGTGATCCGATGGGACGGCCCGAATGCCGTGTGCAGGCGGGGCAGCAGCCGCTCCCCCAGGACGATCAGGTCCTCGCGCCGATCCGCGAAGGCCAGCGCCCGCATCAGCGCGACTCCGGCGGCGAGGGTGTCCGGGTGCAGTGGGCCGAGTCGCCCGTCAAGCAACGCGGTCATCTCCTCGGCGAGCGAGACCGCCTCGGCCACCCGTCCGTCGTCGATGAACGCGGAGACGCGCTCGAGCTCCGCATCGACCGCCGACGAGCCGACCGGCACGGCGGGCGGGATCGACGCGACACCCGGGATCGCGGTGACCGGATCGGGCGACGGCGGAGCGACCGGAACAAACCGGGGCGCCGGCTGGGGCGCCGAGGGCGGCGGCACGGGAGGCTGCGGAACAGATGGTTGCCGAACCGGCGGCGGCGAAACAGGCGGCTGCGGCGTCGGTGGCCCGACCGGGGCCGGTGCGGGCCGCGGCCGGGCGGGATGCAGGGTGTGGGCGGCGCGGAGGCTGCCGCGGGCCACGACCAGCTCCGGGTGGTCGATCACGGTCGGGGGCAGGCGCAGCGCGCGGTGCAGCAGGGTCGCCGCCAGGGGGATGCGGCTCGATCCGCCGACCAGGAAGACGCCGCCGATGCGTTCCGCCGGGATGGCCGCCTCGCGCAGCGTGGTGACGGTCGCGCTCACCGTGCGGGCCAGGTGGGGCTCGGCCAGGCGCTCGAACTCCTCCCGGGTCAGGCGGGTCCGGGTGTCGAGCAGCGGGAGGTACAGCTCGGCGTCGGGGCGGCGGGACAGCTGCTCCTTCGCCGAGCGGACCGCGGCGCGCAACGTGAAGGCGGCCTGCTGCTGGGCGGCGTCCTGGGGCCACTCCAGGCGGCCCCAGACGTCGGTGGCCTCGGGGTACACGGTGCGGAAATGGGTCAACACGGCGTGATCGAGATCGCGGCCGCCCAGGTCGTCGAGGCCGCCGCCGGCCACGACCTCGAAGCCGGCCGGGGTGCGGCGCACGACGCTGACGTCGAACGTGCCAGCGCCGAAGTCGTACACCACCAGGTATCGGTCCTCGGGCAGCCGATGGCCCTGGTCGGCGAAGTACGCGGCGGCGGCGAGGGGCTCCGGCACGAGGGTCACCGGTGGCAGGCCGGCCCGGGCGGCGGCCTCGGCGAGGATCCGCAGGCGAGGGCCGCTCCAGGTGGCCGGGTGGGTCAGGGTGACGGCGGCGGGTGGGCCGCCGCCGACCCGGCGGGCCTCCTCGGCGACCCGCCGCAGCACCGCACCGATGAGCTCGGCGACGGGGATCGCCCGGTCGCGCAGCCATACCTCGCCGTGGTCGATGCAGCGTTTCGGGTTGGCCTCCAGCGCCTGCGGCTCGGCGACCGCCGCGCGCTGGGCGTCGGCGCCGGTGAGCAGGTCCGTGCCGGTATCGAGCACGCCCGAGGGCAGCAGCGGCGAGGAGTCGAACAGCAGCTCGGTGTCGGGGCCCGCGCCGGTGGAGAGGACCGCGACCGTCGTGGAGGTGCCGAAGTCGACGCCGAGACGATAGTTGCCGCTGTGCATCGACCCAGCTTAGGAATCGGCGCGCATCGGGGGATACCGACCGAATGGGCAGCCGGAGTGGCCCGCTGGGCGGGGTGGGGTCAGCTCAGGCTGCCGGCGGTGGCCCCGAACAGCAGCCGCTCGACGCCCTCCGCCGGCAGCGGGCGGGCGAAGCGTCCATCGCGAGCTTCCAGCGCGCCCGGCGGTCCAGCGGCTTCGCGGCGAAGGACAGCAGCCCCAACAGCAGCACCGGCGTGGCCAGCGTGCGGGGCACGATCGCCAGGACGGTCGCCGGGCCCCAGGACTTGTCGCCGGTCCCCCAGGACTTGTCGCCGGTCGTGAACGCGATCGAGAACCCGATCCCGGCGACGACGAGCAGGCCGAGGGCCACGCCGGTGTACCGGTACGCACGGAAGCGGCGGCCGGCGCGCAGGTGCAGGACCAGCGCGACGGCCTCCAGCAGGCAGATCGAGATGCCGGCCGCCTCGGTGTTGTTCACGTCACCGAGGCGGACCACGACGAGCACGGTGAACAGCAGGCACGCCGCGATCGGCAGACCCCGACCCGGGCGGCGGCTCTCCACACACTGAACACTGGCCGGCTATCGGCGCCCCCGGCCCCGGGTCAAGGAAAACACCAGCGCTACCGCGGCGCCATCCGCAGCGCGCCGTCGAGGCGGATGACCTCGCCGTTGAGGTAGTCGTTGTCGACGATCGACAGGACCAGCTTCGCGTACTCGTCCGCGGCGCCGAAGCGGTGCGGGAACGGCACGCCGGCGGCGAGGCCGGTGCGGTACTCCTCCGACACCGTCTGCATCATCGGGGTCTCCATGATGCCGGGCGCGATCGCCATCACCCGGATGCCGTACTGCGCCAGGTCCCGGGCCGCGGGCAGGGTCAGCCCGGCGATGCCGCCCTTCGAGGAGGAGTACGCCGCCTGCCCGATCTGGCCGTCGAACGCGGCGACCGAGGCGGTGTTGACCACGACGCCCCGCTGCCCCTGGTCGTCGGGCTCGGTCTGGGCGATGTGTTCGGCGGCGAGGGTGAGCACGTTGAAGCTGCCGATGAGGTTGACCTGAATGACCTTCGCGTATTTGGCGAGGTCGTGCGGGCCGCGGCGGCCGAGGATGCGCTCCGAGGGGGCGATCCCGGCGCAGTTGACGACCGTGCGCAGCGGGGCGGGGCCGCCGGCCACCTGGGCGACGGCGGCGCGGACGGAGTCGGGATCGGTGACGTCGACCACGAGCCCGTCCTCGGTGGACGGCTGCAGGTCGAAGCCGTAGACCTTGGCGCCGCGCGCGGTCAGGGCGGCCGCGGTGGCGGCGCCCAGACCCGAGGCGGCGCCGGTGACGATGGCGGCGGTGCCGGCGAGTTCCATGTCGACCAATATTCCTTAGACGTCGGTGATGCGCAGGCCCGCGTGGGCCTTGTAACGGCGGTTGACGGAGATCAGGTTAGCGGTGAGCGCCTCGACCTGGTGAGCATTGCGCAGGCGCCCGCCGTACAACCCCCGGATCCCGGGAATCGTGGACGCCAGCTCCTGGACGAGGTCGGTGGCGGCCCGGTCGTCGCCGAGGACGAGCACGTCGGTGTCGACGGTCTCGGCCTCGGGGTCTTCCAGGACGACCGCCGAGACGTTGTGGAACGCCCCGACGACGGTCGACCACGGCAGGATCGCGGCGGCCTGCTGGGCGGCCGAGCCCTCGGGCACCACCAGCGCGTACGCCCCCTGCTTGTCGAACCCGAGCGGGTTCACGCAGTCCACGACGATCTTGCCGGACAGCGCCGGGGCCAGCTCGCGCAGCAGCTCGGCGTGGCCCTCCCACGGCACCGCGACGACCACGATGTCCCCGGCCGCGGCCGCCTCGGCGTTGGACGCCCCGCGGACGTCGCCGGGCAGGGTGGCCGCGGTCGCCTCGGCGCGCTCGGCGGAACGGGAGCCGAGCACGACCGCGAGCCCGGCGGCGGCGAACCGGCGGGCCAGGCCGCGCCCCTGCGGGCCGGTGCCGCCGAGCACCGCGATCGTACGGTCACGAACGGTCACGGAAGAATCCCTCCACGAGCGCGGCGTGCTCCGGGGTCCGGCCCAGCGCGACCTGCTCCCGCGCCTCGGCCCGCAGCGTCTCGGCGAGCGCGGCCGCGGCCAGGAGCCGCTTCGAGGCCGCGAGGGCCTGGGCGGAGGCGCCGGCCAGGCGCGTCGCGAGCTCCAGGGCGCGCGGCTCGACCTCCTCGGGCGGCACGACGTCGCCGGCGAAGCCCCAGCCGGCCGCCTGCTGCGGGGTGAACGGCTCGGCCAGCAGGATCAGCTGCGCCGCGCGGGCGTGGCCGACGGCCCGGGTGAGGGTGAGGGACAGGCCCGAGTCGCAGGTCAGCCCGATCTTGGTGAACGCCGTCGCGAGCGTGGCGGCGGACGACCACACCTGCAGGTCGCAGGCGAGCGCGAAGCCGAGGCCGGCGCCGACGCAGGTGCCGTTGACGGCCGCGACGACCGGCTTGGGCATCGTCGCGAGCAGCGTGGTGATCGGGTTGTAGTGGGCCTCGACGGTGTCGCCGGCCGAGGCCGGGTTGTCGCGCAGCGCCGCGGCCAGCTCCTTGAGGTCCTGGCCGCGGCTGAAGACGTCCCCGGTGCCGGTGAGCACGACGGCCCGCACCCCGTCGTCGGCGGCCGCCCTGCGCAGCGCCTGCAGCAGCTTGAGCTTCGCCGTCAGGGTCAGCGTGGGGCCATCCAGGCGGACGACGGCGACGCTCATGAGGGCAGCCTCTCATAGAGCACGACCGGGTTCCCCGCCGGATCGCTGAGGACCGCCCGGCGCTCGTGCGGGCCGGTCTCGACGACGGCACCGGGCACGTTCGCCAGGCACGCGTCGAGGTCGTCGACCTGGATGCTCAGCACGACCCGGCCCGGGACGGGCTGCTGGGAGGCGTCGGCCAGGCCGATGGTGACCGTGCCGTCGGTCAGGGCCGCGTAGCGGTCGCCGTCGCGGAACCGGGTGGTGAGGCCGAGGCCGGTGTAGAACGCCTCCTGGGCGTCGAGGTCCCCGGCGGGAACGATGAGGTGGCCGATCTTCATGCGCGGAACCTCGGCATGACCTCGCGGGCGAAGCGCTCGACGATCTCCATCGAGCGCTCGATCGGCAGGCCGAGCCACTGCGAGCGGAACACGAAGTGGTTGTAGCCGCCGCCGGCGAAGTCGGTGATCTTCGCGGCGATGTCGTCGGGCGAGCCGAAGAAGAGGGCCTTGTGCTTGATGCCCTCCCACTGCGACTCGAAGTAGTCCATGCCGTACTGGACGTACTCGCCGTAGGAGCGCCGCACCGCCTCCCCCGCCAGGGCGTAGGCCTCGTCGAAGGAGTCGGCGACGCACAGGTCCCGGTGGATCGGGAAGACCGCGCCCTCCTCGGAGTGCCCGGCCGCGGCGCGCTGCTCGCGGTAGTCCTTGAGGTTGCCCACGGCCCAGTTGCGCCGCACGTTGGACGGGGCCAGCCAGGGCAGCCCCTGCCTGGCGATGCGGGCGATGCCGATCGGGCCGTTGGCGCCGACCCACACCGGCGGGCCGGGCCGCTGGGCCGGCAGCACGCTGCAGCGCACCCCGTCGAGGGTGAAGTGCTTGCCGTCGTACTTGACCGGCTCCCCCGTCCACAGCCGCTGCATGACCTCGAGGGACTCGTTCATCCGCGACACCCGCGTGCGCCGCTCGACGCCGAAGGACGCGAACTCGTCCTCGCGGTAGCCCGAGCCGATGCCGAGCACGAACCGGCCGCCGGACATCTGGTCGATGGTGGCGATCTCCTCGGCCCAGTGCACCGGGTGGCCCAGCGGCAGGATGAGGATGCCGGTGCCGAGCTGCATGGTGCCGGAGTGCTCGATGAGCCGGGACAGCAGCGGCAGCGGCTGCGGGGTGCTCAGCGACGACAGGTAGTGGTGGATGCCGAAGACCGAGTCGAAGCCGAGGTCGCGCACGTGCTGGACGTACTCGACCAGTTCGCCGGTGCGCCGCTGGATGTCGTCGCCGGGCTCGTACTGGTGGTCCAGCAGGATCCCGAACTTCACTTGGTGTCGTCCTCCTGGGAGCGGGACTGGCTGAGGCGGAAGTACGGGGCCACGAGCCGGTCGCGGTCGGCGAGGGCCTGCGCGACGCCCTTCTCGCGCCGCTCCTTGAGGAAGTTCCAGTCGCCGTCCTCGAAGCTGACGTTCGTCGCCCAGCCGTGCCCGACCCAGCCGGTCATCGCCCCGAGGCCCTTGCCCCGGGCCTCCATCACGATCTGCATCATCGACTTGCCCATCATGAGCGAGTCCAGCGGCATGACGGCGATGGCGTCGGCGTAGTCGTCGACCCACTGCTGCAGCTCGTGGCGCTCGACAACCTTGGTGACGAGGCCCTTGCGCTCGCCCTCCTCGGCGCCGATCGCGCGCATGGTGAGCATGACGTCCTTCATGGTCGTCAGGCCGACCTTCTCGATCCAGTGGTACATGTCCTGCGGGCCGGGGCCGAGGTAGCGAAACGCCGGGTGGGTGAAGCGCGCGTCGGGCGTGGCGATGACGATGTCCGCGGACAGCGCGATCTGGAAGTGCCCGCCGTAGCAGTACCCCTGCACCTGGCAGATCGTGGCCTTCAGCGACTCGATGATCGGGCGGGTGAAGCCGGAGCTGAGCACGTTGCGGTCGGGCAGGATCCGCTGGCGCTGGGCCGGGCGGCGCCGCGAGGCCTTGTCGGTGCCGGACCTGTAGCCGATGTAGTGGCCCAGCTCGGAGGCGTCGGCGCCGGTGCCGAAGTGATCCCCCTCCCCCTTGAACACGATGACCTTCACGCGGTCGTCGGTCTCGGCCTCCCGCACCAGGTCACCGACGCGCTCGAAGGCGGCCACGGGGATCGCGTTGAGCCGCTCCGGGCGGTCGAAGGTGATGGTGGCGACGGCCCGGGCCTCGTCGACGTCGTACCGCACGTACTTCGCGAGCACCTCGGGGTCGACTTCCATGTTCTCGACGTCCCACTGGTTTTCCAGCAGCTCGGCTTCGGTCTTCTTCACGGCGTAGTCCTTAGTGGTTGAAGGCGGGGAAGACTTCCTTGGCGAACAGGCGCAGCGACGCGCGCACCCGTTCGGCCGGCAGGCCCATCCAGCCGGGCCGGAAGATGAGGTGGTTGAAGCCGAGGTCGCGCAGGCGGCCGATGCGCTCGATGAGCATCTCCGGCGAGCCGAGCAGCAGCGTGTTGAGGACCAGCTCGTCGAAGCGGTCCCGCTGCCAGCGCAGGGCCGGGTACTCGGCGTAGGTGGCGTACTCGCTGCGGGCGTGCGGCAGGCCCTCGGCGACGGCCTGCTCGGTGCTCGGCGCGCAGTACAGCTCGACGCCGACCGGCCGCTCGACGTGCACGGTGTCCTTGCCGTACTCGGCCAGGGCCGCGTCGTAGACGGCGAGGTGCTCGGGCAGGAACTTCTTGCTCGGGGCGTTGCCGGGCGCGTACCAGGCGTCGCCGAGCCGGGCGGCCCGGCGCACGGCCCGCTTGCCGCCGGCCCCGACCCAGATGGGCGGGCCGCCGGGGGTGAGCGGGCGGATGCCGATGGAGGCGTCGCGCAGCGGGAAGTACTCGCCCTCGTGGGTGACGGGCTCGCCCGACCACAGGGCGCGGATCACCCGCAGGCTCTCGTCCATGCGCCGGAACCGGGTGTCGGGCTCGACCCCGAAGGCGGCGAGCTCGTTCTCGCGGTAGCCGGCCCCGACGCCGAGGATGACCCGCCCGCCGGAGAGGTGGTCGAGGGTGGCGAACTCCTCGGCCACGTGCACCGGGTGGAACAGCGGCAGCAGCAGGATTCCGGTGCCGATGCGCATGGTGCCGGTGCGCGGGATGAGCGCGGCCATCATCGAGATCGGCTGCGGGGTGGCGAGGTTGGACTGGAAGTGGTTGATCGTCCAGACCGAGTCGTAGCCGAGCTCGGCGGCCAGCTCCACCGTGCCGAACAGCTCGCTGAGGTGCTTGCCGAGGTCCTCGTCGTGGGGGTACTGGTGCGAGGCCATGATGCCGAACTTCATGGACGACGCCCTCGGCGACGGCAGAGTATCGTCGAGCTTCATCCGGGGACCTCCTTGGTACGGCTCACTTTGCCGGCCGCGCTGCGCTCCAGCGCGGGGACGAACTCGATGCGCCGCGGGGTCTTGAAGTGCGCGAGGCGGTCCCGGGCGAAGGCGACGAGCTGCCCGGCGAGCTCGTCGTCGGAGACGGCGGCGTCGGCCTCGCGCACGACGAGGGCGACGGGGATCTCGCCGAGGCGCTCGTCGGGCCGGCCGAGCACGCGCACGTCGTGCACGAGCGGGTGCTCGCGCAGTTCGTCCTCGATCTCCTCCGGCCACACCTGGAACCCGCCGCACTTGATCATGTCGCGCTTGCGCCCGACGAGGAACAGCACGCCGTCGGCGTCCACGTACCCGGTGTCGCCGGTGTGCACCCACCCGTCGCGGACCAGCTCCCGCGAGGCGGCGGCGTCGTCGACGTACCCCTTCGTGAGCTCCGAACGCACGACGACCTCGCCCTCCTCGCCGACCGGGAGCGCGGTGCCGTCGTCGGCCCGGATCTCCAGCTCGACGCCGGGGTAGACGCGGCCCGCGGAGCCGGGCTTCCACCGGCCCTCCTTCATGTCCCGCCCGGTCCAGCCGGCGATGTGCCCGGCCTCGGTGGAGCCGTAGTTGACCAGGATCGGCACCCGGTAGCGCTCCTCGAACGCCTTGCGCACCGGCCAGGAGATCGCCTGCCCCGCGACGAGCACCGACTTCACGCCCTCGAACGGCAGGTCGCGCTCGGCGTGCACGATGTCGAAGACCATCGTGGGCAGGAAGAAGAAGTTGTCGAACCGGAACCGCTCCATGAGCGTGGCGAGCCGGTCGACGCCGAAGCGCTCCCAGACCACGGCGGCGCGGCCGACGTGGAACGCGAACAGCAGCGAGTGCTGCCCTCCACTGTGGAACAGCGGCAGCGCGATGAGGTTCGGCCTGGCGTCGGGGGCGGCGGTGAGCTCGGCCTCGGTGCCGGTGGAGACCTTCGCCAGCCGGGCGAGGGAGGCGCGGGTGCCGCCGTGGGTGACCGAGACCGCCTTGGGCCGGCCGGTCGTGGTGCCGCCGGTGAACAGGATGCAGGCCTCGGCGTCGGGCCCCACGTCGGCCGCGGGGACGTCGGCCTCGCGGGTCCAGCCCAGCGTGCCGTCGGAGATCAGCAGGCGGGGGTTGGTCTTCGCGACGGACTCGGCGAGCTCGTCGGCGTTGTAGAGGCTGCTGATGGTCACCGGGACGGCGCCGAGCTTCCAGGCGCCGAAGAGGAAGAAGGCGATCTCCGGGCCGTTGGTGAGGTGGCAGGCGACCCGGTCGCCGGGGCCGACGCCGGCCTCGCGCAGGTCCTCGGCGACCCCGCCGGCGATGCGGTCGATCTGGGCGAAGGTCCAGCTGCGGCCGTCCTCGCCGTAGAGGCCGGGCCGGTCGCCGCGCCCTTCGACAAGGTGCGCGAGGTTGCTCATGCCGACACCCGCGGGATGACCTCGGCGCCGAAGCGGGCGATCTGCTCCATGGTCTCCTCCTGGCCGGCGCCCACGAACTGCAGGCGCAGCGACACCTCGGTGATGCCGAGCCCGGACTCCCAGCGGCGCAGCTTCGCCACGATCTCGTCGGCGGCGCCGACCAGGCAGTCCTCGGCGATGTACCGGTCGACGTCGATGTTCTGGGCGTCGTCCCACGACTTGTAGCCCGCGTACTGCCGCTGCAGGTCCGGGCGGACCGCGGCGGCGGCCTGCCCGTAGGAGTCGCCGATATACGCCTCGCGGCTCATGGGCTGCTCGACCGGCCCGCCGCCGCGCTCCTCGTGGTAGATGTCCAGGAGGCGCTTGAGCTCCTCGTCGTTGCCCTTCGGGCCGATCAGCCACGGGCAGTCGAGGCGGGCGGCGCGGCGGATGGCGGGCTCCGCGAACGCGCCGATCCACAGTGGAGGGCCGCCGGGCTGGACCGGGCGCAGCGCGAGCGAGGCGCCGGGCACCTCGCCCCAGGAGCCGGCGGCGTCGACGGTCTCGCCGTTCCAGAGCGCGCGCAGCAGCGGGACGTACTCGCGGATGCGGCGCAGGCGGTCGTCCCAGGCGACGCCGAACGCGGTCGTCTCGCGCTTGCGGTATCCGGCGCCGATGCCGACCGTGAGCCGGCCGTTGCTCAGCACGTCGAGGCTGGCGAGGTCCTCGGCGAGACCGATCGGGTTGTACAGCGGCGCGAGCAGCACGGCGAAGCCGATCCGGACGCGGCTCGTGGCGTGGGCGAGGTAGCCGGCCAGCGGGACGGGCTGCACGAAGGCGGACTTCGCGAGGTAGTGGTGGCCGAGGTAGACGGCGTGGAAGCCGGCCGCCTCGGCCGCGGCGGCCTGAGCCATGACGTCGTCGATGCCGGCCGAAGGGTCGGCGGACGGGTCGAACTGAGCGCTCAGGAAGCAGCTGATCTTCACCCGACGACCGCCTCGGCGGCCGGCTTGACGGCGTCCTTGGCGCGGAAGTACGGGATCACCTTGGTGGCGAACTCCTCCATCGACCTGAGCGCCGCCTTGCGCTCCAGCGACGGGATGCGCAGCCAGCCGATGTAGTGGTTCACGCCGAGCTGCTCGCCGAGCATCTCGATGGTCTCGATGACGCGCTGGGCGGAGCCGAAGTTGCCGCCGTGGGTCAGCGTCTGCTCCAGGGTGAGCAGGTCGATGTTCTTGGCCACGGCCGCGTAGTACTTCTTCTCCTGCTCCATGGCCTCCTCGGAGCCGGGGATGACCTTGCCGACCGACTTGTAGTAGTTCAGCGCGGCCTGGGCGGCCTCCCGCAGGCCCTCGTCGCCGTCGCCGACCCAGACCTGCTGCATGAACGGCACGTCGTAGGCGGCGATGTCGAACCCGTTCTCGGTCATGGCCTGCCGGTACAGGTCGTAGTTCTTCTGCATGATGCCCAACGGCGTGAAGTTCGGCGAGGTGATGATCGACTCGCCGACGGCGCCGCGGTCGCGGAAGCTCTCCGGGGAGACCGTGCCCTGCAGGATCGGCGGGCCGCCCGGGGTGTACGGCCGCGGGTAGGTGGTGATGTTGTCGTAGGTGAAGTACTTGCCGTGGTACGAGAAGTTCTCCTGCGACAGCGCCAGCCGCAGGACCTCGAGGGTCTCCTGGTAGCGCTCCTTGGACTCGGCGAGCGGGATGCCGAAGCCGGCGAACTCCGAGGGCTGGTAGCCGCGGCCGACGCCGATCGAGACGCGGCCGCCGCTGAGCACGTCGAGCGCGGCGATGTCCTCGGCCAGGCGCAGGGGGTCGTGCAGCGGCAGCACCAGCACGGCGGTGCCGATGGTGATCCGCTTGGTGCGCTCGGCGACCGCCATGCCGAAGTGCACCGGGCTGCCGAGGATGCCGTACTTCGAGAAGTGGTGCTCGGCGAGCCACACGGAGTCGAAGCCGAGCTCGTCGGCCAGCCCGATCTCCTCGAGCGTCTCGCGCAGGACCTGGTGGTCGGACACGCCGTCGCCCACCGGGAACAGGTTCATGATGCCGAACTTCACGACGTCTCCCAAACTATTCCGACCAGCCGGTATGTTAGTGCCAAAAGAGCCTGACCTGCAAGATGTCGACGGTTACCCGCGGCGGGACCGGACCCGCAGCTCGCCCGTACGGCGCCGGTGCCACGACCCGCTGCCGCCCAGCGCGTCCAGCACGAAGGCGCGGCGGAGGTACAGATGCGGATCCGCCTCCATCGTGATGCCCATGCCGCCGTGGACCTGGATGCAGCGCTCGGCCGCGAAGACCGCCGCGTGCCCGGCCGCCGCCTTGGCCGCGTGCACCTGGATCGCCGCGTCGGGCCGGCCGTGCTCGACCGCCCAGGCCGCGTACAGCGTCAGGTCCCACGCCGCCTTGCGCGCCACGGCCGCCTCGGCGAGCTGGAACGCCACGCCCTGGAACGAGCCGATGATCCGCCCGAACTGCCTGCGGGTGCGGGCCTGCGCGGCGGCGAGCTCGATCGCGCCCTGGGCCACCCCGCACAGCTGCGCCGCGAGGACCAGGACCGCCCGCTGTGTCGTCTCCGCCGGCACCGGCTCGAGCGCGACGCCGGACAACGGCACCGACGGGTCGAACGAGCGCCGCGGGGTGACCTCGGCGGCATCGACGAGGCGGTCCCCGACCACGAAGCCGTCGGCCTGCTCGGCGTAGGCCGCGAAGGAGTCCAGCACCGGGGTGAGGACCCGGCGGCCCTCCAGCACGTCGGCGGGGAGCGTCCGGCCGGACAGCAGCTGCACGGCCGCCGCGTGGAACGGGAAGCGGCTCGGCACCAGCAGCTCGCCGAGAACCTCGACGGCGACCATGAGGTCGATCAGGCCGGAGCCGGCGCCGCCGGCGGCCTCGGGGACGCCGAGCACGCCGAAGTCGCTCAGCAGCGCCGCGTCGCAGGAGGGCGCCCGCCACGGGGCGCCCAGCGCGTCGCGGGCGGTGAAGTCCGCGTCCTCGACGATGGCGCGGACGGTCTTGGCGATCTCCAGCTGTTCCTGGGTGAAGGTGGCTCGCATCGCGCCGGCTCCGCTCAGCGGGAGCGGGGCAGGTCGAGGACCCGCTCCGCAAGGATGGACTTCTGGACTTCCTCGGTGCCGCCCTCGATCGTGTGGGCGCGCGAGCGCAGGTAGCGGCGCATCCGGGCGGCGGCGCCGTCGCCGTCGAGCAGCACCCCGCCCGCGTCGTCGAGCTGCACCGCCAGCCGGTTGGCCCGCTGGACGGTCGCGGCCCAGAGGCTCTTGAGCGCCGAGGTCTCCGGCCCGGGCACGCCCCCGGCCCGGCTCTCGCCGACCATGCGCATGGAGCCGATCCGCACCGCCTCGGCGTCGCACTGCAACTGCCCGACGGTTTCGAGGAAGGCGACGTCGCCGTCCATCCCGCGCTCGATGGCGAGGTCGACGATCCGGTCGACGGCCTGACGGGCCCACACCCACAGGTTCAGCGCCATGCTCCCCCGCTCGAAGGCCAGGGTGGTGAGCGCGACCTTCCAGCCGTTGCCGACGCCGCCGAGCACGTCCTCGTCGGGCACGAACACGTCGTCGAGGAACATCTCGTTGAACTCGGTGTCGCCGTTGATCATCACCAGGGACCGGACGGTGAACCGGTCCATCGGCGCCAGGAGGTAGGAGATGCCCTGGTGCTTCGGCGCGTCGGGGTCGGTGCGGGCCAGCAGCAGGCACTTGGAGGCGTTGTGCGCGTTGGAGGTCCAGATCTTCGACCCGTTGACGAGCCAGCCGCCGTCGACCTTGCGCGCGGCGGTGCGCAGGCTGGCCAGGTCCGAGCCGGACTCCGGCTCGCTGAAGCCCTGGCACCAGTACGTCTCCCCGGAGAGGATCCCCGGCAGGTGCCGGGCCTGCTGCTCGGCCGTGCCGTGCGCGATGATCGTGGGGCCGGCGAGCATCATGCCGACGCCGTTGAGCGGGTACGGCGCCCCGCGGACCGCGGCCTCCTCGTTGAAGATGGCCTGCGCGAGCGCGTCCATCCCGCGCCCGCCGTGCTCGACCGGCCACGACAGCCCGGCCCAGCCGCCCGCGCACAGGCGGTCCTGCCAGACCCGCGACCACGACTCGCGCTCGTCCTGGCTCAGTTCCTCCTGGTCGGGCACGTCCGCGAGCGCCCCGTCGAGCCAGTCCCCGACCTCGCGCCGGAACGCGAGATCGGCCTCGCTGTCATCGAAGTCCATGCGATACCTCCAGCCGTGCCTTGTAGAGCTTGCCGTTGGGGTCCCGGGGCAGGGCGGGGCTCACGACGTACGACACCGGCCGCTTCGGCTTGGCCAGCCGCTGCTCCAGGTGCGCCCGCAGCCCCGCCACCGCCTCGTCCGGCTCCGGCGCGCCCTCGCGCAGCACGATGTGGGCCTGCGGGACCTCGCCGAACTCGGGGTCGGGCGCACCGATGACGGCCGCGTCCGCGACCCACTCGTGCGCGACCAGCTCGGCCTCGATCTCGGCCGGGTACACGTTCACGCCGCCGACGAGGATCAGCTCCGCGGCCCGGCCGGTGATGTAGAGGAAGCCGTCGGCGTCGACGTGGCCGACGTCCCAGACGGTCATGAGCCCGTCGCGGCGCGCGCCGTCGGTCTTGCCGGGGTCGTTGTGGTACTCGACCCGGTCCTCGCCCTGGCGCATGTAGACGATCCCCGTCTCGCCCACCGGCACCTCGTGCCCCTCGGCGTCGAGGATGCGCAGCGTGGAGATCGAGGCCGGGCGCCCGACGGTGCCGGGGTGGGCAAGCCACTCGTGCGGCCGCGCGATCGTGGTGCCGACCTCGGTGGAGCCGTAGTACTCGTACACGACCGGCCCGAACCAGTCCATGATGCGCTGCTTGATCTCCCGCGGGCAGGGGGCGGCCCCGTGCAGGACGTACCGCAGGGACGAGATGTCGTAGCGCTCCCGCACGTCCGCGGGCAGCTGCAGCAGCCGGTAGAAGTGCGTGGGCACCATGCTCGTGCCGGTCACGCGCTGCCGCTCGACGCGGCGCAGGAAGCCCTCCGCGGTCCAGCCGTCCATCAGCACCATCGTGCCGCCGGCGTGCAGCGCGCCCATCGCCGGCGTGATGTTGGCCGAGTGGTACAGCGGCGCCGAGACCAGCCAGCTGCCGAACGCGGGCCGCTGCATGCCGAACTCCTTGAACAGCCACACATAGGTCAGCGCCCCGGTGTCGGCGTCGATCCCGCTCAGCGGCCGCTTGACGCCCTTCGGCCTTCCGGTGGTGCCGGAGGTGTACATCATGAGCGAACCCGCCGGCGTCTCGGCCGGACTGGTCTCGGGCATCCCCGCGGTGAGCTCCTTGAGCGCGGCGGCGTTCTCCGGCTCGCCGTCCACGTAGACCTTCACGCCCGGCCCGGCGGCGGCCGTGGCCACGGCCTCGACCCGCTGCGAGGCCACCACGACCTTGGCCCCGCTGTCGCGCACTATGTACTCGACCTCGGGCTCGGTCAGGTGGTAGTTCAGGGTGACGAGGTACAGGCCGGACTGCATCGCGGCGAGGTACAGCGCGACCATCCCCGGGCTGTTGGTCATCACGGCCGCGACGGTGTCGCCCACCTCGAGACCTTCGCGCGTGCGCAGCCCGTGCGAGATGCGGTTCACCTCGGCGTAGAGCTCGCCGTAGGTGATCCGCTGATCGTCGGCGGTCACGATCGCGCACAGGTCCGGCTCGGCGGCGGCCCAGAGCCGGAAGCCGGTCCGCTCGTCGCTCATCGTCCGTCCTCCTGCACTTGCAGTTGCTTGAGTTTGATTCCGACCATCCGGTATGTTGGCGCCAACAGTAAGGGAGCGCTCCGACGATGTCCATACCCGCGATCGAGGCGCACGAGGCGAGCTACCGCGCCCGTGAGGTGCCGGAACCCGCCCAGGTCGTCCCCGGCGTCTGGGCCGTGCCGATCCCGCTCAACGGCCACGCCCTGCGCTCGATCACGGTCTTCCTCGCCGAGACCCGCGACGGCCCCGTGCTCATCGACGCCGGCTACGCCCACTCCTCGTGCTGGGCCGCGTTCCAGGCCTCGCTGGCCGTGATCGGCCACCGCATCGAGACCATCCGCGCCGTCCTGCTCACCCACAACCACCCCGACCACGTGGGCTTCGCCGACCGGGTGCGGGCCGCGTCCGGCGCCACCGTCGCCATGGGCCGGGCCGACGACTTCGCCACCGTCCGGGCGGAGCGCGGCGGCTTCCTGGACCAGCTGCGCCGCTCCCTGGACCTGACCGGCGCCCCGGCGCCGGTGACGGACACGATGTACACCGAGGCCCTGGACGTCGCCAAGCACCACGAGTCCCTGTCGCTGGACGTCCTGCTCTCCGGCGAGCAGGAGCTCGACTTCGGCGACGTGACGATCCGCGCCGTCCCGGCCCCCGGCCACACCTACGGCCACACGGTGTTCCTGGACTCCCGCGGCGTCCTGTTCACCGGCGACACCATGATGGCCGAGGGCCCGACCCAGCTGGCGATCGTGAGCAAGCCCGCCGACGACCCGGCCGGCGACCTCCTCGCGACCCTGGACCACATCGCCGGCCTCGGCGCGGCCATCGCCTGCCCGGCGCACCAGTTCCCCTACGAGCACGTGGCGACGCGCGCGGCCGAGCTGCGCGCCTTCCACGCGGCGGAGGTCGAGCAGGTGCGCGCCCTGGCCGGCGCGGGCGCGACGGCCTGGACGATCGCGCCGCGGCTGACGTGGAAGAAGCCGTGGGAGCTGCTCGGCCCCGGCACCCGCCGCTTCGCCCTGATGCACACCCTGGCCCTGCTCCGCCACGTCGAGCGAGCCCGCTAGCGGCAAGCTTCTCGGCACCGCGCTGAGCGCGCGGTTCACAGCTTCCCCGAGCACTCCGACGGCGGACCGACCGCGGCCAGGACCCTCAACGCGGCCGACGTCGGCGCGGTCCGCAGCTGGCGCCATCGGCGACGCACTCCGGGCCGATGCCCGAGAGCTGCGGGCCGACGTTGTCCCCGCGGCCTGCTCCTCCACCCCGACGGTGGCCACCACGGCAACGAGCAGCATCGCCCGGTCGCCCGCTTCGAGCAGAATGACGGCACCGGTGTGCTGGCAGCCGCTGCGCGGGCGGCCGTGCGCAGCGGCTCGACTCAGAGCGTGTTTGAGAAGTCGCTGCCTCGTCCGTGGCGGCTATCGGCGGCGGGGACGACGGCTGGCTTTGCGGCCTCGGCCTGCGCGAGGTTGCGGTCCGGTTCGGGCGGTCAGGCTTTCCACTTGGTCGAGGTCGGTTGCGGTGAGCACTGGACGCCCGAGTCGGGTCGACAGCCAGCGGCGCTGGTAGGCGCTCAGGTCATTGGCGAACACGACAGCGTCGATGCTCTGGCTCGAACAGGTCGTCGCGATCTCTTCGAGCTTTCCCGGGCCGATGAGGAAGCGCCGGGTCAACGGGGCGGTCATGAGCCGTACCCCACCGTCGGAGACGCCCCTGCGCTGGACGAAGCGTTCCAGCACGTGCCCTCCCAGCGCTGCCACCCGCGCGTCCAGAGCGTCGAGCCGTGCCTGGTAATCGCGGTCCTTCGCAGAGAACAGCCCCACCAGGACTACGGAGCGGATGGCGGTCACTGGTACACCATCCCAGCTCAACCGATCCGTGTCACAGGAAATCCGGTCGCTGAGCGACTGCCGGGCCCAATGTGTGACGACGTATTTCCCGGCTGCTCATCTGCCGTCGGGCCAGCGCCAGCGTGGTTGGCGGGTTGCGGGCTGGCCTCGGGCGATCCGGCTTGTCATCGAGTTGATCGCGGCCCAGCGGATGATGGCTTCGGAGGTGGCGGGGTCGCGTTCGTAGTCTCTGGCGAGGCGGCGGTGGGCGGTGAGCCAGGCCAGGGTCCGTTCCACGCACCAGCGGCGCGGGATGACCGCGAAGCCTTGCTGGCCTTCAGGGTGTCAGTGACGATGAACCGTTTCCGGCCGTTGATCTTCTTGCTGGCGTCGTAGCCGCGGCTGTCGCGCCCGACGGTGTCGGCGCCCTTGACGCTCTGGGAGTCGATGATTCCTGCGGTGGGCTGCGGGTCGCGGCCCTGCTGGACCCGTAGTTGCTCGCGCAGCACGGCGAGCATCGCGTCGGTGACCTTGTCCCGTTCCCACTGCTTGAAGTACCAGTACACGGTCTGCCACGGCGGAAAGTCCGCTGGCAGGTACCGCCAAGCGCAGCCGGTGCGGACCACGTACAGGATGCCGTCCACACGGATCGTCGAGGGTGACTCTCCGGTCGGCCGCCGCGTTTCGGCGCTGGCAGCAGCGGTTCGACCAGAGCCCATTGCTCGTCGGTCAGGTCCGAAGGGTACCGCCGCTGCCGGGACATCCGGCCACCTTCGCGGCATTGACGTCGGTGGTCACGCAGGCGCGCCGACCCTAGCCTGAAGACTTCTCAAACACGCTCTCAGAGCAGCGGCAGGGCCCGACCGTCCAGGCCCGGAGCGAAAGGGTCCGCACAAGGGCGCTCCTGGCCCCGGCCGTCGGCCCGACGACGTCGCCAAGCGTTCACGGAGGCCCTTCGGCGCGGCGAGGCCGACGAGACCGAAGGCTGCGGGAGCCGGCTGGTCAGCCGGCAACCAGCTGTGATTGTTTCCGTTGTGCGCGACCGTCTGCCACAAGTTACAAAAGCGGTAAATATTCACATGGATCGCAGACATGGCGGCACACCGTGGCATGATCCTGCACGTTCCGCGATGCAAGTTGCGAGTCGGGCCGGGCGCCGCGATGCCCGGCCCCTTGGGGGTCCGGTGTCCACAGTCCAGGAGGCCTCGCGCAAGGCCGCCGCCGTCCCGTTGTACCGCGCGGTGCGCGAGCTCGCCCGCAATCCTCTCGATGCCCTGGTGGGCTTCGCCGAGGCGGCCGGCGGCGACGTCGTCCGCGTCAATCTCGGCGCGTTCCGGCCCTACCTCGTGTCGAACCCGGCCCACGTGCAGCACGTGCTGCGGGACAACGCCGGCAACTACCTGCGCGACGGCAAGGGCATGCTGTGGCGGCCGGTGAAGCGGCTCTTCGGCGAGGGTATCCTCGCCGAGGGCCAGGTGTGGGCGGCCAGCCGGAACACGCTGCAGCCGCTGTTCACGGCCAAGCGCGTCGACGCCCTCGTCGACGGCCTCGCCGCGTCGATCGAGGCGTCGGTCGAGCGCCTCGACGAGCCCGCCCGCCAAGGCCGGGCGATCGACCTCGGCGCCGAGCTGTCCCAGATCGTGTGCGCCGCCATCATGCGGGTGCTCTTCGCCGACAAGGTCAGCGTGGCCGAGGCGCTGCGGATCGTCGGCGCGCAGAACACCATCGCCACCGCGATCGTGTACCGGCTGGTCGTGCCCTTCGTGCCCAACGCGATCCCGATGCCGGGCGACCGGCCGTTCCAGGCCGCGGTGCAGCAGATCGACGACGTGCTGCTGCCGATCGTGCGGGCGGCCCGGGAGCGCGGCGACGACGGCAGCGACATCATCGCGACGCTGAGCCGGGCCGTCGACGCCGCCGGGCGCCCGATCGACGAGCGGCAGGCCCGCAACGACACCGTCGCCATGTTCGCCACCACGACCGAGACGACCTTCGGCGTGCTCACCTGGCTGTGGCCCATCCTGCGGGCCCACCCGGAGGTCGCCGACCGGCTCTACGACGAGGTCGACCGGGTCGTGGGCGACGGGCCGGTCCGCCGGGAGCACCTGCCCGAGCTGACGTACCTGCGGATGGTCCTCGAGGAGCTGCTGCGGCTGTACCCGGTCGGCTGGCTGATCCCGCGCGTCGCGGCCGAGGCGGACGTCATCGACGGGACGCTCATTCCCGCCGGGGCCGACATCCTCATCAGCCCGTACATCACGCAGCGGATGTCCGCGTTCTGGGACCGGCCGCAGGAGTTCGACCCCGAGCGCTTCGCCTCGCCGCGCGCCGAACGACGCCACCGCTACGCCCACTACCCGTTCGGCGGCGGACCGCACCAGTGCCTCGGGCAGTACCTGTTCTACCTGGAGTCGCAGCTCATCGTCGCCGCGATGCTGCGCCGGTTCCGGTTCGAGCTCACGCATCCGGTGATCCCCGAGCCGCAGGTGGCGGCGTCGCTGCGGCCGAAGACGCCGGTCGAGCTCACGCTCCTGCCCCGCACCCGCTGATGGCGCCGGCCACCGGCACACCGGCGCTCACCGGCGAGCTGACCGCGGCGGGCGAAGACGCCGGTCGAGCTCACGCTCCCGCCCCGCACCCGCTGACGGCGCCGGCCACCGGCACACCGGCGCTCACCGGCGAGCTGACCGCGGCGGGCGAAGACGCCGGTCGAGCTCACGCTCCCGCCCCGCACCCGCTGACGGCGCCGGCCACCGGCACACCGGCGCCGGCGCTCACCGGCGAGCTGAGCGCGGCGGCCGAACAGGGCCGCATCTGTGCCCTGGCCGCCGGCGGCCAGCGGGACCTGCAGGCCGTCGCCGCGGCCTACCCGGAGCTGTTCCCGGCCCGGCCGTTCGATCCGGCGGTGTTCGGCACCGTCGCCCTGGCGACCGCGTTCGGCGCGCCCTGGTGCACCCGGGAGCAGCTGCGGATCGCGAACCTGACCGCGCTGTGGGTCTTCGCCGTGGACTGGCGCATCGACTACCTCGCCCGCGCGGCCGCCGACGTCGACGGCGTCGTCGAGCGCTGCCTCGCGACCGCGGACGGCGCGGCCCCCGGCGCCGACGACGCGCTGGCGCGCATGCTGGCCGCGGT
The DNA here is from genome assembly GCF_050947935.1 of Dactylosporangium sp. CA-052675. Classification (GTDB taxonomy): domain Bacteria; phylum Actinomycetota; class Actinomycetes; order Mycobacteriales; family Micromonosporaceae; genus Dactylosporangium. Next base: position 4,533,240 of record NZ_CP192010.1, on the reverse strand, counting down.
GCGCGACGAGCTCGCGGCCGGACCGGCGTTCGCCGAGCACCGGCCGGCCTGGCGCGAGGAGCTGCGCCGGATGCTCGCGGCCATGCGGCGCGAGTGGCGGTGGAAGACGTCCGGCGCGCGGCCCGGGCTGGAGGAGTACCTCGACAACGCCGACAACTTCGGCTCGTCCTGGGTCAACGTCTCGCACTGGCTGTCCGGTGCCACCGCGGAGGCGCTCAGCGCCCTGCCCCGGCTCACCACGGCCGGACGGCTCGTCCAGCGGGTGCTCCGGCTCGCCAACGACCTCGCGACCTACGAGCGCGACGTGGAGTGGGGCGATCTCAACGCGCTGCTGCTCGGCGTCGGACGCGACGAGGTGACCGGACGCATGGGCACCCTGGCCCGGGATGCCCTCACCGCGGCGGAGGCGCTGGCCGGCGCCTGCCCGCGCGAGGCGGCGTACCTCAGCCGCCAGATCGGGTTCAGCACCGGCTTCTACCGGCTGACGGACTTCTGGGGCGCCCGGTGACCGCCGAGCGCACGATCATCTCCCCCGCGACCGGCGGCGACCTCGCCCGGCAGGTCGACACCCTCCTGGCCGGCGTGGACGCCGAACCCTGGGGGCAGGTGACCGCCTCGGTCTACGAGACCGCGCGGCTGGCCGCGCTGGCACCGTGGCTGCCCGGCCATGCGCAGCGGCTGCGATGGCTGCGCGACGGGCAACGCGCGGACGGCGGCTGGGGGCCGCCGGGCGGCTACGCGGTCGTGCCGACGCTCAGCGCGACCGACGCGCTGCTGGCCGCGGGCGGCGGCCGGGCCGCGCGGCGCGGGCTCGAGTTCCTGGGCCGGCTCATGCACGGGGCGCGGCCCATCCCCGACACCCCCGCCGCCGACCTCATCGTCCCGGTGCTCGTCGAGCGGATCGCCGAGCGGACCGGCACCCGGCTGCCGCTGCCGAGCGGGATCGACGGTGCCCGGCTGGCCGCGCTGCGCCGGCGCCTCGCGAGCGGTGCGCCGGTGCCACCGAAGCTGCTGCACGCCCTGGAGGTCCTCGGTGACGCGGCCCGCCGCGCCCCCGGTGCGCGGCCGGCCGGGCCCGGGACCATCGGCGCCTCGCCCGCCGCGACCGCCGCGTGGCTCGGCGAGCGGCCCGCCGCACCGGACCCGTACCTGGCCGCGGCCGCCCGCCGCCACGGCGGCCCGGTGCCGGTCGCCACGCCCATCACCGTGTTCGAGCGGGCCTGGGTGCTCGGCGGCCTGGCCCGGGCCGGCGTCGGGTTCACCGCCCCGCCCGGGCTGGTCGCGAGCCTGACCGCCGGCTGGGGGCCGGCCGGCACCGCGGCCGGCCCGGGGCTGCCGGCCGACGCCGACACCACCGCGGTCGTGCTCTTCACGCTGGCCGAGCTGGGTCACGACGCCGATCCCGGCGTGTTACAGCATTATGACACCGGTGAATTCTTCTGCACCTGGCCCGGCGAAGACGGATTCTCGGTCACCACAAATGCCCATGTGCTGGACGCATTCGGCATATTCGGCCACCGCGAGATCGCCGAGCGGATAACCCAATGGCTGTGCCTGCGCCAGGAGTCCGACGGCTGTTGGCGCGACCGGTGGCACGCCTCGCCCTACTATGCGACCGCCTGCTGCGTGCTCGCCCTGAGCCGCTTCGGCCGCGGGCCGGCGGTGTCCGCCGCGGTGGGCCGGGCCGCCCGCTGGGTGGCCGCGACCCAGCGCCCCGACGGCTCGTGGGGCCGCTGGCAGGGCACCGCCGAGGAGACCGCCTACGCGGTGCAGGTGCTGCTCGCGGCCGGTGCCGGCACCGATCTGGACCGCGCCGGGCGCTACCTGGCCGGGCCGCACCCGCCCGACCTGCCGATGTGGCACGACAAGGACCTGTACGCCCCCCACGCGATCGTGCGGGGCGCGGTGCTCACCGCGCGGCATTTGCTCGAGCACCGCCGGAATTGACCGCTCCGGATTTGAGAATCCCGGCAGGAAGTTGCTAGCGTGCCCCAGTGCTCCGGAGGCCGGCGTTGTCCGATATCAATGCGTCATCCCTCCGGCCGGTTCAAGAAATGCCGACTGGGACGGTGTAATGGCTTCCCGCAGTTCACGGCTCCGCACGAAAATCACCGCCCTGCTGCTCTCGCTGACCGCGCTCTGGGTGTTCGCGGCCTGGGTGACGCTGCGCGAGGGCGTCAACCTCCTGTGGGTCCAGACCTACAACAGCCGCATCTACGAGCCGAGCGAGCCGCTCCTGCTGCAGCTGCAGGTCGAGCGGCGCATGTCGATGGTGTTCCTGGGCAACGCCGGGGCCGTCCAGCGCGCCGATCTCGACGCCCAGCGCCGCAAGGTCGACGACCTGGCCGCGGAGTTCCGCGGCTCCGCGCTGAGCCGCTGGGCCGAGGTCGCCGCCGACGCCGAGCTCGAGGGCCGCATCGACGTCGTCGTGCACGGCCTCGACGAGCTGCGCTCCACCCGCGCCGCGATCGACGCCCGCACCGTCGATCGCGCCGCCGTGTCCGGCGCCTACACCAGCACGGTCGAGTCGATCTTCCAGGTGTACTACTCCCTCGGCAAGCTCGACGACCAGGCCATCGCCGACGACACGGTGACGCTGATCCAGCTCAACCAGGTCCGCGAGCTCGTCGCCCAGGAGGACTCGCTGCTGGCCGGGGCCCTGGCCGCCGGGCGGTTCACCGACGCCGAGTACGGCCAGTTCACGCAGCTCGTCGGCGCCCAGCGGTTCCTCGCCGGCCAGGTCACGGCCAAGCTGCCCGCGGCCGACAAGGCCCGGTACGACGCGGCGGCGACCGCCGGCGAGCTGACCCGCCTGCGCCAGATCGAGGACCAGATCGTCTCCGGGTCCCGCACCAGCCTGCGGCTGCCGGTCGACGCCGACGGCTGGAGCGCGGCGACCGGGGCGGCCCAGGCACGCATCCTCGACATCGTGCTGGAGGGCGGCGACGCCGTCGTGCAGCGCGCCGCCCCGGTCGCGATCGGGGTGGTCGTCCGGCTGCTGCTCGCCGCCGGCCTCGGGCTCATCACCGTCATCGCCTCGATCATCGTCTCCATCACCACGGCCCGGGCGATGCTGCGCCAGCTGGAGCGGCTGCGTGACGCGGCCCGCCGCCTCGCCACCGACCAGCTGCCCGGCGTCGTGGCCCGCCTCGGGCGCGGCGAGACGGTCGACGTGGCCGCCGAGGCGCCGCCGCTGGAGTTCGGCCACGACGAGATCGGCCAGGTCGGCCACGCCTTCAACGCGGTGCAGGAGACCGCGATCCGCGCCGCCGTCGAGCAGGCCGACCTGCGCCGCGGCGTCCGCGACGTCTTCCTCAGCATCGCCCGGCGGTCCCAGTCGCTCATCCACCGCCAGCTGTCCCTGCTCGACGGCATGGAGCGGCAGGAGGCCGACGCGGCCAAGCTCGACCACCTGTTCCGGGTCGACCACCTCGCTACCCGCATGCGGCGCAACGCCGAGAACCTCATCGTGCTGGCCGGGTCGAGTCCCGGCCGGGTCTGGCGCCGCACCGTGCCGATCGTCGACATCGTGCGCGGCGCCGTGGCCGAGGTCGAGGACTACACCCGGGTCACCGTCCACCAGCTGGGCCCCGCCGAGCTCGCCGGCCGGGCCGTCAGCGACGTCATCCACCTCATCGCCGAGCTCATCGAGAACGCGCTGTCGTTCTCCCCGCCGCACACCGAGGTCCACATCAAGGGGCAGCCGGTCGGCAACGGCTACGTCCTGGAGATCGAGGACCGCGGCCTGGGCATCGGCGCGGACGAGCGCGAGGAGCTCAACCGGCGCATCGCCAGCCGCCCCGAGTTCAACCTGACCAGCGCCGCCCGGCTCGGCCTGTTCGTGGTGAGCCGCCTCGCCGACCGGCACGGCATCCGGGTCCAGCTCAAGGAGTCGCCGTACGGCGGCACCACGGCCATCGTGCTGATCCCGAAGAGCCTGCTCGATGACGCCGCCCCGGCCGGCGCCGCACCCGCGGCCGGCCTCGCCGCCGCCGCGCCGCCGACCGCGGACCGCGCGGAGCAGCCCGGGGCCCCCGTCGCGATGCCGGCCCGGCCGGCCACGGTCGCCCTGGCCGAGGCCCCGGAGCCGGTCCACGACGCCGCGTTCACCCCGACCGGGCTGCCGGTGCGGGTGCGCCAGGCCAACATCGCCGCGCCGCTGCGGGAGGAGCCGGCCGGACCCGGACCGGCCGAGCGGCCGGCGGGCCCCGGCGACCCGCAGCAGGTCCGCAGCCGCATCGCGTCGTACCAGGACGGGAGCCGCCGGGGACGCGCCGACCGCACGCGGCCCGCCGACGACTCCACGCCGCCCGAGGCCTGACGTAAGGGGACATCTGTGGCACCGCACACCACGGCCAACGCGGACCTGACCTGGCTGCTGGACGACTTCATCGGGCGCGTCGACCACGCGCGGCACGCGATCGTGCTGTCGGTCGACGGCCTGCTCAAGGCGTCGTCGCAGGCCCTGAGCCGGGACGACGCCGAACACCTCTGCGCCATCGCGGCGGGCATCCAGAGCCTCGCCCGCGCCGCCGGCAAGCGCTTCGACGGCGGGCCGCTGCAGCAGACGATCGTGGAGATGCAGCGCACCTCGCTGCTGGTGACCACGGCCGGCGACGGATCGTGCCTGGCCGTGCTCGCCGGGGAGGAGGCCGACCTCGGCCTGCTCGCCTACGAGATGGCGATGCTGGCGACCCGGGCCGGAAAGTACCTCGGCTCGCCGCCCCGGCTGCACGAACCGGCCGAAGGAGTGTGACCCGAGCCGATGACCGACCGCGACGAGCCGAAGGACGACGAGTGGGTCGACGACCACGCCGGCCCGGTCGTGCGTCCCTATGCGATGACCCGCGGGCGGACGCGGCCGAGTCGCGGCACGTTCAACCGCATCGCGCAGGTGACGGCGGCCGTGACGGTCACGACGCCCGACGTCTGGATGGAGCCCGAGCACCTCGCCATCCTGCGGATGTGCCGGCACCCGCTGTCGGTCGCCGAGCTGGCGGCCCATCTGGACCTGCCGCTGGGTACGGTCCGGGTCATGCTCGGCGATCTTCTCGACCGGCACCTGGTCCAGGTGCGTGAACCCGATCCGGCCGGGACGCATCCCGGCGCGGACATCATCGAGGCGGCGATCAATGGCCTACGGGCACTCTGACGACGTCCCCACCGCGATCAAGATCCTGATCGCGGGCGGGTTCGGCGCGGGCAAGACCACGATGGTCGGTGCGGTCAGCGAGACCGGGCCGCTGCGCACCGAGGAGGTCCTCACCGAGGCCGGTGCCGGCGTCGACAGCCTCACCGGCGTGGAGACCAAGTCGACCACCACGGTCGCGCTCGACTTCGGACGGATCACGATCAGCCCGCAGCTGGTGCTGTACCTGTTCGGCACGCCCGGCCAGGACCGCTTCTGGTTCATCTGGGACGAGCTGGCCCTCGGCGCGACCGGCGCGGTCGTCCTCGCCGACACGCGCCGTCTCGCCGACTGCTTCCCGTCCATCGACTACTTCGAGCGTCGCGGCACGCCGTTCGTCGTCGCGGTGAACTGCTTCGACGGCGCGCGGCGCTACGAGGTCGACGAGCTCAAGCTCGCCCTGAACCTGGAGTCGGACGTCCCGATCGTGCTGTGCGACGCCCGGCAGCGGCAGTCGGGCAAGGACGTGCTCATCGCCCTGCTGCAGCACGCGGCCCGGGTGCGCGCCGCCGTCACCGCCTGAGTCCCCCGTCAGGTGGTGGGCGTGTACGTCCAGTCCGGCGTCATCGACGGGCGTAGGTCGCGCAGCGTGCGCTTCAGGACCTTCCCCGACGGGTTGGTCGGGAACTCCTCGACGATGTAGATCTCCTTCGGGACCTTGAACCCGCCGAGGCGTTCCCGCGCGTGCGCGACCAGCGCCTCCGGCGTCAGGCCCGGGCGGCCGATCACGAACGCGACCGGCACCTCCTGCCACTTCGGGTCCGGGGCGCCCACCACGGAGGCGGCGAGCACGAGCGGGTGGTCGGACAGGACGTTCTCGATCTCGGCGCTCGACATGTTCTCGCCACCGCTGCGGATCATGTCCTTCAGGCGGTCGCGGATGTACAGGTAGCCGTCCTCGTCGAAGCAGCCCACGTCGCCGGTGTGGAACCAGCCGTCCCGGAAGGCGGTCGCGGTCGCCTCCGGGTCGTCCAGGTAGCCGGGGCTCACCTTCGGCCCGCGCGCCACCACCTCGCCGTCGACCCCGGCGGGAACGTCGTGGCCGGAGGCGTCGACCACGCGGACCTGGACCCACGGGACCGGGATGCCGACCGAGCCCTGCTTGGACTCCATGTGCGCCGCGTCCAGGTAGGTCAGGCCGCTGCAGGTCTCGGTCAGGCCGTAGCCCTCGATGAGCCGCGCGTTCGGGAAGAGCCGGCGGGCCACGCCGAACAGGGCCGTGGTCACCTGCGAGTAGATGATCCAGCGCACCGAGGTCAGGTCGGCCGGGGAGCTCTCGCTCGCGCGGCGGACCATGTCGAGCATGGTCGCGGCCATCACCATGCCGGTGATCCGCTCGGACTCGATGGCGCGCAGCACGGCGGCCGGGTCGAAGCGGCGCTGCAGGACCATGCAGCCGCCGACGTGCCAGATGCCGTAGCCGGGCAGGTCCGTGCCGCCGACGTGGTACAGCGGCGCGAAGTTGAGGATGCGGTCGCCCGCGCGCAGGCCCAGCTCGACGATCTGCGCGTGCATGTTCATGTTCACGTTGCCGTGGGTGAGCATGACGCCCTTGGGCAGGCTCGTCGTGCCGGACGTGTAGATGATGCGCTGCAGGGCGTCGTCGCCCAGCTCGGCGTCCGGCACGCGCCGGCCGGCGTTGTCGGAGATGACCCCGCCCAGGTCGGTCCACCCGGCGTCGATCGGCTCGAGGGCGAACCGGCGGACGCCGGGCAGGGCGGCGCAGGCGGCCGCGGTGAGGGCGGCGAACTCGGGCACGGTGGCGACGGCCTGGACCCGCGCGTGGCCCAGCAGGTGCGCGAGCTCTCCGGCGGTCAGGCGGTAGTTGAGCGGTACGAACACCGCACCGATCTTCGACAGGGCGAGGGAGAGGATCAGGAACTCGGGCACGTTGTTGGCGATGATCGCCACCCGGCTGCCCTGGCCGACGTCCAGGTCGAGCAGCCCGGCCGCGAGCGCGTTGACGTCCGCGTCCAGCTGGGCGTGGGTCCAGCGCCGGCCCTCGAAGACCAGGGCGTCCTCGGCGGCGAAGCGGCGCGCGTTGCCGGCGAGCATCGCGGCGATGTTCGCGGTCGTCATGAGGTCTCCCGCAGGCTCTTCTTGAGCACCTTGCCGGAGTCGTTGCGGGGCAGCGACTCCACGATCTGCACGTACTTCGGCACCTTGAACTTGGCCAGGTGCGCGAGGCAGTGCGCGCGGATGTCCTCGCCGGTGGCGCGGGAGGCGGGGTGCAGGATGACGAACGCCTTGGGCACCTCGTCCCACTGCGGGTCGGCGACGCCGATGACCGCGACCTCGGCGACGTCCGGGTGCTGGGCGATGACGCGCTCGACCTCGGCGCTGGCGATGTTCTCCCCGCCGGACTTGATGAGGTCGGTGCGGCGGTCGACGAACCAGAGGTAGCCGTCCTCGTCGATGCGGCCGACGTCGCCGGTGAGGAACCAGCCGTCGCGGCGGGTGCGCTTGGTGGTCTCCTCGTCGCGCCAGTACCCGGGCGAGATCTTCTCCCCGCGCACGATGATCTCGCCCTCGACGCCGGGCGCGACCTCGCGGAAGGACTCGTCCACGATGCGGATGTGTACGCCGGGGAACGGCGCGCCGAGCGCGCCCAGCTTCGAGTCCTCGTGGGCGGCGTCCATGTAGGTGACGCCGTTGCAGCACTCGGTCATGCCGAACGTGTCGATGAGCCGCACGTGCGGCAGCCGCGCCTTGACCTTGCGCCGGACGCTCGGGGCGACGCCGGCGAAGAGCAGGTACCGCAGCGCGGAGAGGTCCGGCACCGGGTCGAGGTCGAGCATCCCGAAGAGGATCTGCGCGGCGAGCACCATGCCGGTGATGCGTTCCCGCTCGGCGATCGCGGCGATGTCGGCGGCCTTGAACGTCGGGGTGAGCACCATCGTGGCGCCGGCGACGAAGACGGCGAGGCCGGGTGCCTCCAGGCCGGAGACGTGGAACAGCGGCGCCGAGACGAGGATCCGGTCCTGCTGGGTGAGCTCGAGCTCGAGGACCTGGGCGCGGTGGTTGGCGGCGACGTTGCCGCACGTGTGGATGACGCCCTTCGGGTGGGCGGTGGTGCCGGAGGTGTACAGCAGCCGGTGCACGTCGCCGGGCGCCTTCTCGGCGTCGGCGACGCGGATCCCCCGCGGCTGCCCCGCGAGGAGCGCCTCGAGCCGCTGGGCACCGTCCACCACGGACGATCCGTTGGCCACGAGCACCCGAAGGCCGGGCAGGGCCTCGGCGACGCCCGCGAAGTCGTCGTCGTAGAGCAGTGCCGCGATGCCCGCCTGCGAGATGACGTAGGACTGCTCGGTCGCGTGCAGCCGCCAGTTCAGCGGCACCGCGACGGCGCCGATGCGGCTCAGCGCCAGCAGCTGCATGACGTAGGTGGCGGTGTTGCGCGCCAGGATCCCGACGAGGTCGGCGGCGGTGACGCCGGCCGCGAGCAGGGCGGCCGCGTGCCGGTCGACCTCGGCGTCGAGCTCGGCGTAGGTCCAGCGGGCGTCGCCGTCGACCAGGGCCTCCCGGTCCGCGCGGCGCAGCGCCTGGACCCGCAGTACCTCGGCGAAGTTGCTGGTGGCCATCAGCTGCCGTTCTCGGCCCGGTAGGCGAGGATCTCCTCGCGGCTGGGCAGCGACACGAACTCCAGCAGGTTGCCGTCGAGGTCGCGGGCGGCGAAGGCGGTGATGTACCCGTAGTTCTCCAGCAGCACCCGGTTGGGCTTGCCGAGCACCTCGGCGCCGAGGTCGGTGATGCGCTGGTGCAGCTGCTCGATCTCGTCCAGCGGCACCTCGAAGCTGAGCAGGAACGTGCCCAGCTCGAGGTGCCCGCCGGTCGCGGTGCGGGTCTTGGTGCCGTTCCACTCGATGAGCTCGAGCTGCCCGACGCGGCTCGGGCCCTGCATGTACTGCACCTTGCCGGTCGTCCCGGCGGGCAGCCCGAGCGAGACCTCGATCCCGGGCCCGCCGACGTCGCTGCGCAGGGTGCGGCGGTAGCCGAGGGCCTGTTCGTAGAAGTCCGCGGCCCGCTCGACGTCCGAGACGGTCATGGCCACGTGGTGCACTTCGGAGACCGGCATGGGGGGTAAGCCTTTCCGTGTTACTGGGAGAGAACCTTCTGGATCAGCGCGATCTCGTCGGCGCCCGACGTAGGCACGATGAAGTCGTCCAGACGGCAGATGTCGTCGAGGTTGGCGAGGATGTCGTCGGGCCTGGCCGGTTCGCGGCCCGAGTACCAGCCGGGCGTGACGCCGAGGAAGATGCGCCCGACGCGGCCGCCGCCGACGGTGAGGATGTGCCGGTTGATCTCGCACTGCTCGGAGGCGAGGAACGTGCCCACGGCGGCGACGTGGCGCGGGTCGAACCGGTCGGCCAGCTCGCCGAGCAGCCCGTCGGTCATCCGGGTGGCCGCGGTCGGCGCGATGGTGTTGACGAGGATGCCGCGGCGGGCGCCCTCGAGGGACAGCACGTGCATGAGCCCGATGAGGCCGGTCTTGGCCGCGCCGTAGTTGGCCTGGCCGAAGTTGCCGAGCAGGCCGGAGGACGAGCTGGTGAGCACGATCCGGCCGTAGCCCTGCCCGGACAGGAGCGGCCAGGCCGGGCGCAGCACGTTGAACGCGCCGGTGAGGTGCACGTCGATGACGGACTGGACGTCGTCGTCGGAGAGCTTGGCGAGGGTGCGGTCGCGCAGGATGCCGGCGTTGTGGATGACGGCGTCGACGCGGCCGAAGGCGTCCATGGCCCGGCGCACGAGCGCGGCGCCCCCGTCCGGGGTGGCGATGGAGTCCGTCGAGGCTTCGGCGGTACCGCCGGCCGCTCGGATCTCCTCCACGACGCGCTCGGCCGCGCCGCCGCTGCCGGTGCCGTCGAGGGCACCGCCGAGGTCGTTGACCACGACCTGCGCGCCGTGCTCGGCGAGGGACAGGGCGTGGGCGCGGCCGATGCCGTTGCCCGCGCCGGTGACGATGACGACGCGGCCGTCGAGTCGGACGCTCATCGCTCGCTCCCCAGGACCGCCACGAAGGCCACGCACGAGCCGGGCTGGCCGCCGAGGTTCTGGGCGACGGCGAGCCGGGCGCCGGGCACCTGCCGCTGCCCCGCCTCGCCCCGCAGCTGGGTGAAGCACTCGAACATCATCCGCAGCCCGGTCGCGCCGATCGGGTGGCCGAACGATTTCAGGCCGCCGTCGGTGTTGACCGGCAGCGCGCCGCCGAGGTCGTAGCGGCCGTCGAGGATGTCCCGCCAGGCCTTGCCGCGCTCGGAGAAGCCGAGGTCCTCCATGAGCACCACCTCCGTCGGGGTGAAGCAGTCGTGCACCTCGGCGAGCGAGATCTGCGTCGCCGGGTCGGTCACGCCGGCCTGCTCGTAGGCCTGCCCGGCGGCCGCGACGACCTCCGGGAACGTGGTGAAGTCGTAGCCGTCGGTGGCCAGGCCGGCGCCCGAGCCCGCGACGAAGCCCATGCCGCGCAGGAACACCGGCTTGTCGGTGTAGCGGTACGCGTCCTCGGCGCGGACCAGGATCGCGGCCGCGGCCCCGTCGGAGACGCCGGAGCAGTCCATGACGCCGAGCGGTCCGGCGATGCGCGGGCCGCGCTCGACCGCCTCGGCGGTGACCGCCTTGCGGAACTGGGCCCGCGGGTTGAGCGCGCCGTTGGCGTGGTTCTTCATCGCGACCCGGGTGAGCGCGCCGCGCAGGCCGCGGTCGTCGACGCCGTAGGCCTCCTGGTAGGCCGGGGCCAGCAGTGAGAAGCCCGCCGGGGCGGTCCAGTCGACGTCGGTACCGTCGGCCGGCGGGTACACCGCCGAGAGCCCGGACTGCGAGGCGTCCTTGAGCTTCTCGACGCCGGTCGCCATCACCATGTCGTAGGCGCCCGACGCGACGGCGAAGGCCGCGTTGCGGAACGCCTCCGAGCCGGTGGCGCAGTAGTTCTCGACGCGGGTGACGGGCTTGCCGACGAGCCGCAGCGGCCGGGCCAGGGTCTGCCCGGACATGCCCGAGCCCTGGGTGCCGACCCAGAACGCGTCGATGTCGTCGAGCGCGACGTCGGGCAGCGAGCCCACGCACTCGTGGACGGCGTCGACGAGCAGGTCGTCGGCGGAGGAGTTCCAGTGGTCGCGGAACGGGGTGCAGCCCATCGCGACGATCGCGACGTCGTGGGCCATGCGCCTACTCGCCATCGGTGGCGGTGTCCTTTCCCGGGCGGGGCCCGCACGCAAGCTTCCAGAAGTAGTTGTGGATCCCGTCGGTCGTCCACATGCGGCGGAACGCCGGGGTCATCGCCGTGCCGACGGTGATCTCGCCGGCGTCGGCGGTGGCGTAGGCGCTCAGCCGTCCGCCGCCCTCGAAGTCGACGACCACGATCGCCACGTCGGGCTCGGGCATGGTGGTGAGGTGGTCGCGGGTCACCGAGACGACGGTCGCGGTCTTGTCGCGCAGGGAGACCTTGGCGGTGCCGTCGCCGGCGATCCCGCAGGCGGCGCAGACCCGGCTCGGCGGCGTGGTGACCTTCCCGCAGGCGCCGCACTGGCTGCCCTCGAGGCGGTACTTCCAGCCGGCGCGCCGGTGCATCGGCGGCGACGCGGGCGCGGGCGCCGCGGGGCGGGACGGCCCCTGCACGTCGAGCAGGCCCCGCCAGCGCAGGTACCGCCCGTAGCCGATGGTCTGCCGAGCCGCCAGCTGCTCGCGCACGGACGGGCCCGAGCGGGCCTCCCGCACGCCGTCGCCGACCCGGAACACGAACGCGTCGGCGCCCTCGGTCGCGGAGACCAGCAGGATGCTCTGCCCCGGCTCGGCGTGGTCGAGCGCGTCGGCCAGCAGCAGCCCCGGGTGCGCGGCGCCGGTGAACCCGGTCGCCTGCTCCAGGCTGCCGGCCTCGCTCCCGGCCCCGAGCGCGCGGCGCAGGGCCGCGGCCGCGCGGGCGTTGGAGGAGGAGACGACGACGTGGTCGGCCGCGGCGAGCCCGGCCTCGGTCAGCGCCCGGCGGGCCGCGTCCAGCCCGGCCGCGGCGAGGATGTCGGCGGTGAACCGCTCGTCCCAGACGCGGTCGTGGCGCTCGCCGGGCAGCCGCCAGCGTTCGAGCAGCTCGGTCGTGTGGCCGGCGCGGGCGAGGAGTTCGGCGGCGCGCCCGCTGCCGCCGGTGAACGCGGCCGCGGCGTCGCCCTGGGCCAGCTCGTCGGGGGCGCCGGGGCGGGTGGTGCGCAGGTCGGCGAGGGCCGCGCTGCCGCCGGCCCGGACGACGAGGTCGAGCGCGGCGGCGCCGGAGCGGTGGGCGCGCAGGTCGAGCGCGGCCACCTCCGGGTCCAGGCCGAGGGCCTCGTGCACCACGCCGGCGGAGGTCTTGGCCTCGTAGGGGGCGCTGGTCGTGGCCAGCAGCAGCCGGTCCTGCGCACGTGGCAGATGGCGTGCGACCTCGACGGCCATCGTGATGACGTCCTCGTCGAAGGCGGCCACCGACCGGGAGATGCCGCGCGGCCGGGGTGGGCCTTCGAGGGTGTTGTCGATGAGCGCGTACGCCGGGAGGTAGGCCGCGTAGGCGTCGATGCCTGCCATGGTTGTCAGCTCCAGGAGGGGATGGCGGCGAGCAGGCGCTGGGTGTACTCCTGCTCCGGGTGGTCGAGCACGTGGGTGACGTCGCCCTGCTCCACGACCCGCCCGGCGCTCATCACCGCGATCCGGTCGCACAGGTCGCTGGCGAGCATCAGGTCGTGGGTGACGAAGAGCAGGCCGATGCCGAGCTCGTCGACGAGGGTGCGGAACAGCCCGACGACCTTGGTCTGGGTGGTGACGTCGAGCGCGGTGGTGCACTCGTCGGCGATGACCAGGGAGGGCCGGGTGACGACGGCGAGGCCGATGGCGACGCGCTGGCGCAGGCCGCCGGAGAGCTGGTGCGGATAGGCGGCCAGCACCCGGTCGGTGTCGGTGATGCGCATCTGTTCCAGGACCTCGGTGGAGCGCCGCTCGACCTCGGCCCTGGTGATGCCGGGGACGTGGCGGCGCAGCACCTCGGCGAGGTGGGTGCGGACCTTCATGAGCGGGTTCAGCGAGCGCGAGGCGTCCTGGAACACCATGCCGACCGCGGTGCCGCGGACCTTGCCGGTGCGGTCGGCGCCGGGGGCGACGATCCGCTCGCCGGACAGCTCGATCGAGCCGCGCTCGACGCGCACGTTGCGCTCCAGCAGCCCGACGACCGACCGGGCGAGGGTCGTCTTGCCGCTGCCGGACTCGCCGACGACGCCGACGATCTCGCCGCGGCCGATGCGCAGGTCGACGTCGGCGAGCAGCGGCACGTCGCGCTCGCCGACCCGGGCGGTGATGGACAGCCCGGCGACATCCAGCAGGCTCGTCATCGCTGCCTCTTCCGCGGGTCGTGGTGGGTGAGCAGGGCGTCGCCGAGCAGGTTGACCAGCACGACGAGGACCGTGATGGCCAGGCCGGGGAAGAACGCGATCCACCACGCCTGGCTGAGCTCGTTCTGGCCGGACGCGAGCAGCGACCCCCAGCTGATCATCGGCGGGACGACGCCGAGCCCGAGGAAGCTCAGCGCGCTCTCCACGAGGATCGCGGTGCCGATCTGCAGGGTGCCGAGCGCGACGATGGTGCCGGCGAGGTTGGGCAGGATGTGCCGGAACACGATCCGCGCCTCGGAGGCCCCGGCGGCGCGCAGGCCGAGCACGAACTGCCGCTCGCGGATGGCGAGCGTGGCCGAGCGGGTGACCCGGGCGCAGATCGCCCAGCCGGTCAGCGACAGCACCAGGAACAGCACGGGCAGGGAGCTGCCCCGGTTGGAGATGATCGCCAGGGCGATGAGGATGAACGGCAGGGCCAGCTGCGCGTCGATGAGGATGGAGATGAGGCGGTCGACCCAGCCGCGGAAGTAGCCGGCGAGCAGGCCGAGCAGGGTGCCGGGGCCGATCGCGACGAGCGCGCCGACCAGGCCGATGACGATCGTGAGCCGGCCGGCGGAGACGAACTGGGTGAGCACGTCCTGGCCGAGCTTGTCGGTGCCGAGCGGGTGCGACCAGGAGCCGCCGCCGAGCCAGCCGGGCGGGCGCCGGGTGGCGCCGAGATCCTGCCCGGTGTCGGGCAGCAGGCCGGTCAGCGGCAGGACGAACACCGCCACGACGATGACGGCGATCGGTACCGCCAGCCAGAACGCCGAGGTCCGGCGGCGCTGCTTCGGCGCGGCGGGGCGGACATCGGGCGAGAGCGCGACCTCGGTCACGGCGGTCACCTCACCCTCGGGTCGACGATCGAGTGGATCACGTCGACAAGCAGGTTGAGCAGGACGAAGACGAGGGCCCCGAAGACCACGATGGCCTGCACCAGCGGGAAGTCGCGGAACTGGATGGCCTGCAGCGCGAGCTGGCCGAGGCCGGGCCAGGAGTAGACGTACTCCACCGCGACCGCGCCGGAGAGCAGGATGCCGGTCTGCAGTACGACGATGGTGAGGATCGGCATGAGCGCGTTCTTGAACGCGTGCCGCCACACCACCCGGCTCGGCAGGATGCCCCGGGCCCGGGCCGAGTCGATGAACGGCTCGGCGAGCGCGTCGCTCATCGAGGCCCGGGTGAGGCGGGCGATCTGGGCCATCGGGTAGACCGACATGGTCAGCGCCGGCAGCACCAGGTGCGCGGGGGTGCCTGACTGTCCGGCCGGCAGCCAGCCCAGCTTCACAGCGAAGAGCACCACGAGCATCATGCCGAACCAGAACACCGGCACCGACTGCCCGAGCAGGGCCAGGGTCGAGGCGGCCCGGTCCCACCAGGTGCCCTCGCGGGTCGCGGCGAGCACGCCGAGCGGGACGCCGACGAGCACCGCCAGGGCCATCCCGGCCGCGACGAGCTGCAGCGTGAACGGCAGCCGGTCCATGATCATGGAGGTGTTGGGCTGGTAGAACTGCAGCGACTGGCCCAGGTCGCCGGTGAAGACGCCCTTGAGGTAGTCCAGCCACTGCACGATCAGCGGCCGGTCCAGGCCGAGCTCGTGGCGCAGCTCGATGCGCTGCTCCTCCGGCGCCATCGGCCCGAGGATCGTCGCGGTCGGGTCGCCGGACAGCCGGCCGAGCAGGAACGCCATGCTCAGCGCGATGAGCAGCGACGCGAGCAGCGCCGCCAGGCGGCCGCCGATGCGGCGGACGGTGCCGGCCTTCAATGACAACGCCTTACGCGACGGCTGCGTGCCGTTCGACATCATCGGCGGGCCCTCCAGCGCGCACCGGGCATGGCGGCCAGCAGCTCGCGCGTGTAGTCGTTCTCGGGTTGGGCGAAGACCCGCTCGCACGGGCCGGACTCGACCACCTGGCCGCGGTACATCACGTGCACCGTGTCGCAGACGGAGCGCACGACGGCCAGGTCGTGACTGATCATGAGCAGGGCCGCGCCGGTCGCCGTGCGGATCTCGCGCAGCAGGGCCAGCACGTCGGCCTGCACCGAGACGTCCAGCCCGGAGGTCGGCTCGTCCGCGACGATCAGCCGCGGGCGCATGAGCAGGGCGCGGGCGATGCACACCCGCTGGGCCTGGCCGCCGGAGAGCTGGTGCGGGTAGCGCCCCAGCAGCTCGGGGGCGAGCCGGACCCGGGCGAGCAGGGCCGCGTCGTCGATCCAGGCGGTCCGCTCGGGCTGCAGGGCCCGCAGCTCCTTCAGGCCGGAGCGCACCGACTGGCGCGGGTCCAGCGAGCCGTGCGGGTCCTGGAAGACGACCTGGACCTCGGGCCGCAGCCGGCGCAGCTGCTTGCGGCCGACCGAGGACAGCGAGTGCCCGAGCAGGCGGATGTCGCCCCCGCCGCGCGGGCCGAGCCCGGTCGCGGCGAGGGCGAGCGTCGTCTTGCCCGAGCCGGACTCGCCCACGACCGCCACGCTCTCGCCCGCCTCGATGCGCAGCGACACGTGGTCCACGGCCCGGAAGATCTCGCCGGTCGTGCGGTTGCGGTGGTCGACGACGAGCTGGTCGACCACCAGGACGGGTGCGTCGGTCTCGGGGGTGCGGGGGTGGCGGGCGGTCTCGCTGATGCCCGCCACCTCCGTCTTCGCTGCCTCGGGCATCGTCAGTGGGTCGTCTTGGTGAAGTCGACGGTGTTCAGCGGGCCGAACACCACACCCTTGACCCCGGCACCGGTCGCGTAGTTGAAGATCTGCCGGTACAGCGGCACGTAGCAGTGCTTGTCGACCACGCCGATCGTGTTGAGCTGCTCGTAGATCGGGGCGGCGGCCGCGGCGTCGTTCTGCTCCAGCGCCTTGGTGGCCAGGTCGTCGATCTGCGGGTCGGCGCAGTTGCCGGTGATCGACTTCGTCCGCATGAAGCCGGAGACGAAGTAGTCGGGCGAGGCGACGTTCGGGACGCCGGCGAAGATCGCGATGCCGGGGACCTGACGGCCGACGACCCGCTTGACCAGCGTGCCGTAGTCGATCGGCACGTAGCTCACCTTGAAGCCGGCCTTCTCCAGCGCGCCACCGACGGCCTGGCTGACCTCGGCGATGTTGGTGTACTGGTTCGCCGGGTAGGTGATCTGCACGGCCGGCGCCGCGGAGCCGACGAGCTCCTTGGCCTTGGCCGGGTCGGCGGTCACGCTCGACGCCGGCTTCGAGCCCGGGTTGATGTTGAGCAGCCCGGAGTCGGCGACGGCCTGGCCGTCGAAGATGCCCTTGACGATCGCGTCGCGGTCGATGGCCAGGGCGGCCGCCTCCCGCAGCTTCGGGTCGTCGAACGGCGCCTTGGTCGAGTCGAGGAACGCGATGATCTTCATCGCGGTCTCGGTGCTCACCACGTTGATGCCGGCCTTCTTGGCCTCGCTCGTCTGGGCGGGCGGCAGGTCGAAGGAGACGTCGACGCTCTTGCTCTGGATCAGGGCCAGGCGCTGGGACGCCTCGTTGGCCCACGTGAACGTGATGCCGCTGTTCTGCGCCTTGTTCGGGCCCCAGTAGTTGTCGTTCTTCTTCACGGACATGTCGCGCCCGGCGTGGGCGCCGGCCCACACGTAGGGCCCGGTGCCGATCGGCTCGGCGGCGAAGCCCTCCGAGCCCTTCTCCTTGTAATAGGCCGGCGGCACCAGGTAGACCGTGGTGAGCAGGTCCGGGTAGTTGTACTGCGGCGTCTTGGTCTTCATCACGACCGTGGTCGCGTCCGGCGCCTCGATGCTGGCGACGTTGGTGAAGTACGACTTCAGCTGGGACGAGGGCGCGTCGCGGGTCAGCGTCAGGGTGTTGGCGACGGCGGCCGCGTCGGCCTTCTCGCCGTTGCTGAACGAGACGCCGTCGCGGACCTTGAAGGTCCAGGTCGTCGGGTCGGTGCGGGTCCAGCTCGTCACGATGCCGGTGTCGACCGGCTTGAGCGACGAGTCGGTGTTGATCAGCGGCTCGAGCATCGTCGCCCAGACGATCTGGGCGGAGCGCGCGCCGACGATGGGGTCGAGGGTGGCCGGCTGCGCGGCCAGCAGCGCCCGGATCGGGGCGGTGTTGGGGGTGTTGCCGCTGGCGCCGGAGTCCGTGGTGCCGCCACAGGCGGCCAGGCCGAGCGCTGCCACGGCAACCGTGGTGAGCAGCGACAACGACCGTCGGGGGTGCTTCATCATTATGGATGTCCTTCACAGCGATGAGGCTGATGTGTCACTGCGAATCGAGCCCGTGACGCTCGCCACAAAGTACCGACCAGCCGGTATCAAGTCAACAGGTCGTATCGGTATCGCGTCCGTGACATCGATGTGACAAACCGCCGGTCAGAGGCCTGCGTTGCCTTCATACCGACTGGTATGTATGATCCCGCCGTGCCCATCTCCTTGACCCGCGAACACGACGGCCGCGTCGCCCGGGTGGGCTTCGACAACGCCGGGCGCGGCAACGCCTTCGACGACCACGCCCTGCGCGAGCTGGTCGCCGCCATGCAGGCCGCGGCGGCCGAGCCGGCCTGCGCGGTCGTGCGGCTCGACATGGCCGGGCGGCACTTCTGCGGCGGCTGGGACACCTCCTCGTTCGCCGGCCTCGCGGGCGCGACGGCGGAGTCGGTCGCGGCCGGCCTGCGCGACAGCGACACCCAGCTCGGCCGCATCCGGGACCTGCCCGTCCCGGTCGTGGCCGCCGTCCGCGGCCGGGTCATCGGCTTCGGTGCCGGGCTGCTCGCCGCGCTGCACCTGCCCATCGCCGGGCAGAACGCCCGCCTGACGCTGCCCGAGGTCCGCTTCGGCTTCGCCCCGGCCGGCGTCGGCTTCACGATCGCCCGGCGGCTGCCGCGCCCGCAGGCCTACGCGCTGCTGACCGGCGTCACCGAGGCCACCGCGGCCGACCTGCTCGGCTGGGGCCTGGTCGCCCGCGTGGTCGCCGACGACGACCTCGACGCCGCGGTGGACGAGGTCGTCGCCGCCCTCGCCGCGGTGCCGGGCGACACCCTGCGCGGCGTCGTCGGGGTCGTCGAGGCCAGCCTGGCCACCGGCAGCCCCGAGCGCGCCTACGAGATCTCCGCCGCGACCATCACCTCCCGGGAGGTTCACGCATGAACCACCGCTTCCACGCCGGTGAGGCCGTCTGGGTCGAGCTGTGCACCCCCGACCCGGACAAGGCCGAGCAGTTCTACGCGGCCCTGCTGGGCTGGTCGGTACGTCACGAGCCGCTCGGCAGCGGGACGTACCGGATGTGCAGCATCGACGGCCGCGACGTCGCCGGCATCTCCGACGCCGCCGCCCTGCACGGCGGCCGCCCCCGCGGCTGGATCACCTACTTCGCCGTCGACGACATCGAGCGCTCCGCCCGCCAGGCGGCCGACCTCGGCGGCGAGCTGGTCACCCGGCCCCGATACCTGCCGGCCGCCGGCACCGGCGCGGTCGTCGTCGACCCGTTCGGCGCGGTCTTCGGCCTCTACCAGGGCGAGTCGCGGGCCGGCGTCCAGGCCCTGAACTCGGTCGGCGCCCTGTGCTGGAACGAGCTGAACACCGGCGAGCCGGAGCGCTCGGTGCGGTACTACCGCTCCCTCTTCGGCTACACCACCCAGCAGCGCGACGACTCCCCCACGGCCCGCCCCTACACCGTGCTCATGCTCGGCGAGGTCCCGGTCGCGGGCGTGCTGGAGCTGGACAACGAGTGGCCGAACCTGCTGCCGTCGAAGTGGATCACGTACTTCACGGTCGCGTCCCTCGACGCGGCCCTCGCCCGCGTCACCGCGCTCGGCGGCACCCCGACCGTCGGCCCGGTCGACAGCCCCCACGGCCGCCTGCAGCTGGTGAAGGACCCCGGCGGGCACACGCTGTGCCTGATCGAACTCGAAGGCGGCCTGCGCCCCGATCACCCCTCCGACCCGGCGGTGCAACGATGATGACTGAGCCCTTGTTCGACTCGGCCGAGTTCCGTCAGGTCTGCGGGCACTTCCCCACCGGGGTGACCGCGGTGACCGCCGTCGCGACCGACGGTGCCGTGGCCGCGCTGACCGTGAACTCCTTCACCTCGGTGTCGCTGACCCCGCCGAAGGTCCTGTTCTGCGTCGCGACCTCCTCGTCGAGCTTCCGCGTGCTGATGGAGTCGCAGCGCATCGCGATCCACATCCTGAGCCAGGAGCAGGAGGACGTGGCCCGGCGCTTCGCCACGTCGGGCCTGACCGGCCCCGAGAAGCTGGACGGCGTCGCCTGGGTCGCGGGCCCCGACGGCGTGCCCCTCCTGCCCGCCACCCCGGCCGTCCTGGCCGGGCGGCGCGACGAGGTCATCACGAGCGGCGACCACGTGATCGTCCTGCTCGACATCGACCACGTCCACCTCAAGGCGTCCCGGGTCCCCGCGCTGTCGTTCTACCGGGGCCGGTTCGTCGCCCCGAACGCCGACGTCGCGGAGTGACCCGCGGCGCGGTGCGCGCTCAGGCGTTGGCGTAGCCCGGGATGCTGTCGCGGATGCGCTGCATCTCGGCCTCGTCGGAGACGCCCTGCCAGTCGTACCGCGGGGTCTAGGAGACCGCTGATTTATCCGGTCCTTTGGACTGGAGGTGGTTGCGGATGCCCGGTTCCGTGTGGAGTTGCGGGCTGGGCCGGCGTAGCCGGCCCAGCCCGTGGGTGGGTTCAGGTGAGGGTCCAGCCGGTGTGGTGGTGGGTGAGGCCGAGGTTGAGCAGGCGGCGGAGGTTCAGTGCGGCGATGCGGGTGCGTAGCCACCAGGTGTTGGTGGCGGTGCCGTGGTATCGCAGTTTGCGGCAGCGGCCTTTCGGGCCGATGAGCCAGGCGATGGAGCGTTCGACCATGGGCCGGTGCCGGCGGTAGGTGTCGCGGGTGGCCGGGTTGGTGGCCCAGTCGTGGCGGGCGGCGCGTAGCAACGCGTGGTGGTGGTGGTGCAGGGTGATGGTGCGGCCGTCTTTGGCGGTGGTGCATCGTTGGCGTAGCGGGCAGCCGCGGCAGCCGGCGCCGAAGGTTGCGGTGCGATTGGCGGTGAGTCGTCGGGTCAGGCCGTTGGGGCAGGTGACGGTGCCGGCTGGTTCGTCGACGGTGAAGTCGTCGAGGGTGAACCCGCCGGGTACGGCCGGGCGTAGCGGCCCGGGTTTGATGATCGCGGTGTGACCGGCGGCGGTGAGCGCGGCGCGGGCGTCGCCGGTGCCGTAGGCGCTGTCAGCGAGGATGTCGAACCCGGCGTTGCCGGTGCCGTTGGCGAGGGTCTGGCCGCGGTCCTGGCCGAGGAGGTCCAGGCCGATGACGGCTTCGTGGTTGGCCTCACCGGCGGCTTCGGTCAGGGTCGCGCCGGTGAACAGGCCGGTGTCCGGTTCGATGATGACGTGGCCTTTGAAGCCGTCCTGCCGGTGGTGCACGGTTTTGTGGACGTGCCGGGCCTGGACATCGACGGTGGAGATGACCCGCTCGGGTGCGACGCGGCGGGCGATACGCCACCGCCCGTCGGTGCCGTCGGAACCCTCGGCCGGTTCAACGTCCTGCCCGGCGACCAACGCCAGCAGCGCCAGGGCATGCCCGGCCCGCTCGTCCACCGTGTCCCGGCCGGCGCCGGGGCCGGTGAACGCGTCCACGACCGTGGCCGCGTCCACGACGAGCGCGGAGACGAGCGCGTCGCGGGCCGGCTTGTCGTCCCAGGCGATCCGCGGCTTGCCCGGATCATCCCAGTCATGGGCGTGGCAGGACGCGGCGATGACCGCGGCCGCGCCGGGAACCTCGCGCCGCACCCGCCGCATCGCCGCGATCAACTGGGTCACCGTGTCCTGCGTGGCCACCGCATCGTCGAAGACCACCGAGTCCAGGGCCCGGCGGGTCTTGCCCGTCAGGACCCCCGTCACGGTGATCACGGCCCGGACCGCTTCGAAGATCCGGTCCGGGCGGTCCGAGGCCCGCAACCGGTGACGCCACAGCGTCAACGTCGTCGGGTGAAACCCGGCATGGTCGATCGGCAGCCCGCACGCGACCTTCCACCGCAGATCACACCGCAGCGCCGTCATCGCCTCAGCATCGGAACGATCCTCCAGGGTCTGCAACAGCAGCACCGACGCGATCACGTCGGCCGGCACCGACGGGCGACCCCGCCCGGACGGGAACAGATCAGCGAACATCCCGTCCGGGAAGACCACACCCCGATGCTCAGCCAGGAACGCGTACACACCGCCCGCCGGGACCAGATGCCCCACCAACGACGCGGTGTCCAACAACTCACGGCCGGAACCAGAACGACCCTGCACCCACCAATTATCGACCAAACCCGATCAAAGCGGATACCCGGCACGCCGGATTAATCAGCGGTCTCCTAGGGCCGCCGCAGGGCCGCGGCCGCCGCGCCGGTGAGCTCGATGTCCAGCGAGGCCACGGCGTCGTCGATCTGGGCGATCGTGTCGGCGCCGACGAGCGGGGCGGTGACGACCGGGTTCCCGCGCAACCAGGCCAGGGCGGCCTGGGCCCGGCTGAC
This sequence comes from Dactylosporangium sp. CA-052675, assembly GCF_050947935.1. Lineage (GTDB taxonomy): Bacteria > Actinomycetota > Actinomycetes > Mycobacteriales > Micromonosporaceae > Dactylosporangium. Next base: position 4,511,198 of record NZ_CP192010.1, on the reverse strand, counting down.
GCCGCTGCGCTCGCTGCAGCAGTTCAACAACACGCTCCTGCATGCCGTCTGGCACTCCCAGGGCCACGAGCGCGCCCGCGACCGCTGAACGGCTCGAGAAGACCACCACCCCGGCGTCCGAGCCGGGGTGGTGGCGTCGGGGCGGGTCAGCCGATGAGCTCGTAGACCGCGTCGGGGGCGGCGACCGCGTTGGCCGGGGCGGTGATCGGGGCGACCGAGCCGTAGCCCGTGAACGTCAGCTCCGTGCTCAGGTTCTTGTCGAGCTTGGAGCCGTCGATGTGGATGCCGGTCAGGCGGTTGCGATCGTCGAGCGTGGCGGTGAAGGGGACGGCCGACGCCTTGGCGCCGGCGTTTTTCACGGCCTGCTCGCTCGGGGCCATGATGCCTTCGACGCCGGTCAGGTCGACGGTGCCGGCCAGACGGGTCTTGTCGGGGCGTTGCACGTCCCCGAGGGTGGCCAGGAGCGCGCCGATGCCGGGCTCCGGATTGCCGGCCTCGTCGATCGGGATCGCGGTGCCGGTGATCTTCTTCTGGTCGATCTTCATCCAGGTGCCCGGGACCATGCCGTAGTGCTGGTTGATCTGCTCGCCGAAGTCGGCCTGGAGGTAGAAGTCGGGAGCCACGATCGTGTAGGCGACCGACACGTGGATGGTGCTGCCGTCGGGCAAGGCCACGTCGCCGCCCTGCTCCAGGAAGGCGGCGTGGGCGCCGGGGTCGACGCGGCCACCGCCGCTCTTGTCGCCCTGTTTGATCGCGAAGTTGTACGCCGTGCGGTCCAGCACCTGCAGCGAGTCGGTGAGGACCTCCTTCGGCGGCCGCGACGGGGCCGCCGACACCGGTCGGGCGTTGCCGGGTGTCGAAGGGATCTCGACGCCACAGCCGGCGAGCGCGGTGAGCACGACGGCTCCGGAGAGTACGACCGTTATGTGCTTCATGATGTCTGTCCTCCAATTGACGGGCCCGGCGATCGCGGCCTGTCAGGAGGCTAGAAGTGGCGACTTGCAACCCACTAACGAACGACTTGTGCTGTCGGGAAAGCGGCAGCAGCCGCTACCCGGCGAGGCAGCGGACGCGGCAAGTCCGGGAGCACCCTGCGCGCCGACGCCGAGCCGGGCGCCTTCCTGCAGCTCACCGGCGCCATGGGGCGGGCCGCGCCGGACCGGACCCGGCCGCTGCCGCACCTCGTCCTGGACGGCCTCTTCAGCGCGGACCTCCCCGGACATCGTTGACCGGGTGCGAGCCCGGGGCCGCGCGACGGGCCGACGCGCGCGATGCCGGTGCGGGCCGGGCGCGGTGGCGGTGCCCGGCCCGGCCGGATCGCAGGGTCAGGCGTAGTAGCGGAACACCGACTCGGCGGCGCAGCAGGTCTGCCCGTCGGCGGCGAACTCGACCACGACCGCGGCCTTCGCCTGGACGCCGCCGTCGATCGGGGTGGCCGAGACCAGGGTCGCGGTCGCCTGGATCTCGGTGCCGGGCGGCAGCGGCTTCACGAACCGCACGCGGTCCAGGCCGTAGTTGACGCCCATGGAGTACGACTCGACCTCCAGGATGTCGGCCAGCAGCAGCGGGACGAGGGCCAGGGTGAAGAAGCCGTGGACGATGGTCGTCCCGAACGGGCCCGAGCGGGCGCGCTGCACGTCCACGTGGATCCACTGGTGGTCGCCGGTCACGTCGGCGAAGGTGTTCACCTGGTCCTGCGTGATGCTCCGGGTTGCGCTCGCGCCGAGCTCGGCGCCGACCAGTTCCAGCAGGGCGGCGGGGTTCGCGACGGTGGTCTTGTGCGGGGTGCGCATGGGCTACTCCTGGGACGCGAGATGCTCGGTGAGGGTCTGCCACTCGCGGTCCCACTCCGCCTCGTCGATGACGGGACGGGCCACGCGCAGCATGCGCGCCACGGCCGCGGGGTCGAGGGACGCCAGGTGCTCGGCGAGCGCGGTGACCCGCTCCGGCAGCGCCGCGGCCGGCACGCACTCGCTGACCAGGCCGTTGGCCATGGCCTCCAGGCCGGTCCAGGTCTCGCCGGTGAGCAGCAGGCGGCGGGCCGCGGCCGGGCCGATCGCGCGGGGCAGCAGCACGCTGGAGCCCCAGCCGGGCACCTGGGCGGCGGCGATGTGCCGGTCGCCGATGCGGGCGGTGTCGGCGGCGATCGCGAGGTCGCACGCCAGCAGCAGCTCCAGGCCGCCCCCGAAGGCGACGCCGTTGACCGCGGCGATGGTCGGCACCGGGCTGTCCCGCACCGCGCGCACCAGCCGGCGGCCGCGGTCGAGGTACGCGCGCAGGGCCGGCTGGTCGCCGAGCAGCGCCGTGCCCTCGACCATGTCGGCGCCGGCGCAGAAGTGCCGCCCGGTCCCGGTGAGCACGAGCGCGCGCACGCCGGGCTCGCCGGCGCGGGCCAGCCACGACTCCAGCCCCGCCATGACCGCCGACCCGCAGGCGTTGGCGGCATCGGTACGGTCGATGCGCGCCCACAGCGCGCCCCCGCGCCGGGAAATCTCGACGGGCCCGCTCATGACACGCGCACGCAGAGCTTGCCGAACGCGTCCCCGGCGAGCATGCGCCCGGCCTGCCGCCCGACGCCGTCGAGCTCCACGGTGCTGTCCACCGCGGGCCGGATGCCGTGCGCGTCCACGAACCCGACCAGCGCCCGGAACTCCTCCAGCGTGCCCATCGTCGAGCCGCACACGGTCACCTCGCGGGCGAAGAGCCGGGCCAGGTGCAGCGGCGCGGTGAAGCCGGTCGAGCCGCCGCAGACGACGACGGTCCCGCCGGCCCGCGTCGAGGCCATCGAGTGCTCGAACGTGGCCGGCCCGACGGTCTCGACCACGATGTCGGCGAGCCGCGGCAGCCGGGCCCCGCTATCCAGCGCGGCGCTCGCGCCGAGGGCGAGGGCCCGCTCGCGCTTGGCCGCCGAGCGGGACGTGACGACGACCGTGGCGCCGGCCGCGGCGGCGAGGGCGGTCGCGGCGGTCGCGACTCCCCCGCCGGCGCCCTGGACGAGCACGATCCGCCCGGGACCGGCCTGCGCCTTGGTGAACAGCATCCGGTAGGCGGTCAGCCACGCGGTCGGCAGGCAGGCCGCCTCCTCCCAGGACAGCCCGGCCGGCTTGGGCACCAGGTGGGCCTCGGGCACCACGATGCGCTCGGCGAGGACGCCGTGCCCGGCGTCGGGCAGCAGGGTGGCGTGGGCGACCGTGCGGCCCCCGCTGTCGGCCGGCAGCACGGGGTACACCACGAAATCCCGTCCATTGTGGACAACCGCGGCGTCGCTGCCGATGACGTGCGGCCCGGGGCCCGCGGGCGTCGTCACGCCGCGCAGAGTGAACACGTCGTGCATGTTGAGCGCGCCGGCGCGCACGTCGACGCCGACCCAGCCCGGGGGCGCCTCGGGCACCGGCACCTCGCCGACGCGCACGGCGCCGGCCGGGTCCTCGGCCGACGGCTCGGCGACGTAGGCGGCCCTCACGCCGACGCCCCGGCGGGCTCGGCCGGACCGTTCCAGAAGGCCACGTCGGCGAGGTCCGCCCGGGCGGCGGGGCGGAAGTCCAGCCCCTTCGTGTACGCCACCGGCAGCAGCGTGATCGGGCGCCAGTCGTCGGGCAGGCCCAGCACCGCCTGGACCTTGCGGGCCTTGTGCGCCATCGCGGTGGCCATCACCGAGCCGAGCCCGCGCGAGCGCAGGGCGAGCTGGAAGGACCACGCGAACGGGAAGACGGAGCCGTAGTAGCCGGACGCGGCCCCGCCGACCGGCCGCTCGGGGATCGGCTTGGTGCTGCACAGGATCACGAGCACCGGCACCTCGGCGAGGTGGTCGACGAGGTACTTCACCGCCGCGAGCACCCGCTGCTGCCGCGCCGCGGCGACGGGGTCGGGGCGCACCGACGGGGACAGGCGCGTGACGGTCGCGGCCTCGCCGCTGGCCAGAGGCGCCTCGACGGTTTCGTACCAGACTTCGGAGTACAGCTGCGAAAGTCTGCCCTTGAGGACCGGATCGTCGACGCAGACGATGCGCCAGTCCTCGAGGTTGGAGCCCATCGGCGCCTGCTGGGCGAGGCGCAGGCACTCCTCCACGACCTCGCGGCCGACGGGCCGGTCGAAGTCCATGCGGTGGCGCACGGCGCGGGTGGTGCTCAGCACCTCGTCGATGTCGCGGATGACGGGATCGCTCATGCGTGGGTCTCTCCCCAGGGCTGGTCCTCGTAGGGCAGCGGCGTGCCCCACCGGTCGAGGTACGCGACCTCGCCGACCGGGCGGCGGGCGGCGGGGCGGAAGTCGGTGCCGACGGTGTACGCGACGGGCAGCAGCGTGATCTGCAGCGCGTCGGCGGGGATGCCCAGCAGCGCGGCGGCCCGCTCGGCGTGGTGCAGGTGCAGCGTGGTGATGCAGGTGCCGAGCCCGCGGGTCCGCAGCGCCAGGTTGAACTGCCAGATCGCCGGGTACAGCGAGCCGTACACCGCCGAGTGCGTGCCCGCGCCGCCGTGCGCCGGGTTCGGGCGGGTGGCGCAGGGGATGACGAGGTACGGCGCCCGGCCGATGTTGTGCGCCAGGTGCTCGGCCCCGTCGAGGATCCGCGCGGTTCTCGGGTCGACCCGGCCGTCGGCGCCGACGCCGCCGAGGCGGCCCCGCACCGTGCGGTGGGCGGTGCCCTCGGCGCTGTGCAGGGGCTTGTGGACGTGTTCGAGGTAGGCCTCGAGGTACAGCGCGGCGAGATCGGCCTTCAGCGCGGGATCGGCGACGACCACCCAGCGCCAGTCCTCGGCCCCGCCGCCGGTGGGGGCCTGCAGAGCGAGCTGCAGGCACTCGCCGAGCACCGCGAGGTCCACGGGCCGGTCGTAGTCGAGCCGGCGCCGGATCGCGCGGGTCGTGGTCAGCACGTGGCGCAGGTCGTTGGAGTTCACAGCAGGCCCATCAGGTCGGCGAGGTGCAGGGTGTCGCAGTACTCCCGGACCGCGGCGATCCTGTGATCGCGGACGTCGACGATCCACAGGTAGCGGTTCTGGTACCGCCCGCCGTCGCGCAGCAGCGCGTCGCCGCTCGCCTCGATGGCGATCAGCGTGTCGTCGGCGAGCCAGCGGTGCGGGGTCACGGTGACGGCGGCCGAGCGGTACGCGCCGCCGGCCAGTCGCCGGCGCATCTGGGCGAGCTTGTCGGCCATCGCGACCGTGCCGTGGAACGGGCCGTTCGCGTCGATGTCGCCCCGGCCGTGGTGGCGCCCGCGCCGCCGGTCCCGCCCCGAGTCCGTCCACCAGGTGGCGTCGTCGGCGAACAGCGCCGCGAACGCGTCGATGTCCCCGCGGGCCAGCGCCGGCCACATCGCCGCCACGGGCTCCGGCAGCGGCTCGCCGGCCTCGGGCACCCGCTCCAGGCCGGTGCGGGGCACGGGCTCGCCGTCGCCGATGACGTCCTGGGCGTGCATGGTGTCCAGGTACTCGCGCACGGACGTGATCGCGCCCCGCTCGTCGACGTCGAAGACGAAGCCGTAGCGGTTGGCGTAGGTGCGCCCGTTCGCGTGCACGCCGTGGCCGTCGACCTCGATGACGCACCAGTCGTCGCCGACGACCACGCGGCGCGGGATCTGCCGGCACCCGGACGGGAACGCTCCCGGCCCCTGGTCGCGCATGAGGGCGAGCTTGCGGTCCATCGCCATGAGCCCGTGCAGCGGGAAGCGGCCGCTGCCCTGCGGGGCGCGGCGCGGGTCACCGCCGAGCCGGTCGGGTCCGGTGTCGACCCACCAGGTCGCCCCGGGCGCGCAGAGCCGGCCGAGCCCGCCGAGGCTGCCCTGGTCGAGCGCGCTGATGAACTCCATGCCCGCCCGGGTAGCCCTGGTCACCGCACCCTCCGTTATTAATACCGACTGGAAGGTATCTACCACGCGACCTGGGCCGATACAAGACTGCCGTTGCATACCGACCGGCTGGTACTGTCCGGCCGTGTTCGAGCTGTCCGAGGAGCATCACGCCATCCGCGCGGCCGTGCGCGCGCTCTGCGCCGACAAGGTCGCCCCCAACGCCGCGGCCGCGGACGAGACCGGCGAGTTCCCGCAGGCCTCCTTCGACGCCCTGCGCGCCGCCGACTTCCACGCCCCGCACATCCCCGAGGCCTACGGCGGCGCCGGCGCGGACGCCCTCGCCACGGTCATCGTGGTCGAGGAGGTCGCCCGGGCCTGCGCCGCGTCGTCACTGATCCCCGCCGGCGCGAAGCTGGGCACCATGCCCCTGCTCCTGGCCGGGTCGCCCGCGCTGCGCGAGCGCTACCTGCCGCCGGTCGCGCGCGGCGAGGCGATGTTCGCGTACTGCCTCTCCGAACCCGACGCGGGCAGCGACGCGGCGAGCATGAAGACCCGCGCGGTGCTCGACGGCGACGCGTGGGTCCTCGACGGCGTCAAGCGCTGGATCACCAACGCGGGCGTCGCGCGGTACTACACCGTCTTCGCCGCGACCGACTCGGGCATCTCCGCCTTCGTGGTCGAGCGCTCGGACGCGGGCGTGAGCTTCGGCGCCCCCGAGAAGAAGCTGGGCATCAAGGGCAGCCCGACGCGCGAGGTGTACCTCGACAGCGTCCGCATCCCCGCCGACCGCATCATCGGCGAGCCGGGCACCGGGTTCACCACGGCGATGCGCACCCTCGACCACACCCGCATCACCGTGGCCGCCCAGGCCGTCGGGATCGCGCAGGGCGCCCTCGACCACGCGCGCGACCACGTGCGCGAGCGCCGGCAGTTCGGCCGGCCCGTCGCCGACTTCCAGGGCGTCCAGTTCATGCTCGCCGACATGGGCATGAAGCTGGAGGCGGCGCGCCAGCTGACCTACGCGGCGGCGGGCCGCTCGGAGCGCGAGGCGGCGGACCTGACCTTCTTCGGCGCGGCCGCGAAGTGCTTCGCCTCGGACGTGGCCATGGCCGTGACGACGGACGCGGTGCAGCTGCTGGGCGGCTACGGCTACACCCGCGACTTCCCGCTGGAACGCATGATGCGCGACGCGAAGATCACGCAGATCTACGAGGGCACGAACCAGATCCAGCGCATCGTGATGGCGCGGCAGCTGCTCAAGGACTAGCGGCGTAGCGCGCTGTCACGTTCGCCGCCGTGGCAGGCAGCAATTCGCCCGCTCAGGCCGCGCCGCAGTACTTGCGATCGTCCGGGACGGTGATGTCGAGTTCGGCCTGCAACGCGCTGATGTGCAGCGAGAACGCGACCCCGCCGCACTGGTACCGCGCGACCAGCCCGTTCGGGGCCACATGGATGTTGTTCGCCAGCCACTGGACCGCGCCGCCGGCCGCCGGGTCGTTGCCGGGCAGCGCCGCGTTGCCGCACAGCTTCAGGTAGCCGATTTCGACCGGCGTCAGCGGCGTCGTCCCGGTCGAGTTGGCTTCGCACCGGACCGAGTACACGACCTGGTGGGCGTGCTCGACGGTGAGCCGCCCGGCCGCGGTGCCGGGCTGGTCGGTGAGCGCCGGCATGCTGAACGTGTGCGTGCCCGAGGTGTTGACCCACTCGGGGGGCGCGGTGAAACGCTGCGCCTCCATCAGCTGATCGAGGGTGACCGGCAGCCGCCGGGCCGGGTCGCACCCGTAGTCGTGCAGGTCCAGACAGGACGACCGGCTCGGCGCCGGCGACCGCGGCGCGGCGTCCTCGGCCGCCCGCTCAGCCTCCGCCTGATGGCCGGAGTACACCTGGACGCCGATGTAGACCGCGGCGACCGCGAGCACCAGGAACGCGACGGCACCGGCGACGAGCAGGATGGGAAAGGGCCGCCCACCGCCCGGAAGCGGCTCGTCGTCGTCGCCGTTGTCGATGATCTCCGGTTCCACCACGGTGCCGTTCATATCACGGCCGCCGCTGCCGTGATGTCCCTCGTCTCGTGAGCCGTGCATGGGCGGGCGGCAGCGGCGACGGATTCGAGGACCTGGTCGGCACCGCACCGGGCGCGGCCTTCGCACCGGGCCCGCCGGTGCCAGGTCGTCACATCGCCCGGTGGTGTGAGGTTCGGCGGCGCCGGCCGGGTAGTCACCGGATCGCCGCGCCGAAGTCCGATCGGCACGGCAACGGGAAAATTCCGATGATGTCCGACACGACGGCGGGCGGGGCCGCGGGCGCCCCGCCCGCGGCGGGACAGACCGTCACACGCCGAGGTCGCGCAGCAGACGAAGGGCGTCGTGGCGGGCGCGGAGCAGCCCGGCGAGCCGGTCGGCCGAGGCCCCGGGACGCGCGAGGGCGGCCTGGCCCGCCGCGCGCAGCAGCAGGTTGACGGCGAACGGCTCGACGATGTCGGCGTCGACCGCGCGCTGCAGCACCGCCCGGCGGCCCGCCGCGTCGGGAGCCATGTGCGCGAGCGCGGCGAGGTCGAGCCCGGCGAGGTACATCCCGCCGTCGGCGAAGCCGGTCAGCGCGAGCCGGCGTGACGGGAGCCGGATGACGTTGCGCAGGGTGAGATCGCCGTGCGCGAAGGTCCGGTCCCGCTCGCAGCGGTGCAGCAGCGTGGTGAGCCGCCCGGCCTCGTCGGGCGTGAGGCGGCCCGCGCGTTCGTGCCGGTCGATCCAGGCGGTGTAGTCGACGGTCCATCGCCGGGCGTCCTCGGCCGGGGGCTGCCAGGTCGACAGCAGCGCAGCGGTGCGCACGACCGCCGCCCAGTCGGCGCCGCCGAGCCGCGGGCGGCGGCCGGGGGGCTGGTGCAGCGGTTCGCCCACGGCCCGGGTGACGACGAGGACGCGATCGTCGTGCCAGCGATGCTCCTCGACCGGCACCCGGGGCGGGTCGCGGCGCATCGCCACGGCGATCTCGGCGCGGCGGCGGAACCGGCGCAGGGCACCGGGGCTGTCCGCGGTCCGGACGATCGCGGTGACGGGCTCGCCGTTCCAGCGGCCGGCCAGGGCGAGCTCGCCGGTCCCGCCGGCCGCCGGTGGCCTCCGGTCCAGGGTCAGGGCCGGCGGGAAGGTCGGCTTCCACAGCGCGCCGCCACTGTCGCGGCCGGCCGGCCGGGCATCGGCCGGCACCCCGAGCCGGGTCGCGCACCGGGCCGCGAGCCGGTGCAAGGTGCTCAGCTCCGCCTCGGTCCACGTGCGGGGCTTGACGTCGATGGCGCACAGCGCGCCCACGACCTGGTTGCCGGGGCCGAGCAGCGGGGAGCCCGCGTAGGCGACGACGCCGAGGTCACGGATGGCGTGGTTGGTGTGCAGGACCGGGTCGCGCCGCACGTCGGCGACCGCGAGGAGGCGGCCGGAGCCGACGACGTACTGGCAGATGGAGTGGGTCAGCGGCGTCTCCCGCCGCCGCTGCCACGGCTCGGGCAGTCCGACCGATCCGGGCATGATCTGCCGGCTCCGCTCCACCAGGACGAGCAGGACGATCGGCACCTGGAGTATCCGGCTCGCCAGCTCGGCGAGGCGGTCGCACCACGGCGTCGGTTGCGCATGCAGGCCGGTGGCGACGACCGCATGCAGCCGGGCCACGTCCCGCACCACCGCGGCGGCGTTGACCACGTCGATCACGGCATCCTCCCGGCCGGTCCGATCGGCCGCGCCGGCAGACAGCGACGACTGACTATTCATTCGACGGCGCGGCGATACCCGGATCGCATCGACCGATCGGCTCGATGGTGCAGTCGGACGGCCAGCGAACGGCGCCGATCGGCCGATCTCCGGGCCGCGAGGCGGCCGGTTACCACACGGACGGCGGCCGGGCGGCGGCCGGGCCGGCGAACCGTTCACGGTTTCACCCGGGGGGCTGGGGGTAGCTGGCCGCTCTTGTAAGGCTCACACGTCAGTTCATCTTCACGCCGGCCGTCCACCGCGACGGCGTCGTACAGGCCAGGTGCCGGTCGGCCACACGCCGAGGGAGAGGCCATGAACTGCAAGACACAGGTTGCCCTGGCGGCCGGAGCCGGTTATCTGCTCGGGCGCCAGCGCAAACTTCGCTGGGGCCTGCTACTGGCCGCGGCCGCCATGTCCGGCCGGCTCACCCGGCCCGGTGCGCTGCTGGACCACGGCCTTCGCGCCCTGAAGTCGACGCCGGAGGTCGGCAAGCTCGGCGAGATGGGCGCACCGCTGGTCTCGGCCGCGAAGGACGCCGCGCGAACCGCTGTCACCGGCCGGATCGGCTCGCTCAGCGACCGGCTGCGCGAACGGGCCGGCAAGGTCGCCGAGGAGCCGGAGCCCGAGGAGGAGGAAGAGGAGGAGCCCGAGGAGACCCCCGCCCGCCGGGCACGCGCCGCCGGTGGCGCCCGCCGCCCGCGGCCGAAGGCCCAGGAGCCGGACGAGGACGAGTACGACGAGAACGAGGACGAGGACGAGGACGAGGACGAGGAAAACGAGGACGAAGAAGAGGACCGGGACAAGGACGAGGACGAGGAGCTGGTGACGGCCGGCCGGCGACGGGGTCGCCGTCCGCCGGTGCGCCGACGCGGAGAGGGTTAACGGACCATGGCTGGACAAGCGAGTGGGCGAGCCACGAGCGGCTTCGGCGAGAAGCTCGGCCAACTGCTGGTGGAGCAGCTGCAAGGACTGGCGGCGGCCGCCGGGCGCCGCGCGATCAATGCGGTCGGCAAGCGGGTCGGCTCGGTGACGGATCGCCTGACCGAGTACGCCGGCCAATCGGGCGGACCCAAGGTCAAGGCCGCCGCGGCCGGTGCCCAGAAGCTCGCCGAGGGCAAGTCACCGGCCCGGGCGGCGCTCTCCGGCGGGTTCACCGGCATCAAGGAGAAGGTCAAGGGCCTGTTCGGCCGGGGCAACAAGCCCAAGAAGCTGAAGCTCACCAACATCGAGGAGACCCAGGACGTCGGCGTGCCGGTGAAGGTCGCCTACAACCAGTGGACGCAGTTCGCCCAGTTCCCGAGCTTCATGAAGAAGGTCGAGAGCGTCGAACAGCAGTCGGATGAGAAGAACACCTGGAAGGCCCAGGTCTTCTGGTCGCATCGCACCTGGGAGGCCACGATCGTCCAGCAGATCCCGGACTACAACATCGTCTGGCGTTCGAAGGGGGCCAAGGGCCACGTCGACGGCTCGGTCACCTTCCACGAGCTTGCGCCGAACCTGACGCGAATCATGCTGGCGATGGAGTACCACCCGCAGGGTCTGTTCGAGCGCACCGGAAACCTGTGGCGCGCCCAGGGCCGCCGGGCCCGGCTGGAGTTCAAGCACTTCCGGCGGCACGTCATGACGCAGACGGTCATGAACCAGGAGGACGTCGAGGGCTGGCGCGGCGAGATCCGCGACGGCCAGGTCGTGAAGGACCACGAGACCGCCCTGCGCGAAGAGGAGGAAGCCGAGAAGTCCAAGGAGCAGAAGCCCGAGGAGTCCGAGGAGCAGAAGCCCGAGGAGACCGAGGAAGGCGAAGAGGGCGAAGAGCCCGAGGAAGGCGAAGAGGGCGAAGAGCCCGAGGAAGGCGAAGAGGGCGAAGAGCCCGAGGAAGGCGAAGAGGGCGAAGAGCCCGAGGAAGGCGAGGAAGGCGAAGAGGGCGAGGAAGGCGAGGAAGGCGAGGAAGGCGAGGAGCCCGAAGAAGAGCGGGACGAAGCAGAGGAGGAGAAGCCGCCCGTACGGCCGCGGCGACGGACGGAGCGCCCCGAGCGCCCCGAGCGCCCCGAGCGCCCCGAGCGCCCCGAGCGCACCGAGCGCCCCGAGCGCCCCGAGCGGGCTGAGCGGGCGAGGCGGGCGGAGCGGCCCGCGCGGACCCGGCGGCAGCCGAGCAACGGCGATCGGAGGAGTTGACGATGAGCACGTCCTTGCAGCCGCGCGGCGGCGCGGGCATCGAACGGCCGACCTCGACGTCGCTGGCCGAGGTGATCGACACGATCCTCGACAAGGGACTCGTCATCGACGCGTACGTGCGGGTCTCGCTCGTCGGCATCGAGCTGCTGACCATCGACGCCCGCATCGTGGTGGCCAGCGTCGACACCTATCTGCGGTTCGCCGAGGCGGTCAACCGGCTGGACATCTCCCAGGAGAAGGCCGGGCTGCCGGAGCTCGTGGGGGACATGGCCCAGGGCGGCGCCAAGCACAAGGTGAAGGGCAGCGCGCAGGGCGTGCTCGAGGCGGCCGGCGAGAAGGTGCGCGACATCCTCGAACCCGACGAGGAGCCCGAGCGGGCGCCCCGCCGGCGGCGACGGGAGGGAGACTGACATGGCGGCCGTCACCGGCGTCTACGTCTACGGCATCGTCCCGGCCGACGTCGAAGCGGACCCCGCGGCCCGCGGCGTCGGCGGCGACTCGACCCCCGTCACGGTGGTGCGCCACGGGCGGATCGGGGCCCTGGTGAGCGAGCTGAACCTCGACCGTGCGCTCGGCACGCCCGACGACCTGCTCGGTCACGAGGCGCTGCTGGACGCGACCGCCGCCGTCGTGCCGGTGCTGCCGGTGCGCTTCGGGGCGGTGGTGACGGACCGGCAGGCGGTCATCGACGAGCTGCTCGCGGCCCACCACGACGAGTTCGACTCGGCGCTGCGGCAGCTGGACGGCAAGGCGCAGTACGTGGTCTCCGCCCAGTACGTGCAGGACACGGTGCTGCAGGACGTGCTCGCGGAGGACCCGCGGATCCGGCAGCTGCAGGCGGCGGTCCGCGGCCGGCCGGAGGAGGCGGTCCACGGCGAGCGGATCGCCCTCGGCCAGGCCGTCAACGAGGCCATCGAGGCGCGCCGGCAGACGGACGGCCGGGCGCTGGCCGAGGCCGTCGCGCCGCTGGCCGCCGGCGTCGTCACCCGCGAGGCGACCGGTGAGTACGAGGCCGCCACGGTGGCCGTGCTCACCGGCGTGGACCGGGAACGCGACCTGGTCCGGACGGTCGAGAAGCTGGCCGCGGACCGGGAAGGAAAGATCACCATCCGGCTGCTGGGTCCGATCGCGCCGTACGACTTCGTGTCGGACCTGCGCCCGGGAGAGTGACGGAGATTGGCGGAGATCGATCATGGGCCTCATCACCGCAATCCTGACCGCCCCGCTCGCGCCGGTGCGGGTGGTGGTCTGGGCCGGCGAACTGATCCGGGACCAGGTCAACCACGAGTTGTTCGACCCGGGCGTGATCCGGCGCCAGATCCAGCAGATCGACGAGGCCCGCGCCGCCGGGCGGATCGACCCCGCGGAGGCCGACCGGCGCCAGCAGGAGCTGATCAGCCGCCTGCTGGGGCCGGTCGGCAACCCCGAGGAGGAGGGCTGAGCCGTGCGCGGTTCCCGTGACGACAACCACGGCAAGGACGACGACCGGTACACCTACGACGACGAAGGCGAGCCGCTGGCGCCGGGCACGATCGCCGCGACGGCCATGCGCGACGTCGCCGAGCTGACCGGCAAGTCGCCGTCGGGCATCACCGCCCTGGAGCCCGACGACGACGGCGGCTGGCTCGTGGAGATCGAGGTCGTCGAGGACCGCCGCATCCCGTCGTCCGGCGACATGCTGGCGACCTACCGGGCCCAGGTCACCGCGGACGGTGAACTGACCGGGCTGCGGCGCATCCGGCGCTTCTCGCGCGGCAAGGGCGACTCGGAGGTGGGCTGAGATGCGCCAGAATCAGCGCTCGGAGTCCGTGCTCGCCTCCGGCGCCGCCCGCACGCCGGCCGCCGCCGGGCCCCAGCCGGCGAACCTCGGGGACATCCTGGAGCGCGTCCTCGACCGCGGCATCGTCATCGTCGGCGACATCCGGGTGAGCCTGCTCGACATCGAGCTGCTCACCGTGAAGCTGCGGCTGGTGGTCGCCTCGGTCGACACGGCCCGGCAGATGGGCATCGACTGGTGGGAGCACGACCCGTGGCTCAGCTCGCAGTCCCGCAAACCGCTCGCGCCCGGCGCCGTGACCGCAGAGCTGGAGGAGGGCGACGGGGAGGCCGGGGATGCGTGACGGAGTCTGGCTGCACGCCGTGGCGCGTGACCTCGAGCCCGGCGCCGTCGACGGCCTCGCCGGGGTCGCCGGCGGCGCCGTGCGCACGGTCGCGGCCGGGGCTCTCGCCGCGGCCGTCTGCCCCGTCGACCTCGCCGAGTTCGGGGAGGAGGCGCTGCGCCGCAACCTCGAGGACCTCGCCTGGCTGGACCGGGCGGCCCGGGCCCATCACGCCGTCGTGGCCGCGCTCGCGCGCGAGCACGCCGTCGTCCCGGCCCGCCTCGCCACCGTGTACCACGACGACGCCGGCGTCCGCGAGATGCTCCGGCAGCGCCGGGAGGAGCTCGAAGCGGTCCTGGACCGGGTCGGCGGCCGGGCCGAGTGGGGCGTGAAGATGTACGCCGAACCGCCCGCATCCCCGCCCGACGAACCCAACGGCCCGGCCGCCGGCCGCCCCGGCACCGCCTACCTGGAGCGCCGCCGGGCCCGGCTGACCGCCGACGACGTGTGGCGGCAGCGCGCCGCCGAGGGGGCCGAGGCGACGCACCAGGCCCTCGCCGCCGACGCCGCGGCGGCGCGCCGGCACCCGCCCCAGGACCACCGGCTGTCCGGCCGCTCCGAGACGATGGTGCTCAACGGCGCCTACCTGGTCGACCGGAGCCGGGCCGGCCCGTTCGCCGACCTCGTCGCCGCCCAGGCCGCCCGCCACGCCGAGCTGCGCCTGGAGCTCACCGGGCCCTGGCCGCCGTACTCGTTCACCAGCACGGAACCGGCACCGCCATGACCTCGGACTCCGTCATGCGCTCCCAGCCGGTGTCGCTCGTCGACCTGCTCGACCGGGTGCTCGGCGCCGGCGTCGTCATATCCGGCGAGGTGACCCTGTCGATCGCCGGCGTCGATCTGGTCTACATCTCGCTGCGCGCCCTCGTCGCATCGGCCGCCACCGTCGCACCGCGACAGGTAGAGGGCGGCGCACCGCGACAGGTTGAGGCCGGCGCAAGGCGACAGACCGACGCTGCAGCGCCACGACGGCCATGACCGCCTTCGGTGAGCACGAAGGCCGAGGCGAAGGCGCCCCACCCCCGGCCCGCCGGCAACGGATCGAGGTCGACCGCGACGCCGTCGAGCGCGGCTTCGCCAGCCTGGTGCTCACCGTCGTGGAGCTGCTGCGGCAGCTGATGGAGCGGCAGGCGCTGCGCCGCATCGACGTCGGGGACCTCAGCGACGACCAGATCGAGGAGATCGGGGCCACGCTCATGGCCCTCGAGGAGCGCATGGACGAGCTGCGCGAGCACTTCGGGCTCTCGGCCGAGGACCTCAACATCGATCTCGGGCCGCTCGGGCCGCTGCTGCCCGACCCGCCCGGCGACCCCGGTGCTCGGCCCCCGCGGCCGTGAGCCGCGGCTGAGACCGCCACCGCAGACCGTCACCGAAGGCCGTGTTCGAGGGCCCGGCCGGCGGCCTCGGTACGGGTCGCGACGCCGAGCTTCGCCAGGATCCGCGCGACATGCGTGTTCACCGTGTGCACGCTCACGAACAGCTCCGCGGCGATCTCGGCGTTGGAGCGGCCGCGGGCCAGCACGCGCAGCACGTCCAGCTCGCGGGCGGTCAGGCCGAAGCCGCCCGGCGCCGGCTCGGCCGGGGCGCCGTCGAGCCGGCCGCGGTGGGCCAGGTCGTCGAGGCGCGCCAGCAGCGGCGCGGCGCCGAGGTCGGTGGCGATCGCACGCGCCTCGGCCAGCCGGGAGCGGGCCCCGGGCCGGTTGTTCGACGCCAGCGCGCGGGCCGCGGCGTCGGCCAGCACCAGCGCGGTCTCGTGGCGCTGGCCCAGCTCCCGCCACGCCGCGGCCGCCCGGTCCCAGGCCGGCAGCTCGTCGGCGGTCATCGCCGCGACGGTGAGGCGATGGGCGTCCAGCCCGTGCGCGGACAGCGCGCTGAGCTCGGCGAGGCGGGCCGCGACCGCGTCGGCGACCCGGCGGTTGCGCGGGGCCGCGGCGCGCCGGGCCCGCTGCAGCCGCGCGCCGGCCACGGCGAGGCGCACGGCCTGGGGCGGCATCCACGACTCCCGGGCCGCCGGGAGGTGCTCGGCCAGGATGTCGTCGGCCGCCTCGTACTCGCCCCGCCCCGAGGCCCACTCGAGGCGCTGGACGGCGATGTCGGCCTTCAGCTCCTCGGCCCCGGCCGCGTGCGTGGCGAACTCGACCAGCTGGCGCAGCAGCACCTCGAGGCGGTCGGTCCGGCCGCGGGCGGCGGCGATGCGGGCGGCGACCAGGCGCAGGGCCGCGGCGTACAGCGGCGGCGGCCCCTCCGCGAGCGCGTCCTCGACGATCGCCATGGCCTCGTCCCAGCGGCCCAGCGCCTCCAGATTCTCCGCCTGCGCCTTGGCGAGCATGGTGCCGCGGGAGCGGGCGTGGCCGAGGCGTTCGGCCGCCGCCCGGCCCTCCTGCGCCAGGTCGGCCGCGTCGGCGTACCGGCCGTCGGCGCCGAGCCGCAGCGCCTCCCACTGGAACGTGGTCAGGTAGGTGTGCTCGTCGCCGGCCTGCCGGGCGAGGCGGCGGGCGGCGGCGAAGTCGCCTCGGTCGCCGCGCAGGGTGGCCAGCACGAGCAGTGCCGGGGCCCGCAACGCGTCCTCGTCGAGCTCGTCGGCGATGCGCAGGGCCTCGGTGGCCGCCGCCCGGCTCTCGCCCGACCGGTGGCCGCCGATGCCGACGAACGCGAGGGCCGACAGCAGCTCCGCGCGCAGGCCCGGCGGGGCGCCCGGCGGCAGGAGCGCCACCGCGGCCGCGAGGTCGTCGGCGCCGGTGCCGTCGACGCGCTGCCGCAACCGCCCGCGCAAACCGAGCAGCCGCGCCGCCCGATCCGGCTCGGCGGCCCGGTCGAGCTCGTCGAGGGCGTCCGTGGCCAGGGCGATGCCGCGGGCGGAGCGGCCCGCCGCGAACGCCGCCCGGGCGGCCTGCTCGAGGACGTCGCCGCGCTCGAGGCCGGTCTCGGCGGCTGCCGGGCCGGCGGGGTCCCACTGCCGCAGGATCAGGCCGAGCAGGTGCAGCCGTTCGTCGTGGGCGTGCTGGCGCTCGGCCCGGGCGGCGGCGCGCCACGCGGCCGGCAGGGCGGCGGCGGGCTCCCCGGCCGCGGTCCAGTGCTCGGCGAGCGCGGCCCCGTCGGGCTCGTGATCCGCCAGCGCGACCGCGAACCGGCGATGCAACCGCCGCCGCTCCCCCGGCAGGAGCGCGTCGTGGACCGCCTCGCGAAGAACGTCGTGCCGGATTTCGTACCGCTCGTCGCGCGCCGACACCAGGCGCCGCTCGGCGAGATCGTGCAGGGCGCGGCCGAGCTGGACGGGCGGGAGGGCGGTGACGGATTCGAGCACCGATTCGACCGTACCGCCGCCGGAAACGGCCAACGCGGACAGCAGCTCGCCGAGGGGCTCCGGCAGGTCCGCGACGCGGGCGAGCAGCAGTTCGCGCAGGGAGGCCGGGGCCTCGCCCGCCTCGCTGAGCGCCTCCACGAACAGCGGGTTGCCGCCGCTGCGCCCGTGGATGCGGCGGACGCGCTCGGGCTCGGGCGGGCGGCCGTCGATGGCCGCGAGCAGCTCGGCGACCTGCGGCGCGGCGAGCGGCTCGAGCGGCAGCCGCACGACGTCGGGTCGGCGCCCGAGCTCGGCGAGCAGGCGCCGGTCCGGGGTGCCGCCGGCGCGTGACGTGCCGACCAGCAGGACGGACCCGGCGGCGTTGCGGGCGAGGTACGCGAACAGCTCCCGCGTGGACGCGTCGGCCCAGTGCAGGTCCTCGACCACGAGCACGAGCGGCCGCGCCTCGGCGACGCGCCCGGCGAGCGCGAGAACCTCCTCCAGCAGCCGGGTCCGGGCGTAGCCGGCCGGCGCCGGGCCGAGGCCGGGCAGCCAGTCGCCGAGGGCGGACCCGTCGACGGGCAGCAGCGCCCGGACGGCGTCGAGGCCGAGATGGCGCACGAGGTCACGGACGACGGCGACGAACGGCACGTAGGGTGCGCCCTCGGCGCCGAGCTCCAGGCAGGCGCCGGTGAGCACCAGCGGGTCGCCGGGCAGGTCCCGCAGCGCGTCGCCGACCAGGCGGGACTTGCCGATGCCGGCCTCGCCGGTGATGAGCACGGTGACCGGCGCCCGCTCGTACGCCGAGCGCAGCACGGCGGTCTCGGCCGCGCGCCCGACCAGCACCGGACTGACGACCGCCATGCCCCACCTCCCCGCGATCCCGGGAAATCCCGGGCTCGATGTCATCAAGTCTGGCGACGACCCGATGCCGCCTCGCGGGAGAACCTATCGAACATGACACAGCACCGGCGCGTCGTCGCCAACATCGCCCTCTCCCTCGACGGTCGCGTGGCCGGCCGGGGCGGGGACTTCGACATGGCCTGGATCGTCCCGCACGCCGTGAGCCCGGGCGCCCGCGCCCACATGGTCCGCGTGACCGGCACGGCCACCACCGCGCTGCTCGGCCGCAAGAACTACCAGGGCTTCGCCGGCTTCTGGCCGGCCGTCGCCGACGACGAGAACGCGCACGCCGACGACCGCACGTTCTCCCGCTGGCTCAACGAGGTCGAGAAGGTCGTCTTCTCCACGACGCTGACCGAGGTCGAGTGGGACAACGCCCGCCTCGCCGGCACCGACCCGGTCACCGCCGTGCGGCAGCTGCGCGACCAGCCCGGCGGCGACATCATCGTGCTCGCCAGCAGCAGCGTCATCCGGCGGCTGCTCGACGCCGACGAGGTCGACCGGCTCAGCGTGACGCTGTGCCCGGAGCTGGTCGGCGGCGGCGCCCGCCTGTTCGACGACGCACCGGCGGGCTCCTGGCGGCTCGCGGACAGCACCGCGACCGAGAGCGGCGCGCTGTGCCTGCTCTACGACCGCGCCCGGAACCAGTGAGGGAGACCGCCACGGCCGCCTGATCGTGGCCGAGGCCGCTGACGGGCGCGGGCGCTCAGTCGAGGCAGAACTCGTTGCCCTCGATGTCCCGCATCACGATGCACGACTCGTTGTAGTCGTCGGCATACAGGGTTTCCTGGTGTACGGCGCCGAGCGCGACCAGCCGCGCGCACTCGGCCTCGAGGGTGGCGAGCCGCTCGGCGCCCACGAGGCCGGTGCCGGCCCGCACGTCCAGGTGCACCCGGTTCTTGACGACCTTGCCCTCGGGGACGCGCTGGAAATACAGCCGCGGCCCCACACCGGCGGGGTCGACGCAGGCGAACCCCGCGCCCTGACGCTCGAGCGGCCGCGAGCGGTTGAACTCGTCCCAGGAGGCGAACCCGCTCGGCGGCGGTGCCGCATAGCCCAGCACCGCACACCAGAACCGGCCCACGCGCTCGGGATCCGCGCAGTCGAAGGTGACCTGGAACTCTTTGCCCGACGTCATCGGCCAACCTTATCGGCCGCCCTGGTCACGCGATGGCGACGGCCGCGGCCGCGTGCAGCACCGTCAGCGGCGAGGCGCCCGTGATCATCGTCCACCTGCGCCGGGCGACGCCGATCGCCGCGTCGCCGGCCTGGGACGCGGCGGGGCGCGCCGGGGTCGAGCAGCTGGTCCGCGACCTCGCGCTGGTCGTCAGCGCGGAGTCGGTGTTCGCCCTGACGGACCTGTGCGGCCTGTCCCCCGACGACGCGATCGCGAGCCTCGAGCACGCCCAGCAGCGTGGCCCTCTCCCCCCCGGGCCGGCCCATGCGGGCCCGAGGTCCTTCGTCCGGCGGCGCTCGACACCGGGCTGCCGCACTGGATCGGCAGCGCGGGCGACCAGCCGGCGGAGGTGCTGACGCTCTTCGGCGCCCAGGGCGAGCGCGCGCACCTCTGAGCGTCAGGCGGCCGGGGCCTCCAGGCCCTGCAGCACCATCGCGGCGAACTGCCGGGCGACCTCGTCCACGCTGAGCGGGCCGCTGACGTTCAGCCATTGGTACGCCCACGCGCACATCCCCACGAGCCCGAACGTCGCGATCCGCGGGTCGACGTCCGCCCGGAACGCGCCCCGCGTCACGCCGTCGGCCACCATCCCGGCGAACGCGGCCTCGACCAGATCCCGCTTGCGGGTCACCTCGGCGAAGAGGTCGCCGGTGAGGTACCGCCGCTCCTGGTAGAAGATCGTGACGTGGCCGCGGTATTCAGCCACGCTGGTCAGGCTGAAGCGGATCAGCTCGGACACGCGGGTCTTCGGGTCGTCGCTGCCGGACTCGATCTTCTTGATCGCGGTCAGCTGCGCCTCCAGGTATTCCTCCTGGATCGTGCGCAGCAGGTCGTCCTTGCTCTCGAAGTGGTGGTAGAACGCGCCCTTCGTCAGCTGCGCCCGATCGGCGATCTCCTGCACCGAGGTGCGGTCGAAGCCCTGGCGCTCGAAGAGCTCCAGGGCGCTGTCGATGAGCGACCGGCGCGTGTTCTCCGGGTCGTAGCCGCCGGGCCAGCGCTGCCGGCGGCGGGTGGACTCGGGCCGTGTAGACGTCGTACGGGCCACCGACGGCCTCCCCTCTTCCTGCCGACTCAGCGTACCGTCCGGTCGGAAGGATATCTCTCGGGCCGCGCGACGCAACCCCCGAACTTGGCCGACGTTCACGATAGACGATGGCTTGATCGACGTCAGTCAACTACCCTGGCGCGCTGCAACCCGGGCGCGGCCCTCGGCCGTCTGGTAGGTGTGCGCCTTGCGACTTCCGGCCTGCTGATCGCCGCGGTACTGCTCCTGCTCGGCACCACCGCCCGCGACAGCAACCGCGTGAGCCCGGCCGCGAGCCCTTCGGCCCCCGCGGTTCCCGCGACCCCGGTGGCCGTCGCGCCCCCGTCCCCCACGCCCTCGGCGAGCCCGTCGGCCCCGCCGGTGTTCCACGACGGCGACGGGCCGGTCGGCTCGTTCCTCACCACCCGCAGCCAGTCGGTCGCGCTGACCTTCGACGACGGGCCGGACCCGATCAACACCCCGAAGCTGCTGGCCCTGCTGCGGGAGCGGCACATCCACGCCACGTTCTGCATGGTCGGCTTCCGGGTCCGCGACCGGCCCGACCTCGTGCGGGCCATCTACGCCGACGGGCACACGCTGTGCAACCACTCGTGGCAGCACCTGCTGAACCTCGCCCAGCGCGACGACGCGTACATCGACTGGGACCTCAAGCACACCAACGACATGATCCACGCGGCGGTCGGGGCCGACGCGCCGATCCGGTACTTCCGCGCACCCGGCGGCAACTTCACGCCCGCGCTCGTGGCCAAGGCGCGCTCGCTCGGCATGGATTCGATCTACTGGGACGTGGACCCGCGCGACTGGGAGCACACGCACGACAGCAACGCCTCGGCGCACATCTCGCGCGTGGTGAACGAGGTGCAGCGGCACACGCGGCCGGGCTCGATCGTGCTGTCGCACGACAACGGGCAGCCGAACACGATCACGGCGTACCAGTACCTGCTGCCCTGGCTCCAGGAGCGCTTCACGCTGGAGGGCCTGCCCGTCTCGGGACTGTAGCGGTGGGGCTGACCCTCCTCGACGCACGGGGGTCACCGGTACTGTGCGCCAGTCCGAAGTTCGACAGGCTGAGCGCATGCCAATCAGCCGTCGCACCCTCCTGCGGGCCACCACCGCATCGGCGTTCGTCCCTATGCTCGGCGTCGTGGACGAGCCGGACGATCTCATCGAGCTGCGCCGCGATCTGCACCGCCATCCCGAGACCGCCGGGGAGGAGCGCTACACCGCGGCCGTGGTCGCGCGCCGCCTGCGCCACGCGGGCCTCGACGTCACCACGGGCATCGGCGGCCACGGCGTCGTCGGCGTGCTCCGCGGGGCCGGACGGGGCCGGACCGTCGCCTATCGCGCGGACATGGATGCGGTACCGCCCCAGGACCAGATCGCCGGCGGACCCACCCCCGCGCACCTGTGCGGGCACGACATCCACACCACGATCGGCGTGGGCGTCGCCGAGGCCCTGGCGCGCGGGCGCCGACGGCTCGCGGGCACCGTCGTCTTCGTGTTCCAGCCCGGCGAGGAGGCGCTCACGGGCGCGGCCGCGATGCTCGCCGACCACGTCCTGGAGCACACCCGCCCGGAGGAGATCCACGCCCTGCACTGCGGCCCGTTCCCGCTCGGCGACTTCGTGGTCATGCCCGGCACCGGCATGCCGGGCCAGGACCACGCGACCGTGACCGTCGAGGGGCCCGGCGCCGCCGAGCGCGCGGCGTCGCTGGCCGCGGCGATCAACGGGCTCGGCACCGTGCGCCCGCCGGCGAACCCGGCCGAGCTGGAGCGGCTGGTCGCCGAGATCCTGACGCCGGACGGGCCGCTGGCCGAGTTCGTGTTCATGAACGCGTCGGCGAACGGGGCGCAGGTCCGGGTGTCGTACCGGTGCTGGCCCGAGGCGCGCTGGACGGCGGTCCGCCAGGACATCGACCGCCTGGCCGCCGCGGCCGGCCCGGCGACGGTCGACCACCCGGCCGAGCCGTTCCCGGCGATGGTCGTGCCCGAGGCCGGCGCCCGGGCGGTGGAGCGGTACCTGCGCCGGAGCGTGGGCGACGACCACGTCGAGGTCATGCACGCCGCGGTCCCGTTCAACGGCGAGGACTTCGGCCTGTTCCTGCGGCGGATACCGGGCACGTACTCGTTCCTCGGCGTGCGCCGCCCGGGCGCGCCGATCGAGACGGCGTACCCGCACTTCGGGGCGTTCGACCCGGACGAGCGCGCCATCGCCCGCGGCGTCCGCGCGATGTCGGGCTGGCTGGCCCACCGCACCGCCCGCGCCCACGGGCCGCACGACTGACGACCCGGCCGGCTCAGCCCTTGACGCTGCCGGGGGTCGCGCCGTAGACGAGGCGCAGGATCGCGTCGGTGAGGGTGTCGAGCAGTTCGTCCTCGTCGTAGGCGCCCGGGTCGGCGTAGGCGTCGGCGAACGTCATGCTGCGCAGGTGCATGGCCATCTTGGCGAGCAGGTCGGGCGGGCCGACGACCGTCCGGCCCGCCCGCGCGTCGCGCTCGATGCGCTTGCTGAACAGCGTGCAGCCCTCGTCCAGCAGCCGGTCGCGGACGTGCCGCACCTCGGGGCCGGGGTCGGGGGTGATGAAGGCCTCCCGCAGCCAGCGCCCGTCGACCTTCCAGCGGGCCAGCCCCGCGGCGAGGCCCCGGCGCAGCGCGCCCCGGTCGAGCCCGTCGGAGGCGAGCCACTCGGCCATCTCCAGGTCGGCCTCGGCGAGCCGCTGGTCGACGAGCGCGGCGAGCAGCGCCTGCTTGGACTCGAAGTAGAAGTAGAAGCCGGACCGCGCGATGCCGGCCGCCCCCGCCAGGTCGTCGATCGTGACCTGACTGATCGGCTTGTCCCGGAACACGTCCCGGGCGGCGTCGACCAGGGCCTGCTCCCGCTGGTCGCCCTTGGTGGGAGCGCGGCGGCTCTTGATGGCTGGCACGGCGTCGACTGTACCGTCCGCCGAGTGTAATCGACACCGCATCCTTTATTTTCGACACCGTGTTGAAAATCCTGGGCGACGCGTCTACGTTCGGGCGGTGATCCTCAGAACGCGCCTCGCACTGCCCGTCGCCTGCTACGTGGTGCTGCTCGTCTCGGCGCTGCAGACCCTGGTCGTCCCGGTCGTCGCCGACATCCGCGCCGATCTCGGCGTCTCGACCAGCGCGGCCTGCTGGGTGGTGACCGCCAACCTGCTCGCCGCCGCGGTGTTCACCCCGATGCTCGGCCGGCTCGGCGACCTGTACGGCCGCCGCCCGGTGATGCTCGGCGTGCTGAGCCTGGTGCTGCTCGGCTCGGTGCTCGCCGCCACCACCTCCAGCCTTGCGCTGCTGCTCGCCGGCCGGGTCGCCCAGGCGGCCAGCTTCGGGCTCTTCCCTCTGGCCATCGGCGTGCTGCGCGAGGGGTGCCGCCACAGCGGCTGACCGGCGCGATGGCCCTGGTCAGCGGCATGCTCTCGATCGGCGCCGGGTTCGGCCTCGTGGTGACCGGGCTGCTGATGCGCCACGGCGGCAACTACCACGAGCTGTTCTGGCTCTCCACGGCGCTGACCGCGGTCGGCCTGGCCGGCGTCTGGCGGCTGCCCCGCCGCCCGGGCGCGGCGACCGGCCGCCTCGACTGGGCCGGCGCCGCGCTGCTCGGGCTCGGCCTGGTGCTGCTGCTCCTGCCGCTGGAGGAGGGCAACGGCTGGGGCTGGGGCTCGGCCCGGGTGCTCGGCTCGCTGGCCGCCGCCGTCGTGGTGCTGGCCGTCTTCGTCCTGTTCGAGCGGCGGGTCAGGCACCCGCTGGTCAGTCCGCGGATGCTCAGCCACCGCCCGATCGTGGTGGCCAACGCGGCCGGCCTGTTCCTCGGCTTCGCGATGTTCGCCGTCTTCCTCGCCGTCTCCGCGCTGGTGCAGACGCCGCACGCGGTCGCCGGCTACGGCTTCGGCGCCTCGGTGCTCGCCGCCAGCCTGGTCTACCTGCTGCCGGGCACGGCCGGCGGCGTGATCACCGCGCCGCTCGGCGGCCGGCTGGTCGCCCGGTTCGGCGCGAAGCCGACGCTGGTGATCGCGGCGGTCCTGGCCGGCGCCGGCTTCGCGATGCTCGCGGTGCTGCACTCGGCGACGTGGGAGGTCATCGTGGGGGCCCTGGTGGTCAACACGGCGGTCACGTTCGGCTACGCGGCCCTGCCCGCGCTCCTCATCGCCCACGTCGAGCCGGCCGAGACCGGGATCGCCAACAGCGTGAACTCGATCGCCCGCTCGGTCGGCATGTCGCTGGGCACCGCGTTCGTGGTCACCATGATGACCCGCAACCCGATCCCGGGCCCGGTCCCGCTGCCCCGGGAGGCGCAGTTCGTGACCGTCTTCGTGATCGGCGCGGTGCTGGCCGCGATCGCCGCCGTCGTGGTCGGCTGGGCCCTGCCGCGGGCCCGGCCGGTCCCGCTCACCGTGGCCGAGGTGGAGGCCGACGACGTGCTCGGCGCCGCCGGGCTGGAGGTCCCGGTCCGGCGCTGAGCACGTCGCCGCCGCTCGGCCGATGGCCGGGCGGTGGATGTTCGCCCCGTTGGCGCCGGCGGTGGTGGCCCGGACCGTGACCCGGCCGCCGCCGGACCGCGGGGCGGTGAACGAGGTGGTGCTCCAGGTGCCCCCCGAGCCGGCCGGTTGGTGCGCGCCGCCACCGGCCCGGTCCCGTAGGCGGCATCTACCCTGACGCCATGCGTACGAGCCGTCATTGCGTGAAGTGCCAGTGCCCGCGCCTGTGGCAGGTCAACCCCTTCATGATTCCCGACAACGACAGCAGCAACGTCGTCCTGCCGCTGCCGGGCGTCTCCCGGCTGCACTCCGGCGCGGCGGCCGGGGCGGAGCTGCGCCGGCGCCTCGAGGCCGGACGCTTCGAGGTGTGGATCTGCACCGCGTGCGGATACACGGAGTGGTACGCCTTCGAGGTCAACGAGGCGCTCGCGCGGATCTCGCAGCATCCCCAATCGGGCGTCTTCTACCACGACGCCGGCGCGTAGGCATCGCCCGCAGCCGGCGCGGCAGGACCGTGAATCATCGCCATTCGCCGCTCTGGACATTCCCCGCCGAATACCCGATAGCACTGTGAGATCTTTACGAACCTCGATCTCTCCATCTACGCTCTGGTGCATCTCAGGCGGCGCCGAAGACGCAATTTTTCGTTGACGTCAGTCAATGCGTCGACGGTGGCCATCTCGAATAGGCCTGTGCGAGGACGCCATGAGCGACAGTGCGACAGCGCACCCCGAGGTGCGGGAGTATCCGTTCGAGGTCTTTCGCGGCGATCTGCCCGGCGAGCTGCTGCGCATGGTCGAGCACGACAAGGTGAGCCGGGTCCGGCTCCCCGACGGCCGGCTGGTCTGGCTGGTGCTCGGCTACGACGAGGTGAGCACGGTGATGACCGACGTCCGGTTCCGCCGCCGCGGCGGGGCCTACGACACCGGCTCCGCGGCCGAGGCCGGCTGCCCGGTGCGCGACCTGAGCATGGACGGGCCGGCCCACACCGAGCTGCGGCGCCTGGCCGGGCGCGCCTTCACCGCGCGGCGGATCGACGCGTACCGCCCGCGCATCCAGGCGATCACCGACGAGCTGCTGGACGCGATGCAGCGGCGGGGCAGCCCCGGCGACCTCGTGGCCGATCTCGTGGTACCGCTGCCCGCGATCGTCATCTGCGAGCTGCTCGGGGTGCCGGCCGCCGACCGCGAGCGGTTCGCCGAGTGGGACCGGGCGCTCATGGCGGTGAACACCCACGCCGCGACCGAGACCGCCGACCCCACCATCGCGATGCGCGCCTACCTGCGGCAGCGGCTCGCCGAGAAGCGGGCGGCGCCCGGGCCGGACCTGTTGTCGGCGTGGGCCGAGGCGCAGGCCGAGGACCCCTCACTGACCGACGAGGAGATCGTCGGGCTGGCCGTCACCGTGCTCGTCGGCGGCCGGGAGATCGGCTCGATCAGCGCGGGGATGCGGGCGCTGTTCCAGCATCCGCAGGTGATGGAGCGGCTGCGGGACGAGCCCGCCCGGCTGCCGGCGGCGGTCGACGAGCTGCTGCGGTACACCTCCCTCAGTCCGACGTTCCTCGAACAGACGGTCATGGCGCCCGTCGAGCTCGGCGGCGTCGCGCTGCGCCCGGGTGACGTGGTGATGCCGTTGCCGTGGGCGGCGAACCGCGACCCCGGGAAGTTCCCGCGCCCGGGCGAGCTGGACATCGACCGGTCCCCCAATCCGCACATCACGTTCGGGGTGGGCCCGCACTTCTGCCTCGGCGCCGCGCTGGGCCGGGTCGAGATCGAGACGGCGATCGGCTCGCTGCTGCGGCGCTTCCCGACGCTGCGCCCGGGGGTGCCGATCGACGAGCTGCCCTGGCGGCACGAGCGGATCAACTGCGGGCTGTCCGCGTTCCCGATCGCATGGTGAGCGCCGGCGGCCCGGCCGAGCGGCTGCGGGACCTGGCGGACCTGGGCGGCCCGTACGCCGTCCGCGTCGCGGCCACCCTGCGGCTGGCGGACCTGATCGCGGCCGGCCTGCGCTCGCCCGCCGAGCTCGCGGCGGCCACGGACACCGACGCCGATGCGCTCGGGCAGCTGCTGCGCTACCTCACCGGCCGAGGCGTCCTCGCCCAGCCGGAGCCGGAGCGCTTCGAGCTGACCGAGGTGGGGCGGCTGCTGTGCGGCAGCGGCCGGCGGGAGTGGCTGGACCTCGACGGGCTCGGGTTCCGCATGGACCTGGCCTACGCCGGGCTGCTGCACGCGGTGCGCACCGGCGAGCCCGGGTACGCCGCCGTACACGGGCGCACGCTGTGGGAGGACACCGACGCCGACCCCGCCCACCGCCGCGTC
Organism: Dactylosporangium sp. CA-052675; assembly: GCF_050947935.1. GTDB lineage: Bacteria > Actinomycetota > Actinomycetes > Mycobacteriales > Micromonosporaceae > Dactylosporangium. The sequence goes on along the minus strand of NZ_CP192010.1, from coordinate 4,484,117 downwards.
TTCGACGAGCTGATGCGGGCCGAGCAGCGGCGCACCGCGCCCGAGGTCGCCCGCCTCTACGACTGGTCCGGGGTCGGCGAGGTCATGGACGTCGGCGGGGGCAACGGCGGACTGCTGGCCGAGGTGCTGGCGAAGCACGGGCATCTGCGCGGTGTCCTGCTGGATCGCCCCGCCTCCGCGCCGGCGGCCGCGGCGACCTTCGCCGAGCTGGGCGTCGGCGACCGGGCGAGGTTCACGGCCGCGAGCTTCTTCGAACCCCTGCCGTGCGCCGCGGACGTCGCGGTGGTCTCCCGGGTGCTGTCCGACTGGCCCGACGAGGCCGCCCGCGCCATTCTCGGCCACTGCGCCGCGGCCGCCGGACGGGTGCTCATCGTGGAAGTCCTGCGCACCGGCCCGCACTACGACCTGAACATGCTCGTCACCGTCGGGGGCCGGGCCCGCGGCGTCGCCGACTTCGACCGGCTCGCCCGCCGCGCCGGTCTCACGCTCGCCCGGACGCTGCACGGCGACGGCGGGCTGGTGCTGCTCGAGTGCGTCCGATGAGGCGGAGGTGCGCTGCATGACGATGCTCGCTCACGCGAACTCCGGCCGTCCGGAGCAGCCCGCGTTCGAGCGGCGGCTCCGCGACGAGCTGCACCGGCGCTGGCCCGCCGGCGCCGACGAACTGGACGCGCTGGCGCGCTACGCGCTGCTGCCGCCGGGCAAGCTGCTGCGCCCGCTGCTGGCCCTCGCCTGCGCCGAGGCGGTGGGCGGCGTCGCCGACGACGTGGTGCCGGCGGCGCTCGCCCTGGAGTACCTGCACGTCGCGACGCTGGTGCACGACGACATCATCGACGCCGACGACGTGCGGCGGTCGCGCCCGGCGCTGCACGCCGCGCACGGGCTGCCCGACGCCATCGTCGCGGGCGACCACCTGATCTTCGCCGCGTTCTCGGCCATCGGCGAGTGCCGCCCGGCGAGTGCCGCGACGGCCGCCGCCACGGCACTCGCCGCCGCGGGGTCGAGCCTGTGCCGCGGCCAGGTGCTCGAGGCCCGGCTGGCCGGGGACCCCGCGGCCGGCGTCGAGGCGTACCTGACCGTGGCGGCGCTGAAGACCGGCGCGCTGTTCCGGGCGGCGTGCCGGATCGGGGCGCTGCTCGGCGGCGCGGACGCCGGGCGGGCCGACCGGCTCGGGGAGTACGGCGAACTGCTCGGCATCGCCTTCCAGATCCGCGACGACGTGCTCGCGTGCACGCTCGGGCCCGAGGCCACGGGCAAGCCCGCGACCAGCGATCTGGCCAACGGCCGGCCGACCCTGCCGGTGCTGCTCGCCTACGAGGCCGCCGACCCGGCCACCCGCCGCCGGCTCGCGGCCGCCCTGGCCCGGCGTTCGGCCGGCCCGGGCGAGCTCGCCGAGTTCCGCGCCATGCTCGTCGCCACCGGCGGGCTGGACCGGGCCCGGGCGCGGGCCGCCGGCTACGGGGAGCAGGCGCTCGCCCGGCTGGACACGCTCGAGCCGTCGGCGAGCCGCGACCTGCTGGCGTCGGCGGCCGCCTGGGCCGCGGGAGCCGGGCGATGAGGCGCCTGCGCACCGCGGTGCTCGCGCACGTGCAGACCTGGCGGCCGTACACCGTGTGGTACGTCGGCCTGCTCGGGCTGGCCGGCGCCGGGCTGGCCGGGGAGCGCCGGCCGCTGTGGCTGGTCGTCGCGTGGGCCATCCCCACGCTGGGCTGGCTCGGCGGGCACTACCTCAGCGACTGGTTCGACCGCGACCTCGACGCCGTCAGCAAGCCGCACCGGCCGATCCCGTCCGGCCGCCTCCCCGCGCGCACGGCGCTCGTGTGGGGCAGCACGGCGATGCTCGCCGTCGCGGTACTGGCCGTCGTCGGCGGCTGGCCGACCGCGGTCGTGGCCGCGTGCGCGGTCGCCGCCGTCGTCGCCTACGGCCTGCACCTCAAGGCGTCCGGGCTGGGCGGCAACCTCGTCCGCGGCCTGCTCGGGGCGCTCACCCTGCTGTTCGGCGCCGCCGTCGTGCCGATGTTCGACCGGCGGGTGCTCGTGTTCGCGGTCGCGTTCTGGCTGCACGACTGCGCGTCGAACCTGGTCGGCACCCTGCGCGACGTGGCCGGGGACGCGGCCGGCGGCTACCGGACCCTCCCCGTGCGGCACGGGACCCCGGCCGCGGTGTGGACCTCGGTCGCCTGCTACGCCGCGGCCCTGGTCGCGGCCGCCGCCGGCGCGGGGCCGGGGCACCTGGTGCCGCTGGCCGCCGTCGCGGCCGCCGGCGCGGTCGCGCTCGCCCCGCTGGTCGCCCGGCGCCGGGCGCTGCCGGTTCGGGTCGCCCTGCGCGCCCACGAGGTGCTGGTGCTGGAGCGGCTGGGCCTGGCCGCCACCGTCGTCGCGCTCGGGCTCGGCGCGACGGCGGCCGTGGCCCTGCTCGTGCCGATGGCCGCGCTGACCTGGTGGACGCAGCGGCGAATGCGGACATGGTACGAGCTGGGCCCGGCCGAGCGGCCCGCGGAAAGGACGGCCGATGTCTGACCAGCGCCGGCAACGCGTCCGCCGGGCCATCGCCGCCGGCGCCGAGGAGCTGTTCGGCCGGCAGCGCGACGACGGCGCGTTCGGCGACGACCCGCCCGCCTCGATCCTGGGCACCGCGGGCGCGATCACCGCGCTGCGGGCCGCGGACCCGTCCGGCTCGGCCGAGCTGGTCGCGGCCGGGGCGGCCTGGCTGCGCGGCGTGCAGCACGACGACGGCGGCTGGGGCGGCGTCGTCGGCGCCGGCAGCGAGGCGGTCGCGACCTCCGTCGCGGCGGCGGCCCTGCACATCGTCGCGCCGGATACCAGCGCCGCCGCGGTCGAGGCCGGGCGGGCCGCGCTGGCCGCGCTCGGCGGGGTCGGGGCGGTGACCGATCCGGCGGTCGCGCACCTCTGCGGGCAGTTCCAGGTGCTCGCCGGGTTCGCCCCGGCGGCGAGCCTGCGCCGCCTCCCGCTCGAGGTGGTGCTGGCCGACCCGGTGCGCCGGCGACGGATCTCGTTCCGGACCGCGCCGTTCGTCGGGCTGGCCCTGATGCAGGCCGCCGTGGACCCGCCCGGTCCGGTGCGCCGCCTGACCAACCGGGCGGCCGTGCCCGCCGCGCTGCGCCTGCTCGCGGCGGTGCACGACCACGAGCGCCGCACCGGCGCGTTCAGCGCCGACCCGTGGCCGGCCGCGCTGGTGTGCCTCGGCCTCGCGCACGCGGGGCTGGCCCCGGACATCGTCGCCGCGATCGCCGGGTTCCTGCGCCGGTCGGTGCGGCCCGACGGCTCCTGGGACGCCGTGGCCAACCTGGACCTGACCCGCTCGGCGTTCGCGTCGACCGGGCTGATCGCCGCGGGCTACGGCGCCGACCCCCGGCTGGCCCGCACCCGCGACCTCTTCCACCGCACCCGGCAGCGCGACGCCTTCACGGTGCTGGACTGCCCGGCCGGCGGGTGGAGCTTCTCCGACGCGCACGGCTGGCCGGTCACGCTGGAGTCCGCCGAGATCCTGACCGCGCTGGCCGGCCTCCCCGGCCGTGACGAGGACGCGGTGCTGCGCGACGGGCTCGCCTGGCTGGTCGGCCGCCAGGACGCCCGCGGCTCGTGGAGCCTGTGGGTGCGCGACACCCGGCTCGCCAACGACGGCCCCTGCCCGGCCATCACCGCCCAGGGCGTCGTCGCGCTGCTCGAGTCCGGCCGGCCGGCCGGTGACCCCGCGGTGCGGGCGGCCGTGGACTGGCTGGAGAGCCGGCAGGCGTCGGACGGCACGTTCGAGAATCTGTGGTACCGCGACCACACCTCCGGCACGGCGATGGTGCTCGGCGCGCTCGCGATGGCCGGGCGCGGCGGCGGTCCCGTGGCGCTGGCCGCCGCCGGGTGGCTGCTGTCCACCCAGTGCGCGGACGGCTCCTGGGGCGCGGGCGACGGTTCGGCCGGCACCGTGGAGGAGACCGCGTGGGCGCTGCCGGCGCTGCTCGCGGCCGGCGTCGACCCCGGCTCCGACGCGATCCGGCGCGGCACCGACTGGCTGCTGGACGCCCAGCGCCCGGACGGCGGCTGGCCCGCGAGCCGGGTCTGCGCCTACATCCGCCACCACATGTACTACCCGAACGGCGCGATCACCCGCGGTCTCGCGCTGCGGGCCCTCGCCGCGGCGGCCGGGGGCGCCGGGGGTCCGGCATGAGCTCAGTACTGCTCGCGCGCGTTGACCCGCGACGGCCAGTACCGCTGGCCGGGGGCCGGGCGGTAGACGGGCCAGCGGGCCGGGCCGCCCTTCGGCTCGTCCGCGAAGACCGTGACCCGCTGGCCGACCCGGCGCTCGTCGTAGTCGTTGAGCGCGTAGTGCTGGGTGACGCGGTTGTCCCAGACCGCGATGTCGCCGGGCCGCCACCGGTGCCGGCACGTCAGCTCCGGGCGTTCGGCGAAGGCGAACAGGAACTCGAGCAGGGCGTCGCTCTCCCCGCGGCTCAGCTGCGGGATGTGCGAGGTGAACAGGCGGTTGACGTACAGGGCCTTGCGCCCGGTCTCCGGATGCACGCGCACGACCGGGTGCTCGGCCCGCCGGGTGGTCTCGTTGCCGGGCTGGCTGTGGATCGCGGTCAGCCCGTCGAGCAGGTCGCGGATCGGCGCGGACAGCCGCTCGTAGGCCAGGTACTGGTTGCTCCACATGGTGTCGCCGCCCCGGCCCGGCACCCGCACGAGCCGCAGCACCGAGGCCAGCGGCGGGTGCTGGTTGTAGGTGATGTCGGTGTGCCAGACGTCGACCTTGCCGCCGCGCTCGGAGTCGATGACGACGATCTGCGGGTGCCCGTCGAGCCGCTGCAGGTGGGAGTGCGGCTCGACGCGGCCGAGGCGCTCGCCGAACGCGATGTGCGCCTCCGGGGAGATGTGCTCCTGGCCGCGGACGAAGACGACGAGGTGCTCCAGCAGCGCCCGCTTGATCTCGCCGAACTCCTCGTCGGTGAGCCGCTGCAGGTCGACGCCGCCGATCGTGGCGCCGAGGGCGCCCGCGCCGGGTTCGATGACGATGTTCATGGCGCGGGTTCCGTCCTCATTCGGGGCCGCCGGGACCTGGACCGGCCACCCGGCGAACAGTTTGACCATCATCAATACCTTGCCGGTGGCCCCGGCCGCAAGGAGAGGGGCGACCCGTGGACCTGTCGATGAACGAGTCTCCGTTCCCGCCGGTGCCGGCCGTGCTCGACGCGGTGCGGGAGGCCGCGGCCCGGCTGCAGCGCTACCCCGACTTCCGCTCCGCCGAGCTGGTCGCGGCGCTGGCGAAGCACCTCGACGTGCCGGACGGCGGACTCGTGCTGGGGCCCGGGTCCGCCGGGCTCACCCAGCTGCTGATCCAGGCGCTCGACCCCGGCCGCGACGAGATCGTCCACCCGGCGCTGTCGTTCGAGGGCTACCCGCTGATGGCCGCCAACCTCCGCAACCGATCCGTGGCGGTGCCGCTGGACGGGCTCACCCACGACCTCGACGCGATGGCCGCCGCGGTCACCGGGCGGACCCGGTGCGTGCTGCTGTGCAACCCGAACAACCCGACCGGCGCCGCGCTCAGCCACGCCGAGATCACCGCCTTCCTGGCCCGGATCCCGGACGACGTCGTCGTGATCATCGACGAGGCCTACCGGGAGTACGTGACCGCCGGGGACTACGCCGACGGCCTGGCCCTGCACCGGGAGCACGACAACGTCTGCGTCGTGCGCACCTTCTCCAAGGCACACGGCCTGGCCGCCCTGCGGGTCGGGTACGCCGTGGTCCCGCCCCGGATCGCCGGGCCGGCCCGGATGGCGGGCGTGCTGTTCTACCCCGGCGGGCTCGCGCAGGTCGCGGCGCTCGCCTGCCTCGAGCCCGGTGTGCTCGACGAGTGCGCCCGCCGCTGCGCGCGGCTCGTGGGGGTGCGCGACCGGCTGGCCGCCGCGCTCGCCGCGGCCGGGCTCCCGGTCGCCCCGTCGCAGACCAACTTCCTCTGGCTGCCGCTCGGCACCGGCAGCGACGCCTTCGCGCGGCGCTGCGCGGACGCCGGCATCCTCGTGCGGGCCTTCCCGGAGGTCGGTGTGCGGGTCACGGTCGGCGACGAGGCCGGCAACGAACGCCTGCTCGCCGTGGCGAGGGCCGGATGAGGATCCTCGTCGTCACCTGGGGCTGGCGCTCGCACCTCAACCACCTCGTGCCGCACGCGTGGGCGCTGCGGGCGGCGGGTCACGACGTGCGGGTGGCCTGCCCGGCCGACCTCACCGAGGCCGTCACCGGCGTCGGGCTGGCGGCGGTGCCGGTCGGCGCGCGGCTCGACTTCGCGACCGTGGCCACGGGCCAGATCGCGCGCATCCACGACGACCGCGGCTGCGGGCCCGGCAGTGGGCCCGGCAGTGGGCCCGGCAGTGGGCCCGGCAGTGGGCCCGGCAGTGGGTCCGCCGGCGCGGCGGGCGGCTCGCTGCCCCGCTCGGTCACCGTCGGCGGGGTCGCCCACACCTACGCCGCGACCATGCTGCCCGACCTCGTCGCCTTCGGCCGCTGGTTCCGCCCCGGCCTCGTGCTGCACGAGCAGAACAACCTCGGGGCCGCGGTGGCCGCCGCCGCGCTGGGCGTGCCGTCCGTGCGCGTGCTGTGGGGGCCGGACTTCGCGCTGCCCATCGACCGCGACGCCGTGCTCGGCCCGCTCGCCGAGCCCTACGGCGTCGCGCCGCCCGAGGTCCCGCTCACCGGCACGCTCACCCTGGACCCGTGCCCGCCGCCGCTGCAGGTGCCGCTCGCCGGGCCGCACCGGCCGGTCCGGTTCGTGCCCTACAACGGCGCCGCGGTGCTCCCCCGGTGGCTGCGGGAGCCCGGCGACCGGCCGCGCGTCGCGCTCTCCCACGGGACCCTGATGCCGCGGCTCGGGTTCGCCGCGTTCGACCTGCGCACCACCGTCGCCGCGCTGGCCGACCTGGACGCCGAGTTCGTGCTGACCGTCGAGCCGGAGCCGGGCCAGGTCCTGCCGCCGAACGTGCGGGCGGCGCCGGGCCTCGCCCACCACCTGCTCCTGCCGACCTGTGCGGCGGTGGTGCACCAGGGCGGGGCCGGCACCACGATGACCGCCGTCGCGTGCGGGGTGCCGCAGCTCGTCCTGCCGCGCGTGGGCGATCAGCACTTCAACGCGGAGCGGGTCGTCGCCGCCGGCGTGGGAGCCGCGCTCCCGGCCGAACGCGCCCGGCCCGACGCGATCAGGGACGCGGTGGCCGGGCTGATCGGCGACCCCCTCCGGCGGGCGGCGGCCACGCGGCTGCGGCGGCGCAACGACGCCCGTCCCGCGCCGGCCGAGGTCGCCGGGCACCTGACGCGGCTGGCCGGCACAGCACCGGTACGACACCTGGAGAGGGCCCATGATTGAACCGATCCCGTTCCCCCTGCCCGAACCGCCCTCGCTCTACCAGCCGCTCCCCGAGCTCGTCGAGCTGCAGCGCGACCGGCCGGTGGTGCAGATGCGGATGGCCGACGGCACGCCGGCGTGGCTCGTGTCGCGCTACGCCGACGTGCACACGGTGCTCACCGACTACCAGCGGTTCAGCCGCGAGATCAACAAGGCCTCACGGACGCCCGTCGCGGAGCTGGGCGGGCTGGAGACCGAGTCGCTGATGGGCATGGACCCGCCGAAGCACACGCGGATGCGCCGCCTCGTCGCGCACGCGTTCACGCCGCGGCGGGTCGAGCGCATCCGGCCCGCGGTCCGGGCGATGGTCGACGAGCTGCTCTCGCGCATGATGACGATGCCGCGCCCGGTGGACCTCGTCGCGAACTTCTCGACGCCGATCCCGATCTGGGTGATCAGCGAGCTGCTGGGCATCGCCGTGGAGGACCGCGGCAAGTGCAAGGAGTGGTCCGACATCATGGTCGGCGACTGGAACCGCGACCCGGCCCGGACGAAGGCCGCGGTCGACGGGTTCGCCGGCCTGATCGACTCGCGGCGCTCGAAGCCCGGCGACGACCTGATCAGCGAGCTGATCATCGCGCAGGAGGTGCACGGGCACCTCACCGAGCGCGAGATGCTCATGGTCTGCATCGGCCTGCTCATCGGCGGCCACGAGACCACGACGAACCAGATCAACCTGTTCCTCATGGCGCTCATGCACTTCCGCGACCTCTGGGACCGCGTCGTCGCGAACCCGCAGGACATCCCGAAGACGGTCGAGGAGTTGTCGCGCTACATGCAGATCGGCGTCACGGGGGTGATGCTGCCGCGGGTCGCCAAGCAGGACGTGGAGCTCAGCGGGGTGACGATCCCGGCCGGCGGCGTGGTGCTGCTCGCCTTCATGGTCGCCAACCGCGACCCCGAGGTGTTCGCCGATCCGCACCGGATGGACGTGGACCGGGCCAGCAACCCGCACCTCGGGTTCGGCATCGGGATTCACCACTGCATCGGGGTACACCTGGCAAGAATGGAGCTGCAAGAGTCCCTGGCCGGGATCGTGCGCTGGATGCCGGAGGTCCGGATGGCGATCCCCGAGTCCGAGGTGAAGCTCGTCGAGGGCCTGGTGGTGCGCCAGGTCCAGGCGCTGCCGCTGACATGGTGAGCCCGCGGGAGGAGCTGATCGGGCGCGTCCTCGGCTGGTGCCGGGCGCGCGAGGAGGTGCGCGCGGTCGTGCTCTTCGGCTCGCTCGCCCAGCCGGACGCGCGCGTGGACGACCAGTCCGATGTGGACATCGAGCTGACCTTCGCCGACGTGACGCCCGAGCTGCTCGCCGGGGCGTGGTGGCGCGACTTCGGCGAGGTGTGGGCCGCGCACCCGCTCGACCCCCTGCCGGTGTGGAGCCTGGTCTACGCGGGCGGGCTCGCCGTGGACCTCAGCATCGTCGACCCCGGCCGGATCGGCGGCATGGTCGCGGCCGGGCGGCTCAGCCGCGTCTGGGAGCGCGGCTACCGGGTGCTGCTGGACCGCGACGGCATGACCCGGGGGCTGCCCGCGCCGAGCGGGGCGATGCCCGAGCCGGGGCCGCTCACCCACGACGAGTTCCGGCGGCTCGCCGACGGGTTCTGGGTCGAGGTGCTGCGGGTGCCGAAGTACGTGGCCCGCGGCGAGCTGTGGGCGGTCAAGTCCCGCGACTGGAGGGCGAAGACCTGGCTGCTGCGCCTGTTGGAGTGGCACGCGATCACGGTCGGCGGGCATCGGGTCGACGGCCACGGGCTCGGCCGGGGCATGCCGGGCTGGCTGCCGCCGCAGCTGTGGGCGGCGGTGCACGGCGTGTTCGGCCGGTTCGACGGCGCCGACGCCCTGCGCGCGTTCCGGGCATCGGTCGAGGTCTTCGACCGGGCCGCCGGCGAGGTGGCCGCGGCGGCCGGATTCGAGTACCCCACGCAGCGCGACCGGCTGCTCCGCGCCCACGCCGAGGGGCTGGCATGAGGCCCGCGAGCGCCGTCGTCATCGGGGGCAGCCTGGCCGGACTGGCCGCGGCCCGCGTGCTCGCCGGGCACTTCGAGCGCGTCGTCGTCATCGAGCGCGACGAGCTCGCCGACGACACCGAACCCCGCCGGGGCGTCCCGCAGGGCGGGCACGGGCACGTGCTGCTGGTCGCCGGGCAGCGCGCCCTGGACGCGCTCTTCCCCGGCCTCATGGCCGAGCTCGTGGCGGCCGGCGCGGCCGAGTTCGATCCCGGCCTGGGCCTGGCCTTCTCCCGCTTCGGCGCGATCTGGCCGCGGGTGCGCACCGAGCTGCGGCTGGTGACCGCGAGCCGGCCCCTGCTCGAACGCGCCGTGCGGCGCCGGGTCCGGGCGCTCGCCGGCGTCGAGCTGCGCACCGGGGTCGCCGTGTCGGCCCTCGTCGGCGACGGCGAGCGGGTCACCGGAGTCCGGCTCGACGACGACACGGTGCTCGCCGCGGACCTCGTGGCCGACTGCAGCGGCCGCGGCGGCCGGTCCCAGCAGTGGCTGCGGGACCTGGGCCACCCGGTGCCCCGCGTCACCGAGATGAAGATCGGCGTCGGTTACGCGACCCGGCTGTACCGCCGCCGCCCCGGCGACCTCGGCGCGGCACGGGCCGCGTTCACCCTGCCCGACCCGCCCGCGCAGCTGCGGGCCGGGCTGGCCCTGCCCGTCGAGGGCGACCGCTGGGTGGTGTCGCTGGGCGGCTGGCACAACGCCTTCCCGCGCGACGAGGCGGCGTTCGCCGCGCACGCCGCCGCCCTGCCGCACCCCGGCCTCGCGAGCCTCGTGGCGCACGGCGAGGCCCTCAGCGACCTCACCGTGTGCACGCTCCCGGTCAGCCGGCGCCGCCACTTCGAGCGGCTGCGCGGCGTCCCGGCCGGCTATCTCGCGCTCGGCGACGCCGTGTGCAGCTTCAACCCGATCTACGGCCAGGGGATGACCTGCGCGGCCGTCGAGGCGGTCGCGCTCGGCGAGCTGCTGGAGCGCCACACCGCGGTGACGGCGGCGCTGAGCCTCGACTACTTCCGGCGGGCGGCGCGGATCGTCGCGACGCCGTGGCGGTTCGCCTCCGGCGGCGACTTCGCCTACCCGCAGACCGAGGGCGCCCGGCCGCTCGGGGTCGGGCTGCTCAACGCCTACGCCCGGCGGCTGCAGCTCGCGTCGATGCGCAACCCGGACGTCCGGCGGGTGTTCACCTCGGTCCAGCACCTGATCCTGGACCCGGCGGCGCTGACCAGCCCCGCGATGATCGCAAAGGTACTGCGCACGCGATGAGGGACTATCCGTTCGAGCCGTTCCAGGGCCGGCTGTCCGACGAGGTGCTGCGCATGGTCGTGGACGAGCCGGTCAGCCTCGTGCGGCTCCCCGACGGGCGCCCGTGCTGGCTGGTGCTCGGCTACGAGCAGGTGTGCACGGTGCTGGCCGATCCGCGGTTCGCCCGCTTCGGCAACGGGCCGTCCGGGACCGTCGCCGCCGGCCCGAGCGGGCACCCGTCGGGGCATCCGTCAGGGCATCCGTCAGGGCACCCGCCGGGGAGCCGCACGCTGCGCAGCGACGGGCCGGACCACGCCTCCCTGCGCCGCGTGGCCGCCCGCGCCTTCGCGCCGCGAACCGTGGAGGGCTATCGGCCGCGGGTCCAGTCGCTGACCGACCGGCTCCTGGACGCGATGGTCGCGCGGGGCCGGCCGGCCGACCTCATGACGGCGCTGGTGAAGCCGCTGCCCGTGCTCGTGATCTGCGAGCTGCTCGGCGTGCCCGCGGCGGACGAGACCCGCTTCGGCGAGTGGGCCTCGGCGATCCTGTCCGTGACCGCGTTCGACTCCCCCGCCGGGCGCGCCGCCCAGGCGGCCCTGGACCGGTACTGCATGGACCTGGTGGCCGCGAGGCGCGCCGATCCCGGAGACGACCTCGTGTCGGCGTGGCTCGCGACCCCGCTCACCGACCCGGAGATCGCCGACCTCGCCGCGACGGTCCTGCGCGGCGGCCGCGAGATCAACGCGATCGCCTCCGGGCTGCGCACCCTGTTCGAGCACCCGGACCAGCTGGCATCGTTGCGCGCGGACCCGTCGCGGCTGCCGGGCGCGGTCGAGGAGATGCTGCGGTACTCGGTGCACAGCAACATGTTCCGGGTGCAGACGGCGCTCGAGGACGTCTCGCTGGCCGGCGTGCGCATCCGCGCGGGCGACTGCGTGATGGCCCTGCCCGCGGCGGCGAACCGCGACCCGCGGCAGTTCGCCGAGCCGGACGTGTTCGACATCGGGCGCTCGCCGAATCCGCATCTGTCGCAGGGGTACGGGGCGCACTTCTGCCTGGGCGGGGCGCTCGGGCGCATGGAGATCGAGGTGGCGATCGGGTCGCTGCTGAGCCGGTTCCCGGGGCTGGCGCCGGCGGTGCCGGTGACGGAGATCGCGTGGCGCAACGAGCGCTTCAACGCGGGGATGGCGGCGTTCCCGGTCACCTGGTGACGGCGATCAGCCGCCGGACCAGATCGGCCTGAGGCCGTCCCCGGTGTCGTAGAACAGGTACGGCCGCAGGTCCGCGGCCGTGGTGAGGGCACGGTACAGCTCGGCGGGGTTGCCGTCGGCGGCGAGGAACGGCTGGGTGCCGAGCAGGTCGCGCAGGTCCGCGAACGGCCACGCGGTGCCGAGCAGTCGCCGGAGCCTGGCCAGCGTCGCCACCGCCGGCCGCGGCACCCGGTCGACGTAGACGGCGGCTCTGGTGGGCAGCTCCCAGCTCGCCAGCATCGGGTTGCGCGCGCAGCCGAGCAGGTGCCTGACCGCGCGGCCGGCGGAGCCCGGACCGGCCTGGCGGGACCACCACTGCGTGTCGACGGTCACCTCGCCGGTCTCCAGGAGCGCGGGCGTGAACCACTCCAGCTCGACGCCGGGCGCCACGCCGTGCCCGGCGACGGCGACGACCTCGTCCGGCAGCCGGACGCCGTGCGCCTCGACGTAGTGGGCCAGGCCCTCGGGCCACACGAAGTGCTCACCGTCGGTCAGCTCCGCGCTGCCGTTCGCCGCGCCGCAGAGCCGGCACACGGACACGCCGGCCGCGACGGCGAACGCCGTGCCCGATCGCAGGTACGCGGCGACGGCGTGGTGTGTGGCAGGGTCAGCGGCGGACACGAAGCCGCAGACGTCGGGCAGCCCCTCCGGCGCCGTCCGGCCGTCCCAATACCCGAGCAACCGGAGGACCTTGGTCATGGTCGAACACTCCCACACCCGTGCATCGGCTACCAGCGGCGGTGCTCTCTGTTCCACAGCGTTGAGGCGAGGAGGTGCTCCGTTGCAGCACATGGATGCGCTGACACGGGCGAACCGGGCGATCTGGGAGAAGGCCGCGCGCAAGTACGTCGACGAGCACGACGACCTGCTGCGGCAGGCCCGCGCCGGCTCGTCGCTGTTCCCGGCCGAGGCCGCGCTCCTCGCGCCGCTGCTGCGGGACTCCCCCGACGTCGTGCACCTGCAGAGCGGCCACGGCCTCGACGACATCGCCCTGGTCCAGGGCGGCGCGCGCCGCGTGGTCGGCGTCGACTACAGCGAGACCACGGCCGGCGCGGCGCAGCGGCGGGCTGACGCGCTCGGGCTGCCGTGCGCGTACGTGGTCGCGGCCGTGCCGCGAGCACCGCTGCGAAGCGGCTGCGCCGACCTCGTCTATACGGGCAAGGGTGCCCTCATCTGGCAGCCCGACATCGAGGCATGGGCCCGCGACGCGGCGCGGCTGCTGCGGCCCTCCGGGCATCTGTTCGTCTACGAGGAGCACCCGGCGCATCCGCTGTGGACCTGGGACGTCGACGAGCCCCGGATCCGGGCGAACCGCGGCTACTTCGAGCGCACCTACGTCAGCGACACCTTCCCGGGCGAGGGTGCGACGGTCTGGCTGTGGACGCTCGGCGAGATCGTCACCGCCGCCGTCGGCGCGGGGCTGACCGTGCGGCACCTGTCCGAGTACGCCGAGCCGTTCTGGCGCGCGGGCGGCCTCGACGCCGCCGCGTTCCGGGGCCGGCTCCCGAACGCCTTCGCGCTCATCTGCTCGACGTGACCGAGGCCCAGCGGTACTGGTGCTCCGGGCGGCCGGTGACGCCGTAGCGGAGCTGGACCTCGGCGATGCCGTCGCGGGCCAGGGCGGCCAGGTAGCGCTGGGCGGTGGCGCGGGAGATGCCGAGCTCGTCGGCCACCTCGGCGGCGGTGCGCGGCCGGGCCGCGCCGCGCAGGGCCTCGCTCACCAGCCGGACGGTGACCGCGGACTGGCCCTTGGGCGCGGCCGGGCGGTCGCCGTCGTGCAGCACCCGCCAGCAGCGGTCGATCTCGGCCTGGGTCAGCGGGCGCTCGGCGGCCACCAGCGCGCGGTAGTGCCGGTACGCCGTGAGCCGGTCGGCCAGCTGCTCGGCGGTGAACGGCTTCACGAGGTAGTTCAGCGCGCCCCGGGCGTAGGCGGCCCGCACCGTGGCGCCGTCCGACGCGGCGGTGAGCATGATGGCGTCGGCGGTCAGCTCGCCGAGCAGGTCGAGGCCGGACTCGTCGGGCAGGTACACGTCGAGCAGCACGAGATCGATCGGCCTCGCGGCCAGCACGCTGCGGGCCTCGGCCGCGGTCCGCGCGGTCGCCGTGACCGCGAAGCCGTCGACGCGGTGGGCGAAGTCGACGTGCACCCGGGCGACGCGGAAGTCGTCCTCGACCACGAGGACCCGGATCGTCACGCCGGCCTCCCCGCCGGCTGCAGGGCCGCGGGCAGCCGCGCCTCGAACACGGCGCCGTGGTCGTCGTGCACGGCGCCGGCCAGGCGCACGTCGCCGCCGAGGCGCCGGGCCGCCTGCCGGGCGAGGGCCAGGCCGATGCCGCGGCCGTCCTCGCCGTTGGTGGAGACCCCGGAGTCGAAGATACGCCCGGCGAGGCCGGGTGGGACGCCGTCGCCGGAGTCGACGACCGAGATGTGCAGCGTCGTGCCGTCCTCCAGCAGGGCCACGTCGACCCAGGCGGGGCGGCGGGCGCCGCGCCGGGCGGCCTCGAGGGCGTTGTCGACGAGGATGCCGAGCACGGTGGTGACCTCGACCGGCGCGGTGACCCGGGTGCCGACCCAGCTCGTGTCGGCCAGCGCGAGCCGCACGTCCTTCTCGGCCGCCTCGGCGCTCTTGGCGTCGATGAAGGCCTGCAGGTAGGGGTCGTCGACGGTGTGCCCGGCCGCGGGGGCGGCGGTGTCGGAGACGGCGTGCAGGAACTCCAGCGCCTCCCCGCTGTGCCCGTTCTGCAGCAGTCCGGACAGTACGTGCAGCCGGTTCGCGAACTCGTGGCGCTGGGCCCGCAGCGCGGTGCTCAGCGTGCGCACGCTCTCCAGCTCCCGCGTGATGTTCTCCAGGTCGGTCCGGTCCCGCAGGGTGAGCACCCCGCCGAGGTCGCGGTCGTCGCGGCGCACCGCGCGATAGTTCGCGACGAGCACCCGGTCGTTGGCGACGGTGATGACGTTGTCGACCGGCAGGCGCCGATCGAGTGCTTCCCGCAGCGCCGGTGGCAGGTCCAGGCCGCCCTCCGGGTCGCCGAGGAGCCGTACCGCCTCGCCGTTGCAGACCGACACGCGCCCGTCGCTGTCCACGGCCACGACCCCCTCGCTGATGCCGTGCAGCACCGCCTCCCGCTCCTGCACCAGCTCGGCGAGCTCGTGCGGCTCGAGGCCGAGGGTGAGCCGCTTGAGCCGCCGCGACAGCAGCACCGAGCCGACGAACCCGAGCAGCAGCGCGCCGCCGGCGAAGAGCGCGGCGAACGCCAGCTCGCGCACGACCGTCTCGCGGACGTCCTCGATGCGGAAGCCGACGCTGACCTCGCCGACGATCGCCCCGGCGGCGTCGCGCAGGGGGGTCTTGCCGCGGGCCGACAGCCCGAGCGTGCCCTGCTCGACGTTGATGGTGTCGTGCCCGGCCAGGACCTCGGACGGGTCGGTGCTCACGGGCTCGTGGATGCGGTCGGGGTTCGGGTGGGCCAGGCGGATGCCCCGCCGGTTGGTGATGACCACGAACAGGGCACCGCTGGCGACCTTCGCCGCCTCCGCCCGCGCGGGCAGCACGCCCCCGGGGTCGTCGGCGGCGGCCGCGGCCGCGATCGCCGGGTCGGCGGCGAGGGTATGGGCGACGGCGAGCGCGCGGGTGCCGTACTGCTGGGTCAGCTCCCCGTCGAAGAGCCAGCCGACGAGGGCGAAGCCGACACCCACCACGACGACCAGCACGCCGGCCTGCAGGGCGAGGGCCTGCCGGGCGAACGGGGCGTAACGCAGCCGAAACATGACGGGAGCGTACCGCCGGAGATGCCCGATCGGCCCCGTGAGCAAAACGCGCAATACGCGGCTTACGCGGCCTGCCGCCACAACGATTGCAAGGATTCGCGCCGGCCGCGGTGATCCCTACGGTGGCCCGTCATGAGCGTAATCGCGTTGCGCCACGCCACCAAGCGCTTCCCGGGCGCCGGTGGCACACCCCACACCGCCGTCCGGGATCTCACGTTCACCGTCGAGGCCGGCGAGTTCGTCGCGGTCGTCGGCCCGACCGGCTGCGGCAAGTCCACGACGCTGTCGCTGGTCTCCGGCCTGGAGCCGCCGTCCAGCGGCGAGGTCGAGGTCGACGGGGCCGCCGTGCGCGGCATCCCCGACGGTGTCGGCTACATGTTCCAGACCGACGCCGTGCTGCCGTGGCGCTCGGTCATCGACAACGTCGCCGCGGGCCCCCGCTACCGCGGCGTGGGCAAGGCCGAGGCCCGCGGCCGGGCCGCCGTCTGGGTCGAGCGGGTCGGGCTCGCCGCGTTCGCGCGGTACTACCCACACCAACTCTCGGGCGGGATGCGCAAACGGGTCGCGCTGGCCCAGACGCTCGTCAACGAGCCGCGCATCCTGCTCATGGACGAGCCGTTCAGCGCGCTCGACGTCCAGACGCGGGCGCTGATGCAGGACGAGCTGCTGCGGCTGTGGCAGGGCACCGGCGCCGCGGTCGTGTTCGTCACCCACGACCTCGAGGAGGCGATCTCGCTCGCCGACCGGGTCGTCGTCATGACGTCCAGCCCGGCGACGGTCAAGGGGATCTTCGACGTGCCGCTGCCCCGGCCGCGCCGCGTCGAGGAGATCCGGCTGACGCCCGCCTTCGTCGAGACCTACCGCGAGATCTGGGACAGCCTGCGCGAAGAGGTCGAGCGCGCCCGGGCGGAGGCGAGCGGCCGTGCCTGAGCGCCGAACTGTCGTCATGTGGGCGGTCCGGCTCGCCGTCGTCGCCCTGTGGCTCGCCAGCTGGGAGCTGGCCGCCACCCACTGGATCGACCCGTTCTTCTACTCCAAGCCGTCGGCCATCTGGGAGCGGCTCGGCGACTGGTTCACCAAGGGCACCGCGTTCGGCTCGGTGTGGACGCAGATCGCGATCACGCTCGAGGAGACGGTGCTCGGCTTCGTCATCGGCGCCGTCGGCGGGGTGCTGCTGGGCATCCTGCTCGGCCGGGCCCGGTTCGTCGCCGACGTCGCGGCCCCGTTCATCAAGGCCGCCAACGCCGTACCGCGGATCGTGCTCGCCTCGCTGTTCGTCATCTGGTTCGGCCTCGGCCTGACCTCGAAGGTCGCGACCGCCGTCGTGCTCGTGTTCTTCGCGGTCTTCTTCAACGCCTTCCAGGGCGCCCGCGAGGTCGACCGCAACCTCGTGAACAACGCCCGCATCCTGGGCGCCTCCCGGGTCCAGCTGCTCACCTCGATCGTGGTGCCCAGCGCCATGTCGTGGATCTTCGCCTCCCTGCACGCCGCGTTCGGGTTCGCGCTCATCGGCGCGGTCGTGGGCGAGTACGCCGGGGCCGACAAGGGCCTCGGGCTGCTCATCGCCAACGCCCAGGGCACGTTCGACGCGGCCGGCATCTACGCCGGAATGATCATCATCACCGTCATCGCCCTGCTCGCCGAGTGGCTGCTGACGCTGCTCGAGCGCCGGCTGCTGCGGTGGCGCCCGCCAACCCACACCCAAGGAGACGCACATGCGTAAGTTGTCGGCGGCCGTCTGCTGTGCCGCCCTGCTCCTCGCCGGCTGCCGGGGCACCGCACCCGACCAGACGGGCCCGGCGCAGACGCCGACCCAGGTGAAGATCATGGTCGGCGGCATCGACAAGGTGATCTACCTGCCGGCCAAGCTGACCGAGCAGCTCGGCTACTTCAAGGCCGAGGGGCTCGACGTGCAGCTGCTGACCGAGCCCTCCGGCGCCACCGCCGAGAACGTCCTCATCTCCGGCGACGTGCAGGGCGTCGTCGGCTTCTACGACCACACCATCGACCTGCAGACCAAGGGCAAGTGCATCGTCAGCGTGGTGCAGCTGGCCGACGTGCCCGGCGAGGTCGAGATCGTGGCCGCGAACAAGGCCGACCAGATCAAGAGCCCGGCCGACTTCAAGGGCCGCAAGCTCGGCATCACCAGCTCCGGCTCGTCGACCGACTTCCTGACGCAGTACCTGGCGACGAAGGGCGGGCTGAGCAACGGCGACTACACGACGGTCAAGGCCGGGGCCGGGCAGACCTTCATCGCGGCCATCGACAACGGCGGCATCGACGCGGGCATGACCACCGATCCGACCGCCGCCCAGCTGACCAGCACCGGCAAGGGCAAGATCCTGCTGGACATGCGCACCGAGGCGGGCACCCGCGCGGCGCTCGGCGGCCTGTACCCGGCCAGCTCCCTCTACATGGACTGCGCGTGGGTCCAGGCGCACCAGGAGGCGGTACAGAAGCTGGCCAACGCGTTCGTGAAGACCCTGCGCTGGATCAAGGCGCACAAGCCGGACGAGATCGCGGCGAAGATGCCGGCCGAGTACGCGGCCGGGAATCCGCAGCTGTACGTGCAGGCGGTGACCGACAGCATCGGCATGTTCAACGGCGACGGCGCGATGAAGGCGGAGGGCGCCAAGAACGTGCTCGAGGTGCTGAGCCAGTTCTCGCCGAACGTGAAGGGCAAGAAGGACACCGTCGAGCTCGCCAAGACGTACACGACCGACTTCGTCTCGAAGGTCGCCGCCGGATAGGCCCCGCGGCGCGCGGTCACCGGCCGCCCGCCGGGGTGGGTAGAGTCGGTTCGCATGAGCGGGATCTCGGCGGCCGACACGGTCCACCTCGAGCGGGCGGTCGCCCTCGCGTGGGAGGCCCGCGAGCGCGGCGACCACCCGTTCGGCTCGCTGCTCGTCACGCCGGACGGCACGGTGCTCGAGGCGCGCAACAGCGTCGTCACCGGCGCCGACCCGACCGGCCACGCGGAGACCAACCTCGTCCGGCTCGCCGGGCGGCTGGAGCGGGCCGTGCTGGCCGCGAGCACCCTGTTCACGAGCACCGAGCCGTGCGCGATGTGCGCCGGTGCCATCTACTGGTCGGGCATCGGCCGGGTCGTGTTCGCCCTCTCCGAGGCCGAGCTGGCGACGATGGTCACGCAGGAGGAGGGTGTACCGCCCTTCGACCTGCCCTGCCGCGAGGTCTTCGCCCGCGGTGGCCGCCCGATCACGGTCGACGGCCCGGTCCCGCTCCCCGGCGCCACCGCCGTCCACGAGGGCTTCTGGAACTGACGGGACCGCATCGGCGTCACCCGTCGGCCGTCGTTCAGACGTACGATTCATGAATTGAACGAACGGACATTTGGCCCGATGAATATCCGGCCCAAATCGTCGGTCAGGCGGCGGCCGGACCGCATGCGCCGGCCCACCCGGAAAGACGGTCGGGCCGCGACATTGACATCGACCACGGAACGTGTTTGCATCAGCTATTCGACGTTATCCCCCGAATCGGCGAATACTGCGCAGCGATTCAATCGGATTCCGCGGAATCCGGCGGCCAACCGACCAGGAAGCCGAGATGCTGGAAACAGCAATCACCGTGCGCGAGAATGTCGACCTGGCAGTGATCGATATCGCCGCCAAAGGTCGTTGGACCTGGCAGCTGCGGGTCGATTTCATGGCGGCCGTCCGCAAGTCGCTCGCCCAGCAACCGCGCGCCCTCATGCTCGACCTGGCCGGCCTGGTGGACGCCGAGCACGAACTGGTCGCGTCGGTCCTGCTGGCCGAGCAGCAGAGCGCCGTGCATCAGCCCCCGGTCCCGCTGCTGGTCGTCGCGCGGGAGACGCAGGCCCTGCGGCTGCACCACAGCGGTGTGACGCAGCGCATTCCGGTCCACGCCGACCGGGTCGCGGCGCTGCGTCACCTCGTGGACAACACCCCGCCGTTCGGCCAGGCCCGCCTGCTGCTGCAGCCGAGCCTGCTGGCGGCGGCAAAGGCGCGCGGCGTCGTCGAGGACGCCTGCCGCACCTGGGGCCTGCCCCAGGTGCTGTTCCCGGCGCGGCTGATCGTGTCGGAGCTGGCGGCGAACGCGGTCGAGCACGCGGGCTCCCCGTTCACCGTGACCCTGACGCGCCGCGGCGCCGCGCTGCTGCACATCGCCGTGGAGGACGACCTGCCGAGGCTGCCCAAGCTGCGCCTCTGGCCGAAGCACGCCGACCCGATGCCGGCCCTGCGCGGCAACGGGCTGCGGATCGTCTCCGCCGCCGCCACCGCCTGGGGCAGCCATCTCACCGCGCACGGCAAGGTGGTCTGGGCCACGCTGCGGGCCGGTCCGGAGCGGATTCGCACCGCCCGCACGGCCCCCGGCACTGCCGGCGGCTGAGGCACCGGCGCGCGGACCTCAGCCGACGGGCGGACCCCAGCCGGCGCACGGAGCCGGCGCGCGAACCGCAGCCGACGGGCGCACCGCAGCCGACGGGCAAACCTCAGCCGACGGGCGCGTCCGCCCGTTCGACCACCTCCGGCTCCGGGTCCGGCTCCGGGGCGACCGTCGAGCCCAGCACGCTCAGCAGCGCCGGGGCGAGCAGCGACCGCACCACGAACGCGTCGAGCAGCACGCCGACCGACAGGGCGAACGCCAGCTCACGGAACGGGCGCAGCGGCACGATGAGCAGCAGCCCGAAGCTCACCGCCAGGGTGAACGCGGCGGTGCGGATGGCCCGGGCCGAGTGCGGCAGGGTCAGCGCGAGGGCCTCGCGCAGCGGCCTGGTCCGGGCCTCGCGCCAGGCCGGGCCGATGCCGAAGATGTTGTAGTCGGAGCCGAGCGCGACCAGCAGGACGGCGGCCGCGAACGGCACGTAGAAGGTGAGCCCGTCCGCGTGCAGGATGTCCTGGAACAGCCACGTGGTCAGGCCGAGCGTCGCGCCGATCGCGAGGACGCTGCACGCGAGCAGCCCGATCGGGGCGACCAGCGCGCGCAGGAAGAGCATGAGGAACAGCAGGTTGGCCAGCAGCGCGGCGATCGCGATGCGGCCCAGGTCGTCGGTGGTCTGCTCGACGATGACCCGGGCCACCGCGGTGTCACCGCCGAGGCTCGCCCGCGCGCCGTCGAGACCGGCGGCGGCGAGCAGCCCGGGCAGGTCGCGCTGGACCCGGCCGATGGTGTCCACGGCCTTGGCCCCGAGCGGCTCGTCGGCCAGGATCAGCAGGTAGCGGGCCGCGGAGCCGTCGGACGAGCGGAACACGTTGTAGCCCTCGGGCAGGTTGGGCGTGGTCGGGCCGATCACCGCGGCGACGCCGGGCTCCTTGGCGAGAGCCTGCTGGAGCTGGGCGAGCTCGGTCTTGCGCCCGGCGATGGCGTCGCCTTCCAGCAGTACCTCCGTGGGCGAGAGGATCCCGTCGGCGAACCCGGTCTCGGCGGCGGTCGCGGCCGCCCGGGCCGGACGGTCCTTCGGCAGCGCCTCGACGAACGACACCCCGAGCTTGATGTGCTGCAGCGGCAGCGCGGCCACGACCAGCCCGGCGGTGCACAGCAGCAGCACCGGCAGCGCGAACCAGCGGCGGGTCAGCAGCCGCGCCCACCGGCGCCCGCCGACGGGGCGCGGGGGCGGGGTGGCCCGGGGCCGCAGCGGCGACCAGAAGGCCGCGCGGCCGAGAATCGCCAGTAGAGCCGGCACCAGCGTGACGGACACGAGGGCGCCGATGAGGATGGCCAGCGCCATCCCCGGCCCGAACGCGCGGAAGGCGGGCGAGCCGGCGACGATCAGCGCACCGGTACCGGCCGCCGCGGTCAACCCCGCGACCACGATGATCGGCGTGAACCGCGCGGTCGCGGCCCGGGCCGCGTCCAGCCTCGTCTCGCCGGCCCCGAGCCCGCGCCGGACCGCCGAGAGGTAGAACACCACGTAGTCGGTGACCACGCCGAGCAGCAGCGCGACGAGCAGCGGCTGGGTCTCCTGCGGCACCGGCACGCCGAGCCGCAGCGCCAGCGCCCCGCCCACGTGCAGCGTCAGCAGGGTGGCGACGCCGGCCACCCCGAGCGCGACCAGCGGGGCGACGAGCGAACGGAACGCGACCGCGACGATGAGGAAGACGGCGGCGACCGTGATCAGCTCCAGCCGCGACACGGACGACTGCACGATGCGCGCCTGCTCGACGCGGGCCGGTACCGAACCCGTGATGCCCACGACCGAGTCGTCGGCGCTGTAGTGCGCCGCGACGAACCGCTCCGCCGCCTGGACCTGCCCCGCGAAGTTCACGTCCGGATTGGTGAACAGCAGCGTGACGATCGTGGTGCCGTCCTCGGCCGAGCCCGGGAACAGCCCGAGCGTATTCATGACCGGAACGGCCGCCCGGATCGGGCCGACGTCGCCGTACGTCCCCTCGCTGACCGCCTTGGCCCGCTCGACCGCCTCGGTCTGCGTCGCCTGCGACAGCCCGTTCGGGTTGCGCTGCACCACGGCGACGCGGCTGAGCAGCGGGAACCCGAACTTGTCGAACGAGCGCAGCTCGCTGCGCACGGCCGGGTTGTCGGCGGAGACGAGCTGTTCGAGATCGCTGCCGCCCTGCCCGACGGCCGGCAGATAGACCACCGACGCCACCGCGGCCGCGGCCCACCCGCCCACGATGAGCCATCGCAGGCCGACGACGAACGCGGCGTACGCCCGCGGTAAGAGACTCGGCCGCCACCGGCTGCGCATATCCATGCACGGCGTGATGCCCCGCGACCGAACCATGAAAACGAATGTCACCGGACCGGCCTGTCCGCGCTCGCCGGCGGCCCGCCACGCTCAGGGGCGATCGTCCGGGCGGCCCTTGGCGATGCGGCGCAGGTAGTGGTCGACCTCCGGCTGGTCGTAGCCCCGGAAGGCCACCTTGAAGCTCACCGCCTGGGCCTCCGCCCGGGCCTGGGCCACCCGCTCCGGCTCACCGGAGGCGATGGCCGCGTTGGCCTTCTCGACGAACGCGTCGACCTCGGCGCGAGCATAGCCGTGGAACCCGGTTGTGAACTGCGTCATGCCTCCAGTGTGCTCCGCCGCCGTGACCGGCAGCGATCACGGCACCGGGTCGACCGTGCCTCGCGGGGTCGACGGGTTGCAGCGCTTGATGCGCGCGGCGGTCAGGCGGGAACCCTCGACCAGGCCGTACCGGCGGACCGCCTCCAGGCCGAAGTTGCTGCACGAGGGCGTCTGCCGGCAGCGGAAGGGCAGGTGCGGGGAGAGGAAGCGCTGGTACCCGCGGATGGCGGCCATGCCCGCCCGGCCCGGCCCGCTGGCGGCGACCCGGGGCGGCCGCGTCGGCGCCGCGACCGCCATGAGCGTGAGCAGCGAGCCGAGCATGAACGGGTTGCAGTCGCAGCCGTCGCAGCCGTCACAGCCGTCGCAGAAGTCGAGGTCACACCCGCTGAGGTCACAGCTCGACCAGTCCCGCCACCACCGCCGCCGCGGCGACGCCTCCGCCTCATCCACGCCGCGCATTGTGCGGCCGGGCGGCGGCCGTGATCAATGCCGCTGTACCGCATCGGACAGCCCGGAGCACCCGCCGGACCGTCAGGCGCGGCGGGCGGCGACGAACATCGCGCCCAGGGCGCCCGCGGAGAAGATGATCTGGTTCGCCAGGGCGGTCTGCGGGTGCCGGGTCACGATCGCGAACAAGGCCGGCCACAGCGCCAGCACCGCCACGTCCACGCCGCCCGCCAGCCAGACCAGCAGGCCCGTGGGCATCGTGCCGGCGGGTGACACCAGCGGGGCGATGTCGTGGCGGACCTGGCGGCGCCGCGCCGAGCGCAGGGCGCCCGCGGCCAGGCCCGGGCCCGCGCACGCGCCGAGCAGGGCCCACACGCCCAGGCCGCCCGCGTGGGCCTGGGCGCCCACGGCGGTGAGGGCGATCGTGGACCAGACGGTGCACAGCACCACAGGCACGGCGACGCGGCCGGTGAAGAGCCGGCCGTCGGTGAGGCCGAGCAGCCGGGCCAGGGCCGGGTCGTCGCGGTCGCGGCGGGCGTTCGCGGTCGCCGCGGCGGCCGCGGCCACGCCGGCGAGCAGCCACGCGGCGGCGATCACCCAGCGGGACACGGGCAGGCCGGTCGCGAGGACGGGGACGGTGGTGAGGGCCAGGGCCAGCAGGACGCGCACCGGCGAGCGGGCCAGCAGCAGCGCGTCCTGGCCCGTGGCGGCGAGCCTGCCGGTCAGGCGCGGGAGGCGGTCGGGGCCGAGCCGGCGGCCGCGCCAGCGGCGTTCCTCGGCGGCGCGCGAGGCCAGGCCCGGGTCCATGGTCACGAACACGGCGGTGGCGGCGCCGCTGCTCTGGGCGGCGTCGGCGAGGTTGGCCAGGGTGTAGGACCTCAGGCGGTACCAGAGCAGGAAGGCAACCGCGAGTGCGGCGGCGGCGACGAGGGCCGCGACCCAGGCGTGCCGACCGGCGAGCAGCGGCCAGCCCCACGGGCCGGTCGCGGCGACGGCGGTGACCGGGGTGCCGACGGCGGAGAGGACCCCGACGGCGGCGGCGAGGATCGCCAGGACCGTGGCGGCGGCGGTGAGCCGGCGGGCCGGGCGGCGGCTCGCGGACTGTACGACGGCCGCGGCCCCGGTCACCAGCACCCCGCCGGCGATCGCGGCGACGAGCACGGCGCCGGCGCCGGTCGTCGACAGCGTCAGGGTGAGCAGGCCCTGGGCCAGCCCCGCGAGCAGGCCGAGGCCGAGCACCTGCGCGGCCGCCGGGACGAGCAGCGGGCGGCGGTCCAGCGGGGCGGTGAACAGCCACTGCAGGGCGGGCGCCGAGGTCGACAGCGGGCCGAGGGCGGCGGTCACGGCCAGCAGCGCCGCGGCCCAGGCGAGCCCGGCGGCGAGCACCACGCCCTCGCGGACGCCGGCCGGGGCGGTCGTCTCCCCGCTGAGGACCGAGCGGACCTGGGCCCAGATCATGTACCCGACCATCGCCGCGAGCAGCACGAGCGTGTAGATGGTCTCGAACCGGTCGGAGGCGTCGCCGGCGGCCCGCTGCCGCTTGCGGATCCAGCGGCGGACGTTCACTCGTCGGCCCAGTCGAGGCCGAGCTCGATGATCTCGCAGCCGGCCGTGACCGTCGGGTCGTGCGAGGCGAGCAGCGCGGCCCCGCCCCGGCCCAGGTACTCGTCGATGAGCGCCGCGACCGTCGCCCGCCCCTCCTGGTCGAGGTGGCGCTCGGGCTCGTCGAGCAGCAGCAGGCGGCTCGGGCGGTCGAACACCATCGCGAGGGCGAGCCGCTGCCGCTGGCCCGAGGACAGGCTGCCGGGCGAGGCGTCGGCGAACCCGTCCACGCCGAGCCGGGCCGCGAGCTCCCCGTCGGCGAACCAGTCCTCGGCGATCGGGGCGTTGGCCATCCGTACCAGCGTCAGGTGCTCCCGCGCCGACAGCCCTGGATACCAGGCGGGCGGCTCGAGGAGGGCGGCGACGGCCCGGCGGAAGCCGGCTTCGCGCTCGTCGACGCGCTCGCCGCCGACGCGGACCTCGCCCTCGGCCGGCTCGAGCAGCCCGGCGACGCACCGCAGGACCGTCGACTTGCCGATGCCGTTGGGGCCGCGCAGGGCCACGCCCTCGCCCGCCTCGATCGCGAGGGTCAGCTCCTCGATGACGACGCGGTCCCCGTACCCGACCTTGAGCCGGTCCATCGTCAGCACCGGCCGAGCATAGACCTCGCTCAGACCAGCCCGGCGTCGTGGACGAGCATCGCCACCTGGGTCCGGTTGTCCACGCCGAGCTTGGTCATGATGTGCGTCAGGTGCGCCTTCACCGTCGCCACGCTCATGGTCAGCTCCGCGGCGATCTCCGCGTTGGTCAGCCCCCGCGCGACGCCCACGGCCACGTCCCGCTCGCGCGGGCTCACCGCCGCCAGCTGCCCGCGCGCCCGCTCGAACGCGGCCGCGTCGGCGGCGACCCGGGCCATGAGCCGCCGGGTGACGGCCGGGGACAGGATCGGGTCGCCGGCCGCCACGCGCCGGATCGCCTCGGCGATCCGCCCGGGCGGGGTGTCCTTGAGCAGGAATCCGCTCGCCCCGGCCCGCAGCGCCCGCACCACGTGCTCGTCGGTGTCGAAGGTGGTGAGCACGACGACCTCGGGCGGCTGCGGGCGGGCGCGGGCACGGCGGGTCGCCTGGATGCCGTCGACCCGGGGCATGCGCAGGTCCATGAGCACCACGCCGGCCGCGTGCCGGTCGAGCGCGGCGGGCACCTCGTCGCCGTCGGTCACCGCCGCGACGACCTCGATGCCGGGTGCGCCGTCGAGCATCATCGTGAGCGCCGACCGTACCAACGGATCGTCGTCGACCACGAGCACGCGCACTAGACCGTCCGGCACGGCAGCTCCGCTCGCAGCCGGAACTCGCCCGTCGCGGTCACGGCGTGGTCGAGGGTGCCGCCGGCGAGCCCGACCCGCTCGGTGAGCCCGACCAGCCCGACCCCGGAGCCGGACAGGTCCGGCAGGTCCTCGCCGACCGGGTTGCGCACGTCGACGACGAGCATCCCGCCCTCGGCGCGCAGCTCGACGGTGACCGGCTGGCCCGCCGCGTGCTTGCGCGCGTTCGTGAGCGCCTCCTGCACGACCCGGAACGCGGTGCGCCCGACCACCGGCGCCAGCTCGGGCGCGCCGGACTCGTCGCGGAGGTGGACGCTCTGCCCGGCCGCGACCGCCTCCTCCACGAGGCGCGGCACGTCCGGCAGCGAGCGCACGACGCCGGTGTCCTCGTGGCGCAGCACGGCGATCACCTCCCGCAGCTCGTCGAGGGCCTGGTGCACGCCCAGCCGGATCACGCCCGCGGCCTCGGTGAGGCGCTGCGGCGGGGCGTCCGGGCGGTACTCCAGCGCACCCGCGTACATCGCCAGCAGCGACAGCCGGTGCGCGAGCACGTCGTGCATCTCCCGCGCGACCAGCGTGCGCTCGGCCAGCCGCGCCTCGAGCACGCGCCGGCCCTGCTCGGCCTCGGCCCGCCGCGCCCGCTCCCGCAGCGAGATCAGCAGCTGGTGGCGGGCCTGGGCCCAGACGCCCCAGCCGAGCAGCGCGGCGTAGGCGGCGGCCATGAGCAGCAGCCACCACCCGTAGAACAGGCCCGGGTAGGGCCGCCAGCGGCCCTGCACCGCGTGCCCGGCGATCCCGGCCACGGCCACGGCCACGGCGCCTCGCAGGGGACGGCGCCGGGCCGCGTTGAGCGCCGCGAACGTCGCGGCCGGCGTCGCCACCGGCGAGAGGGCCGCCAGCGCGCCGAGTGCCAGGCCCGCACCGACGGGGCGGAACAGCGCCGCGACCGCCCCCGTGACAGCAACGACGGCGACCGCGATGTCGAGCGGGCCGTGCGAGGGCACGAGGCCGGCCGCGGTCAGGCCCCCGATCGCGATGGCGATCACGGTGGCCGCGACCCGCAGCGGACCGGTCGTGCTCACGGCGGTCAGACTAGGCGGAGACACTGCCGCGGTACCACCGACCAAAGTCGTAACCGCGGGTCCCGCCCGGCCGATGCGCCGCCCCGCCCGGGTTTGCAACCGTCGGGGCCATGACGACCGCCCACACGGTGGCGAGCCGGGGCGGGAACCACGCCTTCCGGACCGCCACGCTGCGCACCCGCGGCTCGATGCGCCACGGCGCCCTGCGCACGGACGCGGGGGACTTCGAGCTCGAGCCCACCGACCGCCGCCGCCTCGGCGTGGTGGCCCGCGCCGGCGGCCGCCCGGTGGTGACCCTGCACCCGGCCGGTGCCCGCGTGCCGGGCCCCGGCGGCGACGCGGTGCGCTGGAGCCTGGGCCGGCACTCGGGCGCGCTGACCCGCGGCGACGCCCGCATCGAGGTGCGGGCCGGCTGGCCCGGGCGGCCGCTGCGGGTCGAGGTCACCGGCGACTGGGCCGAACTCGACCTGGTCGTGCTGACCGCGTGCTTCGCCGTGCTGACCCGCCGCCGGCAGCGCCTGCTCACGGCGATCGCGATCGCGGGCGCCACCGGCGGGCCGCACTAGGATCTGGTGGTCAGCGGGCCCGGCGGGCCCCCTCGTACGCCTCGGACGCCTGCTCGACCCGGCCCTCGTCGGTGAGGCTGAGCAGCAGGAGGGCGATCATCCGCACGCCGAACGCGGCGACCGTGATGAAGATGAGCGTGAGCGGCGACGCGCCGGCCGCGTCGTCGACGGTCGCGCTGAAGTCGATGGTCACCTGGCCCGCCATCAGGTACTGCGCGACGGTCATGACCAGCGCCACCGCCACGATCGGCACCGCCGTCCGCCAGCGCTGGGTGGCGCCGGTCGCCAGGGAGACCGCCGCCGCGACGACCGCCGTCAGCCCCGCCGCGATGGCCACCGCGGCGGGCGCGTTGATCGACGTGACGTAGCCGGAGCGGCCCGACAGCATCGACTGCACGATCATCGCGGACGTGAGCAGCCCGACGGTCACCCCGGCGGCGACCGTCCACAGTGGCCGGGGCCAGGCCGCGGCGACCCCGAGCACGACGATGCTGATGAGCACGGTGCCGACGGTCAGCGCCAGCCCGGGGGCCAGGAAGAACCGCACCTGATCGTCGCGCAGGTGGATGGCGGTGGCGAGGACGAAGAGGGCGTCGTCGCGGGCGGTCTCGATCAGCCCCCAGGCGGCGCCGACGACCAGCACCACCCGGTTGGCCGTCGAGCGGCGCTCGTCGGTCATGCGCACCAGGCAGAAGACGGTCAGCACGCAGCCGATGCCGTTGGCGAGGAAGACGCCGAGGACGTACCAGGGGCTGTAGAGCACAGGGACTTCGGTCATCCTTCTCCAGTCCGGTACGCCACCCTCAGGCGCGGAGCTTAACCGGGCCCGGGTCCGCATCGACCGGCAGGGTGCACATGCACGAATCCGGTCCCATGTCCTGCCGTCCGGCCGGCGAGCCGTACACAGAGAACTCTAAGAATCGGGTTCCTAGTCTGGGCCGGACAGATCATCCGGCTCCCGGCGAGGACTCCATGACCACCTTCAACGGCCTGCCCGCGCACATTCTGCTCGTCCACGCCATCGTCGTGCTCCTGCCGCTGGCGGCGCTGCTGCTCGTGCTGAGCGCGGTGTGGCCGGCCGCCCGGCACCGCCTGGCCGGCCCGAACGCCGTCCTGGCCGTGCTGGTCGTGCTGCTCGTGCCGTTGACCACCGACGCGGGCGAGTGGCTGGAGCGCCGGGTGCCGCGCGGCGAGCTGGTGCGCGCGCACGCCGAGCTGGGCGACACCGCGATCCTGTACGCCGTCCCGATCGCCCTCCTGGCGCTCGTCATCTGGTGGCGCGACCGGGAGGCACGGGCGGTGGCCGGGCGCCGGACCTACCTGGCGCCGCTGTCGAGCGCGGTGACGAGCGTGGTGGCGGTGCTCGCGCTGGTCGCGGGCGCGGCCGGGGTCTACGGGATGTACCGCATCGGCGACTCCGGCGCCAAGGCCGCCTGGACCGGCAACTTCAGCTCGCAGGACAACGGCCGCGGGCACGACTGACACCGCGACGCATCAGGCGCTGGGGCTGGCTCGTCCCACGGCCCGAGCGTCGTGCGTTGCCCGGCGCACGCGCAGGGGCCGAAGTCCCCGCCGCCGCGGGCCGTCGGCCCCTGGATACGTCCCCCGCAATGGCGATCAGATGATCTCGGGCGGAAACCTCCGCCCGGCGCCCACGGCGGAAGGACGACGACGATGTCCCGCACCCATGACGAGGTCGAGATCGGCGTGCAGCTGCAGCCGGGCATGGAGCCGCAGGTGCAGCGCTACGCCCGGGAGAAGGTCGCCGCGGTCCTCGGCCACACGGCCCGGCCGGTGCTGTTCGCCCGCGTCCGGCTCGACCGGACCGGCAACCCGGCCGCGGTCCGGCCGGTGACCGCCCGCGCGGAGATCGACGTCAACGGCCGGGTCCTGCACGCCGAGGCGCACGGCGACTCGCCGTACGAGGCACTGGACCGGCTGCAGGACCGCCTTCAGGCCCGGCTGGACCGCGGGCGAACCACCCGCTGAAGGAGGTCCCCGATGCGAACCGTCACCGAGTCCGAGCTCGGCCACGTCCTCGGCGCGCTGCCGGGTGTGCCGCGAATCGTCGCCAGCGGCAACTTCGCCGCGCCGCACCGGCTGCTCGCCGTCGCCGACGCGAGCATCGCCGAGTTCCGGCTCGTCATGCTCAACGCCCAACCGGGGATCCCCGACCGCGACGGCGTCGTCCACGAGACGTCGTTCGTCGGGCCGGGGATGCGGGGCGGGCCGCGGCTGCGGTACCTGCCGTGCCGCCTCTCGCTCGTCCCCGACCTGCTGCGCCAGCACCTGGTGCCGGACGTGGTGCTGCTGCACACCTCGCCGCCGGCGGCCGGGGCGGTGAGCCTCGGCGTCGAGGTCAATGTGCTGCCCGCCGCCGTCGAGGCGTGCCGCGCGCGCGGCGGCATCGTCGTGGCGCAGGCGAATCCGGGCATGCCGGTCACCTACGGCGACGCCCAGCTGCCCGTCGAGGCGGTCGACTACCTCGTGGAGGCCGGGGAGCCGCTGGCCACGCACGCTCCCGCGGCTCCCGACGACACGTCCCGGACCATCGGCGAGCGGGTGGCCTCCCTGGTACCGCCGCAGGCGACCCTGCAGCTGGGCATCGGCGCCATCCCCGACGCCACCCTGGAGGCGCTGCTGGGCCGGCGCGGGCTGCGCATCTGGTCGGAGATGTTCACCGACGGCGCCCTGACCCTGCAGAAGGCCGGCGCGCTCGACCCCGAGGCGCCGGTGACGGCCTCGTTCTGCTTCGGCTCCGAGGAGCTCTACGACTGGGTCGACCACAACCCCCGGGTGCGGATGCTGCGCACCGAGAAGACCAACGACCCGGCGGCGATCGCCGCGCACCCGGGCCTCATGAGCGTCAACAGCGCCCTGCAGGTGGACCTGTTCGCCCAGGCCAACGCGAGCCGGGTGGGCAGCCGCACGCACTCGGGCTTCGGCGGCCAGACCGACTTCATCGTCGGGGCGATGCACTCCCCCGGCGGCCACGCGATCATCGCGCTGCGCTCCTGGCACCCGAAGGCGGACGTGTCCGCGGTCGTGCCGCTGCTGTCGGGGCCGGTGACCTCGTTCCAGCACAGCTACATCGTCACGGAGCAGGGCACGGCGCGCATCTGGGGCCGCGACTCGGTGGAGCAGGCGCAGGAGATCCTCGACCACGCCGCCCACCCGGCCGTGCACGACTCGCTGCTCGACGCGGGGCGCCGCCTCGGCCTGCCACTGCGCTGAGCCGGCGGGCGGGGTGGCCACGCGGTTTGAGGGTTTGCTGCGCCTCCGAGCGCGGGATGCCCGGCCGAGTTTCAACCGTTGTTCCAGCGTTACGATCCATGTGCATGACCTTCGTACCTGAGTCCTGCGAACTGCTGGCGTTCGGCGAGCCGACACACCTCGAGGACGCCGTCCCCCGCCGGCGCAACGAGCTGTTCGCCGAGCTCGCCGGCCGCGGCTTCCGCACCATCGCGCTCGAGATCGACCGGGTCGCGGCGATGCTCGTCGACGACTACGTGCGCGACGGCGTCGGGGACCTCGACACGGTGCTGCGCGACGGCTTCTCGCACGGGTGGGGCCGGCTGGCGGCCAACCGCGAGCTGGTCGTGTGGATGCGGGAGCACAACGCGGCACGGCCCCCGCACGAGCGGCTCTCGCTGCAGGGCTTCGACGCGCCCACCGAGAACATGAGCGCGCCGAGCCCGCGGGGCCACCTCGAGTACGCCCGCGGGTATCTGGGTCTGGACCTGGATCTCGACCGGATCGCCGGCGAGGACGAGCGGTGGTCGCGGCCCGAGGCCGTGCTGGACCCGGCGCAGTCGCCCGGCTCCGGCCCCGAGGCCGCCGAGCTGCGCACGATCGCCGAGGAGCTGTGGACCGAGCTGCACATGCGGGCGCCGTCGCTGATCGCGGCCACGTCCGTCGCGGCCTGGCGCCGGGCCCGGACGCAGTTGACGGGCGGGATGCAGCTGCTGCGGTACCACCGCGCCTGTTCGATCCCCGGGCTCGACCACAGCGTGCGGGTGTCGCGGCTGATGGCCGTGCGCGACGTGCTCATCGCCGAGAACATCCTCGACCTGCGGGACACCCCGGCGCTGCTCTACGGCCACAATCTGCACCTGCGCCGCGGCCCGAGCCGCTGGACGATCGGCGAGCTGGAGCTGAGCTGGAGCGGCGCCGGGTCGATCGTCGCGCCGCTGCTGGGCGCCCGGTATCACGTCATCGCCGGCAGCCTCGGCACGAGCGCGGCCAAGGGCCTCGGCGCACCCGGCCCGGACACGTACGAGGGGCGGCTGCGCCCGGGCCTCACCCCGGCCGCCGAGGTCCCGGCCGCGCGCACCCGCACCGACACCACACCCCAGATGGGCTACTTCCCGCTGGACGCGGACACCGTCGCCGGCGTCGACGCCGTCCTGCACGTCCCCGGCTGAGTCATCGACATCGCGGCGCCGGACTGGCCATACTCGGGTTCGTGCAGATCCCCCGCCTCGTCGCCGGCGACTTCACCGACGAGCGGCTCCCGGCGGTGACGACGGCGATCACGATGATCCTGTCGCTGCCGCAGGCGGCGGCGCAGCGCGTGGAGGCGATCGCGATCGCGAGCGGCCAGGGCGAGCGGTGGCGCCTCGCCCACGCGATCCAGGCGTGGGAGTCGAACCCGCGGCTGCGCCGGCTCCTCGTCGCCACCAGCAATCCGGCCGAGGCCACGTACGTCGAGATCACCCTCGACCACCTGCGCGGCCTCGGCCTGCGCCGCACCGAGGGCGTCGAGGTGCAGCCGGAGCCGGCGGCCAACACCGGCCGGCAGGCGGTCTGGATCGCCGAGCGGGTGCGGGATCGCGGCATCGGCGGGCTGGCGCTGGCCGTGTCGCCGTACCACCTGCCCCGCGCGTATCTCACCGTGCTCAAGGAGCTGCTGCGGCGCGACCTGCGCGTCCCGCTCATCCCGGTCCCCGTGGCCGTGCCCCCGCACCGGCGCATCCCGGAGACCGGCGCGACGGCCGACGAGCTGGTGCCCGGCGAGCTGCGGCGGATCCTGACCTACATGCGCGAGGGCTGGGTGGCGACGCCGGAGGAACTGCGGGAGTACCTGCGGTGGCTCTGGGACACCCACGAGCCGCTCCTGACGGGCCGGTGAGCGACCGCCGGCCCGGCGCGGGCGCTCGCCGCGCCGGGCCGGCAAGCCCGGTGACGCCCGGTGCCGTCCGGCCGGCCGCCGGAGCGGGTCAACCGGCCGCTGGACGGCGGCGCCGGGGCCCGGGACCTGCTACGGGAGGCGCTGTCCCGCCGTCCAGGTCGAACCGCACGCCGGTGGCGTCCTCCGCGACGGCCCACAGGCGCGCGGCGAGGGTCGGGTCGGCCGCGTGCGGGGCGATCGCGCCGGCGTGCACGCGGTCGTCCCACCTGCGCAGGCGCGGGCCGATGAAGTCGCCCGGGCGCGCGGCCGGGTCGGTGGCCGCGTAGAGGATCGGGATCGCCGCGCGGTCGGCGGGCCGGCCGACGGTCGCCTGCAGCACGCTCATGAACGCCCGCCCGGCGCGGCTGGGCAGGTTCGAGTTCATCGGGGTGTTCGCCATGCCCGGGTGGGCCACGAGACTGCGGATCGGGCGGCCCGCGCGGCGCAGGCGCCGGTCGAGCTCGAGGCCGAAGACCAGCTGGGCGAGCTTCGAGCCGACATAGGCGCGGCCCTTGGAGTATCCGCGCTCGGCGGCCAGATCGTCGAGCGGGAGCGTTTTCATGTGGCGGTACAGCGCCGAGCCCACGTGCACGATCCGCGCCCGGCCGTCGTCGCGCATCCGGTCGAGCAGCAGGCCGGTCAGCGCGAAGTGGCCGAGGAAGTTGGTGGCGAACGTGCTCTCGAAGCCCTGCGCGCTGAGCTCCCGCGGTCGGTTGCCGATGCCCGCGTTGTTCACGAGCACGTCGACCGGCTCCCTGACGCCCGCCGCGAACGCGCGCACGGAGTCGAGGTCGTTGAGGTCCAGCACCCGCGCGTCGAACTCGGCCGCCCGGGCCGGCGTGCGCACGGCCGCGATGACGTGCGCGCCGCGCCGTTTGAGTTCGCGCGCGGTGGCCTGCCCGAGCCCGCTGCTGGCCCCGGTCACGATGACGGTGCGCCCGGCCATGTCCATGACGGTCCCCTTCCTTGAACGGATAATCTATCCGCTGATGGTCCCGACCGTAGCACAGAACGGATGAGTTATCCTCTAGCTGTGACGCTCCGCGCCGACTCCGCCCGGGTGCGGGCCCAGATGCTCGCGGCCGCCCGCGACCGCGTGCGCGCCGGCGACCTGGACCTGCCCATGAACGCCATCGCCAAGGACGCCGGCGTGGGCGTCGGCACCGCCTACCGGCACTTCGCGAGCCGCCAGGCGCTGCTGGAGGCCCTCGCGGCGGAGAGCCTCGGGGCGCTCGTCGCCGGCGCCGAGGCGGCCGCGGCCGACCCCGAGCCGGCCGCCGGCTTCGCGACCCTGCTGCGCGACGCGCTGCGCCTGCTGCGCGACGACCCGACGCTGGCGCTCGTGCTGGGCTCGGCCCAGCCCGCCTGCCTGGACGCGACGACGGACCTGCACGCCCGGCTCGGCGCCGCGGTGACGACGGTCCTGGCCCGGGCCCGGGCGCAGGGCGCGATCCGCCCGGACGTCACCGCCGACGACGTGCGCCGGCTGATCTGCGGCGTGCAGCACGCGGTCGACGCGGGCACCGGCGCGGGCGCCGAGGGCCGCTACCTCGACATCCTGCTGGCCGGCCTCCGGGCCGCCGGGTAGGCGCGGCGGGGGCGCGATCGCCGCCGGCCGCGGCGGTGCCTGGTCGGCGCGGCGAGGACGCCCGCGTCGTCCGTGGAGGTACAGCCTGCGCTACCGCGATCGACCGGCCCACTGGATCGCCCCGGGGTCCCGGCCCTCATAGCGTTCGATGCATGCCAACGAATACACGCGTTCTCGTCGCGGCCGGGGTCTCGGCCGTCCTCGCGGCCGGGGTCGTGGCCGTGCCGCCCGCGCTCGCCGACCCGGCGCGCGACGGCGTCCGGACACAGCTCGACCACCTCGTGCGCGACGACGGCTTCCCCGGCGCGCTCGCCTCCGTCCGCGGCCGCGACGGCCGCGTCCGCGACTCCACCGCCGGCGACAAGGTGCCGGTCAACGGGCAGGTGCGCATCGGCAGCAACACCAAGACGTTCACGGCCGTCGTCGTGCTGCAGCTCGTCGGGGAGGGCAAGATCGACCTCGAGCAGAGCGTCGAGCACTACCTGCCCGGGATCGTGCACGGCAACGGCAACGACGGGTCCCGCATCACGGTGCACCAGCTGCTGCAGCAGACGAGCGGGCTGCCCGACTACGACGACGTGCTGTTCGCCCGGCCCGACGATCTGGTCGCGCTCAGCCACGCGTACTTCGAGCCGCGGCGGCTCGTGGACGCGGCGCTCACGAAGCCGCCGAGCTTCGCGCCCGGGGCGAAGTGGGAGTACAGCAACACCAACTACGTCCTCGCCGGGCTCATCGCCGAACGGGTGACCCAGCGGCCCATCGGCGAGGAGATCACCCGGCGCGTCATCGAGCCGCTGCGCCTGCGCGACACGTACTGGCCGGGCGTCGGCGAGCAGCGGCTGCGGGGCCGCCACCCGCAGGGCTACGTCGCCGTCGCGCCGGGCGCCCCGTGGGTCGACGTCACCGAGATGGACCCGTCGCTCGGGTGGTCCGCGGGCCAGCTCGTCTCGACGCCGTCCGACCTGCGGGCGTTCTTCGAGGCGCTCCTCGCCGGCCGGCTGCTGCGGCCGGCCCAGCAGCAGGCCATGCTGACGACCGTGCCCGCGGCGGACTTCGAGCCGACGGAGCACTGGTCGTACGGCCTGGGCATCGCCCGCCACGAGCTGCCCTGCGGCGGCATCGCCTGGGGCCACGGCGGCGACATCCAGGGCTTCGAGACGCGCAACCTGGTGACCACGGACGGCCGCGCCGCCGTCGTCGCCGTGACCGGGCTGCCGACGTCGCTCGACATGGTCAAGGACGTGGCGAACAGCGTCGACGCGGCCCTGTGCTGAGGCCGCTCAGCGCTCGGCGCCGGCGCGCGCCCGCGCGAACCGGTCCGCCGCGCTGAGCCGCTCCGTCGCCTCCTCGCTCAGCTCCAGCTCGACGCCGTCCAGCGCGGCGTCGAGCTGGTGCGGCCGGCGGCCGGCGAGCATCGAGCGCCGGCGGTCTCGGCGGCGTAGCCGGGCTGCTCGTCGCCGGGCACGCCGGAGCGGTGCACGACGCCGGGCGGGAGCGGACCGGGGCGCGGCCGCCGGTAGGTGGCGTTGAGCTGCAGGTCAAGGGGGAGGCGGCGGTGGAGCGGACCCCGGCCGCGCATAGTCGCGGGCGAGCGGGGTAGTCCCGGCGACCGTGCGCATCGAGCCGCAGGCCGTGCTGAGCCCGCTGACCCGCACCGCCCTGTTTCTCGTGGTCACCCTCGACCCGGGCGGGGAGTCCACGGCCCGGGACCTGCTCGCCGACCTGCCGGGGCTGCAGCGCGCCGTCGGGTTCAACGCGCCGCAGGGCCGCCTCAGCTGCGTCGCCGGCATCGGCTCGAACGCGTGGGACCGGCTCTTCCCCGGCCCGCGCCCCGCCGATCTGCACCCGTTCCGCAGCCTGCACGGGCCCGCGCACCAGGCCGCCGGTACGCCCGGGGATCTGCTCTTCCACATCCGCGCCCAGCGCCTCGACCTGTGCTTCGCGCTCGGCGCCGAGATCATGCGGCGCGTGCGCCCGGTGACCACGCTGCGGGACGAGGTGTACGGCTTCAAGTACCTCGACGTGCGCGACCTGCTCGGCTTCGTGGACGGCACCGAGAACCCGACCGGCGCGGCGGCCCGCGACGCCGTGCTCGTCGGCGGGGAGGACCCTGTCTTCGCGGGCGGCAGCTACGTGATCGTGCAGAAGTACCTGCACGACCTCGAGGCCTGGAACGCGCTGCCGGTCGAGGAGCAGGAGCGCGCGATCGGCCGCCAGAAACTGTCCAATGTGGAGCTGGCCGGCAAGCCGCCCGACTCCCACGTCGCGCGCACCGACATCGGCCCGAAGATCCTGCGCGACAACATGCCCTTCGGCTCCGCGGGGCGGGGCGAGTTCGGCACGTACTTCGCCGGCTACTCCCGCAGCCCGTCGATCACCGAGCACATGCTGGAGCGCATGTTCCTCGACGACCCGCACGACCGCATCCTGGACTTCTCGACCCCGGTCACCGGCTCGCTGTTCTTCGCCCCGGCCACGACCTACCTGCAGCGGCAGTAGGCCGCGACCGGGGCGGCCAGGGCGGCCGGGTCAGCGGGCCACGTACCGCGCCAGGTGCTCGCCGGTCACCGTCGAACGGGCCGCGACCAGCTGCGCCGGCGTGCCCTCGAACACCACGCGGCCGCCGTCGTGGCCGGCGCCGGGGCCGAGGTCGATGATCCAGTCGGCGTGGGCCATGACCGCCTGGTGGTGCTCGATCACGATGACCGACTTGCCGGCGTCGACCAGCCGGTCCAGCAGGCCGAGCAGCTGCTCCACGTCGGCGAGGTGCAGGCCGCTGGTCGGCTCGTCGAGGACGTACACGCCGCCCTTGTCGGCCATGTGCGTGGCCAGTTTCAGCCGCTGGCGCTCGCCGCCGGAGAGGGTGGTCAGGGGCTGGCCGATGCTCAGGTAGCCCAGGCCGACATCGGCGAGGCGGGACAGGATCGCGTGCGCGGCGGGCAGCCTGGCCTCGCCGTCGGCGAAGAACGCCC
The DNA here is from genome assembly GCF_050947935.1 of Dactylosporangium sp. CA-052675. Classification (GTDB taxonomy): domain Bacteria; phylum Actinomycetota; class Actinomycetes; order Mycobacteriales; family Micromonosporaceae; genus Dactylosporangium. The sequence goes on along the minus strand of NZ_CP192010.1, from coordinate 4,446,745 downwards.
CGGCCTCGGTGACCGGCATGGCGAGCACCTCGCTGATGTCGTACCCGCCCAGCTTGTACCGCAGCACCGACGCCTCGAAGCGCTTGCCGTCGCACTCGTCGCACACGGAGGAGACGCCCGCCATCATGCCGAGGTCGGTGTAGACGACCCCGGCGCCGTTGCAGGTCGGGCAGGCGCCCTCGGAGTTCGCGCTGAACAGGGCCGGCTTGACGCCGTTGGCCTTCGCGAACGCCTTGCGGATGGGCTCGAGCAGCCCCGTGTACGTCGCCGGGTTGCTGCGCCGCGAGCCCTTGATGGTGCCCTGGTCCACCGCCACGACCCCGGCCCCCGGAGGGACCGAGGCGTGCATGAGCGAGCTCTTGCCCGAGCCGGCGACGCCGGTGATCACGGTCAGCACGCCGAGCGGGACGTCGACGTCCACGTCGCGCAGGTTGTGCGCGTTCGCGCCGCGGATCTGCAGCATCCCGGTCGGCCGGCGGACCGGGTCCTTGAGCGCGACCCGGTCGGCGAGGTGCCGCCCGGTGACCGTGTCGCTCTTGCGCAGCTGCGCCACGGTGCCCGCGAACATGACCTGGCCGCCCGCGCTGCCGGCGCCCGGGCCGAGGTCGACGACGTGGTCGGCGATCGCGATCGTCTCCGGCTTGTGCTCGATGACGAGCACCGTGTTGCCGTTGTCGCGCAGCTGCAGCAGCAGCTCGTGCATGCGCGCGATGTCGTGCGGGTGCAGGCCGACGGTGGGCTCGTCGAAGACGTACGTCACGTCGGTCAGCGGCGAGCCGAGGTGCCGGACCAGCTTGACCCGCTGGGCCTCGCCGCCCGAGAGCGTCCCGGCGGGGCGATCCAGGGAGAGGTACCCGAGACCGATGCGCACGAACCCGTCCAGCGCGTGGCGCAGCCCCTCCAGCAGCGGCGCCACCGACGGCTCGTCCAGCCCCCGGACCCACTCGGCCAGGTCGCTGATCTGCATCGCGCACGCGTCGGCGATGCTGATGCCCCGGACCTTCGAGGCGCGGGCCGGCCCGGCCAGGCGGGTGCCGTCGCACTCCGGGCAGGTCCGGAACGCGACCGCGCGCTCGACGAAGGCGCGCACGTGCGGCTGGAGGGCGTCGACGTCCTTGGCCAGCATGGACTTCTGGATCTTCGGGATGAGGCCTTCGTACGTCAGGTTGACCCCGTCGACCTTGATCCTGGTCGGCTCCTTGTGCAGGAAGTCGGCCAGCTCGCGCTTGGTGAACTGCTTGATGGGCTTGTCCGGGTCGAAGAAGCCGCAGCCGAGGAAGATCCGGCCGTACCAGCCGTCCATGCTGTAGCCGGGCACCGTGATCGCCCCCTCGGCCAGCGACTTGCTCGCGTCGTAGAGCTGGGTCAGGTCGAGCTCGGTGACCGAGCCCCGGCCCTCGCACCGCGGGCACATGCCGCCGAGGCGCTCGAAGGTGGCCCGGACCGTCGAGCGGTTGCCGCGCTCGACGGTGATGGCGCCGCTCGCCCGCACCGACGGGACGTTGAACGAGAACGCGTTCGGGCCGCCGATGTGCGGCTGCCCGAGCCGGCTGAAGAGGATCCGCAGCATCGCGTTGGCGTCGGTGGCCGTGCCGACCGTGGAGCGCGGGTCGGTGCCGAGGCGCTGCTGGTCCACGACGAGCGCGGTGGTCAGCCCCTCCAGCCGGTCGACGTCGGGCCGGGCCAGCGCGGGCATGAAGCCCTGCACGAACGAGCTGTACGTCTCGTTGATCAGCCGCTGCGACTCGGCCGCGATGGTGCTGAACACCAGCGAGCTCTTGCCCGAGCCGGAGACGCCCGTGAACACCGTCAACCGGCGCTTGGGCAGCTCGATGCTGACGTCCTTGAGATTGTTCTCGCGCGCGCCCGTCACGCGGATCAGGTCATGGCGGTCAGCGGCGTGCCTGCCCATGTCGTCTCCCTACGAAGTCCAGCGGCCGTCGCGCATGATCTCGCGGCCGCGCAGCTCATGCTCCTCACGCCAGGCCTGCACCCGCCGGGGAGTGATCCGGAACCAGTTGTACGACGAGCCGTACTCCCGCGGATCGAACCCGCTCCGCGCGGCGAACCGGTCGCCGACCTCCTTGGCCGGCGCGTCGATCGCGAGCACCTCGACGTCCCCGTCGATCATCGACACGTCCCGCGTGAGCCCGAGCCCCAGCCGGGCGACCCTGGTCGCGGCCAGGTTCCGCCCGGTCGGGCTCGCCGCCGGTGTGGCGATGAGCAGCGCCTCGCCGTCCCAGTCGAAGGACAGCGGCACGAGATACGGCTCACCCTCCGGCGACGCGCTGGCCACCCAGACGTCGACGTCCCGGGCGAGCCGCTCCCGCGTGTCCCGCTGGCGCTCGGCGCGGGATCGGGCCGCGCTCACCGGTCCTGGAGCAGGCCGAGGACGTTGCCGTCGGCGTCGAGCACGGTGGCCACCAGGCGACCGTTGCCCACGTCGTGCGCGGCCTCCTTGACGGTGCCGCCGGCCGAGGTGACCTCGGAGATCTTCCCCGCGATGTCGGAGACGTGCCAGTAGGCGACCGGCGCCGTCTCGCCCTGCGGGCCGCGGTTGGGCACGAGCCCGATGTGCTGACCGGCGACGTCGTAGCCGACGTAGTACGCGGAGTCGTGCTGCGGCTCGAGGCCCAGCAGTGCGGTGTAGACGGCCTTGGCCTTCTCGAGGTCGGAGACGGGGTGCAGCACGGTCTTGATGCCCAGGTTCTCGATGTTCGTCATGCGTTCGAGCCTAGGTGCGCGGCTCGGCCCGGACTTCTCGATTCCTGATCGAAGTCGCGCCGGCGTCGCACGAACGTGTCGGCGCCGTGTCGCTGCCGTGTCGCTGCCGTGTCGACGACCCCGCGCACGCTTCGGGCATGACGAACCCTTCAGTCACGATCGTCGGCGCCGGGCTCGGCGGTCTCGTCCTGGCCCGCGTCCTGCACGTGCACGGCATCCCGTCCACCGTGTACGAGGCCGAGCGCTCGCCCGCGGACCGGGCCCAGGGCGGGCTGCTCGACATCCACGAGTACAACGGCCAGCCCGCCCTGGCCGCGGCCGGCCTGACGGCGCAGTTCCGCCGGATCGTCCTGCCCGGCCGCGAGTCCTACCGGGTCGTCGACCGCGACGGCACCGTGCTGTTCGACAGGCCCGACGACGGCTCCGGCGACAGCCCCGAGGTCCCCCGCGCGGCGCTGCGCCGGATGCTGCTCGACTCGCTGCCACCCGGTGCCGTCCGCTGGGGCCACAAGCTCGCCTCCGTACGCGGCCGCGGCTCCTACGAGCTGACCTTCGCCGACGGCACGTCCGTCGTCACCGATGCGCTCGTCGGCGCCGACGGGGCCTGGTCGCGGGTCCGTCCCCTGCTCACGGACGCCACCCCCGCGTACGGCGGCACCGCCGCGATCGAGACCTTCCTGTTCGACGCCGACCGCCGCCACCCGGCAACCGCCCGCGTCGTCGGCGGCGGTTCGCTGTTCGCCTTCGACACCCGCGCGAGCGGCAAACTGTTCCTGGGCCATCGGGAGGCCGACGGGAACCTGCACGCGTACCTCTGGCTGTCCCGGCCCCTGGCCTGGTTCACGACCGTCGACTTCGACTCCCCGGCCGCGGCCACGGCCCGGATCGCGCGGGAGGTCTAGGGCTGGGCCCCCGCGCTGGCCGCCCTGATCACGGACAGCGACAGGCCCCCGGTCCTGCGGCCCCACTTCGCGCTGCCGACCGACCTGCGCTGGGACCGCGTGCCGGGCGTGACCCTGCTCGGCGATGCCGCGCACCTGCAGCCGCCGAACGGCGAGGGCGCGAACCTGGCGATGCAGGACGGCGCCGAGCTCGGCTTGGCCATCGCGGCTCATCCCGGCGACATCGAGGCGGCGCTCGCGTCGTACGAGGAGGCGATGTTCCCGCGCAGCGCGGCGGCGGGGGCGGAGGGCGCGGTCAACAATGCCGTGCTGCTGGGCGCCGGCGCGGCTGCGAACCTGGTCTCCCTGCTGTCCGGGGCGCGATGAGCCCGACCCGGCCAGCGGCCGCGATGAGTCGGGCGAACTGTCGGACGTGCGCCCCGCCGAGCGACAAGCCCGATTGCGATCCGACCCGGCCGGGTGCGCGATGATGAGGGCGTGCGGATCACGACGCTCGGGCCCCTGGCCGTCGACGGCCGGCCGGTGCGGGGCGACCGCCTGGCCGCGGTGATCCGCGAGCTCGTCGACGCCCGGGGCCGCACCGTCGCCACCGGCGCGCTGATCGACGCGGTCTGGCTCGGCGCGCCGCCCGACGACGCCACCGGCGCCGTGCAGGCCCTGGTCGGCCGGGTGCGCCGCCTCGGCGTGCCGGTCCTCGCGGCGCCCGGCGGCTACCGGATCCCGGCCGGGGAGGTGGAGATCGACGCCGTCACCGTCCGCGAGCTGACCGACCGGGGCCGGCAGGCGCTCGCGGCGGGCGACGCGGCCCGCGCGCGGGACCGCGCCGACGAGGCGCGGGCGCTGTTCCCGGAGATCCCGGAGCTGGACGAGACCGGCAGCGCCCGGCTCTTCGGCGACGTCGTGACCCTGCGGGCGGAGGCCGCGCTGGCCGCGGGGGGCCCGTTCGACGAGGCCGACCTGCGCCGGTTGGCGACCCGGGTGCCGCCCGACGAGCCCGCCGCCGCGCTGCTCGTGCGGGTCCTCGCGGCGCAGGGCCGCGACGCCGAGGCGCTCGACCTGGTCGGACGGGTGCGGGAGGAGCTGGCCGAGCGGTACGGCGCCGACCCCTCCCCCGCCCTCGCCGACGCGCACCTGGCCCTGCTGCGGGGCCAGCTGCGCACCGCCCGGCCACGATCGGCGGGCGGTCTCCCCGCCGCCTGGCGCCGGGCCGTGACCCCGCTGGTGGGCCGCGAGCCGGACCTCGCCGCCGTCGGCCGGGCGCTGCTGGAGGCGCCGCTGGTCACCGTCGTCGCGACGGGCGGGGCGGGCAAGACCCGGCTGGCCGCCGAGCTCGCCCGCTCCGTCAGCGGCTCCCGGCCCGTGCACGTCGTCGAGCTGGCCGGGCTGCGCTCGCCGTCCGAGGTTCGGCCGGCCGTCCTCGCGGTGCTGACCGAGGCCGAGCTGGACGGCCTGCTCGTGCTCGACAACTGCGAGCACGTCCTCGGCGCCGCCGCGCAGGTCGTGGCCGAGCTGCTGGCCGTGGCGCCGCCCGAGGCCGGCGTCCTCGCCACCAGCCGGGCGCCGCTGGGCCTGGTCGGCGAGGTCGTCCACCGGCTGCCCGCGCTGCCCGACGACGAGGCGATCGCCCTGCTGGAGGCCCGCGTCCGCGCCGGCGGCTCGGTGCCGGCCTGGCCGCGGGAGCGGGCCCTCGCGCTCGTCAACCGGCTCGACAACCTGCCGCTCGCCCTCGAACTGGCCGCCGCCCGGCTGCGGCACATGCCGATCGAGGACGTACTGGCCGGCCTCACCGACCGGTTCGCCCTGCTCGACGACGCCCTGCGCGGCCTGCCCGAGCGCCACGCCAGCCTGTGGGCGATGGTCGACTGGAGCCGCGAACTGCTCGCCCCCGCCGAGCGTGACCTGCTGGAACGGCTCGCCGTGATCCCGGCCCCGTTCACCGCCGACACCGCGACGGCCGTGGCCGGTGGCGCCGACGTCCGCCGCGGCCTGGCGATCCTGGTCGAGCAGTCCCTGCTGCGTCTGGAACGCGACCGCTACCGCATGCTGGAGACCGTCCGCGAATACGGCGAGGCGCGGCTCACCGCGTCCGGCGGGCGGCGGGCGGCCATGGCCGGGCTGGTCGGCTGGGCCGTGCGCCGGGCCGTCGCGCTGATCGGCGACTTCATCGGCCCGAAGCAGCTCGAGGCGATCGCGGGCTGCGCGGCCGACCAGGAGAACCTCCTCGCCGCCCTGCGCTGGGCGATCGAGCACGACGACGAGCCGGCCGCGGTCGACATCGCCGGGGCGCTGCTGCAGCTGTGGACGGTACGCGGGCAGCATCCCGAGGCCAGCGCCGTGGCGCGCACGCTGCTGCGCCTGGACGACCCGGTCGCCCGGAAACGCTCGGCGATCCAGCGACCGGCGGCCGCCGGAGGACCGCGGCCGCACGCCGACCGGCTCGCCTGGCTGCTGGTGCTCATCGGCGTCAACGCGGGCAACACCGGCCCCCTGCGGCTCAACGCGCTGGCCCGCCGCGCCCTGCGCAACCTGCTCGCCCACCGCCCCGGCGAGGTGCGGCCCCGGACGGTGGCGCTGGCCACGGCGCTGCCCGGACTGGAGCAGAGCGACCCGGACCGCAGCCTGGCCGACGCCGCGCTGCTCGTCGCCCACCCGGACCCGTACGTGCAGGGCATGGGCCATTTCATCCGCGCCGTACTGCTGGAGAACGTCGGGCCGCGGCCGGACGCGGAGCTGGCCTACCGCCGCTTCGAGGCCGTCGGCGACCACTGGGGCATGGGGATGGCCGCCCACGCCGCCGGGCACAGGCTCAACGCCGGCCCCGGCGCGCGCACCGACGAGTGGCTGCGCCGCAGCGAGCGCCACCTGGACCTGATCGGCGCGGCCCAGGACGCCCGCTCCGCCCGGGCCGTGCTCGACACCCACCTGGCCCTGGCCGGCGACACCGAGGCCGAGCGCCGCCTGCTGGAGATCGCCGGCTCGGAGCAGGCCGACGAGGTCGACATCGGCCAGGCGCACCTCGGCCTCGCCCAGCTGGCCTGGCGCCGCGAGCGGCCCGAAGAGGCGCTGGCCCACGCCGAGGCCCTGCTGCGGACGGCTGCCGGCGCGACGGAGGCCGGGATCGAGTTCCGCATCGCGGGTGCCGTGCTGTATCTCTGGGTCGCCGAGGCCCACCCGGCCGCCGGAGCCGGCGCCCGCGCCACGGAAGCCCTGCGGGACTGCCGCGCCGACGTGCTGGCCGCCCACGACCGCCCGGTGCTCGGGGCCTGGGCCATGGGCGGCGCCGAGCTGGCCGCCTTCCGCGGCGACCCCGCGGCGGCCCGCGAGCTCTGGGCGCTGGCCACCCGCATCGGCGCGAACATCGGCCTGTTCTTCGCGCTGGGCCGCGGCGAGCGGCTCACGGCCGCCGTGGGCGACCAGGACAGCCGCGACGACCTGCTCGCGACGGCCGCCGGGCTGACCGGGGTCCTCGCCGCCCGCCGCATCGGCGCGCTGATGGACGACCTGCTCGCGTAGGCCGGCGTCGCCGCTGAGTACAGTCGGGCGATGCCCGAGCTGGAGCGGCTGCGCGCCGGCCATGCCCCGGCGGTCCTGGCCTTCGAGCTGGCGAACCGCGCGTACTTCGCCGCCTCGATCTCCGACCGCGGCGACGACTATTTCGACCGGTTCACCGACCGCTACGACGCCCTGCTGGCCGAGCAGGAGGCCGGCGGCTGCGCCTTCTACGTGCTCGTCGCCGACGACGGCTCGGTGCTCGGCCGGTTCAACCTGTACGACATCCAGGACCGCACCGCGACCCTCGGCTACCGGGTCGCGCAGCATGTTTCCGGTCGCGGGGTGGCGACCGCGACCGTCCGGCAGCTGTGCCGGCTGGCGGTGGCCCAGCACGGGCTGCGCACCCTGCGGGCGGCCACCACCGGCCAGAACGCCGCGTCCCAGCGGGTGCTGGCCAAGGCCGGGTTCGTCCCGGTCGGGCCGGCCGACCCGGCCCACGTGGGCGGCAAGCCCGGCACCTGGTACGAGCGCGACCTGGCGCTCTAACCGCGGCCGCAGGGCACGGTCCGTCAGTCGCGGCGGGGGGCGACCGGGGCGCTCAGGCCCGCTGTGAACAGCCGGCGGTCGACCTCGTTCAGCGCCAGCCGCAGCGCCCCCAGCGCCACACTGTCCGCCCCCAGGGTCGAGGCCCGCACCTCCGGCATGCGCAGGCACAGCTTGGCCAGCTCGCGCCGCAGCGGCTCCAGCACCAGGTCGGCCGAGCGCGAGAAGCCGCCGCCGAAGACGACGACCTGCGGGTCCAGGGCGAGCACGAGGGCGGCCGTGCCCACCGCCAGGTCCTTCACGTAGCGGTTCACCGCCGTGCGGGCGTCGCGGTTGCCGGCCCGGGCCGCGTTGAAGACCCAGGCCGCGGCGTCGTCCGGGCCGACGGACGACGGGACGCCGGGGCAGCGCTGCAGGTGCTCGGGGGCGGTCAGCCAGCGCACCGCGCGCAGGGCGCCGATCTCGCCCGCGGCGCCGCCGAAGCCGCGGCGCAGGACGCCGTCGATGATGAGGCCGGCGCCGTTGCGCATGCCCGCCAGGAGGTAGACGATGTCGTTGGCGTCGCTCGCCACACCCCGCCAGCGTTCGGCCAGCGCGGCCAGCTTGCAGTCGTTCTCCACCACGATCGGGCAGGTGAAGCGGTCCTTGAGGTGGGCCGCGAGGTCGACCGTCTGCCAGCCCGGCAGCGGCGTGAACAGGGTGGTCTTGCCGGACGCGTCGACCGGGCCGGTGACGCCGACGGCCACGGCCCAGATGTCGTCGGCGGACTTCCCGCCCTCGTGCAGCACGTCGGCGAGCACCTGGTCGAGGGCGGCCAGGCGCTCGGCCGGGCCGGCGTCGGCCGCGACCGCGCGGCGGGTGGTGTGCACCACGTTGCCGTCGAGGTCGGCGAGCAGGGCGAGGACCTTGTGGCCGCCGATGTCGACGCCGATGACGTGGCCGGCGGTGGCGCGGAAGCGGTAGCGGCGGGCCGGGCGGCCCACGACGCTGCTGCCGCCCGGCTCGACGATGGTGGCCCAGCCGCCGGTGACGAGCCCCTGCGCGATCACGTCGACCGCGGGGCGCGACAGGCCGGTCAGCTTGGCGAGCTCGGTGACGGTGGCCGGGGGCTGGTCGCGCAGCGCCCGGACCACCGTCAGCGAGTTGAGCTCACGCAGCCGCGACAGGTCGGTACCGGTGATGACCTGATCTGGCACGGTCTGCCCTCCGCTCGCCAATATTGCTATGGACTTTACAAAGTACTATTGGAAGCTGATGCTGTCGACGGTGACCGTGCCGCTGCCGCCGTACCAGAACCCGAGCGCGAGCTGAGACGGGCTCGCCCGGTTGATGCCGTTGGCGGCCATCGCACCTTGATGTCCTGATACGCCGTGGTGATCGCCGGGTGCCCGCCGCCGTCGAGGACGAAGTCGCCGAAGACCTTGGTCGCGCCGCCCAGCGCCAGGCTGAAGTGTGCCTGCTCGCCACCGGTCGCGCCCTTGATCCGCACGACGAGGTAGGTGTAGCCGGACACGTCCTGCCCGACGTCGGAGCCGAACCAGCCGCAGTTGTCGTACTGCAGCGCGAGCGCCCCTCCGGAGACGACGCCGGCGCCGCCCCCGTTGAGGAAGCAGTTGCCGCCGGTCCACCGCCCGAGGTCGTTCTTGGCCGCCGCCGGGTACGCCGGGGTGCCGTCGAAGTCGTCGAGCACCAGCCCCACGGGTGGCGGGTCGGTGGGGCCGCTCACCGTGACGTTCACGGTGTTACTCGACGGCGAGTCGTACCCGGCCGCGTCCCGGGCCGTCACCGTGTAGCTGTGCGTGCCGGCCGGCACGGCGGTGTCCGTGTACGTGGTCCCGGCCGGTGACGCCAGCAGCGTGCCGTCACGGTAGAGCCGGTAGCCCGTGACGCCGACGTTGTCCGTCGCGCCGGCCCAGGACAGCGGCACGGACTGACCGTTCACGGCGCCGGCGGACAGCGTCGGGGCGGTCGGCGGCGTGCAGTCGCCCGTGCAGGCGCCCACCGAGACCGCGTTGGCGAGCACGTTGTACCCCTTGGCCGGGTCCCACGTGCCCGTGTTCGCCAGCCGGACCGAATACGAAGAGACAGAACGCAACCCGGTGGCCTGGTCGGGCAGCCACAGGGCCAGCTTGTACGTCCCGGAGACCATCGCCGGCAGGGTCACGGTCTGGGTGGCCACGGTCACCGCCCCGGACCTCCAGGTGCGCGGGTCGAGGCCGGTGAGCTGCACGTTGTACCGGTTGGTGCCGTTGTCGAACACGAGGTACACCGGACGCGGTTTGATGATGCCGGCGTATCCGTCGTTGAACAGGTGCGCGGAGAACGTGAAGCCGGAGCCGGGCGCGGCCTGGCTGGTGAAGGTCGCGTCGGCCAGCCGCAGCCGGTAGCCCAGCTTGCGCTTGATCCGGGTGAACAGGGTCTCGGCCGGGTCGACCCCGGACGCGGCCATGTTCGCGCTCTTCCACAGGTCGGTGTTGACGGCCGCGTAGTCCTCGTTGATCTCGGTCCAGTGCTGGTGGCTCAGCTCGTACTGCGCGTTCACGCCGGCCGCGTCGTTGCCGCCGCTGGCGTTGCAGGTCTCCCCGCCGACGATCTTGTTGCCGCCGGTGGAGGTGGCGTAGTCGTACACCCACTGCTTCTTCACCGGCACGTCGAACCAGCCCAGCCACGAGTTCTGGTCGTACGTGCCCATGTCGGCCGAGTCGGCGAGGAAGCAGTCGTCGTGGAAGCCGAGCCGGTCGAGGTCCTGCGTGGTCATGGTCGTGCCGTGGGCGAACTCGTAGTTGAAGATCGGGTACCGGATGGCGATCGGCATCGAGGCCGGGGTACTGCTGAGGAGCTTCTTCACCAGTGCGGCCCGGACCGGCGCCTGGTTCTGCTCTGATGCGGCGGTGTAGGGACTCTCGTGCCACTCGCCCCACGCGCCGAAGAAGCCGGCCTCGAGGTGCATGATGACGTCGGCGTTCGCGGCCAGGACCGGGGCGAGCTGGTCGATGTGCCGCTCCATCTGCGGCTCGGTGACCGCGGAGTAGCCGTCCCACACGTAGGCGACCCGCAGGACGATCTTCAGCCCCTGCGCCCGGATCGCGGCCAGGCCGGTTCCCAGATTGTCCAGCAGCGGCTGCGGCAGGTCGGTCGTCTGGTACTTGTCGAGGTGGACGTAGGAGTGGATGAGCGTGTCGCCGTCGGCTTTGGCCCGCGCGAACGTGCGGTCGAGCATGTCCGGGTTGAAGCCGGGGATGGTGTTGCTCGCGTAGTCGTTGACGGACGGATCGTTGATGATCTCGTAGCGGTTGTGGAAGCCGCGTTCGGGGTTGGCGAACACCGTGCCGAAGTCGCCGGTGTACGTGGCGGTCGTGGTGGCGGCCTCGGCCGTGGTGGCCGGGCCGAGCAGGGAGAGGGCCAGGACGGCCGCCGCCACGGCGGCGGCCGTCCGGACTCGAAGGGTGCGCGACATCAGTTGCTGAAGGAGAAGCTGTCGATGGAGACGGAGCTGTTGCCGCCGAACCAGAAGCCCATCGCGAGCTGCGCGGGGCTGGTGCGGCTGATCCCGTTGGCGACCATCGGGATCTTGATGTCCTGGTAGGCGGTGGTGATGACCGGGTGGCCGCCGCCGTCCAGCGTGTAGTCCCCGAAGACCTTGGTGGTCCCGCCGAGGCCCAGGTTGAAGTGGGTCTGCTCGCCGCCGCTGTTGCCCTTGATCCGCACGACGAGGTAGGTGTACTGCGAGACGTCCTGGTTGACGTCGGAGCCGAACCAGCCGCAGTTGTTGTACTGCAGCGTCAGCACCCCGCCGGAGACGACGCCGTTGCCGCCCCCGTTGAGGAAGCAGTTGCCGCCGGTCCACTTGCCGAGGTCGTTCTGCGCCGCGGACGGGTAGGCCGGGGTGCCGTTGTAGTCGTCCAGCACCAGGCCGCTCGGCGTGCTCGACGGCGACGTCGTCACGGTGATCGGCGAGGAGTCCGCCGACGTGTTGCCCGCGGCGTCGTAGGCCCGGACCGTGTAGGTGTAGGCCGTGGACGCGTTCAGGCCCGAGTCGGTGTACGACGTCGTCGCCGACGTGCCGACCTGGGTGCCGCCCCGCAGCACCCTGTACCCGGTCACGCCCACGTTGTCGGTCGAGGCGTTCCAGCTCAGCGACACGCTGCTCGACGTCTTCGCGGGCGAGGTGAGCCCGGTCGGGGCCGAGGGCGGCGTGGTGTCGCCCCCGGTGGAGCCGCCGACGCCGATGGAGCCGAGCCCGAGCCACCCGTCGGCGTTCTGGGTGGCGTTGCCGAACCGGAGCTTCTTCGCGGCCGGGCTCAGCGCCTCGAGCGGGTTCTTGACCCGCATGACGAGCTGGTAGGAGCCGTTGGCGACGCCGGCGAGGCTGACGCTGGACTGGAAGTACTGCGGGTAGCCGAAGTCGCGGTAGGTCGGGTCGGCACCCACGTTCCAGTCGGGGAACGCGCGGATCTTCAGGGGCTGGACGGTACGCAGGTCCCAGGGGGTGTCCCAGGTCTTCACGACGGCGCCCGAGGCGTCCTTGAGGCCGAGCGAGACCGTCCACGGGTAGTAGAACGGGGCCACGCCGTTGTTGGTGAGCGTGACGCCGACGGTGGCGCTGCCGCTGACGCTGTTGGCGTAGTAGGCGTGCGTCGCGGACAGGTCGTAGCCCATGAGCCGCACGGCCGCGGCCACGTTCGGGTCCGTGGACGAGTAGCTCTGGCTGGTCTGGTTGATCTTCCAGGTGGTGTGCTCGAGCTCGATGCAGGCCTTCATGTTGTCGACCTGGCCGGAGCCGCCGGGCCACGACGTGAACGCGGAGCTCTGGATCTCCGGGCGCACCTCGCCGCCCATGGAGTCGGTGACCCACTTGTTCTCCACGCCCATGTTCAGCGCGCGCTGGAGCTGGGAGTAGTCGGCGCCGCCGAGCGACTGGGGCAGGGTGACGCCCTTGAGCGGCGAGCCCTCCTTGTAGCAGAACGAGTCGTCGTGGTAGCCGATGTCGCGGGCGTTGGCGGCGCCGCCGGCCGAGTCCGGGTAGCGGATCTCGAGCTTGGTGGTGTTGAACGCGTTGTCGAACGCGGCGACGATCTGGGCCGCGTGCGCGTCGGTCGGCATCAGGTTCGGGTAGCCGTCGGCGGTGTCGGTGTCGAACGGCCACGTGTGCCACTCGCCCCACAGGCCGACGAGGCCGAGGTTGATGAAGCCGATGCGCGGGTCGCCGTCGTAGCGGGCGCCGAACGCGTTGATGAAGTTGGTGACGGCGGTGAGCAGGTAGGCGCTGTCGTAGTCGGGGCTGACGGTGCCCCAGTACGTGTTGTTGCGGTAGGTCACGTGCCCGTCGAAGCAGTGCGGGATCGCGTTGCCGGGGTGGCTGCCGGTGCCGCCCGGGTACTCCATGTAGAAGCGGATGGCGGCCTGGTTGCCGTACGAGGCGATCTCGTTCAGCGCGTTGTCCACAATGGACCAGTTGTACGTCGAGCAGTCGGTCGCGCTGGTCATGACCTCGGACAGGCCGAAGTAGCTCCACGCCAGGGACCGCGGGTAGCCCGAGTTCTGGTTGTCGCCGGGGAAGTAGAAGCGGGCGAAGCCCTTGAGCGGGTTGTCCAGGGGGCTCGGGGCGGCGGTGAGCGGGTGGTCGGTCAGGCCGGGGCTCGGCGCGGCCGGCGGGGCCGGGCGCGCGGGGACGCCGGCGGGCACCGCGGTGAACGCGGCCGCGCTGTGCGGCGCGAACACGAGCACGGCACTGGCGGCGACCGTGCAGAGTGCGACGGCGCGGGCGAGGCGCCGCCGCAGGGTTGTGCGCATGGATGGACCTCCGGGATCAGGGGTGCGGAGTCTCCTCGTTCGCCATATCGATACGAGGAGGTGTTGACAAACTTTCCATGAGCTTCATCATTATTAGCGGCCACACACCCCCCGCCGCAAGACGCCAAATTTCAAAGATCTTCGATCGATTGGAGGTCGGATCGTGACGATGAGCAACACCGTTGCGGTGCCCGCCGCCACGGTGCCGGCTGCCGAGGAGAGCCCCGGGCCCCGCCGGGCCCGCGACGACCGCTGGGTCGCCTGGCTCTTCCTCGCGCCGGTGCTGCTCGGCTTCGCGGTGTTCTACCTGTACCCGACCATCCGCGGCGTCTGGTACTCCGTCACCGACTACAGCCTGCTCAACACCCCGGACTTCGTCGGCGCCGACAACTACCGCGAGCTCGTCTCCGACGGGCAGTTCTGGAACTCGCTGAAGGTCACCGCCTACTACGTCGTGCTCAACATCGGCTCGCAGACCGTGCTCGCGCTCGGCCTGGCCGCGCTCATGCACCGGCTCACCGGCTCGGTCGTCGTGCGCGCCACGATGCTGCTGCCGTGGCTGGTGCCGAACGTGACCGTCGGCCTGCTGTGGATGTGGCTGCTCGACTCGAACCTCGGCTTCGTCAACCACCTGCTCGGGATGCTCGGCGTGGACAACCGCGCCTACCTGAACTCGCCGGACTGGGCCATGCCGTCCGTCGCGCTCGTCAACACGTGGGCCTACACCGGGTACACCGCCCTGCTGCTCTACGCCGGGATGCTGCAGATCCCGCCGCACCTCTACGAGAGCGCGGCCCTGGACGGCGCCGGCGAGCTGCGGATGTTCCGGCGGATCACGCTGCCCCTGCTGCGCCCGATCCTCGCCCTGGTGCTCGTGGTCTCGCTGATCGGCTCGTTCCAGATCTTCGACACCGTCGCGGTCACCACGAAGGGCGGCCCGGTCGGTGCGACCCGGGTCATCTACTTCTACATCTACCAGCAGGCCTTCACGTACTTCCACATGGGCTACGCCGCCGCGGCCGCGATGGTGCTGGTGGTGATCCTCGGCGTGCTGACCGCGGTGCAGATGCGGCTGCTGCGCGCATCCCGCTCGGACCTGACCTGAGAGGCCTGCCATGACCCGCCGCTTCTCGCCCGGCAAGGTGCTGGCCTGGCTCGTCCTGGCCGCGTTCCTCGTGCTCACGATCGCGCCGTTCTACTGGATGATCCGCACGGCGATCACCCCCGCCGCCGACATCTACACCGACAGCACCGCCGTCGTGCCGGCCCACCCGACGATGATCAATTTCTGGCGGGTGCTCGGCCTCGTCGACCCGCAGACCGCGCGCGAGGCCGGGGGCTCGGGGGCGCGGATCAACTTCCTGCGGTACACCCTGAACTCCGTCGTCTACTGCGCGCTCATCGCGGGCGTGCAGACGTTCTGCTGCGCCATGGCCGGATACGCCTTCGCCCGCCTGCGCTTCCCCGGCCGCGACCTGGTCTTCGGGATCATCGTCGCGGCGCTGATGGTCCCGCCCATCTTCACGCTGCTGCCCAACTTCACGCTCGTGAAGAGCCTCGGCGCCATGGACACGTTCCTCGGCATGGTCGCCCCCAACCTGCTCATGACCCCGTTCGCGGTGTTCTTCCTCCGCCAGTTCTTCCTGTCCATCCCGCGCGAGGTGGAGGAGGCGGCGATCATCGACGGGGCCGGCAGGTGGGGCGTCTTCTGGCGGGTCATCGTGCCCATGAGCCGCGGGCCGCTGATCACCATCGCCCTCACGACGTCGGTGTGGGCGTGGAAGGACTTCCTGTGGCCGCTGCTCGTCGGCCGCGGGGAGCAGACCCGGGTGCTCACCGTGGCCCTCGGGGTGTTCCTGCAGCAATCCCCCAACACCCAGCCGGACTGGACGGGGCTCATGGCCGCCTCCACGCTGTCCGTCCTGCCGGTCCTCGCCCTGCTCATCTTCCTGGGCAAGCGGCTGGTGCAGTCCCTCAACTTCACCGGCATCAAGTAACCGAAGGGAATCCCCCAATGCGCAGACGCTCCCGCACGGCGGCGCTCGTCACCGCCGCGGCGCTCGCCTTACCGCTGCTGCACGCGTGCTCGAACTCCTCGGGCGACGACACCGGCGGCAAGGTCACCCTCGAGTACTGGCTGTGGGACGACAAGCAGCAGCCCGCCTACCAGGCGTGCGCCGACGAGTTCACCAAGGCCAACCCGAACATCACCGTCAAGATCTCGCAGACCGCGTGGGCGCAGTACTGGCAGAACCTCACCACCCAGCTCGCCAGCGGCAGCGCGCCCGACGTGTGGACCGACCACGCCTCGTACTACCCGCAGTTCGTGTCCAGCAACCAGATCCTCGACATCCAGCCGTTCGTCGACAAGGACAAGGTCGACCTCAGCCAGTACCAGGCCGGCTTGGCCGACCTGTTCGTCAAGGACGGCAAGCGCTACGGGCTGCCGAAGGACTGGGACACCATGGCCCTGGTCTACAACACCAAGTTCGTCCCCGACGCGACCGGCCTGGACAAGCTCACCTGGAACCCGGCCGACGGCGGCACCTTCGAGCAGGCGATCGCCAAGGCGACCGTCGACGCCAACGGCAGGAACGGGCTGGACCCGGCGTTCGACAAGACCAAGGTGAAGGTGTACGGCTTCCTGCCCGAGTGGGCCGACGGCTCCCAGGGCCAGAACGGCTGGGGCGACCTCGCGGTCTCCAACGGGTTCACGTATCTCGACAAGAACCCGTGGGGCACCAGGTACAAGTACGACGACCCCAAGCTCGCCGAGACCATCGCCTGGTTCAAGCACCTCATCGACGCCGGCTACGCGCCGAAGTTCGACAAGCAGTCCACCCTCGGCCGCGACGCCGTGATGGACGCCGGGCAGGCCGCCTTCACCATCGTCGGCTCCTGGACGATCAGCTCCTACCTCGGCACCGGGGCGAAGCAGCAGTACGCGTTCGCGCCGCTGCCCACCGGCCCGGCCGGGCGCAAGAGCGCCATCAACGGCCTCTCCGACGCCATCTACGCCGGCACCAAGCACCCCGAGCAGGCGTGGGCCTGGGTGAAGTTCCTGGGCTCGGCCGCCTGCCAGGACATCGTGGGTGACAAGGCCGTCGTCTTCCCGGCGCTGAAGTCCGGCGCCGACAAGGCCCTCGCCGCCCACAAGGCCGCGGGCCGCGACGTGCACGTGTTCACCGACGAGGCCGCGGCCCCCGGCGGCACCTTCTTCCTGCCGATCACCGACCACGGCAACGAGATCAGCCAGATCGTGCAGGACTCGCTGCAGGGCGTGGTCCTGGGCTCCGCCCAGCCGGCCGACGCCCTGAAGAAGGCCAACGACCAGGTCAACGCGCTCTTCAAGTAGTTCGTGACGCACTTTCGTTAAGGAGAACCATGGCACAGGTCGTCGAGCTCGGCGGTCGTCACTTCGCCCTTCAGCACACCGGCGACGGGGCACCGCGGCCCGCACCGGGCGGCATCCTGCTGCCGCCCGGCCGGATCGCGATCCTGCACGGGCTCGGCGACGCCTCCTTCTACCGGCACGGCCACAACTCGTGGAGCCCGTGCGGCTGGCGGCGGCTCAGCGAGCCGCCGCTGCGCATCCCCAACCCGACCCGGCTGGTGACCGCGGACGACCCCGCGTTCGACGACCCCGGCCGCCACCACGGCTCCGCGGTCGCCGCGCTGCAGGGCGCGGACGGCCGGACCCTGCTGCTGGGCGCGCTGGGACTGGACACCCCGCGGCTCACCGCCGACCACGACACCCTCACCGGCTGGTACGCGGGCGGCGGCGCCGAGTGGTTCCTCGCCTACGGGCCCGAGGACGAGGTGTTCCGCGCCTACACCGACCAGCTCGCGGAGCGCTTCGGCACGAGCCGGCGCCGGGCGGGCAACGTGTGGTGCAGCTGGTACGCGTACTACGAGAACGTCACCGAGGCCCAGCTCACCAAGGACATCGCCGACCTCACGGGCCTGCCGTTCGACGTGGTGCAGATCGACGACGGCTGGGAGGAGCGGGTCGGCGACTGGACGCCCAACGCCAAGTTCCCCGGCGGCATGCGCAGCCTCGTCAAGCAGATCACCGACGCCGGCTTCACCGCCGGGCTGTGGCTGGCCCCGTTCATCGCCCTGCCGACGTCCCGCCTGGCCACCGAGCGGCCGGAGCTGCTGCTGCACGACGCGTCCGGGCGCCCGGTCGTCGCCGGCTACAACTGGGGCGGGCCGTACTACGCGCTCGACCTCGCCCGCGCCGACGCCCGTGAGCACGTGGCCGGGGTCATCCGCACCGTCGTGCACGACTGGGGGTTCAAGTACCTCAAGCTTGACTTCGTCAACGCGGCCGCGGCCTATCTGCCGGGCCGGGACCGCGAGCGCATCTACCGCGAGGCCCTGCACGTGATCCGCGAGGCCGCGGGCGAGGACGTCTACCTGCTCGGCTCCGGCGCGATCCTGCTGCCGTCGCTGGGCCTGCTCGACGGCCTGCGCAGCGGCCCGGACGTGGCCCCGATGTGGGACAACTACGCCTCCGTCGACCCCTCCGACGCCACCGCCCGCAACGCGGTCGTGAACAGCGTGCACCGGCTGTGGCAGTCCCCGCTCGTCGAGGTCGACCCGGACGTCGTCTACTTCCGCAGCAGGCTCAACCTGCTCACGCCGCAGCAGCTGCAGTGGCTGCGGGACCTGGCCGACGTGTGCGGCTTCCGGGCCGTGTCGGACCCGCCGGCGTGGCTGACCCCGGCCGAGCTGGAGGAGCTGCGCGGCTACCTCGAGGCCTCCCCCGAGATCCGGCGGCTGAGCCGGTACCGGTTCACGCTGGACGGCCGCGAGGTCGACTTCGCGCCCGCGGTCGCCACCGACGGCCAGCTGTACCCGATCTCATGAACACCGCCCAGATGCTGCCGACCCTGCGGCGCCAGCGGATCCTGGATCTGCTGGCGCGGCGGGAGTACGTCACCGTCGAGGAGATCCGCGACGCGACGGGCGCCTCCACGGCCACGATCCACCGGGACCTGACCCGGCTGGCCGTGAACGGCGCTCTGGTCCGCATTCGCGGCGGCGCGACGAGGCCCCCGGCGCCGCGCGGCGAGGAGCGCCTCCTCGCCGCGTGCCTCACCCGGGTCCGGCTGGCCCTTGAGCGCAAGGACCTGACCACGGTGGAGACCGCCCTGCAGCAGGCCCTGGACGCCTGCACCCGCCTGCGCCGCGCCTCCTGAACCGCCGGCCGCGCCCGCCGGCGCCGCCCGCGCGAACCGTCAGTGGTGGAAGGCGGAGCGCTGCCCGCCGGGGTGCGGCAGCGGCCGGTCCAGGCGCTCGAGGTGCTCGACGGCCTCCCCCATCGACTCCAGGAACTTGCGGGCGAGGTCGTGCGACATGCCGTTGCGCACCACGATGCGCTGCACGGTGGTGTCGGTGAGGTCGTCGGGCATCGGGTACGTGGGCACCAGCCAGCCGTACTGGCGCAGGACGGCGCTGAGGTCGTACAGGTTCCAGGGGCCGGGGTGGCCGGGCCGCATGCGGTAGGCGAACACCGGGATGTCCTCGGCGTCGCTCCACAGCTCGAACGGGCCGAGCCCGGCGATGCCCGCGGCCAGTCCCCGCGCGACGTCCTGGGCGGTGGCGTGCACCCGCCGGAAGCCCTCGTGGCCCAGGTGCAGGAAGGTGTAGTACTGCAGCAGCACCTGCGCCCCCGGGCGGGAGAAGTTCAGGCAGAACGTCGGCATGTCGCCGCCGAGGTAGCTGACCCGGAACACCAGCTCCTCCGGCAGCAGCCCGGCATCGCGCCACACCACCCACCCGACGCCCGGGTAGACCAGGCCGAACTTGTGGCCGCTGGCGTTGATGGAGTGCACCCGCCCGACCCGGAAGTCCCAGGGCAGCTCCGGCTGCAGGAACGGTGCCACGAATCCGCCCGAGGCCGCGTCGACGTGGATCGGCACGTCGAGGCCGTGCGTGGCCTGGATCCGGTCCAGCGCGGCGGCGACCTGCTCGACCGGCTCGTACATGCCGGTGTACGTCACCCCGAGGATCACCACCACGCCGATGGTCCGCTCGTCGACGTACCGCTCCAGGTCGTGACCGTCGAGCGTGGGGTGGTCCTCGGTGATCGGCACGAACCGCGGCTCGACCTCCCAGTAGTTCGCGAACTTCTCCCAGCACACCTGCGCCGCCGAGCTGAGCACCAGGTTGGGCCGGTCGGTGGAGCGGCCCTCGGCCCGCCGCCGCGCCTGCCAGCGACGCTTGAACGCCATCCCGGCCAGCATGCACGCCTCCGACGAGCCGACCGTGGAGGTCGCGATGGCCCGCTCCGGGTCCGGGGCCCGCCACAGCGCGGCCAGGATGCGCCCGCACCGGTCCTCGATCTCGGCCGTGGCCGGGTACTCGTCCTTGTCGATCAGGTTCTTCTGGCGCGTCTCGGCGTAGAGCCGGTCGGCGGGGCGGTCCATCCACGTCCCGACGAAGGTCGCCAGGTTCAGCCGCGCGTTGCCGTCGAGCATCGCCTCGTCGTGCACGACCTCGTAGGCGTCCTCCGCGTCGAGGCCCAGATCCGGCAGGCGTACCGGGGCACTGCCGACGGACGCGCGGGACGGCACGACCGGGCGGCTGCGACGACTGGCCATGGGGACAAGCCTGGCCGTTGCGCGGCCGCCGGTCGCCCCTCGGCGCAGGTGAGAACATGGCCCCGCGGGCGGGGAGCCGCCGCTCAGGCCGCCCACTCGGCGACGGTGAGCACCCCGGCCTGGCGCGGGAAGACCTTCCCGACCAGCACCCGGTGCACCTCGGGGTCGTCGTCGAGGCACCCGTCGGCGAGCACCGTGAGGGCGAAGTCCAGGTCGGCGGCCTGCCGCAGGGTCGACAGCACCACCCCGCCGGTCGCGATGCCGGTGAGCACCAGGTGCTCGATCCCGCCGGCCCGCAGGACCATGTCCAGGTCGCTGCCGGCGAAGGCGCTCACCCGGCCGGCCCCGACCCGGCCGGCCCGGGCTCGGACCGCGCCGACTCAGTCGTCGAACTCGATGCCGCGCTCGGCGGCCAGGGCCACGACGGCGCGCATCCGGTCGGCGTCGTTCGCCACGGCGGCCAGGAGCGCACCGAGCTGCTCCAGGGCGGGACGGTCCGTGCCGTAGGCGACGAACATGCCGCCCTCCGGGTCGTACTTGACCCGCCCCTCCAGCTCCGGCGCCCCGGTCGCGACGAGCAGCTGCGCGACGCCCTCCCAGAAGTAGCCGTTGGCCTCGTGCCCCAGCTCCTCCACGAGCCCGTCGACGGCGGTCGTCCCGGCGTTGAGCAGCAGCGAGTAGTTGCCCGGGCGCGTCTCGACGATCTTCAGCGGCGTCACGCGCCCAGCATACGGGGGCGACACCCGTCACGTGACGTATGCCCGTCGCGCCGGACGGTCCGTAGCGTTCGGCCTGGGCCGGACCGGACCGGCGCCGTCGCGACGGGGAGGTGCCGATGCTCGGCCGTGACGCGGAGCTGGCTGTCATGCGCACGGTCCTCGCCCAGGTGCACGAGCACGGCGCCGCCGTCGCCGTGCACGGCGAGGCAGGCATCGGCAAGACGACCCTGGTCGACGAGGTGCGCCGGATGGCCACCGCCGCCGGTTTCCGCGTGCTCACCTGCGTCGGCGTGCAGAGCGAGACCCGGGTCGGCCTGGCCGGGCTGCACCAGCTGCTGCACGTCGTCGTGGACCGCGTCGACGCGCTGCCGCAGCGGCAGCGCGCGGCGCTGCGCAGCGCGTTCGGCATCGGGCCGGACACCGCGCCGGACCGGCTGCTGATCTCCGTCGCGGTGCTGGGCCTGCTCGAGGAGGTGGCGCAGACCCGGCCGCTGCTGCTGGTCATCGAGGACGTGCAGTGGATGGACCAGCCGACGGTCAACATGATCGGCTTCGTCGCGCGGCGGCTGGCCGAGACCCGGATCGTGCTGCTGACCACGTGCCGGACCGGCGAGCGGGACCCGCTCGCCCCCTTCGGCATGCGCCAGATCCGGCTGGACCGCCTGCCCGACGCCGTCGCGGCCGAGCTGGTGACGGGGCTCAACCCGGCGATGAGCCGCGAGGCCCGGGCCCGGGTGCTGGCCGAGGCCGAGGGCAACCCGCTCGCCCTGGTCGAGCTGACCCGCGGCATCGAGGACCGCGGCCTGCACGACGCGACGATCCTGCCCGACCGGCTGCCGCTGGGTGTCCGGCTCGAGAACATGTTCGCCGGGCAGGTCGACGCCCTGCCCGAGCCGACCCGCGACCTGCTGTTGCTGGCCGCCGTGAACACCGAGTCGTCGCTGACCGAGCTGACGATGGCCGGCGCGCGGCTCGGCCTGGGCCTGGAGCAGCTCGTCCCGGCCGAGGACGCCGGGCTCGTCCGCTCGGTCGGCCACCGGCTGGAGTTCCGCCACCCGCTGGTCCGCTCGGCCGTCTACGGCGCGGCGCCGTTCGCCCGGCGGGTGGCCATGCACCGGGCCCTCGCCGAGGCCCTGGCCGACGACCCCGTCCGGGCCGCCTGGCACCGGGCTGCCGCCACCGTCGGCCGCGACGAGCCGGTCGCCGCCGACCTCGAGGCCGCCGCCGAGCGGGACCGGGCCCGCGGCGCGGTCGGTGACGCGATGCGATCCCTGGAGCGGGCCGCCGAGCTGTCCCCCGACCCGGACCAGCGCGGCCGCCGGCTCGGCCTGGCCGCCGAGGCCGCCCGCCAGGCCGGGCTCACCTCCGCCGTGGACCGGCTGATCGCCGAGGCGGCCCGGGCCAGCGCCGACCCGGTGCTGCACGCCAACCTCGTGCTCACCCACATCATCATGGCGACCAACGCCAACCTGCCGATGCGCGGGCTGGTCGAGACGGTCGCCGTCGGCCGCGCCGCCGTGCCCCACGACCTCGACGTCGGCGCGGCGACGCTGGTGCAGGCGGCGTTCCGGTGCATGACCGACGGCGCCGCGCCGGCCGTCCGGACGCAGGTCGAGCACGAGATCCGGGCGCTCGGCCTGCCCGCCGCCGACCTGCGGGTCGTCCTGGCCCTGGCCGCCCTGGACCCGGTGCGACACGCGGCCCTGGTCACCCCGGCGCTGCGGGCGACGGCCGCCCACCTGCCCGCCCTGCCCCCGATCGTCGCGGCCGGGATCGGTGAGGCCGCGGAGTCGCTGCACGCCTGGGACCTGGCCGAGCAGGGCTGGTCGACGGCCGCGGAGGCCTTCCGGCGCGACGGCGCGGTCGCGGACCACGCCATGACGCTGGGCCGGCTCTCGCGGGTCCGGCTGACGGCCGGCCGGCTCTCCGACGCGGTCTCCGACGCCGACCAGGCCGGCCGGCTGGCCGAGGAGCTCGACCTGCCGGCGATCGCCGCCCACTCGGCGGTGATCGCGGCGCGGGTGCACGCCTGGCGCGGCGAGCACCCCCGGGCCGCGGCGGAGCTCGAGCGGTGCCGGGAGCTGGCGCCGGCACCGCCGGCCATGATCGTCGCCGGCCGGCACTGGGCCGCCGGGCTGTCCGCGCTGGCCGAGGGCCGCCACCAGGACGCGCTGCGGGAGCTGGAGGCGGTGCTGGTCCATCCGGAGGCGGGCCTGCTGGTCATCGGCGACCTCGTCGAGGCCTCGGTCCGGGCCCGGGACACGGGGCGGGCGGCCGGCTGGATCGACGAGGTCGAGGCCGCCGCCCGGGCCCTCGACTCGGCGCTGCTGTGGATGCTCGCGCACCGCTCGCGCGGGCTGCTCACCGACCAGGCCGAGGAGCACTTCAAGCGGGCGCTGGCCGAGCCCGGGATCGCCGGGCACCAGCTGGAGGCGGCCCGGACCCGGCTCGCGTTCGGCGAGTGGCTGCGCCGCAAGCGCCGCATCGGCGAGGCCCGGGACGAGATCGCCGCCGCGATGCGGGCGTTCGACGCCGCCGGCGCCAGGCCGTGGGCCGAACGGGCCCGCACCGAGCTGCGCGCCTCCGGGCTGGTCGTGCAGCGGCGCACCGAGAGCCGGCTGGCCCAGCTGACCAGCCAGGAGCTGCAGATCGCCCGGCTGGCCGCCCGGGGGCACACCAACAAGCAGGTCGCCGACCAGCTGTTCCTGTCTCACCGGACGGTCAGCTCGCACCTGTACCGCATCTTCCCGAAGCTCGGCATCACCGGCCGGGCCGAGCTGCGCGACGCGCTGGAGGCCATGCCGGGCGAGTGAGCCCTACAGCGACGGCGGCGGCCCGACCACGCGCAGGCCGAAGCGCTCCGCCGAGGCGATGATCCTGCCGATGTCGAACGCGGCCGGGGCGTCGTCGATCGCGGCGATCGGGGAGCCGTTCTCGGCGAACCACCGCTCGATGCCGGCCGGTCCGTAGCTCACCAGCATCCGGGACCGGGCCGAGCGCACCAGGTAGCTGTGCGGCACGCCGCGGGGGCCGAGGGCCATCGCGCCCGCCTCCAGGTCGAAGGAGCGCTCGCCGACGAAGAAGGTGACCTTGCCGTCGAGGACGAACCAGACCTCGTCCTCGCCGTCGTGCACGTGCAGCGGCGGGGCCTGGCCCAGCGGGTCGTCGAACTCGAGCTGGCTCAGATGCCCGTCGGTGCGCTCCCCCGGCACCTTCACGTGCACCCGGCCGCCCAGGAACCAGAACGACGGGCGCCCTTCGAGCGGCTGCAGGGGGTACGGATCGTCCACGGCGCGGTCCCCGATCTCCTCGTCGCCCTCCGGACCGGAGGACGGGCACGGCCAGTCTGGACAGGCCGCGCCGGCCGGGCATCAGTACGGCTACGGCGCACCCGCCCGCGAACCCGGGCCGGCACCGCAGTCACGTGACGGATGCGCCCGGCCCGGCCCGTCGAGCACCCTCGATGCACGTCATCCCCGATCCGCTGAGGAGAGTCATGGCTCGTCGTCCACTCGCGTTCCTGCTCGCCGTCCTGGGCCTGGTGCTCGCGCTCGGCTCCGGCGCCGCCGCCGGCCCACCGCAGCGGCGGGTGCCGGCCGGGTTCACCGAGCAGCGGGCCAAGGTCGGCGCCGTCTCGCTCAACTACGTCCGCGGCGGGCACGGCCCGACGCTGGTCCTCATCCACGGCTACCCGCAGACCTGGTACGAATGGCGCGGCCTGCTGCCCGAGCTCGCGAAGCACTACACGGTCATCGCGCCCGACCTGCGCGGCGCCGGGCGCAGCGACGCCCCGGCCGGCGGCTACGACAAGGCGACGATGGCCGCCGACGTGCACGGGCTACTGGTCCAGCTTGGCCTCGAGCACGGCATCCGCATCGTCGGCCACGACATCGGCACGATGGTCGCCTACTCCTACGCGGCCACGTACCGGCGCGACGTGACCCGGCTCGTGCTCAGCGAGGCGCCGATTCCGGACCTCAGCCTGTACAACTTCCCGTCCTTGACCGCCGACGGCCCGGGCGTCTGGAACTTCGGCTTCTTCAGCCTCACCAACGGCCTGCCCGAGCGCACGGTCAGCGGCCGCGAGGAGCAGTGGGTGGGCGGGTTCATCGACTCGCTCGAGGTGCGCAAGGGCGCCGTCACCGACGCCGACGTGCGGGAGTTCGCCTCGTACCTGCGCGACCCGGCCCACCTGCGGGCCAGCTTCGAGTGGTTCCGGGCGTTCCCGAAGGACATCGACGACAACGCCCGGCTCGGGCAGACGAAGCTCACCGTGCCCGTGCTGGCCATCGGGGCGAGCGGCAGCCTGCGCGACAAGGTCGCCGGCCAGGCCGCCGGCTACGCCGTGAACGTCACCCCGCTCGTGGTCGGTGACTCCGGCCATTGGATCTACGAGGAGCACCCGGCGGAGCTCACGCGGGCGCTGCTGCGGTTCCTAGACTGAGCGCATGACGCCGGGCGACATCCTCTTCGGGCGGCGCGAAGAGTCGCGCCGCCTCGATGAGCTCCTCGACGGCATCGCCCGACGCGGGGCGGCCGTCCTGGTGCGCGGGGAGCCCGGCATCGGCAAGTCGGTCCTGCTCGCGGCGGGCGCCCGCGCGGCCGCCGGGCGGGGCCTGCGGGTGCTCAGCGCGGTCGGCGTCGAGTCGCAGCCGCAGCTGCCCTTCGCCGGCCTGCGGGCGCTGCTGGAGCCGGTGCTGGCCGGCATCGCGGATCTCCCCGCCCCGCAGCGCGACGCCCTTCGCTCCGCCCTCGGCGAGCCGGTCGCCGAGGGCGGACCTGACCTGTTTCTCACCGCGCTGGCGACGCTCGACCTGCTCGCCGAGGCGGCGGCCGGCACCCCGGTCCTGCTGCTCGTCGAGGACGCCCAGTGGCTCGACCGGGCCAGCGCCGACGTGCTCGCCTTCGTCGCGCGGCGGCTCGAGGCCGAACCGGTGGTCCTGCTGGCCGCGATCCGCGACGGCTTCGACACCCCGTTCGACGCGGCCGGCCTCGCCGAGCTGCGGCTGGAGCGGCTCGACGCCGCGGCGGCGGGCGAGCTGCTGGACGCCCGCGCGCCCGGCCTGCGGCCCGGGCTGCGCCGCCGGCTGCTGCTCGAGGCGGCCGGCAACCCGCTGGCCCTGGTCGAGCTGCCGCTGGCCCCGGTCCCGGCCGGCGCGGGCGCGTTCCCGGCCGCCTGGCTGCCGCTCACCGCCCGGCTGGAGCAGGCATTCGGGGCCCGCGTGGCCGCCCTGCCCGCCGTCACCCGGACCCTGCTGCTGGTCGCGGCGCTCAACGACACCGACCTGCTGGCCGAGGTCCTCGCGGCCGGCGGCATCGTCGCGGGGCGGCGCTGCGGCGCCGAGGACCTGGGACCCGCCGTCGCCGCCTGCCTCGCCGACATCGAACCGGGTGGAGCCCGGCTTCACCTGCGCCACCCGCTCATGCGCTCCGCCCTGCGGCAGCGGGCCGGCGCCGCCGAGCGCTCCGCCGTCCACGCGGCGCTCGTCGACGCCCTGGCCGGGCAGCCCAACCGGCAGGTCTGGCACCGGGCCGCCGCGACGCCCGGCCCGGACGAGGGCATCGCCGCGGACCTCGACGCCGCCGCCGACCGGGCCTACCGCCAGGGCGCGGTCGTGGCGGCGGTCGCCGCCCTGCAGCGCGCGGCCGAGCTCAGCCTCGACCCCCGAGCCGGGATCGCCCGGCGCATCCGGGCCGCCGAGATCGCCTTCGAGCTGGGCCGGCAGGACCTCGTCGACCGGCTGCTCGACGAGGTCGATCCGGGCACCCTGAGCACCGCCGAGCAGGCCCGGCTGACCTGGGTCCGAGGCGGCTTCCGCGAGCACGCCCACGACGGCCGGCAGGGCGTGCGCTCCCTGGTCGGCTTCGCGCACAGCGTCCTGGCCGACGGCGACACCGACCTGGCCCTCATGCTGCTCGGCGCGGCCGGCACGGCGACGTTCTGGAACGATCCGGGGCCGGATGTGCGCGGCGACGTCGTCGAAGTCGCCGAGCGGATGCCGATCGACCCGGCCGACGCCCGGCTGGTCGGCATCCTCGCCTACGCGGCGCCGATCGACCGGGGCGCGGCGGTCATCGACAACCTGTGGCTCTGGGCGCCGGACGCCGGCGGGGATCCGCTGGCCGCCCGGCTGCTCGGCAACGCCGCCGCCGCGGTGGGCGCGTTCGACCTGAGCCTGCAGTTCGCCACGGCCGCCCTCGGCCCGCTGCGGGCCCAGGGCCGGCTCGGCTTCGTCGCCCGCGCACTGATCACCCAGGCCAACGCCGCCGTACAGCTGGCCAACCTCGGCGTGGCCACCCCCGCCGCCGAGGAGGCCGGGCGACGGGCCGGCGAGACCGCCCAGCCGCACCTCGCGGCGCTGGCCCAGGCCACCGAGGCCAAGATCGCGGCCCTGCGCGGCGAACCCGACCGGCTGGAGCGGCTGGCCGGCGCGGCCGAGCGCGAAAGCATGCCCGCCTCCCTCTCCGTCGTCGCGCACGCCCGCGGGCTCGCCGCGCTGGCCGACGGCCGGCCGGCCGACGCCTACGACGCCCTGGCCCGCCTCTACGACCCCGCCGACCCGGCGTACCACGTGATGCACGGCTGCGCGGCGATCGGGGACCTGGCCGAGGCGGCGGCGCGCAGCGGGCAGGCCGGGGCGGTCGCGGGCGTCATGGCGGCGATGGAGCGGCGGGCGCGGCTGACCCCGGCGGAGTCGCTGCACAACGGCCTGCGGCACGCCCGCGCGGTGCTCGCCGGGGACGACGTGGCCGAGCAGCGCTACGAGGAGGCCCTGCGCGCCGACGTGCCGGGCTGGCCGTTCGTGCGGGCCCGGGCGCTGCTGGCCTACGGCGAGTGGCTGCGGCGGCAGCGACGGGTCGCGGAGTCCCGGACGCGGCTGCGCACCGCCCGGGAGCTGTTCGACGCGCTGGGCACCAACGCCTGGAGCGACCGCGCCCGCCAGGAGCTGCGCGCCTCGGGCGAGTCCAGCCGCAGCCGCACCCCCGCCGCCCGCGACCGGCTCACGCCGCAGGAGCTGCAGATCGCGCAGCTGGCGGCCGAGGGCCTGACCAACCGCGAGATCGGGCAGCGGCTGTACCTGTCCCACCGCACGGTCAGCACGGTGCTCCACCGCGTCTTCCCCAAGCTGGGCGTGACGTCCCGCTCGGACCTGAGCCGGCTAGACCTGCGCTGACGAGCCGAGCACGCCGCGCAGGGCCGCCCGCGTGCCGACCCCGACCTTCGGGAAGATCCGCTGCAGGTGGGTGCTCACGGTGCGGTGGGAGAGGTACAGCCGCTGCCCGATCTCCCGATTCGTCAGCCCCGCCGCGGCGAGCTGCGCGATCTGCAGCTCCTGCGGCGTCAGCAGGTCCTGCACCCCGGGCGCCCGGGTCAGGCTCCGCTCGCCCGAGGCGGCCAGCTCCGCGCGGGCCCGGTCGCTCCAGGGGCCGATGCCGAGGCGGTCGAACGCCTCCCGCGCCGCCCGCAGCCGCGTCCGGGACTCGGCCACGCGGCGGTGGCGGCGCAGCCATTCGCCGTACGCCAGCAGCACCCGCGCCCGCGCGAACGGCCAGTCGGTCAGGTCGGCGGCGAGCGCCTCCAGGTAGGGTGCCTCGTCGTCGGCGAGCAGCGCGCGGGCGTGGCGCAGGCCGATGTGCAGCGCCGGCGACGGGATGGCGGCGGCCCGCCGCTCCAGGTCGGCCATCAGGGCCTGCACCTCGCCGGCCGCCCCGCTGCGCACCGCCGCCTCGATGACGTAGCTGGACAGCCCATAGCACAGCGACAGGTGGTGGGCCGGGTCGGCGGGGTCGTAGACGCGGCGCAGATGCTCGTAGGCGTCGGCGTACCGCCCGTCGCCCAGCGCGGAGAGCCCGCGCGCCATCTGCGCGCCGGCCAGGATGATCCGCGCCCCGACGGCCAGCCCCTCGCGCTCGACCTCGGCCGCGATCCGCTCGGTCGCGTCGTGGTCACCCCGCAGGGCCGCCGCCGACGCCTGATGGGCCCGCGCCAGCGTTCGCAGGTTCGGCTGCGAGGTCTCCGTCGCCAGCCACACGGCCTCCTCGGCATTCGGGATGGCGTCGGACAGCTCGCCCAGGTTGACGGTGCACCAGGCCCGGGCCCCGACCAGCCGGGCCAGCGTCGCCAGCCGCCCCTGTGCCCGAGCCGTGGCAAGACCGGGACCCTGCAGCCGTACCGCCATGTCGTACGCCCCCACCGAGAGCGCCGCGTTGCCCAGCTGCCGCGTCAGGGCGGGATCGCCACCGATGCGTTCGAGGGCCACCGGCAGCCGCCGCAGGATGGCCGCACCGCGCTCGACCGGCGAGGCGAAGCCCAGCAACCCCAGCAGCCGCGGATCGTGCTCGTCGTCGAAGATCCGCTCCGCGACGGCGATGACGTCCTCGCGCACCTCGGGGCCGGGCTGGGTGAAGTAGCACCGCGAGGCGGCATTGGCCAGCAGCTTCACCGCCAGCTCGCGCCGCCCGGCCCGGGCCACCCCCTCGGCCAGCCGGGCCAGCGTCGTGGTGCCGGTGGCGACCGGCCCGACGCCGTCCTCGAACACCTCGCGGATCGAGCGCAGCCGCACCCGCTGCTCGGCCGACAGCTCACCCTGCCCGGCCCGGATCAGCAGATCGTTGACGGCCGTCCACCGGCCCAGCTCGGCGACCAGGTCCGCGGCCCGCAGCAGCCGCTCGGCCCGCTCGTCCGGGTCCGCGGTCAGCCCGGCCGCCCGTTCCAGCGCGGCCGCCGCCGTCTCGATGCCACCACGCTGGTACGCCCGGGCCGCCGCCGCCTCCAGATCGGCCGCGACGTCCTCGTCGGGGCCGCGCGCCGCCGACGCCCGATGCCACGGCCGCCGCTCCGGATCGCCGGCCACGACGCCGGCCAGGGCCAGGTGCGCGGCCCGCCGCTCGTCGGGGCTCGCGCGCTGATGGATGGCCGAGCGCATGAGCGGATGCCGGAAGCGGATCGACCCGTCGCTGACCTCCACGAGCTCGGCATCGACCGCGGGCCGCAGATCCTCCTCGACGGTCTCCGGCGCGGCGGCCAGGGCCTCGGCCAGCGCCGGCCCGTCGTTGAGCGCGGCCACCAGCAGCAGCGACCGGGTGGCCGCCGGCAGCCCCGTGACGCGGGCCGCGAACGCCCGCTCCAGCCGCGCCGACAACGACAGCAGGGCGACGACCCCGACCGGGCCCGCGTCGACCACGGCCGGCAGCTCCACCAGCGCGAGCGGATTGCCGGCGGCCTCGTCCAGGACCCGCTCCCGGACCGCCGCCCCCAGCCGCGGCGCCCGCGCCCGCAGCAGCGCCGCCGCGTCGGCCCGGCCCAGCGGCCCGAGCCGCACCTCGGCCAGCCCCAGATCGTCGAACGGCCCGTGGAACCCGTCGCGCGCCGCCACAACCAACACGATCGGCTCGAACGCCAGCCGCCGGGCGACGAACGCCAGCGCGTCCGCACTGGCCCGATCGAGCCAGTGGACGTCCTCGACGACGAGCAGCACCGGCTGCTCGGCCGCGACCTCGCCGAGCAGGTCGAGCGTGGCCAGCGCCAGCCGGGACGGGTCCACCGCGGCAACGCCGGCCCGCCCGAACGCGGCCAGCAACGCGTCGGGCAGCGGATCGACCTGCCCCAGCACCGGCGCCAGCAGCTGGTGCAGCCCGGCAAAGGCCACCTGCGCCTCCGACTCGACACCGGTCGTGCTGAGCACCCGCAGCCCCGCGTCCGCCGCCCGCCCGGCCGTCCAGGCCAGCACGGCCGACTTGCCGATACCGGCCTCGCCCCGCACCAGCACGGCGCCGCCCTCGGCACGGACCCCTTCGACCAGCGCGCCCAGCGCCCGCGTGGCCTCCTGACGGCCGAACAGCCCGGCACCGTGCTCGATCACGGCGTCCATCATTGCCGACGGTCTCCCCCGCTCGACGGGCAATCCCACGCGTCCGGCGGATCGTAGGATCGCCGGATGGACCTCGTCGCCGTCGTCGTGGTGGTCGCCGGGTTCTGGGCGCTGCCCGGCGGCCTGGCCGGGCTGGCCCTCGGAGCCGTCGCCGGCCTGGCGATGCTGCTGCGCCGCCGCGCCCCGGTGACCGCGGTCGTCGTCGCCGCGGCGGTGACGGCCGCCGGCTGGGTGCTCGGACTCGGCGAGGACCCCATGCTGGCCGCCGCCTGGTGCCTGTACCCGGTCGCGGCCCACCGCGCCGGACAGGCCGGGGGCCTGGCCATCGGGGTCGTCGGCGGGCTGGCGGTCCTCGGCGCGACGGTGGCCGTGCCGGAGGGGGACGCACGGGCGGCCGGCCAGCGGGTGCTGCTCTCCGCCGTCGTACTGGCCGGGTCCTGGCTGCTCGGCACCGCGGCGGGCCGCCAGGCGCGCGCGGCCGAGGCGGTGGAACGGGCCAGGGTGCAGGCCGCCGTGGCCCGGGACGTACACGACGTGGTCGGTCACGCGCTCGCCGTGATCTCGGCCCAGGCCGGGGTCGCACGGCTCCTGCCCGACGCCGACGCGGCCGAACTGCGGCAGTCCCTCGGGGACGTCGAGGAGCACGCCCGGGGCGCGCTGGAGGAGGTGCAGCACCTCGTCCGGACACTGCGGGATCTACCCGCGCCCGTCGCACCGGCCCGGGAGCGTCTGCTGGCCGTGATCGCGGCCAGCCGCGCCGCGGGGCTCACCGTGCACGAACGGATCGACGGCGACCTGCCGGACCCCGGCGGCACGGTCGCGGTCCGGGTCGTCCAGGAATCGCTCGGCAACGCACTGCGACACGCGCCTGGGTCTGTGTGCACGGTCGATGTGCACGCCACCCCCGCCGAGGCCGTCGTCGACGTGCACAGCACCGCCCCGCCGCGGCCCGTGCCCGCAGGCGCGCCCATGGCCGGGCCGGCACCCGTGCCCGTGCCCGTGCCCGCGCCCGGGACCGGGGTCGGGCTGGCCGGGCTGCGGGAACGGGTGGGGCTGGCCGGGGGCGAGCTGTCCTGGTCGGCGCCCGGTGACGGCGAGTTCCGGGTCTCGGCTCGGGTGCCGCTGTGATCAGCGTGTTCCTCGCCGACGACGATCCGGCCTTCCGGCGGGTGTATCGCACGCTGTTCGAACGCACCGAAGGCTTCCGCTTCGCCGGGGAGGCCGGAGACGGCGCGACGACCGTGCGCCTGGTGCGTGCGCTGCGACCCGCCGTCGCACTGCTGGACGTGCAGATGCCCGGTGGCGACGGCCTCACCGCGGCCGCGGCCGTCCTCGAGGGCGGCGATACGCGCGTCGTCGTGCTCACGACGTTCGACCTCGACGACTACGTGTACCGGGCGCTGTCCCTGGGCGCGTCCGGCTTCCTGCTCAAGAACGCCGCCCCGGCCGAGGTGCTGCGGGCGGTCCGGGCCGGGCACGCCGGGCACGCGGCCCTCGCCCCCGAGGTGACCGCCCGGCTCGTCCGGCAGTTCGCGCCGCCGGCCCGGCCGCACCCCTTCGCCGGCTCCCGGCTGTCCGCCCGCGAGCTGCAGGTGGTCCGGCTCGTCGCCCGGGGACTGTCGAACCAGCAGATCGCCGACGAGCTGCGGCTCAGCCTGGAGACCGTGCGCACGTACCTGCGGCGCATGTTCGCCAAGCTCGGCGTCAACGACCGCACGCACCTGGCCGTGCTCGCGCACGAGGCCGGCCTGCTGCACGAGCCGCGCTGAGGTCCGCTGAGGTCTCTGTCCGCGTCCGGAGCGTGAGAAGTCACGGCCTCCGTCCGGCGCCGTGCCGAGTCACGGTCTCCTTTCGGGGGACGCACGGAACCCGGGCGCTCGCGGATGCTCGGGCGGTGATCGAAGTGGACGGACTGTGCAAGCGCTACGGGGGCGTGGCCGCACTCGACGGGGTGGGTTTCGTCGCGCGGCCCGGGCGGGTGACCGGGTTTCTCGGGCCGAACGGGGCCGGCAAGTCGACGACCCTGCGCGTGCTGCTCGGTCTCGCGCGCGCCGGGAGCGGTTCGGCGACCGTGCAGGGGCGGCGGTACGCGCAGCTGCGCCATCCGTTGCGGACGGTCGGCGCGCTGCTCGAGGAGGCGGGTCCGTTGCCGGAACGGCGGGCCGTCGACCATCTCATGTGGCTGGCCCTGTCCAACGGCATCGCCCGGCGCCGGGTCCGCGAGGTGCTCGAACTCGCGGGGCTGGCGTCGCGGGCCCGGCAGCGTACCGGCCGCTACTCCCTGGGCCAGCGCCGCCGGCTCGGCATCGCGGCCGCGCTGCTCGGCGAGCCCGAGGTGCTGATCCTCGACGAGCCCGCGAACGGCCTCGACCCGGACGGGATGCGCTGGGTGCGGCGCCTGGCCCGCGAGGCGGCGGCCGAGGGGCGCACCGTGCTGCTGTCCAGCCACGTGATGGCCGACGTGGCCGAGACCGCCGACGACGTCGTGATCATCCACCGTGGACGCGTGGTGGCCGACGGTCCATTGGGGACAGTGGTGGCGGCGCACGGTACCCTGGAAGCCGCCTTCTTCGCCTTGACCGGCGGGGCCCGGTGAGCGCCGTGCGGGCCGAGCTCGCGAAGCTGCGAGCCGCGCGCACGGCCTGGATCGCGACCGGTGTGCTGCTCGCGATCCACGTGCTCGTGCAGTGCGAGGCGCTCGGCCTGACCCGGGACGCGGTCGCGGCCATCGCGCCCGACGGCACCATCGAGCTGTTCATCGGCGAGCGGCAGCCGGCCACCCGGGCGCTGCTCGACCAGGCGGCCGGGTCGTCGCTGCAGATGTGCCTGTTCCTGCCGGTGCTGGGAGCGATCCTGGGCGGGCTGGAGGCCCGGCGGCTGGGGGCCGCGCTGCTCGCGGTCCCGCGCCAGGGTCGGCTCGTGCTGGCGAAGACCGTGGCGGTCGCGGCCTGGCTGGCGGTCGTCTGCGTGCTGGTGTCGGTCATCTCCGTCGCGTTCCTGTGGCTGGCGGCCGGCGTGATGTGGTCCGCGGTCGCGCCGCAGGCCCTGTTCCTCGGGTACGCCGTGCTGTACTCCCTGATCGGGCACGCCTTCGCGCTCGCCGGGCGCGGCATGCTGGCCGGGCTGCTCGGCGTCGTCGCCGTCACGGCGGTCACCATGACACAGGCGGCGCCGCGGTGGCTGGACGCGCTCTGGCCGCTGAGCGCCGGGCGCAACCTGCTGCTCGACCCGCACGTCGACGACGCCCTGAGCTCCGGCCGGCTCGTGGCCGCGCTGGTCGTCGCCGCCTGGGCCGCGCTCGCCCTGACCGTCGCCGCGGTGGTGGTACGGCGCCGTGATTGGTGAGTGGTACCGCAT
This sequence comes from Dactylosporangium sp. CA-052675, assembly GCF_050947935.1. Taxonomy (GTDB): domain Bacteria; phylum Actinomycetota; class Actinomycetes; order Mycobacteriales; family Micromonosporaceae; genus Dactylosporangium. Next base: position 4,412,735 of record NZ_CP192010.1, on the reverse strand, counting down.
CGCGACGCTCCCGGTCGTCTGGGCGCTGCTGGCCGGGTTCCTGGGCCTGGAGCTGGCGCACGCCGCACTCCTGGCGGCCCACGCGATGGCCGCGGCGGCCGTCGTGGCGGGCGGGCGCGAGGGTTGGGCGACGGGCTTGTGGGCGGTACCGTCGCGGCATCGGTTCTTCGTCCTGAAGGTGCTGGCCGTAGCACTGCCGAGCACGGTGCTGTCGTGGTCCGCCCGGTGTGTGCTGCTGTCGTTGTTCGCGCTGGGGTTGGCGCTGGTGGCGCGCGGGGTCGTCTGGCCGCTGGCGTTCCTGGCCGGGGTACCGGTCATGGCGGCACCCGTGCTGCGGGCCGTTGCGCCGCGGGTCGTGCCGTATCTGCCGCACGAGGCCGGATTGCCCGTGCTGGCCGGGTGGGCCGCGGCGGCACTGGCCGCCGCGTGGGTCGCGCTGGTCGGGCGGGATGCCTAGCACGGCGGCTTCACCGGGCCAGGTCCGCCCTGGCCAAGCCACCGGTACAGGATCACACAGCAACCGCGAACCGTGGGATGGTTGTGAGGCCTGGCCGCGGCGCCTAGTGCGGCCAGTCCTCGTCGTCCTCGAAGGGGTCGGGGTGGCGGCGGTCCTCCTCACGCGCCTCGAAGGCGGCCCGCTCCTCGGCCTCGGTGCCGGGCCGCCAGGTGGCGCCGTCGCGCACGAGCAGCGGCGGGTAGGCGCGCCCCTCCAGCCAGCGAGCCAGCCACTCGGTGACGGTCAGGCCCTGCGGGTAGGAGCGCGGGATGCCGGTCGGCACCGCGTACGCCGTCGTGCCCCAGACCTGACCGTCGAAGAGGTCGATCTCCGTCAGGCCGCCGTTGCACCACGAGCACAGCGGCCGCGCGATGCGGGGGCGGGTCGGGCCGGCGACCGGGCGCTCCCGCGTCACGAGGGGGTGGCCCGCCCACAGGTCCTTGATGCCGTACTCCGGGCCGAACCCGCCGTTGGCCACCTCCAGGTAGAGGCGGCGCAGCAGCGGCGGAAGCTTCCGGCGGGCGGCCGCCTCCACCTCCTCGACCAGCTCCGGCGCCGCGGGTGCGAGCGGCGGCAGCGGCTCGAGCCACCCGTTCGCGCGGGCGGTCGCGTACCGCGCGGTGCGGCGATGGTAGGTGCGGTGGAACTGGCCCTCCGGCCACTCCCCGATCTCGCCCGGGTCGCCCTCGAGGTCGAGGCCGGCCCGGCCGTGATACCGGTCCCGGTACTCCCCCGCCGCGACCAGCCGCGCGATCTCCGCGAAGACCTCGTCATCCCCCATGGGCCGCTATCGTGCCACGCCCCCACCACCGCGGACCGGGAACGGCTGTCGTTCTTCGCCGTGACCACGGTCCCCGGCTGTGTCACCGCGGCGTTCCCGGCCTGCGTGACGCTCTGGTGAGCTTGTACCGTATCGCGTCCGTCGATGCGTGCGGCGGCTGCGTGCCCCCGTGGCACGCAGCCGCGCCCGAGTCGCGTCAGTCGAGACAGAACTCGTTGCCCTCGGGGTCGGCCATCACGATGTGCCCGAAAGCCAGCGGGGGCCGGGGCTCGTGCCGGGCGAGCCGCTTCGCCCCGAGCCCGGCCAGCCGGTCGGCCTCCGCCTCGAGGGCCGCCATCCGCTCCTCGCCCTGCAGCCCCGGCGCGGCCCGGACGTCGAGGTGCATGCGGTTCTTGACGCGCTTGTCCTCCGGTACACGCTGAAAGAACACTCGAGGCCCGTTGCCCTGCGGATCCAGGATCGCCGAGGCCCGGTTGCGCTCGGCCGGCGGCACGCCCATCGCCTCGAGCGCCTCCTCCCAGGAGCCGAAGCCGGGCGGCGGGTCCTGCAGCTTGTAGCCGAGCGCCTCGATCCAGAATGCGGAAAGCGCGGCGGGGTCGGCACAGTCGATCGCGATCTGTACGGCACGGGTGGTCGTCATGGCCTCAGTCTTACCCGAATCGCGGACAGGTACGGTCCGTGATCGGTGGAATGATCGAGCCCATGACCGCCGAACGGGTGCTGCGCCTGCTCGCCCTGCTGCAGCGCCGCGCCTCCTGGACGGCGGCGGAGCTGGCCGCCGAGCTGGAGGTGACCGACCGCTCGATCCGCCGCGACGTCGAGCGGCTGCGCGCGCTCGGCTACCCCGTGCACGCGACGGGCGGGGTCGGCGGCGGCTATCAGCTCGGCGCCGGCACCCGGCTGCCGCCCCTCCTGCTCGACGACGACGAGGCGATCGCGACCGCGGTCTCGCTGCGCCTGGCCTCGACCGGCAGGGTGGCGGGCGCCGGGGAGGCGGCCCTGCGCGCGCTGGCCAAGCTGGACCAGGTGATGCCGCCGCGGCTGCGGGCCGAGGTGCGCGCGGTCCACGGCGCGACCGAGACCCTGGCCGGCCCGGGCGTGCAGATCGACGCGGAGGTGCTGGTGACGCTGGCCCGGGCCTGCCGCGACGCCGTGCGCGTGCGGTTCGGCTACCCGGACACCGAGCGCACGGTCGAGCCGGTGCGCCTGGTGACGACCGGGCGGCGGTGGTACCTCATGGCCTGGGACGTCGACCGCGAGGCCTGGCGCACGTTCCGCCTCGACCGCATGCGCGCCGTGGCGCCGACGACGTGGCGCTTCCACCCGCGCGAGCACCCGGACCCGGCGGCCTTCGTCCAGCGCGCGGTGGCCGAGTCGCCGTACCGCCACACCGCCCGCATCCGCCTGCGCGCCGACGCGGCCGAGGTCCGCGGGCGCGTCCCGCCCCAGGTCGGCCGCGTCGAGGACGACCGCGACGGCTGGTGCGTGCTCGTCTGCGCCGCGGACACCCTCGAGGCGATCGCCGTCCACACGGCCCGGCTGGGCTACGAGGCCGAGATCCTGGAGCCGCCCGAGCTGCGCGCGGCCGCCACCGCGTTCGCCGCTCGCCTCGCCGCCCTCGGCCGCGGCTGAGCCTTCCGCCCTCGGCCGCGGCTGAGCCCCCCGCCGCCGTCCCCGGACGGCTACTGTGGCTTCGCGTGACCCATGCCGAGCTCGAGATCACCGCGGAACTCGTCCGGGACCTGCTCCGCGACCAGCACCCCGACCTCGCCGGGCACCCGATCCGGCTCGGGGCACGGGGATGGGACAACCAGCTGTGGCGGCTCGGCGACGACCTCGCCGTCCGGCTGCCGTGGGCGACCGGCTCCGCCGACGAGCTGCTGCGCAAGGAGCACGCCTGGCTGCCCGGGCTCGCCCCGCTGCTGCCGCTGCCGATCCCCGTCCCGCAGCGCCTCGGCGAACCCTCCGCGCGCTTCCCCCGGCCCTGGCTCATCACGACCTGGGTGCCGGGCACGCCCGCCGACCAGACGCCGGTCACGCGCGGCGCCGAGGCGGCCGAGTCCCTGGCCGCGTTCCTCACGGCACTGCACCGGCCCGCCCCCGCCGGCGCGCCCGCCGGCCGCAACCGCGGCGGTCCCCTCGCCGATCGGGCCGAGGGCTTCGCCGGATCGCTCGCCGAGGCCGTCGAGCGGGGACTGATCGACGACCCCGAGACCGTCCGGGCCGTGCGGGCCGTCTGGCACGACGCCGTCACCGCGCCGCCCTGGACCGGCGCGCCGCTCTGGCTCCACGCCGACCTGCACCCGGCGAACGTGCTCACCGGCGACGGCACCCTCTGCGGCGTCATCGACTTCGGTGACCTCTGCGCCGGCGACCCGGCCTACGACCTCGCCGCCGCCTGGCTGCTGCTGCCGGACGACACCGCCGGGCACTTCTACGCGGCCTACCGACCGGCCGCGGACCCCGCCACGCGGCGCCGTGCCCGCGGCTGCGCGATGGGCCGGGCCCTCGCCGGCATGCTCATCGGCGACGCCGGCGTGCACGGCGAACCCGGCGGCAAGGCCACGTGGGGACCGCCCGCCCGCGCCGCCCTGCACCGCCTCATCGCCACGGCCCGCTGACATCGCCACAGCCCGCCGAAACGCCACGGCCGCTGCCATCGCCACGGCCCGCCGGAACGCCACGGCCCGCCGGAACGCCACGGCCCGCCGGAACGGGCGGCGCGCACGAACGGACCCGGGCCGGTCCGGCCCGGGTCCTCGAGGTCTCGCGACTCGGCCCCGCTCAGGCGCCGACCGGCTCCTCGACGGCCGCCTCCGGCACCGCGAAGCCCTGGCTGCGCGGCGTACGGGCGGCGTGCACCAGCCCGGCGGCGCCCAGCAGGAAGAGCAGCCCGGCGGCGAGGTAGGCCACCAGCGCGGCCTGGGCCGCCTTGACCCCGAACTCGCTGAAGCCGTAGGAGGTCAGCAGCAGGCCGCGGAGGGTCTCGCCCTTGAAGACGGTCTCCCGCGCGGTGTTGGTGTCGGTGATCTGCTGCTGCACGGCGGCGACGGCCGCGGGGTCGCCGGCCTTCTGCGCGTCGGCGAGCTTCGCCTTGAGGTCGGTCTGCACGTCGCCGAGCTGGGCGTAGGTCTTGCCGCCGGCGATCGACTTCAGGTGCAGCCCGATGAACTCGTTGGCGTAGCACTCGGCCTGCTTGCCGGAGTTGAGCTGCTGCCCGGCGTAGCGCACCAGGCACGCCGACTGCCGCTCCTCGGCGGTGAGCGTGTCGGCGGTCTTGAACGTGATCTGCTGCTGGCCGAGCTGGCTCTTGACGTAGTCGTTGGCGAAGTTCGCGTTGCTCGTCAGCACGAGGCCGGCGACGAGCAGCAGGCCGGCCAGGACGACCAGGCCGACACCGACAATGAGATCGAGGGTCTTGCGCTTCATGGTGCCCTCCTGGGCCGCGGGTGAGGTCGTTCCCGGTGCTGCCGTCAGCCTGCACGCGGCGAGGGGTCCGGGCGCAGAGCACAAGCGCCCGAGCGCGCGGGACCTCCGGCACCTCTTGTCCCGGGCCGGCCCGCGCGGTGCGGTCGCCGGCTGTGCGAGGTGCCGGGCGGTCAGGCACCGCCGCCGCGAGAGCCGGCGGGCGGGGCGCGGCACGGTCCGGCGCCGTTGCCGTCCGCAGGACGCCGGCCCGTGCGTCAGGACTTCCTCGGGACTTTGGACCCGGGCCAGTCGGGCGTTGCGGCACCGGCGGCGGACGCGGTGCACGCGCGACGATGCATGTGTCAGGGAGGAACACGGCACAGGGAGGCCGAGATGAGCACCGCGAACATCCACCGGACCGGCGCACTGGAGCAGGTCGAGGCGCCGGGGAGCATGCTGACGAAGACCGCCGCGAAGGCGCTCGCGGTGCTGCGGTACGCCACCGGCTTCGTCTTCCTGTGGGCCTTCGCCGACAAGCTCCTCGGCCTCGGCTACTCGACCCCCTCGGCCAAGGCCTGGATCAACGGCGGCAACCCCACCAAGGGCTTCCTCGCCAACGTCGACGCCGGCCCCCTGCAGGGCTTCTTCCACACCATCGCCGGCACCTGGTACGCCAACTGGGGCTTCATGCTCGGCCTGCTCGGCATCGGCCTCGCCCTCACCACCGGCATCGGCATGCGCATCGCCGCCGCCTCCGGCACCCTGCTCATGGCCTTCATGTGGCTCGCCGAGTTCCCCCTCGCCCAGCACACCGCCAAGGGCACACCCACCGGCTCGACCAACCCCCTCACCGACTACCACGTCATCTACGCCATCGTCATGATCGTCCTCGCCGCCGCCTACGCCGGCCAGACCTGGGGCCTCGGCAAGCACTGGGCCAAGCTCCCCCTCGTCCAGCGCAACCGCTGGCTCATCTGAACGCCACACGGCCAGGCCCGGGACCCCACGGTCCCGGGCCTCGCCGTGCGCCGGTCTCCTTCCGAGACTCACCCGCGGCCGCGCAACGCTGAAGGCAGACCCGCCATCGCGAGCACCTGGAGGTCGTCATGGTCCCGGAGCAGAGCGTCGTCGTCGGCATCGACGGTTCCAGGCCCAGCCTGGACGCGGTCGCCTGGGCGGCGGCCGACGCGGCACGGCGCGACCTGCCGCTGCACATCGTGCACGCGTTCGTCTGGCCGATGCTGTACACACCGATCGCGGCACCGGTCATCGTGCCGTACGAGCGCGGCATGCACGACGTCGCCGCGCAGATCCTGGCCCTGGCGGAGGACCGGGCCCGGGCCGTCGCGCCGGACGTCCGGCTCACCACCGCCCTGCAGATGCAGCCGCCGGCCCAGGCGCTGCTGGCGGCCTCCGAGCACGCACGCGTCCTGGTGGTCGGCAACCGGGGTCACGGCGGTTTCGCCGGCCTGCTGCTGGGCTCCCTCGGCGTGCAGCTGGCCGCGCACGCCGCATGCCCGGTGGTCATCGTCCGGCACGACGAGCGTCCCGCCGGGCCCGAGGCCGGCCGCGTCGTCGCCGGGGTCGACGGCTCGCACGACACCGAGCCCGCGCTGCGGTTCGCGTTCGAGCAGGCGGCGTCCCGCGGGGTCGGGCTGACCGCGGTGCTGGTGTACCTCTGGCCCGTCTCCACCGGGCCCGGCGACCTGATGCCGCTGACCTACGACCCCGAGGTGCTGCGCGAGCAGGAGCGGTGCACGCTGGCCGAGTCGACGGCCGGGTGGATCGAGAAGTACCCCGACGTCGACTTCCGATCGTCCGTCGTGCCCGGCCGTCCGGCGGCGAAGCTCGCCGAGCTGTCCGCCGGCGCGGAGATGCTCGTCGTCGGCTCGCGCGGCCGGGGCGGGTTCACGGGACTGCTCCTCGGCTCGGTCAGCCAGGCGGTCATCCATCACGCCGCCTGCCCGGTGGCCGTGACCCGCTGAGCCGTCACCCGGGCGACAACACGGCCGCCCCCGTGACGCGGTCGCCGGCGAGGTCGGCCAGGGCGTCCATGGCCGCGTCGAGCGGGTACGACGTGACGCTCACCCGCAGGCGGTGGCGCCGCGCGAGCTCGAGGAACTCGCGGCCGTCGTCCCGCGTGTTGGCCGTGACGCTGCGGATCTGCCGTTCCTGGAACAGGTGCTCGTCGTACCGCAGCGGCGGGATGTCCGTCAGGTGGATGCCGGCGATCGCGAGCGTGCCGCCCCGGTCGAGCGCGGCGAGCATCGGCGGCACGAGGCTTCCGACGGGCGCGAACAGGATGGCGGAGTCGAGCGGCTCGGGCGGCGCGGTGGCCGAGGCCGAGGCGGCGCCCAGGGACAGCGCGAGCTCCCGGGCGGCCGGGGCCCGGGTCACCACGTGCACGGTCGCGCCCTCGGCGATCGCGACCTGGCACGCCAGGTGCGCCGAGGCGCCGAAGCCGTAGATGCCCAGACGGCCGCCGGGCGGCAGCTGGCTGCGGCGCAGGGCGCGGTAGCCGATGATGCCGGCGCACAGCAGCGGCGCGACCTCGTCGTCGCCGTACCCGTCCGGGAGCCGGTACACGTAGGCGGCGGGCGCCACGCAGAACTGCGCGTACCCGCCGTCGGCGTCCCAGCCGGTGTACTGCGAGAACGGGCACAGGTTCTCCGCGCCGCGGCGGCAGTACCGGCACCGGCCGCAGGTCCGCCGCAGCCAGGCCACGCCGACCCGGGTCCCGACCGGCGGATCGGTGACATCGGCGCCCAGCCCTTCGACCGTGCCGACGACCTCGTGGCCGGGCACGGTGTCCGGGTGCCGCGGGGGCAGGTCGCCCTCGGCCAGATGCAGGTCGGTGCGGCACACCGCGCACACCCGGACCCTGATCAGCACCTCGTCGGCGGACGGTTCGGGCACCGGCCGCCGCACACGGCACAGCGGGTGCTCGGCGACGGGCCCGGGGCGGTGCACCGCCCAGGCGGTCATGGTGCTCATCGCTGGTCCTCCTCTCGCCGGAGGTGCCCGCCGGACCGCCCTTCATGCTTGCCGTTCTCACCCGGTGTCGAGGCAGCATGAGGTGTGGGGAGCACGGACAGGAGGCCTCCGATGACGTACAGGTACGGCCCGGTGATCGCGGGCGTCGACGGCTCCGCGCACAGCATCGGCGCACTGCGATGGGCGGCGGACGAGGCATGCCGGTGCACCCGGGCCCTGCTGGTGACGACGGTGCCGACCGGCGACGTCTCCGAGGCGGCGGCGAAGGACATCGCCGAGCGCGCGGCCCGGGAGGCGCAGCGCTGGCACGTCGGCATCGAGGCGGACGCCGAGATCCGCCGCGGCTCGCCGGCGGACGTGCTGCGCGAGCTCGCCCACGACGCCCGGCTCGTGGTGGTCGGCGGACGAGGCACGACCGTGGGCGACGACCGGCCGATGGGCTCGGTCAGCCAGGCCCTCGGCGCCCGGGCCGACGCCCCGGTCCTCGTGGTCCATGCGGCGGACCGCTGGGCGGCACCGGACGCGAAGCTGCCGTCCACGGCGCCGGTCGTCACCGGCTTCGACGGCTCCGACTCGGGCCGCCGGGCGCTGCGGCTGGCTTTCGAGGAGGCTGCCGCGCGCGGTGTCCGGCTCGTCGTCGTCCAGGCCTGGCCGCACCCGGACCTGTGGCAGCCGGGCTCCATCCGGGGCGGCGACCTCAGCGCCCACGAGCGCGTCGTCCACGAGGCGCTGTGCGGGGCGACCGCGCGCTGGCAGGCCCAGTTCCCGCTCGTCGACGTCGAAGTGCGCGGCGAGCCGGGCGAGGCCGTCCACACGCTGGTGGTGGCCTCGCAGTGGGCCGGGCTGATGGTCGTGGGCACCCGGTGCCCGGCCGACAAAACCCGGCCGAGCAGTCCGTCGGTGGCTCGGCGGCTGCTGCAGTACGCCGCCTGCCCGGTCCTCGTCGCGCACGGCCCGGGCAAGGCGTCCGTGCCCCGGGTCGCGCCCGCGGCTGCCTGAGGCCGCGATCCGCCGCCCGGTCCGCGTCCGGGCATCCCTCAGCCGGTCCGCGCCTGCATCCGGACCATGGCGATTCCGGCGGTCGTACGGACCAGTGCCTCCGCCACCGCCAGCTCCTTGTCGTCGTCGAACAGCCCGTCGACGGTCGCGACGCCGTCGTGCACGGCGACCGGCCAGCGCCGCCGCCCGCCCGCGTAGTTGTCCAGGCGCCGCTGCGCCTCGTTCTGGGCCTGCTCGTCGGTCGGCAGCAGCGTGCGCAGCACATCGCATCGGCTGACCACGCCGACGACGTGTTCCTGCATGACGACCGGGACCGTGTGCGCGTCCCGCTGCACCATGAAGGCGGCCAGGTCGCTCACGTCCGCCTCCGGCCACGCCGTCACCGGCAGGCCGCCCATCACGTCACGGACACGCCGGGGTGGGCTTCCCGGGGCGGTCAGGGACGCCGCCTGCTGCAGGATGTCCCGCTCGCTGACCATGCCGACCAGCGTGCCGCCGTCGTCGACGACGGGGACCGCGGTGATCGAGTAGCGCTCCAGCAGCCCCACCGCCTCCGCGACCGGAGCGTCGGCGTGGACCGTGTGGGCCGGGGTGCTCATGATGTCCTTGGCGTGCATCGCTCCTCCTCCTCGCTGTTGTGATCGTTGCCTCGTCACCGCCGCGTCGCCGCCGGGCGTGGCAGCGCCGTTTCGCCGGGTACCACCCGCCGCGGCGACACCCACCGCCCGGCCACGCCGCGGGCCACGAGCCCGCGCGCGGCGGAGCGCATCATGGCCTCCGGCCCGCAGACGAACGCGGCGGTGCGCGCGGGATCGCCGCGCAGCAGCGGCAGGAGCCCGGTGACGGCACCGACCCGCCCGGTCCACCCGGCTCCGGCCCGCTCGACGGTCGTCAGCACGTCGATGCGCTCGTCCCGCCAGTCGTCGTACTCGTCCGCGAACAGCAGGTCCTCCGGCGTCCGCGCCCCGATCAGCACCGCCACCCGCCCGTAGCGGGCCCGCCCGGCGGCCGCGTGGCCCACCACCGGCCGCAGCGGCGCCAGCCCCAGACCGCCGGCGACGATGACCAGATCGGCATCCGACGGCGCCGGGAGCGCCCAGCCCCGGCCGAAGGGGCCGCGCACGCCCAGCACCCGCCCCGGCGTGGCCGCGCGCAGCACCCCGCTCGTGGCACCGGCGGCCCGCACGGTGTGGAGCAGGCCGGCGACGCCGTGCCGCCCGGAGAGGCGGACCGGCACCTCGCCGGCGCCGGACGCGTGCAGCATCGCGAACTGCCCGGGCCGGAACACCGGCAGCGGCTCGTCGACCGGTTCCAGCGCGAGGGTCGCGGTGTCCGCGGTCTCCTCGATGCGGTCGATCACCCGGTAGCGTCGCACCGCGTCACGCGTCGATGACGTCGGTGACCGGGCGCCGGTTCGTGTAGCAGGTCGTCGGCGCGTATCCGAACCGCAGGACCAGATGCGGGTCGTGGATCCGGTCGATGGCCCGGCGGATCCGCTCACGGGTGGCCGGCACCTCGATCGGCTGGGAGTACATCGCGGTCGCCAGCCCGAGGTCCGCGGCGGTGAGCAGCACGCACTGCAGCGCCATCCCCACCCGGATCGCGTCGTCGGGTCCTTCGCCGAGCACGCCGAGCACCGCCACGAGCGGATGGCGTGACAGGTCGCGGGTCACCTCGCGGCCGGGGCCGCCGTAGTCGCGCCGGGTCATGATCTCGGCCGGGTGCGGGGCGGAGCCGCACGCGTAGGGCCCGATCCCCTCGACGGCGTGGTTCGCACAGATGGTCCAGGCCCGCAGCTCCGCCTCGTACGCCGCGTTGGCCCGCAGCTCGGCGTCGGCGATGCGGATCAGCTCGGCCAGCGTGGTGAGCGCCCGCTCACCGGCCACGAAGTCCAGCCAGCCGCCCTCGCGCCGGGCCGCGTCGGCCAGCTGCTGCGGCAGGCCCGGGCCGACCGGGGTGTCCGCGAACGGACCCCGGTTGGTGTGGCGGCGGCTGATCTGCCAGTGCAGCCGGCGCTCCATCGGCGTCGGCGGCCGCGGTTGCGCCGGCCACAGGTACAGCAGCGCGCTTCCGGACACGAACCGGTGCCGGGCCGGCAGGCCGGAGACGGCTAATCCGAGCCGCAGGTTGTAGGCGGCCGCACCGCACGACATGCGCGCCATCCGGCCGTCCGCATCGCAGACGGCGAGCCGGCGGCGCTCGTCCAGCAGGATGTACACCCCGTCGCTCGTCCATCGGAACCGCCACGGCTGACTGTTGTGAATCGACGGGGCCCAGACAGCATCGCCCACCGCGGCGGTGAACGCCTCGAAAGTCCAGGTCGTCGGGGTTGCCAACGTCGACATGCCGCACCTCCAGTCAACCTGCGGCCGTTCCTTCCACAATGCCCCGGCGCGGCATCCTTCGTCCTGTCGCCGTCGCCGCGATGAACCCGGCCCGGAATGGGCAGAGGGTGCAACGGCCCGACCACACCGAGGGAGTTCCCCATGTCCGCACATCCATCCGGCGCGGCGACCACCTATCGGGTCGGCCCGGTCAGCCGGGAACTCGCCCGAGCCGCCGCGGCCGCCCTGCACGCGCCGTCCGTGCTCAACACCCAGCCGTGGCGCTGGCGCATCGTCCACGACGAGGCGCTGCTCTACGCCGACCGGCGGCGCCGCCTGGCCACCCTCGACCCCACCGGCCGGCTCCTCGTGCTCAGCTGCGGAGCCGCGCTGCACCACGCCTGCGTGACGCTCGCGGCGGACGGGATCGAGTTCGAGGTCGACGCCCAGCCCCGCGACGACGACCCGGACCTGCTCGCCGTCGTGCGCTACCGCGGCAATGCCGAGCCCTCGGACCGCGTCGAACAGATGCGGCGGGCCATCCGCTCCCGCCAGTCCGACCGGCGTCCGTTCGCCGACCGACCCGTGCCGGACGAGGTGATCGAGCGGCTGTGCCGGGCCGCGCGGCGCACCGACGCCCGCCTGCACATGGTGTGGGCCCGCAACCTCACGGACCTGGCGGTGGCCGCGGGTGAGGCGGCCGACGCGCAGCTGTCCGATCCCGAGTACCGCGCCGAGCTCGCCGCCTGGCTCCGCGCGCCGGGGGAGGGTCATGACGGTGTCCCGATCGACACGCTCGCGCCGTTGGGCGCGCGGCCGGTCCCGGTGCGCGACTTCATCGCCGCCGGCACCCAGGCGGGCATCTCCAGCCGCATGGCCGTGGCCGACCGGCAGGCGCGGTACGGCGTGGTGGTCACCGACGGCGACGGCCCGCTGGACTGGCTCACCGCGGGCGTCACCCTCTCCGCCGTCCTGCTGACCGCGACCGCCGAGCACCTGGCCACGTCGACGATGAGCGACCTGGTCGAGAACGAGGTGGCGCGCGGAACGCTGCGGCGGATGCTCGGCGGCGTCGGCTATCCCGCGATCGGCATCCGGATCGGGCTGCCGGCCTCCGCCGAGGCCCAGCCCCGAGCGCCGCGCCGGCCCGCCGCCGAGGTCATCGAGGTGGTCGCCGACAAGGTCACCCGGGGATCCCGCCCGGCATGACCGATGCGCCGACGGGCGCCGCTCCCCCACATGTCACCCGTCGCGGGTGATGGACCCCCTCCCCCGGCGGACGAACCGTCGACTAGTGGGTGGATGCGACCTGTGCCGATCAGGCGTGCGAGCAGGAGGGTCCAGCTCGTCGGAGCGCGGGGGACCGGCGGGCACCGCGGTCGCCCGGCGGCTGATGGCCTGGCTGCTGCCCGCCAGGCCGCCGCCGATGCCGGTCGGGGTCCTCGTCGCGATCACCGTCATCGGCCTGGAGACGGTGCTGGTGAATCTGTTGCAGATCGCGGCACCCCAGACCCCGCCGAAGGCGGTCGTCTACCTGCTCGGCGTGCTGGCGATCACGAGCGTGTGGGGCGCGCCGCTGGGCATCGCCACGGCGCTGCTCAGTGCCGTCGCCTTCAACTACTTCTTCGTCCCGCCGACCGGCGGCCTGAACCTGACCGCCAGTCAGGACCTCGACCAGATCGTGGTCTTCGCCGTGGTGGCGCTCTTCGCCAGCGGGCTGGCCAGCGTGGCTCGCGCCAGCGCCGAGGATGCGCGGCGCCGGGCGGCCGAGGCGGAGATCTCGGCCCAGCTGGCGCACATCTTTCTCCGCAACGACCTCGGCGGCGGCCTCCAGGAGGCGTCGCGCTACCTCACCGACCGGCTCCGCCTGTCCTCCGCGTCGCTCGAGCTCGCCGACGCCGAGGCGGCCGGCGCGGACGCGGATACGGACGTCACCGCGGGTGGGTTCGTGATCCCCATCGGCGAGGAGTCCCGCCCGATCGCCCGGCTGCGACTGGCCGCCGACACCCCGCCGGCCACGTGCCGCCGGATCCGCAACCGCCTGCGCGCGCCGCTGGAGCTGGTCCTGCGCACCGCGCTGGACCGCGAGCACCTCGTCGGCACGCTGCGCGCCAGCCAGGCGAGGACCGAGGCCCTGCTGACCGAGCAGACGGCGTTGCGGCGGGTGGCGACGCTGGTCGCCACCGGCGGGCCGCCGGCCGACGTCTTCACGGCGGTGACCGCGGAACTGCACCACCTGTTCGCGGGCTTCAGCACCGCGCTGGTCCGCTATCAGCCGCACGGCGAGGTGCTCGTGCTGTCCCAACGCGACGAGAACGGCGTCCTGCTGCCGGCTCGTCCGAACCAGTCGGTCAGCGCCGAGAGCATCGTCGCCACCATCGCGGACACGGTCCGCACCGTCCAGGTGGACTACGACGCCGTGTCCGGGCCGACCGCCGAGCAGATGCGCCAGATCGGGGTGCACCGGGGCGTCGGGGTGCCGATCGTGGTCGACCGGGAGCTGTGGGGCGTCGCGCTCGTCCTGTCGCACGAGCCGGTTGCGGTACCGGCCGACGCGGAGGCGCGCCTGCTGGCCTTCACCGAGCTGGTGGCCACCGCCATCGCCAACGCCGAGAGCCGCGCCGCGCTCGCCGCGTCCCGCTCACGGCTGGTCACCGCCGCGGACGACGCCCGGCGCCGCATCGAGCGGGACCTGCACGACGGCGCGCAGCAGCGCATCATCTCGCTGGCCCTGCAGCTGCGGCTCGCCGAGGACACCGTGCGGGACCCGGCCGAGGCCCGGCACCTGCTGGCCGAGACCGTGCATGGCCTCACCGAGATCCACCAGAGCCTCTCCGACCTGGCCCGGGGCATCCATCCGGCGCTGCTGGTCCAGGGCGGCATCGGGCCGATCCTGCGAACGCTGGCCCGGCGCAGCGTCGTGCCGGTCGAGCTGAACCTGCGCGTCGACCGGCGGCTGCCCGAGCCGGTGGAGATCGGGGTGTACTACGTGGTCTCCGAGGCGCTGACCAACATCGCCAAGCATGCCCAGGCATCGCTCGCCTGTGTGTCGGTGGCGGCCGACCACCGGTGCGTGCGGGTGAACGTGCACGACGACGGCGTCGGCGCGGCGAATCCGAAGGCCGGCACGGGGCTCGTCGGGTTGCGCGACCGCGTCGAGGCGCTGGGCGGCCGCCTGAGCGTGGTCAGCCCGCCGGGACAGGGCACGACGCTGCACGCCGAGATCCCCCTCGCGCAGCCCGATGCCGCGTCGTCGCCGCGGGCGACGAGCGAGGCTCTCACCGCGACCGACTCGCTTCCCGCCAGCCGCCCGGTGTAGGCAAGCCACTCCGGCGACGCCCGCGCGCGGCCGGACGGTCACTCGTCCCGGCTCGCCGGCCACGGTACGGGCAGCGGCAGCGCGCCCACGGTCATGCCGGCGGCGGTCGCGGCGAGCACGATGCCCCACGCGACCGGCCCCAGCGGCCGGCACCCGAAGAACTGGCTCACGCCCGGAGTCTGGACCACGCCGACCAACGCGGCCGCGGACACTCCGGCGGCGCCGAGGACGACGGGGTCGCCGCGGGACAGCAGGGCGGTCTGGCCCAGTTGCGCGCCGACGAGGGAGGACAGCGCCACCGTACTGGCGCGGACGTCCGACCCCGTCGCCTTGGCCGCCAGCCAGGCGCCCGCGGTCGCGGCGGACGTCGCGACCGCGCGGCGGAACACGGTGCCCACGAGCGCCCGGCCCAGCGAGGCATCCGGCCCCTCCCGGACCAGCCGGTCCGGGTCGGCGCGCCGCGGTGGGCGCGCGGCGACCGAGATCGCGGGCAGCAGGTCGGTCAGCAGGTTGACGAACAGGATCTGCCGGGCGTTGAGCGGCGGCGTCGCCGAGACGAGCGACCCGCCGACGGTGAACAGGATCTCGCCGAGATTGCCGCCGAGCAGCAACGCCAGGGCCTCGCGGACCGACGCCCACATCGCGCGCCCCTCGACCACCCCGTCGACGATGGTCTCGATCCGGCCGTCGAGGACGATCAGGTCCGCCGCCTGGCGCGCCGCGGCGGTCGCGTGCTCGCCGAGCGCGATCCCGGCGTCGGCGAGCCGGATGGCGGGCGCGTCGTTGGCGCCGTCGCCGGTGACCGCGACGCTGCGACCGGCGCGGTGCAGCGCCTGGACCACGGCGACCTTGTGGGCCGGGCTCACCCGGGCGAAGACCGACGCCTTGGCGACCAGCGCGTCGACGGCGGCGTCCCCTTCGGCGTCGTCCAGCTCGGGCCCGGTGACGACGGTGCCGCCGTCGAGCAGGTCGAGCTCGGCGGCGATGGCCGCCGCCGTGCTCGGGTGGTCGCCGGTGAGCATCAGCACCCTGATGCCCGCGCCGCGCAGCCGGTCGACCGCCTCGCCCGCGCTCGGCCGGATCGGGTCCGCCAGCCCGAGCAGGCCGAGGAACTGCATGCGCTCGACGCGCTCGTCGTCGAGGCCGCCGTCCGACGACGCCGCGCGTTCGGCGATCGCCAGGACCCGCAGCCCCTGCCGGGCCATCCGGTCGATCTCGGCCTCGATCTCCCGCCGGTCGGCCGGCGTCAGGGGCCGCGGCTCCCCGTCGGCCCGCCAGCTCACGCAGCGGGGCACCGTGACCTCCGGCGCGCCCTTGACGCTGATCACCTGGCTGCCGCCGGCCGCGCCCAGCACGGCATGGAATCCGCGGACCGGCTCGAAGGGCAGCTCGCGCACCGGGGTCCAGCCGTCGGCGGCCTCGCCGGTGGTGACGCCGGCCTCCTCCGCGCCGACCACGACGGCCCGGTCGGTCGGGTGCGGCAGCGACTCGTGCGGGCTCGGCGCGGGGCTCGCCCGCAGCGCGGCGGCGAGGACCTCGCGGTGGCGTGCGGTGAGCCGGTCCAGCGGTGCGTGGGCCCGGCCGTCGGACACGCTGCGCACGGCGATGCGTCCCTCGGTGAGCGTGCCGGTCTTGTCGAAGCAGATCACGTCGGCCCGGCCGAGCGCCTCCATCGAGCGCGGGTCGCGGACCAGGATGTTGCGCCGGCCCAGCCGGCGGCTGGCGCTGAGCTCGGCGGCGGTCGCGATGAACGGCAGCCCCTCGGGCAGCGCCGACACCGCGAGGGCGACCGCGTTGCCGACCGACTCGGCCAGCCGCCCCCGCACCACGCCGGTGGCCAGCAGTGCGACCGCGGCCGCCCCGGCCGCGGGCAGCGACGCCTTGGTCAGCTCGCGCAGCCGTTGCTGCACACCGCTTCTCGGCGACTGCTGCAGCGCGAGGAGCGCGTTGCGGCCCGCCTCGGTGTCCGGGCCGACCGCCACCACGACCCCGGCGGCCGTGCCGGCCGCGACGGTCGTGCCCGCGTACACCATGCTGGTGCGTTCGGCGATGGTGGCCGCCCGGGTCGCGGCGACGTCCTTCTTCATCGGCATGGACTCGCCCGTCAGCGGCGACTCGTCCATCTCCAGACCGGCGCACTCGAGCAGGCGGCAGTCCGCCGCGACGGCGTCGCCCGGCTCCAGCAGGACGACGTCGCCGGGCACGAGGTCGTCGAGCACCCCGGCCCGCTCCATGCCGCCCCGGCGCAGCCGTACCGCCGGTGCCGCCGCGGTCACCAGCCGCCGCAGCGCCCGGCGCGCCGCCACGTCCTGAACGCCGGACAGCACCGCGCTGGCCAGGATCACCGCGACGACCAGTGCCGCGTCGCTCTTGGCACCGGTGAGGGCCGACACCCCGGCCCCGGCGGCCAGCGGCAACGTCAGCGGGGTGTCCAGCTCCCCGACGATGGTCCCGAGCACTCCGCGCTCGGCCGGTGCGTCCGGTGCCGCTTCCCCCTCGCGGGATCGCCGGCGGCGCCGGGCCTCGTCGTCGTCGATGCCCTGCGGCGCCGTACCGAGCAACCGCAGCACCTCACCGATCGGCAGCGCGTGCCAGGCGACATCCGCGGCCGGGACGGGCGGGGTCCGGCGGGCCAGTCCCCGGGCCGACCACACGCCCGCGACCACGTTGGCCACCTGGGCGGTCGCGGTGGCGACCGCCGTCCGGCGCGCGCCCCGCTCCCCGGTCTCCATCAGGCCCAGCAGCGAACCGGCGGCCGACCCCTGCACGGCCACGCGGGTGCCGCGCCGGCTCACCGCACGCGCCACCGACGCGGCCTCGAGCACCAGCCACGCCGTCTCCAGCCCGGGCCCGCCCATCAGGTGCGCGCCCCACGGCGGCCGCCGGTCCTCCCGCAGCACGCCGAAGCCGCAGTCCGCGGCCGCGAGCGCGGCGTCGTTGCCCCCCGCGACCAGCGCCACGGCATGACCGTCGGCCTGCAGCGCCCGGATCGACGCGGCGAGGCGCGAGCCGCCCGGCACCCGGCCGTCGGCCGGCACCCGCCGGCGGATGCCGGCCCAGGTCGCGCTGCCGGCCCCGGCGATGAGGACGGAGCCCACCTTGCGCCCGGCGGCGATCACGGCGGCGGTCATCGGGTCCAGGGCCGGCTCCGCCAGCACGACGGCGACGAGCCCCCCGTCACGGGTCAGCGCGTACAGCGTCCCCCGTTTCCCGTCATGGGATCGGGCGTCGGCCAGGACCGCCTCCGGGATCGCGGCATCGGTGTGCCGCGCCTCGGTGAGGGCCCAGCCGCCGGCCTCGGCCTGCGCCCCGGGCCGCGGCGAACCGTCGTCGAACAGACGCGCGGCGGCCTCCCACGCGGCCTCGACCGATCCGTGGACCGGTACCACGTGGGTGATGACCCGCCGCCCACCGGTCAGCACGGCGGCGTCGATGACCACCGTGTCGATCCGGTCGAGCCGGCGCAGCGCGGCCCGGTCGCGGACCAGCACGCCGCGCTGGGCGAGCAGCCGGCCGAGGCCGCCCGCGAAGGCCTCACGCCCGGCGTGCACGGGCGTCGGCGCCCCGGCCATGAGCAGACGCGAAGCCCGGCGCAGTCCCGCCGGCAGCTGGGTGGCCGCGGCGGCGGCGAGTAGCGTCACGGTGCTGACGCGGCGGGTGTACCGCTCGATCGGCCCGTCCGGCAGCTCCTCCGGACGGTCGCCCTCGTGCCGCTCGGCGCGCGCGTCGGCCGCGTTCTCCGTCAACCCGGGCGAGCGGCACTGCCACGTGTGGCGCTGCGCCGCGATCTCCCGCAGCAGGACCGCGCGCAGCCCCGCGTCGGCGAGCAGGGACAGCTCCCCCTGCCCGGCGGCGTTGATGAGGGCGTTCAGGGACGAGATCAGCAGGTCGGCCTCGTGCCGGCCGAGCGACCGCCGCAACCGTTCGCGCACCGCGGGGAGATGGTCGGCCAGCGTCACGATCGCGGTGAGCTCGCGGGCGGCGGCGGGCAGCCGGAGCCCGCGCGCCACGACCGATCCGGCGACGCCCAGGACGTCGGCGGCGAGCGTGATCCGCTGGCGGGTCTCCGCGTCCAACTCCTGCTCGGCGGCCTCGGGGATCGCCGCGGACTCGACGGCCGCCACGGCCTCGATGAGCTCCTCGAGGCTGGGACCGTTCTCTTCGTAGCTGACCAGCACCCGGCCGAGCGCCGCGTTCCACGCGGCCCAGTCCACGCCGTGCACCGCTGCGACGGCTCGCTCGATGAGCCGGCCGTGCTCCGCGGTGATCGCGCCCCGCCGAGCCCCTCGAACCTCGATGTGTGCCAGGCCGTCCCGGGCCCACGCCTTCCGCCGGCCGCGGGACGACCGGATCGGGGATCGACCCATCACCCGGCGGCGGTGGCACGGCGCTGGTGCGTCGCCACCCACACCCCCGCGGCGGCCGCGAGCGCGACCGGCCATTCCAGAACGCCGAACGCCGCGAGGGCACCGACGCCGCCGTAGTACAGCAGCCGTGACGGCTTCGGCTCACCGACGGCCGACTTGAGCGCACCGGCCGTCCACCGGGCACGTTGGGCGACGGACCAATCGGTGGAGCGTTCGATGTGCACGACGGGCATCTTGAGGTGCGGCACCGGAACGTCCTGCCAGGTCACGAGGTGCGCCCCGGAGGGCTGCGAAACGTCGCCGGTCTCCTCGCCGGCCCGGTGGGCCGTGGTCTCGGGCCTGGTCTCGGGCTCGGCCTTGATGGCGGGCTCGGGCTTGATGGCGGGCTCGGGCTTGATGGCGGGCTCGGGCTTGATCGCGGGCTCGGGCTTGGTCCTCGTCGCAGGCTGGGGGGCGGTCTGGGTCGCGGTCGCCTCCGTGGCCTTCTTCCCGGTCGTGGCCTTCGCCCGCGTCCCGGCCCCACCCCGGGCGCGCGTCTGCGCTGATGTCGTCATGACCCAGCACCTCCTGATCGTCGGAATCTGACGAATCCGGACGTCTACCCGCGCGATGCCCGATCAACCAGGCCGAGGGCGCCGAACTCCGGCCGCGCCGGGAGGCCCGCACCGGCGCGTAGTTCCCCCGGCGCCGGGTAGCCCTCCCCGTCACGACGACGAAGGGCACCAGCCGATGGACCGACAGGCGGGGGAAGCCGCGCGGCAGCGGGCGGCGGACGTGCTGCGCCGCGCCGCCGAGGAGGCCGGGCGGGCGCCGTCGCTGCTGAACGCCCAGCCGTGGCGCTGGCATCTCGGCGGGGACGTGCTCGAGCTGCACGCCGACCTGTCGCGCCTGGTCGGCTCGATCGACCCGCACCGGCGGCTGCTGACGCTCAGCTGCGGCGCGGCGCTGCACCATGCCCGCGTGGCACTGGCGGCGGCCGGTCGCGAGCCCCTGGTCCAGCGGCTGCCCGACGGGCGCCGGCCGTTGCTGCTCGCCCGGGTCCGGGCCCGTCAGCCGCACCCGGTCAGCCGCGACGACCTCGTCCGGTACGAGAGCATGCACCGCCGCCGCACGGACCGGCGGCCGTTGCGCGCGGCGGCCCCGGTGCCGGCCGAGACCGTCGCGGCGCTGGAGGCCACGGCCGATGCCGAGCACGCGTCGCTGTACCGCATCGAGCCCGACGTCGCGCTCGGCGAGGATGCCACGGACCCGCCCGGCCCCGGCGAGGAGCGCTGGGCCGCCTACTTCGTGGTCGCCACCGAGGGCGACCGGCCCCTGGACTGGCTCGTCGCCGGCGAGGCGACCAGCGCCGTCTGGCTGGCCGCGACCGCCGAGGGGCTGGTGATGTCCCCCGTGCGCGACGCGGTCGAGAGGATGGAGGCGCGGACCCCGCTCGACCGCCTCTTCGAACCGCCCGCACGGCCGCAGCTGGTGCTGCGGGCCGGGGTCGACGCGAACCCGGTGCCGCCACCGGCGAGCCCGCCGCGCGGCGTCGTCGACGTGTGACGGCGGCGATCCGGGGACGTGTGACGGCGGCGATCCGGGGTGGCGCCACGCGCCTGAACGCAGCGCGAGAAGAGCGCGGGCGGCGCTCGTCATCCGCTCCTGGTGGCCCCGAGCAGGATCTCGTCGGCGAGGCGAGCGGCCCGGTTGACCTGCCGCTGATCCACACCGGCCCCGGTGCGCTGGTCGTCCTCCAGCCCCCGCGCCAGCGCCCGCACCGCCGCGGTGAGGTTGCCGACCTGCTCCTCGATGCGCGCCGTGCGGTCGGGCGACTCCGGCGCCTCGACGGTCGGGCGGCCCTCGGTGTTCCCCGCGACGGTCGCGCGCAGGTCGGCCGGCAGCTCGCCGAGGATCTTCGACACCTGCTCCGGCGTCATGTGCTCGGCCAGGGCGCGGGTGATCGCGGAGGCGAGGGCGGGAACCTGGGTCGACGGGACACCCGCCTGGGCGGCGAAGCGCTCGACGTACCGCTCGACTCCGTACTTCATCGGAACATGGCACATGTCCCAGCCGTCGTAGTACACGCCGCGCAGCAGCTCCGGCAGCTGGGCGCCGAACTTGACGGCCGCCTCGGCGGGCAGCCGGTCGCGCACGGTGTGCAGCCAGGCGCGCAACGCACGCTGGGCGAAGCGCCGATCGCCGGTGTCGAGCGCGTCGGAGACGGCGGCGAGCCAGATGTTGGCGGTGTGCAGGGCATGGTTGTAGGCATCCGGTCCGGACCGTGTCATGATTCGCTCTCCCTTCGCGTACCCGGTTGGCACGTGCAGGCCGTTCCCCTCTACGGTTCATCGAATCCACGCCGTGTGCCAGGGCAATCCGCCAGGGCAACGTGCCCGGATCGAGGAGGAGTCATGGCTCTGCCCCTTGCGGAGGACCTGCTGGCCGCCGAGCGCCGGCTCCAAGCGGCCCAGCGCTCCGGTGACGCCGCCGCGCTCGACGACCTGCTGGACGACCGGCTCATCGCCATCGGACCCGACGGCGGCAAGGTCACGAAGCAGGAGGACCTGGCCGCGCACCGCAGCGGCACCTCCGTCGTCACCGGGCTCGTGGAGGAGGACCTCGACGTGCTGCTCGCCGGCGACGTGGGTGTCACGTTCTTCCTCGGCACCGTCACCGGCACCTACGACGGCGAGCCGTTCGACGCCCAGCTCCGTTACACCCGCACGTGGGTGCGCGACGCCGGGCTGGGCTGGCGCGTCATCGCCGCGCACATCAGCCCGGCCTGACGCCCGGGTTCCGCGCGCCGCCGCCCTGCCGTCCGGCCGCCGGCCGTGCCAGCGTGGAAGGGGAACACCCGTCCCGTGGACCGACCGGGAGGACGCCATGACCGCCGAACGCCGCCCAGTGATCGTGGGCGTCGACGGGTCGCCCGCGGCGTTCGGCGCCGTGCGCTGGGCCGCGGACGAGGCGATGCGGCTCGGCCGGTCGCTGCGGGTCGTGCACGCCCTGGAGGTGTACGGCCCGTACGAGGACGTCAGCGACGAGCGCGACCTCGCCCACGACGCCGCCACCGAGATCCGCCGCTGGCAGCCGGGCCTGGAGGTGACCGTCGGCACCTGGCACGGCGAGCCGGCGCGGGTGCTCGTCGAGCAGTCCCGCACCGCGGGGCTCGTGGTCGTCGGCAGCCGCGGCAGCGGGGGCTTCCACTCGCTGCTCGTCGGCTCGGTCGGGCTGCATCTGGCCGCGCACGCGCACTGCCCGGTGCTCGTCGTGCACCACGCCGAGCGGTGGGCCGGTCCGGAGTCGCCGCTGCCGTACCGCGAGCCGATCGTCGTCGCGGTGGACGGCTCGCACGACGCCGCCTACGGGCTGGGCCTCGGATTCGCCGAGGCCGCGTCCCGGGGTGTCGCCCTGCACGCCCTGCGGACCTGGCACGAGCCGGGGCACCGCTGGGGCCGCTCCCCCGACCCGGCCGGGCGGGCCGCGGCCGCCGGGCGCGAGCTCGCCGCCGAGCTGGAGCCGTGGCGGGCCAAGTACCCGGACGTGCCGGTCGTGCCCCGCGTCGCGCACTGCCCGTCGGTACCGGTGATGCTGCAGGCCGCTCGGGACGCGCTCATGTTCGTCATCGGCGCCCGCGGCCGCGGCGGCTTCGAGGGCATGCTGCTCGGCTCCGTCGCCCACCAGGTGCTCCACCACGCGGACTGCCCGGTGCTCGTCGCCCGCCGCACCCCCGGGTGAGACGAAGGACGGGCGGAGTGCCGGCGGGGCGAAGTGCGGCCGGGCGGGCGCAGGCCGGGCGGATGCTGGAGGTGGGATGGCGCAGACCGGCGCGAGGAGATGATCGCCATGATGATCGCGGAGCCCGCCCGACCGGCACGCGGCGCGGCGGTCGGCCGCGTCGCCGTCGGCGTCGGCGTCGGCGTCAGCCCGGCAGGCCTGGCCGCGCTGGCCTGGGCGACCGAGGAGGCCATCACCTCCGGCGCCCGGATGACGATCTGCTACGCGGGCGACCGGGGGCAACCATCGGCCGGGCCCCGGGATCTGGAAACGTTGCGCCGCACCCAGCCGGAGCTCGTCCGCCGGGTGCGGTGGTGCCGGCAGTTGCTCGGCGGCGACAAGGTGACCGTCGAGCTGCCGCCCGGCGACGTGCCCGCGGCGCTGCTGGAGCTCAGCGGCCGGGTCGACCTGCTGGTCCTCGGCGGCCACGACGTCACCCGCCGCCACCACCGGGCCCGCGGCGGCCAGGTCGCCGCGGGGGCGCGGTGCCCGGTCGTGATCGTGCGGCCACGGCCGGAGCACGGGATCGCGCCGTTCGCCGGGCACGTCGTGATCGGCGTCGACGGCTCGCCCGGCTCGCGGGCGGCGATCCGGTTCGGCTTCGGCCACGCGCACCGGCACCACCTGCCGGTCGCGGCCGTCCACGTCGAGGATCGGTGGCCCGGCGACTTCTGGTTCGACGAGGAGCGGCTGGAGACGCACTTCGCCGTCGAGCCGGCCGCGCTGGAGATGCTGGCCCGCGAGGTCGCGCCGTTCGCCGCCGGCCATCCGAGAGTGGCGGTCAAGCGGGCCGTGTTCGGCGGCGAGGCGATCGCCGGGCTCCGGCACGCGGCGACCGGCGCGGCGCTGCTGGTGCTGGGCCGCCACGACCGGCGGCCGCCGGAATCGCCGCGGCTCGGGCCGGCGAGCCTGGCGTTCACCGAGCACGCCGAATGCACCGTGGCCATCGTCCCGGAGCGCGAGCCCGGCCGGCCCGGCGCGGGACCAGCCGGCGACGGGGGCCCACCGGCCCCGTGTGCGGCACCGGTCCCCGGGTAGGCAGTGCCGCGACGCGACCATCCGGGGGTAGCCCGCCCTCGCCGCGTCGCACGAGTGCGCGCCGCGCACCAAGAGAGGCTGGAGGCCATCATGCCGGTAGCCAAGCATTGGACGGTTGAGATCAACATCGGCGAGGAGGACGGGAACACCGCCGCGGAGGCCAAGCTACGCACGGGCGACGGCGCCGAGCTGACCGGCACCGGGAACGCCCGGCTCAACCCGGCCGACGACGACATCCCCGAGATCGGCGACGAACTGGCGGCCGCCCGGGCGCTGAGCGACCTGGGCCACCGGCTGCTGCTGGCGGCCGCGGCCGACATCGAGGCGGTGTCGGCGCAACCGGCCCGGCTGACCTGGTAGCCGTCGCCGGCCACTCACGCCGCCGGCGATCGGCGCCGTGCATCGTCTCCATGCATCGGCGCTGTGCATCGTCGCTGTGCATCGGCGCCGTGCATCGTCGCTGTGCATCGTCGCCGAGCCGCTGCTCACCTGCGCGCCCCGCCCGCCGGGGCCGCGCTGTGACGCGGCCCCGGACGGGTCTCAGACCAGCGACAGCGCACGGTCGCTGATGACGCACTCCATGCCGAACAGCTCCGCCCGGCGGCGAGCGAAGTCGGCCAGGCCGGGCGTGTCCGCGTAGTCCAGCGCGTACAGGTCCAGGCCGTGGCGCGGCAGGCCCTCGGCCACCCGGGCGTGGTCCTCGAGCACGTCGGCCGGCCAGGGCGCGTACCCGTCGTCGGTCCACCGGGCGGAGAAGGACTCGAAGACGATGCCGTCGACGTGCTCGGCGAGGTGCGGCAGCATGCCGAACCCGCGGTTGGCCAGCACGTACCCGGTCCCGGCGACCCGGCGCAGCGCGGCGACGAGCCCGAGCAGCGGCGCCACGTCCTCCGGGAACGTCAGCTCGACGTTGAGCGTGTCGAGGAACAGGCCCGCGAACCCCGCGTTCATCGCGTCGCGGGCCTGCCGCAGCACGTGCTCCTGCCACCCGGGATGCGCGACGTGGACGAACGCGCCGCCCCAGTCCGGGTTGCGCTGCGGGCGCTGCCACGGGGCGGGCGGGCCCTGGTCCTCCGACAACGACAGGTACGCCAGCGGGTCGGTGCCGGCACCGCGCAGCGACTGCAGCTCCGGCGGACGGTAGAACTCCGGCTGCAGCACCGCCCGCCGATACGCGGCCAGCTCCGCGAGGCGGCCGGTGCCGTAGTAGAACACGATCGGCATCTGGTCGCTCATCGGCGGTACCACTCGACGGTGCGCCGGACGCCCTCTTCCAGCGACACGGTCGGCTGGTAGCCGGTCAGCGCGCGCAGCCGGGTCAGGTCGGGGCAGCGGCGGTTGACCGCGCCGGGCGCGCCCGCGGCCGGCTCGATCTCGGCGTCGGCCCCGGTCAGCCGCAGGATCAGCTTGGCGAGGTCGGCGATGCCCGTCTCGGCGGTGTCGTCGCCGATGTGCACGATCCGGCCGTCCGCCTCCGGGCAGGCCATGAGCCGGACCATCGCCTCGACCGCGTCGTCGACGAAGCAGAAGGCGCGGGTCTGCGCGGCGCCCGGCACCCGCAGCGGGCGCTCGCCTCGCAGCGCCCGCAGCGTCAGCTCCGGGATGGCGTGGTCGGTGCCCATCCGCGGGCCGTAGACGTTGTGGAAGCGGCCGACCACGGCCCGGAAGTCCCCCGCCCGCGCACCGTGGAGGACGGCGGCCTCGCCGAGGAGCTTGCTGACGGCGTACGCGTACCGCGGGGCGGTCACGTCGCCGACGGTCACCGGCGTCGACTCGCCGGTCGGCACCGGCGCGATGCCGGCGTCCACGGCCCCGGCGTAGACCTCGCTGGTCGAGGCGAAGAAGACGTGCTCGCCCGCGGCGATCCAGTCCAGCAGGTGCAGCACGGCGAGACTGTTGACGCGCACGACCCGGACGGGGTCGGCCTCGACGTTGCGGACCCCGACCACGGCCGCCAGCAGGTAGATCTGGTCCCAGCCGCGCGGCAGCGCCCGCCAGGTCGCCGGATCGGTGAGGTCGCCGTGCGCGACGGCGAGGCGCGGCCGGCGGGCGAGCGCGGCGAAGTCGGCGTCGTCGCGGCCGCGCGAGAAGTCGTCCACAATGGACACCTCGTGGCCGTCGTCCAGCAGACGGTTCGCCAGATGGAAGCCGATGAAGCCGGCGCCGCCGAGCAGCAGTGCCTTCACGCGGAGACCCCCTCGGGGAGATAGCCGATCCCGGCGTAGCGGACCCCGGCGCCGGTCAGCGCGCCCTCGTCGAGGATGCGCCACGAGTCGAAGACGACGGCCGGGCGCCGGGCCCCGAGCACCGCCGCGGGCTCGATCGCGCGGTAGTCGGGGTGGTCGTTGATGACGAGCACCCCGTCGGCCTCGCTGAAGGCCTTGTCGATGCTGGTGGGCTCGCCGCCGTACTGCCGGATGACGTTGTCCGGCACGAGCGGGTCGTGGCCGAGCACGGTGAGGCCGGCCGCGGCGAAGACGGGCATCATCGCGGCGATCGGGGTGCCACGCATGTCGTCGGTGGGCGGCCAGCCCTTGAAGGCCCAGCCGAGCACCGCCAAGGTCGCTCCCTCCGTGGTACCGCGGGCCTGCCGGATGAGCTCCACGACGGTCTCCGCCACGTGCACCGGCAGGAACTCGTTGAGCCGGCGGGCCTGCTCGATCAGGAACGGCGGCCGCTCGGCCGAGTCGCTGAGCATGATGTACGGGTCCTTCGACAGGCAGCCGCCGCCGACGTACCCGGGCCGGGCCAGGTCGGGCCGCGGATAGCCGAGGTTGGCCGCGCCGATCACCTCGAGCGGGTCGACGCCGTGGCGCTCGGCGATGAGGGCGATCTCGTTGCCGAACGCGTAGATCAGATCGGTGTGGCAGTTGTTCGACAGCTTCACCAGCTCGGCCGCCTCCAGCCCCGAGACGGGCACGAGGCGCTGGGCGAGGTCGCCGAACAGGTCGAGGCCGGCGGCCAGGCTCGGCTCGTCGAGACCGCCGACGACCTGTGGCAGCTCCACGAGCTCGCGCAGGGCCTGGCCCTGGATGGTGCGTTCGGGCGCCATCACCAGGCGCACGTCGCCCCAGGCCGCCCGCAGCGGCGGCAGGACGACCTGCCGGCTCGCGCCGACGGGCACGGTGCTGCGCACGACGACGAGCGTGCGCGGCCCGCACGAGGCGGCCACGTGGCGGGCCGCGGCGGCGAGGCTGGTCAGGTCGGGGCGGCGCGTGTGCTCGTCAACGGGCGTGGATACGCAGATCACGGCCGCGTCGACGGCGCCGGCGGGCAGCGCCGTGTCGACGAGGATGGTACGGCCGGCGTGCTCGGCGAACACCTCGGCGACCCCGGGCTCGTAGATGTGCGGGCGGCCACGGTTGAGCGACTCGACGACGGCCGGCTGCACGTCGACGCCGTGGACGGTGAAGCCCTTGCGGGCCAGGGCGGCGGTGAGGGTCAGGCCGACGTAGCCCATCCCGATCACGCCGATGGTGCGTGCCATGTGTGTTCCTTCCAGTGATGCTGATCGGTGTTTCCTTGGCCGGTGGCCGGATCAGGCGCAGGGCGCGGCGATCCGGTCGAGGTCCCGGGTGGTGACGGTGCCGATGAACCCCTCGGTGCGGTAGTGGCCGCAGGCGGCGTGGACGTCGGCCGGGCGCCGGGCGTAGTCCACCGCCAGCACGACCTTCCCGGCGTCGCGCAGCGCCCGGGCGTCGGCGAGGTTCTCCGCGCAGTAGTCCTCGGTGCAGGGCCGGTCGGTGGCGCGGTAGAACAGCTCCTCCATGCCGATGCCGTCGATCGCGTCGGTGTAGCCGGGATAGCGGCGCAGCTCCGGGGAGTTCTGCGGCACGATCCAGAAGCCGGGCCGCCGTCCGCGGGCGTACCGCGCGATCCGGTCGACGAGCCCGACCATCGCGACGGCCAGGCGCTCGCGGGTCCAGCCGGGCACCAGGTGCAGGTCGATCTCCTCGTACGCGAGCGGCGTGTCCAGGTACACACCGTCGAACCCGGCCGCCAGGGCCCGGTCGACCCGCGGCCGGACCACACGGTCCCACCACCGCTCGTCCCAGTACCGCACGAAGAGCTCGTCCGGCCAGTCCTCCCAGCGGTTGAGCAGGAGGTCCCCGGCCTCGGCGGCCAGTGCCGGATACTCGGGGCGGAAGCGCTCGAGGCTGCCGATCTCGAAGTACGCCAGCACCCGCTTGCCGGAGGCGCGCAGGCCCGCGATCTCCTCCGGCCGGAACCAGTTCGCGTTCGCGTCCCGGGCCAGGTCGATGACGGCGAGCCGCTGCGAGGCCCGCGCCAGCGCCGCGAGCCCGTCGTCGGTGTAGCCCTGCAACTGGTACACCCAGCCGTCCCCGGTCGCCGGCGGGGGATGGCCGGGTGCGCAGCCGACGCACGCGGGCGCGACGAAGGCGACCGCGGCGGCGAACACGGCACCGCGCGCCAGTGCGGCGTTCACCGACCGGCGCCGTCGAGCGCCGCCCACACCTGCTTCACCGACTCGGCCATCGTGTGGGTGGGCACCCACCCGAGGACCGCCTCGGCCCGGGAGATGTCGGCGCGGATCCAGTCGACACCGGCCGAGCGCGACGGGCCGCTGCCCTGCTCGACGATCGCGCCGCCGTATCCGGCCGCCCCGGCGAGGCGGCGCACGGCCTCCCGGGCCGTCACGGCGTGCCCGCTGCCGACGTTCACGACACCGGCGCCCGGCTCGGTCCGGGTGCTGGCGGCGACGACCGCCGAGGCCACGTCGCGCACGTCCACGAAGTCCCGGTAGGCGGTGAGCGGGCCGAGCAGCACCTGCCCGGCCGCGCCCGCCAGGGCGTCGCGGATCAGCACCGCGGCCCGCCCGAGCAGGTTGTCGCGGTGCAGGCCGGGGCCGATCGGGTTGAACACGCGCAGCGTCACGCCGTCGACGAGGCCGGCCGCCGTCGCCAGCTGCAGCAGGCGGGTGGCGGCGAGGTGGGTCGTGCCGTACTCGCCCACCGGCGCGCACGGATGGTCCTCGGCGACGCTGGTGCCGTGGGCGACCGGGCCGTACTCGGACGCGGACCCGAGCCTGACCAGCCGGGCCCCCGGCGCCGCGGTCCCGACCGCGTCGACGAGCCGGACGGTCGCCACGGTGTTGGCCTCGAGCAGGTCGAGGGCCGTGCCGGTGAGCCGGCCGGTGCAGTTGACGACCACGTCCGGGCCCACCTGGCGGATCAGGGCGGTCAACGCGGCGACGCTGCCGGTGACGAGGTCGTGGCGGGCGCGGGGCGGGCAGCTGAGGTGCGCGACCCGCGGATCGGCGGCCAACGCCTCGCGGACGCTGGAGCCGACGAACCCCGACGCACCGAAAAGCAGCACCCGCAGCCGGCTCATGCTGCTACCTCCCTGCGCAGGGGCAGCAGGGCCGGCTCGAGCTCGCCGAAGCGGCGGTTGGCCTCGTCGTACTCCTCGGGACGGCCGATGTCGAGCCAGACGCCCTCGAACTCGTACGTGTGCGGGAACTCCCCCTGCCGCAGCAGATCCTGGATGAGCCGGTCGAAGCCGAGCGCCAGGCCGGGCGGGTACGGCGCCAGGGTCTTGCGGGCCATGGCGTAGATGCCCATCGAGACGCGGTGGCGGTACGCGGGCTTCTCGGTGAAGCCGACGACCCGGCCCTCGACGACGTCGAGGACGCCGAACTCCATCTGGGTCGTCTGCGCCGCCGTCGCGACCGTCAGCGGCGCCCCCGCCCTGCGGTGCCGGGCGATCAGGTCGGCGTGGTCGAGGTCGGTCAGCAGGTCGCCGTTCATGACCAGGAAGTGCTCGGGCAGCTCGTCCTTGATCAGGAACAGCGGCCCGGCGGTCGACAGCGGCACGCTCTCCTCGACGTAGCCGACCTCCATCCCCCAGCGGGAGCCGTCGCCGACGAAGGCGCGGATGAGCGTGCCGAGATGGTTGATGGACAGCGTGACCGAGGTGAAGCCCCGGGCCGCCAGCTGCTCCAGGACGATGTCCAGGATCGCGTGGCGCTCCCCGATCGGCATCAGGGGCTTGGGCAGGGCGGTGGTGTACGGACGCAGCCTGACGCCCTTGCCACCGGCCAGAATGACCGCGTGCATGTGTGTGATTGCCTGCTTTCGTTGTGAGAGCGTCACCGGTACTGCCGAACGCGACCCAGCGACGGGATGAGGGCCACGGCGAGCAACACGAGCAGCAGGGCGACGCTGCCGAGGAAGGGTGCGGCGGCCTGCGCGCCGAGCGCGCCGGCCAGTGCGACGCAGAGCCGGCCGTAGCCGCCGTGCGCCGCCAGGACGAAGACCAGCAGGACGGCGCCCGCCAGCAGGACGCTCGCCGCGGCCATCGCCTGCGCGGCCGGCGTGAGACGCCCCGCCTCGCGCAGCCCGGCCAGCACGACCGCCCCGGCGACCGCGGCGACGAGACCGCAGGCGCAGACGTCGAGCGCGAGGCGCCACCACAGCCGCCGCCGGAAGCCGCCGGGCCCCCAGGCCTCGTGCAGCAGGTCCCGCGCCCGCTCGCCGAATCGGCGGGCCCGCCACTCGACGAAGCCCATCGAGACCACCAGCGGCAGCGTCGCGAGCAGCACCTCGAAGTGATGGGCCAGCAGCGGCGCCTGGGGCAGCAGGACGAGCGCGGCCAGCAGCGCGGTCGAGAGCACGACCAGCGCGAACGTGCCCCAACGGCCCCGCATCACCGGCCGCAGCCGCCCGGGCGCCGCGTCGCCGGGCGCCCGCAGTGCCCGGCGGAGCGCGACGCCGAAGGTCACCACGGTGCAGACGAGCGCCGCCGCGATGACGGGCGCCGGCGGCCACCAGCGGGCGAGCACGAACCCGCCGCCGGCCACGACCGCCGGCGACATCAGGGCCAGGAGCCGGGCCTCGGCCCGGTAGAACACCAGCACGGTCGAGGCGAGCTGGTACGCCGTCACGGCCGGCACCAGCAGCGCGGCCGCCGCCACGCCGCTCATCGCCGCGACGGCCGCCCCGAGCACCGCGGCCACCGCGACGCCGCACACGGCCCCGCGGGCCAGCAGCCGGCCCGCGGCGGCGTCGTCGCCCTCGTTGACGTGCTGGTAGGCCAGCCAGGTCAGACCGCCCGCCCACACCCAGCCGAGCAGGCCGGCGGCGACGACGGCCGCGACGGGCGAGCGCGGCACGGCGGCGACCACCGCCGGGAACAGCACGCTCGGCAGCAGGTAGAGCCCGCCGTGGAACAGTTCGCGCCACTCGCGCCGCCGCTGCGGCCGGCTCGGCGGGCCGACCGCCGGACCGGCCAGCCGGGCGCGCACCGCCTCGGCGAGCTCGAACACGTCGCGGTGGCCGTAGCGGACCCGCGCGGCCCGGTCCGTGACGCCCCGCGCCTCCAGCAGCGCCGCCAGGTGCAGCCCGTCCACGAACTGCCCGTCACCGGCGGCCGCGCGCACCTCGGCGGCGAGCGAGTCGACGGGGTCCGTGCCGAGCCGCGGGCGCTCGGGGTCGGCCGTGGGGCGCACGATCGGCAGGGCGATCGTGCTCGCCGTGGCCCAGCCCCGCGCGGCCGACGCCATCGACGTCGGCCGTACCTCGGTGACCGTCATCGCAGTGCCCCGGCCGGGGTCCGCCCGTCCAGCGTGGGCGCGGCCAGGCGCTCGTACAGGCTGCTGTACGCCTCCAGCGACTGGGCGAGGGTGAACCGGTCGAGCACACGCCGGCGGGCCCGGACGGCCATGTCCCGGCGCAGGTCCGGATCGAGCAGCAGGGTCGTGCACGCGTCGGCGACGGCGGCCGGGTCGCGCGGAGCGACCACGAACCCGGTGTCGCCGACGGCCTCCGAGACGCCGCCGACGTTCGTGCACACCATCGTCCGGCCGCACGCCATCGCCTCGATGACCGAGTACGGGAACCCCTCCGAGATGCTCGTGAGCGCGACGACGTTGCCGCTGTGGTAGGCCGCCACCGCGTCGGGCGCGCTGCCCTCCAGCCGGGCCGCTCCCACGAGGTCGAGCCGCTCGATGAGGGCGGCGCAGCTGTCCCGGTACGGCAGGTCGATGGCGGCACCGTAGATGCGCAGCCGCGCGTCCGGCACCCGCCGGCGCACGAGCGCGAAGGCCCGGATCAGCGTGTGCAGGTCCTTGAGCGGGTCGATCCGTCCGACGTAGACGATCGTCGGCTCCTCCGGCTCGGTCCGGGCGCTCGGGAACCGCTCGGGCGCGATGCCGTTGTACATCGTCCACATGCGCTCGGGATCGGCGCCGTTGCGCAGCTGCCAGCGCCGGTTGTACTCGGAGTGCGGCGCCAGCGCGTCCGCGACCTGGTACGCGGCGCCGGCGAGGCTGCGCTGGAAGCTCAGCAGCAGCACCGCGACGGCGTACGGCAGGTCCCCGCCCACCTGCTCCAGATACCGCTCCCGCAGATAGACGCCGTGCTCGGAGATGAGCATGGGCGTGTCGTACGTCCACTTCGCCGCCATCGCCACCAGCGTCGACAGCCCGTTCATGGCGCAGTGCACCACGTCGGCGCGCACCGGCGGGACGGCGAGCGGCCGCAGCATGGCGCCGATGAGCGCCGCCGCCTGTGCCGCGTCGGCCAGTGTGAGCCGCCGCGGCCGGCCGGCCAGCGCCGGATGCCCGCGGCCGAGCATCGTGGTGACGTCGTCCCACCGGTCCTGCAGGCGGCCCAGGGCCGCGTTCGAGCGCAGCGCGGAGCCG
Source organism: Dactylosporangium sp. CA-052675 (assembly GCF_050947935.1). Lineage (GTDB taxonomy): Bacteria > Actinomycetota > Actinomycetes > Mycobacteriales > Micromonosporaceae > Dactylosporangium. The sequence goes on along the minus strand of NZ_CP192010.1, from coordinate 4,380,588 downwards.
ATCTCCCCGCCGCCCGCGGCGAACTCGTGCAGCCCCCGCAGGGCCAGCAGGAACCGCCGGCGCTGGGCGGCGCCGCGCCGCGGATCGGGGTCCGGCGGCGCGACGAGCGCGACCATGAAGTCCTCCAGCGCCGCGTGGAACAGCGACCGGGTCGCCCGGCCGGGGCGCCGGAGCCGGGTGCGACCGGCGCCCCACAGCGGGATGGTGACGACCCGTTCGAGGTTCTCCGGCAGCTCCCACCGCACCGGCTCCCGGCCGTCCACGCAGAGGGCGACCGCCTCCCACCGGTGCTCGGGCAGGCCGTGCACGAGCTGGTCGCACCAGACGCTGACCCCGCCGAGCGCCTGCGGGTACGTCCCTTCCGACACCAGCGCGACCCTCATGAGCGCGGGCTCGCCGTGACGGTCACCGCGGTCGCGGAGGCGAGCGTCAGCCGGGCGGACACCTCCGGGCCGTACGTCGTCGAGCCGGTCCCGGACGCGCCGCTGACCGTCACCGATCCGGCGAGCGGGCCGGAGACCGTGATCGTGTGGGCCGCCGGGTCGTAGACGGCGTCGACGCCGCCGCGCAGCTCCGCGAAGTGCGCGGTGCGCTGGGTCGCGTACGCCGCCAGCGTCGGCCAGTCCGGGCTGAGCAACGGCACGGTGTAGTAGGCGCTGTACTTGGCCAGGACCTGCTCCAGCCAGTCGGTCAGCAGCGTGCGGCCGGACCCGTAGTCGTGCAGGTTGGCGATGTGGAAGGTGTGGGTGTAGAGCGACCCGGTGGCCAGGTGCGTCAGCGCGACGTTCGCCTCGGCGTCGAGCATCTGCGCGTAGGTCAGGTTGGTCGGCCAGAACGGGAACCGGCCCGACGGCCCGTAGAACGAGTTGTAGAAGGCGGTCTGCTCGGCCGGCGTGGTGGTGTGGTACGCGATGTTCGTCGGCCAGTCCGGCACCACGGTGATGCTGGGCTCCAGCGGGTGCACCTTGCCGCAGTTGAAGCAGTCCGGCACGTGGCTCGGGAAGGACATGTTGCCGTGGACGTAGCGCACGCCGAGGTCCTTCGCCGCGGCGAGGAACTGCGGGTTGGAGGCGGCGAGCCCGTGGTCGGTCGGCGGGTCGACGTCGTCGTTCGGGTCGTCGTTGTAGACGCCGAGGCCCGAGTACTCCCCGGTCTTGAGGATCGCGTCCGGCTGCGACAGGCCGAGGCGGGTGGCGACGGTGCGGTTGGCGGAGATCTCGTTGCTGCTGGTGGCGTAGTCCGTGAAGTTGAGCTCCGGGTGGGTCAGCGTGTGGTTGAGCCAGCGGAACTTCGTGGCCAGGCACCGGGTCGTGGCGGTCAGCGTGCTGACGCCGCCGTTCGGGCTGCACGTCGATCCGGCGTTGAGGTTCGCGTCGCCGCCGTTGTAGGCGAGGTTCAGGGTGAGGCCCGAGGCGAGCGGGTAGGCGGTGCGCAGGGCCGTCTGACGCTGGTAGGCGTTGTACGCCTCGTGGCCGGACATCGCGAAGCCCGGGTCGGATTCGACGTGCCCGTCCGGGTAGTAGTGGTCGGCGGTGTTGAACCAGTCGTCGACGTCGACGTCGAGGAAGTGCCGCTGCTCGCCGAGGAACAGCCCCCGGCTGGCCCAGCGCAGCATCCCGTAGGTCAGCAGGAAGGACTGGGTGAGGTACTGGTTGGAGGTGAAGGTGAGGGCGAGACGCTCCCGGCCGTCCGTGGAGGTGCTGCGCACGCCGAGGATGTCGGCGCCGTTGACGAGCACCGGGTCCGCGGCACAGCCCGCGGTGACGCGGGTGCGGTACACGTACGACTGCACGATCGGCACCTTGGCGGTCGTCTTCAGCGTGTCGAACACCCCGGCGCCGGCCGTGGTCAGCGAGGCGGGCAGCGCGGTGTCGCCGACGGAGGTCTCGCTCGACGAGGACAGGCAGTAGTCCTCGGGGAAGGTGCCGTAGCTGGTGTAGAGGGCGGCCTGGCGCACCGCGTAGTCGCGCTCGTAGGCCCACAGGGTGTTCCACTCGGTGCCGTCGAGACCGCTGATGTACGAGCCGCCGCTGTTGTACAGCAGCGAGCTGCTCGTGAGCAGGATGGCGTTGTACTTCCCGGCCCCGTCGGAGCGCAGCAGCGACGCCGCCGTCAGCGGCTGGTCCTTGGTGAGCAGCACGTCGTAGGCGGCCCCGACGCGGTCCAGCGTCGAGCGCCAGGTGTCGACGCCCCAGTCGCCGGCGTCGACCCCGAGGACCAGCGCCCGCAGGCCGACCTTGGCCGCGGCCGGCGCGGCGAGCGTCGTCGCCCCGCTCGAGGGCGCCCGGCGGTCCGGACGCACCGAGAGGTCCCGCTTGAGGGGCACCGATCCCTTCACGCTGGGCAGCGGCGCACCGGGCTTCGCGGGCTTGCGGGGACCCGGGTCGCCGAGGACGAGGGCGTGGTCGTGACCGGCCTTGGCCGGGCTGCGGGGGGTGGGCGCGGCGGTGGCCGATGATGCGGTGCCGGCGACGAGGAGCGTGCCGACGGCGGCGGCGGTGAGCAGTTTGAGCAGAGCCATGAAATCTCCGGTTCGCAATGGCCGTGCGGCGGAACATGGGCGCACGAGACCAACGCCGGTCAGCGTGGGATCGCTTCGGCGGGAAGGTTTGTGGAACGAGCCGATGCTACGAGCGACCGGCCTGACGCGGGGCTGTGTGCGGTGTGAGTTCGCGGATGGCCTTTGCGGTCACCCGATCTCACATCGGCGCGTCCGGTGTGGGAGCAACACGTGGGCGCGGGGGTAGCTTGGGGTACGACGGGCGCACCCGTCCGGCGCGCCCTCTGAGGAGGTCGAGATGATCGGGACGATCCTGTGGGCGGTCATCGGCGGCATCGTGCTCGGTGTGCTGGCCCGGCTGATCCTGCCCGGGCGGCAGAACATCTCGGTCCTGGCCACCGTGGTGGTCGGCATCCTCGCCGCCTTCCTGGGCAGCCTGGTCGCGACCTGGATCGGCGTGGGCCGGACCAACGGTGTCGACTGGATCCGCCACGGCATCCAGCTGCTGTTCGCCATCGTCGGCGTCTACATCACCGCGCAGGTGTCCAGCCGGCGCGGAGGACGGTCCGGCGCCGCCATGCGGTAGCGCCGCCGGACCGTGCACGGGTCGGCCGCTACTGGACCGCCCCGGCCTCAGTCTCCGTCCGGATCTCGCCGTCCGGGGACGCGGACTGGGCGGCGACCCGGGTGGGCCGGCGCGCCTCGATCCACTCCTGCAGGGCCGGTCCCGACTCGAGACTGGCGATCATCGCGTACCGCGGCTCCGGGCCGGGGTGGAACACCGCGTGCCAGAGCCGCTCGGTGTCGACCACGAACTGGGCCCCGCGCGGCAGCGGGATGCGGTACTCCGTGGCCGGGTCGTCGCGGTTCTCGCGCAGCAGCATGTAGCTGTCCGGGTCGTCCGTCAGGTTCAGCCAGGCGCGCACCACCCGGCCCTCGCCCGGCGGGTTCAGCCGGTTGTTGTCGTCCAGGTGCATGTGCCGCTGCACCACCGTCTCCTCGTCGAGCGAGGGCCAGAGCTTGATGACGCGGACCCGGCCGAAGCGGGCGCCGACGGACGTCACCCAGTCGCACAGCGACGGCGTGCGCAGGGCGTTCGCGGTCCACTTGCCGTCCTTGTCCGGCCGGCCGTGCTCCCAGAATCCCCGCGGGTCGTCGTCGCCCATGGCCGAGGCGAGCACGGCGAAGTTGGTGTCGCCGCCCGACTTCCAGTCCAGGTACGTCAGCGACTCCCACTCGGAGGGATCGATGCGGTGGCGTTCCCTCCGCAGGGTGACAAATCCCGTCGGGCCGAGCTCCGGGAGCTCGTAGTGCGCCACGCCGGCGAGCGCGTCGGCAGATTGCTGTTCGTTCAGTGTCATTTGGCCGTGCCTGCCCACCCCCGCCGCCACGACACCCGCGACGCGCGGTGCGACGGGTGTGATTTCGCCGGATGGCGGCTCCTCACCCGCCGCGGGACGCCTCGCGCCGGTCCGCGTTGTGGGCCGGATGCGTGCGCGACGCGCGGTGCGACGGGTGTGATTCGCCGGATGGCGGCTCCTCACCCACCGCGGGACGCCTCGCGCCGGTCGGCGTTGTGGGCCGGATGCGTGCGCCAGCGCACCTGCCGCTGCCAGGCCCGGCGGTGGCCGTTGCGGTGGTCGTTGCGGTGCCCGGCGCGGCGCCGCAGCAGTGTCTGGGCGATCTCGCCGTGCACACCGGGCCGGGCCGGCGGGAAGGGCGCGGGCTCGGGGTCGATGCCGTGGTAGACGCGGCACGCCGGGGTGATGCCGCCGACGACCATCTGCGCCAGCGTGCGCTCCATGCCGATGCAGGTGTCCTCGACGTACTCCAACCCGGCCGCCTCGGCGATCCGGCGCGCCTCCGGGCTCGCGATGCCGAGCTGCAGCCACACCGCCGGGGCCCCGAACTCCGCCGCCTCGCGCACGATCTGGGGCGCCTCGGCGGCCGGCCGGAACACGTTCACGACGTCGATGCGCCACGGGACATCGGCCAGCCGCCGGTAGACGTGCTCCCCGAGGATCCGATCGGCGTCCGGGTTGATCGGAATGATCCGCCAGCCCTGCTCCTGCAGCATCTTCGGCACCCAGTACGCCGCTTTGAGGGGGTCGCGCGATGCTCCGACGATCGCGATCGTCCGCGCGTCCGCCAGAATCTGCCGTGCGGTGCGCATAGGACTCATCTCCAATCCCGGGCCGAGCCCTGATCTGGTCCCGGTTCCAGCTTTGCCGGGCGGGTCCGGCCGTGCAAGGCCGAAGGTCCCGAATCGGGCGGCGATGCGGGCCCCGCGCTCAGGCGGGCCGGTCCGCGGCGCCCGGCCGCATGGTGGCGAGCACGTCGCCGCGGCTCACAACGCCCACCACCCGGTCGCCGGCGACGACGGGCACCGTGCGCAGGCCCTGCCGCAGCATGATCGCGGCGATTTCCGCGACCGTCGTGTCGAGCCCGGCCACCCGGGGCAGGCCCGACATCACCTCGGCCACCCGGCGGCACGCACCGGGCCGAGCGACGTCCGGAGCGCGGCCACGCGCCACCGCGCGCAGGCCGCCCGTGCGCTCCCGGAGCAGGTCCATGTCGCTGATGAGCCCGACCAGCGCCTGCCGCTCGTCGACCACCGGCACCGTCGTGACGGACAATCGCTCCAGCAGGGCCACGGCATCGTCCAGCGCGGCGTCGCAGCCGATCGTCCAGGCCGGCGCGGTCATGATCTCGGCGGCGCTCGTCACCACTGCCGGCTACCCGCGAAATCGTGATGTCACCGTCCGGGCCGGCCCGTTCTGCGCCGAGTCTCGGCGCGCATGCATGAACCACGGCATCGGGGGAAGCAATCCGCGTCACCGGAACCAGTCCGATCAACCTCGGGGGGCGCGGTCGTGAAGGCGAAAATGGGCGACAGACTGATCGAAGAGGGCACGCGGGTGGGCGACCACCGCCGCATCGGCGTGATCACCGAAGTGCGACGCGACGACGGCACGCCTCCGTACGTCGTCCGCTGGCTCGACACCGGCCATGAGGCACTCGTCTTTCCCGGGCCGGATGCCCGGATCGAGGCCGAGGGCGCCTCCGAACGGCGCGGGTGAGCGACGAGGATCCCGACGGATTCCCGAGGAGGGCCGGCACGTCGCCGACGGGACGTTCGGCCCTGACTGTCACCGTCGGCGATGGATAGTGTCGAATTGCCAGGGGGTGATTCGGATGGCGACCACGATGATCGTGGGTGCGCTGATCGCCTGCGTCTACGCCGCGCTGATCGCCTTGCACGCCGCCACGGTCCGCCACGGCGGCACGGTCCGCGAGCGCCTGCATCCCGCTACGTGGCTCGCGGCCACCGGCGAGCGGCGGCGTGGACGGGAGGAGAACGGCGTGGTGCGGCGCCGCATCGCCGGCGAGCTCGACCGCGGCGGCTACCACGACGCCATGGCGGCGCTCGCGGCGCAGGACGCGATCGAGCATCCGCTCGAGGTGCCCAAGTCGCTGCGGTGAGACGGGGTGGCCGCGGGTGATTTCCACCGGCTCGGCACATCGATCCGGTGGAATCGGGCAGCCGTTGCGCCACGGACACCTGGAGCCGAAGGAGGAGCGCGATGCACACGGCCCTGCTCCGGGCGGCGCGGGACGCACGGCTCGCCCCGTCGATCCTGAACTCTCAGCCGTGGCGCTGGCGGACCGGCGGCAGTGCGCTCGAACTGCATGCCGATCCCGCCCGCCAACTGCCGCACATCGACCCGCACGGGCGCTTGATGATCATCAGCTGTGGCGCCGCGCTGCACCACGCGCGCGTGGCGCTGTCCGCCGCCGGTCACGAGCCGGTCGTCGACCGGATGCCCGATCCCGGGCGGCCGACTCTGCTGGCCCGCATCGTCGCCGGCGCGGCGCGGCCGCCGACGAGCGAGAGCCTCGCGGCCTACGACAGCATGCGCCGGCGCCGCACCGAGCGGCGCCCCTTCCCGGCCGACGCACGGGTCCCGGCCGAGGCCCTCACCCGGATGCGGGCGGCCGCCGAGGCCGAACGCGCGCACCTGTACGTGCTCGACTCCCCCGACGTCGAATATCTGCGGTACGCCGCGCAGGGCGCCCACACGATCACCGCCCACGACACCCTCGCGGCGGCGGAGCTGCGGCAGTGGACCCACCGCGACAACGCCACCGACGGCGTGCCGCCCGCCACGGTGGTGCCCGCCGTGCCCCGGCCGGTGCCGATGCGTGACTTCGGTCTCGGCGCGGAGGCCGAGCTGCCGCCCGGGTCCGGCGACGACGCCGGCGCCGAGTACCTGGTCGTCGCGACGAGCGGTGACGAGCCGGCGGACTGGCTGGGCGCGGGCGAGGCCACCAGCGCGGCCTGGCTGACGGCGACGACCGAGGGTCTCGGGGCGTCGCCGATGAGCGAGGTGGTGGAGATACCCGGCGCTCGGGTGCTGGTCCGGACGCTGCTGCCGACCCGGGAGCAGCCCCAGCTGGTGTTGCGCGTGGGGGTCCCGCCGGCCTCCGGGCCTCCCCCGAGCCCCCGCCGGCCCGCCGCCGGCATCGTCACCGAGGGCTGACGCCCGCCGCCGGCCCGGGCGATCATCCACAGTGGACGCCGCGGGCTCCACCCGAGGCAAGCACAGGCTTGCCTTCGTTGCGGCGCACGGATTCGGGGTCGTACCGTCGTTGACGGGTGGGTGATCAACGATGAGCGAGAAGACCATGCCGGCGGCGATCGTCGCGGCCGTGCACCCCGGCGAGCTGCACACCGCCGGGGCGTCGGGACGGTTGAACTGGCTGCGCGCCGGGGTGCTCGGGGCCAACGACGGCATCGTGTCGACCGCGGCCCTGGTCGTGGGGGTGGCGGGCGCCACCACCTCCAGCGTGGCGATCCTCACCGCGGGGACGGCCGGGCTCGTGGCGGGCGCCGTGTCGATGGCGCTCGGCGAATACGTGTCGGTGAGCACGCAGCGCGACAGCGAGCGCTCACTGCTCGCCACCGAGCGGCGTGAGCTCGAGCAATACCCCGAGGAGGAGTTCGAGGAGCTCACCGCGCTCTACCGCGCGAAGGGCCTCACCGAGTCGACGGCCCGGCTGGTGGCCCAGGAGCTCACCGCGAACGACGCCTTCGCCGCCCACGCCGAGGCCGAGCTGCACATCGACCCGGAGGCGCTGACCAGCCCGTGGCAGGCGGCCGCGGCGTCGGCGGTCTCGTTCACCGCCGGTGCGCTGCTGCCGCTGCTGGCCATGCTCCTGCCGCCGGCCGGGACCCGCGTCCCGGTCACCGTCGTGGCCGTGGTCCTGGCGCTCGCGGCGACCGGGGCGGTGAGCGCGCGCCTGGGCTCGGCCGGGGTCGGCCGCGCGGTCGCCCGGCTCGTGGTCGGCGGCGCCCTGGCGATGGCGGTCACCTTCGGCATCGGGCAGCTCGTGGGCACCGCGACCGGCTGAACCCGTCGCGGCGCGGCGGCACTCCACCGGGCCCGCCCGGCGCGTCGGCAGCCCACCGGGCCCGCCCCGCGCGTCGGCAGCCCACCGAGCCCGCCCGGCGCGTCGGCAGCCCCTGGGCAGTGGCGGCCCGGCGGCCGCCCCCGGTGTTCGCGGCGGTGCCGGCCCCGCCGCGGGAGCGGAGCCGGCACCGTTTCCGGGGTGTGGGTTACGCGGTGGTGCAGCTCACCGACGACGGCGCGGTGCCGTTCGCGGTGAAGCCGTACGTGGTCGAGGCGCTCGCGCCCAGGGAGCCGTTGTACGTCTCGTTGCGCACGGTCACCGGCGAGGTCGAGGTGACCCGCCCGTTCCACAGCGACTGGATCGTGGCGCTGCCGCCGGACCAGGTGGTGCTCCAGCCCGAGATCGCGGCCGTGCCCGAGTTGCGCACGGTCACCTCGCCCTGGAAGCCGCCCTGCCAGCTGTTGATGGTCCGGTAGGTCGCGGTGCAGCCGGCCGTGCCGCCGCCGCCACCGCCGCCGCCCCCACCGCCGCCTCCGCCGCCGTTGATCGACGCGGAGAACGCGGTGACGGCGAGGCCCTGGCCGCCGATCCAGGGCTCGAAGCCGGCCTGGATGCTGGTCAGGTACCACGAGTTGGTGGCCTTGCCGCGGGAGATGACGTCGGCGATGAAGTTCTTGACGTCGAAGCTCCAGCTGTTCATCGCCGACGGGGAGACGTAGGAGACCACGTCGTTGCCGCCGTTGTTGCCCTGCCAGACCTCCCACGACCGGCCCGCGACCGTGGCGGTGCCGACCCGGCTGCCGACGGGCTGGATCGAGCCCTGCCGGTTGAACCAGATCATGATCTCGGTCGCGTTGACGCCGTTCGTCTTCGGCGTCGGGTCGAGCCAGATGTCGTACGCGGCGTCATAGGTGGCACCGCTGACGAAGTTGTACGTGATACTGGTCTGGGCGGTGCTGATCGCGCTGATCTGCATCGGCAGGTTGGTGCCGGGCGAGCAGTTCGAGTAGTGACAGCCCACGTAGATCGCCGGGTACGAGGCCGGCGCGCCGTTGGTCGGCTTGTTCGCGTTGATCTGCGAGATCGAGAAGCCGGTGCCGGTCACGTTGATGCACTGGGTGGCGCTGTTGCCCCAGTTGTTGTTCATGACCACGTACCGGCCGCCGATCGTGGTGGACCCGTACGTGTCACAGATCTGGGTGTCGGCACCGGCGGGCGATGCGGGTCCCATCACCGCCACCAGGCCTCCGACGACGAACAGGCCGGCCGCCGCGACTGCGCGCAGCGCTTTGCTCATGGTGTTGCCTCCTAGCCTCGGTTGGAGCGCTGAGCGGGAGCGCGCTCCTGGAGGCGGACGCTAGGCAACCGGACCCGGGACGGCGACAGAAGAGCGTGACGTTGCGTATTGCCGCAGCTCAATAGGGGTGACCGTGAGTGAAAGGTACACTGGCCCAGTGAGGCGTGTCTATGCGGTAGCGGGGTGTGCCCTGGCCCTGATGTCGTCCGCGTGCACCGGCGGCGGCCAGGACGACCCCGCCCCGGCGCCCACGGCCCCGCCCTCCCGGCCCGTGCAGCGGCTACGGCCGGGCACCCACGTCGAGGTGACCGCGGTGGTGAGCCGCGTCTACGGCACGCACGCGTTCGTGGTCGAGGACGCCGACCTGCCGCCGACCGGCCAGCTCGTCGTGTCGGACGCGCCGGTGACGGTGCTGGTGCCCGAGCTCGTCACGCTGTCCGGCCTGGTCGAGCAGCTCGACCAGGCCGCGCTGCGGCACTACGGCATCGGCGACTCAGCACTCGCCGTGGTCGTCATCGCCTCCGCGGTGCGCGACTACCCCGGGGAGAGCCCGACCGCCTGAGCCCCCGGTTCGGCGGCTCAGGACGGCGCGAAGGCGCGGCGCGCGGTCCGGGCGCTCCACCGTCCGTCGCGGTGCTCCACCTCGATCGCGTGGCGGAACGCCGCCGAGATGTTCGCGCTCGTCAGCACGTCCGGGGCCGGGCCGGCCGCGACCACGCGACCGTCGGCGAGGATCAGCGCGTGCGTCGTGGTCTCGGGCAGCTCCTCCAGGTGGTGCGTCACGAGCACCGACGTCAGCCCGGGATGCGTCCGCGGCAGCATGGCGATCGTGTCCAGCAACTGCTCGCGCGCGGCGACGTCCAGGCCGGTCGACGGCTCGTCGAGCAGCAGCAGCCGCGGCTCGCCGATGAGGGCCCGGGCGATGAGGGTGCGGCCGCGCTCGCCCTGCGACAGCGTCGGCCAGCGGTCGCCGACGCGGTCGGCGAGGCCGAGCAGGTCGATGAGGTCGTGCGCGCGGGCCCGCTCGGCGGCGGTGGGTTCCCAGCGATTCGGCGTTTCGACGGTACCGGTGATGCCGGTCAGCACAACCTCGCCGACGGTGAGCGGCGAGCGCAGCGGGTGCCGGGGATTGACGTGACCGATGCGGCGCCGGAGCTTCTGCAGCTCGACCCGCCCGATCTCGTGGCCGAGCACGTGAACGCTCCCGGTCGTCGGGTGCGTGACGGCGCCGCAGAAGCCGAGCACGGTGCTCTTGCCGGCGCCGTTGGGGCCGAGCATCGCCCAGTGCTCCCCCGCGCCGACCTCGAAGCCGACGCCGTGCAGGATCTCCTTCCCCTCGCGCCGGAAGGTCACCTCGCGCAGCTCCAGGACGTTCACATGGACTCCTTCACGCCGTCGATCAATCCCCAGGACGCGGCCACGGCGCCGTCCGCGTCGCCGGCCCGGATCGCCCGGAGGATGGCCGCGTGCGCGTCGCGCACGCCGGGATCCTCGGGGAACACGGCGGTCTCCTCGATGGACTGGTTGATGACGCCCTCGACGGCGTCGAAGAGCCGCAGCAGCAGCGGGTTGCCGGAGGCCACGACGACGCCCCGGTGGAAGGCGGCATCGGCGGCGACGTAGCCGGCCCGATCGCGGCGCTCGTGCGCCAGGGCCCGGGCCGCAAGGGCTTCCTCGAGCGCGTCGACCGCCGCGGGCCGCGCGCACCGGGCGGCGATCCGGGCCGCGGCCGCCTCGAGGCCGCCGCGCACGTCGAGCACGGTGGTCAGCCCGGCGTCGCGCTCGTCGCGCACGAGCACGCCGGTGATCTCGTCGGTGGCGCGCACGTAGGTTCCGTCGCCGACGCGGGGCTCGAGCAGCCCGGTGATGCTGAGCGCTCGCAGCGCCTCGCGCACCGTGCCGCGGCTGACCCCGAGCTCCTCGGCCAGGTGGTGCTCGCCGGGGATCTTCTCGCCGAGCGGCCAGCTGCCGTCCTGAATGAGCTCGCGGAACCGCTCGGTCACCTGGATCACGAGCGGCGCCTGCCGCACCAGACCACGCACGCGGCGAGTGTACTGCAAATGTCGAACATTTACACGAGCACCACGGCGCTCGCCGGCCGGCTGCTCCTGCTGCGCCGCCGCCGGTGCCGAGCGGGCGGTCTACGCCGGCGACCGCCGGCTCACCATCTCCGCGATCCAGACGGGCGCGTACGGCGAGGTGCAGTTCGGCGGCGTCGGGTAGTCCTTGAGCACCCCGAGCCGCTCGCCGATGGCGATGGCCCGCGCGCGGTGCTCGGCGTGGTCGATGCCGATCTGGGCCAGGCAGTGGTTCATCGCCCACTGCAGCCGCTCCGGCGCCTCGGCCATCTCCGACTCGATCACGTCGAGCAGGGCGGGGAGGTCCAGCAGGGCGGGCGCCTTCGAGACGCGCTCGGTCGTCAGGGCCCAGCCGGCGCTCGCGACCACCGGATCCGCGTCCGCGAGCCAGGTCCGGCGCAGCGACTCCGCGTGCGGGCTCTTCTTCACCGCGTAGTTCACGAGCCAGTCGTGCACCTTCGGGCCGCCCGCCTCGCGGACCATCGCGTCGAGCTCGTCCGCGGTGAAGGCCTTCGGGCGGCAGACGAGCAGGGCCAGCAGCCGGGCCGCGGTGTCGCCGGTCCGCCAGAGCTCGCGGGCGAGATCCTGCTGCGTCTTCAGGCGCTTCGCGACCTCGCGCAGGCGGCTCAGGTTCACGCCGTGGTCGTCGCCGCGCTTGACGTTGGCCTCACGGGTCCTCGGGTCCTGCAGCGCGTCCAGTTCGGCCATGACCTCGGCCAACTCCGTCTCGCTCACGAGCCGGACGCTACCACCAGCGGGCCGCCGTGACCGGGAATGCCCTTGTCGGGCGGGATCGGCGCGTCCGGGGCCGTCGTCGTGACGCCGTGGGCGCGGGTCTGGGCGGCGACGCGCTCGTAGTACGCCGAGACGGTGGACAGGGCGGCGCGCACCGCGGACAGCAGCTCGCCGCCGGCCCGCTCGATGACCGCCGACTCGTGGAGCTCGAAGGCGCGTACGCCTTCCAGCACCGCGGATTTCAGCTCGTGCAGCAGCCGCACGTCGGCCTCGGCGTAGAGCCGGCACAGGGCGGTCACGCGGCGGTGGTCGTCGCCGGACTCCAGCAGGTCCTTGACCACCGGCACGGAGCCGAGCACCAGCGCGTCGGCCGTCACCAGGGAGTCGTACGCGCGCACGTCCTGGTGCGGGTCGCAGAAGCCGACGGTGTGCTGCCACAGCCCCCGCAGGTCGTCCTGCAGCAGGCCGTCGAGGTAGCTGACGAGGAAGCGGCGGTGGGCCTCGACGACGTACTGCGCCTTGAACGGGGTCAGCTCGCGCGGATCCTCGCCGGCCGTCGCCTCGGCCGAGGCGAAGCCGTAGTCGGCGCTCAGCGCGTTCTCCATGCCGGCGAGCAGGTACACGAAGCGGACCCAGATGCGGAACAGCTCCTCCAGCGGCACCGAGTGCAGGCCGGACTCGGTCAGCACGACGCCCCAGCGGGCGCCGAAGCGCAGGCGGCGCAGGTGACCGATCTGGTACATCGCCAGCTGGGCGTCGATCTCGGCGTGCGCGTGGTGCAGCACCTTGCGGTAGGCGGCCGTCGCGTCGAGCCCGGCGTGGTTGCGGATGATGTGCGGGCCGCCGATGTGCAGGTGCACGAACTCGGTGACGTCGAAGACCGCGCCGCCGACGGCCATCCAGTAGCCGGCCGCGGGCGTGTTGTGCCGCGCGAGCTCGGAGACCTCGAAGCGCGGACCCTGCTGGGCGTGGCCGAGGTACGTCGTGAAGACGTCCTCGCCCAGCCGCCCGTCCGCGACCAGCTGCCGCATGAACTCGCGGCCGTCGCCCGGTGCGATCTCGGCGAGGGCCTTGACCACGGCGGCGGCGAAGGGCGCGCTGCCGCAGACGAAGACGTGCGCGCCCCGGCCGCCGTCGGCGACGGGGCGCAGCAGCTCACGCAGTACCGCCGCGTCCTGACGAATCGCGTCGTCGACCCGGCGGCGTCGTCCGGCCCGCACGGTGTGGCTCGTGCCGTCGAAGGCAACGGACGCGTCGGCGCGGGAGAACGCGACCTCGAGCCGGAGCCGTCCCGCGGCCGCGGCGGCGTCGAGGGCGGCGTGCTCGACGAACTCGCCGGGCGTGCGGATGCCGAGGTAGAGGTGGCGCTCGCCGGAGTCCACGAAGCCGAGGAACGGCGCGATGCCGGAGCCGGCCGCGAACATCACGACGGGGACGGCGGGGTCGGCGGGCAGGCGGAACCGGGGCGTGGGCACGATCTGCAGCGAGATGCGCCGGCGCTCCTCGGCGGCGGCCCGGCGCAGGAAGTGTGAGGCGGTGCCGAGGCGTCTGCGGGGGTACGACCACGCCGTGCGCGCCGAGTCGTACTCGAGTCCGCTGACCACCAGCGCCAGCGTGGTGGCGGGCCGGCCGGGCGGCGGGGCGGAGGCGATGGAGTACAGGCGGAACGGCTCGGGCGGCACCACGTCGCAGAACGCGTCCGGCTCCCCCGGGTCGGCCTTCCACAGCCGGGTGACGTCATACCCGCCCGCGTACAGCAGGTTGAGCACGTCCCACAGCTCCCACTGGTCCTCCATGCGGGCGTCGACCACCCGCTGCCAGGAGCCGACCGCCGTGAGCCGCGCGAGGCGCTTGGCCACGGCCCGCCCGACCGGCCGGAGCTTGGCGAAGCGCAGCAGGGTCCGCAGCGGCAGCACGTCGACATCGCCGAAGCCGTGCCGGCAGGCGACCACGGCCCGCCAGCGCGGCGTGAGCCCGACGAGCTCGTCGCCCGTGGCCTGGAGCGCGGCGACGGTACGGCGGACGAGCTCGTCATCGTGCTCGGCGAGCACGCCGACGCGGTCGCCGGGCTGGTGGTGCACCCCCTGCCCGGTGACGTCGAGGTCCAGGTAGCACGTCCACGCGCCGGACTCACCGGTCACCACGCGGCCGCGGCGCGCGGTGGCGAACACCACCGGCGGCCCGACCGGCGGGCGGCGCTCGTCGCGCACGATCGCCAGTTCGCCGTCGACCTTGTCCCAGGTGCGGTCCTTGAACAGCCCGGTGAACCGCGCGCCGGTCGTCACCTGCCGTCCGACCTTGAACGCGACCTCCAGGAAGCCGTACGCCTTGATGCGGTGCAGCCCCATCCAGCCCCGGTCGCCGACGTAGGCGTCGAGCACCGCGTTGTAGATGCCGCGCAGCGTGGTGTTGCGGGTGTCCTGGATGTACTGCCGCACCGACACCTCGCGCAGCGCCGCCACGAGCTCGCGCCAGTGCCGCGGGAAGAACCCGGCCAGGTAGGTGCTCTGCTGCCCGACCAGCGAGCCGTAGTCGCGGCGCTCGAGGAACGCGTCGATGGCGTGGACCTGCGGCTGGGCGGTGCCGCTCGGGCTCGGCGCGCCGTCGAAGATCGGCACGCCCGCGGTGCCGACGGTCTTGGCCCACAGCACCTGGTCGAGCGGGTGGCGGCCGCGCGGGTTCGGGTCGATCCGGGGGTAGACGGTCTGGGTGACGTACTGCAGCCGCTCGAGGATCACCAGCAGCGCCCGCTCCAGGCCGGCCGGGTCGTCGCCGACCACGGCCTCCTGCGCCTGCAGCATCGCGCCCAGCACGGGCGTGAGCCCCATCGCGAACTCGGTCGTGACCAGGTAGAAGACCCGCTCGGCGGCGTTGTCCCAGGTGGGCACGAGCAGGTCCAGGTTCGCCAGCTCGCGGGGGCCGGCCGGGTCCCGCAGGCGCCAGTTGTAGAAGAACAAATCGATGTACGACACCGCCGGCATCTGCTTGCCCAGCCGCCGCGAGACCGTCGTCCACGGCCGCAGCAGCGACTCGGGCAGCGCCGCCGGCGGATCGACGGCCATGTACTGGTACGCGTGCGCGAAGACGCCGAGCAGCGTGGAGGCGCGCAGCAGGTACCGGTCCGGCAGCGCCTCGGCCCGCGCGTCGAGCACCGGCAGCGCGTCGAAGGCCCGGCGCAGCCCGAGCCGCCGGAACAGCTCCGGCAGCCGCCCGGTCATCTCGTCCCAGGCCCGGTGCGACTCCGGGAACGCGGTGAGCGGCGGCTCGACCGGCAGGAAGCCGTGCGCGAGGGACAGGAACCCGTCCAGCTCGTGCCCGGCCTGCCGGTTGTGCGCCTCGGCCGCCTCCACCACGCGCCGGGCGGCAACGGCGGGGCGCCCGACCGGGTGCAGCGCGGTCAGCTGACCGGAATCGATCAGCGCTGTGGCGTCCGAGGCCACCAGCGACCAGGCCAGCTCGTACCGCCCGATGCGCAGCCGGTCGCCGGGGGCGAGCACGCGCCGCGTGACCCGCTCGTCGTTGACGAACGTGCCGTTGGTGCTGCCGAGGTCGGTGAGCACGACCTGGTCGCCGTCGAGGTCCAGCCGCGCGTGGCGCCGCGACACGTCCCGGTCGTCGAGGACCACGGCGGCCGTGCCGCTGTCGCGGCCGAGGGTCGCCGGCAGGGAGCACACCCGCTCGGTCGTGTCGCGGGTGTGCCGGTCGGTGAGCCGCAGCCGGAGCTCAGGAATGGTAGATCACCGCTCGGCACAGGTCGGCGCGCGACAGGGTGCCGACGAGCCGCCCGTCGTCGACGACGGGGAGCCGGCGCAGGCCGCGGTCCAGCATGACGACGGCGGCGCGGGCCAGCTCGTCGTCGGGCCGCAGCGCCGCCACGTCCCGCGCCACGAGCGGGTCCACGACCCGGTCGGCGAGGGTGCGGCCGCGCTCCAGGAACAGCGCGAACGCGTCCGCGAGGGTGCCGCCGGCCGCGGTCACGTCGTCGAACCCGGGCAGCATGGCCCGCACCAGGTCCTCCTCGGACAGCGTGCCCACGAACCGGCCGTCGTGGTCGAGGACCATGAGCTGGCCGACCTCGGACACGCTGATGACCTCGGCCGCCCGCCGGATGGGGGCACCCAGCCGGATGTAGGCCGGGAACGCCGTCATGACGTCGCTGACCAGCACGCCACCTCCCAGAGATCCGCCTCATCAGTATCGTGATCCGACCGGCGGGGGGAGATCGGGCTTTCGGCTCAGAACTCGTCGGATTTCGGCTCTACCACGGCGCGATGGTCCCGTCGTACTGGTGGAACAGTCCCGTCGGGCCGTCGTCGGGCAGCATCGCCAGCCGTACCGCCGCCGCGGCCGCCTCCGCGGGGTCCCCGTCGGCCGTGGCGGCGCGCGCGTTCAGGTCGGTGCGGCGCAGGCCCGGGGCCAGGGCGTTGATCCGGAACCCGGGCAGCGCCTGGGCGTAGAAGAGCGTGAGGGCGTTCAGGGCCGTCTTCGAGGAGCGGTACGCCGCACCGCCGCCGGCGTTGTCGAACTGCTGGTCGGGGCCGGGCGAGCTCCAGTGCAGGGAGCCGGTGCCGCTGGAGATGTTGACGATCCGCGGATGCGCGGCGCGGCGCAGCGCGGGCAGGAACGCGTTGGTGACCGCGAGGACGGCGAACAGGTTCGTCTCGTAGGTGGCGCGGAACGCCTCGACCGTGGCGTCGGGCGGGGCGGCCCCGTCGACCATGATGCCCGCGTTGTTGACGAGGATGTCCAGCTCCGGCACGGCCGCGGCGGCCGCGGCGATGCTGTCGCGGTCGGTGACGTCGAGCTGGATGGCGCGGGCGCCGCCGCCGATGCGCCCGGCGGCGTCCTCCCCGCGGGCCCGGTCCCGGGAGCCGACGTAGACGGTCAGCCCGGCCGCGGCGAGCTGCTGCGCGATGTGGTGGCCGATGCCCTTGTTGGCACCGGTCACCAGAGCCGTGGAAAAGTGCATGGTGCGAGCCTGGCGCGGGGAGCAACCCCGTTCCAGGCACAACCGATGCCTGGCAACGGAGGTGCACCCATGGCGCGGGCGGAGCTCGGACGGTTCCTGCGCGACCGGCGCGAGGCGCTGCGGCCCGGCGACGTCGGGCTGCCCGCCGGCCCGCGGCGGCGCACGCCGGGGCTGCGCCGCGAGGAGGTCGCGGGGCTGGCGTCGATGTCGGTGGAGTACTACGCGCGCCTCGAACAGGCCCGCGGCCCCCAGCCGTCGCGGCGCATCCTCGACGCGCTCACCGGGGCCCTGCGCCTGGACCCGGCCGAGCGCTCCCACCTGTTCCGCCTGGCCGGGACCGCACCGGCCGCTCCCCCGGGCCCGTCGCGCCGGGTGCGCCCCTACGTCGCGGAGCTGCTGCACCGGGTGGACGCGGCGGCGGTGGTGACCTCGGCGGCGTACGACGTCATCGCCCACAACCCGCTGGCCTCGGCGCTGCTGCCCGATCTGCGCACCCAGCCGAACCTGGCCCGCCGGCGGTTCCTCGGCGGCCCGGTGCACGGCGGCGCCGCCGAGGAGTTCGGGCACATCGCGGTCGGCCGCCTCCGGGCCGCGGCCGACCGCTACCCGCACGACGCCCACCTGGCCGCGCTCCTGGCCGACCTGCGGGCCAGCGAGGAGTTCCGCCACGTGTGGGACCTGAACCCGGTGCGGGCGCCGGGCCACCGCTCGAAGACCATCACGCACCCGCGGCTCGGCCCGCTGCACGTCGACTGCGACGTGCTGGCGGTCCCCGACGACGACCAGCAGGTCGTGTTCATCACCGCCGCGCCGGGCTCGCCGTCCGCCCGCGCCCTGCGGGAGCTCGCCCGCGTCGTCTGACCGGCGGCCGGGCGCCGGGCGGCGGTGGTTCTCCCGGGACGGCCGGGGTAGCGCGGGTACGTGAACGGCATCGGCTTCCTCACGGTCGTCGTCTGCGCGGTGGCCGTCTCGGCCATGGCGAACCGGCGTGGCTGGCCGGGCCCGCTGATCGTCGTCGCGGTCGCCGCGCTGGTCGCGTTCGTGCCCGGCCTGCCGCGCATGGAGCTGCCGCCGCAGCTGATCCTGGCGGTCGTCCTGCCGCCGCTGCTGTACTCGGCCGCGCTGGAGCTCTCGTTCGTCAGTTTCCGCCGCGACCTGTTGCCCATCGCCTCGCTCGGGGTCGGCCTGGTCGTCTTCACCGCGGTCACCGTCGGCGCCGTCGCCTGGTCGCTGCTGCCCTCGCTGACCGTCGCCGGCGCGCTCGTGCTCGGCGCGGTCCTGGCCCCCTCCGACGCGATCGCGGCGGTGGCGCTGGGCCGCCGGTCCGGCGTGCCCGGCCGGATCATGACGATCCTGACCGGGGAGAGCCTGGTCAACGACGCCGTGGCGCTGGTCGCCTTCCAGCTCGCCGTCGCCGCGTTCACCGGCTTCCCGCCGTTCATCCATCAGCCCGTGCTGCTGGCCGCCTACAGCATGTCGGCGGGGGTGCTCATCGGGCTCGGCGTGGCCGGACTCGTGCACCTCGTCCGGCCGCGGCTGCACGATCCGGCGCTGGAGACGGTGCTCGGCGCGGTGGTGCCGTTCGTCGCCTTCCTCGCCGCGACCGAGGTGCACGCCTCGGGGGTGCTGGCCGTGGTCGCCGCCGGATTCTGGATCGGCCACCACAGCGCCGACGCGGCCTTCGCCACCCGGTTGCAGAGCCGGCAGGTGTGGCGCACCGCGGATCTGGTCCTGGAGGCCTTCGTCTTCGCGTACATCGGCCTGCAGGTCCCGATCATCCTGCAGGCCGCGACCGGCAACGGCGTCGGACCGGGCCTCCTGGCCGCCACGATCGGCATCGTGCTGCTGGTCGTGGTGCTGGCCCGCCCGGTGTGGATCATCGCCATGACGCGGATCACCGGGCGGCGCCTGCCGTGGCGCTTCGCCGCGGTGCTGTCGTGGTCCGGGATGCGCGGTGTCGTGACCCTCGCCGCGGCCGCCGCCGTCCCCGCCGCCACGGTCACCGGCGCGCCGACCGCCGACCGCAACCTGATCCAGGCCACCGCCGTGTCCGTCGCCCTCCTGACCATCCTGCTGCAGGGCGCCACGCTGCCGCCGCTGGTGCACGCGCTGCACCTCAGCGACGCCGCCGAGCGCCGCCGGGCCAACGCGGACCTGGCCCGGGCCCTGCGGGTCGCCCGCCGGGCCGCGCACGAGGTCACGGAGCAGGCCTCCGCGTCCGGTGACGGCATCGAGGCGGCCGCCATGGCGCTGATCGAACACCGCGTGGCCCATGTGCTCACCGCGACCCCGCACCACCTGGAGGACCTGCGCGAGGCCGGCGGGCCCGGGCCGACCACGCACGAGCTCGTCCAGCAGATCCTCGCCCGCCAGCGCCAGGCCCTCATCCGGGAGCGGGACCTCGGCCGCCTCGACGACGAGGTGCTGCGCGCCGTGCTGCAGCAGCTGGACTACGAGGAGGCCGCCGCCAGCACCGACCTGCGGACCCGGCTGTGAGCCGGCCGTGACGGGGCCCGGTCATCCGGCCGGGTCACCGCTCGCCGGGCCCGGGTCGAGCGCCACCCCGCCCGCGCGGCCGAGCGTGGCGGTGAGGCGGGGCCGATCCGCCGGGCGGGTGAGCACGACGAGCACCGCCCGGCCGGGCGGCACGGCCCGGATCGCCCGCTCGATGCTCGCGTCGGACAGGCCGGCGTCGTGCACGCCCGCCACCGTGGCCGCCACGATCGCCCCCGCGGCCAGGCCGAGCGTCGGGCGCCCGGCGAGCGTGCCGACGACGACACCCCACGCGGCTCCGGCCAGCGCGCCGTCGAGGGCGCCCAGGTCGCGGGTCTCCAGCTCGTGGAGGCGGTACGGGCGGCCGGCCCGGTCGCCGGGCGCGTCGGACCAGGCGACGACCGCGTCGTCGAGGCGGATCAGCCGCCGCTCCCGCAGGCGCAGCACGGTGACCAGGGCGTCCAGCGCGTGGTCGGCCGTGTCGAAGGCGTAGGAGGCCGACCTGCCGGGCCGCCGCGCGCCGGGCCGCCGCAGCCGCCCGGCGAGGGGCCGGTGGCGCAGCTGCCAGCCCGCCAGCAGCCCGATGAGCGTGGACAGCAGATGCCCGAGGCTGGTGAAGGTGCGGGCGTCGGCGAACGGCAGCACCACGAGGGCGAGCACGGCCGGGACGAGCACGCGCCGGGCCCGCACGGGCAGGCTGCAGGCCAGGGCGGCGGCGACGGCGTGCAGCCCGTAGCTGGTGCCGACGTCGGCGGCGCTCGCCACGTCCGGCCCGAACCACGCGCGGCGCAGACCGGCCTGCAGCACCTCGTACACCAGGCAGCTGGCGATCACGTGGGTGAGCAGGAACACCTCGGCCAGCCGCCGCCTGCCCCACAGCAGCTCGGCGGCGCCGGTGAGCAGCAGCAGCGGCAGGACGGTCAGCGGCCCGATCCGCCCGTCGAACACGAACGCGCTGGTGAGCAGCGTCCACACGCGGTGGCGCTCCAGGTTCGCGACGTTGGTCGAGTTCGCCGCGACGATCCGCGCGCGGGCCCGCGGTCCGGCGAGGTCGAGCGCGAGCCCGATGGCGACGACCACCAGGACGTAGAGCGGCGCCAGCCGCAGCCGGGCCGCCGCGGCCAGGACCACGCGCGTGCGGGCCACCGCTCCCCGGGACGCGGCGAGCTCGGCGGCCAGGTCACCGCCGGGCAGGTACCGGGCCGGCACCAGGGCCGGGCGATCCTCGCGCAGCCGCCTGCGGTGGACCACTCACCGGTCCCGCGGCCTCGAACCGGTTGCTCGCCCGCCGGCCGGCCGTTCGTCCCGAGCCCGACGTTCGTCCCGAGCCCGCCCTTCGTCCCGAGCCCGCCGTTCGTCCGGAGCCCGCCGTTCGTCCGGAGCCCGCCGTTCGTCCGGAGCCCGCCGTTCGTCCGGAGCCCGCCGTTCGCCCGGAGCCCGCCGTTCGTCCGCGCCCGGCCGCGGCCAGAGCGCGTCGCGGTGCGCATGCCGCAGGCGGTGCTCGTGCTGCCGGGCGAGCCGCCCCGCCATCCGCAGCGCGGCGACCGCACAGGCGATCCAGAGCACGGCGAGCACGAGGACGCCGATCAACGTTGTCATCGGTCTCACCCCAGTCCGGCGCGCATCCGTCGGTGCCGGTCGGCGTTCGTCACCGGCGGCGGGCCCGCTGGTGCCGGTCCGGGCCGGGCCCGGCCGCCGGGGCGGGCACCCGGGCCGGCCGCGGGCCCGTCGGCGTCCGGAGGGCGACCGGGGCGGCCGCGACCAGCGCCAGGGCCACGCCCGTGAGCGTGCCGACGAGATGCTCCCGGGACGGCAGGCCGCCCACCGTCACGACCTCGGTGGCGTGGTAGGTGACGAGCGCCGCCGCGAGCCAGCCGACCCGGCAGTGGACCGCGGCGTACGCCAGCAACGCCACCACCGCCGCGGACGGCCCCGCGTCGGCGAGCCACGCGTCCTGCAACCCCAGCCCGACCGGCGGGCCGGCCGCCAGCCACAGGGGCGCGGACAGGGTCGCGAGGCTGTGCCCGGCGATCGCGACGGCGACGGTACGCCAGGTGCCGAGCACCGCCTGGGCGAGGGAGAACACGATCAGCACCTGCAGCACCGCGAACCAGAACGGCAGCAGCGCGGCCGGGGCGAACATCGACAGCGGCAGCCGGACGACGACGCCGGGCACCGCTTCGCCGGGGTGGGTGACGGCGTGGCGGGTGATGAAGGCGTGCCCGGCCTCCGTCCGCGCGGCGAAGCCGAGCACCGTCACCATCAGGCCGGCGGCCGGGCCCAGCCACAGCCGGCCGTAGCGGCGCCCCTGCACCGCCTCGATCGCCGGCCCGAACAGCGCCCGGCACTGGGCCGCCAGCCGGAGCGACACCGGCCGCACCACGCTCACCATGATCACGCTCGCCATGCGCGGGAGCTACCCGCCGCCGGGAAGGTCAATCCACCCCGAGAACGGGACGAAGACCGTTGCCACGGCCCGGTTCGGCGTGCGTACCGTCGGAGTGGAGGAGGTCGCGATGGTTGCCGAACACAGTGTCGTCGTCGGCGTCGACGGCTCCCCACCGAGCCTGCACGCGGTCGACTGGGCCGCGGTGGACGCGGTGCGCCGCCGCCGGCCCCTGCACATCCTCTACGCGTTCGTCTGGCCGCCGGCCTATCCGCCCGCCGCCGCGCCGGTGCCGTCGCCGTTCGAGGTGCGGGTGCAAGAGGAGGCCGCGCAGACGGTCGCCGACGCGGCGGCCCGGGCCCGCGCGGCCGCCCCCGACGTCCGGATCACCACGTCCATGCGGCCGGACCCCCCGACCGTGGCGCTGCTGCGCGCGTCCGCGCACGCCTGCGAGGTGGTGGTGGGCAGCCGCGGCCACGGTGGCTTCGCCGGGCTGCTGCTCGGCTCGGTCGGGGTGCAGGTGGCCGCGCACGCGCCCTGTCCGGTGGTGGTCGTACGCCGCGCCGATCGGCCGGACGGGTCCGAGGCGGGCCGCGTGGTGGTCGGCATCGACGGCTCGCACGACGCCGGGGACGCGCTGGGGTACGCCTTCGAGCACGCGTCCGCGGCCGCGTGCGGGCTGACGGCGGTGCTGGCGTACCGCTGGCCGGGCTCCATCACCAGACCCGACGATCTGCTCCCCCTGACCTACGAGGCCGCCGACCTCACCGCCGAGGAGCAGCGCACCCTGGCCGAGTCGGTCGCCGGGTGGCGGGAGAAGTTCCCGGACGTCGACCTGCGCACGAACGCGGTGCGCGGCCGGGCCGCCGCGGTGCTCGTCGAGCTGTCGGCCGGCGCGCGGCTGCTGGTGGTCGGGTCCCGCGGCCGGGGCGGGTTCGCCGGGCTGCTGCTCGGCTCCGTGTCCCAGGTCGCGATTCACCACGCGGCCTGCCCGGTGGCCGTGATCCGGCACCCGTCGCGGGAGTCGTCGTGACCGGCGCCGACCGGCCGGTGCTGGCCGGCGTCGACGGCACGACCGACAGCCTCGGCGCCGCGCGCTGGGCCGCGGACGAGGCCGTGCGGTGGCACCGGCGGCTCGAGGTCGTCCACGTCGGGCAGATCCCGGACGCCACGCCGGCCGAGCGGGCCGAGGTGGAGATCCGGCGCTGGCAGCCGAGCCTGCGCGTCACCACCCACACGCTGCGGGGCGCCCCGGCGGACCGGCTGATCGAGCGGTCCGACCACGCGAGCCTGATCGTGGTGGGCGGCCAGGACGCCCTCGGGCTCCACTCCCCGCCGACCGACTCGGTCGGGGACCGGCTCGCCGCGGGCGCGCACTGCCCGGTGCTCGTCGTGCACGAGGCCGCCCGGTGGGCCGGCCCGGCACCGCTGCCCGACGACCGGCCGGTCCTCGTCGGCATGGACGGCTCGGACCGGGACAGCCCGGCCCTCGACCTGGGCTTCGCCGAGGCGGCCGCGCGGGGCGTCACCCTCGTGGCCGTGCGGGTCGGGCGACGGCCGGCGCACCACGCCGGGCCGGCCGGTGACGGGACCCACGCCATGCGGCTCGAGCTGCAACCGTGGGAGGCCCGGTATCCGGCGGTCCGGGTCGAGGCCCGCGTCGTCGACGGCCCTCCGGCGCCGATGCTGGTCGAGGCGGCCGGCGGCGCGGCCATGGTGGTGCTCGGCCCCTCCGGCCGGGGCGAGCCCGGCGACCGGCGCCTCGGATCGGTGACCCGGCAGGTCCTCGACCACGCGCCCGCCGCGGTCCTGGTCGCGGGCGGTTGATCGTGGTCGCGGGCGGTTGACCGGGGGACGCCGCGCTCACCCGGTCGCGGCCTCCTCGTGCGGGTCGGTGCGGGCGATCAGCACCGGGCACTCGGCCCGGTGCAGCAGGCGCAGGCCGACGGATCCGAGCAGCAGCCCGGTGAACCCGCCGCGGCCGCGGCTGCCCACGACGACCAGCCGCGCCCGCGCCGACCGCTCGCCCAGCACGTCACCCGCCTCGCCGGCGTCGCCGTGACACTCCCACCGCACCCCCGGGAATTGCTCGGCGGCCGCCGCGACCCGGGCCGTCGCGGCCGCGGTCAGCGTGCGGGCCGCCTCGTCCATGTCGCGCAGCAGCGGTGGCGACCCGATCGCCGGCGGCGACAGCGGCGCCTCGATCGCCCGCACCGCGACCAGGTCGTCGCCCGAGCGCTGGGCCTCGGCGAAGCCCAGCCGCAGCGCGGCACCGGCCGAGGCCGAGTCGTCGACGCCGACGAGCACGCCGCCGGTCGGGTCCGGCCGGCCGCGCACCACCGCGACCGGGCAGCGGGCGTGCGCCGCCACCTGCTGACTGACCGAGCCCGCGACCGCGCCGACCGCCTGGGGCCGCCCCCGGGTGCCGACCACGAGCAGCGCGGCGTCGGCCGCGGCGCGCAGCAGTGCCTCGGCCGGCTGGCCGTAGACCGCCTCCGCACGGACCTCGACGTCGGGTGCGACGACCGCGACATCGCGGGCCCCGTCGGCGACCACGAGCTCGGCCAGCTCGCGCGCGGTATCGGCGAGATCGCCGCGGGGGGCGAGGAAGGCCGGCACCCGCCAGTGGTAGGCCAGCAGGATGTCCACGGCCGCGCGCCGCCGGGCGGCGGCCGCCGCGGCCCATCGCACCGCCGCCGCCGACGCCGGCGTGCCGTCGACGCCGACCACGATCCGCTCCTCGGTCATCTCGTCCCGCCCTCTCCGTGCCGGCGCCGGCCGTTCGGCGCGGGGCGCAGGTGCCCGGGTCGGCGCCGTTCATGCACGCCGGGCCGCGGCCGGCGCAGCGGGCCGGGGCGCCGACGGAGGGGGAGGCGGAGGGTTTTGCGGACCGGCCCGACAGCTGCCGTGCTGCGGGGGGCGGTGACACCCGGTGGATGTCACCTGCGGTAGGACCGGCCCGGTCTCAATCAACCACCCCGGCGGCGGTTTCGTCCTCGGCCCGACGGGTCGCGGGCCGGCGATGATCGGAGGCGCCGCCCCGTCCGCTCGCCCGACCCGGTCCGTGTGATGTCGCCCGGGGGCCCGCTCATGCCGTCGGGCTCGGGCCGGGCAGGCCCATCTGCGCGCTGAGTGGCGCCAGCAGGCCCCGCAGCGCGGCCGAGGCGAACTGCCAGTTGTGCCCGCCGGCCCCGATGAACTGGTGGGTGGGGATGCCGGCCCGGGTCGCCAGCGCGGCGAGCTGCCGGGAGACCTCGGCGCAGCGGGGATCGTCCTGCCCGGCGGCGAACCACAGGGTGATGCCGGGGTAGGTGTGGTGGGCGAGGAGCAGGGCGGGATCGTGGGCCGCCGGGGCCGCGGCCCGGCCGCCGTAGAGGGCGACGAGGCTGTGCTCGGGGCTGCCGAGGTTCGGCCGGGCGTCGCCGCCGAGGTCGACGGCGTGGCGGTAGACGCCGGGGTGGCCGAGGACGAGGTCGAGGGCGCAGGTGCCGCCCTCGGAGAAGCCGACGATGCCCCACCGGGAGGCGTCGTGGCGCAGGCCCAGGGTGCCGGTGATGAAGGCGGGCACGTCGGTGGCGAGGTAGGTCTCGGCGTTGCCGCGCGGCCCGTCGACGCACTCGGTGTCGCCGGTGGCGGAGCCGTTCTGGTCGGCGACGACCAGCACCGGCGCCTCGCCGCCGTGGGCGGCCGCGTAGGCGTCGTCCGTGGCCTCGCCGCCGCCGGCCTTCAGCCAGTTGATCGGGGTGCCCGGGGTGCCGACGAGCATGACCAGCACGGGCAGGTCGGCGCGGTGCGGGCCGTAGTACGCCGGGGGCAGGTAGACGGCGCCGGGGCGGTGCGGGAAGTGCGACACCGTGGCGGGCGCGTCGAGCATCATCAGGGTGCCGCCGACCGGCGACCGCGCCGCCGGGTCGCCGTCGAGCGCGCGCCGGGCGTCGGCGCCGCGCAGTGTGCCGTCGTGGCCGAGCATGTCGCCGGCCGTGGGCCAGATGCCGTACTCCTGGTCGATGAGCATGAGCGCGCCGACAGCGGTGAGCGGGACCGCCGCCACGGCCGCGGCCCGGCGCCACCTCGCCCCGCCACGTCCGGCGCCACGTCCGTCGCCACGTCCGTCGCCACGGCCGGCGCGGCGGCCGAGGGCCGGCGGGCATCCGGCGATCGCGGCGAAGGCGGCCCCGATCCACACGGCGAAGCTCGGCGGGTAGGCGTCGGTGACCGTCCCGGTCGCCCGCAGGGCCAGGGCCAGGACGCCCACGGCGGCGGCGACGCCCAGGGCGAGCAGCAGCGCCGAGCGCCGGGTCCGGCGGTCCCCCGGCCGCACCCAGACGAAGCCCAGGCAGAGCAGCCCGGCCGTCTCCAGCCCGGCGGCGATCGGCCGGTCGAGCAGCGGCACCGGGTCCAGCGCGCCGGCGGCGGCCAGCGCCGCGAACCCGGCCGCCGGCCCGACCACGATCGCCACGGCGGTCACGGTTGGGGCGGCCGGTGCCATCCGCCGGGGCCGTGGACGCCGGGCGGGCCGTGCCGCGGTGGCCGGGTCGTCGGTCACGCCGCCGGTCGTGGTGCGGGCGGCCGGGCGACGGGGGTGCGTGATCCTGGGTGCGACCATGATGCGCGCCCTCCGGGCTGTCGGTGCGGGGCGGGATTCGGCCCAAGGTGCCCCGGCCGCCGGGGGTGAAGCCGGCGGCCGGGCGAGATGACGCATGGCGCGGTCCCGGGGGTCGTCACGGATCGACGGTGATCTCATGGGCCCAGTGCGACCGGCTCCCGATGACCATGCGGACGTGGTCGCCCGGCCGCAACGACCCGAGCGGACGGTGGCCCGGTTCGACGGCGATCCGGCCGACCGGCAGGCGGATCGTCGCGTCCTGGCCGCGCAGCGCGTCCCCGGCGCCGGTGTCGTGCAGGCGCAGGCTCTGCGCGCCGAGATCGACGCTGATGACGCTGCCCTCGGCGCGCATCGTGCCCGACCCGCCCGCCGAGGCCAGCAGCGGGAGTCCGGCCGCGAGGCCGACGCCGGCCGCGAGCGCCAGCAACGCCACCTGCCGTCGAGTGTTCAACAGTTGCTCCCGGAGCCGATCAACCCGATCGTGACCGGCCGCCCGCGCCGCGCGGATCCGGGACGGCCCGCACCCCCGTTGCGGGTATGCCGCAGGCCATCGGCAGGCCATCGGCAAGGCCATCGGCAAGGCCGCCGGCACGGCCTACGCTGTGCCCATGGCGAAGTCCCCGCCGTGGCGGATCCTCCTGGCCGACGACCACACGGTGGTGCGGGCCGGCCTGCGCGCCCTGCTCGCCGCCGACAGCCGCTGCGAGGTGGTCGGCGAGGCATCCAGTCTGGGTGAGCTCCGCGCCCTGGCCCACAACCTGCGGCCCGACCTCATCGTGCTGGACCTCAGCTTCGGCGCGGAGCACGCGCTGAGCGTCGTGCCCGGCCTGCTCGAGCCGGACGAGGCGCCGCGCATCGTCGTGCTCACCATGCACGACGACGTCGCCACCGCGCGGCAGGCCCTCACCGCCGGCGTCCAGGGCTACCTGATCAAGGAGTCGGCCGCCGACGAGCTGCTGCGCGCCGTCGAGACGGTCATGTCCGGCTCCACCTACCTGCACCCCGAGCTGGGCGCGCGGATGCTCCGCCAGCCCGAGCCGCCCGCCGACGGGCTCAGCCCGCGCGAACGCCAGGTCCTCGCCCTCGTCGCCCGCGGCCACACCAACGCCGAGATCGCCGAGCAGCTGCTGGTCAGCCTCCGCACCGTGGAGACCCACCGGGCGAACCTCCGCACCCGGCTCAACCTGCACAGCCGCGCCGACCTCGTCGACGCCGCCCGCCTCTTCGGCCTGCTGCCGTGACCGCCGGCCCCGGCACCAGGCATCCGGAGGTCTGGACGACCGGCGACGCCGCGACGGCTCGGGCCGGGTCGGCCCCGTCCCGGATCGCCGTGCGGGCGCTCGTCGCGCTGGGGCTGGCGTCGCTGGCCGCGAGCGTCGTCATCGAGCTCGGCGACCTGCACCCGACCGCGGAGATCGCCACCGGCGCGACCGCCAGCGCCGCGCTGCTGCTGGCCATGGCGTTCAGCCGCGGCACCGAGACCCGGGTGCTGCAGCGGCGCGGCCAGCTCCTGATCGGCGCCGGCCTGGCCGCGCTGCTCGTGGTCGCCGCCCTCTGGCAGCTCACCGAGCACGCCGCGCCCCGGGTGCTGCTGCTGCTGATCCCGGTCGCGCTGCTGTTCGCCACCGCCGGCCTGGCCGTCCGCGAGGCCGGCATCCAGCGCCGTCAGGCCCTGGCCCGCGAGCTGCGGGCCCGCATCGACGGCGAGGAGGCCGAACGCCGCCGATGGGTCCGCGAGCTGCACGACGACACCCTCCAGGAGCTCGCCGCCGTCATGGTCACGCTCGGGGCCGCCGCCGGCGGTGGTCCCGCGGCGCAGCTGCGGGGCATCACCGACGCGCGCGAGCTCGTCGGGCGGCAGATCCAGACGCTGCGCCGCCTGATCGCCCAGATGCGGCCGCTCGCGCTGGACAGCCTCGGCCTCACCGCGGCGATCGAGGACCTGGGGCGGCACGCCCGCGACGCCAGCGGGCTCGACATCGAGGTCGCCGCGGAGCCCGTGCCGAGGCTGCCCAGCGACACCGAGATCGCCCTGTACCGCATCGTCCAGGAGGCCCTCACCAATGCCATCCGCCACTCCGGCGCCACCAGCATCACGATTCGCACCGCCACCGGCCCGGGCACGCTGGAGGTCAGCATCACCGACAACGGCGGCGGCATCCCGGAACGCGGCTTCACGCACGGCCACGGCATCACCGGCATGCACGAGCGGGCCGGAGCGGCGGGGGCGCGCCTCAGCATCACGGCCGCGCCCGGCGGCGGCACGACGGTGCGCCTGCGCCTGCCGGCCCCGGCCACACCGGCGTGACCCGGACGCGGCGCCCGAGCCTCAGTAGCTGAACGTGGTCGCGCCCTCGTCGCCGATCCACTGCCACATCGGTACCGTCCCGCCGAGCTCCGCGCCGTCGATCAGCCGGGTCTTGTCCAGGTGGCGGGCGTCGAAGCAGATCGGGCACACCAGGTAGCGCCCGCCCGCGGCCGCGTACCGCGCCATGAGGTCGGCCAGCGGCGGGCAGCCCTCGCACGCCACGGCGGTCGCGACGCCCGGCACGGCCAGCCGGGCCGCCTCCTTCGTCAGGAACATCAGCGTCGGGCGGCCGGACTCGGCCGCCCCCACGGCGACGAGGAAGGCGACGGTCACCTTCTCGGCGTCCTCCAGCCCGGTGATGAGGCTGACCACGGCCTTACCGCTCATGATGATCTCCATTCGGCGTTTTGGTGCCGGAACGCTAACGCCGCAACCAGAGCGTGGTCCTGGGCAGAAGTCCCCATATTGGTGCGCCGCCGGAGCCCGCGCGCGACGCCCGCACCCGACATAAGGTCAACGGGTGAGTCCCGAGACGTTGCTGCTGATCGCGCTGGGTGCCCTGGCCGTCGTGACCGCGGTCCGGTGGATCGGCGAGCGGACGGGACTGCCCGCCGCCGCGCTGCTGCCGCTCATCGGCATCCTCTACGCGCTGCTGCCCGGGCCGAACGTCGAGCTCGAACCGCACATCGTGTTGACGTTCATCCTGCCGCCGCTGCTGTACTCGGCCGCGCTGGACTCGTCGCTGCTGGCGATCCGGGCCAACCTGCGCATCGTGATCGGGCTGTCCGTGCTGCTCGTGCTGGCCACGGCGCTGCTCATCGGGGCCGGGTTCGGGCTGTTCGTGACCGGGGCCACGCTCGCCGCGGGGGTGGCCGTCGGGGCCGCGGTCGCGCCGCCCGACCCGGTCGCCGCGCTCGCCGTCGGGCGCAAGGTCGGGCTCCCGCCGCGGCTCATCACGATCATCCAGGGCGAGGGGCTGCTCAACGACGCGACGGCGCTGACGATCCTCAACGTGGCCGTCGCCGCGGCCGTGGGCGGGCACTTCTCGTTCCCGATGGCCGCGGGGCTGTTCCTGCTCGCGGCGGTCGGGGGTGCCGCGGTCGGCAT
Organism: Dactylosporangium sp. CA-052675; assembly: GCF_050947935.1. Lineage (GTDB taxonomy): Bacteria > Actinomycetota > Actinomycetes > Mycobacteriales > Micromonosporaceae > Dactylosporangium. Next base: position 4,350,697 of record NZ_CP192010.1, on the reverse strand, counting down.
CGGGGTCGCCTTCGCGGTGCGGATGCTGCGCCCGATCGCCAAGGACGCGCTGCTGGCCAACGCGGTGTCGCTGGCCACGCCGTTCGTCGCCTACCTGGTGGGCGAGCAGCTGCACGTGTCGGGCGTGCTCGCCGTGGTGGTGGCGGGGCTGATCGTCGGGCACGACACGCCGCGCTCGGGGACCGGGGCCGGCCGGCTGCAGACCAGCGCGGTCTGGCGGCTCGTGGACTTCCTGCTGGAGGGGCTGGTCTTCCTGCTCATCGGGCAGCAGCTGCCGGCGGTGCTGCGGGGGCTCAGGCAGTACGACACCAGCACCGTCGTGACCGCGCTCGTCATCTCCGTCGGGGTCACGCTGCTGCTGCGGCCGGTGTGGCTGGCGCTGACGCAGGCCGCGCACCTGCTGCTGCGCCGCGAGGACGAGGGGCTGGCCGGGCGCGAGATCGCGGCGCTGAGCTGGGCCGGGACGCGGGGCGTGATCAGCCTCGCGGCGGTGTTCACGATCCCGCTGACCACGGACGCGGGCGAGGCCTTCCCGGACCGGGACCTGCTGCTGTTCTGCACGTTCGTGGTGGTGCTCGTCACACTGGTCGGGCAGGGGATCACGTTCGCGCCGCTGGTGCGGCTGCTGGGGCTGCGGCACAACGAGGTCGACGAGGCCCGGATGCGCAACGAGGCGCGGGCCGCGGCGGTGCACGCGGCGCTGGACCGGCTGGACGACCTCGACGAGGACGAGCCGGCCCAGCGGCCCGAGATCGACGCGCTGCGGGGCCGGCTGCGGGAGCGGCTGCGGCGGTACGAGCACCGCCTGGACGTCCTGCAGAACGCCGACAGCGACGAGCTGCCGGTGTCGGAGCGCTACGAGGCCGCGCTGCGCATCCGCCGTCTGGCGATCGAGGCCCAGCGCGACGAGCTGCTGCGCCGGCGGGATGCGGGCACGCTGCCCGACGAGGCCCTGCGCCGGCTCGAGCGGGAGCTCGACCACGAGGAGCGCGTGCTCCCCGACCGGCCGCAGTAATCCCATCTGGTGAGTGGGATTGACGAACGGCGCCCATCTTCACTACATTGCCTACTCATTAAGTAGACAACGTAGACTTTGACTTCAAGGATGGCTCCGTGAAGCTGCGTACCCGCGTGCTCGCTGTCAGTGCCGCGTTACTCCTGCCCGGGACCGCGCTGAGCGCCTGCGCCGGCACCGCGGACAACTCCACCTCGGCCGACGGCAACGGCGCCGTGACCCTCTCGCTCGTGGCCTACTCGACCCCGCAGGCGGCCTACGAGGCGCTCATCGCCGCGTACCAGAAGACCGACGGCGGCAAGAACGTCAAGTTCACCCAGTCCTACGGCGCCTCCGGCGACCAGAGCCGGGCCGTGGCCAGCGGGCTCAAGGCCGACATCGTCGCCTTCTCGCTGGAGCCGGACATCACGCGGCTCGTCACCGCCAAGCTGGTCGACGCGAGCTGGAACAGCGACCAGTACAAGGGCATGATCACCGACTCCGTCGCGGTCATCGGCACCCGCAAGGGCAACCCGAAGAACCTCAAGACGTGGGACGACATCGCCAAGCCGGGCGTGCAGGTGCTCACGCCGAACCCGTTCACCTCCGGCGGCGCGAAGTGGAACATCCTGGCCGGCTACGGCGCCAAGTCGAGCAAGGGCAAGGACGCGGCGGCCGGTGCGGCCTACCTCGACGCCCTGTTCAAGAACGTGCCGGTGCAGGACAACAGCGGCCGCGCCTCGCTGCAGACGTTCACCAGCGGCAAGGGCGACGCCTTCATCTCCTACGAGAACGAGGCCCTCTTCGCGCAGAAGAACGGCCAGGCCGTCGACTACACCGTGCCGGACGACACGATCCTGATCGAGAACCCGATCGCGGTCACCACCAACAGCGCCCACCCCGCCGAGGCCAAGGCGTTCCTGGACTGGCTGCACACGCCCGCGGCGCAGAAGATCTACGCCGAGAACGGCTACCGCCCGGTGGTCAAGGACGCCGGCGGCCCCACGTTCCCGACCCCGTCGGGCCTGTTCACGATCAGTGACCTGGGCGGCTGGTCGAAGGTGAACAAGGAGCTGTTCGACCCGGGCAACAGCGTCATGGCCTCGATCGAGCAGAAGCTCGGCATCTCCACCTCGGCCGCCCCGAGCCCGGCGGCGTCCAAGTAATGACCGCCACGGCCGTTCAGAAGCCCACCGGGTCCGGCTCCGCGCCGGGCCCGGCCGGGCCGCGTGTGCACCGGCGCCGGCCGCCGGTCGGCACCGCCCTCAGCCTCGGCACGGCGGTGCTGTACCTCAGCCTCATCGTGCTCATCCCGCTCGCCGCCGTCGTGTGGCGCTCGACCGAGGGCGGCTGGGACACGTTCTGGCGCGCCGTGCAGACCCCGGACGCCTGGGCGGCGCTGAAGCTCACCGTCGGCGCCTCGCTCGTCGTCGCCGTCGTCAACGTCGTCATGGGCACCGTCATCGCCTGGGTGCTGGTGCGCGACAACTTCCCGGGCAAGGCGATCGTCGACACGCTCATCGACCTGCCGTTCGCGCTGCCGACGATCGTCGCGGGGCTGGTTTTGCTGGCGCTGTACGGCACCAGCAGCCCCCTGCACATCAACCTCGCCTACACCCGGGTCAGCGTCGGGGTGGCCCTGCTCTTCGTGACGCTGCCGTTCGTGGTGCGCACCGTGCAGCCCGTGCTGCGCGAGCTCGACCGGGACATGGAGCAGGCGGCGTACTCGCTGGGCGCCTCCCCCGCCACGACGTTCCGCCGGATCATCCTGCCGAACCTCGCCCCCGCCATGATCTCCGGCGCGGGCCTGGCCTTCACCCGGGCCATCGCCGAATACGGCTCCACGAACCTGCTCACCGGCAGCATCCCGTTCGAGACCCAGGTCTCGGCGGTGAACATCTTCGGCCGCATCGAGAGCGACGACACCACGTCCGCCGCCGCGATCTCGACCGTGCTGCTCGTCGTCGCGTTCGTGGTGCTGATCGCCCTCGACCTCTTCCAGCGCTGGAGTGCCCGCCGTGGCTAAGTACCCGCTGCGCGTCCTCGCCCTGGTGTACCTGCTGTTCCTGCTGGTGCTCCCGGTCGGTCTGGTCATCTGGCGGACCTTCGAGCACGGCCTGCGGCCGATCATCGACACGCTGACGTCGGACAACGCCACCCACGCCTTTGCCGTCACGCTCTCGGTGGCGGTCTGGGCCGTGCTGGCCAACACCCTCTTCGGCGTCGTCGCCGCGCTGCTGCTCGTGCGGCACCGGTTCCCCGGCAAGCGGCTGCTGAGCGCGCTCATCGACCTGCCGCTCGCCGTGTCGCCCGTGGTCGTCGGCCTCGCCCTGATCCTGGTGTACGGCAAGTTCGCCCCGGCCGGCGGCTGGCTGGAGCGCAACGGCCTGCAGATCATCTTCTCGCTGCCCGGCATGGTCCTGGCCACCATCTTCGTCTCCCTCCCCCTCGTCGTGCGCGCGATCGTGCCGGTGCTGGAGGAGATGGGCGACGAGCAGGAGCAGGCGGCGCACACCCTCGGCGCGTCGCGCTGGCAGACCTTCCTGCGCATCACGATCCCGGGCATCCGGGCCGCGCTCGGCTACGGCGTGGTGCTCTGCCTGGCCCGCGCGCTCGGCGAGTACGGCGCGGTCGCCGTCGTCTCCGGCCGCCTCGTGGGCCAGACCCAGACCGCGACGCTGTTCGTCGAGGAGCGCTACCAGAACTACGACCAGACCGCGGCCTTCACCACCGCCAGCGCCCTGGCCCTGATCGCCATCGTCATCCTGCTCGTCACCAAGCTCCTGCGGCCGAAAGAGAACGCCTGATGGCCATCGAAGTCCGCGACGTGAACAAGTCGTTCGGCAAGACCCCGGTCCTGCGCGACATCTCCGTCGACATCGCCTCCGGCTCCCTCACCGCGCTGCTCGGCCCGAGCGGCGGCGGCAAGTCGACGCTGCTGCGCGTCATCGCCGGCCTCGAGCGCCCCGACACCGGCAGCGTGCACATCAACGAGGTCGACGCGACCGGCCTGACCCCGCAGCGGCGCAACGTCGGCTTCGTGTTCCAGCACTACGCGGCGTTCAAGCACATGACGGTGTACCGCAACGTCGCCTTCGGCCTCGAGGTCCGCCGCCGCCCGAAGGCCGACATCCGCAAGCGCGTCATGGAGCTGCTCGAGCTCGTCCACCTCGACCAGTTCGCCGACCGGTACCCGGCCCAGCTCTCCGGCGGCCAGCGCCAGCGCATGGCCCTGGCTCGCGCCCTCGCCCCGGAGCCGGAGGTGCTGCTGCTCGACGAGCCGTTCGGCGCGCTGGACGCCCAGGTCCGCAAGGAGCTGCGCACCTGGCTGCGCCGCCTGCACGACGAGGTCCACGTCACCACCGTCTTCGTCACCCACGACCAGGAGGAGGCGATGGACGTGTCCGACTCGATCGTGGTGCTCGCCGACGGCGTCGTGCAGCAGGTCGGCACGCCCGGCGAGATCTACGAGAACCCGGCCAACCCGTTCGTGATGAGCTTCCTCGGCCCCGTCACCCACCTCGACGGCCGGCTGGTGCGCCCGCACGACGTGGCCCTGTCCCGCGAGCCCGGCGGCACCGAGGCGACGGTCACGCGCGTGGTCTCGCTCGGCTTCGAGGTCCGCATCGAGGCCCGGGCCGGCGACCGTGACGTGTGGGCCCAGCTGACCCGGGCCGGCGCGAAGGCCATCGACGTCAAGCCCGGCGACACTGTGTACTTCAGCCCGTCCGCCGAGGCCCGGACCTTGGCCGCCGTGTGACCTCGACCGTCCGCATGCTTCCCAAGCGCATCGAGTACTCGATCCGGGCCCTGGTCGTCCTGGCCGGGTCCGCCCCGCAGACGGTCAAGGCCCAGGACGTGGCCGACGCCCAGGACATCCCGCCCGGCTACCTCTACGACTTGCTGGCCGACCTGCGCCGCGCGGACCTGGTCCAGGTCCAGCGCGGCACGGGCGGCGGCTACGCCCTCGCCCACCCGCCGGCGTCGCTGACCCTCGGCGAGATCGTGCGCCGGCTGGACGGCCCGGGCCAGGACCCGCCGACGGGCCACGACCTGCCGGTCGACCGCGCCATCGAGCGCCTGCACCACCTGTGGGACCGAGCCAACCGCGTCCGCCTGGACTACCTGGACGCGGTGACCCTGGCCGATCTCATCAACCACACCCGCTGAGGCGCGGACCCGGCTCAGGAGTCGGACTCGGGCGCGGGCTTCTTCCAGGTCATCTTGACGTTGAAGGTCGCCTCGGCGGTGCCCTTGGCGACGATGAGGCCGCACCCGCCGCCGACCTTGAGCCCGAGCTGCAGCTCCACCTCGTCGGGCCGGTGCTCCTTGAGCCGCTGCACGACGTAGCGCAGGGCCGGCATCACGCTGTCCATCGAGTCGGACAGCGTGTACGGCAGCATCATCACCGCGTCCTGCACGGAGACCAGGCGCACCGCGTCGTCCAGGTCCCGAGGGCTCACCTCGATCTCGATGAAGTCCGCCGTCCCGTCGCCGATCGGCATGCGACCAACCGCCACGTCCGCCGCTCCCCTCGCAGAGACCGTCATGTGTGCGGCCATCGTAGCGACGCGAACACCCGGATGTGAGGATCCGTCCGGGTGGTCGTCGCGGCCCGAACAGTCGCACCCGCCGGGCGGTTCGTGCGTGGGGTGGTCCCGGCTCGGCGGCGCCTGCGTGGGCAGTGTCGGGGCGCCGCCGAGCCGGTGGTCCGTGCCCGCCGCGGCGGGCGGCCACGGGTCTACGCGGCGGCGCGGCGGCCGCGGCGCGCGTAGTCGTCGTACTCGGCGCCGAAGCGGGCGCGCAGGTCCCGCTCCTCGAACCGGATGCCGACCAGGATGTAGCCGCTGGCGGCGACGGCGAACACCAGGTGCCCGGCGCTCATGTGCGGGGTGGCCCAGAACGTGATCGTCAGGCCGAGCATCATCGGGTGGCGCACCAGCGCGTACAGGCCGCCGCGGACGAACCCCGGCTCGCGGTACGCGCGCCGGCGCAGGTGCGTCCACGCCTGCTTCAGGCCGAGGAAGTCGGCGTGGTCGACGGCGAACGTGGACCACACCACGAGCACCCACCCGGCCGCGAACACCACCCACACCGCGGCCGCGAAGGGCTCGCCGACCCGCCAGATCACGGCCGGCACCGGCTGCCAGAGGCCGAAGATCGCGACGAGGACGAGGGCGGACGCGAGGACGTACGTGCTGCGCTCGACCGGCGCCGGGATGTGCCGCTTGCACCAGGCCCGGGCCATCACCGTGTGCTGCACGGCGAAGGCGAGCAGCAGGGCGCCGTCGATCGCGAGCGCCGCCGCGGCCGGCCGGGTGGCGGGCCCGTCCCCGCGCACGAGGAACACGGCCGCCCAGGCGGCGCTGAGCAGGAAGCAGGCGTACGCGATGACGGCGTACCCGGCGATGACGAGGCGCATGCGTAGATCGTCGGGCACGGGGGCGGCGCGGCGCAGTGGGGAAAATACCTCAGTTCGCGCCGTACCAGGCGGCGATCTGGGCCCGCGACCGGAAGCCCATCCGGTCGCGGATCCGCTCGACGTGGGCCTCGGCCGAGCGCTCGGTGATGCCGAGGCGCTCGCCGATCTCCCGGTTCGTGCACCCCTCGGCGATGAGCGCGGCGACCTCACGCTGCCGTGCGGTGAGCGTCGGCCGGGCGCCCCGGTGCCGGGCCGGCAGCCCGAGAAACCGCCGGATGGCGCCGGTCAGGGGCCTGGTGTCGCCGATGTACGGCAGGTGCGAGCGCCCCGCGACCGCCTCGAACCGCGCGTGCGCGATGCCCTCGGCCAGCGCCCGGCCCTGGCCGAGCGGGGCGGCCCGGTCGCGGTCGCGGTGCACGACCAGCGTCGGCGCGCCGATGCCCGGGAGCAGGTCGAGCACGTCGACGCGGTACGCGAGCTCGAGCATCGCGCACGCCGTGGCCGCGTCGGAGGACTCGCGCTGGTAGCGCGCGAACGCGGCCCGGGTCGCGGCGTCGGCGTCGGGCGCGAAGACGTCCGTGAGCAGGTCGGAGGCGAGGCCCCAGTGCTGGCGTACCAGCCCGAGCACGTGATGGCGCAGCTCGGGCGGGGCGATGTCGGCGCCGCGGGCCCAGCCGCCGTAGAGCACGAGCCGCTCGACGGTCCCCGGGTGCCGCGCGGCCCAGGTCGCCGCGACCGCCGCGCCGAGCGAGATGCCCATGAGGTCGAACCGCTCGAGCCGGGCCGCGCCGACGACCGCTTCGAGCGCGTCGAGCTCGTCGTCCATCGTGTACTCGGCGCCGGGCACCGCGGCCGTCGACAGCCCGATGCCGGGCTTGTCGTAGCGGATGAGCCGCCGCCCGTCGGCGAGGGCCTCGTAGAAGGCGCGCTCGGCGGGCAGCGCCCAGCTGCGCTCGAGGTGGCCGAGCCAGCCGGAGACGTACACCAGCGGCGGCCCGGCCCCGGTGACCGCGTAGGCGATCCGTGCCCCGGCGGCCGACCCGGTGACGGCGATCCTCTGCCCCATCCACGCCATTGTGCCGTGCGCTGCGCCGCACCGGGCGCGCACCCGGTGACCGGGGCCGGCCGGCCGGTCCCTCGCCCGCCACGGGGCCGGCCGGCCGCGACGCGCCATCCACGGGGCCGGTCGGCCGCGACGCCGCGATACAGTCCGGGTATGCCGATCGACTGCCGGCTCACCGCCTCCACCGCGACGAACCCCACTTGAGCGCCATGCGGCTCGGGATCATCGGCGCGGGTGAGGTGGCCTGGCGGCACGCGGCCGCGGCCGAGGGCGTCGACGGGCTCACGCTCGCCGTGGTCGCCGACCGGGATCCGGGGCGGGCGGCCCGGCTCGCGGAGCGTTTCGGGGCCCGCGCCGCCGCCGGGCCGGACGAGGTGTTCGCCGGGGCCGACCTCGTCGTGCTCGCGGTGCCGCACGCCGACCACGAGGAGCTGGCGGTGCGCGCGGCCGCGGCCGGGCGCTCGGTGCTGGTCGAGAAGCCGCTCGCGGTCTCGGCGGCGGCGTGCGACCGGATCATCGCGGCGGCCGGGGACCGGCTCGTGGTCGGGCAGCAGGGGCGGTTCTTCGCCCAGGTGCGGGCCGCGCGCGAGGAGCTGGCCGGGCTCGGGCGGCCGCTGCTGTACCTCGAACGGCGCTCGACCGACTACGCGCGCCCCGACCGGCCGGCCTGGTTCACCGATCCCGTGCGGGCCGGCGGCGGGATCGCGATGCTCGTCGGGGTGCACAGCATCGACCGGGCGGCCTGGCTGCTCGGCGCCCGGCCGGTGGCGGTCGCCGGGTCGGTCGCGGCCCCCGGCGGGTCGCCGGTGGAGACGTCCGCGGCGGCGACGCTCTTCCTCGACACCGGCGTGCGGGCGCATCTGACGCTCGTGGACTCGCCGGTCTTCTTCCACGAGACCACGATCGTGTGCGAGCGGGGCACGCTGACGCTCGACCCGGCCGGGGTGAGCGTCGGCGGGCGGCGGGTGCTGGAGGTCGACGGCGACCGGGAGTACACGCTCTCGTTCCGGCGGCAGTACGAGGCGGTCCTGCGCGGCGAGCCGACGGCGACCCCGCAGGAGGGGCGGCGCGCGGTCGCCACGGTCGAGGCGTGGTACCGCTCCGCCGCCTCCGGTGGCCGGCCGCAGCCGGTCGCGTCCGAGGCGCCGTGACGCCCGGCAGCCGTCAGGCCTGCCCGCCGCCGAGGGCCAGGGCCGCGCCCGAGGCGCCATGACGCCCGGCAGGCCCCACATCTGCCCGCCGCCGAGAGCCAAGGCCGCGTCCGAGGCGCCGTGACGCCCGGCAGGCGTCAGGCCTGCCCGCCGCCGAGAGCCAAGGCCGCGTCCGAGGCGCCGTGACGCCCGGCAGGCGTCAGGCCTGCCCGCCGCCGAGGGCCAGGGTCGCGGCCCGCAGCTCGTCGAGGGCCGCGCGCGTGTAGGGACCGAGCTCGGCCCGGGCGTCGTCGCCCTCGGACCAGGCCTGGAAGCCGCGCTTGAAGGCCAGCACGCCGAGCTCCCCGGCGAGGGCGGCGATCGGGTCCGGCACGCCGCGGGCGGCCAGGGCGGCCGTCATGGCGGCCGCGAGCCCGACGCTCTTGAGGGCGTCGCGCTCCTGCAGCTCGGCGCTGGCCGCGACGGCCGCCCGCAGGCGCGGGCCGAGCTCGCGATTCATCGGCCCCATCGCGCTCGACGCGCGGTCGAGCCCGGCCGCGACCGCATCGAGCGGGCCGGCGCCCGGGTCCGCGTCGGCGATCCCCTCGGTCAGCAGCCGGCTCAGGGTCTCCTGGCCGGCCACCAGGATCTCGCGCTTGTCCTGGAAGTGCCGGAAGAAGGTGCTCTTCGTGACGCCGGCCCGCTCGGCGATCTGCGCGACCGTGGTCTCGTCGTAGCCCTGCTCGGTGAACAGGTCGACCGCGGCCATGACCAGCCGTTCGCGCGCCCCCGGTTCCCATCGAGCCATGCGCCCATCATAGGTGACGGGACTTTTGTCCCATCACCCTGGTACAGTGACGGGACAAGAGTCCCATCACTGTTGGAGCAGTCATGCGCGTCTTCATCACCGGCGGCAGCGGCCTCGTCGGCTCCGCGGTCGTCGCCGAGCTCCTCGGCCACGGCCACACCGTCCTCGCCCTCGCCCGCTCCGAGGCGTCGGCGCTCGCGCTCAAGCGGGCCGGCGCCGAGACCATCAGCGGCGGCCTCGCCGACCTCGACGTGCTGCGCGCCGGGGCGGCCCGGGCCGACGGCGTGATCCACCTGGCCTTCAGCAACGACTTCAGCAGCGCCGAGGCGCTCGCCCGGGCGGTCGCCGAGGAGAGCGCGGCCCTCGCGACCCTGGGCGAGGCGCTCGTCGGCAGCGACCGGCCCCTCGTCACCGTCTCCGGCACCCCGGCGGTGCCCGGCCGCGTCTCCACCGAGGCCGACCCGGCGCCGACGGAGGGCCCGGTCGGCGGCCGCGGCCGCTCGGTCCGGGCGGTCCTGGACCTCGCCGGGCGCGGGGTCCGCAGCACGGCCGTGCGCCTGCCCCGCACGGTCCACAACGAGGGCCAGGGCGGCTTCGCGGGCCTGCTGACCGGCATCGCGCGCCGAACGGGGGTCGCGGGCTACCCGGGCGACGGCACCCAGCGCTGGCCGGCCGTGCACGCCCTCGACGCGGCCGTGCTCTTCCGCATCGCGCTGGAGTCGGCGCCGGCCGGCACCAGCTGGCACGCCGTGGCCGACGAGGGCGACGCCGTGCGCGACATCGCCGCGGTGATCGGCCGCCGCCTCGGCCTGCCGGTCGAGTCGGTCCCGGCCGAGTCCTTCGGCCCGCTCGGCCCGATCTTCGCGACCGACCAGCCGTCGTCGAGCGCCCACACGCGGGAGACGCTCGGCTGGGCGCCGGTGCACCCGAGCCTGCTGCAGGACCTGGAGCGGCTGCGGCCCTGAGCCGTCAGGCGACCGGGAAGTCGTAGTAGGTGTCCGGGAACGGCTCGTCGGCGAGGGTGTAGTGCCACCACTCCGCCGGATAGTTCGCGAAGCCGCCGGAGGACATGAGACCGGTCAGCAGGTCCCGGTCCGCGCGCTGGGCCGCGCTCACACCCTGCGCCGCCGTGTGCGCCAGCGGGTCGAAGCAGTCGAAGCCGGTGCCCATGTCGATGGAGTCGTCCGGGAACCGCTGGGCCGCCGGGGCGGTGCACGACACCAGGGGGTCGCCGGCGCGGTACGCCGGACCGGCGCGGCCGGGCAGCGCCACCAGCGTCAGGTCGAGCGTGCTGCCCCGGCTGTGCGCGGTCGGGCCGCCGATGTAGCCGTCGTCGAAGAGGGCCGACTTGTCGACCCGCGGGTAGAACTCGGCCTTCATGCGCTGGTCGGCGTCGCCGGACCAGCGCACGAAGTCGTCGACGGCGCGCTGGGGCCGGTAGCAGTCGTAGACCTTGAGGCTGTACCCCCGGGCCAGGGCGCTCTGCTGCACCCGGTGCAGGGCCTCGGCCGCCTGGCGAGCGAGCAGGCAGCGCGGGGCGAGATAGCCGGTGACCGGCCGCCCGACGAAGTTGTGCGGGGTGGCGTAGCGGATGTCGAGCAGGATGCTGTCGTCCACGTCGGTCACGGACACGAAGCCGGGCGGCAGCGGGGCGGACGACGCCGTCGGCGACCCGGCCGGGCTCGCGGCCGGCGAGGGCGACGAAGGCGCGGCGGCGCGAGCCGTGGCGGAGGCGGGCGACGGGGCCGCGGACCGGGCCGGGCCGCCGCACGCGGCCAGCAGCAGCGCGGCCGTCAGGGCGATGAGCAGGCGCACGGCCGGATTATTCGGGGTCCGCCCCGGTCGATGCGATGCCCCACGCCGCACCCGCCACCCGGCGAACCGCCGCCGCGTTGTAACCATCGCGGCCGCTCGCGGGTCCTATCCATATGCGGACCGTGACTCTGTTCAGCTGCCTGCTCCTCCTCGCCGCCTGCGCCGCGCCGGCGCCGGCCCCCGCCGAGCCGGTCGGCTCCGCCAAACCCGGCCCGCCGAGCCCCACGCCGGGGTGGTGCGGGGAGCCGCAGCTCGACGACCGGCAGGTGGCGCTGCCCGGCGAGCACGGCACCTACCTGGCCGGCTACCTGCTCGGCACCGGCGACGTCACCCTCGTGGTCGTGCCCCAGGCCAGCGCCACCGCCTGCTCCTGGCTGTCGTGGGCGAAGGAGCAGGCGGCGGCCGGCTACCGCGTGCTCGCCTTCGACTTCAACGGCGAGGGCCGCTCCGGCCGCGCCGACACCGGCCACGCCTCCGACGACGTCACCGCGGCCGTGAAGTTCGCCCGCACGGGTTCCAAGGGCCCGGTGGTCATCGTCGGCGCCTCCCGCGGCGCCACGGCCTCCCTGGTCGCCGCGGCCCGCCTCGACCCGCCGCCGGCCGCGGTGATCAGCCTCTCCGGCCCCGGCGACTACGCCGGCGAGAGCGCCCTGGAGGCGGTGCCGCGGCTGACCGCGCCGGTGCTGTACCTGGCCGCCGCCGACGACAGCCGATTCGCGGCGGACGCCCGGGCGATGTACGACGCGACCCCGGGCGAACGCCGCACGCTCACCGTGGTCCCGGGCCGGTTGCACGGCACGGCCCTGCTCACCATCACCGCCGAGGGCGCGACCGAGGCGGCGAAGGCCGTCGGCGACTTCCTGCGTGCGACCGCCCCGCCCCGGGCCTGACCAGGGCCCGGTCCTGTCGATCATGTCGGTCCGCGCCGGGCCCGGCCAAGGCGCTGCGTGCGCGCCGCGGAGGCCGGGCTACCGGTGCCACGCGGAGCGCGGCGGGCGGCCCGGCCTTCGCGGCGTGCGCGCGGACGCCGTCCGGGCGCGGCGCGGGCCGGCCGGACAGGGGCCGGGGGTCACAGCGGCAGCCGGTACACCGAGACGTGCTTGGCGGAGTCGCCCGTGAACTCGGTGCCGGACCAGTCGGCGTGCCGCGACTCCAGCGTGAACCCGGCGATCTGACCCATCAGGTCCATCTCCGCGGGCCAGATGTAGCGGTGCGGGCTGCGCGTCAGCCGCGCCTGCCGGGCCGCGCCGAAGTCGAACGTGAAGTGGTGCGACACGATCCGCTGGTTGAGCACGTCGAAGGTGTCCAGCCCGAGGTATCCGGGCTCGGACCCGAACACGACCGCGCTCTGCGTCGGCGGGAGCCGGCGCAGGTCCGGCACCTCCAGCTCGACGACGAACCGCCCGCCCGGCACGAGGTGCCGGGCCGCGTTGCGGAAACACGCGACCTGCTCGGCCTGGGTCAGCAGGTTCGAGATCGTGTTGAAGACCAGATAGACGAGGGTGTACTCCCCCGGCGCCGTCGCGTGCGCCATGTCCCCGGCCACGACCGGGATCGCGGCCTCGTCGGCCTTGGCCCGCAGCCGCGCCAGCATCGGCCCGGACAGCTCGATCCCGCTCACCGGCACGCCCACGGCCCGCAGCGGCACCGCGATGCGCCCGGTGCCGATCGCGAACTCCAGCGCCCGGCCGCCCCCGGCGAGCGACGCCAGCCGCGCCACGGCCGGATCGACCTCGGCGGGCGCGAACATCCCCTCGCCCGGGGTGTCGTACCGCGCGGCGATGTCGTCGTCCCAGAGCTCGTCCTCACCCATGCGTCCGACACTTTCGTGCCGGTGCGCCGGTTGTCCAGTCAATTGCCCGCGGGCAACACTGCCGTGTCGTCGCCCGGCGCCGAGGCGTCCCTAGTACACGTCGCGCAGGTAGCGCTTCTCGGCCGCCAGCTGCTTCACGTACGCGGCGGCCGCGCCCTCGTCCATCCCGCCGTGCGCGGCCACGATCTCGCGCAGCGCCGCGTCCACGTCCTTCGCCATCCGTGTCGCGTCCCCGCACACGTAGAAGTGCGCGCCGTCCTGCAGCCACGACCACAGCTGCGCCCCGTGCTCCCGCATCCGGTCCTGCACGTAAACCTTCGCCCGCTGCTCGCGCGAGAAAGCCACGTCCAGCCGCGTCAGCGCCCCGTCGGCCCGCAGCGCGGCCAGGTCCTCCTCGTAGTAGAAGTCCGTCGCCCGCCGCTGCTCCCCGAAGAACAGCCAGTTGCCGCCCCGCGCCCCGCGCGCCCGCCGCTCCTGCAGGAACGCCACGAATGGCGCCACCCCCGTGCCCGGGCCCACCATGATCATCGGCACCGAGTCGTCGGCCGGGGGCCGGAAGTGCGGCGAGCGCTGCAGGAACACCCGCACGGGCGCGTCCGGCCCCGCGTCGGCAAGGTAGGCCGAGCACACCCCCTTGCGCACTCGCCCCGCCCCGTTGCCGAACCGGATCACCGACACCGTCGTCGCGACGCGGGTCGGCGCCAGCAGCGGCGACGACGAGATCGAGTACTGCCGCGGCTGCAACCGCTTCAGCACCGCCACCCACTCGTCCACGCCGGCCTTGACCGCGTGCTCGGCGATGACATCGACGGCCTGCCGGCCCCAGGTGTACTTCGCCAGCTCCCCCTGGTTGTCCGGGCGCAACAGCGTCCGCAGCGGGCTGTCGGGCCCCCGGTCGGCCACGAAGCGCAGCAGGTCCGGCGTGACCCGGGTGATGTCGAGCCGGTGCAGCAGCGCCTCGCGCAGCTCGACCGGGCCGCCGACGTCCACTGTGGACAGCGGGTCGAGGCCGGTCACCTCCAGCCACTCCTCGACCAGGTCCGGGCAGTTGACCGGCCACACGCCCAGCGCGTCCCCGGCCGCGTAGCCGAAGTCCGCGTCCACGTCGAACGCGAACTGCCGCACCTCCTTCGCCGACCCGGGCCCGCTCAGCAGCCGGTTGCCGCGCAGCGTCGCGGTCACCACCTCCCCGCGACCGGCCCGGGGCGGCGCCGGCCGCGCGGCCGCGACCGGGGCCCGCAGCGCCAGCAGCACCGCGTCGAGCCAGCCGTGGGCCGCGGTCTCGAAGTCCGGCTCGCAGTCGACCCGCGCCGTGAGCCGCTGCCCGCCCAGCTCCGTCAGGCGCGCGTCCAGCCGCCGGCCGTGCCCGCAGAAGTCCGCGTAGCTCGAGTCGCCGAAGGCCAGCACCGCGTACCGCCGCCCGTCCAGCCGGGGCGCCTCCGCCTGCAGCGAGTCCCAGAACGCCGTGCCGTTGTCGGGCGCGTCCCCGTCGCCGAAGGTGCTGGTGATGACGAGCAGATCGTTGCCGCCGCCGAGCAGTTCCCCGGCCGCGGCCGTCATCCCGCGCAGGTTCGCCCGCCACCCCTCGTCGGCCAGGCGCCGCCCCACCAGCGCGGCGAACTCCTCCGCGGTGCCGGTCTGCGACGCCCACAGGATCTCGATGGTCCGCGCGGCGCTCTCCGCGGCCGCCCCGGGCCGGTGGTACTTCCCCGCGAGGAAGCCGTCCGCCCAGGCCGCGGCCGCGGGCGCGAACGGCGCCCCGGGCGGCAGCCGGGGCACCACCCCGGCCGCGGGCGGGCTCGCGGCCAGCGCGCTCAGGAACCCCGACAGATACATGCGCTCCACATCGGACAGCGGCGGCGGCGTGAGGTCCAGGCCCGGCTCCGGAGCCGGTTCCAGGCCCCGCCCCGGCCCCGGGTCCGGCTCCGGGTCCGGAGCGACCCGGGTCAGGGCGACCGCGCAGACCTTCAGCTCCGGCTGGAACGAGATCGGGTCGACCGCGTCGGACGTGACCGCGTTCACCGCCAGCTCCGCCCCGAACACGTCGCTCCAGTGGAACGGCGCGAAGCAGTCGCCCGGCCGCACCCGGTCCGACACGGTCGCCGGCAGCACCGCCCGGCCCCGCCGCGACTCCACCCGCACCGAGTCGCCGTCGGCGATCCCGAGCCGCCGCGCGTCGGCCGGGTGCAGTTCCACGAACGGGCCCGGGTTCAGCCGGTTGAGCTTCGCCACCTTCCCCGTCTTCGTGAGCGTGTGCCACTGGTGCTGCAGCCGCCCGGTGTTGAGCAGGAACGGGAAGTCGTCGTCCGGCAGCTCCGCCGGGTCCAGGTGCGGCCGCGGGAAGAACACCGCGCGGCCGTTCGCGGTCGCGAAGTTCAGCCGCGGCCGGGTGCCGTCGGCGGACTCGCGGACGGGCTGGCTGACGCCGTCGTTGCGGTACCGGATGGGATTGCGGCTCGTCGCCCCGGGCGGGGCGGGCCACTGCACCGGTCCCCGCCGCAGCCGCTCGTAGTCCACGCCGCGCAGGTCGTAGCCCGTCTGCGGGTTGTGGAAGCCGCGGATCTCCGCGAACACCTCCTCGGCGCACGAGTAGCGGAAGGCGTCGCCGTAGCCCATCGCGACCGCGACCCGCGCGATGAGGTCCCAGTCCGCGAGCGCCTCCCCCGGCGGATCGGCGACCGCCGCGACCAGGGTCAGGTTCCGCTCCGAATTGATCATCACGCCGTCGGTCTCGGACCACATCGCGGCCGGCAGCACCACGTCCGCGTAGGCGTTC
This sequence comes from Dactylosporangium sp. CA-052675, assembly GCF_050947935.1. GTDB lineage: Bacteria > Actinomycetota > Actinomycetes > Mycobacteriales > Micromonosporaceae > Dactylosporangium. Next base: position 4,334,876 of record NZ_CP192010.1, on the reverse strand, counting down.
GTCTCCGTCCGCTCGTACGCGTCCTGGACGATCACCAGCTCGGCCGCCTCCAGCCCGGCGATCACCGTCGCCCGGTTGCCGACCGACGCGACCGGGTTCGTGCAGATGATCCAGCACGCCTTCACCTCGCCCGCGGCCATGCGCTCGAAGAGCTCGACGGTCCCCCTGCCCACGTCGGTGCGCAGCGTCCCGTCCGGCAGCCCCCACGCCCGCTCGACGAAGACCCGATCGGCCTCGACCAGCACCGAGCGCTGCCCCGGCAGGCCCGGCCCCATGTACCCCATCTCCCGGCCGCCCATCGCGTTGGGCTGCCCGGTCAGCGAGAACGGCCCGCTGCCCGGCCGGCAGATGGCACCGGTCGCCAGGTGCAGGTTGACCAGCGCATTGGTGTTCCAGGTGCCGTGCGTGCTCTGGTTGAGCCCCATCGTCCAGCAGCTCATCCACTCCCCGGCCCCGGCGATGAGCGCGGCGGCCTCGCGCAGCCGCGCCTCGGGCACCCCGGTGATCGCCGCGACCCGCTGCGGCGGGTAGCCGGCCAGGAACTCCGGCATCGCCTCCCAGCCCTCGGTGTGCTCGGCGATGAACGCCTCGTCGATGCGCCCGCCCGCGACGAGCAGGTGCAGCAGCCCGTTGAGCAGCGCCAGGTCGGTGCCCGGCCGCACCTGCAGGAAGAGGTCGGCCCGGTCGGCGGTCGCGGTCCGCCGCGGGTCGACGACGACGAGCTTCGCGCCGGCCTTGATCCGGTCCAGCATGCGCAGGTACAGAATCGGATGGCAGTCGGCCATGTTGGACCCGATGACGAAGAACAGATCGGCCCGGTCGAAGTCGTCGTAGGAGCCCGGTGGCCCGTCCGCGCCCAGCGACAGCTTGTAGCCGCTGCCCGCGCTGGCCATGCACAGCCGCGAGTTCGACTCGATCTGGTTGGTGCGCACGAACCCCTTGGCGAGCTTGTTCGCCAGGTACTGCGCCTCGAGCGTCATCTGCCCGGACACGTAGAACGCCACCGCGTCGGGCCCGTGCTCGTCGATGATCGCCCGCAGCCGCGCCGCGGTGTGCTCGATCGCCTCGGCGACGCTCGTCCCGGCCCGCGGCTCCCCGCGCCCGCGCCGGACCAGGGCCCGCTCGAGGCGCCCGCCCCCGGCGAGCATCTCCGCGCTCGTGGCCCCCTTGGTGCACAGCCGCCCGGCGTTGGCGGGATGGTCCTTGTCGCCGAGCACCTTGAGCACGCGGCGGCGGCCATCGGGGTCCGTCGCCACGTCGAGGACCATGCCGCAGCCGACCCCGCAGTAGGAACAGACCGTGCGGGTCTGTATCACGCCGCGACGGTACAAACGCTCAGTTACACGCGTGTCACACGCCCTCGGCTCCCCGGATTACACGCGGCCCACATCGAGGCTGCCGCCGATGTGATCCGCCAGGGCCGGCTGCGCACGGTACCAGCCGATCTTCTCCCGGATCCGCTGCTGCTCGTCGCGCAGCGCGGCGATCTTCGCCTCGATGTCGCGGTCGTGCTCCTCCAGCAGCTCGGCCCGCTCGGCGAAGGTGCCGTCGCCGCCGCGGGCGAGCTCGGCGTAGCGCAGCATCCGGGCGATCGGCATGCCGGTGTCGCGCAGGCAGCGCAGGATGCCCAGCCAGGTGAGGTCGTCGTCGGTGAAGACCCGCTGCCCGCCGGCGTTGCGCTCGACGCTGTCGAGCAGGCCGATGCGCTCGTAGTACCGCAGCGTGTCGAGCGTGAACCCGGTCCGCTCGACCGCCTCGCGAGGGGTGTACGCCATGCGTCAGTTGTACCCGTCGCCGGTGCGGGTACGGAAACATGAACAGCAGGTTTACGGCAGCCGAACTTTGCGGAGGAGAGCCTCCGCCCACTGTCGCCTCCTGGTCAGCGGCGCGACGATCGGATCGTGACTGAAACGACCGTGGTGCTCGTTCTGGTGATCGTGACCGCCCTCGGTTTCGACTTCACCAACGGCTTCCACGACACCGCCAATGCGATGGCCACCTCCATCGCGACCAAAGCTCTCCGGCCCAAGACGGCGGTGCTGCTGTCGGGCATCCTGAACCTCGTTGGCGCCTTCCTCTCCGTCGAGGTCGCGCTCACTGTCACCAACGCGGTCGTGAAGATCCAGAACTCCGACGGCACACCGAAGGCGAACCTGCTCGAAGGCGGCGGGTCCGCGCTGCTGCTCATCGTGCTCGCCGGCCTCGTGGGCGGCATCGTCTGGAACCTGCTCACCTGGCTGCTGGGCCTGCCCTCCAGCTCCTCCCACGCGCTGTTCGGCGGCCTGGTCGGCGCCACCATCGCGGGCCTCGGCTGGGCCGGGGTCAACTGGAACGGCAACGGCACCAAGCTCGACGGCCTCGTCGGCAAGGTGCTGCTGCCCGCGGTCCTGTCGCCGGTCATCGCGGGCGTGATCGCCGCGGTGGGCACCTGGCTGATCTACAAGGTGACGATCGGCGTCGCGCAGCGGTTCACCGACAACGGCTTCCGCTGGGGGCAGATCGGCTCGGCGTCGCTGGTGTCGCTGGCCCACGGTACGAACGACGCCCAGAAGACGATGGGCGTGATCACGCTCGCGCTCATCGCCACGGGCGACTGGACCGACACCAAGAACATCCCGTTCTGGGTGAAGGCCGCGTGCGCCCTCGCCATCGCGCTGGGCACCTACCTCGGCGGCTGGCGGATCATCCGCACGCTCGGCAAGGGCCTCGTGGAGATCGCCCCGCCGCAGGGCATGGCCGCCGAGTCGGCCTCGGCCGCGGTCATCCTCGTCTCCAGCCACCTCGGGTTCGCCCTGTCCACGACGCACGTGGCGACGGGCTCCATCCTTGGTACCGGCATCGGCAAGCCCGGCGCGCAGGTGCGCTGGTCCGTGGCCGGCCGCATGGTGCTCGCGTGGCTGATCACGCTGCCGGCCGCCGCGATCGTCGGCGCCGTGATGTGGTGGATCGGGCACCTGATCGGCGGTCTGGCCGGCGCCCTCGTGGTGTTCCTGATCCTCGTCGGCCTCGCCGGGTACATGTTCTGGCACTCCCGCAAGAAGCCGGTCGACCACAACAACGTCAACGACGAGTGGGAGCCTGCCGCTCCCGAGATGGCCGAGGCGGTCCGCTGATGTCGCACAACCTGCAGTTCGCCCTTCAGGCCGCCTGGCGCGTCCTGCTCGCCGGCCTGATCCTGGGCGCCGGCCTGCCGACCCTGTTCGCGCTCGGCGTGCGCTCCCTCGCCTGGGGCGCCGGCGGCGACGCCGAGGTCCACGCGGACGGCACCGCGGCGGCCAAGGCCAACCCCGCCGGCACGGTCCTGGGCTGGGTGTGCTTCGTCGTGGTGCTGCTCGGCGTCGTGCTGGGCATCACCTTCATCGTGGCCAGCGGCTTCGGCAAGGCGCTGAGCTTCGAGCACATCTACCCGACGATCGTCGACAAGAAGTAGGGGGATCCGTGGGCGAGTCCCGCTCCAACTTCCTGACCCGCAGCATCGAGTGGCTGCGGGCCGGCTACCCGACCGGCGTGCCGCGCCAGGACTACGTGGCGCTGCTGGGCATCCTGCGCCGCAAGCTCACCGAGGACGAGGTCCGCAAGATCGCCCGCGACCTCGCCGAGCAGTCGACGTCCGACCCGATCACGCCCGAGGACATCGAGACCATGATCAAGGACGAGGTGCTACAGACGGCGACCCCCGAGGACGTCGTCCGCGTCTCCGCCCACCTCGCCGCCGGCGGCTGGCCCCTGGCCGACCCGCCGACCGAGTAGGCACCGCCGCTCACGGCGCCCGCACCGGCCACCCCCGGTGCGGGCGTTCGCGGCCCAGGGGTCCCCGGCGAAGTGATCATAGAGCCGCGCCTGTGGTGGGCCTTAAGGAAGCTTTAGAAGGCTTTCGACACGGCCGGGCGCCACCTAGCATCGCCGCGTGTCCTCTGCCGCGTTCCGGGGCCGGCGCGGTGTCGCGGCCGTCCTGGCCGTCGTCGCGATCGTCGTCGCGGCGCTCGTCGTCTACCTGAGCCGGGCCTCCGCCGAGCCGGCCACCGAGTCCGCCGGCGCCGGCAGCGCCCTCGCGCCCGCGTCGGCCGCGGCCCCGGCCGCTCCCTCCGACCCGTCCGGCGCGCTGTCCTCCGCGGGCGCCTCGCCGGCCCCGCCGGCCAGCGCGAAGACGACGCCGAAGGCGCCCGCGACCGGGTGGGTGGCGGTCGACAAGGCGGCGTGGAAGGCCCAGGCCGACGCGTACCAGGCGCTGAAGGCGGACCCGGTCCCGGCCGGCGTGGGCAACCTCGCGGAGTTCCGGGCCGACTGCTCCTACAGCCACTCGGCCGCCGACGACCCGATCGTCTTCCCGGGCCTGCCGGGCGCCTCGCACATGCACTCGTTCATCGGCAACGCGGCCACGAAGGCCTCCACGACCGTCGAGGACCTGCAGCGGTACACGGCCACGTCCTGCAAGCCGGTGCAGGATCACTCCGCGTACTGGGTGCCGACGCTGTACGACAACAAGACCGGCAAGCCCGTGGAGACGACGGGCTTCCGGGTGTACTACCGCTCGATGATGAACACGTCGGCCGGGCAGATGCCGATGCCGACGGGCCTGCGCATGATCGCCGGGGACGCCAAGAAGAGCGTCCCCACCCCGCGAGGCGCCCAGGGCCAGTTCTACTGCGCCTTCTACGGCCCCGGCGACCTCGACGGCATCGCGCGCAGCACGAACGGCAACTGGCCGATCTGCGGCGACGGCGCGACGTTCCACTTCATGCTGCAGTTCCCGGACTGCTGGGACGGCGAACACCTGGACAGCCCGAACCACAAGGACCACGTGGCGTACGGCTACAACAACACGTGCCCGGCCGACCACCCGGTGAAGATCCCGGCGATCACGTTCGACATCCAGTACGGCGTGAAGGGCCAGCCCGAGGGCTACTACCTCGCCTCCGACAAGGACGGCAAGAGCGCGTCCTCCATGCACGGCGACGCCTTCGTGGTGTGGGACACCGCGACGATGAACAGCCGCACCAGGAACTGCATCCAGCAGCGCCGCACGTGCGACGACTTCGGCTATCAGCGCTAGCCGGCTCTCAGTGCCGGCCGGCTCGCTTCGCTCGCTGCCGGGGGAGACTCCGTCTCCACCCGAACCCCCTCATGAGCAGGTGCGGCTCCCACTGCCGGCAGAGGCCCGCAAGCGCCGCTTCCCGCGTGATGCTCGGCCGCCGATCGGCACCCAGCCCCGGCTTCACGCTTCGGCCGCGACTTCCCGGGCGAGACGCGGGGTCCAGGCTCTGACAACGGCCTGGGCCACACCGCCCGGCTGATCCACGCGCTCTCCGGCACGAGCGACCCGCGGCGCCGGCCGACGCCGGGGGCCGGTGCGGCAGGATGCGGGCGTGTTCACCGGGGTGGGTCAGGTGTCGTATTCGCCGCTGTCCCAGGGGGACGTGAACGCCATGTAGTTGCCGGGTTCCAGCTCCACCCACCACGGATCCTCACCGTCCTCCGTGAATTCGGTGTCCTCGCGCAGCAGGAGGCCGAAGGTCGTACCGAAGCGGTCCACGCCGAAGGGGGCGACCTCGATCCGGCCGTACGTCACCGGGCCCAGCGAGGCCAGCCGGGCGTCGTGCACGGACTGGGCGTGGGCGCGGTCCAGGGTGGCTCGCGGGCCCAGGGAGTCGATGTGGGCCTCCAGGAAGGTGCCCGCGGCGTCGAAGAGGAACAGGGCCACGAACTCCTCGCCCGGATCTTCGTCGCTCGCGAAGCGGAACGGCGTGGTGAGGAAGAACTGGCGGCCGTCGGCGGTGTGACCGACGAACTCCGCGTGGTAGTCGTCGTGGTCGATCGCGACACGGGTCGGGGGTGGGAATGGGGTCACCCCGTGATCATGTCAGGGCGGACAGGCGCTGGGCCAGGAAGGCGCGGGCGACGTCGGCGGCCGAGATGCCGCAGACCAGGCGCAGGGTCAGCGCCGGCCGCACGTCCGGGCCGAGCGCCGGGCGGCGGTGGTCAGCCAGCCGACCGGGTTCGCCGGGACGCCGTCGACCGGCCAGGCGACCAGGGCGGCCGCGTACGCCTCCTGCACGCACTCCTCGGCGACGCCCACATCCCGCACGACGCGCACCGTGGCGGCGAGCACCAGGGCCCGGCCGTCACGGTGCGCGCCGGCGACCGCCTCGGCGGCGGTCACGCGACGAAGCCGCCCGCGACCGGGCGCACCTCGACGCCGCCGCCCATGCCGGGCACCGGGTTGCCACCGGCGATGCGCAGAGCCGCGTCGAGGTCGGGCGCCTCCAGGATGGAGAAGCCGGCGACGACCTCCTTCGCGTCCACGAACGGGCCGTCGGTCACCCCGCCGGCGCGCAGCGAGGTCGCCGTCGCGCTCGGCTCCAGCGCGAACGCCGCCTTCAGCGCCCCGGACGCCTGCAGTTCCTGCGCGTGCCGGTCGTGCGCCTCCAGCTCGCCCGCGTCCGTCGCCGAGTCCGCCGCGTAGATGAGCACCGCGTACTGCGCCATGATGGTCTCCTTGGCACGCCTTGCGCGATCGACGTTGACCTGGGACCACGGGCTACCGCCGCGGCGGGGAGAGCATCTCCAGGTAGTGCGGGTTGTACATGATGCCGAGCAGGTTGCCGAAGGGGTCGAGCACCGTGGCGGTCACGAAGCCGTGGCCGCGGTCCTGGGGCGGCTCGTGCACGGTGGCGCCGAGGTCGAGCAGCCGGGCCAGCTCGGCCTGGACGTCGTCGACGTGCCAGTACAACACGGAACCCACGGGGCCGGTCGGCGTGCCCGGGGCGCGGAACCGGGCGTCGATCAGGCCGAGCTCGGCCCGGTGGTCGCCGAGGCGCCACTCGGCGTAGCCCTCGCGCAGGAAGTACGGCTCGGCGCCGGTGACCCGCGTGTACCAGTCGCGGGCGGCGCTCCAGTCGGCGGCGAAGTAGTTGACGGTGGCCATGCCTCTCAAGCTCATGCCCCCACCCTCCCGGGTATTACGGAAGGATGACTTCCTAAACTCGACGCGTGTTGGTCCGCGTGCTCCGGCTCCTGTCGCTGCTGCAGCAGCGCCGGGAGTGGACGGGCGCCGAGCTCGCCGGGCGGCTCGAGGTGAGCACCCGCACGGTCCGCAGCGACGTGGAGCGGCTGCGCGAGCTCGGCTACCAGGTGGACGCGGCGACCGGCCCCGGCGGCGGGTACCGCCTCGCCTCCGGCACCGCGCTGCCGCCGCTCGTCCTCGACGACGACGAGGCCGTGGCGGTCGCCGTCGGACTGCGCGCGGCCGCGGCCGGCAGCGTCGCCGGGATCGAGGATGCCTCGCTGCGGGCGCTGACCAAGCTGGAGCGGACGCTGCCGAAGCGGCTGCGGCCCCGGGTCGACGCGCTGAAGAGCGCCACCGTCTCCGCGGCCGGGGGCGGGCCCACCGTCGACCTGGACACGCTGACCCGGATCGCCGCGGCCGCGCACGGGCACGAGCGGCTGCGGTTCTCCTACGCCTCGCACACCGGGGAGGCCGGGGTGCGCGACGTCGAGCCGCACACGCTGGTCTACACGGGCCGCCGGTGGTACCTGCTCGCCTGGGACGGCGACCGCCGCGACTGGCGCACGTTCCGGGCCGATCGCATCAGCCCGCTGCCGCCCGACGGGCCGGTGCGGCGGTTCCTGCCCCGGGAGCCGCCCGGCGGGGACGCGGCCGCGCACGTGCTGCGAGGCGTGAGCGCCGCCCCGTTCCGCTACCGGGTGCGGATCCGCTTCGCCGCGCCGGCAGCGGTGATCGCCGAGCGCAGCACGCCGACGTCGGGCCGGATCACGCCGCTCGGCGACGACGCCTGCGAGCTGGCCACGGGCACCGACTCGCTGTACGACCTCATGACGTACATCGGCAAGTTCGAGGTCCCGTTCACCGTCCTGGACCCGCCCGAGCTGCGGGAGTTCCTGCGTGCCCTCGCGGGGCGGTATCTCGACGCCGCCGCCTCGGACACAGCGCCGGCTCGTCGGTAGCATCCCGGACATGCGGGAACTGACCTCGGACCGGCTGCGGCTGCGGGAGTGGCGCGACGACGACGCGCCCTTCGTGCTCGACATGGGCTCGCGGTGGGAGGTGCGCCGATACCTCGGCGCCACCCCGCGCCTGCTCACCGACCTCGACGACGCCCGGGCCACGATCGCGAGCTGGCGCGGCCACGACGACGGCGTGCACGGCGTGTGGTCGATCCGCCGCCGCGAGGACGACGCCCCGCTGGGCACGCTCCTGCTGATCGGCATCCTCGCGTCGGGGCCGGACCTGCCGCTGCGGCCGTCCGGCGAGACGGAGATCGGCTGGCACCTGCACCCCGACGCCTGGGGCCACGGGTACGCCACCGAGGCGGCGGGGCTGGTGCTGCGCCAGGGGTATTTCGACGAGGTCCTGGCCGTGACGTATCCGCAGAACGCCGCATCGCAGGCCGTGTGCCGGCGGCTGGGGATGCACCATCTGGGGCGCACGGACCGCTACTACAACATGACGTGCGAGCTGTTCTCCACTACCCCACCGCGGTAGGCGAGCCGGGGTCCAGCGCGGCCTCGACCGCGACCGCCTCCAGGCCGCGCAGCAGCGCCTCGGCATCGTCCGGGGCGATGACGTGGGTGTCGCAGAAGACGATCGCCTGCGTCGCGCCCGGCAGCTCGTCGAGGTGCACGATCAGCGGCTCGAACGGCACGTCCTGCCGCGTGGTCCAGGTGAACACCCCGCCGCCCCGGGCCCGGGCGATGTCGTCGGCGCTGGGCACCGGCGCCCCCGCGGTCGCGGCGTCGTCGCGGCGGTCGTTGAAGTAGCACGGCAGCTGCAGCCCCGGCCGGTCGGCGACGATCGTTTCCACCAGCGCGTCGAGCCCGGCCGGGTCGTAGTACGCATGCTTGTAGGTGCTCATCGCCGACCGCCGGGCCCGCTCGAACGCCTCGGCGAAGGTGAGCCCGGCGATGTCGAGACGGCAGAGGCCGTACTGCGCCAGCATGCACACCACCCGGTCCAGCCCCGGCCGGAAGCGGTTGTTCACCATCGGCCGCACCACCACCGGATTGAGCCCCGTGACCCGAGCCAGCGCGATGGCGAACACGGCCAGCAGCACGGGCGCGGCGGGAACCCCGGTCTGGGCCGTGACCGAGCGCAGCGCCATGCTGAGCGCCGGCGACTGGAACTCCCCGCGCCAGTGCCGCGGCGACTGCGGGGCGCGCGATTCGGGGTAGCGGCGCAGCGGCATCTCGCGCAGGATCGACTCCCAGTGCCGCAGCGCCATCGCGTGCTGCCGCTGCCCGGGCGCGGAGGCCTGCCAGCGGGCCTGCTCCAGCGGCTGCAGGTCGGGCACCGGCAGCTCGGGGCGCTTGTCGAGCTCCTCGAGCAGCACCCCGGCCCCGAACCCGTCGGTCACGAGGTGGCACATGACCACGATGAGGTGGGTGTACTCGTCGCCGCGCCGGACCGCCGCCATGCGAATCGGCCAGTCCCGCTCGAAGTCGAACGGGTCGTTCTGCAGCTTGAGCCGGATCTGCTCCGGGTCCGCATCCTCGTAGACCTCGAGCGCGACCTCGCCCTCCTTCGCCACCACCTGCCGGGCCGCCCCGTCGGGCCCGAACCGCAGCCGGGTGCGGGCGGTGGGGAAACGGCTCATGAGGTACCGCAGCCGCTGCTGAATCTCGGCGAGGGTGGTCCCTTCGGGCAGGGGCCCCCAGGCGCCGTTCGGAATCCAGGACTCCTGGCGCACCATGGCCCGGTAGATGTCCTGCTGCCCCCAGGACAGCTCGCCCTCGCCGGCCCCGTCACCGTCGAAGGCCACCATGTGCCGCTCGGTCATCCGCCCCATCCCTCGATCGGAGAGACTGGATGCTAACCACAGCATGGATCGTGCCCACATCGGTACAGCGACCGATGTGCTGCTCAGCTATTGCCGGGGAACACTTTCGTCTCCCCCCGAACCCCCGCATAAGCCTCGCGCCGTCCGCCATCGCGTGAGCCGGTCGCCGGCGGCTCCGACCCGCCTTCCCGGCGACGAGGTTTTGACTCCACGACAGACCGGAGATTTCTACACGCCAATCAGCGCGTGAAATCCCGGTGTCCCAGATTTCCGGACAAAACTCCCGAATCACCCATCCCCGCGCTCCTTTACCCTATCGATGCCGGTCAATCAAGGCATTGACGATTGCCGCGGTCTCACGCGGCCCCGGTCCGTTCGCACCGGGGCCGCGGATGGCACAATGCGCTCGTGTCGATCTCCGTGGATGGCGCCGGCAAGGCCCGCATCGTCACGGCGCTGCTGCGCGAGGGGCCCCGAATCCTGCTCGTGCACCGATCGCCCCGGCGCCTGCGGCTTCCGAACGTCTGGGACCTGCCCGGCGGGCACGTGGAGCCCGGCGAACCGGCCGGCGTGGCACTCGCCCGGGAGCTGCGCGAAGAGCTCGGCATCGACATCGCGGTGCCCGCGGGCCCGCCCGTGCACGAGGTTCACGGCGACACGTTCGACATGCGGATCTGGCTGGTCGAAGCCTGGACGGGCGCTCCGGCCAACGTCGCACCGCACGAGCACGACGCGATTGCCTGGTTCACCGAAGACGCGCTGGAGGCGCTGTCCCTGGCCCACGGCAGCTACCTGGCGATGTTCAGGCGGGTTCTCGCCGGACGTCGCGGCTGACCACACCGCGCGGCGGGGACTCCGTCCGGGAGCCCCCGCCGCCGTTGTGGTCGTCAGCTGCCGGAGGTGAACAGCTGCCGGATCTCGTCCGCGCTCAGCGCGCGGTCGTACAGGTGGACCTGGTCGACGGTGCCGTCGAGGTAGTCCACCGCGTTGCCGCCGAACTTGCCGCGCCCGATCACGGTGTTGCCCGTCGGGCCGGCCTGGGGCAGGCAGGCGCTCGCGGTCCCGGCCAGCTCGCCGTCGACGTACAGGCGCAGCTCACCCTTCACCGTGTCGCGCACGCCCACCAGGTGGTACCACTGGCCCACGGTCGGCTTCACCGGCGCGAGGGCCCGCACACCCGCGAAGCTCATCGCGAAGCGCTGGTCCGCGCCGGAGTACTGCAGGTAGAAGTCGCTGTTCGAGGGCCCGTCCTGGCTGACGACCGTCTGGAAGGCGCCGTCGGCCTTGTCGAGCTTGACCCACGCCGCCGCGGAGTAGTCCGAGGCGGTGTTCAGCAGCGGCTTGCCGGCGTCGAGGTACTGGTTCGAGCCGTTGAGCGACACCCCGTTGCCGTTGTGGCCGGTGACGAACGCGGCCCCGCCGACGAGCGTGGCGTCGTTGTCGCCGGCGGCGTCGGCCGCGACCGTCCCGCCCGTCTCGTCCAGCGGGTAGAACACGACGCCGGTGAGGCCGGGGGTGCCGGGCGGCGGCTGCGGGAGGTTCGCCGCCGAGCCGTCGGCCTGCTTGATGATCTTCTGGTTGATGGCCTTGACCTGCTTGAGGTCCATCTTGGTGACCTGGCGGTCGTAGGTGAAGAAGCCGTTGAGCTCGGCCTCGACGTCGGTGATCTGGGTGTAGATCGAGCCGCTGATCCCGCACGACCTGGCCGAGGTGATGACGGCCTGCTGGTTCTCGACGTACTTGCGGGTGAGGGTGGCCGAGTCCGGCTCCATCTCGTAGGCCTGCCCGTCGCCGAACCACATGTGGTTGGACGTCTTGAGACCGAACCCGCCGTGCTCACCGTCGATCGCCACCCGGTTGCCCGACGGCGACGGCGAGGCCGGCCCGAGGTACTGGTGGAAGTCGATCACATCGCCGCGCCCGGAGTCGCCGTGGGAGTTGCAGCAGTTCACGCCGCTGTGGGCGTCGACGAGCCGGGTCGGGTCCTGGGCCTTGACGTCGTCGGCGATGCGGCCCGTGGCGGCACGGTCCCACTCGCCCCAGCCCTCGTTGAACGGCACCCACGCCACGATCGAGGTGAACGAGCTGTGCTCGCGCACCATCTCGTGCAGCTCCGCCTCGAACTGCCCGCGCCACGCCTCCGGGATCGGCCCGGTGTTCGCGGCCGGCATGTCCTGCCAGACCATGAGGCCGAGCTTGTCGGCCCAGTAGTACCAGCGGTCGGGCTCCACCTTGATGTGCTTGCGCACCGCGTTGAACCCCATCGCCTTGTCCTGCTCGAGGTCCCACTTCAGCGCGGCGTCGGTCGGCGCGGTGTAGAGCCCGTCGGGCCAGAAACCCTGGTCCAGGTTCGCGAGGTTGAACAGGATCTTGCCGTTGAGCGTGATCCGCGGCTTGCCGTCGGCGCCGGGAGCCGTGCCGATCTGCCGCATGCCGAAGTAGGAGCCGACGGTGTCGACGGTCTTGTTGCCGTCGAGCAGCGTGACCTGCAGGTCATAGAGGAACGGGTCGTCGGGCGACCAGAGCTTCGGATTCGGTACCGGCAGCCGCAGCTCGGTCCCGGCCGCGCCCGTCACCGTGCCGACGACCTTGCCGCCGTTCTTGGCGACCGCCTTGACCTTGAGGTTCGTCCCGCCCGCGACCGTCGCGGTGAGCTTGAGCGCGCCGCCGGCCACGTCGGGCGTGGTGGACAGGCCGCTGATGGAGGCGGTGGGCACCGGCTCCATCCAGACCGTGCGCCAGATGCCGGAGCTGCCCTGGTAGAAGATCCCGTGGTCGGAGCTGCGGCGCTGCTTGCCGATGGGCTGGCCGGTCGCGTCCGTGAGGTCCTCGGCCCACACGATGAGCTCCTGCGGCCCGGTGCCCCGCAGCGCGTCGGTCACGTCGACGTCGAAGCCGTCGTACCCGCCCCGGTGCGTGGCCACCTGCGTGCCGTTGACGTACACCTTGGCGTCGTAGTCCACGGCCCCGAAGTGCAGCTGGAGCCGCTGCCCGGCCCAGGCCTTGGGCACCGTGAAGGTCCGCCGGTACCACATGCGGTCCTCGTGCCGCTGGATGCCCGACAGTGCGGACTCGATCGGGTACGGCACCAGCACCCGCTCCCCGAGGCTCTGCCCGGTGGGGACGGCCTGGTTCACGTCGGCGCGGGCGAACTCCCACACGCCGTTGAGGCTCTGCCACTTGTCCCGGGTCAGCTGCGGCCGCGGGTACTCCGGCAGCGCGTTGTCGGGCCCGACCTTGCTCGTCCACTTGGTCGCGAGCGGCGGGATGCCCACGTGCCAGGCGGGTGCGTTGTCCGGCGGCGGGGCGGCACCCGCTCCGGCCGGGATGGCGAGCACGGCCGCGAGCGCGGCGGCGCCGGCGGCCATGAATTGGCCAAGTCGTCTGTCCAGTCTTCGCATGGCGGGGTGCCCCTTCGACGTTGGGGAGCGGTGAAGAGTGCACTCATCTGAACAAATATGCTCAGCAATCGTCAAGAGAGGCCGGTAACTACGTTCCAATCGAACACATTCACACAAGCCATGGCCCGGTACCCTGGCGCGATGTCGGAGCATGACATCGAGGACCTGGTCCACACATCGATCCTCACCCTGGACCGGATCCGGCACCCGCGGCTGCGCGACTGGTGCACGACCCTGTACGCGTTCCAGCGCACCCACGACTGCTCGCACACCATGGGACGGGTCGAGGACATCCTGCTGCGCTGCGGGCACACGTACCGCTTCCCGCTCGACGGCTTCCCCGAGTACACGCACCTCACCGACGAGTTCACCGAGCTCGGCGAGTACGACGAGGAGGACCCCGACGAGGGGGTGCAGGACGGCTACGTGCGCCCGCCGTGGCTGTACTGCGAGGCCGGCACCCGCATGTGGCGGCGGATGGTCGACGAGGGACGCCTGCGGGGGGCCGACGCCCAGCCGCCCCGCCCGGCCGAGCTCATCGACGTCGTGGCGACGGTGGCCGAGGCGGCCGAGCGCGACGGCGACGTCGAGCTCATCGCGATGTGGTGGGGCCTCGGCCACCAGACGCTCGTCGGCGGCACACCGTTCGGCCCGGAGGACCTCGAGGAGATCCCGGCGGTGCGGCGTCTGCGAGAGGTCGTCGAGCGCTCCGGGGCCTACGCCTTCGAGCTTCCGGACGGCTTCCGCCCCACGGAGGACGAGCTCGAGACGCTGGACGACGAGCTCGAGACGTGGTGGTACCGCATCCCGGCCTGACATGTCAGCGACGCCGGGCCGGGCGGTTCCAGACGCGCTCGGCCTCGGCATGCCACCAGCCCGGCGGCGACGGCCCCACGATCCGGGACGTCGGCTGATCGGGGTGCAGCCCCACCCGCCACAGCGCCGCCGCGTCCACCCGCACGTCGTAGAAGCCGTGCCATTTCCCGGAGGCGTCGGGGCCGCAGGCGAGCCCGATCAGCACCTCGTCGGCGGCGAACGGCATCCAGTCGATGCCGCGCTCGCGCAGTCAGGCCCGCAGCGCCGCGACCGGCCGGGGCGAGCCCGGGAGGTTCTCGAACGAGACGGTCGCGATCCAGTCCATGCCGCCATGGTGCCCCATCGGCACCACGGCGGCATCGGTATTACCGCGTGAACCGGCCCGCCTCCGCGCCCGTCAGCCGCCCGGGCGGGAGCCGCCGCCCGCAGACCGCCAGCAGCAGGTCCTGGGCCGCGCCCCGCACGGGCGAGCCGGTGCCGTGGTGCCAGTCGAGGTCGGTGGCCTCCAGTCGTACGCCCGCGAGGTCCACCCCGAAGAAGGCGACGCTGCGCGGGTTCATGCCGCCCAGCACGATCGCCAGCCGGTCGAGCGGCACCCGCCGGTCCAGCCCCAGCCCCTCGGTGATGTCGAGGCCGTGGATGACCTCGTGCGACAGCGCGCCGGCCGGCCCGCCGCCGGGCGGGGTCCACGGGTGCCGCGCGTTGTCGCGCACGGCGGCGGCGAGCTCGTCCGGGCTCATCCGGGCGGCGTCACGCCGGGCGGTGCGGTCGGCCATGCGGTTGAAGCTGAACCCGGACCGCACCAGCTCGGCGACGGTCCGGGCCGTCGAGGCGCGGAACGGCTGCGTGGTGTGCGCGACGACCTCCCGCACCCGCCAGCCCGCGCACAGCGTCGGCGCGTCCCACTGCGCGGTCGTCAGCTCGTCGTAGAGGTCCGCGAGCTCCGTGCGCTCATACTCGATCGCTTGGAACTCGATCGCTTCGAAAGTGTCCATGTCGAAGATACGGGCCGGACGGGGCAGACTCATCGGGTGCGGCTGGACGAATTTCGCATCGAGCTGACCGGGTACTGCTACCGCATGCTCGGCTCCGGGTTCGAGGCCGAAGACGCCGTGCAGGAGACCCTCCTGCGGGCGTGGCGGTCCGCCGATCGCTACGACGAGCGGATCGGGTCGCTGCGCACGTGGGTGTACCGCATCGCCACCAACGTCTGCGTGGACATGCTGCGCAGTGCCCAGCGCCGGGCCCTGGCGATGGACCTCGGCCCGCACGCGCGCCTCGGCGACGCGCTCGGGCCGCCGCTTCCCGACGCGCGGTGG
This sequence comes from Dactylosporangium sp. CA-052675, assembly GCF_050947935.1. Classification (GTDB taxonomy): domain Bacteria; phylum Actinomycetota; class Actinomycetes; order Mycobacteriales; family Micromonosporaceae; genus Dactylosporangium. The sequence goes on along the minus strand of NZ_CP192010.1, from coordinate 4,319,546 downwards.
GTGCACCCGATCCCCGACGCGCGCGCCCTGCCCGAGGACTCCGCCGTGCGGCGCGAGACGATCCGGCTCGCGTTCGTGGCGGCGCTGCAGCGGCTGCCCGCCCGCCAGCGGGCCGTGCTCATCCTGCGCGACGTGCTGTGCTGGAGCGCGGAGGAGGTCGCGACGCTGCTCGGGTCGAGCACCGCGGCGGTGACCAGCGCCCTGCAGCGCGCCCGGGCGACCCTGCGCGCGCACCCGCCCGCGCCCGGCGACCCGTGGAGGCCCTCCGACCCGGCCCAGCGCGATCTGCTCGACCGCTACTGCGCCGCCTTCGAACGCCACGACGTCGACGCCCTCGTGGCCCTGCTGCGCGAGGACGCGACCATGTCGATGCCGCCGTTCGCGTGGTGGCTGCGCGGCCGCGCCGACATCCGAGCGGCCCTGGCGGACCCGGAGGCCTCCTGCGCCGGCGCCCGCCTGGTGCCGGTCCGGGCCAACGGCTCCCCCGCGTTCTGGCAGACCCGCCCCGGCCCGGACGGCGTGCACGAGCCGTTCGCCCTGGTGGTCCTCGACGTGGCGGACGACGCGATCGCGGGCATCGTCACCTTCCTGGACGCGCCGCGCCTGGTCACGCTGTTCGCCGCGCGGTGACCGCAGCGCCGCGCCGCCCAGGTGTCGATGGTCCGCCGCGGGCGCCCGGTACGGTGGGGGCCGGAGGTGGGCATGGGCGACGAGGTCCTGGATCCGATCCTCGCCGAGACACTCGGCAGCGCCGCGAACGCCCTGCACGACTGGGGCCGGCAGCGCGGCCTGCGGTACGAGCTCGACCGGCCGCTCACCCACGGGCGCTCCGGCGCCGTCGTCGCCCTGGTGTACGTCACGGACGCGGCCGCCCGGCGCACGCGCAAGCTCCTGTTGAAGCTCGACGCCTTCCCCGACGGGCCGGCCTCGGAGTTCCAGCGGCAGCGGGCGGCCCTGGACGAGGCGCCGACGCCGTTCGCGGACCGCCACCTCGCCCGGCTCGCGCCCCGCGGCGACGACCTCGTCCCCGTCGGCGACGGCCGGTGGTTCGTGTTCCAGGAGATCGCCGGCAGCGGCGACGAGCCGGACGGCGGCCGCCTCGACGAGCTCGACGTGCTGACGAAGGCGCTGGCCGCCGCGCGGGCCGGCGGCACCCTCGCCGCGACCGGCGCCGGCACCGACGATCCCGTGCGCTGCGACGCCGCGGCGTTCGTCGACGCCTGCGCCGAGGTCACCCGCGCGGTGCTCGACGACTGGGCGGTCGCGGCCGAGGTCGCGTCGCTGACCGCGGCCGAATACGTCGAACGGCACCTGCTCGGCCGCGCCGGGCCGGGCAAGGCCCTGCACACCCTCGCGGCCCGGATCGGCGACGCGCCGATCCGCGCCGACGGCGAGCGCGAGGTGCTGCCCAACCCGTTCGCCGCGCTGGCCGCCGACCGTCCCGGCGGCGCACGGCGCATCCGGGCGCTGCTCGGCCGCTGCCACGGGGACCTGCACACCGGCAACATCCTGGTGCCGATGACCCAGCCCGTGTCCCCGCTGCCGTTCCGCCTCGTCGATCTCGCCAAGTACGAGACCGCCGGGCCCCTCGCCCGGGACCCGGCCGGCCTGCTGCTGTACGTCATCGTGCGCACCCTGCCGGACCTGCCGGCCGCGCAGCGCGGCTCGCTGATCGAGGTCGTCGCCGACCCCGGCACCGGGCACGGGCTGATACTGCCGGGCTGGCTGCCGGATCTCGTCGCCCGCGTCCGCGACGCCGGTGAGCGCTTCGCCAACCGGGCCGGGCTGCTGCCCGAGTGGCGCGCGCAGTGGCCGCTGTCGCTGGCCGCCGCCGCGCTGATCCTGCTCGCCCGGGCCACCACGCCCGCCGACGCGAAGCTGTGGCTGCTCCGGCTCGCCGGCCGCGCGACCGCGGTGCACCTGGGCCCGGGCCCCGATCTCGAGGCGGCCACGAGCGGCGAGCCCTGTGTCGTCACCACGTCGACGGTCGGCGGCCTGGTCACGCCGAGGCAGACGAGTCCGGGCCGGACCTGGATCGCGTCGTTCTGTCAGCTGCGGACCTACCTCGAGGAGCACGCCGGGGACGACGGGCACGGCGCGGTGCTGGCGCTGCGGGCGGCCGCGGAGGCGGGCGAGGACCGCCACGCGGAGTACCTCGAGCTCGTCCGCTCGGTCGGCGGGCCCGAGATCACCTTGCGCGGGCCCGGCGACGACCCGACCCCGGACGTCGTCTACGCCTGCCCGATGCGCCGGCCCTGCGACCGCGTGGTGCGGCCCGGCCGGCCTGGTGACCCTCCGCCATACTGCGCCCTGCGCCCGGGCGGCATGCGGCGCGAGTTCCGATGACGGGCTCCGATGAGCGGCCTGTGAGCGCCCTGCCGCCCGCCGAGGCCCGCACCGAGTACGCCCGCCGGCTGCTGGCCCGCTACGCCCGCAGCGGCGACCCCGCCGAGCTGGCCCACGCCGAGAAGGTGGCCCGCCGGGTGGTCGCGGACTGCCCCGCCGACGACCCCGGCCGCGGCGACTACCTGTCCAACCTCGCGATCGTGCTCCGCACCCGGTTCGACCGCGAGGGCGACCCGGCCCTGCTGGACGAGTGCATCGCGCTGCAGGAGGAGGCGGTGCGGGCCGCCCCGCCCGGCGATCGCAACGCCGTGGCGCTGCTGGTCAACCTCGCCGTCGCGCTGCGGGTCCGGTTCGGCCACGGCGCCGCGCGGGACGATCTCGCGCGCGCCGTCGAGCTCGTGCGCCGGGCCGGGCCGGACCTCGACGGGCATCCGCTGCGCGAGGCGCTTCGCGGCGCCGCGCTGGGCGTGCTGCGCACCGCCGCCGAGCACGGCCGCGACCCGGCCGTCCTCGCCGAGGCCGTCGCCGCGGCGCGCGACCAGCTCGCCGTCGTGCGCGACCCGGACGAGCGGCGCCGGCTGCGGCTCACCGCGAGCGGGCTGTTCCGGCTGCGGTACCAGCGCGAGGGCGATCCCGAGGACCTCGAGCGCGTCGTCGCCGAGGCCGGCGAGGCGGCGGCCGGACTGCCCGACGCCCACCCGGACGGCCCGGCCGTGCGCTCCACGCTCGGCGCGGCGCTGGTGCTGCGCTTCCGCCGCCGCGGCGACCTGGGCGATCTCGACCGGGCGCTGCCGCTGCTGCGGGCCGTCCTGGAGCAACTGCCGCCGGGCCATCCCGCCCGGGCGTCCGCCGCCACCAATCTCGTCGCCGCGCTGCAGGCCCGGTTCGAGACCGGCGGCGACGGGGCCGACCTCGACGCGATGATCGACGCCGGGACGACCGCCGCGGCCGCCGCGCCGCCGGCGGGACCGGTCCGGGTCGCCGCCCTGGCCAACCTCGCCTCGGCGCACGCGGCGCGCGCCGAGAGCCGCGACACGCCCGCCGACCTCGACGCCGCCGTGGACCTGCGGCGCTCGGCCCTCGCTGCGGCACCGGCGCCCGACCAGGTGGCCGCGCTGCACTCCGGGCTCGCGTCGTCGCTGCGGCACCGGTACGAGCGGCGGGGCGACGAGGCGGATCTCGACGCCGCCATCGCGTCCGGCGAGGCCGCCGTCGAGGCCGCGCGCGGCAACGCCGCCGAGCGGGGCCGGGCGCTGGCCGACCTGTGCGCGGCGTACCGCACCCGCTACGACCGCCACGGCCGCCACGACGACCTGGAGGCCGCGGTGCGGGCCGGGCGCGCGGCGGTCGACGCCACCGCCGAGGACGACCCGGCCCGGGCGCGCCGGCTGTCGACGCTGGGCCTGGCGCTGCTGCGCCTCGCCGGTCACACGGGCTCCGCCGCCGACCTCGACGACGCCGTGGACGCCGGGCGGCGGGCGGCGGCGACGACCCGGCCCGGCGACCGGATGCACGCCCGGATGCTGGCCAACCTGTCCAACGCGCTGCGGGTCCGCCACGAGCGCACCGGCGACCTCGCCGACCTCGACGAGTCCGTCCTGCAGGCCCGGGCCGCGCTCGCCGCCACCCCGGCGGGCGACGCGCTGCGGCCGCGCCGGCTCGCGGCGCTGGCCACCGGGCTGCTGCGCCGGTTCGAGGCCGGCCGCCGCGACGAGGACATCGACGAGGCCATCGTCACGGCCGAGCAGGCGGTCGCGGCCACCGCCGACGACCACCCGGGCCGCCCCATGCACCTCGCGAACGCCGGCCTCATGCGGTTCCGGCGGTTCGAGGCATCCGGCGCGCGCGACGACCTCGAGGCGGCCATCGACCGCGACCGGCGGGCCGTGCTCGACACCCCCGACGACCACCCGGACCGGCCCGGCTACCTCTCCAACCTCGTCGTGCCGCTGCTGCGCCGGCACGCCCTGCTCGGCGCCGCGGAGGACCTCGAGGCCGCGGTGGCGGCGGCGGGTGCGGCGGTGGCCGACGACCCGGCCGCCGGCGGTCTGCTGTTCAACCTCGGGGCCGCCCTGCGCGCCCGCGCCACGCTCCCCGGGGCGCCGCCGGCGGACGCGGAGCGGGACCGGGCCGCCGCGGCGGAGGCCTTCCGCCGCTGCGCGGGGCAGCCGGGGACGATGCCGGTCATCCGCGCCGCCGCCGCCATGAACGAGGCCGAGCTGGAGGCCGCCGCCGGGCGCTGGGCGGCCGCGGACGCCGCGTACGCCGTCGCGCTCGACCTGCTGCCGATCCTGGCCGGGCGGCAGCTGGGCTGGGACAGCCGGCACGCGCACCTGGCGCGGTTGGGCGGGCTCGGCCCCGACGCCGCCGCGGTGGCGCTGCACCGGGGTGATCCGCTGCGCGCGGTCGCCGTGCTCGAACGGGCCCGGGGCGTCGTGCTGGGGCAGGCCGCCGAGCAGCGCCGCGACCTCGGCGAGCTGCGCCGGGCCGACCCCGCCCTCGCCGACGCGTTCGACGAGGTCTGCGCGGTGCTCAACGCCGACACCACCCCGACCGAGGCGCTGGTGGCGGACCCGGTCACCGTCGCCGCGGCGGCCGGGCGGCGCCGGGACGCGGCCGCGAGGTTCGACGACGTCGTCGCGCGGATCCGCGCGCTGGGCCTGCTCCGCGACCCGGACCCGGAGGACCTGCTCGCGGCGGCGGCGAGCGGGACGGTGGTGGTCGTCAACGTGTCGCGGTACCGCTGCGACGCCCTGATCCTGCGGCCGGGCGGGGTGGAGCCGGTCCCGCTGCCCGGCCTGCGCCCCGGGGACGTGACCGCGGATGCCGCCGCCCTGCTGGCCGCGACCGAGGCCAACGACTGGGACAGCAACCCGACCCTGCGGCGCGTGCTCGGCCGGCTGTGGGAGCGCATCGCCGCCCCGGTCCTCGCCCGGCTGAACCCGCCGCCGGGGGCCCGGGTGTGCTGGCTGCCGACCGGGGCGCTGGGCGTGCTGCCGCTGCACGCCGCCGCGCCGGACGACGGCGGGCCCGGGCTGCTCGACCGGACGGTCTCCACCTACACCGCGACCCTGCGCTCCCTCCTGCACGCGCGCGATGCCGGGGCGGCCGGGACCGACCCGGCGAGCGCCGTGGCCCCGCTCGTGGTGGCCGTGCCGCACACCGGCGACCTGCCGCCGCTGCGCCGGGCCGCCGACGAGGGCCGGGTCGTCGCCGGGCGGCTCGGCACCGATGACGTCCTCGCGGACGCCGGCCGCGACGCGGTGCTGCAGCGGCTGCGCGACGCCGACTGGGCCCACTTCGCCTGTCACGCCGTGACGGACGCGGCGGACCCGGCGGCGAGCGCGCTGCTGCTCGCCGACCGGCCGCTGCGGGTCCGCGACATCGGCGCCCTGCCGACCCGGCCGCGCCGGCTCGCGTACCTGTCCGCCTGCACGACCGCGCTCGCCGGAGGCCTGCTGGCCGACGAGGCCCTGCACATCTCCTCGATCTTCCAGCTGACCGGGTTCCGGCACGTGGTCGGCACCCTGTGGCGGGTCGGCGACGACGCGGCGCACGACCTCGCCGCCGACGTCTACGAGCGGCTCGGGGCCGGCACCGCGCCGGCGGAGGCGGTGAACGCGGCCGCGCGCGAGCACCGGGACCGGTACCCCCGCAGCCCGATGCTCTGGGCCGGCCTCGTGCACCTCGGCCCCTGACCCGCGCTCAGGTCCAAGTCAGGGTCCGAAGTGGACGTGCGACGCCCACAGCGCGATGCTCGCCGGGTGGCGGCGCCGCAGGTCCAGCACGACGCCGTGCAGCGCGCTCGCCGGGTCCGCGCCGGCGTCCACGGCCGCGTAGAACGAGGCGGCGATGCCCGGCGCCGCGTCGTCCGACACCGGCCACAGCGTGCCGACGACGTGGCGGAACCCGGCGAGCTGCAGCCCCGACGCGACGTGGATCGACTCGTCGAGCAGCACGGTGCCGCCGAACGCGGTCGCGCACGCCGACAGATAGGCCAGTTCGCCGCGCGGGACGCTGAGCGCCGCGAGGTCGGGAACGCTCAGCGAGCCGGCGTGCACCTCCAGCCGGCCCCGGCCCGGGTCGGTCGCATCGGTGACGGCGTGGCAGGCGAAGTGGGCGTGCGTCGCGTCGGGCAGCGCGGCCCGCACCGCCGAGGGGGTCGCCGCCGCGTCGATCAGCGGCGTGGCCCCGAGCCGCCGCGCCACGTCCCGGGCCTCCGCGGCGGCCCGGCGCAGCCGCGGCAGCCCGGCCGCTTCGCCGACCCCGACGGCCACCGCCCGCCGGACCGGGCCGGACCCGGGCCGGGCGCGCTGGTGGCGCAGCGTCGCCACGGTGGGCGTGTAGGACGACACGACGTGGTCGAGCGCGACCGCGTGGATCGGCAGCAGCGCGAGCGGCCCGGTCGGCATCCACCACACCCGGGGCCAGGGCGAGCCGGGCGGCGGGGCGTGCGTGTGCCCGAGGTGGCGCAGCACCGGCTCGCCGATCGCGGAGCGCAGCCAGGCCAGCACGTCCGCGCGCCGCCGACCGGCCGCGACCACGTCCGGGTCCGACTCACCGGCCAGCAGCGCGTTGACGTTGGCCACGACCTCGTCCTCGGTCGCGTCGAGGGGCACCCGCCCGGCGCCGTCGGCGGTCAGGGTCAGCGCCACGAGGCCGGCCGCGGTGACGATGAGCGCCACGACGGTGCCGCCCTCGGCCGCCGCCCGCAGCTCGTCGAAGGTCGGCGGGAGGCCGAACCGCTCCAGCCCCGGCCGAGCGCGGATCCGCTCCAGCAGCGCCGTCCACTGCTCGGCCGCGGCCCGGCGCTCGGCGCCCCGGCGGGCCGCCTCCAGCGCCGGCAGCAGCGCGCTGTCGTCGCCGGAGGGCGCGTGGAGCACCGAGCGCAGCCGCTCCAGCTCGGCGTACAGGTCGGGGTGGAGCCGCTCGAGCCGCCCGTCGTCCGCGCGGGTCTGCAGCGCCTGGGCCAGCAGGACGCCCCGGCCGGCCTCCAGCGCCGCCCAGGCGCCCGGCAGGTCGCCGCAGGTGATCGCGGCCGCGGCCGCCTCCGGGCCGAGGCCGTTGAGCAGCTCCAGGTGCCGCCGCCGGTCCACGGGCGACAGCGCCCGGTCGACGAGCGCGGGCAGCAGCTCCAGCACGCCCGCCCAGGCGTCCCGGGCCCGTTCCCACCGTCCGGTCCGCCCCGCGAGCCGGGCCAGCGCCCGGCCCTGCAACGCCCGGCGCAACGCGGGTGCGGACGCTCCCGTCGCGCCCTCCGCGAAGGCGGCGAACGCGCGATCGAGCGTGGCCGCGGAGCCGTCGCGGGCGTGGGTGCGGACCAGGATCTGCGCGAGGTTGCCGAGCCGGGAGGCGCGGTAGACGCTCTCCGGCGGGGTGGCGGCGACCGCCTCCTCGCTCGCCGCGAGGGCCCGGTCCAGATCCTCGGGCCGCCCGTCGCGCTCGAACAGCATGAGCGTCGCCGCCGCGAGGTTGTTGGCCAGCCGCGGGCGGTCGGGGTGGCCGGGGGCGGCCGCGCTCAGCGCCTCGGCCGCCAGGTCCACCCCGGCGCGCGGGTCGCCGCCGGTCTCCTCGGCCAGCGCGAGCGTCGCGTTGCTCAGGTTCGACAGCGCGGTGGCGCGCTCCGCGTGCCCGGCCATCGCCGCGACCGCGGCCCGGCCGGCGAGCACCGCCCCCTCGAGGTCGACGATTCGGCCGTCGCGGTCGTAGCGGTCCTTGAGGAACCCGCACAGGTTCGCCCGGTGCAGGCCCTCGTCGGTGCCGGTCCGCGCGGCGGCGTCGGCGGCCTGCGCGGCGTAGTCGACGGCCTGGTCGAGGTCGGCGAGGGCGCCGGCGTCCTCGAACCGGCCGTGCAGCGCGTTGGCCAGGTGGGCGAGGTAGGCCGGGCGCTGCACATGCCCCGGCGGCGCCGCCCGCACGGCCGCGGACGCGAGGTCCACCGCCGCGTCGAGGTCGGCGCGCCGGCCCAGCACCTCGAACCGCAGCCGGAGCGCGTTGCTCAGCGTCGACAGGACCCGCGCCCGGTCGGGGCTGCCCTCGGGCGCCAGGGCGGTGGCCCGCTCGGCCGCCGCGACCGTGTCCCGCAGATCGTCCGGGTCGCCGCGGGCCGCGAACCGCGCGTTGTGCGCCAGGGCCAGCGCGGTCAGGATGATCGGCAGGTCCGGGTCGCCGTCGCGCGCCGCGTCCACGGCCGCCGCGGTGGCCTCGACCGCCGCGTCGTAGTCGGACGCGTCGCCGGCGAGCTCGGCCCGGTGGCGCCGCATCGTGCCCAGGTTCGACAGGTAGCCGGGGCGCTTCGGGTCGCCCTGCGCCGCTTCCCCGACCGCCGCCTCGAGCAGCTCGATCGCCGTGTCGAGGTCGGCGGGGTCGCGGTCGCGGTCGAAGCGGTCCCGCAGCGCGGAGGACAGGTTGGAGCGGTAGGCCGGCGCGTCCGGGTCGGTGCCGTGCGCGGCGTCCACGGCCGCGGTGCCGGCCTCGATCGAGCGGCGCAGGTCGTCGGCGTCGCCCGTGAGCAGGTACCGCTGCCGCAGGCCGTTGCCGAGGTTGGACAGGTGCCCGGCGCGGGTCGGGCTGCCGTCCGGCTCCCGGGCCAGCAGCGCCTCGCCGAGCGCGATCGCCTCGCCGAGGTCGTCCGGGTCGCCGTACCGGTCGTAGCGGGCCTGCAACGCGCAGGACAGGCTCGAACGGTAGGTCGCGTCCCGCGGATCGTCCGGCGGCGCGGCGGCGAGGGCGGCCCGGCCGTGCTCGACGGCGGCGGTCAGATCGGCGTCGCGGCCGAGGGTTTCGTACCGCACCCGCAGCGCCGCCCCGAGATTGCCCTCGGCGGCCGGCAGGATGTCGGCGGCGGCGACCCGCACCGCCTCCGACCCGGCCGCGACGGCCTCGTCCACCGCGCTCACGTCGCCGGTGGCCCGGAACCGGTTCTGCTCGGCGCTGCACAGGTTCACCAGGTAGACGGCCCGCTGGGGGCCGCGGCCCCGCGCCGCCGCCTCGCGCAGGAGCCGGATGGCCCGCTCGAGCAGCGCCGGCGCGCGGCCCCACCGGCTCGTGAGGAGCCGGGCCGCCTCGGCGCTCCAGGCGTCGGGGTCGGTGCCGGCCGGCGGTACGGTCCGCGCCAGGCCCTCGTGCATCGACGGCGGCACCTGGTCGGGCGCCCAGGGGAACACGAGACCGAGCCAGTGCGCGGCCCGGTCCAGGTCCGCCTCGTCCTCGCCCTCGGGCAGCCGCAGGTACCGCAGCCAGTGCCCCAGCCCGATCAGCAGCGCGGTGTCGAGGTCGTCCGGGTCCACGCCGAGCGCGGCGCGCCGCAGCACGGCCAGCGCGGCGGGGTCGAGTACGACATCCGGATCTTCGCTCCCCGCCGCCCGCTCCAACCAGCTGCGCAGCTCGTCCATCCCGTGGCCGCTCCCCGTACGAGTCCGGCTGGCCTTCGGCCGACCTTGTCCGACCTTGCCCGACCTGTGCGCGCACCGTCAACCGCGCACGGCCGGGCACCCGATCGTGGAGGGGACGCCGAACCGGAGGTGGCCATGATCCGCTCTCGCCTCGCGACGGCCGGCCGCGCCGCCGCGCGCGCCCTGGCCGTCGTGGTGGCCGTGCTGCAGGGCCTCGACCTGCCCGACGGGCGCGCGGGCTGGGTGCTGCGGCTGCTGACCGTCGCCGCCTCGGTCGCGGCGGCCATCGACGGGCTTCGGCACCTTGGCCGGCCCCGCGACGGCACGGTACAACGGAGACACCCGACGAGCGCGCAGGAGGTGCCCGGTGCCGCAGGAGACGCCGGCGACGCAGCCGCGGCCGGACCGGATCGCTGACCGGCACGGCTTCGCCCGCGAGCTGAGCCTCCTGCGCGACGGGGCCGGCCTGACCATCCGCGACGTCGCCGCCCGCAGCGGCGTCCCGGCGAGCACCCTGGGCGGCTACTTCGCCGGCACGCACCTGCCGGGCCGATCGCCGGCCGGGCAGTTCGAGCGGATCCTCGCGGCCTGCGGCGCCACCGATCCGGCCGTGGTCGCGCAGTGGCTCCTCGGGCTGCGCCGCGCCCGGCGGGGCAAGCCGGCCGCGCCACCATCCGTGCCTCCATCCGCGGCACCGTCCGTGCCGCCGTCCGCGCCATCGCCGGCGGTGCGCGCTGCGGCCGCCGCCGAGCTCGACGGCGCGACGGACACGCCGGCCGTGGTGTCGACCCGCGCGCCGACGGAGCGGCTGAACCGGCAGCCGGGCATCCGCGGCCGGGCGTCGCTGCTGGCGCGGCTGGAGCGGGATCTCGACCAGCCGCGCACCGGCGCCCCGGCCGCGCGGGTGCACGTGCTGCACGGGCTCGGCGGGTCGGGCAAGAGCACCGTCGCGCTGGCGCTCGCCCGCGCCGCCGAGCGTCGTGGCGTCACCGTGTGGTGGGTCTCGGCCGTGCGCCCGGCGCTGTTCACGACCGGCATGCACGCCGTCGCCATCGACCTCGGCGCCACGCCCGACGAGCTGCGCGTGGGCAGCCTGCCGGACCAGGTGTGGCGGCGGCTGGCGGGGCACGACCGGCCGTGGCTGCTGGTCGTGGACGACGTCGACGATCCGCGGGCGGTGCTGAGCCTCCCGGGCGCCGAGGTCACCGACGGCAACGGCTGGCTGCGGCCGATCACCGGCGGCCACGGCGCGGTCGTCGTCACCACCCGCGACGGCGGCGGGCGCACCTGGGCCGGCGGCGACCCGCCGTGGTTCGAGCTGCATCCGGTGCCGTCCCTCGACGCGGCGCTGGGCGGGCAGGTGCTGCAGGAGCTGGCCGGTCCGGACGCGGGCCCGGCGGACGCGGCCCGGCGCCTCGCGCACCGGCTGGGCGGGCTGCCGCTGGCCCTCGGGATCGCCGGGCGATACCTGGGCGAGGTCGCCACCATGCCGCCGGGCCTCGCCGGGGGCGGCGAGGTGCGGACGTTCGACGACTACGCGGCCGCCCTGGACCGCGCCGGCCCGCTGCGCCTGCTCGACGAGGACGAGGACGACGGCGTCGCCGGTCCCGGGCACGGCCGCACTCGCGAGATCGTCGGGCGGACCTGGGAGCTGTCGCTGGATCTGCTGGCCGCGCGCGGCCTGCCGCAGGCCCGTCCGGTGCTGCGGCTGCTGTCGTGCCTGCGCCCGGCCGCCGTGCCCCCGAGCCTGCTGCGCGCCGACGTCCTGGCGGCCCACGCGCCGTTCGCCGGGCTGACCCCGCGGCGGCTGTGGCGGGCCGTGCGCGGGCTCGCCGATGTCGGACTCCTCGATCCCGGCGGCGACCCGGCGGGCGAGACGCTGCTGATGCATCCGCTGGTCCGCGAGGCGTCGCGGCGCAACGACGACGTCGACGGCGATCCGGACACCTACCTCGCCGCGCTCGTCGCGCTGCTGCGGGCCGCGGTGCAGGACCTCGACCCGAAGCACCCGGCCTCCTGGTCGACCTGGTCGGCGCTGGCCGAGCACTGCGGCGCTCCCCTGGACCTGATCCGCGACCACCGGATCGCCCCGCCCGGCACCGGCCCCGACGTGCTGGAGCCGGCGCTGCTCGCGGTGCGCTATCTGCGGGCCGCCGGGCTGAGCCGCCGCGCCCGGGCCCAGGCCGCGGCGCTGATCGCCGAGGCCGGCCCGGTCGTCGGGCGCACGGATGCGACGGTGCTCGCGCTGCGCAACGAGCTCGGCCGGTCCATGTACGACACCGGCCAGTACAACCTCGCCAAGCGGGAGCTGCACGCGACGCTCGCGGCCCGGCGCCGGCTGCTCGGCCCCGAGCACCCCGACACCATGACGACCGCGCACTATCTCGGCCGGGTCCTGCGCGACGACGGGCAGCTCGCCGACGCCGAGCGGGTCTTCCGGGAGGTGCTCGAGCAGCGCCGCCGGGTCCTCGGCGAGGAGCACCTCGACACGCTCACGAGCCTCAACAACGTCGGCGACGTCATGCGGGCCCAGGGCCGGCTCGACGCGGCCGAACAGGTGCTCGGGCACGTCCTGCAGGCCCGGCGCCGGCGGCTGGGGGCGGATCACCCGGCGTCGCTCGTCACGCTGTTCCACCTGGCCCGGCTGCGCCGCGACCGCGGCGAGCTGGCCGCGGCCGAGGCCGAGTTCGCGGCGCTCGCGGCGACCAGCGGCCGCGTCCTCGGCGAGGACCATCCGCGGACCCTCAACGCGTTGCAGGGCCTCGCCGACGTCCGCCACGGGCTCGGGCGCGCCGCCGAGGCCGAGGCCCTGACCCGGGAGGTGCTCGCCCGGCGGGCGCGGACGCTGGGGCCGGAGCACCCGGCGACGCTGGTCTCGCGGCACCGCCTGGCGCTGACCCGGCGGGATCTCGGCGACGCCGCCGCGGCGCGCGCCGGGCTGGAGGAGGTGCTGGCCGCCCGGCGGCGGGTGCTCAGCCGCGGGCATCCGGCGACCGCGCGGGCCGCGGCCGACCTGGAGGCGACGGCCTGATCAGGCGGCCGGCATCAGGCAGCGCCGGCATCAGGCAGCGCCGGCATCAGGCGGCGTCGGCGTGGGCCTTGGCGATCTGCGCGAGGTGCACCCGGGACTGGATGCCGAGCTTGCCGAAGATGCGCCGCAGGTGGAAGTTGACGGTGTGGGTCGAGATCCCGAGGCGGCGGGCGATCTGCCGGTTCGTCAGCGCCCGGCCGACGAGGGCGGCGACCTCCCGCTCGCGGCAGGTCAGGCCGGCCCAGTCCGGGGCCGCCGCCGGCTGGGCATCCAGCGGCGGCCCGGGGACGATCAGCACGACGATGAGCTTCATACCACCAGCGAAGCGGACCGGTGGGCGGCCGGACAGCGGCGCGCGGATCCCCGGACACGCTCGTACGAGCGTCGTACGGGGCCGCGCGCCGCCGCGCCCTACGGCAGCGTCCAGCGCTGGTTGGCGCCGGCGAAGCAGTCCCAGATCTGCAGCCGGGCGCCGTCGGCGGAGCTGTTGTCGGTCACGTCGAGGCAGCGGCCCGACGCGGTGTTCACGAGCGTGCTGTTGCCGCTGTTGTACTGCCACTTCTGCGCGCCGGTACCGTTGCAGTCCCACAGCTGGATCTTCGTGCCGTTGGCGGTGCCGGCCGAGGTGACGTCCATGCACTTGCCGAGCGCGCGCAGGGATCCGTCCGACGCCACCGTCCAGCTCTGGGCGGTGGTGCCGTTGCAGGTGTACAGCTGGATCGCCGCCCCGTTCGCCGTGGACGCCGCGGCGACGTCCACGCACTTGCCCGCGAGGCCCGTGATGCGCCCGGTGCGGCCCGCCGGCGGGGTGGTCGGCGGCGGGGTGCCGCCCGTCGCGGTCTCGTAGGCCGCGCTGATCAGCGAGTTCGCGCCGGTCGCGTCCTGCGAGAGCTCCCAGAACATGATGCCGCCGCCGTTGGCCATGGCCCACTGCGTCTTGCGGCGCACGGTGCCGAGGCCGTTGTAGCACTCGTTCGAGCCGTTGACGGTGACGCAGTCGCGGTTGGCGTTGGCCGGGTCCCGCGAGACCAGGTCGGCGTAGGTCAGGTAGCTCGGCCGCGAGTAGATCGGCACCCCGATGACCGCCTTGGCGGCGGGCAGGCCGCGACCCTTCCAGAAGTTCACGGCGGCGACGGACCAGTCGTAGTTGGCGTGCGGGCTGCCGCCGTCGTACGTCATGATGTTGAGCCAGTCGACGTAGCCGAACACGGCCGGCTGCACCCCGTTGGCGGTGCCGCCCTCGGAGACCACGGCGGCGGTGAGCAGCTTGCCGCGGCTGTGCATCGCGGTGCTCAGCTGGGACATGAGCGCGGTGTAGTTGTTGGCCGAGGTGCCCGGGTCCGGGTACTCCCAGTCGATGTCGACGCCGTCGAGGTTGTACTGGTTGACGAGGTTGACGACGTTGTTGACGAACGCGGTCCGGGCGGTGGCGTTGCCGGCCAGGGTCTCGAAGGCGGAGTCGTTGCCGTCGTTCCACCCGCCGATCGACAGCGACACCTTGGTGTTCGCGGCGTGGCCGAGCGAGACGATCTGCTGCAGCTTGGCGGGGTTGTCCACGGCGCCGAGGCTGCCGTTGCCGTTGGGCAGGACGAACGCGTAGTTGACGTGGGTGAGCTTGCTGTACTGGATCGCGGTGGCACTGCCGGCCCAGGACGGCATGTACCCGATGCTGCGGAAGCCGTTCGGCAGCGTGGCGGCGCTGGCGGACGGCTGGACGGCGAAGGCCACGGCGGCGCCGGCGGCGACCGTGACCGCCGCGATGGCTAGGGCGGATCGGCGCATAGGGGCTCCTTCGGGTGTGGGGGTGAGCCTCTTTGGCCAGGGACGATAGGAAAGTTGACTGTTCATTGTCAATGCGCGTCTTAGTTCAAGTCGCATATTGACGGCTCCCCGCCGGCCGCATAGCCTCCGATAGATCTGTTAAGTAACCTCACTAATCCGCCTGGGAGGTAAGCAGATGCGAAGGCTCAGGTCATTGGCGTCCGCCGCGCTGATGGCAACGATCGCCGCGACCGGCCTGCTCGTGGTGGCGTCGCCCGGCGCCGCACAGGCCGCGGTCGTGTGGAACGAGGACTTCAGCGGGGCGTCCGGCCAGGGCGTCGACACGTCGAAGTGGAACTTCGACACCGGCGGCGGGGGCTTCGGCAACTCCGAGCTGGAGTACTACAACAGCGGCACCAGCAACGTGTACCAGGACGGCCAGGGGCACCTGGTCATCGAGGCCCGGCGCGAGAGCGGCGGGCACAGCTGCTGGTACGGCACGTGCCAGTGGACCTCCGGACGCATCCAGACGGCCGGGAAGTTCACCCAGCAGTACGGCCGCGTCGAGGCCCGCATCCAGGTGCCGAAGGGCAACGGGCTGTGGCCGGCGTTCTGGATGCTCGGCGGCAGCAACTGGCCGGGCGACGGCGAGATCGACATCATGGAGAACGTGGGCCGCGACCCGAACACGGTCTACGGCACCATCCACGGTCCCGGGTACTCCGGCGGCAACGCGGTCGGCGGCACCCGCAACATCGGCCAGCCGCTCGGCAACGCGTACCACGTGTTCGCCGTCGACTGGTCGCCGAACCTCATCGTCTGGACGATCGACGGCTCGGAGTACTTCCGCGCCACCCCGGCCAGCACCCGCGGCAACCCGTGGGTGTACGACCACCCGTTCTTCATCATCCTCAACCTGGCCGTCGGCGGGAACTTCCCCGGCAGCCCCGACGGCTCCACCCCGTCGGTGAACCGCATGCTCGTCGACTACGTGCACGTGAGCACGGCGAGCACCCCGCCGCCGGGCGGCAACGCGCTGCGCGGCAACGAGAGCGGCCGCTGCATCGACGTGCCGTCGGCGAACCCGGTCGACGGGGCGCGGCTGCAGGTGTACGACTGCAACGGCACCGCCGCCCAGCAGTGGACGATCGGCTCGGACGGCACCGTGCGGGCGCTGGGCAAGTGCATGGACGCGGCCGCCGCCGGCACCGCGAACGGCACCGCGATCCAGCTCTACACCTGCAACGGCACCGGCGCCCAGCGGTTCACCCTGACCGCCGCGGGCGACCTGGTGAACGTCAACGCCAACAAGTGCGTCGACGTGGCCGGGCACGGCACCGCCAACGGCTCGCAGCTGCAGCTGTGGGACTGCACCGGCGGCGGCAACCAGAAGTGGACTCGGGTCTAGTCCAGCGAAATTGCCGTGGCCCGGGCCTCCCGGGCCACGGTACAACCTGCCTATGACGTCACTCGATGCGCTCGACGGACTGCACGCGGCCGTGGCCGTGCGCGACGGCTCGGTCGTGCTGGAGCACTACGGCTCCGGGCCGGACAGCACCTGGGGTCAGCCGCTCGGCGTCGTGGACTTCGGACCCGAGACGCTGCACGACCTCAGGTCGATCACCAAGAGCATCACGGCGCTGTTGTACGGCATCGCGCTGGCCGAGGCCAAAGTGCCGGACCCGTCCGAGCCGTTGCTGCGGTACTTCCCGCGCTACCCCGACCTCGCCGCCGACCCCGAGCGCGCCCGCCTCACCGTCGAACACGCGCTCACCATGTCGCTGGGCCTGCAGTGGCGCGAGGACCTGCCCTACACCAGCCCGGACAACGCCGAGATCGCGATGGAGCTGGCGCCCGACCGCTACCGGTACGTGCTGTCCCGCCCCGTGCTGGAGCCGCCCGGCACCCGCTGGTCCTACTGCGGCGGCGCGTCGGCCCTGCTCGGCGCGCTCATCGCCGACGGGACCGGGGTCGCGTTGCCGCAGTACGCCCGTGCGAAGCTCTTCGACCCGCTCGGCATCGACGCCTTCGAGTGGATCACCGGCTCCGACGGCGTCGCCTCGGCGGCGTCGGGCCTGCGGCTGACCCCGCGCTCGCTGACCCGCCTCGGCGAGCTGGTCCTGGCCGACGGCGCCGGCATCGTCCCCGCGGCGTGGGTGCGCACCATGCTGGAGCCCCGCCTGCCGAACGCGTGGGGCGGGGAGTACGGCTACCAGTGGTACATCGAGCCGCTCGACGGCCACCGGATGTGGACCGCCATGGGCAACGGCGGCCAGCGCCTCTTCATCCTGCCCGAGCCGCGCCTGGTGCTCGCCGTGACCGCGGGGAACTACGACGCGGACGAGCAGTGGAAGACGCCGCTCGCCGTGCTGCGGGAGTTCGTGCTGCCCGCGATCGCCGGTCCTTCGCCCGCCTGATCGCCGGCCTTCCCCCGCCTGATCGTCCGTTTCGCCGGATCCGCGGTCGCCGGCGACCCCGGAGGCCCTCGCGCGCGCCGCCGTGGTGGCACGTTTCCGGGATTCGACGGCCGCGGGGACTCCGTACCGTAGTGCTCAACAGCGACAACGACTTCCAGGGGAGAGCACGATGAGCGACTACGACATGGGCGACACCGGTCACGGCGACGTGGACTACGGGCACTACGAGGCCGGTCAGGAGCAGGGCTCGCTGGACCAGATGCACCACGCCGCGGGCTCGGAGGCCGACTACAACAACCAGTTCGGCGTGTACGAGCAGGACCACCACAGCGCGGAGTCGACGGACTTCGCGCAGGGTCACCACGTCGAGTACGACGCGCCGGCGGCCGTGCACTACGAGTCCGACGACTACACGAACTACTCGCACGACGCGACCTCGGACGACCACGTGTTCGCGGCCGAGGGCAGCGAGAACGCCCACCAGGCCAACTTCAGCGAGCTCGACCAGCTGGAGCAGAGCTTCGGCAAGTCGTTCGTCGACGGCACCGAGTTCCACGCCGGTGGCGGCCAGTTCGGCGTCGCGGCCAACTGAGCACGACGAGGGCTACCCCTGGCTCGAGGCCGGTCACCGTTCGCGGTGGCCGGCCTTCGCCATGTTCCGAACGCGCTCCGTCGGCGCCGCGTCGCACCTTCCGGGCCCTCTCCCACGGCGCACGCTGGCGCACCCCACCGCCGGCCCGCCATCGCGCCTTGCCGAGCGGTTGCGCGGATGAACTAGCGGCTTTGTGCCAGCGTCCGGCGCGCGACTGACGTGATCGGCCTCCAGCGCTTAGGAATACCCACATGTCAACGGCTCTTCGATTACTGATCACACTCACCGCCTCGGCGGTCGTCCTTGCCGGCTGTAGCGACGCACCGAAGTCCGTGAACGTCGCGGCGGACGGCTCCCCGAGCGCCGAATCGGACACCGCCGAGGTGGACGCTTCGGCGACCCCGGAAGCCGAGCCGCCCGCGGCCGCCCCGGTGCGCAAGGCCCTCGACACGCATCTGGCCGATGTGCACGCCGCGCCCGAGGACACGTTCGGTTACTTCGCGTTCCGGCCCGACACCGACGGGACGAAGCACGTTCGGTACACGCGCACCTACCATGGGCTGCCGGTGTACGGCGGCGACGTCATCGTGCATCTCGGGGCCGACGGACAGTACAAGGGCAGCTCCAACGGGCTCGTCGCGCCGCTCAGGGTCGACACCGCGCCGAAGGTGCCGGCCGCGGACGCCGCCGCGAAGGCCCGGGAGCGCTTCGCCGGCAGGATCGCCCAGCTGCAGGGGCAGAAGCTCATCGTCGAGGCCTCCACCGGCACCGGGCGGCTGGCCTGGGAGAGCTTCGTCGTCGGTACGGCCAAGGACGGCCGCACCCCGTCACGGCTGCACGTGCTCACGGACGCGCACACCGGGGCCGTGATCGGGCAGTGGGACGAGATCGAGACGATCGCGGGGACCGGTCACAGCCTCTACAGCGGGCAGGTGAGCGTCGAGACGCAGAAGTTCGGCAGCCAGTACCGGATGATCGACACGACCCGCGGGCGCGCCTCGGTCTGCGACATGCGGCACCAGGAGAGCGGGGCGTGCGCCCAGCTCAGCGACGACGACAACACGTGGGGCAACGGCAAGGCCGACGACCCGCAGAGCGCCGCGGTCGACGTCGCCTACGGCGCTCAGGTCACGTACGACTACTACCTGAAGTCCTTCGGGCGTAAGGGCGTGGCGAACAACGGCCGCGGGGTCGTGTCCCGCGTGCACGTGGGCGACGGCCTGGAGAACGCGTACTGGGACGGCAAGCAGATGAACTACGGCGACGGCCGGGACAACGCGCACCCGATCGTCGAGCTCGACGTCGCCGCGCACGAGATGACGCACGGGGTCACGCAGCACAGCGTGCCGAACGACCTCACCTACGCCGGCGAGTCCGGCGGGCTCAACGAGGCCACGAGCGACATCTTCGGCACGATGGTCGAGTTCTACGCCAACAACCCGGCCGACCCCGGCGACTACAGCATCGCCGAGAGCATCGACCTCAACGGCAACGGGACGCCGCTGCGCTACATGTACGACCCGCCACGGGACGGCTACTCTCACGGCTGCTGGTCGGCGACCACGAAGGACGTGGACGTGCACTACTCCTCGGGCGTGGCCAACCACTTCTTCTTCGACCTGGCCGAGGGCACGGGCAAGACGCAGTACGGCACCAGCCCGGTCTGCGGCAACGCCGGCCCGGTGACGGGCATCGGCCGCGAGAAGGCGGCCGCGATCTGGTACCGGGCGCTGGACGTGTACTTCACGTCGAGCACCTCGTACGTCAACGACGCCAACCCCGGCAACACCGCTCGGGCGTACACGCTCGCGGCGGCCTCGGATCTGTACGGCAAGTGCGGCGCCGAGTACCGGGCCGTGCAGCGCGCCTGGACGGCGGTCAACGTGGCCGGCACGGACGCGGCCTGCTGAGTTCTCCCCGGCGGGCTTTCTCGCCGGACGACGGCTCTTCCGGCGAGGTGTTCCCGCCGCACGACCGGCATCCCATGTTCTGGCGCCAGGCCGTGCGGCGGGTTCGTCGCACATGGCCGCGGATCTGCTGACCCGCCGTCATGCGCACGTCGGGGCACCGGAGCCCTGGGAGGCGAGGGACGTGCGGATGCCGGCCGGCTGCATGCACGGCCCGCGCCGCCGCCCGGACCAGGGATGCAGCGCTGGCCCGGCTGCATGCACGGCCCGCGCCGCCGCCCGGACCAGGGACGCGGGCCGTCGCGGTCCGGCCGGTGAGCGTCCCCGCATCAGCCCGCCAGGCGGTGCAGGAGCAGCCGCTGCTGCCGGGCGTACGCGCGCTGCCCCAGCTGCCGCAGCTGCTCCCGGCTGCGAGTCCCGCGCAGATAGTGGTCCAGCGGCTCCGGCGCGTCGCCCAGCGGCTCCTCCACGTTCGCCAGCACCGCGTGCGCCGCCAGCCGGTACGCCCCGGCACGGCCCGGCACCGCCTCGATCGGCAGACCCGCCGCGGTCAGCAGGTCGATGTCGAGGTAGATGGTGCGCACGTCCACGCCGAAGCGGCACGACAGCGCCGCCGCCGAGACCCACGGGCGGGACCGCAGCTGCAGCAGGATCCCGACGTGCCGGGCGTGACGGGCGCTCACGAGGCCACCAGCAGGGCCGACAGGGCGCTCGCCTGGGTGCGCCAGTCCGGTGGCGACGGGGGCGCGGCCCAGCGGCTGCCGATGCGGTTCAGGGAGTCGCGGGTCGACCACAGGCTGTTGGCCTGGGTGTCGGCGAAGGTCTGGAACTGGCCGGCTTCGGCGAGGTACCGCATGAACACGCCCTTGAATTGTTTCTGGTTGTCGTCGCAGGACTGGCCGGGGTCGCAGGACTCGGTCAGGATGCCGTTGCGCACCAGGCCGGAAGCGAGTGCGGCGCTGCCGAGGCGGCGGGCCGCGTCCTGGTAGGCCGGGTCGCCCGTGGCCCGGTAGAGCTCCATCGCGGCGCCGATGGCCAGGCCCTGGTTGTAGGTCCACACCGTCTGGCCGTTGTTGGCGCAGGCCGACGTCAGGCCGTCGTTGACCAGGTTCGAGCCGTTGATCAGGCCGCTCTTCTGCAACCAGGCCCAGCCCGTCGTCGCCCGGTTGAGCCAGGCGGTGTCGCCGGCGATGCGGTTGTGCAGGGCCGCGGCCAGGCGAAGGTACAGCCCGATCGTGACCGCGTTCTTGTACGTCCGCTCGCGGTCCCACCACACGCCGCCGCCGCACGTCGAGGTGTCCCAGAAGCCGGCGACGTAGTTGGCGATCGTCACGGCCTCGTTGAGGTACGCCTGGTCGTGCGTCAGGTCGTAGGCGTCGACCCAGGTCAGGCCCCACCAGGCGGTGTCGTCGACGGAGCGGCTGATGAAGTGGCCGTCGACCGGGTCGCTGGAGCGGGCGCCGGCCGGGAAGGCGACCCGGTTGACGTCGAAGGTGCGCTTCACCGCCCACGCGTAGGTCTGGTCGCCCGTGCGGCGGATGTACTGGATGACCGTGCTGAGCGCGACCGCCGAGTTCCACCAGCTGGACGGGTACCAGGCCGGGTACGGGTCGTAGGAGTACATGAGCGCGTCGGCCGCGGCCCGCAGGCGAGCCGAGGACGGGCGGGCCCACGCCGTGCACGCGCCGTTCTGGCCCTCGACCGCCCGGCCGCAGGCGCGGACCGCCCCGCCGTAGAGCAGCGAGGTGGGGTCGGTGACGTTGAAGCGGTTCGTGCGGCCACTGGTGGTGCGGCCCAATGACGAGCCCCCCGGCCAGCTGGCCCCGGCGTCGAAGGAGCGGTCCAGCCACACCTCGTCGCCGGCCCGGTTGTTCGTGATCGCGCCCCAGGCCATGCCGGCCGCGTCGATGTGCAGCGCGATGGTCCGGCCGCTCAGCGCCACCGACCGCACCGGGTCGGCGTCCGTTGCGCCGCCGGCGTTGTCGCAGGTGGCGTTGCAGACGGAGGCGTGCACCCAGCTCGTGCAGGCCACCCCGTGCGCGTCGCCGCAGGCGCGGATCATGCCGCGGCGGTGGTGCGAGGGGTCGGCGAGGTTGTACATGAGGGTCCGGGTGCCGGTCCACGTGGCCGGGATGGACGCCTTGCCGAGCAGGCCGTCCCAGGTGGCGCCGCCGTCGAAGGTGCGGTCGAGCCAGACCGACTCGCCCTCGGTGCCGGCGTCGATCGAGCCCCACGCCATGCCGTCGAGGTCGGAGACGTGCAGCACGATCCGGCGGTTGTTGATGAGCAGCGTGCCGACCGGGAAGGTCTCCTGGCGGGCCTGGGACGGGTCGCGGGTGTCGCAGTACTGGGCGCAGACGGCGGTCGCCGCCTGTGCGGATGCGGGTACGACGGCCAGGCCGGCGACGAGCAGCAGCAGGACGGCGAGCGTTCGGTGGATGGCGGCCACGATTAACTTCCTTTACAGAAAGCGCTCTCACAACGTTCTACGTCGGTCCTCAGCCCCCGGTCAACAGGCAGAGTCGCTGCCAGATGCCGCTCAGGCGATCGCCTGGACGTCGGCGTCCGTCAATGCCCTGGTCCAGACCTTCACCTGGTCGACGCGGCCGGGGAAGTGGTCGGCGTCGCCGCCGTTCCACTTGCCCCGGCCGATCGTGAACGCCCCGCCCGCACCCCACGCCGGACCCGCGGCGGCATCCGCCACGAGCACCCCATCGACGTAGAGCCGCAGCCGGCCGGCGGACGCATCGCGCACCCCCACGAGATGCGTCCACCCGTCGGCCCGCGGCGGGAACGGCGACACCGCCCGGGTCGCCGCGGCGTTCGCGGTGTCGGCGGCGACCATCGCGAACGCCCACGCGTCGTCCGCCGCCGAGTACTGCAGACAGAACCCGCTCGCCTGCGCGCCGTCCTGCCCCGCCACCGTGGCGAAGTTCGACGTCGCCGCGAGCCGGACCCACGCCGAGACGGAGAAGCTCGCCGCGGTGTCCACCAGCCGGGCCGCGGTCGCGAAGCCGGTGCTGCCGTTGAGCACCAGCGCGCTCCCGCTGAAGCCGCCGCCGCCGAGCGCCGCGCCGCCGCTGAGGGTCAGGGACGCGTCGGCGGCGTCGAAGGAGTACGCCGCGACCCGGCTCGTGGCCAGGCCCGCGGCGGCGGCGATCGCGGCGGCCGGCAGCGCGTGGTCGTAGGTGCGCACGTCCTCGACCGAGCCGGCGAGCCCACCCAGGGCGGCCAGGCGGAACAGGTCCCGGCGAGTGGGGTGCGATGGCGGGTTCACGTGACGTAGCAAACATTTTCCGATGGAATGTGTCAACGAAACTCATGAATTTTCATCGGTACTTGTTCGAAAGTGTTGACTCCGTGCAACGCCCACGAGACTTCTGCCAATCATTGACAGATAGGAATCCCCGCGCAACCCCGCCGGGCATCGGTCGCCTCCGATCCGCCATCGACCCCCGGCGGCCCGAGGGACGGCGAATCCGCGCGTTGACGGAGCGTTTCGGCGGGTTTGCGCGCAGTGATGGGGGTCTGACCTGCGCACGTATTGACAAATGTTGACCAAACGCGGATCAGGGACTATGAATGTCCATCGAGAGCGCTCTCCCGTCCTCACCGCCACCGAACGGGAGACACCATGCCCCGATCCCGCAAGGTCGACCGGCTGCTCGCCGGCGCGGGAGCCGCCCTGCTGGGCAGCACCCTCGCCGTCGTGCAGTTCGCGGCCCCCGCCCAGGCCGCCGACCTCAACCTGACCCAATACGTGAACCCGCTGATCGGCACGGACGACTCCAACTCGCCCAACCCGGTCGGTGGTGGCGCGGGCGGTAGCACCTTCCCGGGTGCCACCGTGCCGTTCGGCATGCTCCAGTTCAGTCCGGACACGCCGACCGCGTCGCCGTCCGGGTACCGGGACAAGGACCGCACGATCGAGGAGTTCAGCCTCACGCACTTCAACGGCGCGGGCTGCCCCAACAACGAGGACCTCGGCCTGCTGCCGGTCACCGGCGCGCTCGGCTCCTCCCCCGGCACGAACTGGACCAGCTACTCCTCGGCGTACACGAAGACCAACGAGGTCGCCCAGGCCGGCTACTACAAGAACCGGCTGGACAAGTATTCCACGAACGTCGAGGTCACCTCGACCACCCGCACCGGCGTCATGCGCCTGCAGTTCCCCTCGAACACGCAGTCCCGGCTGCTCGTCAACACCAGCCGGAGCGCCACGGGCAACCGCAGCGGCAGCGTCAGCATCTCCGGCAGCACCATGACCGGCAGCACGACGGCCGGCGGCTTCTGCGGCTCCTCGAAGACCTACCCGATCTACTTCTCGATGAAGTTCGACCGGGCCCCGTCGTCGTTCGGCACCTGGAACGGCTCGACGATCAGCAACGGCTCCGCGAGCACCTCCGGCGTCAACACCGGTGGCTTCCTCACGTGGGACACGACGTCCAACGCGAACGTCAACGTCCAGATCGGCGTCTCGTTCGTGAGCGTCGCCAACGCCACGGCGAACCTCAACGCCGAGACCGCGACCTTCGACACCGCGCGGACCAACGCCAACAACGCCTGGAACGCCGCGCTCAACCGCATCCAGGCCACCGGCGGCAGCGCGACCGACCTGCAGAAGTTCTACACCGCGCTGTACCACGTGCTGGTCAACCCGAACATCTCCAGCGATGTGAACGGCCAGTACCGCGGCTTCGACAACGCGATCCACACCGCGACGCACAACGTGTACCAGAACTACTCGGGCTGGGACATCTACCGCTCGTGGGCCGCGCTCGTCGCCTTCATCGCGCCCGACGTCACCAGCGACATCATGAAGTCGATGGTCCTCGACGGCCAGCAGGGCGGCCTGCTGCCCAAGTGGTCGCAGCAGACCAACGAGGACTTCGTCATGACCGGCGACCCCGGCCCGATCATCGTCGACAGCGCCTACCAGTTCGGTGCGCGCGACTTCGACACCGCGGCCGCGCTGCAGCTGATGAAGAACGCCATCGCCGGCCAGGGCGCGCAGGGCTCGCCGATCCGCGGGCGTGAGGCGGAGTACGAGTCCAAGAAGTACATCCCGGGCGCCCCGTCGGACTCGATGGAGTACTCGGCGTCGGACTTCGCCGTGGCCCAGTTCGCCAAGGCACTCGGGGACACCACGACGTACAACTCGGCGATGACCCGCGCCCAGTACTGGCGCAACACGTTCAACACCGAGTCGAGCTTCATCCACCCGCGCAACAGCGACGGCACCTGGCCGTGGCCGCTCAACCCGGCCCAGGAGAGCCCGTTCACCGAGGGCAACGCGGCGCAGTACACCTGGATGGTCCCCTACAACTTCGCCGGGCTCATCAACCTCATGGGTGGCCCGCAGACCGCCAGGCAGCGCCTCGACCACCACTTCACCGAGCTCAACGCCGGCCTGTCGCGCCCGTACTTCTACCTCGGCAACGAGCCGGAGCACGGCGTGCCGTGGGCGTACAACTTCGCGCAGTACCCGGCCGGCACCTCCTCGGCGGTGCGGCGCGTCATGAACGAGCAGTTCACCACCGGCGCCGGCGGCCTGCCCGGCAACGACGACCTCGGCGCCACCTCGGCGTGGTACATCTGGTCCGCGATGGGCATGTACCCGGCCACGCCGGGCGCCGACACGCTCGCCATCCACGGCCCGTCGTTCCCGTCGATCCTCATCCAGCGCTCGGCCGGCAACATCCAGATCAACGGCGGCAGCGCGACCTCGCAGTACGTGCAGAGCCTGACCCTCAACGGTTCCGCGGTGGCCAACAACTACCTGCGCTACCCGGACCTGGCCGCGGGCGGCACGCTGAACTACACGATGGGCACCGGCCCGTCCTCCTGGGGCACCGGCGCGGGCAACGTCCCGCCGTCCTTCACCGACGGCGCGACCCAGCCGGCCACCCCGCCGAACCTGGGCACCAACCTGGCCCAGGGCAAGACCGCCACGGGCTCGGCCACCTGCGCCGCCGCCGAGTCGGCCGACAAGGCCGTCGACGGCAGCCTGATGAACAACAGCAAGTTCTGCACCTCCGCGGCGACCAAGTTCCTCCAGGTCGACCTCGGCTCCAACCAGTCCGTCGGCGCGGTCGTGCTCAAGCACGCCGGCCTCGGGGCCGAGAACACCGGCTGGAACACCGGCGCGTTCACCATCTCCACCAGCACGGACGGCACGAACTGGAGCCAGGCCGCCACGGTCTCGGGCAACCGGTCCAGCCGCACCCTGCACCAGTTCACGGCGCGGACCGCCCGCTACGTGAAGGTGGACATCTCCACCCCCGCCAACGACGGCAACGGCGCGGCGCGCATCTACGAGTTCGAGGTCTACGGCGCCGCGACCGGCGGCAACCTCCTGCTCAACAAGGCCGCCACCGCCGACTCCTCCTGCGCCTCGACCGAGGGCCCGGAGAAGGCGGTCAACGGCAGCGTCTCCGGCGGCAACTCCGACAAGTGGTGCTCGCTGGGCACGAACAAGTTCCTCCAGGTCGACATGGGCGCCGCCAACCACCTGAGCTCGATCGTCGTGCGCCACGCGGGCGCCGGCGGCGAGTCGGCGTCGTGGGACACCCGCGACTTCGACCTGCAGGTGTCCAGCGACGGCAGCACCTGGACGACGGTGGCCTCGCCCCGCGGCAACACCGCGGACGTGACCACGAGCGCGGTGAACGTGACCGGCCGGTACGTCCGGCTGAACATCATCACCGCGACCCAGACGACCGACACGGCGGCCCGCATCTACGAGATCGAGGCGTACGCGTAACGGTTGTGCGGCAAGGGGGCGGCCGTCGCGGCCGCCCCCTTTTCGCTGTCACAGGGTGCCGGCGAGCCACTCCAGCGCGGCGGCACCCTGGCGCATCGCCGTGATGTGGCCGGTCTGCGGGATGAGGCGCAGCTCGGCGCCCTTGACGTGCTCGGCGAGCCAGGCGCTGTGCGCGGCGGGCACCATGCGGTCGTCGGCGCCGTGGATGAGCAGCACCGGGCGGTCGATCGCCTCCGGCTCGAACCCCCACGGTCCCACGTTGGCGAGATCGTCGTCGATGAGCCCGCCCGGCCCCGTCAGCAGCGCGGCCGGCACGATGTCGTCGAACCAGGCCCAGTCGGTCCGCAGCGCCTCCCAGTCGGCGGGCAGGAACCCGATGTCCTCCTCGCCGGTCGCCGCCGCGAGGTGTGCCGCCTTGGCCTCGCGCCCGTCGAGCGCCGCCCGCAGCGACCCGGCGGCCCCGGCGGCCATCCCGTCGAACCAGCGGTCGGTGAACCGCTCGTGCGGCGCCAGTCCCGAGATCCCGGCCGCCGCGACCACCCGCTGCGGCAGCAGCGCGGCGCAGGCGAGCGCGTGCGCGGCCCCGCTGGAGTGGCCCATGACCACGAACCGCTCGACCCCGGCCGCCTCGGCGACGGCGGCGGCGTCGGCGGCCACGGACCCGATCCCGCGCCCGGGGCTCGGCGTCGAGGCGCCGTAGCCGGGCCGGTTGTGCGACAGCCATCGCAGCCCGAGCCGCTCGGCGGTCTCGAACAGCGGCGCGGGCGGCTCGCCGATGTTGGGGGTGCCGTGATGCCAGTAGACGACCGGGCCGTCGCCGCCGGAGTCGTACGCGTGCAGCAGGCGACCGTCGGGCAGCTCAACCCCGAATTCCGTGACCACGGTCCCGAGCCTAGTGGCCCGGCCCTGGTGAGGGCCGGGCCGGGCCCGCTCGGGAAAGGACGGCGGCCCGCTGGGCGTTCGTGGCGTTGCCGTCCCACCGCTGCAGCTGGGAGCCGTTGGTCGTGCTGCCGGACGGGCCGACCACAGGACGTCAGGCGGGGCCGGCCCGGCGGAGGGCGAGCAGGGACCGTGTGCCGGCCGGGGTCACGTCGGCGACCGCCAGGCCCGCCGCGGCCGCGAGGTCGCCCAGGTCGCCCAGGGTGCGCTCGCGGCCGTTGAAGTAGCACAGCATCCGCATGTCGCCCTCGGTGTCGTAGGCGTCGCCGATGTGGTCGCAGATCAGGACCGTCCCCGTGTCGCCGGCCGCGTCGGCGCAGCGGCGCAGGATGCGCGCGGCGTCCTCGTCCGGCCAGTCGTGCAGGACGCCGGAGAGGACGTAGCCGCCGGCCCCGGGCGGCAGCTCGTCGAAGAAGCTGCCCGGCGCGACGCCGGCCCGGTCGGTCAGGCCCGCCGCGGCGATCGCGTGCTCGGCGCGGGCCACGGCGCCGGGCAGGTCGACGACGGTACCGCGCAGGCCGGGATGGGCCCGCAGGATCGCGATCAGCAGGCTGCCGTCGCCGCCGCCCACGTCGACCACGTGGCCGAGCACGGCCCAGGGGTAGGCCGCGGCGACCTCGGGCGCGTCCGCCGTCAGCCGCGAGCTCATCAGGCCGTCGAACTGGGCCTGCCGCGCCGGGTCGGCGGCCAGGTCCTCCCAGAACGGGCGGCCGAAGCGGCGCTCGAACACCGCCTCGCCGGTGCGCACGGTGTGCAGCATGTCGGCGAAGCACAGGTCGGCGCGGCCGACCGAGCCCTCCAGGTCCAGCCAGGCGCGCTGACCCCGCGGGTGGTCGTCGCGCAGCTGGTCGCCGAGGCCGGTGAGGGCGTAGCCGGACCCGGTGCGCGCCAGAACGCCGGCCGTGACCAGGTGGCCCAGCAGCCGGCCCAGCGCGTCGGGGTCGGCGCCGGCCGCCTCGGCCAGCGCGTCGGAGGTGGTCGTGCCGGCGGCGATGTGGTCGGCCAGGCGCAGCGTCGCCGCGACCCGGATCGCCATCGGGGTGGCCAGGTCGGCCGCCGCCCAGATGTCGCGCTCCTCGCTCATGCCCCGAGCCTGTCGGGCCGGGCACCGCGATGTCAACGACCCTGGTACTCCTGCGCGGCCGCCTGCGGGTCGAGCGTCGGGCCGGAGGGCAGCAGCGCCACGAACGGCAGCGGCAGCCGGCTCGCCCCGGCCGGGTTGAGCTGCAGGCGGGCCACGGCGTCGGCGGAGACGACCGGGAAGCGCTGGCCGGCCTCGGTCACCAGGTTGAAGCCCCCGTCCTGCCCGGCCGTCGTGGTCGCGAGGACCAGAGCGCCGGTGCCGGGCACGATCGCGACCGCCGTGGCCAGGTCGCCGTCGGTGCCGGCCTTCGTGGCGATCGGCGGGGCCGACGACGGCGCCGGCATCTCCCGCGGCAGGCTCACGGACACGGCCCAGGGCGCGTCGCCCGGCGGGGTGCCCGGCGTGGTCGAGATGCACAGGGGCTGGCCGCGGACGGGGTCGACCGCCTTCGGTACCTCCTTGGGCCACCCGGCGTTCCCGGGCACCGCCAGCCGCGAGGTCGCGGCGTTCACGGCCCCGGGGTCGGCCTTGACGAGCTTGCTGTCGCCGGCCAGCAGCAGCGTGGCGGTGAGCGGCGTGATCGGGCTGAGCCCGTCGGACTGCACCAGCGAGTAGCTCGGGCCCTGGCCGGTGCCCTGGGTCTGGATCACGTCGCCGACGTTCGCCTTGACCGGCAGCGTGACCTTCGGCGCGCCGCCGCGCGACACGGCCGGGACGGCGATCTCGGGGCCCTCCGGCAGCGTGTCGAGCACGCGGGGCGGCACGCCGATCGAGCGGGCGTCCTGCAGGCCGAGCAGGGCGCGGGTGTTGCCGCCCAGCCGGTACCGCCGGCCGAGCGTGACGAGCCAGGCCGTGCCGGCGTCCTCGGCCACGACGGCGGAGGCGGACCCGAGCGCGCCCTCGGCGGGCGCGGGCAGGCCGACGAGGACCTCGATCTCGGGCCGCACCACCTGGGACCCCGACGGCAGCATGCACACGGTCCACGGGCCGGCCGCCAGGCGCTGCGGGATGCCGTCGGGCGCGCCGGGGATGCCGACGGGCAGGCCGCGGCGCCTGCCGTCGAGGGCGGACGAGCGGACCTCGGTGGGCCGTCCGCCGCCGACCAGCAGCGCGGAGCTGAGGTTGAGCGCGGGGTGCAGGACGCCGTCGACGAGGACGTACCGATCGCCGCTGCCCTTGACCAGCACCGCGCCCGAGTCCGGCAGCGCGGGTCCGCTGCCCCCGCCGAGCAGCCCGGCGACGCCGAATCCGGCCATGACGAGCACCGCGATGACCGCGCTGCCGATCATCGTCCGGTTCAGCCGGCGGTGCGGGTCCTGCCCGGCCTCGTCGGCGCCCAGGACCAGGCTCGTCACGCGCCGCCGGCTCTCGTAGTCGTAGGCTGCGACGTGGTCGCGGGTGGTCGCCATCGTGTCGGTGCGTCCTCAGCGTCGGGTTGTCCGGCTGCTCCCTGCGGCTTCATGATACGGGGACAGCGTTCGACACCACTGACCGGAACGGGGCGGCGAGGGTAGTGGCGGCACAGGCGACACTGCGCGGCGGGTCACGACTGCGGCTCGGCCGGGCGCGGCTGCTGGCGCTCGAGGCGGCGGCCGGCGCCGGGATCGCGGGCGGGGTCCTGCTGGGCGTCGGCGGCTGGATCCTCGTCGGCGTCGCGGTGGTGGTCCTGGCGGTCACGCTCGCCCGCCGCGACGGCCGCTGGGTGACCGACCTCGTGTCCGCGCGGGTGCGGCGGGGAGCCGCGGCGAGCGTGCTCGCGGCCGCCCGCCCGGTCGCCGGCGGCCCCGGTGGCCGGGCTGAGCGCGCCGCCGCCCGCCGAGCCGGTGACCGTGCTCGGCGGCCCGGCCGAACTGGGCGCGGCGGCGCAGGTCGCGCCGCGGCTCGAGGTGGCCGAGTGCGTCGACCGCAACGACCGGCCGCTCGGCGTGGCCTGGGACGGGCAGGGCTTCGCGGCCGCGCTCGAGCTGGACAGCCGCACGCCGATCCGCCTCGACCTGGGCCGCCTGGCCGCGTTCGCCGCCGACGACGACGTGCCGCTGGCCGGCGTGCAGCTGCTGATCGAGCAGCTCGGCGTCGCGCGCGGCAACGGCAACGGCTCCATCCCGCAGGCCCGCGACCCGTGGCCGGGCGCCGGCATCCCGCTCATGCGCCGGGCCTGGGTCGCGGTGCGCTACGAGCCGATCTGGGCGCCGGACGCGGCGCGGCGGCGGGGCGAGGGCGGCGCGGACGGCGCGCGGCGGGCGGTCGCCGCGGCGCTGGCCCGGCTGCGGGTGCGTCTGCTGTCGCAGGGCGTTTCGTCGGTACCGCTCGATGCCGCCGACCTCGCCCGCGCGCTGCGTGCCGTCGGCGATCCGGCCCCCACGGGCACCCTGCGGCGCGACGGCTGGGTCACCGGCTCGGCCCACCACCAGTGCCTGGGCGTGACGGTCACGTCCGCCGCCGGCTGGCTCAAGCTGCTCGAGGCCGTCGGCACCGGCCCGGCCAACCGGTCCGTGGTGTCGCTCGCCGTCGAGCTCGACGGGGCCGCGACCCGCACCCGCGGCGCCGTGCGCCTGGTCGCCGCCGACCCCGCCGACGCCCGCCACGCCGGCCAGCGCCTCCTCGACGCCGGCCTGGCCACCCCGCTGCCCGGCGCGCAGGCGGCGGGCGTGCTGGCCACCCTGCCGCTCGGCGGCGGCCCGCGCCCGCTGACCGGCGCCATCGGCTGGACGTCGCGATGAGCGCCCCGCACCCCGGTGACGCGGACCTGGGGATGCTCCCGTCGACCCGCTGGGACGGCCCGGACCGCGTCGGCCTGGCCCTGGACGTGCCGATCGGCGGCCTCTACCTCGGCACCGACCGCGCCGGCCGCCCCGCCTCGGTCGCGGCGATCCAGCCGCAGCCCGTGCGCCTGGGGGTGCTCGGCCACCCGGCCCTGGCCGCGGCGCTGGCGTACCGCCTGGTCGGCGTCGGCTGCCAGGTCGCCGTGCTCACCGTCGACGACCGCTCCTGGGCCACGCTGCGCGGCCTGCTGCCCGGCCCCGGCCTGACCTGGCTGGACGGCCCGTCGAACTGGCCGCCGTCGCCGGGCAGCGCCCCGGGCACGTTCCCGGGCCCGCAGGTCCTCGTCGTGGACCACCCGAGCCCGCCGCCGCTGTGGGTCGGCCAGCACCCGTGGTGCACGGTCGTGCACGTGAGCGCGTCCCCGCCGCACGACGCGGCGTTCTGGTCGCACGTGGACGCGATCCTGCTCACCGGCCAGGGCTACTCGGGCGTGCTCGCCAAGCGCTGGGGGCACCCGGAGGCGGCCCTGGCCGAGTCGCTGCGCCCCGGCGAGATCGCCCTCGCCGACCGCCACGGCGTCCTGCCGATCCTGTTCCCCCGCACGCCTTAGGCTCCGGTTCAGCGGGTCTCGGGCAGGGCCGGGCGCAGGTACACCGTCGTGCGGGTGCCCGTGGCGGAGCGGGACCGTGTGAACAGCGTGTGCAGGCGTCCCGCGCGGTCCGCGCGGCCCGAGCGGCCCGGCAGCAGGCGCGCCGCCACGGCGTCGAAGGGGCGGCGGTCGCCGGTCGTCGCGAGCCACGCGCCGACCCGGCGGGCGATCTCGGCGTGGCCGATCATCGGGCGCATGAACGCCGACGCGGTCGACAGCTCCGACACCCGGCCGTCTCCCAGGCCGATGCGGACCATGACGCCGGCGCGGTACGCCGTCGCGACCTCCTCGCTGAGCACGCCCGGGATCACGGGGCGCACGGGGGCGAGGTCCGCGGGGAGGCCGGCGTCGGCGAGCAGGGCGGTGACGAGCTGCGGGCGCCAGCCGGGCAGCTCGTAGTACACCTTGACGCCGAGGCGGCCGCCGGGGGCCAGGCCGATGCCGAGCTCCTGGCAGAAGCCGTGCGCCTCCAGCTTGGCCAGCACGTCCAGCGCCGGGGCGCCGGCCGGCAGTCCGAGCCCGCGCAGGGCCGCGGTGACCCGGTCGAGGGCGCCGCCGCCGGCCGCGCCGTTAAGGTCGTGGTGCAGCGTGCTGAGGTACACCTTGAGCACCTCGCCACCGCCGGCGTGGGCGTCGACGCCCGCCCACACCCAGAAGCGGTTGCCCTCGGGCACGGGCAGGGCCGGGTCGACGAGCACCTCGAGGGCGGGGCGGGCGTTGACCCAGGCGTCGGCGCAGCCGAGGACGGCGGCGGTGCGGCCGATGGCGTGCAGCGCGCTGACCGCCCGCGGGAAGGGGGGCAGGACGGGATCGCCGGCTTCCACGGTGTACCGCAACGACGGCGCCCCGTCGGTGACCGACAGCTCCACGGGCAGCCCGCCGGACAGCCCGGACAGCTGCTCGCTCGGCCACGGGGCGGGCGCGGCCAGCGACTCCCGGGTCAGCTCGCGGAAGACGGCCACCGCGCGGTCCGGGTCGACGCCGAGGCCGGCCGCGACCTGCCCGATGAGCCGGTCGTAGCCGAGGCCGAGCGCGTCGCGGCCCCCGGCGGCGGGGGCCGGCGCGGGCTCGGCCGGGCCCGCGGCGAGCAGGGCGCGCAGGGCGGTGGCGGTGGTGAACACGCCGCGGGCGTCGAGGCTACGCTCCCTGACGCCGCCGCCGCTCGGATCGGGCACCAGCAGCTCGGCGTCGCCGGCCCAGCCGCCGCCGGGACGCTCGGCGGCCAGCAGCGGCCCGGTGTCGGCGGGGCCGTCGGTGAGGGCGAGGGCCTGCAGCCACAGCGCGTG
The DNA here is from genome assembly GCF_050947935.1 of Dactylosporangium sp. CA-052675. Lineage (GTDB taxonomy): Bacteria > Actinomycetota > Actinomycetes > Mycobacteriales > Micromonosporaceae > Dactylosporangium. The sequence continues at coordinate 4,286,614 of NZ_CP192010.1, read as the reverse complement.
CCCGAACGCGGTGGCCGGCGGGCGCACCGGGGCGGGCACCGGGGTCAGCCCGGGCCGGCCGGCGGCCGACCACGCCTCCAGCGCCAGCACCGTCGGGTAGCCGTCCTCGCCCCACCACATGCTCGTCCAGCGGCCCGGCGGCTTCTGCCAGCCGGCGACCAGGCGCAGGTAGCCCTCGGCGAGCGCGGCCCGGTCGAGCGCGCCGGCCTCGTGCTGGGCCAGCAGCGCGGCCGCGGCGACGTCGGGCGTCGGCTCGGACCAGCGGCGGGCGCGGTACACGTCCTGGTAGGTGCGGTAGCCGGTCTCGCTCTCGTGCGCGGCCAGGAACGCCAGCGCCGCCGGGGGCACCGTCCGGCCGCGCGCCGCCAGCAGCCGCACGGCCCACGCCGTCGAGTCGGCATCGGCGCCCACGCCCCGGTTGTAGCCCCAGACGCCGCCCGGCCCGGCCGCGGCGAGCAGCCAGTCGGCGGCGGCGTCGGCGCTCGCGGCCGCGGCCGCGCGGACCTCGGGCGCCAGGTGCGGCGAGGCGGCCGCGGCGGCCTGCGCGGTGCCGGCGTAGGCGGTGACCCACGTGTCCGAGCACCCGACGGCGACCATGAAGTCGCTCCAGCTCCCGCGCGGATGCTGCAACCGGCGCAGGTGCTCCACCCCTCTTGCCGCGGGCTGCATGGCGCCCCGTGCCGCGGGCTGCATGGCGCCCTCCGCCGCGGGCTGCATGGCGCCCTCCGCCGCGGGCTGCATGGCGCCCTCCGCCGCGGGCTGCATGGCGCCCTCCGCCGCGGGCTGCATGGCGCCCTCCGCCGCGGGCTGCATGGCGCCCCGTGCCGCAGGCTGCATGACGCTCCGATCCGCGTCCGGGCGGCCGGGGCGGTTTCGCCGGGGCCGCGGCTTATCGACGTGCATGGCAGAATACGGGGTAACCGTGATCCTTCGAAGCGCCGCCCGCGGGGGGCAGGAAACGGGGAGCAGACATGGGCGACTTCTCGCAAGCGTCGCTGGCCGCTGCCGCCGGCGTCGATCCCTGGAAGCTGCAGGCCCAGTTCACCGCCGGTGACCCGGAAGAGATCTACGCCATGGCCCGCGGGTTCAACCAGGCGGCGGCGCAGCAGGGCGACGCGGTCACGCTGGCCACGAAGGGGCTGGAGACCGCCGGCGACGGGTACAAGGTCAACAACGCGACGCCGATCGACGTCGGCGCGCAGGTCTCCGAGGCCAGCAAGGCGCTGGGCAACAACGGCGAGAAGCTCGGCAAGATCGCCAAGCTGCTGTCCGAGACCGCCAGCGACCTCTCCGTGCGCACGTCCACCGCGAACACGCAGATCACGACGCTGGTCGGCGACGTGAACGCCATCATCGGCGAGTGGAACCAGACGGTCCGGCAGAACCACAACGACCCGGACTTCCAGCAGAACCGCCAGCAGTACATGGCGCCCTACATCGCCCGCGCGGTGCAGAAGGTCAAGGACGCGGGCGGCAAGCTCAGCACGTCGGTGCAGGAGTACGAGCAGTATCTGGCCGACCACCTCAAGGCGATGGCCGACCTCGGGTACATCCCGCCGACGGCGCTGGACGAGGGCCCCGGCGACGTCGACGTGCCCGACCCCAAGGCGGCCGCCGACGGCACCGTCGGCGCGACCAAGCTCAGCGACCCGAACGCGGCCAAGGCGGCGTTCGACCGGAGCACCTCGTATCTCAACCTGCTCAACGCGAAGCAGAAGGCCGGTGTCGCGCTCACCGAGGCGGAGAAGAACTGGCTGAAGGGGTACTACGAGGAGCTGACCCCGCACTTCGGCGAGATCAAGGACTGGGCGGACAAGCAGATCGGGGTCAAGCCCGGCGAGAAGCCCGACCAGAACAACCCGTTCGTGCAGATGGTCAGCCGGGTCGGCGACGGCTTCCTGAACCTGTCGCAGAACGTGCCGTATGACCAGCTGCCCCGGTCGGCCCGGGACATCATCGCCAGCAACCTCGGCGTCACCGACCCGAGCGACCAGGTGGGCTTCTTCGCCACGCCGGGCGAGCGGCACCTCGGCAGCGAGTTCCCGCCGGTGACCGACCCCGCCCTGCTCAAGGCGGCCGGCTTCGTCGGGCTGCTCAACGACTACTCCAGCGACGACGTGAAGCCCAGCGACGACCTCGCCTCCAACCTCAAGGACGCGTCGCTGCGCTGGAAGCAGCAGATCAACGTCATGTACGCGAACTACAAGGCCGACTTCCCGATCGCGCACGGGTACGACGAGTCGCTCAAGGAGATGTCGGCCGACGACTGGAACAAGCTCATGCCCGACGAGCTGTCGTCGGACGCGCTCGGCGTGGTCGCCCGCAACCGGGACTTCACCAACGACTGGATCGTGCACAACGCGGGCGAGCGCCGCGAGGTCATGGGCATGAACTGGCAGTCCGGCCAGGGCGCGGCCGACGTGATCCTCTCGGCGACCATGCGCGGCCACGGGCTCGACGACACCCGGGCGGCCCAGGCCGGTCTGGCCATCGTCCAGGACGCCGCGACCGACTACAACGGCCTGGCCCACATGGCCAACAAGTCGGTCAAGGGCGCGATCGCGGACGTCGGGCTCACCTACGTCGACTCGTTCGCGCAGTTCGAGAACGTCCCGGCCGGCCAGGACCACACGATGACGATCACGCTGCCCGACGGCACGAAGGTGTCCGGCTTCGCGCTCGACGCGGACACGAAGGGCAACTTCCTCAAGTTCGTCGCGGCCGGCGACCCGGCCGTCTACCAACACTTCCGCGAGGGCACGCTGACCCGCGGCAGCCAGTATCTGCAGATGGCGATGGCGGCCGGGCACCACGACCCGAGCGACCCGGCCTACGCCAAGGCGCTGGACGACGCGATCCGGCTCACCGCCTCGACCGACGGCGCGGCCGCCGCGGTGCTCAACGACGCGGTGGTCGAGGGCGCGAGCGCCGACCAGGTCAAGAAGATGAAGGAGGATCTCGCCTACGCGCAGGCGATGTCCGACTACAACACGAAGAAGGGCGCCGTCGACGGCGTCAGCAAGGTGTTCCAGCTCGCCGGGCTCGTCACCCTGCCGACGGGGGCGGGGGCCGCGCTGAAGTACGGCTCGACCGCGTTCAGCCTGATCACCGGCGCGGCCGTGCAGGCGCCGCCGGCCCCGGACCAGAACGGCTACATCCTGCACCTGCAGGACTACGTCGACGACCTGGCCAAGTCGCAGACGGCGGCGGCCGAGGCGCGGGCCCGCGTGACCGACAACATCGTGAACATGACGATCCAGGCCAACGCCGCGGCCGGGCATCCGATCATGGTCGACGACGGCAGCGGCCACATGGTGCCGGTGACCGCCAACGCCACGGGGCAGTATCCGGAGTCGGTGACCCGCGACCTCTACAACCAGCTCGGCGTCTACGACAGCCAGCTCGGCGTGAGCTCGGTCGACGACATCCTGGGCAGCTCGCACTCCAACCCGGACGGCCACGGCGGCGGCTTCGACACCCAGTTCGGCACCAGCGTCCCGGGCACCCAGCCGGACAAAGTCGGCACCGTCGGGGACTCGGGCGGCAACTGGTCGAACACCGACGACCAGTACCGCATCTACTACGGCGACGAGACCCGCTGGACCTATCACCAGCCGACCACCTGGGACGGCGCCTACGTCGACAAGCAGGTGCCGGACGACAAGGGCAGCACCACGACGCTGGCGCCCGTCGTGCCGGGGGCCAAGTGAGGCAGGCGCGCGGGGCCGTGGTGCTCAGCGGCCTGCTCCTGCTGGCCGCCTGCACCTCGAAGACCCCACCGCCGGCGCCGGACCCGAGCGCCGCGCCGGCGGCCCCGTGCCGCACCGACGTGATCGCCGGCTGGCACGACGCCGGCCTGGCGGTGCTGTGGGCCGGCCGGACGCCGGACGAGGACCCCGACCGCAAGGGGACCGTCGCGCTGCCCGCCGCGGTCGCGGCGGTCGACGTGCGCACGGGTCAGGTCCGGTCGTACTGCCCGCTGCCCGGACCGGCGGCCGCGCAGCAGGACTACACGCTGGGCCTGCGGCAGGGCGGGACGGACTACCCGGCGCGGCTGGCCGACGTGGACCTGATGCTGCGCACGCAGTACCTCTCCCCCGACTTCCGCTGGTTCGCCGCGCCCGGCCTGCCGCTCGTCGACGTCGCGGCCGGCAAGGTGGCCGCGACCGACTGGACCGGCACGACCGTCGGGCTCGGCCGGGGTGTCGCGCTGCTGCGCACCGGCGAGGGCGCGGCGGCGGCCTGGTGCACCCGGTCGCTGCCGCCGAAGCCGGGCGAGTCCTGCACCCCGCTCACCCCGCCGGGCGGCCCGGGCGCGTTCGTCATCGGCGCCGCCGGCACGCCCGTCTGGCTGCCCGCGGACGCGAAGCCGTTCACGTTCGGCTCGGCCACCGGATACGCCGGCACCGACGGCACCCGGCTCTACGCCGCCGAGACGCTGACCGCCGCCGCCCGCAAGGCGAGCGCGGACCAGCTCGCGCCGAAGGACGCTCCGGTGGACCTCGACCCGGCCGGTCTCGGCGGGTTCATGACGACCGTGCCGGGCCAGCCCGCGGCGCTGCGCAAGGGCGACGACTGGTTCTCCGTCGAGTCGGCCTCCGGCGGGGAGATTCGCACGCGGCAGCACCACACCACCGCCCGGGCCACCGCCGACTCCGCCTTCGCGTGGATGTGGGGCGGCGCGCCGAACCGGTCGCGGGCGCTGGCCGACGGCGGGACGGTCGCGGTCACGGCCGCGGTGGAGAACGACCCCGCGACCGGCCGACCCGTCACCCGCTTCGGCGCGCTCGTCGACGGCACCGACCAGGTGCTCGACCTCACCAAGGACCGCGGGCTGCGCTGCCCGAGGCCCGGCTCGTTCTGCCGCATCCTGGCGTGGCCGGACGGCACCGTCGGCGCCACGAGCGCGCCGGCCCCCTGAACCGCACTCGCGCCTGCTACTATTCGAGCGCGTTCGTTCCGCAGCGCCGTCACGGCGCACGATCTGAGGAGGTGAGTCCGATTTTCGTTCACAGTCGGGTGCTCACCACCACGCGGCGGAGCCGGTAGCTCCACCGTCGCCGGTCCTCGGGCACCCGCATCTCGGATGCCTTGAAAGGGACCACGACGTGTCGCAATCTCACGAATCCCACAATCTCGCCCTGGTGCTCGGCGCCGGTGGGGGCGCCGGCCAGGCCTGGGTGATCGGCGTTGTCGCCGGCCTCGCCGAAGCCGGCTTCGATCTGACCGAGTCCGCCGATCTGGTGATCGGCACCTCCTCCGGTGCCACCGCGGCGGCGTGGGTGCGCAGCGGTATCCCGGCGGCCGACCTGTTCGCCACGATACTCTCCGAGCCGGTCCCACCGGCCGGACAGCGCCCCGCCGGACCGGGCGCGGCCGAACAGCATGCAGCCGGGCGGGATTCGGCCAAACAGCACGCAGCCCGACAGGACTCAGCCGGACCGGACCGGGAACGGCCCTCGGCGCGGCCGCAGACTTCCGTGTTCGAGCGGATGCGGGCCATCAACGCCGCCGCCACCTCGGCCGCCGACCTGCAACGGGCGATGGGCGCGTTCGGGCTGGAGGGCGACGGCGTCCTCGACCCCGCGCTGGGCGTCCAGCGGCGCGCCCAGGTCGCCGCCCGGCTGCCCCGCCCCGAGTGGCCGGACCGGCCGATGGTCCTGGTGGCCCTCGACGCGCACACCGGCGAGCTGGTCACGTTCGACCGCGACTCCGGCGTCGAGCTCGCCGACGCGGTCACCGCGGCCACCGCGCTGCCGGGTCTGGTCCCCACGCCGAACATCAACGGGAGGCGTTACATCAACGGCGGCGTGCGCTCCGCCGACAACGCCGACCTCGCCTCGGGCTATGCGAACGTCGTGGTGCTCGCGCCGTTCAGCGTGCGCAACACACCCCTGGCGGACGGCCAGTTCGAGGGCCTGCGCCGGTTCCCGGGCACGGAGCTCGACGACCAGGTCGAGCGGCTCCGCGAGGAGGGCAGCCACGTCGAGGTGATCGCACCGGACGCGGAATCCCGGGCCGCGATGGGCGTCAACCAGATGGACCCGGCGACCCGGATCCCCTCCGCCCGCGCGGGCTTCGCCCAGGGCCGGCGCGAGGCGGCCCACCTGACGCTCCGCCGGTCCTGAGACGCGGTTCGGGGCCGCGGGGGTGTGCACCCGCGGCCCCGAATGCCGTGCCCAGGCCCGGCTCCGGTCGCTCAGGACATGCCGTCGACGACCGACCTGGAGACGCCGGTCTGCGCGGCCACCGTGGTGGTCCTGGTGAGGGTGTCGCCCGCGTCGGCGGTGGTGTCCGCCCGCTGCCCGTGGACCTCGGTGTTCTGCGACGCGGTCTGCGCGCCCTTGGCGTGCTCGGCCTTGGCCTGGTCGAGCACGTTGGCGAGCGCGCCGGCCGGGCCGACGTCGCCGAACGCCCCGGCCGAGACGAGGGTGCCGTGCACGGTCGAGCCGGCCGTGTCGGCCTGCGCGCTGGCCTGCCGGCTGACCCGGCCGCCCTGCCGGAGGGTTTCGGTGTCGTACGCCATGTCCGCCACGACGGCCTCCTCAGTCCTCGCCCAGCACGCGCGGGCCGGCCGGGTCCAGGTTCGCCGACCACACATCGTCCTCGACCAGCCAGTCCGGCCGCTTGCGCGACTGCCGCCGGCGCTCGTCGCCCTGGCCCGCCTGGGTCGGCGGCAGGTATGACCCGCGGCCCTGGCTCCCGGCACCGCCCGCACGGCCGCCGGCCGCCTCGAGCGGCTCGCCCGGCAGCCGACCGGCGCGGCCGCGCGCGGCGCCCGAACGGCCCCCGGCCGCCGCGGCACCCGAGCCCGGCTGCATCAACGGCTCCTCCGCCACGCCGCCCATGCCCCGGCCGCCGCCCGCGGATCGGCCCGCCCGTCCGGCCCGCCCGTTGAGCAGGGCCTCCTCCTGCGCCGACCCGCCGGAGCGGGAGGCGGCCCGGGCCCGGTTGGTCCAGGTGGACTCCGGCTCGGTGACCAGCGACCGGCGGGCCGGGCCCCGGCGCCCGTCGAGGCCGCCCGGCATGCCGCCCGCCGGCATCGGCGGGACAAACGGCCGGCCGCCCTGGCTGGCCTCCTTCAGCGCCAGCTGCTCGGCCGCGTAGGCCTTGGCCGCCATCCGGTCGGCCGCCTGCTGCCGCAGCTGGCCCGAGGCCGGGTTGTTGGGGTCGAGGCTCGGCGGGAGGAGCCCGCCGTACATGCCGGCGACGCCCGAGGTGCCGCCGCCACCGCCGCCACCGGGCAGCGTCGGGGCGAGCGCGGCCGGGCCGCCGCCGAGGAGGCCGGTCGCCGGGCTGCCGCCGTCCAGGCCCTCGAGCCGCGACGCGTACTGCTCCACGTCGCCGAAGGGCTTGCCGGTGACCGGGTCGATCCAGCGGCCGGTGGTCGGGTCGTACTCCTGGCCCGTGGCCGGGTTGATCAGGTATCCGGTGCGCGGGTCACGGACCCAGCCGCCGAAGTCGCCGTCGCCGGGGTCGAGGACGGACGAGCCCGGGTAGCTGCCCGAGCCGACCTGGGAGCCGTTGCCGGTCGTGACCGTGGCGCCGGTGCCGCCGGGGCCGATGAAGGAGGCGCCGTTGCCGTCGCCGTCGCCGCCGGTCGCGATCGGCTGCGCGGCCCCGTTCGAGCCGCTGGAACCGGTGCCCGACCCGGCGCCGCCGCTGACGCTGCCACCGCCGCCGGCCCGGGTGGGAGCGGCGTCGAGGGAGCCCGGCTTGAAGGCGTCGTAGGCCGAGGACCACTTCTCGATCTCGCCGTTGAGCACCGCGGCGGCCTGGGCCTCGCGGCGGTCGATGGCGTTGACCTTGCTCATCGACAGGGCGTCCTCCGGGCCGATGATCCGGTTGACGTCCTGGTTGTAGGAGTAGTCCTCCTCGTACATCGTCATCTGGGCGTTGCTGCCCGTGGTCGACGCCTTCGACAGGCCAGCCGCGACCTGGTCGGCGTAGCCACCGACGTTGGTCATCCACTTCGCGAGCGGCTGGGCGCGGTCGCCGAAGTTCTGGTAGGGCTCACCGTACTGCTCGGTGACCTTGTCCGAGGTGCCCTGCAGATGCCCGGCCGCGCCGCGCACCGCCTCGGCGAAGTTGCGCCAGGTGGTCGCGACCGACTCGATCGTGTAGGGCTGACCGCTCTCGATCTTTTCCTTGGCTGTCCAGTAATCGTAGTTGGCCATGTTCGCTCCGCTTACTCGGCGCGGGAGTGGCCGCGCCGCGCCGCTGCCTGGGTGGCCGGATCAACGTCGTGCGCCAGCCGCGCCGCGGCGAGCGTGCGGCTGGCGAGGTCGGAGAGGTCGAGCCCGACCTTCTCCAGCTCACCGAGCATCGCGTGGGTCGCCTCGTAGAGCCGGGCGTAGGCCGCCTGACCGCCCGGGATCTGACCGACCGCCGCGCTCGGGAGCAGGTTGTCGACCAGTTGCTGGCGAAGATCGGCCGGGGCCTGGTTCTTGCGCAGGTCGGCGGCGGCCTGCTCCAGCCGCAGCGGGTCGAAGACCTGCCGGCCGTTGTCGGTCCATCCGTACGCGTCGCCCACCGTCATTCCCTCCCAGAGGCGCCGTGACCAGCGGGCCGGGTCGGTGACCCGGCCCGTTCCCGTGTTCAGCCGGCGATGACCCGGCTCATCTGCTGGTTGGTGTCGGCCGAGATCGACGCGACGTTGTTCACCGCGACCTGCTGCGAGTTGAGGTCGGCCGTGTACTGCGCCGTGCGCTGGTGGTAGCGCGCCGTGCGGTCCTCGAGGGAGGCGCCGGTCAGCGCGTCGAGCGCCTCGGACACGACGCCCGTCAGCTTGGCGCGCACGCCCTCCCAGATACGGTCCCAGTCGGCCTGGGAGTTCTTGGTGACGGTCGCGATGTTGACGATGTCCTCGTTCTTGAACTCGATGTAGCCGTTGCCGCTCATGCGATGACTCCCTCTCACATACCCTGGGCGACCGAGGAGCCGACGCCGGCCTTGGCGGCCTGGGTGGCCTGGTCCGAACCGGACTCCGCGGTGGCCCGCAGCTTGGCCAGGTCGTTCTGTAGCTCGGTCAGCGTCTCGGACAGGGCCTTGCCACCGCCGCCGAGGCCGGAGAACGTCGACGAGGTGATCTGCCCCGCCGGCGCCTTCATCGCCGCCTCGCTGAGCCCCGCCTGGGCGAGGATCTTCTGGGTGACGCCCTCCATCTCGGAGACGGCGTTGTTCACGACGCTCTCGGCGGCCAGCACGGCCGCGAGATCGATCTTCACACCGGACACTTCGCACCCTCCTCAAGGTGGTGGTTCTTCAGCTCGCCGGTTTGTCCTCCAGCACCCCGCAGGACTCCGTGAAGTGGTCTTCGGCGGTGCGCAGCGCGAGGTAGACGGGGATGACCCGGCTGTCGTCCTTGGCCTTGGCGGCGGCGATCGCGGCGTCGATGGCCGCGTCCGCGTCGGCCATGTCCTGGTAGACCGCGTAGCTCTCGGGCACCTTCTGGCTCTTCAGCCGGGACCGCGAGTCCTCGATGCCGCCCTTGTAGGTGGGCAGCACCTGGGCTCCCTCGGCCCACATGTCGTCCGGCACCTTGTGGCCGGCCGTCACGACCGGAACCTGGTTGTTGCCCCACGACGCCGCGACGAAGTGGATGGCGACCTGCGCGTATCCGCAGGTCGAGTTGGAGACCGCGGCGACGCCCGCCGGCCGGGTGAGGTTGCGCGACGGCGGCTTGGTGTAGCTCGCCGAGGGCGGGCCCGAGGTGGCCGGCGCGGCCGTGGTCGCGGGCGCGACGGGGCTGCCCGGAGCCGAGGTCGCGGGGCTGCCCACCGGCGGTTTCTTGTCGTCCGAGCAGGCGGCGACGAGCATCAGCACCGTCACCGCGGCGGCTGCGGCACGAACGCCCCGCGTGGTTGCACGCCCCTTCATGACCATCGACATCTGACTCCCCCGTCGGACACCTACATCAATATATCGAAAAGCCGCAACGGTGGCGGGCCGAGCGCCATTTCACTGATCGAAGCTTGACGAACCGGTCACTCCGGGTCCGGTCCGGCGTCGAGGCGGGCCATCTGCACCGGCACCGAGCCGTAGCGGCGGTGCACCAGCGTGCCCCGTCCCGGCGGCAGCGGCGCGGGCCGCACGCCGAACATGGGCGCCTCGTCGCGCGGGGCGCTGAGCACCACCGCGGGGTAGCTCAGCTCGCGCATCGCGCCGAGGAACGGGTCCATGAGGGCCCGCGCGGCACCGCCGGCCCGGCGGGCGACGTACGGATACATCCCGATGTCCCGCGCCTGCGCCATGAACGGCAGCAGCGGCAGCAGCGGGTTGGCGCCCGCCGTCACCAGCTCGTAGTCGTCGACGATCACGTAGACGTCCGGCCCCGTCCACCAGCTGCGGTTGCGCAGCTGCTGCGGGGTGACGTCGGCACCCGGCAGCCGCTTGGTGAACCCCTCGACCAGGCCCGCGACCAGCTCCTCGGCCTGCGTCTGGTTCGCGGCGTAGCCCAGCAGCGACTCCCCCTCGAACTCGCCGAGCATGGTGCGCCGGTAGTCGAACAGGATCACCTTCGCCTGCTTGGCCGGCCACGTGTCGACCACCTGCCGGGCCACGGTGCGCAGCGTCGAGGTCTTGCCGCACTCGGCGTCGCCGAAGACGACCAGGCCCGGCTCCCGCCAGTCGAACTCGACCGGGCGCAGCCGCCGGCCCTCGAGCCCGAGCACGATCCCCTGCTCCTTGGACTCCTTCGGCAGGTCCGCGAACTCGACGAGGCTCGGCAGGAGCCGCACCGGCGGGGCGGGCGGGCCGTCCCAGTACTCGGTGACGGCCTGCACCAGCCCGTTCACGCCCGTCGACAGGTCGTCGGCCTGGCGAAGGCGGTCGATTCGCGGTACCGCCGCCAGGAACTGCATCCGGTCGGAGCTCACGCCCCGGCCCGGCCGGTCGGCCGGCACGGTGAGCTGGGCCTTGCGGTCGATCTCCGAGTCGAGCGCGTCGCCGAGCTTGAGCTCCAGCTTGGTGCCGATCAGGTCGCGCAGGCCGAAGCGCAGGTCGAGCCAGCGGTTCGCGGTGATCATCAGGTGCACGCCGTAGGTCAGCGACCGGGCGGCCAGGCTGATCAGCGACGCCTCCACGTCCTCGAAGTCCTGGCGCACCACCGACCAGCCGTCGACGACCAGGAACACGTCGCCGAACCGGTCGTCGTCCACGGTGCCCTGCTCGCGCAGCCGCCGGTAGTCGGCCATCGTGTCCACGCCCAGCTCGCGGAACCGCCGCTCCCGGTCCTCGATCACCGCCGTGACCTCGGCGACGATCCGCCGGGCGACCTCGGCCTCCTGGCGCCCCGCGACCCCGCCGACGTGCGGCAGACCGGCGAGGCCGAAGAGCGTGCCGGAGAAGTCGAGGGCGTAGAACTGCGCCTCGGCCGGGGTGTGCCGCAGCGCCAGGGCGCAGATGAGCGTGCGCAGCAGCGTCGACTTGCCGGAGCGGGGGCCGCCGACGATCGCCGCGTGGCCGCCGGCCCCGGCCAGGTCGACCCACATCGGGTCGCGGCGCTGGTGGTAGGGGCGGTCGACGATGGCCACCGGCACCCGCAGCGGCGCCGTCTGCGGGTCGGCGCCGAAGCCGCGCCCGGGCCGCACCCGCAGGTCGGACACGAGCATGTCGAGGGTGTCGGGCGCGCCCAGCGGCGGCAGCCAGACCCGGTGGGCCGGGGTGCCCTGCCCGGTCAGCTGGCCGACCATCGTCGAGAGCACCGTACGGCCGCCGCTTTCGACCTCGGCGAGGTTGATGGTCTCCGTCGTGTCCTGCGGGTCGGTGCCGGGCCACGGCGCCGTCAGGGTCTGGGCGGCCGTCTGCGGGCTCGGCTGGTACTCGGCCCGGAACGGCCGCACCTCGAGCCCGCCGGCCAGCAGCTGGTCACCGACCTGCTCCCGGCTGCCGTACGGCCCCGACACGTACGCCGCCCGGAAGCGCCGCAGATTCGCCGACTCGCCGCGCATGTAGCCGTGCCCGGGGGCGCTGGGCAGGCTGAACGCGTCGGGCACGCCGAGCACCGTGCGGCTCTCCTGCTCGGTGAAGGTGCGCAGGCAGATGCGGTAGGACAGGTTCGCCTCCAGCCCCCGCAGCCGGCCCTCGTCGAGGCGCTGCGAGGCCAGCAGCAGGTGCAGGCCGAGCGACCGGCCGAGCCGGCCGATCTGGGCGAAGAGGTCGGCGAAGTCCGGCTTCTGCGACAGCAGCTCGGAGAACTCGTCGACGACGATGAACAGGCTCGGCAGCGCCGGCAGGTCCGCGCCGCGCTGGCGGGCCCGGTCGTAGTCGCGGACGGAGACGAGGTTGCCGGCCGCGCGCAGGATCTCCTGGCGCCGGTTCATCTCGCCCGACAGCGCCTCCTGCATGCGGTCGACCAGCGCGAGGTCGTCCTGGAGGTTGGTGATGACGGCGGCCACGTGCGGCAGGCCCGCCATCCCGGCGAACGTCGCGCCGCCCTTGAAGTCCACGAGCACCAGGTTGAGCTGTTCGGGCGCGTGCGTGGCGGCCAGCGCCAGCACCAGGGTGCGCAGCAGCTCCGACTTGCCCGAGCCGGTCGCGCCGATGAGCAGGCCGTGCGGGCCCATGCCGTCGTACGCCGACTCCTTGATGTCCAGCTCCAGCACCCCGCCGTCGGCGGCGATGCCGATCGGGGCCCGCAGCCGGTCCCGCAGCGGCCGCGGCGCCCACAGCGCCGTGAGGTTGAGCTCGCCGGGGTCGTCGATGCCGAGCAGCCCCGGCAGCGTCTGGTCCACTGTGGACAGATCCTCGGCCTGCGCGGTCACCACGTCGAGCCGGAACTCCGCGAGCTGCTCGGCGAGGGACGCGGCCACGGCGGGCTTGAGCACGTCGGGCCGGCCGAGGGGGGTGAGGCTGGTGCCGACGCGGGTGTCGAGCCGGCCGTCGGCGACGACGAGCTCGACGCCGTGCCCGCGGACCAGCTCGGCGGTGCGCCCGTCGAGGTCCACGACGGTCGCGGCCTGCAGCCCGTCGGGGTTGAGCAGCAGCTCCAGGCCGGTGGTCAGGCCGCCGTCGAGGACGATGAGCAGGTGCGGCACGTCCGGGTCGGCCGCCGCGTGCCGGTTGAACCCGGGGCGGTTGGCCAGCTCGTCCTCCAGCCACTCCTCCAGCGCCGCCAGGGACGGGTGCACGAGCCGGACCGGGCCGGCGTGGTCGACCTCGGTCGGGTGCTGGGCGTGCGGCAGCCACTTCACCCACGACCAGCCGGACGCCTCGGCGTCGCCGGTGCAGACCACGAGCCGCAGGTCGGTCGGGGCGTGCCAGGTCACCGCCTGGGCGACCAGCGCCCGGGCCAGCGAGCGGGCCTCGTCCCGGTCGCCGGAGAGGGCGACGGCGGCGTACCGGCGCAACGACAGCTGCACGGGCAGCTCCGGCACCGCCGAGTGACTCGCGATGAACCGGCGCAGCGCGAGCGCGCACAGCGGGTCGAGGTCCTCGACCGGGCCGGTCTCGCCCGGCACCAGCTGCGTCGCCAGGAACTGCGGGCCGAGGCCGAGCCGCAGCCAGCCGAAGTCGGGGTCGCCGGGCCGGCGTTCCCACAGCCGCGGGCTCGCGGCCGCCGCCCACAGCTGCTCGGGCGCGGGGGCCACCCAGTCGGCGGCCTCGCGCTGGGCGTCGGCGGTGCGCCGCACCCGCTCCCGCATCCGGCCCAGGTAGCGCAGGTAGTCGCGGCGGTTGTTCTCGGCGTCGGCGCGGGCGGTCGCGCGGGCCCGCAGCAGCGAGCCGGCCACCATCGCGAGCGAGGAGAACAGGAAGAACGAGCCCGCCACGTAGGTGATCGGGTTGGGCGGTGCGGCGAAGAGGTACGCCACCGAGCCGAGTCCCGACAGCGCGGGCAACGCGGTCAGCCAGACGTTGCCGGAGTCCGCCCGGTTGATCTCGGGCGGCGGTTGCAGCAGGACCTCACCCTCCGGCACGCTCGGCCGCGGAACCCGGGGCGGGCGGCGGAACGCGGTGGTGGGCAACTCGAACCCCCGTGTGACCTATGGTGACCGCCGATGCGATCGCTGGAACTCTTCGATCGATGAAGTTACCCTACGGACCGGTACGACAAGGGGCACGAGCAGCACCGGAATCGCCCGCGGGGGAGCTTGATGACACGGAGTACGGCGACGTTACCGTCCGCTGATACCGGGCATGGCGGCGCCTTCTGCCGCATCCGCCTGGCCGCGCCGGGAGTCCAGGTCGATCTGGCGGTGCCGTCGGCGGTACCGGTCGCACGCCTGCTGCCCATGCTGCTGCGCCAGGTCGGGCAGGCCGACGCCGACGCGGGCGGCTGGGCGCTGTCCACCGCCGAGGCGCAGCGGCTCGACCCGGCCTCGTCGCTGTCCGAGGCCGGCGTGGTCGAGGGCGGCCTGCTCGTGCTGCACCGCGCCTCCGAGCGCACCGCGCCGCCCGTCTACGACGACGTCGTCGAGGTCATCACCGAGGGCGGGGTGTCCCGGCCCTGGGGCAGCCGCGAGCTGCGGCCGGCCAGCGCGGTCGTCGTCGCCGTGGCCCTGCTCGGGGTGCTCGGCGCCCTGGCCGCCGCGGGAGGCGTCCTGCCCGGCGCGCTCGCCGGCGGCATCGCCGGGCTGCTGCTCGCGATCGCCTGGGCGATGTCCCGGGCCGCCGGCGACCTCGCCGCCGCGACCCTGGCCGCCGCGCTCGCCGTGCCCGCCGCCGCCCTGTGCGCCGCCGAGCTCCTCGGCGGCTCCTGGGGCCGCGGGCACCTGCTCATCGCCGGCGCCGCGGCGCTGCTCGTCGCCGCGGCCGGCCCGGCCGTGGTCGGCGGCGGCGACCACGTGTTCGCCGCGCTCGGCATCGCCGGCCTGGCCGCGGGGCTCGGCGCGCTCATCGCGGTCCTCGCCGACGTCCGGCCCGCCGCGGCGGCCGCCGCCGTCGCGCCCTCGCGCTCGCCGCCACCACGATGCTGCCCGCGCTCGCGCTGCGCTCGGCCCGCCTGCCCCGCCAGCCGCTGCCCCGCACCGCCGAGGACCTCGCCGCCGTGCCGGGCCAGCTCGACCTCGAGCGGGCGACCCGGCAGATCGCGCGGGCCCGGCGGCTGCTGTCCGGGCTCCTGGCCGGCTGCCAGGCGGTCGTCGCGACCGGCGCGCTGGTGCTCGCGGCCGACGACTCGCTGTGGTCGCGGCTGCTGGCCGGCGTCCTGACATTGCTGGCGCTGCTGCGCGGGCGGCTCTTCCGCGAGCGGGAGCAGGTCGCGACGGTCGCCGTCGCCGTGTGCGCCACGCTGCTGATCGGCGCCGCGATCCTCGTCGTGCGCTTCGCCGGGCACCCCGCGCTGCTGACCGGCGTGCTGGCGCCCTCGCTGGCCGCGATCGCCCTGCTGGCCGCGCTCGTCGGCGGGCTGACCGGGCGGCGGAAGGGCACGCCGCGGCTGGCCCGGGGCCTGGACGTGCTCGAGACGACGATGATGCTGTCGGTGGTACCGCTGGCTCTGGCGGTCTGGGACGTGTACCGCGCCCTGATGGACCTGCGGGCGTGAGGCGGGCCCTCGCCTCGCTGGTGTTCGTCGCGGCCCTGCTCGTCCCGGGCCCGGCGGAGGCCCACGCCCCCGGCGACTGCCGCAACCCTCCGGCCCCCGGCCAGCCCCTGCCGTCCAACGCGCCCCGCGACCCGACGATCGCGCGGCTGGGCCTGGAGCGCGCGTGGGACCTGTCGACCGGCGCCGGGGTGACCGTGGCCGTGGTCGACTCGGGCGTGGACGGCGGGCAGGCCAAGCTGCAGGCGGCGTTGTCGCCGGGCTTCGACTACGTCCCCTCGGCGACGCCGCCGGGCTTCCAGCGCGTGCCGGGCGGCCTCGGCGACTGCGGCGACAACGGCGCGAGCCACGGGACCGCGGTCGCCGGACTCATCGCGGCCCGCCCCGGCGACGACGACCGCGTGGTGGGCGTGGCCCCGGGCGCGAAGGTCGTCCCGGTCCGCTTCCTCGACGGCATCGACAACGCGGCCCCGGAGATGATCGCGGCGGCCATCCGCACCGGGGCCGAGTCGGGGCAGGTGCTCAACCTCTCCTTCGCGCTGCCGGTGGACCGGCCGCAGATCCGGGAGGCGATCCAGTACGCGCTCAGCCGCAACGTCGTCGTCGTGGCCGCGGCCGGGAACGAGTCGTCCACCGGGGACACGAAGTGGTACCCGGCGGCCTACCCCGGCGTCCTCGCCGTGGCCGCGCTCAAGCAGGACGGCACGCCGCTGGCGCAGTCCAACCGGGGCGACTGGGTCGGGATCGCCGCGCCCGGCGAGGGTCTCACGGCGCCGTCGTCCGGGGGCGGCTTCGTCGGCGTCTCCGGCACCAGCTTCGCCACCGCGCTCGTCTCGGGGGTCGCCGCGCTGGTGCGGGCCCGCTTCCCGAACCTGTCGGCGGCCGACGTCGTGCGGCGGCTCACGGCCACGGCGGTGCCGCTCGGCGCGGCCCACGACGACCGCGTCGGGGCCGGGATCGTCGACCCGTTCGCGGCGCTGTCGGCCCGGGTCGCCTCGCCCGCCCCCAGCGCCTCCGCTGGGGCCGCGCCCGCCGGACAGGTGCGCGTGCTGCCGCGACCGGACGCGGGCGGCGGGATCGGCGAGCGCTGGGGCGTGCTGCTCGGCGTCTTCGGCATCCTGGTGCTCGCCGCGCTGCTGGCCTACCTGGGCCGGCTGGCCCTGCGCGCGGCCCGGCAGCGGCGGGCCGGCCCGGAGGCGTCCGCGGAGCCCACCGACGAGCCGCCCGACATTCACCTAGCCTGACCGCCGCGGCAGCAGGTCGGCGAGGCTGGCGGTCTCCAGGTGGGCGATGTCCCCGCCGGAGTCCCCGCCGGAGTCCAAGGCCGCGTCCTGCACCATCGCCAGCGAGGTGCCCAGCACCGGCACGTCCGCCGGGTCGTCGGCCAGGAAGGAGGCACTCGGCACACGATCCAGTGCACGCGCTGCGCGTCGATATCGGCCGCCGAGGCCAGCCATCGGCCGTCGGGCGACTCGATCAGCGACATCATCTCGTCGACGCCGCGGAGCCCCTGGATGTGGGTCCGGGCGGCTGAACCGGGCGCTGATGGCCGCCGGGCTCGTCGACTTCGTCCAGGTGACCGTGTTCCCGGTGATCACCGGCCGGACCGGGACCGGCGCCGCACGCCCGGCAGCACCGCGGTGACGGTCGGCGCGGTGACCGCGATCCAGATGGGGCCGATGGCGTCGTCGGGGAGCACGAGGTACAGGGTGATCGGCACCAGCGACCACGCGCCGTACCCGACCATCCGCGCCCCTCCGCCCCGGCTATTCGGTCACGGCCCGCGGTTGTCTAGGGTGATCCGATGGATTCGTCTTCGGTCGAGCCGCTGTCCCTCGGGGTGCAGATCGGGCTGCGGGTGCCGGTCATCCTGGTGGGGCTCGCCGGCGTGCTCGTCGCGCTGCTGATGATCCGGCGGCTGGGTGTGCTGAGCGGGCTGCTCGGGGCGGCCGGGAGCCTCGTGATCGCGGCCGACCAGGCGTCGAACATCGTGTGGATTCTGCATCTGCGGTCGCTGACGTCGGGCGGGGATCTCGACATCGACACCTTCAACACGGCCAACAACGCCTACACGGTTGCTGACGTCGTGCTCATCACGATCGGGGTGGCGTTGGTGGTGGCTTCCTTTGCCGTGCGTCGGCCGGGTGGGGACGCCTCGGCCGGGCTCGGCGCGGGGGCGGCTCCCGCTCCCTATTTCGGCCATTCCCCCTTCGGGCCGCCCTCGGCGCCGCCCGGGCCGTCTTCCGCGCCGCCCGCGCCGCCCGGGCCGTCTTCCGCGCCGCCCGGGTCATAAATGCCGCAAATCGGGCGCCGTGAAACTGTCATACCTTCGCTCTAGACTTCCGGCAGCGGCTCGGGAAGGGAGTGGGATGACGGCCGAGACGGAGACCTGGCAGCGCCCCATCCCGGACGCGCGCCGCCTGCGCATCGACATCGCCGTCGGCGTGATCGTGGCCGCGATAGCCCTGCTGAACCTGACCCTCACCCGCAGCACCGGCTCCTACTTCGGCCACCCACCGGCCCTGCCCGAGCAGATCGTCTGGGCCCTGCTGTGCACCCTGCCGCTGTGCTGGCGCCGCCGCTGGCCCGACGCCGTGGCGCTGGTCATCTCCATCGCGTTCATCTGCGGCCAGAGCCGATACGCCCCCGAGCAGCAGCTCACCACCGGCGCCCTGTTCTCGGCCATCTACACCCTGGGCGCCTGGGGCCGCGACCACCGCCGATCGACCTGGCTACGCTCCGGCATCATCGCCGGGATGTTCATCTGGCTGGGCATCTCCTACCTGACCGCCCTGCCCCGCCTGTCCGCGGCCGAGTTCGTCAAGGCCGACGGCCCGGTGTCACCGATCCTGGCCGCCCTCGTCAACGGCGTGCTCGTCAACGTCCTCTACTTCGGCTTCGCCTTCTACTTCGGCGAGATCGCCTGGACCGCCGAGCGCCGCCGCCAACTGGTCGAGGCCCAGGCCGCCGAGCTCGTCGCCGCCCACGAGGAGGAGGCCGCCCGCACGGTGCTGCACGAGCGCCTGCGCATCGCCCGCGAGCTGCACGACGTCGTGGCCCACCACGTGTCGGTCATGGGCGTGCAGGCCTCGGCCGCCCGCCGCGTCTTCGACCGCAACCCGACGAAGGCGAAGGAGGCCCTGGCCGCGGTCGAGCAGAGCGCCCGCACCGCGGTGGACGAGCTCCATCGCATGCTGGGCCTCTTGCGCCACACCGACCCGGCACCTTCCGCCGGCGCGCCGCCCACGCCCTCCGCCACACCCGGCGCGCCTTCACCCGCGCCGCGCTCCGCCGGAGCCGCGGCCGGCTCGCGCTCGTCCGCGCCCGGCTCAACCCCGGCGGCGGGTGGCTCGACCGCGGCCGCCCGCGGTTCGGACGCGTCCGGCGCCGCGCCGGTCCCGATCCCCACGCAGGCCTCGGCCCCGGCCGTCTCACCCCCGGGCGGCGCCCCGGACTCCTCCCCCGCGACCGCCCCGGCCGCCGTCGGCCTCCACCGGCTGCCGGAGCTCCTCGACTCGGTCCGCCACGCCGGCCTGGAGACCTCACTGGGCGTCTTCGGCAACGAGATGGACCTGCCGGAGTCGCTGTCGCTGACCGGTTACCGGATCGTCCAGGAAGCGGCGACAAACACCCTGAAGCACGCGGACGCGACGAAACTCGACGTCCGCATCCGCTTCCACGCCGACGAACTCGAACTCGACATCGCCGACAACGGCCGCGGCCCGACCCGCCGGGCAACGGGCGGCCTGGGCCTGATCGGCATGCGCGAGCGCGTGTCCGCCCACGAGGGCACCCTGGAGACCGGCCCCCGCACGGGCAGCCCCGGCTTCCGCGTTCGCGCCCGCTTCCCCCTCCAGCGCCCCGCCCGGGCCACCACCACGCCCGCCTGACACCGCCGCCGCGAGACCACGCCGACGGCCAGAGCGCCACGGACTCCAGCGCCCCGCCCGGGCCACCACCACGCCCCGCCCGACACCGCCGCCGCCAAACCACGGCAACGGCCAGAGCGCCACGGACTCCAGCGCCCCACCCGAGCCACCACCACGCCCCGCCCGACGCCGCCCCCGCGAGGCCACGCGACGGCCAGAGCGCCACGGCGAGCTTGGTCCGGTCGGCGAAGGCGCTCGCAGACCCGTGCCGCCTTCGGCAGGCTGGTGGGTGGTGCTGCCCGGTCAGTGGACGGCCGGGACCTGCCGCCGGACGGCGATGTCGGCGAGCCGGGACAGCATCTCGCCGCTGCGCGGGCCGAGCAGCGCCGCCTGGACCCGGCGCGGGAGATACCGGCCGATCCCCTCGGTGAGGTCGTACGTCAGGGTCACCCGGGTGCCGGCCTCGACCGGTTCGAGCTCCACCCGCACCGTCGCCGCACCGAGCGGCCACGCCCGCGCGTGCAGCTCGAGCATCTGGCCCGGGATCACCGCCCGCACCGAGGTCACGTCCGTGATGTGCAGCGGCCACGGCCCGACCTGGTGCTGCAGGCGGGTCCCGACCGCGGGCCAGCCCGCGTCGACGTCGCGGATGTGGGACGCGCCGACCACCCAGCTGGCATACGTCCAGCCGTCGGCCAGGACCGCGAAGATACGATCGGGTGAGGTACGGACGAGTTTGCGTCGCCTGGCCACTGCCGTCTCCCTTCGACGCTGGGATCCGCAGGCTTCCCGATCCCCGCCGGATTAAAGCCGGTCGGCCCGCGCAAGGTCGCGGCCGTACGTGAAGCCGATCCGCGATTGCGGACCCACCCTCGACCGGCCACGCGGTCCGGTGGCCGGAGCCCAGCACGTTGGTCGGCCGCGACGTGTTTCCTCGCAACCGGTACGGCGAGGTCGAGGACGAGCTGCACGACGACGCGAAGGCGGGTTGCCCGCTCGCCCTGACCGGCGGCTGGACGGATCGTGACGCGTGTCAGCCGGGCAGGGGCGTCAGCGCGGCGGTGTTGCCGGCGAAGCAGACGATGATCAGTGGACATCACCCGCCTGCAGTCGCATCAGCGGGCGTTCTTCGCCGCGGCGCTCGGTTGGCCGGCGATCTACGCCGGGCGGGACATGCCGGCCGCGCATGCCGGGCTGAACATCACCGACGCCGCCTTCGACGCGGTGGTGGCCACCTCCGCGCCACCCTGACCGATCTCGGCGTGCCGGACGACGACGTCATGGAGATCGCGGCGGCGCTGGCCCCGCTGCGCGCCCAGGTCGTCTCGGTCGCCGAGCTGACCGCCTGAGCGCCGCGCCCCACCGGACCGGGTCCGCGGGGGCGGCCCGGCACCGTCTCGTGGCGTGCGGGGTCACGGGCGTTTCCGGCCGGGCGGCGCCCGCCGGCGCCTATTGTCGCGCCGGCCGGTCGAAGTCGACCCGCACCGTCTCGAAGCTCTTGAATCGCTGCGCGGTCGCCGCCATCGTGTAGATCCGCCGGTCGGCCTCGGTCAGTTCGACATCGTCGGCGAAGATGGTGAGCAGTGCCCGGGGCCACAGGCGGTAGTTCGCGATCATGTTGATCTCGGCGCAGAGCATCAGCACGAGCGCCTGCAGATAGATCCAGGCGAAGGCGGCCAGTACGAGTCCGAATGCGCCGTAGAGCGCGCTCGCGTGGCTGAGCCGGGCGGCGACGAAGCGGGCGCCTGCGGTCTGCAACGCCACCCAGCACGTCGCGGCGATCAACCCGCCGGCGATGACCTGGCGTACGCGCAGCGTCCGGGCGGTCAGCAACTGCAACGCCGCGGTGAACAGGCCGGCATTGATCGCGAACGTCAACAGGTAGCCGACGACCCGCAGTCCCACCCCGGACTGGCCGGTGAGCTCATCGATGAAGGCCACGAACGCCGTCGCCGCCGCCGACAACAGCACCGCGCTGCCCAGGATCAGCAGCAGACCGAGGCTGCGCAGCCTGGACCGCAGCGAACTGGGCTGCTCGTAGCGCGGTACGCCGTAGATGTGGTTGAACCCGGCCTGCGCGGCCTGCATCGCCCCCAGCCCGCCGTAGAGTGCGCCGAGAATGCTGAGCGCCAGACGCGTGCCGCTGCCGCGCAACCCGCTGACGTTGCGCTCCAGCTCCGGCCCGATGGCCGGCAGATCCCCCACCGCCGTGTGCACCAGTTGCTGCTGCAGGTCAGGGTACGCCTCCAGGACGAAACCCAGCGTGGTGAGGAACAGCAGCATCAGCGGGAACAGCGAGATGAAGCCGTAGTAGGTCACCATCGCGGCAAGATACGGACCACGGTCGTCGACGAACTTGTAGACCACCGCCAGCGGGAAGCCCAGCCAGGAGTGGCGACGCTGATAACGATCCAGCCACGCGACCACGACGGGCACCTACCCCACCACCCCCGCGTCACGCTCGGCCCTCCGCCCGTCCCGGCGCACGCACTCTTCCGGCGGCGCCGTCCGATCGGGTAGCTGGAGTCGCTGCTCAAGCGAGCCGTCCGAAAGGATTGTCCGCGCCGCGCGGGGGTAGGACCCGTCCCATCCTTCCCGGATGGCGTCCGGCAGCCGGCGTTGTGGACGCTGACCAGGGCTACGCGCGGCGTGACCTGTTGAACGGCGCCCGCCAGGCGGAGGGGGTGCCGAGCATGGCTGAGCGGGGAGCACGGCACCTGTCCCACCGGCTGCGAACGGTGGGCGCCGTGGCCTGGTCACTTGTCGGTGTGGCGCTGTTGCTCGTCGGGGCGATCTTCCTGCTGGTCGTCCTGCGGTCGATCGTGATCTCGCTGCTGGTCGCCCTGTTCCTGGCCACCGGGTTCCTGCCGGTCGTCGACGGCCTCGCGCGGCGTCGCGTGCCCCGCAGTGCCGGCGCCGCGGCGGCGCTCCTGCTCGTGATCGTGCTGGGCGCCGGAGCGATCGTGCTCGTGGTGTGGGGCGTGGCGAGCCAGGGGGAACAGATCAGCCAGAGCCTGAACGCGGCCGTCGGCGAACTGCACCGCATCCTCACCTCGGCCGGAGTCAACGGCAGCATCGCCGAGTCCGGCCGCCACTCCGCGCGCCAGGCGGAGAACAACCTCCTGGCCGGCCTGCTGCCGGCGCTGGGCAACCTGCTCGGCGCCAGCGTCAACATCCTGCTCGGCGTGTTCGTGGCGCTGTTTGTCTGTTTCTTCCTGCTCATGAACGGTCACGCCATCACCGCCAGGGTCGCCGGACGGCTCCCGCTGCCCGGCGACCTGGGTCAGCGCCTGCTCGGCCGGGCCGCCACCGTCGTGCGGCACTACTACGGCGGGCTGACCCTGATCGGGGCGGTCAATGCCGCCGCGGTGGCGATCGGCGCGCTGGTGCTGCGGGTGCCGCTGGTGGGCGCGATCGCGGTCATCACGTTCCTCGGAACGTACGTGCCCTACCTCGGCGCCGCGGTCGCCTCGATGTTCGCCGTGCTGATCGCGCTCGGCAGCGGCGGGCAGTCGGCCGCACTGTGGATGATCCTGGTCGTCGTGCTCGCCAACGTCGTGCTCCAGAATCTCGTCAACCCGGTCGTCTTCGGCGCCACGCTGCGCATGAGTCCACCGGCCGTCCTGCTCGCCACGCTGGTGGGCGGCGCACTGGCCGGCGTCGCCGGCCTGGCCCTGGCCACGCCGGTGACGGCGATCGTGATCCGCAGCATCGAGATCCTGAGGGAGCCGCATCCGGTGACGGACACGGACGACCCGGCGCCGCCCACCGGACCGGCGTCCGGCGGCCACCCGGATCGAGCGGTCCCGGACCGGGAAGGGCCCTGACGGGCGGCAAGAGCAAGGCGTCGCCGACTACATCGCCTGGCTCGCGTCGATGGCTGCCCGCGATGCGCAGGCAGCCATCGAGTTTCCAGGAGACGGTGTGGTACGCCGAACGGTGCTGCCGGGTTGTCAGACCCAGGCGGCCCCGGCCCAGCCGTCACTGGACCAGGTGCGGCCCGACCAGGTGCCGGAGGACCAGGTGCGGCCGGACCAGGTTCGCCCGGACCACGCCGGGTCGCTCCAGCCGGCAGCGGCACTGCCGCCCCAAGGGGCCGCGGTCCAGGTGCCCGCCGCCCAGGTCTTCGATGCCCAGGACGTGCCCGTCCAGCCGTCGCCGGCGAGCCGGTAGCCGAGCCACAGGCCACCCGACCAGGACGGCGTGGTCGATTTCGCCCACTGCGCGGTGCCGAAGGTCCCCCAGACGGTCCGCTCGCCGGTGAGCTTCACGCCGTCGATGGTGAGGCTCGCGGTACCGCGCGCGCCCTGCAGCGAACCGGTGCCGCTCGAGAGCCGCGAGGCCGGGGCGGCGACGGTGGTCCCGGTGCGGGCCAGGGCGCCGTTGACGTTCAGCGCGGACAGCCCGAGCGTCTTGGCGGTGCCGAGGGTCAGCGCCGAGCCGCCCCTGACCAGCCAGTCCTTGACCTGGTCGGGGGAAGCGGCCGGCTTGGCCTGCAGCAGCAGGGCGGCGGCGGCGCTCACCACGGCGGTCGCCTGGGAGGTCCCGCTGCCCTTGAACAGGGTGGTGCCGACCCGGGCGTCGGGGTACAGGTTGTCGACATTCGAGCCGGGATCGCGCAGCGACGCGATCGACGTGCCCGGGGCCAGCAGGTCGACCTGGCCCGCGGTACCGCTCGCCAGGTTCGTGAAGGTCGCGAGGGTGTCGTCGGCGGTGGTCGCGGTGCCGTTGGTCACGGTCGCGCCGACGGACAGGATCGAGTCGTCCATCGCCGGGTTGGTCAGCGCCCCGGCCGCGTTGCCGTTGTTGCCGGCGGCCGCGACGACGACGATGCCGGCCTGCCACGCCTTCTGCACCGCGAAATGCAGCGGGTCGATCCACGACTGCACGACGCCGCCGGAGCCGTAGGACAGGTTCAGCACCCGGATCGGGTTGGCGGGGTCGTCGTTGCGGTGCTGCACCACCCAGTCGATCGCGGCGATCATCTGCGACACGTCGACCGCCCCGGTGGCGGTGCCGATCTTGAGCGAGGTGAGCTTGACGTCCGGAGCGATGCCCTTGGACCCGGAGGCGCTGTCGTTGCCGACGATGATGCCGGCCATGTGCGTACCGTGCCCGTACGTGTCGAGATAGCGCAGGTTCGCCGCCTGCGACTCGAACGACAGGTCCGGCCCGTTGACGATCTGGGCGGCGGGCAGGCCCGGTACCGGCGCGACACCGGTGTCGATGAGCGCGACGCCGACGCCCTTGCCGGTCAGGGCGGCCGCCGCGCCGGTGTCCGCGCCGATGCTCGAGCGGACCTGGGCGAGCGTGGTCGCCGATGCCGTGGTGCCCGCCGGCGCGACGACCGCGCCGGCGACGGCGCTGTTGCCGACGAGTGCGGCCGGCACGGCGAGCACGGCGGCCACCGTGGCCCGCAGTCTCGTATGTCTCTTCACGGGTTGGTACTCCGTCCTTGGAAGATCTCCTCCAGGACTCCTACCGTGACCGGTCGTGGCGTGATCGTCACCGGCCGCGCCGTGGAAGTGCCCGACCGCCCGACACGAAACGCCTACCTGGTGTCCACCATCCGGGCGGGCGCTGACCAGCCGGCAACGGGCCCGCACCCGTACGGCATCCGTGGCGCGCGCCATCGCCGACGCGCGCCGGCGCCGGGCCGCCTCGCGCGCTCCTAGGACGCCGACCCCGGCTCGGCCATCTTGCGGTGCATTCCGGCCTTGGTCGTGTCGGGCAGCGCCTTGCCGGCGACCGCTTGCACCTTGTTCTTGAACGACCCCGCGACCACGTGGTCGTCGCCGCGCATGAGCGCTTCGAATCCCTGCTCGGCCACCTGGGCCGGGTCGTCCTTCGGTCCGGCGCCGACCTTGGTGTCCTCCATGTCGGCGCGGGCGAAGAAGTTCGTGTCGGTCGGTCCCGGCATGAGCGCGGTGACGGTGACGCCGGTGTCCTTGAGCTCGTCGCGGACCGCCTGGGCGAACGACTGCACGAACGACTTCGACGCGTTGTAGACGGCCTGGTACGACCCGGGCATGGTCGAGGCGATCGAGGAGGTGAACAGCACCCTGCCCCGTCCGCGCCGCACCATGGCCGGCAGCACCCGTTTCGCGAGGTGCACCGTCGACGTCACGTTGACGTCGATGATATTGAGCTCGTCGCGCAGGTCGGTGTCGTGCGCGAAGGCGCCGCCGGCGCCGCGGCCCGCGTTGATCGCCACGGCGTCGACCGCTCGTCCGGTCTCACCGATCGCCCGCCACAACGCCTCGACGCCGTCGAACGTGGCGAGATCGGTCCGCACGGCCTCCACCTGGGTCCGCCCGTCACGGCGCAGACCCTGGGCCGCCTGCTCGATGCCGTCGTCCTCGGCGGCGATGAGCAGATCGAAATCGTGGAGCGCGAACTGCTTCGCGAGCTCGTAGCCGATCCCGCTGCTGGCCCCGGTCACCACCGCGAGGGGTCGTTGCGTCGAATCCGTCATGCCCTGCCCGCTACCCCTCGGCCTCACCCGGAAACAATCGCGTCCGGCAGCTCCACCCGCCGGAGGCCGGCGGGTGGCGCTGCCGGCCTCCGGCGGCTCCACCCGCCGGAGGCCGGCGGGTGGCCCGGACAGCCGATACTGGCGGTCCTCAGCCTTTCGTTCCGGGCCGCGGGGCGAGGATGCCGACGATGGCACCGAGGGCTATCCCGACGAAGCCGAACACGGCGGTCTGCCCGCTGCCGCTCGCGTTCAGCCCCAGCAGCGTGCCGCCTATCACCACGGCGGCCAGCACCCCGAACACGACCAGCCAGATGACGTTCGTGACCCACTTGGAGGGGCTGCCGAGGACCGACGAGGCCACGTCCTCCACGACCGCCGCGCGCTGCCCCGGCGGAATCAGCTCCACCGCCGACTGCACCAGATGCTGCTGCTCGGCAGGATTCTGTACCTTGCTCATGCTGTCGATCGCGTCATGCAGTTCGACGGACATGTCGACCACTTCCACCCGGGCGGTGTGCTGTCTCGCGCTGGCACGTCTGCTAGGCATGCGATTCCCGTGCCGGCACCGTTCAAAAGTGCTTCCGGGGGTGATTGGTGCCCGTGGCCCGGGGTAGCGGCACGGCACGCACATACGATGCGGTGCCGCGACCGTCCGGCAGGAGCCTGGAGTGTGGAATCGTCAGCCGACGGGCGGGCTCGGCGGTCGCCTGGCCGAGGTGATCGAGGGCTCGCGAATCGCGTTGGAGCACGTCACCGACGCGCTGTGCGGCTGCGGTCCGTGCGCCACGAGCGCTCTGCCTGACGCCGGGAAGGCGCTGTACGCACTGCGTCAGGCCATCGACGACCAGGCGCTGGCGATCGAGGAGACCCGGGGCGCGTCGCCCGCCGCCGCCGTGCCGGCGATCGTCGTCGCCGCGCAGGTCAACGCCGACGCCGAGGGCGTCGAGGGACTGGCGAGGCGGCTGGCCGAGATCGCGGGATCGCGGGCGGCACGGCCGGCGATGCCGGCTGACGTCCAGGCCGTCGTGAGCCACATGGGCCGGGTCTGCGTCGACATGATGGCCACGGCCGGCAACGCCGGGAGATCGCCGCGGGCCGACACGGAGGCGCGGATCGCGGCGGCCGAAGCCGAGGTACGCGGGCTGCGGCAACGGCTCGACCACCGGCTGCTGCACGACCCGCGTCCGGTCGACGCGGATGCGGCGCTGGACGCCTCCCTGGCCTGCCGGTACTGCGCGCACTGCGTCGAGCTCGCGTCCTCGATGGCGCGGCACGCGATGCTGGGCGCGCACGCAGGGCAGGCCGGTGAAGGGCAAGACTCGTGACGGCCGGCGGGCGGTGGCAGTTCTGGATCGACCGGGGCGGCACGTTCACGGACATCGTCGCCAGGAGGCCGGACGACGGCCGGCTGGTGACACGCAAGCTGTTGTCGAACAACCCGGCGCGCTACGCCGATGCGGCGGTCGCCGGAGTCCGGGCACTGCTCGGGGTCGCCGATGCGGCGCCCATACCGGTGGACCGGATCGAGTCGGTGCGAATGGGGACCACGGTCGCCACGAACGCGCTGTTGGAGCGCCGGGGCGAGCGCACCGCGCTGGTCATCACCGAAGGCTTCGGCGACGCGCTGCGCATCGGCTACCAGAACCGGCCGCGCATCTTCGACCGGCACATCGTGCCGCCGCGAATGCTGTACGAGCGCGTGATCGAGGTGGACGAGCGGATCTCCACCGACGGCACCGTGCTGCGCTCGCCGGATCTCGACCGGCTGGCCGAGGAACTGCGGCGCGCGAGCGACAGCGGCATTCGCGCGGCCGCGGTGGTCTGCCTGCACAGCCACCTGTACCCCGCGCACGAACGCGAGATCGCGATGCTGGCGGAGCGAATCGGCTTCCGCCAGGTCTCGTGCTCCAGCGAGGTGAGCCCGTTGATGAAGCTGGTGCCGCGCGGCGACACCACCGTCGTCGACGCGTACCTGTCGCCGGTGCTGCGCCGGTACGTCGAAGCGGTGGCGGAGCAGCTGGGCGGCGTACGGCTGATGTTCATGCAGTCCAACGGGGGCCTGGCCGAGGCCGGGCACTTCCGCGGCAAGGACGCGATCCTGTCCGGTCCGGCCGGTGGCATCGTCGGCATGGCCCGCATGTCGCAGCTGGCCGGCTTCGACAAGGTGATCGGCTTCGACATGGGCGGCACCTCGACGGACGTGTCGCGCTACGCCGGCCGGTACGAGCGGGTCTTCCACACCCAGATCGCGGGCGTCCGGCTGCGCGCCCCCATGATCGACATCCACACCGTCGCGGCGGGAGGCGGGTCGGTCCTGCACTTCGACGGCGCCCGTTATCGCGTCGGCCCGGACTCCGCGGGTGCCGACCCGGGACCGGCCTGCTACCGCGGCGGCGGTCCGCTCACCATCACCGACGCCAACGTGATGCTCGGCCGAATCCAGCCCGCGACGTTTCCCAAGGTCTTCGGCCCGGACGGCGACCAGCCGCTGGATGCCGGCGTGGTGCGGCGGCGCTTCGCCGAGCTGACCGCGGCCATCGCCGGACAGACCGGCGACGAGCGCACGCCGGAGCAGGTCGCGGAGGGGTACCGGCAGATCGCGGTCGCGAACATGGCCAACGCCGTGAAACGAATCTCGGTACAGCAGGGCCGCGACGTCACCGCCTACGTGCTCACGACATTCGGAGGCGCCGGCGGGCAGCACGCGTGCTCCGTGGCCGACTCGCTGGGCATCCGCAGCGTACTCGTGCCGCCGATGGCGGGTGTGCTGTCCGCGCTCGGCATCGGGCTCGCCGACACCACCGCGATGCGCGAACAGTCGGTGGAGAGCCGCCTGGAGCCCGGGGCGATGCCACGGCTGACCGACGTCGCGGACGCGCTGGAGGCGGCGGCGCGCTCGCAGCTGCTGGACGAGGACGTGCCGGCCGGGCGGATCCGGGTGCACCGACGCGTGCACCTGCGCTTCGAGGGCACCGACACCGCGCTGCCGGTCGGGCTCGCCGAGCTGCACACCATGGTGGCGTCGTTCCGGACGGCATACCGGCGCATGTACGCGTACCTCATGGACCGCCCGCTGATCGTCGAGGCGGTGTCGGTCGAGGCCATCGGGCTCACCGAGCCCCCGGACCTCTCCCGGCTGGGCGGGCCCGCCGGCGCCCCGCGACGCGCCGCCGCACCGCCGCTCGGCACGACCCGCTTGTACACCGGCGGAGCCTGGCGGGAGGTGCCGCTGTACGAGCGGGAACGCCTGCTCCCCGGCGAAACCGTCGGCGGCCCGGCCATCGTGGCCGAGGCGGACGCGACCACGGTGGTCGACGACGGCTGGCGGGCGGCGGTGACGAAGTACGGCCATCTGCTCCTGGAACGGACGCGGCCGAGCGGCCGGGCATCCGGGGCGACCACCGAGGTCGACCCGGTACTGCTGGAGATCTTCAACAACCTCTTCATGTCGATCGCCGAGCAGATGGGCGCCCGGCTGGAGTCGACCGCGCAGTCCGTCAACATCCGGGAGCGGCTGGACTTCTCGTGCGCGCTGTTCGACCCGGACGGCAGTCTCATCGCCAACGCACCGCACATTCCCGTGCACCTCGGCTCGATGAGCGCCAGCGTCAAGGAGGTCGTCCGCCGCCACGCCGGCATGCGGCCCGGCGACGTCTACGCGATCAACGATCCCTACCACGGCGGCACCCACCTGCCCGACATCACCGTCGTCACCCCGGTCTTCGACGCCGACCGGCCCGAGGTGCTGTTCTACGTGGCCTCCCGGGGCCACCACGCCGAGATCGGCGGACTCACGCCCGGCTCGATGCCCGCGACCAGTCGCAACGTCCACGAGGAGGGCGTGCTGTTCGACGCCTGGCCGCTGGTCGAGGACGGCCGGTTCCGCGAGGACGAGACGCTCCGGCTGCTCACCCGGGCGCCGTACCCGTCCCGGAACCCGGCGACCAACCTCGCCGACCTGCGCGCCCAGATCGCCGCGAACGCCAAGGGTGTCGAAGAGGTCGGACGGATGATCGACCAGTTCGGCCTCGACGTGGTGCAGGCGTACATGCGTCACGTCCAGGACAACGCCGAGGAGGCGGTACGGCGCGTCATCGCCGCCCTCGGCGACGGCGAGTACCGCTACGAGATGGACTCGGGGGCGACGATCGCGGTGCGGATCGCGGTGGACCACGCCGGGCGCGGCGCGACGATCGACTTCAGCGGCACGTCACCGCAGCTGGCAACCAACTTCAACGCGCCCTCGTCGGTCGTCACCGCGGCGGTGCTGTACGTCTTCCGGACGCTCGTCACCGACGAGATCCCGCTCAACGACGGCTGCCTGCGCCCGCTGCGCATCGTGGTGCCGGCCGGTTCGATGCTCGCGCCCGTCTACCCCGCGGCCGTGGTCGCCGGCAACGTGGAGACGTCACAGGCGATCGTCGGCGCGCTCTACGCCGCCCTCGGCGTGCAGGCCGAAGGGTCCGGGACGATGAACAACGTCAGCTTCGGCAACGACCGGCACCAGTACTACGAGACCGTCGGCTCCGGCTCCGGCGCCGGTGACGGGTTCGACGGGGTCTCGGTGGTGCAGACCCACATGACGAACTCCCGGCTGACCGACCCCGAGGTCCTCGAATGGCGCTTCCCCGTCTTCCTGGACGAGTTCGCCGTCCGGCACGGCAGCGGCGGCGACGGCCGGTGGCGGGGCGGCGACGGCGCGGTCCGCCGCATCCGGTTCCGCGAGCCGATGACCGTCAGCACCCTGTCGGGGCACCGGCGTGTGCCGCCGTACGGCCTCGCCGGCGGCTCGCCCGGCGCGCTCGGCGTCAACCGGCTGGAACGCGCCGGCGGCGCTGTCGTCCCCCTCCCCGGCTGCGGCTCCGTCGACGTCCAGCCGGGCGACGTACTGGTCGTCGAGACACCCGGCGGCGGCGGATACGGCCGCGCGGGCGTGCGCGAGACCTGACAGGCTCGAAGCGGTGTCGTACCGCGGGGTGATTCGGGACGTTCGGCCCTTACCGGCGCCGCCGCCGCGTGGGCACGGTGGAAAAGGTGGCTCCATCCGACTGGAGGTGTGGTCATGAAGATGATGGCGACGCCGCGAACCTGGTGCCCCGAGGTGTTCACCGATGCGGTCGGTGACGCCGTTTGGGCGCCGTCGATGCACAACAGTCAGCCGTGGCGGTTCCGGCACACCGGCGACGGTGTGGACGTCCTGCTCGACGAACGCCGGGTCCTGACCGCCGGCGACCACGACGGCCGGATGGCCCGGATCTCCTGCGGTGCCGCCGCGTACAACCTGCGGCTGGCCCTGGCCGTGGCCGGTCTGCCGGCGCGGTACGAGTTCGGGGCGGGGCGGACACTGCTGCACCTGTGGCCCGATCGGCCGCGGCCGCCGACGCCCGTGGAGCGCCGGATGCACCACCAGATCCCGAACCGGCACACCAACCGCGGCCCGTTCGCCGACACCCCGGTGGGCACCGCCGCAGCGCACCGGCTGTCCGAGGCCGCCCGGCGAGAAGGCGGCCGGCTCGACTTCCTGACCGACGAGACGGCACTGTACGTGGTGGCCGGGCTGATCCGGACCGCGGACACGCAACTGCGTACCGACCCGGCCTACGCCGCGGAGCTGCGAACCTGGAGCATCGCGGCCCAGCACGAGGTCGAAGGGGTCGGCCGGTCCGCGGCCGGTGCCGCACCGCACCCCGGCGAGTTGCTGACCCGCCGCGACTTCGGCGGCCCGATCCTCGACGTGACCCGGGATCCGGCGCGGCGACCGACGGTGGCGGTGCTGGGCGTGCTCGGTGACGGGTTCGACGACGCCGTCCGGGCCGGGATGGCGCTGCAGTGCGTGCTGCTCACGGCCACCGACCTCGGCCTGAGCACCGCTCTGTACTCGCAGCCGATCGAGGTGCCGGCCCTGCGGGAACAGTTGCGCCGCACCGTCGAGTGCTCGCACGACCCGCATCTCGTGCTGCGCTTCGGCTACGCGCCCCGGACCTGTTACACCAACCGGCGGCCCGTCGCCGACGTCATCGAACCCTGAACCACTCGCCAGGTGGCCTCCGCGTCGACTGGCCGTCGGCCGCCGCACATCCCACGGCCGAAATGGTGATTGATCGGGGGACGAGCGAGGATGCGAGCGTCGGCCACGAGTCACGTCATGTGGTGACGCCGCGTCGGCGGAGGCATGGTCGAGGCATGGTGACGGTCAAGGAACCCCGTGAGCAGGTATTCAACGGCACGTTCGACGGCAACGACACCGCGGGCTGGTTCTCCGCCGGCACCGCGCTGGCGGCGGCCGACGGGAGGCTGCGGGTGCAGGTGCCCGGTGGTACGCACCAGCCCTGGGACGTGCTCGTCGGCGAGAACGACATCCGATTGAGCGCCAACACACCGTACGCGATCTCGTTCACCGCGTCGGCCGGCCGGCCGGTGACCATCAAAGCTCAGGTGCAGCTCAGCGACCCGCCGTACACGGCGACGTGGTCGCAGGACGTGCAGCTCACCACCAACCAGCAGCAGTACCACTACTCGTTCACCTCCAGCCTCGACACCGAGCGGGGCCAGGTCTCCTTCCAGATCGGCGGGTCCGGCGAACCGTGGACGTTCACCCTGGACGACGTCTCGCTGGTCGGCGGCGAGCCGTGGGAGTGGTACGTCCCGAAGACCGACCCGCCGGTGCGCGTCAACCAGGTCGGCTACCTGCCGGACGGCCCGAAGCACGCCACGGTGGTGACCGACGCGCCCGACCCGCAGTCCTGGCAGGTCGTCTCCGGCACGGGCGAGGTCGTGGCGTCCGGCCGGTCGAACCCGCGCGGGCTCGACACGTCGTCCGGGCAGAAGGTGCACACCATCGACTTCACGGCGGTGACCACGGCCGGCGCCGGCTACACCCTGCGCGTCGACGGGCAGCAGAGTTTCCCGTTCGTCATCGCCGACTCCGTCTACGAGGGCCTGCGCCGCGACGCGGCGCACTTCTTCTACGTCCAGCGCAGCGGCATCGCCATCGACGACGCGCTCGCGTCCGGCTACGCCCGCCCCGCGGGCCACGTCGGGGTGCCGCCCAACCAGGGCGACACCAGTGTGCCCTGCCAGCCCGGCGTCGGTGACTACCGGCTGGACGTGCGCGGCGGCTGGTACGACGCCGGCGACCACGGCAAGTACGTCGTCAACGGCGGCATCGCCACCGCCCAGCTGCTCGGCCAGTACGAGCGCGCCACGATCGCGAAGACCGGCAACCCGGCCGCGGTGGGTGACGGCACCCTCGGCATCCCCGAGCACGGCAACAAGGTCCCGGACATCCTCGACGAGGCCCGCTGGGAGCTCGAGTTCATGCTGCGGATGCAGATCCCCGACGGCAAGCCCAACGCCGGCATGGCCCATCACAAGGTCCACGACCGCGGCTGGACGGGCCTGCCCTGCCTGCCCGACCAGGACCCGCAGGTCCGCGAGCTGCACCCGCCGTCGACCGCCGCGACCCTCAACCTCGCCGCGACCGCAGCCCAGGCCGCCCGGCTGCTGCGACCCTTCGACGGCCCGTTCGCCGACCGCTGCCTGGCCGCCGCCCGCACCGCGTGGAAAGCCGCCAACGACCATCCGGCGGTGTACGCCAGTGCGGACGACACCAACGGCGGCGGCGCCTACGACGACACCGACGTCCGCGACGAGTTCTACTGGGCCGCGGCGGAGCTGTTCATCACGACGGGCGAACAGCCGTACCTCGACTTCCTGCGCTCCTCGCCGTACTGGACCGGCGACGCCTTCCGCAACACCGGGCCCGACTGGAAGTTCGTCGCGCCGCTCGGCCGGATCGACCTCGCCACGGTGCCCAGCAGACTGGCCGACAACGACCGTGACGCCGCCCGCTCCTCGGTGCGTGAGGCCGCGGACCACTATTCGCAGACCATCCGCGAGCAGGCCTACGGCGTGCCGATCGGGGACAACGAGTACACCTGGGGCTCGACGAGCGTCGTGCTCAACAAGCTCATGGTCATCGCCGCCGCCTTCGATCTGACCGGCGACCGCCGTTACCGCGACGGCGTCCTCGAAGGCCTCGACTTCATCCTCGGCCGCAATGCCCTCAACAACTCCTTCGTCACCGGCTACGGCAGCCGCTGCTCCCAGAACCAGCACAGCCGCATCTACGGTCACCAGCTCGACCCCAGGCTGCCCCGGCCGCCCGCCGGATCCGTCGCGGGCGGGCCCAACCCCGGCCTGGAGGACCCGAAGGCGAAGAAGGTCCTGTTCCACACGCCCAGCGGGGAACGCCCCAAGCCGCAGTTCTGCTACCTGGACGACATCGAGTCCTGGTCCACCAACGAGGTCGCGATCAACTGGAACGCCGCGCTGTACTGGATCGCGTCCTTCGCCGCGGACCAACGCCAACCGGACAAGCCCGACGGCCCGCACCGCATCGGCGACGTGACGGTCAGCCTGGGCGAGAACCATCAGGTCAACGTCCTGGTGCCGGTCGGCTGGTCACTGCACGTCGAGTCGACCGCGCCGGGGCGGTGAGCTCTGCGCCGGAGGTGTCCACCGATGACCAGCCCAGCCGCGACCGGAGCCGCGCCGCGCCCCGCACAACGCAGCCAGACCGGCACGACGACGCCGAGGGGACGGTTGCGCATCTACCTCGGCGCGGCGCCCGGAGTCGGCAAGACCTACGCCATGCTGGCCGAGGGGCAACGCCGCCGGTCGCGGGGAACCGACGTCGCGATCGGGTTCATCGAGCCGCACGGCCGCAGGCTCACCGCGGCCATGGCCGACGGCCTGGAGCTGGTGCCCCGGCGTGAGATCGTGTACCGGGGCGCCCGCCTGACCGAGATGGACCTCGACGCGGTGCTGGCGCGGCATCCGCAGGTCGCGCTCATCGACGAGCTGGCGCACACGAACGCGCCGGGTTGCCGCAACGCCAAGCGGTGGCAGGACGTCGAGGAGCTGCTCAACCACGGCGTCGACGTGGTCACCACGCTCAACATCCAGCATCTGGAGTCGCTCAACGACGTCGTCCGCCAGATCACCGGCATCACGCAGCACGAGACGCTGCCGGACTCGGTGGCGCGCCGCGCCGAGCAGGTCGAACTGGTCGACATGACGCCGGAGGCGCTGCGCCGTCGCATGGTGCACGGCAACGTCTACCCGCCGGACCGGATCGAGGCGGCGCTGACCCACTACTTCCGCCCCGGCAACCTCGCCGCCCTGCGCGAGCTGGCCCTGCTGTGGGTGGCCGACCGGGTCGAGGAGTGCCTGCAGCAGTATCGCGCCGAGCACGGCATCGCCACGGGCTGGGAGACCCGCGAGCGAATCCTGGTCGCGCTCAGCGGCGGCCGCGAGGGCGAAACCCTCATCCGCCGGGCCGCCCGCATCGCCGAACGCATCCAGGGCGCCGAACTGCTCACGGTCCACGTCATCCCCAGCGGGGGCCTGACGCTGGGCAGCCAACCGGCGCTGGCGGCCCAGCGCGTGCTCGTCGAGTCGCTCGGCGGTGACTACCACCAGGTCGTGGGCGACGACGTAGCGAGGGCGATCCTGCAGTTCGCCCAGGCCGAGAACGCCACGCAGATCGTGCTCGGCGCCAGCCGCACGCCGTGGCCGATGTCGGCGCTGACCGGTGAAGGCGTGGGCGCCCGGGTCATCCGCCTGTCGGGCCCGATCGACGTCCACATGGTCACGCACGAGCACGCGGCCGGCGCACCCGGGCTGCGGCTGCCGCGGGCGGGCCGCGGGCGGGGTGCCCGGCGGTATCTCGCCGCTGGGATCCTGGCGGTGCTGCTGCTGTCCGCCGTGACGCTCGCCGGGCTGCAAGCACGCTTCACGCACTCCAGCGTCCTGGTGGGCTACCTGCTTCCCGTGATCGTCGCGGCGCTGACCGGCGGCCTGTACCCGGCCATCGCAACGGCATTGGCGGCCGCGCTGCTGGCCGACTACTGGTTCATGCCACCGCGGCACGCGATCCTGCTCACCAGGCCGGACGACATCGCCGCGCTGGCCCTCTTCGTCGCGGTCGCGATGATTCTCGGCTGGGCGATCGACACCGCCGCCGGGCAGACCCGCCGCGCCGTGCGCGCGTCGGCCGAGGCGGCCGCGCTCAGCTCGCTGGCCCGCGCCGCGCTGGGTGAGCCGAATCTGCCGGCCCAGATGGAGCGTATCCGCCGGCTCTTCGCCCTGGACGCGGTCAGCCTGCTCGGCCGGGAGTCGACGAGCATGTCCGAACGGTCCTGGCAGGTGCTCGCATCGGCCGGCGACCGTCCGCCGGAGCTGCCCGACGAGGCCGACACGAGCGTCCCGGCAGGACCGTCGCTCGCCCTTGCCGCGCGGGGCCGCGTCCTGGGCGACAACGACCAGCGGGTGCTGGTGGCGTGTGCCGCCCAGCTCGCCGCCTGCCGCGACCGTCAGCGGCTCGCCGAGCATGTGGCCAGCGCCGACCAGCAGATCGCCGCCGACCGGGCGCGTACCACGATGCTGCTGGCCACGGAACGGGAGCTGCAGGAGCCGCTGGCCCTGGTACGCGACACGCTCGACCGCCTCGCCACGGACGACCCGCTCAGCGTCCGGCAGCGCCAGGATCGGACCGCGGCCGGGCGCGCCGGCCTCGACCGCATCGCGGACGTGCTCACCGACCTGCGGCACCTCGCGCAGGCCAATGCGGGGGCCCTGGACATCCACCTGCGCCCCGTCGAACTCGACGAGGTCCTGTCGGTGGCGCTCGAAGACCTCGGCCCGGGAGGCCGCGACATCGCTGTGGACACCCCGGACGACATGCCCGACGTCATCGCGGATGCCAACCTGCTCACCCGCGTGATCACCAGCCTCGCCACCGATGCCCTGCGCCGCAGCCCACGGCCGGCGCGGCCGAGGCTGCGTGTGCACGTCCTCGCCGATGCGCTCGCGATCGACGTCACCGGCGACGACCGGCACCCACCGGGCGCGGACGGATCGCCCACCCGGGCAACGCCGGCGACGGTCGGCGTCGACGCTGACCGCAGCATCCCGATGGACACCGCCCGAGCGCTCACCGAGGCCATGGGCGGCACGCTGCGCCACCACGTCGCCCCCGGCGGCGCGCTCACCGTGAGCCTGATCCTGCCCACCGCCGCCTCTTGACGACAGCGACGCGGGCACGGCCCTGCCCCCATGCGGATGATGTGTGAGCGATTTTCGCCGCGGGCATGGGTGCGGCCATGACGAAATGACACCGCCACCGGCGTCGAAGGATGACCGCACGGCCCGACCCGCCGCTGACGCCATGCCCGCCGATGACGATCGGTGCGGCGCGCGTCGAGGCGCGACGAAGGCGGTCATCGCGAACGCGCGCTGCGTATCGCGAGTGGGGCTCCCCGGGCGGGGACCCGTTACCGGCCCGCTGGCATCGCAGCGGTGACGCGGATGCCAGCCGGCCGGCCGCCGTGCTCAGAAGAACCAGCGCTGCGCGATGTTGCCGTTGCAGGGCCACACCATGAGGAACGCGCCCTTGCTGTCAGCGGTCGTGTCCAGGCACATCCCGGTCAGCTCGTTGACGATCTCGCCGGTCGAGCGCAGGTCCCAGTTCTCGGCCTGGGTGAAGTTGCCGCCGGGGTTGGGAACCGGGCCGCTGTAGCAGGTGTGCTGGATGACGCCGGACCCGGCCGTCGTGCCGGCGACCGCGAGGCACTTGCCCGCGCTCTTGGACCGGATCGTCTGCAGGCCGAGCACCGGCCCGCTCGCCCCGACGAGGATGAACTGCTGCTCCGGCACGTGCGTGCAGTTCCACAGCTGCGCCCGGGCCCCCTCGGCCGGATCCTCGGACTTCATGTCCATGCAGTACCGGTGGGCGTTGGCATTCTGCAGCTGGTTGTAGGTGCGTGGGTTCAGCGCCGACGCGGATGTGGCGGTCAGCCCGACCGCGGCCACCACGGCCAGGGCAACCAGGGTGGACCGGCGCAGGAACGTGCGGAACGGGTGCGTCATGATCGCTCCTTTTTCGATGCGTGCTCGTCGCCGGGACGGGATCGCCCGGCACCAACACCGCGTTCCATCCGGTGCCATGCCGCCCGCACTGTCGGGTAGGCGTCTCGAGCACGCCTTCCCGGGTCAAGGCTCACCACCGTCGCTCGACACCGCGGACCGCCGGACGGCGTGACCGGCCCGGCGGCGAAAGCCCGGAGACCGTCAGCCGTTCGGGGTGCAAGCCGGTCTGTTCGCTGTACGGCAAGCGGGCGGCCCGTCCCTAGGATGGGGCGTGATGGACGGCTTCCGGCTCGCGATCGACTACGGCACCTCCAACTCGGTGGCTGTCCTGCAGTGGCCGGACGGGCGCGTGGCGCCGTTGCTGTTCGACGGGGGGCCGCTGCTGCTCTCGGCCGTCTTCGCCGACGAGAGCGGCCGGCTGTACGCGGGGCGCGAGGCGCTGCAGCCGTCGTCTACGGCGTGCGGAGCCGGGACCACGACGAGCGGTCCGGCCTGTCCGCGGCGGGGAGCGGCCCGTCCACCGGTGCGCCGCGGACGCCGTCGCCGGCGAAGCCCCTGCCCAGCGGCATGAAGGCCGACGACCTCGAGCTCGTCGAGTCCACCGGCTCGGTGGTCCTGCACGACACCTGCGTGCCGTTCACGAGGGTCGTCCCGAAGTACTCGAAGTCCTCGATCAAGTGCGGGACCGAGCCCGCCCTGCGGGACCCCGTCTGGCTGGTGTGGTTCGACAGCAAGGCCCGCGCCGACGACTACCTGAACCAGGATGTCGACGTCAACGTCGAGGGCAACAGCAGCGGCAGCTGCCAGTCCGGCAAGTCCCGCAGCGGCAGCTGGTCCGGGGGCCGTTACACCTGTTTCGAGTACAACAACGGCTATGCGATCACCTGGACGATCGAGAGCCGCTCGGTGTACGCCAGCGTCGCCGACGACTCCCCGACCGCCCTGTACGCGTGGTGGACCGACCACCGCACCCTGTCCTGATGGACCACGACGGGGCCGTGACGAGCTGACGACCGGCCCGGGCCCGGACCACCGCACGTCGCCGGCCGGGCCGGGCCGCGCGGTGCCGGGAACCGCGTTCGGGCGCCTCCCGGCACGGCGGGTTCACACCGCCACGGCCGCCCGCTCCGCCGCGGTGAACGGAGGCTGCCGCAGTGGCGCGCGGCC
This sequence comes from Dactylosporangium sp. CA-052675, assembly GCF_050947935.1. Lineage (GTDB taxonomy): Bacteria > Actinomycetota > Actinomycetes > Mycobacteriales > Micromonosporaceae > Dactylosporangium. Next base: position 4,247,691 of record NZ_CP192010.1, on the reverse strand, counting down.
GGGCCCGAGCAGCGTCGCCAGCACGATCCGCGGGCGGATCAGGCGACTCGCCGGCGCCGACAACGTGAACACCTCGACCAGTTCGCGAGCCACCCCGGGCCGGCCGAGCGCGGTCCGCATGAGGCGGCTCTGGTACCGCCACATCGCCCGCTCGACCCGCGACGGCGCGGGACCACGCGCGCCGGGGAAGCGGATGTCGGTCCCGGTCGCATGGCTCCAGGCGTCCGCCGCGATGGACGCGAGCCGCCGTTGCACCCTGTGGGCCAGGCCGGGTTGCAGTACCGGCACCGTGTCCAGCTCGGCGGCGAGGGCCGCCGCGCCGTGGGCCGCGACCGTCATGCCGTGGCCGTAGACCGGGTTGTAGCCGGCGACCGCGTCACCCAGCACAACGAAGCCGTCCGGCCACGCGGCGAGCCGCTCGAAATGCCGGCGCCGATTCGCGGTGCTGTTCGTCACCGAGACCGGGCCGAGAGCCTCGGCGCCCGCGATGAGGTCGCCGACGATCGGGTGGCGCATGGCCCGGGCGAAGCCGACGAACTCGCGTTCGTCTGCGGGTGGCTGACCACCTCTGGTGCCCGACAGCGTCACCAGCCACTGACCGCCCTCGATCGGCATCAGCGCGGCCGTCTGGCCCGGACGGTCCTGCTCCGGATCGGCCTGGATGTTGACGATCGGAAAGGCGGTCTCCGCGCCCGCCGGTGCCCGGAACATCCGCGTCGCGTAGCGCAGCCCCGAGTCGACGACGTCCTCGTCGACGCTCGGCAGGCCAAGCGCGGCCAGCCAGTGCGGTGCCCGGGAACCACGGCCGGTAGCGTCGAGCACGATTCCCGCGTCGAGCCGCCGCGTGCTGCCGTCGCGCAGGTCGCGCACTTCGACACCGTCGACGCGAGCCGCGTCGCCGCACAGCGCGACGGCCTCCGTCCCGTCGGCGAGGCGCACCCCGGGCAGCGCCAGGACCTGCTCGCGGACCACCCAGTCGAGCAGCGCCCGGCTGCAGCTGACGACGAACTGGCCGCTTTCGCCGCGAGGGAGCCAGCCCTGCGGCAGCAGCATCACGTAGCCGTCGGGCAGTCCGATGCGGTGCGCCCCCGCGGCGCGCCATCGTTCGGTGGTGCCGGGCAGCAGCGCCTCGATCGCCCGGGCACCGCTGGACATGAGCACGTGGGCGTGCCGCCCCTGCGGCAGACCACGCCGCGGGTGCGGGCCGGGCGGCAGCCGGTCACGTTCCACGAGCACGACCTCACCGACATCGGGCGTTCGGGCGAGGGCGGCGGCCGCCAGCAGGCCGGCCATGCCGGCGCCGAGCACGACCGCGGGGGTCTTCGATGTCATCGAGCGTCCTTCCTTCCGTGCGGGACCCGCGGCTCTATCGCGGCGGTATCTCGTCGCTCAGTTCCGAGGCGAGCTGCCGCAGTTGCCCGACCGTTCGGTCCCGGTGCTCTTCCAGCCAGGCGGTTCGCGCCGCTACGCAGATCGCCCCCGCGATCTGCCCGTACCGGCGCAGCGGCGCGGCGAGCGTGTCCCAGCCCGCGACCGGCGAGGGACCGTACGTGTAGCCGGCCTGCAGGATCGCGCGCTCGCGCTGGTCCGCCCGGCCCGGCAGGTGGCCCATCATGTGCGCTTCGATCAGCCGCCCCGCCGCGTCGACGGTGAGCGGTGCGCAGAAGACCATGTCGGTGGCGAGCAACCGTTCCGCGTCGCCGAGCAGCTCGTCTCGTTCGGGGGCGAAGTAGGCCAGGCAGTACCGCATCGGAGCGTCGAGGATGAGCGGGACGTACAGCAGCACCGGTTGTCCGGTCGCCTTCTGCAGGGCGGCCAGGCCGATCCGGATGCGGCGGGAGATCGCCAGCGACAGGCTCCCGGGCCCGGTCGCGTCCTGTGCGCTGTGCCGCGTCGCGGTGGCCGGCGCGGACAGGGCGGGCTGCGGGCCGGGCGACCCGGCGCGGACCGTGAGCGAGTATTGACCGCGTCGGGCCTTGGACACGGTGCCGGCGCGGATCGCGGCCTGCAGGATGCGATGGGCCGTCGGTGTCGCGAGTCTGGCGCGGGCCGCGACGTCCCGGAGCCGGTGTGCTCCCGGGCCGAGCGACGCGAGCGCGTCGAGAAGTTCGAAGACCCGATCGTTGGAGGTTCGTACGAGTTCTAGGCCGATCGTCACGGTGACGGTCTCCTCGCATCTGTGCAGGTTCTCGGTGCGGCCGGGCGCGCACGGACCGCGTTGTCCGGCTGCGCGCGCCTGCCCAGGTGTGCGTCAGAACATGCCGTTGGGGACCCTCTGCGGGTCTGGCACCGGCTGCTCGACGTCCCAATGCTCGATCAGCTTGCCGTCCTGGACACGCCACAGGTCGACCACGGCCAGACCGGGGCCGTTGTCGTCGCGCAGCCGCAGATGATGATGCACGGCGACGAAGTCACCGTCGGCGAGGATCCGCTTGACGTCGCTGCTGCCGCCCTTGAACGCGGCCTCGGCCAGGTGCGCCAGGTAGGCCTGCCGGCCCGAGGGTGCGTCCGGGCTGTGCTGCACGAAGTCTTCGTGGATCGCGTCGGCGACCGCGTCGAGGCTGCCGTGCACGAAGTAGGACTCGTAGCAGCGGCGCAGCAGTTCACGGTTGGTGTCGGTGGTGCTCATCGTTGCTCCTGACTCGAGGGACGGATTACCAGTGGACCGGCAGCCGGCGCAGCCCGTGGAAGTCCAGGGCGTCGTTGAAGCTCAGCTGCTCCAGCGGCACGGCGAGGCGCATGCCGGGCAGCCGTTGCACCAGCCCGCTCAGCGCGCTGCGGATGGTGACGCGGGCGAGGTTCTGCCCGATACAGATGTGCGGCCCGAACCCGAACGCCAGGTGGTAGCGCGCCTCCGCGCGGTCGGGGTCGAGCGTGTCCGGCCCGGCGAAATGCCGCGGGTCGCCGTTGGCGCTCTGCAGGCTCAGGACGATGCCCTCGCCTTCGCGAATCACCGTGTCGCCGAGGGCGATGTCGGCCCGCGCCACCCGCGACAGGCCCAGCTGCACGATCGTGTGGTGGCGCAGCAATTCCTCGACGAGGTTCGGCCGCAGCTGCGGCTCGTCGCGGAAGCGCCGCGCGAGGGACGGACGCAGCATGAAGCTCAGCGCGCTGAGCGAGGTCATGTTGGCGGAGGTGTGGTGCCCGGCGCCGAGCAGCAGCGTCAGGTTGTGAACGGCCTCGGGCTCGGTCAGCTCGCCGGTGGCCACGTAGCGTCCGGTCAGCCGGCCGGTGAGGTCCGCGTCGGTGGGCTCACGCAGCCGCTGGGCCACGAGTTCGGTGACGAGCCCGACGATGGTGGCTCCCGCATCGAGCTTCTGCTGCGCCGTGCTGGTACCGGCGGAGAGCACGTGGGTGCTCCGCTCGAAGGTCGCGTGCGCCTCGTAGCTCAGGCCGAGGATGTGGCAGATGAGCCGCGAGGCGACCGGCAGCGCGAAGCCCTCGACCAGGTCGGCGGGCGCGTCCGCGGTATGCCGCCCGGCCGTGAGCCGGTCGAGCGACTCCCGCACGATCCGGTCGACCACCGGCGTGAGCCGGGCGACGGAGGCGACCGAGAACTCCGGCGCGAGCATGCGGCGCAGCCGGGAGTGCGCGGGTCCGTCGAGCGCGATCATCGTCGTGTTCAGCGGCGGTACCTCCACCGCCGAGCCGAAGCGGGGGCAGGCCGGCGCGGTCGTGTCGGAGCTCAGCGCCGGGTTCCGCAGCACGTTGCGCACGTCGTCGTAGCGGGTGACCAGCCAGGCGGGGCGCCCGTCCGGCAGCCGCACCCGGGTCAGCGGGCTCTCCTCCCGCCAGTCCGCGTACCGCGCGGGCACGAGGTCCGGCACCGCACGAGCGGCCGGATACTCGTTCACGGCCGCCTCCCCTCGCGGGTCGCGGGCCCGGCGGCCGCGGCGGCCTTGTCCGGGCCGGCCGTCTCGAGGTCGGCGGCGAGGCGCAGCAGTCGCAGGTCGCTGCCCGGCGCGCCGAGCAGCTGCAGGCCCACGGGCAGCCCGCCGGCGGTGCCGCGGGGCACCGCGACCGCGGGGCAGCCGGCCATCGGCGCCAGGGTCGTCAGCGGCCACGCGGCCGCGCCCAGGCTCAGGTACGGCTCGTCCGGATACGGGCTCGCGCCGTCCGGCAACGGCCACGGCCCGACACCGAACACCGGCGTCACGAGGGCGTCGAACCGGCCGAGGAAGGTCGTCATCGCCGCCCGCAGCTCGGCCCGGCGACGCAGCGCGGACGCGACCCGGTCGGCCGGAATCGCCAGCCCGGCGGAGACCTCGGCGCGCAGGGCCGGGCCCAGCGCCGTGCCGTGCCGCTCGACCCGCTCGGCGTGCAGCGCCACGGCTCGCCGGGCGAGCAGGATCAGGCAGGCCTCGTGGACCCCGCGCACCGGCGGTGCCGCCTCCTCGACCCGGTGCCCCAGCCGGAGGAGGTCCGCCACGGCACCGGCGCACGCCGCGGCGACCTCGTCCTCGACCCGCGCGGCTCCGCCGAGATCCGGGCTGAACGCGATCCGCAGCCGGGCACCCGGCTCGGGCGACGGCAGGTCCCGGGACGCCAGCACCCGCAGGAACAGCGCGGCGTCGGCGGCGGTGCGCGCCAGCGGTCCGTGCACCTCGAGCCCGGACGGATCGTCGTCGCGGTCGGTGGTGACGAGCCCCGGCGTGGGCCGCACCCCGACCACGCCGCAGAACGCGGCCGGGATGCGGATCGAACCGGCGGTGTCCGCGCCGTGGGCCAGCCACGCCTGGTGCGCGGCGACGGAGACCGCGGCGCCACCACTCGACGCACCACACGACACGGACGGATCGGCCGGATTCAGGGTGCGCCCGCCGACCGGGCTGACGGTGTCGGCGCCGGCGCTGAACTCCGGCAGGTTCGTCTTGCCCACGATCACGCCGCCGGCGGCCTCGATACGTGTCACGAGCCGGTCCGAGCGCCGTGGCACGTTGCCGCGGTACGGTTCGGATCCGAATGTCGTCGGCACCCCCTCGACGTCGACGACGTCCTTCACGGTGACCGGCAGCCCGGCGAGCGGCCCGTCGTTGCCCGATCGTCGCCGCCGGGCGCGGTCGAGGCAGACCGCCGTCATCGCGTGCAGCCGCGGTTCGGTCTCGGCGATGCGGGCCTCGACGGCGTCGAGCAGTTCGGCCGGGCTCACCGCGCCGGAGCGCAGCGCCGCGATCGTCCGCACCGCGCCGGCCGCGAGCAGCTCATCCATCGGCGTGGCCGGTCGTGGGCCAGTCGGCGTGCGCGGCGAGCTTGCCGGCCTGCCGGACCTCGGTGTGGAAGCCCTGCGCGGTGCGGCGCACCAGGACCTCGCCCGGCTGGTCGAGCTCGACGAAGCGGTGGAAACGCACCGCGAGGCTCATCGGCGCGAAGTACGGGTCGCCGGACTCGGCGACGACCGCCTGACGCATCGCCTCGGTGAGCAGCATGCCCGGCGTGTGGTCGGTGGGATTGTCGAAGAAGTTGGCGTGCGCGGCGTCGATGTGCAGCAGGTAGGCGCCGGGGCGTGATCCGGGCGCGATGACGACGTCACGCCGCAGTGCCCGCCCGACGCTCGCCGGTGGCACGGACGCCTCCGGTGCCGCGGCGGGCATCTTCACCTCCTGCGGGTCGCGGCCGCGCACCTTCAGGTACCGGTCGTTCGGCGGCACGATCACCCGCCCGCCACCGCTCGCGACGAGGCGGCCGTCCCGGTACAGCCGGCAGTCCATCGACGTCTGCAGAATCGCGTGACCCAGCGGCTCGGTCCGGCCGGAGTCGATGGTGACGACGACCTCGGTCGGCCGGTCCGTGACGCGCAGGCCCTCCGGGTCGGCGGTGTAGTGCGCCGCGCGCAGGATCTGCATCGTCGCCAGCGGCACGTCGTCGACCACGTGGGCCAGCAGCAGCGCGCACTGCCGGAAGGTCTCCAGCACGAGCACGGGGTCGTGCCGCTGGTGATCCAGGAGCGTGTAGTAGCCGCCCAGCCGTGGCCAGACCGCACCGGCGGTGATCGACGTCGGGGTCTTCACCCAGCTGGTGATGAGCACGGTGGTCGTGTCCCCGCGGTCGACGAGCGCGCGCGGCACGGTGTTGTCGAACGTGATGCCCGCGGGCGGGGCGATGGTGTCGGCGGTCATGGGCTCTCCTCGATGCTGGCCGGGACGGTGGCGAAGATGCCCGGCGGCGGTGGCGGTGGCGGGTCCAGCTCGGCGCTGGTGATGATGCGGCTGAACCGGTCGCCGGTGCGGCGCAGCAGGGCCGCGCTGCGGGGCGGCACCTCCACGCTCACCGTGTCGCCGCCGATCGCCCGGCGGACGGTGGCGTGCTCGGCGCCGAGGTTGAACACGAAGACCGAGCGCGCCGTACCGTCGGGACCGGTGTGCACCAGCACGACGGCGGGATCGGTCGCCGGGTGCGCGTGCCGCGCCGCCGGCAGCATCCGCAGCAGCGGTGCCCGGTCGCGCGCCGCGAGCGGGAACATCGGCAGCGGGTCGTGCGGGGTGCGCGGGGCACCGCCGGCGCCCGTGAGGAGCACGACCGGGTGACCGGCGCGCCGGTGGTCGCGGATCAGCCGGGCCAGCCGCTCGCCGGGCCCGTCCGGCCCCACCGGCACGAGCCACGGCAGCGAGCTGTCCTCGGCGTGCTCCTCGGTCAGGACCTCGATCTGGTACTGCTGCCGCTCCATCAGCTCGACGCAGAGCTCGGCGGCGTCGCGCAGCGCGGGTCCGGCCGGTGCGGTCTCCTCCGGCCAGGCCTCGGCCCGGGCGAGCGCCGAGGGCACCAGCAGGGCCACGTCCGCGCCGAACGACTCCGGCCGCGGCGCGGCGGACCGCACGACGTCGCGCAGGGCGTGCAGCGCGGCGATGTTCGCGCCGGTACCGCCGTCCTCGCGCAGCGGCGCACCGGGGCAGTAGGGCGGCGCGTAGTCCAGCGGGTCGATGCCCTCCGCCAGCAGCGCCTGCGCGTCCAGGTCGATCGCCGCTGTCCAGTGCTCGGTGGCGCAGGCGGTGTAGACGCTGTAGGTCCGCGACTCCAGCGCGAGGGCCAGCAGCGCCTGGAACATCGCGTTGCCGGGCCGGTCGAAGGCCGGATCGGTCCAGGTGAAGCCCCAGTTGTCCTCGACGTTGCTGTACCGGCGGGCGCGCACCCCGAACCAGTGCGACGCGAAGGCGATGCGGCTGCGCGCGACGCTGCCGACCCAGCCGGTGTACCCCAGCGCGAACCCGAGCCCGGCCAGCGGGGCGGTGCGCAGCAACCACGCCGCGGCGCCACCGGGCGGCCCGTCGAGCGCCGGCAGCGGCAGGTTGAGCGTCGCCGCCTGCCGCACGGCCGGGGAGAGTCCCTCGGCCAGGTCGAGATAGTGCCGGCGCAGCACCGTGCCGCTGTGTTCGGCCCACGCCTCGCGCAGCTCGGCCGACCACGTCGACGGGTCACCGGCATCGGCCCGGCCGGTGTCGTGCAGGAACGCCGCCACGGCCGGTGCGCTGAAATCGTGCGCGGTCACCGGTTGGTTGGCGTCGCTGTAGATTCCCTCGTTGCCCAGCTGCACCGCCACGACCGGTCCGTGCGGCGCCAGGCTGGTCGCCAGGACGTGCCGTTCGACGGCACCGAGCCAGTGGCGGACCTCCTCGCGGTACAGCGGGCAGAACAGGCTCGGCAGGGCGAGTCCCTGCGACGTCACCGCCCGGCCGCCCGCGTCGAGCACGGCCGCGAACCGCGGATCGACGGTCGGGCTGACCCGGTCCGGCAGACCGCCGAGCTGCACCTCGGCGTGGATGAACGGCCCGGGCTTGAGCAGCACGCGCAGCCCGGCGGCGGCGGCGAGGTCGAGCAGCCGGAGCAGGTCGCGCTGCTTGTCGCCGGCGCCCCGGAAGTCGTAGCGGTGCCGTGCGTACTCGTGGAAACGCCACGGGACGTAGCACGTGACGACGTCGACACCGGCCTCGGCCAGCGCGGCGAGGTTCGGCCCCCAGCGATCGGGGTCCGCCCGGTAGTAGGGGTACTCGCCGTAGATCACCGGTCGTTCGTATCCGAACGGATATCCGGCGCTCATGCCGCGTCCCGCAGATCGATGACGACCTTCATGCCGGCGTACTGTTCATGCTCGCCGCCGGCGGCCCCGATCGCGGCCAGCGCCTCATCGAAGCGGTCGATGGGCACGTGGTGGCTGATCAGGCCGGACAGCGGCAGCCGGCGGGCGAGGTCCACGGCCCGGTCGAACAGCAGGCTGTTGTAGTCGCCGGCGCCGATGACGCGCAGCCCGCGCTGCAGCAGCTCCAGCGGGCGCATCGTCCACGTGGCGCGGTCGTTGAACCCCATCACGACGATCCGGCCGAGGTTCGCCGCCAGCTCCCACGCCTCCGCGGTCAGCGATCCGACGCTGTCCACCACGAGCGACGCCGAACGCGCGGCGACGGCGCCGGGCTCCTCGACGCGGGCCGTGCAGCCGGGCACGGCGGCCAGGAAGGCCTCGGCGACGGCGCGCCGGTACGGGTCGATCTCCACCACCCGCACCGCGGCGCCGAAGTGGCCGGCGACGAGGGCGACCAGGGTGCCGATCGGCCCGCCGCCCAGCACGGCGACCTCGTCGTCCGGGCGGATGGCGGCGGCCTCGAGGTTGTTGAGCACACAGGCGATCGGCTCGGCGAGCACGGCCTGGTCGTCCGACATCCCTTCCGGGACCAGGTGCAGAAACCGCTCCTCCAGCCGCATGAACCCGGCGAACGCGCCGTCGCGGTCGATGCCGATCTCGTTGCCCGTCTTGTTCAGGCAGAAGTTGAGCGCGCCGCGGCGGCACCAGTGGCACAGTCCGCAGTACAGCGTCGGGTTGATGATGACCCGGTCGCCCTGCTTGAGCGTGGTGACGCCGGCCCCGGTCTCGGCGACCTCACCGACGGCCTCATGGCCCATCACCACGCCGGCTTGCGCATGGAACTTGCCGAGCAGCACGCCGCGATCGGTGCCGCAGATGCCGGCCTGCGTCATGCGGACGATGACGTCGTCGGGCGCGGCGCAGACGGGGCGCTGCCGTTCGACGAGGCGCAGGCTTCGATCCTCGTGCAGGACCAGGGCTTTCACGGTGTACCTCCGGTGACGGTGTTCCAGGTGATGGACTCGAGCAGCGCGGCGTGCAGCTGCGGTGTACTGGCCGCGACACAGGAACGCTGACTGGCGGGGTCCAGGGCGAGCAGCGGCATGGTGTCCAGCGAGTCGCCGTAGGCATCGGTGATGACGACACCCGCACGGCGGGCGAGATAGACGCTCGCGGCGATGTCGTACCCGAACAGGTGCAGGACGTTGCCCCGGCCGACCCGCCGGAACGCGGCCTCGGTCTCCGGGTGGTCGCGCAGGATGCGGTTGCCCACGTCGACGAACGCGTCGAGCTGGCCGGTGATGATGCGCGTGATGGAGTACGAGGCGCTGTTGAACAGGAACACCCCGCCGGTGTTGGCCGAGGCGTCGACCAGGTGACCGTAGGCGTCGCACATGAGCCGCATCGGGTGCCCGTTGAGCTCCATCGACCAGAACATCCGGGTCAGGTCGGTGTTCGGGCTCAAGGACGGCACCGGCCGGTCGTGTCCGCTCGTGCACAGGCCGCTGCGGGTGTCCGCGTAGAACCACGCCCCGGACTTGAGCTCCAAGACGTGCGCGGCGATGACGTCGCCGACCGTCGGGCGGCCCTCGCCCATCCGCGCCGCGGCGACGGAGACGGTGGCCATCTCCAGCCCGGCCGAGGCGGGCCGGGTGCCGTCGATCGGGTCGACGACGAGCACGTGCTCGGGCCGGGGCCCGGTGGTCCGCAGCCCCTCGTCCTCCGTGTAGACGGCCACGGGCACCGGCGCGTGCCGCCACACGTACTCCCAGACCGCTTCCTCGGCCACCTTGTCGATGTCGAACTGGGCGTCGCCGCCGGGCGAATCGCCGTGCACACTGCGCCGGCGGTGCACCTGGGCCGTCAGGGCGCTGCGCACCGCCGCCGCGGTGCCGGTCACGAGGTCCTTCACGCCACGACCTCCCGCAGGAGCGTCTCGAACGCGTCGCAGATCTCGTCGGCCTGCTCGTGGGTGAGAATGAGCGGGGGCCGGATCTTCACCACGTTGCCGTAGCCGTACCGCGACGTGCGCAGCAGCAGCCCGTGCCCCAATCCGCGGCGCGCGACCTCGTTGGCCAGGTCCACCGCCGGTGCGCCGCCCGGCTGCACGAGCTCGATGCCGATCATGAGACCGACCCCCCGTACGTCGCCGATGGCCGGCATCCGCCGCTGCAGGTCGCGCAGTCGCTGCATGATGTGCTCGCCGGTGGCGCGGACGTTCGCCAGGAACTCGGGTCGGCCGATGACCTCCAGGGCGGCGACCGCCGCGGCCGCGGCCAGCGTGTTCGCGCCGTAGGTGAACGAGTGGTGGTGGGCGGGCAGCCCGGCGAGGCGTTCGCCGGCCAGAATGCCGGCGATCTGCGCGCCGCTGCCGCCGAGTCCCTTGCCGACGGTGATGGCATCGGGCCGGACGCCGAAGTGCTCGGCGGCGAACATCCGCCCGGTGCGGCCGATGCCGGTCTGGATCTCGTCGAAGATGAGCACGATGTCGTGCTCGTCGCAGAACTCGCGCAGCCGGGGCAGGTAGCCCTCGGGCGGCACGATGTTGCCGCCGTTGCCGGAGATCGGCTCCAGGATGATCGCCGCGACCTGTCCGCCGCTGGCGTACTCCAGGAAGTCGTCGATGCGTTCGACGCACATCAGCCCGCAGGTGTCGCGTCGCTGGCCGTAGAAGCAGCGCATGCAGTACGGGTCGGGGACCTGCAGCGAGCCCGGGTACAGCAGCGGGAACGGCGCCTTGCGGAAGGCGTTGCCCGACAGCGAGGTCGTCATCATCGTCTGGCCGTGGTGGCTGCGGAACAGTGAGATCACCTCGCCGCGGCCGGTGGCGTGCTGCGCCATCTTGATCGCGCCCTCGTTGGCCTCGGAACCCCCGCCGACCTTCAGGTGAACCTTGACGAGGTTCGCGGGTGCGGCGGCGAGCAGTTGCCGGACGAGCGTGTTGACCGACTCCGTCTGAAACGAGGAGGTGACGTGCACGAGGCTCTCGGCCTGTTTCTGCATGGCCGACACCACGGCGGGGTGCGAGTATCCGAGACTGAGATTGAATGTCCCGGAGGCGCAGTCGATGTAGCGGTTTCCGCCGTCGTCGTAGACGTAGATACCTTCACCCCGCACCATTAATATGTCACTGATCGGATAGTAGATAGAGTCACTAATCGGTTCAATCATTGACTCTCCTAAATTGTTTGACTCGTCCGCCAAGACCGATCGAACCCGTCACCAATATTGACATCGATGCCGCTTGTGTCAATGGCGAACTGCCTTTGTTCCGCGCCGTGAAGGATGGAAAGCAAAACCTTCCGACTGCCGAAAAACACGAAGTCACGCCGGACGGTTCGATCACCGCCGCCGCGCTGGATGATCTCCCGCCGTGCCGCGCCAGGACCTTCCGCGGCGGCGATGAATCGTTTCGCCTGACGGAAAATCCACCCGAAGACCGGACGGGGACGGCCCGAGCCGCCAAACATCGACCGGGCGGCACAGTGCGGCCGGGGGCGAGACCGCAACAGACATAGGCTGCAAACGATGCTTTGACCGCTATCGACCGCCGTGCGCGGCGGCGGTGCCGGCGACAACCGGGCAGCCGTCGGCGTTCGCGTTGTCCCCGGCCCGACTCGCGGACCGCGCCGTCGACGGGCCGCGCGTGGAACCGGCCCGCGATGTCACGGCATTCGCGACGGCGCCACCGCGCCGGTTGCCGTCATCACGGCGCGCCGGTCCGTGTGCGCACGAGCAGACATCCGGTTCGCACAGGCCGAACCGGTCGTGGACGGCCGGCGTCGCCGGGTCGAATGCCGTGGTGTTTGTCTGTCCGTCGCTGGTGAACAGGGCGATGGCATTGCCGCCGGGGAAGGCGGCGCGACAACGTCGGTCCCCGACCAGGCCGAGTCGCTCCAGCGACGCGGCCCGCGAGCGGCGCGATCGCTCGCCCCGACCCGCAGGCGTGAGCCGGCCGGCCAAACCACGGCCGGCCACGCGTCAGGCGATCCGTCGGTGGTGCTACTGGATGGTGATCGTCCGCTGCTGCACGCCCCAGGCGTCGGCCTCGGCGCCCGGCAGCCACACGTCGACGATCTGGCCCTGGATCCACGTGCCGATGTCCGCCGCGTAGCAGTAGCCGTACCCGTCGACCTTGAAGCGGGTCCCCCACGGGATGTACCGGGTGTCGACCGCGCAGATGCCCAGCGCCGTGTTGAAGCCGCTCGCGGTCTGGCCCGCGTCGTTGTAGGACGTGATCTCGTACTGCAACTGGGTTCCCGGGGCGAGCGCGTAGGGCTGGACGGCGCCGCTGTCGGCGAGGATGTACGGCTGGGACAATGCGCCGGTGGAGGCGTCGCTGCCGTCGGAGCGCAGGGCCGCGATCGTGTAGTGCGCGTTGCGGCACGGTGCGTTGTCGGTGACGGAGAGCGTCGCCTGGCCCCAGTCGTCGACCCAGCCGACCGACTGGCTGTTGCGCCACACGCGGTACGCCACGGCGCCCGCCACCCGGCTGAACGTGATCGTCACGCTCGAGCCGCTCAGTGCGCCGGTCACCGTGGACGGGGCGGGGAGCCGGCCGCTCAGGCTGATCATCGGGGCCTGGCTCGTCGCGTTGTGGCTCGGCCCGATGACCCGGGCCGGCGGGGTGACGGTGGACCAGAACGGGCAGGCCGCGAGGCTCGCGCCGGGTCCCGTGCCGCCCGTCGGGCTGGTCGTCGGGCTGCCGGTCGGGCCGGTCGTCGGGCTCTTGGTCGGGCTCTTGGTGGGGCTCGGGCCGCTCGTCGGAGACGGGCTCTTCGTCGGCGACGGGCTCACCGGCGGCGTGGTCGGCGGTGCCGTCGTACCGCCGCCGCCCGAGCCGGTCGTGAGCGCGAAGTCGTCGGCGTAGTACGTCGGCTGCCCGTACCACCCGTGCACGAACACCGTCACGCTCGTCGTGGCCGACGACGTCGTGAAGGACGTGGAGAGCTGCTGGAACGCCCCGCCGGTGGACGGGGTCCAGATGCTCGCGCCGGAGGCTCCGATGTAGACGTAGCTGCCGTTCACCCACGCCGTGAGCGTGTACGTGGTGTTCGGCGACACCGGCACGGTCTGGGTGCACTGGGCCGTGTCGCCGGCGGTGGGCGTGGCCTTCAGCGCGTACGTCCCGGAGTGCACCGTGCCCGTGGCCGCGCTCGCGCTGCCGCCGCACGACCATCCGGACAGGCCGGACTCGAAGCCCGGATCGCCGACGGCGTTCGTGCCGGCGCTGGCCGGCAGCACCCACGCGGCAATCGCCACCACGGCGGCCGTGACGCACCCGGCGCCGATCGCCAGACCTCTCCACCTACGCATACATCGATGACAGTAGCTCGGTCCGCCAATGTCAAGGTTTGTTAACTGTTCCTTGAGGCCGCGCTCCGTCCCGCCGGCCCCGGTCCACACCGGCAGCGGCTCCCGCAGCGCGCGGAGCGCGACGGCCTCGCCGCTGTGCGTGGGGCGCTCCTCGCGGGTGAGCCGCCACCGTATGGCAGTTCCAGCGGCGCGGCGCCCACAGGATCTTCGCGGCGCCCAGCGGGCCAGCGGAGTGCGCGTGGACGGCGCCGGCGTCGAAGGCGGCCCGCTCCAGCTCCTCGACGACGGGCCGGACGGTGTCGCCGTGCGGCCTCATGCCGCACCGGTGGTGGCGGAGAGCAGCGGCAGCCACACGTCGTCGATGATCTCGGCGATGACCTCGGGCGGGACCGGGCGCAGGGTCATCAGCATCTCGTGGCGCAGCAGGTCGAACGGCAGGTTCACCACGCGGGGCGAGCGCGGCGCGGCCGGCAGCACGCCGCGCTCCACGGCGCGGGCCACGAGCCGCTCGAACGGCGTGGCCAGGCCCGGCGGGCGCATCGCGGCGCGCAGGTCGCTGAAGCTCTGGCCGGTCTCGCGGAAGTAGTCGACGAGCAGGACGCTGACCACGGTGATCCAGCGGGAGCGCGAGCCGTCGGCGTTGGTCAGCACGCCGACGGCGTCGTCGCGGAGGCTGCCGGTGTCGGGCACCTCGATCGGCGCCGAGGTCCAGTGCTTGCGCAGGCTCGCCAGGAGCAGGTCGTCGCGTTGCGGCCAGCGGCGGTACAGCACCGGCCGGCTCGTCCCCGCCCGCGCCGCGACCGCCTCGAAGGTGAAGCCCTCGTAGCCGTGCTCGTTCAGCACCTCCCACGCCGCGTCGAGGATCGCGTCCTCGAGGTCGGCGCCGCGACGGCGCGTTTTAAGATGCACTTGCGTATCTTAGCATGCCGCCGTACGGTCGATTAGGTACACCCGCGTATCTTCAAGGTGGCCTGATGACCGACCGAACCGCCATGCGCACCGCCGTCGCCGTCCTCGTGGGCGCCGTCGCGGTCATCCTCGACTCCACGATCGTCAGCGTCGCCCTGCACGAGCTCGGCGCCGACCTGCACGCCGACGTGGGCACCATCCAGTGGGTCTCCACGGCCTACCTGCTCGCCCTCGGCGTGGTCATCCCGCTCGTCGGCTGGCTGCAGAGCCACCTCGGCGCGAAGCGGCTGTGGATGGCCGCGCTGACGGTGTTCCTGCTCGGCTCGGTGCTGTGCTCCTTCGCCTGGGACGCCCCGAGCCTCATCGCGTTCCGCGTGGTCCAGGGCCTCGGCGGCGGCGTCATGATGCCGCTGCTGACCACGATGGTCGTGCAGGCCGCGAGCGGCCCGGACCGGGCGCGGCTCATGAGCACCGTCGCGCTGCCGGCCGCGGTCGGCCCGATCCTCGGCCCGGTGATCGGCGGGCTGATCCTCGGCGTCGGCGACTGGCGCTGGCTGTTCCTGGTCAACGTGCCGCTGTGCCTGGCCGGCCTGCTGCTGGCCTGGCGGATGATCCCGGCCGACGGCCCGGGGCGCCGGGTCCCGCTGGACGCGGTCGGCCTGGTCCTGCTGTCCCCGTCGCTGGTCGCGCTGCTGTGGGGTCTGTCCGACGTGACCAAGCCGGGCGGGTTCGGCCGCGCCGACGTCCTCGCGCCGCTCATCGCCGGCGCCGCGCTGCTGGTCGCGTTCGTGCTGTGGGCGCTGCGCCGCCGGGGAGCCGCGCTCGTCGACCTCGAGGTGCTGCGCTCCCGCCCGACGTGGGCCGCCTCCGCGCTGATGTTCCTCTCCGGCGCGTCGCTCTACGGTGCGATGCTCTTGCTGCCGTTGTACTGGCAGGAGCTGCGCGGCACCGACGCGCTGGGCGCGGGCCTGCTGCTGATCCCGCAGGGCGTCGGTTCGCTGCTGAGCCGGAGCGCCGCCGGCCGGCTGATGGAGCGCGTCAGCGCCCGCTCGGTGACCGTGTTCGGGTTCGCGCTCGTCGGGCTCGGCACCGTGCCGTTCGCGTTCGCCGGCGCCCACACGGCGACCTGGTGGCTCCTGGCGACGCTGTTCGTGCGGGGCCTCGGCATGGGCATCGTGATGATCCCGCTGATGACGGTCGCGTTCGTCGGCCTCGAACGCGAGCAGGTGCCGCACGCGAGCACCGTGACCCGCATCGTGCAGCAGGTCGGCGGCTCGGTCGGGGTGGCGCTGCTCGCCGTCATCCTGGCCACCTCGGCCACCGGCACCGGCTCGCTCGCGTCCGCGTTCGACATCGCGTTCTGGTGGACCGTCGGCTTCACCGGCGTCGCGCTGGTGCTCGCGTTCCTCCTGCCCGGCCGGGCCGGCACCGCGGCCGGGGCCGGGGCGGACGCGCGGCCGGTGCCGGTCGCGGCTCGGGCCGGCGCCGGTCCGGCCTGAACGGCGCGCTGCCCGGCCTGAACGGCACGCTGCCCGGCCGGCTCGGGGCCGGCCGGGCAGCGGCGACGACTCAGGCCGTGCCGGTCGCGGCCTCGGCCGGCACCGGCTCGTGGTGAGCGTGCGGGTCGATCGGGTGGGTGCGCTCGAGCTTCGCGCCCTCCACGTCGACGTCGGGCAGGATGCGGTCGAGCCACTTCGGCAGCCACCAGGCCGAGCGGCCCAGCAGGTGCATCGCGGCGGGGATGAGCAGCATGCGCACGACGAAGGCGTCGACCAGCACACCGAAGGAGAGCCCGAAGCCGATCGGCCGGATGGTCGCCGACTCCGAGAAGATGAAGCCGGCGAACACGGCGATCATGATGATCGCCGCCGCGGTGACGACCGCCCGGCCCGCGTGCAGGCCGCGGCGCACGGCGAGGCGGGCCGGGGCGCCGTGGACGTACGCCTCCCGCATCCCCGACACCAGGAACAGCTGGTAGTCCATGGCCAGGCCGAACAGGATGCCGATCTCGATCGTCGGCAGGAAGCTCAGCACCGGCGACGGGTCGTGCACGCCGAAGATCCCGCCGAGCCAGCCCCACTGGTAGATCGCGGTCAGGCCGCCGAACGCCGCCAGCAGCGACAGCACGAAGCCGGCGGTCGCGGTCAGCGGGACCAGGATCGACCGGAACACGAAGATCAGGATGATCAGCGAGAGTCCGACGACGAGGGCGAGGTACAGCGGCAGGACATCGGCGAGCTTCTGCGACACGTCGATGTTGCCGCTGGCGTTGCCGGCCACGCCCAGCTCGACCTTCCCGGCCTCGACGCTCAGCGGTGACGCGCCGCGCAGGTCCCGCACGAGCTGCGCGGTGGACTCGCTGGACGGCCCGTCCTTGGGCACGACCTGGAACGCGGCCACGGTCCCGTCCTCGGACGCGCCGATCGGGGCGACCGCGACCACGTCGCGCTGGGCGGCGAGCTTGGCGCCGATGGCCGCCTCGATCGCGGTGAGGTCGTTGCCGGTGGGCTTGCCGGGCAGGTGCGCGACCACGAGCAGCGGCCCGTTCACGCCGGCCCCGAACTCCCGCTCGACCGTCTTGTAGGCGCGGTACTGCTGCGAGTCCTCCGCCTCCGAGGAGCCCACCGGCAGCCCGAGCCGCATCGACATGGCCGGGATCGCGATGACCCCGAGCACGAGCACCCCGGCGATGAGCGTGAGCACCGAGCGGCCCGTCGACATCGTGGTCTGCGGCACCGCCGGCAGCGCGGCGGCCTCACCGATGCGGCCCCGCTCCTTGCGGCTGAGAATGCGCAGCCCCACGAGCGACAGCAGCGCCGGGGTGAGCGTGATCGCGACGAGCACGGCGACGGCGACGCAGACCGCGCCGACGGTACCCATGAGCCCCAGGAACGGGATCCCGGTGACGTTGAGGGCCAGCAGCGCGACGAGCACGGTCGAGCCCGCGAACACCACGGCGTTGCCGGAGGTACCGTTGGCCAGGCCGATCGACTCCCCCATCTCCACGCCCTGCTTGAGCTGGCGCCGGTGCCGGTTGAGGATGAACAGGGCGTAGTCGATGCCCACGGCCAGGCCGAGCATGACGCCGAGCACGGGCGTCACCGAGATCATGGTGACGACGTCGGAGAACGACAGCGCGGCGAGCACCCCGACGCCGACGCCGAGCAGCGCCCCGAGCAGCGGCAGGGTGGCGCCCAGCACCGTGCCGAGCATCACGAACAGTGCGATCGCGGCGATGACGACACCGACGACCTCGCCGGGGCCGAGCACGCTGGGCACGGTCTGCGCGATGTCGTTGGAGACGTTGACCTCGACCCCGTCGATCTTCGCGTCGGCGGCCTTCTGGACGATGTCGTCCTTGACCTCCTTCGGCACCTCGTACGTCGGGGTGTCGAACTGCACGACGCCGACGGCCGCGGAGCCGTTCTTGGACACCGTGCGCAGCTCCTTGGCCAGGTCCATCAGCTGCGCGCCGACCTCGAGCTGCTTGCCCTGCGCCTCGAGCTGGGCCCGGCCGTCGTCGATCTGCTTCTGGCCGGCCTGCAGCTCCTGCCGCTTCTGGTCGAGCTGCTGCTGCTGGGCCGCGAGCTGGGCCGAGCCGGGCGCCTGCGCCTTGGCCGCGTCCAGCTGCTGCTGGGCGGCCGCGAGCTGCTGCTTGCCGGTGTCGAGCTGGGCCTGCCCGGCGTCGAGCTGCTGCTTGCCCTGGGCGAGCTGGGCCCGCCCGTCGGCGATCTTCTGCTGCTGGGCGTCGCGCTCGGTCTGGGTCTGGAACGGGTCGGTGGTCGCCTTCACGCCGGGCTCGCCGCCGAGGTCCTTGAGCAGCGCGGCGATGCCCGCCTTCTGCTGGTCGGTGAAGGCCGAGCCGGAGGTGGTGGCGAACACGACGGTACCGCTGCCCCCGCTCGCCTTCGGGAACTTCGCCGCGAGCTCGTCGGCCACCTTGCTCGTGGGCGTGCCCGGGATCGTGATCGCCCCGGACAGCGAGCCGTGGAACAGCGCGTAGGCGCCCCCGGCGAGGCCGATGACCACGATCCAGGTCGCGATCACCACCCAATGGCGGCGGGCGCTGAAACGCCCGAGCCGGTACAACAGTTCGGCCATGGCCGCGGTATTCCTTTCAGGCAGGCAGATATCCGTTGCGGATGTTGTCGAGGAGCCGGGTGAGCAGGTCGTCCCAGACCGCCCGGGACTCGTCGTCGAGGGCGGCGCCGGTCATCGCGATCCAGCGGCCGGCGATCACGGTCATGCCGCTCATGAGCGAGTTGATGAGCAGTTCGACATCGAGCGGGTGTGCCCGGGGGTACCGGCGCGTGACCTCGGCCGCGAGCGCCCCCCCGGTCCGCCGGAACGCGGTGTGGGTGAGCATCGGGGAGCGGACGTCGTCCTCGCCGGCCACCCCGACGATCGCGGTCACGGAGACGATCACCGCCGCGAGGTCGGCCGCGCGCAGGGTCCGGGCGAGCTCGTCGAACATGGAGGCCCGGCTGCCGTCGCCGACGGGCGCGGCCGCGACCTGCGCGAGGAAGTCGTTGATGACGACGGAGAGGACGTCGGTGCCGAGGGTGAGCAGGACGTCGTCGAGGGACGCGAAGTGGTTGAAGACGGTACGCCGGGCGACGTCGGCCCGATCGGCGAGCTCGTCGACGGAGAAGTGCGCCCCGCCCCGCTCGTCGATGAGGCTCCGCGCGGCATCGAGGATGGCCGCGCGGTGGCGGGCCTTGAGCGCCTCCCGCCGTCCCCCATGATCACTCACGTCCGCTTACACTAGGTGCAACGATGCACTGGGTGCAACTCAGGCGGCGGAGACGAGGTGCATCTCATACCCCCGACCACATTCTCGCGCGGCGGACGGGCGGCCGGAGGCCGTTCTCACAGTGCCCGCACCTCGGCGAGGCGCCGGGCCGAGTAGTCGTCGCCCCAGCACACGGCGGCCTCCCAGGCGGCCGACGCCTGCCCGGCGACGTCGAGCGCGCCGTCGTCGAGGCCGGCCGCGTTGCCGGGCAGCACGAGATCGAGGTCGGGGACGTCGACGTGCGACTCGTCCCAGTCGATCAGCGCGACCCGGCCCGCGGTCACCCGGACGTTGCCCGGGTTGGCGGGGTTGCCGTGCACGACGCAGGTCTCGCGTCCGGCGAGCCGCGCCCACGCCGCCCGGCATCGCGCCACGCCCTCCGGGGGCATCGCGCCGAGGTCGATCCTCGTCCCGGTCTCGGCGTGCAGGAGGTCGGCCGAGGACCGCCAGCCCGGCCGCTGCGGCCAGCCCCGCGTCAGGCGGTGCAACTCGCGCAGCGTGGCGGCCACCCGCCGCCAGTCGTCCCGCGTCTCGGGCGGCCCGCCGTCCAGATAGGTCATCACGACCAGACCGCCGGCGAACGACCGGCCGTCCGTGGTCGGGATCGGGACCGGAACGGTCAGCCCCGCCCGGTCGAGGTGTCGCAGGAGCCCGGTCTCCCAGGCGAGATCGGCGTCGCTGCGGGTGCCGAGACGGCCGACCGCGAGCCGCCCGCCGACGCGCACGCTCCACACGTCGTTGGCGACGCCGCCGGTGAGCGGCTCGAGGCGAGCCGCGTCCTCACCCCATCGCCCGAGCGCTTCCCACCCCACTCGGCGCATCCTAATCGGCGCCCTCGGTGGTGGCGGACACGGTGGCCGGGGCGGTGGCCAGCACGACCGCGGCGGCGGTGGTGGCCAGGACCGCGAGCACGGCCGCGGGGGCCCAGCCCGGCCGGACCGTGTCGTGCAGCACCGCGACCCCCACCGCGGACGGCACGACGACCTCGGTGATCCACAGCACCGCGGTCACCGGCCCGACCTGCCCGTACTGCAGGGCGAACGCGTACAGCAGCGTCCCGGTGACGCCGAACCCGGCCAGGGCCCAGGTGAGCGGCTCGGCCAGCAGCGAGCCGGCGATGGCGAGGACACCGCGGTGGCCGGGCACGGGCAGCGCCCGCGCACACAGCGCCGCGCCCCCGTAGGCGAGCCCGGCCAGCGCGGCCGCGGCCGGCCGCAGCGCACGGGTGGCGAGCCATCCGCCACCCGCGAGCACGACCGCCGCCGCCACCAGGCCCCACCGCAGCGCCGCGGACGGCCGCACCTCGTCCTGGGGCCCGGCGGCCGCGGCCACGACCGCCAGCGCCAGGATCGTGACCACGACCGCCGCCGCGTCCCGCGGACGGATGCGGGCGGCCAGGAACAGCCGGGCGGCGACGACGGTCACCGCGAGGGAGCCGGCCAGGACGGCCTGTACCTGGTACACCGGCAGGGTCCGCAGCGCGACGAGCGAGGCGAACCAGGCCAGCAGGTCGCAGGCGAGGCCGGCCAGGTAGAGGGGGTGGCCCAGGGCGCGCAGGGTGTCGCGGCTGCGCCGGGCGCCGGCGGCCTGGGCGATCGAGCCGATGCCGTAGCCGAGCGCGCCGGCCACGGCGAACGCCAGCGCTGTCACGGTCGTCCACGATATCCCGGGCGGTGTCAGGGCAGTGGCGGTTCCGTGTCAGGGCGGCCCGCGATCGTGCTGGCCATGACACAGCAGCGGCAGTACTGGATCCCGGTCGACGACACCGAGCTCTACGTGACCGACACCGGCGGCTCCGGCCGGCCGGTCGTCTACCTCAACGGCGCCTACGCCGACCAGTCGCACTGGCGCAAGGTGATCGCCGGGCTGGGAGACGGCTACCGGCACATCCGCTACGACGAGCGGGCCCGCGGCAAGTCGAAGCGCTCGGCCGACTACTCGTTCGAGGCCTGCCTGCGCGACCTCGACGCCGTCCTCGCGGCCCGCGGCGTCGAGCGGGCGATCCTCGTCGGCTGGTCCTACGGCGGCGTCCTGGGCTGGCACTGGGCCGACCGGAACCCGGAGCGGGTCGTGGGCCTGGTGACGGTCGACGCGTTCCCGGTCGGGCTGACCGGCCCGGAGGGCGCCGCCCGCATCCGCAAGCTGTTCCGGCGGATGCGGCTGCTGCTGCCGATCACCGCCCGGCTCGGCATGGGCGCGCGGATGAGCGCCGACGAGCACGCCGACGTCAACATCGAGCTCAACGAGATCGGGGCGGCCAGCGTGCCGGTTCTGCAGCGGCTCACCCGCCCGGTACGGTTCGTCCTGGCCACCGGGGACAGCCTCGGCAGCCAGGACGGCGAGATGGACGAGGGCCGGTCGACCCTCGACCCGATCGTCGCCCGCAACCCGAACATCGGCATCAGTGCCCGGGTCGCGAGCAACCACTCCAAGATTCTCAGCAAGGACTCCCCCGCGGTCGTCGCCGCGGTGCGGGAGCTCGATCAGTTCCAGTAGGCCGTCGACCAGTCGTCGCTGGACCAGTAGTGACCCGACCAGTAGTGCCCGGACCAGTAGTGGCCCGACCAGTAGTGCCCCGACCAGTCGGGGTCGGTCCAGCTCGACGCGCCGTTCCACGGGCGGCCGGACCAGCTCGCGGCCGCCCACGTCTTCGACGCCCAGGACGTGCCGGTCCAGTTGTCGCCGGCGACGCGGTAGCCGAGCCAGGTGCCACCGGACCAGGCGGTCTGGGCGGCGCTCTTCGGCGCCCACGCGGGGGTGCTGATCGGCCCCCACACGGTGTTCTCGCCGCTGAGCGTCACGTTGTCGCGGACCACGTGGCTCGGGCCGCGGGCGCCCTCGAGCGCGCCGGTCCCGCTGGAGCGGTTCCACCCCGACGCCCACGTGTTCTGGCTGGCCAGAGCCGCGCCCAGGTTCAGCTCGCCGACGGCCCGGGAGCTGGCCAGGCCCGAGGTGCTGGTGACCGAGGTCTTGAGCACGGTCTTGACCTGGTCCGGGGTCAGCGTCGGGCGGGCCTGCAGCAGCAGCGCGACCGCCGCCGAGGTGACCGCCGCCGCCTGGGAGCTGCCGCTGCCGCGCACCAGGGTGGTGCCGACCTTCGCCGACGGGTAGGACAGGTCAACGTTGGAGCCGGGGTCGGCCAGCGACAGGATCGACTCGCCGGGGGCGATGAAGTCGGGGCGGCGGTTGTTGCCGCCGATCGTGGAGAAGCTGGCGAAGTCGTCGTCGGTCGCGATCGTGGTGCCCTTGGTGGTGGCGGCGCCGACCGCGATGACCGCCGGGTCGCTGGCCGGGTCGGTCAGCGTGATGTCGCTGGTGCCGCCGTTGCCGCCGGCCGCGACCACGACGATGCCCTTGAGCCATGCCTGCTCGACCGCGAACTGGACCGGGTCGCTCCACGAGTCGGGGGTGCCGCCGGTGCCGTACGAGAGATTGAGCACGCGGATCGGGTTCGCCGGGTCGTCGTTGCGGTGGGCCACGACCCAGTCGACGGCGGCGACGATCTGCGACACGTCCACGGCGCCGTTGGCGGTGCCGACCTTGATCGAGGTGAGCTTGGCCTTCGGGGCCAGCCCGACGGTCCCGGTCGCGGTGTCGTTGCCGACGATGATGCCGGCCATGTGGGTCCCGTGGCCGTACGTGTCGAGGTAGCGCAGGTCCGGCGACTGCGACTCGAACGACAGGTCGGGCCCGTTGACGATCTGCGAAGCGGGCAGCCCGGCGACGGGCGCGACGCCCGTGTCGATGAGCGCGACGCCGACTCCGGCGCCGGTCAGGGTGGCCGCCGTACCGGTGGAGGCATTGATCGCCGCGCGAACCGTCGCGAGGGTCGTGCCGCTGCCGCTCGAGCCGCTGCCGAGCCAGGCGCCGGACGCCCACCCGGCCGCGTCGCTGATGGGATGGTTCGGTGCGGCGGCCGCGCCGAGTCCGGCGACGGCCGCGGCGGTGGCCGCGACGGACGCGACGATCCGTCGCCGCTTTGCCCTCGATGGCATGGGGTGCTCCGTTCCCGCCGCTTCCCTGCGGCGACGGGTTCCACCATGACGGGCGTTGGTTGCGGGGCCAGGGGTCGCGGGCCGGGTCTGCCCACTCGGCCGCCGGTCCTGCCCGACCACCCGACGCGATGTCGTCCGGTCCCCGCCGAACCGCACCCGGCCCGCACCCGGCCGGGTCCCGCCCGGTGACGCAGCCATTGCCCGCGCCGATCCGCGCCCGGCTGCTCCACCGTGAAGCTCATGGACTCGCGACTGCGGTTGCGGGGTCTCCCACCCTCCGACGAGCGGCGGGCAGCGCGCGTCGCATGCGCCTCACCGGAGGTGCGTCAGTTGGCCGGCACCGCGCCGCCCGCCTGCCAGGTGGTCCAGGCCACGTTCCAGTCGCCGTAGCCGTCCCACGTCGGCATCGTCGGCCCGCCGGTGTTGGTGTAGGTAATCGGGTCGCCGACCTGGGCGAAGTCGAAGTACGACTTGGCGTTGGCCTCGGTCAGGTTGGTGCAGCCGTGCGAGGTGCTGCGCTGGCCGATGTTGCCGCCGTTCCAGCTCGCCGAGTGCACGAACTCGCCGGAGTTGGTGATCCGCACCGACCACGGCACCTGCTCGTCGTAGCCCTCGCCGACCATGCGCTCGACCGCGTCCTTCTCCATGACGACCTTGACGCCGTTGAAGGTGGGGGTGCTGGCCTTGCCCAGCGACACCGGGAAGTCGAAGACCTGCTTGCCGTCGGAGGTCACGACCATCCGCAGGGTGCCGCCGTCGACCTTGCCGATGTTCGCCGGGCCGGTCTTCATGTCGAGGGTCAGGCTGTTGTCGTACACCAGCCCGGCCCCGCCCGAGCGCCCCTTCGTGTCGAGGCTCATCGCGATCGAGGCGTGCGCCGGCCAGTACTCGGCCGGGCGGTAGTGCGCCTCGATCGGGTAGCCGGCGTAGATCGTGGACTTCTGGAAGTACCACGCGCCCTGGGCCGGCGCTCCGTCGACGGTGACCTTCGTCGCCGCGTTGAAGTCCTTGGCGCTCATGATCGGCGCCGACAGGTACGCGATGATCGGCATGCCCACGCCGTACGTCGCCCCGTCCTTCTCGTACAGCCGCACGTGCACCGGCTTGCCGGTCGGCGCCGGCGATCCCGACGGCGACGCGCCCCCGGCCGGCGGCCGGGCCGAGGACGGCGCACCCGACCACGAGGCCTGCGGCGCGGAGTTCCCGCCGCACCCGGCCAGCCCCAGACCGAGACTGACCAACAGCGCCGCCACCCGCCAACGGTGAGAAGATCTCATAGCCTCGACGATGCCCCTGATGCGCGCCCGCCGCCACCGCTGCCCCGCTCGTCCACATCACAATCGGCCGGACCGGACCGCCACACCGGCTTACGGAAGGTCCGTTTCGTATGCATTCGTGCGGATATTCGTCGTCCAGTGGCGAGCGCCGGTGCCCGGATGCCGGACTGGGACTTCGAGGTGTCGACGGAGAGCGTTCACCGCCAGGTATCCACGCGTACAACTGGCCTCGGTTAGCTGCCGATCATGATTGGAGGGCTCCGGCCGACAACGGCCGAGCCGGTCCCGCTCGCCCCCGTCGCCGCGGACAGCCGCGGCTCGGCGAGGCGTGCCCGCCGGCGACGGACACTGCGCGAGGCGGCCGTGTTCATCGCCCTGGCCGTGCCGAACATCGCGCTGATCGTCTGGTTCACCTACCGGCCGCTCGTGCTCAACGTGTACTACTCGACGCTCGACTGGACCCTGGGCTCCGACACGGCCCGGGCGGTCGGTCTGGACAACTACACGCAGTTCTTCCAGTCCGAGGAGGCGGGGCAGGTCTTCCTCACCACCGCGCTGTTCACCGTCGCGACCGTGGTCCTGTCCATGGGTCTCGGGCTGCTCGTCGCGCTCGGGCTCAACCGCAAGGTCCGCGGGGCCGGGCTGGCCCAGGCGACCGTGTTCTCGCCGTACGTGCTGTCCGGCGTCGGCGTCGGGCTGGCGTGGCAGTACATCTTCGACCCGACCGTCGGCGCGCTCGGCGCGATCGTGCGCGCCTTCGGCGGCACCAGCCCCGAGTGGTTCAACGACGAGACACTCAGCCTCGTCATGGTCGTCATCGTGTACGTCTGGAAGAACCTCGGCTACGCGGCGGTGATCTACCTCGCCGGGCTGCAGTCCATCTCGTCCGACATCCTCGAGGCCGCGGCCATCGACGGGGCCGGCGCGACCCGCAAGTTCTTCTCCGTCACGTTCCCGCTGCTGTCGCCGACGACGTTCTTCCTGCTGGTGACGAGCATCCTCAACTCGCTGCAGGCCTTCGACATCATCCGCGCGATGACACCGCTGGGCCGCGGCACCACGACCCTCATCTACGACGCGTACCTGCGCGCCTTCGGCGGGTACAACCAGGCGGGCTATTCGGCGATGCTCTCCACGGTCCTGTTCGTGCTGCTGGTCATCCTGACCCTCGTGCAGCTCGTCGTCCTCGAGCGGCGGGTGCATTACCGGTGAGCACCGCCGAGACGAAACCGCTGTCCCGCCGCAACCTCGCGGCCACCCTGCTCACCGGCTACGTGCCGATCCTGCTCGCCATCCTCGTGGTGATCCTGCCGCTGGCGTACATGATCCTGTCGTCGTTCAAGACCCCGGCCGACATCATCACGCAGCAGCTCGTCATCCTGCCGAACCCGTGGCACGCGCAGAACTACGACGACGCGGCCCGGGCGGTGCCCTTCGCGCGGCTGTTCCTCAACTCCGCGATCGTCACCGTCGTCGGCGCCGGGATCAAGGTCCTGCTGGCCGTGCTCACCGCCTACGCGCTGGTGTTCGTCCGGTTCCCGGGCAAGCGGTACGTGTTCTTCGCCGTGCTCGCGACGCTCATGGTGCCGCCGCAGGTGAGCGTCGTACCGAACTTCACGTTCATCAGCAGCCTCGGCGGCCAGGACACGTACTGGGGCATCATCCTGCCCGGGCTCGGCAGCGGATTCGGCACGTTCCTGCTGCGCCAGGCGTTCCTGCAGCTGCCCCCCGACGTGCTCGAGGCCGCCGAGACCGACGGCGCCGGGCACTGGCGGCGCCTGTGGCACATGGTGGTCCCGATGGCCGCCCCGAGCATCGCCACCGTCGCCCTGGTCAACATCGTCTTCGAGTGGAACGACTACCTGTGGCCGCTGGTCATCGTGTCGAACCCGCAGATGATGACGCTCCCGGTCGGGCTCACCCTGCTGCACAACAGCGAGAGCGCCGCCGCCTCGTACGGCATCGTCATGGCCGGCACCGTCATGGTCCTGCTCCCCGTCCTCGTCGTGTTCGCCGCGCTCCAGCGGTACATCGTCACCGGCTTGACGCAGGGCGCCGTCAAGGGATGACCCCGCAAAACCAGGAGGAATCAACCATGTCCTTGTCCCAGCCACAAGCCACCGAGCTCAGCCGGCGGCGGTTCCTCGGCCTCGCCGCCGGCGGGCTGTCGGCCGCGGCCCTGGCCGCGTGCGGCGCAGGCCCGTCGACGACCTCGACGGACTCCTCCGCCAAGCCGGAGACCCTCGACTACACCGGCGTCAAGCCGGCGGGCAGCATCACCTTCTGGTCGTCGAACCCGGGCGGGTCGCAGGAGGTGACCCAGCAGATCATCGACGCGTTCCACGCCAGCCAGTCCGACATCAAGGTGCAGCTGGTCTCCGCCGGGTCGAACTACGAGGACATCGCGCAGAAGTTCCAGGCCGCGCAGGCCGGCGGCACGCTGCCCGACGCGGTCGTGCTCTCCGACGTGTGGTGGTTCCGCTACTTCCTGCAGGACTCGATCGTCCCGCTCGACGGGCTGTTCAAGGCGCTCAACTGGGACACCAGCGACTTCCGGGAGCAGCTGCTCACCGACTACAAGTACAAGGACGCGATCTGGGCCGTGCCGTGGGCGCGCTCCACGCCGCTGTTCTACTGGAACAAGGCGCACTTCGCCGCGGCCGGGCTGCCGGACCGGGCGCCGAAGACCTGGGACGAGTTCGCCGAGTGGGCGCCGAAGCTCAAGTCGGCCAACGCCGGCCTGCAGAACGCGTTCCAGCTGCCGGCCCTGGCCGGATACGCCGGCTGGAGCTTCCAGAACAACCTCTGGGGCGCCGGCGGCGGCTGGTCGGCCAAGGAGAGCTTCGACCTCACCTGCGACAAGCCCGAGTCCGTCCAGGCGCTGCAGTTCCTCGCCGACGCCGTCTACAAGGGCAAGTGGTCGGGCGTCGCCGGCAAGGACTCCACCCAGGACCTGTCGGCCGGCGCGGTCTCCGCGACCGTCGGCTCGACCGGCAGCCTCGTGGGCATCCTCAAGACCGCCAAGTTCGACGTCGGCGCCGGCTTCCTGCCCGGCGGCCCGAAGGAGACCTCGCCGGTGTGCCCGACGGGCGGCGCCGGCATCGGCATCCCGAAGAAGATCAAGCCGGAGAACCAGGTCGCCGCGGCCACCTTCATCAAGTTCCTCACCTCGCCCGAGAACACGCTGAAGTTCGCGGCCGCGACCGGATACATGCCGGTGCGCAAGTCCGCCGACCCGTCGTCGCTGATCGCCCGGGCGCCCCAGTCGAAGGTCGCCATCGACCAGCTCGCGGTGACCCGCAACCAGGACTGGGCCCGGGTGTTCCTGCCGGGCGCCGACCAGGAGATGGCCAACGCCTGCGCCGAGATCCTGACCAAGAACGGCGACGTCCAGGCCCAGATGACCAAGCTCAAGGGCACCCTCGAGGGCATCTACGACTCGCAGGTCAAGCCGCACCTCAAGTAGCACGGTGTCACGGCGGCCGGCCCCGGCCGGCCGCCGTGACAGCGGCGTGACAGGCGGGTGTCAGGGCCCGCGCCGATCGTTGCCGGTATGAACGGATCAGCGATCACCGCCTCGGGTCTGCGCAAGACCTTCGGCCGCCAGGTCGTGCTCGACGGCATCGACCTCGACGTCCCGGCCGGCTCGATCTTCTCCCTCCTGGGCCCCAACGGCGCCGGCAAGACCACCACGGTCAACCTCCTCACCACCCTCATGCGGGCCGACGGCGGCACCGCCCGCGTCGCCGGGCACGACATCGCCGGCGAGACCAAGGCCGTGCGCAAGGCCATCGGCGTCACCGGCCAGTTCGCCGCCGTCGACGAGCTGCTCACCGGCCGCGAGAACCTCCGGCTCATGGCCGACCTCAAGCGGGTGCCGGACGGCGAACGGGTCGTCACCGGGCTCCTGGAGCGCTTCGACCTCGCCGACGCCGCGCCGAAACTGGCGGCCACGTACTCCGGCGGCATGCGCCGCAAGCTCGACCTGGCGATGACCCTCGTCGGCCGCCCGCAGATCATCTTCCTCGACGAGCCGACGACCGGGCTCGACCCGCGCAGCCGCCGCACCATGTGGGACATCGTCCGCGAGCTCGTCGCCGACGGCGTCACCATCTTCCTCACCACCCAGTACCTCGACGAGGCCGACCAGCTCGCCGCCCGCGTCGCCGTGCTCGACCACGGCCGCGTCGTCGCCCACGGCACCCCCGCCGAGCTCAAACGCCAGATCCGCGGCAACCACGTCCGGCTGCGCTTCCCCGACCACACCCAGCTCGACGCCGCGGCCCGGGTCCTGCCCGACGCCACCCGCGACGAACACGACCTCACCCTGCGCGTGCCCGGCGACAGCGACGTGCGCTCGCTCCGGGCCCTGCTCGACCGCCTCGACACCCACGGCATCGCCATCGAGGAGTTCGCCGTGCACACCCCCGATCTCGACGACGTCTTCCTGGCCCTCACGGGCCGCCCGACCGCGGAGGTGACCCGGTGAACGCCGTGACCGACTCGGCCATCATGCTGCGCCGCAACCTCAAGCACACGGTGCGCAACCCCGTCACCGTGTTCAACGCGGTGCTGTTCCCCATCGTCATGGCGCTCATGTTCGTGTACGTCCTCGGCGGCGCCTTCGACGTCGGCGTTCAGTACATCGACTACGTCACCCCGGGCCTGATCATCATGGCCGTCAGCTACGGGCTGGGCGCCACCGCGACGGCCGTCAACGCCGACATGACCACGGGCGTCATCAACCGGTTCAAGGTCATGGACGTCTCCCGCGCCGCCGTGCTCACCGGGCACGTCGTCGAGACCACCCTGCGCGCCGTCGTCGCCGTGGCCGCCATCGTCGGCGTCGCGTTCGCCATGGGCTTCCGCCCCACCGCGAGCGCCGTGGACTGGCTCGCCGCGGCCGGGCTCGTCGTCCTGCTCGCCTTCGCCGCCAGCTGGCTCACCGTCGCCCTCGGACTGGCGGCCAAGAGCGCGGAGGCGGCGGGCCTCGGCACCGTACCGCTGATCATGCTCCCGTTCCTGTCCAGCGCCTTCTCCCCGGCGGACACCATGGGCGCCGGCGCCCGCCAGTTCGCCGAGTACCAGCCGTTCACGCCGATCATCGAGACCCTGCGGGGCCTGCTGACCGGCACCCCGTCGACCGGCACGGCCCTCGCCGCGGTCGCCTGGTGCGCGGGCATCGGGCTCGCCGGCTACCTGTGGGCGCTGCGCTCGTTCAAACGGCGAGCGTGACCTCGGCCAGCTCCCGCCAGCTCGACGCCGCACCCTCCCGAGCCGCCTCGGCGTACCGCACGTCGCCGAGGCGGCTCCGCGCGTCCCGCTCGATGCCCGCCACCCGCGGATGCGATCGGTCCGGCAGCCCCCGCACCGCCGCCGCGGCACCCAGCAGCCGGGCCGCCTCCTCCGGCCGGTCCAGCCGCAGCGCCAGATCCGCGACCCCGACGACGACCTGCGCGATCGTCTGCAGATAGCCGGTCTCGGACGCCGCCGCGACCGCCGCCGCCCGGTGCACCCGCGCCTTGCCGAGGTCGTCGGCGAGGTACCCGAGCATGTCGTGGACCACCGCCCGGTTGCCCGGCCAGTCCGCCTCCGGGCCGAGCAGGGTGGTCGCCACGGCGATCTGCCGGCGGGCCTGTTCCGCGTCGCCGGCCATCCCCGCCAACCCCGCCTTCGCCAGCGCGAGATCGGCCAGCGCGTCGGGCCACGTGACCCCCTCCGCGAGCCGGTCCGCCTCGGCGATCGTGGCCGCCGCCGCAGCGTCGTCCCCGGCCAGCCGGTACAGCGGCGCCAGACGCGACCGGGTGCGGATCACGTCCTCGGCCGAGCCGAGCTCGGTGGTGACCGCGATCGCCTCCTCGTACAGCTCGCACGCCGTCGCGAACTCGCCCCGGGTGGCGACCCGGTCCGCCAGCTCCGTCAGCGCGAACTGGATCCCGTACCGCTCCCCGATCGCCCGGAACTCCGCCAGCGCCAGTTCCAGGAACGCGTCGGCGTCCCGCCCGCCGTGCCCGAGCACGATGCGCATCTTGCCCAGCTGCAGCCGGGCCAGCGCCCGCGCCCACGGGTCCTCGGCGTCCAGCAGCGTCTCGAACGCCGGCAGCGCCTGGTCCGCGCCCTGCAGCATCCGCTCCAGCGGCGCGATGAACTCCAGCAGCGGGTCGCGGGACGCGCCACGCCCGCCCAGCTCGTACGCCTCGTGGATGTACTGCGCCGCCTGCCGCTCGTCGTTGCGCCCGCCACTGGCGAACATCCCCATGAACGCCAGCGCCCGGGCCCGGACCAGATCGGGCACCGCGCCCGGCAGCCGGATGGCGGCGCCCAGCAGCTCGATGCCCTCGGCCTTGTGCCCCGCCAGCCACCAGTAGAAGCCCGCACCCGCCCCGAGCCGCATCGCCGCGTGCGCGTCACCGGCCGCGATCGCCGCCCGCATCGCCGCCGCGATGTTGTCGTGCTCCGCCTCCAGCACCGCCAGCCACTGCAGCTGCTCGGCCCGGCGCAGGTGCGGATCCGCGGCCTCGGCCAGGTCGATGCAGCACGCCAGGTGCGCGCGCCGGGCCCGATCCGTCTCCCCCGCCTCGGCGAGACGCTGCGCCGCATACTCCTTGATCGTGCCGAGCAGCCGGTACCGCGGGCCGGCGACGACCACCAGCGACTTCTCCGCCAGCGACGTGAGCAGCTCCAGGACCAGCTCCGCGTCGACCCCGTCCCCGGCACACACCCGCTCGGCGAGCTCCAGGCTCGCCCCGCCCGAGAACACCGACAGCCGCCGCAGCACCGCCCGCTCGTCGTCGGCGAGCAGCTCCCAGCTCCAGTCGACCATCGCGCGCAGCGTGCGGTGGCGCGGCAGGGCAGTACGACTCCCGCCGGTCAGCAACCGGAAACGGTCGTCGAGCCGGTTCGCGAGCTGGTCCACCGACATCGTGCGCAGCCGGGCCGCGGCCAGCTCGATCGCCAGCGGCATCCCGTCCAGCGCCCGGCACACCCGCGCCATCGTCGCCAGGGCGTCCTCGTCGGCCGTCAGATCCTGCCGTACCGCTCCCGCCCGGTCCCGCAACAGCCGCACCGCCGGCGAAGCCTCGATCGCCCCCGGCCCCGCGTGCCCGTCCGGCAGCCCCAGCGGCTCGACCGGCCACAGCGCCTCACCGGTGATCCCCAGCGGCTCCCGGCTCGTGGCCAGGATCCGCAGCCGCCGGCACCGGCCCAGCACCCGGTGCGCGAACGCGGCCGCGGCCTCGATCACGTGCTCGCAGTTGTCCAGGATCAGCAGCGCCTCCCGGTCCCGGACGGCCGCGATGAGCCGCTCCTGCGCATCCGCGTCGGGCGCCCCGCCCAGCAGCGTGTCGCGCAGCCCCAGCCCCGCCAGCGCCGCCTGCGCCACATCGGCGCCCGCCCCGATCGGCGCGAGCTCCACCAGCCACACCCCGTCCGGCACCGACCCGGCCAGGGTACGCGCCGTCTCCGTCGCCAGCCGCGTCTTGCCCGCCCCGCCCGGCCCGGTCAGCGTCGTGAGCCGGTGCCCGCCGACGAGCTCCCGGACCGCGGCCACGTCGGCGTCCCGCCCGATGAACGTGGTCAGCTCCGCCGGCAGGTTCGTCCTGCGGTACTCCTCCCGCCGCCCCAGCTCCCCCCGCAGCAACGCCACGTGCAGCGCCGACAGCTCCGGCCCCGGATCGACCCCCAGCGAGTCCGCCAGGGCCTCCTTCGCCCGCTGGAACACCAGCAGCGCCTCGCTGTCGCGCCCCGCCGCCGCCAGCGCCCGCATCAGCGCCCCGGCCAGCCGCTCCCGCAGCGGATGCGCGGCCACCAGATCGGTCAGCTCGGTGACCAGCTCGGCCCCGCCCCCGTGCCCGGTCTCGGCGTCGAAG
Source organism: Dactylosporangium sp. CA-052675 (assembly GCF_050947935.1). Lineage (GTDB taxonomy): Bacteria > Actinomycetota > Actinomycetes > Mycobacteriales > Micromonosporaceae > Dactylosporangium. The sequence goes on along the minus strand of NZ_CP192010.1, from coordinate 4,215,463 downwards.
CGCTCCTCCAGCGCCGCCAGCCGCATCCCCTCCAGCCGCTCCGCGGCCGCGTCGAACGCCGGACTGTCCGGCAGCCCCACGTCCTGCATCGCCGCGCCCCGCCACAGCGCCAGCGCCTCCCGCACCTGCCCGGCGCCCAGCAGCCGCTCGAAGCGCACCGCGTCCACGGCATCGGCCGGCACCGCGAGCCGATACCCGTCCAGGTGGCCCTCGACCGCCCCGTCCGGCAGCACCTTGCGCAGCCGCGACACCAGCCGCTGCAACGCGTTCGACGCGTCCGCGGGGGGCTGCTCGCCCCAGATCCAGTCCACGAGCGTCGCCTTCGGCACCGCGTGCCCCGCCCGCAGCGCCAGCGCGGCCAGCAACCCGCGCAGCCGGGCCCCCGGCACGTCGGCGAGCGCGCCGTCGTCCGCACGCACCTCGAACGGTCCCAGGAGCCGGATCTGCACGCGCAGATTCTGCCACGTGCCGCCGATGGCCGGATTCAGCCGGTCTGTGGCACCCTCGCCACTGCCGCCCCGTTACGAACCGATCTACGGTCGGTCGCCGTGACCGAAGTCCTGCTGTCCGCCCACGTCCTGGCCGCGATCGTCGCCGTGGGCCCCGTCACGGTCGCGGCGAGCATGTTCCCGCCCGCCGCCCGCCGCCGGGACACCGCCGCCCTGCGGCTGCTGCACCGCATCTGCGTCGTCTACGCGCTCATCGGCGTCGCCGTGCCCGTGTTCGGCCTGGCCACCGCGGCGAGCCTCGGCGTGCTCACCGACGCGTGGCTGCTCGCCTCGATCGCCCTGACCGCCGCCGCGGCCGCCCTGCTCGGCCTGGCCATCCTGCCCCGCCAGCGCCGCAGCGCCGCCGGCGCCGACCCCGGCCCCCTGGGCCTGCTGACCGGCCTGTTCAACCTGCTCTGGGCCGTGGTCGTGATCCTGATGATCGTCCGCCCCGGCTCCACCACCGGCGCGTGACCCGCCGGCGCGGGGGCGAGGAGAGGACCTTCGGCCCTGACGGCGCACCGCGACCACGCGCACGCTCGAGGCATGCGACGAGACGCGCGGTGCCCGCTGCGCCGGGGCGAGCCGTGCACGCTGTGCGTGCCGGGCGCGACCGGCCCGGCCGACTGCCCGACGGTCTACCTCGTGATGTCCGACCCCGACCTGCGCGACCGGCTCCGCACGTTCCGGCGCGGCGCTCAGGACGTGAACACGCCCCAGCCGCGCGGCGGGAGCTGAATCCGGGCACCGTCCAGGGTCGCGGGGCCGGCCGCGCGGGCCTCCGCGCCGCCCGACGGCACCGCCACCGGATCGTCGGCCAGGTTCAGCGCGGTGATCAGGGCACCCCACCCGGTCGCCGTGCGCAGGACCGCCTGACGGTTGTCGAGGTGCACCACATCCGTATGGGCCCGAACGACCCACGGCCGCGCCCGGCGCACCGCCAGCAACTGCCGGTGCAGGCGCACCATGTCGTTGTCCGCCGGCGGGCGCGGCGGGAACTCCGGCCGGACGGCGTCGTCGCCGCCCAGCCGCTGCTCCTTCACGCCCGTCCACCCGTACTCGTCCCCCGCGTAGACGCTCGGCACACCCGCGACCGTGAGCAGCACCGCCAGCGCGTGCGGCACGAAGTCCGCCCCGACCGCCGAGGCGATGCGCGTCACGTCGTGGTTGCCGACGAACGTCGCCGGGACGAACCCGGCGAGCAGGTCGTTGTGGCGCTTGAGCGCGTGCGCGAGCTCGAAGAGGTTCCGGTCGGCGATGCCGTGCCAGATGCCCTGCCACAGCTCGTACTGCGTCACCGAGTCCATGGTGGACTCCCGCACGATCGCGGCGTAGTCGCCGTGGATGACCTCGCCCACGAACCAGGCCCCCGGGTGCCGCTCGCGCACGCGGGGCAGGACGGCGGCCCAGAAGCGCGGCGGCACCGCGTACGCCGCGTCGAGCCGCCACCCGTCCGCGCCCCGGCCGAGCCAGTGCTCCATCACCCGCACCACGAGATCGGCGGCGGCGGGACTGTCGTGGTCGAGCACGACGAGCGAATCGTGGCCCTCGAACACCTCGCTCCTGGTCCCGGGCCGCCCCACCAGCGGGTGCGCCCGGCCGACATGGTTGAACACCCCGTCGAGCAGCACCTTCAGCCCGCGGTCGTGGGCCGCGGCGACGAGCCGGTCGAAGTCGGCGTCGTCGCCGAGCCGCGGGTCGATGCGGAAGTGGTCCACGGTGTCGTAGCCGTGGGTCATCGACGCGAAGACCGGCCCGAGCGCGATGCCGTCCAGCCCGAGGCCCACCACGTGGTCGAGCCAGGCCTCGATCCGCCCCAGCCGGTGCACGACCTGCTCCGCGGCATCGGTACCGCCGGGGCGCACCGGAGCACCGACGAAGCCCAGCGGGTACACCTGCCACCAGCTCATGAACGCCCAGCATAACGGCCCCGATCCGTCCGGGCCCGGCTCGGCGGGCAACCGAACCGGGCCCGAACGGGCCTTCCGCCCCGATCCGGCTCGGCGGGCAACGGAAACCGGACCTGGACGGATCTTCCGCGCCCTACAACAGGCCCCGCGCGGAGAAGGCGGAGCGCGTGGCCCGAGCGGCCGCGGAGCCATAGAGCCGCTGTGCGGCGTCGACCGTCGCCTGTGCCGCGGCGCGGAACGTGACGTCCGGCGTGAAGGAAAACTGTGCCTCGACGATGAGCGTCGTGGCCCGCGTGTCACCCAGCGCCGAGCGGATGTCCCACAGCGCCCGCGACCAGATCTCCCCGTCGGCGTGCACCTCGCCGACGACATCGGCCGGATAGTGCTTGTCGCCGTCGAGACGCCGCAGGCAGTGCGGCGTGGCGGTGGTGTACGACACCGAGTCCCAGTCGGCGACGCACGCCTCCGGCGTCAGCGTCGGCGCCCCGGCGGCCCAGCTGGTGACCGCGACCGCGAAGTAGTCACCGAACGCCTCGCCGATCGCACCCGACTCGAGCGTCGTACCGAAGCCCGGAACCTGCCCGTCCTGCACCGAATGGCCGTATTCGTGGACGATCACCTCGGCGTCCTCGGCGTCGTCGACACCGCCCTTGCCGAGGCTGATGTTCGCCTTGTCCTCACGGAAGAACGAGTTGTCGCCGCCGTACTGGTCGATGCGCAGCTCGATCCGGCGCTGATTCACCGGGCGCAGCGCCGAGCCGAAGCCGAGATGCTGCAGGTACTGCTGGGCGGTGGTGACCCAGTAGTACCCCATCACCTGCTCGAACTGGTCACTGTCGCGGTGCCAGGCCGGGAAGGCCCCGTCGACGAGGACGGCCGCCTGCCCGGTCGAGCTCTTGACCACGACGTACCGCCCCGACAGCCGGCCGGTGCCGTCCAGATCGGTGAGCGTCACCCGGCGGTACGCCGGGGCGAAGGCCGGGGAGTCGGCGTCCTTCGCGTCGGTCAGGTCCTGCCGGCCGAGGGCCTGGACCGGGTTCGGGAAGAAGACGGTGCCCGGCGCCGAGGTGACGGCCGCCTGCGCGGCGGATGCCGGGATGACGGCGGCCGCGACCGCCACCGCCACCAGCGCAATGCTTCGATGCATGCACCAAGTGGCGGCGCGAGCGGCCGGAGCGTTACACGCGCCCCGCCCGGCGGCTGGGCGTCGGCACCGCGGACCGGGGGCCGTGCGTCGGCGACGCCCCCGGCTCGGTGCCGCCGAGCAGCCGCCGGCAGAACTCGTCGATCACCGGCTCACCCGACCCGCCCGCGAGTGCGGCGAGGTCACGGCGCTGCGCGGCAGTGATCGGCCGGGACCGCGGGTCGGCTCGGAACGCCTGCCAGGACCGGCAGGCCTCCGCCGGCGGCACCGGCGCGGCACGCGACGAGCCGCTCGGCTCGGGTCCGGCCGGGACCGCCGGGGGGCTCGCCGACCGCCTCGGCTCGGCCGATGCCGTGCTCGGTTGCGGGCTCGCACCGCCGCCGCCCCCGCCTCCACCGCCGTCGAGCCACGAGCGAACGGCGGCGGGCAGGTGACCGCTGCTGGCCGCGAACGCCGTGCCGCCGACCGACACCGCGGCGAACGCCGCCAGCGCCGCGGCGAGCAGCCGGCGACGGCGCCGGACCGGTCGGTAGGCGCCGCGGAACCCGGCCACGGCCTCGGCCTCGCCCGCGACCTCGTGTGGCTGCCCCGGCGCCGCCGCCGCCCTCAGCAGCGGGCCGAGCCGCGGGTCGCGCACCTGATCAAGATCCATATTCGCCGTCCTCATCGCGGTGCGCCAGGACCTCAGGGTGATCAGCGAGCCGCCGCAGCCCGCGCATGGTGGCCACCCGCACCGCGCCGGGGCGCTTGCCCAGCACCCGGGCGGTTCCGGCGACGTCCAGCCCGGCCACCACTCGGAGCATGACGGCCTCGGCCTGTTCGCGGGGCAGGGTGGCGATGAGCCGCACGGCCCGGTCGGTGTCGCTGAGCTCCACGACGTCGGCGGCGACATCGCGCGTGACGCCACCGCCGTGCACGGCGTCGACGGATTCGTACGACTCCTCGTGACGGCGCCAGGCCCGCCGGTTCTCGTCGATGCCGCGATGCCGGGCGACCCGGAACAGCCACACCCGGAACGCGACGGCACCACCGCGGAAACCGGCCAGGTCCCGCGACACCTGCAGCCACGTCTCCGACGCGACGTCCTCGGCGGCGTCGGCGCAGACGACCCGCAGGTACCGCAGCATCGGCGGGTGCAGAGCCCGCCACAGCACCGCGAACCCGCCCGGGTCGCCGCCGACCGCCGCCGCGAGCGCGTCGGCGAGCTCCTCGTCGCGAATCTCGTGCATCGACGCGGTCATCTCGCCGCCGCGGCGAGGCCCGTCCGCGCCATCGGCGTCCAGCGCTGCCGCCCGCCCAGCAGCGCCGCCACGGTGCCCTGCACGACCACCAGGTACAGCAGCTGCCGGTAGACCACCTGCTGCAGCGGAACGCTCCACAGCGGCGCGAGCCGCTCGTCGTCGAGCCGCAGCGCGTACGCGGTCGTCGCCAGCTGCAACGCGGTGAACCCGCCCCAGACCGCGAGCACCTGCCCCCAGGGCAGGAACACCGCGCCGTACACCGCGTACACATCGACCAGCGGCGCGGCCAGCGGCAACAGCATCTGGAACAGGACGAGATAGAGCAGCCCCCGCCGACCCAGACGACCGGCACCGCCCCGCTCGAACACGGCTCGCCGGTGCTTCCAGGCCGCCTGCATGGTGCCGTAGCACCAGCGGTAGCGCTGCCGCCACAGCTGCCGCAGCGACGCCGGCGCCTCGGTCCAGGCGACGGCGTCGTCCGCGTACACCGCCCGCCAACCGGCGCGCAGCACCGCCATCGTCAGATCGGTGTCCTCGGCCAGCGTGTCGCCCGCGACGCCGCCGGCATCGCGCAGCGACTCCCTGCGGAACGCGCCGATGGCGCCGGGAATGGTCGGCATGCACTCACCCAGATCGAACAGACGCCGGTCCAGATTGAAACCGACCACGTACTCGAGGTGCTGCCACCGCCCGAGCAGCCCCCCACGGTTGGCCACCTTGGTGTTGCCGCTCACGGCGCCGACCGCCGGATCGGCGAACGGCTGCACCAGGCGCCCGACCGCGTCCGGCTCGAAGACGGTGTCGCCGTCGACGAGCACCAGCAGGTCCCCGCCGGCCGCGGCGATCCCGGCGTTGAGCGCGGCCGGCTTGCCCGCGTTCGCCTGTCGCAGCAGCCGCACCGCGGGCAGCTGCCGGGCCAGCCGGTCCACGATCGCCGCGGTGTCGTCGGTCGAGCCGTCGTCGACCACGACGATCTCACAGCCCGGGTAGTCGCTCGCGGCCAGCGACCGGACGGTCGCGGCGATGTTCGCGGCCTCATTGTAGGCCGGCACGACGATCGACACGCGACCCAAGTACCGGCCCGGCCCCCGCCGGCGCCGCGCCCGGCGGACGTGCCGGCGAGCCGCCCCGACCTGGACCGACAGCCGCACCAGCGCCAGCGCGGTGCCGGCGACCACGATCCACCCGACGGCGCCGGCCAGCAGGCGTCCGGCCGTCTGGCTCCACCGCAGCGCCGTGCCCCGCGCGACCATCCCGGCGCTCGCTGTCGGTGCGGACAGGCCGAGCCCGTCGGACACCGTGACGAACCGGCCGCCCGCCCCGGCCAGGATGCGGCGCGTCGCCTCCACCGTCTGCGACCGGTCGCCACCGCCGTCGTGCAGCATGATCACCGCACCGGCGCCGGCCGGGTGGCCGGCGGCGTTGTGCACGATCACTTCCACGCCGGGCCGTTCCCAATCGCGGGTGTCACGGTCGGTCAGCACCGCCAGGTAGCCGTCGACGGCGGCCGGCATCGACAGGTACGGCGGGCGCATCAGCACCGGCCGGCGCCCGGTCGCGGCCGCGATCGCGTTCGCGGTCAACGCGAGCTCGGCCCGCTGGCGCCACCGCGGCAGGGCGGCGAGATCCGCGTGCGTGAACGTGTGCACCCCCACCTCGTGGCCCTCGTCGACCATCCGCCGCACCAGGTCGGGGTACCGGTTCACCTGAGCGCCGACGACGAAGAAGGTCGCGTGCGCGTGGTACTGCCGCAGCACGTCGAGGACCTGCGGCGTCCACCGCGGGTCCGGCCCGTCGTCGAAGGTGAGCGCGAGCGTCCCGGCCGGCAGCCGCAGCGCCTCGGTGCCGCCCGTGCCGAAGCGCAGCGCCGGGCCGCCGGCCACGACCGCGGCGCTGGGGCCGGGGGCGGCCGGCCCCTCGGCGGCGACGCCGCCCGCGTATCCGTTGAGACACAGCTCGGCCAGCACGAAGGCGACGCCGAGCAGCAACAGCAGCCAGTGCGCCCGCGGCTCGCGGCGGGCTCGATGCCGTCGCACCCTCACCGGGTCCGGGTCGGCTTCGGATTGCCGGGCTTGCTGGCGGGGCGGTTCCCGGGCCGGGTGGTCGTGGTCGTGCCGGCCGGCGCCGGGCCGGTGGAGGCGCCGGTCACGGCCCGGCCGGCAGGCGGCGCGGACGTGCGCACGCGTGAGCCGGGGGCCGAGGCGGGCACCACGCCGCCCCCGCCCACGTCGCCGCGCTCCAGCAGCCCCTGGCGGCCGCCCGGCAGTCCGGGCAGTGGCCCGGGCGACCAGCCGACCAGGCCGGCGACGAGCAGCGCGCCGCCGGCGGTGAGCAGGAGGCCGAAGGCGGCGCCGAGCACGGTGAACAGCCGCCGGCGCCGGCCGCGACGATCCATGAACACAGGTTCCACGGGGCAAATGGCGGACCGGTGCCCCTGCGCGTTACACGGGCCACATCCCGTACCGCTTCCTAGGATTCTAGGAATGATCGTGGGCTCGGCCGGGGTGTGTTACTTGTCGATAGTTGCGCGGATAGATCGCAGGCGGGCGGGTATGGCTGATGGTGCAAGCGACACGCACGAGCGAGGAAGGAAATCATCCGTGACTTCCAACCAGACCGATGGCGCCACGCTGCTGGGCCGCGAGGTGTACGACCGCGACGGCGACAAGATCGGCAGCGTCGGCCAGGTGTACGCGGACAACGCGGGCCGCCCGACGTGGGCGAGCGTCAGCACCGGGCTGCTGGGCCTGCACCAGTCACTGGTGCCGCTGGCCGGGGCCACGAGCCTCGAGGACGGCGTGCAGGTGCCGTTCGACAAGGCGACCGTCAAGGACGCGCCCCGCGTGGACCACGAGGCCGACCGGCCGCTGACGGGCGAGCAGGTGCAGGAGCTGTACCGGCACTACCAGCTCCGGATGGACCCCGCGAGCACGATGCGCTACGAGCGCGGCCGGGACGGCTCCGCCGACACCGAGCAGTCGCGATCCGACCGCAGCCGGAACCTGTACACGGACACCGAGCCGATGGACGTCATCGAGACGCAGGACGACCTGCCCGGCGACGAGGGCCGCCGGCGTCTCGCCTGACCGGCCCGCGGCCACGGACACGGTGCCGTCCCGGCAGCTGCCGGGGCGGCGCCGTGTCACATGCTCGCCAGCGCGACCGCGAACACCGCCGCCGACGCCGCGAGCAGGCCGCCCAGCGTGCCCCCCATGAGCAGCAGGGCCGGCCGGATGCGCAGCCACTGGCGCAGCACCAGGTACACGCCCGCGGCGCCGAGCACGGCCATGACCGCGAGGTACGACACGAACACGAAGCTGCCGCCGGTCAGCAGGGCGCCGAGCAGCGCGGCCGGACCGGCCTTCGCGCCGCCGAGGTCGCGCAGCAGGGTCAGGTAGGCCACGGCGCCGGCGAACAGCGCGACGACGATCAGCGTGCCCGGGAACCAGACGTGGGCGAGCAGCAGCATGAGCGCGAACGCCGCGGCGACGCCGGCCGCCGTGCCCGCGCCGGCCGCCAGGGCCCGGGCCGGTCCGAGCGGCCGCCGCAGCACCAGCGCGGCGACCCCGCCGGCGTAGGCGGCGATCAGGCCGATGAGCACCACCAGGGCGATATCCATGCGCGTGATGGTAGGCGGCCGGCGCCGCCCGGCGGGGCGGCCTTCACGGCATCTCCACGAGATCCGACGGCGCCGCCCAGGACGCGAGCAGCGCGAGCGCGTGCGCGGTCGGCGAGTCGGGCTCGGCGGCGTAGATGGTCAGCGTCAGGCCCGGGTCGGCCTGCAGGTCCATGCTCTCGTAGGCGAGCGCGAGATCGCCCACGACGTGATGGTGGAAGTGCTTGACCCCGGCGCCGTGGATGCGCACGTTGTGCGCGCCCCAGCGGCGGCGGAACTCGTCGCTGCGGGTCGACAACTCGCCGACCAGGTCGTGCAGGCCCTTGTCGTGCGGGTCGATGCCGGCCGCCGTGCGGAGGTTGGCCACACTCATGTCGGCGAAGCGGCTCCAGTCCGGGTAGAAGCGGCGGGCCGCGCTGTCGAGGAACGTGAACCGCGCCAGGTTCGGCGTGGTCGCCGGGTCGGCGTACAGGTCGCTGTGCATCGCGCGGCCGAGATGGTTCGCGGCGAGCAGGTCGGCGCGGTTGTTCACCACGATCGCCGGGGTCGTGATGGCGTCCAGCGCCCACTGCAGGCTCGGGCGCACCCCCCGCTGCTTGGGCCGCCGGCTCGGCCGCAGCAGCGCGCCGCCGCCGTTGGCCTCCTGCGCCAGGCGCATCAGGTGGGCCCGCTCGACGTCGTCGAGCTGCAGCACGCGGGCGATCGCCTCCAGGACGCCGGCCGAGACGCCGGCCAGCGAGCCGCGCTCGACCTTCGCGTAGTACTCGACGCTCATCCCGGCCAGCGCGGCGACCTCGCTGCGGCGCAGTCCGGGCACCCGGCGCTGCCCGCCGGCCGGCAACCCGGCCTGCTCCGGCGTGACCCGCGCCCGCCGGGTCGTGAGGAACTCGCGCACCTCGAGTCGGTTGTTCACCCCTCGACGGTACGGCGCGCCGCTGCGCCCTGGGGTGTACCGCTGGTACACCTCTCGCTGGAACCTCCCGCGAACCCGCGCGACAGGGTTGACTGGACACCGGCACCTGAACGTCAGCACCGGAGGACACCTTGCTCACCGTCAACGCCATCGCCGCGACCTCGGCCACCGACCCGCTCGTGCGCACCAGGATCGAGCGGCGCGACCTCGGACCGCGCGACGTGCTCATCGAGATCCGCTACGCCGGCATCTGCCACTCCGACATCCACACGGTCCGCGGCGAGTGGGGCACGGTGCCCTACCCGCTGACCGTCGGGCACGAGATCGTCGGCCGGGTCGCCGAGGTGGGTGCCGAGGTCAGCCGGCACGCCGTCGGCGACCGGGTCGGGGTGGGCTGCATGGTCAACTCCTGCCGCGAGTGCGAGAACTGCCGGGCCGGGCAGGAGCAGTACTGCCTCAAGGGCAACGTCGGCACCTACGGCAGCGTCGACCGTGACGGCACCGTCACGCAGGGCGGCTACTCCACGCACGTCGTCGTCGACGAGGACTTCGTGCTGCGGGTGCCCGAGGCCATCCCGTACGAGGCCGCGGCCCCGCTGCTGTGCGCCGGCATCACCACGTACTCGCCGCTGGCCCACTGGCACGCGGGCCCGGGCACGAAGGTCGCCGTGGTGGGGCTCGGCGGGCTCGGCCACATGGCCGTGAAGATCGCCGTCGCGATGGGCGCCGAGGTCACGGTACTGTCGCAGACCCTCGGCAAGAAGGACGACGGTCTCGCCTTCGGCGCCGGTGACTACCAGGCCACCAGCGACCCGGCCACCTTCGAGGCGCTCAAGAACCGGTTCGACCTGATCATCAACACGGTCAGCGCCCCGATCGACATGGCCGCCTACCTGGGCCTGCTGCGCCTGAACGGCACCCTGGTCAGCGTCGGCGCCCCGCCGCAGCCGCTCGAGGTGCCGGTGTTCGCGCTGTTCCGTAACCGGCGCACGTTCGCCGGCTCCAGCATCGGCGGCATCGCCGAGACGCAGGAGATGCTGGACTTCTGCGCCGAGCGCGGGATCGCCCCGGAGGTCGAGGTCATCGGCGCCGACGCGGTCAACGAGGCCTACGAGCGGGTGCTCGCCTCCGACGTGCGGTACCGCTTCGTCATCGACATCGACACCCTGCGCTGAGCCGGAGAGCCCCGCACGCCCGGCGTGCGGGGCCTCCCCCGTCCCGCCGCCCGCGCTCAGCACGGCCGGCGCCCGTCCTCGCCGGACTCGGCCAGCGGGATCATGCCGAACGCCGCGTCGGACAGCCCGCCGAACGCGTGCCGGTTCGGGCCCGCCGGCGCGTGCGCGACCCGGTATCCGGCGAGGTTCCACGTGTAGACCGGCACCTCCTGCGGCACCACGGCGGCCACGTCGCCGCAGCCGTGGTAGTGCGCCTGCTCGTCGGTGATCGCGGACTCCAGCGCGGCGGCGAAGTCGCGGTTGGTGGACGGGACGCCGCTGGAGACGTTGTACGTGTCGTGCCGCAGGGTCGGCGTCGTCATCAGCAGCGCGATCGCCCGGCCGGCGTCGGGTGCGTAGCAGCGGTCGCCGCCGTCGGCGCCGTACAGCCGGGAAGGCCGCTCGCCGCGCAGCACGGCGCTGATGTAGGGCGGGATGTGGAAGAACGGCGACTCGGGGTCGACGAGCGGGCCCCACACGGTACCGATCCCACGAGGATCACCGGACCACCTCGTAGTGCAGGTGCGTGACGCCGTCGGCGGGGACGACCGCGAGCAGGCGCAGGCGGACGTGGCGGGGCAGCGGCCGGAAGTAGCGGTGGCCGCCGCCGAGCAGGACCGGCACCTGGTGCAGCACGAGCTCGTCGACCAGGCCGGCCTCGAGCGCCGCGGTGACCACGCCGCCGCCCATGAGGGCGACGTCCTTGGCGCCGGCGGCCGCGCGCGCCGCGGCGACCGCGTCCTCGATGCCCGCCGCGAGGGTCTGGCTCGCGCCGAGGCCGGGCACGGGGCGGTGGCTGACCACGAAGAGCGGCGCGGTCGGGTGGGGGCTGCCGCCGCTCCAGCCGCTGGAGTGCTCGTAGGTGGTCCGTCCGGCCACGCAGGCGCCGACCCGGGCGGCGAGGGCGTCGAAGACCCGGGCGCTGGGCTCGCTGAGCTTGAAGCCGTCGAACTCGCGGCTGGGGGTGTCGCCCGTGAAGTACCAGTCGAACAGCATCGGGGCGTCGCCGAGTCCGCGGCCGGACTCCGGCTCGCCGGCCGGGGTGCGGCCGCTGATGAAGCCGTCGACGGAGACGGCGAGGGCGCTGAAAACCTTGGGCACGTGTCCGGACGCTAGCGGCCGCGGCGAGCACCGGTCTTGAACGAATCGCGCACGCCGCGCAGGAACGGCCGGTACGAGGCCGAGTGGTCGTGGCCGCACGCGCACCGGTCCAGCGAGGCGGTGCCGAGCAGCTGCCGCGGGGTGAGGCCGCTCAGGCGCAGGCACTCCCGGCCGAGGTGGGCCTGGTCGGCGTAGCCCACGTCGGCCGCGAGGGTGGACACGCCGTCCGCGCCCGGGCGCCCCGACGCGGCGAACCCGGCCTGGGCCAGCGCGAGGAAACCCTGGAACCGCAGCGTGCGCTGGAGCACCTTCGGGCCCACGCCCACGGCGTGCAGGCAGCGGCGGCGCAGCTGGCTCACGGAGATGCCGAGGTGCTCGGCGAGCGGCTCGATGCCGACCGGGTGCCAGGGCATCAGCGCGCGCACGGCCGCCCGCACCAGCGGGTCCGCGGCCCCGCTGCGGCGCAGGCCGTCCAGCACGTGACGCTGCACCGCGGCGAGCACCCGCTCGGGCGCCCGCGGCTCGGCGAGGCGCAGTGCGGCGCGGCCCCACAGGTCGGTGAGGTCCACGCGCTGGTCCACGAGGTCGTCGAGCGCGGCCGGCAGCGGCGGCGGTGTCCCCGGCCAGAACCGCACGCCCACGACGGTGGTCCGGGGCGCGATGACCTCGAGCCGCGGGGCGGTCAGCGGGCCCAGCAGCCGGGGCCGGCCGCCGATCGGGACATGCAGCTCGACGCCGCCCGTGGGCAGGTGCCGCTGGACGTAGGCCTCGGCGCCCGTCCGCTGGACCCATACCGTGCGTACCGCGCCCGACAGCTCCGGCCGCGGCGGGCGCTCGACGTAGGACTCGCTCACCTCGCCCCCGGGCCGCGGTCGATGCGCAGCTCGCGCTCCAGCTCCTGCACGAGCGCGCGCAGGTCGTCGAGGCGCTGGCTGACCGCGATCCGGTCGATCTCGTCGGGCACCCCGTCGCCGTCGACGTCGTAGCCGGGCGACAGGCCGTCGGTCATCTCGAGCCGGCGCGCCTCCTCCATGGAGTTGACGATGACGGCGATGAGGATGTTCATGAGGAGGTTGGCGGTCAGCAGCACGTAGCTCACGTAGTAGACGAGCGTCCACGGCGACAGCTGGACCCCCTGCTGGATCAGGTCCGGCAGGTTCTCCAGCGACAGCAGCACGAACAGGGTCAGGACCGCGCGGCCGATGGTGCCGTACTCGTCCGGGTACGTGTCGCCGAAGATCAGCCAGCCGGCCATGCCGTACACGTAGAGCGTCACCAGGGCCAGCGCGAGGAAGCCGCCGACGCCGGGCAGGCTGCGCAGCAGCGCGGTCACGATCGTGCGCAGGCCGGGCGAGAACCGGACCAGGCGCACGACGCGGGCGATGCGGATCACGCGCAGCGCGGCCGAGTCGCCGTGCAGCCCCGGCACGAACGCCGCCGCGATCACGACGCAGTCGAAGACGTTCCAGCCCTGCTTGAAGAAGTCCAGCGGCCGCCGCCCGTGCGCGAGGATGCGGATCGCGATCTCGGCCACGAACACAATCCGGAACCCCCACTCGAGCTCGTCGAGCAGGTCGCCGACGGCGCCGGGATGCGGGTACGTCTCGACGGCGAGCACGAGCGCGTTGGCCCCGACGAGCAGGACGATCGCCACCTCGAACGCCCGCGACCTCGTCACGCCCGCACACCATCGAGCCACCCGCGCCGTATCGACCATTCGACGATCTCACCGTTACCGGCCACCGTGCGGCAAGTGCTCAGGGGCCACGACGGCCATATGTCACGAGGTCGCAATCCACCGGCGCCGGGCGCCCGCGCCGCGATCTGCGACCATCGGCCCATGGGGCGAGCGACGCTGCTGCTGATGTGCGGGCTGCCCGGCTCCGGCAAGACGACCGTCGCCCGGCGCCTGGCCGCCGAGGTGCCGGCCGTGCGGCTGTGCCCGGACGAGTGGCTGGCCGCCCTCGGGGCCGACCTGTTCGACGCGGCGGCCCGCCTGCGGCTGGAGCGGCAGCTCTGGCACCTGGCGCGGGAGCTGCTCGGGCTGGGGCAGAGCGTGATCCTGGAGTACGGATTCTGGATGCGCGCGGACCGCGACGAGAAGCGCCTCGGGGCCCGCGCGCTCGGGGCCGCGGTCGAGCTGCACTACCTGGACGTGCCGCTGGACGAGCTGGCCCGGCGGCTGGAGGCGCGCGGCGCGGCGGCGGCGTGGGCGACGGCCCCGATCACGCGCGAGCTGCTGGAGCTGCACGCCCCGCTGTTCGAGGCGCCGGACGCCGAGGAGCTCGCCCTCTTCGACCCGGCCCCTACTCCACCTCGATCTTGAAGGTCGACGTGTGCCCGTCGACGTCGGTCAGGGTCACCGGGCCGAACGTGATGATCGGCAGCGAGGCGCCGCCCGAGCCCCGGTAGAAGCCCGTCGCCCGGGTGATGCGCACCGCGAGCGCCGAGAAGGTGTCGGCCCGCTCGTCGTCGGCCTCCACCTTCGGCCGGGCCAGCGCCTCCTGGCCGTGCCGGACGGCCCAGTCGCGGACGGTTTCGGAGGCCACGCTCAGGGCGGGCAGGATCGAGTCGTTGGCCCACGCCCACAGCCACGACCGCGCCGTCGGGTTGTACGAGCCGAGGATCTGTGCCGCCGCCGTGGCCGTCTTGTCGGCGAAGGTCCAGGTGATGACGCCGGTGCGCTGGTCGAGGCCCCACTGCCGGGCGGTGCCGAGGCCCCACGAGGCGTGCGCCTCGGCCAGCCGCGCGATCATGTCCTGCCCCTGCAGCAACATGAGGCTCAGCTCCACCGGCTCCTCGCCCGGACCGCTCCTGCGCCGGAAGATCCCCATGCCCCGGAGTCTTCCACATGGCCGTTCGACGGGGACGAGCTTGAGGGCGTTCAGGCCGCGGAGCGCTCGGCGAGCGGGCGGCGGCGCAGGTGCGGGCTCTGCAGCGGCGGCGGGACGTAGGCCTGGTCGACCGGGCTCACGTCGGTGCCGGGCGGGACGATCTCGTCGATGCGGTCCAGCACGTCGTCGGTCAGGGCGACCTCCAGTCCGGCCAGCAGGTCGTCGAGCTGGGCCTCGGTGCGGGCGCCGAGCAGGGTGCTGGTCACGCCGGGGTGCGCGATCGTGAAGGCCATCGCGAGGTGGGTCATCGGCAGGCCCGCCTCCGCGGCGAGCGGGATGAGCCGCTCGACGACGTCGAGGCGGCGCTCGTCGGTGAGGTGCTTGAAGAAGCGGGCGCGGCTCAGGTCGTTCTCGCCGCCCTTGCGCACGCGGCCGGTCAGCAGGCCCTGGCCCAGCGGGCCCCAGACGACGGTGCCGAGGCCGAAGCGCTGGGCGACCGGCAGCACCTCGCGCTCGATGCCGCGGTTCAGCAGGGAGTACACCGGCTGCTCGGTGCGGAACCGCTCCAGTCCCCGGCGTTCGGCGACCCACTGGGCCTCGACGATGTCCGACGGTGGCAGGCCGGAGGTGCCGATCGCCCGCACCTTGCCGCTGTGGATCAGGTCCGACAGCGCCGACAGCGTCTCCTCGATGTCGGTGGACGGGTCGGGGCGGTGGACCTGGTACAGGTCGATGTAGTCGGTCTGCAGCCGGCGCAGCGAGTGCTCGACCGCCCGCATGATCCAGCGCCGCGAGCCGCCCTGGTGGTTCGGGTCCTCGCCGGTGGGGCGGGCGAACTTGGTGGCGAGCACGACGTCGTCGCGCCGGCCTCGCAGCGCCTTGCCGACGACCTCCTCCGAGTCGCCGTACGCGTCGGCGGTGTCGATGAAGTTGATGCCCGCGTCGAGCGCCTTGTGCAGGACCCGGGCCGATTCGGCGGGATCGGCGTTGCCGACGGACGTGGCGAACATGAGCGTGCCGAGCGCGTACGGGCTGACCTTGATGCCCGTCCGGCCGAGGGTGCGGTACCGCATGACGGTCTCCTGCCGTATGGTGAACCGGAAAGCTCTTCCGCTTCACCATACGGAAAGGCTTTCCGTTTCCGCAACAGCCTTTTCGTGGGGAGTGACCGGACTTCCGCGACGGAACAGGAGGGCCCTGGTGTCCAGCCCGCGGCGCGCCGACGCCCAGCGCAACCTCGAAGCCCTGCTCGAGGCCGCGAAGATCGTGCTGGCCGAGTCGGGCGTCGACGCGCCCGCGAAGGAGATCACCGACCGCGCCGGCGTCGGCGTCGGCACCCTCTACCGCCACTTCCCGCAGCGCTCGGACCTGGTCATCGCCGTGCTCGAACACGAGATCGACGCCTGCGCCGCGGCGGGCCCGCGGCTGAGCGCGGCCCAGCCGCCCGCCGCGGCCCTCGCGATGTGGGTGCGGCGCTACACCGAGCTGGTCGCGACCAAGGCCGGGCTCGCCTCGGCCCTGCAGGCCGGCGACGCCGCCCACCACCACCTGCGGGTGTACTTCTACGAGCGCATGGCCCCGGTGCTGGAGTCGCTCATCGAGGCCGCGGCGCGGGCCGGCGAGATCCGCCCCGACGTGCGCGCCGTGGACATCCTGCACGCGGTCGCCTTGCTGTGCCAGCCGGTGCCGGGCGAGGAGCCCGGCTACGGCCGCCGCCTGGTCGACGTGTTCCTGTCCGGCCTGCGGCCCTGACCGGCGCCGGTGCTACTCCGGCCGGACGATGTCGACGGAGATCTCCACGGCCGGCACCGTTCCCCGGTTCTCCAGCCAGTGCAGCGTGTGCCGGTCCTCGGGCCAGCCGGGTCCCGGCCCGTAGTCCGTGGTGCCGCCGTCGCGATGGTCGGTGATCGTGCCCTGCAGGACGTAGACGGTGCCCGGCCGCCCCTTGTGATCGTGCAAGGGGCCGAAGACCCCACCCGGCGCGATGGTCACCATGCGCATGCGCAGCTGGTGCCCCGCCAGCCCCTCGATCTCGTCGGTGAGGTCGACCGTCGCCAGGACCTCCACCGTGACGCCGCCGGCCTCCGGGGCCTTCGCCTCGTCGCGCATCGCCCGCTCCCTTCCGCACGTCAAGCCCGCCGAGGCCGAGGATAAGCCCGCGGCCGCCGAATTCGGGGTGCCCGGGCGCGTCGCGTTTCAGCGTGTCCGGCTCACCCAGACCGGCCGCCGCGGCTCGTCGTTGTGCACGACGACATCGGCGTGCTCGGCCGGGCGGACCGTGGCGAAGTAGAGCCGCTGGGCGGGGATGTACCGCTCGCGCCAGCGTCGCTCGACGTCGGCCCGGGACGACACCGCACGCTCCCGGATCACGGCCCGATCCACCGTCTTGTCGAGGTCGGCCGACACGAAGACGCGCAGGTCCCACCGGCCGATCAGTTCCGGGCGCAGGAGGAAGACGCCGTCGAAGATCAGCACGGCGTCGGCGGGGGCGGTCGCGACCGGCGCGGAGCGGGCGGTGTCCGTCGCATGGTCGTAGACCGCGTGCCGGAAGCGCCGGTCCCCGCCCGGGCCGAGCGGATCGAGCAGGACCCGGGTCAGCCCGTCGTAGTCGTGGGCGTCGAAGTAGCAGCCCTCCGCCGAGTACTCGCCGCGCAGATAGCGCCGCGCCCGGGGGAACAGGAAGTCGTCGATCGTCGCGCGGATGACGTCGCGGCCCCGTGCGCGCAGGACGACGGCCAGTTCGTCGGCGAGCGTGGTCTTGCCCGCGGCGGGCGGCCCGTCGACGGCGACCCGCGTCGGGTGTGCGACGGCGACGGCCCCGACCGCCGCCGCCAGGTGGTCCAGCACCTCGTCGCGGGTCCCCCGGTCCATGCCTGCCCCCTACGCCGTGTCCGAGCCGGCCTTCCGCATCGCCACAAGTCTCACCCACGGGTCAAGACGCGGGTGAGACGGGCTTGCGAACCCTGCTGTTAACAGTCGTCCCCTATGTTGGTTGGCGTGACCCGCCTGCTGCTCGTCTCGGAGGACCCGTCATCGGCCGCCGCGCCGGCCGCGCTGCTGCGCGGTGAGGGCTACGACGCCCGGGTCGCCTCGTTCGGCGACGCGGTGCCGGAGCTCGCCGAGCACGGCGCCGATCTCGTGCTGCTCGACGTCGCCCGGATCGAGCGGCGGGGACTCGAGCTCTGCCGGATCATGCGCGGGCGCCGGGGTGTCGGGATCATCGTGGTGAGCGCCCGCGCCGCCGAGGACGACGTCCTGCTCGCGCTGGAGCACGGGGCCGACGACTGCGTCATCCGGCCGCTGGGCACGCGCGAGCTCGTGGCCCGCATCCGGGCGGTGCTGCGGCGTCGGCCCGGGACCACCGGGAACCGGCTGCCCGCCGTCATCGCCGCCGGGCCGGTCGCGCTCGATCCGGCCGCGCGCACCGCGACCGTCACCGGGGAGCGGGTCGAGCTGGCGGGCAAGGAGTTCCGGCTGCTGGAGGCGTTCGTGCGCAACGCGGGCCGGACGCTGCCGCGCGAGCAGCTGCTCGCCTCGGTCTGGGACGGGGTGGCCGGCGACAGCAACACGCTCAACGTGCACATCAAGCGGCTGCGGGACAAGATCGAGCCGGAGCCGGCGGCGCCGCGGCATCTGCTCACGGTGCGCGGGGTCGGCTACCAGTTCCTGCCCTATCCGCCGGACGACCGCTCGGCCCGCGACGTCGTCACGGTGCTGCGGGCGGCCCTCACCTGGCAGCTGCCGCCGGACGGGTGGCTGCTCCTCGACGGGCTGACCGAGCAGCTCGACGCGGTGCTGCGCGACGGGGACCGGGAGCGGCTGGGACTGCTGCACCAGCGGATCGAGCTGCTCGCGCCCGGCGACTCCCCGCGGGTGGACTCCTGCCCGCCCGCGCTGCAGCACCGGATCGTCGCGCTGATCGCGCGGGCCGAGCGGGTCGACGGGGCCGCGACATAGTTCGACGGGGCCGCAATGTCATGGGGCCGCAACGTAATGGAGACCGGCATCCACGGGGGAAGATGCCGGTCTCGCAGAAAGATTAGCCCGAGTCGGCGCGGTTGCGCCAGACCCGATTTTTTCGGTTCAGGCCCGGCGCGGGAGGAACTGGCGGGCCCTGGCCGGGTTGCCGTTCACGGTGCGGCCAGAGTCACGCCGGCCAGGGTCACGGCGGCCGGGGCGCGGCCCGCGACGCGGCCGGTGCGGTGAGGACCCTGGCCGGGTTGCCGTTCATGGTGCGGCCAGGGTCACGGCGGCCGGGGCGCGGCCCGCGACGCGGCCGGTGCGGTGAGGACCCTGGCCGGGTTGCCGTTCATGGTGCGGCCAGAGTCACGGCGGCCAGGGCGCGGCCCGCGACGCGGACGGGTGCGGCGACGCCGAGCGTGCCCGGCTGGACCTCGCCGCGGCGGCGGGTCGCGCGCGGGTCGGCCGCGAGGCGGGCCCGGTCGGTGACGGCGGCCGGGGTGCGGGCGGTACGGTCACCACCATGCAGGCTGTCTACGTCATCACCGGCGGGACCCGCGGGATCGGCGCGGCCGTGGCCCGCCGGCTCGCCGGGGTGCCCGGCCGGGGGCTCATCCTCGGGTACCGCGGCAACGTCGAACGCGCCGAGGCGCTGGTCGCGCAGCTGCACCGCGCGGACAGCCCGGTGCGGGCGGTCGCCTGCGACGTCGGCGACCCGGCCGGGGTCGGCGAGCTGTTCGCGGCCGCGGACGCGCTCGGCCCGCTGGCCGGCCTGGTCAACAGCGCCGGGGTGCTCGAGCGGCAGTGCGCGTTCGAGGAGATCACGGCCGAGCGGTGGGCGCGGGTCCTCGCGGTGAACGTCGTCGGGCTGGCCCTGTGCTGCCGGGAGGCCGTGATCCGGATGCGCGGCAGCGACCGGCCCGACCGGGCGATCGTGAACATCTCGTCGAAGGCGGCGCAGCTGGGGGCCCCGGGCGAATACGTCGACTACGCCGCGAGCAAGGCCGCGGTGGACACGCTCACCCGGGGGCTGGCGCTGGAGGTGGCGAGGTACGGCATCCGCGTCACCAGCATCCGCCCGGGCATCATCGACACCGAGATCCACGCGAGCGGGGGCGAGCCCGGCCGCGCCCACCGCCTCGGCCCGGACCAGCCGCTGGGCCGCGCCGGCACGGCCGAGGACGTCGCGGGCGCGGTGGCGTGGCTGCTCTCCCCCGACGCCGCCTACGTGACGGGCACGACGATCGACGTGGCCGGCGGCCGCTGACCCGCCGCTCAGGCCTCGGACGCGGCGACCTCGCGGGCGACGCGGGCGACCGCGCCACCCCACTGCTCGACGGCCGCGGCCAGCTCGGGTTCGCCGGTGCCGTCGGCCTCCAGCACCAGCCGCGCACCGTGCCCGGTGCCGGGACCGAGGGTCAGGCGCACGCCCGGGCACGCGAACGTCTTGGCGGCGTCGGCCTCGGTGACGGTGCCGTATCGCTGGTACGGCTCCCCCACGCCGGGCGCATCGCCGCCGAAGAAGCGGCTCCACGCCCGCTCGGCCGGGCCGGTCAGCTGGCGCTCGAAGCGCAGGTGCCAGCCGGCCGCGTCGCGGGTGACCAGCGGGCGGTCGAGGCCGAAGCGGCGCACCAGCTCCTCGTGGCGGGCCACGGCGCGTCCGGGCGGCGGCGGGGGCTCATCGGACAGTACCGCCGACAGCGCCCGCAGGCAGGTCTCCCATCCGGACGCGAAGCTGGCGGCGCCGGCCCGGTCGTCGAAGTGGTGCACCAGCGTGAAGCGGGTGCCGGAGCCCTCGGGCACCAGGCGGAACTCGAAGCGCTGGCCGCCCCACAGGAAGTCGAGGCGCCGCGGCGGCTCGACGGCGAGCACCTCCCCCTCGGAGCCGCCGTCGCCGAGGTCGCCGAAGCGGATCCGGCCCCCCGGCCGCAGGTCGAAGTCCGCGGCGGTGGGGAACCAGTGCTCCAGGTGCTCCGGCGTGGTCACCGCCCGCCAGACCCGCTCGATCGGATGGTCATAGACACGCATCACGTGTACCGCCGGTCCCGTCCCGGTTTCGACGAACTCGGGTTCGGTCATGATCGTGGCCCTCCTGCTTCCTCGTCGCGCATCGCGTCGAGCCGGTCACCGAGCCGGTCGAGGCGGTGCTCCCACATCCAGCGGTACGGCTCCAGCCATCGCGCGACCTCGACCAGTGGTTCGGCGCGCAGCTCGTACCACCGCCGCTGCGCATCGGCGCGCACGCTCACGAACCCGGCGTCGCGCAGCACGCGCAGGTGCTTCGACATGATCGGCTGACTGACCCCGAGCCCGTCGGCGAGCTCGCCGACCGACTGCGGCCCGAGCCGCAGCCGCTCGATGATCTCCCGCCGCGCGGGCAGTGACAGCACCTCGAAGACCGATAGCACCCCTCGAACATACCCCCGTCGGTATATACCGTCAACGGCACGGACCCGGGCGGAGCATCACGACGCCGCCACGGCGAACGTCGTCGTGATGACCCGGCCGTCGGGGAGGCGGAACTGGCCCCACAGGCGGTACAGGCCGGCGCGCGGAAAGTCCGCGTGCATCCGCAGCTCGGGCCCGAACGTGGCACCGGGCAGCGCGTAGAGCGTGCGGCCCGCGTCGTCCACCGCCTCGGCGTGCTCGTGGGCGAAGCCGGAGCCGTCCAGCGGCATGACGACCACGTGGCCCGCGGCGGCCAGGTACGGCCGCAGCCCCGTGAGCGGCTCACCCGTGGCCGTGTCGGCGAACCAGTAGCTGAACCGGCTCGGCGCGCCGACGGTCGCGGTGCCGGCCAGGATCACCTGGACGCCGTCGACGACCTGGTCGCGGGGCGAGGGCGCCGGCGCGGGGCCGGCGGGCACCGCGGACGGGTCGCCGACGACGATCTCGTGCCGCTCGATGAGGTCGCCCATGGCCCCCTTGCGGCGCAGCTCGGTGTGCACGAGGTAGCGGCCCGCGGTCGGGAAGGTCACGCGCACCGCGAACGCGCCGGGGCGGCCGGTCGGCTCCGGATGGACGTGCGCGAACGTGCCGAGGTCCGCGCGGGCGGCGATGAAGTGCATCCAGGCCTCGTGGCTGCGGCCGACGTCGCCGATCGGGCGGCCGGTCGCGGCGTCGGTGACCCGGACGCCGATGGTCGCGGGCTCGCCGGGCACGATGCCGGCGGGCACGTCGAGCGCGACCCGCACGCCGTCGTCCTCGGCGGGCCGGGGCGCGATGTCGGCGTCCATCATGACGCTCATCGGCGGCCGCATCGGCATGCCGGTGCCCTGGGTCCAGGCCAGCACGCCGTTCATGCCGCGGCGGGCGGCGGCGGTGTGGCTCAGGCCGGTGAGCCCGGCACCGACGGCGACGGCGAGGGCCGCGACGCCGGCCAGGTACCCGAGATCGGCGAGCCGGGCACCGAGCCGGGGCCGCAGCCGCGCGGCGGTGACGGGACGGCGGAACCGGCGCAGCCGCAGCGCGTTGGTGACGACGCTGACCGAGCTCATCGCCATCGCGGCGGCGGCGAGGGACGGGTCGAGCAGGGTGCCGTTGAGGGGGTACAGCACGCCGGCGGCCACCGGGATGAGCAGGACGTTGTAGGCGAACGCCCAGCCGAGCCCCTGCCTGATCGTGGCGACGGTGCGGCGGGACAGCGCGATCGCGGTCACGATGCCGCGCAGGTCGCCGCCGACGAGCGTGATGTCGGAGGCGGCGATGGCCACGTCGGTGCCGGTGCCGACGGCGACGCCCAGATCGGCCCGGGCCAGCGCGGGGGCGTCGTTGATGCCGTCGCCGACCATCGCGACCACGGCGCCGTCGCGCTGGAGGGCCTCGACGTGCGCGGCCTTGCCGCCGGGGCGCACCCCGGCGACGACCCGCTCGATGCCGACCCGGCCCGCGACGACCTCCGCGGCGCGCCGCTCGTCGCCGGTCAGCATCCAGACGTCCAGGCCGAGGGCGCGCAGCTGCGCGACGGCCGCCGGCGCCTCGGGCCGCACGGTGTCGGCGATCCCGATCAGGCCCGCGAGCTCGCCGTCGAGGGCGGCGTAGACCGCGGTCCCGCCCGCGCCGGCGACCTCGGCCGCCGCCGCGGCCAGCGGTTCGGTGGACACGCCGTGGTGGTCGAG
This sequence comes from Dactylosporangium sp. CA-052675, assembly GCF_050947935.1. Classification (GTDB taxonomy): domain Bacteria; phylum Actinomycetota; class Actinomycetes; order Mycobacteriales; family Micromonosporaceae; genus Dactylosporangium. The sequence goes on along the minus strand of NZ_CP192010.1, from coordinate 4,192,924 downwards.
GTGGGCGGCGTTGCCGATGACGACGTCGCGGCCGCCGGCCCGGGCCCGGATGCCGTGGCCGGGCACGGCCTCGAACGCGTCGAGGAGCGGCAGCGCCAGGCCGAGGTCGCGGGCGTGCGCGACGATCGCCTCGCCGACCGGGTGCTCGGAGCCGGCCTCCGCGGCGGCGGCGCACGCGAGCAGGTCGCCGGGGTCGGTGCCGGGCCGCGCCACGACGGTCGTGACGGCGGGCCGGCCAAGGGTCAGGGTGCCGGTCTTGTCGAGCACGACGGTGGTGACCCGCCGGGCCTGCTCGAGGGCCTCGCCGCCGCCGATGAGGATGCCGAGCTCGGCCGCCTTGCCGGTACCGACCATGATCGCCGTCGGCGTGGCCAGCCCGAGCGCGCAGGGGCAGGCGACGATCAGCACGGCGACGGCGGCGCCGAGGCCGGCGGTGAGCGAGCCGGCGACGGCCCAGACCGCGAACGTGAGCACCGCCAGCGCGATCACGGCGGGCACGAACCAGCCGGAGACGCGGTCGACGAGCCGCTGCATCGGCGCCTTGCCGGCCTGGGCGTCCTCGACGAGACGGACGATCTGGGCCAGGGTCGTGTCGCGGCCGACGGCGGTGGCCCGCATGACGACGGCGCCGGTGCGGTTGACCGTGGCGCCGATGAGCACGTCGCCGACGGTCTTGGCCGCGGGCAGGCTCTCCCCCGTGAGCATGCTCTCGTCGACGCTGGAGGCGCCCTCGGTGACCACGCCGTCGACGGGCACCCGCTCACCGGGCCGGACCCGGACCAGCTCACCGACGGCGACGGACTCGACGGGGACGTCGAGCTCCTCGCCGCCGCGCAGCACTCGGGCGGTGCGGGGCTGCAGCCCGACCAGGGTCCGGATCGCCGCCGCGGTCTGCCGCCGCGCCCGGGCCTCGAGCCACCGCCCGGCGAGGACGAGGGCGGTGACGATGACGGATATCTCGAAGTACACGTGCAGCGGCAGGCCCCATCGCTCGGCCTGGGCGGGCCAGAGGGTCACGAAGGCGCTGTAGCCGTAGGCGACCGTCGTGCCGAGGACCACGAGGGTGTTCATGTCGACCGCGCGGTGCCGGGCGGCCGCCCACGCCGCGGCGTAGAAGGGCCGGGCGGGCCCGATCTGCACGACCGTCGCGACGACGAGCAGCAGCGGCATGAGCCAGTCCATCGCGTCGAGCGGCAGCGGGACGTACATCAGGATCATCATGGCGAGGCCGGCGGCAAGGGTCGTGATCCACGTCCAGCGGCCCGGACCCGGCTCGGCCCGCTCGGCCGGTTTCGGCGCTGCCGGCGCGGGTGCCGCGGCCCGGTAACCCGCCCGGCTCACCGCGGCGGCCAGCGCGGCGGGCGTGACCCGGGACGGGTCGAAGGTGACCGTCGCGCGCTCGGTGGCGAGGTTGACGGTGGCCGCGCCGACGCCGTCGACCCGCAGCAGGGCCTTCTCCACGCGGCCGACGCACGACGCACAGGTCATGCCGCCGATCTCCAGGGTGCAGTTCTCCATGCGCCGGACGATCCCGGGCCGCGCTGTCCGGCCCCTGCCCGCGTGCGGACAGCGGCCGGACAGCGGCCCCTCGCAGGCTGGCCGGCATGAACGAGATCCTGCTCAACGTCCCCGGTATCACCTGCGGCCACTGCGTCGCCGCCATCACCGCCTCCGTCGGCCGCGTGCCCGGCGTCACCGAGGTCCGCGTCGACGTCGCCGCGAGGACCGTCCGGACCCTCGGCACCGCCGATCCCGCCGCGGTGCGGGCCGCGATCGACGACGCCGGCTACGAGACGGTGTGAGGCCGCGATGCTCGACGTGGTGATCGTCGGCGGTGGCCAGGCCGGGCTCGCGCTGGCCTGGCACCTGCGCCGGGCCGGGCGCGAGTTCGCCGTGCTCGACGCGCACGCCCGGGTCGGCGACGCGTGGCGACGTCGATGGGACTCGCTGCGGCTGTTCACGCCGAACCGGTTCAACGCCCTGCCCGGCCTGCCGTTCCCCGGCGACCCGGACGCCCATCCGACCAAGGACGAGGTCGCCGACTACCTGCAGGCGTACGCGGAGCGCTTCGACCTGCCGGTGTGCCTCGGCAGCCCGGTGAGCGCGGTCCGGCCCGAGCCGGGCGGCGGGTTCACGGTGCGGACCCCGGGCCGCACCTACGCGGCCCGGCGGGTCGTCGTGGCCGCGGGGGCCTTCCACACCCCGCACGTCCCCGCGTTCGCCGGCCGGCTCGCGCCGCCGGTGGTGCAGGTGCACAGCAGCCGGTACCGCAACCCCGCCCAGGTGCCCGGCCCGGACGTCGTCGTGGTCGGGGCCGGCAACACCGGGGTCCAGATCGCCCAGGAGCTCGCCGCGGCCGGCCGCCGGGTCGCCCTGTCGGCCGCGGCGATCGGCCCGGCCATGCCGCAGCGCTGGCTCGGCCGCGACATCTTCTGGTGGTTCTCGCGCCTCGGCACGATGGGCCTCGGCCCCCACGGCCCGCTGGGCCGCCGCATCCGGGCCGCCAACCCGATCATCGGCACCGACGTGCGCGCCCTGCTGCGGCACGTGGACCGGCTGGACCGGGTCACCGGCGCCGAGGGCCGCAACGTCCTGCTCGCCGACGGCTCGGCCCGGCCGGTCGACGCCGTCGTGTGGGCGACCGGATTCCGGCCGCACTACCCGTGGCTGGAGGTGCCCGTGCTCGACGGCACGGGTGCCCCGGTGCACCGCCACGGCGTGACCGGCTGGCCCGGCCTGTTCTTCCTCGGCCTGCCGTGGCAGCGTACCCGCGGCTCCGCGGTGCTCGGCTGGGTCGGGCGCGACGCGGCTCGGCTCGGCGACCGGCTCCTGCGCGGCGATTAGCATGATCCCCCGTGACGCTGGACAGCACCGAGGTCGTCTTCCGCCTGCTCGGGCCGGTCGAGGTCCGCCTGCCGGGGCGGCCGCCGGTCGCGCTGGCGCCGTCGGTGCGCCCGCTACTGGCCCGGCTCGTCCTCGCCGGGGGCCGGGTGGTCTCCGTCGACACCCTGACCGACGCGCTGTGGGGCGAGGACCTGCCCGTCGACGTGGCCAACGCCCTGCAGACGCGGGTGTCGAAGCTGCGGCGGGCGCTCGGCGAGGCGGGCGGCCGGCTGCTCACCCGCGCGCCCGGCTACCGGCTCGCGGTGCCGCCCGAGTCCGTCGACGTGCACCGGTTCGAGGCGGCCCTCGGGCGGGCCCGCGCGGCTCGGGACGCCGGCGACCCGGCCGCCGCCGAGCGCGCGCTCGACGAGGCGCTGGCCTGGTGGCGCGGGCTGGCTGCTGGCCGACGTCGGCGACGCCGAATGGGCCGGGCGGGAGCGGCACCGGCTGGAGGAGCTGCGGCTCGGCGCCGTCGAGGACCGCCTCGAGCTGCTGACCGCGACCGGCCGGCCCGGCGGCGCCGTCGCCGACCTGGAGCGGCTCGCGGCCGAGCACCCGCTGCGGGAGCGCCCGGCCCGGCTGCTCATGCTCGCCCTGCAGGGCGCCGGGCGGCAGGCCGACGCGCTCGCCGTGCACCGGGCGCTGCGCCGGCGGCTCGCCGACGAGCTCGGCATCGATCCCTCCCCCGAGCTGGAGGCGCTCGCCGGGGCCATCCTGCGCCAGGAGGTGCCGGACCGCCCCGCGGCCGTGCCTGGGTCCGTGCCCGCGCGGACCGGCCCGGCGCTGCCGGCCCGGCTCACCTCGCTGCTCGGCCGGGACGACGACCTCGCCCTCGTGCTCGACCAGCTGCGCACGGCCCGGGTCGTCACGCTGGTCGGGCCCGGCGGCGTCGGCAAGACCACCCTCGCCGTCGAGGCCGCCCGCCACCTGGCCGCCGACGTCGAGGTCCGGCTCGTCCGGCTCGCCGCGCTGCCGCCCGGCGCCGAGATCGCCGAGGCCGTGGCCGTGCAGTTCGGGGTCCCCGACGGGGAAGCCCTCGCCGGTCACCTGGCCGGCGCCCGCATGCTGCTCGTCGTCGACAACTGCGAGCACGTCGTCGACAGCGCCGCCGCGCTCGTGGACCGGATCGTGCAGGCCGCCCCGGGTGTGCGGGTGCTGGCGACCAGCCGGGAGGCGCTCGCCGTCACCGGCGAGGTGCAGGTGCCCGTCGCGCCGCTGGACCTGCCGTCGGCGACCCGGCTCTTCGCCGACCGGGCGCGGGCCGTGCGCCACGGCTTCGCGCTCGACGCCGGCACCACGCCCGCGGTCGAGGCCATCTGCCGCTCGCTCGACGGCATCCCGCTCGCCGTCGAGCTGGCGGCGGCCCGGGTCAAGGCGCTGCCGCCGGCCGAGATCGCCGAGCGCCTCGGCGACCGGTTCGCCCTGCTGACCGGCGGTCCCCGCACCGCCGAGGCCCGGCACCGCACGCTGCGGGCCGTGCTCGACTGGAGCCACGACCTGCTGCCGGAGCCCGAGCGGGTGCTGCTGCGCCGGCTGGCGGTGTTCCGGGGCGGCTGGGACCTGGCCGCGGCCGAGGACGTGGGCGCGTTCGGGGCCATCGGGGCCGGCGACGTGCTGGATCTGCTGCTGCGCCTGGTCGACCGCTCGCTGGTGGTGCCCGACCCGGCCACCGGGCGGTTCCGGCTGCTCGCCACGGTGCTCGACTACGCCGCGGACCGCCTCGCCGAGGCCGGCGAGACGGGCACCTGCCGCGACCGGCACCTCGGCCACTACACCCGGCTCGCCGAGCGGTTCGGGCCGTCGGTGCGCTCCGCCGCGCCGGCCTGGCAGCGGCTGCGCGAGGACGCCGACAACCTGCGCGCCGCGGTGGAGCGGGCCCTGGAACTGGCGCCCGGGGACCTGCGGGCGGGGATGCGCCTGGTGGAGGCGCTCATGCCGTACTGGAACTACGGCGTGCGGTACGAGGGCGTCCGGGCGCTGACGGTGCTGCTGGCCACCGGCGACCCGCCACCCGCCGAGCGGGCGAAGCTGTTGCAGGGCGTCGGCCTGCTCGGGGTGTACTACCCGACGGCCGAGTCCCGGGCCGCGGCCCGGACCAGCCTCGCCCTGTTCGAGGAGCTCGGGGACGCGGGCAACGCCGCGATCTCCCGGCTCGTCGTGGCGTGGGAGGGGCAGTACAGCGGCGACCCCGAACACCACCGGGCCCTCGTGCGCCGCAGCCGCGACGAGCTCGCCGACGCCTACTGGCTGGCCACGGCGGAGTACCTCGAGGCCATGCTGGACCTGCGCATCGGCGACTTCGACTCCGCGGTGACCCGGTGGCGCGGCACCGAGTCGCGCTTCCTGGAAGCCGGCGACTCGATGATGGCCGAGGCGGCCGCGGCGCACCTCGGCGTCGCGCTCTTCGGCGCCGGGCGGCCCGCCGAGGCGGAGCGGGTCCTGGGGCGGGTCGTCGATCGCTCGCGCCGGCTGCAGGCCCCGCACGGGCTCGCGTTCGCCCTCGTGCACCTCGCCCACGCCCGGCTCGACGCGGGCGACCCGGCCGCCGCGGCCCCGCTGCTCGCCGAGGCCGACGCGGTCGCCCGGCAGGCCCGCAACCCCCGCTGCCAGGCGTGGGCGGCGTGGGGCCGGGCCCGGATCGCCCGCGCCGACGGCGACGAGGCGACCGCCGCCGCGGAGGGCCGCCGGGCGCTGGACCTGCTCGGCGAGCACGAGTTCCCGTGGGCGCTGGCGAAGCTGCGGGCGTTCACGGCTCGCTGACCGCGGCCAGCAGCGCCGCCCGGCCGGCCCCGCCCCGCACGCGCAGCCGGCCGCAGTACCCGCACAGCTCCAGCGACACCACCCCGGGCAGGTCCCGCACCCGGGCACTGATCCGCCGTACGCAGCGCCGGCAGACCGGCCCGCCGATCATCACCGTCGTCACCCGGGCAGCCTCCCGCCGGCCGCTGTCCGCCCGCTGTCCGCGCCGCGCCAGGGGCCGGACAGCGCCGGGCCGCACGCTGCCGGGCATGCAACCAGACCTGGCCGCACAGGCCCAGAACCTCGTCAAGATCTACGGCCGCGGTGACACCGCCGTCCGGGCGCTCGACGGCGCGAGCGTGGCGATCACCGCCGGCAGCTTCACGGCCGTCATGGGCCCGTCGGGCTCCGGCAAGTCGACCCTCATGCACGCCCTCGCCGGCCTCGACACCGTCGACTCCGGCCGGGTCCTGCTCGGCGGCACCGACCTGACCGCGCTCGACGAGCGCCGCCGCACCCTGCTGCGCCGGGAACGGCTCGGCTTCGTGTTCCAGGGCTTCAACCTGATCCCGGCCCTGAGCGCCGCGGAGAACATCGGCCTGCCGCTCGCCCTGGCCGGCCGCCCGGTCGACCGGCCCTGGTTCGACGAGCTCGTCGCCACCCTCGGGCTCGCCGACCGGCTGCACCACCGCCCGGCCGAACTCTCCGGCGGCCAGCAGCAGCGGGTCGCGGTGGCCCGGGCCCTGATCGCCCGGCCCGACATCGTCTTCGCCGACGAGCCCACCGGCAACCTCGACTCCCGCAGCGGCGATGCCCTGCTGGCGTTCCTGGGCCACGCCGCGCGGGACCTCGGCCAGACGATCGTGATGGTCACCCACGACCCGCGGGCCGCCGCCCACGCCGAGCGGGTCGTCTTCCTCGCCGACGGCCGCGTGGTGGACGAGCTCGGCGAGCCGACCGCCGACGCGGTCCTGTCCCGCATGACGCGCCTGGACGCGCCGGCGCGGGCGGGGCGGTGACCGCGATGTGGCGCCTGACCCTGCGCAACGCCGTCGCCCACCCGGCCCGGCTCGCGCTCACCCTGCTCGCCGTGGCCCTCGGCATCATGTTCGTCACCGGCACCCTCGTGCTCACCGACACGTCCGGCCGCGCGCTGGACGCCCAGTTCCGCACCGCCGCCGCCGGCACCGACCTGACCGTCCGGCGCGCCACCGCGTTCGACGACGCGATGGGCGTCGAGGTCGAGCGCGACCCGCTCCCGGCCGCGACCCTCGAGCGCGTCCGCGCCGTGCCCGGCGTCGCCGACGCCCAGCCGGCCGCGCGCGGCCAGGCGCTGCTCACCGCCGGCGGGCGCACCCTCGTGCCGTCCGGGGCGTCGCTGCTGCGCTCGTGGACGCCGGAGCCGTTCAACGCGTTCGCCGTGCGCACCGGCCGCCCGCCGCTGACCGGCGACGAGGTCGTGCTCGACGCGGCCACCGCGCGCGAGTACCACGTCGCGCTCGGCGACACGGTGACCGTGCAGGCCGCGTCGGCCGCCGCGCTGCGGGTGGTGGGGCTCGCCTGGTTCGGCGACCGGCCCGGTCTGCCGGACACGACGGTCGCGCTGGTCACCCTCCCGGCCGCGCAGCGGCTGCTCGGGCTCGGCGACGGCGTGCCGGAGATCGCCGTCGCCGTCGGCGAGGGCGCGACGGTGGCGCAGGTGCGCCAGCGCCTCGCGGAGCGGCTGGGCGCCGACGCCGAGGTCGTCACCGGCCAGGACGTGGCCGCGGCGAGCGCGGCGGCGGCCAAGGGCCAGGTCGGGTACCTGCGCGCGATGCTCCTCGCGCTGGCCGCGGCCGCCCTGCTCGTCGGCGGGTTCCTCATCGCCAACACGTTCGCGGTCGTCATCGGCCAGCGCACCCGCGAGCTGGCGGTGCTGCGGGCCGCCGGGGCCACCGGGCGGCAGCTGCTCGGCTCGGTGCTCGGCGAGGCCGCGCTCATCGGCGCCGCCGCCTCGGCCGCGGGCATCGGGCTCGGCGTCGCCGCCGCGGCCGGGCTGCGCGCGCTCGCGGGACGGGTGGGCGTACCGCTGCCGGACGGCGAGCTCGTCCTGCTCCCCCGCACCGTGGCCGCCGCGGCCGTCATCGGCGTGCTGATCACCGTCGCCGCCGCCGTCGCGCCCGCCCGCCGGGCCGCGCGGATCGCGCCCGTCGAGGCCATGCGCGAGGCCGCGCTCGAGGCCCGGACCGGCCCGGCGACGAACCGCGCCCGCGCGCTCGGCGGGGCGCTCGTCACCCTCGCCGGCGCGGCGGCCCTCGGGGTGGTCCTGGCCGGGCGCGGGTCGCTCGGCCTGCTCGGCGCCGGGGCGCTCGTCACCGTCGGCGGGCTGACGCTGCTCGGCCCGGCGATCGCCCCCGTCCTGGCCCGGCTCGCCGGACGGCCGCTGGATCTCGCCGGCGTGCCGGGCCGCCTCGCCCGGCAGAGCGCCGCCCGCGCGCCCCGGCGCACCGCCGCGACCGCGACGGCCCTGGCCCTGGGCCTGGCGCTGATCGGCTTCATGGCGGTCGTCGGCACGTCGGTACGCTCCGCGATCCGCCAGTCCTACGGTGAGACCATCACCGCCGACTACGTCATCGAGAGCAGCCGCAACGAGATGCTCGGCGGCCTGCCGCCGGACGTGCAGCACCGCGTCGCGGCGCTGGACGAGGTCGCGGTGGCGTCGCGGCTGCGCTACGGCCACTGGAAGGACGGCACCATGACCAGCGCCCTGACCGCGGTCGACCCGGCGACCCTGCCCCGGGTCACGTCCCTGCACCTGGTCGCGGGCCGGCTCGACGCGCTGGCCGGCGGCGTCATCCTGGCCGAGCGGGTCGCCCGCGAGCGCGGCCTCACCGTCGGCGACACGCTGCCGATGACGTTCGCGCGCACCGGCGAGCAGCGCCTGCCGGTCGCCGGGCTGCTGCGGGACGCGGACGCTCAGGCGCTGTCGACCGACTACATCATCGGCCTGGACACCTACGCCCGCCTGTACGCCGAGAACGTCGATGCGAGCGTCTTCGTCCGGCTCGCCGACGGGGCCGACCCGGCCGCCGCCCGGCGCGCGATCGAGGCGGCGCTGGCCGGCACGCCCACCGCCCAGCTGCGCGACCAGGCCGAGGCGGTGGCCGGCCGGACCCGCGGCGTCGACGAGATCCTGGGCGTGACCACGGCCCTGCTGCTGTTCACCGTGGCCATCGCGCTGCTGGGCATCACGAACACCCTCGCCCTGTCGATCCTCGAGCGGACCCGCGAGATCGGCCTGCTGCGGGCCGTCGGCATGAGCCGGACGCAGCTGCGCTGGATGGTGCGGGGCGAGGCGGTGCTCGTGGCCGTGCTGGCGGTGGTGATCGGCGTGGCCCTCGGGCTCGGCTTCGGGGCCGGCGCGGTGACCGCCCTCGGCTCGAGCACCCCGCTCGCGGTGGAGGTGCCGTTCGGGCGGCTCGCGCTGATCGTGGCGGTCGCGACCGTGGCCGGGCTCGTCGCCGGCCTGCTGCCCGCGCGCCGGGCCGCGCGGCTGGACGTGCTGGACGCCATCGGCCGGGCCTGACGCGGTGCCGGGGGCGGGCCATCCGCCCCCGGATCCGTCATGATGATCGGGTGAACCCCGGTGAGGCCCTGCTCCTGCTCGGCGGCGGCCTCCTGGCCGGCACGGTCAACGCGATCGCGGGCGGCGGCTCCCTGATCACCTTCCCGCTGCTCGTGGGCCTGGGCCTGCCCGGCGTGGCCGCGAACGTCACCAACGCGCTCTCGGTGGCGCCCGGCTACGCCGCCAGCGCGGTCGGCAGCCGCCCGGAGCTTCAGGGGCAGGCGAGCCGCATCCGCGCCATCCTGCCGACGATCGTCGCGGGCACCCTGTGCGGCAGCGCCCTGCTGCTGTTCACCCCGCACGAGGTCTTCGACGTCGTCGTGCCCTTCCTGCTGCTGGGCGCCGCGGCGATGATGGCCTTCCAGAGCCGGCTGCGGGCCCTGGCCGGCCATCCGCACGAGATCTCGCCACGGCGGGCCGCGGTGCGGGTCCAGCTGTCGGTGTTCGCCTGCGGCCTCTACGGCGGCTACTTCAACGCCGCCATGGGCGTCCTGCTGATCGCGTTGCTGGCCCTGGTACTGCCCGAGCCCCTCCGCCGCCTCAACGCCCTCAAGAACGTCTTCTCGGCCGTCGTCGGCGTGACCACGGTGCTGCTCTACAGCGTGTTCGGCCCGGTGAACTGGGCCGTGGTGGCGATCCTGGCTCCGGCCACGATCGCCGGCGGCTACGTGGGCGCGCGCGTGGCCCGCCGCCTGCCGGGCGAGGTGCTGCGCTGGATCATCGTCGTCTTCGCCGCGACGGTGGCGGTGGTCCTCTTCGTCACGTGAGCCGGTGGCCGCCGGCCCGTCAGGAGGCGTCGAGCAGCTCGGCGATCGCCTCGATGCCCGCCTCGATCGCCCGCTGGGACGTGTCGCCGAAGCCGAGGACCAGCCGCGGGCTCGGTGCGCCCGTCCCGCGGTACATCCCGGACATCCCGTACAGGCCGACGCCGCGGGCGCGGGCGCGCTGGATCAGGCCCGCCTCGTCGGTGCCGTCCGGCAGGGTCAGCACGGCGTGGAAGCCCGCCGCCAGGCCGGTCACCGGCAGCCGCGGGGCGTGCCGCGCCAGGGCTCGCAGGAGGGTCTCGCGGCGCGCGGCGTACTCGGTGCGCACCCGGCGCAGGTGCCGGTCGTACCGGCCCGACTCCAGCAGCGCCGCCAGCGCCAGCTGGTCGATCCCCGGGCTCCCGCGGTCGGCCAGGTGCTTGGCGTGGGCGATGGCGGGCAGCCAGCGGTCCGGCGCGACGATCCAGCCGAGGCGGATGGCCGGGGCCAGGGACTTGCTCACGGTGCCGAGGGAGATGACCCGGTCCGGCGCCAGGCCCTGCAGCGAGCCGACGGGGTCGCGGTCGTAGCGGAACTCGGCGTCGTAGTCGTCCTCGATGATGATGCCGTCGCGCTCGCGGGCCCAGGCGATGAGCGCCTGCCGCCGGGGACCCGAGAGCACCACGCCCGTCGGCCACTGGTGGGCCGGGGTCACGAGCACCGCGCGCGCGTCGCCCAGCGCCCCGGGCCGCAGGCCGTGCTCGTCCACGGGCACGGGCAGCACCCGCAGGCCGGCGGCCGAGGCCTGCTCCGCCGTCGAGGAGCCCGGGCCGGGGTCCTCGACCGCCAGGGTGTGCACCCCGTCCGCCCGCAGCACCGGCAGGATCAGCGACAGGGCCTGGGCCATGCCGGCGCAGACGATCACGTGGCCGGGGGTCGTGGCGGCCGCGCGGACGCGGGTCAGGTACGCGGCCAGGACCTCGCGCAGGCGGCGCCGGCCGGACGGGTCGCCGTAGTCGAACGCGGCGTCCGGCATGGTGCGGCAGGCCTCGCGGACCGCCCAGGCCCAATCCTCGCGCGGGACGAGGCCCAGGTCGGGCACGCCGGTGCGGAAGTCCGCGATCGGCGGCGGCGCCGGTGCCGACGGCCGCCCCGGCGCGGGTCCGGGGCGGATGGCCGCGCCGGCCGCGACGCGCGTCGCGGAGCCGGGGCGGCTGGTCAGGTACCCCTCGGCCTGCAGTTGCGCGTAGCAGTCCTGCACCAGGCCGCGGGACAGGCCGGTGCGCCGCGCCAGCTCGCGGGACGACGGGAGCTTGTCGTTGCCGGCCAGGCGGCCGGTGCGGATCGCGGCGCGCAGGGCCTCCTCCAGCTGGGTGCGCAGGCCGGCGCCGCTGCTCCGGTCGATCGTCACCAGCAGCTCCGGGCCCGAACCGGCCCACTGCACAGGCATGGAACTGGACCTTACCAGTGTGCCGGTCGGGGCATAGCGTCCTGTCCATGGCCCTTCGGACGCTCCCTCGCCCACGCCTCGTGACCCGTCCCGTGCTGCTGCGCCTGGTCTCCATCGCCGGGTCGGCCGTCGGGTTCTACCTGCCGCTGTCCGTGGTACCGATGCTGGCGGACTCCTCCGCCGGCGCGGGCCTGGCGACCGTGGCCCTGCTCGTGGCCACGGTGGTGGTCGAGCTGGTGACGCCGCGGCTGGTGGCCCGGATCGGCTACCGCTGGTCGCTGGGGCTGGGCCTGTTGCTGCTGGGCGCCCCGACCGTGGTGCTCGCGTTCGCGTCCTCGCCGCCGGCGATCGTCGCCGTGAGCCTCGTGCGGGGCGCCGGATTCGCCGTCTGTACCGTCGCCGGCGGCGCCCTCACCGCGACCCTGATCCCCGCCGAGCGGCGCGGCGAGGGCCTGGCCCTCATCGGCGTCGTGAGCGGCGTGACGAGCCTGATCGCGCTGCCGCTGGGCGTGTGGGCGGCGCACCGGTGGGGCTTCGGCCCGGTGTTCGTCGCGACCGCGGCGGCCACGCTGCTCGCGCTGCTGTCCGTGCCGGGCCTGCCGGCTCGCACCCCGGCGGCCGAGGGGCACCGCGGCGTGCTCGCGGGCCTGCGCAGCCCGGCGCTGACCCGCCCGGCGCTCATCTTCGCGGCGTCGACGACCGCCGTGGGCGTGATCGTGACGTACCTGCCGCTCGCCGCGGCCGGGCTCCCCGCGTGGGTGGCCCCGGCGGCACTGCTCGCCCAGCCGGCCGCCGCGACCGCCGCGCGCTGGCTCGCCGGGCACCTCGGCGACCGCCACGGCCCGGCCCGCCTGCTCACGCCGGGCATCCTGCTGGCCGCGGCCGGCACCGCCGCGCTCGCCCTGACGGGCCGCCCGGCCGCGATGGTCGCGGGCTCCCTGCTGCTCGGCGCGGGCTTCGGCGTGCTGCAGAACGCGACCCTGACGCTGATGTTCAACCGGGTGCCCATCGGCGGCGAGAACACCGTGAGCGCGATCTGGAACAGCGCGTACGACCTCGGCATGGCCGCGGGCGCGATGGCCGCCGGGCTGATCGTGGGCGCGGCCGGCTACCCGGCGACGTTCCTGCTCACCGCCGCGCTGATGCTGCCGGCCCTGCCCCTGATCCACCGGGACCGCCGCAGCGCGCGGTAGCTACTGGTTGTTCAGCACGTCGTACAGCGCCGCCGGTGCCTCCATGACGTCCGCCGCCGCCGGAGCGGTCGCGGTGACCGGCTGGCCGAATCCCGCGAACGTCACCTCGGTGTCGGACGCCGGCGTGTCCGCGTACGCGGGCAGGCTGACCTTCAGCGCCGTCAGGTGCCCCTCGGCGTCGACGGTCGCGGTGAACGGCACCGCCTTCGCCTTGTCGCCGAGGCCCGTGATCAGCTCGGGGTCGTTGAACGGGCCCCAGGCCTTCTTCGTGAGGTCGAGCGTGCCGGTGAACGACCGGCCGTCGGTGCTCTGCGCGCCGGCGATGCTCGCGGGCATCGCGGAGAGCTGGACGGGGTCCTTGGCGTCGCCGAGTCCGAGCGCGTTGCCCGCCGGGACCTTCGCCGGGTCGTACTTGAACCACTTCGACCCGTCGATGCCCGGGATCGGCAGCCCGCCGATCTTCACGTAGTACCCGCCCGCGACGAGCAGGGTCTCGACGGACATCTTGGTGCTGGCGTCGATGCCGACGGAGAGCTTGCCGGTGGCGGTGGCCGCGGCCGGGTCGATCGCGCCCTCGATGGAGCCCTCGACGCTCGGGTCGGCCGCCTTGTACGTGTACGCCGCCGCGTTCGTCTTCGCCGCCGCGGCGGTCAGCTGCTCGGTGGCGCTGGCCGCCTTCGTGGTCGCCGCCGCGGTGGTGGCCGGCGTCGCCGTGCCGGCGTCCTCGGTCGTCGAGCCGCACCCGCCGGCCAGCAGCGCGACGGCGGTGGCGGCAACGGCCGGCCAGGTCAACCCGTTCATCCGCATATTGGTCACGGTATACGGCAAATGTTGGGTTTTCGCCGGTTTCCGGGGATCGCGGAGTGGAGCGGACGGCGCCGAGGCGTTACGGTTCTCGATCGTTGACACACGGGACTGCGGGGGCGGCATGACGGGGTACGGCAGCGGCGGCGACGGCTCCTCCCCGTGGGCGGCCCCGCCCGGGATCAGCCCCGGCGACCTGGCCACCACCGAGCTCCCCGTGGTGGCGCCGGTCCCGCCGCCGGTGGCCCCGGTGCGGCGCCGGCCGGTGGGGCTGTGGCTGGCGGGCGCCGGGCTCACGGTCGCGGTCGCCGCCGGGGCGGTCGTGGCCGTCAAGCTCGTCGATTCCCGTGACAGCACCCCCACGCCGGCCGCGGCCCAGCAGACGGGCCCGTCGGCCGCGGCGAGCCAGTCGGAGTTCTCGGGCGAGATCCCCACGGGCGGCGACCGGGACACGGCCTCGCAGGCGGTGCCGGCCGAGCTGAAGCCGGGCGCCAAGCTGAGCCCGGGGCAGGCGCTGCGCTCGCCGAACGGGAAGTACACCCTCACCCAGCAGCCGGACGGCAACCTCGTGCTCGCCGATGACCAGAAGCGGGTCCAGTGGTCGTCGCAGACGTCCGCGAATCCCGGCGCCACCGCCAGCTTCGACCGCAACGGGGACCTCGTCGTCTACGGCAAGGGCGGCCTCGCGCTGTGGCGCAGCGCCACCGGCGGCCAGGGCGCCCTGCTCGAGGTCCGCGACGACGGCAACGCCGTGGTGTCGCGCACCGACCGCCAGGAGGCGTGGTCCAGCCGGGCCGAGCGGACGCGGCTCTACCCCGGCCAGGGGCTGACGTCCGGCCAGCAGCGCCGCACGGCCGACGGGAAGTTCACGCTGACCCAGCAGCCCGACGGCAACCTCGTGGTCGCGGGTGCGGACAAGAAGGTCGTCTGGTCCGCGCAGACGAGCGGCCACGAGGGCGGGTACACGCTGATGCAGCCGGACGGCAACCTCGTCGTCTACAGCGCCGACAAGCAGCCCCAGTGGTCCTCGGGCACGTTCGGCAGCACCGGCGCGGCGGCCGTGCTCGGCGACGGCGGCAACCTGGTCGTCACGGCCGGCGGCAAGACGGTCTGGTCCACCGCGACCGACGGCATCAGCCGGCTGACGGCGGGCCAGCGCCTGCGCGCCGGGCAGTCGAGGACGGCCGCGAAGGGCGGGTTCACGCTGCTCATGCAGCCGGACGGGAACCTGGTGCTGCGCAACGCGGCCAAGACCGTCGTGTGGAAGAGCGGCACGAGCGGTCACCCGGGCGCGTCCGTGATGCTGCAGGGCGACGGCAACCTGGTGGTGTACGACAGCGCCGGCAAGGCGCTGTGGAGCACCAAGACCACCGGCAAGGCCGCGGCCTATCTGCAGGTCGAGGACGCGGGGGCGGCGGTGCTCTACACCGCGGCGAAGCAGTCCGTCTGGTCGAGCAGGACCGGCTGACCGGCTCCGCCCCGTCCTCGTCGGGCGCGCGGGCGGCGGCCTCAGCGGGTCGTCAATAGCGCCTCGACGCCGGCCAGGAACGTGTCGCCGATCAGGGCCGGGTCGAACAGGCAGCCCGACGCCATCGCGCCGTCGCGCAGCATCACGTAGTGCCGCGCCGCGGGCGGCGCGGGCTCGAAGCCGAGCTTGGCCAGCAGGGCCGTGATCGTGTCCAGGAACCACTGCCGGTGCTCCAGGACCGCGCGGTGCACGGGGTGGCCGGGGTCCGGGTACTCGGCCACGGCGTTCAGGAAGGCGCAGCCGCGGAACCCCCGGCCCTGGATGCCGTCCGCGATCGCCCGGCTGATCGCCCGCACGGCCTCGTCCGCGGGGCGCCCGTCCGCGAGGGCCTGCTCGGTCTGCTCGCGGATCGCCCGGTCGGCCGCGTGCAGGTACGCCAGGATCAGGTCGTCCTTGCCCGGAAAGTGCCGATACAGCGTCGCCCGCGTCACCTGCGCCTCGGCGATGATCCGGTCGATGCCGACGGCGTGGATGCCCTCGGCGTAGAAGATCCGGCTCGCGGTGCCGAGCAGCCGCGAGCGCGCCTCGGACGGCCGGGCCCCGGCCTCGCTGCGACTCATGCGCCCATCGTACTAGATAGAACGTTCGGTCTTGACAAGCCACACCCCAGCGGTCAGGGTTAGGGAGACAGAACGTTCTACCCCTCGAAGAACCAGGAGACGCCGGTGACGCTGCGCCAGCTCTACTTCACCCGCTTCGGATTCGCCATCGCGTGGGCCGCCCTCGTGCTCGTCACCGGGGCGGACCGGCTCGGGCCGGCGACCGTCGCGCTG
This sequence comes from Dactylosporangium sp. CA-052675, assembly GCF_050947935.1. Lineage (GTDB taxonomy): Bacteria > Actinomycetota > Actinomycetes > Mycobacteriales > Micromonosporaceae > Dactylosporangium. Next base: position 4,177,207 of record NZ_CP192010.1, on the reverse strand, counting down.
CTCGTGCTCTACCCCGCCGTCGACGTGGCGGCCGCGATCGTCGACGCCCGCCGCGCCGCGCCGCGCAAAACCCGGCTCCTCTACGCCAACGTCGCCATCAGCACGCTCGCGGCGATCGGCCTCGCCGTCGCCTGCGCGTCCGGCATCCCGGCCGTCCTGCGGGTCTGGGGTGCGTGGGCGATCGTCGCCGGCCTCGTCCAGCTGTTCGTGGCGCTCGGCCGGCGCGCGATGGGCGGGCAGTGGGCGATGATCCTCAGCGGCGGCCTCTCCGTCCTCGCCGGCACCTCGTTCCTCTTGGCGGCCGGCGCCGACGACCCGGCGCTGACCAACGTGGCCGGCTACGCCACCGTCGGCGGGATCTTCTTCCTCGTCTCCGCCCTGCGGCTGCGACGCGAGGCCGTGATCGAGCCGTCAGTAGAGGCGACGGCCGAGCGCGTCCGCAACGCCTGACTTGCGGAAGAAGTACGTGGTGATCTGATCGCGCCACTCGGCGGCCGAGTGTTCCTGCTCGGCCAGCAGCTCCCCGACCCGCGCGTGCAGACCCTCCCCGACGAGCGCGGGCGGCAGCGACGCCCACCGCCGGCGCATCTCGGTCACGGCCGCCGCGCCGGCGAAGTGGGTGTCGTAGATGTGCTGGATCACGGTGACGCCGGAGTGCAGCACGTGGCCGTACGGCACGTGGTGGAAGAACAGCAGCAGCTCGTCCGGGCACGTCTCGAGCGACTCGTAGCGGGCGGCGCACGGCGGCGGATACTGCCCGCTGAACCCGGTCCCGGTCGCGACGGTCCGGTCGACGCCGACCCCGTCCCGGTCGGCGAAGTGGTAGGTCCCCCACGGGCTGTACTCGTAGCCGTCGACGTCCGGCCCGTAGTGATGCCCCGGCTTGACCATGAACCCGACCCCGAGCGGCGCCGTGTACGACTCGTACACCGCCCACGACGAGTCCATGACGGCGTGCAGCACGTCCGCCGCCGCGTCCGGGAAGGTGAGCCGGATCCACTCGTCCAGCAGCGCGATCGGGTCCAGCGCGGGGTCCCACGCGAGCCGCCCGGCCGCGTACAGGTTCGCCTGCGCGAGCGGGTGCCCCGTCCAGTACGGGTCCTCGCCGACGTTGGACACGGTGACGACGGCGTCGACGCGATCGGCCACGGCGGACAGCACCGGCGACCACATCGGCGGCAGGTAGCAGACGTGCCGCTGCTGCCCCGTGTACTCCTGGGTCGCCTGGAACTCGACCGCCAGCCGGGTCGCGGCCATCCCGAGCAGCACGGGCGAGACGGGCTCGCGGGTCTGGAAGTCGATCGGACCGTGCTTGACCTGCAGGATGACGTTGTCGGCGAACTGCCCGTCGAGCGGGGCGAAGTGGTCGAACGCGGCCCGGGCCCGATCCGTGGTCCGGTCCCGCCAGTCCTGCCGGTGGTTGTAGACGAAGGCCCGCCAGTACACGTCCCCGCCGAACGGCGCCAGCGCGGCCGCGAGCGCGTTGGCCCCGTCGGCGTGCGTGCGCCCGTAGGCGAACGGCCCCGGCTGCCCCTCCGAGTCGGCCTTGACGACGAACCCGCCGAAGTCCGGGATGGCGGCGTACACCCGCCGGGCCGCCGCCGCCCACCAGGCCAGCACCGCGGGGTCGCACGGATCGGCGGTGCCGAGCCCGCCGAGCGTGACCGGCGAGGCGAACGACACGCTGAGCAGGACCCGGATGTGGTACCGCCGGAAGCGCGCGGCCAGCGCCGCCACCTCGCCGATCCGGTCGGTGAGCAGCCGCGCCTCGCCCGCGTGGACGTTGACGTTGTTGACCGACACCAGGTTGATCCCGGTGGAGGCGAGCAGCCGCGCGTAGTCCGAGACCCGGTCGAGGTCGGCGGTGAGCGCCCCGTCCTGCCAGAACACGGACCCGCCGGAGTAGCCGCGCTCGACCTGGCCCATCACGGGGTGCACGAACACGTTGTCCCAGTGCTGCATCACCCGCCGGGCCTTGGCGGGCCGGTGCGTGGCGGCCGGGCAGTCCTCGCGCAGCCGCAGCGCGTGAAACGCGCCGTACATGAGCCCGGGCTCGCCGGCCGCGACGACGGTGGTGACCCCGCCGGCCCGCGCGATCGTGTAGCCCTCCTCCCCGAGCCCGCAGTCCGGGTCGCGGGTCAGCACGATGCCGTCGCCGGCCTCGCGCGGCAGCCAGGCCGGGTGCACCGCCGTCACGACAGCTCCACCACGGCCACGGCGAGCGGCGCCAGCACGACGGCGTCGTCCACTGTGGACCCCGTCAGCCGGTCCACGCCCGGGCCCGGCAGGGCGACCGTCGTGGTGCGGGTGCCGGAGTGGTTGAGCAGGAACAGGAACCGCTCGCGCCGCGTCGCCTCCACGTGCGGCGGTGCGCCCTCGACGATCGGCGCGACCCCCGCCGCCCGCACCGCGCTGAGCACCGTGTCCCGCAGCGCGTCCGCCGGCAGCCGGGTGCCGATGTAGACGACCCGCCCCGCGCCGATGTCGTTGCGCAGCAGCGCCGGACGCCCGGCCAGCTCACCGGTCGTGTAGTGCCCCAGCACCGTGGCCGTCTCCGGGTGCAGGCTCTCCTGCCACCAGTCGGCGGTCGCGGTGGTCCCGTCCGCGAACTCGACCTCGAACGACTCCCCCTCCCGGGCCGGCCAGTACTCGTCTATGCGGGCCCCGATGAGCCGCCGGAACGCACCCGGATAGGCGGGCTGCCGCACCTGGTTGTCCCGGTCGACGACACCGGAGAACAACGAGATCACGACGGTCCCGCCGGCCGCCACGAACTCCTCGACGCGCTCGGCGAACCCGTCGGGGACAAGATAGGCGTTGGGTATGACGAGCACCCGGTAGCGATCGAGCGCCGAGCCGAACGCGACGAGGTCGACGGCGTAGTGCGCCTCGAGCAGCGGCCGGTAGTGCTCCACCGCGATCCGCGCGTAGTCGAAGTCGTTGCGGGGCAGGCCGTAGGTGTCCTCGAGGCCCCACCAGGCCTCCCAGTCGAACAGCAGCGCCACGGACGCCGAGGACGAGCGGCCGGCGACCCCGGCGATCAGCGGCAGCTCGTTGCCCAGCGCCGAGACCTCCTGCCAGGTGCGCGATCCCGTGCCGGAGTGCGGCAGCATCGCCGAGTGGAACCGCTCGTGCCCGCCCCGCGATGCCCGCCACTGGAAGAACAGGACGCTGTCGGAGCCGTGGGCGATCGCCTGGTACGACCCCAGCCGCATCCGCCCCGGGCGCTTGACGTTGTTGACCCGCCACTGCGACACCCCGGAGGCGGCCTGCTCCATGAGCAGCCAGGGCTCCCCGCGCAGGGACCGCATGAGGTCGAAGTGCAGCGCGGCCGACACGTGCGCGTCGGGCTGCCCGGGATCGGGGTAGATGTCGAGCGCGGCGCAGTCCTCCTCCCGCGCCCAGCGCCAGGAGTCCGTGTGGCGGTAGAACCGCATGAAGTTCGTGAGGATCGGCAGGTCGTCGCGGTACCGCCGGATCGCGTCCCGTTCGGCGACGAAGCACTCCAGCAGCGCGTCGGAGGTGAAGCGCTTGAAGTCGAGGCGGCGCGCGGGGTTCGACCACGACCGCGGGATCTCGGGCGGGGCGACCTGCTCCCAGTCGGTGTAGCGCTGTCCCCAGAACCGGGTGTACCAGGCGTCGTTGAGCGCGTCGAGGCTTCCGTAGCGGCGCCGCAGCCAGGCCCGGAACGCCTCGGCGGCGCAGGGGCCGTACGACGTCGGGCCGTACTCGTTGCACACGTGCCACATCGCGAGCGCGGGATGGTGCGAGTAGCGCTCGGCGAGCTTGCCGGCGATGCGCACGGCGTGCTCGCGGTACCGGGGCGAGGTCGGGTCGAAGTGCAGCCGGTTGCCGAAGCCGAAGGTCTCGCCGTCCTCCATCACCGGCAGCACCTCGGGGTGGCCGTGGGAGAGCCAGACCGGCGGGGCCATGGTCGGGGTGGCGAGGTCGACGCTGATGCCGCCGGCGTGCAGCAGGTCCAGCACCTCGTCGAGCCAGCCGAAGGTGAAGCGGCCCGGCTCCGGCTCCAGCGACGCCCACGCGAAGACGCCGACGGTGACCAGGTTGACGCCGGCCCGGCGCATGAGCTCGACGTCCTCGCGCCATACGGCGGGGTCCCACTGCTCCGGGTTGTAGTCGCCGCCGAACGCGAACCCGCCCAGCCTTCGCCGGAGGCCGTCCATCCGCGCGTTCGTGCCGGTGCTCGTGCCGGTGCTCGTGCCGGTGCTCATGCCGGTGCTCATAGCAGGAACCGCTCCTCGATCTCGGCGCACATCGGCCGGCTCACGAGCACCAGCCCGGCGATGAGCAGCGAGGCGGGCAGCAGCGCGACGGCCTCGGAGGCGAGCACGGTGATCGCGCCCGCGGTCAGCAGAATCCCGGCGGTGCCGAGCGCGACACCGGGCCGCCTCACCAGGAAGTACCAGGCCAGCTTCGCGATGTCGGCGGTGCGGAAGACGAACAGCGAGGCGATGACGAGCGCATTGGCGCTCCACAGCAGCACGACCGCAGCCAGCAGCAGCAGGAGCGTGGACCACCAGGCCGGGATGCCCGCGGCGGCGCGGTTCGTGAGCGTCACGGCGAGGACCGAGAGCACGGTGAGGGCCGGGACCCACAGCTTCACGACCGCGGCGACATTGAGCCGGTAGCCGCGCAGGAAGTCCGCCAGAGGACGCAGGTCGGCGAGGTCGGACCGGCGGCGACGCAACGCGTACACGGCGGCGGACGCCGCCGGGGCCAGGGGCACCGCGCACAGGGCGAACAGCGGCACGTTGCTCGCGGAGCGATCGAGCAGGAGCAGCAGCGCCAGCCCGGGCGCGGCGGTGAGCAGGAACAGCAGCTCGACGACGAGGAGCGTGTAGACCAGGGCGGCCGAGCGGGACAGGGTGCTCATCCGAACAACCGGGAGTCGTCGAACCAGGGCGGCGTCTCGTCGGTCACCGGGCTCACCTCGACCAGGGTCACCTCGTGGCGGCCGAGGGTCAGGTCGAGCTCGGCCCGGCCGTCGTGCACCGGCACGCGGCGGTGGGTGCGCACCGGCTCGGCGGCCTCCCGCAGCGCGTCGAGCTGGCGCGGCTTCGGCGAGGCCGGGCGGCCCATCGCGGCCCAGGCGGCCCGGGCGTTCCCGGCGTCCTCGCCGGCCGAGGACCGGGCGGCGAACGCGTGCCCGGCCCGCCCGACGGGCACCGACAGCCGCACCCGGTGGCCGTCCACGGTGGACCGTCCGGTGTGGTCGGCGGGGGCCCACGCGAGCACGGTGACGTGCCCGGCCGCGTCCCGGGTGACGAGGTGGTCCTCGCCGCGGGCGAGCACGTCGGGGCCCATGCGGGCGAGGAAGGCGTACAGGTGGAAGGTCGGCTTCTTGATCTGGCGGTGGGTCAGCAGCCCGAAGCCGCCGTGGAACACGGTCGCCGGCACGCCGGCCTCCTCGAACATGTCGCAGAACGTCCAGTACGAGAACGAGTCCACGAGATCGCCGGCCGCGGCCACGACGGGCGCGAGGTAGGCGGCGTGGAACGCGGTGTCGTGGATCGGGTTGTCGGGGCGGTAGGAGGAGCTGAACTCGGTGATGTGCACCGGCAGCCCGGCCAGCGCGGTGCCGGCGAGGGTGCGCCGCGGCGCCGCGAACTGCTCCAGCAGGGCCGTGGCCGGGCGCAGGGTCTGGTACGACCCGAACGGCACCGGCTGCGCGGGCCCGGACGTGTAGGCGTGCCGGCTCACGAAGTCGATCGGCACCGAACGGTCGGCGACGAAGTCGGCGAAGCGGGCCAGCCAGTGCTCGTCGGCCCCCGGCGACAGGGCCGGGCCGCCGACCTGCAGCGACGCGTCGACCTCCTTCACCGCGTGCGCGGTCATCTCGTAGAGCCGGTGGTAGGCGTCCTGGTCGGCGCCGGGCCAGAAGGCGCTCAGGTCCGGCTCGTTCCACACCTCGATCGGCCAGCCGCGCACCTCGTCGAGGCCGTAGCGGTCGACGAGGTGCGCCACCGTGGCGCGCACGAGCGCCGTCCACTCCTTCGGCGACTCCGGGGGCGTCACGTTGCCCTGCCACCAGAACACCGTCTGGCCGCCCGAGGCCAGGGCGGCGGGGGTGAAGCCCAGCTCGACGAACGGGCGCACCCCCAGCGCCAGGTAGGCGTCGACGATCTGGTCGACGTAGGTGTACGTGTGCGCGACGCGCCGCTCGCCGGCGAACTCGTAGGAGCGGTGGATGCCGACGCCGTCGCTGAGCAGGCCGTGCTGGCGGATGTGCCGGAACCCGATCTCCCGTTGCACGAGCGCGAGGGAGTCCTGGTAGTCGCGGCGCAGCGCCAGCTCGAACCGCCCGGCGCCGACACAGTGGCGCCAGGCGTCGGTGAGGCGGCCCGAGGGCCGGTCCGGCACGTGCATCGGGGCGGTCAACTCAGCCGTGCGCCTTCTTGTAGCGCTCGTAGGCGCCGTTGACCATGTCGACGTACTTGTCCATGTTCTTGCCCTTGAGCTCGCCGACGTAGGCGCTCCACTCCGACAGCGGCCGGGTGCCGAGGACGAACTTGAGGGTCTGCTGGTAGACGGTGTCCTTCAGCGCGGTCTCCCACAGCGTGGCCTGCTCGCGCTCCTCGGCGTTGAGCGGCCGCGGGGGCGGCTGGGGCCGGTTCTTGCGCTTGTTCATGACCTCCTGGAAGGCCAGCTCCTCCTTGGGGAACTGGGAGTTGAGCAGCTTCGTGGAGCCGCCGTAGGCGAAGACGCCGTTGGAGAAGCCGTACTCGACCTGGAGGTTCTTGGTGCCGGCGGGGTTGAGCCCGCCCCAGTTCACGTCGGGCGCGAGCTTGAACGTGCCGTCCTCGACGCTGCCGGTGTAGGTGGTGCCCTCGATGCCCCACTTGGCGAACATCTTGCCCTGCGGGGAGTAGAACAGCCAGTCCAGGAACTGCATGAGCGCGACGAAGTTCTTGCTCTGCCGGACCTTGGCCGACAGCATCACGCCGCACTCGAGGCGGGACACGTAGATGGTCTCGCCCATCGGGCCGGTCGGGACCGGGATCTTCAGCACCGTGGCGCCGGGGATGTTCTTGATGCTGGGCCGGATCTCGTTGACGAGCGTCTGCGCGTTGCAGCTCATCACGAACGACTTGCCGCTGGCGAACTTCTGCTTGGCCTGGTCGTCGGGCTGGGTGAAGCTCTCCGGGTCGACGAGCTTCTCCGCCACCAGGGTGTTCAGATACTGGATCATCGCCTTGTACTGCTCGGTGGCGCCCGAGTACACGAACTTCTTGGCCCCGTCGTCCCAGGTGGTGTGCTGGAAGCCCCAGCCGGCCAGGGCCCCGTAGGACATGCCGACGAGGTTCAGCAGGTTGTTGCCGCCGGGCTGGGGCGGGGTGCTCCAGCGGTCCGACAGCGGGTACGAATCCGGGTAGGCCTGTTTCATGGCCTTGAGCACGGCGTGCAGGTCGTCCCACGTCTTGGGGATCTGCAGCCCGAGCTGCTGCAGGATGTCGGTGCGGACGGCCAGCGAGTAGTCCTGCCAGGCGTCCTCGTGCAGGCCGGGCAGCAGGTAGAACTTGCCGTCCTCCTGCCGGAAGCCGTCGAGGTCCGGCTCCAGCTTCCACTTCGCGACCTGCTCCTTGAAGTTCGGCATCAGGTCGAGGTGGTCGCTGACGGGCAGGATCGCCCCGCTGGCGATGTACGCCTCCTCGTCGGGGTGGTACGTCTTGGGAATGATCATGGGCGCGTCCCCGGAGGCGACCACGACGCTGCGCTTCTGGTTGTAGTCGCTGCCCGGCACGACCGTCGACTGCAACGTCACCCCGGTGCGCTTGGTGAGCTCCTGGAAGAACGTCCAGTTCTCCTTGTACGGGTAGGCGGCGTTGCTGAGCATCATGATGGAGAAGGTCAGCGGGGACTTCGCGGTGAACTGGGTGCCGGCCGCGTAGCCGTCCATCGCCCCCTCGCGGTTGGCGCTGTAGTCCTGGGCCTTGCCGTCGCCGGTGTCGTCGCCGTCGTCGCCCGAGCAGCCGGCGAGGGTGGCGAACGCGGCGGCGCCGGCGGCGCCGAGCACGGCCCGTCTGGAAACCTTCATGTGGACTCCTCGGTCCTTCTCGAACGGGGCGGCGCGTCAGCCCTTGACCGCGCCGAGGGTGACCCCGGTGACGAAGTAGCGCTGGATGAACGGGTAGACCATGACGATCGGCAGCGCGGTGAGCACGATCGTCACGGCCTGGATGTTGGCCGCGATCTGCAGCGTCATGTCGCTGGGCGCGCTGATGTCCGTGCCGCCGGTCGCCCCGGCGATGAGGTTGCGCAGGTAGATCGTGACGGGGAACAGGTCGGCGTCGTCGAGGTACAGAAACGCCGAGAACCACGAGTTCCAGAACGACACCGCGTAGAACAGCGTCATCGTGGCGACCACGGCCTTGGACAGCGGCAGCACGATGTGCCACAGGGTGCCGTAGGTGCCGAGCCCGTCGACGGCGCCGGCCTCCTCCAGCTCGGCCGGCATGGCCTCGAAGAACGCCTTCATCACCAGCAGGTTGAACACGCTGATGGCGTTGGGCAGCACGATCGCCCACAGGGAGTTGCGCAGGCCGAGCGAGCTGACCAGCACGTAGTTGGGGATGAGGCCGCCGTTGAAGAACATCGTGAAGACCGCGATGCCGACGAGCACCGGGCGGCCCTTGAGGTGCCGCTTCGACAGCACGTACGCGTAGGTGGTGGTCAGCACCATCGAGATCGCGGTGGCCACGACGGTGTAGAGCACGGTGTTGCCGTAGCCGGTCCAGAACACCGGGTCGCCGAGGACGCGCCGGTAGGTGGTCGTGTTGAACCCGCGGGGCCACAGGTTGACCTGGCCGGCCTGGATGTACTGCTCGCTGCTGAAGGAGCGGGCGACGACGTTGACGAACGGGTACAGCGTGAGCACCACGACCGCCGTGAGCACGATCGCGTTGACGACCCCGAAGGCGCGCCGGCTCACCACAGGCTCGCCCCGACCGTGCGCCGGGAGATGGCATTGGTCGTGAGCACCAGGACCAGCCCGATGACGGACTCGAAGAGCCCGATGGCCGCGGCGTAGCTGAAGCTGCCCGAGACGACGCCGACGCGGTACAGGTAGGTGGAGATGACGTCGGCGGTCGGGAACGTCAGCGGGTTGTACAGCAGCAGGATCTTCTCGAACCCGACCGCCATGAACGTGCCCACGTTGAGGATGAGCAGCGTCATCATCGTGGGCCGGATGCCGGGCAGGGTGACGTGCCAGGTCTGGCGCCACCGGCCCGCGCCGTCGATGCGGGCGGCCTCGTACAGCTCCTGGTCGATCGTGGTGAGCGCGGCGAGGTACAAAATCGTGCCCCAGCCGACCGTCTGCCAGATCTCCGAGGAGACGTAGATGCCGCGGAACCAGCCCGGCTCCTGCAGGAACGCGATCGGGGACCCGCCGATCGCCCGGATGCCCGCGTTCACCGCGCCGTCGAGCGCCAGCAGCTGGAAGACCAGGCCGGCCACGACCACGATGGACATGAAGTGCGGCAGGTAGGAGACGGTCTGCACCAGCCGCTTGAGCCAGCGGGTGCGGACCTCGTTGAGCAGCAGCGCGAGCACGATCGGCAGCGGGAACGTGAACGCGAGGGTCAGCGCGCCGATGATGAGCGTGTTCGTGAAGACGTGCCAGAACGTGGGGTCGTCCCAGAACATCTCGAAGTAGTGCAGGCCCACCCACCGCTCGCCGAAGAGGTCGCCGCCGGGCTTGTAGCGGCGGAAGGCGATCACGTTGCCGGCCATGGGCAGGTACCGGAAGATCACGAAGAACGCGAGCGGGACGACGGCGAGGGAGTACAGCTGCCAGTCCCGGCGCAGGGCTCGGATCACGCGTCCTCCCGAAAGTTTCGGAAACCAGTCGTCAGGCAACGCGTAATGTAGATTTTTCGATGGATGGTGTCAAGGGACCCGCTGGTGACCTCTTGAGCTGCAAACACTTGCAAACGCCGATCTGTTGCCGGCGGGCTGGTAGCGCTACCATGACGCGCGGCGCCGACCGTCCGGCGATCGGAAACTTTCGGAGGTTATCGGAGGCCCCGACATGCCCGCGTTCGATCTGCCACTGGCGGAACTGGAGCACTACGCACCCGACGTGCCCGAGCCGCCCGACTTCGACGCGTTCTGGGCGTCGGCCGGGGGCGGCACCGTGCTCAGCGCCCGGCCCTGGGACACCGGGCTCACGCTCGTCGACGTCTGGGATGTCGAGTTCGAAGGGTTCGGCGGCGCGCCCATCAGGGCCTGGTACACCCGGCCCGCGGGCGCCACCGAAGACCTGCCGGCGGTCGTGGAGTTCCCCGGCTACGGCCGCGGCCGCGGACTGCCCGGCGAGCGGCTCACCTGGCCCGCGGCCGGCTACGCGCACCTGCTCATGGACGTGCGCGGGCAGGGCGACCAGTGGGGCAACGGCGGCGGCACCCCCGACCCGCACCGCGGCACCGCGGGCGGGCACCGGCCCACCACGCGGGGCATCCTCGACCCGGCGGAGTACTACTACCGCCGGCTCATCGTCGACGCCGTCCGCGCCGTCGGCGCCGTGCGCACGCTGCCCGGCGTCGACCCCGCCCGGGTCGCGGCGGCCGGCAACAGCCAGGGCGGCGGGCTCGCCCTCGCCGTCGCCGGGCTGGTGGCGGACCTGCACGCGGTGCTCGCCTCGGCGCCGTTCCTGTGCCACATCGAGCGGGCCCTGGCCCTCACCGACGCGGCCCCGTACGGCGAGATCACGCAGTACCTCGCCGTGCACCGCGAGGCCCACGAGCGGGTGCGCCGCACCCTGTCCTACGTGGACGGCGTGCACTTCGCGCGCCGGGCCACCGCCCCGGCCCACTTCGGCGTCGGCCTGCGCGACACCGTGTGCCCGCCCAGCACCGCGTTCGCGGCCTACAACCGCTACGGGGGCGCGGACCGGACCATGCACGTGTACGAGTTCAACGGCCACGAGGGCGGCGAGGCACTGCACACGGCCCGGCAGGTGCGGTGGCTCGCGAAAGTTTCGACGTAGACTCTGCGGGCCGCACACGTGAAGGGACACCGGATGCCGCAGCACCAACGGGCCACGATGGCGGAGATCGCCGCCGAGGCGGGCGTCTCCGTGCCCACGGTCTCGAAGGTCCTCAACGGGCGGCGGGACGTCGCCCCGGCGACCCGGGACCGGGTGGAGGAACTGCTGCGCCGGCACAGCTACAAGCCCCGGCGCGCCCAGCCGTCCACCGCGGCCGGGCTCATCGACGTCGTCTTCGTCGACCTGGGCAACTCGTGGTCGATGCAGATCCTCGCCGGCGTCGAGGAGACCGCGCACCGGGCCGGGACCGGCGTCGTCGTCTCCGCCGTGCACGGGCGGGTGCGCACCGAGCCGGACCGCCGCTGGCTCGACGGCCTCGCCGCGCGCCGCTCCGACGGGGTGCTGCTGGTCCTGTCGGAGCTGTCCGCGCAGCAGCTCGAGCAGCTGTCCGGGCTCGGCATCCCGGTCGTCGTCATCGACCCCGTGGGGCAGCCCGATCCGGCGGTACCGTCCGTCGGCGCCACGAACTGGACCGGCGCCCTGACCGCGACCGAGCACCTGATCGGCCTCGGCCACCGCCGCATCGCCGTCATCGGCGGCCCCGAGGACGTGCTGTGCTCCCAGGCCCGCATCGACGGCTACCGGGCCGCGATGCACGCGGCCGGCCTGCAGATCCCGCCCGGCTTCATCCGCATCGGCGACTTCACCAGCCCGACCGGGCACCGCGAGACCCTCGCCCTGCTCGACCTGCCGAAGCCGCCGACGGCCATCTTCGCGTGCTCGGACGAGATGGCCCGCGGCGCCTACGAGGCCCTCTACGAGCGCGGCCGGCGGGTCCCCGACGACCTGTCCGTCGTCGGCTTCGACGACCTCGAGCAGGCCCGCTGGGCGATCCCGCCGCTGACCACCGTGCGGCAGCCGCTGACGGAGATGGCCGCCCTGGCGACCCGGATGCTGCTCACCCTCGCCGCCGGCGGACGCCTCGACGCGTCCCGGCTGGAGCTCGCCACCCCGCTGGTCATCCGCGGCAGTACGGCGCCGCTCGCATGAGCGGTACGCAGCGAAGCGGAGTGGCCGCTCATCAGCAGCACAGCCTTCCCGCAGGCCGGCGCCGGAGCGAAGCGGAGGTGACGGCATGAGCGGTACGCAGCGAAGCGGAGTGGCCGCTCATCAGCAGCACAGCCTTCCCGCAGGCCGGCGCCGGAGCGAAGCGGAGGTGACGGCATGAGCGGTACGCAGCGAAGCGGAGTGGCCGCTCATCAGCAGCACAGCCTTCCCGCAGGCCGGCGCCGGAGCGAAGCGGAGGTGACGGCATGAGCGGTACGCAGCGAAGCGGAGTGGCCGCTCATCAGCAGCACAGCCTTCCCGCAGGCCGGCGCCGGAGCGAAGCGGAGGTGACGGCATGAGCGCGCGCCGCCGGGGCGAGGTCACCGTGGCCGCCATCGCGCAGCTGGCGGGGGTCTCCGTCCCCACCGTGTCCAAGGTGCTCAACGGGCGGGCCGGCATCGCACCCGAGACCCGCGACCGGGTCGAGGCGCTGCTGCGCGAGCACGGGTACCGCCGCGCCGACGCCGCCGCGACCACCCCGAACATCGAGGTCGCCTTCTTCGGCCTCGAGAGCCACCTGGCGATGGAGATCCTGCGCGGCGTCGAGCAGACCGTCCGCGAGCGCGGCCTGGCCGTCGGCTTCACCGACCTGCAGGGCCCGGTGCCCGGCGGCCGCCGCCCCGCCGACCGGCTCCTCGCACGCCGCCCCACCGGGGTCATCGCCGTGAACTCCGCGTACCGGATGCGCCAGTACGAGCAGCTCATCGCCAGCGGGGTGCCGATGGTGGTGCTCGACCCGACCGGCGAGCCGACGCACACCATCCCGTCCGTGGGCGCGACGAACTGGAGCGGCGGGGTGGCCGCGACCCGGCACCTGCTCGATCTCGGGCACCGGCGGATCGCGGTCGTCACGGGGCCGATGGAGTACCTGTGCGCGCGGGCCCGGCTCGAGGCGTCCCGCGGCGCGCTCGAGGCCGCCGGGTGCCCCCTGGGCCCCGAGCTGGTCCGGCACGGGCGGTTCACCTTCGAGGACGGCATCGAGCTGGGCCACGACCTGCTCGCCCGGGCCGACCGGCCGACCGCGATCGTGTGCGGCGACGACCTGCAGGCCCTCGGGGTCTACGAGGCCGCGCGCCGGCTCGGGCTGCGCATCCCCGCGGACCTGAGCGTCGTGGGCTTCGACGACATCGAGGTGACCCGCTGGTGCGGCCCGCCGATGACCACCGTCCGCCAGCCGTTCGCGGAGATGGGCGCCACCGCGGCCCGGATGGTGCTCCAGCTCGCCCTCGGCGAGGCCGTCGAGCCGGAACGGGTCGAGCTGGCCACCGAGCTCGTCGTGCGCGGCAGCACCGCCCCGCCAACCATCTGACCTTGCCACGGCGTCTGGTCGATATGCGTCGTAGCCTGCCGCTCCTGCTCGTCCCGCTCCTGTTCGCCCCGGCCGCCTGCGCGAAGGCGACGAACGGGTCCCATCCGGGCGGGCCGGTCACCCCCACGTCGATCCCGATCGACATCGGCCCCAGCGCCAAGGTCGCCGGCAACACGATGCCGACGGGCATCACCGTCAACGGCAAGGAGCTGGTGCTGTACATCCTGGTGCTCGGCAATCGCCCCCAGCTCGACGCGGCCGTGCGCGACACCGCGACCGGCAAGGTCGACCCGAACGGCGAGGGCCTGTGCACGGGCGGCACCGGCTCGGACGACCAGAACCCGTTCTTCGGCCTGCGCCAGTGCGTCGCCGCCGACGGCTCGCTGATCGAGTACGGCGCCTACAAGGGTGCCGTCTCCCGGATCACCAGCCAGGCCGACGGCACCAGTACCGATGCCACCTTCGCGCGCTGGACGGACACGCCGGCCGGCTCCGCGCCGGCCCAGGCCCCCGTCGTCGTCTTCTGGCTGCAGCGGCACGGCAAGCCGGCGCCGTCCAGCGTCGCCTTCGAGGGCAAGACGTCGCCGCTGCCCGCCGCGCAGTACCCGCGGATCACCGTCTACAGCCCCAACGGCAAGGCCGTCGCGTCGGCCAACCTCCGGCCCGGCATCACCGAGCAAAAGCCCGCCTGAGGCCCGCCCACCACCTCGACTTAAACCTATCGGAGAAGTATGCTTTTGGCATGAGACGACAGGCCATGACACTCGTGGTGAACCGGGTCGTGCGGCTCGCCCATCAGCTCGTCGGCTTCGGGGTCGACACCCCGCCCGAGGCGCCCGTGTGGGCCGAGCTGTCGCCGGACCGCACCCTGCACCGCATCACGCATCAGGCGGAGGCGGACTTCCGGCATCACCGCGCCGCGACCGGCTGAGCGCCCGCTCGACCAGCAGCAGCTGCCACCCGATCGCCAGCCCGGCGAGCACCCAGAACCCGAGCTCGTGGCGCAGGCCGAGCGCGACCAGGGCGCCGGTGAAGAGCAGGGCCGCGACCGCCATCACGACCCCGCAATCAGCCGATGTCTCCTATCGAATTTATAGCATATGGGCACGACGGAACCGGCTCTGGACCGCGCCCGAGACCTCCTCGAGCAGCGACCCCGGCAGCCCGCCGCGGTCGAGCGCGCCCAGGGCCAGGTCGACCAGCGGCGGGACGGCCGCGGCGATCGCGGCGTCGGTCAGCCCGTAGCGGGCGGCCTCGACCCAGCGATCGGCGACCGGCGCCGCCAGCCCGCGGGCGGCGTCGACCGTGGCCGGGTCGCCCAGCAGCGCCGAGAGCAACGCGACCGGCGCGAACCAGTCCCCGCCGGGCTGCGCGTCGAGGTAGCGCACCTCGAGGTGCCCGCGGGGGCGCACCGGCGGATAGAGCGTGCCGAGGTGCTCGTCGAGGTCGTCGTAGGTCGGCCGGCGGGGCAGCGCGCCGCCGATCCAGTCCGCGAACGTGATCCCGTCGGGCACGCTCCAGCGGGCGCCGGGGCCGCGCGCGTAGAGCAGCGGGGCCCGCAGCGCGTAGTCGGCCCAGGCCGCGGCCGGGTCGGGGCCGGTCGGGCGGGCGCCGGCGCGGGCCAGGCCCTGCCAGGCGCGCATGCGGGTGGACGCCCAGCCGGTGTCGCGGCCGGCGTGCACCGGGGAGTTGGCGAACAGCGCGAGCAGCGCCAGCTCGAGCTCGTGCACGGCGGCCCAGCGCGCCGCGAGCTCGCCGGGCGGCCCGGCCGGGAGCAGGGGGCGCAGCCCGGCGGTGCTGTACATCAGGATGCGCCCGTCGCCGCTGCGCCGGGCGAAGGCGGCGGCCATGGCCCGCTGCCGCCGCGAGGCGAGCACCCGCCGGGGTGCCCGGTGCGGATCGATGCCCAGCCCGGCGAGGCGCAGACCGCCCCGCGTGATGAGCAGGTCGAGCCGGTCGACCTCGGCGTGGACGGTCTCGTGCAGCCGCTGGAGGCCGGCCTGGGGCCACGCCGCGAGGGTCACCTGGCCGCCCGGCCCGAGCGTGACCCGCCCGCCGTCGCCGGGCTCGTGACCGCCGACGACCGCGGTGAGCGCCGCGGCGGTGAGCGGCCGGTGCGGATGATCGGCGTCGTGCACGAGCTGCTCGATCTCGACGCCGACGGACAGGGGCGGACCCGTCTTGAAGCAGATCGACGCGATGTAGCCCTCCGCGTCCTCGATCTGCGCGATCTCGCCGGAGTTGTTCATGGTCGAATGCTACGCCCGGCCGAACCTTCTGTATATCGACGACCACGCTCAGTGTCGGGCGGCATTCCGGTGGGCGGCCCCTTCCAGGTCCCGCGCCCGCCCGTCAGTGCTCGGGGGCTGCAGGCCACGACGGAGCCCGTCTGTAGGCAGTGGACGGGCTCCTGTCGTCGGATGACCGCCGCAGCGCACCACGGCGCCGCGCCGATCGTCAGCGGGGCCGGCGTTCCGCTCCCGGCCGGTCGGTGTCGGACACGTTGCGCTCGATGCCCTGCTGGTCGAAGCCGGGCCGCTGCTCCGTGCCGAGCCGGTCGTAGCCGGGCCGTTCGTTGGTGGCACGGTCGAAGCCGGGCCGGTCGTACCCGGGCCGGTCGCCGGCGGGCCGGTCGCCGCCGCGGTCGTAGCCGCCACGGTCATAGCCGCCGCGGTCGTAGCCGCCCCGGTCGTAGCCGCCACGCTCCTGCTGGCCGCGCCGCCCCGCACCCCGGTTGAATCCGGTCTGACGGTGGGCCGACATCAGCATGCCGACGGCGCCGAGGCCAAGCAGCACCGTCACGGCTCCGGCCGCCACGTTCGACACGATCGTGCCGATGGTCGGCCCCGTGGCCCCTCGCTGCACGATCCACGGCGAAATGACGACCCACACGCCGATCGCCGTCATAGCCCAGCTCAACCGATACATCCGCCCCGGCGCCATCGTCAGCCCCAGGGCGATCACGCCGATCGCGATGCCGAGAATCAGGTCGTTGACGGTCAGGCTCGGCGCGCTGGCGCTGAAGCCCACCACCCACGGCGAGATCGCCAGCCAGGCACCGGCAAGCAACACCAGGCCATCGATGACGACCGCCTGCCCGCTGGAGCCGAGCCGCTCATAGCGCTGTTGCATCTCGGCGATGTCCGGGTGTCCGGCGAGGTCCTGATATTGCGAAGTCTGGACCACGACACACCTCCTTGGTTCGTTGCTGCCTTCCTCTGTTCGTTCGCCTACCTGATCCCGCCTACCCAATGCCGGCCCGATCGACCACTTTGTGGCGGACGGGATGCGGGGGTTCTCACGGACGGGATGCGGGACGGAAGTGGCCGGTCTCCGGCGCCCCGGCGACCGGCGACGCATCGCTCATCGCCCGGTGCCGGTCGTCGCCGGCGCGCCGGTCCCGGATCAGCGCAGTCCCTCGCGGCGCAGCACCCAGTCGAGGATCACGACGGTCAGCAGCAGACCCGCGCCGGCCGCCAGCCAGATCGTGGCGATGTTGTCCTCCTGGTCGTTGCCGAACACCAGGGCGATCAGCATGACCGCGACGACGACCGCGCCGAGCCGGGCGGCGCGTGGATGTCCCGGCTTGCGCTGGTCCGGCGAGGTCACCGGCTCATGGACGGCCATGGCACCTCCTCGTGCCGCGGTGTCGCTACGGTTCAAGTCTGGCACGCGATCCGCGGCTCGAGTCGGGCACGCGATCCGCGGCGCGTCCTTCCCGTCGCGAAGTGCGAGGCGGCCGGTCGCGTCCGGGCGGCCCGCGCCCGCGCGTCGGCGACATCGCGGGTCGGTCCTGCCCGTCGCGGCGTGCGAGGCCGCCGTCGCATCCAGGCGGCCCGCGCCCGCGCGTCGGCGACATCGCGGCCGGGAAGCCGGTGAGGAACCCGCCGGGCGGGTAGTCGTGGGCCTTCAGCGGCACTCCACTGCCCCCGGAGGAAGTCATGCGAGCACGATTCGCCATCAGCGTCGCCGCGGCCGTGTGCGCGACGGCGACCGCCTTGCCCGTCACGGCGTACGGCGCGGCCACCCCGGCGCCGGGCGGCGGGCCACCACCACCGGGTCCCTCACCGACCGGCCAGGCCACGCCCGGCGGGCAGACGCCGACCGGCACCGAGGTCAGCACCGCGGACCGGGCGTTTTTGACCCAGGCCGCGCAGGGAGCCCAGTTCGAGGTGGCCAGCGGGCGGCTCGCCGCCAACCGGGCCGCGAGCGCGGCGGTGCAGTCGTTCGGCCGGCGGATGGTCACCGACCACGGCGAGGAGCTGCAGCAGCTGCAGGCGCTCGACCATTCGCTCGGCGTCGGCCTGTCGTCCGCCCCGAACACCGATCAGCGCAACCTCGCCGCCATCTGGACGAGCGTGCGCGGGGGTGCGTTCGACTGCTCCTACGCCCCCGCCATCTACGCCCTGCACGGAACGGACGTGCACGTGTTCGAGCAGGAGGCGGCGCACGCCGACAACGCCCAGGTTCGCCAGTTCGCCGCCGCCCAGCTGCCGGTCCTGCGCCAGCATCTGCAGATGGCGAGCAAGAACCTCGGCAACCTCGACTGCTCGGCACCGGCGGCCACGCCTTCGTGACCGCGCACGGCGCGGCCCGGGTTCACCGCGGCGCAGGCCCGGCCGGCAGGCCGAGGCGAACGCGGCGAGCACGAGCCCGGACGGGCCGGAGCGCGCGCCGGCGTGGTGCAGCCAGGCCGCAGGAGCCGGGCACCCCGCCGGCACGGGCCGCCGGTTCCGGGCCGCCACGGCGCGGTAGTGGACCCCCGTCAGCGAGGTCGGTACGCCTCGGCCCGCGGCCGACCCGGGCACCGAGGACGCCGGGGCGACCCTGTGCCGGCGACGCCGGCACGGTGGACGGGTCGGCCCACCATTGCGGCCGGGCACGTCCTTCGAGGCGATCCGCGGTTCGAACGGCCCTGGCGGTTCCACCGGCGCCGCTGGGCGCCTGCCGCGGTGATCCACGGGGCCGGGCGCCGAGCGGCTCTGGCGTGTTCGACCCGGACGCCGCGCGGGGCCGGTCCGGGTCCCGGCCGGGGGCGGGCCGTGGCAGACTGCCGGTGTGGATCACGAGCTGACCCCGGCCGCTTCGGCGCTGCTGGAGCATCTGCGCGGCCGGGGCGCACCGTGGCGGGGCTGACGATGGATCGTGGTGCGGCATGACGGTCACACTGCGCCCGGCCGAGGCCGCCGACATCCCCGCCGTCCTCGCGTTCTGGAAGGTCGCCGCCGAGGACACCAACCGCGTCGGCGACGACAGCGCCGCGGTCGCCGCGCTCATCGCCCGCGACCCCGAGGCCCTGCGGCTCGCGGTGGACGGCGACACGATCGTCGGCTCGCTCATCGCGGGCTTCGACGGCTGGCGCTGCCACCTGTACCGCTTCGCCGTCCACCCCGCGCGGCGCCGCCAGGG
This sequence comes from Dactylosporangium sp. CA-052675, assembly GCF_050947935.1. GTDB lineage: Bacteria > Actinomycetota > Actinomycetes > Mycobacteriales > Micromonosporaceae > Dactylosporangium. The sequence continues at coordinate 4,158,374 of NZ_CP192010.1, read as the reverse complement.
CATCGGGCGCCTGCTGCTCGACGCCGCCGAGGAGCGCTTCCGGGCCTTCGGCGGGCACCGGGCCGACGCGATGGTGCTGCGGGACAACGCGCTCGCCCACCACGCCTGGGCGGCCGCGGGCTACGCGTCCGAGCCGGAGTGGCGGCGCTGGGTCAAGCGGCTGGATTCCCGGTGAGCGCAACCGTGTTGATCTAGTCTCGGTCGGGTGGACGACGCGCAGCTCAGGCCGCCCGCGACGGTGTTCACGGCGTCGGTGGTGCTCGGCGTGTCGGCCGTGACCAACGTGATCCAGTCGCTGTTCTCGCTGGAGCAGTGGGGCCCGGCCCCGACCATGGTGTACCTCGCCGTGGCCGTGCTCGAGGCCGTCGCGGCGTTCGGGCTGCGGCTGGGGCAGCGCTGGGCCCGCCACGCGGCGAACGTCGTGCACGCCCTCATCATCGTGTACGTCGCGGTGCGCTCGTTCGACCCCGACGTCGGACTGGGGCGGGCGCTGTACGTGGCGACTTGGCCGGTGACGCTGCTGGTGCTGCTGAACACCCCGGCCGCGCGCGAGTACTGCGGCCGCGGCCGGGGTGTGCGTTAGCCGATCGGCGTCCCCGGCGTCGCTGCCCGGCGGTCTGGAACCAGGACCACGATCAGGCGGGCGGTCCACGCCGAGGCGGACGGGAACAGGGCGGTCACGGCGAGCGCGCCCAGGGTGGTGACGGCGATGTCGGCCAGGCCGAGGCCGATCGCGGCCGTGCGGGGCGAGGTCATGCCGCCCGCCGGGCCCGCAGCGCCAGCGCGGCCGAGGCGGCGACGCGCACGACGACCATCACGAGGGCCATCAGCACGAACGCGGCCGTCCAGGCGGCGGCACCGGAGATCTCGTGGGTCATCGAGAAGCGGCCGATCGCGGCCGAGAACCAGTGCTCGGCGCCGTACGCGAACAGCACCCGGCCGCCGATGACCGCGATCCACAGCGCCGCGTACGCGGCCCCGGCCCGCATCACCAGGCGCCCCTCCGCGTCCCGCCCGACCCGGATCAGCGCGGCCGCGGCCAGGCCGAGCACCGCGCCCGCCCCGGCCCCGGCGAGCTCGAGCCGCAGGTCGTTGCCGAGGGTCGGCAGGTCGTGCAGGAAGAACCAGGCCGCCACCGCGACCAGCAGCAGCGGCAGCGCGAACCGGGCCCGGGTCACGGCCCGGGTGCCGAGGTTCGACCACAGCACGAACGCCAGCAGGCCGGCGTTGAGCAGATATTGGGTGGTGCTCATCGGGACGCCTCCAAGGGGATCGGATGCCCCGGAACGCTATGGGCGCGGCGGCCGCGAGCCATCGCCGCTGGAGTGGATCCCGGCCCGCGCCGATCTCCACCCGTGGGTTGAGACGCGGGCCCGAGCCGGATGTCTAGCCTGGTGGGCATGAATCCGACGGCCGCGGCCACGCGACTGCACAGGCTGGTGCTCCTCGGCGGCTGGGCGACGGCCGCCGCGGTCGCGATCGCCACCGTGGCCGCGGGGCTGCCGGACGGTACCGCCGCATCCACCGCCGTCATCGCGCTCACCGTGACCGGGCTGGCCCTCTGGGGCCTGTGCCTGTCCCGCCGCGTCGCCGCGGTCCCGGTGCTGGTCGCCGCGCTCGTCGGCACCGGGCTGGCCGGGGCGGCCCTCGACGTGCTGCACCCGTCCGGCCCGGGGGTCGTGCTCGCCTACATGGCGATGACCGGCCTCGGCTTCGGCATCCCCCGCCGCCCGTCCCTCGCCGCGGCCGCGATCGTCGTCGCCGCGGCCGGCTGGGCCGAGGCACGCACCGCCGCCAACGGGGTCGCCGCGGTCCTGAGCCTCGCCGCCGGGGCCGGGTTCCTCTACCTCGCGGCGGCCTTCGCGGGCGTCTCCCGCGAGGCGCACGACCACTCCCGGGCCCTGCTCGAGCAGGAAGCGGCCACCCGCGAGGCCCGCGAGGAGGCCGCCGTGCTCGCCGAGCGCGGCCGGCTCGCCCGGGAGCTGCACGACGTGCTCGCCCACACCCTGTCCGGGCTCGCGGTGCAGCTGGAAGGGGCGCGGTTGCTGGCCGAGCGCACCGGCGCCGACCCGCGCCTCGCCGACCAGGTCACCAACGCCCAGCGCCTGGCCCGCGACGGCATGGTCAACGCGCGGCGCGCGGTCGCGACCCTGCGCGGGGAGGCGCTGCCCGGCCCGGCCCAGGTGCCGGCGCTGGTCGAGCAGGCGCGGCTGGGCGGGCTGCCGGTGGCGCTGCGGGTGCACGGCGACCCGCGCCCCCTGCCGAGCGAGGCCGGGCTGGCGGTGTACCGCACCGTGCAGGAGGCCCTCACCAACGCGGGCAAGCACGCCGGGGACAACGCCACCGCCACCGTCGCCCTCACCTGGGCCGAGACCGAGGTGACCGCGGAGGTCACCGACGCCGGCGGGGACCGGGTCGCGGCCGGGCTGCCGTCCGGCGGCTACGGCCTCGCCGGCCTCGCCGAACGGGCGGCCCTCGGCGGCGGCCGCCTCGACGCCGGCCCGACCGATGACGGCTGGCGGGTAACCCTCGTGCTGCCCATAGCTCTGGAGGACCGCACATGACCGGCGCCGTCCGCGTGCTCATCGCCGACGACCAGAAGGTGGTCCGCGACGGGCTGGCGATGCTGCTCGGCCTGCTCGACGGGATCGAGGTCGTCGGCACCGCGGTCGACGGGGCCGACGCCGTGCGGCAGGCCCTCGCCGGCGACCCCGACGTGGTGCTGATGGACCTGAGCATGCCGGGCACCGACGGCGTGGAGGCGACGCGGCGGCTGGCCGAGCACGGCTCCCGGGCCCGGGTCGTGGTGCTGACCACGTACTCCGACGACGACTGGGTGTTCCGCGCCCTGCAGGCCGGCGCGCGCGGCTTCCTCACCAAGGACGCCGGGGCCGAGGAGATCCAGCAGGCGATCACCACGGTGGCGGGCGGCCAGGCGCAGCTGGACCCGTCGGTGCAGCTGCGGCTGCTGCAGGCGCTGGCCGCGGGCGCGCCGCTGGGGGTCGCCGAGGAGCCGGCCGCCCCGGACGACCGCCTGACCGCGCGGGAGGCCGAGGTGCTGGTCGAGATCGCCGGCGGGCACTCCAACGCGGAGATCGCGGCGCGGCTGTACGTCTCCGAGGCCACGGTGAAGACGCACGTGAACCACCTGCTGGCCAAGACCGGGTGCCGGGACCGGGCGGCGCTGGTCGGGTACGCCTACCGCACCGGGCGCGTCACGCCGTAGCCCGGCTCAGCTCAGCCAGACCACCATCGCGTCGCCGGTGGCCGTGGCGGCGGCGAAGTACCGCACCAGGTCGTCGTAGTACTTGCGCAGGTGGTCGAGGGCGTCCGGCTCGCTCCACGCCTTCGGGTAGACGTCGGCCGCGTCCAGGTCGGCGCCCGTCACGCCGTCGATGAGCCGGTCGTAGGGCAGGGCGGACAGGAACGCCGAGGCCTCCGCGACGCGCTCCGGGGTGAGCAGGAAGGCCGGGCCGTAGCCCCAGTCGTCCTCGGTGAACTCGTCCTCGCCGTGGACCACGTCGATCGGGCAGGCGGCGCGCTCCAACAGCCAGCGCAGCGCGTCCCACGACTTGTCGGTGCGGTGCAGGCGGTCCTTGGCGAGCTGCCCGGCGGGGCTGTCCGGCTCGTCGATCTCGGCGTCCTCGAGCTCGTCGGCGTACTCCATCGCCCAGTCAGGATCCCGGCGCGCGCGATCGAACTCCAGCGGCGTGATGCGCAGGTAGTTGCCGATCATGCTCATCCCGTCAGATTATCGGGTCCGTATGATAGGACGCCGTGACCGTCAGGCCCGCGGCCTCGACCGACGCCGAAGCACTCGGCGCGCTGCACGTGCACGCCTGGCGGGAGGCGTACCGCGGCCAGATCCCCCAGGCCCACCTCGACGCCCTCGACCCGGCCGAACGCGCCCGGGAATGGCACAACCGGCTGAGCAACCTCCCGCCGCCCGCCGCCGTCTACGTGGTGGACGAGGCCGGCGTGCTGGCCGGCTTCGTCTCCACCCTCGTGCACCCCGACCCGGCGACGGGCCGGATCACGGCCATCTACGTGCGCCCGGGCGCCTGGGGCCGGGGCATCGGCCGCACCCTGATGGCCGCGGGGCTGGACCATCTGCGGGCGGCGGGCTGCACCGAGGCGGTGCTGTGGGTCCTGGCCACGAACGAGCGCGCGCGCCGCTTCTACGAGGCCGCCGGCTGGCACCCGGACGGCGTGACCCAGACCGAGGACTTCGACGGCGTACCGCTGCAGGAGCTGCGCTACCGCCGCCCCCTGTGACCGGCCCGGCGCGCTCCCGCACGATGATCCGATGTCGCTTCCGGCCGGCCCCGCACGCCGGCCTCGCCCGCCTCGTGGCGACGCTGGCGGAGCGGTGGAGGCCGGGCGATCCACCCCGGCCGAATCGGGCTCCGCCGCGCGGTTGATGGTCCCCGGGAGGCGGCTCGGCCATCATCGGCGGGCGCGCCCTCGTGCAGGCGCCGGTCGAGCCCGGGAGGAACCATGAACGCGGAGCAACTCGGCGAGTTGTTCGGCTGCGCGATGCTCTGCCTCTGCCCGCTCGCGGTGCTGATCGCCATCGGCGTGGCTCGCGGGCGCCGCGGCGGCACGGGCGGCGGCGGCACGGGCGGCGGCGGCACGGGCGGCGGCGGACCCGCGCCCACCTTCCCGGCGATGGGCGGGCCGGCCCCGCAGACCAGGCACTGCGGCATGTGCGGCGGGACCGGGACCGTGCCGTGCACCTGCGGCAATGGCTACGAGTACGTGGACGGGCAGCCGCGCAACCACCACCTCTGCGGCGGCAGCGGCCGGCTGCGCTGCAACAGCTGCGGCGGCAGCGGCACGAGCAGCTCCTGAAACGACGGCCGCGGGCCCGGGCCGGCGCCGCCCCTCCCCACGTCGAGCACCTGCGAGTGTCGCCGCGCGAAGGCCACGATCTCGTCGGGCGGGAGCTCGGAAAGGTCCGCCCCGCCCTCGATCGGCTCCCAGAACCGCTCGATCTCCGCAGCGGTAACGGTAACCCGTCGCATGCCTGCTTCCTCCTAGACTGGGCGGGTGACCGCCACGCACGACCCCAACGCCCTGCTCGACGAAGACGGTGGACTGCCCGAGGCGCGCCCGCCGTGGCCGGCCCGCGACCGGCTGCGCATCACCGCCGTCCGCCCGATCGTCACCGCGCCCGAGGGGCTGCCGCTCGTGGTGGTGAAGGTGGAGACCAGCGAGCCCGGGCTCCACGGGCTCGGCTGCGCCACCTTCACCCAGCGCTACGCCGCCGTCGCCGCGGCCGTGTCCGAGCACGTGGGGCCCCTCGCGATCGGGCGGCACCCGGCCGACATCGAGGACATCACGCGGACGGTGCACTTCTCGTCGTACTGGCGCAACGGCCCGGTGCTGAACAACGCCCTCTCCGGACTGGACCAGGCGTTGTGGGACATCGCCGGCAAGCGCGCCGGGGTGCCGGTCTACGAGTTGCTCGGCGGCCGGGTCCGCGGCGGCGTGGAGGTCTACACGCACGCGTCGGGCGACACGACCGGGGAGGTCCTCGACGAGGCCGAGCGGCTCATCGCCCAGGGCTACCGCTGCATCCGCATCCAGCGCGCCGAGCCCGGCCTCGGCAGCTACGGGGCGCCCGGCACCGGCGGGCACTACCCGGGCTCGCCGAACCCGGACGGCTGGGACCCGGAGCGGTATCTGCGCGGGACGCCGGCGCTGTTCGCGGCCGCCCGCGAGCGCCTCGGCTTCCAGATCAACCTCATGCACGACGTGCACAGCCGGCTCACCCCGAAGCAGGCGGTCGTGCTGGCGCGGGCGCTGGAGCCCTTCGGGCTGTCGTTCCTGGAGGACGTGATCCCGCCGGAGCACTACGACCGGCTGCCGGAGGTGCGGGCGGCGTCCCCGGTGCCGCTGGCCGTCGGCGAGCAGGTCGGCTCGGTGCCGGACGCGGCGCGGCTGATCCGCGACGGCGGCGTCGACCTGATCCGCCTGCACACGTCGGCGATCGGCGGCCTGACCCCCACCCGCAAGCTCGCCGCGCTCGCCGAGCTGTGCGGCGTGCGGACCGCGTTCCACTCCCCCGCCGACATCTCGCCGGTCGGGGTCGCGGCCAACCTCGCGGTCGACATCTCCAGCCCGGCGTTCGGGTTCCAGGAGTCGCACGAGTACAACGAGGCCACCCACGAGGTCTTCCCCGGCTGCCCGGACGTCGTGAGCGGCTACATGCAGCCGTCGGACGAGCCCGGCTGGGGCGTCGACCTCGACGAGCGCAAGGCGGCGCAGTTCCCGCCGACCAAGTTCCTGTTCGACCGCTGGGCGGCCGTGGTGCGCCGCCCCGACGGCGCGCTGGAGGCCCCGTGACGGTTCTGGTGACCAGCGCGGGCGGCAACATCGGCCACGCCGCCCGCCTCGCGGCCGTGGTGCGCCGCCCGGACAGCCCGCTGGAAGCACCGTGAGGGTTCTGGTGACCGGCGCGGGCGGCAACATCGGCCGCGCCGTCTGCGCCCGGCTCGCGGCCGAGCAGGTGCCGGTCCATGCCCTGGTACTGCACGATCGCCCCCCGTCCACAGTGGAGCACGCGGTCACGGGCGACGCCGGCGACCCCGCCACGGTCCGGGCGGCCATCGGCACCGGCGTCGACGCGGTGGTACACCTGGCCGCCATTCCGAGCCCGCTGAACGACCCCCCGCTCGACGTCTTCGCCGGCAACACCCGCGCCACGTTCAACGTCCTGGAGGAGTGCGCGCGGGCGGGCGTGCGCCGCGCCGTGATCGCGTCCAGCTACTCGATCATGGGCCTGCGCTTCGCCGAGCGCGAGCTGCATCCGGCCTACTATCCGATCGACGAGCGGGCCCCGTTGCAGATCGAGGACGCGTACTCGTTGTCGAAGCAGGCCGACGAGGCGACGGCCGCGATGATGCACCGCCGCCACGGCCTGGACATCGTGGCCCTGCGCTTCCCGTTCACGGCGGACTGGGACCGGCTGCGCACCGCGGCTTCGCGCTGCGAACGCGACCCGTCGACGATGGCCGCGGACTCGTGGTCGTACCTGCACGTGGACGACGCGGCCGAGGCGGTGTGGCTGGCCCTGACGCGCCCGGTGACCGGCATGCACCCTGTGCTCCTGGCCGCCCCGCACACCATGTCCGACCTGTCCACCATGGAGGTGATCGCGCGGTACCACCCGGGGACCGAGCTGCGCGCCACGATCCCGGGCACCGCGACCCCGATCGACACCGGGGCCATCGAGCGGCTCCTGGGCTTCCGCGCTACCCGCTCGCTCTGACGCGCCCGGCGCCACTGTCGGGCGTCGCGACCTGCTCGCCGAGCCTCCGCGGGCCGGCGCACGACACGTCGGATTTTCCGCCTGCGTGACGAACGCCCGTGGGACGACGAGTGAGCCGCGGCCGGCGCGGAGCCGATCGTCCTGGTGGCGGGCGGCGGCCGACGTACTGTTGGCGCAATGAGCGTGGTCCGGCGCGAGGCGCGGCGGCGGTGGGCGGTCGTCGCGGCGCTCGCCGGTGTGCTCGTCGCCGTCCCGCTCGTCGTCGCGTTCGCCCCGGTGTCGGCCGAGCGTGTCGAGCCGGCGGTGCTGCGGGACCGGATCATCGCCGCGGCTCAGGGGCCCTATCAGGGGTATGTCGAGAGCCGCGGCTCCATGGTGCTTCCCGACCTGCCGCAGCTGGCCGACACGGCCGCGCTCTTCGGCGGTACGACCAGCATGCGCGTCTGGCACGCCGGGCCGGACGCGTGGCGGGTCGCGGTGCTGGAACCGGCCGGCGAGAAGGACTATTTCCGCACCTCGTCAGCCGTGTACACCTGGGACTACGGCCGCAACCTGTGGACCGGGACCGCGGGTGAGCCGGCGGTCCGCTCGCCGCAGGCGTCCGACCTGGTGCCGCCCGAGCTCGCGCTGCGCCTGCTGCGCGACGCCGGGTCCGGGGCCCGGATCACCCCGCTGGCGGATCGGCGCATCGCGGGCGTCGCGGCGGCCGGCATCCGGGTGACGCCGGAGGACCCGGAGACCAGCATCGGTGCCGTCGACGTGTGGGCCGATCCACGCACGGGGCTGGCCCTCGAGGTCGACGTCGGCGGGGCGCTCACGACGCGGTTCCTGGACGCGCGCGTCGCGCCGCCGGCCGATGACGTCGTCCAGCCCCGCGCCGCCGCGTCGAGCGGGTTCGCCGCCGTCACCCAGTCGGAGGTCGCCTCGGCGCTGAACTCGGCCGCCCGGGCGAACCTGCCGGGCTCCCTCGCCGGGCGCGCCCGGGTGCCGGGGCCGTTGAGCGCGCTGGCGGTGTACGGCGACGGACTGTCGCGGCTCGTCGTCGTCGCGGTGCCCGGCCGCCTCGGTGAGCGCACGATGAACGCTTTGCGCAACGCCGGCGGTACACCCGTCGCGACCGGATATCTGCTGCGCTCCTCGGTGCTCACCCTCGCCGTCACCCGCTCGGGGCGGCGCACGTACCTGGTCGCCGGGTTCGTCACCGCGGACCTGATCACACGGGCCGCCGGGGAGCTGCGGTGATCCAGACCGCCGCGCTGAGCAAGACCCTTCGGCCGCAACGAGTTCGCCACCGGGGGACAAAGGTGATCCAGACCGTCGCGCTGAGCAAGACCTTCGGGCGCATCCGGGCCGTCGACGGCGTCGAGCTCACGGTGCCGGAAGGCTCGCGGTTCGGGCTGCTCGGCCCCAACGGCTCCGGCAAGACCACGGTGATCCGCATGCTGCTCGGCCTCGTCTTCGCCACGAGCGGGGAGATCTCGATCATGGGCAAGCCGGTCCCGCGCCGGCTGCACGAGATCCTCCCGGACGTCGGCGCGCTGGTGGAGGGACCGGCCGCGTACGGGCACCTGTCCGGCCGCGCGAACCTGCGCCTGCTCGACGCGGCCGGCCGCTCGGTGCGCGCCACCCGTCGCCGGCGCGTCGAGGAGGCGCTGGAGCGGGTCGGGCTGGCCGGCGTCGACGGGCGGCCGGTGCGCGCGTACTCGCTCGGCATGCGCCAGCGGCTGGGGCTCGCCTCGGCCCTGCTGCGCACCCCGCGCCTGCTGATCCTGGACGAGCCGACGAACGGGCTCGACCCGCAGGGCATGCACGAGATCCGGGAGCTGCTGCTGGAGATCAGCGCGGCCGGCTGCACCCTGCTGCTGTCCAGTCATCTGCTCGCCGAGATCGAGCAGCTGTGCACCTGGGTCGGGATCATGGACCGCGGGCGGCTCGTCGGGCAGGACGAGCTGGCCGCGCTGCGGGTGCCCACCGGCCGGGTCGTGCTGGAGAGCCCCGACGCCGACCGGGTGGTCGCGCTGCTCGACGGGCGGGTGGCGGACCGCGACGGGGACCGGCTCGCCGTCGCCCACCCGGACGCGGCCGCGCTCAACGCGCAGCTGGTGGCGGCCGGGCTGCGGGTGGTGGAGATCGGCGCCGAGCGGCGCACGCTGGAGCAGGTCGTGCTCGAGCGCACCGGGGCGGGCACGGACCGGATGGAGCGACGGTGATCCTCGTCGAACTGCGCAAGTTGTACCGCCGGCCGCGCACCCTGGTCTCCTTGGCGCTGCTGTGCGGGCTGCCGCTCGCGGTCGCGATCCTGCTGGCCACCACCCGGATCGGCACCGCGGCGGCCCAGGGCCCCCCGTTCCTCTCCGCGGTCCTGAGCAACGGCTCGCTGTTCCCGGCGGCCGCCCTGGCGATCGTGCTGCCGCTGTTCCTGCCGGTCTCGGTGGCGATCATCGGTGGCGACGCGGTCGCGGGCGAGGCGGCCGCCGGCACGCTGCGCTACCTCGTGGCCCGCCCGGTGGGCCGGACCCGGCTGCTGCTGGCGAAGCTCGTCTCGATCATGGTGTACGTCCTGGGCGCCGTCGTGGCCGTCGTGCTGAGCGGGTACGTCATCGGCCTGTCGCTCTTCCCCGCCCAACCGGGCGCCGAGGTGGTGACGTCGGTGTCGGGACCGGCCCTGACCCCCCAGCAGGTGATCCTGCGCATCGGGGCCGCGACGCTGTACGTCGCCCTGTCGATGCTCGGCGTCGGCGCGATCGCCCTGTTCCTGTCGACGGTGAGCGACTCGTCGCTGGGCGCCACATTGGGCGCGCTGGCCGCGCTGGTGGCGAGCCAGCTGTTCACGGCGCTGGACGCGGCGGCCGCGATCCGCCCGTATCTGCCCACGCGCTACTGGCTGGCCTGGATCGACTTCTTCCGCGAGCCGATCCTCTGGCGCGACATCGAGCGGGGCGTGGGCATCCAGGTGGTCCACGTCGCCGTGTTCCTGGGCCTGGCCTGGGCGAACTTCGCCACCAAGGACATCACGAGCTAGCAGGGCGGCGGCGCGGCGATGGGGGCCGTGCCGATCGCGTCGAGCACGAGCCCGGTCACGTAGTCGTCGGTGGGCAGGTCCCCGTGCCCGACCTCGCGCCCCGGGCACGCCTGCTGGATGTCGACGTCCACGGCCCCGTCGAGCCGGGCCGAGTCCGGCGGCACGACGGTCTGGTCCTGCTCGGTCCAGATGCTCAGCCACTGCGGCGGGTTCGGCACGCCGCGGCCCAGCTGCTTGAGCAGTGTGCTGCCGGGCGCGAGCTGCTGGCAGGCGGCCGGACACGCTCCGGGGAGCCCGGCGGCCCCGGCCGCGGCGAGCCGTGCGCCCTGGTGCGGCGAGCCGAGCGTGACGACGCGACGCGCCTTGTGCACGCCGTCGTGGTCGCGCACCCAGAGCCGGGCGACGACTCCCCCGGCGGAGTACCCGATCACGTCGACGGAGGGCGCCGCGCGCAGGGCCCGCGTCGCGGCGCCGTCGAGCACGTCGGCCTGGGCGGCGAGGTCCCCGGTGCCACCGTCGGGCATCTCGACCACGGTGGCCGACCGCCCCGTGGCCCGGATGGCCGCGGCGAGCCGGTCCACGCCGGCGGTCCCGCCGCCGTAGCCGGGCACGAGCAGCACCGGGCCGGGGACCGCCTGGTCCGGCACGCGCACCGGCTCCCGCCGCAGCACGGCGCGCAGCGCGAGTCCCCCGACGGCCAGCACCGCGATCGCCGCGAGCACCGCGAACATCAGCCGCCGCCGAGGACTCATGCCCCATGTATAACGCGCGCTTGACACCACTGGCTAATGCCATTAGCTTTTAGCTAACGCCATTAGCCAGAGCCCCTTGGAGAACGCGATGACCGAGTACCTGAACGTGGACGGCGGCACCCTGGCCTACGAGGTGACCGGCTCGGGCCCGCTCGTCGTGCTGGCCCACGGCATCGGCAACGACCGCCAGGCGTACCGCTTCGTGACGCCCCTGCTGGTCGCGGCCGGCTACCGGGTCGCCGCCCTGGACCTGCGCGGCTGCGGCGAGTCGAGCGTGGGCTGGACGTCCTGCACCAGGACCGACATCGCCGGCGACCTGATCGCCCTGATCACCCACCTCGGCGGCCCGGCCGTGCTGGTCGGGCACTCGATCTCGGGCGGCGCGGCCACGATCGCCGCCGCGAAGGCCCCCTCGCTGATCACCGCGGTGGTGGAGCTGGCCCCGTTCACGCGCAAGCTGAGCTACTCCCTGGGCGCCTTCCGCGTCGCGCGCTACCGCCAGGGCGCCCTGAACCTGCTCGGCGCCGGCCTGTTCGGCAGCGTCGCCCGCTGGCGGCGCTACCTGGAGATCGCCAGCCCGCAGCCCCGCCCCGCGGACTGGGACGCGAGCCTGGCGCACATCGAGTCGAAGCTGCGCGAGCCGGGCCGCATGAAGTCCTTCCAGCTGATGGGCCGCTCGACGCCGGCGGACGCCGCCGCCCAGCTCGGCAACGTCCGCTGCCCGGTGCTGATCATCGAGGGCGACCTGGACCCGGACTGGGTGAACCCCCGGGCCGAGGGCGAGGCGATCGTCGCGGCGCTCCCGGCGGGTCTGGGGCGGCTGGACATGATCGCCGGCGCCGGGCACTACCCGCACGTGCAGTTCCCCGAGCGGGTCGTCGCCGCGACGACGTCGTTCCTGGCGACGGTACGGGCCTGACCCTCACGTGGTCGCGCCGGACCGTCGATGCCGGCGCACGCGCCCGCGGCGCCGCCGGGCGGAGCGCACCGCGGCCCCGAGGTCTAGCGCCGGTGTTCGGGGAGCTGGTTGAGCCACAGGGCCACGGCCCGCGCCACCTCCTGGTCGAAGGCGGTCCGCGCCCGGTCCGCCGGGTCGCCGTCCTCGCCGGCGGCCAGCCGGCTGATGCGCGCGCGGGTCGCGGTCAGGCCGTTGGCCAGGAACTGCTCGAACGTCGCCGGGTTCGCGGCGTCCACCGCCAGCATCCCGCGCACGTACAGGTCGTCCACGTCGGTATCCGGGTCCACCGCGCACAGCCATGCGGCCTGGCGGCGGCGGCCCTCCGCGGTCAGCCAGCACGGCAGGCGGTTGCCGCTGCCGTGCCGCAGTGTCGTGGGCGCCTCCACGCGCAGCAGACCGGCCCGTTCCAGGCGGGTCACGCTGATCATCACGCGGCTCAGGTCGACGCGGCGGGCCGGGCCGAAGATCGCCGAGTGGCGGTGCCACAGGTCGTAGGCGCTGCTCGGGCCCTCCGCCAGCAGTACCAGGACGACATCGTCCAGTACCACCGTCATGAGGACCTCCGCGGAGAACTTCTACAGCCGTGTAGAAGTTAGCAGTCGGGCTCCTCCCGCAGCAGATCCCGCAGCAGGCGCTCGTCCTGCTCCGACAGGCGGCTCACGAACCGGCGCAGCACCGAAGCGCGGTCGGACTGGGCCGAGAGCAGGCGGCTGAGGCGATCCGCGACGAGCCCGGCCGGGTCGCTGAGCGCGCCGTACCGGTACGCCCGCCCGGCCCGCTCCCGGGTCACCGCCCCGCGCTCGTGCAGCCGGGTCAGCGTCGTGACGACCGCGCTGTAGGACAGGACGCCCGCGGGATCGACGCGGTCGCGGACCTCCCCCGGGGTGAGCGGAGCCCCGGCCGAGCCGAGTACCGTCAGGATCTCGGCTCCCAGCTGGCCGGGCCGCCGCCTCGGTCGCGCCTCGTCCGGGGTCACGGGCACGACTGTAGCGGGAAGGGTGCGCCGCAATCATGTTCGACCATTTCGTCTGGTCCGTCCTCGCCGTGCCGCCGCTGCTCGTCGTCGCCGTCCGGCTGCTCGCCGACCGCCTCGCCCCGGGCGCCGCGGCGCGGGCCGTGGCCTGGTCGGCCGCCGCGGCCGCGTTCGGCAGCACGGCCAACCTGGCGCTGTTCGCGGCGCACGCCGCGGCCGAGGTGCCGTTCGTCGGCCGGGCGCTGGGCTGGTCCACGCGGATCGTCGCGCACGACACGGCGTCGCGGCCCTGGGTGCCGTGGCTCAGCATCGGGCTGCTCGCGGCCGCCGCCGGGTCGGTGTCGTACCGCTGGATGCGCCAGCGCCGCCTCCTGCGCCTGCTGCCGTCCGGCCCGGCCGGGCCCGTGGTCATGGTCCCCGACGCGACCGCGGGCGCGTTCGCGGTCCCCGGCCGCCCGGGCCACGTCGTGGTCACGACCGGGATGCGGGACCTGCTCACCGACCGGCAGTTCGAGGCCCTCCTCGCCCACGAGCGCGCCCACCTCGCCGAGCGCCACCACCGCCTGGTGCGCATCACGGAGCTCGCCGTCGCCGCGCACCCGGCGCTGTGGTGGGTCGGCCGCCACGTGGACTACCTGGTCGAGCGGGCCGCGGACGAGCGGGCCGCGGCCGCGCTGGGCGATCGCCGTACCGTCGCCCACGCCATCGGCACCGCCGCGCTCGCCGGCACCGCGCCGCACCCGGCCGGCCTGCACGCGGCGGGCGTCGGCGGCATCGTGCCCCGCCGGGTGAGCCATCTGCTGCGCCCCCGCCCCGCCGCCCTGCCGCGGGTCCTGGCCGTGATCCCGGTCCTGGTCGGCCTCTCGTCCCTCGTCTGGACCGGCGAGGCCGCCGTGGACCTGATCCAGCTCTTCGCCGCGGCCGCGCGGTAAGCCGTGCACGTCCTCGCGATCGACCAGGGCACCTCGGCCACCAAGGCGGTGGTGACGGACGCCGCCGGGCGGGTGCTCGCGAGCGCCGAGGAGCAGCTGCGCCCCGTCCACCTCGACGGCGGCGGCGTCGAGGTCGACCCGCACGCGCTGCTGCGCTCCGTGCTCGGCGCCGGGCGGAGGGCCGCCGCCGAGGCCGGTGTCCCGCTGGACGCGGTGGCGCTGGCCAACCAGGGTGAGACCGTGCTGCCCTGGGACCGGGCCACCGGCGAGCCGCTCGGCCCCGCCGTCGTGTGGCAGGACCGCCGCGCCGAGGCGATCTGCGCCGCCCGCGCCGGCGCCGCGCCGCGCGTCGCCGAGCTGACCGGCCTCGTGCTCGACCCGTACTTCTCGGCCCCGAAGATGCGCTGGCTGCGCGAGCACCGCAACGCCGGGGGCGTCGTCACCACCACCGACACCTGGCTCGTCCACCGGCTCTGCGGCGCGTTCGTCACCGACGCGTCCACGGCGAGCCGATCCCTGCTGCTCGACCTCGACCGGGTCGCGTGGAGCGAGGAGCTGCTCGACCTCTTCGGCCTCGGCGGCGAGGAGCTGCCCGAGATCGTGCCGAGCGACCGGATCGTGGGCACCACCGCGGCGTTCGGCGGCGAGGTCCCCGTCACCGGGCTCGTCGTCGACCAGCAGGCCGCGCTGCTGGCCGAGGCGTGCCTGGAGCCGGGCACCGCCAAGTGCACCTACGGCACCGGCGCGTTCCTGCTGGCCCAGCTCGGCGCGAGCGCCGCGCGCTCGCGGCGGGGCCTGGCCACGTCGGTCGCCTGGCGGCTGCGGGACACCACCGCGTACTGCGCCGACGGCCAGGTCTACACCGCCGCCTCCGCCGTGCGCTGGCTCGCCGACCTGGGCCTGATCGGCGGCGCCGCCGAGCTCGACGCGGTCGCGGCCCCCGACGGCGGCGGCGTGCTCTGCGTGCCCGCCCTCGCCGGGCTGGCCGCGCCGTGGTGGAGCGCGTCGGCGACGGCGTCGCTGACCGGGATGACGCTGAGCACCGGCCGGGGCCACCTGGTGCGCGCGGTGCTGGAGGGCATCGCCGCCCAGGTCGCCGCGCTCGTCGCGCTCACCGGCGACGACCTCGGCACCCCGCTGACCCGCCTGCGCGTGGACGGCGGGCTCACCCGGTCCCGCGTGCTCATGCAGGCCCAGGCCGACCTCGCGCAGCTGCCGATCGAGGTGTACCCGTCCCCGCACGCGACCGCCCTGGGCGCCGCCGCCTGCGCCCGCCTCGCCCTGGACCCCGCACTGTCCATCGTGGACGCGACCGGCGGCTGGCGCCCAGCGGCCACCTTCGAACCCGCGTGGCCCCCGGACCGGGCCGCCGAACACCTGGCCCGCTGGCACGCCGAGGCCGCGAGGGCCGCGGCGTGACCGCCCCGCGCACCTTCGACGTCGCCGTCATCGGCGCGGGCCTCGTCGGCTCGGCGATCGCCCGGCGCTTCGGGGCCACGCGCCTGTCGACGGTCCTGGTCGAGGCCCGCGACGACGTCGGCGACGGCACGAGCAAGGCCAACACCGCGATCCTGCACACCGGCTTCGACGCGAAGCCGGGCACGCTCGAGGCGCGCCTGGTCGCCCGCGGCTACCACCTGCTCGGCGACTACGCCGCGGCGACCGGCATCCCCGTGGAGCGCACCGGCGCGCTGCTGGTCGCGTGGGACGACGAGCAGGTCGCGGCCCTGCCCGGCCTGCGGGACAAGGCCCGGCGCAACGGCCGCGCCGAGTGCTCGATCGTCGATTCCCGGCAGGTGTACCACGAGGTGCCCGACCTGGCCCCCGGCGCCCTCGGCGGCCTCACGGTGCCGGGCGAGTCCATCACCTGCACGTGGACGACGAACCTGGCCCTCGCGACCGAGGCGGTGCTGCGCGGCGTCACCCTGCTGCGCGGCCACCGCGTCACCGCCGTGCGCGACGACGGCACGCACACCTGGCTGAGCACCGGGCACGGCGACATCGGGGCGCGCTGGGTCGTCAACGCGGCGGGTCTCGGCTCCGACGCCGTCGACCGGCTCTTCGGCCACGAACGGTTCACCGTCACGCCCCGCCGCGGCGAGCTGCTCGTGTTCGACAAGCTCGCCCGGCCCAAGGCGCCGCGGATCGTCCTGCCGGTGCCGTCCAGGGCGGGCAAGGGCGTGCTCATCAGCCCGACGATCTACGGCAACGTGATGCTCGGCCCGACCGCCGAGGACCTCGAGGACCGGGCGGCCACCGGCACCTCCGAGGCCGGGTTCGCGTTCCTGCGCGAGAAGGGCGCCGCGCTCATGCCGTCGCTGCTGGACGAGGAGGTCACGGCCGCCTACGCGGGCCTGCGCGCCGCGATCGACGCCGAGGACTACCTGATCGACGTGGACGAGTCCCGCCGGTACGTGCTCGCCGGCGGCATCCGCTCGACCGGTCTCACCGCGTGCCTGGCCATCGCCGAGCACGTCGCGTCCCTCGTCGACGGGGTGCTGGACCTGGCCGAGCGCCCCGGCCTGCCGCCCCCGCCCCGGATGCCGAACCTCGGCGAGGCGGGGCGGCGGCCCTACCAGGACGCCGCGGCGATCGCGGCCGACCCGCAGTACGGCCGGATCGTGTGCTTCTGCGAGCGGGTGACGCGGGGCGAGATCCGCGACGCCTTCGCCGCGCCGATCCCGCCGTCCACCGTGGACGGCCTGCGGCGCCGGACCCGCGCGATGAACGGCCGCTGCCAGGGGTTCTTCTGCGGTGCCGAGGTCGCGGCCCTGGCCGAGTCGCACGGGGGGCCGCGGTGAGCGAGCACGTGCGCGTCGCGATCGTCGGGGGCGGGCCCGCCGGGCTGGCGGCGGCCGCGGCCCTGGCCGGGCGCGTGGACGGCACGGTGCTCGTGCTCGAGCGGGAGGCCGCGCCCGGGGGGATCGCGCGGCACAGTGCGCACAGCGGGTACGGCATCCGGGACCTGCACCGGGTCCTCAGTGGACCGTCCTATGCGCAGCGTCTCGCGGGGCGGGCCGCGGCGGCCGGGGCGGTGCTGGAGACCGAGGCGATGGTGACCGGCTGGGCCGGCGACCGCGCGCTCGAGGTGACCTCGCCACGCGGGCGGCGCACGGTGACCGCCGACGCGATCGTGCTCGCCACCGGCGCCCGCGAGCGCCCCCGGCCCGCGCGGGGAATCCCCGGCGACCGGCCGGCCGGCGTCTACACCACCGGGCAGCTCCAGCAGCTCGTCCACCTGCACCACCGGGCCGTCGGCCGCCGCGCGGTCGTCGTCGGGGCCGAGCTCGTGAGCTGGTCGGCGGTGCTCACCCTGCGCGCGGCCGGCTGCCGGACGGTCCTGCTCACCACCGAGCGGCCCCGGCCCGAGCTGCGGCTGCCGCTGCGCCCGGTGCGCACCCGCACCCGCGTGGCCGCCATCCACGGGCGCGGCCGGGTGTCCACTGTGGAGCTGGAGGACCTGCGCACCGGGCGCCGCGAGCACGTCGCGTGCGACACCGTCGTGCTCACCGGCGACTGGATCCCCGACCACGAGCTGGCCCGCGCGGCCGGGCTCGCGCTCGACCCGGCGACGCTCGGCCCCCGCGTCGACGCCGCCCTGCGCACGAGCCGCCCCGGCGTCTTCGCGGCCGGCAACCTGCTGCACCCGGTCGACACGGCCGACGTCGCCGCGCTCGACGGCCGCCACGTCGCCGCCGCCGTGCTGCGGCACCTGGCCGGCGCCGGGCGGCCCGGCACCACCGACGCCGGGCAGCCCGGAAGCCCCGGCGCCGAGTGGCCCGGAAGCCCCGGCGCCGGGCGGCCCGGAAGCCCCGGCGTCGAGCGGTCGGGCACCGCCGGCGCCGGGCGGGCCGGGAGCGCCGGCGTCGAGCTGGTCGCGGAGCCGCCGCTGCGGTGGGTGGCCCCGCAGCTCATCCACCCGGGCGGCCCGCCGCCGGCCCGGGACCGGCTGCTGCTGTGGACCGCCGAGCACCGCCGCCTCCCCCGCGTCACCGCCACGCAGGACGGCCGCCGGCTCGGCTCGCGGCGCCTGCCCTGGCCGGCCGCCCCCGGGCGGGTGTTCCGGGTGCCGTACGCGCTGGTCCGGGCCGCCGACCCGGCCGGCGGCCCGGTCCACCTCACGCTCGGCCCATGACGGCCGCGGCCCGCCGTGCCCGGCCCGGGCGCCCCGAGAGGCCGTTCGGTCAGGCGGAGGTCAGGCGGTGATGGTGTACGAGTCGCCGTACACCTTCCACGCCAGCGGCAGCCGCAGGTCGAGGTTGCCCGCGGCCAGGAACGCGCGCTGGGCGGTGTCGACGCGGCTCGTGTCGCCGTGCGCCTCCTCGGTGCGCATCGCGGCGACCCGGGCGTCGAGGAACGCGTTGAGGTACGCGGTCTCGTCGCCGCCCTGGGCCGGGCTCTTCGCCTTGGCCAGGGCCGCCTTGCGGATGCCGCCGAAGCTGGCGGCGTCGTTGCCGGGGCCGTGCATGACGAGCGCGTCGAAGTAGGCGAACTGGCCCAGCGCCCGCAGCCCGTCGGCCTTGGCCTGGGCGATGGCCGGGTTGAGGTACACCCGGTCGCGCTCGTCGTCCTGGGCCTTGCGCATCGCCGGGTCGGCCGCGGCGCGCTTCCAGTCGGCGACGAAGGCCGCGCCGAGGCCGGTGTGCGCGGCGGTGCCGTTGACGCCGCGCAGGGCCGGCAGGTACTTCGCCAGCACGTTGCCGGGCACGGCCGCGGTGTAGGCCTCGACGACCTCGAGCATGTCGCCGGTGCCGGAGCAGAAGCCGATGATGCCGCCGGTGTACCCGCGGCCGTCCCCGATGTCCTCGATGTACTGGTACTGGGCCTGCCAGTCGAGGCTGGAGTTCTCCGCCGAGGACACCAGCCGCATGGCGACGTCCGTGCTCAGCTCCGCCCCGGTCACCGGCGTCGGGGGCGGGGCCGGGGCCGGGGCCGCCTCGGCCCGGTGCCCGTAGACCTGCAGTTCGCCCAGCGCGAGTCCCTTCGCGTCGCGCGGGGTCGCCGTCAGCCGCACGTAGCGCCCGGTGCCGCCGAGGCCGCCGAGGTCGTCGGTCCGGCCGTCGCCGGAGCCGGTGGCGTACAACGGCGTCCAGGTGCTCCCGTCGGCGGAGGTCTCCAGGCGGTACACCTTGGCGAAGGCGGAACCCCAGGACAGCTTGACGCGGCTGACGGCGCTCACGGCGCCGAGGTCGACCCGCAGCCACTGCGCGCCGCGCCCACTGGTCGTCCACCGCGTCGAGGTCTTCCCGTCGACCGCGCGCGCCGCACTGCCCGCCGACGCGGCCGCGGGCCGGCCCTTGGACACCACGGCGTCCGCCGCGTACGCGCCGGGCGCCCCGAGCGCCACCCCCGCGATCACTGCCCCGATCCCTGCCACCGTGCGCCGTGCCGCCATGCCATCCCTGCCCGTCCGTCGGAGTCCCGGTCGGCGTGAGCATCGGCACACCCGGAGGCGCCCATGATCCCGGCAACCACCCCGCTCCCGCCCCGCGACGAACGCGAAACGGGCGACGCCGATCGACAGCGGCGGCGCTCGCGCGGCGGTCGGCGGCGCGCAACCGGGCCGTGACCCGTGGTGGCGGATCGACCGATGGGGCTACAGGCGTTTCCTTCATATCCTGGCGCGGCGACCGATCTAGCAGGCGGCCGATCGGACGGACCAGAGGGAGGCGCGGCGGCATGGGCGACACAGATCTGCGGGCCGAGCGCGCCGACACGCGGCCGTTGCTGATCGCCTGCCTCGCGATCTTCGGCCTCGGCTGTGTCTGGACCGTGTTCTTCGCCGCGGGGCTGCCGGCGCCGAAGGTGCTGATGTGGCTCACGGTGCCCGCGACCAGCGTGGTCGCCATGGTCACCACGCTGCGGGTGGCCCGCACGCCGGGGCTGCACCCGGCCGCGCGGCGGTTCTGGGCGACCCTCAGCGTCGTCGAGGTGCTCGTGCTCGCCGGGGCCAGCCTCATGACCGCGGCCACGTTCGCCCAATGGTCCTCGCACCCGTTGCTCCTCGTCGGTACCGCCGTGCCGCTGCTCGCCGTCGCGCTGCTGATCGTGATGTGGGCGCTGCTGCGGCTCCCCGTGGGCGAGCGCAGCCGCAACGAGTGGATGCGGCTCACGCTGGACGGGGCGACCGTCACGGCCGGCGCGGCGCTGTTCCTGTGGCACCTGGTGCTCCGGCCGCTCGCGCAGAGCCACACCGACCTGCCCAAGTTCCTGGGGATCCTGCTGATCTCCCTGGTCTGCCTGCTGGCGCTGGTCGCGGTGATGAAGGTGGTGATGGTCGGCAGCGGGCCGGTGACCTCGGCGTCGCTGCGGCTGCTGGCGCTCACCATCCTCATCGGCGTGTTCGCCTCCGCGGCGGCGCCGATCACCAACCAGCCGCGCTGGATCGGGCTGCAACCGATCAGCATCATCGTGAACATGCTCGTCGTCACCTGGTCCGCGCACGTCCAGCGCCGCCGCAGCGACGAGCCCGCCGCTCCCCGGGCCGGCGCGCGGCGGCAGCGGCGGTTCTCGACGCTGCCGTACGTCGCCGTCGCGGCCACCTCGCTGCTGCTCGCGGTGCAGAGCTTCCGCGCGGGGCGGGACGAGGGCGTCGTCGACATCGCGCCGGTGGCGCTCGGGGCCATCCTCATCACCGGGATCGTGGTCGCGCGGCAGCTGTTCGCCCTGCGGGACAACGCGCACCTGCTCGACTCGGTCAGCCGGCACGAGCAGCAGCTGCAGCACCAGGCGACCCACGACACCCTCACCGGCCTGGCCAACCGGGCCGGGTTCAGCGCGATCGTCGACGAGGCCCTGACCCAGGACGCGAGCGCGGCCGTGCTGCTCATCGACCTCGACGACTTCAAAGAGGTGAACGACACGCTCGGGCACGACGTCGGCGACGCCGTGCTCGTGGCGGTCGCCGAGCGGCTGCGGGCCGCGGTGCGCGGCGGCGACGTCGTGGCCCGCCTGGGCGGGGACGAGTTCGCGGTCCTGCTGCGCCACGCGCCGGGCGGGGACGCCGACCGGGCCGCGGAGCGGGTGCTGTCGCTGCTCGTGCCGCCCGTGAACGCGGCCGGGCACCACCTGCTCGTGCACGCCAGCATCGGCGTCGCGCCCGCCGGGGCCGGCGACGACCTGGGCACCCTGCTGCGCAAGGCCGACATCGCGATGTACGCCGCGAAGGACCGCGGCAAGGGCAACTCCGTGGGCTACACGCCGGACATGGCGGCCCGCATCCAGGCGCACGCCGAGCTCGGCGCGGATCTGCGTGACGCCATCGGGACCGATCGGCTCTACCTGCGGTACCAGCCGATCGTCCGGCTCGAGGACGGCGCGCTGTTCGGGGCCGAGGCGCTGATGCGCTTCGAGCACCCGACCCGGGGCCCGGTCTCGCCGGCCGAGTTCATCCCCGTCGCCGAGCAGTGCGGCCTGATCGTGCCGCTGGGCCGCTGGGCCCTGCGCGAGGCGTGCCGGCAGGCGTCGCAGTGGCTGCGACGGTACGGCGACGACGCCCTGCGCTCGATCACCGTCAACGTGGCCGGCCGCCAGCTGCAGGACCCCGGGTTCGTCGACGACGTGCGCGCCGCCCTGGCCGCGGCCGGGCTGCCGGCGCAGCGGCTGCTCGTCGAGGTCACCGAGACCGCGGTGCTCAACGACGGGCAGGCGATCGCGACCCTGCACGAGCTGCGGACGCTCGGTGTGCGCATCGCGCTGGACGACTTCGGCACCGCCGCGTCGTCGCTCGGGCTGCTGCTGACCTGCCCCGTCACCACGCTCAAGCTCGACCGCAGCTTCGTGGAGGAGATCACGACCGCGGGCCGGCCGGCCGCCGTCGCCCAGGCGGTCATCCACATCGCGAAGACGCTCGATCTCGCGGCGGTCGCGGAGGGCATCGAGACCCCGGCGCAGGCGGAGTTGCTGCGGCGGCAGGGGTACGAGCTCGGGCAGGGGTACCTCTACGCCCGCCCGCTCGCCCCGGAGGAGCTCGAGGCTCGGCTCGAGCCGGCGGCCCAGCCCGTGTAGGTGCTCACGGTCATCCGGTCTCGTGCTTCACGGCCGTCCGGTCTCGTGCTTCACGGCCGTCCGGTCTCGTGCTTCACGGCCGTCCGGTCTCGTGCTTCACGGTCATCCGGTCTCGTGCTTCACGGTCATCCGGACGGTGAAGCCCTCGGGTGTGCGCTGCAGGCTGACGTGGTCGCAGACCTGATGGGTGATCCACAGCCCGAAGCCGGCGGAGTGCTCGCTGGCCGCGGGCAGCAGCCCCGCGAACGGGTCCTTCGGGCCGGCGCCGGTGTCGGCGACGGACACGACCACGCGCCCGTCGGCGGCCCACACGCGCAGGCGGGTCGACGGCCGGCCGTACCGGACGGCGTTCGCCACGATCTCGCTCACCGCGAGCGTGAGGTCGTCCAGCCGCGCCCCGCCGACCCGGCCCTCGCCGGCCGCGCGCACGATCCGGCGGGCCTCCTCGGCCGGCGCATCGAGCACGTCGACGGCCGGCGGATGCCACTGCAGCGGGTCGGCGACCTCGGGCCGGTTCTCCAGCAGGAACGTCTCGGGGTCGGTGTACTCGTCGTTGACCGTGTGCCGCCCGCCGGGCCCGGCGGTCCGGGGGTGGGTGCGCAGCACGTCGGCGAGCACGTGGGCGGGCGCGCTGCGGGTGTCGTACGCGCACATGCTCCACAGCGGGAAGTCGTCGTACGCGTGGTTGATCGCCGACTCGTAGCGGGCCCACCAGTCCCAGGTGTCGCCGAGCACCTCGCGGCCGAGCTCGCCGACGATGCGGATCTGCCCGGCGCCGGCGGCCACCTGGCGGGCGAGCAGGTCGCGGTAGGAGCGGATGGCCCCGGCCGGGCGCGCGTAGACGTCGCCGCCGGGCAGGAACGTCACCGGGCAGCCGGCCGGCAGGGCGTCGCGGACCAGGGCCGCGTTGCGCGCGCCGAACGAGACCAGCGTGGGCTCGCCGGCCTCGACCCCGCCCAGCAGGAAGGGCACGACCACGGCGAGCAGGTGCTCGTCGGAGTCGTAGCACACCGCCTCGTGCAGGTAGCCGGTGTGCCCGGCCCCGGCCCCCGTCCTCATCCCGCCGCCTCTATCCGAATCCGCGCCAGCCGAAGCAGCTCGACCAGGCGCGCCGCGGTCGCCAGCGAGGTGCGCAGCACCACGGTGACGTCCCGCCGCTCCGCGTAACGCTGCAGGTGCAGCAGCGCCCGGTGGTCGACGAAGTGCAGGCCGTGCGCGTCGAACACGATCTGCCCGTGCTCAGGATGTGGTGCTACCCGATCAAGCGCGACGGGAAACAGCAGGTCGGCGCCGTTGTCGAGCTCGCCGCTGAGCAGCGCCGTGCCGGACGCGTACGGGTCGCCGCGCAGCGTGAACCGGGCCTCGGTGGCGTTGGTGCGCGGGTGCAGGCAGGCGAGCTCGCCGACGGCCCGCTCGCCGGCCTCGGCCCGATGCAGCGCGCACACGGCCTGCATCGGGGCGACGGCGATGAAACGGTCGACCAGGGCCTCGTACCGCGCGAAGGCGTCCAGCTCGGCGTCGGTGCGCACGAGCGCGGCGCAGTCGGCGAACACCCGTAGCCCGGTGTGCCCGGCGGCGAGCGCCGCTTCGGTGGCGGCGGCGTACGCGGCGACCTGGGCCTTCGGGTCGACGACGGCGCCGGCCGCGTAGGTGGACTCGAGCGAGACGAACTCGGCGCCGTCGGGCAGCCAGCCCGGGTCGGCGAGGCCGGCGAACCAGGCCCGCTGCCCGGCCGCGAGCCCGGCGTCGAGATATGACCGTGCGTAGTCGTACAGTTGCTTTGGGTCGTCGTACGTCCAGCAAATATGCTGGTCCGTGGCGAGGTTACGCACCGTGAGAGCCTAGCGCCTGGACGTGGCCCGTGAAAGGCCCACCGCGGACCGTTCCCCTTACTCTCGGCTGCGCCCCGGCCTGGCGCGCTCGGGTGATGCGCGTCGGCATCACGCGCGCTCTGGCGCGCTTCGGGTTGCGTTTCCGCTTCACCTGCGCTCGGGTACGCTTCCGCTTCACCTGCGCGCGGGTGCTCGTCGGCTTCACGTGCGCACGGGGGGTTCTTCGGCTTCGCGGCCCGCCTGAGCGCGTCTTCGCGCATACGCACGCCGCACGCCTCGCTCTGGCGATGCGCACCTCGCAGTCCACCTTGGCAACTCGGTTGGCACTCGTACATTCCGCCTCTCGACTCGCCCGCCTCCCCGAGTGCACCCCGCATACCGCACTCCGCCGCCCCGACTCGCACCCCGCACTCCCGCCTTTCGATGATGTCGCTCTGCGTGGGCAGGTTTCGGGTGAACGCGTTCGGCACAGATCGGTTTTTGGGTGAAGGGGTCCGGCCCGGGTAGCCGGGGCGCATGAGGATCGGACTGATCGGGGCGGGCCACATGGGCTCGACGCTCGCGTACCTGTGCGCCGAGGCCGGCGACGACGTGGCCATAGCCAACCGCCACGGCCCGGACACGCTGCGCGACCTCGAACTCGACCTCGGCCGCCACGTACACGCCGCGACACCCGACGAGGCCGCCCGCTTCGGCGAGATCGTCGTGCTCGCGGTGCCGTTCGGGCAGTATCGGGACCTGCCGGCCGCCGAGCTGAACGGCAAGACCGTGATCGACGCGAGCAACTACTATCCGCAGCGCGACGGCCGGTTCGCCGAGCTCGAGGACGGCCACGTGACCAGCAGCGAGCTGGTGCAGTGGGAACTGCCGGGCGCACACGTGGTGAAGGCCTTCAACGCGATGCGATGGGACCACCTGCGCAGTTATGGCCACTCGGCGGGCGCCAACCGCCGCTACGGCATCCCTGTTTCGGCGGACGACCCCGAAGCCAAGTGGAAGGTGTTCGACCTGGTGGAGCAGCTCGGCTTCGAACCGGTCGACGCGGGCGGCCTGGCCGACGGCGGTCGCAAACACCAGCCGGGGACGCCGGTCTACACCGCGGACCTGTGGGCCGAGGACCTACGCGAACGCATCGGCGTGGACGCCTGACGCAACCGCTTCCGCATCCAGGGCGTCTCCCCGACCGGCGCACAGCAAGTCGATCGCCTCCCGACCGCGGGCTTGCGCCGCTTCACACCTGAGGGCACCCGAACCCCGAGCATCACCTTTCGCGCACGGCCCGGCACCCTCCGCGCGCCGCACGGCCGAGCACCCTCCGCGCGCCGCACGGCCGAGCACCCTCCGCGCGCCGCACGGCCGGACACCCTCCGCGCGCCGCACGGCCGAGCACCCTCCACCCGCCACACGGCCGGACACCCTGAACGCCCGCCACACGGCCGGACACCCTGAACGCCCGCCACACGGCCGGACACCCTGAACGCCCGCCACACGGCCGGACACCCTGAACGCCCGCCACACGGCCGGACACCCTGAACGCCCGCCACACGGCCGGACACCTCCCAGGGCGTCGACGTCCGGCAACGCAACCGATCTTGTGCAGGCGGTGAGCGTCGCCGCCGCGCCGGCAAGTGGATCGCGGCAAGCGCGGACGGTCACCGGCCGTTCACTGCGGTGGCGGGAGCAGGCCCCGGGCGATCGCGGCGGTGACGGCGGCCGTCCGATCCTTCACGCCGAGTTTGTCGAAGATGCGCATGACGTGGCTCTTCACCGTCGCCTCGCTCACGTACAGCTCGCGGCCCGTCTCCGGGTTGGACAGGCCGCGGGCGAGGCAGCGCAGCACGTCGAGCTCGCGGTTGGTCAGCTGCGGCACGTCCCCGCGCCGGGCCCGCACGAGCCGGTCGGCGGCGGGGGCGGCGAGGGCGGTGCCACCCCGGGCGGCCGTGCGCACGGCCGCCGTCAGCTCCTCCCGGCTGCACCCCTTGAGCAGGTATCCGACCGCGCCCGCGGCCACCGCCCGCACCACGTCACCGTCCGTGTCGTAGCTGGTCAGCACGAGCACCTTGGCCGCACCATCGGCGGTGATCCGCTCGATCGCGGCGATTCCGTCGAGGTCGGGCAGCCGCAGATCCATCAGTACCACGTCGGGCCGCAGCGCCGCGGCGAGCTGGACCGCCTCGTGCCCGCGGCCGCAGTCAGCCTCGACCACGAGGTCGGGTTCGCGGTTCAGCACAGCCCGTAAACCCTCCCGGACGATAGGGTGGTCGTCCACCACGAGTAACCGCACCGTCACGCCGCTGCCGTCCTGGCCGCTCACGCCACCACCTCCAACGCCGTCGCGAGAACATGGACCCAGTCGCAGCCGCCGGCACCGCGCCGGCCGACGAACCGTCGTGCCGACACCGACACCGCCACCGCCACCGGCACCGACGCCCCGGCCGCCGACGCCCTGAGAACGCCGCCCCCGCCACGCACGCCGCCGGCTCCCCGCCGACCGAGTCGCTCACACCGCCGCGAGAACACAAGCCGCCCCCGCACGCCCGCGCTCCCGCACGGACCGAAGCCGCCCCGCACGCCCGCAGCGCCGCAGGCAACCACGCCGCCCCCGCAGGCCAGCGCCGCCGCACGCCACCACGCCGCCCCGCACGCCCGCACCGCCGCACGCCACCACGCCGCCCCCGCAGGCCAGCGCCGCCGCACCGCCGCACGTAACCACGCCGCCCCGCACGCCCGCACCGCCGCACGCAACCACGCCGCCCCGCACGCCCGCACCGCCGCAGGCAACCACGCCGCCCCGCACGCCCGCACCGCCGCACGCGTCCGCGCCGCCGCACGCGCACACGCCCACGCCGTCGTGGGAGCAAGCGGCCCGGGCGATCACGCCGGCAGCTCCACGTCCACGGTCACGCCCTGGCCGGGGCTGGTACGCACCGCGACCGACCCGCCCGCGGCCGTCACGCGCTCGCGCAGCCCGGCCAGACCGAAGCCCGCCGGCCGGGCGCTCGCGTCGAAGCCGCGCCCGTCGTCGCTGACGCGAAGGCCCAGGAGCCCGCCGTCGTACCGTATGCGCACCTCGACCCGCGACGCTCCCGCGTGCCGGCGCACGTTCGCGAGGGCCTCCTGGCCGGCCCGCAGCGCCACCACCTCCAGCTCGGCGGGGAGCGGCCGCGGCTCGCCCTCGACGGTCAGCGTGGCGCCGCCGGGCAGGTCGGGGCCGATGCGCTCGACGACCCGGCGCAGCGCGGCCGGCAGCGACGCGGCCCGCAGCGCCGGAGGAGTCGCGGCGTCGATGAGCGAGCGCGCCTCGCCGAGGTTGTCGCGGGCGGTGTCGCGGGCCCGGTACAGGTACGCCAGCGCCGCCTCGTTGCCCTCGCCGAGCTCGGCCTCGAGCGCGTCGAGCAGCAGCAGGACGCTCGTGAACCCCTGCGCGACCGTGTCGTGGATGTCGCGGGCCATGCGTTCGCGCTCCGCGAGGGCGCCCGCCTCGCGGCTGACCTCGGCGAGCTCGGCCCGGGTGGCGTCGAGCTCGGCGACGAGCCGCGCCCGGTGCGCGCTCTGGTCGATGATCCGGCTGATCCAGAGCCCGACGCCGACGGCGCACACGAGCGCGAGGGCGGCCGGGGGCAGGACCGTCTCGGGCGGGTACCGCAGCGCGAACACGACACCGAGCGCCACCACGGCGGCGACGGAGCCGGCGATCGCCTGCCGGGCGGGCAGCATGGCCCACACGTGCGGAAAGAGCAGGAACAGCAGCACCGCCCCGGCGGGCGACACGGCGACGGCGGCGGTGCTCAGCACGACGGCGATCCCGACGTACAGCCAGCCCTTGTGGTCCCGCGGGCGGCGCAGGAGTCCGGCACCCGCGACGGGGTACCACGCGGCGAGCGCGGCGACGATCGCCACCCCGAGCACCCGGCGCCCGGCCCCGAGACTGCCGTCGAACGCGATGAGCCCCGCGGTGGTGACGGCCAGCGCCGCGAACGCGACGTGCCACCCCGCCGCGAGCCGATGCCACTCGTGCTGCCCAGGATCGCCGGCCCCGTCGGGATCGTCCATCCCACCAGGATCGCCAATGCCCGCGGGCGGCGCATCCAACGGTCGTTGGATGTGCGGGGCGCCGGGCGGCGCGATGGTGATGCCCATGAGTCCTCGTCTGTCGATGAACATCATGCTGATCCTGACCGTCTGTTACGGCGCCGCGGTGGCGATCGTGGCGCTGACCGAGTCCTCGGCCCTGGGCACCTTCGCGGTGATCGGCGCGATCGTGCTGGGTGTGCTGTGGGCCGCGCGCAGCTTCCTGATCCGCGGCTCCCGCTGACGCCCGCGGGCGCCGGAAGCCGGGGCGGGCGTCGCGGTCAGTCGCGGCGCCCCTCGCCGATGCGCGCCTCGCCCAGGATCCAGTCGTGGCCGTCCCGCTCGATGCGGCACTGCCACCCGAGCCCGCGCAGCCGGTCCCGCAGCGCCGCCGGGTCGATGAAGCGCTTGACGATGCGGAACGTGCGCCCGTCGGTGAGCCGCCGCTCGACCACCTCGTCGCCGACGAAGGCCTCCTTGGCCTGTTCGTCCACGTGCTCGTCGACGAACAGGACGCGGCCGCCCGGGGCGAGCCGGCCGCGGACGAGGCGCCAGAACTCCTCGAACCGCTCCTGCGGCACGTGGGAGAGCCAGGCCGAGAAGAACACGACGTCGTACGCGCGCGTGGACCGCAACGCGAAGACGTCCGCGACCTCGAAGGAGACCGCGCCCTCCCGGACGCGCTCCCGGGCGATGGCGATCGTCTCGGGCGCGGCGTCCACGGCGTGCACCGAGCCGGCCTCGCGCGCGAGCGCCTCCGTCCACATCCCGGTGCCGCAGGCGATCTCGAGCACCCGCCCGCGCGGCGCCATCGCCCGCACGAGCCGCGCGATGCGGGCCCGGGCGGCCTCGACGTCCCCGTAGGCCGTGGCGTCGTACTCCCCGGCTCGGCTGCGGTAGTACCCCACCTGCTCGGCCAGCACATTGTCCGTCATCGGTCCATCGTGCCTCAACGGCGCGTACTAGCGATGGACATCTATATCTGGCACGCTGCCCGCCATGCAGAAGTCCTTCGCGCGACGTGCGGTCGTCGCCGCCGCCGTCCTCGCCGCGGTCCTCGCCTCCGCCGCCCCCGCGCACGCCGCGACGAGCTGGGTGACCGTCGGCTCCGATCGTGCCCGCCCGCTCGACGAGAGCCAGGGCCTGACCGTCATCCGCCGGGGCGGCACCGTGGAGTACCGCTACACCGGCGTCGGCACCATCCCGCCCG
Organism: Dactylosporangium sp. CA-052675; assembly: GCF_050947935.1. Lineage (GTDB taxonomy): Bacteria > Actinomycetota > Actinomycetes > Mycobacteriales > Micromonosporaceae > Dactylosporangium. The sequence goes on along the minus strand of NZ_CP192010.1, from coordinate 4,129,344 downwards.
ACGTGGCCGCGCGCGGATTCGACCACGTCGGCGATCCCGACTCGGTCAACGGCTGGTACGTGGAGCCGTACGAGCGCGGCGACCACAGCGGCAAGATGTTCCGCGCCCAGTCGCCGGCCGGGGCCTGGACCGAGTACCGCCACGCGCTCACGGCGGGCGAGGCGTACAACAACTCGTGGTCCGCGATCACCCCGGACGGCACGTGGATGCTGGCCGGCGAGTGGGGCACCATGAACCGCCTGCTCGGCTTCCCCACGCCCGGGCTCAACCCCGCCGCCGTGGCCGGCGCGGACCTGCCGCTCGCCTTCACGGTGGGCCTCGACCACGCCGTGCGCGACGTGCAGGGCTGCGACTTCCTCTCGGCGACGGCCCTGCTGTGCGCGTCCGACGACCCCGACGGCACCCTGTTCGGCATCACCAAGCCGCTGCTGCGGATCGACCTGGCTCGCGGCCCCGACGGCGCCGCCCTGACCGGCCACGTGACCGCCCTGCGGCAGCTGCCGCTGTCGAGCGCCTGCTCCGGCTCGTTCGAGGTCGAGGGCATCGACTACCAGGCGGCCGACGGCACCCTGCGCGTGATCGTGATGTCGCCGAGCGTGTGCGTGGTCTTCGACAGCAAGACCTGGCGCCTCAAGCAGGGCTGACGCGCCTCACGGGGAGGTGTGGAACCCACCGAGGACCGCGAGTCCGACGAAGCCGCACCACACGATCAGGAACAGGCCGTACAGCACGCTGATGATCCAGCCCGCGACCACGCCGACAGTGGCGAGCTCGGTGCCGCGCTCGCCACTGACCGCGATCTGCTCCTTGGCCTTGCGCCCGAAGTAGATGCCCAGCGGCGGGAACACCACGAAGGCGAAGATCGCCGCGAGGATGGCGTACGTGTTCACCGGCGGCAGCGGCGTGTACTGCTGCTGGTAGCCCGGATGCGGATACGGCTGCGGCTGCGGCTGCGGCTGTTGCGGTTCGGTCACCGTGTCCTCCGGAGGTAGGCGCGCAGCATATCCCGGCCGCGCCGGGGATTCGGCTACGGCGTCTCTTCCACGGCGTCGCCGGTCGCATCCTCGGCGTGTGGGGCCGGCAGCAGGCCCGGGATCCGCCGGTCATAGCGTTCGATCTCCAGCTCGGCCCTGCGCACCTCCAGCGCGGTCTGCCGGTTCTGCTCCTCGGCCAGCTTCGCCTTCGCCTGCTCCAACTTGACCTTCTCCTGGGCCATCGCCAGTTTGAACCTGTGCCGGCGGGACTGGAGGTGCTGGACGAACCCGGCGGTGCTGCCGCCGAAGAGGAACAGGAAGATGACGATGGACCAGAACACGTCGTCGAACACCACAGCACCTCCGTAGGCCGGGCGACTTCCCTGGGCGAGTCGGCGCAACCGCGACGCGGCAACGCCACCGTACAGGGATGCGTCAAGTTCGATCGCCGGCCCGGTCGACCGGCCACCGGGCTGCCTGCCACAGCGCGTCGGGGCAGCTCCTCCGGCACGGCACGCGCGCCCTTGCCGCCGTCGGCAGCCGGCCTAGACTTGGCGGCATGGCGCGGGCGAACGACGCCGTCGCGGCGCTGCTGCAGCAATACGCCGACCTGCTGATCGTCACCGGTGGAGAACCGTTCAAGAGCCGGGTGTACGAGAAGGCGGCCCGCGCGGTCGCCGGTCACCCGCTGGACGTCGCGACCATGGACGACGGCGGCCTGCGGCAGATCCCGGGCGTCGGCACCTCGATCGCCGAGAAGATCGTCGAGTACCTGCGCACCGGTCACATGGCCGTGGTGGACGACCTGGGGCGGCGGGTGCCCAGCGGCGTGCTGGACCTCATCCGGATTCCCACCCTGGGCCCGAAGCGGGCAGTGCAGCTGCACGACGAGCTCGGCGTGGCCTCGATCGACGAACTGCGCGACGCGATCGCCGCCGGCAAGCTGACGGGCCACCGGGGATTCGGCGCGAAGACGGCCGAGAACATCCTGCACGGCATCGAGGTGCTGGAGCGCAGCCACGGCCGGGTGCTGCTGTCGGTGGCCACCGCGGCGGCCGAGCAGGTCGTGGAGGCGCTGCGCGCCGTGCCGGGGTGCGTGCGGTGCACCTGGGCCGGCTCGCTGCGCCGGTTCCGCGAGACCGTCGGCGACGTCGACATCCTCGCCGCGGCGACCGAGCCCGGGCCGCTGATGGACGCCTTCACGCGGCTGCCCATGGTCGCCGACGTGCTCGCCAAGGGCGCGACCAAGTCCTCGGTACGGCTGCACGGCGACCTCCAGGTGGACCTGCGGGTGATCCCGCCCGCGGCCTGGGGTGCCGCGCTGCAGTACTTCACCGGATCCAAGCCGCACAACGTGCGGGTGCGTGAGATCGCCGTTCGAGCCGGGTTCAAGCTCTCCGAGTACGGGCTGTTCCGCGTCGGCGACGGCAGCCTCGTGGTGTCCGAGACCGAGGAGGCCGTGTACGAGCGGCTCGGGCTGCAGTGGGTCCCGCCCCCGTTGCGCGAGGACCGGGGCGAGGTCGAGGCCGCCCGGGACCGGGCGCTGCCGGCGCTGGTGACCGCGGCGGACATCCGCGGCGACCTGCACACCCACACCGACCTCACCGACGGCGTGGCACCGGCGGCCGACATGGTGGCCGCGGCCCGGGCCCGCGGCTACGAGTACTACGCGGTCACCGACCACGCCAAGAACATGCCCATGCAGCGCATGACCGACGACAAGATGCTCGCCCAGCGCCGCACGTTGCGGGAGCTGGAGGCCGGCGGCGGCCCGGTGCTGCTGCACGGCACGGAGCTCAACATCGGCCCGGACGGCGAGCTGGACTGGCCGGGAGCGTTCCTGTCCGGGTTCGACCTGTGCGTCGCGTCGGTGCACTCCCACTTCAACCAGCCGGCCGCCCAGCTGACCCAGCGGCTCGTGAGCGCGTGCGAGAACCCCTACGTCACCGTCCTGGGCCACCCGACCACCCGCCTGATCGGCAAACGGCCACCGCTGGACGCGGACTTCGACGCCGTGTTCGCGGCCGCCGCCCGCACCGGCACCATCCTGGAGATCAACAGCTTCCCCGACCGGCTGGACCTGCCCGACGAGCTCATCCTGCGCGCGAAGCGCCACGGTGTCCGCTTCGCCGTCGACACCGACGCGCACGCACCGGTGCACCTGGACCACCTGCGCTACGGCATCGGCACCGCCCAGCGCGGCTGGCTCACCGCCGACGACGTGGTCAACACCTGGCCGATCGAGCGCCTCCGCGCCTACATCGACGCCAAGCGAACGGCGGCGGCGCGGTCGTGAGCGGCGGGCCGCCCGGTGCGTTGACGTTGTTCCTGTGCGGCGACGTGATGCTGGGCCGCGGAATCGACCAGATCCTGCCGCATCCCCTCGACCCGGCGCTACGCGAACGGTACGTGGACGGCGCCGGCGACTACGTCGCGCTGGCGGAGGCGGCGAACGGCCCCGTCCCCCGCCCCGTGGACTTCTCCTGGCCGTGGGGCGACGCACTGGACGTCCTGGCCGCCGCCGCGCCGGACGCCCGGATCGTGAACCTGGAGACCAGCGTCACCGGCAGCGACCAGTTCGCGGCGGGCAAGGCGGTCCACTACCGCATGAACCCCGCGAACCTCCCCTGCCTCGCGGCGGCCCGTCCGGACGTGTGCGTCCTGGCCAACAACCACGCCCTGGACTTCGGACTCCCCGGCCTCGAACAAACGCTCGGCGCGTTGCGCGGCGCGGGCCTGCAGGTGGCCGGCGGCGGCCTGGACGCGCAGCAGGCGCGGCGACCCGCCACGGTGCGCGCCGGCCACGCCCGCGTCCTGGTGTTCGCGTGCGGGGCGACGTCCAGCGGCATTCCGTTGGACTGGGCCGCGACCGAGGACCGGGCCGGTCTCGACGTCGTGCCGGAGCTCTCCGAGGACGGCGCCGAACGGCTCGCCGAGCGCATCCGGCGGCACAAGCGGCCCGGCGACGTCGCGGTCATCTCCATCCACTGGGGATCCAACTGGGGGTACGAGATCCCGGCGGAGCAGATCCGCTTCGCCCACACGCTCGTCGACAACGGCGCGGACGTCGTGCACGGGCACTCCTCGCACCATCCCCGGCCGATGGAGGTGTACCGCGACCGGCTCATCCTGTACGGCTGCGGTGACTGCGTCAACGACTACGAGGGCATCGGCGGCTACGAGCGGTACCGCGACGACCTGCGGCTGCTGTACCTGGCGTCCGTCGCGCCCACGGGCGCGTTGCTGGGCCTGCGCATGGCGCCGATGCAAGCGCGGCGCCTGCGGCTGCGGCACGCCCGCGCCGAGGACACCGAGCATCTCCGGACCGTCCTGAGCACGGTCAGCGCCCGATTCGACGTCCGGATCGACGTCACCGCGGACGGCATGCTCGCCGCTTCGCGGGGCAGTTGATCGCGGCGGCGACAATCGACGGCATGGCGATCGGGCATCCGCCTAAAGGTCGATGACGACCTTGCCGTGCACGTGCCGGCCGGACTGGAGTTCGACCGCGGCGCGGATCCGCTCGACCGGGAAGGCGGCGGCGATGGGCACGCGGAGCCGGCCCTGCGCGATCAGCTGAGCGATCTCCTCGATGGCGCCCGGGGCGGCGTTGGCGCCGTTCGCCGGTGTGATGCCGTCGAGCTGGGCGGCGATGGTGGTGATGCGCTCGTCCGGCACGCGCAGTGCCCGTGCCGCCTGCGCCGTCTCCGTCCCGTACAGGTCGATGGCCGCGGTGACGCCGCCGGGCGCCAGGGCGCGGACCCGGTCGGCCAGGCCGTCGCCGTACGCGACCGGCTCGGCCCCGAGGGCGCGCAGGGCATCGGCCGACGCCGCCGAACCCGTCCCGATCACCCGCGCGCCCGCGAGGCGGGCGAGCTGCACGGCGAACACGCCGACCCCGCCCCCCGCGCCGCCGATGAGCAGGGTGTCGCCCGGGCCGGGCCGGACGACGGCGAGCGCGGCGGCGGCCGTGCACCCTGCGATGGCCAGGACGGCGGCCGTACGGTCGTCGACGCCGTCGGGGGTATGGTGCGCGTCGCCACCCACCGCGATGGTCCCCGCCGCGTCGATCACCACGTGGTCGGCGATCGCGCGCGAGAGGGCGCCGCCGAACACCCGGTCGCCGGCCGCGAACCCGCTCACGCCGTCGCCGACCTGGTCCACGACCCCGGCGTAGTCGGTTCCGAACCCGGACGGCAGGCGCAGGCCGAACCGCGCGGCGGTCTCAGGGTCGGAGGTCATGAACCAGTCCATCGGGTTCAGCCCGGCCGCGGTGACGCGCACGCGGATCTGCCCCGGGCCGGCCTGCGGGGCCGGCACCTCGCGGACGTCGAGGACCTCGGGGCCGCCGAACGACTCGAGCCGGACCGCGCGGCTCATGGTCGCCGACGTGTCGACGCTCGGCTGTTGCATGTTCACATAGCTCCTCGGGCGGCGCGGCGAAGGCGACCAGAACCGGACTATGCTCCGTTTCCAAGAGCACCGTACCACAACCGGAGCGTGATCCGTTTTGATCGAGCCGGAAAGCCGCGCGCCGCGCGCGGATGCCGCACGCAACCGCAACCAGCTGCTCGAAGTCGCGACCCGCGTGTTCCTGTCCGCCGACACCGAGCCGTCGATGCGCGCGATCGCCCGCGAGGCCGGGGTCGGCATCGCCACGCTCTACCGGCACTTCCCCACCCGCGAGTCGCTCGTCGACGCGGTCTACCGCGATCAGGTCACGCGGCTGACCGACGGCGCCCGCGAGCTGCTCGCCGAGCTTCCCCCACCCGCGGCCCTGCGGCGCTGGATGGAGCTGTTCGGCGACTGGATCGCCACGAAGAACGGCATGCTCGACACGCTGCTCACGATGATCGAATCCGGCGAGATCGCCCATGCCCAGACCCAGGCCCAGCTACTCGCGGCCATCGACGCGATCCTCGGCGCCGGCCGCGCCACGGGTGAACTGCGCACCGACGTCACCGCCGAAGACATCGCCGCCGGCCTCATCGGCATCTTCACCGTGGCCCGCCCGCCCGAACACCGTGCCAGGGCCGGCCGCCTGCTCACCATCATGATGGACGGCCTGCGAACCACGCCTTGACCGGGGCGCTCGTACGGTGGAGACCATGACCAGTCGACTCGCCGTCATCGCCATCGACGCCATCGAGCCCCGCCCCGTCGCCGACTTCTGGTGCGCCGTGCTCGGGTGGCGGATCGTCGAGGAGGAGCCGGACATCATCAGCCTGGCGCCCGCGGCCGGGGCCATGCCCGGCATCGACGTGATACGCGTTCCCGAGCGCAAGAGCGTCAAGAACCGCCTGCACCTCGACCTGCGCGCGGACGGTAGCACCCAGGCCCAGGAGGTCGAACGCGTGCTCGCGCTCGGCGCCCGGCGCGCCGACGTGGGCCAGGGCCCCGACGTGTCCTGGGTGGTGCTGGAGGACCCGGAGGGCAACGAGTTCTGCATCCTGTCCCGGTCGGTGCAGGACCTGGGCTGATCAACCGGCGAAGGCCCGGCGCGACGAGCGCCGGGCCTTTGGCATGTGACGGGTCAGCTGCCGGACTTCGGCTTCGACGGCTTCTGCGACAGCGCGCTGCCCGCGGCCTTCTTGTCCGCGCTCGTCGCCGTCGGGTCGCGCAGCACCTCGCTGGCCGCGTGGGCCGCCTGCTCACTGGTCTGCTTGGTGTTCTGGGCCATCGCTCCTCCTGAGTCACTCGATCCGTCAGGAAATGGATGCCCCTCAGCGCGCGGTTCAATCATGCCCTTGTCCCGAGGCATCGACCGCTATAAAATTCCGGAAAACAGTTAACAACCTTAACTGTTTTCTTGGGAGTGCTCTCGGTACAGGAGGAGCGAGATGCGCAGACCCGGCCGGCTCACCGCCGCCATCGCAGCCACCGTGCTCACGGCCGCTGCCGCGTGGACCACCGCAACGCTGAACACCACGGCGCAGGCCGCCACGACCAGCGGCGGCGTCAAGTTCGCCTACTTCACCCAGTGGGGCATCTACGCCAACGGCTTCTACCCCAAGAACCTCGACACCAGCGGCATGGCGGGCAAGCTCGACTTCCTCGTGTACGCGTTCGAGAACATCAACCCCACCACGCTCAGCTGCTTCGAGAACGACTCCGCCGCCTCGCCCGACGAGAACAACCCCAACGCCGGGGACAACGCGGGCGACTCCTTCGCCGACTACGGCAAGTCCTACGGCGCCGACATCAGCGTCGACGGGGTCGCCGACACCTGGAACCAGCCCCTCGTCGGCAACTTCAACCAGCTCAAGAAGCTCAAGGCGAAGTACCCGAACCTGAAGATCCTGGTCTCGATCGGCGGGTGGACCTACTCGAAGTACTTCTCCGACGCCGCCTCGACCGACGCGTCGCGCAAGCAGCTCGTGAGCTCCTGCATCGACATGTTCATCAAGGGCAACCTGCCGGTCCGCAACGGCTTCGGCGGCCCGGGCTCGGCGGCCGGGGTCTTCGACGGCATCGACATCGACTGGGAGTATCCGGGCGCGGCCGGGCACACCGGCAACCACTTCAAGGCGGCCGACAAGCAGAACTACACGCTGCTGATGGCCGAGTTCCGGGCCCAGCTCGACGCGCTCGGCGGCGGCAAGAAGTGGCTCACCGCCGCGGTGCCGGCCGGCCAGGACAAGATCGCGCAGATCGAGACGAACAAGGTCGGGCAGTACCTCGACTACGCCAACGCCATGACCTACGACATGCACGGCGGCTGGGAGTCGACGGGCCCGACGAACCTGCAGGACCCGCTCTACGGCTCGCCCAGCGACCCGAGCGCCCCGGTCCCGCCGGGCAACGGCAAGTACTCGATCGACGCCGCCGTCAAGGCGTACACGACGGGCGACTCGGCCTACGGCATCCCCGGCGGATTCCCGGCGAGCAAGCTGACGCTCGGCTATCCCTTCTATTACCGCGGCTGGACCGGCGTCCCGGCCGGCTCGAACCACGGGCTCTACCAGACCGCCTCGGGCCCGGCGACCGGCCACGCCCTGTCGGGCAACGTCGCGGGCGTGTCGTTCTACAAGGAGCTCACGGGCTTCGTGAACAACCCGTCGTACACCTATCTCGACCCCGTCACCAAGGGCGCGTACTTCTACGACGGCACCACGTTCTGGGCCGGTGACTCCCCGGCGTCGATCCAGCTGCGCGCCGACTACCAGCACTGCAACGGGCTCGCCGGCGCGATGATGTACTCGCTGGAGGCCCTCGACCCGGCCGCCACGCTGTTCAACGCGGTCGTCAACTCGACCAACGGAGCCACCGCGGGCTGCTCGACCTCGTCCCCGACGGCCTCGCCGTCGGCGTCGAAGAGCACCTCGGCCAGCCCGTCGGCGTCGGCCTCGCCGTCGAAGAGCCCGTCGCCGAGCCCGACCACCGGCACCTGCTCGGCCGCGGCGTGGAACTCGGCCACCGCCTACAACGGCGGCGCGGTCGTGTCGTACAACGGCCACACCTGGACCGCCAAGTGGTGGACCCAGGGCGACATCCCCGGCAACAACAGCCAGGGCGTCTGGACGGACAACGGCGCGTGCGGCGGCACGACGACCTCGCCGACGCCCACCGGCGGCACCGGCTGCTCCGGCGTGGCGGCGTGGAGCTCGGCCACCGCCTACAACGGCGGCGCGGTCGTGTCCTACAACGGCCACAAGTGGACCGCCAAGTGGTGGACCCAGGGCGACATCCCCGGCAACAACAGCCAGGGCGTCTGGACGGACAACGGCGCCTGCTGAGCGCGGCGCGACGGCGGCGGCCCGGGACCGTGAGGTCCCGGGCCGCTGTGTCATACCGGGCGGGGGACGGCCCGGGGCGGCATACTCGGGATCATGACCGAACCGGAGCTCGACCCCGAGCAGTACCCGCCGATCGACCCGCGCGAACCGGTCCCCGACGACCCGGGTGAGCTGCTGCCGGACACGCCCGAGACGCTGCCGCCCGCGCCCGCCGAGCCGATGCCCGGCGACGGCGACCCGCCCCCGGACGGTGGCGTGCCCGAGCCGGCATAGGGAAGGGCCGGATCATGGCTCGGGTCCGCCGGGGTGCGGACCGTCGCTCCCGCCAGACACCGCTCGGCGCTGCGCGCCGTCGCTGCCAGGTCCGCGGCTGGTCACCCCACCCGAGTGCACCTACTGAGGATCACACCCTCAGTAGAGCCGGCCGAGGATCGCCCGGAGCAGGATGATGCCGAGGAAGACCACGATGAAGGCGAGGTCGATGCCCACGCCGCCGAAGCGCAGCGGGGGCAGGGCGCGGCGGACCGGGGCGAGCACCGGCTCGGTGACGCGCCAGACGGCGGCGATCAGCTTCGACCGCACGCCGCCCGGCGCCGACGGTCCGGCCAGCACAATGCTCCAGTCGAGGACGGCGCGGGCGATGAGCAGCAGCTGGAACACCAGCAGCGCCAGGCTCACGATGCCGAGGACGAGACCCACTGTTGACCTCCGTAGCGGAACGGGTGCGTGCTGCAAGGGTGCGTCGGAAAGCTGAGAGCCCGCTGTGTGCCGGTCTCATCGGTACTGCGGCGAGCCCGCGATCCCGCCGAGCTCCCGGCCCGTCTCGGCGGGACCGGCCGCGGCCCGGCGCGCCGCGGCCGCCTCGACCGTGGCGGCGCTCGCGTCCCGCGACACCGTGAAGTTCGGCAGCGACACGAAGCTACCGAGCGGTCATGACGCAGGACACGGCGACGCCGCCCTTGGTCGACTGCTTGACGCGGTACATGGCCTCGTCGGCCTCGCGCAGCAGGTGGTCCCCGACGCCGTCGCCGGCCTCCGCGGCGCTGGCCACGCCGACGCTCGCGCCGATGCGCACGGAGGTGCCGGCGATGTCGAAGGGCTCGCCGAGCACCGCGACGATCCGCTCGGCCAGCGCGACGCCCTCGGGCTCGCCGCCGGCCAGCACGACCGCGAACTCGTCGCCGCCGAGGCGGACCACGGCGCCGTCCGGGGCGGCCTCCAGCAGCCGCCCGGCGACCGCGATGAGCAGCTCGTCGCCGGCGGCGTGGCCGAGGCGGTCGTTGACGGGCTTGAACTCGTCCAGGTCGACCAGCAGCAGCGCCTGCGGGCCGGTCGCGCCGGTGAGCAGCTCGGTGAGCGCGCGCCGGTTGGCCAGGCCGGTGAGCGGGTCGTGCGCGGCCTGGTGGCGCACGAGGGCCTCGTGCTCGGCGAGGGTGTCCAGCGCCTCCTGCTGCTGGCGCAGCAGCTCCTCGCGGGCGCGCATCGAGGCGCGGTGCTCGCGCTCGAAGCGGTACAGCAGCGCCCCGATCGCGGCGACCGCGAACGCCATGGCCAGGACCAGCGTGAGGTCGGCCAGGCTCTTGGCCAGGTCGGCGTCGGCGGTCTCGGACTCCTCGAGCCGCTGCAGCGTGTCGGCGAGCACGACGAACGCCGGGTCGGTCTTCTGCTGCTCCAGCGCGAGCGCCTCGGCGGTCTTGCCCACCCCGAGCAGGCCGAGCTCGTCGTCGAGCACCGCGTGGTAGCTCTCGACCTGCCGGCTCAGCGCCTCGGCCCCGGGCAGCCTGTCGAGGATGTCGCGCTCGCGCAGGCGGATCCGGCCGAGCTCCCGGGCGACCTTCACCGGGGTGTTGCGGCTGGCGAGGGTCTTCCACTGCAGCGAGCTCTCCTCGTGCAGCAGCACGTTGAGCTCGTTGAGCTGGGCGCGCGTGCCCTCGTGGGCGCGGCTGCGGCCGTGCAGCTCGATGTTGGCGACGGTGACCGCGGCCAGCAGCACGAGGGCGAGCGCCAGCACGCGTGGCCACCTCCACGCCAACGTGTCCCTCACTCTCCCGCGCACGGTCCGACTATCGACCGCCACGGCGCCGACCTACGACTTTTCCGCCGGTCGTCTGGGCTCAGCCGCCCGGGCCGCCGGTCGATAGGACCGGTGTGATGAGGCGCACTGTGCTCAGGTCCGTGGCCGCCGCGACCGTTGCCGCCCTGGCGTTGTCCGGGTGCGCGAAGGGCGGCGGCGACGGCGGCGGGGCCGGGGACACCGTCGGCTACGCCGCGGACCGCCCGGCCGTGGAGCTCGAGTTCTGGTACATGCCCTACGGCGGCCCGATCCAGGACCGCGCGGTCATCCAGGAGACCGAGGAGTTCCACAAGGCGCACCCCAACATCACCATCAAGCCCGTGCGCATCCAGTGGAGCGACGCCCTCACCCGCCTCAGCACCGCCACGACCAGCGGTGAGGGCCCGGACGTGACGGTGCTCGGCACGACCTGGGTCGGCGGGTTCAGCGCCCTGCACGCGCTGCGGCCCTACACCGAGGCCGAGCTGGCGGCCGTCGGCGGCAAGGACGTGTTCGCGGCGGCCAGCTGGAGCGCCAGCCACCGCCTCGGCTCGGACGAGATCACCGCGCTGCCCTGGCTGACCGACGTGCGCGCCCTGTTCTACCGCAAGGACGTGCTCGCCGCGGCCGGGGTCGACCCGGCGACCGCGTTCACGGACTGGAACGCCTTCGAGGCCACCCTGAAAAAGATCAAGGACTCCGGCAGTACCGTCTGGCCGCTCGCGATCGGCAACGAGAACAACTTCGGCATCATCCACAACGTGGCCCCCTTCATCTGGGGCGCCGGCGGCAACCTGCTCGACGAGGCGGGCGACAAGTCGCTGCTGGACCAGCCGCCCGCCGTCGACGGCGTCGCCTACTACCAGCGCCTGGTCCACCTCTACGACGACCCCGAGGCGATGAAGCTGACCTCCAGCGACGTGCCGGAGGCGTTCGCCAGGGGCGTCGGCGCCATCACCATCGACAACTCCCAGTCGGTCGGCGACTACCTGGCCGACCCCGACCGGCCGGGGCTGAAGAACGGCTGGGGCACCGCGCCCATGCCGGCCGGCAAGATGGGCCGATTCGGCTTCTTCGGCGGCTCGGGCCTGGCGATCCTGAAGGCCGCGAAGCACCCGGACGCGGCCTTCGAGTGGGTGCGGTTCCTGACCGGCGCGCAGAGCCAGCGCCGCTACAGCGTCTCCTCCGGCCTGTGGCCGGCGCGCACCGAGGCCATCAAGGGCACCCGCCTGGAGTCCGACCCGGCGTACGCGGCCTTCCGCACGATGATCGAGGCCGGCCGCATGTACCCGTCGATCCCGGCCTGGATCGTGGTCGAGAGCATCATCGCCAAGGACCTCGCCGACCTCTGGCACGCCGAGCAGGCCCTGACCAGGACGCAGGTCGAGGACATCCTCAAACGCACCACCGCCGACATCGACGAGGCGCTGCAGGACCCCGCCCAGACCGGCATCAGGTAGCCGGGAGCCGGCATCGACGAACATTCCCGGGCCGCCGTGTTTCGCGGCATCGGCGCCTGGGAATGCAGGTTGCAAGCCGGCGCGACGAGGCACCGGCGCGAACCCCCGCATTCGTACTGCCCTATCGACTGCGAACCGCGGGCGGAATCGAACACGGGAGCGGCGGATCCCCTGCCCGGGATCCGCCGCCCCATTCGTGATGCGGCCTTGATGCGGCCCTGCCATCGTGGTCCCATGCGCAAACGGGGGGTCGTCGCCGCGGTGCTCGCCGCCGTGCTGCTGGCGTGCGCCGGGCTCGACGGACTCGTCGCGCGGCTGCGCGTGCAGAACCTCCGGCACATCGGCGAGGTGACCGAGGTCGTCGAGGGCGCGCGGCCCGGCACCGTGCTCGTGCGCACCGAGCGCTCCGGCCGCGGCGCCTGGTGGGTCGTCGACGACCGCGGCGAGGCCGTCGACGACGCCGAGGAGCGGCAGGTCCACAGTGCGGCGATGGAGGAGGGCTGCGCGGCCGGCGCCTGCTACCGCGTGTGGCGCGGCGAGCTCAAGGTGCAGCGCAGCGACAACGGCGGCAGCGGCGAATACCGCACCGTGTGGGAGATCACCGGCCCCGCCTACGCCGCGCTGGCCGACGGCTACCCCGGCCTCGGCGACCGGGCCGAGCACCTCGCCTCCCGCTCGATCGTCGCCCACGCGGTGCCCGGCGGGCACGTGCTGTTCGTCGCCAACGGCCGCGACGGGCTGCTGTACCGCGACGCCCGCGACGCCTGGCACCGGCTGGGCGCGCCGGACGCGGGCGAGGGCTGCTGCTTCTACACGCCGGTGCCGCGCCTGAGCACCGAGCCGGCCCCGTTCGACCCGACCTGGCCCGCGGCCGCCCTCGCCGCCGTCGTCGTGCTGCTGTCGGGCCTGCCGCGCCGCCCGCGCTCCCGGGCCGGCACCGCCACCGTGCTCGTCCTCGCGACCGCCGCCGCCTACGGTGCCGCGCTCGCCGTCAACGTGCCCGACGCCGGCATGCTCCCCGGGCTGCTGTGCGGCACCGTGTGGGCCCTGGCCATCGTCGCCGCCGGCGGCGTGCTGGCCCGCCGGCTCCCCGCGCGCCTGCGCGAGCCGGCGCAGCCCGCCCCGGAACCGTCGCCGCCCGCCCCGGAACCGTCGCCGCCCGGCCCGGAACCGTCGCCGCTCGGCCCGGAACCCTCGCCGCCCGGCCCGCACGCGGCCGATTCCGTCACGCCCTAGCGAGCGAGTGCGCGGCGGGCCCAGTGGGTACCACGGCCGCATGCGCGCATTGACCGTCGTTCCGCTGCAGCCCGGCTCGGCCGAGGTCCGCGACGTGCCCGACCCGCCGCCCGGGGACGGGCGGCTGCTGGTCGAGGGCCTGGCCCTGGGCGTATGCGGCACGGACCGCGAGATCGCCGCCGGCGAGTACGGCTGGGCGCCGCCGGGCCGCGACCGGCTCGTCCTCGGCCACGAGTCCCTCGGCCGCGTGCGGGAGGCCCCCGCCGGCTCCGGGTTCGCGCCCGGGGACCTCGTCGTGGGCATCGTCCGGCGGCCCGACCCGCGCCCGTGCCCCGCCTGCGCGCACGGGGAGTTCGACATGTGCCGCAACGGGGAGTACACGGAGCGGGGCATCAAGGAGCTGGACGGGTACGGCAGCCAACTCTGGAGCGTCGAGCCGCAGTTCGCGGTCGCGCTGGACGCGGGCCTGGCCGAGACCGGGGTGCTGCTCGAGCCCGCGTCGGTCGTGGCCAAGGCCTGGGACCAGGTCGAACGGGTCGGCGCGCGCTCCTACTTCGCGCCGGAGCGGGTGCTGGTCACCGGCGCCGGCCCGATCGGGCTGCTCGCGGCCCTCCTCGGGGTGCAGCGGGGCCTCGACGTCCACGTGCTCGACCGCGCCGAGGCGGGGCCGAAGGCGCGGGCGGCCGGGGCGCTCGGCGCGACGTACCACAGCGGCCCCGTCGCCGAGACCGCCGAGCGCCTGCGGCCCGACGTCATCATCGAGGCCACCGGCGCCCCGCCGGTCGTCCTCGACGCGATCGCGGGCACGGCGGCCTACGGCGTGACGTGCCTGACCGGCGTCTCCTCGAGCGGCCACCGGATCCCCGTCGACCTCGGCCGGGCCAACCGGAGCCTGGTGCTGGAGAACGACGTCGTGGTCGGCTCGGTGAACGCGAACCCGCGGCACTACACCGCGGCGGCGCAGGCCCTGGCCGCCGCCGACCCGGCCTGGCTGGCGAGCCTGATCACCCGGCGGGTGCCGCTGGAGCGCTTCGCCGAGGCCCTCGAGTCGCGGCCCGACGACATCAAGGTGGTCCTCACGCTGGGCTCTTGAGCGCCGGCCCCAGCGCGTCGGGCATCTGCAGCACCGAGAGCAGCCGGCGCACGCCCGGCGGGGCGGCCAGCACCACGAACCGCTCGCCCAGCGACCGGCGCGTGCCGAGCAGCACGCTGAGCCCGGCCAGCGAGCAGAACGTGACCCCGCTCAGGTCGGCCTCGAGCCGGGCCCCGCCGTCACCCGCGGCGTCCTGGAACGCGCCACGGAGCAGGTCGGCGTTGGCCGCGTCGAGGTCGCCGCGCACCGCCATCCGCACGACGCGCGGGGACTCGCGGCGCACGACCGTCGTCATTTCCATGGTCTCGAAGCTCATGCAGCATCACCGCCGGTCACGGTAGGCCGTGCCGGCGGGCCGCAGTACCCACTGCGAGGACGCGAATCGTCGGACGGTCGACGTCCGGGGTCCCCCGAAGGGCCTACTCAGTACGGGTTACCGGTGCCGGGCAGCCGCCCGCGCAACAGCCCGCCCAGGCGCCCGGGGCTGCTCGCGCGCCCGGAGAGCGGGGCGCTGCCGGCGTGGGCCCGGTGCGACATGCCGGCGGCGAGCTCGCGCAGGGCCTCGGACGCGTCGACCGCGGGCCGCCAGCCCAGCTCGGTCGCCGCCCGGGTGGTGTCCAACAGCGGTGCGGACAGCGCCAGCGCCACCCAGCCGGCGTCGACCGGCTGGAGGCGGGCGTGCCAGGTGGCGGCGGCCGCGGCGCGCAGTACCGCCGCCGGAACCGGTACCGTCCGGCCGTGGAAGAGCTCGGCCGCCAGCTCGGGCGTGAGAACCGGGTCGGCGGCGATGTTGTAGGCGCCGCGGGCGTCCGACGTGAGCGCGCGCACGTAGGCGTCGGCGACGTCGTCGGCGTGCACGGCCTGCAGCCGCAGCCGCGGGTGCGCCGGGATCACCGGGACGCGGCCGAAGCGCAGCAGCCGCACGGGGACGAGCGGGCCGAGGAAGTAGCGGGCGATCTCCGTCCCGGCGTCGCGCTGGAAGATCAGCCCCGGGCGCAGCCGCACCACGCGCAGCCGGTCCTCGGCCGCGTCGAGGAGCCCTTCGAGGGCCACCTTGTCGCGGCTGTACGACGAGGCGGCGACCCCGGTCGCGGGCCAGTCCTCGCCGACGCGGCGGTCCTTCGGGCCGGGCGCGTACACGCCGACCGACGACGCCGCGACGAGCGCGCCCACCCCGGCCTGGATCGCGGCGTCCACCACGGCCCGGCTGCCGTCCACGTTGGTGCGCCGCAGCACGGCCCGGTCGTGGCTCGGCTGGATCTGCCAGCCCAGATGCACCACGGCGTCCGCCCCGCGGAAGATGTCCGTCAGCGTGCCGACGGCGTCCGGGGCGCCGATGTCACAGGGGTGCCACACCATTTCGGAGTACTCCGAGCCGCCCGGAATCCGCCGCGCCACACCGACGACGCGGTGGTCGCCATCGGCCCGCAGGCGCCGCAGCAGCGCGGTGCCGGCGTTGCCCGACGCCCCGACCACGACCACACGCATCGTCATCGCCTCCTACCGGGCCGCGCCGTCCGCGCCGCCGTCGTGGGTGCCGGGGTCCGCGCCGCCGTCGGCCGGGCCCTCGTCGGCACCGCCGTCCGCCCCGCCGTCCTGGCCCTCGACGTCGGCGCCCCCGTCCGCGGTGCCCTCGCCGGTCCCCGCGCCGCCGTCCGCGCCGCCGTCATGGGCGCTCGGCACGGCGCCGCCGTCCGCCGGCCCCTCGGCCCCGGAGCCCGCGGGCGTGGTGGTGATGTCATCGTCGTTGAGCGCCATGGCGCGGCTCCTTCGGTCTGCGGCGGATTGTCGCGGTCGATTCCCCCGATACCCCACCCGATCCCCGTCAATCGGGGCGAACCCGCTGAGGGTCGACGGCCCGGTCCGGGAACCGGCGCAGGTACTCGGCCTCGAGCTCGGCCGTGCGGCTGTCGTGGTTGGCGAGGGCCTGCGCGGAGCCGTGCCGGAACGTGTCGTCGCGGGTCTCGTGCAGGTGCCGCAGCTCCCGCGACAGATCGGAGTCGTCCAGCGCCTGGGCCGGGACGCCACCCGAGGTGATGACGGGCGGGGCGAGCTGGGCGAGGGCCTCGCTGGCCTCGTCGTAGGCGTACTCCCCCTCCGGTAGCGTCTCCACCGCGTCGATGACCCCGGCGGGCGCGTCGACGGCGACCGCGTGCCGGTGGATCTCCTCGCGGGTGACCCGCTCACGCCCGGTGTACACGGCGTCGAGCAGCTTTTCGACCTCGTCCATGCGGCCCCGATACCCCCGATGGCGCCGATGCAACAAAGTCGGTACGGTGCGCCCGTGACGGACGTGACGGCGGGCTGTTCGCTCGCGTTCGATGTCGAGCGGGCGGCGGAGATCGTGCTGCAGGTGGCCGCCGCGCGCCGCCCCGGGGTCAGGGTGCACGACGACCTCGGCGTGCGTCTCGACGGCGAGCCGGTGCCGGTCACGCTCGTCGAGACCGGCGACGGCGGCCGGCTGCACGTGGTGCGCGGCGGCCCGGGCCGGCTGGAGATCACCTACGAGGCGCACGCCTCCCTCGCGGGCGAGCCGGCGCGGGTGACGCCGCTGGAGCGGATCGTGGGCATGCGCCCCAGCCGGTACTGCCCGTCGGACCGCATGCTCGGCTTCGCGCTGCGGCAGTTCGGGCCCGTCGACCCCTTCGACGCCGCGGCGGTGGCCGATGCCGTGGCGCGGGTGGTGGCGTACGTGCACGAGCACACCGAGTACCGGGCCGGGGCGAGCACCGGCTCCACCGACGCGGCGGACACGCTGCTGGCCGGCGCCGGGGTCTGCCGCGACTTCGCGCACCTCGTCGCCGCCCTGGTGCGGGCCCTGGACATCCCGGCGCGCACCGCGGCCGTGTACGCGCCCGGGCTGTCCCCGATGGACTTCCACGCCGTCGCCGAGGTGGCGATCGGCGACGTGTGGCGGGTCGTCGACGCGACGCGGCTCGCCCCGCGGCCGAGCCTGCTGCGCATCGCGACCGGCGCGGACGCGGCGACGACGGCGTTCGCCACGGTGCAGTCGGGCCTCGCGGAACTGTCCACGATGGAGGTTCACGCGATCGCCGGGGGCGACCTGCCGCTCGACGACGGCACCGGCCTGGTCTCGCTCCCCTGACCGGCGCGGGCGCACGGCGGGGCCGCCACGCCCTGTCGCCCGCCCGCGGCCACCGGCCCGCTCCACGCGCGGCCGGGCTCGGCCCGGCGCAGCTCGGCGGGGTGTCGGCGCGCCTCAGCGCAACCTTCGGCGGCGACCTGCCCCGCGGCGGACGCGGCCCGGCTTGGCGCGGCGCGGCCCCGCTTGGCACGACCCGGCCCGGCTTGGCACGGCCCGGCCCGGCTTGGCTTGGCCCGGCCCGGCTTGGCTTGGCGCGACGCGGCCCGGCTTGGCGCGACGCGGCCCGGCTTGGCGCGACGCGGCCCGGCTTGGCCCGGCTTGGCGCGGGGCGGGGCGGCGCGGCGGCGGCCCCGCTTGGCACGGGGCGGCGCGGCGCGGGGTGGCGCGGGGTGGGGTCAGGTGTGCGGGTGTTCGGCCCGGTGCTCGCGCAGGAGGTCGCCGCCGAAGTCGGACTCGGGGCGGCGCAGCACCGTGTGGGCGTGGTTGCCGTCGGCGGTCGTGTTGTCGTACTCGATGAGCAGATCCGGCCCCTGCACCCGATAGTAGTGGCGCCCGCCGCGCTCGGGCGGCCCCTCCCACGTGAACGTGAGGGCGTCACGGTCGACGGCGAGGCGGACGTCGGCGGGGAGGCGGTCGAGGTACAGGGCGACGAGCTCGTCCAGCCGCTCCCGGGCCACCCGCGGCAGCTCGGCCGCGGGCACGCCGGGCGGGGGCGGCACCACGTCGGCGCGCGGTCCGCTGTAGATGTCGGCCGGCGCCTCGGGCCGGCGCAGCACGTGCCCGCGCAGCGACTCGGGCAGCGCGTCGAGCAGGTCGAACGCGAGGTCCTGCTCGGGGCCGAGGGGGCGCAGGACGGGGCGGCCGCGGTAGTACGTGGCCAGGGGGTTGGCGCCGAGGAACACCGGCGTCGGGGAGACCGCGTCGCCGTCGAGGGTCATGGTGACGGAGAGATGATGGCCCTCGAAGCGCCAGCCCCAGCGGCCGGCCGGGCCGGGCTCGCCGAAGACGATGACGCGGTAGTCGTCGCTGTGCCGTCCGCGGCCGTAGCCCTCCTTGCGGTCCAGCACCTCCTCGAGCGCGACGATGCCCATCGCCTGGGCGAACGCGTGGGGGCGCAGCGCGGTGGCGAGCAGCCGGTGGGCGGCCTTGCGCGCGTCCGGGTCCAGCTCGCCGAGCGAGACGCCGGGGCGCGGCGCGGGCCGGTACTCGATCCAGCGCCGCTTCCCCACGTCCCCGAACGGCGCGCGCACTCCGGCCGGCGCGGCGTGCAACAGCCGGGCGGCCTCGGCCCGCATGGCGGCGGCAGTCGTCATGGACCAGTTCTACCCGAACCCGCGGAGGATCGGCT
This sequence comes from Dactylosporangium sp. CA-052675, assembly GCF_050947935.1. GTDB lineage: Bacteria > Actinomycetota > Actinomycetes > Mycobacteriales > Micromonosporaceae > Dactylosporangium. Next base: position 4,110,338 of record NZ_CP192010.1, on the reverse strand, counting down.
CGGCCGTCTTCTACCCGAACCCGCGGAAGACCGGCCCGGTCGTCTTCTACCCGAACCCGCGGAAGACCGGCTCGATCGTCTTCTACCCGAACCCGCGGAAGACCGGCTCGATCGTCGCCGCCGCGATGTGGACGTCCGCGGCGACCAGGGTGCGCAGGCGGTCGGGCGGGTGGTGGGCGGCGAGGCGGCGCTGGAGGCTCGCGGCCTGCACGCGCCAGAGGCCGAGCAGCGCCACGGCCGCGATGTGGGCCGCCGGGGCCGGCTCGGGCGCGGCCGACCGGTCGGCGAGCAGGCGCGCGGCGGTCTCGGTGAGGCGGTCGATCATGTCGTGCTGGTGCGAGCGCAGCTCCGGGGTGCTGGTGCTCAGCTCGCGGAAGCGGCGGAGGGTCTCGCTCGCGGCGGCCGGGTCCGGCTGGCTCGCGAGCCAGGCGGTGAGGCCGTCCAGCTCGGCGTCGAGCACGGCGAGCGCGGCCGGCAGCGGCGCCGAGCCCGGGTCGGCCAGGGCCGTGCGCAGGGCGGTCAGGGTGTCGTCGAAGCGGTCGAGCAGCAGCGACTCCTTCGTCGGGAAGTAGTTGAAGACCGTCCGCTCCGACACCCCGCACGCCTCGGCGATCTCGGTGACCCGCACGTCGTCGAAGCCGCGCTCCAGGAACAGCCGCGTCGCCGTGGCCGACAGCCGGGCCCGCATCTGCCGCTTCTTGCGCTCCCGCAGCCCCCCGGTCTCCTCCCCCGCGGCGCCGTCGGGCAGCCAGGTGACCGCCGTGTCGCTCATTCCGCCATCGTACTTCAGCCGCTGCAGAAATCCTGCTACCGTAAACTTGCAGCGACTGAAAAACTCGCCTGGTCCGGGTGGGAGACAACCGAACATGGAACAGCCCGAGGCGGCAAGGACGCTTGGAAACGCGCCGGCTCCGGGTGAGAAGTAGCAACGAAGTCGTGCCCGAGGCGGCAAGGCCGCTTGGAAACGCGCCGGCTCCGGGTGAGAAGTAGCAGCGAAGTCGTGCCCGAGGCTGCGGGGAGCGGCTGCGAGAGGGCGCCCCGAAGCGGCGCCGGGAGCTCGTCGTCCAGAACGGGAACGCAGACCGAGAGAACGCAGACCGAGAGAACGCAGACCGAGAGAACGCAGACCGAGAGAAGGTGTCCATGGCGGTGCTCCACGCGCTCACCCTGATCCTCACGGGGCTCCTCGCCGGCGAGGAGTTCATCGTCCGCTACGGCGTGCAGCCGGCCCTGCTCCGCCTCGACGACCGCGCGCACATCCAGGCCCGCGTCGCGCTCGTGCGCAGCCTGCGCGTCGTGGTGCCCGCGATCATGCTGCCGGCGGTCGCCGCCGCGGTCGCGCTGCTCGTCCTCGCCGGCGGCCCCGGGGTCGCCTGGCGGTGGGCGGGGATCGCGGCCCTCGCCGCGTTCCTGGGCTTCTCGTTCCTGGGCACGGTACCGATCAACATGAAGGTCGTCGGCTGGGACCCCGACGCCCCGCCCGCGGACTGGCGCGCGACGGTCGCCCGGTGGCAGCGCCTCGACGTGCTGCGGTCCTCGGCCGCGATCGTGGGCTTCGGCTGTTTCGTGACGGCACTGGCGGTACAACTGGGATAGGTTTCGGCTTCCTCGCCCGGGGGAACGCCAGCTGCGGCGACATGCGGGAGGTGAGCGGGGTGACGGCGGACGGTCGGGTCAACGACCCGGAGGCGCTGCGGGCCGAGATCGTGCGCACGCGCGCCGCCCTCGGCGAGACGCTCGAGGCTCTGGCCGCGAAGACGGACGTCAAGGCCCGGGCGAGAGCCGCCGCCGACCGCACCGTGCACCGCACCGTGGCGCGCCTCTCGGCGCGTCGCACCCGGCTCGTCCTGGCCGCCGGGGCGACGATGGTCGTGGGAGCGATCGTCGCGATCGCCCTGCGTGGCCGCCGCCCGAATCGACGTTCTTGAGGGAGACATGATGAAGCTGCTGCCCATCGCCGCGGGTCTGGCCGTCGGCTACGTGCTGGGGACGCGCGCCGGCCGCGCGAAGTACGAGCAGATCGTGGACAACGCGCGCCAGGTCCGCGCCAACCCGACCCTGGGCCAGCTCAGCGAGGCGGCCCGCAACATCGCCACGCCGCCGAGCACGACCTTCGGCACCACCACCACCACCAGCACCAGCTGAGCGCCGCCGCGGCATCAGGGCGTCAGGAGGCGTTCGGCGACGTCGAACGCCTCCTCGCCCGCGGTGCGGTGGTCGGTCACGAACGCGTGGACGTCGCCGTCCGCTCGCGCCGGCACGCGGCCGCACGCGGAGATGCCGCGCAGCTGGCTGAAGACGCACAGGACCCGGCCGCCGGCCGTCGCCGCGGCCGCCTCGTGCAGGGACTCGCAGCGGCGGAACAGTTCCCCGAGACGGCGGGACGCGGCGCTGTTGTCGGTGTAGATGCCGCCCCAGCCGACCTGCAGGAGCACCGCGAGCGGGCCGTGGACGAGGTGGTAGTTGATCGCGTACGAGTTCACGCCGTGCCCCGCGTGGCTCACGGCGACGTAGTCGGGCACGCGCGCCGCGAGGACGTCGGCGGGGAAGTCGGGCTCGAACATGTACATCCGGAAACCGTCGATCTCGCGCGTCGCCCAGCACCAGTCGCGCACGGTGCGCAGCCGCGGCCGCAGCGGCTCGGGAACCGGTGGGACCGGCAGGCGGCTCCCCGTGAACGCGGCCACCATCTCCGCATAGGCGGTGTGCACGCGACGATTGTCCGGCCGCCCGGCCCGGCCGCGCAATGCGTTGCGGCACCCGGAATCGATCGGCCGAACGGCTCAGGTTCCGGCGGCGCCGATGCGTGGACGCAGGGCGGCCCAGACCGCCGCGGGGTCCGGGGCCTCGGCGATCTGGGCGGCGACGCGTTCGGCGTGGCGACGGTACGACGGCTCGCGCAGCACCTCGGCGACCGCCTCGGCGGCGCGTGCGGGATCGTCGATCGCGATGCCCGCCCCGGCGGCCACGACCCGCTCGGCGTTCTGCGGCTTCTCGGCGCCCTTCGGCCACAGCACCATCGGGATGCCCCGGCTCAGCGCGGCGAGCACCGTCCCGGCGCCACCGGCCGCGAGGACCACGCTGACGCCCGCGTCGAGCAGCTGCGCTATCGGCACGAAGCCGACGAACCGCACGTTCGCCCGGGCGTCGGCGAGTGAGCGCGGGAGCCCGGCCGGTACCGTCGCCAGAACGTCCACATTGTCCAGTGCGGCCACCGCGTCGACGAGCGCGTCGAGCGGCCCGGCCTCGAGCAGGACCGTCCCGAGCGTGACGAGCACCCGGAAACCGGCCGGGGCCGGCAGGTCGAAGGGCTCGGTTCCGGTGTACGCCCTGGGCCGGATCGCCAGCCGGTCCCGCGCCGCCACCCACCCCGGCCCGTGCAGCGCCGGCGGCCAGAGGTCCACGAGCGCCAGGCGGGCCGGCCGGGCGAGGCCGCGCGCGGCATAGCGCGGGGCCAGCCGCGCCTGCATCGCCGGCCCGAGCTCGGGCGGCGACACGGGCAGCCCGACCGCGTGCCGGACGAGCGGCACCCCGAGCGTGGCCGCGACCATGGGCCCGATCGTGTCGTACTCGTCGGCGACCACGACCTCGGCCCCGAACTCCCGGGCCCGGCGCAGCGCCGCGTCGAACGAGGTGTCCACGAGGGTCCCCGCGAACAGCTCGGCCACCGGCTCGAAGCCCGAGTGCATGTCGGCGCCGCCGGTGCGCCGGTCGTTCTCGGCGAGCAGGTCGTCGACGCCGGGCCCGGCGGGGAGCACCGGCAGCCCGCCGACCAGCCCGGTCAGCGACTCGGGGACGGCGAACGCCACGTCGTCCCCGGCGGCGGCGACGGCCTCGGCGAGCGGGAGGAGCGGCAGGAGATGCCCGTGGATCGGCACGGCGGTGAAGAGCACGCGCATGGACCCGGATTATTGCACCGCCGTCGCGGTCCGCGAAGGAGTCCCGGACGCGCGACGGTCGAGGACGCGGGCGGCCTGTCGGACCACAACCTCGTCGTCGCGCTCATAGGAAGCTGACCCCGGTCAGCTCCTCGGCCGCCGCCCACAGCCGCCGGCCGACCGCGGGATCGGCCGCCTCGCGGCTGAGCCGGGCCTCGGTGACCCGCCCGCGCGTCTCGAAGAGCCCGGCCGGCCCGAAGAACTCCCCGCCCCGCACGCCCGGGTCGGTCGCGGCCCGCAGCTGCGGCAGCGCGCCGCGCTCGACCGGCTGGGTGGCGATCAGCCCGGCCCGGGCGATCACGCGTCCGAGCCGCCCGCGGTGCTCCCAGGCCCGCGGCGTGAGGTTGGTGCGGGTCAGCCCGGGGTGCGCGAGGGCGCTGACGATCGGCGACCCGGCCGCGCGCAGCCGCCGGTCCAGCTCGACGCCGAAGACGGTGGTGGCGAGCTTGGACCGGCCGTAGGCGGACGAGGCCCGGTAGCCGCGCTCGAACATCAGGTCGTCGAAGTCGAGGTGCGCGGTCTTGTGCGTGATCGAGCTCAGGTTCACCACCCGGGGCGCCGGGGCCGCGGCCAGGGTGCCCAGCAGCAGCCCGGTCAGCGCGAAGTGGCCGAGCAGGTTGGTGCCCAGCTGCAGCTCGAAGCCGTCGGCGGTGCGCCGGCGGGGGCCGAGCAGCACCACGCCGGCGTTGTTGACCAACAGGTCGACGGCGGGATGGTCGGCGGACAGCCCCGCCGCGAACGCGCGCACCGAGGCGAGCGACGCCAGGTCCAGCTCCCGGACCTCGACGGCGCCGCCGATGCGCCGGGCGGCCTCGGCCCCGGCGGCGGTGTTGCGCACGGCGAGCACGACCCGGGCGCCGTGCCGGGCCAGCTCGGTCGCGGTGACCAGGCCGAGGCCCGAATTCGCGCCGGTCACGACGGCGATCCGGCCGTGCTGGGCGGGCATGTCGGCGGTGGTCCATCCGGTCATCTGCGGCCTCCGGGAAATGTCGTGGTCGACACGACGCTAGGCGCCCCGGGCCCGGCTTCCGTCGTTCTGCCGGACCTACCCTGGGCGCCCGGCGGCGCGGCACACTTGCCCCATGACCCATCCGTACGCCCGCGAGCTCGGCGACTTCCTGCGCGCCCGCCGCGCTCGCCTCCGCCCGCGCGACGTGGGCCTGGAGCCGGGCGGCCGCCGCAAGGTCGCCGGGCTGCGCCGCGAGGAGCTGGCCCTGCTGGCCGGGCTGAGCACCGACTACTACCAGCGGATGGAGCAGGGGCGCGAGGTACGGCCGTCCGATGACGTGCTCGACGCGCTCGCCGGTGCCCTCGGCCTCGACGACCAGGAGCGCCGGCACCTGTTGACCCTCGCCCACGCCGCCCGCCGGCCGGTGCCGGCCCGGGTGGAGCGCGCGCCGGAGCGGGTGCCGGACAGCACCCGGCGGCTGCTGCGGGTGATGGACACCCCGGCGGTCGTGCTCGGCCGCCACCTGGACCTGCTGGACTGGAACCCGAAGGCGGTGGCGCTGCTCGGCGACCCGGACGGCTACCCGCCGGACCGGCTCAACATGCTGCTGCTGATGTTCGACGACACGCTCACGAGCCGGCGCACCTGCCCCGACTGGGAGCAGCAGGCCCTGGACTACATCGGCATGATGCGCGCCGCGGTCGCCACCGACCCCACGCACCCGCGGGCCACCGCGATCGTCGGCGAGCTGAGCATCCGCAGCGCCGAGTTCCGGCGGCTGTGGGGGCGCCACGACGTACGCGAATCGGTCAGCGGCACCAAGACGTTCCGCATCCCCGAGGTCGGCGACGTCGTGCTCGACTGGGACACCTACCCGCTGCCCGGCAACCCCGGCCCGGTCATGCTGGTGTTCACCGCCGAGCCGGGCACACCCCACGCCGACCGCCTGCGGCTGCTGTAGACCTCGCGGGACGCCCGGGCGTCAGCCGGCGCTGCCCGCTGCCGTCCCGGCCGCGGCCTCGACCATCTGCGCGAGGGCCCCGGCGACGAGGGCCACGGGCCGGTCCTCGTCGCCGGCCAGGCGCCGCAGGGTGTCCAGCGCCAGGGTCCCGGGCAGCTCGGCCAGGGCCTGCGTCAGCCGGATCCGTACGTCCGGGCCGGCCCCGGGCGTGGCGAGCTCGGCGACGAGCGCGCCGAGGATCCGCGCGCCCCACTCCCCCTCCCGGGCCAGCGCCCCGAGCAGCTCGGCCGCCTCGACGTCGTTCGGCCCCTCGACGACCATCCCGACGAGCGTCGGCACGGCCGCGGTCACCCCCCGCGCGCCCAGCGCGAGCGCGGCCTGCCGGCGGATCGCCTCGTCCTCGTCGTCGAGCGCCCCCGCCAGCAGCCCCGTCGCCTCGTCCTCGGGCAGTTCCGCGAGCGCCAGTACCGCCCGCCGCCGGACCTCCGCGTCGCCGGAGCCCAGCCCCGCGGCCAGCCCCGCGACCCCGTCGCCCCCGGCCCGCGCCAGGGCCCACCGCAGCGCCCCGGCCACGTTCGGGTCGGCCTCGGTGAGCACCGCGCGGGCGAGCACGTCGGCGGGGACGGGCGCGGCCTCGGCCGGCGCGAGGGCGGCCTGCTGCCGGCGCGCCGCGCTCGGCGAGGCCAGCCCGTGCAGCAGCTCCACGACCCGGGCGACGTCCGGCCAGGCGGCGGGCCCGGCCGCGTCGACCGTCCGGAGCCGGTCGAGCAGCTCCCGCTCCCGTTCGAGGCGCTCCCCGGTCCGCCGGATGAGGTCGCGGACCAGCGCGGACGGCGTGAACCCGGGGTCCTCGAGCGTGCGCGCGATCTGCCGCAGCGACAGCCCGAGCGACCGCAGGCCCTCCACGTAGAAGATCCGCCGGACGTCCTGCGGGGTGTACTCCCGGTATCCGCCCACCGTCCGCCCGGTCGGGCGCACCAGCCCGAGGGAGTCGTAGTGCCGCAGCATCCGCGCACTCACCCCGGACCGGCGCGCCACCTCACCGATCAGCACGCAACTGCTCCTCCCGTTCCCGCCCGAGCGCGTCGACCCGCCTCGCCGCGTTCAGGTCCGGCTCGAACGCCGAGTCCGGATCGCGCAGCAGCCGCTCGGTGGCGGCGGCGTGCGCCCGCACCCCGGCCTCGGGGTGCGCCGCGGCCGCCCGCAGCACCGGCTCGACGACGTCCCCGAGCGCGGCGAGGGACCGGCTCAGGCTCAGTTGTACCTCGCGGTCGCCCCGGCCGAGCTGCGTACCCAGTTCCGCGGCGAGCGCCGCCCGCCCGCCGTCGGGCACGAGCACGACGGCCGCCCGCCACGCCGCCCGCGCGACCTCGTCGTCCCCGTCGCGCAGCAACGCGACCGTGATCGCGGGCCAGGCCCCGGCGTCGCCGATCTTCGACAGCGTGTGCAGCGCCTGGGCGCGCGCCTGCGCCCGCCCGGACGTCAGCTCGGCGACGAGCCGCGGCACGGTGACCTCGCGCGGGAGGCGGGTGAGCGCCCACGTGAGCATGTCGCGCACGAAGAAGTCCGGCTCGACCGCACACCGTGCCACGAGCACGTCGGCGTACCCGTCGCCGGCCCGCGTCCCGATCGCGAGAGCCGCCTTGAGCCGCGTCGAGGCCTGGGCCGCACCGAGCGCGTCCGCGAGCCGCCTGTCGTCATCGTAGGTGGATGTCGCGTTCATGCGGTCAGTCAAGGCCTTGACACAGTGAGAAGGTCAAGGCCCGTGTTCGCCCGCGCATCAGGCGCCGAAGCCGGCGTACCGTCCTCCGTGGCGTTGGGCCAGCGCTGACAGCTGCGCCACCCGGGCATGGTGGCCCGGATCGGGCGGAAGCTCGGGAAACGCCGCGGCGATGTGCCGATGACCCGGACGCGTCCGGCCTTCGGTCTGATCGCTGACCTCGGCGCCGAGCTCCGCCAGGTCCGCCACGCACGCGTCGACGGTGCCCGGGTCGTCCGGGAGGTCGACGTGGTGGACGGTTCGCCGCGGTGCTGGGGGTGGGTAGTCGCCGTAGTCGTCGGACATCGCCCAGTGCATGCGCTGGCACAGGTCGGCGAGCAGCGCGTTCAGCGCTCCGGCCGACGCGCCTCGGGGCAGCGGGCCGTGGTCGGTGAGCCGTTCGAGGAGCCGGCGCACGAGCTCCGGGGGAAGCTCGTCGGTCGTGAGCTGGGCGTGCACGGTCACCAGGACGCCGAACAACGCCTCGAGCTCCGGCAGCGGCAGCGCTCGAGGATGTGCCTCCATACCCGCCACACTACTGACCCGCCCGCGGGACGCGGCTGGCACGCCGACCGCCGACCACGAGCCCAGGGCCGACCACGTCGCGCAGCGGCCACCCATCACCGGCCGGGGCACTGCAATGCCGATGAGCGCGCACCGGACGCCGGGGATCGAGCGGTGGCATTGTCAGGTCAGTGTCAGAACGATTTTCCCGGTGGCGTGGCCGGACTCGCTGATGCGGTGTGCCTCGGCCGCCTGTTCCAGCGGAAATGTACGGTCCACGATCACGCGGAGGGCTTCGCGTTCGATCAGCGTGCTGATCTGGCGCAGGTCGTCTCCGGACGGGGTGAAGCCGAAGACGGTGTAGCGGAGGCCGTGTTCGCGGGCGAGTTCGTGGATCGGATCCCGGTCGGGTCCGGTGCCGCGGACGTCGACCAGAATGCCGGTCCTTTTGAGAGTCGCCAGTGAGCGTGGTCCGTACGCTCCGCTGATCGGATCGATGACGGCGTCGATGTCGTGGGCCGCCTCGGCGAAGTCGGTGCTGGTGTAGTCGATGGCCTCGTCGATGCCGAGCTTTTCCAGGAAGTCGTGCTTCGCTGTGCTGGCGGTGCCCAGGACATAGGCGCCGTGGGCTTTGGCTATCTGCACGGCGAGGTGGCCGATTCCGCCGGCCGCGGCGTGGACGAGGACTCGTTGCCCGGGTTTCACTTGAGCGACTTGGATCAAGGCCTGCCAGGCGGTCAGCGCCGCCGTGGGTACTGCGGCGGCGTGGGTCAGGTCCAGGTTCGCCGGGACAGGTGCCAGGGACTGCTCGGCGACGGTGACGTATTCAGCGTGGCTGCCCTGGGGCAGCGAGACCCCGTAGACCGCGTCACCGGGATGGAACCGGCTCGGCCCGCCGACCGCCGCGACGGTTCCGGCCAGGTCCAGCCCGAGGGTGAACGGCGGCGGACCGAATCTTGGCAGGAGGCCGGCGCGCCGTTTCCAATCCGCCGGGTTGATCGATGCGGCCCGGACACGCACCAGCACCTCGCCGGCGCCCGGCATTGGACGCCCCGTCTGGATGATCTCCAGGACTTCTGGGCCGCCGAAAGCCCGCTGACTCACCGCACGCATGGTTCGCTCATCTCCGTTCGCCGGTCGGCTTACGTCGATGCTGCTGCAAGGCGGTATCCCTTGTGAAGTAGGCACCTATACGGTATGTAGGTACCTCATGGAGACTGCCTTTCCGCGCACGTGTCCGTCGCGGACCGTGCTGGAGGTGCTCGCGAACAAGTGGGCGCTCTACGTGCTGGCCGCGCTGCGCAGCGACGAACGACCGATCCGGTTCAACGAGCTTCGCCGGCTGCTGGACGGCATCACGCAGAAGATGCTGACCCAGACGCTGCGTGCGCTGGAGCGCGACGGGCTCGTCCGCAGATCGGTGCATCCCACGACCCCGCCCAGCGTCGAGTACAGCCTGACGCCCTTGGGCGTCGAGGCGGGCACGCTGACCACTGCGATCGCCGACTGGTCGAAACAGCACGCGCGGCAAATCCTCGCATCTCGCCAGGACTTCGATCGCCGTGACAGCTGACGCCATCCAGGAAGGCTGCCGGCGAGCCACCGAACGCCACCGGGACATCCACCTCTGCCGCGATGCGCCCGCGGGGCCGTTGCCGTTGTCCATGGATGCCGAGCTGAGGACAGCCGAGGTACCGCGTCCCGCCGGGCAGACGCTGTCGGCGGCCCTGGGCCATGGCTGGGCCAGCCCGGGCACCGGTGTCGCACCGACGGACTGGCCGACAGACTGGCGGAGGGCGGCCCCGTTGACCGGCCGCCCTCCTCCGCGATCGCTACACCGTGGTCAACGTGACCGACGACAGGTCCCGCTGGCCCAGCGACGTCTTCACGCGCAGGATCAGCAGGTGCCGCCCGGGGCCGCCTTCGACACCGTTGCCGGAGTTGGCCGGCAACAGCGTCGCCACGCCGTTGTCGACCAGGTACAGGTGGCCGTTGGACTGGGCGCACTGCGTGTACGGCAGTGACGCGGTCCACTCGAAGGTGGGATGCCCGGGCGCCGCGACGACCGGGTTCGACGACGTCAGGGCGCCGGTCGCGTTCTGCAGGCAGATGGCTGAGTCGACGGTGATGTCGGCGTGGGCCGGCCCGGCGCTCACCAGGAGGGTGCCGATCGTGGTCAGGGCGGCCAGTGCGGCGGCGCCGCTCGTACGCAAAGTGCTCATGTCCCAGAAGGTGTTCCACCCCGTTCCAACCGGAAGTTCCCTGACGATGTGATCCAGTGCTGGACGACGCCGTCGCGGACGTTCCGCAGACCGCGTTCGAAGCACTGCACCCGGTCGTCGCCGTCACCGATCCGCTCGCTCGGGTCGACCAGAAAACCCCGCACAAGTAGCCGCATAGCGCTCGGTACCGACTGCGACGGCCCTCGATCTCGCCGGTGTAGGGGAACGCCGTCAACGGTGACCGCTCAGATCCAGGTGCGCGCCGAACGTCGCGGCCGGGCGGTCCGAGTCGGCCTTCCAACACCTCATGCAGGTTCTGTGAGCCAAGTACTTGGTTTAGTGTCCTGCCCGTGTTCTGAACAGTCGACACTGGGGGTGAGACCGTTGACCAGCTATGTCTGTCCCGTTTGCCGGGCCGGCTTCGCGACGCACGACGGGTTCTACTGCACGGGTTGCAACGTGCGGTATCCCGTCATCCGGGGCATGCCCGTGCTGTGCCCCGCCCCGTATCGCCATCTCGGGGAAGAGGCTCTGCGCATCGTCGAATACCGCCAGAGCAACCGGGCTCACGGGAAAACGGTCCAACCGGACACGACATTGCTGGACGACATCTGCGACAGGATGACGGATGCGATCAGCCCGTTGCTGACCGTGCGGTCCGTCCTGGCCACCGCGGCCGCCCGGCCGCCGGTAAGGTCTCGAAACTCGTACTCGCCGGTGCAGTCCCTGCATTACCTGCGCCGAGACTGGAGCGGCACACCAGCGTGTGAGGAGGAGATCCGGGACGTCACCCAGGCGGCTCTCAAGGCGCTGGACAACGCCGGCGGTGAGCGTTCGAGGATCCTGCTCCTGGGTGCGGGCACCGGGCGGTTCGCGAGCGAGTTGTCGCCGCATTTCGCATCGACACACGCCATGGAGCTGTCAGTTCCCATGGGCCTCCTCAGGGACTTCCTGCGCGACGGACCGCTGCGCTTCACCGTTCTCGACCGGCGGAACCGGCGATCCGAGGCCGACCTACGCCAACAGCACACCGCGTCGAGCCTCGGCGTCGAGCTGGACTCGGTGGACTGGGCGATCGCGGACGCCTTGCACTGCCCATATCCCGACGGCTATTTCTCGACCGTGGCGTCGCTGTACTTCTCGGACGTCGTACCGCCCAGTCGGCTGCTGTCCGAGGTGTCTCGCATACTCGCTCCGGGGGGAACCTTCGTGCACGTCGGTCCGCTGGGGTACCAGTTCGACCAGCCCGCCGACGACCATTGGCCGGCCGAGCGATGGCCCGCCGAGGTCGAGAAGTTCGGCCTGCGAGCGGTGTTCACCGACTGGGTTCGATCGACCCATCACGTCGATGCGTCGTCGATGTTCACCTCGCTGGTGGACAACTTCGTGCTCGCCTGCAAGAAGCGCGTCTGAGCGACCGCCACCCGAACTACATCCTCGCCGTCCACCTGGCCTGCGGTGTAGACGAGGCTCACGACTCTGCCGATGTGTTGATTCGTCACTCGAACAGGTGCCGGTTGGTGCGACTCCAGTCGATCCGCTTCGCGACTTCATCGAGGACGCCGGCTTCCTGCCATGCGAGCTGGGGCTGTCGTCCCGCTGCGGCGAGGTGCCGAGCCCGCAGCCACACCTGGTGCTGCTGGGTGATGACGGCGTCAACAAGCCCGGCCGTCGTCGTGAGCCCGTAGGCCCCGGCGAAGGATTCCATTCGGCGCCGCCGATCCGGCGGTGTGGGATAGCGCAACGACTCGATGCACATCCGATCGTCGCGAAACGGTGTCACGTACTCCAGCGCATAGGCGACATCGTGAACGGCCAGGGCGGGCCACGCGTAGTCCCAGTCCAGGATGCCAACCGGCTGAAGGCCTCGCCACACCAGGTTCCAGGGCCCGAAATCGCCGTGGCAAACCAATTCGTCCGCGCCGAAGCTTCCGTCATGGGCTGCCCATCCCGCCGTGGCGGTCGGGCGGAATCCGCGTACGGCTTCATGGAAATCGCGCAGAAGACGCGCCATCGCGAGCAGACCGGCGTCCTCGACGACCTTGGCCCAGGCAGCGCCGCCCGATTCGCCGTCGAGGTAGGTGAGAACCTCACGACCATCAGCATCGATGCCGAGAAACCGAGGCGCGTACGGGAATCCGACGCTCTCCAGGTGCTGCAACAACTCGTGGATGGTAGGCGACCACGGGTGCATAGGACGGCGCACGGTATCGCCGATTCGCACCACCTGGCGATGGGGGTCGTCCTGCAACACCTGATCGGCCATGCGCAGCACGATACCGAGACGGCCGCTCAGCACGGCGGCGGATTCGCGGCCGCAGATGCTCGCCGGCAACGGCACCGAGCACCGCATACGCACGACGGAGTGTGACACAGCCCGGTGACCCGTGGCGGGATGTTCGTGGCGGCGATGGCGACACCGTGCTCCCGGCCGGCGATACGCTGCGTTCGTGACCGAGTTGGACGAGTTCCGTGCAGGAAGCGACCTCCTGGCGGACATGGCTCGGCCGATGTTCGCCTCCGGCGCCGACCCGGATCAGGTCGCCGCGGAGTTGCTCCGGCACACCGGATGCTTCGATGATCGCGAGATCCAGGCGCCGGCGGGGAACGGGACTCGAACCCATATATCACCAGAAGTATCCGCCGGCTGCGCACCGCGATCGACGCCAAGTCTAGGCACCGGGGCGCGGGCGCCGCACCGGGTTATTTCCCGGAAGCGTGCCAGGGCGCCGGGACGGGAAGCCCATACGGTCCCGGCATGACGAGAAGCCGCACCGGCATCCTGGTGCGTTGGCGGCCGCCGTGGTGGCGTCGTGTACAGGTCGTGCGCAAGAAACCGCGGCAGAACAGCACATCCAGGGCGGCGTCACGATGGCCGGCGCCCGCCGCCGCTGAGTCCTCAAGCCGCGACAACAACAGTACGTTCAGGGCGGCGTCACACGCCGCCAGGTGCTACAGGCCGCGGCAGTACAGGGCGGCCGGGGCGCCGTTGGAGCCGACGCGCCGCGTGAAGGCGATGCCCGCCGCGTACTCCCCGTCCCCGCACTGCCCCTTGTAGTGCCCGCTCGCGAAGTCCCCGCCGTGCGCCTCGGCGGGCCGGTTGTCGCCCCGGTCGAACCACACCGTGCGGCCGCCGGACGGCACCGCGGCCCCCGACGGGGCGCACAGGGCGCTGGAGACCGTGGCACCGCGCACGGCGTACCCGATCAGGAACGATCCGTCCGGGCACTGGAACTTCGTGTAGCCGCCCGCCCAGTCCGTCGTGACGTACCGCTCGCTCGTCACCACCTGCGCCGCCGACGGGGCCGGCCACGCTAGCGCCGGCCCGGCGTCGGTGCACAGGCCGCGGTTGCCGTCACGGGCGAGCCCGGCCAGCCGCTGCCCGTCGGGGCAGGCGGCCTTGCGCGCGCCCGGGTCCCAGTCGGGCAGCGCCCGCATCCGCAGCGACTGCACGAAGTCGCCGTGGTCCGGGCTCAGCATCGACCAGTGCGCGACGGGCTCGACGACGCCGGTGCGGCCGGGCGCGGCGACGAGCCGGTGCCAGTCCGCGGCCCGCCAGTCCCCGCCGTCGTCGATGCCGAGCAGGTGACCGGAGCGGTCCCAGCTCAGCAGCGCCCACCCGTTGCCGGTGCCGTTGTCCTGCCAGCCGGCCAGGGGCCAGTACGCGAAGTCGGTGTCGTGCGCGACGAGGTAATCGACGAAGTTGGCGAACCAGGCCCGGCTCTTCGCGTCGCTGCCGAACCGGCCGATGCCGAACTCGCTCACCCACAGCGGCGCGGTGTAGTGGCGGGCGGCCTCGTCGGCGACGTAGAACGCCTCCTGCTGCAGGGTCGCGAACAGCTCGTCGCGGCTCAGGTCGCGGTAGCGGGGGTCGCTGGTCTCGCCGACGCCGGTGGCGCCGCTGTGGTGCGGGCCGGTGTAGTCGTAGAAGTGCGCCGCCAGCACGAGCTTGCCGGAGCGCACGAGCGCGGGCGAGAGGGTGCGGACCGGCTCCAGGGTCGGGCGGCCGTGCGCGAACCCGTCGACGGGGATGCCGGTCCAGTTGATCCCCTCGATGATGATCAGCAGATCGGGGTCGGCCTCGGCCAGGATCCGGTCGCCGAGGCGCTGGGCGGCGGCGAACCAGTCGTGGTTGTCACCGAGGCCCCAGTTCGGGTCGTCCCACACGCTGCGGCGGACCTCGTTGTACAGGTCGGCGCCGACGACGCGCGGATTGGTGCGGTACCGGCGGACCATGAACAGCCAGTCGGACTGCCACGTGTCGTCGGACTGGCTCGCGTTCCATCGCTCGTTGCCGTCCACGCCACAGCACCAGCGGGTGGTGTTGGTGTGGTTGTTGAGGATCACGGCGAGCCCGGCCCCGGTGAGCGCGGCCACGGCGGCGTCGTAGACCTGCAGCGGCGTGAGACCCCGCAGGGCCGGGTTGGCGGCCACGGCCGCGTCGGTGACCGGCCTGGTGTCGTGCACCATCTCGTTGGAGAACGGCAGCCGGACGCTGTTGATCCCGGTCGCCACGAACTGCGCCACGATCGTGTCCAGCGCCACCCGGTCCAGCCCGAGCGGGACCCGGCCCGAGTTCTCCCCCGCGTGGTGGTTGGCGTCGGCCTCGGGGTCGCCGGAGCCGTTCCAGGTGCCGCTCGCGCCGTGCCAGTTGCCGGCCTTGAGCTTGAACCGGCGGCCGTCGGCGTCCACGATGTACCGCCCCCGCGTGCTCAGCGGCGGCGTCCACTGCGGTTCCGCGGCGGTCGCGGTCGTTCGGAAGCTCACGAGCGGCATGAGGCCGGCCACCAGCGCCAGCACGAGCAGAACCCGCTTCATATCGATGAGCGTAGCTGAAAACCCAGGCCCGGGGGCTCGGCGCGGCGGCGGTACCGTGCTCGGCGTGACGGACTACGGGATGCTGCTGCACGCGTACAGCCGGGCCGAGGACACGCCCGGTCACCTGGCCGCCCTCACCGGCGACGACGAGGCGGCCCGCGGCGCGGCGATGCGGCACCTGTGGGGCGCCGTCATCCACCAGGGCACCCCCTGGATCGCGACCCCGCCGGCCGCCGCCACCGTCGCCGAGATCCTTCCCGGCGTGCCCGACCCCGCCCTGCGCGCGAACCTGCTCAACTTCCTGGCCGCGGTGGCCGAGGCCGCCCAGCCGGCCCTCGACCTGACCGGGTTCGCCGCGTGGGAGGACGTCGAGGCGGCCGTCACCGCGGCCATCGAGGAGGACGACGACGAGGCGATCTACGGCGACGAGCTGCTCGGCAACGCCGTCTACGCCCGCGCGATCGCCGGCTGCCGCGCGGTCGTCCCCGCGATCCTGGCCGCCGCGCAGGCCGCCCTGTCCGATCCGGATCCGGGTGTACGCGCTGCGGCCGGTCACGCCATCGGGGCCTGCGCCGCGGTGCTGCCGCCGGCCCCCGGGCTGCAGGAGCTGCTCGCCGGCCGAGCCGCCACGGCCGGCCCGGACGAGCGCGCCGCCCTGGTGCTGGCCATGGGCGAGCTGGGCCTGGCCCCGAGGGCGTTCCTGTCCGATCCGCATCCGGGTGTACGGGCCTGCGCCGCCCTGGCACCGGCCCTGGCCGACGACCCCGCCGCCACGCGGGAGCTCCTGGCCACACTGCGCGACCCGGCCGCGACCGACACCTGGTTCACGTCGAAGCCGCCGCAGCTGCCGACGCGCGTGCGGTTCCCGCTGATCGCCGCCGCGGTGGAGCGGGTCGCGGACCCGGCGCAGCTGCTCCCGGCCGCGCTCGCGCTGGCCCCGGTCGCGACCGTCCACACCGTGCACGGCGACTGGGGCCCGCTGCTCAAGGCGCTGCCGGAGCCCCAGCGCGCCGAGTACCTGCGCGCCCTGGCCGCGAACGAGGACCTGTGGGACCCGCGCAACGGCTCGGCCGGGCTGGTCTTCGGTGAGCTGGGCCTGCCCTACGACCGCGCGGCGTACGCCTGAGTCAGCGCTCCGCGAGCCAGGACGCGTACGTGATGCCGCCGATGCGCGCGCCCGGGCCCGTCACCAGGGAGTCGTCGGCGATGACGGCGCCGAAGTAGGGGGCCGCCGGGTCCGTCACGACTTTGGGGTCCGACCCGACCGCCCGGCGCACGAACTCGTCCAGGCCGATCTTCTCCGGGCCGCCGACCTCCACGATGCCCTTCACCGGCTCGCCCCGCACGACGTCGGCGAGCGTCGCGGCCACGTCGTCGGCCGCCACCGGCTGCAGGTGCGCCGGCGTCAGGTGCGCGGTGCCGTCCGGCCCGGTCGACGCCGCCGCGATGCCCGCGGCGAACTCGAAGAACTGCGTGGCGCGCACGATGGTGTACGGCACGGGCCCGCTCGTGATCAGGTCCTCCTGCGCGACCTTCGCCCGCAGGTAGCCGCCGTCCGGCACCCGGTCGGCGCCGACGATCGACAGGGCGACGTGGTGCCCGACGCCGGCCCGCGACGCCGCCTCCAGGATGTGCGCCGTCGAGGCGCGGAAGAACGCGAGCACGTCGTCGTCGGCGAACGACGGCGAGTTCGTCACGTCGACGCTGACGGCGGCGCCCGCGAGCACCTCGTCGAGGCCCGTGCCCGCGACCGTGTCGACCCCCGAGCTCGGCGACGCGGCGACCGCCTCGTGCCCGGCCGCCGTGAGCAGCGCGATCAGTTTGCGGCCGATGAGCCCGGTGCCGCCGAAGACCACAACCTTCATGACCATCCCCTAACTCGGATAAGTTTTGTCCGAGACAGACTGTACCCGGATACATCATGTCCGAGTCAAGTAGGATGGCCGGGTGAAGATGTCGGGTGGTGTCGAGTGGGCGCTGCACTGCTGCGTGGTCCTGACCGCGGCCGCCGGGCCGGTGCCCGCCGCGCGCCTGGCCGAGCTGCACGACGTCTCCGGCAGCTACCTGGCCAAGCAGCTGCAGAGCCTGGCCCGCGCGGGGCTCATCCACTCGGTGCAGGGCCACGCCGGCGGCTACGCGCTGACCCGGGACCCGGCGAACATCACGGTGCTGGACGTCGTCGAGGCGGTCGACGGCGCCACCCCGGCCTTCACCTGCACCGAGATCCGCCGGCGCGGCCCGCTGGCCACCCCGGCCGAGGCGTGCACGGTCCCGTGCCCGGTGCACCGCGCGATGATCGCCGCCGACGAGGCATGGCGGGCGGCGCTGCGGGATGTGACCATCGCGGACCTGGCGGCCGGCGTGACGAGCGACTACGGCCCGGGCACGTTCGACGGCATCCGGCAATGGCTGGGGTGAGCCCGTGGTGGACAGGGCCGGCGCCACCCCACACGTGAGCGCCGGCCCCGGCTCCACCAGCGGAGCGAGCAAGGCCTACGGGAGGCGGACGATCACCTGCTCGGTGTCGGCGTCCGCCTCGATGACGACGCCGGCCGACGCCGCGTCAGCGGGAGCCAGCCGGTCCGCGTCAGCGGGAGCCAGCCGGTCCGCGTCAGCGGGAGCCAGCCGGTCCGCGTCAGCGGGAGCCAGCCGGTCCGCGTCAGCGGGAGCCAGCCGGTCCGCGTCAGCGGGAGCCAGCCGGTCCGCGTCAGCGGGAGCCAGCCGGTCGGCGTCAGCGGGAGCCAGCCGGCCGGCGTCCACGGCCGCCACCGTGTCGACGCCGGCCAGCTGCACCCGCCAGGGCGCCGCGCTCCCGCCGCGGCGCACCTCGACGACGGCCCCGGCCCGGCGCACGGTGAACGTGGCGGCGGGCCGGCCTTGCGGGGTGGGGACCTCGACGGTCGTGGCCGCGCCGTCTGCGAGCTCGAAGACGCGCAGCGTCACCCCGTCGGCGTACTCGTAGTCGGGGCGGTCGTCGCGCGCCCCCAGTGCGATGACCGAGCCGGGCCGGACGAGCACCGGCAGGTCGCCGATCCCGTACCGGCGGCTGACCCAGCCCGGCCCGGTCAGCACCTCCCCGCCGCGCAGGTCCGTCCAGCGGCCCGCCGGCAGGTAGAACGTGGTGTCGCCACCGGCGCTGAACACCGGGGCGACGAGGACGCAGTCGCCGAGCATGAACTGCCGGTCCAGGTGCGAGCAGGCCGGGTCGTCGGGGAACTCCAGGGCCATCGGCCGCATCACCGGCACGCCCTCGCGGTGGGCGGTGACGGCGGCCGCGAAGAGGTACGGCATGAGCCGCGCCTTGAGCCGGGTGAACTCGCCGAGCACGGCGACCGCCTCGTCGCCGAAGAGCCACGGCACCCGGTACGACCCGCTGCCGTGCAGGCGGCTGTGCGAGGACAGCAGCCCGAACGGGATCCAGCGGATGAACACGGCCGGGTCCGGGGTGCCCTCGAAGCCGCCGATGTCGTGGCTCCAGAAGCCGAACCCGGACATCGCCAGCGACAGCCCGCCGCGCAGGCTCTCCGCCATCGACGGGAAGGTGGAGGAGCAGTCGCCGCCCCAGTGCACCGGGAACTGCTGGCCGCCGGCGGTCGCCGAGCGGGCGAAGAGCACGGCTTCACCGTCGCCGCGGTGCTCGCGCAGGACGTCGAAGACGGCCTCGTTGTACAGGTGCGTGTAGTAGTTGTGCATCCGCACCGGGTCGGAGCCGTCGTGCCAGACCACGTCGGTGGGGATGCGCTCGCCGAAGTCGGACTTGAACGCGTCCACGCCGAGGTCGAGCAGGCCGCGCAGTTTCGCCTGGTACCAGGCCTTCGCCTCCGGGTTGGTGAAGTCGACGAGGCCCATGCCGGCCTGCCAGCGGTCCCACTGCCAGACGTCCCCGCCGGGGTACGTGACCAAATACCCGTTCGCGGCGCCCTCGGCGAACAGGGCGGAGCGCTGCGCGATGTACGGATTGATCCACACGCAGATCCGCAGGCCCCGGGCCTTGAGCCGGGCGAGCATGCCGGCCGGGTCCGGGAACGTCTGCGGGTCCCACTCGAAGTCGCACCAGTGGAACTCGCGCATCCAGAACGTGTCGAAGTGGAACACCGACAGCGGCAGGCCGCGCTGCTCCATACCCTCCACAATGGACGTGACGGTGGCCTCGTCGTAGTTCGTGGTGAACGAGGTGGACAGCCACAGCCCGAACGACCACGCGGGCGGCAGCGCCGGGCGGCCGGTCAGCGCCGTGTACTTGCGCAGCACGTCCTTCGGGCTCGGGCCGTAGATCACGAGGTACTCCAGCGCCTGCCCCGGCACCGAGAACTGCACCCGCGACACCGCCTCGGAGCCGACCTCGAACGAGACCGGCCCCGGGTCGTTGACGAACACGCCGTAGCCGCCGCTGGTGACGTAGAACGGCACGTTCTTGTACGCCTGCTCGCTGCTGGTGCCGCCGTCGGCGTTCCACACGTCGACGGTCTGGCCGTTCTTGACCAGCGGTCCGAAGCGCTCGCCGAGGCCGTAGACGGTCTCGCCGACGCCGAGCTCCAACTGCTCGCGCAGGTAGTGACCGTCCTGCGTGGACAGTGCCGCCATCGCCTTGCGCGGGCTGGTGGTGAGCACCCGGCCGCCGGCCGTGAACTCCAGCCGCCACTCGTCGCCGAGGGCGAAGCGGGCGGAGAGCTCGCCGGAGGTGAACGTGGCGTACTCCTCGTCGCGGGTCACCTTCGGCGAGGCGGCGGGGTCGGCCTCGATCCGGAAGTGCGGGCCGCGGTCGACGCCGCCGGCGTACCGGGTGACGCGCACGGCGATCACGTCCGGGGCCGGGGCCGTGCACCGCACGGTCAGCAGCGGCATGTTGAGCGTGTCGCCGCGCTCCACGATGCGCTTGGCCGGCGCGTAGACCGTCAGCCGGTCGGCGCGGACCTCGACGTCGCGGACGTGCACGGGGTACTGCGGCTCGACGCCGGTGCGCAGCTGCCAGTACCCGTCGGTGAACTTCATGCGGGCTCCATTTGGGTTCTCACTTGACCGCGCCCGCCGTGACACCCCGGGTCAGGGTGCGCTGGAAGACGAGGAAGAACAGCACCGCGGGCAGGATGCCCAGCAGCGCGGAGGCGCTCGTCGCGGTCGCGTCGAGGTCGTGCTCCCCCTGCAGCAGCGCGAGCGCGAGCGGCACGGTCTGGTTGCTGTTGGAGACGAGGAAGACGAGCGGGATGAACAGCTCGTTCCACGTCCAGATGAAGAAGAACGTGAACAGCACCGCGAGGGTCGGGCGGCTGACCGGGGCGACGACGCGCACCAGGGTGCGCAGCCGGCCGGCTCCGTCCATCGCGGCCGCGTCCAGCAGCTCCGGCGGGAAGCGCGCCAGCACGGAGGAGAGCAGGAACGTGCCGAACGCGCTCTGGATCGCGGTGAGGATGATGATCACCGCGAGCTTGGAGTCGTACAGGTCGATCCGCGTGGCGATGTGGTACAGCGGGTAGATGAGGCTTTCCTGCGGTACGAGGTTGGCCACCAGGAAGGCGGCCAGGAACCAGCGGCGGCCGCGGACCCGGCCGATGCCGAGCGCGTAGGCGTTCAGCAGCGACAAGCCGACGCCCAGCACCGCCACGGAGCCGGCGATGACGGCGCTGTTGAGCAGCACCTGCCCGAAGCCGGCGCGGACCCAGAACGCCCTGATGCCCGCGAACGAGACGTGGGTCGGCAGGCCGAGCGGGCCGGTGGCGGCGTAGTCCTGCGGCGTCTTGACCGCGTTGACGAGGATCAGCGCGAAGGGCGCCACGACGAGCAGGACGACGACGAGCAGCGCGGCGAGCACGAGGTACCTCCTCATCGCTGCACCCGGATGAACGCGAAGGTCAGCCCGACGATCAGCACCGCCAGGACGGTCGAGATCGCCGAGGCGTAGCCGACGCTGGCGTTCTGGAAGTAGTTCTGCCACGCGAAGTACGAGGGCACCATCGTCGCGTTGCCGGGGCCGCCGCCGGTGAGCACGAAGATCTGGGCGAAGACCTTCAGCGCGGCGATCGTCGTGGTGATGAGCACGACGCCGATCTCCGGCCGGATCTGGAACAGCGCGATGCGGGTGAAGCGCTGCCACCAGCCGGCGCCGTCGAGGGAGGCGGCCTCGTACAGCTCGGGGTCGACCCGCTGCAGCCCGGCCATGAACATGACCACCGGGTAGCCGATCTGCACCCAGATCATGACGGCCATGACGGTGTACAGCGCGTAGTGTTCGTCGCCGAGCCAGTTGCGCCCCAGCGCGCCCAGCCCCGCCTTGTCCAGGAGGGAGTTGAGCACGCCGTAGTTCGGGTGCAGGATCCAGCCCCAGACGATGCCGGTGACGGCGAGCGGCAGCACCTGGGGCAGGTAGAGGCCGGAGCGCAGCGCCCGGGCGGTGCGGCCGCCCAGGCGCGGCGCGACGTAGTCGAACAACAGGGCGGCGAGGAACAGGCCCAGCAGGGTCGGTACCACCGCCATCGCGACGATCATGAACGCGATGTTCTCGAAGGACCTCCAGAACCTGTCGTCGTGCAGCAACCGGTCGTAGTTGGCCAGGCCGGCCCAGCGCGGGGTGCCCACGCCGGACCACTGCGTGAAGCTCGTGCCCACCGTCATGAGCAGCGGTACCGCCACCACGAGCGTGCACAGCAGCAGACCCGGGACCAGGAACGGCCAGTAGCCCTTGCGGCGGCTCATCACTTGCCGACGTTCGCCAAGTTGTCGTTGTACGGCTTGGCGATCTCGTCGAGCACCGCGTCGGGCCGGGCCGAGCCGTTGATGAGCTTCTGCGCGCCGGCCACGAGCACGTCGTAGTAGCCGGGGGCCGGCCAGTCCGGGTAGAAGGCGAGGCCGTCCTGCTTGGCGATGGTCTCGTAGTTGGCGATCAGCTCCTTGCTCCGGGCGTCCGTGATCCTGTCGGTCTCGGCGGCGACGGGGATGCCGCCGGAGTTGCCCAGCAGGTTCTGGATCTCGGGCTTCATGGTGATGTCGATGAAGTCGTACGCCAGCTGCTTGTTCTTCGCCTTGGCCGGCACGACCCACAGGTTGCCGCTCGAGCCCGGGACGAGCTTGCTGCCCGGGAACAGGAACGTGCCCCACTGGAACGAGGCCTCCTTGACCAACCGGCCGTACCACCAGCTGCCGGAGATCATGATCGGGAACTTCTGCTGCTCCCACGCCTGGCCCATGTCCTCGGCCTTGATGCCGGCGGAGCTCTTGTCGATGAAGCCCTTCGACACCCAGTCGCCGAACGTGTTCGCCGCGTACGTCCACTCCGGGCCGTGGAAGTCGACCTTGTTCCTGTACAGCTGGTAGTCCTCGACCCAGGAGCGGGACGCCTTCGACAGGGCGAGCGAGTACAGGACCTGCTGGGCCGGGTACTCGGCGCCGCCGAGGCTGATCGGCGTGACGCCGTTGCTCCGCAGCGTGGACATCGCGGTCTCGAACTGCTCGAACGTCGTCGGGACCTGGATGTTGTACTTCGCGAAGAGGTCCTTGTTGTAGTACACCATCACGTATTCGGCGTAGTTGGGCACGCCGAACCACTTCCCGCTGCCCATCACGCCGCGGGTGTCGTATCTCGCGGTGGTCGCGAGGCCGGGCGAGAGCGCCTTGCTCCAGCCGCGCTTGTCGGCCTCGGCGCTCAGGTCGCTGAGCAGCCCTTGCTTCGACAGCAGCCCGGCGCTCGCGTTGCCCTTGTTGTACTCCATGACGTCCGGCGCGTCGTTGGAGTTGAGGATCATGCTGGCGCTCTGGCGGATCTGCTCGAAGCTCTTCTCCTCGAACGTGACCTTGACGCCCGGGTGCGCGGCCTCGAACTGCTTGACGGCCTCGGCCCAGGCGATGCCCATGGCGCTCGTCGCGCCCTCGTAGTGCCAGAGCTTCAGGGTCTTGCCGTCGCCCTGGGCGTCGTCACCACCGCAGGCGGTGAGCGAGCCGGTGAGGGCGAGCATGGCCGCCGCGGCTGCAGCGGCGCTGCGGATGCGCGTGAACACGTCTGCTCCTGATTGGGAGGTGTGACGCGGCGGGCGGGGTGTCGCCGCGTGCGGTTGCGGTGCGCAGTCGGTTTCGTGCACTGGTGCGTCTTCGCGGCTTCCGATGGGGTGTGTCGAAATGGCGTCGAAGCGCTTCGACTGGGAAGCTACGAACTTGCGGGGTGATTGTCAACAGTCGATCAAATTGGTGCTGGTGCGGCGGGGTCTGATCGAGAAACTTCCAGATCTCTATTTCTGGGCCGGGGGCGGGATGCTTGATATGTCGGGCGCTTCGCGCCGCGACATATCAGCATTTTTCGCCCGACGGGCCATTCGCCGGTTTCCACGCCACCGCGGCGAACGCGTCGGCACCCAGCGACAGGGCGCGGCCGTTCACAGCCTCGGTCCGCGGCACACCCCGGCGACAGGGCACGGCCCTTCACATCCCCGGCCCGCAGCACACCCCGGCGACAGGGGCCATGCCGATCGCCCCTTCGGCCGGCGCGGATGCTCCGGCGACAGGTCACCCCTTCAGCTGACGCGGATGCACCGGCGACAGGTCACCCCTTCAGCTGGCGCGGATGCCCGGCGACCGGGCCTTCCTGTTCACGCCTCACCCGGCAGTGCGCGCCGGCGGCCCGGCCCGGCCCGGTGTCAGGTAGCTGGTTGCCGATCCCTGGATTCCCACCCTTGCAGCGCCCCTCATTGGCCACACCGTGACCATTTTTGATTGCTCGGCGGTCCCGCACGCCCGGCCGCACAGACCGCCGCCAGCGCTCAGAGTGGAACAGTCCTCCACCGACCGCGCTTGGGCCGCGCCACCCCGACACTTGGAGTGGAGCAGACCACCACCGAACGCGCCATGGCTACGCCATCCCGGCGCTCGGAGTGGAAGTCGCCCGGACGGTCGCCCCGAGGCGCCGGGCAACCGCGTCCCGCACCCGCTCCATCGACGGCACCGGAACCCCGGCATCCTCGGCCATCTTCCGCAGCGACGTCATCGTGACCCCATCGAGCCGGCAGGCCACGAACCGCTCGTACACCCCGAGATCCGAATCCACATTGATGGCAAACCCATGACTGGTGACGCCGCCCCGGATACGCATCCCGATCGACACGATCTTGTGGTGCTCGGGCGTCCACACCCCGACGAGGCTGTCCACCCCCTTCGGCGTGTCCCGGCGCACCGCCGCGAACCCGAGATCCCCGAGCGCCTCGATGAGCGCGAGCTCGAGCCAGCGCACGACATCGCCGGGGCCACCGTCGCGCAGGTTTATGACCAGGTACCCGACGAGCTGCCCCGGGCCGTGATAGGTCGCGTGCCCGCCGCGGTCGACCTCGATGACGGGCAGTGATCCGTCGTGCGGGAGGTCGGAGAGGGCGGTGTGCCGACCGTACGTGACGATCGGCGGGTGTGTGAGCAGAAACAGCCGGTCCGGGGCGGTGCCGACCTGACGCTGCGTGACCCAGCCGCGCATTGCCTCGACGGCATCGGTGTACTCGACCTCGCCCAGATCCACCCGCATCAGCTCCGCCACCGGTCCATCCTCCCTCGCGAGCACTTCCGGGCGCGGATGCACGCTCTGTGACGTTCGCCGAATTACCGATTACTGATTACCGGCAATTCGATAATCCAATAATCACCGGCGGGACCCTCGCGGGCGCCTGTCCGATTTTGACACCGGCGGACGAGCGCGGCCGCAACGAGGCGACGAACGAGGGCAGCAACGCGGTCGGCACACAGATGCGGCAAGCGAGACGGCAACGCGGCGACCAACAGAGACGGCAACGCGGCGACCAACAGAGGCGGCAAGCGAGACAGCAACCGCGGGCGACGAACAAGACGGGCTGCGAGACAGCACCGCGGACGGCACACAGCGGACGGCACATCAGCGGCGGCAAGCGAGGCAGCGACCGCAGACGACCAACAAGGACGACCAACAAGGACGACGAACGAAGGCGACGAACGAAGGCGATGGACGAAGGCGCCAGCACACGCCGGTGCAAACGCCCGGCGACGACAACGCAGACGTCGACGATCCGACGGCCGCAGCACCGTGATCTCCGTCCCGTCGACCTCCACGCCCCAGCCGCTCCACCACAACCGCGAACCCGTCCGGAACGCGAACCATGTGCGCGAAACCAGGCCGCACGGCCGGGCGCACTCTTACCGTTCTCCGAGCTACCGACGCTATCTTTGGCCCATGCGCCCAGCCGGGAAGCCCGAGCGGCAGTGGGCCGGCCCCGAGGTGACGATCATCGCGGAACCCGGCCCCGAACAGCCCGAGCCCGCGAAACCCGCTCTCGCGAGATGGCCCAGACCGAAACCGAGCACCCCCAGCCCGAGCAAACCGAGCACCCCGAGCCCGAGCACAACGAGCAACCCGGGCCCGAGCACAACGAGCAACCCGGGCCTGAGTAGAACGAGCAATCCGGGCCTGAGTAGAACGAGCAATCCGGGCCTGAGTAGAACGAGCAATCCGAAGCCGAGCAACCCGAGCCCGGAGCCGGTCCAGCAACCCGAGCCGGACGGCCGGAGCAGCCGGACACCGGTGGCGCTCACCCGCCGTGACCTGGGCATCGGCGTCGGCGTCGTCGTGCTCGCCATCGTCGCGACCGGCATCCTCGCGTTCCGGGCCGGCGGCGAAGGAGCGGCGCCCGCGGCGACCAGGCCCTCGGCCGCGGCCTCGCCCAGCGCGTCCGGACCGCCCACCACGGCGCAGATCTACCAGGCCGTGGCCCCGTCCGTGGTGACCATCGAGACGACGCTCCCGGACGGCGGCGCGACCGGCACCGGCGTCGTCGCCAACGCGGCCGGCATGATCCTGACCGCGTTCCACGTGGTCAAGGGCGGCACGGCGATCAAGGTCCGGTTCGCCGACGGCACCGAGTCGGCCGCGCGGGTCGCCGGGTCGAACGCGGAGCTCGACATCGCGACGCTCACCCCCGCGACCCTGCCCGACGTGCTCGTCCCGGCCGTGCTGGGCAACTCCGGGCGGATCGCGGTCGGCAACGACGTCGTCGCCATCGGCAACCAGCTCGGCCTGACCAGCAGCACGACCACCGGCGTCATCTCGGGGCTCGACCGGGCCGCGGCCAACCCGGACGGCACGAAGCTCACGGGGCTCATCCAGTTCGACGCGGCCGTGAACCCGGGCAGCTCCGGCGGGCCGCTGGTCAACGCGAAGGGCGAGGTCATCGGCATCGTGGTGGCGCTGGCCAACCCCACCTCGGCCGGCACGTTCGTCGGCGTCGGCTTCGCGGTGCCCATCGGCGCGGCCCTGGGCTCGACCGGGCCCGGCGAACCAGGACCGGAACAATGACGGCAAAGAACATCGGCGCGACCAGGCCCGGCGAACCAGCACCCGAACAATGACGGCAAAGAACATCGGCGCGACCAGGCCCGGCGAACCAGCACCCGAACAATGACGGCAAAGAACATCGGCGGCCATCGGCGCGGCGAGCCAGCACCCGAACGATGACGGCAAAGAACATCGGCGCGACCGGGCCGGTGAACCAGGACCGGAAGAATGACGGTAAGGAAGAGCATGGACGTACCGAACGCGACCGCCGTCGAACAGGTGCTCTACGAGGTCCGCAAGACCATCGTCGGGCAGGACGGGCTCCTCGAGCGGCTCATGGTCGCCCTGCTCAGCCGCGGCCACATCCTCGTCGAGGGCGTCCCCGGCCTGGCCAAGACGCTCGCCGTGAAGGCCCTCGCGGCGGCCATCGGCGGGCAGTTCCACCGGGTGCAGTTCACCCCGGACCTGGTGCCCGCCGACATCGTCGGGACGCGGGTGTACCACCAGCCCTCCGGCGAGTTCCAGGTCAGCCTCGGCCCGGTCTTCACCAACCTGCTGCTCGCCGACGAGATCAACCGGGCCCCGGCCAAGGTGCAGAGCGCCCTGCTGGAGACGATGCAGGAGCGGCAGGTCACCATCGGCCGGGAGACCCACCGGATCCCCAAGCCGTTCCTGGTCATGGCCACCCAGAACCCGATCGAGTCCGAGGGCACCTACGCGCTGCCCGAGGCGCAGGTCGACCGGTTCATGATGAAGGTCCTGGTGGGGTACCCGAGCCCGACCGAGGAGTTCGTGATCGTCGAGCGGGCCATCCTGCCCGAGGCCGTCACCCAGGCCGTCGTGGACCCCGAGCGGCTCGTGGAGATGCAGCGCCAGGTCGACGAGGTCTACGTCGACCCGTCGCTGATCGAATACTCGGTGCGGCTCACGAACGCGACCCGCAACCCGGCCGACGTCGGGCTCGGCGACCTGACCCGCTACGTCACCTTCGGGGCCAGCCCGCGCGCCTCGATCAACCTGGTGCTGGCCGCGCGGGCCCTGGCGTTCATCCGCGGCCGCGACTACGTGGTGCCCGAGGACCTGCACGAGCTCGCCCCCGACGTGCTGCGCCACCGGCTCGTGCTGTCCTACGAGGCCCTCTCCGACGACGTCACCCCGGACATGATCGTGGCCCAGGTGCTCGCCGCGGTCGCCGTGCCCGCCCCGACCCCGGCGCGCGACGGAAGCCGCTGAGCGCATGACCACGGCCGAGGATCGCCTGCTGCGCCGCCTGGAGTGGCAGATCCTGCGCCGCCTCGACGGGCAGGTGCAGGGGTCGTACCGCACGGTCTTCCGCGGCACCGGCATCGACTTCGCCGACCTGCGCGAGTACACCGCCGAGGACGACGTCCGGCACATCGACTGGAACGTGACAGCGCGCCTCGACGAGCCGTTCGTGCGCCAGTACACCGAGGACCGCGAGCTCACGGCCTGGCTGGTGCTGGACCTGTCGGCCTCGATGCGCGTGAGCGCGGCCGGCAACGGCAAGGACGCGACGCTCACCGAGCTCGCCGTCAGCCTGGCCCGGCTGCTCACGTACGGCGGCAACCGGGTCGGCGCGATCCTCTACGACAACGCGAAGCAGCTCGTGCTGCCGCCGCGCGGCGGACGGGTACACGTGCTGCGGTTGGCTCATGAGATCGCCCGAGCCTCCGCCCGCGGGCCCGAGCGAGGGGCGACGGACCTGGCCGCCATGCTGCGCCTGGCCGCGTCGACCGCGCGGCGCAGAAGCCTCGTCTTCGTCGTCTCCGACTTCATCGGCGAGGGCTGGGAGCCGGCGCTGACCCGGCTCACGTTGCGCCACGAGGTGATCGCGATCCGGGTCGTCGACCCGATCGAGCTGGACCTGCCCGACCTCGGGCTCGTGGTCGTCGAGGACGCCGAGACGGGCGAGCAGATCCTCGTCGACACCGGCGACCCGCAGTTCCGGCTGCGGCTGCGGGCCGAGGTCGACGCGCGCGAGGCCGGCGTGGCCGAGGCCATGCGCCGCTCGGGGGTGCGCGGGCACGTGGTCAGCACCGACGAGGACCCGCTGCAGGCGCTGGTCGCCATGGTCCGCGACACCAAGCGCAGGCGCCGATGACGTTCGAATACCCGCTCCTCGTGGCCGTCGCGGTGGTCGTGACCGTCGCGCTGTGCATCGTGTACTTCCGGATGCACCGCCGCCGCCCCGCCGCGCTGCGGGCCGGGTCGGCGCTGCGGCGGCACCTGCCGCAGGTCATGTTCCTCACCGCCGTGGCCCTGCTGCTGCTCGCCGTCGCCCGCCCCGCCGCCACGCTGCCCGTCGCGCGCGCCGCCGGCACCGTCATCCTCGCCTTCGACGTGTCCAACAGCATGAAGGCCGAGGACGTGCGGCCCAGCCGGCTCGCCGCCGCCAAGTCCGCGGCGACCGAGTTCGTCGCGGCCCAGCCCGACACCGTGAACATCGGCATCGTCGCCTTCGACCAGGGCGCGCTCACCACCCAGCAGCCCTCCGGCGACCACGACGCGACCACCGCGGCGATCAAGCGCCTGCAGGTCAACGGGGGCACCTCGCTGGGCCAGGCGATCCTCGCCTCGCTGACGGTCGTCGTCGGCAAGCCGGTGAGCCTGCCGGACGAGGACTCCGGCGGGGCGGCGCCCGACATCGGGTACTTCGGCAACGCCACGATCGTCGTGCTCTCCGACGGCGAGGACACCGGCGGCCCCGACGCCCTCGCGGCGGCGAGCCTGGCCGCGAAGGCGGGGGTGCGCATCGAGACCGTCGGCGTCGGCACCGTCGACGGCGCGACCGTCGAGGTCGACGGCTACCAGGTGGCGACGTCGCTCAACGAGGACCTGCTCACCCAGATCGCGCAGACCACGGCCGGCAACTACCACCGTGCCGAGAACGCGCAGGCGCTGCACGACGTGTACCAGTCGCTCGACCTGCGGCTGACCACCGAGCGCAAGCCGGTCGAGCTGACCGGGGCGGCCGCGGCGATCGCCGTGCTGCTGCTCACCATCGGGGGCATACTGATGACCACCTGGTTCGGACGGATCCTCTGATGTCGCTGACCTGGCCGTGGGCCCTTACGATCCTGCTGGCGTTCCCGCTGCTGCTGGCCTACCGGTGGTGGAGCCGCCGCCGGCGCCGCAAGGTGGCCGTGACCCTGTCCAGCGTGGCCCTCGTGCGCGCCGCGCTGCCCGGCCGCTCCTCGTGGCGCCGGCGTGTCCCGCTCGCCCTGCTCGCCGTCGGCATCCTCTTCGCCGGTACGGCCGCCGCCCGCCCGCAGGCGTCGGTGCTCGTGCCCGACGACGCCGCGACCATCCTGCTGGCCATCGACGTCTCCGGATCGATGTGCTCCACCGACGTCGACCCGAACCGGCTGACCGCCGCGCAGGCGGCGGCCAAGGCGTTCATCGCCGAGCACGAGGGCGGCGCGAAGATCGGCCTGGTCGCCTTCTCCGGCACCGCGGGCCTGCTGGTGCCGCCCACCACCGAGAAGGACACGCTCGCCAAGGCCGTCGACGGGCTGCGGACCTCCCGTGGTACCGCCATCGGCCTGGCCATCCTCGCCTCGATCGACGCGATCGCCGAGATCAACCCCGACGTGCCCCCGACCGGCGTCGAGGTCCCCGACAACGGGGGCACCGCCGGGGCCGGCGGCGGCGACTACGAGCCCGACACGATCGTGATCCTCACCGACGGGCGCAACACCGACGGCGTGGACCCGATCACCGCCGCCGAGCAGGCCGCCGCCCGCCGCCTGCGGGTCTTCACCATCGGCTTCGGCACCGACCAGCCCTCGCCGATGGTGTGCTCCAGCAACCAGATCAGCGGCAACCAGAGCTTCCGCGGCGGGCCGGGCGGCGGCGGGTTCGGCTTCGGCGGCCGCGGGCGGTTCCAGGACATGGACGAGCCGACCCTGACCAAGGTCGCGGAGATGACCGGGGCCAAGTACTTCAAGGCCGACAACGCCAAGGCCCTCGGCGACGTGCTGCACGACCTGCCCAGCCAGGTGACCCTGCAGCGCAGGAAGACGGAGATCAGCGTCTGGTTCGCCCTCGCGGGTGCCCTGCTCGTGCTCGCCGCGGTGGCCCTCGCCCACTGGTGGTCCCGGCCGCGGCCGGCAGCCGCGCCGGTGGGCGGCCCCGGGCCGGCATCGACCGCAAGCCCACCCCTGCGGCGCTGATACGCCGGGGCGGAAACGGAACGTTCGGGTGAGATCCGGTACGCAACCGGCACGCTATCGTTCCATCCGTGACCCGGGAGGCCCGGCGCTATGTGCTCGCCGCCGCGGTGGTGGCCGCCCTCGGCACCGTGTGGTGCGTGGCCCACCTGACCGTAGGGGCGGGCACCGAGGCCATCGCCTACGTCTTCGCCCCGCTGGGTGGCGTGTTCGCCACCGCGAGCGTCCACCGGCTGCTGCGCACCGGTGACCTCCAGCCGGTCGGGCGCCGGTTCTGGCGCACCATGCTCGCCGCCGTCGGGCTCATCTCGTTCGGCTACGCCTGGCTCGCCGTCGACATGCTCGCGCACTACACCGAGGCCCGGACCCACTCGATGCCGGTGCCGGCCGCCGCGTGCGCCGCGATCGGGTTCCTCGTCGCGATCTGGGCCATGATCCGGGTGCCCGTCGTCGCCGCCGAGGGCGTCGAGTGGTGGCGGATGCTGCTGGACCGCACCATCGGGTTCCTCGGCTGCGCGGTCGTGCTCTGGTACGCCGGGCTGGCCCCCATGATCGGGGCCGCGGAGCCGTGGAGCCCGCAGGCGATGGTGCTCACCGGGCTCGGGCTCCTCGTCGCGGTCGGCGCGGCCACGAAGGTGTCCTACGTCGCCGGCGGGCCCGTCGACCGCGACGCGATCCGGCTCATGGCGGCCGCCGGCGGGGTCACCGCCGCGATCGTCACCGTCCTCGCGGTCCGGCTCGGCGCGGCCGGCAGCGTGCCCGCCCAGGCGATCGTGATGCCGCTGACCCCGCTGCTGGCCACCCTCGCCGTCCTCGCCCAGGCGCGGGCCGACCTCGGCCTGCGCCGCGCCCGCGGCCGCAGCGGGGTGCTGCTGCCCTACCTCGCCGTGGCCGCGGCCGACGTGCCGCTCGTGGCCGTCGCGCTCGGTGCGCCGCTGAGCTGGCCCAGCCGCGTGGTGCTGCTCGCCGCGGTGCTCGTCACGGTGCTGGTGACGCTGCGGCAGTACCTCGCGTTCCGGGAGAACGCCCGGCTGCTGCACAGCACGCGGGTGCAGGAGGAGCGGCTGCAGCACGAGGTCAGCCACGACGGGCTCACCGGCCTGGCCAACCGCGCGCTGTTCCGCGACCGGATCGCCGCCGCCCTGGCCGCGGCCGAGCCCGCCCACGTGCTGCTCGTCGACCTCGACGACTTCAAGACCGTCAACGACCTGCTCGGCCACGGCGTCGGCGACGAGCTACTGGTCTCCGTCGCCCGGCTGCTGCGGGCCGAGGTGGGCCCGGACGGCCTGCCGGTGCGCGTCGGCGGCGACGAGTTCGCGGTGCTGCTCACCGGGGCCGGCGCCGATCCCGAGGTCCTCGCCCGGCGGCTGCTGGCCGCGCTGGACCAGCCGATCAGCGCGCACCGGCTGCTCGTGCAGGCCAGCGTCGGCATCGCGACGGCCTGGCCCGACCAGCCGGTCAGGGCGACCGTCGACTCGGTGCTGCGCGACGCCGACGTGGCCATGTACACGGCCAAGCAGCGGGGCAAGGCCGGGTTCGTGCGCTACGTCGACGGCATGGGCGAGCCGGTGCTGGCCCACATGCAGCTCGGCGGGGAGCTGCGCCGGGCGCTGGACAACGACGAGTTCCGGGTGGTGTACCAGCCGATCCTGCGCCTCGCCGACCACCGCGTCGTCGGCGTCGAGGCCCTCGTGCGCTGGCACCACCCGGCCCGCGGCGTGATCGGCCCGGCGGAGTTCATCGCGGCCGCCGAGCGCACCGGCCTCATCGTGCCGCTGGGCCTGTACGTGCTGCGCGAGACCTGCCGCCAGGCGGCCCGCTGGCGCGCCGAGTTCGGCCCCGGCAGCCTGCTCGAGGCGGGCCTGAACGTCTCCGCGCGCCAGCTGCACGACCCCGACTTCGTCGCCGACGTGACCGCCGCCCTGGCCGACACCGGCCTGCCCTGCGAGCACCTGGTGCTGGAGGTGACGGAGTCGGCGGTCCTGCGCGGCCAGCAGGTGTCGCGCACCCTGCACGAGCTCGACCGGCTCGGCGTCCGGCTCGCCCTCGACGACTTCGGCACCGGCGAGTCCTCGCTGAGCCTGCTGCGCGCCTTCCCGGCCGCCATCGTGAAGCTGGACAAGTCCTTCGTGGACGGCATCGAGATCGACGACGGCCAGCCCGCGGCGGCCGACGCCCGCCAGGCGGTCGCCCGCGCGGTGATCCAGCTGGCCCGGGCTCTCGGCCTGGACACGGTGGCCGAGGGCGTGGAGAGCGCCGAGCAGGCCGCGGTGCTGCGCGAGCTCGGCTACACCCTGGGCCAGGGCTACCACCTCGCCGAGCCGCTCACCGCCGAGGGCGTCTCGGCCCTGCTGGCCCGCCAGCGCTCGACCACCGTCGCCCAGTACCTGTCCTAGCCGCCCGCTCCTAGCCTCCCGCGAGGCGACCCCGGGGCTCCGGCTCAGCCGCCGTTGACGACCGACCAGCCGATGAAGACGAGCAGCAGGGCCGGCACCAGCAGGCCGTAGGCGGCGGGGCGGTCCAGCAGCGGCTTGCCGGGGTCCAGGGTGTGCTCGTTGCGCTCGCGCTGCGGCTCCGGCAGCGCCGCCACCCGGCCGCGGCGGGCCGTGTTGAGCAGGAGCACCCCCGCGGTGGCGAACAGCGAGAACACGCCCCACCAGCCGCGCACCATCGTCCGCGCGCTCATGTCGCGGTAGGCGGCCAGCCCGCAGTCGCGGCAGAACGGGCCGTCGAGGCGGCTGAAGCGCATCAGGACCAGCATGCCCTGGTGGCCGTGGAAGCGCACGTTCGCGGCGGGCGTCCGGTGGCAGAAGCGGCAGGAGGGTTCGGACATGGGACGGGTCAGCTCCGGGTGGGCTCGCGGATGGGGCGGCGCACACGGTACCGGATCATGGCCCTGCCGGGGGTCCCGTCAGCGGATCGCTCCCGCGCTGTCCCGCGGCACCAGCACCGGCTCGACCAGCGTCGCGTCGGGGACGGGGCGGCCGTCGAGCTTCGCCGCGACCAGCTCCACCGCGCGCCGGCCGATCTCCTCCGCCGGGATGCCGACCGACGTGAGCCGGGGCTTGGACCGCTCGGCGAGGTCGTCCGGGCCGATGGCCACCACGGACACGTCGTGCGGGACGGACCGGCCGAGCGCGGCGAAGGCGTCCAGCAGCAGCGGTACCGCCGGCTCGTTGTGCACCACGACCGCCGTGAGGTCCGGATGGCGCGCCAGCAGCGACTCCGCCACGGCGTGCACGGCGTCCGGGGACGGCTCGCACGGCACCGTCGACCCGGTGAGGCCCCGGCGGCGCAGTGCCTCGTGGAACCCGTCGGCGGTGCGGCGGGCGAAGCCGAGTCCCCGCTCGTACACCTCCGGCGGCGACCCGACCAGCGCCACGCACCGGTGCCCGAGGTCGGCGAGGTGGTCCACGCACCGCGCGCCGGCCGCCGCGAAGTCCAGGTCGATGCAGGTCAGCCCGGTCCCGTCGGCCGGGAAGCCGATGAGCACCGACGGCCGGCCGAGGGTGCGCAGCCGCGGCAGCCGGGGGTCGTGCTCCTCGATGTCCATGACGATGAGCCCGTCGGCGAGGGAGCTCGCGGACACCCGCTCCAGGCCCTTCTCCCCCTCGTCCTGGGTGAGCAGCAGCACGTCGTGGTCGAACCGGCGCGCCGCGGTCACCACGGAGATCACGAACTGCATGAGGATCGGCACGTACAGGCCGGTGTAGAGCGGCATGATCAGCGCGATCACGTTGGACCGGTTGCTGGCCAGCGCCCGGGCCCCGGCGTGCGGGTGGTAGCCGAGCACCTCGATCGCGGCGAGGACCCGCGCGCGGGTCTCCTCCGAGATGGTCCGCTTGCCGCTGAGGACATACGAGACCGTGCTCGGGGAGACTCCCGCCTGCTTCGCCACGTCACCGATCGTTGCCATGGCGCACACGGTAGCGGTTTCACGCCCACGCGTCCCGCAGCCGCGAGCGTTGTCGATCACGTTGTTCGCCGGCCGCCCAATCGCGCAGGGTTTTCGACGGTCTAGGCGAATGGGCGGTTCATGTCCGTTTTCCTGGAAGTTCCATCTGCGAACCGAATGGCTACAGAAGCACTCCCGCATGACGATGGCCTGGCGTGAGGCTGTTGTCGCGTGCAGAATCCGCCGCCCGCCCGGAGCCGGCGCCGCGGGATGTCGAGGCGCTCGAGGAGCTCGTCACCGCGCTCGGCGGGGCGGCCGACGAGGCGAGCACCTGGCGGATCACGGTCGAGTCGCTGGTGCGCTCGTACGGCTACGAGTACGGCGCCGTCTGGCTGCCGACCGGGCCCGGCGGCACGCTGGAGATCGGGTTCGCCACCGGGCCGGTGGCCGACCGGGTGCGGGCGGCCCCGACGGGCATGGTCACGCGCGCGTACCAGAGCCGGCAGGCGATCTACGCCGGCGACCTGGCCGAGGTGCGGGACTGCCCGCGGGCGGCGGAGGCGGTGCGGGCCGGGATGGTCGCGGCCTCGGTCGTGCCCGTCGTGCGGGACGGGCGCGTGGTCGCGGTGTTCGAGTACTACTCGCCGTACCACTTCCACGTCGACGAACCCAGGACGCAGAAGTGGAACGCGATCCTGCGCATCGCCGAGCTCGCGCGCAGCCAGGTGCTCGCGGCGGCCGAGCTGCGCCAGGACGCGAAGGACCGCGCGGCGGTGACCGAGGTGGTGACGGCGCTCGGGCACTCCAGCGACAGCCAGGCGGCGATCCGGGCGGCCCTGGACAAGGTGCGCAGCTCGTTCGGGTGGGCCTACGGGTCGTACTGGGAGGTCGAGGACCGCGGCACCGGCCCGGTGCTCGCGTTCCGCTACGAGTCCGGCTCGGCCGGGCCGGAGTTCCGCGAGGTGACGCTGGCGGCCACGTTCGCCGAGGGCGTGGGACTGTCGGGCCGGGCGTGGAAGGCGCGCGACCTGGTGTTCGTGGCCGACCTCGCCGAGCTGACCGACTGCGTGCGGGCGCCGGCGGCGCAGCGGGCCGGGGTGCGCTCGGGTGTCTGCTTCCCGATCCAGTCGGGCGGCCGGGTGGTCGGCACCATGGACTTCTTCACCACGGAGCGGATCTCGCTGAGCGAGTCGCGGGCCTCGGCTCTGCGCAACGTGCAGCAGCTGGTCTCCCAGCGGCTGGACATCGTGCGCGCCGGGGAGGCCGCGCAGCGCAACGGCCGGATGCTGCTGGACTCGATCGCCCGGCTGCGGGAGGCGAGCAGCGACGCGGCCGGGGTGGCTCAGGAGGCGGTGAGCCGCGCGTCGACCATGACGGGCGAGGTCGACGCGCTCGGCCGGGCGTCGGCGGCGATCGGCGACGTCATCAAGATCATCTCTTCGATCGCGGACCAGACCAACCTGCTCGCCCTGAACGCCACGATCGAGGCGGCCCGGGCCGGCGACGTCGGCAAGGGCTTCGCGGTCGTCGCGGGCGAGGTGAAGGACCTGGCCCGCGAGACCGCGGCGGCGACGCAGAAGGTGGCCGAGCAGATCGCCGGGATTCAGGACAGCACCCGCTCGGTCTCGGCCGGCATCCACACCACGAGCGACACGATCGGCCAGATGGACGCGGTCCAGTCGCGCATCGCCGCGATCCTGGAGGACCAGGCCGGCCTGGCCCGGCTGCTCAACGAGCGCTGAGGCTACCGGTCGTAGTCGTAGCGGTCGTGGTGGTGGTGCCGGTCGTCCGAGCGGAAGACGCTGGTCAGCGCGGCGGCGATGCCGACACCGACGACGGCGATGCCGACCTGGACACCGACGACCAGCCAGTCGTAGTTGTGCCCGGCGACCGTGAAGTGCTTGTCGCTGTGCAGGTCCCACCGGTCCGCGGCCCATGTGCCGGCCACCGCGGCGCCCATGCCGATCAGGGTGGTCAGGATGATGCCGATGGACTGGCGGCCGGGCAGGATGATGCGCGCCACGACGCCGATGACGGCGCCGAAGACGATGGCGGACAGATAGTCCTGAACGTGCACCGGGTGCCTCCCTGTAAGAACCGACACCCGCATTGTTCCGCCCCGGCGCAACCCCGCAACCCCTGCGCGTACGGTCGAGATACCGAGGAGGCGAACGCGAAGGGAACCCTGATGCAGGAACACAGCTTCGACGTCGTGGTCGTGGGAGCGGGACCCGGCGGCGAGGTCGCGGCCGGGCGGCTCGCCGAGGCCGGGCTGGACGTGGCGATCGTCGAGGACCGCAAGGTCGGCGGGGAGTGCTCGTACTGGGCGTGCATCCCGTCGAAGGCTTTGCTGCGCCCGGGCGAGCTGCTGGCCGAGGTGCGCCGCGTGCCGGGCGTGCGGGAGGCGGTCACCGGGCCGCTGGACGCCTCCGCGGTGCTGCGCCGCCGCGACGAGCTCATCGGCAACCTCGACGACGCCGGGCAGCTGCCGTGGCTGCAGGAGCGCGGCATCACCCTGTTCCGCGGGCGGGGGCGCCTCGATGGGGAGCGGCGGGTGGTCGTCGGCGACGCCGCGCTCCTCGCGCGCCGGGCGGTGATCCTCGCGGGCGGGACCGCGCCGGCGATGCCGCCGATCGAGGGGCTCGCCGAGGCCCGGCCGTGGACCAACCGGGAGGCCACGACGGCCAAGACGCTGCCGGGCCGGCTGGTGGTGCTCGGCGGCGGGGTGGTCGGGGCGGAGCTCTCCCAGGCGTACGCCTCCCTGGGCTCGAAGGTGACGCTCATCGAGGGCGAGCGGCGGCTGCTGCCCCGTGAGGAGGAGTTCGCGTGCGAGCAGGTCACCGCGTCGCTGCGGGAACAGGGCGTGGACATCCGCACCGCGCAGAAGGCGACCGCGGTACGCCGTGACGGCGAGACGGTCGTGGTGACCCTCGGCGACGGCAGCACCGCGACCGGCGACGAGCTGCTCGTGGCGACCGGGCGGGTGCCGGAGACGAGCGGGCTCGGGCTCGCCTCGGTGGGGCTCGCCGAGAACGGGTACGTCACCGTCGACGAGCACACCCGGGTGCCGGGCCACGACTGGCTGTACGTCGTCGGCGACCTCAACGGCCGGGCGCTGTTCACGCACATGGCGAAGTACCAGGCCGCGCTGGCGTCCGGGCACATCCTCGGCCGGCCGATGGCCGCGAACCACCTGGCCGACGGCAGCGGCGCCCCGCGCGTCATCTTCACCGACCCGCAGGTGGCCGCGGTCGGGCACACCGCCGAGTCGGCCCGCGCCGCCGGGATCACCGTGCGCGTGGTCGACCTGCCGACGTCGGGCAACGCGGGCGGCTCCTACTACGGCAACGGCGCCCGCGGCACGAGCCGGTTCGTGATCGACGAGGAGCGCCAGGTCATCGTCGGCGCCACGATCACCGGCTCGGAGGTCGCGGACTTCCTGCACGCGGCGACGATCGCCGTGGTGGGCGAGGTGCCGCTCGGCCGCCTGCGCCACGCCGTCCCCGCGTTCCCGACGCGCAGCGAGATCTGGCTGTACCTCTTCAACGAGCTCGGCCTCTAGGCTCGGTCCGGTCGATCGCGGCGGGCCGGGACGGGGTCCAGACCTCGTCGGCGCCCGTCGCAGGCCGGGCGTGGCCGGCCGGACAGGGCCCAGCCCCGGGGGGAGTTGCGGGGCGAGCCCGCGACCGTCCACGCGGCGCGGGCACCCCCGGCGCGGGATCGTGGCCGCGTGGACATGAAACTCGAGGTAGTGGTGCTCCCGGTCGCCGACGTCGACCGGGCCAAGGCGTTCTACACCGGGCTGGGGTGGCGGCTCGATGCCGACTTCCCGGCGCCCGACGGGCTGCGGGTGGTACAGCTGACGCCGCCGGGATCGGAGGCCTCGATCATCTTCGGGGACCGTCTCACCACCGCCGCGCCCGGCTCCGCGCAGGGGCTGCACCTCGTCGTGAAGGACATCGAGAAGGCCCGGGCCGAGCTCGCCGAGCGCGGCGTGGACGTCAGCGAGCCGTTCCACGACGCCGGCGGGGTCTTCCACCACGCCGGCACCGAGGGCCGGGTGCCCGGTCCGCATCCGGCCCGCGGCGACTACGGCTCCTTCGCCGCCTTCAGCGACCCGGACGGCAACGGCTGGTTCCTGCAGGAGGTGAGGGTCCGGGCGCCCGGCCGCTGACTTCGGCTCGCGGCGCCCCGGCCCGCGGACCGCGCTCCCGTACGATTCGATGCCATGAGCGTCGTGGTGATCGGGGCGGTCAATGCCGACCTCGTGGTGCGGGTGCCCCGGATCGCCGCGCCCGGCTCGACCGTCGTCGCGACCGGCTCGTCGACGGGCCACGGGGGCAAGGGCGGCAACCAGGCCGCGGCGGTCGCAAGGCTCGGCGGTTCGTGCCGCCTGATCGCCCGCGTAGGGCCCGACTTCGACGCCGCCTCGCTGTCCGGTGTGGACCTGTCCGGCGTGGTGCACGACACCGCCCCGACGGGCCTCGCGGTCGTGCTCGTCGACGACACCGGCGAGAACGCCATCACCGTCGTGCCCGGCGCGAACGCGAACCTCTCCCCCGCCGACGTGCCCGCCCTGACCGGCGAGGGGGTGCTGCTGGCCAGCCTCGAGGTGCCGCTGGACGCGGTGCTGGCGGCGGCCCGGAGCGGATGGACGTTCGTGCTCAACCCGGCACCGGCGGTACCGCTGCCGCCCGAACTGCTCTCGCTCGTGGACGTGCTGGTGCCGAACGAGCACGAGCTGGCCGTGCTCGGCTCCCCCGCTTCGTTGCTGGCCGGGGGCGCGAAGGCCGTGGTCGTCACGCTCGGCGCGGCCGGGTGCCGCATCCACCGCGCGTCGGGCACCGTCGACGTCCCGGGCCACCGCGTGGCCACGGTGGACACCACGGGCGCGGGCGACGCCTTCTGCGGGGCGCTGGCGTGGGCCCTGGACGCGGGCCACGACCTCGACGAGGCCGCCCGCCTGGCCTGCGCCGCGGGCGCCCTGGCCACAACGGCCGTCGGCGCGCGAACCGCGCTGCCCACCGCCGCGGAGCTCAGCGCGCTGCGGTAGCGAGCGGGACGGTGTCGAGCAGCGACCAGTCGTGGCTGATGTCGGCCGCGGCGCGCAGCAGCAGCGGCAGGTGGTGCTCCAGCAGGTGCTCGACGCTCGTCTCGGCGGCGTGGACGGTCACGTTCATGGCCGCGACCACGCGCCCCTCGCCGTTGCGCAGGCCCGTGGCGACCGAGCGGATGCCGGGCGCGAGGTCCTGGTCCGCGAGCGCCCAGCCCTTCGTGCGGACCTCGCGCAGGGCCGCGTCGAGCTCCTCGCGCGGCGGGTGCCAGCGCGCGTCGATGCCCGAGCGGGTCGGCTGGGCCAGCAGGGCGGTCAGCTCGTCGGGGGTGAGGGCGGCCAGGAGGACCTTGCCCATCGAGGTCGCCGGGGCGGGGAAGCGGGTGCCGATGGTGACGGCGAGGGTGACGATCTTCGGTACCGCCACCCGCGCCACGTACACGATGTCGGACCCGTCGAGCTGGGCCAGGGACGTCGACTCCCCCGTGGCGGCGACCAGGCGCTCCATGTGCGGGCGGGCCACGTCCCACACGGACAGCGCGTTGACGTAGGCCATGCCGAGCTCCAGCACCCGGGGGGTGAGCGCGAAGCCGCGCTCACCCGACGAGCGGACGTAGCCGAGCTCCTCCAGCGTGAGCAGGATTCGCCGGACGGTGGGGCGGGCCAGGCCGGTGGCGGTGGCGACCTCGCTGAGGGTCATCACCGGCCGGCCCGGCCGGAAGCAGCGCACCACGTCCAGACCGCGCGCGAGAGCCTCGATGAAGTCCGGTCCCGCTTCGCGTGGCATGAAGAACCTTCCCTATTGCTTCCACTGCGCCGAGCCGGCGTCGTAGTCGGTGTACGTGTATGGATTGTCCATCACCTTGGTTTCCGGGATGTCGGGGTTCATGCCCCGCTCCCACGCGTCGCGGCCCATGGTGGCGATGAGGTGCTCGACGGTCGCCTCGACGTCGGCGCGGGCCTTGGCGAGGTCGGCCCCGACGAGGCGGTGCTCGTGCTTCACCACGCGGCCGTCGACCACGACGGTGTGCACGTCGCCGCGCTGGGCCTGGAAGGCGACGTGGCCGTACGGGTTGAGGATCGGGAACATGACGGGGCTGGCGTCGTTCTTGAGCAGTACGACATCCGCCTTCTTGCCGGTCTGGATGCTGCCGATCCGGTCGTCGAGGCCGAGGGCCCGGCTGCCGCCCCGGGTCGCCCAGTCCACGACCTGTTCGGCGCGCAGGTGCACGTGGGTGACGGTCTCGGCGCGGTCGTGGGCCACGAGGTGCTCGCGGGACCGGTCGGCGCCGAGGGTCGTGCGCATGGCGGAGAACAGGTCGCCGCTCCACCACACGCTGGTGTCCATCGACAGCGACACGGGGATGTCGTGCTCGCGCAGGATCCAGGTGGGCGGGTAGCCCTGCCCGGCGCTCTGCTCGCTCTCGGTCGACACCGAGACGCTGCCCCCGGTCGCGGCGATGCGGTGGTACGAGTCGTGCGTGAGCGTCGCCGCGTGCACGTAGACCGTTTCCGGCGTCATGAACCCGTGCTCGTGCATGAGCCGGATGCCGTCGTCGTTGGTCGCACCCCACACGCCCGCGTGGGTGGTGACGGGCACGCCGAGGTCGCGGGCCACCTCGAACGCGGCCTTCTCCGGGAACGCGGGGTCGCCGGTGACGTCGAAGGCCATCTGGAAGCCCAGCCGGTCCGAGCCGGTGATGCGGCGGCTGACGAAGTCGCGGAACTCGGGCGCGGCCGACCACTCCCACGGGCCCTGCTGGATGTTGCCGTACGCGAGCACGAAC
The DNA here is from genome assembly GCF_050947935.1 of Dactylosporangium sp. CA-052675. Classification (GTDB taxonomy): domain Bacteria; phylum Actinomycetota; class Actinomycetes; order Mycobacteriales; family Micromonosporaceae; genus Dactylosporangium. The sequence goes on along the minus strand of NZ_CP192010.1, from coordinate 4,068,993 downwards.
CGGCCCGGCACCGACTCCAGGGCGTCGACGGCCGCGTCGGCGTGCTGGGTGCTCTGCAGGCCGTGCGACCAGTCGACGGTCGTGGTGACGCCGGCGTCGAGGGCCTCCCAGGCCGCGAGCACGTTGCCGGCGTAGATGTCCTGGGGGCGGAAGTGCTTGCCGGACTCCAGGTAGTACCAGACGAAGTATTGGGTCAGGGTCCAGTCCGCGCCGTAGCCGCGCATCGCGGTCTGCCACATGTGGCGGTGCGTGTCGACCATGCCCGGCATGAGGATGCCGCCGGACGCGTCGATCTCCTGCGTGCCGGGCGGGGCGGTGAGGCCGACGCCGATCTCGGCGATGCGCTCGCCGACGATCAGGACGTCGGTGCCCGGGAGCACGGTGTGGGTGTCGTCCATGGTGAGGACCAGTGCGTTGCGGAAGATGACTGCGCCCATCGCGGGCTCCAATCTCGGACGTCCGTCCGCCTGGCGGGCAGATTGGTTGGGTAGCGACATTCTGTTCGCGGTGATGTACCGTGTCAACGAGTTGCGGACGGTTGTCCGTAGAGCGGACGGAGGCAGCGTGGGACCACTGGACGGGCTGCTCGTCGCGGACTTCTCGCGGATCCTCGCGGGGCCGTACGCGACGATGCTGCTGGCCGATCTCGGCGCCGACGTCATCAAGGTGGAGGGACCGGGCGGGGACGACACCCGCACCTGGATGCCCCCGGTCCGCGACGGCCTCTCCACCTACTATCTCGGCATCAACCGCAACAAGCGGTCGATTGCGCTGGACTTCCGCGATCCGGACGACCTCGCGGCCGCGCAGGCTCTCGCCGGGCGCGCCGACGTGCTCATCGAGAACTTCAAGCCCGGCGGCCTCGAGCGGTTCGGGCTGGACTACGAGACCCTCGCCGCGCGCAACGAGAAGCTCGTCTACGCGTCCATCTCCGGCTTCGGCACCGCGGCCGGGGCGTCGCTGCCGGGCTACGACCTCATGGTCCAGGCCATCTCGGGCCTCATGAGCCTGACCGGCGACGCCGACGGCCCACCGTTTCGAGCCGGCATCTCCGTGTTCGACGTGATGGCCGGGATGCACGCGGGCCTGGGCATCCTCGCCGCACTGCACCACCGGGCCGGCAGCGGGCGTGGCCAGCACGTCGAGGTCAACCTGCTCTCCTCGGCCCTGTCGGGCCTGGTGAACCACAGCAGCGGCTACGTCGCCGGCGGCACGGTGCCGTTCCGGATGGGCAACGCGCATCCGAGCCTGTTCCCGTACGAGCCGCTGCCCACCGCCGACGGCGAGCTCATCGTGATCGCGGGCAACGACCCGCAGTTCGCCAAGCTGTGCGGCGTCCTCGGCCTGCGGCACCTGCTCGACGACCCGCGGTTCGCGCACAACCAGGACCGCACCGCCAACCGCGAGGCCCTGCGCCCGCTGCTCGTCGAGGCGCTCGCCGCCAAGGGCAAGGACGAGTGGTTCACCGTGCTGACCGCGGCCGGGGTGCCGTGCGCGCCGATCAACACGATCGACGGCGGCGTCGCCTACGCCGAGAACCTCGGGCTCGACCCCGTCGTGGTCACCGGCGGCATCCCCGGCGTGCGCAACCCGATCACCTTCTCGGCGACACCGCCGCGCTACGAGCTGCCACCCCCGTCCCTGGACGAGCACGGCGAGGAGATCCGCCAATGGCTGAAGAGCTGAGCTTCCCCACCGGCATCGGCACGTCCGACGCCGACCAGATCCGGCTGCTGGGCCAGGACCTCGCGGCCGACCTGATGGGCAAGGTCGGCTTCGGCGAGCTGGCCTTCTGGCTGGTGGCCGGGCGCCGCCCCGCACCCGGCGAGACGCGGGTGTTCGAGGCGGTGCTCGTCGCCCTGGCCGACCACGGGTTCACGCCCACCGCGATCGCCGCGCGCGTCACCTACGCCAGCGCCCCGGAGGCCCTCCAGGGCGCCCTGGCCGCGGGCCTGCTGGGCGGCGGGTCCCGGTTCCTGGGCGTCACCGAGGACTGCGGCCGGTTCCTGGCCGGCGTCCTGCACGCGCAGGGCGACCTCCCCGCGACCGACGCGGACTGGGACGCACTCGCCGAGCGGGCGGTCCGGGACCAGCGCGCGGCCGGCCGGTTCGTGCCCGGCCTCGGCCACCCCGTGCACAAGGTCCAGGACCCGCGCACCCCCGTGCTCATCGGCATCGCCGAGGCCGAGGGCCTGCGCGGCCCGCACCTGCGCCTCTTCGAGGCCATCGGGCGCGTCCACCCCGCGGTCCTCGGCCGCACCCTGCCGCTCAACGGCGCCGGCGTCTGCGGGGCCGCGCTCGCCGACCTCGGCCTGCCGGTGGAGATGCTGCGCGGGTTCGCGCTGCTGGCCCGCGCGGCCGGCCTGCTCGGGCACCTGGCCGAGGAGCGGCGCACGAACCTCGGCCTGGAGATCTACAAGACCGTCGACCGCAACGCGCGGTACACCGCCTAGAAGGAAGGAGTCGCCGTGGCCCAGATCGTCGCGGTGATCGCCTCGACGCACCACCCCTTCTACTACAAGGCCAGCACGGCCACCGGCGAGGACCGGCCGCCGTTCGCCGACGAGTGGGTGGCGAAGATCCTGCGCTTCCGGGAGACGCTCACCAAGGCCCGCCCGGACGTGCTGGTGATGGTCGGCTCGGACCACTTCCACCAGCTGTGGCTGGACAACATGCCGCAGTTCCTCATCGGCAAGGCGCCGTTCTTCGACGCCAACTGGTACAACGAGGAGCGCGAGTTCGGCCTGCCGCGGATGCGCCTCGCGGGGCAGGAGGACCTTTCGGCGTACATGCTGCGGGAGGGCCTCGACGCGGGCTTCGACCTCGCGTTCAGCAACGAGCTGCGCATCGACCACAGCATCACCTGCCCGATCATCACCCTGCGGCCCGAGGCCGACCTGCCGATCGTGCCGGTCTACACGAACATCTTCGCCCCGCCGCTGCCCCGGCCGAAGCGCTTCGTCCAGCTCGGCCAGACGATCCGCGAGCTCGTCGAGGCCTGGCCGAGCGACCTGCGGGTGGCCGTCATCGGCACCGGGCACCTGTCGCTGGAGCTGGGCGGCCCGCGCCAGTTCGGCCCGCACGGCCCGGACCCCGAGTTCGACGCCCGCGCCGTGGAGTGGATCGCCAACGGCGACCTCGACGGGTGCCTGTCGGAGGTGACGCTGGACAGCCTGCACGCGCCGGGCAACGCCACGCACGGGTTCATGGACTTCATGCTCATGATGGGCGTCGCCGGGGCCGGCCGGAAGGCCGACTACGTCGACACCTACGACCTGTTCCACACCATGGAGGCGTACTTCACCTGGTACCCGTCGGGGGTGCCGGCATGAGCAAGTACCTGCTGGACAAGTTCCTCTTCACCGTGGACCGCGACCCGGAGCTGGTCGAGCGCTACCGGGCCGAGCCCGCCGAGACGGTCGCGTGGTGGGAGGCCAACATGGCCAACGCGCTGCTGAACTGCCACACCGGTGAGGCCTCGACGTGGCAGGCCTTCTCGGCGCGGGAGCGGGCCGCGCTGGCCGGCCACGACTACGTGGCGCTGTTCGAGCTCGGCGCGCACCCCTTCCTGACGCTGACGCTGTTCATCGCGATGTTCGAGCGCGACCACCCCGAGCCGCTGGGGTTCCAGAAGGAGTACGCGCTGCGGCTGGCGCACTTCGACCTGCCGTACCCGGACATCGCGACCTGACATGCGGGCCGCCCTGATCGTCCGATGTGGACAACCGCCGGTCGTGGCCGCGCACGAACCCTCGCCGTCCGGCGGTGTCCGGATCGCCGTGACCGCCGCGCCGATCACGCCGCTGGACGTGCTGTGCGCGACCGGGACCTCGTACTTCGGCGCCCCGCCGGTCCCGTACGTCCCCGGGGTCCAGGGCGTCGGAGCGCTGCCCGACGGCACGCCCGTGTGGTTCGCCACCGACGCCGGCATGCGCCCCGGCGACGGGAGCATGGCGCAGTACTGCCACGTGCCCCCGGCGGACATCGTCGAACTGCCCCCGGGCGCCGACCCCGCGCTGGTCGCCGCACTGGGCCTGTCCGCCGTCGCGGCGTGGCAGTCCCTCACCTCGTGCGGCGACCTGCGCACCGGCGAGCAGGTGCTGGTCCTGGGCGGCGGCGGCATCGTCGGGCAGGCGGCGATCCAGATCGCCCGCCTGCTCGGCGCCCGCCGGGTGGTGGCGGCCTGCCGCTCCTCGCAGGCCCGATCCCGCGCCGCCGCCCTGGGCGCGGACGCCGTGGTGCCCCTGCTCGACGACGACACCGTGCCCGGCCTGGCCGCACGGCTGCGCCCGGCGCTGGACGGCCCGCTCGACCTGGTGCTGGACCCGCTGTTCGGCGTGCCGGCCGCGGCGGCGCTGCAGGTGCTGCGCCCGGGCGGCCGCCTGGTCAACCTGGGCGGCTCGGCCGCCCCGACGGCGCCCTTCGACTCGGCCACCCTGCGCAGCGGCTCGCTGCGGATTCTGGGCTACACGAACAACTCCCTGACGAAGCCGGAGCGGGCGGAGACCATGCGCACGATCGCGGCCCACGCCGCGGCGGGCCGCCTGAGCGTCTCCTACGAGGCCGTCCCCCTCTCCGACGCCCCTACCGCCTGGCAGGCCCAGTCCACGGGCTCGGCCTCCTCACGCCTGGTCCTGCTCCCGCGCTGACAGCAGCGAGGCCGCCAGCTCCGGGATGAGCTTGCGGGCGAGCTCGGGCGGCAGCGCGCGCATCGCCCGGCCCTCAGGGGTCTGGCGGATCTTGCCCGCGTACCCTCCGTCGAGCACGGCCTCCAGACGGACCATGACATCCCAGAACTCGTCCGAGAAGATCCGCTTGACCTGGATCGCGTGCCGCATCGCCAGCATCGCGACGGCCTCGTCCATGCGCTTGCCGCGAAGGTTCAGGACCTCGTTGGCCGTCGCGGCGTCGAGACTCGCGCCGTGCCGGGCCGCCGCACTCAGCGCGAGGCCGTGCAGCGCGCCGGGAATGCGGCTCACGTCGGTGAGGATCGCGAGGCTTTCCGGGGAGGCGTAACCGCACAGCAGCAACTCCGTCAGAGCGCGGGCCATCGCCGGGCCGGGCTGGTCCATGGGGTTCGCGCTGTCGAACAGCACGGTGCGCCCCACGGCGAGCTGCATCGCCCGGGCCTCGGCCAGAGCCGCGATCTCCACCATGTCCTCCCAGTAGCCGGCGGACGAGCGCCACGCCGCCGTCGGCCGGTCGCCGTCCACCACCCGCAGCGCGCTGATGAACGCGCCCCATCCGGCGGAGGGCTTCAGCACGGCGTCCCACAGGCGGACCTGGTTGGCCCACGACAGGCGGACGTCGGCGTGCGGCGGGCACAGACGGACCACCTCCACCGGCTCGTCGGCCATGGCCAGCCGCAGGGACACGATGTTGGCCGCGTAGGTCGCGATGCGCTGGACGGCCACCCGGCCCGACGGGGCATAGGCGGCGTGGCGGCCCGGGCCCCAGCGGTCCTGCACGATGGTCGCGATGTGCTCCAGCACGCCGGCGACGGCCGCGTCCCCGCGGGCCTGCTCGGCGAAGAGGTCGAGGGCGCGGGAGCCGAATCCCGCCAGCAGCCGCTGGGACAGCAGCGCGAAGAGCAGGTCGTCGTCCCAGGACTGCGACGCCGTGCGCAGCGAGCGGGCGGCGGCCGCGTCCCGCAGCAGCTCGAACGTATGGAAGGCGACGAGATAGTCACCGAACGTGGCGTGCAGGAACTCGTAGCTGCGGCCGCCGGCGCCGCCGTCGGCCTCGGCCGCGACGACGAAGAAGAACCGGCCGATGATGCGGCGCGCCGGATCGAGGGAGCGGCCCAGGTCGCGCCGCTGGACCCCGGTGACCGGGATCGGGCCCGGAAGGGCCAGCAGGTCGGCCTCGAGGTCGCGCTCGGAGAGGTGCTGGCGGCCGCGGTTGAGCATGCCGAAGGCGACCAGGCCGAGCTTCCACAGCTCCGCCTCCCGTCGTTCGTCCTCGGCGAGGCCGGAGGCCTGGTTGTCGGGCCGGGCCAGCTCGCGGCGGATGTAGTCGTCGAGGAGCATGCGGTAGAGCCCGGCGGACGTACCGTCGGCAGGCAGCTCCCGCTCGGCGGCCACGATCGCCAGGAGCAGCAGCAACAGCGGCTGCCGGGCCAGGTCGCCGTAGCCCCGCAGCGCGTCGGCCGCGACCGGGCGCACCTGACCGGCCGCGACGCCGGGCTCGTTCGCCTCGGCCCACCGCTCGGCCCAGGCGTCGATCTGCTCGTCGGTGAACTCCTCCAGCCGCACCACGAGGCAGCCCTCCGGGATCGCGGCCAGGTCGGCGACGAGCGTGCGGGAGGTGACGATGACGGCGACCGGGCCGTCGACGGCCGCCTCGGTGCGCTGGAAGTCCATCACGTTGCGCAGGTAGCGCGACTCCGTGGCCCCGGTGGCCTGCATCAGCTCGTCGAGGCCGTCGATCAGCACGACCCGCACCGCGGGGCCGCCGGACTCGCACAGCGTCCGCCACTCCGCCTGGTCGTGGGTGGCCTCGCGCAGGACGTCGTCGATCTGGCGGTACACCCCGGCCGTCGGGTCGGGAACGTCCCGCAGCGGCACCCGGACGGTCACGAACGCGTCGAGCCGCGCCGCGCAGACCTTCGTGAACAGGCTCTTGCCGCTGCCCGGGTGGCCGAGCACGACCATCGGCCGCTCGGCGGCGGCGGGCGACACGACGTGGGCCGCGACGAATCCGGCGAGGTCGGACCCCAAGGGCTGCCGGCTCCACCAGTCCTCGTGGGCGGGGAGCGACGCCGGGCCCATGACCGCCCAGCGGAACTGCGGCTCGATGTACCCGCGCTCGACGCTCGGCACCCGCACGGCCGTGATGTCGCCCGTCGCCTCCTCGAGATCGACGATGGGGGCGGCGAGCACGGCGCGATGGAGGCCGCGCAGCGCCGGCCGGGCGGCCTTGGCCGGGGCGGCGAGGAACCGGGTCAGCTCCTCGATCCGCCGCAGGGCGTTCTGTTCGGCGAGATGCTCGCCGAACTCGGCCCAGATCCGCAGCTCCGGCACCTCCGCGGCGAGGCCGAGGTAGTCGGCGCGGTATCGCCGGACCGCGCGTTCGACGATGTCCCCCGTGATGGTCGAACCGCTTCCCGGGGAGAATGCCCGGAGCCCGGCGAAGAACGTGCGGCACCGGCCGGCCAGGTCCACGTAGTACGGCCTGATCCCGCCTTCCAGGTTCGCCTCGAAGCCGCGACCGGACCACGGCAGGTCGATGCGCGTCCACAACAACCCGTCGACCGCGCGCCGCAGCTGCCCGTGATGGGTCGAGCTCGCGCTCAGGCGCTCGATGTCGGCCCCGGTCAGCTCCAGCTCGTCGTACATGGGGCCGAGCACGTCGCGCAGCGCGGCGAAGAACGCGCCCACCGTCAGGGCCGCGTGCGTGGCCGCGAGCAGTTCGTGCCGCTGCCGGCCGGAGGACTTGCGCAGCTTCGCGCGGCCCTTGCGCACCAGATCGTCCATCCGGTCGACGAGCTCGTTCTTCTGGTCGATCCAGCCCCACGCCGCGAGCAGCCACGGCTGGCCCGTCGCCAGACCGATCGGCCCGGCGGCGAGGATCCCGGCACCGAGCAGCTTGTCGAGTATCTTGATCGTCGCCGAACGCTTCCCCAGCAGGATCTCGCGCGCATCGCCCAGGGTGTCCGCGGACCGGGTCATGCCGCTCGATCCTAGCGGCCCGGGAGCCGGACTCCATGGGCCTGCCGGTCGGAATCGCCGGACCACGCGTCCACTGTGGACCCGGTTGGGCGGTGGGTCAGCGCACGCCCTGGACGGTCAGGGTCACGCCGCCGAGGGTGATCACGTCGCCGGGGTTCACGGCCACGGGCCCGGTCACCGGGCGGTCGTTGAGCAGCGTGCCGTTCGTCGAGCCGAGGTCCGTCAGCACCACCGTCCTGCCGTCGTACCGCAGCGCCGCGTGCCGCCGCGAGACGCCCTCGTCGCGCACGCGCAGGTCGACCTGGCGGCCGCGGCCGATGACGGTCTCGCCGGCCTGGACGGTGTACCGCCGGCCGTCGTCGATGAGCAGCGTGACCCCGCGCCCGGCCTCGTCCTCGCGGCGGGTCCGGGCCTTGCGGACGTCAGCGATGATCTTGAACGAGCCCGGCGGGACGGTGTCGTCGGGCTGCAGCTCCACGACCACCTCGTCGGCGACGCCCCAGCGCTGCTCGGCCAGGAACTCGGCCTGCGCCCGAGCCAGCGGCCCGGCCAGCGGCACCAGCCGCGGGTGGTCGCCGGGCGAGACGAGCACGAGGTAGCTGTTGGGCGCCAGCGTCTTGTCGCCGACCTCCGCCTCGCGGTGCATCGCCTCCAGGATCGCCGTCCGCTGCGGCAGACTCATGCCGGGCAGCGTACCCGAGCACACAAATCCGCATGGTCGACAGGAGTCGATGCTCACGATCCATAGGCGTCGCGGGTCAGCGCGATCAGGTCGTCGAGGTGTGCGGGCGGGTCGTCGCGCCACCAGGCCAGCCGGACCTCGATCGGCGGCGCGTCGCTCATCCGGCGGTAGGCCACCCCCGGGCGCGGGTTCTGGTGCGCCGTCGCCTCCGACGTCACGCCGACGGCCTGGTTCGCCGCGATGAGGGTGAGCCACTCGTCCGTGCCCCGCGTCGGGCGCACCGACGCCGGCCCCGCGCCCGCCGGCCAGAGGCCGAGACTCGTGGTGCCCGTCCGATCGTCGATCGCCATCGTGTACCGCGTCAGGTCGGCCAGGCGCACCGTGCGCTTGCGCGCGAGGGTGTGCTCCGTGGCCACGGCCGCGCAGCGGTGCTCGAATCCGACCCCGGCCGTCGCGAACCGCGGATCCTCCAGCGCGCGGCGGAGCACGGCGACGTCGGCGGTACCGTCGGTCAGCCCGGCGGCGAGGCTGTTGTGCTGGACGAACACCAGCGGCACCGCCGGGTGGAGCCCGGACCAGGCCCGCTGGATGCGGCGCGTGTGCCGGCCCATCGCCGCCCAGGCGTAGCCCACCCGCAGCTCGGTGCGCGAACGCTCGACGACCCGCCGCAGGTGCGCGACCTCGTCCAGCACCGCCCGGGCGCGGCTCAGCACCTGGGTGCCCGTCGCGGTCAGGCGCACGTGCCGGGTCGTGCGGTGCAGCAGCCGCGTGCCGAGCGCCGCTTCGAGCGCGGCCACGGACCGCGACACCGCCGCCTGCGACAGCCCGAGCGCCCCGGCCGCGTCGGTGAAGGTGCCGGTCTCGACGACGGCGACGAACGCGCGCAGCTGCCGCAGCTCCAGATCCATGCGTACAGCGTATGAATGGCGCAGCGCACGCATTTCCGCGGCCCCGCTCCCCCGGCCCACAATCATGGTCGTGAGCAGGCTGAACCTCGGCACCGGCGGCGCCCTCGCGACCATGTTCGCCAGCGCGGCCGGCAACCAGGCGGGCGCGGCCCTCGGCGCGCGCGCCTTCCCCGCGATCGGGCCCGCGGGCGTCGTCGCGGTCCGTCAGCTCGTGGCGGCCGCGGTGCTGCTGCCCGTGGCCCGGCCCGACCTGCGGCGATTGACCTGGTCGCAGTGGTGGCCGGCGCTGCTGCTCGGGCTGGTCTTCGCGACGATGAACATCAGCCTGTACACCGCGGTCGACCGCATCGGCCTCGGGCTCGCGGTCACCCTGGAGTTCCTCGGCCCCCTCGCGGTCGCGCTGTGCGGCTCGCGCACGCCGGTCGACCTGGTGTGCGCCGTCGTCGCGGGGATCGGCGTGTACGTGCTCGTCCTGCCCGGCCCGAGCACCGACCTGGCCGGGCTCGGCCTGGGCCTGCTCGCCGGGGCGTGCTGGGCCGCGTACATCCTGCTCAACCGGCTCGTCGGCGCGCGCCTGCCCGGCCTGCAGGGCCCCGCGGTGGGCACGGCGGTCGCGGCGGTGCTCTACCTGCCGGTCGCCGTCGCGCTGACCGTGCAGGGGCGCTGCACCGCGGCCGGGCTGCTCTACGCGCTCGGCGCCGGCGTGCTGTGCTCGGTCGTGCCGTACGCCGCGGACGTCATCGCCCTGCGCCGCGTGCCGCCGCGCTTCTTCGGGCTGTTGCAGAGCGTGCACCCGGTGTTCGCGGCGCTCGCGGGCGCGGCGATCCTGGGCCAGGTCCCCGCCGCGCACGTCTGGGCCGGCATCGTGATCGTGGTGGGCACGAACATGGCGGCCGTGGCGGTCGCCGGCGCCCGCGCGGCATCGGCGCGCGCGACCGCCGTCGCCGGGCCCGGGATCGCCCTGTAGCCCTCAGCGCTCGTCGCCGTCCTCGCGCCCGTGGTCGTGGTGCTCCTCGATCTCGTGCTCGTGCCGCTCGCCCCGCCGGCGGAACATGGCGAAGCCGGGGATGCCGACGATCGCCTGGCGCAGGTCGCGGGTGACGTTGAGCAGCTCGTGGATGTCGGGGCCGACCCGGTCGAGGGTGGCGAGGATCGGCAGGATGTCCGTGTTGAGGTGATGGGCGAGCCGCGGCAGGTCGTCGACCATGCGGATCGCCGCGTCGACCTCCTCGGGCGAGAGGTTCTCGACGAACCGGCGCAGCGCCGGCTCGTAGGCGCCGAGCAGCTCCTGCGCGGTGTCCGCCGCCCGCGCGGCCTGGGCGACGACGGCGTCCGCGTTCGTGGCCGTCTGCTCCGCCTGCGCGACGATCGCGTCGGCGCTCGTGGCCGTCTGACCGGCCTGCTTGACGAGGGCGCCGGCGCTCGCGGCCGTCTCGGCGGCCTGCACGACGATCGCGTCGGCGCTGGCGGCCGTCTCACCGGCCTGCTTGACGAGGGCGTCGGCGCTCACGGCCGTCCGCCCCGCCTGCGCGACCAGGGCATCGGCGCCCGCGGCCGTCCGCCCCGCCTGCGCGACCAGGGCATCGGCGCTCGCGGCGATCTGCCGGACCCGACCGATCGCCTCGTCGGCCGCGTCGAGGGTCGCGGTGGCGCGGGCCAGGAGCAGTTCGGCGCCGCCGACCAGGCGCACCACCCGCCCGGGCAGCGCGACGACGGCCGCGGCGGTCCCGGCGGCCGTGCCCGCGGCGGACAGGGCGAGGTCGACGACGTGCGACAAACGCTGCAGGGGCATACGTCCATCTTGCCCACTGCGGGCCCTCGAGATGCAGGTCTAGCATCGCCGGAGTGAGCTTCGAGGTGCAGGCGGACGCCTACGGGCGGTTCATGGGGCGGTACTCGGTCCCCCTCGCGACACGGTTCGCCGACCTTGCCGGCGTCTCGGCGGGGCAGCGCGCGCTCGATGTCGGCTGCGGCACCGGGGCGCTCACGGCCGAGCTCGTCCAGCGGCTCGGGGCCGCGTCCGTCTCCGCCGTCGATCCGTCCGAGTCGTTCGTGGCCACGGCCCGCGAGCGCTTCCCCGACGCCGATGTGCGCCGCGGGGCGGCGGAGCGGCTGCCCTTCGCCGACGGAACCTTCGACCTCGCGCTCGCCCAGCTCGTCGTGCACTTCATGGCCGACCCCGTCGCCGGGCTGCGCGAGATGGCCCGCGTCACCCGGCCCGGCGGCCTGGTGGCCGCGTGCGTCTGGGACCACGCCGGCGGCGCCGGCCCGCTGGCCGTGTTCTGGCGCGCCGCGCTGGAGCTCGACCCGGCCGCCCGCGACGAGTCCGGCCTCGCCGGGGCGCGCGAGGGCCACCTGGCCGAGCTCTTCGGCGCGGCCGGCCTGCGGGACCTCGAACCGGCCGAGCTGACGGTGCGCACGACCTTCGCCGGCTTCGACGCGTGGTGGGAGCCGTTCACGCTCGGTGTCGGGCCGGCCGGCGACTACGTGCGCACGCTGGACGCGCCGCGCCGCGAGGCCCTGCGCGAGCGCTGCGCGACGCTGCTGCCCGCGAGCGGCCCGATCGAGGTCACCGCGATGGCGTGGACGGTCCTCGGCCGCACGGTTTCGCCGGTCTGACGGCGGGTAGCGCACCGCCCGTGACGACCTTTCCCGTAGGCGGCCTCGACCTGGGTGCGGCCGGAAGGTTCAGGGCCGGGCGGCTGGACGCCGCCGACGAGGCGGCGCTCGCCGGGCAGGTGGCATACTTCGTCGGGCAGTCCGAGCCGCCGTGCACGCCCATCGCCTCCTGCCTGCAGCACATCATGGAGCACGTCGGCGGCGACGAGGCGCTGCTCGCCTGGCTCGACCAGTTCCCCGGCCGGCCCCGGCTCGTGACCCGGGCGCTCGAGCTCGTGGGGCTGCTGGACCGCTACGGCGACCGCCTCCCGCTCGTCGCCGCCCTGCGTCAGCGCCGCGTCCACACCCCGGACCCGCCGGCGCTCGCCGCATGCCTCCCACCCGAGATCGACGAGTCCACGCTGTCGAGCCTCGGCGGCGAGATCAAGGCCCGCCTCGGCGACGACGACCCGACGGAGGCGGCGCACCTGGCGCTGGACACGGCGCGGCTGCTGGCCGACCTCGCGCCCGCCATGCACGCCGTGCCGGGCCTCGGCGAGCTCGAACCGCTCGCCGTCGAGTCCGTGCGGGCGCTGGAGACCGTGCAGCTGGCGGTGCAGCGGCGCGAGGAATCCTAGACTCCGCCCTGGAACTCGGCCGCGTGGTCGCGCGCCCACTGGGCGAACGACGCCGGGCGGCGCCCCGTCACGCGCGTGAAGGTGCCGGTCACCGGCGAGCCGCCCGGCTCCAGGGCGTGCCGCACGAACTCGAGGATCGCCGCGGCCGTCGCGGCGTCCGTGAAGGCCGCGAACGCCGCCCGCGCCGCGGCCGGGGTCAGCTCCTCGATGCGGATCGGGCGGCCGGCGGCGGCGGCGATCGCGCGGACCTGCTCGTGCCGGGTCAGCGCGTCCGGGCCGGTGAGCAGGTCGCTCACGCCGGGCGTGGACGGGTCGCGCAGGGCCGCGACGGCGACCGCGGCGATGTCGCGCTCGTGGATCGGGGCCGTCGCCGCGGCCGGGTGCGCCACGCGCACGACGCCCTCCGCGCGGATCGAGCGCGCCCAGGCCAGGGCATTGTTCGCGAGCACCAGCGGGCGGATCGGCACGCAGCCGGGCAGGGCCGCCTCGACCTCGCGGTGCTCCCGCGCGATGGCGTTGGTCGCGGTCCAGGGCAGCAGCACGCTGCCCGAGGAGAGCAGGACCACGTGTTCGACGCCGGCCGCGGCCACCGCGGCGGCGAAGGGGGCCGGGTCCGCGGGCAGGGCGTAGACGAAGACCCGGCGCACCCCGTCCAGCGCGGGCCCCAGCGTCTCGGGGCGGGTGAGGTCGGCTCGCACGACCGGTACACCGGCCGGAAGCTCGCCGGCCGTGGACAGGTGGCGCACGCCGGCGCGGACGGGATCGCCGGCGGTGTGGAGCTGGTCGAGCACGTGGCGGCCGATGGAGCCCCGGGCGCCGATCACCAAGGTCGTCATGGGTACGATCGTGGCGCGGCTTCGGCGCCGTACCACGTCAGCGGGGTTCACATGGCGAAATCCGACCTCGACGAGCTCGATCTGCTCATTCTCCACGCGCTGCAGCTGGACGGGCGGGCGTCGTTCACGCGCCTCGGCGAGGTGCTCGGGGTCTCCGACCAGACCGTCGCGCGGCGGTTCGCGCGGATGCGGGCCGAGAGGCGCGTGCGCGTCACCGGGCGGACCGACCCGGAGCGGGTCGGCGAGGTGTCGTGGTTCGTGCGCATCCAGTGCGTGCCGAGCGTGGCGGTCACCGTCGGCCGGGCGCTCGCGCGGCGGCCGGACACGTCGTGGGTGAAGCTGACCTCGGGCGGCACCGAGATCGTGGGCGTGGTCCGCGCGGCGTCCGAGCGCGACTCCGGGGCGCTGCTACTCGAGCGGCTGCCGAAGACGCCCAACGTCACCGGGGTCACCGCGAACTGCCTGCTGCACGTGTACTTCGGCGGCCCCCAGAGCCTCATCGACGCCCTCGACCCGCGGCAGGTCGCGGCGCTGCGGATGCCGGAGCCGCCGCCCGGCGCGCGGGTCGAGCTCTCCGCCGACGACCGGAGGCTGCTGGAGCTCCTCGCCGCCGACGGGCGGACGGGGTTCACCGAGCTGGCCGCGGCCACCGGCCGGCCGCACACCACCCTACGCCGCCGGGTGCAGGAGCTGCGGGAGTGCGGCGCGCTGTACTTCGACCTCGACATCGACCACCGCGCCCTGCGCCTGCCGATGCAGACGATGCTCTGGCTGTCGGTCGCCCCCGACCGCCTGGCCGAGGCGGGTGCGGCCCTGGCCGCGCACCCCGAGGCCGCGTTCGTGGGCGCCACGACGGGCGCGACGAACCTCTACGCGGCGGTGCTGTGCCCGGATCCGGCGGCGTTCTACCGGTACCTCTCGACGAGCGTCGCCGCGCTGCCCCCGATCCAGCACCTGGAGACGGCCCCGGTGATCCAGACCCTCAAAAGCCTGTAAGCGGCCACGCCGCGCGTCGTTCGGCTGGATCATGGCTTCATGGTGGAGTCCCACGGGGCGTCCGCCCGGCAGCGGATCGGCATCGGCTGGCCGCTGACCGCGGGCGTGGCGCTCGGCATCGCCGCCTTCTGCGCCGATCTCGTCGACGGCACCCTGCGCGCGGTCCTGCAGTTCGGGGCCAGCACCGGCTTCGCCTGGGGCTGCGCCGCGTTCGCCGCGGCGTACCCGGCCCGCACGCGGCGCGGGGCGGCGGCCGCGGCGGTCATCGTGCTGTGCACCGCGACCGGCTGCTACTACTGGCTCAACCTGCCCGGCGGCCTGCGCCCGGGCGGGGAGTTCGGGCCGCTGCTGCGCGCCTTCGGCTACTGGATGCTGCTGTCCGTCGCCGGCGGCGCCCCGCTCGGCGCGCTCGCCCACGCGGTGCGCGCCGACGGGGCCCGCCGCGCCGCGATCGCCGCCGGCATCGCGTGCGGGCTGCTCGCCGGGGCCGGGATCGCGATCGTCGCCGCGCCGCTGTTCACCGGCGGCGCGGTCCGCGGCGGGCCGGCCTCGGGCGCGCTGCAGGCCGCGGCGGGCATCACGGTGGCCACCTGGTCCTTCGCCCGCCGCCGGGGGCCGCGGGCGTGGCCGCTCTACGGGATCGCCGCGCTCGCCGCGTGCACCGCGGGGGCCCTGGCGTGGAGCGCCGTGGAGGCCGTGCCCGTGATGGGCTTCTAGGACACGCGCTCTCACCTCGCCCGCGCGCGGCGCGAGTCTCATCGCGGCAGTCTCAGCCGTAGCAGCGCCCCGCCGGCCGGGGACTCCCCGACCGTCAGCGTGCCACCGTGCGCGGTCACGATGTCCCGGGCGACGGGCAGCTCATCGCCCGCGCACGGCGCGAGTCTCATCGCGGCAGTCTCAGCCGTAGCAGCGCCCCGCCGGCCGGGGACTCCTCGACCGTCAGCGTGCCCCCGTGCGCGGTCACGATGTCCCGGGCGATGGGCAGCCCGAGCCCGGTCCCGCCGCCGGTGCGCGAGCGGTCCTCGTCGAGGCGGACGAACCGGTCGAAGACCCGGTCCCGGTCCGCGGGGGCGATGCCCGGCCCGTCGTCGGACACCGTGATTTCAGCGGTACCGTCCCGAGCCTCCACCGTCACCTCCACCGCCCGCCGAGCGTGCCGGGCCGCGTTGTCGAGCAGGTTGCGCAGCACGCGCTGCAGGTGGTGCGGGTCGCCGCTCACCCGCACGGGGGCCGAGCGCGCGGTGACCCGCAGCCCGGGCCGCTCGGCGGTGAGCCGCTCGCGCTCCAGGTAGACCAGATCGTCGAGGTCGACGTCCTCCCGCCGCAGCTGCAGCCCCTTCTCGTCCACCCGCGCCAGCAGCAGCAGGTCGGAGATGAGCCGGGCCATCCGGTCGCTCTCCCGCCGCATCCGCACCACGTGCGGCCCGTCCCCGAGCAGGTCCAGGCCCGCGAGCACGGTGGACAGCGGGCTGCGCAGCTCGTGCGAGGCGTCGGCCACGAACCGGCGCTGCGCCGCGGTCGCGGACTCGATGCGGTCGAGCATCCCGTTCATGGTCGCGGCGAGCGCGGCGATCTCGTCACCGGTCGGCGGTACGGGCAGCCGCGTGTGCAGGTTCCGCCCCGTGATCGTCTCGGCCTGCCGCCGCATGGCGTCGACCGGCCGCAGGGAGCGCCCGACGAACAGGAACGTCGCGACCCCCACGATCACCGTCAGCAGCGGCAGCCCGACGGCCAGGGCTCCGATCGCGGCCTCGGTGCCGTCGTCGATCTCGTCGATGGACTGCCCCACGAGCACCGTGCGCGGCCCCGCGTCCGAGTCGACCCCGAGGGCGGTGATCCGGAAGTACTCGTCGTGCGCCACCGCCAGCCGGCGCTGCTCCCGCCTGGTCTGCCCCGGCTGCGGGCGCAGCGAGGAGATCGGCTGGGCCCCGGCGATGAGCGCGGAGGCGCGCAGGACCCGGCCGTCGGCGCCGAGCACCTGCACGACGGTGCGGTCCCGCAGCGACGGCCGCATGACGGCGGCGAGCGCGGCGTCGTCGTCGAGCGCACCGGCCACCTGGGCGGCCCGGTCGCTCGTATCCTGGTCGACGTTGCCGGTGAGGATGAGCCGCGCGGCGACGACGAACGCGACGCCGGTGAGCACGGACGCGACGGCGACGACGACGGAGGCGGCGAGCGCGGAGCGCATGCGCACCCCGAGCCGCTGCCGAATCCGCCCCGCGAGCCCCGCCACGCGCCCGACGCTACCCCGGGCCGCGTACGGCTCCGCGCATCGGCTCCCGCACCGCGCTGCCCGCCTGCCGCCGCGTATCGCTCGACCTGTGGGCGTCTGCGTTCTCGCGCTCGGCTCCCACGCCGCCCGGCCTGGTCGCCTCCTCGCGCACGGCTGCCGGTGACCGCTGCGGAACCGGCCGTCCGAGCGCAGCTGGGCGGCGACCAGCTTCGGCCGACCGCGGCGGACGGCGACTACCTTCGGCCGACTGCGGCGGACGGCGACCGGCTTGGGCCGAGCGCGGCGGACGGCGACTACCTTCGGCCGACTACGGCGGACGGCGACCGGCTTGGGCCGAGCACGGCGGACGGCGACTACCTTCGGCCGACTACGGCGGACGGCGACCGGCTTGGGCCGAGTGCGGAATCGATCAGCTGAGCACGGCGGACGGCGAGCGGCGAGCGGTCGCCGGTGGCGCGTCCTGCTGCACCGGGACGCCGATGCGCATCGCGACGGCCGGGTTGCCGACCCCGCCGAGCAGCCCCCGCAGCGCGTTGCGCACGCCGGCGACCTCGACGACCTCGCTGATCGGCGACGCGGCCAGCCCGCGCGCGGTGAGCGTCAGCCACACGTCGGAGAGCGCTTCTCCGGCCGCCAGCCAGTCCCGGGCCTCGTCACCGTCGGTAACGAAGATCGCGTACACCGTGCCCCGGTCGCTCCCCGGCCCGGCCGCCAGCCCCGCCTTGAGCGCGAAGTCCCGCGGCGCGACCGTGCGCCGGGTGGTCGCCACCACACTGTGCGTCGTGACCCCGTCCCCGTGCGCCCGGTTGGTCCAGGTCCGCAGGTCGGCCCGGAACCGCGGATCGTCCCGCTCGACCTCCCCGGCGTGGGCGACCGCGCCCGCGAACGCCGTGACCTGGTCGTCCCGCACGATCTGCAGGTGTACCCCGTGCCGCCCCGCCGCCGCCCGCAGCTCGTCCAGCACCGCGTCGGCGGGCCGCTCGTCGCCGAACGGCCGCCGGTCGGTGTGCCGCCACTCGATCGCCGCGGCCAGCTCGGCGTCACGCACTCGGTCGCCACCGCCAACACCCGCCGCGTCGCCACCGCGCACACCCACCGCGTCGCCACCGCCCACACCCACCGCCGCCGTGTCACCGTTGCGGCCCGAGGCTCCGACGGCCGCCCCCAGCGCATCGGGTGCCGCATTGCCGCGGCCGCGGTCGCCGGCGCTCGCATCCCCTGCCGGGCCGGCGCTCGCGTTCACCGCCGGGCCGTGGCCGGGCAGAGCCGGGCCGCGCCCGAACCGCGCGACGAGATCGGGCCGGGCCGCGTCGGGGAGCCGGTCGACGGCCGCCTCGTACCCGGCCGCGTGCAGCGTCACGACCGCGTGGTGCAGCGCGGCGCCGCAGCTGAGCGTGAGCAGCCGCCCGTCGGGGTCCAGCCCGCTGAGCTGCCGGGACCGGTCGGCCCACAGCTCGGCGTGGTCCCCGGCCAGCCGCCACCGCCAGGGCTGGCTGTTGAGGATCGAGGGGGCCCGCAGCGCCGCGACGGACGCCTCGGCCACGAGATCGAGCTCGGCGCGAAGGTTGTGGTTCATGGCGGTCTCCTCAGGCGGGGCGCTGTGCGGTGTTCATCCAACGGTCGCCCCGGACCCGCGCCGCCGGGCAGGGCCGGAAGTCACTGATTCCCCGGGACCTCCCGGCGCCTTGCCCGTTTTCATCCCGCTCTGGACAGATTCGTCCCGGTGAGCTCGAAGCCGTTGACCAGGTCGCAGTCGATGCCGATCACGCAGTTCATCGGCTCGTCGACCCAGGGCCGCAGCGCCTCCTCGTAGCGCCGCAGCCGCTCCTCGTCCAGGACCAGCCGCGCGGTCCCGGTCACCACGACGCTCCAGCCGGCGTGCGTGCCGGCGTCGATCTCGTCGGCCTCGTACGCGACCACGAGCGACCCGTGCGCCGTCGCGGCCGACGCCAGCCCGCCGCCGAGGTTGCCGCGGATCACGATCGTCTCGCCGTCGAGCAGGTGGTTGACCGGCCGGATCGCGGGCAGCGCCCGGTCGGTGAACACCACGCGCCCCACGGCCACCGAGCCGAGCAGTTCAAGACACCGCCGCCGCCCCAGCGAGCGCATCGACCCCATCACCATCACCTCCGTCCGAATCCACAGGCGCCCCGGGCGAGCCCCCGCCCGCCGACGCCGCAACCGCCCCGCGCGAGTCCCGGCCCGCCGACGCCACAACCGCCCCGCGCGAGTCCCGGCCCGCCGACGCCACGACCGCGCCGCACGAGCCCCCGCCCGCCGAAGCCAGGACCGCCCCACGGGAGTCCCCGCCCGCCGACGCCACGACCGCGCCGCGCGCGCCCTCGCCCGCCGACGCCACGACCGCGCCGCACGAGCCCCCGCTTGCCGGAGCCGCCGGCCGGCGGTCCGTCGACGCCGCGGCCAGCGAGGCGGCGTTCGGCGAGGCGGCGTTCGGGTGCAGGGTGATGACCGAGTCCACGTAGTCGGGGGCGTCCGTGCGGTGCGTGATCAGCAGCACGGTCCGGCCCCGGGTCGCGGCCATCAGGTCCCGCAGGAGCGCGACCGCGTTCTCCTCGTCGAGGTGCTCGGTGGGCTCGTCGAGCACGAGCACCGGGAAGTCCGCGAGCAGGGCCCGCGCGAGCGCGATGCGCCGCCGCTGGCCGCCCGACACCGCGACGCCGTGCTCGCCGACGCCCGTCGCGAGGCCGTCGGGCAGTCCCCGCACCCACTCCGTGAGCCGCGCCCGCCGCAGCACGGAAGCCAGCTCGGCCTCGGTGGCGTCGGGCTTGCCGATGCGGAGGTTCGCCTCGATCGTGCTGTCGAAGAGGTAGGCGTCGTCGCCGAGGTACCCGACGATCCGCCGCACGTCGTCCCCCCGCGCGTCGCGCAGATCGACCCCGCCGAGCGTGATCCGTCCCGCGCAGGGGTCGAGCCACCGCACGAGCAGCGAGGCGATCGTCGACTTCCCGGAGCCGCTGGGCCCGGTGAGCGCGACCCGCGCCCCGGGCTCCAGCACGAACGAGACGTCCCGCACGACCGGCCGCCCCGGCACCCACTGCGCCGCCACACCCTCGACACGCACGACCGGCACATCGACATCCCGCACATCGGCGCCCAGCACATCGGCGTCCAGCTCGGCGTCCAGCCCATCGGCGTCCAGCTCATCAATGTCCGGCACAACACCATTCGGCCCATCGACGTCCGGCCCGACGGCGGTCGGCACGACACCGTCTGACGCGGCGACACGGGCGGCGGCGGCGACCGGCGTCGCGGCCGCGGCCACCGCGGCGGGCCGCAGCGCGACCGGCGTCAGCGGATCGGGGGCCGGGTCGGGCGCCGCCGCCACCTCGGCGAGGCGGCGCAGGGCGGTGCGGGCCGCGGCGAGGTGCTGGGCGGCCGGCGGCACCGCGCCGACGATCTCGAAGACGGCCAGCGGGGTCAGCACGACCACGGCCAGGAGCTCGCCGTGCAGGGTGCCGCCCCGCACGGCCAGGGCGCCCGCGATCAGGGCCGCCAGCACGGCCAGGCCGGTGCACAGGGCGGTCACCGCCGCCGACACGCCCGTCGCGGCGCTCGATCGGCGGGCGGCGGTCAGCAGCTCGCGGTCGGTGCGGTCCAGGGCGGCCAGGGCGTCGCCGACCGCGCCGGCCGCGATCAGGTCCGGCAGTCCCTGCACGAGGTCCACGGTGCCGGCCGCGAGCGTGCCGCGCAGCGGGGCCAGGCGGGCGTCGGCCCGGCGGACGAGGGCGGCCTGCAGCAGCGGTACCCCCACGCCGACCACCAGCACGCCCGCCGCCAGCGCCAGGCCGGCCGCGGGCAGCAGCGACCACACGAGCAGCACGGACGCGAGCCCGGTGACGGCGGCCACGGCGATCGGCAGCGCGACGCGCACGACCAGGTCGACGATCGACTCGACGTCGTCGACGAGCCGGGCCGCGAGGTCGCCGCGGCGGAACCCGGCCAGCCCGGCCGGGGCGAGCCGCTCGAGGCGCCGGAACACCCGCACCCGCAGCTCCCCCAGCACCCGCAGCGCGCCGTCGTGCCCGGTGACGCGCTCGACGTAGCGCAGCACGCCCCGCCCGATCCCGAACGCCCGCACGGCGACGATCGCCACCATGAGGTGCAGCACCGGCGGGTGCACGGCCGCGCGGGAGATGAGCCACGCCGACGTCGCCGTCAGCCCGACCGCGCAGGCCGCAGCCGCGACCCCGGCCACGAGCGCCACGAACAGCCTGCCCGCCGCCGGGCGCAGCAGTGCCAGCCGGCTCATCGGGCCACCTCCGCCCCGGCCGGGAGCGCGATGGCCCGGTCGGCCGCGGCGACCAGCGCCGGGCGGTGCGCGGCCATGATGACGGTGCGGCCCGCGGCGTGTGCCCGGATCGCGGCGAGCAGGTCGGCCTCCGTCTCCGGGTCCAGGCCGGCCGTCGGCTCGTCCAGCAGCACGAGCGGCGCGTCGCGCAGGAACACCCGGGCCAGGGCGATGCGCTGGCGCTGGCCGGCCGAGAGCCCCGCCCCGTCGTCGCCCAGCGGCGTGTCGAACCCGTCCGGCAGCGCCTCGATGAACCCGAGCGCGCCGGCCTCGGCCGCGGCGGCGCGCAACGCGGCGAGCGACACGTCCCCGGCGCCGAGGCGGATGTTGTCGGCGATGGTGCCCGCGCCGAGCCAGGGCCGCTGCGGCAGCCAGGCCACCCGGCGCCGCCAGGCGTCCAGGTCGGCGGCGGCCAGGTCGGTGCCGCCGACGGTCACGGTGCCGGCGGACGGCGTCGCGAACCCCATCAGCACCGACAGCAGCGTCGACTTGCCGCACCCGCTCGGCCCGGTCAGCGCCACCAGCTCCCCGGGCGCGACGGTGGCCGAGAACGGTGGCAGCGCCGGACGGCCCGGGTAGGTGACCACGACCCGGTCGAACACCACCGGCGCGGGCGGAGGCACCGAGGCCCCGGCCGCGGGAAGGGGCGTCTGCAGGATCGCGAAGGCCTCCGTCGCCGCGGCCAGGCCCTCGGCGCTCGCGTGGTAGTTGGCCCCGACCTGGCGCAGGGGCAGGTAGGCCTCGGGGGCCAGGATCAGCACCAGCAGCGCGGTGGCCAGGCCGAGGTCGCCGTCGACCAGGCGCAGGCCGATGCCGACCGCGACCAGCGCGACCGACAGCGTCGAGAGCAGCTCCAGCACCAGCGACGACAGCAGCGCCACCCGCAGCGTGCGCATGGTGACGCGGCGCTGTTCGGCGCTGATCCGCGCGATGACGGCGGCCTGGCGCTTGGCCCGGCCGAAGACGCGCAGGGTCGGCAGGCCCGCCACGACGTCGAGGAAGTGGTGCGACAGGCGGGTCAGCAGCCGGAACTGGCGCCGGTTGGCCGCCTCCGTGTGCAGGCCCACGAGGGCCATGAAGACCGGGATCAGCGGCAGCGTGAGCGCCACAGTGCCGGCCGCGACCAGGTCGGCCGGGGCGAGGCGGGCCAGCACGATGACCGGCACCAGCACGCCGAGGACGAGCTGCGGCAGGTACTTCGCGAAGTACGCGTCCAGCGCGTCGAGCCCCCGCGTGGCCAGGGTCGCGAGGCGCCCGCTGGGCGGGGCCGCGGCCGGCCCGAGCGCGGCGGCGTGGGCCAGCAGCCGGGCCCGCAGCTCCCGCTTGACCGCGGCCGCGGCCCGGGTCGCGGCCGCCTGCTGGGCCCAGGCGACCGCCGCGCGCAGCACGACCACCGCGGCGAGCCCGGCCAGCACCGGCCCGATCGCGCGGACGTCGGCGCCGTGCAGATACACCCGCGTGATCGCCTCGGCGAGCAGGGTCGCCTGGGCGACGACGAGCCCGGCCAGGGCCACGCCCAGGGCGACCGACAGCACCAGGAAGGCGCGCGTCGCCCGGGCGTAGCGCAGCAGCCGCGGGTCCAGGGGCCGCATCAGTGCCCGCCGGCCGGGATGTGCTCGACGGTCAGCCGGCGCCGGAACACCCAGTAGGTCCACGCCTGGTAGACCAGCACGATCGGGGTGAAGCACACCGCGACCCAGGTCATGACCTTCAGCGTGTAGGGCGTCGAGGCCGCGTTGGTCGTCGTGAGGGAGTCGCCGCCCACGAGCGTCGTCGGCATCACGTCGGGGAAGAGCGTCACGAACAGCGCGGCGACGGCGAGCACGATGGTCGCCCCGGTGGCGATGAACGCCCAGCCCTCGCG
Organism: Dactylosporangium sp. CA-052675; assembly: GCF_050947935.1. GTDB lineage: Bacteria > Actinomycetota > Actinomycetes > Mycobacteriales > Micromonosporaceae > Dactylosporangium. The sequence continues at coordinate 4,046,259 of NZ_CP192010.1, read as the reverse complement.
GCGCGCCCGGGCCGCGAGCACGCCCCCGGCCAGCGCCACCGCGGCCGCGCCGGACAGCACCCAGCCCCACGCGTCGGCGTGGGTCAGCTGGGTCCACAGCAGGAACGCGGCGGCGATGACGGCCGCCGGCACCGCGATCCGCACGGCGAGCTTGCCGGCCCGCTCGCGCATCTCCCCGTCGGTCTTCAGCGCCAGGAACACGGCCCCGTGCAGCAGGAACAGCGTCAGGGTGGTGAGCCCACCGAGCAGCGCGTAGGGGTTGAGGAGGTTGAAGAAGCCGCCGACGTATTCGTGCTCGGCGCTGATCGGCACCCCGCGCACGATGTTGCCGAACGCGACACCCCACAGCACCGCGGGCACCAGGCTGCCGCCGATGATGGCGGCGTCCCACCAGCGCTTCCACTGTGGACTGTCGGACTTCCCGCGGTACTCGAACGCGAGCCCCCGCAGGATGAGCGCGACGAGGATCAGCAGCAGCGGCAGGTAGAAGCCGGAGAAGAGCGTCGCGTACCACTCCGGGAACGCGGCGAACGTGGCCCCGCCGGCGACGATGAGCCACACCTCGTTGCCGTCCCAGACGGGCCCGATGGTGTTGATGAGCAGCCGGCGCTCGCGGTCGTCGCGGCCCAGCACGGGCAGCAGCAGGCCCACGCCGAAGTCGAAGCCCTCGAGCAGGAAATACCCGGCCCAGAGCACGGCGATGAGGATGAACCAGACGGTGGTGAGCTCCATGAGCGATGCCTCCCTTCGCTAGATCCGGAACGGCTCAGTACGCGAACGCGAGCGGGCGGTCGGGGTCATCCTCGTCGTCGGGTACGACAATTTCGGGCGCGCCCGCCTTGGCGTACCGCAGCATGAGCACGAGCTCGATGACCGCCAGCCCGCCGTACAGCAGGGTGAGCAGGATGACCGAGAACGCGGCCTGGCTCGTGGCCACCGACGGCGACACGCTGTCGGCGGTCTTGAACAGCCCGAACACCGTCCACGGCTGCCGGCCGACCTCGGTGAAGATCCAGCCGAAGGAGTTGGCCAGCAGCGGCATCGCGACCGTGGACACCGCGGCGAGCCACAGCCAGCGCCCGCCGGGCAACCGCCCCCGGCGGGTGCTCCAGAGCGCGATCAGTGCGACGGCCATCGCGAGCACCCCGAAGCCGATCATGAGCCGGAACGACCAGTACGTGATCGGCACGTAGGGCACGTAGTCGCCCTCGCCGTACTTGCCGGCGTACTGCCGCTGGATGTCGTTGATGCCCTCGACCTCGCCCTGCGGGTCGGCGGTGGCCATGAAGGACAGCAGCGACGGGATGCGCACGCTGTACACCTCCTCGCGCCCGTCCAGGGACCCGATCGTGAAGATCGAGAACGACGCGGGCCGGCTGGTGTCGTAGAGCGCCTCGGCGGCCGCCATCTTCATCGGCTGCTGCTCGGTCATGATCCGGGCCTGCAGGTCGCCGGTGATGAGCACCGCGACCCCGGAGACGAGCACGACCCAGGCCCCGAGCCTCAGGCCGGGCCGGAACACCTCGGTCTGGTTGCGCCGGCGCAGGTGCCAGGCGCTGACGGCCAGCAGCAGCGCGCCGGCGGTCAGGAAGCACGCGGCGAGGGTGTGCGGGAAGGTCACCAGGGCGGTGCTGTTGCCCAGCACGGCCCAGATGTCCGTCAGCTCGGCGCGCCCCCGCTCGGCGTTCATCGTGTACCCCACCGGATGCTGCATCCACGAGTTCGCGGCGAGGATGAAGTACGCCGAGAGCATGGTGCCGACGGAGGCGAGCCAGATGGTGGCGAGGTGCACCCGCTTCGGCAACCGGTCCCAGCCGAAGATCCACAGCCCGAGGAACGTCGACTCCAGGAAGAACGCGAGCAGGCCCTCGATGGCCAGCGGCGCGCCGAAGATGTCGCCGACGAAGCGCGAGTACGCGCTCCAGTTCATGCCGAACTGGAACTCCTGCACGATGCCGGTGACCACGCCCATCGCGAAGTTGATCAAGAACAGCTTGCCCCAGAACTTCGTGGCGCGCAGGTACCGGTCGTTGCCGGTGCGCACCCACGCGGTCTGCAACCCGGCGACGAGCGCCGAGAGGCCGATCGTGATCGGCACGAAGATGAAGTGGTACACGGTGGTGATCGCGAACTGCCACCGCGCCAGGTCGAGCTTGTCCATGACGCGATTCTGTTTCGTGCCCGGGGGCCCGCGCAGGGCCGAAGGTCATATTCGCGGCGGGACTTTTCCGGGCCGCACCAGGCCGGTGCCGCCGTCGTAGCGGCGGTACACCAGACTGCCCCGCCCCGTCCCGGAATCCGTGAAGAACAGGAACGGCAGCCAGCCCTCGGCCATGCGCGCGGCCGCCGCGTCCGGGCTCAGCACCGGCGGCCGGCGCGGGTTCACCGTCGGCGCCGGGGTTCCGGGCCCCCCGGCCGGGTGCATGCTGCGCTGCCGGGTCAGCTGCAGCCCGGTGGGGCCGGCCCGGTGCACCAGCGCGTCCTCGCCCGTGGCGGCGTCGACGAAGAGGTACGCGTCGTAGTCCATGGCCGCCAGGTGCGCGGCGGCCTGGCAGAAGCTCTGGCGGTACAGCCGCGGGCTCTTGATCCTGGTGATCGCGGGCCGCCCCGGCACGGCGAGCGGGCGGCGCTCCGGGTCGGGCCAGGGCCACGGCTCCCACCGCGTGGACAGGCGGCGCACCTGCCGGTCCAGGCGCGTGGCCCCGGTCGCGATGGCCTCGGCGGGATCGCGCCCGGCGACCTGGATGCGCGCGGGCGCGCCGAAGAGCCGCAGGTTGGCCTGGACGAGCATCGGGCCGCCCGGCACCGCGGCCCCGGTGAGCCGCAGCCGCAGGTCCCCGTCGACCCGGTGCCGGGTGGCGAGCGCGCCGAACAGCGCCTCGGCGGCGGTGCGCTCGTGCGGGCGCAACCCGCGCGCGGTGATGTCCATGCTCCTACGAGGCCACGCGGCGCGGGGCGAGGACAGTGCCGAAGGTCCTTTCTTTCCGGCCCCCGGATTGGGTATGAAGGAGGCATGATCCGCGTCTACCTGCTCGACGACCACGAGGTCGTGCGCTTCGGCCTGCGGGAGCTGCTCGAGCGCGAGGGCGACATCGAGGTCGTCGGCGAGTCCGGCTCGGCCGTCGAGGCCGCGCACCGCATCCCGGCGCTGCGGCCGGACGTCGCCGTGCTCGACGGGCGGCTGCCCGACGGCAGCGGCATCGACGTGTGCCGCGACGTGCGCTCCATCGACGCGAGCATCAACGCGCTGATCCTGACGTCGTACGACGACGACGAGGCCCTGTTCGCGGCGATCATGGCGGGCGCGTCGGGCTACGTGCTCAAGCAGATCCACGGCACCGACCTCGTCGACGCGGTGCGCCGGGTCGCGGCCGGGCAGTCCCTGCTCGACCCCGCCGTGACCGCGCGCGTGCTCGAGCGCATCCGCAACGGCCCCGAGCAGCCCGACGAGTTCAAGCACCTCACCGAGCAGGAGCGCAAGATCCTGCTGCACGTGGCCGAGGGGCTGACGAACCGCGAGATCGCCGAGCGGATGTTCCTGGCCGAGAAGACCGTGAAGAACTACGTCTCCAGCCTGCTGGCGAAGCTGGGGCTGGAGCGGCGGACGCAGGCTGCGGTGCTCGCGTCGCGGTTGCTACAAAAGAAGCCGTGAACTCGCCGCTGCCGCTGCCGGAACTGTCCCGCGTCGACCTCGACGCGCTGCTGCAGGAGTTGCTCACCCGCGTCGGGGAGGTGCAGACCAGCCGCGAGCGGCTGCGCGCGCTGCTCGACGCGGTGGTGGCGATCGGCTCCGACCTCGATCTGCACAGCACGCTGCAGCGCATCGTCGCGGCGGCGTGCACCCTGGCCGGGGCGCGGTACGGCGCGCTGGGCGTGATCGGCTCGGACCGGATGCTGGTGGAGTTCATCAACCACGGCATCTCGCCCGAGCAGCGGGCCGAGATCGGCGATCTGCCCCGCGGCCACGGCGTGCTGGGCCTGCTCATCGACGAGCCGCGCCCGATCCGGCTCAAGGACATCACCCAGCACCCGCGCGCCTACGGGTTCCCGCCCAACCATCCGCCGATGCACAGCTTCCTGGGCCTGCCGGTGCGCATCCGCGACCAGGTGTTCGGCAACCTGTACCTGGCCGAGAAGCACGGCGGCGGGCAGTTCACGCAGGACGACGAGGACCTGGTCGCGGCGCTGTCCGTGGCCGCCGGGGCCGCGATCGACAACGCCCGGCTCTACGCCCAGGCGGAGCGGCGGCAGCGCTGGCTCGGCGCCGCGGCGGAGATCACCGGCGTACTGCTGGGTGAGGTGCGCCGCACCGAGGCCCTCGAGCTCGTCGCCACCCGGGCCCGCGAGGTCGCCGGGGCCGAGCTGGCGATGGTGCTGCTGGCCGCCGAGGACCGGCTCGTGGTGGAGGTGGCGGTCGGCGGCCCGGCGGACGCGGCCGGCTGGTCGATCCCGGTGGCCGGCAGCGACTTCGCGGAGGTGTTGCAGCACCGGCACGTCGCCGTCGTCACCGACCTCGGGGCCGCGGCGAACTGGCCGATCCTGCTGCCGACCGGCACCGCGCTGCTCGTGCCCCTGGCGGTCGGCGGGGTGGCCCTCGGGGCGCTCGTGGTCGCGTTCGGCCGGGAGAGCGCGCCGATCACCGAGGGCCTGGAGCTGGCGATGGTCGAGACGTTCGCGGGGCAGGCGGCCCTCGCCCTCGAACGCGCCCGGGCGCAGGACGAGCGCGAGATGCTCGCCGTCGTCGGCGACCGGGAGCGCATCGCCCGCGACCTGCACGACGTGGTGATCCAGCGGCTGTTCGCGGCCGGGATGCAGCTGCAGGGGGCGGCGTACCGCAGCTCCCAGGACGACGTCCGCGAGCGCATCGGCCGCGTCACCGACGACCTGGACACGACGATCCGGGAGATCCGCGGGGCCATCTTCGAGCTGCGCGGGGCGGCCGGCAACAGTCTGCGCAAGGCGCTGCGGGACCTGGTCGACGAGGCCGAGGACTCGCTCGGCTTCCGCCCGGCGCTGCGCATCGACGGGCCGGTCGACACCGCGGTGCCCGACGCCCAGCGCACGGCGGTGCTGGCGGTGCTGCGCGAGTCGCTGAGCAACATCGCCAAGCACGCTCGGGCCGCGTCCGCGCGGGTCCTCGTCGTCGTGGGCGGCGGCACGCTGAGCCTGACCGTGGAGGACGACGGCGTCGGCCTGCCGGGCGGCTCCCCGGCCGGGCACGGGCTGCCCAACATGCGCGCCCGGGCGGCCGACCTGGGCGGCGAGTGCACGGTGGAGCCGCTGGCGAACCGGGGTACGCGGGTCTCGTGGAAGGTGCCCGTCTGACCCGCGCGGGTTGTTGCACATAGCTGGCAACAACGGATACGTTGCAGCGGTGAGATCCACTCCGCCGGTGCGCGTCGAGGTGCTCGTGTTCGGCGCCCGCGACGGCGTGCTGCACTACGACCCGCGCGGCGGCGAGGTCACCGGCGACCGGCACCCGGACGGGGTCACGGCCGACCTCGCCGGCGGGGCGCTCACGCTGCTGCACTCGACGTCGTGGCGGTACGCGGACGGCCAGGTGGTGCTCACGTACGCCGCGGTCCTCGACGGCCGCCCCGGCCCCGGCGCCCGGGTGCTGCCCGAGCACGGCATCGCCCGCTCCCCCGACCCACGGGTGCCGAGCCCGCCGCACGTCTGCCCGGACGCGGTCGCCACACACGCGGCCCGGCACCTGGCCTGGCTGCGCGCGACGGACCCGGTCGCGGGCGCCGCGCTGGCCACGGTGCCGCCGGTCCACGACGCCCTGGACCGGCACGTCCCGGACCTCGCCGGCTCCATAAGCGCCGAATTGAATGAACAACACGTGTTCATCTGATTACCATGCGTGACATGACGTCACGCATCGCCCGGCTGCTCGCCGCCGGGGCCCTGCCACTGCTCGCCGCCGCGCTCCCGGCCCCCGCCCACGCCGACACGGGCGACTACACGCTCGCCTACGCGTACGGCACCGGCAGCCCCGGCGCCGCGACGCCCGGCCCGGCGAGCCAGTCGGCGATCACCGCCCCGCTCGACGTGACGTTCGACGACTCCGGCAACCTCTACGTCACCGCCTCCGGCACCTGCCAGATCGACAGGATCACCCCCGGCGGCACCCTCTCGGTCGTCGCCGGCACCGGCACCTGCACGCCCGGCGCGACCTCGGGCCCCGCGGCGAGCACCCCGATCGGCACGCCCGGCAGCGTCCTGCCCATGGCCGACGGCAGCCTGTACTTCGGCGAGACCGACACCGGGCGCGTCTACAAGGTGTCGGCCGACGGCCAGCTCTCGGTCATCGCCGGCACCGGCACCCCGGGCGCCATGACGACCGGCCCGGCCACGAGCAGCCGCCTGGACTCGCCCGGGCAGCTGGTGTACTCCGAAGGCTCCCTCTACGTCCCCGAGCGCGAATGGGGCCAGGTCGGCCGCATCGACCTCGCCTCCGGCCAGCTCACGGTCATCGCGGGCACCGGCACGAACGCGGGCCCGCCGGTCCCGGGGCCGGCCACGAGCTCGCCGCTGGACCACCCGGTCGGCGCGGCGATGGACGCGTCCGGGAACCTCTACGTCACCACCGCCGTCATGGACGGGCAGATCGTGAAGATCACCCCGGGCGGCACGCTGTCGATCGCGAGGAGCGCGCTCGTCGTGCCGCTGGGGCTGCGCTTCCACGCGGGCGAGCTGTACCTGACCGAGGGCGCCGGCGCGGTCAGCGTCGTGGATCCGGACACCGGCTCGATCGGCACCTTCGCGGGCAGCGGGGAGCCCGGCGCGCTCGTGCCCGGGCCGGCCATGAACTCGCCGATCAACACGCCGTACGGCATGGCCTTCGACGCCTCCGGGACCCTCTTCGTCTCCGTCCCGCCCCAGCACCGCGTCATCGCGCTCAACCCCGCGCCGCAGGTGCCGGCCGCGCCCACGGTCACGTCGGTGACCGCGCGCGACCAGGGAGCCGAGATCACGTTCACGCCGGGCTCCGACGGCCGTTCCACGGTGCTGCGGTACGAGTACACCGCCGACGGCACCACCTGGCAGGAGTTCACCACGACGGCCACCGGCTCGGGCGCGGCGCGCACCGGCACCATCGGCGGGCTCACCAACGGGCAGGCCTACACCGTGCGGGTCCGCGCGGTGAACGCGGTCGGCAACGGCGACCCGAGCGCGGGCAGCCAGGTCACCCCGGCCGCGCCCGTGACGCCCGGCGTGCCGGACGCGCCCGGCACCGTCACCGCCACGGCCGGCGTCTCCTCGATCGCCGTCAGCTGGACGGCGCCCGCGCCCGGCTCGGGCGCCGAGGTGACCGGGTACACCGCGACCGCCTCGCCCGGCCCGGCCACGTGCACCACGACCGGCGCGCTCACGTGCGTGCTCGGGGCGAGCGCCGGCACCACGTACACGGTCACGGTCGTGGCGAACTCGGCCGCCGGCCCGTCGCCCGCGGCCGGCCCGTCGGCGCCGGTGACCGCGCTGGCCCCGGCCGCGCCCGCGACCGTGCCGGACACGCCGCTCACGCTCACCACGGACCAGGGCGACATCTCCAGCACCCGGCCCGGCGCGCAGCTGACGGTCATCGGCACCGGCTTCGCGGCCTACTCGACCGTCGAGGTCACGCTGTACTCGGCGCCGCAATCGCTCGGTACGGCCGTCACCGACGCGAGCGGCAACTTCACCAAGACCGTCACCGTGCCGGCCGACCTGGCCGCGGGGGCGCACACTGTGCTCGCGCAGGGCGTCGCGCCCGACGGGACGGCGCGGGCGATGAAGCTCGCGGTGACCGTAGCGCCGCCCCCGTCCGCGGCGGCCCTGCCGGTCACCGGCGACCCGGCGGCGCCGACCGCGCTCGCGGGGCTCCTCGCGCTCGCCGGCGGGGCTGTGCTGCTGGGCGCGGCGCGCACCCGCCCGGGCCGCTGCAGCCGGCTGCTGCCGGCCGGGGCGGCTTACAACTTCTGACCACTCGGCAGCGGTCGGCGGGGCAGCGCTGCCGGTACGGCCACGCACGGCCGGCACCACCTCGGCACCCACTGCTGCGCGGACCGGACGCGGGCCTGTACGGACCGGGCGCGGGCCCGCGCGGGCCGGGCGCGGGGTTGGCGCGGGGTTGGCGCGGGCCTGTACGGACCGGGCGCGGGCCTGCGCGGGCCGAGCGCGGGCCTGCGCGGGCCGGGCGCGGCGCGGACGCAGGACTGTACGGACCGGGCGCGGGCCGGGCGCGGCGCGGACGCAGGACTGTACGGACCGGGCGCGGGCCGGGCGTGGGGCGGGCGCGGGGCCGGAGGGGGCCTGCGCGGGCCGGCTGATCGCCGACGACCCGGTCACGCGCACGGCGCTTCCGAGTCGGCTCGCACTGACCGGCCGAATCACCAACGAGTCGGCCAAAGGCGCGGCTTCGCTCAGGGCTCCTCGCACTCATCGGCGGGACAGCGCGGCAGCGGTGCCATGCCGGCGATGTCAGGTCCGCCGCCGCCTCGCGTGCAGGCCCGGTCCTCCGGCCGGCCGCGGCACGCACCCGCCTGGGCCGAGGCCCGCGGTCTCCCGCGGATAGGACGTGTTCCGGCTCGGCAGAAAACGGAGGACAGCGACCGTCACATGAAACGGTGCCGTCAATTCGAGCCGGATGCGAAGACTTTCGGATCGCGTCTTGTGACGGGCGCGGAAAAATGGCTTCGTGGGGGCGGAGTCGCGCATTCCGGACCGGCGTGATCGCCGTATCGGTCGATGGCGTGGATTGGTAGCATGATGGCTGGGGCGGGGCTGTTTCTGCGGCGCGCCGGCCGGAAAGCGATGCGGCCACAGTGCCGCCCGGACCGCGGCGATCGACAGCCGGAACAGACGGCGCGGACACAGACGGCGCGGACACAGACGGCGCGGACACAGACGGCGCGGACACAGACGGCGCGGACACAGACGGCGCGGACACAGACGGCGCGGACACAGACGGCGCGGACACAGACGGCGCGGACACAGACGGCGCGGACACAGACGGCGCGGACACAGACGGCGCGGACACAGACGGCGCGGACACAGACGGCGCGGACACAGACGGCGCGGACACAGACGGCGCGGACACAGACGGCGCGGACACAGACGGCGCGGACACAGACGGCGCGGACACAGACGGCGCGGACACAGACGGCGCGGACACAGACGGCGCGGACACAGACGGCGCGGACACAGACGGCGTCGGCGCTGGCGGCGTCGGCGCTGGCGGCGTCGGCGCTGGCGGTTCGGGCGCCTCAGCGCCGTGGATGCGGCGCAGCTTCTCCGCGTGTCGCCTCACCAAGCCCCACTCACGCCGCCGCTGCGCTTCCTTCCGAAACTCGTCCTTCCCCGACCACCAATTCCGGGCCTTCGTCCGATCCCGCAGAGCAGCCAATTCCCGCGAACTGAACAACTGCATCTGCCCCATACCAAAAATTATCGCAGAAAACGCCCGAAACCACGATCCCCGACCACGCACCCGCGCACATACCGAACATTTTGAAATGATGCCCGACCACGGGGACATCACGACGATCACCGACGCGATGTCCCCGTGCCCGCTCCATTACCGCAGTCCCAGAATCGGACTTAAACCCTGTCAGGCGATAAGTCCGATAAGTCGTGGCGCGAAGCGCCCGACTTATCGTGATCAGGCCGTCGGCGTCGGAGCAGCCGACGTCGGGGCGGGCTGCGTCGGAGCGGCGGTCGTCGGGGCGGGCTGCGTCGGGGCGGCGGTCGTCGGGGCCGGCCCGGGCTGCCGCCCCCGATCCCCGAAGCGCCCGTTCCCGGGACCGTAGCCGTTGCCAGGACCGTAGCCGTTGCCAGGACCGTAGCCGTTCCCGGGCCCACTACCGTCGCGCGGGTCGCCGCCGCGGTAGTGGTCGTGGCGGTCCCAGCCGGGGCCGACGCGGTCCGGGCCTCGGTGATGACCGACCACCAGCGCACCGACCGCGGTCACGCCGGCGCCGAGGCAGCAGCCGACGACCAGGGCCACGATCGCGATCAGGATGCCCTTGCGCCGGCCCGGCCCGCCGCGCCAGCCTCCCGGCCGTCCACCCCACATCGGACGTCCCGGGGGCGGAGGAGGCGGAGGCGGAGCCGCGGTGGATGCGGCCGGCGCCGGGGGTTCGATCGGCTCCGCCGAAGAAGGCGAAGAAGGCGGAGGAGGCGAAGAAGGCGAAGTAGGCGGGGAAGACGAAGTAGGCGGGGGAGGCGGAGAAGACGGTGAAGACGCGGGCGGCGAGGGTTGCTTCGAGGGGTCTTCGCTCATGGAACCAAGCATCGATCCCCCGCTTAAGGACAGCGCGGCGGCGAGCCTAAGAATTGCATGAGAGAGTCGAGATCTTAGGCAATTCTTAGACCCGCCCCGCCGGTGCTCTCACGCGCCGGCGCAAGACTCGGGTCTCATGTACGAGGGAGCGGGCTTGCGCATTCTGGTGGTCGACGACGACGCGGCCGTGCGGGACTCCCTCGCGCGGACGCTGCGCTTCGAGGGGTACCAGGTCGAGACCGTCGCCGACGGTGCGCAGGCGATCCGGGCCGTGCGCGGCGAGGAGCCCGACGCCGTGGTGCTCGACGTGAGCATGCCGGTGCTGGACGGGCTCGAGGCGTGCCGGGAGCTGCGCGCCGGCGGCGTGCTCGTGCCGGTGCTCATGCTCACCGCCCGCGACAGCGTCGGCGACCGGGTTGCCGGGCTCGATGCCGGCGCCGACGACTACCTGGTCAAGCCGTTCGCGCTGCAGGAGCTCCTGGCCCGGCTGCGGGCGCTGCTGCGGCGGGCCCAGCGCCCGGCCGCGGCCGCGCCGGCGGGCGGTGCGCTGCGCTTCGCCGACCTGCGCCTGGACCCGCAGACCCGCGAGGTGTGGCGGGGCGAGCGGCTGCTGCGGCTGACCCGCACCGAGTTCAGCATCCTGGAGGTGTTCCTGCGGCACCCGCGGCAGGTGCTGACCCGCGAGGTGCTCTTCGAGCACGTGTGGGGCTACGACTTCGGGGAGACGAGCAACAGCATTCACGTGTACCTCGGGTACCTGCGCCGCAAGCTCGAGGCCGAGGGAGAGCCGCGGTTGCTGCACACCGTGCGCGGGGTCGGGTTCGTGCTGCGGGAGGAGCCGCTGTGATCGCCTGGTGGCACCGCCGGACGCTGCGCGACCGGCTCTCCCTGCTGGTCTCCGGGGCCGTCGCGGTCGCGGTGCTCGTGGTCGCCGCGGTGGCCTTCGCGGCCGTGTTCGAGATCCAGCACCGGCAGCTGCAGTCCCAGCTGACCACCGACGCGCAGGCGATCGCGGCCCAGCCCGACCAGTGGCGGACCGGCACCGCGCAACTGCCCGACACCGGCCCGAAGTTCGGGCCGCCCGACGGCAAGGGGCCGCCCTGGCACCGGCCCCGCGACCTCGGCACCCGCTGGCAGATCATCGGCGCCGACGGGGCGGCCGTCAGCGACTCCGCCTCGCTGCCGATCACCGCCGGGGCGAAGCAGGTCCTCGCGGGCCGGCGCAGCTCCGCGCAGGAGACGGTGGTGCTGGACGGGGACCGGTACCAGATGCTGACCCTCCCGGCCACGGGCGGCGGCGTGGTGCAGGTCGCCATCAACCAGGACCCGGCCGGGCGCACCCTGGCCCAGCTCGGCCTGCTGCTCGCGGCCGGGTCCGCGCTCGGCATCGCGGGCGCGGCGGTGCTCGGGCGGGCCGTCGCCCGGGCCGGTCTGGTGCCCGTCTCCCGGCTGGCGGAGGCGGTCGAGGACGTCGCCGTCACCATGGACCTGACCCGGCCCGTGCCCGTGCACGGCGTCGACGAGATCGCCCGGCTCGGCCGCTCGGTGAACACGATGCTCGGCGCCATCGACGCGTCCCGCCGCGCCCAGCGGACCCTGGTCGAGGACGCGAGCCACGAGCTGCGCACACCGCTGACGAGCATCCGCACCAACATCGAGCTGCTGCTGGCGGTCGAGCGGCGGCCCGAACTCGCGCACCGGCTGCCGCCCGAGGAGCGGGCCCGGCTGCTGGCCGACCTCGAGGCGCAGGTCGGCGAGCTGGCCACGCTCACCACCGAGCTCGTCGAGCTGGCGCGGGAGGAGACGACCCGCGAGGAGCCGGAGCCGGTCGACCTCGCCGACGTCGTCGCGGCGGCCGTGGAGCGGGTGCGGATTCGGGCGCCGGGCCTCACGTTCGCGGTCGACCTCGCCCCGGTGACCGTGCACGGCCGCCCGGGCGAGCTGGAGCGGATGGTGGTCAACGTGCTCGACAACGCGGCGAAGTGGAGCCCGGCGGGCGGTACCGTCGACGTGGTTCTGGAATCCGATGGCCGCCTGACGGTCCGCGACCGGGGGCCCGGCATCGACGAGGCCGACCGGCCCTTCGTGTTCGACCGCTTCTACCGCGCGGTGGCCGCGCGGGGCATGCCCGGCTCCGGGCTGGGCCTGGCGATCGTCGCGCAGACCGCCGCGCACCACGGCGGGACGGTGTCGGTCGCCCCGAACGATCCACAGGGGACGGTCATGACGATCCGGCTGCCGGTCCTGTCGTGAGACGGCTCGCGCTGGTCGCGGTCGTCCTGGTGGCCGGGTGCTCGGCGGCCCCGGTCGCCTCCGCCCCGCCGTCGCCGTCCGCGGCACGCTCGCCGTCGCCGCCGGGCGCTCCCCCGGACTCGCCCTCCCCCGCGCCGGTCGACCTCACGCTCGCCTTCGCCGGCGACGTGCACTTCACCGGGCGCACCGCGGGCCTGCTGCGCGACCCGGCGACCGCGGTCGGGCCGATGGCGCCGGTCCTGGCCGCGGCCGACCTGGCGGTGGTGAACCTCGAGAGCGCGGTGACCGAGCGGGGCACGCCGGAGCCGAAGGAGTTCCACTTCCGGGCGCCGGCGGTGGCGTACGACGCGCTGCGGGCGGCCGGCATCGACGCCGTCACGATCGCGAACAACCACGCGCTCGACTACGGCCGCACCGGCTTCGCCGACACCCTCGACGCCGCGGCCGCGCGCGGGATGCCGGTGTTCGGCGGCGGCCGGACGATCGACGAGGCGTACGCGCCGCTGGTCCTCACCGTGCGGGGCGTCCGGGTGGCGCTGCTCGGCTTCAGCCAGATCCACACGCTCGCCGAGAGCTGGAAGGCGGGCCCGGCGACCCCGGGCATCGCGATGGCGTGGGACGTGCGACGCGCCGTGGCCGCGGTGCGATCCGCCCGCGCGCGGGCGGACGTGGTGGTCGTGTTCAACCACTGGGGTACCGAGACCGTGTCGTGCCCGAACGCGGACCAGCGCTCGTTCGCGGCGGCCCTGGCCGACGCGGGCGCCGATGTCATCATCGGCGCGCACGCCCACGTGCTGCAGGGCGACGGCTGGCTCGGCCGGACCTACGTGGCCTACGGGCTGGGCAACTTCGTGTGGTACGTGGGCTCGGCCGACACCGGTGTCCTGCGGGTGACGGTCCACGGCCGGGCCGCGACCCGGGCGGACTTCGTCCCGGCCGTGGTCTCGGGCACCGGCCAGCCGCGCCCGGTGACCGGCACCGCCGCGACGGCCGCGGCCCGGCGCTTCGCCGACCTGCACCGCTGCACCGGCCTGGCGCCCGCCGCCGGATAGCCGCCGCCGGGTAGCCGCCGCCGGGTAGCCGCAGCAGGGCGCGGGCGTCGAGGCCCGCGCCCGGCGGCGTGCCCGCGTCCTACCTGAGCGTCCGGAACCAGGCCAGGGCCGCGGCCGTGCCGGTGATGTTCGAGCCGAGGTGGGCCGAGCCTTCGTACGGGTGCGTGCCGAGCTCGACGACCGTCGCCCACGGCAGCCGCCGGGCGCAGTGGTCGGTCGAGGCCGCCGGCACCTGCTCGTCGCCCCGGTCCACCAGCAGCCGCACCGGGGAACGGAGGCCGTCGCAGGAGGCGTCGTGCTCGGCCAGGGCCGCGGCCAGCGGGCCGCTCGGGTTGCGCAGCAGGGCCAGGCCGTGCGGGGTGAACAGCTCCTCCGGGGTGCCCGGCAGGGTCGCGGCCAGGTCCTCGCCGGTGTGCACGCCGTCGTAGAGCGCCTCGACCCGGGACGCGTACGGCGCCCGGAAGAACTCCTCCGGGCGCTGGTAGAGGCCGTGCAGCCGGTTCCAGGCCACGACCAGGTAGGCGGTGTACCCGACGTTGTAGGGCGGGGCCACCGTGCCGCCGAGCAGCGCGGGCAGCTCGACGCCGCGGAAGTCTTACGCGCCCGAGATCGGGGCCAGGGCGCCCAGGCGGAACCAGGGGTCGGCCCCGCGCTCGAGCGTCCCGCCCAGCGCCGTGGCCGCCGTGGCGCCCTGGGAGAAGCCGGTGAGGTACACCTCCCGCCCCAGCTCGCGCTGCCGGCTCGCGGCGACCGTGCGGGCCGCGCGCAGCAGGTCCAGCGACGCCGACGCCTCCGTGGTGACGTCCAGGAACGGGTGCGGGCCGGGGCCGAGCCCCAGCCCGAGGTAGTCGGGCGCGACGACGGCGAACCCGGCCGACGCGAAGGTGAGCGCCGGCCCGACCGCCCAGCCGTCCCGCCCCATCGACGGGGCGTCGGTGCGGTTGAGCTCGGTGCCGTGCGCGTATCCGACGACGCGCAGCTGCCGTGCGTCGTTGCGCGGCAGCGCCAGCAGGCCGCTGGCGATGGTGGGGCGGCGGCGGGCGTCGATCGTGCGGTACACCACCTGGAGGCGCTCGACGCCGAACCGCACGCCGTCGGGGGCGAACTGCGCCTCGGCGAGCGTCGTGCGCACCCCGTCGGCGTCGAGGGACGGCAGCGGTTGTACTGCCACGACCGTTGCGCGGCCGTCGTCGCCGCCCCGCGCCGGGGAGGCGAGCAGGACGGCGGCCGGCACCAGTGCGAGGACCATCATGTGCCTGAGCAATCGCATACCCCGACGCTATGGAACGCAGTGATCGACTTCGATCCGGCTGCCCGCAGGGCCGGGAGTGGGGCAGGCCCCACTCCTCAGCAGCCGCGCCACACGACCGGCGCGGTCCGCCCGCTGACCACCGGGTCGCCGACCGGCCCGGCGGTGGTGTTCGGCCCCGTCTCCACCCCGCCGACCAGCGTCTGCCCGTCGGCGGTGATGCCCGACAGGGTGCTGCCGGCCGGTGCCGCGCCGCCGGGCAGCGGCAGGGTGCGGACCTCGCCGTCCCGCCACAGCGCCGGCGCGCCCGAGCCGGTGGTGCCGGCGACGACGCCGGTGGCGCTGACCCGGCGGCCGCTGAGGCCCGTGATCGCCTCGACGGCGCCGGTGCGCAGGTTCCACCGCGCCGCCGTGTGCGTGTCGTCGCCCTTGCTGTCGCTCACGGGCGCTGTCACGTCGCCGGCGGCCCACTCGCCCGCGGCGGCGGTCGCGGTGGCGGACTCGGCCCCGCGCGGCAGCGGCAGTGCCGTGGTCGCCCCGTCGGCGGTCCAGCGCAGCGCGCGCCGGGCACCCTGGTCGAAGCCGACCGCGATGCCGTCGTCGGTGAGCCCGAGGCCGGAGGCGCTCGCGACGGTCGTGACGATGGCGGTACCGCCGGTGGTGCGCCAGCGCACCGCGAGCCAGGTGCCGTCCGCGCGCGCCACGGTGCCGAGGACGTCACCGTGGGTGTTGACCGCGTACGCCGCGCCACCGCTCGCCCCGCCGGGCAGCGGCAGCTGGAGCAGCCGCGTGCCGTCGTAGGCGACGGGGCGCTGCTGGGCCTCGAACCCGTGCCGATCCGGGCCGGTGAAGCCGACGACCAGCCCGGACGGGTTGACGGCCTGCGGGGTGAACGGCTCGGGCAGTACCGCCGCCGCGTCGTCGATCCAGAGCACCGCCCGGGGCGCGTCGCGCTGCCCGGTCAGCCCGATCACGTACCGGCCGGACGGGTCGATCCCGACGGCCGTCACGCCGCCGGCGGTGCCGCTCGGCAGGTCGAGCACGTCGACGACGCAGCCGGGCCCGGCGGGCCCGACCGGCGCCGGGCCCATCGCGCGCACCGCCGCCACCAGGCCGAACGCGGCCAGGGCGGTCGCGGCCGTCGCGGCCACGCCGGCCCCCGCGCCCCGGCGCCGGGTCCGGCGCCGCGCCTCGACCAGCACATCGGCGGCCCGCAGGGGCGAGGGCGGCGGGTCCTGCCGCGCGTACCGGCGCAGGGTGTCCTCGATCATGCCTGCCTCCTCAGGTGTGCCGTCGTGGCGGAAAGTGACGAGGGTGCGCCGTCGCCGAGCGCGGCGCGCAGTGCTCGCAGCCCGTGATGGGTCCGGCTCTTGACGGTGCCCTCGGAGCACCCGAGCACCTGCGCGACGTCGGCGACCGGGAGGTCGCAGAGGAAGCGCAGCATCACCACGACGCGCTGGCGCACCGGCAGCCGGTTCAGGGCCTCGCGGACCATGAGCCGTTCGTCGACGCGGCCGCTGTCGGAGTCGACCACCGAGTCGGGCGGGTCGCCCCGCAGCAGGACCCGCGACCAGCCGCGCCGCCCGTACGCCAGGCAGGCGCGGACCACCATCGTGTGCACGTACGCGTCCAGGTTCGCGACGTCGCCGAGGCGCCCCCACCGCCGGTACAGCACGGTGAGCGCGTCCTGGACCGCGTCGTCGGCCCGGTGACCGTCGCCGAGCACCAGGTAGGCGGTGCGCCGCAGCACCGGCAACCGGGACTGGACGTACTGCACGTATTCGCTCTCGTACGCTGTGCGCAACCGCCGCCTCCCTCAGTGGCCTCCACCCGACTGATGCGGGCGAGGGCGCCGGAGGTTCACCGTCGTTGCCGTGACGCGCTCAGTCCCGAACCGGTCGAGGGCCGGGGCGAGCGGTCAGCGCGGTGGGCACGTTCACCCGCACACGCTCCCATGGGGGGTTACTTGGACGTCAGGGAGCCCAGGGTCTCGTCGACGTCCAGCGGGTCGCCGTGGAGGTAGGACGTGGTCACGCGCTGGATCAGGGCCACGCGCGCCGGGTTCTCGTCCGTCGTCTCGGCCGATTCGTAGCCCGAGATGCCGCCCAGCGAGTGCTCCGCGCCGAACAGCGTCAGCAGCGTCTTCGCGCCGGGGCTCAGGTGGTACGCGTCCGTGAACCAGTCCGGGCCGCGCGTCGACAGGGCCGACTGGTCGTGGTCGCCCGCCACGATCAGGGCCGGCGTCTTCATGCCCTCGAAGTCCGGGCTCATGAACGGGAAGTGCTCGGCGGCGAACGGGCTCAGGTCGGCGCCGCCGCGGCCGGTGATCGCCAGCAGGACGCCCGCGTAGACGCGGGGATCGGTGAAGTCCTCGCCGCTCGGGGTGCGCGCGCCGAGCAGGGTGCTCGCGGTCTGGGCGCCCCACGAGTGCCCGGCCACGGCCACCCGCGTGGGGTCCACGCGGCCGGAGAGCCCGGGAACAGCCGCCGCCAGCGCGTCGAGCTCGTCGATGGCGCGGGACAGCTCGGTGATCCGGGTGCGCCAGGTGTCGGGGGCCGGCGGGCGGTTCAGGGTCCGCGAGTCGGGGTGGGTGGGCTGCACGACGACGAAGCCGTGCGCGGCCCAGTGCCCGGCCAGCGGCTCGTAGCCGCGCGCGGACTGGCCGAAGCCGTGCGAGAACACGATCACGGGCAGACCGGTGCCGGTGACGGGCGCGGAGACGCGCGCCGTCAGTCCGGGCAGGGCGATCGGGTGGACGGAGACCACGGGCGTCGGCATGGCAAGCTCCCTGGAGTACGCTGTTGATGCGGAACACGGTTCCGCTAAAAGTTATCCGGAACCTGGTTCCGCTACCAGGGGATGTGACGGGGGTTACGGTGGCCGACACGCCGCGCAAGCGCCGCTCGGACTCGCGGCGCAACGAGGAGGCGCTGCTCGAGGCGGCCGCCGCGGCGTTCGTCGCGTCGGGCGTCGACGCCCCGGTGCGCGACATCGCGGCCCGGGCCGGGGTCGGCGTCGGCACGATCTACCGCCACTTCCCGACCCGGGCCGATCTCATCGTGGCCGTGTACCGCCACCAGGTCGAGGCCTGCGCCGAGGCGGGGCCGGCACTGCTCGCATCGAGCCCGTCCCCGCACGCGGCCCTCGCCGCCTGGATCGACCTGTTCGTGGACTTCCTCGTGACCAAGCACGGGCTCGCCGAGGCGATGCGCTCCGACGACTCCGGATTTCAGACCCTGCACTCGTACTTCCTGCAGCGCCTCGTCCCCGTCTGCGCCCGGCTGCTGGAGGCGGCCGCCGAGGCGGGCGAGATCGCGCCCGGCATGGACGCGCTGGTACTCATGCACGGCATCGGCAACCTGTGCATCGGCGCGTCCACCCCCGGCTACGACGCCCGCCGCATGGTGCACCTCGTCGTCGACGGCCTACGCCGGCCGTAGGGTCCCGCCCTCCACGAACGAGCACGGCAGGAGGCGCTGGGACCGCACCGGCCGGCCCTCGAGCAGGGCGGTCAGCACGTCCACGGCCTGCTCGCCCATCTCCTCGCGCGGAATCTCGATGCCCGTGAACGCCAGCTTCGACGGCGGCACCGCCCGGGTCGGCTCGCCCAGGGTGACGATCGACAGGTCCGGGCGCAGCGCGTGGACCGCCGGGCCGTCCGCGGCCTCCTCGCACACCACCGCCGTCGCGGTCGTGGACCGGACCGCCTCCACGGCCGGCAGGCGCCGGGCCGTGGCGCCGCCGTCACGGACGCCCAGCTCGAAGCCGCGCCACCGGTCGGCCCAGGCCTCGGCGCCCTCCCCCGCGCCCAGGTACGCCAGGCGCGTGTGGCCCAGCGCGACGGCCCGGCGGACGACCTCGGCCGTGGCGGTGACGTAGTCCGCGCCGACGTACGGCACCGGGCCGCCGGCGTCGTCGCGGCGCCCGATCGACACGAACGGCGGGCCGGAGCGCACCAGCGCGGCCAGCTCGGCGCGGTCCAGCTCGCGGCCCAGCAGGATGCAGCGGCAGCGGCACCGCCATCGTGAAGATCGGCTCGGAGCCGGCCACGCGGGCCGACCTCACGGTCGAGCGCGTGTCGATGGGCACCGGCGAACGGCTCTAGCCGCGCGCGACGAGGGTCTTGCCCAGGGACAGAGACGGAGGTGACCTTGCCCGCCGGACTTACCCGCCGGAGGCCTTGCGGGCGCGGTACGCGGCGACGTTCTGCCGGTTGCCGCAGCCGGACTCGCAGAAGCGGCGGGAGCGGTTCTTCGACAGGTCGACGAGGACGTCCTGGCAGTCGTCGGCGGCGCAGACGCGGAGGCGGTCGAGGGCGCCGGCCCGGATGACGTCGACCATCGCCATCGCGAACTCGACCATGAGCCGCACGTCGAGCGGCTGCTCGGCGGCGGTCGCGTGCAGGTGGTAGTCGAACTCGTCGTGCCGGACGAGCTGGGGCAGGGCGCGGCCCTCGCGCAGCATGGCGTTGACGAGCTCGACGGCCTCGTCCTCGCCCGCGTTCCACAGCGCCCGCAGCCGGGGCCGCAGCGCCCGGACGGCCTCGAGTTCGGCCTCGTCGTGGCGGTGGGAGCCGGTGTACCGCTGCCGGCGCACGAAGGCGTCGAGCGCGGCGATGTCGGGCAGCAGCTCGCCGTCGTCGGCCGAGTCGGTGTTGACGAGGGCCGCGGTCGCGGTGAGCGTGAGTTCGGTGTCATGAGTGAAAATCTTCTTGACTCCTTACCGGCGCGGGCCTACGTTGCTGTCATGAGCATAACGCGGTTTGGCCATGACGCCCGCGGGCGCGGCGCGGCCGGGCTGGGCCTCGCGGTCCTGGGCTCGGCGATGTTCGGCACCTCCGGGGTGTTCGCCGACGCGCTGATGGCCACCGGCTGGACGCCGGGGGCCCTGGTCACCTACCGCATCGCGATCGCCGCGCTGGTGCTCACCCCGTTCGCGCTGTGGTCGCTGCGGGGCCGGTTGCGGCTGCTGCGCTCGGCGCTCGGCGAGGTGGTCGCGTTCGGGGCGGTCGCGGTCGCCGGGTGCCAGCTGTTCTTCTTCAACGCGGTCCAGCGCCTTGACGTGGGGGTCGCGCTGCTGCTGGAGTACGGCGGCATCCTGCTCGTGGTGGCGTGGGCCTGGCTGCGGCACGGGCAGCGGCCGCGCCGGCGCACCGTCGCCGGGAGCGTCGCGGCGCTGGCCGGGCTCCTGCTGGTGCTGAACCCGGCCGGAGGCGGCCTCGACCCGATCGGCGTGCTGTGGGGCATCCTGGCCGGCACCGGACTGGCCGTGTACTTCGTGATGGCCTCCCGCGGCGAGGGCGCCCTGCCGCCGATCGCGCTGGCGTGGGCGGGCATGGTCGTCGGCGCGCTCGGCCTCGCGGTCTTCGACGTCACCGGGCTGCTGCAGTTCCGCACGAGCGCCGCCGACGTCACGCTGCTGGGCCGGGCGATGCCCTGGCCGGTGCCGATCGCCGGGCTGGCCGTCATCGCCGCCGCCCTCGCCTACGCCACCAGCATCGCCGCGACCCGCCTGCTCGGCGCGAAGGTGGCCTCCTTCGTCGGCCTGCTCGAGGTGCTCTTCGCCGTGCTGTTCGCCTGGCTCGCCCTGGGTCAGCGCCCGGGCGGCTGGCAGCTGGCCGGCGGCGTCGTGGTGCTCGCCGGGATCGCCCTGGTCCGGGCGGACGACGACGGCGAGGCCGCCACGGCCGAAGCGCTCCGGCCGGTGACCCCGGCCGCGGAGCCCGCCCTGGTGCCCGGCCCGCACGGCTCGTCCTGAGCAATGCCGGCGGTTCGGGTACGTTCGACGGCATGACGGCCCCGACCCGCCGCGAGACGCGCGCGCTGCTGGCCCGGGCCGCCGGGACGCACGCCGGTGCCGAGGCGATCGTGACCGTCGTGGCCGCGGCCCGGACCGAGGTCCTCGAGGCCTACGCGGTCGCGAGCGAGCCGCAGGTGTGGACCGCGATCGAACGGATGTCGATCGAGACGGTCAAGGACACCGTCGACGGGCGGGCCCGCCTCGACGAGCTGCCCGCCCACGGCATCACCTCCGTCGCCGACGTGCTGCGCGCCGGGCCGCAGCGGCTGACCCGGGTGCCCGGCATCGGCGAGGGCACGGCCCGCAAGACCATCCACGCCGCCGAGCAGCTCAAGCGGGCCGCCCGCGACGCGCTGCGGTTCCGCATCGACTTCGACCCGAAGAACCCGGACATGACCCGCCTGGTGCGGGCGCTCTACACCTGGGGCGCGGTGTGGACCACGGCCGGATCCCACGAGGCCGAGGCCAAGCGGCTCGCCGCGGACCTGGCCGAGCAGCGGCCGATCGCCGGGCCGGCCGAGGCCGGGCGGCTGCGGCGGCTGTTCATGCGGGCCGGCGACAAGGCGGTCGCCGACGAGGCCGCCGGCCGGGTCCGGGCGCTGGTCGACGCGGCCGAGGCGAGCGGCCTGCCCGCGGCCGCCGAGGCGGTGCGCCGGGTCCGCACGCCCCGCGACAAGCAGGTCTGGCGCGACTTCGAGCAGCACTCGGCCGACTACTACGGCCTGCTGGCCCAGGTCGTCGGCCTCGGCGGCGACGTCGCCGCGAGCGAGGGCTTCCTGCCGGCCGACATCGTCGAGCGCGTCGGCGCGCAGCAGCTGGACACGTCCCGGCTCAACGACCGGCTCCGGCTGCGCGGCTACCAGTCGTTCGGGGCCCGGTTCGCGCTCGTGCAGCGGCGGGTCGTGCTCGGCGACGAGATGGGGCTGGGCAAGACGGTCCAGGCCATCGCCGCGATGGCCCACCTGGCCGCGCGGGGCTCCACCCACTTCCTCGTCGTCTGCCCGGCCAGCGTCCTGATCAACTGGTCCCGGGAGATCGCCCGGCACTGCTCGATCCCGGTCGTCAGCCTGCACGGCAACGGCCGCGCGCGGGCGGTCGCCCGGTGGCGGGCCCAGGGCGGCGCCGGCGTGGTCACGTTCGGTTCGCTCGGCGCGCTCGAGCTGCCGCCGCCCCGGCCCGCGCTGATGGTCGTCGACGAGGCGCACTACGTGAAGAACCCGGGCGCGAAGCGGTCCCAGGCGGTCAACCGGGTCGCGGCCGAGTCCGAGCGGGTGCTGTTCCTCACCGGCACGCCGATGGAGAACCGCATCGACGAGTTCCGGGCCCTCATCGAGCACCTGCGGCCCGAGATCGCGGCCGGCATGGGGCCCGAGCACGCGGCGATCAGCGTCGAGGCGTTCCGCCGCGCGGCGGCCCCCGTCTATCTGCGCCGCAACCAGTCCGACGTGCTCACCGAGCTGCCGGAGCTGGTGCAGGTCGACGAGTGGGAGGGGTTCGGCGCCGAGGACGGGGCCGCCTACCGCGACGCGGTGCGCGACGGCAACTTCATGGCCATGCGCCGGGCCGCGTTCGCGGTGCGCCGGCCGCAGGACTCGGCCAAGCTGACCCGCCTGCTCGAGCTGGCCCGGGAGGCGATGGCCAACGGTCGCAAGGTCGTCGTCTTCTCGTACTTCCGCGACGTCCTCACCACCGTCGGCGCCGCGCTCGGGGCCGCCGCGTGCGGGCCGATCACCGGCTCGACCCCGGTCGCCGAGCGCCAGCGGATCGTGGACCGGTTCACCGCCGCCGCGAAGCCGGCCGTGCTCGTGTGCCAGATCGAGGCCGCCGGCGTCGGCGTGAACATCCAGGCCGCCTCGGTGGTGATCCTGTGCGAGCCGCAGGTGAAGCCGTCGATCGAGGCCCAGGCGATCGCCCGCGCGCACCGGATGGGCCAGGTGCGCACGGTGCAGGTCCACCGCCTGCTCATCGCCGACTCGGTGGACGAGCGGATGATCGAGCTGCTCGGCTCGAAGGCGCAGCTGTTCGACGCCTACGTCCGGCACAGCACGATCGCGCAGGCCACCCCGGGCGCGGTGGACATGTCCGAGGTCCAGCTGGCGCGCCTGATCGTCGCCCAGGAGCAGCAACGCCTCTCGGGCGCGCCGCAGCCGGCCCCGGCGCCGTGAGCGCGCGCGGGTCAGGGCTCCAGCGCGACGCTGAAGTCGGACGTGGCGCCGGCGGGGCGCAGGGAGTGGGTGCCGTCCGCGCGCCGCAGCCGCAGCCCGTCCTCCTCGCGGGCGCGCCGCCACGCGACGTAGGCGCCCGCGCCCAGCACCGGCAGCAGCGCCGTGCCGAGGACCGCGAGCGTCACCGCCTGCCAGGTCGTGGCGGCCGCCGCGGCCGGCAGGAACAGCACCGGCGCCAGTGCGACCGGCCCGGCCGCCACCGCCCGCCACCAGCGGCGGCGGCGCCGGGCGACGGCCGCGCTCGCGATCGTGAAGGCCACCGCCCCGCCGCACTCGGGGCACAGCAGCTCGGCCCGGGCGCGGCCGGTCACCGGCCGGGGCGCCTCGATCGGGTAGAGGGCGTAGGTGCTCCAGGAGCCGCGCGCCGACTCGCCGGAGCCCGTCCGGTGGGCGAGCTGCCGCATCGGCGCATCAACCGCCATCGAACTACTGTAAGGCTCAGCACCCCGGGTAGAACATGGACAGCACGGAGAGCAGGGCCAGCACCGCCCAGCCCGCGCGCAGCGCCGCCCAGAAGGGGACCGGCGGCTTGAGCAGCAGGGACACGCCGAACGCGAGCCCGCCGAGGACGAGCTGGGCGCCGCCGTACGTCAGGATCAGCGCGGTCAGCAGGTTGAACCGCCCGCTGGGGTCCAGCGACGAGCCGCAGCCGAGCCCGTCGCCCCCGTGCGCGCGCATGACGACGATCGCGGCCACGTCGGCCAGGAGGTTGCCGACGATGGCGATCGCGACGCCGAGGGCGGACTGGAGGATACGAGGCGACATCGCGCCCGATCTTAGGCGATGATCGGCGACGCAGCAGCTCGCAGGTGTGGCCTGGACCCGCGTCCCCCGTCGGGGCGCCGGCACCGTCACCGCCCGCGGGGCCAGGACGCGGCCCGGGCCGGTGAGGGCGGAGCCGTCCACCGGGCGGCCGGTGGCGCCGGTGCCGTCCACTGTGTACGGTCGCCCGCCGGCCTGCCGCATCATGCCGGTCGTGAACCCGGCGTCGCCCGGCCGGGCCGGGGAGCCCGCTCAGTCCAGCTCAGCCCAGGCTGTCCAGGAGCTTGCGGGCGATGCCGTCGAGGGCCGCACGCTCGGCCGGGGTCAGGGCGGCCAGCAGCCGCGACTCGTTCGCCACGTGCTCCGTCGTCACCGCGTCGACCAGGCGCAGCCCCTCCGGGGTCAGGGCGACCCGCAGGCTGCGGCGGTCGTCGCGGTTGGCCCGGCGCTCGACCAGCCCGGCCTCCTCGAGCCGGTCGAGGCGGTTGGTCATCCCGGCGCGGGACAGCATGAGGGTGTCGGCCAGCGCCGAGGGGATCAGCTCGTACGGCGCCCCGGCCCGGCGCAGGGCCGCCAGCACGTCGTACTCCCCCCGCTGCAGCCCGTGCGCGGCGAAGGTGGCGTCCACGGCCCGGCCGAGCAGCCCGTACAGCCGGCCGAGCCGCCCGAAGGTCGCCATCGCGTCCAGGTCGAGGTCCGGCCGCTCGCGGCGCCACTGCTCGATGATCCGGTCCACGTCGTCCGGCGTCGTCATGCCGACATACTATTCGAAGTCCGATAGTTCGACGCCGTATTATTCGAGGCATGACTACTTACGCGCTCAGCGCGCAGACATACATCGAGCGGCCCGCCGAGGACGTGTGGGCCTACGTGGCCGACTACGCCAACGACCCCGCGTGGCGCCGCGGCGTCACCCGGATGGTGCCGACCCCGCCCGGCCCGGCGCGGGAGGGCACGGTCACCGACGAGCTGATGCGCCTGGCCGGCGGCAGCTACCACAACCTCGGCGTGGTGACGGCGCTCGACCCCGGCCGGCACTTCGCCTGGCGCACCACGCAGGGCGCCGACGCGCACGGCTCGCGCACGGTCACCCCCGCCGGCACGGGCGCGACCGTGCGCCTCGAGCTGCACGTCACCCTGCACGGCCTGCGGCGCCTGGCCGCGCCGCTGCTGCGGCGCAACCTCCTCGGCGACGCGGACCGGCTGCGGGCCGTGCTCGGCGGGGCTAGGAGCGGCCGCGCTCGGCGAGCCGGCGCTCCTCCCGCTTGACCTCGGCGAACGACTCGCGCTCGCGGATCAGCCACTCCGGCGGGTTCGCGTTGAGCTCGGCGATCTGGGCGGTGGTCAGGGCCTCGGTCACGCCGCCGCGGGCCAGGCCGCTGTTGGACACCCGCAGCCGGGCCGCGACCACGTTGCGCGGGTGCGGGCCGTCGCGGCGCAGCTCGACCAGCCACTCGGGCGGGTTGCGCTGCAGCTCGTCGAGCTCGTCGCGGGACACCAGGCGCTCCTGGAACTCCCGCGGGGTCGCCG
Organism: Dactylosporangium sp. CA-052675; assembly: GCF_050947935.1. Taxonomy (GTDB): domain Bacteria; phylum Actinomycetota; class Actinomycetes; order Mycobacteriales; family Micromonosporaceae; genus Dactylosporangium. Next base: position 4,021,122 of record NZ_CP192010.1, on the reverse strand, counting down.
GCAGGAACACGTCGAGCTTCTGCGCGGCGGTCGCGGGCTTCATCGTCTGGGTCTGCTTCGGCTTGCTCACCGGGCAAGGGTAGCGTGACGCCAATGACCTTCCGCCTGCTCGTGGTGCCCGGCGTCGTCATCGACCGCTGGCGGCACACCTGGGCGGAGCGGCGGCCGGAGACGCCGCTCGAGCTCGTGCCGGTCGCGGCCGCCGACGCCGCGGCGCGGTTGCTCGAGTCCGGGCACGCCGCGCTGCTGCGGCTGCCCGTGGACCGCGACGTGCTGCATGCGATTCCGCTGTACCAGGAGCAGAGCGTCGTGCTGGCCCACCGCGACCACGTGCTGCACGCCGCGGACGAGCTGAGCGTGGCCGAGCTGGCCGAGCTCGGGGAGCCCCTGCTGCACCCGCTCGACGACGTGCTGGCGTGGGAACCGCCCTCGCCGGGCGTGGAGCGGCCCGAGTCGACGCAGACCGCGGTCGAGTGGGTCGCGGCCGAGGTCGGGCTGATGGTCGTGCCGCAGTCGCTGGCCCGGCTGTACCACCGCAAGGACGTGAAGTACAAACCCGTCCTCGACGCTCCGGTGTCCTCGGTGGCGCTGGCGTGGCCGATCGACGCTCACTCGGAGCTGGTCGAGGAGATGATCGGCATCGTGCGTGGCCGGACGGCCAACAGCACCCGCGGGCAGGCCCCGCCGAAGGGGCCGGCGAGCAAGGCCCGCCGGCCCCGGTGAATCACGGGGTGTAGATCCCCGGCGCGGCCGGCGTGCCCATGCCGTCACCCAGGAAGAAGCTCGGGTGCGGTGGCTGGTTGTACGCGGTGTTCTGCCATGCCACGCCCTCGCGGTACTGCGTCGTGGCCGCCTCGGACGGCCAGATCGACACCGCGAGCACGACGCCGGGCACCGCCACGGCGGCGGCGATCCCCGCCGCTGTCATCCGGTTCACGTCACACCCCGATGTTCGACTGCGGGCCGGAATACGTCTTGACCAGGGCCGGCACGTCGGCCGCCGGGTCCAGCGTGTACGCGTAGAAGGAGTGCGGGTCGAACGCCGAGCCCGACGTCTCCTTGCGCCCGGTGCTGTTGACCACACCGCTGATCCCTTCGACTCGCGACCGCCGGCGCCGGCGGTCACACCGCCCCGGCACCCCGGCCGAGCCGTATGTTGGCCCACCCCATCAGGCATGTAAAGCGCCCGTACCATCGAACGATATTGCTGCCGGAAACGTGTTATCGCACCCACCGCCGCGGCATCTACATGGTGCGAGGACTGCGTCGAACACGCTGGGTGACCGCCGCCGGCCCCGCGGCGGTCGTGCGCATGCCGTGCCGGCCGAGTCGGGGCACACTGGATCTCGTGGCGGTGCGGTGGAGGGTGCTCTGGCGGGTCACCCGCCTCCGCCTCCGCCGTATGGCCCGAACCCCGCACGAGCGGCGCCCGGTCGCGTTCCTGCTGCTGGTGCTGACCGGGTGCGTCTGGGGCGCGGGCTCCGCGCCGCCCGGGCCGGTGGTGCCCGGCCCGCCGCCGGAGCCGCCGTCGCCCGCGGCCGTGGCCGCGATCGAGCAGGGCCGCCCGGCCGGCTACCCGATCGGCGGCATCGACATCTCCAGCCACGACCACCGCAGGTTCACGGTGCACTGGCCGACCGAGGTGGCGGCCGGCAGCCAGTTCGTCTACGTGAAGGCGACCGAGGGGCTGTCGTACGTCAACCCGCACTTCGACGCCGACTACCTCGCCGCCCGGGCCGCGGGACGCTACGTGGGCGCCTACGTGTACGCGCGCCCGGACAAGGGTGACCCGGTCGGGCAGGCCGAGCACTTCCTGCGCCACGCCCGGTTCACCCGCGACGCCCGGACCCTGGTGCCGTTCGTGGACCTCGAGTGGCCCTACGAGGGGGTCAAGGCGGGCCCCTGCTACAACCTGAGCCCGGAGCGGATGCGGGCCTGGATCGCCGCGTTCATCGGCCGCATCGAGCGCGAGATCGGCCGCAAGCCGATGATCTACACGAACACGTACTGGTGGAACCCCTGCACGGGCAACGACACCTCCTACGGCGACTACCCGCTGGACATCGCCAACTACACGAAGGGGCCGCCGAAACTGCCGGCGGGGTGGACGACGTTCGCGTTGTGGCAGTACGCGCCGGGGAACCCGGACGAGGCGCACAGCCACGACCGGGACGTGGTCAACGGCGGGCCGGCCGGCCTGCGCGCCCTCGCGTGGCCCTAGCCCCTCGCCGGGGTCGGTAGCGCCTGCTGTACCACGATCCGCCAGCGGGCTGCATCGCCCGTCGTCGAACCGCGCCCTAGCGTTCTCGGTGCGCGCATTTCCGGTTCGACGACACGAAGGGACACGAGACGATGTCCGTCACGACAGCAGCCGCGGCGGCGGTGCGCGTGGAGGCGCTGACCCGCACGTACGGCGCCGGCGCGCAGGCCGTGCACGCGCTGGCCGGCGTCGACGCCACGTTCGCCCGCGGCACGTTCACCGCGGTCATGGGCCCCTCGGGCTCGGGCAAGAGCACCCTGCTGCAGACCGCCGCGGGGCTGGACCGGCCGACGTCGGGCCGGGTCTTCATCGGCGACACCGAGCTGTCGCGGCTGTCCGAGACGCGGCTGACCGAGCTGCGCCGGGGCCGCGTCGGCTTCGTCTTCCAGGCCTTCAACCTCATCGCCGCGCTGAGCGTGGCCGAGAACATCGAGCTGCCGCTGCGCATGGCCGGCGCCCGGCCCGACCCGGCGTGGCTCGCGCACGTGGTGGCCCGGGTCGGCCTCGGCGAGCGGCTGGGCCACCGCCCGGCCGAGCTCTCCGGCGGCCAGCAGCAGCGGGTGGCGATCGCCCGCGCCCTGGCCGGCCGCCCCGACGTGGTCTTCTGCGACGAGCCGACCGGCGCGCTGGACACGAACACCGCGGCCGACGTGCTGGAGCTGCTGCGCGGGATCGTCGACGAGCACGGCCAGACCGTGGTGATGGTGACCCACGACCCGGTCGCCGCCTCGTACGCCGACCGCGTGCTCGTCCTCGCCGACGGCCGCATCGTGCACGACCGGCCCCAGCCGGGCGTCACGCGGATCGCGTCGCTGCTGGCGTCGCTGGACCGCCGCTCGATGGTGCGGGGGTCCTAGCCGTGCGCCGGTTGGCCTTCCGCATGCTGCGCCATCGCCCCGGCTCGGCGGTCGCGACCCTGCTCGCGCTCGCGGCCGGGGCGATGATCCTCACGGCGATGGGTGTCCTGGTCGAGTCGGGCGTGCGCCATGTGCCGCCGGCGGGCCGGTACGCCGCGGCCGACATCATCGTCGCCCGGCCCGACGTCACCGTCTCGTCCCGCGACTTCGACGGCTCCCCGCAGACCAGCACGATCGCCCTGCCGGAGGGCGGGACGGTGCCGGTCTCGCTGGCCGAGCAGATCCGCGCGCTGCCCGCGGTCGATCGCGTCGTCGTCGACCTGACCGTGCCGGTGTTCGTCGCGGGCGGATTCGTCGAGGGGCACGGCTGGGCGAGTGCGGGGCTCTCGCCGTACACCTTGCGGGAAGGAAATCCGCCGGAGCGCGACGACGAGATCGTGGCCGACGCCCGGCTCGGCCTGGCCCCGGGGTCCACTGTGGACGTCGTGGTGGGCGGCGACCCGCTGCGGTTGCGGGTCAGCGGCGTCGCCACGGGCCCGGAGCCGGCGGTGTTCCTGACCGACGCGCGGGCGGCCGCCCTGTCGCCGCGGCCGGGCGCGATCGCCGTGTTCGGGACCCCGTCCCCGGCCGCGCTCGCGCGGCTGGCCGGCCCGGACCTGCGGGTGTACGCGGGCGAGGACCGCGGCCGCGCGCTGCGCTCGGCTGACGGGGCGGCCCGCGAGCTGCTGATCGTGGCCGGCGCCGGCTTCGGCGGGTACGTCGTGTTGCTGGTGGTCTTCGTGGTCGCCGGCACCGTCGGGCTGTCGGTGCGCCACCGCCGCCGGGAGCTGGCCCTGCTGCGGGCGATCGCCGCGACGCCGGGCCAGGCCCGCCGCCTGCTGGTGGCCGAGGCGGCCTGGGTGAGCGCGGCGGCCGCGGTGCTGGGCATTCCGGCGGGGCTGCTGGCGGCGCGCTGGGTGCACGGTTCGCTGGTGTCGCGCGGCTTCGTCCCGGCCTCGCTGCCCATGTCGCCGGGGCTGGTCGCGGCGGCCGCGGCGGCGCTGCTGACGGCGGTGTCGGCGGTCCTGGCCGCGCTGCTGGCCGGGCGCCGCATCTCGCGGATGCGCCCGACGGAGGCCCTGGGCGAGGCGGCGGTGGAGCCGGCGCGCGGCGGCCGGGTGCGGCTGGTCTCGGGCGTGGTGGTCCTGGCGGGCGCGGCGACGTCGAGCTCCTTCACCGTGGCCGCGGGCGGCCAGACGGCGCTGGCGGCGGCGACGGGCATGCTCTACCTGTTCACCGCGGCGGTGGCGCTGCTGGCGCCGTGGATCAACGCGTTCGCGGCGCGCGTGTGGTCGTACGTGTTCCGCACGGCCCCGGGCCGCCTGGCGGTGGCGAACCTGCGCGCGAACGCCCGCGGCTCGGCGGCCGTGGTGACGGCGCTGGTGCTGGCGGTCGGTTTCGGCGGGTCCGTCTGGTTCGTCCAGGACAATCTGGAGCGCGGGACGGTGTCGCAGTCGGTGGCGGGCCTGCGCGCGGACCGGGCCCTGGTGGCGCCCGGCGGCCTGCCCGCGTCCGCGGCCGACGAGGTTCGCAAGATCCCGGGCGTGCGGGCGGCGACGGGTCTTTCGCACACGAACGTTCTCGTGACCCTGATGGGCGAGCTGGACACGGCGCCGGCGCAGGTCGTCGACCCGGCGGGCCTGGCCGGGACCATGGACCTGCGCGTGACGGAGGGCCGCCTGGACGCCCTGGCCGCGGACACGGTGGCGGTGTCGTCGATGCGCGCGGGCACGCACGGCTGGCACGCGGGTTCGCGGGCGGAGATCCGCCTCGGCGACGGGACGCCGGTGACGCTGACGGTGGCGGCGGTGTACGACCGCGGCCTGGGCTTCGGCGACTTCACCCTGGCCCGCGCGACGGTCGCGGGCCACACGGCGGCGACGACCGACGAGGCGATCCTGGTCCGCACCAACCCCGCAGCTTCGGGCGGCCCGGGCTCGGCGAGCGCGGACATCGACGCCGCGCTCGCGCGGATCGCGGCCCGATACCCGGGCGGCCGGGTCACCGCCGCCTCGGAGCTCACCGCCCGCGTCGGCAACGACCTCGCCGTCAGCGCGTGGCTGAACCGGCTGCTGATCGGGGTGATGGTCGGCTACGCGGCGCTGGCGGCGGCGAACGTGATGGTCATGGCGGCGCTGTCCCGACGGCGGGAGCTCGCGCTGCTGCGGCTGGTCGGGGTGACCCGCCGGCAGGCGGCGCGGATGGTGCGGGCCGAGCAGGTCGGGCTGCTGGGCACCGCGCTCCTGCTCGGAGTCGCGATCGCCGCGGTGACGCTGGTCGCCGTCGTCAAGGCGCTCACGGGGAGCCTGCTGCCGTATGTGCCTCCGCTGGGGTGGGCGCTGGTGCTGGGCGGCACCGCCGTGCTGGCGCTGGTCACCACCATCGTGCCGATCGGCCGGCTGCTGCGAGCGCCGCTGATGGAGAACATTGGTCAGCGCGACTAGGCCACATGGGTCCCGAGGGTGCCTTGTTCTGGTTGATTCACCCTAACACATCGATAGAAATCGAAAAACGGAACGTAGTCGCGCCATTACGATGCCGCTCGGGGTGGGGCTGAGCTGTCGCGGACGACCAGTTCGGTCGCCAGCTCCACCCGCGGGGTCTCGATCGTCTCGCCGTGGGCCATGCGCAGCACCGTACGCGCGGCCATCAGCCCCATCTCGGCCAGCGGCTGGCGCACCGTCGTCAAAGGCGGCGACGTCCAGCGGCTCTCCGGCAGGTCGTCGAAGCCCACCACCGACACGTCGTCCGGCACGCGCAGGCCCCGAAGCCGCACGGCCTCGTACGCGCCGAAGGCCATCTGGTCGCTCGAGGCGAAGATCGCTGTCGGCGGCTCCGGCAGGGACAGCAGGGCGTCGGCGCCCGAGCAGCCCGACTCGTGGTAGAAGTCGCCCTGCTGGATGAGCGCCGGGTCGGTGTCGAGGCCGGCCGCGGCCAGGGCGGCGCCGTAGCCGTCCAGCCGGGCGCGGCTGCACAGCAGGCGCTTCGGGCCGGCGATGAAGCCGATGCGCCGGTGGCCCAGGGACAACAGGTGCTCGGTCGCGCGCAGGCCGCCGGCCCAGTTCGTCGCGCCCACGGTCGGCACGTCGATGGTCGGCACGCCCGCGGGGTCGATGACGGCTAGGGGGATGTCGAGGCGGCGCAGCTCCGCGTGCAGCGGCGGGGTCACGTCCGAGGTCACGAAGATGACGCCGTCCGTCGCGCGGGCGCGCAGGTTCTGCAGCCACTGCCGGGCCGAGGCCGGCTTGTCGTGGATGGCCGAGACCACGGTGCCGATGCCGGTGGCGTGGGCGACCTCCTCGACACCGCGGATGATCTCGACCGCCCAGGGGCTGTCGAGGTCGTTGAAGACGAGGTCGATGAGGTTCGCGGCGGGCTTGTTCCGGGCGGTCCGGCGGCGGTACCCGTGCTCGCGCAGAATCGCCTCGACCCGCTCGCGCGTCTGGGGCGACACGTCGGAGCGCCCGTTGAGCACCCGGGACACCGTGGGCACCGACACGCCGGCCTCGCGCGCGATCGCGGTGATGGTGACCCGACCTGCGTCCTCGACTGACACGCGCATCCCCTTCACCAGTTTTCGATATTTTCGCACGCCGCCGTTTTCGGAACCAATTCCGGAACTTTCAGGTTCCCGGAGCTGGAGATCGGCACGTCACGGCAGCTGAACCGGCTCAGGCGCTTCCGGAAATCGTTGACACCGCCGAACAGGCCGCCCAATACTGGCGCCATCGACATCCGTCAAACCCGGCCGCCCCACCGGGTCACGGCTCGCTGCCCTGCTGAGGAGGAAAGCGCGCACATGAACAGACGCACCAACAACGGCACCCGCCGTCTCCTGATCGGCGCCCTCGCGCTCGCCGCGGCCGCCACGTTCGCCACCGGCGTCGTCGGGGCCGCCCCGGCGCGGGCCGCCACCTGCAACGGGTACGTCGGGCTCACCTTCGACGACGGCCCGTCCAACGACCACACCCCCGCGATCCTCAACGCCCTGCGCCAGAACGGGCTGCGGGCCACGATGTTCAACGAGGGCCAGTACGCCGCCGCGTACCCGGCCCAGGTCCGCGCCCAGGTCACCGCCGGCATGTGGGTCGGCAACCACAGCTACACCCACCCGCACCTGATCCAGCAGAGCCAGGCCCAGATCGACTCGGAGATCTCCCACACCCAGCAGGCGATCGCGAACGCGGGCGGCGGCACCCCGCGGCTGTTCCGCCCGCCCTACGGCGAGACGAACGGCACGCTGCAGGCGGTCGAGGCGAAGTACGGCCTGACCCAGATCATCTGGGACGTCGACTCGCAGGACTGGAACGGCGCGAGCGTCGACGCCATCGTCGCCGCGAACGCCCGCCTCACCAACGGCCAGATCATCCTCATGCACGAGTGGCCGGGCAACACCCTGGCCGCGATCCCGCGCATCGCGCAGGGCCTGGCGAGCCGGAACCTGTGCGCGGGCATGATCTCCCCGCAGACCGGTCGCGCGGTGGCCCCCGACGGCGGCGGCACTCCGCCCGGCGGCGGGGGCACGACGCCACCTCCGCAGGGCGGCGGCTGTACGGCGACCCTCTCGGCCGGTCAGCAGTGGAGCGACCGGTACAACCTCAACGTGACGGTCTCGGGCAGCAACGCGTGGACGGTCACGATGACGGTGCCGAGCCCGGCGAGGATCAGCGCGACGTGGAACGTGAACGCGACCTGGACCAGTTCCCAGGTGATGGTGGGCCGGCCGAACGGCGCGGGCAACACGTTCGGCGTGACCATCATGACCAACGGCAACTGGACCTGGCCGACGGTCTCGTGTAGCACCTAGCACCCGACGCGGTGGCGCGGCATCACCCCGCCGCGCCACCGCACCACCGCCCCGCCTGCCCCGACGGCCCGAGCGCACCGTCGAGCGGCAACGCTCCCAGCCGCCGTCCGGGCCGCTGGTCCGCGCCGCGCTGAGGGTCTGTCCGGAAGGACACATATCCGGGGATCGGGAGATATTTCAAGTAGCGAACTAAGCCGAACGGCTGATCGTGCAACGGAATCGGGTGGTGTCAGCATGCAGGGCGACGGATATCGGCACGGGGGGTGAGCAGACAGGAGCGCGCCGTGCTGGTGGATCGCGTCGTCGTGCCGTTCGAGGGGCGTGGGGCCGGGGCCGGGCCGCTGGCGTGGGGGCAGCAGCAGGTCTGGGAGGCGATGGTCGACATCGGCTCGTCGCTGCCGATGGGCGGCGTCGTCGCGGTCACCGACGGGCGCACCGTCGAGGACTTCGTGCGCGAGCTGCGCTTCCACATGTGCCGCTACCCGTCGATGCGCACGCTGCTGCGGTTCGGCGGCGACGGTACCGTCACCCAGGAGATCTTCGGCGAGGGCGAGACGGCGCTGGAGATCCACGAGGGCGAGGACCCCGGCGAGGATCCGGCCGCGGTCGCCGAGGCGCTCGCGGCACGGTGGCGGGAGCGCGAGTTCGACTACGACTCCGAGTGGCCGCTGCGCATGGGCGTGGTCCGGCACCGGGGCGCCGTCACGCACGTGGTCGCCCTCATGTGCCACATCGCCGCGGACCTCGGCGGCGTCGAGGTCATGATGCGCGACCTGGCCGCCGCCGACCCCGGCCCGCACACCGCCCCGTCGCCGCTGGACCTGGCCCTGGCCCAGCGGGAGCCGGGGATGCGGCGGCACACGGCGGCGGCGATGCGGTACTGGGAACACCACCTGCGCACCGTCCCGCTCAGCGTGCTCGGGGACGCCGCCGACACCGGCGACCCGACGTTCTGCCGCCTGCACTGGCGCTCCCCCGCGCTGCACCTGGCCTCGGCCCGGCTCGCCGCCCGCGCCGGCGCCGACCCGGCCTGGGTCCTGCTGGCCGCGCTCGCGACCGGCCTGCACCGCGTCGGGCGCAGCCCGTTCGTGGCGCTGGGCATCATCGGCAACCGGTTCCGGCCGTCGCTGCGCGAGGTGGTGAGCCCGCTGACCCAGGACGGCCTGTGCGTGCTCGACGTCGCCGGGGCGAGCGCGGAGCAGGCGATCGCCCGGGCGCGCTCGGCGTCGATGAGCGCCTCGAAGTACGCCTACTACGACCCGGCCGACCGCGCGGCCCTGGAGGAGCGCGTCGGCCGCGACCGCGGCGCCCGCGTCGACCTGCGGGTGCTCTACAACGACCGCCGCACGAGCGCCGCCCCGCCGCCCGGCGCCGAGGACCCGCGGGCCGCCCTGGCCCGCACGGAGCTGCGTGAGGAGCCGGCCGCGTTCCTGGGCCCGAAGCTCATGTTCCACGTCGAGGAGTCCCCGGACGCGGTCAGTCTGATCATGGAGGTCGACACGCGGTACCTCTCCCTGCCCGACGCGCGCCGCCTGCTCAAGGAAGCGGAAAGGTTTGCCGTCGAGGCCTGACGGCCCGGCGCCGCCTTCCTACGCTTGGGTCACGTCACGGGGAGGCGGCCATGCAGATCACCGAGGTGAGCGTGCTGGGTGTGCGATCGGCGGTCGTGGTACTGCGCAACCGGCACACGCCCCTGCGGTTCGTGCTCGTCCCGACCATCCACATGGGGCGGCCGGAGTACTACCGGCGCATCGCCGAGCGGATCGCGCGGTCCCAGCTCATCGTCGCGGAGACGTACGACGGGCCCAGCTCCACCGGCCTGGCGTACGTCACCGCGATGCGCCTGACCCGCCAGCGCCAGGCCCGCGGGCTCGTGCACCAGAACATCGACTACGCCGCGCTGGGGGTGCCGACGGTCTGGCCGGACGGTGCGCTCCTGCGCGGGCGCCGCGACCGCCTGCCGCTGCTGGGCTGGCTCGACCTGGCCCTGCTGGTGCCGGCCCTGACCGTCAGCATGGCCGTCGGCGGCCGCGCCTGGCTGCTGGCGCGCAACCTGGAGGTGAGCGACGACTCCGAGGTGCGGGCGCCACTGTTCAACCGCACGATGCTCGTCGAGCGCGACCGGCTCCTGAGCGCGGACCTGGCCCGCGTCCACGAGCGGCGGGCGGGCGAGGACATCGAGGTCGCCGTGGTGTACGGCGCCGCGCACATGCCCGCCGTCGTGCGGACCCTGGCCCCGCTCGGCTACCGCCCCCTGCGCGGCGGCGACTGGCTGACCGCGATCCCCTTCTAGGCGCGGGGCGTGACGGCTCAGTCCTCGGGCAGGGCCGCGTCCGCGGTGGCCGCGTGCCTCGGGATGAACACCGCCAGCAGGGCGGCCAGCACCGCGGCGCCCGCGCAGATGGCGAACAGGGTCCGGTAGCCGGCCAGCGACGGCAGGGCGTGTCCGGCCAGGGTGATCGTCTGCGCCGCCAGGATCGCGCCGCCGATGGCGCTGGCCAGGGAGCTGCCGACGCTGCGGAAGAGGGCGTTCAGGCCGTTCGCGGCGGCCAGTTCCGAGCGCGGGGCGGCGTGGATGATGAGGCCCGGCATCGCCGCGTAGGCGATGCCGGTGCCCGCGCCGGAGACGGTGGCGCCGAGCACGACCTGCCACAGGGAGTCGACGAGGACCATGCGGGTGGCGAAGCCCGCGGCGATGATGAGCGAGCCGATGATGAGGGCGGTGCGCGGGCGCAGGCGGGCCGAGAACGGCGACAGCAGCAGCATCGCGATGCCGCCCGGCAGCATGCACAGCCCGCCGGCCAGGACGGACTGGCCGAAGCCGTAGCCGGTCGCCGCCGGGGCCTGCACGTAGGAGGCGGTGCCGATCAGCGTGGCGAACAGGGCGAAGCCGACGCACAGCGAGGCGATGTTGGTCAGCAGCAGCGAGGGGCGGGCGGTGGTGCGCACGTCGACGAGCGGGGACGCGCGGCGCAGCTCCACGGCGATGAAGACGGCCAGCAGGACCACGGCGCCGCCGAGCAGGCCGATGGTCCACGGGTTCGTCCAGCCCCACGACGCGCCCTGGGCCAGCGGCAGCAGCAGGGCGAGCATCGCGGCGCCGAGCAGGGCGGTGCCGACGAGGTCCATGCGGCCCTTGGCGACCCGGGCCGGCTCGCGGACGAGCAGGACGATGCCCGGCACGGTCAGGATGCCGCCGGCGACGCAGATCCAGAACAGCACGTGGTAGTCGGCGTACTGGGCGATGAGCCCGGCCAGCGGCAGGCCGAGGGCGCCGCCGACGCCGAGCATGGCGCTGATCAGCGCGATGCCCGCGGGGGCGTGCTCCCGGGGCAGGGTGACGCCGATGAGGCTGATGCTCAGCGGTACGGCGGCGACGGCGAGGCCCACGACCGACCGCCCGATGATCATGACGGTGAGGTTGTCCGCCAGGGCGCAGATCAGCGAGCCCACGACCAGGGCCCCGATGGTCACCAGCAGCATCCGGCGCGTGCCGAACAGGTCGCCGAGGCGGCCGAAGGCGGGCACCGCGACCGCGCCGACGAGCAGGGTCGAGGTGAGCAGCCAGGCCACCCCGTCCCCGCCCGCGCGCAGGTCGACGGCGAGCTCCGACAGGACCGGCACGAGCAGCGACTGGGTCAGCGACACCATGAGCGCCGCCGTGCCGATGACGAGCACGACGACGAGCTGCCGCCGGGTCCACGCCGCGCGGACGTGCGCGGACGGCGCCTCGGCGGCGGGCTCCTGGGTCTGGGTCATGGGGTGGGGCTCCAAGCGCGGGGACGGTGGCCCGGTCGGCCAGGAGGCCGAGCCTGCCACGAGCGTGTTCCCGCGAGGTGACCGCCGCGTGGACTGAGACCGTGGTCACAAGCCCATCGGTCGCCGGGTCCGGCATGAACGACCGACCCCGCGGTTGCACGCCGCCGTGACCGAGTCGCGCGAAGGGTCGTTGAAGGTCTGTGTCCACCAAGCGCCGCCTGCTCGCCGTAGCCGTCCTGCTGATCGTCCTGGCCGGTGCCGGGTCCGCGACCGCGGGCGTCGCCCAGCCCGGGGTGGTGAGCGAGAAGCCGGTCGCGTGGACGCCGAACGTGCTCGACGGCACCGTCAGCGCCATGGCCGTGGTCGGGGGCACCGTCGTGGTCGGGGGCGACTTCACGCAGGTCGCGGACTCGGCCGGCGGGGTGCGGTACAAGCGGCGGTATCTGTTCGCCTTCGAGCTGGGCTCGGGGCGCATCCTCGACACCGGCGCCACGGTCGACGGGCCGGTCACCGCGCTCGCCCCGGCCCCGGACGGCGTCGGCGTGTTCGTCGCGGGCCGGTTCGCGAAGGTCAACGGGCAGCCGCGCACCGGGCTGGCCGAGGTGAACGCGGTCACCGGCGCGACGGTGCCCGGGTTCGCCGCGACCGCCGGCAAGGGCCAGATCCGCACCCTGGCGACGGCCGGGTCGTGGCTGTACATCGGCGGCACCTTCACCCAGCTCGGCGGCCTGCCCCGGGTCGCGCTCGCCCGCGTGGACGCCGCGACCGGGACCACCGACGCCGCGTTCGACCTGCGGCTGGCCCGCCGCGACCGGGGCCTGGTGAAGGTCGAGGAGGTCGCGGTCAGCGCCGACGGCGCCCGGGTGGCGGCGGTGGGCGCGTTCGACTCCGCGGCCGGGCAGAAGCGCGCCCAGCTCGTCGTCGCCGACGCCGGGGCCGCGCCGGCCGTCTCGGGCTGGTCGACGGACGCCTACACGGGGCGGTGCAACACGCTGTACGACTCCTATCTGCGCGGCGTCGACTTCGCGCCCGACGGCACCTGGATCGTGGTGAGCGCGACCGGGGGCATGTCCGGCCCGACCCGGATGTGCGACAGCGCGGCCCGCTTCGACGTCGCCGGCGGCGGCAACCACCAGCCGGTGTGGGTGAACCGGACGGGCGGGAACACGCTGTGGTCGGTGGCCGTGACCGACGCGGCCGTCTACGTCGGCGGGCACATGCAGTGGATGGACAACCCGAAGGGGCACAAGTCCAAGGGGCCCGGGGCGGTCGAGCGCTCCGGGATCGCCGCGCTGGACCCGGCGACCGGGGCCGCGCTGCCGTGGAACCCGTCGCACAGCCGCGGCGTCGGCGTCGGCGTCCTGCTCACGTGCCCGGCCGGGCTGCTGGTCGGCTCGGACACGGACTGGATCGGCGGGGAGTACCACGGCCGCATCGGCCTGCTCCCGATGCTCTAGCTGTCGCCGCCGCGGCGTCGGAGATTCGCGTGCGCCCGATCGTTTCAGGGGTGCGGCTGGGCAGCGGGATCGTGGCGGTGTGACGAGGCCTGGCCGCGGGCCTTGACCAGGCCGGACTCGTAGGCGTAGATGACGGCCTGCACGCGGTCGCGGAGGTTGAGCTTCATCAGGACCCGGGCCACGTGGGTCTTGACCGTCGCCTCGCCGACGGCCAGGGCGGCGGCGATCTCGGCGTTGGACTGGCCGCGGGCCATCAGGCGCAGCACGTCCGTCTCGCGCGGGGTCAGGTCGGCCAGCTCCGGGGGCGGCTGCGGGCCGGGCGCGCCGGCGAAGGCAGAGATGACGCGCGTGGTCACGGCCGGGTCGAGCAGCGCCTCGCCGGCCGCCACCACGCGGATCGCGGTGATGAGGTGCTCCGGGGAGGAGACCTTGAGCAGGAAGCCGCTCGCGCCGGCGCGCAGCGCGTTGTAGAGGTTCTCGTAGGTGTCGAACGTCGTGAGCACGATGATCCGCGGCGCGCCCGGGGCGGCGAGCAGGGTGCGGGTCGCCTCCAGGCCGTCCTGGCGGGGCATGGCGATGTCCATGAGCACCACCTCGGGCCGCAGCCGGCGGGCGAGGGCGACCGCCTCCACGCCGTCGCTCGCCTCGCCCACGACCGTCATGTCCGGCTCGGTCTCGATGACCATGCGCAGCCCGGCCCGGACCATGCGCTGGTCGTCGGCGATCACCACACGCACGCGGCTGCGCTGCGGACCGGTCACGCCGGCACCGCCGCCTGGACCGGCAGCCGCGCGTGGACCGCGAACCCGCCGCCGGGGCGCGGGCCGGCGGTGAGCTCGCCGCCGAACAGCGCCGCCCGCTCCCGCATCCCGATCAGGCCCTGGCCGCCGCCGCCCGCGACCGGCGCCGGCGTGCCGCCGCCCTTGTCGGTGACGGACAGGTGGACGCCGTCGCCGGCGTAGCGGACCTCGACCGTCACCCGCGTGGGCCCGGCGTGCTTCAAGACGTTGGTCAATGCCTCCTGGATGATTCGGTACGCCGACAGGTCGGCCGCCGGCAGCAGCGGGACGGCCTCGCCCTCCCGCCGCAGCGTCACCGTCAGCCCGGCCTCGCGGACCTGCGCGACCAGCTCGTCGAGGCGGTCGAGCCCGACCGGCGCGGCGGTGGCCCCGCCGTCGTCGCCGCGCAGCAGCCCCAGGGTGCGGCGCAGCTCGCCGACGGCGTCCCGGCCGGACGACTCGATGCCGCGCAGCAGCTCGCCGTCGACGTCGAGGCCCGCGTCGAGCCGCCGCCGCACGACGCCCGCCTGGATCACCATCACGGTGACGCTGTGCGCGACCATGTCGTGCAGCTCCCGGGCGATGCGCACCCGCTCCTCCATGACCGCCTCGCGGACCCGCTGCTCGCGGATCGCCGCCCGGGCCGCCGCCGCGTCGGCGCTCTGGCGCTGCTGGTAGGCGAACGCGACGCCGAGCGCCCAGGGCCCCCACGGGAAGAACAGCGCCGCCATCGGGTCGGACGGGTCGACGTGCCAGAAGGACAGCGAGGTCGCCACCATCAGCGCCAGCCCGGCGTATCCGCGCCAGCCGCTGCGCCCGACCGGCACGTGCCGGCCGACCGTGTAGGCGGCGATGATCATCGCGGCGAGCTGCCAGAGCCGGTAGTCGACAACGACCACGTTGACGAGCACGCAGCTGGCCGCCAGCGCGACGAGCGGGACGCCGCGCCGCAGCGCGACGAGCACCGCCGCGGCGGCGAGGACGTAGGGCCACCAGGCGCCGGGCGGGTGTACCACGGCCTCCTCGACGAGCGCGAACGCCACGAACCCGCCGGTCACCCCGAGATCGACCCGCCACCTGCTGCGCACCTCCTGACGGTACGGGCCGATCCCCCGGTTCCTCACCCGTCCGCCGGATGACCGGCCGTCCGCCGCGCGGGGGACCCCGGTTCGCCCGCGTTGCGGGTTCGCGCCGCGCCCCGCGTTCGTAGCGTTCGCGGCTCCGACTCCTTCGCATTGAAGGGAGACCGCGATGCGGCTCTTCTTGATACTGGCGCCGATCGTGCTGGGCGTGGCGACCGCGGTCGACCCGGCGCTCGGCACCCCGGACGGGTCCTTCGGCGTCTACCGGGCGCACCCGGCGGCCACGGAGACTCATGCGGTACTGCTGCACTGGGCGTGGATCCTCTTCGTCCCCGGGTTCCTCGCGCTGCTCGGCCCGATCCGCCGCCGCGGCGCCGTCCTCGCCCGCGTGGCCTGGGTCGCGACGGTCTTCGGCCTGGTCACGTTCTCCGCGCTGATGGCGTTCGACGTGTTCCTGCTGGCGCTGGAGCAGACGCTGCCGGACAACGGCACGGTCGCCCGGGTGAACGAGACGTTCGAGTCCCTCGGCGGCTGGGCGACGTTCGGCTGGCAGCTGCCGGGCCTCGCCGGCTGGGCCCTCGCGCTGGTGCTCGCGCCGATCGCGGCGGCCCGCGCGCGGATCATCTCGTGGTGGGTGGCGGGGGCGGCCCTGGCGGGCGCGGCGGGGTACTTCCTGTTCGCGATCACCCCGCTGCCCTGGTGCGTGGCCGGCCCGCTGGTGATGACGGTGGCGTACACGCTCGCGGCCCGCTCCCTCGGCCGCCACGTCCCCGACCCCGACGAGCCGGACACCTTCGGCGCCTTCCGCTTCTCGGTCGGCCGCGTGTGCCTGGTCCTGGCCCCGGTG
Source organism: Dactylosporangium sp. CA-052675 (assembly GCF_050947935.1). Lineage (GTDB taxonomy): Bacteria > Actinomycetota > Actinomycetes > Mycobacteriales > Micromonosporaceae > Dactylosporangium. Next base: position 4,005,235 of record NZ_CP192010.1, on the reverse strand, counting down.
GCGTTCGCGGCGGGCCTGGCCACGGTGCCCGGCTTCACGCCCGACCCGGCCCAGTTCACCGAGCACCCGGTGCAGTCGCAGGCCAGCGCGTTCCTGCTGCACCTGGGCTGGCTGCTGTTCATCCCGGCGGTCCTGACGATCATGCAGACGGGCGGCCGCTTCGCCCGCGTCGCGGGCCTGGTCACGGTGCTGGCGCTGGCCAACTTCAGCGGCCTGATGGTGGGCGACTACACCGACCTGGCGGCGCGCATGGTCCTCACCCCGGAGCAGGCGACGCGGGTGAGCGACGCGATGGGCGGTTACGCCCTGTTCGCGGTCGGCTGGGTGCTGTTCGGCATGTTCGGCACGCTGCTCGGCCTGATCGTGACCGCGTCGGCGACCACGGCCGACGGCCGCTCCCGCTGGTGGGTCCCGGTCCTGGTCGGCGCGGGCATCGTGGCCTTCCTGGCGCTGGGCGTCGGCCCGCTGAGCCTGCTGAGCCCGCTGCTGCTCCTGGCCGGCTTCGGCCTTTTGGCCCGCTCCTTGCGCTACCCCGCCCCGGCCGTGCACGCGACCCCGGCCGCCCCGGCCCCGGCGACTGCCTGACCCGCACCTCCGGCCGGCGCCCGCCCGGGCCGCCGGCCGGAGCGGTCCGGGCCGGGTTGTCGAGCGGCCTGCCGCACGCTGATGCCGCGATCCGGGGCGGCCGGCGTCGCGGCTACCAGGGCGGCGTGCTGGGCCGCTTGGTGACCCACGTGTGGGTGGTGTAGTCGAGCCACCATTCCAGGCGCGGGTATCCACCGGTGCCCATCGTGCGGAAGTTCCGGCCCACGGCGTTGTCGATCACGGTGCGCCCGGTCTGGGTGTCGGACGTCCAGTCCAGCTGGATCCGCCACGTGCAGTCGCAGCCGACGGTCTTCGCGGTGAGCACGAAGGACTCCGGGTCGTCGTTCTTCACGACGTAGGGGAAGTTCGACGCCTCGTGGATCTGCGCCGCGTCGTCGTTGGTCGGCACCCAGGCGCCCGACTCGTCGTCGAGGTCCGTGGTGAAGTACCGGAACTCGCCGCCGGCGCCGCAGGAGCCGCCGATGTGGAGGCTGACGGAGGCTCCCTGCGCGGGGCGGGCCGCGTGCTTGACGAAGACCGTGTGCGCCCGCGTCAGCGTCACCGTCCGGCCGGGTTTCGCGGAGACCGTGAACGAGTAGGTGGTCACGTCCGGGTCGGCGGCGCTGTTGTCCGCGACCCAGCTGGTCAGGTCCGGCCGGTCGCCGTTGATGGAGGGCGGCCTCACCTGGGCGGCGGGCTTCGCCACGGCCGCCAGCAGCTGGCACCGGCCCGGGCCGACGGACTCGCTCACCTCGAAGTTCGCGTTGCCGATCGCCACGCTGCCGTCCTCGCGGGGCGAGGGTGACCCGAGCCCGTTGCCGGTGGCCGGCGCGGCGGCGGATGCGCCACCGCCGCCACCGCCGGACGGGGCCGGGCTGCCCGCGGACGTCGGGCCGCGGCCGACCGCCGGCACGACGGCGATCTGGACCGGGCCCGAATCGCCGCCGAGCCACTGCACGGCCGCGTTGATGGCGCCGGTCGTCCACCCGGTGACCACGGCGAGCACGCCGGCCAGGACGGCCCCGAGCACGACCCGGCGGGCCGAGGTCAACCGGCCCGCCGGCCTCGCGGACGGGCCGGACACGGGCCGGAAACGACCACTGTTCTTACCGCCGACCGGGCTCATGCGGGCACCCTATGGCGGCGCCCACCCGGAATCGATCCGGCGACCGGCCCGCCCGCGGCTCGGAACCGGCAGCGGCATCCGGCGGTTCGCGGCCCGCCGGCATCCGGGCGGCCGTTGCGCACGGCGACGCGATCGTCGCCGCGGGACGACAGCCGCGCCGGCATCCGGGCGGCCGTTGCGACCAGTCGCCGCGGGACGACAGCCGCGCCGGCATCCGGGCGGCCGTTGCGACCAGTCGCCGCGGGACGACAGCCGCGCCGGCATCCGGGCGGCCGTTGCGACCAGTCGCCGCGGGACGACAGCCGCGCCGGCATCCGGGCGGCCGTTGCGATCGTCGCCGCGGGACGACAGGTGCGCCGGCCACCCGGTGCGCCGGCTAGCTCGGCTGGTAGATGTCGGGTTCGACGAAGATCAGGGTGGCGATCGGCACGGCCGCGCGGATGCGGGCCTCCGCGCTGTTCGTCGCCCGGCTGATGTCCTCGGCGACGGTACCCTCGGGAACCGTCACCTTCACCGCGACGAGCAGCTCGTCCGGGCCGAGGTGCATGGTGCGCAGGTGCACCACCCGGTCGAAGAGCGGCTCGCCGAGCAGCGACTCGCGGATCTTCGCGACGTTCGCCTTCGACGCGGCCTCGCCGACGAGCAGGCTCTTGGTCTCCATGGCCAGGATCCACGCGATCGCCACGAGCAGCAGGCCGATGACGAGCGTGCCGATGCCGTCGAAGACCGCGTTGCCGGTCAGCACCGACAGCCCGACGCCGAGCAGCGCCACCACCAGGCCGGTGACCGCCCCGGCGTCCTCGAGCAGGATCGTGGGCAGCTCCGGGGCCTTGGCGTTGCGGATGAACTGCCACCAGGTGCGGCTGCCGCGGGTCTGGTTCGCCGCCTTCGCCGCCGTGATCAGGGCGTAGCCCTCCAGCCCGATCGCGATGACGAGGATGATCACGGCGACGATCGGGGACTCGAGGTCCTTCGGGTGCAGGATCTTGTGGTAGCCCTCGTACAGCGCGAACAGCCCGCCGAGCGTGAACAGCACGATGGACACGATGAAGGCGTAGATGTACCGCTCACGCGCGTACCCGAACGGGTGCTGCTCGTCCGCCACCCGGCGCGAGCGCCGGCCCCCGACGAGCAGCAGCGCCTGGTTGGTGGTGTCGGCGAGGGAGTGCACGGCCTCGGCGAGCATCGACGACGACCCGGTGATGAGCGCGCCGACGCCCTTGGCCAGCGCGATGCCGAGGTTCGCGGCGAGCGCCGTGACGACCGCGCGGGTGCTGCCGCCCTCAGCCGCCATTGAGCACCTCGCCGAGGAACGCCTCGAGCTCGCGCCAGCTGCGGCGGTCCGCGGTCGCGTGGTACGCCTCGCCGGGCAGCGTGAACCCGTGCTCGGCGCCGGCGTAGGTGGTCACCTGCCAGTCGAGGTCGCCGCGGGTGCGCAGCTCGTCCTGGAACTTCGCCACGGCCGCGTCCGGCACGACGGCGTCGGCGCCGCCGGCGAGCACCAGCAGCGGGCCGGCGATCGCGGCGACGTCGGCGGGCTCGTGGGCGATGAGGGCGCCGTGGAACGACACCGTGCCCCGCACCGACGCGCCGGTGCGGGCGAACTCCAGGGCCGCGGAGCCGCCGAAGCAGTAGCCGATGACGGCGATCCGGTCGCGGTCGACGTTCGGGTCCGCGGCGAGCATGTCGTAGGCGGCCCGGACGCGGGCGCGCAGCAGCGGCAGGTCGCCGTAGTACCTGCCGGCCTCGGCGGCGGCCTCCTCGTGGTCGTCGAAGCGGCGCCCGGCGCCGTAGACGTCGGCGCAGAACGCGAAGTAGCCGAGCCGGGCGAGCATGTGGGCGCGGGCCTTGGGGTATTCGCGCAGGCCGGTCCAGTCGTGCACGATCAGCACCCCGGGCTTCGGGCCGGTGACGGCGGCGTCGTGCACCGCGTAGCCCTCCATGGTCTGGCCGTCGTGGCCGTAGGTCACCGCCGCCCCGTCGATCCGGGCGCCGTCGGGCGCCGCAACGGTGTCGATGAGCCGCCGGTGGTCCCCGGAGAAGTCGGTCATGATCGGCACTGTACCGATGCCGTGTGAACGGCTCCCGCCAGGCTTCCGCGATCTGGACGTTGACCTGCCGTTTTCCGGATATCGTGAGCACGAGGAGGCCGCATGCACGAGCACGCGTACGCGCTCACGCCGGTCGAGCCCGCCCGGCCCCTGGGCGAGCTGGAGCTGAGCGCGGGCGCGCTGTCGCAGGCCGCCGCCGACCAGCTGGCCGCCCTGACCGCGCGCGCCGCCGGGGCACCCGCCGCGATGATCCACCTGGCCACGGCCGGGGCGCTGCGATACGCCGGCGGCGTCGGGCTCCCGGCGCAGTTCGATCGGCAGCGGTACGCCCCGGCGCGCTCCACCCTCGCGGGCTGGGTGATCGCCAACGACCATCCGCTCATCGTCACCGACGCGGAGCTCGACCACCGGGTCCCGCCGGACGCCCCGGTCCGCGCGGCCGGCATCCGCGCCTACGCCGGCTTCCCGATCCGCGACCCCGAGGGCGAGACGGTCGGCGTCTGCGCCGTGCTGGACCGCCGGCCCCGCCCGTGGACGGCCGCCGAGCTGACCGCGGTGGACGAGGGCGCCCAGGCGTGCATGGCCTTCGTCTGCGAGCGCCGGGCCCGTGAGGACGCCGACCGCCAGCACCGCTTCCTCGACGCGCTCCTGGAGAGCCTGCGCACCGGGGTCGCGGCCTGCGACGCCGACGGGCGCCTGGTGTTCACGAACGAGGCCGTTCGCCGCCTCTGCGGCGGGTGCGGCGCCGACGGCCTGGCGGCCACCGGACCCCTGCGCCGGGCGCTCGCCGGCGAGCGGCTGCGCGGCCTCGAGCTGACCGTGTCCCGCCCCGGCGAGCGGGCCCGCGTGCTGTCCGCCGACGCCGAGCCGATCACCGACCGCGACGGCACCCGCACCGGTGCCGTCATCGCCGTGCACGACGTCACCGAGCGGCGCCGGGCCGAGCGGTTCCGGGAGGCCGAGCTCGGTGTCGCCGGGGTGCTGGCCGGCGCGCAGAGCGCGGCCGAGGCCGGGCCCGAGCTGCTGCGGGTGCTGGCCGAGCCGCTGGACTGGCCGCACGCGGAGCTCTGGCTCGTCGACGCCGAGTCCGGCGTGCTCGTGCCGGCCGCGACCTGGACGGCCCCCGGGTCGCCGGTCCGGATCCGGGTGCCCCGGCTGCTGCGCCGCGGGCACGGGCTGGCCGGCACCGCCTGGCGCAGCGGCGAGCGGGTCTGGGTCCACGGCGTCGGTGCCGAGGGGAGCCTGGTCAGCGCGGACGCGGTCGAGGGCCCGCCGCCGGGGACCGCCCTGGCCGTGCCGATCGCCTCGGGCGGGCGCACCCTGGCCGTGCTGACCGGTTTCGCCGGCGCCGCCGAGGACCCGGCCGACGCGCTCGTGGTGCTGCTGTCCGGGATCGCCGCGCACATCGGCCAGTTCCTGGAGCGGCGGCGGGCCGAGGACCTGGCGGTGGCGCTGGCCCGCAGCAAGGACGAGTACCTGGCCCTCGTCGGCCACGAGCTGCGCACCCCGCTGACCAGCATCTCGGCCTGCGTCGAGCTGCTGCGCGACGGCGACCCGGACCTCGTGCCGGAGCTCGTCGCGGCGATGGACCGCAACGCGGAGACGCTGCGGCACATCATCGACGAGCTGCTGGACCTGGCCGCGCTGGACAGCGGCCACGCCGAGGTCGCCGCCGACCCGGTCGACCTGACCGGGCTCGTCGCCGGGGCCGTGCACACCGTGTCGGCGGCGGCCGCGGAGGCCGGCGTGACGATCGAGGCGGCCCTGGCCCCGGACGTCACCGTCCCCGGCGACGCCGCCCGGCTCGCCCAGGTCGTCATCCACCTGCTGGACAACGCGATCCGGCACAGCCCGGACGGCGGCCGGGTCACCGTCGCGCTCACGTCCCCGGCCGCGGCGAGCGTGGAGCTGACCGTCGCCGACGCCGGGCTCGGCATCCCCGAGGACGAGCGCGACCGGCTCTTCACCCGCTTCTACCGCTCGACGCGGACCCGCGATCGCGGCATCCGCGGCGCCGGCCTGGGCCTGGCCCTGAGCCGGGCCGTCATCGACCGGCACCACGGCACGATCCGCCTGGTGCCGCAGCCGGCGGGGACCCGCTTCGTGGTGCGCCTACCCGCTCACGCGGACTCCGACGCGGCCCAGCCCGTCCAGCGGGTGACGTCCACCGCCACCAGCCCGCCGCGCAGCTCGAAGTGCGGGTAGCGGGTGCCGAGGCGGTCCAGGGCCATCCGGCCCTCGGCGCTGTCGGGGTCGAGGTCGCGGGCCGAGCCGTCGGCGCGCACCCACCACAGCGCGGACCAGTCCTCCTCGTAGTGGTCGGCCAGCACCGCGGCCCGCGGGTTCGCGGCCAGGTTCGCCAGGCGGCGCAGCCGCAGGTGCCGCTTGGGCTTGGCGTCCACGCCGTGGTAGATCGTGTCGGCGTCCACGGCGAAGACGATGGGCACCACGTGCGGGTGGCCGTCCGGGGTCGCGGTCGCCAGGTGCGCGACCCGGGCCTCGGCGAACCTCCGGCGCGCCTCCGTCTCGGCCAGCTCCGTCATGAAGCCTCGCCCGCGAACACGGCGATCGCGTGCTCCCACTCGTCCAGGGCACGCTCCACCGTGGAGCGCGGGCCCGAGGGGATCCAGCGGCTCGCGCGCTGCACGCCGGCCTCGTGGAGCCGTTGCAGCACCGCCGGGTCGCTCGGCGCCGAGAGCACCTGCACGCCGATCGGGCGCTCCGCCCGTGAGCGCAGCTCGCGGATGCGCTCGAAGATGCCCTCCTCGTAGTTCGGGAACCACGCGTCGCCGAAGGCGAGGACCCGGTCCAGCACGCCCGGGCCGGTGCCGCCGACGAGGACCGGCGGGTGGGGCCGCTGCACGGGCTTCGGGTAGGACCAGATGCGGTCGAAGTTCACGTACTTGCCGTGGTACGTCGCCTCGTCGTCGCGCCAGATGGCCCGCATCGCCTCGACCCGCTCGCGCAGGACACTCATCCGCACCCGTGGGTCGGTGCCGTGGTTGCGCATCTCCTCGCGGTTCCACCCGGCGCCGACGCCGAACTCGAAGCGGCCGCCGGAGAGCTGGTCGATCGACGCGACCTCCTTCGCGGTGATGATGGGGTCGCGCTCGATCACGAGGCAGATGCCGCTGCCGACCCGCAGCCGGCTGGTGGCGGCCGCGGCGGCGGTCAGCGCGACGAAGAGGTCGTAGGTGTGCCAGTACCGCTGCGGCAGTTCCTGCCCGTCCTGGTAGGGCGTCTCGCGGGCGGCCGGGATGTGCGTGTGCTCGGCGAAGAACAGCGCCGCATGCCCGCGCTCCTCGACCAGCCGGGCGAGCGCCCCGGGCGCCATGGCGTTGTGCGTGGGGAAGTAGCCGACTCCGAAGTCCATACCACCATTGCTACAGCAGACACTTGACGTGGCGGATCGCCTTGGCGAAGGAGGGATGCCCGGGTGAGCGGCTCGCCGCCGCCGGTGAGCTGCCGCCGCGTCACGACGCGCTCCCCTCCCGGCGCCGCGGCCGGCCACCCGCCGAGATCACCCGTCACGACACCGAATCGGGACTGTGGCAGGATGGCGCGCGTGGCAGACGCCCCCGACCGGCACGAACAGCGCCGCCGCGCGGAGCTCGCGGGGGTGGCGGCCCGGTTGCGCGAGGTCGGCATCGAGCCCGCGTTCGGCCCGCTCACCCCGACCTACGACTTCTACGGGCGGGTGCCCGAGAACCTGACCGGCCTCGTCGTCGGCGAGCCGCACAACACGGGCCGGATGCAGGTCACCGTGGTGGCCGCGCGGCGGCTCGTGCCGCCGGGTGAGGGCGGGCTCTCCGCCGACGGGCACGTCTGGACGCGCGACGTCGACATCGAGCACGACCTCGCGGCCTCCGACGACGTGGTGTTCGAGGTGACGCTGCTCGACGGGTTCGGGGACGCGGCGGGGAACGAGTCGGTCTGGGCGCCGCGGCAGCTCGTGCGCGACGAGGAGGCCGTGGTCGACGCGGTGCGGCTCTGGCACGGGTACCGCGACATGCTCCGCGCCACCCCGCCGAAGCCGGCCCCGGAGCGCCGCCGGGCCCTGCGCGCGCGGACGGCCGCCGCGCGCCGGGCCGCCGCCGCGGCGCCGAAGGTGCGCCGGCCCGCCGCCGGCGAGCTGCCGGCGGCGCTCGCGGGGCACCTGGCCGGGCTCGACGACGCCCGGCTCGCGTTCAACTTCCCGCGGGACCGCAGCGGCAAGTACGTCCGCAGCGCCGTCGTCGCCCTCGCCGGAGACGGCACCGCGCTGAGCAGGCGGGCGCCCTGGCTCGCCGTGCGGGCCGACGGGGACACGCTCGCCGTCGGGGTCGAGGGGCTCATCGGCGCGAACCAGGACCACCGCTGGGACCGGCTCCCGTGGCTGTGGAGCGCGACGCACGCCGACGCTCCGGCGGCGGTACGGTGGCAGCTGCCCGACGCCGGAAGCGCCCGCCCCGTCGTGAGCCTGCTCGACCGGCACGCGCCCGCCGAGGCCTTGCGGCGGTGCGGGGTCGAGCTGGACGAGGAGCTGACCGCGCTGCTGGCCGGCTACCCGATCACCTACGGCTTCGCCCGGCACACCGAGACCTGGGTGAAGCGGCTCTTCGAGCAGCTGCAGCTCTGCGCGCCGTGGCGGCTCGCGGCCGCGTACGAGGTGCACCAGGACGAGCGCCGGGCGGTGCGCCGCCCGACGGGCGAGCCGATTGCGCTCTTCGGGCTCAAGGGCGTGAACCAGCAGTCCAAGCCCATGGTGGGCCTCGATGTGCACGACGGCGCGGCGCGGCTGAGCATGATCTGGTCGGCGAGCAACGTGCGGCTGTCGCAGGAGCTGTGGCAGTGCCCGGCCGACCTCGAGGCGGAACTGTTCTAGAGCACGGCATCGCGCATCGCGGTCGTGGCCGCGTGGGTGCGCAGCCCTGCGGCCACCGCGCCCGATGCGCGGCGCCGACGGGCGCCCGGCTGCGACGTCGCCCAGGGCCACCACTACGCCGGTCGGTCGCGCCGCCGACGAGGTTCACCATGCCGATGGGCGTCCCGCGGATGTCGGACGCGAGCGCCGCGATGTCGTCGATGTCCGCCCCGGGCGGGGTGCCGTCCCGAGCCGCCGACCCCCGCCACACCACCACCGGCGGCAGCAAGACCACCACCGACGGCCGCGAGGACCGCGGCTGCGCACAGTCCGGCGAGCCGCGCCGCCTCCCCGTCGGATGCCGTCGCCGTCAGGTCGCGACATTTACGACATGTCCGAAATTTCGTTCGGTCGTTAGGCCGAGGAACGGACTCGGACTCGGACAGGGAGCCACGACGATGAACAGACTGCGGGCGGCACTGCTCGGCGCCGGGCTCGGCCTGCTCGCGACGGCCCCCGTCCCGTCCCCGGCCGCCGCCGCGGACGTCGTCACCTCGGTCGCGACCGTCCCCGGCGTGCACGACATCAGCCCCGACCACCACGGGACCGTCTACGTCACCGACCCGGCCCGGCACCGGATCCTGGCGGTCCGCGACGGCGCGGCGACGGTGTTCGCCGACCAGATCGCCGACCCGGCGGGCCTCGCCGTCGACGGGCACGACAACGTCTACGTCGGCACGGGCTACGGCCGCATCCTCCGGTTCACGCCGGACGGGGCCCGCACGATCTTCGCCGTGGGCAAGGGGGCCGTGCTGGCGGTGGCGATCGACCCCGCCGGCAACGTCTACTGGGCCGAGACGAACACCGTGCGGAAGGCGACGCCGGACGGGCACGCGGCCCGGTTCGCGCAGGCCCCGCGCCCGGCCGCGCTCGCCGCCGACGGCGCCGGCACCGTGTACGTCGCGACCGCCACCCAGGTCCTCGCGATCACCGCGGCCGGGACCCGCGCGCCGATCGCGACCGGCCGGACGCAGGCCCTCGCGGTGGACGCCGGCGGCACGCTCTACGCGAGCGACGGGTGCGCGGTGCGCCGCCTCCCGGCCGGCCCGCCGCCCGCCGTGTGCGCCGGTGCCCTGGCCGTGGCCGACGGGGTCCTGTACTACGCCGACGCCCGGACCGGCCAGATCGGTCGCGTCGGCCCCGCCGCCGCCCCCGAGCCGAGCGCCGCCCCGACCCCGGGGACCACCCGGGTCGCCGCCGCGCCCGTCCCGCCGTCCGGCGACGGGCCCGGGGCCGGCGTCGCCGCCGCTCTGCTCGCGGGGGTCGCGCTGCTCGCCGCCGCCGGTGGGACGTTCGCGCACCACCGCCGCACCGGCTGACCGCCGGGCATCGCCGCGGCCATGCCCGTCGTGCGACGGCGGCCGACGTCATCCACCCGGTCGTGGCCACCTTCGGATCGCACCGGCGCCGGGCCGGCACCGGCCGGCTCGGCCTCCGACGCTCCCGCCCGGGAAGCAGTGGTGCCCCGGCGAGGGAGCCGCCGGGGCACCACCCGGGCTATGGCAGGACCCAGTTCTGGTTGGTCTGCCCGTTGCAGGCCCAGATCTGGATCTGCGTGCCGTCGGCGCTGCTCTGCCCGGTCGCGTCCAGGCACCGGCCCGTCTCCGGGTTCACCAGCGTCTGGCCCGAGCGCGTCCACTGCTGGTGCGTGTTGCCGTTGCAGTCCCACAGCTGGACCTTGGTGCCGTCGGCGTTCACGCCCCCGGCCACGTCGGCGCACTTGCCCAGGGCTCGCAGCGTGCCGTCGGTCCCCACCGTCCAGTTCTGGGCGCCGGTGCCGTTGCAGGTGTACAGCTGGATCTTCGTCCCGTTCGCGGTGCCCGCCGCGGCCACGTCGAGGCACTTGCCGGCCAGGCCCTTGATCGGCCCGGTGCCGCCCGGGTTCGTGGTGCCACCGAAGTGGATGTCACCGCGGTGCAGCACGCGCGGATCGTAGTAGGTGCGCTTGATCCCGTCGTTGGTGTTCCACGCCGGGTCGGTGAGCCAGCTGATCCACACGCTGAAGAACGTCCACCGCGGCTGGGCCGTGATCGTCTCCGGCGTCGGCACCGTGCCCACCTCGGACAGCCCGATCGGCTTGCCGGCGGCGATGCCGAGCATGGCGTTGTACCAGGCCTGCGTCGGCTGCTTGTTCACCCAGGCGTCCAGCGTGGCGACGTCCACATAGGACGCGCCCGGCCAGTAGTCGGCGACGTGGCTCTCACCGCCGGCGACGTCCTTGAGGTTCCACACCCACACCAGGTTGCTCAGGCCCTTGGTGCCGGCCAGGTAGTCGTGGGTGATCTGGTAGAGCTTGCGGCTGCCGTCGGCGCCGGGGCGCCCGCCCCACCACGACCAGCCCTCGTTCATCTCGTGCTGGGGCCGGAAGAGCACCGGGATGCCGCTGTTCTTCAGGTCCTGCAGGTAGGGCACGGCCTCGTCGAGGCGCCGCTTGAACGCGGTGTTCAGCCCGGTGCCGTCGGTGACGAGCTCGTTCCACTGGGCGTCGGTCAGCTTGCTCTCGATGGCGCCGGTGCCGTAGTCCCAGTGGCAGGACGAGCCGACGGTCGGCGGGCACATGTGCCACACGAGGGCGGGGACGGTGCCGGCCGCCCACAACGACTTCGCCTGCGCGATGACGGTCGGGCGGGCGTTGATGTCGTTCTGCTCGAACGCGAAGTCGCCGGCCCACTCGCCCGGGTACACGCCGGTGATGTCGTGGACCTTCTGCTGCCAGGTGTTCGGCGCGGAGCTGGGGCCGTCCTGCTGGCCGGAGATGATCGAGCGGCCGGTGATGCTCCGCAGGTAGTTCACGACGTCGGCGGCGGTGGCGGTGCCGCTCGGGGTCGGGGCCGCACTGGCGGGCGCGGCGGCGGCGAGCGCGGCCGAGACGGCGAGGGTGACGGCGGCGAGGGCCGCGCCCGCTCGGCGGGGTGATCGCATGAGCCAGGTCCTTTCGTCTGCTGAACCGGTCGTTTGCTGAACCGGTACTGAACCGAGTAAGGCAGCTAAAGGCAGTTAAGTCAACCGATGTCTACAGGCCCCGGCGCGGCCGCCCGACCAGGCCCGCGTCGCGGCCCCGGGACGCCGGCCCGACCCGCAGGTGGCGCAGGAACGCCGTGCAGGGCCAGCGCGGCCGCCCCGAACAGCCCCGCGTCACCGCCCCGGGACGCCGGCCCGACCCGCAAGCGGCGCAGGAACGCCGTGCAAGGCCAGCGCGGCCGCCCCGAACAGCCCCGCGTCACCGCCCCGGGACGCCGGCCCGACCCGCAAGCGGCGCAGGAACGCCATGCAAGGCCAGCGCGGCCGCCCCGAACAGCCCCGCATCACGGCCCAGGGCCGCCGGCCCGACCCGCAAGCGGCGCAGGAACGCCATGCCGCGCCGCGCCTGCAGCGCCCGCCGCAGCGGGTCGAAGAGCACGTCCCCGGCCTCGGCCACGCCGCCGCCGACGACGACCCGGTCCACGTCGCACAAGGCGGCCGTCGTGAGCAGCCCGGTCGCGAGGGCCTCGGCGCCGCGGTCGAACGCCTCGCGCGCCACGGGGTCCCCGGCGCCGGCGGCGGTGGCCAGCGCCCGCGCGTCCGGGCCGGACCAGCCCCGCCCGCGCGCCCAGCGGACCATCGCCGGGCCGCTGGCGAAGGTCTCCACGCAGCCGACGGCGCCGCACGGGCACGCCTGGCCGCGCGGGTCGACGGTGATGTGGCCGATGTGCCCGGCGTTGCCGGTCGGGCCCAGGTGCGGGCGGCCGTCGAGCACGAGGCCGCCGCCGATGCCGGTGGACACCACGACGCCGAGCAGCGAACCCGGCCGGCCGCCGCGCCACCACTCCCCCAGGGCCATGCACTGGGCGTCGCCGGCCAGGCTCAGCGGTACGGCCGGAAGCCACCGCGCCACCGTCGCCGCCAGCGGGAAGTCCCGCCACGCGGGGATGTTCACGGGGCTGACGGTCCCGCGCTCCCGGTCCAGCGGCCCGGCCGAGCCGATCGCGGCGGCGTCGACGTGCCGCGGCCCGGTCGCGGTGACCACGCGGCGCAGCACCGCGACCGGGTCGTCACCCGCGATCGGCTCCTCGGCGCGGGCGTGGACCTCGCCGTCGGCGTCGATGACCGCGGCCGCGAACTTCGTCCCGCCGACGTCGACGGCGAGCACGCGGGTCACGGCCGGGCCTCGTTCACGCACCGCAGCACGGGATGCGCCACGAGCGCCCGGGCGTCCAGCTGCGCCGGGCTGTCGACGGTGAACCGGACGGACTCCCCGGGCAGCACGGTGACGAGCTGGTCGTCCACTGTCGCGTCCGGGTGCAGGCGGTCCGGGAACAGCGCCAGGTCCCGCAGGACCGTGCGCGCGGTGATCGACACCGCGTAACCGCCCGGGATCGCCTCCACCCGCGCGTCGAAGGCGGCCGGCGGGAACGGCACGTGCGGGTCCTCGGCGAAGAAGCGCAGGTCGCGCCGCCCGTCGAGGGCCGCCTCGAGCACCTGGTCCTTGTCGCCGGCCGGGGCCGGGACGTGGACGACCGAGCGCGGAGCCGCCGTCACCGCGACCGACTCGGTGCGCAGCGCCGCGCCGTCCAGCGCCCGCAGGGTCAGCGTCAGGGTGCCCGTCCAGGGCTCGGCGGTGTCGTTGACGACCGCGACCCCGTCCTCGTGGAAGGTGAGCAGGCGCGGGGCGTAGGCGCGGCGCAGCGCGTACCAGAGGGGCTTGCGGCGCCGCCCGCCGTCGACCGCGGCCCAGGAGGTCACCGGCCAGCAGTCGTTGAGCTGCCAGACGAGCGTGCCCATGCAGTAGGGCATCAGGGCCCGGAACCGCCGGACCCCGAAGGCCATCGCGCGGGCCTGGTTGAGCTGCGTCCAGTAGTGCCAGTCGTCGAACGTCTCCGGCCGGGGCAGGTGCTCGCCGAGGCCGGACAGCAGCTTCGCGTTGCCGTCGACCGCCTTCTGGTGGTGGCGCACGCCGGGCGAGTCGGGGGTGAGCGGGTCGTCGGTGACCGCGGCGCGCAGGGTGGCGTAGGCGGGCGGGCCCTGGAAGCCGAACTCGGCGACGAACCGCGGCGTGTAGGCGCCGTAGTGCGTCCAGTCCTTCGAGCCCCACACCGTCCAGATGTGGATGGTGCCGGCGGCCGGGTCGTGCACGTCGCGGTCGGGGGCGCCCGAGTACGGGGTGCCGGGCCAGTACGGCCGGGCCGGGTCGAGCTCGGCGACCAGGCGCGGCAGCAGGTCGAAGTAGTAGCCGGCGCCCCAGCTGAGCCCGCCGAGCTCGGCGGGCCAGCCCCAGTGCTGGTGGCCCTCGATGTTCTCGTTGTTGCCGCACCACAGCACCAGGCTCGGGTGGCCCATGAGCCGCGCGATGTTGTCCCGCGCCTCCGCCTCGACCTCGGCGGCGAACGGCTCCTCCTCCGGGTAGGCGGCGCACGCGAACGGGAAGTCCTGCCAGATCATCAGGCCGAGCTCGTCGGCGAGGGCGTAGAAGTCGTCGGACTCGAAGACGCCGCCGCCCCACACCCGCAGCGCGTTGGCGCCCGCGTCGATCGCCTGGCCGAAGCGCTCGGCGAGCTCGGCCGGGCCGGTGCGGGCCGGGAACGGGTCGTCGGGGATCCAGTTGAAGCCGCGCACGAACACGGGCTCGCCGTTGACGACGAGCCGGAACGCGTCCGGGTCCAGCTCGACGGCGCGCAGCCCGACCCGGCTCGTGCGGGTGTCCCCGGCAGCGGTGACGACGAGGTCGTACAGGTGCTGCTCCCCATGACCGCGCGGCCACCACAGCCGCGGCTCGGGGATGTCCACGCGCAGCGTGAGCTCGTCCTCGCCGGGCGCGAGCCGGCCCTCGGCCCGCACCCCGCCGACCGTGGCGGACACCTCCACCGCGGCCCCGGCCGCGGCCCGCACCCCGCCGACCGAGGCGGACACCTCCACCGCGGCCCCGGCCGCGGCCCGCACGGCCCGCTCTACGGTCACGGTGACGTCGACGCCGTCGGGGCGCGAGCTCGTGCGGGTCTGCGCGATGCGGGCGCCGGACCAGGAGTCGAGGCCGATCGGGCGCCAGATGCCGGCGGTGACCAGCGTGGGGCCCCAGTCCCAGCCGAAGTTGCAGGCCATCTTGCGGATGAAGGCGTACGGCTCGTCGTACGGGCCCGGCCTCGCCCCGAGCCGCGCCGCCTGCGCCAGCGCGTACTCGTAGGGCGCGGTGAACGCGATCTCGAGGTCGTTCGCGCCTTCGCGGAGCAGCCCGGTGACGTCGAAGCGGTAGCGGCGGTGCATGTTGCGCGTCTCGCCGGCCCGGTGCCCGTTCACGGTGATCGCGGCGATCGTGTCGAGGCCGTCGCAGACCAGGTCGACGCGGTCGAAGCCCTCGGGCCGCCACTGGAATCGCGTGGTGTACCGCCAGTGCGTCCGCCCGATCCAGCCGAGCGCGAGCTCGTTGTCGTCTCGGTACGGGTCGTCGATGAGCCCGGCGGCGAGCAGGTCCGTGTGCACGCTGCCCGGCACCGTGGCCGGGACGCCCGCCAGGCTCGCGGGGCGTCTCCAGCGCGGGTCCTCCCCGGTGCCGGCGGCGGTGCCGGTGGCGGTGACGGTCCAGCCTTCGTGCAGCGAGCGGTACATGGGCGGCCCCTGTGTCGAGTGGTGTAGCCTCGGCCCGAACCCTGGCTCTGAACCGAGTAAGCGCGCTCAACGTAGCCAGGGCAACGCGGGGTGTCAATGGCTCGGGTAGCGACAGGAGCGCGTTGTGGAGCTAGCATCGCCTGAACCGAGAAAGACGCCGAGGGAGCCGAGGTGAAGCGACCGACCATCGCCGACATCGCCCGTGAGGCCGGGGTGTCGAAGGGCGCGGTGTCCTACGCGCTCAACGGCCGCCCGGGCGTCTCCCCCGCCACCCGGGAGCGCATCCTCGAGGTGGCCGGCCGGCTCAACTTCCACGCCGACAGCAACGCCCGCGCGCTGGCCGGGGCCAAGGCCCGCGTCGTGGGCCTGACCCTGCAGCGGCCGCCGAGCACGCTGGGCGTCGAGCCGTTCTTCATGGAGCTGATCAGCGGCCTGGAGCTGGAGCTCTCCCGCCGCTCCTACGCCCTGCTGCTGCAGATGGCGGCCGGGCGCGACGAGGAGCTCGCGTTCTACCGCCGCTGGCACAGCGAGGGCCGCGTCGACGGCGTGCTCGTCTGCGACGTGCGCACCGGCGACCCCCGCGTCCCGGCGCTCGAGGAACTCGGCCTGCCCGCGATCGTCATCGGCCCGCCGGACGCGAGCGGGTCGCTGCCGAGCGTGTGGTCGGACGACGCGCAGTCGATGGTGGAGGCGGTGGAGTATCTCGCCGCGCTCGGCCACCGCCGCGTCGCCCGCGTCGGGGGCATCGCCGAGTTCGCGCACACCGCGATCCGCACCGACGCGTTCACCGCGGTCTGCGCGCGGCTCGGCCTGCCCGACGCCGTGACGGTCGCGGCCGACTACACCGGCGAGTCCGGCGCCCGGGCGACCCGGCGGCTGCTCAGCGCCCAGGACCGCCCGACCGCGATCATCTACGACAACGACATCATGGCGGTGGCGGGCCTGACGGTCGCCCACGAGATGGGCGTCGCCGTGCCGTCGCAGCTGTCCATCATCGCCTGGGACGACTCCCCCGTCTGCCGCCTGCTGCACCCGCCCCTGACCGCCCTGACCCGCGACATCGGGGCCTACGGCGTCCGGGCCGCCCACCTGCTCCTGGCCGCGATCGACGGCGACCCGGTGACGAGCACCCACGGCGCCCCCGCCCACCTGAGCCCCCGCGGCAGCACCGCCCGCCTGATCTGAGCACGCGACCGCCCACCGCCGACCACACCCCGCCCCTCCGATCCCACATGCGCCGTGAACCCGCAGTCCAGCGGGGCTTTTGGCCTGTCCGAAACGCACTATTTGTCGGCTTATAACGGTTCGGTGAAGACGCTTTACCGCGGTCGCGCCGCGATGCCATATTGCCTCCGCTCTACTAAAACGCTTTAGGCCCGAATGGAGCGCACCCCATGATCAGACGAGCGTTCGTCGCCATACTCGCCGTCACCGCCCTCGCGACGGCCGCGTGCGGCGGCTCGAGCAAGTCCGGCCAGTCGGACGAGGCCCTGTCCCCCACCGACGCCGGCGCCGTGTCCGGCGACATCACCGTGCTGACCAACCGCACCGACCTGGTGACCGACGGCACGATGCAGCGGTACGCCGACCAGTTCAAGCAGCTCTACCCGAAGGTGAACGTCAAGTTCGAGGGCGTCACCGACTACGAGGGCGAAGTCAAGATCCGGATGAACACCGAGAACTACGGTGACGTCCTGCTGATCCCCAACACGGTGTCCACAGAGGACTATCCGAAGTACTTCGCCCCGCTCGGCAGCGCGACCGACCTGCAGAACAAGTACAGCTTCACCGACAAGGCGAAGGTCGGCGACAAGGTGTACGGGGTCGCCGGCTTCGCGTACGTCAACGGCTTCGTCTACAACAAGGACGTCTGGAGCCAGGCGGGCGTCACGGCGTGGCCGAGCACGCCCGAGCAGTTCGTGGCCGACCTGCAGGCGATCAAGTCGAGGACGAGCGCCACGCCGTACTACACCAACTACCACGACGGCTGGCCGCTGAGCTCCTGGTCCAGCGTCGTGGGCTCGGTCAGCTGCGACCCGAAGGCGAACGACAAGCTGCCCACCACCGACCCGTGGGCGGCCGGCGCCGACCTGAGCACCGGCGACACGCTGCTCTACGACATCGTGAAGAACAAGCTCTCCGAGGCCGACCCGACCACCACCAACTGGGAGGACTCGAAGGGCGCGCTCGCCACCGGCAAGATCGCGACGATGTGGCTCGGGTCGTGGGCCATCGTGCAGATGCAGGACGCGGCGAAGAAGGCCGGCAAGGACCCGAACAGCATCGGCTACATGCCCTTCCCGAAGCAGGTCGACGGGAAGTTCTGCTCGGTCGTGGCGCCGGACTACCAGTACGCGATCAACAGCCACTCGAAGCACAAGGCGGCCGCCCGCGCCTGGTTCGACTGGTTCATCGACAAGTCCGACTCGGCCGCGGTGAACCAGGCCGTCTCCGCGGTCAAGGGCGCCCCGATGCCGCCGGCGCTGCAGCCGTTCACCGCGGCGGGCGTGAAGTTCATCGAGCTGTCGCAGGCCGAGTCGGCGAAGCTCACGAAGATCGACAACGCCTCCGAGGTCGGCATCAGCAAGCCCGACTACCGCCAGAAGATCGTCGACACCGCCCGCGGCGCGGCGCCCGGGGATCTCAAGGGTATCTTCGCCGACCTGACCAAGCGCTGGACGGAAGCGGCCAAGACCGTCGGCTGATCCAGGTGGCGGGCCGGTCTCGCCGGCCCGCCTCTCGGCGAAAGGAAGCCCGTGAGAAGGTTCACCCCCTGGATCTACCTGCTACCGGCGCTGGCGCTGCTGGTCGTGTTCACGTACGTCCCCGTCGGCAGCATGGTGGGGTACAGCTTCACGGACTGGGACGGCCTGAGCGACGATCCGGCGTTCGTCGGGGCCGACAACTACCGGGAGCTGTTCACCCGCCCGGAACTGTTCCAGGTGTTCTTCGTCAGCCTCTACTACGTGGCCGCCTCCGCGGTCCAGATCGCGCTCGCCCTCTACTTCGCGTTCATCCTCAGCTTCAAGCTGCGGCTGCGGAACCTGTTCAAGGGCATCCTGTTCTTCCCGTACCTCATCAACGGCGTCGCGGTCTCGTTCGTCTTCCTGTACTTCTTCCGCCCCCACGGCACCCTCGACTCGGTGCTGGCGCTGTTCGGCGGCCACCCGGACAAGCTCTGGCTCGGCGACCCGGACCTCGTGAACGTGTCGCTGTCGGGCGTCTCGGTGTGGCGGTTCACCGGGCTCACCTTCGTGCTGTTCCTCGGCGCGATCCAGGCGATCCCGGGCGAGCTGTACGAGGCCGCGGAGCTCGACGGGGCGGGCCGCTGGCAGATCTTCCGGCACATCGTCGCGCCCGGCATCCGCCCCATCATCAGCCTGAGCGTCATCCTCGCCGTCTCCGGGTCGCTGTCGGTCTTCGAGATCCCGTTCGTGATGACCGGCGGCGCGGGCGAGTCCAAGACGTTCGTGATCCAGACCGTCAAGCTCGCCTTCCAGTTCAACAAGACGGGGCTCGCCTCGGCCGCGGCCGTCGTGCTGCTGCTCATCGTGCTGCTGGTCACCTGGCTCCAGCGGCGCCTCGTCCCCGACGAGAGGACCGACCTGACATGAGAGCGAACCTCCTGCGCTACACCGTGCTGGTCCTGGCTTCTGTCGTGGTGCTGCTGCCGCTCGTGACCGTGTTCCTGACGTCGCTGAAGACGCCGGAGGAGATGGCCGGCGGCGACACCCTCGCGTTGCCGCACCACTGGCTGAACTTCAGCAACTACGCCACCGCGTTCAGCTCCGGACGCATGCTGAACGGGTTCCTGAACACCGGCATCATCCTGCTGGTCTCGGTGCTGGGCACCGTCCTGGCCGGCACCCTGGCCGCCTACGCGCTCGACCGCTTCCAGTTCCGGTTCAAGCGCCTGGTCGTCGGGGCGTTCCTCGTCGCCACCCTGGTGCCCGGGGTGACCACGCAGGTGGCGACGTTCCGGGTGATCGACACGCTGGGGCTGTTCGACTCGCGGTGGGCGCCGATCCTGCTGTACATGGGGACCGACATCGTCGCCATCTACATCTTCATGCAGTTCATGCGCGGGATCCCGGTCTCGCTGGACGAGGCGGCCCGGCTCGACGGGGCCTCGACGTTCAAGATCTACCGATCGGTCATCCTGCCGCTGCTCAAGCCGGCGATCGCCACGGTCGTCATCATCAAGGGCATCTTCGTCTACAACGACTTCTACATCCCGTTCCTCTACATGCCCTCGGAGGAGCTCGGCACCATCTCCACGTCGCTGTTCCGCTTCAAGGGCCCGTTCGGCGCCCACTGGGAGACCATCTCGGCCGGGGCGGTCCTGGTCATCCTGCCGACCCTTATCCTGTTCCTGCTGCTGCAGCGGTTCATCTACAACGGCTTCACGTCCGGGGCCACCAAGTGACGATTCAGGGAACGCCGTGAGACGCCCCACCATCAGCGACATCGCCGAGGCCGCCGGCGTCTCGATCGGCGCCGTGTCGTTCGCCCTCAACGACCGGCCCGGCGTCTCGGCGCAGACCCGCGAGCGCATCCTGGCCATCGCGGCCGAGATGGGCTGGCAGCCCAGCGCCGCCGCGCGCAACCTCTCCGCGGCCCGGGCCGAGGCGATCGGGCTGGTGATCGCCCGCGACGCGGCGACGCTGGGGGTGGAGCCGTTCTACATGAAGTTCATCGCCGGGCTGGAGACGGAGCTGTCGGCGACCGGCACGGCCCTGGTGCTGCAGGTGGTCGGCGACCACGAGAAGGCGATCGAGGCGCTGCGCGGGCTGTGGGCGGCGCGGCGCATCGACGCGACGATCCTCACCGACCTGTGGGTGAACGACGAGCGGGTGGCGGCCCTGGACCGGCTCGGCCTGCCCGGCATCCTCGTCGGCCACCCGTCGGTCCGCCCGCCCGGCGCCGGCACCCCGGCGGTGTGGAGCGACGACGCGGCCGCGCTCACCGAGGCGGTCGGCTACCTGGCCGGCATCGGGCACCGGCGCATCGCCCGGGTCGGCGGCCTCGTGTCGCTTTCACACACGCGCATCCGCACCGCCGCGTTCCGGGCCGCGGCGCGCCGCCACGATCTCGTCGCCGCCGAGGTGGTCGACACCGACTACACGTGGGAGGCGGGGGCCTGGGCGACCGAGCGGCTGCTGACCGCGGCGGAGCCGCCGACGGCCATCATGTTCGACAACGACATCATGGCCACGGCGGGCCTGCACGTGGCCCGCAAGCTGGGCCTCGACGTGCCCGGGCGGCTCTCGATCGTGGCCGGCGACGACTCCCAGCTGTGCGAGATGGCGTTCCCGGCCCTCAGCGCCCTGGCCCGGGACGTGCACGCCTACGGCGCCCACGCCGCCCGCGTGCTGCTGGCGTTCCTGGCCGGCGCTGCCCCGGTGGACTACCAGGACGCCACGCCCCGCCTGCTCCTGCGGGACAGCATCGCGCCGCCGCCGCGCTGAGGCGGTTAGGCTTCGTCCCATGGCGGGACGGCGACCGACGATGAGCGACATCGCCCGGCGCGTGGGCGTGTCCCGGGTCGCCGTGTCCTATGCGCTCAACGGCCGCCCCGGCGTCTCCGCCGACCTGCGCGAACGGGTCCGCGAGGTGGCCGAGGAGCTGGGCTTCACCGCGCACCGGGCCGCCGTGGCGCTGCACGGGGCGGCCGCCGACGTGGTGGGGCTGGCCCTGCGCCGCACGTCCGCGGCCCTGCGCAGCGAGGTCTTCCGCCGGCAGTTCATCGCCGGGCTGCAGATGGAGCTGTCCGCCCGCGGATTCGGCCTCGCCCTGCAGTTCGTCGAGGACGCCGGCGAGGAGATCGCCGTCTACCGCCGCTGGCACGCCGAGCGCCGCGTCGACGGCGTGATCCTGTGCGACCTGCGGGTGGACGATCCCCGGCTGCCGGCCGTGCGGGAGTTGGGCCTGCCGGCGGTCGTCGCCGGCGGCTCGGGCGAGCTGCCGGGCCTGGCGAACCTGTCGACCGACGAGCACGCCGGCGCGCAGAAGGTGGCGGGGCTGCTGGCGGCCCTGGGGCACCGCCGCGTGGCCCGGGTGAGCGGCCCGGCGGACCTGGCGCACACCGCGGCCCGCACGGCGGCCCTGGACATGGCACTCGACGCGGCGGCGCCCTTCGGCTCGATCCCGACGATGGCCGCGGACTACACCGGGGAGGCGGCGGCGACGGCGACGCGGCGCCTGCTCAGCGGCCGCGACCGTCCGACGGCGATCGTCTACGACAACGACCTCATGGCCCTCGCCGGGCTCGGCGTGGCCGCCGAGATGCACGTGTCCGTCCCCGCCGAGGTGTCCATCCTGGCGTGGGAGGACTCCCCGCTGTGCCAGCTCGTGCACCCGGCGCTGACGGTGCTGCGGCGCAACATCACCGACTACGGGATGCGCACCGCCCGGCTGCTGTTCGAGCTGCTGGACGGCGGCCCGCCCCGCAGCGTGCGCTACGGCAACGCCGCCCTGGTCGTCCGCGACTCGACCGGCCCGGCCCCTACCGAGCGGTCCAGCCGCCGTCGATGAGCATCACCTCGCCGGTGATGAGCGACGCGGCCGGGGAGACCAGGAACAGCACCGCCCCGGCGACCTCCATCGGCTCGCCGATGCGGTGCAGGGCCGCGATCCGCTCGACCACGTCGGCGCGGTGGGCCGGATCGGCGAGATAGTCCGCGGTGCCCGGCGTGTGCACGAAGGTCGGGGCGACGGCGTTGACCGTGACGCCGTGCGGGCCCCACTCCACGGCCAGGCACCGGGTCAGGTGGGCGATCGCCGCCTTCGTCATGCAGTAGACCGACTCGCCCGGCAGGGCCACCGCGCCGGCCTGGGAGCCGACGTTCACGATCCGGCCGTAGCCCTGGCGGATCATCACCCGGCCGGCGGCCTGGCTCGCGAAGAACGTGCCCTTGAGGTTGACCGCCAGGGTGGCGTCGAAGTCGGCCTCCGTCACGTCCTCGGCCCGGTTCTCGGGGGCGATGCCGGCGTTGTTCACGAGGATGTCGAGCCGCCCGAAGTGCTCCGCCGTGGCGTCGACGGCCGCGCGGACCTGGGCCGGGTCGGTGACGTCCATCGGCAGCGGCAGCACCCGGCGGCCCAGGGCCTCGATCTGCCCGGCCAGGCCGGCGTCGGCGTCGACGTCGCGCAGGCCCAGGGCGACGTCGGCGCCGGCGTTGGCGAGGGTGAGCGCGATGGCCCGGCCGAGGCCGCGGGCGGCCCCGGTCACGAGGGCGATCCGGCCGGGGATCTCGAAACTGGGGAAGTCGGTGGTCACAGCGTCAGCGTAGGTCGTGCCACCGCGGACGTCGCCGCGCCAGGGCCGGCGGATGCCGGGCCCCGGCGCGGTCCCTGGCGGGAGCGACGGTCCGCCGGTGACGCGGACCCGAGCAGGGATCCGCCTAGGCGGGCAGCGTCCAGTTCTGGTTCGTCTGCCCGTTGCAGGTCCAGATCTGGATCTGCGTGCCGTCGGCGCTGTTCTGCCCGGTCACGTCGAGGCACTTGCCGGTCTCGGGGTTGCGCAGCGTCTGGCCGGTGCGCGCCCACTGCTGGTGCGTGTTGCCGTTGCAGTCCCACAGCTGCACCTTCGTGCCGTCCGCGTTCACGCCCCCGGTCACGTCGAGGCACTTGCCCAGCGCGCGCAGCGTGCCGTCCGAGCCCACCGTCCAGCTCTGCGCGCCGGTGCCGTTGCAGGTGTACAGCTGGATCTTCGTCCCGTTCGCCGTGCCCGACGCGGCCACGTCGAGGCACTTGCCCGCCAGTCCCGTGACCGGCCCGCCGCCCGGCGAGGAGGAGCCGCCGGGGACCGTGAACTCGCCGCGCACCAGGACCCGGCTGTTGAAGTACGTGTTCTGCACGTTCGCGTTGGTGTTGTACGCCGGGTCCTGCAGGTATTCGGCCCACACCATGAAGTAGGTCCAGCGCGGCTGGGCGTTGAGCAGGGCCACGCTCGGCACCTGCCCGACCTCGGCCAGGGCGATCGGCTTGCCCCCGGCCACGTTCAGCATCGCCTGGTAGTCGGAGGTGCTCGGGGCGGGCTTCACCCACATGTCGAGCGTGGCGACGTCCACATAGGACGCACCCGGCCAGTAGTCGCCGATCGAGCCCATGTTGGTGTCCTTGACGTTCCACACCCACACGAGGTTGGACAGGCCCTGGCCCACGTAGTAGTCGTGCACGATCTGGAACAGCTTGCGGCTGCCGTTGGCCCCGGGGCGCCCGCCCCACCACGACCAGCCCTCGTTCATCTCGTGGACCGGGCGGAACAGCACCGGCACGCCCGCGTTCTGCAGCTGCCGCAGGTAGGGCACGGCCTCGTTGAGCCGGTTCTTGAACGCCGAGTTGAGCGCGCTGCCGTCGGTGACGAGCTGGCTCCACTGGCTGTCGGAAAGGTGGCTGAGCACCCCGGCCGAGTCCCAGCCGCACGTCGAGCCGACCGTGGGCGGGCACATGTGCCAGGTCAGCGCGACGAGCGAGCCGCCCTGCCACTGCCGGACGGCCTCGCTGACCATCGTCTGGCGCGCGTTGACGTCGGAGGAGGCGAACAGGAAGTCGCCGCCCCACAGGCCGGGAGTCTGGCCGGTGATGCCCTGGGCGACCCGCGTCCACTTGGTCGGGTCCGAGTTGGGTTCGCGGTTGTGCTGCCCGGTGATCGTGTACTGCCCGGAGATGCCCGACAGGTAGTTGACCAGCGCCGCCCGCGTCGATGCGGGGAACGCCTGGGCGGGCGCGGGGTTGGCGATGAGCGCGGCGAGCAGGATCGCCGCCGCGGCGAGAGCCTTGCGCACGAGGACTCCTTCCGGGGCCGGGCGAGGCGGCGCCCGGACCCCTCGATTCAGCACCCTTACTGAACCGAGTAAGCGCCCCGACAGTAGAACCGGAAGGTCACGGCTGTCAATACGAGCAAAAGCGAGGAAGGCCTTCAGGCGACGGGTTCGAGGACCGCGTCCGCGGGGACCGGGTGGCCCAGGAGATACCCCTGCGCCCGGTCGCATCCGAGTTCGCGCAGCAGGTCGCAGTGCTCCTCGGTCTCCACGCCCTCCGCGACCGTCACCAGCCCGAGGCTGCGCGCGAGGTCCATGATCGCCCGCACCAGCGCGGTCTGCCCGGCCAGGTCGTCCCGGCTGTGCGGCAGGAACGAGCGGTCGATCTTGAGGATGTCGATCGGCAGGTCCCGCAGGTAGGCCAGGGACGAGTAGCCGGTGCCGAAGTCGTCGATGGCGACCTTCACGCCGATCGCGCGCAGCGCCGCCAGGTGCGCGATGGTCTGCTCCGCCTGCGTCCCGGCGCCCACGAGCACCCCTTCGGTGATCTCCAGGGTGAGCGCGCGGCCCGGCAGGCCCGAGGCCGCCAGGGCCGCGTGCACCCGGGCCACGAAGTCCGGCTCGGCCAGCTGCCGCGGCGAGACGTTCACGCTCAACCCCGCCCCGGTGGCCGCGTGCCACGGCGCGGCATCCCGGCACGCGCGGTTGAGCACCCAGTCGCCGAGCGCCACGATGAGCCCGCTGGCCTCCGCGGCCGGGATGAACCGGTCCGGCCCGATCGGCGCCGCGCCCGGCGGGCACCAGCGCACGAGCGCCTCGAAGCCCACGGTGCGGTCCCCGTCGAGCGCGACGATCGGCTGGTAGTGCACGGCGAGCTCGTCGGCGGCGAGGGCGGCCCGCAGCCGCTGCGCGGTCTGGCTGCGCCGCAGCTGCCGGTCGCGCAGCTGCTCGTCGAAGCCGACGACACGGTCCTTGCCGGCCGCCTTCGCCGCGTACAGGGCCACGTCGGCGTCCGCGAGCACGATCGTCGCGCTGTAGCCGGCGCTGAACCCGCGCGCCCCCGCGGTGCCGGAGACGAACAGCTCGGTGCCGTTCAGGCCGACGGGCCGGCGCAGCGCCGCCAGCAGCCGCTCGCCCCGCTGCAGCAGCTGCGCCTCCCCCACGCCCGGGCACAGCAGCGCGAACTCGTCCCCGCCGAGCCGGGCCAGGGTGTCGCCCGGGCTCAGCAGCGCCTCGAGCCGGCGGGCCACCTCGACCAGCAGCGCGTCGCCGGTCGGATGCCCGAAACGGTCGTTGACGTCCTTGAACCCGTCGAGGTCGAACAGGATCAGCCCGCCCCGGCCGCCGACCGCGAGCAGTTCGGTGAGCCGGTCGTCGAGCAGGCGCCGGTTCGGCAGCCCGGTCAGTGCGTCGTGCAGCGCGTGGTGGCGCAGCAGGGCCTGCATCTGCGACTGCTGCCGCAGGGCGTCCTGCAGGTCGAGGGCCCGGCGCCGCTCCACCCGCCCGGCGTGCCCGAGCCGGATCACCAGCAGCAGGGCGGTGACGGCGGTCGGCACGAGCGGTACCACGACGTCGGACACGTCGAGGCTGGGCTCGTGCAGCTCGCGCAGCAGCGACCAGGCCGTGGCCGCGGGCCCGATGAGCACGACGACGGCGACCAGCACGGTGCCCCACGTGGCCGAGGGCAGCCGGGCCGGCGCCAGGGGCAGCGCGGCCGACGGGTGCAGCACCGACGCGCCGAGGAACAGGTAGGTGGCGGCCCAGCCGACGGAGGTGACGCCCGAGCCGGCCCAGGCGCCGCCGCCGCAGGCCGAGACGAAGTACAGGATGTCGGACGTGAACAGGCACGCGGCCCCGCCGAGCAGCAGCAGGTGGGTGGCCCGCAGCGCCCCGGCGGCGACCACCATCCGCACCGCGGCGGCGAGGATGACCAGGTCGAGGGCCGGGAACAGGGCGATGCTGAGGCTGATCGAGTGCGCGGGCCGATCGCGCACGAACGGGTCGTAGAGCGCCGCCCAGGTGACCACGACGGCCGTGCAGAGCGCGACCCCGGCCTCGGTGAACCCGGCGAGCGCGGAGCCGTAGCGGTGCACCGCCGGCTGCCCGAGCATCGCCGCGCCGATCAGCGGGTACATGGCGAAGTAGATACCGTCGACGAGCGGCAGGTCGCCGCCGGCGCCGCCGAGGCCGAGGTCGGCCGCCCAGCACAGGTTCGCGGTCAGGGCGCAGCCCATCGCGGCGACCATGATCCACCAGGCCCGCCGGCGCTCGACGCGGCGCGTGCGCAGGCGGCGCACGATGACGGTGATGGCGACGGCGCCGCCGAGCGCGTAGACGAGCTGGCGCTCGAACACGGGCAGCAGCGGGGCAGCCAGGACGACGGGCAGCCCGCCGACGAGGTACCACATCCATGCCCGCATGCCCTTTACTGTGCCCGCCGCCGGGTGCAGCCGCGGTGCTCAGCCGGTTGCTCTGCGGGCCAGCCAGTCCCGCGACGCCTGGCCGAGGGCCGCGGCCGTGCCCGACAGCCGGGGATCCGCGGCGCGCGCCGCCAGGTGCAGCAGGAAGCCCGCGTGCGCGGCCAGGAACGCGTCGACCACGCGCGGCGGGAGGTCGCGGGTGAGCGGGTTCGCGGCGCACAACGCCTCCGCGTCGGGGGAACCGGCCATCAGCATGAGCGCGTCGCAGTACGCCGGGCCGACCCACGCGTGCGCCCAGTCGACGATGCAGACGCGCTCCGGCGACACCAGCGCGTTGAACAGGTAGAGGTCGCCGTGCAGGAGCGTGTCGCCGGCCAGGTCCAGCGACCCGGCCCCGGCCAGGCGCGGCCGGGTCGGCGGGCGGACGGGAGCCGGCGTCAGCGCGCCCGCCATGGCCGTCACGGTGTCCAGGACCCGCGGCAGGTCCGCCGGGCCCGGCATCGAGGCCGCGACGAACTCGAACACGAGCACCGCCCACGGGCCGTCGTCGAAGGCGAACAGCAGCTTCGGCGACGGTACCGACGCCGGAAGCCCGGCCGCGACGACCGCCTCGCGCCGGTGGAAGTCGCGCACCGCCGGGTCGGCGGCCGCCTTCGCGAACACGTCCCGCCCGTCGGCGAGCCGCAGCCGGGCCGCCGCCCCCTCCGAGTGCCCGCCCGCCAGGTCGACGGCGCCGGCGACCGGGCTTCCGAGGCGGTCCGCCACGCCCCCGCGCACCCGCCCCGGCAGCGCGGACCACGAAACTGTCCCCATGGCCGAACAGTACGTGTCCGCGTTCGCGATCGCGATCGACGCCGCCGAGCCCGGGCGTCGCCGCGCTGTGGAGGCAGCCGTACCAGGCGCCGCGGGCCGGGCACCCGATCGCCCGCACCGGGCCGCGATCTTTACCTGACCCGGGACGGCTTCAAGTAGCCCGGCGCTGGGTACCCCGGCATGCATGGCGGAACTGAGCTGGCTGGGTGTGGTGCGGCACGGGCAGAGCGTCGGCAACGTGCGGGCCGAGGCGGCCGAGCGCGGCGGGCTGGAGGTCATCGACCTCGCCGAGCGCGACGCCGACGTGCCGCTGACCGGGCTGGGCCGCGAGCAGGCCGCCGCCGTCGGGCAGTGGGTCCGCGGGCTGCCCGCGGACGAGACGCCCGAGTTCGCGGTCGTCTCGCCCTACCTGCGCACGCGGGAGACGGCCATGATCGCGCTGGGCGGGACCGGGATCCCGATCCGGTACGACGAACGCCTCCGCGACCGCGAGCTCGGGGTGCTCGACCTGCTCACGAACCGGGGCGTTGCCGCGCGCCTGCCGCAGGAGGCGGTGCGGCGGCAGCGGCTCGGCAAGATGTACTACCGGCCGCCGGGCGGCGAGTCCTGGTCCGACGTGCTGTTGCGCCTGCGCAGCCTGATGCGCGACGTGCGCGCCGACCATCCCGGCGGGCGCGTGCTGCTCGTGGGGCACGAGGCGATCGTGATGCTGGTGCGGTACCTCGTGGAAGGCCTCGACGAGGAGGCGCTCATGGCCCTGTCCCGCTCGACCGCCATGGCCAACTGCTCGGTGAGCAGCTGGGTCAACGCGGGCGGGGTGCTGCGCCCCGAGCTGTTCAACCACGTCGGCCACCTGCGCACGGCCGCGACGACGACCCAGGAGTTCGTCGGTGCCGACGATTGAGGTGATCACACCGCGCGTGCTGCGCGACTGGCCGCTGCCCGAGCCCACCGGCGACAAGCACGACCGCGGGACCGTGCTCGTCATCGGCGGCTCGCGCACGACCCCCGGCGGCGTCCTGCTGGCCGGCGTGGCCGCGCTGCGGGCCGGCGCCGGGCGGCTGCAGCTGGCGGTGACCGGGAGCACGGCCGCGGCCCTGTCGATCGCGGTGCCGGAGGCGAAGGTGCTCGGCCTGCCCGAGACCGCCGAGGGCAGCGTCTCGGCCGAGCTGCCGCGAGCGCTGCTCGAGCAGGTGGCCGAGGCCGACGCGGTCGCGCTCGGGCCGGGTCTGGACAACATCGAGGAGACGCAGAAGATCCTGGCGACGGTCCTGGCCGAGGCCGCTTCGGACACCGCGGTCGTGCTCGACGCCTACGCCCTGGGCGCGCTGAGCCGCCGCCCGGAGACGCTCGAGCACGCCAAGTGCCGCGCCGTGCTCACCCCGAACCGCACCGAGGCGCGGCACCTGCTCGGCCGCGACCCCGGCGACGACCTGGCCGCCGAGGCCGCCGCCCTGGCCGGCCGGTACGCGGCGACGGTGTGCCTGCACGGCTACGTCGCCGACCCCGACGGCACGGTCTGGCGCGAGGAGAGCGGCGCCGCCGGCCTGGGCACCTCGGGCAGCGGGGACGTCCTCGCGGGCCTGGTCGCCGGCCTGCTCGCGCGCGGGGCCGAGCCCGCCCAGGCCGGGTGCTGGGCCACGTACGCGCACGCCATGGCCGGCCAGCGCCTCGGCCCCCGCTTCGGCCGCACCGGCTACCTGGCGCGGGAGCTGCTGGACGAGGTCGCGTACACCATCGGCACCGTCTGACCCGGGACCGCCCTTCACCCGCACGGGGATCACTGTTTGCGGAGACCGTACAGTGCCACGTGCTAGTGTCAATTGCCATGGTGTTCAAGAAGATGCTCGCCGCCTTCGGGGTTGGCGGACCGAGCGTCGACACGGTGCTCGACACCCCCGCCGTCCAGCCGGGCGGCTTCATCGACGGCCACGTCCACATCCAGGGCGGCGATCGCGACGCCCGCATCGAGCACGTCGTGCTCTCGCTCGTCACGCGCGTCGAGGTGGAGCGCGCGGGCTTCGACCGCGAGGCCGGCCTCGAGCTGACCCGCACCTCGGTCGCCGACCACTTCACCGTGCGCGGCGCGACCACCGAGTCGATCCCGTTCCGCCTGGCGGTGCCGTGGGAGGCGCCGATCACGAACGTGTACGGCCAGCACCTGCGCGGCATGGTGATGGGCGTGCGCACCGAGCTGGAGATCGCGGGCGGCCGCGACAAGGGCGACCTCGACCCGGTGTCGATCACGCCGCTCCCCGCCCACCAGGCCGTCCTCGACGCGTTCGCCGAGCTCGGCTTCCGCTTCAAGCACGCCGACGTCGAGCACGGCCGCCTGCACGGCGTGTCGCAGCAGCTGCCGATCTACCAGGAGATCGAGTTCTGGCCGCCGCAGCAGTACGCGGGCCGCGTCAACGAGGTCGAGCTGACCTTCGTGACCAACCCCCGCGGCGTGGAGGTCATCCTGGAGTTCGACAAGCGCGGCGGGATGTTCCGGCCCTCGCACGACATGGTCAGCCGCTTCAGCATCGGCCACGACGGCGTCGAGGGCACCAACTGGACCGCGCTGGTCGACGGCTGGGTGCGCCAGGCCACCGACCGCCACTTCACGGCGATGCAGTCCGCCCACGGCTACGGCCACGACCCCTACGGCCACGGCGGCTACGGCCACCAGGGCCACGGCCGCCGCGGGATGGGCATGGGCACCGTCGTGGCCGCGGGCGCCGCGGGCATCGTCGGCGGCCTGGTGGCCGGCGAGATCATCGACGAGGTCTTCGACGACGACGGCGGCGGCGAGGACTTCGGCGACTTCGAGTAGCCGGGGGACCGCGCGCGGAGGGCCCGGGTCAGGAGCCCTCCGCACGCGGGCGCCGGAGCGCTCTACAGCACCGAGAGCACGCCGGCGGCGATGGACAGGAACAGCAGGAACGAGGCCGGGCCGAGACCGCTGCGGTCGCCCGCCCGGAGGTGCGCGGCCACGGCGCCGATGAAGTACAGGGTCAGGCCGATCGCGGCGGCGGTCCCCAGGGGCCGGTACGCCAGGCCGACGAGCAGGCCCAGGGCGCCCGCCACCTCGGCCGTGGCCAGCCACGGGTACCAGCCGTGCGGGACGGCGGCACGGTCCAGGTTCTGCACGACCGCATCGGCGCGGCGCAGCTTGCCGATCGCCGAGCCGAGCAGGATCAGGGCCAGCAGGACACTTGCGACGAGATACCCGATGAACATGTCGCCTTCCGTAGCTCGTGTTCGATGGATCTATGGTGCGGCCAACCCCGGCGACACGAAAGCTCGGCGCCCGCAAAACGCCGCAAAGGCCGCGGCAAGCCTCCCCGACCAAGCGATTGCTTGACTCAAGCCCCTCCGACCGCTAAATCTTTTAAAAGATTTACACGGAGGTGGTCAGTGACAACCGTGACCGAGAAGCCCGGCGGGACCGCCGTCTGGGCTCCCAAAATCACCCCGCCCATCGGTGTCGACCTCACCGACGCCCAGGCCCTGGCCTGCGCGTTCCGCATCCTGGCGAACGCCGGCTTCAGCGAGAACATCGCCGGGCACATCACCATGGTCCGCAACGACGACGGCGACATGTGGATCAACCCGTGGGGGTTGTGGTGGGACGAGGTCTCCGCCTCGGACCTGTGCGTCGTCGACCGTGACGGCGCCGTCAAGGAAGGCAGGTGGGACGTCACCCCGGCGTTCCACATCCACACCGAGCTGCACCGCGCGCGGCCCGACGCCCGCGTCGTGGTGCACAACCACCCGTACTACGTGACCGTGCTGGCCGCGATCGGCGTGCTGCCCGAGATCGTGCACCAGACGGGATCGATGTTCGACGGCGATCTGGCGTTCGTGCACGAGTACACCGGCGAGGTCGACGACGCCGAGCTCGGGGCCGACCTCGCCCGGCGGATCGGCGACAAGTCCGTCGTCATCCTGGCCAGCCACGGGATCATCGTCACCGCGCCGACGATCCAGGAGGCCACGTACCGCTCCGCGAGCATCGACCGCGCCTGCAAGCTCGCCTACGACGTCATGCTCCTGGGCCGCGACCCCCTCGCCATCGCCCCCGGGCTGCGCCACGGCATGAAGAAGTCCCTGCTGGAGCGGGGATCCGACTACTTCTGGGCCGGCGCGGTCCGCAAGCTGCTCCGCCACGAACCCGACGTCCTCGATTAGGAGACACCCCATGGCTTCGATCGACGAACTCCTGACCAATACGAGCTTCACCACCGCCGCCCGTGACAAGGTGACGTTCCTGCCCGACCCGCCGAGGCAGCCGCGCAAGTACACCTTCATCTCCGTCGACGACCACATCGTCGAGCCGCCGGACGCGTTCGAGGGCCGGATGCCGGCCAAGTACGCCGAGCAGACCCCGCGCGTCGTGGAGAAGGACGGCAGCCACGTCTGGGTGTACGACGGCAAGGAGTTCCCCAACGTCGGGTTCAACGCCGTCGTCGGCCGGCCCGTCGACGAGTACAGCATGGAGCCGAGCCGCTTCGACGACATGCGCCGCGGCTCGTGGGACATCCACGAGCGCATCAAGGACATGGACCTGTCGGGCGTCTATGCCTCGCTGTGCTTCCCGTCGTTCCTGCCCGGCTTCGCGGGCCAGCGCCTGCAGCTGTCGACCCAGGACCCCGACCTCGCGCTCGCGGCCACCCGCGCCTGGAACGACTGGAACATCGAGGCGTGGTCGGGCGCGTACCCGGACCGCATGATCCCGTGCCAGCTGCCGTACTTCCTCGACCCCGAGATCGGCGCGCGGGAGATCTACCGCAACGCCGAGCGCGGCTTCAAGGCGGTGACGTTCACCGAGGCCCCGCACATGCTCGGGATGCCCTCGCTGCACACCGGCCACTGGGACCCGATCATGCGCGCCTGCGCCGAGACCGGCACCGTGGTGAACCTGCACATCGGCTCGTCGAGCAGCTCGCCGTCGACCGCCGAGGACGCCCCGCCGGACGTGGTCGGCGTGCTGTTCTTCGGCTACTCCATGTTCTCGGCCGTCGACTGGCTGTACTCCCGCATCCCGGTCCGCTTCCCGGACATCAAGATCGTGCTCTCCGAGGGCGGGATCGGCTGGGTGCCGGGCCTGGTCGACCGGCTCAACCACATGCTGAGCTACCACGAGATGTACGGCACCTGGAAGGGCATCGAGCTCACCCCGGCCGAGGTGCTGCTGCGCAACTTCTACTTCTGCGCCGTCGAGGACCCCTCGACGTTCCCGCTGCGCGACGTCATCGGCGTCGACCACATCCTGCTGGAGCAGGACTACCCGCACTGCGACTCGACCTGGCCGCACACCCAGCGCACGATCGAGGAGGAGATCGGCGGCCTGCCCGAGGCCGACGTGCGCAAGATGACGTGGGAGAACGCGTCCAGGCTGTACCGGCACCCGGTTCCGGAGGCCGTGCAGCAGGACCCGGACGCCTACTAAGCTCACGGCCGTGGAGCCCCGGGTACGCGTCCATCGGCTCGCCGAGCAGGTCGCCGACCGCGTCCGGGCGCAGATCATCAACGGCGAGCTGGCCGACGGCGATCCGCTGCCCAAGGCCGACGAGCTGATCCGGCGCTATCAGGTCAGCGCGCCGACCCTGCGCGAGGCGATGCGCATCCTGGAGGCGGAGGGCCTCATCACGGTGCGCCGGGGGCGGCTGGGCGGTGCCGTCGTGCACCGGCCGTCCCCGGCCAACCTCGGGTACAACCTCGGTCTCGTGCTCGCCGCCCAGCACTCCGGCATCGGTGACGTGGCGGTCGCCCTGCGTCACGTCGAGCCGGCGTGCGCGGCGCTCTGCGCGGCCCGCGAGGACCGGGCGCTGACGGTGGTACCGCGCCTGCGCGAGCTGCACGAGGAGTACCTGGCGAGCATCGGCGACCTGCCCACCGTGGTGGGTGTGTCCCGGCGCTTCCACGAGGCGCTGGTGAGCCTGTGCGGGAACCCGCCGCTGATCGTGCTGGCCGGGGCGCTGGAGGCGCTCTGGTCCAGCCACGAGGAGGGCTGGGCGAGCCGCACCGAGCCCCGAGGCGTACCGCTCAGCCAGCGCGAGGAGTCCGGAGCGGTACACGGCAGGATTCTGGAACTCATCGAGGCCGGCGAGTCCGAAGCGGTCCACCAGCTCGTCGCGGCCCACCTCGCCTCGGCGCAGCGCAACCCGCAGCCGGCCGGCTCGCCGTCGATCGACCTCACCCTCCTGCGTGAGCTGATGCTGCCGCCGGGCGAGGCAGGCGAGGCGGACTGAGTGCGCCTGCTACGTTCGGCGCATGAGTGGGGCACATGGCTGAGGTTCGCGCGCTCGCGCGCAACTCGGCCATCGCGGCGGGCGCGGTCGTCGCCAACGGCCTGCTGAGCGCGGCGATCCTCGCCCTGTGCGCGAAACTGGGGCAGACCGCCGAGATCGGCGCCTACACGGTCATGACGTCCGCGCTCGCGTTCGTGCTCATCTTCCTCAGCGGCGGCTCGACGCTGCTGTACCTCAACGGCACCGAGCAGCAGCGCGCCCTCGTGCGCAGCCAGTGGATGCTCGTCGTGGTGCCCGGCCTGCTGCTGGGCACCGTGGCGGTCGGCGCGTTCTACGCCACGAAGGGGTACGGCCTCGGCGCCCTCGCCGCCGCGGGCGTGGTCGCGCTCGGCAACGGGCTCGCCACTCTCCAACTGTCCGACTTCAGCCGCCGGATGCGCTTCCTGGCCAGCGCCGTGCTCATGTGCACCAGCAAGGCGGCGTCGCTGGTGATGGTCCTGCTCGGCGTCCCGCTCACCGTCGCCCTGGCCGCCGCCGGCCTGGCCCAGCTGCTCGCCGGCGAGCTGGTGCTGGGCAAGCACGGGTCGCTGCGGGCCGACCTGCTGCACGGGCTGTCGGTGCGCAGGGCGATCGAGGGGTACCGCTCCAGCCGCCACCTCTTCGGCTTCTCCCTCGCCGACCTGTACGTCGCCCGCTTCGGCACGCTCGTGCTGTCCCTGGTCGCGACCCCGGCCGTGATGGGCAGCTTCGGCGCGATCGTGACCGCGTACCAGGCCATCGGCGGCGTCGTGCAGTCCGCGCTGCAGGTGCCGATGGTGGCCCGGGCCCGCAGCCGGCTCGGCATCGAGCACTCGGCGCACCCGGCCGGCTTCTCCATCGGCGTGGCCCTGGCGTGCGCGGTCCCGGGCGCGGCGATCGTCGCCGTCCTGGCCCCGTTCCTCACGCGCACGGTGCTGTCCCTGCCGCACCCCGCCGCGGCCACCTGGCTCGCCGTGTTCATGCTCGCGCTGCCGTGCCTCGCGGTGACCCGGGCGCTGCTGTTCAACTGGATCGGCGACGGGCACTACGGCCGGGCCACGAAGGCGATGACCGTCGTCGCCGCCGTGCTCACGGTCTCGGTGGCCGTGGGCGTGCCGGTGTGGGGCCCGCTCGGCGCCGCGGGCGCCACGGCCGTCGCCGAGGCCGCGGCCCTCGCGATCATCCTCGCCGGGCTGGGCCGGCGGGGCGTTGCCCGACGCCCGGCGCCCGACCCCGCCACGGCGGCACCGGCCGGCCCGACCGGCGAACCCACGCAGGCCGGTTCCCGGGCCGGGTGACGCCGGGCTAGGTGTCCAGCAGCTCGGGGCTGAAGATCTCCTCGACGCGCCAGCGGCGGCTCGACAGGCCCTGCTCGTGGTGGTAGCGCAGGAACGTGTCCAGCGCCGTCCGGTTCGCGGCGATGCCGTACGGCCACCAGTCGGCCCCGAACAGCTGCTCGTTGCGCTCGTCCAGCGCGTTGGCCCACGGCAGCATCGTCGGCGCCTGGAACAGGCGGCGCCGCGCGCGGTACCGGCCGGCGGCGGTCTCCTTCGCGGCCAGGAAGGCGTCGTAGATCTCGCGCGCCAGGCCCGGACGGGACGCGAGCAGCCCGCGGGGCGCGGCGATCGTGTGCATGATCGGGAAGATGCCGGTGCGGCGGTACCAGTCCCGCTCGACCGTCTCGTAGTCGCCGAACAGCCGCCGGATCGCGGGCGAGCCGTCGAGCACCGGCTGCGGGACGTTCGCGGTGAACAGGGCGTCGATCTCGCCGCGCTCGAGCATCCCGCTGAGCGTCGCCCCCGCCGGCGCCGCGGTCACCTCGACGCCGGCCGGATGCGGGTGGGTCGTGAAGCCGAACGGCGGCATGGGCCGGTCGAGGCCGCCGATCACCCAGCGGTTGCGCTCGGGCCGGAAGCCGTACTCGTCCATCAGCACGCCCTTCGCCCACACGCCGGAGTCCTGGCCGTACACCCCGAACTCCCCGATGGTCCGGCCGGTGAGGTCCTCCGGGCGCGTGATGCCGCTGCCGGCGTGCACGAAGACGCACGAGTGCCGGAACACCCGGGTGGGGAACGCCGGGACGGCGAGGAACGGCGCCCCGGCGTCCAGCGAGCGCAGGTAGAACGTCAGGCCGAACTCGGCCACGTCGGCCTCGCCGTCGACGAGGAGCTGGAAGACGTCCAGCAGCGTCGGTGCCGTCCGCACGGTGTCGCGCTCGAACAGCGCCTCGGTCGTGTCGCCGCGGCCGACGGCCACGCGCAGGTTCTCCATACGCCCCAGCGTCGTCGCCGGGCGGTGCCCGCGTCCAAGACCTTCCGTGTCCGCCGCATACCCGCTGGGTATGGTGCGCACGTGGACCTGCGGTTGCTGCGGTACTTCGTCGCCGTGGCCGAGGAGCGGCACGTCGGGCGGGCGGCCGCGCGGCTGCGCATGACCCAGCCGCCGCTGAGCCGGGCGCTGCGGCAGCTCGAGGCCGACCTCGGCGCGACCCTGCTGGAGCGCACCCCGCACGGCGTGACCCCGACGCGTGCGGGCGAGGTCCTGTACGCGGAGGCCACGACGCTGCTCGAGCAGGCCGACCGGCTGCGAGCCCGGGTGCGCGCCGAGGCCGGCTCCGGGACGCTGAGCATCGGCACGCTCGCCGACACCGCCGGATGGGTCAGCGGCCGGCTCGTCGCCGCGTTCCGCCGCGAGCACCCGCACGCGTCCGTCACGGTGCACGAGTCCGGCCTCGCCGACCCGACCGCCGGGCTGCGGGCCGGGCTCGTCGACGTCGCGCTCACCCGGACGCCGTTCGAGGGCGCCGGCCTGCGCACCCGCGTCCTGAGCACCGAGCCGGTCGGCGTCGTGGTCCGCGCCGACGACCCGCTGGCCGCCGCCGGGCCGGTGTCCGTCGCCGCGCTGGCCGGCCGCCGCTGGGTCCGGCTGCCGGACGGCACCGACCCGCTCTGGGCCGCCTACTGGACCGGCCCCGCCGCCCCGGACGCGCCGGTCATGCGCACCATCCAGGAGTGCCTGCAGTCCGTGCTCTGGAACGGCACCTCGGCGCTCGCTCCGCTCGGCCAGCCGCTGCCGCCGGGCCTGGTCACGGTGGCCGTCGACGACCGCCCGCCGAGCCGGCTGGTGCTGGCCTGGCGGCCGGCGCGCCTGACGCCGCTGGCGCGCTCGTTCGTGCGGCTCGCGGCGCGCGCCTGAGGGCGGTGACCGGCCGGCGAGCCCGGCGGCCGCCGCGTGGCCGGGCACGGCCGTGGCGAGCCGCCCGCCCGGCGGGACCCCGGGCACGCGCTCGCCACTACGCGACGACCGCCGGCCGCAGTGCGCACGCTATCGCACGGCGTGTTCAGCAAGATGGCTACCGGGCCTAGACCGGCGCGTGATGGTAGTCGGCCCCGGCGAACGCCTTGCCGATGCGCACGACGGACTCGGGCGCGTCCAGCCGGCCCATCCGCGCCTCGATGAAGACCGGCCGGTCGCGGGTCGCCGCCGCCTTGTCCAGCGCCGCGGCGAGCTGGTCCTCGGTGGCCACCGCGGCGGTCACGGCCCGCTCGTGCGGGTCGAAGGCCTGGACCAGCCGGTCGTACCGCCACGCGCCGATGGCGTTGTAGGCGGCGTACTCGCCGAGGATGCAGCGCTCCACGGTGTACCCGTCGTTGTTCACGAGCACGATGACCGGGTTGAGCCCGAGCCGCAGCACCGTGGCGAGCTCCTGCGCGGTGAGCTGGAACGAGCCGTCGCCGATGCACAGCACGTGGCGGCGGTCGGGCGCGGCGAGCATGGTGCCGAGCAGCGCCGGGAGCGTGTAGCCGATCGAGCCCCACAGCGGCTGCCCGACGAAGGCGCAGTCGCGCGGCAGGGGCTGGGCGGCGGTGCCGAAGTACGACGTGCCCTGCTCGGCCACGACGACGTCCCCGGGGCGCAGGAAACCCGCGATCTGCGGCCAGAAGCGCTCCTGGAGCAGGGGCGCGCCCGGCCGCGGCTCGGGCCTGGACGGGATGCGCCGGTGCGTGGCGGGCTCGCGGCCGCTCACCCCCTCGGGCGAGTTCGCGAGCGCGGTCAGGGCGTCCCGCAGGGCGACGTGGGCGTAGGGCGTGCTGCCCACCGAGGCCGCCGACGGGTGCAGCTCGACCATGCGGGCGCGCTCGATGCGCTGGGTGAAGCCGCCGGTGACCGCGTCGGTGAACTGGCACCCGACCGCGAGCAGGCATTCGGCGTCCTCCACGGCCGCCCGCGCCTCCGGTGGCCCGAGCGCGCCCGCGTAGCCGCCGATGAACTGGTCGTGGGTCTCCGGGAAGACGCCCTTGGCGCTGCTCAGCGTCGCGACCGGGCAGCCGAGCGCCTCGGCCAGGGCCAGCAGCCGCGGGCCGAGCCGGTAGCGGTCCACCTCCGGCCCGGCGAGGATCGCGACGGAGGCCGCGCAGCGGATGCGCTCGCGCACGTCGGCGGCGAACCGGGCCAGCATCGCCGGGTCGCTGGACGGCTCCGGCAGGGCGAGCGGGGCCTGCGGGGCGGCGATGCGCTGCCGGGCGACATCGGCGGGCAGCATGAGGTACACCGGCCGCTTCTCCAGCCAGCACAGGCGCAGCAGCCGGTCGATCTCCTCGGCGGCGTTGTCGCGGCCGAGCAGCGCCTGGCCGACCGTGTACTGCGCGGCGCACGTCGCGGCCCGGGTGAAGTCGCCGTCGCCGGCGGTGTGGTGGACCGGCTGCCGCTCCCGCATCACGAAGGTGGCGGGCGTGCCCACGATGGACACCACGGGGACGCGCTCGGCGAAGGCGCCGCCGATGCCGTTGAGCGCGCTGAGCTCGCCGACGCCGAACGTGGTGACGACCGCCCCGATGCCGTTGAGCCGGGCGTAGCCGTCGGCGGCATAGGCCGCGTTGAGCTCGTTGCAGTTGCCGACCCAGTCGATGCCGTCGGCCGCCTCGATCTGGTCGAGGAACTCGAGCTGGTAGTCGCCGGGCACGCCGAACATGTGCCGGACGCCCATCTCCCGCAGGCGCCGCAGGAGGTACTCCCCGATCGTGCAATCCGTCATCGCGCGGCACTACCCCGCCTCACGGGTGCTTATGTGAGGCGGGGCGGTACGCGGGCGGGTTACAGGCTGACGGTCCGCCCGCCGAGGGTGACCACGAGGTGACCGTCGGCGGCGAAGGACCAGGCGAGCGCGCCGCTGTAGGCGGTGCAGCGGGAGCCGTTGGTGCCCGTCCAGAACTGGTTGGAGCTGTCGGCGTTGCCGATCGTCTTGTCGTTCGAGCCGCCGCCGGCGAACCGGCACGACGTGTTGCCGCGGAACGTCGAGGTGCCCGCGTCGAACGAGTAGTTGCGCTCGGCGTTGTCGATGGACAGGTTGTTCGAGATCGTCATCGAGCCGGGGTTGCTGTTGTAGGTGAACCCGTGGTGACCGTTCTTGTAGGCGATGCTGCGCTGCACGACGTGGTTCACGCCGATGTCGTCGCCGCCGAGCTTGTAGCCGTTGCGGTCGCCGTTGGCGTTGACCTGGCCGTTGCTCAGGGTGCCGTTGTCGTACGACAGCGAGTCCTGGATGGTGACCGGGCCGATCGCGCCCGTTTCGGTCTTCGTGTAGAGGTCCCAGCCGTCGTCGATGTTGTTGTGCGACACGTCGTAGCGGAAGACGTTGCCGGTGCCGATGGTCAGCTTGGCCGCGAAGCCGTCGGCGTCCTCGCCGTCGGAGTCGGCGTTGTCGTGGGACTCGCTGCTGAGGATGAGATTGTTGGCCGGCCAGTTGGCCTTGGGCGTGTCGGAGGCGATGCGCGAGATCTGCAGGCCGCTGTCGTGGTTGAACCGGGTCACGACGCGCTCGATGACGTTGTTGCTGCCGCCCACGAAGATGCCGTTGTCGCCCGCGCGCTCCACGACGATGCCGGTGATGTGCCAGTAGTTGCCGTTCACGGCCAGGCCCCGGTTGGCGTCGGCCTCGGGCATCGCGGAGAAGTTCAGCACCGGGGTCTCGCCGGGGTACGCCGTGATGTTCTTCAGGGCGCTCGCGGTGCCGTTGTTGCCGGGCGCGATCGCGACGGTCGAGGAGAGGCTGTAGGTGCCGCCGCGCACGTAGATCGTCCCGCCGGCCGTCACCCGGGTGATCGCCGAGGCGAGCGTCGTCGGGCTGGCCTGGGTGCCGGGGTTGCCCGCGGCGCCGGTCGGGGCGACGTACAGCGTGCTCGCGCTCGAACTCTGGCTCGGGGTGGGGGTCGGGCTCGCGGTGGGGGATCCGGTCGTCGTCGGCGGCGGCGTCGTCGGGCTCGTGCCGCCCGTCGTGACCGTCACGTTGTCGAAGTTCGCGCTGGAGTAGGCGGTCTGCAGCCCGATGCGGCCCTTGGCGATCGCGGTGTTGCTCACGGTCGCGATCGTGGTGCCGTCGACGGACGCGCTGATGGAGCCCCCGTTCACGGTGATGCCGAGGGTGTACCAGGTGCCGCTGGACACGGTCCGCGAGGCGCTGCCCAGCACCGTGACCGAGCCGCTGTTCACGGCCTGCAACTGCACCGCGTTGCCGGGCAGCAGCGCGAGCCGGTAGAACGTGGTGGCGCTGGTGGAGCGGGCCAGCAGCGCGGCGAACCCGCCCGAGCCCAGCGCGAGCGGCTTCACGGCGGCCTGCACGGTGTAGTTCGCCCAGCCGCTGTCCCCGGCGAACTCGCGGGCGTTCTCGCTGGTGGTGCTGGACTGCTGCAGGACCTTGCCACCGTCGGTGACGACGCTCCAGGTGCCGCCGGACTTCGACCAGCCGCTGGTCGAGCCGTCCTCGAAGGTCGCGCTGAACGCGGTGTCGGCGAACGCGACCTGGGTGACGAACAGGACACCGGCGACCGCGGTGGCGGCAGCCATCCACCAGCGCTTGTGTGGGCTCAAGGCAACCTCCGGGAGGCGGGGCGGATCGACGGCTCCCAATCTTAGGAAAGCGTTTTCCTCGGTCACAAGGCGAAGCGTTTGCAGGTTTGTTGCAGTCTCACGCCGGCGGCGGCCATCGGGCCGGGCCCATGTCCTCGCGCGGGGAAGGCGCTTTCCCCGATCCCGCTCCCGGCGCCGGTCCGGGCACGGGCACCCGCCGGTCGCTCAGATGTGGAGCCGGCCGTCCGCCACGACCACCGCACTGCCCGCGATCTCGACCCGCTCGACCCGGTCGCCGAGCATCGAGACCTGCGCGCGGATCGTGGACGGGCGGCCCATCTCCACGCCCTGCCGGACGGTGATCGCCCCGCCGAGCGGCACCAGCCCGTGCCGGCCGAGGTGCAGCGCGAGGGGGCCGGCGGCCGAGCCGGTACCGGCGTCCTCGGTCACCCCGTAGGCGGGCGAGAACATCCGCGCCCGCCACACGAGCGGGTCGTCGGTGGGCGCGAAACAGTTCGCCGCGAGGTCCTCGTGCTCGGCGAGGGCCCGCAGGTCGACGCGCAGCGCCGAGAGCGCCGCGACGCTGTCCAGGCCCACGAACGCGTGCCGGGGCCCGTTGCGGTAGACCTCGACGGGCAGCGTGGACTTCTCGACCCCGAGCGCCGCGAGCAGCTCACCGGCGCGCGCGTACGGCTCCCACACCGGAATCGGCTGCCGCATGCGCGCGGTGATGGCGCGCCGGGCGCGGGGCTCCCGCCCGGTGAACCGGAACGGCACGACACCCATGCCGGTCTCCATGCGCAGCCCGCCGTCGCGCACACTGGGGTGCTCGGTCGCGGCGAGCACCACGGCGGTGCCGAACGTCGGATGCCCGGCGAACGGAAGCTCACCGACGGGCGTGAAGATCCGCACCCGCACGTCCCCGCCTCCGACGGGCGGCAGCACGAACGTGGTCTCGGAGAGATTCATCTCGCGCGCGATGCGCTGCATGCACTCGGCGGAGAGCCCGGCCGCGTCGGGAACGACGGCGAGCGGGTTGCCTTCGAGCGCGGTATCGGTGAACACGTCCGCGATAACGTAGTCGTACACGATCCCGACGCTAGGCCCCGGCCGGGACACCGCCCACTACTCGAACGAGCGGCACCGCCGCAGCGCGCAGGACGATCCGCGCCCGACGCAGCCGGCGCGGACGGCGGGACGCGCCCGGCACGAACGGGCGCGGCCCGCCCGCGCGGACCAGACACACGCCAGCGCGTGCGGCCTCGCTCAACGCGTCCGGCGGCGCGCCCAGCACGGGCGGCGCCGCGCCCGGCGTGCTCAGCGCGGGCGGCGCCGCGCCCGGCGTGCTCAGCGCGGGCGGCGCCGCGCCCGGCGTGCTCAGCGCGGGCGGCGCCGCGCCCGGCGTGCTCAGCGCGGGCGGCGCCGCGCCCGGCGTGCTCAGCGCGGGCGGCGCCGCGCCCGGCGTGCTCAGCGCGTGTGGCGGCGCGGCCGGGCGTTGCGCAGGCGGATGCCGCTGAAGGCCATGGTGCTCGCCATCACCGCGTCCCAGAACGGCCACAGGTCGTCGAGCACGCGCAGCTGTATCCCGGCCTCGGCGTGCAGGTCCAGCAGGTTGCCGACCGGCTCCGCGGGGCCGAGCGGGACCACCGGCTCCTCGGCCACGTGGGCGTGGCCGTGGTCGCCGAACGGGCGGAAGGAAGCGGCCGCGAACCGGTACGCGTACAACCGCGTCGTGCGCATCGCGTCCAGCCAGGCGAACTCGATGGCGTGTACCCGCGGGCCGCAGCCGGCGCCGGCGATCCGGTCCCGGTCGGTGCCGGTGGTCGTCTCGATCGCCCACGCCATCGCGCGGGGGCATTGGCGCGGGAACCAGTAGTCGGGGGCGCGGGCGGCGTCGACGGCCCAGACGTAGGCCTCGGGCTGCTGCGCGGTCGCGGCCACGTGCGGGGCGAACCGCCCGATTGCCGGGTCCTCCGAGAAGTGCAGCACCTGGCCGGGTTCGGGGCGCATCAGCCGGCGACGTCCAGCAGGTACCAGTTTCCCTCGACGTGTGCCGCGGAGAGCAGGATCCGCCAGCCCACCCGCGCCTGGGCGGCGATCTGCGGCGGCACCTTGACCGCGCCGATCTCCTCGAACGTGATCGCGGCCCGGCCGACGGCGACGATGGCCCGGTGCTCGTCCTCGATCATCGCGTCCGCGAGCTCGACGAGCTCGGCCGGGTCGGGGGCGTCGGGGTCGTTGGCGACGTGCTCCCCGAGCGCGTCGGCGAACTCCTCCAGCGCCGCGCCGGGCCCGGCGCCGTCGAAACCGGCGTCCGCCGGGTCAGCGGCATCGCCGGGCGCCGCAGGAGCGGAGCCGACCATCTCCCGGGCGTGCGCCAGCTCCGGGTAGTCGCCCGACCAGGCCCACGTGACCTCGTGCGTCCGGGTCGCGGCCCGCAGCCGCTCCCACAGGCCGCCCTCGCCGCCCCCGCGCACGTAGTCGCTGTGCACCCGCACCTCGACCGCGGTCGGCCGGGTCAGGCACTCCAGGCCCGCGACGACCGCGGTCAGCGCCATGCGGTCGGCGGGCGCGCCCGGCTCGGTGCCCTGGAGCTCGCGGCGGTGCCGCCCGTACGTCAGCACCGCCGCCCAGGCCCCGCCGGCTCCGGCCGCATGGACAAAGGCCTGCTTGGGTGTTTGATCGACCACGCACCAATCTTCGCACCCGCCGCCGTGGACCGTCTCACCGGAACGTGGTGCGGTAAGCCTGCGGCGTCACCCCGGTCGCGCGCTTGAACTGGGCCCGGAAGTTCGTCGGCGACACGAATCCGGCCAGGTGCGCGATCCGCTCGACCCCGTGCCCGGTCGTCTCCAGCAGCTCCTGCGCGCGCCGCACCCGCGCGGCGGCCAGCCACCGCATCGGGCTGCTGCCGGTCTCCTCGTGGAAGCGGCGGTTCAGGGTGCGCACGCTCAGGCCCGCGTGCGCGGCGATCTCCGCGAGGCTCAGATCCCGGTGCGCATGCCGCTCCAGCCAGGCGAGCACCGGCCCGAGCCCGGCGTCGTCGGGCGGGGCGGCGGGGCGGGCGATGTACTGCGCCTGTCCCCCGTCCCGGTGCAGCGGCGCGACCGCGAGCCGTGACGCGTGCGCGGCCGCCGCGGCCCCGTGGTCGCGGCGGACCAGGTGCAGGCACATGTCGACGCCGGCGGTGGCCCCGGCCGAGGTGACGAACTGCCCGCTGTCGACGTAGAGCACGTCCGGGTCCAGGTCGACGCGGGGGTACCGCCGGCGGAACTCGGCCGCCGCGGCCCAGTGCGTGGTGGCGCGCCGCCCGTCGAGGAGCCCGGCCTCGGCGAGCGTGAACGCGCCGACGCAGATGGAGGTGATGCGGGTGCCGGCCGCCGCGGCCGCCCGCAGCGCGTCGAGCGTCGCGGGATCGGCCGGGGCGTCGGCGCCGCGGCCGGGCACGACGATCGTGTCGGCCGTCGCGAGCGCCTCGAGCCCGTGCCGCACCGCGATGCGCATCGGGCCGGCGTCGACGACCCCGGTCGCGGCGCAGACCTCGACGCGGTAGCCGGGCACCCGCCCGAGCGTCTCGATCGGCGTCGCGAGGTCGAACGCGATCGTGTCGGGCAGGGCGAGGACGACGACGGTGTGCACACGACCCACTTGGCACGAAACAGCCGGACAACGGCAATCTTGCCACTGGGCGCCCGGCCGGCCCGCGGCGAGCATCGAGGACATGCTGATGCAGATCGTGTTGTTCGAGGGCTTCGACCCGCTCGACGTCATCGCCCCCTTCGAGGTCCTCGCCACCGGGGCCGACCTCGCCGGGCGGCCGCAGGACGAGGTGCGGCTGGTGGCCGCCGACGGCCCGGGCGAGGTCACCGGGGCCACCCGCGGGCTGGGCCTGCGCGCGGCGGCGGCCCTGGACCCCGCGGCGCCGGGGTACGTGATCGTGCCGGGGGCCGGCGGGGCGGTCGCGCAGATCCCGGCGATCCTCGGCCGGGTCGCCCAGTCGGCCCTGATCCCGCAGGTCCGCGCGGCTTTGGACGCCCCCGGGGTCACGGTCGCGGCCGTCTGCGGCGGCTCGCTCGCGCTCGCGCTGGCCGGGCTGCTGCGGGGGCGGCCCGCGGTCACGCACACGCTCGGGATGGACGCGCTCGCGGCGACCGGCGCACGGCCCGTGCGCGCCCGCGTGGTCGACGACGGCGACCTGGTCACCGCGGGCGGGGTCACCTCCGGGCTGGACCTGGGACTGCACCTGGTCGAGCGCGAGTACGGGCCGCGGGTCGCCGTCGCGGTGCAGGAGCTGTTCGAGTACGAGCGGCGCGGGACCGCCTGGCGCGACGCGGG
The DNA here is from genome assembly GCF_050947935.1 of Dactylosporangium sp. CA-052675. GTDB lineage: Bacteria > Actinomycetota > Actinomycetes > Mycobacteriales > Micromonosporaceae > Dactylosporangium. Next base: position 3,960,558 of record NZ_CP192010.1, on the reverse strand, counting down.
CGCCGAGCCGGTGGGGGCTTGAGCGCCGCGGGTGACCCAGGGTGATCTAACGGATGTTGCGTCGATTCTTGCGTAGGTCGAGTTTGGGGGGTATCACTCGGGGAAACCTTTCCATCATCGAAAGATCTTTCCGAAAGGCTACGCGATGCGGATTGCGACGGCGATCACCGGCCGGATCGGGGCGATCATCGTCCTGCTCGTGGCGGTCGGCCTGACGGCGCTGGCCTTCGTCACCTCGCCGGAGCAGCCGGCCGCCCAGGCGACCGACGGGCTCCCCGCCGGCAAGCAGTCGACGCGGGTCACCGAGCTGCAGGACCGTTTCCCCAGCGGCCGCACGCAGACCGCCCTGGTGATCTTCGAGCGCGAGGGCGGGCCGCTGACCGACGCCGACCAGCAGGCGGTCGACCGGGCCCGGGCCGCCGCCGGGCCGATCGCGCTCGGCGGCCGGGTCGCGCCCGCGGCACCGTCGGACGACCGCCAGGCGATGCTCGTCGCGGTGCCGCTGCGGGCCGGCGGGACCGAGCAGGTCGCCGAGGAGGTGCAGCGGCTGCGCGCCGCGGTGACGGGCGTCCAGCCGCCCGAGGGGCTGCGGGTGCTCGTCACCGGCGGCCCCGCGTTCGCCCGGGACATCTCGGCCGCGTTCGACGGCGCCGACTTCACGCTGCTGGCCGCGACCGCGATCGTCGTGGCGGTGCTGCTGCTGGTGACGTACCGCAGCCCGATCCTGTGGCTCGTCCCGCTCGCGGTCATCGGCACCGCCGACCAGGTGGTCGCGAAGCTGCTGCCCTGGGTGGCCAAGGTCGCCGGCCAGCCCACGCAGGGCCAGGTCAGCGGCATCGTGTCCGTGCTGGTCTTCGGGGCCGGGACGGACTACGCGCTGCTGCTCATCGCACGGTACCGCGAAGAGCTCCGCCACACCGGGAACCGCCGCGAGGCCATGGCCGCCGCCCTGCGCGGGGCCGCCCCGGCCGTCATCGGCAGCGCCACCACCGTGGTGCTCGCCCTGCTCACGCTCCTCTTCGCGGTGCTGACCACCAACCGCACCCTGGGCGCGGCCGCCGCGCTCGGCGTGATCGTCGCGCTCGTCTTCGGCCTCGTCGTGCTCCCGGCCGCGCTGGTGTGCCTGCCCCGGGGCGTGTTCTGGCCGTTCGTGCCGCGGGTCGGCTCGGAGGACCCGGCCCACGCCGGGTTCTGGTCACGCGTCGCCGGCGGGGTCCAGCGCCGCCCGCGCATCGTGCTCGCCGCCGCCGTCGTGCTCCTCGCGGCCCTGACCACCGGGCTCATCGGCACGAAGATCGGGCTGTCGCAGACCGAGCAGTTCCGCACCGAGGTCGAGTCCGTCACCGGCGCCGAGGCCCTCGCGCGGCACTTCCCGGCCGGCGCCGCCCAGCCGGTCGCGGTCGTCGTCGACGCGCCCGCCGCCGAGCGCGCCAGGGCCGCCGCGAACGGGGTCGCGGGCGTCGCCGAGGTCGGCGATCCCGAGCGCTCCGACGACGGCGCGCTCGTCACCTTCACCGTGGACCTGACCAGCGGCTCCGGCACGGCCGCGGCCGACCGCACGGTGCGGGACCTGCGCGAAGCCCTGGCCGGGATCCCGGACGCGGGGGCGCTCGTGGGCGGAGACCCCGCGGCGGACCTCGACGAGCGTGACGCCAACCTCCGCGACGACTACGTGGTCGTACCGCTGGTGCTCGCCGTCGTCCTGCTCGTCCTCGTGCTGCTGCTGCGCTCGCTGGTCGCGCCGCTGCTGTTGCTGGTCACGGTCGTCGTGAGCTTCGCGGCCAGCCTCGGCGCCGCGAGTCTCGTGCTGCGCCACGTGCTGGACATCCCGGCGCTGGGCACCGCGGTGCCGCTGCTGGCGTTCCTGTTCCTCGTGGCGCTCGGCGTCGACTACAACATCTTCCTGGCCACCCGGGCCCGGGAGGAGGCCCCGCACCTGGGCACCCGCGCGGGCATGGTCCGGGCCCTGGCCACGACCGGCGGCGTGATCACTTCCGCCGGCATCCTGCTCGCCGCGGTGTTCGCGGTGCTCGGCGTGCTCCCGGTGATCGTGCTGACCCAGATCGGCGTCATCGTCGGCATCGGCGTCGTGGTCGACACGCTCGTGGTGCGCACGATCGTGGTGCCGGCCCTGGCGCTGCTGCTCGGCGAGAGGTTCTGGTGGCCGGCCAAGACCAAGGGGCGGCACGAGGCCGAGGGCCGCCACGAGGGCCCGGAGCCGTCAGCGGGCCGGCACCTCGAAGGGGTCGCCGGCCAGGATTGACCAGACCTCCGTGTCGTGCCGGACGCCGTGGTACGGGTACGACTGCCGCAGGACGCCGTCGAGGCGCATCCCGAGCCGGCGCGCCACGGCGGAGCTCGCGGTGTTGTCGGGCCTGCACTTCCACTCGACCCGGTGCAGGCCCCGGGTGTTGATGGCCCAGTCGATGAGCACCCGCGCCGCCGCGGTCACCAGGCCGCGGCCCTGCCCGGCGGGTTCGAGCCAGACGCCGATCTCGCAGGCCCCGGCGTCGGCGCTGAAGTGCACGAACATGGTCCCGCCGACGAGCGTGCCGTCCAGCCAGATGCCGAACAGCCGCCCGGCGTCGCGGGCCTGCAGGTCGGCGTAGCGCTGCAGGGTCGCGCGGGCCGAGTCGAGGTCGGTGCTGACCGACGCCCACGGGATCCAGGGGTCGACCGTCTCCCGGGCCCGGTCCATGTGTGCGAGGAACTCCGCGGCCTGCCACGGCTCCAGCGGGCGCAGCTCGGCCCCGCCCCCGAGGGATACGCTGAACATGATCACACCGTACGCGGGCGCGCATCAGCCGTCGACGGTGACCGTCACGGTGTGCCAGCCGGTCGCGCCGTCGGGGAACGGGGTGGCCCGCCGCTCCGGCTGGACCGCACCGGTCCGGTCGGTGGCCCGGACGCGCAGCGTGTGCGGGCCGGGCGTCGCGGCCCACGTGAGCCGCCACTGCGCCCAGGTGTCGTCCGAGGGCACCGGCAGCAGCTCGGCCCGCCGCCACGGCTCGGCGTCGACCTGCACCTCGACCGCGGCGATCCCGCGCCCCTGGGCCCAGGCGACCCCGGCCACCGGCACCGCGCCGGCCCGCACGCGCCCGAACGGGCCGGGGCGGTCGATGCGCGACGCGGTCTTGACCGGCCCGCGGGGGGCCCAGCCGCGCTCGACCCAGTACGCGTCGGCGGCGGCGAACGTGGTCAGCTCCAGCTCGGTGAGCCATTTGCAGGCGCCCGCGTAGCCGTACACCCCCGGCGTCAGCATCCGCACCGGGAACCCGTGCTCGAGCGGCAGCGGCTCCCCGTTCATGCCGACGCACAGCAGCACGTCCGGGGTGTCGAGCACGGTGCCGAGCGGGGTGCCGATGCGCATCCCGTCGACCGAGCGGGCCACGACCTGGTCGGCGCCCGGGTCGATCCCGGCCTCGCGCAGCAGCGGGGCGAGCGGCACCCCGAGCCAGCGGGCGGTGCCGATGTACGGGCCGCCGACCTCGTTCGACACGCAGTTGAGCGTGATGTGCCGCTCGACCAGCGGCCGCCGCAGCAGCTCGGCGAAGGTGAGCGTGCGCGGCCGCTCGACCCGGCCGTGGATGCGCAGCCGCCAGGCGCCGAGGTCGACCCGCGGCACGGTGAGCGCGGTGTCGACGCGGTAGAAGTCCCCGTTCGCGGTCACGAACCCCGGGTCCTGCCCGGCCGGCAGGGGCGGGGCGGGATCGGCGGGGGCGGGCAGCCGCACCGCCTCCCGGTCCCGGGCCGCCGCACCGCCCCGCACGCGGCGGGTCAGCACCGCCGCCCCGCCCGCGACGGCGACGAGGGCCGCGGCCCGCAGGAAGGCGCGCCGGTCGAACCCGTCCGGCCTTGGCGGCTCCCGGTGGATCGTCCACAGCAGGATCCCGGTGACGGCCCCGCCCACCAGGGACGGCAGCACCGCCAGGGGCCGGCGGCCGGGCGGCTCAGGGCCGCCGCGGCGCCGACGACGGCGAGGAGCGCGGCCCCGGCCGTGCCGTACCGGCGCCGCCGGGCCGCGAGCCGCCCGACGAGCACGGCGACCACGGCCAGCGCCACCGCGATCCCGCCGAGCAGGACCGGCTTGTCCGCGGTGCCGAAGGTGCGCACCGCGAACTCCTTGACCGGCGTCGGGGCCGCGTCGACGAGCACCCCGCCGACCGCGACGGCCGGGCCGGCCGCCGGGTCGGTGAGCGCCGCGAGCAGTTCGGCGACGGCGATCCCGGCCGCCGCCGTCAGCAGGCCCGACAGGCCCGCCCGGCGACGGCTCTCCACAGTGGACATCAGCTCTTGGGCATGAGGACGGTGTCGACGATGTAGACGGTCGCGTTGGCCGTCTGCACGTTGCCGCACACGACCATCGCGTTGCCGTTGACGGTGAAGCTGGTGCCGGAGCCGGTCACCACGAGGTCGGAGCCCTGCTGGGTCTTGTGGGTGCCGGCCAGTGCCGACGGGCTCAGCTTTCCGGGCACCACGTGGTAGGTCAGCACGGCGGCCAGCGTCTTCGGGTCGGCCAGCACCTTGTCCAGGTCGGCCTTCGGGATCTTCCCGAAGGCGTCGTTCGTCGGCGCGAAGACGGTGATGCCATCGGCGTTGTTCAGCGTGTCGACCAGGTTGGCCTGCTTCACCGCACCGACCAGTGTGGACAGCAGCGGGTTGCCGGAGGCCGCCGAGGCGACCGGGACCTTGGCCATCGCGTCGAAGCTGCCCGGGTTGGCCGGGTCCGCCGGCACCGCCGCACAGCCCGGACCGAACTGCGTCCCCGCGCCCGCCATCGGCGCGGCACTGGAAGGGGCGGCGGCGGTCGTCATCGGCGCCGACATCGGCGCCGACGGTGCGGCCGTGTCGTCCGACGAGCCGCCCCCGCACGCGGCGAGGGACAGGGCGAGGGCGGTGGCGGCGGCCACGGCGGCGAACTTGGTGCGAACCATGAGCAATCCCTTCAATCGGTACGTTCACCGATGATTCGCAGCCGGGACCGCGCCGGATGGGTCCGTTTTCGAGCGAGAGCGCTCTCAACACATATGAGCAGCTCACAGCCAAGATAGAGAGCGCTCTCCGAGAACCCATCATTGACACTGGTCGCATTTGGTGCGCAGAATTCGCAAGGACCCCGGAAGCCCGCCACTTCGAACCCCACGGAGTCCATCCCATGCGCCTGAGAAAAGGCCGGCCCATCGCGGCCGGTGCGATCGCCGTCGCCGTGGTCGCCACCGCGCTGACCTTCCTCGCCCTCCCCAGCGCCGAGGCCGCCACGCTCGGCTCCGGCAGCTACGCGACCACCACCCCGGCCGGTGCCACGGGCCCGACCGGCTGCGGCAGCATCGCGACCAACCCGCGGCAGTACGTCACCGCGAACGCCCCCGCCGGAGCCGTGCCCACGAACGACTGGTGGTCGTCGCTGCTGTTCAAGCGGACCGACTGCAACTACTCCCTGCCGCTCGAGGCCCACCCGATGGCCTTCAAGCCCGCCGCGAACGGCCTCGGCGTCTCGTACACCACCGAGGCCGCCATCTCCGGCACCGCGACCGGCGTCGGGGAGTACCACTTCCCGTACACCACCGAGTTCACCATCGGCGTGGCCGGCCTGAACGCGCCGAACACCCTGGTGGACGGCTGGACCGACTGGACCGTCACCCCCTCGTGGTCCGACGGCGCCCGCACGCTGAAGACGACCATCGGCCACGGGATCCCGTTCGTGTACGCCCGCACCTCCGGCGGCAACGCGCAGCTGACCTTCGGCGGCGCCCCCACCGTGTGGTCCAACAGCGGCGCCCGCATCGGGTTCACCGTGCGCGGCCACGACTACATGGCCTACGCGCCCACCGGGGCGACGTGGACGGTCAGCGGCTCGACCATCACCTCGACGCTGGCCGGCAAGGACTACTTCTCCGTCGCGCTGCTGCCGACCACCACGTCGACCTCGGCCGCGGACCGCACGGCGCTGGCCAACACGTACGGCACGTACGCCCACAACCACGTCACCGGCACCCGCGTCGCGTGGAGCTACAACCAGTCGGCGAGCACCGTCAACGCCACCTACACCGTCACCACCACGGCCCGCGAGGGCACCGGCTCCGGCACGGTGCTCGCGCTCTACCCGCACCAGTGGAAGAGCCTGTCGGGCAGCACCCCGATCGCGCAGACGTACGTGTCCCCGCGCGGGACGATGAAGGTGCTCGCGGGCACCGGCGCGTTCACGACGGCCACCCGCTACCAGGGTGTGCTGCCGGAGATCCCCGCGGTCGCCGACTCCGCCGGCGCCGACCTGAGCACCGTCGGCGCCTACCTCGACCAGGTGGCCACCGGCGACCCGCTGGCCGCGTTCGGCAACGACACCTACTGGACCGGCAAGGGCCTCGGCCGCGCCGCCCGGGCCGCCGAGCTCGCCGACCAGCTCGGCCGCACCGCCCAGCGCGACGCGCTGCTGAACGCCATCCGCACCCGCCTGACCGACTGGTTCACCGCGGGCTCGGGCGAGTCGCAGCGGCTGTTCGTCTACAACCAGGCGTGGGGCACGCTCATCGGCTACCCGGCCTCGTACGGCTCCGACCAGGAGCTCAACGACCACCACTTCCACTACGGCTACTACATCGCCGCGGCCGCGACCCTCGCCAAGTTCGACAAGGCGTGGGCGGCCACGAGCGCGTACGGCGGGATGGTCAACCTGCTCATCCGGGACGCCAACAACCCGGACCGCAACGACACCATGTTCCCGTTCCTGCGCGACTTCGACATCTACGCCGGGCACGACTGGGCGTCCGGGCACGGGTCGTTCGGCGCCGGCAACAACCAGGAGTCCTCGTCGGAGGGCATGAACTTCGCCAACGCGCTCATCCAGTGGGGCATCGCGACCGGCAACACCGCGGTCCGCGACGCCGGGCTCTACATCTACTCCACGCAGGCGCAGGCGATCCAGGAGTACTGGTTCGACTCCTCCAACCAGAACTTCCCGTCCACGTTCGCGCACAACACGGTCGGCATGGTCTGGGGCGACGGCGGGGCCTACGCGACCTGGTTCAGCGCCGAGCCGGAGATGATCCAGGGCATCAACATGCTCCCGGTGACCGGCGGCTCCTTCTACATGGGGTACAAGCCCTCGTACATCGCCACCAACTACAACGAGATGACGACCAACAACGGCGGCCCGCCCACGGTGTGGCAGGACGTGCTGTGGTCGTTCCAGGCGCTGGGCAACGGCGACCAGGCGCTCGCGAACCTGCGGGCGAACCCCGGGTACACCCCGGAGGAAGGCGAGAGCAAGGCGCACACCTTCCACTGGATCCGCAACCTCGCCGCGCTGGGCACCGTGGACGCGTCGGTGACCGCGAACACGCCGCTGTACGCGGTGTTCACGAAGAACGGCCAGCGCACGTACGCCGCGACGAACCTCGGCTCGACGGCGCTCACGGTCACGTTCTCCGACGGCCACACGCTCACCGTCGGGGCCGGCAAGACCGCGACCAACGGGGCGTACACGTGGAGCGGCGGGAACGGGACCAGCAACCCGCCGTCGTCGCCGCCGCCCACCTCCGCGTCCCCGTCGCCGTCGCGCTCGGCCTCGAGCTCGCCGCCGCCGCCCGCCGGGTCCAACAAGTTCTTCCTGCGCTCGGGTCCGGCCCTGAACACCGCGGCCGGCGCCGGGGCGGCCACGCAGACGATCACCGCGGCCAACGGCAACTACGACGGCACCCCGCACAACCCGGTCACCTACACGGCGTGCGGGATCACCGGCGCGACCAACGGCGCGGCGACCCAGTTCGCGTTCCACGTCGACGCCGGCACCGCGGTCGGGCAGGGCATCCAGGCCCGGGTCTCGTACGACTTCACCGGCGGCGGCACCTACGGGCGGGTCGAGACGTACCGCTACTTCGCCACCGACCCGGTCGCGGGCACCGAGCAGTACACCCAGGCCGCCGGCCTCGCCTCCTCGTCCGGCACCCTGTCGGCGATGAACCGCGGCTGCGTGAAGCTGGAGCTGTGGAACGCCATCGGCAACGCCAACACCACCGTGCGCGTGGACGCGACCGCCGCCAACGGCAACCAGTCCACCCTCACGATCCCCTACACCGTCTCCTGACCCGATACCCTTCGGGCCCATGAGGCCCCTACTGATCGGCGCCGGCGTCCTCCTCGGAGGCGCCGGCGCCTTCGTGTTCCTGCGCCGCCGGTTCGTCGTCGTCACCGTCAGCGGGCCGAGCATGGAGCCCACCCTCGCGCACGGCGACCGGCTGCTGGTGCGGCGCCGCCCGGCCCGCCCGCCGCGGCTCGGCGACATCGTGGTGCTGCAGCCGCCCCCCGACGACCTGGACTGGGACGCCCTCCCCCGGCGCACCGGCACCCGCGGCCCGTGGAACATCAAGCGCGTCGCGGCCGGGCCGGGCGACCCGGTGCCGGGCAGCGCCGCCAAGGCCTGCGGGCTGGACGCCGGGGCGCCGGTGCCCGCCGGGCGGTACGTCGTCATCGGCGACGGCGCGGTCAGCTACGACTCGCGCGAGTGGGGCCTACTGCCCGCCGACCGGATCCTCGGCGTGCTGCGGCGCCGGCTGGCCGCCCGGTAGCAACGCGGTAGGACTCCCGTAGCCGGCTTTGCGAGCGTCGATCCGGCGGTCATCGCCGCCACGCCCGCAAGGACGCCAATACAGGAGGTTCCCGCATGTCCAGAGTGCTCAACGCCCTCGGCGACCGGCTGCTCGGCGCGCTGCTGCCGAAGACGACCGCGCACGCGATCACGTGCCGCGGCCAGATCGTCGGGCAGAGCGGCAGCTGCGAGATCTACTGCTACATCTGGACGGGAGGCCGCTCGGAGAAGATGCGCCGGTGCAGCACGCAGACCACGTGCACCCACGTCTGCTACGACTGCTGCTGACGTCCTGACGCCGCCGGCCGGCGCCGGGAACGGTGCCGACCGGCGGTCGCGAGCCTCCGGGAGCCCCTCATGCCCTTCGTCATCGCCGCGGTCGCGCTCGTCGGACTGCTGTGCCTCGTCGACCTCCTGCTCACCGTCGCGGTCATCCGCCGCCTGCGCGAGCACACCACTGCCCTCGCCGAGCTCAAGGCCAAGTCCCCGGACGCGGGACTGCTGCGCCCGGGCACCCCCCTGCCGCGCTTCGCCGGGTCCCGCCCGGACCTCGAGGTGCTCGCGTTCCTGTCCACCACCTGCTCGGTCTGCGTCACCGAACTGCCGGACCTGGCCGCGTTCCTGGCCGGGCGCGCCGCCCCCGAGCGGGCGCTCGTGGTCGTCGCGGGCCCCGACAACGCCGACGCGCACCGCCTGACCGACGGTCTGGAAGCCTTCGCGACGGTACTGCGGGAGCCCCTCGACGGCCCCGTCGCCACCGCGTTCGACAACCACCTGTTCCCGACGTTCTACCTCGTCTCCGACGGCGTGGTGCGCGCGAGCGCGATCAGCGTCGAGTCCCTGACCGAGCCCGCGACGCTATGAACAACGGCTCCTGGGCCGATCCCGGGCCGCAGGCGGGCGGGCTGGGAGCGCGGGCGGGGGCGGCCGTCGCGCTCGTGTGGCGGGCCGGCAAGGGCGCGCTGCTCGGCTCGGCCGCCCTCGCCCTGCTCGCCGGGGCGTGGCCGGTCGCCGGGGCCTGGCTGACCAAGCTCGTCATCGACCGGATCGGGCGGCCCGGGCCGGCGCTCGGCACCCTGGTCGCGCTCGCCGCCGGGCTCGCCGTCGTCGGGGTGCTCAGCGCGACCGTGCCGCACCTGCAGCGGTACCTCGACGCGCAGCTGCGCCGCCGCATCGACCTGCTGGCCCGCGCCGAGCTGTTCGCGGCCGTCAACCGCTTCGTCGGGCTGCGCCGCTTCGAGCAGCCCCGCTTCCACGACCGGCTGCGCATGGCCGAGCAGGCCGGGCAGGCCGCGGCCAGCCAGATCGTGCAGCCCGGCATCGACGCGGCCCGGATGGTGGTCACCGTCGGCGGGTTCGTCGCCACCCTGTCGGTGCTCAGCCCGGTCATGACCGCCGTGGTACTGCTCGCCGCCGCCCCCGCGGTCGCGGCCGAGGTGCTGCTGGGCCGGGCGCGGGCGGCGATGGCCTGGCGGATGAGCCCCCGGGCCCGCCGCCAGCTGTTCTACGCCGACCTGCTCACCGACCTGCGCGCGGCCAAGGAGGTGCGGCTGTTCGGCCTCGGCGGCTTCCTGCGCGGGCGGCTGCTGCGCGAGGTCGGCGCGGCCAACGACGGCGAGCAGGCCCTGGACCGGCGCGAGGTGCTCGTGCAGGCCGGGCTCAGCGCGCTCGGCGGCATCGCGGCCGGCGCCGGGCTCGTCTGGGTGGTCGCCGACGCGGCCGGCGGCCGGCTCTCCGTCGGCGACATCGCCGTGTTCGTCGCCGCCGTCGCCGGGGTCCAAGGTGGACTGATCGGGCTCGTCGGCCAGCTCGGCGGGGCGTACGAGGCTCTGCTGCACTTCGGCCACTACCGCGCGGTGCTGCGCGCGGGGCCGGACCTGCCCGTGGCGCCCGCCGCCCCGCCCGTGCCCGCCCTGCGCGAGGGCGTCGAGCTGCGCGACGTGTGGTTCCGCTACGACGACGCCCACCCGTGGGTGCTGCGCGGCGTCGACCTGTTCCTGCCGCGCGGGCGGGCCGTCGCCCTCGTGGGGCTCAACGGCTCCGGCAAGTCGACGCTGGTGAAGCTGTTGTGCCGGTTCTACGACCCGCAGCGCGGCGCCGTGCTGTGGGACGGCGCCGACATCCGCGGGTTCGACCCGGCGAGCCTGCGCCGGCGGCTCGCCGCGGTGTTCCAGGACTCCGTCGCCTTCGACCTCACCGCCGCGGAGAACGTCGGGCTCGGCGACCTCGGCGCGCTCGAGGACCGGGACCGGCTGCGGGCGGCCGCGACCCTCGCCGGGATCGACGGCACGCTGTCGGGGCTGCCGCGCGGCTACGACACCATGCTCAGCCGCACCTTCTTCGACGCCGCCGACGGCGACGACCCGGAGGCCGGGGTGCTGCTCTCCGGCGGGCAGTGGCAGCGGGTCGCGCTCGCCCGGGCGTACCTGCGCGACGACCGGGACCTGGCGATCCTCGACGAGCCCAGTGCCGGGCTGGACGCCGAGGCCGAGCACGACCTGCACCGCGACCTGCACCGGCACCGGGCCGGGCGCACGAACCTGCTGATCTCGCACCGGCTCAGCGCCGTGCGCACCGCCGACCTCATCGTGGTGCTCGCCGAGGGCCGGATCGTGGAGCAGGGCACGCACGCGGCGCTCATGGCCGCCGGCGGCGCGTACGCGCGGCTGTTCGAGCTGCAGGCGGCCGGCTACTCGGACGACCTGGTCAGCGCGCCGGCCGATGTTCCAGGGTGACGGTGACGGTGACCCGGCCCTTGTCGTCGCGGTGGGACACCGCGTGGCCGGGCCGGTCCTCGCCGTCGAGGTGCAGCGAGATCGGTCCGCCCGCGCCGAGGAAGTTGCGCCACCACGCCTTGGCGCCGGGGAACTGCACGCCGATGGTGACGGTCTCGCCGGAGCGGCGGTAGGCGACCGGGGTGCTGAACGTCTTCCCCGAGCGGCGGCCGGTGTAGGTGACGACGGTCAGGCGGCGGCGCACCACGCGGCCGAAGCGCGGCGAGTCGCGCAGCCGCAGCACACAGGCGTTGACGCGGCGCACGGTTCCCTTGGGCAGTTCCACGCCGATCACGGTACCGTGCGGCACATAGGCACCCACGCCTTCGCGGCCCGACCCGGGAGCACCCCCTTGCGCATCCGCACGTTCCGCTGGGCCGACTACGAGGGCGCGGTGGCGCTGTGGGAGGCCGGCGGCAACGACGTCCTGCCGCGGGCCGAGCTGGAGGCGAAGCTGACCCGCGACCCGGAGCTGTTCCTGGTCGCCGAGGCCGGCGACGGCGCGCTGGCGGGCGTGGTGCTGGGCACCTACGACGGGCGGCGCGGCTTCATCCTCCGGCTCGCCGTCGACGCGTCCCGGCGGCGCCAGGGCATCGCCACCCGGCTCGTCGCCGAGCTGGAGGAGCGGCTGAAGGCGCTCGGCTGCCCGCGCGTCAACCTGCTCGTGATGCCGCAGAACGCGTCCGGGCTGCGGTTCTGGCAGGCGCTCGGCTACCTGCCGATGCCCGACGTGCTCTGCACCAAGCCGCTGTGAGGCCTCAGCCGTTGCGGTGGTGCTTCTTCACGAACGTGTACCCGGGCGCCAGCGGCTCGTCGGGGAACTGGCCGCTGTCGATCGCCTGGCGGTGCAGCGCGAGGGCGCGCGGGGACGGGCGGGTGCCGGGCTGCAGCTTGCGGATGAAGCCGGCGACCCAGTGCTCGTGGCGGTTGGACGGGTCGGTCTCGGCGGGCTCGTCGGGCCGCACGGCCGGCTCCAGCAGCGGCGCGTAGAACAGCATCGGCACCACCTCGGACCCGTCGGCGGGCGGGAACGACGGCCGGCCCTCGACGTCGAGGCTGCCGTCGACGCGGGTGACGTACCCCTCGCGGATGAGCTGGTCGATCGCGTTGCGCAGCAGGAAGGTCCCGCGGGTCCCGCGCCCGAGCCCGGCGCGCTTGACGAGATCCGCCTCCGGGAACACCGCGCTGCCGTCCTCGAACACCCGCCCGTGGCGCCGCACCGCGTCCAGCACCTTGCCCCGGTTGGAGTTGGCCGGACGGAACTCGTGGGTCACGATCAGGGGGTCGTACTCGTGGAAGTACGCGATCCCGTCGACCTTCAACGGCTCGCCGAGCGGCTTCGTGCGCAGCTGCACCTGGCGGCGGGCCGGTTGCCAGGTCAGCCCCACGAGCACGCCGACATGCGCGTCCGGCGGCCACGCGACACCGATCCGCAGGCCGTCCTCGTGGCGCTCGGCCACGGCGTCGAAGACCAGCCGGCCCGGGGTGACCCCGTGGGCGCGGTGGTCGAGCACGACGGTCTCGGCGTCGGCGCACTCCGGCGGCACCGGCATCGTCCCGCCCTCGACGTCGGCGCGGCGCAGCGCGTACCAGGGAGTCCTCACGCTGGGAATCTACCCGCCCGCGCGGCCGGCGGGTGGGGGCTAGCCCGGATGGCGCGGGGGCGGCGGGCCGTGATGATGGTGCGGCGGCGGGGGCGGCTCGGCCCCTGGCGGCGGTGGTGGGGGCGGCGTCGTGACCAACGGTTGCTCCGGCCACACCAGCAGCACGGGGCACGGCGCATGGTCCACCACGAAGCGGGTGAAGCGGCCCAGGCTGCGCGGCCCCACCCGCGTCCGGTCGCCGTCGCGCGCCACCACGAGCAGGTCCGCGCCGAGCTCGTTGCACGCGGCGATGACCTCGTGCTCGGTGCGGCCGCGGCGTACGGCCTTCTCGGAGGGCCGGTCCAGCGCCGCGGCGGCCGCGGTCAGGAGGTCCCGCTCGGCGGCCTCGGACGCCGCGGCCATGGCCGGGCCCGGGTCGCGATGGCCGCGACCGAGCAGGCCGCTCCAGGCGCCGCTCACCTCGCCGGCCGTGGCCGGGTCTACGATGTGCAGGAGGGTGATACGCGCATCGGGAGGGGCGTGCCGCGCGGCGGCCTCGGCGGCGGCGGCCCAGGTGCCCTCGGCTAGCCAGACGAGCACATGCATGTACCGAGGTTCGCAGACGATCCACACATGTCGCCACCGCAGAGCCGAATCGGGCAAATTCCCCGACGCCGGCTCGCCGCGACCGCCCCGCGGTGCGCGCGATGTGGCAGTGCACCAGCCAGGCGACACCGCCGGACATCCGCCGCTCGGTCGCGCCCGAGCCCGCCGCGGCGCCCACGGCGGCCGTCGCCGCCGAATCCGGCATAATCCCCCGTCAGGGTATAAATCAGATATGTCGCGGCGCGAAGCGCCCGACATATCGGACGCGACAGCGAACCCTCACATCCCCGCGACCCGCAGACCGGCCCACAGCGCCGCCACCGCCGCCAGCAGCGCCGCCGGAACCGTCAGCGCGCCCAGCCGCAGGAACCGCCCAGCCGAGGGAGCCGCGTCGCGCGCGTGCAGGATCTGGCGCCACAGCAGGGTCGCGAGGGAGCCGACGTACGTGAGGTTCGGGCCCACGTTCACCCCGATGAGCACCGCCAGCAGCAGGCCCGGCGAATGCTGCACCGCCGGGACCAGCACCAGGGTCGCCGGCAGGTTGTTGAGCAGGTTCGCCAGCAGCGCCGCCAGGGCCGCCACCGCCAGCAGGCCCAGGAAGGACGCGTCGCGCGGGGTCAGGGTGTCGACGAGCCGGCCCAGGCCGTGTTCGCGCACCGCCAGGACCACCACGCCCAGGCCGAGGACGAAGGCGCAGAAGGCCGGGTTCGCGGCCTTGATCACGGCGGGGAGTTCCAGTCGGCGGGCGCGGATCAGGGGGACGGCCAGGGCCAGGGCGCCGGCCGCGGCCGCGAAGGCCGGGTGGATGCCCGCGGGCTGGCCCACGGCGAAGCCGGCGAGGGTGAGGACCAGTACGACGAGGGCGTAGCGCGGGGCCTTCGCCGGCTCGGCGGCGGGTGGCGTGGACGCCACGGCGAGGTCGGAGGCGAAGAAGCGGCGCATGATGACGTACTCGACCGCGACCACCGCCAGCCACGGTGCCGCCATCAGCCCGGCGAAGGCCGCGAAGCCCAGGCCGCTCGCGGCGAACGCGAGCAGGTTGGTGAGGTTGGACACGGGCAGCAGCAGCGAGGCCGAGTTCGCCAGGTGGGTGCAGGCGTAGACGTGCGGATCGGGGCGGGCACGGATGCGCAGGGCGGCGGCGAAGACCACCGGGGTCAGCAGGACCACCGTCGCGTCGAGGCTGAGGACCGCGGTGACCAGGGCGGCCGCGGCGAAGACCGCTGCCAGCAGGCGCTTCGGGCGGCCCTGGGAGCGGCGGGCGGCCAGGTCGCCGATGTACGCGAAGACGCCGTGCACCTCCGCGAGGTACGACAGCAGCAGCACGGCCGCGAGGAAGCCCACGGTGGGGCCGAGCTCGCGGACCTCGGCCCCGGCGGCGGGCCACGAGACGAGGCCGAACAGCACCGCCAGGGCCGCCGCCGGAACCGCGGCCACGGCCTCGGGCAGCCCGAACGGTCGGGCCACGGCGAACCCGAGCACGGCGATGAGCAGCAGCACGGCGACGACCAGCACGGCGGCAGCCTACGGGCATGATCGGGCCGCCGCATCGCGGGTGGCCGAGGCACCCGGCTCAGCGCGGGGCGAGCGACACCAGCAGCCCGGGGTGATCCGGCACTGCGCGAACGCCACCGCCGGCACGGTGTTGGCCAGGTGCGTCGTGCACGCCTGGTACGCCCCGCGCGCGTGCACGCAGACCCAGGCGCGCTCCTCGGGGTCGTCGACGTCCTGGTCCGGGTAGAGGCCGCCGTCGATCACGGTCGCGCGGCGCGGCCCGGTGACGCGGGCGAGCAGGCCGATGCCGTACTCCTCCCCGTTCACGCACGCGAACGGTCCCCCGCTGCGCCGGTCCCCCGCCGGCTCGAACGCGCGCACGATGGTGTCGCCCGGGAACACCCACGCGAGCACCGTGCCGAGGGCCTCGACGTCCCCGGCGCAGATCTCGTTGAGCGTGACCACGTCGGGCCGGTGCGTGCGCAGCTCGCCCGCGGCCACCGCGACCGCCCGGCCCGTGTAGCAGCCCGCGAACCCGCTGTCGCACAGGTTGAGCTGCAGCACCCGCAGCGGCGGGCGGGCCGCCTCGCCGGGCGCGGGCGTGGCGGCGAGCACGGCGGCCGCGACACAGGCGAGCACCGCCGCGATGCGCCGCGCCACGCGCCCCCTCATGCCGGGCAGCATATCGACCGGGTTACGGTCGCGTCATGCCCGCGAACGCCAGCACGCTGCTCGTCTTCGGCCGCGGCGTGGTGAGGCACCGGGCCGGCTGGGCGCTCACCGACGACAGCCTGGCCCGCGTCCGGGCCGCCGCCGAGCACGTCGAGCGGGCCGGCGCCCCCGCGCGGATCGTCTTCACCGGCGGCTGGGCCGGCGCCTCGCTGGGCGCGCCGGAGCCGCCCCCGGGCCACCGCGAGGGCGACCTGATGCTGCGCGCCGCGCGGGAGGCGGGCCTGGGCCGGGCCAGCCGCCTCCTCGCCGAGACGCGCTCCCGCAGCACCCTCGAGAACCTGCTCAACCTGGTCGAGGACGGGCTCGTCGGCGGCCCGTACAGCCCCGCCGAGCCCCTCGGCCTGGTCTCCCACGCGTGGCATCTGCCGCGGGTGCGGTACCTGGCCGGCAAGATCCTCCGGCTGCGCGGCGCCGCGCTGCTCGACATCCCGGCCGCGGGCCCGTGGCAGCCCGAGCGGCTGCTGCGGCTCGGCTCCCGCCTGTGTTTCCTGGGCGCGTCCAGCCCCGCGGCCCTGCGCCGCCGCGAGCGCCTCGCGGTCGCCCTGGCCCGCCGCGGCGGCCGCTGAGTGATCTCGCGCCCGGCGGGGTATCGACCTTGGATGATCGCGCTGCTGCCGGTGTACCGCCCCAGCTTCCACCTCCCCCAGCTGCTCACCGCGCTCGGGAACGACACCCCGGCGGTGGTGGTCGACGACGGCGGCGGCCCCGGGGCGGCCGCGGTGCTGGACGCGGCGCGGGCGCTCGGCGCGACCGTGCTGCACCACCCGGCCAACCGCGGCAAGGGCGCCGCCCTGCGCACCGGCCTCGCCCACATCGCCGAGGCGTGGCCCGGCCACGGCGTGGTCTGCGCCGACGCCGACGGCCAGCACCGCGCCGAGGACGTGCGGCGGGTCGCCCGGCACACCGAGGTCACCGGCCGCATCGCGCTCGGCGTGCGCGAGTTCGGCGCCGGCGTCCCGCTGCGCAGCCGCGTCGGCAACGGGCTCACCGCGGCCCTGTTCCGCGCCGCGACCGGCCTGCGCGTCCGCGACACCCAGACGGGCCTGCGGGCCTACCCGGCCGGGCACCTGCAGTGGCTGCTCGGCATCCCCGGCGACGGCTTCGACTACGAGATGCGCGTCCTGCTCGCCGCGGCGCGGGCCGGCCACCCGATCGACACGGTGGACGTGGCGACCACCTACCTCGACGACAACGCCGGGTCGCACTTCAGCCCGCTCGGCGACTCGGCGCGCGTGTACCGCCCGCTCCTGGCCGGGCTCTTCGGCGCCGACGCTCGCGAAGACTAGGCCCAGCACCCGCGGGAACCGCCCGGCACCCCGGGCGGCGATCCACCAGCCGGCCCGGGCCTGGCGGTGACCCGGTCGAGGAGAACGTCGCCGCCGCGGAGCGGGCCTGACGGCTCAGCCGGCTCAGTCGTCGCCGAGCGGGTCGAGGCCGCCGGTCAGGCTCGCCACGCCGCAGTTCGGGGCCGACCAGAAGCGCGACGGGCGGCCGTCGACGTGCGTGTGGTCGTTGTGGTCGGGGTAGCCGGGCCCGAGGATGCCGGCGAAGCCGTGGTTGCGGGCCTCCTGGGCGAGCTGGCACAGCGACCGGGAGCCCGAGACCAGGTCGGCGGCGTCGCCGTAGAGGTGACGGCTGCCCGCGGCGCCGCCGACCGCGCTGTTGCACGAGGTGCTGCGGAACCCGCTCGTGACCGTGATCGGCACGTCGCCGAGCGCGTGCCGCAGCGCCTGCAGCTTCCACATGGTGACGAGGGCGTTCGCCTTGGCCGTGGCGGCCGGGACGGCGCCGCCGGCCCAGGTGCTGTTGCATTGGTTGAGCTCGCCGTAGGCGAAGTTCACCGGCGTGCAGTCGTCGTCCTGCAGCGCGTAGATCTTCGAGAACGTCTGCGGGCCGGCGATGCCGTCGGCGGCGAGACCGTAGGCGCTCTGGAAGCGCTGCACGGCCGCCTTGGTGCCGGGGCCGAACTGGCCGTCGAGGGCCAGCACCCCGCCGGAGCCGGGGTAGCCGGCGACCCGGATCTGCAGCTGGCGGACCGCCTCACCGGACGAGCCCTGGGCGAGGGTGCCGCTCCAGGTGTAGCAGCCGTCGGCGAGGGCGGGGGACGCGGACACGGCGAGGATGGTGCCGGTGGTGGCGATGGCGAGCAGCGCGGTAGCTGCCACGCGACCGAGACGTCGAAGCATGCATCGAAGTATCTAGATGTACCGCCCGGAAATCAACGACCCGTGCCCACGCTGATCGCGGTGCCGGTCGGGGCCGCCGCCGGGGCGGGCAGCGGCGCGCGCTGTGGTCTACGCCAGACCGGCGCCGCCGCGCGGCAGGCGCCGGGGACTGTGGCCGCGCGCGGCAGGCCCCGGGGACTGTGGCCGCGCGCGGCAGGCGCACGGGCTGTCGTCTACGCCAGGACCAGCGCCGCCTCGCGCAGCAGCCGCCGGGCCAGGACGAGCCGGTCGGCGTCGTCGAGGCCGGGCAGGTCGCCGATACGGTGCGGGCGGCCGTCGAAGGCGGTGCGCAGGGCCTCGGCGCAGGCGTCGGGCATCGCCAGGGTGCGGTCCGGCAGGTGTACGGCGACCCGCCCGTCCGAGGGCTCGTCGAGCCGGAACGGCAGCCCGGGCCGGGCCAAGACCTTGGCGTCGGGGCCGAGGCCGGGCAGCGCGGCGGCCTGGGCGACGGCCCGCAGCGGGGCCGGGCGGCCCGACGTCCACGCGGGCCCGCGCAGCTGGGCGGCGAGGTCCTCGGGCGTGACGGTGTCGAGCCAGGCGTGCAGGGCCGCGACGGTGTCGGCGAGCGCGGGCGCGACCGAGTCGCCGTCGGCGGGGTCCAGGCCCATCGGCAGCCCGGCGCGCAGCGTCGGCTCGGACACGGCCAGCCGGGCGAGCGCGTCGAGGACGGTGAGCCGGGTCGGGGCGTGCAGGCCGATCGTGAGGTGCAGCGACCACTCGCCCTCGGTCGTGGCCGCGTGCACCCAGCCCCGGGGCAGGTAGAGCGCGTCGCCGTCGCGCAGCACCGTGTCGATCGCGGGATCGGAACCGGCGGCCGCGGCCACCTCGTCGGCCACGCCGCCCCACGGCTGGCGCGGCACCGGCGCCTCGAGCACGGGCGGGTGGACGCGCCACCGCTTGCACCCGCTGACCTGCAGGACGAACACGCCGTGGGTGTCGTAGTGCGGGTCGAAGCCGCGGCTCGACGGCGGGGTGAGGTACGCGTTGATCTGCACGGGCGTGCCGAGCTCCTGGCGCAGGGTGGCCGCGAACGCCACGAGCGGCGGCCACATGCGGTGCAGGCCCTGCAGCACCAGGGTGGCCCCGTCGGCGAGCAGCGCCAGGACCTTCTCGTCGTGCACCTGGTCGCCGATCTCGGCCCCGGCCCCGCCGCCGCCCGTGTAGCGGGCGGCCGGGATGACGCGCCCGTCCTTGGCCATGCGCACGAACGGGGTCCGCAGCGCCCGGGCGCTGAGGAGGTCGTCGACGCCTTCGACGGTGAGCAGGTCGCGGTAGTTGTCCAGGGCCGGCGAGAGCAGCGGGGTGCGATCCCAGTACCGCTCGGCGAAATCCGCCTTCGCAACCGAGACGCACCGACGCAGCGCCATGCTGGCTCCCTTGGGACGAATCGGACGGGGTGACCTCGGGGTTACCCACGTCCGATCGTCCCAATCGGGAACCGGCTCGTTCAGCTCTCGATCGCGGCGGCGGCCCGGCGCAGGCGGGCGGCGGTGCGCTCGGCGCCGAGGGCGACCATGGTGTCGTCCAGCGGCGGCGAGACCGGCTTGCCGACCAGGGCCAGCCGGGCGGTCATGAACGAGCGGCGGCGGTTGGTGCCGGCCTCGGCGACGACCCGGTCGAGGGTGGCGGTGATCTGCTCCTTGCCGAACGGGTCGAGCTGCTCGAGGTTCTTCGCGAACGCCTCGAGGATCGCGCGCGCGTCGGCCGCGGGCAGGCCGTGCTTGGCCAGGTCGGCGGGCTGGACCGTCACGGTGTCGGCGGCGAGCCAGTCGAGCTGCTCGGGGATCTCGGCGAGCTTCTTGGTGCGCTCCCGCAGCGGTACCACGAGCGAGCGCACGTCCTGCGCGCTCAGGCCCGCGGGCAGGAACGGCTCGGCCGCACGCAGGAACGCGTCGTCGTCCAGCGTGCGCAGGTAGTGGCCGTTGAGCCAGTTCAGCTTGTCGATGTCGAAGACCGGGCCGACGGGGTTGACGCGGGCGAAGTCGAACGACGCCACCATCTCGTCGAACGTGAAGATCTCCTGGCCGTCGGGCATCGAGTAGCCCATGAGCGCGAGGAAGTTGACGAGGGCCTCGGGAAGGTACCCCTCCTCCTGGAACCACTTGAGCCGCGCGGCCGGGTTCTTGCGCTTGCTGATCTTCGAGCGGTCGGCGTTGCGCAGCAGCGGCATGTGCGCGTAGGTCGGCGCGGCCCAGCCGAGCCAGCCGTAGAGCAGGATGTGCTTGGCGGTCGAGCTGATCCACTCCTCGCCGCGGATGACGTGCGTGACGCCCATCGCGTTGTCGTCCACGACGACGGCGAGGTGGTAGGTCGGGAACCCGTCCGCCTTCAGGATGACCTGGTCGTCCGGCTCCGGCGGGGTGATCTTGCCGCGGATCAGGTCCGTGAAGGAGATCTTGGCGTCGGCGGGCACGAGCATCCGGATCACCGGCACGTCGGTGAACCCGGGCAGCTCGGCGCGCTCCTCGCGGGTCTTGCCGTAGCACATCCGGTCGTAGCCGGTGGGGATCTTCAGCTGCTGCTGGCGGGTGCGCATCTGGGTGAGCCGCTCGGACGAGCACCAGCACTGGTAGGCGTGCCCGTCGGCGAGCAGGCGCTCGGCGACCTCACGGTAGACGGGCAGCCGCTCGGACTGCCGGTAGGGCTCGGCGGGCCCGCCCACGTCCGGCCCCTGGTCCCAGCTGAACCCGAGCCAGTGCAGGGTGTCGAAGACCTGCTGCTCGCTGCCCTCCACGTAGCGCGTGCGGTCGGTGTCCTCGATGCGGAGGATGAACTCACCGCCGTGCTTGCGCGCGAACGCCAGGTTGAACAGGGCGGCATACGCGGTCCCGACGTGCGGGTCGCCGGTCGGCGACGGGGCGATGCGGGTGCGTACGGGGGCCTCGGAAGTGCTCACCGACCGAATTTAGCCTACGCGCGGTTGCCGTCCGACCGCAGCTCCGGTTCTCGGCGGGGTGACGCCCCCGGCGGCGGTGGCCCGGCGGCGCAAAGAGGCGGGCGCGCGGCACGCAAAGAGGCGGGCGCGCGGCACGCAAAGAGGCGAGCGCGCGGCACGCAAAGAGGCGAGCGTGGGGCGCGAAAGGGGGGCGGGTGGGCGCCGCGATCCGGTCCACTGTGGACGCTGGGCCGGACCGCGACGGCGCCCGGCTACGATCGCCGCGTGAGCGGACGTTCCTACATGCTGGCGGCCCGGATGCCGATGTCACGCGAGGCGTTCGAGGCGTGGCTGGACGACTACCACCACAGCCCCGACGTCACCCAGTCCGAGCTGCTCCTGCTCGCCGCGGCCGGGCGGCACGCCGAGGCCGAGTCGGCGGTGCTGTACTGGGGCGGCAACGTGTACCCGGACCTGCCCCTCGGCGGCGACGAGCCCATCGCCGTGCTGCTCACCGGCCCGGACGGGGCCCGCTTCACCGACCGGTACCGGCTCCCGGCCCTGCTCGAGCACCTGCGCCCGGTCGAGACCGCGTTCCTGGCCGCCGCGGGCGCCGGCGACGAGGACGCCACCTGGAACCCCGACGGCATGCTCGACCCGGCCCTGCAGCCGGCCGGCTGAGCGCGCACAGGCCACGGCGAACGCGAGCATCGGCTCACACCGGGGCACGGTTCAGAATCTCCATGCGTCAACCGTAGTTGACAGTCCCACCTTCGTCAACCGCGGTTGACGCCGTGCCGCCGGCGTTCACGGGCGCCGCGCCGCTCGCCAGCGGTGATTCCGGCGCGCCGCCGAGCCCGCGCCAGGTGGCGCCAGCCGCTCACGGCCGACACCAGGTTGCGCACCGCGCCGCTCGCCAGCGGTGGCTCCGGCGCGCCGCCGAGCCCGCGCCAGGTGGCGCCAGCCGCTCACGGCCGACACCAGGTTGCTCACCGCGCCGCTCCCCAGCGGTGACTCCGCCGCGCCGCCGAGCCCGCGCCACATGGCGTCAGCCGCTCTCGGCCGAAACCAGGTTGCTCACGCTGCGAGGATGAGCGCGTGGATGTGCGACGACTCGGACCCCAGGACTGGGCATTGTGGCGCGATGTCCGCCTCGCCGCGCTCGCCGACTCGCCGCGGGCGTTCGGCTCGACGCTGGAGCGGGAGCAGGCCTTCGACGAGGACCGCTGGCGCGCGTGGCTGGAGCCCGCGAAGGGGCTCAAGGCCGTGGCCCGCGAGTCGGAAGGCACCGCCGGAATCGTGGGCGTCTGGGTGCCCGAGGACCGCGACGGCGCGGGCGAGCTGTTCAGCATGTGGGTGCACCCGGCCTGGCGCGGGCGCGGGGCCGGGGACCTGCTCGTGACCGAGGCGATCGCGTGGGCGGGCGAGCGGGGTCTCACCGCCCTCGACCTCTGGGTCGTCGGCGACAACGTGGCCGCCCGGCGGCTCTACGAGCGGCACGGGTTCCGCCCGACCGGCGAGGCGCAGCCCTACCCGCCGGACCCCTCGGTCGTCGAATACGTCATGCGGTGCGAGATCAGCTGAACGCCTGGGCGAGCAGCAGGCCGACCGCGGCCGCGCCCAGGCCGGCCACGACCGAGGCGAGCACGTTCATCGCCGCGTAGAAGCGGGCGCCGGTCTGGGCCAGGCGCAGCGTCTCGTAGCTGAAGGTCGAGTACGTGGTGAGCGCGCCGCAGAAGCCGGTGCCCAGCAGGGCCGTGAGCGGCGCGTTCGCGGGCAGGCCGGCGAGCAGGCCGAGCAGCAGCGACCCGAGGACGTTGACGGTGAGCGTGCCCCACGGGAACACCGAGTCGTGCCGGGACTGCACGAAGCGGTCGGTGAGGTAGCGCATCGGCGCCCCGATCGCGGCGCCGAGCGCGATCAGCAGGACGGTCACGGGTTCCTCCCGAGGCGCCGCACGAGCCCATGGGTGGCCGCGCTGCCGGCCCACACCGCGAGGAGCGCGCCGACGACGGTCACGGCCAGGTACGCCAGCGCCGCCCAGGGCGAGCCGGCCGAGGCGGTCTGGTGGATCTCCACGGCATAGGTGGAGAAGGTGGTGTACCCCCCGAGCACCCCGACACCGGCGAACGGCCGGAGCAGGCGCCGCCCGGTGGCCACCTCGTTGACGATGACCATCAGCGCGCCGATCAGCAGGCACCCGGTGACGTTGATGAGCAGCGTCGACCACGGGAAGCCGCCGCGGGCGTGCGGCCATGCCTGCGCGACACCGAAGCGCGCGAGGGCCCCGCACACCCCGCCGGCCGAGATCGCGCCCAGCACCGGCCACGGGCTCGGCCGCAGCTCGGTGCGTTGCGCGGAAACGTGGACGTCGACGTCGGGGTCGACCTCGGTCACGATGCTCCTCCCCACCAGGGCATCACACAGCTCCACTGGCAGGGACCGTTGGCGTCGTCGCGGTTCACCCCGGATCGTGCCGGAGTCGGCGGGCCCCACCGCCGTCGGCCCACTCTAGCTCAGGCCAGGGCGCGGTAGAACTCCAGGTGGCGGCGCGCGGCCTCCTCCCACGTGTAGGAGTACGCCAGCGCGGGGTCGCCCTTGCCGTGGCGTACCGCATCGACGAGCGCGGCGCCGAGGGCCTGCGGGTCGTGGCCGTAGCGCACCGAGGAGCCGAACACCTCGCGCAGCACCGGCAGGTCGCGCGCGACCACGGGCACGTCGGCCGCGAGCGCCTCCAGGGCCGCGAGTCCGAAGCCCTCCTTGGTCGACGGGAACGCGAAGGCCGCGGCCCCGGCGACGAGGGAGGGCAGCTCGTCGTGCGGGACCGGGCCGAGGACCTCGGGCGCCAGGCCGAGCGCGTCGGCGCGAGCCTGCCACGCGGTGCGGTAGTCGCGGTAGTCGAACAGCGTCTCGCCGCCGGCGATGACGAGCTGCAGATCGGGCAGCGTC
Source organism: Dactylosporangium sp. CA-052675 (assembly GCF_050947935.1). Taxonomy (GTDB): domain Bacteria; phylum Actinomycetota; class Actinomycetes; order Mycobacteriales; family Micromonosporaceae; genus Dactylosporangium. The sequence goes on along the minus strand of NZ_CP192010.1, from coordinate 3,936,736 downwards.
CGGCGGGCGTGGGCGAAGGCGTCGAGCAGGTCGATGGAGCCCTTGCGCGGCTCGATCCCGCCGACCGACAGCACGTAGGGGCGCTCGCGCACCAGCGGCACGGCGGCGGCGAAGCGGGCGGCGTCGACGCCGTTCGGGATGACGGTCGCGGCGATGCCCCAGCCGGCCCGTAGCTGCGCGGCGACCGTGGACGAGACGGTGATGTGGGCCTGGGGCCGTACGATGGCACGCTCGTGGCAGGCGGCCAGCTCCGGCGTGGTGAAGTGGTCGAGGTGGTGGACGGTGCGCACGCACCGGTCGACGGCGTTGGCGCTGATGCAGTCCTGGGCGTGCACGACGTCGAAGTCGTGCGGCCGGAACGCCGCCCGCAGCAGCGCGATCGAGCGGAGGATGCGCGGCCCGACCGCCTCCCCCGGCACGTCCGGAAACGGCACGAGCTCGAGCCGCACCCGCGGGTCGACGGGCCGGAAGAAGCCCCCGCCCCGCGCAAGCGTCCACACGGTCACGTCGGCGCCCGCGGCGGCCAGGGCCTCGGCCAGCGCCAGGGTGTGCACGACCCCGCCGCGCGGGCGCGTGGAGTAGGTCAGCAGCGCGATCCTCATCGGCCGCTCCGGTAGGTGCCCGGCCGCAGTTCGTCGAGGTGGTTCAGCACGCGGCGGGCGTGCGCGATCTCGGTCGCCACGTCGAGCTCGGCGACGGCGAGCCCGGCCTTGGCCCAGGTGCGGGCGAGGATGTTCCCGGCCGGCCCGACGACCTTGGCCTGGCCGAGGAAGCGCATGCCGCCGGCCGCGCCGGTCTGGTTGGAGGAGACCACGACGAGCTGGTTCTCCGCGGCCCGGGCACAGTCGTAGAGGTCGAACAGCCGCGACTGGCGGTCCTGGGAGAGCTTCGGCGCCGCGTTGGTGATGCTGGCCGGCCACGCGGAGAGGCACGCGACGATCTGGGCGCCGTCGAGGGCGAGGGTGCGCGCCGACTCGGGGAACGTCTTGTCGTAGTCGATGAGCATCCCGATCCGCCCGGCCGGGGTGTCGAAGGCGGCGAACGTGTCGCCGGCCCGGTAGGCGATGTGCTCGGCCGCGGGCAGGTGCACCTTGCGGTGCCGGCCGAGCACGCCGTCGCCGGTGAGGCAGACCGCGGCGTTGTACCGGTCGTCGCCGTCGGCCTCGCAGAACCCGACGCACACCACCATCTCCCCGGCCATGGCGGCCACCTGCTCGAAGATGGGATCGTCGGGCTTGAGGGCGGGCGGCAGCGCCTCGGGGTCGGGCCGTCGCAGGTCGGCCAGGTAGCCCCCGATCGCCGCGTCGGGCAGCACGAGCAGCGCCGCGCCCTCGGCCCGGGCGTCGGCGATGAGCTTGCCGATGCGGCCGAGGTCGTGGTCGAGGTCGCGGCCGAAGTGGGCCGCGGCGGCGGCGATGCGGGTCGGGGCCATGGGTCACATCATCGACGGTGCGAGGGCGCGGTACGCGTCCGGGCGCCGATCCCGCAGGTGGGCCATGGACCGCCGGGCGGCCGCGAGCGCGCCGGCCACGTCGACGTCGGCGACCGCCAGCCCGGCCTCGACGCCGGTCGTCGCGAGCACGTCCCCGCCCGGGTCGACGACCTTCGCGCTGCACACGAACCGCAGCGAGCCGAAACGCCCGGCCTGGTTCGCCGACAGCCACACGACCTGGTTCTCCAGCGCCCGGGCCCGGTCGAACAGGTCGAAGCGGCGGGTCCAGCGGTCCTCGGCGAGGTCGTCGGGGGCCCCGGTGCGGCTGCCCGGCCAGGCCGACACGCACACGATGATCTCGGCGCCGTCGAGGGCGAGGTCGCGGGCCGACTCCGGAAACGCCTTGTCGTAGCAGATGAGCAGCCCGAGCCGGCCGACGGGCGTGTCGAACGCGGCGAACGAGTCGCCGGAGTCGTAGCTGGCGTTCTCCCGCAGCGGCTGGTGCACCTTGCGGTGGTTGCCCAGCACCCGCCCCGCGCCGACGCAGACGACGCTGTTGAACCGGGTGCCGTCGCCGCCGTCCTCGCAGTAGCCGGCGCACACCACCATGTCGCCCGCGATCGCGGTGAGCCGCGCGATCTCGGGGCCGTCGAGACGCAGCGCCGGCGGCTGGTCCGCGCCCCCGTCCAGGTGCGCCAGATAGCCGCCCAGGCACGCCTCCGGAAGTGCCAGCAGCTGTACTCCCTGTGCCCGCGCGGACGCGACGAGCCCCTCGATGCGGGCGAAGTCCGCCTCGAGGTCCCGGTCGAACGCCGCCGCCACGGCCGCCATCCTCATGCCGCAACTCCCATTCCCGTGACTGCCCCGTCGATGACGTCGGTGAGCTCGCCGTCGGGCCACCGCAGCCGCACCCCCGCCTCGGCGACGAGCTCGCCGCACTCGGCGGTGACCGCGGGCCCGGCGGGCGCGTCCACTGTGGACCCCGCGGTGAGCATCGCGAAACCGGGGAAGCAGGTGAGCCAGTCCCCCACGCTCGCGTCCCTGGGCCGCGGCACGGCGGCGACGTCGAGCACCGCCCCGCACCCGCTCGACTCGGCCAGCATGCCGAGCGTCCCGGCGATCCCGGCCATGGACACGTCCTTGGCCGCGGCCGGCCGGGCCGCCGCGACGAAGCCGAGCATCGCGCGCAGCTGCGCGCCCGTGCGCCGGCTCGTCGAGTCCCACTGCCGGCCGTGGTAGCCGGGGCGCCAGCCGCCGCCGAGGTCGGCGGTGAGCCGGATCCGCTGGCCGGGCCGCCCGCCCCCGCCCGGCACCGGATGCGCGGCGCGGCCGAGCGCGGTCGCCGACAGCGCGGCGGGCACGCCGAGCTGGGTGTGGCCGCCGAGCACCGGGATGCCGTAGGCGTCCGCGGCCCGGCGCAGCCCGCCGAGCACCCGGGCGACGGCCGCCGCGTCGCGGCCCGCGACCGCGTTGAGCAGCCCGACCGGGGCCGCGCCCATCGCCGCGAGGTCGTTGACGTTCACGAGCACCGCGCACCAGCCCGCCCAGTCCGGGTCCCGCTCCACCATGGACGGCAGGATCGCGTCGCAGGCGGCCACGAGGTCGCTGCCGGGCACCGGGGCGCCGTCGTCGCCGACGAACCCGGCCCCGCCCGGGGCCAGGCCGCGCAGCAGCGGGCCGAGCGGCGCCTTGGTCGCGGCGGCCAGGGCCGCGATCCGGCCGATCGGCCAGCGCATGAGCACGTGCGGGCGCCCGGCCACGGTGACCGGCCGCACCGGCCGCCAGCCGAGGCGCTGGAACATGCGCTGCCAGCGGACCTGCACCGTCGCGTCGAACCGCAGCGCACCGGCCTGCTCGGCGTAGGCGCACGCGGCACGCACGAGCGCCGGCCCGATCTGCCGGACGCCCCGCACCGACGGGTCGACGGCCAGCCGCCCGCCGACCCACCAGCCCAGATCCGGCCCGTCGGCGGCCGGCCCGACCCGGACGCCGCCGAGGAGCGCGCCGTCGGCCGAGCGGGCCTCGAGGACCACCGTGCGCGGGTCGTCGTCGCGCTCGTCGCGGTCCTCCCTCTCGAACAACCGCTGCTCGTCGACGAAGACCCGGGTCCGCAGCCGGTGGTAGTCGCGGCGGTCCTGCGCCGGGCCGATCAGGAACCGCGGCGGCGCGCCGAGCAGCGCGGGCACGAGGTCGGTCATGCGCCGGCCGCCTGCAGCACGCCGCAGGCCCCGCACGCGGCGCAGCCGGCCCGCTGATCCGTGCCGGGCATCCCGGCCGCCCGCAGCAGTGCGGCCACCCGCGCGGTGACGTCCCGCACGAGCGACGGGGCGGGGCCGGGCACGCCGTCGCGGCGGGCGAGGGTGCCCGCCGTCGGCCGCAACGGCACCACGAACGGGTAAACCCCGCGCTCGATGAGCCGGGCCGCGCCCGCGACGAGCTCGTCGGGGTCCTCGCCGAGACCGATGAGCAGGTACGTGCTGACCTGGTTGCGCCCGAAGACCTCGACGGCGCGGTCCCAGGCGGCCTCGTACTCGGCCATCGGCACCGAGCCCTTGCCCGGCATCCAGCGCCGGCGGACGGCGTCGTCGAGGGACTCGGCGTGGATGCCGATGGAGACCGCGCCGGCCGCGCGCAGCTCGTCGATCGCGGCCAGGTCCCCGGGCGGCTCGATCTGCACCTGGATCGGCAGGCCCGGCACGGCCGCGAGGACCGCCCGGACGGCCCTGGCCAGGTTGCGGGCGCCGCGGTCCGGGCCGGCGGTGGTGCCGGTCGTCATCACCATCTGCCGGACCCCGTCGAGCCGGACGGCGGCCTCGGCGACCTCGGCCAGCTGGGCCGGGGTCTTCACCGCGGTCGTCGCGCCGGAGCGCAGCGACTCCTCGATGGTGCAGAAGCGGCAGCGCTGCGCCTCGGCGTACCGGATGCAGGTCTGCACCACGGTGGTGGCGAGCACGTCGCGCCCGTGCAGCCGGGCGATCTTCTCGTAGGGCACGCCGTCCGCGGTCACCAGGTCGTAGAAGCGCGGACGGCGCACGACGTCGAGGGTGAGCCCGGTGTCGGCCTCGCCGAGCCAGAGGCGACTGCCGCGGATCTCGTACGGGCTCGCGGGGTCGATCGGCAGGGCCGCGTTGCGCCCGTCGATGACCACGTGCCCGTCGTCGCTGGGTCCGGCCCCGGCCGGGCGGCGCACGGGTGTGGGCACCCGCACGCCGCGCACGGCCAGGTCGGCGCGAACGTCGATGCTCATCAGAACATGTACGTCGAGTTGATGATGGCGCCCTTGCGCGCGTAGTGGATCAGCGCGTCCTGCACGTCGAGGGGGTGCGTGGGGATGACCCCCTCGATGAGGTCCTCCTCGCGGGCACCGTGCAGGGACAGGCCGAAGCGGCAGCAGTACACCTTCCCGCCCTCGGCCATGAAGGTCTTCAGCGAGTTGTTGATGTTGTGCTCGCCCGGGAACGCCGAGTTGCCGGTGGTGGGGAAGCCGCGGGTGGCGAGGCAGTTGAGCGAGCCGGGGCCGTAGAAGTAGATCGCCGACTCGAAGCCCTTGCGCAGCGCGCGGGTGGCCTGCAGCACGGCGACGAAGCTGACCGAGGACTCGTGCGCGATGCCGTGCACGAGGGTGAAGTAGCTCTGCCCCTCCTCGGCCTGGTAGTCGGGGAAGACCTTGGTGCCGCCGTAGATGCTGGAGCCCTCGGCCAGCGCCGGGTGCGGGATCTCGTTGAGGCTCTTCTGCTCGAGGTCGGTGAGGTCGGACATGCTGTGCTCCTTCAGCCGTAGAGTTTCTCGAACGTGGTGGTGAAGACGAGGTCGGACAGCTCGGTCCCGGCGACGGCCGCGCGGAGCTTCGCGTGCTCCCCCGCGTGGTCGCCCCAGGGTTCGTCGCTGGCGAACAGCACCCGGTCGTGGCCGAGGCCGCGCCGGTCGATCTCGGCGGCGAGCCAGCGCGGGGTGAACCCGATGGCCCAGGACAGGTCGGTGTAGACCTGCTTGCCGGCCGCGACCCAGTCGAAGAAGCGGCCGCCGGCGAGCTTGATGTGGCCGCTCATGCCGCCGCCGAAGTGCACCAGGTGGATCCGCACGTCGTCGCCGTAGCGCTCGACGAGCTCGCCGACCCGGTCGATGTCGGAGGCGGCGCCGGGCGAGGTGTGCACGTGCACGACGAGGTCGTGGGCGCGCGCGGCGGCGAAGATGGGCTCGAGACCCGGGTCCTCGGCGCCCCCGCCGAGCAGGAAGCTGAGCTTGAGCGCCCGCACGCCGGGCTCGGCGGCCAGGCGCAGTGCCGCGGCCGTACGGTCGCGGTCGCTGTCCTTCGCGGACACCCACAGTCCACATCGAACCCGGTCGTCGCGCTGGGCGGCCTCGACCACGAGCTCGTTGAACCCGAAGGCCACGTCCGGATCGGGGACGCCGTAGTTGGGCAGCACCAGGGCGCGCTCGGTGCCCTCGCGGTCGAGGTCCGCGAGCAGCTCGTCGATGGTGGCCCGGGCCGTGGTGTCGGGGCTGACCGGCGGGCCGCCGTAGAACGGGTGGGCGGGCAGGACGCCCAGGTGGCGGTGCGCGTCGTTCATGCCGCCCACTCCAGGTCCGGGTAGGTCTCCGTCGGGGTTCCCGCGAGCCAGCTGACGCCCTCGGTCAGCCGCCGGCGGCGGGCGGCCGTGATGTGCCCGGCGAGGTGGGCGGCGTCGCGGGCCACGCCGGCGAAGCGGCCCGAGCCCCAGGTGTGCTGCCAGGGCAGGCCGAGGAAGTAGAGGCCGGGGCAGCTGGTGACGCCCCGGTCGTGGGTCGGGTAGCCGCGGCCGTCGAAGACCGGGACCTCGATCCAGCGGTGGTCGCGGTGGAATCCGGTGCTCCACACCACGGCGGCGATCCGGTCGAGACCGAGGTCGCCCTGGCCGCCCTCCGGCCGCCAGACCGGGGTGTACCGGCGTTCGAGCGGCGCCTCGATGCCGTGGCGCGCGATGTGCGCGTCGATGGCGTCCTTGATCCCCTCCGCGACGGCGTCCGCGTGGTCGAGGTTGGCCGCGAGGTCGTCGGCGAACGTGGCCCGGCCCGACGCGATCATGCGCAGCCGGCCGTACAGCCGCATGCCCTCGGTCGCGAACCGCCGCAGGTCGATGTCGCGCCCGCCGTCGCGCCCGGTCATGTAGTGGTTGGCGCGCAGCCGCACCTCGTCGACGTCGCCGAACTCGTGCACGCCCCGGTCGTAGTGGCCCATCTCCTCGAGCCAGGCGAGGGTGTCACGCCCCCGGTAGCGGCGCGCCGCGCGGGGCGCCCCGCCGACCGCGAGGTGCACGGCGCGCCCGGCGAGGTGCAGGTCCTCGGCGATCTGGCAGCCGGACTGCCCAGTGCCGACGACGAGCACCTCGCCCGCGGGCAGCTGGTCCGGGTTGCGGTACTGCGACGAGTGCAGCTGCACGACGTGCCCCGGCAGCCGCTCGGCGACCCGGGGCACGGCCGGGCGGTGGTAGGGCCCGGTCGCGACGACGACCTGGTCCGCGGTCATGGCGCCCGCGCTGGTGCGCAGCTCGAAGACGCCGGCCGGGTTGCGGCGCAGGCGCGTCACGTCGACGCCCTCGCGCAGGGGCGGGTCGAAGCTCGCCGCGTACCGCTCCAGGAACGCCACGACCTCGGGGCCGGCCATGAACCCGTCGGGGTCGTCGCCGCTGTAGGCGTACCCCGGCAGCCGGCACTGCCAGTTGGGCGTGACGAGGCAGAAGGAGTCCCAGCGGCGCTCGCGCCACTCGTGCCCGACGCTCGCCCGCTCCAGCACGGCGTGGCCGATGCCGAGCGCCCGCAGGTGCCAGCTCATCGAGAGCCCCGCCTGCCCGCCGCCGACGACCACGACCGGGTGGTGCTCGGTCATGCCTCGATCCCTTCCACGACCACATCCGCGGCGTCGGGCTGGACGGCCGCCCGGGCCTCCACGAACGCCAGCGAGCGGGCGGCGCGGCCGCACGGGTGGCCGTACGCGGCGAGCACGCGGTCGCTGGCGAGCCCGAGCGCCCGGCGGGCCTGGTCGACGAAGTCGGCGACCGGCATCCGCTGCCCCGCGGAGAAAAACTCCTCGACGATTGTCGATGGCGAGTAGATCCGTTGCGCGGCACCGTCGGGCCAGCGCACCAACACATACCGTTCGGGCATCGCACCCCTCCACCGGCTGGTGATGGGGGTCAGTCAAGAAATCGCGTGTTTCGGCGGGGTTTCATCCGGAACAACTCGCCGTGAGATGGTGCTCACCGGAGCAGGCGGTTTCGCGGCCGTTTCCGGCGTGCGTCAGGCCAGGGTGCGAAGGCGCTCGCCGATGCGTTCGGCGCGCTCGGTGAGGCGGGTGAAGTCCTCGGCGCCGCGGCGGTCGGCGGCGGCGATGTCCTCGAGCAGCTCGCTGTAGTTGGACGCGGCCGCGCGGAAGCGCTTCCGGGCGGCCTTGGTCTGCTTGGGTGCGCCGTCGAGGTCGACGATCTGCTGGGCCACGGCCGCCATCGCGGCGCTGAGCACGGTCCGGTCGTCCGTCGCCCGGTCGCGGCGCTCCCGGCGGATGGCGGCGAGGCGGCCGGCGCGGCGGGCCCCGAAGTACAGCACCGCCGACCCGGCCAGCACCGACCCCAGGGCGGCCGCCGCCACGAGGTAGCGCGGCAGCGACGGGCTGATGGTCCGCGAGTCGGTCGGCACGACGTCGGCCTTGGCGAGCTTGTCGTAGTTGACCGCGATCACCTTGACCGCGTCCAGGGGCCGGTCGGCGAACGGGGCGATGCCCTCGCCGATGACCGTCTCGGCCACCAAGGCGTCGCCGAAGTGCTCGTCGCCGCTGCCGGGCAGCTGCGAGCAGCCGTACCGGTCGTAGCCGTCGGTCTTGCGGCTGATCACGAGCACGAGCGTGCCGGCGGCGGCGTGCTGCACCGCGTGGCACGCGTCGCGCAGGTCCGCGCCCGGGCGCAGCAGGATGACCACGAGGCGCCGGTTGCCGATGACCCGCTCGGCCGCGGCGACGTCGAGGCCGGTGCCCGGGTCCGCGTAGACCGACTGGGTCCGCACCTGCCGGGCGATCGGCCCGTCGAGGGCGCCGCCGCTCCACGCGGCCCAGCCGGCGAGCACCAGGCAGGCGAGCACGGCCAGCCCGAACGGGGTGGCGATCCAGCGCCGCACGGCCGCCCTCACGCGAGCGGCCCGCGCAGGTAGTCGGCCGGGCGGTAGCCGCGCACGCCCACCGCGCGGCCGACCCGGTCCAGGTCCCGCTCGGCCTCGTCGAGCAGCCCGCGGATCTGCGAGTCGGGCCGTCCGGCGCCGATGGCCTCGCGGGCGGCGCCGAGCCGCGTGATGGCGCGGGTCAGGTCCGGGTCGGTCGCGGGGCCGGTGAGGCCGGAGACCTCGACGGCGAGCGAGCTCAGCGCGGCCAGCCGGGCGGGCAGGCCGGGGGCGACGGCGCGGCCGCGGGCCGGGCCGACGCGGGCGGCCGACAGCAGCAGGAAGCCCACGACGCAGGCCGCGAAGAGCCACGGCAGCACCGGCAGCGCCACGCGGACGGGGTCGACGGGGCGGTACGGCAGCGGCCGGTCGAACAGGCCCGAGTAGCGCACGTCGGCGACCCAGCCCAGGTAGGCCCCGAGGACGTTCTCGGCCGGGTAGGCGTAGGTGCTGAGCCGCTCGTCGTAGCGGGCGTAGAACCCGGACGCGGCGATGTCGGCGAACTCGGCCCGGTGCGGGCCGTGGTACTCGATCCAGTCCCCGACCATGAGCACCAGCGGCTTGTCCGGGAACGCCTTCGCCAGGGCCGGGCCGTAGTCGGGGGCGGGCGTGTCGCGGGGCTGGGCGGGCAGCGCGACGACGAGCGCGTCGGCGGTGCCGAACGCCTCGGTCAGCCGCTTCGGCGAGACCGTGGGCAGGCCGACGGCGGGGTCGCTGTACTGCCCGCCGGCGCGCAGCGCATCCGTGACCGTGCTCAGCTCGGCCGCCGTCGGCTCGCGCCACAGCCCGTCGGCGGGCGGGGTCGCGACCTCGGTCTTGTTCAGCCCGTTGATGAGCCCGATGAGCTGGGCGGTGACGTCGTTGCGGGCGAACTGGGCCCGCCACTCGGGGAGCAGGCTGCTGCTGGACTGGTACAGGCCGCCGGTGACCTCGGTCCCCATGACCCGGATGGTGGCGTTGTCGACCTCGCGGACCTGTTGCTGCTGGTCCTTGCTGAGCCCGGGCGGCGCGACGATGATCCGCACCTCCTGGGCGCCCATCGCGGCGCGCACCGCCCGCTCGTCCCAGGTCGCGATCGAGCCCGGCAGCCGGACCACCGGGTCGGCGGCGACCCGGGCCCGCATGTCCTCGACGGAGGGCAGGGCGGCGTCGGAGAGCTCGCCGGCCGATCCCTCGGGGATCGTGGCGGTGGGCGGCGACTGGCCGTACGTGACGTCGGCGCTCTGCCGCTGCGCGACGAGGAACCCGATGACGCTGAGCGCGGCGATGCCCAGCAGGGTCCAGCGCACGACGCCCGAGTGCCGGCGGACGCGGTCCCGGATCGCCTCAAGCACGGCCGGTCTCCTGCCAGAGCCGGTCCGCGGCGCGGGCGCACCGGGCGGCCTCCCGGGCGGCACCGGCCCCGCCCCGCCCGGCGGCGATGGACTCGGCCCGGCCCAGCAGCTCCTCGGCCGCGGCGACCCGCTCCCGGGCGGCGTCCCGGCTCACCCCGGCGACGGCGATCGCGGCCCGGGCGTCGGCCCAGGCGGCCGCGCGCTGCCGGGCGGCGGCGCGCCGCCGGGGAAGGTACGCGGCGGCGAACCCGGCGACCACGAGCACGATCACCCCGATCAGCCAGCCCACACCCGCTCCCATCAGCCGTTTCCGGCCTCCATGATCCAACAGCGGATCAAGGGCCGCAAACGGTGGGGTTGTCGCGCAGGGCGCCCCGCGCGCCGCTGCGGACGCTCTCGTCCTCGTCGTCGCGGGCCGCCGCGCTCAGCGCCGCCGCCACGTCCGGGTCGGCCGCGTAGGGGCCGAGCGCCATGGCCGCATGCTGCCGCACCAGCTCGTCCTCGTCGCGCAGCGCCACCACGAGCGCCCGCCCGGCGGCGCGGCGGTCGGCGGGTGGCCAGAGCCCCAGCACCTTCATCGCCTCGATGCGGGCCAGGTCGTACGCGGAGCCGTCGGCGGTCAGCTCGACGAGGAACGGGTACAGGCGCGGATCGCCGAGATGCTCCTCCAGGTAGATGTTCTCGGGGGCGGTGCGGAACCGGTCGAGCAGCCGTGCCACGTCGTCCATGGCGGGATCATGCCAGGCGCCGCGTCACAGCCAGCGGTTGCGGCGCAGGTACCAGTACAGCAGCGCGCCCAGCGAGAGCATGATCGCGCAGCTGGCCACGAAGCCGCCCGTCCTGCCGAAGCCCGGGTACGGGACGTTCTGGCCGTAGAAGCCGGTCACGGCGGTCGGCACGGCGATGATCGCGGCCCAGGCGGCCAGCCGCTTGGTGATCTCGTTGAGCTCGGCGGCCTGCTCGTTGAGCTGGGTGTCGGCGATCCGGTCGACCCGGTCGCGGGCGGCGTCGACGGACTCCACCGTGCGCAGGGCGTGGTCGTAGACGTCCTGGTAGTACGGCGTCAGGACCTCGTCACGCAGATGGCTGTCGGCGCGGGAGAGCCGGCTCACCACCTCCTGCATCGGGGCCACCACGCGTCGCAGCGCGGCCAGGCTGGCGCCGAGCTCGTAGGCGCGGCGGCGCACGTCCACGTCGGTGTGCGCCTGGAACAGGTGCGTCTGCAGCTCGTCGACGGCGTCGTCGAGCTGCTCCACGGCGTGGTAGTGCCCGTCGACGACGACGTCGATCAGGCCGTACACCAGCGCGCTGACCTGGTTGCCGGCGTCCACGAGATCGGCGTTGAGATCCCAGCGCGCGATGAGCGTGTCGATGTCGAAGGCGTCCTTGCGCACCGTGACCAGCGCCCGCGGCGTGATGAACACGGCGATCTCGCCGGCGGTGAGCGTGACCGCGGTGCCGTCGACGCTCACGGCGTACATGTTGGCGAACAGATGGCTGCGGTACCGGTCCACCTTCGCGCGCTGGTGCGAGGTGATGGCGTCCTCGACGGCGAGGGGGTGCAGGCCGAACTCGTCGACGACGATCTGCAGGTCCCGCTGGTCCGGGTCGTACAGGTCCAGCCACACCACGGCCCGCTCGTCGGCGGCCAGGCGCTCGGAGAGCTGCTCGGCCGGGAAGCCCTCGTCCAGCAGCTCGCCGTCGCGGTACAGCCTGGTCCGCGTCGGGCACCGCGGCGGCACGGCCATGGTCACGCTCGGCGCCGACGGGCCGGGCGTCTGCGGGTCCCCGGGCGCCTCGGTGGGCTCGGCCACGAGCTCGTACTGCTGATCGGTGGTGGTCTCACGGGCCATGCAGATCAGTTTCCCCAGCTCCGGCGGCGCGATGCCGCGCTCGCCCATTTTTTGTCGTACCCCCCGGGCACAATGTCGATGACTTCGCAGAATGGGGGGGCACCATGATCGGCAAGCTGGAGATGGTCGTGCTCGACGCGGCCGACATCACGGGGTTGTCCGCGTTCTACCGAGCGCTGGCCGGCTGGTCCGAGACCAGCGTCGAGGACGACTGGATCACGCTCGGCACGCCCGACGGCTGGCAGGTCGCCTTCCAGCTCGCCCCCGACCATCGCGCGCCGCGGTGGCCCCTGCAGTCGCAGCCCCAGCAGGCCCACCTCGACCTGCGCGTGCCCGACCTCGAGGCCGGCTCGGCCCGCGCGGTGTCGCTGGGCGCGACGCTCCAGCAGCGCAACGAGGGCTGGCACACCCTGACCGACCCGGCCGGCCACCCCTTCGACCTGTGCCTGTCCCCGGACGTGACCGGCGTGACCCTCATGGGCGTGATGCTGGACTGCCCCGACGCCAACCGCTTGGCCCGCTTCTACTCCGAGGTGCTCGGCAAGCCGCTGACCTACGAGGCGGACGGGGTGGCGATGATCGGCGAGGACGGCGCCCAGCCGCTGCTGTTCCAGCAGGTCACCGACTACAGCGCGCCGCGGTGGCCGGACCCGGCCCACCCGCAGCAGGTCCACCTGGACATCGAGGTGGACGACCTCGACGCCGGGGAGGCGGCGGTGGTGGCGCTGGGGGCGGCGCGGCAGCCGGGGGCGGGGCGGTTCTTCCGGGTCTTCACCGATCCGGCGGGCAAGCCCTTCTGCCTGACGGTGCAGCCTTCCTGACGAGGCCGGCCCAGTCGGCTTTGCGCGACCCCACGGCCGGGCCGCGCACGGCGGGGCAGCGGTCGGCCGCGCGATCGTTCGCGGTCTCCGGACTGTCGGCGGTCTCATCGGCAGCGGGGCCGGACCGGCAGGAACCAGCGGGCCGCGCACGTGCCCCGCAACTGGCGTGGCGGCCGTGCTGGTGCCGGTCGCGGGCGGGTTCTTCCAGGTCCTCAGCGACCGGGCCAGCGCGAGCAGGGCCTTTCTCCTTGACCGTGCAGCCCTCCGACGAGCCCCAGCCCGGTCGGCATGAACGACCGCACGGCCGGGCCGGTGACCGGCCGCGTGATCGTTCGCGGTCACCGGACTATCAGCGATCTTATCGGCAGCGGGCCGGACCGTTGGGGATGAGCGCGCCGCGGGCCAGCGCCAGGCCAGTAGCAGCGGCCGCGGCGAGCATGCTGGGCGCGCCGTGAGCCGGACGCCGGCCGGTTCTTCCGGGGCTTCACCGATGTGGCGGACCAGCGCGGGCAACACACGCGAGCAGCGCGGGCAACGATCAGCGGGAATCAGGAGCCGCGCACACCGCGAACCGCGAACCGCGCACCGCGCACACCGCGCACACCGCAAACCGCGCACACCGCGCACACCGCAAACCGCGCACACCGCGCACACCGCAAACCGCGCACACCGCAAACCGCCCACCGCGCACACCGCGAGCCGCGCACGACCAGCAGGCGGCGATGCGGCTGTGCTGGCTCCTGGGCCCAGTGCGGCAGCCGGGCGCGGGCCAATTCTTCCGGGTCCTCTCAGCCGCGTGATCGTTCGCGGTCGCCGGGCTATCGTCGCACCGCGGTCTCGTCGGCGGCCGGGGCCGGACCGGCGGAGATCAGCGGGCCGCGCCGGCCCAGCGGGGCGAACGCGCTCAGAACCAGGCCGGCGGTCGTGATCGCCGGCCACCCCGGCCGCCGAGGGACAACACGGCCGCCGCGGCCGAGCCCGGGGCGCCGCCGGCGAAGATGCCCGCGACGTACGCGGTGTTCAGGCGGCTGCGGGCCTGGTGGGAGACGGCGAAGACTCGGGACTGATTCAGGATGGCCTGGGTCTGCATGGCGACGTCCAGCACAATGATAGCCACCACCAGGACGACCGGGCGCGCTCGCGCAGGGCGATCGTGGCGATGGAAGCGATCAGGGCCGGGTAGCGCAGGCGGTCCTTCGGCGGCAGCGCCGGGATGGCCCGCGCGAGGACCGGCGAACCAGAGCCGGTCGACGCACCGGCGAACCGAAGCCGGTCACCGCACCACAGTGCCGAAGCCGGTCACGGGACTGCGGCGGCCTCAGCGGCGCATACGGAACGGGGACGAGGACGGGGACGGGGATAGGGACGGGGAGGGGTCGCACAGCGCCGCGCGGGTGCCCGTCGCCTCCAGGATTCTCGCGGGCAGGCCGGTCGGGTCCAGCACGCGGAATCGGCAGCCGTGTTCGGCGGCCAGGTCGCGGGCGTCGAGCAGGGCACGCACGATGGCCGGGTCGATCAGAGTGGCCCGGTCGATGTCGACCTCGACGGCGCTGGGGCCGCTCGCGACGGCGGCGCGCAGGACGGCGGCCAGTTGGGGACGGTTCAGGCGCTCGAGGCGACCGCCGGCCACGACGAGGACGGTGCGCGACTCCGGGCGGTACCGCGTGGTGATCCAGCCGGCTCGGTCGTCGCCCGTGGCCATCGTCGCTCCCGTCCCGTCGTGCGCTCGTGCATGACACCGGCGTCGTGGGGCGCCGACGCACCGACCGGCGGCGGCCGACCGGTTTGAAACACCCCCGGCGGCGGCCAACCGGCACTAGCCACCCCAGCGGGGGCCGACCGGCACGAAACACCCCCGGCGGTGTCCGACCGGCACGAGCCACCCCGGCGGCCGACCGGACATGGCCGCGCGGACGCGAGCCGTGCCGGGAAGGGCCGCGGCGCCCACTGCGTGTGTGCTCAGCGTGACGGTGAGCAAAGGTTGGTCACTACCGCGCCAAGCGAACGATCGCCGTGTGGTTAGCTCCAGTGCGAAGGTGCGTTATCCGGACAGGAACGTCACTGAGCGGGTAACGTGCCGGAAACTGGAGGTGGTTCGTGAATTCGACCGCAGGTCATTCGGGTCTGGTCGAGATCCGCACCCGGGACCGGGACGTGATCGCGGAAGCGTTGAACCACGTCGTCGCGCACCGGGCCCGGATCACGTTCACGGACCCGGCCGAGGTCGATCTGTCGATGCGCTCGCGCGAGCACGGCGAGCTCGGCGGGCTGCGCGTGCGGCTCGGGGGCGTGGGGTATTCGGCGGCGTCGGAGCCGGTCGGGTACCTCCTGGGCGGCATCGTCGAAAGTGGTGAAATCACCGTCCGGGTCCGGGGACGGGATATCCAGCTCGGGCCCGAGGACGGCATGCTGTTCCCGGTGAGCCATTCGTTCGTCGGCGAATACGGGCGCTCGGCGCTGGGCGCGGTGAGCCTGCCGCTGCCGTATGTGGCGGACCTGGCGGAGGCCGAGACCGGGCTGCCCGCGGCCGACCTGCGGTTCGAGGGGGCGTTACCGGTGTCGGAGGCGATGCGGCGATACTGGGCCGGCACCGCCGCCTACCTGTCCCGCCAGCTCACCACGCCCGGCCTGGACCTCCCGCCGCTGCTCGCCGAGCACCTGCGGCGCCTCGGCGCGGTCACGATGCTCAGCGCGTTCCCGAACACGACGATGACCGCCGCGCGGGCCCCCGCCGACGGCCGCGTGGCCCCGGCCGTGGTACGCCGCGCGAAGGCGTTCATGGAGGAGAACCCGGAGCGCCCGCTCACCGTCGCCGAGATCGCCGCCGCGGCCGGGGTGGGCTCCCGGGGGCTGCAGGTCGCGTTCCGGCGGCACCTCGGGATCACGCCGATGGAGTACCTGCGCCGCGTCCGCCTCGAGCGCGTCCACCGCGAGCTGCGGGCGGCCGGGCCCGGCGACGGCGTCACGGTGCGCGAGACCGCGCGGCGCTGGGGCTTCGCCAACCCGGGCCGCTTCGCCGCGGAGTACCGGGCCGTCTACGGCCAGCCGCCCAGCCGGACCCTGCGGGTGTGAGCGTGGCGACGCTGTTCGAGACGACGGATGCCGAGGCCGCGCACCAGATGCTCGTGTCGACCTACGGCGCGATGCGCTTCAGCTGCACCGGCGAGCGGCGCCGGGCGCGGGTGGCGCGCACCGTGGTGGGGCCGATCGAGCTGCACCACAACACGTTCTCGATGCACTTCCAGATCGACGCCGACCCGATCCGCCGGGTGATGATGGGACGCGTGCTCGGGGGCTCCTTCTCCTACCGGCGCGGCGCCGAGCGGTGCGACAACGAGCCGGGCGACATCTTCATGCTCGCCTACCCGGACGCGCCCTACCAGTCCATCAACATCGACGTCGACCTGGAGTTCGCGGTCATCGACCCGGCGCTGCTGGCCCAGGTCGCCGACACCGGCCCGGACCGCGGTGCGGAGCCGTTCCGGTTCACCGGCTTCCACCCGCTCTCGCCCCAGGCCGCCCGGCTGTGGGGCACCACCTTCGACTTCGTGCGCGACAACGTCGCCGACACGCCGGCCGCGCTGGAGCCGCTGCTGGCCGGCAACGCCGCCCGGCTGCTGCTCGCCACCGCGCTGGCCACCTTCCCGAGCAACGTCAGCCACGAGCCGACGATCGAGGACCGCCGCGACGCCCACCCGGTCACGCTGCGCCGCGCGGTCGCGTTCATCGACGCCAACGCGCACCGCGACATCAGCCCGGCCGACGTGGCCGCGGCCGCGCACGTCACGATCCGCACGCTGCAGCTCGCGTTCCGCCGCCACCTGGACACGACGCCGGGCGCCTACCTGCGGCGGGTCCGCCTCGAGCACGCCCACCGCGACCTGCTCGACGCGGACCCGCCCACGACGACCGTCGGGGCGGTCGCGGCCCGCTGGGGGTTCGCCAGCCACAGCCGGTTCACCGCCCACTACCACGAGGTCTACGGCCAGCTGCCGTCGGACACGCTGCGCCACCGGTAGCCGCGGGCCCCGGAGCAGCGCCGGCTACTGGTACAGCGCCAGGGTCCAGGTGCACTCGTCCGGGGTGACGACCATGAGCGTGCGCGCACCGGCGCTGCCGCCCTGCTCGAAGACGCCGCTCTCGCCGGTGCCGGACTTCGAAACGATGTCACGGCCGCCGAGCTTGTCGTCGGCGATCTCGAAGCGCTGCGGCGTCGGGCAGGTGTACGACCACGCGAGCTGCCACGGGGTCTTCAGCGCCGGGGTGTCGAGGTTGTCGCTGCCGTGGCCGTCCTGCTTCCAGATCGGCTGCCGCGCGTTCGCCCCGCCGGCGCCCTGCGTCACGAAGTCGAGCTGGAACTTGCAGCGGCCCTCGCTGACGACCTCGATCGGGTAGTGGTTGCGGCCCTCCGGCCCGGTGCCCCAGATGTGGATGAGCCCCTGGCCGGTGGGCGTGGTCCCCTCGACCGGGTTGCGGTCGCTCTCGTCGTGCCCGTCGAGGTAGCCGTTGTCGCCGTTGGTGCCGACCGCGATGCGGAAGACGACGTTGTTGAACACGTCCGCGGGCGCCTTCTGGCAGTCCCAGTACTTGAACCGGACCCCGTTGCCGGCGTTGCCGGGCTGGTAGTCGGGCGAGTTGTCGCCGTACTCGAAGTTGCCGTACGGATTCGGCTCGCTCACCGTGACCGTCTTGAGCACCCGCTCGCCCACGCCGGCCCCGGACCCGGACCCCGGCCCGGCCGCCGCCGTGGTGGGCGGCGGCCCGGCCGGAACCGTGGTCGGGGGCGGCGGCGCGCCCTGGGGCTCGGGTGAGCCGGAGGAGCCGCACGCCCCCGCGAGCAGCACCGCGACCAGGACCGTGGCGAAACCGGGAGCACGCACGGTCAAGATAGTTGCAGCACGGCAACCAGAATGCGTCGGCGGAACGGACAGGATCAGTAGCCGATCGCCGCCGCGGCGACGTTGCGCATGGTCGTCGCCACCGCCGCCGTCAGGTACTGGTCGGACAGCGCGCGCGGCGACTCGCGGAACAGGATGCCGTAGAGGGTCGCGGCGTCCAGGTAGATCGCGGTGTCGTTGGGGTGCTTGCCGTCGGCGACGATGAGGTACGACGTGCCGTTGGCCGCGATGATCGTCTCGAACTCGTCGCTGATCGGGGCGAGCAGGTTTGGGGTGCCCAGCGACGCCGACAGGGCCGCGTAGTTCGTGTCGATCGCCGCCGTCTGCGCCGCCCGGGTCGCGAACGGGGCCGGGTCGACCAGCGCCCAGTTCTTGAACAGCACGATCCGCCCGCCCGGCTTGAGTGCGCGCGCGAACGTGGGCGCGTACGTGTTGAGCAGCGTGTTCGTCGCCTGGGCGGGGTTCGTCGCGACCAGCGTGGAGTACTCCTGCAGCACGATGTAGTCGTATCGCTTCGTTCCGCTCAGGGCGGTCGCGACCTCGCCGCCGTCCCAGGTCTGCTGCAGGGTGTTGCCGAAGTGGATGACCTCGGTGACGTTCAGCGTGCGCCCGGCCGCCGACGCCAGGTGCTTGACCAGGGCGGGCGTGTCCTCGCCGGAGGCCCCGGTCGCGGTGCCGAGCAGGCTGTTGCCCACGAACAGCACGTCCGAGGCGGCCGGGGCCGTGGCCGTCGCCGTCACGGTGAAGTGGATCGCGTACGCGGAGCCGAGGGCCGCGCCCGACGACAGCGCCTGCACGGTCAGGGTGTACGTGTCCGGCGTGGACAGCAGCGGGCAGTCGACGTAGTCGTTGCACAGGAAGTAGGGCGCCTGCGACTCGGTACGGGTGTAGCTGCTGCCCTTGGCTCCGGTCATGGTGAACGTGACGCCGGCCGGGCTCACCCCGGCGGCGATGTCGGCGCGCAGGCTGAGGTTACGGTTGGCCAGGCGGGTCAGGTCCACGACCGCGCCGTCGACCAGCGGGCTCAGGCCGAGGATCGGCTTGCGGGACACGTCGTTGACGAGGGACAGGCCGTTGATCGCGCGGGTGGTGCCGGGGTTGCCGGTCGCGGTACCGAAGACCTGGAACTCCCAGAACGAGTAGCCGTAGGCCGCCAGCGCCCGGGTGGTCAGGTTGATGCGCACGTACCGTGCGGTGCCGGTGGCCGCGATGCTCTGCTTGCCGCCGGGGCCCGTCGTGGTCGAGTACACCTGGGTGTACGCGCTGCCGTCGGGCGAGAACTGGATCGTGAACGCCTTCGCGTAGGCGTTCTCCCAGGTGATGTCGATGCGGCTGACGGACGCGGCCGCGCCGAGGTCGACCTGGAACCACTGGCCGGCGGCGAACGCGCTGGACCAGCGGGTGCCGGTGTTGCCGTCGACGGCGGCGGTGGCCGGGGTGCCGGCGCTCTCCTGCGAGGAGGCGGTGACGGGCTTGTTCTGCGAGAGCACGACCTCCGCGGCCCGGGCGGGCGGGACGAGCACCCAGGCGAGGGCGGCGCCGAGCACGAGTGCGAGGGCGCCCCGGAGCAGGCGCAGGCGAGACGTCATGGCGGTGACTCCCGAGTCGATCTTGCGAGAGAGCGCTCTCTCGTCGTGTTGTCACTCTCGCACGCCTGTCAACCCCGCTCGGCGCAGCACGGCGTTGCCCTCGGGGTCGCGCACCGTCACCCAGCCGCGCCCCTCGGGCCCGCGGTGGACCTCGTGCACGGCGGCGCCGAGACGGGCCAGCCGGTCAGGCGGCTCCAGGTCGCGAGGGCGTACGGGTCCGGGCAGTCGACGGTGACGTGGCCCGGTCGCATCGCCGGCCTACGTGGTGCGCAGCTCCGACAGGTCGGTGCTGCGCCGCAGGAAGACCAGGGCGGTCAGGTCGGCGACGAGCTGGCCGAACTGGAACAGCACCCCGAACTCGGTGCGCCGCAGGCGCGAGCGGGCCGATTCGCTCATCGTGTCGATGCGGTTGCCGCGGTACGTCACCTCGCCCGAATCCGGCCGCATGATCCCGGCGAGACAGTGCAGCAGCGTCGACTTCCCGCACCCGCTGGCCCCGGTCACGGCGAGGATCTCCCCCTCGGCGACGTCGAGCGTGACGCCGCGCAGGGCGGGCGTCGCCCCGTAGGAGCGCACCACCGCCCGGGCCCTCAGGATGTCGGTCATGTCGGTACCCCCGGGGGCAGGTCGGCGACCCGGGCCAGCGTGGTGCGCAGCCAGTCCAGGTCGGCGTCGAGATGGGCGATGGCGTAGTCGGCCGCGATGACGTCCCCGAGCCCGGCCCCCGGGGCGGCCTTCGCCGCGGTGAGCTCGCGCAGGCGGTCGGCGTGGGCCTTGCGCTGGGCGGAGAGGTACGCGACGGCCCGCGCGGTGTCCGGCCACAGCAGCGCGACCATCACCTTCGTCAGCAGCGCGGCCCCGACGTGCGGGGCGGGCGGCTCGACGGTGGCGACCCAGCGCTCGAGCTCGTCGCGCCCGGCCGCGGTGATGGCGAACGCGGTCCGGTCGGGCCCTCCGGCGCGGTCCTGCCCGGCCTGGGTGACGAGCCCGTCGCGCTCGAGCCGGCCGAGCGTCGCGTACACCTGGCCGAAGCCGAGCGGCTTGGCCTTGGGCAGCGTGCGGTCATAGGCGTGCTTCAGGTCGTACCCGTGGCGCGGCCCGGCACCGAGCAGGCCGAGCAGCACGTACGACGCGGTCACGCACGAGACTATTCATCGAATGAATAGATCTGTCAAGCGGCCTTCCGCTTGGCCGCGTCGTAGGCCAGGTGCAGGAAGTCCGACCCGGCGACCGCGGCGGCCACGCTCATCCCGAACCGGGTCAGCCGCGGCGCGAACACGAGCCCGGCCGCGAGTCCCCCGGCCACCCAGACCCCGGTGCAGAACGGGCACGTCAGCAGCTCCCCGAGGGCGTGGCGGGCCCCGTGCCCGCGCGGGCTCTCGTTGAGCTCCGACTCCCCCGCGGCCTCCTCGAACTCGGTGAACGGCGCCCGGATCGGGCTGGTGATCGCGTCCTTGGTGATCAGCCGCGACAACTTGTGCGTGGCCACGGCGAGCAGCGCGACGTCACCGGCCGCGGGCCGCTCGGGCAGCTCCCGCCCGGCGAGCCGGGCCGCGCCGGCCACGGCACCCGCGGCCGCCGCGAAGACCCCGAGCACCGCGGCGTACCCTCGCAGCGGCCGCTCGTCGGGTGCCTTGCGCGCGTACTCACGACCGGCCCGGGAATCGATATCCGACATGCCCGTCCCGCTACCCGCCCGGCGCGCGGGGAAACTCTTTTCCCGAACCGTCAGCGCCCGGCCAGGTACTCCTCGACGAGCCCGCGCGGCGCGCACGAGAGCCAACCGTCCACAAGCGACTCCTCGACGTGCCGCAGCCGTACCGCGGGCAACGCGACGAGCACCGCCGCGTACCCGTCGAAGTGCGGGATCGTGAAGAACCCCGGCCGGCCCTCGGCGAGCACGGCCTCCTTCTCCCCGAGATCGCCGACACTGATCGCGACGATCGGCCCGGCCGGCGGCTCCTCGCGGCCGAACCGCTTGATGTCGGCCTTGCTGAACGGCCGCTCCCAGGCGAACACCTTGCCGCCCACGCCCCAGCCGCGGTTGCCGTAGCGCACGCCCTCAGTCACCTCGGGCAGCCGCAGCGCCAGCGCCGCCACCTCGTCCAGGCTCACCATGCCCCAATGTAGCTCCGGTCCGCCGTGGTGTGCCGAACGATCGCGGCAACCGGGCGGCGCGACCGCGGGTCAGTCCCGTCCCGGCCGCTCGCCCAGGCCGGCCTCGGTCAGGATCTTCCGGCGGCGGCGTGCGGACAGCAGATCGACGTACACGGTGCCGTCCAGGTGGTCGCACTCGTGCTGCAGGCAGCGCGCCAGGTAGCCGCTGCCCGTCACCGTCACCGGACGCCCCTCCAGGTCCACGCCGGTCACCGTCGCCAGTGCCGCCCGCCGCAGTTCCGTGTGCGGGCCCGGCACGGACAGGCAGCCCTCGGTGTCCCTCGTCGTGGCCTCCCGCCGCGAGAACGGCGACAGCACGGGATTCACGACGTGCCCGGCCCGGCGGGTGCCCTCGGCGTCCGGGCAGTCGTAGACGAAGACGCGCAGCGGCACGCCGATCTGGTTGGCCGCCAGGCCCACCCCGTCGGCGGCCTTCATCGAGGCGACCATGTCGGCCACCAGCCGGGCCAGGTCGCGGTCGAAGCCGGTCACCGGCGCGCACGGGGCGTGCAGCACCGGCTCGCCGTAGAGCGCGATCGCCCTCGCCCTGCCCTTTGCCATCGCCCCAAGTTACAGCAGGTCGAACGTGCGCCGGAGCTCGCGCTTGAGGACCTTGTGGCTCGGGCCGAGCGGCAGGGTCTCCACGAAGCGGATCTCGCGCGGGTACTTGTGCCGCCCCAGCCGTTCCCGCGCCCAGTCCACCAGCTCCGGGGCCGTGACCGGCACCGACGGGTCCGGCACGACGACCGCGCAGATCTCCTCGCCGTGCACCTCGTGCGGCACGCCGATCACGGCCGCCTGCATGACCGCCGGGTGCCGGGCCAGGACCTCCTCGACCTCGCGCGGGTACACGTTGAACCCGCCCCGGATCACGAGGTCCTTCTTGCGGTCCACGATGGTCACGAAGCCGGACTCGTCCTTCGTGCCGAGATCGCCCGTGCGGAACCACCCGTCCACGATCGCGGCGGCGGTGTCGGCGGGGCGGTTCAGGTAGCCGGCGAAGACGTTGTGGCCGCGGACCACGATCTCGCCCAGCGCGCCGGGCGGCAGCAGCTCGACGCGCTCCTCGATCTCGGGGCGGGCGATCTCCACCTCCACGCCCCAGATCGGGTGGCCCACGGTGCCGGCGCGGGTGCCGAAGTGCGGCTGGTTCGTCGTCGCGGTCGGGGACGTCTCCGACAGGCCGTACCCCTCGAAGATGCCGGTCGAGAAGGTCTCGCCGAACTTCTCGAGCACGGCGACCGGCAGCGGGGCCCCGCCGGAGACGCACAGGCGCAACCGCGGCAGATCCGCGCGGCCCTCGGCCGCGGCGA
Source organism: Dactylosporangium sp. CA-052675 (assembly GCF_050947935.1). GTDB lineage: Bacteria > Actinomycetota > Actinomycetes > Mycobacteriales > Micromonosporaceae > Dactylosporangium. The sequence goes on along the minus strand of NZ_CP192010.1, from coordinate 3,914,154 downwards.
GCAGCGCGACGTACATGGTCGGCACCCCGTGGAAGACGGTGACGTTCTCGCGCACCATGAGCTCCAGCGCCGCCTCGCCGGTGAAGCGGGCCAGCATCACGAGGGTGGCGCCGAGGCGGAAGGTGCCGTTCATGCCCACGGTCTGGCCGAAGGTGTGAAACAGCGGCAGGCAGCCGAGCACCACGTCGGACGGGCGGGCGTCGTTGGCGTCGAACACGTTGACCATCGCGTTCATGACCAGGTTGAGGTGGGTGAGCACGGCGCCCTTCGGCTCGCCGGTGGTGCCGCTGGTGTAGAGCACGACGGCCGGGTCCTCGGGCGCCCGCGAGACGTAGGAGCGCAGCGGCGCGGCGCCGAGCAGGTCCGCGGGCGCGACGAGCGGGACGCCGGCCGCCGCGGCCGCCTCCGAGCCCATCGCGGTCAGGCCCGGGTGGCACACGAGCAGGCGGGCGCCGCTGTCCCGCAGCGTGTACGCGGCCTCCTGCGCGGTCAGCAGCAGGTGCACGGGCACGACGACCGCGCCCAGGGCGAGCGCCCCGAAGTACACCCGGGGGAAGTCCACGACGTTCGGGATCTGCAGCGCGACCCGGTCGCCCGGGCCCACGCCGAGATCGCGCAGCGCGGCGGCGCAGGACAGCGCCTCCCGCCAGAGGGTGTCGTAGGTGACCCGCTGCTCCCCGTCCACGACGGCGATGTGCTGCGGGTGCTTGCGGGCCGACTCGGCCAGCACGGCGGCGAGGGACAGGGTCGCGCTCATGCGCTCCAAACTAACGCTGGAAGTTTTTCGCCGCCAGCCTCAATTTGCACGGGTACTGCATGAACCTCCGCCGGCCAGGACGGATCGCGGCCGAGCCCGCCCACCGCGGCGCGGGCCTCGCCGCCCGGCCCGGCCGCCGCACGGCCCGGCCGCCGCACGGTCCCGCTCCCCCGCCTACATCCCGGCGCCGCTGGACTTCCTCGCCACCCGCAGACCGGGCGGTCCACTGTGGATCGTCGGGGTGCCGTCGGCCGCGACGGAGACGTCGAGGTGCACCCCCGCGACGCGCAGCCCCCGCACCCGGAACGCGCCGACCGGGGACGGGGCCAGCGGACCGATCGTGACCCGTCCCGCCGGCACGTCCGGGTCGAGGCCGAGCAGCGCCGTCAGCAACGCCGGGCCCGCGGCCGCCGACCAGGCCTGCGGGCGGCAGGAGGCCGGGTACGCGGTGGCGGCGTCGTCCCCGCCGTAGAGCTCCGGCAGCCGGAACCCGAAGCGCTCCCCGGCCGCCAGCAGCGCCCGCACCAGCGCCGCGGCCTGCGCGTGGTGGCCGTCGCGGGCCAGGCCCAGCAGCGTGATCGCGGTGTCGTGCGGCCAGACGGAGCCGAGGTGATAGGACAGGACGTTGTACCCCGCCGAGGCCGGCGACACCGTGCGGAGCCCGAACGGCGAGGCGAGGGCCGCGACGTGGGCGGCGACCGCCCGGCTCTCGTCGGCGTTGAGCAGCCCGGTGCCGAGCAGGTGGCCCATGTTCGACGCGATGCTGTCGACCTGTTCGCCGGAGCCGTCCAGGGCGATCGCCGGGTAGCCGCCCGGGCACCAGAACGCCTTGCGGAAGCGCTCGGCGAGGTCCGCGGCCCACGCGCGCCAGGTCTCGGCGCCGGGGCGGGCGAACGCGTCGAGCAGGGCGGCGCCGTCCAGGGCGGCCCGGTACGCGTAGGCCTGGACCTCGCTCAGCGCCAGGGGCCCCTCGGCGATGCGGCCGTCGGCGTGCTGGACACCGTCGCCAGAGTCCTTCCAGCCGTGGTTCACCAGGCCCTTGCCGTTCGCGCGGTACGCGATGAAGCCGTCGTGCCCGCCCAGCCAGTCCAGGGCCCGCTCGACGTTCGGCAGCAGCGGCTCGACCTCGGCGGCCGGCAGGCCCCAGCGCCACGCGTCGGCGAGGGTGCTGATCCACAGCGCGGTCGCGTCGACGGTGCCGTAGTAGACGGGCGGGAGATGGTACGACGCGTCGGCCGGCCGGACCTCGTGCAGGATCTTGCCCGGCTCCTCGTCGGTGTCCGGGTCGTGCCGCGTGCCCTGGCGGCGGGCGAGGGCGCGCAGGGTGCCGGCCGCGACCTCGGTGCCCAGCGGCAGCGCGAGGCGGGCGGCCCACAGCGAGTCGCGGCCGAAGAGCGTGAGGTACCACGGGCTGCCCGCGGTGTAGTACACGTCGGGCCCGTCGGTGCGGCGCAGCGCCTCGAGGTCCTCGACCCCGGTGCGCACCAGCGCGTCGAGCCGCCGGTCGCCGGCCGCGACGGCGAGCGGCGACGAGCCGGCCGGCCGCGCGGCGCCGGCGGTGTCGGTGCGGGCGAAGGTCAGCCGGGCCGTCCACGACTCCCGCGGGGCCAGCGTCACCTCCCAGCGCAGCCCGGGGCCGGCCGGAGCCGGCTCGGCCGCGACCGTCACCGTCATCCCATCGGGCGACACGGCCTGCGGGTAGACGTCCACCGTGGACAGCTCCGCCGCGAGGCCGTCCTTGACCGTGCCCATGGTGGCGAAGTCGGTGGCCGCCGACACCTCGACGGTCGCGCGCAGCGTCTCGTGGGACGCGTTCGCGAGCACCAGGGTCTCGGTGCCGCCGCGCGGGCCCGCCTCGCGGCGGCGGGTCAGCGTGACGGTCGGGTCGGGGCCGTCGTCGCCCAGCTCGCGCACCACGGCGGCGAACTCGGCCGCGGCCGCCGCGGCCCGCCGGGCGCCGATGGGCACGGGGTCGTGCCCGGCCACGGTGACCGTCAGCCGGGCCAGGACGCGGCGGTCCTCGACGAACAGGCCGTCGGGGTCGGCGCGCAGGTCGCCGGACGGGCCGGAGAGCCAGGTCGCGGGGGCGGCCACGCACGTGACGTGCTCGTGCAGGTAGGGCTGGCGCATATCGGTACCTCTTGACAAGCCGACGAGCGAGTGGGAACGTCCCGACATCCGGTGTTGAACGTTCAAACGCTTCCCGATTGCCGTTTTGAACGTTCAACACGACGCACCATACGACATTCGGGAGCGATTGTGCAGCCCACTGTTGAGGACGTGGCGAAGGCCGCCGGGGTTTCCCGGCAGACCGTGTCCAACGTGCTCAACGCGCCCGAGCGGGTCCGGCCGGAGACCCGCGAGCGGGTCGAGGCCGCCATCGACCAGCTCGGATACCGACCGAACCGCCTCGCCCAGGGCCTGCGCGCCTCGTCGTCGCGGATGATCGGCTACCGCCTGGAGCCCGTGCACCCCCACGCCCTCGGCAGCATCCACGACCGCTTCCTGCACGCCCTCGCCGACGCCGGCCGCGCCGAGGACCACCATCTGCTGCTCTACACCGCCGACGACGCCGAGGGCGAGGTCGCCGGGGCCGTCGCCCTGCACAAGGCCGGCGCGATCGACGCCCTCGTCCTCTACGGCCTGCACGTGGGCGATCCGCGGCCGCCGGCACTGCGCGCGCACCGGGTGCCGTTCGCGGCGTTCGGCCGCACCGGCGACGACGACGGCCACCCCTGGGTCGACGTCGACAACGCCGCCGGCACCGCGGCCGCGACCCGCCACCTCGCCGAGGCCGGGCACCGGCGGATCGCCTTCGCCGGGTGGCCGCCCGACGGCGGTGTCGGCGACCGGCGCGCCGAGGGCTGGCGGGACACCTGCGCCGAGCTCGGCCTGGCACCCTGGCCGGACCTGCGCGGCGAGGACTCCCTCGCGGTCGGCGCCGCGCTCGCGGCCCGGCTCCTCGACGACCCCGACCCGCCCACCGCGGTCGTCACGGCCACCGACACCCTCGCCGCCGGGATGCTGCGCACCGTGCACGCCCGCGGCGCCCGGCTGGCCGTCGTCGGCTTCGACGACACCCCGACCGCCTCCGCCCTCGACCTGTCCAGCGTCCGGCAGCCGATCGAGGCGGCCGGCCACGCGATGATCGCCGCCCTGCTCAAGCCCCCGGCGGCGGGAGACCCGACACCCGCCCGCCTGCTGCCCCCCGACCTGATCGTCCGCGGGTCCAGCGCCTCGCCCTGACACCCCCAAGGAGCAACCGATGAGAATCATGAGACCCGCCCTCGCCTTAGTGCTCGCCGGCGTGCTGTCGGCCACCGCCGCCTGCGGTGACGACGGCAGCGGCAAGCAGGGCGACACGACCGGCGCGAAGCTCACCATGTTCGCGTTCTCGTCGTCGCCGGCCGAGGACGCCGTGCTGCGCAAGGCCATCGACGACTACAACAAGCAGGGCCGCAACACCGTCGACCTGAAGGTGCTGCCGGAGTACGACACCGCGCTCACCACCGCCCTCGCCGGTGGCCAGCCGCCGGACGTGTTCTACCTCAACGACAACAAGCTGCCGGACCTCGGCAAGAGCGGCGCCCTGGAGCCCACCGGCGACCAGGTCGACAACCCCGGCGACTTCTACGACACGCTGAAGCAGTCGTTCACCTACCAGGGCACGTACTACTGCGCGCCCAAGGACTTCTCGACCCTGCAGCTGGTCTACAACACCGCCGACTTCGAGGCCGCGGGGCTCAAGCCGCCCACGACGTGGGAGGAGCTGGCCACGACCGCGAAGGCGCTCACCAAGCCCGGGCACCCCGGCCTGGTCCTGGCGCCGGAGTTCTACCGGTGGGGCGCGTTCTTCGCCCAGGCCGGGGCGTGGCCGACCGACGACGGCGTCACGAAGATGACGATGGATACGCAGCCGATGCGTGACGCGCTGCAGTACCTCACCGACAACCACAAGGCGGGCTCGTTCGGCACCCCCGCGGCGGTCGGCGCCGGCTGGGGCGGCGAGGCCTTCGGCAAGGGCCTGACCTCGATGACCGTCGAGGGCAACTGGATCGTCGGGGCGATGAAGAACGACTTCCCGAACATCAAGTACGGCGTCGCCGAGCTGCCCGCGGGCCCCAAGGGCAAGGGCACCATGTCGTTCTCGGTCTGCTACGGCGTGGCCAAGGCGTCCAAGAGCAAGGCCGCCGCGGTCGACCTCGTGAAGTTCCTGACCTCGCCCGACGAGCAGCTCACCATCACCAAGGAGTTCCCGGTGATGCCGTCGCGCAAGTCCCTGGCCGACAAGTGGCTGACGGACAAGCCCGAGCTCAAGGCGTTCGTGGCCGGCGGCGACTACGCGAAGAAGTCGGTGTTCGTGCCCGGCTTCAGCACCGTCATCGACACCTTCAACGACGGCATCCAGGGCCTGGCGAAGGGCAACAAGTCCGTCGACGACGTGGTCTCCAGCACCCAGAAGGCCGGCGGATCGGTGCTGGGCTGATGCGTGTGGAACCTGCCGCCCCGGTCGCGCGCGAGCGCGGCCGGGGCGGGATCCGCGGGCGGCAGGGGCTGGCCGGCTGGCTGTTCGTGTCGCCCGCGCTCGTCCTGCTCGGCGTGTTCATGGTCGCGCCGATCCTGCTGGCCCTCTGGGTGAGCTTCCGCGACTGGAGCGGCCTGGCCCCGCTGTCCGCCTCGAGCCCGGCCGGGACCGACAACTACCAGGACCTGCTCACCCACACGGGCGTCGTGCGCGGCGACTTCGCCAAGAGCCTGCGCAACAACGTGTACTACGTGCTCGGCGTGGTGCCCGCGCAGACGCTCCTGGCGCTGGTGCTGGCCGTCATCGTCAACGCCAAGCTGCTCAGGGGCCGCACGTTCTTCCGGGCCGCGTTCTACTTCCCGTCCGTCACCAGCTCGATCGCGGTCGCGTTCATCTTCGTGTTCCTGTTCAGCCCGAACGGCGTGGTCAACACGGTGCTGTCCGCGCTGCTGCCGGGCAAGGTCGGGCTGGTCTGGCTCGACGACTCCGACGGGCTCATCCACCTGCTGCTGCGCGCCGCCGGCGTCGGCTCGCCGCCCGGCCCGCTGCGGCACGAGTTCCTCGACCTGTCGTGGTGGGACTGGCTGTCCGGACCGAGCGTGGCGCTGAGCTCCATCATGATCCTGGCGACGTGGACGACGACCGGCACCTTCATGCTCATGTTCCTGGCCGGGCTGCAGAACATCCCGGTCGAGGTCGAGGAGGCCGCCGAGGTCGACGGGGCCTCCCGGTTCCAGCTGTTCTGGCGCGTGACGCTGCCGATGCTCAAGCCCACGCTCTTCCTCGTGATCACGCTGGGGCTGATCGGCACGTGGCAGGTGTTCGACCAGGTGTACGCCATGACCTCCGGCGGCCCCCAGAAGACCACCCTGACGCCGGCGTACCTCGTCTACCGCGAGGGCTTCCAGAACTCCGCGATGGGCCGGGCGGCCGCGATCGCCTTCATCGTGTTCGTCATCATCCTCATCTTCACCGGCCTGCAGCGGCTGGTCCTGCGCCGGGAGCGCTGATGATCCGCCGAGCCCTGCTGACCCTGTTCGCGATCATCTTCATCTACCCGTTCGTGCTGTCGCTGGCCACCTCGTTCAAGTCCCGCCCCGAGGTCGCGGCCCACCCGGTCACCCCCTGGCCGGCCAGCCCCGACCTGCGGGCGTGGACCGACGTGCTCGTGCACAGCGACTTTCCCCTGTGGACGTTCAACTCGCTGCTCGTCACGGTCGTGGCCACGCTGCTGCGCGTGTTCCTGGACTCGCTGGCCGGCTACGCGCTCGCCCGGCTGGAGTGGCGCGGGCGCGGGATCGTCTTCGCCGGCGTCGTGTCGGTCCTCGCGGTGCCGCCGATCGTGCTCACGGTGCCCCGGTTCCTGGTGCTCAAGGAGCTGACGCTGCTCAACTCGTACACCGGGCTGATCCTGCCCCTGGCCGTGGACGCCATGGGCATCTTCCTCATGCGCCAGTTCTTCGTCGAGCTGCCGCGCGAGCTGGAGGAGGCGGCCCGCATCGACGGCGCCTCGATCTTCGGCGCCTACTGGCACATCGTGCTGCCGCTGGCCCGCCCGGCGCTGCTGACCCTGACGATCCTGTCGTTCCAGGGCGTGTGGAACGAGTTCCTGCTGCCGCTGATCGTGGTGCGGGCCAGCCCGTCGCTGTGGACGCTGCCGTTCGGCCTGTCGACGCTGGGCCGCGGCGGGGCGGGCGGGCAGAGCTTCGACTATCCGGTGATGATGGCCGGCTCGATCCTGACCATCGTCCCGGTCGCCATCGTCTTCATCGTGTTCCAGCGCTTCTTCGTGCGGGGCGTGGCCGCCTCGGGCGTGAAGGGCTGACGGCGGACCGGCGGCGCGCACTCCACGCGGGCCGCCGGTCAGGCGTAGTACTGCACCAGGCAGAACTCGTGCCCCTCGGGATCGGCCATGACGACGACCACCCCGGCGTCGTAGTCGTGCCGCTCGCCCGTGAACCGCCCGCCGAGCGCGGTGACCTGCGCCATCCCGGCCTCGATGTCGTCGCAGGCGATGTCGAGGTGGATGCGCACCTTGCCCCGCGCCGGCTCGGGCACCGGCTGGAACACCAGCCGCGGCTGGGGGTCGCCACGCTCGCCGAGGTACACCCAGCCGTCCTGCGCGGGGCCGGGCTCGCGGCCGAGCAGCGCGCTCCAGAACCGCGCCACCCGCACGGGATCGAGACAGTCGATCGTGACCCCGGACCAGACGTTCGCCATGCCCGGATCCTCGCAGGCCGCCGGCCCGGCGGCTCAGTCAGGACGTTCAGCGGAGTGCTCGGCGGATTGCGGTGCGGCCCCGTCGAGCAGCAGCGGGTCCGGGCGCTTGCCGAGGGCCATGGCGAGCCCGAGCCGGGCCCGCAGCCCCGGGGCCGGCCGGCCGACGCGCGCGGAGGCGGGAATGCCGGCCGCGCACGACTCGGCGAACGGCGCGTCCCACGCCGGGTTGAGCCGCGCCCCGAGGCGCAGCGTCTCGGCGACGGTCAGCTGCCGGTACAGCGGCGCGTCCTGCGCGAGGAACCCGATCCGCGCACCGGCGGGGATGGTGACGGCGCCCCGGTCCGGGTGCAGCAGGCCGGCCGCCGCGCGCAGCAGGGTCGTCTTGCCGGCGCCGTTGCGGCCGACGAGGGGCGGTCACCGAGCCCGCGGGCACCGCGAACGAGCAGGTAGTGGACTTGCCGGGCTGTCAAGCCTTCCGGCGCAGCGCGTCGGCGAGCAGCTCCACGAGATGCCGGCCCGGCCGGCCGGCGAGGTCGGCGGCCTGGGTGCGGCAGGAGAACCCGTCGGCGAGGAAGACGTCGTCCGGCCCGGCCTGCTCCAGCGCGGGCAGGAGCTGCTGCTCGGCGACGGCGACGGACACCTCGTAGTGGCCGCGCTCGACGCCGAAGTTGCCGGCCAGACCGCAGCAGCCGCCGAGCCGCCGGACCGTCGCGCCGGTCTGCTTGAGCAGCTTCGCGTCGGCCTCCCAGCCCATGACCGCGTGGTGGTGGCAGTGCGGCTGGGCCACGACCGTGACCCCCTCCAGCGACGGCGGGGTCCAGCCCGGCGTGCGGGCCAGCAGCTCGGCGACGGTGACCGTGGCGGCGCTGACCTTGCGGGCGGCATCGGTGTCGAGCAGCTCGACCAGGTCGCCGCGCAGCACGCCGGTGCAGGAGGGCTCGAGGCCGACGATCGGCACGCCGCGCTCGACGGCGTCGGTGAGCGTGCGCACGGTCGAGCCGAGGATGCGCTTGGCCGCGTCCAGCTGGCCGGTGCTGATCCAGGTCAGGCCGCAGCACGCGGACTCGCTGGTCAGCTCGGGCGCGTAGCCGGCCGCGGTGAACACCTCGACGGCGGCCTGGGCGATGCCGGGGGCGAAGTGGTCGGTGAAGCTGTCCACGAACAGCAGCACGGGCGTGCCCGGGGCGACCGCGCGGCCCCGGAACCAGCGGCGGAACGTCTTGGGGGCGAACTTCGGGATCGAGCGGCGCGAGTCCACGCCCGCGGTGAAGAGCGCGAGGTTGCGCAGGCCGGGCGCCGAGGTGAGCGCGTTGGCCACGCGGGGCAGCCGGGACGCGAGCCGCGACCACATCGGCAGCCGGCCCAGCGAGTAGTGCGAGCGCGGGCGGACCCGGCCCTTGTAGCCCTGGTGCAGGACCTCGGCCTTGTAGGCGGCCATGTCGATGCCGGTCGGGCAGTCCGACGCGCAGCCCTTGCAGGACAGGCACAGGTCGAGGGCGTCGTGCAGGGCGGGCGCGCGCCAGTCGGGGGCGAGGTCGCCGTCGAGCATCTCCTGCAGTACGCGGGCCCGGCCGCGGGTCGAGTCCTTCTCGTTGCGGGTGGCCAGGAACGACGGGCACATGACGCCGCCGAGCACGGTGGTGTCGGCGCGGCACTTGCCCACGCCGGTGCAGCGGTGCACGGCCTGGTTGAAGTCGCCGTGGTCGGCGTGGTAGCCGAACGCGAGCGGCTGCTTGACCGGGCGGCCCGCGGCCACCCGCACGTCGGCGTCGACCGGGTCGGGGTCGACGAGCACGCCCGGGTTGAGCAGGTTGCCGGGGTCGAAGGCGTGCTTGACGGCCCGGAAGAGCTCCATCGCCTCGGCGGAGTACATGCGCGGCAGCAGCTCGCTGCGGGCCCGGCCGTCGCCGTGCTCGCCGGACAGCGAGCCGCCGTAGCCGACCACGAGGTCCGCCGCGTCCTCGAGGAACGCGCGGAACTTCGCGGTGCCGCCCGGCCGGTCCAGCGGGTAGTCGAGCCGGACGTGGACGCAGCCGTCGCCCAGGTGGCCGTACGGCATCGCGCTGAGCCCGTGCCGCTCGACGAGCGCGTCGAAGTCGCGCAGGTAGTCGCCGATGCGGGCGGGCGGGACGGCCGCGTCCTCCCAGCCGGCGTGCGCGGGCAGCCCGGACGGCGCCCGCCCGGCCAGCCCGGCACCGTCCTCGCGGATGCGCCAGAGCGGTGCGGCCTTCGCGGTGTCCTCGACCACGAGCGCGTCGACGGCCCCGGCCTGCGCGGCGAGGCGCCCGGCGCGCTCGCGGCACTCGTCGAGGTCGTCGCCGGCGATCTCGACGAAGAGCCATGCGGTGCCGCCCGGCAGCGGCGGCACCGCGTCGGGGCCGCGCCGGCTTCGCACGACCTCGACGATGCGCGAGTCGATGCCCTCGCAGGCGGTCGGCTCGAAGCCGAGGATCGTGGGCACCACGTCGCCGGCGGTGCCGAAGTCCGGGTACCCGAGCACGACCAGCAGGCGGTGCTTCGGGTCGACCACCAGCCGTACCGTCGCCTCGGTCACCACCGCGAGGGTGCCCTCGCTGCCGACGAGCAGGCCGGTCAGGTCCAGGCCGCGCTCGGGCAGCAGGTGCTCGACGGCGTAGCCGGAGACCTGCCGGGGGAACGTCGCGAACTCGGTGCGGGCGACGGCCAGGTGGGCGCCGACGACGGCCTGGAGGGTGTCCGCGATCGCCTTGGCCCCCTCCAGGGTGGGCCGTCCGCGCTCGTCGCGCCCGGTGGAGAACCGCTCGCCGTCGATCGTGAGCGCGTCCAGCCCGACGACGTTGTCCGAGGTCCGGCCGTAGCCGAGGGTGCGCGACCCGCACGAGTTGTTCCCGATCATCCCGCCGATCGTGCACCGCGTGTGCGTCGAGGGATCGGGGCCGAAGCGCAGGGCGTGCGGGCGGGCGGCGGCCTGCAGGGTGGCGTGCACGGCGCCGGCCTGCACCCGGGCGGTGCGGGTGCCCGGGTCCACCTCCAGGACCTTGTCCATGTGGCGGCTGAAGTCGAGCACGACGCCGCGGCCGATCGCGTTGCCGGCCACGGAGGTACCCGCGCCGCGGGCGGTGATCGGCACCCCGAGCGCCCGGCACACGTCGAGCGTCGCCGCGACGTCCTCGTCGCCGCGGGGCCGCACGACCGCGCGCGGCACGACCCGGTACAGCGAGGCGTCGCTGGCGTACGCGGAGCGGTGGGCGTCGTCGGTGAGCACATCCACCACACCCGCCCGGGCGAGACGGTCGATCAGTTCGTCGCTCATGTCCCTCTTGCCGCTCGTACACCTGCTCGGACTCGGTCCCCGACATGGTAGACGGCGGCCCGGTCGATCAAGGGCTCGTGTACCGGTAGACCGAGAACACGTAGTCCGGGCACACGACCTGGCAGGCCGTGCAGCCGGTGCACCCATCGTGCAGGACGGGGAAACGGTACCCCAGCTCGTTGACCTCGGCCGACATGGCGAGCACCTGCGGGGGGCAGGCGGCCACGCACAGCTCGCAGCCCTTGCACTTGTCGGCGGCGATGACGAGCGTGCCGCGAGTGGTCCGGCTCACGCTTGGCTCCCTTCGACCACGCTGGCGACGTCGTCCCAGCCCTCTTCTGACGTGTCTGACGTGCCGGGTGCGCCGAACACACCCCGGCGGCGCAGGGCGGCGACCGCGTTGGCGGCGGTGAGCCGGATGTGGGCCAGGGCCGCCTCCCCCGCCGCGGCCGGGTCGCCGGCGCGCAGCGCGACGAACTCGGCGTGCAGGGCGGCCCGCTCATCGGCGAGGGCGTCGTCGATGGCGAAGCGGGCCGCGACCGGCACGAGCCCGGAGAACGAGCGCAGCAGCGCCCGCAGGTGGTTGCCGGCGCCGGCGACGTTGACGACGCGGCGGAACTCGCGGGCCAGGGCCTCGAACGCGTCCGGCTCGTCGCAGTCGGCCAGGGCCTCGTCGAGCTTGGCGAGCGCCTCCAGCACGCCCGGGTCGCCCCGGCGGGCCACCCGCCGGTTGGTCAGGGCGCTCAGCATGCCGTACAGCTCGAAGGCCTCCCGGACCGTCGAGTCGTCGAACTCGGCGACGAACGCCCGCTTGTAGTGGGCGCGCTCGACGAGCCCGTCGCGCTCCAGCTGGATGAGCCCCTCCCGGACCGGCACGCGGCTCACGCCCAGCTCCTCGGCGATGGCGTCGAGGTCGAGCCGCTGGCCGCTGGTCAGCTCGCCGGCGAAGAGGCGGCCGAGCACGTAGGCGGCGACGGCCTCGCTGGTGTTGGCCCGTTCGAGTTTCACGGCTTGATGATTTCACCGAGGGGATAGGTCTGCTCCATCGTGCCCTGCTGATACGTGGGCCCCTCGGCGGTGGGCACGAACCAGCCGGTCGGGCACATCGTGAGGATCTCCACGAGCGAGAAGCCGCCGCCGGCCAGCTGGGTCTCGAAGGCCCGTCTGATCATGCGCTTCGTCTGCAGTACCGCTCCGGCCGTGGAGACCGCACCCCGGGCCACGTAGCCGACGCCGCGCAGCCCCGCGACCAGGTCCGCGACCGGGATGGGGTAGCCGTGGGCCTCCGGGTCGCGGCCGTCGATGCTGGTCTTGGTGCGCTGGCCGAGCACCGTGGTCGCGGTCTGCTGGCCGCCGGTGTCGCCGAACACGCCGTTGTTGAGCATGACGCAGGTGATGTTCTCGCCCCGGGCGGCCGCGTGCAGGACCTCCTGCAGGCCCTCGTTGGCCATGTCGCCGTCGCCCTGCAGCGTGAACACCGCGACGCCGGGGCGCACCCGCTTGATGCCGGTGGCGCAGGCGGGGGCGCGGCCGTGCAGGCACTGCAGCACGTCGACGTCCATGATGCGCACGAAGCTGCCGTAGCAGCCGTGGCCGACGACGCCGATCGTCCTCTGCACGATGTCGAGCTCCTGCAGGACCTCCAGCAGGATGCGCAGGGCGACGGGCTCGCCGCAGCCCGGGCAGAGCGAGTGCTCGCCGAGGATGAGGCTGGGCTTGAAGTCGGCGACCTGCTTGGCGCCGCGGCTGGGCGGCTGGGTGGTGTCGATGGTCACAGTGCCTCCAGGATGCGGCGCTTGAGCACGGGGGCGTCCAGCAGCGGGCCGTACGACAGCCCCGACTCGGCGATGCTCACGCCCCCGATGAACCGCACGGCCCGGCGGTCGTGGGCGTGGATGCGCACGTCGTCGACCATCTGCCCGCCGTTGAGCTCGAACACGAGGACGTTGCGCGCGGTCCGGGTCGCCGCGGCGAGCGCGTCGCCGGGGAAGGGCCATAGGCTGATCGGGCGGAACCACCCGATGTCGTACCCCTCCGAGCGCAGCTCCCCCACGACGTGCTCGACGAACTTGGCCGCCGAGCCGAACGCGACCACGACGGTCTCGGCGCCGTCGCAGTCCGCCTGCTCATGGCGCGCCTCGAGGGCGTCGATGCGGTCGAACTTCTCGGCGATGGCCCGCCAGTGCCCGTCGGGGCCGAGCCCGGGCGCGGTCGCCTTGCCCATCGCCCACGTCCACACCTGCCGGCTGTGCCCGGTGCCGCCGCCGGTGCCGTCCAGCGCCCAGTCCTTCGGGGGCAGCTCGCCGAAGTCCCGGCGCCCGACCTCGACGCCGACGCGCGTCTGGGCGATGAGGGGGTCTCCGTACAGGACGACCGGCGCCCTGTGCTTGTCGGCCAGGTGGAACAGCAGCTGGGTGTGCTCGACGGCCTCGGGGATGTCCTTGGGCGCCAGGGTGATCGTGCGATAGTCGCCCCAGCCGCCGCCCCGGGTGGCCTGGAAGTAGTCCTGCTGGTTGCGCGCCATGTTGAACACGACGAACGGGGTCTCGTTGAGCGCGGCCTCGGCGATCGCCTCCTGCATGAGCGCGATGCCCTGCCCGCAGGAGCCGGTGGCGGCCCGTGCCCCGGCCGCGGCGGCACCGAGGGTCATGTTGACGCCCTCGATCTCGCTCTCGGCGTTGAGGCACACGCCCCCGGCCGCGGGCAGGCGCCGGGACATCTGCTCCAGCAGGCCGGTGAAGGGCGACATGGGGTAGCCGGCGAAGAACCGGCACCCGGCGGCGATGGCGGCCTCGGCGATGGCCGCGGAGCCCTCCAGCAGTTCCAGCGTCATACGGCAGCCCCCTCCGGGGCTCGGGCGCCCGCTTCGAGCGCGCGGGCGTTGGCGGCGGCGTGCTGGCGGCGGTACGGCGGCAGCAGTTCCTCCATCGCCGAGACGAGTGCACCGGCGCCGACCATGCCGGTCAGGGTGTTGTACGCGCCCAGCAGCACGAACCCGGACGCGTTCGGCGCCTCGACGCTCTTGGCGACGGCCCCGGCGTCGATCGCGAACACCCGCAGGTCGTCGCGGAACGCCTCCGGGTCGACCAGCGGGGTGTTCGCCAGGACCAGCGCGCCCGTGCGCAGCCGCTCCTCGACGCCCTCGCTGTGGCGATGATGGGCGAAGATCGCCGACCAGGCCGACGGCAGGATGGGCAGGGCCTTGAGCGGGGCGTCGCCGATGACCACGCCGGCCTTCGACGGGCCGCCGCGCATCTCGCCGCCGTAGTCCGCGGCCAGCATCGCGTACCGGCCCTCGCGGGTGGCGGCGAGGGCCAGGGTCTTGGCCAGCAGCTGAATGCCCTGGCCGCCGGTGCCGGTTACGAGCACCTCACGCTCCACGCGCGCCTCCTGCACTGTTCTGCGGACCTCGATACGGCCGTTCCCCGGGGTCTCGACCCCGTTTCCCGGGCCTTGACCCGGGCCCGTCGAGCCTTGACCCCGTGCTCCGAGCCTCGGTCCGACCGGCCGGGCCTTGACGCGGTTTGAATATTGAATACAAAATCTGATTCAAGCGTCAAGGGAGGTCGCGGAATGCGGGCACTGGTAATGCGCGGCTTCGGCGACGTGGCCGTCGAGGACGTCCCCGACCCCGTGCCCGGCCCGGGCGAGGTCGTCATCGACGTGGCCTGCGTCCAGCCGAGCGTCACCGAGTGCATGCTGCTGGCCGGGGAGCCGATCGCCATGCACACCGTCCTCGCCGAGCGCCTCGCGGCCGGCCCGACCCGCTTCGGCGGCCACGAGTTCGCCGGCGTGATCAGCGCCGTCGGCCCCGGCGCACCGGCCGGCCCGGCAACCACCGGCGGCCCCGGCGCCCCGGCTGACCTGGCCGTCGGCGACCGGGTCACGGCCGTGGAGACCGCCACCTGCGGCCGGTGCGCCGCGTGCCGCCGCAACCGGCCGGACGCGTGCCCCTCCCCCGGCGTGCTCGGCTTCACGGGCCCGGGCGCGTTCGCCGAGCGGGTGCTCGTCCCGGCCCGGACGGTCGTACGCGTTCCCGACGGCGTCCCCGCCGCCCACGCCGCGGCCGTGCAGCCCCTGGCGGGCGCGATCCACGGGCACGCGATCGCCGCGGTCCGGCCCGGCGACACCGTGCTCGCGATCGGCGCCGGGGTCATGGGCGTGCTGCACACCCAGGTCGCGCGGCGCGGCAACGCGGGCCTGGTCATCGCGACCGGCCGCAGCGAGGCCAAGCGCGCGCTCGCCGAGCGCGCCGGGGCCGACCTGGTCGTCGACGCCACCCGCGAGGACGTGGTCGCCCGGGTCCTGGAGGCCACCGAGGGCATCGGCGCCGACGTCGTCTTCGAGTGCGCGGGCGAGTTCGAGCAGGCGGCCCGGTGCGTCCGGCGCGGTGGCACCATCGTCATGGTGTCGGTACTGCCAAACCACGCCCCGGCCCCGCTCGCCCTGCTGCGCGAGCGGTCGGTGTCGGTGCTGCACCCGCGCTCCGGTGCCGGTGGCTACGCGCCCGGCAGCAGCGTCTTCGAGCACGCGCTGCGCCTGGTGCACCGCGGCGACGTGGACGTGCAGGGGCTGATCAGCCATCGGCTGGACGGGGTCGAGGCGTTGCCGGAGGCGCTGGAGATCACGCGGTACAAGTCGAAGTATGCCGCGCTCGGCCCGGCCCAGGTGGACCTCTTCGACTGGGAGACCCGCGCGTGAGCCTGCCCATCGCCGCCATCGCGACCACGGCCGCCGGCTTCGGGGAACGACCGTTGCCCGGCCCGGCCCAGGTGGACCTCTTCGACTGGGAGACCCGCGCGTGAGCCTGCTCATCGGCGACATCGTGACCACGGCCGCGCTCACCGTGCCGGACCGGCTCGCCGCCACCCTCGGGCCCGAGCAGCTGACGTTCCGCGAGCTCGACGCGCGGGCCGACCGCACCGCCAACGCGCTGGCCGGGCTCGGCGTGGGCCGGGGCGACACGGTGCTGTGGTGCGTGACGCCGACGCTGCGCTCGGTCGAGGTGTTCGTCGCGTGCGCCCGGCTCGGCGCGCTGTTCGCGCCCGTGAACCCGGCCCTGCCCGGCGAGGAGCGCGACCGCATCCGCTCCTACGTGGACCCGAAGATCGTGCTGTCCGATGTGGACTTTTCCGCATCCGTCCTGCCACCGTCCACCCTGGACGGCGGCGCCCCCGGGTTCGAGCGGGTGCCCGTCGACGACCGCGAGCCGCACATCCTGTACCTCACCAGCGGCAGCACCGGCACCCCGAAGGGCGCCCTGGTCAGCCACCGGGCGAGCTGGCTGCGCGCGGCCGCGGGCGGCGGCACGTTCACCAGCGGCCTGCGCGGCGACGGCGGCGTGGTGTGCACCTTCCCGCTGTACCACTACGGCGGCTGGCACTACGTCATGGAGGCGTGGCAGCACCGCACCGCCGTGCACCTGGTCCGCCGGGCCGACGCCGCGGACATGATCGACGTCGTGGAGCGCCGCCGGCCCTCCGCGCTGTACTGCATCCCCGCCGTGTGGGAGCGCCTGCTCGACCCCGAGCACCGCCACGCCGACCTGCGCTCGCTGCTGCACGCCGACACCGGCACGTCGGCCGTCGCCGCCGACCTCGTCGAGCGCATCAAGTCGCGGCTGCCGGGCACGACGACCACGATCCTGTACGGTTCGACGGAGGCCGGCCGCATGGCCGCCCTGCACGACTGGGAGCTCGCGACCCACCCCGGCAGCGTCGGGCGACCCGCCACGCCGAACGCCCTGTGGCTGGACGCCGACGCCGAGGTGTGCACGAGCGGCCCGGCGCTGATGAACGGCTACCTGGGCGCCGAGCCCCTCGACGGCGGCGTGTACCGCTCCGGCGACGTCGGCCGCCTCGACGCGGACGGCTACCTCTACCTCACCGGCCGCACCCGCGAGGTGATCCGAACCGGCGGCGAGTCGGTCGGCCCGGCC
This sequence comes from Dactylosporangium sp. CA-052675, assembly GCF_050947935.1. Taxonomy (GTDB): domain Bacteria; phylum Actinomycetota; class Actinomycetes; order Mycobacteriales; family Micromonosporaceae; genus Dactylosporangium. Next base: position 3,897,422 of record NZ_CP192010.1, on the reverse strand, counting down.
GAGGTCGAGCACGCCCTGCGCGATCTGCCGGGCGCGCTGGACCTGGCCGTCGTCGGCGTTCCCGACCCGCGCTGGGGTGAGGTGGTCTGCGCGGTGCTCGTCGTGCCGCCCGGCGCCGAGCCGCCCACGGTCGCCGAGGTACGCGCGCACGTGGCCGGCCGCCTGGCGTCGTTCAAGCAGCCGCGCCGGGTCTGCGTCGTGGACGCCATCCCGAGAACCCCGGCGACCGGCCAGATCCAGCGCACCCGCCTGCGCGCGTTGGTCCAGGCCGACTGACGCGCCGGCGGTCTCACTCGAATCACCGGCGCCTACGCCGGCGGCGATCACCCCGGCCGAGCCCCCGTCCGGCCCAACTATCAACCTGCGAAGAAGAATCATCCGCGGCGCGTCGCGGTCGAGGTCACGCGTGCGGAAGTGTGCCCCGCTGTCCGGCGGCGCGCGTCCCGGCCGCCGCGGACCCGCCGAAGGACCGGCGGCGACCTACGAGTCCTCGCCGTGCAGCCACGCGGACAGTGACGCAACGTACTCCGGTACGAACTGCGGATTCCAGCGCGCGAAATATACCGCCGTCGACAAGGCGTGGATCGCATTGCCGAGGCGGATTCGAGACTGCCAGTCGTCCGGGAGCGGGAGCACGGCGTCGTACGCGGCCAGGAACGCGTCGCGGCCCTGCGGCCAGGCCCCGAAGATGTGCTCGTCCAGTTTGCCGAAATCGAGGAACCGGTCGGCCCAGCGCCCGTGCTCGAAGTCGAGAACGCACGTGATGCGGCCGGCTCGCAGCAGCAGGTTCGGGCGCCACAGGTCGCCGTGGATCAGGGACGGCGGGGCATCCGGTGGTACGTCGTCGATGGCCCGGTGCAGGGCCTCGCCCGCGCGGTCGATCAGCTCCGGCGGCAGGACGCCCGGGGCCTTGGACAGCTGCTGGCCGACCCGAGTGTGCAGGAACGTGCGCGCGTCCGGGTGCTGGGAGCGGCCCAGCACGTCGCCGAACCAGGGGCCGGTGCAGGCGTGGATGCGGCCGACCACGGTGCCCAGGTCGGCGGCGAACGTCAGGCGGGCCGCGGGGTCCATGGTGTCCCAGGCGCCGTCGGCGGGCGTGCCGTCCTGGTACTCCTGCACGAGCAGCGGGCCGCCCACGTCCGCCGAGTGTGGCAGCAGGGCCCGGAACCGGACCACCGGGACGCCCCCGTCGGCGGCTCGGCGGGTCGCGGCGATGAGGCGGCGCAGGTGGGCGGGGTCGGGGTTGCGGATCGGGGTCTTGGCCAGCAGCGGGCCCTCGTCGGTGTCGGCGACCCACTGGCGGCTGGTGTGCCCGGCGTCCAGCGGCCGGATGTCGCCGATCCCGAGGCCGGGGCAGGCCTCCAGCAGCGCCGCGCGCACCGCGTCGAGTGTGATCGTCACGGCGTCATCCTAGGCGTCACCCCGGTCTTCGCCGATGCCCGCGCACGGGGCAGGATTGGTTGCGAGACGTTCCCGGGAAGGAGCCCCAATGCAGGTCGGCGACGTGGTCGAGGACTTCGAACTGCCCGATGAGACCGGCACCCCGCGCAGGCTCAGCACGCTGCTGGAGGGTGGCCCGGTCGTGCTGTTCTTCTACCCGGCCGCGCTCACCGCCGGCTGCACCCGCGAGGCCTGCCACTTCCGCGACATGGCCGGCGAGCTGCGCGAGGCCGGCGGGCAGCCGGTCGGCATCAGCGGCGACGAGGTCGCGAAGCAGGCCGAGTTCGCCAGCAGGCACAGCCTCGGCTACCCGCTGCTGTCCGACCCGGTGGGCACCGTCCGCGAGCAGTTCGGCGTGAAGCGCGGGCTGGGCGGCGGCCTGATCCCGACGAAACGCGCGACGTTCGTCATCGACACCGACCGCCGCGTGCTCGCCGTCGTCAAGAGCGAGATCCGCATGGACGTCCACGCCGACAAGGCCCTCGAGGCGCTCCAGGCCCGTTCGAGCTGACAGCGAAAAGCAACAGCAGCAGCGAGCTACCGCGACGTCCGTCGTGGTGCGGACCGTTACTCCCGTGGCCTCACCCTCCGCCGTGGGCGCGGCGGCTGACGCTACGCGGCCGGTTGCGGTCCGCGGGGGCAGGCGCGCCGCTGCGCCTTCGCCATCCTGCCGCCGGAGCCGCGACATTACGCGGCCGGCCGCGCTCGGCGGAGCCGGCCGCGCCGCTGCGCCTTCGCCACGCCGCCGGCGAGCCGCGACGCTACGCGGCCGGCTGCGCTCCACGGAGCCGGGCGCGCAGCTGGGCCTTCGCCACGCTGCCGGCGGAGCCGCGACGCTACGCGGCCGGCTGCGCTCCACGGAGCCGGGCGCGCAGCTGGGCCTTGGCCACCTTGCCGCCGGAGCCGCGCGGCAGGTCCTCGACGATCTCGAGGCGCTCGGGCCAGTTCTCGCGGGACACGCCGCGGGCGTCCAGGTGGGCGCGCAGGGCGTCGAGGTCCAGGGTCGCGGCCTCGCGCAGCACGACGAACGCGCACACGCGCTCGCCGAAGGTCGGGTCGGGCACCGCGACCGCGGCCACCATCGCCACCGCGGGATGGGTGCCGACCTGGTCCTCGACGGCGGCGGCGGAGATGTTCTTGCCGCCGCGGATGATGAAGTCGGACTTGCGGTCGACCACCCGCAGGTACCCGTCGGCGTCGATGGTGCAGATGTCGCCGGTCAGCATCCAGCCGTCCGCGGTGAAGAGCTTCTCGTTGGCCTCGGGGTCGGCGAAGTACCCGAGGCAGGTCGCCGGGCCCGCGCACGCCGCCTGGCCCGGGCCGCCCGCGGCGGTGACGTCGGTGCCGTCCTCGGCGAAGAGCCGGACCCGCATCTCGTCGATGACCTTCCCGGCGGTGCGCAGCCGCTGATCGACGGTGTCGGTGACGGAGGTGCGCGACAGCGCGCCGGTCTCGTTGGAGCCGAAGAACTGCAGCACCCGGGCGCCGGTGCGCCGCTCGAACTCCGCCGCCCGCTCGAACGGCACCGCCTCGCCGCCGGTGAACATGCACCGCAGCGACGACAGGTCGACCTCCTCCAGCACCGGCGAGTTGAGCATCATGATGAACTGGGTGCTGACGCAGCAGACCACGGTCACCCGCTCGCGCTCGATGAGCCGCAGGGCCTCGTCGGCGCTGAACCGGGGCATCACGACCGTCGGGGCGCCCAGCAGCGTCGGGGTGAAGTTGGCCGTCCACTGCGCGAAGCCGTAGGGCGCCGGGATGAGCGTCAGGAACACGTCGTCGGTGCGCAGGTCGCCGCACTCGACCGCGAGCTCGTGGTAGTAGAACCAGCGGTTCTGGTTGTGCACCACGCACTTCGGCATCCCGGTCGTCCCGGACGTCGAGTTGAGCAGGTGGATGTCCCCGAGCCCGAGCTCCCGGCCCTCCAGCGGGCCGGACGGCTCGACGGGCGCCGACAGGTCGCCGATCACCAGGTGCGTGTCGATGCCGAGCCCTTCCACGATGCCGGCGACCGGCTCGCCGCGGTGCTCCGCGAAACTCACCAGGGCCGTCGCGCCGCCCACGGTGAGCAGGTGCCGCACCTCCAGCCGCGCCGCCCGCGGCCCGATCGCGACCACGATCACCCCGGCCTTCATCGCGGCCAGGTACACCACGTGCACCTCGACCCCGTCGGGCAGCAGCACCCCGGCCCGCGCCCCCGGCTCCAGCCCCGCCGCGACCAGCCGGTGCGCGAAGGCCGTCGACCACGCGTCGAACTCGCGCCAGGTCATGCGGTCCTCGCCGGCGATGAACGCGAGCCCGTCCGGGTCCTCGGCCGCGTGCCGGCGCACGACGCCGGGCAGGGTCTCGTCGCCCCAGCGGCCGACGTCGGCGAGCCGGTCCGCGACATACCGTTCGTGAACGCTGCCGGCGGCGGGAGCCGTTCCGGGTGGAAAGTGCACGAGCCGACCCCTCTCGCATCTACCAAACAAGCGCTTGGTTGTGCCATTCTGTGTCGGTCGGAGAGACCGTGTCAAGGCGGGAGTGCGTGCGTGGACGACATCTGGCTGGCGCCGATCGGCGAACCCCTGGACCTGACGGTGACGGCGGGGCTGCCGCCGGTACCGCTGCCGGAGCAATGCCACGTGGAGCAGCTGATCTGGCACGGTGACCCGCTCACCGGCCCGCTGCGGGCGCACGTCGCGGCGCGCGGCACGAACACGGTCACCCTCCGCATCGCGGCCGCCGGCCGGATCGTCGCCGACGTGCGCATCCGCCGCGGCCCGGCCCGCACCGCAAGGCCGCACGCGCTGCTGCGCACGGGCCTGGCCCCGGGCGCGGCGTACACCCGGCTGTTTCCGGTGACGAAGGGCGCGACGACGGACCACGTGGCGGGCGCCGAGCCGGTGCTGAGCACGCCGTCGATGATCGCGTTCATGGAGGACACCGCGGCCGACATCCTGCGCGCCGACTTCGCCCCGGCGACGGCGTCGCTGGGCACCTGGATCGGCGTGCGGCACTCGGGCCCGGCCGGCATCGGCCAGACCGTGACCGTGACCGCGGTGCTGGCCGAGGTGCGCGGCCGGCGGTACCTCTTCGACGTCGTGGCCACGGTGGACGGCCGCGAGATCGGCGACGGCCAGGTGGCCCAGACCCTGATCAGCATGGCGCCGTAGAACCCGGCCGGGAACGGGCCGCCGGTGCGCCGCGCGGGTCGCCCGGCAGGCGTGCGGCTCGCCGCGGCTTTCCCGGCGGCGGTTCGCGACACAGCGGCCCGCGGGCCGGTCGGCGCGTCGCCGGCCGGCCCGTTCGGACCGGTCAGGCCTGGGCGAAGCGCCGCGCGGCATCGGCGCGCAGGGCGGCCTTGTCCACCTTGCCGCCGGTGCCGAGCGGCAGCACCGGCAGCTCGACCAGGTGCTCGGGCCAGTTCTGCTTGCCGACCCCGCCCGCGTCGAGGTGGGTGCGCAGGTCGGCCAGCGTGAGCGGGGCGCGGGTCACCACGTAGGCGCACGCCCGCTCGCCGAGCACCGGGTCGGGCGCGGCGACGACCGCGACCGCCGCCACCGCCGGGTGCCCGGCGACGGCCTCCTCCACCACGAGGGCGCTGACGTTGTGCCCGCCGCGGATGATGAAGTCGGCGATGCGGCCGGTGATCGCGAGGTACCCGTCCGCGTCGACCGCGCCGACGTCACCGGTCAGCAGCCGGCCGTCGGGGCGGAAGAGGGCCGCATTGGCCGCGTCGTCGTCGAGGTAGCCGGGGCTGCAGCCGGGGCCGTCCACGGAGATCTGGCCGTCGTCGAGCAGGCGCAGCCGCATCGCCGGGATCGGGCGCCCCGCGGTCGTCAGGCGGCGCTGCGGCGGGTCGTCCACCGTGGTCACCGAGATCGGGCCGGCCTCGTTCGAGCCGTAGAACTGCAGCACCGTGCAGCCCGTGCGCTCCTCGAACTCGCGCGCCCGGGCCGGCGGCACCCGCTCCCCGCCGGTGAACATGACGCGCAGCGAGGACAGGTCGGCCGAGGCGAAGCCGGGGCTGTTGAGCAGCATGATGAACTGGGCCGTCACCGCGCACAGCACGGTCACCCGGTGCCGCTCGATCAGGCGCAGGGTCTCGGCCGCGTCGAACTCGGCGGTGAGGACGGCCGGGTAGCCGTACATCGCCGGGACGACGTGCGCGCTCCACAGGCCGAAGCCGTAGGGGGCGGGCAGCACGCTCGCGACGACCTCGTCCGGGCCGAAGCGGCCGGCGGCGTGGGCCAGGGGGCCGAAGTACTTGCGAGTGTTCAGCGTCTGGCGCACCACCTTCGGCAGGCCGGTCGTGCCCGAGGTGGAGTTGAGGAAGAACAGGTCGTCCGCGCCCATCCGCGCCTCGGCGAGCCCGCGCGCGGGCAGGGTCTCGAGGTCCAGCAGCACGTGGCGGTGCGCGCCGCAGGCGGCGGCGATGGCGGTGCCCGGGCGGCCCCGGTGCTCGGCCCGGGTGGCCAGGGCGGCGCCGGTCTTGCGCAGCAGGTGCGCGATCTCGGCGTCGCCGGCCCGCGGGCCGATGCCGACCGTGACCAGGCCGGCCTTCTGCGCGGCCAGGTACGCGATGTGGGTCAGCGCGCCGCCGGTCAGCAGCACCGCGAGCCGGTCCCCCGGCGCGAAGCCCTGCTCCACGTAGGACATGGCCAGGCGCGAGGACAGCTCGTCGTACTCCCGCCAGGTGAACGTCCCCTCGGGCGCGTGGAACGCGATGCCGGAGGGGTCGTTGCGGGCCACGTAGTCCGCGATCGTGTCGGCGCTCCAGGAGCCGTCGGCGTAGTACGCGTCCACTTTGGACGCCGGGAACTCAGACACCCGCTCCTCCGTCCAGGCGCAGCACCGCACCGGCGGCGAAGCGGGCCTCGGCCGAGCCCAGGTATGCGATGGCCGCCGCGACCTCGGCCGGATCGGCCACGGGCGGGTCGACCAGCGCCCCGCCGATGCCCGCGAGCCGGGGATGCGGATCCGGCACCGGCGCCAGCCCGGCCCGCAGCGGCGTGTCCACGGAGCCGGGGCACACGCACGTGACCCGCACCCCCGAGGGCGCCAGCTCCACGGCCAGCGAGCGGGTCAGCGCGACCACGCCGCCCTTCGCGGCCGAGTAGGCGGCGCTGTACCGCCATCCGCGCACCCCGGCGAGGGAGGCCACGTTCACGATCGCCCCGCGGGCGGCCACGAGCGGCTCCAGCGCGGCCCGCGCCACCAGGAACGTGCCGGTGAGGTTGATGCCGATGATGCGCTCCCACTCCGCGAGCGTCACGTCCGAGGTGTGCTGGTAGGACGCCACCCCGGCGACGTTGGCCACCAGGTCGAGCCGGCCGCCCCAGTCCGCGGCCCGCGCCACGGCCGCGGCGACCTCGGCCTCGTCGCGCACGTCGCACCGCAGCGCCAGCACGTCGTCGCCCGACTCCTCCATGGGCGCCACGTCCAGGGCCGCGACCCGGGCGCCCTCGCGCAGCAGCCGGCGGACGGTGGCCGCCCCGATGCCGGAGGCGGCGCCGGTGACGAGGGCGACGCTGCCGCAGTACCGCTGGGCGCTCATGAGGAACGCATCGAGCGCGCGTCGTGCCCGGCCAGGGCGTCCTTGCCCACCTCCGCGTTGTGCGCGTGGGCCACGTGGTGCAGGCCGAAGACCGAGTCCATCCCGGCCCGCAGGCCCATCAGGTCCTCGGCCTGGTTGACCGCCTTCTTCGTCAGCGCCAGCCCCAGCCGCGGCATGGCCGCGATCCGGGTCGCGATGTCCATCGTGGAGGTCTGCAGGTCGGCCCGCGGCACGACCCGGTTCACCATGCCCAGCGCCAGGGCCCGCTCGGCCGGCACGCGCTCGCCGAGGAACAGGAACTCCTTGGCGTAGCGGGGGCCCATGACCCACGGGTGCGCGAAGTACTCGACGCCGGGGATGCCCATCCGCACCACCGGGTCGGCGAAGAACGCGTCGTCGGCGGCGACGATGAGGTCGCAGCACCAGGCGAGCATAAGCCCGCCGGCGATGCAGGCGCCCTGCACCATGGCGATCGTCGGCTTCGGCAGCTCCCGCCAGCGCCGGCACATGCCCAGGTAGACCTCGGACTCGCGGGCGAAGCGGCTCTCGGCGCCCTCCTTGCCGACGTGGTCCCACCACAGCCCGGCGCGGCGCTCGAAGCTCTGGTCGATGTCGCGGCCGGGGGTGCCGATGTCGTGGCCGGCGGAGAAGTGCTCGCCCGCGCCGGCCAGCACGATCACCTTGACGTCGTCGTCGGCGGCCGCCCGGCCGAAGGCGTCGTCGAGCGCGTAGGTCATCCGGGAGTTCTGGGCGTTGCGGTACTGCGGCCGGTGCATCGTCACGACGGCGACCGGGCCTTCGGTGCGGTAGAGGACGACGTCGTCACTCATGAGGTTGCCTCCGGGAGAGCGAGGGATGCGGCGATGCGGTCCAGCCGGGCACCGGTCTCCGCCAGGGATTCCAGGGCCCAGGCCCGTTTGACGTACCGGTGCAGCTCGTACTCCACCGTGTAGCCGATCGCGCCATGGCACTGGATCGCGGCGCGCCCGGCCTCGTGGGCGGCCTCGGCGGCGAGCACGACCGCGGCGTCCACGGCCCGCTCGGCGTCCTCGTCGTGCTCCACGGCCCAGGCGGCGGCGAGCACCTCGGGCGCGGCGAACTCGAGGCCGAGCAGGGCATCGGCGAGGTGGTGCTTGACGGCCTGGAAGCTGCCGACGGGCGCGCCGAACTGCTGGCGCTGCTTGACGTAGGCGACGGTGAGGTCGAGCATCCGCCGCCCGAGCCCGACGAGCTCGGCGGCCAGCGCCAGCCCGGCCCGCAGCCGCGCCGGGCGCACCAGGGCCGGGTCGTCCGTGAGGACGTCGGCGCCGGTGGAGACGGTCGCGGCGAGGAACGGGTCCACGGTGGACGCCGGGGCTCCGGCCGCGGCGCCGATGCGGGCCACGCCGGCGTCGAGGTGCAGGATCCAGTCGGCCTTGGCGCCGAACGGGGTCAGCCCGCCCGGCCCGGCCAGGGCGACGCGGGAGCCGTCGGTGCCCCGCGGATCGCCGAGCGCGGTCAGCAGCGGCCCCGCGACGAACGCGGTGGCGGAGAAGGGCTCGTCGATCGCCGCGTACCCGGCCGCCTCCAGCACCCCCACGAAGTCGGTCGGCGTGAGCCCGAGGTCGGCGAAGACGTCCATCGCGGCGAGGGCATCCCAGTCGCCGGCCGCCAGGGGCGCCCGGACCGCGTCGGCGAAGGCGAGTTGCTCGTCAGTTGGGGCGAAACGCATCGGCGGACCTATCGGGGTAGGCCGAGCACCCGCTCGGCGACGATGTTGCGCTGGATCTCGTTCGTCCCCGCGTAGATGGGGCCGGCGAGGGAGAACTGGTAGCCGCGCGTCCACGGGCCGTCGAGCAGCGCCTGCGCGCCCAGCAGCTCCAGCGCCACCTCGTGCAGGTCGATGTCCAGCTGCGACCAGTAGAGCTTGTTGAGACTCGAGCGGGCGCCGGGCGGGCGGCCCTCGACCAGGCCGGTGACCTGGTGCAGGGTGAAGTGGCGGTACGCGCGGGCGCGCAGCCAGGCCCGGGTGACCCGCTCCCGGGTCGCCGGCCGCAGCCGGTCCCGGTGGGCGATCGCGAGCGCGATGAGGCGCTCGGCGGCGTGCAGGAACCGGCCCGGGGAGCGCAGGGTCAGGCCGCGCTCGGAGCCGGTGGTCGCCATCGCCACCTTCCAGCCCTGGTGCAGGCCGCCGAGGACGGCCGTGTCGGGGACGAAGACGTCGTCGAAGAAGACCTCGGCGAAGCCCTCGTCGCCGTCGAGGCGGCCGAAGCCGCGCACGGTCACGCCCTCGGTGTCGAGGGGGACGAGGAAGTACGTGAGGCCGCGGTGGCGGGGCGCGTCCGGGTCGGTGCGGAAGAGCCCGAACAGGTGGGTGCAGAACGCGCCCCGGGTCGTCCACGTCTTCTGCCCGTTCAGCCGCCAGCCGCCCTCGGCCCGCACCGCACGGCTGGTGATCGCGGCGAGGTCGCTGCCGGCGCCGGGCTCGGACCAGCCCTGGCACCACAGATCCCGGGCCGCGGCCATCCGCGGCAGCAGGGTGTCGCGCTGCTCGTCGGTGCCGAACTCGAACAGGGTCGGGGCGAGCAGGAAGATGCCGTTCTGGGTGACCCGCTGCGGGGCCCCGGCGGCGTAGTACTCCTCCTCGAAGATCAGCCACTCCCACAGCGACGCGTCCCGGCCGCCGTACGCGGACGGCCACGACACCACCGCCCAGCGCGCGTCGAACAGCCGCCGCTCCCAGTCCAGGTGCGCGGCGAAGCCCTCGCGGGTGTCGCCGGACGGCAACGGCTCGGCGGGCACGTTCGCCCGCAGCCAGTCGCGGGCCTCGGCCCGGAACGCGGCCTCGGCGGGCGTGTCGGCAAGGTCCACGCTCATCGGCCGAACTCGTCCCGCACGCGGTCGGCGACGCCCGTGAGGTTCAGCTCGAAGGTGAAGCCCTGCTCGTACCGGTAGCTGCGCTTCGGATCCCAGGGGTCGATCCCGTTGAGCGACTCCTTGGCGGCCCGGATGACGTTGGGGTCCTTGGCCGCGATGTTCGCCGCGACCTCGAACGCCGCCGCCCGCAGCTCCTCGCGCGGCACGACCCGCAGCACCGACCCGAACGCGTGCAGCTCGGCGGCGGTCGCGGTGGCCGAGGTGTACATCATCGCGCGCATCCTGTGCTGGGGCACCAGCCGCGACAGGTGGGTCGCGGCGCCGAGCGCGCCCCGGTCGACCTCGGGCAGCCCGAAGGTCGCGTCCTCGGCCGCGACGATGATGTCCGCGTTGCCGCACAGCCCGATGCCGCCGCCGAGGCAGAAGCCCTGCACGGCCGCGACGACGGGCACGGGGCAGTCGTAGACGGCGGCGAACGCGGCCGCGCAGCCCTTGTTCACCCCGACGAGCGCGCCGAAGTCCTTGGCGGCCTGCAGCTCCTTGATGTCGACGCCGGCGTTGAAGCCGCGGCCCTCGGCCCGCAGCACCACCGCCCGCACCGCCGGGTCGGCCCCGGCCGCGTCCAGCGCGGCGGCGAGGTCGAACCAGCCCTTGACCGGCAGCGCGTTCACGGGCGGGTTGTCCATGACGATCTCGGCGATGCCGCGGTCGTCCACAGTCGAGGTGATCATTCGTCCTCTTCGGTCGCGAAGGTCGCCCAGCCGTACACGGCGACGGTGCCGTCCTGTTTGGTGCAGGTCATCTCGACGTCGAGCTCGCCGGGGCGGCGGGCGGTGACGGTGCCGTCGCAGGTGACCGTGTCGCCGGGGAAGACCCGGGCGGCGAAACGGACCCGGAACGCGCGGACGTTCTCGGCGCCGAACGCGTCGGTGGCCCAGGTGGCCAGGAACCCGGCCTGCAGCATGCCCAGCGAGAGCGGGGCCGGCAGGCCGGACTCGCGGGCGAAGATCTCGTCGTGGTGGATCGGGTTGAAGTCGCCCGACGCCCCCTGGTACCTCACCAGGTCCGTGCGCGTCAGCGGCCCGACGACCAAGGCGGTGCCACCGCCTCCGCCTCGCTCCGGCTCCGGCGCCGAACCCTGCGCTTGCCCGTGAGCGGCCACTCCGCTTCGCTCCGTGCCGCTCACCCGGCCTCCACCCCCGTCAGCTTCGCCGTGGCGACGAGCCGGCCGGTCTCGTCGCGGAACTCGGTCACCATGACGGCGAACGCGAGCGGCCCGGAGCGGCCCTCCTTGCGGGTCACCGACTCGATCCGGGACACCCCGGTGAGCCGGGCCCCGGCGCGCGGCGGCGGGCCGTGGAACACGAACTCCTGCTCGGCGTGCAGCCCCTTGTGCTGGTCCATCGCCACCGCCTCCCACGGGTCGGCGGCGCCGGACTGCCAGAAGAACGCGGTGGTGAGGAACGTCGCCGGCACGACGGGGTCCTCGGTGTCCAGGTAGGCCGGGTTGGCCGAGTGGGTGGCCCGGGCGAACTCGCGGATCTTGCCCCGCTCGACGTCGAGGGTGAACGGCTCGCCGATGCGTCCGGCGGCACTGTCGTCGACCATGACACTCCCCCTACGGATGCTGACTGCTGACCGACACGACCTCGCCGGTCATGTACGTGCTGTAGTCACTGGCCAGGAAGACGATCACGTTCGCCACCTCCCACGGCTCGGCCGGCCGCCCGAACGCCTCGCGCCGGGACAGCTCCGCCAGCAGCTCCTCGGTGGTGACCTTGGCCAGGTGCGGGTGCATCGCGAGGCTGGGCGCCACCGCGTTGACCCGCACCCCGGCCCGGGCCGCCTCGACGGCGGACACGCGGGTGAGCGCCATGACCCCGGCCTTGGCCGCGGCGTAGTGCGCCTGCCCCTCCTGCGCCCGCCAGCCGATGACCGAGGCGTTGTTGACCACCACGCCCCGGCCGCGGGGCATCATGTGCCGCAGCGCCGCCCGGGTGCAGCGGAAGGTGCCGGTGAGCGTCACGTCGAGGACCGTGGACCACTGCTCGTCGGTCATGTCCACGATGTTCGCGGTGCCGCCGAGCCCGGCGTTGTTCACGAGCACGTCCAGCCCGCCGAGCCGCTCGGTCACGGTGTCGAAGAGCCGCTGGACCTGGGCCTCGTCGGTGACGTCGCACGGCACCGCGAGCACGCCGAGGCGCTCGGCGGTCTCGGCGAGACGGCGCTCGTGCCGGTCGCTGATCACGACGGTGGCGCCCTCCTCCAGGCAGCGCTCGGCGGTCGCGAACCCGATGCCCGTGCCGGCGGCGGCGGTGACGAGCACCGTGCGCCCGGCGAGCAGGCCGTGACCCGGGGTCCTCTCCAGCATGCGATCACTCTACCAAGCGCTTGTTTGGTTCACTAGCCCGGGCGACGCCGAGCGGGACCGCGGTTTCGGGGCCGGTCGGCAGCGCGGGCCGGTCGGGCTCGGGCGCCGCCAGCGGCTCGACCTCGCGGAGGGAGGCCCGGCTGCGGACGGCCAGCTCCTGGTACACCCGCGTGCCGTTGGCCTTCCAGGCGAGCTCCGCGGGCGTCAGGTCGCGCACCACGCGAGCCGGCGACCCGGCCGCGAGGGTGCGCGGCGGCACCACGAAGCCGGCCTTGACGAACGCGTGCGCGCCGACGAACGCCTCCGCCCCGACCTCGGCACCGTCCATCACGACCGCGTTCATGCCCACGAGCGCCCCGTCGCCGATGACGCAGCCGTGCAGCACCGCGCCGTGCCCGACGTGGCCGTGGCGGCCGAGCACCGCCTCGGTGCCCGGGAACGTGTGCAAGACGCAGGAGTCCTGCAGGTTCGAGCCGTCCAGCATGACGATCCGGCCGAAGTCCCCGCGCAGGCTGGCGAGGGGCCCCACGTAGCAGCCGGGGCCGACGTGCACGTCGCCGATGAGCACCGCGGTCGGGTGGACGTAGGCCTCCGGGTGCACGACCGGGACGACGCCGTCGATCGCGTACGCGGGCATCAGGCCAGCCGCTTCAGCGTGGTCTCGGCCTCGGCCATGATCCGCTCGACCAGCTCGGCGACGCTGGGCAGATCGTCGATGAGCCCCGCGACCTGCCCGCTGGCCATGACGCCGGCGTCGGGCCGCCCCTCGACCATCGCGTTGCGGATGAGCATGGGGGTGTTCGCGGCCAGGAGCACCTGGTCGTACCGCAGCCCGCGCCCGCGCATCGCCCGCCCCTCGCGCAGCAGCGACACCCACGAGCGCCCCGAGAGCTTCCGGAACGCCCGGGCGCTGCCGAACGCGCGGGCGAGCCGCCGCCCGGGGAGCGACGGTTTCGCGAGGGCGTCGACGAACCCGGTGCGCAGCACGCGCTGCGGCACCCCGTCGAGCGCGTCGGTCACCACCGTGTCGGTGACGGTCGCGGCGAGGTAGCGGCGCTTGACGTCCTCGGCGATCGGGCTGTCGGTGGTGAGCAGGAACCGGGTGCCCATGGCGATCCCGGCCGCGCCGTAGGCGAGCGCGGCGACGAGCCCGCGCCCGTCGTGGTAGCCGCCGGCCGCGACGACCGGGATGTCGACGGCGTCGACGACCTGGGGCAGCAGCAGGGAGATCGGCACCGGGCCGGTGTGCCCGCCGCCCTCGCCACCCTGCACCACGACGGCGTCGGCGCCCCAGGCCGCGACCTTCTCGGCGTGCCGGCGCGCACCGACGGAGGGCACCACCAGCACGCCGGCCGACTTCAGCCTGTCGATCAGCTCCGGCTTGGGGGCCAGGGCGAAGGAGGCGACCCGGACCCCCTCGCGGATGAGCAGGTCGACCCGGCGGCCGGCGTCGGGCGCGTCGGCGCGCAGGTTGACCCCGAAGGGCTGGTCGGTGCGGGCCCGGACGCCGGCGATCGCGGTGACGAGCTCGTCGTAGGCCAGGGTGGCGCCGGCGAGGATGCCCAGGCCACCGGCGTTGGCGGTGGCCGCGGTGAGCCCGGCGTCGGAGACCCAGCCCATGCCGGTCTGCACGATGGGGTACTTGACCCCGAACAGCGCGCAGATCGGCGTCCGCAGGGCACCACTCACCCGGCCACCTCCCGCGAACGGGCGCCCTTGGGATCGATCACCTCGCGGATGAGCCGCAACTCGTCCTCGGCGGGCTCGCGGGTCTGCGGCACCTCGGCCGGGACGACCAGGTCGAAGCCGGTCGCGGCGACAACCTCCTCGACCGTCACGCCCGGGTGCACCGACACCAGGCGCATGCGGTGGTCCTCGGTGCCGAAGTCGAAGACGCCGAGGTTGCTGACGACCCGCCGCAGCTCGTGGTACTTGCCGGCGGCCGGGACGGCGGCGGCCCGGTCGTAGCCGACGCCGCTGACCATGTCGACGGCGGCCACGAACGAGCGCCGGCCGTGACGCGGCACCCAGTAGCTCGTCGGGTGGCTCACCGTGTTGCCGGGCGCGCCGCGCACGCCGAGCAGCTGGCGGGTCGGGCGCGCGAAGTCGCCGATCGCGGAGATGTTGGCGTTGCCGTACCGGTCGATCTGGCTCGGCATCATCATGACGTGCCGGTGCCCGGTGTAGAGCAGGTCGAACACGGCCCGGAACGGCATCCAGCCCTCGACCTCGTCCGGGGCCTGCCCGAGCGCCCAGGTGCCCACGCCGAGCATCGCCTCGCCGTCGGAGAGCAGCAGGTCGGGCGCGAACGTGGCGCGGGCCAGGCGGGCGGCGATGCTCGGCACCACGCCGATCGGGCTCGCCAGGATCTCCCCGTCGCCGCGCCAGGCCTCGGCGCACGCGATCGCGCAGTACTCCGCGCGGGTGACGTCGCTCATGCCGTCACCTCCGCAAGCTCCGGACCGCTCATGCGGCCACGCCCCGGGTCTGGACGGCGGCCCGGTAGGCGGCCTCGTCGCCGTCCAGGTACCGCTCGTAGAACTGCCGCCAGCGCTCGGGGTCGGCGGCGGCGTCGGCGTACTCGCGCTGGAACGCCTCGTCGCGCCCGTAGTCGGGGTCGCAGGAGGTGAAGTGCGCGCCGCCGGGGGCCTCGACCACGCCGTGCACCATCCAGCGCTGCAGCAGCAGGCTCTGCACGGGTGCGTCCCGCGTCAGCTCGGCCGTGGGGACGATCCGCTCGACGGACACGTAGGCCTGCTCGGCCGCGGTGCAGAAGAGGTCGTCGAAGTACGGGTCCTTGCCGAGGTACTGCGCGTTGCCGTGCACATCGGCCCGGTTCAGGTGCACCAGGGCCGCGTCGAGCCGCAGGGCCGGCATCGCGATGAACTCCTCGCCGCCGTAGGGCGAAACGACCATCCGCAGGGACGGGTTCACGGTGAGCACGTCGGAGCCGAGCCCGACGCGGCTGGGCAGGAACGGCAGCCGGCAGGCGGCCGCGTAGAGCCCCCAGCGCAGCATGCCCTCGTCGTACTCGGTCACCTCGATCGCGCCGCTCTCCCGGGCCGCGCGGAAGTGCGGCTCGAGCGGGATCGAGTCGAGCGACACGAACCCGTAGATCACATGCCGGACCTTCTTCGCCGCCAGCAGCAGGCCCACGTCGGGGCCGCCGTAGGTCACGATCGTGAGGTCGGTGAGGTCGGAGCGCAGGATCGCGCGCACCAGGGCCATGGGCTTGCGCCGCGACCCCCAGCCGCCGATCCCGATGGTCATGCCGGAGCGTAACCGGGCCACGACCTCGTCGGGGGACATCTGCTTGTTCGCCATCGCTGTGTTTGGCCGCCTTACTCCCGCAGGCTGACTTGCCAGACGAACGTACCAAGCGCTTGCTTGATTACGCTACACTCGTTTTCTCGCGGGATCGGTACACTCCGGCGGGATACATCACCTTCTCTGCAAAGGACAAGGGCATGGCGCGGGAGTCTGGAGAACGACGCGAGCGGATTCTCGCCAGCGCCGCGGCGCTGTTCGCCAACAAGGGTGTGGCGGCGACCACGGTGCGTGAGATCGCCGACGAGGTCGGCATCCTGTCCGGGAGCCTCTACCACCACTTCGAGTCCAAGGAGGCGATGGTCGACGAGATCGTCACCTCCTACCTCGAGGACCTGCGGACCCGCTACAAGCGGGTGCTGGCCGCCGACACCGACCCGCGCACCCGCCTGCACGACCTGATCGTGGCGTCGCTCGAGGTGGTCGAGGCACATCCGCACGCCACCGAGATCTACCAGAACGACGTGAACTACCTGATCCAGATCGAGCGGTTCGGATACCTGCGCAACGCCGGCAAGGAGGTCCAGGCCGCCTGGCTGCAGGTCATCGAGGCCGGGATCGACCAGGGCGTGATCCGCTCGGACCTCGATCCGAAGATCCTGTACCGCCTGATGCGTGACGCGGTGTGGCTGTCGGTGCGCTGGTTCAAGCCGACCCGGGAGTACCCGATCACGCGCCTGGCCGAGGACTGCACCTCGCTGTTCGTGGACGGCCTGTCCCGCAAGTGACCCGGGCGCGGCCGGGGCGCCGGGCAGCGAGCTAGACGGCCAGCAGCCAGCCCGCTCCGATCGCGCCCGCCACCAGCACCCAGCGGACGAGGTGCTCGGCGCGGCCGCCGGTGCCGAAGCGCAGCCCGCGCGGCGCCCGCAGCCGCCGCCAGCGCCGCCCGCCGACCTTGAGCGGGAACAGCGCGGGCACCCCGGTGTTGGTGAGCGCGTCCCCGGCGATGTGGGCGAGGCACCCGAACGCGACCGGCACCCCGAGCCACCACCAGCCGCCGGCCGGGCCGAACGTGACGAGCGCCGCGGCGGTGACGGCCCCGCCGAGCGTCGCCCCGAGCGTGCCCCGCTTGCGCTTCGGCCACAGCGCCCGCACGGCGAGCCCGGTCGTGGCGAACGTCACGACCGCGGCCGCCGCGAGGCCGCCGAGCCACCCGCCCACGGCCGCGACCAGCCCGGTCACGAGCGCCCAGAGCACGGTGTGCGTGAGCGTGCGGTGCCCGTCGAGGTCACGGACGTCGAGCGGCGTGCGCGTCCGGGCGTGCAGCACGGCGCAGGCCCGCCCGATGCGCCGGCACAGGAACTTCGTCACCGGGCCGAACGTGTGCGCGACGCAGGAGCTGGGGTGGTCGCAGTCGGGCAGCAGCGCCGCCCCGGCCGCGACCACCGTGCCGACGACCACCACGGGCGGCGTGGCCGGCACACCCGCGGCCGCGAGCGCCGCACAGCCCGCCAGCCACCCGGCGGCCCCCGACACGGCGTGTGAAGATCCCATCACCCTTCCGATGGTGATCCATGCACGCAAATGCGGGCCGGGCCCGGGGTCGGCTCAGTGGTGGCCGGGCCACCAGGGCTGGTCCCACGCCGGTGTCGTATGGGTCAGCCACGGCAGCAGCACGAGGATCGCCACCCACGGCAGGACCGCCACGGCCAACGGCGTCCGGCGCACCCGCCCGTAGCCGGCCAGCCGGAACGCCGGCGAGCCGGTCTGCGGGCGGGGCGGCGGCTCGTCCGCGACGGTGACCGTGCCGCCACTGAGGTCCCGCACCGCGGCCGCGGCCCCCGGCCCCTCGGCAACCGGCGAGAAGTAGGGGCGGTCCCGGTCGCCGGCGAGCACGAACAGGCACCGCTGGCCGCCGAGGTACGCGATCCACGCGGCCCGCACCTCGGACCAGGCGACGTCGGTCAGCCCGGTCGAGATGGCCAGCTCGCGCAGCCGAAGCCCGTCACCGGTCACCTCGGCCGGCGGCGCCGTCAGCGTGGCGACGAACGCGAGCAGGCCGATGGCCCCGGTCACCCCGAAGACCGCCAGCACGGCGAAGAGCATGAGCCCCCGGGCGCCGAGCGCCAGGGCGTAGGCGACGATCAGCGCCCGGAACACGACCGTGACCCCCACCGGGTAGGCCGCCTGCCAGCGCGAACGAACCAGCACGAACCGTGCCACATCGGTATCCGACACGAGCTCCCCCGACATCCCCCGGCGTTGATGCGTCGAGGCATCGTGTCAGACGCCCGACCCGCGATCAACCCGGTTCGGCCGCGGGCCTACCTGTTCTTGTCGACCTCGATCTCGGCCCGCGCCGGCGGCAGCAGGCGCTCACCGGGCCGCGCCGATGTCCCGCACCGCACCAGGCGATCGGGTCCGCCGCGGCCGGGGTGGGCGGCGGGAGGCTGCCAGCGACCCCGCCCGGAGCACCAGCTGAGGCGGGCCACGCTGACCCGGCGGTCCGACGCTCCGGCGGCGCGTCGCGGTGACGATCCGCCATCGCGACGCGCCGCCGGCCGGCGGCGCGGGCCGCTGACCTGGCCCGGGAGCGCCTGTCGGGTCAGGCGCGCTGCAGGCCGAGCGGGCTCAGGGGACCGACCTCGCCCGCGGCGAAGGCGGCCGCCACCGCCGACACCGTCCAGGCCGGGTTCAGGGCGCCGTGGCCCTGGACGACCGGGTGGGCGACCATCGACAGCTCGTCGCCGTCGATGCGCACGATCTGGCCGTGCAGGGCCGAGGACGCGTCCGCGAGCAGGTACACCACCGCCGGGGCGTTCTGGGCGGGCGACTTGGCCACGTTCTGGCCCTGGGCGGCGGCGCCGAGGTACGCCTCGTAGGCGTCCGCCATCCGGGTGTGCGCGTTCGGGGACACGGCGTTCACCCGCACGCCGGTGCCCGCGAGGTCGGTGGCCCAGCAGTACGTCAACGACGCCACCGCCCCCTTGCTCGCCCCGTAGGCGCCCATCGCGGCCGAGCCCGCGTGCGAGCCCGACGTCACGTTGACGATCGAGCCGGTGCCGCGCTCGAGCATCGCGCGGATGGCGTGCAGGCCGCAGTACGCGGTGCCGAGGACGTTGACCTCCAGCACGGCGCGGAACTCGGCCGGGTCCTGCTCCCGCGGGTCGGCGAGGCGGAAGATGCCGGCGTTGTTGACCAGGCCGTCGATCGCGCCGAACTCCTCGACGCACGCGGTCACCAGCTCGCCGGCCCGGTCCCAGTCGGCGACCGAGCCCACGAACGGCGCCGCCCGGCCGCCCGCGGCGCGGATCTCCTCGGCGACCGCGGCGGCCAGGTCCGCGTCGACGTCGTTGACGACGACGGCGGCGCCCTCGGCCGCGGCCAGGCGCGCGTACGCGGCGCCGAGCCCGCGGCCCGCCCCGGTGACGACGACGGCCTTGCCCGCCAGGTGACCGGTCACGACAGCCGCTCCAGGATCAGCGCCATGCCCTGCCCGCCCGCGGTGCACATGGTCTCCAGGCCGATGCTGCGGTCGCGGAAGGACAGCCCGTTGAGCAGGGTCGTGGCCATCCGCGCGCCCGTCATGCCGAAGGGGTGGCCGACCGCGATCGCGCCGCCGTGGACGTTGACCTTGTCGGGGTCGGCGCCCAGCTGGCGGTACGACGGGATCACCTGGGCGGCGAAGGCCTCGTTGATCTCGATGAGGTCGATGTCCGAGATGGACATGCCGGCGTTGTGCAGGGCCCGCCGGCTCGCCTCGACCGGGCCGAGGCCCATGATCTCGGGGCTCAGCGCGGACACGCCCGTCGCCACGATCCGCGCCAGCGGGGTGAGGCCCAGCTCGCGGGCCCGGGACGCGCTCATGACGACGACGGCGGCCGCGCCGTCGTTGAGGGGGCAGCAGTTGCCGGCGGTGACGGTGCCGTCGGGCCGGAACACCGGCTGCAGCGTGCTGACCTTCTCCAGCGTCACGCCCGCGCGGGGGCCGTCGTCGCGGGCCAGCTCGGTGCCGTCGGGCAGGGTGACGGGCGTGATGTCGAGCTCCCAGAACCCGTCGGCCTGGGCCTTCTCGGCGTTGTTCTGGCTGCGCACGCCGAACTCGTCCTGCTCGCGGCGGGTGATGCCGCACAGCGACGCGACGTTCTCGGCGGTCTCGCCCATCGCGATGTACGCGTCCGGCAGCTCCCCGCTCGCGCGCGGATCGGTCCAGGGCAGCGTGGAGGTGCGCTCGGGCCAGCGCGGGTTGCGGGTGCCCGGCATGCCGTCGGCCTTCCCGGCCGGGTAGTGCGAGACGACCTCGGCCCCGGCCGCGACGAACGCGTGGCCCTCCCCCGCCTTGATGGCGTGGAAGGCCATCCGGATCGCCTGCAGCGAGGAGGCGCAGTACCGGTTGACGGTGGTGCCGGGCACCATGTCGAGCCCGAGGTGCATCGCGACCTGGCGGCCGAGGTTGTACCCCTGCTCACCGGCCGGCTGCGCGCACCCGAGGATCAGGTCGTCCAGGGTGGCCGGGTCGAGCGCGGGCACCTTGGCCAGGGCCTTGCCGACGATCTGGGCGGCGAGGTCGTCGGCGCGCACACCGGCGAGCGAGCCCTTGTAGGCGCGGCCGATGGGCGAGCGCGCGGCGGAGACGATGACGGCGTCCACAGTGGACTCCCTTCCGAGTAGCTATTGGCTGACGGTCCAGCCCCCGTCCACGGGGAGCAGGACGCCGTTGACGTAGGCGGCGGCGGGCGAGAGCAGGAAGAGGACGGCCGCGGCGACGTCCTCGGGGCGCCCGGCGCGGCCCATGGGGTTGCGCTCGATGAGCGAGCGGCCGAGCGGGGTGTCGGCGAAGCCGGCCATGCGGGGCGTGTCGATGAAGCCGGGCGCGACCGCGTTGGCCCGCACCCGCGGCGCCACCCGCGTGGCCAGGTGCCGGGTGTAGCCCGCGATCGCGGCCTTCCCGGCGGAGTACCAGGCGCTGTCGGTACCGACGAAGTTGCCCGCGACGGAGGCCACGTTGACCACGGCCGAGCCCTCGGGCGGACCGGTGGCCAGCCAGGCGGAGGTGACGAGCTCCATGCTGCCGGCGGTGGCGACGAGCCCGTCGCCGAAGGCGAGCGCCGGGCCGCCGCTGGCCGGTCCCGCGTTGTTGACGAGGTAGCGCGCGGGCCCGGTCTCGGCGAGGGCCGCCCGCACCGCGTCCGGGTCGCGGACGTCCACCTCCAGGTCGCCGCCGCGCAGGTCCCACACGACCGGGCGCAGGCCATGCTCCGTGGCGAGGCGGGCGACCGCGGCGCCGATGCCGCTGCCGCCGCCCGTGACGATGACGGTGTCCATTCAGGCGCTCCGCAGTGTCGTTTCGAGCACCTTGCCGCCGGCGCGCGCCGCGCCGGCCAGCACCGGATCGGGGATCGTGCGGGCGTCCAACGGTTCCATGCGACGCACCTTACCAACCAAGCGCTCGCTTGGTAAGGTCCCAGGCATGACGGAGGCATATCTGGTCGAGGCGGTCCGCACCCCGGTCGGCCGCCGCGGCGGCGCACTGGCCGCCATCCACCCCGCCGACCTGGGCGCACACGTGCTCAACGCGCTGGTCAAGCGCAGCGGCGTCGACCCGGCCGCGGTCGACGACGTGATCTTCGGCTGCGTCGACGCGCTCGGACCGCAGGCCGGGAACATCGCCCGCACCAGCTGGCTCGCGGCCGGGCTGCCCGAGCACGTGCCCGGGGTGACCGTGGACCGGCAGTGCGGCTCCTCGCAGCAGGCCCTGCACTTCGCCGCGCAGGCGGTCATGTCCGGCACCGCCGACCTGGTCGTGGCCGGGGGCGTGCAGAACATGAGCGCCATCCCGATCTCGGCGGCGATGCTGGCCGGGCAGCAGTACGGCTTCGAGGACCCGTTCCGCGGCTCGTCCGGCTGGCACGCGCGCTACGGCACCCAGGAGATCAGCCAGTTCCGCGCCGCCGAGCTCATCGCCGCCGAGTGGGCCCTCACGCGCGAGGAGATGGAGCGCTACGCCCTGCAGAGCCACCGCCGCGCCGCCGCCGCGATCGACGCCGGCCGGTTCGAGCGCGAGATCGAGCCGATCGCCGGGGTCTCGGTGGACGAGGGCCCGCGCCGCGACACCACCCTCGAGAAGATGGCCTCCCTGCCCACCCTCAAGCCCGGCGGGGTCGTCACCGCCGCCCTCGCCAGCCAGATCTCCGACGGCGCCGCGGCCCTGCTCGTCGCCTCCGAGCGCGCGGTCGCCGAGCACGGGCTGCGCCCCCGCGCCCGCATCCACCACCTCAGCGTGCTCGCCGACGACCCCGTCTACATGCTCACCGGCCCCATCCCGGCGACCGCGCACGCCCTGCGCAAGGCCGGCCTGACGATCGACGACATCGACCTCGTCGAGATCAATGAGGCGTTCGTACCGGTCGTGCTCGCCTGGCAGCACGAGACCGGCGCCGACCTCGAGCGCGTCAACCCCCTCGGCGGCGCGGTGGCGCTGGGCCACCCGCTCGGCGCGACCGGCGCCCGGCTCATGACGACGCTGCTGCACGAGCTGGAGGCGCGCGGCGGCCGGTACGGTCTGCAGACGATGTGCGAGGGCGGCGGTACGGCCAATGTCACCATCATCGAGCGGCTCTAGTCCGGCGGCGCTCGGCACCGGCGGCACCCGCGGTACTCGCGGCACTCGCCGGCCACCGCGCGCTCGACCGCGGCCGCAAGGACCATGGGCGACCGGCCCGCGGGCGTGACGCCCCGCCGCGCGGTCGTCCGTCCCGGCGGTCGCGCTCCTGAGCCGCCCCAGCTCGTGCTCGGCGTGCCCGGCGCGCCGGGCACGCCGCACCGCAGGCCGATGACGGCGACCGCACCGCCGCCCGGGCCGGTGCCGGCCGCCGATCGATCCCGCGGCGCGGCGTTGGACCGGGTCCGGTGTGAAACTTACGGGATCGGCGGGCCGGTCTGCTTGATCATCTGGAAGCTGTCGAGCCGGTAGAACTCGCACCGCGAGGGCGAGGTGAACGACAGGTACAGGTCGTGGACGCCGGTCGGGGTCGTGGTCACGCCCATGCGGGTGCTCGACTGGAACCACTGGGCGCACGTGCCGCCCGCGGGCTGGAAGGTCAGGAACGGGGTGGCCGTGGGCGAGTCGAGCCGCAGCTCGACCGTGCCCGAGCCGGTCGCGCAGGAGCGCCAGGTGGCGAAGCCGCTGGCCTGGCCGGGCGCGCCGAAGTCGACGGCGTCGAGGCGCAGGCGGTCGCCGCCGGAGAAGGCGACCGCCTGGCCGCCGGAGGCCGCCGGGTCGGCGAAGACGCGCACGCCGTGCTGGGCGTCGTAGGACTCGGCCTCGACGACCGAGCCGAAGGGGCGGACGGTGGCGGCGGAGGCGGACGGGGCGGCGACGGAGGAGGAGACAGCGGCGAGCACGACCGCCGCGGCGATGACGAGGGTTCGTCTCATGCCGTGCAGTCTATGTGACATAATCGACAGCTGTCGATTATCCCGCGTGCGCGAGCAGTTGCCGCCGCAGCGTGGGCGGGTCGCCGAAGAGCAGGTGGCCGGCGGTGGCGCGCTTGAGGTACCGGTGCGCCGGATGCTCCCACGTGAACCCGATCCCGCCGAGCAGCTGGATCGACTCGCGGGTGATCGTCCACGCGGCCTCGGCGGCGGAGAGCTTCGCCAGCGGCGCGGCGACCGCGAACTCGGCGGTGCCGTGGCAGCGCAGGGCGTAGCGGGCCGTCGAGGTCGCCTGCTCCAGCAGCACGTAGAGATCCGCGACCCGGTGCCGCAGGGCCTGGAACGTCGACAGCGGCACGCCGAACTGGTGGCGGGTGCGCAGATGATCCACGGTGGACCGCAGCGCGGCCCGCGCCACGCCGACGGACTCGGCGGCCAGCAGCGCCCGCACGACGGCGAGGGCGTGCGCGGCGCCGGCCGGGGCGACCGGGCGGGCCGGGGCGGCGGTGAGGATCAGGGTCGCCTGGCCGCGCGTGGTGTCCAGCGTGGGCACGGGCTGCACGACGGCGGCGTCGGTCGCGTACAGGTCGCCGGCCGCCTCGACGAGGAACACGTCCGCGGCGTCGCCGTCCAGGACGTGCTCGGCCCGGCCGTCCAGGACGATGCCGTCCGCGGTCGGCCGGGCCTCGACGCCGTCGCCGAGGGCCAGGGCGCCGATCGTCGTGCCGGCGGCGAGCGACTCCAGAAGGCCGGACACGGGGTCCAGCGCCGGGGCGCCGATCGCCGTCCCCAGCCGGCCGGACACGGGCTCCAGGGCCGGGGCGCCGATCGCCGTGCCGGCGGCGAGCGACCCCAGCCGGCCGGACGCCGGAGCCAGGGCCAGGATCGCGGCGGTGGTCGACAGCAGCGGCGCGGACAGCAGCGCGGCCCCGGCCTCCTCCAGCACGATGCCGGCCTCGACCGCGGTGGCGCCGAAGCCGCCGTGCTCCTCGGCGACGGCGAGCGCGGTGAGGCCGAGCTCGCCGGTGAGGCGGTCCCAGCTGTACCCGGGCGAGGCGAAGAAGTCGCGGACCGACTCGCGCAGCGCCGTCTGCTCCGCCGTGAACTCACCGGCAAAGGACTCCACTGTGGACACTCCTAGGCTCGGGGGACGCGGCCGAGGAGCCGGTCGGCGATGATGTTGCGCTGGATCTCGTTCGATCCGCCGTAGATGGTGTCGGCGCGGGTGAACAGGAACAGGCGCTGGGCGTCGGTCAGGTCGTAGGGCGCGGCCCGGGCGACCGTCGCGCCCGCGCCCTCCACGGCCAGGGCCAGCTCGCCGAGGTCGCGGTGCCAGTTGGCCCACAGCAGCTTGGCGACGGACGCGGCGGTGGGGTCGGGCTCGGTCGCGGAGAGGGTGCGCAGCGCGTGGTGGCGCAGGCCCTGCAGTCCCGCCCAGGCGCTCGCGATGCGGTCGGCGATGATCGGATCTTCCATGGTACCGGTGGATCGCGCTCTGTCCATGATGGACTTCAGCTCCCGGGCGAACCCGAGCTGCTGACCCAGGGTCGCGACGCCGCGCTCGAAGGCGAGGGTGCTCGTCGCGACCCGCCAGCCGTCGCCGGGCTCCCCCACGACCAGTCCCGCGTCGGTCTCGGCGCCGTCGAAGAAGACCTCGTTGAACTCGGAGGTGCCGGTCAGCTGCACGATCGGGCGCACCTCGACGCCGGGCTGCCGCATCGGCACGAGCAGGTACGACAGTCCGTTCTTGCGCGTTTGCGCACCGGTGCGCGCGAGCACGAAGCACCAGTCCGCGATGTGCGCCAGCGACGTCCACACCTTCTGGCCGGTGATGCGCCAGCGGCCGCCGGCGAGCTCGGCGCGGGTCTGCACCCCGGCGAGGTCGGAGCCGGCGCCGGGCTCGGAGTACCCCTGGCACCACAGCTCCTCGGCGCGGGCGATCGGCGGCAGGAACCGGGCCCGCTGCTCCTCGGTGCCGTGGGCGATGAGCGTGGGCGCGAGCAGGTACTCACCGATGTGCGACAGCCGCCCCGGCCCGCCCGCGCGCGCGTACTCCTCGAAGAACACGACCTGCTCGGCGATGCTCGCGCCGCGGCCGTAGGGTTCCGGCCAGCCGAGCCCGATCCAGCCCCCGGCCCCCAGCTCACGCTCCCATTCGGCGCGCAGCCGCAGGTGCTCGTGCTCGCGTCCGGGCCCGCCGGAGCCGACGAGCGGCGCGAACCGCCCGGTGAGGTGCTCGGCGAGCCAGTCCCGCACCTCCCGGCGGAAGTCGTCGGCCGCGGGCGACACACCGGACGAACCGACATCGCCGGCCCCTTGCGGCGCACCGGACGAATCGACGTTGCCGGACGCGCGCGACGCACCGGGCGAACCGACATCGCCGGACGCGCGCGACGCGCGCGACGAACGACCGTTGTCCGGTGCGCCGGCCGTGTGCACGTCAGGCGCCATACACGGCCGCCGGTTCGGGCGCGCGGGAGAGCAGGCCGCGCACGACCGGCCCGAGCTCGTCCGGCTCCCAGCGACGGCCCACGTCCGTCGCCGGGCCGTGCTGCCAGCCGTCGGCCAGGCCCACGCTGCCGCCGGAGACCTCGAACACGCGGCCGGTCACGAACCCGGCCTCCTCGGAGGCGAGCCACACCACCAGCGGCGAGACGTTCTCCGGCGCCATCGCGTCGAACCCGGACTCGGGCGCGCGCATGGCGTCGGCGAAGACGTCCTCGGTCATCGGCGTGCGGGCGCTGGGCGCGATCGCGTTGACCGTGATCCCGTAGCGCCGCAGCTCCACCGCCGCCACCTGCGTCACCGCGGCCACGGCGGCCTTCGCGGCGCTGTAGCTGACCTGCCCGACGCTGCCCATGAGCCCCGCCCCGGAGGTGGTGTTCACGATCCGCGCGGCCACAAGCTCCCCGGCCTTGGCGAGCGCCTTCCAGTGCGCGGACGCGTGCCGCAGCGGGGCGAAGTGGCCCTTGAGGTTGACCCGGATGACGGAGTCCCACTCGTCCTCGGTGACGTTGGTGGTCATCCGGTCGCGAGCGAGCCCGGCGTTGTTCACGAGTGCGTCGACACGTCCGTGCACGGCCACTGCGCGTTCGATCAGCGCGGCCGCGAAGTCCCAGTCGGCGATGTCCCCCGGCACGGCGGTCACGGTGCCCTGTCCGAACGCGCACTCCCCGGCGACGGTCCGCAGCCGGTCCGCGCCGAGGTCGTTGAGCACCATGTGGTACCCGGCCGCGGCGAACGCGAGCGCGTGCGCGCGGCCGAGCCCCTGCCCGGCGCCGGTGATGATGACCGTTCTCATGCCCCGAGAACCTCCCGCTGGTAACGACGAACCTTGTCCCGCACGCCGACGAGATCGTTCGGGTCCGCACGGATGACGACCCGGGCCACGCCGAGCGCGCGCAGCCGCTCGACCTCGCCCCGGTCGCCCGGGCCGCGGGCGGTCACCTCGACCTCGTCGGGGTCGCGGCCCAGCGCCGCGCACTCGTCCCGCAGCGCCTGCCGGAGCCGGGCGAACTCCTCGCCGCGCACGCCCAGCGGATACCACCCGTCGCCGAAGCGGGCCGCACGGCGCACCGCGGCCAGGCTGTGCCCGCCGACGACGATCGGCACGGTCCCGCGCGTGGGCCGGGGCCGGGAGTACACGGGTCCGAACGAGACCAGACGGCCGTCGTACCGCGCCGGCGCCTGCGTCCACAGCGCGCGCATGGCCTCGAGGTACTCGTCGGCGCGCGCCCCGCGCCCGGCGAAGGGCACCCCGAGCGCGTCGTACTCCTCGCGCAGCCAGCCGACGCCGATCCCGGCCAGCAGCCGCCCGCCGCTGAGCACGTCGACGGTGGCGAGGCGCTTGGCCAGGTCGACCGGATTGTGCTCGGGCAGGATGAGCATCGCGGTGCCGAGCTTCAGCGTCGTGGTGTGCGCGGCGGCGAACGTGAGCCAGTGCAGCGGGTCCGGGATGTCGTCGTCCCCGCGCAGGGGCATGCGGCCGCTCGGATCGTACGGGTAGGAGCTGTCGTAGTCGTCCGGCACGATCACGTGCTCGACCGCCCACACCGACTCGCAGCCGAGCTCCTCGAGCAGGCGCACGAACCGCGCGACGGTGGCCGGATCCGCGCCGCCGTGCGCGGGCATGACTCCGAGTTTCAGCTCCACGGGCGGTACTCTAACAAACGCTTGCTTGGTAATGTACCCGTCATGGAGCAGGATTTCTCCGCCCGCCCGGGCGTCGCGGTCGTCACGGGGGCGACGGGCGGCATCGGGTCCGCGGTCGCCCGGATGCTCGTCGCGCGCGGGTGCGCGGTCGTGCTCGCGTACCGCTCGGACGCCGACGCGGCCGCGGCCCTGGCCGCCGAGCTCAACGCCACCGACCCCGCCGCCACCGGCACGACCCGGACTGACACGACCCGGACCGGCGCGGTCCAGCCCGGCACGACCCGGACCGACGCGGGCCAGCCCGGCGGCGTCCAGCCCGGCACGACCCGGACTGACGCGGGCCAGCCCGGCACGACCCGGACCGACGCGGCCCAGCCCGGCGCCGTCCAGCCCGGCGCAACTCGGACCGACGCGAACACGGCAGACGAGCGAGTGCACGAGACCGGCGCGACGAGGAAGAGGCGAGCGACCGCCGTGCGCGCGGACCTCACGGACCCGGCGGCCTGCGCCGCGCTCATCGGCGCCGCGGGCGAGGTGCACACCCTCGTGCACGCGGCCGGTCCCCACGTGCCGATGATGCACCTAAGCACGATCGCGCCGGAGCGGTTCGCCGAGCAGGTCGCCCAGGACGTGCTCGCCACGTTCAACATCGTGCGCGCGGCGCTGCCCGCGCTGCGCGCGAGCCGCGGCAGCATCGTCGCGGTGACCACCGCGGCCACGCGGCGCTTCCCGGTGCGCGACGGGCTGTCGGCGGTGCCGAAGGGCGCGGTCGAGTCGCTGATGCGGGGCATCGCCGCCGAGGAGGGCCGCTTCGGCGTCCGCGCCAACTGCGTCGGCCCCGGCATGCTCACCGACGGCATGGCGGCCCGCCTGATCGCCGACGGCGACCTGCACGAGCACGCGCTGGCGGTGACCCGCTCGAACATCCCGCTGCGCACCTTCGGCACCGCGGCCGACATCGCCGAGGCCGTGTGCTTCCTGGCGAGCGACCGGGCGAGGTTCATCTCCGGCCAGAAGCTCGACGTCGACGGCGGCTACGCGGCCTGAACCCCAGCCACCGGGAACCGGATGAAAGCCCGATGTCGACGGCGGCTACGCGGCCCACCGGGAACCGGACAGAGGCTCGACGTCGACAGCGGCTACGCGGCCTGAACCCCAGCCACCAGAACCAGGAACCGCCGGGAACCGGGCAGAAGCCTGACGTCGACGGCGGCTACCCGCGGCCGTGCGGTCCGAGCCCCGGACCGAAGCCGCGAAACCGACAATTCGGCTGGTAGCGTCGTGATCGTCACCCGGCGCCGCCGATGGGCGGCCCGGTTGGGAGGCTCCATGACGCACATCGCGGCACCAGGCCCGGGCCGCCACCGCCACCGCCGCGAGCGCTGGGTGCCGGTCGAGCGCCGGTTCCTCGGGCTGGATCGCCGGGCGCTGGTGCCGGCCGGGCTGGTCGCGCTGCTGGTGGCGCTCGCGCTGGGGATCCTGCCGGCCGTCGACGCCGCCGTGCCGGTGCACGACCCGGTGCGGGCGGGAGACGTCGTGCAGGTCGGTCCGGACGTGCAGTTCAGCCCGGCGGCCGGCGCGAACCTGGTCAGCGGGCTGCGCCGCTCCGCCGGCAGCGCGGGCTATCCGAACCGGGCCTCGGTGACCTACGAAGGCGCCCGGTTCACAGTGACCGCCGACCGCTACGACGGGACGCCGGCGCAGCTGCTGGACCAGATCCGCAGGACCGACGCGGGCCTGCGGGGCAACGGCGACCCGCGGGTGACCGGCAGAGCGTGGACGATCCTCAACGGCTCGGGCCGGCGCGGGGTGGCGGCCCACGTCGACGGGGCGCACACCAGGGGGCTGGTGGCCGCATTCGTGTTCGGCCGGACCGGGGTGGAGATCGAGGTCCTGGGCCCGGCGACGGTGGACGTCAGCTCCGCGCCGGCGATCACGGGCATGATCCGCTCGGTGCGGCCGGCGCAGGACGGAGGGAGCGCATGACCACCGCGGCGCGGCGCGAGGCGATCGAGCGGACCGGGTGGGGCAACGGGTTCAGCCTGTGGCAGCCCCGCAACGCGTGCTTCTGGGTCTACGCCGGCGTGGTCGGCTACGGGTGCTGGTACGCCTACGACCTGGTCGACTCGCAGGTGCGCGTGTACTGGCCGGCCCTGGCCACCAGCTCCCTGATCTTCGCGGCCTACGGGCTGCTGCTGTGGTGGTTCACGGCCCGCATCGACCGCTATTCCCGCCAGCCGCGCGGCCTGGTGATCGCGGGCTTCGTGTGGGGCGGTCTCGGTGCCACCTGGACCATCGCCGTGCACGCCAACACCAGCATGCTGCACCTGTACCAGAAGCTGGTCAGCCAGGAGTTCTCCCTCGACTGGGGCGCCGGGCTGACCGCGCCGGTCTTCGAGGAGCTCGGCAAGGGCAGCGGCGTGCTCCTGCTGATGTTCCTGGCCCCGAGCGTGGTACGCACCGCCTACGACGGCTTCATCCTCGGCGCGTTCACCGGCCTGGGCTTCGAGATCGTCGAGGACGTCCTCTACGCGCTGCGGTCCGCGCCCGACGAGTTCGGCAGCCACCAGCTCGCCAGCAGCCTGCACACCGACGCCCTGCGGCTGCTGACCGGCTTCTCGTCGCACATCCTCTACAGCGCCGTGTTCTGCGCCGGCCTCGTCTACCTGCTCGGCACGCCCGGGCAGCGGCGGCGCCCGGTGCTCGGGCCCGTCCTCATGCTGACCGCCATGGTGCTGCACTTCCTGTGGGACTCCACCACCGTGCTCAGCGGCGGCGACGGCCTGGTCGTCATCGTGCTGATGGTGGTCATCGCCCTGGCCGCGATCGCGATCGTCATCGCCGTCTTCCACGTCGCGGTGCGCCCGGAGCGCGACGCCATGCGGGCGGTCATGCAGCCCGAGGTGGACACCGGCGTGCTGACCCCCGCCGAGCTCGACGCGCTGGCCGGCGGCTGGAGGCAGCGCCGCCGCTACCGCGCCGGGGGCGGCCGGCGGGACCGCCGGCGCCGGCGGCACCGCCTCGCGACCGCCCACGACCTCGCCGACCAGATCGCCGCGGCCGGCGGTCACGACACGAGCCGGGTCCGGGTCACGCGGGCCGAGCTGGCCCGGCTGGCGTTGTCGAGCCGGGAAGGCCCCTGAGCGACACGCGCAGCTCGTCCGGGACGGCGAAGTACTGGTCGGGGCGGTCGACGACCGGAGCCGAGAGCCCGTCCTGCGACACACGGGCCAGGCGCAGCAGGAACGCCGCGATCCCGGCCGCGCCCTGCATCCAGGTCGTGCCCGGCGGCAGCAGCGGCTCCTCGATGCGGTACTCGATGAAGCGCCAGTAGCGCCCGTCGACGGCCCGCGACACCAGGGCGTCGCCCATCGTGCGGGCGCCGTCGAGGTACTCGGCGTCGCCCAGGGACTGGGCCGCGTCCAGCAGGATGTCGCCGACGCCCGCGGTGCCGCAGCAGCGCCCGTCGTTGTCCCAGAAGCCCGGCCGCAGCCGCTGCGGGATGCCCGAGGTGAGCGTCGAGTGCAGGCAGCGCCGCCGCAGGTCGGCCACCGTGTGGTCGCCGACCGACGGCACGCCCGCGCGGGCCAGGGCGGCGAAGACGTGCGAGGTGCCGGCGGGCCCGTGGCACCAGGTGAAGGTCACCGGCTCCACCTCCCGCTTCGAGCGCGGAATGGTGTGCTCCACGACGAACCCGCCGCCGGACAGGTCGGCGATCGCGAGGAGATGCTCGGCCCCGCGCCGGGCGGCGTCGGTGCGGCCGGCCAGGGCCAGCGCGGCGGCGACGCCCGCGGTGCCGTGCGAGAAGTTCGGGCTGCTCGACGGGTAGCCGGGCTTCATCCGCCAGTCGAGCCCGCCCTCGGCCTCGTCGCCGGCCTCGGCCAGGGCCGCGGCGGCCGACGGGCGGCCGAGCCCCAGCCAGGACAGCGTGAGCAGCACGCCCGCGGTGCCGGAGATGATGTCGTGGTACTCCGGCGACGGCAACGACAGGATGCGCGCGACGGCGACCGCCTCCGAGCCGGGCGCCAGGAGCCGCAGCGCCGTCACGTCCCCGGCCAGCCCGTCGTAGAGCGACACGTCCGTGCGGGACGGGACCTCCCGGGAGAGCCGCGCGACGATGCCGGCGGCCAGGTCCTCCTCGGCCGCCGTGAGCGCGCGATACTGCCGGATCTCCGCGAGCACCGGCGCGAGCCCGGCGATCCCGGCGTAGAGCGAGTCCCGGTCGTCGGCCATGTCGCCGGGCACGGTCGTGGGCAGCCAGGGCCCGTCGGCCGAGCGCACCTGCTCCAGCACCCACGCCCACGCGGCCTCGCCCAGCGCACGGTAATCGTTCACCGGACGGACGGTACCGTATCCGGGAACAGGCGATCGAAGACCGCGCTCCGCTCGAACGCCATCGCGTGGGCCCGCGCCCGCGTCTCCCGCTCCGCCCGTTCGGCCGGCGGCATCTCCAGCACCACCCGGTCGAGCGCCGCGGCGAGCCCGTCCACGTCGAAGGGCTCGACGATCACGGCGGTGTCGCCGACCGCCTCGCCGGTGCCGCCGGTGAGCGTCGTGACCACGGGTCCGCCGCCGGCCAGCATCTTCTCGGTCAGGGCGATGCCGAACGTCTCGACGAAGTCGGGCTCGGGCCGGGTCGGCAGCGCGTACGCGGCGCAGCCCCGCATGAGCAGCGGCTTCTCGGCGTCGTCGACGTCGGTGAGCAACACGATCCGCTCGTCGCCGGCGGCCAGGGCCCGGATCTCCTCCAGGGCCGGGCCGGTGCCGGCGACGACGAGCTTCACGGCGGGACGGCAGCGCATGCGCCGGTACGCCGCCACGAGGTCGTGGATGCCCTTGGCCCGCGCGACCCGGGACAGGAAGAGGATGTACCCGTCCCGCTCCAGCCCGCGCCGGGCCAGCGCCCGGTCGACGGCGGCGGGATCGAGGTCGAGGTAGGCCGAGGCGTCGATCGGCGGATAGCCGATGGTAACCCGCAGCCGGCACTGCTCGGCGAAGCGGGTGCCGCAGCGGGCGTCGACCTGCTCGGCCGCGGCGATGATCTCGTCGCGGGTGTACTGCGACACCGCCACCAGCTCGTCGTTGCCCAGGAACGTGGTGAACAGGGCGATCGCCGCGCCCATCCGCCCGTCGCGCAGGCAGGAGCGGATCACGTTGGTCACGTCGGAGCCGACGGCCTTGGCGACGGTGCGCACGTCCGGGTTGAAGCCGGCGGCGCGCACGGCCGCGACCGCGTCGGCCACGACGGTGGCGTGCGGGACGAGGTACATGGACAGGCAGGTGGTCGGCACCGGCTCCAGCAGCAGCTCGGTCAGCCGCCCGGTGAGCCCGGCGAGGTAGCGGCCGTCGGGCACCCGGTAGTCGCCGACCGGCTCCGGCCGCTCGACGGTGATCCCGGGGCTGTAGGGCAGCAGCCGGTCGAGCGGCTTGAGCGGCAGCCCGGCCGCCTGCAGCGCGCCGATCGGCCAGGTGAGCAGCCGGACGTCGTCGAAGCCGCGCTGGAGGGCGACCTCCGCGAGGTTGCGCGCCTCGCCGGAGTGGCCGCAGATCACCGGGTCCGCCCGGACCACGATGACGAGGCGGCGGTTGATGTACGTCACCTGGTCTCCTTCGCTGCGAGCACGTGGTCGGACGCCGACGGGGGCCGGTGCCGGCGGTCGTGGCCCCACCCGGAGGGCTCCGGGCCGAGGCGCACGTGCAGCCGGCCGCCCCGATGGATCTCGGCGGCGCTGATGTGGGTGGCGTCCAGCGGCTTGCCGTTGAGGCTCACCGACTGCACGTACTGCGGGGCCGGGTCACCGTCGAGCCCGTCCGCGCCGATGGGCGTCGATCGGTGGCCGCTGGTCTCCACGATGAACTCCCGGTCGCCGACGCGCACGGCGGAGCGCTCGAAGGCGGGCGCGTTGATCAGGAAGAGGTTCTGCCCGGCCACCGGGAAGAGCCCGAGCGACGCCCAGACGTACCAGGAGCTGAGCCCGCCCGAGTCGTCGTTGCCCGGCAGCCCGCCCGGCCCGGTGCCGAACTGCCAGGTGAGCGCGGCCTGCACGATCTCGGCGGTCCGGTCGGGACGCCCGGCGTAGTGGTACGCCCACGGCGCCTCCATGTCGGGCTCGTTGTTGAGGCCCTCGAACCGGTTCAGCGCGTAGCCGGCGAGCATCTCCGCGGGCGGCGGGCGGCGGCCCGGCCGGGTGACCGCCGGGGCGCCGAAGCCGAAGAACCTGTCGAGGTTGCCGACGAACTCCTCGTCGCCGCCGCCGAGGGCGATCCGGGCGGCCATGTCGTGCAGCAGCCGGAACGAGTAGTTCCACTTGCCGCCCTCGTAGAACTCCGAGTCGCGCAGCAGGCCGGTGACCGGGTCGAAGGCGTTGATCCAGTGCCGGCTGCGCCGCTCGAGGTCCTCGGCGAGGTGCACGTCGTTGAGGGCGCGGGCCACCTTGGCGGTGCAGTGGTGGGCGTAGGCGAGGTCGAGGGTGTGGCTGATCGGGTGGACGATGCCGTGCTCGAAGAAGTCCTCGCCGTACATCCGGCGCAGGTCGTCGACCATGTGCACGAGCGCCCAGTTCCAGTCCAGCGGGGCCGTGCCGAGCGCGTGGGCGTCGGCGAGCACGGTGTGGGCGAGCGCGCTGGCCTGGCGGAAGAAGCGGTCGGCGCCGCGGGCCATGCGGTAGCCGATCGGGAAGTTGCCCTCCTCCTCGCAGACCCGGATCAGCGATTCGAGCAGGTCGGCCGAGCGCTCGGGGGCGACCGCGGCCAGCAGCGGCAGCTGGGTCTTGTAGATGTCCCACATGGTGCAGACGTCGAACGCGAACGGGCCGGAGTTCGGCCAGAACGGGCTCTCGTCGTCGGCGAAACACGGCTTGATCAGGGAGTGGTACATCGCGGTGGCGAACACCGTGCGCCGGGCCGGGCTGCCGCCGTCGACCCGCACCCGCCCGAGGTGCTCGCGCCAGCGGTCCTGGGTCGCGTCGCGCACCCGGTCGAACGCGTCGCCGGCCGGCCCGCACTCCCGCTCCAGGTTGCGGGCCGCCTGGTCGCAGCCGCGCAGGGAGAAGCCGAGGCGGATCTCGACCGTCTGGCCGGCCCGCGTGGGGCCCATGAACAGCATGCCGAACGGGCGCAGGGTCGTGTGGCGGATGCTGTCGAAATCGAGCCGTGTCCCGCCGTCGATGAGGCGGCGGTCGTACCACAGCATCTGCCGCCAGCCGCGGCTCACCACCTCGGCGTGCACGGAGAGGGGCACCCCCTCCATGTCGACCGTGCCCTGCACCCGGCCGTGGCCGAGGCTCTCGGCCTGCGCGCGCAGCGGCACCGTGCGGCCCAGGTCGATGGCGAGGCCGCCGCAGGACAGGTCGATGACGATCCGGGCGCTGCTGCTCTCCGGGAAGGTGTACCGGTGCACGGCGACCTTCTCGCCCACGGTGATCTCGCAGCGCACGCCGGTGCCGAGGGTCGCGGCGTAGTACCCGGCCTCGGCCACCTCGTCGCGCAGCGGCCAGGCCTCGCCGAGCGCGTCGAGCTGCTGCACCATCGGGGTCACGCGCACGTAGTTGTAGTACTTGCGGATCGCGCCGGTGCCGGACTGCTGGAAGTGGGTGAACCCGGAGGCCTGGAGCCGGTCGAAGAGCAGCTCCGGCACCCCCTCGGTGTTCTTGGCGTACCGTCCGTAGCCGGTGGGGTACGCCCCGGAGTACGCACAGGCGGAGACCATGCCCAGGGGCGAGGTGGCACCGGGGTGCGTGTTGCCGACCTGCGGCTTGGGCCACCACCAGGTGCCGGCCAGGCCCCGGGCGGGGGGCAGGTCGGTCGCGGCGGTGCCGATGAAGGGATCGATGTCGTCGAAGATGACGGGACACTACCCCCCGCCGCCGCGAGCTGGGTTTCCTGGAGATGAAACTTCGGCCCGCGGCGGCGTGGAGCGGGTCGCGGATCAGCCGCCGGTGAACGACGGGGTGGTGCCGCACTTCGCCTTGGCGTCGAGGCACACCTTCACAAGCGGGCCGAGGTTCTCGGGCTTCCACGCGTTCATGAAGTCGCCGTGCATCGAGGAGGCCATGCCGGAGGAGAGCGCCAGCCCGTCCCCGCCCAGCGAGTCGTAGTTGACCATGAAGGACAGGTTGGGGATCGCGACCGGGTAGTCGCCCTGGCACTTGCCGTTGACGGCGTTGCCCATGTGCGACTTGTGGTCCGGCGAGTCGATGTGCTTGCCGTCCCAGCAGTCGGCGAAGGTCAGCTGGAAGATGAGGTTGCCGCCGGCCGCGCAGACCGGCCAGTTGCCGTCGGCGCTGCGGCCGACCTCGGCGCTGCCCGCGCACCAGAACTGCCCGTTCGCGCCCTTCGGCGTGGCGACCTGGCGCTTGGCGTCACCGGAGATCATGACCAGCCCGGGCGGGAACGGCATCGTGACCGACGGGTCGGGCAGGCGCGATCCGTAGTACACCCGGAAGCTCTTCATCTTGACCGGCTGGCCGTTCTTCTGCAGCTGCGGCACCCAGTAGGCGCTGTTGTCGCCGGGGGCGTTGCAGTTGGTGGTCTCGCCGAACAGGTCGGCCGGCTTGCTGGTCGCGGTGACCTTCGGGCCGAAGAACGTGTGCATGTGCGACGCGCCCGCCAGGCCCGGGAACACGATCGGGTCGTCCGGCGCCTCGCCCGACACCGAGCAGTCGGTGTGGAACTCCGAGACGCGGGTCGTGCCGGCCGGGACCGGCAGCTGCTGGAGCTTGTTGAACGCCGCGACCTGCTGCTGCCAGGCGGCCTGGTCGACGTCCACCCAGCCGGCGGTGCCGGTGCCCGTGCCGCCGGTGGGCGTCGAGGTCGGGTTGCCCCTGGTCGGCGACGGCGCGGCGGTGGTGGGCGGCGCGACAGTGGCCGTGGCCGGCGGGCGGCCGCCGCTGCCGAGCGTGAACCAGTTGATGTTGACGAAGTCCCACTGCTGGGCGCTCTTCATGACCGCCACGACGGTCTGCTTGCCGGCCGGCACCGAGGTGGCCGTCGCGGTGACGGTCCTCCACGACTGCCAGTTGCCCGTGTACGCGACCGGGAACGTGGCCAGCAGCCGGCCGGTGGGCGAGCCCAGGTGCAGCTCGATGGAGCCGCCGGCCTTGTTCTGGGCGGCGATGCGGACGCTGAGGTCGGCGCCGCCGAGGGTCACGTTGTCGTACTGCAGCCAGTCGCCGTCGGCGAGCCAGCCGACGTTCTTGCCGCCGCCGGTGTCCCGGGTGTTCTCGGTCTGCGCGCCGGACTGGGCCGAGAAGCTCTCGGCCTCGAGCTTCGGCGCCGTGCTCTCGTCCGCGCTCGCGGTCGCCATGTAGACGCCGCCGGCGCCGGCGGCGACGGCGAGCGCGGCGGCCGCGACGATGACACGGGTTCTCAGGCGGGTTCTCGCGTTGGGCATGTCGATCCTTCTCTGCCGGCTCGGGTGCCGCGGCCAGTATTCAAAGGGCTCGTATGCGCATTCAAGAGACCAAAGGAAAACTTAGAGAGCGCTCTCTGGAAGATCGTTGTCAGGCCCCATGACCAGACTCGATTACGTTTTTTGCCAAGTCCGTTCTTAAATCTTCTTTAGCGACGGTACGTGTACGCGCGAGAGCGTTCAGCGAGAGATCTCGACCCCTTGCACCCCGTCGAGCCGCCGCAGCGCCTCGGCGATCGCGGACAGCGAGGTGTCGTTGTCCCCGCGGGCGGTGAGCACGATCGACTGGTCGTGCCCGGCGTAGTCGATGCGCAGCACGTGCGCCGTCGGCAGCGTCCCCACCGCGGCCCGCTCGACCTCGTCCAGGGCGTGGTCGGGCGCCAGCGTCAGCGTGATCCGGATGCGGTGCCGGTCCGGCAGCCAGTTGGCCTCGGCCACCTTGAACAGCCACAGCGCGGCGAGCGCGACGGCGGTGACGACGACGGCGGCCCAGTAGAGCCGCAACCCGCTGGCCAGGCCGATCGCGGCGGTGACCCACAGCGAGGCGGCCGTGGTCAGCCCGCTGATGTTCACCCCCTCCTTGAAGATCGCGCCCGCGCCCAGGAACCCGATGCCGGTCACGACCTGGGCGGCGATACGGGTCCGGTCGGCGCCGAGCTCGAAGCCGGCCGCGGTGAACAGCGCCGCGCCGACCGCGACGAGCATGTGGGTGCGCAGGCCGGCGGGCTGGGCGCCGATCTCGCGCTCCAGGCCGACGACGGCCCCGAGGAGCAGGGCGAGCAGCAGCGGCGGGATGACGGTCCAGTCCATGACATCTTGTACCGTCACCGGGCCGTTCCCGCCACTCAGCCGCCGGGGCAGGTGTTGGTGCCGCCGCTGAAGACGACGCACTGCCGCCCCCGGGTCGGCTCCGGCTCGGGTCCCGCCACTCAGCCGCCGGGGCAGGTGTTGGTGCCGCCGCTGAAGACGACGCACTGCCGCCCCCGGGTCGGCTCCGGCTCGGGTCCCGCCACTCAGCCGCCGGGGCAGGTGTTGGTGCCGCCGCTGAAGACGACGCACTGCCGCCCCCGGGTCGGCTCCGGCTCGGGGGTCGCCAGCTGCCGGGAGCCGTTGAGGCTCAGGATGATCGCGGGCAGCACGGTCACCCCGGCGACGACGAGCGCGACCTGCGGCAGGCGGGCGACGCGCAGCCCGGCCGCGACCCCGGCCACGACGAGCGGCCCGGCGATGAGCACCCCCGCGAGGACGAACTCGAGGCGGCCGGTGACCGCGTCCGGCCCGGCGACCTCGACCACGCGGGCCAGGACGTCCCGGGTCAGCAGCGCGACCGCCGCCAGCCAGAGCACGCCGAGCCCGGCCGGGACCGTCCACCGCGCCGCCATGACGGCAATCTATCCGATCGCGGCCGGTCCGACGGCCCGCCCCGGGATCACCGACAGCTCCAGGGTCGCGGGCAGCTCGGCGACGCCGGGGCCGCCGGCGTCCACCCACCGCACCACGTCCGCCACGATCTCCTCGGCCAGCACCAGGCCGAACCAGACCGGTCGGGCGCCCGCGCGGCGGGCGGCCGGGGCCGGGTGCACGACGAGCACGTTGGACTGCTCGCACACGTCCAGGCACAGGCTCGTGCGGACCCGGTGCCGCGGCGTGAGCGCGGCCCGCAGACCGTCGAGCTGGGCGGTGTGGTCGACCCCCGGATGCTTGGCCGCGCTGCCGCAGCAGCAGTCGCGGCAGACGGTCAGCGTGCACCCGGTGTCGTCGTCGCTCACGCCCCCACGGTAGCCGGGGCCAGGGCGGCCTCGATCACGACCGTCTCCAGGTCGCGCGCGCACCGCTCGATGACGGCGGGGGCATAGCGGTGGGTGTCGCCCCACAGGGTGTACGCGATGCGCCCCGGCTCGTCCTCCAGGTGCAGGTAGAACGTGCCGTCGTAGGTGTCCTCGCGCACGCCCCAGCGCACGCTGCCCTCGGCCTGGGCGGCGCGGATCGCCCCGGCCGTGGGCGGCTCGCCGGTGGGGTCGTCGGTGCCGCGGCGGCGGTCGTTGAGGTAGCACGACCAGGCCTCCAGGTCGCGGCCCGCGGCGGCGCCGTCGTAGTAGCCGTGCTTGAGGGCCGCGAGCATCGCCGCCCAGGACCGCGCGACGACCTCGTCGAAGGGGGCGTCGGTGCCCAGCACGCAGAGGCCGAACTGCCGCAGGCTCGTGACCGCCTCCGCGAAGCCGGGCCGGAACCGGTTGCTGACCACGATCTGCACCGCGGCGGTCGCGATGCCGGTGGCGCGGGCCAGGGCGGTCGCGTACGCCGCGAGCAGGATCGGGCCGGAGGCGAGGCCGGTGCGGGCGGCGACGGCGCGCACGGCGAGGGCCAGGGCCGGCGAGGAGCACACGACCTCCCAGTGCCGCGGCGCGCCGAGGCCGGGATCGGCCGGCTCCGGGTGCGGGCGGGGCGGGACGCGGTCGAGCTGGCGCTCCCAGTGCCGCAGCGCCTTCTCGCTCTGGCGCAGCGCGGCGGTCTCGCGCTGCCGCGCGGCGAGCTCCAGCGGCCGGACCCCCAGCACCGGCGCCGAGGGGTCGGCGAGGTTCGCGAGGTCGCGCACGATCGCGTCGATGCCGAAGCCGTCGACGAGGACGTGGTAGTACATGAGCACCACGTGCGTCGGCCGCGCACCGTCGACCACGACGCCCATCCGCACCGGCCACTCGCCGAACGGGTCGAAGTGCGTAGTCTGGTAGCGCACGCGCAGCGCCTCCGCCGTGACCGCCGCGTCCGCCCCGGCGGCGACGAGCTCCATCGCGATCTCGCCGGACCGGTGCACCTCCTGCCGCGGCGGCGTGTGCGCCCCGGTGCTCACGAGACGCGTGCGCAGGGCCTGGTGCCGGCTCACGATGAAGCGCAGCAGGCCGGCGAGGTGCTCGACCGTGTCGCCCGGGGCGGCCGGCACCGTGCCGCCGATGTTCATCGTCCGGCCGGTGCGCCGCATGAGGTCCCAGACGTCGCGCTGCCCCCAGGTCAGCTCCTCGACCCCGCCGCCGTCGCCCGCGAACGCCACCACCATCTCCACGCGGGCGAGTGTCCCGCCGCGCCCGGACCGGCCGTCAACGCCCGGGCCCAGGGCCGGGCATCGGCGCTGGTCGGACCTGAAAGTTTCGCGGGGTGCCTTTGGGCGGGCCGTCTGCGCACCAGGTTCACGGCGAGCAGGCTCAGCACCACCTGGTCGTCCTGGTTCGGCAGCCCGCCCCGCCCGGCGCCGCCCGCCCCGCCCGGCGCCGCCCGCCCCGCCCGGCGCCGCCCGCCCCGCCCGGCGCCGCCCGGTCCGGACGAGCGCCGCCCGGTCCGGACGAGCGACGTGCGGTCCGGGAGAGCGACGTGCGGTCCGGACGAGCGACGTGCGGGGGCGCCGGGCGAGATGCCCGGCGGCCCTTCCACGTGACTTCGCGACGACCAGGCCGTGACTGCGCGAGCGACGAGCAGCCTGTGACTACGCCAGGTCGGCCGTCATCACCTTGTTCCACGCGGCCACGAAGTCCGCGACGAACTTCTCCGCGGCGTCGTCGCTGGCGTAGACCTCGGCGAGCGCGCGCAGCACCGAGTTCGAGCCGAACACGAGGTCGACGCGGCTCGCGGTCCAGCGCACGGCCCCGTCGTCGGAGCGGCCCTCGAAGGACTCCTCGGCGTCCGAGGTCGGGGTCCAGGTGGTGCCGAACTCGAGCAGGTTCACGAAGAAGTCGTTCGACAGCACGCCCGGGCGGTCGGTGAAGACGCCCTGGGCCGAGCCGGCCGTGTTGGCGCCCAGGACGCGCAGGCCGCCCACCAGCACGGTCATCTCCGGCGCGGTGAGGCGCAGGAGCTGGGCGCGCTCGACCAGCAGCTGCTCGGCCGGGCGGCTGTGGCCCTTGCCCAGGAAGTTGCGGAAGCCGTCGTGCGTCGGCTCCAGCACCGCGAAGGACTCGACGTCCGTCTGCTCGGCGGTCGCGTCGGTGCGGCCGGGCGTGAACGGCACCTCCACCTCGACCCCGGCGGCCTTCGCGGCCTGCTCGACCGCGGCGGCGCCGCCGAGCACGATGAGGTCGGCGAGCGAGACGCGCTTGCCGCCGGCGTTGAACTCCTGCTGGATGCCCTCGAGCGTGCGCAGGACGCGGGCCAGCTGGTCGGGGTCGTTGACCTCCCACGCGTTCTGCGGGGCCAGGCGAACCCGGGCGCCGTTGGCGCCGCCGCGCTTGTCGGTGCCGCGGAACGTCGAGGCCGACGCCCACGCGGTGGCGACGAGCTCGGCCACGGACAGGCCGGAGCCGAGGATGGTGGCCTTGAGCGCGGCGATGTCGGCCGCGCCGATCAGCTCGTGGTCGACCGCCGGCACCGGGTCCTGCCAGATCAGCGGCTCGGCCGGCACCAGGGGGCCGAGGTAGTTGCGCAGCGGGCCCATGTCGCGGTGGGTCAGCTTGAACCAGGCCTTGGCGAAGGCGGCCGCGAACTCCTGCGGGTTGTCGTAGAAGCGGCGCGAGATCTCCTCGTACACCGGGTCGACGCGCAGGGCCAGGTCGGTGGTGAGCATCATCGGCGCGTGGCGCTTGCCGGCGTCGTGCGCGTCGGGCACCAGGTCACCGGCGGCCGGGTCGGTCGGCTTCCACTGCTTGGCCCCGGCCGGGCTGGTGGTCTGCTCCCACTCGAAGCTGAACAGCGTCTCGAAGAAGCTGTTGTCCCACTTGGTCGGCGTCGGCGTCCAGGCACCCTCAAGGCCGCTGGTGATGGTGTCGCCGCCCTTGCCGGAGCCGTAGCCGTTCTTCCAGCCCATGCCCATCTCCTGCAGCGGAGCGGCCTCGGGCTCGGGGCCGACGTGGCCGTCCGGGGACGCGGCGCCGTGGGCCTTGCCGAACGTGTGGCCGCCGGCGATGAGCGCGACCGTCTCCTCGTCGTTCATCGCCATGCGGCGGAACGTCTCGCGGATGTCCCGGGCCGCGGCGAGCGCGTCGGGGTTGCCGTTGGGGCCCTCGGGGTTGACGTAGATGAGGCCCATCTGCACCGCGGCGAGCGGCTTCTCGAGCTGGCGCTCGCCGTGGTAGCGCTGGTCGCCGAGCCAGGTGTCCTCGGTGCCCCAGTTGACCTGCTCGGGCTCCCACACGTCGGCGCGGCCGCCGCCGAAGCCGTAGGTCTCGAAGCCCATCGACTCCAGCGCGCAGTTGCCGGCCAGCACCATGAGGTCGGCCCAGGACAGCTTCTTGCCGTACTTCTTCTTCACCGGCCACAGCAGCCGGCGCGCCTTGTCCAGGCTGGCGTTGTCCGGCCAGCTGTTGAGCGGGGCGAAGCGCTGCTCGCCCGAGCCGGCGCCGCCGCGGCCGTCGGTGATGCGGTAGGTGCCCGCGCTGTGCCAGGCCATCCGGATGAACAGCGGGCCGTAGTGGCCGTAGTCGGCCGGCCACCAGTCCTGCGAGGTCGTCATGACCTCGGTGATGTCCGCCTTCACGGCGGCGAGGTCGAGGCTGGTGAACTCGGCCGCGTAGTCGAAGCCGCCGCCCATCGGGTCGGCGGCGGGCGAGTTCTGGTGCAGCACGCTCACGTCGAGCTGGTTGGGCCACCAGTCCTTGTTGGACCGGGCCTTCGGCGGGCGGACGGGCGCCTCGCTCGAGATGAGACCGTTGCTGTCACTTCCCACGGTGTTCTCCTGGGGCTCGGAATCCGGCGCGAAAGTCGCGTGATAGGCAGTACGAAAGACGCCCGGTAGTCTTCCGGGTTTTCTGGAATGAGTCAAGAAAACGCACCGACCCGCCGCCAGGCCAGCACCGAGCACAACGCGAACCCGAGCGCGTTGGCAACGCCGTGGGTCGCGACCATCCACGACGGCGACAGGCGGGGCACGGCCGTCACGTGGCCCAGCGCCCAGTCGAGCGCGAGCAGCATGGTCACGGCGAGGACCGCGGCCGACACGGCGAGCAGCGCCCGCGTGAGCGGATCCGCGATGGCGGGCCGCACCGTGCGCAGCGTGGTCCACGCGGCCAGCCACATCCCGGCCGTCAGCACGGCGGCCCCGGCGAGCTCGACCCACTCCCCCACGAAGAAGCCGGCGAGCACCAGCCCCGTACCCGCGGGCACGGCGAGCGCGGCGCCGCGCCCGGCACGGCTGCCGCCGTCGTACGCGCCGACGAGCCCGGCCACGAGCGCCGCCGCGAACCCGGCGTAGTGCAGGTGCGCCTCGGTCAGCGCCAGCACGTCGAGGCGGAAGCCCAGCAGCTGATACCCCGCGCGCTCCGCCACCAGCGCGCTCGCCGCCACCGCGGGCGTGGCGAGCGCCGTGCACGCCGCGACGCCGAGCCGCGGCCGGGCGCGCGCGAGCAGCGCGAGCGTGACGAGGAGGTAGAGCGCGGCGAGCCCGGCCGTCACCGGCCCGCGCGGCAGCCAGAGCGAGGCGGCGCCGGGCACGGCCCCGGCGAACCACCACGGGAGCCGGCCGGCGGGCCACGCACCGGGGATCAGGCGCAGTCCCAGCGGTACGACCACGAGCATGCCCAGCCCGACCAGCACGGCGACGAGCACGCGCGCCCACTCGGTCAGCCCCATGACGTCCTCCCCGATGTTGAACGTGTTCAACTTCCTCTCAGTAGACCACGATCGACGCATGGGGAGGCCCGGGCCGGGGCGGCGACGATGTGACGGTGATCGCGTCCGGGGGCGCACACCGATGGCCGCGCCGGAGCCGGCACGGCCATCAGGTGCGGGTGATGCGGGGGCCGCCGGGATACCGCCCCCCAATGTGAGGACCTGCTCACCAGACCTGCCGGTTAGCTACCCGGCATGTCACGTGTATTCGTTCGTATCATGCTGCTTGCCGGAGCCGGCATCGTCCTGCTCGTCGCCGGACCCGGAGTCCTGCCGAGCTGGTCCCATGTGACGGCGGGCCCGGCCCCGGCCAACGGGGACTGGTGGCCGACGCCGTTCCCCTCGCGCACCCACGAGTCCAAGTCGCCGACGCCCAGGCCGAGCCGGTCCCCGTCGAAGTCGCCCAGCAAGTCGCCGTCGATGTCGCCGTCCAAGTCGCCGACCCAGTCGCCGTCGCACACCGTCACCGCGTCGCCGACGTCGCTGCCCGTCACAGGCGGCGCGACGAGCGGCACGCTCACCGGGCTCGTCGTCGCCGGCGTCGCCGTCACCGGGGTGGGCGGCCTGCTGGTCCGGGCCGGACGCCGCCGGCAGCGGTCCAACGCCTCCTAGCCGGGCCCTCAAGAGCACCGTCAGACGGCGCTCTTGAGGACACCCATCTTC
Organism: Dactylosporangium sp. CA-052675; assembly: GCF_050947935.1. Lineage (GTDB taxonomy): Bacteria > Actinomycetota > Actinomycetes > Mycobacteriales > Micromonosporaceae > Dactylosporangium. The sequence goes on along the minus strand of NZ_CP192010.1, from coordinate 3,853,697 downwards.
GCCTGGTACACCGCGTCGAGCGCCTTCCCACCGGCCTCGCTCGCGGCCACCGTCTCGCCCCGCACCAGCACGTAGCCGCGGTCCACGGCGCCCCGAACGGCGCCGAGGGCCGGCTCGGCCATGAGCACCGCGACGCCGTCGCGCGCCAGCTGCGTCACCGTGCGCAGCAGCTCCTGGACGATGAGCGGGGCGAGCCCGGTCATCATCTCGTCGAGCAGGAGCACGCGCGGCGAGCCCATGAGGGCCCGGGAGACGACGAGCATCTGCTGCTCGCCGCCGGAGAGCACGCCGACGAGGCTCTTCAGCCGGGTGCGCAGGATCGGGAAGCGGTCGATCGCGGTGTCCACGGCCGAGCGGGGCAGCCGCAGCAGCTCCGCCATCACCTGCAGGTTGTCGGCGACGTTGAGCTTCGGGAACAGCTGGCGGCCCTGGGGCACGACGGCGATCCCGGCCCGGGCGCGCGCGGCGGGCTTGAGCCGGCTCACGTCCTCGCCGTCGAGGAACACCTTGCCGGTGGCGGCGACCGAGCCGTAGGCGGCCAGCAGGGCACTGCTCTTGCCGGCGCCGTTGGGGCCGACCAGCGCGGTGACCTGGCCGCCCGGCGCGGTCAGGTCAAGGCCGGTCACGGCGCTGGCGTGGCCGTAGCGGACCGTCAGGCCCTCGAGCCGGAGCTCATGAGACGACATGGGATGCGTCCTCCTGATCGTCCTGCGAGGCGCCGTCTGCGGCATCGTCCGATTCGGCGACCCCGAAGTACACCTGCTGCATCTCGGGGCTGCCGAGGCACTCCTGCGGGTTGCCGTCGAACACGGCGCGGCCGCGGTCGAGCAGCATGATCCGGTCGACCAGGCCGGCGACCAGGTCGACGTTGTGGTCGACCAGGATCACCGCGTGGCCGCGGCGCTGCACCGTGCGGACGACCTCGACGATGCCGTGCACACCGCTGGCGTCGGAGCCGGCGAAGGGCTCGTCGAGCAGCAGCACGAGCGGGTCCTGGCCCAGCGCGCGGCCGACCTCGACGAGGCGCTGCTCGCCGAGGGACAGGTCGCCGGCCGGGCGGTCGAGGCGGTCGATCCCGAGCTCGTCGGCGAGCTTCGCCACGGCCTGCGTGTCCGCCGCCAGGTGCGGGCGCAGGGCGCCGGCGAAGCTGCCGGCGACCATCTGCCACACGGTGCCGTGGCGGCGCGCGGCCCGGCCCAGCAGCAGGTTCTCGGCCACGGTGAGGTCGAGGGCCAGCTGCGGGTACTGGAACGTGCGCGCGAGCCCGGCCTTGGCGCGCCGGGCGGCCGGCCCGGAGAGCCGCTGCCCGCGCAGGGTCAGCTCGCCCTCCGTGGCCGGCTGCGCCCCGGAGATGAGGTCGACCAGCGTGGTCTTGCCGGCGCCGTTGGGCCCGACCAGGCCCAAAATCTCGCCCGCCCGCAGCTCGAACGAGACGTCCTGCAGGGCGGTGACCCCGCCGTACCGCTTGGTCAGCCCGGAGCCGACCAGCAAGGTCTCAGCCACGTCTTCCCCCCACGAGTCGGGCCAGCCGGCTGGCGTAGCCGATCACGCCCTGCGGCGCGAGCAGCAGGATCACGAGGACACCCAGCGCGAGGATCAGCGTGCCGCTGGTCTGCACCGCCGGGAAGTTCAGCGTCAGCTCGACGGCGATGACCGCGCCGAGCACGGCGCCCCACGGGGTCGCGGAGCCGCCGATGAGGGGCATGAAGATGGCCAGGAACACCAGGTTCAGCGTGAACGTGTCGGGCGTGACGCTGCCGGCCGAGTAGGTGAACAGCCCGCCGCCCACGGCCGCGATCGCGGCGCCGATGGCCAGCGACACGAGGTTCATCACCGACACCCGCACCCCGGACGCCTCCACGGCGCGGGGCGCGTCGCGCATGGTCCGCACGATCACGCCCCACGGCGACATCCGCAGCCGGTCGAGCAGGAACGCGATGACGCACACGACGACCAGCGAGCCCACCACGACCTGGTAGTGCGAGGGCTCCCAGCCGAGGATGTTGAGCTTGCGCAGCGAGCCGAGGCCGCCGGAGCCGCCGGAGAGGCTCTCGGCGTCGACGAGCAGCGCGGTGAAGGCCATGCCGAACAGCAGCGTGACCGCGGCCAGGAAGAACCCGGACAACCGCCGGGTGGCCAGGCCGAGCAGCACCGCGACGGCGGCGGCGACGACCGGGCCGGCGATCCAGGCCAGGATCAGCGGCAGGCCGGTGCGCGAGGACAGCAGGCCGACCGCGTACCCGCCGATGCCCGCGTAGGCGCCGTAGGCCATCGACAGCGAGCCGGCCATGAGGTACGGCACGTACATCCCGAGCGCGATGAGCGCATAGGTGGCCGTGGTGGTGATCAGGGTCTGCTTGTAGCCGTCGGCGCCGACCCACACCAGGATCAGGGCGGCGCCGACCAGGCCCAGCAGGAGACCGAAGGACCCGGGAACCCGCTTCATGCTCGAATCCTCCGTACGAACAGGCCACTCGGCTTGAAGGCGAAGAACAGCAGGGCGACGAGCAGCAGCCCGTAGACGTGGGACTGGCCGCCGAAGTAGTACGGGACGAAGACCTCGACCAGCCCGAGCAGCAGGCCGCCGACGAGCGGGGCCCAGACCGAGCCGGTGCCGCCGACCACCATCGCCAGGAAGCCCGACAGTGCCCAGCTCAGCCCGGACAGGGAGCTCACGCCCGCCTTCGGGGCGAACAGCAGGCCGGTGATGCCGGCCAGCAGCCCGGAGACGAGGAAGGCGATGAGCCGCACCCGGTTCACCGGCAGGCCCAGCAGGCCCGCGGCGTGGGTGCTGTCGCCGACCGCCCGCAGCAGCCGCCCGGTCCGGGTGTACCGGATCCACAGGGCGGCCGCCGCGAACGCGACGACGGTGAAGCCGAGCAGCAGCACGGTGCTGGGCTGCGCCACGGTGTCGCCGAGGGGCACCGGGTCGAACGTCAGCAGGGCCTGGCCCGGGAGGGTGGTGTAGCCGAAGAGGTAGCCGCCGAGCTGCTGGATGGCGAACAGGACCGCGGCGACCGCGACCAGCGCCGGCAGCTCACCGCGCCCGGCGCGCCGCTGCACCTGCCGGACCACCGCGAGCTCGGTGACCACCGCCAGCGCGGCGGCCACGAGCACCGCGATCGCGGCGGCGGCCCAGACGTTCATGTCCTCGTAGAGCACGAGGTAGGACGTGCACAGGCCGCCGACCATCGCGTACGGGCCGATGGCGAAGTTGAAGAACCCCGCCCCGACCAGCACCAGGTAGTAGGCCAGCGCGAGCAGACCGAAGAAGCATCCCATCTCCAGCGCGGACAACCACAGCTGCAACTGGCCCACGACGTAGCCTTTCTAGCGGGTGGGGTTACTTGTTACACGGAGGCTGGAAGGTGGCCCAGGGGCCTTTCGGCTTGTTGTCCGAGCCGAACTCGACCAGAGACAGGCCGCACGGCCCATCGGCGCCCAGGTGCTTGCTGGCGCTGAAGCTGAGCGTGAAGTTGGCCTGGCCGAACGTAGCCGGGTAGGCCTGGACGCTCTGGATGGCCTCGTTGAGCTTCTTCGAGTCGTCCACGCCGCCGGCCTTCTCGATGGCCTGCTTCAGCACGTGCACGGCGTCCCACGCCTGGGCGTCGTACGCGGTGATGTCGTAGTCCTTGCCGTTCTTCTCCTGCAGGAGCTTGATCAGCTCCTTGGTGCGCGGGTTCTCGGTGTTGATCGAGCCCATGAAGATGAGCCCGTTGAGCGCACCCGGCGAGGCCAGCTTCCACGAGGACGGCTGGTTGCCGATGGAGGCGAGCGAGAAGCGCTTGGTGCCGGCCATCTGCGTGCCGAGGGTGTTCTGCGCGAGCACCTCGAAGGCGCCGCCGACGCTCGTCACGAGCACGGCGTCCGGCTTGGCGTTCTTGAGCCGCGCCACCTGCGCCGACAGGTCGCTGGCGTTGGCCGCGCCCTTCTCCTGGGCCACGAACTGCACGCACGTCATCTGCGCGAACAGGGCCTTGTCGAGGGCCGCGATCGTCGTGGTGTCGTCGGTGAGGACGCCGATCTTGGTGATGCCGGCCGCCGCGAACGCGCCGCAGTAGACCTGGGCCCAGTCGTTGGTCGTGTTGGCCAGCATGTAGATGAGCTCGTTGTCCGGCGGCGTCACGAGCGTGGCGGTCACGCCGGTCGGGGCGATCGCGGGCAGGCCGAGCTGCGTGAGCGTGGACTTGGCCTGCAGGATCGCGGCGCTGCCGCTCTGCAGGAACAGCGCCTTGGCGCCCTGGCTGGCCAGCTTCTGCAGCGTCGCCGGCACCTTGGTCGGGTCGGACTCGTCGTTCTCGACGACGAGCTTGAGGGGCCGGCCGAGGACCCCGCCCTTGTTGTTGATCTCCTGGATCGCGAGGCGGATCGTCTTGCCGGCGATGACGCTGTACGCCGCGCCGGAGCCGGTGCTGTCCTCGTCCATGCCGATGATGATCGGCTCGCCGGTCGCGGTGCCGTTGCTCGGCTTCTCGTCACCCGCCTTGTCGCCACAGCCCGCCAGCGCGAGCGCCGTGAGCGCCAGGCCGACGACGATACGACGAGACCTCGTCGCTAAAACGCCCATGTCTACCCCTGTCGGAATTATACGAATCGTCAGCCTCGGGTGGATTGTCGCGCGATTCAAAACCTAACAAGCGCTTGGTTTTTACATCTTGGCGAGGGCTGCCGAGCGTGTCAAGGACACGCCGGACACCTGCGCGTAACAAAACCGTAGAACTCCGACCGCCCTGAGCTGGGATCCCGGTGGTGCGGTACATATGTCCGATGCAGCTGATCAAGGCCTTCCCGCCGGAACGGTTCGCCGGTGCCCTCGACTCGTGGCGCTGGGCCGGCGTCGAGGGCAAGACGCCCGCGTTCGCCTCGCTCTTCGGCGACGTGTTCCTGCGCGGGGCGGACGGGATCTGGCGGCTGGACACGATCGGCGGCACGATCGAGCAGCGCTGGCCCAGCATGGAGGCGCTCTCGGCCGAGCTCAACACGGCCGAGGGGCAGGAGCGGTACCTGCTGGCCGGCCTCGCCGCGGAGATGGCGCGCCGCGGCCTGACCCCGCAGGACGATCAGGTCTACGACTTCACCCACCCGCCGGCGCTGGGCGGCGCGATCGAACCGGACAACGTGGACGTCATCGACTTCGTGGTCGGCGTGAACCTCGCCGGCCAGCTGCACGACCAGCTGCGGGCGCTGCCGCCGGGCACCACGATCCGGGCCGTCTCGGTCGACGACGGCCGGCTGACGATCGACTCCTAGTCCCCGATGCGCCGGACCGTCTCCGTCGCCCAGCGCACGGCCTGCAGATAGGGGGTCACCAGGTCGCCCGCCTCCGCCGGGGGCGGGGTACCGTGCAGGTAGGCCCGCACGGCCGAGAAGGTCGCGCCCAGCGGCCCGGCGCCGTCCACGAGGGCGGAGCGGGTCGCGTCGCTGAGCGGCAGCTGCTCGGAGAGCACCTTCGCCGGCTGCCCGATCAGCTCGGCGACGCTGGAGAGCAGCCCGACCACGAACGCCTCCTCGCCGGACTGGCCCGCCTGCTCGGCCACGAGCCGGCACAGCTGGGCCCGGATGAGCGCGTCGGCCATGCGCTCGTCGCCGGCGAGGGTCAGGTCGCCGACGAGCATGAGCATGACCCAGTCGCGGACCTGGGCCATGCCGAGCAGCATCACGGCGCCGTGCACGGTGGAGACCCGCCGGGCCGAGCCGTTCCAGGCGCAGTTCGCGGCGCGCAGCAGCCGGTAGCTCAGCGCGGGGTCGGCCGAGACGTGGGCGACGATGGCCGGCACGTCGCTCTCGGCCTCCATGAACTCGCCCAGCAGCTGGATGCAGCGCATGCGGGAGGCGCTCAGGGTGCGGGTGCTCGCGACGACCGGGCGGTCGAGGGCGTACCCCTGGAAGAGCTCGTAGCCCAGATCCCGGGCCGCGGCGATGTCGGCCGGCGTCTCGAGCCGCTCCGCGACGAAACGCAGGTGCGGGTGGCGCTCGCGGAGGCTGTGGATGACGGCCCGCCCGGCCGCGTCGAGCCCGAGAAAGTCGATCTTCACGTAGCTCGCGACGGGCAGCAGGCGCTCGTGCTCGGAGCCGGGCACGAAGTCGTCGAGCGCGACGGCGTAGCCGGCCGCGGCCAGGGCCGCGACCCCGGCCACCACGAGGTCGTCGACCCGCACCGTCTCCAGCACCTCGAGCACGACCCGGCCCGGCACCAGCGGCACGGGCAGGTCGCCGCGCAGGAAGTCGTCGGTGAGGTTGACGAAGCCGGGCAGGCCGCCGGTCAGCTCGTCGAAGTCGAACGCGGTGAACGCGGCGACGATGACCTGGCTGGTGGCGGCGGCGCCGGAGCGGTCGGCCCCGAGCGAGTGCGGGCCGGAGCGGAAGAGCAGCTCGTAGCCCGCGACGGCGCCGGCGGCGTCGTAGATGGCCTGGCGACCGACGACGACGTCGGGCGAGGCCGCCTCGGTGTGCTGCTGCTCTAGCATGTTCCGCCCTGTCAGAACGCCGCCAACGATGTCCTCCCAGACTGGGGCGGCCCGGGAGCGCGGCCGGAGCACATCCGGTTGCGACGCGGTTGCGGACGGTTCGGCGGCCGCGCCCGTGGCCGTGAGCCGGTCCACGGCGGCGTCGACGAGGGCGCCGGCCTCGGCGTTTCGCGAGCGGGGCCGCGATCATGACCTACGCGCGCGCACCCCGCACCGAGTAGGCGACGAGTCCGCCCGCGGCCAGGGCCAGCGCGCACACCAGGGCGGACGTGGTCGCGGCGGGCTGCACGGGCCAGGCGGCGACCTGCACCCGCACGTCGTCGCTCGGCCCCAGCAGCGGCAGAACGGCGACGAGGGTCCACAGCAGCGGGGCGACCCAGGCGTGCGCCGCCCCCAGCACCGCCGCGCCGAGCGCGGCCAGCCCGAGCAGCCCGGCGACGTCGCGCAGCGCCACCACGAGCGGCTCGACCCGGGCCGCGGCCGGAGCCCGGACGGGTCCCGCGACGAGCAGCCCGGCGACGAGCAGCGCCACCGCGCCGAGGTGCAGCGCCCGGCGGGACGGCCAGGGCACGGCGCCGGTGCGCTCCAGCGCCTCATCCGCGGCGCCCAGGGTGGGGCCGAACGCGGCCACGGCGAGCGTCGCCGCCAGCGCGGCCAGGCGCGCGTTCGCGGGCGTCAGGGCGGCGAGCCCGGCGACGGACACCGCGACCGCCAGGGCCTGGGGGACGCGGCGGGCGCGCACGTACAGCCACAGCCACCTCATGTCGTCAGCCCGGCGAACGCGTCCGGCCGGCACGCCAGCACCCCGTCACGGGCCGCCAGCACCAGGCGGCGCTGCTCGTCCTCGGGCCGCGCCCGCAGGGCCGCGTAGGCCCCGGCGAGCCGGGCGCCGGGCGGGGTGCCGGTGAGCCAGGCGACCGCCAGCTCGCGGCCGTCGAAGGCGTCGGCGGGGGCCGGGTCGCAGCTCTGCTCCCACGCGGCGCCGAGCACGAGCCCGGGGAACGAGCCGTCGCGCAGGTCGGCCCGGCCGTCGGCGCCGATGGGCGGGGCGGCGAAGACGAGCGTGGCGGCGTCGTGGGGCGGGTCCGCGGGGCCGGTGCCGTAGGCGGGCCGGCGGGTCTCGACCGCGCGCGCCGGGGCGCCCGGCATCGTCGCCGCGAGGGTGGCCAGCGCCGCGCGGACGGGGCCGGCGATGTCGGGCAGCAGGGCGGCGTGGACCCGGGTGACGCAGACCTGCGGGCCCGCGTCGTCGCAGACCAGCTCGACGGCGCGGGGGTCGTAGGCGGCCGCGGCCGCGTAGCCGCCCGGCGGCAGCAGCGGCACCGCCACGGCCGCTCCGAGCACCGCCGGGAGCAGCGCCGGGGCGACGGTCCGGCGGCGGGCGGTCGCGAGCAGCAGGCCGGTGGCGGCCAGCGCGGCGAGCCACAGCGCCTGCACCAGGCTGACCCGGGCCGAGACGGTCTGGAAGTCGTCGAGGCTGCCGCTGTACACCGGGGAAAGCAGCAGGGCCGCCGGGGCCTCGCCGCGACCGGGCGCGAGCGCCACCCACTGCGGCAGCATCCCGGCCACGGCGACACCGAGCACGGCCAGCACCGGCGCGGTGACGAAGCGGGGCACGGCCCGGCCGGCGGCGAGCCCGATCCAGCCGCCGGCGACCAGCGCGAGGGCCCCGACGGCGGTCACGGCCGGCGCGGCGGGCGGGAAGTACCCGGCCCGGGGCAGCACCCAGGCCAGGGCCACGAGAAACGTGAGCGCGTACGCGCCGACGAGGGCCGCGGCCAGGACACCGGCGGTGACGAGCATGCGCTGGCCGCGCGGCCGGGGCGTGCTGGCGAACAGCTCGCCGACCCCGGCGGCGGCCTCGCGGCGGCCCAGCGCGGCGCCCCCGGCCAGCGCGACGGGGAACAGGAACATCAGCAGCAGGCGCAGCGCGACGGCGAGCTGCAGCCAGCGGCCCGCGAAGCCCTGCGGGAACGTGAGCAGCAGCGCGGTGCCGGCGGCGAAGGTCAGCACCGCGACGACGGCGGCGGCCGAGCGGCGCAGCTCCAGCCGGGCGATCCGGCCGGTGGATGGACCGGTCATGCCGGCACCTGCCCGCGGTGCGCGCGCAGCAGCGCGGAGTAGCCGCGCTCGGTGGCGCTGTCGCCGGCGTCGCCGCAGCCGCCCCGCTCGGCCAGGCCGGTGGCCGGGCCCCGCCACACGAGCCGGCCCTCGTCCAGCAGCACCACGCCGGTGCAGGCGGCGGCGACGTCCTCGACGAGGTGGGTGGAGACGACCACGCAGCTGTCGGCGCCCACGTCGCGCAGCAGGGCGCGCAACGCGATGCGCTGCTCGACGTCGAGGCCGACCGTCGGCTCGTCGAGCAGCAGCAGCCCGGGGTCGTTGACGATCGCCTGGGCGATGCCCGCCCGGCGCAGCATGCCGCCGGAGAGCGTTTTCATCCGGGCGTCGGCCCGCGCGGTGAGCCCGACCCGGTCGACGGCCCGCTGGACGGCGCCGGGGATGTCGCGGCGGGGCATCTCCTTGAGCCAGGCCATGTACTCCACGAACTCCCGCACCGTGAACCGCGGGTAGTAGCCGAAGTGCTGCGGCAGGTAGCCCAGCGTGCGGCGCACGCCCCGCAGGTCGCCACCGCCGCCGCCGGTGACGGCGGTGCCGAGCAGGGCGAGCCGGCCGCTCTCGGGCCGCAGGACGGTGGCGAGGGCGCGCATGAGCGTGGTCTTGCCGGCGCCGTTGGGGCCCAGCAGCCCGTGGACGCCGGGGCCGAGGGCGAGGTCGAGCCCGTCGACGGCGAGGCGGCGGCCGGCCCGCACGCGCAGGGCCTCGGCGTGGACGTTCCACATCACGGTGTCTCCCGGTTGAAGGCGGCCGTACGGACGACGGCGACGGCGACGAGTGCGACCACGGCGGCGGCCCAGCCCGGCCACGCCCCGGCCGCGAGGACGCCGGGCAGCCGGGCGGTGGCGAGGCTCGGGACGATCACGAACCCGGCCCAGGCCGCGGCGAGCCCGAGCGCGGCCCGGTCCACGCCGGTCAGCCCGCCGAGCGCCAGGCTGGCCGCGGTGAACGCGAGGCCGGGCAGCAGCCAGAGCGCGGGCGCGTGCCCGGTCGCCCACCCGGCGACGGCCAGCAGCGGGATGACGGCGGCGAGGGCGGCCAGGGTCCGGCGCAGCAGCAGCCCCAGCCCGAAGCGCGGCACGGAGGCGAGCAGCTCCCAGGCCGGGTCGGTGCGGCGGCTCCACGCGGCGGCGACCGGCAGCAGCGGCGCGACCGGGGCCAGCAGCAGCACGAGCGAGGGCAGGCTGGTGAACGTCTGCTCCAGCGCGACCGCCGCGAGCATCAGCGCCCCGGCGGCCGCGAGCCAGGGCGCGACCCGCCCGGCGAGCCCGGCCGGGCGCAGGCGCCGCCCGCGCACCGGCCCGGGTCCGGCCTCGATCCCGGCCGCGATGCCCGCCGCGGCCCGCTCGACCAGCGCCCGGATGTCGTCGTCGGCGTTCATGACAGCGCCTTTCGCAGTGCGAGCCGGGCGCGGCGGGCCCGGGTCTTCACGGTTCCCTCGGGCATGCCGAGCAGCGCCGAGGTCTCCCGGACGCTGAGCCCGTCGAGCACCAGGGCGCGCAGGACGTCGCGCTGCTCCGGCGGCAGCGCGAGCAGCGCCCGCCCGAGGTCCCCGTCGAGATCGCCGGCGAGCGCCTGCTCCTCCGCGGCCGGCGCCACGGCCGGCGTCGGCGGCGGCGGTACGCGCTCCGCCCGCGCCCGCCGCCGGAAGGCGTCGACGAGCCGGTTGGCCGCGATCGTCCACAGCCACCCGGGCGCGTTACCGCCGAGCCCGGCGCGGGCCTGGCTGCCGGCGCTGCGCCACACGGCCAGGTACGTCTCCTGCAGCACGTCCGCCACGACGTCCTCGTCCGCGCAGCGCTGCCGCAGCCGCACGGCCAGCCACGGGGCCGTGCGCCGGTAGAGCTCGTCGAACGCGCGCCGGTCCCCGCGGGCGGTGCGCCGCAGCAGCTCCGCCTCGTCGAGCGCGTCCAGACCTCGTCCCACATCTCTCCTGACGACCGGGGCCGCGGCCCAGGTTCTCACCCGCGTGTGATCCGGGCCACACCAGCCCCGGCCGCCGGAGCGGCCGGCGCACCGGCGGGGCGGTCGTGCTCCGGCCCGACCCGAGCATCGCGACCGGCCCCGATTCCGGCCAGCGGGGTGGTGGTCCGGGTGATCCGGCTGGCAGCCTCGTGCGGATGCGCCGAGCCATTCCTATCCTCGCGATCGTGGCAGTGCTCCTCGCCGTGTTCGGATTCTGGCGGCACGACCGGTCCACCGCCCGGGTCGCGGCCGGGCCCGCGAACCCGCCCGTGCGCGGGCTGCACGTTCGCGGCTCCGAGATCGTGCAGGCCGGCGGCGAGCCGTTGCTGATGCGCGGGATCAGCCATCCGTACGCCTGGTTCCCCCAGCACACCGCGGCGTTCGCGGACATCAGGCGCCTCGGCGCGAACACGGTGCGGGTGGTGCTCACCGGCGACGTGCCGGGCCGCGAGGTGGCCGGGATCGTCGCGCGGTGCAAGGAGAACCGGCTCGTGTGCGTGCTGGAGGACCACGACACGACGGGCTACGGCGAGCGCGAGGGGGCCGTCACCCTCGACCGCGCGGCGGACTACTGGGCCGGGCTCTCGCCGGTGTTGCGCGGCTCGGAGGAGTACGTCGTGGTGAACATCGGCAACGAGCCCTACGGCAACGGCGACACCTCGGGCTGGGCCGAGGCCACCGGGGCCGCGGTCGCGAAGGTGCGCGCGGCGGGCGTGCGTCACCTGCTCATGGTCGACGCGCCGAACTGGGGCCAGGACTGGTCGGGCACCATGCGCGACTCCGCCCCGGCGGTGTTCGCCCGCGACCCGCTGCGCAACACGGTGTTCTCGGTGCACATGTACGGCGTGTACGGCTCGGCCGCGAAGGTGACCGAGTACTTCGACGCGTTCCGCCGCACCGGGCTGCCGCTCGTCGTCGGCGAGTTCGGGTGGCGGCACACCGACGGCCCGGTGGCCGCGGACGCGGTCATGCGCGAGTCCGACGCGCGCGGCATCGGCTACCTCGGCTGGTCGTGGAGCGGCAACGGGGGCGGGGTGGACTATCTCGACGCGGCCGAGGGCTTCGACCCGGACCGCCTGACGGACTGGGGCCGCCGGCTCTTCGACGGCATCAGGGCCACCGCGCGCGAGGCGACGGTGTTCACGAGGGCTTCGCGATGACCAGGAACCGGTTCTCGGTCCGGCGCGCGAACTTCATGAAGCCGCGCAGCCCCGGCAGGCCCTCCATGAGCCCGAACAGGGGTATCAGCGCGACCACGGCGACCGGCTCCCACCAGCGGCGCCGGCCGTCCTCGGAGACGCCCGCGTTGACCCGCAGGCCCTCCCAGTACATCCAGACCACGTAGGCCATGTTCACCGCCCACAGCGGGATGATGAGCACCGTGGTCGGCGACGTGTTCGGGTCGGCGATCAGCAGGGCGACGAGCATGACGACGGCGACGTTCTGGATCGGCCCGATCACCCACGACATCACCGAGTAGCCCAGCAGCAGCCGGTTGCGCAGCCGCAGGGTCGGGTTGAAGACCAGCCCGGCCAGCCCCCACGACCAGCGCTCCCGCTGCCGGAAGAAGTCCCGCACGCTGGCCGGCGACGCGCCGTAGCACCGGCCGGCGAACCAGGCGCTGCGGCCCTCGTACAGGTCGCTGAAGATGAGCGCGAACTGCGCGTCCTCGACCAGGCTGCGCGGGCCGAAGTCCCAGCCGATGGTGGCCTCGACGGAGGCCCGCACCAGCAGCAGCTCGCCGTGCACGCCCACGCGCGGGGTGCCGCTGCCGGTCCAGGCCGAGAAGCGCCCGACGTCCTCGGCCGGGCGGGCCGAGTCCGCGAGCCAGGTGAGCCGGTTGACCGCGTACTCGCGGGGATACGTCAGGATGCCCTGGGCCAGATGCTTCGCGGCGGCCCCGGCCTCGTCCTGCTCCGTGATGAACCGCGCCATCGCCAGGGCCGTGTCGGGCCCGACGCCGGTGTCGTCGTCCATGTGCAGCACCCACACGTCGTCGCGGGCCTCGCCCTCGCGGATGCGCAGCTCGTGGGCGTAGTGCGCGGCGCGGGCCTTGAACCGGGTGCCGTTGGGCGTGCGGTACCCGGCCGGCACGGTGACGAGCCGGACCATGTCGCTGTGCGCGGCCAGGGCCGCGATCCGCTCGTGGCCCTCGCTGCCCTCGTCGACGAGCACGTCGATGCGCAGGCGCGGGAAGCACGGGGGCAGCCAGGTGACGTACGAGTGGATGGAGCGCTCGAGCGCCGGGTGGGTGTCGTGCCGCCCGATCGTCGGCACCACCACGACGAGCAGCCCGTCGCTGGTGGGCGAGGCGCGGCCGGACCACCGCGCGGCGGAGGCCCGCAGCGCCTTGCGGGTGCGGCGCAGCCCGACGATGCCGGTCAGGGTGGTGAAGATCGGCCAGGTCCAGAGCACGGTCAGCGGCCAGCCGAGCACGCCGGGGTGGGGCTGGGTGAGCCAGGTCTCGCTGAGCACGATGATGAGGTACGACAGCACCAATGGCGAGTACGCGGGCCGCCAGCGGGCGAGCCGGCGCGGCGATGCTCCCACCGGGGCGAGCTACCCGCGAAGCTCCCGGGCAATCGCGCGGCCGACCGGCACCTGGGCGGACGGGCGCGGGTGTGCCGCCGATGGCGGCCGGCACACCCGCACCCTCAGGGCCGGCTCAGAAGGTGCCGGCCGTGTTGCACTTGGCCTTCTGCCGGACGCAGTCCTTCACGCGCTGGCCCATGGCCGTGTTGTCCCAGGCGAGGAAGGAGTCGCCGTGGATCGACGACGCCATGCCCGACGCCAGCGTGAAGCCGGCGGCGCTGCCGTGGGTCGGGTACGCGATCACGAACGAGATGTTCGGGATCGCGACCGGGAACTGGCCCTGGCACTTGCCGTTGACCGCCCCGCCCACGTGCGACTTGTGGTCCGGGCTGTCCAGGTGGACGCCGTCCCAGCAGTCGGGGAAGACGAGCTGGTAGTTGAGGTACGCGGTCTGGGCGCAGCGCGGCCAGTTGCCGTCGGTGCTGCGGCCGATCTCGCCGCCCGCCCCGGCGCACCAGAACTGGTTGGGCGAGCCGGCCGGGGTGGCCACCTGGAGCTTGGCGTCACCCGAGATCATCCGGAAGCCCTGCGGGAACGGCATCGTCGCGCTCGGGTCCGGCAGCCGCGAGCCGTAGTACACGGTCACGCCGCTGGGCTCGACGGCCACGCCGTTCTCGTACAGCGTCGGAATCCAGTACGCCGACAGGTCCCCCGCCGGCGAGCAGGACGACGCGCTGTTGTTGAGCAGGGTCTCGGTCGTCGTGTTCGCGTTGGTGCTGCGGTTGCCCAGGAAGCTGTGCATGTGCGAGGCACCGGGCAGCCCCGGGAAGACGATCGGGTCGTCCTTGAACGAGTGGCTGTACGTGCACGCCGCGTTGAACTCCGAGACGCGCACCGCGTCGGCCGGCGCCGGGTGCGTCGGCAGCGCGTTGAACGCGGCCACCTGGGCCTGCCACTTGTTCTGGTCCATGCTCACCCAGCCGGCCCCGCTGCTCGGCGGGGTCGTGCTGCCGCCGGTGCCGAAGACCTGGAACTCCCACAGGGACACGCCGTACTGCGTCGCCCGCTTGGTCGTGGTGAGCTTCACGTAACGGCCCGAGCCGCTCACGGTCAGCGTCTGGGTGCCGCCGGCGCCGTTGACCGTGGTGTTGATCGTGGTCCAGGCGGCGCCGTCGGCCGAGGTCTGGATGGTGAAGTCCTTGGCGTAGGCCGCCTCCCAGCTGAGCACCACCTTGGTGATGGTGGCGCTCGAGCCCAGGTCCACCTGCAGCCACTGCGGGTCGCTGAAGGCGCTGGACCAGCGGGTGCCCGCGTTGCCGTCGACCGCGGCCGCGGCGGTGGTGCCGCCGTTCTCGCTCGACGAGGCGGTGGCGGGCTTGCCCTGGGAGATCGGGGTCTCGGCGGCGTCGGCGGAGCGCAGCGCGAGGCCGGTGATGAAGGTGGCGACGAGCGCGGTGGCCGCGGCGCCGAACGTGATCGTGCGCAGCCGGGATCGGCCCGCGCGTGCGGGTCGGGTGGTCATGAAGCATCCTCCGGGGTCGGCGGGTCGGCCGGGGGCGGAGTCCGGCCGATCTTGCCAGAGAGCGCTCTCTGTGAGGTTCCCACTGTGGACCCCGCACTTGACGCATGTCAATGGCCCGGCACCCGGTTCAAGAAATCGGAGAGCGCTCTCCCAAGACCCTCGTTCAGGACGCTTGGGGAGAGCGCTCCCCCGACCAGCGCTCCTGGGCGGCGAGGACGTCGTCGCCGTGGCGCAGCGCCCACTGGCCCATCGCGCGCATCGGCTCGAGCAGGGCCTCCCCCGCGACCGTGAGCGCGTAGTCGACCCGGGGCGGCGCCTCCCCGTACGCCTGCCGGAACACGAGGCCGTTGTGCTCCAGCCGCCGCAGCGCGTCGTTGAGCACCTTCGGCCCGATCCCGCCGATGCGCCCCACCAGCGCCCGCGGGCGCATCGGCCCGTAGGCGCCCAGGGTGAACACCACCACGCTGTCCCAGCGGTTCGCCAGCACCTCGAACGCGATGCGGGCCTGGCAGTCCGCGGTGTACTCGTCGTCCACCCCGCGATTGTGCCCCGCCCGACGCACACCGCCCGGTGTGCATCGGCGCACCTAGCGTTGCCCGGCATGAAGATCGGCATCATCGGTACCGGCTCCATGTCCCAGTCCCTCGGCGGCGCCTGGACCCGCGCCGGCCACGACGTGCGCATCGGCGGCCGGCGCGACGGCACCCTGCGGGCGGCCGCCGCGCACGGCGAGCTCGTGCTCCTGGCGGTCCCGGCCCCGGCCGCCCCGCTCGTCGCCGCCGACCTGGCCGGCACCCTGGCCGGCCGGATCGTGCTCGACTGCACCAACCCGATCGAGCCCGGCCCCGAGGGCCCGATGCTCACCGGCTCGGTCCCGGCGCGGATCGCCGAGGCGGCGCCGGAGGCCGCGGTGGTGAAGGCGTTCAACGTGTGCCACGCGAGCATCTGGACGCTCGACCCGCCGGTGTTCGAGGGCACCCCGCTGACCGTGCCCTACTGCGCCGCGACCCGGCCGGCGGGCGAGCGCGTCGCCGCGCTGATCGCCTCCATGGGGTGCACGGCGGCCGACTGCGGCGGCCTCGACCGGGCGCCGTACCTGGAGGCGACCGCGGCCCTGGCGATCGGCGTCTGGTTCGCGGGCGGCCCGGTCCGCGCGATCTTCCCGGAGCCCGCCCAGTGCTAGGCTGCCGCGCATCAGGATCAGCGACTCCCTGCCGCCCGGGCGGCTCGTCGGCGAGCAGCAGCGCCTCTGGGCCAGCACCGGCCCGGCCACCGCCGCACTCTTCGACGAGCTGCGCCGGGCCCACCCGCACACCGGGCAGTGGCCGCTGCTGCTCGACCACCTCTACAACGAGCCCGGCCGGCCCTGGGACGACGGCGAGATCGGGCTCTGCTTCGCGTTCTGCCCGGACGACGTCTGGCAGCGCGAGCTACCCGCAGACCGTCGCCGCCCTCGCCGAGGAGCTCGCCGGCGTGCCCATGTGGTCGTTCTGGTGGGACTAGGAGCGGCCGGGGCTAGGAGCGGCGCAGCAGCAGGCGGATCGAGCCGTCGGACTGCCGCTCCTCGCCGGCCACCTCGAAGCCGTTGCGCTCGGCGTATGCGAGGGTCGCGGCCCGCCCGTACTCCTGGGTCACCCGCCGCAGCCACGGCTCCCCGTACTGCGCGCGGTCGAACTCGCTGACGATCGCCTCGAACGTGCCGTCGACGGTGCGCCGGAAGCCGAGGTCGTTGCTCATCCGGCTCAGCTGCGCGCGGCGCACGATCACCTCGGCGCGCTCGGGGCGGGCGTCGCCCTGGGCGACGCACCCCTTCCCCGTGCCGGCGGGTGTCACCAGCATGACACCCGGGCGCTAGGGTGATTGACCGTGCTGCATGAGCTGATCGCCGCGTACCGTCCCGCCGATGCCGGCGAGGAGCGTGACGTCGCGCGGGTGCGGGCGTTGCTCGACGGGGGCGGCGACGTGTGGTCGCGGGCGACCCCGCTGCACGTCACCGCGTCCGCGCTGATCGTCGACCCGGCCTCGGGGCGGGTGCTGCTGCGCTGGCACGCGCGGCAGGAGGCGTGGCTGCAGGTCGGCGGGCACGGGGACCCCGGCGAGACCGACCCGGTCGCCGTCGCGCTGCGCGAGGGCGAGGAGGAGACCGGCCTCACCGACCTGGTCCCCTACCCCGACCCGGCCCGCGCCGGGATCGTGCACGTCGTCGTGGTGCCGGTGAACGCGAAGGGCGACGAGCCGGCGCACGAGCACGCCGATGTGCGGTTCGTGCTGGCCACCGGCCGCCCCGAGGCGGCCCGGCCGGAGAAGCCCGACGCGCCCCTGCGCTGGGTCACCGTGGCCGAGGCGCTCGGCCTCGCCACCGAGCCCAACCTGCGCGAGACGATCGCGCGGGCCGGCCGGCTGCTCACGTCGGCGGCGTGACGCCGAGCGCGATGTCGTCCTCGGCGAGATGGTCGCGCCGGCCCAGGGCGACGTCGGCCTCGAACCGGATGGCCAGGCAGTCGCGCAGCAGCCGCAGCAGCCGCGCCCGGTCCGGTTCGGGCTCCGCGTGCCGGTCGATGGTCGCGAGGTCGCCCGGGGCCAGCTGCGACAGCGGGCGCGCGGCGAGGCGGTAGGCGGCGGGCGGGTACACGTCGATCGCGTGCTCGGGGCGCAGCCAGTGCCGGGTGACGGCGACGAATCCGGCGGCGGCGCGCGGGTACGGTATCCGCCCCGTCGAGCCCTCGATCGGCGGCCGCGCCTCGAACGTCTCCGCGTCGCGCAGGTGCAGCAGCTCCTCGCCGGTGTCCAGGACGAGCGTGCGCCCGTCGAGCGCCTCGAGGTTGCGCGCGACGGGCACGGCGGCGACGGCCTCCTCGGCGAGCTCGCCGCCCTCGATCCGCCACCGGTGCAGGCGGCTCTCGGGCCCGGCGGGGCCGCCGGGCTGGTCGAGCGCGACGAGCCGCCCGTCGCCGGTGAAGGCGATGCCCTCCAGCCGCCCCGCCGGCCACGGCACCGTCCGCAGCGCCCGGCCGTCGGCGGCGAGCAGCACGATCCGGCGCGATCAGCTCCGCGACGCTCGTGGCCGCCTCCCCGCCCGGGTGTGCGGGAACCGGTTGGTCCCCGCGGTCGTGCTCCTGCGTCAGGAAGGCGCGCAACAACGCGCTGGTGGGCCACGCAGCCCAGCTGACCGGCCCGCCCTGCGGCCGACACCGGAACCGCAAGCCACCGTGCTCGCGCATCGGTGCTGGAACTCGACGGTCTGGCCGAGCGCCCAGCGCTCCATACGCTGTCAGGATCGGGCGGTGATCGGTGCGTCGCTGCGGTTGCAGCCATGGGGCCCAGCTCACTCCACCGGAGCTGTCGGAGCCGTTCGTCCGGGCCGGCCGCGACTTCGGGTCGTGGCGGATGTGACGGTGCCGGGCTGCCGGCCCGGCACCTGGCGGTCCGCAGTCAGCTCGGCCGCAGGATCTGGGCCTTCTCCCGCGGTCCCGAGAATCCGAACACCGCGTTGGGACCGGCGATCAGAGGCGCCACCGCGGCGGCGGTCAGCGTGCGGACGGAGACGCCGTCGTCGAACCCGTTGTGGTCGCATCCGGCGTACCGCAGCAGGATCTCGGTCGGGCCGGCGGCGGACCGGACGAGCAGGACGATGGCCTCGTCGCCGTAGGAGGCCTCCGGCACGCAGGTCTGCGGGGCGTTGGGGCCTCCGCCGACCGGCGCCTTCGCGATCTCGCGGACCGCCCCGGCGGCCGCGGGGCCGTCCAGTCGCAGCGCCGAGACCAGGCGCGGGCTCGGACTGCCGGAATCCCCGGCCACCTCGTACTTGCAGGCCGATAAGCTCGCCACGTTCTGCAGCGACGCCACGTCCACCGGCTTCGGCGGCCGCCGCTGGGGGTGGACGCCGATCGGGTGCTCGGACGGGCAGCCGTAGCTGTCGACGTCCACCCGGCGGATTGTGTCGACGATGCGTTGCCGCAGCTCCTGGGGCGCGTTGACGGTGATCATGACACCATCGCGGCGTACGACTGTCTGGTCGCCCTCCTGCCGCACGCCGGACGGCTCGGTCGTGCGGTCGAAGGTCACCAGCTGACCCGTCTTGCGGACCAGCGTGCTGGGGCTGGGCGGGTCCCCGACCAGGCAGCCGACCGCGGGAATCGGGCCGGGGCGCCCGACCACCGGTTGCGCGAGCTCGTCCGCTCGTGTGATGCACCACGCGTGCAGCCGCTGGCTGCCGTTGGCCCAGCCCCAGGTGCTGGGCACGGCGATCTCGATCCCGCCGTAGGACTCCCATCGCCAGCCATCCGGCGCGGCAGAGGCGCCCACCTCCGGCCCGGCGGAGCCGCTCGCCTCCTGCGGCACCTGGTCGCGCGCCGCACAGGCGGACGTCGTCAGGACCAGCAGTGTGAACGCAGCCGCGGCCGAGCGTCGCATGATTCCCCCATCGCCGGATGACTCGCCCGATAGGACGCAGCCGGCGTCCGGGCGGTTCCCGGTCGTCCGTGTTCGCCTGGGTCGCGCCCACGGCTGCAACGATATGCCCTGCGGACGCCGGTGGAAGATCGCACACCCTGCAGCCGGCGCACGTACCGCTCGATGCCGACGCGAACGGATCGGCCGCACCGGGAGGACCTGACCCTCGTAGCCACTGCCGCTGGAAGCGCGACTCGCCGGCAGGACGTGGAACACCCGAGGCCCTGAACATCGACCTCGCCCTCGACGCCCTGGAAGAGGCTCTGCCACGCCGAGATTTTGTCTGTGCGGGACAGCGCCGGATCGACTGCTGGACATACGATCGCCACCGACCGCGGGCGGGTTGGCCATCCGCGGTAACGGGAGGATCTGTGTCACAACGTCCACGCCTCGGTGTGCTGTTCTCCACCGTGGTGCTCTCCACCGCAGTGAGTTTGTTCGCCACCGCCGCACCAGCGCACGCCGGCCAGACCAACACCGATGTGCCGCGCATCTCATGGGCCTACACCGACTCGGTGCATCCCGACGCGACCTACCTCAATCCCACCGGCGACGCGCCCCTGGGGGCCTGGCGGGACAGCGCCAACCGCCAGCACGTCTCGCGCGTCTACGCCACCTTCGACGTGGCCGCGCTGCTGAGCAAGCACATCGTGTCGGCGAAGCTCGCCGTGCCGGAGACCCAGGCGACCGACTGCGCCCACCGCCGGATCGAGGTCTGGGCGACGGCCGAGTCCACGTCCCCGACGTGGCGCAACCCGCCGCGCGAGCTGGGGAAGCTGGGCACCCTCGGCCCGGTCGACCAGTGCCCGACCACCTACCCGCTGCTCGACCTCATCGACCTGGTCAACCGGGCCCAGGCGGCCGGCTTCCAGTTGCCGTCGCACGCCTCGTTCGAGATCCGCCTGCCGCAGTCCCTCGAGCAGCAGGTGCCACTCGGCCGCCGGATCAGCGCACCTGCCCTGTACGTCGGCTACAACACCCCGCCGTCCGCGCCGGCTCCGCTGTTCAACTCGCTGCGCGCATGCGTGACGGCCGCGCCGTACCCGTACCTGAGCGGCCTGACCCCTGACCTGCTCGCCAAGGCGAGCGACGCCGACCCGGACGACTTCAACCTGACCAACGAGTTCGCGGTCTGGCCCGTCGCCCACCCCGACCAGCGCACGACGTTCACCGCGCAGACTTCCAACGGCGGCTTCGGCGGGGCGGCGGTGCCGTCCGGCGCGCTGACCGACAACACGACCTACGCCTGGCAGGCCCGCGTCAACGACGGCACCGACACGTCGCCGTGGTCACAGACGTGCTACTTCACCACGGACGACATCGCGCCGGCCACCCCCGCGGTGACCTCCACGTCCACGAGCTCCCCGATCACCTACACGCTGTCGCCGAACGGCTCCGACGACGTGTACGGCTACCAGTACAGCTGGACCGGCATCTTCTCCTCCTTCGGCGCCTACGAGGGCCCGAACGGCCCCGAGTGGATCGACCCGTTCACGATGCCCGACGTCATCCCCGCCCAGCCCGACGGCAGCGCAACGCTCACCCTGACCCCACCGAACCCTCTCGCCCGGTTGAGCGTGCACAGCTTCGACCGCGCCTACAACCTCTCCCCGACGACGACCTACCGCGTGATCATCTCCACCACCCCGTAGCCGGCGGCGACACCGAAGGGTCCGCACCATGTCCGTGGTGCGGACCCCTCGTGGCCGTCAATCCCTGGTGGGCGGGGCATGTGCACCCCAACCAGGACGGGACGACCGCCGGCGGAGCGGCGCGTTGGCCCCCATCGGACGGTCGGCGCCGTCGTGCATCGTGGCCGTCGTTGTCCGATCGGCCAGGTGCCTGACGCAACGGTGTTGACGAGCCGTGCCCGAGTGGAAGCCGGCCGCCGCCGGCGAGTCTGTGACCGCCGGCGGCGCACGTGGCCGGCCGCCGGCGCCCGTCCGGACCCGGAATGCCGCCGACACCACGACGCCGCCGGCCGCGGCCTGAGCGGGCGTGAGCTCAGCAGCGGGGAACGTCCCGGCATCGGTCGTGGGGAGTCCAGCCGACGTCTCGACCCAGGTACGCGGCGAGGCGATCGGCGGCGCTGGCCTGGTCGGGAACCGGCCGGGCGGGAGCGAACGAGCCGCCAGGTGTCCGGGGCAGCTCCCCGTAGATCTCGTGGACGGCCGCGAGGGTTGCGAGCATCTCTGTGCTGACCTGCTCGACGAGCCGCCAACCCGGGGCCGGCCCGTACCGCTGCGTCAGCATGCCGGGCCGGCGGAAGGCGGTCAGCGCCGCTTGCGCTGAGGCGCGAAACGCGGCCACGTGGTTCGCGCCGAGGTGGTCGGCGGTGAAGTCGGTCCGGGGGTGCCGTCGGCCAGGCTGGTCCACATCAGGTTCTCGTAGACCAGGTGGTCGAGCAGGGCGCGGACGTTCCAGCCGGCGCAGCTTCAGCCAGTTGCCGAGCAGACCCACAATGGGCCGGTGTTCGAGCGGCATGTTGCGCGGTACCTGTGGGGTTCGGTGGCATTCCTGGCCACCAGCTGGATCACGGCCGGTGCGGCACTGATCGTGCAGCGGCAGGCCGAGGCTCAGCAGCGCCGGGTCGACCAGGCGTCGGTCTGCGAGTCGTCGCAGGCGTTTTCGGGCACCGACTGCCGTGCCGTGATCGACGGTACGGTCACCGCGCTCAGCACCAAGCAGGCCGAGATCGACGCGGGCGGCTGGCACCTGACGATGGTTGTGTCGCCGGACCAGACCGCCGGCTTCGCCCCGGGAACACCGGTGCGGGTGACCGTGTACCGGGGCGCACCGATCCGCCTCGACGGTGACCATGTCCACTTCGACGCGGTGGACTCCCCGGCCGACCGGCGCAACAACGCCCGCACAGCCGTCCGGGCCGTGATGTCCCTCGGCACGCTCCTGGGCGCCGGGAACCTGGTCGTCGCGCTGGCCGTCCGCTGGCTTCACCGCCGCCGACCCCCGGCCGGCTGAACCGGCGAGCGGCGGGGAACACGCCGAGTTCGAGGTGGCTGTGCGCGCCGGCGTGCAGGGCCGGCGTGCGACGAGGGAGGTGCCGTCGACGTCCCCGAGACGGCGTTGCTGCCGGGCACGGCCGGCGGTGGGGGGGCGGTCTACGCGACGACCGCCACCCGGTCGGCGAGCCGCGAGACCGCGGTGAAGGCCCCGAAGCCGAGCACCCGCACCAGTTCCGCGTCGCCCCGCGGCCCGACCGAGCTGCGCCAAGCCGCCACCGCGGACTCCGTCAGCCGATAGGGCGCGAGCGCCGCGAGCAGCGCCAGCCGCGCCCCCGGCCGCTCGTCCTCCGGCACCGCGCCGAGCACGCTCCCCGGCCAGCCGCCGAGCTCCGGATGCTCGCCCCGCCACCCCGCCACCGCCTCGAGCACCGCGGCCCGGGCGGTGGGGCCGAGCAGGGCGCCGCCGGCGCGGGCGGCCCGTTCGAAGGCCGGCCAGGCGGTCGCGACCGGGCCGTCCCCGGCCCACGCCGGTGCCGGGCCCGCGCCGGGTTCCAGCAGTGCCAGGCTCTCGCCCGGTGTGATCGTTCGCCGCACGGTGCGGGCCAGGGCGAGGCCGGCCGCGCGGCGGGACGGTGCGCGCAGCACGCCGCCCGGGAGGAGGGAGCCGGGGCGCAGGGCGTCGACCATGCGGTTGATGAAGTGGTTGGCCAGGGCCGTGCCGACGTATTCGGGGACGTGCGCGGCCGGGAAGGGCCACGGGTCGGGCGCCGCCGAGCGGGTCGAGCGGGCCCAGGCGACCAGCGGGTCGGGCGCCTCGCCGCGGGTGATCGCGTCGGCGGTGTCGTGGGAGCCGGTCGCGTGCAGCATCGCGGCGTGCGCGTCGACGCAGAACGGGCAGCGGTTCACCACGGCCACGGCGGCCGCGACCGCCTCCTTGCGGGCCCGCGGGGCGGTGCCGGCGAGCATCGACTCGCGCAGCACCGCCCAGAGGGCCGCGTGCAGGTCCGGTGCGGGTGAGAGGTGCGGCGCGAAGAGGGCGCCGAGCTCGCGGGCGGACGCGGAGTACACCGCCGCGACCGAGCCGGTGGCGGCGCGCTTCGGGATCGGGGTGACGAACCGGTAGGACATCGGGCCTCCTTGGTTACAGAGGCGATCGTCGCAGCGGCGGGGTGCGGTGTCGTCGGACCAGGGTCGTCACTTCCGGGTACTCCCCTGGTCGTAGTCACCAGCCCGAGTACGGCCAGACCGAGTTTGTCAACCATGGTTGACGACCGTCTCCTCGTCAACTACGGTTGACACATGACGGGGATCCAAACGCTCGTGGCGGCGGCGACACCCGCTCGGCCGCCCCACCGACCCAACCGCCTGCTGCGCGCCGGTCTCATCGCCGGCCCCGTGTTCGTCGCCACCGTGCTGGCACAACAGACCTTCCGCGACGGCGACGACCCCATGCGCCACCCGGTCACCGCCCTGGCCCTCGGCCCGGGCGGCTGGGTGCGGGTGACCGGCTTCGCGATCGCCGGCCTCCTCGGCCTGGCCTTCGCCCTCGGGCTGCGCCGAGCCCTGCGCCCCGGCCCCGGCGCGTTCGCCGGCCCGCTGCTCGTGGCCGTCTGGTCCGTCGGCCTCATCGGCGCCGGCCTCTTCCCGGCGGATGCCGTGGACGGCCACCCGGCCGGCGCCCTCGCGTTCTGGCTGCCGGCCCGCATCGCCCTCGCCGCCGCCATGTTCGTGCTCGCCCACGCCGACGCCCGCCGCCACCGCCCCGCCTGGGCGAGCTGCTCCCTCGTCAGCGGCATCGTGTTCGCCGCCCTGGTCGTCCTCACCTCGACGGGCTCCGCCCCGCACCCCTGGCTCGCCGGCGCCGGCTGGCTGTGGGCGGCCCTCATCGCCGCCCGCGAGATGCGGGCAGCGCCCGCAGGACCACGCTGAAGGTCGCCGGCTCCGCCCGCAGCACGTACGGCGGCAGCACCCCCGGCCCGCAGGCCGCACTGCCCAGCCCGTGGTGCGCGTGGTCGAGATGCAGATGGATGCGGTCCGTAGCCGCCAGGTCCGCCTGGTGCCGGGCCGCGTCCAGGTCCCCCGTCGACCAGCGCCGCGCGGTGAAGTCGATGCGCGGCACCCCCTCGACGCGCAGGCCCGTGCCGTCCGGCCCGGTGAGCGTGAGCCACCGGGCGTCGGCCCGGTTGCCGTTCTCCTGCGGATACACGTACGGCGTGGCGAGATCGTCCACTGTGGAGCGGGAGCGCCCGATCAGCGCCGCGGTCCGCGAATCCGGGTACGCCTCCCCCGGCCCCGCCCCGAACCAGCTGACGTCGCCGAGGCCCGGCGGCAGCTCCACCCGCACCCCGAGGCGCGGGAGCGGCACGTCCCACCCGCCGGTCGGCTCGACGCGGACGGTCAGCTCGACGCCGCCGTCGACGGGCCGCCACGTGTACCACGTCAGCAACGCCCGATCCGAGGACGCCGCCGCCACACGAGTCGCGACCACCACGGCGTCGGGCGCGAGGTCGATCCCGAGCAGCCGGTGCGTCATCCGGTGCAGACCCGCGGCGCGCCAGCGGTCGGCGACCGGGTCGGGCCCGAGGCGGTCGTTGTCGATCGGCGCGCGCCACACGTCCAGGACCGGCCCGTGCACCAGCGCGAGGTCCCCGAGCCGCGTCAGCCGACCGTGCACCGGCTCGAACTCGGCCGCCCCGAACCGGATCGCGCCGCCCTCCCGCCGAGGCGCCGGCCCCGAGACGGCGACCGGGGCCGGACCGGCGCGCAGCTGGACCTGCCCGCTGCCGATCTCGAGCCCGTCCGCGGCGACGGCGTGCACCGTCAGCCAGGCCTCGCCGGTCCCGGGCGGCACCGGGGCGGGCGGCAGCGCCACCACCTCGGTCTCCCCCGCCGCGACCGCCGGCAGCCGCACCGCCCCCTCGGCCGAGGGCACCCCGTCGACCGTCACCGACCAGCGAAGATTCGCGCCGTCGAGGGAGCGGAAGGCGTACCGGTTGCGCACCGTCACCTCACCGGGCCGGACGGCGAGCCGGACCGGCGCGTACACGGCGCCCAGCTCGACAAGCCCCGGCGACGGTGTGCGGTCCGGCAGGACGAGCCCGTCGATCACGAAGTTGCCGTCGTGCAGGGGCTCGCCGAAGTCGCCCCCGTAGGCGAAGTCGCCGCCGGGGCGGCGGATGCCGTGGTCGAGCCACTCCCACACGAAGCCGCCCTGGCAGCGCGGATGGCGGTCGAAGAGCTCGTCGTACTCGGCGAGGCCGCCCGGCCCGTTGCCCATCGCGTGCGCGTACTCGCACAGGATGAACGGCAGGTGCGGCACGTGGTCCTCGCCGCGGCCGATCGCGTCGACCTCGGCGTGCGTGGCGTACATGCGGCTGTAGACGTCGACGTGCGCGCAGCCGCGGTCGCCCTCGTAGTGCAGGGGCCGGTCCGGGTCGCGCTCGCGGGCCCAGTCCGCCATCAGGCCGAGGTTCGCGCCGACGCCGGCCTCGTTGCCCAGCGACCACATGATGACCGAAGGGTGGTTCTTGTCCCGCTCGACCATCCGCCGCATCCGGTCGACGCAGGCCTCGGCGAACCGCGGGTCGTCGCTGGGATTGCCGCGCCAGCCGACCGTTTCGAAGCCGTGCGTCTCGTAGTCGCATTCGTCGAGCACCCAGAAACCGAGCTCGTCGCACAGGTCGAGCACGGCCGGGTGCGGCGGGTAGTGGCTGGTGCGGATCGCGTTGACGTGGTGGCGCTTCATGAGCTCCAGCTCGGCGCGGACCACCTCGATCGGCACGACCCGGCCGAGGTCGGGGTGGAACTCGTGCCGGTTCACGCCGCGCAGCACGATCCGCCGGCCGTTGACGGTGAGGATGCCGCCGGCGATCGCCACGGTGCGGAACCCGACGCGCAGGGTCGCCGTCTCGGTGGCCGTCGCGACGACGAGCTCGTAGAGGCGCGGCGTCTCGGCGGTCCACGGCTCGACCGGGCCCGCGTCGTGCGCGACCCCGGCCGGCAGGCCCGTCAGGCCGAGGGCGGGGATGCTCACCGTCGCGCCGGGCGGGCCGTCGACGCGCAGCCGGCCGTGCCCGCCGGGCTCGAAGGTCGCGTGGACGAACACGTCGTCGACACCGCCGGCGGGGCGGGCGAGCAGCGTGACGTCGCGGAAGATCCCCGGCAGCCACCACATGTCCTGGTCTTCGAGGTAGCTGCCGGCCGACCACTGGTGCACGCGCACGGCCAGCACGTTGCTGCCGCCGGGCCGCAGCGCCGCGGTCACGTCGAACTCGGCGGGCAGCCGACTGCCCTGGGTGACGCCCAGCTCGACGCCGTTGAGCCACACCCGCCCGCAGGAGTCGACGCCGTCGAAGCGCAGCCGGGCGCCGAGCCCCGCGAACGCGGCCGGCACCTCGAAGACGAGGCGGTGGTCGCCGGTCGGGTTGTCGGTGGGCACGTGCGGCGGGTCGAGCGGGAACGGGTAGACGACGTTCGTGTACGCCGGGCGGCCGTGGCCGTGCATCGGCCAGCTCGACGGCACCGGGAGCCGCGACCAGCCGGAGTCGTCGAAGCCGGGCGCCCAGAACCCGTCGGCCGCCTCGGCCGCGCTGGGCGCGAGCCGGAACCGCCAGGTCCCGTTGAGGCTCAGGCGCGGCGCGTCGGTGTCGAACGCGGCGCGCGGCGCGCAGGTGCCGACGGGGCGGCCGAAGCCGGTCAGGTACTCCACCCGGCCACCGTACGCCCAGCCGGCCGCGCTCCCGCCGGGCGGCGAGCACGGCCAGGATGCCGCGCCCGCAGCCGGTCGGACCCGCCCGGCGGCTTCGTCGGTCGCGGCCGGGCCGGTGTGCGCGCCGGGGTCGGTCCGGCGGCTGCCATGATGTCGCGCATGGCTGACTCGGCTGTGGTCGCGATCGTCTACGCGCCCGGGGACGCGGCGCACCTCGACGCCGTGCGGGACCTCTGGATTCTGCTCCGGGCGGCCGGCTTCGACGCGCGGCTCGAGGCCCGCGACGGGGCCGGCGCCGACGCCGTGGTGCTCGAGGTGGGCGGCGAGCGGCGCGCGATCGTGACGGTCGGCGACGAGGAGCTCGCGTGGCTGCGCGCGCGCCGCGCGGCCACGACGGTCCGGCACGAGCTGCGGCTGCGGGTGGCCGTCGAGGGCAGCCGGGTGCGGTGCGCCGTCACGCTCGCCGGGGAGCTCGTGTGCGAGCGCGACGAGCCGCTGCCGTTCGGCCGCGACGAGGTGTGGGACCTGCTGGACCGGCCCGACGCCGAGGCGCGGCTGGCGCGGCTCGGGCAGCGGCTGAGCCGGGCGCTGTTCGACGCGGACGCGCTGGACTACGTGACCGTCCTGCTCACCGCCGGTGTCGGCGGCACCGTGCTCGACGTCGTCGTCGAGGCGGACGGGCCCGCGCACGAGCTGCCGTTCGAACTGCTGCGGCTCAGCGACCAGCGGGTGCTCGTCGCCGTCGACGGGGTGCGGTTGACGCGGATGGTCAGCGGCGTGCGGGTACCGAGGCATCCGGCGTCACCCGGGCCGCTGAAGATCCTCGTGGCGGTCGGGGCGCCCGAGCGGACCGCCAACCCGCCGCTGGACGTCGAGGCCGAGATGCAGGCGATCGTGTCCGTCGTCGGCGGCGTCGGGCGCGCGGAGATCACGATCCTGGAGGTGGCCGGGGTCGCGGAGATCGCCGAGGCGCTGCGCCGCGACGCGTACCACGTGCTGCACCTGTCCGCGCACGGCTCCCCGTACGGCGTGGAGCTCGAGGACCGCGACGGCAACGCGGTCGACGTGCGCGCCGAGGATCTCGTGCGCGCGCTGCGCCGGGGCGGCCGTCCGCTGCCGCTCATCGTGCTGTCCAGCTGCGGCGGGGCCGCCGACGCCGACGCCGGGCTGGCCGTGACCCTGCTGCGCCACGGCGCCGACCGGGTGCTGGCGATGCAGACGTCGATCACCGACTGGTACGCCACACGCCTGCTCACCGGCGTGTACCGGGCGCTCGCCGAGGACAACGCCACCGTCGCCGCGGCCGTGGCGCGGGCCCGCGCCGAGCTGTTCGACGCCACGGCCGGGGCGCAGCCGCCGAAGCGCCCCGAGTACGCGGTGCCGGCGCTGTTCGCCGCGTCCGACGGACCCCTGTGGGACGGCGCGGCCCCGGCGGTACACCTGCAGAATCCGACGGATCTGCCGACCGGCGCGGGCGTGCGCGAGCTGCTGCTCGGGGACCTGGTGGGGCGGCGGGGGCTGCTGCGCGTGGTGACCCAGACGCTGCGTGACGAGATCGTCGCCGGGCCGCTGGTCAACGGGGTCGTGCTGACCGGGCCGGCCGGGATCGGCAAGACGGCGCTGGCGGGGCGGGTGGTGGGCCGGCTGCGCGACGACGCCGACCCGTGGGCGATCGTCGTGCACGCCGGCGCGTGGAACCCGCCGCGGCTCTTCGAGGACCTCGCCGCGGCCGGTGTCGACGCGCGTGACCCCGGGGAGCTGGCCGAGGCGCTGCACGCCCGGCGGATCCTGCTCGTCTTCGACGATTTCGAGCAGAATCTGACCCTCGGCGGTGACGCGTTCGCCGACCCGGGCTTCGGCGAGGTGTTCGCGACGCTCGCCGCGGCCGCCGAGCGCGGCAAGATCCTGGTGACGAGCCGCTATCCGGTACCGGGCGCGCCCGCACTGTCCCGTGTGGACGTCGGCCCGCTCGGCGACGCCGAGCTGGTCCGGCTCATGCTGCGCCTGCCCGGCCTGCGCGAGCTGTCCACCGAGGACATGGTGCTCATCATGGAGACGGTCGGCGGGCACCCGCGGCTCGTCGAGTTCGTCGACGCGCTGCTGCACGGCGGCGCCCGGCTGCCCGAGGTCACCGAGCGCCTGCGCACACTGAGCGGCGGCGAGCGGTTCGAACGCGCGGGCGCGTCCGAGGCGGCCCGCCGGGCGGTCGCGCTCGGCGCGCAGGACGTGCTGCTGACCGAGCTGCTCGACCTCGCCGGCGCCGCCGCCCGCGAGACGCTGCTGCAGGTGGCGGTGTCCCGGATCGCGATGAGCACCGAGGACCTCGCCTTCGCCGCGCTCGGCCGCGAACCGTCCACCGAGGACACCGCGGCGGTCGCCGCGCACCTCGACCGGCTCCGCGACCTGACCCTCGTGCGCGTGTCCGAGGACGGCGCGGTCGTCGAGCCGTGGCTGCGCGAGGCGCTCACGAAGGCCCAGGGCGACCGGCTGGCCGAACGGCACGCACGGGCGGCGGCCGCGTGCCGGCGGCTGGTCGACGCGGGCCGCGCGGACTTCGCGACCGCGCTCGAGGGGGCGTACCACCTCAGCGGCGACGAGCTCGCCGACTTCGCCGGCGCGGTGCTGGCGAAGCTCTCCGGCGAGGTGTCGGTCGCGGCGTTCCTCGGCGACGTGACCGAGCGGCTGCCGGCCCGGCATCCGGCGTACCTGTCGCTGCTCACCCGCGAGCGCGACGCCCTCGAGGCCATCGGCAGCACCGCCGCGGCGGCCGAGAAGGGCGAGGAGGCGGTCGCGATCACCGGCCGCGCCGCCAAGGCCGGACCCGGCGACGCCGGCGCGCAGGTCGCGCTCAGTGCCGCCCTCGACAGCCAGGGCCGGCTGCTGCACCGCCTCGGCCGCCTCGCCGACGCCCGGCGCGCCTACGAGCGCGCGCTGGAGATCGACACCCGGCTCGCCGCGGCCGACCCCGACGACCTGCAGCTGCGGCGCAACGTCGGCCTGAGCCGGCTCAAGCTCGTGCGCGTCGCGCTGGACGACTCCGACCCGGACCGGGCCCGCACGGCGGCCGCCGAGTCGCTGCGCATCCGCCGCGAGCTGGCCGCGACCGACCCGCAGCAGGGGTCGTTGCAGTGGGATCTGGCGGTCTGCCTCGGTACCGTCGCCGAAACGACCGGACCCGAACAGGCCCGGCCGTTGCTGGAGGAGGCGCTCGGCATCTGGCGGCAGCTCGCCTCCGGCGACCCGGACAACGGTGCGCTGCAGTCGAACCTGTTCGACTGCCTGTACGCGCTCGCGGACCTCGACGCCGAGCGCTTCCGCGACCTCACGCTGGAGGCGGCGGCGATCGCGGACCGGCTCACCGACGCGGACTCGGGCAACACCGGCTTCCAGCGCAGGCTGCTGCGGTCGTACTGGCGCCTCGGCGACATGGACCTGCGCGCCGGCGACCTGGCCTGCGCCGCCGGGCACTTCGCGGCCGCGACGACCCTCGCGCAGCGGCTCGCCGACGACGACACCGGCAGCGTCGACGCGCAGCGGGACCTGGCCACCGCGTTGCGGCGGCAGGCCGACTACGCGCTCGCGAACGCCCGGCCGGAGGAGGTCCGCGGGCATCTCGAACGCTCGGCCGAGGTCACCGAGGCGCTCGTGCACCGCTTCCCGCGCACCGGAGCCCTGCACCGCGACCTCGCCGAGTCCCGCGAGCGCCTCGGCGACTGGCTGCGCGACACCGGCGAGCCCGTGCTGGCGCGCGCCCTCTACCGCCTCGCCCTCGCCAGCCGGCGCCGCCGCGCGGTCCTCGACCCCGAGGACACCGCGTCGCGCCTGGCCCAGGCCGAGGTCCACGCGCGCATCGCCGCGCTCGACGAGGCGGCCGGCCATCGGGGTCGTGCGCGCCGGCAGTGGCAGGAGGCGGTCGAGCTCGCCCGGGTCCTCGACGCCGGGGCCCGCAGGTCGTACTTCGAGCAGCGCCTGGCCGCCACGTCCTGACGGCGTTCACCCCCGCGCGGGCCGCGCCAGCCGCGGCCCCTCCCCGTGCGGCAGCGGCCCGACGTCCGGGAACGACCCGTCCCCGAACAGCACCCGGGCCGCCGCCGCCCGCCCGGCCCGGCCCCGCATCCCGGCGACCGCCGCCTCCACCAGCGCCGCCGAACGCAGCCCGCCGAACGCCCGCCGCAGCAGCAGCCGCCCCCGGAACCGGGATCGCAGCACGCCGCCGTCGTACCGTCGCAGCGCCCCCTCGTCCCCGCTGCGCACATACGCGCCGGCGACCGCCGCGGCCAGCTCCGACAGCCGCAGGCAGGGGTCGAGCCCGCCCGCCGTCAGCGGCGACACGGCCCCGGCGGCGTCGCCGACGAGCAGCCCGCCCGGGCACGCCAGCCGCCGCAGCACCCCGCCGACGGGAATCGGCCCGCCCCGCCGCCGCACCGGCCCCGCCGGCTCCGCCCGCCCGGGCGCGTCGCCCGCGAACTCGTCGAGCAGGTGCCGGACCCCCCGGTCCATCAGCCGCGCGTACCCGGCCACGCCGACGTGCGCGTGCCGCCCGTCGTCGATGACCCAGCCGAGGTACCCGGGCGCGACCCGCGGATCGAGCACGCAGTGGAACGTCGGCGTCTGGCCCAGCCCGGCGACCGGGTGGACGATCTCGGCCCCGACCAGCATCCGCCGGTTGACGTCGAGCCCGAGGTCCCGGGCGACCCGGGAGCGGGCCCCGTCCGCGCCGACGAGGAACCGCGCCCGCACCGGCTCCCGCCCGTGCAGCCGGACCAGGCCGTGCACGGACCCGTCGTACCGCGTCCCGAGCCAGACCGCGGCGCCCGCCGACTCCGCCTCCCGCCGCGCGTACTCGTACACGCCGGGCATGTCGGCCACCCGGTACTCGTCGCGGTCGCTGGTGAGCCGGACCGGCCGGCGCCGGGACGGCGGATAGAGCACCACGTCCCGCACCCCGGGCCCGAGCAGGCGCTCGGGCAGCGGGAAGTCCTCGAGCGTGCGCCGCACGAAGATCCCGGTCGTGCGGACCCCGGCCGCGAGGGACCGGCGCTTGTCGACGACCACGACGTCAAGCCCCTGCCGGGCGAGCAGCCGCGCGACGTGCAGCCCCGCGAGCCCCGCCCCTACCACCAGCACATCGATGCTCCGCACGTCCCCGACGCTAGGCCGCGGGGTGCCCGGATCCGCGTCCGTGCACCGAACCTCCCCGACACCTGCACACCCAGCGCCTCACCCGCACGGCCCTCACCCGCACGGCGCCCCACCCGCACGGCGCTTCAACTGCGGTGCGCGATGCCCCAGCGGGGTCGGTCCCTCGACGGCGGGGTCAGGTCGTCGGGGAGGTCGCCGAACGCGGCGGAGTCGTCCACCGGGGTGTAGCCGGGCAGGGTGCAGCCGTACACGCGCGGGGTGTTCGCGGAGACGCCGTGGTACACCCCGAAGCCCACGTCCGCCGCGAGCGCCGCCGCGACCAGGCGGTTCAGGTCGCCCGGGCTCAGCCAGCCGCCGCGCCAGCTCGCCGCGAGCGGGCGCTCGGCCACGCCGCCCAGCCGCAGGCACACCGTCGACAGTCCCCACACGTCGGCGTAGCAGCGGGCCAGCTGCTCGCCGAGGACCTTGCCGGCGCCATAGGGGCAGCAGGCGTACGGCGGCAGATCCTCCGCCACGAAGCTCCTCCCGGCGTCGACGTGCCCGGCCACGGCGTGCAGCGAGGACGCCAGCACGACCCGCCGCACCCCGTGGGCCACGGCGGCGTCGAGCACGTTCGCGACGACGTCGGCGTTCGGCACGCGCAGTCCCGCCCACGGCGTGTTCGGGTCGGCGTTGCCGGCGAGATGCACCACCGCGTCGGCCCCGGCGATGACGTCACGGGCGAACCCGGCGTCGGCGAGATCCCCGGCCACGAACGCATTCCCTGCCGCGCTCGCGTTCCGTGCCTCAAGGTCGTCCTTTGTCGCGCTCCGGTTCCGGGCCGCGAGGTCGGTCCGCCGCACGTCTGCGTCGAGCCGCAGCCACCCCGCGACTCCCCCGGCCGCCCCGGTGATCACGATCATGCCCCGACCCTACGGGACCCCGGGCCGCCCGGCGTCGGGGCATCTGCGGCACCATCAACGCCGTTGCGTCAGGTCTGCGGCGGTCGCGGCCGAACGTCTCATCGCCGACCAGAGCGCGCCAGCGGGTCGGTGCCGCGCCGCTGCGGCGCTGTCCACAGGGCTCCGAGGATCAGCAACCACCACCAGGTCGCTGACACGTCCCTCACTGCGGTCCGTGCGATGTCCCGCGGTCCATCTGCGGGCGGCTGATGACGCAAGGAAGTCCAGCAGCGACCGTGGTGTGAGGGTGGACGCGGTCGAACCCGATGGGTAGGTGTCGTGGGCCGCGGAGCACGGGGTTGGGCCGGTACGGTGGCGGGTCGGCGAGCAGCCGGGGGTTTTCCAGTCGCCGGGCCAGTTCGCGCAGGGCGATCTGGGTTTCCAGCCGGGCCAGCGGTGCGCCGAAGCAGTGGTGGACCCCGCCGCCGAAGCCCAGGTGCTGGCTGTCTTCGCGGTGGAAGTCCGTGCTTTGCAGGTCGTGCCGCTCGGGCGTGAATCGGTCGGGGTCGCGGACGTGGTCGGGGTCCCGGCTGCCGGCGGCGAGGACGAGCTGGATCGTGGCGCCGGCCGGGATGGTCGTGGACGCGATGTCGATGTCGTCGAGCGTCTTGCGGACCAGCATATGGACCGGCGGTTCGTAGCGGAGCAGTTCCTCGACGACGGGGATCACGTAGTGGGGTTCGCGGCGGATCCGCTCGAGCGTGCTGGGGTGCCGAAGCAGGGTCAGCATGCCGTTGGTGATGAGGTTGACGGTGGTCTCGTGTCCGGC
This sequence comes from Dactylosporangium sp. CA-052675, assembly GCF_050947935.1. Taxonomy (GTDB): domain Bacteria; phylum Actinomycetota; class Actinomycetes; order Mycobacteriales; family Micromonosporaceae; genus Dactylosporangium. Next base: position 3,820,118 of record NZ_CP192010.1, on the reverse strand, counting down.
GACAAGCAGCAGCGAGGCGTTGGTGAGCAGCTCGGCCTCGGACATTGCCGCCCGGGTGCGATCGTCTACCGCCATGGCCGAGAGCAGATCGTCGCCCGGCGTCTGCCGGTGCGTGTCGATCAGCGTTGCGAAGTAGCGACCCATCTCGGCGAAGGCTTCATCTGCACGGTGACGCGCCTGTTCGGCTCCTTGGGGTTGCGGGCCGATGCCCTCGACGATGGCGTCGGCCCAACCGTGGAAATGAGGTTCGTCGCGCACCGGCACACCGAGCAGCCGGCAGATCGCCGTCACCGGCAGCGGGTAGGCGAAGTCGTCGACCAGATCGACCTCGGTCCGGCCGGTGCAGCGGTCGATCAGTGCGGTGACGATGTCCAGCAGCTGCGGGGCCATGCGATCGATCCGCCCCGGTGTCTCGGGCGGGCCGTAGTGGCGGTTGACGAGCCGCCGCACGCGGTCGTGCTCCGGCGGATCCTCGCAGATGAAGCCGCCGAGCGTGACCACGTCGCGGGAGCTGGTCCGGGGGTCGTGCAGCAGGGCGACGATGTCGCGGTACCGGCTGACGACGTAGGTGCCGTCGGCCTCGCGCACGACCGGGTTCGTGCGCAACTGCCGGTAGAGCGGGTAGGGATCGGCCCGGTTGCCGAAGTCGAGGATCTGCTCGAAAACACTAGCCGTTGCCATGGCGCGTCCTTCCGCGACTGATCGACGGCGGCAGGGGGGCGGCGGCGGAGTCAGCCGCTGTGCACGAGCACGGCTCGGCGTTCGCTCGGCTGATGGCCGGTGAGCACCACCGTGGCATGGGGGGACGGCTCGGGCCGCACCTCGGCCGGTACCGGCTGCTGGATCTCCGGCTGGTCGACGGTGCGCCATCGCGGCGGGAACGGTGCCGCCTGCTCGATCAGCCGGCCGTAGAACTGCAGCCACATCCCATGGTCGAACGTGACCGCAGCCGTGATTCGCCCGCGGCGGCCGTAGACGGCCACGAACCGGCGCTCGGCCGCCGAACCCTGCGCGATGATCAGCTCATCGGCGAACGTGGGCACCCCGATCGATTTGATCTCGGTGCCGAACTGCGTGGACCAGAACACCGGCAGGGCCAGGTGCGGCCACCGGTCGGGCTCGGCGCTGATCATATTGTGCGCGGCGACCTCGGCCTGGTCGACGGCGTTGCCCCAGTGCTCCATCGCCATCAGCTGGTAGTCGTAGGCGGGATGCGGAAACCGCGCCACATCGCCGGCCACGAAGACGTCGTCGGTGACCAAACCGTTGACGTCGAACGCGCGACAGCCGGCGTCGCACGCCACACCCCAATGCCCGGCCGCCAACCCCGAACCCTCGAGCCACTCGACATTGCGCTGCGCACCCAGCGCCGCCACGGCGACCTGGACGTCCACCGTAGTGCCGTCCGACAGCCGCGCTCGGCGAACCCGGCCGTCGGCGTCGCCTTCCAGCGCATCCACCGCCACCCCGCAGCGCAGATCAACGCCGGCGTCGCGCTGCAACTGTCCCGCGACCCGGCCCACCACAGCGCCCAACGCGCCCGCCAACGGAGCCGGCCCCCGGTCGACCACCGTGACCGGCAGTCCAAGCTCCCGGCAGTCGGAGGCGACCTCGCTGCCGATGAACCCGGCCCCGATCACCAGCACGTGCCCCGGCGCGGCGGCCAGCCGCTGCCGCAGCCCGGCAGCGTCGTCCCGGCTCCGCACCGTGAACACGCCCTCGAGCGCCGCCTCATCGGCGTTGGGCCACGGCCGCGCCCGCACTCCGGTGGCGATCAACAACCGGTCGAAAACCACCTCTTCCCCGTTCGCGAGCAACACCCGCTTCTCGCGGCGATCGAGCCCGACCGCCGGCTGCCCCAGCCGCCAGTGCGCATCCAGCGTCTCGCTGCGCGGCAACGCCGTGTGGTCGGACGGCACCCATCCGGTCAGCACCTGTTTGGACAGTGCGATCCGGTCGTAGGGCCGGTACGGCTCATCACCGATCAACGTCAGGGAACCGGTGAAACCCTCACGGCGCAGCATGTCCGCAGCCCGCAGCCCGGCCAGCGAGGCACCGACGATGACGATCCGCTCGACTGCCGCGGCACGCTGCGCCGCCCGCGCGCGGGTCACGGTCTCACCCGCCCGATAGTCGAGCACAATGGCTCGTACGGGACAGGCCGCCGCCGCTCGCAGCACCTTCTCCTGCTGTTCCTCGCCGGGGTTCGGCTCGTACACCAGCGCTTCATCGCCGGGCATCCGGAACACCTCCGGCGCGGCGAAGGCACACTGCCCGTACCCCTGGCACCGGGTCAGATCGACCACCAGCCTCATGCTCGAACGCTAGGTTCGCACCCGGTACCGCCACCTCATCCCAGCAGAGCGAAACCGGGCGACGACCGCGACCGCACGGCATGGGTTGCCGGGCTCAGGCCCGGGTAGCCGATCGTCTCGCCGCGATGCGCGGAGACATGGCGAGCGCAATAGACATTTCGGCCGGACGCCCAACGCGACGGCGTTTGCGGCACCATGGAGTCGTGATCAGCGTCGAACTGGCCATCGAGCTGCGCGAGGCCGGCCTGCAGTGGCACCCCGCCCCGGGCGACCGCTTCGCCATCCCGGACCGCGGCCTGGACGACCAGGCCTTCGTCCTCAGCGACATGATCATTCAGCTGCACGACCTGCCCGGCGGCGAGGCGGTCATCGGCTTCAACGGCACCACCGAGTGGGCGCTGGACGACGTCGAGCGGGACGAGGCCGTCTGGCTGCCGCACGAACACCAGCTGCGCGAGCTGCTCGGCCCCGGCTTCCGGGCCCTGGAGCGCTCCGGCGACGGCTGGCGGGTGGCCGTGGCGGATCGGGCGGACTCGTTCGGCGCCTCGCCCGAGGACGCGTACGCCCTGGCGCTGCTGCGCGTACTGCGCACAGCATGAGCGGTCCTGCCGCGCCTGTCGCGCGCGCGATGAGCGGCCCTGCCGCGCGCCGCGCGCGGGCTGCACGGCACTGCTGCGCGTGCTGTGCGCGCGATGAGCGGCATCGCTGCGCGCGATGAGCGGCGCTGTGCGTGGGCGGCGCGCGGGCTGCACGGCACTGCTGTGTGGGCTGGGCGTGGGATGAGCGGCGGGGTGCGTGGGCGGCGAGTAGCCTTGGCCGCGTGGATCTTCCCGATGGGCTGCGCGACCTGCTGGAGCGCAACAGTCTCTGCTACCTGACCACGCTCATGCCCGACGGCTCGCCGCAGATCACCCAGACCTGGGCCGACACCGACGGCAAGCATGTCCTGATCAACACCGTCCGCGGGCACCAGAAGGTGCGCAACATCGAGCGTGACGGGCGCGTCGCCGTGGCGATCGGCGACCCGGACGAGTCGCGGCGATACTTCCAGGTCCGCGGGCGCGTCATCGCCGTCACCGAGGAGGGGGCGGCCGAGCACATCGAGGTGCTGTCCCATCGATACCTCGGCGCCCCGTACCCGTGGTTCGGCGGCCGCGACCAGGTCCGCCTCCTGGTGACCATCGAGCCGGAGCACATCACCGGTCAGTGACCGCCGCGAAACCCCGCCGCGGCCGGGCCGGTGCGGTCCCCCCGACCGCACACGACCCGGCCGCGCACCACCTCGCCGTGCGCGACGCCCCCCGACGAGCGCACGAACACAATCGGCCGGCGCGCGCTCAGCCCACGGCGACCGCTTCCGTTCCGGCCGCCACGACCTCGGCCGGGAACGGCGTGCCGCGCGGTGCGAGCGTGCCGCGCACGACGAACATGCCGCCGCGCGCCTCGGGCCGCCAGCCGTGCTCGAGCGCGTACTCGACGATCGCGCGCACGTCCTTCGGCGTCGCGAAGCACGAGTCGTCCGGCTCCGCGGGCTGTAGGTGCGCCTGCAGCACGCGGCCGTTCTTGCCGCCGCCCCACACGCGGACGCGGACCGTGCGGTGCGGTTCACCGCCGGCGACCGGGACGTACCAGACCGCGGCGCGCCACAGGAAGTCCCGCTGGCCGAGGTGCAGCGTGCGTAGCTTGTGCATGGGTTCCCTTTCCCGGTGACGCTCCACAGTGGATGGACTCCCGGTACCCGGGGAGGGATTCGAACCCCCAACACGTCGGGTCTGAGCCGACGGCCTCTGCCTTTGGGCTACCCGGGCGGGTGTGCCGTGCCGCGTGGCCAAGAGGGGACTCGAACCCCTTACCTCCGCGTTGCCGGAGCGGCGCTCGTCGAATCCGCTGGGGGCCCAGGATTCGAACCTGGACCGGCTGGTTCAGAGCCAGCCATGCTGCCGGTTACACCAACCCCCAACGGCGCCGGCCGGACTCCGGGCCGGCGCACGACGAGTGGACGACGGGATTCGAACCCGCGGCCTTCGCCTTGGCAAGGCGATGCGCTACCGCTGCGCCACGTCCACACGGGAGCGTCCCGCGCTCCTCGAACCATCGGCGGGAGTCGAACCCGCTACTCTTGGGTGGAAGCCAAGCATGTCACCGTGGACACCCCGATGGCCTGGTAGCGAGTAGGGGAGTCGAACCCCTGTCTCCGCGCTGAGAACGCGGCGGCCTGACCACTGGCCGAACCCGCCAAGCAAATCCGCGCCTCGTCCCGGAGCCGAGGCGCCGGGACGACACGAGATCCATCCGCTGTGGAGTTGTCAACGAACAGCGTTGCGCAGGGGCGACAGGATTCGAACCTGCAACCGCCGGTTTTGGAGACCGATGCTCAGCCGGTTGAGCTACGCCCCTCTGCGGTACGAAAAAGCCGCCCGGTCCCTGTGCGGGGCGGGCGGCTGCGAGCGGCTCTCGTTGGAGCTCTACCCTCGCCACCGTCCCGGCCACCCGGCGACCGCGAGCAGGCCGGCGCCCAGCAGCTGCTGCTGCCCGGCCTCGGTTCCCGTCCACGTCGTCATCGCTGCGGCCTCTCGGTGTGTGTGCCTCGTTCGCTTACATGCACGACGATACGCAGCGGGCCGAGGGCGGGCAACGCAATAACTGCGTAAGGTGCTCGGCATGGGGGGCGACGGGTACACGGCGCGGCTGGCACCGAAGTGGCGCCGGCTGCTCGTGGTCGGCTCGGTGGCCGTGTCGTTGCCGATGCTGTCGTTCCAGCCCGCGGCGCTCGGGGCGGCGGGGGCGCGGATCGTGGCCGTCGGGCTGATGGCGGTACAGGCGGCGGCGCTGTTCTGGCTCGATGCGCGTCCGCGCGCCTCGGCGGCGATCGTGCTCGCGGCCGGCGCCGGGTTTCAGGTGCTCTTCCCGGCGTTCGGGCCGGGGGTCGCGTTCGTCGTGCTGTGCACGTACGCGTGGATGCGCCCGGCCGCGGAGTCGCTGTGGATGCTCGGGCTCGCCGCGGTGGCCGTGTCCGGGCCGGCGCTGGTGCAGCAGCGGTGGCTGCCGGCCGGCCTGTGGCTCGTGGCGTGCCTGCTCGCGTGGAGCTGGGGCGCGCAGGCGCGGGCGCGCGGGGCCCGGCGGGTGGCGGAGCGGCGGCGGGCGGTCCTGGAGGAGCGGGCGCGGATCGCGCGGGAGCTGCACGACGTGCTCTCGCACACGGTGTCGGTGATGGTGGTGCAGGCGGCCGCGGCCGACGACGTCTTCGAGGTGAACCCGGCCAAGGCGCGGGAGGCGTTGCGGCGCACCGAGCAGGCCGGGCGCCAGGCCCTCGCCGAGCTGCGGTGGTTCCTGCGTACCGTGCGCGACGAGGACGGCGCCGAGGGCTCGCCGCAGCCGTCGCTGGACGACCTCGAGCGGCTGGCGGAGTCGGTGCGCGGGGCGGGGCTGGCGGTCGAGGTGGTGCGGGAGGGCTCGGGTCCGGTGCCCGCGGCCGTGCAGCTCGGGGCGTACCGGATCGTGCAGGAGGCGCTCACGAACGCGCTGCGCCACGCGCAGGGTTCCAAGGCGATCGTCCGGGTTCGGATCGATGGGGAGGCACTGGTGGTACAGGTGCGCGATGACGGCGATGCGGGAGCCTCCCCGTCCGCGAACCCCGGCAGCGGGCACGGGCTGGCGGGCATGCGGGAGCGGGCGAGCCTGCTCGGCGGGGCGTTCAGCGCGGGGCCGCATCCGGACGGCGGATTCCGGGTGGAGGCGCGGCTGCCGGTCGGCGAGGCGCCGGGAGGTGCGGCGTGACGATCAGGGTGCTCATCGCGGACGACCAGGCGCTCGTCCGCTCCGGATTCCGGATGATCATCGAGGCGCGCGACGACCTCGAGGTCGTCGGGGAGGCCGGCGACGGCGCGGAGGCGGTGCGGCTCGCCGCGCAGACGGCGCCGGACGTGGTGCTCATGGACGTGCGGATGCCGGGCATGGACGGGGTCACGGCGACCGGGCGGCTGACGGCGGCCGGGCCGGCGCCGCGGGTCATCATCCTCACGACGTACGACCTCGACGAGACCCTCTATGCCGCCCTGCGCGCGGGGGCGAGCGGATTCCTGCTCAAGGACGTCCGGCCGGCGGAGCTGGTGGAGGCGATCCGGGTCGTGGCGCGCGGGGAGGCGCTGCTGGCGCCGACGGCGACGCGGCGGCTGCTGGACCGGTTCGTGGCCACGGACACGACGCCGCCGGCCCCGGTCGGGGTCCTGGCCCAGCTGACCGAGCGGGAGCGGGAGGTGCTGGGGCTGCTGGCGCGCGGCTCGGCGAACGCGGAGATCGCCTCGACGCTGGTGGTGACCGAGGCGACGGTGAAGACGCACGTCTCGGCCATCCTGCGCAAGCTCGGGGTCCGCGACCGGGTGCAGGCGGTGGTGCTCGCCTACGACCTCGGACTGGTCAAGCCGCGCCCCTCATCCTGAGGACTGAGGCGGAAGACCGGTCCGTGGTCCGACGCCGACCGGCGCCCCCCGGCCTACCGTCGACCGCATGGATCCCAAGCAGCGCAAGGCGATCCGGCTCGTCGTGGGCCTGCTCGTCGCCAGCCTGTCGATGAGCGCCCTCTTCGCCCTGCTCACACTCGTCTTCCGCCACGACGTCCTGACCTACCAGCAGGCGCGGCACCCCGGCGCCGACCCGGCCGCGCTCGACCGTACCTTGTGGACACGGCCGGTCCCGGTCCTGGCGGTCGCGGTGCTGTACGTGTGGGTGACGCGGCAGCTGCTCGCCGGGGTCGCGCGGGCGTACCGGCGGGTGCGGATCGTCTCCGCGGCGGGGTTCGTCGCGGTGGCGTACCTGTTCCTGAGCGGCGAGTACCCCGCGTGGTTGCGGGGCGTGCAGGCGGTACAGCTGCTGCTGTTGGCATCGTTGATCGTGGCGGTGAACCGGCCCGTGGTGCGCTCGGCGTTCCCGGCCGTGCCGGACGAGCGGCCCCGCAACCGCAGGGCCGCGTGGCTGCTCGTGCTCGTCGCGCCGCTCGTCGCCGAGCTCACCCTGGGCACGATCCCGCTGCGCACGGCGTGGGTCCTGCTCGTGTTCTGCCCGCTGTACGGCGGCGGCGCGCTCTTCCTCCGCGAGATCGTGCGGCGCACCGGCGGCGGCTACGCGAACCTGCTGCTGATGGGCGTCGCCTACGGGGTGGTCGAGGAGGGTCTGGCGCTGCAGAGCCTGACCAGCCCGCACCTGTACCACGCGGCGGACTGGGCACCGCGGCTGTTCGGCCTGAACACGGACTACACGCTGGTGAACCTCGTCTACCACGCGGTCTTCAGCGTCACGATCCCGGTCGTGCTCGTCGAGCTGTGCTTTCCCGGCCACGGCACCCGGCCGTACCTGCGCCGCGGCGGGCTGATCGCGACCGGGCTGATCGCGCTGGCCGGGGCCGGGCTCGTGCGGCTGGCGGTGCCGCCGTCGGAGGACCCGGGCTACACGATGCCGCTGGGGGCGGTGCTCGTCTTCGCGGCCGTCGCGCTGGGGGTGGGCGGGGTGGCACTGCGCGTGCACCTGCGAGCGGCGGATGCGCTGCGACCGCCGCGCCCCCTGGCCGTGGCCCTGACCACCGGCGGCGCCGCGCTGCTCTTCTTCGGCCTCGCCTGGCCCTTCGGCGGCGCCCGGCAGCCGATGTTCACCCACGGCACGTGGGCGCTGCTGCCGATGGCGGGCGCGACGGCGATCGTGGTGCTGCTCGTGTACCGCATGCGCCGGTGGAGCGCCGCGCCCGAGTGGACGCGGGCGCACCTGATCGCGGCGTGCACCGGGGCGCTCGCCGCGCACACGGTGTTCGGCCTGCTGGGCCGGGCGCACGGCGCGCTGGACCGGGGCTTTCTGGGGACGGTCGCGGTGCTCACCGTGGCGCTCGGGTGGGCAGCGGTCCACTACCCTGTGTCGCGCGAGTTCGCGCTCAGTGAGCGCCGAAACGTGAACTTGTCTCAGTAGGTTACGGTTGATTGGAACGGAACGGCGCCGACCGGGTGGCCCGCCGTCACGCTTCCCAGACGGGTTGCAGCGGGAGGCCTCGTTCGGTTCGGGCCGCGTCGACGAGGCGCTGGATGAGGTCGGTCTTCGCGCGGGTGTAGGTGTCGCCGTCGGGGTTGGTGGCGGCGAGGGACTGCTTGAGGCGGCCGTACTCGTCGCGGGCCGCGGGGTGGCGCAGGAGGTGGTCCCGGAGGAGCCGCTCGTTGCGGGTGGGCCAGGACGCGGTGGTCACGATGTGGAGGTGGACGGCGGGGCGCTCGGCCGGATCGCGGTGCTGCCGCTTCGCGGCTCCGGCTTTGCCGGGCTCGGCGTCGTTCGGTTCGGCGGCGGCGACCTGGTTGGGGGCTGCGCCGGTTGCAGGTTGGCCGGCGGGTTCGGGGGCTATGGGTCGGTCGATGCGGTGGCCGGCTGGCGCCGGGGACGCTGTGGTCGTCGCGGACGTCAGAACGGGCGCCGGCGCCGGCTTGGCTTCGGAATCGGTTTCGACTCGCCCGGGTGCGGGGGCCGGCTCGCGGCGGTAGAAGAGGCGCTCGGGCATGCCGGTTTCGATGAGCGTGTAGCCGAGGCCGGGGTCGGGCACGGCGGCCAGGGCGTCGACGGCGGCCATGAGGTCGATCACCGGTTTGGCCGGCAGGCCGGGCACCGCGGTGCTGCCGAGGTGCTCGATGGCGGTGAAGACGCCCGGGTGCGCGGTGTGCAGTTCGGTGATCGCGGCGGCGGCGAACTGCGGCCAGGCGGGGTCGTAGGGGTGGACCTCGATGCTCATGGTGCGACAGTCTGCCCGAACGCGGTCCGAGTCGGGGGCCGCGGTGGCGCGATGACCACCAAAAGCGGCATATCGCGAAATAATGCGAAAAATCCCCCATCTGTAGAGATGAACGAACGAAAGACGATCAGGGCGGAGAGGCACACCGTCCGGGTGGGGCGGGAGGAGAATCCTGGCTGCAGATGCCGCGAGGTTCGCAGCCGAGGTCGCCGGCCGCGTGACTAGGCGCGGGACGGTGAGCGGGCGTGGATCAGGTTCGCCGTCAGCAGCAGGTCGCGGTCGTCCAGGATGGTCGGCGTCGGGGCGTCGGCCAGGACCTGATGGTGTTCGCCGAAGACGACGCAGCGGTCGGCCAGCGCCGGCAGGGAGTCCAGGTCGTGCGTCGCCAGGACGATGGTCTTGCCGGCCGCCCGGAGTTGCTCCAGCAGCTCGATCAGCCAGAACTGTGTGCGCGGGTCCAGGGCCGCGGTCGGCTCGTCGAAGAGCAGGACCTCGGGGTTCATGACGAGCACCGAGGCGATCGCGACGCGCTTCTTCTGGCCGCCCGACAGCTGGAACGGGGCGCGGTCGGCGAGGTCGGTGATGTCGAGCATGGCCAGGACGTCGTCGACGCGCTGGGCGGCGGTCGCGCGGTCCAGGCCCAGTTGCAGGCAGCCGAAGGCGATCTCCTCCCGTACCGATGGGGAGAACACCTGCGCGTCGGAGTTCTGGAACACGAAGCCGACGCGGGCGCGGAAGCCGTGGTTGAACTGCTCGTCCTCGAGTTTGTCCTCGGTGACCTCCTCGCCGAAGGCGGTGAACGTGCCGCTCTCGGCGAACAGCAGACCGTCGAGGAGCTTCAGCAGCGTCGACTTGCCGCAGCCGTTCGCGCCGAGCAGGGCCACGGTCTCGCCCGCGTTGACCTGCAGGCTCACGCCGTCGAGGGCGGGGAATCGCTCGAGGTACCGATAACGGAGCTCGCGGCAGTCGAACACCACGCTCATCGGCCGGCCACCAGCAGCGCCGCGGCGAAGAGCGCGGCGCCGGCCACGAACCAGCCGTCGAGGGGCGAGAGCCGGAAGCCGTGCAGGGTGCGGGCGTCGCCGGTGTAGCCGCGGGCGGTCATCGCCTGGTGCACCTCCTCGGAGAGCTGGTGAGCCTTGCCGAAGAGCGTACCGGCGCCGGCCGCCACGAACGCGCGGCCGGCCCTCGTCCGGCGGCGGCCGCCGTCGGCGACGAGGGTGCGGGCCTTGCGGGCGGTGTACATGTCGTCGACCGCGTCGAGCAGGAGGAACAGGTAGCGGTACGCCATCCCGATGATGAGCACGAAGATCTTCGGGACGCCGAGGGCGCGCAGGGCGGCCAGCAGCCGGGCCCACGGCGTGGTCAGGGTGAGCAGCACGACGAGGGAGATCGAGGTCGCGACCCGGGCGATGATGATCCCGGCGCCGTGCAGGCCCTGCTCCGTGACGCCGTGGGTGTGGCCGTGCCAGTGCCACAGCGGCAGCAGTACGTCACCGGGCGTGACGACGGAGAGGGTCGCGGGCAGCACCACGATGCCGGTGAAGATCGGGATGAACAGCCAGACGCGCTTGATGAAGTACCCGAGCGACAGGCCGGAGGCGACGGCGAGCGCGACGGTGGCCACGTAGGCGCCGGCGAGGATCGGCAGCGAGTGCACGAGGGCGACGGCGATGAGCAGCCCGATCATCGACAGCAGCTTGACCCGCGGGTCGAGGCGCTGCAGCAGGCCCTTGGCGGCGGCGACGTCCTCGGAGAAGATCGCCTGCCGCAGCACGCCGGACGCGCCGGCGAGGGTCTTGCCGACGAAGCTGCCCTTGCGCCGCCGGCCGATGCAGCCGCACGGGCACAGTCCGAGCTCGGGCTGCAGCAGCCAGGCGGGCGCCGAGGTCGAGGCCGGGGCGGTCATGGCCGCACCGGCGGCGTGTCGAGGTCGGCCGCCTCCCGCTCTCCCCCGCGCAGCCGCCCGATGAGCCAGGTGACGCCGAAGACCAGGGCCGCGACGACGGCCACGCCGATCAAGGCGCTGAGGATGTACTGCCACCAGCTCCCGCCCCCGTAGTCGGGCAGGAGCGTGCTGCCCCAGAAGTCGGTGTACTTGGCGAGGCCCGACGGCACGGCACTGAGCCCGTACTTGCCCAGGTCGAGGTCCTCGGGCGCGTCCTCGCCGAACGCCCCGCCGGGCGCGAGCAGGCCGAGCGGGCTGATCACGGCCATGATCCCGAGCGTGACGAGCGCGGCGCGCACCGGGGAGACGGGCTTGCGCCGCACCTCGGCCTCGGTGAGCGGTACCTCGGGGGCGTTGATGCGCAGCAGGGGCACGTTGGCGCGCTGCAGGTACGCGACCACGCCCCCGGTGAGCACGCCCTCGACGAAGCCGGCGATGAGCAGGTGGGCGACCATCATCGCGGGGATCGCCTGCGAAAGGTGGAACGGCGCGTAGAGCGGGGTGCCGTCGGCCTTGTGGAACAGGTCGGGCTGGATGCCGAACTCGACCGCCGTGGCCAGGGCGGACGCGTTGAGCCCGACGTAGGCGCCGGCGATCGCGGCCCACATCCGGCGGCGGGAGGTCAGGGCGGTGTTGCGGGTCAGCAGGCGGTACACCCCGTAGCTGACGAACGGCAGGACGACCGCCATGTTGAAGGCGTTCGCGGGGAACGCGAGGATGCCGCCGTCACCGAAGAAGAGCGCCTGGATCAGCAGGGCTATGGACACGGCGATGCACGCGGCCCACGGTCCCAGCAGGATCGCGATGAGCCCGCCGCCGACGGCGTGCGCGGTCGTGCCGTCGGGGATGGGGATGTTGAACATCATCACCACGAACGAGAACGCGGCGCCGAGCGCGACCAGCGGCACGTACCGGCTCTTGACGACCTTCTTGACGCGCGCGGCCGACTGCCACCACAGCGGCAGCATCGCCACGCCGAACACCATGCTCGTCTGCGGGCTCAGGTACCCGTCGGGAATGTGCACGAGGAGCAGTCTTCCGCTATCGCAAGTTGTTGGCAATAGCGAACGAGATGCGTGAGCCAGGCCACTGCGCGGCTCGGCCACCTCATGATCGCAGCGTGCCACCGATGCATGAACACATGAACAACGGCACCCTTCCGGTTGAGGCGCCTTGTCCGCGACCCCCGCCGTCAGGCATCGTCGGATGTCGCATCGTCGGATGTCGACGGACGGAGGCTCGCCGTGGTCGCACCCAGCGCCGAGGACTCGACCGACACCCGGGACCGGACCGTGCCGCGCCAGGCCGGACCCGCCGACTCGGTGCTGCCCGAGCTGCGGGCGATGTGGTGGGAGAGCGGGGCGCGGGCCCGGGCCGAGGCCGGCACATGGACCGTCTTCGCCGAACTGCCCCGCCTGCTCGCCGCCGCCGTCCGGCTCAGCTGGCGCGCCGACCGGGCCCGGACCCTGCTCGTCGGCGTCGCGACCGTCGGCTCCGGCGTGTTCGCGTCGTTCGGGCTGCTCGCGACCCGGCAGGTGCTGGTGGAGCTGTTCGCGGGCGGGCCGACGCCGCAGCGGGTCTCCGCGGCGCTGCCGGCGCTCGCCACGCTGGCCGCCGTGACCGGGCTGCGGGCGACGCTCGGGATCGCGTCCGGGTACGCGCAGAACGGGCTCACGCCGCGGGTCGACCGGGAGGTCGAGCGCTCACTGTTCGAGGTGACCACCGCCGTGCGGCTGGACGCGTTCGACGCGGACGCGTTCGCCGACGACATGGAGCGCGCCTCGCGCGGCACCGACTCGGCGGTCGGGCTCGTGCAGGGCGCCATGAACCTGCTCGCCGGGCTGGCGGGGCTGCTCGCCGTGGCCGCCGCCGTGATCGTCATCCATCCCCTGCTGCTGCTCGCGCTGCTCGTGGCGACCGTGCCCAACGCGTGGGCGTCGCTGCGGGCGGGGCATCAGCGGTACCAGACCTTCATCGCGGGCTCGGTGCGCCGCCGGCGGCTGTGGCTGCTGCACCGGCTCATGGCCGAGCGCGACTCGGCGACCGAGCTGCGCTCCTACGGGCTGCGGAGGTTCCTGCTCGACCAGTACGACCGGGTGATGGGCGCCGAGACCGACATCCAGCTCGCCCTGGCCCGGCGGGTCACGACGACCACGAGCGTCGGGTCGGTCATCGGCGGCATCGCCACCGTCGGTGTCTACACGCTGCTCGGGGTGCTCCTCATGCGCGGGCAGATCCCGATCGCGGCCGCGGCCACGTGCGTCATCGCCGTGCAGACCGCGCAGCGCTCGCTCACGACCGTGACGCTGCAGATCGACCGGATCTACACCGACGGCCGGCATTTCGGCGACTACACCGGGTTCATGGAGCGGGCGGAGCAGTACCTGCCGCACGACGGTGCCGAGAACCGCGGCGAACCGGACGCACTGCGCCGCCTCGACGTGCGCGGGGTGTGCCTGGCCTACCCGGACCGCGACACGCCGGCCGTCGACGACGTGTCGCTCACGGTGTACGCCGGGCAGACCGTCGCGTTCGTGGGCGAGAACGGCTCCGGCAAGACCACGCTGGCGTCGATGATCGCGGGGCTGCGCACGCCCGACGCGGGCGCGATCGAGTGGAACGGCCGCGCGCTGCCCGCGTGGGACACCGCGGCGCTGCAGGCGCGCATCGCCGTGGTGACGCAGGAGTACCACAAGTGGCCGTTCACCGCCGCGACGAACATCGCCATCGGCGACGCCGCGGCCGAGCCGTCCCAGCCGCGGATCGAGGCCGCGGCGGTACGGGCGGCCGCGCACGAGATGATCGCCGAGCTGCCGCACGGGTACGAGACGCTCCTGGACCGCACCTTCGCCAACGGCCAGGACCTCTCGGGCGGCCAGTGGCAGCGCATCACGGCGGCACGCGGCTTCTTGCGCACCGCGGACCTGCTCATCATGGACGAGCCGTCGTCGGCGCTGGACCCGCGGGCGGAGGATGCCCTGTTCCAGGCGATCCGCGACCGGCAGGGGCGGCTGACGACGCTGCTCATCACCCATCGCCTGGCCAACGTTCGGCACGCGGACCGCATCTACGTCCTGCATCACGGCCGCGTCGTCGAGCAGGGCACCCACGACGAGCTGATCGACGCCGGCGGTCGCTACAGCGAACTGTTCCGTCTCCAGGCCGCGGGCTACCTGGCCTGACCCTCACCGAGCCCGCATCCTGCCTTTGGGCACCTTCTCGCACCCCACGCCCCCCACCGAACTCCGCCCGTTGGCCGGAAACCGAAACCGCCGTCGCCGGGGTGGCGGCAAGCAGGTCGTTCGGATCCCAAATACCGCGACAGGCCCCGGCCCGCGCGGGCCGAAGTGCGCTGCGCCGGGCTGCCGGACGTACGCGCTGGTCACTGCGTTCGGCACCGGCCGTGCCGACCCCGCACGGAGGCATCGCGCGGCCCGGAACGTCCGGCGCGGGACGGCCAAACCGGCGGACCGGACCCGCACGAGCGTCGATTGCGGCAACATGATGCGCACGGGGCTGCTGTGACTGGAGGTGTCGTGGGGAGTTCCAGGTACTTCGAAATCCGCACCCGTGACCGGGAGGAGGCCGCCGAGTCGCTCAACCGGGTCGCCCCGCATCGGCCCCGGATGCGCTTCGACGACCCCGAGGCGGGCGGCGTGTCGCTGCGGACCGCGAACTACGACGGGCTCGGCGCCGACCTGATGCGGCTCGGGGGCATGCACTACGCGGCCGCCGTCGAGCCCGTCGACTTCCTGCTCGCCGGGTTCGTCGCCGACGGGCGCGGGGTCGTGCACGGGCGCGACGACAGCGCCGAGCTGCCGCGCCACGGCGGGTTTCTGTACCCGCTCGGCGTCGAGTTCGCCGCGGAGTACGACGACGCGTCCCTGGCCACCGTGCGGGTACCGCTGGATGTCATCGCCCCCGTGGCCGAGGCCGCGACCGGGATGCCCGCCGCCGACCTGCGCTTCGAGGCGATGACGCCGGTGTCGGAGGCGATGCGCCGCTACTGGGCCGCGACCGCCGTGCACCTGACCCGCCACCTCGCCGTGCGCGACGCCGACCTGCCGCCGCTGCTGCTGGACCAGCTGCGCCGATTAGCGGCCGCGTCGCTGCTCACGGTGTTCCCGAACACCACGATGACAGCGGCGCGGCTGCCCGAGCCGGGGCGCATCCCGCCGGCCGCTGTCCGCCGCGCCGTGGCCTACATGGACGCCCACGCCGACGAGCCCCTCACCGCCGCCACGATCGCCGCCGCCGCCGGGATCGGGGTGCGGGGACTCCAGGTCGCGTTCCGCCGGCACCTGGACCAGACGCCCCTGGAGTACCTGCGGCGGGTCCGGCTGGAGCGCGTGCACCGCGAGCTGCAGGCGGCCGAGCCCGGCGCGGGCGTGACGGTGAAGGCGATCGCCCGCCGCTGGGGATTCGCCAACCCGGGCCGGTTCACCGCCGAGTACCGCGCGGTCTACGGCCACCTGCCGAGCCGAACCCTGCGCACCTGAGGAAGCCGGCGCGGATCCGGCGCGAGGCCGCGGCCACCAGCGGCTCGTGGCGGAGCAGGGCGAGCTCCAGAGGAGCTGACGAGCGAGGCGAGCTACAGAAAGCTCAGGACCTTCGCCTGCAGCCAGTGCTCCAGATCCAGGGCCTCCATCGGCCTGGCGTAGTGGTACCCCTGGGCGATGTCGCACCCGAGCGCCCGCAGCGCGTCCGCGTGCGCCGCGGCCTCCACCCCCTCGGCGACCACCGTCATCCCCAGGTTGTGGCCCAGCTCCACCGCCCCGCGCACCAGCACGGCGTCGTCGTGGTCGGTGTCCATGTGCAGCACGAACGTCCGGTCGATCTTCAGCTCGTCGACCGGCAGCTGCTTGAGGTACGCCATCGACGAATACCCGGTGCCGTAGTCGTCGATCGACAGCCGCACCCCGAGATCGTGCAGCTGCCGCAGCGTCGCCGTGGCCTGCGCCGGGTTCGCCATCACCGCCGACTCCGTCACCTCCAGCCGCAGCCGCCCGGCCGGCACCCGGTACTCGGCCAGCAGCCGCGTCACGTCGTCGACCAGCCCCGGGTCCAGCAGGCAGCGCGGGGACAGGTTCACCGCCACCGGCAGCTCGCGGCCCGCGTCGAGCCAGGCGCGCGACTGGGCGAGGGCGTGGCGCAGGACGTACAACGTCAGGCGGTTGATCAGCCCGGTCGTCTCCGCCACCGGGATGAAGTCCGCCGGGGCGATCGGGCCGCGCACCGGGTGCCGCCACCGCACCAGCGCCTCCAGCCCGCACACGGCCCCGTCGGCCAGCGACACCTTCGGCTGGTAGTGCAGCGAGATCTGGTCGTCGGCCTCCAGCGCCCGGCGCAGGTCCCCGAGCAGCAGCAGCCGGCTCGAGTCCTCCGTGCGCATCTGCGGCTGGTAGGCCAGCACCCCGGCCTTGGTGTCCTTCGCCGTGTACATCGCGATGTCCGCGCACCGCACCAGCTCGTCCGCCGAGCCCGAGTCCTGCGGCGCCGACGCCACCCCGATCGACACCTCGATGTCCACGGTCACGTCGCCGAGGTCGAAGCTGCGGTGCAGCTCCGCCTGGACCCGCCCGGCGAGCCGGACCGCGTCCGCCGAACCGGTCGCGGGCAGCAGGATCGCGAACTCGTCGCCGGCCAGCCGCGCCACCGTGTCCGCGGTGCGCACCGCCGCCGTCGTGCGGGCCGAGACCTGCCGCAGCAGCTCGTCGCCGTACTGGTGGCCGAGGGTGTCGTTGACCTCCTTGAACCGGTCCAGGTCGAGCATGAGCACCGACGGCCGGCCGTCGAGGGCCTCGGCGGTGCGGGCCAGGAACACGCTGCGGTTCGGCAGGCCGGTGAGCTCGTCGTGCATCGCCTGGCGCACCAGGCGCCGCTGGTAGCCGGTCGCGACGAGCGTGAAGACCACGATCATGCCCAGCCCGACGGCGAAGGACGACAGCGTCGCCACGAACACGAGCCGCTCCACCCGGTCGAGCCGGTCGCTGGCCGCGCCGGCCGCCGCGTCCTGCTCCTCCTCGGCGTCGTGCAGCATCGAACCGAGCTGCGACTCGAGGGGGTCGATGTCGTCGGCGGCGACGCGGCGGATCTCCACCGGGTCGGCGCGGTCGACGGCGGAGAAGAACCGCTCGGCCGCGGCCAGGTACTGCTCGTGCAGGGCGCGCAGCCGGGCCACGAAGGCCCGGTCGTGCGCGGAGCCGTGCGCCTCGATGTCACGCAGCGACGCCTCCAGCAAGGCCGCGGCGTCGGCGTGCTCGACGCGGGCGTGCCGCTCGGGCTCGATGCGGTACTGCTGCTTGGAGATCTCCTCGCTCGCGATCGCCTCGTGCGCGTGGTGGTACACCTCCGCCAGCCAGGCCGCCGTGCGCGCCGACGTCGCCACGTGCCGGGTCGCCACCGTGCCGACCACGCTCACGCCGGTGAGCCCGAGCAGCACCAGGGCCAGCCCGATGAACGCGACTCGCCGCCTGGCTTGCGATCGTGACACGGCTGCTCCCGTCCGCGCCCGTGCCATCCGCGGGCCGCACTACCCGGATCGTCGGCACCGCGAAGGCCACGTTGATCGGAGCGGCGGTTGCGAGTCGGGATCACACCCGGTCTCGCGTCCTAGGATCCTAGGTACTGTTCCCTCCGGTCGTCGCATTCGGTACCTTCTCCTGCGCAATGAGTACTCCGGACCCCCGGCACATCGGCGACCGTGACGCCTTCGCCGAGGCCCTCACCGCGCTGCGCGAGCGGGCCGGGCTGTCGGTGCGCCAGGTCGCCGCGAAGGCGGGCGCCCGCAACTCGCTGAGCACCCTCGGCGACTGGTTCTCCGGCAAGGGGCTGCCGTCGCTGAGCTCCCAGCCGCTGTTCACGCGGGTGCTGGAGGCGTGCGGGGTCCCGGCCGGGGCGGTCGGGGACTGGCTCGCCGCCTGGCACCGCATCCGGCACCGGCCCGTGAGCCGCGCCGCCGCCGGGGAGCCGTACCGCGGCCTGGCGAGCTTCCAGCCGTCCGACGCCCCCTGGTTCTTCGGCCGCGAGCGGATGACGGCCGCGCTGCGCGAACGGGTCGCGGCCCGGCACGCCGGCGGGGGCGGGCTGCTGCTCGTCGTGGGCGCGTCCGGCTCCGGCAAGTCCTCGCTGCTGCGGGCCGGGCTCGTCGCGGCGCTGCGGGCCGAGGGCTGGACGGCCGAGATCGTCATGCCCGGCGCCGCCGGTCCCGCCTTCCCGCCCGGCGTGGCCGGCAAGGCGCTGCTCGTCGTGGACCAGGCGGAGCAACTGCTGACCGGCGGTACCGATCCCACCGCCTTCGTCGCGAGCCTCGCCCCGCCGCCCGGCGCCGTCGTCGTGCTCGCCCTGCGGGCCGACTTCTACGCGCCGGCGCTGGCGTATCCGGCGCTGCTGGAGGCGGCCCAGCAGCACCAGTTCACCGTCGGGGAGATGACCCGCGACGAGCTGCGCGCCGTGATCACCGAGCCCGCCCGCCGGGCCGGCGTCGACGTCGAGCACGGGCTCGTGGAGCTGCTGCTGGCCGAGGCCGGCGCCGAGCACGCGACGCTGCCGCTGCTGGCCCACGTGCTGTTCACCATGTGGCAGGCCGACCGGCGGCTCACCCTGGCCGGGTACCGGCGGGCCGGCGGGATCAGCGGCGCCGTCGCGGCCACCGCCGAGGAGGTCTGGGCCGGGCTGCCCGCGTCCGGCCGCGAACCCGCCCGGCGCCTGCTCACCGCGCTCGTGCACGTCGGCGTCGACACCGTCGACACCCGGCGCGTGGTCCCGACCGCCGGCCTGCTCGCCGAGCTCGCCCTCGACACCGCCGACACCGCCGAGGCCGAGGCCATCCTCGAGCGCTTCGTGCGCCACCGGCTCATCACCGCCGAGGACGGCACCGTCCGGCTCAGCCACGAGGCCCTGCTCACCGCCTGGCCCCGGCTGCACGGGTGGCTGCGGGACGGGCGGTCCGGGCTCGTCGTGCGCCAGCAACTCGCCGCGGCCGCCGCGGCCTGGCAGCGGGAGCGGCGGGACCCGGCGGCCCTCTACGGCGGCACGAGGCTGGCCGCGGCGCAGGACTGGGCCCACGAGCACCCGGCCGAGGTCTCCCCGCCGCTGGCCGACTTCCTGCGCGCCAGCGCCCGGCACGCGCGGCGGACGACCCGGCGGCTGTACCGCACGATCGCCGCCCTGTCCGTGCTCGCGCTCAGCACGCTGCTGCTGTCCGGGTACGCGTTCCAGCAGCGGCACGCGGCCGTCGAGCAGCGCAACGCGGCCCTCTCCCGGATGATCGCCGGGCGCGCCGACTGGCTCCGCGAGCGCGACCCCACCCTGGCCGGGCAGGTGGCGCTGGCCGCGTACCGCACCGCCCCGACGCTCGAGGCGCGCTCCGCCCTGCTCGACGCGACCGCCACGCCCACCCCGGCCCGGCTCGGCCCGTTCGACCGCGCGGCCCAGGCGGTCGTGCTGCTGCCCGGGCGCGGGCTGCTCGCCGCGGCCGGGGCCGACCACGCGGTCCGGCTCTGGCGGACCTCGGCCGCGCCCGGCCCCGCCGGCGTGCCCCTGCCCGGCCCCGCCGAGGCCCTGTACGCGGTCGCCGCCAGCCCCGACGGGCGCCTGCTGGCCGCGGCCGGCGCGGAGGGGAAGGTCTTCGTGTGGCGCCTCGACGACCCGGCCCACCCGCAGACCCTGCCGCCGCTCGGCGGGCCGGCCGGCACCGTCTACGCCCTGGCGTTCAGCCCCGACGGGCACACCCTGGCCGCGGGCGGCGCCGATCACGCCGTGCACCGCTGGCAGGTCGGCGCGGCCGGGCTGCTGCCCGCGCCGCCCCTGCCCGAGGCGTCCGACGTGGTGCAGTCCCTCGCCTACAGCCCCGACGGGCGGACCCTCGCCGCCGGCACCGCCGACCGGCTCGTGCACCTGTGGAGCGTCGACGGCCCGGCCGCCCCCGCCCACCTCGCCGCCCTGCCCGGGCACACCGGCAAGGTCCTCGCCGTCGCGTTCAGCCCCGACGGCCGGCTGCTGGCCAGCGGCAGCGGCGACGCCACCGTCCGGCTCTGGGACGTCGCCGACCCCGCCCGCGCGGCCGCGCACGGCCCGCCCATCACCGGCCCGGCGAGCTGGGTCAACGCGCTCGCGTTCGCCCCCGGCGGCGAGACCCTCCTGGCCGGCTCCAGCGACAAGAGCGTCACCGTGTTCGAGGTCGCCACCGGCCGCCGCCGCCAGCGCCTGCCGCACCCGGCCCCGGTCACCGCCGTCGCCGTCACCCCCGACGGGCACGGGCTGGCCAGCGCGAGCACCGACGGGTACATCCGCACCTGGACGCTGCCCGGGCCGCTGCTCACCGGCTCGTCCGGCGGAGTGTTCACCACCGCCTACAGCCCCGACGGCAGCACCCTCGCGGTCGCCGGCAAGGACCAGACCGTCCGGCTCTGGCACCTCACCGACCCGGCCGGCCCCACCCCGTGGAGCGCGCCGCTGAGCCGCCCGCCCGGCGCCGACGGGTACGCGGGCACCGCCGCCTACGCACCCGGCGGCCGCCTGCTCGCCGCCGCCACCCGCACCGGCGAGATCGACCTGTGGGACGTCGCCGACCCGTCCCGCCCGAGCCGCACCGGGGCGCCGCTGATCGCCGGGAAGGACCTCGTCGAGTCGCTCGCGTTCGCCCCCGGCGGCACCGTGCTGGCCGCGGCCGGCGACGACGGCAACGTGTACCTGTGGGACGTGCCCGCCGCGCGCCCGCTCGCCACGATCCCCGGCTCCAAGGCCATCGTGCTCTCCGTCGCGTTCGACCCGGGCCGCCCGCTGCTGGCCGCGACCGACACCGACGGCGGCGTGCGCCTGTTCGACGTCGCCGACCCGGCCCGGCCCCGGCTGCTCACGACCCTCGGCGGGTTCACCGGCTACGCCTACAGCGCCGCCTTCAGCCCCGACGGGCGCCTGCTCGCGGCCGGCAGCGCCGACAAGAGCATCCAGCTGTGGACGCTCGCCGACCCCGCGCATCCGGTACCGCTCCCCCGCCGCCTCACCGGCCCCGCGAGCTACGTGGACTGGGTCGCGTTCGCCCCCGGCGGCGACCGCCTCGCCGCCGCGTCGACCGACGGCACCGTGTGGCTCTGGGACGTGCGCGAGCCGTCCCGCCCGGCGGCCCTGGCCACGCTGGGCCGCACCGACGACGCGTACTACGTGGTCGCGTTCAGCCCCGACGGGCGCACCCTGGCCGCGGGCGCCGACGACGGCACGACCCGCCGCTGGGACACCGACCCGGAGCACGCGGGCGCCGGCATCTGCTCGGGCGCGGGGGCGGCGATCAGCCGGGCGGAGTGGGAGCAGTACGTGCCGTCGGCGCCCTTCACCCGGCCCTGCTGAGCCGGGCGCGCCGCGTCCGGACGGTCTCCGGGCGCGCCCCGTCCGGACGGTCTCCGGGCGCGCCCCGTCCGGACGGTCTCCGGGCGCGCCCCGTCCGGACGGTCTCCGGGCGCGCCCCGTCCGGACCCGTCCGGAGTGCTGGACGCCGGACGGGCCGGACGCGTTCCCGCCGCCGGCCGACGGCCGGGCGCGACCCGGCCGCGCTTCCTGCCGGCCGGGCCGCGGGTCCGCCGGGATCAGGCGGTGAGCACGGCCAGCTCGCGCCATTGGGCAAGCGGCATGCCGGCCCCGGCACCCACGACGTGCAGGCAGACGTGGTCGGCTCCGGCCTGGTGGTGAGCACGCACACGGGCGCCGATGGCGTCGACGTCGCCCCAGGCCACGACGCTGTCGATCAGCCGGTCGCTGCCTCCGGCGGCGAGGTCGTGCTCGGTGAAGCCCTGGCGGAGCAGACTTCGCGCGTAGTGGTCCATGCCGAGGAACACCGCGAGGAAGTCGCGGGCCGCGGCGCGGGCGGTCGCCGGGTCACGTTCCAGCACGACGGCCTGGTAGGGCGCGATCAGCGGGCCGTCACCCAGCCGTTCGCGCGCGGCGGCGGTGTAGTCCGGGGTGACCATGAACGGGTGGACACCGGCGGTGCGCTGTCCGGCGAGATCGGTCATGCTCGGGCCCAGAGCGGCCATGAGCCTCTCCGCCGCGGGCACCGGGGCGGGGGCATGGTCGAGGTCGTCGAGGTAGCGGCCCATGTCGGTCAGCGGCCGGTACGGATGGCCCGTCGCGTGCGCGGCGGCCGGATCGCTGACCCCCAGGCCCAGCATGTGCCGCCGGCCGTAGGTGTCCTGCAGGCGTGCGTGCCCGGCGGCCATCTCGCCGGCCGGGTGCCGCCAGATGCTCGCGACACCGATGGCGACGCTCAGGCGGCGGGTAGCGCGCAGCAGCCGTTCGGAGTCGGCGAGGATGTCGCCGCCGCCGAGTCCGGGGAACCAGAGGGTCCCCCAGCCGAGGTCGTCGAGTTCGGCGGCGGTGTCGGCGATCTCGTGCGGATCGGACATGCGCAACTCGATGCTCCAGATACCGGTCGATCCCAGCCGCATGACGGTCGTCCTCTCACATGTCAGGTGATGCGCAAACTGCGGAGTTGGGCCGGGGCAAGGGGTCCCGCCTCCGCGCGGGAGGGTCAGATCTGGTTTTGGCCACCGTCGACGAACAGCTCGATGCCGGTGATGAAGCTGCTCTGATCCGAGGCAAGGAACAGCGCGGCGTTCGCGACCTCGTCGGGGCGGCCGATGCGGCCCAACGGGATGCTGCTGGCGAAGTGCGCCTTGAGCTGGTCGGCCTCCTCCTGGCTGGGCATCAGACCGTCGACTCCGGGGGTGTCGATCGCGCCCGGGCTGATCGCGTTGACCCGGATCGAGCGGCCCTTGAGCTCCGCCGCCCAGGTCCGGGCGTACGAGCGCACCGCCGCCTTGGACGCCGCGTACACGCCGAAGGCCTCATTGCCGACCGTCGCGGCCGTGGACGACTGCAGAATGACCGACGCGCCGTCATTGAGCAGCGGCAGCGCCTTCTGCACGGTGAACAGCATGCCCCTGGTGTTCGCGCCGAACGTCTCGTCGAAGTGCTTCTCGGTGACCTGCTCCAGGGTGGAGAACTCGCCGCCGCCGGCATTGGCGAACAGCACGTCGATGCGCCGGTTGTCCCCTGCCACGGTCGCGTAGAGACGGTCCAGGTCGCCGAGATCGGCGACATCACCGCGTACGCCGGTCGCACCGTGCCCGATCGTGGCGACCGCAGCGTCCAGAACGTCCTGCCGGCGGCCGGTGACGTAGACGTGTGCGCCCTCGGCAGCGAATCGCTGCGCGGTGGCCAGGCCGATCCCCGTGGTGCCACCGGTGACGATCGCGGTCTTGCCGTCAAGCTGACCCATGATGGGAGCCCCTCTTGTCCGTTGTCGTAGTTTTTTAGCGAGCACTAGAAAACTACCGACGATCGGATGCGCCCGTCAAGGGAGGGGGTGGTGTGACCTGCGCCGGCAGGCAGCCACGGCCGGCCCCGGGTCAACGGGCCGGCCGGGCCTGCGGGTCAGCGGCGGCGGAGCCGGACGGCTTTCCGCGGGCAGTGGGTAGCCGTCGCGGCCGTTCTCCCGGCCGTAGCCGGACACCCTGTAGCCGCCGGGTCGGTGCAGCCGCAGTCGTTGACCGGGATCGCGGACAGCACCGGGCTGAAGATCGCATCCCCGGCGATGGTCATGTCGTCGGTGACGTGGTGAAAGCGTCGGCTCGACGAAGCCGCGCGAGTGCGGTGTCGCCCGCAAGAGAATCGCCCGCAAGAGCGGTCGGCGCCCTCCTCCCGGCCGGCCGCAAGGTAGCCGGTGACCCGGTCGAACTGCTCGCGCGGCACCAGCGGGCCCAAGCCGGTGCCGTCGAGCAGTGGATCGCCGATCCGTAGCGAGGCGGTCGCGCGAGCCGGTGGCGCCCGATCAGCCGGCCGGCCGCTGAGGCCACACGGCCATCGCCATGTTCACGATGGCGTGCAGCTGCTCCCGGGTGGCCCCGCCCGACGCCTGAACCGCGAGTCCCTGGTAGATGGTCGTGAAATAGAGCGCGAGGCCGTCGGCGTCGGATTCCTCGGGGATCTCCCCGTCGGCGCGGGCCCGCTGCAGCCGCTCCCGCAGAGCCGCCTCACCGGCCGCCCGCCGCGCCGTCAGCTCATCGCGCGCCGGCTCCGCCTGCGACGAGCACGCCAGGCCGCCCTGCACCGTGAGGCATCCCCGCGGATGATCCGGATCGGTGGTCGCATCCGCGGCGCCGTGCAGCAGCGACTCCACCGTCCCTCGCGCCGTCGGCTGCTCGAACGCCTCCCGGATGTATCGGGCCGGCCCGTCGGCATAACGGTCGAGCACCTTCACGAACAGCTGCTCCTTGTTGCCGAAGGCGTTGTAGAGGCTGGGCGCGTTGCTGATCCCCATCGCCTTGGTCAGGTCCGAGATCGCCGTGCCCTCATAGCCCTGACGCCAGAACACCTCGAGCGCCCGGTCGAGAGCCACGTCGCTGTCGAAGGAGCGCGGTCGTCCGCCTGCCATCATCGTCCTCCGATATCGCTCCTTATTTTAGTGGTTACTAAACTACCGCGGCGGAGGCGCTCGGCCGAGTCATCAGCAGGACCGGGTCAGCGGAGGGGTACGTTGCCGAACCGTGTGCACAGCGTGCAGGCGGACCCGCCACCGACGCGCATCGTGTGTCCTGACCACGAACGTTCACGGTGTTGGATGACCCGCCGCCCGGCGTGCCTGTGATCGCGAGGCTGGTCCAGGCCGATGAGGGCTCGGTCCGGCAAGTCATTCACCGGTGCAACGAGATGGGCATGGCCAGCCTCAACCCTCAGTGGGCCGGTGGCCGTCCCCGCCTGATCAGTGAAGACGACGAGGCGTTCATCGTCGCGACGGCCAGCACCAGACCCGAACAACCCGGCCAGCGTTTCTGGTCAGGGCACCTAGGCGGTCGCGGGGTCGTCGACCACGGGTGAGAGGTCGTCATCGAGCAGGTCAGCGCCGTCGTAGTCGGCGGCCCCCGCGTAGGGATCGAAGGTGTCGGGCTCGTCCATGCGGCGACGGTACCGCCGGGGGCTCGCCCGCCCCTCCCGGATTCGTGCCGTCAGCACGTGAACGCTCGCCCTCGGCGCGCCGGTCCGGGTGCCGATCCCCGCCAGGACGGCGTGCCGCTGCGCGCGCCGCGCAGCGCTCGTGCACGACACGCGCAATGCCGCACGCAGCAACGCCCGCCACGCCGGACGACGCGCCGCTGCGCGCGCCGCGCAACGCTCGTGCACGACACGCGCAATCCCGCACGCACCAACGTCCGCCGCCCCGGACGGCGTGGCAGACGCGCGCCACGCCGGTCGGGCGTGGCGCTGCGCGTGGCGGTCACGGCCGTGCGCGGGCGAGTTCCTCCCGGCGGTTGGCCATGATGCTCGTCGCGGTCACCACGGCCAGGGTCGCGATGATCACGACCAGCGAGAGCGGCGTCGGCACCTCCGGCACCCACGTCCACACCGTGTGCGCCCAGTGCAGCACGAGCTTGGCGCCGATGAACGCGAGGATGATCGCGAGGCCGTGGTTGAGGTGGCGCAGCTTGGCCAGGGCGTTGCGCAGCACGAAGTACAGGGCGCGCAACCCGAGCAGGGCGAACGCGTTCGTGGCGAACACCAGGTACGGGTCGCTCGTCACGCCGTACACCGCCGGCACCGAGTCGACCGCGAACACCACGTCGGTCAGGAACACCGCGGCCACGACCAGGGCCATCGGGGTGAGCGCGCGCCGCCCGGCCCGGCGGATGGTGAGCCGGGCGCCGTGGTACTCGTCCGTGACCGGCATGAGCCGCCGCAGCAGCCGCGTGGCGCGCATGTTGCCCGGGTCGACCGCGTGCTCGCCGTGGCGCAGCGCGTCGCGCAGCACCTTGGCCGCGGTCACGATGAGCACCGCCCCGAACAGCAGGAACGCCCACGTGCCGGCGCTGAGCAGCGCGGCCCCGGCGGCGATGAACACGCCCCGCAGCACGAGCGCGCCGACGATGCCGTAGAGCAGGACGCGCTGGGTCAGGTTCGCCGGTACCGCGAACGCGCCGAGCAGCAGCATGAAGACGAACAGGTTGTCGATCGAGAGTGACTTCTCGACCACGTAGCCGGTGAAGAACTCGACGCCGGGCTCGCCGCCGTGGGCGAGCCACACGTAGACGCCGAACACGGCCGGGAGCGCGAGGTAGAAGACGGACCAGGCCACGGCCTCGCGCATCGGCACGTCGTGGGGCTTGCGGGTCAGGATGAAGTCGAGGGTGAGCAGTCCGAGCAGGACGGCGATGGTCACCGCCCAGAGCTGGGGGGACGCGATGGACTCGGCGGGCATACGGGTCTCCTCGAACGCGGCGTCACACGTTCGAGGTCTCCCTCACCCGCCCGGCGGGTGGCCGTCCGGGAACCGCATCGGCGGCTCGTACTGACCGGAACGACCTTGCGAGGTACTCCCCTCAGCGACCGATGATACGGCATCAACCTGGACGTTTCCTGAACGCGGCACCGGCCCGCGCCCAACCGGCCGCCCCGTGGTCGCGACCGTCGGGCTCAGCCCTCGAAACCGGCCCGCGTCCAACCGGACGCCCCGCGGTTGAGGCCGTCGGGGGTCAGCCCCGGAACCGGCCCGCGACGGCGGGAGCCGGCCCCGGAACCGGCGCGCGTCCTAGCCGGACGTCTCCACGAACCCGGGCGGCGGCCCCGTGGTCGCGTTCGGGCCGGCACCGGCCGGCGGGGCGCTGACCACCTCGGCCGGGCTCGACGCGGGCGGCTCGCTCGGCTCGGCCGAGCCGGTCGGCTCCGGCGAACCGGTCGGCGAGGCCGACACCGTGGGCGAGGCGGACGCGGACGGCGAGGCCGACGTGGTCGGCGACGCCGAGCTCTCGATCGGCGGCACCGACGGCGGCGGCGGGGCCGGGTGCCCGGGCCCGGTCGTGCTGGTGACCGGCCGGTTCTTGCCGGTCGAGGCGATGGTGGGCGTGGGCCGCGGCGCCTCCCCGGTGGGCCCGGCGGTGGCCGGCGGCGCGACGTCCTGCCCGGTCGGCGGCGTGTCGACCGGCGGCACCGCGGCGACCTCGGGCGACCGCCCGAGCCACGGCACCATCCCGGTCCCGGACGACCCGAGGGCCCCGACCGCACCGGCCAGCACCACCGCGACCCCGGCGGTGACCGCCCCGGTGCGCAGTGCCCAGCGCCGCGACCGGAACCGCCCGGCCTGCTCGTGCATCCAGTCCCCGAACGCCCGGAGGCTCCCGTTGAGGCCGCCGTCACCGACGAGCCCGGTCCGCGCCAGGATCCCGGCCCCGGCCCCGGCCCCGGCGGCGGTGGCGACGGCTCGGCTCCGCGCGGCGGCTGGCCGCCGGGGCGCGACGAGCAGCGGCCGGGTCTCCTCGTCGGCCGCGTGCCGGGGCTGGCGGGCAGGCCCGGGCGCCTCGACCGCGGGCGGGCCGGCCTGCGCGGCCCGGCCGGAGCGCTCCGCGACCAGCCGGGCGAGGTCGGAGCGATCGGCGGCCGAGCGCACGAAGTCGGGGCGGCGAATTGCCGGCTGCACCGGATGGGTGTGCTCCTCGGCGGGGGCCGCGGCCGTGCGGATGACGATGGCGTCGTCGGCGTTGGAGTGCGCGAGGTCCAGATCGAGGTCGGGGCGGCCGGCCACCGGGCGGCCGGGGTCGGTGGCCCAGGCGAGGTCACCGGCGGGGCGGATCAGATCCTCCGGGGTGCCGGCTCGCCCGGCACGCGCGGCGCGCTCCGAGCGCATGGCCCGGGCGGCGTTGCCGAAGCGGTCGGCCAGGGCGGAACTCCCGGAGCGCAGGGAGCGGCTCAGGCGGGCGGCGCGGGACCGGCGGTCGGCGTGGTGGGCGTCGGGGCGCAGGTTGGCCAGCACCGCCGTGCGGCGCGACTCGGCCGCCTCGCTCAGCCAGGCCGGCAGGTCGACGGTGGTGCCGGACAGCTCGGCGAGGATGAGCGCGACCTCGTCGCTGGAGGGCCGCTCGGCGGCGTCGACGCGCAGGCAGCGGTCGACGAGCTCGAACAGCTCGGCCGGGGCGCCGTCACCGACCTGTCCCCCGACGCAGCCGGCGAGGACCCCGCCGAGGGCGCGCACGTCGGCGGCGGCCGCGGCGGGCTCGAACTCGCCGTCGCCGGCGAACCCGACGACCTTGGCCCCGAGCTCGCCGAGCAGGATCTTGGCGGGCGTCAGGCCACCGTGCGTGACCCACTGCCCGTGCGCGTGGGCGAGCGCGGCCGCGACCTGGGCCCCGATCCGGGCGGCCTCCCGCCACGACAGGGCTCCCTCGTCGAGCAGGACGTCGAGCGACGGCCCCTCGGCGAGCTCCATGACGACGTAGGGCGTGGAGCCCCGCTCCGGCAGGTCGACGACGCCCACGTCATAGACGGCGGCGATGTTGGCGTGCACGAGACGTGCGGCGATGCGGCCGCCGGTGAGGAACCGGTCGGTGACGTCGGCCGCGCTCAGATGCGGAATGCGAACCGCGACCGGCCGATGCAACAGCCGGTCGGCGCCATGCCAGATCTCCGCGGTCCCCCCGGTCCCGGTGACCCGGTCCAGGCGATACCGCCCATCAAGCTCCATGGTCTCCTGCAACGCCCCCCAGCTCTGCCCGGATGCCACACCCCTGCCGCACTGCTACCCTACCGTCCGCCGCCCATCCGCCACGTGACGGTTAGGTGTCGATTCGGCTGGTCCCGGGGCATCCGCACGGCATCCGCAGGCCCCCCGCATACCCAACAACGCGCCCGGAGCCCCCCGGGGAGGCGCCCGTGTGGCCAGGATCACGGCGGCGCGGGCGTGGCACAGTTGGGCCATGTTGCGGGACGGGCGGTCCGGGTGACGCCGCGTGGCGTGTACCGGCTCGTGGCCTTCATGGTCATCGCCGGGTGCGTCGCGGTGTCGTACGTGGCGATCCGGCAGCGGGCCGGGGAGCCACCCGCGCCGCCGTCGCCGCCGGGGCCGCGGCCCGCCTTCCAGATGCCGTTCCCCTGCGGCGAGGTCTGGACGCTCACGACGTACCCGGGGCATGACGACTTCGACATCGACTTCTTCGCCGCGTCGGGGGCGACCGGCGGCCGGACCGTGCTCGCCTCGGCCGGCGGGACCGTGACGTGGGCGGGGTGGAGCGCGACGCTCGGCGACGGCAAGCCGGCCCCGGCGGGGTCGTCCGGGACCCGCGGCGGGCTCGGGTACGGCGTGATCATCGACCACGGGGGCGGCTGGTTCACCGAGTACGGGCACTTCGCGGCCGCCCCGCGGGTGCGCACCGGCGACGCCGTCGCGCCCGGGCAGCCGATCGGGGTGGTCGGGCACACCGGGTCCACGACCGTCGACCATCTGCACTACGAGCAGCTCAACGACCGGCTCGACCCGAAGCGGACCCGCGGCAACGGGGACAAGGTGGAGGCCGTGTTCGACGGGGTGCCGTCCGGCATCACCAGCGACGAGCACTCCCCGGACCAGACGCGCACCAGCCGCAACTGCGCGGCGAGCGAGGCGCGGCCGCCGGCCTGACCGGCCACCGAAGGTCCATAGTGGACTCTCACCCCCTGGTATTCTCGGCGTTTGAGCAGGGGGTGAGCATGCGAGCACGCGCAGCGGTGGCCGGACTGGCCCTTGCGGTCTGCGCGCTGCTGCTCGGGCTCAGCCTCGCGCACCACGCGGTGCCCGGCGACACCTTCCAGGTGCAGCGCGCCGCGCCCGCGCACGCCGCGCTCGCCGCCGACGTGCGCGACGCGGTGTCCGCGACCCCGGTCGCGGCCGAGGGCGAGGCGCAACCGCGCTTCGCCGCCGGTACGCCAGAACAGTCCACGACGAAGCTCAGCATCGGGTGGTCCGGCGAGCCCGCCGGCTGCCGGGGTCCCCCGAACTCCTGAAGGCACAGCACCAGCACCAGCCGTGGCCCGTCCGGGTCGACGGCATAGACCCGTTTGCCTTCAGGAGGTCCATCCCGTATGAGTGCCGTCCTGGCGATCGCCATCTTCACCGTGGCCTTCGCCCTCATCGCCACCGAGAAAGTGCACCGCGTCGCCGTCGCGCTCGGCGCGGCCGGGGCCATGGCCCTGCTCGGGCTCGTGCCCGGCAAGGACGTGTTCTTCTCCGAGCACGCCGGCATCGACTGGAACGTCATCTTCCTGCTGCTCGGCATGATGATCATCGTCGGGGTGATCAAGCAGACCGGGCTGTTCGAGTTCATGGCCGTCTGGGCCGCGAAACGCTCGCGCGGCCGGCCGTACAAGCTGCTCGTGATGCTCATGGTCATCACCGCGGTGGCCTCGCCGTTCCTGGACAACGTCACCACCATCATGCTCGTGGCGCCGGTGACCGTGCTGGTCTGCCGCAAGCTGGGCATCCCGGCGGCGCCGTACCTCATCGCCGAGGCGCTGGCGTCCAACATCGGCGGCGCGGCGACGCTCATCGGCGACCCGCCGAACATCATCATCGGCAGCCGGGCCGGGCTCACGTTCAACGACTTCGTCATCCACATGGCGCCGATCGTGGGGGTGCTGTTCGCGCTCTTCGTGCTGCTGGCGTGGGTCATGTTCCGCAAGCGCTTCGAGTACCACCCCGAGCGCGTCGCCGAGATCATGGCGCTCGACCCGCGGGACGCGATCACCGACCGGCGGCTGCTGTGGCGCTGCCTCGCGGTGCTGTCGCTGGTCGTGACCGGCTTCGCGCTGCACGCCGTCATCCACGTCGAGCCCGCGATCATCGCGCTGCTCGGGGCCGGGCTCATGGTGCTCGTATCCCGGGTGCCCACGCAGCGGTACCTCGAGGAGGTCGAGTGGTCGACGCTCGTGTTCTTCATGGGACTGTTCGTCATGGTCGGCGGCCTGGTGGAGACCGGCGTGATCCACCGCATCGGCACCTGGGCGACCGGCCAGGTCGGCGACGACTACTTCACGGCCGCGACGGGGCTGCTGTTCGGCTCGGCGATCCTGGGGGCGTTCTTCGACAACATCCCCTACGTCGCCACGATGGCCCCGATCGTCGAGGACATCGTGGCCACCACGCCGGACCCGGAGACGGGCCGGTCGCTGTGGTGGGCGTTCGCGCTCGGGGCGGACTTCGGCGGCAACGGCACCGCGGTCGCCGCCAGCGCCAACGTCGTGGTGCTGGGCATCGCGGCCCGGTCCGGGGAGCCGATCAGCTTCTGGCAGTTCACGCGGTACGGCATCATCACCACGGTCATGACGACCGTCATCGCCTGGGGGTACGTCTGGCTGCGCTACTTCGCCTGACAACCGTCCACCGCCACGACAACCGTCCAGTGCCACTGAACGGTTCGGGACAGTTCGTCACAAGACTGTCATAGCGCCGCGGGACCACGGTCATATCGATTCGCCAGGGTTGCTGCGGCACCGGCGGGCGGGACAGCGGACACGGCTGCCCGCCCGCCTCCTCGAGCACGCAAGTCAGCTGGGAGCAAGCACGATGGACGTCGAACGCACCGCCCTGCCCGGAATCGGCCTTCGGCACGAGTTCGTGACCGCCAAGGGGCAGCACGCGGCGGTCGTGTCGCACGTCTCCGGCCGGCGGGACGTGGTCCTCTACAGCAGCGAGGACCCCGACACCGTGGTGGCCACCCTCGCGCTGAGCACCGACGAGGCCAACGGCGTGGCCGAACTGCTCGGCACCGCCCGCATCGTCGAGCGCCTCGCCGACCTGCAGCGGCAGGTCACCGGGCTCAAGACGGTCCAGGTGCCGATCACCGCGGGCTCGCCGTACGACGGCCGCTCCCTCGGCGCCACCCAGGCCCGCACACGCACGGGCGCGTCGATCGTGGCCGTGATCCGGGCGGGCCAGATCCTCGCCAGCCCGCGGCCCGACTTCGTCTTCGACCCTGGTGACCTCGTCGTCGTGGTCGGCACGGCCGACGGCACCGACGCGGTCATCAACATCCTCGCCAACGGCTGACCGCGCATGCACGGTGCTGCTGCCCTGATCGAGATCGGCGCGGTCATCCTCGGCCTCGGCCTGCTCGGAGCCGTCTCGGCGAAGTTCGCGATCTCCCCCATCCCGCTCTACCTCATCGCCGGGCTCGCGTTCGGCCAGGGCGGCATCCTGCCCCTGGCCACGAGCGAGGAGTTCACCGCGACCGGCGCCGAGATCGGCGTCATCCTGCTGCTGTTCACGCTCGGCCTGGAGTACACCGCGCCGGAGCTCGTCGGCACCCTGCGGCACAACGCCCTGGCCGGTGTCGTGGACCTCGTGCTCAACGCGGCGCCCGGCGTCGCGACCGCGCTCATCCTCGGCTGGGGGCCGGTGGCCGCGGTGGCGCTGGGCGGCGTGACGTACGTGACCTCCTCCGGCATCACCGCGAAGGTGCTCAAGGACCTCAACTGGCTCGGTAACCGCGAGGTGCCGATCGTGCTGTCGCTGCTGGTCTTCGAGGACCTCACGATGGCCGTGTACCTGCCGATCCTGACCGCCCTGCTGGCCGGCGTCGGGCTCGTGGCCGGCCTGACGACCCTGGCCATCGCGGCCGCGACGATCACCGTCATCCTCGTCATCGCGCTCCGGTTCGGCCGGTACGTCGAGATGTTCGTCGCCTCCCCCAACGAGGAGGTGCTGCTGCTCAAGGCGCTCGGCCTGACCGTGCTCGTGGCCGGCGTCGCCCAGCTGCTGCAGGTCTCGGCCGCCGTCGGCGCGTTCCTCGTCGGCATCGCGCTGTCCGGCCCGCTCGCGCACACCGCCCGGGAGCTGCTCAGCCCGCTGCGGGACCTGTTCGCCGCGGTGTTCTTCGTCTTCTTCGGCCTGCACACGGACCCGGCCGAGCTGCCGCCGATGCTCGGCATCGCGGTGCTGCTGGCGGTCGTGGGCGTGGCCACGAAGTTCGCGACCGGCTGGTGGGCCGCCCGCCGGGCCGGGATCAGCCCGTTCGGCCGGGCCCGGGCCGGGGTGGCGCTGAGCCCGCGCGGCGAGTTCAACATCGTCATCGCGGGCCTGGCCGTCTCCGCCGGGCTCAACAAGAGCATCGGGCCCCTGGCCGCCGCGTACGTGCTCGTGCTCGCGGTCCTCGGCCCGATCCTGGCCCGCTCGCTGGAGCCGCTGAGCCGGCGCATCGCCCGCAAGCGCGGCCTGCCGGCGCCCGCACCGGAGACCACCTGATGGACGTGACGGTCGTGCTGCCGTGCTACAACGAAGCGGCGCACGTGCGGCAGGAGCTCGAGCGCATCTGCGCGGCCCTCGACGCCTCCGGCTACCGCTACGAGGTGCTCGCCGTCGACGACGCCTCGACCGACACGACCCTCGACGAGCTGCACAAGGCCGCGGCCGCGCTGCCCGCCGTGCAGGTGGTCCAGATGGGCCGCAACGGCGGGGCGGGCACGGTGCGGCGGCTCGGGTCGCGGATGGCCCGGGGCGAGATCGTCGTGTGGACCGACGCGGACCTGACGTACCCCAACGAGCGCATCCCCGAGCTGGTGCGGCGCCTGCGCGAGGACGGCTCGGTGGACCAGGTCGTCGGGGCGCGCACCTCCGAGCAGGGCAGCCACCGGCTGCTGCGGATCCCGGCCAAGTGGACCATCCGCAAGATCGCCGAGTGGCTGGCCGGGCAGGACATCCCGGACCTCAACTCGGGGCTGCGCGCGTTCCGCCGCTCGGTCGCCGCGCCCTACCTGCGGCTGCTGCCGCCCGGGTTCTCCTGCGTCACCACGATCACGCTGGCGTTCCTGTCCAACGGCCACGGGGTCGCCTACGTGCCGATCGACTACGGCAAGCGGGCCGGGCGCTCGAAGTTCCGGTTCGTGCGGGACGCCTACCGGTACCTGCTGCAGGTGCTGCGCATGGTGATGTACTTC
Organism: Dactylosporangium sp. CA-052675; assembly: GCF_050947935.1. Lineage (GTDB taxonomy): Bacteria > Actinomycetota > Actinomycetes > Mycobacteriales > Micromonosporaceae > Dactylosporangium. The sequence continues at coordinate 3,786,373 of NZ_CP192010.1, read as the reverse complement.
AACCCGTTGAAGGCGCTGATGCCGCCGGCCCTGGTGCTCATCGGCGCCGGGGCGGTCAAGAGCGTCGTCGACGTCGTTGTGCACCCGGTGCGGCTGGCCACCAACACGGTGCTGGTGTTCCTGACCGGGCTCATCATCGCCTCCCTGGCCCTGCTGGCCGACCTCGTCGTGCGCTCGCGCCCGGACGCGTGAGCGGGCGACGGCCTCGGTTCGCGCCCACCCGCGTGCACGCCCGGCGGCCGCGACCGGCGCCCGGACGCCCGGCCCGGCCGATGCTCCGGCTCGCGCGGCACGCCCTGCACAGCCGCTGGCTGCGCTGGGGCTTCCTCGCCGCGGCGCTCGCCGGGTGCGCCGCCGCGATCTGGCCGCACCGCGCCGCCGTCGCCGCCGCCGCGCGGGACGTCGGGGTCGCGGCCGTCGGGCTCGGCGCGGCCGCCGCGGTCGCCGGGCTGCTGGCCACCCTCCAGTCGTGGCGGGCGGTGCTGCACGGGCTCGGCTCCCCGCTGCCCGCGCTCCCGGCCGCACGCGTCTTCTTCGCCGGGCAGCTCGGCAAGTACCTCCCGGGCTCCGTCTGGCCGATCGTCGCCCAGATGCAGCTCGCCCGGGCGCACGGGGTGCCCCGCTCGCGTACCGCCACCGCCGGCCTGCTCACCATGGGCGTATCCCTCGTCGCCGGCCTGCTCACCGCGGCCGCGACCCTCCCGCTCGCGCCGCCCGGGTCCGGCGGCCGGCTGCGCTGGCTGCTCGTCGCCGCCCCGCCGGCCGCGGCCGCCCTGCACCCGGCCGTGCTCAACCGCGTCATCGCCCGCGCGCTACGCCTGATCCGCCGCCCGCCGCTGGAGCGGCCCCTGCCGGGCCGGGCGGTGCTCGCCGCGGCCGGGTGGGCCGTCGTGGCGTGGCTGCTGTTCGGCGCGCACGTGTGGCTGCTGCTGCGGCCCCTGCGGCCGCTGGGCGGGCACGCGGGCCCGGCCCTGGTCGTGTGCGTGGGCGGGTTCGCGCTCGCCTGGTGCCTGGGGTTCCTGGTCGTCTTCGCCCCGGCCGGCGCGGGTGCCCGGGACCTGGTGCTCGTCGGGCTGCTCGCCACCGTGGCGGGCGGCGGGGCGGCGGCCGCCGTCGCGCTGCTGTCCCGGGCCGTGATGACCGCCGCCGATCTGCTCCTCGCCGGCCTCGCTCATGCCGGCGCCTCCGCTTCGCCCCGGCGCCGGCCGAGGAACCTGAGCCGCTGACGAGCGGCCACTCCGCTTCGCTGCGGCGCCGGCCGAGGAACCTGAGCCGCTGATGAGCGGCCACTCCGCTTCGCTCCGTACCGCTCATGCCCGCACCAGCCAGCACTCCAGCAGCCGCGGGTCCGTGCCGTCGGGGCGCCGCGCGAGCTGATGCTGGTCCTCGCGCTCGTCCTGGTAGACGACACGTTCGAGCGGCAGGCCGTACGGCAGCAGCGGCAACGTCGACGTGGACATCAGCACCGGATCGCGCCCGGCCGCCCGCACCGCCGCGGCCACCATCCGCAGCCGGTCGACGGTCGGGTCCGGCAGCTGCGCGACCGGCAGCCCGCACTGGTTGCGCACGGTCGGGGCCCACTGCGTGTCGATCATGATCACCGTGTCGCCCGGGCGCAGGGCCCGGCACAGCCGCGCCGCGGCCTCCGGCTCGCCGACCTCGGTGCGCAGCGGCGCGAGCGGCACCGTCACCCACAGCGCGGGCCCCACCGCCAGCGCGAGCAGGGCCGCCATCCAGGGCACCCGCAGCCGCATCCGGGCCAGCCCGGCGAGCGCGACGACGGCGAAGAGCACGACGGCCGGCAGCACCTCGACGACGAGCCGCCGGTCGGCCCACGGGTGGTCCGGCGTGATGGCCGGGCGCAGCAGCGTCGCGGCGCCGGAGCCGGCGTAGACGAGCAGGATCGGCAGCAGCCGCCACTGCCGCCCACGGGCCACGCCGGCGGCGGCCGCCATCAGCCCGCCCCAGGCCAGCACGATCAGCGGCCAGCCCTGGTACCAGGAGACCCAGGACAGGCTCTGCTCGGCGTACCCGCGGGTGCCGTCGACGCTCAGCCCGAGCCGCTGCTGGTGCGAGGCCACGTAGTCCATCGTCGACGCGGCGGTGACCGAGTGGTCCGTCCAGTACCAGGGCCGGGCGGCGAGGGCGATCCCGCCGGCCGCGACCAGCGCGACGGCGAGCCCGGGGTTGAGCCGCAGCGCCCGCCCGCGCAGGAGGACCGCCCCGGCCACGGTCCCGACGACGGCCGCGACCAGCAGCAACGCCATCGGCCGGGCCGAGGACCAGTTCACCTGGACGTACGGCCACGTCACGTACCGGGCGTCGAGGTACCCGAGCCCGCCGCCCACCAGCGCCCCCGCCGCGAAGGCCAGGGCCCCCGGCTGCCGGCGCAGCCACCACCACCCGATCGCGGGCAGCACGAGGGCGAAGTCGACGGCCATGTCGAGCCGGATGAGCTCGCCCCCGCCCAGCACCAGCCCGGCCAGCGCGAAGAGCGGTGCCCGGCGGCCCTGCCACGCGTCCAGCAGCAGGGCCAGCCCGCCGGCGAGCATGAGCGCGGCGAGCGGCTCGGAGTAGGTGGTCTGGCTCACCCGCAGCATCGGCCACGCGGCGGCGAGCAGCAGCGCGGCGACGGGGGCCCAGCGCGGCCCGGCGATCCGCGCGGCGAGCCCGGCGACGGCGAGGACGGCGAGGCCGCCCACGAGCCCGGGCAGCACGAACATGCCGGTCCAGCCGCCGGCCCAGTGCGCGGCGGCCAGCAGCGTCGGCCACCCGGTCATGAACTGCGGGACGATCACTCCGTCCCGCTCGTAGAACCCGGGGTGGGCGAAGGTGACCTCGTCGGCGGCGCCCCCGAAGGCCTCGGCCGGCACCGGCGCGGTGAGCCCGGGGTGGCCGCTGAGCCACAGGCCGATCTGCGCGTAGGTGCCCGCGTCGCGGTGCAGCACCGCCTGCTCGCTGTGCGTGGCCATGGCCAGCGCCGCGAACGCCGCGGCGACCGCGAGCGTCGCCGCGACCGCCCACCACGGCGCGGGCCGGGCCCGGGTCGCCGCCAGGGCGGGCCGGGCCAGCCGGAGCAGCAGCAGCGCGGCCGCCGCGGCCGCGGGCAGCACCGTCCACGGGTGGAAGGCGCCGAGCGCGGCCAGCGGGACGGCCACGAGCAGCCAGCCGGTGCCGGCGAGCACGGGCAGGACGGAGGCCAGCTGCAGCACCCGCCCGGCCCGCAGGCCCGGCGCGGTCCGCTCGCGGAGCGCGCCGGGGAGGTGCATCGGGTTCGCGGCAGGCATCGCGGGCCATTGTGGCCCCGGAGTACGACGACGCCACCGCCGGCTCATGACGAAGTCTTGACGATTTGCTCCGGTCTCACGCCGCGCTCGGCACGGTGCTCAGCGGGCTCAGCTCCAGCGGCAGGCCGGGGAGCGGAACTTGCACGCGGCGGACTGCAGCACCTGCCCCTTGCCGGGCGGGGCCGCCTGGGCCGTCGCCGGCAGCAGGGCCAGGAACGCCGCGACGGCGACGATCCCGGTGGTGAGCGGTCGGACAATCCCCATGGCGTACCTCCGAGATCGGTGGATGGCGTTGCCATGATGGTCGGGCGCGCCGAGAGCCCGGGGGTTCCCGGCCCGGTGCCGCCGGGGTGCGCCACCACGGCTCAGCCGGCCGGGCCGGTCGCGAGTCGGATGTCGGCCGTGTGCGTGCGCCCGCCGCGGTCCATCCACGTCACCCGCACGGTGTCGCCCGGCTGGTGGGCGTCGATGAGCGCGGTCAGCGACGACGCGCCGGCCACGTCCTCGTCGTCCACCGTGCGGATCACGTCGCCCGCGCCGATGCCCGCGCGCTCGGCCGGGCTGCCGGCCAGGACGCCCGAGACCGCGGCGCCGCCCGCCTTGCCGCCGGCGTCGGACGCCGTGACGCCGAGCAGGGCGGTCGGGCCGATGTGGACGGTGTCCGACGACTCGCCGCTGGTGATGCGCCGGGCGATGGCGAGGGCCGCGTTGCTCGGGATGGCGAACCCGACGCCCTGGCCGGTGTCGGTCGACGCGGCGGTGTTGATGCCGATGAGCCGGCCGCCGCGGTCGACGAGCGGGCCGCCGGAGTCGCCCGGCTTGATGTCCGCCGCGACCTGGATGAGGCCGGACAGCCGCTGGGAGCCGCCGCCCTCGGGGTCCTGGGCGGTGATGGTGCGGTTGAGGCCGGTGACCGAGCCGGTGACCGACTCCCCGCCGTTGCCCCCGGCGTTGCCGACCGCCACGATCTCGTCGCCGACCTGGACGCGGCCCGAGTCGGCGACGGCGAGGCGGGTCAGGCCGGAGGCGTTGCCGAGCTGGATGACGGCGATGTCGTGGGTGCGGTCGTAGCCGACGACCGTCGCGGCGAACGAGCGGCCGTTGGCGACGGTCACGGCGCTGATCGCCGTCGCGCCCGCGATGACGTGGTTGTTCGTGAGCACGAGCCCGGTGGAGCCGATGACGACCCCGGTCCCGGCGGCGCGGGCGTTGCGCAGCCCGAGCGTGCTGGTGATATTCACGACGCTGCGGTTGACCGTCGCCACGATCGTCGCCTTGTCCAGCGGCGCGGCCGGGGCCGAGGTGGCCGTCGACGCCTCCGGGGTGGGTGGCAGCGCGTCGCCGGGCGGGGCCGGGACCACCGCGCCGGGCCGCGCGGCGGTCGGTGTGGGGCGCGGGCGGGGGCTGTCCGATCGCGCCTCCAGCGTGGCCACCAGCCCGGCGACGCTGACCAGCGCGGCGAGCCCGACGAGCATGAGGATCCCGACGGCCCACCGCAGCACCGCTCCCCCGCGCCGCAGCGCCCCCCGCGGCCCGGGCGCGGGGCCCCGGCCGGGATCGGGCCACCGGTCGTAGGCGCGCGGCGGGCGGTTCCACTCGGGCGGGCGGGGCGGCGGCACCGGACCGTCGCCCCAGCCGTCCCAGCCCCGCTCCGCCCCGATCACCGAGGTGACCGGCACCGCGGTCACCGGCACCTCGTAGCGCGAAGCCGTCATTCGTCCACCACCGCCCGGGAGTCGGCCATCTACCGGCGACTACGGACGGGGGCGGCCGAAGGTTCGATCGGCCGCGCAACACGATCCGGGCCGGCGGCGGGGCGGTAGAACTGCAGGCATGGACATCGAGTTCGACGGCGAAGTGTGGTTCTGGCGCGGCCCCGCCCCGCACCACTTCGTGACCGTGCCCGCCGCCGAGTGCGCGGCGATCGCCGACCTGGCGCGGATGGTGAGCTACGGCTGGGGGATGATTCCGGTCGCCGTCCGGGTCGGCGGCTCGCAGTGGACCACGTCGATGTTCGCGAAGGACGGCGGGTACATCGTCCCCCTGCGGGCGGCCGTGCGCCGCAGCGAGGGCATCGACGTCGGCGACGTCGTGACCGTCCACCTCAGGATTGGGTTGTAGCGTACAACCCGGAGTCCGAGGGCGAGGGCCCGAACCCGAAGTACGCCGACATGGTCTTCGACGGCCCGGACAACGTCACCGTGACCCCGTGGGGCTCGCTGGTGCTGGCCGAGGACGGCGTGAAGGCCTCGCACGTGCTCAGCGCGATCCCGGGCGGCCCGACCTACGCGATCGCCCGCAACATGCTCAGCGACGGGGCCCGGGCGAACCCGGGCCCCGTCGCGTGTTCGTCATACCGTCTCCGCACGTTCGTCGTACTTCGCCCCGACAATCACGGGGTGTCCGATGATCACTGGCGGCTGCGGCAGCTGGAGCAGTCGCTGTCCGGCGAGGACCCGGAGCTGGCGCGGGCGCTGAGCGACCTGCGCCCGGTGCGGCGCTGGCGCACCCGCATCACGACCGGCGCGCTGCTCTCGGCCGGCTGCGCGCTCCCGGCGAGCCTCATGGCCCACGACGCCACGCTCGCCGTGCTGTCGGCGGGCGCCTTCGGCGTGGCCGCGGGCCTCTGGCAGCCCCTGGACACCTGAGCCCGGCCGAGCCCGGGCGCGCCGCGCAAGCCCGCCGGTTGGGACCCGGTCTGGGCCTTTGGGCCCAGGATCGCGGGGGCGGCGATCACTAGCGTTCCTGACGCAAGTGGTGATCCAACCCCCACGGGAGAATCGATGACCCTGTCCCTCCGGCACCAGCCCCGATCGCGGCTGTTCGTGCTGGCCGGCATCGCGGTGGCGCTCGTCGGCCTGCTCGGCTGGTTCGCCACCGGCCCGCTGCGCTCGGCCAGCGCCGACGCCACGCCCGTGTCCCAGGGCAAGCCGGCGACCGCCTCCTCCAGCGAGGGCCGCTCCTACCCCGCCTCGGCCGCCGTCGACGGCGACACCGGCACCCGCTGGTCCAGCGCGTTCAGCGACCCCCAGTGGCTGCAGGTCGACCTCGGCGCCCCCACCGCGATCGGCAAGGTCGTGCTGCAGTGGGAGCGCGCCTACGGCACCGCATACCAGATCCAGACGTCCTCCGACGGCACCGCCTGGCTCACGGTGTACTCCACGACGACGTCGAAGGGCGGCAAGGAGACGCTGACGGTCAACGGCATGGGCCGCTACGTGCGGCTCTACGGCACCGCGCGCTCCTCGGGCTACGGCTTCTCGCTGTGGGAGTTCCAGGTCTTCGGCACCACCGGCGCCCCGGCCACCGCGACGGTCGGCCCGGTCACCGGCGGCCCCTCCAGCGCCGGCCCGGTCCCGACCGGCGGTGTCACGCCGACGTCCACCGCGACCGCCCAGGCCGGCTGGATCATGGCACCGAACCCCGTCACGAACGTGAAGCCGTCGCACGAGGTACCGCCGAACAAGGGCGGTTTCCACGAGTTCCAGGCGAACTGCTCGGTCAGCCGCGGCAACCTGCAGGACGACCCGATCGTGTTCCCCGGGCTCCCGGGCGCGTCGCACATGCACACCTTCATGGGCAACACCACGACGAACGCGAACACGACCGTCGACTCGCTCGTCGCGGGCTCGACCACGTGCAAGGCCAAGGGCGACCTGTCCGCGTACTGGATGCCGACGCTCTACAACGGTGACGTCGCGGTCAACCCCGAGGGGCTGCAGACCATCTACTACAAGACCGGCGTGCAGGACTACCGCACCGTCCGGCCGTTCCCGAAGGGCCTGCGCTTCGTCGTGGGCAACGCCAAGAACACCGACGCCGACAAGTTCCTCGCCGCGACCGAGAAGGGCTTCGAGTGCGGCGACAGCTACGAGAACAAGAACATCCCGCTGAGCTGCCCGACGGATCGCAGCGTGAAGCTCAACATCCGCTACCAGGCCCCGAGCTGCTGGGACGGGCTGCACCTGGACTCCCCGGACCACCAGTCGCACATGGCCTACCCGATCGACACGCACTCGGCCGCGGGCGTGGTCTGCCCCGACGACCACCCGGTCGCGGTGCCGAAGCTCGAGTTCAAGATGGCCTGGCCGGTCAACGGGGACATGTCGAAGGTGCACTTCGCCAGCGGCGCCGGCCCCACGTTCCACTACGACTTCGTCAACGCGTGGGACGACCGGACCCTCAAGGCGATGATCGACGGGTGCATCGTGGCGGCCCGGCAGTGCGACGCCCAGGGCCACGACGGGCGCGACGACCAGCAGCCCGCGCCGTACGTGCTGAACAACAACTACGTCCTGCCGTAGACCCCGCTGCAAGACACCCCACCGGTAAGACCCGGCGCCGTCGTCCCGCAGGGACGGCGGCGCCGTGGCGTATTGTCGGGCGCGGGTCGCCGGAGGGACGAGGAGCACGCGTGACTGACGGCGGCTTGCCGACGCGCCGACCGCGGCAGTGGATCGGGGTCACGGCCGTGGCCGTCGGCATCGCGGGCGCGGCCGTCGCCGTCCCGCCCCTGATCGCCCCGGGCCACGATCGGGCCGAGCCGCGGCAGAGCCGCACGCCGCAGACGGTCGCCAGCGGGTTCCAGCCCGGCCTGAGCCCGGGCGCGAGCCCGAGCCTCGGTGCGGGCCCGAGCCCGGGCGCGAGTCCCGGCCCCGGCGCCTCCCCGACGCCCGGGTTCGCGCCGATCAGCATCCAGGCCGAGGATCCCGCGAACACGCTCACCGGCGGCGCCTCCGCGACCGCGTGCGGCACCTGCCGGGGCGGCCGGCGGGTGCGGTACATGTGCGCCGAGTGCACCCTCGTGGTGCGCGTCACGCTGCCGAGCGCCGGCACCCGGACCGTGACCGTGTACTACGAGGCCGACGGGAACCGGGCGCTGAAGGTCCGCATCGGCACCGCCGCCCCGCGCGTGTTCCCGGTGACCGGCCCGGACTGGTCGGTCCCGCAGTCGCTGCGGTTCACGGCGAACCTGCCCGCCGGGGAGGTCCGGCTGACGCTGTTCAACGACGAGTCACCGGCGCCGGACCTCGACGAGATCGTGATCGCCTGACTTAGGTTTCGCTTAACTGCGGCGCAAATCCGCAAGCCCCCGCTGCGCGTGCGGGCCGGCGCCCAGTAGCGTCCCTGCCGTGGTGAACACCGACCGTGCGGTGGCCGCGGCGGCGCTGGCCCGGGCCGTGCTCGTCGGCCGCGCGCTCGCGACGGTGATCGCGGCCGCGGCCGGGTTGCTGCTGGTGAGCGACCGGTGGCGGCTCGTCGAGGTGCTGGCGCTGGTGGCCGTGGGCACCGGCGTCCAGCTGGGCCTGCTCGCCCGCTGGCCCCGGCTCGCCGCGCGGCCGGTCACCGCCGTCGCCGCCGACGCGGTCCTCGTGCTCGCCGTGCTGGCCCTGAGCCGGGGCGGCATCGCGTACTTCTGCTTCGCCGCCGGCGCCGGCGCCCTGGCCGGGGTGCTGCTCGGGCTGCGGGCGGTGCCGGTGTGGATCCTGCACGCGGCGCTGGGCTTCGCCGTCATCGGCCGCGTGCTGCACCGCCTCGACCCGCCCGCCGAGATGGCCGCGTTCGTCGTCGCCCTGCCGGTCGCCGGTGCCCTCGCGGGCCTGGGCGCGTCGGTGCTGACCTCGGCGCTGACCCGCTACCTGGAGCTGTCGCGCAGCCTCGTCGACGCCGCCCAGCGCTCCGCGGCCGCGTCCGAGCGGGCCCGCCTCGCCCGCGAGCTGCACGACTCGGTGAGCAAGACGCTGCGGGGCGTGTCCCTGGCCGCCCTCGCGCTGCCGACCTCGCTGCGCCGCCAGCCGGCCCTGGCCGAGCAGCTCGCCGGCACCGTCGCCGCGGGCGCGACCGCCGCCGCCCGGCAGGCCCGCGAGCTGCTCGAGCAGATGCGCCTGGACGTGCCCGACCGCGACTTCGCCACCAGCGTGCGCGAGCTGTGCGACGCCTGGAGCGCGGCCTGCGGGGTGCCGGTGCGCGCGATCCTGGAGCCCGTCGATCCGCCGATTCCGGTGTCGTACGAGCTCATCCGCATCCTGCGCGAAGCCCTCGCGAACATCGCCAACCACGCCCTCGCCCGCCGCGTGGTCGTCCGGCTGGCCCCGACCCGGCGCGGGGTGCTCCTGGAGATCTCCGACGACGGCCAGGGCTTCGCCGTGCCGCGCGACCTCAGCCGCCTGCAGACCGCCGGGCACTTCGGCATCGTGGGCATGACCGAGCGGGCCCGCAACGCCGGCGGCGACCTGCACGTGGACTCGGCGCCCGGGGCCGGCACCACGATCACGGTCCGCGTCGCCCTCGGCGCCTCGGTCGGTGCCGCGTGACGTGGCCGAGCGCGCCGCACATCGGGGTGCTCATCGTGGACGACAACCCGATCGTGCGCGGCGCGCTGCGGGGCATCCTCGACACCGGCGACGGGGTGCGGGTGCTCGGCGAGGCGTCCAACGGGCGCGAGGGGATCGCCGCGGCCCGGCGCCTGCGGCCGAGCGTGACGCTGCTCGACCACCGCATGCCGATCGCGGACGGGTTGTCGGTCATCGCCACGATCGCGCAGTACAGCAGCGTCCTCGTGCTCACCAGCGACGACGACGCCGAGCTCATCGCGGGCATGCTGCACCAGGGCGCCCGCGGCTATCTCGTGCACGGCGAGTTCGACCCGGCCGAGCTGCTGCGCGCGGTGCGCGAGGTCGCCGGCGGGCGGGGCTGGCTGTCGCCGGTCGCCGCCTCCGTCGCCGCGTCGATGGTCCGCGACCAGCAGGCCCGCGAACGCAGCCGGCACCAGCAGACCGAGCGCCGCGCCGAGGCCCGCCGCCACTTCGGCCTGACCGAGCGCGAGGAGGACGTGATGCGGCTGCTCTGCGAGGGCCTGTCCAACGCCTCGATCGCGCACCGGCTGCGCCTGACCGAGAAGACCGTGAAGAACCACCTGAACCACGTCTTCGCCAAGCTGCAGGTGCGCAGCCGCACCGAGGCCGTGATCCGCTGGACCGCCATCCGCTAGCGCCCGGGCGCGGCTGCCGGGTCGCGATCGCGGCGGCCTAGGGTGTCACCATGATCGAGGTTGGCGCGCTCGACGATGGCGACCGGGCCGCGTGGCAGGAGCTCTTCGCCGGGTACAACGCGTTCTACGGCCGCACCTGGCCCGACGAGCGCTACGACCGGGCCTGGGCCGACTTCCGCCGCGGCGAGCGCGTCCACGCGCTGGTGGCGCGGCTGGACGGGCGCGCCGTCGGGCTCGCGCACTTCCTGTTCCACCCCAGCACGACCGCCGGCGACGTCTGCTACCTGCAGGACCTCTTCACCGCGGCCGAGGTGCGGGGCCGCGGCGTCGCCCGGGCGCTCATCGCCGCCGTCGCCGAGGCGTCACGCGGACGCCGGTGCGAGCGCGTCTACTGGCACACCCGCGAGGACAACGCGACCGCGCGGCGGCTCTACGACCGGGTGGCCGAGCATCGGGGCTTCATCCAGTACGTCATGCCGCTCACGCCCGGATGACGTGCCCGGCCCGGGGCGGCGTGCGCCCGGCGGCGACCTCGAGCCAGGCCTCCCGCAGCGCCTCGGGCCCGTGCCCCGTCCGGACGTCGACCCAGCCCCCGGCCGCGGCCGCGAACCGCTCCCAGGCCTCGGCGAAGCGCGCGTCGAGGCCGTCGCGGCCCCAGTCGCCGGAGCGCTTGCGCATCCGGGCCGGGGCGAAGAACACCTCGCCGGCCGCGAGCGCGTTCGGGGACTGGGTGGTGAGCCCGACCGCGATGTCGCGCACGAGCCGCTCGCCCAGGTGGGCCCGCAGCGCCTCCCGCGTCGCCGCCGCGCCGGACAGGTCCAGATACGCCGTCGGTACCACCGGCAGCGCCCCGACCTCGTCGTAGGACAGCACCTCGTCGTAGCAGCCGAGCGCCTCGGTGAACGCGACGTTGGCGGGCGAGGTGAGCCCCGTGACGCGGGGGCCGCGCCCGCGCAGCTCGAACGCGGCGGCGTACGCCGTCTTGCTCGACGCCGAGGACAGCACGACGCGCTCGGCCCCGTAGGCGTCGTGGTCGAGCACCTGGTCGGCGAGCATGAACGAGGTGAAGAACAGCGGCCGGAAGAGCACCAGCAGGTCCTCGCGATCGGCCCGGTAGGCGGCGTCGCCGGTGGTGAGCCGGTAGGCGTTGTACGGCGAGGGGAGCTGCGCCCGGTGCTCGCTCGTGTCCCGGAACCCGGTCCCGTCGATCCGCCCCGGCCGCACGACGAGGTGCCCGGCGGGCGGGAGGTAGCCGTAGACGCGCGATCCGGGGTGCACGTGCGGTACAGCCGAGTCGACCACCTCGGCGAAACCCCACAGCGGCACCAGCCCCCACCGCGGCGCCAGCCCGAACGCGGCGGGCGGGAAGAACTCCCAGTAGCGCATGGCGTCGCCGAGCACCGCATAGGTCACGTTGTTCGCGGTGACCCCGACCCGGTCGACGCGCAGCACCGCCTCGCCGTCCCCGGCCCGGGGCGCGGCGACCTCCTCGACGGTCGTGACGCCCAACCGCTGCCGATCGACCCCGAACACCCACATGGCACACATCTTGCACTCCTCGTGCATCTTGATTCAAGCCCGCCCGCCCGATCCCCACAGGGTGACGCTGCCCACGGCCGGGGGCGATCGGCGCGGTCCTCGGCGGGGGCGTTCCTTGGCTACGCTCGGTCGCATGGGCAGTGACCAGGAGGACGGATACACGCCACGGTCCCGGGTGGGGGCCGTGTTCGTCGCGCTGCTGGCCGGCGACGAGGACGCCGCGGCACGGGCGGCGGAGCAGCCGCCGGACGAGCACGACGCGCCGGTGCTGCGGGCCGCGATCCGCCTCGCCGTGCGCAGCCTCTTCGACGAGGACACGCCGCGCGACTCGGTGGCCGAGTTCGCGGCCACGATGGCGCAGGACGTGGAGGTCGACCCCGCGGTGGGCGAGGCCCTGCTGCGCACGCAGCTCGGCGAGGAGGGGCTGCTGGAGCCGTATTCGGAGCAGGACGTCTCCGACGCGACGTGGTCGACGCTGGGCTACCTGTGCGAGCGGCGCCTCGGCCCCGAGGATTCCCTGGAGCTCGTCGCCCAGGCCGAGCGCGAGGCCCTCCCCGAGGCCTAGCCCCCTGTCACGGGGGCGGCTTCTGCAACCGCCTTGCACCCCGCACGGGCGCCCCGTGCTCCCCGGCCGGCGCACGATCGGAGTAGGGACGTCTCACGAGGGGGTACGGCATGTTCGAGCCGGCCGGCGGGCACAACGGATATGTCGTGGCGGTCGACGACGACGAGGACCTGCGCGAGCTCATGGCCACGCAGCTGCGCAACGGCGGCTACGAGGTCGCGACCGCGCCGGACGGGCCGTCGGCGATCGCCCTGATCCAGCGGCGCCCGCCGGACGCGGTCGTGCTGGACGTGTCCATGCCCGGCATGTCGGGCGTCGAGGTGTGCCGCACCCTGCGCATGATCTCCACGACGATGGCGGTGCCGATCATCATGCTCACCGCCCGCACCCAGGTGAACTTCGAGACCGAGGGCCGCATGGCGGGCGCCGACGCCTACCTGACGAAGCCGTACTCGGCCCGCACGCTGCTGTCGAGCCTCGAGGACCTGCTCCTGTCGTGAGCTAGCCGGCCGCGTCGGCGACGACGGCGCCGCGCAGGCGGTCCAGGGCGTCCTGGCGGGCCCCGGCCAGGGCGGGCTCCCGCCGCAGCACGGCCGCCTCGACCGGGACCGTGCGCGGCAGCCCGGCCACCGCCTCCCGCACCGGGGCGAGCACGGCCGGGCCCCACGGGCCGCCCAGCACGATCAGGCCGGGGTCGGCCAGGGCGACGATCGCGGCCACCACTCCCGCGACCGCCCGGGCCACCAGGTGCCGGTCGGACGACCGGGCCATCGCGGCCAGCAGGGCGTCGGGGTCGATCGCGGTGGAGCCGGGCCGGCGCACCCCCAGCGCGCCGAAGACCTCGATGAACGGCACCGCGCGGCCGCCGGGGCCGACGGTGAGCAGGTGCGCGATCTCCCCCGCCAGGCCGCCGCGGCCGCGGGTCACCGCGCCGCCGCCGACGGTCGCGCAGCCCAGGCCCTCGCCCAGGTACAGGTACGCGAAGTCGTCCCCGGCATGCTCCCGCTCGGCCCGCGCGGCCCAGTTCACGTCGTTGTCGACCGTCACGGGCCCGGCGACGTGCCCGGCGAGCACCCCCACCGGATCGAGCTCGCCCACCAGGAACGGCGAGTCCGGCAGGTGCACGAGCCGGCCGCTCGCCCGGTCGACGGGATCGGCCGCGCTGACCACGGCCAGGCGCGGGCGGGCCCCGCCCGGTGAGCAGGCAGCGCCCGGCGGCGGAGGGACGCCCGGTGAGCAGGCAGCGCCCGGCGAGGAGGCGGCGCCCGGCGAGGAGGCGGCGGCCAGCGAGGAGGCGGCGGCCGCGAGCGCGGCGGCGACCGAGGACGGCGACGCCGGGCGGTCGAGCGGGTGCGCGGTCCGGGCGATCGTCTCGCCGTAGGCGTCGAGCAGCTCCCCCGTGATGCCCGCCGGGGCGATCGAGACCGCGAGCGCCGTGCCGGCCGCGGGCGACAGGGCGTAGTAGGAGCCGACCCGGCCCCGGCCCCGGCCGCCGGGGGTGCGCTCGCCGGTGTCGGCGACCAGGCCACGCTCCTGCAGCCGGCGCACGCTCTCCCCGGCCGTGGGCTTCGAGATGCCCGTCTCGGCGGCCAGTTCGGCCCGCGTCAGCCGCCGGTGCCGCATGAGGGCCCGCAGCACCCGCTCGTCGGTCAGCGCGCGCACCAGGTCCAGCGACGGTGACGACGACGGCGCGGGGTCCATGTGCCAATGCTAGGCAGGAGCCTTGCCTGGAACACCGTGGGGCGCGTACCGTCGCTTTACAAATAAGGAGACCTGACTAGAAGGAGTCCGCCGTGCCCGCACCCGCGCTGCCGCACTGGGAGGAGACCCCGGCCGACCTGCCGGGCGCGATCCGCGAGATCAAGCAGGCCATCCGCGCTCGCATCGCGGCCTCCGGGCGCACGGTCGAGGAGGTGTTCGCCGTCCTCGAGCGGCGCATCGAGGCCGAGGTCGAGCAGATCGAGGCCGCGCTCAGCAACGGCGAGCAGGTGTGGCCCGTGATCGACTACGCGGACATCGCCGCCGGCACCGTGCCGGCGCAGCAGCTCGAGCTGCTCAAGCGGCGCGGGTGCCTCGTCGTGCGGGGGCACTTCGAGCGGGAGCAGGCGCTCGGATGGGACCGCGGCATCGTCGAGTACGTCGAGCGCAACGCGTTCTTCGAGCACTACCGCGGGCCCGGGGACGACTTCTTCGGCACCGTCGGGTCGCGGCCCGAGATCTACCCGATCTACTGGTCGCCGGCGCAGATGCAGGCGCGGCAGAGCGAGCGGATGGCGACCGTGCAGGCGCTGCTCAACCGGCAGTGGAAGTACGACTCGCAGGGCCGGGTGTGGTTCGACCCCGACCGCGACTCGCTCTACCCCGACCGGATCCGGCGGCGGCCCGAGGGCGCGGACTCGGGCGGGCTGGGCACGCACCTCGACCCGGGCACGCTCGACCTGTGGATGACGGAGGCGTACCAGCGCGCGTTCCGGCACCTCTTCGACGGCAGCGTCGAGGAGTACGACCCGTGGGACGCGGCCTACCGCACCGACGGGCCGCAGTACCCGGGCTCGACGATGTGCTCGGCCTTCCGCACGTTCCAGGGCTGGACGGCGCTGTCCGACATGGACCACGACCAGGGCGTGCTGCACACGGTGCCGATCCCGTCGGCGATGGCGTACCTCATGCTGCGCCCCCTGCTCGCCGACGTCCCCGAGGACGACATGTGCGGGGTCACCGTCAACCAGGTGTTCCCCGCCTCCGAGCGCTGGCACGCGCTGCTCCTGCGCGCGCAGGCCGGCATCCCCGACGTCCGGGCCGGCGACTCGGTGTGGTGGCACTGCGACATGATCCACAGCGTGGCGCCGGTGCGGAACCAGCGCGGCTGGGGCAACGTCATGTACATCCCCGCGGCCCCCTGGTGCGGGCGCAACGAGCGCTACGCGGCGAGCGTCCGCGACGCGTTCGCGACCGGCTCCAGCCCGAGCGACTTCCCCGAGGAGCACTACGAGCGCGCCTGGCCGGACCGCTTCGCGCCGCGGCAGCTCAACGCTACCGGCCGTCGCGGCCTGGGCCTGCCGGACTGACCGGAGTCCCGGCGGATCGAGGGGCACAAACCGGCACGCAACCGCCCAAGCTGCGAGACATCCCGGCCCGGGTTACGCTGCCCTCCTCATGAATGGTGACAGGCGTTCCGGTTCGGGGCTGACGATCACGGCCGGCACGGGGCCCGACGGTGTCGTGCTGTCGGTGGCGGGCGCCCTCGACTACACCTCGATCGAGCGCTTCGGCGAGGCCGTGACCGGCGCGTTCGAGTCGGGCACGGACACGCTGACCGCCGACCTGAGCGGCCTGGCCTACTGTGACTCCTCCGGCGTGGCGGCCCTGGTCCGCGCGCACAAGCACGCGGTGCGCGAGGGCCGCCGCTTCGTGGTCCGCGCCCCGAACACGACCCTGTCCCGCGTCTTCGCCCTGACCGGCCTCGACGCGATCCTCACCATCGAGAGCTGAGGCCGTCAGGACGGCAGGCGCGCGGTGTCCATCCAGAACTGGTTGATCTGGCGCACCACGTCCACGAACTCGTCGTAGCCGGACGGCTTCGTGATGTACGCGTTCGAGTGCGCCCCGTAGCAGGCGACCACGTCCTCGACCGCGCTCGACGTCGTCAGCACCACCACGGGGATGCTCGCCACCGCCGCGTCCGACTTGACCTGCCGCAGCACCTGCCGGCCGTCCACGCGGGGCAGGTTCAGGTCGAGCAGGATGAAGTCCGGGCGCGGCGCCGAGGCGTGGCGGCCGCGCCGGTAGAGGAAGTCGAGCGCCTCCTGGCCGTCCCGCGCCACGTGCAGGTCGCTGGAGAGCGCGTCGTCCTCGAAGGCCTCCCGCGCCATGAGCTCGTCGCCGGGGTCGTCCTCGACGAGGAGGATGGTCGCGGCGCGGTCGGCGTTCGGCATGGCGGCGGGTCCTTTCACCGAGCGGGGTCGGCCGAACTGTACGGCAAACCCGGACCCGTTGCCCAGCGGAAAACTCTATCCGCGCGGTAGGGGAAAGGACCCGCCGGACGGGATGTGACCCGGGTCCCTGCCCGGCCGGGGGCCGCATGGTGTCGAATCAGCGGCATGAGCAGCGAGCCCCACCTGAGCGTCCGCGGCGCCGCCGACCCCCGCGTGCTGGTCCTGCTCCTGCCCGGGGGCGACGCGGACAGCACGGCCGGGGCCCGGCGCTACGGGGTCGCCTACCTGCGGATGCTCCCGTTCGGCCGGGCGGTGGCGGGGCCGGGCGTGACCGTGTGGCGGTTGCGGTACCGGCTGCGGGGCTGGAACGAGCCCCGGCGGCACCCGGTCGCCGACGCCCGCTGGGCCCTGGCCGAGGCCGCCCGCCGCCACCCGGGGGTGCCGGTGGTGCTGGTCGGGCACTCGATGGGCGGCCGGGTGGCGCTGCACGTGGCGGCCGAGCCGGGCGTCGGCGGCATCTGCGCGCTCGCCCCCTGGATCGAGCCGCCCGACCAGGACCTGCCCGTGCCGGCGGACCGGCCGCTGCTCATCGCGCACGGCGACCGCGACCGGATCACCGACCCGGCCGCGTCGCGCCGGTTCACGGCCGCGCACGGCGCCCGGTTCGTCCCGGTGCCGGGCGGCGGGCACACGATGCTGCGGCACTGGCGCACCTGGAACCGGATCGTGCGTGAGTTCGTCAACCCCTGGAGCCGGCCCCGAAGCGCAGACCGTCGATGAGCAGGTCGACCATGTACCGGTCGGCGTCCGGGTGCACGCCGGTGCACAGGCGCGAGATGGCGTGCAGGACGTGCATGGGCTCGGCGTCGGCCCGCACCTCGCCCGCCTCGGCCGCGGCGGCCAGCAGCCCGGTGAGGGCCGGCTCGAAGCGCTCGCGGAAGTACAGCGGCAGCGGCTCGAACGCCGGGTTGCCGGAGTGCAGGGCCGCGTAGAGGCCGCGCTTGGCGCTCACGAACCCGGTGTAGCGGTGCAGCCACCGCACCAGGGCCTCCAGCGGCGGGTGCTCGGCGGCGAGGACCGCCGCGGTGTCGGCGCACGCGTCGACCTCGTGCCGGAAGACCGCCGTCACCAGGTCGGAGCGCTCCGGGAAGTGGCGGTAGAAGGTGGCCAGGCCGACCCCGGCCCGGGTCGCGATCTCGCGCACCGGCGCGTCGACGCCGGAGGTTTTGAAGACCTCGCGGGCCGCCTCGACCAGGGCGTCGAAGTTGCGCTGGGCGTCGGCGCGCACGCGCTTGCCGGGTGTCGGTTGCATAAGTGAGAAGACGTTCCGTATCGTAGTAACTGATAAAGCGTTCCGGTTTGCTCATCGTACGCAAGGAGGCGCAGCATGCGCTACCGCACGCTCGGCCGCACCGGCATCCAGGTCAGCCCCTACTGCCTGGGCGCCATGATGTTCGGCGCCATCGGCAACCCCGACCACGAGGACTCGGTCCGAATCATCCACCGGGCGCTGGACGCGGGCATCAACTGCATCGACACCGCCGACGTGTACTCCCGCGGCGAGTCCGAGGAGATCGTGGGCAAGGCGCTACGGGGCCGGCGCGAGGACGTCGTGCTCGCCACCAAGGTCAACGGGGCCATGGGCGACGACCCGAACCGGCGCGGCACCTCACGCCGCTGGATCATGGCCGAGGTCGAGCACTCGCTGCGGCGGCTGGGGACCGACTACATCGACCTCTACCAGGTGCACCGCCTCGACCCGACCGTCGACATCGAGGAGACGCTGTCCGCGCTCACCGATCTCGTGCGCAGCGGCAAGGTCCGGGCGATCGGCTCCTCGACGTTCCCGGCCTCCGCGATCGTCGAGGCGCAGTGGGCGGCCGAGCGGCGGGGGCTGGAGCGGTACCGCACCGAGCAGCCGCCGTACTCCATCCTCGACCGCGGCATCGAGCGCGAGATCCTGCCCGTCGCCCAGCGCTACGGCATGGGCACGCTGGTCTGGAGCCCCCTGGCCCAGGGCATGCTCACGGGGAGGTTCCGCAAGGGGCAGCAGGCCGGCACCCACCGCGGCAACCTGCCGTTCGAGCACTACCGCGACGAGCGCCGCCTCGACGCCGTCGAGCGGCTGGTGCCGATCGCCGAGCAGGCCGGGATGTCGCTGACGCACCTCGCGATGGCCTTCGCCGTCGCCCACCCCGGCGTCACCTCGGCCATCATCGGCCCGCGCACCATGGAGCAGCTCGACGACCTGCTCGCCGGGGCGGAGATCGCCCTCGACGACGCGATCCTGGACGAGATCGACGCGATCGTCGCGCCCGGCACCGACGTGGGCCGCCTCGACATGGCCTACAACCCGCCGGAACTGCAGCAGACCGCGCTGCGCCGCCGCCCGGCGGGCGACCGCGCGGCCGCCTAGGCGCCGGTGGCCCTGCCCTCGCCGCCTAGGCCCGGGTGGCCTTGCCCTCGCCGCCTAGGCGCCGGCGGCCTTGCCCTCGAGGACGCCCGCCTCGGCCATGCTGTCCACGGCGCCGAGGTAGTGGTCCTCCAGCATCGCCACGATCTCCTCGCCCGAGCCGACCCGGAACACGTCGATCACGTACTGGTGGCGGCGCACGGCCTCGTCCAGGCCGATGTGCTGGCGGTCGATCGACGAGCGCATGAGCGCGCCCATCTGGGCGTCCAGGGTCCGCCACAGCACGGCGAGGCGCTGCTTGCCCGCGGCGTCGATGATGCAGCCGTGGAACTCGGTGTCGAGGTCGATCATGGTGGCCACGTCGCCGTCGGCGGCGGTGTCCGCCATCCGGTCCACCACCTGCTGCATGCGGCCGAGGACGTCGTCGCGGTTGCCGCTGATGCAGCGCACCGCGCCGGCCTCCAGGACGAAGCGGGCATAGCAGGCGTCGCGAATGTCCTCGTAGGACATCCGCGTCACGATGCTGTGCCGCCGCGGCGAGATGTCCACGAGGCCGTCGACGCTGAGCTGGCGCAGCGCCTCGCGGACGGTCGAGCGGCTGACCCCGAGCTCCTCGGCCAGCGGGGCCTCGACGAGGCGCTGCCCGGCCGCGTACTCGTTGTTGAGGATCTTGCGCCGCAGCACCAGGTACACCGCCTCGGGCAGCGACCGGTGCAGGAACGATCCGGGGTCGGTCATGGCCGGAAGTCTAGGTCGTCGGCCCGCAGACCGAGGTGCTGGTCGCCGTCGGCGTGCACGGGCAGGTCCGCCGCCGGGCCGCAGAGCAGCGGCATCAGGCCGGGGCCGTGGCCGGGCAGCGGGCTGCCGCCGTGCACGATCACGCCCACCGTGCGCCAGCCCCGCCGGTAGCCGGCGTTGTGGCGCACGTCGAGGTCGTCCACGGCCACGAGGTCGCCGAGCCGCAGCCCGGGCGGCACCTCCTGCAGGTCGAGGTCCCACATCTGGGCCGGGCGGCCGATGCCGTTGCCGACGACGGACGAGGCGACGATCCCGCGCACGCCGAGCGGGAGCGCGAGCCGGGGCAGCATCCGCGGGTCGGTGTTGAGCACCGTGAGCCCCGGCAGCGTCGCGCCCTGCCCGTGGGCGCGCACCGCGACGGCGTCCCCGGGCAGCAGCTGCGCCAGGACCTCGTCGGGGAAGAGCACGATGACCCGGCCCTCCTCGCCGCGCTTGCCGAGCACCGTCCCGCGGGCGCCGGCGGCGGCGCCGGTGCGCACGACGGCCTCGTTGCCCAGGCACGCGAACGCGGTCAGCGCGTGCCGGGCGGCCTGGTCGCGGTGCTCGAGGGTGACGCCCGGGGCCGCGTGGTCGGCGTCGTGGTCGAAGACCCCGTCGCCGAGGCGGACCCCGAGCA
This sequence comes from Dactylosporangium sp. CA-052675, assembly GCF_050947935.1. Lineage (GTDB taxonomy): Bacteria > Actinomycetota > Actinomycetes > Mycobacteriales > Micromonosporaceae > Dactylosporangium. Next base: position 3,766,229 of record NZ_CP192010.1, on the reverse strand, counting down.
CCACGCCCGAGGAGCCGATCGGCACGTACGGGGCGCCGTCGGCGTCGACGAGGTAGGGCGAGGACCCCATCGCCGGGGTCTCCACCGCCCCCGTCAGGTTCATGGCGACCGTGCTCACAGTCGAACTCCCAACAGTGAAAGGTTCGCGTCCGCGTCGTCGACGATCGCGAACGCCTCCGCGGGCCCGCTGAGGATGGTGCTGGGCCCGGGGCCGTGGCCGAAGAGGCGGCAGTGGCCCGTGCTGATGACGCCGATGGTGAGGTACCCCGGCCGGAACCCGCGCCCGAAGCGGTGGTCCTGGTCGGCCAGCACGACGACGTCGCCGATGCGCAGCGCCTCCAGCCCCAGCGACAGGTCCTCGCCCTGCCCGGCGTAGGCGCCCATCAGGTCGGTGTTGGCGAACTCCGACACCATGCCGGCGCCGGCGCCGACCGCGGCGGCGGGCACCCGCGCGGCGACCCCGACCTCGAGCCGCCCGTCGGCGCGGGTGGTGATCGGCAGGGCGTCGAGGGCGAGCGGGTCGAGGTTCTTGGCCACGATCGCCGGGTGGTCGAGCAGCTTCAGACCCTGGCCGGTGGCGGCGACGCTGACCCGGTCGCCGGAGCTGACCTGCTCCAGCGCCGCCTCCGGCATGTCGACCAGGACGTAGGCGTGCTGCCCGATCACCCGTCCCGTGGCCCCGGCCGCGGGGCCGCTGCGCACCGTGACCGTGTTGCCGACGCAGGACAGGAACTGCAGGGCCATGTTGGCGCCGGGGTCGGCGGCCCGCACCGACAGGCCCGGCTCCAGGTGGTCGGCGGCGTAGCCGGTCGCGGGGTCGCCGGCGTGCGCGCCGAGGGTGACCCCGCCCATGCCGGGCAGCAGGAACGGGGTGCCGTCGGCATCGACCCGATACCCGTGCCGATCGGCGAGCGCGGGCCAGACCTCGCCGGCGAGGATCTGCGTGACGAGCCTTTCCCGATTGGTCCGGACCCCGCTCATGACGCCGCCCCGAAGCGGAAGCCGTGGCCGCGCAGCGCCGGTGCGCTCACGGCACCGTTCCACACGTTCATGACCGGTTGCGATCGCACGGTACGGCCGACGCCGTCGACCGTCGCGAGCAGGTCGAGGACCGAGTGGGTGAACCGGGCCCCGGCGACGGGCGCGGCGAGGCGCCCGTTCTCGATCAGGAAGCAGCCGTCGCGGCTGACCCCGGTGATGGTGCCCGCCACCCGGTCGACGAGCCGGGTGTACCAGAAGCGCTGCACGTACACGCCGCGCTCGACGCCGGCGATCAGCTCCTCCTCGGTGTGCTCGCCCGGGCTCAGCACGATGTTCGCGGCGACCGGGCTCGGCGGCTCCTCGCGGGCCACGTGCGCGTGGCCGGTCGGGGCCGTGCCGAGCGCCCGCGCGCTGGCCAGGTCGGTGACGGCGGCGCCGACGACGCCGGCGCTCAGCAGCGGCACCCGCGACTTCGGGGTGCCCTCCAGGTCGAAGCCGATCGGCAGCCCGTAGGGCGCGGTGGCGTCGTCGGCGACGGTCACCAGCGCGGATGCCACCTTCTCCCCGGCCCGGTTCGCGACGAGGCCGACGCCGGCCGCGGCGAGCTCGCCGGAGAAGCCGAACGCCTCCAGGAAGCCCAGCAGCTCACCGGCGGCCTGCGGGCCGAGCACGACGGTGTGGTGCCCGTCGGGCAGCGGGCCCCGGCCGCGCCCGGCGACCGCCTCGCGGACCGTGCGCCGCACCGACTCCTCGGCGGCCAGGGCGGCGGCCGAGCGGTGCAGGTCGATCCAGTGCGAGGTGCCCTCGTCGACGGTGGCGGTCAGGCTCCCGATCGCCTCGGTGGCGAGGGTGTGGTGGGCGACCCCGGCGCTGTTGACGACGGCGAGCTGGGTGACGGCCCGGCCGAACATCCCGGCCGCGTGCCCGCCGGCCCGCTCCGCCTCGCCCATCGTGAACGCGGCCAGACCGGCCCGGGCCCCGGCGTCGAACGCGACGGTGTCCTCGTGCCACAGGTCCAGCTTCGGCGCCTCGGCGGGCTCGGCGATGCTCGCGGCGCCCGGCCGCCCGGCGCTGCGGGCGACGGAGCGGGCCAGCTCGGCGGCGCGGGCCACGGCGGTCTCCAGACCGCCGAGCACCCCGGTCGCGGCGCGCGCGGCGTGCCCGTCCACCAGGGCCCGGACCGTGAACTGGGTCTCGGTGACGTCCTGCGGCTGGTGCACGCGGCCGCCGGCGAAGCGGGTGTACTCCCCCGCCTTGCCCAGCAGCGCGATCTCCACGGCGTCGGCGTCGGCGGTGCCGGACGCTTGTTCCAGGGCGGCCAGGAGCCGGTCCGGGTCGACGATCGCGGTCATCACGCCACTCCGATCTGCAGGTCGCGCACGAGCATCGGCGCGGCGCCGTGGCTGAGGAAGCCCCACTGCTTGGGCTCGCCCTTGCCGCACGGGTAGCCGAACGCGCGGAACTCCGACGGGCCGGCCACCGCCTCGACCGAGCCCCAGAACCGCGGGGTCACGCCGCCGTAGGAGAAGTTCTTCAGCAGCCGGCCCCGCCGCCCGCCCTTGACCTCGTAGGCGACCTCGGTGCCGAACTGGAAGTTGAGCCGCTGGTTGTCGATCGACCAGCTGCGGTTGTCGTCGATGTAGTAGCCGTCGCCCATCCGCGCCAGCAGCTCGTCGAGGCGGCCGCCGTCGCCGGGTTGCAGGAACACGTGGGTGGCGAAGCAGACCGGCAGGTAGGCCCAGCCGTCGGAGCGGGCGGCGCCGGTGAGGGCGAGCCCGGCCCGGCCGGCCGAGTCCCGGTTCGACAGCGTGTTGCGCACGATGCCGGCCTCGATCAGGTGGCTGGCGCGGGCGGGGGTGCCCTCGTCGTCGAAGGCGAAGCTGCCGCGGGTGCCCGGCACCGTCGGGTCGGAGGTGATGGTGACGGCCGGGGAGCCGTACCGCAGCGAGCCCACGTCGCCCGGCTTGATGAACGAGGTGCCGGCGTAGTTGGCCTCGTCGCCGAGCATCCGGTCGAGCTCGAGCGCGTGCCCGCACGACTCGTGGATCTGCAGCGAGACCTGCTGGGCGCCGATGACGACGTCGGCGCGCCCGGCGGGGGCGACCGGCGCGGTGAGCAGGGCGACCGCCTCCTCCCCGACCCGGGCGGCGTTGTCGAGCATGCGCAGCGAGGCGAGGTACTCCCACCCGCCCGCCGCGGTGTTGCCGTGGAACGAGTTCGGGTAGCTGCGCCGCTGCACGTCGCCGTGGCCGCTCGCGGTGACCATGAGCATCGCGCCGGTCTCGGTGAAGTGCTGGTGCTGGCGGGAGCCCTCGGTGTCGGCGTAGTGCCGGTGCTGCCGCTTGGCGTTGATCCCGGCCTGGGCCGCGGCCACCTCGGCGGGGGCCGTCGCGGCGGCCAGCCAGGCGGCGAGCAGCTCCTGGCGCTGGGCGGACGAGACCGCGAACGGGTCCTGCTCGACCACGGTCTCGTAGCGGCCGCCGGCCGGCTCCCGCGGCGGCAGGTCGACCGGCTTGCCGCTGCCGGCCAGGGCGACGGCGACCCGGTGGGCCTGGGCTGCGGCCGCGGCCGCGTCGGACTCCTCGGCGAGGGGACGGGCGGCGAACCCCCACTGCCCGTCCACGAGCACGCGGACCCCGATGCCGATGTTCTGCTCGATCCGCTCGTCGGGGTCGGAGCCCTTCTGGACGTACGACCGCAGCTCCTCGGCCTCGATGAGCCGGGCGTCGGCGAACTGGACGCGTCCGGACACGGCGGCCAGGGCCGAGTCGAGGATCCGGGCGGCCGTGCCGTCCTCGGCGAGCGTTCCCCAGTCGTGGCCCGTCACGCCGCGGCCTCCTCGGTCAGCGGCAGGTTCACCCAGGAGCGGGTGCGGAAGGAGCGCTCGAACGCGTTGATGGTCTCCTGCACGAGCGCGCCCTGGCCGAAGTCGCCCTGGTTGCCCGGCCCGCCGGAGAGGATCTCGGTGGTGAAGTCGGCGCAGAGGTTCGAGTAGAACAGGAAGTCCCAGTCCTCGCGGGAGTGCCCGCCCTCGGGGAAGAACTCCTGCGGGATCTCCCGCTCGACGAACTCGACCTCGTGGCGGGTCGCGGTCCTGATGGTCTGGCAGATGCCGAACTCCTCGACCAGCCGCACGATGATGGCGCCTTCGGAGCCGTAGATGCGCGCCTCGATGCCGGGGAAGTTGCCGACGGTCACGTACGAGGACTGGATCGAGGCGAGCAGCCCGCCCCCGAACTCGGCGATCCACATGTCGCCGTCGTCGATGTTGAGCCGCTGCATGAGCCCGGTGTCGCGGACCATGCGCTCGGGCACGAAGTTGCGCATGGTGCCGACGACCGACTGCAGGTCGGTGCCGGCCCACCAGTGCATGATGTCGATGATCGGGGCGCCGTAGCCCTCGATCGACGAGGTGGCGATGACGGCCGGGTCGGCGTCGGGGTCGACCTGGCGCATCGGGGTGGCCGGGTCGATCCACTGGCTGTTCTGCTCGTAGCCGTTGAAGACGTACGGCTGCCCGACGAACCCGGTGTCGATGAGGTGCTTGGCGTACTGGATCGCCGGCGCGTAGCGGAACGTGAAGCCCAGCTTGGTCTTGAGCCCCTTGGCCCGGGCGAGCTCCGACAGCGCCCGGGTCTGGCGGTAGTCGTGGTGCACCGGCTTCTCGCACAGCACGTGCTTGCCGGCGTCCAGCGCCGCGGCGGAGATCTCGAAGTGGGCCCGGTTGGCGGTGGCCACGTCGATCACGTCGATGCCCGGGTCGTCGAGCAGCTCGCGGTAGTCGGTGACGCGCTTGGCCACGCCGAACTTGTCGCCGGCCTCGGCCACGGTCGCCGGGTCCGTGTCGGCGATCGCGACGACCTCGGCGCGCGGGTCGCGCTGCCAGCCGGGGATGTGCGCGCGCTGGGCCCAGCGGCCCGAGCCGACGACGGCGACGCGGAGCTTGTCGCTCATGGGTGGTCCTTTCCAGGGGGTTGTACTACCGCCGGACGCGGGGGTCGATGGCGGCGTAGGCGAGGTCGACGAGCAGGTTCATGACGACGATGAAGAACGCGGCGAAGAGGACCGCGCCGGTGATCATCGGGATGTCGAGGGTGCCGATGGCGTCGAAGGTGAGCTTGCCGATGCCCGGCAGGCCGAAGACGGACTCGATGACGACGACGCCGCCGAGGAAGTAGCCGAGGTCCATGCCGAGCATGGTCAGCAGCGGGCTGAGGACGTTGCGCAGGCAGTGGCGCAGCAGCACGACCCGCTCCGGCATGCCCTTGGCCCGGGCCGTCTGCACGTAGGGGCTGCGCAGCGCCTCCAGCATGTTGGTGCGGGTGAGGCGGGCGTACCAGGCCGCGCCGCCGAGCCCGAGGGTGAAGGCGGGCAGGATCAGGAAGTTGAGGTACGGCGACTCGTAGCCGCTCAGCGGGAAGACGCTGGACTTATAGGCGAGGGCGTACAGCAGCAGCAGGCCGAGCCAGAACGGCGGGGCGGACAGCCCGACCAGCGACGCGAGCGTCACCGCGCGGTCCAGCAGGCCCTTGGGCCGGTAGGCGGCCACGATCCCGGCCGGGACGCCGAGCAGCACCTCGAACAGCACGCCGAGCAGGGCCACGGCCGCGCTGACCGGCAGCGCCCGCCAGATGGCGTCGCCGACGGACGTGCCCTGCAGGGCGTAGCTGACGCCGAGGTCGCCGTGCAGCACCTGGCGCAGGTACGTCCAGTACTGGTAGCCGAGGCCGCGGTCCAGGCCGAGCTGGGCGTGGATGGAGGCGACGGTGGCGGGGCTGGCGTTGGGGCCGGCGATGAGCCGGGCCGGGTCGCCGGGCACCACGTGGGTCATGAAGAAGGCCAGGGTGACGACGCCGAAGAGCACGACGATCGCCTGAGGCAAGCGGCGCAGCAGGAACCGGCTCATGCCGACACCTCCGCAAGCTCCGGCGCCGGCCTGAGCCCCACGCTGCAACATTGATGAGTGGCCTCTCCGCTTCGCTCCGAACCACTCATGCCGACACCTCCGCAAGCTCCGGCGCCGGCCTGAGCCCCACGCTGCAACATTGATGAGTGGCCTCTCCGCTTCGCTCCGAACCACTCATGTCAGCGACGCTCCGGTGCGGTCGGGTCGAGCAGGTCGCGCAGCCAGTCGCCGGCGAGGTTGAACGACAGGACGGTCAGCAGCAGGCACACGCCGGGGGCAAAGAGCAGCCAGGGCGCGATCTGGAAGTACTCCTTGCCCTGCTCGATCATCTGGCCCCAGGAGGGGTCGGGCACGGGCACGCCGACGCCGAGGAACGACAGCGACGCCTCGATGAGGATGGACGAGGCCACGCCGAGGGTGGCGTAGACGATGATCGTCGGCACGAGGTGCGGGAAGAGGTGCTTGCGCATGATCCTCCAGTGCGACAGGCCCAGGGTCCGCGCGGCCACGACGAACTCGCGCTCCTTGAGCGACAGCACGAGACTGCGGATGATGCGGGCCAGCGCGGTCCAGTAGATGAGCGCGATGACCACGACGACGTTGCGGGCGCTGGGCCCCGTCACCGAGATCAGCGCGATGCAGAACAGCAGGATCGGGAACGACATCACGATGTCGGTGATCCGCATGAGCACGGTCTCGACCCAGCCGCCGAGGTAGCCGGCGATCAGCCCGACGAGCACGCCGAGGACGGTCGCGAGGCCGTTGGCGAGGATGCCGATGACGAGCGAGACGCGGGCGCCGTAGAGCAGCCGGGACAGCACGTCGCGGCCGTTGGGGTCGGCACCGAGCGGGAAGTCGCCGCCGGGGCCGACCGGCGCGCCGGTGATCTCCAGGCCCTCCGGGTAGGTGCTCAGCGGCGGGTGCGGGGCCAGCAGCGGGGCCAGGATCGCGGCCAGGGCGAGCAGGACCAGCAGCGCGATGGAGACCAGCGCGGGCCAGTCGTGGCGCAGGCTGCGCCGGGCCCGCCGCCAGAACCCGGGCGCGGCGACCTCGGTGCCGACTTCAATGGGTACGGTCACGGCGTTGCCTCCGTCCGGAGCCGGGCTCGGGGATCGCGGCGATGAGCGCCCGGGTGTACTCGTGGGCCGGGTCGGCGAAGACGGCCTCGCTGCTGCCGGTCTCCACGATCCGCCCGGCCTGCATGATGGCCACGTCGTCGGCCATGAACCGCAGCGTCGACATGTCGTGGCTGATGAACAGGTAGGCCAGCCCGTCGGCCTCCTGCAGGTCCTTGAGCAGGTTGAGGATCTGGGCCCGGACCGAGACGTCCAGGGCCGACACCGCCTCGTCGCAGACGAGCACCTGCGGGCCGACGGCGAGGGCCCGCGCGATGGAGACGCGCTGGCGCTGCCCGCCGGAGAGCTGGTGCGGGTAGCGGCCGGTGAACCCGGACGGCAGCCCGACCCGCCCGAACAGTTCGCGCACGCGGGCGGTGTGGTCGGGGCGGGGCACCCCGGCCGCGGTGAGCGCCTCGGCGACGTTCTGGCCCACCGTGAGCCGCGGGTTGAGCGAGTCGTACGGGTCCTGGAACACCATCTGCATGTGCCGGCGGAACCGCCGCAGGGCGCCGCCGCGCAGGCTGGTGACCTCCTGCCCGCCGATGCGCACCGAGCCCGAGGCCGGCTCGACGACCCGCATGAGGGCCCGGGCCACGCTGCTCTTGCCGGAGCCGGACTCACCGGCCAGGCCCAGGGTGCGGCCCGGCTCGATGGTGAAGCTGACCGCGTCGACCGCGACCCGCTTGCGGTAGGACACCGTGAGGTTCCGCACGGCCACGGCGGGCTCAGGCATGCTCGCCCCCCAGTGGGAAGTGGCACGCGGCGGCGACGCCGGGGCCGGTCGGGCGCAGCGCGGGATCCTCGGTGCGGCACAGGTCCCGGGCGCGGGGGCAGCGGTCGGCGAACGCGCACTGCCCGGCCGGCACCCCGCCGAACGGCGGCGCCCCCGGGATCGTGGGCAGCCTCCGGGGCAGCTCGCCGCGCAGCCGCGGGATGGAGTCCAGCAGCGCGCGGGTGTAGGGGTGGGTCGGGTTGGCCACGATCTCGTCGGTCGGGCCGGACTCGACGACGCGCCCGGCGTACATGATGAGGATCCGGTCGCAGAAGCTCGACACGACGCCGAGGTCGTGGCTGATGAGGACGGTCGCCGTGCCGTGGCGGTCGGTGAGCTCGTCGAGCAGGTCGAGCACCTGGGCCTGCACGGTGACGTCGAGCGCGGTGGTCGGCTCGTCGGCGACGATCAGCCGCGGCGTGCAGGCCGCCGCGATGGCGATGCACACGCGCTGGCGCATGCCGCCGCTGAACGCGTGCGGGTACTCCCGCAGCCGCCGCTCGGCGTCGCCGATGCCCACGGTGCGCAGCAGCCGGGCCGCCTCGTCCCGCGCGGCCGCCTTGCCCAGCCCCCGGTGGTGACGCAGCCCCTCGGCGAGCTGGGTGCCGACCCGCAGCAGCGGGTTGAGGCTCGACATCGGGTCCTGGAAGACCATGGCGATGTCGGCCCCGCGCCAGCTCGCGAGCCGCTTGGCGTCGAAGGCCAGCACGTCGTGGCCGTCGAAGGCGATCCGCCCGCCGACGCCGGCGGTCTGGGGCAGCAGCCGCATCACCGCCTGCGCGGTCACGGACTTGCCGGAGCCGGACTCGCCGACGATGCCGACCCGCTCGCCCGCTTCCACGGCGAACGAGACGCCGCGCACGGCGGCGGAGCGCTCCCCGTCGCGTTCGAAGTCGACGGTCAGGTCGTCGACCTCAAGCAGTGTCGTCACATCAATGTCCTCAGCTAGGTCCCGCCCGGGGGCTCGTGCGAGCCCCCGGGCGGGAGCACCGCGTCAGCGGCTGGCCGTGCCCGTCGTCTTCCAGTAGTTGGTCATGTCCCAGCCCCAGATCGGCTGCGAGTGGTAGCCGCCCACGGTCTTGCCGAAGACCTCGGTCTTGGAGCCGTAGTAGAGCGGCACGACCGGGTTGTCGGCGAGCATCGCCTTGGTGGCCTCGACGTAGGTGGCGTTGGCCGAGTCGTTGTCCTTGGCCGCGAGCGCCTGGTTGACCAGGTCGTCGACCTTCTTGTTGCAGTAGAAGGAGTAGTTCTGCCCGTTCGGGATCGCCGCCGCGCAGGACAGCAGCGCCTGGTAGAAGTCGCTGGCGTCGGGGTAGTCGGCGACCCAGAAGGTGAGCGTCATCGGCGCCTTGCCCGGCGTGCCGGCGAGGTCGAAGAAGGCGCTCTGCTGGATCGGCTTGGCGTCGACCGTGATGCCGATCTTGCCGAGGTCCTGCTGCAGCTGGGGCAGCAGCGCGGTCCAGGGCGAGGTGTTCCAGGAGTACATCGTGGTCGAGAAGCCGTTGGGGAAGCCGGCCTCGGCCAGCAGCTGCTTGGCCTTGGCGATGTCCTGGTCGTGGACGAGCTTGTCCTTGGTGTAGCCGGTGATGCCCGGCGGCAGGTACTCGTTGGCCACGGTGCCCTGGCCGGCGACGAGCTTGAGCAGGAAGGTCCTGTCGAAGGCGTAGGAGACCGCCTCGCGCACCTTCGGGTTGTCGAACGGCGCCATCTGCGTGTTCATGGTGACGTAGTACGTCGAGGGCTTCACGATCGTCTTGATCTGCGGCTTGAGCGCCGCGTCGTTGGAGACGCTCAGGTAGTCCGCGGCCGGGATCGGGTCGCCCATCAGGTCGATGGAGCCCTTCTGCAGCGACAGCAGCTGCACGTGCGGGTCGACGCCGAGCTTCTCCACGACCTTGTCGACGTAGGGCTTGGGCGCGTTCCAGTACTTCGGGTTGCGGTTGACCACGATCTCCTGGCCGGGCGTGAAGTGGTCCAGCACGAACGGGCCGGAGCCGACCGGCTTGGCCGCGCTGCCCGACTCGATGACCGACGCGTGCGGCATCGCCAGGACGTACTTGAACGAGCTGTTCGGCGCGGTGAGCTTGATCTGCAGCGTGGTGTCGTCGGTCGCGGTGATGCCCGCGAACGTGCCGCTCGGGTTCTTCGCGTAGTCGGCGGCGCCGGCGACCCCGGTCCAGAAGCTCTGCACCGGCGACTTGGTGGCCGGGTCGAGGATCCGGGTGAAGGAGTACGCGAAGTCCTTGGCCGTGACCGGCTTGCCGTCGCTGAAGGTCATGCCGGGGCGGATCTTGATGCTGTACGTCAGCCCGTCCGCGCTCACCTCGGGCAGCGCGGTCGCGGCCTGCGGCTCGATGTTCATGGTGTCGCCGACGTAGTCGTAGAGCCGGTCGTACAGCATGCGCATGTTGTTCCAGCAGGTGGCGTCGTAGCACACCGCCGGGTCGAAGGTCTTGGGGTCGCTCTGGTAGGCCACGGTCATGGTGCCGCCGTAGCGGGCCTGCTCGCTGCCGCCGGCGCCGGGGGTGGCGCTCGTGCCGGCGTCGCCGCCGCCGCAGGCCGCGGTGAGCGCGACCGCGCCGGCCGTGAGCGCCGCCAGGACGATTCTCCGTGTGGAAGGCATCCGAGCCTCCTTCGTCTACTTCTCGGGGGATTTCTGGGGGGATGAGGGTGCCGCGATGTTCGTCAAGCCCCGGACGATGTCGTCCTGGGCCGCCGCGAGGGAGAGCCGGACATGGCCGGCTCCCCGCGCCCCGAACGCGGTGCCGGGCGCTACCGCGGTGCCGGTCCGGTGCAGGAGGTCCACTGGGGATACGTCGGTCCGCAGCCACAGGTAGAAGGCGCCCGCCGGGCGGGTGGCGGACAGCCCGAGGTCCTGTGCGGTGCGCAGCGCGGTGTCGCGGCGGTCGCGGTAGGCGTCGCGCATGGCCGCCACCGGCGTCTGGTCGCCGGTCAGGGCGGCCACCGCCGCGTGCTGGGCCACGGTGTTGACGCAGGACGCGGTCGCCTCCTGCACCCGGGCCAGGCCGGCCGCGAGCTCGGGGGTGGTGACCGCGTACCCGACCCGCCACCCGGTCATCGCGTAGCTCTTCGACAGCGAGTACACGGTGACGGAGGGCACCTCGGGCGCGGCCGCGGCGAAGGTGACCGCCGGCCGGTCGAGCCACAGCTGGTCGTAGCACTCGTCGGAGACGACGACCAGCCCGCGCCGCGCGGCCCACGCCCCCACCGCCGCCAGCTGGTCGGCGTCCCACTGGTAGCCGACCGGGTTGGACGGGGAGTTGACGAGGATCGCGCGGGTGCGCGGCCCGCACAGGGCGTCGAGGTGCTCGTAGTCGGGGGTGTGCCCGGCCGCCGGGTCGAGCCGGTAGCCGCGCGGGACCGCGCCGAGCATGGTGGCCAGGGTCGAGAAGTTGGTCCAGCCCGGGTCCGGCACCAGGATCTCGTCGCCGGCGCCGAGCAGGGTGCGGTAGGCGGCGAAGAGCGCGCCCACGCCGCCCGCGCCGACCACGACCCGGTCCGGGGTCACGCCGTCGAGGGCGTTGTCCCGGGCGAGCTTGGCCACGACCGCCTCGCGCAGCACGGGCAGCCCCGCGCTCGGGCCGTAGCGGGTGTGCCCGGCGAGCGCGGCGGCGTGCGCGGCCTCGACGATGTGCGCCGGGGTGGCGAAGTCGGGCTCGCCGAGCTCGAGGCGGATGGCGCCGGGGATGGCCCAGGCGGCGTTCGCGATGGCCCGGATGCCCGACGCCGCGGTGCCCGCGACCTCGGCCGCGATCACGTCAGGCTCCGCATCAGCCCGCCGTCGCAGGACAGCAGGCTCGCGGTGACGTACGACGCCTCCGGGGACGACAGGAAGCCCACGACGGCCGCGAACTCCTCCGGCCGCCCGTAGCGCCCGGCGGGGATGTCGGCCATCGCGGCCGCCCGCACGGCGGCGGCGTCGGTGCCGGTGCGCTTCGCCCGGGCCGCGTCGAGGGCCGCGACCCGCTCGGTGTCGATGCGGCCGGGGACGACCCCGTTGACGGTGACGCCGTCGCCGGCCACGAGCCGCCCGACGGTCTTGAGCCAGGCCGCCAGCGCGGCCCGGCCGCCGTTGGAGTAGGACAGGTCGGGCAGCGGCTCGCGTACCCCCGAGGAGAGCACGGCGACGATGCGCCCGTGCCCGCGCTCGCGCATGCCGGGCAGCAGCCGGGTGGCGAGGTCGATCGGCGTCACGGTGAGCAGCTGCAGCGCGGCCCGCCAGCCGTCGGCGTCGGTGGCGTCGGCGGGCGCGGGCGGCGGGCCGCCGGCGTTGAGCACGAGCACGTCGACGTGGCCGAGCCGGTCGAGGGCGGCCTCGGCGACCGTCCGCGCGGCGGCCGGGTCGCCGGCGTCGGCGCCGATCGTGTGCGCGGCGACGCCGTGCCGGGCGCGCAGCTCGGCGGCGACGAGGTCGAGGCGCTCCCGGCCGCGGGACCACAGCAGCAGGTCGTGGCCGCGCCGGGCGAGCTCGTGGGCGATGGCCGCGCCGAGGCCGGAGCCGGCCCCGCCGACGACGGCCGTCACGCGGTCACCGCGAACGGGTCGATCGAGGGCGTCAGGCCGACGCGGGCGAGCACGTCGTCGAGCTCGGCCAGGGTGGCCTCGTCCGGCAGCGGGTTCAGCGCGCGGGTGCGGGCGGTGGCCAGGACGCCCCGGCGGCGCAGCACCTCCTTGCGGATGGCGAGGCCGACGCGGACCTGGCCCTCGAAGACGAGGTACGGCAGGAACCGGTCGTTGATCCGGGCCGCGGCCGCGGTGTCCCCGGCCTCGAAGGCGAGCCGGATGGCGCGCAGGATCTCGGGGTACGCGAATCCGGTCATCGTGCCGGCGGCGCCGCGGCGCAGCTCGGAGTAGGCGCTGACGCCCCCGAGCCCGCCGAACACGGTGAGCCCGGGCCGCTGCGCGAGGAGCCGGCCGATCTTCGGCGGGGTCGGCGGGTCCTCGAGCTTCACCACGGTGCTGCCGCTCGCGTCCAGGGCGGCCAGCAGCGCGGAGACGGGCAGCGTCACGCCGGTCGCGGCCGGCTCGTCCTGCACGATCACCGGCACGCCCAGGTCGGCGGTGGCGGCCCGGTAGAAGGCGGCGATCTGGTCGGTGTCCTTGAGCAGCGGCGGAGCGGAGATCATCACCGCGGCCGCGCCGGCCTCGACCGCGCGGCGCGCGTTGCCCGCGACGACGGCCGCGGACGGCGCCGAGCAGCCGACGGCGAACGGCACCGTGTCCCGGGCCGCGGCGGCCACGGTGCTCAGCACGGTCTCGCGCTCGGCGGCGGTGAGGTCGGCCGCCTCGCCCATCACGCCGAGGATCGTGATGCCGTCGACGCCCCAGCTCGCCGCGGCGGCGACGATGCGCCCGAGGCTGTCGGTGTCGACGCCGCCCGCCTCGGTGAACGGGGTCGGGCTGATGTACCAGGTTCCCCTGAGCATGCCGCTCCTTCAGTAGCCGCGGTCGCGGTGGTAGAGGTTGCGCAGCGGCTCCCCGGCCAGGTAACGGCGCAGGTTGTCGCAGAACAGGTCGGTGATGGCCGCGTTCTCGGTGGCGACCGTGGACGCGGAGTGCGGCGAGACGAGCACGTTGTCCAGGCCCCACAGCGGCGAGTCGGCCGGCAGCGGCTCGGTCGCGAACACGTCCAGCGCGGCGCCGGCGAGCCGGTCGCCCGCCAGGGCCTCGATCAGCGCGGGCTCGTCGACGACCGGGCCGCGCGAGATGTTCACGAGGATCGCGCCCTCGGGCAGCCGCCCGAGCTGCGCGGCGCCGATCAGCCCCTCGGTCTGCGGGGTGAGCGGGCAGCACAGCACGAGCACGTCGGTGGCCGGCAGCACCTCGTCCAGCTCGGCGATGCGGTCGCGGCCGAGGCCGACGACGGTGCAGCCGAGCGCCTCGAAGGAGCGGGCCACCTGCCGCCCCATGCCGCCGAGGCCGACGACGGTGACCGTGCGGCCGGCGAGCTGGGCGGTGGTGTAGCGCTCCCAGCGGTGGGCGGCCTGGCGGCGGCGCAGCTCGGGGACGCCCTTGACGAAGTACAGCGCGCCGGTGACCGCGAACTCGGCCAGCGGCACGGCGTGGATGCCGGCCGCGGTCGTGAACGTGATGCCGGTCCGCTCCAGGCCGGTGCGCTGCACGAAGCCGCCGATGCCGGCGCTGGTGGCCTGCACCCAGCGCAGCCTGGGCGCGCGCTGCGGCAGCCGGGCCGGGTCCTGCCAGTCGAAGTCGAAGGCGATGTCGGCTCCCGCCAGCAACTGCTCCCAGCGGGCGTTCCCGGCCGCGCTCAGGGTGCGCGGGGTGCCGGTGTGGTCGCAGCGGTACCGCGGGATCGGCAGCAGCTCCGGCTCGTACAGGACCTCGACGCCCGGGGCCGCCGCCGCGATGCGGCCGACGTGCTCGGGCTCCAGGTAAGTGGCGATCAGCACCGCGGTCTGGGGCATGCGAGAACCTTAACGGTCGACGGCTGATTGTCGACAACCGACTTTCACCTGTTACCAGCTCTTTACATGATCCACCTTGGCCGGGGGCCTATGGCACGAAATAGCGGCATAAGCCGGGTTGAGCACTTGGAGCGGACATGTTGGGGATTGGTCCTGGCGTGTCGGCCATCCATCGACCAAGATGAACGCACTGTCGCGATCGGGGGTACCCATGACTGCTGTGCGTGAGCTTCCGCTGCCCGCCGAGCGGGGCTGCCCGTTCGACCCGCCGCCCGAGTACGCCGAGCTCCGCGAGGCCGGCCCGGCCATCCGCGTGGCCTGCCCGACGGGGATCGACGCATGGCTCGTGACGCGCTACGCCGACGTGCGGGAGGTGCTGAGCGACCCGCGGCGCTTCAGCACCCGCCCGGGCACGGCCGCGCACATCCTCGCCGGCTACAACAGCGAGCCGCCCGGCGAGGGCGACTTCGCCCGCATGGACGGCCCGGAGCACCTGCGCTTCCGCCGGCACATGGCGCCCGAGGTGTCGAACATGAAGCGGATCGCGCGGCTGCGCCCGCTCGTGCGGCGCATCGTCGACGAGCGCCTCGACACCCTGGCCGGCACCGCCCCGCCGGTGGACCTCTACGCGTCCTTCGCCAAGCCGGTGACCACCGCCGTCATCGCGGAGCTGCTCAGCGTGCCGGAGTCCGACCGGGTGCTGTTCCAGCAGGCGGCCGACGCGCTGTTCTCGGGCGGCTCCAGCGCCGAGGACTACGCGGCGGCGATGCGGCCGCTGCTGGAGTACCTCTTCGGCACGGTCCTCGCCCGCCGCGCGAACCCGGGCGACGACGTGCTCAGCCGCATGATCGTGCGCAGCGACCAGACCGACCGGCCGTTCACCGACACCGAGCTCGTGTCGATGGCCGCGGGCCTGCTGATGGCCGGCTACGACACCACCGCGAGCGTCATCGCCCACGGGATGCTGGCGCTGCTGGAGCACCCCGCGGAGCTGGCCCGGCTGCGGGAGCGGCCCGGGCTCGCGGCCGGCGGGGCCGAGGAGCTGGTGCGGTACCTCGGCGTCGGCACCGGCCTCATGCGCGAGGTCCTCGAGGACTGCGTGATCGGCGGCCGGCCGATGCGGGCGGGCGACCTCGTCGTGCTGGCGATCCAGT
This sequence comes from Dactylosporangium sp. CA-052675, assembly GCF_050947935.1. GTDB lineage: Bacteria > Actinomycetota > Actinomycetes > Mycobacteriales > Micromonosporaceae > Dactylosporangium. Next base: position 3,750,852 of record NZ_CP192010.1, on the reverse strand, counting down.
CCGCCAACCGCGACACCGCGCTGCACCCCGACGCCGACCGGTTCGACATCGGCCGCAGCCCCGGCCCGCACGTCGGCTTCGGGCACGGGCCGCACCAGTGCGTCGGGCAGCAACTGGCCCGGCTCGAGCTGACCGCCGTGCTGGCGACGCTGCCCCGGCGGATCCCGTCGCTGCGGCTGGCCGTGCCGATCGGGGACATCCGCTTCAAGACGCGGACCGCGGTGGGCGGGCCGGTCGCGGTGCCGGTGCTCTGGGACGAGGTGCTGCCGGCGTTCCCCGGCACGGACGAGGACGCCGGCTGATGTGGGTCGAGGTCCACCGGGACAAGTGCATCGGCTCGGGCGTGTGCGCGCTCGTCGCCCCGGAGCTGTTCGACCAGGGCGACGACGACGGGGTGGTGATCCTGCTCGCCGAGTACCCGCGGGCGGGGCTGCAGGAGGCGGCGTACGAGGCGGCGACCCGGTGCCCGGCCGCCGTCATCGAGATCCACACGAACCGCGGGGCGGCCCCGGGCTGACGCGGGGTGGTGCCGGCGCTCAGCACCGGCGGGCACGCGACGGCCTCTGCGTCCGAGCCGGCCGTCAGCGCGGCCGCGGGCCTGGTCGCCCTCGGCTGCGTCACGGCGCCGCCGGCGGGCCGCACCGGCCGCGCTGCCAGGTCTCGAACGCCCACCAGCAGCGCAGCGTCGTGAGCACCGGGGCGCCGTCGTCGTCGACGGGCAGGCCGGTGCGCTCGTGCAGGGCGCGCAGCCGGTACCGCACCGTGTTCGGGTGCACGTGCAGCGCCGCGGCCGTGCGGTCGAGGCGGCGGCCGTGGTCGAGATAGGCCAGGGCGGTGCCGACCAGCTCGCGGTGGAACGCGTCGGCCGGGTCGAGCCGCGCGAGCAGCGCCCCACCGAGCACCGCGCCGAGCTCCGGCTGGGCGGCCAGGGCCGTCTCCGCGGCGAGGTCGACCACCGCGAGCACGCCGGTGCGGGCGAAGCGCACGGCTCCCGTCAGCGCGGCGAGGCACAGCCGGTAGCCCTCGGCCGCCCGCCGCAGCGGCAGCGGCGGCCCGACGACGGCCGTGACGTCCGGGCCGGCGTCCGCCGGGGCACGCGGGGTCAGCCCGGCGAGGCGGCCCTCGACGGTGCCGAAGACCCCGCCGCACGCGGCGAGCCGCGGCTGCAGCGCCTCCGCCCGGGCCGGGTCGGTCACGTTCAGCACGACGCAGCGGTACCGCGCGCCGGCGCGCAGCCCCACCGCCGGCGCGTCGTCCGCCCGACCGCCGAGCAGCAGCGCCCGCAGCACCGCGTCGCGCCGGTCGCGCCGGCCCCGGGCCCGGGCCCGCTCGGCCTCGCGATAGCCCTCGACGACGTGGCCTTCGAGCGCGCCGACGTACCGGTCGAAGTCCAGCGCCGCGCTCAGCAGCACCTCGTCCGGGATTCCCGCGGCCCGCCCGCGCACGACGGCGACCTCCAGGACGCGGGTCCGGGCCGCGCGTACCGCACACAACACCCCGGCACACGGCACGCCCTGCGCGGCCCGGTCGGCCCCGAGCCGCGCGGCCTCCCCGAAGTCCGGCTCCCCGCCCTGGAACGCGGCCAGGCCGGCCGCGAGGAGCACGGCCACGTGCCGCCGGCTCTCGTGCGCGGGCAGCCGCGCCACGTCGGGCGAGGCGGACCGGGCGGCGGCGACGAGCTCGTCGACCAGCCCCTCGTCGCCGGCCAGGGCGGCCAGCAGCGGCGCGAGCGGGGTGGACACATCGGCCTCGCTGTTGTGGGTTCGGGTTTGTGGGTTCGGCACAATCGCCGGGCGCGGCGTTGTGCGCCGGGACCTATCGACCACCACCGATCGGCGATTTCCTGGACGTTACCGCAGAGTAACGACAAAGCCCAGGGAGGCCGCGTGTCCGCCAGTCCCGTTCCCCGCCGTCGCGCCGTGCTCGCCGGTCTCGCCCTGCTCGCGAGCGCGCTCGTGCCCCTCGCGTCCGCGTCCGCGCCCGCCGCCGCGGCGCCCGCCCTGCAGGAGGTGATGTTCGTCGGCAACAACTGGGACGGCACGGTCGACGTGATCCGCTCCAGCGGCACCTACGAGAAGCTCCGGCGGATCAACGTCGTGCCCGACCGCGACCGGCGGCTCTGGGAGATCTACCTCAACCCGGTCCGCCTCGCCTTCTACCTCGGCGTCCAGCAGGGGCCGGGCGAGGGCCACGACCAGCTCGTCGACGACATGTACACGACGCCGGACGGCAGCGCCCTGGTCGTGTCCCGGCCCAGCTTCGCCGACGTCGTCGCCATCGACCTGCGCACGGGCGCGCTGCGCTGGCGCTTCCCGGTCTCGGGCTTCCGGGCCGACCACATGGCCGTCTCCCCCGACGGCACCCAGGTCGCCGTCTCCGCCTCCACGTCGAACACCGTGCACGTGCTCGACATCACCACCGGCCGGCAGCTCGGCTCGTTCACCGCCGGCGACAAGCCGCACGAGAACATCTACACCGACGGCGGCCGCTACCTGTGGAACATGTCCATCGGTGAGGTCAACACCGACCTGGACGACCCGTGGCTGGACTGGACCAAGGGCGACCGGCACATCACGATCGCCGACACGCGCACGTTCCAGGTGGTCCGGACCATCGACATGCGGCAGCGGCTGGACGCGTTCGGCCGCAGCGACCTGTCCGACGCCGTCCGCCCGGCCGTGTTCACCCCGGACGAGCGGACGCTGTACTTCCAGCTGTCCTTCTTCAACGGCTTCGTGGAGTACGACGTCGCCTCCGACCGGATCACCCGCATCCGGGAGCTGCCCAGGAACCCGGCGACCAGCCCGGACCGGACCACCTGGGTCAACGACTCCCGCCACCACGGCCTGTCGATGAGCCCGGACGGCGCCCACCTGTGCGTGGCGGGCACCATGGACGACTACGCGACCGTGGTGGACCGGGCCACGCTGCGGGAGGGCGCGCTGGTCCCGGCGAGCAAGCCCTACTGGGCGACGGTCAGCGGCGACGGCCGCGACTGCGTCATCTCCGAGTCCGGCGCCGACCAGGTGACCGCGATCAGCTTCGCCACCGGGCTGAAGGTCGTCAGCATCCCCGTCGGCGACCACCCCCAGCGCGTGCGGATCGGTCACATCGCCGCGAGCTGACCGGGCCGCCGCCGAGCACTGTGGTTGCCGGGCGGTTGCATCCGCCCGGCCCGCTCAGGTGTTCCCCGCGGCGGCCGAACGCTTCCCTGAAGAGCGGATCCGGGGAGGTGTCATGGCGTCGCGGTCGTCGACCGGCGGGCTCACGCGTGACCCCGTGCTGCTCGGCATGGCCGCCCTCGCGCTCGCGGTGCCGATCTGGTTCCTCGCCGGGCCGGGCGGGTCCGCGCTGTCCTGGGGCATCCAGACCGGCCTCGACGTCGGCATCCTGGTCTGCTCGGGGCGCCTCGCCCGGCTCACCGCCGGCGACCGCCCGGCCCGCCGGTTCTGGCTCGGGCTCGCCGTCGCGGGGCTGCTGTGCGCGCTGGGCGACGGGCTGCAGACCGTCCTCGTCATCGCCGGCGGCCCCGGCACCCCGACCAGCATCGTGCAGTCGTTGTGCGTGGTGCTGGCGATGTCCGAGATGATGGTGCTGATGCTGCGCCACCCGCTCGGGGACACCGGGCGGCTGCGGCTGCGCCTGTGGCTGGACGCGGCCACCGTGCTCGCCGGGGTCGCGGTGCTGCTGTGGTACTTCTCCATCGGCGCCCAGCTCGGCAACCCGCGCCTGGCCGACCGGCTCGCCTCGGCGGCCTCCTCGGTCGTGATGCTCGTCATCGTGCTCGGCGTGCTCAAGCTCATCCTGAGCGGCACGGCGCCGTTCACCCGGCTCGCCGGCGTGGCCGGGTGCGCCGGCGTGGCCGGGTCCGCGCTGGGCTCGGCCGCGGGCATCATCGTCACCGGCGGCCCGGACCCGCGCGTGGAGGCCGTCGCGTCGCTGCTGTCGTGCATCCTGACGGTGGCGAGCGTGCGCATGCAGGAGGTGCAGACCCGCCACCCGCGCGAGGACGCCCGGGTGCGCCGCCGGCGGTTCAGCCTCATGCCCTACGCCGCCGTCGGCGTGACCGAGCTGCTGCTCGTGTTCGCGCTGGCCGGCCGGGGCGCCGACCCACGGCTGTGGGGCGTGGCCGCCGGGGTGCTGGTCATCACCGGCCTGGTGCTGACCCGGCAGCTCGTCGCCTTCCACGACAACGACCGCCTGCTCACCGACCTCGACCGCAGCATGCTCGAGCTGCGGCAGCTGCACGGGGAGCTGCGCCACCGGGCCACCCACGACGCACTGACCGGCCTGGCCAACCGGGCGCTGCTGGCCGAGCGCCTGGCCGCGCTGCCGCCCGCCGCGAACCTGAGCATCCTGGTGCTCGACCTCGACGGCTTCAAGCAGGTCAACGACCGCCACGGCCACCACACCGGCGACGAGCTGCTGGTGGCCGCGGCCCGGCGGCTGACCGCGCGGGTGCGCGCCGACGATCTCGCCGTGCGCCTCGGCGGCGACGAGTTCGCGGTGGTCCTGCCCGACACGGACGCGGACGTGGCCCGGCGCCTGGCGCAGGCCCTGACCGAGGCGCTCAGCGAGCCCTACGCGCTCGGCGGCATCGAGGCCCGCGTCGGCGCCAGCGTGGGCGTGGCCACCGGCACCCCGGCCGGGCTCGACGCGCTCCTGCGGGACGCCGACGCGCAGATGTACCGCATCAAGACCGCCCGCAAGACCGCCGCGCTCGCCGCCCCCGACGCCCGGGTGCCCGCCTGAGTTAGGTTGGACGCGTGTCGATGACGGTCGGGGTCGAGGAGGAGTTCCTGCTGCTCGACCCGGACTCGTGGCACAGCCTGCCGCTCGTGGCCGAGGCGCGGGCCGCGCTGGCGCCGCAGGCCCGCGAGCGCAGCCGGCACGAGTTCCGGCTCAGCACCCTGGAGATGGTCACGCCGGTCTGCACCACCCTGACGGAGCTGCACGAGCACCTGGCCGCGAACCGCCGCGCCGCCGCCGGGGCCGCCGAGCGGGCCGGGGTGCGGCTCGTGGCCGTCGCGGCGACGCCGGTCGCCGAGCCGGACCGCAGCGTCGCCCACTCGCCGCGCTACCGCGCGATCGCGCGGCACTACGGCCCGATCGCCCGCGACCCGGCCCTGTGCGGCTGTCACGTGCACGTCGGCGTCGCCGACCGCGACCTCGCCGTGCGCGTGTGCACCGCCCTGCGCCCGTGGCTGCCGGTGCTGCAGGCGATGTTCGCGAACTCCCCGTTCCACGAGGGCGGGGACACCGGCCACGACAGCTGGCGCGGCATCGCCGTCGAACGCTGGCCGGGCCTGGGCCCGACCCCGCCGCTGGAGTCCTTCGCCGACTACGAGGACGCGGTGGCTCAGCTCGTCGCGTCCGGCTCCATGTACGAGCCCGAGCTGGTCTGGTGGCACGCCCGCCCGTCGCTGCGCTACCCGACGGTCGAGGTCCGCATCGCCGACGTGGCCCCGACGGCCGCCGAGGCGGTGCTGCTCGCGGCCCTGGTCCGCGGCCTGGTCGCGACCCTGGCCGCCGGGCTCGAAGCGGGTTCGGCCCTGCCGGTCGTGGCGGAGCACCTGCTGCGGGCCGCGCACTGGAACGCCTGCCGTTCGGGCCTGCGCCACACGCTGACCGACCTGTTCCTCGGCGCCGCGCGCCCCGCGTGGGACCTGGTCGGCGATCTGCTGGGCGAGATCACCCCGGCCCTGGACGCCCACGGCGACCTGGACCTCGTGCACGCCGGCCTGGCGCGCCTGCACGAGGAGGGCAACGGCGCCACCCGCCTGCGCCGCGCCGCGACCGTCCCCGAGGCCCTGAGCGCCCGCGCCGCCGAGACGGCCGCGGCCTGAGCCGCGCCCGGCCTGAGCCGCGCCCGGCCTGAGCCGCGCCCGGCGACCGCGCTCGGCGACCGCGCCCGGCGGCCGGGCTCGGCGGCCGGGCTCAGCGGTCCAGTGGAATCGTGATCGTGGCCGTGGTCGGGCCGCCCGGCGGGCTGTGCAGGCGCAGGGTGCCGTCCACCGCGTCCAGGCGGTCCGCGATGCCGCGCAGGCCCGTGCCGGCCGCCAGGTCGGCGCCGCCGCGGCCGTCGTCCTCCACGGTGATGCGCAGGGCCGCCGGGGTCGCCGCGAAGGTCACGGTCGCGGCCGTCGCGTCGCTGTGCTTCACCACGTTCGCCAGGCACTCCGCCACGGCGAAGTAGGCGGCCGTCTCCGCCGCCGCGGACAGCCCCGGCGGGGCGTCGCCGGCCACCGTGACCGGCACGGCCAGGTCCAGGGCCAGGGCCGTGGTCGCGTCGCGCAGCCCGCGGTCGGCCAGCACCGCCGGGTGGATGCTGTGCATCACCGCGCGCAGGTCGTCCAGGGCCGCGACCGCTGTCGCGCGGGCCTCCTCCATGAGCTTGGCGGCGCCGTCCGGGTCGAGGCGGACCAGGCTGCCGGCCAGGCCCAGGGTCAGCGACAGGGAGACGAGCCGGGCCTGGGCGCCGTCGTGCAGGTCGCGCTCGACCCGTTTGAGCTCGGCCGCCTGCCGGTCCACCGCGCCGCGGCGGGAGCGGGTCAGGGCGCTCACCCGGCCGGCCAGCGCCGCCTCCCGCCGGTGCACCCAGGCGACGGCGCCGAACAGCAGGGCCAGGCCGAGCATGGTCCAGGCCGGCCAGAAGTACCCGCCGCCGGTGAGCACCCACACCGCCAGGTCCGCGGCCGCCACCACGACACAGGCCGCCCCGGCGGTCCGCAACGGCCGGCGCCCGGCCGCGACCCGGAGGTCGGCGGCCAGGCGGCTCCAGGCGGCGGTCCGGGTCATCGGTAGGCGAACTTCCGCAGCAGGGACTCGGCCGGGCCGCGGTGGCCGCGGTCGGCGAGAGCCTTCGCGCCCAGGCACGACACCGCCCACACGGCGACCGCGCACCCGGCGGCGGCCCAGGCTCCCCCGAGGTGCAGGGCGAAGGGGCTGAACAGCGCGACCCAGCACAGCGACTGGAACAGGTACCCGCTCAGCGACCGCTGCCCGAGCGCCACCACGGGCTCCAGGGCGCGCGGGGCGCGGCCGGCCAGCCGCAGCGCGACGAGGCCGAAGAGGGCCACGTAGCCGGGGCCGCCGTACTCGCCGGTGATCGCGTGCATCCGGGCCATGGCCTCGACGGTACCGGGTGCGGCGTGCAGCACGCCGGCGCACAGGAGCGCGTAGGGCAGCGCGCCCAGCGTCGAGATGCCCAGCGAGACGACCGCGGTGCGGCGCAGCAGGGTGCGGTGGGCCGCCGGGTCCTCGAGCACCCGCTTGCGCGCGGCCCAGATGCCGAGCCAGACGATGATGATGAAGGGCAGCACGGTGGAGGTGTGCACGGGCCACTCGGCGAGCCGGTCGGCCATCGATCGCAGGTAGGTGGGGGCCGCGAGCGACGGGTTCGGGGTGTTGGCGATGCCGGCCGTCCCGCCGTGGGCGCCGGCGAGCGCGATGACCGAGAAGACGAGCGCGTACACGGTCTGAACCCCCCAGAGCCAGAGGATCGCCCGGTGGAAGCGGTCGCCGCGGCGCACCAGCAGCAGGGTCGCCACGATGCCGACGATGCCGTAGGCGCCGAGGAAGTCGCCGAAGTACAGCAGCGTCGCGTGCACGGCCCCGAAGCCCAGCAGCAGCGCGTTGCGGCGCAGCAGCACCCGGTCGGCGTTGCGCCGGGCCAGCTGCACGAGGCCGTAGCCGAACATGACGGCGAAGACCGGGTACGCGCGGCTGTCGACGAAGGTGGCCATGGCGAAGTTGAGGACCCGGGCCGGGCCGCCCGGGTGCGGGTCGAGGCCGGGCTGCCCGGCGAAGGCGAAGTTGGCCGCGTTGGCGAGGGCGATGAACAGCAGCATGGCGCCGCGGGCGAGGTCGGGGGCGAGCGCCCGTTCGGACCGCTGGACAGGCCCGGCTTCGAGGAGTGTCGGTGTCATGCCCATGAGCCTCGTCCTCGCGCGGGCCGGTATCGAGGACAGTGCGACCCCGGCCGGTGGGGTGCTACTACCCCTGTTCCAGGTAGGCCAGCACGGCGAGCACCCGGCGGTTGTCGTCCTCCGACGCCTGCAGGTCCAGCTTGGCGAAGATGTTGTTCGTGTGCTTCGCGACGGCCTTCTCGGTGATGAACAGCGCGGCGCCGATCGCCGCGTTGGAGCGGCCCTGGGCCATGTGCGCGAGGACCTCGCGCTCGCGGGCGGTGAGCCGGTCCAGCGGCAGGCTGCGCTCGCGGCTGTCGAGGAGCCGGGCGACCACGGTCGGGTCCAGCGCGGTGCCGCCGGCCGCGACCCGCCGGACCGAGGCGACGAACTCGTCGACGTCGCAGACGCGGTCCTTGAGCAGGTACCCGATGCCGCCCCGGCCGTCGGCGAGCAGCTCGCGGGCGTAGAGGCGCTCGACGTACTGCGACAGCACGAGCACCGGCAGCCCGGGCACCTCGGCGCGGGCGGCGAGGGCGGCGCGCAGGCCCTCGTCGGTGAGCGTCGGCGGGAGCCGCACGTCGACCACGGCCACGTCGGGGCGCTGCTCGATGAGGGCCCGCCGCAGGTCGGGCCCGTTGTCGACGGCGGACACGACCTCGAAGCCGTGCGCCTGCAGCAGCCGGATCAGCCCGTCGCGCAGCAGGGCCAGGTCCTCGGCCACCACGACTCGCACGCGCAACACCGTACCGTGCCGACCGGCCCCGCCGCCGACCCCCGCCCCGCCGCCGACCCCCGCCCCGCCGCCGACCCCCGGCCCGCCGCCGGCCCCGGCCTCGGCGCGGGCCGGGCTGGACGGCGTCGCGTAGGGTCACCGTGGTGAGCCTGTTCGCGCTGGCGGTCGACTACGGCACGTCCAACACCGTGGCCATCCTGCGCTGGCCCGACGGCAAGACGCGGCCGCTGCTGTTCGACGGCTCCCCGCTGCTGCCCTCCGCCGTGTACGCCATGGCCGACGGGCACCTCGCGACCGGCCGCGACGCGATCAACAGCGCGAAGCTCGACCCGGTCCGGTTCGAGCCGAACCCGAAACGCCACGTCGACGAGCCGGACCTGCTGCTGGGTGACGCGACGGTACCGCTGGTCGCCGCCGTCGCCGCCACGCTCGCCAGGGTCGCGGCGGAGGCACGGCAGGTGGCCGGGCGGCCGGTCGACGACCTCGCCATGACGTATCCGGCCGAGTGGGGATCGGCGCGCCGGGCGGTGCTGACGCAGGCCGCGAGCCGGGCCGGGCTCCCGCCGCCGCGGCTGGTGCCGGAGCCGGTCGCGGCCGGGCTCTACTTCACCGCCGTGCTCGGCCACCGGGTCCCGCCCGGGGCGAGCGTCCTCGTGTACGACCTGGGCGCGGGCACGTTCGACGCCTCCGTGGTCCGGCGCTCGGCGAGCGGGTTCGAGACGCTGGCGTACCGCGGCCTCGACGACGTCGGCGGCGTCGACCTCGACGAGCTCGTCGTGCAGGAGATCGGGGCCGTCGCCGGGGCGAGCGATCCCGGGGCGTGGGCGCGGCTGTCCCACCCGCGGACCGCCCCGGACCGCCGCGCCGCCCGCACCCTGCGCGAGGACGCCCGGATGCTCAAGGAGCGCCTCTCCCGCGAGTCCTCGGCCGGCCTGCTCGTGCCGATCCTCGACCGCGACCTGCACGTGACCCGCGGGGAGCTGGAGCAGCGGGCCCGGCCGCTCATCGCGCAGACGGTCGCGGTGACGGCGGCGACGCTCACCGCGTCCGGGGTGCCGCGCGAGCGGGTCGCGGGCCTGTTCCTGGTCGGCGGCTCGACCCGGATGCCCCTGGTCGCCACCGAGCTGCACCGCGCGCTGGGCATCACCCCGACGGTCCTGGACCAGCCCGAGCTGGTGGTCGCCGAGGGCGCGCTGGTCACCGACGTCCCGGCGCGCCCCGACCCCATCCCGTCCCCGGCGCCGGTCTCGTCCCCGGTCGCGCCACCGCCACCGCCGATGCCCGTGTCCGCGATGCCGATCTCGCCCCAACCGATCTCGCCCCAACCGATCTCACCCCAACCGATCTCGCCGCAGCCGGTGTCGCCGCCGTTCGCCGCGACCGGCCCGATCGTGCCCCAGCGCCCGATCATCGCCCAGGAGGCCGTCCCGGCCCCGCCCGTGCGGCCCGCGCCGCCGCAGCCGGCGCCGCTGCGCCCGTTCTTCCCCGCCGGGGGCCGCATGCCGGCCGAGTTCCGCACCAGCACCGGCGCGATCGTCGGGCGGGCGGCCGCCCGCATGCTGTGGACCCTGCCGTTCTTCCTCGGCAGCATCCTGGCCTTCGGCGCCGTCTTCGAGCCGACCGGCAACGACGATCTGGCGGTCGTCCCGACGCTGCTGATCTGGGTGTACATCCTGGTCTGGCTCGGCAGCTCGATCGCCCGCATGGTCCGGGCCCCGGGCGAGCCCCAGCGCCTGCTCGTCGACGAGCACGGCCTGACGATCACGGTGCACGGCCGCCCGGTGCACGTGCCGTGGGGCGAGCTGGACCGGGCCGAGGTGCGCACGCGCGGCTTCTTCCGGCGCCCGAACCTGCTCATCGTGCCCCGGCCGGGCAGCGGTCTGGCCGCCCACCCCGACTGGCGCCACCGGGTCGTGCTCGGCGGGGCGGCGCTGAAGGTCGCGGACCTGCGCACCCTCGGCGCGAACCGCACGTCGGTGCGCTCGGCCGTGCGGCAGTATCTGTCCTCATGAGGATCCCCGACGACGCCGAGATCCGCGCGCTGCACGAACGCCTCGCGCCGTCCCCGCAGGCCTTCACGCTGGTGTACACCCACTGCGAGATCGTCGCCCGGATCGCCTCGCAGCTCGCCGGCCCCGGCGTGGACCCGGCCCTCGTGCGCGCCGGATGCCTGCTGCACGACATCGGCGTGTACCGGCTCGGCGCGGGCGAGGCGTACATCCGCCACGGCGTGCTCGGCCACGAGGCGCTGGCCGGGCTCGGCTTCCCCGAGACCCTGAGCCGGTTCTGCTCGCACCACACCGGGGTCGGCCTGACCCGCGAGGACATCGACCGGCAGGGTCTGCCCCTGCCGGTCGGCGACTACGTGGCGGAGACGGGCGAGGAGCGGCTGGTGATGTACGCCGACAAGTTCCACAGCAAGTCGGCGCCCCCGCGGTTCGTGTCGGCCGCGGCGTACACGGTGGCCGTCGCCCGCTTCGGCGAGGAGAAGGCCGCGGCGTTCAAGGCGATGGTGGCCGAGTACGGCGAGCCGGACCTGAGCCGGCTCGCCGCCGAGTACGGCCACGCGATGTCCTAGTTGCGATACCGGAACAGGATCCGGCCCCTCGACAGGTCGTACTGGCTGAGCTCGACCAGTACGCGGTCGAACGGCAGGATCTTGATGTAGTTCTTGCGGATCTTGCCGCTGATGTGGGCCAGGACGACGTGGCCGTTTGCGAGCTCGACGCGGAACTTGGCGTCGCGCAGGCACTCCAGCACGGTGCCCTCGAGCTGGATCCCGTCGGTTGCCCTGGGCATCAGCGGATCACCAGCTCGAGGTTGCTGCCGGTGCGGCGCGCGCCGGCGGCCTCGAAGAGCGCGACCGCCGCGGTGTTGGCCTCGTGCACGTCCGCGGAGACCGTCGCGACGCCGCGGGCGTGGGTGGCCGCCCGGATCTGCGCGAGCAGGGCGGAGGCGATGCCGCGCTGGCGATGAGCGGACCGGACCGCGATGAGGCCGATCCTCGTGTGCCTCGGCAGCAGCGCCAGGCGGGCCAGGCCCACGTAGGCGCCGGACTCGGCGGCGACCGCGTAGTGGGCGGGGTCGAGCGGGCGGGACAGTACCGTGGCGGGCATCTGGTCCCATCCGGTCGTGGACTCGATCTCGGCGCGGATCGCCCGGTCCAGGCGGCGCAGCGGGTCCAGCTCGGCGGCGCCGACGGGCAGCAGCGTCAAGCCGGGCCGCGGTAGCGCAGCGTCGCCGCCGGCGGCCAGGACGTACTCCCATTCGCGGCGGCGGGCGGTCAGGCCGGCCCGCACCCACCGGGTTCGCAGGTCGGCGTCGGCCTCGTCCACGACGGTGAACAGCGGCCGCGGCAGGGCGGCCAGCATCGCCGCGGCGAGGCGGGCGAAGACGTCGTCGTGCCAGGCGTCGACGCTGAGGAAGAGGCGGCCGTCCGGGCGGGGCGAGGCTTCGCCGCGGCCGACCACGAGGTCGTCGTCGAGGGCATGCCACTGCCGCTCGGCGACGCGCGTGATGACGAGTGTGTGCATCGGTGTCACCTTTCGGGAGATCCCACAGGGACGCTCCCGGGCGGCACCTACCGCAGCCGCCCGACCGTGACGGGAATGGGGAGCACCCACATCGCTACAACGTTCACGGTGCTCACCTCCTGGGGCCGGACCACGGTCGAGGGCACGCTACCGCCGCTGCCCGCCGCCCGTCCAGCGATTATCGAATCTCAGGCGCCCTGGCGCTCGGCGCGGCGCCGGACCAGCTCCTCGATCGCGGTGGGCAGCGTGGTCTCGAAGTCGATGAGCTTCGCCCAGGTCGGCGTGACGACGATGCGCACCATGCCGTCGTAGAGCGAGCGGACCTCGGCCTCCCACTCGACGCGCTGCTCGGGCGTCATCTCGTAGCTGCCGTTCATCTGCAGGTACTCCTCCGGGATGCCGTCGACGACGTCCAGCTCGGCGCGGCCGCGGACGAGCAGGATCTTCGGCGGGTGGGACTCGGTGTCGACGGTCAGGGCGACCATCGGGTTCGCGCGCAGGGCGGGCAGTTTCGGGGCGTTCTTCGTGGTGCACATGACGATCTGCGAGCCGTTCCAGGTGAAAGCGATCGGGATGCTGCGCGGGGTGCCGTCCTGGGCGACGTAGGCCAGGCGGGTCAGGTCCCGGGCGAGCAGCTCCTGGCTGATCGGCCGGTGCAGCACCTCGGTGATCTCGGACGGTTGCATGGTGGTCACTCCTTCGTCGGCGGCTCGTACCCCGGGGACGGAGCCGGCCGGACGTTCTCGACACTGGTGACGGCAACCGGCAAGGGAGGGTCTCATGATCTCGGCGCTCAACCAGCTCGTCGACCTCGTCGAGGAGCACCTCACCGACGAGCTCGACGTCGCCACGTTCGCCAAGGCGTCCGGCACGACCGAGTACCACCTGCGCCGGATGTTCTCGTCGCTGGCCGGCATGCCGCTGTCGGAGTACGCGCGCCGGCGTCGCATGACCGTCGCGGCGGCCGACGTGGTGCGGGGCGAGGACGATCTGCTGAGCATCGCCGTCCGGCACGGGTACGGCTCGACGGAGGCGTTCGGCCGTGCGTTCCGCGCGGTGCACGGCGCCGGCCCCGGTGACGTACGCCGCGACGGAGGCCCCCTTCGCACCCAACCCCACATCAGGTTCCGCCTGACCGTGGAGGGCAGCATCCCCATGGACACGCGCATCGTCGAGCGCCCCGCCTTCCGGCTCGTGGGGCACGCGGCCCGGGTGCCGCTGATCCACCGGGGCGTCAACCCGCACATCCAGCGGCTCGTCGCGGCGCTGCCGCCGCAGGAGCACGCCCGGCTCAAGAGCCTCGGCGACACCGCACCGGCGGGGTTGTTGCAGGTCAGCGACGACGTCGACCCCGACGCCGCCGAGGGCAGCCCGCTCACCTACCTGCACGGGGTCGCGCTCGCCCTGGCCACGCCGGTCCCCGGCGACCTGCACGCCATCGACGTGGCGGCGGGGATGTGGGCGGTGTTCCGCACGGCCGGGCCGTTCCCGCGGGCACTGCAGGAGGCCTGGGCCGCGACCGCGACCGAGTGGTTCCCGTCCAATCCGTGGCGTCTGCGGGCGGGTCCGTCGATCGTCGCGTTCCTGGAGCGCGCGGACGACCTCAGCACGGCGACCTGTGAGCTGTGGCTGCCGATCGAACCGGCGTAACAGGCCTGCGGGCGAGTCCGGTGCCGACTTGCTCGCATCGCCGCGACCGTCTTCGCAGCCGTTCAGGTGCTGCTCCTCGGCGTGTACCGCAGGCGTCTCGGTGTCGTGCGGCATGCCGTGCATTTGGAGGAGGGGCGGGGTGGGGCAGGCAGGGTGGGCCGGTGGATGTACTGATCGGTAATGTCCACGTGTCTGAGCTGGTCGTTCGTCATGGCCATATGGCACCGGCGCAGACCCGTCGAGTCGCATCGTTGCGAGCCGGGGACCCAGGTTTTACCGGGGTGAATCCGTCGGCCTCCGTGCGGAGGTCGTGGTAGGGCGTGCTTCCCGCCCGAATCCGTCAGCTAACCCGGTAGACGGCACCGGAAGGATGCCTTGATGCACCAACGTTTCACTGCACTGTTGCGCCGGCCTGTCCCCGCGCTGCTCGGGACCGCCTCGCTGATGGTGGTCTCCGTGACGACCGCGGCGCTGCTCAACGGGGGCGCCGAGCCGGCCGACGCGCATGCCCAGGGCACTGCGGCGCTGAGCACCGCGACGCCCGCCCAGCCGAGAGCGACCGCTGCGCCGGCCGCCCCCGACTTGCTGGACACCGCGCTGGCCGAGAACACGGTCAACTACGACTTCCAGTTCCAGCCCAACTTCTACTACTGCGGCCCGGCTTCGACCCGCATGGCGCTGACCTCGGTGGGCGCCGACCTGTCGCAGGACGACGTGGCCGCGCGGCTCGGCACCACAGTGAACGGCACCAACTCGGTCGCCGACGTGGCCAGGGCAATGAACGGCGTCCTGGGCAAGGAGGTGTACGAGGCCCGGTTCATCAACGGCCAGCGAGCCTCGGCCGACGAGGCCCGGAAGCTGCAGTACGACGCGGTCCGTGCCCTGAGCACCGGCCGCGCCCTGGTCGCCAACATCGTGGGCGGCGCCACCGACCAGTCGGGCACCTACCACGAGTTCTCCGGCGGCCACTACATCTCCCTGGTCGGCTACCGCGACCACGGCCGCGCCGTGCTCATCGCCGACCCGTCGGGCATGTTCGGCCCGCGCACCTACTGGATGTCCACGGACGCCCTCGCCAACTGGGCCGCCAGGCGCGGCTACGTGGCCTGAAACCGCCTCCGTGAGGGCGACGACGACGAGGCGTTGCCGCCCTCACGGGCGCCGGGCTGATCGCGCTCCGGCGGGTTCACGAGCGCGGCCGCGCCCGTCTTCGCAACCCGGCGCCCGGAGCGTCAGCTGGACGTGATCCCGGGGGCCGGGCGACGATGGCCGCGGTCGCGAGGAGGCCCGCGGCCGCGGCGAAGGTAAGCCCTGCCGGGCGCAGGCCGATGCGGTCGGCGAGCACGCCCACGCCGGTGGCGGGAACGGCCAGCATGGCGTAGAGCACGGCGAAGTACGCCGACGACACGGCGCCGCGATGGTCCGAGGCCACCTGCTGTACGGTCATCGCGAGCCCGGCGCTCAGGCAGAGACCGCCGGAGCAGCCGAGCGTCGCAGCGGACAGGACCAGCGGCGGGAACGTGGCTGTTGCCAGAGCGACGGCCAGCACCGCGGCCGCGAATACCAGACCCGTGCAGCCGGCTCGCATCGCGACGGTGGGCCGGAGCCGGCGGCTCATCACCTGGCCGAGCGCCATCGTGGCGAACACCAGACCCGGCACGGCGCCGGCGAGACTGTGGCTCGGCAGCCGCAGGGAACGGGCCAGGAAAATCGCGCTGACGGCCGTCAACACCCCGGTGACGGCGAAGGCCGTACCACCGGCGACCGCGGCGTGCAGGAACGCGCCGCGCGCCCGGACGCGACCCGGGCGGCCAGGCCCGCGCATCGACGGCACCGTTGATCCGGCTGGGGTCACCGCTGGTGGCGTTGATCCGGCCGGGGTCAACGCCACCAGCGCCGGCACGGCGGCGGCGACAAGCGCGGCGTGCACGGCGTACGGCGTCCGCAGCGGCGTCGCGACGAGATCGGCCGTGATCCCGGCGAACAGGGTGCCGAGCGCCAGCCCGCCGGTGTTCGCCGCGAGCGCGAGCGCACCGGCGGTGGCCCGGCTTCCGGGCGCGGCGAGGTCGACGATCGCGGCGGTACCGACCCCGCTCGCCAACCCGGCGGAGAGACCGGAGACGACCCGGGCGACCAGCAGGACCGGCAGCGCCGGCGGCAGCAGGAACAGCACCGTGCTCAGCAGCGACAGGCCGAGCGCGGCGACCAGCACCGGCCGTCGCCCGAGCACATCGGAGAGCCGCCCGAACAGGATGAGGCAGGAGACCACGCCGAGGCCGTAGGCGGCGAACAACACGGTGACGGTCAGGTCGGTGAGGCCCAGCCGTTCGGCGTAGAGGCCGTACAGCGGGGTGGGGAGGGTCGTTCCCATCATCGTGACGAAGAGTGCCCCGGCGGTCGCGGCGACCGCACGTCCGCCGGGGGCTGTGGCGGGCCGGCCGCGCTGTCGCACGGCCGGCCCGGACGGATCGGCCACCTCAGTGGACGGCCGGGAGGACCCAGCTGGACGGGTCGGGCAGGCCTTGTGCCACGTCGACCGGGATGGCGGGGGTGTCCCGCCGGCCGTCGCCATCGAAGTCCGCAGCCCGGTAGCGCGCGACGTCGATCAGTGAACCGATCGGCCCCCCAGCGCCCGGCATGGTGGCCGCCGGCCCGGCGGGCGCGATGTCGTGCGTGAAGTCAGTGACCACGCCCCGGTCGGGTGCGGACCGCTCCATCACCGCGGCCGCGGCATGAAACGTTTCACGATCAGGTTCACGGGGTGTGCGACTCCTTCGTGAGGGGGTGGGGTGGTGCGGCCCGGCGGTCAGTTGTTCGCCGCGGCGTATTGCGCGTACTCCCCGGCGATCGTGTCGCCGCCGGATCGCTTCCAGTTCTTCACCGTCTCGTCCCAGGCGCTCAGCGGCGTGCGGCCGGTGACGACGCCGATGAGGCCGTCGGTGATGAGCTTGTAGATGGTCAGGCCCTGGCTGGCCTGGGTCGCCGACTTCATCCCCCGGGTCGGGTCGAAGGTGACGTTCTTGACCGCCGTGCGTTGCCATTCGAAGAGCTTGGTGAGCTTTTCGGCCGGCAGGCCCGGGAAGTACAGCACGCCCGGCGCGTCACAGAGGTACTTCACCGGCAGCGTCACCGCGTTCTCGCCGCCGGTCCACAACGGCGTCGGCGTCGGCGCTCCCGTGCTGCCGCGGGTGAAGTGGACTCCTTCGACGCCGTAGTGGAACAGCTCGTACTCCTTGGTTCCGAACGGCGCGGCGAGGAAGTCCAGCACCCGCAGCAGCATCCGGATGCGGTCCGGTGCCGCCTTCTTCATCGCGGTGTACCCGAACAGCCCGCCGCCGCCCCACGCCGCGGGGGTGCCGCCGGCTCCGGAGTACAACTGCGCGAGGTTGATGTCGAACGCGCCGTTGACGCCGGTGATCATCGGAGCGGCGGACCCGATGTTGCCGAAGATCGCGGCGACGCTCTGCGCGAAGAACTGCGTCTGGATGTTCGCCGTGCTGATGGTCACCGAGTCCGGGTGGTAGACGCCGGCCTGCCACAGGTCGCGCATGTAGCCGACGGCCGCCTTGAACTCGGGCGTCTCGAAGGTGGACACGAACTTGCCGCCGTCGAGCCGCCAGGTATTCGGCGCACCGTGCGAGGCGGCGTGGAAGTTGTAGAGCAACTGCGTGTCGGTGCTGCCGCCGAGGGCGTACTTGCGGTTGCCGCTCAACGTCTTCGCCACCGTGGTGAACTGGTCGCGGCTCCAGGCGCCGGTGTAGCCGGCCGCGGTCAGCGCGTTGTCGTTGATGAACAACGTGCTCGGCGACGGGCTGCGCTCGATCGGGACACCGTAGAGGTGCCCGCCGATGCGTCCCATGCCCTGCCAGGCGTACGTCGGGATATTCGCGAGGTTCGGGTACGTCTTCACCGCGTCGCCGGACAGGTGCTCGGACAGGTCGGCGCACTGCGCGGGCAGGAACTGGGTGTCCCGGGGCAGGCCGTACCCGGAGAAGACGCAGATGAGGTCGGGCAGGTCGTTCCCGGCGACCAGGGTTTGCACCTTCGCCGGGTAGTCGGCGTTGGGAACGATGGTCAGTTCCAGGTTGATGTTCAGCGCCTTGTTGACGGCCTGCCAGAACTGGTTGCTGGCGGCCGGCTTGGGCGGCGCGCCGTACGAGATGACCCAGGCGCGCACGGTGCTGCCGTCGCCGGGGGCCGGCTGCCCGGTCGAGGTGACCGAGGTGGGGTAGGCGGTGTAGCCGGCCTGCGACTGCGGCGTGCCCGGCAGGTCGGGGGCAGGCACTTTGGCCGGGACGTAGGCCGGCCACGGCACCGCGGCGCCGGTGGGTACCGCGCCGGGCTTGCCGCCGTCGGAGCACGCGGCGAGCGAGGGCACGGCGGTCACGGCCGCGGTAGCGCCGGCCGCTCGTAAGAGCGAGCGTCGGGACAGGTGCATGGGGTGGTTCCTTTCGGCATCGGGGGGTGTCAGGTCTTTCGACATCGGGGGTGTCAGGTCTTGATCGCGCCCGTCATGACCCCGCGCACGAAGTAGCGCTGCAGGAACGGGTACACGAGGACGATCGGCAGCGTCGCCATCACCACGACGGCCATCTGGATGGTCTGCGGTGCGGCCGCGAACGCGCCGTCGCTCTGCGCGGACGGGTCGGCGAGCACCCCGCCGGACGTCACGTAGGTGCGCAGCACGAGTTGCAGCGGCCACTTGGTCGTGTCCTGGAGGTACAGCATTCCGGTGAACCACGAGTTCCAGTACCCGACGGCGTAGAAGAGTCCGACCACGGCGAGGGCCGCCTTCGACAGCGGCACGACCACCCGCCACAGGATCCGCCAGTCGCCCGCGCCGTCGAGCCGGGCCGCCTCGAACAGCTCCGCCGGGATCGACTGGAAGAAACCCCGCATGACGACGAGGTTGAAGACGTTGAGCAGCACCGGAAGGATCAGCGACGCGTACGAGTCGAGCAGCCCGACATTCTTCACCACGAGGTACGCGGGAATCATCCCGGGCGGGAAGAGGAAGGTGAAGAGGATCAGCATCAGCAGCGGCCGGCCGCCGACCACCTCGGGCCGGGCCAGCGCGTAGGCGAGCAGCGTCGTGGTGGCGAGGCTCAACGCCGTTCCGGCGAGGGTCACGCCGGCGCTGACGAGCAGCGCCCGGGTGACGATGCCGCCCTGCCAGATCTGCTCGTAGGCGCTCAGCGTCGGCTCGGTGGGCCACAGCACCCAGCCGCCGTTCTCGGTGACCTCGCGCGGCGACGCGATGCTCGTCGACACCACGACCAGGAACGGCATCACCACGAGGGCAACCACCACGACGAGGGCGAACGCCTTGGCGATCCGCGTCGGCACCCGCGCCGGTTCCTTCCACGGTGGACGCGCGCTCATCGGTACACTCCCTGCTCTCCGAGGCGGTGCGAGATCTTGTTGGCGGCGTAGACGAGACAGGCCCCGATGACGCCCTTGGCCAGTCCCGCGGCGGCGGCCAGGCCGAAGTTGCCGCCGACGATGCCGTGGTAGTAGACGAACGTGTCGATGACCTCACCGGCCTCGGGGCCCACCGCGTCGCGTTGCAGCAGGATCTGCTCGAAGCCGACCGACAGGATGTCACCCAGCCGCAGGATGAGCAGCAGTACGACGATCGGGCGGATCGCCGGCAGCGTGACGTGCCAGAACCGCCGCCAGGGTCCGGCGCCGTCGAGCGCGGAGGCCTCGTAGAGCTGCTCGTCGACCTGGGTCAGCGCGGCGAGGAAGATGATGGTCCCCCAGCCGCTGTCCTTCCAGATCACCTCGGCGACCATCAGCGGCTTGAACGCGCCGGGGTCGGCGAGGATGTTCACCGTGTGCAGCCCGTGGTCGGACAGCAGGCCGTTGAGCAGGCCGGCACCGCCCAGCACCTGCTGGGCCATCGCGACGACGATCACCCACGAGATGAAGTGGGGCAGGTAGACCACGCTCTGCACGAACCGGCGGATGGTCGCGGAGGTCAGGCTGTGCAGCAGCAGGGCCAGCGCCAGCGGCGCGGGGAAGAAGAACACCAGCTGCAGGCCGGAGATGACGACCGTGTTGAGCGCGGCCCGCCAGAACGCCTCGTCGCCGGTCAACAGGGTGAAGTTGTCGACGCCGACCCAGGTGCTGGCGAAGAACCCGTAGAAGGGCACGTAGTCCTTGAAGGCCACCAGCGTGCCGAACATCGCGCCGTACTGGAAGACCAGGAAGTAGGCGACGCCCGGCACCAACATGAGCAGCACCGGCCAGTCACGGCGCAGGCGCTGCCCCAGGCGGAGTCGCCGCGTTCTGCCGGGCGGACGCGGATGTGCGGTCGCGTCGCCGTCGTCCGCAGCGCCGGCGGGGACCGGACGTACGTCCGTCGTCGGTGTCACCATGGCGGTCCTCTCCTGGCGTCAATGACCGGAAGCTATTACCGATTACAGGCACAAGTCAAGCAGATGAACGGGCCTTGCGTCGGGCCGCACCGACGAAGTTGCTGTTCAAAACCCCACTTAAGCCGCGAACCGCCGCCGGGCACGTTGCGGCGTTGACGCATTCGAAGCACGCCGCCTATGGTCGCTGCGAAACGTCTTGAATACGGTTACATTGGAGGTACTCATGCGGCAGCCGATCCGGGCGATGGTGGCGATGTGGCCCGAGATCACCGGGCGGCTACTCCCGCCGGATCTGCGCCGACGGCTCGACGGCCTGGTCACGGTCGTCCCCGGCCCGCCGGTCACGGACTTCGCCGTCGCGTCGGTCGGCCCGGACCTCGCCGGCACGGACGTCCTCATCACCGGCTGGGGATGCCCACCGGTCGACGCGGCGGTGCTCGCCGCCGCACCCCGGCTGACGGCGATTTTCCACGCCGGCGGCACCGTCAAGGCGCTGCTGACCGAGGACGCCTGGCAGCGCGGCATCACGATCTCCTCGGCCGCCGAGGCCGGCGCCGGCCCGGTCGCCGACTTCACCCTCGCGGTCGTGGTCCTCGCCGGGAAACGGGCGTTGCCCGCGGCCCGCCGCTACGCCGCCGGGCACTTCCCCACCCATGCCGAGCGCGTCGACGGCAACGACGGCCTCGTCGTCGGCGTGATCGGCGCCTCGCGGATCGGCCGGCGCGTCGTCCCGCGACTGGCCGCGGCCGGGTACCGGGTGCTCGTCAGCGATCCCTACCTCGACCGCGCCGACGCCGCCGCGCTCGGCGCCGAGTTGGTCGACGTCGACGAGTGCTGCCGCCGCGCCGGCATCCTGACCCTGCACGCCCCCGCGATCCCCGCCACCCGGCACCTCATCGACGCCCGGCGGCTGGCGCTGATGCCCGACGGCGCCACCCTGATCAACACCGCCCGCGGCGCCCTGGTCGACACCGAGGCACTCACCGCCGCCTGCGCCAGCGGCCGGATCGACGCCGTCCTCGACGTCACCGAGCCCGAGCCCCTGCCGCCCGGTCACCCGCTGTTCAGCCTGCCCAATGTCCTGATCACGCCGCATGTCGCCGGTGTGCAGGGCAGCGAGCTGCGACGGCTCGGCGACTTCGCCGTCGACGAGCTGGAGCGCTTCCTGCTCGGCGAACCACTGCTGGGCCAGGTCCACCGCGCCGACCTTCCGATCCTCGCCTGACCCCGCACCGGAGGTAGACCTGTGCCGTACCGCTTCAACCGCCGACAGGCGCTCGACCGTGTCCCGGCGACCGCGGCCGCCGCCCCGCTGCCGCCCCTGAGCCGGTGGACCCGCACCCGCTCCGGCGGCCGGACCGCGACGCTGGGCGGCTGACCGTGGACACCTTCCCGCCCGGCTTCCTGTGGGGCGCCGCGACCTCCGCGTACCAGGTCGAAGGCGCCGTCGACGCCGACGGCCGCGGACCGTCGATCTGGGACACGTTCGCCGCCCGCCCCGAACACATCGCCGATGGCAGCACCGGCGCCGAGGCCTGCGACCACTACCACCGCTACCCGGACGATCTCGACCTCGCGCGGCGCATCGGCATCACGGCGTACCGCTTCTCGGTCGCCTGGCCCCGGGTCCTCCCCGACGGCCGCACGCTGAACCCGCGCGGCCTGGACCACTACCGGCGGGTCGCCGAGGCGTGCCTGCGGCGCGGGATCACGCCGATGGTGACCTGCTACCACTGGGACCTGCCGCAGCCGCTGCAGGACCGGGGCGGCTGGGCCGACCGCGACACCGCCGAGCGGTTCGCCGACTACGCGGCAACCGTCCACGACGCGCTCGGCGATCTCGTGCCGTGGTGGGTCACCGTGAACGAGCCGGCGGTCGCGGCGTGGGCCGGCCACAGCGCCGGTGTGCACGCGCCCGGCGTCCGCGACACCGGCCGGGCCCTGGCCGCCGCACACCACCTGCTGCTCGGCCACGGCCTGGCGACCACCCGGTTGCGCGCCGGGCGCCACCCGGACACCCGGGTCGGCATCGCGCTGAACCTCACCGTCGCCGTCCCGGCCACTGACGCGGCCGAAGACGTCGCCGCCGCCGCCCGGTTCGACGGGCACCACAACCGGATGTTCCTCGACCCCATCCTCACCGGTGCCTACCCTCGCGACATGCTCGACTGGTACGCGCCGCAGGCCGACCTGACCCATCTGCGCGACGGCGACCTGCAGACGATCGCCGCACCGCTGGACCTCCTCGGCGTCAACTTCTACAACCGCACCCACGTCCGCGCCGACCCGTCCGCGGCCACCGGGAACCCGGCGCTGGGGGTCGCGGAGGTCCGCCCGGACGGCCTCGCCTACACCGAGATGGGCTGGCCGGTCGAGCCCGACGGGCTGCGGCAGGTGCTGTGCGGCCTGCGCGACCGCTATCCCGGGTTGCCGCCGGTGCACATCACCGAGAACGGCGCGGCCTTCCCCGACGTTCCCGGCCCGGACGGCACGGTCGACGACCGTGACCGCGTCGGCTACCTCGACGGCCACCTGCGCGCACTGCACGCGGCGATCGCCGCCGGGGTCGATGTGCGCGGCTACTTCGCCTGGTCGCTGCTCGACAACTTCGAATGGGCGATGGGTTACACCAAACGGTTCGGGCTGATCGCGGTCGACTACCCCACCCAGCGGCGGACGCTGAAGTCCAGCGCCACCTGGTACGCCCGGGTCATCGCCGCCAACGCGTTGCCCGCACCCGACGAAGGGAAGATGTGAACCGATGACCGACCGCCCCTACGATGCCGCGCTCCGCTGGATCTCCGCCGCCGTCGATGACGGCCGCCTCGACCGCGGTGTGTTCGGCGTCGCCACCTCCCGCGGCACCGTCCTGCTGGAGCCGTTCGGCCGTGGAACCTCGGCGGACGACCACTTCGCGGTGTTCTCCGTGACCAAGCCCGTCGTCGGGCTCATCGCGCTGCGCCTGGTCGAACAGGGGCTGTTGTCGCTGGGTCAGCCCCTGCGGGAGGTCCTGCCCGGCTTCGGCCCGGGCCGCACCGACGAGGTGACCCTGCGGCATCTGCTCACCCACACCAGCGGCGTGCTCGACGGGAAGGTCGACCCACCTGGCGGGCTGCGCCAGAGCCTGATCGACGCGCCGGCGGTGTTCCGCGCCGGAACCGCGCTGCAGTACTCGAGCCTCGCGTTCGAGGGCATCGCCGCGATGATCGAGCACGCGAGCGGCCGGACGGTGGACGAGCACCTCGCCGAACTCCCGGGCGGCGACGCGATGACGTTCGATCCGGGCTGCCCGGCCGTCGCCGTCACCGAGATCGACCGGTTCGTCGCCGACTACGCGTCGTTCCGGCGGACCCGCCACCCCGGCGCCGGCCTGCTCGCCCGGGCCGACGGCCTGCTGCGGCTCGGCAGCTCGCTGCTGCGCGGCGACGGCGCTGCCGTGCACCCGGTGACCCTCGCGGCGATGACCACCCCACAGTCGACCGGGCTGCCGATCCTCAGCGCCGACCCGACGTTCGCCGAGCACGACTGGGGACTGACCTGGACACTGCGGGACCGCTCGACGACCCTGCTGGAGCGCCGCGTGTACGGCCACGGCGGCTGGTCCGGCTGCCAGTGGTGGCTGTACCCGGGCCACGATGTCTGCGTCGTGCTGCTGGTGAACAACCTCTACCCGGGCGTCCCCGGCGTCCAGCTCGACAATCTGCTCAACGCCTTCACCACCGGGCTACCGCTGCGGCGATAACCGGGACTCCAGATAGTCCCGACCGGCGGCGAGGACCGTCTCCAGCGGTTCCGCCGCCGGGTGCCACTTGCGCTCCCATTCCAGGCTCAGCCACCCGCGGTATCCGAGCCCGCCGAGCGCGTCGAACATCGCCGTCAGCGGCAGCACCCCGGTGCCCAGGCGCACCGGGGTGCGGTCGGCGGCCGAGCGCTGGTCCTTGATCTGCACGTGCGCGAGGTGCGGCGCCAGCAGCCTCGCGGTCACCGGGATCGGCTCGCCCCACCCCCAGGGATGCGCGATGTCCCAGACCGCCCGGACCCGTGGGTGCCCGACCCGGTCGAGGACCCGCGCGACGGCCGCGCCGCTGGCGTGCGAGTCATGGGTCTCCAGCCAGAGTTCGACGTCGCCGGGCAGGGTGTCGGCGGCGGCCCGGAGCCGGCGGGCGGCCTGCTCGTCCGCATCCGGGGCGCCGTCGGCGGAACCATCCGGGCCCCCGGCGCCCGCGAACACGCGCACCGCCCCCGCACCGAGGTCGGCGGCGAGCCCCGCCTCGGCGAGCAGCGCCGCCACCACATCCCCGTCATCGGACCCGGACGCCACCCGAACGTAGGAGGCGACGCAGACCGGGACCGCCGCGCCGAGGTCGGCCCGGGCGGCGGCCCGGTCCGCCCAGGGGCTCGCCGTATGGATCGGCTCATCAGCGGCGGACCGAAGCTCCAGGCCCGACCAACCGGTGCGCGCGGCCATGGCGGCGACCTCGGCGAGTGGCATGCCCGAGCAACCTAAGGTGGAGAACGCCAGCTTCATCCGCGAAATGTATCATTACAGGAACCGATTTCATTCGTTTGATGCAGCACCGCCGAAGGAGCGTTCCCAACGATGTCGAGGGCACAATCAGCGGACCGCCCGGGCCGTGTCACGATCCGCGATGTCGCCCGGCACGCCGGGGTCTCGGTCGCGACAGTCTCGCGGGCACTGGCCGGCGACCGAACGGTGACGCCCGCGACCCACGCCAAGGTGCAGCAGGCCGTCCGCGACCTCGATTACGTCGTCAACGCCCACGCGCGCGGCCTGTCCGGCCGGCCGACACCGATGATCGCGGTGATCGCCACCGACGTGCGGTCACCGTTCGTGCAGCACGTCGCCGCCGGGGTGCAGGAACACGCCGCCGAATCCGGCCGCTTCTGCGCGATCTTCACCACCCAGGGCGAGGCCAAGCAGGAGATCGACGCAGTACGGCTCGTGCGCGAGATGAACGCCGAGGGAGTCCTGCTCGTCGGCGGCGTGGTCGACAGCGCCGACTACCGGGACCGGGTCCGCGGCTATGTCCAGACCCTGGGCTCGCGCCTGGTGCTGTGCGGGCGTCCGTCACCCGGCCCGGACATCCCGGCCCTGGTCGTGGAGTACGACAACATCGGCGGGGCATACGCCGCCACCAGCTACCTGCTGTCGGCCGGTCACCGGCGGATCGCGCTGATCACGGGCCGGCACGGGTTCACCACCACCGACCAACGCGTCGCCGGATACCGCAAGGCCTGCGCCGATTTCGGCGCCGACGTCGACGAACGGCTGATCATCGCTGACCACACGGTGCTGGACCGCACGGCCGGCTACCTCGGCGTGCAACGGCTCCTACGCGAGGATGCGGACTTCTCCGCCGTGTTCACCGGCACCGACACGATCGCCTCGGGCGCTCTGACCGCCTTGCGCGAAGCCGGTCGGCGAGTGCCCGAGGACGTGTCCGTCGTCGGGTTCGACGACCTCGCGTTCGCCCAGGAGCTCACGCCACCGCTGACGACCGTTCACCTGCCGCACGAGGAACTCGGCCGCGCCGCCGCGCGCATGGCGCTGGGCAACGTGCAGACCGGTTCGGGCCGTGACCATGTGCTGCTCGGCACCCACCTGGTCATCCGCGACTCGGTTCGCCCGTACGTTCGCACGGCCGGCTGAGTCGCGGATCCAGAACGGCCGGCAGCCGGTGAGCGCGGGTCCGAAGCGGGCGGATCTCCAGCACACCCTTGCAGGGGTGACCGGGCGAACGCCGCAACCAACGCCGTGAGCAGCGGACCGGCCAGAGCCGACGCGGCGGACACCGCAACCGGCGCCGCGACGACCCGACCGACCACCGTCGACCGAGCCGACGCCCCGGCCCAGGCCGTGAGGAGCGGACCGAGGGAGGCGAGGCGACGGGCAATAGAATTCGGCTTTCCGGAACTGCCAGAGGGAGGCCGCGTGGCGCGCAAGGCGGAAGCGATCGTCGCGGAGCTGCGTCGGCGGATCGTCGCGGGTGAGCTCGCGCCGGGCGCGCCGCTGCCCGCCGCGAAAGCGATCATGGCGGAGTGGGGCGTCTCGATGGGTCCGGCGTACCGGGCGCTCACCATCCTGCGCCAGGACGGGCTCGCCGAGGCGGCGCCCAGCGGGCGGGGGGCCGTCGTCGCCGCGCGGGCCGCCGATGCCGTCGCCGAGCCGCCGCACCTGCCGCGGCTGCCGGCCGAGGAGGCCGAGACGCGGGCGGAGCTCGTGCGGGCCGCGATCGAGATCGCCGATGCCGAGGGGCTGGGTGCGCTGTCCATGCGCCGGCTCGCGCAGCGGTTCGACCAGGCCAACGTGTGGCTGCTGACCTACCTGCGGGACAAGGCGCAGCTGCAGGTGCTCATGTCCGACGCGATCTTCGCCGAGTATCCGCCGCCGTCCCGCGGGAGCGAGCGGGAGCGGCTGGAGGCGCTGTGCCGGCTGCAGTGGCAGATGTACCGCCGCCATCCCTGGCTCGCGGTGACCGTCTCCTTCAAGCAGCCCCAGATCAGCCCGCACGTGGCCGCGCACACCGCGGTCGCGGCGCCGCGGGTCGCCCTCACCGCCGCGGCCTTCGTGCGCGGGTGCGCACTGGGCCGCGACGGCGAGGCGTTCGAGGCAGGCCTCCGACGGCTCGTCGAAAGCCTGCCCCTCAACCAATAGCGTTCAAGGCACCTAGTTGGGCGAGCCGTTGAAGACGAACTGCGAGCCGGGCTCCTTCACGACGCTGCCCGTGGCCGAGTTGGTGATGGTCACGTTGGTCAGTGTCGCGCTGCCGCGGGCGCTGCCCATGGCCAGGATCCCCGCGCCGTTGTTGGACTTGTCGATGCGGACGTTGGTGATGGCCACGTTCGGGTACTGGCCGCTGCCCGCCTTGAACTGGATGCCGTCGTAGGTGGAGTCGATGACGTCGGTGTCGCGGATGGTGACGCCCGGGATGTCGCTCGACGGGGCGAACAGGGTGATGGCGCCGAACTTCTGCTGCTCACCCCAGAACACGCCGCCGCAGCGGTAGAGCCCGTTGTTGGCGATCGTCGTCGTGCCCGAGAACGCGATCGGCGAGTGGTCCGTCGCCAGCATGATGCCCGGGTAGTTCATCGTGTCGGAGACGAGGTTGTTCTCGATCGCGTTGCCGTAGCCGCCGTAGATCGCGATGCCGTTGGCCCGCCACGGCAGCTGGATGGTGTTGTTCGTGAAGTGGTTGTCGTGGCCGACGTCGACCGACTGGTCCTTGACGTACGTGCTGGACCAGACCGCGAGCGAGTCGTCGCCGGTGGTGCGGAACGAGGAGTTGAACACCTTGGAGTTGCGCGTGCCGTTGGAGAAGTTGATGCCGTCGGCGTAGGTGTCGCGGATGCGCATGCCGGAGAACTCGAGGCCGTCGCCCGGGTTCCAGTACGCCGGGGTGTCGCTGTAGTCGCGGCCGACCCAGGCGCCGACGTTGGTGTGCTCGATCCACACGTTGGCGATCTTCGTGTTCTTGCCGAAGCGGCCGTTGAGCCCGTGGCCGCGGTCCTTGCGGTTGGTCGTGCCGCCGAAGATGGCGATGTCGGAGAGCTGGACGTTGTCGTCGATGTCGAAGCCGACGTTGCCCTCGTGCGGGTGGTTGATGTTGCCGGTCACGTTCTGCGGCTCGGTGGTGGTGTAGAGCTGGGAGTACCACATCCCGGCGCCCTTGATGACGACGTTGCGGATGCCCTTCTGGTTCCACTGGCCCCGCGTCGGGTCCGGGGTCAGGATCTTCTGCTCCTGCCGCCACTGCCCCGCCGGGATCCACACGCAGCTGATGACGCCGTTCTGGTCGTCCATCACGGCCTTCTGGATGGCGGCCGTGTCGTCGATGCCGTCGTTGGGCACGGCGCCGTACTGCGT
The DNA here is from genome assembly GCF_050947935.1 of Dactylosporangium sp. CA-052675. Classification (GTDB taxonomy): domain Bacteria; phylum Actinomycetota; class Actinomycetes; order Mycobacteriales; family Micromonosporaceae; genus Dactylosporangium. The sequence goes on along the minus strand of NZ_CP192010.1, from coordinate 3,722,761 downwards.
GATCGACGTGCACCCCGCCGGCTGCGACAGCTGCGGGGCGACCTGCTCGAGGTCGACGAGGTCGATGTAGTAGAACGAGGCGTTGTCGCCGCTGTCGCGCTGCAGCTTGAACTTGGTGCCCGCGGGGTAGCTCGACGACAGCAGCGCGTGGGACTCGTCGAAGAGCCGGCGCGCGTCGCCCCCGGGGCTGTTGGACAGCGACTCGGTGTCGTCACTGGTGCCGTACAGCCAGCTGAAGTGCGACGAGAGGGTCAGCTTCTGCACGAAGACGTTGTTGGCGTAGAGGCTGAGCGTGTAGTCCTGGCCGCCGCCGGAGGGCGAGTCCGGCACCGAGTTGCGCACCACGATCGAGTTCGCCTGGTTGGTGGAGGTGAACTCGACGTACTGCCCCTGGCTGGACAGCTTCACCGACGCCCGGCCCGAGCTCTCGGTGCCGAAGTTCGTGTGCCCGAACGTGCGCAGCGAGTCGGCGGTCACCAGGGTGCCGGTGTAGTTCGCGGCCTCGGCCTCGTACTCGGTGTACGGCACCGCGGCGCCGCGCCCGACCACGATGGAGCGCGACAGCGCGTTGTTGTCCTCGCGGGTCTCCGCGACGACGTTCGTCGCGTCGGCCGTGGCGGTGATCGTCGCGCCGCCCGTGACCGCGGTCCAGGTGCCGGGCACGGCCACGGTGACCGTCTGCCCCGCGTTGATGGCGCCGGTGTTCGCGTTGAGCGTCGTGGTGCCCACGACCACCCGGGTCACCGTGGTCGCGGTGACGGCGGTGGTACCGGTGTTGGCGACCGACACCGTGAAGGAGACGGCCGCGCCGGCGGCCGGGCTGGCCGGGTTCGAGGCGACCGCGGTCACCTGCAGGTCCGGGCCGGGCGCCTGGGTCACCACGAGCGGGCTCGCGGTGGTGAAGCTGTTGTTGCCGTCGTTCTGCTCGACGACCGTGTTGGCCGGGTCGACCGTCGCGGTCAGCGGGTAGCTGCCCATCGGGCGGGTGCCGGCGTTGAGGGTGACGGTGGCCGACGCGCCCGCGGCCAGCGCGGCGACGTTCGCGGAGCCCGCGAGCGACCCGCCGAGCGAGAAGTTGACGGTGGTGGCGGGGGCGGCGGCGGTACCGCTGTTGCGCACCGTGGCCGACAGGGTGATCGCGGTCGTCTCGTTGACCGCCGACGGCGACCAGGACGCGGCGGTGACCACGAGGTCCGGGTTGGGCGCCATCGTGCCGAACACCTGCAGCTCGGCGACCTGACCGCCGGGCGCGCCGGTGTTGGCGAAGAACTGCAGCTGCACGTCGGCGACCCGGGCCGTGACCGGGACGGTGATGCTGTTCTGGGTGCCGCCCGGCGCGAAGGCGTAGTCGGCGCGCGGGACGAGCGTGGTGAAGCCGGTCGCGGACTGCTCGCGGCCGAGCACGGCCAGGCTCTGGGTGCGCGGGCCCCACGCCGTGTCGGGGTTGAGCTTGACGACGAGCGAGGTGACGTCGGCGTTGGCGCCCAGGTGCACGGTGAGCGTGCCCGGGTAGCCGTTGGACTCCCAGTAGGTGCCCACGTTGCCGTCGACCGCGTTGGCCGCGACGAACGAGAAGACCGACGAGCTCGCGTCGACCGGCTTGCCCTGCGAGAGGTTGGTGCCGCCCGGCGGCGGGGTGCTGCCGTTGCGGGTGACGTGGTTGCTGTCGGCGCTCTCGGTGCCGGCGGTGTCGCGGGCGCGGACCCAGTACGTCACCGTCGTGCCGGCGGGCTGGGTGTCGGTGTACGTGAGCACGCCCGAGCCGACCGTGGCGCGCGCGGTGCCGTTGGCGTAGACGGTGTACCCGCCGATGCCCAGCGACGACGAGGACGCGGTCCAGGTCAGCTTGATCTGCCCGGAGCCGGGCTCGGTGAACGCGAGGTTCCCGGGCGCGGTCGGCGGGTTCGGCGGCTGCACGGCCGAGCCGTACACCTCGAACTCGGACAGCTGCCCGGCCGGCCAGCCGGTGTTCGCGGTGATCGTGGCGCGCACGTAGCGGACCGTGGCCGCGGTGAACCCGATGGTCACCGTGTTCGCGCTCGCCGGGTCGAACACCCGCCCGGCCGAGGCCGACAGGGTGGTGCCGAAGTTCGTGCCGTCGGTGCTGCCGGTCAGCGCGAGGGTCTGGGTGCGGGCGCCCCAGCTGCCGGTGGGCAGCTTGAGCTTGACCTGGTCGATGCTCACGGCCGAGCCGAGGTCGACCTGGATCCACTGCGGGAACGCGTTGTTGGCGCTCTCCCAGTAGCTGCCCTGGTTGCCGTCGGTGACGTTGCCGGCCCCGTAGACGTCGGTGAAGCTGCTGGCGGTGGCGGTCTTGCCCTGGGCGAGGTTGGGCCCGCCGGCGGCGACGGCGGGCTGCGCGGCGGTGAGCCCGACGGCGCCGGCGACGGCCAGCAGGACCGTCAGGGCACCGGCGGTGAGTCTTCTTCTGGGCATGGTTGTCCTCTGCTCCGTTCAGACGACAGCGCGGTCCCGGGGACCTGGCGAGCCGTACTCACGGAACGAGCACATCGGCGGATGCCCGCCCAGGTCCGGGCCGGTGTTGGGGTGTGGGATGCCGTGAAGTTGCACATCGCTGCCAACTTCTTGCGGACGGGGGCCTTAAAGGTTGCAGACATCCACCCATTCGTCAACGTCTAACCGCAAAAAGGCCGACCCCGCACCGGGGCCGGCCTCACGTTTGCGGAGGTCGGAGCGTTCGCGTGGGTCAGAGCTGGGCGCCGCCGTCCGCGCCGCCGTCGGTGCCGTGGGGGTCGGCGCCGCCGTCGTTCGGGCCTTCGCCGGAGACGTGGTGCTCGTCGTGCTCCTCGTGCGAGGCCACGCCGTTGACCACCGAGGTGTGCTCCGAGTGCGAGTGGTGCTCCGAGTGCGAGGTGTGGGAGCTGGTGGTGGTGATGTCGTCATCGCTGAGTGCCATGCCCGGTGATTACCCGTCCGGCGGGATCCGCTAACCGCTCAGCTTGCCGGGCCGCCCGCCGATGACCAGGAGGCACGTTCGACAGGGGGAAGGTGGCCGTGGGTGGTGACGACCGCGTGGTCCGGCCGTTCCGGCTCACCACGGGGCTGCTGGTCCTGGCGGTCGCCGCGGCCGTGCTGGCGGCGTGGCTGGCGGGCGTCCTCGCGCGGGCCTGGGAGGCGCCGCTGGCCGGCTGGGCGATGCTGCCGGTGCTCAGCGGGGTCGCGGCCGCCGAGTCGTGGCGGGCCTCCGGCGCGCGCGGGCTGACGATCCCGGCGCGGAACTTCTGGCGGTGCGTCGCCATCTCCTCGGCGATGCTCGGCCTCGGCGCCATCAGCAACGCCTACGACGCCCTGCACGGCCCCGGCGCACCCTCACAGAAGCTGAGCCCCCTGACGCTGGGCCTGTTCATCAGCGCCTCCGTGATCACCCAGATCGGCCTGCTGCGGCTGCCCGGCGCCCGGGCCCAGCGCGGCGGCTCCCTGCAGCTGCTGCTCGACAGTGGCACCGTGATGATCACGGTCGCGCTGGTGGCCTGGCACTTCTCGTTCCGCCACGCCGAGGCTTGGGCCAAGGTGTCCGGGTCGGTCTGGCCGGCCGTCGTCGCCGTCGTGGCCGGCTGCGCCTCGATCGCCGTCTTCGTGAAGCTGGCCTCGACCGGCATCGGCGCGATCGAGCGCGGCGCGCTGCGCATCCTCGCCGTCGCCACGGGGGTCGCGGCCGCCGCCGGGGCCATGGCGCCCGCCTACGCCGCGTTCCCCGCGATCAGCGACGGGCACGTCACCACCGCGCTCGCGTCCGTCTTCATCGCCTTCGCGGCCGACCGCCAGCGCCGCGCCGCCGACCTGCCGCCGCCCCCGCCGCTGCCCGCCCGGCGCTGGAGCGTCCTGCCCTACCTCGCCGTGGCCGCCGCCAACGGGCTGCTGCTCGTCGCGGACCAGGGCCCCGACGGCCGGGTGCTCACCGCCGGCACCGTGCTGCTCACGCTCGTCGTCGTGGCCCGCCAGATCCACGCCTTCCGGGACAACGCCCGGCTGCTGGAGACCGTCGACCGCACCGTCGCCCAGCTGCGCGAGGCCCGCGACCAGCTCGCCAGCCAGGCCGCGCAGGACGCGCTCACCGGCCTGGGCAACCGCCGGCTGCTGGCCCGGCGGATGGAGGAGATGAGCGGCACGCCGCCGCACCGCCTGCACCTGGCGATCATCGACCTCGACGACTTCAAGCAGGTCAACGACCGGCTCGGGCACAACGTCGGCGACGAGCTGCTGCGGGCGGTGGCGGTACGGCTCACCGGCGTCGTCGGCACCGCGGGCACCGTGGTCCGCCTCGGCGGCGACGAGTTCGCGATCCTCACCGACGCGGAGCCGTGCGCGGCCGACGCCCTCGCGGCCCGGCTCGCCGACGCGCTGCAGCAGCCGCTCACGGCCGGGACCGTCGAGCTCATGGTGCGCGCGAGCATCGGCCTGACCGATGCCGAGGGCCCTGAGGGCCCCGCGGGCTCGGCCGACTCGCGCGAGCTGCTGCGCCGCGCGGACGTCGCCATGTACGCCGCCAAGGACCGCGGCAAGCACCGCATCGCCCGCTACACCGCCGACCTGGACGCCGTGGCGACCGAGGACGCGCGGATCGCCGCCGAACTGCGCCGGGCCATCGACGCCGGGGAACTGCACATGGTGTACCAACCCATCGTGCGGCTCCCGGACGGCGTCATCGAGGCGGCCGAGTCGCTCATCCGCTGGACGCACCCGCAGCGGGGGTCCGTGCCGCCGTCGGTGTTCATCCCGGTCGCGGAGCGCACCGGCCTCATCGCGCCGCTCGGCGAGTGGATCCTGCGTGAGGCGTGCGCCCAGGCCGTGCGCCTGCGTGACCTCGGGGTGGACGCGGAGTCCGAGGAACCGATCCGCATCACGGTGAACGTCTCGGCCCGGCAGCTGCGCGACCCCGACTTCCCGGCCACCGTCCGGCGCATCATGGGCGAGACCGGCGCCGATCCGGGCCGCCTCACCGTCGAGGTCACCGAGACCGCCGTGTTCGACGACGACCTGGCCCTCGCCTCCGTGCGCACCCTGCGCGAGATGGGGCTGCGCATCGCCCTGGACGACTTCGGCACCGGGCACTCGTCGCTGGGGCTGCTGCAGATCTGCCCGGTCGACGTCCTCAAGGTCGACAAGAGCTTCGTGGACGAGATCGGCGCGGGCGGCTCACCGGCCGTCATCGCCACGGCGCTGCTGCAGATCGCGGACGGGCTGCGCCTCAGGGCGGTCGCCGAGGGGGTCGAGACCCCCGAACAGGCGCGGCAGCTGTACTCCCTGGGCTACCGCTACGCGCAGGGGTACCACTTCCACCGCCCCATGCCCGCGGACGACCTCGTGCGGGTGCTCGGCCTCGACGGTCAGCGGCCGCGCAGGAAGGAGACGGCCTCGGCCAGCCCCAGGTCCGTGAGCCTGGGGTCGTAGCGCGGACCCACGTCGCGCATGAACGCGTGCTCGCCGCCCGCGTACACGTGCACCTCGAGATCGTCGTGGCCGGCGGCGTACAGCCCGGCCAGGATCCGCACCCGCGCGTCGGCCGGGACGTGCGGGTCCCGCGCGCCGAAGACGACCATCAGCCGGCCCCGGATCTCCGCGGCCCGCGCGAGCGAGTCGGCCTCGTCCGCGCCGAGCTTCCCATCGTGCAGGCCGGTCGGGTAGAAGCAGACGGTCGCGGCCACCCGCGGGTCCAGCGCGGCCCGGAAGGCGAGGTGGCCGCCGATGCAGAAGCCGGCCGCGAACAGCGTCGTCACGTCGGGCCGGGCGGCCAGGTGGTCCAGGACCGCGGCCCGGTCGGCGTCGAACCCGGCGGTCGTGGTGGCCGCGGCCCCCGCCAGCCCACGAGCCTTGCCGGCGTCGTCGAACTCCAGCGCCACCCCGGCCAGGTCGCCGTGCGGGTAGATCTCGGGCACCGCCACGAGGAGCCCCTCGGCCGCGAGGCGCCGGGCGGTGCGCAGGGTCGACTCGGTGAGCTGGAAGATGTCGGTGTACAGCAGCAGGCCCGGCCACCGCGGCTCGTCGCCGACCGGCGCCACGATCCGGGTGCGGATCGCACCGCCCGGCCCCGGCACCATGACCTCGTCCTCGCGCAGCCTCATGCCGCCGACCTTACCGGCCGGCCCCGGCCCGGTCCGGTCACTCGTGCCGAGCCGGCCCGGGGTCCGGATCTCGCGACGCCGAGGCCGGCACGGAGGCGCCGGGCGGGCCGCTGACGACGAGCCATCCGCCGGCGAGCAGCGCGACGCCGAGGGCGATCGGGCGGATGAGCCGGGCGCGGGCCACGACCGCGACGATACCCGCGCGCACCGGGCCCTCCGGCCCTGCGCACGGTGCCGTCACGGGCGCACGCTGGAGTCGGGGAACCAGCGTGAGGAGGAACCGATGAGCACACACGCGGACCCGCAGGGGATCGTTGTCGGCTACGACGGCTCGCCCGAGGCGCGGCGCGCCGTCGAGTGGGCCGCGGCCGAGGCCGGGCGGACCGGCAGCCGCCTGCAGATCGTCACCACGTACGAGATCGCCTGGCCCGGTGCCTACTACGCCGCCATCGCCGAGCAGGTCGACGCGGCCCGCCAGGCGGCCGAGTCGATCCTCGCCGACATCATCGCCGAGATGCGCGACCGCACGGGCGCCGTCGAGGTGTCCGGCGTGTGCGCGCCGTCCTCGGCCGCGGCGACGCTGCTCGGCCTGGGCGACGCCGGCGCCCGCATGCTCGTCGTGGGCAACCGCGGCGCGGGCGGGCTGGCCAACCTCCTGCTGGGCTCGGTGAGCCAGCAGGTGGCGACCCACGCGAAGGTGCCGGTGGCCGTGGTGCGCGGCCGGTCGGACCCGTCCTTCGGCCCGGTGGTCGTCGGGGTGGACGGCTCCGTGCCGGGCGACCGCGCCCTCGGCCTCGCCTTCGAGGCGGCCCAGGCCCGCGGCCGGGCCCTGGTCGCGGTGCGCGCCTACGACCCCGGCATCGCCGACGACGCGCGGGAGCGGGCCGGGCTGGAGGAGACGCTGGGCACCTGGTCCGCCAAGTTCCCGGACGTGCCCGTGGCCAAGCTGGTCGCCGCCGGCCGCCCCGCCGAGGTCCTGGTGGACGCCTCGCGCACGGCGACCCTGGTGGTGCTCGGCAGCCGCGGTCACGGCGGCTTCTCGGGCCTGCTGCTCGGCTCGGTCGGCCAGCAGCTCATGCACCACGCCGACTGCCCGGTGCTGATCGTCCACTGAGGACGCCGACGGGGCCCGGAAGAATCCGGGCCCCATCGGCCATCACGACGCCTGCCCGACGCGCTACTCGACGGTGATCACTTCCTCGGAGGTGAGCCGCGGGGTGTGCGGCGGGCCCGCGTGCTCCGGGTCGGCGACGCCGAGGCGCAGCACGAGGTAGGGCCAGCCGACGTCGCCCAGCATCCGCCGCAGCGCCGCGCGGGTGAACTCGAGCTCGACCGGGCTGCTCAGCGGCAGCACGGCGGCGCCGCGCCCGGTCGCGGTCAGCCACAGCTCGCCCAGCGCCTCGCCGGCGGCCAGCCAGTCGGGGGCCTCGTCGCCGTCGCCGTACAGGATCGCGTAGTTCGCCGCGTTGTCGTGCCCCTCACCCGCGGCGAGGGTGCCCGGCACGCCGAAGTCGCGCTCGGCGACCGTGGTGCGCGGGTTCTGCGCCGGCAGGGCGCTGGACGGGACGCCGGTGCCGCCGGGGCGCTCCCCGCCGACCCAGCCCGCGGTCTCGGCCCGCATCCGCTCGTCGCGGCGCTGGGCCTCCCCGGAGTGCTCGATCATCACCGCGAGCTGGAGCACCTGGTCGCGGTCCAGCACGTGCAGCCGGGCCCCGCCGCGGCGGGCGCCGGCCGCGAGGGCCTCCAGGACCTCGGGCGCCACCGGCTCCTCGGTGACCGCGCGCCGGTCGGTGCGGCGCACCCGCAGCAGCTGCAGCCGGTGCATGTCGTGCGGATCGGCCGGCGTGTGCTCGACCGCCCGCACGACGGCGAGGGGCTCGCCGGCCGGGCGCTCGACCTCGGCCCGCCAGCCCTCGGCGGCCAGGGCCACGAGCGCGTGGTGCAGGGCCGCGCCGCAGCTGAGCACCATGAGCCGGCCGTCGGCGTCCTGCTCGCGCAGCTGCCGCTCGGGCACGGCGTAGAGCTCGAGCGTGTCGCCGCGCACCACCCAGCGCCACGGCTGGGTGTTGTGCACGGAGGGGGCGAGCCGGGCGGCGTCCGCCGCCGCGGCCAGCGCGTCGGATGCAGTGGTCATGACAGGCTCCAGTCCCGCACGTCGGGCATGTCCTCGAGGTGCTCGACGACGTACGTCCCGTGCTCGGACAGCTTCCGCTCGCACCACGCCTTGAGCTCGGTGGCACCGGCCGGGAGCCGCTTGGCGTTGTTGATGGCGTCCATGACGAGGTGGTACCGCGAGACGCGGTTGCGAACCGTCATGTCGAACGGGGTCGTGGTGGTGCCCTCCTCCACGAAGCCGCGGACCCGGAACCGGTCGGCGTCGGGGCGCCCGTGCACCAGCTGGTGGATGGCGCCCGGGTAGCCGTGGAAGGCGAAGACCACGTCGACGGTGTCGGTGAACAGCTCCGTGAACTGGGTCCCGCTCATCCCGTGCGGGTGATCCTTCGGCCGCGGCAGGGTCATGAGGTCCACGACGTTGACGACCCGGACGCGCAGCTTCGGCAGCCGCTCGCGCAGGATGCGCGCGGCCGCGACGGTCTCCATGGTGACCACGTCGCCGGCGCAGGCGAGCACGATGTCGGGGTCCGTGGTGCCGTCGTCGGTGCCGGCCCAGTCCCAGATCCCGGCGCCGCGGGCGCAGTGCTCGGCCGCGGCCTCCATCGACAGCCACTGCAGCTGCGGCTGCTTGTCGATGACGATGAGGTTGATGTAGGAGCGCGAGCGCAGGCAGTGGTCGGCCACGGAGAGCAGGCAGTTGGCGTCCGGCGGCAGGTAGACGCGGGCCACGTCGCCGCGCTGGGTCAGCACGACCTGGATGAGCCCGGGGCCCTGGTGGCTGAAGCCGTTGTGGTCGTTGCGCCACGCGGTCGAGGTGAGCAGCACGTTGAGGCTGGGCACCTTCGCCCGCCACGCCAGCCGTTTGGCCTCCTGGAGCCATTTTCCGTGCTGTACCGTCTGCGACGCCGACACCATCGCGAACGCCTCGTAGGTGGCGAACATGCCGTGGCGCCCGGTGAGGTTGTAGCCCTCGAGCCAGCCGTGGCAGTTGTGCTCCGACAGCACCTCCATGACCCGCCCGTCGCGGCCGATGGCCACGTCCGCGTCGGTGACGCGCTCCATGAACGCCCGGTCGGACACGTCGAACACGGCGCCGAGCCGGTTGCTGTTGGTCTCGTCCGGGCAGAAGAGCCGGAAGCGGTCGGGGTTGTCGCGGTACACGTCGCGCAGCAGCTCGCCGAGGCGGCGGGTCGACTCGGCGCGGACGGTGCCGGGCCGGTCGACGTCGATCGCGTACTTGCGGAAGTCGGGCAGGTCGAGGTCCTCGGTGAGCACGCCGCCGTTCGCGTGCGGGCTGGCGCTCATCCGCAGGGCACCGTCGGGCGCGAGGGCCCGCACGGCGGCGACGGGCGAGCCGTCGGCCTCGAACAGCTCCTCCGGCCGGTAGGACTTCAGCCACTCCTCGAGCAGCCGGAGGTGCTCGGGGTTGTCCTTGACGCCGGAGAGCGGCACCTGGTGCGAGCGCCACGTCCCGGTGACCTGGACGCCGTCGACCTCCTCGGGCCCGGTCCAGCCCTTGGGCGAGCGCAGCACGATGAGCGGCCAGCGCGGCCGGGTGCCGTCCCAGTCGCCGTCGCGGGCGGCGTCCTGGATGGCCCTGATGCGCTCGTACGCCTCGGCGAGCACGGCGGCGAAGCGGTGGTGCATGCCGGGCAGGTCGCCGCCCTCGACCTCGAGGACGTCGTAGCCGTGGCCTTCGAGCAGCGACCGTACCTCCGCGGGGTCCTTGCGCCCGAGCACCGTCGGGCCGGCGATCTTGGCCCCGTTGAGGTGCAGGATCGGCAGCACGGCCCCGTCGCGGGCCGGGTTGATGAACGAGACGCCCTTCCAGGAGCCCTCCAGCGGCCCGGTCTCGGCCTCCCCGTCGCCGACGACGGCGACGGCGAGCAGCCCGGGGTTGTCCATGACGGCGCCGAAGGCGTGCACGAGCACGTAGCCGAGCTCGCCGCCCTCGTGGATGGAGCCGGGGGTGGTGACCGACACGTGGCTGGGGATGCCGCCGGGGGCCGAGAACTGCCGGAACAGCTGGAGCATCCCGGGCTCGTCCTGGGTCACGCCCGGGTACACCTCGGTGTAGGTGCCCTCGAGGTAGCCGGCGGCGACGAGCGCCGGCCCGCCGTGCCCGGGCCCGGCGAGGTAGATGGCGTGCTGCCCGGTCCGCTTGATGAGCCGGGACAGGTGCGCGTAGATGAACGACAGCCCCGGGCTGGTGCCCCAGTGCCCGAGCAGCCGGGGCTTGATGTCCCCGGGCTCCAGCGGCCGGCGCAGCAGCGGATTGGCTTGCAGGTAGATCTGCCCGATCGTGAGGTAGTTGTTCGCCCTCCACCACGCATCCAGCTGCGCGACCTCGGTCTCGTCGAGCTCAGCACGCAGGCGCTGTGTCATGACCTCTCCCGTTTCCCTCGCGGCCTCCACTTCTAGGGTGACCGTAACGAAGGCGACCCGTCAGGGCCGGAGGTCCCGGAATTCCCGGGACCCGCGGCGCCCGGGTTCGGGGAGGTGACCGGCGCGCCCGGCGGCCGGGGTGACCCCCGTCACCCCGCGGGCTCGTCGGGGGCTGGTACAACGGGCGCATGCTTAGGGCGCGCCTGACGCTTGTGCTCGGCATCGTGCTCCTCGCGGCCGGCGTCGCCGGGTTCGCGACCGCGGGCCGCGGGCTGCGCACGACCTCGGTCCACGTCGGCACGGTGCCGGTGGAGCTCGTCCGTCCCGACGGCGCCGCGGCGGGCGGGGCGGCGCGGCCGGTCGTGGTGGTCGTGCACGGGTACGCCGGCTCCGGCCGCCTCATGCGCCCGTTCGCCGACACCCTCGCCCGGCGGGGCTACCTGGTGGCCCTGCCCGACCTGGCCGGCCACGGCGCCAACCCGCAGCGGCTCACCGAGGCCGCGCTCGACCGGGACCTGGCCGCGGTGGTGCGCTACGTGCGCGGGCTGCCCGACGCCGACCCGGCCCGCCTCGCGCTGGTCGGGCACTCGATGGGCGCGGCCGCCGTGGTGCGGGCCGGCGCCGCCGACCGGTCGATCGCGGCCACCGTGGCCATCTCGATCGGCGACGACGCGGCGGCGGCGACCCGGCCGGGGCCGCGGCACCTGCTGGCGATGTACGGCGCGTTCGAGCCGTCCGGGATCGCCTCGACCACCGAGGCGACCGGCGCCGAGCGGGTGGTGCGGGTGCCGCTGGTCGAGCACATCGGCGTCCTCTTCGCCGACCGCACCCACCACGAGACGGCCCGGTGGCTCGACCGGGCGCTCGGCCACCACCCGCAGCGGCCCGTCATCGCGGCCAAGGGCCGGCTGGTCCCGGGCGGCCTGAGCCTGGTCGGCGGCCTGCTGATCCTGATCGGCGCGCTGCTGTCGGGGCGGACCGGGGCCGCACCGGCGCCGCCGGACCGCGATCGCCCCGGCCTGCGCGTCGGGGCGGTGCTGGTGGCGCCGATCCCGGGCGAGCTGGCCGGGGTGGCGCTGGCCCACGCGCTGCCCAACACCGTGACCGGATACCTCACCGGCTACTTCGCGGGGTGCGGCGCCGCGCTCGTCGCCGCCGCGCTGCTCCTGCGCCGCCCTGACCACCCTGCCCGCCCTGACCACCCTGCCCGCCCTGACCGCCCTGACCGCACGGCCCGGCTCGCCCGGCCGTCCGCCGCGGCGCTCGCCCGGGCCGGTCTGCTCGCGGCCGCGGCGTTCGCCGCCGTCGTCCTGCCGGTGCACGCCGGGCTGACCGACGTCGCGCCGCACGGGCCGGACTGGTGGGTCGTCGCGCTGCTCGCCCTGGCCGTGGCGGCCCTGCTCGCCGGGGCGCACGCGCTGCTCGGGACGCCGTGGAGCTACGCCGCGGTCGTCGCCCTGTGCCTGCCGATGCCGGTGGCGTCGCTGATCGGCGTCGCGCCGGGGTTCCTGGCCCTCATCTCGCCGCTGGTCCTGGTGCTGGTCGGGCTGCACGTCGCGGTGTGCGCGGCGGCCGGCCGCCCGTGGTGGCGCACGGTCCTGGCCGGCGCCCTGACCGTCGCGTGGCCGGTCGCGGTCGTGCTGCCGGTGCTGGGCTGAGACCAGGGCTATCCCAGGGTGGCCAGGGCGAGGGCCGCGTGCTCGCACCAGTGGGCGTGACCGAGCTCGGCGAAGCGGTCGTGGGCGGTGCGCAGCAGGGTGCGGGCCTCCTCGACGCGGCCCTCGGCGACCCGCAGCCGGCCGAGCTCGAGGCGGGCCCGGGCCGCGCCGGTCTCGTCGCCGTGGCGGGCGAACATGCTCAGCGCCTCGGTGAAGCGCTCGGCGGCGGCCGGCCCGCGGCCGTCGGCGGCGTCGAGGCGGCCGAGGTCGAGGCTCAGGTACGCCACCCCGGTCTCGTCCCGCAGCTGCTGGGCGTCGCGCAGGCTGCGCCGGAAGCAGGCGAGGGCCTCGGGATGGCGGGCGTGGGCCTCGTACCACATGCCGAGCCGCCGCTCCATCATCGCCGCCTGCCGGACGGCGCCGATGCCGCGCAATCGGTCGCGGCAGTCGCGGTAGGCGTCGGCGACCGCGGGGGCGTCGGGATCGTCCTCGTGCTCCCAGCGCACGAGCTTGGCCTCGGCGTTGACGGCCATGTACTCGTCCCCGCCCTCCCGCGCCGCGGCGATCGCGCGCCGGAAGTGGCGGCGCACGTCGTCGCCGTCGTGGCGCCACTCGGCGATCTCGGCCATCGCGAACAGCGCCACCGAGCGGCCGACGGCGTGCCCGGCCGCGTCGAAGATCTCGTAGGCGGCCACGGCGTCGCCGTCGTCGACGCTGCCGCCCTCCGAGGCCACCCGCTGCGCGAGGGAGACGAGCATGCAGGCCTCGCCGACCCGGTCGCCGATGCGGCGGGCCGCGTGCAGCCCGGCCCGCGTGGTCTGCTCCCACAGCTGCCAGTGGCCGCGGGTCTCCAGGTAGTTGCGCAGCACCCAGGCCAGGCGCCAGCACAGCTGGTCCAGGCCGTGGGCGTGGGCCTGGTGCACGGCCGCCGCTACCGAGCCGACCTCGGCGTCCAGCCAGGCGAGGGGGTCGGTGAGCACCGACCAGTCGGTGACGTCGGCGAGCTCGGCCACGCCCCAGGCCCGGGCCGGGCGGTCGCCGCTGAAGCGCTCGACCGCGGCCAGGGCCGCGGACAGCCAGCCGGTGAAGATGCGGGTGGCCGCGGCGCGCACCGCGGCCGGGTCGTCCTCCTCGCCGCAGCGCTGGGCGGCGAAGATGCGCACCAGGTCGTGCAGGTGGTAGCGGGAGGTGCCGACGCTCTGCACCAGCTGCGCGTCGGCGAGCTCGTCGACGACCTCGTCCGCGTCGACGGGCCCGTGCTCGTCGCCGATCGCGGCGGCGACCGTCCACGCCGGGAAGGGCCGGGTGGCCAGGGCGCTCAGGCGGCGCAGGGCGGTGCGGGCCGGGGCGCCGAGGCCGACGTACGACACCAGCAGGCTCGCCCCGACCCCTCCGTCCGGCGTGGACAGCGCGGCGAGGCGGCGGCGCTCGTCGGCGAGGCGCTGCGAGTAGGCGGCCACGGGCAGCTCGGCCCGGCCGGCGAGGCGGGCGCCGGCGACGCACAGGGCCAGGGGCAGGCCGCCGCAGTACCGGATGACGTCGCCGGTCGCGGCCGGCTCCGCCCCGGTGCGGCTCGCGCCCACGATCTGGTCGAGCAGGGCCCGGCTCGGCCCCGGCCCGAGCAGCCCCAGCTCCAGGTGGTCGGCCTCGGTGAGGCCGAGCAGGCGCGGGCGGCTCGTCACGAGCACGACGCCGCCGGTGCCGGGGCTCAGTGCGCGTACCGTCGCCGCGTCCGGCGCGTCGTCCAGCACCAGCAGCACGCGACGGCCGGCGAGGCGGGCGCGGTAGAGGGCCTCCCGCTCCCCCGCGCCGGCCGGGATGGCCGCGGGCGGGACGCCGAGCGCGATGAGGACCGAGGCGAGCGCCTCCCACGCGCCTCCGGGCACGCCGAGGCGCACGTGCAGCTGCCCACCGGGGAAGCGCGCCCGGACCCGGTGCGCGACCGCGACCACGAGCGCGCTCTTGCCGATCCCGGCCGCGCCGCACACGGCCAGGATGCGGGTCTCCTCGCCGTCGCCGTCGAGCCGGCGCAGCAGCCAGTCGACGGCGTCCTCGCGGCCGACGAGCAGCCGCGGGGGCGGCGGCAGCAGGCAGGGCGCGTCGCGCTCCGGCGGCGGCTCGGGCCCGATGCCGGTGTCGGCCTCGGCGTCGAGCAGGATGCTCTGCTGCAGCTCGCGCAGGTGCGCGCCGGGCTCGATGCCGAGGTCCTCGACGAGGCGGCGGTGGCCGTCGCGGTAGACCGCGAGCGCCTCGGCCCGCCGGCCGGTGCGGTGCAGGGCGGTCATGAGCTGGGCGCGGAGGCGTTCGGCGTAGGGGTGCTCGGCGACGAGGGCGGCCAGCTCGGGCAGCGGGTCCCCGCCGACGGCGAGCTCGGCGTCGAAGCGCTCGGCGAGCACGGCCAGGCGCAGCTCGGCCAGGCGCGCCGCCTCGACGGCCAGCGGCGGGGTGTCGAGGTCGGCGAGGGCCGGGCCGCGCCACAGGCCGGCGGCGCGGCGGTACAGCGCGACGGCGTCCTCGACGCGCCCGTCGGCGGCGGCCCGGCGGGCGTCGGCGGCGAGGCCGGTGAAGACGCCGAGGTCGATCTCGGTGGGGTCGGCGGCGAGGAGGTAGCCGGACGAGACGGTCCGCACCGCCTCGTCGCCGAGGATGGTCCGCAGCCGGTGGACGGTGCTGTGCACCTGCTGGCGGGCGGTCGCCGGGGCGGTGTCCCAGGTCGCGTCGATGAGCTCGGCCAGCCCGACGGGCCGGGCCGGGCGCAGGAGCAGGACGCTGAGCATGGCCCGCTCGCGCCGGCCCCGCGGCCGCCAGACCGTGTCGCCCTCGCCGATCTCCAGCGGGCCGAGCATCCGGTACCGCACGCTACCTCCCCGTGTGCGCTTCGTAGCCCGTTCGTAGCCGTACGATAGCCGTCGATGCCATGGCGCGTCGGCCGGGCGGCTGCGGTGTGCGGTGCGGGGCGGCTATCGGAACAGTGCGGCGATGTCGTCGTAGGCGGTGACCACGATCCCGGCGACCAGCCCGGCGCCGCCGGCGACGATCGCGCCCGGCACGGCGACGGCGCTGCCCCCGGCCGCGGCGGCGAGCCCGGCGAGGGCGATCGCGACGAGCACGGCGTTGCGCACGATGTGCCCCCGGCCCAGCGGGGTGGTGGAGGCGCCGAAGCACCGGCAGGGTGCCCGGTTGCCGGTGCGGAGGCTGAGCGCGATGGCGCCGGCGAAGACGGCGAGCAGCCCGGCGGCGATCACGAACCCGGCGACGGCGGCCCAGCTCGTGGGCACGAGCAGCAGCGCGACCACGGCGACCTCGGCCGCGACCGACCCGGCGGCGGCCGGCGCGACGAGCCGCGGGGGCACCACGCGCATCTGCCGCAGCGAGTCCGCGAACGCGGTGTAGGCCCCGGCGGAGCCGATCTTCCCGGCGAGCGCCACCACGAACACGGTCGCGACCAGCAGCCTGGCCGCGACTTCCACGTATCCCATGCGCGTTCCTCCCCCGTGATCGAGAACAGCCTATCTCCCGTGGACGCTCGCGCGGCCCCTGCGAACGCCCGGATCTTCGATCTCGTCGAGCACCGCGACCGCCAGGTCGGCGTGGGACAGCGGCGGGTCCGCGTCGGGGACGGTCTCGCCGCCGAGGGTGTACCGCCCGGTGCGCGGCCCCTCCCCGGTGAGCCCGGCGGTCGGGGTGAGCACGGCCCAGTCGACCCCGGTGGCGTCCGCGCGCAGCCGGTCGAGGCCCGCGAGGTGGGCGAGCGCGAACGGGCGCAGGGCGGCCGGGAAGGCCGCGGGGTCGTCGAGCACCAGGCCGCCGGCCGCGGTGCGCAGCGTCGCGAACAGCCCGACGACCACGAGCCGGGGCGGGCGGGCGGCGAGCAGGGCCTCGGCGGCGCGGGCGAAGAACCGCCCGTCGAACGCGTCGCCGAGCCGCGCCAGCTCCTGCGGCCCCGACGCGGGCGTGACCGCGCTGACGACCGCGTCGCAGCCGGTCGTGGCCTCGCGCACCCGCGCCGCGTCGGTGACCTCGGCGCCCCGCCCGAGCGCGACGGGCGCGTGCCCGCGGCGCACCGCCTCCGCCACGACGGCCCGCCCGACACGCCCGTTTCCTCCGAACACAGCGATTCTCATGGGCGCGAACCTAGGGCCGGGGCGGCCGGTTTCCGCAACGATACGGGCGCTACGCTCGGGCGATGGCCGTGCCGCGGGAGCCGCTGGACCCGGACCTGTTCGACCCGATGTGCCCGTCCGGCGCGCTGCCGTTCCAGATCGGGGACAAGTGGACCGGGATGGTCCTGCTGTGCCTGAGCGGCGGGCCGCGCCGGTTCACCGAGCTGCGGGTGCCGCTGCGGGCCGTGACGCCGAAGGTGCTCGCGGCCACGCTGCGCGCGATGGGCCGCGACGGGCTCGTCACGCGCACCGCGCACGACGAGAATCCGCCGCGGGTGGAGTACGCGCTGACCCCGCTGGGCGCCAGCCTGCTGCCCGTCATCGCGGCGTTCCGGGCGTGGAGCGACGCCCACCTGCCCGAGCTGCTCGCGGTCCGGGCCACCGCCTCCCATCCTTGACATTCGTCGTTTGTTTGTGTGTACTCACTTACATGCGCAGCACCGCCGAGGCCCGCCGGGCCGTCCTCCTCGATCGCGCCGTCGCCGTCTTCGCGCGCAACGGCTATCACGCCACGCCGGTCACGGCCGTCGCGGCGGCGGCGGGGATCTCGGAGGCCTACGCGCTGCGGCTCTTCTCCGGCAAGCTCGGGCTGTTCGTGGCCGCCGTCGAGGCGTGCTACGACCGCATCCTCACCACGCTGGAGACGGCGGCCGACGAGGTGGCCGGCAAGAGCCCCGCACTGGTGCTCGAATACCTCGGCGACGCCTACGCCGAGCTCATCGCCGACAAGGACCTGCTCATGCTGCAGGTCCACGCGCAGAGCGTCAGCGACGTGCCGGAGGTCGGGGCCGCGGTCCGGTCGGGCTACCGGCGCCTGGTCGACTTCCTGCGCGTCCAGGGCGCGGACGACGAGCAGATCCAGCGGTTCGTCGCCTACGGCCAGCTGTGCCACCTCATCGTCACCGCCGGGCTCGACACCGTGGACGAGTCCTGGGCGCACGCGCTCACGTTCGGCATGCGGCACGTGCCGTAGTGCGCTTTTTGTTGCCCGCTTTTGTCAGTCAGTGCACACATACTTACTTCGGGAGGAACGCCATGCACGCCACCGAGATCGTCCTGCCCGGCATCGTCGACGCCGCCGGCCTCCAGCTCCGCGACCGGGATCTCCCCGCCCCGGGCGCCGGCCAGGCCCTCGTCCGCGTCGAGGCGAGCGGGGTGTCGTTCGCCGAGCAGCAGATGCGCCGCGGCAAGTACTACGACCAGCCCAAGTTCCCCTTCGTGCCCGGCTACGACCTGGTCGGCCGGGTGGAGCGGGTCGGGCCGGGCGTCGACGGCGCCCTCGTCGGCACCCGGGTCGCGGCCGTCACGAAGATCGGCGGCTGGGCCACCGCGGCGCTCGTCGACGCCGGCGACCTCGTGCCGGTGCCGGACGGTGTCGACTCCGCCGACGCCGAGACGGTCGTGGTCAACGGGGTCACCGCCTGGCAGATGCTGCACCGCATGGCCCGGGTGCCCCGCGGCGGCACGATCCTGGTCCTCGGGGCCAACGGCGGCGTCGGCTCCACCCTCGTCCAGCTCGCCCGGCACGCGGGGATCCGGGTGGTCGGCACCGCCGCGCCGCGCCACCACGCCGCCGTGCGCGCGCTCGGGGCCGAGCCGATCGACTACCGCGACCCGCAGCTGCACGCGAAGGCCCGCGCCCTGGCCCCGGACGGCTACGACGGCGTCTTCGACCACGTGGGCGGGCCGGGGATCCTCGAGTCCTGGCGGCTCGTGCGGCGGGGCGGGGCGCTGGTGTCCTA
The DNA here is from genome assembly GCF_050947935.1 of Dactylosporangium sp. CA-052675. Lineage (GTDB taxonomy): Bacteria > Actinomycetota > Actinomycetes > Mycobacteriales > Micromonosporaceae > Dactylosporangium. The sequence goes on along the minus strand of NZ_CP192010.1, from coordinate 3,704,615 downwards.
CGGCACGGCCGCCACCCGCGACGTCGCCGGCAATCCGAGGCTGCCCGTCCTGGCCCTGTTCGGGCGGCTGCTGTGGTGGAACCTCGCGCCGAACGGGCGCCGGGCCGGCTTCTACAACCTGTGGGCCGGACGGCGCCGCCGGGCCGCGTTCCAGGCGCGGCTGCGCGAGGACCTCACGAACGTCTTCGCCCTGCTCGCCGCCGGGTCGCTGACCGCCCAGGTCGCCGCCCGCGTCCCCCTGCGCGAGGCCGCCGAGGCCGTGCGCCTCGCCGAGTCCGGCACCGTCGCCGGCAAGGTCGTCCTGATCCCCTGAGCCGCACCCCCGAACCGGGACGGACGGGTCCCGGGCGCGGGCACCGCGCCAGGGACCCCGCACCACCGCGAACCCGCGCGGTGAGCAGCCGTGCGCGGCGCCGGTTCGCGCAGCGGCCGTCGGCGATCACGCGGCGCACGTCGGCGCCACCGGCCGGGACGCCGACGGCGCGCGTCCCGTGGTGCGGCCCGGTGCGGCGCCGGTTCGCGCAGCGGCCGTCGGCGATCGCGCGGTGCACGTCGGCGCCACCGGACGGGACGCCGACAGCGCGCGTCCCGTGGTGCCGCCCGGTGCGGCGCCGGGAGCCGGGCCGGCGCGTCATCGACGTCCGCGGCCTGGGTGTCCGCCCGCGTCCCTGGTCCTCGCGGTGGCCGTCGCCCCACCGGCGGGCCCGGACCTAGGCAAGGTCGAAGGGATTGCGCAACGCGGCCATGGAGCCGTCAGGGTGGCGCACCTCGAGCGGCGACGCGCCCGGGTCCAACCGCAGGCCCGGCTCGCCGGCGATCCAGCTGTGCCCGGCGCGCAGCCCGGCGACGATCGCCGCGGGGTTCAGCGCCTCGGCCCGCACGACGGTGTGCGGCGTGCCGAGCTGCCCGGCGAGGTGGGCGTCGCTGCCGCCGATGGCGGGCTGGCGCCACCCGGCGCCGAGGCGGCGCTTCCACTCGGCGAGGGCGGCCTCGTTGTCGGCGTTCCAGGGCCGGTCGGAGGCCCACAGCCCGTTCCAGACCTCGACGCAGTCGAACTCCTCCCAGGGCCGGCGCATGGTGCCCGTCGGGTACGGCGCGAACGGGTGCGCCGCGATGCGCAGCCCGCCCTCGATCTCCAGCCAGTGCCCGTCCGGGGTGGTGTGCTCCACGCCGCGCAGCACGAGCAGGTCCCCGGCGACGGCCAGGAACCGCTCGTACGTGTCGGTCGTGTTGTGCTCGGTGACCGCGATGAAGTCGAGCCCGGCGGCGCGCGCCTCGGCGACGACCTGCTCCGGCGTCAGCTCGCCGCCGGTGCTGCGCGCGGAGTGGACGTGGCAGTCGCCGCGGTACCAGGGCACCGGCTCACGACCGGGTCAGGCCAGGCGGGCCGGGAAGCCGCCGGTGGCCACCGGGCCCCAGCGGTCGATCGTGATGCGGATGAGGGACTTGCCCTGGTCGCGCATGGCCTGACGGTACTCGTCCCAGTCCGGGTGCTCGCCGGAGATGCAGCGGAAGTACTCCACCAGCGGCTCCAGCGCCTCCGGCATGTCGATGACCTCGGCGGTGCCGTCGACCTGGACCCAGGCGTCGTTCCACTCGTCGGACAGGACCAGCACCGACACCCGCGGGTCGCGGCGCAGGTTCGCCGCCTTGGCCCGATCCGGATACGTCGAGACGACGATGCGCCCCTGCGTGTCCACCCCGCACGTCACCGGCGAGGCCTGCGGGCGGCCGTCGGCGCGGGTGGTGATGACGATCGCGTGGTGGCGCGGGCCCAGGAACTCGACGAGCGCGGCCCGGTCGACGGTGTCGTTCGTCGCGATTTTGCGTGCCATGAGCCGACCGTACCCGGATCTGGCTCCTGGGAGGGACGCTCCCCCGCCGGGCCGCCCGCGGGCAGTCCAACGCCGAAGTCGCCGCGGCCCTGTTCGTCACCGAGCACACGGTCAAGACGCACCTGTCGAACCTGCTGGCCAGCTCGGCCTGCGCGACCGCGTCCAGGCCGTGGTCCTCGCCTACGAGTCCGGCCTGAGGCCCGAAGCCCTCCACGTCCACGGCGATGCTCTTACGTCTGGGCAGTTCATCCGCGGGGGCTATTCGGGGCGGCGTCCCCATGCGGAGATCAGCGGCGCGAGGGTGAGGTCGAGCTCGCCGGCATCGATGGCGGCCAGGTGCGCGTCGATCTCGGCGTCGTCGGCCAATCCGGCGGCGAGCAGTTCGGCGCGGACCATGCGCACCGTCGCGGCCTCCAGCCGGTCGCAGGCGACCCCGCCGACCGGGAAGGAGCCACCCGCCGCGACATCGACCAGGCCGACGGCCCGCAACGCCCGCGGCAGCGTACGGCCGAAGCGCAGGTCGGCGCCGCGGCCGGTCATCAGCTCCCGCACGGCACGCCGCAGCCGGTTGGCGCGCCGCTGGGCCGGGCCGACCTCATCGAGGCAGGCCAGCGGCTGCAGCTCGGTGTCGGCGTCCTCGACCAACAGCCAGCCGCCGGGCCGCAGCGCCGCCACCATCGTCGCCAGCGCCCGGGCCCGGTCGGGCAGGTGGACGAGCACGAGCCGGGCGTGCACCAGGTCGAACGTGCCCGGCTGCGGCGGCGGGTCCCCGACCACGTCGTGCCGGAGCACCTCGTACCCGCCGTGCGGGTCCAGCCAGGCCGGATTGATGTCCGTGGCCAGCACGTAACCGGTTGGCCCGACGGCTTCGGCGAGTGCCGCGGGAATGCTGGGGCCTCCGGCGCCGACCTCCCAGCAGCGCCAGCCCGCCCGCACTCCGAGCCGGTCGAAGTGCCCCCGGGTGACGCCGTCGAACAGTTCGGCCAGCCAGGTGAACCGCTCGCCCGCCTCCACCCGGACGTTGTCGAGCAGATAGCGGTGATCCGGGGCGGACCCCGCAGTGCGCGGGGATGGGGAGCCGGACCCCGCGCCAGCGGCATGCACCGGCCCGCCGGCGGTCGTGTCCGGCTCGGACCCGGGGCCGGCGAGAGGCTGCGACGAATTCACCCCCACATCTTCCCGGCCTACCACGGCTGTGTCACTGCGACACGGAATCAACGCCGACAAAGCCTCGCTCCAGCCGAGCTCGCCGATCACCGCGCGTGGCCGACCACCGCTCCTCGGATGGCCCGGCGGGCTGCCCAGTTCCGGCGAAGCGAGCGGTCATCAGGGGTGCGTGAAGCAGGTCGGCGAGTCGTCATGGCGGCTGGCCGCCCTCGCCTGGAACTCCTGAGAGACCGATGCTCTTGAACGAGGGCTCCGCGCCCGGCAGGATGCCCTGGTGTTCACCACCGACGAGTCCTACCGCGGCGGCACGGAGAAGATCTGTGACTGCTGCGGTCAGCTCAGCCGACGCACGTGGTCGATGGTCGTACGCGACCACCGGCCGTACGCGCTCTTTTCCGCAGCCTGCTACGACCACGGCGATGTCCGGGAGAGCTGGATCGACGTGGTCTTCGGTACGTGGGGTGAAGGCACCGACTACCACGACCATGTGACGTTCGGGTGCAGGTTCGGCCCCGTCAGCAACAGCCCGCTTCCCGCCGCTACAGCCGTCGACGCGGCTGCCGTGGCACCGGACGGCCCGTTGTTCGGTTCGAAGCTCAGCCGAGCCGACGCACTTGCCCATTCTAAGATCAGCGACTTTTGGCAGGTCATCGACTTCATCGTCGAGACCGACCCCCTGGTGCACGAACACCACTACGGGCACCGGCCGGCACCGGACCGCGGCTGACGCCCCGCCGACCTCAGTCCGACTCGCCCACCAGGTCGAAGGCGTGCCCATCAGCACCCCGCGCGGCGCGTCCGCGGCACCCGAGAATCGGCGACCACCGCTTGACCAGCCGCGCGCATATGCCACGATCCGCGCGCTACAGCACGTGACGGCCCAGCGGGCGACTCGGCGCGCGGAGCCGATGAGCGGGCATCTTGCAGTCGTGCTGACCCTAGACGCGAGGTCGGGCACGGTACGGGACATGCGGCCTCGTCCGAACGGGCTGCGACAGCTGCGCAAAGCAGTCGACAGGCTCCTGGAGATCGTTCATACCGCCTCAAGGTGATGATGATGTGAAGACCGGCCGTCTTGATCTCAACATGGAGCACGCCTTGCTAATTCTGGGCGCGCCAACCGAATGTGGACGAACTGTCGGGTCGCCGTTGATCAGGTTCCGCACAAGCCACTGCGAGAGTGCGGCGCCGACGGCCGTTCGTCGTCGACGATGACCGGGCCCGCCTTGGCTGGGGCTTCTTGTCGGTCCGTTCAACCAACAGTTGACCATTCGACCGATTTTGATCGTGGTTGCGTGTACCCGCGGCCGGTCGCCGACGTTCGTCCTGCTCGGTTCACACTGACGACGTGTTGTGAACGACGCGGCCGCCGGAGAAGCCACGGCCGCCATCGACGTAAGGTTGTCGGAACAACCGCAGGCCGTCGACGACGAGTTGCTCAATCGAGCGATCGCCAGGAGATGCCTCGCCCATCGAGCACTCCCGCCGCCTGCCGGAAGACGTGAAGAGCCGGCAGGCGCCACAGCAAGACGGAGCGGCCAGCCTCCTGCGCGAGACGTCGAGGCTCCTACAGCTCCCCAAGATCCAACAGCGGGAGGACGAGGTCCCAGAGGCCCTGCGCCCATTCGCCGGTCATGAACACGGGCTGGGTCAGCACCTGATCACCCGTGTGCTGAACGCGCATGAGAAGCCCTAAGTCGGGTGAACCGATGCGACCTTCGTACGTGTACGCCAGCAGCAGCCCGCGGGGCTCGGCGTAATCGCAGAGCCAGTCCTCCAACCGCAAGGGCACCTGACCGACGAGAGCCCTGCCGGCCAGCGTGACTTGCGGCCCGGTGATCGCGTCTACAGCAACGGCTGCAAGTTTGGAGTCGTCGTAGTGCGTCCTCACACCGAGCTCCCGGAACCAAGCATCTGGAAAGCGCCTGGCCGCAGGGTCGTCATTGACCATGATCGGGGCCGTGTCGAGTGCGCGGCAAACTTGGTCATGGCTTACTCCGAAGCGCAAGGGGCCAACGGCGGCGAGCGGAGTGAAGTCCCAGTGCTGGCGTTCCGCATCTACCTTGACATCCCACACGGCCACGATTTTCCCAGTCCGCTTCCTCGCGCGCCGTCCGGGCTCGGGCAAAGCCCGATCATCCAGCTGTTCACCATCGGACGTCGGGGCGGCGGACTGGTCCTAGTTCGCGCGATGCCGACCGCTTCGGGCAACTTCATGTGCGCACATCTGCCGCTGCGGGCTCGCTGGTCATATCGCACTGATCGCCACGGACGGTAGCCGGCGCGAGGATGTCGAGCCTCCCCGTAGTGCCGGGGACCGCGCACCCACAGTTAGCGAAAGGCCGGGGTCAGCGTTGCCGCGTGACCGCCCATTGGCTACGGTCCGGCTTCGCAGCTCGTGCGTTCGGATCGGCGCCGATCGCCCCCGGCGCCTGCCGAAGTCTTGATCAGGCACTCCTCTGCTGCTGGCGACCGCTCCCGGCGGCACTGTGTCGATTCCCGTTCGCGTGGCACCCCGATACTGGAGGCGTGGCGTTCGACTCGGGCAAGGTCAGCTCGTTCTGGAACCGTCACCACCACGCTCGTGGGCATGGCCGTCGGCATCGCCGTCAACGGCCTGTACGACGACTACGGCTGGCCTGCGGCTGGCGCCTGCGCGGCCGCGGCGGCCTCGACGGCGCTGCTGGTCCGCCTGCGGCGGCTGCCGTCCCGGGCGCTGCTGGTTCGACTGTTGCATCGCGTCTTCATGTCAGTGACGTTCGCGGCGCTGGCCGCCGGGGCATTCGGGTGGGTCTCAAATCCCCGGCCCGTCCTGCTCGTGGCCGTCGGTGCGGTAGTGGTCGTCCTGGTGACGACACCCGGCGTCCGGATGTTGCGGACGCTCTTCCGGGTGGCGATGATCGGGATCGCTGTGGGATACCTGAGCGCGTTGCTGCCCGAATGGGACCGGTCGGCTGTGATGAAGGCTCTCATCATCGGCGTCTTGGTCATGCTGGCCAACGTCTACCTCATCGGCAGTGAGCGTGGCCTTGAGGCTGCGACGGAGCTCTTCGCTACCCCGCGGCCTCCACCGAACTTGACCGGCGACCACGGCGTCCGGATCTGCCGCTACGTGAGTGCGGTGACCGCCAGCGCTTGTCACCGATGGTGAGCGGCCTGCCGAGGCCGGAGCTTCCGATCGTGCCGATGACCGTGCTTCAGGCGAGAGCGTTGGGCGGTGGTGCGGGCTGGTCGGCAGCGGGCGGGCCTGGTCTATGCAGCAGGACGGCGGCCGCTGCCGAATCCGCCGAAAGCTGATGCCACCAGTGTAAGCAGTCGCCTTTGCACTCCTCGTTCCTCCTGCGCCCATCGGCGATACCGAGCAGCAGCATCAACAGGCGGAACCCGCGCCCGAGCTCGAGGGCGGGCAGCGCCGCCAAGGCCGCCATCACCGCGCCGAGCCCGCGTTGGCGCAACAGAACCACAGGGGTTGCACCCGGTCGTATCCCCGATCGCGCGACAGCCGCATCGATCTCCTCGGCACGCGGATGCGCCTGCCCCACCATGACGGCCAGCTTCCGCAACATCGATCGACGATCATCAAGCGCCAACTCATGGAACCAGCCGACGCCATCATTCAGTGGGTCCAGCCCCTGAGCCAGGCGATTCAATTTGATCGAGACATCGTCCATCGGTCGCTCCGGATCCGCTACGCCCTTATCAACCATATCTGCGGGCTGGGTAGGTCAAGCGGTCGACGCCGGACCGGAACGCCGCGGGCGGGTCAGTCGGCCTGATGGCGTTCTATTCCGCGAGCCGGGGCAGCTCGCTCCACAGGTGCGCCAGATGCTGTGGATCGGCCTGCGGTGGGTGCTCTGCTCCTGCAGGACGAAGCCGGTGACGTAAGCCATGAGCGTGTCACCGCCGAACGCCGCCTGGGGCGAGAGCCGACCCTCGGCTGCGAGACGCAGGTAGGTCTCCCCCCACGCGCAGTGATGCCGGCAACAGCGGGCATACCCGGCGATCAGCCGCGCTACGTCGCGGTGGCCCAGCATCGCGTTGCGCAGCCTGTGGGCCGTGTCGCGCAAGTGTTCGCGCCAGTCTCGCGCCGGCTCGCCCAGGCCGGCGGCGTACGCCTCGGTGAGGATGCACCCGGCCAGCCGACGCGATCGGCGGGCGCGTCAAGTCCGAGAAGGCCTTCGCCCGCTGACTCTACGAGCCCGACCTACCCGACGTCGATCTGCTGATCGGTTCCTCGGGCGAGCGGCGTATCCCCAACTTCATGATCTGGCCGGTGGTCTATGCCGAGTTCGTGCCGGTCGACGCCCTCTGGCCGGGCTTCGACCGCCGCCACCTCTGCTACGCCTGCGAGGTGTCCGCCCAGCACGACCGGCGCTTCGGCGGCGCCATCCCCAACCCGGGTCGTGCCCGTGTTAGGGCGCTCCAAGTCGACGCCAAGTCAGGCGGGTGAACCTGCTGGCCGAGGCATCGACACGAGAAACGGAGCACGACTGATGTTGTCCTTACGGCTGCGCCACATTGTCGCGGGCGCCATGCTGGCCGGCGCGGCGCTGGCCACCACGGTCCTGTCCACCCCCGTCACCCGCGGCGGGACCAGCCTGGCGGTGCGCTGCGATCCAGCCGACTGTCCCGGCGGACCGACGAACAGCTTCACGGCCGACACGTTGGTGCTGATGGCCGACGGGTCGACCAGACGCATCGCGGACGTCCGGCCGGGCGACCAGATTACGACCAACGGCCGGACGGCGCCCCAGACGGTCGTCGCGGTGGTCGTCGGGACCGGCGACAAAGACCTGGTCGAGATCGCGTCCGGGGCCGGCTCGGTGACCGCGACGGCGAACCACCGGTTCTGGGTCGCCGACCGCGGTGGCTGGCGCACCGCCGCCGAACTGCGGGTCGGCGACCGGCTCGGCGACGTGCGCGTGACCGGTCTGCGCCGGACGACCCGGCTCGCCGCCGTCTACAACCTCGACGTGACCGGGCCGCAGACATTCACCGTCGAGGTCGGTGACCGCCCCGTTCTGGTCCACGAGTAGCGGTGCTTCAGTGGCCGGCGCAGCACGGGGGTGGGCGACGGGACCCGAATGGGACCAGGAGGCTGGCGCGGGACTGGCTGCACCACCAGCGCCACTCCACCTGGTCCGGGATCTGCCCCGTCACCGCGTCTTGCCCAAAGCCGAGCATGCGCCCCGGCGGTCACCCGGCCGACCTTAACGCCACCAGGGCATGATTTCAGACATCAATGGCTTCCGCTCATGCCGCCGATGGCGCGCGGCGACTTTCAAGTCGGGTGCGGTCGGTGCCGGACCCAAGCGGCGCGAAGCTGCCGAAATGCGGATGCCGGGCATTCGCCGGACCGCGTCGAGTCCGTGGCGGACGTAGAGAGCCAGGGCTCACACAGTCACCTCGGCTCCACGCGCCGCCGGCATCGACGGTTACGTCAGCTGGCCGGTCGGTCGCCGACCAGCAACAGTGACTTGCCCACCGTCGTGCGCGCGGCCAGTGCGCGGTGGGCGTCAGCGGCCCGCTCCAGCGGGTAGGTGGCTCCGATCGTCGGCAGCAGTCGTCCTTCCGCGGCCCGTTGCAGTGCCAGGCCGAGCAGTTCACGCACGGTCTCCTGGTCCGGTGGACCGTTGAGCAGCGGAGTGAGGACCCGTATGTCTCGGCGCGCGGCCGACTCCGGGTCCGGGGCGGCGAAGCCGTCGGCGGTGCCGTAGGAGACGTACCGGCCGCTGTCGGCCACCGCGTCGAAGGCCGCCGTGCCGAGCGGGCCACCCGCCCCGTCGTAGACCAGTGCGGCCCCGCCACCGGTCGCCTCCCGCACCCGGTCGATCCAATCCGGCCGCGTGTAGTCGACGGCGATCTCCGCGTGCAGCTCGCGAGCAAGTGCCCGTTTGGCGTCGCTGGATACGGCGGCCACCACTCGGGCGCCGGCCTCGACGGTCAGCTGTACCAACAGCGATCCGGCACCGCCGGCCGCCGCCAAGACCAGCACCCATTCGCCCTTCTCCGGCGTACCCAGTCGGTCCATGCTGAGCGCGGTCACGCCGTCGTGCACCAGCGCCGCCGCCGCCTCGATGGCCAGCCCGTCGGGCACCGGCATGATCTCCGCGACGTCCGCGACGACCTGTTCGGCGTAACCGGTGCTGGTCCGGACGGCCACGCGCCGACCGATCCATGCCGGGTCGACTCCTTCGCCGATCTGCACCACAGAGCCCGCTCCGCCACCGCCTGGCACGTACGGCAACGTCCGCGGGAAGAAGTCCTGGCCCCAGCCGCTACGCAGCAAGGTGTCGAGGAAAATGACGTCCGCGGCTGCCATGCCGACGACAACCTGACCGGGGCTGGGCGCCGGGTCGGGCAGTTCCGCGGGGAACAGCACCTCTGGACCGCCGAACGAGACAACCTCGATTGCGCGCATGCATAGCACCCTTCGCGTGAGACAGCGTCCGCACCACGGTGCAAGTTGAAGCTTGGTCGAAGTCAATGGGTGTGCTGATCAGGTGCGCACATCTGCCGCCGTTGGTGGGCGGCGGCCGGTCATCCCTGGTTACTGCGGGCAGCGGGCTCAGCGAGGGCGGCGTCCCGTCGAGCCGCAAGTAGTGCGCGCGTCCGTCTCACGAAGCCGCGCCGAGGGGAAGGTCAAGCTCTCGGACCCGCCTTCCGTTTTCGTCCCGGCGGTAGACGGTGAGGGACAGCGCCCTGCCGATCAGTGGCAGGTCCATCGCAGCAGCCTCGCTGATGCCGGCGCGCAAGGCCACCTTGTCGCCATGGCGACCGACGGTCATGTGGGGAACGAAACGCGACGGCCGTTGCGCTCCGCGAAGCATCTGGCGGTAGATGGACTCGTGCAGCTGCGACACCCGCTCTCGTCCCTCGCCGACCAGCAGGAACAGGTACTCGTCTTCCCAGACCGTCGGGGATGACAGCTCGAGCGCGAAGGGCGAGCAAGGGGTGAGGACGGGCCGCAGTGCGTCCGCAAGCGCGGACACCGGCCCTGTCCACTCGAACGGAAACGCGACAGTGATGTGGGCCGGCACGGCGCCGGCGAGAGGATCCCACCGGTTGCGGAACCGCTCGACCGCTGCCGTGTTCATCTCGGGAAAGATGGCAATGACGCGCGTAGCCACGGCGGCGATGTTGACGCCGATTCAAACGCCGGCGGCGGCGCCATAGCCATGGCGCATCCGGAAGCGCATCGGCTCCGTCCCGGTGGCGGTGACATGGGCAATCAACTGCGACAGCAACGGTTCCGGGACTTCGGCCCGCGGTTGCCGGGTCCACTCGAGGCTCGTGAACAGTTCCGCCGCGCCGTCGAGTTGGCCCGGTGACAGCGGAGACGTCATCAACGCACCGAGAATCGTTGCAGAGGATTCGGCGAGAAGAAGCCGTTGAGGCAGGAACTCGTACCAGAAGGTGCCGCCCTCCTCGCGCGCAGGCAGGCCTGCCCAAGCAGTCAGCGTCCGGATCCGTGCAACGACGTCGGGGATGCGGCGGCCCAGCAGCTTGGCCAGTTGCCGCTCGGCGTCGGCGTCCCGGCGTGTCACCGCCTCGGCGAGGGAGGCGAGGCCAGCCGGCGCGGCAGTCACCCAGCGAACCCGCCGCGCCTCGTCCTCCACCGCTTGACGGGCCAGCATGAGCTGGACGTCTCGTGAGCCGTTCAAACCGTGCCCGGCCAACCACTCGGTGAGTGCAGGGCCGTCGCGCAGTTCGACGTCGCCGTCGCCGAACCCCCGCAGATACGCCTGATGGTGCACGGTCCACCGGGCGACCTCGCGACCGTCAGCGCCCGACACCACCATCGTCGGCCAGCCGAGACACAGGCAGTGATCCCTGCGGCCGCCGTCCACGACGGCCAGCACACGCGCCAGCCCGGCGATCGCGTCGCCGTCGACCACGATCCGCGCGGCGTCGGCACGGTCGAGTTCATCAGGACCAGCCTCGACGATCAGCACCTCGGCCGCGCTGGCCAGGATCCCGCGGAGCCGGTCCGTGCTGGGCCCCTTGTCCCTTCTCGCCATGGCGGCGAGCGTACTGCTTCCGGCCGGCGGCCGACTCCTCAAAACCGTGATCGGGCCACCCGGCAGCCGGCTGCGGGCCGGGCGGGCCACGCCGGGTCCGGGACCGCCGCGCCGGGCACGGCCACGAGGTCGCTCGCGCTGCCGGTCACCGCCAGCACGCAGACCTGCCGCACGTCGGGCCCGGGCCTATCGGCCGGTGTCGTCAGGTACTTCGAGGTTGCTCGGCACGATCCGGCACAGCAGCGCCGCCACGGCGCCGGTGACCGCACCGACCAGCGTCCCGGTGACGACGCTGGACACAGCAGCGGCGATGCGGACGATGCCGCGCTGCACCCCGGGGTCGAGGTCGGTGAGATTCCCGCCCAGCGTCGGGGCGTGCCCGTCGAAGGCGGCGTCCCACAGCAGCTGATGAGCAACGGCAAGGAACACACCATAGACCGCACCGACCACCAGCACGGTCAGGAACGGGCGCGCCGGCCGGCGCCACAACACCGCCGCGATCCAGCACAGCGGCGGAACGAACACCAGCAGCCCGTTGACGAAACTGCCTTCCGTAACGACACCGAGATCGTGCAGCACCACCCGGGGAACCGCCAACGCGGCCAGACCCACCAACGCCGGCCAGGAGAACCCGAGTACGCGGCGCGGCCGGCTCATCGCGCGGCCTCTGCGACGGCGGCCGCGCGGGCCGTGTCGCGCGTGAAGCGCAGCAGTGCGGTGAAGGCGAGCGCGGCGGTGGCCGCGCCGCCGGCGAGGCGCACCCAGTGCCCGGCGACGAACTCCCGGGCGACCTGCCGCAGGTACTCCGGGGAGTGGGTGCCGGCCGGGTCCACGAACATGATCTCGTTGCGTGGCCAGAAGAACACCACGGAGAACAGGAACTCGCAGGCGATGAAGACGCCGGCCGCGCCGGCGATCCACCATCGCAGCCGCGGGTCGCGCCACGTGAGCAGCATCGCGGCGAGGCTGCTGAGCACCACCGTCGCGCCCAGCGGCGGGAAGTAGTCGCTCGGGCCGCCCGCGACCATGAACTCGCGGGCTCGCTCGAGCGACGCCGGGGCGTCGTTGAAGATGTTCGGGTACAGCATCACCGTCTCGGCGGCAACACCGCCGAACGACAGCATCGCCGCCCACATGAGCAGCCCGAGCACGATCCAGGTCAGTCTGGTGCGGGACACGTTGGAACCTCCTGTGTCGGTCGCGCCGTCCGGGCACGGTCCATCAGGTCGTCATTCATGCTGCGGCTCGCGGGCGTTGCCGTCTGCCGCCTGCGGGCTCGATCCGGAGTCGCTTCCCGGCGTACACGGCGGCGGAATGACGCCGGACGCGACAAGCGGCGTCACCACGGCAGCGACGGCACGTACGGCCAACCGCCGAACCCGAGCCATCCCCCCGGGCAAGACAAATTCGGTTGTCTTGACAGCAAAAGTTTTCGGCGCGATCCTGGATGCCGGCCGCTCGAGAAGAACCGTCAGGCCACACCATCCGCACGCGACTTTGCCAAGGGAAAACCGTGGAACTCAGCGTCAACACCTTCGTCAGCCTCGACGGCGTCATGCAGGGCCCGGGCGGAGCCCAGGAGGACCCCAGCAACGGCTTCGACCGCGGCGGCTGGCTGGTGCCACACAGTGAGGCCGGCCAGCTCGACCCCGTCAACGAGTGGTTCCAGAAGGCCGACGCCTTCCTGCTGGGCCGCACCACGTTCGACATGATGCGCTCGTACTGGCCGCAGGTGACCGACCCCGACAACCTGGTGGCCACCGCACTCAACAACTGGAAGAAGTACGTCGTCAGCAACACCCTGGCCGACGCCGACGCCGCCTGGGGTGACACCACGGTGCTACGGGGCGACATCGTCGGGCAGGTACGCCGGCTCAAGGAACAGCCGGGCGGCGAGCTCCAGGTGCACGGCAGCTGGAAACTCGCGCGCACGCTGCACGACGCCGGCCTCGTCGACACCTACCGGCTCATCCAGTTCCCCGTCGTCGTGGGGGCGGGCAAGCGGCTCTTCGCCGGGGGCGCCGCGCCGGCCACGTACCAGATCACCGAGTCGCAGGTGCTCAGCGGCGGCTCGGGGGTGGTCGCCCTGACGCTGCGCCAGACCGGGTTCGGCACCGTCGGCACCGGCGAATTCGAAGTACGCGACGGCAAGGAAGCCATCGCCTCCTGAGCACATGTCGCCGGGCATCCCCGGCTGTCCTCGTTCCGCCCGCCCGCGCGGCGCGGTTGCCCCGCACGCCGGGATCGCTTCCGGGCGTACGCGACGCCGCGGACCTGACGCTCCGCGGCGACAGCGCGAGCACGGCGCGCCGTTCTACGCTGCTGGTGTGCGTTGCCGACCCACCCGCACCGACGCGTTGCTCGGTGTCGCCACCTTCTGCCTGGTCGCGGCGGCCGTGGTCACCGACGGCGGGCCGCCCGGCCGGGCCGTGCTCGCCTACGCCTTCGCGGCCGGCTTCGGCGCGCTGCTGCTGTGCGGCCGGCAGTGGCCGGTTCCCGCGCTGCTGGCGACGGCGGCCGGCATCGTCGTGTACTACTCGTTGGATCTCCCGGCGATCGGCCTGGCCGCACCGACGGCCGCGGTGCTGTACACGGCGGCGGAGCGGGGCCGAGTGCTGCCGGCCGCCGTCGTCGGCGGCGCACTGCTGGCGCTGTCGGTCGGCATGCGGCTGGCCGAGGGCGACGCCGTCTCGATCGTCGTGGGCTTCGACCTCGGCTCCGAGGCCGCGCTGATGCTCGCCGTCATCACCCTCGGCGACGCCGTTCGCAACCGCAGGTCGCTGCGAGCCGAGATGGCCCGGCAGGCCGCCGCCGCCGTCGAGGACCGCCGCCGGGATGCCGCCCGGCAGGTCGAGGCCGAGCGGCTGCGCATTGCCCGGGAGGTGCACGACACCCTCGGCCACACGATGTCCGTCATCACCCTGCAGTCGGCGGTGGCGCGGGAGGCCCTCGCCGACGATGCGCCCGACCGGGCCAGGACCGCGCTCGCCGCGATCAGCTCGGCCGGTGGCAGCGCGATGGCCGAGCTGCGCGCCACCCTGCAGACCCTCCGCCGCGACTCCGGCACCCGCGAACCCGCACCGCGCCTGGACCAGCTGCACGCCCTCGTCGACGGCGTGCGGCGCAGCGGCCTGCCCGTCGAGCTGCGCGTCACCGGCCAGGTCGACGCGCTGCCCGCCGTCGTGGCCACGACCGCCTACCGGATCGTCCAGGAAGCGCTCACCAACGCCCTGCGGCACGCACACGCCAGCCGGGTGCACGTCACCGTACAGGCGGCAGGACCCCGGCTGTCGCTGGAGATCGCCGACGACGGCCGAGGCGCACCGCCCGGCGCACCGCTGGGCACCGGTGGCCAGGGCCTGCGGGGGATGTCCGAGCGGGTATCCCTGCTCGGCGGTACCGTCGAGGCCGGCAACGACGAGCAAGGCGGATTCCGCGTGCACGCCCACCTGCCGCTGGCCGGGAGCAGCGCATGACGGGCATCCGGGTCGTCATCGTCGACGACCAGCACCTCGTCCGCGCCGGGCTCCGCGCGCTGCTCGAACGCGCACCGGACATCACCGTCGTCGGCGAGGCCGGCGACGGCGCGACGGGTCTGGCCACCGTCCGCGCCGAACGACCCGACGTGGTGCTCATGGACGTGCGCATGCCCGGCACCGACGGCCTCGAGGCCACCCGGCGCATCCTGACCGACCCGCACCTCACCGACGTCCAGGTCGTCATGCTGACCACCTTCGACGACGACGAGTACCTCTTCGAGGCCATCCGCGCCGGCGCGGCCGGCTTCCTCCTCAAGGACACCCCACCCGACGGCCTGCGTGACGCCGTGCGCACCGTGGCCGGCGGCGACGCACTGCTCTCCCCCGCTGTCACCCGGCGTGTCCTGGCCGCCGCGGCCCGCTCCCCCATCGCGGACTCCCGGCGGCTCGCCGGGCTCACCGAACGCGAACGTGACGTCCTGGCACAGGTCGGCACCGGACGGTCGAACGCGGAAATCGGCGCCGAGCTGCACCTCAGCCCGGACACCGCCCGCACCTACGTGAGCCGCCTGCTGACCAAGCTCGACGCCCGCGACCGCGCCCAACTCGTGGTCATCGCCTTCGAAACCGGACTCGTGACCCCCGGAGGCCCGTGAACGAGCCCGGGCCGACGTCCCGTTCACCGGGGCGGCAGCGGAACACCGCCCGGCCGCGGGGCCGGGCGGCCCATGGTGCCGACGCTGTGCCAACTTCCGACGCCGAAGGCGGCACAGCGGTCCTCGGTGGCTACCTGCCGCTGCGCTGGGACGAGGACCTGGAGACGGACGACGAGACCGGTGTCGTCGTGCTCGTCCGGCCCGGGTCGACGACCGTGCCCGGCGTCGGTCTCGTGGTCCGCCCCATCTGCAGGACCACGGCCGAGGCCAGCACAAGGCCGCCGCCGGCGAGCTGCACAGAGGTCAGCGACTCGCCGAGCACGAGGGCCGCCAGGCCCGCGGTCACCACCGGCTCGAACGTCGAGAGGATCGCCGCCGTCGACGGGCCGGTCCGGCGCAGGCCCGCGAAGAACGCGAGCACCGCCATGACGGTGGACACGACCGCGATGCAGCCCAGCCACCACCATCCCACCGGCCGGAAGCCGAGGCCCAGGTCCCCGGTGAGCAGCGCCCGCACGCCGAAGGTGCCGGCCGCGCCGGTCATCACGAGCGTGGTGAGCAGCACGGGCGGCAGCTCGTCCACGACGGTGTCGGCGACGAGGATGTACACCGTGTAGGTGATCGCCGAGCCCAGGCCCAGCAGTGCGCCGAGGGGCCGGAAACCGCCGCCGCCGGCGCCGAGCAGCACGAGCAGCGTGCCGCCGGACGCCGCCACGAGCGCGGCCGTGCGCCTGGACGTCAGGCGGTCCCTTCCCAGCAGTACCGCGCCGACCGTGACGAGCACCGAGTAGGTGTACAGGATCAGGGACAGCGGCGCCGCATCCATCACCTCCAGTGCGGCGAAGTAGAACCCGGCCTGCGCCGCGTAGCCGACGGCGCCGAGGCCCAGGGCGATGAGCACGGCGCGGCGACGCAACGCCTGGCCCGTGCGGCGGAGGGCGGGGCGCAGCACCAGGAGTACCGCCAGAAGCGCCGCGGCCATGGTGAAGCGGACCAGCAGTGCCGTGGCCGGGGTGACCCCGGCGGCGTAGGCGAACTTGCCGAAGATGGCCATCGCGCCGAAGCACGCGGCGGAGAGCAGACACAGTGCGGGTCCCACGGCGTCGAGCATGGGCCACCGTACTCATCGGGTCCAGTGATGATTCGTGGAGCTGATTCGTTAGATTTTCTGCATGGACCTTCGCCGGCTGCGGTTACTCCGCGAGTTCGAGGAGCGTGGCACGCTGGGCGCGGTCGCCGCGGCGCTCGGCTACAGCCCGTCCGCGGTCTCCCAGCAGCTGACCCTGCTCGAGAAGGAGACCGGCGCGCGGCTGTTCGAGAAGGCCGGCCGCGGCGTGCGCCTCACCGACGCCGGCCGCCTGCTCGCCGGCCACGCCCGCCTGCTGCTGGCCGCGGCCGAGGCGGCGGCGGCGGACCTGGCGGCGCTGAGCGGCGAGGTCCGCGGTACGGTCCGCGCGGGCGGCCTGCAGTCCGCGGCCCGGCGCCTGCTCATTCCGGCCGTGGCCCGGATGCAGGCCGAGCACCCGCGGCTGCGCGTGGAGATCTTCGAGCTGGAACTGGAGCAGTCGCTGCCCGGCCTCCGCCTGGGCACGGTCGATCTGGTGATCGGCGACGAGTACGACGGCCACCCCCGCCCCCGAGCCGACGGCCTGCGCTTCGAGGTGCTGTACGAGGAGCCGCTCCGGCTGGTCCTGCCCGCCGCCCACCCCCTGGCCGTTCCCCCGGCCCCGGTCCCGGTGGCCGCCCTGCGCGCCGGCGTCTGGACGGCGTCCGCGGAAGGC
Organism: Dactylosporangium sp. CA-052675; assembly: GCF_050947935.1. Classification (GTDB taxonomy): domain Bacteria; phylum Actinomycetota; class Actinomycetes; order Mycobacteriales; family Micromonosporaceae; genus Dactylosporangium. Next base: position 3,687,676 of record NZ_CP192010.1, on the reverse strand, counting down.
ACCGGCCACCATGCGATGGTGGTCGGCACGTGCCGGGCGCTCGGCGGGTACGAGCCGGACCTCCGCCACCGCTCCAGCGACGCGGACGTGCAACTGGAGCTCGTCCGCGCCACCGGCGCCGTCGCGCTGCTGCCGCCGCTGACCATCCCCCGCGACGACGCGGCGATCGCCGTACGCCCGATCGCCGAGACGGACCTCCGCCGCCGCCTGGTCACCGTCACCCGCGACGGCCCCCGGACGCCCGCCCTGGCCGCCTTCCTGGAAGCCGTTCAGGCGCAGGCGTTGCGCCTCGGCTGAACCGCGCGATCGACCGATCGCGCGGCGCCGTGTGCGGACCGCGAGGGGTTGTGCATGCCTGGCCGGCGTACACCCGCAGTGTTATGCAACCGTGACACCGGGGCGGGACGCGAGGAGCGGCGGCGGACACGGCAATGGTGATGGATGACGACGACCGAGTGTTGTGGGACCGCGCGCGGGCCGGCGATGCCGCCGCGTTCGGGGACCTGTACGCCCGGCACGCCCGGGCGGTGTACACCTTCTGCTCCTGGCGGACCGGCGACCCGGCGCTCGCCGAGGACCTGAGCGCCGCGGTCTTCCTCGAGGTGTGGGCGGCGCGCGGGCGGACCGCCCTCACCGAGGCGAGCCTGCTGCCGTGGCTGCTGGGGGTGGCGCGCAACCTGGTGCGCAACCAGTGGCGCGCCAACCGGCGGCGCCGCGCCGCGCTGGCCCGGCTGCCGCCGCTGCGCGACAGCCCCGACCACGGGGAGGACAGCGCGGCCCGGGTGGACGCGCAGCGGCGGCTGGCGGCCGTGCGCCGGGCCTGCGAGCGGCTGCCCGAACGGGAGCTGGAGGTGCTGCAGCTGTGCGCGTGGCTGGGGCTCAGCCCGGCGCAGGCGGCCACGGCGCTGGGCGTGCCGGTCGGCACCGTCCACTCCCGGTTGTCGCGGGCCCGGGCCCGCCTGCGCACCACGATCGACGACGACGCCCGGGAAGCAGCCGGGCGCCGCGGACACGAACCCGGCGACGGCACCGTGCCGTCCCGGCCGGCCCTGGGAGAGATGCGATGAGACCCGAACCGCCCGACTTCCCGGCCGACCGGCTCCTCGCCCGAAAGGAGCAGGTCATGACCGCCTTCCTGGAGATGCCGCCGGACCACGCGGCACCGGCGCCCCGCCGCCGGGCCCGGACCCTGGCCCTCGCCGGCGTCGCCGCCACCGCCACCGCCATTGCCGCCGCGGCCGCGCTCATCGTGGCCGGGCCGGCCGCCGAGCCGGCGTACGCGCTGAGCCCCAACGCCGACGGCTCGGTCACGTTCACCATCAACGACACCCGCGACCCGGCCGGGGCGACCGCGGCCCTGCGGGCGGCCGGCATCCACGCCGTCGTGCGCCCCGGCCACCGACCCGGCGAGTGCCCGCCCGAGCAGCGCGGCACCCGCGACGGCCGGCCCTGGTCGACGCTGACCACGGCGGTGCAGAGCCTGGAGTACCGCCGCCGCCACCCGGACGCCCTGCACAGCGTCGTCATCCAGCCCGACCGGATCCCGCCCGGCGCGGTCCTGGTCATCGGCACCGTCGAGGGCGCCCTGAACGGCGAGCGGGTCGTGGTGGTGCTGCCGGAGCTGTTCACCGACCCGGGGCCGGCCTGCTACGAGACGGACTTCGACCTCGACCGGTATATCCGGATCGAACCGGCCGGGCCGACGGCCGACCGGTCGCCCTTCTCGCGTTAGGGACGCTCGCCCGGCGTTGGCGTAGCCGCCGACGACGATGATCGGCACAAGGTCAGTGGCCGCGGTAGAGGCCGTCGATGTCGGCGGCGTACCGCTCCGTCACGACGTTGCGTTTGACCTTGAGCGTAGGGGTGAGTTCCCCGTCGGCCTCGGTGAATTCGCGAGGCAGGATTCGGAAGGTTTTGATCTGTTCGGCTTTTTGACACCGCCCGGTTGGCCCGGTTGAGCGCGGGTTGGATCTCGCTGCGCAGCTCCGGGCTGTGCCGCAGCTCGGCGAGTGAGGCGTCGGGCCGGCCGTGGGCGGAGCGCCAGCGGGTCCAGGCCTGCGGGTCGATAGTGACGAGGGCGGCCACGTACGGGCGGCCGTCGCCGACCAGCATGCACTGGCTGACCAGCGGGTGCGCCCGGACGGCATCCTCGATCGGGGCGGGCGTGACGTTCTTGCCCGCCGCGGTACCTCGTGCGGCTGATCAACGCGACCCGATCACCGCCGCACAGCTCACCGGCACCGCCGCGCCCCGCGGAGCGGGTGGTGCCGCCCAGGTCCGGGGATCCGCATCGGGGCGCACGAACTGCACCGCAGCCGGGTCCTGACGGGCGTTGTCCCACACGGCTTGCGCGAGTACGGGTCCCCGCTCGCGGGTGACCACCGGCTCGACCGCCACGTATTGCACGCCGCACCCCCACTGTCACCACGCCCGGCCCTCGTTCCGGCTGTACCGCCATGATGCCGCCGGCATCAGCGCCGGACACCGGCGTTGCTCGGGAATGCCCAACCGGGGTGACACCGCGGTGCGCCCGGAGAGCGCGAGGCCGGCGGGAAGCGTGCCAGGCGGTGGCGCACTGCTCACGCTGTGGTGCTCAGCGCCGCGGGGCCGGGCGGACCTCGACCGGCAGCGGCGGGGTGACGAGCGGCTCGAGCAGGCCGGCGAGGTCGTCGCGCCTCCCTGACACCCGGGTCGGGGTTCCACCATGGCCGGGATTCTCGTCGCACCCCGCACGACCGCCCCGGCCTTTGCGTGCGGCAGGCCGGGGCGGTGTCACGCGTTTGCTACCGCTCGATGACCGCAAGCACGTCACGGCCGGAGAGGATCAGGTACTCCTCGTTGTTGTGCTGCATCTCGGTCCCGCCGTACTTGCCGTACACGACGATGTCGCCGACGGTGACGTCGAGGGGGATACGTTGCGAACCGCTTTCGTCCCAACGGCCCGGTCCGACGGCCAGGACGATGCCCTCCTGTGGCTTCTCCGCGGCGGTGTCCGGGATCACCAGGCCCGACGCGGTCGTGCGTTCGGCCTCGATCTGCCGTACCACGATGCGGTCGTCGAGCGGCCTGAGCGAAACCTTGGTTGCGGTCCTCACGACTGACCTCCCTTCCAGTTGTGTTCGGGTCAGAAGTCCATGCCGCCCATGCCGCCCATGTCGCCGGCGGGGGCCGGCGCCTTGGTGGTATCGGGCTTGTCGGCCACGACCGCCTCGGTGGTGAGGAACAGGCCGGCGATGGAGGCCGCGTTCTGCAGGGCGGAGCGGGTCACCTTGGCCGGGTCGATGATCCCGGCGGCGAACATGTCCACGTATGCGCCGGTGGCCGCGTCCAGGCCGTAGCCGACCTCCAGGCTCTTGACCTTCTCGACCACGACGCCGCCTTCGAGGCCGGCGTTGACCGCGATCTGCTTGAGCGGCTCCTCGACGGCGCGCCGGACGATGTGCGCACCGGTCGCCTCGTCACCGGACAGCTCCAGCTTGGCGAACGCCTCCTTGGCCGCCTGCAGCAGCGCAACGCCACCACCTGGGACGATGCCTTCCTCAACGGCCGCTTTCGCGTTGCGCACGGCGTCCTCGATGCGGTGCTTGCGCTCCTTGAGCTCGACCTCGGTGGCCGCGCCGGCCTTGATGACGGCCACGCCGCCGGCCAGCTTGGCCAGCCGCTCCTGCAGCTTCTCGCGGTCGTAGTCGCTGTCGGTGTTGTCGATCTCGACCCGGATCTGGTTGACCCGGCCCTGGATCTGGTCCGCGTCGCCAGCACCGTCCACAATGGTCGTCTCGTCCCTGGTGATGACGACCCGCTTGGCCCGGCCGAGCAGGTCGAGCGTGGCGCTCTCCAGCTTGAGGCCGACGTCCTCGCTGATGACCGTGCCACCGGTGAGGATGCCGATGTCGGTCAGCATCGCCTTGCGGCGGTCACCGAAGCCGGGCGCCTTCACCGCCACCGACTTGAACACGCCCTTGACCTTGTTGACGATCAGCGTGGCGAGCGCCTCGGCTTCGACGTCCTCGGCAATGATCAGCAGCGGCTTACCCGCCTGGATGACCTTCTCCAGGATCGGCAGCAGGTCCTTCACCGCCGAGATCTTGTTGCCGACGATCAGGAGGTACGCGTCCTCCAGGACCGCCTCCATCCGGTCGGTGTCGGTGACGAAATACGGCGAGATATAGCCTTTGTCGAAGCGCATACCCTCGGTGAGCTCGAGCTCGAGGCCGAAGGTGTTGCTCTCCTCGACGGTGATGACGCCTTCCTTGCCGACCTTGTCCATCGCCTCGGCGATGATCTCACCGATGCGGATGTCCGCGGCGGAGATGGAAGCGGTGGAGGCGATCTGCTCCTTGGTCTCGACCTCCTTGGCGATCTTCGACAGCTCCTCGGACACCCGGGTCACCGCAGCGTCGATGCCCTTCTTGAGCGACATCGGGTTGGCGCCGGCGGCGACGTTGCGCAGGCCCTCGCGGACCAGCGCCTGAGCCAGGACCGTCGCGGTGGTGGTGCCGTCACCGGCAACGTCGTCGGTCTTCTTCGCGACCTCCTTGACCAGCTCCGCACCGATGCGCTCATACGGGTCGTCGAGCTCGATCTCCTTGGCGATCGATACGCCGTCGTTGGTGATCGTGGGAGCGCCCCACTTCTTCTCCAGCACCACGTTGCGGCCCCTCGGGCCGAGGGTCACCTTCACCGTATCGGCGAGGCGGTTCATCCCGCGTTCGAGGCCGCGTCGGGCGTCCTCGTCGAACGCGATCATTTTCGAGGGCATCGTTCCTCCTGCTGTACGAGTGGTGTGCCGGGACGACGCCCGCGACGAACGACCCGCGAACCGGGTCTCACCGCCCCGGCACACCCGCGGTTAGCAATCACCGGGCTTGAGTGCCAGGCGCGGATCACCATAGCCCATAGTTGCGTGTCACGCACCTGATGCGTGCCACGCAATTCGTTGCTACAGTGTGGGCGTCGACGCGAGAAGGGACGGAAGGACGTGACCCCGCAGCCGCCAGATCCGGGATTGAGGATGAACGACGACCAACCCCACGACATGCGGTCCCGCAACAAGCAGGCCACCCGCGACGCGATCAGCGCCGCAGCCCTACGCCTGGCCCTGGAGCAGGGGCCGACAGGGCTGAAGCTGGTGCGGGTGAGTGAGATCGCCTCGGCCGCCGGCGTCTCGCCACGGACGTACAACAACTACTTCTCCAGCCGGGAGGAGGCGATCTGCGCGTTCCACGCCGACCAGGCTCGCCGCCTCGGCGCGGCGGTGCGCGCCCGCCCGGCGGGCGAGCCGTTCGCCACCGCCGTCACCGCTGCGGCGATCGAGGTGTTCACCAATCCCGAACCCGATCGGGCGGGGCTGGGCATGATCATGTCCACTCCGGAGCTGCAGGGTGAGGCGCTCAAGGCCTTCACCCTGGCCGAGGAGCCGCTGGCCGAGGCGATCGCCGAGCGCACCGGCCGCGACCTCGGCGACGTGGCCTGTCACGCCCAGGCCGCCGCCATTGCCGGTGCGATCCGCGTCGCCGGCCGGCACTGGCTCAGCACCACCGGCGCGCCGCCGTTCGCCGAGGTGCTCAGCGAGACCCTCCGGCACGTCCTGCCCACCAGAACCCCGACAAGACAGAGCTGGAGCCGACATGACGACGAATGAGAACGCCACCGCCGCCGAGCGTCATCCTAGCGGCGACGAGCGGCGATCAAGATCCGCGCCGCGAAGGAGGGAGCAACGCATGGCCGTGGGGGATCGCAGAGCCCGGGACTCTGCAGGCATCATTCTGGGCACCATGGACTACGGGACGGTCATCGACGAGAGCCGCGCCTTCGCAATCCTCGACCGTTACGTGGAGCTCGGCGGCGAGTGGCTCGACACCGCGAACTGCTACTCGTTCTGGGTGGATGATTCCGGAGTCGGCGGCGCGAGCGAACGGGTGATCGGCAACTGGCTCCAGGCACGCCCGGGCGCACGCGACGCGGTGCGGATCGCGACCAAGGTGCGGCACAACCCGCTGATCCCGCACCGCTGGCCGGAGAGCGCAGAGGGCCTCTCCCGCCGAGCGATCCGCGCCGGCCTGGAGGCGAGCCTCGACCGGCTCGGGGTCGAGCGCGTGGACATGCTCTGGGCGCATGCGGAGGATCGCGACGTGACGCTCGAGGAGACGGTGCACGCGTTCGGCGAGTTGGTGTCGGAGGGCAAGGCCGACCGGCTGGGCGCAGCGAATCACGCCTGCTGGCGAGTCGAGCGCGCACGCACCATCGCCATGCGCGACGATCTCGAGCCTTGGACGGCGATCCAGCTGCGGCACTCGCTCGTCCTGCCTCGTCCCCTGGCCAGCGTCCCCGAAGGCGGCCACCGCATGCTCACCCCCGACGACCTCGACTTCGCCGCCGACGCGGAGCTGACGATCTGGGCATACACGCCGTTGTTGCACGGCGGCTACGTCCGGCCGGACAAGCCCTTCTCCGAGGCATACGATCATCCGGGCACCCGTCGCACGCTTGAGGCTCTCGACCACGTCTCGCAAGCACTGCAGTCCACGAAGAACCAGGTCGTGCTCGCGTGGCTCATGGCGCAGGGCATCTCTCCGATCGTGGGCGCGAGCCGGCTCGAGTACCTCGACGAGGCGATGGACGCCTCCTCCATCAAGCTCACGGAGAGCCAGCTCGCGATGCTGAACTCCGCTCGGTGAGAACGGTCGCACCGCTGCCTGCCGTCGCGATCGCCCGTCGAGACGAACAGCGGGAGGCCACGCGAAGCTTTGCGGAGAACGATCTGACATCTCTGGTGTGAGGCGTGGTGAACAGCCGCCGTGGGTCGCGCCCGACGGGCAGTGGTAGCGCATCGAACCATTGCCGTCCACGCCCGTACCCCGCGATCCGCGGCGCACGCCGTCGGGGTGCACGCGGCGGTCGCCCGCCACCGGCAGGACCTCGACTCCGCCTGTGATCCGTTCGGTGAACTCGCCGCGCACCGTGATGTCGTAGCGCCGACTTGTGTGCGAAGGCTCGGCAGGGTCGAGCGCTCGCCCGCCGGTCCGCGCCGGCACCGCGTCAACCACCGCAATGGGTGCTGCGTCATCAGCAGTGCCCCACTAGTAAGGCAGCCTGGTTATCAGGTAGTCTATCTACCATGGTGACCTCGCAGCCCTGGTTGCACGGATTCCTCGACTTGTGCCTGCTCGCCATGCTGCGAGAGCGTCCGGACTACGGGTACGGTCTGTCCCGCCGGCTGGCCGCGGCAGGTGTGGCCGACGTTCCGGGTGGCACCCTCTACCCGGCCCTGCTGAGGCTGGAACAGCAGGGGTTGGCCGAGCCCAGCCTGGTGCCGTCAGCGGCAGGCCCCCAGCGCAAGTACTACACACTGACACCGGCAGGTCGGGAACTCCTCGCCGCCCGAGTCGCCGATTGGCACCGGTTCCGCGGCGGCATCGACACCCTCGTCGACGCCGCCGCCCACGCGTCGGACCGTTCGGACCGGTGGCAGCAGTGACCATTGATCACGGCTGGCCGCTCCGGTTCGAAGCCGAGCTCGTGCGGCTCGGTCTGCAACCGGCCCGCGCGCACGAACTCAGCCAGGAGACCATGCAGCAGGCCGCCGAGAGTGCCACTGCACCCGCGCAGCTGTTCGGCCCGGCCCACCTGTATGCCCGCCAGCTGCTCAGCGCGTTGAACGACCCAGGTGGATGGCCGCAGTCCGGCACCGATCCGCGCTGCGGGTACGAATCGGCCCCGGTGCTGTTGCGCCTCGACGGCGTGGGCAAGCGGTACCGGCGGCGCACCGTGTTCACCGACGTCGACCTCACCGTGCGGGCCGGACAGGTCGCGGCCATTGTCGGGGCCAACGGCTGCGGCAAATCGACCCTGCTGCGCATCTGTGCCGGCCTCACGCGCCCGAGCACCGGCACGGTCCACCGCACCCGCCGGGTCGGCTTCGTTCCACAGGACGGCGGCACGGCAGGCTGGCTGACCCCGGCCGAGCACTTCACGCTCTTCGGCGCCGCCGCAGGAGTCGCGCCACGGCGGGCGCGATCAACCGGCGCGCACCTGGCCGGGCGGCTCGCCTGGCGCCCGGATCCCCGGCAGCCTGTCCACCAGCTCTCCGGTGGTACCCGGCAGAAACTCAATCTCGTCCTCGGCGAGTTACACGCACCGGACCTGCTGCTGCTCGACGAGCCCTACCAAGGTTTCGACCAGAGCACCTACCTCGACTTCTGGCAGCAGGTGTTCGCGTGGCGCAACGCCGGCCGAGCGATCGTGGTCGTCACCCACCTGCTGCACGAACTGCAGAACGTCGACCACGTGCTGGATCTCGGCGCGGCCGACGGCCAATACCGCACGCCTGGAGACCAGCAATGACAGCACTCGTGGTAGCGGCCCTGTCGGCACGCGAGGTGAGCCGGCGGCACACCGCCGTCATCCTGGTGGCGACCCTGCCGCTGTGGTTCTACCTTGCGCGGCGGGACGCGGCCGGCCAGTCCACCCGGATGCTCTCGATCGGCATCGGCTGGGCCGTGTCCACCCTGACGCTGTTCGTCGTCAACGCGGCCCGCAGCGTCGATCCGCGACTGCGGATGACCGGCGCCTCGGTCGCCGACCTCATCGGCGGCCGCCTGCTGGCCATGTCAGGCGCCGGCCTGGCCCTCGGCCTGGTCTACTGGGGGCTCGTCAGCGTTGACCAGGATCTGCCGAACCCCTGGGCTGCCGGCCCGATGATGCTCCTGACAGCCATGGTCGCGGCGCCATTCGGCAGCCTGATCGCGGCCCTGCTGCCCCGGGAGTTGGAGGGCGCGCTCGCCCTGTTCAGCGTGTGCGCCGTCCAGATGCTGACCAACCCCGACGGCCTCGCCGCCAAACTCATGCCGTTCTGGTCGGCCCGGGAGATAGCCTTCTACGTCGTCGACGATGCCAGCACGGACTACCTGTGGCGCGCCCTGCTCCACGCTGCCATCACCTGGCTGCTGTGCACCGGCGCCACGCTGCTGCTGTTCGCCCGGCGACTGCGCCTGGCGCACTACCCCGAGCCATGAGGCCGCATCGATGCAGGCCACGCCTGGCCGGCGCCGTCGGGACCGTCCGGCCTTCCTTGACAGTCCCGATTCCGTCACCGCCCGCCGGACAGGGAGGCCGGGTGCGAGCTCGACCGGCGGCACGGAGTTCCCGGAGCGCAGGAACGTGCCGGCAGGCGCCCTGCCTTCACGCCAGGTCGAGGCGTGGCGGCGGCCAGGTCGCACGAGCTCTCAAACGTTCGGCCGCCGAACCCGGGCTCGGCAGTTGCACACGCACCTGCGTTGCCAGACCCGCTGCGACCTCGGCCAGCAGTTCGACGTCACGAGAGAACTGCTCAACGTTCAGGAAACCGACGTGCTGCTGCCGGCCGCGGCGAGCGCCTCGGCCATGGCCGGCCCGATGCCGCGCCGGCAGCCGGTCACCACGGCCAACCGGCCCGAGAGATCGAACGCGTTCATGCGTCGCCCCCGCAGTCGAGCAGCACCTTGACCTCACCGCCGGACTCGAGTGCGGCGAACGCCTCGGCGACGTCGTCGAGCGGCACGACACGCGAGATGAGCGCGTCGGCCGGCACGAGTCCCTCGTGGACCAGGCGGGCGGCTTCCTCGTAGTCCTCGCGCCGGTAGACCCGTACGCCGATGATCTCCAGCTCGCGCCAGAACACGCGGTGCAGGTCGACCTCGCGGGGGGCCGGGTGGATCGCCACGACGACCAGCCGGCCGCGCACGGCGAGCAGATCCGTGGCGGTCCGCACGCCGGCGGCCGATCCGGAGACCTCGAACACCACGTCGGCCCCGGCACCGCCCGTCGCGTCCTGGACGAGCCCGGCGATGTCCACGGCGGCCGGGTCCGCGGCGGTCAGGCCGAGGCGTTCGGCGACCGACCGGCGGTGGGGGTCGATCTCGGCGACGGTCACCGCGGCGCCGGCGGCCTGGGCCACCTTGCCGATGAGCAGCCCGACCGGCCCGGCCCCGATGACCACCGCGTGCTCGCCCGCGACGAGCCGGGAGCGCCGGACGTCGTGCACGGCGACGGCGGTGGGCTCGATGAGGGCCGCATGCCGCAGCGGCAGTCCGGCGGGCAGCGGTACGAGCATCCGGGCCGGCACGGTCCACGAGCGCTGCATCGAGCCGGTCGAGTCGATGCCGACGAAGTTGAGCCGGTGGCAGATGTGGCTGTGCCCGGCCCGGCAGGCCGGGCATCGGCCGCACCACTCCAGCGGCATCACGGTCACCGGGTCGCCGGCGCTGAAGCCGCTCACGCCCTCGCCGAGTGCGGCGATCCGGCCCGACATCTCGTGCCCGATGACGGCCGGCGTCCGCACCCGGTGGTCCATCGCGCCGTGCAGGATGTGCAGGTCGGTGCCGCAGATGCCGGTGTAGGCGACGTCGATGCGGACCTCGCCGGGCCCGGGCGCAACGGGCTCGGACTCGCGGACGGCGAAGGTGCGTTCGCCGAGGTAGTACGCGGCGAGGGTCATGGGGTCTCCTCGCTCAGGTGCCAGACCTGCTGCATCGGTGTCCACCAGGAGCCGGCGCCGGGCACGGCGAGCGACTCCTGGCACGGGTCGGTGAGCTGCCACCACCGCTGGGTGACGGGGTCCGCGGCGATGCGGGCCTGGTCGGCCTCGTGGTCGGCGCCGACGTACTCGTAGTAGCCGAACAGCAGGTCGTCGTGGATGAAGATGGTGTAGTTGCGGACGTTGGCCGCGCGCAGCGTCGCCTCGACGCCCGGCCAGACGGCGGCGTGCAGCTCGAGGTACCGCTCACGGTACTCGGGCCGCAGCCGGATGACGGATGCGTAGCGTTGCAATGTCAGTTCCTTCCAGGACCGTTGTTCTCGGGGCGGCCGCTGCATCGAGACGGTGCGGCCGGTGTGGCCGAGTGGCCGGTACGCCATGCCCAAACCTCCGGCAAACATCAGATGTCTCTATAGTGGTTGTCAGCGCGGAGCGAAGGAGTGGCATGTGGCACTGACCGACGAGGCGATCACCAAGATTCGGGGCATGATCCAGAGCGGGGAGCTGCCGCCCGGGTCCCGGCTGCCACCCGAGCCGCAGCTCGCCGCGCAGATGGGCCTGTCGCGCAGCGGGGTCCGCGAAGCGGTCAAGGCCCTGGAGTCGGCCCGGGTCCTGGACGTGCGCCGCGGTGACGGGACGTACGTGACGAGCCTGGCGCCGCGGCTGCTGCTGGAGGGGCTCGGCCTGGCGGTCGAGCTGCTGCAGGACGACACGCTGCTGGAGGTGATGGAGGTCCGCCGGATGCTGGAGCCCGTCGCGACGGGCATGGCCGCGCTGCGCATGTCCGATGACGACCTCGACGAGCTTCGCCGGATTCTCGACGACATGCGCGCCGCGGCCGACGATATCGAGAAGCTCATCCAGGTCGACACCGCGTTCCACCGCACGGTCATCGCCGCCACCGGGAACGAGACCCTGACCTCGCTCATGGACGGGCTGTCCAGCCGGACGGTCCGGGCCCGGGTCTGGCGCGGGCTGATCGAGGGCAACTCGGCCCACACGACCATCGAGGAGCACGACGCGATCTACCGCGCGCTGTGCTCGCGTGACCCGTTGCTGGCCCACGCCAGCGCCCTGATCCACGTCAACACGTCCGAGGCGTGGCTGCGGACGGTGCTGTCCGCCGGCGAGCCGGGCTGATCCGCCCGTCACCGGGCCGGCCGGAGACGATCGGCCAGCCCGTAGACCCGGGCCGCGGTGCCGGCGTAGATCGCGTCGAGCTCCGCCGCCATGAGGGGCGGCAGGGCCAGCGCCAAGGCGCGGCGCACTCCGCCGTAGTCCGAGGCGAGCAGGCACACCGGCCAGTCCGAGCCGAACATCAGACGATCGGGGCCGAACGCGTCGACCGCTACCGCGACGAACGGGCTCAGGTCGCCCGGCGTCCAGCCCGGGCCCGCCTCGGTCACCATCCCGGACAGCTTGCAGGTGACGTTGTCGCTGGCGGCCAGCGCGACGAATGCCTCGCGCCAGCGTCGCAGTCCGGCGCCGCCCTCGTCGATGCGGGGCTTGCCGAGGTGGTCCAGCACGAACCGCGTGTCGGGAACCGCCGAGGCGGCACGGGCGGCGGCGGGCAGCTGATCGGCGCGGACGACGAGGTCGAACACCAGTCCGGCGGCGCCGACGGCGGCCAGGCCCCGGCGCACGTCCGGCCGGTCCAGATAGTCGGGGTCGCTCTCCCCCTGCACCTGGGCCCGCACGCCGACGAGCAGGTCGCCGCCCGGCAGTTCGCGATACCGCCGCACGGTCTCGGCCACGTCGGCCGCGGCGACGTCGATCCACGCGACCACGCCGGCGATCGGCTCGGCATCAGCGGCCCAGGCGAAGAGGTCGGCCGCCTCCCCCGGGTCGCAGCGCCCGCCCTCGACGAGGACGGTGGCGTCCACGCCGTTCGCGGTGAGCTCGGCGCGCAGGTCCTCGGTGGTGAACGGCCGGCGGATCGGCTCCAGGCCGGGCTCGTCGAGCCACCGGTAGCCGCGATCCGGCTGCCACAGGTGGTGGTGCGCGTCGATGATCATGCCGCCGCCCCGGTCTTCCACTCGGGGCCGTCGGGGAACCGGAACGCGTCAAGTGCTGCGGTGACGATCTCGGCGCTCATGCCCGGGAGCGTCGGCGTCACGTACCGGCCGGTGCGAATCCGCACCGGGTCGGTGAAGTGCTCGTGGAGGTGGTCGACGTACTCGATGTAGCGGTCCTCGGTCGTGCCGCTGACGGCGACGTAGTCGAACATCGCCAGGTGCTGCACGAGCTCGCAGAGCCCGACACCGCCCGCGTGCGGGCAGACCGGCACGCCGAACTTCGCCGCCAGCAGCAGAATGGCCAGATTTTCGTTGACCCCGCCGACCCGGCAGGCGTCGATCTGCACGACGTCCACGGCCCCGGCCTGCAGCAGCTGCTTGAACATCACCGCGTTGTGGACGTGCTCGCCGGTGGCCACCTTGACCGGCGCGACGGCCCGGCGGACCGCGGCGTGGCCGAGCACGTCGTCGGGCGAGGTGGGCTCCTCGATCCAGTACGGGTCGAACCGCTGCAGCTCGCGCATCCACGTGATGGCGTCGGGTACCCCCCAGATCTGGTTGGCGTCGACGGCGATGCGCACACCCGCTCCGACGGCCGCCCGGGCGATGCCCATCCGCCGGACGTCGTCGGCGAGGCTCCCGCCCACCTTCAGCTTGATCAGGCGGTACCCGGCGTCGACCGCCTCCGCGCACAGCCGCTCGAGCTTCTCGTCGTCGTACCCGAGCCAGCCCGGTGTCGTCGTGTACGCGGGATAGCCGTCGTCGAGCAGGATGCGCTCGCGCTCGGCCCGGCCGCCGGCCTTGGCGCGCAACAGTTGCAAGGCCTCGTCCTCGGTCAGCGCGTCGCGCAGGTACCGGAAGTCGATCTGCCCGACGAGCGCCTCCGGCGACAGCCCGGCCAGCAGCTGCCACAGCGGTTGGCCCGCGCGGCGGGCGGCGAGGTCCCACACGGCGTTGACCAGCCCACCGGCGGCCATGTGCACCACGCCCTTCTCCGGACCCAGCCAGCGGATCTGGCTGTCGCCGATGAGCCGGCGGGCCAGCGCGCCCGGATCGGCGACGAGGTCGTCGACGGCCAGCCCGGTCACCATGGCGGCGAGCGAGCGCACCGCCGCGACCTGGATCTCGGTGCCGCGCCCGACGGTGAAGACCAGGCCGTGGCCGCTCGCCCCGGCGGTGGTGCGCAGCACGACGTAGGCCGCCGAATAGTCGGGGAAGGGATTCATGGCGTCGGAACCGTCGCGGTGCCGCGAGGTCGGGAACCGCACGTCCAGAACATCGACGGACGAGATGCGCTCAGTCACGGTGCTCCAAGGTTGGAATGGCCGCATGCGGGCCCGAACATGGTCACGTCTGCGCCTTGCCGCCGGTCACCCGGGAGACCACGAGGGCCACGAGGATCACCGCGCCGTTGAGGAAGTTCGTCCACTGGGCGGGCACCCCGGCCAGCGTCAGCACGTTGATGATCATGAAGAGCAGCAGGACCCCGGTGAAGGCGCCGAACAGGGTGCCCTTGCCGCCGTTGAGGCTGACGCCGCCGATGACCGCGGCCGCGAAGACCTGGAAGATGGCTCCGCTGCCCTGCGCGGCCGGGACCGCCGCGAGGCGGCCGCTGATGAGCAGCCCCGCGAGGGCCGCGAGGGTGCTGGCGATGATCAGCGTGAGCCACAGGATGCGGTCGGTACGGATGCCGGCGGCGCGGGCCGCGTCGACGTTGCCGCCGATGGCGTACAGCGCCCGGCCCGGGCGGGTGTAGCCGAGCACGACGATCCCGGCCGCGAACAGCAGCAGCGACAGCCAGACGGAGGCCGGGACGCCGAGCCACTCGGTGGAGCCCAGGTACGTCATGGACTCGGGCAGCGCGAAGAACGTCTTGCCGCCCGAGACGCCGGTCAGCAGGCCGCGCAGGACGATGAGCATGCCCAGGGTGACGATGAACCCGTTGAGTCCGAACCGGACGATCAGCAGGCCGTTGAACGCCCCGACCAGGGCACCGACGGCGAGCACCACCGGCACGGCGAGCGCCGGCGGCAGGGCGTGCACGCCCAGGCCGTGGGTGACGGCGGGGTCGACGACGAGCCAGGCGGCGATGCCGGGTGCGAGGCCGAACGTCGACTCCAGGGACAGGTCCATCTTGCCGGTGATGAGCACGATCGTCTCGGCCAGCACGACGATGGAGACCTCCGACATGCTCTGCAGCACGTTGATGACGTTGTCGGAGCTGAGGAAGACCGGATTGACGACGAAGCCCACGACGGCGACGACGACGATCGCCGGCACCAGCGCGAGGTCGCGCAGCCGAGCGATCGCGGGTGCCCGGCGCGGCGCGGCCGCCGGCGGCGCGGGCGGCTCGACGGTGCCGGTCGGCAGCGGGTCAGACATGGTCGAGATCGACCCCTTCCATGGTGGCGACGAGCTCGTTGTCGCTCCAGCCGGACGCCTTCTCGGCGATGACCCGGCCCTGGTACATCACCAGCACCCGGTCGCAGACGCGCAGGTCGTCGAGCTCGTCGGAGACGATCAGGACGGTGCAACCGCGGCGGCGGACGTCGTCGACCACGCTGAGCAGGGTCTGCTTGGAGCGCACGTCAACGCCGGCGGTGGGGGTGATGAGGACCAGCAGCTTGGGGTCGCCGGCCAGGGCGCGGCCCATGACGACCTTCTGCTGGTTGCCGCCGGACAGCTCGGCGACCGGCACCTGCGGGCCGTCCGCCTTGATGGCCAGGTCGGCGATGGCCCGCCGGGCGAGCGCGTCTCGCCTTGCCGGTGCGAGCAGCCCGTAGCGCCCGATGCGGCCCGGTACCGTCATCGTGACGTTCTCGGCGATCGTCAGCAGCGGCACGAAGCCCTCGCGGTGCCGGTCCTGCGGCACGAGCCCGACGCCGGCGTCCAGCGCGTCGGGTACGTCGCCGGGGCGCAGGCGGCGGCCGTCGACGGTGACGGTGCCGGCGGCCGGTCGGGCCAGGCCGACGATCGCCTCGGCCACCTCGACCTTGCCGCTGCTGCCGCCGCCGGCGATGCCGACGACCTCCCCGGCGAGCGCCTCCAGCGAGAGCTCGGCGCCGGAGCGGGTCACCAGGCCCCGGACCGACAGCAGGACCGGGGCGTCCGCCGGGCGCTGTCCCGGCGGCGCCGCCGGCAGGTGCACGTCCTCGCCCGTCATCGCCGACACCAGGGCCGGGCGGTCCAACGTCGCCACCGGGGCGGTGACGATGTGCCGCGCGTCGCGCAGGACGGTCACCCGGTCGCAGATCTGGTAGATCTCCTGCAGGTGGTGGCTGATGAACAGCAGCGTCACACCCTGCTCGCGGAGGTTCCGCAGCCGGGCGAAGAGCCGGTCGATGCCGGCGGCGTCGAGCTGGGCGGTCGGCTCGTCGAGGATGATGAACCGCGCGCCGAACGACAACGCGCGGGCGATCTCGACGAACTGCCGCTGCTCCACCGACAGGGTCGAAGCCGGCTGCCGCGGGTCGACGTCGAGCGACCACTCGGCGAGCAGCCGCTCGGCTTCGCGGCGCAGCGCGCCCCATCGGATCAGCCGGCCCGGGCCACGCGTGTGCCGGTTCAGGAACAGGTTCTCGGCCACCGTCAGATCAGGGATGATGGTCGACTTCTGGTACACGCAGGCGACCAGCCGCCGCCACGCGTCGCGGTCGGCCAGGGGCGGGGACGGCCGGCCGTGGAAGGCGACCGTCCCCTCGTCCGGCGCCTGCAGCCCGGTGAGGATGCTGACGAGCGTCGACTTACCCGCTCCGTTGCGCCCGACCAGCGCGTGCGTCTCCCCCGGCCGAACGACGATCCCGGAGTCGGCCAGTGCGACCGTCGAACCGAACCGTTTCGTGATGTGCGTGGCCGCGACGACGGGGGGTTCTTCCGAGCTCATGCGTTGTTGCCCCAGAGGGACTTGTCGTCGAACTTCACCGTCGGCCGGCCGCCGATCGTGGCGCCGTCGAGCGTCACCAGCGGCGCCGCCAGCTGATCCTCGAGCAGGCCGTCGCGGACCTGGATGATGGTGCTGCCGTGATCGGTCGGGCCGGGCTGGAACGTCTTGCCCTCGATCGCGGCCTTGACGTAGTACAGCCCGTACTTGGCGAACAGGTCGGCCGGCTGGCTGACCGTGGCGTCGATCAGGCCGTCCCTGATGTCCTTGAGCTCCTCGGGGATGCCGTCGTTGGACACGACGAAGACGTGCTTCGGGTCGGTCGCCGGCACCTGCAGCCCGCGCTGCTTGAGGATCTGCAGCGTCCCGGACAGCGCGAAGGACGACTCCATGTAGACGCCCTTGATGTCGGGGTCGGAGGTGAACCGCGTCTGCAGCTTCGTGGCGGCGACGTCGCCCTTCCAGTCCGTCGCCTCACCGAAGACGGTGATGCCGGGGAAGTCCTTCTTCATGCACTCGTTGAAGGCTTCGGTGCGGTCCCGGCCGTTGATCGAGTCCAGGCCGCCCTCGAGCATGACGACCTTGCCCTTGCCGCCGAGCTTGGTGCCGAGGAACTGGCAGGCGTTCGTGCCGTAGGCGCGGTTGTCGGCCCGGACCACCATGAAGACCTTGCCGCTGTCGGGCCGGGTGTCGATGGTGACGACCGGGATCTTCTTGGTGGCCAGCTGCTGCAGCGTCGGGGCGATCGCGGCCGTGTCCTGCGGCGCCATCACCACGCCCTTGACCCCTTGGCTCTGGAACGTCTGCACGTTGGAGATCAGGGTGGCGATGTCGTTCTGGGAGTTCGTCGTCTTGAGCTCGACGCCGAATTCCTTGGCCGACTGCGGCACGTACTTGATGTAGGAGTTCCAGAAGTCCGTGTCGGAGCGGGGATAGTCCACGCCGATCAGCGGCGCGGCCGATCCGCCGCCCGGCGACGCGTCGTCGTTGCCGCAGGCCGCGGTGAGCAAGGCGGCGGTCAAGGCCGCGGTCAAGCCGAGGCCGAGTATCGCGTTGCGGTGCACTGGGGCTCCTCGTCATGAAGGCGATCGATGGCGCAGCGCGGCCGCGCCGCCGCCCGGCCGGCCGCATCGCGCACGAGGGAAGTCGAACGCGGATGCGGGCATGGGGTGTCGGTCGTTCGTACGGCGAGGCCGCGCCGGGGGTGTCGCACGGGGCCGCCGAGACCAGCGTCTGCGGCAGCATTGATCTGATGTCTTTATAGATCGAAACCGACTTGCTGTCTAGAGGGGCGGTATTTTCCCTGGCACGGCCGTGACGGCGACCAGGCCAGGTCAACATCATCCGATGTTTCGGCGCTCGCGCTCACACGGCGGTGATGGTCCACTGCAGGTTGGTACTGGAGTCGGGGGTCCAGAGCTTGACGGGTGCGCCGGAGGTGGTGACGCCGCCGCTGTCGAGGGCGGTGCCGGTGCCGCGGTTGATGATCTGGTAGCGGCCGTTGCCCAGGTCGTTGAGGCGCCATTGCTGGTTGTTGCCGCCGTTCCAGGGTGCCTGTTGTGCGGGGGCGCCGTTGGTGGTGTTGCCCCAGCTGTCGGCGACCATGCCGTTGGTGCGGTTGACGATGCGGTACCAGCCGCTGCCGAGCGGGACGAACTGCCATTGCAGGTTGGTGCTGCCGTCGTAGGACCACTGCTTGAGCTGGGAGCCGGAGCCGACGTTGCCGCCGCTGTCCAGGGCCAGGCCGGTGGTGACGTTGGTGACCCGGGCCCAGCCGGTCGGGATGCTCCCGCCGGAACCGGCACCGAGCGTCGGGATGGGGCCGGAGAAGGTCAGCTTCACCACGTACGCGGGGGCGCTGAACGGGGCGCTCGACGAGGGCATGGTGATGTGCAGGCCACCGCCATCCTGCGTGCGGGTGGGCAGGTTGATGTAGCTGCCCGCGGCGCTGCCGAGCAGCTGGACCGAGCTCAGCGTGCCGAGGTCGATCCGCCCGGAGGCCAGGGTGGTGACGGTGGCCGTGCTGCCCGGCCACCCGAGGAACGTCGCGTAGAGGACCCGGTTGTCCTTGCTGCGGGTGAACCGCACGTCCTGGGCCGTGCCGGTGCGCGGGGTCTGGAACGACCCGCCACCCATCTGCGTCGGGCCCTCACCGAACGAGGACCATGCCCGCGTGGCGTAGATCGACTCACCGAAGCGCTTGAGGTAGTCGCCGATGCCGCGCAGGACCGCCTGCTGCCCGGAGGGGATGGTGCCGTCGGCCATGGGCGCGATGTTGAGCACCATGTTGCCGTTCTTGCTGACCCGGTCGATCAGCGCGTGCAGCAGGGCATTGGTGGAGTAGTAGCCGATGCCCACGGTGTAGCACCAGCTGGAGCTGGAGATGCTGTCGTCGGTGAGCCAGTACGGCGTCTGGATCCCGGCCGGGCCGCCGCGCTCGTAGTCGAAGACCTCGCCGCGGTTGTCGAACCCGTCCTTGTAGGTGGCGACGACCTCCTTGTCCCACGCGACGGCCCGGTTGTAGTAGTACGACAGGAAGTCCAGGCGTCGGGACTCGGGCAGCTGGGTGAGGTTGAAGTCCTGCCAGATGATGTCCGGCTGATACCCGTCGATGATTTCGCGCAGCTTGTCGTACCACAGCTGCTGTTCCGCGGCGGCGCCGAGCTGGCCATAGAGCTTGCGCAGGCTGGCGTCGGACTGCGCCGGCACCCACTGGTAGTAGCCGGTGAAGTTGTACGCGTGGTGCATCGCGACCATGAGCTTGAGCCCTTTGCCGCGGATGGCGTCGGCGTGCAGGCGTAGCAGGTCGAGTTTGGGGCCTTTGGCGACGGAGTTCCATTCGTTGACGCTGCTGTTCCACATGGAGAAGCCGTCGTGGTGCTCGGCGACGGGCCCGGCGAACTTGGCGCCGGCGTCGACGAAGAGCTGGGCCCAGGCGTTGGGGTCGAAGGCGCCGCCGGCGGAGGTGAGCTTCGGCGCGAACTGCACGAAGTTGCCGGCCTTGTCGCGCGCGCCGTTGATGAAGTTGTGGTACGGCCACACGGAAGGATCGCCGTACACCGACTTGTGGTGGTTGTTCTCGGCCGAGCCGTTGTTGTACATGTTGCGCGGGTACCACTCGCTGCCGAACGCGGGCACGGAGAACGCGCCCCAGTGGTAGTAGATGCCGAACTTGGCGTCCTGGAACCACTCCGGCGCCGGCGGGTGCTGGTCGACCGACGACCAGCTCGCGGAGTAGCTGGTGGGTCCCGGAATCGCGGCGTTGGCGGCGACCGCGCGCAGGATGCCGGCGGAGCCGAGAGCGGCGGCCGCACCGGTGGCGCCAGCCGCGGCCAGGAACGACCGCCGGCTGAACGAAGAGCGGGACATGTGTCGTCCTCCATGAGGGGCGTGAGGGCGCAAGCGCGCCAGACATCTGACGTTAGGAGGACACAGCCAGTACGGTCAATGCGTTGAGCGAAATTTGTCCCCACCGAGCGCGGGAAACATCTGATGACTCGCCGTCGCCCGCCTGAGGGTGCACCGGGGTGCCCGACCCTCGGGCGGACGCGTCGGCGCAGGACCGCCGCGCACGTCGTGACGGCGGACGGTCACCGCAACGCCCGCCGTCACAACGCTTGCCGCGTCAGCTGCGCAGGCTCCACTGCTGGTTCGACCCACCGTTGCACGACCAGAGAATGATCTTCGTGCCGTTGGCGGTGCCGGCGCCGTTGGCGTCCAGGCAGAGCCCCGACTGCACGCCCGTGACGGTGCCGTCGGCGTTGACGTTCCACTGCTGGTTCGCCTGGCCGTTGCAGTCCCAGATGATCACCGCGGTACCGTTGCCGGTGCCCTGGCCATTGGCGTCGAGGCACTTGTTGCCGTACACGGTCAGCTGCTTGGACGAGGTGTAGGTCCAGCGCTGCATCGTGCCGCCCCAGCAGTCGTACAGCTGCGTCTGCGTGCCGTTCGTGGTGCTGCCGTTGGGCACGTCGACACACCGGCCGGACTGCGCGCCCACGATCTCGACGTTGCTCTGCCCGCCGGTACTGCCGCCGGACGTTCCGTAGCCGGCCGCGTTGATGTTGGCCTGCACCGCGTCCTCGGTGGCGTTGCTGGGGTAGCCGGAGGTCATGACGCCCTCGTAGAAGGTGCCGGCGGAGCCGTGACTGTTGTCCCCGCCGATGCCCAGGATGATCGCGCCCTCCTTCTTCATCGGGTTGTACCCGCTCACGTTGGGCCGCTTGCCGTCGTAGAACGTCGACAGGCCACCGGACTGGGCATTGCCACCCCGGATGGCCCAGTGGTTGGCCTCGCCCTTGACGATCGCGGTGGTGAACCGGTAGTTCACCGTCGGGTCGTTGGCGTTGTAGCCGGCGTTGACACCCGAGTACAGACCGTTCTCGAGGTCGGCCATGATCCACGGGCCGTTGCCGGTGCCGTAGCCCCAGACCTTGATGTTGCCGAAGTAGAT
The DNA here is from genome assembly GCF_050947935.1 of Dactylosporangium sp. CA-052675. GTDB lineage: Bacteria > Actinomycetota > Actinomycetes > Mycobacteriales > Micromonosporaceae > Dactylosporangium. Next base: position 3,666,815 of record NZ_CP192010.1, on the reverse strand, counting down.
GGCCTCCATGGTGCCGTTGCCGTTGTCCCGGCTGTTGCGCTCGGCGTTGCCGTAGTCGAAGCAGCAGCCACCGTTGTAGTGCGTGCCGTCGAAGATCGCGTACATGCCCTCGGGCTGGTCGCCGGTCGCGATGCCGTTGGTGTTGTTGTTGCGGTAGCCGGTACCGGCGGCGACATACACCCCGTACGCCTTGTGCCCGGCGATCGTGATCGGCGCCGCCTTGGCGTCCGCCAGGTTGTCGTAGCCGCCGGCCGCCGGACCCTGGAACCCGCCGGGCGGGGCCTGCGTCAACCGGTTGTTCCGGCCCGACTGGTCGTAGATGATCGTGACCACGCAGGACGTGTTCGCGCAGAAGCTGTCCTGCGCCGCGGCATCGGCGTACCCGCCCGCGCTGAGCACCCCGATGTCCCGGGTCGTGTTGTCCGACGAGCGGCGCACCTGGTACAGCGGCCCGTTGTAGGCGCCGTACAACGCCCGCGTCGTGCTGTGCGCCGCCACACACGGCGTCCCACCAGCCGCATAGATGTCACACGGCTGACTCGTCGCGGCCTCGGCGGCCGTCGGCACGGCGAGCGTGACCGCGACGCCGGCGACGATCGTGGCCGTCGCGGCGAGTACCGCGGTCGCCGGGCGTCTGCGTTGCATTCCGTAGCGCATCGTGCTTCCTCCGTTCCGGCGCCACCGGGCGTGGCGCTTCGGGGTGTGTCGGGATCGGTCGGGCCCGGCGCAAGGTCGGCATGTTGGACGGCGGCGCGGCGGGCGGCCCTTGCGGACCACTCGCCACCCCGTGCCGCCCGTGCGGCCATCCCGCTGCCGCGACGGTCGTCGTGCACCGCCGCGGGGCGGTGAGCCGGCGCTCAAGAGGTCAGCTACGGCCCCTGTCCACAGGAACCGATGGCGTGAGACCGTGGCGGCGGCATGGAAGGTCCTCTCAGAGCCGGGGCGGAACGGCTCCATCGGCCCCGGACATGGCGGGCCGGGCATGCGACAGACCGGGATCGATGTTAGCGCTAACGTAACCGGTCCGAAAACGCTTGGCAACCGCCTTCCGCAGCGGATCCTTCCTGCGGAAAACCGTTATGCGCGAGCCCGAACGAGGGTCTCCGCGCAAGACAACGACAGCACGAGGCCGTGCCGCCGCCCCGGCACCAGCGTCATCAGACGCGACCGGTTGTCGCGCGCTCGTGTCGGCCCCGGATTGTTAGCGCTAACACGCGGGTCTCCCCGGCCCCGGCCGATCGATCAGATCCAGCCGCGCCGCGGCCGCTCGCGATGCACCGGGCGGCCGAGATACATCAGATGTATCTACCGCTCGAGTGTCGCGTGACTCCCCGGCGTGCTGGGCAATAACCGTTTAACGGCGCATCTGCTGCATTGAAAATCCTGAATCGGCATGCGTAACATCAGATGTATGGCGCCGCCATGCCACCAAGCCCCGCACTCCGAAGAGGTCCCATGCCCAGCTTCCCGATCCGCCGCCGGTCCCTGCTGACCGCCCTCGGCGCCACCGGCGCCGCGCTTACCGTCGGCGGAGCCGACCTGATCCGCGCGGTCGCCGCCAACGCCGCGATTCCGGGACCCACCAGCTACTCCGCGAGCTGGTCGTCGGTCGACCAGCACCCGCCGGCGCCGGAGTGGTTCCAGGACGCCAAGTTCGGCATCTACTACCACTGGGGCGCGTTCTCCGTGCCCGCGTTCGGCAGCGAGTGGTACCCGCGCAACATGTACAACAACGGCTCGGCCGAGAACAACCACCACAAGTCGGTGTACGGCGATCCTTCCGTGTGGCCGTACCACAACTTCATCAACGGCGCGCGCGACAAGGCCGGCAACTTCGTGCAGTTCGCGCCGAAGCTCACCTCCGCCGGCGGCGCCTTCGACCCCAACGCCTGGGCCCAGCTCTTCGTCGACGCCGGCGCCAAGTTCGCCGGGCCCGTCGCCGAGCACCACGACGGCTTCTCCATGTGGAACAGCAGCGTCAACGAATGGAACTCCGTCGCCAAAGGCCCCAAACTCGACCTGCTACGCCTGCACGCCGACGCCATCCGCGCCAAGGGGCTGAAGCTCTGGGTGTCGCTGCACACGGCGTACAACTTCACCGGCTACTACCAATGGGTGCCGGCGCAGTCGGACCCGAGCCTGAGGAAGTTGTACGGGCAACTGGACGGCACCAGCGAGTATCAGCTGTGGTACGACAAGCTGCGCGAGGTCATCGACGGCTATCAGCCGGACATCATTTACCACGACTTCAACCTGCCGCAGATCCCGGAGTCGTACCGGCTGAACTTCCTGTCCTACTACTACAACCGCGCCGTCGCCTGGGACAAGGAGGTCCTCACCGCCTACAAGGACACCGGGTTCAACACGCACGGCGAGGTCTTCGACTACGAGCGCGGCGGCCCGGCCGACATCAGCTCCCCGTACTGGCTCACCGACGACAGCGTCTCGAGCTCCAGCTGGTGCTACACCGTGGGGATCGGCTACTACTCGATCGCCGCCCTGCTGCACGCCCTGCTGGACCGGGTCAGCAAGAACGGCACGATGGCGCTCAACATCGCGCCGATGGCCGACGGCACCATCCCGGACGGGCAGCGCACCATCCTCGCCGGGTTCGGCGACTATCTCAAACGCTTCGGCGAGTCGGTCTACGCCACCCGCGCCTGGAGCGTCTACGGCGAGGGCCCGACCCCGATGGGCGGCGGCTCGCTGCAGACCCCGCGCACCGGCACGCCCCAGGACGTCCGGTTCACCCGCAGCAAGGACGGCACCGTCCTCTATGCGACGTTCCTCGGCTGGCCCGGCAGCACGGCCACCATCACGACGCTCAACGCCAACCGCATCAACCTCGGCACCCTCGCCGCGGTCCAGCTGCTCGGACCGGCCGCGGGCAGCTACATCAACCTGCCCACCCGCACGCAGGACGGCACCGGACTGCGCATCACGATGCCGGCCAGCGCGCCGTACAGCTCGCCCGCGTACGTGGTGAAGCTGACCTTCTCCGGCCCCATTCCCGCGCTCGGTGCCGGCTCCAGCGGTCCCGTACCCACCGGCTGGACGAAGATCACCAACGTCGCGACCGGGCTCGTGCTCGACAGCGGCGGCAACGTCGGCTCCGGCTCCCAGCTCAAGCAGTGGTCCTACGACGGCAGCACCAACCTGCAGTGGCAGTTCGTCCCGCTCGGCAGCGGCTGGTACCGCATCGTCAACCGCACCAACGGCATGGTCGCCGACAGCTGGGGCAACACCACCAACGGCGCCCCCGCACAACAGGCACCCTGGAACGGCGGCAACAACCAGCAATGGCGCCTCAACGACACGGGCAGCGGCCGCTACCAGATCATCAACCGCGGCACCGGCACCGCCCTCGACAGCGGCGGCATCACCACCTCCGGCGCACCCGTCAAGCTGTGGACCCCTGTCTCCAGCTACAACCTCCAATGGACCATCACGACGGCCTGACCCCGAGCCACGCGCCGTAACACCCGCTGCGGGTGAAAAGCCCGCGACGGCGAACCTCGGGAGCCTCGCCCGCCGGCGGGAGGATTGTTCGTCCGCCGGCGGGTATGACACGGTCATGACCGCCGCTGGGTGGCCGGCGCGAACCGCCGGCGGAATCCCGCCCGACCGGGTCCGCCGGGCCGCACCCCGCCGCGAGCCGTTGGACGCCGCAGTCACGAGCGAGTGAGGCCGATCATGGGCATGTCCATCAAGACGCGTGACGTTGCCGACGGCGTGTCCGTGAGCATCGCCGGCGAGTTGGATGCCGCGGTCGCCGACGCGGTCCAGCAGACCCTCGAGACGGCTCTCGCGCACCGCCCGGAGACCCTGCGGGTCGACCTCGCGCAGGTCCGGTTGCTCGATTCCAGGATCATGACCGTGCTGTGGCGGACCCAGAAGACCGCCTCCGCGCAGCACACCACGCTGGTCCTGCGGAACCCGAACGAGTTCGTCACCCACGTCCTGGAGGTGGCCGGGCTGCTCACCGTGCTGCGGGTGGAGCGCGAGGACGTTGGCGGGCCGGCCACCGGCTGACGTCGTCCGGTGTCGGTCACCATGGCTACCACCCGCGGCAATCGTGCGGATCCGGATCGACGCGGCCGGGCGGTGTTCCCCGGTGTGCCGGCCGGTGCAGAGCAGCAGCCGGCACACCGGTACGTGCTCAGCGGCCGACTGCCGCAATCGTGTACTGGCCGCCCGGGACGTGGCACTGGACGTACCCGTCGACGAGCGTCGCCTGGTAGGCGTGGCTGCGGCCGTGCTCCCACACGACGCGGCCGTTCACGGTCACCACCGTCCTGGCGGTGGCGGGTACGGCGATGACACCGGTCGTCCCCCGCGGAGTGTCCGCTTGGAGGGCGAACACGTTGCCGAACAGCACAGAGGCCCAGCCGGTCGTGATGGTGCCGTACTTCGTCGGGACCGCACCCTGAGCGAAGGTGAGGCTGCCGGTGTGCGGCTCGATGCGCCATGCGGCGTAGCCGGGGTCCGTGGGGCTCACCCCGAGGACCTGCTCGGTGAGCTGCACGGTGGGCGAGGCGGCCCAGCCGTGCGCGAGGCTCGCGGTGGCGCGGTTGACGCCGCCGTTGGTGTTCTTGAACTCCCACAGGCCGCCGGTGTACAGCGGGTCGGCCGGATCGACCATCTGACCCCACGTGCGGCGCATCAGATCAAGGGCACCCGCGGTGTCGTTGACGGCGAAGCGTCCGGCGGTCTCCATGCCGTTGCCGAACGGCTCGATGGTGTGCCCGGTGGGGTCCTGCAGCCCCGGCCCGAGGATCGCACCGTAGGGCGTCCACAGCTGCTGCAGGACGTTGAGCACGCTCGCGCGGCGCTCGGCCGGAACGATGTCGTACTGCAAGGCCAGTGCGTTGGCGTCCTCGACGAGCACGTCGGGATGGTCGCTGCTCTGGCCGTAGGCGCCGAGTGCCGGGTTCCACAGCCGCTCGTTGACGGCCGCTTTGATGGCGTCGGCCTTGGCGTCGTAGCCGGCGGCCGCGTCGGCCGAACCCACATGGCGCTCGAGCCACGCCATCTCGCGCAGCAGGACGTAGTAGTCGATGCTGTACTTGGTCACCTCCCCCGTCTGGGTGGCCTGCCAGAAGTCGCGGTCGTTGGACACGACGAGGTGGTTGGCGTCGAGGAAGGTGTCGTTGTACGCGAGTTCCCGGCGCAGCGCCGGCAGGACCTTCGTGGCGTACGCGGCATCGCCGGTGTAGCGGTAGTAGTCGATGACGGCCCGCGCGCCGTAGCCCGAGTAGTTGTTCGAGTAGAACAGCGGTGAGCCGGCCGGGTTGCGGCCCTTGGCGAAGTCCGGGGATCCGGGCAGGGCACCGTCAGCCCGCTGGGTGGCGAGCAGGACGTCGAGCGACGATCGCACGTAGTCCGCGCCCGGCTGGCCCAGCGTGCTGATCGCCGTGGGTGCCTGGACGAGCAGGTCGCCGGTCCAGATGCTCCGGTCCCGCTTGGCGCCGTCGTAGATGCGGGCCTCCGCCAGCCCGTTGAGCCCGGCTGGCTTGAAGTTCAGCTGCAGCGTGTACGCGCCGGAGTACCACATCCGGTTGAGCTGGTCGTCGCTGGACAGGAACCAGCCGCGGTAGTCGGCCGGGGTCGCCCGGTATGCCTGGAAGTCCACGGTGACGCCGGAGATCGTGACCGAGCCGGGCGTCGAGAGCGTCAGCAGGATGAATCGGAAGCCGCCGTGGAAGCCGCCGGTGAGACGTCCCGGGGCGGTCGGCTGGAAGGTGTCCGGGCCGCCGACTCCGGCCAGGCCCCGGGATTCGTCGGACGCGGGCGCGCCGGGGCTGGTGCTGACCGGTGTGCCGGTGGCGAGATCCTGGGTCAAGGCAGGGGTGATGGTGACGGTCGCGGTACTGGCGTCGAAGGCGGTGATGGTGCGGGCGACCGTCGAGGTGCCGCTGCCGAAGGTGATGGTGTTGCCGGCCTCGAGGTTCGCGACCGATGCGAGCCTGACGACGCCGGCGCCGCCGGTGGCGGGTGCGGCCACGGTGGTGGTGGCCGGCCGGCGCAGGTACTGCCGCGCCTCGCCGGTGACCAGGGTCAGGGTCGGCGTGCCGGTGACGGCGGTGACGGCGATACTCGCCGTGCCGGCGATGTCCCGGCCGAAATCGAGCAGGATCGACGCGGGGGTCGCTCCGGCGGTCGTCGTGAGCGTGGCCGGGCGGCCGCCGCGCCGCACGAGCGCTTCGGCATCAGCCACATCACCGCGGCCTTCGACCCGCACGGGGCTGACGGTCGGCGATTCGGGACCGAGGACGTATCGATGCCACAGGGGTGTCACGGTCGCACCGGCGGGGGTCGGCACGACGGCAGCCACCGAGGCGCCGACGGCGACGGCGACCAGAAGGCGCAAGGTCCGGCGGATCGGAGGGGAAGACTTGAAACGATTCATCGAGCTTCCTCGTCTTCGTAGGCGGATCAGCGACGGGGGGGTGGTGCGAACGTGCGCTCGAGCGCCACCGCCGGTCCACCTGAGGCGGTCCGGCGAGATGACTGATGGCGGCGTGGTAGGCCGGTCGGCGGGCGACCCGGACGGGTAACGTTTCCCACGTGTTGCGTCCGACGCTAGAAGCTCGTCAATTTGCCGTCAAGGGTTTGCCGCCACCGAAGGCTGAAGACTTTCGATGCAGCCGGGTTCGATAGGTAACGGTATCCAGTCAGAGCAGGGCGAGCGCGTTGGCGGGCGAGCCGGCGCCGCCGGGCAGGTGCATCGGCGCCGAGACCAGCAGTCCGGTGTGGTATCCGTTCGCCGTTCGCCGTTCGCCGGTCGCAGGGGACGGTTGATGCGGGACCGCCAGCGCTCGACGTCGGCCAGGACGAATCGGGTGGCGATGCGCCGACGTCGTCGTCACCCCATATCCCCCAGCTGCTGCGATCCGGGTAGCCGGGACGATCGCGCAGATGGTGCACACATAGGGCATCAGGTCGCCGAGTTCGGTGGTCACGTGGCTGCAGTAGCGTTCGAAGCGGGTGACGGCGTCGGCCGCGAGCCAGCCGCCGGCCGCGGCGAGCCAGCGCGGCAAGGTGAAGTGGTGCAGGGTCACGAACGGCGTCATGCCGGTGTCACGCAGGGCGGTCAGCACACGCCGGTAGTGGCCGAGCGCTGCGGCACTGAATGCGCCGGGTGCGGGTTCGATCCGCGACCACTCCAGCGACAGCCGGTGCGCGTTGTGGCCGAGTGCGGCCAGCAGCGCGAAGTCGTCGGCGTAGCGGTGCAGGTGGTCGATCCCGTCGGCGGAGGAGCACCGCGCGGCGGTGCCGGGTGCCTGCTCGAAGTCCCACCAGTCGTTGTTGGTGTTGCCGCCCTCCACCTGGTGCGCCGACGTGGCCGCACCCCAGAGAAAGCCGTCAGGAAACTGCCGCGCATCGGGCATGAGCGCTCCAGTGGTACCGGCCCCGCCGGCCCGGGGTACGGCCGGCGGGGCGTCGGTCGGGTCAGGCGCCGGCCTTGTAGTCGGCGTCCATCGCGGCGAGGACCTTGTCCGGCGTCGACTGCCCGCTGAAGATCTCCTGCAGGCCGGACAGCATCGTCTGCTGCACCTTCGCGTTCGGCCACAGCTGGTCCATGAACGGCACCGTCTTGTTGTCTTTCAGGTACGTGGTGAGCTCGGTGAAGGCCGGGTCGACGCCCGAGCCGTTGTCGGGGATGGACGGCAGGCTGCCCTGCTTGGTGTTGAACACCTTCATGCCCTCGGGCGACATGATGTAGCTGATGAATTTCAGCGCGAGTTCCTTGTTCTTGGTCTTGGCGTTGACGCCGTAGCCGGCTCCGGCGGCCGCGGGCATCATGAAGGTGGCCGGGGTGTCGGTGGCCGGCAGCGCTCTGAGGGTGAAGGTCCCGGCGGGGTTCTTGCCCTTGAGCAGGGCGACGACCCAGTTGCCCTGGATGATGCCGAGGGTCTTGCCGGTGGCGGCGAGGTCCTGACTGGCCTCGTAGCTGGTGCCCAGCGGGTTCTTCTGGAAGCAGCCGGTCTTGTCCATCTCCTGGTACTTCGCCATCGCCGCGGCCCACGGCGACTGCGCGAAGGTGGCCGAGCCGCTCTGCATCTTGGTGTCGAAGTCTTTGTCGGGGCCGTAGACCAGCGTGGCCACCAGTGCGTACAGGGCCAGCTGGTTCACCCAGTTGTCCTGGATCCCGAGCGCGAACGCCGGCGTGCCCTTGCCGGCGGCGGCGCGGCAGAACGTCAGCAGCTCCGTCCAGGTCGTCGGCGCCTGCAGGCCGGCCTTGTCGAGGGCCTGCTGGTTGTAGACGGCGCCGATGCCGTTGAGGCCGAACACCGCGTTGTAGGTCTTGCCGTCGTACTGGGTGACCCCCTTGAGTCCGGCCGGGAGTCTGGCGGCCCACGGCTGGTCCGACAGGTCCATCAGGTAGCCGGGCTTGGCCAGCACGAACGTGGCCCCGGGGTTGCCGTTGCCGGGCCAGACGGTCATGACGTCGGGGGCGGTGCCGGAGGCGAGCTGGGTGCGGATCTGCTGCTGGTACTGGTCGGCGCCGCTGGTGGTGTAGCGGACCTTGACGCCCGGATTGGCGGTTTCGAAGGCCTTGACGACATCCTCGATGGAACCCTGGTCGACAGAGGCGAGGGTGAGCGTCTTGTCGTCGCCGCCGGAGCCGGCGTTCGTGCCGCTGCTGCAGGCACCGAGCACGAGGGCGGTGGTCAGTGCCGCAGCGAGGATCGGTATCCGGGACAGGTGCATGGCATCTCCTGATGGGGGTGTGATCAAGGGCGGGATGCGGTGAAGGTGTAGCGGCCGGACGCCAACCAGACGGTCAGCCCGGTGGGTGACGCCGCCGTGCGCAGTACGCCGGGACGGCCGGCGATCGGTGAGCCGTCCTCGTGGACACCATCCGGGTCCGCGGTGGGCAGTTCCAGTGCCGCGGTACTGCCCGGTGGCACCGTGGCGGTCACGGTGATCCGGTCGTCGGCGATGGCCCACCCGCAGGAGACCGTGCCGCGGGCGGTGTCCTGCTCGGCGCGGGCCCAGGTGAGCCGGCCGCCGGGCAGCGGGCGCAGCAGCAGGTCGCGGTACGCCACCGAACTCGGCGCCTGCTCGATCCCGGCGACCCGGCCGAAGAGCCAGTCGCCGACGCTGCCGAGGCTGTAGTGGTTGAAGGAGTTCATGGCGTCGGCCTGGAAGCCGTCGTGTTCGGTCCAGCCGTCCCAGCGCTCCCAGATGGTGGTGGCGCCGTGGCGGATCGAGTAGCCCCAGGACGGAAACGCATCCTGGTGCAGCAGCGTGTACGCGAGGTCGGCCCGGCCGTGTTCGGCCAGGATCGGGCAGAGCAGCGACACGCCGATGAACCCCGTGGTGAGCAGACCGCCTCGTTGTTCGATGTCGGCCGCGAGGTGTTTGACGGCCGCCGGGACGAGGTTCTCCGGCAGGAGGCCGAAGCCGAGCGCGAGCAGGTAGCCGGTCTGGGTCTGCCCTTCGACGGTACCGTCGTCGCGGACGTAGGAGTCGATGAACGCCTGCCGGATGGCAGCGTGCAGCGTGCGATGCTCGGCCGCCTCGGCCGCGTGACCGAGCACGTCGGCGGCGGCGGCGACGATCGCGGTGCTGCGGGCGTAGTAGGCGGTCGCCAGGACTTCGCGTGGGGTGTCCGCGCCGATCTGCAGCCAGTCGCCGTAGTTGTTCCCGGTACGGTTGCGCCACCGCAGGTCCGGGTTGTGCCGGCGGATGTGCCCGATCCAGCGCAGCATGGCCGGGTAGGCGTGCTCCAGGGCCTGCCGGTCGCCGTAGGTGCGCCACAGATGCCAGGGAATGATCACTCCGGCGTCGCCCCAGGCGGGAGCGGCCTCGCGCTGGAGGGTGATGGCCGGCGCGACGTCGCGGAACGCGCCGCCGGGATCCTGGCCGTCGACGACGTCCTGCATCCAGCGGGCGAAGAAGGCCGCGACGTCGGCGTTGCGGCTCGCGGTCGGCGCGAAGATGTGTGCGTCGGCGAGCCAGCCGAGGCGTTCGTCCCGCTGGGGACAGTCGGTCGGCACGGCGACGAAGTTGCCGCGCTGCCCCCATTGGATGTTGTCGTACAGGCGATTGACGGTCGGGTCGGAGCATTCGAACCGGCCGGTCCACGGCGTGTCCGTGTGCAGCACCCGGGCGAGCACGTCCGCGGCGTCGAGCTCGCCCGGGTGACCGTCGACCTCGATGTAGCGGAAGCCGTGCACGGTGAACTGCGGTTCGAAGACCTCCAGCGCCGCGCCGGCCGTGACGTAGACGTCGGTGGCCGCGGCCCGGCGCAGGTTCGCCAGGTACAGCTCCCCGCCGGTCAGCATCTCGGCGTGCCGGATCGTGAGCCGACCGCCGGCAGGTGCCGAGTGCAGCGTCAGCCGGACCCGGCCGACGAGGTTCTGCCCGAAGTCGACGATGTACCGGCCGGGGCCGCGCCGCTCGACCGTCACGGCCGGAAGCTGGGCGGTGACGCGCACCGGATGGTCCGGCTCGGCGACCAGCGGTCCGGGCCGCGTGTCGACGACGACGACCGGGCGGAACCGGTCCACCGCGCCGGGCTCGTCCCAGCCGGGACCGTGCCGCCGGGCGTCCACGACCTGGCCCATGAGCAGGTCGGCGCCGACGATCGCGCCGGGTCCGTCCATCCATGCCGCGTCCGTCGCCACGACCCGCCGGGAGCCGTCGGCGAAGTCGACGACCAGCTGGGCCAGGAACGCCGGGCGGTCCCCGTAGTGCTGTGCGGCCCGGCGCGGGTCGAATCCGACATAGCCGCTCCACCAGCCGTCGGCGACGATCGCGGCCAGCACGTTGGCGCCGACGCGGAGCTGTCCGGTCACGTCGTAGGTCTGGTACTGCAGGCGGCGGTGGTATTCGGTCCAGCCGGGCGCCAGCTCGTGGTCGCCGACCCGGGCACCGTTGAGCCGCGGCTCGTAGATACCCCGGGCGGTGGCGTACAGCCGGGCCCGTACCGGTTGCCGGTCGATCTGGAACGTCCGCCGCAGGTACAGCGGCGGCTGGTACAGGTCCGCGCCGGGGATGTCGTCGGCTCCCGGCGGCTCGACGGGTGGCAACGCTGCCATGTCCCGGCCGATCCACACTGCCGACCACTCGCTGTGATGCAGCAGCCCGGTCTCGAACCAGGACTCGGCCGCTTCGACGGGTTCGCCGGCCTCGTCCCACACCTCGACGCGCCAGTGGTAGCGCGTCGCCGACTCCAGGACGGGCCCGTCCCAGGCGATGAGCACACTGTCACCGGATTCGCGGCGGCCCGAGTCCCACACCAGCCGGCCCCGCTCGTCGAGGTCCTCGCGCCGCCGGGCGGCGGTGATCCGGTACGCCGACTGGGCGGCGCCGCGCCGGTCGCTGTCGAGCTTCCACGACAGCCGCGGCCGGGGCCGGTCGAGTCCGAGCGGCTCGGCGCGCTGCTCGGTCTGCAGTCCGTAAATGTGCGTCGTCATCCCTTGAGCCCTCCGGCGAAGCCGTTGATGATGCTGCGCTGCAGCGCGAAGTACACGGCGAGCACCGGGACGATGCTGATCACCAGCGCGGCGAAGACGAGGTTCCAGTCCGAGACGTACTGGCCGAAGAAGCCGGCCAGCGCCACCGGCACCGTCTGCTGGGTGCCGCCGCTGAGGTACAGCAGCGGGGTGAAGAAGTCGTTCCAGACCGCGACCGCGTTGAGGACCAGCGCGGTCACTGTGACCGGCTTGAGCATCGGGAACACCACGTACCGGAACATCCCGACCGGGGTGGCGCCGTCGATGGCCGCGGCGTCCTCGAACTCCCGCGGCAGCGAGCGCAGGAACCCGACGTACAGGAAGGTGGTGAAGGGCACCTGCAGACCCGAGTAGAACAACACCAGTGCCCACACGGACCCGAGCAGGCCGAGGTCACGCATCGTCTGGTACAGCGGCAGCGCCGCGAGCTGGAACGGCAGGACGAGGCCGAGCATGATGAGCAGGAACGTGCCCCGTGACCACGCGGTGGTGATCCGCGCCAGCGGGTACGCGGCCAGCGCGGAGACGACGAGCACGACCGCGACACTGATCGCCGTGACCAGGGCGCTGTTGATCAGGGCGCCGCCGAGGCCGGCCTGCTGCCACGCGGCGCCGAAGTTCGACAGCGTGGGCGAGGTGGTCGGCCTGATCGGCGAGCTGGTGTCGGACGGGGCCCGCACGGCCAGGTTCACCAGGATGTACACGGGGAACCCGATGACCGCGGCGGCGGCGACCATCACGGCTTCCAGGGCGAAGGTCCGCCATCGGTACCGGTTCACGACGCCGCCCGCTCGTTGCGGGACAGGACCAGGTACTGCCCGCTGGAGGCGACCGCGACGATGATCGTGAGGACGACGGCCAGCGCGATGCTGTAGCCGAACTCCCCCAGCGTGAAGGCGTCCTTGTAGATCAGCGTCGAGATGGTGTCGGTGGCGTGGCCCGGGCCGCCGCCGGTCAGGGCGTACACCTGGTCGAACAACTTGATCCCGCCGATGATCGACAGCATCAGGTTGATGGTGATCGCGGGCGCCAGCAGCGGCCGGACGATCGACCAGAAGCGGCGGACCGGGCCGGTGCCGTCCATGGCCGCCGCCTCGTAGATCTCCTTCGGGATCGATTGCAGCCCGGCGAGGAAGATGACCATCGAGTATCCGGCGAACTGCCACACGATCACCGCGACCACCGACCACAGCGCCAGCTGCGGGTCGCCGAGCCAGTCCTGCCGCCAGGACTCGAGCCCGACGGCGGACAACAGGCTGTTGACGGCACCGTCCGGGCCGAGCAGGTTGCGCCAGAGATAGGCGGTGACGATCGGCGTCACGACGGCCGGTGCGAACAGGAACACCCGCAGGACGTTGCGCGACTTGATGATCGTGTTGACGCCCAGCGCGAGCAGCAGCCCGGCACCGTTCTGGATGATCGTGATGGTCACCGCGATCAGCAGGGTGTGCCACACCGCCTGGATGGCGTTCGGGTCGTCCAGCATCGACGTGAAGTTGTCGAACTTGACGAAGGTCCAGGTCGGTGACAGGCCGTCCCAGTCGGTGAAGGCGTAGTACACGCCCCGGGCGCTCGGCAGCAGGACCACGAAGGCGAACAAGACCAGTGCCGGGGCCGCAAACCACCAGGGCGGATCCGTCCTGCGGCGCCGGCTCGGCCCGGCGTGAGGTTCGGTCGGTGCTTGCACAACAGATGTCATCGGCTGCGGCCACCTTCTAAAACGTTTCATTCAACCTGGGTCGGTACGACCAGCACAAATCAGGCGACACCGGTCCGATCCCGCTTGATCAGCGAGGGAGCAGGACACCGTGGGCAACGTTTTCCAAATGTGTGACGCCGACCATAGGTTCGGCACAGTGTTACGTCAAGGGGACCGACCTGCTTCCCCGAGGTTTCTCGGTCTCCCCGGTGGTGAAGTCTGGGCATCGGAAGGTGCCCGGCTCTACACTGCCCGAGGTAACGTTACCCATCCCCCGTGGGAGGTACTGGTCCAGTGACGACGTCCGGCGCGGTAGACCGCCGCGTCACCATCGTTGACGTCGCCCGGCGCGCCCAGGTGTCCACGACCACGGTGTCGAAGGTGCTGCGCAACGCCGCCGGAGCCAGCCCGGCCGCGCGGGCGCGGGTCCGGCAGGCCATCGAGGACCTCGGCTACCGCCCGTACGCTGCCGCCCGCGGGATGCGCGGCCGCACCTACACGATCGGCGTGATGCTGCCCGACATTCGCAACCCGTTCTTCGCCGACATCCTCGAGGGCCTCCACGAGCGCCTGCGCGGGACCGGCTACCAACTGCTGCACGGCAGCAGCTACAGCAGCGAGGAAACCGAGTCCCGCGTCACCGAGGCCATGATCGACCATGGCATGGACGGCCTGGTGCTGATCGCGCCGCTGGCCTCGCGCGCCCGGCTGGAGCACATCGCCCGCGCGGTGTCCACGGTCGTGGTCGGGCGGCACGGCCGCTCCGCGCTGTACGACACCGTCACCGACGACGACCACGCCGGCGCCCATCTCGTCGTCAACCACCTCGTCGGCCTCGGACACCGGCGCATCGCGCTGATCGACCATCACGAGACCGACGCGGCCCGGCTGGCCGAGATGCCCAACGCCGTGCGGGCACTCGGCTACCGCGACGCCATGCGGACGCACGGACTCGAGGACGAGATCGACGTCGTCACGACCACCTACACCCACGACGGCGGCTATCTCGCCGTGCAGCAACTCCTCGCCCGCCCTACGCTGCCGACGGCCCTCTTCGCCGGTGCCGACGTCGTCGCCATCGGCGCCCTGCAGGCGCTCGCCGACGCCGGGCGCCGCGTCCCGGCCGACATCTCCCTGGCCGGCTACGACAACATCGCCCTGGCCGCCTTCAACCCGGTCTCACTGACCACGGTCGACCAGGCGGGGCGCCAGATCGGCGGCAACGCCGCCCGCCTCCTGCTGGAACGGTTCACCAGCCGCCACGCACCCGCCAGCCACATCAAACTCACGCCCACCCTCGTCACCCGGCGCTCCACCGCGCCGCCACCCTGACCATCGGCCGCGCGCCGGACCGGCAGCCGGCCGTACACTTCCGGCAACGTTGCCCGCACCCGCAAGGAGGCCGAATGCCGAAGCCGGCGGCAGCGCGGCGAGTCACCATCGTCGACGTGGCCCGGCACGCCGGTGTCTCGGTCACGGCGGTGTCGAAGGTGCTGCGCAACGCCTACGGCGCGAGCGCCGAGATGCAGGCCAAGGTCCGCAAAGCCATCGCCGAGCTCGAGTACCGCCCGCACGCCTCCGCCCGCGGCATGCGTGGCCAGACGTACACCATCGGCGTCATGCTGCCCAACATCCGCAACCCGTTCTTCGCCGACGTGCTCGACGGCGCCACGGAGATCCTGGACGAGGCCGGCTATCAGGTGCTCATCGGACCGGGCAGCAACGGGGAAGCCGCCGAGGCCCACGTCACCGAGAACATGATCGACCACAGTATGGACGGGCTCATCCTCGTCGCGCCGGTGTCGTCCCGCCGCCACCTCGACCACGTCGCCGGCCGGGTGCCGACCGTCATCGTCGGCCGGCACGGACGCTCCGCCGGCTACGACTCGGTCGCGGACGACGATCTCGCCGGCGCCGCACTCGTGGTGAACCATCTCGCCGACCTCGGCCACCGCCGCATCGCCCATATCGAGCACCTGGAACGCGACCGCGACCGCATCGCCGAGATGCCCAACGCCGTGCGCGCCGAAGGCTACCGGCTGGCCATGCGCGCCCGCGGTCTCGAGCAGTACATCGACATCGCCTCCACCAGTTACACCCAGAAGGGCGGCCACCTCGGGGCCAAGCAGCTGCTGGAGCGCAAGCACCCGCCGACGGCCATCTTCGCGGGCGCCGACATCGTCGCCATGGGCGTGATGCAGGCGCTCGCCGATGCGGGGCTCGCCGTGCCCGACGACATCGCCGTGGCCGGCTACGACAACACCATGTTCGCCGCGTTCGCGCCCGTCGGGCTCACGAGCGTCGACCAGGGCGGCCGCCAGATGGGCCGCAACGCGGCCCGGCTCCTGCTGGACCGCACCGCCGATCACAGCCGAACCGCCACCCATATGAAGATCAGCCCGACGCTCGTACCCCGCAGCACCACCGCCCCGCCGCACGGTGCGGTGACCCCTGACCGGGCGCCCTCCGACTCGTAGCATTCCCGCCACGCCACGCCACGCCACGATCGCGACCTCGACGATGCCCAGGTGTGTCATGGTCGCCTACGCTGGCCGGCGTGCAGCCTCCCGACTACCTGCGACCGCTGGTGATTCCGGTTGATCCGGTCGATCCGGAGCGCGGCGATACGGCGGACCTCTACCTACCCGATGGAAGCGCTGGACGCGCACGGCCCGCAGTGGTGATCGTCCACGGCGGACCGGTGCCCGCGGCCCTTACGCCCACACCGCGGGACTGGCCGGCGTATCGCGGTTACGGCTCCCTGCTCGCCGGCCGCGGTGTCGTAGCCGTGGTCCTCGACCATCCGCTGCACGGCTTCGATGCCTATCCACGGTCCGCCATGGTGGTTCGCGAGGCGGTCGACCGGGCCCGCGAGCACCCGCGCGTCGACGGCGACCGCATCGCGCTGTGGTTCTTCTCCGGCGGCGGACCGCTGTGCGCGGACTGGCTGCGCGACCCGCCGTCGTGGCTGCGCTGCGTCGCCCTGACCTATCCACGGCTCGGCGGCTCCGAGCTCGAGCCGAGCTTCCGGCCGATCGACGCGGTCGAGGCCGTCGGTGCGGCGGCCGCGGCCGGGGTCGCCGGTGCGATGCGCGCCAGCGCACTGCCGATCGTGCTCACCCGGGTCGGCCTGGAGCGCCCGGACCTCGCCGCCACCGTTGCCGAGTTCGTGGCGGCGGCGAGGTTCGCCGAGGCGAATCTGACGATCGTGGACGTGCCGGCCGGGCGGCATGCCTTCGACACCCTCGATGACACCGACGCCTCGAGGTACGCCGTCGGGCAGGCGGTCGACCACGTTTTGACGACGCTGGGCTAACGGCGTGCTCAAAACCGAAGCGCGGCGTCCCCCAGGGCCGCCATCTCGCGGTTGCCGGTCGAACCTCCCCGGCAGGCGGACACATTGAAGCGGACGGCGGGCCCGGGGCCGTGCGGCTGCTCTTCGACGTGGATACGGCCTGTTTCGCACCCGTACCGTCACGGCGATCGCCCGGGAGATGGCGTCGGTGGGCTGACCGGGTCAGGCCGCGTTCTCGAGGTGCGGCAACGGCTCGCGCTGGGCCAGCCACAGCGGCGGGATCCCGGCCCGGCCCGTGTACGCGGCCACGATCCCGCCGACGATCGCGCCCGTGGTGTCGACGTCGCCGCCGGCCTCGACACACGCCCGGATCGCCGCCGGGTAGTCGTCGAGCCGGGTCGCGGCCACCCACAGCGCGAACGGCACCGTGTCCTGCGCGAGCACCTGCGAGCCGTTGCCGAGCTCGTAGGCCGCCTCGGCGACGCTCGCCCCGAGCAGCCGCCGCGCCCGGCGCACGCCCGTGAGGACGCCGCCGTCGACGAGGTACCCGGCCACGGCGTCGAGCAGCTCCCGCGGCTCGGGCCGGTTGCGCACGAGCCGCGCCCATGCCGCCTCGGCGGCCGCGACGGCGACGGCGACCGCGCCGAGGATCCCCTCGGCGTGCGCGTGCGTGACCTCGGCCGAGCGCATCGCCTCCAGCGCCGCCGTGCGCGCGTCGCCGGCGTGCAACGCCCCGAGCGGCGCGACCCGCATCGCCGCCCCGTTGCCCATCGAACCCTGCCCGCCGAACGCGTCCCGGGCCACGTCCCGCCACGGCTCGCCCTCGCGGATGCGGCGCAGGATCACCACCGCGCCGCCGCCGTAGCCGCGGTAGGGCTCGAACCGCTCCGCGAAGGCCCGCGCCAGGCGGTCCTGGTCGACGGCGCCGTCCTGGATCAGCTGCGCCGCGAGCACGCTCGCCATCTCGGTGTCGTCGGTCCACGGCCACGATCCCGCGGGGGCCGTGCCGTCGAGGAGGTCGTCGAAGGTCGTACCGGGAACGAAGAACTGCGCCCCAAGGGCGTCCCCCACACTCAGCCCGTCCAGGCTGTCACGCAAGCATCCGAAGTCGGTCATCGAAAAAATTGTCACACCCGGCCGCTATGGTCGGCCACGTGAGCGTCGTCCAGGAGTTCCGGTATCTCGCCCCCTCGACCGCGGGCGCCGATGGGGTGGCCCTGCAGACCAGCGGCGGCCCCGCCGCCAACCCGCGCTTCTTCTCCGGCTTCCTGACCACGCCCCCCGCGGCCGCCGCCGGCCTGCTCGCCGTCGCCGACGTTGCCCGCACCCGCTATCACCAGCCCCGGGACCCGGCCAGCCTCGACCCGGTCGTCACCGGCAGCGACGACCGGCTGCGCTTCGAGTCGTTCTCCGGCTGCTGCGGCGTCTACGCCCGCCTCGACATCCTCCCGCCCGGCCTCGACGGCGAGGTCCTCGGCCACGGCACCACCAACGTCGACGTCAACCCGCCGCTGCGCGAGGCCCTCGCCCGCATCGCCGGCCTCGACCCGCTGCACCTGTCCGTCGGCCCCGACGCCCTCGCCGGCTCGACCCTCGACGGCACCATCGTGGAGAAGAAGGTGCCGCTCCCGGCCCGCTGGCTGCGCGGCTTCGCCGAGGTCCACGTGCTCTCGGCCGGTTTCGACCTGCGCGCCGAGCTGCCCGCCGCCGAGGCGGCCGCGTTCCTGCGCCGCCTGCCCGGCGCCGGCGACCGCTCGGTCCTGTGGGCGGTCCCGGCCGGACGCTCGCTGCGCCTGACCTCCCGCCCGGTCCCGGGCGCGGTCTGCCTGGCCGGCGCCGGACGGCTCGCCGCGCTGCGGCCGCTGCTGCGCCACGGTGACCGCCTCCGTGTCTACGGCCCGCCGGTCGCGGCCGGCTCCCCGCCCGTGGCCAGCGCCTGGGAGCTGCGCACGAGCGCACTGCGCCTGACCCTGACCCTCTCGCCGGAGGTCCACCGCGGTTTCTCCGGCGAGGGCGCCGCCCTGACCTCCCTGGCCGCCGACGAGGTCACCGACGACGCCGAGCTCGTCGGCGCCCTCCTCGCCTGGGACCCGGCCATCGACGTCACCGCCCTGGCCGATGCCGCCGCCCTGGACCCCCGCCGCGTGCGGGCCGCCCTGGCCCAGCTCGGCACCGCGGGCCGGGTCGGTTACGACGTCGCCGAGACCGCGTATTTCCACCGCGTGATGCCCTACGACGCGGCCCGGGCCGAGCGCGACAACCCGCGCCTGGTCGGCGCCCGCACGCTGGCCGAGTCCGGCGCCGTCACGTTCGACGCCCCGGCCGCCGAGGGCGTCACGGCCGCGACGGTGCGCAGCGGCACCGAGACCTACCGCGTCCGGGTCCTGCGCGACGGCACGACCTGCACCTGCCCGTGGTGGGGCAAGCACCGCGGCACCCGCGGCCCCTGCAAGCACGCCCTCGCCGTCACCATCGCCGGGAGCGTCGCGGGCACCGGGGGCAAGGCGTGATCGACCTCGACCTGATCGCCGGGGGGAAGGTCGACGACGTGGCCGCGACCGTCGCGGCGCTCGACGAGTCCGGCCGCCCGGCCGCCTTCAAGGCCCTGGAGGCGCACGTCAAGAGCCGCTCCCGCGCCCCCTGGCGCGGCCCGGCGTATACGGCCGTGGCCGTGGCCGCGGTCGGCACGGCCCCGTCGGCCGCGGCCGCCGCCCGCATCCTGCGCCGCCGCGACTTCTCCCCCATCCCGACCACCGCCGCCGCGGTCCTGGCCACGGCCCGCGACCGCGGCATCACCTGGCTGCCCGACCTCGCCGCCCGGCTCAGCGACCGTGCCGACGACGACCTCTGGGACGGCACGTGGGACTTCGTCGCCACGCTACTGACCGCCACCGGCACCCCCGCCCCGCCCGGCGACTGGTTCGTCCTCGGCTGGCTGCTGGATGTGGGCTATCCGCGCAAGGACCGCATGCGCTCGGTCCCGATCGCCGAGCGCCTGCGCGCCGACCCCTTCCTGGACGACATCGTCCCGCGCCTGTTCACCGCCGACGGCGCTGGCGAACGCCTGCTGGTGTGGGAAGTGCACGGCCGGCCCGGCGGCGCCTCGGCGCTCGTCGAGGCCCTGGCCGAACTGGCGTCGGAGGGCCGCCTGGACCGCGCCGTCCTGCTAACGGCGACGCTCACGCGGCTCCTGCGCGGCACCGACCGCCGCCCGGCCACCCGCGCCTACCTGGCCCTGCTGACCGCCCTCGCCCCGGCCCCCGCGGAGGTGGCCCGCCACGCCGGGGACTACCTGCGCCTGCTGTCCGACGCCCCGGCCGCGGTGGCCACGGCCGCCCAGAAGTCCCTGCGCACCGCCGGCGACCTCGACCTGGATGCGGTCCTGGAGTCCTCCCGGGCCGTCCTGCGCCGCCCCGACAAGACCCTGGTCCGCGCCCAGCTCACGTGGCTGGAGCACCTGATCCGCCGCCACCCGCACCGCAGGGCCGACATCGCCGCGACCCTCGCCGAGGCCCTCGACCACCCGGCGATCGACCTGCGCGAGCGCGCCGCCGCGCTGCTGGCCAAGCACGCCCCGGCCGCGGCCGCACCGCCTCCCGGCCCGGCCACACCGCCTCCCGGCCCGGCCACACCGCCTCCCGGCCCGGCCGCACCGCCTCCCGGCCCGGCCGCCGCGCCCGCCCGGGGCGACGACCTCCCGCCGCCCCCACCGCCGGTCCCCGCCCCGCCGCCCATCACCGACCCCGACGAACTGGCCGAGGAGGTGGCCGCCTTCTACAGCGGCCGCCCGTTCAGCGCGCTGCTGCCGATGGAGCGCATCCTCGACGGCACCGTCCGGCTGGCCGCCGCCGACCGCCGGGCTCTCGCCGCCGCCCTGCGACCGGTGCTCGAGCGCCACCGCGAGGGCATGGGCGAGCACCGCTGGGACCCCAACTGCCTGTGCGGCGCCTTCACCGGAGTCCTCCAGGCCGCCGTGGACCCGCACGGGCAGCCGGCGCCCCGCGCCGGCTGGGCCGCGATCCTGACCGCCGCCCGCCGGTTCCTGTCGCTGGGCGAGGCGATACCGGACCGCCGCGTCCCGGCCCCGCAGCGCCTCCTGCGCGCCCGGCTGGCCGAGATCGGCCTGCACCTCAACGCCGGGACCCTCCCGGGCGACGGCCTGCTGAGCGCCCCGGGATGGGCCGGCGGCGCCCTGGACACCGCCGTGCTCCTCGACCGCCTCGCCGCCCGCGCCGGCCACGAACCGCCGGACCGGGAGTCCCCCGGCCGCGACCCGTGGCCCTGGGACCTCGCCCAGGCGATGCTGCGCCTGCCACCCGGCCCGGACCCGGCGGCGGCCGCCCGAGCCGAGGCGCTCGGCACCCCGTCCGGCGCACGCCTCGCGGCGTGGCTGCGCGGCGGCGGCCTGCCGGCACCGCAGTGGCGGGTCGACGTGCGGCCCCGCCCGCCCCGGCAACACCGGTACGACCACTCCCACGCAGGCTTCCCCGCCCTGCGCGTCGAGGTCACGACGTCGCCGGCCGAGGCGGACGGCGGCGAGACGTTCGGCCTGCTCGGCGCGCCGCCGCCCTCGTTCGTGCCCGGCAGCCAGGGCTGGCACGTGCTGTGGCCCGGCGTCCTGCCCCGCCACCGGGGCCTGGTCGCCGCGTTCGCCCTGCCGGCCACGGCGGCGGCCGCCGACATGGACGAGCGCGGCGGCGGCGTGATCCTGCCCCTGCTGGCCGAGGCCGAGGGTGACGGCGGCCCGGCGCTCGCGATCGCCGTCGCCTACGCCCTCGCCGCCCGGCACGAGTCCGACCGCCTGGCCGCCGTGGACGCCCTGCTGCTGCTGGCCGCCGCCGACGCCTTCGACGCCGAGACGGCCGGGCACCATCTCGGGCTGCTGTCGGCCGGCGGCGCGGTGACCGTGAACCGGACCGTCCAGCCACTGCGTGACGCGGCCGCCGCCGGGGCACCGCGCACCGTGTTCCGGCTCCTGGCCGCGGCGCTGCCGGCGCTGCTGGCGGCCTCGCCTCCGCCGCGCGGCACGCCGGACCTGCTGACGCTGGCCGCGGAGACGGCGGCCGTGGCCGCGGGTGGGGCGCAGATCGAGGGCCTGCGCGAACTGGCCGCGCGCAAGGGCTCGTCGCGCCTGGTCACGGAGGCCCGCCGGCTGGCCGGCGCCCTGCCGTGAACCCGAGGCGGGTACGGCCGCCCGCGCGCGGGCCGCTCGACGACGAGCGGCGCCGGGCCGACGTCCCGCGACGCTCGTGCCTGCTCTGCGGTTCGCCCCGGCCAGCAGAAGAGCTCAGTACCGTCCAGGTCGTCGCCGAGCATGGCGCGCGTCTCGACCTCTGCCACAGCGATGCGAAGGCGGACGCCCCCGGCGTTGCCGTAGGTGCGTTCCGCGGCTCGCCCGATGTCCAGCGCCCGGCCGAACGCGGCCGCGTGATCGATCGCCAGGAACGTGGAGACCGACACGCTGCGTCTGGCAACCATCATCACGCCCGGATTCGCCGTCGGCCGAGCCGGTCGGCATCACTCAGGGCCGAGCGCGGCCAGCAGCCGGTCATGCTCCGCAACGAACGTCGGCGCTCGCAACTGCCGCGCCCACGTCGCGGGGGTCGTGGCGTGCCGGGTCGATCCAGCCGTCGACGAGCAACCGGTCCGAGCCGGGGCCGGGGCCACGGCGACCGCGACGGCGCGGGTCGCCGAGGCCCGGCTCAAGCGGGCGAGCTCATTTCGGCGACGCCCCGCTTGCCCGCGCCCGCGCCATGGCGTCGCGCGTGCGCTCGTGCGGGCCGGGCGGGCGGGGGGATCGCACGGGTGAGCAGGTGCTGCGGGTTGGCCAGGAGCGGGGCGAAGCCGAGCTCGGCGGCGCCGACGAGTGTCGCGTCGTCGCCCAGCGCCGAGGTGCGCAGTTGGACCCGCTCACGGGCCACCGGCAGGACGTTGCTCGCGATGCGGTGACGCACCTGCGCCATCGCGGCCGGATAGACGTCGCGCAGCATCCCGCCGAAGATCACCATGGCCGGGTTGAACAGGTTGATGAGATTGGCGACGCCGATGCCGAGCCAGTCCCCGATGCGCCGCACCGCATTCAACGCGGCCGGATCGCCCCGGTCGGCGTCGTCGATGACGGCCCGCACGGCGTCACGGCCGAACTGCGTCGCCGGCCTCCCCGCGTTGTCGAGCAGGGCTCGCTCGCCGACCTCGGCCTCGAAGCACCCCCGGGATCCGCAACCACAGGCCCGCCCGTCGTAGGGGTTGATCACCATGTGGCCGACCTCGCAGCCGTAGCCGCCGTCGCCGTCGAGCAGCTTGCCGCCGACGATGATCCCGCCGCCGACTCCCACATCGCCGTGCAGGTAGACGAGGTTCTGCAGGCCGATGCCGGCGCCGCGCTGCTGTTCGGCCAGGGCGCCCAGGTGCGCCTCGTTGCCCACCGTCACCGGCAGGCCCAGGCCGAGCCGCCGGGAGAGCTCGGCGCCGAATGCCTGGTCCACCCAGCCGAGGTCAGGGCCGAAGCGGACCATGCCGTCAGCGGGCCGGATCATGCCGCAGTAGGACGCGCCGATCCCGACGCAGACCGAACCGGGCGGCGCCGAGTCGTGCAGCCGACGGCCGAAGCGGGCCAGCACCTCGACAACCCGGTCGAGATCGGCCCCGGCCCTGGGCCGCACCGCTTCGAGCCGGTCGGTCACGGACCCGCCCAGACCCACCCTGGCCGCGGTCACCCGGTCCACGGCCACATCGAAGGCCAGCACGTGGACCCGGTCACGCTCGGGGCGCACCACCAGCGACGGGCGCCCCGGCCGGCCGGTCTCGGCCGGCGTCTCCTCGCGGACCAGTCCGGCGGTGAGCAGCTCGGCGGTCAGGGACATGATCGTGCTGCGGTTCAGGCCCATCCGCTCGGCCAGCACCGTGCGGGAGACCGCCCCGTCGAGATGGACGTATCGCAAGAGGATGCCGAGGTTGGGCATTGGATCCTGTAGAGCCACGCGAACCTCCGACATCTGCTCGGACGGTCACGGGCGGAGCCCGCCAGGACCGGCGGGCGCCGCACGCCGAGGCTCCAGCGTACCGAGAACCCCGCCGACGCGGGCGCGCTCGGCTGCCCGTCCGCATCCGCGCCGGCGTCGGACCGAGCCCCGGGGCGGGCCGTGCGGGTCAGTCGATCTCTGTGGTCGCCGGGTCGTCGGCGATCTCGGTCCCGTCCAGGCCGGATATCGCGTCGATCTCCGCGGGCGTGAGGCTGAAGTCGAAGACGTCGATGTTGGCGGCCAGCCGGTCAGGGCGCACCGATTTGGGCAGTGGGCTCAGGCCGTGTTCCAGGTGCCATCGCAGTACGATCTGGGCCGGCGTCTTGCCGTGGCGCTGGGCACTGTCCTGGACCACCCGCTCGGCGAGCAGGTCGCCCTGGCCCAGCGGTCGCCACGTCTGCAGTGCGATCCCGTGCTCCGCGGCGTATGCGCGCGACGCCCGCTGCGTCACCCGCGGGTTCAGCTGGATCTGGTTCACCGCCGGCCCGACGCCCGTCTCGGCGACGATGCGGTCGATGTAGGCCGGCGTGAAGTTCGAGACGCCGATCGCCTTCGTACGCCCGTCGCGGAGGATCCTGACGAGGGCTTTCCACGTCTCCACGTAGAGGTCCCGCCCGGGCATCGGCCAGTGGATCAGATACAGGTCGAGGTAGTCCATGTCGAGGCGGTCCAGCGTCTCGTCGAAGGCCTTCAACGTGCGGTCGTATCCGTGATCACGGCCGCGCACCTTGGAGACGATGAAGAACTCCTCCCGCGGTGTGCCCGAGCCGCGTACCCCCTGGCCCACCCCTCGCTCGTTCTGGTACAGCGCCGCCGTGTCGATCATCCGGTAGCCGAGGCCGGCGGCCACCGGAATGGTGTCCGCGGCATCGGCGTCAGTCATCGTCCACGTGCCGAGGCCCAGGTACGGCATCGCGAGGCCGGAGCCCAGCGTCGTGATCGGGACGTTGGTGGCGCCCATCGTCAGAGGTCCTCCTTGTCGAGGCTGAGGCCTCCCGGCTCGAGTCGG
Organism: Dactylosporangium sp. CA-052675; assembly: GCF_050947935.1. Taxonomy (GTDB): domain Bacteria; phylum Actinomycetota; class Actinomycetes; order Mycobacteriales; family Micromonosporaceae; genus Dactylosporangium. Next base: position 3,642,322 of record NZ_CP192010.1, on the reverse strand, counting down.
CCAGGTCGGCATCGACCATCGTCTCGATGAGGGAGCGGAAGTCGCCGCGCGGCTTCCAGCCGAGGCGTTCCCGGGCCCGCGTGGCGTCGCCGATGAGCAGGTCCACCTCGGCGGGGCGGAAGAGGCGCGGGTCCTGCCGGACGTGGCGCTCCCAGTCCGCGATGCCCACCCGGTTGAAGGCGATGTCGAGCAGATCCCGGATCGAGTGGGTCTCGCCGGTGGCGATCACATAGTCGTCCGGCTCGTCCTGCTGGAGCATCAACCACATCGCCTCGACGTAGTCGCCGGCGAAGCCCCAGTCGCGGCGCGAGTCGAGGTTGCCCAGGACGACCTCGCGCTGCAGCCCGAGCGCGATGCGGGCCGCCCCGCGCGTGACCTTCCGGGTGACGAACTCCTGGCCCCGGCGTGGGCTCTCGTGGTTGAACAGGATTCCCGAACACGCGTAAGCACCGTAGGACTCGCGGTAGTTGACGGTGATGTAGTGGCCGAATGTCTTGGCAACGCCGTACGGCGAGCGCGGATGGAACGTCGTGGTCTCGGTCTGCGGCACCTCGTGGACCTTGCCGAACATCTCCGAGCTCGACGCCTGGTAGAAGCGGACCTTCGACATGTCGCCCTGGGTGTGGATGCGCACCGCCTCGAGCATCCGCAGCACGCCCATGCCGGTGATCTCGCTGGTGAGTTCGGCCTGGTTCCAGGACATCCCCACGAAGCTGATCGCTGCGAGGTTGTAGACCTCGTCGGGTTGGGCGATCTCCAGGGCCGCGATCAGGCTCGGCAGGTCGCGGAGGTCGCCGTCCACGAGGCGGATCGGCGGTACGGCTCGCTGCACGGCGGGGGCTTTGGGGTTCTGCTGGCCCCGGAGCAGGCCGAAGACCTGGTATCCCTTCGCCGTCAGGAACTCGGCGAGGTACATGCCGTCCTGTCCGGTGATTCCCGTGATGAGTGCACGTGGCACTGGAACTCCTCATAGGGAGCCGGCTGGTCGACTCCCGCTTCGACGGTCGCCCGCGGACCCGATGCCGGGGCCCGGTCAGGCGCTCACGACTTCCAGGTCCGGCAGCGGGAAGATCAGCCGACCGCCGGCCCGCAGGTAGTCGCGCTCCCGGTCGATGAAGACGTCCCGGAAGAACCACGGCGCCACGAGCATGTACTCCGGATGGTCGGCGCGGGCCTGCTCCTCGGAGATGATCGGCACGCCGATGGAGGCGATCTTCCGCCCGATCTTGGCGGCCTGCCGCTCCACCGCGAACGGCAGGTCGTCCACGGTCAGGCCGGCGGCCTGCCAGATCGTTCCGCCCCGCGTGCTGGCGCCGTAGATGTAGCAGCGCTGACCGGCGGCGTTGATCTTGTCAATGAGCCGGCGCAGGTCGTCGAACGCCGCGCGCACCCGCACCGCGAACTTCGCCCACGCGTCGGGCCGGTCGAGATGGGCCCGCGCCTCGTGCTGCCGCTGGGCCGCCACCGCCGGGCTGACCGGCCGGCTGCCGCGGCGGGACACCACCGTACGGAAGGAGCCACCGTTCACGCTCGACAGCAGCACATCGTTGACCTCCAGGCCGTGCCGGTGGAGCAGGTGCTCCAGGGCGGCCAGCGTCCAGTAGGTGATGTGCTCGTGGCAGACGTTGTCGACCGCCCCGAGCTCGAACATGGTCAGTGCGTAGTTCTGCTGGATCACCCAGATCCCGTCCGGCGCCAGGACGCTTGCCACGTCGGCCACGAACCCGTTCGGGTCGTCGAGGTCGTAGAACATCGAGATGCTGGTGATGACGTCGAACGCTTCGTACGTCGTGCCGGTCCCGCCCGACACGAACCGCCGCGGGTCGAAGAAGTCCACGACGATGCGGTCGGCGTGCCGCCGTGACTCCGGTTCGAACGTCGCCACCGGGTCGACCCCGACCCGGTGGATGCGCTCGGGCACGAATGACAGCAGGGTGCCGTCGTTGCAGGCGATGTCGAGCCACGACCGCGCGTCGCGATGTCGCCGCAGGGCGTCGTCCACGACGGTGCGCAGGTCTTCGCGGATCGCCTCGTTGACCCCGGACCGGAAGCCGTACCGGTCGTGGTACATCAACGCTCGGGGGGTCGTGTCGCGGAGCTGGACCAGCCCGCACCGCCGGCACAACATCAGCACCAGTGGCCACTGCGGCGGTCGGCGGTCGTCGTCTCGGAAATCGCTGAGGTACTGGTTGCCGAGGTCCAGGATTTCGGTCAGGCCGGAGGTTTGACAGGAACGGCAGTTCACACGATGCCTCCAGGGATCAGCGAATGTGTCGAGCGCATCCGACGGGCATTGCGCGGGGCACGGCCGGGTCGTCGGCGGCGGTCTTCGAAGAGCCGGAAAAATCGGGTCCTCGAGCTAGGCCGCCGGCACCAGGCCCGCGTTCTTCAAGACGATGGGAAGGAATGGGTGGAGCTGCTCGGATCCCGATGCGCAGAAATCGCGCAGCTCGGCCGGGGAATACCATCGAATCCAGGCATGGGTGTGGTCCGCGGCGCTGAGGGATGAAGCCTCGCTGTCGCTGCATTCGTATTTCATCAAGGTGAGGAGGGTCTGGAAACCGTGCTCCTCGGGCGGCGCGGTTCTGGTTCCCCACATGACGTTGTAAACGTTGTCCACCACCAGCCGGTCCCGGTCGACGGCGAGGCCGACCTCGCGGGAGAGGCCCCGCACCGCGGTGTCGATGAGGGTCTCGCCCAGCTTCATGCGGCCGCCGAAGACCCAGAACATGTCGCGCAATGGCATGTCTTTGCGGTATCCCAGCAGGACGTCGCCCCGGCTCGTATGGACGATCACATCGACGTTGGCCTGAACCATATTGTCCAGTGCGCGCCCATAATCGGTTTCAGGTAGACCGAAGTCCGGGACGTCGCGGGTCGTAAAATTGTCCTCGACAAGCTCGTGGACGACAGCTTTCAATGCTCTACTCCCTGCCTGGGTCGTTAGGCGAGATGAATCTGACCATCGTCGAAAGGAGGTTGAGGCAGCGCGGCCACCGTGCCCATTCACGTGACGGACACCATGGGCTCCCATCACGATCAGCGCTTGCGCATCAGTCTTGCAGGTGTGTGGGGTGGCGTGCAATCCCGATTGCTTCCAGATTTGTTGCGGACAATGACAAATAAAGTTGACCAAGTCCGAAGCGGCGGGCCCTCATCGCGCATGATTCGCGCTCTGTCCAGCGATAACGTGTGCGCTCTCAAGCGCTGTCACCGGGGGCCGGATGCGGGGCCGAGAATTTTTTCATCATATGGAGCGGGCGCCGCGGGCGTCGTGGTCACCGTTGCCGGGCGATGTTCGACGCCGGCGGCGCTCAGCGCATCGATGCCGCCAGGGGCGCTGGTCGTCGCCTCATCCCGGTCGCGGTCGCACAGGGCTGCTGCAGTGTGGCCCCGTTCCGGAAGGCGGAGATCGCCGAGGTCCGTGGTGCGGCCGCGGGCCGTCTGCGAGCCCGGCGTCCCGAAGCCGGCAGGGTTTCCGTCGGCATCGCACTCGGCCGCCTCCGCCCCTTGACATGGCCCGGCGCCCGGAGCGGTCGGGCCATGTACAAGGGCGGCTGGACGCAGCCCGGCGCAGGATCTCGATGATGACCGGGTCATCTGCGCTGGAGGTCGCCAGCGATGCTGGCATCCCGGCGGACTTGGTGGCCTGACCCACCGGGCATGCCTCTACGCTGATGGTCAGTAGCTGTTGTTCTCACAGGTGTAGGCGTAGCCCTGGCCGCCGCCGTCCCAGAATCCGTAGACCTGGGTGCACCACTGCTGGTTGCCGGCCTCGTTCGTCACGACCGCGGTGTCGGCGGTGCTCCGGACGTTGTTCGCCCACTTGATCGTGCCGGAGCCCTTCTGCTGGCCGTCCTTGTAGACGTAGACGTGGATCTCCACCCGTTGCTGCGTCGCGGTGCAGGACAGCAGGCCGCGAGCCGAGATGTTCGGGCTGCTGTAGGTCGGGGCGTAGGCGGTGACCGTGCAGGTGCCCGCCGCCTGTGCCGGCGCCGTGGTGAGGCCGAGCGTGGCCACACTCGCCACGGTGGCCGCACTGGCCGCACTGGCGAGGATTCTGAGCGTACGCATCGTGCTCCCTTCTTTTCTCCGCCGGTCGTCGTGTCCGGCGGGATGTGTCCCGTCATCCCCGATGGGGAGGTAGGGACAGCGTCGGGCGGGGCGGTCCACGAGGGGGTACATGTCCGGTACATCAGCAGGTCAGCGGGTCACCACCGGTTCGCAATCATGTATTTAGATACAATGGTGGTAGGCACCAGGCGGTTGGGGGGATCGCTGTGGAATTTCGGCTGCTCGGGCCGGTTGACGTTCGTTCCGCCACCGGTGAGCCGGTCGTGCTGGGCACGCCGATGCGGGTGCATCTGCTGGCGTTGCTGCTCACCGAGCCGGGTGTGCTGTTCCCGGCGGAGCGGCTGGTTGACGAGCTGTGGCCGGTCGGCCCGCCCCGATCGGTGGCCAACAACCTCAAGACGTACGTCTGGTCGCTCCGTAAGGCCCTGCGCACCTCGCCTCAGGCACCGCCGGTCATCGAGAACCGTGCGGGTGGCTACCGCATCGTGGTCGACAAGCGGCAGGTCGATACGGAGCTCTTTGCGGAACTGAGCCGCGGCGGATTCGCGGCGCTGCGCCGGCATGACCGGGTGGTGGCTCTGGACGCGTTCGAGCGGGCCCTGGCGCTGTGGCGGGGCCGGCCGTTCCTGGGCCTGCCGGCGACCGGGACGCTGCACGCCGTGGGCGTCGCTCTGCATGAGCAGCGGCTGGCGCTGGTGGAGGAGGTCGCCGACCTCTACCTGGCCGCCGGCCGACACCACGAGGTGATTGAGTGGCTGCGTGCGCACGTGCTCGCCGAGCCGCTGCGCGAACGGCCGTGGGCACAGCTCATGACCGCATTGGTTCGGGCCGGTCGGCAGGTCGACGCCCTCAGTGCCTACCGGCAGCTGCACCGCCAGCTGGCGGAGGAGGCCGGAGTCGAGCCGGGTCCGGAGATCCAGGCGCTGCACAGGCGAATCCTGCGGGGCGATGATGCAGCCGGCCGCGCGACCTGGACCGCCCAGATCATGGTCAGTCCGGCGGGCCGGAACGAGCCACTGGCCCCCGTTGTCGGCCTGGTGCCGCGCCAGTTGCCCGCCGACGTGTCCGCGTTTGTCGGGCGGGACGCCGAACTGGGGCGGCTCGACCGCCTGGTCGACGGACAGGCCACCGCCATCGGTGTGATCAGCGGAATGGCGGGCCTCGGCAAGACCGCGTTGGCGGTCCACTGGGCACACCGCAATGGCCACCGGTTCCCGGATGGACAGATCTTCCTGAACCTCCGCGGGTACGGGCCGGGCCAGGCGCTGTCCAGTCTGCAGGCCCTCACCCACCTACTCGTTGCCGTTGGCGTGGAGCCACAGCGGGTACCGGCCGATGAGCAGCACGCCGCCGCGCTGTTGCGTTCGGTGGCGGCGGACAAGCGGGTGCTGCTCGTCCTGGACAACGCCCGCTCCGCCGAGCAGGTGCGGCCGCTGTTGCTCGGGGGCGCCTCGGCGGCGGTCATCGTGACCAGCCGCCAGCGCTTGGACGGCCTGATCGCCCACAACGCCGCCCGCGACGTCGACCTGTGCGAGCTGGGCTCGTCGCACGCCGTCGAGCTGCTCGGCCAGGTCCTGGGCACCCGGATGGTGCTCGACGAACCAGACGCCACCGGGGAGCTCGTCCGGCTGTGCGGGGCATTGCCGCTGGCGCTGCGCATCGCCGCCGCCGCGGTGAACCGGAGATCTGGAAAACCCATCGCCGAGTACGTCGACCACCTCCACTCGAGCGGCCCGCTGGCCGGCCTGGGCGTCCCCGACGATCCGCAGTACGGCATCGAGGCGGCGTTCGGCTACTCGTACGCCGCACTGGACGCCGGATCGCAGCAGCTGTTCCGGTGGCTGGGCCTCCTGCCCGTGCCTGACGTCAGCACCGCGACGGTCGCGGCTGCCCTCGGATCGTCGGTGGTGGAGGCGGCCGCCCGGCTGAGCCGGCTGGCCCAGGCCCATCTGGTCGACCTCGCGGACGGCCGGACCAGCATGCACGATCTGCTCCGGGAGTACGCCGCCTCGCTGGTGCGACAGCAGGACTCGCCGGCCGAGCGCTCCGCCACACTGCGCCGGGTCTATGTCTCCTATCTGTGTCGGGCAGAGGCGGCGGCGCGGGCGCTCTATCCGCAACTGGTGCGGCTGCCATTTGACGATGTCTGCGACCCCGGTCTCGTGGACGAGTGCGCATTCGACACGCCGGCCGACGCGGCACGGTGGCTCGCCGCGGAGCAGCACAACTTCGTCGTCGTGGCCGAGTCGGCCTTGCGCGACGGGCATCCTGACGTGGCGTGGCTGCTCTCCGCGACACTGCGCGGGCACTTCATGTCCAATCGGGACGTGCCGTCATGGCTGCGTGTCGCCAGCACCGCGTTGGCAGGCGCCCAGGAGCAGGCGGCGCCGGCGGGAATGGCCGCCGCGCAGCTGAGTCTGGCGCTGATGGCCAACTGCACCGGCAACAACCTCGTGGCCATCAAGCACTGCGAGGCGTCGGTGCGCCTCGCCGGCCAAGCCGGCTGGGCGCAAGGGCGGGCGGCGGCGGTGAACGCCCTCGGCGTCATGCACTCCTACCTCGGACACACCGCCCGGGCGGTACAGTATCTGGAGCAGTCGATCGGACTGCGCCGTGCCAGCGGCAACGAGGCGACAGTCGGGGCCGCGCTCAACAACCTCGGCATGATCCACACGCTGTGCGGGGACCTGGACCTGGCCGACGCCAAGTTGAGGGAAGCGCTGGCGCTGCACACGACCCGGGAGCACCGCCGAGGCGCCGCCTCGGTCCTCCTCAACATCGGTCAGGTGCAGCATCATCGAGGCAAGCACGGCGACGCCTGGGAGTCGATGCACCGGGCTCGGGAGATCTACCGGGAGCTGCGCGACGTCGAGGGGGAAGCGACCGCGCTCGGCTACCTTGCCGACGTCGCCCACGCCCGGGGCCAGACCACCGAGGCGATCACGCTGGCGCGGGCCGCGCTGCGTGCCCTGCGCGCCACCGATGATCTGCTCACCGAGGGAATCGTCCTGATCGCCCTCGCTGCGATCCGTCGGGATCTCGGCCATGACACGGTCGCGATGCTGCTCTTCGAGCGCGCGCTGCGGCTGGCCACCGACGCGCACTGCCGGCAGAACGCGATCGCCGCCATGCTCGGCATCGCCGACCTGTGGCAGCGACGTGGTTCGGCGGACCGGGCTGAGCACTACGCACTCCTGGCCAGCGACATGTCCCGGCTGAGCGGCTACCGGACGTTCCAGGCGAGCGCGCTGCGGGTCCTGGCCCTGGTGCGTTCCCGTGCGGGCGCCCGGGATGACGCGCTCCGGATGATCGACGAGTCTGTTCGGATCCACCAGGAGACCCGCTTCCGCCGTGACCTGGCCCAGGCACTCGACACGCGCTCCGTCATCCTGGCCACATGCCGTCCATCGGGGGGAACCGAAATTTCGGAAGGCTGAGGACTACACCAACGACGGCTAAACCCGCCCAAACGATCACCGACCGGGCCGCTCGGACGGCCGAATCGGCAGCCGGTGGGGTGATCAGCTTGGTCGGCAGGTCGACCCGGCGGCCGCGGCCAGGCTGGTCATGTCCTCAACGGGCGTGCCGAGGCCGGCTTCGTCGCCGCGCCAACGGCGGGAGTGACGAGCGAGCTCATGTACCCAGACGCGACACCATCTCGACGTTCACGTCCATCACCCGCTGATGATCGCCGAACGACCGATCGACGGCGCACGACCGACGATCGCTCCCGCCGCCCGCATCGGATGCAAGGTATTCCGCCCTGCTCAGTGGACTGCACCGTCAAGTAGTTCTCTGGCTCAGTCGTCCTCGATGTATCCCGTGGCCGGGTCAATCTGGGCCAGGAAGCCGCGGATGTTCTCCCTGTGCCCGTCCAGCGACAGGTTCGGGGTCGGACTCGCGCCGAACCCGTAGCCGGGGTTCGGCCCGCTCAGCCACGCGTAATCGGTACCTCCGAACTCGTTCGGACTGAGGGCGAACACTTCTCCATCGACCTCGAGCGTGATGGACCTGCCGTCGGCCGCACCATCGGGTTCGGGTGACACGCCGGGCACGGCCTCCGAATCGCCGTCGCCGCCCTCCGGGTAGATCGCCTTCACCCACCCATCTTCGCGCGGTTGCCCGACCGGCGTTGCCGATCCGCCAGCGGGAGCGCGCAACTGACCATGATCGCGTGCGCGCTCATGCCGCGGCCCGGGCGGCTCCGTGTGGTGGAACACGGGCGCGTTCACGACGCTCAGTAGCCTTGTGTGCGTGCCAGACAAGTCGGAGCGGCGTGAGGCGCGCTCGGTGATTGCGGGGTACCACGAGGCCGAGCTGGGCGAACTTGTCGCCCGCGTTGGCGAGGTCGTCGATCGCTACCGGGCCGGCGAGCTTGACGCGTTCGACGTTGATCGCGTGCTGTTCCAGTACTCGCGCGCGGCGAAGGAACTCTGGAAGTACTGCAATTACGGGCAGGTGGAAATGATCGCGGCGCTGATCCGGCAGCGGCCGCCGCACGATTGGTGGGAGCGCGGCGCCCCGCGGGAGCGGTCATGACCGGGAGGCCGCGTATCGCCGGCAGGCGCGCTCGTGCCGCCGATCGTGCGCCGAGGGCCGACGGAGGAGCCGTCCTGCGGTCGGACGCCGACCGGGCCGGCCCAGCGCGCGCTCGTCCCCGTGGCGCGGGTTGCTGTCAGCTCAGAAGACGACGTCGTGGAGAGATCGGACCCGTGCCGACCGCAAAATCCCCGTCTGCGCTGCGGGCGCTGAGCAGCGATCCGTACTCGTCACCGATCGTAAGCGACGCCTCAGCGAACCTGGTCTCCGATCCTGCCGATGTGCGGACTGCCAAGGCATGGTGCGCGGCAAAACGCCGTTGGGTATGAAGGCGTGGTGAGTGAAATCGACCGCGTTATCGGGTCGCTGTTATCGGCAAACGGCAAGACTACGACGCGGCCGTCTCGCGCGTCGCAGCCGCACGTGACAAGGACGAGCCAGGGACCGGAGACTGGGTCCGTACCGTGCCAGCCAACCTCGGTCTGACGTAGCGCCGCAGCAGAGGACTGTTTGTCGACACCCCGCGTTTAGTGCTCCGACCGGAAACGTTGGCCGGGTTTGGTGAAACGCCGGTCAACGTTTCGGGTTCGCCGGTGGGTCGGGTTCAGGCTGTCGGGGTGGCGGAACCTGTCCGGGCTCGTCGGCTCACTATGACGAGGCCCGGCGTCTTCAGCAGATCGTCCGACGCGGGACGGGGTCACCGATCCGGCTGCGGCGGGCGATGGTCATCAAGGTTCGATCCGGTGCTGTTCATGCGTGGCCCGCACGAGGGTCTCGGCCAAGGGGCAGGGGCATAGACCAGCCGCATCGCAGCGCCGATCACCGCCGGTCTCGGTATCGTGGTTTGCAAAAGCCAGGACATCGAGGGTGTCGAGGCGCCACGAGTCCAAGACCGGCGTACTAGCGGTGATCAGCGTTGGTTGGCCGTCATGTGTTGCTGGTCGTGCGACGCTTCCGGGCGGCAACCAGGAGGATGCCGCCGACAATCATGGCGAGCAGCCCGGCGAGCACCACGGCAACGAGGTTCGTACCGGTGGTAGGCAGCGCCGCATTCGTTGCGGCGCTCGTCGAGGCGTGGGCCGGTGGGGCTGGGCTGAGCGGCTCTCTGCTGGATCCCGACGGCGCGGGGGTGGGGGTGCTCGTCGCCGGTGGGCCGGAGAGGACCGTGACCTCGATCGCGGCACCACTGCCCTGGCCTTCGTTGGGGTCCGTGATAACCAGGTTGGGCAGTTCCGGGATCGGGTTCGTGATTTGCGCCGTGATGTGGCCGGTGCCGACGACATTCGAGACGATCTTGAGCTGCCAGGTCTCACTGAGGCTGCTGCCCGGCGGTAGCACGACTCCGGCGAGACAAACGTACTTCGACTTTGGCACGACGGGCGGGTCGCACCGGGCGGCGGCCGGGCCGGTCCATTCGGTGCCCGCCGGGGCGGTCAGCGTCAACTGACCTTTGGAGCCAGGGAGCTCGTCCGGTCCGGTGTTGGTGACGGTCCACGGCACATCGACGACATCGCCGACGTGGCCGCTGATAGTCCCCGGGACGGCGGCGGTGAGGTGCGCGTGCCGATGCAGGTCGACGGGCCGGATGCCGATCAGCGTGCCGCCGACGTCGCCGGCGACGGTGAGCTTGACCGATCCACCGCCCGTGTAATTCATCGATGCGGCGGTGATGGCGGTAATGGTGAGGTGCGGCGCTAGCGTGACGTTCGACACCCCGCCATGGCCATCGACCGGCACCGCGTACTGACAGTCCAGCACCAATCCGGACGTCGAGCCGCTGGGCCGGTGGCACGCCGCGTCGCCGTCGTTGAGGAATAGGAACGGCTGCTGGGCGCCCCTGTCGTCCAGTTCGAGGTGGACGGTGAACGGCACCGTGCGCGCCTCGCCGGTGATGGTGAGCTGCACGGGGCCGATCGTCAGGACGCCACTTTCAGCGACGGCATTGCTGCCCCATGAAACCAGCCCCAGGACCGGCGTACTCTGCTCCTGCGGAGCAGCGGACGCGGGCGCCGCCAGTCCAAGCGACGCCACGCCGAGCACGACCACGGCGGCATTGCGAGCGACGATCGTGAGCCTTGATCGGAACGCGGCCGTTGATTGGGGACGGTGTAACCCGGACATTATTCTCCCGCGGCATTTTGGTGAGGGCAGGACTGCGCAAGCAACCTAGCCCGCACGGCCGTTGCGGGCAAGCCCGTCGATTTCCGGTTCATTCGACGGCCCTGGGCACCATTCTCCGAATCGGCATGGCTGCTAGGAGCAGCCGGAAATGTCTGCGCCGAACACCATTACGCCGCCCGGTTCGCACAGATGCCTACCCCCTTGCAGGCTTCTGGTCGACGACCGGCGCCGCGATCCGCTGCGTATGCGGGTCGCGATTTGTAAGTCTCGTCTGGCTGCGGTCGACACCGCACCATGCGTCGATTCGAGGTACGTCCATACTTCGACCTCACCAGGGCCGTGGCAAATCACGTGATTGAGCGCAAGCGCGCAAATACGGCACCGCGGACCTAACCAGTCGACATCACGTCGAGCAGTCTCTGTTCCGCGCAAAGCGGGTCCATGGCGGCGGAGGCGCGGGGCTCGAAGTCCTACCCAGCAAGGTTGCCCGAGTGGCTGTCATCAGCCGGTCGAAAAGTGCGAGACTCACCGTGCGCCGCGCCTCAGTCGATGCCCATCGCGCAGGATAGTTACCCGTCGCCGCTACCCGATCATCCGCCCGAGTGTCTTGGACGGACATGCGAGAACGGCCGCTCACGGTCAAACGGGAGCACATTGACCCGCCGCCACCCTACCCCCTTGATCACGTTTCCGGATCCGCCGCCGATGGCGCCCCACTGTCGCCGTGCAGTGCATTGTGTAGCTCCAGCGTTACGCCGACCGGCCGGTAGTGTTTGTCGGCGTGGAGGCGTGGAACAGGCAAGCCGACCGCCCGGTACGGCGCGTCGAGCGGAATCCGGGCGCCGAATGGGACGCGGACGCGTGGTGGGCCCGCATCCCCGCCGTTCGCGCGGTGCTGGACAAGGGCCTCGACCTGCCGTCCGGCGTGACGTTCCTCGTCGGCGAGAACGGCTCGGGAAAGTCAACCCTGATCGAGGCGCTGGCACAGGCGTACGGGCTGAATCCGGAGGGCGGCTCACGGAGCGCGATGCATCGCACCCGGCACACCGAATCCCCCTTGGGCGACGTTCTCCGGCTGGTACGCAGTCCCGGCGGCCGCGGCGAGGCATACTTCCTGCGCGCGGAGACCACCCACGGCCTCTATACGTACCTGGAGGCGCTGCCAGATTCACCCGACACGGACCTGCACGAGCGCAGCCACGGCGAGGGATTCCTGGCCCTGCTGGAACGCAAGCTCGCCCGGCCTGGCTTCTACCTGCTCGACGAGCCGGAGGCGGCCCTGTCATTCACCTCCACTCTCAGCCTGATGTCCCGCTTGGAGACCTTGGCCGAGGCCGGGGCGCAGATCGTGGTGGCCACCCACTCCCCGGTGCTGACCGCGTTGCCGGCCGCGACCGTGCTGGAGCTCGGCGAGCACGGTATCCGAACGACAGTCTGGTCTGAGCTCGAGGTCGTGGACCATTTCCGGGCGTTCCTCGACCAGCCCGACCGGTACCTGCGTCACCTGTTCCGTTGACACTGCGCGGATCTGCCGCGGATCCGGCTCGTAGCCGTTATCCGTCCAGCACAGCGAGCAGGTGGGTGACGCTCTCGGCCGCGTCCGCCGGTCCCCGAGCTCCGGGGATTGCTGCCTCGCCCCACAGGGTGGTGCGGGCCGGGCCGGGTGAGTACAACTGGCGGCGGTCCCGGCCGACGACCAGGTAGCGGTCTGAGGGGCGAGACGTAGGTTGCCTGCCGCAATCGGTCTTTCTGGGATGCGTCCGGAGCGCCGTTGCCCATAGTGGACGGACGAATGTACCGAATGGGCCGTAGTCGGGCGGCTGAGTCGGTGCCGATCAAGGCTGTGAGCTCAGCTGCGCAGAACGACCCGGCGGCGGCGGGCGAGCAGAACCAGGACCGCGCCGATCGCCACAGCTGCTGCGCCGCCGGTGACGAGCAGAGCCGTGTTGGAGCCGGTGACCGGCAGCCCTGGGCCCACCGAAGGCGATGGGGACGCCGGTGCGGTCGGCGTGGTCGACAGTCGGTAGGCGAACATGTCAGTCTCGCTGGGCTGGCCCTCCACGATCTGCGCGTTCGGCGGCTGGTCAGTGGCGAGCATCTTCCAGCCAGCGGGGGCGCTGAACTGCAGCAGCGGGCTGCCGGCCGGGATGTGCGTCAGGTGGGTGACGCCGTTGGCGTCGGTGGTGCCCTCGGCGTAGTGCTTGCTGCCGCCGGTGTCGGTGGCGACGACCTTGACGCCGGGCACGCCCGGGCTTCCGTCGCCGCAGTCGCCCCATGTATCGCCGACGCAGACACGGACAAGAACGTCGCCGAACGCGCCAGGGACCTCGATGTTCACGCCCGCGCTGTTGTCGGCGTCGTTGGCGTCGCCGTTATCGGACTCGAGGGTGAAGCTGAGCGGCCCGGACCCGTACCGCCACGTGAGGTGTGTTGTCGTCCCGGTGATTTTGAACGTCTGGGTGGCGCCCGCGTCGAGGTCGAAGCCGGTCTCGAGTGCGCCGTAATCGAGGTTCTCGAGCGTCTTGACGTAGCCCCCGGCGATGTGGGCGTGCACGGCCTTGGCCGAGCCGTGATTGGTGACCTTGGCCGTGGCTGAGAACGGCGCGTTCTCCGCGAACGACGGCTGGTCCGCGGTGATGGTCACGGCCAGGTCCGGCTTGGGGTCGGCAGCCAGGGCTACAGTGGCCGGCAGCACAGCGACGGAGCAGCCAGCGAGAGCAGCGGCAATGACCCGCATCGAAACCTCCACAGCAGCAGGGCTGCGCAGGAAGTTACCGATCACGATCAGGGGCTGCTGCCCCATCGGATGTGAGCTGGCACACACGGCAACACCGATGGCCGCACCGATTGGCCGAGGGCCCGAGTCAGTGCCCGTCGAAATCGTGGCTCGGTGGCTGGGTGGACGAACCGTGCAGCGTCCGCCCGGCTCGTTCGGCGGCCTGCCGGGTTTCGTCGTCGAAGAGGACAAGACGTACGCGCTCAATGGCTGGCGGCGGGGTCTGCCATGCGGTCAACGCCTGGATGACGGCGTCCTCCTTCGGCCAGCGGTACACGCCGGACGAGATCAGCGGAAACGCGACCGACGTCGCGCCGATCTCGGCCGCGACGATCAGCGAGTTGCGGTAACAGCCGCGCAGCAATGCGGAGCGGTCCTCGGTGGCGCTCCATACGGCCGGCGCCGCCGGGGATACGGGCGGTCCGTTGCAGGTGGTTACTGCGTTGGACCGCTGTTTGGGTCGAGCGCGTGTCGTGCCGCTATCCACCGCTCAATGAACTCCCGGCCGCTGACCGGTATCAGATACGGCTCCGCGTCCGGCCCCAGTTCCGTCTCGGGCACGATGCCGTAGACCTGCTCGTAGGTCGTCACCGCACTTATGTCGCCGGTGTCTCGTGCCGCGAGGACCTCGGACAACGCGGCTGCGGCCAGGTAGCGGCCGTCCGGTCCGACCTCGACATGCCGGCTGACCAAACCGTCGGGTCCGACCTCATCCCAGACCGTCCGGTCTTCGAACTGCCAGCGCACGTACCGGTACGCCACACCGATCAAAACCTGCCATTGATCGCCGCCAGGCTGGGCGTCCCATCGCGCGATGCCGGTGTATTCCTCGGCCCAGGCGATCTCGCTTCCCCACCGCTCGATGTCTGCGAGGCTGTCGCTGTCCAGCTCGACGTCCTCATCGACCAGGCAGCCGTCGAGAAACAGCCGGAGGCGATCTGGGGCAACCCGCTCGATCCGAAAGCTCGACGACACACACGAAGGCTATCCGCAACCCACGCCGCGGAAGATCCGCCGAACCGCTCGATCAGCTGCGCGGATCTGCCGCGGTCCGTTGCAGGTCAACGACCTGCCCATGTCGCGGTTCGATTGCGTCGAGCAAGAGCCTCAAGGCCTGTCGCAGCTCTCCCATGTGCACCACGGCTTCATCGGTCATTCACCAGGGTTGTCCTACGCGCAGCGCGGCGAGAGACCGCCGAGTTGCAGTAGCACGAGGGTGCGTCCGGAGGGCTGCAGTCTGCGTTCATGGCGGTCCGGCCATGGGAATCTGTGCGGGCGCTGCCGTTCGGCATCCGGGCCGGCGGCTGGTGCCGGACAGCGCCCGCGCATGAGGTGCCGCGATCAGCGGCGGTACCACCGGCGCCAGGTGAAGACGGCGAGCCCCCCGACCGCGAGCCAGCCGGACGGACGTTGGGACGTCACGGTAACGATGATCGCCAGGACGAGGGCGGCCAGCGTCAAGGCGATGTTGAGCAGGGTTCTCTTCGCGCCGCCGCGGTGCATGGCGAAACGGTCGAAGCGGGTGCGGGCGGGGCCGGTGAGGCGGCGAACACGGGCGCGCAGGCCGGTGGTGCGGCTCGGGCGGGGGATGGCGTCGTCAGAGCGGGGCGGCAGGTCGATCAGGAGGTGCGGTGGCAGTGCCGCGTCGATGCGGGACGTGAGGTCCTTCGGGGCGGCGAACAGGGTGGGTTCGATCGAGACGCCGATGGCGTCCGGGCCGATCAGGTGGCGTGCGCCGTCGGGGAAGCGCAGGGCGGCGACGCAATCGGCGAACAGGACGGTGCTCGGGCCGTGCGGGCGGATCAGGCTCACGCCGTCGGCGCCGACGACGAGGGCGGTGTCCGGGTCGATGCGGGAGCGGTGGCGGGTGCCGGTGACGGCGAAGCGCGAGAGTGTCGGTGCGGCCTCGAAGCCGGCCGGTGAGCGGCGCATCGCCGCTCGCGGCACCATGAGCAGGGCCGAGCGCTCGACGCCGGCGGCCACCTCACGCACGTCGGCGGCGGTGAGGGAGCGGAAGCCGTCGGCCAGTTCGGCGGTCGTGGGGGATGCGTAGCCGCACACCAGGTCGACGGCGCGGCGCGGCAGCAGGTTCGCCTCGGCGTCGGGGCGGTCCAGCGCGGTGAGTTCGCGGGTGCGGACCGCCTCCAGCTCCGCCGGGTCGGCCTCGGTGCCGGCCAGGCGGTGGACCTCGGCGAGGAAGCCGTCGACGACCTCGCCGAGCTGCTCGGGCCGGCCGTCGGCGACGGCGGTGACGAAGGCGTGCGGGCGGCCGTCGGTGGTGTACGCGGCGGCGGCCGTGTAGGACAGGCCGCGGTCCTGCCGCAGCTGGCGGAACAGGGCCCGCTGCAGCAGGCTCGCGTAGGCGGCCGACGCGCGGGTGCGCGGTACCGGCGCATCCATCACGACCGCCGGGGCGGCGCCGGTGAACCACGCGGGCGTCACCGGCAGCGCCGAGGACTCGGACGGCAGCGGCCACCGTTGACCGTCGGGCAGGTCGAGCCGCAACTCGGGCGGGAGGTCGTCGCCGGCGATCCACAGCACGGCGTTGGCGCGGTTGAACCTGGCCCGCGCCCACTCGGCCACCTGCTCGGCGGTGAGCGCGTGGATGCCCCACTCGGGCAGGCCGGCGAGGCCGTAGTCGCGGGCGCCGTAGCGGTACACGGCCAGCGGCTGGGACACGGAGTCGGCGCGGTTCTCCTCCTCGGTGCCCAGAATCCGGCGCTCCACCGCGAGCCGGTCCAGCGGCAGCTCCCGCAGGCCGGCGCAGACGTCGCGCAGGAATGCGGCGACCGACTCCGGGGTGCCCTGCGCGACGAATTGCGTGGTGGTCATGCCGGTCATGCCGTTGGTGTCGTGGCCCGGACCGCCGTGGCGGTGCAGGGCGAGGTGCTCGACGAGGTGGGTGACGCCGGCGGTGGGCGCGGTCTCGTCGGCCCGGCCGACCCGGAACACCAGGCCGGCCCGCATCGGCCCGGCGCCGGGTGCGAGCAGGACCGGCACGCCGTCGACCTCGGTGCGGCGGGTCGCGTCCATGGCTACCGGGCCGCCCGTCGCGCCGCGCGCCGGGCGGTGTGCGCGGTCTGCTGCCAGCGCGTCCCCACCAGTTCCCAGCCGTACGACGTGATCCGGAGGTCCAGCGCGTCGAAGTGCGGCGCCGTCTGCCGGTAGTGACCGCCGTAGTAGAGCGCGAAGGCGAACGCGGAGTGTGCGGCGATCCAGCCGTGCACCGGGCGGAAGTCCGGGTGCAGCACGGTCTGCTCGGCGGCTCGCTCCAGGGCCTCGCGGGGGCCGTCCTGGCCGAGGTACCGCTGCATGGCCGACAGCGTCTCGTCGCCGACCGCGCGCTCGATGTGGGCGTCGGCGACGACGGCGCCGCTGAGCGAGCCGGGCTTGCCGTCCCGCAGGCACTGCTCGGCGAAGGCGATGACCTCGGAGAACGTGCCGCCCCATTTCGGGCAGAGGTTCTGGACCAGCTGCGCCTGGGCCCGGTACGGCGCGTCGCAGTGCTCGGCGGCCCGCTCGTAGCGGCGGCGCGCCTCGTCCAGGCCGAGGCTCAGGGCCCGGGCGGTGGTGATCCGCTCCGTCCAGGCCGCGGCGTCGGTCGGGTCGATCGCGGTGGCGTCGGCGAGCAGGCGCTCGGCGCGGCCGATGTAGTCGTGGAAGACCCGCCACTGCGCCTGGCTGACATACCGGGCCTGGGCGCGCGTGCGCGCCGCCCACCCGACGGTGATGAACCGGGCGCCGAGCAGCGTGCGGGGCAGCGCCGCATCCCGTTCCGCGTCCACCGCCGCCTGCAGGAACTTTTCGGTACCCGAGGTGGTCGCGACCAGGCGGACGGCGCTCGAGTGGTCGGCGCGCGGCGGCAGCGCCGCGAAGTAGGCCGACACGCCGTTCCAGTCGCCTGCGCGGGCCGCCCGGCGCAGCGGTGCCAGGTCGGGATCGTGCGCAACGAGGTCGGTGCGCATCGGGCGGAGGGTTCGCAAGATCACGCGCGCGATCGTACGGCTCCGGTCCGATCCTCGCTGACCGCACCGCGCTGGACGCGCGTGCCTGGCCTGGCGGACCGGTCAGGCGACCCGGCGGACGGCGCCGGGCAGGGCCGGGGCGGCCGCGCCGGGGTGGAGGATCGCGGCCAGGGCCTCGACGCCATCGACCAGGCGCGGGCCGGGGCGCACCACGATGCCGTCCGCGTCGATCGCCCACACCTGCGCGTCCGGGAACCTCGGGGCCACCAGCGCCGCCTGCTCGGCGGCGCCGTCGAGGTGGTAGCCGCACGGGGAGACCACCACGATGTCCGGCTCGGCGGCGGTCACGTCGGGCCAGCCGACCTGGACCGAGCGGAGGCCGGGCCGGGCGGCCACCGGTTCGCCGCCGGCCGCGGTGACGAGGTCGGGCACCCAGTGGCCGGCGGTGAACGGCGGGTCGACCCACTCGACGACGGCGACCCGGGGGCGGGGGCGGCCGGCGACGCGGGCCGCCACGGCGCCGAGCCGCGCGCGCAGGGCGGCCACGAGGGCGGCGGCGCGGGACGGTACCCCGGCGCGCTCGCCGACCGTGAGGATCGTGGCGAGCACGTCCTGCAGCGTGTGCGGGTCCAGCGACAGCACGTCGGCGCGGCAGCCCAGGTGGTCCAGGGCGTCCTCGACGTGGCCGGACGGCAGGGCGCAGACCCGGCAGAGGTCCTGGGTCAGGATCAGGTCGGGGGCGAGCGCCGCGAGGGCGCCCGCGTGCAGGGTGTAGAGGTCGGCGCCGGCCGCGAACTGGGCGCGCACGTACGCGTCGATCTCGCCCGGGGTCAGGTCCGACGTGTCGCGGCCGCCGACCACGACGGTCTTGTCGACGCGGGCCGACGGCGGCTCGTCGCACTCGAAGGTGACGCCGACCAGCTGGGCCTCGAGGCCGAGGGCGTAGACGATCTCGGTGGCCGACGGCAGCAGCGACACGACACGCATGGGGCCACGCTAGCTCGCGGCGCCATCGATCCGGAGCCCTCGGGGACGGCGGCGGCCGGTACCGGAGGTGTTGCTCCACTTCGGTGCGGGGACGCGCCGATTCCCGGCAATCGGCCAGGTGACGGACTGTTATCCTCGCCGACCATGACAGCTGCGCGCCTGCGCCTCGGAGTCGACTTCGGTACCTCCACCACCATCGCGATGCTCCAGCGGGCCGACGCCCGCGTGCAGCCGCTGCTCTTCGACGGTTCGCCGCTGCTGTCCTCCGCCGTCCTGCTCGGCCCCGACGGCCAGCTGCACACCGGCCGCGACGCCGCCCACCTGGCCCGCAGCGCGCCCGAGCGGCTGGAGCCGAACCCGAAGCGGCGCATCGACGACACCGCGGTGCTGCTCGGCGACCGCGAGGTGAGCGTGCGCGACCTGATCGTCGCGGTGCTCGGCCGGGTGGCGCGGGAGGCCGCGCGGGTCGCCGGGCCGGTGCGGGACGTGGTGCTGACCCACCCGGCGAGCTGGGGGCAGAACCGGCGCGCGATGCTGCTCGACGCCGCCCGGCAGGCCGGGTTCGGGCACATCGAGCTGGTCGGCGAGCCCACCGCGGCGGCCACCTACTTCGCGCACACCCGCGGCAGCGGGTTCCCGCCCGGCGCGTGCGTGCTCGTGTACGACCTCGGCGCCGGCACCTGCGACGTCACGCTCCTGCGGCGCACGCCGACCGGCTTCGAGCAGGTCGCCTCCGACGGGCTCAACGACGTCGGCGGGCTCGACGTCGACGCCGCGGTCATCGCGTTCCTGCAGGCGACCTACGGCGAGCTGTGGCGGGACCCGGCCCAGCGGCGCCAGCAGTGGGACGACGTGCGCACGGCCAAGGAGATGCTCTCGCGCGCCAGCGGCACCGTCATCGGCGTGCCCGCGCTGGGCCGTGAGGTGCCGCTCGGCCGCGAGCAGCTGGAGGGGCTGGCCCGGCCGGTGCTGCGCTCCACGATCTCGATGACTCGCGCGCTGGTCAACGAGTCGGGTGTCGGCACCGCCGCGATCGCGGGCCTGTTCCTGGTCGGCGGCTCCAGCCGCATCCCGCTCGTCGCCACGATGCTGCACGAGGCCCTCGGCATCGCGCCCGTCGTCGCCGAGCAGCCGGAGCTGGTGGTGGCCGAGGGGTCGCTGTACGTGAACCGGACGCCCAACTCGGCGCCCGCGACGGCGAGCGTGACCGCCCCGGTCTCGGCCGTGCCGTCGTCCGGGCTGCCCTACCAGCAGCTACTTATTTACTGGATCTACGACCGCAGCCCGGCCAGGCTTGGTCGAGGTGATCGGTGGGGTCGCTCGCATTCAGCGGCTGCCCGTCTGTGGTTGGGGCGTGGCTCTCATCTGGCATGCACCCTGCCGGTCACCGCGGCGTGGAGTGGCTCCAGAGGGGACTGCCCAGCTCAAAGTAGCGCTGCCCTCCCGCTGAACCCCGGTTCGGTCACAGCGAGGAGGAACGCGTGGGACGCGTCATCATCGGGATGGACCCGCACAAACGGTCGGCGACGATCGAGATCATCGACGATCGGGAAACGGTCTTGGCGGGTGATCGGTTCGGCACCGACCGGGACGGCTATCGTGCGATGCTTGCTCTCGGCCGGCGGCATCCGGAACGGCTCTGGGCGGTGGAAGGCTGCAACGGCAT
This sequence comes from Dactylosporangium sp. CA-052675, assembly GCF_050947935.1. GTDB lineage: Bacteria > Actinomycetota > Actinomycetes > Mycobacteriales > Micromonosporaceae > Dactylosporangium. The sequence goes on along the minus strand of NZ_CP192010.1, from coordinate 3,622,194 downwards.
CGGCCGGCACATCGCGCAGCGGCTCGTCGCTGACGGCGAGACCGTGGTGGACGTGCCCCCGAAACTGTCCGCCCGGGCCAGGGTGTTCGCCACCGGCAACGGCCGCAAGACCGACCCGGTCGACGCGCACAGTGTGGCCGTGGCAGCGTTGCGCACCAAGGGATTGCGGCACATTGTCGCCGACGACGAGACGGTGGTGTTGCGGCTGCTCGTGGACCGCCGCGACGAGCTCGGCCGGGCCCGGACCGACCTGGTCAACCGCATCCACAAGCTTCTGCTGGAACTGCTGCCCGGCGGAGCCAAGACGTTCCTGTCCGCCGATCAGGCCCGAGCACTGCTGGCCACCATCCGGCCGCGTGACCTCGTCGGGCGAACCCGCCGCCGGCTGGCGTCCGAACTGGTCGGTGAACTGGTCCAGGTCGACAAGAAGATCAAAGCGGCGAAGCAGGAACTGACCGAGCTGGTCAACGACAGCGGCAGCAGCCTGCTCGAACTCAACGGCATCGGCCCGTCCGGCGCGGCCCGCCTGCTCGGCGACATCGGTGATATCCGCCGCTTCACCAGCCGCGCCCATTTCGCGTCCTGGAACGGCACCGCACCCCTGGACGCCTCGTCCGGGGATCAGCAACGCCACCGCCTGTCCCGGGCCGGGAACCGGCGCATCAACCGCGTCCTGCACATCATGGCCATCGTCCAGCTCCGCCACGACACGCTCGGCCGCGCCTACTACCGCCGTCGCCTCGCCGAAGGCAAGACCGCGATGGAAGCCATCCGGGCGCTGAAACGGCGCCTGTCCGACGTCGTCTACCGGCGCATGCTCGGCGATATCCAGCGGCTGGAGACGGGCCCGGGAGGACAACCGGGGGCGACTCTGCAATCCAGCGCGGCTGACCCAAACCCCGAGGTCAACACTTCGGAACAGTCACTTCCCGGACCCGCCGACCACCACCCTAGAACACCGAACTCACACGCCGCTTGACAAAGAGGGGCGCCAGACCGGCGCGTTCGCGGCCGGCCAGGTCTCGGCCCCCGCGTTCGCCACCGCGCCGGTGTCCCCGGCGGTCCAGGGCTATCCGCAGCCGCCGGTCAGGCCGCAGCCGCCGGTGCCGATGCCGCCCCGGATGAACCCGCCGGCCCCGGCCCGGCGGGGCCTGTCGCCCGCGGCCGTCGTCGCGATCGTCCTCGCCGCCGTCCTGCTCGTCGGCGGCGGCATCGCCGGCGCGGCGTACCTCACGAAGGACGAGCCGGGCGGCAACGGGCCGGCGGCCGCGGGCTCCACGGGCGCGGGCGCCGCGACCGGCGCGGCCAAGGCCGGGAGCGGCCCCGGCCGGTACAACCTCGACAACGTGCCCGAGGACGAGTGCCGGGCGTCGGACGCGAGCATGTTCGACGACCTGTTCGAGGCCGAGCTGTCCAAGCCGACGCCGAGCCGCAACCCGAACGCGACGATCAACTCCAGCACCTGCGGTTACACCCGCGTGCACGCCCTCACCGACGCCAAGCAGCAGCGCACGGCGAGCATCTCGTTCACCGTCTTCGCGGCCAACGACGTCTCCCTCGCCCAGAACATGCAGAACCAGGAGACCTCCACGGCCCGGCTCGCCGGGCCGAACTCGGCGGTCCCGGACCTCGGCGAGGAGGCGGTCTTCTACGAGACCCCGGGCACCGGCGACCAGGTGAGCCGGTTGACGATGACCCTCGGCGTGCGCGACAGCAACGTGCGCCTCCAGGTGTACTTCATCGGCAGCCGCGGCGACGGGGCGGCCTGGACGCAGCGCGAGAAGAACGACGTCCGCGACCGGATCATCTCCGCCGCGAAGGCGACGTTCACGAAGTCCGTGGCGGGCATGAAGCGGTGACCGGCGGCGCGCCGGGCTGCCGAGGAAGGCCTGACACGGCGAAGGCCGGGGACATGGCGAAGGCCGGCCACCGTGAACGGTGACCGGCCTCGAGCCAGGGGTAGCCCTCGTCGTGCTCAGTTGGCCGCGACGCCGAACTGGCCGCCGCCGGCGTGGAACTCGGTGCCGTCGACGAACGACTTGCCGAAGCTGTTCTCCAGCTGGTCGAGCTCGCTGAAGTTGGCCTGGTGGGCGTTCTCGCTGCCCTCGGCCGCGAACACGTGGTCGTCCGAGGTCGCGTCGTGCGAGTAGTTCGTGTAGTCGTCGGACTCGTAGTGCACGGCCGCCGGCGCGTCGTACTCGACGTGGTGACCCTGCGCGAAGTCCGTCGACTCCGCGCTGTGGTGGTCCTGCTCGTACACGCCGAACTGGTTGTTGTAGTCGGCCTCCGAGCCCGCAGCGTGGTGCATCTGGTCCAGCGAGCCCTGCTCCTGACCGGCCTCGTAGTGGCCGTAGTCCACGTCGCCGTGACCCGTGTCGCCCATGTCGTAGTCGCTCATCGTGCTCTCCCCTGGAAGTCGTTGTCGCTGTTGAGCACTACGGTACGGAGTCCCCGCGGCCGTCGAATCCCGGAAACGTGCCACCACCGCGGGACCCCTGACGGCCGTGCTCGAGCGCGTCATGGCCTCGGGGCGAAGTGGGGCTGCCCCCCGGGCGAACTGGGCGGCCAACCGCAGTGCCCGTGGGGCGCCCGCCCGGGAGCCTGGAGACATGCCGCGGATGCGTGTCGTCAAGGGGCTGCTCGTCGCCGTGATGCTGGGCGGCACCGCGGTGGCCGGGGGCGCCACGGGGGCCGGCGCCGCCGAGACGGTACGACGGCCGGGTTTCGCCTCTGCCCCGTCACTCGCGCAACGCTGGGCCCCCATCCACCACCAGGAGGTGGACGCGCACGGGCGCCATGCCGCGGGCGGGCGCGCCGACGAGATCACCCGGGTGGACTTCGACGGCAACTGGGACGCGCGCGACAACTGGGAGCACGCGGGGGACGTGCCGGCCGCGGCGTACGCGTACGCTTCGGTGGCCGAGACGCGCACCCACTGGTTCCTGACGTACCTGTTCTTCCACGCGCGGGACTGGACGAACCGGCCGTTCTTCGACTCCGAGCACGAGAACGACGCCGAGGGGGTGCTGCTGGCCGTGGCCAAGGACGGCACGCCGTACGGGCGGCTGCGCGCGGCGGTCACCGTGGCGCACGCGGACTTCTTCTCCTACGTGCCGGACGGCAGCCCGTGGCGCGACGGCGGGGAGACGGTCGACGGGACGCTGCCGATGCAGCGCTCGACCCGCGACGGGCTGCCGCATCCGGTGACCGAGCAGGAGGCGCACGGGCACGGGCTGCGGGCGTACCGCGGCCGCTCCGGCGGTGTGGTCTACTACCCGGCGCCGGCGGCCGAGGTGCCGCGCGGCCCGCACGACACCGACGTGGGCTACGCGCTCATCGACATCTTCGCGCCGGGCGGGCTCTGGGACCGCCGGGACGACCCGGCGCTGTTCGCGGCGCCCGGCACGTTCGCCGGGGACGCGCCCCGCTCCGGCCGGGGCGCCTGCGGGCACGGGACGTTCCGGTGCACGAGGAACGCGGCGCACGCGCCGTGGGGCTGGGACGACCACGACGACCGGCCCGGCCGCGGCGCGCTCGGGACCGACCCGGCCGGGGTGATGGCGGCGTACTTCACGATCCCCGAGCCGTTCGCCCGCGAGTACACCCGCAACCCCTACGCGGCCCCGGCCGGCGCCCCCGCGTGAACACTCTTCCCGGCTGCGGCGAACCAGTGGTGTGAGGGAGACGGACTTGGCACCGCCGGAGACCGACGCCGATCTGATCCAGGACCGGTTCGCGGAGGTCTTCGACCGCCACTACGAGCACATCTACGCCTACGCCGCGCGCCGGCTCGGCCCCGATCTCGCCGAGGACGTGGCGTCGGAGACGTTCCTGGTCGCCTACGACCGCCGGGCCGGGTTCGATCCGGCGCGCGGCGAGGTGCGCCCGTGGCTGTACGGCATCGCATCCAACCTGATCATGCGCCACTCCCGGGCGGAGGCGCGCCGCTTCAAGGCCCTCGCCCGCAGCGCCGAGCCGGACACGGGCCCGGACGAGGCCGAGCTGGTGCCGGGCCGGGTCGACGCGGGCGGGGTGCGGCACCGGCTCGCCGCCGCCCTCAACCGGCTGTCCCTGGCCGACCGGGACGTGCTGCTGCTCGTCGCGTGGGCCGGGCTCACCCAGCAGGAGGCGGCCGCGGCCCTGGGCATCCCGCCCGGCACCGCGCGCTCCCGGCTGCACCGGGCCCGGCAGGAGATGCGCAAGGCGCTGGAAACCGATTCGGAGGAGTCGTCGTGATGGATGAGATGACCGCGCTGCGGGAGGCGTTCGGGCCCGACCCGCGGACCGACCCGCACACGCGCGACCGGGCCCGCGCGGCCCTGCTGCGGCACATGGAGCGCGCACCGGAGCCGGCCGCCGTGGCCGCCCCGGCCGCGTCCCGCCCGTGGCGCCGGTGGCCGCTGCGCGTGGCGCTCACGGCGGCGGCCGCGGCCGCGGCGGTGATCGGCGTCGTGGCGGTGGAGAACGTCGGCACCGTGGACGACAGCGGCACCGGCTACAGCACCACCGGCCTGCCCTTCCCCCGGCCCGCGAGCGCCGCCGAGGTGCTCACGAACGCGGCCTGGGCCGCGACGCGCAAGCCGTGGACCGACCCGCGCCCGGACCAGTTCATGTACAACGAGAGCCGCGAGCTGCGCAACGAGCGCGCCTACGAGCAGCAGCACCCGAACGACCCGATCGTGCCGGGCCACACCCGCACCATCACGGTGCAGGAGTGGAAGCGCGTCGACGCCAAGGTGATGGGCACCATGGAGGACGGCCGGCTCACGGTCTACGAGCGGGGCGGCCGGGTCACCTGGGGGCAGCTCGACTACGACCAGCTCAAGCGGCTGGACACGCCCGACAAGGTGATCGCCTGGGACCGGGCGCCGAAGAACTTCGGCATCGACCTGGACCGGCTGATCGGGCAGTACGTGCTGCCGCCGCGGGTCGAGGCCGCCTTCTACGGCGCGCTCGCGAAGGGCGAGGGGGTGCGGCTCAACCCGGACGCGGTGAACCTCGACGGGCGGCGGGCGATCGGGCTCGGGCGGGTCAAGGAGGGGTACCTCGCGCAGGAGCTGCTGTTCGACCCGGACACGTACCGGCTGATCGGCGAGCGCGAGGTCGCCATCGCCGAGCACCACAACACCGACGAGCACGGCGACGACGACTTCACGCCGGCGGGGGCGGTCTTCCGCCAGGTGATCTACACCCAGGCGCTCATCGTGGACAAGGTGGGCGACACGCGCTAGCCCGGCCGCGAGCGTGGCCGGGGAGCTCGCCCTCCCCCGGCCGCGTTCGCGCGGGCCTAGTTATATACCGGATTCCGTTATATGCTGAGGCATGCCTCTCAAAGAGTCGGCGTTCCTCATCCTCTCGGCCCTCGCGGCCGGGCCCACGCACGGCTACGGGATCATGAAAGACGTCGAGCAACAGTCCGGCGGGGCGGTGCGGCTGCGCCCCGGCACCCTCTACGCGGTCCTCGCCGAGCTGGTCGACGGCGGCCTCATCGAGATCGACAGCGAGGAGGTCGTGCAGTCGCGGCTGCGGCGCAACTACCGGCTCACGGCGCCCGGGGCACGACAGCTCGCCACCGAGGCCGACCGGCGCCGCGCCGCGGCCGACACCGCGGGGCGCCGGCTGCGCACCAGCGGCCTGCTCGCCGGCGGAGGTGCGGCATGACGACACCGCTCGAGGGCCGCTACGAGCGGCTGCTGCGGGTGTACCCGGCCGCCTTCCGCCGGGCGCACGGCGAGGACATGCTCACCACGATGCTCGCCGACGCCGGGGACGGGCAGCGCTGGCCGCGGCCCGGCGACGCCGCCGACATCGTGCGGCACGGCCTGCGGCTGCGGCTGTCGCGGCGCTCCGGCGGCGGACTGCTCGGCGGGGGCTGGGCCGACGCGTGCGCGCTGATCGGCCCCCTCGCCGTGGTCGTGCTGCTCACGTTCCGGCTCACCTCCGTGCTGCGCGGGCCGCACCCCGGCTCCGCGCCGCTGCTGCAGACGGCCGCCTGGGCGCTCGTGGCCGTGGCCGCGTTCGCCGGACTGCGCCGCGGCGCGGCCGTGCTCGGCTGGGTCGCGCTGCTCGCCGAGGTGGTGCCGCCCGTGCGGCAGTTCGCGTCCGATCCGGTGCCGGTGGTGTACGGCCTGTGGTGGTCCGTCCTCGCGCTCGTCGCCGCCGTCGCGCTCACGGCCGCCGGCCCGCGCCGCCCGTGGGCCGTGGCCGGGCCGCGCCGCCTCGCCGTGCTCGTGGCCGCGCCGCTCGTCGTCGGCGCGGTCGGGGTCCTCGGCTCCGGGATGCTCGTCGCCGAGGACGCCGGCTTCAGCGCGTTCTACCTCGAGGACCTGGTGCGCCCCGGGACGTACGTGACCAGCTACACCGGCCTCGAGGCGCCCAGCGCCGCCGAGCTGGACCTCATGCTGCTCGCGATCGCGGCCGCCCTGCTCGCCGGGGTCGTCGCGGCGGCGCGGCTGCCCGGGCCGATCCGGCGCCGCCTGATCGTGGCCGCCGCGCCGGTCCTGGCCATGTCGGCGCTCGTGAACGTCACCTTCAACGGCTGGGCGGTGTCAACCGTCCACATGGGACACAACATCCCGCTCGTCGCCGGGCAGTGGGCCGCGCTGGCCCTGGTGCCGCCGCTCGTGTTCCTCACCGGCGCCCAGTGGGCGCGCCGCCGCGACGAGACCATGCGCCTCGCCGCGCTCGGCGCCGCCGCCGAACGGGAGCGATCCTGACCCGCGGCGGCCCGGAGCACCCGGGGGCCGGGCGCGCCCGGCCCCTGGTGTTCCTCGACGTCGACGGCCGGTCGGGGCTGACGCCGGCGGACTTCGAGGCGATCCGCGCCTGGGCGGGCTAACCCCGCGGCGCGAGGGTGCCCTTCGCGAACGCCACCGCCGCGGCCAGGTCGTCGTCGCTCGTCCCCCACGCGGACTGAACCGCCGCGCCCCACGCCTCGCAGCTGCGCGCCGCGAACGTCTGCAGCTCGGGCACGTCCTGCCACGCCGCCGGGTCGTACCCGGCGCCGGCGAGGTGCAGGGAGAGCCCGACGAGCGCCAGGTCCCAGCCCTCGCCGATGCCGATGGTCATGCCCGGCCCGTACTGGCGCACCAGCTCGTCGACGATCTCGCCCGGCGAGGCGTGCTCGAGCTCGAGCAGCGTCCGGTCGCCGTCCGCCGGGTTCAGGCGCAGCTCCACCTCGGTCGCCATGCCCTCGCCCATCGCCCACGTGACGCGCAGCAGGCTCGGCGCCTCGCAGCGCAGGATCTCGCCGCCGGCGTTGCCCTGCAGCTGGTACTTGCCGCCGAGGCGCAGGTCGCCCTCCACCGGCGCGAGCCAGCGGGCCAGGCGCGCCGGGTCGGTGCAGGCGTCCCAGACGTCCTCGACGGCCGCGTCGTAGGTGCGGCGCAGCAGCAGCGAACGCCCGGCGCCGCCGCCGGACAGCCCGGCGGTGCCGAGCTCGCGGTGGGTGGCGTTGATCTGGTGCACAAGGTCGATCACGGATGCTCCTCGTCTCGGTCGCGTTGTCGTTTGCCGCGGGCCAGCTCCGTGGCCAGGGCGTCGAGGCGCTGGCTCCAGAAGCCGCGGAACTGCTCCAGCCAGGCGTCGACCTCCCGCAGCGGGGCCGCATCCACGGCATACAGGCGGCGGGTGCCGTCCGCGCGCACGGTGGCGAAGCCCGATTCGCGCAGCACCTTGAGGTGCTGGGAGACGGCGGGCTGGGAGATGCCGAACTCCGCCCGGACGGTCTCGCTGACCGCCCCGGCGGGCTGCTCACCGGCGGCGAGCAGCTCCAGAATCCGCCGGCGGACCGGGTCGCCCAGGACGTCGAACGCGTGCACGGACCTCAGAGTGTCACCGTCCGCTTATATAAGTCAAGCCTGAAATAGCGGCGGTGGGGTTCAATGGCGGCATGGAGTGGATCGTGCCGGTGTCCTTCGTCGTGGTCCTGCTGCTCGCCCTGACCCTGCGCCGCGGCGGCCCCGACCCGTCCACGGCGCGGCGCCTGGCCGCGGTCGAGCGCAAGCTGGACCTGATCATGGAGAACCTGGGCATTCAGGAGCCCGTGCCGGACGTGCACCCGATGGTGCTGCAGGAGCTGCAGCAGGGCCGCAAGATCCAGGCGATCAAGGCGTACCGGGAGGCGACCGGCGCCGGCTTGCGGGAGGCCAAGGACGACGTCGAGGCGATCGCCCGCCGCTACGGGCTGATGTAGCGCCCCCGGCGGCCCGGGCGGCGGCCCGTCACGCCAGGCGTTGCTCCAGCACCTGCCCCGGCCACGCGCCGCCGCCCGGCAGGGTGACCGTGAACGGGGTCGTCGCGGTGAGGCCCTGGCGCTCGTACCAGCCCACCAGCGCGCGGTCGCCGCCCGCGTAGCAGTCCACGCGCAGCAGGGGCAGGCCCCGGAGCACCGCCAGGGAGCGCGCGTGGTCCAGCAGGGCCGCGCCCAGGGACAGCCCGGCGTGGGCGCGGCTCGTGACCAGCAGGTTCACGTACAGCTCGGGGCCCGGTGCCGCCGGCACGTAGTCCGGCGCGGCGCCCGCCGCCAGGGCGCCCACCGGGTGGCCGTCCAGCTCGGCGATGTGCAGGTGGCCCTGCGGGACCCAGGCCGCCAGCGAGGCCAGGCGGCGCGGGTTCGTCGAGTGCGGCTCGGTGCCCCACTGGCCGGTGCGGCCCCGCGCGACCAGCCACGACGTCGCCGCGTCCAGCAGGGCCAGCACCGCCGGGATGTCGTGCAGGGCGCCGGGGCGGATGCTCGCGGGCGCCCCGGTCACCGCCAGCTCGATCTCGTCGTGGATGGCGATGGCGTGCTCCCCATGCGCCGGAATCCCGGGCTTCACCAGGCGCCCGCGGTCCACCGCGCCCGGGTGGACCGCGGTGATGCGCAGGCCGCGGCGCTGGTAGAAGCGCAGCGCGTCGACGTTGTCGTTGGTCGTGACGAGCCAGACCCGGCGCAGGCCCAGCCCGGCCGCGACCCGCCGGGCGGCGGCCAGCAGCTCGGTGCCGACCCCGCCCCCGCGCTCCAGCGCGTCGAGCGAGACGATCTCCAAGCCGGCGGGCCCGGGATCGTACGTCAGCAGACCCACCGGCCGCCCGTCGTCCCCGACGGCGACGAGCGCGGGCAGCGCGGCCGCGTCCCGGGCCCGCCCGCCCACGACGATCCGGCTCTCCCCCCACCGCCGGGTGAGCAGGTCCCGCATCCAGGCCCGGTCGCCGTCCCCGGCCGCGCGCACCGCCATGCCGCGACCCTAGACGATGCCCGCCGGCTCCCCCGCCCCCGCCATTCGTCAGGATTCGCAGGTGCCGAAGACGTGGTAGGGGTCGACCGCGCAGCGGTGCGCCACGGGGCGGGCGAGCGCCGCCGGGGGCGCCGGGGCCGCGGGCGCCGCCGCGAGCAGGGCCGTCGCGACCACGATCGCCAGCCGCGGCCAAGGCCGTCGCAGCTGCCCCGGTCTTCGGGGCGCATCGTGGTCCAGGTCGATCACCCGGGCAATGCTACCGGCGGCTCGCGGTCCACTGTGGAGGGACGAGCCCGCGGCGGCGAGCACCGGCACGGCGAGTGAGGCGGACGGGGTATCGCGCGAAGTTACTTGCCAGTACCATCGCGCCACACCCCGGGATCCGCCCATCCAAGGAGGCTCGATGGCCCCGCCCGCCCGACGCCGCCGCTCCGGCTACTGGTTACTGGCCGTACCGACGATCGCGCCGCTGCTCACACCCCTGTACGACCGGGCCACCCCGATGCTGTGGGGCGTGCCGTTCTTCTACTGGTACCAGATGGCCTGCGTCCTGCTGGCGATGCTGATCCTCGCCACCGTGCACCTGCGCAACCGCCGCCGGGAGTTCGACCGGTGAGCGGCGGGGTCGAGTTTTTCGTCTTCGCCGGGCTCATGGGCGCGATGCTGCTGCTCGGCATCTTCGCGGCCCGCTGGCGGCGGCCGCGCGACATCCACAACCTCGAGGAGTGGGGCGTCGGCGGGCGCGCGTTCGGCAACTGGACGACGTGGTTCCTGCTCGGCGGGAGCATGTACAGCGCGTACACCTTCGTCGCCGTCCCCGCCCTCACCTACGGCGTCGGCGCGATGGGCTTCTTCGCCATCCCGTTCGCGACGATCACCACCCCGCTGTCGTTCATCTTCACCACGCGGGCCTGGTCGGTGGCGCACCGGCACGGGTTCGTGACCCCCGGGGAGTTCACCGCGGCGCGGTTCGGCTCCCGCGGGCTCGGCGCGGCCGTCGCGCTGACCGGGATCGCGGCCACCATGCCCTACATCGCGGTGCAGCTCAGCGCGTTGCAGGCGGTGCTGCAGACGGTCGGGCTGGCCGGCGAGTGGCCGCTGCTGGCCGCGGTCACCGTCGTGGCGCTGTGCACGTTCCGCTCCGGCCTGCGCGCGCCCGCACTGCTGTCGATCGCCAAGGACGTGCTGCTGGGCTGGGTGGTCGTCGCCGCGCTGCTCATCGTGGCCATGAACGGCGGCTGGGGCGAGTCGTTCAAGCGGGCCGGCGCGCACTTCGCCGCGACCCCGAACCCGGCGGACGGGCTGCTGCTGGGCGGGTCGGCCGGGCAGAGCGCGTACCTCACCATGGTCATCGGCTCCGCGCTGTCGATCTTCGTGTACCCGCACGCGCTGACCACCATGCTCGCCGCCAAGGACCGCTCGACGGTGCAGCGCAACGCCGCCGCCCTGCCGATCTACTGCCTGGTGCTCGGGCTCATGGCGATGCTCGGCTTCTTCGCGCTCTCCCAGGGCGTGCTGCCGGTCGGCCGCGACCTGAACACCGTGATGCCGCAGCTGTTCCACGGCCTGTTCCCGGCGTGGTCGTCGGGCATCGCGCTGGCCGCGTTCGGCATCGCCGCGCTCATCCCGGCCGCGGTCATGTCCATCGCCGCCGCGAACGCGTTCACGCGCTCGATCTACCGCGCCTACCTGCGCCCGGCCGCCACCCCGGCGGAGGAGGCGCGGGTCAGCCGCTGGACGTCGCTGGTGGTGAAGATCGGCGCGGTCGGCTGCATCCTGCTGCTCGACCCGGCGTTCTCCGTCGACCTGCAGCTCATCGGCGGCGTCATCATCCTGCAGACGATCCCGGCCGGCTTCATCGGCCTGCTGACCAACTGGTTGCACCGCCTGGCGCTGATCGCCGGGCTCGTGGTGGGGCTCGGGGCCGGGGTGGTCATGCTGTACCGCATCCCGCAGGCCGGCCCCGGCGGCACGATCGCCAAGGCGCACTTCGGCGGGGCGATCACCACGATCGGCGGCTGGCCGGTGTACGTCGGGATCGTCGCCCTGCTCGTGAACCTCGTCGTCGCCGTGGCCGGCACGCTGCTGCTGCGCGCCGCCCGGGTGCGCGCCGGCCGCGACCGGACCCGCCCCGACGACTACGACGCGGACGCCGACGACCCGATGGTCAAGCGCCTCGAGAACCTCCTCGACGGCCTGCCCGCGAGCCCCGCCGGCGTCCACGCCGTGCACCGCCATCCGCGCTAGAACACGCGCAGCTCGTAGATGCGCGCCGCGCCGTCGGCACCCTGGGTCGGGGTGCCGGCGGTCAGGCGCACGTACCGCCCGGAGACCCCGCTGACCGGGTGCGTGGTGTTCGCGGCCGTGTTGTTCGTGACGTTCACGGCCTGGGTCCACGTCGTGCCGTCGCCCGAGACCGCGATGGTGAACGCCTTCGTGTTGTACGCCGCCGCCTCCCCGCCGGCCTGGGCGTGCGCGACCTCGAAGCGGGTGATGCTCTTCGTCGCGCCGAGGTCGACCTGCAGCCAGGGGCCCGCGACCGACGAGCAGAACTTGTCCGAGTTGCCGCCGGAGACGCTGCCGTTGACCGCCTTCTCCGGGCCCTCCGACGCCGCGCACGGCGTCGAGCCGGTCGCGGGGCGGCCCTGGGCCAGGTTCGTCCCGGGGCCGGTCGGCGCGCCGACGGCCACGTTGTCGAAGGCGGCCGCGGCGTTGAAGACCCGCACGCCGTCGGCGCCGGAGGCGTAGGTCGCGTCGGTGACGGAGATCCTCGGGGCGGCCATGTCGTCGACGTACACCTTGATCGACGATCCGATCGCGGTCACCCGCAGGTGATAGGTCGTGCCGGCCGCCACGGCGAGGTTCGCCGTGGCGAGCTGGGTCCAGTTGTTGGCCGCCCGGCCCAGCACCACCCGGCCGGCGGGGCTGATCCCGGCGTAGTAGCCGTTGTACGCGTCGGTGCCGCTGGCCGCGCCGGTGGCCCGGAACACCAGGCCCGCGTCGCCGGAGCCGGACGTGACGGTGACGTCGGCGTCGTAGGTGAAGTCGCCGAAGTTGGTGTCCAGCAACGCCTTGCCGCCCAGCGAGCTGCCGGCCTCGTAGCGGCCGCCGGCCGCGGTGAAGCTGCCGCCGTAGGTCTTCCAGCCCAGGGCGTTGCCGTCGGCGAAGTTGTCCTTCACCCGCATCGCCACGCGCTGGATGGTGCCGTCGGCGTTGAAGGTCATCCGGTCGTAGGCGAGCTGGCGATGGTTGCCGTCGGTCTCGCTCAGCGGGCGGCGGTGGTAGAAGATGTACCAGGTGTCGGTGCCCGGCACGTTGACGACCGAGTTGTGCCCGGAGCCCTTCGCGACCGCCGGGTCCTGCGCGAGAACCTTGTCCAGCTTCGTGAACGGGCCGGTCGGCGAGCTCGACATGGCGTAGGACACCGAGTAGTCCGGGCCGGTCCAGCCGCCCTCGGACCACATCAGGTAGTACTTGCCGTTGCGCTTGAACATCTGCGGGCCCTCCGTGTACCCGGACGGCGTGATCTCCTTGTAGGTGCTGCCGTCGGGGAAGGTGCCGATGCTCGTCATGTCGGCATTGAGCCGGGCGACGTTGGCGTGGCCGTGGCCGCCGTAGTAGATGTAGGCCTGCCCGTCGTCGTCGATGAAGACGTCCTGGTCGATGGGCTGGGCGCCGTTGTAGTACTGCCCGATGAGCGGCTTGCCCAGCGCGTCGCGGTAGGGGCCGGCCGGGTTGTCGGCCACGGCGACGCCGATGCCGCCCAGGGCCGAGTTGGTCTGGATGTCGTTGGCGGCGAAGTAGAGGTAGTACTTGCCGTTGCGGGCGATCGGGGCCGGCGCCCACACCGCGTAGGACGCCCAGGAGACGTTCGCGGTCGTGAGGATGTTGCTGTGCTTGGTCCAGGTGACCAGGTCGGTGCTGGAGAAGGCGTCGAGGTACGTCTGCTCCGCGTAGCTCTTCGACGTGGTCGGGAAGACCCAGTAGGTGTTGTTGTAGATGGCGATGTCCGGGTCGGCGTACCAGCCGTCGGCGAACGGGTTCCCGGCCTCGGCGGTGGTGTAGTCCGGCAGCGCGGCCGCGGCGGGGAGCGCGGGCGCGAGCGCGAGGAGGAGCCCGGCGGCGGTCAGGCCGGCGAGGAGGCGGCGTTTCATCGGTGGCGGCTCCGATGTCGAAGGAAAACGCTCAGGTTCCGTCAAAGATGCGCACAACCCAACGGACGAGTCAAGCGTCATCGAGGGAATCGACCCCGCCGGTTCTGTCAAGACTTGACCCACGGCACGCGGGGCGCACCATCGACTCGGGTCATGCTGATCGATCGTTTGGGTCGGAAACACGACCGCACCCTTGATATCGATGGCGATCATCACTGCGATGGATCGCATGAGCCAGGGTGCCGCGGTGGCCGTTCGCGAGCTGTTCTTCGCCGCCGCCGCGCTGATCGCCCCGCGGCGGTCGGTCGCGGCGATCGAGCGGCGGCAGCTCGCCGGGGTCAACGCCATGCTCGCCGCGGCCCGCGCGGATGTCGCGCACTACGGCGACCCCGCCTACGCCGGGCACCTGCGGCGGCTGCCGGACCTCGCCGGGCTGCCGATCGTGACCAAGGCCCAGGTTCGCGCGGCCCCCGAGCGCTTCCACGCCCCCGAGCGCGGCTGGTTCCAGACCGACACCACGGCCGGGTCGACCGGCTCGGTGCTGCGGGTGCGCCACGACGCCGGGGCCTACGGCTACCACGGCGCCACGCTGCTGCGCCGGTTCCTGCGGGCCGGCTGCCGGCCCTGGTGGACGATCGCGCACCTCAAGCCGTTCCCCCGGCCGAGCCGCTGGTTCCAGCGCTTCGGGATCTTCCGGCGCACGGTCGTGCACGCGGGGCTGCCCGAGCGGGAGCTCGCCGAGGCGATCCTCGCGCTGCGGCCCCGCGTGCTCATGGGCTATCCGGTGATGCTGCGCGCGGTGCTGCGCGAGCTGACCGGCGACGAGCTGGCCCGGCTGCGGCGCTCGCTGCGGCTCATCCTCAGCGAGTCGGAGCTGCTCACGGCCGAGACCCGGGCGCTGCTCGGCGAGGGCTTCGGGGTGCCGGTGCGCGACGAGTACTCGGCGTTCGAGGTGCTCACCATCGCCACCGAGTGCCGGCACGGGTCCATGCACGTCGACGCCGACCGGGTCGTGTTCGAGGTGGTCGACCCGGCCGACGGGCGCCCGGTGCCGCCCGGGACGCCCGGCGTGGCGGTCGTGACGCACTTCCGGGAGCGGGCGATGCCGCTGGTGCGGTACCGCATCGACGACCGCGTCGCCGTGGTGCCCGGGGCGTGCCCGTGCGGGAGCCGGTTCGGCCGGATGCGCCTGCTCGACGGGCGCATCGAGGACAGCCTGGTGCTGCGCGACGGCACCGTCGTCTACTTCGGCGCGTTCGCGGCGGTGACCCTCAAGCAGCCCGGCATCGCCGAGTTCTCGGTGCGCCAGGACGAGGCCGGCGAGGTGACGGTCTCGCTGCAGCTGGACCCGGCGGCCGGGCTCGGCTTCGACGAGGTGTGCGACGGCGTGCGCGGGATGCTGCGCGACCTGCTCGGCTTCGACCTGCCGCTGCACTTCCGGCGCATCGACCGCCTCGAGCTCACGCCGGGCGGGAAGGCTCGCCTGGTGCGCTCCCGATTCCGGCCCGGGGCGCCGGGGTCCGCGGCCGGGCCGCCGTGAACAGCCACGGCACCCGCGCCAGCCAGCCGGCCGCCATCGCCACCAGCGCGCCGGCCGCGCCGCCGGACGGAATGAGCAGCAGGCCGGCGAGGGCCACGACACCGAGCCCGGCCAGGGCGCTCAGGGCGGAGTTCAGCCTCGCCCGGTCGTCGATGCTCTCGATCACGAAGGCCGCGCCGGAGACCGCCAGGAACGTGACGATCTCCACCGCGAGCGCGACGATCACGTTGCCCGCCAGGCCGGCGGCGACGGTCACGACGAGCCCGGCCGCCCCGGCGAGCACGAGCCCGCGCCGCAGCCGGACCGGCGCCGAGGCCGGTCCGGCCGCCAACCAGACGAGGATCGCAGGTTGCCAGAGCCGCAGGACGTAGTTGCTGAGCGCGCCGAGCGCCACGGAGACGGTCAGCCCGACGTAGAGCAGGCTGCCCTGTTCGGCGGGGGCGAGGGCGGCCAGCTCGGCGTAGAGCACGGAGACGGCCGCGTTGCCGAGCACGTCGCCGGCGGCGAAGAGCCCCGCGGTGCGCAGGGCGGCGACGACGGCCGCGCGCCCGAACCGGCGCCCGGGCCCAGGCCCGGTGGGCCGCAGCACGAGCAGCAGCACGGCGACGACCGCGGCGGTGACGGCGACGAGGAACGCGAGCACGCCGCCGACCCCGAGGCCGGCCAGGGCCGCGAGGGCGACGGCGGCGCCGTACGCGACGGAGAGCACGGCGTAGGCGGCCGGGTCGGCGCCGGGGCGGCCGCGCAGCCGGAGCAGGGCGACGAGGACGGCCAGGGCGCCGGTGCCGGTCATGAAGGCGATCCCGGCGGCGTAGCGGACCGCCGGGCCGCCGGGTTCCACCAGCCCGGCCGCCGCACACGCCGCCAGCGCCAGCGCGAACGGGAGCAGGCCGAGCGCGGCGAACATCCCCTCCAGCGCCCGCCGCTCGGCCGGGACCGGGTCGCCGGCGGCGACGGGCGCCAGGGTCACGAGCGCGGACCGCTCGACCCCGGTGGCGGCCAGGGCGAACGCCCACAGCCCGACGCCGACGGCCGCCGCGTAGCCCGCGAACCGGTCCGGCCCCCAGACGGCCAGCAGGGCGAACCCGGCGCCGTACTGGGCCAGCCGGCCGGCCCCGCGTCCGGCGAGCAGCAGGGCCACGGTGCGAGCGCGCATGCCGCCATTGAAGCATCCGCATCCTTCACCGGCCTCGTCCTCGAGCTCGCCGACCCCCTCTCCCCCACCCCGCCGCCGGGCTGGGCCGAGGCCGTCCGGCACGCGAACCTGCACCACCTGTGGGATTGGCCGGTGATCCACACGATCGCGGCCGAGCGCGGCGGCGGCGTGATCGCGGGCGTGTTCCGCGCCGGCGGGCGCCCGATCGGCCTGGCCGGGGCGCGCGTCCACGGGCTGGGGCGGCGGCACGTGCTCGGCGGGGTGGCCGACGTCGAGCACCCGGCGATCGGCGCGCTGCCGGGCCTGGGCCTGCCGGACGGGCTGCCGGGGACGCTCGACCCGGCCGGGCGGCCGGGGCCGCGGCTGCTGGCCGAGGCGGTGCTCGCGTTCGAGCGGGCGGTGCGGGCCGAGTTCGGGCCCAGAGTGCCCGCGATCGCCTATCGCCAGGTGTACCGCGACGAGCTGCCCGTCTTCCTGCCGGGCGTGACGCTCGTGCGGGCCGGGGCGCCCGTGGCCGTGCTGCGCAACCGGGGCGGGGGCTACGAGGGGTACCTGGGCACGCTGAGCAAGTCCCGCCGGGGCGACCAGCGGCGGCTGCTGCGGCGCATCGACGCCGACCCGGACACGGTGGTCTGGTTCGGCCCCCGCGAGGAGGCCCGCGTCGACCTGGCCGAGATGCACCGGCTCAGCGCCGACGCGGCCCGGCGCAACCACACCGTGCGCTGGCCGCCGCTGCGCATGTGGTCGCCGCGGCTGTTCGAGACCATGATGGCGCTGCCGGAGGTGCGCGTGCTGACGTACCGGGAACCGGGCGGCGCCCTGATCGCGGCGGCGGCGATGTTCGACCACCCGGTGGCGCCGCTGCTGGGCCCGTGGGCGGCTCCCCCGCTCGGCGACCGGCGCACCGGGCTGTGGTTCGACCAGTTCAGCCGGCAGCTGCGGTTCCTGCTCGACGCCGGGCGGCCGATGGTGCTGGCGGGCAAGGGGGCGCGCGAGGCCAAGGAGTCCCTCGGCTTCACGTTCGAGCCGCAGTGGACGGTGCTGCGCCGGATCCGCAGGGTGTGAGCCCCGCCCGGACCACGGGCGAGGTATGCACGTTGACGGAGTGAGTACTCACTCCGTACCGTGGCGGGCATGACGGAACCCAACGCCCCCCGGCGGCGCGCGCCGGGCATGAGCACCGAACAACGCCGCGAGATGATCCTGCAGACCGCGCTGCCGCTGGTCGCGGAGTACGGCAGCGCGGTCACCACGGCCCAGATCGCCCGCGCGGCGGGCATCGGCGAGGCCACGGTCTTCCGCGTCTTCACCGACAAGGACGAGCTGATCCAGGCGTGCGTCGCGCGCGCCCTCGACCCCACGCAGCTGCTGAGCCACCTCGGGACGATCTCCCTCGAGCAGCCCCTCGCCGACCGGCTCGTCGAGGCGGCCGAGGCGGTGCAGGGCCACCTCGGGCGGATGGGCGCGGTGCTCGGCGCGCTGGCCGCGACCGGGCGGCCGCCGCAGCGGACCCCGCCGGCGGCCGGCGACGCGCGCCCGGCCGGCCGGGACGAGTCCCAGGCCGCGACGAAGGCGGCCGTCGCCGAGCTGTTCGAGCCCGAACGGGACCGGTTGCGCATTCCCGCGCCGGTCGCGGCGGACGTGTTCCTGGGCTTCATGTTCGCCCGGGGCCGCTCGACCCTCGCACCGGACCTGACCGCGGCCGAGCTGGTGGACCTGCTCCTGCACGGTGCCCTGCGGTGAGCCGCCCGGCCCGACCGGGGCCCGGGCGGTTAGTCTCGTCGCGTGCCAGTGCTCCGCATCGTCGCCGCCGTGCTCCGCGATCCCGGGGGCCGCTGGCTGCTCGTGCGCAAGCGCGGCACGAGCGTCTTCATGCAGCCGGGCGGCAAGCTGGAGCCGGGCGAGGCCGCCGCGGACGCCCTGGTGCGCGAGCTGGCCGAGGAGCTGGGCCTGCACGTGGACCCGTCCGCGCTCGGCCACGTCGGCCGCTTCGAGGCCCCGGCGGCCAACGAGGCCGGCTTCACCGTCGACGCGGACGTCTACACCGCCCCGCTGTGCGGGCCGGTCGAGGCGCTGGCGGAGATCGAGGAGCTCTACTGGCTCGACCCGGCCCGCCCCGCCGGCGTCGAACTCGCCCCGCTCCTGCGCGAGCACCTGCTGCCCGCGCCCGCGGCACCGCCCGGCGGGGACGGCACCGCGGGCTGAGCGGCTCAGCCGATGAGCTCGTACACCGAGGCCGGGCACTCGATGGCGCCGACGGGGCGGTGACGGGGTCGATCGAGCCGTACCCCGCTCGTCGATGGCGGCCCCGTCGATGGTGAACACGCTCAGGCGGCCCTGCTCGTCGAGCGTCGCCTTGAAGGGGATCGCCTTGGCCTTCGCGCCGGCCTTCTGCACCGGGTCCTGCGTCGGGGCCAGGGTGCACTGCACCCCCGACACGTCGATCGTGCCGGTGTAGTACGTGTTGTCCGTGCGCTGCACGTCCGCCGTGCCCGCCAGCAGCTGGGTGACGCGGCTTACAGTGTCGGCAACCAGCGGCGGCGCCGGTCGGATAGGTTCCGCCGGTGTCGAACCGGTGGCCGGTCGGGGCGTCGGCGACCGTCCCCTGCGCGGCCCCGTCCCGGTACCAGGCGCGCACCGGCGCCGGCCCCGGGTCTCAGGCGCAGCCGTCGACCAGCTCGTGCAGCTGGGCGGCGCTCCAGCGCTCCTCGCCGTGCCGGTTGACCAGCACCAGCTCGGCGACCGCGGGCCGGCCGCCGGGGCAGAGCGTGTCCGCCGCCGCGGCCCGGTTGGACGGCCGGCGCAGCAGGCTCGCGAACCCGGGGCGGTCGAGGTCGTGTTCGGGCCGGGTCGGCTCGAGGTACACCATCAGGACCAGCTTGCCGGCGGGCGCCGGCCGGTCCGGCAGCAGACGGTCCCCGGTGACGGCCGCGAGCCGGTACACCTTCCCGGCCGTCGTGTCCGTGAGCGAGGGGGTCCGGTCGTCCAGCCGCAGGCGCGCCGCCGGGTCGTTGCGGAGCAGGTTCGCGGCCAGCTCCAGCTCCCGGCGGAACGGCAGCTGTTGCGCGGCCGGGGCGGCGCCGGACGCGTTGCGCAGGATCTCGGGCAGCGCGTCGGGGTTCTCGACGCGGCCCGACCCGGTGATCATCCGCACCTCGGGGATCAGCTGCCCGGCGATGACCAGGTCCAGCGCCGCGAGCACCCGCTGCCGGTCCGCCGCCGCCAGGCTCGGGCGGCCGCGGACCATCGCGTCGGCGGCGCCGAGGAGCACCGTCTGCAGGGCGGGGTCGAGCTCCTTGACCCTCGGCGACTGCGACGGGTCGAGCTGCAGCGCGGCGACCCGCTGCCGGGGGGCGGGGTCGAGGCCGTCGAGCGCGGGGCAGTACACCTGGGCGTTGTAGAGGGCTCGCGGGGCCTGCTCCCGGAACGTCATCGACGGCGTCGTGCGGGACTCGCCCGGCGCCAGCACCCCGAGGTGCGTGCCGCGCGGCTCCATGCCGGGGTTCACGGTCGCGATGAGGGTCGCGTCGCAGGGGGCGGTGCCGGTGTTCGTCACCTTCACCGTCCACGCGCACTGCCCGCCGCCGCAGCCCTCGTCGTCGGGCTGGGTCACGAACCGCGGCGCGGTGAGCGCCACCGTCGCCTGGGTGAGCGGCGGCTCGGGCGCGCCGGCGGCCGCGGCCCGGTCCGGCGGCGGAAGCACCTGCCCGACCTGCTCGGCGACCTCGGCGAGCGCGGCACCGTCCGGAGTGGACAGTGTGACGCCGACGTAGGGCGGGACGTTGTTCGGCTGGTGGGCGGGGACGAAGTGCGGCCCCGGACCGCCGCCGCGGTGCAGGGCGGCCGGCTGCAGGGGGCCGAAGCCGGTCAGGTGGCCGCCGAACCAGACGACCGAGCGCGGCTCGGCCCGCGTGAGCAGCAGCAGCCAGTCGGTGTTGTCGATCAGGTCGGCGTCGCGGCCCTGCCACGGCACGGTGCCGGCCGCCTTCGGGTGCCCGGACGCGGCGAAGCGCACCGACTCGGCGATCCCCTTCGGCGTCAGCGCGCGGGTGATGTCGATCGGCAGGATCAGCCCGTCCCGGGGCAGGATCCACTTGTCGGCGAGCGCGGACGCCTGCCCCGGGGCGCGGCGCGACCACCAGTCGGCGTCGGCGCGCACGACGGTCCGGGTGCCGTTGGTGCGCACCTCGGCCCGGCCGCCGCCCGGGTCGGTGACGACGCCGGCGCCGAGCCCGGCCGCGGTGACGGTGAACTCGGCGTCGACGAGCGTGCCGTTGCGATCGCCGAAGGTCAACGCGGCCGTCGTACCGCCCGATGCCGCGATGGCCGCGACAGCACCCGCGACCGCGTCGGTCGCGGGCCTGTTCCCCGGCGGCCGCAGCACGACGAACCCGGCGACCGCCGCGACCGCGACGGCGAGCACCACCCCGGCGGCGATGAGCGCGACCGGCCGCCGCCTCGCCGGCACCGGAGCTTCCGGGCCCATCGGAGCTTCGGGGGCCATCGATGCTTGCGGGGCCATCGAAGCTCGCGGGGCCACTGGAACGTCCTGGGCGTCCCGGAGGTCCGGGGGGTATTGGCGGTCCGTGGCCTCCGGGGCCGGCCCGGTCGGCACGGCTCCGGGTTCGGACCAGCGGGGCGGGGAGGACCACGGCGACGGCGCGCCGAACGGCGACGGCTCGGCCGGCCGGGCCCACGGCGACGGCTCCTCCGGCTCGCGGTCGGTCATCGCCCTCACCCTCGGTTACCGAACGTCATCGATGCGGTGCGCTGCGATGGTACTCCCCGGCGACGGCTCAGCCGGCGATGCGCCCGGCCGCCCACGCCGGTAGCGGAACGCGACCATGGGCGCGCAGAGCGTCAGCGACCGCGCTTTGGGCAGCGTGAACGTCGCCATGGCGGCCGGCGCGCCACACACAGGGCTTAGCCCCGGCTCGGGCGGGTACTGCCGGGGTATGGACGACAACACACCGATCATCTCGGGGAATCCGGCCGCGGCGCGCACGGTCGACGCGTCCGGGGAGCACGCCGCCCGCACCGGGGCGGACCAGGAGTGGACGGCCGAGGACCTGGCGGCGGCCGACGGGCGCGACCCGACGCCGGGCAACGTGCGCCGGGCCCAGGCGGAGCTCGACGAGCTGGGGCCGGCGGCGATCGAGCGCACCGTACCCTAGCGGCTGCTAGCGCCGGACCGGTACCAGGCAGAACTGGGCGTCGTCCTTGATGACGAAGGGCTGGTTCACGTCCGGGCAGCGCTCGGCCTTCGGGATCTGCTTGGTGATCTCGAAGGCGCCGCGGGCGTCGCAGTCGACGACGGTCGCGCGGTCGGCGGTCTGGGCCACGCACTGCCCCACCTGGAACCGCCGCTCCGGCAGGGAGCCGGTCATGTTCAGGGCGAGGACGGTACCGGAGCCGAGCGCCACCAGCGCCACGAACAGCGTGAGCGCGGCGCTGACCGGCGGGCTCAGCCGCCTCCGCCGATGCGCCCGGGGCCGGGTCGTCTCCGGCTTGGCCCGCGCCTGCGACTTAGCCCAGCGCCACTGGAACGCTCCGGTGCGGGCCTGCTCGCGCGACCGGTCGGCGAGGGTGAGCTTGGGCGCGGGGAAGCGCGGCGCGGGCGAGACGGCGACATCGGACAGCGGCGGCTCGGCGTCGGGGTCTGCGTCGGCGTCGGCGTCCATGGGGTCGGCGAGCGAGCCGCGGCGGGTCGACTGCATGTAGCGGCGGACCACCCGCACGAGCGCCCCGAAGTCCTCGACATCCGCCTCGGCCTCGACCCTCGTGACCGTGCCGGCCGCGACGGGAACCTCCACCCGCTCGGCCACCGGACAGGCCGCCTCGGGCTGCTCGTCGTCCTCGTCCTCGTCCTCGTCCGCGTCTTCGTCGGCGTCCATGTCCCCCGCGCCCAGTTCCCCGGGGTCGCTGATGGCGCGCAGGGCGGCCAGAAGACCGGGCTCGTCGACTGCCTCACTGCCGGAGACGGACGCCCACGGCACGAACTCGGACGCCTCTTCCTCTTCCTCGGGTTCGGGCTCCGGTTCCGGCTCGGGCTCGGGTTCGGGTTCGGGCTCCGGCTCTGGCTCCGGCTCCGGCTCAGGTTCTGGTTCCGGCTCTGGTTCCGGCTCTGGTTCCGGCTCTGGTTCGGGCGTCGGCATCGCGGGTGGAGCGGCGGCCTCCTCCGACTCGCGCAGGCTCCGGAACTTCGTCACCATCAGGTCGAGCTCGGCCTCGAAGACGTCCAGCTCCGCACCGGCCGCCCGCAGCCCGATCCCCGCCGCGTTCAGGTCCGTGTCGGCCAGGTCCATCTCGCTGCGCAGCTGCATGACCTCGTTGGCGATGGCGACGAGGTCGGCCCGGACCGTGCGGGCCTCGATCTCCGCCGCCCGGCACTCGGCCCGGATGGCCTTGAGCTCCTTCTCGAACCGCCAGGGCCTGTCCTGCTCCAGCGCCCACAGCTCCGCCCTTATCTCCCACGGCTCCAGCTGCTTGGGCTTGGCGGCGGCCGGCTCGGGCGGGGCAGCGGGGGCGGCCGCCGGAGCCTGCTCGACCGGCGGCGGCGCCACCGGTGCGGACGCCGGCGCGGCGGCGCGGGCGTCGTAGAGCACGCGGCCCGTCCGGCGGGGCGCCGAGGGCGCGGCAGAGGGCCCGCCGGTGCGCCACGGCACCGGCGGGACCGAGCCTCCGGCGCTCTCCCGCTTCAGGGCCTCCCAAGGGTCCTCGGCGGCGGCCCAGGCCGACGCGGCCTGCGCGCCCGCCTGGGCCGAGGCCGCCCACACCGGGCCGCCGGGGCCGCCGGGGCCGCCGGGGCCGCCGGGGCCGCCGGGGCCGCCGGGGCCGCCGGGGCCGCCGGGGCCGCCGGGGCCGCCGGGGCCGCCGGGGCCAGCGGCGGCGCTGCGGGACGCCGGGCACGGCGGTCGTCGGGCTGCTGCTGCAGCGCGGCCCAAATCTCGTTCGGGTCCACACGAGGGCCGCCGGCGGGGGCGGGGGGCGTCGAGGCCGGGGGCGTCGAGGCCGGGGCGGCGGCGGGCGGGGCCGGGCGCGGGCGGCGCGGGACGGACGAGGGCTCGGCGAGCAGGGCGCCCTCGGCGAGGACCGGGCCGTCGAGGTGTACCGGCAGCACCCCCAGCGTCTCGACCAGCATCTCGGTCACGAGCGGGGTGTGCGCCAGGCCGCCGGTGAGCAGCACGCCGGCCAGCTGCGCCACCCCGGCGCCCGCGACCAGCGACGCCGCGGCGTGCATGGCGCGCTCGAACGCGGGCCGGGCCAGGTTCTCGAACTCGGTGCGGGTGAGGGCCGCGCCGGAGGCGGACCACGGTACCGGGATCGTGGCCGCCTTGACCGCGCTCAGCTCCTCGCGGCCCTCGCGGGCGCCCTCCAGCAGTGCCCGGTCGGGCTTCCAGCGCCACACCTTGCGCCGGGCGAAGGTCGAGCCGAGGTGCGTGAGGATCGCGGCGTCGAGGGCCAGGCCGCCCGCCTCCGGCACGGTGGCCGAGGAGAGCACGGACACGGTCCGGCCGGTGCGCTGGACGACGGCGGCATCGGCGGATCCGGCGCCGAGATCCAGGACCACCGCGGCGGCACCGTCCGGCAACGCCAGCAACCCGGCCTCGTCGGCGTGCAGTGCCGCCGCGGCCGGCTCCGGCACCAGGCGCAGCGGCCGCAGGCCGACCAGCGCCGCCGCCTTCTCCAGCACCTGCGTCTGGGGCCGGTGCCAGTGCGCCGGGTGCGTGATCGCCACGCTCGCGACCGGCCCGCCGACGACCTTGCGCGCGACGGCCGCGATGTGCGTGAGCACGGCCGCGAAGAGGCTGCGGACCGGGCACTCGACGCCGCCGAGCACCACGGATCCCTTGTCGATGCTGCGGCGCGGGAACGGCTCGAAGCGGTCCGGGTTCGCCTCGCCGGCCGTCCAGGCGGCGCTGCCGGCCACGAAGTGGGGCGCGTTGTCCAGGCACACCGCGGACGGCTCGAGCAGCAGCAGCTCGCGCCGTCCGTCCGGCCGGGCCAGCACCGCGGTGGTGCGTGCGGTGCCGAAGTCGATCCCCAGGTGGTAGCCCCCCACGCGTACCAGTTAATACGACCAAAGCGGGTCAAAGGCCACAGAACGGCGAGGACGGATGCGTACGTTGCCCGGCAATCGGGCGGTCGTGCGGTACAGCGGACAAATCCGGCATCCGGCGGCGTCGTACTTTGGTCCGATCCGCCCCGCGGACCCCGCCCCTACCATGAGGGAGATGCTCGCTCGACTGCGCTCCTTCTGGGACGAACCCGGCCCCGCCGACGCCCCCGTGCGGGTGTGGCGGGACTGGGTGCTGTTCGCCGGGTTCGTGGTCGCGATGGTGCTCGAGGTGCTGCTGCGGCCCGAGTTGCCCTTCCGCTGGTTCGCGGGCGCCGTCGGCCTCGCGGTGCTGCCGACGCTGCTGATCCGCCGCACCCGGCCCCTGGCGGCGGTGGCGATCGCGTTCGGCGCGTGCGGGACCGCACCCTTCGTCACCGGGCTCGACCTGGGGCTGAACGCCTTCGTGTTCGTGCTCCTGCTCGGCTACGCCCTGACCCGCTGGGGCTCGGGCCGCCAGACGGTCCTGGGCACCGCGATCATCCTCGCGAAGCTGGCGGTCGGGCTGCTCGCGGGCCATTCGGGGCCGGACGACACCCTCGGCGGGGTCGGCATGCTGTTCGCCGTGACGGCCCTGGGGGCCGCGGTGCGCTACCGCACCCGCGCCCGCCACCGCGAACTGGACCAGGTGAAGCTCCTCGAACGCGAGCGGCTCGCCCGCGATCTGCACGACACCGTCGCCCACCACGTCTCGGCGATGGTCATCCGCGCCCAGGCCGGCCTGGCCACGGCCCCGTTCAACCCCGACGCCGCCACCGACGCGCTGCGCCTCATCGAGTCCGAGGCGACCCGCGCCCTGGCCGAGATGCGCGGCATCGTGCGGGTCCTGCGCACCGACGAACCCGCCGACCTGGCCCCCACGCCGGGCCTGGCCGACCTGCACGGCCTCGCCGGCGCCCACCGCGCGGGCCCCGCCGTCGACGTGGCGGTCACCGGCGACCTCGACGACCTGCCGGCCCCGATCGGCACGGCCCTGTTCCGCCTCGCCCAGGAGTCGGTGACCAACGCCCGCCGCCACGCCCGCAACGCCACGCGCATCGAGGTGCACGTGGAGGCCGACGACGCCGCCGTACGCCTGCGGGTCACCGACGACGGCGACGCCCCCGCGGCCCGCACACCCGCCCCGGCCGGCTTCGGCCTGCTGGGCATGGCGGAGCGGGCCGGCCTGGTCGGCGGCACGTGCTCGGCCGGCCCGGCCCCGACCCGCGGCTGGATGGTCACCGCGGTCCTCCCCCGCGCCTGAGACCCGCCCGATCCCGGTCCGCGCGGACGCCGGCCGGGCCCACGGCACGATGGTGACCGCCTCCCCCGCGCCTGTGCCCGCCCGGCCTGTAGCCCGCCCGCGGTGACGAGCTCGTACCGGGCGCCGCCGAAAGTACGGCAAAGCCGAGGCCCATGTGCCGATGAGCGCCGCGCCCAGCACGGCCACCATCGACGGCATGAAGGCGATTGCGCAGCAACGGTACGGCTCCGCGGAGGAGCTGCGGCTTATCGACATCGACGCGCCCGTGCCCGGCGAGGGCGAGGTCCTCGTCCGCGTACGGGCCGCGGCGGTCAACGCCCGCGACTGGCACGTCATGCGCGGCGACCCCTACCTGGCCCGCGTCATGATGCCGTCCTGCTTCGGCCCGCGCGGCCCGCGGCGAGCGGTCCGCGGCAGCGACTTCGCGGGCGTGGTCGAGGCCGCCGGCCCGGGCGTGACGCGCTTCGAGCCGGGCGACGAGGTCTACGGCGACCTGCGCGAGGACGACGGCGCCTTCGCCGAGCTGGCCCGGGTCCCCGTCGGCTGCCTCGAGCGCAAGCCGGCCGGTCTCACGTTCGAGCAGGCGGCGGCGGTACCGCTGGCCGGCACCACGGCCCTCGTCGCGCTGCGGGACGTGGCCGCGGTCCGCCCGGGCGAGACGGTGCTCGTCAACGGCGCCTCCGGCGGCGTCGGCACCTTCGCCGTCCAGCTGGCCAAGGCCTTCGGCGCCCACGTCACCGGCGTCTGCAGCCCGCGCAACCTGGGCCTCGTGACGGAACTGGGCGCCGATGAGGCGATCGACTACACGCGCGAGGACTTCACGCGCGCGGCCCGGCGCTACGACGTCATCCTGGACCTGGTCGCCAACCACAGCCTGAGCGACCTGCGCCGCCCCCTGACCCCGAGCGGCCGCCTGGTGACCGCGGGCGGCGGCACCTCGGCCGGCGGCCGCCCGCGCGTCTTCGGCCCCATGGCCCTGGTGATCCGGGCGCAGCTGTCCGCCCGCTTCGGCGACCAGCGCGTGCGCCCGATGCCGGACGTGCCCCCGAGCCCGGCCGCGCTGGCCGCGCTGCGCGGGTACCTGGAGTCGGGCGAGATCACCCCCGTCGTCGACCGCACCTTCCCCCTGACCCGCGCCGCGGAGGCCGTGCGCTACCTGGAGATCGAGCACGCCCGCGCGAAGGTCGTCATCACCGTCTGACCGCCGGCCCCGGCCGTCCGCCCGGCGTCAGCGGGTGCGACGCGTCTTGGGGCGCCGCCGGACGTCCCCGGCGCGATGGACCCGGCGGACCGGCGCGACGCCGTCCGCGTGGGCGTACTCGCGGGCCAGCCGGCGGTGGTGGGGGTCGTCGGTCCGGGCGGCCAGCGCGAGAAGGTCCCGCCGGGCGGTTTCCGGGTTGGCGCGGTACCAGCGGTCGAGCAGGGCGTCGCCGACCGCGGGCGGCGCGGCGGCGGCGTGGGTGACGACCACTTCGGCCGTCTCGGCGCGCATGGTGTCGAACGAGGGAGTGGTAGCGCCCTGCCCGCGCAGGTGAGCGGCGACGAGGGCGGTGCCGAGAGGCAGCAGGGTGGCGTGACGCTGTCCGAGCTCGACGACGCCGAGCAGGGCGAGCTGTTCGAGCAGGCAGTCGAGGTCGGCGTCGCACGCGCGCCGCAGCGGCACGGCGTCGGGTGCGTCGGTGTCGATGAACGCGGCCTCACCCGCGACCGCGAACGCGAGGTCACCGAGTTCCTGGGTGCTGATCGGCTCGCGGGCGACGTACAGGGCCAGACTGATCGCGAAGGCGGCCTCCTCGAACCGCCAGCCGATCGGCGACGCCGCGTACCCGGCGGGGCAGACCGCTTCGCGGAGACCGAAGAAGGCCTCGAAGGCCCGGTGGGCGAGCGCGGCCGGATCGGTGAGCAGCCGCGCGGCGGCCTTCACCGGCAGGAGACGGCCCTTGACGACCCGGACCGTCCGGGCGGCCTTGGCCCAGGCGAACAGCACCGAGGTCTCGTACAGCTCGTCGGTGCTGCCGGTCCTGAAGACCTTGCCGCCGATCACCGGGTCCATCCGGTCAGCCAGGCCGAGCAGCGCGATCAGCTCCGCCGCGTCGGCGAGCCGGAGGCGGCCGGTCGCGGTCAGCGCACGGCCGGCGCCGACCCAGTCGGCGAAGCGACGGATGCGCTCCAGCATCACCGATGCCGCCGCGAGCGCCGCCGTCTCGGCGTCGGTGGGCAGGTCGACGGGCGGCAGCGGCCCCATCCGGTCGTTGCCGCCGGCCGCCGCGTCATCGGCCATCACCCGATCGAGGTGGTGCTGCTCCACCGCGACCCGGCCGGCTTGGACGTCCAGGAGGTACCGCTGCGCCTGCTGCGGCTGTTCGAGGTCGACCCCGGCCGCGAGCATACGCATGGTCCAGAACTTGGCCGGCCCGTACCGGGTCTCGTCACCCATCGCGGCCGCCACATCACCGGCGACCGCGTCGATCAGCGCGTGCAGCGCCGCCGGCTCGGCGCACCGGTCATCCGCCAGATCCTCGGCGAACAGGAAGTCGATGAAGGTGTGGACGCTGGTGAGCAGCGCGGGCGTCTCCGCGGCGGGCATGCTGACCCGGCGGGGAAACCACTCGCACAGTGCCTCACGAAGGTCTTCCGGCTGCCACCGGCACAGCAGGCCGTCGCCGTCCGCCCATCGATGTTCGACCAGCGCGGCGACGACGAACGGCTCTACCTCGCGGTGCTGCCCGCGCGACCATCGAACGACCCTGCCGACCAGCCGCTCCTGCGCTGCGTCGAAGACGTCATCGGGGGCGGCCGTGAACACCATACGCATCGCCTCGCAGCTTACGGCGCCGCGAAACACACCGACGAGCGACACCCACCGGGCCGGTGCTAGAGCTCGGGTCCTCCTCGCAGGTCGGGCCGCACCACCAGCCACAGCACCAGCGCCGCCGCCGTCATGCCGCCGAAGACCACGACCGCCATGGCCAGGGAGTCCGCGCCTAGGACGCCGACCAGCGGGGCGGCCGTCGCGCCGACGCCGAACTGCACGGCGCCGAGCAGCGCGGCGGCGGTGCCGGCCGCCTCGCCGTGGCGGGACAGGGCCAGGGCGGGCGCGTTGGGCATCGCCAGGCCGACCATCGCGAGCACCGCCCACAGCGGCAGCAGCACGCCGAGCAGCCCGCCCGCGCCGGTCGCGGCGAGCGCGACCAGCACGGCGCCGGACGCGACCCCGAGGACGAGCGCGGCGGCGAGGATGCGCTGGGGCGACCAGCGGCGCAGCAGCCGCACGTTGAGCTGGGTCGCGCCGATGAGGCCGACCGCCCCGCCCGCGAAGACGAGCGCGAACTGCTGCTCGCTCATGCCGTACTGGTCCTGGAACACGAAGCTCGAACCGCCCACGTACGCGATCAGCGCCGCCATCGACAGACCGGCGACGACGACCAGCCCGACGTACACGCGGTCGGCGAACAGCCGCCCGTAGTCGCGCATGGTGCCGGCGATGCCGCCGCCGCGCCGCCGCTCCCGCGGGAGGGTCTCGGGCAGCGCGAACGCGGTGGCGGCGAGGATCGCGAGACCGGCGACGGCCAGCACGACGAACACGCCCCGCCACTGGGTGAGCCTCAGCACCAGGCCGCCGACCGTGGGGGCCAGGATCGGCGCGACGCCGACGACGAGCATGAGCCGCGACAGCAGCCGCGCCGCCGCGAGGCCGTTGAACAGGTCGCGCACGACGGCCATGGCGACCACCGACGCGGCCGCGGCGCCGAGCCCCTGCAGCACGCGGAGGGTGCCGAGCACGGCCAGGTCGGGCGCGAACACGCACAGCACCGACGCGAGCACGTGCACGCCGATCCCGGCCAGCAGCGGCACCCGCCGGCCGAGCGCGTCGGACAGCGGCCCGGCGATCAGCTGCCCGATCGCCAGCCCGGCGAGGGTGCCGGTGAGCGTGAGCTGCACCGCGGCGGCGGACGCGTGCAGGTCGGTGGTGATCGTCGGCAGCGACGGGAGGTACATGTCGATCGTGAGCGGCCCGAGGGCGGTCAGGAATCCGAGCAGCAGCACCAGCCGCAACCGGCGCCGGGCGGGCAGCGGTTCGCCGGGTGTCGTGCGGTCGTCGGGTCGGGTCGTCGTCAGGGTCTCGGCCACGACTGGTGACAAGGCGTACGGACTCCGGGTTCTTCCCGCTCGTTACTCCGGTCACGTTCGCTTGCGTTCACGGCATGCGGTCCTAGCCGAAGTCGGCGTACACGCGCCGCTCGGCACCGTCGACCGTGACCTCGCCGCCGTGCGGGAGGAGCCATTGCGGCCTCGTGTGGCCGAAGGGGATGCCGGACACGAAGACCGCCTCCGGGTTGTAGCGGGCCACCTCGGCCAGGACCGCGTCGCGCTGGGCGGCTCGCAAGCGCGCCCGTTCGGCCGGAGCCGGGCGGCGGGTGAGGTCCGAGACCGGCGGGCGGGCCAGCAGGACCGCCGAGACCGCCGCCAGCAGGCCCCGCTCCCCGAGGGCGCGCACGATCCAGGCCACGTTGCGGGCCGGAAGCAGCTCCTCGGAGGTCTCCAGGAGCATGACGCCACCGTCGAGGGCGGCGGGCGGGAAGGGGAACCGGCCGGCGGTGAGCACCCACTCGATCACCTCCAGGCAGCCGCCCCAGGTGCGGCCGGTCACCGTGCGCGCCGGGCCGTGCCAGCTCCAGGGTTCGGTGGGGGCGCGCTCGCCGTACGACGTCAGCGCCCGCGGGTCGCTCCAGTCGACGCCGACGTCCTCGGACGTCCCCGGGTCGGTGATCTCCAGGCGTCCGCCGGTGAGCAGCGCCGCCCGCAGCGAGCGGGCGTGCACGTCGTCGACGGCCGGGCCGGGGCCGAGGTGGACCTGGGTGGAGCCGCCGTAGAAGCTCGCGATGCCGTTGGCCCACAGCCAGTGGTGCAGGTTGGTGTTGTCGCTCGTGCCGAGGAACGGCTTCGGGTCGGCGCGGGCGAGGGCGGGGTCGAGGTGCGGTACGACGGTGATCTGGTCCTCGCCACCGACGGTCGCGATGATGGCGCGGATCGACGGGTCCGCGAACGCCGCGTTGACGTCGGCCGCGCGGTCCTCGGGTGATGCGCCGACCCGGCGCGTGGTCGGGTACTCCACCGGCACCAGCCCGGTGACCTCGGCGAGCCGGTCCATCGCCCGCTCGTGCACGGCCGGGAAGAGCCCGGGCGCGGCGAAGGACGGCGACAGCACCGCGATGCGGTCACCGGGGCGGGCCTTCGGGGGCCGGACCAACGCGTCCACCCCGCCAGCCTCGGCGCCATGACGGCGTTCGTCAATCAGGCGGCGACGAGGACCTCCACCGAGCGCGGGTCGCGGTGGGCGGCGGAGGCGGGCGGGACCGGTCCGGGGCCGGTCCCGCCCGCCGGTCGGTGGTCAGCTCACCGTGACGGCGGCGTCGTCGAGGACGAACGAGGTCTGCAGCGAGGAGTCCTCGGTGCCGGTGAACTTGAGCGTGACGCTCTGGCCCGCGAAGGCTGACAGGCTGTAGGACTTCTGGGTGTACCCGGTCGCCTTGTTCAGGTTCGACAGGGTGGCCAGGGTGATGGAGCCCGCGGTGACGGTCAGCTTGTCGTAGGCCGTCGTGGTCGTGGTCTCCGCGGAGTCGACGTGCACCCAGAACGTCAGCGTCGCCGAGCAGCCGGCCGGGATGGTCACCGACTGCGAGATGCTCTCGGTGTGCGTGGAGCCGTACCCGAGCAGCCACGCGCTGTAGGTCCCGCCGTGCGCGGCCTGGCCCTGCGAGGACCACTGCCCGATCGCGCCCGTCGTGCCCGTCCAGCCCGTCGCGCCCGACTCGAAGCCGGGGTTGGTCAGCAGCTGCGCCCCGGTGCAGCCGGTCGGCGGCGGCGTCGTGGTGCCGCCCACCGAGGTGGCCCAGATCGTTGACGCGACCCCGTCGGCGGCGCGGTTGAGCACGGTGGCGTTGATGTTGGCGGTCGTGTCGCAGGCCTGGTGGTAGCAGGAGTCGTAGGCGCTGTTGGCGGTGCCGCCCCACTTCGAGGCCTGCGCGGAGGTCTTCTTGGCGCTGGCGCCCGCGGCGTAGCCCGACGTCGGGATGCCCACGCGCTCGAAGGAGTAGTCGTCGGAGCGCCCGGCGCCCTCGGTGTTCTCCTCCGGCTGCAGGCCCAGCGAGTCCCAGTACGCCTTCATCGGCGCGGCCGCCGCCGACGTGATGTGGTTGATGAAGTAGCCGCCGTTGGGCGAGCCGACCATGTCGAAGTTGTAGTACGCCTTGATCTGGCCGCGCTGGGTGGTGCTCAGCGCGTTGGCGTAGAACGCGGAGCCCTGCAGGCCCTGCTCCTCCCCCGCCCACCAGGCGAACCGGACGTGGCGGCTCATCGTGGGGTTCTGCTGGGCCAGGACCAGCGCGTTCTCCAGCAGCGTCGCGGAGCCCGAGCCGTTGTCGTTGATCCCCGGCCCGGCGGCCACGCTGTCGAGATGCGCGCCGAGCATGGTGATCTGGTCCGACGGCCCGCCCGGCCAGTCGGCGATGAGGTTGTTCGCACGGTACGTGCAGCTGGTGCACGTCTGCTCGGCGACCGTGTATCCGGCGGCCTGCAGCTTGCCCTTGATGTAGGCGACCGACGCGGTGTAGCCGGCGGTGCCCGAGCGGCGGGTGCCGCCGTTGCTCGACGCGATCGTGTTGAGCTGGGTCAGGTGGGCCTGCACGTTGGCGACGGCGATGTCGGGCGCCGCGGCGAGGGCGGGGGTGAGGGTCACCGGAGGCGCGGCGGCGGCCGGGATGGCCAGGCCGGCACCGGCCAGCAGGAGCGAGGCGGACACGATCAGTGTCAGCGCCGCGGGTCTGGGTAGCATGGCGTGCACATTCGCATATTTGAATATGTGCGATCAAGAGCCGGTTGCATATCGTCCGGGCCATACCGCGACGGCCCGCATCGGCCGCTCGGACACTGCGGGCGTCCCGGCCTCGGCGCGAGTCGCCACCTGGAGCGATTCACCCCCGGCGCGGGCCGCCGCTCGGCGCGGGCCGCCGCTCGGCGCGGGCCGCCGCTCGGCGCGGGCCGCCGCTCGGCGCGGGCCGCTCACTCGGCGCGGGATGGGTCTCGGACGTCGGCGGGCGGCCGCACCTCGACGGCTGGCTATGCTCCGCCCATGACGCGTTGGTGGGAGCGGCTGCCGGACCCGGTCGGCGCCGGCGGCCTGCTCGTGATGGCGCTCGTGCCCGGGATGTCCGGCATCGGCGCCGACCTTCCGGAGTTCCCCGACCGGCCCCTGGACGCGCTCGGCTGGTTCCTGGTCGTCGCCCTCTGCGCGCCGCTGGCGATCCGGCGGCGCTGGCCGGCCGCGTGCACGGTGCTCACGGCGGTACCCTTCGGCCTCTACCAGTGCCTCGGCTACGCCCACTCGGCGGCGACGCTCGGCTTCCCATTCGCCCTGTACGCCCTGGGCGCCCACCAATCCCGCCGCCGCGCCGTGCTACCGGTCGTGCTCACCGTCGCCTACGCCGGGCTCGCGGTGCTGCTGCACCGGATGGGCTCGGGTCAGAACGTCGTGCAGTACGCGGAGTTCGGCGCCCTGCTGGCCGCGTTCTGGCTGGCCGGCCGCTGGATGCGCCGCCAGCGCGAAGCGGCGGAGCAGCACCGCCGGGACAGCATGGCCCTCGCCGCCGCGGCGGAACGGTCGGTGATCGCCCGCGAACTCCACGACGTCGTGACACACCACGTGACCGCGATGGTTCTTCAGGCCGACGCGGCAGCGATGGCGCTCGACATCGGCACGGCAGCGATGGCGCTCGACGTCGGAACGGCAGCGATGGCCCCCGACGTCGGAACGGCAGCGATGGCCCCCGACGCCTCCACGTCCCCGGCCCGGGACCGCTCGGCACCCACCGACAACGCTGCCGCCCACACCGACGGCAGCCCTCCGCGAGCCAGCAACGGCCAGGCACCCGACCACGGCGCGCCTCGCACGGACCACGTTGCCGCGCACCTTGGTAGCGGCCAGGCAGTCACCGGCAGCGGGCAGACCATCGCCGGCCGCGGATCTGCACCGGCCGCCACCGGCCCGACGCTCGCCGACCACGATCGTCCGCCCGCCACCGACCCGACGCTCACCGACCACGATCGTCCGGCCACCACCGACCCGACGCTCACCGACCACGATCGTCCGGCCACCGCCGGCCCGACGCTTACCGACCACCATCGCGCACGCACCAACGGCCCGACGCTCGCTGGCCATGACCGTCCGGCCACCGCCAGCCCGACGCTCGGTGACCACGATCGGGCACCCACCAACGGCGGCCGCCCGATCGCCAAGGACGATCCGGTGCTCGGCGAGAGCGGCCTTCCGTTGGCCCACGACGGTCTGGCACTCGTCGGCGACAGCTTGGCCGCGGTGGCCGGCACCGGACGCCAGGCGCTCGTCGAGCTGCGGCACCTCCTGCGCGTACTCGACGCGGACCAGAACGACCCGAGCACCCGCCCGGTCGTCGGGCGCATCGCGGACCTGGTCGAGCGAACGCGCACACTCGGCCAGCCCGTCGACTGGCGCGAGGAGGGCATCGCACGCCCGGCCGGCGGCGGGGTCGATCTCACCGTGTACCGGGTTGTGCAGGAATCGCTCACCAACGCGGTGAAGTATGCGCACGGCCGGCCCACTCGCGTGCGAATCGCGCACTCGGACGACCGAGTCGCCGTGGAGGTGCACACGGACGGCTCCACGGTCGTGGACGGCGGCGCGACGCGAACGGGTCGCGGCCTGGCCGGCCTGCACGAACGGGTGAGCGTGTTCGGGGGCGACTTCGAGGCCGGGCCGACCCCCACGGGAGGCTTCCTGATCCGCGCGTCCATCCCGACCGGCGTGCGCACATGAGCGGACGCAACGCGCACGGGTGCGCGAACGAGCAACACACGGCCGAGCGAACCGACAGCACACCGCCGAGCGGCAATGCGCAGCCGCAGACGAGCGAACGAACAACACTCGGCCGAGCGAACCGACAGCGGCGCGTGGATGAGCGGCAATGCGCAGCCGGAGACGAGCGAACGAACAACACTCGGCCGACCGAACCGACAGCGGCGCGTGGATGAGCGAACGACCGGACGGATCGGATTCGAGCGGGTGCGATGGGCGCGGGGACTTTGACCAGCGAACGGACGGCATGCATGTGAGCGGAACGGATACGCACTTGGATGGGGTGCGCGAATGAGCAGCGCGCCGGTGCGCATTCTGGTTTGCGATGATCAGGCGTTGATCCGCACCGCGTACGCCACGATCTTCGGGCTCCAGGCCGGTTTCGCCGTCGCCGGGGTCGCCGCGGACGGGGAGCAGGCCGTCCGTCTCGCCCGGGAGCTGCGGCCCGATGTCGTGCTCATGGACATTCGCATGCCCGTACTCGACGGGATCGAGGCCACCCGGCGACTCGCGGGACCCGATGTCGCCGAACCGCTCAAGGTGCTCGTGGTCACGACGTTCAACCTGGACGAATACGTGTACCGGGCTCTGCGCGCGGGGGCGACAGGGTTCCTGCTCAAGGATGCGCAGCCGGCCGAGTTGATCGCCGCGGTGCGCACGGTCGCGGGCGGGGAAGCGCTCGTCTCCCCCACCGTCACCCGGCGGCTGATCGGTCACTTCGGCTCGCGGATTCGGCCGGCCGAGAGCGCGCCCGGGCCGGCCGCCGCGCTCGCGCCGCGCGAGACCGAGGTGCTGACGCTCATCGCGCGCGGGATGAACAACGCCGAGATCGCGGCCGAGCTGATGCTGAGTCAGGAGACCGTGAAGACGTACGTCTCCCGGATCCTCACGAAGCTTGACCTCCGCGACCGCGTGCACGCCGTCGTGTACGCGTTCCAGACTGGACTTGTCCGCCCCGAAGCATGACCGGCAGCCCGTCCCCTGCCAGCTCGCCGTCCCAACTCGCCGTGCCGACTCGCCACGCCAAGCCGCCACGCCAGGCCGGGCCGCCGTGCCAAGCCGACCGGAGAGCTGCCCATGCAGGGCCGCGCCCGACGGCCCACGGCACGCCTGCGCTCACCAGCACCGAGCGCTCCGCGCATGCTCGCGTCCGGGCACGCGCCGACAGACGCGCGTGTCGCCCGGCTTCTCGCGCAACAAAGAGCAGGCTTCGGGCAACGATGTCGTCCGGCCCGTCAGGCGCGGTCGTGCAGCGTGATCCGGTAGCCGTCGGGGTCGGCGAAGGTGAACGTCCGACCGAACGGGCCGTCGATCGGTGCGGAGACGATGGTGTGACCGCCCGCGGCTAGAGCGTCGTGAATGGCCTGGACGTCGGTGGCGTGCAGCCAGATCGCGGCGCCGATGCCGGGCTGGGCGACGGATGCGAGATCGGTGCCGGGTACGACGTCGCGCAGCGCGAACGCGATCGGCCTCGTCTCGAAGACCACGGCGTGCGGCGGTCCGGACTGCGAGCGGACGAGGCCGAGGTACCGCTCGTAGAACGCCTGCGAAGCGGCGAGGTCGCGCGCCTGGAGCGAGATGAAGTCGGGGCCGGTTGCGGGCATGGTGATACTCCTCGTCCTCGTGTCAGTTTACTGACACGGCCGAGTGTATGTCAGAATGCTGACATGGGTCCAGAGGGTGCCGGCGTCGATCTCGACAAGTCACTGGGCTACCTGCTGAAAGAGGCGTCCAGCGCCCTGCGTGCGGCCATGGAGGAGGTGCTCCGGCCGCTCGGGATGAGCGTCACTCGCTACTCCTGCCTCGAGTTGCTGGCGCAGCGGCCGGGCCTGTCGAACTCCGAGCTCGCGCGGGGCGCGTTCGTGACGCGGCAGTCGATGAACGTGCTGCTCCAGGCCCTGGAGCGAGAGGGCTTCGTGACCAGGCCCGCGGAGGCGCCCGTCGGGAAGGTGCTTCCCACGCGGCTCACGCCTCGCGGCCGGCGTGCCCTGGAGCAGGCGACCGTGGCGGTCCGGTCCGTCGAGGTCAGGATGCTGGCCGGCATGACCGGGGCCGAGCAGGCAGACGCGTTCCGGCTCCTGCAGAGCATGGTGCGCTCCCTGCGCGAGGGCGACAACGGCGCATAGCTCGTCCGCCGGCGCACGTCTCGCCACGCCCGGACAAGGAGTGCGGCCGAGCACAGCAGTCCGCGCGAGCGCGACCGCACACACCGTCAACCGCGCGTTCACGGACACCGTCGGCTGAGCACTCGCGCAGGAACGCACTCGCGCAGGAACGCACTCGCGCATCCGGAAGCGGCCGTGGCCAACCACGCGGCGGGACCGAGCCACTGGGCCGCACGGCGAGCGGGCGGCGGGTGGGCGACGGACAAAGCGATCGCCGCGCAGTGTGACCACGCCGCCGTCCCCCGCGAAAGCCACACTGCATGTCCCCGCAAGGGCGGGACGGGTGGGCGACGGACAAAGCGATCGCCGCGCAGTGTGACCACGCCGCCGTCCCCCGCGAGAGCCACACTGCATGTCCCCAAAGGGCGGGACGGATGAAGCCCGGGGTGCGGTCCAGCACGTCCAGGTCGCCCGTGCAGCCCTCCTCGGCGAGAGCGGGCGGCGGGCAGAGCGTTCGCTGCGCAGCGTGACCACGCCGTTGTCCCCCGCGCGAGCCACACCGAATGTCCCCACCGGAGGGACGTTTACCGCCTGATCGATCCCTATCTTGCTCGTCATGTCCAGGTTTGCAGTGCGATTCCCCCTCATGCTCATCGGCACCCTCGTGCTCCTCGCCGCGACCGAAGGCGTCACCGCCGCGCGGGCCGACGACCTCACCTGGGTGGTCTCCGCGGGCTTCACGGGCGCGATCGCCGCCGTACTCGGCTACGCCCTGCTCAGCCGCTGGATCGAGCGCCGCCCGAGCGCCGAGGAGGTGTCCCCCGCCAACGCGGCGCGCTGGCTGCTGCCCGGCCTCCTGCTCGGCGCCGCCGCGTTCGGGCTCGTCATGCTCGCCATCCGGCTGCTCGGCGGCTGGGACACGCAGACCCGCGACTCCGCCCAGGGCCTGGCGATCACCGCCGGCGTCATGGCCGTCGTCGCCGTCAACGAGGAGATCGTGTTCCGGGGCGTGCTGACGAGGATGCTGGCCGAGCGGTTCGGCGGCTGGGTGGCGCTGGTCGTCTCGTCGCTGCTCTTCGGCGCCATGCACCTCGTCAACGCCAACGCCACCGTCCCGGCGGTGCTCAGCATCGTGCTCACCGGCGGGCTGCTCTTCGGCGCCCTGTACCTCTTCACCCGCTCGCTGTGGCTCACGATCGGCTTCCACTTCGCCTGGAACACGGTGCAGGCCGGGGTCTTCGGGGTGCACTCCTCGGGCGAGGACGCGTCGCACGCGCTGTGGCGCACCACGCTGTCCGGGCCGCGGTGGCTCACCGGCGGGGAGTTCGGGCCGGAGGCGAGCGTCGTGACGCTGGTGGTCATCACGGTCCCGGCGCTGGTGCTGATCGTGTGGGCGGCGCGGACCGGGCGGCTGGCG
The DNA here is from genome assembly GCF_050947935.1 of Dactylosporangium sp. CA-052675. Classification (GTDB taxonomy): domain Bacteria; phylum Actinomycetota; class Actinomycetes; order Mycobacteriales; family Micromonosporaceae; genus Dactylosporangium. Next base: position 3,584,355 of record NZ_CP192010.1, on the reverse strand, counting down.
GCGGCGGCCCGAGGCTAGGGTTGCCGAGCGTGATCAATGCCATCGGAGCGTGATATTCGGTGGCGGCAGCACCGGCCGCGGCCGGATACTGCGCGCCGTGCAGGGATTCGTGGATGAGCGGTTCGCGCCCGTGGGCGCGGTGTTCGAACAGGGTCTCGCGAGCGATGCCGAGGTCGGCGCGTCGGTGTGCATCACCGTCGACGGCGAGACGGTGGTCGATCTGTGGGGCGGGCACGCCGACGCGGCCCGGACGCGTCCGTGGCAACGGGACACCATCCTCAACGTGTACTCGGTCACGAAGACCATGACGGCGCTGACGGCGCTGCTGGTCGCCGACCGCGGGGCGCTCGACGTGACCGCGCCGGTGTCGCGGTACTGGCCCGAGTTCGCGGCCGCCGGCAAGGACGCGGTCACCGTCGCGCACCTGCTGAGCCACTCGTCGGGCCTGTCCGGCTGGGCCGAGCCGGTCACCGTCGAGGACCTCTACGACTGGGAGAGGGTGACGGGGCTGCTCGCCGCGCAGGAGCCCTTCTGGGCGCCGGGCACGGCCAGCGGCTACCACGTGATCACGCAGGGCTTCCTCGTCGGCGAGGTCCTCCGCCGGATCACCGGGCGCTCGCTGGGCACGCTGTTTCGCGAAGAGGTGGCGGTACCGCTCAACGCCGACTTCCACATCGGGCTGCCCGAGTCCGAGGAGCCCCGCGTGGCCGAGCTCGTCCCGCCGGTCGGGGGCAGCACGATGCCGTTCGCCGACCCGACGCCGCTGCAGGCCAACGCGGCCGTCCCCGAACTCGGGGTGGACGACGCCAACAGCCGGGCGTGGCGCGCGGCGGAGATCCCGGCCGGCAACGGCACCGGCAACGCGCGGGCGGTCGCCAACGTCCTCGCCGTGCTCGCGTGCGGCGGCGAGGCCGGGGGCCGGCGCCTGCTGTCCGGGGCCGGGGCCCGCCGGGCGCTCGAGGTCCAGGTCGAGGGCACGGACCTGGTGCTGTCGATGCCGGTGCGGTTCGGGCTCGGCTTCGCCGTCGGCGGGATGATGCCGAACCCGAACACGCTCTACTGGGGCGGCCTCGGCGGGTCGATCGCCCTCGCGGACCTCGACGCCCGGACCACGTTCACGTATGTGCCGAACCGGCTCGCGGGCGCGGGCGACACGCGCGGCTTCGGCCTGCTGATGGCGATGTGGGAGGCCCAGAAGCTCATCTGAGGCGCCTCCCCTCGATCAGCAGCCGGCCGGCGTCCGGGTGAACCGGCACCGACACGCCGGCACGACACGCCGCCCGGGTGACATCCATCCGCCGGGGCGGTTGCGTCCCGGTCGGAGGCTCAGTTGACGTACACCAACGGCGAACCCGCGACCGAGGTGTCGGCCACCGGGCCGTAGCTCGCGGTGAAGTAGCCGTTGGGGAAGCACGCCGACGGGCCGGAGAACCGGTTGAACTTCTGGTTCGTGAACGTGATCGACTGGTCGGCGTTCGAGGCCACGCCCGAGACGAGATCGGCGTCCGCGCGGTACACACACGTCACCGTGCCCAGCGCGGACTTCAGCTTGATCGTGGTCTGGATCGGGGCCGCGGCCGTGCCGGTCACGAGCACGGCGCCGGCCGAGTCGACCGTGGTCGCGTACGGCAGGTTGTCCACGACGATCGACTGCACGCCGGACACGGCCGGGATGCCCACCGGGGTGCAAGTGCCGAAGCTCTGCAGCGTCAGCGACTCCTTCGCGGTGCCCGCGGCGGCCACGTTGGACACCACGGTCGCGCCGAAGGCCGAGTCGGCGCACTTGATGAGGCTCGTGCTGCCGGGCGTCGCGGAGAAGGTGGCCAGCGTGCCGGCCTTGATCGGGGCGGTCAACGCGTCGCCGTCGGTGACGTTGGTGCCGCCGGCCGAGCCGTACGTCAGCACGTCCACGGTGTCGGCGTAGGCGGGCGTGGCGGCGAGCACGGCCGCGAGTGCGGCGCAGAGTGCGGTCAGGCGCGTGCGGGTCTTGTGCATGGGGGCCTCCTCAAGACATGGCCTTCGTGAGGTCGTCGATGCTCGAGTCGACGGCCAGGGAGGTGTTCGTGGGGCTGAACACGAGCGCGTTGTGCCCGGCGGCGGACGGCAGCCCGAACACCGCGTCGATGATCCGGTCGAGCGATCCGCCCAGCCCGCAGCCGCTGGCGACGGGCACGGCGAGGCCGTCGTCGGCGAGGCGGGCGCCGGTGAACGAGACCACGGACGCGTCGAAGCCGTTGGGGTCGGCCGCGAGGTCGACGGTGCCGGGGTCGGTGATGACGGGCCGCAGCGCGATCGGGCCGATGGTGCAGCGCAGCCCGAACAGCGCGTTGTACAGGTGCAGGCGGATCGGCAGGTTGAACACGGGGTAGGGCTCGCCGATGGCCAGCGGGACGAACTCGGTGATCGGGCCGGCCGTCTCGACCTGGGCGAAGACGCTCGTGACGCCGGGCAGGAAGTTCGCGAGCCCGGGGATGGGCACCTGCAGCGGCGACGAGGTGAGCACCTTGCCGTTCGCCGGCGGCACGGTGCTGAACACGTTGGCCTCGGTCCCGTCCGGGAACGAGACGACGGGGGCGCTCGCCGGCCAGTACACGCCGAACTGCAGCGTGATCGGCGAGGTGAGCGCGACGGTGGTGGAGCCGATGGTGAAGCTGCCGCCGCGGGTCACGGAGACGACGCAGCCGACCTGCAGGTTGCCGGGATCGCGCAGCGCGGGCGCGGCCAGCGGGCACTGGTCCATCCCGGCGTAGATGCCGGACGGCCGGGCGGCGGCCGCCGGCGGGCCGGGCAGCAGGATCGCGAGCGCGACCACCCCGGCCAGACATTGCTTCCACATGCCAGCACATTGGCGCAGATCTATTGATCCAGAGTCAGAAACCGTGAGAGTTTTCAATTGATGAAATCTCCGCCGTACTGGTTGACCGCCATCGATACCCGCGGGTAACTTCCCCGTACACAGGCCGTCACCTGGGAGGAGTCGCGATGTCCGACACGCAGGAGCAGCCGCTGGGCCAGACCCGCTGGCGCCGGTTCGCGTTGATGATGGGCATATCCGCCGCGGTCACGACCGGGCTCGTCGTGCTCACCGGGCAGGGGGTCATCGCGGCGTCGTTCTCGGTCTCCGGGATGCCGTTCGTGGTCACCGCCGACGAGCTGCAGGGCACCGGCTTCGAGCAGTACGCGGTGCTCGACCAGATGGAGCCGGGCAGCCCGAACGAGGGCGACACCGGCGGCCAGCTGATCCTCATCGTGTCGGCGGTGGACAACGCGAAGCTCACGAACCTGTGCCAGAGCATCAACCTCGGCGGCACCAACCTGCGCCTGACCGCGGGCAGCGCCGAGCACCCGGTCACCGCCACGAAGCTCATCGTCGACTCGGACCTCATCAGCGGCGACGCGTCGTTCACGTCGATCGACATCGGCCAGGACGCGAGCACGCTGACCCGGGTGCCGGGCGCGACCGGCGGGATCGGCATCTTCGGCCAGCAGGCCGAGACGGTGAGCATCAAGCACCTGCGGCAGAACAACTACGCGACCACGGCCGCGACGTTCAACCTGCCGAACCTGCGCATGGGCTTCGGCGACGGCTGCTGAGTCGCGATGGGCTTCCGGCGCTCCTTCCGGCGGTGGCGGCGCACCCGGCCCTTCTGGGGCGGGCTGTTCGTCGTCGCCTCCGCGGTGTGGATCTTCCTGACGGTGAAGGCCCCGCTGCCCGTGGTCGTCCACGTGGGCGTGCAGGGCCTCGCCGGGTTCCTGGTGCCGATCGTCATGCTGCTGTGCGGGATCCTGCTGTGGTACAGCCCCGCCAACCGCACGTTCTACTCGGTGCTCGCGCTCGTCATGGCGCTCGTGTCCTGGGTCACGTCCAATCTCGGCGGTTTCCTGGTCGGCCTGCTGCTGGGCGTGGTCGGCGGCTGCCTGGCGTTCTCGTGGCAGCCCGGGCCGGCGCCGTCCTCAGCGACGGGCGCGCAGGCGGCTCAGGGGCAGCGCGGCGGCGAGCAGGAGCACGCCGGCGGTGGTGAGCAGGCGGACACCGAAGAACAGGTAGCCGCCCCACAGGGCCGGTGGCGTGACGTCGGCCGGGAGCGTGCGGTCGAAGACCAGGTCGCCGGTCGTGAGGACGGTGCCGGGTAGTAGCAGCACCAGGCCCGCGACCAGGGCAGCGCGTCGGACGGCAGGGCCGGCGCGCCGCGCCAGCCCAGCCAGGCGCCGAGCGCGGCACCGAGTGCGGCCATGGTGAGGGCGGCGAAGACCCGGGCCGGCCCGCGCCCCCGTCCGGCGCGCGGCCCCGACGAAGAACCCGGTGCGGTTTCCAGTGCGGCCGCCATCGCGGTCTCCTGCCCCGTGGGAAGTGGGAGCCGGAACATAGACCGCGACGAACGACGGTGTCAACCGGCCATCGCGCCGGCCGGGGATCAGACCCGGAACCGGCCCACCGCCGCCTGCAGATCGCTCGCGACCCGGTTCAGCTCGGCCACCGTCTGGTCCACTTCGGACAGTGTCGAGGTGGTCGACTGGGCCGCCTCGGCCACGCCGGCGATGTTGCCCGCGATGTTCGTCGCGCCGTGCGCCGCGTCGCCGACGCTGCGGCTCATCTCGCCCGTCGTCGCGGTCTGCTCCTCCACCGCCGAGGCGATGGTGAGCTGGTAGTCGTTGATCCGCGCGATGATCCGGCTGATCTCGCCGATCGCGTCGACGGCGTTGGCGGTGTCGGACTGGATCGCCTCCACGCGGCGGGAGATGTCCTCGGTCGCCCGGGCCGTCTCCTGCGCCAGGTCCTTCACCTCGCTCGCGACGACCGCGAACCCCTTGCCGGCCGCGCCCGCGCGGGCCGCCTCGATGGTGGCGTTGAGCGCGAGAAGGTTCGTCTGCTCGGCGATCGAGGTGATCACCTTGACGACGTTGCCGATCTCGGTGCTGGAGTCGCCGAGCTTGGACACGGTCTGGTTGGTCATCTCGGCCACGCCCACCGCCTCGGAGGCGACCCGGGCGGCGTCGTTGGCGTTCTGGGCGATCTCGCGGATCGAGGCGCCCATCTCCTGCGAGCCCGCGGCGAGGGTCTGCACGTTGTGCGACACGGTGCCCGCGTCGCCGGCCACGACGTTGGCCCGGGACGCGGCCGCCTGCGCGCTGTCGCCGATGCGCGCGGTGACGCCGGTGAGCCGCTGGGTGCTCGCGCCCAGGGTGCGCGCGGCGGTCGCGAGCGTGTCGACGGTACGGCCGATGCCCTCATTCGCCTGGTTCACGGCCACCGCCATGGCCCCGAGCTCGTCGCGGGAGTGCACCTCGGCGCGCTTCGTGAGGTCACCGTCGGCCGCGGCCCGCAGCGTGGCCGAGACCGACTGCAGCTGGCGGTTCATGCGCCGGCCGATGAGCCCGACGATCGCGAAGGCGACGACGAGCCCGGCGACGAGCGAGCCGATCGTCCAGTTGCGCGAGGTGTGGTAGGAGTTGAGCGCCGCGGCCGCCTCGCTCGACGCCTCGGAGTTCTCCAGCTGCTGCAGCTGCGCCAGGGAGTCGTTCATCTGCGCCTCGAGGCTCTGCCACAGCCGGTTGCGCTCGGCCGCGTCGCTCGTGACCGTCGTGCCGGCCTTGGGCTGATCCTGGAACACCACCACGTTGCGCAGGTTCGCGTAGTCGGCCCAGGCGGTCGCGAACTTGTCCACGGCCGCGGCGCGCGGCGCGGACGAGACGGTCAGCGTCCGGTACGTCTGCAGCGCCTTGTCGATGAGCGCGTCGCCGTTGCTGCGGGCCTGCTGGGCGCGCGGGCCGAGCGTCGGATCGTAGGCGGCCCACCCGAACAGCGACTGGGCCCGGTAGTTCTCGGCGACGCCCTGGCGGATCACCACCAGCTGCGCCACGCTCTCGAGGTGCTCGGCCTGCAGGCGCTCGAGCCGGTCGTTGATCCGGCCCATGCTCACGATGGACAGCACACCGACGCCGATGGCGACGAGGGCCACCACGGTCACGCCGATGAGATTCTTGACGTTCACGGGCCTGTCGGCGACCCACCCGGCGAACGCGTTACGCCGGACGTTCACCTCGATCGGCGAGGAGCTCACGGTGGCCGTCCTATCTGAAAGCAGTGGATGTTCGCACCATCGGCCGTCATCGCCCCGGGTTTAGTCTGATGAAATAGGCGATGTGGAACCCGAGCCGGACCTCGTGCGCGCGAGCTGTCACGTCCTGGAGTTCTCCGTCAGCCCGGGCGGGGCCCGCCAGGGCGATCTGCGGGGCGCGCTCACCGTCGACCGGCTCCGGGCCGCATTCGAGGAGCGTTACGATGTCGAGCATCTGGCGTACCTCGTGCTGTGGTACGGCGCGATCCTGCACCTGTGGACCGTGCGGGCCGGTGAGCTCGTCGCCGGCACGGACCTGCGCCCGCTGCTGCGCACCGGCGAGGAGGCCCTGGACCGGGCCGCGGCGGCCCTGCTCGCGGGCGGCCGCCGGGGCGAGCTGCGCGACCTGTTCAACCGTGTGCACCGCGACATCGACGAGACGATGACCGCCCTGCGCGTCTTCGCGCACCTCCTCGAACAGCACACCGACCCCGCCGCGGCGCTGGCCGCGATCGAGGCCGGCGGCCTGCCGGCGCCGCCCGGCTCCGGCGGGACGTACGAGCTCGACTGGGCCGCGGTGGCCGCGGCCGCCCCGCCGCTGCGGGAGCCGCTGCTGCGCCCGGGCGAGACGACCGCGGTGACGTGGTCCGACGAGCTCGCCCCGCCCCGCGACAGCTACCTGCGCCACGTCGACGGCATCCACCTGGGGCTGCTCGACATCGAGGGCGGCGACGAGGAGTTCGACGAGCAGTGACCGCCCGCACCCCTCGCCGCCGGCTACGGGTTGCGGACGCAGGTCGGGCAGGTCTCGGAGATCGGCAACGGGCGGGCGTGGGCCGGGCCCGCGTCGATCAGGGCCGCGGCGCCGGTGGCGAGCGCGGACGCGAGCAGGGTGCGCAGGACGACGGTCTTGAGTCTCATGCCCTTGACGGCGTTCCTTCCCGTTCCATGCCCGCGGCAACGGTTCAGGGGCGCTCGGTGCGGACCGGGTCGCCGCGGATCAGCTCGTCGTGGACGTGCCAGCGGGCCGTGGTCAGGGCCTGGGCCGCGGCGCGGTCGCCGCGTTCGAGGCGTTCGCGCAGCTGCCGCATGGCCAGGCGGCGGTTCAGGCCGAACTGGCGCTCGGTGTCGGCCACGACCACGGTGCCGGTCGGGCGGTGGGTGGCCCGCACCGCGGTGCTGACCTTGTTGCGGTGCTGGCCGCCGGGGCCTCCGGTGCGGCAGGGCACCACGTCCACGTCGGACTCGTCGAACGCGGTGTGCGGGGTGTCGAGCGAGCAGCGCTGGGCGATCACGTACCAGTTCTTGCGCCCGTGATTCGGCCGGTACGGGCTGGCCGCCTGCCAGCACAGCGTGCCCGTCCACGCCGCCGCGCACGCCGGCGCGCCGGGGCCGTCCAGCTCCAGCACCACCGAGCGCAGCGTGCCCGGCCGCGCGCCGGGCACGCTCTCGGCGCGGCGCACGCGCAGCGCCCGCCGGGCCGCGTCGGACTCCAGGCGCGCGGCCAGCTCGGCCACGGCCCACGAGCACTCCAGCGGGCCGCGGCCGGCGGACAGCATCAGGTACACCGTCATGACCGGGACCAGGAGCGCCGCTTGTCCCGGCGGGCCGGCTCGGGCTCCGCGGTCTTGTAGGTGACCACGGGTACCGTCACCGCGACCGGCGTGGCCAGCCCGTGCGCGACGAGGTCGGCGATCACCTGCTCGATGCGCTTGTACGCGCTCGGCGCCTCCTCGAACAGCAGCTGCCGGTCGCCGCAGACCACATAGGACCCGACCGGGGTGCGGCGCAGCTCCTCCACGGTGTGCTTGGCCCGGCCGCGGCGCAGGGCGTCGGCGCGGGACATCTTGCGTCCGGCGCCGTGCGCGACCGACCAGCCCGCGTCGGCCCCGGCGTGCGCGGCCACCAGGTAGGACGGCGTGCCGCGGGTGCCGGCGATGAGCACGTCGCGGCCGTCGCCGGGCGCGGCGCCCTTGCGGTGCAGGTAGTCCCCGTCGCGGATCTCGACGAGGTTGTGGCACTGCTCGACGATCGGCTCGGCGGGCTCGGCGCCGAGGGCGAGCGTGACCCGGGCCGCGAGCAGCCGCCGGTTGAGCGAGCCCCAGCGCACGGCGTCGTCGTGCGCGGCGAGGTACGCGGGCGGGTCGGCCGCGGGGCCGGCGCCGTGCGCCTCGGTGTGCGCGCGCAGGATCCGCTCGCCGAGGCCGCGCGACCCGCTGTGCACGATGAGCACGAGGTCGCCGGCGTCGAGGCCGAGCCGCTGCGCGTGCGCGGGGTCCGCGACGGACTGGACGCGGGCGAGCTCGACGAAGTGGTTGCCGCGGCCGACGGTGCCGAGGCTCTCGGTGTACCCGGCCGGAGCCGGCCGCCCGCCCGACGCGAACGCCCACGCGGGGTCGTCGGGGTCGGGCGCGAGCGGCACGTCGAGGTCCGGGAAGCGGGCCGCGAGCCGCTCCGGTGACACCTTCTTGAGCGCGATCGGGAACACGGCGATGCCGCAGCCGATGTCGGAGCCGACGAGGAACGGGTACAGCACGGTCGAGCGCATGGCGGCGCCGATCGGCGCGCCCTTGCCGGGGTGCAGGTCGGGCATTGCGGCCACGTGCGCCATGCCGTCGAGCGCGGCGACCTGGTGGCACTGGGCGACGGCGTCGGACTCGATCCAGCTGTTCTCGGACGCGAACAGGGAAACGCTGGCAGACAACTGGCGGGTTCCTTCGGGGAGACGCTACGGACGGAGGAAGGGGGCTGGGGTGGTCCGTCAGTACGTCATGGCCCCGAGTCTCGCGCCCGGGTGGCGCCGCGGCAATCGAATTACGCGCCCTCAGGGCATGGCGCGCTGGAGGGTGATCTGGCCGTACCACGTCCGCGCGTGGATCTCGGCCCGCTCGGCGAACCCCTCCGGGCCGCCGCGGACCGCCATGAGGTTGTGCACGCTGCCGAGCGTCGAGCGGGCGTCCACGAGCGCGGCCGTGCCGGCGGCGATGCCCACCTCGATCGACCCGCGCGCGGTGCTCAGCAGGATCTTCCCGCGGGACACCTCGCCGACGCGGATGGAGCCGTTGGCGGTCTTCGCGCGCACGCTGCCCGCCGCGCGCACGATCGTGATGCCCCCGTTCGCGGTGGCCACCTCGACGTCCGCGCCGCAGGCCTGCAGCCGCACGCTCGACGTCGCCCCCTGCACGTCGGCGACGCCGTCCACGCGGCCCGCCACGACGTCGGAGCCGGACGTGGAGACCTTCAGCGCGCCGACGTGCTCGAGATGGATCGGTCCGGAGACGGTACCGAACCGGCAATCGCCCAGCCGCCCCTGCGCGCTGATGTCGGCCCGGACGGTCTGCACCTCCAGGCTCGAGCCGGACGGCACCTCGAGGAACACGTCGATGCCGCCGCCGGGGCGCAGGATCGCCCGGTGCGGGGCCTTCACCGTGAGGGCGCCCGCGGCGTGGTCGACCGTCGTCTGCTCGGCCGCGCTGACCGCCGAGGCGCTCGTCCCGGCCGGCAGCACGGCGACGGCCGCGTCGCGGCGCTCGGTCGCGACCACCCGCACCCGGCCGGAGTCGAGGACGACCTTCACCGCGACCGGCCCGGCCGTGTCGAACGTGGTCGGCATGCGAGTGTCCTCCCGCGGTCCCTGCCGTGGCGCCATGATGGCGCCATCGTACATTGGTTCAGCTCCGGCCGTCGTGTGCCGATGGAGATGTGTGTCCCGGTTCGGTGTCGTCGCGAGCATCGGTGCGCGGCTGCTCGACGCCGCACTCGATGAGGAGCGCATGCTGCGGTACCTCACGACGGCGCTCGCCGCCGAGCTGCCGGACCACACCGTGTCCGCGACCCTGCGGCCGGGCGCGTCCGGCGGCTTCACCGCGCCGCTCGTGCTGCACGGCCGCGCGGTCGGCGCCGTCTGCGTCGACGGGGAGGTCGACGGGGAGGTCGACGGGGAGCTGCCGCCCGACGAGGCCGAGTTCGTGGCGGCGGTCGCGGCCGTGGCCTCCGCGGCCCTGGAGCACGGCCGGGCCCTGGGCGCCGCGCTGGCCCTGCTCGACGACGCCCGGCGCCAGACCCATCTGCTCGACGCCATCTCCGACGCCGTGATCTCCTGCACCGCCGACAACGTGATCGACTCGTGGAACGCGGGTGCCGAGCGGCTGTACGGCTACCCGGCCGGCGAGGCGATCGGCTGTGACCTCTTCGCCCTGCTGGCCACCACGTGCTCGACGGACGACGGCATCGAGGTCGGCCCCCGCCAGGTCCTCGAGGACCTCGCGGCCGTCGGGCGGTGGAGCGGCGAGCTGCGCGAACGCCGCTTCGACGGGGCCCCGCTGACCGTCCTGTCGTCCGTCTCGACGCTCACCGGCCCCGACGGCCAGGGGGCGGGTTTCGTGTACGTCAACCGCGACGTCACCGAGCAGCGCCTCCAGGAGCACGCGGCCTCCCACGACGCCCTGACCGGCCTGGCCAACCGCCGCCGCCTGGTCAACCGCATCCACGACGCCGCGGGCCGGGTCCACCGCGGCGGCGGCCCGATGGCGGTGCTGTTCCTCGACCTGAACGGCTTCAAGCCGGTGAACGACCGCTACGGCCACGCGGCGGGCGACGAGCTGCTGGTGGCGGTCGCGCACCGGCTGACGGCCACGGTCCGCGGCACCGACTTCGTGGCCCGGGTCGGCGGCGACGAGTTCGTGGTCCTGCTGGAGATGATCGGCGCGGTGGACCGCATCCCCCCGGTGCTGGAGCGCATCCTGGAGTCGGTGGCCGAGCCGGTCCAGCTGTCCTCGGGCGAGACGGTCGCGGTGGCGACGTCGATCGGCGTGGCGGTGGTCGAGTCCCCGCAGGAGACCGCGATCGAGCCGGAGCGCCTCGTGCAGCTGGCCGACGAGGCCATGTACCGGGCGAAGCACCGCCCCGGCCGCGTCGCCTTCAGCGACGAGTCCCGCGACGCCGAATGGCTGACGCGCTTCGCCATCGCGCACCCGTAGCGGCCGCCACGCCGCCGGTTCACCTTCGCGGCGGGTGCGGTTCGGGGCGGCAGCGGGCATAGCGGTTCGATGAGCGGTCCGTTCCGTGGCGGCGCCGTCACGCTGGGTGCGGCCGGGGTGGGTTGCGCCAGGCAGGCACCATGGACGTCGTGAGCTGCGGTGGTTGACCCGTTACGGGCTGAGGACCCGCGCCGCCTCGGGCCGTACCGGTTGCTCGGGCGGCTCGGTGCCGGCGGCATGGGCCAGGTCTTCCTGGGCCGGGACGCGGCCGGGGCCGCCGCGGCCGTCAAGACGCTGCACCTCGGCGCCGGCTACGACGACGAGCTCGTCGAGCGGTTCCGGCGCGAGGTCGAGCTCGCGGCGAAGATCGAGTCCGAGCACACCGCGCGGCTGCTCGACGCCGACCCCGCCGGGGCGCCGCCGTGGCTGGCGACCGAGTACCTCCCCGGCATCACCCTCGCGGAGGTGGAGGAGCTGGCCGGGGCGCTGCCCGAGGAGCTCGTCCGGCGGCTCGGCGCGGCGCTGGCCGGCGGGCTGGCCGCGATCCACAACGCGCGCGTCGTGCACCGCGACCTCAAGCCGAGCAACGTGCTCGTGCTGCGCGACCAGATCAGGATCATCGACTTCGGCATCGCGCGGCCCGACGATGCCGCCCGGCTCACGGCGTCGCAGTATTTTCACGGTACCGTCGGCTACATCGCACCCGAGCGGTTCGCGGGCAAGGCGGGGACCCCCGCCTCGGACGTGTTCGCGCTCGCCGCGGTGCTGGTGCGCGCCGCGACCGGGCGGCTGCCCTTCGAGGGCCGCAACATGGCCGAGTACCTCTACGCCGTGCACTACAGCGCCCCGAACCTCGTCGGGGTGCCCGCGGGCATGACCTGGACGCTGCGCAAGTGCCTCGAGGCGGCGCCCGAGGACCGGCCCACCGCGCGGCAGGTCCGCGAGCGGCTCGCCGCCGGCCTCGCCGAGCACGCCGGGCCGTGGCTGCCCGCGCCGGTCCTGGCCGCGATCGACGCCCGCCACGCCGCCGCGAACGCGCTGCTCAGGCCGGGCCGGAGCCGTCCGTGGCGAGCCGGTCACGCCATGGCGCGCAGCGAGGTCGTGGCCGGCGGTGACACCGTCGTGGTGAGCGCCGACGACGGCATCCACGCGCTCGAGGCCGCCGACGGCAGCGTGCGCTGGCGGCACCCGGAGCCCACGACCCCGGGATACCGTCCCGTGCTCGCCGGCGACACGCTGATCAGCCCGGCGCCGAGCAGGACCGTCGCGCTGGACCTGCGCACCGGGGCGCCGCGGTGGCAGCTCCCGGTCGCGGCGCACGGCGAGCCGGTCTACGCGCACGGGCAGGTCCACGTGCTCGGCCCGGGCAAGCGCAACCTCTTCGCCGTCGACGCCGAGACCGGGGCCGAGGTGTGGCGCACCGCGGCCGCGGCGATGCGGCCGGTGCCGGTGCCGGGCGGCGTCGCCATCGTCCAGGGGCGTACGGTCCGGCAGCGCCGCGGCGACGGCAGCACCGGCTGGTCCCACGGCGAGCTGCCCGCCCCGGCCGGCTCCCTGGACGCCGCCGGGGACCTGGTGCTGGTGCGGGCCGGCGACGAGCTGCTCGGTCTCGGCGCCCACGACGGGGTGCCCCGCTTCCGCCGCACCGGCCTGCCGCCCCGCCTCGCGCCCGCCGCCACCGCCGAGATCGTGGTGCAGCCCGCGGGCGGCGAACTGCTCGGCCTCGACCCCGCCGACGGGGCGCTGCGCTGGCGGCGGCCCGGCGACGGGGTGCCGCACGCGGTCCCGGGCGCGGTCTTCGTGGCGGAACCGGGCGGGCTGACCGCGCTGGGCCCCGACGGCGAGATCCGCTGGAAGGTGCCCGGCGTCGCCGTGTGGCCGGGCGTGCACGCGACCCGGACACTGGTCTACGTGGTCGACGCCGGGGTCCTGCACGCCTACTCGCGCCACGACGGCACCCCGCGCTGGTCCGCGCCGGACATCGTGGTCACCCGGGCGCCGGTCGTCGGCGACGGGGTGCTGTACCTCGACAACGGATACACCTTGTTCGCCATCAACGCCGACGACGGGGAGCGACTGCCCACATGACGGTGCGCATCGAGTTCGAATCGGACCGGCGCTTCACGGACCAGTTCGAGCTACAGTGGGGCCGCCTGGCGGACACCGGCGAGCGGGTGCTGCGCCGGACCGCCCGCAACGCCGACGCCCAGCGGCTCGTCCACGCCGAGGTCCACGCCGGGCGGCAGCTCGACGCGCTGCCCGGCACCACGTACCCGCCGCAGGTGTGCCGCGTGGTCGAGTCGGACCTGAGCGGGCCGGAGCCGTACGTCACCAGCACGTACCGCGGCGTGCCCGTGGCCGGGCAGCCCGGCGCGCCGCTGCCCGAGACGCTGCTGACGATCTTCGGCGACCTGCTGGTGGCGATCCAGACCCTGGCCAAGGCCGGGCTCACGCACGGCGCGATCATGCCCGAGTTCGTGCTGTGGGACGGCATCCACGCCCAGCTCGTCAACCTCGGCGAGACGGTCGCGGTCGGCGAGCCGGCCCGCTCCGCCCTCGACCCGCGGTGGCAGCCGCCGCCGGGACCGGACGGGCTGCGGCTGGCTACCGAGGCGCACGACGTGTACCAGGCCGGCATGGTCGTGTTCTGCATCGCGCTGCAGCGCGGGCCGGACACGGCCCCGGCCGTGCGGGAGGAGCTCGGGCGGGGCGGCGGCTCGGCCCTCTCGGCGCTGCTCGAGGGCGTCTTCGCCGACGACCCGCGGGACCGCCCCGACACCCACGAGCTGCTGCGGCGGGTCGAGGACGCCCGCTACGAGCCGGTCTGGCAGAGCTCGGACCCGTCCGACGCCACCACGGCGACGATCAAGATCCCGCAGCAGTACTCCCCCGCGCCGGCGGTCGCCGTTCCCGCCGTGGCCCGGGCCGCCGTGCCGCTCAGCCCCGCCCGCGACGAGTTCCGGCGGCTGGTGGCGGCGAAGCGGCAGTACCGCGAGCAGCGCGAGGCGCCCCAGCAGGTCGCGTGGCGCTTCGCCCGCGGCCTCGCCGACGTGCTGTGGTACAGCCGCGACGAGTTGAGCAGCCGGATCATCATGGGCGTCATCGCGCTCGTCGTCGTGGGCGTGCCCCTGCTGCTGATCATTCTCATCGCCACGAACCTGGGAGGGTCCAAGTGAACCTCGCGAGCCCGAGCCGCCTGCTCGGCCGCGTGCTCTGCCCGATCTGCCTGCAGTGGATCCACTGGAGCAAGGCGCAGCGGGTCGAGGTCGACGTGGAGACCCAGCAGCACCGGCCGTTCCGCCCCCGCGGCGCCGACGAGACCAAGGAGGCCTTCGCCGAGCGGCGGCTGGGCGCCCAGCGCTCCTGCACGCTCATGCGCGACGGCATGGCCACCACCCACTACCTGCCGGACCGCTACGGCGACTACGGCGACCCGATCGTCATCGGCCTCGTCGGGCACCGCGCGGCCGGCAAGACGCTGCTGCTGGCCGCGATGGTCGAGGCGCTGCGCAACAACCTGGAGCTGGCCGACCTCGGCCTGCGTGTCGAGCGGCTCGACGAGGCCATCGAGCACAACTACATGACCCGGTTCGTGGAGCCGTTCTGCCACCGGCGCGAGCAGCTGCCGCTGACCCAGATCAGCCCGATCGCGTTCAGCTATGTGGCGAAGGTGTACAGCGCCCACGCCCGCCGCGACTTCGCCGTCGCGTTCTTCGACGTGGCCGGCGAGCAGCTGCGCCGGCGCCGCTCCGGCGACCGGTTCCTCGACACGTCGTTCCTGTCCGCCGTCAACGCGCTCATCTTCGTGGTCGACCCGGAGAAGGCGCTGCCGGCCGCGCTCGGCGAGCCCGCGACCGTCTACGGCGACCCGGCCTTCAACGCGGTCATGGACCGGCTGGTCGAGGTGCGCGGCGAGTCCGGCACCCAGTTCCTGCCGATCCCGGCCGCGATGGTGGTCGCCAAGTCCGACCTGCTCGCCGCGCGGCGGCCCGAGGTGGCCCGCTGGCTCGGCCGCGACGACAACACGCGGCTGCACACGGTCGCCGAGGAGAGCGAGGAGGTGTACGAGTTCCTCGCCACCAACGGCGCCGAGCGCTTCCTGCCGCCGGTCAACCGGGTCAGCGACGTGAGCCTGCACTACGCCTCCGCGGCCGGGGTCGCCCCGGTCGACGGGCACTTCCCGGCCGACGGCTTCGGCCCCCGCCGGGTGCTGCGCCCGCTGCTGTCCCTGTTCGCGATGACCGGCGTCCTCGACCGTTCCATCCTCGGCAACTGAGGAGTCCGATGACACAGGCAACGGGACGCATCGAGCAGATCGTGTTCCGCTGGCGGGCCCGGTCCGCGGCCGCCGGCAACGACGGCGTCGGCCCCGACGCCACCTCGCTGCCCGAGTCCGCCGTCGCGTGGTGGGACGAGCGCCTGGCCCTGCGCATCACCCGCGCCCCCGGCCGCAACGAGCGCCCGTCGCTTTCCTACCTGCGCGTCGAGGGCCACGGCGTGATCCTGCACAAGGTGCCGGCCCGCGACGACAAGAACCGCCCCGGCGCCGCGATCGCGCACGCCCTCATCGGCCCGGCCGAGCTCGTCACCGTGCAGCTGGCCCTCGGCCTGGAGCACTGGCCGCACTGGGCCGGGCGCAACGACCCGGGCGCCTACCCGCCGGGCCGGCTCGGCGCCGTGCCCTACGCGGCCCTGCGCGAGCACGCCGACGCCGCCAACGCCCAGCCGGTCACCGACCCCGGCCCCGTCTTCGACGAGCTGCTCGAGCGGGTGCTGGCCAACCCGGCCGCCCCGCTCACCGTGGTCCTGGCCGACGCGCCCGCGACCGCCCTCGTGCGCGGCCTCGTCGACGTGCTCGGCGACGTGCGCGACCTGACCTTCGCCACCAACGAGGACGACGACACCGACCCGGACCTGCCCCGGCTGGTCTTCCTCGACGCGGTCACCGGCGGCAGCGGCTACGCGGCCACCCGCGAGCGGCTGTACCCGGGCACCGGCCCCGGCGGTAGTCCCGGCAGTAATGCCGGCGGGAATCCCGGCGGGAATCCCGGCGGGAATCCCGGCGGTGGCCACGGCGACGGCTTCGCCCGGCAGCTCGCCGACATGTGGCGGCGCGGCGGCGCGGCCGAGCTCGCCCCGCTGCGCGGCGGGCGCAGCATCGCCGGCGCCGCGGACGTGCGGCAGTGGCAGAGCGACGTGCTCGTCGGCGGCCGCATCCTGCAGACCACGCTGCTGGAGGCGGTCACCTCCGGCCGGGCCGCGCCCGAGCACCTGGAGCTGCTGCGCACCGAGGCCGGGCAGCGCCAGATCGAGGGCGAGGCGGCCAAGCTCAACGACGGGGACCTCGCGGGGGCGTACCAGGCCTGGCAGTCCGGCGGGGCCCTCGCCGCCCGCCACCCGGGCGCGAGCCAGGTCCTCACCCGGCTCGTCGTGCAGCGGGCGATGCGGGCCGGGGCCAGCAAGACCCTGCGCGAGGCGCTGCGCCGCTCCGCGTTCGACCCGGGCCTCGTCGACGCCCACCTGCGCGCCTGGGCCGGCCACGGCCGCAACGCGAGCGCCAGCCCGGCCGCGATCGTCGAGCTGGCCCAGCTCGCCGCGTCCTTCGGGGTGCCGCCCGCGCTGCAGTCGCCCGGCGTCCAGGCGCTCATGGACCGCATCGCGCTCGCCGACCTCATCGAGCTGGCCAACCGGCACACCGGCTCCGACGTGCAGATGACCGAGCTGCTGCTCAGCGCCGCCGAGAGCCGCCGGTTCGACCCCGCGGCCGTGGACCAGGCCCACACCGCGCTGGAGCGCACCGACTTCCTCATCTACTGCATCCCGTTCCTGCCCGGCGACGCGCCGGTCGCGCAGGACCGGTGGTACCGGCTGCTGCTGGCCGTGTTCGGCCCGCGGCTCGGCGCCGAGCAGGGCCGCGAGCTGCACGACGTGCTGAAGTTCCTCGCGCGGGAGGACGCCCCGGAGGTACCGCCGGCGCTGGCCTATGCCCTTCGCAGGTTCCCGGCGAGCCTGGTCGGCAAGGCGCGGGTCGACCAGCTCGCCGCGCGGGACTTCTATCTGGCCGCCGGGCTGCCCGACATCTGGCCGGAGCGCGCCGAGCTGCTGCTCGCCGAGCGGCGCACGACGCTTCGCCAGCGCGCCGCGCCGCCGGGCACTGTGACCCGCTCGGCGGCCGTCCCCGCGGCCGAACGGCCCCCGCGCGTCCCGCCCCGGCTGCTGCTGATGGTGGGCGGGGCCGCGCTCGTCGTCGTGGCCCTCGTCGCGGTCGTCATCTTCGCCATGCAGGGGGGAGCCAAGTGAGCGAGTTCCGGCTCAGCATCGACTACGGGACCACGAACACGGTCGCCTACCTGCAGCCGCCGGGCGAGGCCCCGTTCGCGCTGCAGTTCGACGGCCGGCCGCTGCTGCCCTCCGCCGTGTGGGCCGACGAGCACCGCTCGCTCGTCACCGGCAACGCCGCCGTGCGCTCGGCCCGCCTCGACCCCGGCCGCTACGAGCCCAACCCGAAGCGGCGCATCGGCGAGCAGCGGGTGCTGCTCGGCGGCGACGAGTTCGACATCGCCCAGCTGATCGGGGCGACGCTGGCCCAGGTGTACGCCGAGGCCGTCCGCCTGGCCGGGACCGACGTGCTGACGGTGATCCTGACCCATCCGGCGGCCTGGTCCGCCGACCGCCAGGGCGTGCTGCGCGCCGCGGCCGGGCACGCCGGGCTGCACCAGCCGACGCTGGTCAGCGAGCCGGAGGCGGCCGCGGCCCAGCTCATCGCGTCGGGCGCGACGGTCGCCGACGGGGACCCCCTCGTCGTGTACGACCTCGGCGCCGGCACCTGCGACGTGACCGCCGTGCTGCGCACCGGCCGCGAGTTCCAGCAGCTGGCCAAGGCCGGCCTGGATGACGTGGGCGGCCTCGACCTGGACGAGGTCGTCCAGCGCCGCGTGGGCCGCGCGGTCGGCGACCGCCACCCCGACGAGTGGGCCCGGCTCATGGAGCCCGAGGGCCCGGACCGGTGGTCGGCCCGGCTGCTGTGGGACGACTGCCGCGGCGCGAAGGAACGGCTCAGCACCGAGCGCGTCGCGCGCGTGCAGGTACCGCTCATCGACGAGGACGTGTCGGTGACCCGCGGCGACTTCGAGCGCGACGCCCGGGCGCTGCTGCAGCGCACGGTCGCGATGACCGAGCAGGTGCTGCGCCGCGCGAAGATCGGCCGGGACGACCGGGCCGAGCTGTTCCTCGTCGGCGGCGCGACCCGCACCCCGCTCGTCGGGACGCTGCTGGGCCAGGCGACGGGCCGCTCACCGCGCCGGGTGGAGCATCCCGAGCTGGTCGTGGCCGAGGGGGCGCTGCGGTACCTCGCGATGCGGGCGAACGAGCCGCCGCCCCGGAACCGCACGATGCCGCTGCCCGCGGCCCCCGTCGGGGTGCCCGTCTCCGCCCCGCCCACGCTCGCGCCGTGGCGGCCCGGCACCGGCAGCACCGCGCACGACGGCGGGACGCTGCGGGAGCCGGTCGTGACCGGGCCGCCGCCGGCCACACCCCCGACCCGCCGCGAGTCGGTCACCGTGAAGATGCCCCAGCAGCCGGCTCCCCCCGCGGCCCCCGCCCCGCCGCCCTACGGCACCCCCCAGCAGGACAAGCGCAAGCTGATCCCGAACCCGTACCGCCATCACGGCCGGGCGACGGTCCGCTTCGCCGCGGTGTTCGTGGCCGGCATCGTCCTGGGCCTCTTCGACGGCCTCCTGTTCACGCTGCTGAGCTGGCTGCTGATCCTCGGCGGCGGCGCGGGCCTGGTGTGGAAGCTGTTCCAGTGGGCGGTGAGCGCGCGGGACACCCGCCCGACCAGGATCGACGCGACGGGCATCACGGTGACGAAGGGCGGCCACGACACCACGTTCCCGTGGTCGCTGATGGCGACGGTGTACATCCGGCCGTACCGCGGCAGTCGCTGGCTGGTGTGCACGCCGGCGAGCAACACCGCGCTCGGCAGCGACCACGGCACCGCGCGCTTCTGGTCCCGGCCGTACAGTGTGTTCTTCCTGACGAGCACCAGCGGCTTCGGCGACGAGCTGGTGAAGGAGGCCTTGGAGCAGTACGCGGGCGACCGCTACGCCCACTGACCCCCTCGCCCTCGCCGTCGCGGCTCGGACGGGTCAGTTCATGACCAGGCCGCCGTTGACCGGCGCGGTCGTGCCCGTGATGCATCCGCTGTCGTCGCCGGCGTAGAAGGCGACGGCCCGGGCCACGTCGTCCGGCGAGGCGATGCGGCCCAACGCCGTCTGGGCCGCCATGCGCGCCTGCTGCTGCTGATCGAGGGCGGCATGGAGGAGCCCGCTCACCGGCCCCGGCTCCACCACGTTCACGGTGATCCCGCGCGGACCGAGCTCCTGCGCGACGAAGCGGGCGAAGGAGCTCAGGGCCGCCTTCGCGGTGCCGAGCGCGATCATGCCCTCGTCGGGGCGGCGGCTCAGCACGGCGCCGAGGTAGACGATCCGCCCGTAGCCGCGCGAGGTCATGCCCGCGACGACGGCCTTGGTGACCAGGAACGCCGCTCGCACCTCCTGCTCCACCTTGCTGCCCAGCTCGTCGACCGAAATCGTCTCGAAGGACTTGATGGCGTACGGCACCAGGGCGTTGTGGACCAACACCTCCACCTCGCCCATGGCGGCGCGGACCTGCTCGAGCATGCCGGCCACGGCGGCACCGTCGCGCACGTCGGCCTGCACGGCCATCGCCCGGCCGCCGGCGGACCCGATCGACGCGACCACCTCGTCCGCCTCGCCGCGGCTGCTGCGGTAGTTGACCACGACCCGCATGCCCCGCGATGCCAGCACCCGGGCCACCGCCGCGCCGATCCCCCGGCTCGCACCCGTGACCAGGGCGACCCGGCCGTCGCGCTGCACGTTCGTCATGTGGCCTCCGGAGGTGTTGGACACACCCGCCTTGCCCAGCAGCGACGGCCGGGTTCGGCGGCGCGCGAGCGGGACTTCCGCGGTGAGCAGCTCGCGGGATGCCCGGCAATCGTCCGGGCAAACCTGGCTCCGTGTGACGGCGGCTGCGACGGCGCCGGTGGCTGCCGAGCTCCCACCAGCTCTGGCCGTGGAAGGTTCAAGTGCTCGTCGCGACTGCGCCGTGGGCGTTCCGGCGCAGTCCCCGCAAGGCCACGGATCGGCTACCTCGACTCCGAACTGGCCCGAGGCCTTCGCTGCTACTGCATTTCCTCTATTTCCTCGGGAACGGGCGTGACCCGATGGGTGACGAGCGTCTGCCGGAGCTTTGGCCGGGACCGGGGCTGGCGATGCACGAAATCGCCGGCCGCTCCGTCCAAAACGCGTCGGTGACAGCCTCGATGCCGGCAGCGGATCGGCGTGGCCCGCTTGTGCGCCACACCGTGGACCAGCGTGGCGCCGGTGGTCCGGCCGCCGGGAAGGTCCGTTTCGGTCATTCCCGGTGTGTAGCAGCCCCTGGGAGCGGCGCCGACACCGCAAATTCAACGCCGCGTCAGCGGCGCTTCTCGAAGCACAGCTGGTTGTACGGCGACGAGCCGTACCACTCGACCTCGGTGTAGCCGCTGCTGCGGTACAGCGCGATCGCCTCGGTCAGGCAGCCGTGTGTGCCCAGCCGGAACGTGTTGACGCCCTGCCCGGCGGCGTCGTCTTCCAGCCGCCGCAGCAGCCGCCGGGCCAGGCCGAGGCCGCGTGCGGTGTCGTCGATCCAGAGGTGCCTGATCTCGGCCACGCCCGGCTCCAGCCGCACCCAGGCGCCGCAGCCGGCCGGCCGGTCCCGCTCGGTGACCAGCCACAGCGCGTCGAGCTCGGCGGGGCGGGTGAGCGTCGCGGCGTCGTAGCCCCCGGGGAAGCGCCGGTCCAGCTCGGCCGCGTAGCGGTGCAGGCACCGCCAGGCGCGGGGGTCGTCGGCCGGCACGGGGGCGATGGTCACCGAGGCGAGCCGCAACAGCCGCCGGACCGTGCCCTGCGCGGCTACCAGCTCAGCCTGCTCGGCCGGCCCGAGCTCGCCCAGCAGCGCGACGACGCCGTCGCGGGAGCGCTCGTCGAGGATCCGCCGCTCCCTCCGGCCGGCCGCGGTCGGCTCGACGATCCGGGTGCGCCGGTCGGCGGGGTCGGGCACGACCTGGACCAGGCCCTGCTCCTCCAGCAGGCGCAGGAGGCGGCTGAGATACCCGGAGTCCAGGCCGAGCCGCTCCCGCAGGTCACGCACGGCGGCGCGGTCGCCGACCTCCCACAGCAGCCGCGACGAGCCGAGCGGCCGGTCGCGGCCGAGATAGTGGTCGGTGAGCAGCCCGAGCCGCTCGGTGTAGAACCGGTTGAACTCCCGCACCCGTTCGACCAGGTCAGCCTCCATGCCCCGAGATTAGCTGACCTTGGTCAGTGAATCCATCACCAGCCCGCCCAGAGGGTCAACAGCCGAACCGCCGTTCTGATCGCGACCACCTCGCACGGTGGGCCCGAAACTCACGGATAACGATCAAGGGAAATCGGCCCACCTGGGCCCGGAAATCGCGCACATCTGGGCCCCGTTGACGGCTCTGGTGCGAACATCGTGATTGATCTTCGCTGGCTCATGGGGCGAGTAGCACGCGCTTGCGCAGCAGGTCGAAGTTGGCTCGGCCGTACATCTGTCGTTTCAGAATGATGCGGTTGACGTTGCCCTCGACCGGACCGGAACTGAAGGGCAGCGTGAGTCCGGCGGTCACGGCGTCCAGGTCTGCGGTGAGACCCCTTGCGAACTTCGTGATGCCGGGTAGTGCGCTGCTTCGGCTGCGGTGATCCAGGCACCGAGCTGCTGCCCGCGCAGACGGGTGAGCATCTCGGCGAACGACCGCACCAACGCGGCGGCGGCGCGCAGTTCCGGGCACCGCTGGAGGATGGACTGCAGCTGTTCGGTGTCGCGGTCGGCGAGGTCGTCAGGCCGTCGGCAGATCCAGCTGGTCACTTGCCGCACCGATGGTGGGCGGCGCACCGCCGTCAGATCGGGTTTGCTGCGGTACTGCTCGACGAATTTGCGGATGATCGCGTAGCTGCCGGCGAAGCCCTTCGTTCGGAGCTCGCGGTGCAGCGTGACGGCGCTGAGACAGCCCTCGGCGATGCGTTGGATCAGGTAGGGCTTGAATGGGTCGACCAGGCTGGGCCGGACCTTCTGCCCGACGATCATCTCCTGCCACGTTGCGGCGTGGGCATATCGCGACACGGTGCGGCGGCTCCAGCCCAGATGCCGGGCGATCTGCCGGAACCCGGCGCCCTGCCCCAGTAGTTCGTGCACCAGGCGTGGTGGGCGCGGCGTCGTTCGGCCATCGCCCCGACGTGCTCGGCAACTGCAGCAGACTCCGGTTGTTCGACACGCCCGTCAGCCGGCTCGCCGGGTTCCTCGAGGCAGGGCCGGTGCCGAGCCGTGCACCGCTCCACTGCGGCGGCAAGGTTTTGCCACAGGTGGAACCGGTCGGCGACTTGAACGGCCTGCGGAGCGCCGGTGCGGGCGGCGTCGGCATACGCACTGGCCCGGTCCCGGCAGATCACCTGCGGTGCGGGATGCTGCTGCAGCCACTTGGTCAGCGGGCCGGCGTCACGGCCGGGCAGCAGGTCGACGACCCGGCGGGCTTCGCAGTCGATCAGCACGGTGCCGTAGTGATGGACACGCCTGACCGCGAAGTCGTCCACCCCGAGCACAGCAACCGCCCCGGCGGGAGGGTCCGGCAGCGCTCTGACGAGGCGCAGCAGTCGGTGGCGGCTGACCGGCATCCCCAGCACCAGCGCCAGCCGCGCCCCGGCTCGCCCGGCCAGCGAAAGCCCGACCGCAGCAATCATCTCCCGTAGCCCTTCGCTGACCCTCGACCAACGCCGTGTCAACGACGGCACCCGTTCGGCGAATGTCCGCACCTCGCACGCAGCGTTGACGCAGAAGAACCGCCGCACCCCCAACACAATCCGCGTTGGCCGGCCACCAACCGGAACGTCCGCCAGCATCCGGCGATACCGCGAATGCACTCTGGCCGACGACGTCCCACAACCTCGGCAACCTGCCCGCCGCCCCCGAGCCCGGGCCACGACGACCAAGCCGCCACCAGCTTCAGCAACCTCATCGATCTCGACACCGTCCAAGTGGGCCAACAGCCGTTCAACAGCATCACGAACCCGCTCAACAGATCATCGTCCACCATCGATCAGGACGTTCACACCAGAGCCGACTTAGGGACCCGTTCGTCGACGAGCTCGGGACCCGCCAGCCATCAAGTAACAGGGCCTCGCACGGCCGCGCGGCGGTCATGTGGTGGCAACACCGAAGGTCGAGGTGTCGACAATGACGTCGGCGCGGTTCCGGGTGTTGTCCGCGGCGAAGAAGGCGTCCTCTTCAAGCATCCACCGCTGCCACAGAGCTTTCTTGCCGGGGAATGCCGTGTCGCGTGCCATCCCGCGGGCCAGTCGAAGATCTGCGGGCGCCTCCACCCAGACGGCGTAAGCGAGGCGGCCTGTCGTTGCGCTGCGGGTGCACGTGACGCCCTCCACGATCATCGTGGGCTGCCAATGCCGGGTCTTCCATGCGCCCAGCGAGGATCCGTACCAATCGTTCCAGTCCCTGGCCTGGTAAACGGCGTCTTGACCGGCGAGCAGGGGGCTGAGCACCTGGGCATCGAAGCGTGGCCACCAGTCCGCGAAGCAATCCCACGAGACGAAGTCGTCGATCTCAATGATCGGAGCCGCGAGCAGCCTCGAAACCTGAGCTGCGAGAACACTCTTGCCCGATCCGCTGGGGCCGTCGATGCCGACGATCCGAATTCCGTTCACAGGGTCGCGCCGGAGTACTTCGGTAGCAATCGTCTGCGCCACATCGACGACCATGTGTGACCCTCTCCGCATACCGACGACGAATCACCGTAGCTGACGGTCCCGGATTTGAACGAGACGGCGCCTTCACGGAATTTGAACCAGAGCCAAGGAAGGGGACCCAGATGTGCGCACTTTCCGGTTCGGACGAGCCTGTCTCCCTCGCTCAATAGCCGCGACTTTCGGGAGCCACTCTGCGGCGGCACGCATCGATCAAAATGGCGGGTGGGGATTTGGTCTTCTGGCTAGCCATCAGTAGTTACGCTAAGCAATGGCTGCCCGCTCTGGGCGGCTACCGGATCTGGTTCCCCTCTAGACGATCTATTCCGCAGGACCATTCTGCGATCGTCGACTGCCATCCCGTTGAACCAGGAGACTCCGCCCTCCACGGGATCAAGTCCCTGTGCCAGCCGGTTCAGCGCCAGCTCCAACGAAACCTCCAACCGTGCGGGCGACGATTGAGGTGACGAGGCTGGTCAGGGTGTGCACTTAGCTGGGTGTCGGGGCTGGCTGATCGTCGGAGAGCACGTGGATGTACAGCACGGTGATTCTGGCGTCATCCTTGTCTAGCATCGGGTCCCGGCATGTCGTCGTGGTGCAGGCGTGGACACCGGCGTAGGAGTTGACCAGTTCCGGATGCCATGCCGGCTGGCGGTCCTCGTCGCCCACCACGTTTATTCCGTCCGGAGCGACGCGGCTGGTTGTGCTGGGCGGCGGCACCGCGTTGTCGGCCAGGAACCGGTCCGTCTCGTCGCTGGGGAACGCCACGATGGCGTACAACTCCCACTCAAGCCATTGACTGTAGAAGGAGTAACGGAGGCGTGCGTCTTTCGGAAGTTTGATCTCGGCGACCTCCTGGACCTCGGACATGCCCGGATGCCCGGTGGTACACCTGTTGAGGTCATGCAGGCACCACACGATCGTGACCACCGGCAGCGCGAGCCACCCCAGCATCGCCAGCACGGTCGCGACAGCGGCACCGATCAGCCACTGCCCGAGCTTGAGGGTGCGAACGTCATACCAGCGGTGAGACGTAATCATCGCGGCAGATGGTATCCGTAGCACGCCCCGTAGATTCCGTTCGTCTCCGAATCCGACCAGGTCCTTCACCAATCCGCCAGAATCTTGGTTTGGGAAACGCTGCCATCGTCGCCGACATGACCCTCATCGGCCCAGCCCGTCATTGCCGACGCTCAAACCGCGAAACGGAATTCGGTGCCGACCGAGGTAAACCTGCGTGGCGGCTACCAGACACTCACCGAGCTGGCCGAAGGGCCCGGGCCGCGGGATCGCTACGACCGCTTGATGGGAGTTGCCTGCTCGCTCATGCCGCGGCGGAGGCTCTGGCGTTCATCGTGGCTGGTGACGCATCGTAATACATGGCTGCATTTCCTACCCCCGGCACCCGCCTCGAGTCGCCGGGTGACCTTGTCCTGCGGGCCGCGGTCGCGGCCTACCTCGGTCGCTACCGCGGCCTTACCCGACAGCACAGCGAGTCCGACCTGCGCGTCTTCCTGCGCTGGTGCGCCGACCACGACCTCGACCCGCTCACCGCAGTCCGGATCGACATCGAACGCTACGTCCGCTGGCTGCAGGACGTCCGCTGCTACCAGCCGTCCACCGTCTCCCGCCGACTGTCGATCGTGACCGGCTTCTACCGCGTGCGCGTCATCGATGGAATCCTGCAGCATTCACCCGCCGACTACGTCCGCCGGCCGACCGTCCCCGCCGAGTCGCCCACCCTCGGCCTCGGGCACCTGCAGTTCGAGGCCCTGATCACCACCGCCCGGCTGTCGGTCAACCCGAACGACTTCGCCCTGATTGCCCTGCTGGGTCTGCTCGGGCTGCGGATTTTCGAAGCCTGCGGCTCCAACATCACCGACCTCGGCGAAGAACACGGCCACCGCGTCCTACGGGTGCGTGGCAAAGGTTGCAAAGTCGTCCTCGTCCCGCTGCCACCCGCGGTGGCCCGGGCGATCGAACGCGCCGTCGGCGAGCGGGTCGACGGGCCGATCTTGCGCAACATGCTCGGCGGTCGCATGGATCGCCACGCCGCGTCCCGTCGCCTCCGACACCTGGCCGCGGCGGCCGGCGTGCGGATGCCGAGGATGCACCCTCACATGCTGAGACATACGTTCGTCACGACCATGCTCGACGCCGGGGTCAGCCTCCGCGACGTGCAGATCGCCGCCCGCCACGCCGACCCGCGCACCACGATGCGGTACGCCAGAGCGGGCCCGCAACAATCTCGACCGCCACCCGAACTACATCCTCGCCGCCTACATGGCCTCCGGAACCTGACCCGGCGGCTCGCGACCATGCCGAGATGAGGACGCCGTGTGACCGGGTGTTGTATCAGCCGATGGTTGCCACGGTCCCGGCCGCTTCATCGGTGACCGTGAGCTGCTGGTCCGGCGGCAGTCGGAAGCGATCTGTAGCGAAGACGGCTCGAAGTCTCGCCACACCGTCTCGCCACCACATCTGAGGCGCAACACCGACGAAATCGGCATCGAGGGTCAACCGCACCGCAATGCTGAGGTCATTCCAGACCAGTTCGTCGCCGATGACGTCGGCCATTCCTGACGGTGTGCCGTTGCGGAGCACGGTCACCGCCATGGAGGAGCCAAGCTGGTGCCACCACATCCGCCGGCGGATCACGTCGTCCGCCGATCGCGGCCGTGCGGCCACAGGCCAAGTCAGCCGAGCGCCCGACACTGCGGCGGAGACGTCACCATCTCGATGCAGCGTCACCATCGCGCGGGGCCTCGGCGTGACCACGTAGTCCAGCAGGTCGGTGGCCGTCCAGGCCGCGATCACTAAAGGCCAGTCCTCGGCCGCGTAGTCCCCGAAATACATCGCTGGCCGGCGCGCGACCGCTTCGCGAAGAGTCACGATCTCCAAGTCCGCAGCCGAGTAGTTTGGATGACCATCCACGCCTTCCATCATGACGTCCGCGACGGCATCCTCATCTGCCGCGATTTGGCTGCTACAGAACGTAATGGCGAACCCGGTCCCCTACTCACGGACATGCCGATGAGCGGATGCCGCGCAGGCACGCCCGTCGAAGGTCTTCATCTCCACATCCAGACACGTGGCCGCGTCGCAATGGCCGTGCGTACTACCTGTTCCAACTCGAGATTCGATATTTTCAGGAAGAGGTTGATCCTGATGCGCGTCTAGCGTCAAGCAAACCACGGAGATGAGTACGCCTGTGCGCAGCATTCTGCTCAGCAGTCCTCCGACCAACCTGCCTCAGGTAGCCGGCTATTATTCGCAACTCGCGGGCCTGCTCGCCGGCTTCTCGTTTGCTGGCTTGATCGCATTACTCACGATGCAGCGTCAAAGTAGGCGGACGGAAGGACCGGCCTTGCGCAGTATCGCGCCACTGCTGAGCGCCTTCGTCGGACTCGTTGCGTCGAGTCTTGACTACGCGCTGGTTTCTGGTGAACAGCAGGGTACTTCGCGCGTCGCATCCCTTCAAACGACTGCAGGCGTAGGATTCTGTGTTGCTGGCATAATGCTGTTTTACTCAATGCTTGCACTCATGGCGGATCTTACGCGAGACGATCCTGCGGAAGATGGGATCGGGTCCGACTCAGTCGACTTTCTGCGCAATGTAATCGTGTGGGTTCTGCCGCCACTGCTCGTACTGCTCATGTGGTCCGGGGTAACCGATCACCTGCATCAGGCATATCGGGATGGGCGTCCATTTCGGCATTGGCTTGACTGGTACGCCGCCACCGTCCTTACCGTAGTTGTCGTCATCGTTCTCACCATCCGGATAACTCGCTTCACCAAACCGTCGGTGACTTCGTTCAGCACTGGTTTCGTGGCACGGCTTGCGATTGTAATTACCTTGGTATCCCTGATAGCTGCCGCCGGGCAGGTTACCTTGACCTCAACGGATCATCAAATCAGCGACCTGTTGCCAGCAATCAGCTTGACTACGGTAGCCGGTTTCTCCCTGCTGAGCTCTTGGTCTGCTAGCGGGTATTCGACCTATCGACCAGAGGTCGCAGCTACGGTGCCAGCACCAAAGAATTCGACGTCGGCACCTCCGCCACCAAAACGAGAGAACGATCCTCCTGCAGACCGAATCCGGGCCGGCATCCTTGAGCCTCTCGATACCGAGACGCTTGTCCGCCGCTCGGTCGACAACTTCCCTCAAGGCTACCTGATGATCATTAGCATCATTCAAGGTGTGGCCCTGGCGGCGATCGTAAGTGAGTCCACCCGTTACGTAAGTTCCGTATCATCGCACGCCATCACACCGGCCCTTGCTCAATCGATACTAAATCTGGTCGGCCTGATCATCGTGTCGTACGAATATTTGTGGTTCACTACCATCGCGCGGTGGGCACCGACTTTTCGGGATACAGCGATACCGTTTGTGCTCGGTGTGGCCGAAATCGTCCCAGCGTACCTTCTGGATCGGCCAACTGCTTGGTGGATCGCATTCGCGACGTTTGCTTTGCTGGGAGCGGGCGCCTTTGGCAACACGTTGTTGCGGTTGAATCCGGAACTGTTTCTCGAAGACGGAGAGTCGTATACAAAAGTTCGACGGCTGCTACGCGTTCTGATGTTGATGTCTACACTGGGAACATGCACCGGGCTCGCGGCCACGTATCTGCTTATCGAACTGCCCCATTCTCTAGCTCCGTGGATAACGACCATAGCAGCCGCCATCATTGTGGCGGCTGATGCTTCAGTGATGATCGGGTACAGTGAACGAGTCCTTAACGACGTGTACGACGCCTTCGGCGTCGGCCGGCGGCCGCCCTTTTTCCAAAAGTTCCATCGTCGCGACCCATCGCAACCAATCACTACGCCGCCTGCATGAGGCACAACCTTCCACCCGCGACTGTGTTGAGAGCCAGCCTGATCAGCATCCGCTGTCCGGGCGGCCACATCGATGCGTGCGATGCAGCGGACGCTATCGCGCGCGGTTCCACAACGGCGAGGCAGCCAGAGCGTCAAGAACCGCCCGCTCAAGGGTCGCCGCCGTTGCTCGATCTGCGGTGACAGCCCATCGGACGTACAGTTCGGCGCGGCGTAGAGCATCTTGGGCCCATGCAGCGGCACGCTTGGGTCGACCAGCTACGAGTTCGTTGAGGTGCTGCCGGACGAACGCCGGATCAGCCAGCGCTCGATCAAGCACCGCTTCTCCCAGCCCACTGACCGCAGCTTTCCCGCGGCGGTAGACCGTCAGCCGACCGCGCAGTCCCTGACCGCGACGTTCACCAGCCATGCCAACGTAGGCCAGTTCGCCCTCCGCTCCTTCCCGTGCGAGATAGACGCCCGGAAGCCGAGGCGCGGATAGTGCTGCATCGTCAAAGGGAAGCCACGGCGACCACGCCGCCAGCGGAGCGATCAAGTCATCGGTCAGCACCCGACCAGGATGCCGCAACCTTGGACTTGGCTCGCTTACAGAATGCGCACATCTGCCGCGATCCGCGCGCTACAGACCGTGAGGGCCCATCTGGCGGTTCGGCGTGCGGATCTGCCGAAAGTAGCGCGTCCTCCTGCGGGCTGGAGGGCAGTCAGGGGCACTAGGGGCGGTTGGCGTCGGGGTCGTGGCGACCGGGTAAGAGCGGTTCGAGGGCGCAGACGAGGCGGTCGAGCCAGTCTGTGGTGCCATCATGCATGGAGGGGTGGTTCGTGACGGTCCAGGTCCTAACCGTCGCCGGGTCGAGTTCTGCAACGCCTGACATCCGGCGTAGCCGTGGCGACAGCCGGATCCGGGCAGTTCGGCCAGGAGCACGGCGTCGTGAAGGTCCTTGCCGTCGCCGTTGCCTCGATCGGCGTGGTCGGCGACGAGCCATTGAAGTTTCCAGGCCAGTGACAGCGCCGCGCTCGCGGTCCAGAGTGCGGTGGGGGTGCCATCGATGCGCGGGATCGCGGTCAGCACCGCGGGCTCGGGCAGCGTCTCGTCGTACGCGAAATCGATCTGTACCGCACCGCCGTCGAACGGCACCATGACGCGTACGCCCGCCCCGTCGTATCCCGTCGTCTCGTAGCTGCAGCCGAAGGCGGCGTCGAACTCGGCTCGTGCGGGGTCGAGCCGCACCCCGTCGGGTGTCAGCGGATGGGCTTCCAGCAGTTCGAGCAGATCCATATGCGGCCGGTCGGGCTCGATATCGTCGGCGCGCAGCCAGCGCAACCCGTCCGGCGGGAGGCGTGGCCGGTGGCCCTCGGCGTCGTATTCCTGTGCCGCCCACAGCTCGTCTCGTGGCCTGCGGTGCACGGTCTCCGGCGCGCTACGCACGCGGTGGAGCCCGTCGACATACGGATACGGCCACCAGCGATCCTGGGGCTGGACGGCTACCGGCCGGACGATCCAGTCGATGTCGGCAGGTTCGCGCGCGTGCGGTCCCGCCCACGCCAGCATCGTGACGCTGCCGCGCAGGACCAGCACATCCGCCAGCGGCGAGTCACCGACGAGGGCGAGGATGTGATCGATCGCCAAGCGGTGCGGATTCATGCGGAAATCCAGCCGGCGTCCACAGCCGGGTTGCTGTCCAGCACGACGTACTCCTGTTCGACCTCGACGATCGTGAGCCTCGCCGAGGTGAGTTCCGCGAGCAGTGCGTCGAGGCGGCGGCGTGCTTCCGGGCGGCCACAGCCGCGGCAACGCTGGGTGACGAACCGCTCATGGCGCCCGTCGGGGTCACCCCGGCGGGCGTTGCGGGACACATGCGCGGTGTGCCGCAGGCTGATTCGCCGGGCCAGAACGATGCCGGCATTATCGACGACCAGCTTGACGTGGTGCTCGAAGTACTGGTCCGGTGGGGCTTCCGCATCGAGCTGTGGCACACCACCGTTGAACGGCGATGCCTCCACCTTCACCCGCACGACCGTGAATCCGTCCCCGGCCAGCCGCTCCTCCCAGCCGTGCGCCTCGGCGGCCACGGCGGCGAGCCGACCGCAGGTGCGTAACGTCAGCATTGGCTGGTCGGGAGTCACACCGCGGTCGAGCACGATACGGGTGTATTTCAGCCCCTGCGCCAGGGCGAAACCGGCGAGCCGCGGATCGGCCAGCAACGCCAGATGGATCTCGAAGTCCCCGTCAAGCACGCCAGCGAGGCTAACCCCCTCGACAGGCCAAACGGCGGCCTCCCCCGCGACCGCACAAGGTGAACAGCCAAGATCACATTACCGGATCTGGCGCCCCTCTTTGTCAAGCGGCGTGTGAGTTCGGTGTTCTAGGGTGGTGGTCGGCGGGTCCGGGAAGTGACTGTTCCGAAGTGTTGACCTCGGGGTTTGGGTCAGCCGCGCTGGATTGCAGAGTCGCCCCCGGTTGTCCTCCCGGGCCCGTCTCCAGCCGCTGGATATCGCCGAGCATGCGCCGGTAGACGACGTCGGACAGGCGCCGTTTCAGCGCCCGGATGGCTTCCATCGCGGTCTTGCCTTCGGCGAGGCGACGGCGGTAGTAGGCGCGGCCGAGCGTGTCGTGGCGGAGCTGGACGATGGCCATGATGTGCAGGACGCGGTTGATGCGCCGGTTCCCGGCCCGGGACAGGCGGTGGCGTTGCTGATCCCCGGACGAGGCGTCCAGGGGTGCGGTGCCGTTCCAGGACGCGAAATGGGCGCGGCTGGTGAAGCGGCGGATATCACCGATGTCGCCGAGCAGGCGGGCCGCGCCGGACGGGCCGATGCCGTTGAGTTCGAGCAGGCTGCTGCCGCTGTCGTTGACCAGCTCGGTCAGTTCCTGCTTCGCCGCTTTGATCTTCTTGTCGACCTGGACCAGTTCACCGACCAGTTCGGACGCCAGCCGGCGGCGGGTTCGCCCGACGAGGTCACGCGGCCGGATGGTGGCCAGCAGTGCTCGGGCCTGATCGGCGGACAGGAACGTCTTGGCTCCGCCGGGCAGCAGTTCCAGCAGAAGCTTGTGGATGCGGTTGACCAGGTCGGTCCGGGCCCGGCCGAGCTCGTCGCGGCGGTCCACGAGCAGCCGCAACACCACCGTCTCGTCGTCGGCGACAATGTGCCGCAATCCCTTGGTGCGCAACGCTGCCACGGCCACACTGTGCGCGTCGACCGGGTCGGTCTTGCGGCCGTTGCCGGTGGCGAACACCCTGGCCCGGGCGGACAGTTTCGGGGGCACGTCCACCACGGTCTCGCCGTCAGCGACGAGCCGCTGCGCGATGTGCCGGCCGATGCCGTTGCAGCCTTCCACCGCCCAGAGCCGTTCCGGATGCCGCCGGCCGAGAGCAAGCATCGCACGATAGCCGTCCCGGTCGGTGCCGAACCGATCACCCGCCAAGACCGTTTCCCGATCGTCGATGATCTCGATCGTCGCCGACCGTTTGTGCGGGTCCATCCCGATGATGACGCGTCCCACGCGTTCCTCCTCGCTGTGACCGAACCGGGGTTCAGCGGGAGGGCAGCGCTACTTTGAGCTGGGCAGTCCCCTCTGGAGCCACTCCACGCCGCGGTGACCGGCAGGGTGCATGCCAGATGAGAGCCACGCCCCAACCACAGACGGGCAGCCGCTGAATGCGAGCGACCCCACCGATCACCTCGACCAAGCCTGGCCGGGCTGCGGTCGTAGATCCAGTAAATAAGTAGCCGCAGTGCGCTCGTCCTGTAGTGAAGCAATTGCCGATCGGCCTCCGGATGCGGCGATGTCGGGACATGGGTCGGCAACACGGCGCGAGCGTGAGGCCTTGAGGATGGGATGATCGTCGGCGTGCTGTCGCTGCCTCAACCCGACGACCTGAGCTCGCTCGTCCTGCGAACCGACTTTACGGACGACGCCGCCTGGATAGAGATCCAGACCGTCACCGGCGCCGACGGCGCGACCTACGTCAACGACACCCGCTACCTCGGCGTCACCATCCAGGACTTGGTCGAGGCCGACGCCGCCGCGGCAGAAGACGCCAAACTGACCTACCTCTTCATTGCGGACGCAACCACCATGACCGACCCCGAGCGCCCCCTGCTCGCTGTCGATCTCTACGACGAGCCCGGTCGGACGTTCCGCGTGCCGCCCCGATGGTATGCCGACGTCTCGGCCAACCTCAGCATCGCGAACATGGACTTCAACGAGTTCGCCGACGCGGCCGACGAGTCCGGTGCCTATCGCGGCTTCGACGGCGTGTAGCCCGATACCCAAGGTCATGTGCGCGGTAGCCGCGATCCGGTCGCTACAGGACATCACGGCCGTGTGGGTTGCCGAGCTCGCGGACATGCCGATGAGCGCGCACGCGATCTTGCTGATGGCCGGACGCGACTGAACCACTGATCGGCATGGTCACAAGGTTGCGCGTACCAGCGACAATAGGTTCCGGTCTGATATCTGGTAGCAACGACCCCGCAGGCGGCGACAGTGACCTTTGCGCTTGGCATCTATGATTTGTTCGCCTACTCCATCCCTGGCTTTCTCTACATTTCCGTCTTCGGATATATAGCGAGCCGCCTGGGATGGATCGATATCAGCACCAAAGACCTAAAAGATGTTCCATCGCTGTTGATCGTGATTGGCGTCGCGATCACTGCTTACCTTGTTGGTCATGTCACATGGCCATTGATTAGGATCATCGACCGATTCTCTCAGCGATTCTGGCCGTGGCCGGAGGCAACGAAGCTGATGCTGGACCGGGATCCGGAAGTAGCCGCCAGTGGCTACCTGAAGTACAGTCGATTTCTCCTGCAAGCACGGGCCGAGTTGGCCAACCGGGAAGTGGCATCCGAAATTAGTCGAATGCGGGCTATTGGGTTAATGCTCCGAAACTGTGTCATCCCACTTGCGATCGCGTGCATCTGCGCGACTGTTGAACTAGTCGTTGGAAGCAAGCACCTATTTGCCGGCACATCGGCCGTATTCCTCCTACTTGCCGCGATCGGCGCGGCCGTCCAGAGCCGAACGATGGGCCAATGGTCAATCCTCAAGACGTTCGAGCTCTCGTACTGGACCTTTGTCGACCGCGAAGCTAGTGAACAGCCTGACGTCTCTAGCAGTAATCCGGAAGCCGCGAGCCCGGTTTCGCCGAGTCAGACCCTTTGAGTCAACGACGGGCCGTCGCGCTTGCACTATGCAAGTAGACTACCGCGTCCAGGTCGGCGGCGCCGGCGATGTAGACACATGTCGCGGGTGTCGCACGCCGGCCAGTCGAAGATCGTCACGCCGCGTGGCTGCGCCTCCGCCGCTCTGGTGCACTCTCGTACCGATGAGCGGATACGACCACAGCCTTTCAGGCATGCCGTTCCGGGCTGAACTCTGCTTGGCTAGATAGCTAGCACGTCACCCTCAGTCAATATCCGTTATGTGCTGGTCGTCAGACTTGCTCGTAACTTGAGATGGGCCGAAGCGGTCCACTAGCACTCGGCACACAGGTACAGCTTCCACATAAACTAGGCAACACGGAGAATTTGCGAATCACCCATGGGCCCAGAGTTGATTCTTGCCGCCATCGCGGCACTCGGATCGTCCGGCGTAGCCGCAGCCATCGCGGGTGCCGTATCTAGATTTATAGGCAAGAAGGCAGGGACCGTCGAGTCGGACCTCATTCAGACCCTCGGACTCTCGGAGCGAAAAGGCAACGCAAGCGACGGTGAACCCACCGCGCCCAGCGTGCAAGCGGAATCTCAAGAGCGGAACGAGCGCGATTCAATAGGTGACATATTTGTCAACTTCGGCAGCGACGGTGACGGCGAGTCCGCCGAAGCACTCGCCGACGTAGTTCGCCGGCACTCGGATGGCCATACGCGTCTGATAGTCAAATATTACGCACAAGGCTACCAACAGGCGTTGGTCACCTTTATTGCTAGCCTAGCCTTCGCCATTGCAGGTTTTGGTGTGGTTATGTGGGCGTGCGCATACCTCTTCCAGCATCCGAATGAGCCCGAACCTGCTGGAGTGCTTGGCGCCACTGGACTGGTAACTCAAGCGATCGGCTATCTGTTCTTCCGGCGAGCGGACAAAGCGCGCGAACTCATGATCAACTTAATTGACAAGCTGCGCGAGGATCGTGACCGCGAAATCCGCTTCATCGCAGGACTTGCCTCCGCCGCCGCGATCAAGACGAAGTCGCTTCGTGATGCGGTAAAGGTTGCCACAGCGACATCACTGCTAGGCGTCTCATTGCCAATAGCTGAACTCGAAATCTTAGCCGCGCGCGCGTCCGGCGACGGTGACGATTCTGCCCCGCGGGTTTATATCGATGCAGGACCTCGGACAAACGGACATAGTGGCGACACTAATGCCAATGCTGCCTCGGAGCCCCGGCTCAGCCCTTGACAGACCGCACCACACAGGAGCGACTAACTTCGACGGTCTGCCGGTTCGCCCATGTGGCATGAACTGAGGCGCCGCTGATCGTGATCAACGTGCGCGCTCATGCCGCGATCCGCTCGCTACGCAACGTCATGACTTGAGGATCGTCCGGCTCGCCGATCTGCCGAGAAGCGGATACCCGATCACGGGCACTTCCGCTCGATGAGACGGAGCGGCGTGCGCGCCGGCACCCATGGGATCGCTTCGGCGTCGCCCGGCCGGGTGAAGACGAGCACGGACTCGTCGAGGCGATGCCATACGAGTCGGCCGGAGTGATCTTCATCTGCCTCGCCGGCGACGAGCAGCAATTCCCGGCCTTCCACCCGAAGCATCACCTCAGCGAGCAGGTCGCCATCCAGGTAAGTCGACGCCTCTTGGACTCGCCCCGTGGGCAGCTCGGGCAGGGCCCGCAGCCGGTACCCGGCGTCCGGAGCCTCGGAGGGCCAGGTGCTGCAGGTGTCGATCGCCAGCCCGAACCCATCGTCGTCCTGGTACGTGGTGACGACCACTGGCGAGTTGTCGGCGAGCGTCATGCGCAGTGTGAGCAGTTGCAGACAGGGTACGTCCGGGCCGCCGAACTCGAAGTGTGCGTCGTCGCCGCGGACGGCCATCTCGATGCCCTGCCAGGAGCCGACATTCTGTCCTTGCAGTGCAACGAGCGCTGACGCCTGCCGCTGAACCCAACCGCCGATCATCGCCATAGTGTGCTCGGCTCGCCCAATCAGTGGTGACACCGCCAAGGTTGAGAGAGGCGCGCCCCGAACTAGGGACTACGACTCGGCACCCGGCATCCGCTTCTGGCGCCCCTCTTTGTCAAGCGGCGTGTGAGTTCGGTGTTCTAGGGTGGTGGTCGGCGGGTCCGGGAAGTGACTGTTCCGAAGTGTTGACCTCGGGGTTTGGGTCAGCCGCGCTGGATTGCAGAGTCGCCCCCGGTTGTCCTCCCGGGCCCGTCTCCAGCCGCTGGATATCGCCGAGCATGCGCCGGTAGACGACGTCGGACAGGCGCCGTTTCAGCGCCCGGATGGCTTCCATCGCGGTCTTGCCTTCGGCGAGGCGACGGCGGTAGTAGGCGCGGCCGAGCGTGTCGTGGCGGAGCTGGACGATGGCCATGATGTGCAGGACGCGGTTGATGCGCCGGTTCCCGGCCCGGGACAGGCGGTGGCGTTGCTGATCCCCGGACGAGGCGTCCAGGGGTGCGGTGCCGTTCCAGGACGCGAAATGGGCGCGGCTGGTGAAGCGGCGGATATCACCGATGTCGCCGAGCAGGCGGGCCGCGCCGGACGGGCCGATGCCGTTGAGTTCGAGCAGGCTGCTGCCGCTGTCGTTGACCAGCTCGGTCAGTTCCTGCTTCGCCGCTTTGATCTTCTTGTCGACCTGGACCAGTTCACCGACCAGTTCGGACGCCAGCCGGCGGCGGGTTCGCCCGACGAGGTCACGCGGCCGGATGGTGGCCAGCAGTGCTCGGGCCTGATCGGCGGACAGGAACGTCTTGGCTCCGCCGGGCAGCAGTTCCAGCAGAAGCTTGTGGATGCGGTTGACCAGGTCGGTCCGGGCCCGGCCGAGCTCGTCGCGGCGGTCCACGAGCAGCCGCAACACCACCGTCTCGTCGTCGGCGACAATGTGCCGCAATCCCTTGGTGCGCAACGCTGCCACGGCCACACTGTGCGCGTCGACCGGGTCGGTCTTGCGGCCGTTGCCGGTGGCGAACACCCTGGCCCGGGCGGACAGTTTCGGGGGCACGTCCACCACGGTCTCGCCGTCAGCGACGAGCCGCTGCGCGATGTGCCGGCCGATGCCGTTGCAGCCTTCCACCGCCCAGAGCCGTTCCGGATGCCGCCGGCCGAGAGCAAGCATCGCACGATAGCCGTCCCGGTCGGTGCCGAACCGATCACCCGCCAAGACCGTTTCCCGATCGTCGATGATCTCGATCGTCGCCGACCGTTTGTGCGGGTCCATCCCGATGATGACGCGTCCCACGCGTTCCTCCTCGCTGTGACCGAACCGGGGTTCAGCGGGAGGGCAGCGCTACTTTGAGCTGGGCAGTCCCCTCTGGAGCCACTCCACGCCGCGGTGACCGGCAGGGTGCATGCCAGATGAGAGCCACGCCCCAACCACAGACGGGCAGCCGCTGAATGCGAGCGACCCCACCGATCACCTCGACCAAGCCTGGCCGGGCTGCGGTCGTAGATCCAGTAAATAAGTAGCCGCAGTCCGTGCGCGCTCGCTGAAGCCGCGGATACGCCGAGGTCAGCGCGTGTTGCACGCCGGCTCGTCTGACCAGTCCGCCACGATGATCAATGGCATCGAATCTGGCGACCGGTACACATCGCCTGGGAAGTACTCGATGTGCTGATGGCGATTGACACCCCGGTAATCCGCTGTCTCGGCCCAACCGCGGCATCCGCTATGCCGCGAGAGGCGCTCGGCGGTGGGCCGAAGGGCGTTGCCGACGGTACCTCGCTCTCAATCAGCGGAGCGCTGCGACGGCTTCTACCTCGACGAGCTGGTCGGGGTAGCCGAGGACCGCAACGCCGAGCAGGGTGCTGGGCGCATCGTGGTCGGCGAAGTGCCCGCGGACCACGTCCCATGCCGTGACGAGGTCGGCGCGGTCATGGCTGGCGACGTAGACGGTCGTCTTGACCACATCGCTGAGGGTGGCGCCGGCAGCCGCCAACGCCGTGCGAAGGTTCGCCATCACCTGTTCGGCCTGCCCGGCCACGTCGCCAACGGCGACGGTCGCGCCGGACTCGTCGAGCGGGCAGGCACCGGCAGTGAACACCAGCCGCCGGACGTCGGAGGCCACCGCGGCGTAGGCATACGGAGCCTGGTCGGTCAGCTGGGGCGCGCGGATCAGCTCGACGGAGCCGGATACAGTCACGGACCCATCGTCGCAAACTCGCTCGGCAGTGACGAACGAAATCCGGCCACCCTGATCCCTGCCACCCACGATCGTCGGGCGTCCGGATCTAGCCGCCGACCGAGCGCGCCAGGCCGCCGGAAGGGTCACGCTTCGTGACCAGCGTTCGGCGCTGGCGGGCGCCTGGATCTGCCGAGAAGCGGGTGCTCGATCGAGGTCTCGAGTGGGCGTCTGGGTCAATGGGCCAGTCGCTGGAGCCAGTCCCGAAGGAGGGCGGTTTCGGTCGGGCGCAGGGGAATGGGCTCGTCTGCGGTGGTGAGGGAGGCGTCGAGGGCGAGAGCCCGGGAGGCGAGACTCCGATCCGGGTCCGACGGCGGATCGGTCACGAGGGAATTGATTA
Source organism: Dactylosporangium sp. CA-052675 (assembly GCF_050947935.1). GTDB lineage: Bacteria > Actinomycetota > Actinomycetes > Mycobacteriales > Micromonosporaceae > Dactylosporangium. Next base: position 3,545,952 of record NZ_CP192010.1, on the reverse strand, counting down.
GGGTCTCCCGCATCCTCACGGAGATTTCCAGGTCTCGGTCGGGGGTGGGGGTGCCGATCAGCGACAAGGTGACGCCGGTGGCGGCAGCCTGGCAGAGAGAGGCTGCGAACGTGGGCGGAACCCGCAAGCGGCCGGCCGCCGCGACGCGGTTGAGGAACGTCAGCAGTAAGTCGTGCGCCTGTTCGGCCGCGGGCGGCCGGTGGCCGGGCCGGTCGCTGCCGAACATCAGCAGGTAGACAGCCGGGTGGCGCAGGCCGAAATCGACGTGGGTATCCCAGCCGCGGCGCATGGCCTCCACCGGGTCGGTGGTCGGTGGGATCGTGTGCTTCTCGGCTAGATAGCGGTCGAAGGCCTGGATGGCCAGGGCTGCGAGCAGCCCGTCCTTGTCGCCGAAGAGCTGATAGAGGGACGCGGCACGGATACCGGCGGCTGCCGCGACGGAACGCGTGGAGACCGCCTGGGCGCCCTCCCTCTCCAGGATGGCGGCTGCCACTTCGAGGATGCGCCGGCGACTACGGATTTTCGCGTCGTCCACCGTTGCAATGCTACGGCATTGGGCGTATCACTGTAACGAGGCGGTGATACGGAAAAAGCCGTAGCACCGATACGCCAGGAGAAATCAATGAATCGAGTCGGGTACGGCGCCATGCAGCTCGCCGGGCCAAACGTCTGGGGTCTACCGGCCGATCCGGAGTCGGCCCGGCAGGTGCTCCGTCTGGCTGTCGAGCTGGGCGTCACGTTCTTCGACACCGCGAACGCGTACGGGCCGCGAACCGTGAACCAGCTGATCGGGGAGGCACTGCGGCCGTTCCCCGAGGGCGTGATCGTCGGGAACAAAGTCGGTGCCGGGCGCGGCCCCGATGGGTCGTGGATCATCACCGATCAACCCGGCATCGTCCGCCGGCAGGTCCACGAAGCCCTCGCAGACCTGGGCACGGAGGTGAGCGAGCTGACCTACCTGCGCCTTCCCGGTGACACCCCGGGGGCGGAAGCCGCAGTTCCGCTGGAGGAATCGCTCGGTGTGCTCGTCGAGCTGCGCGATCAAGGACTCATCCGCCGCATCGGCCTGTCCGGGGCGTCGCCGCAGATGCTGGCCCGAGCTCAGAGAATGACACCGATCGCGGCGGTGCAGAACCGTTTCAACCTGCTCGACCGCAGTGGCGTTCAGGTCCTTGCGGACTGCGAGACACAAGGCATCATGTTCGTTCCGTACTTCCCACTGGCCGCCGGACGACTCGCCGGCTACGACGAACTCACCGGTCCTGCACTGCGCCTCGGCGTGACACCGGCCCAGGTCGCGCTAGCGTGGCTGCTGCGTCGTTCCCCAGCCGTCGTCGTCATTCCCGGCACCGCAAATCCTGAGCACCTGCGGGCCAACGTCGATGCAGCCAGGATCGCCGAGGATCTGACCGATGACGAAGTGGCCCACCTGACCGGCCTGGCCGACGAGTCGAAAGCCGCCATCGACCAGCCGTACCAATCCAGAACCGACGCGCACACATCAGCGGCGAACCGCCACCGATGACCACCCTCGACGGGCGGCGACAACTCCGCTCGCCCGTCAAGCTCCGATCGAATGCGGCCATCAGCCGCTCGGGATCGCGATGGGCAGACTCCCAGCGCCAGCTCACCGCGCAGCCACGTCCCGCCCGGGGCCCGGTTGGGAGCACCCTCGCGCGTGCGGGGGTGCTCCCGCGACGCGCTGATCTGCGCCCTGCAGGCCGTGGTCGTCCCCGCACGCGCGGGGGTGCTCCCGCTGTCAGGCAACGTCTTCCACTACGGGTAGTCCGAGCGCACCGGCCCGGGCACGAGGCTGACGACAACCGTCCGCACGTCGACGTGGGGCAGCCACTGCCGATCCAGTTCGTCAGGCCCCCAATCACCTTGTGCCACCCGTCATTCCCTTCGTCGACCCACGACGACGAGTCGATCGACAAGTGGTTCAGCTACCCCTTGCCGATGTGGCACAGGCCGCTCGCCATCGGGCAAATGGGCCGATGGGTTCGGGCACGGCAGATCCAACGAGCGGCTCGGCCGGCCTCGGCGATCCACCAGCCCAGCCGGATCTGCATGCTCCGGAGGTGGCCGGGTAGCCAGCGCGTCAAGCGGCGCATGAGTCAGGAGGCACTGCGATGTCCGTACAGCTCAATCACACGATCGTCGCGGCCCGCGACAAGGAGACATCCGCCAAGTTCCTGGCGACGATGTTGGGGTTGCCGGTGGGTCCTCGCTTCGGCCCGTTCGTCCCGGTCGAGGTGAGCAACGGCGTCACGTTGGACTTCACCGACACGGGTGGCGGGCCCATCACCTCTCAGCACTACGCGTTTCTGGTCTCGGACAACGACTTCGACGCCATTTTCGGCCGTATCCAGGAGGCCAGAGTCGCCTACTACGCCGATCCGCACCACAACCAGCCGCAGCAGATCAACCACCGCGACGGCGGGCGTGGTGTGTACTTCGACGACCCGAACGGGCACAACCTTGAGATCCTCACGCGCCCCTATGGCAGCGGAGCGGCCTGATCCAAACGAGTGCCCGGACTCCGGTGTGTGCCCGGCGCGTCGTGGATGACCCCCGGTCCACGTCAGCGTCGTGCGTCGCTGCTGGCGGGTGTAGATAGTGGCAACGCTTTGCGCTTTGCGTGTGTTCGACTGCCGATGATCAAGTCGCGGGCATGATCAGACTGTTTCCACGGCTCCCCTGCCGCACCGAGACCGCCGGGTGTCCGGCCGCGGCAGGACGTCGGTCTCGGTGCGGCCGGTACCAGCCACGCGTGGCCGACACGTCGGCTCTCGGGGTAGCTGCCGTCGCGGGTCTTGGTACGCCACCGCCGCCGGCAAGGACGACCGTCGCGATGCCCGGCACAGCTGGCCGAAGGCGTGGTCGGCCAGCTGTACACGCCCGTCGTCAGCTCCTTGCGGCAGCGGTTCAGGTGTTGCGGACGAGTCGCCAGCGGTTGTCGGCGGTTCCGTTGTCGGAGTCCTGGACGGCGAAGACGCCGTTGGCGGTGGAGTTGTTCTGGATGCCCAGCAGCTTGCCGCTGTTGACGTTGCGGATCTTGTAGGTCCCGTCGCCCTGGTCGAGCAGCGTCCACCGGTGGTCGGCGGTGCCGTTGTCGGTCCACTGCAGGATCGACGCACCGTCGGCGGTGGACATATTCTGCACGCCGAGCACCTTGCCGCTGTTGACGTTGCGGAACCGGACCGCCGTACCGTCGGTGATCATTTCCCAGTTGTGGTCGGCGGTGCCGCTGTCGGTCCACTGCAGGGCCAGCCCGCCGTCGGCGGTGGACATGTTCTGCACGCCGAGCACGAGGCCGCTGCCGACGTTGACGAGGCGGTAGCTGCCTGCGGACCCCTGGCCGTTCGCGGCCCAGTAGACGGTGTAGTTGAAGCCCTGCGCGTCGTAGAACGGCCCGAGGCTCACTGAGGAGCCGTTCGCGGTCGCGGTGAAGGCCAGCGCGTTGCTCGACGTCCGGGTCACCGAGGACGTGCTCAGCGACGGCAGCGACGACAGCGTGCTGTTGCCGTAGTTGCCGGCCAGGACCGCCGGGCCGTAGGTGAGCGCCACGACGTTGGCGTTGTCGTTGGCCGGGCGGGCGACGACCTGCATGGGCAGCCGCACGGTCACCGTGTCGCCGGACGCCCAGGTGCGGTTGATCGTGGCGTAGCTGCCGGGCGTGGCGGCGACACCCTGCGCGACGCCGTTGACGCTGATCGTGGCGCCGGCGGCCCAGGCGGGGATGCGGATGCGCATCGACCAGGCGTCGCCGGTGGCCCCGGTGACCTGCAGTGTCGTCGTGTCGCTGACCGGGTACGAGGTGCTCTGGGTGACCGTGAGGCCCCGCTGCGTCCAGTTCAGCACGGAGGGCATGAAGAGGTTCACCGTCAGCGTGGTGCCGCTGGAGAAGTAGATCGAGTCCATCAGCTTCGTGTTGATCTCGATGCCCGTGCCCTGGCAGCACCAGAAGCTGTTGTAGTCGGTGCTCCACGTGCCACCGCCCCACGCCGGGCCTACACCGCGGCGGCCACCCGGCTTGAGCGGCGTGAAGTAGGTGACGTGCCCGTGCGCGTCGGCCGGGTTCTGCGCGCCGATGACGTGGTTGAGCAGCGCCCGCTCGTAGAAGTCGAAGTACCCGGCGTTGTCCGGGTTGAGCAGCCACAGCTCGCGGGTCAGCTTCAGCATGTTGTAGGAGTTGCAGTGCTCGCACGTGTCGTTGGCGAGATAGCTGGCGATCGCGTTCGGCGCCCGGAAGTGCTCGGCCTGGCTGTTGCCGCCGATGACGTACGTGTGGGCGTTGACCGTCATGTTCCACGCGTTCGCGGCGATGTCGCGGTAGCGGGTCGTACCCGTAGCCTTGTACTCCCGCGCCGCGCCGACCCACTTCGGGATGTTGGTGTTGGCGTGCTGGCCGTTGAGCTGGTCCTGGTTGGCCGCCAGCGGGTTGAACGCCGCAGCGTGGTCGAAGCGCTGGGCGGTGCTCAGCCAACGGGCGTCACCGGTCTGCTGGTACAGGTCGGCGAGCACCGCGTTCATGCCGCCGAACTCGGTACCCAGCACGCTCTGCATCTGCGCATAGCTGAGTCGGCCGGTACGCCAGTCGACCCAGCCGGCCAGCCGCAACAGCACATCACGGGCCTGGGTGCTGCCGATGTACCGCCACACGTCGAGCAGACCCGCGAGGGTCTTGTGGATGCAGTAGTACGACACACTGACCGCCTGGCCGGCCTCGAGCGCGGTGAAGTCCGACTCCGGGAAGCCCGACAGATACCCGGTGCTGAACCCGGCGGCCCCGTTGTTGGCCTGGCACTTGGCCAGCTCGGCGACCATGGAGTTCGCCTTGTCCCGGCAGGTCGTGTCGCCGAGCACGGCGTACGCCTGCGCCCAAGCGGACAGGAAGTGCCCCTGCACGTGGGTGCGGAACGGGAAGTTCGGCGCGTCCCAGCCGCCATTGGCCGCGGCGCCGTTGGTCGACAGCCGGTGGTTGGCCCGGAAGTTGTACAGCAGCCGGTCGACGTCGACGAAGCGCAGGTACGCCATCGTCCGGTTCTGGTTGTCCAGCCACCGGCTGGACGTCAGTCGCACCTGGCCCAGATCGAAGGCGTACGCCGACACGCCGATGTCCGCACGGACCGGCGCGACCGACGCCTGCGCGCTGCGCACATCCACGACGCCGGCACTCGCGGCGACGCCGGCCACCACGCCGGCCCCGGTCGCCTGCAAGAGCCCACGGCGACTCAGCGGTATGGAAGACACACGAACCTCCTGAAAGAGAACGACATCCGGGCGGCGGCGCTTAGGCGTGTGAGCGCTCACATGATGTCGTTGGCAAGGTTGCCAGATCATTTCTCGACATTCAAGGGTTTGTACTTCATGTGCCTGTCACAGGGGCAACGAGCCTGCTCGCAGCCGATGTGGAGCTCCGCTGGCCGCTGCCATCGACGATGAAACTTCGATGCGACTTCGATGCCGGAAGTTCTATAACGCTTTATTGGATGGGGACCGGGAAAAACGCACCTGGTTGGATTTTCCGCCCCAGACCATCGCCGCCTGGGAGCCAACCCCGGTCAATTCGATGAGCGCCCACAACCCGACAGCCGTCCAGCTCGGCATCCCCGTCCGGCTCGCGCGCAGAGCCGTCCCAGGCCGACACGCCAAACCCACCATGGGCGTGGCGCTTCGTGAACGTGGCCGGCCGCGCCACCCTCTGGGGGTGACGCGGCCGGGTCGTGCTAGGTCGTGCTGGGTCAGGACGCGAGCCGCCACGGACCGTACGGCGTGGTGGGCTGCTGGTTGCGGGTCCACCACTGTGCCACGTAGCGCTTGCCCTGGTAGACGACGGCATCACCGGCGACGAAGATCCGCGTCGGCGTCCAGATCGCGGTGCCGTCGGCGGCGACCTTGATCTCCTGCCACGGTCCGTACGGATCACCCGGAGCCTGGTTGCTGGTCCACCATGATGCCAGCCAGGTCGAGCCGTTGTAGCTCACCTGGTTGCCCTCGGTGTACACCGCGGACGATTGCCAGGCGGGGACGTCCCGCACGGTGATCGTCACCTGCTTGGTCCCCGACAGGCTGTAGGACTTGGTGCCGTCGCTGGCCGTGAAGGTGACCGTGTAGGTCCCCGCCTGGCTGTAGCTCGGCGTCCACGAGAACTGCTGCGTCGCGGGATCGAAGCTCGCCCCCGCCGGCAGACCGCTGGCCGAGTAGGTCAGCGCGTCACCGTCGGGATCGGTCGCCGCGACACCGAACGACAGCGTCCGGTTCTCGTCGACCGCCTGCGACTCACCACCGGTGGCGAACACCGGGGCGCCGTTCACCCACGCCCCGCGCTGCCACACGTAGTCCCGCGCGAACATCGTGAACAGCTGGTCCCAGGTGTTGAAGTCGTGCGCGCCGGCGACGACGACATTCTTCACGTGCGCGTTCGTCAGCGCGGCCACCTGGCTCGGGTTGGGCAGCCCGAAGTCCCATGCGCCGCCGCCGAAGAGGATGTAGGGCACCCCGAGGTTCGGCGTGGTGTTGCGGACTCCGACGCCGCCGCTGAACAACCCGTAGTAGCCGAACTTCGTCGCGTCGAAGTTGATGAGGCCGGCTGTGACACCCGCGCCCGCCGACAGACCGGCGAACGCCCGATCCACCGCCTGCGTCGAGACGCGGTAGTTGCTCTCGACGAACGGGATCACGATGTCGCGCAGGTTGGGGTACCCCTGCGCGGAGTTGCCGAGGTAGTTCGTGTTGGTCGTCACGACGACGGCGGGCTCGGTCTGCCCGTCGGCGATCAGGTTGTCCATGATGACCGGCACGTCGCCCATGTTCAGCCAGTCGGACTGGTCCTGGCCGCTGCCGTGCTGCATGTAGATCGTCTTGTACGGCTTGGCACGGTTGGGGTCGTACCCGGGCGGCAGGTAGACGCCCAGCGTCCGCGTGGTCGCGCCGATCTGGATCGGCACATAGCCCCACGTGCCGTGGGGAACGTTCGGCCGCAGAAGCTCGATCTGCCGCGCCGCCAGGGGCGCGTAGTTCTGCTTCACGGCGTCGTACGGCACGTACACCTTGTTGAAGGCGCGCCGGGCGGTGCCCGTCAGGCCGTCCGGGGCGTAGATCGGCGCGTTCGCCGGGTCGGTGACCCACAGGTTCGTGTCGTTGTTCACGTAGAACCAGTACTGGTTCGCCCCGGCCGCCAGCGGGACGTCGGTGACCCAGTAGCCGTTGCCGGCGTTGGTCATCTGCACGTCGTAGCCGCCGCCACCGCGCATCAGACCGGATCGGTACTGCTGGGGCTGGTAGACGGTGGTGTCGGTGGGGTCGGCCCAGTTGCGCAACAGGATGTCGGCGGCGAAGCGCACACTTGTCGCGGTCGGGTTGTAGTACACGAAGTGGCCCGTGTAACCCGTCGGCGAGTTGGGATCCGCGATGACGTGCGGACCCGGGGTCAGGTCGACCGCGTCCTCGGCCTGCGCCACGCTCGACATACTCAGCACCATCGCCGAAGCGAGCGCGACGGATGCGACTGGCTTGAGGAGCCGGGCGCGACTGCCCGAGGCCCCTCCGGGGTGTCTCCGCAATTGCAGAACGCGTAACAACGTTCCTCCTTGAACGGCGGGTGAGCGCCGAGCGGCGCTCCACGAGCCAAGTTACCGACGAATTTACGACGTTGTAAAGAAGTTCTTTACAACGTTTTCCAGAAGGGGAATCGCGACATCCGTCCGCCCGCAAACCGTTGTGGGCACAGCGAATCCGCGGGTTGCCGGCAGCTCGCGCGCTGCCGGCAACCCGCCGGTCACTCGGTTCCCGATCCGCTCCCGGCGCAGTCCCTGGCGGCGGGACCGACTGGCGTCGTCGCAGGCGCTGACGGCCTACGGACACCTGGGCGGGGAACGCTTACGAGACCAGCTTCCAGGGACCGTTCGCGCCCCCGGGCGCCTGCCCCCGGGTCCACCACTGTGCCTGGTAGACGTGGCCCTGATACGTGACCTTGTCACCGGCGTTGTAGATCGTGGTGGCGGCCCAGCCGGGGGCGCCGGCGGGCGTGGTCACGACCTCGGCCCACGGCCCGTTCCGGTCCCCGGGAGCCTGGTTACGGGTCCACCACTGAGCCTGGTACAGCTTGCCCTGGTAGTAGGCCCTGTCGCCGGCATTGAAGATCCGCGACGCCGTCCACGCCGTGGATCCGTCCGCCGTCACGGCCAGTTCCTGCCACGCTCCCTGCGGGTCGCCCGGCGCCTGGTTCTGCGTCCACCAGCTGGCCTGGTAGACCTTCCCCTGGTAAATGACCAGATCACCGTTGTCGTAGACGGCCGTCGACTTCCACGCCGCGATCGTCTTGATCGTGACCGGCTGGGACGTCGCACTGCCGTCGGGCCGACCGGCGGCGCTCGCCGTCACGGTGACCGTGACCGCCTTGCCGGACAGGTCCGGCGTCACCAGCAGCTTGGCGCCGGTGGCACCGGAGATCGCCGCGCCGTTTGCCGACCACTGGTAGCCGAACGCGGTGTTGTCGACGTCCCACGTGCCGGGGTCGGCGGCCAGGACCGCGTTGACCTCGGCGGTGCCGCTGATGGACGGCGCCGTCCGGGCGACCGGCGCGGGCACGTCGCGGACCGTGACGGTGACCTCCTTGCTGCCGGCCAGGCTGTACGACTTGGTGCCGTCGCTGGCCGTGAAGGTGACCGTGTAGGTGCCCGCCTGGGTGAAGCCGGGCGTCCACGAGAACTGCCGCGTCGCGGGATCGAAGCTCGCCCCCGCCGGCAGACCGCTCGCCGAATACGTCAGCGCGTCACCGTCGGGATCGGTCGCCGCGACACCGAACGACAGCGCCTGGCCCTCGTCGACCGCCTGCGACTCACCACCGGCGGCGAACACCGGGGCGCCGTTGACGAACGCCCCGCGCTGCCACGCGTAGTCCCGCGCGAAGTTCGCGAAGAGCTGCGGCCAGGCGTTGAAGTCGTGGCCACCCGCGATCTTGTCGAACTTGTAGTTGACGAAGCCGTTGAGCGCGTTGAGCTGCGCCTGGGTCACGCAGAGGTTGAGGTTGTCCCACGCCCCGCAGCCCATGTAGATGTACGCCTGCTTGATGTTCGCCGTGGTCGTCCGCGGCGGCGGGGTCCAGCTGAAGACGCCGTAGTAGCCGAAGCGCAGCGGGTTGTTGTTGATGATGTTGATCGTCATCGAGGCACCCATCGACAGGCCGGCGAACGCCCTGTCCATCCGGTCCGTCGAGACGTTGTAGTGGCTCTGGACGAACGGGATGATGATGCCCTCGAGGTTGGTCGTGTACGGCGAAGAACCCATGTACGCGGAGTTCGTCGTCACGATGACCGCGGGCTCGGTCTGCCCGTCGGCGATCAGGTTGTCCATGATCACCGGCACGCTGCCGATGTTCAGCCAGTCGGACTGGTCCTGACCGCTACCGTGCTGCAGGTAGATCGTCTTGTACGGCTGGGCACGGTTGGGGTCGTACCCGGGCGGCAGGTAGACGCCCAGCGTCCGCGTGGCCGTGCCGATCTGGATGGGCACGTAGCTCCAGGTGCCCTTCGCCGTGTCCGGCCGCGGGTTCGCGATCACCCGCTCCGCCAGCGGTGCGTAGTTCTGCTTCGCGGCGTCGTACGGCACGTTGACCCTGTTGAAGGCACGCCGGGACGTGCCCGTCAGGCCGTCCGGGGCGTAGATCGGCGAGTTCGCCGGGTCGGGCACCCACAGGTTCGTGTTGTTGTTGACGTAGAACCAGTACTGGTTCGGGCCGGCCGCCAGCGGGACGTCGGTGACCCAGTAGCCGTCGCCGGCGTTGGTCATCTGCACGTCGTACGCACCCGCGCCGCGCATCAGGCCCGGGCGGTACTGCTGGGGTTGGTAGACGGTGGTGTCGGTCTGGTCGGCCCAGTTGCGTAACAGGATGTCGGCGACGAAGCGAACACTTGTCGCCGTCGGGTTGTAGTACACGAAGTGGCCCGTGTAACCCGTCGGCGAGTTGGGATCCGCGACGACGTGCGGACCCGGGGTCAGATCGACCGTGTCCTCGGCGTGCGCCGGGCTCGACACGCTCAGCGCCATCGCCGAAGCGAGCACGACAGCCGCAACTGGCTTGAGGATCCGGGCGCGGACGCCCGAGGCCCCTCTGGGGTGTCTCCGCAATTGCAGAACGCGTAACAACGTTCCTCCTTGAACGGGCGGTGAGCGCCCAGCGGCGCTCCTGGGGCCAAGTTACAGTCGTTTTACGACGTTGTAAATAAGTTCTCTACAACGTAGTAGTACCGCCCTGCGCACCGCGAAGAGCCGGTGCGGCAGACGTCCGGGATCAGTGCCCTGACGTGCAAGCTGAGCAGCCGGGACCTCGTCCTGCCGCTCGCGCGGGCCGCGGCCTGACACCGCGGCGGCCCGCCGTGCACTGACCGGCCGGCCTCCGGCCGGGCGGGCCGCGCGTGGCGCACGGAAGCAGACGTCAGCGGCTCGGCGCGGTGCTGTGCCGCACGACCAGGGTCGGCGCGATCCGCAGGTCCGGCGCCGACTGGTCCTCGCCCTCGGGATCTCCGTCGAGGATCCCGAGCAGCGCGGCGATGCACCGTCGGCCGACCTCGTCGAAGTCCTGCCGCACCGTGGTCAGCGGCGGGAACATGAACTCCGCCTCCGGAATGTCGTCGAAGCCCACGATGCTCACGTCGTCGGGCACCCTGACACCCCGCTCGTGGAACGCCCGCAGCATCCCCAGCGCCATCTGGTCGTTGCCGGCGAACACGGCGCTGACGCCACGCTGCGCCGCCAGTTCCAGCCCGGCGGCATACCCGGATTGGGCACTCCAGTCACCCGTCATGAGACTCGGCGCGCTCAGCCCGGCGTCCTCAAGAGTCCGGCGCCAACCTTCGATGCGCCGCTGTGCCTCGATCCAGTTCCGTGGTCCGGACAGGTGCCACACCTGGCGATGGCCGAGCCGGAGCAGGTGCTCGACCGCCAACCGCGCGCCGGCGACCTGGTCGACCGCGACGGCCGGGATCTCGCCGCCGGTGTCGGCCTCCGCCGCCACGGCGGCCACCCCCGACGGCAAGCTGCGCAGCGCGGCGGCGGCCGCGGCCTGGGGCGCGATGATCACCACCCCGTCGACCGACTGCTCGGCGAGCGCATGGATCGCGGCCATCACGCGCTCGCTGTCGATCCGTTCGACGGTGGCCACGCTGATGCCATATCCGGCGGCCCGAGCGGCGCGTTCGATGCCCAGCAAGGTCGAGGCCGGGCCGTGCAGGATCGTGTTGAACGAGACCACGCCGACCACCCGCGAGCGCCGCCCGGCCAGCCCGCGGGCCATCGCGTTCGGCCGGTACCCGAGCTGGCGTACCGCCTCCAGCACCCGCTGCCGGGTGGCCACCCTGACGTTCGGATGCTTGTTCAGCACCCGCGACACCGTCATGTGCGACACGCCGGCCAGTCGCGCCACGTCGGCCATGACCGCCTGCCGCCCCTGCGTCATCACCCGTATCACCCTCCCGCCCGAAGAAACAAGCAGGTCCGCTGGATGGCGGCCTACCATCGCCCGCCCGCGGCCGCTGACCTCGCCGCGGCGCTGCCGAGGACGTGTCTAGAAGCCTTGGGCCAAGCGGTAGTACGCGTTGTTCCAGCGCACCTGGTGCTCGAAGCCGCGAACGGTGGTCTCACCGTCGATCAGCAGGAGTTCCGTCTCCACGATCCGCGCGAAGTCCTCGAACATCTCGGCGGTCGCGGCGGTGGTGAGCACCGTGTGATGGGCGGCACCCGCCGTCAGCCAGGCGGTGGCGCTGGTCTGGTAGCTCGGTCGCGGCTTCCACACCGACGTGAGCACCGGCATCCACTCGACCCGCACCGGGAGCGCGTCGTCGAGGAGCGCGGCCACCTGCCGCGACTGCTCGGCGACCGGGCGGAGGGTCTCGTCGCCGTAGAGACCCTGACTGCCGGTGAGGAAGCGGACGACCTTCGTGGCGAGGTCGGGAACGATGCTCGTGGTCATGTGGACTCCGTCCGATGGCCTGCCAGGATGTCGGCGAGCGGCGTGCGAACCCGGCAGTTCGTGAACGCGAACGCGTCCGCGAGCCGCTCCGCCTCCTCGGGACCCACTCCGGCGAAGCACCCGGCGTAGTCGTCCACCATCGCCTCGGCGAGCATCACGTGGCGCACATGGCCGGCGATCCACCGCTGAGCGCCCCACGGGTACGGCGCGAAGGCCGGGAACTCGCGCGCGAAGAGGTCCTCGACCGGTTGCATGATGTGCCGGATGTGTGCGTCGGTCGCGCCCCACGAGTCGACGCCGAGGCGGGCCTTCTTCGCCACGACCGGTGCGATCCTGCGCAGATACGCGGAGTCGGGGCGCGCGTGCACCAGGCCCTGCAGTCCGATGTCCTTGTACGTCCACAGTGCCCAGCTGGCGTCGTGGCGGGCGAAGATCTCGAGCTGATCCTGCAGCAGGCGGTAGCGCTGCTCATCGCGCCCCGGGTCGCCGGTGTACACCGGACCGAACTCCCCGACCCAGATCGGCGTGCCCGTTTCCCGCATGTAGGCCGTCCGCGCGAGGAACGTCTCCTCGACCTGGTCGCGGTCCACGTATTGTCCGCGCGAGACGCCCGGGTATGGACCGCCGTCGACGAACCCGGGGAGGGCGTAGTCGTGAGCCGTGTAGACGGTGTTGGGCAGGGGGTCGCCGAGCTGATCGAACTGGGTCGAGTACCGGTTGCCGTCCAGGAACAGGATGTGCTCGGGATCCACCGCCCGGATCGCCGCCTCGAGCCTGCGGTAGAACGGCCCGATCGTGCTGCCTTCGGCGTCGGCCGGCTCGTTGACCGGGTTGTATCCCGCCACCCACGGGTTTGCGCGGTAATGCTCGGCGAGGTGCTCCCAGAGGTGGACGACTCGGTCCTGGAAGTGCCGGTGCGCCCAGAACGACGCCCATTGCGTCGGGTTGTCACTGTGCCAGTGCTGGTTCTGAGCGCCGGGTACGGCGTGCAGGTCGAGGATCGTATAGATCCCGTGCCGGGCGCATGTGTCGACCACCCGGTCGAGCAGGCGGAAGCCCTGCGGCTTGATGGTGAAGGGCTCGCCGTCGTCCTCGAAGTGGCGGTAGTTGAACGGGATGCGCAGCGAGTTGAGGCCGAGCGACGCGAGGTACGCGGCATCGTCGTCGGTGAAGAAGACCTCGAGGAAGCGGTCGAAGAATCGGTCGTACACCTCCCGCCCCATGGTCCGCAGCAGCGCCCGACGCATCTGGGACTCCGCTCCCGGGTAGCCGGTGATGAAGTTCTCCATGTTCATCCACCCGCCCAGGCCGAACCCGCGGAGCAGGACCGGGCCGTCCCCGGCGGTGATCGCGGAGCCTTCGACGCGGAGGATGGCGCCGCCGGTCATCGCAGCGTCACCGCGGTCCAGGAGACCGGCGGCAGCGTGATCCGCAGCGTGCCGTCGCCGAGGGAGTGCGAGGTGTTCGGCGTCAGGCCGACGCGCTGCGGATCATCGAGCGTGTTCTTCGCGTGGATGTCGTCGTCGTGGAGCGTCCGCGCGTCGACGACCGCCACCTGGCCGAGGTTGCTGACGTCGACCGACAGCTCCACCGCCTCGGTGAGGCTGCGGTTGACCATGAAGACCGCGGTGTCGCCCGTGCTCGCGTCGTGCGTCGCGACGGCGTCCACCACGCTGACCTCACCGTGCAGGGCGGTGTCGTGGGTCGGGCTGTCCAGCTTGAGCTCGAGGGTCACGCCACGGGCGAGCTGTGCGGTCAGGGCGAACGGAAAGAACGTCGTCTGCCGCCAGGCCGGTCCCCCGGGCTCGGTCATGATCGGCGCGATCACGTTCACCAACTGGGCGAGGCTCGCGGACGTGACCCGGTCCGCGTGCCGCAGCAGGGAGATGAGCAGGCTGCCGACGACCACCGCGTCGGCGACCGAGTAAGCGTCCTCGAGCAGGCGCGGGGCGACCGGCCAGTCGTCGATCCTGGTGATGCGGTCGACCTGGGCGTAGCGCGAGTGGTACCAGACGTTCCATTCGTCGAACGAGACGTTGATCGTCTTGCGGCTGCCGCGCACCGCCTTGACGTGGTCGGCGGTGGCGACAACCGAGTCGATAAACCGGTCCATGTTCACCGCGGACGCCAGAAAGCTCGCGTAGTCCCCGTCGTGGGGCTCGTAGTAGGCGTGGCACGAGATGTAGTCCACCTCGTCGTACGCCGCCTCCAACACGATGCGCTCCCAGGTCGCGAAGAGCGGCATCTGCGCGTTCGAGCTGCCGCAGACCACGAGCTCCAGCGTCGGGTCGAGCTGCCGCATCGCGCGCGCGGTCTTGACCGCCAGCTGCCCGTACTCCTCCGGGGTGCCGTGCCCGAGCTGCCAGGGACCGTCCATCTCGTTGCCCAGGCACCACATGCGGATGCCGTAGGGCTCGATCGCGCCGTTCGCGATGCGCCGCTCGGAGAGCGTGGTGCCCGAGCGGATGTTCGCGTACTCGAGCACGTCGAGCGCTTCCTGCACACCGCGCGTGCCGAGATTCACCGCGTACATGAGCTCGCTGCCGACCTTCTTGAGCCAGCTCGCGAACTCGTCGAGACCGATCTCGTTCGTCTCCGTGGAGTGCCAGGCGAGATCGAGACGCTGGGGCCGGTGCTCGCGCGGGCCGACGCCGTCCTCCCAGCGGTACCCCGACAGGAAATTGCCTCCGGGGTACCGGACCGTGGTCACACCGAGCTCCTTGACCAGCTCGATCACGTCGCGCCGGTACCCTTCTTTGTCGGCGTCGGGGTGCGACGGCTCGTAGATGCCGTCATATACGCATCGCCCGAGGTGCTCGACGAAGGAGCCGAAGAGCCTGCGGTTGATCGGCCCGACGATGAAATGCGGGTCGATGGTGAGATGCGCGGAGATCAAGGTGTCCTCATTTTCCTTAGTGGCTGGTCGATGTCGGGCAGGCGAGCGGGCTATTTCAGTGCGCCAACGGTCAGCCCTCCACGCCAGTAGCGCTGAAGGGAGAGGAACGCGATGATCAGCGGGATGATCGAGACCAGCGAGCCGAGGATGATGATGCTCCACAGATTCGTTCCGGCGGCGCCGTAGGTGGATGCGGTGGACTGCCAGAGCCCGATCCCGACCGTCACCGGGAAGAGCCGGTTGTCCACGAGCATCGCGAGCGGCAGGAAGTAGTTGTTCCACGACGACACGACCGACAGCAGCAGCACCGTGACGATCACCGGCCGCATGAGCGGCAGCGCGACCTTGACGAACGTCCTGAACTCTCCGGCACCGTCCACGCGTGCGGCATCCAGCAGCTCGTCGGGCACCGCGTCACGGGCGTACAGATTCACGAGGAACACGCCGAACGGGTTGAGCAGGGTCGGCAGGATCACCGACCAGATCGTGTCGGTCAGTCCCACCTGGGAGAACAGGATGAAGGTCGGGATGACGAGCGCGGTCGCCGGCACCATGACCGCGCCGAGCAGGATCGAGAACCCGACGCGGCGGCCCACGAAGCTGTACTTCGCGAAACCGTATCCGGCGAGCACCGCCAGCACCGTCGCCCCGATGCCCCCGGCGAACGCGTAAAGGGCCGAGTTCGCCAGCCAGCGCGCGTAGAGGCCGCCGTTGTAGGTGAAGAGCTGCTTCAGGTTCTCGATGTAGTTGATGTCGGAGGCGAACCAGAGGGCGTTGGTGCCGCCGAACAGCCCGGCCGAGTCCTTCGAGCTGTTCACGATGACCCACCAGAACGGGATCAGGAAGTAGATCACCAGCAGCGCGAGCACGATGTGCAGCGGGATGTGCCGCGGTGTCCGACGAGCTCGCCTGCGCTCGATGTCGGTGGTGCTCATGACAGGAAGTTCCCTCGCTTGCGGGTGGCGAACATGAAGATGTACACGCAGATGAATACGACGGCGCCCAGCGCGAACGAGATCGTCGAGCTGTAGTTGCTGTTCGCCAGCGTGAACGCCTGCTGATACGCGTACATGTTCGGCGTGAAGTCGTCCGGGATGGCGCCGGCGGCGAGCTGCTGCAGGATCTTGGGTTCGTTGAAGAACTGCAGCGTTCCGATGAGCGCGAACACGAGGATGAGGACGAGGGACGGCGCGAGCAGCCGGATTTTGATCCGGTAGATGATCTGCCACTGCGATGCGCCGTCGATGCGGGCCGCCTCGTAGAGACTCGGATCGATACCCTGCAGCGCGGCGTACAGGATGATCATGTAGTACCCGGCCCATTGCCAGGTCACGACGTTCAGCAGGCCGGAGAAGATCAGGTTGCTGCTGAGGAAGTCCGGCCCGGCCGCGCCGAAGGCACCGAAGATGTCCGCGATGGGACCGAAGTTCTTGCTGTACAGGAAGCCCCACATCAGGGCGCCGATGACGGTGGGGATCGCGTACGGCAGGAAGATCATGAGACGCGAGAACCGGGCGAACTTGCTCGTCACCGTGTCGAGGATCAGCGCGATGGCCAATGAGACGGCCATCTGGACCGGGATGAGCACCAGCGAGAACCGCACGACGAACCACACGCCGCTGATGAAGGACGGGTCGCCGAAAACCTTGAGGTAGTTGCCGAGGAAGACGAACTTGGTCCCAAGGATCAGGCTCTTCTGGAACAGGCTCAGATAGAGCGCGTAGCCGATCGGGAGCACGAGAAGGGCGAGGAAGATGATGCCGAAGGGGCCGACGAAGAGCCACCCGGCAACGTTCTGCCGCAAGTTCGTGCGGCGGCGCTTCCGCGTTCGCACGGCGTCGGTGGTCGGGGCGGTCGTGATGTCGTCTGAGAGGGGCGTGGTTGGGCGGCCCCCTCTCGTTGGCGCGGGGCCGTTGGTCGAGGTGGTCATCATGTCTCCGGGTCTGGGACGCAACGACGGAGGGCCGGCCCATGGGTTCTCACGGACCGGCCCGCCGGATCAGGTCACTTGACAGTGAACGATTGTTCTTTCGCGTACCCCGCGACATCCTGTTGCAGCGCGTCCGCGGCCGCGGACCCGGTCTTGGACCCGTTGTTGATCGCGGCGATCTGCTTCGTGAAGGCCGAGTAGAAGTACTGTCCGATCGGCGTGTACGTCATGCCCTGGTAGGCATTGGCGGCCGGGACGTACACCTCCTTGTTGGCCTGCTGGCCACCGAAGAACGCGATCTTGGCGTCGACGAACTCCTGGTTCTTCAGCACGCTGACGTTGAGCGGGAAGATGATCTGCTTCTCCCAGCCGTCCCGCAGCGACGCGTCGTCGGCGTAGACCCCGAACGCGACCTTGGCCGCGAGCGCCTTGTCCTTCGCCTGGGTGGTCACCGAGAACGCGGAGCCGCCCCAGTTCACCGAGACGGGGTTGGCCGGGTCCCACTGCGGCAGCGGGGCCGTCGCCCACACCTCCGCGTCGGCACCCTTGCCCACGCCCGCACCCTGCAGGTAGCCGGGCGCCCAAGCGGCGGAGAGGTAGGTGGCGTACTTGCCGCCGATCACGCCCGAGATGTAGTCGGGAGTGAACTGGTCCTGCGTGCCGACCAGGCCCTTCTTGACCAGCCCGGCCCAGTAGTCGAGCACCTTCTTGCTGGCGTCGTCGTTCAGCTTGATGCCGATCTCGCCCTTGTTGGCGGGGTCGTACGTGAAGGGCTTCGCGCCGTTCTGGTACAGCAGCGCCGTGACGTAGGCCGGCTGGTTCGCCGGGAAGTCACCGAAGAGCGGGCCGCCGGCGTCCTTCACCTTCTGCGCGGCGGCCTCGTACTCGGCCCAGGTGGTCGGCGGCTTGATGCCGTATTTGTCGAAGATGTCCTTGCGGTAGATCATGCCCATCGGCCCACCGTCGATCGGCGCGCCATAGACGCCGCCGCCGACCGAGACGTCCTTCCAAGCGCCCGCGCTGAAGTTCGCTTTGACGTCGTTGTACCCGAGGCTGCTGAGGTCCACGAGGGCCTTCTGCACCTGGTAGGTCGGAATGCGGTCCGCCTCGAGCATGACCACGTCGGGGGCGCCCTTGCCGGCCGTGACCGCCGTCTGGAACTTGTCGTACTCGTCGCCACCGGCACCGGCGTTCGTCCAGCAGACCTGGACGTCGTCGTGCTGCTTGTTGAAGTTGTCGACCACCAGCTGCGTGTTCGGGTACCAGGCCCAGAGCGTGACAACAGGCAGGTTGGCCTTCGGGATGCTGTTGGTGCAGTTCGTCGCTTGCTTAGTACCGCCGTCATCTCCGCCCGAGCATGCGGCGAGTACGCCTGTCAGCAAGAGGGCCAGCGACGCAGCGAGGCCTTGCTTCGCCTTCACTGTCATTCCTTTCAGATGCGGGGTGTCATCTCAGATGCGGGGTGTCATCGCGGATGTGGGGTGTCATCAGCGCAGGCGCATCCGGGGGACGGGGCGACCGCGACCTGGGAATTCGCTGACCCGCTCCGCGTCCTGGACGCTTTCTCACGTTGTATTTCTAACGTTGTAGGACCGACTATCGCGGAGAGCATCAGCGCTGTCAAGACTGCGAGTTGACCATCAGAGGTCCGGCCGTGCCGGGTCATCAGCCGGGTCGTCGAGGACGCCGGTCGGCGCGCCGCAGGTTCCGGATCGTCCCAAACCTCCGCACCGCGTACCATTCGTCCCACGGGCGTCACCACCGAGCCTCAGCGGCGTGCAGGGTGGCCGTTGCACATGAGGCAACGGCGGCCAGCCCCCGGAGGCATCGACGTGGGGGGAAGCTCGACCCGCTTCTCGGTCACCGGACCGCCGGGCCAAACCACTACACTCAGTACAAGACCATTTTTTCTGCGGACGCCGCGCGATGAAGGGAGATGGCGATCGCCGCCACTATGCATGACGTTGCGCGCGTGGCCGGAGTATCGGTCAAGACGGTTTCGAACGTCATCAACGACTATCCCTACGTGCGCCCCGCCACGCGCGACCGGGTGCGCTTGGCGATCGCCGAGCTGGACTACCGCCCCAATCTCACGGCGCGCGGACTGCGCTCGGGCAAGACCGGGGTCATCGGGCTCGCGATCCCGGAGCTGCGTCAGAACTACTTCGCCGAGCTCGCCGACGCCGTCATCCGCGCGGCCGAGCGGCAGAACATCGCGGTGCTCGTGGACCAGACGGGCTCCACTCGCGAAGGCGAGATCGCGGTGCTGTCCGGACATCGATGGCGGTTGACCGATGGGCTCCTGTTCAGCCCGGAGCAGCTCGGTCAGGAGGACATGGCGCTGCTGCAGGTGCCGTTCCCGCTGGTGCTGCTCGGCGAGCGCATCTTCGGCGGCCCGACCGACCACGTCACGATGAACAACGTCGGCGCGGCCCGCGCGGCGACCGAGCACCTGCTCCAGATCGGCCGCCGGCGCATCGCGGTGATCGGCGCACACCCGACGCATCAGGACGACATCCGGTCCGCGAACCTTCGCGTGCGCGGATACCGGGAGGCGCTGGCTGCGGCCGGCATCCCTTACGACCCGGCGCTCGTGCGGGTCGCCGCGCCGTGGCATCGCGAGAACGGCGCCGCCGCGATGCGCGATCTGCTCGCCGACGGCGTCGAGTTCGACGCCGTGTTCACGTTCAACGACACGCTCGGGCTCGGCGCGCTCCGCACGCTGGGACAGGCCGGAATTCGCGTCCCGGAACAGGTCGCAGTGATCGGGCTCGACAACATCGACGAGGCGCGCTTCTCGGTCCCGTCGATGTCAAGCGTCGATCCCGGCCGGGACCAGATCGCCGAGGTCGCCGTCGACCTGCTGATCCAGCGGATCAACGAGAAGGGCGACCCGTCGCCGCCTCGGCAGGTCCTGGCCGACTTCAGAGTCGCGGCCCGCGAGTCCACCGGATTCCTGGACCCGGAGCCGGCGCTCACCTCGGCCGTGAGTCCATCGGTGTTGGCGGAGGACGCTACCAGCGGGACGTAGCGCGAGGTCTCTCCGGATGGTCCGCTGGCGAGGCCACCGTCGCCGCTCCGCGATCCCGGCCGGGACCCTCGCGCCGGACGCCGCCCGGCACCTGCGCGCCAGCGTCCGCCGCCGCCACACCGAACCCGCGACCGCGGACACCGTCTGGTACGTCGTTTCGAGCGACGGCACCCCGGTCGCGTGGCTCACCCTCATTCCCCGAGGGTTCAGGAATTCAGACGCCCTTGTAGGGGACGAACCGAAGGGCGCACGCGTTGGTGCCCTCAGTGTAGGACCTTGGGGTGGCCTCGGCGCTCGCCGACGGCAGCCGGGCCGCCGACCGCGGCAGCCATCGGCGAAGACTCGATCTGCTGGGAGTGCAGCTGGAGTGCTAAGCGATCCAGCCTGGGGACTCCAGCCGGATGGTGTCGTCGCCGACAAAGGTTGTGAGCTGTTCTTCGAGGCGCGCGAGTTCGTCGTGGCCGAGCTGGTCGGCCCATGCCCGGCGCAGGTCGTCGAAGACTGATTCGCCTGCGCGCATGACCTGGTGTCCGAGGTCTGTCACCAGTATCCGCTTGCGTCGCCTATCGACGGAGTCCTCCTCGACGGCGACCCAGCCGCGTTCCACGAGAAGCGCGATCGTCTTCGCCGCCGCCTGTTTGGTGACCGAGAGCGCCCGGCCCAGCTCGGACGCGGTCTCAGCCCCGAGATCAATCGCGCTCATCGCATAGTGCAGCGAGGGGCGGACGTCCTGGTATCCGCGCGCTTCGAGCTCGAGCACGGCGGCGTCGACGAGCTTGCGGTAGCTGCCCAACAACAGCAGTGCGAGGTTCGGGCCAGGTCTGATCACGGGATCAGCGTAGGCGGAGGTGTAGACAAAGACAACCACGTTGTCTATGGTCATTGGACAACTTGGTTGTCTAATGCTTGAGGAGATTGCACCGTGAGCACCACACATCCGACTCCCGTGATCGCCGGAGTCACGCATCACGCGGCCGCCGTCAACGGCACCGAACTGCACTACGTGTCCGCCGGCGACGCCGGATCCCCGATCCTGCTGGTGCACGGATTCCCGGAGAGCTGGTGGGCGTTCCACAAGGTCATCCCGCTGCTCGCCAAGACTCACCGCGTGTTCGCGGTCGACCTGCGCGGCTTCGGCGACTCCTCGCCCGCCGACGGCGACTACAGCAGCGCCACCGCGGCGGAGGACCTGCACCGGTTGATCGCCCACCTCGGTGTGGGACCGGTCCACCTGACCGGGCAGGACGTCAGCGGCGCGACGGTGTTCCGCCTCGCCGCGACGCACCCCGAGGACATCGCGAGCCTCACCGCGATCGAGATGGGCCTCGCCGGGTTCGGTCTCGAGGGCTTCGCGGACGTCACGCACGGCGGCTCATGGCACATCGGCGTCCTGGCCGCATCGGGCATCCCCGAGATGCTGCTGGTCGGCCGGGAGCGGGAGTTCCTGGGCGGGTGGGCGTTCCCCGCGATGACGGCCGTGCCGGGCTCCATCACCAAGGAGGACGTGGCCGAGTTCGTCCGGGTCTACGCCCGCCCCGGCGGATGGCGCGGGGCGATCGGGCTGTACACCTCGATGCTCGCCGAGGGAGAACAGCTGCAGGCCCTCGCCGCCTCGGCACCGCTGAGGGTCCCAACCCTGGCGATTGGCGGCTTCGGCGGACCGTTCACCGAAATCACCCTCAACCAGGTCTCGACCAAGCCGGCCAGAAGCGTGCTGCTCGAGGGCGTTGGGCACTACGTAGCGCTCGAGGCTCCGGAGGCTCTGGCGACGGCAGTCCTCGAGTTCGTCGGAGACGTCGACGGCAACCGGTGATCCGGTCGCTCGGCGTCGGGGACGGCGCCCGCGCCCCCGTTCCGGGCGCGGCACACGCCGCCCCGGGCATGCCGGTCAGCAGCACGAGTCCGACCCCGATGCGTCGCCCGGCGCGCGCACCGCCCGCCCTCGCCTGAGCAACGCCGCCGCCGCGAATGAGCACGGCGTGCTCAGGCGCGCGAGCCGGGGTCGCCACAACCATGGGGTGACTACAGACCTCGTGCTCGCCGTCGCCGGCCTGGCCACGCCGGCCCAGGCCGGCGTCATCACCCACGACGCCTTCCCGCCCGGCCCGACGGTGACGGCCGTCATCATCCACGCGGCCGCGGACGTGCCGCCGACGACGCAGGCCGTCGGCCCGGAGATCTGACGAGTCGAGCATCGGTGGCCGGTCATCCAACCGGGATGCCGACCCCGTCCTGTTCGAGGGCGGCGCGCAGCCGGCCGAGTGCCCGGCCGACCGCCTGGAGCTGTTGCGGCGCCATCGTCGCGCCGATCCGGGTGGCCAGGTAGTGCTGGAAGGTGTCCTCGGCGGCGTTCGTGAGCTCGGCGCCCGAGCGTGTCAGTTCGAGCAGCAGCGAGCGCCCGTCGGCGGGGTTGGGTACGCGCCGCACCCAACCCCGCTCCTCGAGCCGGCCGATGCCTTTGCTGGTGGCGCCAACGCCGACGGCGTGAAACTGCGCGAGGTCGGCGACCCGCGCGCCAGGATGGTCTCGCAGGTAGCTCAGGAACTCGAACTGCGACGCGACGATGCCGTGTTCCCGGCGCAGCACCTCGTTCAGGGCGTTGTAGAGCCGCGTCTCGCAGCGGACGAGGTCGCTGAAGACCGCCGCGAGTGTGACCGGCTCCGCACCGGAGAAGGATGCCGCGGCATGTACATTAGCTTCCACGGCATACAGATTACTGCCATGAAAGGCGCTGAGCATGAGCAGGCAACAGCGGACGGACATCGATGCGATGCTGCGCCGCGCGCCCCAGGGGTTCACGCCCGTCCCGGTCGAGACGATGCGCGAGAACTTCGCCGCCCTCATGGCGACGTTTCCCGTCCCGCCGGTCAACACGACCGACCTGACGCTCGCCAGCCGCCCGGCGGTGCTGGTCGAGCCCGAGGCGGGCGCGACCCGGCCGGGCACCATCCTCTACTTCCACGGCGGCTCGTTCGCGCTCGGCTCGCCCTGGACCGCGATGGGGCTCACCGCGAGCCTGGTCACCCGGACCGGAGTGCGGGCGCTCTCGATCGACTACCGGCTCGCCCCCGAACACCCGTTCCCGGCGGGCATCCTGGACTGCCTCGCGGCGTACCGGGCCCTGCTCGAGGAGGGTGCCGACCCGGCCGGGATCGCGTTCGCCGGCGACTCGGCCGGCGGCGGCCTCACGATCACCACCACTCTCGCGGCCCGCGACGCCGGCCTGCCGCTACCGGCAGCGCTCGTCGCGTTCTCACCGGGCCTCGACCACACCCGCACAGGCGCATCGATGCACACCAAGCAGGGCATCGACCCGTTCTTCACCACCGAAGGCATGGCCCACACCGGCGAGATGTACCTCGGCGGGCAGGACCCGAACCAGCCGCTGGCCGCCCCCGCCGTGCTCGCCGACCTGACCGGCTTCCCGCCGATCCTGCTGCAGGCCGGCACGAACGAGCTGCTGCTCGACGACGCGGTCCGGCTCGCCCAGCGCGCCCGCGACGCGGAGGTCGACGTCATCCTCGACATCACCGCCGGTGTCCCGCACGTCTTCCAGTCCTTCATCGGCCGGCTCGACGAGGCCGGCCTCGCCCTGGACCGGGCCGCCCTGTTCCTCTCGCAGCACCTGCCGGCCCACTGACGTGCCGGCTCACCGGACACCGTCTCCCGGACCTTCACGGGCGGCACCGTCGTACCGAGGGCGACGACTTCTCCCGGCCGGTGCACCACCACATGCTCGCCGCTGGCCTCGACCCAGCGGCGCTGCTGGCGTGGCCGCCGCACCCGCCGTCCGCGACCGGATCGCGGCCTACGACGCCCGGCCGGCCGGCCGGGCGTCACCTTTGCGGTCGCGAACCGATCGGCCGGGGCCGGGCCGTCGGGCCGGACGCTCGTCAGATATCCGGGCCGATGATCGACGGCGCCGGGGCGTCGTGGGTGGTGGCCCCGGTCACCGTCGGGCCGGGCGGGAAGGTGACGTCGTGGACGATGATGCCGGCCTGGGCGGGCCCGGCCAGGCCGACGACCGCGAGCAGAAGACCGGCGAGGACTGCGCCGGCGCGGCTGAGCGTCATGTGATACCTCCGTGATGGATGTCGTTGCGTTGGAACCATGGTGGCCGCCATCCCGGCCCGCGCGCCTGAGCAAGCCGTGCTCACCATGACGGCGGTATTGCTCAGGGATACCGTGTCGCGCATCGGTATATGGCGGAAAGGTGCCGGTCGGCGTCCACCAGCGCCGAGCGTCGCCAAGAGTCATGGACACCTTCCGCCAACGAGCGTGGACAGTCACAGCAGGTGTGAGTGTGCGCGGCAGTCGCCTCGATCCATTCCAGGCGCAGTTTGACCGGGTCCGGCCAGACCTCGGCCACAGCGGCCTGTGCCTCGTCCAGACGGTCATGCTCGATCAGCAGCACGCGCAGCGGGCGGTCGGCTTTGCGACGGCCGCCGTCCGCAGCACGGTGACCGCCTCGTCGACCCGACCGTGCCGGGCCAGCAGGTCGGCAGGAAGGTACGGCTCGTCCTCGCGGACAACCCGCCCCAGTAGCGCCGGCGCAGCGTAGTGGGGCAGGCCGTGCTGCTCAGCTATGCCGCAGCGGGTGCGCGTTTTCGGATGCGTTCGCGTGGTTCGGAGTGTCACACTGCCGCGGTGGAGAGTTTCCGGTGCGCCGCGTGCCGGAACGCGCTGAGCGTCCCCGTCCGGCTGGTCGACCTTCCCGCGGGGCCGCACCGGTCGCTGCTGGATCACCATCATGTAAATCCTCCGCTGCTTGACCCCGGCACCTACGCGATCGACAAGGCCCCGTACGGTCGCGACCACATCGTTGGCACCTTCGTGCTGTCGCCCGGCGACGTCCGCGGTACACGCTTCGTCCACGAGCTGGCAAGCATCGGCTGCTGGTCCCTGGTCGGATGGGACCCCTGCGTGGCCTGCGAACGGTGCGGCACGCTCGTCGCTTCCCGGACCGACGACTGCAATGTCGCCCAAGAGACGCGTCTGTATCCCGCCAAGGTGCTCCGGGAGACCTGTGACGACGAGGTCGATCGCATCCCGGACCCGTTCGCACTGTTCGCCGACTGGGACAACGCCCCGCCGGACTTCAGAGCACCCAGCTGGACGCCCGAAGCCACCCGTCCACGGCCCGGACTCACGGCAACCCGCTGGGGCGGTCGAGCCGTGCGAGCACATCTCTACCGAGACGACCCACCCGCCTGAGCGGACCGCCGCAGCACGCGCGCAGTACGACAGACCGCCGCCATGATCCGCTGCGCGGAAGCCGACGGTGCGCGGCGACTTTGAAGTCGGGTGCGTCGGTGACGGGCCCAAGCGGCGCGGAGGTGCCCTGTTCTGGCAATGACGGCGCTGCCGAGTCGACCCATCCGGCAGCGCACAGTCAACCGTCGCTCCTGGCTTTTGTAGGCGGTAGGGGCTCTGGCGTTCATCGTGGCAGTGCGACGGGTTGGCAGGTCACCGAGGTCCTTCGGCGTGGCAGCGGCCAGCTTGCTCGTGTGAGCCATGACTTGTTCGTTGAGCGGTTCGGGAACGCCGAGCCGGCTTCAGCCCGCTCGTCCCCGGACAACTGCCCGGCCGCGGCCTCTATCCCTCAAGTTCCGGCCTCCACGTTACGAGGGGAACCGCAGGTAGCAGCGGCGTCGAGGGGTTGTGGGTCGGTCTTGGGGTGGCCGGGTGACAGCGAATGTGTACCGGCTGGGCATCGACTTCGGCACATCGACAACTGTCGCGGTGCTGTCGATACCCGGGCGTTTGGCCGGTCCGCTGCTGTTCGAGTCGTCACCGCTGTTGTCTTCCGCGGTGGCGGCCGCGACCGGACCGGTCGTCGACACGGCGAGTGTGCTGCTGACCGGCGGCGACGCTGAACGGGCCGCGGCGGCGAGCCCGGCCTCGTTCGAGGCGAACCCGAAACGCCGGATCGATGAGGGGTGGTGTGGCTCGGCGAACGTGAGGTCCCGGTGGTGGAGCTCATCGCCGCGGTGCTGCGCCGGGTCGGCGCTGAGGCGCACCGGTGCCGGGCTGGTCGCGGTGCCGGTCGCTTTGCTCGACGCGACCGGCGACCGGATGGTCACCCGCAGCGCGGACGGCACCGCCAAGATCTGGGACTACTCCAGCCGGTCCCCCATCACGACGCTCACGTGCGGCAGTTCCGCGGTGAGCACCGCAGCGCTCGCACCGGACGGCGGCACCGCAGCCCTCGCCTGCGCCAACCACAACGACGTCCAGCTGTGGTCGGCCGGCGGCAAACTCATCACCGTCCTGCCCGGTCACACCGACTACGTCAACGACGTCGCGTTCGCCGCCGACGGCCGGACCCTCGCCAGCGCCAGCACCGACGGCACCATCCGGCTCTGGCAGTTCCCCCGCCCCTCCTGAGCACCACACCAGCCTCGAAACAGGCGGCCGTCGCGGTGATCGACTCGGTTCCGGTTCCGGTTCGGTGAGGCTGCGGAGCTGGCCCGCTCGCCCGTCTGCGACGATGGCGAGCTGGTGAGCTCTGCGGCCTCGTCGATCAGCGCCCGGACATGTCGGTGATGCGGGCTGCCGTACATCCGCTGTGCTGGACGCAACCCGGTCGCTTACTGCCCGAGAGCGGTCGTCTGTCCGATGGTGTGCTGAGGGCCTTCGAACGTGCGGCCCGGACGTGCCGTCCCGGTCCCGGGGCACGGCGACCTCCACCGGACCCACCTCCGTCAGGACCGTCTCGCCCCGCACACCGTTGCGGGAGTTGCCACCGTTCCTCCCGGCCGGGTCGCCCCAGTCATAGCCGGGCCCGAGGGCCGGCAAACTCAAGTCCGTGCAGCCGGGCGAGTCCCCGTCCACCTCGGAGTCCCGCCGCGCTGACTTCGGCGGTCAGGAAGCATCCGCCGACGGCCACGATTCGGGTGCTGATGCCCGCACCGGTGGCGCGTGGCCGTGGCGCGGGTGCTCGCGGTTACGGTGCGGGCCTGATGCGCTCGGTGTGGGCGGCGGCGAGGATCAGGTAGGCGCCGGCCGTCCAGGTGTAGGCGCGGTCGCGCAGGCCGGCGCCGGTCGTGGCGTCGAAGTTTTCGGCGAACCCGGACTGCTCGCAGAGGGCGCGAAAGCGGGCGCTGATGTCGTCGGCGAGCTCGGCGTGGCCGGCCCGGCGCAGGCCGTCCTCGATGAGCACGGTGGACGGTGCCCAGATCGGGCCGCGCCAGTATCCGTCGGCCTCGTAGTGCGGGGATGTGGGCAGCTCGGTGGCGGGGCCGAAGGCGGTGAGATGCGTCCGGATCCGCGCGGCCACCGCGGCGCGGATCTGGGTCGGCAGGCCGTCGCCGAGCACGATGGCCATGCAGTCGAGGAGGCTGTCGCTGGTCCTGGTGAGTCCGGTCGTGGGGCTTCGGGCGGCGAACCGTTCGCCGTCCCAGAGGCGCTCGAGCATGGCCGTGCGGAGCCGGTCGGCCGTCGCGGTCCAGCGGGCGGCGTCGGCACCGCGGCCGAGGATCTCGGCGAGGCCGGCGAGTTCGCGGAGCTGCAGGACGAGGAAGGCGGCGAGGTCGGCGCTCTGCACCACGCGCTCGGCGTCGAACGTGGTCGCGTTGTCCCAGCCGCTGTCGTTGCCGTGCTGGTAGTGCGGCAGCTCCTCGCCCGGGCCCCGGCGGGTGTCGAGCCAGAAGGTGCTCCAGCGGGCGAGCGCGTCGTAGGCCGCCTCCAGCTCGGCGGCGTCGATGCCCGGGAGTCGCCGGCGCAGCCGGTGCAGGGCCCAGCCGTGGATGGGTGGCTTGACGAAGTTGTAGAGGACCTCGGAGTGGGTGATGGAGTCGGGCAGGGCGCCGGCCTGGTCCTGGTGGTCGAAGACGATCCGGAACTGATGCCAGGCGAGCTCGGGCCGGCCGGCCGCGAGGGCGAGGGCGTTGAAGCAGTGGTCCCAGCTCCAGACTTTGTCCATCCAGTGCTTGGACATGAGCACCGCGGGTCGCGTGACGAACCCGGCCGGGCGGACGGTGGCCGACCACAGCACGTAGGCGGCGAGCTCGGCGGCGGGGGTCTGCGGGCCGCGCCACGGCGCCACGGCATCGACGAAGGCGGTGAACTCGGCCTCGGCGGCCTTGACGACCTCGTCGAAGGTGTACGTGGCGCGGTACGGCGGGCGGGCGCTGTCGAACTCCTCGATCGCGACCTCCCACGGCTCGCCGCCGACGGTCAGGCCGCGTTCGCCGGTGCCGAGTGCCTGCGCGCCGGTGGCGTCGGCGGTCCCGGCCAGGACCGTGACGCGGTATCGGCGGCCGGTGCCGTAGTCGGTGAACACGTGGGCCCCGTCGATCGGGTCGCGGTAGAAGTACGTGCCGCTGAACGGCGTCAGCGCCCGGTGCGCGGCGTGGATCGCCAGGCCGAGCCCGTGGCCGCGCAGCCGGACTGTATCGACCGTCTCGTACGCGAGCTCCACCCGGCCGTCCTCGCCGGACCAGACCAGACGGGCCGGCGACGCCGAGACGGCCGCCTCCACCTCGGCGCCGGAGCGCGTCGGCACCAGCCGCAGTACCGCGTGCAGTCCGGTCTGGTGCGACACCAGGTGCAGGTGCTCGGCGTAGGTCTTCTCAGCCACGACCGGCGAGATGCCGAACCAGGACCCGGCGTAGCTGAACGGAATCTCCCGCACGGAGAACGCCGGGCCGGTGGTGGTGCTCATGGTTCGACTCACTTTCTGCGGTGTTCAGTCTTTGACGGCGCCGGCGGTGACGCCGGTGGCGACGTAGCGCTGCGCGACGACGAGCAGCACGGCGGCCGGGATGGAGGCGACCACGGCGGTGGCCATGATGGCGTTCCATTGCTGGTTGTTGTTGCCGATGTACTGGTAGATGCCGAGCGTGATCGGGCGCGCCGCACCGCCGCCGTCGAGGGTGCTCGCGAAGACGAAGTCCGACCACGCCCACAGGAATGCGAACAGGGAGACGGTCACGATGGCGTTGCGGCTGACCGGCAGCACGATCGACAAGAACGTGCGCAGCGGGCCGGCCCCGTCGGTGCGGGCGGCTTGCAGCAGCTCGTCCGGGATGCCGGACATGAAGGCCGTGAAGACCAGCACCGCGAACGGCACGGCGATTGTGGAATCGGCGAGGATCAGCCCCGGCCAGGCGTTGAGCAGGCCGAGGTTGAGGTAGATGGCGTAGAAGCCCATCGCCATGATGATGCCGGGGATCATCTGCGCGGCCAGGAGGACGAAGTCGAGGATGCCGGCGCCGCGCGGGCGCAGTTTGGCCAGTGCGTAGCCGGCCGGGGCGGCGAGCGCGACGGTGAGCGCGACCGTGCCGAGGCCGATGGCGAGGCTGGTGCCGAGGTAGGGCAGCTGCTGGTGCAGTACCGCGCGGTACCCGTCGAACGTCGCATCGACCGGGAACAGGTTCGGCGGCTGCCGGCGCATGTCCTGCTCGCGGGTCAGCGAGACGTTGACCATCCAGTACACCGGAAACAGCATCACCGCGGTGAACAGCAGCCCGAGCAGGGTCAGCCACCGGTTCTTCGCGGGTCTCATCGGCGGGCCTGCCGGCGCTGCAGCCGGATGTAGAGCAGCCCGAACGCCAGCGCCATGACGATCAGCAGGTTGCCCACGGCCGCGCCCGGCCCGAACTGCGGCAGCAGGTTGCCGAAGCCCAGCCGGTAGGACCAGGTGGCCAGGGTGGTCGAGGAGTCCACCGGCCCGCCCCTCGTCATGATCCAGATGATGTCGAAGACCTTCAGCGTGTAGACGAGGCCGAGCAGCAGCGTGATCGCCGAGACCGGGCGCAGCAGCGGGAACGTGATGCGCCGGAACTGCTGCCACCCGCTCGCCCCGTCCAGACCGGCGGCCTCGTACAGCTGGACCGGGATGGCCTGCAGGCCGCTGTAGAGCACGACGAGATTGAACGGGATGCCGATCCAGACGTTGGCGATGATGACGGAGACGAGCGACCAGTCCGGCGAGGTGAGCCAGTTGACCGGGCCGAAGCCGAGGGCCGAGAGCGTGGCGTTGATGATGCCGGAGTCGCTGTTGAGCATCCAGGACCACGTCGACGCCGAGACGATCAGCGGCAGCAGCCACGGTACCAGGAACAGCGCCCGCAGCGTCGCCGAGAGCCGGAAGTGACGGTTGAAGAACACCGCCAGGGCCAGCCCGGCGGCGAACTGGAACACCAGCGAGGCGAGGGTGAACACGATCGTGTGGATCAGCGCCGGAGCGAAGGCCGGATCGTCGAACACCGCCCGGTAGTTGTCCAGGCCGCTGAACGGCGCGTCGCCCTGCACGAACGAGCGCACGGTGTAGTGCCGGACGCTCAGGTCGAGGTTGCGGTACAGCGGGTAGGCGTAGAACGTGGAGAGGTAGACCACCACCGGTCCCAGAAACGCCCACCGCACCCAGCCGCCGCGCCGCCGGCGATCCACGGGTGAGACGGCCGGAGCCGTCCCACCCGAAGCCCGCACGGCCACGGTCGCGCTCGTGGTCGATGTGTGGTTCAACGCGGGCGGCCTATCTGGTCGCCGCGGCGGCCGCGGTCTGTGCGGACGAGAGCGCGTCGGCCGGGGACTTGGAGCCGCTCAGCGCCGCCTGGACCGCGGTCCACAACGGCTGGGAGATCTTCGGGTACTTCGTGCCGAGGTCGTCGCTGGTGCGTCCCTTGGCGGCCTTGACCGCGTCGACCCACACCTTCAGCTCGGCGTTGGCCGCCACCTGCTTGTCCTGCACGGCGGTGGTGGGCGCCACGTAGTTCAGCGTGCTCACCGTGGTGTAGGAGTTGTCGGTACTGGTCAGGCACTGCACGATCTTCTTGCTCACCTCGTAGCGACCGGTGTCCTTCTGCACGGGAATGCTGACGAACTCGCCGCCCGTCGGTGCCGGCGCGGTGCCGCCGCCCTTGGCCGGCACCGGGATGATGCCGTACTCGAAGCCGGCCTTCTTCGCATTGCCCAGCTGCCAGGTGCCGTTTTCCGCGAACGCGTACTCGCCGGTGGCGAACTCCTGCCAGCTCGTGGTCTGTGTGTTGTTGATGACGGAGTTGGGCGCGTAGCCCTGCTTGAGCCAGCCGGTCCACAGCTGCAGCGCGGAGACCGCGTCGGGCGAGTCGAGCTTGCGCAGATCCGCCCCGGAGCCCCAGTACCACGGCAGGAACTGGAAGCTGCCCTCCTCCGTGCCGATGGCGGAGAATGTGATGCCCTTCTTCCCGGCGGCCTTCACCTTGCCCAGCGCCGCGGTCAGCGACGCCCAGTCCTTGACGGTGGCGACGTCCACGCCGGCCGCCTGCAGCACCGCCTTGTTGTAGTACAGGGCGAGGGTGTTCGCGCCGATCGGCACCCCGTAGGCCTTGCCCGCGATCACACCGGCCGCGAGCAAGTTGGGCGAGATCGCGCCGGTGTCCAGCTTGTTCTCCTGCGTGGTGGTCAGCACGCCGGCCTCGGCGAGCGTGGAGACGACCGGGTTGTCGACGATGATCACGTCCGGGGAGTTGCCCTGCTGCGCCGCCAGCAGCGCCTTGTTCGTCAGGTCGCTGGTGTCGTAGCCGGCGCGTTTGACGCTCACGCCGGCGTCGGTGCCGCACTTGCTGAGCAGCTGCACCCATTCGGAGCCGCCGTCGTACTGCGGGTACGGATCCCAGATCGTGTAGGTACCCCCCGCGGACGAGCCACCTCCGCCGGTGTCCGCGGAGGAGCAGGCGGTCTGGGTGCCGACGACGGCGAGTGGGACCAGGATGGCGCCGAGGAGGCGGCGCCGGAGCGATGACATGGACATGATGAACCTTCTGTTGGTGGGGGTGGCCGGCCGGTCGCGGTCGTTCGGGGTGTACCGGACTGGGCGCAGGAGCGGGTGCCGTGGTGCCATCGCGGGCGAGGGCACCACATTTCCCACAGGATACGAATCGGTTCGACCCGCAACATAGGAGGCTTCGGCCCGTCGGTCAAGGGCGGAACCGCACGGTTGCGCGGAGACAAGGAGCCGACGGCAACGGCACGCGCGCGAGACGACCGCACTCCCGTTCGACGCATCGTTGACGCACCGCCCTAGGTCGACTACGTTGTGATGAATCGGTTCGAGCCGGCAATGACGCAACGGGCGGGGCTCCGGTGAGCGTCACGCCGGCGCTGGACACGCGGGCGGGTCGCGAGGAGCACGATGAACATCGGGGAGATCGCCCGCCGGGCCGGAGTGTCGCGCAGCACCGTGTCCTATGCGCTCACCGGCAACCGCCCGGTCTCCGAGGCGACCCGCCGCCGCATCCAAGCGGTCATCGACGAGCTTGACTACCGACCGAACGCCGCCGCCCGCGCACTCAAAGAAGGCCGGACCCGCACGCTCGGCCTCGTCATCCCGCCGGCCAGCCGCCGGCTGACGGACATGCAGCTGGGCTTCGTCGCCAGCGTCGTGGAGGCCGCCGCCGGCGCCGACTTCGACGTGCTGCTGTCACCGTCCGGGGGTGACCACGACCGCTCGTTCGAGCGCATCGTCACCGGCCGCCGCGTCGACGGCGTCATCCTGATGGAGATCCGGCTCGAGGACGACCGGGTCTCACGCCTGCAGCGCAGCGGCCTGCCGTTCGTGACCATCGGCCGCACGCGCGACAGCGAGGACATGTGGTCGGTCGACATCGACTACACCGTGCTCGTCTCGCGGTGCGTGCATCACCTCGCCGACCTGGGTCACCGGCACGTCGCCCTCATCAACCGTTCCGCCGAGCTCGTCGCCGCCGGCTACGGCCCCGGCCACCGCGCACTCACCGGCTTCACCGAGGCCGTCGCCGAACGCGGCGTCGCCGGCATGGACGTGTGCTGCGGCGACGACGCCCCGGCCGGTGAGGCGTGTATCGAGCGGCTGCGCGCCGGGCACCCCGAGATCACCGCGCTGGTGACTGTCAACGAGGCCGCGCTGCCCGGCATCCAACGCGGCCTGGAGCGGGCCGGACTGCACGTGCCCCGCGACTTCTCGGTCGCCGGCGTGGCGGCCCGGCACTGGGCCGAGGACTTCCGGCCTCCGCTGACCGCCGCCGACGTACCGACCCACGACATGGGCGCCCAGGCCGTCGAGCTGCTGCTGGAACAGCTGCACACGCCCACGGCGAGTCCACGGCACCTGCTGCACGCTCCGCCGATCTCGCTGCGCGGCACCACCGGACCGGCGCCCCGGGCAGGGAACTGACCGCCGGCGGCGAACTCCAGCGAGCCGCGACGTCGTCCGGTCATCTTCATGGGCCTCCTCGTGGCGACTCGGGGTCTGGCCGTCGGCCGGCGGGGTGTTGCCCGGCAGGGTGTTGCCCGGCAGGGTGTTGCCCGCGCGGAGCCGGCCGGGCAACACCCCGAGTCGACGCTGGGCGTCAGGTGCGCGTGCTCCATTTCTGGTTGGCACCGTTGAGGCACTGCCAGATCTGGATCTTGGTGCCGTTGGCGGTACCGAAGGCGCTGGCGTCCAGGCACAGGCCCGACTGCACGCCGGTGATCGTGCCGTCGGCGTTGAGGTTCCACTGCTGGTTGGTCTGCCCGTTGCAGTCCCAGATGATCGCCGCCGTGCCGTTGGTCGTGCCCTTGCCGCTGGCATCCAGGCACTTGTTGCCGTACACCTGCAGCTGCTTGCCCGCCGTGTAGGTCCACCGCTGTGACGACCCGCCCGTGCAGTCGTACAGCTGGGTCTGCGTGCCGTTGGCGGTCGTGCCGTTGGGCACGTCGACGCATCGCCCGGACTGGCCGCCGACCAGCTCCACGCCCTGCGCCCCGGTGGTGGTGGCCGGCGTCACGTAGACGGCGAACGCGTCGTGGGAGCCCTGGAAGGTGAAGGGCACGTTGACGGCGCCGCCGGAGACGGTCAGCGTCTGGTCGAGGACCACCTGGGGCGCGCTGAGCGATGCCTGCTCCGGGATGCGGTTGACCACGACGTGGACGCTGCCGTTGCCGGCCAGCCAGCTGTTGGCCGAGACGCCGTTGAAGGTCACCGTCGCGCTGCCGGTGTAGCCGTTGCTGTCGCCGATGATCGCGACCGCCCGGCGGTTGCCGCTGTCGATCGACGCGGAGATCGCGGTGCTGCCGACCTGGCCGGAGGTGTTGACGAGGGTGCCGGTCATGTCGGCGTAGGACCGCATCGCCCACCAGTTGCCGCTGGTGGTCCAGGCCCCGTTGGACTGGGTCAGGATGCCCGTCAGGTTGGGCGTCATGCAGCACACCCAGTTGCCCCGCATCGCGTTGGTGTAGCCGGACTGCGCGAACCGGGCCAGGTACCAGGCGGTGACGCCGGCGGTCTGGCGGTCCGCGGGCTGATACTCGTTCGCCGAGAGCGGCCGGGCGGGGATGCCGGCGGAGGACAGCTGGCTGTTGAGGGCCTGCGCCACCGTCACCGGGTCGTCGACGTCGCCCTCGTCATGGTTGGTGATCCAGTCCGGCACGGTCCCCGCCGCCTTGACATGGTTGAGGAACGTGCTCCACTGCGACGGCCGGGCCTGCGGCGTGTACGCAAACGACGGTCCGACGATCTTCGCGCTCGGAGCCACCCTGCGCAGTTCCCGGTAGGCGGTGTCCCACATCTGGAAGTACTGGGCGCTGTTGACGCCGGCCTTCCAGAAGACGGAGATGTCCGGCTCGTTGTCGATGTCGTACGCGAACGACAAACCGCTGGCCTGCAGCGCGGCGACGGTGCTGTCGATGAACGTCACCCAGTTGGAGCAGTTGCCGTTGTCGCACGGGTAGACGGTGTTCGAAGGCTGGCCGCCGTTGAGCCCGTACAGGTCGCTCAGCAGCACCTGGTACTGCGGATGATCGCCGACCTGGTTCAACCGCCGGGCCTGCGCGATGATCGAGGTGATGTCAGCCTGGGTCGCGGAGCCGTACTGGTAATTGTCCTTGATCCAGCCACCGGAGAACCATCCGCCACCCCGGAAGGCGTTGAGCTTCAGCGGCTGGATGAACTGATCCGCGGGCAGTGTGGCGTCCTGGTTGATCCCGTACAGGACACCGGCACCAACCAGCGTGGACGTCCCACGGCTGGAGGCCAGGTCGACGCTCAACGCCTCACCGGTAGCCGCCTGGCTCTCGCCCTCCACGACCAGCGGAACGGCAGCCGCCAAGATCATACCGATCGCGATCGCGGCTCTTGCGGCAAGCCGGCTCCGTGCTCTTTTGCGCTGCATCGATGTCTCCTCGTGCGAGTCGATGATGGAAACGGGGTGTCGAGGTGGGTCTCAATCTGCGCGGGCCAGCGCGGCAGGAATCGCGAGGCGAGCCGGCGGCTCGTCCCGGAAGGGCGGATGGGGTCAATGCGCCAGCGCCGGTGCGGCGCTGGCGCGCTGGCGCGCGCGGGGAGGGAGATTGGGGTGAACAGCGGGTGCGGGGCGCGCCGGCCGGTGCGGTCACACGCGTTCGAGGACCAGGGCGATGGCAGGCGTGCCCGTGTCCAGGTGTGGATGTCGGCGGGCGGTAGCCGCGAACGGCGACGCCGACAATGGTCAGCTCGAGGGGACTGGAATGTTGCCCCGCTCCCTGCCGCCTTGCATCCCCGGCGGTGCCGCCTCGTTGATTGCGGTGCCGCCGGCGGCCTCAGCCGGTGACCTCAGGATGATGCCGGCGCAGGTGTTCGAGTCATGCCTCACCGACGGCGGATCGTCGCCAACGGCATGACCATGCCGGTCAGGCTACGTCGACGGACGGTATCGGCGAAGCCGGTCCAGGCCTCATGCGACGGCGACCAGCTCAGTGGACACGGCAGACCAGTGGACACGACAGACCGGTTGACACGGTGGAGAGCGCGCCGTCTTCGGCACACCAAGCGACCGGCCGGTCGTCCCGCGCATCGTCATCACCCCGGATGGCGCAGCGCGAGCCGCCGGTCCACTCCGGCCCGAACGAAACCCACGCCGCACGATCGCGAGACCGCGCAACCTTGCCGCAGCAGCATGACCGGGAGGTGCAGTCAACAACGTGGTGCGCCCCCTAGACGAGAGGAACTTGGCGGTATCGAACCGATTCGTCAACACCGTAGATAGATACTGTTACCGATGTCAACGGGTGCCTCGACCATGAACGACCTGTCGCCGAGACGCTCGCTCGAGCCGCCCGCCGCCAGCGCCGGACCTCCCCCGACACCAGCGCCGGCTCTCCCCCATGGCGGGCAGGGTAGGCAACCCGCTCAATGAAACTCTCATCGCTGACACTGACACTGGTACTGACGCCACGCCGCTCAGAAACCCTCGCTGCCGTCATAGGCCAGTGGTCTCCATGGTGGCGCGAATCGGTTCGACTCTGAGAGCCAAACGTCGCGGACGGCGGCCCGCCAGAACACGCCCTCACCGCAGCGGATCCTGCTTCGTGGAGCCGCCGCGCCAGCCGCGGCGGAGGAACGCCCCGTGCCAGCCCTGCTGCGCCATGAGCCGTCCGACGCGTTTGCGGCCCACGTGCAAGCGGCCGCGGCGCTCGACTCGGCGATGTTGAGAGCCCGCAGCAGGAGCGCGACCGCGAAGCGGTCACGGGAGGCGAAATACGAGGGCGCCGCACGCAGGATCTCATTGACCCGGGGCAGCTCGGCGACCTCTTCCCGCAACCGGCGGTTCTCCTCGGCCATCTCGCCGGTCGACGCTTGAGAAGCTCCGCCAACCCAGGGGGAACACAAATCCCGGGCTCGACAGCCGACGGCTGGTACGGCGTCCTCTGTTGCCATTAGGCTGGTCCAACACCCGCCGCCGACGCTCCAGCCTCGGCCACCAACGCCCTACCATCTACGAAGCCCGCATCAGCATCCCGCCACCACCCGAACTGAAGGTAGTTCGGGATCAACACATCAGCCCTGTTCGTCGATCGGGTCGGGCCGGAGGCCAGAATACCGAACAACCGCACATGCTCTCCCTTCACGAAAGTGCCTATCGGCATGGCGCCGGAAGGCTGCAGCTCCGGATCGAACTGGTGAGTAGTCATAGCGTTCTTCTGGGGTCCAGATAGCGGGCGATGGGATCGAATTCCATCCTCGCGATGCATGGGTCCATACCGGGAAACTCCCTGCGGCCTTACGGCCCGGTTTACCCGGATTCAAGATCAGGGAAAGGCGGTCGGCGGGTGCCGGAATGGTTCTCAGATGATGTGGACGTCACGATACCCAATGCGGCACGGGCGTATGACTACGCGCTCGGCGGCTTTCACAACTTCGAAGCCGACCGGAAGTTTGTCGAGGAGGCTAACCAAGCATGGCCCGAGGTGATCGAACTCGCGTATGCAAACCGGGAGTACCTCGGGCGCGTGGTGCGACGCCTGGCCGACGCCGGCGTGCGGCAGTTCCTGGATCTCGGGTCGGGCATCCCAACGCTCGGCAACGTGCATGAGGTTGCGCACGAGGTGGCGCCGTCGTCGAGAGTTGCCTATGTTGACATCGACCCGATTGCGGTAGCGCACGGCAGGCGCATTCTTGCCGATGATTCGCGTGCGGTTGCGGTGCGGGCTGATCTCCGCGACCCCGAATCCATCGTCAGCCACCCGGAAGTACTTCGGATCTTGGACTTCGCCGAGCCGACTGCGGTATTGATGATCGCGGTCCTGCATTTTATCGAGGACGACGGCGCTCCGCCGCGGATCATTCGCCATATTTCCGATGCACTCGTTGCGGGCAGCTTCCTGGCAATCTCCCACGGCACCCCGGCCGTTGACGATCCAGGCGGTCAGACGGCGGTGAGTAAAATGTATCGCCGGACCCCGACCGCGTTTCGTGCCCGACCGGTGGAACAAATCGCCACCTGGCTGGACGGCTGGAGCGTGATACCGCCAGGAATCGTACCAATTAATTCCTGGCACCCGGATTACAGTGACCCGCACCGCCGGTCCGTCGCCGCCGTCGGTGCGGTTGCTCGCAAGTAGGGCCCGGACCGAGCGGCCGCGCACTTGGCACCAGAGATGCCAGAGCTTCTCACTTGCGCAATCGTCCATAGCACGTGAAGCGGCCGGAAGTCTATCCGTGGCTGGCCGAATCGGCGTACCCGGAAGAGTGATCGCGCAATGAGGAAACCCGGAAGAGTTCGGATCGCGGCATACTTCATTCGCCTACTCGCGGCTTGCCGTACGCGGCAGCGGGCGGGTGCAAGTTTGGTCTGCCGGTTCGGCAGAACTGGGGGCGGCGCGTGAGTGGCACGCGCTGCGCGCATGGACGGGTACAAACGCATGCTTCCAGAACCACGAGAAGCACCCGAACCAGGAAAAGCGCCAGGAGCGGCCGAAACGCTTGGCGAGCCGGCCTCGCGGGCCGAGCAGGACCCAGTCGAGGCATTCGTGCGCGCGTGGGATGGCGCCCTACCGCGAGCCCGGCATGTCGCGGGCGGCCGGACACGCCGCCATCGTGTGCTGCACGACCTCACTGTCCGAGTAGCCGAAGCGCTGGCGGGAGCAGCGGACGGATCGGACGTCGGGCAACACATCGGCCGCGAGCTGATCCGCCATTCGATGACCGACCCGCGCATGCTGACGGCGAGCTTGAACATCCTCCGATCACGCCTGCTGCGGGACCTGCGGATCGACGGCCCGGGGCCGGTCTCGGTGCTTGCGACCATCCTCGAGAACATGGTCGTGGGCTTCGTCGGCGCGCTCACCGACCACGTCCGCGACGCTGCCGAAGCCAACGCCCGCGACGAGCGAGCAGCATGGCGGGAGTATCAGCAGCTCGCGCAGGACCGGGCCCGGCATGATCTGCACCACGATCCCACGACCGGCCTGCCGAACCGCGCGCTCCTGCAGAGCTACCTCGATACGGTACTGGCCGCCAAGCCCACCTCACGCATCGCCGTATGCCGGATCGTTCTGGACCGCCCCGGCGTCGGCGCCCACATGCCAGCCATCAGCGATCACGACCTGCGAATCGCCGCGACGCGGCTGCGGGCGATCGCCACCGAGCACGACTACTTCGTCGCCCACCTCGGCGATGAACAGTTCGTCCTCGTCAACGAGAACACTGCCGGCCCCGACGACGGCATCAAGGCCGCCGAAATCGCACTGCGAACCCTGGCGCAACCCCCGGCCGAACATCGCTGGCCGCAGTACAGAGTCTGCATCGGCATCGCAGAACAGGCCATCAACGCCGCGACCGCCGCGTCGCTGCTGCGGGCCGCCAGGACGGCGGCGCACTGGGCACGAACCGACCGAGACGACAGTTGCTGGGCGCTGTTCGACGCCTCCCGCTTCGACCGTCTCGCACACCGCCAACACCTGGTCGACAAACTCCGCGCCACCGCCACTGACTGCATCGACGTGCTCTACGAGCCAATCCTGCGCGTCCATGACTCGGCAATCGTCGGGACGAGCGCAAGCCCGGTCTGGCACCATCCCGACGGCACCACCATCGCGGGGCACACAATCCTCAGCCTCGCGGACGAGGCCGGCATACGCCCCGCCATCGACATGATGGTCCTGCGCATGGCCTACACCCAGGCCGCCCGCTGGTACGACACCGGAGCCCTGCGCTTCGTGACCGTCGACCTAAGCTCCGCCCAGATGCGCAATCCAGGACTCGTCCCGTCGGTCGCGGCGCTGCTCGACACCCCCGGCCTCCCGCCCGCGGCCGTTCACCTCACCATCGACGACGAAGCACTGCGCGCCCCGGACGACGGCTGCTCTACCACCCTCGAACAACTCCACCGGCTCGGCGTCGTCCTGGCCGCCAACATCGTCGGCACCGGACACGCCACGCTGACCGACACCCCCGTGCAGACGGTCAATCTCGACCCAACGCTGATTCGATGCCTGACCCAGGACGCCGGACACTACCGTTCCGCAACAACCCGCACAGCCTGGCTCATCGACATGCTCCACGATCTCGACTTCACCATCACCGCCCCGGGCGTCACCACCCTCGCCCAGTACGAAACCCTGCACGATCTCGGCTGCGACCAGGCCCGCGGCAGCTACCTAGCCCGCCCAGTCCCAGCCACTGGCATCGACCGTCTGCTCCACCGCTAGACCGCAACCCGCGCGGAAACCGTCGGCCGCTCGGTCATCCTGCAGCCGCCACGCCTCGATGCGTAGCCCTCTGGAGCGGGCGGTCCGGTCGGCCGCATCCGGTGGACAACGGCGGTGTTGTGGCCGTCGGTTACGATGCGGGGCTCCGCTGCCGAAAAGGAGAACGTCGATGGGCGTTGCCACGGGGCTACGTGCGCGATTGCCGCTCGTGATCGCGGTGATCGTCGGCCTGATAGGCGTCGTGGTGACGTACGTGGTGCTCCGGCGCGACCCCGGGGAGGCGGGCGCCGACAAGCGAGCCGGCTGCGAACCCATCGAGGTCAGTTCGTCGACCGAGAAGGCCGACCTGATGATCGAGATGGCGCGCCGGTACAACGCCTCCGACACGCTGTACGGCGGCAAGCGGTGCGCGTCGGTGACGGTGCACCGGCTCACGTCCGGCGCGGCGGCGGAGGCGCTCGGCTCCGGCTGGGATGAACAGCGCGACGGCGGGCCGGCGCCGCAGGTGTGGACGCCCACCGCATCGCTGTGGCTCCAGCTGGCCCGCCACCGGGAGACCGCCGGCGGCAAGCAGGTGGTACCAGCGGCCGGCACGCAGCTGCCGTCGATCGCGCAGAGCCCGTTGGTCATCTCGATGCCGAAGCCGATGGCCGAGGCGTTCGGCTGGCCGAACCGCGAGTTCGGGTGGAGCGACGTGCTGGCGCTGGCGTCGGATCCGCAGGGGTGGGGCCGGTACGGCCATCCCGAGTGGGGGCGCTTCTACTTCGGCAAGGACAACCCGCACCAATCCACGTCCGGCCTGGCCGCGACGGTGGCCACGTACTACGCGGCGACCGGCCTGTCCCGCGAGCTGACGACGGCCGACCTCACGCAGCCCAATGTGATCAACTTCGTTCG
Source organism: Dactylosporangium sp. CA-052675 (assembly GCF_050947935.1). Lineage (GTDB taxonomy): Bacteria > Actinomycetota > Actinomycetes > Mycobacteriales > Micromonosporaceae > Dactylosporangium. The sequence goes on along the minus strand of NZ_CP192010.1, from coordinate 3,505,316 downwards.
CGGGGTCGAAGCCGGGGTCCTGCACTACACCGACGATGCGGTGAAGTTCCTCGCCAACCTGGCCGAAGCCGACGCCAAGGGCGCCGCGATGTCGTACGTGAGCGCCGTCGTGCATCAGGAGCAGCTCACCTTCCTCTACAACAAGGGCAACACCACCGGCGACCCGAAGGTGAAAGGCAATACCCCCACGGTGCCGCTCGTACCGATGGTGCCGCGGGACGGCACGCTGATGCTCGACCACCCCTACGTGGTGCTGCCTTCGGCCAACGACGCCCAACGGGAAGCGGCCGCGGACTTCCTCGCGTTCCTGCAGCAACCCGCCCAGCAGGCCGCGTTCGCGGCGATGGGCTTCCGCGACCACCAGGGCCACGCCGGTCCCGAATTGACGCAGACCCTGCAGATCCCGGCCGGGCAGAAGCTCAGCCTGATCCAGCCACCCGTCGGAGAGGTCCTGGACAAGATCCTCACCGGCTGGGACGACCTGCGCAAGAAGGCGAGGGTGCTGCTCGTCCTCGACGTCTCGGGCTCGATGAAGGAGAAGGCGGCCGGTGACATCAGCAAGCTGGAAGCCGCGAAGAACGCGGCGATCGCGAGCCTCGACCTGCTGCACCCCGACGACGAGGTGGCACTGTGGACGTTCTCGGGGCAGCGACCAAACGGTGCGCAGCCCTACACCGAGCGGCTACCGACGTCGCGCATCCGTGACGCGAAGCAGCAACTCATCGGCATCATCCGGGCGCTGAGCGCCGATGGCGGCACGGCCCTGTACCACACGACCCGGGCCGCCGACCTGTACATGCGGGAGCGGCTGGACGCCGACCGCATCAACGCGGTCGTGCTGCTCACCGATGGGCGCAACGAGTATCCGGCCGACAACGACCGGGAGAAGCTGCTCCGCGACCTGGACGGGTCACCCCTGGAGAACTCGGTTCGCATCTTCGGTATCGCCTTCGGCGACGAGGCCGACCTGGACACGCTCGAACAGATCGCGAAAGTGTCGCGGGCAGCCGCCTACGACGCGCGCGACCCGGCCAGCGTCGACAAGATATTCAGTTCGGTGCTGAGTAACTTCTAGCGGGCAACGTCCGACAACCGCGTCCTCAGCGGTCGAACACGGTACCGAGGGCCACCCGCACCGCGTGCACGATCACGGTGACCACGGCTCCCGCAGTCAGCGCGTCCGCCGTGCTCGCACTGGCGAGGCCGCCGATCATGCCGCTCAGGGCACCGAGCAGCACGGCCGCTGCCACGCTCCACGGATCGGTGAGGTGACGGCGGATCGATCGCCCCCGCCCCGGTGCGACGGCCTCGTCGACGGGCGACGCGCGGCCTGCCGTGGTCGAGGCCGGCGATAGCTGCGCGACCCGCTGCGGCGAACCCTGTGCAGCAGTCTCCTCGGCCCCGGCGACGGCGGGCAGCCTCATCGTGACGCCGGTCGGCGTGCGCTCCTCGCACGCGTCGCGAAGGTTCAGTGCACCCTCCGCCACCACGAGCTCGGGCTGCTCCAGAACCGTCGGCGGCATCCCGAACGCGCGGTGCAGCAGCGTCGCAACGAGCGGGACGCGGCTCGACCCGCCGACGAGGAAGATGCCACCGACGTCCGAAAGCCCGATGCCCGCGCTGCGCACCGCGGCGCGGGTGACCGCGACGGTCCGCGCGATGACCGGTTCGGCGAGCTGCTCGAACTCGTCCCGGCTCACCGGAACGGTGTCGTCCAGAACCGGCAGATGTACCAGCGTCTGCGAACGCCGGCTCAACGACTCCTTGGCCAGCCGTACGTCCTCCCACAGCTGCCACCGGGCACGACGGTCGGCGGCGGTGACCGGTTGCCGCAACCGGTCCCAAGCATCCGGGGCCCGCTGCGCGATCAACCGGCCCAGGTGCTCCACCAACGCGGCGTCCAGGTCCAGGCCGCCGACCTCGGGCAGCCCTTCACTGGCCAGTACCGTCAGCGCTCCTGCGGGGTCGCGCCGAACCACACAGGCGTCGAACGTGCCCGCCCCGAAGTCGTACACCACCGCGCACTGACCCGCGTCGACCCGGCCGGCCTGGCCGAGGAAGTAGGCGGCGGCAGCGACCGGCTCCGACACGAGTGTCGGGCCCGCCAGGCCGGCACGGACGGCCGCAGCGGTCAACCGGCTCAACCGCGACGTGCCCCAGACCTCCGGATGCGTGATCACCACACGATCCGGGAGCTGGCCGACGACCTGCCGCGCCTCCGACGCCACACGTCCCAGCACGGCGGCGACCAGGTCGACCACGTCGGTCTCGTCGCCGCCGAGCAGGACGATCCCGTCCGCCATCCGCCGCTTCGGGTTGGGCTCGTACCGATCCGGAAACACACGCGCCGACCGCACGGCCTCGGCACCGGACAACACGTCGCCGGGGCCCTCCAGGAACACCGCCGACGGCAGCAACGGGGACCCATCGAAGAGCAGGGAACGTGCCTCACCGTCGCCGCGACGCACCATGGCCACGGTGTTGAAAGTGCCGAAGTCAATGCCAAGCAGCACGCCGTAAGCCATCGTTGCAGGGTACGCGGCCCCCGCATTTCCGTCCCGCCTTGATGGTGCGTCCTGGTGGCTCCGGGGCGCGTTCCTGCGGCAGCACCAGTCGTCCGCTCGACCAACGCCATCGACCCCGGGCCCAACGGCGGCAGGCGCCCCGATCACCGCCGAGGCAGCCAAGCAGCATGCGCTGGGCAAGCTGCGTGAACCCGAAGGCCGAAGTGCACGTCGTCACGGGCGACGGCACGCTGCCGGCCTCGGCCGAGCCGACCGCGCGTTGCCCCGGGTCACGGCGAAGCGTCCATGTCGGGGCTCGCTCGGTTGATGGCGGCGCTGACCGCGGCGCCGATGCGGCGCAGTGCTGCCAGGTCGCGGGGTTCGAGTCCGTCGATCAGGTATTCGCGGACCGCTGCGACGTGCCCCGGGGCCGCCGCCACGACGACCTGGTAGCCGGCCTCGGTCAGCTTCGCGACGGTGCGTCTGCCGGCGCCGGGAATTCGGGCCCGCTCGAGCAGTCCGCGGGTCTCCAGCCGTCCGGCGACGTGTGAGAGCCGCGACAGCGACGCCGAGGTCCGGGTGGCCAGATCGGTCATCCGCAGCGTGCGTTCCGGCTCCTCGGACAGCACCGAGAGCACCATGTACTCGAAGAACGTCAGTCGCGCCTCGCGCTGCATCCGCGCGTCCAGGGCGGCCGGCAGGCTGATCATGATCGCGGAGTTCGCCAGCCACGCCGCCAGCTCATCGCGACTCAGCCAGCGCGTTTCGGTGACCGGTTCAGCGGACCGCGCCGCCGCGGGCCCCGTCCCGCCGGGACCTTTCGCCGCGCGCGCGTTCGCGCCGGCGCCCGTGTCCTTCGCTCCTGCCGTCGTCTTCGCCATGCTGCCCACCCTATCGCACGTTGTTGACGCATCAAGTTCGACCATGCTTTGATGTTGACGCGTCAAGTTCGAGACCGCCGGCGCGGTGACGTGCGGCGCAGCCGGCCGATCTGAAAGAGGACCAAGCATGCGAGTCACACGCCTGGGCGGGCTCGAGGTCTCGCGCATCGGCCTCGGGGCCATGGGGATGTCGGCGTTCTACACCGGCGCGGGCCGCGACGAGGGCGAATCGATACGCACCATGCAGCGCGCCCTCGATCTCGGCGTCACGCATCTGGACACCGCCGAGGTGTACGGGCCCTACACCAACGAGGAACTGGTGGGACGCGCCGTCAGGAGCCGGCGGGACGAGGTCGTCATCGCGACCAAGTTCGGCCTCGTCTCCCACACCGGCCGACCGGGCCTGGACAGTACACCCGCCAACATCCGCGCGGCGGTCGACGGCTCCCTGCGGCGGCTCGGAACCGACCGCATCGACCTGTACTACCAGCACCGGGTCGACCCGAGCACACCCGTCGAGGAGACGGTGGGAGCGCTGAGCGAACTGGTGGCCGCCGGAAAGGTACGCCACATCGGGCTGTCGGAGGCGGCTGCGGCGACGATCCGCCGGGCTCACGCGGTCCACCCGCTGGCCGCCGTCCAGAGCGAGTACTCGCTGTGGACCCGCGACCCCGAGGCCGGCGTCCTGCCCACGCTGCGGGAACTGGGGATCGGCTTCGTTCCCTACTCGCCGCTCGGGCACGGCTTCCTCACGGGCCGCATCCGCTCCCTCGACGGCCTGGACGCCGGCGACTGGCGCCGGTCCAACCCCCGGTTCACCGGCGGCAACCTCACCCGGAACCTGCGCATCGTCGACGAGGTGCGCGAGATCGCCGGCGAGGCCGGGGCGACACCCGCGCAGGTCGCTCTGGCCTGGCTGCTCGCCCAGGGGGACGGCATCGCGCCCATTCCGGGCACGAGGCGCATCGACCGGCTCGAGGAGAACAGCGCCGCCGACGACATCCGGCTCACCGCCGATCAGATCACGCGCCTGAACAACCTGACACCGGCGTCCGGCGATCGCCACGCCGAGGCCGACATGACCGCTATCGAACGGAGCAGTACAGCATGACGAGCAAGACGATCCGCGTCGGCATCATCGGTGCCGACACCAAAGCGAGCTGGGCCGGGGCGTCGCACATCCCCGCCCTCGCGGCGCAGCCGCAGTTCACCCTCGCGGCCGTGGCGACCCGGCACGAGGACAGCGCCCGGCGCGCTGCCGAGACCTTCGGCGCCGAGCGCTGGTTCGCCGATCCCCTCGCGCTCATCCACGATCCGTCGATCGACCTCGTCACCGTCGCGGTCAAGGTCCCGGCGCACTACGAGATCGTGCTCGCGGCCCTCGCGGCGAACAAGGCCGTGTACTCGGAGTCCCCGCTCGGCGCGACCCTCGCGCAGACGGAGGAGATGGCGGCGGCGGCCGGTTCGCTGCACACGGCGATCGGCCTGCAGGGCCGGCTGAACCCCTCGGTACGCCGCGCGGCGGAGATCATCGCCCGGGGCCGGCTCGGCCGGCTGCTCTCGGCCCGAGTCGCCGCGACGACCTTCGGCAACGGCCCGGAGTCGACGAGCGCCTACGAGTACTTCGACAAGGCGGCGGCCGGGGCCGGCTTCCTGCCGATCGCGGAAGGGCACGTTCTGGATGTGGTCGAGGCGGTCCTCGGCGACATCACCGAGATCGACGCGCGCACCGAACTCCTCTGGCCGCGGGTGAAGCTGGTGGACACCGGTGCGACGTCCGTCCGGGAGGTCCCGGACCACCTCGACGCCATCGTCAAGACCGCGTCCGGCGCCCCGGCCGGGGTGCAGATCCTGGCCGGCGTGCCCGCGTCCGATGCCCACTTCAGTCTGGAGGTCCGCGGATCGGAGGGCTGGCTGAAACTGACCGGCAACCACCCCGCAGGCGTGCAGGTCGGCGACCTCACACTCTCGTCGAACCTGGACTTCGCGGCACCCGACCGCCCCGTCGCCACCGGCACCGGCCCCACCGCCGCCGAGATCTGGACGGGCGCGTCCATCAACGTGAGCGAGGTCTACGCCAGCCTGGCCCGCGACATCACGAACGGGACCCGCCACACCCCCGGATTCCAGCACGCCGCCCACAACAGCCGCCTGATCGCGCGAGTGGAACAGGCCGCCAGAACCGGCGTCCGGCAGTGACGACGACGCACCTCGCGCCGGTGCGCATCGTCGTGCACGATCCGTGCCGGGCGGCCCACGTGGCCGCGGTGGGCCGCGACACGTCATAGCGTCCAGCCGCTCGCGCGGGTGGCCGGCCACGCTCGACGACCAGACGCGCCAGTTGTCGTCGCGCCTACGGCGAGGTGGTGTAGAAGTGGGCGCGGTCGGTGCGGGCGGACCAGCAGCGTGGCCAGGCAGCGGCCGCCGATGCCGTTGTCGAAGGTGACGGTGCCGGCGTCGTCGTGGTGGGTGAGGGCGAGCGGGGCGGCCCGGTCGTAGTCGAACACCCGCATCAGCCCTTGCGGCCCTGGGTGGCGACGCCTTCGATGAAGTACCGCTGACCGAAGCTGAACAGCAGCAGCATCGGGAGCGTGACGAGCAGCGAGGCCACCATGACGTACTGGTAGTCGCCGTGCCCGCCGGCCGTGGGACTGTACTTCGTCATGGCGTAGGCGATGCCCAGCGGCGCCGTGAAGTTCTCGACCGAGCCGCCGTTGAGGTAGATCAGCGCGCCTTGGAAGTTGTTCCACGCCGCCTGGAACTCGAACAGGAACACGATGACGAACGACGGGATCGACAGCGGCATGGCGATGCGCCAGAACAGCTGCCAGTAGCTCGCCCCGTCCATCCGGGCCGCCTCGAACAGCTGCCGGGGAAGGCCGAGGAAGAACTGGCGCTGCAGGAAGATGTAGAAGGCGGAGCCGAACAGGTTGGCCCCGAACAGTGGCACCCAGGTGCCCAGCAGGCCGGTCTCGCGCCAGATGAGGTACGTCGGGATCATCGTGACGGAGCCGGGCAGCATCATGGTGGCGAGCACGAGCCCGAAGAGCAGGTTGCGGCCGGGGAAGCGGAAGTACGCGAACCCGAAGGCCACGACGGAGCTGGAGACGGACACGGCCGCCGCGGCGAGCAGCGAGATCGACACGCTGTTGAACACCCAGTGCAGCAGCGGCAGCTCGTCCCAGATCGCGACGTAGTTGTCCCAGCGCCAGGTGTGCGGGATGAGGGCGTTGTCGAAGACCTGGCCGGCCGGTTTGAGGCTCGCGGCGAGCAGCCACACCAGCGGGTACAGGAACAGGGCGGCGAACGCGACGAGCAGGACGGTCATCAGGATGCGGGCGGGGGTCCACTGCCGCCGCCGGCGCGGGGCGGCCCGGTCGGCGGTCGCGGGCTCGCGCGCCGCGGCCGGCGCGGGTGCGGCCGCGGGGACGGTGCCGGGTCGGATCGTCGTCATCGCCGCGACCCTTCGTAGTAGACGAACCGGTTGCCCACCTTGACCTGGATGAACGTCAGGATCATGAGGATGACGAACAGCAGCCAGGCCATGGCGGCCGCGAAGCCGAAGTTGAACTGCCGGAAGGCCTCCTGGAACAGGTAGACCGCGTAGAACAGCGACGCGTCCGGGGCCGCGTTGTTCTGGTCGCGCCAGAACAGCAGGTACGCCTGGTCGAACACCTGGAACGCGGCGATGGTCAGGATGATCACGTTGAAGAACATCGCGCCCGAGATCATCGGCAGCGTGATGGAGAAGAACCGGCGCACCGGGCCGGCCCCGTCGAGCGCCGCCACCTCGTACAGGTCGCGGGGCACGTTCTTGAGCGCGGCCAGGAAGATGACCATCGTGCCGCTGACCGTCCACAGTGTCATGATGACCACCGACGGCTTCAGCCAGGCCGGGTCGACCAGCCACTGCGGCCCGTCGATGCCGATGAGCCGCAGCCCCTGGTTGATCGCGCCGACGTTGCCGTTGAGCAGCAGCAGGAAGACCGACGCGGTGGCGACCGTCGGCGTCATCTTCGGCAGGTAGTAGACGGTCCGGAAGAACCCGGCGCCGCGGCCGACCCGGTCGAGCAGGATCGCCAGCAGCAGCGCGAAGCAGATCTCGGCCGGCACGGCCAGCAGCGCGTAGAACAGCGTGTTGCTCAGCGACGTGGCGACCTTCGGGTCGTCGAGCAGCGCGCGGTAGTTGTCGATGCCGGCCGGGCGGATGATGTCGGTCGCCAGGTTGTAGTGGCTGAACGAGATCACCAGGCTGTAGATCATCGTGCCGAGGGTGAAGATGAGGAAGCCGATGATCCACGGTGTGATGAAGAGGTAGCCGGCCACCGCCTCGCGCCGGTTGTACTTCCTCGCCCGCACCGTCAGCCTCCGACGACGTTCTTGTACGCGCCCATCGCCGCCGCCTGCGCGTCCTGCAGCGCCTTCGGGATCGGCTTCGAGCCCAGCAGCGCCGCCGTGACCGCGTTGAGCATCTCCTGCTTGATCTGCTGACCGGCGGGCGACGCCCCGGCGCTCTTGCCGGTGCTCACGATGTCGTAGTAGGTGCTGATCACCTGGTCGAAGCCGGCGTTGCCGCTGGGGGTGACGTACTTCTCCCGGATCGCCTTGTCGGCCGCCGGCGAGCCGGTGAACAGGCCGGTGTTGATGGAGTTCTTCTCCTTGACCGTCGCCGCCCGGGCCTCGGCGGCCGCACTCCACGCGCCGTCCTCGGTGAGCGCCAGGGCCCACTTGCACGCCGCCGCCGGGTTCTTCGCCCTCGCCGGGATCACGAACGACGACCCGCCGGCCTGGGTGACCGGCTGCCCGTCCTTGCCCTTGAACGGCACGGCGCCCAGCTTGACCTTGTCCTTGTACGGCGAGAGGACGTTGGGGTACCACTGCGCGTCGACCTCGGCCGCCACCTGGTTGCTGACGAACTGGTTCTTCTCGCCGAACACGTCGAAGGAGTCGGTGAAGCTCTTGTACTTCGCGAACCCGCCCTGCGCATCGACGATCTTCTTGAGCAGCTCGATGGCGGCCGCGTTGGCGGGGTCGTCGAGGGTCGGCTTGCCGTCGGCGTCGGCCACCTTGCCGCCCATCGCGGTGAGCCACAGGTTGATCTGGCCGGTCGCCTGCGGGTTGAACCCCAGCGTCGCCGGCACGTCACCGTTGGCCTTGTACAGCTTGCCGATCGCGCTGACGAGCTTGTCCGGGCTGGAGGGGTCGATGTCCGAGTCCTGCACCCCGGCGGCGTCCATCAGCGTGCGGTTCAGTATGACCGCGGCGGGCTGGTAGAACTGCGGCACCGCCCAGATCTGGTTCTTGTACGTGACGTCCGCGACGACGTTCGGGTACCAGCGCTGCTTGGCGTCGACGCTGTCGGCCGACAGGCACTTGTCCAGCGGCAGCACCAGGTTCTGGGCGGCGTAGGTGACGACCAGCTCGCGGTCCATCTGCACGACGTCCGGCACGTTGCCGCTGGCCAGGCGGGTCGTGAACTTCTGGGCGTCGAAGTTGGTCTGGTCCATGTCGATCTTGACGCCGTCGAGCTTCTGGGCGGCGTAGGCGATGCGCGCCTTGCCGACGTCGTCGGCGTTGTTGAAGCCCCAGGCGCTGAGCGTGCCGGTGGGCTTCGCGCCGAAGTCGACGGAGTCGGCGGTACCGGTGCCGCCGCCCGACGATCCGCATGCGGCCGTCGCGGCGAGGACGGCCGCGACGCCCGCGGCGGTAATGAGCGATCGCCTCGTTGCCATTAGGGTCCCTTCGACAGCGCGCCGAACGGCGTCGATGTGGCTTCGCCTTACCCTGACTCCGCATCGATTAATCAGGACTTTTCCCGGCGTCGACGCCCGCCGGGCCGGCTCGGCGGCTCGAGCCGGTCCGCGGCGGCAGGCCGTCCGCGACGCGCGGCCGGGCACCCAGCTCGACGACACCGTCGTCCGCCTGTTGGCCGGGAACGCGCCGAAGGCGAGGCCGGCGGTCGTCACGGCCGCGCCGGCGATGGGTGCGGCTCCCGCCTGGGGTCAGGGCGAGGGCGGGGAGCCGGTGCTCGCACGGACCACCAGGCGCGCGGCGTTCTCGCGGCGGGACTCGGGCGAACGACCGTCGATCATGTCCAGCAGGACGCGGGCCGTGTGGACGCCGTACGCCTGGATGTCCCAGGACAGCGCGGACAGGGACGGGCGGACCAACACGCACAGCTGCGAGTCGTCGCCGGCGACGATGGACAGTTCGCCGGGCACCGCGACACCCATTTCCTGGGCCACGTTGAGCGCGGCGGCGGCCATCACGTCGTTGTCGAACATGATCGCTGTCGGGCGGTCGCGGCGGGACAGCAGGGCCCGGGTGGCCTGTGCGCCCTCCTCCCAGGTGTAGTCGGTCTCCACCACCGTCGGCTCGGCCAGGCCGTGGCCGAGGACCGCGGCGCGGAAGGCGGCGATGCGCACCCGCGTGTGGTCGAGGGCAGGCAGCCCCGCGACGCGCGCAAGGCGACGGTGACCCAGCGCCACCAGGTAGTCGACCGCGGACTCCACCGCGGCCGTATCGTCGGTCCACACCGCCGGCAGGCGGGTGTCCGCGCGGGGGCGCCCGGCGAGTACCGCCGGGATCTGGAGTTCCTCGAGCACCTCGATCCGGGAGTCCTCGGTCCACAGGTCGGTGATCACCATGCCGTCGATGCGCCGCTCGGCCCAGCAGAGCCGCATCGCGTCGATCGCGGCGCGGTGGTCCTCGACGACCTGCAGCAGCAGCGCGATCCGCCGCGCGGACAGTTCGCGCTCCAGGCCGGCGATGAACCGCATGAAGAACGGCTCCACGCCGAGCGTGTCGGCCGGGCGGGCGATGATCAGGCCCACGCTGTGCGCCTGCGACCCGGACAGCGACCTGGCCGCCACGCTCGGCCGCCAGCCGATGTCGTTGGCGATGTCCAGGATGCGCGCGCGGGTCTGCGCGGAGACGCCCGGCCGGCCGTTGAGCGCGTACGACACGGCGCCGATCGAAACGCCCGCTCGCGCCGCGATCTCCGCGATGGTCGGCCGCTTCACTTCGTCGCCCCCATGGTGAAGCCGTTGTAGATGAAGCGCTGCAGGAACAGGAACGCCACCAGGGTGGGGAGGATGACGAGCACCGCGCCGGCGCAGATGACCTCCCAGTGCGCGCCGTACGGGCCCTTGAACCGGAACAGCGACGTGGAGATGACGGCGAGGTCGGACGAGGGCATGTACAGGAACGGGACGTAGAAGTCGTTGTAGATGACCACGCCCTTGACGATCACGACCGTGGCGATGGCCGGTTTGAGCAACGGCAGGATCACGCTGCGGTAGATGCGCCACGACGACGCCCCGTCGATGCGGGCCGCCTCGTCCAGCGAGACCGGGATGACCCGCATGAACTGGACGAAGATGATGATCGACACGATGTCGGTGCCGGTGTACAGCGCGATCGGCGCCCACCGTGTGTTGAAGATGCCGAACGCGTTGACCACCTGGAACGTCGCCACCTGGGTGGTGACGCCGGGGACCAGCGCGGCGAACAGAAACAGGGCGATCACCAGGCGGCGCAGGCGGAACCGGAACCGGTTGAGCGCGTACGCCGTCATCGAGCCGATGAGGACCGTGCCCACGACCGAGACCACCAGGATCACCGTGGTGTTCAGCAACGCCGTCAGCATGCGGCCCTGGGTGAAGGCGACGCTGTAGTTGTGCAGGTTGCGCCAGTCGTGCGGCAGGTCGAGCGGCCCGCCGTCCGCCGACTCCCGCTCCGTCTTGAGCGAGGTGGTGAACACGACCAGCAGCGGCAGCAGGGTCACCGCCGCCGCGATCACCAGCGACAGGTACTTGGCGGCGACGGCGATGCGGGCGGCGATGCCGCGTTCACCCCGGATGCGCCGCCGCCGGGCCCCGACCGGGACCGTCATACCAGGTCAACTCCTTCGTCGGGGACGAGGCGCCGCTGGATCCAGGTGACCAGCATGACGATGAGCAGCAGCACGACGGCGGCGGCCGAGGCCAGCCCGACCTTGTTGAACTGGAAGGCCAGCTTGACCGTCTGGATGACGAACGTCGTGCTGCCGTTCGCGCCCGTGGTCATGATGTACGGAATCTCGAACACCGACAGCGAGCCCGAGACCACGAGGATCGCGCTCAGCCCGATGACCGGCCGGATGCCGGGCAGGATCAGGTGGCGGACCTGGTGCCAGCGGTTCGCGCCGTCCATCTCCGCGGCCTCGTAGATCTCGGCCGGAATGGACTGGATCGCCCCGAGGAACAGCACGAAGTTCAGCCCGAGGTACCGCCACAGCGACACCGACGCGAGTGACCAGTTGACCAGGTCCGGGTCGCCCAGCCAGAGATGCCGGCCGCGCACGCCGACCAGGCGCAGGACGGAGTCGAGGGTGCCGCCCGGCTGGAAGAAGTAGAGGAACACGAACCCGATGGCGACGCCGTTGATGAGGTACGGGAAGAACAGCACGCCCTTGAAGAAGTTGCGGAACCGCACGTTGAAGCTCAGGACGGTGGCGAAGTACAGCGCCAGCACCATCTGCACGACGCCGGATGCCAGGTAGAACGCGCTGACGAAGAAGACCTGGAACAGATCCGGCCGCGAGAACAGCTCGACGTAGTTGGCCTGCCCCACGAACGGCATCTGCGGGCTGATGCCGTCCCACTTGGTCAGGCTGTAGAAGAGCAGGTTCGTGACGGGCGCATACGTGAACGTCAGCAGGAATGCCAGTGGTACGGCGAGAAACAGCCACGGCGTGAGCCGGGTGAGCAGCCGGCGCTCCGGCCCCCGCGGCGGGACGGCCGGGGCGCCGGCCTGAACCGGCGCCGTGGTAGTGGTGGTGTCTTGTCGATCGGTCATGTCGCCTCGCTCATCATGTTGGTGCCGCGGCCCAGGCGGCCGGGGCCGGCGATCGGATGGCCCGGCCCCGCCCGGCCGCTCAGGCGCCCGCCGACTTGATCGCGGCGGCCCACTTCTTGTTCAGCTCGGCGAAGTAGGCGTCCAGCGTTCCGGCGGCCGCGCCCCGGGCCAGATCGACGATGTGCTGGCGGTAGTCGGGCTTGTTCAGGCCGATCTCCGACTCGTTGTCGATCTTGGAGACCTGCGCGTTCCTCTCCTGACTCAGCTCGATGAACTGAACGCCCGCATCCTGGTAGGCCTTGAGCTCCGGCGGCAGCGCCCCGCTCTTCAACGTCGGCAGCAGAGCCTCGTCCTGCGCGAAGGTGCTCTGGTCGACGAACCAGTCGACCCAGGCCCGGGCGGCCTGCTTGTGCTTGGAATGGATGCTGACGGCCTGCGCGTAGTCGGGCTGAATGATCGAGCAGTAGTGCCCGTTGACCTGCGCCGGCCACGGCATGAAGCCGATGTCCGCCGGGTCGTTGCCGGCCTTCTTCGCGGCCGACTTCATCTGCGAGATCGCCCAGGACGCCAGCATCAGCGTCCCGATCTTCCCGGTGGCGATACCGCTCTTGGCGCCGCCGTCCCAGGCTGTCGTCGTCGGGTCGGCCTCTACCAGCTTGTCGTGCACCATGTTGTAGAGCAGCGAGTCGATCTGGTTCAGGTCCTTGCCCGGGCCCCACGGCGCCGTGTCGGCGGCGAGGTTGTCGTTGGCCTTCGTGTCGCAGCTGCCGGAGCCCAGGTTGAACTGCCAGGCCGTCATCGGCCAGCCCTCGTGGTAGATCGTGTAGAGCGGCGTCGCTGACGTCTTCGACCTGATCGCCTGCAGGTCGGCGCGGAACTCCTCCAACGTGGCGGGCCACGTGGTGATCCCGGCCTGCTGCCAGACCGCCTTGTTGTAGACCAGGCCGTTCGCGTTGCCGTTGGTCGGGATGCCGTAGACCTGACCGTTGTACGTGGTCTTGTCGACGAAGCGGTACTTCTGGCTGAGCTCGGTGGCGTCGCCGAGCGGGGCGAAGAACTTCGGGTAGTCGGGCACCGGGACGGCACCCGGGATCATGAGCACGTCGCCGTAGTCGTCGCTGTTCATCCGGACCTTGACGTCGGTCTCGTAGGCGACGATCGCCTCGAACTTGACGTGCACGTTGGGATAGATCTTGTTGAACTCGGCCGCGTACCGGTCCAGGGTGCCGTCGGCCGCGAGGTCGGTCTTGTGGGTGAGCACGGTGATGTCCCCGCTCACCTTGGCCGGGTCGGTCGGGGCCGCGGCCGTGCCGTCGCTGCCGCCGCCGGAGCAACCCGTCACCGTCAAGAGCAGCGCCACGGCCAGCACGGCCGCCGATCGCAGGTTCATCTGCCTTCTCCCGGGCTTTAACGTTTAAGCGCCTGATGCGGCGACCGGCCCGGCCGAGGCTCACGAGGGATGCCCCGGCCAGGCCTGGTCCGGCTGGCGAGTGGTTACGGGTTCTGGGTGAGCAGGTGCGCCTTGAAGCCCTCACCGAAGGTGGCCGTCGGCGTGCCGGTGTAGTCGTTGATCAGCACGTTGCCCTGGCTGCAACCCCACGGATTCCAGGTCCACGCCAGGTATCCGACGCCGTGCGCGTCGGCCCAGGCCATCACCTGGTCGATGTAGTCGTGCGCGCAGGTGTTCTGGCCGATCTCACCGGCCGTCACCGGCACCTGCGCGGCGACCGTACCGATCTGGGTGTCCCAGCACGCGACGGTGACGCAGGCGTTGAAGTTGTACGTGTGCCAGGACGCCATGATGTTGCCGGCCGGGTCGGTGGGCTTGTAGGTCAGCCACTGGGTCAGGTCGTTGGTCCAGGTCAGCCCGGCAACCATGATCATGTTGGTGGCGCCGGCGGCTCGGACGGTGTTGACCAGGGTCTGCATGCCCGCCACCGCGTAGCCGATGCCGGTGCAGGTGCCGCCGTCGCGCAGGCACTTCCACGCGGCAGTGGCGTCGGTCCAGTTGTTGGCCGCGTCCGGGTACGGCTCATTGAACAGGTCGAAGACGACCGCGTTGTTGCCCTTGAACATGGTGGCGACCTGCGTCCAGAACGTCGGCGCGTACTGCGCGTCCGGCATCGGCTTCTGGCAGGTCGCGTTGACATCCGAGCAGGCCGACGCCTGGCCGGTGTAGGCGCCGTGGTTCCAGTGCATCTCGACGATCGGGTTGATGCCGTTGGCGACGAGCAGATCCACGTAGTCCTTGACGGCCTGTTGGTAGGTGGCGCCGCTGGGCGTGCCGAACGTCCCCAGCCAGCAGTCCTCGTTCAGCGGGACCCGTACGGCGTGGATGTTCCATGCCTTCATCGCGTCCACGGAGGCCTGGTCGGGCTGCGCGCTGTCCCACATGCCCTTGCCCTGCACGCAGGCGAACTCGGCGCTTGCCCGGTTGACACCCAGCAACCGGTAGTTCGCGCCGGCGGCGGTCACCAGGTGGTTGCCGGACACGTGCAGGGCCGGGGCAGCCCCGCCGGGGTTGCCCGAGCCGACCCTGATGGAGACCGGGGTGGTGGTCGTCGCCGCGCCGGCGTTGTCCACCGCGCGGGCGCTCACCGAGTACGTCCCGGCGGTCACGTTCGGCCAGGAGAACGTGTACGGCGCGGAGGTGTCCGAGTCGATCACCGTCGAGCCGTTGAGGAACTCGACGCGCGCGATGCTGCCGTCGGGGTCGCTCGCGGTGGCCGCAAAGCTGACGGTCGCGGGAGCGGTGTAGGTCTGACCGGCCGCCGGGCTGGTCAGGCTGACCGTCGGCGCCCGGTTGCCGCCGGACGAGCTGGTCGACGGGCTTGGGCTGGTGGAGCTGCCGGTGCACGCGACCCCGTTGAGCGCGAAGTTGGTCGGCTGCTGGAACGGGCTCGGGGGTGCGGCGCCGGTCCACTCGCCCTGCATGCCGACGCTCGTGTCGGTGGCGCCGGTGGCGATCGATCCGTTCCAGCCGGCGTCGGTGGCGGTGATCGCGGTGGTACCCGTGAAGGTGGCGTTCCATCCGCTCGTGCGGGTCTGGCCGGCGGGCAGGGTGAACGTCAGGGTCCAGTGGCTGATCGGGTCGCCGAGGTTCTTGATGGCGAGCGTGGTGGTGAAGCCACCCGCCGTCGGCGACGACTGCCACGTATTGAGGTTCTGGTACGTGACCGAGCAGCCGGTGGCGGCGGCCGAGGCCGGCAGCGCGACCGCCGCCACGCCGGCCGCCACCAGCACGGCGGCAGCGCAGGACGCCGACAGCGCCTTTCGGTGACTCATGCGGTCTCCTAGTTCCTGGGGACGTCGTCCATCGACGTGCCAACGAACCTGGAGGCCTTAAACCTTTAAGTCAAGCAGCGGTGCGCGGCTCCGTGGCGGGCAACTGCCGGTGAGCCGTGCATCTGAACAGCCTGGCCAATGGGGCGCGGGAACCGGCAGCCGACGGGTGCCGCACGGGTCCGGTGTGAAACTTTCGAAACACCGCAGTCCGGTCCCCCGGGCCTCGCCTCGATGGCCGCTTCCCTCCCGTGCTGATCGACGGGTGCCGCTGGGGCCGGGCGGCGTGCCGGCCCTTCGCCGTACGATCCGCGGGCCCGCATCAGGAACCGTTGCGGTTGGCAGGTCCAGCGCGGCGGCGCCCGCCGGCGGAACGGCCGGGTCCGCGGTTCGCAATGCATTTGGACGTCATCCGTACCGCCACAGGCACAGGTCCCTGCGGCGATCCGCTTCGTCCACGAGTCGCCGAACCGCGCCCGGAGCTAAGCTGGCAGGGAACTCTGAGTACCAGACGCTAGGCTGCTGCTGATGAGGGCTCGCACGGACGGAGGCCCTGTCGACCTCGCCCAAGTCGTTGACCAACAGGCGGCGCTGCGTCGTGTCGCCACGCTCGTCGCGCGCGGCGTGCCACCGACCGCGGTCTTCGACGCGGTCGCCGCGGAGCTCGATCGACTCATCGGCGCCGACGGTGCGGTGATCGACCGCTATGAGGCAGACGGCACGATCACCGTGCTGGCAAGCAGTGGCTCGGGGCTCCCGGTCGGCACACGCGGATCGCTGGAGGGCAGCCCTGTCTCGGCTCAGGTGTGGCGCACCGGCCGTTCCGTCCGAGTCAACAGCTACGCGGGTGGTTCCGGCCCGCTCGCCGAGCAGATTCGCGGGTTGGGGATCCGCTCGGCGGTCGGTGCCCCGATCGCCGTTGAGGGACGCCTCTGGGGGCTGACCGTGGCCTTCACGACGCGGGAAGAGCCAATGGCCGCCGACGCCGAGGCGCGCATCGCGGACTTCACCGACCTGGTCGGCACCGCGATCGCCAACGCCCAGGCCCGAGCCGACCTCGTCGCCTCCCGGACCCGTGTCGTGATCGCGGCCGACCAGGCCCGCCGACGCATCGAACGCGACCTGCACGACGGCATCCAGCAGCGGCTGGTCTCGCTGGCCGTGGCCGCGCGCATGATCGAGGCGGACCTGCCGAGCGGCACGTCCCACCTGCGGGCACGGCTGTCCGCGCTCACCGACGGGCTGACCGCCGCGCTGGACGAGCTGCGGGAAATCTCCCGCGGCATCCACCCCGCGATCCTGTCCGACGGAGGCCTGGGACCAGCGCTGAAATCCCTCGCCCGCCGTTCCGCCGTCGCGGTGCAGCTCGATGTCTGCTCCGACCGGCTGCCCGAACCGGTCGAGGTGGCCGGCTACTACGTCGTGGCCGAGGCGCTGGCCAACGCCACCAAGTACGCACACGCCGCCGTCGTACACGTCGCCACCGCGGTCAGCGACGGCCGGCTCCACATCACGGTGCGCGACCACGGCGTCGGCGGCGCCGACCCAGCATGCGGCTCCGGCCTCACCGGGCTCGCCGATCGAGTCGAAGCACTAGGCGGAACCATCACGCTGGACAGCCCGATCGGGCACGGCACCTCCCTCCACGTCGAGCTTCCCCTCGCCGTTCACTGACCGCCAGCATCGTGGCGCGCGCTCGCCGCTCGGCATGGCAACTGACCACCACCGTCGGGCGCGGCACACACTCCACTGTGGAGGATCCGGGCGGCCGGCGCCTCCCGCAGCGTCGACGTCACCGGAGCCCGGGTTCGCAGCTGCCCCTGCCGCCGTGCCGGTGACGCCGACGTGAGCAGCAGATTCAAGCTTTCTACAAGATTCGCGCAGTGCCGGAGGGACACCGTTGGGCGGCATCGGCGCTCGCCCGGCCATCGGGGACGGGCTGGCCGGTGACCGGTGTCATGTTCCGGCCAACGTTGGAGGCGCCTGTGTCGGTCGAGGCCAGCTCGGCCGGGCAGCGTCTTGCCGGTGCGCCGTGACGGGAGAACGGTACGACGTCGTGGTCGTCGGCGCTCGCTGCGCCGGGGCTTCGACCGCCCTGCTGCTGGCCCGTCGCGGCTACCGTGTGCTGCTGCTGGACCGGGCGAGCCTGCCGAGCGACACGCTGTCGACGCACTACATCCACCCGGGGGGCCTGGCGCTGCTGGCCCAGTGGGGGCTCCTGGATACCTTGACGGCCACCGGCTGCCCCCCGATCCGGCGGATCTCGCACCAGGTCGGCGGCGTCCGGCTCGAGGCGATGGTGCCGGCGGTGGACGGGGTCGGCTTCAGCTGCGCGCCGCGCCGCCAGGTGCTCGACGCGGTGCTGGCGGATGCCGCGGTCGGCGCGGGCGCCCAGCTGCGCGACGGGTGCGAGGTGCTCGATGTGACCTTCGACCGAGGACGGGCGACCGGCGTCACCTACCGCACCCCCGCCGGCGCCCGGGACACGGTCGCCGCCGGGCTCGTCGTCGGCGCGGACGGCATGCGGTCGACCGTGGCGCACCTGGTCGGTGCACCCGCCGAGTCCGGGGACGCGCGGCTGACCTGCATCTATTACACGTACTGGACGGGTATCGGAGAGGACTTCGAGCTCTACGAGCAGCCGCACCGGCTCGTCGGCGCGATGCCCACGCACGGCGACCAGACGCTGGTCTGCACCTACTTCCCCAGCGCCGAGTTCGCGCAGGTCCGCGGGCACGCCTGGGACTCCTACCTGGACAACATCCGCACCACCGCGCCCGGTCTGTTCGAACGGATTGCCGCGAGTACCCGTACCGAACGGCTGCGCGGGACCAACGATCAGCGGAACTTCTTTCGTCAGGCCTGCGGACCGGGCTGGGTTCTCGTCGGCGACGCCGGCCACCACAAGGACTCCATCACCGCACGCGGTATCACCGACGCGTTCGAACAGGCCGCGATGCTCGCCGACTGCGTGGCCGACGGTCTGCACGACGAGGCGCGGTTGCGTGACGGGCTGCGCCGATTCGCCGAGCAACGCAGGGCCCGCTTCACCCCGCTGTACAAGACGGCGCTGCTCGCCGGGGCGCTGGACATCTCGCCGTACCGGCTGGAGGTGCTACGGTTCCTGAGCACCCGGCCGGAACTTGTCGGACGCTACTTCGCGATAAACGCCGGCATCATCGAGTCCGGGCAACTGTTCAACCGGCAGCTGTTCGCGGACATGTCGTCCTTCCGGGCGGGTGCACCGGGGTGAGTCAGGCCGTCTCTGCGTGCGCCCGGCCGGCCCGCACGCCGAGGAGCCTCTCCGCGACACTCGCGGCCTGACGGGCGCGCTGCTGCAGGTTGTAGAGGGCCTGCGCCTCCTGCCAGGCGCTCATGGCGTCGGCGGTGCAGCCGACGGCACGGTACACGTCGCCGAGGTGGACCAGGGTGTCCGCTTCCTCGTAGGTGTCGCCCAGTTCGCGGCGCAGCGTCAGGGCGTGCAGATAGTGCCGCAGTGCCGACGCGTGCCGGCCGCTGTGGTGGGCGATGTAGCCGAGGCTGTCGCAGGTGTACGCCTCCCCCTCGCGGAACCCCTGCTCGCGGCAGAGGGCCAGGGCCCGGTGGCAGTAGCGGGCGGCCTCCTCGTAGTCCTGCAGGCGGGCGTGGTACCAGCCGAGAGCGTTCAATGCCTCGGCCTCGCGGGCAGGGTTGCCGAGGGTGGACCGGATGCGCAGGTTGGCGTCCGCGTGAACGAGGGCCTGCCGGTAATCGCCGACGTGTTCGCAGGCGAGCGCGAGGTTCAGCTGGGTTTGCGCCTGGCCGTCGGCATCGCCGGCCTCCTCGTATCCGGCCGCCGCCCGCCGGAGATGGTGCAGCGCACGTGCATGCCGGCCGAGCGGGACGTGTGCGCGACCCAGCAGCCGGTGGTTGAGGGCGAGGTCCGTCGGGTTTGCCAGCGCCTGGGTGGCGGCGATCGTGGCCTGGAGCATGGCGACGCGGACGTGCAGGTACCCTCGCCGCCACTGGAAGGTGTCGAGGGCCCAGGCCAGCCGCCATACCTCGGCGTGCCAGCCACGCTCCACGGCGTCCTGGTGCTCGGCCAGCAGGCACTCGTGCTCCGCCTCGAACCAGGCCATCGCCGTGGCGGCGTCGGTGAGCAGGCCGGACAGTGGTGCCGGCGCGGGGCCCGGCGTGATCGGGGTGCGCCGGGGCGACAGCAGCCGGTCGGCGGCGAGGGCGGCGCTGGTGTAGAACGACGTCAGCCGGTGTCGCGCGGCTTCAACGACAGCGGCGTCCTGATCGGATGCGCAACGCTCGGCAGCGTACAGATGCACGAGGTCATGCATCCGGTAGCGGCCGGCGGTGTGCTCCTGCAGCAGATACGCGGCCGCCAGCCTGCGCAGCGCGACCCGCGTCCGGGCGGCGGACCGGCCGGTCAGCGCCACGGCGGCGGAGAGGCTGATGTCCGGTCCCGGCGCGGCGCCCAGGAGGCCGAACGTTCGCATCAGGTCGGGATCGAGAGCCTGGTACGAGGCGGAGAACACGGCCCGCAGGTCCGCGTTGAGGTCGTCGGCGTCCAAGGCGTCGAGCCGCGCCGAGCGGTCGGCGAGCTCCTCCGCCAGCGCGGCCAGCGGGAGGCCGGACTGGATGCGCGCCCGGGCCGCCACGATGCTCGTGGCCAGCGGCAGCCCCGCGCAGTGCGCCACGAGCGCGGCGACGGCCTGGGGCTCGCGCGTCGCCCGATGCCGGCCGAGGTGGTGCACGAGCAGTTGCTGCCCCTCGTGCATGGGCAGCGTGTCCAGGGCGAGCGGCCGGGCGCCGTACGCGGTGACCAGCCCGGCGAACTGCCGGCGACCGGTGACCAGGACCATGCAGACGGGGCTGCCGGGCAGCAGCGGCTCGACCTGCGCCGTGCTGTTGGCGTTGTCGAGCAGGATCAGCATCCGCCGGCCCACGACGAGGCTGCGGTACAGCGCTGCCCGGCTCGGCAGGTCCGCCGGGATCTCGGCCGGCGCGACCCCCAGCGCCTCGAGGAAGCCGTGGAGGGCGACCGATGCGGGAACCGGGTTCCCGGCCGGATCGAAGCCGCGGAGGTCGGCGTACAGCTGCCCGGCAGGGAAGCGGTCGATGTTGCGGTGCGCCCAGTGCAACGCGAGCGACGTCTTGCCGATCCCGCCGGTACCGCCGATGACCGCGATTCCCATGACGTCACCGGTGCGGGCGACCCGGTCCAGCTCAGCGATCTCCCCGGCCCGGCCGACGAAGACCGCGGGTGGCGCCGGCAACTGACGCGGGGTCTGCACCTGAGACCGGGCCAGCGCCGCCGGCGCGTTCGCCGCATCGAGCGCCGGGTCAGCGGCGAGAATCCGCTCGTGCAGCTGCTGCAGTGCCATGCCCGGGTCGCTGCCCAGCTCCTCCTTCAGCCGCTGCCGAATCAGCCGGAAGTGGGCCAGCGCGTCGGCGACACGGCCGCTGCGGAACAACGCGAGCATGAACTGGCCCGCCGCTCGCTCGTCCAGCGGATACGCCTCGGCCTTGGTGAGCAGCTCGGCCAGCAGCTCACCGTGGTGCCCGAGGCGCAGCCGGATGTCGCAACGGTCCAGTTCGGCGGCGAGCCGCTCCTGGTCGGCGGCGTCGCGCTGCAGGTTGAAGTACGGCGTGTCGAGGCCGGCGAAAGCGTCGCCGCGCCAGAGGCCGAGCGCCTCGCCGAGCAGGGCCGAGGCCGTATCGTCGTCGGCCACGGAGCGGGCCTGCGTGCACAGGCTCCGAAACAGGTGCAGGTCAACGGTCAGCCGGTCGATCTCCAGCAGGTAACCGCCGGAGCGGCGGTGCAGCAACGGCCGGCCCGACGCTGCGGTCAGGGTGCGGCGCAGACGCGACAGGTAGCTGTACAGCGTCGGCTGCGCCCGCTGCGGCGGCCGGGCGCCCCACACCCGCTCGACGAGCTGGTCGGCCCGCACGACGTCGCCGGCGTCGACCAGCAACGCCGCCAGCACCGCGCGCTGCCGGGCATGTCCGACCTCGATCGGCGCCTCGCCCCGGTGTGCCTCGATACTGCCGAGCAACTGGAACTCCAACGTCTCGTCGATCCTCCTTCGTCCGTTGCCGCTGATGCGGGTGCCGCACCGGCTGCGTACGGCGTCGCACAGCTCGAACCGCGGTTGACTTCCGCGATCGTAGGCCCGAGCCCGTCGTCGCCGCCGCCCCTGCCCTCCCCACCTGCGCCAACACCGCGTGCCGCCGAACGCGACTCCGGCCCCGTCCCCGGGCCCGTCAGACGCGGACCGCGTCCTCGCTCGACCGCGTGGCCAGCGGCGCCTGTTCGTCCGCGGCCGGGCGGCCGCCGCGCAGCACCCGGGCCACGACCGCGGGCGCGAACAGGCTCGGCGGCGCGGCCATCAGGTTGGCGACCCGCAGGAATGCCCGGCCGACCACCGCGTCGTGCTCGGCGGCGCGGAAGACCCGGCCGATGTACGCGTTGATGAACCTCGTCCGGCGCGAGCGCACACCGTCGACGTGGTCGAAGCGCAGGTCGCCGCCGACGGCGATCTCCCACGGGGCCTGCAGCAGCCGCGCGGCCCCGGCATAGAACCGGCGCGGCACGTCCCGGCGGCCGCGGGCCAGGCAGTCGCGCAGCACCAGGGCCTCGGCGGCGGCGATGGTCATGCCCTGGCCGTAGGCCGGGTTGAACGAGCACAGCGCGTCCCCGACCGACACCAGCCCCTCGGGCCGCCGGTCGAGCTGCTCGTAGCGGCGGCGGACGCTGACCGGCAGCCGCATCCGGTGCGGCGGGCCGAGCGGCTCCGCGCCCGCGATGAGGTCGTGCACTCGCCGGTCGGGCAGCCGGCCCGCGAAGGCGACGAACTCGTCCACATCGCTCGGCAGCGTGATGCCCGGACCGCAGCCGAGCAGGGTGACCTGCCGGCGCTCGCCCTCCACGCTGATGGCCACGACCCCGTACGGCTGGCCCGGCCACGGGCTCTGCATCAGCGCCGCGTACGGCGTGTCGCCCGGCGTGCGGCGGAACTCGCGCGTCACGTAGACCATGTTGGCGTCGACGGTCTCCTCGGCCGGTGCCGCATAGCCCAGCTCGGCCAGCCACGTCGGGCCGCGGTTGCCGCGCCCGGTCGCGTCGACGACCAGGTCGGCCGCGAGCTCCTGCACGGCGCCGCCCCTGGGCAGCACCCGGGCGCCGGTGACCCGGCGGCGGTCCGGCGTGCTCAGCAGCCCGACGGCCTCGTGCTCGGCGCGGATCTCGACGTTGGGCAGCGCGGCCACGCGGGACCGCACGTAGCCCTCGATTGCCGGGCGGCTCAGGCACAGGCCGCGCAGCCCGGACTCCGCGTTGCGCAGCGGGCGCCCGTCGGAGATCCACAGCAGGTCGCGCTGGATGTCGACCGGGATGCCGCCGAGCGCGGCCACGTCGGTCGCGAAGCCGTCGAACAGCTCCGTCAGGGCCGCGTGCCCGGCGGCGAGCAGCCCGTGGCCGTGCGCACCCTGCGGCACGCAGCGGCGGGTGACCGCCGCCTCCGGCAACTCGTCGCGGTCCACCACCGTCACCTTGGCGAACGCGTCGCTGAGCACCCGGGCGGCGAGCAGGCCCGAGATGCTGGAGCCCAGCACGACGGCGTGGCCGCGGCGGTCGTTGCTTGCCATGACAACTCCCTGGATCGATGGCGAGCCGTCTGCCCGCCCTACCGCAATCACAGCCGGGACCGGGAGCGTCGCGCCTGAGCAACGCTTACTCATCGACGGCCGTCGCCGAGCCGACTACTCACCGCGGGTGTCGGGTTTCGTCCAGTCCCGACGCGGCCGGCCGTGGCATGCTGGCACCACAAGGGACGCTCGCACGGCCCGTGCGGCGGACGCGGACGGGTGGTGTCGTGGGCAGGGCCGTAACGGCATGGCCGTTCGTGAGCAGGCACGCCGAGCTGGAGCGCATCGCCGACGCCCTGGCCGACGCCGACCACGGCGCGGTCATCATCACCGGCCGCTCGGGGGTCGGCAAGTCGCGGCTGGCGCGGGAGGCGCTGCGGCGCGCCCGCGACGACGGGTGGCCGGTGCTGCACATCGCGGTTTCCGTGGCCGCGGCCGCGATCCCGCTGTCGGCGGTCGCGGCGCTGCTGCCGGCCGGCGCCGGGCTCGACGACCCGGTCACGCTGCTGGGCGCGTGCCGGGAGCACCTTCGCACGACGTTCGGCGGGCGCCGCGTGGTGATCGCCGTCGATGACGCCGATCTGCTGGATCCGGCCTCCACGGTACTGCTGGCGCACCTGCTGCAGCAGCGGGCCATCTTCGTCGTGGCGACCGTGGCGACCCCCGCCGCGCCGCCGGAGCCGCTCGACGCGCTCTGGCGGGCCGGGCAGGCCACCCGCATCGAGCTGGGCGGGCTCGACCGCGGCGCCTGCGACCGCCTGCTGCACCTGAGCCTGCTCGGGCCGGTGACCGCCCCGACGTCGCTGGCGCTGTGGGACGCCAGCCGGGGCAACGCGCTGTACCTGCGGGAGCTCGTCCTCGGCGCCCTCGAGGACGGCGCGCTGGTCGGCACCGGCGGGGTGTGGGCGCTGCGCGCGCCGCTACGACCCGGCGCCGGAGTGGCCGCCATCGTCCGGCGCCGCCTGGCCGAGCTCCCCGAGCCCGACCGGCAGGTGCTGGACCTGCTCGCGGTCTGCGGCCCGCTCGGCGCGGACGACGTGGCCGCGCAGTTCCCGGCGGCCGGCCTGCCCGGCCTCGAGGCGCGTGAATGGATCGTGGTGCGGGTCGAGCAGCGCCGCCACCAGATCGCCCTGGCCCATCCGCTGCACGGCGCGATCCTGCGCGAGAGCATCCCGACCCTGGCCGCCCGCCGGATGCTGCTGGACCAGATCGACCGCGTCACCGCCTACGGGGCCCGGCGCGCGAGCGACCCGCTGCGGCTGGCGACGTGGCGGCTGGACGCCACCGGCGCCGGCGACACCGCCCTGCTGGCCGAGGCCGCGGTCGCCGCCCGCGCGGCCCGCGACAACGCCCGGGCCAAGCGGCTGGCCGGCGCCGTCCTGCGCACCGCCCCGCACCTGCGCGCGAGCCTCGTGCTCGCCGAGACCCTCGTGGACGAGGGCGATCCGGCCGGGGCGGAGGCGGCCCTCGCCGACGCCGACGATCCGGCCGCCGACGCCGAAACCTACGCCGCGTGGGCGGTGACCCGGAGCCTGAACCTCGCGTACCGGCTCGGCCGGCTCGACGACGCTGACCGGGTCCTGCAGGCCGCGGCCGACGTCGTCGACTCGGCCGGCGACGGGCGGCTCCTCGCCACGCGGGCGATGCTGTCGGCGTACGGCGGGCGTCCCCGCGAGGCGCTGGAGCTGCTGGCCTCCGTCGATCCTCCGCACCGTGACGCCGCGGCCGCGGCACCAGCCGGCGGGACCCTCGCCTGGCACGTGCGCTCGGCGAGCCTGACCGAGCTCGGCCGGCTGGACGAGGCCGAGGAGCTGTGCCGGCTCGGCCACGCCCGGCCCGAGCCGGGCGGCGCGGCCCCACCCGCGGCGGTACACCTCACCGTCCTCGCCACCGTCCTGGACCTGCGCGGGCAGTTCGGCGCCGCGCTGGACGTCTGCGCCCAGGGCCAGGACGAGGCCGTCGCCGCCGGGGACCGCTCGCTGAGCGCGATGTTCGCCACCATCGCGGGCTGGACGCAGCTCGACCGCGGCGACGTCGCCGCGGCGGCCGTCGCGTTCCGGGCGGCGCTGAGCGAGACGGGGCCGGTCGCCACCTCCGACGCGGTCCGCAGCGCCGTCGCCGGCCTCGTGATGGCGACCGCGCTCGCCGGTGCGGTGGACCGGCCCGCGCTCGAGCGGCTGACCGCGGGCCTCGACGCCGTCGCGTCCGACACGGCCGGCCCGGCGATCCAGCAGCAGCGGGCCCTGGCCTGGGTCGACGCCCAGCACGGCAACGTGCCGGCCGCGCTGACCCGGCTCGTGCGCACGGCCGAGCGGTGCACCCAGGTCGGTGCGTACACGCGCGCGTTCCGGCTCCTGCACGACATGGTCCGCCTCGGCCGCCCCGAGTACGCGCTCGACCGGCTGCGGAACCTGCCCTGGGCCAGCGAATGGACCGCCACGGTCCGCGCCCACGCCGAGGCGGCGGTCCGCGGCGACGGCGGCGCGCTGCTGGCGGCCGCACACCGCTACGCCGCCCTGGACGCGCTGCTCGTCGCCGCCGAGACGGCCACCCACGCCGCCGCCACGGGCGACGGGCGCCTGCGGTCGCGGGCCGGCGTGCTGGCCGCGCAGTGGCTGGCCCGCTGCCCGGACGTGCGCACCCCGGGCCTGCTGCGGCCGGTGACCACGACGCCGCTGAGCACCCGCGAACGCGAGATCGCGGTGCTGGCCGCGAAGGGCCATCCGAGCCGGACGATCGCCGAGCAGCTCTACCTGTCGGTCCGGACCGTCAACAACCATCTGCAGAGCGCCTACACCAAGCTCGGGGTCTCCAACCGCGGCGAGCTCGCCGCCGCGCTGCGGATCGGGCCAACGCCGGAGGAGGACGAGCGATGACACCGGAACACGTGGACCTGGTGCTGCACGACGTCGAGCTGATCCGCCCGCGGCTGCCGCAGGTCGCCGACGCGTTCTACGCCAGGCTGTTCGAGCGCTACCCGGACCTGCGCGCGATGTTCCCGGCCGACCTGACCCGCCAGCGCGCCAAGTTCGCCGACGAGCTGCACGCCCTAGTGGTGGCGCTGCCCGACGTCTCGGCGTTCCTGGCCGGCGCGGCCCGGCTCGGCACCCGCCACGCCGGCTACGGCGTCCGGGTCGCCCACTACGGCCAGGTCCGCACCGTCCTCATCGCCACGATCGCCGCCGAGCTGGGGCCGACCTGGACCGACGCGCACGAGCTCGCCTGGACCGCCGCCTACGACATGATCACCGAAGCGATGCTGCTCAACCTCCGCTGATGCGGCCCGACCCGTCACCGCGAGCAGTCCGGGTCCAGGTTGCCGAAGCGCTCGGCTCCCACGCCCCGCGTCCCGGGCACGGCACTGGCCGCCGTTCCGAACGCGCCGGCCAGCAGCACGAAGGCGGCCCCGACGCGTCACCCGCTGAGCAATGCCGCCGCCCTCGCGCAGGCCGTACCTGTCGCGCAGCCCGCCCCAGACGGCGTGCCGAAAGGTGGCGACGGCGGGCAGGACGGTGCCGGGCTCGGACGCGGCGGCCCGGCGGCGGTTGACCTCGCCCAGGGAGCGGTACGGTCATTGCCGGCCCGGCCCGTAGGCGATCGCCACGACGAACGGCCGGGTGCGGTCAGGGCGAGTACGTGCTCGTGCAGACGGTGCCGTTGAGCGTGAACGCGGCAGGTGGCGGGTTGGCGCCGGTCTGGTTGCCCGTGAACCCGAAGCTCACGGTGTTGCCGGCGCCCGCGGCGAGAGTGGCGTTCCAGCTCATCGGCGTGACGATCACGTTCTGGCCGCTGGCGGCGAATACGGCGTTCCAGGTGCTGCCGGAGACGGACTCCGTCGCCGCCCGGAAGCTGAACGCGAGGGTCCAACCGGTGATCGGGGTCGGGCCGGTGTTGGTCACGCTGATGTTCGCCACGAAGCCGCTGCCCCAGCCCGTGGCGACGTCGTAGGTCACGACGCAGGTGCTCTCGCGCGGGGTACCGGTGATGAACGTGACCGGCTGCGAGGGCATCGACAGGTAGCCCCGCTGGTCCGTGGCCAGGACATTGAGCGTGTACGCCGTGCCCGGCAGCAGGTTGCGCGCGGTGAACGAGGTTGACGTCGACTCGCCGAGCAGCACGCTGTTCGTGCCGTTCTGCTGGTACACGGCGTACCGGGTGACGGCCGCGCCGGTGGACGGCGGCCAGGAGATGGTCGCGGTGTTCGCGGTGACGGCACCGACCGCCGGGGTGCCGGGGGCGGTCAGCGCCGTGGCGACCGGATTGGTGGCGGAGGGCGTGAGCTTCAACGTCATGATCGTGTACGGCGGGATCACCTGCGTACCCGCGGTGCCCTGCGTCGAGGCGGTGATCGAGGTGTACCCGGAGCCGAGGGTGTACACCGTCGGCGTGGCCCCGCTCGGCGTCCACCCGTCGTAGCCCAGGTTCACGGTGTAGGCGTTGGCCGGGTCCAGGTTGACCAGTTCGACGCTCAGCTGGCCGTTGGCGTTGCGGGCGGCGTGCGCGGAGACCAGCTGGTTGTCCGAGGCCGCTTTGACGAGGGTGTCGCCGGGCAGCGCGACCTTGCTGAGCATCTGCAGCGCGTAGTACGGGGCGAAGGGCGTGTTCAGCGGCGGCTCGCAGACGTGGTCGCTGTTGCAGTTGCCGCTGGAGATCATGCCTCCGTCGCCGTAGGAGGTCGTCCCGTCCGGCGCGGTGGACACGCCGTCGTCGGGCATGCCGTTGCGGGTGTCCCAGTAGTCGACGGTGAACACGCCGCTCTCCAGCGCGGTGAAGTACACGTCGGCGGTGAACAACCCGCCCACCTGCGTGTCGGACTGGTAGTTCGACGCGGTCTCGGTGATGGCGATGCCGATGTTCGGGCCGTTCGGACCCGCGTACTGGTTGATCTTCTGCCGGACCTGCGCCAGTTCCGCGGGCAGGAGCTTGACCTGCTGCAGCACGTCCGCGGCGGTGGTGTGGTTGGGGTAGTAGTGCATGATGCCGAAGTCGATGAACGGCCCGGCGATCGACAGCACCGTGCGGTTCCAGTCCCCGGTGTCGCCGGCGGTGACGACACCGTCGGGCCAGTTGCCCGGGTCGGTGAGGACCGCTCCGACCTTGATGGTCGGGTCGACCGCTTTCATCGCCTTCGCGTACTGCACGACCAGGTTCGCGTACGCGGCCGGGCCTTTGGCGTCGTGGTAGTCCAGCTCCCAGTTCGCGCCGTAGTAGCCGTTGCCGTACAGCTCGTTGCCGATCTCCCAGTACGTGACACCGTACCCCTTCGTGACGTTGGCGTACCGGACCCAGTCGGCCGCCTCCTGCGGCGTGCCGGAGCCGTAGTTGGCGATGAGGATCGCCTGCGCTGCGATGGTCTGCGTGGTGCGCATGAACGAGTCGAAGTCCGTTCCGGGGGCCACGTACCCGCCCCCCGAGACGGTGTTGGTCTGCCAGTGGTATCCGTCGCCGTAGGAGCCGCCGGGATAGCGCATCATCCGCACACCGGCGCGGCCGAGGAGGTCCACCGATGCCTGCGTGTTCATGTTCGTGTCCCAGACGGCCTGGTTGGCGCCGTAGGCGGTGGCCGGCACGGTACCGAGCCCCTCCCGCGCGTTGACCGTGACGTGCACCGGTGCGGGGCTCGCGGCGGGACTCGCCGCGCCCGCCGCCGTCGACCCGCTGATCAGTACGGCACCGCCGAGGGCCACGACCGCGGCCACCGCGGCACGGAGGCGGTGCATGGAGCGATGCATCTGAGTCCTCCACTGCAGAGGGACCCGGCGGTACCGGGTCAGCACCGGCGGCCCCGGACCGCCGGTGCGGTCCTCACCAGTCCGGCAGGACGGATGGCCGCGACTATGGCCGGTCAGATCCACGTCGGTCAATCGCACGCGGCCGCGCCACCGTGGCCGGATCACGAATCCCCCGCGCGTGGCGGCCGTGACGTGGGATCGAGCGACCTCCGCGCCGGTCTCGACGGACGCCGGGAGCCGGACCCGCTCTGAAACTTTCCAGAAGACCGGCCTGAAGTATCGGGCTCGAACTCGGAAAGTATCGAAGGCCGGCGAGCGCGTACCGCCGGAGCCGCCCCGGGGTTGTCTATCCTGACCTCGGACGAGATCCGCCGAAATGGGAGCAGACGTTGTCGGAGACCGGCGCGCACGGAGCGGACGCGGAGCTCGAACGCCTGCGGGGGGACGCCTCCAGACCGGTCACGATCTCGGTCATCGCCGAGTCGGCCGGGGTGTCGGTCCCGACGGTGTCCAAGGTGATCAACCGCCGGTCCGGGGTGGCCGCCGACACCCGCGCCCGCGTCGAGGCGGCCATCAGCCGGCACGGATACCGCCGCCCCGCCCCGAGCGCCCGGTCCAAGCTGATGGAGCTGGTGTTCCCGGAACTGGCGAGCGTCTGGGCGGTGGAGATCATCCGCGGCGTCGAACAGGTCGCGCGGGCCAACCATGTCCGGGTGCTGGTCTCGCAGTTCGGCCTGCACGACACCGAAACCCCGGTCCGGCTGGACGAGATGCCGTCCCATCGCCCCGGCTACGTCATCCGCGTCGCCCAGTGCTCGGCCGCCGAACGCGAGCAGCTGCAGGCGCGCGGCATCCCGTTCGTCGTGTTCGACCCCACTGCGGAACTGCCTGCCGACGTACCGTTCGTCGGCGCCACCAACTGGACCGGCGGCCAGTCCGCGACCAGTCACCTCATCGGCCTCGGCCACCACCGGATCGCCATGATCAGTGGCCCCGAGAGCATCCTGTGCTGCCGGGCCCGCCTGGCCGGCCACCGCTCGGCGCTGGAGGCCGCGGGGCTGCCCTACGACCCGGACCTGGTGGCCCGCACCGGCCACCTCACCCGGGAGGACGGCCACGCCGCCGCCCGCGCGCTGCTGTCCCGCACCCCACGCCCGACCGCGATCTTCGCGAGCAACGACCTGCAGGCGCTCGGCGTCTACCAGGCCGCCCGGGAAGCGGGCCTGCGCGTCCCGGACGACCTCAGCGTCGTCGGCTTCGATGACCTTCCCATCGCGGCCTGGGCCGACCCGCCACTGACCACCGTGCACCAGCCCCTCACCGAGATGGCCGCCGCCGCGACCGAGATGGCATTGGCCCTCGGCCGTGGTGACCCCGCCACCCACACCGGCCTGGAACTCGCCACCGCCCTCGTCGTCCGCGACAGCACCGCACCCCCGGCGCCCTGAGCCCGGTCCGGGTCCGATGCGCCGCATGACGAGCGCCCGGACGGCAAGATCGATCGGCGGATTTTCGAGAAACTTTCTGCCGGGGATCGCGTCGCGCGCGGCCGTCGCCGGCCGGCCAACGGCGCTCTCCCGCCCGCGGGCCGCTCCGTCCGAGCGCCGCCGCCCGCCCCGCGCCCTCGCCCCGCCCGTGCCGGTCCGCGCGCTGGCCACGGCCGCCGGCGCGGCACCGACGGCGGCCCACGTCGCGGACCGGGCACGGCGTACCGGCTCGAACGGATCATGATCAACACCGGACGGCCGCGCCGACCCCGCCATCACGCATCGGTTGACGTCACTGTTACGAGCGATAACCTCCCCGAGACTCCGGCCCCGTCGCCGTGAGCCCGCAGGACGAGCCCTCGTGGCACCTTCCGCGCCGTTCCGCTCCACATTGGAGGTTGCAGATGCAGTACTCCCGCTATCGGTCACGTCTGGCGATCGTCGCGGCGGCCGGCCTGACGGCGGCCGGGCTGTCCGGCGTCATCACCGCACAGCCCGCACAGGCCGCGACCGGGTGCCGCGTGGACTACACGGTGTCCAGCTCCTGGCAGGGCGGCTTCGGCGCGAACGTGACCATCACCAACCTCGGTGACCCGGTCACGAACTGGCGACTGACCTGGTCGTTCACGGCCGGGCAGACCATCACGCAGCTCTGGAACGGCACGGTGACCCAGTCCGGCGCGAACGTCACCGTCACCAACGCCTCCTACAACGGCACCATCGCCACCGGCGCCGGTACCACCTTCGGGTTCAACGGCTCGTGGACCGGCACCAACCCCAGCCCGACCAGCTTCGCCCTCAACGGCACCCCCTGCACCGGCGGCGTCAACCCGTCCACGAGCGCCTCCAGCCCCTCGCCGTCGCACAGCCCCAGCAGCTCCCCCTCGGGCGGGGACTGCTCGCTGCCGTCGACATACCGCTGGACGTCGACGGGCCCGCTGGCCACCCCCAAGGCGGGCTGGGTCGGGCTCAAGGACTTCACCAGCGTCGTCTACAACGGCAGGCATCTCGTCTACGGGTCGACGACCGACACGAACGGGTCGTACGGCTCGATGAACTTCGGCACCTTCACCAACTGGTCGGACATGGGCTCGGCCGCCCAGAACGGGATGTCCTCGTCCGCCGTCGCGCCGGAGCTGATCTACTTCGCGCCGAAGAACATCTGGGTGCTGGCCGGCCAGTGGGGCGCGACGCCCTTCTTCTACAAGACCTCGAGCGATCCCACCAACGCGAACGGATGGTCGCCGAACCAGCCGCTGTTCTCCGGGAGCATTCCCGGGTCCGCCCCGCTCGACCAGACACTCATCGGTGACGGCACGAACATGTACCTGTTCTTCGCCGGGGACAACGGCAGCATCTACCGGGCCAGCATGCCCATCGGGAACTTCCCGGGCAGCTTCGGCTCGACCTACACCACGGTCATGACCGACACGACGGCCAACCTGTTCGAAGCGGTCGAGGTGTACAAGGTGCAGGGCCGCAACCAGTACCTGATGCTCGTCGAGGCGATGGGCGCGCACGGCCGCTACTTCCGCTCGTTCACGGCCACCAGCCTGAGCGGCGCGTGGACCCCGCAGGCCGCGACCGAGAGCAATCCCTTCGCCGGCAAGGCCAACAGCGGCGCCGCCTGGACCAATGACATCAGCCACGGCGACCTGGTGCGCAGCAACCCCGACCAGACGAAGACCATCGACCCCTGCAACCTGCAGCTGCTCTACCAGGGGCGGGACCCCGGCTCCGACGGCACCAGCTACAACCTGCTGCCCTGGCGGCCGGCAGTGCTGACCCTGCAGCGCTGACCGCGTGACGCATATGCGGCCCGAGGGTTCCCCGCGGCCGCGAGGAACGGGGTACGCCGCTCGGAAAGGCGGGCTCGGTGCGATGCCGGGCCCGCCTCACATCGGTTACCCCGCAACAGATCGCGGCGTAACCCGTTGCATGCGGTCAGGCCCCGATGCCGACACGGTAGCGTTCGGCCGCGCCGTCAGCGATACGCGCGCCGATCCCGGGCTCCTCGCTGCCCCAGACGCGGCCGTCGGTGACCACGGGCGGGTTGACGAGGAAGCCTTCCCAGCCGAGCCCGCCGTAGGCGTCGAACTCGATGAGCGGTGCGTTGTCGCAGCTGAGGATGACCTGCAGGCCGGCGTGGATGCCGATGCCGGTCCCCGACGAGCAGCCGATGTGCGGCACGCACCGCAGGTTCCAGGCGCTGGCCATGTCCGCGATCCGCTTGAGCTCGGAGATGCCGCCCACGCTGGCGGCGTCCGGCTGGATGATGTCGAACGGCAGGTTCGCCATGAGATCGATGTACTCGTACCGGGTCAGCAGCGACTCGCCGCCCGCGAGCGGGATGTCGATCCGGTCCGCGAGCCATGAATGGCCCGACACGTACTGCGACAGGCTACGCGACATGATGGGCTCTTCCAGCCAGGCCACGTGGAGGTTGTGCAGCTCCTTGGCGAGGGCCAGGGCGCCCCTGCGCTCGTAGGCCATGTTGGCGTCGACCATCAGGTCCACGTCCGTGCCGACCGCGGATCGCACCGCCTCGACGAGCTGGATCGCCCGGGACAGGTCACCGTCCACGCGCAGCTTGATCGCCGTGTAGCCGGCCGCCACCGCCTCCCGGGCCTCGGCGACGGCCTGGTCGACAGGCTTCAACGACGGCGCGAAGTAGGCTCGCACCGAGTGCTGCGACGTGCCGAGCAGCCGGTGGACCGGCTGCCCGGTGATCTTCCCGAGCAAATCCCAGAGGGCGATGTCGATGCCGCTCAGCGCGTACGTCTCGACGCCCCGGCGGCCCCACATGTGCGTCGCTCGCATCATGTCGTGCCACAGCGCGCCGATGTCCCGGGGGTCGCGGCCGGTGATCATCGGACCGAGCTGCCCGTTGATCAGCGGGCCCACGGTCGGGAAGTACTCGGCCGAGAAGCCGGCCTCGCCGATCCCCACCAGCCCATCGCTGGTGCTCACCTCGACGATGATGCCGCCCTTGGTCGTCACCGCCATCGCACCCCAGCGCAGCTCCTCCTCGAGGGGCAGCCCGACGGGATATGCCCGTACGCCCGCGATCTTCATGTTCGACTCACCGTTCGCCTAGTTGCTGATTGCTGGACGTTGAGGTGAGCCGGCGGCTGGAACACCGCCGACCCCCCCTTCGGGCCTGATCCGTCGACTCAGGCGCCATACTTCTTCGGGGCCGCGAGGCCCCACTCGGTGTACGCCAGGTGCCAGTCCACATTGGACTTGTCGACCACCTGGGTGGGGTTGTTGATGAACTGGGTCACCGCCTGGCCGAGCACGGCCGAGACGAAAATCGCCTCGATGAGGTTCTGCCCCTGGTCGATGCCGCCGATGTCCACGGTGGCGGTCAGCTTGCCGGCCACGATCTGCTTGTAGCCGGAGACGAGGCCGTCGGCGCCGACGGTCAGGATCCCGCTGGCGCCGTCCCAGTGCTTGAGCCCGGCGGTGTCGATCGCCTGGGACGCGCCCAGGGCCATCTCCTCGTTCTCGCCGTAGACGGCGTTGACGTTACGGTTCTTGGTGAGCAGGTCCTGCGCCGCGGCGAAGCCCTTGTCGCGCACGTATCCGCCGTCGGCCTCCCCGACCACTTTGATCCCCGGGTACTCGGCGAGGGCCTTGTCGAAGCCGATCTTGCGACCGCGGGTCCAGTCCGAGCCCGACGGGCCCCAGATCTGCAGGATGTTGCCCTGGCCTTTGAGCTTCTCCGCGATGTACTTGCCGGCGAGGTAGCCCGACTGCCACCTGTTGTCGTAGCCGACGTTGGTGACGGTCTGCAGCTGGTCCTCGGGGTAGAGCTCGGCGGGCTGGTTGAACTGGTAGATCTTGACGCCCTTCGCCGAGGCGTCGCGGTAGAGACCTTGCACCGTCGCGAAGTTGGCGCCGGTGCACACGGCGATGGCGTCGAACTTGCGCGAGACCCACGACTGGACGATGCCGAGGGTGCCCTGCACCGCGTTGAAGTCGCCGACCGGCGCCTGGCGCTCCCAGATCCAGCGGCAGCCGAACCGCTGCTCGTACTCGTGCATCCTGCGCCAGGCGGCGTGCTCGATCTGGGTGAAGTTCTCCGAGAGGACCGGCGGGGTGAAGCCGACCTTGATCTCCCGGCCGTTGACGATCTTCTTGATAGCCTCGTCGAACGACTCGCTGGTCGTTCCGCCCCCACCGCCGGCGCCCGATGCGCCGCCGTTGGGCGAGCAGCCGGCGAGCAGAGCCCCGCCCACGCCTGCTCCGCTCAGCAACCCGGCGGTCCGCAGCAGGCCCCGGCGCGATAACCCTTCGAAGTTGGCCATGTCGATCTCCTCTGACTGTGTGGGGTGTACGGGGTGTTGCAGGGGTGTCTGTGGTCCGCGCTGCGCGTCAGCGGCGGGGTGCACCGACCGAACGGGCGATGCCGCTCCACGCCTGGTTCGCCAGAATCGCGAGGATGAGTACCAGGCCGGTGACCACGGCCTGCCAGCTCGACTCGACGCCGGTCAGGTTGATGATGTTGCGGGTCAGCGTCAGGGTGAGCGCGCCGACGAGGGCGCCGATCACCCGCCCCTTGCCGCCGGCAAGCGAAGCGCCGCCGATCACGGCCGCCGCGATGGCACTGATCTCGTAGCCGTTGCCGATCAGGGGCGGCACGGTGGTGGTACGGCCGGCGATGTGGATGCCGGCCACCGCGGCCATGAGCCCGCTGATGACGTACGCCGCGATCTTGATGCGGTCGACCCGGATGCCGGCGTGCATGGCACCGGTGGGTGAGCTGCCGACCGCGTAGAACTTCACGCCGAGGGCGGTGCGGCGGAGGAAGACCGAGACCGCCACGCCGACCATGAGCACCAGCAGCATCGGCACGGTGATCGGGCCGAGGATCCGGCGCAGCCCGCCGACGTAGTAGTAGGGCTCGGTCATGTAGCCGAGGATCGGCACACCGGCGGTCCAGTACAGCAGGAACCCGCCTGCCAGGCCGAGCATGGCGAGGGTCACGATGAAGTCCGGGATGCCCAGCTTCGTGATCAGCAGCCCGTTGATCAGCCCGATGCCCGCACCGACGCCCAACGCGGCGAGGAAGGCCACCGCCAGGGGCAGCCCGTTGTTGAGGCAACTGGCCGCCACACCCGCGCTGAGGCCCATCACCGAGCCCACCGACAGATCCAGACCGCCGGCGACGAGCACCACGGTCATACCGATGGCCAGGAAGCTCACGGTGATCATCGCGTTGACGATGTTGGTCAGGTTGCCGGCGGTGGCGAACGTCGGTTCGGCGAACGACATCACGGCCACCGCGACGACCAGGAGCGCGAGGATGCCGAACGAGGGATCCCGCAGGACCCGGATGCGGAAGGCGGACACCCGCTCAGTCCCGATGGTGGTCATCGTCCCTCACTTGTCGCCGGCCGCAGTTCTCCGGACGGTGGTTGCACGGGCTCGGGGGTTCGCAACGTCAGCGCGAAGCGGCGGACACCGCGGTCCACGATCACGCCGACGAGGATGCAGACGCCCGTGATGATGGAGAAGATGAGCGGGTCGACGCCCATGAGCCGGAAACCCTGCTTGAGGGTGACCAGCAGCAGCGCGCCGAGGCCGGCCTGCCAGATGCCACCCCGGCCGCCCGCGAGGCTCACGCCGCCGAGCACCGCTGCGGCGACCGCGACGAGTTCGTACCCGCTGGCCATGCCGGGCTGGACGGAGTTGAGCCGGGAGGCCAGGAGCACGCCGCCGAATCCGGCCAGGGCGCCCGACACCAGGTAGGCGTAGAGCTTGACCCGCCCGACGTCGATGCCGGCGACCAACGCCGGGGCACTGCCCATGCCGGTCGCGCGGATCTTGCGGCCGAACGGGGTTTTGACCAGCACGAGGTGCAGCACCGCGATGACAACCACCGCCAGCACCATGGCACTGGTGAGGCCGCCCATGGAGGTACCGGCGACGGCGAGGTACTTCGAGTCCGGCGTCCCGACGAGCTGGACGTGGTCGGTGAGTACCACGAGCAGGCCGGCCGCCACGTTCAGCGTTCCCAGCGTCACGATGAAGTCGTTGAGCCGGAACTTGACGATCACCAGGCCGTTGACGAGCCCGAAGGCCAGGCCCGTCCCGACGCCGACGAGCACCGCCACCACCGAGCTGAACCCGTGCATCGATGCCCACAGCGAGGTGCCCGCGCTCAGGCCCAGGACGGCGCCGACCGAGAGATCGATCCCGCCGGCGATGACGACCAGGGCGAGACCGGCCGTGATGATGAAGATCGGTACTTCTTCGTTGAGGTAGTACTTGATGGAGTCACCGTCGGCGAACGACGGTACGGCCAGGGCGAAGCCGGCGGTGACCACGATGAGGGCCAGCAGGATGGGAACGCCGTCGATCCCGAGGATTCGAGCGGCGCCCGAGCGAAATGTTGTCATCGGTCAGCTCTCGATGCTTTGTCGATGATGGCGTTCTTGACGGCGTCGTAGCCCTCTGTCGCCACTCGGTCGGGGATGTCACGGATCTCGCCGACGAGCGCCCCGCGGTTCAGGACGACCACCCGGTCACAGAGGCTGATGAGCTCGGAGAACTCTGAGGCGATGACGATCACCGAGGTCCCCTCTTCCGCGACCTCCCGGATGAGGCGGTGCACCTCGGCCTTGGCGTGGATGTCGATGCCCTGCGTCGGCTCGTCGAAAATGAGGATGGACGGTCTGGTGTTCAGGCAACGCGCGATGATCGCCTTCTGTTGATTGCCGCCGCTGAGGTTGCGGATCATCTCCGTGCCGCCCGGGGTCTTGATGCCGAGGCTGCGGATGTACCCGTCGGCGAGCGTCCGCTCGCGCCGCCCGCGCAGCACGCCGGCGGCCGTGACGGAGCCGAGCTCAGCGATGGAGATGTTCTCGGCGACGGAGAACTCCGGAAGGATGCCCAGCTGTTTACGGTCCTCCGGCACCATGGCGAGGCCCGCCTTGTAGGCCACCTTCGGATGGCGGATCCGGCGGACCCGCCCGTCGATCTCGATCTGGCCGGACGACAGCTTGTCCAGGCCCATCAGGGACCGCACCAGCTCGGTGCGCCCGGCGCCGGCCAATCCCCCGATGCCCAGGATCTCCCCGCGCCGCACCTCGAAGGAGATGTCGCGGAGCACCCCGTGGCGGGTCAGGTTCCGCGCCCGCAGCCGCGGCGGCGCGTCGTCGCCGTCGGCCCGGCTCCTCGGCGCGGGAACGGTGTCGGCGGCCTCCATGAGTTCCATGGCGTCGCCGCCGAACATCTGCGCGGCCAGCTCGCGCTTCGTGAGCCGCGCCGTCTCCGTGCGCGCGATGGTGCGCCCGTCGCGCATCACGGTGGCCACGTCCGCCAGCCCGAAAATCTCGTCGAGGTGGTGGGTGACCCAGATCAGCGCGACACCGCGCCGCTGCAGGCTGCGCATGTGCTCGAAGAGCAGCGTCTTCTCGTGCTCCTCCAGGCCCGATGTGGGCTCGTCGAGGATCAGGATCTTCGGCGGTACGGCCAGAGCCTTGACGATCTCGATGGCGCGCTTCTTGAGCGCGCCGAACTCACCGACCGGACGCCACAGCTCGGATCGGCTGATCCCGAACTCGCCGGCCAGATCCTGAATCTGTCGCGCGATCCGGCGGCGGTTGACGAACATCGAGCGCTTGCCGGTCAGCGCCTCCTCCCGCCCGAGGAAGATGTTCTCGAGGACGGTCAGGTCCGGCACCGTGGAGAGCTCCTGGTGGATGGTGCTGATCCCCAGCGCCTGGGCTTGCCGGGGGTGTCCGATCGACACCTCCTCGCCGGCCAGTTCGATGCGGCCGGAGTCCGGCGTGACGGTGCCGGACAGCACGTTCAGCAACGTCGACTTGCCCGCGCCGTTGCCGCCGAGCAGGGCATGGATCTCGCCGCTGCGCACCGACAGGCTCACCCCGTCGAGGGCCTGCACCCCCTGGAAACGCTTTCGGATGTCCGTCATACGCAGGTGCGGCACCTCGACGGGTTGCTGCGCCTCGGCCGGCAGTGGGGACGGCGCCTTCATACCTGTTCCTCTCCGCGAACCACTGGTCTTGTGATCGGGTGGTCGGACCAATATCCTGAGCGCTCGACCGCAAAGTCAAGAGGTTCCCGCGGTTTCTTCGTCCGGCTCGGCGCCGGCACCACCCGGCCCATCCATGCAGAAAGGGGGCGTACAGGGTGCAGAAAATCATGGGCGAGGCCTCCACGGTCGTCGCGGACTACCTGCGCGGACTGGCTGCCGCCAACCCCGACGTCGTCGAGTTCGACCAGCAACGCCGCATCGTCGTACGGCGGGCCGCGGCCCGGCCCGGCAAGGTGGGACTCATCTCGGGTGGCGGGTCCGGCTGCGAACCGCTGCACGCGGGCTACGTCGGGCTGGGCATGCTCGACGCCGCCTGCCCCGGTGAGGTGTTCACCTCCCCCGTGCCGAACCAGATCATGGCGGCCACCGAGAGCGCCGACCACGGCGCGGGCGTGCTGTACATCATCAAGAACTTCGGCGGCGAGGTCATGAACTTCGGGCTCGCCGCCGAGATCCTGCGCCGCAAGGGCATCCGGATCGAGAAGGTCTTGGTCAACGACGACGCGTCCTTCCCGCCGGCGCTCGAGGGCAGACGCCGCGGACTGGGCGCCACGGTGCTGGTCGAGAAGATTGCCGGCGCCGCGGCCGAGGAGGGGCGTTCGCTCGACGAGGTCGCCGCCATTGCCCGCCGGGTCGTCGGGCACAGCCGGACGTTCGGCGTCGCGTTGAGCTCCTGCACGCATCCGAAGACCGGGCGGCGCACGTTCGAGCTGCCCGACGGGGAGTACGAGGTTGGTGTCGGCATCGGCGGCGACCGCGGCCAGGAACGCCGGCCGCTCCCGCCGGTCGACGAGATCGCGGACGTCCTGCTGGAGAAGGTCTCCGCCGAGCTGGGCCTCCAGGCGGGCAACCGCGTCCTGGTCCTGCTCAGCGGCCTCGGCTCCACCCCCTCCATCGAGCTGCACGGGCTGTTCGCCGCGGTCCGGGACCGCCTGCTGAAGCTCGGCGCCGACCCGATCCGCAGCCTGGTGGGCAACTACATCACGTCGCTCGACTCACACGGTGCGCTGCTGACCGTGCTCAAGCTCGATGACGACATGCTCGAACTGTGGGACCGGCCCGTACACACTCCGTCGCTGCGCTGGGGAGTCTGACATGACCGCGGAACTGTCGCAGGACACCGCGAAGGCCTGGCTGGAGCGCTTCTGCGCCGAGGTCATCGCCGCGGAGTCGCACCTCAACGACCTCGACTCGGCCACCGGCGACGGCGAGCACGGCTCGAACCTCGGCCAGGGTGCCGCCGCGGTGCAGGCCCTCCTGCGCAACGCGACGTTCACCGACGTCCAGGAGCAGTTGTCGGCCGTCGCCATGGCCTTGGTGAACTCCGTCGGCGGCGCCAGCGGCGCGCTCTACGGCACGTTCTTCCTCCGGCTGAGCGATGTGGGCGAGGGCCGGACCGCCCTGGACCTCGAGCGCCTCCGCGCAGGCCTGGGTTCCGCCCTGGACGGCATCCGCGAGCTCGGCGGCTCGGCCCCCGGCGACAAAACGCTGGTCGACGCGATACACCCGGCCGTCACCGCGCTGCAGTCCCTCGACACCCGCTCCTGCGGCCTCGTGGAAGCGCTCGGGCGCGCCGCCGCGGCGGCCGAGGAGGGTCGCGACGCCACCGCCGACATGGTGGCCAGGATGGGCCGGGGAAGCTACGTCGGCGACCGCAGCCGCGGCCACGTCGATGCCGGCGCGACCTCGATGGCGCTGCTGTTCCGGTGCCTGCACGCAAGCGCCGAGGCGGCAGCCGCATGAAGTCGTCCGTCACCTCACTGCACCTCCTCGACGGCGGTCTGCTGGAGGTGGAGTCGAGTTTCGTCGTGCCGGGCTCCGACTTCGGCCGCCGCGTCGCGGTACCGATCCAGATGTTCCTCGTCGGCACCAGCGCGGGGTACGTCCTGGTCGATACCGGCAACGACCCCGGCGTGATCACCGACCCGGTCGGGACCTGGGGAGCCGCGCTGGCGACGGCCGCCCGCCCCCTCATGGAACCGCACCACCACCCGGCCGAGCAGCTCCGGCTGCTCGGCCTCGCGCCGCGTGACGTCAAGGCCGTGGTCTACACACACCTCCACCACGACCACGCCGGCGGCGGGCGGATCTTTCCCGACGCCGTCCACGTCGTGCAGCGCGCCGAGCACCGGTGGGCGCTCAGCCCCGACGGGCACGCCGGCAAGGCGTACGTGCCGGCGGACTTCACGACGACGAGGTGGACCCTCGCGGACGGGGACTGGCACATGCTCCCCGGCATCCAGCTGGTGATGACACCGGGCCATACCCCCGGGCATCAGTCAGTGGTGCTCTGGGACGTCCCGGACCTGGGCAATGTCGTCCTCGCCGGCGACGCGATCAACACCGCCGCGTGCATCGAGAAGGATCTCCCGCCGGGCATCACCACCGACAGCGTGACGGCCGTGCAGTCCATGCATCGGCTCACCGCGCTGGCGGCCGCGACGGACGCCCTCCTCGTCACCGGCCACGACCTGGCCCTGTTCGAGGCGCTGCCGAAGGCGCCCGAGCCGCTGCGGAAGGTGGGCCACCGGCCTGCGCGGCACCACGCACCGATGCTGGACCTCGCCGCCGGGGCCTGACCCACAGCAGCGTGCCCGCCCCGCGGCAATGGCGCTGCGGGGCGGGCACATCGGCGTTTGTACGGGCTCAGCGCCGGTCGCCGGCCTGCTCCAAGTGCTCGGCGATGTCCCGCTCGACGTCGCGGATGTGGTTGAGCGCCGCGACCCTGGCGTCGCGCAGCCGGTGGCCGATGATGGCCTGGCACAGCTGGACGTGACCCTCGTGCGCGTGCGCACGGCGCCCCGGCAGTTGGATCACTCGGTGCGAGTACTTGAAGAAGAGCGGCTCGATGCTCTCCATGAGCCGCAGCAGCAGCGTGTTCTTCGTCGCCCGGACGATCGCGCGGTGCAGCTCGGCGTCGAGCTTGACGAACGCGTCGTCGCTCAGCTGCGGATCGGCGGCCTCGGCCAGAATCCGCTCGAGCTCGGCACCTTCCTGCGCGGTGATGCGCCGGGCGGCGAGGCTCGCGGCGTCCGGCTCGAGCGACAACCGCACCTCGAACAGCTCCGGGACGGTGAAGTCGTCGAACACCAGCAGCTCGGACAGCGTCGGCCGGGCCTTCTTGTCGCTGATGACAAAGACGCCCCGGCCGTGGTCGGTCCGCAGCAGACCGGCGGCCTCGACCACCCGGATCGCCTCACGCATCGAGCTGCGCCCGACGCCGAACCGCTCCGCGAGGACACGCTCCGGCGGCAGCTTCTCGCCGGGCTTGTAGTCGCCGCGGGTGATCAGCTGCTCGAGCTGGGCAGCAACCGAATCGGCGACTTTCAGCCGGCGAACCGGTTCAATGCCACCGGTGCTGGTGCCGGTCATCACGTGACCCCCTTCATTGAGCGGACTTACTGTCGCACCCGAAATGGAGCAAGTCTCTTCGGCAATGGTCAGGTGGCCTGAACACAACCCTACCATCGTCGCGATAGACGCTTACTTTTGCCGTTGGACGGCGCGGCTGGCAAGTGACAACGGCACGACGCCGGCTCCCGGCGAAGACTCGTGTCATTCGCCGGGAGCCCGGGTCACGCCGCGCCGGAGCCGGCCCGGATCCCGCTCCGGGTCACCCTCCGGCAGGCCGGAATGGATTCTCCCGCAGGTACGGAACGAGGTCGTCCCAGGTGTACTCGCCCTCCATGAAGTACGGGCTCGTGTCGTAGGTACCGTCCATCGTGTCCTTCAGCGACTTCGGGCCCGGGAAGCCGATGACCTTCCAGCCGATCTGGTCCTTGTTCCCGCCGTAGACCGGATCGCAGTAGAAGCCCTGCTTGGTGTGCAGGCAGAGCGCCGGGAAGAACGTCATACCCTCGTCGAAGGTGCCCTGCAGGAAGGTCGTCACCGCCTCCGTCGTGCCCAGGGTGACCTTGGCTGGTTTCGGCGCGCCGGAGTAGATCTCCAGCACGCTGTCCTGCTGCTGCTCGGTCAGGCCCTTGAAGTCGGCGTTGTAGTTCGTCCGGGCCACCGCGTCCAGGTCACGAATGCCCTGCCGGTACGTCTGCTGCATGTCCCACATCCGGGCCCGCCACGCCTCGGCGAACTTGCCGGTCAGTCTGAGGAACCCGCTGCCGTCGGCCGCGGCGAAGACGTAGTCGATGCCGGACAGGTACCGGTCGATGAACACCACCACCCGCGCCTCACGGGCGCCGGGGTCGTGGTCGGTCGGGATGATGCGGGCCGTGGCGGCCTCGATCGTCTCCCACTCGTGCTCGGTGAAGAACAGCCGCTCGTTCGAGTCGGGGTCGACCGGCGAACCGGCGATCTCCCAGTCGGCCTTGAGGGTCACAATGCCCTCCTTCCTTGGTGAAACACGGTTGGCTAGTTGACCTTGACGTGCTCTTCGCGGCCCTTGGCATAGGTCGAGACGATGTAGTCGCACGCGCGCCAGGCGTTGGCCATCATCGTCAGCGTCGGGTTGACGCCGGTCGACGTCGGGAAGCCCGAGCCGTCCACGACGAAGAGATTGTCGATGTCGTGGGTCTGGCACCACTCGTTGAGCACCGACTTGGCCGGGTCGTTGCCCATCCGGGCCGTGCCGTGCTGGTGGCAGGTGTTGCCGGTCATCCGGTCGAGGTAGACCGGGACCGTCTTGCGGGCGCCGGCGACCTCGAGGATCTCGGCGTTCTTGTCCACCTGCCATTTGCTCATGCGTACGTCGTTGTCGTGCGGCTGGTGGGTGATCCGGGCGACGGGCAGGCCCCAGGCGTCCTTGACGGTCGGGTCCAGGTCGACGCGGTTGGACTCGCGCGGCATGTCGTGCAGGATCGCGCCGATCTTCATCGCGTAGTTGAAGTAGTCGCGATCGGCGTCCTTGAGGGCGCTGCCCCAGCTCGGCCGGCCCGGGAAGACCCAGTTGACCGGGTGGACCGTCTGCGAGGCCGAGATCAGGCAACCGCCGATGTGGCCGCGGGACGCATCGGTCTCGTAGAACTCGAACGTTCCGCCGCTGATGTAGTTGCCGGCCCAGCCATACAGCGGGTCGTCAACCTCCTTGTCGAACAGGCCCACGGCGAACACGTACTCGTGGAACGTGGCGTTCTTGCCCACCAGGCCACTGGAGTTGGCGAGACCATCGGGGTGCTGCGCGGACTTCGACATCAGCATCAGCCGCGCCGACTCGATGGCGCCGAGGCTCAGCACGACCACCTTCGCGTCCTGCTCGACCTCGTGACCGTCCGGGTCGATGTAGACGACACCGGTGGCCCGGCCGTCCTTGCCGACCTTGATCTCCCGCACGAAACACTCGGAGCGCAGCTCGAAGTTGCCGGTCGCCACCGCCTCCGGGATGAAGGTCGTCAGCGTGTTCGACCGGGCGCCGCTCGGGTCGCCGTACTGGTTCCAGAAGCTGGTCTTGTTGAACGGATCCCGGCCCTTGTGCCGGTTCGTGACCATGGCGTGCGGGATCGGAAACGCGTTGATCCCCATCTTCTTGGCCGCGTCGTAGAACCGCTTGCCGAACCGGGTCGGGCGCAGCGGCGCGCTCGGGTACGGCTTGCTGCGAAACGGCTCGTACTTGTCCGCGCCGGCCACGCCGGAGACGCCGAACTCCCACTCCACCTTGGTCAGGTAGGGCTCGAGGTGCTCGTAGCGGATCGGCCAGTCGGCGAGGCTCGCGCCCTCCAGGTCGCCGTGCAGCGTGCGCTGGATGAAGTCCGACTCACGCGGCCGCGGCACCCAGCCGGCCCAGTGGTTGGTGCCGCCGCCGACGAGCTGCGGGGTCGGCGAGAACGGGAACACCTCCGCGACCGAGTTCTCGTCGTGGCGCAGCGTCCTGGGAAACAACTTCGGATCCGGCCAGAGATAGTTGCGGTTGACGTACTTGACTTCGTCGCCGGAGTAGTGCTCGTGAGCACGCAGCCACGGCCCACGGTCGAAGCCGACGACCTTCATACCGGCTTCGGCGAGCACCTTGACGGCGGTGCCACCGGTCGCGCCGAGTCCCACGACGATCGCGTCGACCGGCTCCGGCTTGGGGGTGTATGTCATTTTCCCTATCCCCTTGTTGGATGGGCCATGAAGAGGTCAGAAGCCCGGGCGCGTCGGCGTTGCCGGGCGTGTTCTCTGGCGGCGATGTCGGCGTGCCGACGCGTGACGCGCTCGGCGCACCGCACGGCGACGGACTGCGGCGTGCTCGTGGCCCAACCGCCGCCGCACGCGCTAGGCGCGCTCGAGGTACTGGACGATCGCCCGGCCGAACTGGGGCAGGTCGACCGGCGTGCGGGAGG
Source organism: Dactylosporangium sp. CA-052675 (assembly GCF_050947935.1). Classification (GTDB taxonomy): domain Bacteria; phylum Actinomycetota; class Actinomycetes; order Mycobacteriales; family Micromonosporaceae; genus Dactylosporangium. Next base: position 3,460,617 of record NZ_CP192010.1, on the reverse strand, counting down.
TGATGACGTTGCCGTCCTCGACGACCGGCTCGTCGACCCACGTCCCGCCGGCGTTCTCCACGTCGATGCGGATCGGGAGGTAACCGGTGATCCTGCGGCCCTTCGTCGCGCCGGCCGAGGCGAGCATCCAGCCGCCGTGGCAGATGGCGGCAACGAGCTTGCCCGACTCGTAGGCGTCGCGGACCAGGTCCACCATCTCCGGGTGCAGGCGCATGTTGTCGGGAGCAAAGCCCCCAGGGATGACCACCGCGTCGAACTCTTCGGCGGACACGTCCTGCGCGGCCGCGTCGGCCTGCATCGGGTAGTGCTCCTTGCTGTCGTACACGTTCTTGGTACCGCTGCCGATGACGCGAACGTCGGCGCCGGCTTCCTGCAGGCGCAGCAAGGGGTACCAGCCCTCGAGGATCTGGTACTCGTCTTCGATCAGCAGGGCCACGCGCTTGCCTGAGAGCGACATTTCACGTCCTTCTGTCGTACTGATGGATTGTCCGGTGGTGCTGGATGCGGCATGGCCGGCGGGCCGCGTGCGAGGCGTCCGCCGACCGCCCGGGAAATACGGGACTCAGGCCCCGATCATCTCCAGGAACTCGATACTGGTGCGCACATCACCGTGGTTGGCCTGGATGTTGCGCAGGGCCTCCCAGTGCTGGCCGTAGCCGAGCGGCTGCTCAGCGCCGCCGGGGATGGAGGCCGGGATGGCCGCGGTCGTGTCGGCCAGGACAATGATCTTGAAGTCCTGGTTGTTGCCGTCGATCGCGGTGGAGATCTGGCAGTTACCGGTGGACAGGCCGGCGACGACGAGGGTGTCGCAGCCCGCCCGGCGCAGGTACTCGGTCAGCGCCGTGCCGTAGAACGAGGAGAACCGGTGCTTGCGGATCACCGGCTCGTCGTCGAGCGGCTTGAGCTCGTCCACCAGTTCGTCGCCTCCGTTGCCCCACGCACCCGGGAATGCGTCGAGCTGGCCCACGAGGCCCCACTTCCTGTCGGCGAAGCCGGCGTCCTTGCCGTCACCGCGCAGGCCCCACAAGGACCAGACGACCGGGATGCCCTTGGCCCGACAGGCTTCGAGCACGTTGACCACCGGCTGCACGACGTCCTTGCCCTCCGGGGCGCCGCCGACGCTCGGGATGTACATGGCGCCGCCGGGCTCAGCACACGCCTTCTGCATGTCGAGCACCAGCAGCATCGTCTTCTCGGGGTCGATGACCGGGGCCACCCAGGTCGACCGGTCAATGACCTTGTCGATGTTCTCGTAGGTGAAGTCGAGCGAAGACATCGATCCTCCTCTGGCGTCTGACGCGGGCATGGAAGCCCGGCACGTTGATGGCGTTCGCCCGGCTCCCGAGCGCACGCTGTGGCATCGCCACTGCCACCCGACCAAGGACCATCTGATCGGGTGAGCAGGTGGTCTGAACACTAATCCAGCCTGCGACAGTGTCAAGAGGTGTTTCGTCTTGACTTCGGCAGCGTTACACCCACTGCTGCCAGCAAGGAGGGGTCCGACCGACCGCGCAGTTGCCACGACGCTCGCGGCGAGCCGTTGCCAAGACCGTCGCCAGTGGCCCTCACCGATGCGGATGCCGCCACCGCCGACCCCGGCCGACCGCGATCATCCGACGCCGACGCCGAGACCTTCGGCGACCCGGGCGACGGTGCGGTGCCGCGACGACACCCCCGCCCCTGGGAGCAGGTCATCCGTCGAGGGATCCGTGATCACGGCCGGCGGGGGAAGCTGATGCGCATCAGCCGGCTGTCGGCCCAGTCCTCGATCCGAGTCGGCCGGATGGTGCCGGGGTCGTGGGGCTGATTGAGATCCGCGACGATCTCCGCCAATACGGCCTGACGCTCAGCCGGATCGGTGACCGGCGTGGCCCGTGCGGGCAGATCCGCGCGGATCCCGTTCTTGAGGTGGAAGGTGAAGTCGGGATTGGCGAGGAGGTTCGCATGCCAGTCGGTCGCGGCACCGCCGGCGCCGCTACACAGGTAGGTGGCGCCCGCGGCTCGGTAGAAGAAGATCTCGATGCGGCGCGGCCGGCCGGTGCGGCGCCCCAGCGTCGTGATGTCGATGATCCGCTCGCTGGTGCCTGCGGCGGGTGTGATCTCGATGGCTCGCCGGATGTGATCGGGCAGGTGCGACAACGACGCGTCGCGGGCCGAGTCGTTCCATCCGGCCGCGTCCGGACTGCTCATGCGGTCTCGGCCGGAAGGGCGGGCCCGAGGAGGAGCCCACCGTCGATGACGTACTCCGACCCCGTGATGAACGACGCCTCCGATGACGTGAGGAACAGCAGGAGCCGGGTGACGTCGGTCGGCTCTCCGAGCCGGGGGATGGCGAACGGCTCGGGTGAGTAGAAGTCGGCGATTGCCGCGGTGGCGCCGGCCGCTGGTTCCTGGATGAAGGGGGTCGCGATCACGCCGGGGTGGATGGTGTTCACGCGGATGCGGTCCCGGCCGAGCTCGAGCGCCGCCGTTCGGGTAAGGCCTCGCACGGCCCACTTGCTGGCGACGTACGGCGCGTAGTGCGCCGTACCGCCCAGGCCCATCGTCGAGGCGATGTTGACGATGGCTCCCCCGGTTGCGCGGCGCAGCGCGGGGGCGGCGGCCTTGATGCCGAGGAAGGTCCCGGTGAGGTTGATGTCGAGGATGCGCGACCACGTGGCCCGGTCCGTGTGCTCAATCGGCGCCGGCGGGTTCTGCACGCCCGCGTTGTTGACGAGCACGTTCAGGGCGCCGAAGGCGCTCTCGGCGGCCAGCACGGCAGCGGACCACGAACGCTCGTCGGTGACGTCGAGGCGGGTGAAGCGAGCGCGGGTGCCGAGCTCGCCGGCGAGCGCGGCGCCGCGTTCGGTGTCGATGTCGCCGATCACCACGTTCGCACCCTCCGCGTGAAAGGCGCGCACGTGGCTCGATCCCTGGCCGCCGGTCCCGCCGGTGACGAGCACGGTCTGGTTGTCGAAGCGGTTCATCCGATGTTCCTTCGGTACGTCGGGCGACTGACCGGGACATCGGCGATGAACGGCCGGCCGATGGCGAGCCGAGTGACTCACCATTGCCTTGACACTAGGTTGGCGGCGGTGGCGAGTCAAGCCACTCACCTCGTATGCTCGGTCCATGACCAGGGTCGTACCGACGTATCACCAGCGCGTCGCCCAGGAAAAGCGCGCGCTGATCGTGACGGCCGCGACCGCGATGTTCCTCGAGTTCGGCTACGACCGGACATCGCTGGCGCGGATCGCCGAGCGCTCGGGTGTCTCGCGGGCCACCCTGTTCAAGCAGTTCCCGACCAAGGCTGCCCTGTTCGATGCCATCGTCACCGAGTCCTGGTCAACCGCTGACGAGGAGGATCCGCCGCCAGCGGGCAACGTCGTCGACGGGCTCAGCGCCATCGGTCGCCGTTACGCCGGGCTGTTGAGCCGGCCCCAGATGACCGACCTGTTCCGGATCGTCATCGCGGAGCTGCCGCGGTTCCCGGAGCTGGCCCAGGCGCAGTTCTCGCACGGGAAGATGCCCTACTTCGAGTCCGTGCGCAGCTACCTGCTGGCTGAGCACGAGGCGGGAACGGTGCAGATCGAGGACGTGGAGCTCGCAGCCACCCAGTTCCTGGGCATGATCTCGAACTACGTCTTCTGGCCGACGCTCCTGGTGCCGGGCTGGGAGGTGAGCGCCGAACGCGTCGCTCAAGTGGTCGACGAGGCCGTCCGCACCATCGCCGCCCGGTACGCCACGACCGGACCAGGGGCATCCACCAACGACTGAGTCCCGCCGCCACCGAAGGCGCTGATGCCCAGCGATCGAGCCTCTCCCAACGCCGGGAAACCTGGCGACGATCGCGGCGACAGCCTGCGCGAGCTCATCAGCGCCCAGGCAGGCCGCATCAAACCGGAGCCTGTTCCACGAGCGGGAGTTGCCGCCTCGTCGCTGGGCCCTGGGGGCCGACGGTCTCGTGTCGGCCCCCAGGGCGCGGCAGGAAGGTGGAATCAGGGCTGGCTCAGCCCTCGCCCGCGCGTGTCACGGCGGGGATCGTGGGTCGGGGCCGGCGGCGCCGCGAGCGCCGCCGTCCTTTGCCGTGGATGTCGGCGATGGGTCGGGTTGGGCATGGGCGGGTCTCGGCTGGGCGGATGGGGCAGGTGGCGCCGGGGGCCGGGGCGGGGGCGGTTCGTCGAAGTCGGCGCCGATGAGGGCATCGAACTCGGCGCGGACCAGATCGGGGTCGCTGCAGATGAGTTCGGTGAACGCTTCGTCGAAGCCGCGGTCCCACTCCGGGGACAACGCGGTGCCCGCCTGCGCTACGGGTTCACTGGTCATGCCGGTCACCACCCGCCACATCCGGTCCTGCTCGGGAGGGAGCCGACCTGGCGAACCACCAGGTCAGCCGGTGATCACCTTCTGCTCGGTCTGCTGTCTCCCGGCCACGGCGACCTTGCGGGGCTTGGCCTTCTCCGCAATCGGGATCCGCAGGACCAGCACGCCGTTGTCATACGCGGCGTCGATGCGGTCGGTGTCCAGGGCGTCGCCGAGGAACAGCTGCCTGGAGAACACCCCCAGCGGCCGTTCGCTCAGCTGCACCGCGGCCCGCTCACCCAGGTCGATGGGGCGACGCTCGGCCCGCACGGTCAGCACGTTGCGTTCCACGTCGATGTCGATCGCGTCGGCGTCCACTCCGGGCAGGTCGAACGCGATCACGAACTCGTCGCCGTTGCGGTACGCGTCGGCGGGCATCGCCGTCGGACGCGACCAGGTCCCGGTCACGGGGGCGCCGAACAGCTGCTGGGCGATCCGGTTGACCTCGGTGAAGGGTTCGCTGCGCATCAACATGGTTCCCACCTCCTGCGGTCTCGACTTGGCAGTCAATGCGCGATACCGTCTTTGTAGCATGTCATCGGTCCGATGACAAGCAGATCGTCATCCGAACGATGACGCCGACGGAAAGGGGGCGCATGCTCGAGTCACCCACCCCCGACCCGGGCCCACCGCCGGCCGACCACGATCTCGCCGCGGTCGCCGCCACGGTCGCCGCCACCGCGCACGCGGCGGCGCGGCCCGCCGTCGACAGCCCGCCCGTGAGCAGCGCTGACCTGCTCGACGCCCTGGTGCTGCTGCGCTGGGCCCAGGCCGAGCTGGCCAGCTTCGAACCGGTCCTGATCGCTGCCGCCCGCGCCAGCGGGGTCTCCTGGCAGGCGCTCGCGCCCGCGCTGGGGGTGGCCAGCCGCCAGGCCGCCGAGCGGCGCTACCTGCGCAGCGCCGCAGCCCCCACCGACCGGCCGGGGGCCACCCGTGACGACCGCGTCCAAGCCGAACGCGACCGGCGCGCCGCACAACGCGCCGTCGCCCAGTGGGCCAACGACAACACCGCGGACCTACGCCGGCTCGCCGGCCAGATCACCGCCCTGACCGACCTCGGCGACGCCGCCACCAGCGACCTCTCGCAACTCCATCAAGCCCTCGGCGACACCGACGCAACGGCCCTGCCCGCACTCCTCGCCGCGACCCAGCAACACCTCCCCCACCACCCCGACCTTGCCGCCCAGATCGACACCATCACCGACCGCACCGACCAGATCTGCCGCCAGCGCCCCCGCCGCAAAGGGCAGACTTCCTGAGAGGTCCCAGCCGGCAGGTCTCGGCGTCGCCGTTGCGGTCAGCGGCGGTGGCAACCTCGACGACGGTGACGGCGATCCGGCCCGGTCCTGTGCGCGGCGGCGCTCACGCTGCGGGCGGGCGCGCTCAGCCGGCCGATTCACCGGCGCGGCTTCGACGGTCAGGCGACACCCACGCGCTCGTGGACGGCCTCACCGGTTCGGGGCCCGACCGGCAACCGGAACCCGCTCACCGTCTCGCGCAGCCCGGTGGCCATCCCGGCCAGGTCGACGGCGGCGGCCTTGGTCTCCGCGGCGGCCGAGCTGGTCTCGTCGGACGCCAGCCGAACGGCGGCGATCCGGGTGACGGCCTCGGCGGTGCCGTCGCCGGCCCGGGCGGCGTCGCCGCGGATCTGGTCGCGGATGCCGTCCTGCTCCCCGACCGCGGCGGTGATGACATGCTGGGACGCGGCAATGCGCTCGATCGTGCCCGCGACCAGGGCGAGGGCCTCGGCGGCGCCGGCGCTGTCGTGCTGGATGGCGGCGAGGCGCTGGCCGATGTCCTCGGTGGCCTGCGCGGTCTGGTTGGCCAGCTCCTTGACCTCCCCGGCGACCACGGCGAAGCCCTTGCCCTGCTCGCCGGCGCGGGCTGCCTCGATCGTGGCATTGAGCGCCAGCAGGTTGGTCTGCTCGGCAATGGCGGTGATCACCCGGGCCACCTCGCCGATCCGGGCGGAAGACTCGCCGAGCTCGGTAATGGTGGCGTTGGCCCGCTCGGCGTGCGTGACCGCCTCGCCCACGATGCCGGTCGCCTCGACGGCGCTGCGGGTGATCTCGGCGATCGCCGACTGCAGCCGATCACTGCCTGCCGCGACCGATCGTGTCCCGTCCCCGATATCGGCGACCCGCTGCTGCGCCGCGGTCGCGTCGGCTGCGGCCTGCGCCGCCCGGCCGGTCAGCGTGTCGCTGACCTGCGTCAGCCGCCCGGAGGCGTGCTGCAGGCGTTCGGCCTCGCCGACCATGCGGTGCAGGGCCACGCCGACCCGCTCGACCGTACGGTTGACCGCGTCGCACATGTCGGCCAGGTCGTCGCGGCCGCGGACCGGCAGTCGGCCCGTGAAGTCGCCGTCGGCGACCCTCTGCAGCATCCGCTTCGTCCGCGCCACCGACCCGCCGATCACCCGCGCCACGACCGTCGTGGCCGTCGCGACGGTGAGCACGGCCAGCACCGCGATCAGCAGGATACTGATCCGCGTCTGCGCCGAGCGGTGCTGCGCGGCCGTGCTCTCCCGGGCTGCCGCCGCGTCGATGACCTCGCCGAGCGCGTCGCTGGCCTTGTCGAACGTCGCCCATTGGGCGTCGACCCGCTCCAACGCAACAGCGTCGACAGTCCCGCCCGCCTCGGTGATCGACCTCGTGCTGGCCAGCACCTGGTCGATCGCCGGCAAGAACGCCGTCGCCAGCTGCTGATGCGTCGCGGCGTCCACCTGCGCCGCGCGAAGCTCGGTGGCACGATCGCGCAGCTCGTCGGCGTGTTCGCGCAGCTCGTCGAGGACGGGTTGCCGACCGGCCCGGTCGCCGGCGTGGGCGAGGATGTTGGCGTCGGCGTAGACGACGGCGACCGCATGCTGCGCGTCGAGCACGGTCGCCCGGGTCTCGGCCACCGCCAGGGCCGTCGCCGACCGGTCCGCGGCCCGACCGGCCTGCACGAACCCGATGCCGCCCACCGCCAGCGTCGCCAGGACGCCAAGGGCCCCCAAGGTCGCCAGCCGTCCGCCGATGCTCCACCGCATACGCCACCCCCGCACTCGGACTCCAACTGCCGTATCGACACTCCGGCCCACGGGTTTGAGCTTTTCGCGCACGGTGGCAGGAAGACGGACGGAGCCGCGCGACGCGGACGGTGCCGCCACGACCCGACGGCACCCCGATGGTCGGGCAACACCCGGTCCGGCCAGCATCAGCCGGGGGAACGAGGAGGGGTTAGCCGGGGACGCTTCGGGTAGGGCGTGTCCGTACAGAGGGGGTGGATCTGAGGGGGTGGACGGTGAGCGAGCTCGTCGAGACGCCGGACCGCTACGGGGCCTACCCGCGCTTGGAGGACGCCCAGATCCAGGCCCTCGCCGCCGAAGGCCGGCGCTACCGCACACAGCCCGCCGAGGTACTCATCCGGGAGGGCGAGGAGAACTACGACTTCTTCGTGGTGCTCGCCGGCAAGGTGGCCAATGTCGACGGGTTCGGCGGCGACGAACGTATCATCAGCGTGCACGGCCCCAAGCGGTTCCTGGGAGAGCTGAGCCTGATCACCGGCCAGGCCGCCTTCTTCACATCGCAGGTGCGCGAGCCGGGCGAGGTCCTCAGGGTGCCGGTCGACCGCCTCAAGGCCGTTGTCGCGCGGGATTCCACCCTGGGTGACCTGATCGTGAAGGCGTACCTGAGCCGCCGCTCCCTGCTCATCGGCCGTGGTGCCGGGCTTCGGATCATCGGATCCTGCTTCTCGCCCGCCAACCGGCGGCTGCGCGAGTTCGCCGCTCGCAACCGCCTTCCCTACCAGTGGGTCGACCTGGAGAAGGATCGGGACGCCGAAACGCTTCTGCGCGAACTGCACGTGCGACCGGAACAGACTCCGGTGGTGATCTGCCCGGCCGGGCAGGTGTTGCGCAACCCGAGCAACGCGGAGCTGGCACAGGCAGTGGGGCTGCCCGCACCCCGGCCTGGCGTCACGGTGTGCGACCTCGCCATCGTCGGGGCGGGCCCGGCAGGCCTCGCCGCCGCTGTCTACGGCGCCTCGGAGGGGCTGGAGACGGTGGCCCTCGACGAGTTCGCCACCGGCGGTCAGGCCGGCCGATCGTCACAGATCGAGAACTATCCCGGCTTCCCTGCCGGAATCTCCGGCGGGGACCTGGCCGAGCGGGCGGTCGTGCAGGCGGAGAAGTTCGGAGCCACGTTCACTGTGCCGAGCCGAGCGTGCGGGCTGCAGGAGCGGGGTGGCAACTACGTCATCAAGCTCGACAACGGCGGTGAGGTCACAGCCCGGACCGTCCTGATCGCGACGGGCGCCCGGTACCGCAAGCTCGCCGTACCCCGGTTCGAAGAGTTCGAAGCGACCAGCGTGTACTACGCGGCGACCCTGTCAGAGGCACTGTTCTGCCGCGACGCCCCGGTGGCGGTCGTGGGCGGTGGCAACTCGGCGGGCCAGGCCGCGCTCTTCCTGTCGAGATACGCGCGCGTCGTGCACCTGCTGGCCCGCTGCGGCGACCTCGGCGAGACCATGTCCCGCTACCTGGTCGATCGGATCGAGACGACGCCGGCCGTTGAGACCCACCTGCGCACCGAGGTACGCGAACTGCTGGGCCGCGACACGCTCGAACGCCTCGTGGTCGAGGACACGCGCGCCGGGCAGCGCCGCGAGATTCCCGCCCGTGCGCTGTTCGTCTTCATCGGCGCGCGGCCGTGCACCGATTGGCTGACCGGCCAGGTCGCCACCGACGAGGAAGGCTTCATCCTCACCGGCCCGGACGGCGACGAGCCTGACTCGCAGCGACGGCCGCTGCTGCAGACCAACCTGCCCGGCGTGTTCGCCGCCGGCGACGTGCGCCGGGGGTCGATCAAGCGAGTCACCTCGGCCGTGGGCGAAGGCGCCACCGCAGTGCAGCTGGTGTGGAAGTACCTCCAAAACGCCGGCCGCGTCGCCGACGACACCGCAGCCACCCTCCTCAGATAGGGCCGGGGCGGCGCTACTCCCCATCCTCCGCCGGTGAGACCGGTGTGCGTTCGTTCATGGCTCCCGCAACAGCTCGCGGTACCGGCCGGGCAGTTGTACCTGCACGTCGAAAAACTCCTCGTCGTCGACGACGTCCCGCACCGTCGACAGCACGGCCCGGATGTACCGGATCACGCGGTCCCGGGGATACCCGGTGCGCTGGGTAACCTCGGCGACGAACTCCTCCGGAGCGAGGTCCGGATCGGGTGCCTCCTGGCCCCGCCGCAGCGCCGGATGCAGCTGGACCGGTAGGAACGTCATCAGGTCCTCGGCCTCGCCGCCGATCCGCCGGGCCAAGGTCTCCAGGACGACCTCCGCCACGCGCTGCGCCTGCCCCGGGTCGACCCCGGCGCGCTCCGCAACCTTGCGCACGAAGCTGTCCGCCGGGACGCCGCCGGCGAATTCCCCCTTCGGCAGCAGGGGCGCGTACGTGCGGGGTAGCCGTGCCGTGAGGTGCCGGTAGGTCTCGTCGTCCAGCGCTTGGCCCAGCGCTGTCATCACCACCGTCGTATGCCGCTGCGCCGCCTCGACCGGCGCGTCCTCCCGGTGGGCCACCCGGCTCACGAAGTCGGCGGAATCGAACCGTTGGGCCGGCCCGGTGGTGAACAGCCACGGCGCCACCTCCGGCGGCAGGGCGGGGACCAGGTGCAGCGCCTCGTCCTTGCCGATCCGCTCAGCCAGCGTCTCGAGGGTGGCGCGGACCGCCCGCAGCGCGGTCTCCTCGTCGCCGAGGCTCTGCTGGACCGGGCGAAGGAGCTCTTCGTATTGCACTGCCATCCGTGTCACCGTCCTGCCGGCGGCGGCGCCAGCGGCGACCACGCGGCCGGTGCCGGCGCGGCAGGATCGCCGAGGACCGTCTGCGTCAACTGCCCGAACCGGCTGGTGATGTCATCCAGCTCCAGGCGCGGGTCCCGCCGGTAGGCCGGTAGGCCGGCCAGCTGAGCGCCGCGACGCCGTCCGGAGGTGAACGGTGCAAGCGTCATGGTGGATCGATTCCCTTCCTGAGCACGCAGCAGCCGGCCTCCCGGGAGAGGGTCTCGCCGGCTTGATCGCCTCCGATCATGGGCCGCCGCACGGGAACGTGTTTCCCCTGGTCCGGATGAACTTCCGCCGGCTGCGGTCAGCCGAGCGCGTCGGTGATGGGCGTGTCCGCGGGCATCGTCACGACCAGCTTCCGGTTGGCGAACTCCTTGAAGCCCATCGAGGACAGCTCACGTCCGTACCCCGACAGCTTGATGCCGCCGAAGGGCAGGTTCGGCTCGGACGACGTCGGGTGGTTGATCCACACCATCCCACTGTCGACCCGGCGTGCGACCGACCGGGCCCGCGCCAGATCGGTGCCGAACACGGCACCGCCGAGGCCGTAGGGCGAGTCGTTGGCGAGCGCGACCGCCTCGTCGTCGCTGTGCACCTGATGGACAACGGCTACCGGGCCGAACAGTTCCTCGTGGTAGGCACGCATCGCCGGGGTGACGCCGATGAGGATCGTGGGCTGCAGGAAAGCGCCGGGGCGATCGACCCGCCCGCCGCCGACGACTGCGGTGGCGCCCTTGTCGAGGGCATCGAGGACCTGATCCGACAGCTTCTCGGCGGCGCGCTCCGAGGACAGCGGCGCCAGCGTGGTGGCCTCGTCGGCGGGATCGCCAGGCTGCAACGCGCGCATACGCCGGGCAAGCGCGGTCACGAACCGGTCGAACGCACCTGCCAGCACGATCATCCGCTTCGCGCTCACACAGCTCTGCCCCATGTTGTGCATGCGCCCCGCCATGGCCGCATCGACGGTGTGCTCGAGGTTGTCGCCGTCGAGGACGATGAACGGATCGCTGCCGCCGAGTTCCAGGACGCTCTTCTTCATGCTGCGCCCGGCGGCGGCCCCGACGCTGGCGCCGCCGCGCTCGCTGCCGGTCAGCGACGCGCCGCGCACGACGTCGAGCTCCACGACGCGGTCGACCTCGGAGCCGGTGATCAGCAGGGTGGTGTACACCCCCTGTGGTATCCCCGCGTCGGTGAACAGCCGTTCCATGCCGAGCGCCGTTTGCGGGGTGTTGCTCGCGTGCTTGAGCAGGATCGTGTTGCCCAGCAGCAGATTGGGTCCGGCGAACCGCACCACCTGGTACACCGGAAAGTTCCATGGCTGGGCGCCCACGATCACGCCCAGGGGATCGTTGACGACGGCGGCCGATCCGCCGTCGAGCTCCAGCGGCTCGTCGGCGAGCAGGCCGGGCCCTTCTTCGGCGCAGTACTGCAGGATCCTCGCGGACAGGTCCATCTCGGCGCGGCTGTGCTCGATGAGCTTGCCCATCTCCAGTGTCACCAGCTGGGCCAGCTCCTCGCCGCGCTCGCGCAGCAGCCGCGCGGCCCGGCCGACCAGCGTGGCCCGTTCGTCGACGCCGACCCGGCGCCAGGACTGGAACGCGTGGTACGCGTTCTGCGCTGCGTTGTCGACGGCCTCCCGGCTCATCGGCGGGAACTCACGGACGAGCTGGTTGTTGTAGGGATTGACGGTGGCGATCGGGCTGTGCCGGACGGCGGCGGACGTAGACATGGGTTACTCCTTCCGCGCAACGGTTGGGGGACCGGGACTGCTACCCCGCGAGCACCGCCTGAACCAAGGGGGGTTTGCTCACCCCGGGCAGAGGTAGTGCGCTGCGATGAAGACGTTGGGCATGCCGATGGTGGAACTGCCGGCCGGTGAGAGGATTCCCGTGCTGGGGCAGGGGACGTGGGGCCTCGGTGAGGACCCGATGCGCCGCGACGAGGAGCTCATCGCGCTGCGGCTGGGCCTCGACCTGGGGATGACCCTCGTCGACACCGCCGAGATGTACGGCGACGGTGCCGCCGAACGCCTCGTCGGGGACGCGGTGTCCGGCCGCCGCGACGAGGTGTTCCTGGTGACGAAGGTGCTGCCGGAGCACGCCGACCGGGCGGGCGCGATGGAGGCCTGCGAGCGCAGCCTGCACCGGCTGCGGACCGATCACATCGACCTGTACCTGCTGCACTGGCCCGGCCCGGTGCCCGTCGCCGAGACCGTCGAGGCATTCACACTCCTGCAGCAGCAAGGCAAGATCCGGTTCTGGGGGCTCAGCAACTTCGACACCACCGGCCTGCGAGAGGCCACCGCGGTGCCCGACGGGCACTCCGTGCAGACCAACCAGGTGCTGTACAACCTGGCCCGCCGCGGCATCGAGTGGGATCTGCTGCCGGCGTGCCAGCGGTTCGGGCTGACCGTCATGGCCTACGCGCCGTTCGACCACCGGGGTTCCGTCCTGCGCCACCCGACGGTCATCGACGTCGCCGAGCGGCACGGTGTCACCTCGGCGCAGGTAGCACTGGCCTGGGTGATCCGCCAGGACGGGACCACCACGATCCCGAAGGCCGCCCACCCGGAGCACACCGAGGAGAACCATGCCGCGCTGGACCTGCGACTCACCGCCGAGGACTTCGCCGACCTCGACCGCGCGTTCCCGCCGCCGGACGGCCCCGCGCCGCTCGAGGCGCTCTGACCTCGATCCCCCCGCCGGCTCGGGTCGGGCCGCCGTGGCCAGGCGGAACATGTCGCCGTGGCGGGGACCCGACGTGGGCGCACATCGTGCATGAGCGCCACCACCGCGGGTAGTGCCCCCGCATGAGCGGTGAGATCGTCGCCTGCTCGCACTGCGGGCGCCGCAACCGCGTCCCCGCGGCCTCCCCCGGCGTGCCGCGGTGCGGCAACTGCCATCAGCCCCTGCCGTGGATCGCGGACGCGACCGACACCACGTTCGCCGCCGTGGCCGAGCAGTCGGCCATCCCGGTGGTGGTCGACCTGTGGGCGGCCTGGTGCGGGCCCTGCCGCATGGTCACTCCCGCCTTGGAGCAGGTCGCCCGGGAGCTCGCCGGCACCCTGAAGCTCGTCAAGGTCGACGTGGACGCCGCTCCGGCGCTGTCCCGGCGCTTCGACGTGAAGGCGGTGCCGACGCTGCTGATCATGCACGACGGCCGGGTCCTCGCCCGCACGTCGGGCGCCGCTCCCGCACCTGCGTTGCGCCAGTGGGCCGACACGGCCCTTGCGGGCATCCGCTGATCGCTCGGGTAGCCAGGTGCCCCCGTGTACCGCCGGTGTGGCGCGAGCCTCCCACTTCGAGTGGGTGATGCGGTCTCCCCGAGGCGCGCCGACCATGGTGGCCATGTCCAGGGGACGACGGTCGCCGGGCGCCGCGAGGCGAACCCGGGCGCGCCGAGATGAACAGGAGGACGAGACGCCATGACAACGCCACTGCAGAGCGCGGGTGCCCGGCTCGTCGTACCGGTCACCGACCGCGATCACACGCTCGGACCCGTCGACGCGCCGGTCACGCTCGTGGAGTACGGCGACTACCAGTGCCCGTACTGCGCCAGGGCGCACCCGATCGTCGGCGAGCTGCTGCACCGGCGGCAGGGCGCGGTGCGGTTCGCGTACCGGCACTTCCCACTGACGAACGTCCACCCGGCCGCGGAGATGGCGGCGGAAGCCGCCGAGGCGGCCGGCGGCAAGCGCCGCTTCTGGCAGATGCACGACTGGCTCTTCGAACACCAGGACGAGCTCGACGCGATGACGATCCTCGCGGGCGCCGAGGCCATAGGGCTCGACGACGAGGCGATCGCCGGAACGATCCGCAGCCACCAGTACCTCGCCAAGATCCGGTCGGACTTCGTCGGCGGGGTCCACAGCGGGGTCAACGGCACGCCGACGTTCTTCATCAACGGCGACCGGCACGACGGCGGCTACTCATTGGCGGAGCTGGAATTCGCCGTCGACGAGGCCGCCGCGGACGCCGAACGCTGACGCCGGCCCCGCTTGCCACGGAGCGGAAACGCCCGTGAAGCCGTCGCCGGTGGAGCCCTGCTCGAATCACGCGACGCCGCCCTCAGCCGCTGAGGTACCACGGCGCATGCGCGGCTCGATTGCGGGTAGCTGCCGACGACGCGCAGAAAGGAGGTACCGGGATGCCGGTGCTGGCCATCAACCGATTCGAACGCTTCTTCCGGGCGGCGGCGAGTCTGGACGTCGACAAGAACGACCTCAAGCGCTACAGCGACTTCGTCGACCAGAAGGTGTACGACCTGCTCCTGATCGCACAGGCCACGGCGAAGGCGAACGGTCGCGACGTCATCGCGCCGCATGACCTGCCGGTGACGAAGGGCCTGCAGGAGCGCATCCACGAGTTCCGGGAGCTCGACGAAGAGATCGAGCTGCGCCCCATCCTGGACGCGCTCACCCCAAGGCCACCGCTGGACCTCGCACTGGGCGACGAGACCGAGCGCCGGTTGCCGGGCATCGTCGGTGGCCTGAGCGTCGCGCTCGCGCGCACCTTCAAGATCATGGAGCCTGAACGCAAGAACCCGCAGACCGCACAATGGGACGCGGCACTCCGGATCTTCAACCTTCTGCTGTGATCGGAAGGCACAGGCCACGATGAGGCGGCACGGGCCGGAACAGCACCAGGACCGTGCCGGCCAGCTCGCTGCACTGTGGGTCGAGAGACCCCCTCGGCCACCCCCGAACCTCAATCCCGGTCCGGCCGAGGTCAGATCCCGGCCGTCCCGGACAGGCTCGTGAAGCCGGCCCTACCGCCGGCTGAGCACCTCCCGGTGGAACCGCTCCACGAGCGCCCGCGCCTCGTCCACCCGCCCGGCCGGCACGACGAGGTCGGCCATCTGCTCCCGAATCCAGTGGGCCCACGGCGACGGCGCCAACCGGGTGGCGGTGAACACGATCCGCATCGGCGCCGTGCCCACCAGCTCCACGCTGGTCAGCGCCCCGGTGGGCGCGAACGCCGCATACGTGCCCGGGCGCCGCAGCACCCCGAGCCGCCCGACCAGTACCTCTCCTGTGCGGCCGCGCCGCGCCGCCGGCCCGCCGGCGCCGAGCCACAGCACCAGCCACGTGGCGGCGCCGACGAGCACCAGGAGGGCGAGGACCGCGAACAGCGTGGACACCTCGGTCACCAGCGCCACGACGACGGCCACGCCGCCGGCGGCAGCCAGCGCGACGAAGGTGGGCCGGTTGAGCCGCTGCTGGCGGGCGCGCTCGGCCGCGACGGCGGACGCCCACTGCGCCTCGTCGTAGCTCCACCTGACCCAGCAGTGGCCGGCCTCCAGCTCGGCCATTTCCTCGACGTACCGCTGCGGCCCCATCACCCGCAGCACCACGAACGCCCCCATCCCCCAGACGACGAGCACAGCCGCCGCGACCGGCAGGAGGCCGGCGGCCGGTCCCGCCCCGGTGCCCAGCCAGAAGACCGCGGCGACCATCGGCGTGACCGCGTAGATCAGGAGCAGCTGCACCCGAACGTGCTCGACCGCGAGGAGTCTCTTCACGGCCGCCGAGACTAAGCATGTTCACACGCGTCCCGCCGCCTCGGACGACAACCCGACACTGACTTCGGTCTTTCGCCAGCCGTTGATCGAGGGAGTTTGGCGGTGGGTCGATGTGGCGCTCCCGGCCGTCGCGCCGGGCTGCTCCAGTTGGCTTGCCGGCTCGTGGTGCCGGTTCACGCGGTCGGCTGCGGCAGAGCTGCGAGCCGGGCGAACGCGGCAGGGAGTGCTGTTGTCCAGGGCCAGGTTTCGGCGAGGCGGAGCCGGGTCTGCCGGGCGGTGCGGGTGATTGCGGTCGGCGTTCTCGCCGTGGCCGGCAGTTCCCTGGTCACCCGAAGCGCCCGATCCCGTACGACACTCCGGCTGGCCTCCCGCGTGACCCCGGCCCTGGCCGCCGGCGGCATCACCGTCTTCGGCGCCGGCCTGGTCACCGTCGCCGCCGTCCACCTTGCCACAATCGCCTGACCGGATCGCCGATCGAGCGCTGGTCCCGCTCGCCGTCGTGGAGCGAGCGGGACCGTCACCGCGCCCCGTGGGGAGCGGCGGGTCCGGTCAGGGTGTGTCGGCCGGTTCCGGGGTCAGCCGCGTGTCGGGGGTGCCCATGCGGACCTTCTTCGAGGACGAGGGGTGAATGTGAGCAGCCGACCGCCGCTCCACTGTTGCAACTTAGTGGCAAATACTGCACAGTGGCAGTGGTGGAGCAAGACCATCGTGGCCAGATTGCATCGAGGTGCTGATCGTGGGGGCTCGCGACGGGGCGGTGTCCTACCGGCCGGTCGCCGGCACGCTGCCCGCGGGGACGCATCCCGACGCAGCGGCCGCCAGGTTGGCCGCTTCACTCGTGGGCGCTCGGCGGGAGGCCGTGCCGGCCGAGCAGGGTGGCGCCCAGTGCGATGGTCCTCAGCCTGTCTGGGCGCCGCCACCTCTGACGATTCTGCACTCCACCTCGTGGCGCTACGCCGGCGGTGCCGTGGTGCTCACCCATGTTGCGGTGTTCGACGGCCGTCCCGAGCCGGATGCGGTCCCGCTCGCGCCGCACGGCATCGCCCACTCGGGCGACCCCACAGCGCCGAGCCCGGGGGAGGTCAGCGCGGACGCGGTCGCCGCGCACGCGGTGCGGCACCTGGCGTGGCTGCGCGGCGGCGACGAGGTGGTGGTGGCGGCGACCGCGCTCGCCGGCCACCCGCAGCTATGGCGGGCCTTGAACGGCTACGCCCCTACCCTTGCCGGTGGGCTCGGGATCAAGGAGCCGGACCCGGTTGTTCTGGCCGGTCTGCGCGCGACGTAGGCGGCGTGGTGCGGGAGGGTGATGCAGAACCGCAGACGAGCGGAGCGCGGTGGTCAGGCCGCGACCTGGGCCCGTCGGTGGCCGCTCACTGTTCAGGGGTGTGCGCGGGGGTGAGCCGGTTTCAGGCGACCATTCCGCGGTAGGAGCATGGGCGGCCCCTATATCCGACACCGGAAGGATCGCCATGCCGCAGACCCGGGAGCTCCTTGACACGTTCACCGTGAGTATCCGACCCCAGTTGAGCAGCGAGCGCCTGGGGGCGGCGATCGATGCCATGCTGGAGTGCGAGGAGGCCGTCACGGCTTGCGCCGCCGCGATGGTCACCGAGGACGACGTCCGGACGCTGCAGGACGCGATCATCCGGGATCTGAACTGCGCGGACGTACTGGCGACGACCCGCCGGGTGCTCAGCCGCGGCAGCGACGCCGCGCTGCTCAGCTCGCAGCTGGAGGCGTGCGTGCTGGCCTGCGAGCACAGCGCCGAGCTGTGCGCGCAGCACGCCGGTCACCACGAGCACTGCCGGATGTGCTCGGAGACGACCGTTCGGTGTGCCGAGGCGTGTCGGCAGGCCCTGCGCGGCCTGCACGGCTAACCGGGCGGGAGCGGGCGTATCCCTCGTGCACGACCGGACAGGCCGCGGCGGGCGAACCCCTCGGGTCCGCTCGCCGCAGGTGGCCGCATCCAAGACTTCCGGCCCGTTCAGGACTCCCGGCCGTGCAGGGCGGCGGCCCGGCCCACGCAGACCGCGGCCGCCGTCGTGAGCACGGTGCGCACCGCGTTCGCCGTCCGCCAGCGCCGCTCGAAGCGGGCCCGCGCCGCCGAGACGTCGGCGGTACGGGCCAGCCCCGCGTTCAGCGGCAGGTTGACCGCGCCGGTCACGACCACCGCGGCGCCGTAGAGCGCCGCGCCGGCCGCCGCCCAGCGGGCCGCCCGGTAATCGCCGTTGCGGTGCAGCAGCACGGCCGCGGTGGCCGGGGCGGCCAGGGCGCCGGTGAACACGAGGCCGAACAGCGGGTTCTCGATCGAGCGGTTGATCGAGCGCATCGACTCGGTGAACGTGCGGTCGTCGGTGCCGGCCAGCGCCGGCATCACCGCGGCGTCGAAGGCGAAGAACAGCCCGGCCATCACGCCGGTGCCGGCACCGGCCAGACCGAGCGCCGCGCCCGCCGCGCCGGAGGGGGACGATGGTGCAGCGAACACGGGGGTGTACCTCCAGAATCGGCGAAACCTAGACGAGTGACTTCAGGTCGTTGACGCGGTCGGTGCGCTCCCACGTGATGCCCGGCAGCTCCCGGCCGAAGTGCCCGTAGGCCGCAGTCTGCCGGTACACCGGCCTGAGCAGCTCCAGATCCCGGATAATCGCGGCGGGGCGCAGGTCGAAGACCTCGTTGACGGCCTTCTCGATGCGCTCCACCGGCACCGTCTCGGTGCCGAAGGTCTCCACGAACAGCGAGACTGGGTGCGCCTTGCCGATCGCGTAGGCGACCTGCACCTCGCAGCGCTCGGCCAGGCCGGCGGCGACGACGTTCTTGGCGACCCAGCGCATCGCGTAGGCGGCCGAGCGGTCCACCTTCGACGGGTCCTTGCCGGAGAAGGCGCCGCCGCCGTGGCGGGCGTAGCCGCCGTAGGTGTCGACGATGATCTTGCGGCCGGTGAGGCCGGCGTCGCCCATCGGGCCGCCGATCTCGAAGCGCCCGGTCGGGTTGACCAGCAGCCGGAAGTCCTTCGTGTCGAGCTCCAGCACCTCCAGCTCCGGGCCGACGACGTGCTCGCGCACGTCCGGGACGAGCAGCGACTCCAGCGAGATGCCGGCCGCGTGCTGCGACGAGATGACGACGGTGTCCAGGCGGGCCGGGCGCAGCCCGTCGTACTCGATGGTGACCTGCGTCTTGCCGTCCGGGCGCAGGTACGGCACCGTGCCGTCCTTGCGCACCGCGGCGAGGCGGCGGGCCAGCCGGTGGGCCAGCGCGATCGGCAGCGGCATGAGCTCCGGGGTCTCGCTGCACGCGAAGCCGAACATCATGCCCTGGTCGCCGGCGCCCTGCAGGTCCAGCTCGTCGACCTGGGCGCCCTCGCGCACCTCGATCGCGGAGTCGACGCCCTGGGCGATGTCGGGCGACTGCGCGTCGATGGAGACGCTGACGCCGCAGGACGCGCCGTCGAAGCCCTTGTGCGAGGAGTCGTAGCCGATGCCGAGGACGGTCTCGCGGACCAGCCCGGGGATGTCGGCGTATGCGGTGGTGGTCACCTCGCCGGCGATGTGGACCTGGCCGGTGGTGATGAGGGTCTCGACGGCGACCCGGCTGCGCGGGTCCTGCTCAAGCAGCGCGTCGAGCACGGCGTCGCTGATCTGGTCGGCGATCTTGTCCGGGTGCCCCTCGGTGACGGACTCGGACGTGAACAGTCGGCGTGGCACGGCGGGTGTCCCCTCTACGGATGGTGGTGGTGGTGGCCGAGGCTGACCTGCTGGCCCGGGTCGATCACGACGACCTGGCCCATCATGCCGTTGTCCTCGTGCTTGAACAGGTGGCAGTGGTACATGTACGCCGTGGTCGGATCGGCATAGTCGGTGAAGCGCACCAGCAGCTCGATCCGGTCGCCGGGGCGCAGGTTCACGGTGTCCTTCCAGCCCGACAACGGCGGCGGCGGGGCACGGCCGTTGAGCGCCGCCACCTGGAACCGCGTGCCGTGCAGGTGGAAGTTGTGCTGCATGAAGTCGTCGTTGTGGATCGTCCAGCGCTCGGTGACGTCTCGGGTGGCGACGACGTCGACGCGGTCCATGGCCATCTTCTGCCCGTTGATGGCCCGGTTGGCGAGCTCGAACGTGCGCGGGATCGCGCCGGCGGGGTCCAGCCGGGCGACGTCGGCGAGGTGGGGCGGGACAGGACGGGACTGGCTCAGCGCCGCGGCCGCGCGCAGCTGCAGCACGTCGAAGCGGTCGCCGCCGCCCTGGAACTGCCGCACGACGGTGCCGCCGTCCGGGTCCGGGGGCAGGCTGCGCAGCACGACGCGCTCGCCGGGCTTCATCGCCACGACGATCTCGGCCCGCTCGCCGGTCGACACCTCGATGCGGTCGGTGCGGTACGGCGCGGCCAGCAGCCCCCCGTCGGTGCCGACGAGGTCGAAGGAGCGCCCGTCGGAGAAGGCGAAGAGGTAGCTGCGCGCCGTGGACGCGTTGAGCAGCCGCAGCCGCACCAGCGACGAGGTCACGTCGAGGAACGGGCCCTCGGTGCCGTTGACCAGGAGCGTGTCGCCGAGGATGCCGAGCGTGCCGCCGAGCGGGTTAGGCACGCGGAAGTTCCCGTCGTCCTCGAACCCCTTGTCCTGCACGATGACCGGGAGGTCGTCGACGCCGTACCGCGACGGCAGGTCGGCCGCCGGGCCGCTGCCGTCGACGATGACCATGCCGGCCAGTCCCTTGTAGACCTGCTCCTCCGCGCGGCCGTCGGGGTGGGGGTGGTACCACAGCGTCGCCGCCGGCTGGTTCACCGTCCACGCCGCCGTGCCGGTGCCGCCGGTCCTGATCGGGTGGGCCGGCCCGCCGTCGGCGGCGGCCGGCAGGTGCATGCCGTGCCAGTGCACGGTGGTCGCCTCGGGCAGGCCGTTGTGCACGTCGACCCGGACCTTCTCGCCCTGCTTGAGCCGCAGCGTCGGGCCCAGGTAGGCGCCGTTGTACCCCCAGGTGGCCGTCCGCCCGTGCCCGAAGTCGCTGACCCCGGGCCGGGCGTCGAGGGCGAACCGGCGCACTCCGCCGCCATCCACAGTGGACTCGGCGAGCGGCGGGACCCGCAGCGGGTGCTCGAAGCCGACCCGGCCGACGGTGTCGACGGGCGGGCGCAGGACGAGCCAGCCGCCGTAGCCGAGTCCCCCGGCGACGAGACCGAGGACCACGGCGAGCAGCACCCGCAGCGGGCGGAGCGCGTTCATCCCGGTACCGCCGTCATCGCGGTACCGCCGAGGGAGCCGCCTCGCGCAGGTCGGCCACGACGGCGGCGGCGAAGTCCGGCGGCGCGTCGCGGAGGTAGAAGTGGTCGCCGCGGAACACCCGCAGCCGGAACGCGCCGGTGGTGGCGAGCTGCCAGCCGGCGACGTCGTCCGGCGCCGCGATCGGGTCGCGGTCGCCGGCGTAGGCGTAGATCGGGTGGTCCAGCGGCCGCCCGCCGGTGGGCAGGTACGTGTCGTTGATCCGGTAGTCGGCCCGCAGGCTGGGCAGCAGCGCCTCGATCGCGCGGGTGTGCCGCAGCGACTTCGCCGGCAGCCCGCCGAGGCTCGACACCTCGGCCAGCATCTCATCGTCGCTGAGCAGGTGGGAGAACGGCGGCGGCACCGGCGAGTGCGGCGCCCGGCGCCCGGAGACGACCAGGCATCGCGGCTGGGGCAGGCCGAGGGTGCGCAGCCGGTGCGCGGTCTCGAACGCGACGGCGGCACCGAGGCTGTGCCCGAAGAAGGCGAACGGGCGGTCCAGCATCGGCGCCAGGGCGCCGGTCAGGTCGTCGACCAGCGGCTCCATCCGGTTGTACGGCGGCTCCAGCAGCCGCCCGTCGCGGCCGGGCAGCACGATCGCGCACACCTCGACCACGCCGGGCGCCAGGCGCTGGCGCCACAGGTTGTAGAACCGGCTCCCGCCGCCGGCGTGGGGGAAGCAGAACAGCCGCAAGGGCCGCTCCCCCACGCCGCCGGACCGGTCGGCCGACAGGCCGCTGAACCAGGGCGAGCTCATGCCCGGCTCACCCTGCCTGGTACGCCGGGGCGTGCAGCTCGGCGACCGCGCGGGCGACGACGGTCGGCACCTCGATGGGCAGCATGTGCCCGGCGGCGGGCAGCCGCTCGTAGCGGGCGCGCGGCATGGCCGCCGCGATCGCCTCGCCGAGCGCCGGGTCGACGACCTTGTCCTCGGCGCCCGAGAGCACGACGGCCGGCACGGTCACCGCGGCCAGGCCCTCGCGCAGGTCCATGTCCTTGCTGGCCCGGAAGGCGGCCTCGCGGATCTTCCGCGGTACGGTCGCGAACAGGCGCCGGTTGGTCTCCTGCTCGTGCGCCGGGACGGCCGGTCCCAGCGTGTGCCGCAGCATGCCCCGGCCGACCGGGCCGCGGCCCAGGGCCCAGCTGAACACCGGGTTGCCCATCATCCTGGCCTCGCCGTCACCGACGTACTGGCCGTGGGCGGCGGTGCCGAGCAGGACGAGCCCGCACAGCCGGCCGGCCGGGTCGGCCGCGTCGGCGATGGCGAAGGCCAGCGCGCCGAAGCCGCCGCCGGAGTGCCCGACGACGATGACCGGCCCGTCGGCCGTGCCGGCCACCGCGGCCAGGTCCCTGCCGACCCGCTCGACGGTGAACGGGTCCGAGCCGATCGTGGAGCCCTGGTGGCCGCGCTGGTCGTAGGTGAGGACCGGGAAGCCGTCGGCGACGAGCCGGGTGACGACGGCGTCCCAGGTCGGGCGGCCGGCGCCCCAGCCGTGCGCGAGCACGACGGTCGGGGTTGCGGGGGTGACCGCGGCCGGGGTGTGCGCGGTGACGGCCAGCCGGGCGCCGTCGTCGGTGCGCACCCGCAGCTCGATCGGCGCCGGGGTGGCCGGCGCGTCGCCGCGCAGCTGCTCGTCGAGGCGCTCGAACGCGGCCTTGGTCGCGTTGGTGTGCTCCTTGGCGATGTCGGCCAGCTTGGAGAGGATCTTGGCCGGGCCCTGCGGGTCGGCCAGGAAGTGCATCTGCAGCCGGGTCCGGCCGCCGTCCAACGGCTCCAGCCGGTAGGTGCTGACGCCGCTGAACGCGCCGCCGACGTAGTCGGCGACGAGCAGCCGGCCCGGCTCCACGATGCGAGTGCGGGCGATGAACCGCAGCTTCGGGCCGCCCTTGTCGACGCCCTTCGGGTGCACGGTCACCTCGACCGTGCCGCCCCGGCGGTCCGGCGAGCCGGCCGTGGTCCGGAACGTGTTGGCCGGCACCCACCACTTCCGGGCACCCTGGAACTCGGCGATGAGCGCGTCCCAGACCCGCTCGGGCGACGCGCCGATGACCGCGTCGTTGACGATGTCGTAGCGATGCATGACCACTCCTCAGGCAGAAGAAACCGCAAGCGGCGCCGGGCGCCGTGTCAGGCGAAGAAGCCCTGACCGGGGGTGAGGATCCCGTCCGGGTCGAAGCGCTGCTTGGCCAGCCGGACGATCGGCCACTGCGGGCCGAAGTGCCGGCGCCAGTCGGCGCCGGTCATGTTCGGCACGGCGCCGACCAGGTAGCGCTTGGCACCGAGGGAGACGCCGAGGTCGTACAGGCGCCGGTTCTGGCTGAGCATCCGCGCGATGTCGCCGGTCTGGTCCGGGCCGGGGAAGCGCAGCAGGTCGAACAGGTAGGTGACCGGGTCGCCGCTGCCCGGGAGCATGAACATGGGCCGGGTCAGCCGCCGGGTCGGGAACGGGTAGAGACCCGTGAAGCCGCCGCCGAGGTCGGCCGCGGTGAGCTCGGCGACAACGGCGCGTACGAACGGGCGCACCGACGCGGCCGGGAACACCATGCTGAGCCACGGCTTGGCCTGGGTCCAGTAGCCGCCGTCCTTGAGGAACGCCTCCCACCCGTCGGCCCGGAAGATCCACTCCCGGTAGGTGTAGTCGGCGACATCGAGGGAGGCGCGGTCGTCGCGCAGGCCGGCCAGCAGCCGGGCCTGGTCGGGCGCCGCCGGGCCGTCGTGGTAGGAGACAGCCTCGATCTTGTACCGCCACCCGCTGCCGTCGGCCGTGGGGACGATGCCGCCCTCCTGGTGCTCGAACCGGGCTTCGCGCATGATCCGCTCGGCGTCGGCCATGTAGGTGGCCAGATCGTCGTAGTACAGGTTCAGGTTGAGCGCGCGGGACTTGGCCGGCACCAGCTTGATCTTGGCGCGGGTGATGATGCCGTACTGCCCGCCGCCGGCCAGCACCGCGTTGAACACGTCCGAGCGGCTGGTCGCCGAGGCGGTGACCAGCTCGCCGGTGCCCAGGATCACGTCGACCTCGAGGACGGTGTCGCAGAGCAGGCCGTAGCGCTGCACCGTGCCGCCCACGCCGCCGACCGAGATCACGCCGCCGATGGAGAGGTTGAGGTAGTCGGTCAGCGCCGCCGGCGTCTGCCCGGTCGCCAGGGCCGCGTCGGCCAGCTGAGCCCAGGTGACGCCGGCGTCGACGACCGCGGATCCGGTGTCGATGCGGTGGATGGTGTGCCGTGAGCGCGAGTCGATCGCGATGCCGCCGGGCACGAGGGCCTGGCCGTAGTTCGAGTGCGACTCCAGGTCGGTGCCGGTACCGCTCTGGCCGTTCACCGCCACCGGCAGCTTCAGCCGCCGGGCGTACCGGATGATCTTCACGATGTCGGCGTCCGAGCCGGGCCGAAGCACGGCGCGCGGGGCGCCGCCGGCCAGCTCGCCGAAGTCGTGCGAGAAGCCGGCCAGCACCGACGGCGCCGTCTCCAGCGTGCCGTCGAGGGCCGGGACCGGGACGGTGCCGGGCGGGGCGGCGGCCGCCGCGGTGACCCAGCCGCCGGCCTGGCTGAACCCGACGACCGCGGCCGCGGCCGCGCCCTTGAACAGTGTGCGACGCGACGTCGTCATCGCGCTCACGCTGCCCGGGCCGGCGCGCCGGCGCCCGTGGCCACCGTGACCTGGTAGGACTCGAGGTCGAACTTCTTGGTCAGGCCGCGGAAGCGCCACGTGTACGTCGGCCAGATCGACGAGTTGCGGCCGTTGGCGTCGAGGTACCAGCTGGCACAGCTGCCCGCGTTCCAGACCGTGCCGTGCAGCAGGCCGGCCAGCCGCTCGTTGTAGGCCGCCTGGGCCTCCGGCCGCACCTCGACGCTGGTCAGTCCGCGCTTGTCCATCTGGCGCACCGCGTCGATGATGTAGGCCAGCTGGGCCTCGATCATGACGGTCTGCGACGAGTGGCCGAGCGTGGTGTTCGGGCCGAGCATCATGAACAGGTTCGGGAAGCCGGCGATGGTGGTACCGCGGTGCCCGGCCATGCCGTCGCTCCACGCATCGGCCAGGCGCACGCCGCCGCGGCCGTAGACGCGCTCGGCGATCGGGCGCGAGGTGGCCCGGAAGCCGGTGCCCAGGATGATGGCGTCGACCGGGCGCTCCCGGTCGTTGACGTCGACGACGCCGGTCGGGGTGACGCGGCTGATGCCGTCGCTGACGATGTCCACGTTGGCCGAGGTGATGGCCGGGTACCACGTGTTGCTGAACAGCAGCCGCTTGCACCCGACGGCGTAGTCCGGGGTCAGCCGGGCGCGCAGCTGCTCGTCGGCGACGCTCTTCTTCAGGTGCTTGGCGGCCATGCCCTGGATGCTCTGGCTGGCCTTCTTCGGGTCGCTCATGAAGAACGCGACGATCTCGCGGCCCCACATGTTGAAGTTGCGCCGGAACTTCTGGTAGCCCGGCACGTGCTTGCGCACCCAGATGTGCGAGGCGCCGATGGTCTTGTTCGGCTTCGGCCCGACCCACGGGGGCGTGCGCTGGTAGAGGTCCAGGCGGCCGACCTCGGGCTGGATCGCCGGGACGAACTGGATCGCCGAGGCGCCCGAGCCGATGACCGCGACCCGCTTGCCCTTGAGCTCGAAGTCGTGGTCCCAGTTGGCCGAGTGGAACATCGCGCCTTGGAACGACGACAGGCCCTCGATGTCCGGGATGGACGGGTCGCTGAGGTAGCCTGTGCCGGTCACCAGGACGTTCGCGGTGTAGTCGCCCTGGCTGGTGTGCAGGCGCCACACCTTGGCGGCCTCGTCCCAGCGGGCCCCGAGCAGCTCGTGGTGGAAGCGGATGAACGGGCCGATGCCGTACCGCTCGGTGCACCACTTGAGGTAGTCGAGGACCTCGTCGCGCTTGGCGAAGGTGGTCTTCCACTCGGCGCGCGGGGCGAACGAGTAGGAGTACAGCAGCGCCATGACGTCGCAGGCGCAGCCCGGGTAGGTGTTGTCCCGCCAGGTGCCGCCGATCTCGCCGGCGCGCTCGAAGAGCAGGAAGTCGTCCGAGCCCTGCTGGCGCAGGCGGATGGCCATGCCGAGCCCGGAGAACCCGGTCCCGATGATGGCGACCTTCACGTGGCGCCCGGGGCCGCCGCTGCCGCCCGGACCGCCGGAGCCGACCTCGGCCGGAGTCTCAACAGTGCTGGTCATTGCGGGTTCCCCTCTAGCGCCGGGTGAGCACGACGCGGAAGTTGTTGAAGTACTTGTCCTCGAGCGTGTAGGCGAAGATGTCGAGGTAGCGCTCGAAGCGGGCGACCACGGTCTCGCCCTCCAGGGCCACGGCCTCGGCCCGGCGCTCGGCCAGGTACTGCAGCCACACCCGGCAGGCGTCGGCGAACGACAGCTGCTCGTTCTTGATCTCGTTGACCTCGAACAGGCCCTCGGCGCCGGCGGTCAGCTCCGACAGGTGCGGGATGTGGCAGCCGGCGAACTCCTCCCGCTGCAGGAACTTCAGGTCGTCCAGCAGCTGGCGGTTCAGCGGCAGGCGCTCGGCGGTCATCGTGTGCAGCACGAAGCCGGCGCCGGGCTTGAGCAGCGAGTGCACCCGCTCGAAGAAGAACTGGTAGCGCTTGGTGCGCTCCTTCGGCGGCAGGCTGGAGAGCACGAAGTGCTCGAGCGCGTTGATGCAGAACGCGCCGTCGTAGGGCTGGTCGGTGGTGTGGTCCTCCCACGACTCGACCCGCGCCTCGATCGCCGGGTTGTTCAGCGTCTCGATCCAGTCGACCTGCGTGCGGCTGAGGGTGAGACCGACGCCCGCCTTGGCGCCGTGCACGCGGGTGACCCGGTCGAGCATCGTGCCCCAGCCGCAGCCGATGTCCAGCACGCGGTCGGCGCCCTTGACCCGGGCGAGCTCGATGAAGGCGTCGAGCTTGCGGTACTGCCCCTCGTCATGCGCGGCGTAGCGGTCCTCGCCGTCGCTCCAGTACCCGCCCGAGTACATCATCGTCGGGCCGAGCACGATCCGGTAGAACGCGTTGCTCACTTCGTAGTGGTGGCGGATCGCCCCGACCTCGGGGTTCACCGGACCGGCCAGGACCGTCGTCATGCGGACCTCCTTGTCGCTTCCTGCGGTTGATTGCATGGCGGCACTTCTATGGCTGCGAGGTGTGAGGTAACCGGTTCGCCGCAACAGCCGCGCAACGGCGACGACGCCGCGGTGCGCCCCGCGCCGGCGGCACACGGCCCCAGGCCTGCGGCCCGTTCTCCCGCAACACGACGGCCGCCCAGGTCAACGCCATATCGACGGACGTTGCGGCCCCGTTGCGCCGGACACCGTTTGCTACGAGCCAGGCAGAACCGTGGAGATGACAGGAGCCAACCAGATGGACATGCCCACCGTCGAAGAGCTCGCCGACCAGCTGCGTGAGGTTTCGGGTGCCGCCGCCGTCGACCCCGACGCCCCGATCCAGCACATCGCCGACGTCGACTCGCTGGACCTCATGGAGTGGCTGTACGGGTTCCAGAACAAGTACCCGCACATCCCGGCGGACGAGTCGCTGTTCAAGGACATCGACGACACCACCACCATGCGGGTCGTGCACGGTCGCATCGCGGCGCTGGTGAGCGAGCCGGCGGCGTCGTGAGCGCCTTCGGCATCACCGGCTGGGGAACCGCCGTCCCGGAACAGGTGCTGGCCAGCTCCGAGCTGGCCGGCCTCCTGGGCGTGGACGAGGACTGGATCGTCAGCCGGTGCGGCATCCGCGAGCGGCGCATCGTGTCGCCCGGGCAGACCACGGCGAGCCTCGCGGTGGACGCCGGACGGGCGGCGATCGCGCGGGCCGGGCTGACCGCGGCCGACATCGCGCACCTGGTCGTGGCGACCGCGACGCCGGAGCAGCCCTCGCCGGCGACCTCCGCGTTCGTGGCCCACGACCTGGGCCTCAAGGCCAGCGCGCACGACGTGAACGCCGAGTGCTCGGGCTTCGTCTACGCGCTGCTGCACGCGGTGGCGCTGATGCAGCTCGACCCGCGGCCGATGCTGGTCGTGGGCTCCGACACGCACAGCCTCTCGGTCGACCCGGCCGACCGGGACCTGCGAATCCTCGTCGGCGACGGCGCGGCCGCGGTCGTGCTGACGCCGGAGCCGCGCGACAAGCTGCTCGCCTTCGACCTCGGCGCGGACGGCGCGTGCACCGGCAGTCTCAAGGTGCTCGCCGGCGGCAGCCGGATGCCGACCACCGTGGAGACGGCCCAGCAGGGCCTGCACTACGCGCGGATCAACGGCAACGAGATCTACCTCAACGCCGTGCGCTTCACCGTGCGGACCGTGCGGGCGACGCTGGAGAAGGCGGGGGTGAAGGTCGGCGACGTGGACCACGTCGTGCCGCACCAGGCCAACATCCGGATCATCAACTCGGTGCTCAACCACGCCGGGATCGACCCGGAGCGGCTGGTCACCAACCTGGATCGGTACGGCAACACCGCCTCCGCGTCCATCCCGCTGGCGTTGTCCGAGGCGCTGGACGCGGGCCGCATCAAGCAGGGCGACCTCGTGCTGCTGGCCGGCTTCGGCGCCGGCATGACGTGGGGCTCGATGCTGATCGAGTGGGGGGCCGACCGATGACCGACACCGTTGGCCGCCCCCGGCCGGCCTCGCCCGTCGCGCTGGTCACCGGCGCGTCGGGCGGGCTCGGCCAGGCGCTGGCGATCGAGCTCGACGCCCTCGGGTGCCGGGTCGCGGTGCACTACAACAGTTCGGCCGAGGGCGCCGAGGCCGTGCGGGCCAAGCTGCACAACGACGCGATCGTCGTCAGCGGCGACGTCGCGTCCTGGGAGGCGGTCCAGGCGATGAACGCCGAGATCGAGTCCCGGCTCGGCCCGGTCGACGTCCTGGTGAACAACGGCGCCATCCGGCGCGACTCGCTGATGGCCATGCAGTCGCCGGCGGACTGGCGGGCGGTCATCGAGACCAACCTCATCGGCACGTTCCACACGTGCCGGGCCGCCGTGCCCGGCATGCTGCGCCGCCGGTGGGGCCGGATCGTCAACATCGTCTCGCCGTCCGGGCTCATCGCCACGGCCGGGCAGACCGCGTACTCGGCCTCCAAGGCCGGGGTGATCGGGCTGACCCGGACGCTGGCGGCCGAGTGCGGCCGGCGCGGCGTGACCGTCAACGCGCTGTCCCCCGGCTTCATGATCACGGGGATGACGCAGGACCTGTCGGACGCCGTCACCGAGGGGATCCGGTCCAAGACGCCGATCCCGCGGTTCGGCCGGACCGAGGAGGTCGCCCGGGCGATGGGCCTGTTCCTGGACGGCGACTTCATTACCGGCCAGGTGCTGAGCATTGACGGCGGCGTTTCCGTTACCTGAATCTGATTCACGATGTTTCATCGGCATCAGGGGTTGCAGATGCGGGGCGATTGGCGCAAGAGTCAGCCGATCGCCCCATGCCGTTTTCAAACCGTCACCTGATTCCAAGAGTGCCGAAAGATTTTGCTCGCGCGCAAATAGCGATGGCGTGATAGCTTCGCGGGTGACCCCGATAAGATCGCCCGGACGCCTCCGGCTGCCCGTTTGGCGCCAAATGACCTCTGCATTGGCAACGCTTCTGCTGGCCGAGTTCGACGACCGATTCCAAATGACGGAAACCGACCTGGCTCGTGACATCGCGCTCGGTGCCGACGGCTTCGACGTGCACCTCGAGGAGCGGGGCGGTGTGCGGACGCTGCGTGCACTGTTCGACGGCGGCTTCGACGCCGCCCGCGCCGCGATCGACATGGTCGTCGCCCTGGACGACGGCACCGACGGCGCCTCCGCACCGCGCGCCGAGGGCGACGACGCCCGGCGCTGGGGCATGCGGATCGTGCTGTGCACGGCCGGCGAAGGACCGGCCGGCCCGGCCCGGGCCGCGCAGTTGCTGGCCCGCGCCGCGCGCGGGCAGATCCTGATGGCCGCGGCCACCGCGATCCTCGTCGGCGCCACCCTCCCCCGCGACGCCGACCTGCTCTACCACGGCGTGTGGACGCCCGACCGGGACAAGCCGCCCGAGCGGGTCTACGAGCTGTGCCTGGCCCGCGAGGACGACGACAGCGACGCGCCGTCGAACCTGCAGTGGGCCCGCCGCGCCGCCGAGGCCGTCGAGGCCGACTCGGCCGGTACGGCGCCGCACCGCCGCGACCTGCTGCGCATCTGGCGGCACAGCGCCGCCGGGCACCTGCGGATGGCCCTCGTCCACGGCGGCAGCGGGGCCGCCCGCACGGCCATCGGGGCGGACCTGGCGCTGCGGGCGCACGCCGCCGGGGCGCTGGTGCTGTACGGCCGGTGGGACCGCCAGCACCCGGACGAGTACGGCGCGCTGCGCGAGGCGTTCGGCTCCTACGCCGGCGGGTGCGCGGTCGAGCGATTACGGTCCTATCTGGACGGTCACGTCGAGGAGATCGTCCGGCTGCTGCCCGAGGTCGGCGCCCGCATCGGCGTGGCCCGCTCCGGGCCCCCGGTCGAGGTGGCCTGGCCCTGGGACTCCGCCGCCAGCCGCATCGACGAGGCCCTGGGCACCTGGCTGTCCCGCATCGCCGCCCGCCGCCCCACGCTGCTGGTCCTCGACGAACTGCAGTGGGCCGACCCGGCATCGGTGCAGGTGCTCGCCCACCTCTGGCACGCCTGCGTGCAGCGGCCGGTGACCGTGCTGATGACCACGTCCGGCGAGGGCGACGCCTCCGGCTCGATCGCCGAGCGGCTGGCCGGCTCCGCGACCTCCGCCGGCAGCACGGCGATCGACCGCATTCACCTGTAGAAGAGATTACCTACAGCGTGTAGGTCGAGTTGCGCCGCACGCCGATTCGCTGGCCTGGGGGCGATTCGCCGAGTCGCACAAATTGCCGGCTGCCGTTATCGGCGCCATTGGGGCGAATTGCCGAATATTGCCGACTTCCGTGCTACGCCGAGGCCGCACGAGGGGCTCCGAGGCTGGTGAGGACGCGGCTCGCCTCGGCCCGCAATGCCGCCGCCCACCGGTTGTCCCCGGCCCGGGCCCGCCCCTGCAGGGCCTCGGCCAGCGACTGCTGGGCGAGCGCGATCCACGGCCGGGCCCGGAACTCGCCGAGCTGCGACAGGGCCGCGGTGAGGTACCGCTCGGCGGCCGACCAGTCCCCGAGGGTGGCCGAGAGCCGCCCCAGGTGGAACGCGACCGGGCCGGCGAAGCTGCGGTACCCGACGCCGCAGTAGAGGTCGGCGTAGGGCAGCAGCAGCGCCCTGGTCGCCTCGGCGGTGTTGGCATCGCCGAGCTCGTACACGGCCATCGCCAGCACGCCGGCCTGGTGCAGGAACATGTCCCCGGCCGCGAGGGGCTCGACGCCGGTGGCCAGGGAGCGCAGCCGCAGGGCGGCCGCACCACGCTCGCCGCGGGCCAGCGCCGCCAGCGCCTCCTCGACCGGGTCGTCGCCGCCGCCGTCGGCCTCGCCGAGCGCCCCGAACGCGCCGTACTGCCCGGACCCACCGTGCTGCCCGGACCCGCCGTGCTGCCCGGACCCGCCGTGCTGCCCATACCCGCCGTGCTGCCCATACCCGCCGTGCTGCCCGTACCCGCCGTACGGCCCGGACTGGCCGTACGCGACCTCGCCGTAGGGGTCGAACGCGGGCGAGTCCAGCGCGAGCACGCGCATGCTGCGCCCCTCCGGCGGCAGCACGAGCCACTGCGCGGCGAACAGCTGCCGTCCGGCCAGCACACCCGGCGTCGGCGAGATGCCCAGCGGCAGCGGGCCGTACGCGGGCCCGGCGGCCCGGGCGGCCAGCGTCGCGGTGAGCATCGCGTCAGACAGCCGGCCCTGGGTCAGCGCGACCGCCACGGCGTGCTCCGTCAGCAGCATGTCGGCGAGGCGCTCGTCGTGCGCTCCGCCGGCCTCGCCCGCGCCGGCCAGGCTCCGCAGCGCCTCGCCGCGCACCGCCAGATCGCCGAGCGTCTGCGCGGCCATCGCCCGGTGGTGCGCGGCCAACAGCTGCCAGCGGTGGTCGCCGACCACGCCGGCCAGCGCGAGCACGTCGCCGGACAGGTCCAGCCGCCGGCGTACCTCCTCGGGGCTCTCCAGTGCCCGCAGCTGCCGGCCGAGCGCGTCCAGGCCGGCGCTCGCCGCCGGGCCGCGCGCGACCGGGGCGCCGAGGCGGGCCTGCCGGGCCAGCAGCCGGCCGATGGTGGCGTCGTCGACCGCGGCCAGCGGCCGGGACCGGTCGCGACGCCCGGCCCAGTCCCCGTCGCCGCGCTCGTCCAGGGCCGGCGGGAACTCGGCGCCGGACGCCGGCCCGTCCCAGCGGTGCACGACCCGGCGGACCAGGGTGCCGATCAGCGCCTCGGCCTCGCCGCGCAGCGCCGGGCGCAGCTGCACCGCGTCAGCCAGGCCGAGCGCGGCCTGCGCGGCCACGGTGAGCCGGCCGTGGTGCATGGCCCGCAGCGCGCCGTCCAGCAGCGTCTCCTCGCAGCCGGCCTCGCCCGCCGCGAGCTGGGCCAGGCCCAGATTGGTCAGCGCCTCGGCGCGCACCTCCTCGTCGCCGGCCGGCACGTGCTCCAGCGCCAGCCGGTGCAGCCGGACCGCGTCGGTGGCCGCACCCTCGGCGGTGGCCCGGGCCGCGGCCCGCCAGCTCCAGCGCACCGCGCGCTGGTCGCCGTGGGGCGTTGCGCCGGCCGCGCGGTGGTGGGCCAGGATGCGGCTGTACCGCCCGAGCTGCCCGGCCCGGTGCATCTCGATCGCGTCGGCCAGGCGGGTGTGCAGCCAGCGCCGGCGCGCGTCGTTGAGCCGCTCGTAGACCGAGCGGCGCAGCAGGTCGTAGGCGAAGCGGTAGCGGCCGGCCCGCCCGCCGTCGCCGGTGCGCGCGGGCGCCTCGACGATCATGCCCAGGCCCATGAGGACGTCGAGGGAGTCCATGGACCGGCCCGCGTCGAGCTCGGCCGCCTCGGCGACCAGCTCCAGCTCGAACGAGCGGCCCGCGACCGCGGCCGTGCGCAGCAGCTGCATCGGCGCCGGGTCCAGCCGGGCCAGGCGGGCCGAGACGTAGTCGTGGATCGCCGGCGGCAGCTTGTCGCCGTCCCGCTCGCGGTGCCAGCGCAGCAGCTCCAGCATCAGGTACGGGTTGCCCGCGGTGTCGGCCATGAGCCGGTGCGGGGCCGGCAGCCGGGCGGCCGAGCGGTCGGGGGCGAGGCGGCGCACCAGCGCCAGGGCGGCGGTCTCGTCGAGCCCGCCGAGCGCCAGGCGGCGGACCCGGCCGTCGTCGTGCTCCAGGTCGCGCAGGGCCGCGGCCGCGGCGCCGGCGCAGTCGGCACCCGGGTCGAACGTGCCGAGCACGAGCAGGCGGGAGTCGCGGCGGTACCGCAGCAGGTGCCGCAGCAGCAGGAGCGTGTCGTCGCCGGCGGCGTCGAGGTCGTCGGCGATGAGCAGCACCGGGCGCTGGGCGGCCAGCCCGGCCAGCACGTCGCCGAGCGCGGCGAGCAGCTCGGCCCGGCGCCCGGGCCCCTCGGCCGGCGGGGCGAGCCGGTCCAGCACCCGCCGGGCGGCCGCGGCCAGCTCGGCCGGGACATCGGCCAGCAGGTCGGTGAGCGCGGCGGCGACCGGCTGGAAGAGCACCGGGCTGTCACGGTCGCAGCGGCCGTAGAGCACGATGCCGCCGTCGAGGCTGATCTGCCGGGCGGCGACGGTGACCAGGCGGGTCTTGCCGACCCCGGCCGGGCCGGCGACGAGCACCAGCGCGCTTTCGCCGCGCTCGGCCCGGCTCCACCCGTCCTCGATCGCCTCCAGCTCGGCGCCACGGCCGACGAACGGCACGGCCGGGCCGCGGGCCGCCGCCGGCGAGCCGCCGGAGCGGGCGGCCGGGCGGGACTCGGGGCCGCTGAGCAGCTCGAGGTAGGCGGCCTGGGTCTCCGGCGCCGGGTCGACGCCGAGCTCGTCGGCGAGCGCCTGGCGCAGGTGGTTGTAGGAGCGCAGCGCCTCGGCCCGATTGCCGGCGGCGACGTGGGCGGCCATCCGGCAGCGGTGCGCGCTCTCGCGCAGCGGCGCCAGCCGGACCGCCTCCTCGGCGCAGTAGAGCGCGGTGCGGGCGTCGCCGAGGGCCGAGCCGGCCAGGCTGGCGGTCTCCAGCGCCTGGACCAGCAGGCCGTCGAGGCGCTCGCGGACCCCGGCCACCCATTCGCCCTCGTGCTCGGACAGGAACTGCCCGCGCAGGCACTCGATCGCCGCGGCGGCCCGCCGCTGGGCCTCGGCGTAGCCGCCGCCCGCGAACGCCTGGGCGGCGCCGTGCACGTCGGCCTCGGCCCGCTCCACGTCGACGACCACGTCGTCGGGCAGGCGCAGCAGGTAGCGGCCGCCCTGGGAGACGAGCCCGGCGCTGCCGCCGTCCTCGGCGCCGGCCGCGAACGCGCGGACCCGGCTCACGACGCTGCGCAGCGCGGAGGCCCAGGTGTCCGGCGGGCCGTCCGGCCACACCGTGTCGGCAAGCTGGTCGCGGCTCGTGCCGTTGACCCGCTCCAGGGTGAGGCGGGCGAACGCGACCTGGGCCTGGGCGCTCGACAGGGACCGGGTCGGCCGGTCGGACTCCTCGATCGTGATCAGCCCGCACAGCTTGATCAACAACGTCCGGCCACCCCGCATCCGTCACGTATTGAAGCTCGACTATAAGCGTTCATCGCCGCGCTTCGTCAAGAAAGCGCAGATGGATTCCGGGCGTCCAATTCGCGGCGGGCGCCACCGTTTGCCGTTCTATCGATGGAGCGCAACAGATGCGCATCGCCCCGGCCCCGCGGCCGACCGGCCGGACGACCCCGGCCGGGTGACCCCGGGCCCCGCGCCGGGCGCAACCGTGACGCGATCCCTTGCCTCCCAACCGTTTGCGCCGGTGCCGGAGGCGTGGCGGCCATGTTGCGCCGCCGTTGCGGCCCGCTCCGTAGAAATGCGTGCACCGGACGATCGTGACGAGGAGACAGGCGTGAATACTTCCGATGGCTGGCGGCGTCTCGAATCCCGGGTTGCCGCGACCAACCGCCGGGTCGCGGCGCTCGAGTCGGACCCGAGCCGCAAGAACAGCTTCGTGCCCTACAAGCACGACCGCCACAGCGCCTACGGCGAGATCTCGGGCGAGCGCTACCTCATGATGTCGGGCTACAGCTACCTCGGCCTGGGCGGCGACGAGCGCATCGTCGCGGCGGCCAAGGCGGCGCTGGACGTCTACGGCACCGGCACCCACGGCGTGCGCGCCCTGGCCGGCTCCACGCCGCTGCACGAGGAGCTGGAGGCCGAGGTCGCCCAGTTCACCGGCCGCGAGGCGGCGATGGTGTTCGGCTCCGGCTACGCCGCCAACGTGGGCACGATCGGTGCCATCGTGGGCCCCGGCGACACCGTGTTCATCGACAAGTACGACCACGCCAGCATCGTCGACGGCTGCAAGCTCAGCGGCGCGACGGTGACCCGCTTCCGCCACAACGACCCCGACCACCTCGACCGCCGCCTGAGCGACGTCGGCGGCGACGGCGTCCGCCTGGTCATCGTCGACAGCGTCTACTCGATGGACGGCGACATCGCACCGCTGCCCGAGCTGCGCGCCGTCTGCGACCGGCACGAGGCGCTGCTCATGGTCGACGAGGCGCACGCGCTCGGCGTCATCGGCCGCACCGGCCGGGGCATCGAGGAGCACTTCGACAACCAGGTGAAGGTCGACATCAAGCTCGGCACCCTGTCGAAGGCGATCCCGTCCAACGGCGGCTACGTGGTGGGCACCCGCGAGCTGATCACGCACATGCGGTACAACGCCCGGCCGTTCCTCTTCTCGGCCGCCCTCGCCCCGGCCCAGGTCGGCGCCGCACTGGAGTCGCTGCGCATCCTGCAGGCCGAACCCTGGCGGGTCGAGCACACGCAGCGCGAGGCCGAGCGGCTGCGCCGCATCCTCAACGCGGCCGGCATGCGCACGCTGGACAGCCAGAGCGCGGTCATCCCGCTCATCGCCGGCTCCGACGAGGCCGCCTACGACTACGCGACCGCGTGCCGCCGGGCCGGCGTCATCGGCCTGCCGGTGGTCTCCCCCGCGGTGCCGAACGACCTGGCCCGCCTGCGGATCGCCATCACCGCCCGGCACGACACCACCGACATCGACGTCGCCGCCGAGGCCTTCCTCAAGGCGGCGCGCGAGTGCCGGCTCATCGCGGACTAGCGCCATGTCCGGCCACGAGGAGATCGCGATCACCGGGATGGGCGTCGTGTCGCCCGCCGGCTGCACGCTCGAGGAGTTCTGGGCCACGGTGCGGGCCGGCCGCTCGACGGCGGCCGCGCTCACCGACCCGGAGCTGGCCGAGCACCCGGTGCGCATCGGCTGCCGGGTGCAGGGCCTCACCGACGAGGGGCTGACGCCCAAGGAGGCGCGGCGGCTCGACCCGTTCGCCCGCTTCGGCGTCGCCGCCGCCACCCGCGCGTACCGCGACGCCGGCTCGCCGACGCCCGACCCGGCCCGCACCGCCGTCGTCGTCGGCAACGCCGTCGGCGGGCGGCGGACCAGCGACGACGAGAGCCGCAACTTCGCCCGCTCCGGCCCGCGCGGGGTGAGCCCGCTGATGCCCCTGCTGTCGATGCCCAACGCGGCGGCGGCGCTCATCACCATGCGGCTCGGGTGGCTCGGCCCGGCGCTGACCATCGCCACCACCTGCGCCAGCGGCGCCGACGCGATCGGACACGGCATGGCGCTGCTGCGCGCCGGCCGGGCCGACGTGGTGCTGGCCGGCGGCTGCGAGTCCATCCTGACCCCGGTCACCATGGCCGCCTTCGCCAACCTCAACGCGGTCTCCTACCGCAACGACGCCCCCGAGCGGGCCTCCCGCCCGTTCGACGCGGACCGGGACGGCTTCGTGATGGGCGAGGGCGCCGGCTTCGTGGTGCTGGAGCGCCTCACCGACGCCTCCGCCCGGGGCGCGCGCACCTACGCGGTGGTGGCCGGCTACGCGGCCGGCGCCGACGCCCACCACCTCGCCATGCCGCTGGACAACGGCTCGGGCGCCGTCGCCACCATGACCGGCGCCATCGCCGACGCCGGGCTGACCCCGGCCGACATCGTCCACGTCAACGCCCACGGCACCTCGACGGTCCAGAACGACCGGGCCGAGGCCTTGGCGCTGCGCAAGGTCTTCGGCGCCGCCGGCCCGCCGGTGACCTCGACCAAGGGCGTGATCGGCCACCTCATCGGCGCCGCCGGCGCCGTCGAGCTCATCGCCACCGTGCACGCCATGCGGGCCGGCCAGGTGCCGCCGACCGCCAACCACGAGCGGACCGACCCGGCGATGGAGATCGACGTCGTACACGGCGCCCCCCGCGCGGTGCCGGTCGGCCCCGCCCTGTCGAACTCGTTCGGGTTCGGCGGCCACAACGCCTGTCTGGTGGTGACCCCCGTATGAGCACGGTGACGGCAACCGCCTCCGACGTCGCGGACTACCGCGCGGTGGTGCGCGGCATCCTCGGCGCCGGGCCGGGCGACGGATCGGCCAGCCCGATCCACCCGTTCGTGCTGGCCTCCCCCGCCTTCGAGCGCATGACCGCCGGGATGCGGGAGCGCTCCGGCGACGGGGCGATGGTCCACCTGGGGCAGGAAATCACGGTGTACCGCCTGATCCGCCCCGGCGACACCGTCACCACCGGCCTGGAGGTCCTCGGCGCGCGCCGCGAGCCGCGCGGCGTGCGCCTGGCGATCCGCTGCACCCTCGACGACGGCGGCACGCCGCTGGCCGACCTGGTCACGCACGTACTCTTCGGCGGCGCCCAGGTCCCGGAACCGTTCGGCGACATCCCGCAGTCCGTGGCGCCGGCCGCCCTCGGCCCGGCCCGGCCGCCCACGGTCAGCGTGCACACGATCTCGCGGGAGGCCATTCGCGAGTACGCCCGTGTCTCGCTCGACGACAACCCGATCCACCTCGAGGACGAGGCGGCGGCCGCGGCCGGCTTCCCCGGCGTGATCGTGCACGGCATGAGCGTGCTCGCCCTGGTCTGCGAGGACGCCGTGGACCGCTTCGCCGCCGGCGACCCGGATCGGGTCCGCGCGCTGGCCTGCCGGTTCTCGGCCCCGGTGCAACCGGACGAGCCGATCGAGGTCGCCTACGCCGGCACCACCGACGTCGTCACCTTCACCGTGCGCACCCCGCGCGGCCCCGCACTCAAGAGTGGCTGGATTCGGCTGGGGGACCCCGATGAGTGAGCTCACCGACGCCATCGCGGCGCACGCCCGGACCAGCCCCGACGCGCCGGCCCTGGTATGGCACGACGAGGTCACCACCTACGGCGAGCTGTTCGCCGGGGCCGAGGCGCACCGCGCCGAGCTGGCCGCGCTGCACCTGCCGCCGGCCGATCCGGTCGGGATCGTCGCGGCGAAGTCGCCGGAGGCGGTCGCGCTGATCCTCGGCTGCCTGCTGGCCGACCGGCCGTTCCTGCTGCCGTCGCCCGCGCTGCCCGACGAGGTGCTCACCCGGCTGCTCGGCCAGGCCGGCTGCCGGCACGTGCTGGGCAGCGCCCGGCCGGCCGGGACGCCCGACACCACCGACGCGTTCACCGTCCCGGTCGGCACCACCTTCATGCTGACCACCTCCGGCTCGACCGGGCTGCCGAAGGTCGTGCCGCTGGAGCGCGGCGCGATCGACCGGTTCGTGGCCTGGGCCGGCGAGGCGTTCGACCTGCGCCCGGGCTCCACGGTGCTGAACTTCGCGCCGCTGAGCTTCGACCTGTGCCTGCTCGACGTCTGGTCGACGCTGGCGCACGGCGGCCGGGTCGTACTCGTCGACCCCGACCGGGCGACCAACGGCGCGCACCTGCTTGAGCTGGTCGTGCGCTACGACGTCGACGTGATCCAGGCCGTGCCGATGTTCTACCGGCTGGTGCACGACGCGGCCCGGGACGAACGGCCGCTGTCCACGATGGTCACACACGCGCTCTTCACCGGCGACGCGATGCCGCAGCAGCTGCTCGGCGAGCTGCCGGCGATGTTCCCGAAGGCCCGGCTGTACAACGTCTACGGCTGCACCGAGACCAACGACAGCTTCGTCTGCGAGGTCCGCGAGCCGGCCGACGGCGCCTCCATCGGCCTGCCGCTGCCCGGCGTCTCCGCCCTCGTCATCGACGACAACGGCCTTCCCCTGACCGGGGTGGGCACCGGCGAACTCCTGGTGTCCACCCCGTTCCAGACCGCGGGGTACCTCGACCGGCAGCGCTTCGCCGACCGGTTCACGGCCCACCCCACCGGCGCCGACAACCGCCGCTACTTCCGCACCGGGGACCTGGTCCGCCGGGAGGCCGACGGCCGCGTCCACCTCGTGGGCCGCCGCGACCACCAGGTCAAGATCCGCGGCGTGGCGATCAACACCGCCGAGGTGGAGCACGTGCTGCTGCGCCATCCGAGCGTGATCGAGGCCGCGGTCATCGCCGAGCCGGACCCGGTCGCCGGGCGGAGGCTCGTCGCCCACGTCCGCCGCGCCGCGGCCGGCGACGGCGCCGCCCCCGTCAACAGCCTGACGCTGCGCGAGCACTGCGCGCGGCGGCTCCCTCGCGCGGCCGTGCCGTCCGTCCTGCGGATCGTCGACGCACCGCTGCCCCGGACGTCGACCGGAAAGGTCGATCGGATCGCACTCACCAACTCCGGAAAGGCAACCGCAGCATGAGCGATCACATTGCCGTCATCAAGCAGTACATCGTCGAGGAGTTCCTGCCCGACATGGCCCCCGACGACCTGCCGGTCGAGCACGACCTGCTGGCCGACGGGGTCATCGACAGCCTGGGGCTGCTCAAGCTCATCGCCTGGATCGAGGACCGCTTCGGCCTGCCGGTCGGCGACGAGGCCATGGACCCCGAGAACTTCCGCAGCGTGCAGGCCATCGACGCGTTCGTGACCGGTTCCCGGCCCGGCGTGCCGCAGGTCGCGGGGGGCTGATCGCCGTGCCCGACGCCGTGACCGCGCTGCTCGACCGGGGCGCCCCGATCCCGGTCGAGCACTGGCGGGCGCTCTGGGACACCGTCGAGGCGGGCGGGCTGGACGGGCCACACAGCTCCGCCCTGCTCGCCTCCCTCGCCACCGAGCTGCCCGGCGACGAGACCCTCGCCGCCCTGCTCGGCTCGCTCCGGGAACGCCGGCCGGCCGAGCCCACGTGGCCGGACACGGTGAACGTGGTCGGCACCGGCGGCGGCCCGAAAACGTTCAACGTCTCGACCGCGGCGGCGTTCGTGGCCGCCGCCGCCGGGGTCCAGGTGGTGAAGACGGGCTCGCGGGCGTACACCAGCAGCCTGGGATCCGTCGATCTGCTGGAGCGCCTCGGGGTCCGCCCCAGCGCCACGCCGGCCCGCACCGAGCAGACGCTCGAGCGCTTCGGCATCGCCTTCGCCGGCGGGTACGTCTACCCGCCGGTCCTGGCCCGCCTGGCCCGCGCGGTCATGCCGATGGGCATGAAGAGCTTCGGCCGATTCCTCAACGCGCTCGGCCCGTTCATGGCCGCGTTGCCGGTGGCCGCCCAGGTGACCGGCGTGTCGGCCACGATGCCGCAGGAGCGGCTGCGCCGCCTCGCCGCGACCGTCACCGACCGGCGGATCTGGCTGTGCACCAACGGCGTCGGCGCCGACGAGCTGCTCCCGTTCACCGACAACACCGTGCACACGCCCGACGGCCCCGTCGAGCTGGCGCGGGGCTCCCTCGTCGGCGGCGACGGCTCCCTCGACGACCTCGCCCCGGTCGCCCCGCAGGACGCGCCCGCGCACTTCGCCGCGGTGCTCGCCGGGCGGGCCGGGCCGGTGGCGCTGCGCACGGTGTGCCTGAACGCCGCGGCCCTGGCCGTCGCGGCCGGGACGGAGCCGGACTGGGCCGGCGCCGTCGCCCGCGCGGAGGACGCCGTCCACAGTGGAGCCGCGGCCAACCTGCTCAACCAGATGCGGGCCGGGCTGCGGATGCCGGCGGTCGCTCGTGCCTGACGAGTTCTTCCCGGGCCGCCGCCACGGCCGGCCGGGAGTAGCCCTGTTCCTCAACGCCGGCGACCCCCCGCTGGACGTGCTCGGCGACGTCGTGCACATGCTCGACGAGGCCGGCGTGGACTGTCTGGAGCTCGCCGTACCCTTCCCGGACTCGGTCACCGACGGCCCCGTGGTGCGCCGCTCCGCGCGGCGCGCCCTGGACACGGGCGTGGACGTGCGGGCGGTGCTGGCGTTCATCGCCGAGCACCGGCCGTCCCTGCGCCGGCTGCGCATCGCGCTGCTGGCCGACTGGAGCCACTCGGTCAAGCCGTACCCGCTGTCCACAGTGGTCGGCGAGGTGGCCGCCGCCGGCGCCGACGGGCTGCTGCTGCACGCGCTGCCGCCGCGGCTGGCCGAACCGTACCGGGCCGCGGCCGCCACCGCGGCCCTGCCGATCGTCACCACCTGCTATGCCAGCGGCTCGGCGGCCTCCGCCGCGGCCGCCGCCGAGCACGCCTCGGCCTACCTGTACCTGGTTGCGCACTACGGCCGTAGCGGCACCCCGCCCGCCGCCGGCTTCGCCGACCTGTCCGGGACCGTGGCGCGCCTGCGCGCCATGACCACCGCGCCCATCGCCGTCGGGTTCGGGGTTCGTACCGGAGCGGATGTGTCGGCCGTCCATGACTGCGGCGCCGACGCGGCAATCGTCGGCACCGCGGGGGTGGCTCGGATCGAGCGCGCCCTGGCCGACAACGAGGACGTCGTCGTGGCACTCCACGACTTCGTCCGGTCCATCCAGCCGGCGCCTGCGGATCAGGCGCCGCGTCCCTCGGGAGGCAGAAATGATCATCCGTGAACTGGCGAACGTGAAGACGGTGGACTGGGGCAACGGCCTCAGCCGGCGTTTCCTGCTCGCCTCCGACGGCATGGGCTACACCGTCACCGACACCACGGTGCGGGCGGGCACGAAGTCGAACCTGCAGTACCGCAACCACCTCGAGGCGTGCTACTGCATCGAGGGCTCGGGCGAGGTCGTCGAGCTGGACGGCACGTCGCACCCGATCACCCCGGGCACCCTGTACGCCCTCGACGGGCACGACGACCACTGGCTGGTCGCGTCGCCGCACGAGGACCTGCGCCTCGTGTGCGTGTTCACCCCGGCGCTGAACGGCGACGAGGTCCACCGGCTCGACGAGTCGGGCTCGTCCGCGTACGGGTCAGCGTCATGATCGAGTGGGACGCCGATCAGCGGGCGCTGCGCGCGGGCCTGGCGCGCTGGTTCGACATGCTCAACGCCGACCATGTCGAGCTGGACGAGAAGGGCGCCTTCGCTTGGGACAAGTGGAAGGTGATCCAGCAGTCCGGGCTGCTCGCCCTGCCGTTCCCGCGCGAGTACGGCGGGCTCGGGCAGAGCCTGCTCACCACGATGCACGTGTTCGAGGGCATGGGGCACGGCTGCCGCGACGCGGGCCTGACCTTCTCGGCCACGACCAGCGTGGCGAGCGTCGGCGTCCCACTCGAACGGTTCGGCTCGCCCGAGCAGCGCGCGAAGTACCTGCCGCGCGTCTGCTCGGGCGAGCTGATCGGCGCGCACGCGATCACCGAGCCGCAGGGCGGATCCGACGCGCTCACCATGCACACCACGGCCGAGCGCGACGGCGACGACTACGTCCTCAACGGCGAGAAGACCTTCATCACCAACGGCCCGATCGCCGACGTGATCACGATCTACGCCCGCACGCGCCCGGACGCCGGGCCGCTGGGCGTCACCGCGTTCCTGGTCGAGCGGGGCACGCCGGGGCTGCACTGTGGCGAGCCGATGCGCACCATGGGCCTGCGTACCTCGCCGATCGGCACGATCACCCTGCGGGACTGCCGGGTGCCGGCGTCGCAGGTCGTCGGGCGCGTCGGCGGCGGCTTCCTGGTCCTCGACCACGTCATGAAGCGCGAGATCCTGCTCGCCTTCGTGCTCGACCTCGGCCGCATGCAGCACCGCCTGGAGCGCTGCATCGCCTACGCCAAGCAGCGCGTGCAGTTCGGCAAGCCGATCGGGCAGTTCCAGTCGATCGCCAACGCGATCGTCGACATGAAGGTGCGCACCGAGTCGGCCCGCAAGTGGCTCTACGACGCCGCGGAGCTGCTGCAGCGCGGCGGCAACGCGACAGCGGACATCGCGATGGCCAAGCTCGTCACGAGCGAGGCCAACCTGGCCAGCAGCCTGGCCGCGATGCAGGTGTTCGGCGGCAGGGGATTCCTCGCCGAGCACGGGATCGAACAGGACGTCCGCGACGCCGTCGGCGGGCGCATCTACTCGGGCAGCAACGAGATCCAGTACAACCGGATCGCCACCATGCTGGGGTTGTGACGTGCGAATCAAGGTGTGTGGGGCCAGGAGCCGAGCCGATGTGCGGCTCCTGGCCGGAGCGGGGGCCGACTGGGTCGGCCTGTGGCACGGCGTGCCGGGCGGCGGGGCCGAGCTGCCCCCGGCGCTCTTCGCCGA
This sequence comes from Dactylosporangium sp. CA-052675, assembly GCF_050947935.1. Taxonomy (GTDB): domain Bacteria; phylum Actinomycetota; class Actinomycetes; order Mycobacteriales; family Micromonosporaceae; genus Dactylosporangium. The sequence continues at coordinate 3,417,293 of NZ_CP192010.1, read as the reverse complement.
CCTCGCGGACTACTGCCGGGCCATCGACGGCCCGGAGGCGGTGCTGGTGACGTTCCTCGGCGACGCCCGGAAGCTGGCCGGCCTGACGGTGCGCACCGGCGTGCCGATCGTGCAGCTGCACGCCTACCAGCCGCCGGCGGTCGTGCGGGCGCTGAAGGCGGCGGCCGACGTCGTCGTGGTGAAGGTGCTGCACCTGCAGGGCACCGCCTGCGCCGAGGCGCGGTTCGTCCCGGCGTACGAGAAGGCCGGGACCGACCTGTTCCTGCTGGACACCGTCGCCGCCGACGGCAAGGTCGGCAGCACCGGCCACGCGCTCGACCCGCACGCGGCGCTGGCGCTGGCGAACCGCCTGGAGCGGCCGTTCCTGCTCGCCGGCGGCCTGACCGACCGGCGCAGCGAGGAGCAGGAGGAGATCGCCGCCCACCCGCTGTTCCACGGCATCGACGTGGACACCGCGGCCCGGGACGCCGGCGGCGCCTTCGCCCCCGCCCAGGTCACCTCGATCGCCCAGTGCTGGCGCGCACCGGCCCGGCTGCTGGCCCCGGTCGCGGTCTGACGGGCCCGGCCGTGTTCATCGATGCCCTGCTGGCCGCGGCGCGGCCGGTCGTCATGGAGCTCAAGCGGACGGACGGCGACGGCCGCCCGCTGCTCGGCGACCGGCCCGTCGCCGAGGTCGTGGCCGCCTACACGGCGGCGGGCGCGCCGTGCCTGTCGGTGGTCACCGGCCGCTGGTTCGGCGGCTCGCCGGACCTGCTGGCGGAGGTGGCCGCGCTGACCACGCTGCCGCTGCTGCAGAAGGACTTCATCACCCGCTCCTCCCAGCTGTCGGCCGCGCGCACGCTGGGCGCGTCGGCGGTGCTGCTCACCGCCGCGCTGCTGCCGCGCACGGCACTGCACCGGCTGGTCGGCGCGGCCCTGGAGGCCGGGCTGACCCCGTTCGTCGAGGTGGTCACCGCGGACGAGGTGGCCGGGCTGCCGCACGCCGAGGCGTGCGTGGTGGCGGTCAACAACAAGGACATCAACACGCGCGAGCGCAGCGGCGGCGGGATCGCCCGCAGCCTGGAGCTGCTGCCGGCGGTGCTGGAGACGGGCACGGTGTGCCCGGTCAGCGCGTCGGGGATCAAGGGCCCGGCGGACGCCCGCAAGCTGCTGGACGCGGGCTACGCGGGGCTGCTCGTCGGCACCTCGCTGCTGCTGGCCGGCGACCTCGGCGAGTGGTCGGCGATCACTGGCTGAGCAGCGTCACGCTGGCGCATCGTTGCATCTTCGCGACGGTGGCCCCGCGGCCTGTTTCGGCCGCGGGGCCACCGCGCGTGTCAGGCACCGACCTGCCCCAGGGTCACCTTGCGGTGCTCCAGCGGACTCACCCCGCGGACGCGCTTGAATGCCGTGCTCAACGCGAACGCGCTGCCGTAGCCGACCGTCCGGGCCACGTTCCCGACGGTCGCGCCGGGCTCTGCGAGCAGGTCGGCGGCGAGGGTGAGACGCCAGTTGGCCAGGTACTTCATCGGCGACTCCCCCACCAGCTCGGTGAAGCGCCGGGCCAGCGCGGCCCGCGAGACGCCCGCTTTGGCCGCCAGGTTGGCCACCGTCCACTGGTAGGCCGGGTCGCCGTGCAGCAGCTGCAGGGCCACGCCGATGACCGGGTCCCGCTGGGCGCGGTACCACGCCGGGGTCGGCGCCTCGGGGCTGGCCAGCCAGGAGCGCAGCACGGTGACGACGAGCAAGTCCAGCAGGCGGTCCAGGACGAGCTCCTGGCCCGGCTGGTCGCGCACGATCTCCACCGAGAGCAGGTCGACCAGCGGCCGCTCCCCCACGCCGATCGGGCGCACCATCATCGTCGGCAGCACGCCCAGCAGGCGCTGGCTGACCTCGCTGTGCATCTGGTAGGTGCCGCTGAGCATGATGTCCTCGCGGCCGGAGTCGCTGCCCCAGGTGCGCACGCCGGGCAGCAGGGTCCCGCCCATGTCCGTGCCGTCGAGGGAGGTGCAGCGCTGGCCGGGGTGGATGACGATCTGCACCTCGGTGCCGGGCGCGTCGCAGATGGTGTAGGGCTCCGGGCCCCGCATGATGGCGACCTCACCCGGCCGCAGCCAGGTCGCCTCGCCGTTGTCGGGCACCACGAGCGCCTCACCCCGGGCCATGGTCACCACGGACAGCGGCGCCTCGTCCTCGATCCGCAGGGACCAGGGCGGCGTGAGCATGGACCGCAACAGAAACGCCCCTCGGGCCCGCGGTTGGTCCAGCAGTCCGGTCAGCGCGTCCATGGGCCGAATTGTAGACGCCGGCGCATGAAAGTGAGTAGAAGAACCATGGCGGCTACGCCTCCGAGGCTCTTCACTGAGATTGACGCACGGCATTCCTGAAAGGACGATGGGCATGGAACTGGTTCGTGTAGTGACGCTGGTGTTTGCCACCCTGACCATGGGTCTCATCGCGGGCCTTTTCTACGCGTATGCCTGCTCGGTCATGCTGGCCCTGGGCCGCACCGAGGACCGGGTTTTCATCGATGTGATGCAGCGCATTAATTCGTCGATCCAGAACGGGTGGTTCGCGCTGAGTTTCATGGGGGCGGTGCTGTTCACCATTGCTACCCTTGTCGTACACCTCGGGGCGGGTGAGCCCGTGAAGCTCGCGCTGATCATCGCCGCTCTCGTGCTGTACCTGATCTCGTTCGTCATCACGGTGCGCGGGAACATCCCGCTCAACGCGCGCCTCGACGCCGCCGGTGCGGCGCAGCGCATCGGCGACCCGGCCGCGACCCGGGCGTGGTTCGAGCGTCCCTGGGTCCGGCTGCACCTGGCCCGGACGCTCTTCTCGATCGGAGCGTTCGCCGCCCTCTGCGTCGCATCGGTCCTGTGAAGAACCTCCCGACCGAACCCCGCACGCCCCGCACGCTCCTCGGCACGCTGGTGCCGGGGGGCGTGTGCGTTGCCGAGGCGTTCCACGACGACGAGCCGGCGCCGCTGTACCCCGAGGAGGAGGCCGCCGTGGCCGGCGCCGATCCGGGCCGGCGGCGCGAGTTCGCCACGGCCCGCGCCTGTGCCCGGCGCGCCCTCGGCGAGCTGGGGCTGCCCCCGGGTCCGGTGCCCCGCAGCCTCAGCCGGGCGCCGCGCTGGCCGGACGGCGTGCTCGGCAGCCTCACCCACTGCACCGGCTACCGGGGCGCGGCGGTGGCCCGGGCGAGCGCCTTCACCTCGCTCGGCATCGACGCCGAGCGGCACGCACCGCTGCGCGCGGGCGTGCTGGAGCTCGTCGCCGGCCCGGCCGAGCGGGCCCGCCTGGCCCGGCTGGCCGAGGCCGACCCCGCGGTCGCCTGGGACCGGCTGCTGTGCTGCGCCAAGGAGGCCGCGTACAAGGCGTGGTACCCGATCGGTGGCCGCTGGCTGGGCTTCCTCGACGCCGACGCCGACCTGACGGAAGACCGCGCCGACCAGGGACTGGATCGGCGCGGTGCGTTCACGGTCGTCGCCGGCGGCCTCACCTTCGCCGGGCGATGGCTGGCGCACGACGGGCTGCTGCTCGCCGCGGTGGCGACGAGCAGCAGCCCGGTGCTGGACCGGGAGGGTCACCGGACACCCGGGTAGGGCGCCCCGGGCCCGGGCGGGTAGGGCGGGGCGACCGGGCCCGCCGGTCGCTGCGCCCGCGCGTGCAGGGAGAGCGCCCGCCCGAGGGCGGCCACGGCGATCGTGCACAGCAGTGTGCGGAAGTGGTTGACCGTGACCCAGACGCTCTCGAAGTCGGCGCGCACCTTGTGCAGGTCGGCGATCTTGTCCACCGGGCCGGCGTCGGCCAGCTGGTTGTTCAGCGGGACCTCGACGCCCATCGTGAGGATCAGCACGATGAAGTACGCGACCGTCGCCACCGCCGTCCACAGTGCCGCGCCGCGGCGCTTCTGGACCAGCAGGACCACCGCGGCGGCCCCCGGCACCAGCAGGCCACCGGCGAAGACCAGCCCGAAGAGGCCGTTCTCGATGTCCGCGTTGATGTGCTGCATCGCGGTGATGAAGGTGCGGTCGTCCGAGTCGCCGAGCCCGGGCATGACGGAGATGTCGAATCCCCAGAACAGGCCGGCCATGAGGCCCATGCACACGACGGCCAGGATGAGCAGGACGCCGGCGAAGCCCCGTCCGCCGCCTGCCGGCTGCCCGTCGGTGGCCGATGGCCGGGCCGTGCTGTTGCCGAGAGTTGCCATGGTGCGCTTTCCCCCTGGATCGAGTGGTTTTGCGTTGCTTGTGTTCCGGTCAGGCCGCCGCGTTGACCGGCTGCGGCCGCTCCTCGGCCCGGCCCTCGACGCCCTCGACCTCGAGGCGGCCGCGGTCCAGCACGCCGACGCGCCGGCACACCTGCCTGACCTCGGACTCGTCGCGCCCGGCGTAGAGGACGGCGACGCCGCCCTCACGCACCCGGCCGACGGTCTCGAGCAGCCGGTCGCGCCCGCGCGCGTCGAGCCCGCGGGTCGGCTCGTCGAACACGAGCAGCCGGGGCCGGCGCAGCATCGCGACGGCAAGGCTCAGCTCGCGCAGCACGGTCGGCGAGCAGCGGTTCACCGGGGTGCCGGCGTACTGCTCGATGCCCGCGCCGGTCAGCGCCTCGGCGACCAGCTCGCGCAGGTCCGCGCGCCGGTCCGCCGGCGAGGAGCGCTCGGCGTACGGGTGTCGTTCGGATCTGGAGGATCCCGGCAGGCCCCGCAGCCGCGCCCACAGCCGCAGTGTCTCGGCGACGGTGAACGTCGGGGTGACCACCGCGCTGTGGGCCACGTACGAGACGGGGTCATGCAGCGGGTCGGCACCGGGGCCGGCGAGCGGCCGGTTGTCGAGCAGCACCACGCCCGGGTCCGCCGGCATCAGCCCGCTGACCATCCGCACCAGCGCGGTGCGGCCGAGGGTGTCCGACGGCGCGCCCGGCCCGGTCAGCCCGAGCGCCTCCCCCGGCCGCAGGTCGAAGCCGACGCCGTCGAGCACCGCCTCGCCGGCGAGGCGGTGCCGCAGGCCGTGCGCGGACAGCAGCGGCGCGCTGCGTGCCGGTGCCCCGGCGCTCCGCCGCGGCCCGTCGAAGAACGGGTTGGTGGGCTTTCGGGTCCCGTGGTCCGGCCGGGGTTCCCGGCGCTGTGGGCCACCACCTCCGTTGCCGCGGCAAGCGCAGCCGGACCCGACGACATTGATGGATTCCATCAACTCTCCTCAGATGCGATCAGACGAGGGCGACCGCCCGCGGGCCCGGTTCCGGCTCCGCGCGCGGCACTGCGCCCGTGCTCACATCAGCGACAGGACCGGTGCGACGACGCGCTCGTAGCGCCAGCGCAGCACCGTGCCGCCCACGAGCCGGACGGGAGGCGGGATCGTGGCCGAAACGCTGGCCACCGCCCGCCGGTCGGCACCGTCGAACATCCATGGCTGGAGGTAGGCCATGATCCGAGCGGGTGCCGTGGCGACGACTCGCCGTTCGATCGCCAGATACTCCTGCGGGGTGATCTCCTCGGCGAACACCGGGAAAACCAGCCGTTCCTCCGCACGGAGGTGTTCGGTGAGGACGGTGGCGAACCGGGACGCCGCCCCCGGCAGGTCCGTCACTCCACGCGGGGTCAGCGCCGCCGACACAGCGTCCATCGCCGCGTCGAGGATCTCGTGGTCGCCGTGGATCGCGGCCTCGCGCACGGTGAACCCCCGCACGCGGCGCCGCAGCTCCGGCCACAACACCTCGTCCTCGCTGCGGTGGTGCCAGTCGATGGCCCCGCGGACCATCTGCCACCACGACGCCAGCGCCGGCACGGCCTTCGCGGTGACCGCCCCCGCGGCCCCGCTCAACCGTCCGGCGTCGCGCCGCATGGCGACGTGCATGAGCGCGAACCCGCGCACGTGCTCGGGCAGGTCCAGCACACCGTGCTCACTGGACATCGAGATCTGTGCCATCCGACCCGCCTCCCCGACCTACGTGACCGCGCGATCGCGCGCTGTTTGCACGTACCAGTGAAGCCAGAGCGGGCGCGACGTTCCATAGCCAGGAAGCTCAGTTGCATGCGCACTCGTCTCGACCTGGTCAGGGGGTCTCGGACGGGTTCAAAACCAGCTAGTGGCACTGTACATTGTCGATCGAACACACCCAATACGCGGATCAGCTCCCCCGGGCCGATCCGCTCCGCAAGGGACCAGGCGGCGCGGTCTCCCCCCTTCCCCCTGGGCCGCGCCCCTGGTCCACTGTGGATGAGCGGCGGGCGGCGTCGAGACGATCCCGCATGCAGTCGAGCGCCTCGGCCATGGTTTGTCCGAATTGCCCGTGATGTACTCGAACCCATGACGAACTGCATTCTGGTCCTCGGGGGCAACGGCAAGACCGGGCGCCGAGTCGTCGAGCGGCTCCGCCGCACGAACCACGGCGTGCGCCCCGGCTCACGGGCCGGCTCCCCGCCCTTCGACTGGGAGGACCGCACCACGTGGGGCCCGGCCCTGCGCGGCGTCGGTGCGGCCTACGTGACGTACCAACCGGATCTCACCTTCCCCGGCGCCGTCGACGCGGTGGGCGCCTTCGCCCGCCAGGCGGCCGGGGCCGGGGTCGGGAGGCTGGTCCTGCTCTCCGGCCGCGGCGAGGCGGAGGCCCGGCTCGCCGAGGAGGCCGTCGCGGCCGCCGGCATCGACTGGTCGGTCGTCCGGGCGAGCTACTTCATGCAGAACTTCAGCGAGGCGGCGTTCGCCGACGGGGTGCGGGCCGGGGAGATCGTCTTCCCGGCCGGCGACACCCCCGAGCCGTTCGTCGACGCCGAGGACATCGCCGACGTGGCCGTGGCCGCGCTCACCGAGGACGGCCACGCCGGCAAGGTCCACGAGGTGACCGGCCCGCGCCTGCTGACGTTCGCCGACGCCGCCGCGGAGATCGCCGCGGCGACCGGCCGGGAGGTGCGCTACGTTCCGGTGGCGCCGCAGGTGTACCGCGACCAGCTGGTCGCCGACGGCCTGCCCGAGGACGCCGCCACCACGCTGACCGACCTGTTCACCACGACGCTGGACGGCCGCAACGCCTACGTCACCGACGGCGTGCGCGCGGCCCTCGGCCGCGAACCGCGCGACTTCGGCGTGTTCGCCCGCGGTACCGCGCAGGCGGGCGCCTGGTCCTGAAACCGCACGGGCCGCGAGCCGCCCGCGCGGCCCGCGGCCCGCGGCCAACGGCACACGGCACGCCGCCCGGCCGCCGGCCGGTGCCGGTCACGCGCTGAGGGTGATGGCGGCGCCACGGTCGTGCTGCGGTCGCGGACGTGGCCGCTACTGGATCTCCATCACGCCCATCATGCCGGCGGCGGAGTGCTCCAGGAAGTGGCAGTGGTAGACGTACCTCCCGGTCGTCTGCGGGAAGGTGACCGCCACCCGGATGTTGCGCGCGCCGGCCGGGACGTAGATGGTGTCCTTCCAGCCGGCGTCGTCGGGCGTCGGTGCCTTGCCGTCGCGGTCGAGCACCCGGAAGTGTGTCGCGTGCATGTGGAAGGTGTGGTCGAAGCCCGGCGGGTCGCCGTTGCCGATTCGCCAGATCTCCGTGCTGCCGCGCCGGACGGCGATGTCGACCCGGTTCGCGTCGAACGCGTGGCCGTTGAGCATCCCGACCGGCACCGGCCGGCTCAGGTCGAAGCTCATCGTCACGTCACGCTCGGCGGTGGCCGGCGGGATCGGGGGCAGCGGCCGCAGCGCGGCGGGCACCCGGCTGGCGTCGGCGGCGTGGCGTACCACGTCGAAGCGCAGCACCGGCCCGCTCGTCGCGTCGCGCAGGACGACCTGGCTGCCGAGCGGGAACCTGGAGAAGTCCACGATGACGTCCTGGCGCTCGGCGGAGGCCAGGGTCAGCTCGGTGCGGGGCACCGGCGCCGGCAGCAGGCCGCCGTCGGAGCCGATCTGGGTCATCGTGGCGCCCTCGCCGAGGGCGAGGGTGAAGACCCGGGTGTTGGCCGCGTTGAGCAGCCGCAGGCGGTACTTGCGGGCGGCCACCTTGAAGTAGGGCTGGGGGCGGCCGTTGGCCAGCACCACCGGGCGGGCGAAGGAGGCGAAGTCGAGGGTGCCGTCGGCGGCGAACGCGGCGTCGCGCAGCATGATCGGCACGTCGTACTCGCCCTGGGGCAGTCGCAGGCCACGCTCGGCGTCGTCGTCGATGAGGTAGAAGCCGTGCAGGCCGCGGTACACGTCCTCGGCCTCCATGCCGTGGGCGTGGTCGTGGTACCACAGCGTCGCCCCGGGCTGGGTGTTCGGGTAGGTGTACGTCCGGGAGCGGCCCGGTGCGATGACGTCGGTCGGGAAGCCGTCGCTGGACGCCGGCACGTGGCCGCCGTGCAGATGGACGTTGGCCTCCATGTCGATCCGGTTGGTGAACTTCACCAGCGCGGTGCGCCCGGCGCGGGCGCGGATCGTCGGGCCGACGAACTGCCCGCCGAAGGTGAGCGACGGTGTGCGCACGCCGGGCAGGAGCTCCACCGTGGCCGGGGTCATGTCGACGCGGAAGACGTCGACGCCGGCGGAGACGATGACCGGGCGCAGCTCCTTGGGCACGGGCATGGGAACCGTGAAGGGTGGCGGCACGTCGACCGCGGCGGCGGCCGGCCGCAACCGCGGGTCGCCGGGGCGGGCGCCGCCGGGCCAGTGCTCGAGCAGCTCGGTGGAGAGCTTGGCGGTCACGAGCATGCCGCCCGCGACGGCGCCGAGCCCCAGGACTGTACGCCGGTTCGACATGGTGACTCCCGGAAAAGGTTATCCCGTCAGGGATTCAGGCGTGGTCGGCGGGTCGCGTCGATGCTAGGAAGCGGGGCGGGGTGTCGTCCATCGAGGCACATTGACACCCGCGCGCGCGATACGCAGATTTGCGAGCATGACGACCAAGCCGGAAACGGTCCTCTGGAACGAGTTCGTCGACACCGCAGACGCCGCCGAGCACGCGCGGCTGGCGCTGCTCGAGGAGGTCTTCGACCCGTTCAGCCGGGCCAGCCTCGACCGCATCGGCATCTGGCCGGGGTGGCGCTGCCTGGAGATCGGTGCCGGGCGCGGCTCCGTGGCCCGCGAGCTGGCCGCCCGGGCCGGCGCCGCGAACGTCACCGCCGCCGACCTCAGCACGCGGCTGCTCGGCCCGATCGAGGAGCTCGGCGTGCGGGTGCTGCGCCACGACGTGCTGCGCGACCCGGCGCCCGGCGAGTTCGACCTGATCCACTGCCGGTTCGTCGTGGACCACCTGCTGCAGCGGCAGTACGCGATCGAGCGGATGGTGAGCTGGCTGCGGCCCGGCGGCATCCTGCTCGTCGAGGCCGGCGGCACCGCCCCGGCGCTGTCCTCGGCACCGGCCGTGGCGCGGGCGATGGCGGCCGCCAACGCCGTGCTGGAGCGGGATCTGGGCACCGACCCGAACTGGGCCCGGCGCCTGCCGCTGCCGCTGGAGGCGGCCGGGCTGGTCGGCTGCGGCGTGCACGCCGAGGCGCCGGTGGTCCGCGGTGGCCGGCCGCTGGCCCGCTGGCTGCGTGACACGTTCCGGATGGTCGACGACGCCGTGGCCGCCGCCGGCCTGCTCGGCCGCGAGGAGCTGGAACGGGCCGCCGCGGTCTACGACGACCCGTCCTATGTGGACTACACGTGGATGACCGTCGCCGCCTGGGGTACGAAACCCTGATCCGGTCTCACAGCGCGAGCGTGGGCCTGTACATCTCGAACCAGTGGTACAGGTCGAGGATCCGGTCCACGCCACGGCGGGCGTCGCTGGGGACCGTGAGCGGGTCCACGGCGGTCGCCGCGGTCAGCCAGTCACGGTCGACGACGGCAAAGACCGGGTGGTCGCCGTCGGCGAGCACCTCCTTCGCCTGCTGCTGCAGGCTCATGAGGTACGCCGGGTCCTGTGTGGACGGATACGAGGCCTTGACCCGGTCCCGCGCCGACGGCGGCAGCACGTGCGCGGCCGCGTGGCGCAGCAGGCTCTTCTCCCGCCCGTCGAAGGTCTTCAGCGCCCAGGGCGCGTTGTAGGCGTAGCCGACGAGCCGGTGATCGCAGAACGGCACCCGCACCTCCAGCCCGACCGCCATCGACACCCGGTCCTTGCGGTCCAGCAGCATCCGCACGAACCGGGTCAGGTGCAGGTGGGTGACCTCGCGCATGCGCCGTTCGTGCGGTTCGTCGCCGGGGCGGTGCTCGACCTGGGCGACGGCGGTGGCGTACTGGTCGGCCACGTATCCCTCGAGGTCCAGCCGCTCGCGCAGCGCCGGGTGCAGGATGGCGCCGCGGTCGCCGCTGGTGGCGCTGCGGTAGGCCAGCCAGGGGAACGTCCCGGCGTAGGCCGCCGACCGCTCGTGCATCCAGCGGTACCCGCCGAAGACCTCGTCGGCCGACTCCCCGGACAGCGCGACGGTCGAGCCGGCCCGGACCGCCGTGAACAGCCGCAGCAGCGAGGTGTCCATCTCGCCGAAGCCGACCGGAATGTCCCGGGCCGCGATGACCGCCCGGCGCATGGCCGGGTCGGCCAGCTCGGCCGGGTCGAGGGTGACGTTGCGGTGCTCGGAGCCGACCCGGGCCACGACGTCGCGGATGAACGGCGTGTCCGGGGTGTCGCGGACCTCGTCAGCCCGGAACGTCTCCTCGCGGCCGGTGAAGTCGACCGAGAAGGTCCGCAGCCGCTCGCCCTGCCGGGCCAGCTCCCGGGCGGCCAGCCCGGTGACGGCGCTGGAGTCCAGGCCGCCGGAGAGCAGCACGCAGCGGGGCACGTCGGCGACCAGCTGCCGGGCGACGGCATCGGTGAGCAGCTCCCGGACGTGGTCCACGGTGGCGCCGAGGTCGTGCGGGTGCTCGGCCGGCTCCAGCCGCCAGTACGTGCGCGACCGCACGCCGAGGCGGTCGACGGTGACGACGGTGCCGGGCAGCACCTCCGTCATGCCGCGCCAGAACGCCAAGCCCGGCGCCATCGTGTTGGCCGCGAGCTCGCGCAGGCCGTCGGCGTCGACGACCGGCGGGGCCAGCGGATTGGCCAGGATCGCCTTCGGTTCGGACCCGAACAGCAGGCCGCCCGGCGTGGGCCGGTAGTACAGCGGCTTCACGCCGAGCCGGTCGCGGACCAGGTGCAGGGTCTCGGTCCGCCCGTCCCAGACGGCGAAGGCGAACATGCCGTTGAGCCGCTCGGCCAGCCGGTCGCCCCACTGCAGGTAGGCGCGCAGCACGACCTCGGTGTCGCTGCCGGTGCGGAACCGGTGGCCCAGGCCGGCCAGCTCGGTGCGCAGTTCCCTGAAGTTGTACGCCTCGCCGCTGTACACGATGGCGACCGTGCCCGCCGGGGTGCGCTCGGTCATCGGCTGACGACCGCCCTCGAGGTCGATGACGGCGAGGCGGCGGTGGCCGAGGGCGGCGTGCCGCTCGATCCACACGCCGCCGTCATCGGGGCCGCGCAGGGCCATGGTCGCCGTCATCCGCTCGGCGATGTCGCGGTGGCGGGTGAGATCGTCGTCGTAGGCGACCCAGCCGGTGATGCCGCACATGCCGCTACGCCCGCGGCCGGGCGATGACGGCGGTGGTCTCCATCGGCAGGTCGGCGACCCGCTCGATGTCGAAGCCGGCCCGGTCCAGCAGCGCCGTGAACGTCTCCAGGCTGCGGTGCCGGCCGCCGTTGGTCATCAGCAGATGCAGGTCCCACAGCGCCGGCAGGACGGTGCTGCCCTCGTTGGTGACGACCCGCTCCAGGATCATCAGCCGGCCGCCGGGCGATTCCATGGCCTCCCGGCAGGCGGCGAAGAGCCCGGCCACGGCGTCGTCGCTGTGCCCGGCCAGGACCCGGCAGAGCACGTACACGTCGGCGCCGGACGGGACGGCCTCGAACATGTCGCCGGCGACCAGCTCGACCCGGTCGAGCCCGACGGTGGCCGCGAGCGCGGCCTTGGCGATCGGCACGATGTGCTCGCGGTCCAGCAGGATGCCGCGGGCGTCGGGGACCTGCCCGAGGACCGCGGTCAGCAGGTGCCCGGGACCGCCGCCGAGGTCGGCGATCGTCTTGCCGGCGAAGTCGAAGACGTCGGGCACGTAGTCGAAGAAGATGTTGCCCGAGCGCATCGCGGCCTGGAACCGCTCGGCGAGGTCGGGATGGGTGCCGAGGTACGGGTAGAGGGCCTCGCCGTAGGCCAGCTCGAAGCCGGCGGTGACGGTGCGCAGCGACTCGTGGGCGTGGCCCCAGGCGGTGTAGAACTCCTCGCCGTACAGCAGGCACATGTCGCGCAGCGAGTCGGGCGCGTCGACCAGGGTGAGGCTCGCGGGCGTGTTGCGGTAGCCGTGCTCGTCGCCCGCGAAGACCTCGAGCGCGACGAGCAGCCGCATCATCCGGCGGATGCCCTCGACGTCGGCGCCCGTCGCCGCGGCGAGCTCGGCGGCGGTGGTGCGCCCGGCCGCGATGTGGTCGGGCAAACCCATCTTCGCCGCGGTATAGATCACCTGGGCCCGCCAGCCGCCGGTGATCAGCTCGACCATGCGGGAGGTGGCGGCCAGATCGGCTCGTGTCACGACAGTTCCTCTCGAAAATGAAGTTCCGTCAGCGGGGAATGCCGCCGCGCCGCACGACCGGCACCTCGATGCCGAGCGCGCGCAACTGCTGAAACGGGTTCATGAATTCCCGCTGCTCGGCGATCCGGCCGTCGCGGAACTTGAAGGCGTGAATGAAGTGGTTCTCGTAGCGGCCGGGCGGATAGTCGGGGAACAGGATCTGCCCGGCGCCGTCGCACTCGACCCAGAAACGGTTCGGGTCCTGCGTCTCGTAGATCTCGACGTTGAACCAGATCCAGTCGGGGAACATCTTCAGGGACCATTCGCCGTGCGCCTTGAGCCCGGCGTGGCCGCCGGTGATGACCGGCTCCTGCGTGTCGGCGGTGTAGAGCCCGCCGGTGCCGTCCTCGGTGAACAGCTGGTAGCGGGTGAGCCGCCCGGCGCCGCGACGGCTCATGTAGTCCTCGACCACCGCCCGGTTCTGCTTGCGGATCTCGTCGTCGGAGGCCAGCATGTCAGCTCCCTTCATGCGATTGATGACCGCCGATGTTAGTGACGCCCGTCCAAATGCGGGAAGGCGACAATTGGACATTCATAGAAAGGGACCGATACGGTGCGCCGCATGCTGGACTACGTGGTCGCCGACGTGTTCACCGATACGGCGCTGGAAGGCAATCCGGTCGCCGTCTTCCTCGACGCCGAAGGGCTCACCGCGCAGCACATGCAGCGCATCGCCCGGGAGATGAACCTCTCGGAGACGACGTTCGTGCTGCCGCCGTCACGCGGCGGCGACGTGCGGGTGCGCATCTTCACCCCGGTCAACGAGTTGCCGTTCGCCGGGCACCCGACGCTCGGCACCGCGATCGCGCTGACCGAGCGCGACCGCCGCCCGGAGCTGAACATGGAGACCGCGATGGGCATGGTCCCGTTCCGCTTCGACGGCGGCCCGCCGGCGTCGAGCCGGGCCCGGATCGCCCGGATGCTGCAGCCGGTGCCGACATGGCAGCCCTACGCCCGGGCCGGCGAGCTGCTGGCCGCGCTGGGCCTGCAGCGCTCGACGCTGCCGGTCGACATCTACCGCAACGGCCCGCGGCACGTCTTCGTCGGCCTGCCGGGCATCGAGGCCCTCTCCGCGGTCCGCCCCGACCTCAACGCGCTGGCCGGCCACGAGGACCTGGCCGTCAACTGCTTCGCCGGTGGCGGCACCACATGGCGCAGCCGCATGTTCTCGCCCGCCTACGGGGTCGCCGAGGACGCCGCCACCGGCTCGGCCGCCGGCCCGCTCGCGCTGCATCTCGGCCGCTACGGCGCCACCCGGTTCGGCGTGACCGTCACCATCCGGCAGGGCGTCGAGATGGGGCGACCCTCCACGATGTACGCCCGGGTCGACGGCGGCCCCGACGACATCGAGCGGATCGAGGTCGCCGGCGCCGCCGTGGTGGTGGCCCGCGGAACGCTGGAGATCTGAGCTCAGGGCTGCAGCCGGCGGCTGGTCCACGCCTCACCGCTCCGGTCGAAGCGCAGCCGCCGGTGCAGGCGGTCCGGCCCGGCCTGCCAGAACTCCACAGTGGAAGGGGACAGCCGGTAGCCGCAGAAACGCTCCGGGCGCGGCAGCGGCTCGCCGGAGCGGTCCAGCCGGAGGGCCTCGGCCCGCAGCGCCTCCTCGTCCAGCAGCGGCTCGCTCTGGTAGGACGCCACGGTCATCGGGTGGGTGCCGGCCGGGCGGGCGGCCCACAGCGCGTCGCTGTCGGCGTCCGGCAGCCGGGTCACCGGCCCGGCCAGCGTCACCTGCCGGCCGGCCTCGCGCCAATACAGCACTCCGGAGGCCCAGCCGGTCTCCGCGATGTGCCGGCCCTTCACCGAGCTCGTGTGCGTGGTGAACACCAGCCCGTCCGCGTCGATCGCGAGCGTCTGCACGATCCGGCTCTCGCTGCGGCCGTCCCGCCCGGCCGTGGCCAGGGCCAGCGCGCCGGGCTCGCGCACGCCGCCGGCCCCGGCGGCGGCGAGCCACTCGCGCAGCGCGGACAGCGGCTCCGGCGGCGCGGCCGCGAACATGTCAGCCATCGACCGCCCCCAGCATCGCCAGGCCGATGCTCGCCTCCACGTCGAAGCGCACCCGCTGCTGCGGCGGGTAGCCGATGAGCTCCTGGGCCCGGTGCGGCGGCAGGAGGGCCGGGACGATGTCGTCGTGGTCCCAGAGCATCACCGCGCCCCAGCGGTTGCCGGCCGGGTCGGCGATCCAGCACTTGAACCGCAGCCCGGGCACGGCCTGCCACGCGGCGACGGCCTCGCTGTGCAGGTACTCGCGCAACGAGTCGATGGTCTGGTCGGAATCGGTGAGATCCCACCAGGAGATGGACACCTTCATACGTTGAGGACCTCCTTGATGCGGGCGGCGAGGATCCGCGGCCCGGCGACGGTGAGCACCGACTCGGCGTGGAACTGCATCGAGGCGAAGTGCGGCCCGCGCAGCGCGAAGACCTCGCCGGTGCCCGGGTCCCGGCTCACCTCGACCGGCCCGCTGCCCGGCGGGTCGATCTTGTCGTGCTCGCAGCGGGCCGCGAAGGAGTTGTACAGCCCGACCGTCTCCGCCTCGCCGAACAGGTCGATGGTGCGCTGCCGGCCCTGGTTCGAATGCTCGCAGCGGGCCAGCGACAGCCCCAGCGCATGGCTGAGCACCTGGTGGCTCAGGCACACCGCGACGAAGCGGTGCCGGCCGGCCAGCAGCTGCGCGACCACCTCGTGCAGGCGGGCGATGCGCGGGTCGGCGCGGTCCAGCGGATCGCCCGGCCCGGGCCCGGCGACGACGAGGTCATAGGCGTCGAACCCGCCGGCCGGCGGCGGCGCCTCGCAATGCCGGACGGTCACGTCCAGCCCGAGCGCGCGCAGCTGGTGGTCGATCATCGCGGTGAACGTGTCCTGCGCGTCCAGCACCAGCACGGTCCGCCCGGCCAGCCGCGGCTCGCGCTCGGTGGCGCCGCCGGCGAGCCAGAACGGGGCCAGGCCGGCGTTGCGCCCGGCCAGCGCGGCCAGGACCTGCGGGTGCTCGGCGAGCGGGGCGGCCGGCGCCGCGTTGAGCGCGCCGAGCAGGCCGGCGACCTTGGCCGTGGTCTCGGCGGCCTCGGAGGCCGGGTCGGAGTGGCGGACCACCGTCGCGCCGACGCCGATGGAGAGCCGCCCGGCGGCGGTGATCTCCGCCGTGCGGATGAGGATCGCCGAGTCCATCGCCCAGCGCCCCTCGTCGTCGCGCCCGATGATCGCGGCCACCCCGGAGTAGTAACCCCGGGCATGCGCCTCGTGCCGGGCGATGACCCGGCACGCGCTCTCCAGCGGGCTGCCGGTGACGGTCGGGGCGAACAGCGTCTCGCGCAGCACCTCGCGCGGGTCGAGCTCGCACTCGCCCTCGATGAGGTACTCGGTGTGGGCGAGCCGGGCCATCTCGCGCAGCCGCGGGCCGATCATCCGGACTCGGCCGGTGCAGACCCGCGCCATCATCTTGAGCTCCTCGTCGACGACCATGTACAGCTCGTCGCGCTCCTTGCCGTCGGCCAGGAACGCAAGCAGCCCGTCGAGCGTCGCGCCGCCCGGCGGGTAGCGGTAGGTGCCGCTGATCGGGTTCATCACCGCGGTGCCGGCCTCGAGGCTCACGTGCCGCTCGGGGCTGGCGCCGACGAACGTGCGGCCGCCGGTGTGCACCACGAACGTCCAGTAGGCGCCGCTCTCCCGCTCGCACAGCCGGCGGAACAGGGTCAGCGCGGCCCGCGGCGTGTAGCCGACGATCTCGGCCGACCAGGTGCGGCGGATCACGAAGTTGGCGCCCTCGCCCCGGCCGATCTCGTCGTCGATGACCGCCCGGACGGTGGCCGCGTACTGCTCGTCGTCGAGGTCGAACCGGCCGCCGTCGATGTCGACCCGCCCGTCCGGCAGGCGCCGCAGCACCTCGCCCAGGGGCAGCTCGTCGTGCGCGCGCACGCGCAGCACGAGCAGGGGCGCGTCGTCGGGCGCGGCGGTGAAGCCGCGCTCGGCGACCTGGCGGAACGGCACGAGCACCAGCACCTGCGGCCCGCGGGCGCGCTGCCCGGCCGACAGCGGCACGTCGGCCAGCCGCGCGACCTGCTCCACCTCGCCGGCGAGGACCTGCACGCCGCGGCCCGGCCGGTACACCAGGGCGAACGGCGGCGGGTCCTTGCGCAGCACGCGATCGAGCACAAACGCCTTGTTCAGCGCGATCGCATTCACAGCAGCATCTCCTTGGCGGTGACCACCATCGCGCAGCGGGTGGCGGCATACTGCACCGCGAGATCGTGGTACTGCGCGGAGAAGTCACCGACGGCGTCGGCGACCAGGAACGGCTGGATGTCGTTGGTGAACGCCTCGATGGCGGTGGACAGCACGCCCACGTGGGCGTAGACGCCGCACAGGATGATCTGGTCGCGGCCGCGCTCGCGCATCCAGGACAGCAGCGGGGAGCGGAAGAAGGCGCTGTACCGCCACTTCGTGAGCACCAGGTCGTCCGCCTCCGGCGCCAGCTCGTCGACGACGGCCCGGTCCTGCGGCTCCGCGCGCATCCCGGGGCCCCAGATGTCCTTCAGCAGCCCGCGCTCCGCGTCGCTCATGTCGCCGGGCTGCGCCGTGTAGGCGACCGGCACGCCGAGCGCCCGGCACCGCCGCCGGATCATCGCGGCATTGCCGACGATCTTGTCGCGCAGGGGCGGCGGGAACGGCCTCAGGAAGTACCGCTGAAAATCATGCAGCAGCAGCACGACGCGGTGCGGGTTAACGCGCCAGTTCGCGACGTTGCGCGGCAGGTCGCCCGGGCCCGGCAGCGCATACTCCCAGATCGGCGGAATGCTGCTGGGGCGGCTCATGCGGCGGCCTTCCGGCGCCGCGGCCGCGCTTCCGGCTGGCCCTGGCTGAGATGCTCGGCGATGCTCTGCCAGACGCGGGCCGAGCGCTCGGCGAGCCGCGCCACGGTCGGCCGGTTGTGCGCCGGCACGCTGCGCAGGATCGCCGCCCAGTGCGCGGGCGTCAGCGAGTGCATGTCGAGCAGGCGCAGCAGCACGCGCCCGTTGTCGGTGAAGCACAGGGTCGGGTCGCTGCGCAGGCGCTGCACGGTCACGGCCCAGTCCTCGGGATGCGGTGACGGCGGCGGTACCGCCCGAGCCGCCACGGCCCGCGACCGTCCCCCGTCGCAGTCGCCGACGGAGCGCAGCTCGGCCCGCACCGAGCGGACCGTCTCGGGCGAGATGCCGACCGCCCGCGCGACCTGCCGCAGCGACAGCTCGGGCTGGTTGCTGATGAGCTCGGCCGCGACCCGCCGCTTGGCCATCCGGTCGACGGGGCGCAGCCGCCCGTCGCGGCCGATGCGTGCGGCCGGCCCGGCCTGCGGCCCGTTGCGGCGGATCTCGCCGACGGTGTCCGCGGACAGGCCGGTCACGGCGGCGATGCGCCGGTCCGACCAGGCCGGGTGGGAGGCGACGATCCGGTTCGCGGCGGCCTTGCGGTCGGACAGCGACAGCGGCAGCCCGTGCGCGGCGTTGAGCTGCACGGCCAGCACGAACGCCTCGTCGCCGCCCGCGTCGACGAACCGCACGGCAATCGTGGCGGCGCCCCGCGCGCGGGCCGCGAGCAGCCGGTGCATGCCGTCCACGACCTGGTAGGTGTCGCGCTGCACCACGATCGGCGGCAGCGCCACCCCGGCCGCGGCGAGCTCCCGCACGTGCTCGGGGCACGGGCCCCCGCAGCGCAGCGCGGGCCCGGCCACGAGCCGATCGACGGAAACCTGCTCCACCGGCCCGAGCGCCACATTGAGCGGCTCGGAAATCTGTGCGGCACATTTGGTCACGTCCACGTCCACGACCTCGAATCGATCGGATTCGCTCCCTGGCGGGTCCTTGGTACCGGCCGAGGCGCAACAGACGCGCAATTTCACTGTGACCACGCACAGCTTCGGTGCTTACCGAAGCTGCCGCAGACGTGCCAGGCCGCGGCGCACGTCCATCACGCCGAGCCGCTCGGCGTCCTGCGTTCGCGTGCTGCTGCGGGTATTGATTCCGCGGGCGGACTGGCCGTGTGGGTGCGTGGCGGTACGGGGACAGGGTGGTCGGTACCCCATGGGGAGCAGTGGCGTGTCCCGCTGGCGGGCTGGATGCAGGCCCGCACGTGGGAGTGCCGGTCGATGGGGATCATGCGGGTGGGGAGGTAACGGTCGGTGGAGGCGGTGTCGGACACGGTGAGCGCCTCGGCCCGGCCGTCTTGGGCAACCACTTGCACCTGGTCTCCGAGAGCGGAATGCGAGATCCGCGCCCACGCCGCAGCGCACCGGTCACTGATCCGCAGCTCCACGTAGGCGGGCCCCACCTGCAGGTCCGCGAATGACGCGGCGTCGACGTCGCAGGCCATGTCGTAGGCGCTGCGGCCGGCGCACGCGGCGCCGTGGCAACCAACCATGATGGGCAGTTGCGCGGATGCTGCCGGAGAGTCGGGTGGGCCGGTGATGCCCAGAGGGGTGGCCAGCGCGACAAGGATCCCGATCAGCACACACACCGCGGCCGCGGCGAGCAGCCAGCCCCGAGCGCGGGGAAGGGGTTGGGCGGCCCCGGCGGCTTCGTCGGTGACACCGGTCGCCGGTTGGGGCGTGCTCGTCGCCGGAGGGGCCTGCTCGGCGCGTCCGCTCCAGCGCACTTCGGCCCGCTCCCACAGCGCGACCAGCCGGTCGACGGGCTCTCCCGTGAGTCGCGCGAGTGCCTCGACCGCGGGCCGGGGCGGCGGCGTCCTTGCGTTGAGGTACCGCTCCCATGACGACTTGCTGTAGGTCGTCTTCGCTGCCAGCGCCGCCAGGCTGAGGCCGGAGCGGTCTTTGAGCTGCCGCAGCAGTTGGACCAGGTAGGCGACCTCCGGTTCGAGCGAGTCGGGCAGCGGTCGCCATCGGCCGGTCATGTGCGGAGCAGGGCCCATGTCTGCGGTCCCACGATCCCGTCGGCCACCAGCCCATTCGCGCTCTGCAGCTGCGTGACGGCCTGTTCGGTGCCTTTCCCGAAGAGCCCGTCGATGCGCCCCGGGTCGAGGCCGCGGTGTTTGAGCAGGCACTGCACCTCGACCACGTCCTGGCTTCCACCGTTGAGGGCGACGAGGCGATCCGAGGTCGTGCTGTGGCCGGCGTAGAGGCGGCCGTCGCGTGTGGCGTAGTCGCAGGCGTAGCTCGTCGGCTGCGCAACCGGCGAGGGCTGAGGCGAGGGGGACTGGTGTCCGACGCGCAGCCACACCGTGACGCCGACCGCGGCCACAACCGTGATCCCCGCTGCTGCCGCGACTATCCGCGGGCGTCGCCATCGAGGCGCCGCTGTGGGAACGCCAGAAGCCGCCGGCGCGGCGCCATGGGCCGGATCGTGTTCTTCCTGGGGGTGTTCGGCTTCTTCCTGGGCGTGCTCGGCGAGTTCCCAGAGGGCCAGCAGCCGTGTTGGGTCGGCTCCAGACAGCTGGCCCAACGCTTCAACCGCCTGACGCGGCGGCAGCACCGCCGCATTGAGATACCGCTCCCAGGAGGACCTGCTATAGGCCGTCTTCCGGGCGAGTGTCGCCGTGCTGATCCCTGCCTGATCCTTGAGTTCACGTAGACGGACGACCAGCTGTTGTATCTGCGGGTCGAGACCGTCGGGCAACGGTTTCCATTTAGCCACGTGATCCCCGCTTACCATCACCGCGCTTCGGCGATCTCGTGAGGAATGGATGTCCGCTCAAGCGATCCTGCCACTCATCCATTGCAGGATACCAATGAATGAGTGGCAGTCAACCACGATGCGTCACGTGAACACCCGGCGGTCCCGAGGGCTCCCGAGGCGGTCGGGACGGCCGTGCACCGTCCCAGGGATGCATCACCCGTGGACGCATCACAGCAGGTCAGAGCGTTGGACGTCCCGTCCTGGCCCGCATTGCCCGCCAGATCTACCTCAAGCTCGGCCGACCGTGCACCTTGGACATCACAAGAGCCGGGCGGCGCATCTAACCCCAGCGCCGCCTCCAAACAAACGAAGGGATCTCATGAAGCTCCAGAAGGTACGGATGACCGCGAATCGCGTCGGAAGAACCGCGGTCCGCGGTGCGGCCGTGACGGTCGCGGCGATGGTCGCACTACTCGGAATGGCGAGCGCCGCGCAGGCGAAACCGGGTCTGCCCTGGATCCAGTACGCGGTGCCGAACCCCCACGGCGTGTGGTGCGTCCAATTGGCGGTGAACAATCTCGCGCAGGCCCACGGGCTGGGCCGGCCGCTCGCCCAGGACGGCCAGTTCGGCAAGGGCACGTACGACTGGGTCGCCTGGTTCCAGAGCACCACTCACCTACCGGTCGACCACATCGTCGGACCGAAGACCGGCGACCAGGTCCTCAAGTACGACGGGTCGTATTACGGCGGGCACAACTACTGCTACAACTACGTGCCCAGCACGTCCTGACGCCAGGTTTTCGCTGACGAGTAGTTCGACCCCCGCAACACCCGGTCGGCGGGACGTCCATTCGCCGACCGCCCTTACAAGATCGAATCCGATCGCCCCGCGGGGCCGTCAACAGCCGTCGAAGGCCCTCGTCACTGCTCGAGGCACATGCCGGTGAGGGCGAATTCGCTGCGCACACGTACATGAGAGGGAGTCGGCACATGAGCAGGAAGACGCGTGAAGGAAAGGTGACAACCATGGCGCCCCTACGGGCATTGCACGCAGGTCGGGTCCGGCCCGCAACGATGGTGGTGGCGCTGGCGGTCGGTGCCGTGATGGCCGGGCTGGCGGTAGCCACCCCTGCCGAGGCGGCGACCGCGGACCTGCAGCGTTGCCAAGGCGCGACCTGCACCGGTCTCGACCCGAAGGACACGTTCTGCTTCGGCGATGCCATGACACTGAAGGAGCGCTCGCACGACGGCGCGACCATCCAGCTGAGGTACAGCCCGTCCTGCCGCGCGGTGTGGGCACGCGAGGTCGACGGGAACGTCCACGATTTCCTGTGGGTGCGCAACAGCAACGGCGAACAAGAGACCGCGCACATCAACAGCGGCACGGACAACTACACGTTCATGGTCAATGACATGAACATCACGGCCGCCGCCTGCATGACGCTTTACAAGCAGACGGCCTACACCTGCACGCCGGCCGCGTGATCGGAGGCTCTGGCCTGATCGGGTGACCGGTCAGGCCGGAGCCCACCGTTCTACGCTGTGCCGTCTGTGGGCTGCCGCTACTCCGCGTTGGTGAGCGCGGTCGGCGGATCAAGCGGTCACGGAGACCTCGGGGAGGGTGCGCAGGTTCGCCCCCAGCTTGTCCCCCGGCGTGCGTGCCCGCGCGAAACCGCCCGCAGGCTGAAGGGCGGCCGCGAAGCGAAGCAGATGAGGTCCAACAAATCACCACGAGCCTGTACGTAAGTGAGGCTCTGACCGCCCTTGATGACGGCAACCATACAGATCCATCCACAGTTGTCGAACGTCATCTACGCCACCATGACGCGTGCATCGCGATGAACTGGTATGCCGAGTGGTTAATCGTTGGTCGGCACGACGTGACGCGACCTACAGCAAGGGGAGCATCGCCATGAACAGCAGCGGCGCGGCCGCAACGGCAGATGTGCGCGTTGGGCTGACGGTTCAGGTGCGCATAAGCCGCCCGTGTCGCTGCCTATGATCATTGGATGGCAGAGGAACCGTGCCGTTGCGTGGTCTGCGCGAGCGCGTCAGGAGATCGAGACGCGGGGTTGGTCGCGGCCGTGGAGCAGCACGGCTGGTGCGTGCTGCGGGTCCCAGGCACCTTCGACTTTGCCTACACGGTCGGGCTGTGGCACACGTTCCGGCTGCCGGAGCTGGCGATGTTCGGGTTGGACGGCGAAGGCATGCAGCATTGGCTCAACACCTGCGTCGCTCACGTCCGGAGCCGGGGCTGGCCAAACGCGGGGTCATCCTTCCCGGGCGTCATCGACGGCGTCGATACCCAGCTGCGTCCGGTGGACGAGTCGTGGCGCGAGGCATTCTTCGGTACCGCCGACCGCTTCTACCGCGGTTGGCCGGTCCCGGTTTGGCAACTTGTGTGGCCCGACACGACAGGCCGCTGGCCATGGGACGAGCACGCCACCGCCAGCAGCCGGACCCGGCAGGCATTCGCCTGGCTGCCGGTTGACCAACACCCTGCCGGGAGTTGGCGACTCCTCGCCGAATTCGCCGACGACTTTCCACTGCCGGTCGAACCGACAGCTGGGCCTTGACCACACGTTCGGTCCTCGACGGGCACCGAACGCCGACGCTCGTGGTGTTTGACGACGACGTGTTCGACGTTCTCGACGAGCGAGGCTACGACGCCGATGACCTGTGCACCAGTTACCTGGGCAACCTGGTCCGGCGCCACCCCACGCTACGGAACCTGACCGGGATCGGCGAAGGTTCGCTCGCGACCGCCGGACCGGACGGCACCTGGGCGCAGTCCACACTGTCCGCCGCACAGCGCACGGTGAGCGCCACCGGCTGGGAACGGGGCAATGCGGCGAGAGTGACCGACTGACTCGACGTTCGAGGGTCATCCGTCAGTGCATATTGACCAACTCCGCTCGCGCTCCGGCCGCAACCTGCTTCGACGAAAGCGCCCCGAACGGCGCGCGCGCCGGTGTGGCAACGGCGGGTGGCACGACACAGGCCGGATCGCAGTGGATCTGGCGTCATGCTGACCGAGGTGATCCGTGGCAGCGGCATTGCCGGGCGTGATCACGTTTCCACACATCGGCACGACAGGAAGCTTCGGCCTCGCCTCGCTGGTCACCGCCGGCGACGAGCTTGGGCCTGCCATCGCGCACCAACGGCGGCCATGTGCGTGCGCCTGATCGAGCCGCCCTCGATGGGGCGGAGACCGCAGATATGCACGATCATGGCGTGTTACCGGGTGGGATGGATCGGATCCGAGTTCCGGTGGGAGGGCGCGCGGCCCACGAGCCTATCGGCGCGGCTTTGCCGATGGCGTCTGCCAGGACGGCGCCGGCGAGTTCTGGGAGACCGAGCCCGGATGGGTGCTGCTGGACAGTGGCCACGGCACTTTCCTGCCGTTCAACCAGATCACCTCCACGGCCATGCTCATCTGCGACGACGACGAGTCGGCACGCGTCGCCGCGGGCATGCGGCTGTCCGGCTGTCCCGTCCTCGACCTGCCCGGTCGCGTGGACCGGCCAGTCGTTGTCGACGTCTACGTTGATCGGGTCCCGCAGGACGGCGTGCGGCTCCTGGTCGAACTTCGTCGCCTGCTGGGAATGGCATGGCCGTTCTCCGAACTTCGCAACCTGCTCGCCACTCAGCCGCTTCGTGTCGGTGCCGGCGACTTGGCCAAGGTGCGAAGCGCATTGGCCGCACCTCCGCACCTTCGGCAGTACCTGTTCTACGACACCCGCGGCCGCCTCGTACCGCTCTGGCCCGATACCTGGAGCACCACCGTGCGGACTCCCTTCGCGACACGAGTGCACACCAGCCCTTGAGGTCAGCGCCCGGCCATGAGCCCACCCCGCGTGACGGTCAGTTGCGCACCGCAGCGCTCGCTCGGCGGTGGGGATTCGGCCGGGTAGCGCACGGCGAGCGTCGCGGGCTCCCCCGACCATTCCTCGTTGCAGGGGCGGCCGCGGTCGCCGACCTTCGCCTCGCCGGACCGGCACCGGTGTCCTGGCCTGCCGGGACGAATGCCCCTGGCCGGCCGGGACGATCGCGTGGAACCGTACGCGACGCACCGCCCGGGCCCGCGCCGACGGCCGGTTCCGAGCGACCCTCGCGCCCATACCCCGGCCCCGAGCAAGACGAGGAGGTCCACGAACCATGAGTGACACTCGGTTCGCCGCCCCGCAGGTGTTGCGGGTGGCCGGCATCTTGATGTTGAGCGGCGTCCTGTGCCTGGCCGGTTGCACGAACAATCGACTACCGGCCGAGCCGCAGACGAGCCGGCCGGCATCGCCCGGCAGCAGCCCCGTGCCGCCGGGACCGGACGTTCCCCGTCTGCCCGCCGGCCTGGTCTGGTTCGACTGGGAAAACGACAGTGTGAGCGTCTACGACCCGGACGACGGCCACACCGTGTACCAGGCCCAGGTCATCGGCGGGGAGGGCCTGGTCGGGCTGACGGTCTCGGCCGACGGTGGCTCGGCCGTCGGCGAAGACCACTGCAGCCTGCTCGTCTTCCGCTGGGCCGGGCACCAGTTCACCAAGGTCGCGCAGCACCCGAGGCCCGGCGACGGCTGTTACGGGTTCATCGAGTACCGCGAGGGCCGGTTCTGGGCCGAGTCCGGCGACGAGCCGCAGGGCAACCCGCAGGTCTCGCTGGACCCCGCGCAGCCGCAGACGCTACGCGCGGAGGCGACCGTGGACTCCCTCGTCACCGGCGACGTCACCGTCACGGGCCTGGCCGAGTCGCACAGCACCATGACCGCGAGCAGCCGGCGGGCCGGGACGATCGACATCTCCGGCCACGACGGGGCGGGCCGGCCGGTCTCCTACGTGTGCAGGTTCCCGTTCGACCACACGATGGTGCTGTGCACCGCGACGCTGCCGCTGGACCTGCCGGAGGACGGCTGGGCCGAGCCATGGGGCAACGTGGCGGTCGCCAGGGTCGACCTGGCGGCGAAGGTGGTCACCCTCGAACAGGTCATGCCGCCCTCGACGACCGCGGTGAAGCAGATGTTCATCTCGCCGGACCGCAAGGAGATCTTCATCCAGATCAGCGGCGGCTGGTTGCGGGTCGACCGCGCCAGCGGCCAGGCGCGGCGGGTGGCGTCGCGGCTGCCCGCCCAGGAACTGCAGCCCTGGCATGACACTCCGTGGCTGGACTGGTTGTGAGCCGGCCAGTTGACCGGGACCGGCTCAGCTCGAGCATCGCCGAGACGGTCCATTCCAGGGGGTCAGTGGTGGTAGGACTGCGTGGGCGGATCGCCTCCCTTCAGCCTCACGGTGTGGGTGTTCTGGGAAGACTGAGGGTGAGGAGCAGCCCGACGCAGAGGGTGGCGGCCGCGATCCAGAGGGTGGTCTGACTGGCGGTGATCATCGCGTTGGTCGCGGCTTGGGCGATGTCGTGGCGCTCGGGTGAGGTTTGGAGCTCGGCGATGGCGGTTCCGGCGCTCTGGCTGACGGCGGTGGTGAGCGCGTCGGTCGTGGTTGCGGGTAGTTGCAGGGCCGCCAGGTTGTGCTGGGTGGCGTTGGTGAGCTGGTTGATGAGTAGTCCGCCGAGGGCGGCGACGCCGAGGGCGGAGCCGAGTTGGCGGATGGTGCTCTGGATGCCGGAGGCTTGGCCGCTTTGCCGGGGTGGGACGTCTGACAGCAGCAGCGCGGTCAGCTGGGCGGTGGCCATGCCGACCCCGATGCCGTAGAGGAACAGCAGGGCGCAGATCAGCCAGGTGGGGATCGTGGTGGAGACGGTCAGGGCGAGGGCGGCGACGGCGAGGGCTTCGAGTGCGAGTCCGGTCTGGACGATGGCTCGGCGTGACATGCGGGTCGACAGCCGCGGAAGCATGCCGGATATGAGGAAGGTGCCCAGGGCGAGGGCGACGATGACGCCGCCGGTGCCCAGCGCGCTGTAGCCGAGGCTGCCTTGCAGGAGTAGCGGCAGGGTAAACAGCAGGCCGAACTCGCCGAGGGCCACGATCATCGCGGCGATGACACCGGAGCGGAAGCTGCGCAAGGTGAACAGGCGTAGGTCGATGAGTGCGGGGCGGCCGGCAGCTGCGCGGCGGCGTTCGTAGGCGATGAACGCCACGATGAGCACGATGCCGGCGGTCAACGCGAGGGCTACCGGTGAGATCGAGCCGTTGTCCTGCCGCCACCAACCGAACCATTGGCCTTCGATGAGGGCGAAGACGATGGCACCCATCCCGAGGGCCGACAGGGCCACACCGACAGGGTCGCCGCCCGGTGCGGTCGCCGTGTCGCGGGTTTCGGGGACGGCGCGGATGATGCCGATGACGATGAGCAGTCCGATCGGGATGTTGAGCCAGAACGCCCATCGCCAGGAGGCGTCGGCGGCCAGCCAGCCGCCGATGAGGGGGCCGATGGCGGCCATGCCACCGATGGCCGATCCCCAGACGGCGAACGCGATGGTGCGGGCGCGGCCGGAGAACATGGCGTTGAGGGTGGACAGGGTGCTGGGCACGATCATGGCGGCGCCGAGGCCCTGGGCGAGTCGGGATCCGATGAGCATGGGTGCGGTGGTGCTGGCTCCGGCGACCGCCGAGGCGGCCATGAACAGGATCATGCCGGAGAGGAACAGCCGGCGCCGGCCGCGCAGATCGCCGAGGCGGCCGAGGGTCAGCAGCAGGGCGGCGAAGACGAGCGAGTAGGCGGCGTTGATCCATTGCGCGTCGGCGGCGGTGAGTCCGAGGTCTTTGATGACGACGGGGAGCGCGACGTTGACGATCGTGGCGTCCATGATCACGATTGATACGCCGAGGGCGATGCAGGCCAACGCGAGCCAGCCGCGCTTGTCGATGTGTTCCGGGGGCGCCGGTGCGTCCGACCCGCTGGACGGCGGCGCGGCCGGCTCGCCGGCGCCGGGCGTTGTGTGCGGATTCGGGTCGGCTTGAGGGATGCTCACCTCAGCATCTTACCGACATTGTGTCGGTAAGAGCGTGGGTCAATTCGCGAGTTTCACGTAAGGGCCGAGCAGGTCACGGGCGAGGCTGGTGGCGGCGCGCAGTGACAGCCCGTTCTCGATCATGCGGCTGAGGGTGTAGACGATCGACTGGATCAGTTCCGCCGTGCGTTCGGGGTGGGCTGCTCCGTGCTCGGCGAGTGCGGCCTGCAGCGGGACCTGGAGGCTGTCGTGCAGGTGCCGGCTGGAGGCGGCGAGGGCTTCGCTGCTGCCGATGCCCGCAAGCGCCCGGACCAGTGCGTGATCGCCGCGGGCGACCAGCTGCAGGTTGGCCTCGACGTAGGTCAGGATCTTCTCGCCGGGGGTGGTGACGGCGTCCATGTGTTTGCCGACGTAGGCCGCCCAGCGGGGAAACGTGTCGGTGACCAGGGCGTCGAACATGTCGGTGCGGGACTTGAAGTACGAATAGGCGCTGGAGCGGGCGAGCCCGGCGTGCTGGGCGACGTCGGCGAGGCTGGGGATCTGGTCGGGATGCTGTGACAGCAGGGCGCGGGCGGCGTCCAGGAGTGCGGCGCGCTGCGTAGCCCGGTGCTCGGCGACGGTCGAGGCTTGGATCTTCGGCACTGCGGCTCCCGTCCTCCCGGCGACGCACGGCAGCTGGTTCGTGCCAGCGCTTTGCTGTCGTGTGCACTTGGCGGCGGTGCGCCTGCCGTCGACCATCTCGTCGACCGTGCCACAGTATTGCAGCACGTCAGGGTCGTGGGTGTGACGGCACGACCGCCGTGTCCGACGGGCGGGTATTCTCCGCGAGCGCACCGCGCGGTGCCGTCGCGCGGCGCGCCACGGGACCCGTCACGACCGCTCGAGGAAGCCAGCAGACGCCGGAAGCAGGCGGCCGGGCAGACTCATCCGGCAGTCGCTGACACGTCGCCGGGTCCGACGTCGAACGGTGCCCGCCGCCGGCTCCGGGCGGCCTCACTCTCGTCGGGCGGGGGCAGGGGCGGCTGCTGAGCGGAATGCTCCGGCACCTGCGGCACCGCCAGGAACGGCGACTCGTTCGGCCTGTGCACCTTGGAGACGTCCGGGGAAGCGGCCTCATCGGTCATGTTCGGCTCCAATGCAAACGATAGAAGGCGAGCGACGCCCGCTGCCCGCGGGTCGGACGAGCATCAAGCGGAGCGGAGTGCCTGCCAGCGAGGACCTCCGGCAACACCTCGTAGCCTACGCGCTACGCGCTCCGTTGTTGCCACCGCCGCGGCTGCGCCCGCCGGTAGCCCCTCAGCGCCGCCCGCCGCCGCTCGCGGTGGGCACCACGGGCGCGTCGCGGCCCGTCCCGGCCGGGCGGCCGGCGCGGTGCTCCTCCTGGTAGTCGTCGTCGACGTTGACCGACCACACGTCGTGCCCGGCGCCGTCGAGGATGTTCTCCACGGTCAGCATGGCGGTGAGCATCGAGTGGTCCTGGTTGTTGTACCGGTGCATGCCGTTGCGTCCCACCGGGTGCACGTTGGGCACCGCCTCGGCCAGCCAGCGCCGCACGACGCCGAGGTTGGCGTGGTACGCCTCGTCGTACACCGGGTACGCCTTGGGCATCCGCACCACGAAGCCGCGCTCGACGCACCCCGCCGCGACGAGGCCCAGCCGCCGCAGCTCCGCCTCGGCCAGTGCCACGAGGTCGGCGTCGGCGCTGCGCCACAGCTCGTCGTCCTCGAACACGAAATACTCCAGCCCGAGGCAGGTCCGCCCGTCGCGGACGAGGTAGGGCGACCACGAGCCGAAGTTCTGGATCCGGCCCACCCGCACGCCGGGGTCGTGCACGTAGATCCAGGTGTCGGGGAACGAGAAGCGCTGCGGTACCACGAGCGCGACCGTCAGGAAGTCCCGGTGCTTGAGCGCCGCGGCGCACGCGCGCACCTCGGCCGGGGCCGGCGGGTCGAGCCCCAGCACCAGCTCGGAGATGGGCATGGTGGAGATGATCTCGTCCGCCGGCAGGGCGTAGCGCTCCTGCGGGTCCCGGCCGACCTCGACGGCGATCGCCCGGGCGGCACCCGGGTCGCGGCGGATCCGGGTCACCGCCGCGCCGGTGCGGACGGTGCCGCCCAGCTCGCCCACCAGCTCGGCGCAGCGCTGCCACATCATGCCGGGACCGAGCTTCGGGTACTGGAACTCCTCGATCAGGCTGG
This sequence comes from Dactylosporangium sp. CA-052675, assembly GCF_050947935.1. Lineage (GTDB taxonomy): Bacteria > Actinomycetota > Actinomycetes > Mycobacteriales > Micromonosporaceae > Dactylosporangium. The sequence goes on along the minus strand of NZ_CP192010.1, from coordinate 3,388,072 downwards.
TCGTGCGCAGCCGGCGCGACCGGGGCAGCAGCGCGCTGAGCGCGGCGCGGCCCAGCGACAGGGTCTTGATCCGCTGCGCCGCCCAGTCGGCCGGGAGGCCGGCCGCGGGCACGCCCCAGACCTTCTCGGTGTACGTCTTGAAGAACATGCCGTACAGCCGCCGGCCGAACCGCGCCGTCACCCACCCCGCGAAGGTGTGCTGATCCGCCGGCGGGCGCAGCTGGGCGTGCAGGTAGGAGCCGACGCAGCGCAGCGCCTCGCCCGGCCCGAGGTTGCGCAGCGCGTTGGCGGGGCGCAACGGGTAGTCGAACAGCTTCCCGCGGTACAGGATGCGGCTCATCCGCGGCCGCCGCAGGAAGTCGTCCTCCGGCAGGATCTCGTGCCACAGCGCCTCCACCCGGGGCACCTTCGTGAAGAACCGGTGCCCGCCGATATCGAAGCGCCAGCCGTCGCAGTGCGCGGTACGGCTGATGCCGCCCACCTCGTCGTCCGCCTCCAGCACCGTGACCGGCACGCGACGGCGGGCCAGTTCGAGGGCGGCCGTCAGCCCCGCCGGCCCGGCCCCCACGACCACGACCGGCCCCGGTTCCCCATCAGCCATGGCCCGTTCTCTTTCGCATCTCACCATCGGCAAACATCCGGTTTCATTGGTGCGATCGGGCGCCGGGGCGGGTAGCGGGCGCTCGGTGCGCGGGCGGCTGGCGAGATGGATCGCGCGGGTACCGCCCCATTGGCGGTACGCGCTGCTGCTGTTCGCCGTGTCCAGGGTCGCGCTGACCCTCCTCGGCCTGCTGGCGCTGCGGGTGTTCGACGCCGCGGGCCTGCCGCGGGCGGACCAGGCGCAGATGCGCCGCGACCAGGCCGCGATCTCCCCCCACCAGTGGTACTCGATGTGGTTCGCCTGGGACTCGTTCCAGTACCGCAACCTCGCCGAGGTGCCGTGGGGCCACTGGGAGCACCTCGGCTTCCCGCTGTTGTACCCCGCGCTGGGCGAGGCGGTCGCCGTCCCGCTCGGCGGCCACACGGAGGCGGCGCTGCTGCTCGTCGCCGACGCGGCCTACGTCGTGCTGCTGGCCTACCTGTACCGGTGGGCACTGCTGGTGCTCGCCCCCGCCGGGCGGCCGGGTGACCCGCCGGATCACCGGGCCGCCCGGCGCACCACCCGCTTCCTGGTGCTCATGCCGGCCGCGTTCCTGTTCCACGCCGCGCTGACCGAGTCGCTGTTCGTGTGCCTGGCCGTGGTGGCCTTCTACCACGCCGAGCGCGGGCGGTGGCTCGCCGCCGGGGTCGCGGGCTACTTCCTGGCGCTGAGCCGCTCGCTCGGGTTCCTGGTGTTCGTCCCGCTGACGCTGTTGCTGCTGCGCGGGCACCGGCCCGGCCCCCGGGCGCCGGCGGCGCTCGCGCGGGCGGGCTGGCCGCTGGCGCTGGTCCCGGCCGGCTGGCTGACGTTCATGGCCTACAGCCGCTGGCGCGTCGGCGACTGGTTCGCCTACCAGCACGAGCAGCAGCGCGGGTGGCAGATCGAGGTACGCGACCCGCTGTGGACGATCTGGCACGGCCTGAGCGGCGCCACGGTGCCGGACCGGGTCCGCACCCTGCTCGCCCTGACGGTGCTCGCCCTGGCCGTTGCCGGGGTGCGGCGGCTGCACCCGGCGTACGCGGTGTACACCGTCGTGCTCGTGCTCATGTCGATGAGCATCGGGCCGCCGGTGTACCGCAGCCTGCTGCGGTACCTGCTCGTGGCCTTCCCGCTCGCCGCGCTGCTGGCCGGCTGGGCGGTGCGCCGGGCGGCCGAGGCGGCGCTCGCCGCGCTGCTGGCCTGCGGGCAGGTCGTGCTGTTCGTACTCTGGATCGCCTACTGGACGCACACCATCATCTGAGGGCCGTTTCGCGGGCGGCTGCCCCGCCGGGCGGCCGCGTCACGGGCGCGACGCACGTGCGCAACACCCGCAGCCGGGTGCGGTGGCGCTTGCGACGTGCCCGGTCGTCCAGGTGGCGTGGGCCTGTCCGACCCGGCGCGTTTGCTTGCCGGCGCCCCGCGCGGGTACCGGCCGGGGGATGGAGCAGACGTCGTCGAAGGAGGCGCCAGGTGCCCAACGTCCAGCAACCCGAGATGCGCCGAAGCGGCAAGGACCCACTCGTGCAGAACAGCGCGGCCAACGTCGCCGAGCAACACGGCGGCGGGCCCGGCGGCGGCCGGCCGGAGCGCCACGGCAAGGTGCCGCCCGACCAGCGCTCACCGTACGGCCCGGGTGGCGAGGGGAACCGCCACGAGCCGTGACGAGCGCGGGGCCGGCCGCGTTGGCGGCCGGCCCCGGCGCGTCGCGCGTGATCAGCACCGAGCCTGCGGGCCGCCCGCCGACGAGCGGGTCAGGCGGGCGTGGCGCCGGCGGGCGTGGCGTCGTTCGACGTCATCAGGTCACCCGGCGCGGAGGCGAGCAGCGCGTGCGTGGTGTAGGAGATGTGCCGGGTCAGTGCGGCCTCGGCTTGCTCGACGTCGCGGGCGAGGACCGCGTCGCGCAGGGCGCGGTGCTCGCCGGCGATGTCGCGGGTGTCCTCGCTGCCGAGGTGCCGCGACCACCGGCGGTAGATCTCGGCGGCGTCGCGCAACGAGTTGGCGATGTCGCGCAGCCGCCGGCTCGGACAGCCCTCGAGGATGGCCGCGTGGAACGCGGCGTGGGCGGCGGCCCAGTCCTCGTTGACGGTCGGCGGCTGGGTCGACGCGAGCTCGGGCGTGCGGTCGAGGGTGTGGTACGCCGCGACGAGGCGTGACTCCCAGGCGAGGTCGCCGTGCGTGATGGCGTGCCGCAGGCACAGGGTCTCGATGTCGATGCGCGTGCTCGTCAGGTCGCGCAGGTCCTCCTCGGACACCTGTGTGACCCGGAAGCCGAGCTGCGGCTCCGACAGCACGAGGCCCTGTTCGACCAGGCGGGACAGCGCCTCGCGCAGGACGCCCACGCTCGTGCCGTAGCGTGCGCCGAGCTCGGCGAACGGCAGCCGCTGACCGGGGAGTAGTCGTCCGGTCAGGATGTCGCCGCGGAGGTTGGTGTAGATGCGCTCCGCGCGGGTTTCACTGCGTGGCATGGTTGACAGTCTAGGAGAATCTTGAGACATCGGCACATTGTCGAAATCGGCGCATGTTGTCGAACACTCGCCGAGGTGGTGGCTGGTCGCCGGGTGCGGCGCTCCGCGTCCGGCCCGTAGCCGCGGCTGACCCGAACGGCCGGCGCCGTCATCCGGTTCAGTGTGCACGGACCCGCGCCGCCGCGTGCGCCCGCCCGCCGTCGCCAATCCGACTGAGCCCGCGGTACCGCCGAACCCGGCGAAATCCCACTGTATCGGAACCTTCTCGGCGAGTGACGTCCCGCGAATGTGACCGAGGATGTAACAGATCGCGGCTGAGATTCGAAAATGTATTGACACCTCGAAGAGACGTTGAACATACTCGGCGATCAAGGGGCCTGCCAGGCACTTCATCGACGAGGAGCGTGGGCCGATGGCGATCCAGCGGGTCGAGGTGTTCCGGCTCTGCCAACCCGTCACGGCGGCGGCCGGTCCGTCCGGCGCCACATACCGGGAACGGCGCAGCATCCTCGTCCGATTACGGGACGGCGACGGGCTCGACGGCTGGGGCGAGACCTACGCCCGCGCGGGAGTCGCCGCGACCATCGAGGAGATCGGTGAGCTTCTCGTCGGGCGGGACGCCGCCGACATCCGTACCCTGATCGACGAGCTCCGGATCGCGACCGCCGATCAGCTCGCGCTCAGCGCGATCGCGATCGCCCTTGACGACCTGCGCGCCCGCCGGCTCGGCGTGTCCATCTCCGCCCTCTACGGTGGCCGCCGGCGCGACACCGTCCGCGGCTACGCCTCCAGCGGTGGCTACGTCGAAGGCGTCGACCCCGAGCGCAGCTGGCCGGACGAGACCACTGCGGCCGTCCGTGCCGGCTTCACCGCGTGCAAGATCCGCATCGGACGGTTCCCGCCCACCCGCGAGCTGCCGATCCTGGCCAACGTCCGCCGCCTGGTCGGCGACGAGGTCGATCTCATGGTCGACGCCAACGGCGCCTACGCGGTGCCCCGCGCCCGTGAGGTCGCCCGGGCCCTGGCGCAGCTGCGCTTCCGGTGGCTCGAGGAGCCACTCATCCGGCACCGCGGCGGCCTGACGTACCCGGGGTACGAGCAACTGGGCGGACTCGACATCGCCATCGCCGCGGCCGAGGGTCTGGAGACGCGGGGCGCGTTCGACGCCTTCCTCAACCGCACGCCGGTCGACATCGTCCAGCCCGACGTCGCGATCTGCGGCGGAATCGGCGAGCTGCTGTTCGTCGCCGATCTCGCGGCGTTACGCGGCCGGCAGTGCGTACCGCACGCGTGGGGCGGCGCGGTGCTCCTGGCCGCGACCCTCCAGGCGATCAGCCTCATCCCCGAACCGTCCGAACTGGCCGGGCCGGACTCCCCGCTGCTCGAGGTGGACCGGTTCGACAACCCGATGCGCACCCGGCTCGCGAGCGAGCCTTTCGCCTTCGCCGCCGGTCGGATGTCCATTCCGGATGGTCCCGGTCTCGGTATCACGGTCGACGAGGACTTCGTCCGGCACGCGGCCGGGTGACCCTGCGCAGCACCCATCAACGCTTGAACTGCAGCGCTCGGAGACCCCCATGACGAATCTGATCAATCGGCGGACGATGTTGAAGGCGGGCGCCGGAGCGGCGCTCGGTGTCGGACTCTTCGGGCTCTCGGCATGCGGTGACGACGGCACGCCGTCATCGTCGTCCAGCGGCGCCGCCGGCACGCCCAAACGGGGCGGCTCCCTGCGCTGGGCGGTCGCCGCCGGGAACGCGACCCAGGTCGCCGATCCGGCCAAGGCCAGCGGCACGATGCCGCTGCTGATCGCGACCAACTGCTACGACACGCTGGTCCGCGCGGACGAGAACTACCAGCTCACGCCCGCCCTCGCGACCGAGTGGGAGTCCACCCCCGACGCGCTCACGTGGACGTTCAAGCTGCGCCAGGGCGTGAAGTTCCACGACGGGAGCCCGCTCACGGCGCAGGACGTCGTCTACTCGTTCAAGCGGATCCTCGACCCGGCACTCGCCGCGGTCGGCCTGGCGCAGATCGGTCCCTACCTGCAACCCTCCGGCATCGCGGCGGTCGACCAGAGCACGGTCAAGCTGACGCTGACCAAGCCCAACGCGTTCATCCCCGTGCTGGTCTCGGCGGCCGGCTTCAGCATCGTCAAGGACGGCACGACCGACTTCAAGACCGGCAACGGCACCGGGCCGTTCACGCTGACCGGCTTCGACGCCGCCGCGCGGACCTCGCTCGCCCGCTTCGACGGCTACTGGCAGGACGGCAAGCCGTACCTCGACGCCGTACAGATCGTGGTCATCGCGGAGGACGCCACCCGGCTGCAGGCGGTGACCTCCGGCAGTCAGGACGTCGTGGACAACATCACCGGCGCCAACACGCTGCTGCTCAAGGGCAACGTCGAGCCGTACATGCTCAAGAACGGCGGCTGGGTCGGCCTGACCATGTTCGGCGACACCGCCCCGTTCGACAACCAGAAGATCATCCAGGCCATGCAGTACGCCGCCGACCGCAAGAAGATGATGTCGGTCGTGGCGCCCGGCATCGACATCATCTCGCCGGACATCCCGATCCCGCCGGCGGACCCCTTCTTCCCGTCCGGTCTGCAGCCGCGCCCCTACGACCCCGACCGCGCCAAGGCCCTGCTGAAGGAGGCCGGCGTCAGCGGCACCTTCGGGTTCGACGTCTACGCCTACGAGGGCGACAAGCTCGACACCGCGGTCAGCTTCAAGAGCACCGCCGAGGCCGGCGGCATCAACGCCAACGTGATCACGTGGCCGCACGCCACCTTCTTCACCGACATCTTCAAGAAGAAGCCCGCGATCGGCATCAGCGTGGCCCGGCTGCACGTGTCGCAGGCCCTCCCCCGGCTGTACGGCAAGGGCGGCGACCTCAACATCACCCACTTCTCCAACCCGCAGCTCGACGAGCTCGTCGCCAAGGCGACCGCGACCACCGACCAGGCGCAGCAGAAGCAGCTCTTCGGCGACGCCCTGGCGATGGTCAACGACACCGCGGCCAATGTGATCCCCGGCTGGGAGGGCCAGGTGTACGGCAAGAACCGCAAGGTCCAAGGGCTGTCCGCCGCCAACGGCGCGCACATGTACCTGGCCGGCGCCTACCTCGCCTGAACCCATGACGCAGACCGCCGCGCAGGCCGGGCGCCCTCGCACACGCAGGGCGCCCCGCCGCCTGCCGTACCTCGTCCGCCAGCTCGGCACGCTCGTGGTCACGCTCTTCGCGATCACCGTGGTGATCTTCGGGCTGACCGCGATCGCCGGCGACCCGGCCCGCGACATCCTCGGCCAGTACGCCACCGACGCCCAGGTGACCGCCTTCCAGCAGATCCACGGCCTCGACAAGCCCGTCGTGGTGCGCTACCTCGACTGGCTCGGCGGGCTCTTCCGCGGCGACCTGGGCATCTCGTACCAGTCCAACGGCCCGGTCTGGGACGTCATCTCGCCCCGGCTCGGCCCGTCCATCGTGCTGGTGCTGTTCTCCTGGCTGCTCACCGTCGTCGTCGCGGTGCCGATCGGGCTCTACTCCGGCGTCCGGCTGCGGGGCCGCCGGGACGCGTCGCTCACGTTCGTGACGCTCATCGTCGCGGCGTTCCCGGAGTTCGTGCTCGGCCTGATCCTGGCCATCGTGCTGGGGATCTGGCTCGCCTGGCTCCCGGTCGACTCGACCGCGGTCAGCGCCGGCGGCGTGTTCGACAGCCCGTCGGCGTACGTGCTGCCCGGCGTCACGATCGCGCTCGGCACAGTGCCGTACATCATCCGCCTCATGCGGGCCAACGCCCGCGAGGTGGCATCGGAGACCTACGTGCGGGCGGCGGTACTGCGCGGGATCTCCGAGCCGTCGCTGTCGCTGCGGCACATCCTGCCCAACGCGGCCCCGCCGGTGGTCACCGCGCTGGGCCTGCAGTTCGCCGGTCTGATCGGAGGCGTGGTGGTTGCGGAGACCCTTTTCGGCTTCCCGGGCATGGGCCAGTTGCTCGCGCAGTCGGCCGCCTCACGCGACGCGCCCGTCGTCGAGGCGCTCGCGTTGATGATCGGCGCGCTGTTCGTGATCGCCAACCTGGCCGCCGACGCGATCGTCGTGTACGTGACCCCGAAGCTGCGGGACACAGTGCGATGAGCGCCGACATCCTGCGCACCGTCACCGCGTCCGACGTCGCAGCGCCCCGCCGGCGCGGGTGGCGCAGCTTCCTCGCCATCCCGCAGGGCGGCATCGGCGTCGCGCTGCTCCTGCTGCTCCTGCTGCTGGTCGTGATCGGGCCGTTCGTCGCGCCCGACACGCCCAACGAGATCAGCGACCAGCCCATCCTCGGCCCGTCCGCCACGCACTGGCTCGGTACCGACGCCTACGGCCGCGACATCCTCAGCCGGGTGCTGCACGGCGGCGCCTCGGTGATCCTGCTGCCGCTGCTCGCGGTCTCCGCCGCGATGGTGGTCGCCACGCTCGTCGGCCTCGTCTCCGGCTACCTCGGCGGCAAGGTCGACGCGGTGGTCACCTGGGTCATCAACATCGCCCTGGCCATCCCGTCGTACCTCGCGGTCCTCGTCGTGGTCGCGGCGTTCGGCGGCGGCGGCGCGGTGGTGGTCACCGCGGTCGCGGTGGTCTACGCGCCCTACATCACGCGGGTGATCCGGTCGTCGACGCAGGCCATCGCGCCGCGCGAGTTCGTGCTGGCCGCCCGCGCGCGGGGCGAGTCGCTGGGCTGGATCCTGTTCCGGGAGATCACCCCGAACATCGGGCCGACCCTGCTCGTGGAGATCGCGTTGCGCTTCACGTACGCCATCATGTTCATCGCCTCGCTGAGCTTCCTCGGCCTCGGCGTGCAGCCGCCCAGCTCCAACTGGGGCGTGATGGTGGCCCAGAACCGCACGCTCCTGCTGGTCTCGCCGGTCGGCGTGCTCGTGCCGGCGCTGCTGATCGGCGTGCTGGCCATCGCGGTCAACCTCATCGCCGACGCGCTGACGCAGTTCTTCGGCGACCGCATCCACGAACGGCTGATGGTATGACGGCGCAGGCCGCGCGGGTGACCGCGCAACGTGACGGCGACCTCGCGGCGGACGGCCTTTCGGTCGGCTACCGGTCGCGTACCGAGCTGACCCAGGTCCTCGCCGACGTGTCGGTACGCCTGCGGCCCGGGCGGATCCTCGGCCTGGCCGGCGAGTCCGGATCCGGCAAGAGCACGCTCGCGCTGTCCCTGCTCGGCTACCGGGTCGCCGGCCAGGAGACGCTCGCCGGCCGGGTCACGTTCGACGGCCACGACCTCGACCGCGCCTCGATCAAGGAGCTGCGCAAGGTCTGGGGCGCGCGGCTGGCGTACCTGCCGCAGGACACCGCCACCTCACTCAACCCGGCGCTGACCGTCCAGCGGCACTTCGTCGAGGTGCTGCGCCGCCACCGCGGCCTGGACACGGCGACGGCCGTCCAGCGCAGCGCCGAGTGGCTCGGCCGGGTCGAGATCCCCGAGCCCGGGACGGCGCTGCACAAGTACCCGCACCAGTTCAGCGGCGGCCAGCAGCAGCGCGTCGCGCTCGCGCTGGCGCTGGCGGTCGAGCCCGAAGTCCTCATCCTGGACGAGCCGACGACCGGCCTCGACGTCGTCACCCAGGCCCACGTCAACCGGCTGATCGTGGCGCTCGCCCGCGACGCCGGCATCGCGGCGCTCTACGTGAGCCACAACCTCGCGCTGCTCGCGACCGTCTGCGACGAGCTGGCCATCATGTACGCCGGCCAGGTCGTCGAGCAGGGCGTCGCGGCCGAGGTGTACGCGGCGCCGCGGCACCCGTACACCGCCGCGCTGATCGGCGCGGTGCCGACGATCGCCTCGGACCGGCCGCTGCACGGCATTCCCGGCATCCCCCGTCCGTCCGTGCCGGTGCACGTCTGCGGGTTCGCCGAGCGTTGCCACCTGCGCCAGGCGGCCTGCGAGGTCGACGTCCCGCTGGTCATCCTCGCGGGCGACCGCGCCGCGCGGTGCGTGCGCCTCGACGACCTCCCGCCGTTCGACCCGGCGGCCGAACCGGCCCCCGCCACGGCGGCGGCCCGGCCGGCGGAGGCACCGGCACCGGCGGCCGGGACGGCGGGCGACGCGATCCTCGCCGTCGACGGGGTCGGCGTCGTCTTCGCCCGGCCCGGCTCGGGCGAGCCGTTCGTGGCCGTCGACGACGTCTCGGTGCGGGTGCCGGCGGGCCGCGCGCTGGGTATCGCCGGGGAGAGCGGCAGCGGCAAGTCGACGCTGCTGCGGGCGATCGCCGGCCTGGTGCGGCCGTCGGCGGGCACGATCACCTATCGCGGTGCGGCGCTGCCCGGGCTGGCCGGTGAGCGTCCCGTCGCGCTGCGGCGGGCGATCCAGATCGTGTTCCAGAACCCCGACGCCACCCTGAACCCCCGGCACACCGTCTACCAGTCGCTCGAGCGGCCGCTGAAGCTGTTCCGGCCCGACATCGCCCGGCGCGACCGGCGCGACGCGGTCGCGGCGATGATGCGCCAGGTGCGCCTCTCGCCGGACCTGCTCGACCGGTTCCCGCGGCACCTGTCGGGCGGGCAGCGTCAGCGGATCGCGATCGGCCGGGCGCTGCTGGCCGAGCCCGAGGTCCTGCTCTGCGACGAGGTCACCTCCGCGCTCGACGTGTCGGTCCAGGCGTCGATCCTCGAGCTCCTCGTGGGCCTGCGGGCCGAGCGGCAGCTGACGGTGGTGTTCGTGACCCATGACCTCGGCGTGCTGCGGGCGGTCGCGGACGAGGCGATCATCCTGCAGCACGGGGTCATCCGGGAGGCGGGGCCGACCACGCGGCTGCTCCGGGCGCCCACGCATCCGTACACGATGGAGTTGATCGCGGCGGTACCGAGCCCGGAGCGGGCCGCGGAGTTTCTCGGTGGAGGGTCCTGACCGTGCATCCCGCCGCCCGTGGCGAGTTCGCGCCGCTGCCTCGCACGTACCTCAACACCGCCGGGTACGGCCTGCCCACCGCCGGCACCGTCGCCGCCCTGGAGGGCGCCCTGGCCGCCTGGCGCGACGGTTCGGCGGACTGGGTCAGCGACTGGGACGTCCAGGCGGAGCGGTGCCGGGTCGCGGCCGGCCCGCTGCTCGGCGCGCCGGCCGACGAGATCGCGTTGCTGCCGGCCGTCTCGGTCGGCGCGGGCGTCGTCTTCGGTTCGCTGTCGCCGGGCGACGAGATCCTGACCCCCGAGGGCGAGTTCGCGTCGGTGCTGCTGCCCGCGCTCGTCGCGGCCCGCCACCGCGGTATCAGCGTCCGCCAGGTGCCCTTCGACGCGCTCGCGGCCGAGGTCGGCCCGCGGACCACGCTGGTGGCGACGAGCCACGTGCGCTCCAACGACGGCCGGGTCCAGGACCTCCCGTCGGTCGCCGCCGCGGCCCGCGCGGCCGGCGCCGCGGTGCTGGTCGACGCCACGCACGCGGCCGGCGTGCTGCCGGTCGACGCCGAGGTGCTCGGCCTCGACTACGTCCTCGTCGCCGCGTACAAGCACCTGCTGTGCCCGCGCGGCGTCGCGCTGATGCGGATCGCCCGGCAGCGGTGGGACAGCGTGCCGCCGGCCGTCGCGTCGTGGCGGTCGGCCGGGGACGCGTACGCGCACTACTACGGCCCGACCCTCGCCGACCTCGCCGGCACCGCGGCGCGGTACGACGTCTCGCTCGCCTGGCACGCCTGGCTCGGCGCGGTCGCGGCCCTGGAGTTCCTCGTGGGTGTGCCGGCGGCCGAGCGCCGGGACTGGTGCGTGGGCCTGGCGAGCGAGGCGGCCAAGCTGCTCGGGCTGCCGCCGACCGGCTCGTCGGTGCTCGCGGTCCCGGTGCTGGAGCGCGACGCGGCCACCGCCGCGCTGCGTGCGGCCGGCATCGTCACGTCAGTGCCGCCGTCGGCCGGTACCGGCACGGGCTCCCAGGTCCGCCTCTCGTTCCACCTCTACAACGACCTGTCCCAGGCCCGGCACGTCGCCGACGTGCTCGCGCCGCTCGTCCCGCAGCACCCGCAGAGTTCCGGAGGTAGCCCGCAATGAGTTCGGTCGTGCAGGTCGAATACGTCGGCGATCTCGCGCCATACGACGACGAGGTGGCCGCGCTGGCCGAGGTCGGCGCCGACCTGACCGTGGTCCGTGCCGCAGACGACGATGCCCTGGTCGACGCGGCGCGCGACGCCGACGTGATCTGGCTCGAGTGGACACCACACCTGACCCGCGACGTCCTGGCCCGGCTGCCGCGCCTCGGCCTCGCGATCCGCTGGGGCGTCGGCTACGACCAGTTCGACGTGGCGGCGGCGACGGAGCTCGGCATCGCGGTGGCCAACGCGCCGTCGTACTGCACCGAGGACGTCGCCGAGCACGCGCTCGCGCTGCTGCTCGCACTCTCCCGCCAGGTCGTCCACCGCGACCGCCAGGGCCAGCAGGGGCTGTGGCGTCACGGGCCGGCACCGCACCGGCGGCTGGCCGGCAGCACGGTGGGCGTGATCGGACTGGGGCGCATCGGCGGCCGCGTCGCGCGGATCGCGTCCGCGTTCGGCGCCAACGTGCTCGGCTACGACCCGGTCGCGCCCACGATCGACGCGCCCGTACGCCTCGTGGGCCTCGAGGAGCTGCTGCGCGAGTCCGACTTCATCAGCGTCCACGTGCCGCTGACCGAGACCACCCGATACCTGTTCGACACCGGCACGCTCGCGCTGATGCGGCCGCACGCCGCGCTCGTCAACACCAGCCGGGGCGGCATCGTGCGGCAGGAGGCGCTGGTCGAGGCGCTCGACGCCGGCCGGCTCGGCGCCGCGGCGCTGGACGTGTTCGAGCAGGAGCCGCTGCCGGCCGACAACCCGTTGCGGGGCCGCGACAACGTCATCCTCACCCCGCACGAGGGGGCCAACTCGCCGCAGGCGCTGCGCGACCTGCGCCGCGAGGTGTGCGGCGCCACCATCGAGTGGCTCCGCACCGGCTGGGCCGGGTCGATCGTCAACCCGCAGGTCCGCCCGCACGCGCGGGGCGTCGCGCAGGGGTCACGCTGATGGCGCGCCGGGTGCTCGCGCAGGGCGGCGAGATCATCCTGCGGGAGGTGCCGGACCCGACGCCCGGGCCCGGCGACGTGGTCGTCCGCCCGCGCTACTCGGTGATCAGCCCGGGCACCGAGCGGTCGATCGTGCGGGCCACCCGGACCAGCGTGGCCGAGGCCCACGAGTACCCCAACGCGGCGTACGAGTGGCGCACCATCCGCTCGGGCGCGGTGCGCGGGCAGACGCGGATGCCGCAGATGCCGCCGGCCGACGCCGCGTCGCTCGGCTACAGCCTCGCCGGAACCGTCGTCGCGGTCGGCGACGACGTGCTCGACCTGCGCCCCGGCGACCGGGTCGCGTGCAGCGGCAGCCAGTGCGCGTACCACTGCGAGCTCGTCGCCGTACCGCGCAGTCTGACGGTTGCGGTGCCGGAGGCGGTCCCGCTGGAGGCGGCCGCGCACGTCACCCTCGGCGCGGTCTCCATCGAGGCACTCCGCCGGACCGGGTGCCGCTTCGGCGAGACCGTCGCGGTCTTCGGCAGCGGCATGCTGGGCCTGCTCATCACGCAGCTGGCGGCGTCGGCCGGCATCTACGTGGTCGCGCTCGACACCAACACCGAGCGGCTCACGCTCGCGACCGCGCTGGGTGCCGTCGCGACGCTCGCCGGCACCGGCGAGGAGGGGCTCGCGCGGGTACGGGCGCTGACCGGCGGGTTCGGCGTCGACGCGGTGATCGTGGCGGCCGCCGACCCCGGCAGTACACTGGTCAACTTCGCCTTCGACCTGCTCCGCCCGGGCGGGCGCGTGGTCGCGCTCGGCGACTTCGGCATGGACCTCGACCGCAAGCGGTTCTTCGCCGCACAGGCCACGTTCGTACCGTCGGTCGCCTACGGCCCGGGCCGCTACGACCCGGTGTACGAGGAGAACAACGTCGACCTGCCGGTCAACGCCGTGCGCTGGACCGAGAACCGCAACATGGGCCACTTCGTCCGTCTGCTCGCCGAGGGGCGCATCGACCTGGCCGCGATGAAGGCGGTACGCGTACCGTTCGCCGAGGCGCCCTCCGCCTACCGCGCGCTGTTCACCGACGACTCCCCGCTCACGGCAGTGCTCGACTTCGGTGACTGACGAGCGGAGCGCCGACCTGCGCTGGCTGGACGATCCGCGGCTGTCGCCGGCCGGCGACCGGGTGGCGTACGTCGAACGCGCGCTCGACCACACCGGCGACGCGGTCACGTCCCGGGTCGGCGTCGTGCCGGCCGGCGGCGGGCCGACGGCCTGGTTCGGCGAGGGCGCCGCGCCGCGCTGGTCGCCCGACGGCCACCGGTTGGCGGTATGCCGCGGTGCCGCGCTGTGGCTGGTCGACACCGCGACCGGCGCGGCGCGGCGGCTGGCGGCCTCCGACGGCGGGCAGGCGACGGAGCCCGCATGGTCACCGGACGGCACGCGGCTGGCGTTCACCCACGTCGCGCTGGTCGAGTCGCCCGACGGATCCCGGGTCGACGGCCTGCCCGGACTGTACCGGCGCCACCGGCGCATCCGGGTGGTCGACGACCGGGGCCGTCCGCTGTGGACGGTCGCCGACGACGCATACGGTCCACAGTGGTCACCGGACGGCGCGCGGCTGGGCTTTCTCACGACCCGTTTCGGTACGCGGCCCGACCTGTGCCACGTCGGCGCCGCCGCCGGGCCGGGACCGGTCACCCGGGTCACCGACGGCGCGGGCCCGGTCCGCGGCTTCGCGTGGAGCCCCGACGGGCGCCGGCTGGCCTACCTGGGCCACCGGCACGGCGACGCCGGCGACGTCAACCTGCGTCTCTGGCTGACCGACCGCGCCGGAAACGCACCGGCCGACCTGACCGCCGCGTGGGTACACGGCCTCGGCAACCCGGTGCGCGGCGACGACCCGCGCGGCACCGGCGACGCGCCTGTGGTCTGGTCGGCGGCGACCGGCCGGATCTATGCCGAGGTCGCGGTCGGCGGGCGCGGCCCGCTCGCCTGGTTCGCCCCGGCGTCGGGCACTGACGGCCTTGCCTTCGACGGCGCCCACGCCTGCCTGTCCCCCACCGCCGGCGGCGGCCGGGTCGCGTTCGTGCGCAGCGACGCGGCCAACCCGGGCGACATCCACGTCGCCGACGAGGCGTCGGGCCGCTCGCGCGCGGTGACCGACGCCAACCCCGGCGCCGCGCGTCGCGCCCTCCCGACGGCGCCGCTGTCCGTGCGGGCCGGCGACGGCGTCGCGATCGACGCCTGGCTGACCGTGGCGCCCGGCGACGCGAGCCGGCCGCTGCTGGTCAACGTGCACGGCGGCCCGCACGGCGCGGTCGGCTGGCGGTACACCGCCGAGGTCCAGCGGTTGGCCGCGCGCGGATACGCGGTGCTGACCCTCAATCCCCGCGGCAGCCAGGGCTACGGCGAGGCATTCGCCACCGCCATCCGCGGTGACTGGGGCGGCACCGACTGGTCGGACGTGTGCGCGGCGGTCGACGCGGCGACCGCGCTGCCCACCGTGGACCCACGGCGCACGGCGATCTGGGGCGTCAGCTACGGCGGGTTCATGACCCAGTGGGCGGTCGCGCACAGCGCCCGGTTCGCGGCCGCGGTCAGCGAGAACGGCATCAGCGACTTCGTCGCGGCCTGGGGCTCGGGCGCCGGTGCGCCGGCATCCTGGGACCTGCCGATGGGCGGCCGGCCCTGGACGTCGTCGCGGTTCGTGGACCGGTCGCCGCTCGTGCACGCCGACCGCATCGCCACGCCGCTGCTGCTCGTCCACGCCGAGCACGACCAGGTGTGCCCGGTGGCGCAGAGCGAGCAGATGCACGCGGCGCTGCGGACCCTCGGCCGGGACGTCGAACTCGTCCGCATCCCGGGCGAGGGACACCTGATGAACCTGCACGGCCGCCCGTCGAGCCGGGCCCGCCGGGCCGCGGCCGTCGACCGTTTCCTCGACCGCCACCTGTGCCCGGACCCGCCGGAGGCGGGCACAGGCCCCGCCTCGTAGGTGGGTCCGGGGTGTGCCGCACCTAGACGGCGGCGGGCGCCGAGTCCACGCACCGCTGGCGGATCGCGCCGATCCGCTCGATGGTGCTGACCACCTCGTCGCCCGGACGCAGGTACACCGGTGGCGTCCGCCCGGAGCCGACGCCGTCGGGCGTGCCGGTGAAGATGAGGTCGCCGGGGAGCAGCGTGCACACCGCCGACAGGCGCGACACGAGGCCGGGCACCGAGACGATCATGTCGCGGGTACGGCCGGACTGCATCATCTCGCCGTTGACCACGCATTCGAGGGTGAGGTCGTCGGCGTTGTCGAACTCGTCGAGCGTGACGAGCCACGGGCCGGTCGGGCCGAAGCCCGGGAACGACTTGCCGAGGCTGAACTGCGGCGTCTGGCCGAGTGTCTGCACCCGCCGCTCGGAGTAGTCCTGCCCGACCGTGAGCCCCGCGATGTGGCGCCACGCGTCGGCGACGGAGACGTGCGTCGCCCGCGTTCCGACCACCGCGACGAGCTCGACCTCCCAGTCGACCGTGTCGCCGGGGATCGGCAGGTCGCCGTACGGGCCCGTGATGCACGTCGGGAACTTGGTGAACGTGACCGGGACCTCGGGGATCTCGTAGCCCGCCTCGAGCGCGTGCGCCCCGTAGTTGAGGCCGATCGCGAAGACCTGGGCCGGTCGTGGCGACGGGGCGCCGAGCGTGGCCTCGTCGATGGGTGTGACGTCGACGGTGTCGTCGAGCGAGCCGGCCCATGCCCGGAACTCGGCCCAGCAGGGGTACACCGCGGCCGGGTCCGCCAGGAACCGACCGCCGCTCGCCCGCTCGACGTCGATGCCGCCGGCCTCCGTGACGATGGTCAGCCGGCCGTCGACGTTCGCGATCCGCATGTGCCCCTCCTTGCTCACCGAGGGGCCGGCCGCCCGGCCCGCTACAGCATCACGCCGGGTGTTCGACGAGTCAATAGAATTTCGAAAACGTGCCGACTCTTCCTTGAGTCGACGCAAGAACGAAAGCTACTCTGTGGCTCGAACAGGGTCGGGCGACGACCCGATCGGCGCACGGACTCCCCTGAGAGGCAACCGATGGTGACCGAATCCCCCCAGGAGGCCGCCGGCCGGGCCCGCGCGGTCCTCAACGATCTCGACCTGGTCCTGCCGACCGTCGACGCGCTCTACCGCGACCTGCATGCCAACCCCGAGCTCTCCGGTGCCGAGGGGCGCACGGCCGGCGTCATCGCCGAGCGGTACGCCGGCGCCGGTCTCGCGGTGACCCCGGGCGTCGGCGGCCACGGCGTCGTCGGTGTGCTCGCCAACGGGGCCGGGCCGGTGGTGGCCGTGCGCGCCGACTTCGACGCGCTGCCCATCGCCGAGGACACCGGCCTGCCGTACGCGAGCACCGCCGTCGCCACCCGCGCCGACGGCACCACCGTGCCGGTCATGCACGCCTGCGGACACGACCTGCACACCGCGAGCCTGGTCGGGGCCGCACAGCTGCTCGGCGCGCGCCGCGAGCTGTGGTCCGGCACCCTCGTGCTGATCGCCCAGCCGGCCGAGGAGTCGATGCAGGGCGCCAAGGCGATGCTCGCCGAAGGCCTGTTCCGGGGGGACGGCCGTTTCCCGCGCCCGGACGTCGTGCTCGCCCAGCACTGCGCCACCACGCGAGCCGGGATGGTGCACCACCGGCCCGGGCTCGCCTACTCGGCGTGCCGCAACTTCCGGATCACCATCCACGGCAGCGGCGCGCACGGCGCGGCCCCGCACTGGTCGGTCGACCCGATCGTGCTCGCCGCCCAGACCATCGTCATGCTGCAGACGGTCGTCTCGCGCGAGATCGACCCCGACGAGATGACCGTGCTGACCGTGGGCTCCGTCCATGCCGGGACCCGGCCCAACATCATTCCGGCCGAGGCGGTGCTCGAGGTCACCCTGCGCGGGACGTCCGAGGCGGTGATGGACCAGCTGCAGGCCGCGATGGAACGGATCGTGCGCGGCGTCGCCGAGGCCGGCCAGGCCGCCCGGCCACCCGACATCGAACTGCTCGAGCAGACCCTCGCGGTCCGCAACGACGCCGACGTCACCACCCGGGTGCGGGCCGTGCACGCCGGCCTCTTCCCGGCCGAGGACATGCTCGACCTGCCGTGGCCCAACAAGGGCAGCGAAGACTTCGCCTACTACGGCGAGCCCGGCGACGGGCGCTACTACCCGGGCCCGGCGATCCCGGTGTCGATGTGGTTCTACGGCAGCACCGCGGCCCAGCTCTGGGACGCGGCGAGCGGCGACCTGCGCGAGCGCATCGCCCGGATGCCCGGCCAGCACACGCCCTACTACGCACCGGACCGGCTGCCCACGCTGCGCCGCGGCGTCGAGACCCTCGTCGGGGCCGCCCTCGCGTTCCTGCCCGCACCGCTACCGACCCAGGAGGCTCCGGCATGATCGACGCGTTACGCGCCATCGAGCGGCGGGTGCTCTGGCTCGCCGTCCGGATGGTCGACGCCGCCAACCGCGAGCGCGACACCGGCGACGGCGTGAAGGTCGGCGGCCACCAGGCGTCGTCGGCGTCGCTGGTCTCGGTGCTCACCGCGCTCTACTTCGCCCACCTGCGCCCCGCCGATCGGGTTTCGGTCAAGCCGCACGCCGCGCCGGTGTTCCACGCCATCCAGTACCTGCTGGGCAACCTCGACCGGTCCTACCTCACCCGGCTGCGCAGCCGCGGCGGGCTGCAGGCGTACCCCTCGCGCACGAAGGACCCCGACGGCGTCGACTTCTCCACCGGCTCGGTCGGGCTCGGCGCCGCCGCGCCGCTGTTCGCCGCCGCGACCCGGCGGTACGTCGACGCCCACTTCGGCCCGCGCGAGGCGGCGCGCTTCGTGGCGGTCATCGGCGACGCGGAGCTCGACGAGGGCAGCGTGTGGGAGGCCGTGGCCGACCCCGCGACCGCCGGCCTCGGCAACGTGATGTGGGTCGTCGACCTCAACCGCCAGTCGCTCGACCGGGTCGTGCCCGGCATCCGCGTCGCCCAGTGGGCAGCGCAGTTCGCCGCCGCCGGATGGCACGTGGTCGAGGTCAAGTACGGCTCCCGCCTGCGCGCCGCGTTCGGCCGGGAGCACGGGCCGGCCCTGCGCGACTGGCTCGACCGGATGCCCAACGAGCGCTACCAGTCGCTGTTCGGCATCGACGGCGAGCCGCTGCGCAAGCAGTTCCTCGACGGCGCGCCCGCCGAGGTCGCCGCGGCCGTCGCCGACGTGCCCGACGCCGATCTGGCCGGGCTCCTGCACGATCTCGGTGGCCACGACGTCGAGGCGCTGCTGCGCGCCTACGCCGAGTGCGACCGTGTGACCGACCGGCCGAGCGTCGTGTTCGCGTACACGGTCAAGGGCTGGAATCTCCCCGCCGCGGGCCATCCGCGCAACCATTCCGCGCTGCTCAGCGGCGACCAGATCGACGCGCTACGCGCGGCCACGGGCCTGACCGTCGCGACGGAGTGGGACCGCATCGATCCCGCGACCCCCGCGGGCGCGATCGTCGCGGAGCGTGCCGCCGCACCGCCGCGGCCGGCGCCGCCGGGTCCACGGGCAACGGTGCCGGCGCGATCGGGGGTACGGGTGGGGCAGCGGGCCTCCACCCAGGAGGTCTTCGGCCGGGTCCTCACCGACCTCGCCCGCGACCCGGCGGTCGGTTCGCACCTCGTGACCACGGCGCCCGACGTGGCCACCTCGACCAACCTCGCCGGGTTCATCAACCGCACCGGGATCTTCCACCCCGACGAGCGCACGACCTGGTCGCCGGACCCGATGCTGCGCTGGGTCGAGGGCCCCCGCGGTCAGCACATCGAGCTGGGCATCTCGGAGATGAACCTGTTCATGCTCCTCGGCCAGCTCGGATTGGCCGGCGAGCTGTCGGGCCAGCCGCTCCTGCCGGTCGGCACGGTGTACGACCCCTTCGTCTGCCGAGGCCTCGACGCGTTCATCTACGCCGCGTACAGCGGGGCCAGCTTCATCGTCGCCGGTACCCCGTCGGGCGTCACCCTCGCGCCGGAGGGCGGTGCGCACCAGTCGACGTTGACCGCCTCGATCGGCCTCGAACTGCCGGGCGTCACCTTCGCCGAGCCGGCGTACGGCACCGCCCTCGACTGGCAGTTCTGCGACGCCCTCGGCACGGTCGCCGAGGGCCGCGGCGCCTTCTACTTCCGGCTCACCACCCGGCCGATCGACCAGGCGCCGTTCGAGGCGGCCCGGGCCCGGCTCGGCGACGCGGTGCTGCGCCGCCAGGTGCTCGCCGGCGCCTACCGGCTGCGCGACGGCGGTGACCTGGCCGCCAGGGGCGCGCCCGTGGTCTCCCTGGTGGGCAGCGGCGCGGTCCTGCCAGAGGTGCTCGCGGCCGCCGACGAGCTGGCCGACGAGGGGATCGCGGTGCATGTCGTCGACGTCACGTCGCTCGACCGGCTCTACGCCGGCTGGCGGGCCGCCGTGCGCGACGGCATCCGCAGCGCGCGCGTACCGGCGCTGCCCGGCGCGATGCGTACGGTCTTCGCCGACCGCGCGCCGCTGGTGACCGTTCACGACGCGGCCTCGCACACGATGGCCTGGCTCGGCTCGGCGCTCGGCGTGCCGTGCGTACCGCTGGGCGTCGACGGTTTCGGCCAGTCCGGTACCGTCCACGACCTCTACGAGATCCACGACCTCCAGCCGGGCGCGATCGTCAACGCGGCGCTGTCGGCGCTGAGCCTGCATGGCTGAGCCCCGCTAGCACGGCCTCGTGCTCACCGGCGGTACCGTCCGACGGGCGCGGCGGTACCGTCCGACGGGCGCGGCGGCCCGGCGGTGGTCGCCGGCGGGGCGGTCGACGGCGAGCGGATCGCCGCGGTCGGTGCGCGCCGGCGCATTGGTGGCCCAGGGCTCAGCGCACCGCGTTGCGCCAGATGATCTTCCTCGGCGTGATGCGGATGACGACCCGGTCGTCGCCGGCGTTGATCCGCGTCCAGCGGACGGTCGCCTCGTCCTCGTGGAGGTACTTGAGCAGGACCGGCCAGGACTCCTCGCGCACGGTCGGGCCGTCCACGATCTCGGCGGTGCCGAAGAGGGTCACGTACGTGCCACTGAGCTGGTCGTCCACGCAGACGCTGACCCGCGGGTCGCGGCGGATGTTGCGCACCTTGAGGGTCCAGCCGGGGCTGCTGATCCGCATGACCCGGCCGTCCCAGTGGTACCAGGCGGGCGTGGCCTGCGGGCTGCCGTCGGGCCGGTTGGTGGCGAGCACGGCGTTGCGCATCCGGGCCAGGAAGTCGGCCATCTGCGCGTCGCCGAAGGCGAACGTGGGCGGGGCGGCGGCCGCGGTGCGCGGTACCTCGGCGATCTCGAACCGGCTCATCCGGAGCTCCCTTCGACGGGTACGGGAATGTGGCGCCGGCGGGTCGGTGCGCCGGGGGCCCGCCCGAGCGGGCTGGTCGCCAGCTCCCGGCTGAAGTGGCAGGCGGCCGACTGGTCCGGCCCGACCACCCGCAGCGCGGGCCGATCGGTACGGCACCGCTCGGGCTGTCCGAGCTGGGTGTAGAGCCAGCATCGCGGGTGGAAGCCGCAGCCGGGCGGAGGCGTGATCGGAGACGGCAGGTCACCGGTGAGGACGATGCGTTCCCGCACCCGCTCGGTCTCCGGGTCGGCCACCGGCAGCGCCGACACCAGCCCGCGCGTGTACGGGTGGGCGCACGCGGTCAGCAGCACACCGGCCGGCGCCTCCTCGACGATCCGGCCGAGGTACATCACCGCGATGCGATCGCTGACGTGGCGGACCACGGCCAGGTCGTGGCCCACGAACAGGTAGGTCAGGCCCAGCCGTGCGCGCAGGTCGACCAGCAGGTTGAGCACCTGGGCCTGGATCGACACGTCGAGGGCGGACACCGGTTCGTCCAGGACGAGGAACGCGGGGTTCACGGCGATCGCGCGGGCGATCGCGACCCGCTGCCGCTGACCGCCGGAGAGCTGGTGCGGGTACCGCTGGGCCAGGTCGGGCCGCAGGTTGACCAGCTCGAGCAGTTCCCGGACCCGGGCCGGGCGGTCGCGGGGTGGCAGCAGGCGGTGCACCGCGAGCGGCTCGGCCAGGATCGCGCCGATGCGCTGGCGGGGGTTGAGCGAGCCGTACGGATCCTGGAACACGATCTGCGCCTCGCCCCGCAGCCGGCGCAGACCCCGGCGGGGCAGGCTCAGCACGTCCCGCTCGCCGATGCCGACCCGGCCGGTCGCCGGGACGAGGCGGAGCATGGCCTGGCCGAGCGTGCTCTTGCCGGAGCCCGACTCGCCGACCAGGCCCAGCGTCTGCCCGGCCGGGATGGTCAGGTTGACGTCGTCGACGGCGGTGAGGGTGCCCGAGCGCCGGCCGGGCAGCCCGGCGCCGGTGCGGAAGGTGACCCGCAGGTGTTCGACCTCGACCGTGGCGCTCATCGCAGCCATCCTTCGGGTTCGGTGGCGTGGCAGCGTGCGTCGTGTCCGGTGCCGCGCCGGCTCAGCGCCGGCTCGGCCTGCCGGCACACCGGGCGGGCGTGGCGGCAGCGGGGAGCGAAGTGGCAGCCCTCGATGGCCGCGCCGAGGTCGGGTGGGCCGCCCTCGATCGGGACCAGGCGTTCGTCGTCGGACAGCGTCGGCAGCGCGTCGAGCAGGCCCCAGCTGTAGGGCATCTTCGGCGTGTAGAACAGGTTGTCGACGCCACCGGTCTCGACGACCTGACCGGCGTACATCACCGCGATCCGGTCGCAGATCCCCGCCGCGATGCCGAGGTTGTGGGTGATCAGCAGGACCGCGGTGCCGGTCTCGCTGCTGAGCTCCTGGATCAGCTCGAGGATCTGTGCCTGGATCGTCACGTCCAGCGCGGTGGTGGGCTCGTCGGCGATGAGCAGCCGCGGCGTGCAGGACAGCGCGATGGCGATCATGATCCGTTGTCGCATGCCGCCGCTGAGCTGGTGCGGATAGTCGTCCAGCCGCAGCCGGGGGCTCGGGATGCCGACCCGGGCCAGCAGCTCGGTGGCGCGTTCGCGGGCGTCGCGGCGGCTGAGGCCGAGATGCTGGCGCAGCGGTTCGGCGACCTGCATGCCGATGGTGAACACCGGGTTGAGGCTGGTCGACGGGTCCTGGAAGACGAAGCCGATCCGGTGCCCCCGGATGTCGCGCATGTCCGCCTCCGGCAGCGCGAGCAGGTCCTGTCCGTCGAAGACGACCTCGCCGCCGGTGACGCGGGCGTCGGCGGGCAGGAGCCGGACGATGCTGCGCGCGGTCATCGTCTTGCCGCAGCCGGACTCGCCGACCAGGCCGAGGGTCTGCCCGGGCTCGATGCTGAAGCTGACGTCCTGCACCGCCCGGACCGCAGCCGGGCCGGAGCCGATCCTGGTGGACAGCCGGTGTACGTGCAGCAGGGCCATCTCAGTCTCCTCCCGGCCGCGAGGTCGGGTCGATGAGGTCCCGCAGGCCGTCGCCGAGCAGGTTGAGGGCCAGCACCACCAGCGCGACGGCGACGCCCGGCACCACGGTCAGCCACCAGCCGAGCCGCATGTAGGCCCGGGCGTCGCTGAGCATGACGCCCCACTCGGGGGTCGGCGGGGCCGCGCCGAGGCCGAGGAACGACAGCGCGGAGCCGATGAGGATCGCCGTCGCGATGGTGGTGGTGGTCAGCACGAGCATCGGCCCGAGGATGTTCGGCAGGACGTGCCGGAGCAGGATCCGCCGGTGGCTGCAGCCCATGGCGACGGCGGCCTTGACGTACGGGCGGACCAGCACGCTGAGGACGGAGGCGCGGGCGACCCGGGCGAAGACCGGGACGGTGGCGACCCCGACCGCGATGATGACGTTGGTGACGCTGCCGCCCAGGATCGCCACGATGCCGAGGGCGAGGAGCACCGCCGGGAAGGCCAGCAGGATGTCCATGAAGGCGACGGCACCGAGGTCGACGGCCCGGCCGAAGTAGCCGGCCAGGCAGCCGACGGTACCGCCGACGACGAGTCCGAGGAAGACCGCGAACAGGCCGGTGGCCAGGGTGAGGTGTCCGCCGGCCAGGACCCGGCTGAAGATGTCGCGGCCGAACTGGTCGGTACCGAACGGGTGGGACCAGCTGGGGCTCTCCAAGCGGGCCAGCGGGTCGAGCGCGGTCGGGTCGTGCGGGGTCGTGACCATGCCGACGACGCTGGCCACGAGGACCACGATGAGCAGCGCCGCACCGATGGCGAAGCTCGGGTGCCGCAGATAGCGCTTCATGACGGCTTACCCCCGTGCCGGATGCGCGGGTCGACCACGGTGTACAGCAGGTCGACGACGAGGTTGACCAGGACGTAGCTGACCGTCGCGAACAGCACGGTGCCCTGCACGATCGGGAAGTCGCGGTTGGTGATGCCCGACAGCAGCAGTTGCCCGATCCCGTGCCGGGTGAAGATGGTCTCCACGACGACCGCGCCGGCCAGCAGGTTGCCGATCTGCAGGCCGACGATGGTGAGCACCGGGATGACCGCGTTGCGCATGGCGTGCACGCCGATGACCCGCCGCTCGCGCATGCCCTTGCTGCGGGCGGTCACGACGTAGTCATGATTGAGTACTTCGAGCAGCGAGCCGCGCAGGAAGCGGGCGATGATGCAGGCCGCCCCGATGGCCAGGGTCACCGCGGGCAGGATGATCGCGCCGGGGCGGTCGGCGCCGATGGCCGGCAACCACCGCAGATTCACCGCGAACACCAGCAGCAGGACCATGCCGAGCCAGAACGTGGGCACCGACAGGCCCAGTGTGGCCAGCCCCATCAGGGCGGTGTCCACCTTGGACCCTCGCTTGAGCGCGGACACGGTGCCGATGAGCGAGCCGAGGAGCACCGCGATGACCATCGCGGCCAGCATGAGCTGGATGGTCTGCGGGATGTTCTGCAGGACGAGGTCGAGCACCGGCCGCTGGTAGCGGTACGAGTAGCCGAGGTCGCCCTGCAGCGCCCGGCCCATGAAGCTGAGGTACTGGTCCCACAGCGGGCGGTCGAAACCGTACTGGGCCCGCAGCTGCTGGCGGGTCTCCTCGCTCACCGGCACGTCGCCGACGACGGCCGTGACCGGGTCGCCCGGGGTGAGGTACAGGCTCAGGAACACCAGTACCGACACCCCGAGCAACACGGGGACCAACAGCGCGACGCGCTGAAGGATGTACCGTGTCACGGCTTGAGCCAGACATCGGCGTAGTAGGGATACGCGAGCACGTTGGTGTGCAGGTTGCCCACCCTCGAGCTGACCCCGTACAGGAAGGCGCCCTGGTAGATCGGGTAGATCAGCGCCTTGTCCATGATCGTGGTCTGCAGCTGGCCGAGGATCTCGTTGCGCTTGGCGACGTCCCGCTCGACCGTCTGCCGGCTCAGCAGGTCGTCGATCTGCGCGTCCTTGATGCGGGACCAGTCGAACCCGCCGTAGTTCTTGGAGCTGTAGAAGAGCTGGATGCCGGACGGGTCGCTGTCGACCAGGCCGGTGATGCCGCCGGTGCCCTCGCCCTTGCCGTTGGCGTCGGTCGCGGCAGCGGCGGCACGGATGTCCACCGCCACGTCGAAACCGAGCGGCTTGAGCAGACCCTGGATACCGGTGGCGATCGGGTTGAACTGCGCCTGGGTGATGATTTTCAATGCGAGCCGGGTGCCGTTCTTGCTGCGGAAGCCGTCGCCGCCCATCGTCCAGCCGGCCCCGTCGAGCAGGCTCTCGGCCTTCGCCTTGTCGTACGGGTACTTGCCCTCGACCGCCTTGGTGTAGCCGACGGTCCGCGGGGAGATCGGGCCCTCGGCCGGGGTGTAGATCCCGAACAGGGCAGTGTTGATGAGGTCGGTGCGGCTGATCCCGTGCTGGATCGCCTGCCGGACCGCGAGATCGTCGGTCGGGGCGCGCTCGGTGTTCAGGAACAGCGAGAGCGAGCCGCCGCTCCACGGCGCGGCCACCATCGTCAGGTCGGAGCCCTTCTTCTTGAGCAGCGAGAAGTCGGCCGCCGGCATGTTCCAGGCGATCTGCACGTCGCCGCTCTGTACCGCCGCGGATCGGGCCCCGTCGTCCGGGACGATCTTGAAGATCAGCTTGTCCAGGTACGCCTTCCCCTGGTGCAGGAACGACGGCCCCCAGGCGTAGTCGGCCGTGCGCTGCAGGGTGACGTGGTCACCGGTCACCCACTCCACGAACGACATCGGACCGGTGCCCACCGGGTGCTGGCCGTAGCTGTTGCCGTACTTGGCGACGGCCGCCGGGGACACGATGGCCAGCCAGTGCTGGCTCAGGGAGTTGAGCAGCGACGGGAAAGGGGTGGCGTAGGTGAGCTCGACCGTGGTCGGGTCGACCGCGGTCACCGTCTTGAGCGGACCGAGCTTGGCCCGCGCGACGGGGGACTTGAACGAGGCGTCGAGGATGCGGTCGAAGTTGAACTTCACCGCCGCGGCGTCGAGTTCGGTGCCGTCCTGGAACTTCACGCCGGTACGCAGCTTGAAGGTCGTGGTCAGGCCGTCGGACGAGGTCGTCCAGGACGACGCCAGCCCGCCGACGTACTCGCCGTTGGACGGGTCGAGCCATACCAGCGGGTCGTAGATCTGCATGAACACCTGGTGCGCGGCCGCCTGGGCGGCGCCGGCCGGGTCGAGGCTGTCCGGCTCGGCGGACAGCGCCACGCTCAGTGTGCCGCCGTCGACGGGGGTGCCGCCGCCCTGGTTCTCCTCGGCGGGGCCTGAACCGCACGCGGCGGCGGTGAGCAGGACGGCCACCCCGCCGATCATCAATCGCCGAAGTCTGAGCCACGAGGGAGCTGACATTCTCCAGAACCTCCTCGTCCGAGCCGCTGTGGGGTCGGGTCGGCCCCGACCCCGGCTCCGCGCGCTGACGGAGGCGGCCCGATATTCGATGACGAGAAGCTACTGTGAAGATGCGATGGGTTCAAGACATGTTCGGCTAAATTTCGAAAATGCTCGGCCGAGGTGCTGATCGAGGGAGCCGGCGGGCATCAGGACACGGCGGCGGCGTTGGCCGCTGATCAGCCCCCGGTCCGCTTCGAGCGAGGAGCGCGGCTGAGGGCTCAGCGCGCCGCGGCCGCCCGGCTCGCGGTCACGGCCACGGGCAGCCGGGTCGGGCTGACCATCACCCACGGGTTGCGGAACTCGGCGGGCTCGGTGGCGTCGACGGCGATGTCGTCGTAGCGGTCCAGCAGGATGTCCATGGCGATCCGCGCCTCCAGCCGGGCCAGCGGAGCGCCGAGACAGAAGTGCAGCCCGTGGCCGAAACCGAGGTGCGGGTTGGGCGCCCGGCGCGGGTCGAACCGGGTGGGGTCGGCGAAGACCCGCTCGTCGCGGTTGGCGGCCGCGAGCCAGGTGATGACCACCGCTCCGGCCGGGACGGCGGTCTGGCCCACCATGGCGCCGGTGTTCGTCCGGCGGGCCAGCCGCGGGAACGGCGTGTACAGCCGGACGACCTCCTCGATCGCGCCGGGCAGCAGCGACCGATCGGCCCGCACCTCGGCCGCGGCGTCCGGGTGCGCCTCCAGGCACTGCACCGTGTTGCCCAGGGTCGCCGTCGTCGTGATGTGCCCGGCGAGCAGCAGGAGCCCTACGAATCCGACGATCTCCCCGTCCGACAGGCGATCGCCGTCGGCCTCGGCGAGCACGAGCCGGCCGATCAGGTCATCGCGCGGGTCGGCCCGGCGGGTGCGGATGTGCTCCAGCAGGTACGCGTTCATCTCCCGGAACGCCGGCGCGACCGCGTCCACCGCCTCCCGGCTGGTGAACGGCGGCAGGGACTCGTCAGGGCCGGCGTCGGAGCGCTCGAACAGCCGATCGGCCCAGGTGCGAAACAGCGGGCGGTCCGCCGCGGGGATGCCGAGCAGCTCGGCGATCACGATCACCGGCAGCGGGTAGGCGAGGTCCTCGATGAGGTCGATACGTCGCTCGCCGGCCCGCGCGTCCAGCAGCCCGGTGGTCACCTCGGCGATGCGCGGCGCCAGGCCGGCCACCGTCTTGGGGGTGAACGCCTGGCTGACCAGGCGGCGCAGGGTGTCGTGCCGGGGCGGGTCCATGCGCACGAAGTTGCCGCGCTGGAACAGCTCCAGGTCCTCCTGCTGCGGAAGCAGGTCGCCCAGGTCGGAGGAGAACGTCGCGGTGTCGGCGAGCACCGCGACGATTTCGGGGTGGCCGAGGACGGTGCAGCACCGCCGCTCGTCGTCGTAGTACGCCGGACCGCGCCGGCGCGCCTGCTCCAGCCAGGCGTGCAGGTCGGACTGGGTGAGGGTCGGCATGGCGCATCACACTCCCGCGTGCGTCGGGGTCACGGGCCGCTCGCCGTCCGCAGGCCGTACCCGGTGGGCCCCGCACCAAACCGCCTTCGCCCGGGTGGGGGCCTCGGGTTCATCCGCCGTGCCCGCACCCGTTTCTGTACGCCGTTCCCCCGGTGGTGGTGAGCGTTCAGGCGGCGGCCCGGTCGCCGGTACGGCGGCGGCGCTGATCGGTCTGGACGAGGGCGGACGGCGTGTAGGCGATGTCGAGGGTGCCGGGGTTGACGCCGGGCGCGACGACTTCGTCGATACGGTCGAGGGTGGCGTCGTCGAGGGTGGTGCCGGCGCCGGCGAGCAGGTCGTCGAGGTGGGCCATGGTGCGCGGGCCGATGATGGCGGAGGTGACCGCGGGGTGGCTGACGACGAAGGCCAGGGCCAGATGGGTGAGCGACAGGCCGGCGTCTTCGGCGATCGGTACGAGTCGTTCGACGGCCGCGTGGTTGCGCGGGTCGGTCATGTGCCGGGGCACCCAGTGCATGCGTCCGGCCGAGGGCTGTTCGCCGCCGGCGCGGAAGCGGCCGGTGAGCAGGCCCGACGCGAGAGGGCTCCAGGTCAGCACGCCCATTCCGTAGCGTTGGCAGACCGGCAGGACGTCGCGCTCGATGCCGCGGTTGAGGATCGAGTAGGGCGGTTGTTCGGTGCGGAACCGTGCCAGCCCGCGGCGTTCGGCGGTCCATTGGGCCTCCACGATCTCGGCGGCCGGCATGCTGCTATGGCCGATCGCCCGGATCTTGCCGGCCCGCATCAGGTCGGTGAGGGCGGCGAGCGTCTCCTCGATGTCGGTGCCGGGTTCGGGGTGGTGAACCTGGTAGAGGTCGATGTGCTCGACACCGAGGCGCCGCAGGGAGCCCTCGAGCGCGGTGACGATCCAGCGGCGGGAGCTGCCGCGCCGGTTCGGGTCCGCACCCATGGCGCCGTTGAACTTGGTGGCGAGCACGACATCGTCGCGCCGGCCCTGCAGCGCCTTGCCGACGACGCGCTCGGTCTCGCCGTCGCCGCCGTACACGTCGGCGGTGTCGATGAAGTTGATGCCGGCGTCGAGGGCTCGGTGGATGATCCTGGCGCAGTCGTCGGGGTCGGGGTTGCCGAACGGGGCGAACATCATGGTTCCCAGGCAGTAGGGGCTGACCTGGATGCCGGTGCGGCCGAGGGGGCGCATGCGCATGTGCTGTTCCTTCGCGGGAGGGGCGATCCGGGGCGGCCGGGCTCGGCCGCCCCGGATCGGGCAGGTGGTGGGTCAGCCGGCGTAGGCCACGGCGACGTCGAGGATCCAGGTGACACCGAAGCGGTCGGTCAGCATCCCGAACCCCGGCGCCCACTGGGAGGGGCCGAACTTCTCGATGATCTCGGCGCCGTCGGCGAGCTTGTCCCACAGCGGGCTGACCTCGTCGAGGGTCTCGCCGCGGACGGAGACGAAGAACCGCTCGCCGGTCAGGGTCATGCCGTTCTCGCGGGTGGTGGCCGCGGCCGGCGCGGCGGCGGGGGCCTGGCTGGGCACGTCGTAGGCCATGATGCTGAACCCGTTGTCGGCGGTGAGCTGGCCGAAGACCACCTTGTCGGCGTCCGGGAGGTCCTTGGGCAGGCCGAAGTCGCCGTACGCGGCGACGGTCAGGTGGCCGCCGAAGACGGACTGGTAGAACTCCAGCGCCGCCCGGGCGTCGCCGCGGAAGTTCAGGTGCGGGGTGGTGGTGATGGTCATGGGGTACTCCTCGTGGCTGTGTCGGGCGCGATCGGCCCGATACGGGCTGGTACGGCCGGCTCGAGTCCAAGATTCGCGGCCGTAGGTGACAGGGTGTGGCACCTACCGCGGGCGGAATCAGGATCGGGCCGGACAACAGCGCCGCCGTCCGCGCCTCCGAGGCCCCGCGGGCGTACTGATCAGGCCGTCGCCGCGCTCGGCGGCGGGTCGCCGTGCTCAGCAACGTCAGGGCCGCCGCGGATGCCATGAGGACTACCTGGCCGCGGCCGGGCGGCTACCGATCGGGTGGTTTGTCGCGACGCCGGCCGGGCAGGTGCCGCTACGAATGCCGCTCCTCTCCCGACCCGAAGCCGAAGACCGTCTCCGAGGCGGCATACGGACGCTGCTGCTCGCTGAGCGTCAGCCGCTCCCCCTGGCGCACTCCCCTGCGGTCAGGGAAGTCGTTGACGAGGATGCGTCGGCCCGCCGGATGAAGGCGGTACGCATCCGGCCGGAGCGGGTGTGACGCGCAGGCAACGACCTTCGGCGACTTCGGAAAGCGGGGCGAGCCCTGAGATGCGTCAGCCCGACGACGGAGCGATCCGGCCCGCCGGTCCGATCAAGCCTTCCGGTACGGATGTCCGCGAACGGCCGGGCGGCTGGCACCTTGCGTACCTCGCCGTTCTGGCCGTGCTGGGCGGCGTCCTCACGGGCCTGGTCGCGGGTCTGTTCCGGCTGTCGCTGTCCCTGGCCAACGGCTATCGTGGCGGGCTGCTCGGCTGGGCGCGGCTCGGGCCGTCGTGGCGCTGGGCGATCCCGGTCCTCACGGCCGCCGTCGCGGTGATGCTGGCCCGGCTGGTCGTGCGCTGGGTGCCGGAGGCCTCCGGCAGCGGCGTCCAGCGGGTCGAGGCGGCGTTGCGTACCGAGGTGGAGCCGGTTCGCATCGCGCTGCTGCCGGCCAAGTTCGTCGGCGGGTTCCTGTCGCTCGGGGCGGGCATGTTGCTGGGCCGGGAGGGCCCGACCGTGCAGATGGGCGCCTCGCTCGGCGCCGAGATCGGGCGCCGCGGCCGTCTCAGCCCGCCCGAGCTGCGCATGCTCACAGCCGCGACCGCAGGCGCCGGGCTGGCGGTGGCGTTCAGCGCGCCCTTGGGCGGGGCACTGTTCGTCTTCGAAGAGGTCGCGCACGCCTTCCGCACCAGGTTGGTCCTCGCGACGCTCACCGCGGTGGCGACGGCGGTCGCCGTGTCGGGGCTGATTCTTGGTGACCAGCCGGTGTTCGCCGTCGGCCGGATGCCGGCCGAGCCGGTGCGCGCGCTCCCCGCGTATGCGGCGCTGGGCCTGCTGCTTGGCGTCGCGGGCGTGGCCTACAACCGTCTGGTGATCTTCCTGCTGAACGCGGTCGAGGGAATGCGCCGGCTCCCGCCGGAGGTGAAGGCGGCCGTCATCGGCGGCGCGGTGGGGGCGATCGGCGTCGGCGCGCCGGAGCTGATCGGCGGCGGCGAGTCGCTGAACCAGGCCATCCTCTCCGGCCGTGACGGTCTGGGCTACCTGGGCCTGGTGCTGCTCATCCGCTGGTTTCTCGGGCCACTGTGCTACTCGGCCGGCACGCCGGGCGGGCTGTTCGCGCCGCTGCTGCTCGTGGGCGCGGCGGCCGGCGGCCTGTTCGCCGGGTCACTGCACGCCGTCCTGCCGGCGCTGGACATCTCGCCGACCGCCGGCGCCATCGTCGGCATGTCCACGTTCTTCGCGGCCGTCGTACGGGCCCCGTTCACCGGCGTGGTGCTGGTCGTCGAGATGACCGCCCAGACAGCACTCGTGGTCCCGATGCTGCTGGCCGCGGCGGCCGCGCTGCTGAGCGCGACGCTGCTGCACGGCCCGCCGGTGTACGACACGCTGCGCGAGCGCATGCGGCCGCCGTCCTGACGGGTTCCCGCGGACGGGCTGCGGCCCGCGGCGTCTCCGTGGCGGCGCGTGCCCCGGTGACAACGGGTCGCCAATGCTTTGCTGTTCACAGACCCGCGACGGGGCAGGTCCTGCCCGGCGCTTGACCTTGCCCCTTGGGGAAGGCCCACTGTTGTCCGTGCCGGCCACCGGGCCGGCACGAGGAGGATGGCACCGTGGAGCTGCTGACGATCGGCGCGTTCGCCCGAGCGGCGCGGCTGACACCCAAGGCGCTGCGCCTGTACGACGAGGTGGGGCTGCTGACACCCGCCGCGGTCGATCCCGAGTCCGGCTACCGCTTCTACGAACCGGAGCAGCTGGCTCGCGCCCGGCTGATCGCCCAGCTGCGCCGCATCGGCATGCCGCTCGCCGACATCCGCACCGTGTGCGACCTGGAACCCGACGCGGCGGCCCAAGCGGTCATCGCCTACTGGCAGCAGGTCGCCGCCGACACCACGGCCCGCGCACACCACGTCGCCCGCCTCGTCGAGGACCTGTCCAGAAAGGGCATTGCCGTGTCCGACACCAAACCCACCCTGACCGTCCGCTATGCCGTGCGCTGCGACCCCGGCCACGGACGCGACAGCAACGAGGACGTCGCCTACGCCGGCGACCGGCTGTGGGCCGTTGCCGACGGCACCCGCGGGGCCGGTGCCGCCGCCAGCGCCGCGGCCGTCAACGCGCTCAAGGCGCTCGAACTGGCCGACAAGCCGGCCGTCGACCTGCTCGGCATGCTCGCGGCGACCGTCAACGACGTCGATCGCGTGGTGCGCGCCGCCGCTACCGGCGACAACCAGCCGGCCACCACCCTGACCGCGATACTGCGCCGCGGCTCGCAACTGGCCCTCGTGCACATCGGCGACACCCGCATCTACCTGCTGCGCGGCGGTGAACTCGCGCAGCTCACCCAGGACCACACCTGGGTACAGAGCCAGGTCGACCACGGCAAGCTCAACCCCGACCAGGCCGCCGCCCACCCGCAGCGCGCCCTGCTCACCCGCGCCCTGGGCGGCGGCAGCCAACCCGTCGAAGCCGACCTCGCGCTGCGCACCGCCCTGGCCGGTGACCGCTACCTGCTGTGCTCCGACGGGCTGTCCGCCGTCGTCGGCCGCGACGACCTGCACGCCGCCCTCAACGACACCGGCGAACCCGAACCGGCAGCGCAACGACTGATCGACCTCGCCTACGCCGCAGGCGCACCAGACAACATCGCCTGCGTCGTCGCCGACATCATCGCCGCGTAACGGCACCATCAACACGGCAGGGTCGCGCGACCCACCCAACGTCCGCGACGAAGCCGCGCACCCCTTCCGCATCAATGCGCGCGAGATGCGGACCTGGCCTCGGGCGACCTGCTGAGGGCTCCGAACAGGAGGCCGAGCGTGCTCCAGAGCACGACTTGCATGCCGGCCGAGGCCAGCCGGAACCGCCACAGCACGTTGGCCGGGAATTCGGCCGGTACTTCGTCGACCGCGGGTAGCGCCAGCCCGGCCCCGGCGACGATGACAAGGTACGCGCCGGCCGCCACGAGAATCGCGTTCCAGGTGCCGAGCCGGGGTGCGAGCATGCGTGCGAGCAGGACCGCGGCGACCGCGGCCAAGACGCTGATGCCGATCATCATGAAGTACAGAGCGGTGCGTCGGCCCACGGTGTCGGCGCTCCCGACCGCGGGCGGGTTGGCCGGGTACTTGATGTACGGCACGAGGAACATCGCGACGAATCCGAACCCGGCGACCAGCAGCGCTGTGCCGCGGGCGCGAAGCGAGCCGATCCGTCCGTAGCAGTAGCTGAATACCAGGGCGAAGATGCCGCCGAGGGCGGTGCCGTAGACCAGGACGGCGGTACCCAGTCCGAGGGTGGACTGCACGGCGCGGCTGACCGGCCCCGCCTCGGCCATGCCGCTCATGCCGGCCATGCCGGTCATGGCGGCCTGGCCGTCGCTGAGATGGGTGTGTGCGTCCTCGAACGCGATCGCATGGTTGATCTGCGGCTCACCGAAGACGCGGGCGAACACGAATGCGAGGGCGGCGGCCAGTGCTCCGACCAGCATGCCGCGTACCAACAGCGTACGTGGTGTCATCGCTTCGTCCCGCGCTCTCAGTGGCAGGGGAAGCCAAGCAGGTGCCGGCCGTCGTGCGTGAACTCGTGCACCGCCGTTCCGGAGAAGATCGAGATGGCGCCTTGCTCGACGCCGACGAAGTACAGCGCCAGCACGGCCAGCACCAGGCCGAAGACGGCCCACGGCAACAGTTCCCGCACCGGGATCGGCGCCGGCAGGGGGGTGGGGATGGGAGTGGATACGGTTGCGGCCTGAGCCATCAGGACCTCCTCAGAGTATTTGTGACAACGCGATGCCGCGCCCGTCCCTCGGGACCACGCGCGTGCTCGGTTGATGTGCAGGGGCCGCCTGTCCGTCCCGTGACCGAAGCCGCGGGACGGACGGCGGTGCCAGTTGCGACGGGCGACGAGCCGCCGATCTTCGCGGCGGAACGGCCGATGCGACGGTGAGCGGCGCCTATCGATGCGTCGCGTTGGGCGCCGGCGTTGCGGGACTCGGCCTCAGCGCCGACGTCACGGACATGGACGACGCCCGGCCGCCGAGTCCCCATCGTCATCCGGCGCGAACCGGATACGGACCTCTTCCATCTTGGATCGAAGCTCGGTCTCGGTGAAAACACCCTTGTCCATGAGTGCGTGCGCGGTCGTGAGCGCGGAGCGGGTGTGAACCGGGAAGGGGCGGTAGACGGTCTCCCCGAGTCGGTCCTCGGCCTGGCGGCGTTCCAGATTGTCCAGCGCGCCCCGCCAGGACAGGCACTCGCAGGTCGCCTGCATGCGGGATTCCCACGGCGCACGCGCGCGCTCCAGGGACGGCAGATCGTTGCCGGTCCGCTCCCCGATGGCGTCCAGTGTGTTCATGAGGACCGCGTAGGGCCCGTCGCCGGTCACCTGCCGCCGCCTCGGGTGTGTGCCGGCTCATGCGTGCGATTGACCCGTGGGGGCGCCTCCGCCGCGGTCCAGCCCGGCCGTGGCACGGCTACGCCGATCATCGTGTCGCGGGTGACGATGGCAGCGAGCTGCTCCTCGGTCCAGTCCTCCGTGCCTTCCGGTCGCATCGGCATGACCATGAACCGCGATTTCTGGTTGGAGTCGTGCACCCGGATCTCAACGTCGGCCGGCAGGACCAGCCCGAATTCCGCGAGCACCTCACGTGGCTGGCGGACGATGCGCCGGCGGTAGTTCGGGGTCCGGTACCAGTCGGGTGACATGCCCAGCACCGGTCTCGGATAGCAGGAGCACAGGGTGCACACGATCACATTGTGCAGCGAGGGGGTGTTCTCCAGGACATAGAAGTAGGTGTAGTCGCTCGGGGTACCGGTCCCGGTGGGGTCGAGCCAGTCCACCCCTACCTCTTTGGAGGCTTCGGTTCCGTCGGCGAGCAGCCGTTCCTTGTAAGCCGGATCGACCCAGGCCTTGGCGACCATCTTCGACCCGTACATGGGGCTGCGGCTGTCGGCCCATTCGGAGAAGCGGCGGTGATCCTCGGCGGAGAAGATGCCCTTTTCGATCGCCAAGCTCCGGACGGCGAGCTCGAGAATCTCGAACTCGCTGATCCCGTCCGAATCTTGGATCGGCGTATGATCATGGTTGTGCGCCGTGCTCATGTGCTCCGGTTCTCCTTCGTCGCCGGCTCGAGCCAGCGTTCCGAGAATTCTGATTCCAGTGTGTCGATGTCTGATCCTGCGTAGTCCGGCCAGAGCTCGGTTTGCTGGAAGCGGACGACATAGAATGGCTCGTGTCGGCCGTCCTCGTCGCGGCCCCATGCCTCGTCCTCGGGTATGACCCATTCGGGCCGGTCCTCGACGACGGTGCCCAGATGCCCGCGCATGTAGCCCTGCGTGCGAGTGTGGAACATCGACGTCGCGTCCCGGACAACCACCTGGTCCCCGGTGCGGAAGCGCCTCATGACCGCTCCTCCTGGCGCCGAGCACGGATTTCGTCGATCTTCGCGCCGAGTTCATCGGTGGTGATGATGCCCTTGTCCACGAGGATCCTCGCGGCGACCGTGGCCCAGCGCGCATAGTAGGGCAGTCCGAAGTATTGCGTCGCCCCCAGGTCGTTCTCCATGCGGCGGCGCATCTCGGAATTCCACACGCCACGCCACCCGAGGCATTCACAGGTGACGTAGGTGGCCATTTCCCACGGCCGTTCTGCCTCTTCCACCTCCTCGTACTGCATCGGCACGTCCGGCTCACCGCCGACGTCATGCAGAACATGGCGCAGAACTTCGTACAGCTCG
Source organism: Dactylosporangium sp. CA-052675 (assembly GCF_050947935.1). Taxonomy (GTDB): domain Bacteria; phylum Actinomycetota; class Actinomycetes; order Mycobacteriales; family Micromonosporaceae; genus Dactylosporangium. The sequence continues at coordinate 3,352,779 of NZ_CP192010.1, read as the reverse complement.
TTGCTGATGTGATAGGGAGAGTCCAATGGCCGGCGGTATGAGGGCCGCAGGTTATTGACTTCTCGCAGCAACGTGTCGTACTGCGCCGTGCCGGTTCCCACCATTGCGCACAACCCCCTCCTGCGTCACCGGTACGCAAGCTGCCTACCCTTTCACCAGGCCCTAAACCTGGCATTCCGGCACCACCCGGCGATCATCAGCGCCTGCGCCGATCTCACACTCGGGTCCGGGGAAGGGTCGGCATCGCGCCGCGGGTGTGCCGCCGCGGCGTCTGCGCTAGCTTTCCTGCCAGGCCCCGACCGGCGGGGCTGCGGTAGCGGACCGGCCTGCCGGAACACGAGATCCGGCCGCTGGGCGACGCGGCGGCCACAGCGCTGGTCACCCAGCGCTTCCCCGCTCGCCGAGCGACGACGCGCTCCGGCTTCTCACGTCCGCGGGGGCGGCCGCCGGCCGCTCATCGTCCCAGTACCGTTCCCCCGTTGACTCCCACCAGCTGCCCGGTGACGAACGACGCCCCGGGCGAGGCCAGAAAGTGCACGACGGACGCCACGTCCCCGGGTGTACCGGCGCGTCCGACCAGCGTGCGGTCGACCCTGGCCCGGTGGAACTGCGGGTTCATCCGGTCACCGAAGAACTCGGTGTCCGGCACGTATCCGGGTAGCACCAGGTTGGCGGTGGCCCCGGCCGGCCCCAGTTCCGCGGCAAGCCAGAAGATCCACGCGTGCAGGGCCGCCTTTGCCGCGCCGTACGAGCCGCTGTAGCCGCTGCCGAGCTGGGCGCCGATCGATCCGATGCCGATCACCCGGCCGTGCTCGGCCAGTTTCGGCCGCAGCGCGGCCACCAGCAGCACTGCGGTCAGCACGTTCTGGTCGAAGTCGGCACGCCACTCCCGGGCGATGGCGTCCAGCTCGGACGGCACCGCCGCGGCGGTGCCCCCGGCACCTGCCACGATCACGTGGACCCGGTCCACCGCCAGGGCCACCCGCGCGGCACCGTCCGCCGTGCTCAGGTCGGCGGCGACCCAGGTCGCCGCGGGGCCGAGCGCCTGCGCCGCGGCGCGCAGCGTCGGCTCGCGCCGGCCCACCAGCACCACCCGGTCGCCGCTGCCGGCGAACGTCGCGGCGACCGCCCGGCCGATGCCGGTACCGCCGCCTGCCACCACCACCGTACGGCTCATCGAGCCCTCCTCAGCAGATTCCCGGCTTCCGCCGGGACGAGGCATTGGCACGTCCCGCGCTCAGGGCACCAACATCGTCTTGATGCGCGCCGACGGGCCTCGCATCAGCGCCTCGAACACCTCGACACCCTCGGCGAGGTCTCGAAGTTCCAGCCACTCCTCGTCGACGGCGGCGACCAGCGGCACTGCCGCCGCGAACTCAGAGGCGGTGTAGCAGAAGCTGCCCAGGACCGCCTTCTCACCCCGGATCATCGCCCGGCAGTCCACATCGGACTCTGCGGCATGCAGGCCGAGCCAGACCGCGGCCCCGCCCGGATACAGCAGCGCGACGGAGTCGGCCCGGGTCCCGGCCGTGCCCACCGTGTCCACAATGACGTCGAAGGCGCCGGTCAGCCGCTGCCCGGTGCGGCCGGCGCCCGCCTTGACCGCGGTCGCCAGCCGCTGTTCGGCCAGGTCGGCCACGTGGATGCCGGTCAGGCCGCGGCTGCGGAGCACCAGCAGCACCGCTGTGCCCAGCATGCCGGCGCCGATCACGCCGACTCGGGCGTCCGGGACGAGCCGGTCGGCGACCAGGTTCGCGGCGTGCACGGCATTGGCCATGGGCTCGACGAACGCTCCGCGCTGCGGGGACACCCCGGCCGGCAGCGGGTGCACGTTGGCGCGCGGCACGGCGACGTACTCGGCGAAGCCGCCCGCCCGGTTGATCCCGAGGATGCTGCGGTTGTCGCAGATGTTCGTCCGGCCGCGCCGGCAGTTGCCGCAGTCGCCGCACGCCACCAGCGGATTGACCGTGACCGGCGTGCCGTCGTCGACCCGGTGCCCGGCGAACTCGTGGCCCATCACCAGGGGCGGCTTGCGGAACGGGCTCTGGGTGGCGAAACCCTCCACCTCGGAGCCGCAGACCCCGGCCGCGGCCACCCGTACGAGCACCTCGTCGTCGGCCGGAGCCGGAGCGTCGAGATCGGTGACGACGAGTTCGAGCGGCCCGGCGTAGAGCAGTGCTCTCATGCGACGCGTACGTCCTTCCGCGCGCCGATGCGCGCACCGCTGTGGATGTCGAACCAGCAGGCGCCGCTCAGGTCGAGCAGCACCCGGCACTCGTCGTCGACGGCGAGGCCGGCGTCACCCGGGACCTTGGCGTAGTGCAGGTCACGCACGGCGGCCGCGCCGAGCGCATCGCCGTTGGCGGCGAGCCCGAGCCGGAAACCGACCACGGTTTCGGCGCCCAGCCGCTCCACCACCGCCACCCGGGCCGGCAGGCCGGAGCCCGTCGCGGCGACCCGCACCTTCTCCGCCCGCACGCCCAGCAGGGCCGGCCCGTCGGGCACCCCGCCGGCGGGCACGGTCGTACCGCCGTCGATCGTGGCCTGCCCGCCCTGGACCGTGACCGGCACGAGGTTCATCGCCGGCGAGCCGATGAACCGGGCCACGAAGGTGTTCGCCGGCTCGTCGTAGATCTCCTGCGGGGTACCGCTCTGCTGCACGACGCCGTCGTTGAGCAGGATGATGCGGGTGCCCATGGTCATCGCCTCGACCTGGTCGTGCGTCACGTAGATGAAGCTCGCTCCCACGCGCCGGTGCAGCGCCGTGATCTCGGTGCGCATCTGCGCCCGCAGCTTGGCGTCCAGGTTGGACAGCGGCTCGTCCAGCAGATAGATCGAGGGTTCGCGAACCAGGGCCCGGGCCAGCGCGACCCGCTGCCGCTGCCCGCCGGACAGGGTGCGAGGCCGGCGGTCGAGGTACGGCGTGAGCTCCATCGTCGCGGCGATCTGCTCGATTCTCGTGGTGATGGCGGGGTCGCGCATCGCCCGCCAACGCGCCACCATGCCGACCACCGGGATGTGCTGCCACCAGCGGAAGCGGCTCATCAACAGGGGAAAGGCGATGTTGGCGCGCACCGTCTTGTGCGGGTAGAGCGCGTAGGACTGGAAGACGAACGCGACGTTGCGCTGCTTGGGCTCCAGGTCGTTGACCCGCCGGCCGTCGAAGAGCAGATCGCCGCCGGTGATGTCGATGAGCCCGGCGATCATGCGCAGCATGGTGGACTTTCCACACCCGGACGGGCCGAGCAGCACCAGGAACTCCCGGTCCGGGATCTCCGTGGAGAACTCGTGGATGACCGGTGTGTCGCCGTAGGACTTCCGGATGCCCCGGAACGCAATGGCTGGCATGCCTACCCCTTCACCGAACCGGAGGTGAGGCCACTCACGATCCGGCGCTGGACCAGTAGGAAGAAGACGATGGCGGGAACGGTGAACACCAGCGCGGCGGAGAACACCGTCGACAACGGGGTGATGAACTCGCCGATGAACGACGACAGGCCCTTGCTGGCCGGCCATTTCGCCGAGTCGCGGATGAACGTCGAGGCGAACAGGTACTCGTTCCAGCCGTCGAAGAACGTGATGACGGCGGCCGCGGCCACCGACGGCGCCACCAGCGGCAGCGTGACCTGGGAGAAGATCACGAACCGGGGCGCGCCGTCGACCCGAGCCGCCTCCTCGATCTCGTAGGGGACGCCGTCCACGGCCGACTTGATGATCCACGCGGCGACCGGCATGGCGAAGGCCGTGTCGGCCAGCACCAGGCCGAACAGCCCGTTGATCAGGCCCAGCGAGACGAACAGCGTGTAGAGCGGCACGATCAACAGCGCCTCGGGCAGCATCTGGGTGGCGAACAGCGCGAAGCCGATGACACCCCGGCCGTGGAAGCGGCGGTACCGCGACAGCCCGTACCCGGCCAGCACGGCGAGCGCCAGACTGAAGAACGTCGTGCCGGACGCCACGATCGCGCTGTTGGTGAGCCAGCGCAGCAGCGGTACGTCGCTGCCGAAGACGTCGAAGACGGAGCCGATCCGGTCGATTCGCGGCCAGAGGCTCTGCCCGTCGAACAGTTCCTCGCGCGTGGCGAGGGCGGTGTTGAGCATCCAGTACACCGGGAAGCCGGCCACGACGATCAGCACGACGAGCGCGAGCCATCGCCCGGGACCCGCTCCGGTCAGCCGCTTCACTGCGCCTCCCGCCGCGCCGAGCGCCGCTCGACGACGAAGTAGACGACGGTGACGACGAGGGACAGGCACAGGCCGAGCATCCCCAGCGCGGATGCCCGGCCGAGGTCCGAGTTGGCGAACGCCTCCCGGTAGACGTTGATGACGAGCGTGTTGGTGGCGTCGACCGGCCCGCCGCCGGTGAGCAGGTAGATGATCTCGAACCGGCGCAGCGACCAGATCGTCATGAGCAGCGCGACGATGCGCAGGGTCGGCGCGATGTGCGGCAGGACGATCTCCTTGAGCGCGGTGAACCGGTCGGCGCCGTCGACCCGGGCCGATTCGCGCACCTCGGCGGGCACCGACTGCAGGGCGGCGAGGACGACGAGCATGATGAACGGGAACACCTTCCAGACGCTGACCGCGGTCACGGACAGCAGGCCGAGGTCGGGGTCGATGAGCCAGCCCTGCTCGCCGATGCCGAGGACGGCGAGGCCGCGGTTGGCGACCCCGTCGCCCACGTTGAACATCCAGGTGAAGACGAGCACGACGGCGATGGACGGCACCGCCCACGGCATCGCGAGGACGGCCCGCACGACGGCCCGCCCGCGGAACCCGTCGTTGATCGCGAACGCGGCGGCGGTGCCGAGCAGCAGCGACCCGGCGACCGTGCAGGCGGTGTAGAGGATCGTGGTGAGCACCGACGAGGCGAACCGGTCGTCGACGAGCAGGTCGTGGTAGTTGTCCAGCCCGACGTACTCGCCGCCGTCGGGGTTGAGCAGCTTGGTGTCGGTGAAGCTGAGCAGCACCCCGCGCAACAGCGGGGTGGCGGTGAACACCAGCAGATATACCGCCGCGCCGCCGACGAACAGGTACGGCGCGAGCCGCGATCGGGTGCTCATGGCCCTCCTTGGGGATCGTGCGCGGTAGATGCCGCTTGGCCCGGCATCTACCGCGCCGGTGGCGGGTCAGCCCCCGACCGCCGCCTTGGCTTCCTGGGCCGCCTTGGTGAGGGCCTCCTCGGGCGGGACGTTCTGCAGCAACACCTTCTCGATCCACTGCAGCACGATGTGGCGGATCTGCGGGGTCTTGGCCTCGAACCCGTCCACCACGGCGTCGTGCGAGAACGGCGCGTTCTGCCGGTAGGCGGTGACCCACGGGTTGGCCTTCACGTACGCCTCGGGGACCGTCGTGTCGACGGCCACGGTCGAGGCGTTGCCGATGACCTCGGAGAGCTTCTGCTGCGGCTGCGGCTGGACCAGCCAGCGCAGGAAGTCCTTGGCCAGCTCCTTGTTCTTGGAGTGCTTGTTGATGACGAAGTAGATGCCGACCTGACTGGTGTTCTTGCCCGGGAACGGCAGCTTCGAGGACATGATGGAGGTGCCCGGCACCTTCTCACTGATCATCGCGGTCGGCGCGCCGGTCGCGTCGATGAGCATCGCCAGCTTGCCCTCCTTGAACTTCGTGCGGAAGGTCGACGCGTCGTCACCCACGGCGAAGGCGCCGGAGTCGTAGACGGCCTTGTAGGCCTTGAGCGCGGCGATGTTCTCCGGCCGGTCGATGGTGAGGGTCTTGCCGTCGGACCAGCCGCCGCCGAAGCCCTGCGGCCAGTTGTTGAAGTCGATCCACCACGGATTCTCCTCGGCGATGCGGTGGCGCACCGCGAAGCCGGTGATGCCCGTCTTCTCCTTGATGGTCTTCGCCGCTGTGACGAGTTCCTCAGGCGTGGTCGGCGGCTGGACGCCGGCCTGGGCCAGGATGTCCTTGTTCCACAGCAACGCGTAGGGCGCGATCTGGGCGGTGATGGCGAGCTGCTTGCCGCGCCACTTGCCGCCCTCGTTGGTGACGTTGAGCTTCGCGTCGGCGCCGAAGACGCCGTCGAGCGGTTCGAGGACGCCCGCCTCGGCGAGCTCGGGCAGGAACGTGTCGGCGACCGCGAAGACGTCGGGGCCGCCCCCCGCGGCGATCTGCGTCTTGATCGTGGTCTCGTAGTCGGCCCGGGTGATTTCCTGCTTGGTCAGCGTCGCCTTCGGGTTCTGCTGCTGGTAGCCCTGAAAGGTCTCCCACATCTTCGCGCCGTAGCTCGGTGCCAGCAGGTCCCAGTGGGCGATCTCGAGGGTGCCGCCGTCCTGGGCGGGCTTGGTGGGTTCATCGGTGTCGCCGCATGCGGCCGTCAGGCTCAGTGAAGCCACGACAGCGGCCGCCAGAAGTGCGGATCGGTGTCTCAACATTCCAGTCCACCTCGTGTGGCAGTTGGTGTGTCGCAGGGACGCGGGACTTGGTCCACGACTGTAGACGTGGTGATCGAGTATGGGAATAGGCGTTCAGATATCTGAATCGCCACGCTGTCCCAGCAGCTCAGCAATGAGTCGTTGCCTACGGTCGGACGCGTGTGGCACCCTGCTCGGGACTCGACTCACGGACAAAGGCGGACGGAAAGCATGGCGCCGACACCCCGAACTCTTGACGCCGCGGACACCGCGACGCCGGCCGGCTCGATCAAGTCGGCCGAGCGGGTACTGCAGATCCTCGACCTGGTGGCGCGGCATACCGACGGGATCGACGCCAGCGGTATCCGGACCGCCCTGCAGCTCCCACGCAGCAGCCTGCACGGGCTGTTGCGGGTGCTGTCAGAGCACGGCTACCTGTTCATGGACCCGGAGTCCCGGGTTTACCGGGTCGGGCTGCACGCCTGGGAGGTCGCGCAGGCGTACGCGCACAACCGGAACATCACCGTCCTCATTGGACCGGAGATGCGCGCGCTGCGCGATGAGCTCAACGAGACGGTGCAGCTGGCCGTCCTGGACGGCCTCGACAACGTCTATCTGGCCAAGGAGGAGTCCGACCATCCGCTGCGCCTGGTCTCCGGCGTCGGCCTGCGGCTGCCCGCGCACACCACGGCGCTGGGCAAGGTGCTCCTGGCCGGCCTGCCGACGGCCGAGCTGCGCCACCGGCTGAACGGGGTCACGTTGCAGCGGTTCACCAAGAGCACCATCGGCGACAAGGCCGAGCTGCTGCGCCGGCTCGCGGCCGTGCGGACCAACGGCTTCGCCGAGGACGAGGGCGAGTACACCGTCGGGCTCTACTGCGTCGCCGTGCCGGTGCGCAGCGAGTCGGGGGCGGTCGTCGCCGCCGTGAGCTGCTCCGTGCCCTCGGCCCGCGCGGGCACCGCCGGCGACCGCGCCCAGCGATACCTGCCGGCGCTGCGCGGCTGCGCGGGCCGGCTCGCCCCGCTGATGGCCCCCCTGTCCTGAACGCCGCCGGCGGGGCGTCAGTCGCCCGCCGCGGTCACTGGCCACCACCTTGCCAGCCGAGGTCACGGGACATCGCCTCGCAGTGGCGGGTCAGCGTGTCCACCAGGTGGTCGCGGTGCGCCGGTCCCTCACCGAGCCGGACGCGCGGGATGGAGCAGCTCATCGCGGCCACCACCCGCCCGGTGCCGTCCCTGACCGGCACGGCGACGCAGAAGACGCCCGGGGTGTACTCGCCGTCGTCCTCGCCGAAGCCGCGCTCACGGATGTCCTGGACCCGCTCGAGCAGCTGCTGCCACGTGGCGACGGTGTGCTGCGTGAACCTGCGCATGCTCACGCCCTCGATGCGGGCCCTGAGGTCCGCCGGATCGAGGTGGGCCAGCAGCACCTTGCCCAGGCCGGTGGCGTAGGCGGGCAGCCGCATCCCGACCCGGGACACCAGCCGCAGCGGATGGTCCGCCTCGACCTTGGCGATGTAGACGTTGTCGATGCCGTCGAGCACGGCGAGCTGCACGGTCTCGTTGAGCTCGTCACGGGCCGCCCGCAGGTGCGGTTCCGCCCGGCGGGCGAGACTGTCCAGGTAGTCGAAGCTCTGCGCGGTCTCCCAGACCCGCACCCCGATCCGGTAGCGCCGCCGCTGCTCATCCAGAGAGATCCAGCCCCGGCCCACCAGCGTGCCCAGCAGCGCGTGCAGGCTGCTCTTGGGGAACCCGAGGTCCTGGCTGATCTGCGGGAACGTCGCGCCGGAGCGGTGCGACGCCAGATACTCCATGAGGTCCAGAGCCCGCTCGGCGGACTTGACGCCGGTCGTGGACTGGACGTTCGGCGGGGTGTTACGGGTGGCGGTCATGACGCTGGCCTCCTTGCGTGCTGAGGTGTGACCGGCTGTCCCGCGCAGGTTCGATCGGGAAGCGCGCCGCGTTGCCCGGGTCGTGCAACGCCACCACCTCATCACACACGCGTCGATATTGTTTGATGGCCCGTCGGCACCCGGCGGCGTCCTCGGCGATGCCGATCGGCAGCTCCTCGGCGATGTTGCGGTCGAAGAACGCCGTCTCCAGCAGGCCGACCACACCGTCGGCGCAGCGGACCCGGACGCCGGCCGACCCGGGGTGATGGCCGCCGGTCGTCTCGAACTCCAGCCCGGGGGCCACGGTGACCGGCCCGTCGGTCAGCACGAGCCGCCCGGCGATGGCCAGGTCCCGCAGCAGCGACCAGGTGCCGCTCGTGAAGTAGAACTCGGTCGGCGGGTGCCCCGGCGGCGCGCACAACATCTCCCGCACCCCGGCGTACGAGGCGTAGATGACGGCCCGCGGGAACAGGTCCGGCTGCAGACCGCCGGTGTGGTAGGTGACCGTCTGGGTGAGCAGGACGAAGTCGACGTCCTCGCCCCGGACCCCGAGCGCTTCGAGGGCGTCGGGCAGCAGCCGGACGTCGTGGAACGCGCATCGCGGGTCGAGGGCCTGATTGGCCCTCTCCAGCGCCGCCCGGTCGGCGTCGCCGATCGGCAGGCCGGTGTCGATCAGCCCCGTCCGCTCGCCGTCGGTGACCAGCCAGACGTAGAACCACAGGTCGTAGAAGTCGGGGTCGTTGCGGCCGAAGAAGGCCGCCGAGCCCACGATCGGCATGCGCGCCACCGGCGCCGCCGACAGCCGCCACGGGCCCGTCATTGGTCGAGCACCTCGACCAGCCGTTTCGCGAGCGCGGCACCGTCGCCGGGCCGCAGTCCCATCGGGTTGACGACGAGCACGCCCTGCCAGGCCCGGTCCTCGCCGACGTGGATGCGGGGCGCGCCCCGGTCCAGCTCCCGCACGACGTCGTCGGCGTCGCGACCCGATGCGGACAGGTCGATCTCCAGGACCGGCACATCGAGGTGGTGCTCGTAGCCGTCCCGGACCGCGCAGCGGGCGTCGGCCTGCAGCGCGGCCCGGATGTCGGCCAGCTCCTGCGCCCCGTGCCGGTGGTGGGCGTCCGGGTCCCGGACGAACGCCCGCAGGGCGACGAGCAGGCCGATGATCTGTTCGCGGCCGACCTTCATGCCCCGGCCGATGCCGTGGCGTCCGCGGACGGGGTCGGCGCCGGTGATCTCCGAGCGCTGCCAGGTTCGGGGCCGGATGTCCATGTCCTGGTGGTGCAGGGCGACGGCGCCGACCAGGTCGGTCCGGCCGCAGAGAATCCCGGCGGTGTGCGGGCCCCGGAACGCCTTCCCGGCGCTGATCGCGACGAGGTCGGCGCCGCCGCCGAGCAGCTCCGCGAGCCTCGCCAGGGGTGGTACGTCCATCGCGGCATCGACGAGCACCGGCACACCGGCCCGGTGGGCCAGTTCCGAGACCTCGGCGATGCCGAGGTGGTCGCCGCCGCGGCCGGGCCGCCACAGCACCAACGCGGCCCGTTCGTCGAGCTCGCGGGCGAGCTCGTCGGGGCGGGTCGAGCCGGGATAGCCGATCTCGACCAGCTCCGCGCCGACGGCCGTCAGCGCGTGGTCGTAGGGGTCCCGGTGGGCCCGCTGGATGATGACCCGGCGCCGGGGCCCGGCAACCTCGGGCAGCACGTCGACGGCCGCCGGGCGGTCGCCGGCGAGGCAGACCGCGGTGGCCAGGCTCAGGGCCGCGGCGGCGCCGCTGGTGACGTAGGCGGCCGGAGCACCGATCAGGGCGGCGATCTCGGCGCCGGCGGCCTCCTGCAGCTCGTCCATGCGCACGTTGCGTGCGCCCGCCGCCCGCATCGCCTCCACGACCTCGTCGGACAGCGGCAGGCCGCCCAGCCGGGTGGCCGGCCCGACCGCGTTGATGATGGTCCGCACGCCCAGCTCGGCATAGATGTCCATGTGTCGATACCCTCCTTCAGATTGGTTCGGCGCGGTACACGATCTCGCCGGCCCGGACGGTCAGCACGGCCGTGACGGCCGGAGCCGGGTCCTCGCTCACCCGCAGGACCGCGACGTCCGCCGGCGCACCGGCTCGGAGGGTCCCGACACCGGCGCCGTCCAGCCCGGCGACCCGGGCCGGCGCCACCGTCGTGCGGCGGACCACCTCGGGCAGGGCGACGCCGAGCCCGAGGAACTTCGCCATCACCTCAGGCAGGCCGCCGACGATGTCGCGGGAGTAGGTGTGCAGGTCCGAGCTGATCGTGTCGGGCAGGAACCCGGCCCCGACCGCGGCCCTGGCCTGCTCCAGGTCGAAACCGCACATGCCGTGCCCGACGTCGAAGAGCACGCCGCGCTGCCGGGCCTCGCGGACCAGGTCGACGACCCGGCCGCCCTCGGTGTACGGGGTGCCGGACAGGCCGGTGAAGCAGTGGGTGAGCACGTCGCCGGGGCCGAGCCGGGCCAGGATGTCGGCCAGGGAGGCCGGCGGCGGCCCGAGGTGCACCATCAGCGGCAGCCCCTCGGCGTCGGCGACCTCGCGGGCCCGGTCCAGGGCCACGACGCCGTTGTCACCGGCGACATCGGCGGACGCCCGGACCTTCACGCCGATGATGCGTTCCCGGTGCTCGGCGATCGCGGCGCGGCAGGCGGCGGGGTCGACGTACGGGAGGGTCTTGAGCTCGCCGGACAGCAGGATGCTCGTGGTGCCGACGGTGGAGATGTTGATGAACGCGCCGATGCGGGTGCGGGCCCGTTCCGCCGTACCGCGGACGAACGCCCCGAACAGGTGCGCGCCGGCGCTGCCGGTGTCCACCATGGTCGTGACCCCGCTGGGCGGGCCGACCACGTCCGGGTCCAGGCCGAGGTCCTGGCCGACGAAGACGTGCGTGTGCAGGTCGACCAGCCCCGGCGTCACCACCAGCCCCGACACGTCCACGACCCGGTCCCCCGGGCCGGCGGTACCGGCGATCCGCCCGTCGCGCACGACGACGTCCCCCGGGGCCAGGGTGCGGGTCTCGGGGTCGCAGACGAGGCCGCCGCGGAGCACGAATCCGGTCATGACAGCCGCACCGCCTGCCCGGTGCGGGCCGACTCGGCCGCGGCGGCGGCGCAGACCACGGCCAGCCGCCCGTCCTCGGCGGCGGGAACGGCGGGCTCCCGCCCGGCGCAGGCCGCCACGAACGCGGAGAGCTGCCGGTGCAGCCAGTCGTCGCCGGCGTACGACTCGGTCCGCTCCCCCGCGGTGGACGACACGGCGAGCGCGCCGCCCTGCTCGATCCGCAGCTGCCCGGCACTGCCCTGCACGACGGTCAACGACCGGGGTCCGGCCACGTGCGTGCGGCCGAACGACAGCGCGATCCCGGCGACCGCGCCCGAGGCGAACGTGCCGGTGATCGCGGCCGCCGACTCGGCCTCCCCGGCCAGGCCGGTGGTGCGGCAGGTCAGCTCGGCCAGGGACAGGCCGACCAGCCACGGCAGCCGGTCGAAGCAGTGATGCGACTGCAGCTGCAGGATCCCGCCCCCGCGGCCGGCGTCCCAGTACCAGGGCGGCGTATCGGGCGTCGCCTCGACGATCACGTCGGTGACCGACAGCGGCTCCCCGATCACGCCGTCGGCGACCAGCGCTCGGGCCGCGAGCCACTCGGCCCGGAACCGGTAGCTGAACCCGACCATGAGCACGATGCCGGCCGCGTCCCGGGCCGCGATGATCCGGTCCGCCTCAGCGACGGTGTTGCACAGCGGCTTGTCGATCAGGACGTGCACGCCGCGGGCCGCCGCCTCGACGCAGGCGTCGGCGTGGCCGTCGTGGGGCAGCCCGAGGTAGACGGCGTCGACCGCGCCGGAGTCGAGCAGTTCCGGGAAGCCGGCGAACGCGGTGCCGCCCGACCGGCCGGCCAGCGCGGCGGCGCGGCCGGCAACCGGGTCGGCGACGGCGGTGACCCGCACCCCGGGCAGCCCCTCGGCGGCCGCCACCTTGGCGCCCATGATCCCGGCACCGACGATGCCAAGCCTCATCACGACGTCGCCCCTCACATGCCCAGCAACTCGCCACCGTCGACGACGATGTCGCCGAGCAGCACGTGGGAGCTCTCCGCGGAGAGCAGGAAGCGCACCGCGGCGGCGACGTCGCTGCCGCGGGCGACCCGGCCGGCCGGGATCCGGGGGCGGAACGCCAGGAGGCTACCGTCGGCCAGGTCGTCGACGGAGGCGTGGTCGCTGGCGAGCTGGCGCATCATCTCCGTGTCCGTCGGCCCGGGCGAGACCGTGTTGACCCGGACTCCGCTACCGGCGACCTCCAAGGCGAGGACCCGCAGCGACTGGCGCAGGGCGGCCTTGGACGCCGCGTAGGCGGCCTGCCGCATCCGGGGCATCCGCGCGGCGACGGACGCGACCGCCACGATGGACCCGCTGCCGCGAGCGGCCATACCGGCGGCGTAGCGGCGGGCCACGTCGAAGCAGCCGATGGTGTTGACCCGCAGGATGCGCTCGAAGTCGGCGGCGGTGACGTCGAGGGTGGGTGCGCTGTCGAAGATCCCGGCGGCGATCGCGACCTTGTCCGCCTCGGCGGTCTCGGCGACCAGGTCCCGTACCGATTGCTCGTCCGTGACATCGACGTGGCGGGCGGTCGCCTCGACGCCCTGCACCCGCAGCGTGGCCGCGACGCGTTCGACGAGGGCGGCGTCGATGTCGGCGAGGACCAGCCGGTCGCCGGGGCAGGCGCGGGCGAGGTCCTCGCCGATCGCCTGCCCGATGCCTCGACCCGCGCCGACCACGACTGCTGTTGTGCTCACGGTTGTTCTCCAGGTTCTGTGGCGGGCGCCGCCGCGTACGCGAACGCCCGGGCGGGGTTTGCGACCGTCATGCGGTGGATGTCCGCCTCGGACACTCCCCGGTCGCGCAGCATGGGCAGGAAGTTCTCGATCACGTTGGCGTAGCCCGGTCCGCCGTACGCGGCGAGCTGACCCAGCTCGCAGATGTCGTTGGACAGCATCAGCTGCCCGGCCAGTCCCATGGCGGTCAGCTCGGCGACGTTGTCGGCCCGGAACGACAGGGGCGCGTAACCCTGCACGAAGGCCAGGTTGTCGATGTTGAGCCAGGCGCCCCGCTCGGCGATCGGCAGCCACCACTTCGTCCCGCGCCGGTCGCCCAGGTGCGACACGATGACGTGGGCCGGGTCGACCCCCTCCTCGGCGAGCAGGTCGAGCTGCTCGAGGGCGAGCTCGCCCCAGTGGGTGGTGTGGGTCATGATCGGGCACCCGGTGCGGCGATGGGCCCGGCCGGCGGCGCGGAACACCCGCTCCTGGTGCGGGGTGATGTGGCCGCGCTCGGTGCCGATCTCGCCGATGAAGCCGGGGCGGATGCCGCTGCCGTCGACGCCGTCGGTGATCTCGGCGACGAGGCGGTCGGCGAGGGCTTCGGTGCTGTCGGTGGTGATGTAGCCGGGATAGACGACCTCGCGATACCAGCCGGCGCCCATCACGATGTTGACGCCGCCGGCCTCGCTGATCCGGCGCAGGGCCTGCGGGTCGCGCTTGAGCCCGATGTTCGTCGGATCGCAGATCGTCCGGCCGCCGGCCGCCGCGAACCGGCGGACCTCCTCGACGGCGATCTCCTCGTCGTCGAGGATCGCCTCGTACAGCTGGCGCAGTCCCCACCCGTCAACCAGCACGTGGTCGTGGCTGAGGGTGTTGCCCATGTCCTCGGGCTCGATCGGCCCGAGGACGGTCATGACCTTCCCGGCAAGACTCTCGATCACTTCACACTCCCTGCGGCGAGGCCTGTCACGATGTACCGCTGAAACGCCAGAGCGATGAGCACCGGCGGGACGACGGTGAACATGGTGGCCGCGGCCAGCGTCGTCCAGGAGAACTGCTGAAGGTTCTGCAGGCCCGCCACGACCGGCGGTACCGTGAGGGCGTTGGTGAGCACCAGCGAGTAGAAGAACTCGCTCCACGCCTCCAGGAAGACCAGCAGGCCGGCGGCGATCAGCCCGGGCCGGGCGATCGGGGTGACGACAACGAGCAGGCAGCGCAACCGGGACGCGCCGTCGACCTCGGCGGCCTCCTCCAGTTCCTTGGGTACGCTGTCGAAGTACGTCTTGAGCAGCCAGATCGCCAGCGGCAGCGTGAACGCGTTGTAGCTGATGATCAGGGCGAGCGACGTGTTGAGCAGCCCGAGCTGCCGGAACGCGACGAAGAACGGCAGCACGATCGCGATGGCCGGCACCACCCGCGAGGCGAGCAGCAGCAGGTACGCCAGGCGCGAGCCGCGGAACTCGTACCGCGAGAACGCGTATCCGGCGGCACCGGCGATGACCAGGTTGCTGGCGACCACGACAATGCCGACGACCAGGCTGCGGGCAATCGCCGGCATCAGCCGGGCGACCGCGTCGGTGCTCGAGACGATGCCGCCGTCCTTGCCGGTGGAGAACGGCGCGCTGTTGCCGGTGAAGATGGCGACATAGTTGGCCGCCGTGGGGTCGTGCGGCCACCAGTGGAACGGCTTGGCGCCGATCTCCGACGGCCCCATGAAACTGCTCAGCACGGTGAAGTACAGCGGAAACAGGATCCAGACGAGGAACAGCGCGAACCCGATGTAGATCCCGGCCGAGGCGAGCCGTGAGCGCTTCACTCGACGCCCTCCGTGATGGTGCTCGAGCGGTACAGCAGCTTGACGAACAGGAACCCGAGGACGAGCGCGATGCCGCCGAGGACCACGGCGGTGGCCGAGCCGAGGCCGGTGTTCGTGTAGACGAACAACTGCTGGTACAGGTAGATCGACAGCACCGAGGTGGCGCCGCCGGGGCCGCCCTGGGTCAGCGCCCAGACCGTGTCGAACTGCATGAACCCGAAGATCGTGTTGATGATGACCACGACCACGATGACCGGCCGCAGCCAGGGCAGGGTCAGGTGTCGCAGCCGCTGCCAGGCGCTGGTTCCGTCGACCATCGCGGCCTCCGGCAGCTCCCGCGGGATCGTCTGCAGCCCGGCCAGGAACAGCAGCCCGGTGAACGACGCCTGCCGCCAGGCCCCGGCGAGTATCGCGACGACGAGGGCGCCGGTGCTGTCCGACAGCGGCGCCACGCCGTCCAGGCCGAGGGCCAGGAGTGCGCCGTTGAGCGCGCCCACCTCACCGTCGACGAACCACTTCCAGATCATGCCGACCATCACCCATGGGCAGGCCCACGGGACGATGAGCAGGCTGCGGGCCAGCCACTGCCCGCGGAAGCCGGTGTTGAGCAGGAGCGCGAACCCGAGCCCCAGCAGCGTGGAGACGAGCAGGAAGCCGACCGCGTAGAGCACTGTCGTGCTGAGCGCGTGCCGGAACTGCTCGTCGGCGAACAGCGTCCGGAAGTTCGCGAACCCCGCCCACCGCGCCTCGCCGCGGAAGCTGACCCGCTGCAGCGAGTAGATCGTCGTGCGGATCGCCGGCCAGGCGACCAGTCCCAGCACGAACACCAGCGCCGGGGTGGCGAGGACCAGGCCGAACCGGGCGTTCGCCCGGCCCCGCGGCGACGTGCGCCGCCGCGGGGCCAGGGCCGAGGTCTCGGCCATGTCAGCTGCCCGCGGCGGCGAGGTTCTTGGCGTCCGCGGCGAGCCCGTCGACGGTGTCCTTGACGCCGGCCTGGCCGAGCAGCATCGCCTGGAGCCGGTCGCCGACCTTGACCTGGAACGAGGCGTACCACGGGGCGACCCGCGCCGGGACCACGTCGCTCTGGTTGGCGAAGGCGTCCTCCAGCTTCGGCATCTCGTAGTAGTCCGGGAACGCGGCCAGGAAGTCCTTGTCCTTGAACAGCCCCGGGTACGGGCCGAGCAGCGCCGCCGCCTTCGCCCAGGACGTGAAGGTGGAGTACTTGCCGTCGTTGTCCTTCCAGCCGTAGAACTTCAGCAGCTTCCAGGCGTCCTCGGCCCGCGCGCCGCCGGCCGTGGCCCCGATCTGGATGACCTCACCGATCTGCAGCGTCTTGCCGGTGATGCCGGGGTGGCGGTACGAGATCGTGACGTTCTTGGACTCGGGCCCCTCCGTCGTGCGGATGATCTGCAGGAAGTAGTGGTGCAGCGTGTAGAACGTGGAGTTGCCCTGGGCCATCGCGGTGACGTGCGCCCCCGGGTCGGCGGTGAGCACCTCCTTGGACGTCAGCCCCTCCTGGTACATCGCCTTCCACCACTCCATGACGCTCAGCGTCCTGGGGTCGTCGGCGAAGACCGGGGCGCCCTTGGCGTCGAACGGCGTGATCCCGTCGGCCAGTAGGTAGACGAGGAGGTACTCCTCCAGGAACTGCTTGGTCCAGTAGCCCGCGTACGGGCTGGGCACCCCGGCGGCCTTGAGCTTCTTGCACTGCTCGTACACCTCCTCCTTCGTGGCCGGAGGTGCGCTGATGCCGTGTTTCTGCAGATGGCTCTGGTTGTACATGAGGCTGTGCACGGCGGAGAAGTAGGGGACGCTGATGATCCGGCCGTCCGCGAGCCGGTGCCGGGCCGCCGAGGCGGGGAACATGTCGCCCAGCATGTCCTCGACGCCGGCGAACTTGTTGAGCGTTGCGGCCCAGCCCGCGTCGACGTACTTGGTCGAGGCGTAGGCGAAGTTGTAGAAAACGTCGATCGCCTGGCCGCCCTGCAGACGCGTCTGCAGGGCCGGGCCGTAGCCGACGTTCGGGATGAGGGACAGCTCCGTGCCCACGCCGGACTGGTCCTTGAAGGACGACAGCAGGGCGCGGATCTGATCGGGGTACGCCTCCCAGGCGGTCATCGACAGCGTGCCGGGAGTGTCGTTGGTCTTCGGCGTGGACGCACCGCCGCACGCAGCGAACAGCGATGCCGTGGGAACGGTCAGGCCCGCCGCGAGCGCGCCGCGCAGCAGGCTCCGACGGGAGATCGACGTGCTGGTCGAGAACAAGCCCGGGATCGGGCGCCGCTCATCCATGTGACCCTCCGGCCGGCCAGACGGTTCATATACATGAACCGAAGTTCCGAGTTGAGCATTCGTACCAGGTCAGCGAGGCGCAGGCAAGAGGCGACTTCATCAACGCGCACACCGCCCACGCGCCATCGCCACCGGCCCCGACGCTCCCCGGCAACGCGCGGTCGACACACGGGCCGGCACGGGACGACACTCCACAGTGGACCGATCTGGAGCCTGGAATCGATCGCGCTGGACCGGCGGTTCCGGGCCCCGCGGCAGGCGGGCGCGTCCGAGGCGCGGCCCGGACGCTGCCGTCACACTCATGCAACAGGCACTTGGTAGCGTTGGGCCGACCTTCACGGGCAACGGCCCAGGCGACAGCGGCACTGACGGCATCGACGCCGGTCGGCGGCGATCGCCGCATCCGCGCGGCCTGAGCACCACATTGTCCCGTTCGACCGTTTGCGAGGAACCATTGGCGCGAGAGCCTGGAGACCGGCGCGAGACGATTCTCGACAGCGCCGCAACCCTGTTCGCCCGCAAAGGAGTGGCGGCGACCACCGTCCGCCAGATCGCCGACGACGTCGGGATCCTCTCCGGCAGCCTCTACCACCACTTCAGCTCCAAGGAGGCCATGGTCGACGAGATCCTCTCGTCGTTCCTGCGCGACCTCAGGGATCGCTACGCCAGGGTGCTGTCGCAGAAGGCGGACGCCCGCGTCCAGCTGCACGACCTGGTCGCGGCGTCGCTGGAGGTGGTCGAGGCGCACCCGCACGCCGCCGAGATCTACCAGAACGACCTCAACTACCTGCTGGGCATCGAGCACTTCTCGTACCTGCGCAGCGCCGGGCGCGAGGTGCAGGACGCCTGGCTCAAGGTGATCGACGCCGGCATCGCCGAAGGCGTCTTCCGCGACGACCTGGACTCGAAGATCCTGTACCGGCTGATGCGCGAGGCGATCTGGCTCTCGGTACGCTGGTTCAAGCCGAGCCGGGCCTACCCGATCGCCAAACTGGCCGAGGACGCCACCTCCTTGTTCCTGGACGGTCTCACCGCCAAGACCGCCTGAGACGCCCGGCCGAGCGCGAGCGGTGCCGGGAACACCGGCGCCGCCCCGGCCACCGGAACCGCCACTCCCGGCAGAAGGCGATCTGTTCCCGGGCAGTCTCCGGCCGAGCCGGTCAGGCCTCGTTGGGCATGTTGGTCCAGCCCTTGCGGTCCGCCCGGCCGTACCAGCCCGAGGCGGCCAGCGTGCCGCCGTCCACCGGGATGGTGTGGCCGGTCACGAACCGCGCGTCGTCGGAGGCCAGGAACTCGACCACGGCTGCGTAGTCGTCGGCGACACCGAATCGCCCGAGCGGCAGCCAGGTGCGGATCAGCGCCGGGTCACGGCCGCGGAGCATCGCGGCGGCCGGGGTCTGCGACGTGTCGGCGAGATCCGGGGCAATGGCGTTCACCCGCACCCCGTGCTGGCCGACCTCGACCGCGAGGCTCTTGGTGAACGCGGAGACGCCGGCGTTGTAGGCGGAGTAGACGGCGTGCCCGGGAATGCCGCGGAACGCCTCGACCGTCGAGTTGTTGACCACCGCGCCGGAGCGCTGCTCGACCATGACCGGCAGCAGCGCCCGCGTCACGCGGAAGACATGCAGCAGGTTCACCTCGTACAGCTCCTGCCACTGCGCCTCGGTGCTGTGCAGGAACGTCCTGGAGGCCGGGCGGAAGTCACCGACGTTGTTGACGAGGACGTCGATCCGGCCGTCGCCGGCCCGCAGGGCCGCGGCTCGCAGCGCCTCGACCACCTCGGGCTTGCGGATGTCGCCGACAAGTGTGTGGCACCGGCCGCCGCCGGCCGTGATCTCGCCGGCCGTGGCCGCGGCCGCGGCCTCGTCGATGTCGTTCAGCACCACCGTCGCGCCGGCCGCGGCGAGCCTGCGGCTGATGCCACCGCCGATCCCCAGCGCACCGCCGGTCACGACGGCGATCTTGCCTGCCAGCCGCTGCGTCATGGTCGGGTGCATCTCAGCCCCGCCCCGCCTCGGCGGCGACGGGCGGCGCCGTGTCACGGTAGCGGCGTAGCTGCGTGCGGGCCACCGTGCGCAGGTGCACCTCGTCCGGGCCGTCGGCGATGCCGAGGATCCGGGCGCTGGCCCACATCCGGGCGATCGGGAAATCGTCGGTGACCCCGCCGCCGCCATGGGCCTGGATCGAACGGTCGAGCACGTTGCGGGCGACCCGTGGCGCGACGACCTTGATCGCGGCGATCTCGGTCGCGGCGCCCTGGACCCCGACCCGATCGATGAGCCACGCCGCCTTCAGCACGAGCAGGCGGGCCTGCTCGATCTCCATGCGGGACTCGGCGATCCAGTTGCGGATCACGCCCTGCTCGGAGAGCGGGCCGCCGAACGCCTCGCGGGCCATCGTCCGGCGCACCATGAGCTCAAGGCCGCGCTCGGCCATGCCGAGGCAGCGCATCGCGTGGTGGATGCGGCCCGGCCCGAGGCGGGCCTGGGCGATCGCGAAACCGTCGCCCTCGGCGCCGAGCAGGTTCGTCACCGGCACCCGCACGTCGTCGAACCGGATCTCGCAGTGGCCGTGCTGGTCGTGGTAGCCGAAGATCGGCAGGGAGCGCACGATCGTCACCCCGGGGGTGGCGACCGGCACGAGAATCATGGACTGCTGCCGGTAGATGTCCGCCTGCGGATCCGTCTTGCCCATCAGCACGAGGATCTCGCAGCGCGGGTCCGCCGCGCCCGTCGTCCACCACTTGCGTCCGTTGATGACGTACTCGTCCGCGTCGCGCACGATCGAGGTGGAGATGTTGCGGGCGTCGGAGGAGGCCACGTCGGGCTCGGTCATCGAGAAGCCGGAGCGCATCGTGCCCTCGAGCAGCGGTGTGAGCCACCGCTGCTGCTGCTCGGGCGTGCCGAACATGTGCAGCAGCTCCATGTTGCCCGTGTCCGGCGCGGCGCAGTTGAGCGCCTCCGGGGCGAGGTAGGGCGAGCGCCCGGTCTCCTCGGCGAGGTAGGCGTACTCGACGTTCGTGAGGCCCGACAGGGCAGGCAGGAAGAGGTTCCACAGACCCAGCCGGCGCGCCGTGGCCTTCAGCGCCTCGACGACCGGCGGCAGGACGTGGGACACGCCCCCGTTCGCGCGGGCCGCGGCCCCGAGCTCGTCGGCGTACACCTTCTCCGCCGGGTACACATGCTCGGCCATGAACGCGCGCAACGTCGCGAGCAGCTCGCTCGAGCGCGAGCCGGGGCCGAGATCCATCCGGGTCAGGTCGGTCGCGTCAGCCACCGTCACTCCTTGCCTGCGTGCACACGGAGGGCGATCTTGCCGCGAGCGCCCCGGTTCATCACCGTGGTGAGCGCGCGGGCGGCCTCCTCGAGCGGGAAGACTTCGCTGACGTGTGGCCTCAGCCGACCGGCAGCGACCGACTCCAGCAGCGTCGTCATGTTCGCGGCGTTGGCCTCCGGGTTGCGCTTGGCCCAGGCGCCCCACAGGACCCCCAGCACCGCGCCCTCGGTGAGCAGCAGCCGGTTGATCTTGATCTGCGGGATCCCGCCCGCCGCGTAGCCGACGGTGAGGAACCTCCCGCCCCAGGAAAGGGCCCGTAACGCCGCGGTGGCGGCGTCGCCACCGACCGGGTCGTAGACGACATCGGCGCCGGCGCCACCGGTCAGCTCGCGCACCGTGGCCGTCATGTCCTCGTAGCCGATGGCGTGGTCGGCCCCGTGCGCCAGGCACAGCGCACGCTTGTCCTCGCTCGAGGCGGCCGCGATCACGGTCGCGCCGAGCACCTTGCCGATCTGCACGGCGGTGAGGCCGACACCGCCGGAGGCGCCGAGCACGAGCAGCGTCTCGCCGGTCGCGAGGCCGGCCCGGTCGACGAGCCCGTGGTAGGACGTGCCGTAGACGACGGAGATCGTGCCGGCCTCGACGAGGTCGATGCCCTCGGGCAACCGGTGCACCATGCGAGCGTCAACGAGGACCTGCTCGGCGTAGCCGCCGATGCCGCAGAAGCCGATGACGCGGGTGCCGACGGGCGGGCCGGTCACCCCGTCGCCGAGCGCCGCGACCGTGCCGGCGACCTCGCAGCCGGGCACGAACGGCAGCTCCGGCTTCGTCTGGTAGGTCCCGGCGACGATGAGGCCGTCGGGGAAGTTCACCCCGGCGCCGACGACGTCGACGAGCACCTGCCCGGGGCCGGGCCGCGGCGGCGGCCCGTCCGCCATCGTGAGCACCTCGGGACCCCCGAGCTCACGGACCACCATCGAACGCACGGCTCAGCCCTCGCGGCCCGAGCGCGCCGCTTTGTCGGTGCCGGCGAACTCGTCGCGGATCCGGTCGGCGACCCCGGTGAGGTTGAGCTCGAATGTGAAGCCCTGTTCGAAGCGGTAGCTGCGGTTGACGTCCCACAGGTCGATGCCGTTGAGCGAGGCCTTCGCGGCCCGGATGACGGTGGGGTTCTTCCCGGCGATCTGCGTCGCGACGGCGAGCGCCGCTTCGCGCAGCTGTTCGCGAGGCACGACGCTGTGGACCGAGCCGTACGCGTGCAGCTCCTCAGCGGTGGCCGTGGCCGAGGTGTAGACCATGGCGCGCATCCGGTGCTGGGGCACCAGCCGGGACAGGTGGGTCGCGGCCCCGAGGGCGCCGCGGTCGACCTCGGGCAGGCCGAAGGTGGCGTCGTCGGAGGCGACGATGACATCGCAGTTGCCGACCAGTCCGATGCCGCCCCCGAGGCAGAAGCCGTTGACGGCGGCGACGACCGGGACGGGGCACTCGTAGACGGCCTTGAACGCGGCGTAACAGCCGCGGTTGGCGCCGACCAGCGCGGTGAACCCGTCGGTGCGCTGCATCTCCTTGATGTCGACGCCGGCGTTGAAGCCACGGCCCTCGGCGCGCAGCACGACGACCCGCACCGACTCGTCGGCGCCGGCCGCGTCGAGGGCGGAGGCGAGCGCGAACCAGCCGGCCACCGGCAGCGCGTTGACCGGCGGGTTGTCCACCACGATCTCGGCGATCCCGTCCGGGTGGATGCTCGTCGTCACGGACGGGTGGGTCGTGGGGGTCATCCCTGCTCCTCGGTGGTTCCGGGCCGCTCGCCGGTCTCGGGGGCCGCGCCCGCGAGGGCGGCGGCAAGGTCGGCGTCGGGCAGCACGAACGTCGCCCATACCGTGACGGCCGTGTCGCCGGTCTGCCGCCGGCAGGTCAGCTCGACGTCGACGCGGCCCTCACGACCGTCCTCACCCTCCAGCACGTAGGTGCGACGTGGAACACCTTCGAGCGTGAGGCTGTCGCCGGGCCACACCTGGGCCAGGAACCGGATGCGGAAGTCGCGAACGTTGGGGCCGCCGAGCCAGTCGGTGGCGAAGGTGCCGAGCAGGCTCGCCTGCCACATGCCCACCGAGAAAGGGCTCGGGAACCCGGCGGCCCGGGCAAAGACCTCGTCGTGGTGGATCGGGTTCATGTCGCCCGAGGCGCCCTGGTAGCGGACGAAGTCGGTGCGGGTCACCGGGCCCTGGGTGCGCGCCGGCGGGGTCGCCGGGACGGGCAGGTCGACCTCGGTCGTGCGGGGCCGATTCGTGGAGGTCGTGTCGCTCAAGCGGAGGCTCCGTCCTGGGTCGCGGCCCCGGCGGCCGGCGGGCGGGCCGTCTCGACACCGGTGAGCTTGGCCTGCGCGACGAGACGCCCGGTCTCGTCGCGGAAGTCGGTGTACATCACGGCGAAGGTCATCTCACCGCCGCGGCGCCCCACCTTGGTGTAGATCTCGCCGATGCGCGACTGGCAGGTGAGCCTGGTCCCGGCGCGAGGCGGCTCGCCGAAGAAGGTGTACTGCTGCTCGGCATGCAGGCCGCGCTGCTGGTCGAGCTCGACCGCGGACCACGGGTTGGAGTCCTCCTCCTGCCAGAAGAAGGTCGTCGTGAGGAACGTCGGCTGCACGACCGGGTTCTCCTCCTGCCGGTAGGCCGCGTCGGCCGCCCCGGTGGCCAGCGCGAACTCGCGGATCTTGCCGCGCTCGACGTCGAGCCGGAAGGGGGCGCCGGTGACGCCCTGCGCGTCGGGGTTGGCCACGACGGGCTCCTTTCGTCGGTCAGGTGCGGCGCCGGCGGTGCCACCGGCGCGCACCGGCGGTCACGGGTGCTGGCTCGAGACGGACACGACCTCGCCGGTCATGTACGACGAGTAGTCACTGGCGAGGAAGACGATGACGTTGGCGATCTCCCACGGTGTCGCCGCGCGGCCGAACGCCTCCTGGGCCGAGAGCTGGGCGAGCAACTCGTCACTGGTCACCTTCGCCAGGTGGGCGTGCATCGCGATGCTCGGGGACACCGCGTTGACCCGGATGCCGTGCTCGGCGACGTCGAGGGCCGAGCACCGGGTCAGCGCCATGACGCCGGCCTTCGCCGCGGCATAGTGGGCCTGCCCCTTCTGCGCGCGCCAGCCGATGACGGACGCGTTGTTGACGATGACCCCCTTGCCTTGGGGGATCATGTGCCGCAGTACCGACCGGGTCGCCTTGAACGTCGAGGTCAGGGTCACCGCCAGGACGGAGTCCCACTGCTCGTCGGTCATGTCCTGCACGGCCGCGGTCCCGCCGAGGCCGGCGTTGTTGACCAGCACGTCGATGCCGCCGAGCTCGGCGGCGACGGTGTCCATGAGGTGGTCGAGCCGGGCCTGGTCGGTGACGTCGCAGGGGACCGCGAGCGGCCGGCTGCCGGTGAGACGCTCGAGGTGGTCGGCCGACTCGGCGAGGCGGCGTTCGTGACGGTCGCTGATGGCGACGCGCGCGCCCTCCTCGGCGGCGCGGCGCGCCGTCGAGAAGCCGATGCCGGTACCGGCCGCGGCGGTGACGAGCACCGAGCGCCCGCGCAGCAGGCCGTGGGCGGGGCCGGCCCAGTCGGCGGCGGTGGGGTGACCGGTGTCAGCCACGGGTGGCCATCTCCTTCGCGATCTCCTCGACGCTCCAGCGGGCGCCCTTGTCGATGGTCCAGTCGTAGCTCCAGGGCGCGAAGCGACGGATCTCGCCGCCCTTGGCGTAGTACACCTCGCCGGTCACCGGGGCGGCGGCGGTGAGCAGCCAGGCCACGAGCGGGGAGACGTTGCCGGGGTGGTACACGTCGAACGCGGCGGGGTCGGCCGGGGCGGCGACCATCTCGGCGATGCCGGGCAGGTCCTGGGTCATCCGGGTGCGCGCGACCGGGACGATCGCGTTGACGCGCACGCCGTACCGGCCGATCTCCTGGGCGAGGATGACGCTCAGCGCGGCGATGGCGGCCTTGCCCGCGCCGTAGTTCGTCTGCCCGACGGCGCCGATGAGCCCGGACGTCGAGGAGACGTTGACGATCGAGGCGACCGGCTGGTTGCCGGCCTTGGACTCGGTGCGCCAGTGCTCGGCGAACACCCGGCACGGCGCGAACGTCGCACGCAGCTGGCCGCGGATCACGGCGTCCCAGTCGTCCTCGCTCATGTTGACGAACATCCGGTCCCGCAGGATGCCGGCGTTGTTGACGAGGCCGTCGACGCGCCCGTACGTGCCGCGGGCGAGCGCGAGCAGCTCGCGGGCCCCCTCGATGGTGGAGGCGTCCGCGGTGCTGGCCACGACCTGCCCCCCGGCGCTGGTGATCTCGGCGGCGACGGCCTCGATGACCGAGGGGTCGCCGCCGGTGCCGTCGGCGGCGGCGCCGGTGTCGGTGACCACGACCGAGGCACCCTCGGCGGCGGCGAGCAGCGCGTGCTCACGGCCGAGGCCGCGGCCGGCACCGGTGATGACGACGACGCGTCCCTGCAGTGCTGCCATGACTAGTCCTCCTTGTGCGCGGCCGGGACCGGCGCGGGCGCGCCCAGCCGGCCGAGGATCCGGGTGGCCTCGCCGATGATGCGGTCGATGAGCTCGGCGACGCTCGGGACGTCGTCGATCAGTCCGACGACCTGGCCGGTGGCCATGACCCCGACGTCGGTCCGGCCCTGCAGCAGGGCCGACCGGTAGAGCATCGGAGCGTTGGCCGCCATGACGACCTGGCTCCACGTCAGGTTGTGGGCCTTGCGCATGGCCAGGCCCTCCCGGACCATGTCGCCCCACGGCGTGCCGGACAGCTTCTGGAAGGCGAAGGCGTTGCGCACGGCCCGCAGCAGCCGGCCGGGGGCGGAGGTGCGCTCCAGCTCCTCGATCGTGCCGGCGCGCAGCACGCGCTGCGGCACGCCGTCGACCTGCAGGGTCAGGACGGTGTCGTTGACCGTCTTCGACAGGTAGACGTCCTTGACCGATGGCTGGACCGGCGAGTCGCTGGTGAGCAGGAAGCGGGTGCCCATGGCGATGCCCTCGGCACCGTAGGCCAGCGCGGCGACGAGGCCGCGACCGTCGAAGAAGCCGCCGGCGCCGATGACCGGGATGTCGACGGCGTCGACGACCTGGGGCAGCAGCAGGCTCGTGGGCACGCCGCCGGTGTGGCCGCCGCCCTCACCGCCCTGCACGATGACGGCGTCGGCGCCCCACGCGGCCACCTTCTCGGCGTGGCGGCGCGCGCCGATCGACGGCACGACGACGAGGCCGGCGTCCTTGCACTTGGCGATGAGCTGCTGCTTGGGGGCCAGGGCGAAGGAGGCGACCTTGACGCCGGCCGAGATGAGCAGGTCGATGCGCTTGACGACGTCGGGCTGGTCGGCGCGGATGTTGACGCCGAACGGCGCGTCCGTGCCGGCCTGGATCTGCTCGACGGCCACGACGAGCTCGTCGTAGGACAGCAGGCCGGCGGCGAGGATGCCCAGCCCGCCGGCGTTGGCCGTCGCGGTGGTCAGGCGCACGTCGGAGACGTAGCCCATGCCGGTCTGGACTATCGGGTAGCGCACCCCGAACAGGTCGGTCGCCCGGGTGCGCAGCGTCGGATGCAGTTCCTGGGCCGGGCTCATCCGGGGATCTCGCGGTCGCGCAGCGAGCGGGGGTCGATGACCTCGCGGATGAGGCGCAGCTCCTCGGCGCTCGGCTCGCGGGTGGCCGGGACCTCGCCCTCGACGTGCACGTCACAGCCGGTGGCCGCACGGAACTGCTCGAGCGTGACGCCGGGGTGCAGGCTGAGCAGGCGCATCGCGCCGTCAGGGCCGCCGAAGTCGAGGACCGCGAGGTTGGTGACGACACGGCGCAGGGCGTGGTACGCGCTCGCGGCCGGGCCCGCGGCGCGGGCGTTGTCGGTGCCGACGCCGGAGACCATGTCGACGGCCGGGACGAAGACGCGCGCGGAGTGGTTGGGCACCCAGTAGCTGGTCGGGTGGCAGACGCTGTTGCCGGGGGCGCCGCGCACGCCGACCAGCTGGACCTTGGGCCGGGCGTAGTCGCCGATGGCCGAGATGTTGGTGTTGCCGTGCCCGTCGATCTGGGTCGGGATCATCATGACATGCCGCTTGCCGTGCCAGACGAGGTCGAAGATCGTGCGGAACGGGCTCCAGCCCTCCACGACGACGCCCTCGGTGGCGTGCGGGTCCGCGCCGATCTGCCAGCTGCCGGAGACGAAGCGGGCCTCACCGTCGGTGAGCAGCAGGTCGGGGGCGACGGTGAGGCGGGCGAGGCGGACGCCGATGGCCGGGATCGTGCCGAAGGCGCTGGCGATGAACTCGCCGTCGCCGGCGAACGCGTCCGCCACGGCGATCGCGCAGTACTCGGCGCGAGTCACCGGCGCATCGGTGGTCGTGGTGGCGCTGTCGCTGCTCGCGGGCTGCTCCGCGGACTCGGTCACGGTGTTCCTCATGCAACCTCCTCGGCTGGGGCGGCCACGGCCGCCTGGTAGTCATCCTCGGTACCGGACAGGTACCGCTTCTCGAAGGCGGCCCAGGCCTGCCGGTCGCCGGCGGCCTTGACGTACTCACGCTGGAAGGCCTCGTCGCGCTCGTAGTCGGGGCTGCAGGAGGTGAAGTGCGCGCCGTTGGGAGTCTCGACGACACCGGTGACGAGCTGACGGTTGATCTTGATCGTTGCCGGGTGCGCGGCGGCGCTGAGCTCCGCCGTGGACACGATCCGCTCGCAGGACATGAAGGCCTGCTCGGCGGCGAGGCAGTAGAGGTCGTCGAAGTACGGGTCGGGCCCGAGGAACTGGCCGTTGCCCTGGGCGTCGGCGCGGTTCATGTGCACGAGGGCCACGTCGAGGCGCAGCGGCGGCATGGCCACGAGCCGCTCGGTGCCGTACGGGTCCTGGACGAGCTTGAGGCCGGGGTTGTGCTTCATGACGTCCGAGCCGAGCCCGGCGCGGGTCGGCAGGAAGGGCAGCCGGATGCCGGCCGCGTACAGCCCCCACTGGAGCATGCCCTCGTCGTACTCGGCGACCTCGATGGCGCCCTGCTGTCGCGCGGCTCGGAAGTGCGGGTCGAGGGCGATGCTGTCGAGGGAGACGAAGCCGAAGACGACCTTCTTCACCTTGCCGGCGGCGCAGAGCAGGCCGACGTCCGGCCCGCCGTAGCTGACGACGGTCAGATCCTTGAGGTCGGAGCGCAAGATCTCGCGCACGAGGGCCATGGGCTTGCGCCGCGAGCCCCATCCCCCGATGCCGACGGTCATCCCGGATTCGAGCCGCGACACGGCGTCGCGGGCTGTCAGAGTCTTGTCGGCCATATGTCCCTCATCGTGGCGAATGTCGGGGCGCTGCTCCAACGCGGTGGCGAGCGGCGCGAAGGGCGAGTCGCGTGCCGGGCATGCGTGCTGATCGCCGAAGCAAGCGCTTGGTTGGTACCATAACAGCCCCCGGGAACCGGTCAAGGCCCTGACGCGAAGGAGGCTGCAACAATGGCCACAGTGGTGTGCGAGCGCGTCGACGCGGTGGGCGTCATCAGGATCAACCGGCCGCACGTGCGCAACGCCCTCGACCCCGACACCCTCCTGGCGATGACCGACGCCCTGCTCGGCTACGACGCGGACCGGGGTGTGCGCACGGTCGTGCTGACCGGCACCGGCGAGCTGTCCTTCAGCGCCGGGATGGACCTGCGCGCCGCGGCCGAGGGACGGCTGGTCGACGTGGCCCGCACCCCGCTGACGCTGCTGCGCGGCGGCTACCGCAAGCCGGTCATCGCCGCGGTGAACGGGCCGGCCGTCGGCGGTGGCTTCGAACTCGCCCTCGCCTGCGACCTCGTCGTCGCGGCCGAGCACGCCTACTTCGCACTGCCCGAGGTGGGGCGCGGCATCGCCGCCTCCGAGGGCGGCACCGACCTGCCCCGCCGGCTGCCGCTCGCCGTCGCCCTGGAGCTCGGGCTGACGACCGAGCCGCTGACGGCGGCCCGCGCCCACCAGCTCGGTCTGGTCAACGCCGTGGTCCCCGCCGACGAGGTGCTCCCGCGCGCGCTCGAGCTCGGCGCCCGGATCGCGACCCACTCCCCGGCGGCGGTGCTGGCGACCAAGCGGCTCATGCACCTGAGCCTGGACCCCCGCGAAGGCAACCTCGCCGCCGTCAACCGGCTCGCGACCCTCGACCTGCTCGCCGGGCCGGATGCCGCCGAGGGCGCGGCCGCGTTCGTCGCCAAGCGGCCGCCGCGGTGGACCGACGTGCCCTGAGCGCTCAGGGCCGCGCCGCCGCGATCTGCTCGCGCATCCACGCGATCGAGCGGGTCACCGCCGACTCGGCGCCTTCGGCCTCGATGGCCGGGCCGAGCAGCTCGACGTCGACGATGCCGGCGTAGCCGGCCCGCAGGACGGTCCCCAGCAGCGCGGCCATCGGCAGGTCGGCGTCCCCGGGCACCCACCGATTCGGGAAGGTCGAGGTGCCGACCCGGAAGTCGGAGACCTGCAGGATCTCGATCTGCCCGACCCGCTCGCGGACCAGGTCGGTCAGGCCCCGCTCCTGCCAGCAGCAGTAGAGGTCGAGGCAGATGCCGATGCCGCACAGGTCGGCCAGGGCGAGGGCGTCCCGCGCGGTGTGGGTGAAGCTGAGATCGCACCTGAACGGCAGGGTGTTCTCCACGCCGAGGCGCACCCCGTGCTCGCGGGCGGTGGCCACGACCGGGGCGATCCGCTCGGCGAACCGCTCGGCCGCCTCCTCCCACGTCAGGTGGGCCGACGGGCCCGACGTGAGGTAGACGAGGTCGGCCCCGAGCGTACGGGCGTTGACCACGCCGGCCTGCAGCGCCGCGACCTGCCGCGCCCAGCCCGGCTCGTCGTCCGGGTGCGCGGTGAAGGCCTGCACGAGGTAGCCGAGGCCTACGCCGTGCTCGGCGATCAGGTCGCCGAGGGCCGGCACACCGAAGGCGGCGACCTTGCCGCACTGCAGGCCGACGAGGTCGGTGCCGGTGCGCCGGTACATCGCGATCTCCGCGGGCAGCGCCCAGGACATCGCGGCCATGCCACTGACACAGGTCGGGTTGATCGTGGCGGGCATCGGGCTCCTGTCGGTTCGGGGATCGTTCGGATGTAGGTCGCACAGGCTCCGGTGCCGGGCACGTCGGCCCCGGACATCCGGCCTCAGCCCGCCGGCGGCGCCGGCGGCGCCGACGACGACCCCACGGCCGAACGCGCGCCTCCACCACGGGCAGGAGGTGTCGCGAGCATATCGAACCAACCAAGCGCTTGCTACACTCGTCCGACGACGAGGAGGCGCTCCCATGACAGCAGCAGGTAACGCCCGGACGGCTCCGGTCCCGACGGGCACCACCCGGCCCGCCGGGCTCCCGGCGGGGGTCGACGCCTGGCTCAGCCGCGCCGTGCCCGAGCTCCAGGGGGACCTGCGACACGAGCTCATCGCCGGGGGGCGCTCCAACCTCACCTACCGGACCACCGACGCGACCGGCCGGGTCGTCGTGCTGCGACGCCCACCGCTCGGCAACCACCCCGCCACCGCGCACGACGTGCTGCGCGAAGCGCGAATCCTGCGGGGCCTGCACGGCCACCTCCCGGCGCCGCGAGTGCTCGCCGTCGAGGAGACGGGCGAAGTGGCCGGCGCTCCGCTCGTCGTGCTCGAGCACCTCGACGGCACGATCCTGCGCAGCCCCGCCGACGTTGCGCGGCACACCACCGAGGCCGACCGCGCGCTCATCGGCCCGACACTGGTCGACGCCCTCGCGGCCCTGCACGGCCTCGATCCGCAGCTCGCCGGACTGGGGGGTCTGGCCCATCGCCGTGACTACCTCACCCGCCAGCTCGGGCGCTGGCACGAGAACTGGCGGCGGACCAGGATCCGCGACCTGCCCGATCTGCACACCGCGCACGAGCACCTCGTGGCCACGGCCCCCGAGCAGTCCCGCTCGGGGATCGTGCACGGGGACTTCCGCCTCGACAACTGCGTGCTCGACCACCAGTGGCGGGTGCAGGGTGTGCTCGACTGGGAGCTGACCACGGTCGGGGACCCCCTGGCCGACGTCGGCCAGCTGCTCGTCTACTGGGCGCAGGCCGAAGACGAGGCCCGTGCGCTGCACGACCCGGCCACGGTCCTGCCCGGCTTCTCGACCCGGGACGAGCTGCTCGCCCGGTACTGCGCCGCCACCGGCACCGACCTGGCCCGGATCGAGTACTTCATCGCCTTCAACTGGTGGAAGACCGCGTGCATCATCGAGGGCGTGCACACCAGGGTCGCCCAGGGC
The DNA here is from genome assembly GCF_050947935.1 of Dactylosporangium sp. CA-052675. GTDB lineage: Bacteria > Actinomycetota > Actinomycetes > Mycobacteriales > Micromonosporaceae > Dactylosporangium. Next base: position 3,322,048 of record NZ_CP192010.1, on the reverse strand, counting down.
GCGATGAGCGGCGGCGACCGCACCGCGGCCTCGTTCGCCGGGCAGGCGGCCGCCCTCGCGGGCCGGGCGGCGACCCTCGCGGCCGCGCTGCGCCGGCGCTGACCCTCGCCCGGCCGACGTTCCGCGCGGCCCGCGAACGCCGGGCTCACCGGGTGAGCTTGAACTTCTGGATCTTCCCGCTCGGCGTTCGCGGCAGGGTCTCGACGATACTGTAGCTGCGGGGGCGCTTGAAGTTGGCCAGCCGGTCCCGGCACCACTGCGCGAGCGCGTCGACGAGCGCCGACTCGTCCCCGCTCCAGTCGGGAACGGTCTGCACGAAGGCGCTGCCGACCTCACCCATCCGCGGGTCGGGGACCCCGACGACGGCGACGTCGGAGACCGCGGGGTGCTCGCGCAGCACGCGCTCGACCTCGGCGGGGTAGACGTTGAAGCCCCCGTTCATGTAGACGTCCTTGATCCGGTCGGTGATGCGAAGGTACCCGTCCTCGTCGACCCAGCCGACGTCACCGGTGTGCAGCCAGCCGTCCTCGTCGATGACCTCCGCGGTGGCGGCCGGGTCCTCGAAGTAGCCCAGCATCACGTTGTAACCGCGCACGAGGACCTCGCCGGCCTCCCCGGCCGGCAGCGTCTGCCCGTCGGCACCGGCGATCCGCAGCTCGGTACCCGGGATCGCCCGTCCGCAGCTTGTCGAGATCCGCTCGAGGTCGGTGTCGGGCGGGCACACGGTCGCGGTGCCGCACGTCTCGGTCAGCCCGTAGGCGGTGATGACGTCGCGGAAGCCGAGCTCCTCGCGCATCCGGTGCAGCAGCGGGACCGGCACGACCGTGGCCCCGGTGACGGCCAGGCGCACGGAGCTGAGGTCGTAGGCGCCGAGGCCGGGGTGCTCGAGCAGGGAGCTGTAGACGGTGGGCGCGCCGGGGAAGACGGTTACGCGCTCCCGCTCGACGAGGCGCAGCACGGTCTCGACGTGGAACACGGCGACCGGGATGATCGTGGCGCGCATGAGCAGGCAGGCCAGGATGCCGGCCCGGTAGCCGAAGCTGTGGAAGAACGGGTTGACCATGAGGTAGCGGTCGCCGCGCCGCAGCCCGACGAGCCGGGCCCACTCCAGGTCGACGCGCAGGTTCGAGGCGTGCGACACCATCGCACCCTTGGGGTAGCCGGTGGTGCCCGAGGTGAACAGGATGTCGGCCATGCCCTCGGGGTCGAGGGCGGCGATCCGTCCGTCGATGATGCCGGGGTCGACCTGGCCGGCCGGCGCGGTGAAGTCGGCCAGGGACCACACGCCGTCACCGGCCCGCTCGCGGCCGGCGGACAGGTCGACGACCGTGCGCACCGAGGGCAGCAGCGGCACGGGCTGCCCGATGGCCGGTGGCGGCCCGTCGCCGCGCAGCGCGGCCAGGTAGCCGGCGCCCAGAAAGGTGTCGTCGAGGATGACCATCGCGGCCTGGACCTTGGCGATGGCGTACCGCGCCTCCTCCCCGCGGAAGCGTGTGTTGAGGGGGCACAGCACGCCCCCGGCGGCCAGCACGCCGAGGGCGCTGACGACCCAGTCGGCGCTGTTCGGGGCCCAGACGACGACGCGGTCCCCGGGCTCGAGACCGTGCGCGACCGCGGCCCTGGCGAAGCGGGTGACGGCCGCGTCGAGCTCGGCGAAGGTCATCCGCACGTCGCCGTCGACGAGGGCCTCGACGTCGGCGGCGTCCTGCGCGGCCTGCCGCAGCAGGGCGGGGATCGTGGTCAACACGTCGCGCACTCTCCTCAGGCGGAACCGGTCCTTGTCAGGAACGGATCGTAGCCGACCAACCAAGCGCTTGCTAGACTGGCACGGCGACGCCGGCCACACCGCCGGCGAGGCAGCCACAGGAAGGGAACTCGGTGGCAGAGGCATACATCGTGGACGCCGTCCGCACCCCCGTCACGCGACGCGGCGGCGCGCTCGCCGGCATCCACTCCGCCGACCTGGGCGCCGCCGCGCTCACCGGTCTCATGCGCTCCTCGGGGGTCGACCCCGGCGCGGTGGAAGACGTCGTGTTCGGCTGCGTCGACACCATCGGCTCGCAAGCCGGTGACATCGCCCGCACCGCCTGGCTCGCCGGCGGCCTCCCGCAGCACGTGCCCGGGGTCACCGTGGACCGGCAGTGCGGCTCGAGCCAGCAGGCGGTGCACTTCGCCGCCATGGCGGTCATGGCCGGAGTCAACGACGTCGTCGTCGCCGGGGGCGTGCAGAACATGAGCGCCATCCCCATCTCGGCCGCGATGCTCAGCGGGCAGCAGTACGGCTTCGACAACCCCTTCTCCGGGTCCACCGGCTGGCGCGAACGCTACGGCAACGAGGAGATCTCGCAGTTCCGTTCGGCCGAGATGATCGCCGAGAAGTGGGACATCAGCCGAGAGGACATGGAGCGCTTCGCCCTGCGCAGCCACGAGCGGGCCCTGCGGGCCATCGGCGAGGGCCGCTTCGCCCGTGAGATCCGCGCCGTCGGCGATGTCGACACCGACACCTGCCCGCGCGAGTCCACGAGCCTGGAGAAGATGGCCGCCCTCGACCCGCTCACCCCGGGCGGGCGGATCACCGCCGCCGTGGCGAGCCAGATCTGCGACGGCGCGGCTGCGCTGCTCATCATGAGCGAGCGCGCCGTGGCCGAGCACGGGGTGACCCCACGCGCCCGGATCCATCACCTGTCGGTGCGCGCCGACGACCCGGTGTGGATGCTCACCGCCCCGATCCCGGCCACCGCCCACGCCCTCGATCGCACCGGGCTGTCGATCGAGGACATCGACCTGTTCGAGGTCAACGAGGCGTTCGCCTCGGTCGTGCTCGCCTGGATCAAGGAGACGGGGGCCGACCCGGAGCGGGTCAACGTCAACGGCGGCGCCATCGCCCTGGGTCATCCCCTCGGTGCCACCGGCGCCCGGCTCATGACCACCCTGCTGCACGAGCTCGAGCGCACCGGCGGCCGCTACGGCCTGCAGACGATGTGCGAGGGTGGCGGCCAGGCCAACGTGACCATCATCGAGAGGCTCGGATGACCCAGTCCCGCACCACGCCCGTGCCGCACGGGGGCGTCGACCTGACCGGCCAGGTCGCCCTCGTCACCGGCGGCACCCGTGGCATCGGCGCCGAGATCACCCGCACGTTCCTCGAGGCCGGGGCCCAGGTGCTCGTGTGCGGCCGCAGCGAGCCCGAGCGGCTGCCCGAGGCCGGCGGACGCTCGGCCGCCTTCGTCCAGTCGGACGTGCGGGACCCGGAGCAGGCCAAGGCCCTCGTCGCCGCGGCGGTGGACCGGTTCGGCCGGCTCGACATCCTGGTCAACAACGCCGGTGGCGCGCCGAACGCCGACACCGCGACGGTCTCGCCCCGCTTCGTCTCGGCGATCGTCACGCTCAACCTGCTCGCTCCGTTTTACGTCGCCCAGCCGGCCAACGAGGTCATGCAGCGTCAGGGCGGCGGGACGATCATCAACATCGGCTCGGTCGCCGGGGCCAACCCGGCCCCGGACACGGCCGCGTACGCCGCCGCCAAGGCGGGCCTGACGATGCTGACCCGGTGCCTCGGCATCGACTTCGCGCCGGCCGTGCGGGTGAACCAGGTGACGGTCGGTCTCGTGCGGACCGAGCTGTCGCACCTCTACTACGGTGACGAGGCGGGACAGGAGCGCGTGGCCCGGACGATCCCCATGCGGCGGATGGCCACCCCGGCCGACGTCGCCGCGGCCTGCCTGTTGCTCGCCTCGCCGCTGACCGGCTACATCACCGGCACGGAGATCGTCGTCGGCGGCGGCGGCGAGATCCCGTCGCGCCACCTGGCCGCCCTGCCGCCCGGCACCGGTCCGCTCGGCTGAGCCGGCGGGGTACGCACGGCAGAAGAGGGGGTCCACACCGACGTGTGGACCCCCTCTGCCGTGCGCTGCCGCCCGCCGTGGACGCCGGCCACCGGCTCAGAGACCGGCGAGCGCGGCCACCTCGGCGCGAACCGCCGGCGGGGAGCCGGCCAGCAGCTGGGCCGACTTGCCGCGCTTGAAGAACAGGTGCGCGTCGTGTTCGAAGGTGAACCCGATGCCACCGTGCAGCTGGATCGCCTCGGCCGCGACGGTCATCAGCGCGTCGGTGCACACGAGCTTGGCCAGTGCCGCGTCGTGGGAGCGGGTGGCGGCGCCGGTGCGCAGCGTTGTGACGAGGTGCTCGGCCGTGGCTCCCGCTCCGGCGACGGCGACGGCGAGGTCGGCGCAGCGGTGCTTGAGGGCCTGGAACGACCCGATCGGGCGGCCGAACTGCTCGCGGACCTTGAGGTACCCGACGGTGAGGTCGAGGCAGGCGCGGGCGGCGGCGGCCGACTCCAGGGCGAGCATGGCGCGCACGTGGTCGAGCAGCACCCGGGCCCCCTCGCCGCCGGGGGCGTCGACCCGGGTGGCGGCGGCTTCGCGGAGATGTACCGTGCTCAGCCGGCGGGTCTGGTCGAGCGTCATGTGGGTCCGCACGTCCACCCCGTCGGCGGCCCGGTCCACGGCGTAGACGCCCAGCCCACCGCCGCCGTCCCGGGCGGTGACGAGGACGACCCGGGCGGCTTCGGCCCCGGCGACGAGGGTCTTGGCCCCGCTCAGCGCCCACTCGTCCCCGGTGCCGCCGGCCCGGGTGGCGGTCTGCTCGAGGTCCCAGCCCGCGCCGTCCTCGGCGAGTGCGACGGCCAGGGTCAGCTGCTCCTCCACGACGCGCGCCAGCAGGGGCTCGGCGCTCGGGCCGATGGCGCGGCCGGCGAGGATCGCGGTGAGGCTCGTCGCGAGCGCGCCGGGCACGAGCCGGGCCCCGAGCTCCTCGATGACGGCGGTTGCGGCGCCCACGTCGAGGCCGAGCCCGCCGAGGTGCTCGGGCACGACGAGTCCGAGCAGGCCCAGCTCGGCCGTGAGCAGCTCGTGCAGCCGCGGGTCGTAGCCCTGCGCCCCGACCATGACCTCGTGGGTACGGCGCAGGTCGGCCCGCTCGTCGAGCACCTCGGCCACGGAGGCGCGGATCTGGGCCAGCTCCTCGACCACCGGGTGAGGGGCGGTGTTCGCTTCGGTCAACGTCCCCACCTATCGCGGCAGGCCGAGCAGGCGCTCGGCGATGATGTTGCGCTGAATCTCGTTGGAGCCGCCGTAGATCGTGTTGGCTCGGCTGAACAGGAAGTGGGTCTGGGCGTCGTCCAGCTCGTACCCGGGCCCGGTGAGCAGCGCCCCGGCCCCTTCGACGTCGACCGCGAGCTCGCCGAGCGAGCGGTTCCACGTGGCCCATTGCAGCTTGGAGATCGACGCCTCCAGGCCGGACACGCCTTCACCGGCGGAGGCCAGCAATCGCACGGCCGAGTGCCGCATCACCTGGAGCCCGATGTAGGCCTCGACGAGGCGGTCACGCAGCGCCGGCTCCTGCCAGGCGCCGTTCTCGTGAGCCCGGGCGATCACGGCATCGAGACGCCGGCGGAAACCGATCTGCTGGCCGAGGGTGGACACGCCGCGCTCGAAGCCCAAGGTGCCCATGGCGACCTTCCAGCCCTCCCCCTCGGCGCCGACGCGGTGCTCGGCGGCGGCGACGGCCCCGTCGAAGAAGACCTCGTTGAACTCGCTCGTGCCGGTCAGCTGGGTGATCGGGCGCACCGTGATGCCGGGCTGGTCCATCGGCACGAGCAGGTAGGACAGGCCGGCATGGCGAGTCGAGCCGGGGTCGGTGCGGCACAGCACGAAGCACCAGTCGGCCAGGTGCGCGAGCGAGGTCCACACCTTCTGCCCGGTGATGACGTAGGTTTCGCCCCGGCGTTCGGCGCGGGTGCGTACCCCGGCGAGGTCCGAGCCCGCGCCGGGCTCGGAGTAGCCCTGGCACCAGATGTCCTCGCCGCTGGTGATGCCGGGCAGGAACCGTGCCTTCTGCTCGGGTGTACCGAAGGCGAGCAGGGTCGGTCCGAGCAGTTGCTCGGACATGTGCCCGAGCCGGCCGGGGGCCCCGGCGCGGGCGTACTCCTCGTGGAAGATGACCTGCTGGGCCAGGTTCGCCGGGCGTCCGCCGTACTCGCTGGGCCAGCCGAGACCGATCCAGCCGGCCCGGCCCAGGTGGCGCTCCCACTCGCGGCGCAGCTCGTGCGCCTCGTGCTCCCGCCCCTCCCCGCCGGTGCCGACGGCCTCCGCGAACGGCCCGGTGAGGGCCTCGTGCAGCCAGCCGCGGATCTCGGCCCGGAACTGTTCGTCGCTCACGGGTGCGCCGGTGGCCGGCGCCGCGTCCGCACCCATGTCAGGCGCCGTAGACGGGGGTCGGCGGCTCGGAACGGGCGATGAGGTCGGCGATCGCGGCGGTGAGCTCTTCCGGCTCCCATCGCTCGCCCTTGCTGGCGGCCGGCCCGTGGCGCCAGCCGTCGGCGAGCGAGACCTCACCGCCGGCCACCTCGAAGACGGCCCCGGTCACGGCCCGCGCGGCGTCGGAACCGAGCCAGACCACGAGGGGCGAGACGTTCGCCGGGTCCATCGCGTCGAAGCCCGTCTCGGGGGCGGCCATCGCCTCGGCGAAGACGGCCTCGGTCATCGGGGTGCGGGCCGAAGGGGCGATCGCATTGACGACGATGCCGTAGCGGGCCCACTCGGCGGCCGCGATCTGGGTCAGGGCGGCGATCCCGGCCTTGGCGGCGCCGTAGTTGCCCTGCCCGACGCTGCCCATGAGCCCGGCGCCCGAGGACGTGTTGACGACGCGCGCGGCGACCTGGCGGCCGGCCTTGGCCTCGTCCCGCCAGTAGGCGGCGGCGTGGCGCATCGGGACGAAGTGGCCCTTGAGGTCAACCCGCAGGACGAGGTCCCATTCCTGCTCGCTCATGTTGACCAGCATCCGGTCGCGGTTGATGCCGGCGTTGTTGACGAGGGTGTGCAGCCCGCCGAAGGTCTCGACGGTCTCGCGCACGAGGCGCTCACCGTAGGCCCAGTCGCTGACGTCGCCGGTGCTGACGACCGCCCGGCCGCCGGACGCGAGGATCTCGTCGGCGACGGCCTGGGCCGCCGCCCGGCTGCTTTCGACGTCGTTGACGACGACGTCGGCGCCCTGCCGGGCGAACTCGAGGGCGTGGGCCCGGCCCAGTCCCTGTCCAGCACCGGTCACGATCACCGTTCGCCCTGCGCAGAAGCCCCTCACGACGTGCCCTTTCACTCGAGATGCGGTCAGACAACCACATCCGGTACTGGCCACGCAAGCAAGCGCTTGGTAGGGTGCGGGCAACCGACGAAAAGGATGGCGACGACGTGGCGATGTTCTCGGCCCTGCGATTCCGAGACTTCCGCTTCGTGCTGCTGACCCTGGTGCTGTCCCAGGCCGGCTACTGGGGCTGCAACATCGCCTTCCAGTCGGTGCTCACCGAGGTCGACGGCACCCCGGCGACGATGGGCGCGCTCTTCTTCTGCCTGCTCGTGCCGTACACGCTCTTCTCCATCCCGGCCGGGGTGCTCGCCGACGCCTTCGACCGCCGGCGGCTGCAGATCGGCGTGCTCCTGGCGGTCAGTGTCCTGGCCGGGGTCTGCGCGGCGACGACCGCGGCCAAGGTCGTCGATGTGCCCGTGCTGCTCGTGCTCGCCTTCCTCGCCGGCACCGGGATCAGCTTCCTGTCCCCGGTGACCCAGGCCCTGGTGGCCAACACCGTCCCGGCCGAGGCGCTCGGCAACGCCGTCCCGCTGCAGGCCGCCGGGCTCAACCTCGCCCGCTCGATCGGCCCCGCGGTCGCCGGGCTGATCCTGGTGGCCTGGGGAACGCTGGGCACGTTCGTGATGTATGCCATGCTCAGCCTCGCCGCGGCCACGGCCGCGCTCGCCATCCGGACCCGTCGCGTCCCGCCCGTCACCCCGGTGGTCCGCGAGAGCCTGGCTGCGCAGGTCCGCGCCGGCCTCCGGCACGCCCGGGATCGGCCACCGGCCGCGCTCTGCCTGACCATCGTCGGGGTCAACGCGTTCTTCGGCTGCGCCTTCACGACGCAGCTCGCCGTCCGGGCGGGCTCGGTCTCGGACCACCCGGAGACGGTCTTCCCCATGCTCGTCGCCCTGACGGGGCTGGGTTCACTGCTCGGGGTCCTCGTCGTCGCCCGGCTCTCCGAGCGCGTCGCGACCGTGTGGCACGCCGCGGTCATCCTCGGCCTGCTCGCCGGGAGCACCGCCCTGCTCGGCACGGCGCCGACGGTGCCCGTTCTCGCGGGCGCCTCGCTGCTGTGCGGCGCGTTCAGCATCGGCACCATGGTCACCCTGCAGACGGTGGTCCAGCGGGTCGTCGACGACGCGCAGCGCGGCCGAGCGATGAGCCTCTACTTCCTCGGCTGGGGCGGTATGCCGTTCGGCGCCCTCCTGCTCGGCGGGCTGAGCACGTGGTTCGGCTCCGCGACCGCCTTCCTGCTCTATGCCGCCGCGTGCCTGACGGTGGCCATCACGGTGCTGGTGCGGTTGCGTCGTCGCGGCAGCGACTCCCCCGTGCCGCGGCTCGACTGACCCCTCCGCCGTCCACCGCCCACGTTCCAGGAGTTCCTCGTGACCGACCAGTCCCCCCGGACCACACCCGAGCCTTCGGTGGCCGGGCCGCCCCGGTCCTTGCCGTCCGGCCCGGCCGAGCTGGACGTGCTGCTCGCCGAGCGGGCCATCGAGCGGGCCCTGCTGCGCTACGCGCGCGGGGTGGACCGGATGGACCGGGACCTCGCCGCGAGCGCCTTCCACCCGGACGCCCGGATCACCCTCGGCGGGACCGTGGCCGACCGGGACACCACGCTGGACGTGGTCTTCACGCTCGTGGCGCGGCGCACCATGACGATGCACTACCTGACCAACGTCCTGGTCGAGTTCGACCCGGCACGGCCGGACCGGGCCCGGGCCGAGACGTACGGTATCGCGTTGCAGCGCAGCACATCCGAGCCGCCGCACGGCAACATCGTCAGCGGGTTCCGCTACGTCGACCTCGTCACCCGGCGCGCGGGTGAGTGGCGGGTGCAGGAACGTCTCACCGTCTCGGAGTGGCAGCGGGTCGACGACCTCGCCGGGCAGTGGCCGATCCCCGAGGCCTCGCTGCGAGGAGCCCGCGACGGGTCCGACCCGGTCAGCCGCCCGTGGCCGGCCGACGGTCCGGCTGCGAGGGCCGGCGAGCCGGACCCGCGCATCGGGTCCTGACTCGCCGGTCCGGGCCGCCGGGCTCGGGCCCTCAGCTCGGATCGGGGCTCGGCCCGCCGAGCATCGCGCGCATCCCGCTGGAGTTGCCGGCGACGAGGGCGGCCCGGTCCAGGCCGCAGCGCCGCGCCACGATCTCGGCCTGCTGGCGCACGACGTGCACCGGGCCGGTACCCATGGCGGCCAGCCCCTGGGCGGCGACGTCGGCCGGGTCGGCCGCGCCGGTCAGGTCGAGGCCGGCCCGGCGCATCGCGGGGGTGGCCGTGAGCCCGAGCACGAGGTGCAGCACGTCGACGCCGACCTCTCCGAGCTCGAGCCACAGACCCTCGGTGAAGATCCGGGCGAAGGACTTGGCCGCGGCGTAGATGCCGATGTCGGCGTGGCCGAGGTAGCCGGCCGAGGAGCCGACGACGAGGATGCCGCCGCGGCCGCGGGCGGCGAGACGGGCACCGAGCCGCCGGCAGAGCTCCAGCGGGCGGGTGACGTTGAGGTCGATGACGGCCTGAACCCGGGCGAGATCCGCCTCGACAACGCGGCTGCGGTAGGTGTTCGCGCCGGCATTGAGCACGAGCAGGCCGAGGTCGAGGTCGGCGACGGCTTCGACGATCCTGGCGGTCGCGTCCGCGTCGAGCAGGTCCAGTGCGAGCACGCGGCACGGTGCCCCGCAGGCCCGGACCCGGGCGGCGACGTCCTCGAGGGCCTCCGGCTTGCGTGCGACGAGCACGACGCCGAGGCCGGCCCGGGCCAGTTGCTCGGCGAAGGCGGCGCCGACCCCCTCGGAACCGCCGACGACCAGCGCCCATGGCCCGTAGCGCTCGAACAGGCCGGTCACGCCGGCGGCCTCGCTCATGCCCCGCTCACGCTGTCCGTGGCCGCGGCGACGGGCTCGTCGAACCAGTCCCACGCCCACGGCGTGATGGTGGCCAGGGGCCCGGTGAGCAGCGGCGTGGCCGTGCCGGCGAGCGCCGCGGGCGGGGCCGGCAGCGGGTCCGCGGCCAGCGCCCGCGTGAACTCGACCGGGTCGGCCTCGAGGTAGGTGAGCCGGATCCGCACGACCGGTCCCGCGGGGTCGCTGCCGCTCGGGGCGCTGCGGAAGGTCCACACGCCCGCGACGCCGTCGCGCGCGAGCAGGTCCGGCACCTGGGTCTCGTGCTCGAACTGGGACAGGTCGGCCACGTCGGGGCGCAGGGAGGTCTCGACCCGGCTCACCTCGACGTGCACCCCGCGGTTGGGCCGGAACGGCAGCGCCGCGAGGGTGACGAGGGCCCGGGGGGCCACGTAGCCCTGGACGGGGCGGAACATCCGGGTCATCGGCCGCTCGGTCCAGGCCAGCTCCGGACGCCGGCCCTGGTGGATCGCCCGGTCGCCGAGGTCCTTCCACTCGGCGATCGCGGCGGCGGCCGGCTCGGCGAACCAGTACATCGCCATGTACTGGCTGCCGGCGAGCGCGGCGTCGGGATAGCTGCCGAGCCGCTCGCAGGCCGGGGTGCGCACCCAGCGGTCGCCGTGGACGACAGCGGGCAGGGCGAGGTTCTCGGGGCGGTGGTCGAGCTGGTGCCACGCGTTGTAGTCGCGGTGGCGGGCGGCGTCGGTGACCTTCGGGAATGAGAAGAACGCGCGGGTGGCGGTCTGCGGGGTGCTCGGGATCATCTCGGCCCTCTCGCGGGTGGGCGCTGCGGCCCGTCTCGGCCGCTGGCCTTGACCCTAGGGTCGCCCGATCACTACAGTCAAGCAAGCGCTTGGTTGACATCGATGTCCGCGAAGGAGCCCCATGACCGCCGGCGACGCGGACTTCCGCGCCCGACTCGACGCCCTGATCGGCCTCACCGACCCGCCACGGCGGGCCAAGGACCCGATCACCGAAGCGGCCATCCGCATCTGGTGCGACGCCGTCGGCGACGAGAACCCCGCCTACCAGGACCCCGAGTGGGCCGCGCGCTCCGCCTGGGGCGGCATCGTGGCCCCGGCCACCTCGCTGAACATGTGGACCCTGCCGGGCAACCGGCGCAGCCACCGCCACGCCGAGAGCCTCGACCGGGTCAACGAGGTGCTCGCCGAGCGCGGCTTCACCTCGGTGGCCGCGGTGCAGACGGAGCACACCTACGTGCGCCCGCTGCGCCCCGGCGACCACCTCGAGCAGTTCCCCTCCATCGGCGCGGTCTCCCCGCAGAAGTCCACGCGCCTCGGCCTGGGCCACTTCGTCGACCTCGTCAGCGACTACCGCACCGTGGAGGGTGAGCCGGTCGGACGCGTCGTCCTGCGGATGCTGCGCTGGAATCCGGCGACCCGGGCCGAGGCCCCGGCGACCCGGGGGGACCGCCTAGCCCGGCCCGTGCGCCCGGTCGGCACCGCCCCGACCGACCCGCCGCCCGCCGGCACGACCGGCACCCTGACCGCGCACCTGCAACCCGGCTACGCCGCCGACCCGCTCAACGAGCGCCCCTACCTCGTCGGCACCGCCGAGCTCGCCGACGGGACCCGCCTCAGCGCAGACGTCGTGGACCTGCGGCCCGACCTCGTGCACGACGGCATGCCGGTCGTCGTGGCCCACCGACGCACCCTCGACGGCCAGGTCCTGCCGGTACTCACCGCCCCGCGGCCCGAACGCCGGGCGAGCACCCGCACCGGGGCCGAGGTGAGCACCGGGCAGCGCCTCGCCCCGTGGCCGGTCCCCGTCACCCAGCTGTCGATCGCGGCGCTGGCCACCGCGACCTTCGACTTCAACGACGTGCACCTCGACCGCGACGCGGCCCTCGAACGAGGCGCCCGCGACGTCTACATGAACATCCTCGGCTCGAGCGCGCTGGTCAACTGCTACCTCACCGACTGGGCCGGACCGGAGGCCCGCGTCGTGGACTTCCGCACCCGCCTCGCCGCGCAGAACCACCCCGGCGACACCCTCACCCTCGACGGTGTCGTCACCGGCTCGAAGCGAGCGCCCGAGGCCGTCGGGGGAACGCACGTCACCGTCGACGTCCGCGGTACCAACAGCCTCGGTGACCACGTCATCGCCTCCGCCACCCTCGCTCTGCCCTGAGAGGAGCCCCGTGCTCGCCAGCTACGTCGCCGACTCCGGCTCCCCCGACAGCCTGCGTCTCGGCCAGCTCGACGCCCCGACGCCCGGCCCCGGCCAGGTGCTCGTGCGGGTCCAGGCAGCGAGCCTGGACCGGGTCGACACCTACATCCGCCGCGGCACGCACGGCATGGCGGTCACCGGGCCGACGATCCTCGGCCGGGACGTCGCCGGCACCGTCGTACGGACCGGTCCCGGCGTCACCGGCTTCGCTGCCGGCGACGCGATCGTCGGGCTGACCACCGGCACCCACGCCGAGCTCGCCGTCGTCCCGGCCACCCACTGCTTCCCGCGGCCGGCCGCGCTCGACGCCGTCCACGCCGCCGCGGTGCCCACCGCCGGACGCACCGCCTACGACGCGGTGGTCAACCTCGCCGGGGTGCGCCCCGGCGACCGGGTCCTCGTCGTCGCGGCCGCCGGCGCCGTCGGCACCTTCGCCGTCCAGTACGCCCACCACCTGGGCGCGCGCGTCGTCGGCACCAGCGCCCCGGCGAAGGCCGACGCCGTGCGCGCCCTCGGCGCCCTCGACGCCGTGGACCACTACCGCCCGGACTTCGTGGACTCGCTGCGTGCCGCCCTGCCCGGCGGCGAGGCCGACGTCATCGTCGAGTCGGTCGGCGGCACCTTGTGGTCCGACGTGCTCAGGGTCCTCGCCCCCGGCGGGCGGCTGGTCACCTGTGGTGTCACCGCCGACAGCCACGCCCACCTGCACCTGGGCCGGCTCATGGTCAAGGGCTGGACGCTGCGCGGCATCGGGCGGCCCGGGCCCGAGGCGGTGGCCCGGCAGCTGCGCGAGGCCCTCGCCCTCTCGTCCGTGACCGCCGCCCCCGCGATCGCCGCCACGCATCCGCTCGAGCGGGCCGCGGCCGCGCACGACCAGCTGGAGGCGTCCGACTTCGTCGGGCGGATCGTCCTCACGACCGGCTGAGACGTCAGGTGAGCGACTTGCCCGACACGGCGGACAGCACGACGAGCGGGATCTGCCGGCCGAAGCCCGCCGCCCGTTCGACGTAGCGCGCCACGTTCGGCTTGTACGCCACGACGTGCGCCAACAGCTCCGGGTCACGCTCCCCGTCGGTCACCCGCGCCCGCACCGCGATCGTCTTGCGGCGCAACACGATCCAGCACAGTTCGTGGTGGCGCGCATTGACCACCCAGGCCGGATCCGTGGGGCCGCCTCCCTTGGACCCGACGACCACCAGATCCGGCCCGTGCGGCACGTACGGCAGCGCCGCGTCGCGCAGCTGCCCGGAGCGACGGCCCACCGTCGTCAGCAGCAGCGTGGGGTTGTACCGGAACCGGCCCGCCAGCGCGTACTGCAACGACACGAGCGAGAAGCCGGTCCAGCGCACGAGAAACCGGTCGAACGCCATCCCCCGCGGCCCGCGGATGACCACCAGCCACGGCCGGCCGTACGAGGCGAACGACCTCGTCTGCGCACCGATGCGGTCCTCCCGGCTCATCGCGCGCGGGCCAGCAACGGTGACAGCGTCTCGGTGACGTCGGCGACGTCCTCGATGCCCCGGACCACCTCGACGAGCTGCTCCTGCGAGCCCGCATCGAGAATCCCGTCGCAGAACGTGGCCAGCTTGCCGGCCACGAAGTCCCAGTCCGCGCGGGTCGCCTCGTCCCACGGGTCACCCTGGGCGAAGTCCGACTCGATGACGTACTCGCGGCCACCGGCCCGGATCGTCAGCGCACCCCGCGTCCGGCGGATCTGTCCGCCCGGATGCTCCCGGAGGTCGGCCTCCCACTCGGCGTCGAGCACCGGGTCCGGCGCCGTGGTGATCCGCCGCGCCAGGTCCCACACCGCGGGGTCGGCCAGCCGCTGCGGGTCGTACCAGTGCGGGCCCGGGGCGTTCCCGAGCAACACCAGCGCCGCGGCGTACGGCATGTTGAAGGCACCGTCCAGCGGCGCGCCGAGCGTGTCCGGGATCTGCTGAGCCGGTTCCCGGAACTGCAACGTCCGGTAGGCCGCCGGGCTCAGCCGGATCTCCATGGACTCGATCTGCGACACCGGCACCCCGTGGCTGGTCGGGAACGCGCGGATCGCGTCGAGCGCGGCGTGGGTGAAGCGGCACGTCGGGTACGGCTTGAGCGAGGTCTCGCTGATCCACCACTTCGACCCCAGGCCGGCGACCATCTCGTGCCGCTCACCCCCGAGGAAGCCCATCGCCTCGATGAAGCCCGGGGTGCGGTCCAGCACGTCCAGGTCGCCCGTGTACCCCTCCTCGGCGAGCGCCGCGCCGAGCATCCCGGCGTGCGCGATCGCGCCGTACGGGCCGTACTTGAACGCGTTGAACGAGCGCCGCTCGGCCATGTAGGAGTTCTTCGCCGGCGGGGCCAGCCAGGCGGTCAGGCCGAGCGCGTGGGTCAGGCGCTCCGGCTCCCAGCCGCCGACGACGGCGCACGCCGCGGCCGTGCCCATCGAGGCGTAGCCGTGCGACGACAGCGGCGACCAGCGGAACTGCCCGTTCTCGAAGGCCATGAGCGAGGTCGACAGGTTCAGCCGCGCGTTGATCTCGAAGGCGAGGATGCTCGCGCGCAACAGGCTCGCCCCGCCCGCGTGCAGCCGCTCGGCCTCGGCCAGTCCGGCCGCGACCCCGAACACCGCGAAGTGCGCCGAGTTGAAGAAGGTGTCGTCGGCGTCCAGCGCGTTCATCATGTCCGCGTTGGCGTGAGCGGCGTTGATCGCCGCGACCCGCTGCCCCAGCCCGAACACCGTCGCCTCGGCCGGGCCGCCGAACCGGGCGGCGACCTGCTGCACCATGCGGCTGCGCCGCAGCCGCACCGCCGCCAGACCGCAGACGAGGGAGTCGAGCAGGACGAGCTTGCCGTAGTCCCGCACCGGTTCGGGGATGTCCTCGTCGCGGGTCGTGGTCGCGAACCGCGCGAGCAGCTGCGTGCGTGTCGGTCCCGTCGTGGCAGTCATCGCTCAGCCCACCGTTCCCGGCGCGACGAGCCGGTTGCCCCGCGCGTCACGCGGCAGCGGCACCGGGATCGCCGCGAGCAGCTTCTTGGTGTACTCCTGCTGCGGGTCGGCGAAGATCCGCTCCGTCGCGTCGGACTCCACGACCTCACCGGATGCCATCACCATGACCCGGTCGGCGATGACCTCGACGAGTGCCAGGTCGTGACAGACGAACAGGTACGCCAGGCCCAGCTCCTCCTGCAGGTCCAGGAGCAGGTTGAGCACCTGTGCCCGCACCGACACGTCCAGCGCCGCGACCGGCTCGTCGCACACGATGAGGCTCGGCTTCATCGTCAGGGCCCGCGCGATCGCGACCCGCTGCAGCTGCCCGCCGGACAGTTCGGCCGGGTAGCGCCCCAGGTAGCGCGAGCCGATGCCGACCTTGTCGAGCAGTTCTACCGCCTCCCGCTCACGCGTGGCCCGGTCCTTGTCGGTATGGACCATGAGCGGCTCGGCGACCGCGTCCTTGATCGTCATCCGCGGGTCGAGCGAACTGTACGGGTCCTGGAAGATCATCTGCATCCGCTGGCGCAGCCCGCGCAGCTGCTTCGGCTTCATGGCCAGCACGTCGATGCCGTCGAAGGTCACCGACCCGGAGTCCGGCTCGATGAGGCGCAGCACCATGCGCCCGACCGTCGACTTGCCCGCACCGGACTCACCGACGACCGCGAGGCACTCACCGCGCTCCAGGGTGAAGCTCACCCCTTTGACCGCGTGCGACCACTTCGTGCGCCGGCCGAGCCAGTCGCGGCCGGAGCTGAACGACTTCGTGAGGTTCTCGACCTCGAGCAGACTCATCAGACCGTCACTCCATCCAGAGAGAGCTCCCCGACACGCACGCACCGCGCATCGTGCTCGGCGGCGCCGTCGACACGGACCAGGCCCGGGTGGGCCACGTCGCACCGCCCCGGCTCGGCGAACTCGCACCGGCTGCTGAACCGGCACCCGTGCGGCCAGGCGCCGGGGGCCGGGATGCCACCGGGAATCGCGCGCAGCCGCCGGCCGGTGCCCAGGCCCGGCTTCGGGATCGACCCGATCAGGCCCGAGGTGTAGGGGTGGCGCGGGTTGAAGAAGATCTTCTCCGCGGGCCCGCGCTCGGCCACCTCGCCGGCGTACATGACCACCACCTCCTGGCACAGCTCGGCCACCACCGCGAGGTCGTGGCTGACGAACAGCAGCGCCACACCGGTCTGCTCCTGCAGGTCGCGCAGCAGCTCGAGGATCCGCTCCTGCACCGTCACGTCCAGCGCCGTCGTCGGCTCGTCGGCGATGAGCAGTCGCGGGTTGCACGCCATGACCATCGCGATCATGACGCGCTGGCACATGCCGCCGGAGAACGCGTGCGGGTACTCATCGACCCGCTGCGCCGCCCGCGGGATCTGCACCATCTCGAGCATCTCGACGGCGCGGGCCCGGGCCTGCTTGCGGTTCATCCCGAGGTGCTTGCGCACCGACTCCGCGATCTGGTCCCCGACGGTGAAGGCCGGGTTCAGGCTGCGGATCGGCTGCTGGAAGATCATGCCCATGCCGGGGCCGCGCAGGTCCCGCCACTGCTTCGGGGTGCCCGCGGTGAGGTCCGTGCCGTCGAAGACGATCCGGCCCGAGGCGATCCGCCCGCCAGTGGCCCCGGTCAGGCCCATCACCGCGACCGACGTCACCGTCTTGCCCGAGCCGGACTCGCCGACGAGCGCCATCGACCCGCCCGGCTTGAGCGAGAACGAGACGTCCTGGACGGTCGTCTGCCACCCACCCGAGGGCGAGGGGAACTCGACGTTGAGGTGCTCCACGCGCAGGAGATCTGCCGCCGCGCCGGTGGCGTCGGTCCCGGTGCGGGCGATCCCGCCGGCCGCCGTTTCACGTGCCATGTCAGCTCCTGGTTGTTGCCGGACCGGTCAGTTGCCCGAGCGGGTGCGCACGAGGGCGCGGCGGACACCGTCACCGACGTAGGTGAAGGCGAGGACGGTGAGGAAGATCATCACGCCGGGCGGCCACACGAGATACGGCGCGAGGCGCATGTTCGAGGAGGCCGTCGAGAGCATCGAGCCCCAGCTGGCCGCGGGGGCCTTGACGCCCAGCCCGAGGAAGCTCAAGCTCGCCTCGGCCGCAACGGCGGTGCCCAGCGACACCGAGATGACGAGGATGATCGGCGGCAGCACGTTGGGCAGCACGTGCCGCACCATCGTGCGCAGGGTGCTGCAGCCCAAGGCGATCGAGGCCTCGATGTAGGTCTCGTGCCGCACGTCCATCGTGCCGGCGCGGGCCACCCGGAAGAAGCGCGGGGCCATGACCAGGCCGATGGCGAGCATCGCGTTGGTGACGCCGGCGCCGAGGACGGCGACGATGGTGATGGCCAGCACGAGCGACGGGGCGCTCATGATCGCGTCCATGACGCGGGTGAGGATCGTGTCGATCCAGCCGCCACGGTAGCCCGCGATCGTGCCGAGGGGCAGGCCGAGCACGAGCGCGACGGCCGCCGCCTGCAGCGCCGCCCACAGCGAGACCCGCGCCCCGAAGATGAGCCGGCTCAGCACGTCCCGGCCGTAGTCGTCGGTCCCCAGCCAGTGCCCGGCGCTCGGCGGTTTGAGCCGCTGCAGCAGATTCTGCAGGTCGGGGTCGTGCGGTGCCAGGACCGGAGCGAAGATCGCGACGAGGGTCAGCACGAGCAGGAAGGCGCCGGCCACGATCGTCGTGGGGCGGCGCACGATGCTCCGGAGGATGCCGGGGGCGGCGACCGGCTCCGGGTCACCCGGGCCGACGGCCGCCGTGGGCACCTCGGTGACGAGGGCCCCGGCGAGGTCGTCCGCGGGCGCGCCGGCTCCGTGCGGCTCGGTCCCCGGCGCCGGGGACATGGGGGTCCGGTTCGCGCTCATGACCGCACCTTCGGGTTGAAGTAGCCGTAGGAAATGTCGACGATGAGGTTGACGAGCACGACGATCGTCGTGCTGAACAGGACGAAGCCGAGCAGCACCGGCACGTCACGCCCCTGCACGGCCTCGACGGCGGTGCGCCCGAGGCCCGGCATGTTGTAGATCATCTCGATGGTCACCGACCCGGCGAGGACCTCCGCGACGCGAAAGCCGAGGACGGTGATGACGGGGATGCACGCGTTCTTCAGGGAGTGCTTGAACACGACGCTCGAGCGCGACATGCCCTTGGCCTCCGCGTTGAGGATGTAGTCGGTCTTCATGACCTGCCCGAGCGCCGAGCGCAGCTGCAGGGTCACCTCGGCGGCCGGGAGCAGACCGAGGGCGATGCCCGGCAGGACGAGGTACGACAACCAGGTCCCGATACCGGCGGACAGCGGCTGGAAACCGAAGGCCGGGAACATCTGCAGCCCGACCGAGAAGACCGAGACGAGCACGAGGCCGAACCAGAAGCCCGGGATCGCGATCGAGATCGAGGCGAACCAGTTGACGACCCGGTCGACGATGCCGCCGGAGCGCAGCGTGGCCACGAGCGCCAGCACGGTCCCGAGCGCGATGGCGAAGATCATCGCGACGAGCACCAGCGACATCGTCGTCGCCATCCGCCGCGTCAGCAGGTCGGTCACGCTCTGGTCCGAGACGAAGGACGTGCCGAGGTTGCCGTGAAGGACGTTGCCGATCCACTTGACGTAGCGAAGGACGACCGGATCGTTGAGATCAAGCTCCTCACGGATCGCCTGGACACGTTCGGGGGTCGGTTCGTCACCGGCGAGGATGACGGCCGGGTCCCCCGGGGCGAGATCGATCAGAGCGAAGACGAGCAGCGGGACGAGGAACAGCAGGGGTATTGCTGCGAGCAGTCGCCTGCCGGCGTATCGGAGCATCTCTTACCTCGGCTCTGAGCGCGGTACGTGGTGCCTGGGAGTGAGCCTCGCGCGGCCCGGTGCCGGCGAGGCCGTGCCGATGTCGCCACCGGCCCCGGCCCCGGCGGGTGGCCCTGACCACCCGGCGGCGGCACCGCCGGGTGGTCAGCA
This sequence comes from Dactylosporangium sp. CA-052675, assembly GCF_050947935.1. Classification (GTDB taxonomy): domain Bacteria; phylum Actinomycetota; class Actinomycetes; order Mycobacteriales; family Micromonosporaceae; genus Dactylosporangium. The sequence goes on along the minus strand of NZ_CP192010.1, from coordinate 3,302,903 downwards.
GCGACGGCTACTTCTTGACGGCGATGTAGCGCAGGTCCCAGATGCCGATGTTCGACATCGGGATGTTGTCGATGCCGACGACGTTCGTCTTCGCCACGTTCGCGACGGTCTGGTTGCACAGCGGCACGAACCAGGCCTGCTCGAGCGTCGTCTTCCAGATGTCCTGGTACAGCGGGGCGCGCTTGTCCATCGACAGCATGGGGTTGGCCGCCTCGGCCGCCTTGGCCGCGATGAGCGAGGGGTCCGCGGCGAGCTTGTACGTGTTCAGCAGATAGGTGTTCACCGTCGCCGCCGGGTCGGCCTTCGGGCTCCACGACGTGGCCACCATCAACTCGAAGTCGCCGGCGATGAACCGGGGCTCGTTCTCGGTGTTGGGCACGGGGTTGAGCGTCGCGTCGATGCCGACGGCCCGCAGCGACGCCTGCACGACGTTGGCCGGCTGCTCCGCATTCGTGCCCGCGGCGAAGGTGACGGTCACCTTGGCGCCGCCGGCCTGCTGCACCAGGGCCTTGGCCTTGTCGACGCTGAACTCGTACGGGTAGGTGTAGCCCGGAACACGGCTCGGGTCCGTCTCGGGGACGAGCTGGCGCGTCGGCGTGCAGTAGCCGCTGAAGAGCGCGCCGATCGCGGCCGGGTCGATCGCCTGGGCGATCGCCTGGCGGATCGGGAGCTTGGCGACGTCGCCCTTGGTGGCGCGCATGTAGACGCCGACGAGGTTCTTGAACTTCACGTCGTGCTTCTGCAGACCGCTGCCCTTGCCGACGATCTGCCCGGCCTGGGCGATCTCACTGGCGGAGCTGAGCGGGGCCAGGTCGACCTGGCCGCTCTGCAGGCCGTTCAGGCGGGCCGCGGCGTCGGGCACTCGCTGCAGCTCGATGCCCCCGAGGCGCCCCACGCTCGGGTCCCAGTAGCTGTCGGCCCGCTTGAGGACGAGCTTCTCCTGGGGCACGAGCTGGGTGGCGATGTACGGGCCGGAGCCGGCGGTGCCGGGGTTGTTCTTGATGTCGACGCCGTCCTTGATGGCCTTCGGGCTGACCATCATGCCGGCGGTGCCGGTGAAGGACGCGGGCAGCTGCACACCTTTGCCCTTGACCAGCTTGAGGCGCACGGTCTTGGCGTCGACGACCTCGACCGACTCGATGTCGGCGAGGTCGCTCTTGAGGGTCGAGCCCTGCAGCGTCTTGCCCCGCTCGATGTTGGCCTTGACGGCCTCGGCGTCGAACGGCGTGCCGTCGTGGAACTTCACGTCGTCACGCAGCTTGAGCTCGAGGACGCTGCCGTTGTCGACGAAGTTCCACTCCTTGGCCAGGCCCGGGACGATCTTGTCGTCCTTGTCGAGCATGGTCAGCCGGTCCCATACGAGGAACAGATAGCCCCAGGCGCCGTAGCTCGTCTGGAGGGCCGGATCGAGGTCGCGCAGCGGACCCGCCGACGCGAACTTGAGCACGGCCGACGTGTCGATCTCGCCTCCGGAACCGCTGCCGGTGTCCGTCGGGCTGGTGCTGGTGCAGCCGGCCACCACGGCGAGCGCGCCGATGGCCGTCAGCGCGATGACGCGCTCCCAGGTCTTGCTGATGAAACCCATATCACCCGTCCAAACACGAGGCGGATCGATCGAGAGGTGGGTGCTGCATGCTCGGCGGTTGCCGGGCGGATCCGTGAGGTGGTGACCACCGGGCGCTCGGGCGCCCGGTGTTTCACCCCTCCGCGGACAGAATCAGTGCGCTGGTTGGAACTCCGACGCCCGCCGTCACCAGGACGTTGCGGACACCGCCGGGCTGATTGGTCGAGGTCCCCCGCACGAGCCGGACGCCCTCCGCGACGCCGTTCGTGCCGTGCAGGTAGGCCTCACCGATCTGGCCACCGTGTGTATTGGTGGGCAGGGAGCCGGTGACCTCGAGGTTGCCGTCGGCGATGAAGTCCTTGGCCTCGCCGCGGCCGCAGAAGCCGTACTCCTCGAGCTGGTTGAGCACGTACGGGGTGAAGTGGTCGTAGAGGATCGCCGCACTCATGTCGGCGGGTCCGAGGCCCGACTGGGCCCACAGCTGCCTGGCGCAGAGCTCGACCTCGGGGATGCGGGTCAGGTCCTCGCGGTAGTAGCTGACCATCTGGTACTGGTCCGGTCCCATGCCCTGGGCCGCCCCGGCGATGTAGGCGGGGGTGGAGGGCAGGTCCTTGGCGCGCTCGGCGCTGACGATGACCATCGCCTGGCCACCGTCGGTCTCCTGGCAGCAGTCGTACAGGTGCAGCGGCTCGGCGATCCAGCGGGAGGCCTGATGCTCCTCGAGGGTCAGCGGCTTGCCGTAGAACCACGCGTTGGGGTTGTTCGCCGCGTGCTTGCGGGCGAGCACGGCGACCCGGCCGTAGTCCTCGCTGGTCGCGCCGTACTTGTGCATGTAGCGGCGGGCGAACATCGCCGTGTGCTGGGCCGGGGTGAGCAGGCCGTACGGGTTGACCCAGGAGCGGTACTCGTTGTCCGAGGTGGCCTGGGTCTTCGCCGGAGGCGGCCCCTGCCCGAAGCGGACACCGGAGCGCTCGTTGAAGGCGCGGTAGGCCACGACGACGTCGGCGATGCCGCTCGCGACGGCCATGGCGGCCTGCTGGACGGGGGCACAGGCGCCGCCACCGCCGTAGGGGATCCGGGAGAAGAACTTCAGCTCGGGGATGCCCAGGCTGCGGGCGACCATGTTCTCCGGGTTGGTCTCCATGGTGAAGGTCGTCATGCCGTCGACGTCGGCGGGGCTCAGGCCCGCGTCGGCCAGGGCGGCCGAGACGGCCTCGACGGCCAGCCGCAGCTCGCTACGGCCGGAGTCCTTGGAGAACTCCGTCGCGCCGATGCCGGCGATCGCGGTGCGGCCCGACAGGAAGTTGTCCGTCACGTCACTGCTCCGTTCCGCGGGGCAGTCGCACGGTCACCTCGGAGATGGCGTGCGCGCCCTTGCTGTTCATGCCTCGGACCGCGACGCGCACGGTGTCCTGCTCGAGGCCGACGACCTCGCCGGTCAGCCGCATCGTGTCGCCCGGGAAGTTCGGAACCCCGAGGCGGGTGCTCAGGCGCACCATGCGGGCGGCCGGGCCGGCCCAGTCGGTGACGTAGCGGCCGACGAGCCCGTTGGTGTTGTTGATGCTCATGTAGGTGTCGGGGGTGCCGCGACGCTCGGCCTGGGCCGGGTCGTGGTGCACGTCCTCGTAGTCGCGGGTCGCGAGGGCGCCGGCGACGATGAGGGTCCGGGTCAGCGGGATCGCAAGCTCCGGTAGCGTGTCGCCGAGGCGCACCTGCTCGATCGTGATCTGCCTGCCGCTCACAGCTGCTCCCCCGCGTCGACGAGGTCCGCGAGCTGCTGCAGGTGCCAGGCCGCGGAGCCGGCGGTGTTGGCCAGCTGGGTGGTCCAGAGCATGTAGCGGTGGATCGGGTAGGTGACGTCGGCGCCCATGCCGCCGTGCACGTGCTGTACGGTGCGCGCGACGCGGTCGCCCGCCTCGCCGGCCCAGTACTTCGCGACGTGCACGGCCGCGCGGGAGGGCCGCTCGCTCGTCTCGCGCCACAGCGCGTTGAGGTAGGTGACCTCCATCGCCTCGGTGTCGATGTGACAGTTGGCGATCTGGTGGGCGACGGCTTGGAAGGTCGCGATCGGCACGCCGAACTGCTCGCGGCCGGAGGTGTAGTCGGCGGCCTGGCGCACGGCGGCCTGGCTGATGCCGCTCTGCAGGGCGGCCACGGCGATCCAGACCTGGCGCAGCAGCCAGTCGACCCGGTCCTCCTCGGGGCCGTCGGCGAGCGGTTGCGCCGCGGCGTCGTCGAGGTGCACGTCGGAGGCGAGCCCGCGGTCGGTGCGCTCGAAGGTGTCGAGGCGCACCCCGGCGCCGGCGGTCGGCACGAGATAGAGCCCGACCGTGCCCTGGTCGTCGGTGGCCGGGACGATGATCGCGTCGGCGAGGTGCGCCGAGCGGACACCGACGGCGGTGCCGCTCAGGGCGACCCCATCACCGGCGGACTGGACGCCGGAGCGCGCGCGGACGCGGGCGCCGTACGGCCGGGCGTCGGCCAGATCGTCGACGGCCACGGTGAGGACCGCATCCCCGGAGGCGACGCGGGGCAGCCACTCGGACTGCTGCTTGGCGTCGCCGTAACGCACCAGCGGCAGGACGCCGCCGACAAGGGTCTCCCACAGCGGGACGGTGCCCAGCGTCCGGCCCTGCTCGAAGAAGAGCCCAGCGACCTGCCACAGGCTCAGCCCGGCACCGCCGTGCTCCTCGGGCACGAGCAGCCCGAGGGCGCCGGACTCGGCCAGGTCGCGGTGCAGGACGCGGTCGAAGCGCTCCGGACCGGCCTCGATGTCGAAGAGGCGCTGCGGGTCACCGTTGCGCGAGAAGATGTCGCGCGCCAGGTCGTTGACCGTGACCTGCTCCTCGGTGAGCTGGAAGTCCATCAGTTCCTCTCCTCTTCGGTGAGCTCCGACGCGGAGGTCGCGGCCCGGAAACGCGGCAGCGTGAGGTGCTCGTCGTAGTCGAGCCAATCGACCCGCACGGGCAGGCCGATCTCGACTTCGCCGGCGTCCCCGGCGAAGTCGGCGACGAGGCGGGTGCCCTCCTCGAGGTCGACGAGCACCACGGTGAGCGGGTAGTCGTACCCGGGGGCCTTCGGGTGGTGGCTGACCACGTAGCTGTGCACCGTGCCCCGGCCGCTCGCCTCGACCTCGTGCCACGCGTACGAATGGCAGGACGGGCAGATCGGGCCGGGCGGGTGGCGCAGTGTGCCGCAGTCCGTGCAGGCCTGGATGACGAGGCGACGCTGTGCGGCGGCCTCGAACCAGAAGGCGTTGTCGCGCAGGATGAACGGCTTGTGCCGCAGCGCCGGGTCGGCGGCGGCCGCCGCCGCGGGCTTCGCGCCGGTCGGGTCGAAGCGCAGGATGCGGAAGCGCTGCCGAGCCACGACCTCGTCGTTCTGGTCGGTGTAGGTGCGCAGCGTCGTGATGAAGTGACCGGTGCCCAGGCCCGTGGTCTTGCGCGGGGAGACGTCCTCGATGACCGTCGTCATCTTGATCCTGTCGCCCAGGCGCAGCTCGCGCACGTACTCGTGCTCGTCATTGGTCGCGACGACCCCGACGAAGCCGGCCTCGGCGAGGATCGCGAGCAGCCGCGCCATGGGGGTGTCCGGCGCGGCGCCCGCGGCGGCGGCCGTGTGGGCCTTGTAGCCGACCATGAGCCAGGTCGACAGCATCGGCGGCGGGGCGACGACACCTTCACGGCCGGTGTCGCGGGCGGCCTGCTCGTCGACGTAGATGGGGTTCTCGTCGCCCATCGCCTCGACGAAGTGGCGGATCATCGCCTGATTGACGGCGTCCTGCGCGTAGCGGGTGGGGGTGGCCTCGAGGCCGCGGAACTCGCGCAGGCGGGCGAGGAAGGCCTCCTCGTCGGCGGTGTCGCGGGCCGAGGTCTGCGTCGCGGCGCTCATGCGGAGCGCCCCTTCCTCGGCATGCCGAGGCCGGCGACCGCGATCATGTCGCGCAGCACCTCGTTGGTGCCGCCGCCGAAGGTGTTGATGTAGGAGCCGCGGGTGTAGGCCTCCAGCTGTCCGCCGAGGACGGCGTCCGGTGCGCCGGGGCGCCGGGTCGCGCGGGGCCCGACGACGGAAACGAGGCTGCGGCAGACCCGGTCGTGGGTCTCCGTGCCGTAGACCTTGGCGACCGAAGCGGCGGCGGGGGCCGGGTTCTGGCCCTCCCCGACGACGGCGATCTTCCAGTTGAGCAGGCGCATCGCGGTCAGCTCGGCGAAGTCACGGGCCAGCTCCGTGCGCACCCATGGCCTGTCGAGGACGCGGATCCCGTCGGCATCGGGCTCGGCAGCCCACGCGGTGACGTCGGTCCACAGCTGCTCGGTGCGTCCGCCCATGGCGGCCAGGCCCACTCGCTCGTGACCGAGCTGGCCGGTGATGAGGCGCCAGCCGCCGTTGACCTCGCCGACGAGGGCCTCGGGGCCCACGCGCACGTCCTCGTAGTAGGAGGCGTTGGTGTGGGTGATGCCGCTGGTGGCGATCGGCGTGCAGCTGAAGCCGGGGTCCGATGTCGGCACGATGAGGATGGTGATGCCCTTGTGCTTCGGGGCGTCGGGGTCGGTGCGCACGGCCAGCCAGACGAAGTCGGCCTGGCTGGCGCCGCTGGTGAAGACCTTCTGGCCGTTGATGACCCAGCCCCCCTCGGGGGTGGCCTCGGCCCTGGTGCGCAGCGAGGCCAGGTCGGTGCCGGAGCCCGGCTCGCTGTAGCCGATGGCGAAGATGACGTCGCCGGTGAGCATGCCCGGCAGGTAGGTGCGCTTCTGCTCCTCGGTGCCGTAGCGCATGAGCATCGGGCCGATGTTGTTGATGGTGACGAAGGGGAACGGCGCCTGGGCGCGGTTGATCTCGTCGAAGAGGATGTACTGGTCGACCGTCGGGCGGCCCTGGCCGCCGAACTCCTTGGGCCAGCCGAGCCCGAGCAGGCCGTCCTTGCCGATCTGACGGATGATCTCCCGGTACGCCGGCCGGTCCTCGTTGGTACCGCCGAGCGCCTCGCGGACCTCGGGCGTGAGCAGTCGGGCGAAGTAGGCGCGCAGCTCCCGGCTCAGCTCTCGCTGCTGCGGGGTGTACTCCAGGTACATGGATGTCCTCTCTCAGGGCGCGGGGCGCCGGTTCGGCGTGTTGGCGGGCCGGCCGGGTCAGGTGGCCGGCAGCAGCGCGGTGCGCCCGTTGTCGGCGAACTGCTGCTCGAGGGCCCTGACGTCCGCCGCCGTGAGGGGGCGGTACGCGGTGGACGCGCCGTCGCGGACGTAGACGGGGTCGGTCGTGGCCCAGGCGGCACGGCGCAGGACCTGCTTGGCGACCTTGCTGTTGCCCGTGGTGGGGATCTCGGCGACGATCCGCACGAAGCGGGGCCGCCACTTGGTGCCGAGGTCGGCCTGCTCGTCGAGGAAGGCGGTGAACGCCTCGGGGTCGAAGCCGGCGTCGCCGCGCAGCTCGAGGGCGCACATCACCTGGTCGCCGGTGCGCGGGTCGGGCACCGCGAAGACGGGGGCGAGCGCCACCCGATCCCAGCGTTCGATGATCCGCTCGACGGATGCGGCGGCGAAGTTCTCGCTGTCGACCCGGATCCAGTCCGAGGAGCGGCCGGCGAAGTAGAAGTAGCCGTCGGCGTCGCGGTAGGCCAGGTCTCCGGACCAGAAGTCCTCGCCGCGGATCCGCTCGGCGGCGGCCTCGGGGTTCTTGTAGTAGCCCTCGAACCGGGCGGCCATGCCGACTCCGACGAGCTGCCCGATGGCCTCCTCCGCGTTGACGAGCCGTCCGGTCTCGTCGAACGAGGCCGGTGGGCACTCCAGGCCGGTGTCCTCGTTCATGACCCTCACGTCCGCGCCGGCGACGGCCACGCCGAGCGCATCGTCGGGCGTCTCGGGGGTGCGGTTGATCCGCATGACGCCCTCGCTGGAGCCGTAGCCCTCGGAGACCACGACGCCGAAGCGCTCGGTGAAGCGGGCGATGTCAGCGGCCGAGGCCTCGGTGCCGACGGCCCGGCGCAGCGTGCTCGTCGCGTCGCGCGGGTCGACCGGCTGAGCCAGGACGTAGGCGAGGGCCCGGCCGACGTAGTTGAAGTAGGTGACGCCGTGCTCGTGCACGTCGCGCACGAAGCCGGACGCGGAGAACTTGCGGACCATGCAGATCGTCGCGCCGCAGACCATGGCGGGCCCGAGGTTGAGCATGACGGCGTTGCCGTGGAACAGCGGCATCGACATGTAGCTGACCGAGTCGCGGGTCAGCTCGGTGCGGACCAGCAGCGCCTCGGAGATCGCGGCGAGGCGCCCGTGCGAGCAGATGACCGCCTTGGGGGCCCCGGTCGAGCCCGAGGAGAACATCAGCAGCAGGCTGGCGCCGGGGTCGATCTCGTGGGTGGGCATCGGGGCGCCGGCGTGCCGGGCCAGCCATCCGGCGTACTCCGCAGCGTCGATGTTGTGCACCTGTTCGCCGGCGATGCCCAGGTCCAGCCCATCGATGAGGCCGGCGAGGCGGTCCTCGGTGATGAGCAGGTCGCAATCGGTGTGCCGCACGTCGTGGGCCAGCTCGGTGCCACGCCGGGTCGGATTGATCCCGACGACGGTGGCGCCGGCCAGCGCGGCCGCGCAGAGCCAGTACACGTAGTCGGGGGTGTTCTCCAGCAGGACCCCCAGGTGCAGCGGCTTGCCCTCGGGGCGGGGCACGTCGGCCAGGGCGGCGGCACGGTCGGCGGCTTCCTGCACGACCTGGCCCCAGGTGATGGTGCGGCCCTCGAACAGCAGGCCCGGGTGATCGTCATCCGCGCGCGCCCGCACGATGTCGGCGAAGACGGCAGGTCCCACGGTTCGGACTACCGGGGTCGGGGGCGTCATTGATGTTCCGTTTCGTGTCGTCGTCGAATACGGATCAGCGCTCGGCAAGCAAGCGCTTGGTTGAGATCGTAGGGTGGGGTCTGAAGGCAGGTCAAGGTCTCAACAGGGCTTGCCACGGGCTGTCCGCGGCGAGCGCCGAGCGCACCCGGTCGGTGTCCTCACCACGGCGCCGCGGGGCCCGCGGGAGGCCGGCGGGCGTGCGCGAGAAGCGCGGCACCGGGGCCGGCTGGGTGACCCCCTCGATCTCGACAACGGCCCGCCGCGCGCGCACCTGCGGGTGCTCGGCCGACTCGGCGATGTCCAGCACCGGGTGCACGCACGCGTCGACGCCCTCGTAGAGGCGGCACCACTCCTGCCGGGTGCGCCCGGCGAAGACCGCCGCGATCCGCTCGGCCCAGCCGGCCCACCCCGACTCGTCGAACTGCCCCGACCCGTCCTGCGGATCGAGGCCGAGGGTGAGCAGGAACGTGCGGTAGAACTTCGCCTCGATGGCCGCGACGGACATGAACTTGTCGTCGGCGGTGCGGTACACGCGGTAGAAGTGCGCCCCGCCGTCGAGGTAGTTGGTGCCACGGGTGAGGTTCCAGGAGCCCCGCGCGAGCATCGAGTGGATGACGACGGTGAGCAGCCCGCTGCCCTCGAGCATCGAGGAGTCCACGACCTGGCCGCGCCCGGAGGCGACGCGCTCGTGCAGGGCGGCCAGGACGCCGAAGGCGAGCACCATGCCACCGCCGGCGAAGTCGGCCAGGTACATCGGCGGCACGACGGGGCCGGACTCGGGCCCTCCGATCGTGTCGAGCACCCCGGACACGGCGATGTAGTTGAGGTCGTGCCCAGCGGCCGCGGCGAGGGGGCCGTCCTGGCCCCAGCCGGTCATCCGCGCCACGACGAGGCGCGGGTACCGCTCCGTGAGCTCGGCCGGGTCCAGGCCGAGACGTTCGAGTACCCCGGGACGGAACGGGTCGAGCAGGACGTCCGCGTCGGCGAGCAGCCGGTACACGAGCGGCCGGTCGGCCCCGGACTTCAGGTCGAACGTGACGGTCGTGCGGCCGCGGTCGATCGCGTTGACCTGCGCGCGCTCCCGCCGGTCGGGCTCGCCCGGCGGGTCCACCCGCACGACCTGGGCGCCGAGGTCGGCGAGCATCATCGCCGCGAACGGCACCGGCCCCTGCCCACCGAGCTCGAGGACCCGCAGGCCGGCCAATGGACCCTCGGACCGCGGGCCGGGGACCGGGCTCGCGGTGGCGGTCACGGCTGCTCCCCGGCGCCGGCCGGGACCCGGGTGCCGGTCACGGCGCGGGGGTCCGTGCTCCACGTCTGCGGCGTCACGCCCTCGTCGCGCAGGACCCGCTTGAGGACCCGCCCGACGGCGTTCTTGGGCAGCTCGGAGCGGACCTCGATGTGGGAGGGGACGGCATACCGCGGTACCCGCGGGTGCAGCCACGCGAAGAGCTCCGCGGGGTCGATCTGTGCTCCGGGCGCGGGCACGACCGTCACCTTGAGGTCGTCCTCGGCCAGGGGCGAGGGGACCGCGTGGACGGCGACCTCGCCGACGGCCGGGTGGCCCGCCACGATGCCCTCGATCTCGAAGCTGGAGATGTTCTCCCCGCCGCGGCGCAGGTAGTCCTTGCCGCGGTCGACGAAGTAGAGGTAGCCGTCCTCGTCAAGACGGCCGTAGTCGCCGCAGTGGAACCACAGGCCGCGGAAGACCTCGAGGGTCTTCTCCGGCTGGCGCCAGTAGCCGTTGAACATGATCGCCGGCCGGGTGGGGCGGGCGAGGATCTCGCCGACCTCGCCGACGGGCAGCGGGTTGTCGTGCTCGTCGGCGATGCGCACCTCGAAGGACTCGTTGACCTTGCCGGCGGCCCCGGCGCGGTAACCCCCCGGTGGGGTGAGCGTGATCAGGCTGGCCTCGGTCATGCCGTACGCGCCCGAGCCGACCCGCTGGACGCCGAACCGCTCGGTCCAGCGAGCGGCGAGGTCGGCCGTGACCGGCGAGCCGGACACGACGCGCAGCTGGCCGAAGGCCCTGCGGGCGGCCTCGGACTCGGCGGCGCCGGCGATCATCGGCAGCATCGAGCCCATGAGCGCGGCCATCGTCGCGCGGGAGCGCAGGATCTCGTCCCAGAATCCGCTGACCGAGAAGCGCTGGGCGATGTCCATGGCCGAGCCGAGCTGGAGCGAGCCCACGACGTGCCCGACGGCGGCCATGTGGAACAGCGGCATCGGCGACCACAGCACGTCACCGGCCTGGCGCTCGAGGTTCTCGTGCATCTGGCGGGCCATGTTCGCCACGAAGCCGTGGCTGACCATGCAGGCCTTGGATGGTCCCGTCGTGCCGGCCGTGTAGATGAGATGGCTGGTGGCGTACGCGTCGAGGTCCGGAGTCGTCGTCACCGCCGGGCCCTCGGCGACGGCGGCGTCGAAGTCGATGACCTCGGTGGCCCAGCCGGGCACGGGGCGCGCGGACGGCCGGCCGGCCTCGGGGGCTCCGACGAGGACCGGCACCCGCAGCCCGGCACCGACGATGGCCTCGTCCATGACGGGCACGAACTCGTCCTCGAGGATCATCGCAACCGGATCGGAGTCGAGCACCTGGTGGGCCAGAATGGGGCCGCGGTTGCTCGTGTTGAGCGGGACGACGAATCCGCCGCGGAGCGTCGTCGCCCACCAGGCGAGCAGGGCCAGGCGGCCGTTGCGGGCGAGGACGACGACGCGATCGCCGGGGGCGACGCGGTCGGCGAGGAAGCCGGCGAGGCGGCGCGACGCGGCATCGAGCTCAGCCACCGTGTACGGGGCGCCGGCGAGGGTGATGGTGAGGTCCGGCTGCTGCTCGAGCACGTGGGACAGGGCAGCCAGGAGGGGGGTGGCTGCGGCGGGGCGGGTCACTGGCTCTGCCTACCTTTCTTCGCGCCGGCCGGTCACCGTGGGCGACCGGCCGGCGGACGGGTGAAGTCCGGGCGCTCAGCCCTTTGTCTTCGCGACGGTGCGCAGGTCGAACAGGCCGAGATTGGTCCACGGCAGCTGCTCGGCGCCGACCACCTTGGGGGAGGCGATGGTGGCGTTGGTGAGGTTGCAGATCGGAATGAACCACGCCTCGCTGAACAGCTGCTCCCACAGCTGGTGGTACTGCTTGGCGCGCTCCTCGACGCTCAGGCGCGGGTCGGCGGCCGTGGCCGCGGTCGATGCGATGGCCGCGGGGTCCGTGGCGAGCTTGTAGTTGCCGGTGAGGTAGTTGTTCACCGTGCCCGCCGGGTCGAGGCGCGGGTTGAAGGTGTTGGATACCTCGAGTTCGAAGTCGCCCGCGATGAAGCGGGCCTCGGTCTCGGAGTTCGGCGTCGGGTTGAGCGTCGCGTTGATGCCGGCCTTGGACATGGCGGCCTGGATGGCCGTGGCGGGCTGCTCCGTGTTGGTGCCGGACGAGAAGCTGATCGATACCTTGGCCCCGCCCGCCTCGGCGATGAGCGCCTTGGCCTTGTCCAGGTCGAACTCGTACGGGTACGTCGCCGACGGGTTCTCCCACGGGCTGTTCGGGTAGATGCTGCGGGTGCGGGTGCAAGTGCCGTTGAAGAGCGCCTCGACGGCAGCGGGGTCGACCGAGCGCGCGATCGCCTCACGGACCCGCTTGTCCTTGAGGTCGCCCTTGCCGGCGCGCAGCAGGATGCCGAGGACGTTGCGGAACGGGCGGGTGGTCACCTTGAGCTGGCCGGACTCCCCGAGCTGGCGGGCCTGGACGACCTCGTTGGCCGAGGAGACGAAGCTGAGGTCGGTCTGACCGCTGATGACGCCGTTGAGCCTGGTGGCACCCTCCGGAACGCGGGTGATCTCCATGCCGGCGAGGCGCCCGGCGTTCGAGTCCCAGTAGGTGCCCTCGGCGCGCTTGACCACGTACTTCTCGTTGGGCACGAACTCGGTGGCGACGTACGGGCCGGAGCCGGCGTTGCCGGGGGCGAGCTTGAGGTTGACACCGCCGGCGATCGCCTTGGGCGAGACCATCATGCCGGCGGCGGTGGCCAGGGCCGAGGGCAGGACCGCGCCGGCGCCGGGCTTGAGGTTCAGGCGCACGGTGTGCGCGTCGACGACGGTGACGCCGGTGATGTCGGCGAGGTCCTGCTTGATGGTGCTCGTGGGCAGCGTCTGGCCGCGCTCGATGTTCACCTTGACGGCGTCGGCGTCGAACGGCGTGCCGTCGTGGAAGGTGACGCCGTCGCGCAGGGCGAACTCGAGGTAGGAGCCGTCCTTGGCGAAGGTCCACGAGGTCGCCAGACCGGGGACGATCTCGTCCTTGGAGTTGACCATGGTGAGCCGGTCGTAGATCAGCGTGAGGTACGGGTAACCGCCGGGTGCCAGCTGGGCCGGGTCAAGATTCTGGAACGGCGACGAGGCCGTGACCCGCAGGACGGCGTTGGGGTCGATCTCACCTGAGCCGGCACCGGTGCCGCCGGCCGGGTTGCCGTTACAGGCTCCGACGGCGAGGGCGGCGAGCAGGGTGACGCCGGCGGCGAGGCCTCGGCGGCGCGAAAGACGAGACACGGTGTTCGTTGTTCCTTTCCGGACGTGCGGTCCGAGCCGGAGCGGCTCCGCGGCCGCGGCGGGTCCTCGCGTGGCGGGGACTGCCGCCGGGTCGTTCGGCGGTGGCCGTGAGGGCGGGTAATTGCGCGGTGACACAGGGCGTGGGCGGCGTGCTGGAGGGCCTGGAGCTCAACGGTGGGAGCTCACGGGTATCGGTGCCCTCCGAGGGATCGGCGGCGCCAGGCTATCGCGCCAGCCAACCAAGCGCTAGTTAGGTTACCCCATAGGGAGAGGTCGAGGCCACGCCGATTTGCAGGAAACCACCGGTATCAATGGGGTGACGACGCCGGGGGGCGGCCGTTGTCAGCGCTCCACCCGATCGCTATGGTGTGGTCAAGCAAGCGCTTGGTTGACCACAAAGGAGTCCGCCCGGTGGAAGCTATCCTTGCCACGGCACAGCCCCGTGATTCCGGCATCGATGCGATCGCCTCAGCCACCCGCCGGCTCGTCGACGCGATCACCCGCGCGGGCGACGCCATCGACGTCGACGCCGACCGGATCCTGGCCGACCTCGACGCGCTCACCGGCCGGATCGACGCCCGCGCCCCGGACCTTTCCGAGCGGATCGCGACGATGTGGCGCCAGCCCGGCCCGGGCCGTTTCGATCCCGCCGGCGGCACCGAGAACCCGTTGTCGCCGCCGGTGAGCCTCTGGGTCGAACCAGACGGCTCACTGCGCGGCGAGGTCACCCTGCGACTGGCCTTCCAGGGACCCCCGCGGCACGTGCACGGCGGCACCTCGGCCATGCTCATGGACCACGCCCTCGGCATCGCCAATGCCAGGGCCGGATATGCCGCGGTGACGGTCGGGCTCAACGTCTCGTTCCACGCGGCCATCCCCATCGGCACGCCGATCACGATCCTGGCCCGGCACGACGGGCGCGACGGGCGCAAGGTGCGCAGCTCCGGCGAGCTGCGCGTCGGAGACCTGACGTGCGTCACGGCCACAGGCACCTTCGTGCTCATCGACGACCCGTCGGCGCGGAAGTTCCGGCGTCCCTCGAGCGAGCAGGCGTGAGCACGACTCCTGACCCGGCCGCGCCCGGCCCGCTCGCCGGCCGTGGTGCGCTCGTCATCGGCGGGGGCGGCGGCTTCGGCCGCGCCATCGCCGCCGCGCTGGCCGCTGACGGCGCCGCCGTGACGATCATGGGGCGGACCGAGGCGACGCTACAGGCGGCGGCCGCGACGGTCGCCGCAGCCGCTCCCGGGGCGCTGCCCGTGCGGATCAGCGCCGGCGACTCCACGCTCGAGCACGACGTGGCCGCCGCGGTTCGCGTCGCCGACGAGACGCCGTTGGCCGCCGTCGTCACGACGGTCGGCGGCGGCACCTTCCGTCCCGTGCTCGCCCTCGACGCCGAGACCCTCGAGCATGACTTCCGGCGCAACGTCACAACGGCGCTGCACGCGATCAGGCACGGCGGACAGGCTCTGGCCGCGCGCGGTGGGGGCGCCATCGTGTGCACCTCCTCGAGCGCGGGCGGGCACTCCTTCCCGTTCATGCCGTCCTACTCGGTGAGCAAGGCCGCGCTCGAGGCCCTCGTGCGGGTCGCCGCCGACGAGCTCGGCCACCTCGCGGTGCGGGTCAACGTGGTGCGCCCCGGCATCGTGGCCACCGACGGGAAGAACCCGGGCCTGCTGCTCGCCGACCCCGAGCTGGCCGCCGCGACCGTCGCCGAGAAGCCCCTCGCGCGGGTCGGGCGCGCCGATGACGTCGCCGCCGCGGTCCGCTTCCTGTGCGGTCCCGAGTCCTCATGGATCACCGGCGCGTGCCTGCCGGTCGAGGGCGGGGCGCATCTGCGTCGCGCGCCGCGCCTGGAAAAGCTCGCCCGGATCGTCAGTGGCGACGAGATCGTCGACGCCGCTCTGGCCGGCCGGCTCCCATGACGCCACACGTACCCGCCGCCCGGATGGAGCTGGCCACGACGCTGCCACCGACGACGGCGCTGCGCGAGGTGCCCGCGGTCGTGGCGCGCATCGAACGGCTCGGCTTCGACACCGTGCACGTCCCCGAGACGACGCACGACTCATTGGCGGTCGCCCTGCTCGCGGCCGAGCACACCAGCCGGATCACCGTGCGCACCAGCATGACGCTGGCCTTCCCCCGCAGCCCGATGGTGACCGCCTACGCCGCGTGGGACCTCGCGCGGTTCTCCGAGGGCCGCTTCCAGCTCGGTCTGGCCACCCAGGTGCGCGGCAACATCGTCGACCGCTTCTCGGTGCCGTGGGACCGGCCGGCCCAACACCTGCGCGACTACCTCGCCTCGATCCGGGCGATCTTCGCCGCCTTCGCCACGGGCGCGCCCCTGCGGCACGAGGGCAGCCACTACCGCTTCACCCGGCTCCAGCCCTACTTCAACCCCGGCCCGCTGTCGACCGCGGCCCCGGCGCTCTACACCGGCGGCGTCAACCGGCGCGTCTGCGAGGTGGCCGGCGAGCTCGCCGACGGCTTCGTCACCCACGCGACGAACTCGCACCCCAGCCATCTGCGCACGGTCGTACTCCCCGGACTGCGCGCCGGGGCCCAGCGGGCCGGACGCGCCGGGATCCCGAGGGTCGTCGTCGTGTCCAAGTCGATCACCGGCCGCACGCAGGCCGCACTCGCCGCGAGCCGCGACTCCGCCCGCCAGGAGCTGGCGTTCCTCTTCTCGACACCGGCATACCGCACGACCCTGGACCGCCTCGGCCTGGGCGGTGTCGGCGAACGGCTCGCCGGCATGGCCGCCTCCGGACGCTGGACGGGCCTCGCCGGCACCCTCGACGACGAGACCCTGGCCATGCTCATCCCGCACGGCACCTACGCCGAGCTGCCGGACGTGCTCGGGCGGGCCTACGGCGGGCTCACCGACGGGCTCGGGCTCGGGCTGCCACTCGACCCGGACGACGACGAGGACTTCGGCGCCCTGCTCGAACGCCTCCGGCTCATCCCGACCAGTACCGCGACCGGCGACCCCGCCGACGAGACCACCAGCGCGGCGCGCAGCGACGCCGGATCGGAGACCGTGTCATGACCGCACGCATCGGGCTGCTCACCCCGGTCGTCGTCCAGCACCCGCGCACCGCGGCCGCCTGGGAGCGGGACCTCCTGGCCGGCCCCGGCGTCGGCGATGCGCTGCTGGCCGTCGCCCGTGCCGCCGACGACCTGGGCTACCACCACCTGACGTGCAGCGAGCACGTCGCCGTGCCGACCCCGATCGCAGTCGAGCGGGGCGCGACGTACTTCGACCCCGTGGCCACCCTGTCGTTCCTAGCCTCGGCAACGCGCCGCGTCCGGCTCGCGACGAACGTCGTCGTCATCGGCTACCACCACCCGCTGGCCCTCGCCAAGACCTACGGCACCCTCGACCTGCTCAGCGGCGGGCGCGTCATCCTCGGGGTCGGGGTGGGCAGCCTCGAGGAGGAGTTCGCCCTGCTCGGCGCCGAGTTCGCCGAGCGGGGCGCGGTCGCGGACGAGGCGATCGCGGCCTTTCGCGCCGCATGGGGCCGGGCCGTGCCGCACCACGAGGGGCCCCGGTTCACGTTCACCGACTTCGTCGTCGAACCACACGCGCCGCGCACCACGGTGCCGCTGTGGTTCGGCGGGCGCACCCGCCGCTCGCTGCTGCGCGCCGCGGCGTTCGGCACCGGGTGGGCGCCGTTCGGCCTCAAGCCGCAGGAGCTGACCCGCCTGTGGACCTCCGTGGAGCGCCCCGACGGCTTCGACCTGGTGCTGCAGATCCCGCCGCTGGACCCGATCGGGGACCCGGACGGCTCCCGCGAGCACCTGCGCACCGCCGATGCCGTCGGCGCGACCGCGGTCAACGCGAGCCTTGTGGCCACCTCGGCGGCCCACCACCTCGAGCAGATGGCCGCGCTGCGCGAGCTCGCCCCGGACCGCTTCGAGACGAGTCCGTCCACGCCCTGACCGGCCCCGAGCCGGATCGACCCGTGTGAAGCCCGATCGGAAAGGAATCCGACCATGACCGACCCGCAGCCCGACCGGCTCGGTCTGCTCGAGGCGCGCCTCGAGCAGACCGAGCGGCGCCTCGCCGCCGCCGAGGACCAGCTCGCCCTGTGGCGGATCGTCGCCGGTTACGGCCCCGCGGTGGACAGCGGGTCGGCCGAGATCACCGCCCAGATGTGGACCGAGGAGGGCGTGTACGACACCTACCCGGTCGTGCTCAACGGCCGTGACGCGCTGCGCGGCATGGTGAACGGCGAGCGGCACCAGGCCCTGATCCACGCCGGCGCCGCACACCTCATGGGCCTGCCGCACATCGTCGTCGACGGCGACCGGGCCGTCGTGACGAACTACTCGCAGCTCGTGCTCAGCGCTCCCGACCAGAACGGCTACCGGATCTGGCGCACCGGCTCCAACCGGTGGGAGTTCATCCGCACCGACGACGGCTGGAAGGTGACCCACCGCTGGAACCGCCAGCTCGACGGCACCGACGAGGGCCGCGAGATCCTCGCCCGCGCGGTCGACCCCGAGGCCTGATCCGCCATGCGCATCGGCCTCAGCTCCCCCGTCCTGGCCGACTCCGGACCCCGTCCCCCATGGGAGGCCGAGGCCGGGGTCGCCGAGCTGCGGGAGGTCTTCACGACCGCCGACCGACTCGGATTCGCGTTCTTCACCTGCCCGGAGCACGTCAGCGTGCCACCGGGGTTGGCCCGGGGTGAGCGCTTCTACGACCCGGTCGCGACGTTCTCCTATCTGGCGGCGATCACGGAGCGGATCCGGTTTCTGCCGTACGTGCTCGTGCTGGGCCTGCACCATCCGCTCGAGCTGGCCAAGCGGTACGGCACCCTCGACCACCTCAGCGGGGGGCGGGTCGTGCTCGGCGTGGGCGTCGGCAACCTCGAGGAGGAGTTCGCACTGCTCGACCGCCCTTTCGCCGATCGCGGACCGCGGGCGGACGACGCCCTGCGGGCCCTGCGGGCGTCGTTGTCGGTGCGGCTCGCGACCTACCACGGGGAGTACTACGACTTCACCGACCAGGTCATCAGCCCGCACGCGGTCCAGGAGAAGGTCCCGATCTGGGTCGGGGGTCACAGCAACCGTGCCCTCCGCCGCGCTGTCACACTGGCCGACGGGTGGGCACCGGCCCCGGTGACGTATCGCGGTCCGGACCTGCAGACCCTGCCGCGGATGCTCGCCGAGCACGACCTGCCGGAGGGGTTCGACGTCGTCATCACGCCTCCGGCCCGGCTCGACCCGATCGGCCGCCCGCAGGACGCGCTCGAGCTCATCGGCCGGATCGGCGAGGCGGGGGCCACCGTGGTCAACCTCGTCGTGCGGCACCGCGAACGGGCCGAGTACCTCGACCAGCTCGCGGCGGCAGCCGAGCTCTTCGGCCTCGACCGCCGCGACTGAGACAACGCCCGGCGCGCCCGGCCCCCTGCGTGGGTCCGGGCGCGCGGACGATCAGGTGACGACCGCGATCCGGCTCTCGAACGTGCGGGCCGCGCTCACCGGTCGGCGCCTTCCGAGCCGGCCCGGGTCAGCGAGACCCGGTGGCGTTCGATCCAGTTGATGGTCACCGCACGGCGCGTGAAGGCCCATCCTGCGCCGGTGCGCGCGTACTCGTCGTCGTAGTGCAGGAACCAGACCAGGTCCGAGGGCCCTTCACGACCGGGCAGCAGGTGGTGGGCCGTACCGCGGACCCGGCCACGGGCCCCGGCCGGCGTGGGCTGGTAGCGCGCCCCGGCCACGACGTGGGTCGTGGCAAGGGTGTCGGCGAGCGCCCCGAGCGCGGCCACGACCGCGGGGCGGCCGGCATGGGACACGTGGGCGGCGAGGTGGGCCGGCGGTTCGGGGACGACGAGGACGCCGTCCGGGACGAAGAGCGCGCCGACCGCGGCCGCGTCACGGTCGTCGGCGGCCGCGGCGTACGTCTCGGAGAGCGCGCGCAGCGCGGTGAGGTCGGCCGCGTCGAGCATGGTCACGCCACGGCGGCGGTCGCCGCGCGCACGACCTGGACGAGTTCGGCAACGGCACGCTCACAGTCGCCGCGGGTGTAGCCGAGCAGTGCGGTCTCGGCCGGGTCCGGTTCGTAGGCAAGGACGTTCCCGCGCCCTTGGACGATCATCGAGTCGGGCATGAAGGGGTGCGGCTCGTCGAGCTCGGCGATGGTGCGGTTGCCCCCGGCCGCGTCGACGAGCAGCTGGAAGAACTGCGCGAACGTGAGGTTGGCGTCACCGATGAGGTATGCCGCGCCTGCCGTGCCGCGCTCGAGCGCGCCGCCGATCGCCTCGGCCAGGGACCGGACCGACATGTAGTTCGTGCCGCCGGCCGGCGCGTGGTCGGGGATCTGCGGCTCGTTGCCGGCCGCCCAGGACACCATGCGGCGGTAGCGCTTGGCCGTGATGCCGGGGATGGCTCCGATGATCGAGGGCGGATTGAGCGTGCAGACCGTGAAGGCGTCGTCGGCCAGCGCCCGGGCTCCCTCGTCGGCGGCGCGCCGGGCGGCGACGTACGGGTTCGATTCGGCGAGATCGGGTCGCAGGTGGTGGTAGTAGCTGCCGACCTGGACGAAGCGGGAGACACCCGCACTCTTGGCGAGCGCGGCGAAGGCCGGCACCCCCACGCTCTGGGTGTCCCTCCAGAACTGCGTCTCGTCGACGTCGCGGGGCAGGTGGCGCACGTCCTGCCCGGCGGCGAAGACGACCGCGTCGAAGGGGGCCAGGTCCTCTCGGGTGAAGGTCTGCTGGGTGTAGTCCCCGCGGAGGACGGGCAGGCCGGCGACGGGCGAGTCCGCATCGACCGCCCCTCGGGCGGCGACGGTGACATCGTCTCCCCGGTCCCGCAGGTAGAGCGCAGTGTGGGCCCCGATCATGCCGGTTCCACCAACCACGAGCACCTTCATCGTGAGGTCTCCTTGCGTAGTGAGGCGGCTCCCGGGCGCGAATCGGGGAGCCGGCGCGGCTTCCGAGCTTACCAACCAAGCGATTGGTTGGTAACGATGAGAGCGCGCCGACTCATACCGGTCGGGCCGGCCCACGGGAAACCCGGACGTTGTGGGGAGCGGCCGGCGACAAGGTACTGTCTCAGGCAACAATTCTGACGTCGAGTGGCACAGTAACGCTGGAGGAGCGAGGTGGCCCCAGCGGCAGCAGAGCGGGACAGTAGCGCCCGGGGTTCGGCGCGCATCACCATCCGGCAGGTGGCGAGCCGCGCCGGGGTGTCAGAAGCCGCGGTGTCATATGCGCTCAACGGGCGGCCGGGCGTTTCCGAGGACACGCGCCAGCGGGTGTTGGCGGCGGCTCGAGAGCTGGGCTGGGCGCCCAACATCGCTGCCCGTTCCCTGGGCACGGCCCGGGCCAACGCGGTCGGGATCGTGCTGGTGCGCCCCCCTCGCACGATGATCATTGATTCGTACCTCACGCAGATGCTCAGCGGCGTGGAGGCGGGGCTCAACCGCAACGGGATCGGCCTGCTGCTGCACCTGGTCGACCGCGTCGATGACACCGTTGACGTGTACCGCCGATGGTGGGCCGGGCGGCACGTCGACGGTGTCATCGTCAGCGACGTGCGGCAGGACGATCCCCGAATCGACGCCTTGATCGACATCGGCCTGCCCGCGGCGATCATCGGGGGTCCTCGCTTCGACGCCGTGAGCGCGGTCGATGTGGACACAGCCGGTACGGCACAGGCCATCATCGACTATCTGCGGGCGATCGGCCATCGATCGCTGGCCAGGGTTGCCGGCGTACGCGAGCTGTTCCACACCGGCCAGCGGGACGCGGCCTGCCTGGAGGCGATCGAGCGGGCCGGCCTCGGCCGCGATCGCTACCAGGTCGTGTACACGGATTACAGTGCGGCCGCGGGCATGCAGGCGATGATCGCGCTCATGAGTGGCAACGAGCCGCCGTCCGCTGTGATCTTCGACAACGACGTCATGGCCGCGGCCGCGCTGAAGGTGGCGCACGACATGGGCGTCGCGGTGCCCGGCGATGTGGCGATCGTGGCGTGGGACGACTCCGATCTGTGCCAGATCACCGTGCCGACGCTCACGGCGATTCAGCAGCGGCCGGCCGAACAGGCGGAGCTGACGGTGGGCGCACTGTTGCGCCAGATGGACACCGGGGAAGTCACGCACACGACGGTACCGCCGGGAACGCTGACGGTTCGCCAGTCCACGGTGAGGGTCCGCGGTCGCTCATAGCGATCCGGCCCGTTCGGGCGAATCGACGGCCCTCGAACCATCCGAACCGGTTCACCTCCGCGCGCGCCGGAGACGGTCGGCATTGTTGACACTCGTTGCCCGTTCGCCATACTGTCGGAGTCCTCTCAACTTATACGCTTCAGTTGCCGAGTGATGGAGCGCCTCATGCCTGCCGTGCGTCCCCTGCATTCCGGATGGACCGTTCGCGTCGCCGGGGACGACCCGGACGGCGTAGCGCCCACCGGCCCCCTGCCGGCATCGGTGCCCGGCTGCGTGCACACCGACCTACTCGCCGCCGGCCTCATCCCGGACCCGTACCTGGACGACAACGAGCGGCGGCTGGCGTGGATCGGCCGCACGCCGTGGCTGTACGAAACCACCTTCGACGCCGGGCCGGTTGACGCCGACCGGGTGCAGCTGGTGGCGGAGGGTCTGGACACCATCGCGAGCGTCACCTTCAACGGTGTCGAGCTCGGGCGGACGGCGAACATGCATCGCGAGTATCGATTCGACGTCACCGATCACGTGCGCGCAACCGGCAACCAGCTCAGCATCCGGTTCGACTCCGCATACGCGTATGCGGAGGCCGTCCGCGACCAGGTCGGGGCACGGCCGAACGCTTATGATGAACCGTTTCAATACATTCGCAAGATGGCCTGCAACTTCGGCTGGGACTGGGGCCCGACGCTCGTCACCGCCGGCGTCTGGCGGCCGATCGGGCTGCACATGTGGTCCATGGCCCGCCTGGCCCGGGTGCGTCCGCTCGTGACCGTCGACGGCGGCACCGGCCGGGTCGAGGTCCGCGCCGACCTCGAGCGGGCACGAACGGGTGCGCTGCGGCTGCGCGTGGCGGTGGCCGGGCAGACCATGACCGTGGACGTCCCCGCGGACGCGACCCAGGCGACGGCTGTCCTTGAGGTACCCGACGTGACGCTGTGGTGGCCGCGGGGCCTGGGCGATGCCCACCGCTACGAACTGGCGGTGACACTCGAGGACCCGGCTGGCGCCACGACGCTTGACGGATGGCGCGGCCGCATCGGCTTCCGCACGGTCGAGCTGGACACCACGCCGGACGCCGACGGCAGCCGGTTCGCGCTTCGCGTCAACGGCACGCCGATCTTCGTCCGCGGAGTCAACTGGATTCCCGACGACGCGTTCGTCACCCGGGTCACGCGCGAGCGTTACGCCGAGCGTCTCGAGCAGGCGTGTGCGGCCGGGGTGAACTATCTGCGGGTGTGGGGCGGCGGGCGGTACGAGAGCGACGACTTCTACGACCTGGCCGACGAGCTGGGTTTGATGGTCGGGCAGGACTTCCTCTTCGCGTGCGCGGCCTACCCGGAGGAGGAGCCGCTGCGTTCGGAGGTCGCTGCGGAGGCCCGCGAGCAAGTGGTGCGGCTCATGACGCACCCGAGCCTGGTGATGTGGGTGGGCAACAACGAGAACATCTGGGGCTTCCACGACTGGGGCTGGCGCGAGGCACTGGACGGGCGCAGCTGGGGCGAGGGGTACTACCTCGACGTGCTGCCCGGCATCGTCGCCGAGTTGGACCCGGGCCGGCCGTACTGGCCCGGCAGCCCGTGGTCCGGCAACTCCTCGCTGCACCCGAACGACCCCGACCACGGCACGACGCACATCTGGGACGTGTGGAACACGCACGACTACCGCCACTACCGCGGCTACCGGCCACGCTTCGTGGCCGAGTTCGGCTTCCAGGCCCCGCCGGCCTTCGCCACCCTGCGCCGCGCGGTGAGCGACGACCCGCTCACCCCCACCTCGCCGGGCATCGCCCACCACCAGAAGGCCATCGACGGCAACGCCAAACTCGCCCGTGGCCTGGAGGGGCACTTCCCGGCGCCCGCGACGTTCGACGACTGGCACTGGGCGACCCAGCTCAACCAGGCCCGCGCGATCTCCTTCGGCGTCGAGCACTTCCGCTCGCTGCGCCCGCTGTGCATGGGCACGATCGTGTGGCAGCTCAACGACAACTGGCCGGTCACGTCGTGGTCGGCGGTGGACGGCGACGGCCGGCGCAAGCCGCTGTGGTACGCACTGCGCCGTTCCTACGCGCAACGCCTCCTCACCCTGCAGCCCCGCGACGGCCGCCTCGCGCTGGTCGCGGTCAACGACTCGAGCACCCCCTGGATCGCCGAGATCGAGGTGCGCCGGGTGACCTTTGCCGGCGACCCGCGAGCCAAGGCGACGATCCCGCTGGAGGTGCCGGCCGGTGGTGCGCTCACCGTGCCGCTGTCCACCGAGCTCAGCACGGCTGACGAGCCGGCGGCCGAGCTCATCGTCGCCGACAGCAGCACCGACACCGACACCGAGCGGGCCCTGTGGTGCTTCGCTGAAGACGTCGACCTGCGCTATCCGCCGGCCGTGACCGACGTGGCGGTGCGCCGCGGAGAGACGGGCCTCGTCATCGAGGTGACCGCGGGGACGTTGCTGCGGGACCTCACGCTGTTCGCCGACCGGCTGGACCCCGCGGCGACCGTTGACCGGCAACTGGTCACGCTCCTGCCCGGCGAGTCCGCGACGTTCCGGGTGCGCGGCGGCCGGTCGTTGGAGGCCCTCGCCGAGTCACCGGCCTGGGCCGCGTCGCCGGTCCTGCGCTGTGCCAATGACCTAATGCGATAGCCGCGGGGCGGCGACGCCGCGGTCCGGCGGGCCGATCGGTCCGGCGGTCGCGTCCGGGCGGGCTGCCCGCGTCCTGGCCGCGTGCGCCGGGCACCGGGGACTGCTGGCCGCCCAGCGCGGCTGCAGCATGCCGTGCAGCGGCCGCCCGTGCACGACCGCGCCTCCGCCGGCGCCGGTGCCGACGGAGAGGTGGACGAGGTCACCGGCGCCCCGGCGGTGCTCGCCGTAGGCCGCGCCGTTGACGTCGGTGTCGAGGGCGATCGGCACCCGGCGGTGCTCGCGGAGCGGAGCGGACCGACCAGGTCGGTGCCGGCCATCCGGGCTTCACTGTGGTGGTGATGTGCCCGAAGGTGGCCGAGTCTGGGCTGAGGTCGGATCGGACCGGTCACTTGCCCGCTCCCGCGGTGAATCCGTTGTAGATGAAGCGCTGCAGCAGCAGGAACACGATGAGCGTGGGCACGATGACGAGGATGACTCCGGCCGAGATGACCTCCCACTGTGCGCCGAAGGGCCCCTTGAACCGGAACAGTGAGGTGGAGATGACGCCGAGGTCCCGCGACGGCATGTACAGGAACGGAATGTAGAACTCGTTGTAGATGGCGATGCCCTTGACGATCACGACCGTGGCGATGGCCGGCTTGAGCAGCGGCAGGATCACCTTCCAATAGATCGTGAAGGGGCCGGCACCCTCCATCGCCGCGGCCTCGTCGAGCTCGCGGGGCACGCCGCGCAGGAACTGCTGGAAGATGTAGATCGAGATGATGTCGGTGCCGAGGAACAACGCGATCGCCGACCATCTGGTGTCGTACAGGCCGAGGGTGTCGACGACCTTGAACGTCGCTACCTGGGTGGTCACGCCCGGCACCAGCGTGGCCAGCAGGAACAGTCCGACGATGAGCGAGCGAAGGCGGAACTCGAACCGGTCGATGGCGTAGGCGGCCATCGACCCGATGACGACGGTGCCGGCCAGGGAGACGAGCAGGATGATCGACGTGTTGGCGAAGCCGCGCAGCATCGCGCCCTTCGTGAACGCGGTGACGTAGTTGTGGAGGTTGAACCAGTTGCCCGGCGGGTCGAACGGCCCGGTGGCGGCGAACTCTTCGTGGGTCTTCAGCGACGCCATGACGAGCACGACGGGCGGCAGCAGCACGACGGCCGTCGCCGCGGCGAGCGTCAGGTACTTTCCCGCGACGGCGAGCCGTGCGGAGGGTGTGCGCCGGTCGGCGGGCACGCTCATCATGCGAGGTTCACTTTCTCGTCGGGCGCGACCCGCCGCTGCAGCCAGGTAACCAGCAGAATGATCACGAGCAGGACGACGGCCATCGCGGAGGCGAGACCGACCTTGTAGTACTTGAACGCCATGTCGACGGTCTGGATGACGAATGTCTCGCTCTCGTTCGCCCCTCCGGTCATGACGAACGGGATCTCGAACACCGACAGCGACCCGGCGACGGCGAGGATGAACGACAGGCCGACGACCGGCCGGATGCCAGACAGGATGATGTGGCGGAACTGGTCCCACCGGTTGGCACCGTCGATCTCGGCGGCCTCGTACAGATGCGCCGGGATGGACTGGATCGCCCCGAGGAACAGCACGAAATTGAGGCCGAGGTACCGCCAGACGGATGTGCCGGCGAGGGAGTAGTTCACGACGGCGGGGTCACCGAGCCATTGCTGCTGCGCGCCATCGAGCCCGACCGCGGCGAGCGCGGAGTCGAGGGTGCCGCCGGGCTGGAAGAAGAACAGGAAGATCATGCCGATGGCGACGCCGTTGATGAGGTACGGGAAGAAGATGACGCCCTTGAAGATGTTGCGGAATCGGGTGCTGAAACTGAGGATCGTGGCGAAGTACAGCGCGAGCACGATCTGCACGAACGAGGCACCGATGTAGTAAAGGCTGACCTTGAGCACGCCGAACAGTTCCGGCCGCGTGAAGATCTCCACGTAGTTGTCGAACCCGACGAACTCCTTCGACGGGCTCAACCCGTCCCACGACGTCACGCTGTACCAGAACATGTTCACCACCGGGATGTAGGTGAACACGACAAGCAGGACGAGCGCGGCGCACAGGAACAGGTACGGCGTCATGGCGGGGCCGATGCCGCCCGAACGCCGTACGGGTGGCGCTCCTCGCAGGTGTCCCGCCGTGCGTGCGCTCGGCTTGCGGGCGGGGGCGGACTTGGTGTCATGGGCCATCATGGGCTCACTTTCACAGTCGGGGCGGCAGCTGTGGCGGTCCGGCTACGGCACAGACGCCGGGCACGGCGTGCAGGCGGACCCGACGACGGTTCACCGCCGGATCCGCCTGCACGATGCGGGACGAGCGCCGCGGGTCGGTGCCGGGCCTACTTCAGCTTGGTCCTGGCGTCGGACCACTTCTTGTTGAGATTCGCGAAGATCTGATCCTTGGACTCCTGCTTCGCGCCCCGGGCCGCATCGACGATCTCCTGGCGGTACTTGCCGTCGAACAGTCCGATCTCGGCCGCGTTGCCGATCTTGTCGGCCCGCCCCTCCTCACCCTTCGGCGCCGGATTGAGCTCGATGAGGTCGGTCTGCGCCTTGGTCAGGTCGGCCAGGGTCGCGGGCATCGGCGCGGTCTTGAGCGCGGACACGCCGCCCTGGTCGGTGGCGTAGTTCGACTCGTCGGTGAACCAGTCGATCCAGGCCCGGGCGGTTGCCTTGTTCCTCGAGTTCACGTTGATCGCGTTCTTGTAGTCCCCGCCGATGACCGAGTGGAACCTGCCGCCGGTCTGGTAGGGAAACGGCCAGTACGCGATGTCGTCCTTGCTGGTGGCGGCCTGCTGCATCTGCACGATCGACCACGAGCCGAGCATCATCGTGGCCACCTTGCCGGTGCCGAGCAGGCCCTTGGACTGCTCCCAGTTCGTCGTGGTGGGGTCGGGCTCGGTGTAGCCGCCCTTGACCGCGTCGTACAGCAGCGAGTCGATGACGAAGTGCTCCTTGCCGGCTGTCCAGGGGGCGTCGTCCTGGGCGAGCTTGGTCGCCGCGTCCGGGTCGCCGCTGATGCCGCCGCGGGCACCCTCCCACTGGCCCAGCGGCCAGCCGTCCTTGTAGTTCGTGTAGAGCGGGATCGCCCCGGTCTTGTCCTTGATCGCCTTGAGCGCGGCGAGGAACTCGTCCGGCGTCTTCGGCGCCTCGGTGATCCCGGCCTGCGTCCAGATCTTCTTGTTGAACACGTACCCCTGCGCGTTGCCGGTGATCGCCAGGCCGTAGACCTTGCCGTTGTACGTCTGCTCGGTACGCACGAACCGGTACTTGTCCTTGAGCTCGTCGACGGAGCCGAGGGGTTCGAAGAACGCCGGCAACTGGTCGGCATTGACGGAGTTCGGGATCAGGAGCACGTCGCCGTAGTTCTTGGTGTTCATCCGGACGCGGACCTCGCCCTCGTAGTCCGTGATCGCCTCGAACTTGACCGACGTGCCCGGGTACTTCGCCTCGAACTTCTGCTTGTAGTCCTTGAAGACCGTGTCGACCAGGTCGGTGCGGTTGGTCAGCACGGTGATCTCGCCGGAGATCTTGCCGTCGTTGCTGCCGCCGGCGCCGCCTGAACCACACGCCGACAGGGTCAGCGTCGCGAGCGCCAAGACGGCAAGCATGCGTCGTTTCATATCCGCAGTACCACCTTCCGTGTGTGAACGGTGCATGGCCCACCGGGAGTGCTGTGGGGTGTCTGAGCGAAATGGCGGGGGTGTGCGTCCCATCGGCGACGGCGCACCCCCGCGGGGCGTCAATTCGCTGGTGCGTGCGTGTCGGTGCTTGCCGGGTGCCTGACGAGACCGGTGAACCCTTCCCGGGCCGGCCGGTACCCGGGCGCTCGGTGCGGGCCGAGCGACAGGTGGAGTCCGCAGTTGCGGAAGGCGGCGCGCATCGCATCGATGAGCGCGAGGACGGACGTGCCGACCCGGTTCGGGTCGCCGACCACGGACCGCGGGGGGTGTTCCGTCGGTGGCCGGATGCGAGCAGAACCCCACGGCGCGACGGCGTCGAGGAGCCGCTCGTCCGAGGCGGATGGGCGGGCCTGTGCGTGGAACAGCCGCCGGACATCGAAGCCACGGTGTCTCATTGGCCGACCCTCCGCACGTCCTCGGCACCAACGGCCGCCGGTCACTCCGGCGGCTCACGCCACTGCGCAAGGCGTTACTGAACCGCATAAGTTCCATCAACTTAGATTCGGCTCTTCGCGCTGTCAATGGCGTGTTTCGAGGGCGTTCCCATCGAGGCTGAAACGCAACCTCGGACGCGCCGAGCGGCGACCGGATGCGCAGCTGAGCGCTACTGAACCGGTAAAGCCAGGGAGGGCACTGCCGTCGCCGCAGCTGCCGGCCACCAGCATGGTCAGGGTCGCCCCGTCGTACCCGTCGGCGACCCGGGAACCGCCCCGGGCGGAACGGCTGAGTCGCGGCCGCTGTCCCAGGCGCCGATCTTCGCTCGGCGAGATCGGGGTGTGCCGCGTCGCACAGGCCGGCTGCCGAATCGCAAGCCCGCCTGTGCGACGCGTCGAGGCGTGACTACCAGGCGGCCATGTCCGGCAGTTGGTCGATGGAGATGGTGCGCGGGTTGGCCATCGCGGTCCTCCACAGGCCGGCGACGTCCTTGCCGCTGCCGGCCCAGTCGCGGGAGGCCCAGACCACGAAGTACGGCCACGCCGGGTCGGTGGACGGGTTGAGCGGGCTGAACGTCTCGGCGACTCCGGTCGTCTTGGCGCTGCCGATCCCCTTGCAGGTGGCGAAGTCTCCGGAGCTCTGGAAATAGTCGGAGGTCACCAGGTCGGCGTAGCCGTCACCGGGGTACCACGACGACAGAGCGGTGCCCTGGCCGCTGGCCATGCCGTTGACCACCCACACGATGTTGTGCGCGCCGGCCAACTGGGCCCGCTGGTAGATGAGCCGCCACAGCTGCTTGTAGGCGTCCTGGCCCTTCTTCGTCCACCACATGTAGTTGTTGTTCGACTCGTGCAGCGGGCGGAACAGCACCGGCACACCCGCGTCGCCCATCTTCTTGAGCTCGCCGACGACGAGGTCGATGTCCTGATAGAGCTTCGACGACGGGTTGCTCAGGTCCGGCACGAAGTCACAGGGCGCGGCGTAGTTGCCGCCGCGCGGGCAGTACCAGTGCCACTGGAACGCGACGATGCCCTTGCGCTGTCTCGCCCAGTCGATGACCTGCTGGGTCTGGATGCTGCCGCGGGTGTACTCCATGAAGTCGAAGGCGACGATCGCCGGGTAGCGGCCGGTCAGCTGCTGCACCTTGTCGGCGTCGGCGACGTCGGTCTGCCCGCTGACGTAGGTGTGGGTCCGCAGGTAGCAAATCAGGCTGCGGGCCTTCGAGTTCGCCGCGGGATCGGCGGGCGCCTGGCCGCAGTCCGGGCCCGGGGGTGTCTGGATCGGCACGGCGTAGACCTCGAGCTCGTACAGCGAGTAGCCCCAGGCGGTGCCGCGGGCGGTGCCCGACATCCGCAGGTATCGGCCGCTGCCGTCGACCGCCAGCGTGTCATCACCGCCGTCGCCGCTGGTGGTGCTGGAGACGGCCGTCCAGACCGAGCCGTCGTTGGACGTCTCGATCCGGTACGAGCGGGCGTAGGCGGCCTCCCAGCGCAGGATCACCTGCCGGACCGGGTACACCGCGCCGAGATCGACCTGCAGCCACTGCGGATCCGCGTAGAGGCTGGACCAGCGGGTGGCGCGGTCACCGTCCACCGCGTTCGCCGCAGCCAGGCTGGCGCCCTCGGTCGACGAGGCGGTCACCGGGCGGCGCAGCGCCAGGTTTCCTGAAGGCGTTCCCGGCCCGCTCGGACTCTGGCCGGCCGACGGGCTCGCGCCGGCCGACGGACTGGTGCCGTTCGACGGGCTGGTGCTGCCCGACGGGGCCGTGCCGGGTTGGGCGCAGGCCATGCCGTTGAGCGTGAACGCGGTCGGGGCGGGGTTGGACCCGGTATAGGTGACGTTGAAGCCGAAGCTGACCGACCCTCCGCCGGCCGGGATGGTGGCGTTGTAGGCGACGTTCGTCGCGGTGGCGGCGGCGCCGGACTGGGTTTTGGTGGCGTTCCACATGTCGCTGACCGTCTGGCCGCCCGGGAAGCTCCAGGCGAGGGTCCATCCGTCGATGGCGGTGGCGCCCGTGTTGGCGATGACGACGGTCGCGGTGGCGCCCGATCCCCAGTCGTTGGTGACCTGGTACTGGACCTGGCAGCCATCGGCGGCGGCTTGCGCGGAAGGGATGATGGCCAGCCCGGCGGCGAGGACGGTGACGGCGACGGCCGTGCCGGCCAGCACGAGCCGAACGGGTGCGCGACGTCTCATGGGGCGTCTCCTTAGGGCGGGTTCGTGGGCGGTGACGGTGCTGCGGCGCGATGCAGGCAGGACCGGCGAGCCGAGGGGCGTTCGGCGCTGTGCCTGCGCAGGCGATCGTGGCCATTAACCGCCTAAGTTGTCAACCAATTCACCGATGTGCGGGTATGGGCCGTGAAAGTTCCACATCCGCTGACCGGCCACCGTGCGTCATCCCCGCTACAAGCCCCGATGTGCCGGGCGAAAACCCTGGAAAAGCCCGGCCTTCAGGGCTGGGGTATCGAATCGCTTCGCTACCGGGATGCGCCCGCTTCGGCAAGTGCGGAGGGAACTGATTGCGTCGCATCGGCCACCGTCTCCACGCAGAGAAGTACGCGGACCCGCTTGCGTATGAAGCGATTCAGTACCAGTATCGACCGTGTTCGACCCTCGGCACGCCGCCATCGTCCGCCGCGCGGGTCCCGCAGCCGCCACCTGCGACCGCCACCTCGCCGCGATGCCCACGGCCGCCACGACACCCCATTCACCCCGAGCAGAGGGCTACCGAGGAGCACATGAACAGATTCCGAGCGGCACTCCTGGCCGGCGCCGTCCTGGCCACCGGAGTGCTCACCGTCGTCGTGCAGGCCACGACCGCACAGGCGGCCACGCAGATCTGCGACCAGTACGGCAGCACGACCGGCAGCCGGTACATCGTGCAGAACAACCGATGGGGCACCACCGCCCAGCAGTGCATCACCGTCAACGGTGCGGTCGACGGTTTCAGCCTCGACACCGGCAACGCCAACAACGCGACCAACGGCGCGCCGGCCTCGTACCCGTCGGTCTACTACGGCTGCCACTACGGCAACTGCACGCCGGGCAGCATCCTGCCGCTGCCGGCGTCCGACAGCCGCTTCCGGCAGATCACCACCAGTGTCTCGATGTCGTACCCCAGCGGCGGCGCGTGGGACGCGGCGTACGACATCTGGTTCGATCCCGCGGCCAAGACCACCGGCCAGAACAACGGGGCCGAGATCATGGTGTGGCTCAACCACCAGGGCACGATCCAGCCGGTCGGCAGCAAGGTCGCCACCGCCACCATCGGCGATGCCGCCTTCGACGTCTGGCAAGGACGCATTGCCGACAACGGCGGCTGGAACGTCGTGTCATACGTCCGCCAGAACGCGGCGACCACGATGAACTTCCCGGTCTCGGCGTTCTTCGACGACGCCGTCGGCCGCGGCTACGCGCAGCCCAGCTGGTACCTCACCAGCGTCCAGGCCGGCTTCGAACCCTGGACCGGCGGCGCCGGGCTGACCGTCAACGCGTTCTCCGTCACCACCGACGGAACCCCGACGACGCCCCCCACCACGCCGGCGGCGTCGGGCAACCTAGCGCTGAACCGCCCGGTCACCTCCTCGTCCAACGAGAGCACCGCCCTCGCCGCCGGCCAAGCGGTCGACGGGAACAGCTCGACCCGCTGGGGCAGCGCCTACAGCGACCCCCAGTGGATCCAGGTCGACCTCGGCGCCAGCAAACCGATCAAGCGGGTCGTGCTGCGCTGGGAGGCCGCGTACGCCAAGAGCTACCAGATCCAGACCTCGCCCGACGCCACCAACTGGACCACCGTGTACAGCACCACCACCGGCTCCGGCGGTGTGAACGACCTCGCGGTCAACGGCACCGGCCGGTACGTGCGCATGTACGGCACCGCCCGGGCCAACACCAGCTGGGGCTACTCGCTCTACGAGTTCGAGGTGTACAGCGACGGCTCCACCACGCCGCCGCCCCCGCCCGGGACGATCACCCGGACCGCCGAGCTCGACTGGCTGGCCGGCCTGCCGGGCGGCAGCACCAACCGCGTCGCGTCCGGCTTCTTCGGCGGCTACAGCGGCGGCACCTTCAACCTCGACCAGACCGAACAGCTGCACAACCAGACCGGGCAGTACCCGGCCCTGCTGGCCTGCGACTACGGCAACTGGGTCACCAGCAGTAACACCCAGGTCAACAGCTCCTGCAACAGCACGCTGAAGAGCTGGTGGCAGCGCGGCGGCCTGGTCAGCGTCGGCATCCACTGGCCCAACCCGGGCAGCGGCGGCTTCGGCACCAAGCTGCCCAACTTCGCCGACATCACCAACCCCGGCACCGCCGTCGGCAGCGCCTGGCTCAACTCGCTCAAGCAGGTCGGCGACGGCCTGAGCGACCTCAAGAACTCCGGCGTGATCGTGCTGTGGCGGCCGTTCCACGAGATGAACGGCGACTGGTTCTGGTGGGGCAACCAGGACACCGGCACGTTCAAGAACGTCTGGAACTACATGTACAACTACCTCGTCAACACCCGCGGACTGGACAACCTCATCTGGGTCTACGCCCCCGACTTCAGCCGCGGCAACGCCACCGGCTACTTCGCCGGCGGCGGCACCGTCGACATCGTCGGCATGGACGCCTACGACGACAACCCCGCCGCCTCCGGCATCCAGAGCACCTACAACCAGCTGATCGGCCTCGGCAAGCCGTTCGCGTTCACCGAGATCGGCCCCGACAACACCCCGTTCGACTACAGCAAGTGGATCAACGCGATCAAGCAGTACTACCCGAAGACCTCCTACTTCCTCGCGTGGAACGACAAGTGGGGCCCGCCGCAGAACCAGAACTCCAGCGCGCTCATGAACGACCCCTGGACGCTCAACCTGGGTGAGGTCTCCATCAACGGCGGCGGTACCACACCTCCGACGAGCCCGCCGCCGACCACACCGCCCCCGACGACGCCACCGGCCGGCCAGGGCCAGTGCAGCGCCACCTACACGGTGACCGACTCCTGGACCGGCGGGTTCAACGCTGACATCACCGTGCGCAACACCGGCACCGCGACGATCAACACCTGGACCGTCGCCTGGACCTTCGCCAACGGCCAGACCATCACCAACTCGTGGAACACCACGCTCACCACCGCCGGCGCCACCGTCACCGCGAAACCGGTCAGCTACAACACGACGGTCGCAGCCGGTGCCACCACGTCGTTCGGCTTCAGCGCCAACGTCAGCGGCACCAACACCCCGCCCGCCCTGACCTGCACGGCAGGCTGACGAACAGATCCGCACCGATTCGGGGGTGGCCTGGCCGCCACCCCCGAATTGTGCTCCGCCGGTGATGGTGCCGTCGGCGTTGACGTTGCGTTGCTGATCGGCGCATCCCTGTTCCGGCAGGCGGCGCACCCGTCAGGCCGCGGCGGCGCAGTGCCGTGACCTTGACCCGTTCTGGAGGGTCGTCGTGCGGAAGCGGCGGCTGCCGTCCGAGCCCGGCATCACCGAGCCGAGCGACGATGCGCGACCGGCCGCTCGTCCTGCTCTCCGCCTGCCCGCCGGAGCCTGACAAGGTGGCGGTTCACGAGGCCGCACCGCCTGGCTGGCGAAGCGATGCCCGTCGGCGTCACCGCACTGCCGGCCCCTCACCCGACTCGGACCTGCGGGCGATGCGTCGGTCACGTCGGACGACGCCGGCATGGGACGTTCGGTGAGGCCGGCGAGGTTTCGCCGGTTCCCGGGCGGGAAGCGGGCGGGGATGGCGTACGAACCGATCGCGAAGAGCGAAGGAGACCGGGCGAACGCCAACCTCAGCGACTACCCGCGGGTTCGGCACGACTTCACGTGGTCGGCAGCACGGTCGTGGCTCTCGGGGCTGCCCGAGGGGCGCGGCTTGAACATCGGCTTCGAGGCGGTCGATCGGCACGCCCGGGGCGACCGGGCAGATGCCGTGGCGCTGCGGTGCCTCGAGAAGGCACCGGGGGTGCCGCGGGACCTGACGTACGCCGAGCTGAGCCGGCAGACCAACCGCTTCGCGAACATGCTCGCCGGTCTGGGCGTCCAACCCGGCGAGCGCGTGTTCTCCCTGCTGGGCCGCTGCCCCGAACTGTACGTCGCGGCGCTGGGCACCCTGAAGTACACCGCGGTGCTGTCGCCGCTGTTCTCGGCCTTCGGGCCGGAACCGGTGCGAGAACGGCTCCGGCTCGGCGACGCCGCCGTCCTGGTGACCACGCCGGAGTACTACGAGCAGAAGGTGGCGCCGGTCCGCGCCGACCTGCCTGCGCTGCGCCACGTGCTGGTGGTCGGTGCGGGAACCCCGCCGGCCGGTACCAGCAGCCTCGATCACGCCATGTCGGCCGCGGACGAACGGTTCACCGTGCCGCCGACGGACCCGCAGCAGATGGCGTTGCTGCACTTCACCAGCGGCACCACGGGCCGGCCCAAGGGCGCCGTGCACGTACACGAGGCGGTGGTCGCCCACCACGCCACCGCACGGTTCGCGCTCGACCTCCGTCGCGACGACGTGTTCTGGTGCACCGCCGATCCTGGCTGGGTCACCGGCACGTCGTACGGCATCATCGCCCCGCTCACCCACGGCGCCACGGTGCTGGTCGACGCGGGCGAGTTCGAGGCCGACCGGTGGTACGCCAACCTGGCCGAACACCATGTGACCGTCTGGTACACCGCGCCCACGGCGCTGCGGATGCTGATGCGGCACGGTGCCGAAGCGGCGGCCCGGTACGACCTGTCCGCGCTCCGGCTCGTGGCTTCGGTCGGAGAGCCGCTCAACCCGGAAGTCGTGGTGTGGGCTCAGCAGGCGCTGGGAAGGGCCGTCCACGACAACTGGTGGCAGACCGAGACCGGCGCGATCATGATCAGCAACTATGCGGGCGTCGACGTCCGGCCCGGATCGATGGGGTTGCCCGTTCCGGGGGTGCAGGCGGGTCTGCTGCTGCGCGGTGACGACGGCCGGGCGCAGGTCCGTGATGGCGGCGTGAGCGTGATCGACGAACCCGGCGTGGTCGGCGAACTGGCGCTGCGGCCGGGCTGGCCGTCGATGTTCCGCGGGTACCTGCACGACGACGCCCGGTACGCGAGTTGCTTCGCCGGCGGGTGGTACCTCACCGGAGACCTGGCCCGCCGTGACGGCGACGGCTACTACTGGTTCGTCGGGCGGGCCGATGACGTCATCAAGTCCGCAGGCCACCTCATCGGCCCGTTCGAGGTGGAGAGCCTGCTGATGGAGCATCCCGCGGTCGCGGAGGCCGGTGTGATCGGCAAGCCCGACCGGGTCGCCGGCGAGGTTGTGAAAGCCTTCGTCGCGCTACGTCCCGGGTATCTGCCCTGCGACGAGCTCCGGCTCGATCTGCTCGCCTTCGGCCGCCGGCGGCTCGGCGCGGTCGCACCGAAGGAGATCGCCTTCGACCAGGACCTGCCGCACACGCGCAGCGGCAAGGTGATGCGTCGGTTGCTCAAGGCCCGCGAGCTCGGCCTGCCCGAGGGCGACCTGTCGACCTTGGAGGTCGCACGATGACCACGAGAACACTGGCGGCGCCATCGCCCGCCGAGACCGACGACGACGCGCGCCGGCGCGCGCTGCTGGATCAGATGCTGATCATCCGCCGGTTCGAGGAGCGCTGCGTCGAGCTGTACAGCGCCGGGCACATCCGTGGCTTCATGCACCTCTACATCGGCGAGGAGGCGGTCGCTGCCGGGGTGACCGCCTCGCTGGAGCCGGCCGATGCCGTGGTCTCCACGTACCGGGAGCACGGTCACGCCCTGGCCCGCGGCATCGATCCCGCGGCCGTGATGGCTGAGATGTACGGCAAGGTCACCGGCTGCAGTCGAGGCCGCGGCGGCTCGATGCACCTGTTCGACGCGGCGGCGCGCTTCTACGGCGGTAACGCCATCGTCGGAGGCGGCCTGCCGCTGGCGATCGGTCTAGCCCTCGCGGACAAGGTACGTGCGCGGCCGGCCGTGACCGCATGCTTCTTCGGCGACGGAGCGGTCGCCGAAGGCGAGTTCCACGAATGCCTGAACCTGGCGGCCCTGTGGCGGCTTCCGGTGCTGTTCTGCTGCGAGAACAACCTCTACGCGATGGGTACGGCCATCGGGCGCGCCCAGGCCTCCACCGACCTGGTGGGCCGTGCGGCGTCGTACGGGCTGACGGCGGCCGGGGTGGACGGCATGGACGTCCTCGCGGTGGCGTCGGCGGCCTCCGCCGCGGCCGACGCCGTCCGGACCGGGCGCGGCCCGTACTTCCTGGAGCTGCGGACCTACCGGTTCCGGGCGCACTCGATGTACGACCCGGACCGGTACCGGGACAAGGCGGAAATCGCGCGGTGGAAGGAACGCGACCCGATCGACCTGCTGATCGCCCGGATGCGGGAGGCCGGACAGCTCCGCGACGAGGACCTCGCCGAGGCGGAGCGGACGATCGCCGGCAGGCTCGACGAGGCGGTGGCCGCGGCCGAAGCCGCGCCGCGAGAGCCGGTCGAGGACCTCACCCGATTCGTCTACAGCGAACGATGACCAAGACGACGTACCGCGAGGCGATCCGCGAGAGTATGCGCGACGCGCTCCGCCGGGACGGACGGGTCTTCCTCATGGGCGAGGACGTCGGCCGCTACGGCGGTTGCTTCGGCGTCAGCCTCGGTCTGCTCGAGGAGTTCGGGCCCGAACGTATCCGCGACACGCCGCTGTCGGAATCGGCGTTCGTCGGCGCCGGCATCGGCGCGGCACTGGGCGGCCTGCGGCCGATCGTGGAAATCATGACGGTCAACTTCAGCCTGCTCGCGCTCGACCAGATCATGAACAACGCGGCGACCCTCCTGCACATGTCAGGCGGGCAGTGCAACGTACCGCTGGTCATCC
Source organism: Dactylosporangium sp. CA-052675 (assembly GCF_050947935.1). GTDB lineage: Bacteria > Actinomycetota > Actinomycetes > Mycobacteriales > Micromonosporaceae > Dactylosporangium. Next base: position 3,266,199 of record NZ_CP192010.1, on the reverse strand, counting down.
GCATGACCACCGGCGCCGGCCGGCAGCTGGCCGCGCAGCACTCCCACAGCCTCGAAGGGTGGTACGCGCACATCCCGGGCCTGCGCATCCTGGCTCCGGCCACGATCGAGGACGCCCGCGGCATGCTGTGGCCGGCGTTGACGGACCCAGACCCGGTGCTCATCTTCGAACACGGATCGCTGTACAACCTGGCCGGCGAGCTGCCGGACAACGCGGGCTCGGTGGACATTGACAACGCCGCCGTCCGCCGGGCGGGCGAGGACGTCACCGTCATCACCTACGGCGGCACGGTCGGCAAGACGCTCGCCGCGGCTGACGTACTGGCCGCCGAAGGCATCGGCGCCGAGGTGATCGACCTGCGCACGCTTCGGCCGCTGGACGAGGCCACGGTCGTCGCCTCAGTCGTGCGTACCCACCGGCTGGTCGTCGTCGACGAGGGGTGGCGTTCCGGCAGCCTCGCGGCCGAGATCAGCGCCCGCGTGGTCGAGCAAGCCTTCTACGAACTCGACGCGCCCATCGCCCGGGTCTGCTCCGCAGAAGTTCCCACCCCGTACGCGCGCCACCTCGAGGAAGCGGCGCTGCCGCAGACCGGCGACATCGTGACGGCCGTGCGCGGCCTGATGCCGGCAACGGTGTCCAGACCGTGAGCGAGTTCCGGATGCCGTCGCTCGGGGCCGACATGGAGCAGGGCACCTTGCTGGAATGGCTGGTCCACCCCGGCGACACGGTGCACCGGGGTGACATCGTCGCCGTCGTGGACACGGCCAAGGCCGCGGTCGAGGTGGAGTGCTTCGCCAGCGGCGTGGTCGAACAGCTGCTGGTCGAGCCGGGCGCCAAGGTGCCGGTCGGCACCCCCCTGGCCACGATCGCCGGCGAGGCCGCGCCGCCGGCGGCACAGACCCCGCCCGCGGCGGCGCCGGAACCGGGCGTCCCAGCGCTGAGCCCGCCACCCCAGTGGTTCCCGCCGCTACGCCATCTGGCGCGGCAGTACCACGTCGACCTCGCCTCCGTGCATGGGACAGGCCCCAGCGGCCGGGTCACGCACGCCGATGTGGAACGTGCCGCTGCGCCGCGCCGCCGGGTGTCGCCGCTGGCCCGCCGAATCGCCGCGGAGCTCGGCGTGGACCTCGGCGCCGTCACCGGTACCGGGCCCGGCGGCGCGATTGCCGCCGGGGATGTCCGCCACGCGGCCGCGGCCCGGATCGCCGAACCGGCGCCGCCCAAGCCGGAGCCTTCCAACCGTGCCGCCGCGATGCGAGCCGCGGTCGCGGCGCTGATGGCGCGATCCAAACGCGAGATCCCGCACTACTACCTGACCGAATCCGTCGACCTGGGACGCGCCGTCGACTGGCTCACCGCCCGCAACCGACACTTGCCCGTCCCGCGCCGGCTGGTCCCCGCCGCGCTGCTGCTCAAGGCCGTAGCCGTCGCCGCGGCGAAGGTGCCGGACGTCAACGGCTTCTGGGTCGACGACCGCTTCGCGCCCGCCGCAGCGGTGAACCTTGGCGTGGCAGTGTCGCTGCGCGGCGGCGGACTTGTCGCACCGGCCATCCACGCCGCCGACACCCTCGACCTCGACCAGCTGATGGCTCGGCTACGCGACCTCGTCGCCCGCGCAAGGGCCGGGAGGCTACGCCGAACCGAACTGTCCGACCCGAGCCTGACCGTCTCCAATCTTGGCGACCAGGGCGTCGACTCCATCATCGGCGTCATCTACCCGCCGCAAGTCGCCCTCGTCGGATTCGGCAAGATCGCCGACCGGCCGGTGGCCGTCGCCGGGCTCATCGGGGTCCGCCCGACGGTCACCGCGACCCTCGCGGCGGACCACCGGGCCACCGACGGCGCAACCGGTGCCCGCTACCTGCACACCATCGCCCAGCTCCTGCAGACACCGGAGGACCTGTGACCGGCACCGAACAGCTCGTCCGCACCGCGCTGCACGAGGTAGCACCGGACGCCGACCTCGACACTCTGCACGCCGGCGACGACCTCCGCGAGACGCTGCACCTGGACTCACTCGACTTCCTCCAACTCGTCGAGCTGCTCAGCGCACGCACCGGGCACCGCATCGAGGAAGAGGACTATCCACAGCTCGCGACGCTGGCCGGCACGGTGGCGTTCCTCGACGCGACGCAGACCCGAGACGGCCCAGGATGACCGGCACCGAGGCCGGCACGCAGAAGGGAGCCTGTCATGACCACGGCCAAACATTGGGCCGTCGACGTGTACATCGGCGAGCACGATGAGAGCACCTATGCGCAGGCGCGCTTACACACCGACGCCGACACGAGCCTCTCTGGTACCGGAGAGGCCCGGCTGCACCCGGCCGACACGAACATCCCGGAGATCGGTGACGAACTCGCCGCCGCGCGGGCACTGGCCGACCTAGGCCACCGGCTCCTCGCAACAGCGGCAGACGACATCGGCGCCGTCGTGGGCCGTCGAGTGAGACTCACCGAATAGCGGGCCGGTAATGGGACGCAGCACCGCATGATCGGACTTCACTGCGGTCTCGTAGAACGGGTATGCCCGTGGCAGAAGCGTGGACGATGACCTTCGACGGGTTCAACCCGGCCCGGGAGGGGCTGCGGGAGGCGTTGTGCACCCTTGGCAACGGCTATCTCGCAACTCGCGGCGCCGTGCCCGAGCACGACGCCGGCGGGCCGTACTACCCGGGCACGTACGCCGCCGGCTGCTACAACCGCCTGCGGGACTCCACCGCGGGCGAGACCGTCGAGAACGAAAGCCTGGTGAACCTGCCGAACTGGCTGCCGCTGACGTTCCGGGCCGAGGACGGCCCGTGGCTGGGCCAGGCCGACGTGGAGCCGCTCGACCAGCGGCACGAGCTCGACCTGCGCCGCGGAGTGCTGACCCGCCGGTTTCGTGTGCGGGACAGCGCCGGCCGGGTCACGGCGGTGGCCCAGCGGCGATTCGTGCACCTGCGTCACGAGCACGTGTGCGGCCTGCAGGTCACGTTCACGCCCGAGGGATGGTCAGGGACGTTGACCGTACGCTCCGAGATCGACGCAACGACCACCAACCGCGGGGTCGCCCGCTACCACGGCCTGTCCGGCCAGCACCTGATGCTCCTGGACGCCGAGCCGGCGGGCGCCGACGCCGTGCTGTGTCTGGTGCAGACCAACCAGTCACACATTCGCGTCGCGGAGGCCGTGCGCACCCTGGTTCTCAGCCAGGGGCGGCCGGTCGACGCCGAACGCAGGGTGCGCCAGGAGCCGGGCCGCATCGGCCACGACATCGAGATCGTCGTCTCGGCCGGGCAACAGGTCACCGTCGAGAAGCTGGTCACCGTCTACACCTCGAGGGACAACGCGATCTCCGACCCCGCCGATGCGGCCGTACAGCTGTCGCGCCGGCTGGCCGGCTTCGACGAACTGCTCGACGAGCACATGCTGGCGTGGCGGCAACTGTGGCAACGATTCCGCATCTCGATGCAGGGCCGGGAAAGCCGCGTCCTGCCGACGGTACGCCTGCATCTGTTCCACCTGTTGCAGACGGTGTCGGAGAACAGTGTCGACGCCGACGTCGGGGTACCGGCCCGGGGGCTGCACGGCGAGGCGTACCGGGGACACGTGCTCTGGGACGAGCTGTTCGTCTTCCCGATCATGAACCTGCGCATGCCGTTGCTCAGCCGCGCGCTGCTGCGCTATCGGTACCGCCGGCTGCCCTGGGCCCGCGCCGCGGCCCGGGCGGCCGGCCACCGCGGGGCGATGTATCCGTGGCAGTCCGGCAGCGACGGGCGGGAGGAGAGCCAGCGGCTGCATCTCAACCCGCTGTCCGGCCGGTGGATCAGGGACTCGACCAGGCTGCAGCGCCACGTCGGGCTGGCTGTGGCGTACAACGTCTGGCATTACTACCAGGTCACCGGCGACCTGGAGTTTCTCAGCCACTACGGCGCCGAGATGATCCTGGAGATCGCTCGCTTCTTCGCCGGGCTGGCCGATTACGACCACGGCCGCGACCGGTACGTCATCCGCCGAGTGATGGGCCCGGACGAGTTCCACGCCGGATATCCGCACTCCGACCGGGAAGGCATCGACAACAACGCCTACACCAACGTACTCGCAGTGTGGGTCCTGCTGCGCGCGCTGGACGTTCTGGACGTGCTTGGCGCCGACCGCCGTGCGGCGCTGATCGAAACGCTGGGCATCGGCCCCCGCGAGCCGCAGCACTGGGAGGACGTCTCCCGCCGGATGTACGTGCCGATCCGGCCCGACGGGATCATCGACCAGTTCGACGGATACGCGGATCTGGCCGAGCTGGACTGGGACGCCTACCGCGACCGTTACGGTGACGTCCGCCGCCTGGATCGCATCCTGGAGTCGCAGGGCGACAGCCCCAACCGGTACAAGGCATCCAAACAAGCAGACGTGCTGATGCTCTTCTACCTGCTGTCCGCCGACGAACTCCGGGACCTGTTCGACCGGCTCGGCTACCGGCTGCCCCGCGACGCGATATCGAAGAATGTCGAGTACTATCTTGCCCGTACCGCCCACGGCTCCACGCTCAGCGCGGTGGTGCACGCATGGGTCCTCGCCCGAAACCATCGCGCGGATGCCCTGCGCTACTTCGTCGAGGCGCTCGACAGCGACGTTGCTGACATCCAGGGCGGCACCACCGCCGAGGGTGTGCACCTGGCGGCCATGGCTGGATCGGTGGACGTGCTGCAACGCTGCTTCGCCGGGGTGGAAACCCGCGACGACACGCTGTTGCTCAATCCGTACTGGCCACGGCACCTGGGTTCGCTGGAATTCGACATCCGCTACCGCGAATGCCCACTGACGTTGCGGATCACCGGCAACACCATCCGGGTCGAAGCCGGCGCCGGGCGGCAGCAACCTGTCCGGCTGCGCTGCCGCGGCGAGACGGTCCTGCTCGGCCCCGGCGAGAGCGTCGATTTTCCTGTGCCGCGACGCGGCACGGCCGTCGGTGACGGTCCGGGGCAGTGAGCCGGGTCATTCGCCGGTCATCCAGGTGTTTCCGACAATGGCCACCACGCGTGGGGGCCGCTCGGCGAATGCCCGGCTGACCGAGCCCAGCGTCTCAGCCACGGGTTGAGCACCGGCGATCAGGCGGGCTGCCCGGCGCCTCGAAGCGACCGCACGCCGGCCGTCGTGCCTACCAAAGCGTCGGCCACCGCACGCTCGGCCGCATCGTCGAACGCCCCCTCGACCGCCGCGACGCCGTCATCGACGGTGACCGACCAGCGGTGGCGTCCGCCGGCGTAGGCATCGAGACGCCGCTGCGCCTCCGCGCGGGCGGACATGTCGGTAGGCAGGATGGTCCGCAGCACGTCGCAGCGGCTGACGACACCCACGGGGCGCTCGTCGGCCACCACCGGGACGGTGTGCACGCCGTGCTGCACCATCATCGCCGCGATGTCCGTGACGTCCGCGTCCGGCCAGGCCACCACGGGCAGACCCGACATCACCTCCGCCACCCGCAGCGTCTCCGGGCCGGGGACCGGGGCGCGATCGGCCGGCGCCGTCCCGCCGCGCATCGCCGCCCGCATTCTGCTCGTCTGCTGCCGCAGCAGATCCACCTCACTGATCAGCCCGACAAGCACACCGCGCTCGTCGACGACGGGTGCCGCCGTGACGGACAACTCCTCCAGCAGGCTGACCGCGTCCCGCAGCGGTGCGTCGACCCGCACCGTACGTGCCGGCGCCGTCATGATGTCCCTGGCATGCATGAGCACTCTCATCTCCCGCGAGGCCGTCATCGCCGATCGCCGCACCGGCCTCGGTACGCGCGGCCACCAGCACCGTCCTGCCCCGCCGGGGTGCGTTCACACGGGCGACCTGACCGGGGAGCCCGGCTGAACCAACCGTGGTGCTCGGGTCCCATCTGGTTGGCTCCCCGGTCTGGCCGGCATGGGCGGCCGCAGACGGGGAAGCACTGGGCGCAGGATGGCCGGACGACGGGGTGAGAGGTGTCGTTGCCGATGAGCAACACTGCCAACGGTTCGGACGAGCCATTTGTGGCGGTTCACGAAACCCATGCGGCGGTGGTGTTCCTGGTCGGCGCTCGGGCGTACAAACTCAAGAAGCCGGTCGGCCTCGGGTTCCTGGACTTCACCACACGCGAACGGCGCCAAGCGGTGTGCCGGCGCGAGGTCGAACTCAACCGCAGGATCGCCGCCGACGTCTACCTCGGCGTGGCCGACGTGCACGCCCCTGACGGCACACCGTGCGATCACCTGGTGGTCATGCGGCGAATGCCGGCACAGCGGCGGCTGGCCGCGCTCGTCCGGTCCGGCGCACCCGTGGACGATCACCTGCGGCGGCTCGCCCGGCTCGTCGCGGCCTTCCACGCCGCGAGCCGCCACGCCCCGGAAATCTCTGCGGAGGGCAGCGCAGAGGCAATCCTCCGGCGCTGGACCGACAGCTTCCACCAGGTTCGCCCGTACCGCGGGACCGTCCTCGACGATGACCTGGCCGGCGAGATCGAGCGACGCACCGTCGACTTTCTGACCGGCCGGAAGGAGCTGCTGGACGACCGCATCGCGGCCGGGCGCATCGTCGACGGGCATGGGGATCTGCTCGCCGACGACATCTTCTGCCTCGACGACGGCCCGCGCGTCCTGGACTGTATCGAGTTCGACGACCGGCTGCGCTGGCTCGACGGGCTCGATGACGCCGCGTTCCTTGCGATGGACCTCGAACGCCTGGGGGCACCCCAGCTCGGGGCACGCTTCCTGCACTGGTACGCCGAATTCGCCGCCGACCCCGCACCCGCCTCGCTGCGCCACCACTACATCGCCTACCGGGCGTTCGTCCGCGCCAAGGTCGCCTGCCTCCGCCACGCCCAGGGCGACGAACACGCCGCCGACGACGCCGCCGGCCACGCCGAACTGGTCGTCTCGCACCTGCGTGCCGGTGAAGTCGCCCTCGTCCTGGTAGGGGGCGCGCCCGGCACCGGCAAGACGACCCTGGCCGGCCGCCTGGCCGACCGGCTCGGCGCCGTGCTGCTCGGCACCGACCGGATTCGCAAGGAACTCGCCGGACTGCCACCCGACGTCTCGGCTGCCGCGCCGTACCAGGAGGGCATCTACACACCGGTCTGGACCAAGCGCACCTACACCGAGCTCCTGGCCCGGGCCGAGACACTCCTGCACCGCGGCGAGTCCGTGATCCTGGACGCCTCGTGGGCCGGCGCAGCGCACCGCAGCGCCGCCGCCGAGACGGCCGCACGCTGCCGCAGCACGCTCATCGAGCTGTGCTGCGAGGCCGCGCCGGAGGTGGCCGTCGCCCGCCTGCGCGGCAGAACGCACGCGATTTCCGACGCCGACGAACATGTCGCCGCAGCACTCTCCGGCTCCGCCGACCCGTGGCCGCAGGCGGCGACGATACGAACCGACGAGACCCCCGACCGGTCGCTCGAGCAGGCCGCCCGCCTCGTCCGTCCCTACGAGTGTTCAGCGGCATGAAGGGAGCGGACAGTTGCTCGACAGTGAGGAACGCGCCGGCCGGGGTCGAAGCCGTCAGCGCCACAGGTCGTGTGTCGATGGACGACGACATGCGTGGACCGCAGTCTGGCTCCACGGCCGGCGATCCGGAAGCGAACCGAGGGGGTGGTGCCCGGTGTCCGGCTTGTGCACCGACTTGTACGAGGTGCGGATGGCGGCCAGCTATCTGCGTCGAGGGATGGTGGGGCCGGCGACGTTCAGCTTGTTCGTCCGGCGTCTGCCGGCGCAGCGTGGGTTTCTCGTCGCGGCCGGCCTGGCGGAGGTCCTGGAGTTCTTTGAGAGCTTCCGGTTCGAGCGGGACGAGATCGAGTACCTGCGGCAGGCGGCCGTGCTGGATGAGCGGTCGTTGGCGGCCCTGCGCGACATGGTCTTCACCGGTGACGTGTGGGCAGTCCCGGAAGGTCGGCTGGTCTTCGGCGATGAGCCCCTGCTCGAGGTCACCGCGCCGATCGCGCAGGCACAGCTTGTCGAGACCGTGGCGCTCAACGCCGTGACGTTCGGCACGGCGGTGGCGAGCAAGGCGGCCCGCTGCCGGCTCGCCGCACCGCACAGCGAGCTGATCGACTTCGCGTTCCGGCGGACCCACGGCCTGGACGCGGCGGCAACCGTAGCGCGGTCCTCGGCGATCGCCGGATTCGCCGCGACCAGCAACCTCGCCGCCGCCCGACGGTACGGACTGTCCCCGTCCGGGACCATGGCCCACTCGTACATCGAGGCGTTCCCCGATGAGCGGTCGGCGTTTCGCGCGTTCGCCGCGGACTACCCGGAAAACCCTGTGTTCCTGGTCGACACCTACGACACGACGGCGGGGGTGCGCGCCGCCGTCGACATCGCTGCGGAGCTGGGCCTCGCTGATCGTCTCGGCATCCGGCTGGACTCCGGGGATCTCGCGGCGCTCTCCTGCCAGGCGCGGCAGATCCTTGACGCCGCGGGCCTGCACAAGGCCAGCATTGTCGCCAGTGGCGGGCTGGACGAGCACGCCGTCGCCGCTCTGGTCGCGCGGGGAGCGCCGATCGACGCGTACGGCATCGGCACCAGAATGGGCGTCTCCGCGGACGCACCGTCGCTCGACAGCGCCTACAAGTTGGTCGAGTACGGCAACCGACCGGTGATGAAGCTGTCCACGGGCAAGGTCACCTGGCCCGGCGCTAAGCAGGTGTACCGCCATCCCGCCGCCGGCGAAGGCGATCTGCTCGCGCTGCGTGGGGAGCCGGCACCCCCCGGAGGTGAACGGCTGCTCCTACCGGTCATGCTCGGCGGGCGGCGCACCGAGCACGCCGGCCCGGCCGTCGAGCTCCGCGCAGCCCGGGACCGCTGCGACACCGACCTGGCCCGGCTGCCGGAAACGGCCAGACGGCTGACGGATCCGGTGCCCGTACCGGTGCGCGCCACCCCATCGCTGCATGCGCTCAGGACGCGGCTGACCGGCCAGTTGCGCGCCGCGCTTCGCTGATAGGCCTCCAGCTCCGTACAGACCGCAGAACCCCGGCCTCAAGGCGCTCACGCTCGACGCGCGGCATGCGGACCGTGAGCGCGGGTATGTCGCGCGGACTCGGCGTGCCGGCAACCCCGTGCCGGCCGCAGCGGGTAGTCACGCGGAGGGAGTTCGCAGTGGGCAGCCACGGGCGCGTCCGGCGGGTTCGCCGGCCTGCTGCTGGGATCGGCGAGCCAGGCGGTCATCCACCACGCCGCACGCCCGGTGGCCGTGGTCCGGTAGCAACATGGGAGACGACATGACCCACATGGACCGGCCGGTGATCGCCGGCATCGACGGCTCCCGGGCGAGCATGGGCGCCCTTCGCTGGGCCGCGGACGAGGCTGTGCGGCTCCGCCAGCCGCTGCAGATCACCCACGCCCTGGGCGTGACCGGTCAGCACGAGCCGGCGCCGGACGACGCCGAAGTGGCTGTGCGGGCCGCCGTCGAGGCCCGGACCTGGCACCCTGGCCTGCACGTCACGACCTGTACTTCGCTGGGAGGCCCGGCGCGGGTCCTGGTCGAGCAGTCTCGCCACGCGAGCCTGCTCGTGGTGGCCAGCCGCGGCACGGGCGGCTTCGACGCGCTGCCGGTCGGGTCGGTTGCCGATCAGCTCGCGGTGCACGCGCACTGCCCGGTACTCGTCGTCCACAACGCACAGCGCTGGGCCGAACCGACTGCGGTGCTGCCCCAGCACCAGCCGATCGTCGTGGGCACCGACGGCTCTGAACCGGCTCAACACGCCCTCGAGCTGGCCTTCGCCGAAGCAGCGTCACGCCACGTCGACCTCATCGCGGTCCGCGCCTGGCAGGAACCGCCACGCACCTGGGGCTTCGTCGCCGGCCCGGACCGGATCGCCACCGACGCGGACCGGGCTCTGACGGCCGAACTGGACCTGTGGCGAACCAAGTACCCAGGGGTCCGCGTAGAGCCCCGCTGCGTCCACGGCACGCCGGCGCCGGTCCTGCTGGCCGAGTCGCGTGACGCGCTCATGATCGTCCTCAGCCCGCGCGGTACGGGCGGCTTCGGCGAACTGCGGCTGGGATCCGTGACCCAGCAGGTGCTCGACCATGCGTCCGCGCCGGTGCTGGTGGCCCGTCGATAACACCCATGGTGCCCGATGCGGGCGATCAACCTCGCCAAACTCCGCATCGGCGACCTCGACCGCTCGGTAGCGGGCCGGAAGGACGTTCAAGAGTCGAGTCAGCAGAACCGCCTTGGCCTTGGCCGACGTGCCAGGCTCGGCCTGCCGGCCTGCACCTGGCCGGCCGGGGGCGGGTGGAGGTCAGCCGGAGTGGCGTTCTGCGTTGATGCGCAGCGCTTCCTCGAGCTGGTCTTCGAGAATGATGATCCGGCAGGCGGCCTCGACGGCGGTGCCCTGGTCGACCATCTCCCGGGCGCGGGCCGCGAGGCGCAGCTGGTAGCGGGAGTACCGGCGATGTCCGCCGGCGGAGCGTTGCGGGGTGATGAGTTTCAGCTCGTCGAGGCGGCGAAGGAAGTCCGGTGAAGTGCCGACGATGTCCGCGGCACGGCCCATCGTGTAGGCGGGGTAATCCTCGTCGCCGAACAGGTCATCGGGTTGGGTCATGGCGCCTCCGCATCGAGGGCCCCGGCGCTATTGCGCCGGGGCCCAAGGGTTATGGGTCAAACACCATCTACCGACACGTCCGTCGGTTGCTCTTTTCCGCACCGAACGCCACAGACAGCGTCGCGTGCGAGGATCGCGTAATCGTGACCGGAGACCACCTCTCGTTCGATGGAAACAACGGTGTCCGCCCAGCTGAACTGCGGCCGGTGCGGGCGATCCAGCGGTGTAGAGCCCTCCCTTTCCTCTACTTCTCTTTGTGTTGCCGTTTCTCTTTGTGTTGCCGTGTGTTGCTGGTACTGCAATCCGCCGGTGCCGAGGGTCACGCAACTTCACGACCACACCGGCGGCGGAACTACCCTACGGGCGATGCCGCCAATTTCCGGCTCACCCAGCTGCACCCCGAAACATCCGGGGCCTCAGCTCTCCGCCCAGCCGTTGGGGCGGCTCGTCAGCGTCTTTTGTACTCCCTGTTCTCGACTTGAACTAAATTAGCCGACGACGGAGAGCATGTCTAGTGTCCCCAGCATAGATTTTCGGGGTGACCCACCGGAGCTGGCGTCAGGCGGCTCGCGGGCGAGGCAGCCGCCCGGCCGCGGTGCTCGATCCGCCGGGCACGCCAGAGGCCGGCCACCGGCCGCCGTGGCGCACCGGCTGGCGGGACCGTCAGGACGCCGGGACCCACGGCCGCGACGTCACCGGCGCGTCGGGCCTCGGCGAGCCGACCCGGTCCGTGCACCGGCCCGGGCGTCAAGCCGGCGGGGCGGGTACGACCGTGAACACCTGATCGAGACAGGTCAGCTTGAATGTCCGCAGGATGCGGCCGCGCACGCCGATGAGGGTGAGGCGTTGGCTGTGTTCCATGAGGCGTTTGTGGACGCCGACCAGCACGCCGAGGATCGTCGAGTCGATGAACTCCACGGCGTCCAGATCCAGCATCAGTGACATCGCGGGCGGGACACCCGCTCCGGCGGTGTCGAGGACCGCGTGGAGGTGCTCGCGCAGCGCGGCGGAGACGGAGATGTCGAGGTCACCGATGACCCTGACGAGCGGTGAGCCGTCGGCCGTGCGACCGGTGTGCAAGCGCATACGGACTCCGATGCCGCCCGGCCAGCGGCGGTTGCCGTCGGCGCACCCTGCACGGTACGCCACCGGCCGGTGACGCGCCCGGAGTCAGGCGCCGCGCTCCCGGCGGCACCCGATCAGGGCGTCCCCGGGGCAGCACCGTCCGCTGTTCGCTGAGCTGGGCGTCCGGACACGGCCGCCTGCCGGTCGACCGAGGCGGGTCAGAACGAGCCGGTCCGCGTCTCGCTGTACGGTGCGAGCCGCGCGCCGACCACGTGCCGGAAGTTCAGCAGCAGTGTCGAGGTCTGCTCGTCACCGAACCGCGACACCGTCAGCGGGTGCACGGACTCCTCGGTCATCCACGCGGTGAGGTCCTCCAGCGAGAGGTCGGTCCCGTGCACGCGCAGCACGAGCTCCTTGTCCCGGCCGACGGTGAGCAGATACAACAAGCACGTCGGGGGCTCGACAACCATGGCCCGTATCCCTTCGACGGATCGCGGCACCGGTCTACCGTCTACAATGGACACGTCGGCACAGCCCCGGTCCAGCCGTCCGATGAGCGGCGCACTTCCACAGTACATCCGCGGTCCCCCGGCCGCCCCGTGCAGACGCCTCGAGCAGACAAGGCGGAGGCCGGCACAGGGTCGCACCGCGCGCTGGCGTAGGCTTGGGCCGCGGCCCGTGGTGATGCGGCCGCGCGTGGCCGGGGCGACTACTCCTTCTCGCCTTCACCCGCCGCTTCGCGGCGCTGGTTCGGAGGTCTGCCCAAATGCCGGTCTTACAGTTCAAGCCCAGGCCCGAACGTCGGCACGACTCGGCGGGAGCGGCGAATGCGCAGCCGGCGGCTGCGGCGAATGCGCAGCCCGCGGCTGCGGCGCCGGCCGGTGCGACGATCCACCCGATCGGAGCCCGAGCCGTGGTCCATGCGCTCCTGGCCGCGGCCAACGCGGCCGGGTTCGCGCCCTCGATCCTCGACAGCCAGCCGTGGCGGTGGCGGCTGACCGGCAACACCCTGGCCCTGTACCTCGACCGGACCCGCGTCGACCACGATGTCGACGTCGACGGCCGTTTGGCGATCATGAGTTGCGGGGCGGCCCTGCATCACGCCCGGACCGCGCTGGCGGCGGCGGGCTGGCGGATCGCGGTCGACCGCGGGCCCGATCCCGCCGACCCGGACCGGCTCGCGTCGCTGCGGCTCGAGGAGCGCTCGCCGGCCGAGCCCGAAGGTGCGCCGCTCGCCGGCAGCGTTGCCCTGCGCCGCACCGACCGGACGCCGGTCACCGGCGCGCCGATCGCAGCCGCGCAGCTCAAGGCCGTCATCTCCGCGGTGCGCGCCGAGGAGACGTCGCTCCACGTGCTCTACCCGGACGAGGTGCTCGAGCTCGCCCGGGTCGCCTCCGGTGGCCGGCCCGCACCGTCCGGGTCGGCGGACCGCTCGATCGGCGCCGGGCCCGCGGGCCTCGCCGGCGGCCGCGGCGCGACCTTCGCGCTGCTGTACGGCCACACCGACGAGCCGGAGGACTGGCTGCGCGCGGGCGAGGCACTGTCCGCCGGCTGGCTGACCGCGACCGCGGCCGGCGTCTCCGTCCTACCCCTGAGCGCAGCCGTCGAGGTGGTCTCCACGCGGCAGGCGGTCCAGGTGATGATCGGCTGCGTCGGGTACCCGTATCTGCTGCTGCGACTCGGCCGCGCCACCGTGGTGCCGTCCGGCCCGCGGCGCGCACCGGCCGCTCAGATCATCGATCGACGCTGACGCGGGCGAGTCCGCCGGGGAACGCCGCAGTGGCGCCCCCGAAGACGAGCACGAGGTCACGGGATGCGCAGCGGCATGGGCACCCGGGCGACGATGACGTTCGGGCGGCTCCGCAACGCGGCGGTGAGCGCGATCTCGAGATGGTTGTGCAGGAAGCGGTACCGCAGCCGGTGCGGCACGGCCACGGGGATCAGCACGATGATCTGATCGTCGCGCCGCGCCTGGAGTTCGTCGATGAACGCTACGACAGGCTGGGCGACCGAGGCGTACTCGGTGCGCAGGATCTCGAGCGGCACCCCAGGGTTCCAGTCGGCCCATTGCCGGTCCAGCTCGCGCGCGCGGCCGGCGTCCCCGCCGGTGTCCTCGAGCACGACGTGGACCGCCACTACCCGCGGGCTGATCGAGATGGCTTCCGCGAGCGCGTGCTGGGTCAGCCGGTTCACGCCGTTCACCGGCACCACCACCATGGCGGGTCTGGCGTGCGGCCTGGCCGGAATCGTGTCCAGGCCGAGGGCCCGTCCGCAGCGGGCGTAGTACGCCTGGGTCCGCGCGAACAGCGTGATGAGCGCCGGCACGGCCAGCACGACCACCCATGCGCCGGCGGTGAACTTGGTGACCAGGAACACCACGGTTGCCACCCCGGTCGTGGCCGCGCCGGTGCCGTTGATGACCGCACGGTGCCGCCAGCCCGCCGGCCGGGTCTTCCACCAGTGTTTGACGAGTCCGGACTGGGCCAGCGTGAAGGCGGTGAACACCCCGATGGCGTACAGCGGGATCAGGCTGAGGGTCTGCCCGCGCACCGCGACGAGCAGCACCCCGGCCAGGCCGGTCAGCGTCCAGATGCCGACGGCGAACACCTGCCGCTCGTCGCGCAGTGAGAACAGGTGCGGCAGGTAGTTGTCGCCGGCCAGCCGGCTGGTCAGCACCGGCAGCCCGCCGAAGGACGTGTTGGCGGCCAGCATGAGGACCACCGTGATGGTCACCGCCATCACGTAGTACGCCCAGCTCCGGCCGACCGCGATGGCGATGACCTGGCTCAGGACCGTCTCACCGGACCGGGGGCCGATGCGCCAGCGGTTCGCCAACACGGCCAGGCCCAGCAGCATCGCGCCGAGGATGACGCCGAGCAGTGTCTCGGTCCGCTTGGCCCGGGCCACCCTCGGCTCCTTGAACAGCGGCACGCCGTTGGCGATGGCCTCCACCCCGGTCAGCGCGCTGCACCCCGCCGAGAACGCCTTGAGCACCAGCAGCACGCCGACGGCCTCCAGTCCCCCGGTGGGCGCCAGCGGCCGGCCCTGGCGCGGCGTGTGCAGCGCGAGCGGGTGGATCAGGCCGATCCCGATCACCACCAGCAGCCCGACGATGAACACCATGGTGGGCAGCAGGAACGCCCGGGCCGTGTCGCCCAGGCCGCGCAGGTTGAGCCCGGTGACCAGCGCGAGGATGCCCAGGCACATGGGGACCGTGGCCGGGCGCAGGCCGGGGAAGGCCGAGGTCAGCGAACCCACCCCGGCGGCGATCGAGACCGCGACCGTCAACGTGTAGTCCACGACGAGCGCCGCGGCGGCCAGCACGCCGACCGGCGGCGGGAAGTTCGCCCGGCACACCGCGTAGGTGCCGCCGCCGCCCGGGTACGCCTCGATGACCTGGCGGTACGAGAACACCAGAATGGCCAGCAGCACGACGATCGCGATCGAGACCGGCAACACGAGATGCAGCGCGGCGAGCCCGGCCGCCGCGAGCACGGCAATGATCGCCTCCGGTCCGTACGCCACCGACGTCAGCGCGTCGAGTGAGAGGGCGGGGAGCCCTTCGACCGGCGTGATCTGCTGCTTGGCCAGCTGCCGCGCCCGCAACGGGGGCCCGACGAGGAAACGCCACACCGCCGTCACCGCGCTCATTGCCTGACCGCCCGCCTCGCCCGTCGGTAGCCGCCGCACCGATACCCACGCGGAGACCTCCAGCACCACCCCTGGCCGATGATCACCCGCCCGCGGGCCGGCATTCGGTGCCGGCTTGCTCAGTCGGTGTGGCTTGCTCAGTCGGTGTGGCTTGCTCAGTCGGTGCCGCTTGCTCAGGCTGAGCGTCCTGCGTGGCCGGCTCCGTCCTCATCCGGCGGCTGCCGGGCAAGGACCTCGGCCGCCGGCGCGGGGCCGTCCATCACGCATTCGGTCTGAGGTCCCCCGCCGGTCCAGGTTGCAACCAGCCTCCGGGGGAACTTCGCGGGTGTCCAGCCGTGGCGCCCGTCCCCATGCGACCCGAGGCGCCGGTCCACCGACCCGATCATGCTGTCTCGGAAGGAATGCTCCATGCCCACACCACCTCTTGTGAGCGGCGCCGACACCGCCTGGGTGCTCGTCTGCGCGGCGCTGGTGTTGTTCATGGTCCCCGGCTTGGCATTCTTCTACGCCGGCCAGGTGCCCAGCCGCAACACCCTGGCCATGCTGCAGCAGAACTTCATCCCGCTCGGCGTGGTCAGCATCACCTGGATCTTCCTCGGCTACACCATCGCGTTCGGCGACGACGCCGGCACCGGCCTCGTCGGCAACCTGAAGCTGTTCGCGCTGATACATTCCCGCACGACACCCGCTCCCGCTCCCGCGTACCACGTCGTCGCCCCGGGGGTCGCCATCCCCACCCTGGCGTTCGTGGCGTTCCAGATGATGTTCGCCGTTATCACGCCGGCGCTCATCACCGGAGCGACCGCGGGACGGCTGAAGCTCATCGGCTGGGCGGTCTTCATCGCGGTCTGGTCGGTGATCGTCTACGCGCCCATCGCGCACTGGCTCTGGCACCCGGGCGGCTGGCTGGCCAAGCTCGGCGCGCAGGACTGGGCCGGCGGCATGGTCGTGCACACCTCAGCGGGCGCCGCGGTGCTGGCGATCCTCCTCGTGGTCGGCCGGCGCAGGAACTGGCCGAAGACGGGAACGCTGCCCAACTCGCTGCCCCTGGCGATCGTCGGCGCGGGTGTCCTGTGGTTCGGCTGGTTCGGCTTCAACGCCGGCGACGGGCTCCGCGCCGACACGATCGCGGCCCAGGCACTGCTCAACACCCACATCGCCGCCGCGGCCGGCCTGGTGACCTGGCTACTGCTGGAGCGGTTCACGAGCCGGCACGCGACCGTGCTGGGGGCCGTCTCGGGCGCCGTCGCGGGGCTCGCGACGATCACCCCGTGCGCGGGATACGTCAGCACCCTGTCGGCGCTCGTCATCGGCGCCGTCGCGGGCCTCGTCTGCCAGCTGGCGATGCGGGTGAAGTTCTACCTCCGCTTCGATGACGCGCTCGACGTCGTCGCCGTGCACTTCATCGGCGGTGTGCTCGGCTCGCTGCTGCTGGGTTTCTTCGCCGATCGCGCCGCCAACAGCCTCGGCGCCAACGGCCTGTTCTTCGGCGGTGGCGTCGGCCTGCTCTGGCGGCAGGCCGTCGCGGTCATCACGGTGGCGGCGTTCTCGTTCGCCCTGACGTGGGTCATCGCCGTTGCGGTCGAGAAGACCATCGGCCTTCGCGTCCCGCCGGCCGACGAAGACCGGCTCGACCGGGTGCAGCAGGCCGTCGAGGCGTACCACCTCGACGCGGTCTCGGGCCTGCCCGGCTCGGGCGGCCCCGGGGCGGCGCCCGGACGGGCCACGCCGACCAGAGCGCCCGCCGGTGGGCCAGGCTCCACCGTCAGCCTCGTCACCGGGCTGCTCGACCCCGAGCGCGTGCACACCGACGAACTCGAGGAGGCGCTGTGGCGAGCCGGCGCCTCGTCGATCGTCGTCACCGAGGCCCACGCGGCCGCGGAGGAGCCCCAGGCGCAGACCGTTCGCGGGTACCGGCGCAATCTCGAGCTCGTCAGCCGGCTGCGCATCGAGGTGCTCGTGCCGGACCCGCACGTCGCCACGGTGCTGGACGCCTTCGACCGGTTCTCCACCGAGCACCCGGAGGGCTTCGTCCAGGTCGTCAAGCCCAGCACCAGCATCGAGCGCCAGGACGGCGGACCGGCCTGAATCACGGCTGTGGCTTGTCCGTCGCTGGTCGACGGGCAAGCCACTCGCCGGTGCTCACGACCCGTGCGCCGCCGCGGCGGTGGCGGTCGTGATGGTGGTGGTGCTCAGCATCGTGCCGTCGCCCTGCCGCTTGTGGTGCGCAATCGGGGCGAAGTGCCGCTTCGGCAGGAGGAACAGCCACGTGGCGACGACGAACGGGCCCGTCAGCGTGGGGATGCCGTACGGCGCCAGCACCGTGGTCAGGGCGGCCTGCACCCAGACCGTGGTGATCGTCGCGAGCAGGGTGAAGACGACCACCGCCGGCATGGGGCGGTAGAACACGGCGCCCAGGGCGATCGCGGTGAGCACCGCGTTGAAACCCCAGAGCCCCTTGCCGATCGCCGTAGCCTCCGCGCCCAGCCCGAGCGCGAGCGCGGTGCCGACCACCGAGCCGAGGACGGCGGCGAGCGCGACCGCGCGGGAGTTGACCGCCAGCGCGACGAGGATGACGGCGCCACTGATCCAGTCGTCGATCAGGAAGACCTGGGCAACCCCCTTCAGCGTGCCCGTGGCCAGGAATTCGAAGGTCAGCGGCGCGTGGGCCAGCTTCGGTGACGTGCCGACCGGCAGTGCCGGCCGGCTCAGCGCGCCGGTCCCGACCCGCATGAACTGGTAGGCACCCATCAGCAGGAACCAGGACGTCAGGACGAACGGGAAGGTCAGCGCGGGCACGGCCCAGCTGTTCAGAACGTTGCTCAAGGCGAGGGTGACCACGGTGGTGAGGGCCGCGCCCACCACCACGTACGCCCACAGCAGAGGCTTGGCGGCCAGGAACGTGGGCAGCGCCGCGCCGGTCAGCAGCGGGCTGAAACCGAAGAGGCCCTGCCGCCACGAGACCACGTCGACCCGCAGCAGCAGCGCCGTGCCCGTGCCGGCGAGGAGCCCCACCAGGGCGCCGACGGCGACCTCCCCGGTGCCGGTGCGGATCGCGCCCCAGGCGATGGCGGCCAGGATGAGCAGGCCGGTGACCGGGTTGTTCTGCAGCATCACCTGACTTGCACCACGCAGGCACGCATCGGCGAACCGCACGGGAGCATGGTCGTCGGCCGCCGTGGCCCAGGCCTGGCTGATTCTGTCCATCCTCGTCAATCCTCGCCAACCCTCGTCAACGCCAGCGGAACGGGGGCGGCAGCGGGGCGCCGACGGTCTCCCGGCGCACCAGCGACCAGAACTCCCGGACCACGGCGCGGACCGGCTCCGAGTCCGTGCCGAGCACCCGGTAGATCAGGCCGGCGTCGTTGGGCAGGCGGCTGGCGCCGGCGACCGCGGGGCCGGCCAGGGTCGAGGCGGCCGGGACCTGGTCGATCACCCGGTCGGCGCGGGCGGCCGAGGTCAGCAGGACGACATTGGCGACGACGTCGAATCCGCCCATCACCGCACAGCCGTCGACCGGGTACTGCGCGGGCTCGATGACGAACTTCTCCGCGAACAGTTCCCGGCCGTCCGGGCGGGTGACCCGCAGCGCGGAGGAGAACAGGTCGTAGCCGAACAGCTCGGCGTCGCGATGGTACTTGCGGCCGGGCAGGATGATTTCCGCGTACAGCGCCGTCGCGCTCTCCGGCAGCGTCACCCGGGTCCGGGCCAGGTACCGGCTCCCGCGGTACGGGATCACCGGCTCCGGCAGGAACTCCAGGTACGCGCCGTCCTCCAGCACGATGTCCTGGGTCTGCGTCGCGTAGTTCGCGTCCATCTGCTGGATCTTGGTCGCGGACTGGGTCGTCAGGTGGGCCTGCGCGTGCTCGCCCAGCCGCACCTCGATGCTGTGCCGGTCGCCCTGCAGCAGCCCGCCGGACGTCGTGACGATGAAGACGCAGGCGAGCCCGGGCATCGCCTCGTCCCAGTACAACGCCCGCTGGACCAGCAGCGGCGCCTGCCGGCACAGCCCCGCGAGGATCGTGCGCTCGCCGCGGCGCTCGAAACCCAGGCGCAGCACCCCGTTCTTGCCGGGTGCGCCGCTGGGCAGTTGCGCCGGCTCGTCATGGTACGGCGCCAGTTCCGGCGCGGCGTGCAGGCTGTTCATTCGGCGGGCGCCAGTCCGAACAGGACCTCGCGCCGGATGATCGACATGACGTCGTCGACGCCCTCGCCGGTCCTGCAGTTGGTGAAGACGACCGGCTTGCCGTCGCGCTGCATCGCGGCGTCGCGGTCCATCACCGCGAGGTCCGCGTCGACGTGCGGCGCCAGGTCCACCTTGTTGATGACGAGCAGGTCCGAGCGTGCGATCCCCGGGCCGTTCTTGCGCGGGATCTTGTCGCCGGCCGCCACGTCGATCACGTAGATGAAGAAGTCCACCAGGGCCGGGCTGAAGGTGAGGGTCAGATTGTCGCCGCCGCTCTCGATCAGCACGACGTCGGTGTCGGGGAAGCGGGACTCCATGTCCTCGACCGCGGCGAGATTCATGCTCGGGTCCTCACGCACGGCGGTGTGCGGGCAGGAGCCGGTCTCCACCCCGATGATCCGCTCCCCCTGCAGCACGCCGGTGAGCACCCGCCGTACGTGCGCGGCGTCCTCGGTCGTGACGACGTCGTTGGTGACGACGAGCACGCGCATCCCGTTGGCGACCAGGCGCGGCACCAGCGCCTCGATGATCGCCGTCTTGCCGCTGCCGACCGGCCCGCCGACACCGATGCGACTGGCTGATTTCATGCTTCCTCCAGTGAGGTCAGTTGGTGAAAATCCGTATCCGGGCGCGCACGTGCGCGGCGGCCAGCACGTCGGTCATGGGCGCGAAGGACGCCATGTCCTCCAGCGACGCCCCGGCCACGCGTTCGTAGTGCCGCTGCGCGGTGCCGTTGACGGCGAACAACACCGTCTGGGCGTCGACATGGTCGATCCGCATGAGCCGGACGGCGGCGCCGACGATCATCGCCGCCGTCCCGTACTGGTGGGCCGCGAAGGCCGCCTCCTCGGGCAGGCCGAGCACGGCGGCGAGGACACCGAGGCCGGCCGGATAGGTACCGGGTACCGCTCCGGCGGCGATGTCCCCGGCCCGCCGGATCAGCACCGGATCCGCGACGACGCTGGCGGAGATCTCCGCCAGTTTGCGGCCCATCCGGGTGCTCATCGAGCGCATCTCCTCGTTGAGCTTGCGGACGAACACCGCTTCGTCGGATCGCGCGACCCGGTCGGTGTCGCCCGCGCGGGTGCCGCGATGGCTCTCCAGCAGCCCGATACCGTCACAGCCGGCCGCGAGGTGTGTCGCGGTGGACACGAACTCGTGCAGTGTCCGCCGGTCGTGGACGATCCCGAGTTGCACCGCCGGCTCCAGCGCGTTGGAGAACGTGAACGCCCCCACCGGAAACATCGAGTCGGTGAACTGCAGCAGCCGCATGAGCTCCCGCAGCCTCGGTAAGGGTGCAGCGGTCTTCAACTGCCGTCCGCGGGCAGGTGCGTGTGCCCGGCCGCGTCGGCCCCGCCGAACAGCCGCCGGGCTTCGTGCGGCGCGAGGAAGGCGAGGACCTCGGTGCCCTCGACGAACTCGTGTTTGATCCCGGGGAAGGCATGGGTGCGCATGACCGAGTCCATGACCCGGCGATCGACGGTGACCGGCACGTACACCGTGGTGCCGTGCACCACCGCCGGCCAATGCTGATTGCCGATGGCGTGGCCGAGCTCGACCGCGGTGCGGAACTGCGTGTCGGCCGGCAGCTCGACCGCCATCACCTCACCCAGCATGAGGTGCACGACGGTGGCCGTACCCTCCGCATCGTCCCAGGCGATGACGTCACCGTCGTGCAGGTGCGTGTCGCGCGCCAGCGACAGCGCCACCTCGACGCCGCCGCTGGTCCGCTTGCGCAGGCGGCGTTTCTGCGCCTCCCACTGGTCAAGGACGAGCCGGTCGACGCGCATCTGCGCCAGCCGCTCGCGCCAGTCCGGCTCGGCGGCGTTGCCCAACACAGATTCGACGAACATGTTCCCTCCGCATCACGGCACCATCAGCGTGCGCGCCGGCATCAGCTGAAGAAGTACAACTGGTTCATGGACAGCGACGAGGCCGGCGGCACGGTGGCATGCACGCCGTCGACCTTGACGGCGAAGGTCTCCGGGTCCACGTCGATCCGCGGAGTGAGGTCGTTGCGCACCATGTCCCGCTTGGTCAGCGAGCGCGTGCCCTGCACCGGCATGACCTGCCGCCGCAGGCCGAGCTTGGCGGCGACGCCGGCCTCGTGGCCGGCCCGCGACACGAACGTCACGCAGCTCTGCGACAGCGCCGAGCCGGTCGCCCCGAACATCGGCTTGTAGATGACGGGCTCGGTCAGCGGCAGCGACGCGTCCGAGCTGCCGGCGGCCGCCCAGCTGACGATGCCGCCCTTGAGGACCAGCTTCGGTTTGGCGCCGAAGAAGGCCGGCTCCCACAGCACGAGGTCGGCGAGCTTGCCCGGCTCGATCGAGCCCAGCACGTGGGCCACGCCCTGGGTGATGGCCGGGTTGATGGTCACCTTCGCGAGGTACCGCAGGACGCGGAAGTTGTCGTTGTCGGGCGAGTCCTCCTCGAGCTTGCCCCGGGCTTCCTTCATGGCCTGCGCGAGCTGGACAGCGCGCAGGAAGCTCTCGCCCACCCGCCCCATCGCCTGGCTGTCGCTGGAGATCATCGAGATGGCGCCGAGGTCGTGCAGGACGTTCTCGGCGGCCATCGTCTCGGGCCGGACCCGGCTCTCGGCGAACGCGACGTCCGAGGGGATCCGCGGGTTGAGATTGTGACAGAACATGATCATGTCGAACAGCTCGGACTGGGAGTTGACCCCGTACGGCAGCGTCGGGTTCGTCGAGCTCGGCAGGACGTTGCGCTGACCCGCGACCTTGATGATGTCCGGCGCGTGCCCGCCGCCCGCGCCCTCGGTGTGGAAGGTGTGGATCGTGCGGCCCTCGAACGCCGCGATGGTGTCCTCGACGTATCCGCTCTCGTTGAGCGTGTCCGTGTGCAGGCTGATCTGGACGTCGAAGTCGTCGGCGGCGCGCAGCGCGGCCCGGATCACAGCGGGCGTCGCGCCCCAGTCCTCGTGGATCTTGAGCCCGGCCGCGCCGGCGATGATCTGCTCGTCGAGCGGGCCGCGCGAGGAGCAGCTTCCCTTCCCCAGGAACCCGAAGTTGATCGGGAGATCCTCGACGGCCCGCATCATGGTGTGCAGGTTCCACACCCCCGGGGAGATCGTGGTGCCGTTGGTGCCGTCCGTCGGGCCGACGCCGCCGCCCCACAGGGTGGTGATGCCGTTGCTGAGCGCGTCGTACACCTGCTGCGGCGAGATGTAGTGCACGTGCGCGTCGATGCCGGCCGCGGTCAGGATGAGGTGCTCGCCGGAGATCGCCTCGGTGCCCGGGCCCACGGCCAGGTCCGGCGTGACGCCGTCCATCGTGCTGGGGTTGCCCGCCTTGCCGGCGCCGACGATGCGGCCGTCCTTGACCCCGACGTCCGCCTTGACGACCCCCATCACCGCATCGACGATCGTGACGTTGGTGATGACGAGATCGAGCGCGCCGCCGGCGCTGGACAGCCCGCTGTCGATGCCCATGCCGTCGCGCAGGGTCTTGCCGCCGCCGTAGACGGCCTCGTCGCCCAGGACCCGCAGGTCCCGTTCGATCTCGACATACAAGTCGGTGTTGCCCAGCCGGATCTTGTCGCCGAGCGTCGGACCGTACAGGTCGGCGTACTGGCTCCGGGATATGCGGCTCACTCCTGGGGTTCCTTCTTCTGGGACTCCGCGGCGGGCCGGGACTGGGGTTCCTTCTTCTGAGACTCCGCTGCGGGCCGGGACTGGGGTTCCTTCTTCTGGGACTCCGCGGCGGGCCGGGACTTGAAGCCGCGCATGGTGGCCCGGGCCGCCGCCGCGGCCCGCTCGGGCTGATATCCGACGGCATCGCCGGTGCCGGCCCAGCCGTCCACCAGCCCGTTGAACCCGGACACCCGCTGCTTGCCGCCGAACGGCACGAGGTCCACGGTCTTCTTGTCGCCCGGCTCGAAGCGCACGGCGGTGGTCGCCGGAATGTCCAGCCGCCGCCCGAACGCGGCGTCACGGTCGAACTCGAGGCAGCGATTGACCTCGTAGAAGTGGTAGTGCGAACCGACCTGAACGGGCCGGTCCCCCGTATTGACGACCTCGAGCGTCGAGACCGGCCGGCCGGCGTTGAGCTCCACCGGGTCCTCCGCGAGCACGTAGCCGCCGATCGGCCGGATCGACTTGTGACTGCTGTCCTTGTGTTCGGGATTCGGCATTCTGGCCCTCCGTTCCTACTGTCCGTTCCTGGCCTGCCGCCCGTTCCCGGCGGCCGTCAATTCCCGTCCGCTGTGCCGCTACTGGATCGGGGTGTGTACCGTGACCAGCCGGCTGCCGTCGGTGAAGACCGCCTCGACCTGGACGAACGGGACCAGGTCGGCGACGCCCTCCATCACGTCGGCCTTGCTCAACACCGACCGCGCGTCGGTCAGCACGTCCTCGACCGTCTTGCCCTCCCGGGCACCCTCCAGCGCCGCCGCGCAGATCACCGCCACGGCTTCGGGATGGTTGAGCTTCAGCCCCTTCGCCCGGCGGGCCTGAGCGATCTGGGCCAGCGTGAGCACCGTCAGCTTGTCGATTTCCCTGGGCGTGAGTTTCATGGCACGTGTCGTTCCAATTCTGTCCGCGCGGTATCGATTGACTGCTATGTGTGACAGGTGTTCGCAGCATCGCGTGAAAGCAGCGGCCGCGAGATTCCAGCGGCCGCTCGCCAAGGTGAGCGTCGATCGGGCGCGGCGGGTCATCGCGGCGCGACCAGGAGCTGATCGCGGAGTGTCGAAGCCGGCGACAGGCCGGGCCGGATGCGGTTCAGCCTAGCCCGGGTCATTCGTTAAGGGCTGCCCACATGCTGGTTCGAATGGGAACAGGTGCCGTCTGAGCTGGGAAGATAGGACTTGTCGAGGGTCCTTGTCCATCCCGCCCGGAGGGCACCTGCATGGTGAAGCGTACCGGAACGCGTCCGAGGATTGTGGTGTCCGCCGACGGTCGTGGCGTCGTCGGTCATGCCGGTGCGCGCCTGCTCACCGACATCGCCGATGTGACCGGTCTGACCGGCGCGTGCAGTGATGCCCTCGCCGGGTTGCGGCAGCGTCGCGGCGGCCACGACCCGGGCCGGATCGCGGTCGACCTGGCGGTGACGCTCGCCGACGGCGGCGAAACGATCTCGGACCTGGCCGTAATCCGAGACCAGGCGGCGTTGTTCGGGCCCGTCGCGTCGGACCCGACCGCGTGGCGACTGTTGTCCATCATGGACAGCGCGGTACTGCGCCGGCTGGCCGCTGCGCGAGCGCAAGCACGCGACATCGCGTGGGCACAACGGATCGACACACACGGCGGGCTGCCGCAGACCACGGCCGCCGGCCTGCCCATCCCGGGCCTGACCCTCGACCTGGACGCCTCCATCGTGATCTGCCACTCCGAGAAAGAAGCAGCAACCCCGACCTGGAAGAAGAATTTCGGCTACCACCCGCTGTTCTGCTTCCTGGACAACACCCGCGAAGCGCTGTCCGGGCTATTACGTGAGGGCCGGGCCGGGTCGAACACCACCGCCGATCACATCACCGTCCTGGACGACGCCCTCACCCAGATCCCCGACCACATGCGCCACGGCACCCCGATCCTGATCCGATCGGACTCCGCCGGCTGCACCCACGGCCTGCTCACCCACATCCGCAGCCTCCGCAAACAGGGAGTCGACGCCCGGTTCTCCGTCGGCGTCGCGATCACCGAACCGATCCGCCAGGCCATCCTCACCGCCAAACAGCACCTGCCATGGGTGCCGGCCCTCGACGGCGACGGTGAACCCCGCGACGGCGCCGACATCTGCGAACTGACCGGCCTCGTCCCAGACGACGGCTACCCACCCGGCACCCGGTTCATCGTCCGTCGCGAAGAGCCGCACCCCGGCGCGCAACTGTCGCTGTTCGACACCGTCGAAGGCCTCCGCCATCAGGTGTTCGCCACCGACACCCCACCCGGCAACGGCAGCACCCAGTTCCTCGAGGCCCGCCACCGCGGCCACGCCCGCGTCGAGGACCGCATCCGCACCGGCAAGGACACCGGCTTCGGCCGGTTCCCGTCCCGCGTCTTCGCCATCAACCAGGCCTGGCTGCAACTCGCCCTCACCGGCATCGACCTGCTCGCCTGGACCCAGATGCTCCTCCTCAACGGGGCCCTCGCGACCGCCGAACCGAAGAAGCTGCGCTACCGACTCCTGCACGTCGCCGCACGCATCACCCACACCGCCCGCCAAACCCGGCTCCGAATCGCCGAAACCTGGCCATGGGCAACAGATCTAGCCACCGCGTTCACCCGACTCAACGGGCTCCCACGCCCAACCGGCTGACACCCGCACCCGATCGCGTCGACACCCACGGAGGAAACCGGCCAACGCGCCGGAATTTCAGCACGCCCACGCGGCCCACCAACCTGAGCAAAGATCAAAAAGCCGCTCCCGGCCGCCATGATCGACTGATAACGAAAGACCGAGGCTAGCCGGACCGCGGTGACCGCCGACCGGAAAGCATCCGTGACCCGGCCGGAGCCCGGGGTGATTTCTGCTGCCCGGTGATGCGCAGCGGACCGGTTCGCCGCAGCCGGGTTGCCGCACACGCCGGGTTCATCACGAAGACCACCCTCGGGCGGCGGATGCCGGCCCGCACCGCGTCATCGGGCCGGTCCGACGCCATGCGCAGCCGCGGCCTCGTCACCGGAATCGGACTAAAGTGGCGTTATGCGGGCTGGTCTCCTGTCAGTGCTGGTACGGCCGGAGCCTCCGTCGCGGTGGCTGGGGATCGCGGTCGCCGCGCTCATCCTCGCGGCCGAGACAGTGCTCGTCGATCCGATCGAGACGTTCACGAAGCAGTCGTCGCCAAGCGTGGTCTACCTGCTCGGCGTCGTGGCGGTCTCGATCGTCTGGGGGCTGTGGCTGGGGATCGCGACGGCGCTGGCAAGCGTCCTGCTGTTCACCGTGTTCTACGTCCATCCGATCGGGAACCTGGTCGACTCCGACGTCCGCGACGTCGTGCAGCTTGCCGTGTTCGTCATCGTCGCGCTGGCGAGTGGCACGCTGGCCGACCTGTCCCGGCTGCGCGCCGCGCGGGCCCAGGAGTCCGACCTCACCGCGGACCTGGCACAGCTGCTGCTGAACACCGATGACCTCACCGCGGCCCTGCGGGCGGCGGGCCGGCACATCGCGCATGCGCTCGACCTGCCGGCCGCGACGATCGACCTGCGAGCCGACGCACCCGGCGGCGATAGATCGCGGATCGGCCCAACCGGATGGGCAATCGTTGGCCTTCCCCCTGCGGCACGGCAACACCCTGCTCGGGACCCTGCACGTGCCCGCCGGGACGCCCGAGCGACACGTACAGCGGCTGCGCCAGCGGGTCGTCCCACCGCTGTCGTCGCTGCTGCAGGCCGCGCTCACCAACGCGGACAACCGGGCCCAGCTCATCGCATCCCGCGCCCGTATCGCCGCCGCGGCCGACGAGGCACGCCAGCGCATCGAACGCGACCTGCACGACGGCGCCCAGCAACACCTCATCGCGATCGGCCTCGAACTGCGCGCGGCCCAGGCGGCCGGCACCGGCACCGCACCCGAGCAGATGCGCTCGGAGATCGTCCATGCGGTGGCGAGCCTCAACGAGGTCATAGCGGATCTGCGAGAGCTCGCCCGGGGCATCCACCCGTCGGTGCTGGCCACCGGCGGCCTCAAACCGGCGCTCAGGGCGCTCGCCCGCAGATCGGCGACCCCCGTCGAGATGCACGTCGACACCGACCGCCGGCTGTCCTCGACGATCGAGACCGCCGCGTACTACCTCGTGTCCGAATCATTGACGAACGCGGCCAGACACGCACACGCCTCCGTCGTCCAGATCACCGTGACCACCGACGCCGACACCCTCCGCCTCGCCATCCACGACGACGGCATCGGCGGCGCCGACCCTGCCCGCGGATCCGGGCTCACCGGCCTGCGCGACCGCGTCGAGACCCTCGGCGGGCGGCTGACCATCACCAGCCCGCCCGGCGCCGGCACATCGCTGCTGGCCACCATCCCGATCGCCCGCACCGACGCAGCAGCGGCCGCACCCCGTTCCGGCTGAGCGACGGATCCGGCTGAACGACGGACCGCAGGTCCGCCGGACGAGGCAGCCGAGGATGGGCGCGCGTCGTTGCCGCACCCGGTCGCACGCTCGCAACCGATCCCCCGCCCATGACTCGGCGGCAGAACGCTCAGGTGAAGTGGCCCGGGTCCGATTGATGTGGTTGAAGTGCGCCGTCCGGGGGGAGCAGCAGCTGTGAGTATCGGGTCCGCATTCCGCAACGTGTCCGTCGCGTGGAAGCTCCGCATCGTCGCCATCGTGGTGTGCGCCCTGCTGGCCGCGGTCGGCCTGATCGGGCTGTTCTACCTCGGCGGCAGCCAGGACCGCCTCAACGCGCTGTACCACCGCAACCTGCAGTCCGTGCAGATCCTCGACGACGTCGCCGGGGACTATCTGCAGGTCCGCTTCCAGGTCCGCGGCCTGGCCCTGGCCCAGGGCGACGCCGAGACCGCGGCCGCCGAGCAGAAGATCACCGACGCGGTCGCCGGGCTCAACCAGAGCTGGCAGGCGTACGCGGGCAAGAACACCGACACGGCCTCCAAGGCGGACCGCGCCGCGTTCGAGGCGGCCTGGTCGGAGTACCAGAAGGTGCTCAACGGCAAGTCGATCCCGGCCGCGCGGGCGAACAACTACACGGAGTACAACCGGATCAGCCGCGAGGAGGTCGACCCGATCGCGCAGCGCCTGTCCACGGCAATCGGCAGCCTGGTCGAGCGGCAGAACGCCGCGGCGCAGGCCGCGCTGGACGAGTCCAAGCGCGACTACGGCACCGCCCGGCTGCTGCTGCTCGCGCTGACCCTGGTCGCCATCGTCATCACGTTCGGCATGGTGACGATGGTGGTCCGGGCCGTGTCCCGCCCGCTGCGCGAGACCGTCGCCGTGCTCACCGGGCTCGCGCAGGGCCGGCTCGACCAGCGTCTGGCGGTCAACAGCCAGGACGAGGTCGGCCGGATGGGTACCGCCCTCAACAGCGCCCTGGACCGCCTCTCCGAGACGGTCCGCACGGTCATCGACTCCACACACCAGCTCGCCAACGCCTCCAACCAGATCAGCGGCGCGTCGCAGAGCCTGTCGCAGGCCGCGACCGAGCAGGCGGCCAGCGTCGAGGAGACCACCGCCAGCATGGAGCAGATGACCGCCAGCATCAGCCAGAACAGCGAGAACGCCACCACCACCGAGAGCATCGCCACGCAGGCCGCGACCGAGGCCGACCAGGGCGGCGACGCGGTGCAGCGCACCGTCGACGCGATGAAGCAGATCACCAGCAAGATCAGCATCATCGACGACATCGCGTTCCAGACCAACATGCTGGCGCTCAACGCCACGATCGAGGCGGCACGGGCCGGCGAACACGGCAAGGGCTTCGCGGTGGTGGCCACCGAGGTCGGCAAGCTCGCCGAGCGCAGCCAGATCGCCGCGCAGGAGATCAGCCAGCTCGCGGCCGGCAGCGTGCAGACCGCCGAGCGGGCCGGCAGCCTGCTCAGCGAGATCATCCCGAGCATCACCCGCACGTCCGACCTGGTGCAGGAGATCGCGGCGGCCAGCAGCGAGCAGGCCACCGGCGTGCGCCAGATCAACATCGCCATGACCCAGATCGGGAAGGTCACCGAGCAGACCGCGTCGTCCAGCGAGGAGCTGGCCGCCACCGCCGAGCAGATGGCGGCGCAGACCCACCAGCTGCAGGACATGATGACGTTCTTCGTCACCGACCAGAACCGGGCGGGGCGGCCCCCGGCCCTGCCCGCCTCCTACGAGCGCGGCGCGCACCGCACCGGCGGCGGCAACGGCCGGGCTCAGCGCCCGGCGCCCGCGCTGGTCCCGGCCGGGGCGAGCCGCTCGGCCGAGGACATGTCCCCCATCGACGAGAGCAAGTTCGACCGGTTCTGAGCGCGCCGGTCGCGCGCGATGTACTGCGAGACCAGCGCGTCGATGTCGAGGATCAGCGCGATGCTGCCGTTGCCGAGGATCGTCGACCCGCCGACGCACCGCACATCCTGGAAGAGCTTGCCGAGCGGCTTGATGACCGTCTGCGACTGGCCGAGGAGCTGGTCGACGACGAGCCCGGCGCGCTGCCCGGCGTGCTCGACGACGACGACGCTCTGCCGGCGCGGCGGCTGCCCGCCGAGGCCGAACACCTCACGCAGCCGTACGAACGGCAGCGCCTGCTCACGCAGGTCCATGAACTGCCGCCCGCTCGCCCCGGCCGGCAGTTCCACGCACTCCACGACCCGGTCCAGCGGGACGATGAAGTACGTGTCGCCGACGCAGACCAGGAACCCGTCGATGATCGCGAGGGTCAGCGGCAGCCGGATCTGCATCACCGTGCCGGCGCCGGGGGTGGTCTGCACGTCGATGCTGCCGCGCAGCGCGGTGACGGCGCCGCGGACGACGTCCATGCCGACGCCGCGGCCGGAGAGGTTGGACACGGTCTCGGCGGTGGAGAAGCCCGGCTCGAAGATGAGGGCGTAGACCTCCTGGTCGCTCAGCGTGTCGCCGCGCGCGACCAGGCCCCGCTCCACGGCCTTGGCGAGGATGCGCTCGCGGTCCAGCCCGCGGCCGTCGTCGGAGATCTCGATGACGATGCTGCCGGCGTCGTGCGACGCGTTGAGCGCCAGCCGGCCCCGGGGCGGCTTGCCGAGCCGCTCGCGCTCCTCGCGGGTCTCGATGCCGTGGTCGAGGGCGTTGCGGACCAGGTGCGTCAGCGGGTCGCCGATGCGCTCCACGAGCGCCTTGTCCATCTCCGCGTCGCCGCCGGTGATCACCAGGTCGACGTCCTTACCGAGCTCGACGCACACGTCGCGGACCACCCGCTCGAAGCGGCGCAGCGTGGTGCCGATCGGCACCATCCGCAGCGACAGGGCGGTGTGGCGGACCTCCTCGACCAGCCGCAGTACGTGCGCCTGCTCCTCGGAGTGCCCGTCGACCAGCGCGACCCCGGACTGGGCGATCACCAGCTCCCCGACGAGGTCGATGAGCCGGTCCAGCCGGGAGGCGAACACCCGGATCGTCTGGGTGTCCTGCACCCGGCTCTCGGCGGTCTTGCGCTGCTTGCTCAGCGCCGCCTCGACCACCGGCCGCTGGACGATCTGCTCCTCGACCAGGATCTCGCCGAGCGGGCGGCCCGCCGACTCCCCCGCGTGCTGCTTGGCCAGCGCCTCGGCCAGCTCCCGGTCGGTGACGACCCCACCGCGGCGCAGCAGGTCACCGAGCCGGTCCTCCTCCTCCAGAGCCGCGATGACCTCGGCGGCCTCGTCAGAGGGCAGGATGCGGATCGTGCTGTCGTCGCGGACGAACTCGAAGACGCTCTCGATGTCGGCCTTCGACGCGTCGCTCGTGAACTCCAGGTCGAAGCCGAGGTAGCACACCTCGGGGTCGGCCTCGTCGGCCCGTGGCAGGGCGTCGGTGCGGGTCGCCAGGCGGGTGACGGTACCCATTCGGGCGAGGTACCGCACGAACGACAGCGGATCCATCCCGTTGCGCAGGCAGTCCGGCCCGAACCAGATGCTCAGCAGCCAGGTGCGCGGCCCGGAGGACGGGGCCGGGGCCGGATGCGGCGGCGACACGGCGCCGGCCTGGTACGGCGCCAGCCCGGCGAGCAGCCGCGCGCTCGCCTCCTGCTCGGCCGCGGTCGGCTCCTGCCGGCCCTCGGCGACCCCGTCGACCAGGGCGGTGATGTGGTCCGCGCAGGGCAGCAGCGCGCTCACCAGCCCGGCGCTGACCTGCAGCCGGCCCTCGCGCAGCTCGTCGAGGACCGACTCGAGCACGTGCGTGAAGGACACCAGGTGGTGCAGCCCGAACAGCCCGGCGGAGCCCTTCAGCGTGTGCATCGCGCGGAACAATGCCCGGACCGCCTCCGGCCCGTCGGGCGCGGACTCGAGCTCCAGCAGCCCCTCCTCGAAGTCCTGTACCAGCTCGCGGGCCTCGGTGAGGAACGTGTCCAGGGCATCGCGGAAGTCGTCGTCGTTCATACCACCGCCTCCAGGTCCGGGGTCAGCCACGCCAGCGCCAGCACATCGCGCACGGCCGGGCTGTGATCGCTCAGCCGCAGCCGCAGTTCCCGCCGCCGCGCCTCGCGCCGGGCCATCAGCAGCACCTGCAGCCCGGCGGTGTCCAGCTCGATCACGCCCGCCAGCCCGATCTCCAGGTCCGGGCCGCCGGTGAGGAAGCGCAGCAGCCGCTCGTGGTGCTCGGCCGCCGAGATGATGGTCAGCTCGCCCTCGATCTCCAGCCGGGCCGGCACCGGGCCGGTCACGGAGCGATCAGCTTCGACACGGCGGCGAGCATCTGCGCCGGCTGGAACGGCTTGGTGACCCACGCCTTCGCCCCGGCCGCCTGCGCCTGCCGCTTCTTCTCCTCCTGCGACTCGGTGGTCAGCATGATGATCGGCGTGAACCGGTGGTCGGGCTGCTTGCGGACCTCGCCGACCAGGGTGATGCCGTCCATGTTGGGCATGTTGACGTCCGAGATGATCAGGTGGACCCGCTTGCCGGCGAGCTTGCGCAGCGCGTCCTGGCCGTCGACGGCATCGATGACCTCGTAACCGGCGCCCTTCAGCGCGATCGTGACGACCTGTCGTACCGAGGCCGAGTCATCGACGATCAGAACGGTCTTGGACATGCGTGCCGCCTTTCTAGAAGAACGTGATCTCTGAGGTGGGAGCCTCGATCGCCGCACCGGTTCGGTGCGCCTGCAGCTCCCCCTGCATGGTGTACGTACGCTCGAGTTCGGACAGGAGCTTCTGCGCCTGCGGCCCGGCGTCCGGAGCCTCGGCGACGTGGCGGGGAAGGCTCTTGATGTTGTCCTCCAGGTGCTGCAGCACCTGGCCGACCCGGTCCTGGAACTGCAGGCTCACCATCGCGTCGGAGATCGACGAGCGGATCTCGACCGCCGCCCGCTCCAGCCGCTGCGAGGACTCCCGCGACCGATCGACGACCTGCTGCAGGTCGTCGATGACCTCCTGGACGTCGTCGTTGGCCCGGGCCACCGCGACGCTCTCGCGCTCCGCGTCGCCCTCCGCGCCGGCCAGGACCCCCGCGATGGCCGAGCCGATGCCGCCGACCTTCTCGGCCATCTGCTCCGACGTCTGCAGCGACCGGTCGGCCAGCCGCCGGACCTCCAGCGCCACGACGCCGAAGCCGGCGCCGGCCGCGCCGACCCGGGCCGCCTCGATCGAGGCGTTGAGGGCCAGCAGGTTCGTCTGGGCGGCGATCTGGGCCACGTCCGCGGTCATCCGCTTGAGCTCGTCGTTGAACCCGGCGAGCCCGGCCAGATCGTGCACGGCCTGGCGCTTGGCCCGCATCGCGTTGTCCAGGGTGTGCACGACGTTGCCGAGGCGCTCCCGGCCGCGGTCGAAGGACGCCGCGCCGCCGCCGTGCGGGCCGAGCGCGTCGGCCGAGGAGGCCAGGACCGCGTCGACGTTGTCGACGATCTGGCTGAACTGCTGGGTGACGGCGCCGATCCCGGACTCCATCTGCGCCCGCGACGACTCGATCTGGGCCGACCACACCGGCGCCACCGCCTCGGCGAACTCGCCCACGCCGCGGCGGAACGCGTCCGGAGCCGTGCCGGGCGACGGCGGCGGTGCCGGGCGGCGCCGGCCGGCCGCGAAGCCGATCCCCAGGCCCACCAGCAGGGCCACAATGACGTACCAGACCTCAGCCATGGTTACGGATCACCTCAGCAATCGCGGGAAGCGGTACCTCGCGCTCGACGGCGCCGATCGCCACGGCCTCCTTCGGCATGCCGTGCACGACACACGTGGCCTCGTCCTGGGCGACGGTCGCGGCACCGGCGCGGCGCATCTCCAGCAGGCCGCGGGCACCGTCGTCGCCCATGCCGGTCATGATCACGCCCAGCGCGTCCGGGCCCGCCGCCCTGGCCACCGAGCGGAACAGCACGTCGACGGACGGGCGGTGCCGGTTGACCGGCGGGCCGTCGAAGACCCGCACCCGGTAGCCGGCCAGCGGGTCGCTCAGCAACTCCAGGTGCCGGCCGCCGGGCGCGACGAGCACCAGGCCGTCGCGGGCCCGGTCGCCGTCGGCGGCCTCGCGCACCTCGACCGCGCACAGCGCGTTCATCCGTTCGGCGAACGCGGCCGTGAACTTCTCCGGCATGTGCTGCACGACGACGACGGCCGGCGGGCGGGCCGGCAGCGCGGTGAGGACGCGTTCGAGCGCCTGGGTGCCGCCGGTCGACGTGCCGATGGCCACGACCCGCCGCTCCCCGCGGCCGGGCGTGCGCGCCGGTTCCGCCAGACGGGCCGCCGGACGCTGCGGGCGCCGCGCCGTGGCCGCCGCCGCGGCGCGCACGGCCGGCACGATGTGGCCGCTGTCGTCCTGGAGGTACCGTTTCAGCCCGCTCGCCGGCTTGGCGACGGCGGCGACCGCGCCCGCGGCGAGCGCCTCCAGCCCGGCCCGCGCGCCCGGGCCGACGAGCGAGGAGCACACCACGATCGGCGTCGGCCGGATCGACATCACCTGCTTGACGAACGCCAGGCCGTCCATGCCCGGCATCTCGATGTCCGTCACGATCACGTCCGGCCAGCTGCGCTGCATCAGGGTCATGGCGCGCAGCGGGTCGCCGGCCGCGCCGATGACCTCGATGCCCGGCGCCGCGCCGAGCACGGCCGACAGCACCTGGCGCACGACGGCCGAGTCGTCCACGATGAGCGTGCGGATGCTCACGACGCCACGTCCAGCTCGAAGCGCTCGTTGCGGCGCACCCACACGTCCCCGGTGGCCAGGTCGAAGCGCAGGAACCGCGCCCCGCCGCCGCCGACGTCCCCCGTCGGGGCCGCGAAGCCGTGCCGGTCCAGCAGCGCCAGCCCGGCCGCCACGTTGGCGCCGGCGACCTCGCCCTCGGTCAGCTGCGCGCCGCCGCCGAAGATCTTCGTCCGGTACTGCGCGGGCCTCGTCCCGGTCCGCGCCAGCTCCCGCAGGAACAGCTCGAACGCCCCGTCGGCGTAGCGGCCGTCGCCCGGCGTGCCCGGGCCACGGTGGCGGCTGGGCAGCATGAAGTGGCACATACCGCCGATGCGCCGCCGCGGATGCCACAGGCAGACGGCCACGCACGAGCCCAGCAGCGTCGAGATGCGGGTTCCGGCGCACGCGAAGTGGAACCCGCCCGGGTACAGGAACACGTCGTCAGTCACGCGTGCCCGCCGGGAGCCGGTAGATCGACGGGCGGATCATCCGCAGCCGCGACGGGATGCCGTTGAGCGTCTCGGACAGGCTCACGATGAGGTGACCCTCGGGGTACAGCATCTTCTGCAGTCGCGCGACCAGCGCCACCTTCGTCGGCTGGTCGAAGTAGATCATGACGTTGCGCAGCATGATGACGTCGAACAGGCCCAGGTCGCTCAGGTCGTCGAGCAGGTTGGCGTGCCGGAACGCGACCCGCTCCCGCAGTGTCGAGCCGGCCGCCATCAGCCCGGCGTACTCGTCGCGGCCCTTGAGCCAGTACCGGCGCAGCAGCTCCGGCGGGATCCGCCCGGCCGACTCCAGCGGGTAGAGCCCGCGGCGCGCCCCGGTCACGATCCGGGTCGAGATGTCGGTGCCGAGGATCTCCCAGCCGCCGGCCGGGGGCCGCTCCAGCAGGACCATCGCGGCCGTGTACGCCTCTTCGCCGCTGGAGCTGGCCGCGCTCCACAGCCGGAACATGCGCCCCGGCCGGTGCGCGGGCACGATCACGTCGCGCAGGTAGTCGAAGTGCTGCGGCTCGCGGAAGAACGACGTCTCGTTGGTCGTGAGCAGGTCGATCGCCTGGCGCAGCTCGCGGCCGTCGGGGGCGTGCAGCAGCCGGACGTACTCGTCGTAGCCGCCGACCCCAAGCTGCCGCAGCCGCCGGCTGAGCCGCCCCATGACGAGCGTCTCCTTGCCCGGCTGGAGCCGGATGCCGGTCCGCTGCTGCAGGAGCGCACTGATCGCGGCGAAGTCGGCGCCGGTGATCTCCGGTGGCGCCTCCAGCGACCCGGTCACGGGCCGTCGTCCTCGCGGCCGGCCCGGGACAGCGCGGCGAACTCGGCCGGCGACAGGACCCGCTCCAGGTCGAGCACGATGATGAAGTCGTGCTCGCGGCGGGCCATGCCGCTGATGAACTCGGGCTGGATGCCCGTGCCGAACGTCGGCGGCGGCTCGACGTCGCCGGGGCCGAACCCGACGACCTTGTTCACCATGTCGACGAGGATCCCGACGTCCTGGCCGTCGGTGCCGCCGGCGTCACCGCTGCGCACGATGATGATGCTGGTGCGCCGGGCAACGGCCGTGGCACCCTGGCCGAACCGGATGCCCAGGTCGACGACGGGCACCGCCCGCCCGCGCAGGTTGATCACCCCGCGCACGAAGTCCGGCGCCATCGGCACCGCGGTCAGCGTCCGATACTCGATGATCTCGATGACGTGGAAGATGTCCAGCGCGTACGCCTCGCCGTGCAGCGTGAACGTCAGGTATCGCCCGGCCTCGAGTCCGCCGGGGTGCTCCGCGTCCTCGGTGGCGGTATGGGTGACACTCACCGGCCTGCCCGTTCTGTGCGAAAGGATCTCGTCCTTCCGGCTGATCGGCGCGCCGGGGCCGGTCTGTAGCGTTTCCGGCACCGCGAAGCGTCCCGGCGGCGCTGCTGGTCCTGGTCCGCCCGCGGGTCTCGCCCGGATTCGGGTCGGCATCGCCGGTGGCGGGTCCTGCCGGCCTCGCCGTGCTGGCGGTGGCCGCGATCGCGGTGCCGCATCCGCGGACGACGGCGCCGCCCTATGGCGCTCGTGTGGAGGACTGCGAATCCCGAACATGGGCGGGCTGATCTCGACGAGTCCGAGGCACCCATGCGGACCTCGCTGGTCGTCACCCAAATCGTCGGCCTGGTCATGGTCCGCTACATCGTCAAAGTGGAACCGGTCGCCTCCGCACCACCGGCGCAGCTGATCGCCGCGATCGGCCCGACCGTGCAGCGCTACCTCACCGGCGACCTACCTGCCGCGCTTGCGCACGACGGCCCGCCCGCCGGCAGCTCCGAAATCCTGTGAACCGATCGGATCGGGGTGTCATGGCGGCGTTGCCCGGCCGGCCCGGGCCCATCGACGCCTCTCGGTACGCGCGTTGCGACGCGGGCCCACCGTACGAAGGGAGCAGCTTGTGCATCGCCGACGCGTGGGAGACCAGTGCTTCGGGTGCGATCCGGCGGAGTATCGCAACAGGCATCCATTGTTGATCTACGTTCGGGGAGAACGAGCGACACCAGGCGCCGCTCCAACACCTGTACGGGGGGAAAGTGTTCGCAACGACGAACATCCGGAGGAGACCGGTAGCCCGCGGACGAACCTGGGCCGGCACCGCGCTGGCCCTCGCCCTTACCGCGGCGACTGTCGCGGTGGCCGCACCCGCGCACGCAGCACCGGCACCGGCGGTAACCGATGTCTCACCGGCGGCCGGACCGCTGGCCGGCGGTACCGAGGTGACCATCACCGGCACCGACCTGACCGGCACCACCGCGGTCACCTTCGACGGCACGCCCGGGACCGGCCTGACGGCGGTCACCGCCACCAGCCTCAAGGTGACCACCCCGGCGCACGCCGCCGGCGACGCCGCGATCGAGGTGACCACGCCCGACGGCACGTCTGACGGCTCGGTGGCGTACACCTACGTGGCCGCGCCGACGGTGGCGGGCGTGGCACCGGCGACCGGCCCGGCGGCCGGAGGTACCGAGGTGACCATCACCGGCACCGGCCTGACCGGCGCCACCAAGGTCACCTTCGGCGGCACGGTCGGCACCGGCCTGACGCCGATCAGCGCCACCAGCCTCAAGGTCACCACCCCGGCGCACGCCGCCGGCGACGCCGCGATCGTGGTCACCGCGCCGGGTGGCACGTCCAACAACGACAACATGTTCGCCTACACGGCGGCGCCGGTGGTGACGACGCAGCCGCTCGCGCAGTCGCGCAACGCCGGCGGCACGGCCACGTTCACGGCGGCGGCCTCGGGCCACCCGACCCCGACGGTCACGTGGCAGGAGAAGCTCCTGAACGGCAGCTGGACCGACATGAGCGGCCAGACGAGCCCGACGCTGACGTTCACCGCGAATGAACAGCAGAACGGCGCGCAGTACCGTGCGGTGTTCCAGAACTCGATCGGTAGCGTGACCACCAGCGCGGCGACGCTGACCGTGACCCCCGCGCCGGGGAGCGCGCCGGACGCACCGGCAGCACCGACCGTCACGGCGGGCGTGTCTTCGATCCAGGTGACGTGGACGGCACCGACCGAGAACGGCTCGCCGGTCACCGGGTACACGGTGACGGCGAACCCGGGCCCGGCCACCTGCTCCACAAAGGCCAAGACCGACACCAGTTGCGTCCTCGGCGCGAACGCGGGCGAGTCCTACACCGTCACGGTGGTGGCCCAGTCGGCCGTCGGCAACTCGGCGCCGAGCGCGGCGTCCAACTCCGTCACGCCGACGGCACCGGCGACACCGCCGGCGGCACCGACGGCGGACGCGCCGCTCACCACCGACGCCGGACCGATCAACGCCGCCGAGCCGGGACAGCAGATCACCATCAAGGGGTCCGGCTACGCGCCGTACTCCACGGTGATCCTCACGATGTACTCGACCCCGGTCCAGGTGGGCAGCGTCATCACCGATGCCAGCGGTGACTTCACCCAGTCGGTCGCCATCCCGAGCGACCTCGCCGCGACGAACCACGCGCTGGTCGCGGCGGGTGTCGACCCGGACGGCACCGCCCGGAACCTGCGCCTCGACCTCTACGTGGCGCCGGGCGCGACGATCAAGATGTCGGGTCCGATCGTGCGCAACAGCGACGGCCGCCCGCAGATGTTCGCGCGCGGGGCGAACAACAACCTATACACCAGTGTCCAGGCCGTCGACGGCACCTGGGGCGCCTGGACGAACCTGGGCGGACTCATCTACAGCGAGCCGGTCGCCGTGCTGAACAACAACGGCCGGCTGCAGGTGTTCGTCGTCGGCGGCGACCACTCGATCTGGTACCGCCTGCAGAACAGCGACGGCTCGTTCGCCTGGTGGGTCCCGGTGGGCTCGCCGAAGTACCTGCACGCGCTGGCACTGACCCAGAATGACGACGGCACGGTCGTCATCATGGGCCGCGGCCAGGACGACAACCTGTGGTCGATCAAGCAGTCCTCGACGTCCGACCCGGGCTCGTGGACCGCATGGGAGAACCTGAGCGGCCTCATCTACAGCAACCCCACGCTCTTCAAGCGCGAGGACGGGCTGATCGAGGTCTTTGCCGTCGGTGGCGACGGCCAGATCTGGCACCGGGTCCAGACCACCGTGAACACGAACAACTTCGCATGGTGGTCCCGTGTGTCGATCTCGGCCAGCAACCGGGTCGGCCTGTGACCGTAGCGGTCTGAACACCACAACGCAGATCGGGCGCACCGGGAACCTCCCGGTGCGCCCGCCTTCGTCTTCCACCCGGGGCAGATCTTCGCCCGGCCGGCAGGAACCTCCCGGTGCGGCCGCCTTCGTCGTCCCGACCTGCCGTACGCATCGGCATCGGCATCGGCCGGTGCGGCGGCGCGGCGGCGCGGCGGCGCGGCGGCGCGGCGGCGCGGCGGTGCGGCGGCGCGGCGGCGCGGCGGTGCGGAATCGGGTGACGGCTCAGCCGGCGAGGGCGTGCAGGCGCTCCTCGGCGCGGTCGGGGATCTCCTGGCTCAGCTCCCCGAGGACGCCGTTGGTCCAGCGCAGGGCGGAGAGGTATGCGGCGACGATCGCGCCCGGCTCGCCGTGGTCGTTGTCCGGGTCCGGGTCGGTGTAGGCGCGCGCCGCGTGCAGGATCGCGCCCAGCGGGCCGTCCCCCGCGCGCAGCGCCCCGCCCAGTTCCGGGCCCAGCGGCAGGCCGGCGACGATCTCGTCGACCGGGACCGCGAAGTGGTCGGCGACGGCCGAGAGCAAACCGCC
The DNA here is from genome assembly GCF_050947935.1 of Dactylosporangium sp. CA-052675. Taxonomy (GTDB): domain Bacteria; phylum Actinomycetota; class Actinomycetes; order Mycobacteriales; family Micromonosporaceae; genus Dactylosporangium. The sequence continues at coordinate 3,226,793 of NZ_CP192010.1, read as the reverse complement.
CAGGTACGCCGCATCGCCCTGCCCCGCGGCGCCCGCGAACTCGGGCGAGTCCACGAGCAGCTGGCACAGCCGTGCCCGGACCAGGATGCGCGCGAGTTGTTCGTGGTCGGCGGTGGTGAGGTCGGAGACGAGCATCAGCGTGACCCATTGACGCAGCCGGTTCAGGCCCATCGCGACGATCGCCTCGCGCACCGATGTGACCGTCCGTTTCAGTCCGAACGTGGCCGCGTTCGTCGCGCGCAACACGCGCATGCTCAACCCGGCATCCTGGCCGACGAGCGCCACGACCTCGTCGAGGTCCACGTCGTCCGCCGTGAGCGCGGCGAGCAGCCGCAGCCGCGCGAGCCTGCCCGGCGCGAGCGCCGAGGTCGTGTCGACATGCGGCCGGCCGAGAATGTGCCCCTGGAACAGGTCGAACCCGAGCTCGAAGGCGAGCCGCAGCGACTCCGTGCTTTCGAGGCGCACCGCGACGAGCTGCAGGTGGGGGTACCGCCGGCAGAGCTCCACACACGCGCGCACCCCGGCCTCGTCGGCCGCGAGCATGTCGACCTTCACGTAGCTGACCAGCGGCAGCAGTACCTCGCGGGGCCCGCCGCACACGAAGTGATCGATCGCGAGCGTAAAACCACGTTCGGACAACACCGTCAGCCCGGCCACGAGCTGTTCGTCGACCTCGACGCTGGCGAGCACTTCGAGCACGGCCTGGCTGTAGTCGAACGGCAGCGGCAGCATCCCGGTCAGGAACGACTTGGTGACGTTGAGGAAGCACACCTTGCCGCCGGTAAGCTCTTCGAGACCGAACTCGGTGAACGCCGCGACAAGAACACGCGCGGTCGCGTGATCGTCCGTGCGCGCAGCGCTCAAAGCATCGGTGCCGGCCCGAAACAACAGCTCGTAGGCGACAACGGCCCCTTCCCGGTCGTAGATCGGCTGCCGCCCGACATGCGCGGTCGTACCGCCACCACTATCCAGTTGCTCCACCCGTCGATTGTCGGCCCCGGTCGCCACTAATGCGACTAAAACCGGCAAATCGGTCGCTGCGGTCGTGCGCCGGCGACCGCCGGTTCCGCCGGGGCCGACTTCGGCCTCCGCGCGGGGTGGGACAGCCCACGGGCAGGAAGGCGGCCCGGCCCCGACCGGCGTCGGTGACCGGCCGATGCGTCGCCGGCGCTACCGTTGCCGCCCTGATTCGGGCAACGGACAGTGCGGGGATTCGCCGTCGGCGACCGTCCGAAACGTCGCCGGCGCTACCATTGCCGCCCTGATTCGGGCAACGGACAGTGCGGGAATCCGGCGTCGGTGACCGGCGGAAACGGCGCCGGTCGCCCACGAGCACGGCGGTGGTCGCCCAGCCGGTGGCCCTGGACCGACCGATCCCGGACGGGCCACCGGCGGGTCCGGTCCCGCCCGGACATCGAGGCGGTAGACATGCACGCGGGCCGCCGTGCCGGGTCAGGGGGCTGACCGGACTCCCCTACATCCGCGTTCCATCCCGTTCCACCAGCGGCATGTCGGTCACCCAAATTCCGAGCCGGACTCGGCCGGCGCCGCGGTGTAGGGCGCGCTGTGTTCCGAACGAGCCCGCCCTCACCGTCAGCAACGCCGCGTCCGGGCCGGCCGTCAGCAACACCGCGCCCGGGTCAGCCGTCAGCAACGCCGCCTCCGGTCAGCCGTCAGCAACGCCGTCTCCGGTCCGGCAGTCAGCAACGCCGCGTCCGGGGCGGTAGGCAGTCCGGCTCGACCGCTCCGGCCACCACCAGCCCAACGCCGACCAACACCGCGAACACCCCGGCCCACGCGAGCACCGCCACATCCGTACCGGTCACCGCCAGAAACGCCGCGCCCGGCACGGCCGGCAGAATGACGCTGCCCGGCGACACCCCAGCGGCGTTTCGTGCAGATACGAGCACCGCATACTGCACACCGTTGTCCAGCCCCGCGACCGAACCCGTCAGCCGATTCCCGTCGGGCTCCGTCTCGAGAGGCCGCCATGTCTGGGCGCCGTCGAGACTGACCTGGTAACCGGTGACCGGATCGGCCCCCGGGTCCAGCGGTGCGCGAAACGACAGTTCGAGTGAGCGATCGCGCGGCGTGATGCGCAGATCCCGCGGCGGGCTCGGTGTGGCCGGGCCGATCCGGGCAACGCCGTCGACATCGCCGACGAAGAGCGCCCCGGTCGAGCTCGCGACTGCGGACCGCCGGCGCGCATCCTCGCTGCGGGCACCGTCGGCACCCTCACCGCGCAAGTCCCGCACACCGTCAACGCCGTCGCCGCGCACACCCTGACCGCGCACGTCGCGCACACCGTCAACGCCCTCGCCGCGCACCTCGCGCGCACCATCAACGCCCTCGCCGCGCACGTCGCGCACACCGTCAACGCCCTCACCGCGCACCTCGCGCACACCGTCAACGCCCTCACCGCGCACCTCGCGCACACCGTCAACTCCCTCGCCGCGCGCACCGCCGGCACCCTCGCCACGCACGTCCCGCACACCTTCAACGCCGTCGCCGCGCGCACCGCCGGCATCCTCGCCGCGGACGTCGCGCACACCGTCAGCATCCTTGCCGAGCACAGCGCCCGCACCCTCGCCGCGCAGGCTCAGCGTGCCGTCCGGCGCGACGATCGCGGCCCCGCCGTCCGTGGCCAGCACCAAATTGTCGCGAGCGTCCACGCTCACGTGCTCGAACGCGTCCAGTCGCGACTCGCGCGCCGGGCCGGGTGTCGGGTGGCCGCAGCCCGTCCCCGCGTACGCAACCCGCACGCCGTCCGCTGCGATGCGCTCGACGCCGCAGTTGGGACTGGAGACGTACAGGTTGCCGAGCGAGTCGACGGCGACGGTGCGCGAGTCTGTCGCGTCGGCGGCGATGGACAGCGTGCCGGAGGGCGAAACGCGCAGCACCGCGTGGTCGTCGGCGATGAACAGGTTGCCCGCGCGGTCCACGGCTAGGCCGGCCGGGGCACTCAGCGGGGAGGACAGCGCCGGGCCGGGCACCGGGGCGCCGGCCACACCGCTGCCGGCCACGGTGCGCGTTCGTCCATCGGGCGTGATCATCGTGACACGGTGACGGGCGTCGCTGACGTACACCGCGCCGTCGGCCCCGACCGCGACGCCCTCGGGCGCGTCGAGGGCCGGCTCCGGGCCGCCGGCCACTTCCGTCACGGCACCGTCGGGCGCGATGCGCACCACTCGATCGCCGCTCGGATCCGCCGCGACCAGGCCGCCTTGGGCGTCTGCGGCCAGTTGCGCGAGGCCGGCGGTACCGGCGAATCGGGTGATCGTATCTGGGCGTCCGGCGGCGAAAACCGGCGTGGCGAGCGGCGTGGCGAGAGCGGGCAGGACGAGCGCGGCGGCGAGGCGCAGGGACCACACACCGCATAAAACGCACAAATAGGGCAAAAGTTACTGACCACGGGGGTCGACGAGCAAAACGCAGCAGTTGTACCGTGCGGCTGGTGCACTGGTTCGCCGACTTGATCGATCGCTTCTACGACGCCCACTGGCAGGTCGCCACCGGGCAGTCGATCAGCTACCGCGAGATCGTGGGCAACGCGTTCGGGCTCGCGTCGGCGCTCTTCGGGCTGCGCCGCAGCGTGTGGGCCTGGCCCGTGGGGATCGTGGGCAACCTGCTGCTGTTCACCGTCTTCGTCGGGCAGGCGGCCGGCGCGGAGGGGGCGACCACGCCGCTGTACGGCCAGGCCTCGCGCCAGGTGTTCTTCGTGCTCACCAGCGTGTACGGCTGGTGGCGCTGGAAACGGAACCGGTCCTCGGGCGGCGGCCCGGCGGTACACCCGCGATGGGCATCGGGCGGCGAACGGCTCGCGCTCCTGGCCGGGTCGGCGGTCGCCGTGGTCGCGTGCTTCTACGTGTTCCGGGCCGTCGGCGCGGGCTTCCCCGTGCCATGGTGGTACTATCTCGCCGACTCCTGGATCTTCGTCGGCTCGATCGCCGCAACGTACGCGATGGCGCGCGGATTCGTGGACTTCTGGCTCTGCTGGATCGCGGTCGACCTGGTGGGTGTCCCGGAGCTGCTGCACTTCCGCTACTACCCGTCGGCCGTGCTCTACGCCGTCTACGCGGGGTTCGTGCTGTGGGGCTTCGCCGTCTGGCTGCGCATCTCGCGCCGCGAGCGACCCCAGCGCCGGTCGGCGGCACCGACGCTGGAGCCCGCCTGAGCGTCCAGGCCGCCGGTTCGGGTCGGCCGCCGTTCGCTCATCCGCGCGTGCAAGGACTCGTTCGATCGGCCGGGTCGGGCGGCGTTGCACACTCCGCCCGGCCAGGCTGTCCGTTCGCGCACAAAGGCCGTGCACGACCGCAACCCGGCTCAGGACCGGCCGCCCAGATGCGCATTCGCTCACCCAGCGTGCAAGGGCTCGTCCGATCGGCCGGGCCGGGCGGCGTTGCACACTCCGCCCGGCCCGGCTGTTCGTTCGCTCAACCCGGTCGGGCGCGGCTCGCCAGAGGGCATGCGTGGCTCGTCCGGGGTCGTGCATGATTCACCCGAGGTCGCGCGGGCTCGGCCGGGATCGCGGGCGGTTCACCCGAGGTCGCGCGCGGGCACGCCCCGGGCCGTGGGCGGTTCACCCCGGGCAGGCACGGGCTCGCCCCGGGCAGGCACGGGCTCGCCCCGGGCAGGCACGGGCTCGCCCCGGGTCGTGGGCGGTTGCACCCCGGGCGGGCGCGGGCTCGCCCGGGGTCGTGCGTGTTCGCCCGGTTCAGCTCGTCGGGAAGTTGTCCGCGGTGCGGATGCGGTTGCGCAGGTACGTGCCGGACTCGCTCAGCGAGTTCGCGTTCGCGTACGAGCCCGCCGCGCACGTGCCGGACTTGAACGCCGCGCTGCTCTCGTTCGCGTCCGAGTACGTCCAGTTCGCGTAGCTGATCTTGTTCTGGTCGAGCAGGTCCAGCCAGGTGCCGGTGCTCGCGAGGTCGACCGTGCCGCCGCCGGTGTAGGTGACGCTGCCGAACTCGGTCACGAACAGCGGCAGCGAGCGGGCCGCCCGCGCCACGACCGCGCGGTAGTCGTCCTTGTGCGAGGCCGCGTAGAAGTGGAACGTGTACATGATGTTCGTCGCGTTCACCGGGTTGTTCACGATCTCGGACTCGTTCGAGCCGTCGGAGACGCCCAGCGACGACCAGCCGCGGGTGCCCACGATCACGACCGCGTCCGGGTCGGCCGCGCGGATGACCGGGATGACCGTCTCGGCGTAGCTCTTGATGCCCTGCCAGCTCACGCCGTTGGGCTCGTTGGCGATCTCGTAGATGACGTTCTTCTTGTTCGCGTTGCGCTGGGCGACGGAGGCGAAGAAGGTCTTGGCCCGGTCCAGGTTGTAGTTCGGGTCACCGGGGGTCAGCGTGTGGAAGTCGATGATCGCGTACATGCCGCGCGCCTCGGCCATGTCCACGTAGTTGTTCACCTGCGCGGTGAAGCCCGACGGGTTCGTCTCGTAGCCCTGCTCCTGCACGTACATGGCGATGCGCAGCAGATCGGCCTTCCAGTCGTTGGCGAGCACGTCCAGCGAGGCGTTGTTGAGGCACGACGCGAACCACTGGATGCCGTGCGTGCTCATGCCGCGCAGCTGGATGGCCTTGTTGTACTGGTTGCACAGATTCACGCCGCACACGTGCAACTGCCCGTTGATGGCCAGCGGCGTGGTCCCCTGCGGCGGAGGCGGCGTGGTGCTGCGGCTCGGGCTGGGGCTCACGCTCCTGGACGGGCTCGGCGAGGCGGTCGTCGGCGACGGCGTGCCGACCGTGCCGGTGCAGGCGACACCGTTGAGCGTGAACGTGGCCGGATTCGGGTTGGCGCCCGTCCACGTCCCGTTGAACCCGATGCTCGTCGAGCCGCCGGTGCCGAGGTTGCCGTTGTAGTCCAGACTCTTGGCGGTGACGGCGGTACCACTCTGCGTGTACGTCGCCGACCACCCCTGGCCGACCTTCTGCCCGGCGTCGCCGAACGTCCAGCCGAGGGTCCACGCGCTGATCGGGTCGCCGAGGTTGGTGATCGCGATGTTCGCGGTGAAGCCACCGGGCCACTGGTTGGTGGTGTAGGCGACGCGGCAGCCCGACGCGGCGGACGCGTTGACCATCGGCGCCAGGATCAGGCCGCCGGCCACGAGGGCCCCGACGGCGCCGGCCACCCCGAGGGTGCGACCGCGCGGCAGACGTTTGAGCAGGCTCATGTCGATGTTCCTCCGGGTACGGGTCGAGCCGGGCGGCTGGCTCGCCCGGGACGGGGATCGTCACGCACCGCCGCCGACGCGCTCAAATGCAGGGCGGCGCGATGTCCCGCGACAGGCGCTCTGACCTGCTGCTTCATGGAGCACAAAGACTGAAATATTCACCTCGAACCGCTTCGACATTTCGCGGTAAAGCCGGGCATTGCGACGGCCCGCAGGAGCACGAACCGCGCATGCGACGAGCAGCAGCAGGCACCCCGCAGGCGGCGGAGCAGCGGCGGCAGCAGGCACCGCGCATTGCGACGCGCCGCCAGGACTCGAGGAATTGCGGAGGCCCGGGCGCGGACCGCAGGCAGGCGGCCGAGCACAGGGTCGCGAACGCGGGAGCCGAAAATCGACGGCGATCCCGGAATACAGTGGCCGAACGGCGATGCAATGCCGGGTGTGCGCCTGCGCACAATGGCGCCGTGCCCGATCCCGAACTCGCCGTGCTGCGTGACGCCATCCGCCACCGCGGGACGATCGACGTGAGCGGTGCGGCCGCGGTCGTCGAGGAGTACCTGGCCGGCGTCCTGCGTGACGCGGGCGCGGCCGGGAACGATGCCGCGCTGCGCTGGGCCCGCGATCGGCTGCGGCTGTTCATGGTCGTGAGCTGGGGAAACTGGTTCGGGGTGCTGGAGCGGCTGCCGCAGGAGTATCCGACGCTGCGGGGCGAGTGGCGCGACCTGCTCGCCGACCCGTCCAGCTACGGGCCGGAGCACCTGATGGCCTGGTGGTGGCACTTGCGGCCGGCGATGTTCGAGCCGCTGGTCGCGAACCAGCTGCGCGAGATGAGCGTCCCGCTGCGCGACGGCGTCGCGAGCATCCTGCGCGACGGCGGCACCTTCGACGGCCGGCTCGTCGACTGGGCGGCGTTCGGCGCGGCCTGATGGCCCGGTGGTGGCACCTGCGGCCGGCGATGTTCGAGCCGCTGGTCGCGAACCAGCTGCGCGAGATGAGCGTCCCGCTGCGCGACGGCGTCGCGAGCATCCTGCGCGACGGCGGCACCTTCGACGGCCGGCTCGTCGACTGGGCGGCGTTCGGCGCGGCCTGACGACCGCCCGCCCCGGCAAGCACCGGAGCAAGGCCTGCCACGGACGAGGCCGGGGAGCCGCCACGCCGCAGCCCGGAGAAGGCCGGGGAACCCACGCCACATCCAGGAGGAGGCCGGGGACCCGCCACGCCACATCCAGGCCGACGTAGGGTGAAGGCGCGCGGGTCGCGCCGCCGGGATCCGCGAAGGCACTGGAGGTACGCATGCTGCCCTGGAAATCCGAGCCGGCCGGGCGCTTCGAGGAGCTCGTCGTCGACAGTGCCGTGCTGCGCGGCAACCCGCTCGGGGATCCGCACGAGCGGCCCCTGCTCGTGTACCTGCCGCCCGGCTACGACGAGGACGAGTCGCGGCGCTACCCCGCGGTCTACGTGGGCCAGGGGTACACCGGGCATCTCGGCATGTGGTGGAACCGTCCCGCCTTCCGGCAGCCCTACCCGGAGCTGATGGACGCCATGTTCGCCCGCGGGGAGGCGCCGCCCGCGATCGTGGTGTTCTTCGACGCCTGGACGGCGCTCGGGGGCAGCCAGTTCCTCGACTCGCCGGCGACCGGGCGCTACCACACGTACCTCTGCGAGGAGGTCGTGCCCTTCGTGGACGGCCGGTTCCGGACCCTCGCCGGCCGCGACCACCGCGGCATCAGCGGCAAGTCCAGCGGCGGCTACGGCGCGATGGTGACCGCCATGCTGCGCCCCGACGTGTTCGGCGCCCTCGCGACCCACGCCGGGGACGCGCTGTTCGAGGTGAGCAACCAGCCCGCCTTCCCGCGGCTGGCACGGCAGCTGCGCGACCAGTACGGCGGCTCCTACGACGCGTTCCTGCGGGAGTTCCGCGAGCGCAGCATCCCGCGCGACGGCGACATCGAGCTGCTGGAGCTCTACGCGTACGCGGCGGCCTACTCGGCCGACGAGGACGGCACGGTCCGCATGCCGTTCGACGACAACGGCGCCCTGATTGCGCCGGTCTGGCAGCGGTGGCTCGACCGCGACCCGGTGGTGATGGCCGCCAAGCCGCAGTACGCCGAGGCCCTGCGCTCGATGCGTGGCATCTGGATCGACGCCGGCCGCCGCGACGAGTACTTCCTCGACCTCGGCGCGTCCGCGTTCCTGGACCGGGTGCTCGCGGCCGGCGTCAAACAGCCGCAGGTGTACTTCGAGCTGTTCGACGCCGGCCACGGCGGTATCGAGTACCGCTACCCGCTCGCGCTGGCCTGGCTCAGCGAGCGCCTGGCCCCTTGAACCCTCACACGGGCTCGATCCAGATGTTGCGGTAGCGCACGTTCGCGCCGGGATCGCCATGGTCCTGCAGGCGGATCGGCAGCGCCGCCGGGCTCTCGGCGGCACCCGCGCCCGTCGGCCCGTCGACGGCCACGTTGTTGTGCACCGTGACGCCGTTCCACACGAGGGTGACCCGGGCGTTCTCGGTCTTCGTGGTGCCGTTCCAGCGGGCCGCGCGGAACGTCACGTCGTACGTCTGCCAGGTCTCCGGCGCCGTTGCCGGATTGCTGTCGGGCGCCCGCTTGAGGTAGATGGCGCCGCAGTCGTTGTTCGCCAGCGAGGTCTTGCCGTAGGTGTCGAGCACCTGGACCTCGTAGCGGTCCTGCAGGTAGATGCCGGAGTTCGCGCGGGCCTGGCCGGTGACGTCGGCCGGGAGGTTCGGCAGCCAGAACTCGACGTGGAGCTTGAAGTCGCCGTACGCCTGCTTCGTGCGGATGTCCCCGCCCAGCACCTCCGCCGAGCCGCCGGAGACGGGCCAGGTCGGGGCGGTGCCGTCGGCGTTGGCGAACGCGTTGAGGCTGCCGCCGTCGAACAGGGTCACCCGCGAGGCTCCATTGTGGACCCAGCTCTGCTGCGCGACCCCGGCCGCGTCCCAGATCTGCAGCTGGGTGCCGTCGGCGGAGGCGCCCCCGGCCGCGTCGAGCACCCTGCCGGACTGCGGGTTGCGCAGGGTGCCGTTCGCCCCGGCCTGCCACACCTGGGCGGCCGAGCCGTTGCAGTCGTACAGCTGCACCTTGGTCCCGTTCGCGGTGCCCCCGTTGTCGACGTCCAGGCACTTGCCCAGCGCGCGCAGCGTGTCGCCGGTGCGGGTCCAGCTCTGCGCGGTTGAGCCGTTGCAGGTCCACAGCTGGATCTTCGTGCCGTTGGCGGTGCCGGCGTTGCTGACGTCGACGCACTTGCCGCCGATGCCGGTGATGGTGCCGGTGTGGTCCGCCGCTCCCCCGCCGCCGGCCGGCGCGACGGTGATGTTGTCGAGGTTGACGTGGCCGATGTCGCCGCTGTCCACGCGGTAGGCGATCGCGTTGCCGCCCGCGCGCAGCTGGAGCGTCTCGGTGGCCGTCGCCCAGGTGTCCCAGTTGCCCGTGTCCGCGAGGGACAGCTGCTTCACCTTGGCGCCGTTGAGGTACAGGCTGACGGTCTTCGTCCCCGCGGAGGGGTTGGGCCCGTTGCTGAACCGCAGCGCCACGGTGTATGCGCCGGCGCTGGGCGCGGCGACGCTGAACGTGGCCGCGGCGCCCGCGTTGCCGAACCCGGCCACGAAGCCGGTGCCGGTGTATCCACTGTGGTCGGTCGCGACGCCCGCGCTGCCGCTCAGGCCCGAGTACTCGGCCTCCTGCTGGCCGGTCGGCGGGAGCGTGCCGTCGGCGAGGGCGTTGAGGGTGTACCAGGCCTCGGTGCTCCACAGCGACTGGCCCGTGGTCGAGGTGAACGGCCGGGGCGAGCGCACGTGGACGACCCGGCCCGGCTTGAGGCCCGCGACCTGGACGGTGACCTTCAGCCGGTCGGCCGAGAGCGTCGCCGAGGTGACCTGGAGCGACTCCTCGTCGACCTTGGGGCCGCCGTAGGCCGGCGTGGGGACGTACCGCCACTGCTTGAACGTGTAGCGCGAGGCCAGCTGCGCCGCCGTCTCGGTCGACACCGGCTGGGTGTACTCCAGCTCGAAGCCGCCGGGCTTGACGCGCATCGCCTTGAAGTCGAAGACGTTCGTGCCGTTCGGGGTGATCTTCTGCAGGCCGTAGGTGAGCTTGCCCTCCTGGCCCCAGTTGCCCCCGGCGCCGAGGCCGCCCGCGTAGATCGCGCCGTCGGGGCCCTCGCTGATGCGCAGCACGCCCATCTCGAGCCCCTGCGTCATGCGGAAGACCGCGCCCTGGTACTCGCCGTTCACCTGCTCCAGCGAGGCGCGCTGGATGCCGCCGTACGTCACGTCGCCGAACGCCAGCTGCCCGGCGTACGGTCCATTGTGGAGCACCAGCGGGGTGCTCGGCGAGTTGGCGATCTCGTTCTGCGGCAGCCACAGCACGGGCTGGGTGACCGGCTGGCCGTCGAACGGGCCGTCGGGGTTGGTGTAGTGGCCGAAGAAGCGGTCCTGCTTGATCTGCACCAGCTTCGACGCCGGCAGCCAGCCGCCCTGGTTGTCGGTCACGAACAGCTCCCCGGCCGGTCCCCAGCCGATGCCGTCGGGGGTGCGCAGGCCGCCGGCGACGTACTGCACGGCGCCGGTCGAGCGGTTGATCTTCAGGCTGGTGCCCCGGTTCGGCGAGCCCTGCGGGTCGGTGGTCGCGCCGCCCTGGTTGATGGAGACGGACAGGTTCAGGTAGAAGTACCCGTCCTGGTACAGCAGCCCGAACCCGAACTCGTGGAAGTTGCCGTCGAACGGCCAGGTCGCGACCGTGCGGTAGCGGTCGATCTGCCCGTCGCCGTCGGTGTCGGTGAGCTCGGTCAGCTCGTGCTTCTGCGACACGTAGATGACGCCGTCGACGATCTTGAGTCCCATGGGCTCCTTCAGTCCGGAGGCGATCCGGGTGTACTGCACCTGCGACGGCGAGGTCGCGCCCGTCACGTTGCGCAGGATGTAGACCTCGCCCGTGGTGTTGAGGCTCCCGCCCCAGGTCGCGATGGCCAGACGCCCGTCGGGGAACCAGTCCATCGCGCTGACCTGCGGGTTGAAGCCGTTCGGGCGCAGGTTCGTCAGGGTGTACCCCGGGTGCAGCGACGTCAGCGGCAGCCCGTCGCCGGGCGAGTCGGCGGATCCCTCGCACTCCTTGCGCCCGGGGGCGGTGACGCGCACGACCCCGGCATCGGTGCTCAGCACCGAGTTCGGCACCAGCGCGTAGGCGCTCGAGCCCGGCGGGCGCCACTCGAGGGTCAACTGCTGGCCGCCGGTGCGCTCGAAGAAGTCGATGCGCAGCGCGTGGTAGCCGGCCGTGAGGGCGACGCTGCCCTCGACCGCGGTCGCGCCGTGCAGGCCGTCGTTGCTGATGACGTTGGCGCCGTCGATGGCGAGGCGGGAGCCGTCGTCGCTGGTGAGCCGGAACGCGTAGGTGCCGGCGCTGGGGATGCTGACGTTGCCGATGACCTGGGCCTGGAAGTAGTCCTCCAGCCCGCCGAAGTCGGCGGCGCTGGTCCAGTTGACGGTCGGCATGAGCTTGTCGACGTTGGGCGTCTGCCCGGACTTGAGCACGCAGATGGAGCTCTGCGGGGTCTGCAGGTCGAAGACCCGCAGGGTGACGCCGGGCTCTTGCGGTGGCACCGCGGCCGCGGCGGGGATCGCCGGCAGCAGGCCGACGCCCGCGAGCAGCACGGCGAAGAGGGTCGTCCATCGCTTCACGGAACGCTCCAAGGGGTAGGAGCCGGTCACGGACTCCCGCGCGCGCTCGCCGAAGACGGGCACGGGTCATCGGGGCGTTCGTCGGCACTGGCGGAACCGACGACCGTCGATATGCCACGACACGCTAGGGGACTTCCGTCCAGATGTCGATAACTTTCGCTGAATACAGCGAAAGATTGCCCGAATTGCGGCGTTCGCCGAGCGCCACGGCCGGCGCCGTCGCGTCGTCCGGGAACCCGGTCGGCGGCGTGCGGGCCCGCGCGCCGTCGCGAACATGGTCTTGACGCGGCCTGTCACCATGCGGACACACGAGCGGAGGGGGACGGGACGGGCCGATGGAGTTTCTCGACGCGATCCTCGGCTTCCCGACCGTCCTGTTCACCGTCCTGCTCGCCGTCGTCATCGCGTACTGGCTCGTCGTGCTCCTCGGGGGCGCCGACACCGACCTGCTCGACGCCGGGGCCGGGCTGCTCGGGGCGCCGATCGCGGTCGGGCTCTCGGTGCTCGTGCCGGTCGCCTGGTTCGTCAGCCTGGCCGGCTCGGCCGTCGTCCGCGGCGCCCTGCCGCGCGTGGCCGTGCTGCTGGTCGCGCTGGCGGCCGGGTGGCTCGCGGCGCGGCTGGCCGCGATCCCGCTGCGGCGGCTCACCCCGGCGACGGGCGGCGACTCCCGCACCGCGTTCGTCGGGCGGTCGTGCGTGATTCGCACCGGGACCGTGACCGAGTCGTTCGGTCAGGCCGAGGTCACCGCCGACGACGGCTCCAGCGCGATCGTCCAGGTCCGCCAGACCGGCGCCGACAGCTTTGCCGCGGGCAGCCCCGCGGTGATCTACGAATACGACCGGGACGGCGAGTTCTTCTGGGTCGTCCCCGCCCCGAACGGATCCACCCCGGACGGATCCACCCCGAACTGACCCGCTCCAACTGGACCCACCCCCGGACACAGGAGCTCTTATGACCGTTCTCACCACCGGCTTCCTCGTCGTGCTCGGCGTGGTCGTGCTCGCCGCGATCGGCGTGCTCATCGCCATCAGCCGGCTGTTCCGCAAGATCGAGCAGGGCAAGGCGCTGATCATCTCCAAGGTCAGCAAGGTCGACGTCACGTTCACCGGCGCGGTCGTGCTGCCGGTCCTGCACAAGGCCGAGGTCATGGACATCTCGGTCAAGACGATCGAGATCGAGCGGACCGGCCGGGAGGGGCTGATCTGCCGCGACAACATCCGGGCCGACATCCGCATCTCGTTCTTCGTGCGGGTCAACAAGACCGTCGAGGACGTCATCAAGGTCGCCCAGGCGATCGGCACCGTGCGCGCCAGCGACCAGGAGACCCTGCAGGAGCTGTTCAACGCCAAGTTCTCCGAGGCGCTCAAGACCGTCGGCAAGCAGCTGGACTTCGTCGACCTCTACACCAAGCGCGACGAGTTCCGCGACCAGATCGTCCGGGTCATCGGCACCGACCTCAACGGCTACAGCCTCGAGGACGCCGCGATCGACTTCCTCGAGCAGACGCCGCTGCACAGCCTCGACAACGCCAACATCCTCGACGCCCAGGGCATCCGGAAGATCACCGAGCTGACCGCGATCGAGCACGTGCGCACGAACGAGTACCGGCGCACCGAGGAGAAGGAGATCAAGCGCCAGGACGTCGACGCCCGCGAGGCGATCCTGGAGCTGGAGCGCCGGCAGGCCGAGGCGGAGATCAAGCAGCAGCGCGAGGTCGCGATCCTGCGGGCGCGGGAGGAGGCCGAGACCGCCCGGGTGCGCGCCGAGGAGCGGCTCAAGTCGCAGACCGCCGAGATCCGCACCGACGAGCAGGTCGGCATCCAGCACGAGAACAAGTCGCGCGAGATCGCCGTGGCCGAGAAGAACCGCGAGCGGGTCATCGCGATCGAGTCGGAGCGCATCGAGAAGGACCGCATGCTCGAGGTCATCGCCCGGCAGCGGGAGACCGAGCTGAGCACGATCGCCAAGGACAAGGAGGTCGAGGCCGAGAAGCGGGCCATCGCCGAGGTCGTCCGGGAGCGCATCGCGGTCGAGCGGACCGTCGCCGAACAGGAGGAGCACATCAAGCGGCTCCGCGTGGTCGAGGAGGCCGAGCGCACCCGCCAGGCGGTCATCATCGCGGCCGAGGCGGAGGCGCAGGAGAACCTGGTCAAGGGGATCAAGGCGGCCGAGGCCGCGGAGCAGGCGGCGAAGTTCAGGGCCCGCGAGGAGCTGGTGCTGGCCGAGGCCCGCCAGCAGACCGCGGAGCTGGAGGCCCGGGCCAAGATCCGGCTCGCCGAGGGCGTGCAGGCCGAGGCGGCCGCGGCCGGTCTGGCCGACGTGCAGGTGCGCGAGCGCAACGCCGAGGCGATCGAGAAGGTCGGCCGGGCGGAGGCCGCGGTCGAGCGCGAGAAGGCGGTCGCGAGCGCCGAGACGATCGAGAAGGCCGGCCTGGCCGAGGCCGCGGTCGAGCGGGAGAAGGCGTCCGCGCTCGCCGACGCGCTGCGCGACAAGCTCAAGGGCGAGGCCGAGGGGCTCACCGAGAAGGCCGCCGCGCTCGCCGCGATGGACTCCGCGACCCGCGGGCACGAGGAGTACCGCCTGCGCCTGGAGATGGAGAAGGAGGTCCGCCTCGCCGGCATCGACGTGCACCGGCAGGTCGCCGAGCAGCAGGCGCACGTGCTGGCCGCGGGCCTGGAGAAGGCGAACATCGACATCGTCGGCGGCGACGGCGTGTTCTTCGACAAGCTGCTCGGCTCGATCACGCTCGGCAAGAGCATCGACGGGCTCGTGCAGCACTCCGACGTCGTGCAGAGCGTCGGCGCCGCCTACCTCGACGGCCGGGGCGACCTGGTCGGCGACCTCGGGCGGGTGCTCGGCTCGATGAGCACCGCCGACGTGTCCAACCTGACGCTGTCGGCGTTCCTGGCCCAGCAGATCCAGCGCGGCGGCGCCGACGGGGACAAGCTGCGCGACCTGCTCGACACGGCCCACCGGCTCGGCATCGCCGACAAGCCGGTCGCGGCGCTGGCGGCGGCCCAGCGGTGACGGAAGCGACCGCGGCGGTGAGCGACACGACCGAGGCGGGCCCGGCGGCGGGCCTGGACGCCGGCACCTACGAGGTGCTGCGCGACCGGCTCGCCGCCCAGGCGGCCGAGCTGACGCGCCGGGCCGAGGCCCTCAACGCGCGGCGGACCGAGGTGTTCGGGGGCGCCCAGCTGCGGCTGCTGGGCACCGAGCGCATCCGCACCGAGCACAACTGCGTCCCGCGCGACATCGTGTCCGTCGGCGGCCTGATGCTGTTCGGCTACAACGTCTTCATCGGCCTCAAGCCGGAGACGACGGTCGACGACGTGTTCTCGGTCCACCGCTTCGCCCGCGACGGCGACGCGTTCCGGTTCGACCGGCCGTCCGGCGACGACGACGCCGCGCTGCTGCGCGACCCGCGGCTGCTGCGCGACTTCGGCGAGGTCTACAAGTACTACCGCGACACCCGGCTGCTGCAGCTGCGCCGCCTCGACGGCAAGCTCCTCGCCGTCTTCCAGACCGGGCCGCGCACCGACGACATCAAGGTGCTGCGCTGGACCGTCGGCGCGGACGGCACGGTGTCCTATGTGGACAACCGGGGCGAGCGCGACCACGTGTTCCCGCCGTCGCACGACTTCGAGTGGACGCCGGTCGGCCGCGAGCGGCACGTCCTGGGCCGGCACCCTCACATCTCCATCGAGGACGTGGTGTTCGTCGAGACCGTCGGCGGCGACCTGACCGTCAAGGTGGAGAACAACACCGAGACCGGCGAGGGCATCTACCGGGAGCCGGTCGACGAGCCGCTGCAGAGCCTCGCCGACGCCGACGTGAGCTACGCGCGCGTCGGCGCCCTGGTGCTGCTGCGCATCAGGCCGTACAAGGAGGACGCCTATCGCTTTCTGGTCTTCAACACGAGGACCCGGGCGGTCGTGCGGCTCGACGGGATCGGCCAGGGCTGCCAGCGCCTGCCGGAGGACCAGGGCCTGATCTTCCCCGGCGGGTACTACCTGGCCACCGGCGTCGCCCGCACCTTCGACACCGACGTGGCCGAGCTCGAGTTCGAGCGCGTGATCCGGTCCGTCAACGGCGAGGACGTGCTCTACGTCTTCCACGCGCGGGCCGACGGCCGGTCGCTGCTGCTGCCGTACAACGTCATCCGCAAGGCGGTCGAGAACCCGATCGTGTGCCACGGCTACTCGCTGTTCGACGACGGAACCCTCGTGGTCTTCCGGGCCGGGTCCGAGGAGCCGGCCCGGGTCCACACCATGCAGGTCTGGCAGACGCCGTACCAGTCGGACACGTACGCCGCCGCCCAGCCGCTCGGGACCGGGCCGCTGGACCGGGTGGGCAACGCCGACCTCGTCCGCGGCATCTCCGACGCCCTGTCGGTGGCCCGGATGGTCGCCGAGATGGCCCCGTCCGCGGCGGTCTTCGAGGCGATCGTCGCCGCGTGCCGGCGCGCCTTCGACCACTACCACTGGCTCGGCGAGGCCGACCTCGGCGACCTGCGCCACCCGCTCACCGAGCTGCGCGACACCGCCGAGCAGGTGCTCGGCGAGTTCGAGCGGGTGCAGGCGCTCACCGAGGAGGCGGCCGCCGCCCTCGGCGCGCAGGGCGAGCGGATCGAGTCGCTGATCCGCCGCTCCCAGGGCGAGACGCCCGCCGACACCGACGCCTGGGTACGGCGCCTGGCCGACCTGCGCCGCGCCCAGGGCTCGCTGGTGCCGCTGGCCGAGCTGCGCTACGTCGACACCGAGCGGGTCGCCGCGCTGCGGGCCCGGCTCGGCGCGGAGCTCACGGCGGCGGCCCAGCGGGCGGTGCGGTTCCTGCGGCACGAGGACGCCTTCGCCGCCTACCACACCGACGTCGAGCGCCTGGTCGCCGACGCCGAGGCGATCCGGACCGTGGCCGACGCGGGACCGGTCGGCGAGCGGCTGGCCGCGCAGGCGGAGGCGCTGCAGATCGTCACGGAGGTGGTCGGCTCCCTCGAGATCGCCGACGCCACCGTCCGGGTCGGCATCCTGGCCCGCATCGGCGAGGTGCTCGGCGGCGTCAACCGGGCCCGGGCCACCCTCGACGCCCGCCGCCGCGAGCTGCTCGCCGTCGAGGGGCGGGCCGAGTTCGCGGCCGAGTTCGCGCTGCTCGGGCAGGCGGTCACCGGCGCGCTCGCGGCCGCCGGCACCCCCGAGCGCTGCGACGAGCAGCTCGGCCGGCTCATGCTGCAGCTGGAGAACCTGGAGTCCCGCTTCGGCGAGTCCGAGGACTTCCTGGCCCGGCTCGCGGACCGGCGCACCGACGTCTACGAGGCATTCTCGGCCCGCCGGCAGGCGCTGCTGGACGAGCGGGCCCGCCGCGCCGACCGGCTCGCCGAGTCCGCCGAGCGGATCCTCGCCGGCGTCGGGCGCCGGGTCGCCGCCATGACGTCGGCCGACGAGGTCAACACGTACTTCACGACCGACCCGATGGTCGCGCGGGTCCGCCGCCTGGCCGGCGAGCTGCGCGAGTTGGGCGACCAGGTCCGCGCCGAGGAGCTGGACGGGCGGGTCCAGCGGGCCCGGCTGGAGGCCGGCCGGCTGCTGCGGGACCGGACCGACCTCTTCGACGGCTCGGCCGACCTCATCCGCCTCGGCCGCCACCGGTTCGCCGTCAACACCCAGCCGATCGACCTCACGCTCGTGCCGCACGGCGACGGGCTGGCGTTCACCGTGACCGCGACCGACTACCGCGCACCGGTGGACGACCCGCAGATCGCCGCGGCGCGCCCGTTCTGGGGGCAGCTCGTCGCCTCCGAGTCGCCCGAGGTGTACCGCGCCGAGCACCTGGCCGCCCTGGCCCTGGAGGTCGCGCCCGAAGGCGGATCCCTGCAGGCCGTGCGGCGCCTGGCTGACGAGCGCTACGACGAGGGCTACGAGCGCGGTGTGCACGACCACGACGCGGCGCTGATCCTCGAGGTCCTGCGGCGGCTGGACGCCGGTGCCGGGCTCCTGCGCCATCCGGGGGCGGATCGCGCCGAGGCGCAGCTGTTCTGGGCTTTCGGGGCCGGCGACGAGGCGAAAGCGGCCTGGACCCGGCGGGCGCGGTCGCTGGCCCGGGCCCGGGCGGCGTTCGGGCCCTCGGACGCGATCGGCGAGCTGTGCGCGGAGCTGCAGTCGGCCATGGGCTCGTCCTCGTCGGCCGCCGCATACCTGTTCGAGGAGTTGGCCCTGCCGGATTTCGGGTTCGTCACCGGCGCGGGCGCGCGGGCGTTGCTGGACCGCTTCCGGCGGGCCGTGCCGTCCGACGAGCTCGCGGCGGACCTGCGGGCCCTCGAGGGCGATCTGGCCGCCCGCCGCCAGCTCGTGTCGGCGTGGCTCACCTCGTTCGCTGCGGACAGCCCGGACCTCCAGGAGGCCGCCGCCGTCGTGCTCTGCGGTTCCGGGCTGCCGCGGCGCGAGTCGGCGGCCGAGCTCACCGCGACCGTGGAGGGGCTGCTCGGCACCCATCCACGCATCGAGGGCCGCCGCATGCGGCTGCGGCTGGACGAGGTGCTCGCCCGCACCCGGCGGTTCCGGCTCGAACGCGTGCCGGCCTTCCGGGCCTACCAGCGCCGCCGCAACGAGCTGGCCGCGCGCGAGCGGGAGCGGCTGCGGCTGGAGGACTGCCGGCCGAAGGTGATGAGCGCGTTCGTGCGCAACCGGCTGCTCGACGAGGTGTACCTGCCGCTGATCGGCGACAACCTGGCGCGGCAGCTGGGCGCGGCGGGCGAGGCGAAGCGGGCCGACCAGATGGGTCTGCTGCTGCTCATCTCGCCGCCCGGCTACGGCAAGACGACGCTGATGGAGTACGTGGCCAGCCGCCTCGGGCTCGCGTTCGTCAAGGTGAACGGGCCGGCGCTCGGGCACCACGTGACGTCGCTGGACCCGGCGCAGGCGCCGAACGCGACCGCCCGGCTGGAGATCGAGAAGGTCAACTTCGCGCTGGAGATGGGCAACAACGTCCTGCTGTACCTCGACGACATCCAGCACACCTCGCCGGAGCTGCTGCAGAAGTTCATCTCCCTGTGCGACGCCCAGCGGCGCATGGAGGGCGTCTGGAACGGCCGGACGCGCACGTACGACCTGCGGGGCAAGCGGTTCGCCGTGTGCATGGCCGGCAACCCGTACACCGAGTCGGGGCAGCGCTTCCGGATCCCCGACATGCTGGCCAACCGCGCCGACGTGTGGAACCTCGGCGACGTGCTGACCGGCCGGGACGAGGTGTTCGCGCTGAGCTACATCGAGAACGCCCTGACCTCCAACACCGTCCTCGCCCCGCTGTCGGCGCGGGACCGCGGCGACGTCGAGCTGCTGGTGCGGCTGGCCCGCGGCGACGGCACCGTGCGGCCGGACCAGCTCGCCCACCCGTACTCGGCGGTCGAGGTGGACCGGATGCTCGCCGTGCTGCGCAAGCTGCTGCGGGTGCAGGAGGTGGTGCTGGCGGCCAACCGCGCGTACATCGCCTCCGCGGCCCAGGCCGACGCGTCGCGCACCGAGCCGCCGTTCCTGCTGCAAGGCTCGTACCGCAACATGAACAAGCTCGCCGAGCGGGTCGTGCCGGTCATGAACGACGCCGAGCTGGAGGCGGTCATCGACGACCACTACGCCGGCGAGGCCCAGACGCTCACCACCGGCGCCGAGGCGAACCTGCTCAAGCTGGCCGAGCTGCGCGGCCGCCTCACCCCCGAGCAGGCGGCGCGGTGGGCGGAGGTCAAGGCGGCCCATCGCCGGGCGCAGGCGCTCGGCGGGGCCGAGGACGACCCGATGAGCCGGGCCGTCGGCGCGGTCGGGCTGCTCGCGGACCGGGTCGGCGATGTCGGGGCGGCGATCGAGCGGGCGGCGGCGGCGGGTCAGACGGTCAGCGGCGCGAACGGTACGACCGCCAGATCGAAGGCGTAGTGGACCATCCCGTCCTGGTAGGTCGGGCGCAGGCCGGGGCCGGCAAGGGCGCGGATCAGGCCCTTGCTGGCCGCGTTGGCGCCGGTCACGTCGGCCTGGACGGTGCGCACGCCGGCCGCGGCCATGCGCGGCACCAGGGCGCGCACGAGCGCGGTGGCCAGGCCGGTGCGCTGCCACGGGTCGGCGACCAGCACGGCCAGGTCGGCGGCGGGCGAACAGGCGGGGCGGCGGCCGTACTCGGCCCACCCGCACAGCCGCCCGCCGTCGTCCACCGCGACCTGCGCGTCCCACTCCGGCCGCGGGCCGCCCTCCAGATGACGCAGGTAGAACGTGGGCAGCCGCCCGCCACTGCCGACGCAGAAGCGCCGGTCGATGCTGCGCGCGGACAGGTGCCGCTCGGCGGCCGCCACGAGGTGCTCGTCGCCCGTCTGCCATGGCCGGATGAGCATGAGCTGAGTCTAGAACTTGAACCCAACTCCTGTGAACACCGCGCGGCCATGTGCCGGTCGCCGGGTGGTCGTGCGGTTGCGGTACAACCCCTGATCATGTTCGCTGTCGTGCTGTCGGTTCTGGCCGCCGCCATGTTCGCCTTCTCGGCGGCCATGCAGCAGCGCGCGGCCCGCCGGGCCGCGCCGGATGTGCACGACCGGGCGCTGCCCGTGCGGGTGTTCCTGCTCATCCGCACGCTCGTACGGGATCGCTGGTGGCTGGCGGGCTGGGTGCTCAACCTGTTCGCCTTCGCCGCCCACGCGCTCGCGCTGCACCTGGGATCGCTCACGATCGTGCAGGCGTTGCTGGTGTCGCAGCTGCTGTTCGCGCTGCTGACCGTCCGGCGGCCACGGGCCACGGCCTGGCTCGGCACCGTCGCCGTGTGTGCCGGGTTGGCGCTGCTGGTCGTGGCCCGCCCGTCGGTGCCGCACGATCTCGTGCGAACCGACGTGCCCCCGGCGGTGGGGCTCGCCGCGGCCGTGACGGTCGCGTTCATCGCCGTCGCGCACCTGCTCCCGGCCCGCACCGAGGCGCGCCTGCGCGGCGCGCTCGCCGGGGTCGCGGCCGGCGTGTGCACGTGCCTGACCGCCGTGTTCGTCGTGCTCGTCACCGACACGCTGGCCCGCGACGGCGTCCGGGGCCTGGCCCACGACTGGTCGGTCCTGGCCCTGGCCGCCTCGACCACGGCGAGCGCCCTGCTCATCCAGGACGCGTTCGCCGCGGGCTCGCTGCCGACCGCGCTGACCGCGATCAGCATCGCCGACCCGCTCGCCAGCGCCCTGTTCGACGCGACCGTCTTCCACGCGGGCTGGCGCGGCGCCCTGTGGTGGCCCTGGAGCCAGGTCGTCGTCGCGGCGCTGCTCGTCGCCGGCGTGGCGCTGCTCGCTACGGGACGCGCTGGCGCCCGGTCGCCCGGGCGAACACCTCCAGCAGACCACCGACCGTCGCCGACCACGGGAACTGCTCCGCCACCGCTCGCGCGTCCGAGCGACGGCGCTGCGGCGCCGCGCTGAGCAGCGACTCGACGCCGTCGGCCAGCGCGTGCGCGGTGCCGTCGGTGACCCGGCCCGACTCCGGCCGCAGGATCAGCTCACCCGCGGCCCCCTTCGACGGCACCACGACCGGCACGCCGCACGCGAGGGACTCCAGCGTGGCCAGGCCGAAGGTCTCGGCCGGGGACGGCGACAGCGAGATGTCCGCGCCGGCCACGAGCTCGGCGAGGCGGCCCCGCTCGGCCACGTGACCGAGGAAGCGCACCGGCAGCCCCTCGGCGAGACGGGTCAGGCGGCGCTGCAGCGGGCCGGTGCCGATCACGTCGAGGGTGGCGGGCACGCCGCGGCGGCGCAGCTCGCGCAGGGCCTCGATGGACAGCTCCGGGTGCTTCTCCGTGGACAGGCGGCTGACGGTCACGAGGCGCACGCCGGGCTCGCGCTCGACCGGCCGGAAGGTGTCGAGGTCCACCCCGAGCGGGACGCGGTGGATCTTCTCCCGGCCGAAGACCTCGAACTCGGCGGCGGAGAAGGCCGACGTGAGCACGATGTGGTCGACGAGCCGGTGCAGGCGGCGGTTGGCCGCGGTGGCGGCGGAGTCCAGCGGGAACCAGCGCGGCACCCGGGTGCGCAGGATGGCGTTGATGCGCTCGTGCGAGACCAGCACCAGCGGTACACCCCGGGAATGTGCCCACGGGGCGAGCCAGGAGATGCTGAGCTTGTCGTTGGCCTCCAGCACGTCGGGCTCGACCCGGTCCAGCAGCGCGCACACGCGGCGGCGGGCGGTGAGCACGCGATAGCCGCCCGTGCCGGGCAGCAGCGGGCTGCGCACGGTGAGGTGGCGGCCGTCGGGCAGGGTGATGTCGCGGTCCTCGGTGCCGGGCACCAGCGTGACGCGCTCGTGACCGGCCGCGATGTAGCCGCGCCCGGTCTGCTCCACGCAGGTGCGCAAGCCCCCGGAGACCGGCGTGTAGAAGTTCGCGAGCTGGACGATCCTCACGACGCCGCCGCGTCGAGGACGGCGCCGTAGGTGGTGGCGCGGGCGCCGGCCTTCAGCGCGCCCTCGATCGCCCGCAGCGTGTCGTCGCGCAGGCGCGGCCGGTGCAGGTCGTCGGGGTGCAGCGCGACGCGCACCAGGCCGCGGCGGCGGGTGGCCCAGGCCGCGCCGCCGCGCAGGACGGCCGAGCCGAGCCGTTCCCCGGTGCCCCCGGGGCGATGCGAGAGCGCGAACCCGCGCCGGGCCCGGGTGGGGCCGGCGCCGCGGAGGTCCTTCACGCCGAAGTGGTCGGTGGTGTACCGGAAGCCGGCCCCCGCCAGCGCCCGCTCGGCGGCCGGCGAGGCGAGCCAGCCCGGCGGGGTGAAGCCGGCGGTGCGCAGCCCGAGGCGGTCGAGCACCTCCTTGGCGTCGCCGAGGCGGCGGGCGGCCTGCCGCTCGTCGAGCGCGGCGAACTCGGCGGCGCCACGGGCCACGGCCCGGCCGACGGCGCGGCGCACGGGGCGCCCCTCCGGCCCGGCCCGGTGGCACCAGCCGTGCAGCACGAGCTCGTCGCCGCGGGCGGCGCGGTCGCGCAGCACCTCCGCGTAGTCGCCGTGCTCGGCCAGCGCCATCCCGCGCCACGGCCCGGGGATCACCAGCAGCGAGACCGGGATGCCGAGCGCGTCGGCGTCGGCGCACCAGCGCGCGGTCTCGTCGGCGGTCGCGGGCGCCACGTCGTGGACGCTGACCACCAACAGTGGTTGAACGGTCGTCATCTAGGCCCATCACAGCAGGTCAGGGCGGCGTGCCGCGTCGAGTCGGGGTACCTGTCGCCGGACGTTAGCACGTGCCGCACAACCGCCCGCGACCCCGACCACCCGCGGCTCGACAATGCGGCGCACGTCACGATCACATCGATGAACATCAGCTCGCGGCCGCATGAACCCGGCGTGAACGGAGCGGGTTTTGTCAATGGTTGACAAAGCCCGGATCGGCAGCGACGCTTGTCGATACCATGCCCTCCTGGAGGTTCCCGATGCGCCGCCTACTCGTCGCCCTCCTCCTACTCGCCGCCGCCGTCGCCCTGCCCGCCCACGCCGCCACGGCCGCCGTCACCGGCCGGCCGATCAAGATCATGCCGCTCGGCGACTCGATCACCTGGGGCGTCGGCAGCGCCACCACCTCGAGCTACCGCGCCGCGCTGTGGAACCGCCTCACGACCCAGGCCGGGTTCGGCGTGGACTTCGTCGGCTCGCAGCAGTCCGGCGCCGTGCCCGACCCCGACAACGAGGGCCACTCGGGCTGGCGCATCGACCAGATCGCCGCGAACATCGACGGCTGGCTCGCGACCTACCAGCCCGACGTCGTGCTGCTGCACATCGGCACCAACGACATGAACCAGAACTACCAGGTCGCCACCGCCCC
The DNA here is from genome assembly GCF_050947935.1 of Dactylosporangium sp. CA-052675. Lineage (GTDB taxonomy): Bacteria > Actinomycetota > Actinomycetes > Mycobacteriales > Micromonosporaceae > Dactylosporangium. Next base: position 3,203,125 of record NZ_CP192010.1, on the reverse strand, counting down.
GCAGCGCCTCGGCGCCCTGGTGGACCAGGTCCTCGCCGACCGCCCCTCCGCCACGGTGCTGGTCGCGAAGATCGTGCCCGCGCTCGACGCCACCGTCCAGTCGCGGATCACCACGTTCAACGCCGCGATCCCCGGGGTGCTGTCCGGCAAGGCCCGCACGCGGATCGTGGACCTGAGCGGGCTCAGCGCGGGCGACCTCAACGACACCCTGCACCCCAACGACACCGGCTACGCGAAGATGGCCGTGCGCTGGTACACCGCGCTGGAGCCGGTGCTCGGCGACGGGCGCGACTGGCCGCTGTTCACCACCGCGTTCGAGCCGTCCGACGCGGCCCCCACGTGGGCGGACAGCGCGGCGGCGGCGGTCGGCGTCGGCGGGTACTGCTGTGCCCTCACCGCCGCCGAGTCCTCCCCGCGGGCCGAGGTCGCGCACAGCGGCACGAGCGCGCTGCTGTACTCCGGCTCCGACAACTCGGCCACGCAGTCGTACTCCTACCAGCGCGTCTACGCCGCCGACCTGCCCCTGGGCGCGAGCAGCGTGCTGTCGTACTGGATCTACCCGCAGCAGGCGACCGGCACGTTCGTCGCCGTCGACCTGCAGTTCACCGACGGCTCGGCGCTGCGCGACTCGGGGGCGGTGGACCAGTACGGGGTGCGCGCCCACCCGCAGTGGCAGGGCGAGGGCGGGCGGCTCGTGGTGAACCAGTGGAACCTCGTGCGCGTCGGCCTCGGCGGGCTCGCGGGCCGCACGGTGTCGCGCATCGACGTCGGGTTCGACCGGCCGGGCGGCACCGGGCCGTTCCGCGGCTACGTCGACGACATCGCGATCGCCGACGAGGCGGGCGCCTTCCCGGGCGCCGACCTCGCGCTCGGCGCCGCGGCGACCGGCTCGGCCCCGTGCGTCGCGGCCGAGGCGGCCGCGAAGGCCGTCGACGGGGTCGTGTCCGGCAACAGCAAGTGGTGCAGCGGGGTCGCGGGGGCGAGCCTGCAGCTCGACCTCGGCTCGGCGCGGACCGTGCGGCGCTTCGTGGTGCGCCACGCCTCGGCGGGCGGGGAGCAGGGCGGGTACAACACCCGCGCCTTCACCATCGCGACGAGCACCGACGGCACGACGTGGAGTACCGCGGCGACCGTGACCGCGAACACCGACGGCGTGACGACCCACGCGATCGCCGCGCGCGCCGCACGGTTCGTGCGCCTGAGCGTCACCACCCCGAACCAGGTCGACGGCGCGACGCGGATCTACGAGCTCGAGGTCGACGGCTCGTGAGCACCGCGGTCCGCCGGGCCTCGGGTCGGGCGGACCGCGGTCACCGGCGGCATCCCGGGTTTCGTCGCCGTACCGGCGTGCGGGCGGGTACACGTGCACCACCACCGGCGAACGGCCAGGTCGCCGCCGGCGGTGAACGCGAGCGTGCCCTGCGTGAGCCGGAACGGGCCTCGGCCGAGGGCCGCCCGCGCGCCCGCGCGCGAGCCGGCCCGGGCGGTGACCCCGTCGAGCGGCAGCGTGGCCGCGTCGAAGCCAGCGGCCGCGGGCCGGCCCTGCGGGCCGCCTTCCCACGCGGCGCGGCCGGCGCGGGCGACACCGCCGGCGCGGCGGGAGTCTCGGGCGGCGTGTCCGGCCGGGCGGGCGAGCCGATCTCGAACGGCCTCGGCTGCGGGAACGCCGTCGCGCCGAACGACTCCGGCAGACGGCCATCGGGCAGTTCCCTGCGGTCGCGGCAGAAGCCGGTGCCGAACCGCGGATACGCCTAAACTGGCCAGGCCACCACGTCATCTGGGAGAAACCCGTGACCGCCGAGTTCACCCCGGTCCACCGCTCCTCCGCCGCCGCCGAGGCCGTGCGGCTCATCCAGGAGATGATCGTCGACGGGCGGCTCGTGCCCGGGCAGCGGCTGCCGGCCGAGCGGGAGCTCAGCGAGATGCTGCGCATCAGCCGGCCCACGCTGCGCGAGACGATCCGGTCCCTGGTCAGCCTGAACATCCTGGAGAGCCGGCACGGGTCCGGGACCTACGTGGCGGCCCTGGACACCGCGGCCCTGCTGGAGCCGCTGGAGTTCGTGATGTCGCTCAGCGGCCGCACGCTCGACGAGCTGTTCGAGGCGCGGCTGCTGATCGAGCCGGCCCTGGCCGCGCTCGCCGCCTCGCGCGCGGACGCGGGTCAGGTCGCGGCGATGCGCGCGGCGCTGGCCGAGCCGGACCGGGTGAGCGCCGACATGGCGCTGCACCGCCTGATCGCGGAGGCGGCCGGCAACGCGCTGCTCGCCACGATGCTGCAGACGCTCTCGGCGCTGGGCCGGGCGAGCCGGGCCGTGACCGCCACCCGCCCGGGCGTGCTGCGCCGCACCGCGGCCGAGCACGCCGCGATCGTGGAGGCCATCGACCGCCGCGACCCCGACGCCGCCCGCGCCGCGATGGCCGAGCACCTCCGGCGCATCGCGGCCGCCGCGGGAGTCACGACAATTGGCTTGACCACTTGACCATCTCGGGCATAGCTTGACCGGCATGAGACTTGCGCGGATCGGCAACGCCGGTGAGGAGCGGCCCGTGGTGGTCGCCGACGACGGGACCTACCTGGACCTGTCGGCCGTCACCGGCGACATCGACGGCGCCTTCCTGGCCGGCGGCGGCCTCGACCGCGCCCGCGCCGCCCTCGGCACCCTCCCCCGCCTCGACGTCCCCGCCGGCACCCGCATCGGGGCGCCGGTGGCGAACATCGGCAAGATCGTGTGCATCGGGCAGAACTACGCCCGGCACGCCGCCGAGTCGGGGGCAGAGCCGCCCAGCGAGCCGATCGTGTTCCTGAAGGCGGCCGACACCGTGGTCGGGCCGGACGACGACGTGCGCATCCCGAAGGCCAGCGTCAAGACCGACTACGAGGTCGAGCTCGCGGTCGTCATCGGGACGGCGGCGCGGTACCTCGACAGCCCCGCCGACGCCGGCGCGCACATCGCGGGCTACGCCGTGAGCAACGACGTCTCCGAGCGCGAGTTCCAGCTCGAGCGCCTCGGCCAGTGGGACAAGGGCAAGAACTGCGAGACGTTCAACCCGCTCGGCCCCTGGCTGGTGACCGCGGACGGCCTCGACGTGCCGGCGCTGCGGCTGCGCTCCTGGGTCAACGGCCAGGCGCGGCAGGACGAGGTCGCGTCCGACATGATCTTCGACGTCGCGCACCTGGTGTGGTACGTCAGCCAGTTCATGGTCCTGCACCCGGGCGACGTCATCAACACCGGCACGCCGGCCGGCGTCGCGATGGGCCTGCCCGGCCAGCCCTACCTGCGCGCGGGCGACGTGATGGAGCTGGAGATCGAGGGGCTCGGCCGCCAGCGGCAGACGCTGCGGGACCACACGGCCTAGGAGGTCCGCCCGGTTCACGGTGTCAGCTCGTTCAGTACCGATGTCAGGCGCTTCTCCTCGAAGGTGAAGTGCGACTCCATCACCGCGGCCAGCCCGGCAAGCTCGGCCCGGGTGGGGTCGGCCTCGACGCGGCGGATGAGCGCGGCGATCTGCTCGTGGTCGTGGCGCAGCTCGGCGAGGATGGCGCGCAGGCCGGGGTGGCGCTCGGCGAGCACCTGGAACATGCCGCGCTCCTCGCCGGTGTGGTGCCGGTCGAGCGCGCCGCAGAACGCGAGGCAGTGCGCGCGCAGCTCGCGGGAGAAGTCGGGAAGCCGGGCGATGTCGTCCAGCAGGGACCGCAGGTGCTGGTGGATCTCGATGAGCTGGTGCCCCAGGGCCGCGACGCGCGGCGGGGTGAACTCGGACAAGGGGTGACCTCGTAGGGTTCGGCGCCTCCATGCCCTCGGCGGTCTGCTTGCCGGGTACACCGCGACGCTGCGACCCATCCTAAACGGTCCGCGGGATTGCGGGTGGATCTCGACACCGCGGGTGTCGCGGGGCGCACAGTGGACGTATGAGTGCGAACAAGGACGCCTACGACGCCGCCCTCGCCGCGGCCGACTCGCACGCCCGGGCCTGGCTGGCCTCGCTCGCCGGGCGGTCCGTGCCCCCGCGCGCCGACGCCGACCAGCTCGCGCCGGCCGTCGGCGGGGCGCTGCCCGAGGAGCCGTCCGACCCGGCCGAGGTCGTGGACCTGCTGGCCCGCTCGGCCGAGCCGGGGCTGATGGCGATGCCGTCCGGCCGGTTCTACGGCTGGGTGATCGGCGGCACGCTCCCGGCCGCGCTCGGGGCCGACTGGCTGGTGAGCGCCTGGGACCAGAACGCCGCGATGCGGTACCCGACGCCCGCGACCGCGGCGCTGGAGGAGGCGGCCGGCGCCTGGGTGCTCGACCTGCTCGGGCTGCCCGCCGGGGCCGACGTCGGGTTCGTCACCGGCGCCACGATGGCCAACTTCACCGGCCTGGCCGCCGCGCGCCGTCACGTGCTCGCGCGCCGGGGCTGGGACCTCGACTTCGACGGGCTGTTCGGGGCGCCGCGCATCCGCGTGCTGGTCGGCGAGGAGCGGCACGACACGCTCGATCTGGCGCTGCGGTACCTCGGCCTGGGCGCCCCGACGCCCGTGGCCGCCGACGAGCAGGGCCGCATCCGGCTGGACGCGCTGGCCGAGGCGCTGCGCACCGGCGGGGACGAGCCCACCATCGTGTGCCTGCAGGCCGGGAACGTCCACAGTGGATCGTTCGACCCGATCGGCGAGGCGGCCGAGCTCGCGCACCGCCACGGCGCCTGGGTGCACGTCGACGGCGCCTTCGGGCTGTGGGCCGCCGCGTCGCCCCGGCTGCGCCACCTCGTGCCCGGCCTCGAGCGCGCCGACTCGTGGGCGACGGACGGGCACAAGACGCTGAACGTGCCGTACGACTGCGGCATCTCGATCGTCGCGGACCCCTCGGCCCTGCGCGCCGCGATGGGCGTGCGGGCCAGCTATCTCATCGAGCCCGCGGGCCCCGGCGGGCCGGCCGACCCGTTCGAGAAGGTGCCCGAGCTGTCCCGGCGCGCCCGCGGGGTGCCGGTGTGGGCCGCGCTGCGCTCGCTGGGCCGGCGCGGGGTCGCCGAGATGGTCGACGGATTCGCGCGCAACGCCCGCCGGCTGGCCGAGGGCATCGCCGCGATCGACGGCGCCGAGGTGCTCAACGACGTCGTCTTCACGCAGGTCTGCGCCGCGTTCGGCGACGACGGGCGCACCGCCGCGGTGACCCGCGCTCTGCTGGAGGACGGCCGCGCCTGGATGTCGGGCTCGACGTGGCGCGGCCGCGCGATCCTGCGCGTGTCGGTGAGCAACTGGTCGACGGACGAGGCCGACGTCGAGGAATCCCTGGAGGCCGTCCGCCGCGCGGTCGCCCGGTCCGCCTTCAGGCCGGCCTGACCTCGTGCAGGGGTGTTGGGCGGAGGCGGGAATTCGAGTATGGCCCGAGCGCCAACGCGGGTCGGGAAGGTACGCCCGGGCTCACGGTGGTCACTCAGGATGAGGCCGCGCCAGCCACCCCGAACGCCACGAGTACGACCTTGGCCCCGGCCGGCGAGGCCGGGTCGATGGCGGGTGGGTCGCTGATTGACGAGATCGTGCGGGAGTGCGCACGGCGGATGCCGGCCGCCGCGTTGGAGGCCGAGGTCGCCGCCTCCATCGCCGCGCATCGGGAGGATGTCGACAAGTGGGGCCGCCGGCTCGTGGTGCCCCCGGGTCAACGCCAGAACCTTATGACCGCAGCGCCCTGGACCTCACTCAGGTCCGCGATCGGTCACCGCCACATTGTCACCCGCGCTTCTTGGCGAGTCAGTGTGGTGGCCCGGTAGTCAAGCGTTGCCACAGACTCCAGGGATCGCCATATGATCATCGCCGTGCGCACCACCGCTTCCAGCCCGATCGACATACCTGAAGTCTTTCCGCAGGTCGTGCCTTTCGCCATGACAACCGTAAGGCTGCATCCCAGGCTTGGAGCACCGACCGCCGAGCAGAGTTCGATGGGGGGTCCGCTGCTGTGGCCGGTGAAGGAACCTTGGCCGATATGCGATGGGCCGGAACCGTACGACCACCTCGACCGCCAGCCATCCGAGGCCGAGGTGCCGCTCGTCCCGGTGTTGCAGTTGTTTGCTGAAGACCTTCCCGAGCTTCCGTTCCCCGCCGGCACGGACATGCTGCAGGTGCTGTGGTGCCCGTTCGATCACCAACCGTGGAGTTCGCCTCGACCTGCACTGAGGTGGCGCCGCCGCGCTGATATCGGCGCCAGGCTGCAGGAGTTGCCCGAGCCCGACGAGGAGGCGGACGCCCGGTACGTGCCCGACCCGTGCGTCTTGGACCCGGAACGCGTCACCGAGTACCCGAGCCGCGATCTGCCCGAGGTTGTCTGGTCGCAAATCAGGGACAGCGTCGCGCGGATCGAGCGGGAGACCGGCTGGCAGTACGAGACTGACTTGGCGGTCGCCTCCGGTACGAAGGTGGGCGGCTATCCTGGTTGGACCCAGGTGCCGGACTGGCCGGCATGCGGCTGCGGCGTGCCCATGGAGCATCTCATCACGGTGGCCAGCTGGGAGTTCAGTCGGGGCGACGAGAAGCGTTGGATCCCCCTGCAGGACCGCCCGGCGATGGACGGATGGGGCTTCGATGCCCCTGATCATCATCCATGGCGACGTATCCAGAACCCGGCCGGTTTGATGCTCGGCGACGTCGGCGGCATGTACTTGTTCGTCTGCTTGAGCTGTCCTGACCGGCCGTTCGACTACCGATTCGACTGCTCCTGATCAGTCGGTTGCTACGGTCGGCGGGTGGTCGGGTGCGCGCTCATCGGCATGTCAGTGAGCCGGACGATCCTCAAGTCATGACGTTGCGTAGTGAGCGAATCGCGGCAGATCAGTGCGTCACCGGGGCGAATGCGCCGTGAAGTCTCCTGCGTATTCGTCTGATTCGACGGTTGCGCCCATCCGTGCGAGGAGTTGGATCTGTTCGCGAGTCAGCCACCAGCCCATCGCGCCGTACCCGCCGTCGGGATCGTCGAACCAGCGGACCATCATGAGGCCCGCATCGACATCGCCACCATCGACGAGGGCTCGCACCCGGTCGGCGGCGGGCGCGATGCGAGCGAGAACGGTGGACACTTGTTCATCGATCCGTCCGTGCGTCCGGCAGCTGATCTCCCACCGATGGGCGGCAGGGACCACCCGGGGCGACGTCCGCCGACTTCCCATGACGGCGATTCGATCCGGTTCCAACCCGAGAAGCTCCGTGATCCGCCCAGCAGTGACCGCCTCGCTGGCCAGCCAGAAGTAACAGTACTGCCGAACCTTCCACGGCGCGGTCCCCATGGACGCCAACGTATACATCCGGATCTCAGAGGCGCACGCAATTCGGCAGATCCCGCGCGGAACCGCCAGCTGGGCCGTCACGGTCTGCAGCGCGCGGATCGCGGCGGACATCCGGACGCCGGCCCAGCTGTGACCATGCAGTCGCGCGAGTGGTGCTCGCTCACCTCGTGGTCGATTCGATGAGGGCCGTCAAGGCCGCGAGCTCGGAACCGGCGGCTGCCATCACCGCCTCAAGACTGCGGGTTGCGATGCCGGTGTACTGCTGCGCGAGCGCCACGAGCGCTGGCAGCGGCTCTGCAGTGCGGTGGATTCCGTCGACCGATTCCAATGGCCCGACGCCGTTTGCCAGCAGCCAGAGGTAGTCGCCCAGGTCGCGGGCGATGACCCGAGTCTCGCCCTCAGAACCGAGGAACACGATGGGTTGCGTCTCGATGGCTGCGTCTGGCAAGCGGGTCCAGAAGGCTGCCTTTCCACCGCTGCCGTCGACTCCGAAGACGCGCAGCGGCGCACTTTCTACAGCGGAATCACCTGTCCACGCGCGCCACCATTCGGTGGTTTCGACCGACCACTCGAACTCGGCATCCGGCTGGAAGTCGTGCCCATCGTGATCCTCGAAAAATCCAAGCTTGTGAGCCTTTTCCAGCGCGATCGGCAGCACCCGATGCTCGACAGTCACCGGTGGATCGTATGCGGATGGACGGCGAACGGCATCCGCTCATCGGCTTCGACCTGGGCGCCGGCAGCGACCCCCCTCCCGGTGGTGGAGAGCGGATTGCGGCAATCCGTGCACCGGCAGTTGGAACGCGGAAACTGCGATGATCGCGCCAGCCCCGCGAGGAAGCGGCTCACCGGCAGCAGCGTCTCGAACACGTCGATGCCGCCGTCGCCCGGCGCCACGATGTCGCCGTCGAGGTGTGCCATCACGCGGCAGCGCTCGATCGGCAGGGTCAGCACCGAGATCACGGCAGCAGGACTATCTTGCCGCGGGTGTGGCGGCGGTCCAGCTCCTCGAAGGCCTTCGCCACGTCGTCGAGCGCGTACGTGCCGGCGATCGGGATCTCCAGGGTGCCGTCGGCCACCAGGCCGGCCATGTACGTCAGCACGTCCGCGGTCGACGCGTCCTCGCTGCCCTCCGCCCGCACGCCCAGGCGCGCCGCGGCCTCGAAAGCGATGACGGTGTTGACGCGGTCCTTCGGGACGCCCAGCTCGAGCGCCAGGTCGACGTACTGCGGCCCGAACAGGTCGATGAAGGCGTCGATGCCCTCGGGCGCCGCCGCGCGCAGCCGGTCCGCGAGGCCGTCGCCGTAGGGGACCGGGGTGGCGCCGCGGGCCGCGAGCCAGTCCGCGTTGGACGGTGAGGCGATGGCCAGGACCCGCGCGCCGAGGTGGCGCAGCAGCTGGACGGTCACGGTGCCGACGCCGCCGGCCGCGGCCGACACGGCGATCGTCTCGCCCTCCCGGGCGCCGACGGCGCGCACGGCCGCGTAGGCGGTGCAGGCCACCACGTAGAGGGCGCCGGCCACCTCCCACGACAGCGCGGCCGGCTTGGGGATGAGCTGGGTGACCGGCACGGCGGTGTGGGTGGCGTGGCTGGAGCGGGTCCAGGAGAAGCCCAGCACCTCGTCGCCGGGCGCGAAGCCGGTCACCCCCGGGCCGACCGCGGTCACGACGCCCGCCAGGTCGCTCCCCTCGCCGCAGGGGAGACGGGTGGGGTACTTGAACTCCAGCGCCCCGCTGCGAATCCCGCTCTCGCCCGGGTTGATGCCGGCCGCGCGCACGGCGACGACCACCTCACCCGGTCCGGGTGACGGCATCGGGATCCCGGTCACGTAGAGCACCTCGGGGCCGCCGAAGGTGTCGAATCGGACGGCTCGTGCCTCAGACATGCTTCCTCCAGGTGCGCAGGGTGGACAGTGAGCGGGCGAAGCCGCGCAGGGCGCTACCCGTCAGCGCGCCGCCGAACCACTCGGCGAGCGCCGCGTCGAAGATCTCCTCGGCGGCCTCGAGGGCGGCCGAGCCGGAGCCGGTCAGCTCCACAATGGACGATCGCCGGTCGGCCGGGTTCGGCCGGCGGGCCAGCAGCTCGCGTGTCACCAGACGGTCGACCGCCTGGCTCGCGCCGCCGATGGTGATCGACAGCGCGTCGGCGATGTCGTTCACGCGGCAGTCCGCGGTCCGGGCCACCACCTGCAGCACGTTGAGGCTCCCGAGGGGCACGGCCCCGGCCTGCCGCAGGCGCGCGTCGACGCCGTTCCAGAGATCGGTCTCGAACCGCACCAGGTCGTCGAAGACCTGCCGAAGATCCACGCTCACGGGAAGTACATTAGCACTATTTAGATTAGAGCTAAAGGACTGTGTTTCGAAACATGTTGCGGGGCAACGGAGTTGACCATGGTGTTATCGATCTGTGACCTCTGATCACCGGTCCGGGGAGGTATGTTCGCGGCCATAACAAACCCCCGCACCCTGCGCGCACACCCCCTCCTCCCGACTCGAAAGGAGGCGTCAGGGATGGGTAAGACTCTCCGCGTCCTGGCCGCCACCGCTCTAGCTGCCCTGCTCGCCACGACGTCGGCGTGCAGCAAGACCCGCTCCGACGACAACGCCGGGGGCGGCGGCGACAGCGGCCCGGCGCTGGTCGGCATCGCGATGCCGACCCGCAGCCTGGAGCGCTGGAACAACGACGGGGCCCACCTCGAGGACCTGCTCAAGAAGGCCGGCTACAAGACCTCGCTGCAGTACGCCGACAACAAGGTCGACCAGCAGATCACCCAGCTCCAGAACATGATCAACGACAAGGCGAAGATCCTGGTCATCGCCTCGATCGACGGCACGGCGCTGGCCCCGGTGCTGCAGCAGGCGGCGGACAAGAAGGTCAAGGTCATCGCCTACGACCGCCTGATCAACTCCAGCCCGAACGTGGACTACTACGCGACCTTCGACAACTACAAGGTCGGCCAGCTGCAGGGCCAGTTCATCGTGTCCAAGCTGGGCCTGGACCAGGGCAAGGGCCCGTTCAACCTCGAGCCGTTCGCCGGTTCCTCGGACGACAACAACGCCAAGTTCTTCTTCGCCGGCGCCTGGGACGTGCTCAAGCAGTACGTGGACAGCGGCAAGCTGGTCATCCCGTCGGGCAAGAAGCTGGCCAGCAACGACGACTGGAAGACGGTCTCGATCAACGGCTGGAAGACCGAGGGCGCGCAGGCCGAGATGGACAACCGCCTGAACTCGTTCTACACCGGCGGCAAGAAGGTCGACGTCGTGCTGTCCCCGAACGACTCGCTCGCGCTGGGCATCGCGCAGTCGCTGGACTCGCACGGCTACAAGCCCGGCGCGGACTGGCCGACCCTCACCGGCCAGGACGCCGACCTCGCCAACACCAAGAACATCCTGGCCGGCAAGCAGTCGATGACGGTCTGGAAGGACACCCGCACCCTCGGCGACCAGGTCGCGAAGATGGTCGACGCGATCTCCAAGGGCACCGCGGTGGAGACGAACGACACCAAGACGTACAACAACGGCGTCAAGGTCGTCCCCTCCTACCTCCTCCCGCCGGTCGTGGTCACGAAGGACGACGTGAAGTCGAAGCTCGTCGACTCCGGCTTCTTCAAAGCCTCAGACCTGGGGTTGTAACCGATCAGCCGTACCGGGCCGGGTCCGCAGCCGCGGGCCCGGCCCACTGTCGCGGGAGGCCCCATGCCCTCACTGCTCGAGATGCACGGCATCAGCAAATCGTTCCCCGGCGTGCAGGCCCTGCGGGACGTCACCATCAGCGTCGCCGAGGGCGAGGTCCACGCGATCTGCGGTGAGAACGGTGCCGGGAAGTCCACTTTGATGAAAATCCTGAGCGGTGTGTACGCGCACGGCTCCTACGACGGCGACATCGTCTTCGACGGCGAGCCGTGCCACTTCAAGTCCGTCCGCGACTCGGAGCACCGCGGGATCGTCATCATCCACCAGGAGCTCGCGCTGAGCCCGTTCCTGTCCATCGCCGAGAACATCTTCCTCGGCAACGAGCAGGCCCGCCGCGGCATCGTCAACTGGCCGCAGACCAACCGCCGCGCCGCCGAGCTGCTGGACCGGGTCGGGCTGCGCGAGCAGCCGGACACGAAGATCCTCGACATCGGCGTCGGCAAGCAGCAGCTGGTCGAGATCGCCAAGGCGCTGTCGAAGCGGGTGCGGCTGCTCATCCTCGACGAGCCGACCGCGGCGCTCAACGACGCCGACTCCGAGCACCTGCTCGGCCTGATCCGCCAGCTCAAGGGCCAGGGGATCACGTCGATCATCATCTCCCACAAGCTCAACGAGATCGCCGCGATCGCCGACACCACGACCGTGATCCGCGACGGCCGCACGGTGGCCACGTTCGACATGCACGGTGCCGAACCGGTGTCGGAGGACGCCATCATCCGGGCCATGGTCGGGCGCGACCTCGCGCACCGGTTTCCCGAGCACACCCCGCGTATCGGCGCGGAGGTGCTGCGCATCGAGGACTGGACCGTGCACCACCCGATCGACCGCGGCCGGGTCGTGGTGGACAACGCGGCGCTGAACGTGCGCGGCGGGGAGATCGTGGGCATCGCGGGCCTGATGGGCGCCGGCCGTACCGAACTGGCGATGAGCGTGTTCGGCCACAGCTACGGCACCGGCATCTCCGGCCGGATCTACCTGCACGGCCGGGAGGTCCGGGTGCGCAGCGTCGACGAGGCCATCGGGCACGGGATCGCCTACGCGACGGAGGACCGCAAGCGCTACGGCCTCAACCTCATCGAGGACATCAAGCGCAACATCACCGCGGCCAAGCTCGCGACCGTCGCGCGCCTCGGCATCGTCAACAACGCCGAGGAGGTCCACCGGGCCGAGCGGCTGCGCCGGGAGATGCGGGTCAAGGCCGACTCCGTCGCCGTGCTCACCGGCAAGCTCTCCGGCGGCAACCAGCAGAAGGTCGTGCTGAGCAAGTGGCTCTTCACCGAGCCGGAGGTCCTCATCCTCGACGAGCCGACCCGCGGGATCGACGTCGGGGCGAAGTACGAGATCTACGAAATCATCAACGCGCTGGCGGATGCCGGCAAGGCGGTCGTGGTCATCTCATCCGAGCTGCCGGAGCTGCTCGGGATCTGCGACCGGATCTACGCGATGAGCCAGGGCCGGATCACCGGCGAGATGGACCGCGCCGAGGCGACCCAGGAGGGCCTGATGCGATACATGACGATGGACCGGAGCGGGGTGTCGCGATGAGCACCGTGGAGACGCTGCCGCCGGAGACGAAGCCCACCGAGGTGTCCTCGCTGCGGGGCTATCTGGGGCAGAACCTGTGGCAGTACGGCATGCTGACGGTGCTGATCGCCATCGTCGTCACGTTCCAGGTGCTGACCGACGGCCGCCTGCTCTACCCCGACAACGTCGCCGCGCTGGTGCAGCAGAACGCCTACGTGCTGATCCTGGCGATCGGCATGGTGATGGTCATCGTCGCCCAGCACATCGACCTGTCGGTCGGGTCCATCGTGGCCTTCATCGGCGGCGTCTGCGCCCTGATGATCACCCACTGGGGCTGGCCGTGGCCGCTGGCGGTGGCCGCGTCCATCGTCATCGGCGTCGTCGTCGGATGCTGGCAGGGCTTCTGGATCGCGTACGTCGGCATCCCCGCCTTCATCGTGACGCTGGGCGGCATGCTGCTCTTCCGGGGCCTGGCCGTGCTCGCGGTCAGTCAGACGGTGCCGGTGCAGGACAAGGGCTTCGGCGCCATCGCGGCCAAGTCGCTGCCCAACGCGCTGGGCTTCGTGGGCAACCTCGACGGCATGACGCTGCTCGTGGGTCTCGTGGCGATCGGCGGCCTGGCCTTCTTCCAGCTGCGCACCCGCCGCGAGCTGATCCGCTACGACCTGCGCCTGGAGCCGCAGGCCGCGTTCATCGGCAAGCTCGTGGTGTTCACGGCCCTCATCGGCTACATCACCTACCTGCTCGCCGAGAGCACCGACGGCACCCCCAACGTGCTCGTCATCGTCGGCGCGCTCGTCATTCTGTACACGTACATCATGGGCAACACCGTATTCGGCCGGCATATCTACGCGATGGGCGGAAATCTCGCCGCGGCGAAACTTTCGGGCGTGAAGACGAAGCGTGTAACTTTCCTCATCTTCGTCAACATGGGCATTCTGGCCGGTGTCGCCGCGGTCGTCACCACCTCCCGCGCCGGGGCCGGTGTCGCGGGCGCCGGCACCAACTACGAACTGGACGCCATCGCCGCCGCGTTCATCGGCGGCACGGCCGTGACCGGCGGCATCGGCAAGGTCACCGGGGCCGTGATCGGCGCGCTCATCATGGGCGTGCTCAACATGGGCCTGTCGATCCTCGGCGTCGACGCGGCCTGGCAGCAGGCCATCAAGGGCCTCGTGCTGATCGCCGCGGTCGCCTTCGACATCATCAGCAAGCGGGTTTCGCGCCAATGATGTTTCGATAACGGAGGCTTGTTGACTCGCCTTTCGTGTGGCAATAGCGTCGATGTCTCAAGGCGAATCCGGAATTGTTTCGAAACAATCGGGAGCCATCCTCATGACATTACGCAGCATGGCCACGGCCGGCCTTCTGGCGGCCGTGGTCGCGGCCACGCTGGGCGGCGTCGCCGCGTCCGCCGGCGGTCCCCGCCCGCCGGCGACGCAGGACCAGAGCCTGCGCGGGCTCGCCGCCCGCAACGGCCTGGCGTTCGGCACCGCCGTGGACGCGGCCGCCTACGCCGACGCGGCCGACCCGCAGTACCGGTCCATGGTGGACGGACAGTTCTCCACCGTCACCGCCGAGAACGCGATGAAGTGGGAGAGCCTGGAGCCCACCCGCGGCACCTACGACTGGGCCGCGGCCGACGCGTTCGTCGCCGCCGCCGAGCGCAACCACCAGCAGGTGCGCGGCCACGTCCTGGCCTGGTACAGCCAGCTCCCCGGCTGGCTCAGCACCGGCATCCAGGACGGCACCATCGACGGCCCGCAGCTGCGCGCCCTGCTCAAGCGGCACATCACCGACGTGGTGAGCCGCTACCGCGGCCGGATCTGGCAGTGGGACGTGGTCAACGAGGCCGTCTCCGACCCGTGGGAGACCCCGTCGGCGATCCACCTCGGCGGCGACACCGGCTCGCTGAAGCAGAAGTTCGCCGACCTGCTCGGCCCGGACTACCTCGCCGACGCCTTCCGCTGGGCCCGCGCCGCCGACCCGAAGGCGCTGCTGTTCTACAACGACTACAACATCGAGGCGTTCGGCGACGGCGGCCCCGGCGACAAGACCCGGTTCGTCTACGACCTGGTCCGCGGGCTGCGCGCCCGGGGCGTGCCGATCGACGGCGTCGGCAGCCAGGGCCACCTCAGCACCCAGTACGGCAACTACGACGTCCTCGCCGTGGCCGACGCGCTGCAGAGGTTCACCGACCTCGGCCTGGCCGTGGCCTTCACCGAGGTCGACGCGCGCAGCCTGCTGAAGAACGCGTCCGACCCGGCGCTGGACGCGGCGGGCGCCGACCTCAACGCCCGCGACCAGGCCGCGGCGTACAACTACCACGTCCTGCTCCAGGCGTGCCTCATGAACCCCCACTGCCTGTCGTTCACGGTGTGGGGCTTCACCGACAAGCACTCGTGGATCCCGGGCTGGTTCAAGAGCCCGCCGGAGGGCGCCGGCTGCCTGTGGGACGCGAACTACCAGCCGAAGAAGGCACTGCGCACGGTTCAGGGCGACCTGGCCGCGGCGGGCCCGCCGCTCGTGCGGCCGAGGGCGCCGCAGAAGCCGCGGCGCTGAAGCTTCCTGGGGATCAGGAGACGGGGCGGGCACCCGACCGGTGCCCGCCCCGGGGCGTTCGCGAGCCGGGTCAGCGCTCGCCGCGGACCATGCCGATCAGGCGGTCGAGCACCGGGCCGGAGCTGACCCGCAGGGCATCGTGCTCGTGCTCGTCGGTGACCCAGACGCGGGCGCCCCGGATCGCGTCGGCGGTGGCCAGGGAGAGCTCGCGGTCGACGTACATGTCGTCGTGGTACACCGCGGCCGCGACCGGGATCTCGTTGCGGGCCAGGGCCGCCGGGTCGTAGAGGCGGGGCCACGAGTCGCGGGCCGCGAGCAGCTCGGCCGCCTCGCCCAGCGGGGCCAGCGCCGGGTCGTTGGCGAACTGCCACGGATACGTCATCTCGCCGGTGAAGTAGACCGGGGCGTCCGTGGCCAGGGCGTCGAACTCGGGGTGCTCCGCGCGCAGGCGATGCGCGGCCCAGGCGGTGGCGCCCGGGCCCTGGCCGTAGATGGGCTCGTGCAGCAGCGGGAAGACCGGCCGCGTCGCGTAGCTCAGGCGGTGGTGGACCTCGGCGAGGAAGGCGTCGGAGAGCACACCGGGGGCCTCGAAGGCGTCCTCGGTCAGGTAGTGCAGCTCGTGGGAGCCGGTGCTGGAGCCCAGCGCGACGCCCAGCGTCTGGAAGGCCTCCACGCTCAGCGGGGCGCCGTCGGGGAGCCGGACGTCGTGGGCGCGCAGGTGCTCGGCGATGGCGCGGACGGCCTCGACGTCGTCCGGGTAGCGCGCGTAGTGGGCCGCGTTGCGCGCCGCGACGCGCGGGTAGGTGCGCCGGTAGACGTCCTCGGCCCGCGCGTGCAGCCCGGGCAGCCCGCCGGTGATGAGCACCTCGCGCAGTCCTTCGGGGGCGAACGACAGGTAGGTGACGGCGCAGAAGCCGCCGAAGCTCTGGCCCAGCACCGTCCAGCGGGCCTCGCCGAGCAGGTGGCGGCGGAAGCACTCGGCGTCGCGGACGATGCTGTCGGCGCGGAAGTGCGACAGGTACTCGGCCTGCGCCCGCGGGCCGCCGCGCCGCGTGACGCTGTGGCGGCTGACGCGGGCCGAGCGGCCGGTGCCGCGCTGGTCGAGCAGCAGCACCCGGTAGTCGTCGAGGGCCCGCCCCACCCAGGACTCCCGGCCGAGCGGGCGCGGCGAGGCGCTGCCGGGGCCGCCCTGCAGGAACACCAGCCACGGCTTGTCCTCGCCGCCGGGGGCGACGACCTCGCGGGCGTAGACGGCGATGGTCTCGCCCGCGGGGTCGTCGTGGTCGAGCGGCACCTCCAGGACGTGGTCGGTGCGGATGATGTTCATGCACCCGTTCTACCGGATCGGCACGTCCGCATATGATCCGCCCGCGACGGTCACGGTGGCGCCGAGGGCATTGTCGTCGTAGTACAGCGGATCCGTGGTGTCCACGACGAGGGTCAGGGAGTGGCCGGCCGGCACGTCGTACGCGGTCGCGGACAGTGCCACATCGACGGAGCCGCCGCCGCTCCAGGACACCGGGGCGTGCGTGATGAGCTTGGCGTTGCCGAGGTTGTCGAGGTCGTACAGGTACGCGATCAGCGTCCCCTTCGGGGTGCCGGCCAGGTTCAGATGGACCCGCGGGATGCCGCGGATGCGCAGCGCCGAACCGGGCCGCTCCGACGCCCACACGCCCGCGCGCAGCCGGTCCACCGCGGGCAGCCAGATCTGCGGCTGCTGGCCGGTGAACGCGCCGACGCCGTTGGTCAGCAGCACCACGCCGCCGTTCGCGACGGTGTCGAGGTCGCCCGGCAGCGTCTTGCTCCAGCCGGTGCTCGGGGCGCCGCCGAGCAGGCCGGTGCCGTCGAGGCGGCGGACCGGGCCGAGCCCGTAGCGCCGGACCGAGGTGTTCAGCGCCGACCACGACGCATACTGCTCGGCCCCCGCGTTCAGCGGTTGCAGCTGTACCGGCGCTTCGGCGCCGATGCCCGTGTCCACGCCGGCGAGGTACTGGTCGAACCAGCGGTACAGACTCGTCCAGGCGCCGTTGGGCAGCCCCAGGATGCCGGTGAACTCGGCGATCGCGTGGTCCCCGGGGCGCAGCTCGAGCCGCTTCGGGGTCTGCAGCCGGCCGAAGAAGTCCACGAGCTGGTCGGGCGGGAAGAAGGAGTCGCCCCACGCGTTCGCGATCATCACGGCCGGCTTGTTCGCGTTGATGGCGTCGAGGTACGTGGCCGCCGAGCGCACCCGGGCCCAGGCCTTCACCTCCTCGACGTTGCGGTCGGCGTTGAAGTCGGCGAGCTTGCCGCTCAGGTCGGTGCCGGGGTGGCCGAGCAGGCTCGCGGCGAGGCTCAGCAGCCCGGCGGACTGCCGGTGGCGGGTGTTGTCGCCGTAGAGGCTGTAGACGAGGTCGGTCCAGCCGCTCATCATGACGACCGCGCGGATGCGCTGGTCGAACGCGGACCCGAGCAGGCTGATCCCGGCGCCGTAGCTGACGCCGGCCGCGCCGATGCGGGCCGGGTCGGCCGCGGTGTTCGCGATCGTCCAGTCGACGATCTTCGACAGGTCGGCCAGGTCCTGCGGCCCGGCGGTGTCGATCTCGCCGCCGGAGGCCCACCAGCCGCGCGGGGTGTAGGACACGACGACGTACCCGCGCCCGGCCAGCGCCTTTGCCTGCGCGAGGTATTCGAGGTCGTTGAGCCCCCAGCTGGACGGGAACACGATCGCGGGGTGCCTCGCGGTGTCGGCGGGGGCGACGACGTTGGCCTTGAGGGTGACGCCGCCGGCTCCGGCGATGTCGACGAACTTCGTGGTGGGCGCGGCCGCGGCGGCGGGCGGCGCCTGGAGGGTGACTGCGGCGAGGACGGCGGCGGCGACGAGGGCGATGGTCGGGCGGGAACGGGTCATGCGCACGCTCCTGGCGGGGTAGCGCTTCGTGGTGGCGGGAGCCTAGGAGCCCGTTCCGAGAATGAGAAGGCCGTGACATTCTCATTACCGGTCGGTAACATGCTCTGGTGCTCTACGGGGTCCCGACGCCGCGGCGGCGCGACGCGCAGCGCAACCGCTCGGCGATCGTGCGCGCGGCCGGCGAGCTGATGCTGAGCCGGGGCGGGGTGCTGATGCCCGAGGTCGCGCGGCGCGCCGGCGTCGGGCAGGCGACGCTGTACCGCCACTTCCGCGACCGGCCCACCCTCGTCGACGCGGTGGTCCTCGACCAGCTCGCCCGCCTCGAGGCCGACGACTCGTGCGCCTTCCGGGACCGGCTCGCCTCGGCCCTGCGCCTGTACGCGGTCGTGCGCCCGCTCCTCGCCGCGCCCGGCGGCCTCGACCGGCGGCTGGCCGCGGCGCTGGCCCCCGCGCTGCGCCGCGCGCGGGAACAGGGCCGGGTGCGGCCCGACCTCGTGCCGGAGGACCTGGCCCTGCTCTTCGCGATGCTGTCCGGCGCCCCCGCCGACGCCGAACGCTCGATCGCGCTGGTGCTGGACGGGGTGTGCCGCTAGGACTGGTCCGCGGCGGGGACCGGCAGCGTGAAGCAGAGGCGGGCGCCGCCGGTGTAGGTGGGGTCGAGCCAGATCCGGCCGCCGTGGTGCTCGACGATCCGCTTGCAGATCGCCAGGCCGATGCCCGTGCCCGGGTACACGTCGCGCGGATGCAGCCGCTGGAAGATCACGAAGATCTTGTCCTCGAACTGCGGCTCGATGCCGATGCCGTTGTCCTGCACCGAGAACCGGTGGAACCCGTCCTCGTCCTGCCGGTCGACGACGATGTGCGGCGGGGTGTCGGGCTTGCGGAACTTGATGGCGTTGCTGATGAGGTTCTGCCAGAGCATCGCCAGCAGCGTCGGATCGCCCTGGACCACGGGCAGGTCCTCCGGGCACTCCAGCACGGTGTCGGTGTCGAGCATGCGGGCCTCGAGGTCCGAGCGCACCCGGCGCATCGTGGCGGACAGGTCGACCTCGGTGACGTTGTCGTAGACGCGGCCGACCCGGGAGAACGCGAGCAGGTCGTTGATGAGCGCCTGCATCCGGGTCGCCCCGTCGACGGCGAAGGCGATGTACTGCCGGGCGCGGTCGTCGAGCTGCTCGGCGTACCGGCGCTGCAGCATCTGGCAGAAGGACGCGATCTTGCGCAGCGGCTCCTGCAGGTCGTGGCTGGCGACGTAGGCGAACTGCTCCAGGTCGGAGTTCGAGCGCCGCAGCCGCTCCTCCTGTCCCCGGCTCTCGGCCAGCGCGGTCACGATCCGCTCCCGCATCGCCTCCACGTCGGATCCCAGCTCGGCCAGGTCCGGCGGGCCGCCGGCCGGCACGTGGTGCTCGAAGTCCCCGTCGGCGACCCGGCGCACCGACGTCTGCAGCTGCTCGAGCGGGCGCAGCACCAGCCGCTGCAGCATGACCGCGATCGCGAACAGGCCCAGCAGCAGCCCGCCGACGATGATGCCGAAGATGGTGTCGCGGCGGTGACGGGAGGTGTCCAGCGCCCGCCGCCCGGCCGCCCGGGCCTCGTCGACCCGCTGCTGCAGCACGCTCACGTCGTTGCGCAGCGCGTCGAACGCCGCCTTGCTCGACATGACCAGCGGCGAGCCGGAGTCCGGGGCGGCGATGAGGGGCTCGGCGTACGCCGTGCGCCACCCGGCGGCCGCCCGCTCGATGGCCTCCAGGCGCTCCAGCGCGTGCGGCTCGTCGGCGAGCAGGGTCCGCAGCCGGTCGGCGACGCGGCGCTCGGTGGCGACGCCCTCCTGGTACGGCGCGAGGAAGTCCGGCTCGCGGGCCAGGACGAACCCCCGCACGGCGGTCTCCTGGTCCACGAGGGCCGCGCCGAGCTCGACGACGGCCGTGGCGGCCGGGGAGATGCGCTGCTGCAGCCGGTCGGAGACCCGCGTGGTGTCGGCCAGCGAGGCGTATCCGGCCCACGAGCCGAGCGCGATGAGCAGGGTCAGCGCGCCGATCGTCAGCGCGAAGATCCGCTGGCTGGTGAGCCGCCGTCGATCCGTCACGCGAGGCAGCGTACGGCAGGTGCGAGCCGGTCGCGCGCCGACCGTGATCAGCCGTTGGGATGCGCCGACATCGCGGCCCGCAGGCGGGTCCGCAGCCGCAGCCGCCCGCCGCCGGTCGTGGTGCAGTGCATGTCGCCGCCGAGGTCGGAGTAGCGCGTGAGCAGCCCGTCGCGCAGCATCGGCACGAGGCAGGCGCGCTTGCGGACCGCGGTGACGACGGCCAGGGCGAGGTACACGACGCTGAGGGCGACCAGCTCGCGGTCGTGGTACTCGCGCGGCAGCACGGCGGCGAGCACGAACTGGACCAGGAACAGCCCGAGCAGCACCAGCGCGGCCCGCAGGCTCAGTGTCAGCCCGAGCAGCAGCGCGATGGCGAGCAGCGACTGGGCCGCGGTCAGCAGCAGCTCGCCGCGCTGGGCCGGCTCGATCGGCAGCCCCGACCAGCCGCGGCTGGAGGCGGCGAAGACCACCGGCAGCGTGCCGACCAGCAGCGTCCACTGGTTGACCTTCGAGGACACCAGCGCGCCGAGGGCCTCGGTGGTGTGCAGGCGGTAGGCGTACAACCCGGCCACCAGCAGCTCGGGCGCCTCCGAGGCGAGCGGCGCCACCCACTGCACGAGCAGGAACTGGCTGATGCCGAGCTGCCGGCCGGTGTCGACCAGGCTCTCCGCGAACGGTTCGGCGGCGAGCAGGATGACCGCGGCCGAGACCAGGAACAGGGCGATCACCGTGGTGCGGCGCGGGACCTTGGCCAGGTTGCCGACCCACGCCGAGGGCCCGATCAGCTCCGGCTCCCCGGCCGGGGCCCGTGACACCCGCCAGCTGTAGGCGACGAAGACCGCCACGAGCACGGCGGTGTCCCAGAGCGTGAGGGTCCGTTTGAAGGGCAGGATCAGGCAGTACAGCGACGCGATCGTGAGAAACGCGAGCGGGACGGCGTCGGCGCGGCCGAGGGTGATGCCGCGCTCCTTCGAGCGCCGCCACGCGATGAGCACCACGACGACCCAGCCGATGCCGACCAGGATCCGGTTGGCGCCCGTCATGTTGGCCAGCGCCAGCGAGCAGGCGGGGGTGCCGTCGCCGCCGGGCGGCCGGCAGTCGGCGCCCCACTGCCGCGCCGCCTCGCCGCCCCGCCACGTGAAGACGAAGTCGACCGAATACTCGGGGAGCACCGCGATCAGGGCCAGGACCGCGACCGCCAGGCCGGCGGACACGTCGACCTGGGCCGCCTCGGCCGCCCAGGCCAGCACGAACGCGGCGCCGACGATCGCGCCGCCGAAGACGAGCGCGGCGACGGGCGCCGGGACCTCGACGCCGGCGAGCGCGACGACCACGCCAGGGACGGTCGCCGCGAGTGCCAGCAGGCCCGAGAGGGGCGGTCGTCGCATGCGACCCGATGCTACCGGCGCCGCGGTCGGACCGCTTGGGACGCGGCCCGACCCGTCCTGCGGCCCGACACCACCGGCGCCGCGATCAGACCGCCCGGGATGCGGCCCGACACCACCGGCGCCGCGGTCAGACCGCCTGGGACGCGGCCCGGCCCGCCGTGCGGCCCGAGAAGAGGCAGCCGCCCAGGAACGTGCCCTCCAGCGAGTTGTAGCCGTGCATGCCGCCGCCGCCGAAGCCGGCCACCTCGCCGGCCGCGTACACACCGGGGAGCGGGGTGCCGTCGGCGCGCAGCACCCGGCCGGAGAGGTCGGTCTCCAGCCCGCCGAGGGTCTTGCGGGTCAGGATGTTCAGGCGCACGGCGATGAGCGGCCCGGCCTTCGGGTCGAGCAGGCGGTGCGGGGAGGCGACGCGGATGAGCTTGTCGCCGCGGTACGAACGGGCGCCGCGCAGGGCCGTGATCTGCGCGTCCTTCGTGAACGTGTTGGTCATCTCGCGGTCGCGGGCCTCGACGGTGGCCTTGACGGCCGCGGCGTCGAGCGGCACGTCCGGCTCGAGGCGGCGCATCCCGGCGATGAGCTCGTCGAGCGTGGAGGCCACGACGAAGTCGGCGCCGTGCTGCTTGAACGCCTCGACCGGACCCGGCGCGCCCTTCTTCACCCGCTGCAGGACCTGGCGCACGCTGCGGTTGGTGAGGTCGGGGTTCTGCTCGGAGCCCGAGAGCGCGAACTCCTTCTCGATGATCTTCTGGGTGAGGATGAACCAGCTGTGGTCGTACCCCGTCGCCGTGATGTGCCGCAGGGTGCTCAGCGTGTCGAAGCCCGGGAAGCACGGGGCCGGTAGCCGCCGGCCCGTCGCGTCCAGCCACAGCGACGACGGGCCGGGCAGGATCCGGATGCCGTGGTTGGGCCAGATCGGGTCCCAGTTGCGCAGGCCCTCGGTGTAGTGCCACATCCGGTCGGGGTTGATGACGTGCCCGCCGGCCGCCTCGGTGATGCCGAGCATCCGCCCGTCGACGTGCGCGGGGACGCCCGCGACCATCCGGCGCGGCGGGGCGCCCAGCCGCGCCGGCCACGCCTTGCGCACGAGGTCGTGGTCGCCGCCGATGCCGCCCGACGTCACGATGACCGCGGACGCCGACAGCTCGAACTCCCCGACGGCGGTGCGCGAGCTCGACTGTCCACGCGCGACGGTCGTCGGCTCCAGGATCGTGCCGCGCACCACCCCGCCGGGGAGCAGTGCGTCGACGCGGTGCCGGAAGCGCAGGTTCACCTTGTCGCTCGCGCGGACCCGGCGCTCGAACGGCTCGACCACGCCCGGGCCGGTGCCCCAGGTGATGTGGAAGCGCGGGACCGAGTTGCCGTGCCCGTCGGCCGGCCCGCCGCCGCGCTCGGCCCAGCCCACGACCGGGAAGACGCGGTGGCCCATGGAGCGCAGCCAGGCGCGCTTCTCCCCGGCGGCGAAGTGGACGTAGGCCTCGGCCCAGCGCCGCGGCCACTCGTCCTCGGCCCGGTCGAACTGGGCGCTGCCGAGCCAGTCCTGCCAGGCGAGTTCGGCGGAGTCCTTGATGCCCATCCGCCGCTGCTCCGGGGAGTCCACGAGGAACAGCCCGCCGAACGACCAGAAGGCCTGCCCGCCGATGCTCTGCTCGCCCTCCTGGTCGAGCAGGATCACGCGCTTGCCCGCGTCGGCCACCTCGGCCGCCGCCACCAGCCCGGCCAGCCCGGCGCCGATCACGATCACATCCGCATCCACCCGACCAGGCTAGGCATCCGCGTGCCAAAATCGTTGGTGCCCGAAACACATTTTCCGCCGGAGTTTGTCACCCCGGTGACAAAGGCGGTGCTGGCCGCGGTCCGCGCCGCGATGCGCGAGCAGGGCCGCTCGCTCACCGGCGGCCAGGGCCACGGGCTCACGCTGGGCGTCGAGACCGCCGTGGCCACCTTCATCTCGGGCGCCGACCTCGCCCCGACCCTGTCGCTGTTCGCCGAGCTCGGCCGGACCGAATACCGCGAGGGCCACCGCGTCGACGCGCTGCGTTCGATCCTCACGCTCGGCGCGCAGACGTTCTGGGCCACGCTCGTGCGGCGCCCGGGGCCGCTGGAACCGCCGCAGCTGTACGCCACCGCCGCCGCCCTGTTCGGCTACGTCGACGCCCTGGCCGGCGCGGCCGCGGAGGGCTACCTGGACGAGCAGCGCGACGCGGCGCGGGACTGGGCGCGGCTGCGGCGCCGGCTCATCACGCTGCTCGTGCAGCCCGACCCGCCGGCCGAGGCGGCCCTCCTGGCCGCCGCGGAGGCGGCGAACTGGCCGCTGCCCGCGTCCGTGTGCGCCGTCAGCGTCGAGGGCACCGACGCCGAGCACCTGGCCAGGGCCGTGGGCGGCGGCGCGATCGCGACCGTCATCGACGGCGCGACGCGGCTGCTGGCCCCCTCGCCGCACGCGCTGGAGCGCTCCCTGGCCGGGCGGCGGGCGGCGATCGGGCCGGCGGTGCCGGTGCGGGAGGCGCGCCAGTCGTACCGCATCTCGCGCAAGGCCCTCGAACTGCAGCAGGCGGCCCGGCTGCCCGAGGGCGTCCTGGCCTGCGACGAGCACCTGGTGCCGCTGCTGCTGGGCTGGGAGCCGGGGGTCGCCGACCGCCTCGCCGCGCGCGCGCTGGCCCCGCTGGCGGCGCTGACCCCGGCCGCCCGCCGCCCGCTGACCGAGACCCTGCACGCCTGGCTGCGCGGCCAGGGCCAGGTGGTCCCGGCCGCGCGGGAGCTGCACACGCATCCGCAGACCGTCCGGTACCGCCTGCGCCGCCTCCGCGAGCTGTTCGGCGACCGGCTCGACGACCCGGACGAGCGCCTGGCGATCCAGCTGGCGCTCATGGCGAGGTAGCGATGGAGCACACCGGGGACGGCCACTACGTCGTGATCTCCGGCCGGCGGTGGCGCGCCACCGACCCGGCCGTGCCCGAGGACGTGGCCGCGGCGCTGCGCCGGGCCCTCATGGCCGCGCGGCGCGACGTCGGCCGGGCGCTGCGCTCGGGGCAGGACCCGGCGCCGGCCCGGGCCCGGGTGCAGGCGGCGAAGGTGGCGCTCGGCGAGCGGGGAACGCCGTGGTGGGAGCAGACGCCGGCGGAGCGCCGCGCGCGGTGGGAGGCGGGACTGCGAGCGCTCGGCAGCGGCGCGTGCTGATCGCGCCCGGCCCGCGGTACCGCCGGATCGACGCCGGCCGCCCGGGCGGAGCAGGACCTTGCTATCCGGATCCGCGCTGCCGCGATGGCCCGCATGTCGCGCGAAAACGGCCACGACGCACCCGGTACCGTGCCGGGCATGTTGACGGAACTGGATGCGGTGGCGTGGCCGGAGCTGACCCACGCCTACGGCGAGGCCGACGACGTTCCCGACCTGTTGCGCCGCCTGGCCACCGGTGACGAGGAGGCGCTGCACGCCCTCTGCGGCAACATCTGGCACCAGGGCACCGTCTACGAGGCGACCGCCCCGGCCGTGCCGTTCCTCATCGAGGTCCTGGACGCGCCGGGCGCCGACGCCGCCGGCGTGCTGCGCCTGCTGGCCTCGATCGCGGAGGGCTCGTCGTACCTGGCGGTGCACGAGCACCCGCGGGGAGCCGGCGAGGCCGACGAGGAGCTCGCCGCGGAGCTGGCATGGGTCGCGGCCGCCCGGTCCGCGGTCACCGTGGGCCGCCCGGTCTACGTGCGCCTGCTGCGCGCCGCGCCGTCCGAGGACACCCGCGCGGCGGCCGCCTACACCCTCGCCGCCCTCGGCACTGTCCACGCCGACTCCACGCACGCCGACTCCGCGCACGCCGACTCCGCGCACGCCGACTCCGCGCACGCCGACACGGACGGCGCCGACACGGCCGCGCTGCGCGAGCGGGCCGCGGCCGACCCGAGCCCGGTCGTGCGCGCCTCGGCGATCCTGGCCCTGCGCGCCCGCGGCGTGCTCGACCCGCGCGCCCTGGCCGATCCCGAGCCGCTGCCGCGGGTCGTCGCCGCCATGGCGCACATCCTGGCGGGCGACCCCGGCCCGGCCGGAATCCTCGCCGCCGACGGCCCGGCGGTCCTGCGCGCGGTGGGGCGGCTGCCGTGGGACAGCGACGACCCGCTGGCGTGGGTGCTGAGCGCGGCCGAGCGGGACTGGCCCACCCAGGTGCGCGTCCTGTCCGCCTGGCTGGCGCACCCGGACCCGATGGTGCGCGCGGGCGCGGCGTACGCCGCCGAGGACCCCATGCGCACCTGGCGCGCCGCGGCCGCGGCGCTGGCCCCGCTCCTGGCCGCGCGCCTGGACGACCCGGACCCCGCCGTCCGGTTCTGGGCCGCGTCCCACCTGGCCGCCGCCGGCCGCGCCGCGGCCGGCGCCGACGCGCTGTGGGCGGTGCTCGATCGCCGCCCGGGCCTGGACGCGACCGCCGCGCGGGCCCTGACGGCCCTCGCCGCCCTGCGGGACCCGCGCGCCGACGCCTACATCGCCCGCGTCCTGGCCGCCCCGGCCGCTCCCCCGCCGGCGGCGCTGACGGGCCACGAACGGCTCAGCGCGTTCATCGCCGCGGCCAACAAGCGGGACCCGGCGGTGGGCCGGAACCGGGCGCTGCGCGAGCAGATGGCCGACGCGGCCCGGCCGGTGCCGTCGCTCGTGTTCGACCTCAGGCCGCTGCAGCCGGCCCTGCCCCGCCTCGGCGCCTGGGCCACCGCGACGCGCGCCGCCCTGCTGCCCGCGATCGCCCGGGCCCGGCCCGGCTTCGAGCGGGACCTGCTGATCGCGACGGCCGCGCGCCTGCACCCGGCCCCCGCCCCGGCCGCGCCCCTCGTGCCGGTGCTGCGGGGCTGCCTCGGCGAGGAGGACCCCTCCACCGCCGCCGTCGAGGCGCTCGGCGCGCTGGGCCCGGCCGCCGCGGCGGCGGTACCGGAGCTGACCGCCCTGCTCGGGCACGCCGAGCTGACCATCCGCCTCCCGGCCGCGGCCGCCCTGGCCCGGATCACCGGCGATCCGGCCCCGCTGCTCGCCGAGGCCGCGGCGGCCCTCGCCGGGCCGCGCGCCTGGCAGCGCACCGAGGCCCTGTTCGCCCTCCCGGCCGCGGGCCGGGCCGCCGCCGGCCTGGCCCCGGACCTGCGCGCGCTGTTCGACGACGAGGACGAGTGGCAGTCGATGCGGGCCGCGGTCGCCTACTGGCACGCCACCGGCGACCCGGCCCCGGTCGTCCCCGTGCTGCTGCGGCACGCCACGCACAGCCCGCGCGGCCTGGAGGCGGTCCGCTGCCTGGCCGAGATCGGCCCCGCCGCGGCCGAGGCCCTGCCGGTCCTCGTGGCGGCGCCGGCCGCGCCCGACCGGCGGCCGTTCAACCACGACACCTGGGGCCACGACGACGATCTGTGGCTCGACGCGTGCGCCGCCGCCGTGGCCCGCATCAGTGGCGGTGGCGCACCCGCGTGACCCCGTGGACCGGCCCGGGTCCGGCTAGACCGCGTCGGCCAGGATGTTGGCGACGGCCACGCGGGTCGGGTCGGGGTTGGCCCAGCTCCAGTTCGGGTGGGCCCGGTTCGTCAGCAGCACCAGGACGAGCTTGCGCCTCGGCTCGACGACGATCTCACAGCCCGTGAAGCCGGTGTGACCGTACGCCCCCGACCCCGCCAGCCGCCCCATGAACCACGACTGGTCGAGCTCGAGCCCGATCCCGTGCGTCGAGGTGCGGTTCGGCCGGTCGACGTCGGTGGCCGGCAGGCCCGAGTTCTTGTTGGTGAGCATGTTGCGCACCGTCGCCTCGGACAGGATGCGCTTGCCGTTGACCTGCCCGCCGCCGAGGAACATGAGCCCCAGCACCGACAGGTCGGCCGCCGTGGTGAAGATGCCCGCCGAGCCGGCCACGCCGCCGAGGACGTTGCAGATGTCGTCGTGCACGGTGCCGCGCAGCAGGCCGCGGGAGGACCGGGCGTCGGTGGCGGCGAGGCGGTTGGCCTGGTCGGCGGCGCTGAGCCAATTCTTCGGCTTGAAGCCGGTGTCGCGCAGCCCCAGCGGGCCGGTGATCTCGTTCTTCACCTGCTGGTCGAGCGGCTTGCCGGTGAGCTTCTCGAGGATCTGCTGGGTGAGCAGCAGGCCAAGGCTCGTGTAGCGGAACAGCGTCCCGGGCGCGACCCCGTCGGCGAGCGGCGTCGAGACGATGTACTCCCAGCGCGCCGCGACGTCCGGCTTCTTCGACGTCTCCGGGATCGACGGGCCGACCGGCAGGCCGCTGGTGTGGGTCAGCAGCATCTGCACGGTGACCGCGGACTTGCCGGGGCCGTCGAACGCGGGCAGGTACTGCGCGACGGGCGCGGCCAGGTCGAGCTTGCCCCGGTCGACCTGCTGCAGGGCGAGGATCGTGGTGTAGACCTTCGTCACCGACGCCACGTCGAAGACGGAGTCGGGGCGCATCGCCACGCGGGACTTCGCCGGCAGCTCGACCGGCCCGGCGCCGTAGCGCAGCGCGTCGCCGACCGCGGCGTGCGTGGTCACCTTCCCGCCGACGTTGACGAGCACGACGGCGCCCGCGTAGCCGGGGTGCTTCGGGTTGTCCGACGTCGGCACGAGGTACCGCTTCAGGACGTCGACGAGCTTGCCGCTGTACGGCGCCGAGAGCACCTGCCCGGCCGGCGCCGCGCTCGCCGAGCCCGACGCCGACAGCCCGGCCACCCCGTCCGCGGCGGCGAGGTCGGCCGGCACGGCGTCGGCCGCGGCCCCGGAGGCCGAGGCGGACGGGTCGGCCCCGCCGGGCCGGGCCGGGTCGTCCCCGCAGGCGCCGAGTGCGGCGACGGACGCGGCGAAGCCGGCCCCGAGCACGGCGCGCCGGCCGAGGCGGCGATCAGACATCACGGCGGGCATTGTTGCACCTGCGCAGGCCGGAGCCCCACCTCCGAATGGCCGACCCGGACACTGTCAGGATGGTGGGATGAGCAGCGGCCGGACGCGGGGCATCGTGGTCGCGGCCGCCGGGCTGGCCGCGGCGACCGCGATCCTGGAGCCGCTGCGCGGGCACCTGTCGCTGGCCTCGGTCACGCTGCTCTACCTGGTGCCGGTGGCCGGGGCGGCCGCGGCGGGCGGGCTCTGGCCGGCGCTCGGCGCCGCCGTGGCCGCGGACCTGCTGCTGAACTTCCTCTTCGTGCCGCCGCTGCACACGCTGAGCGTCGCGAGCGCCGACAACGCGATCACGCTGCTGGTCTACGTCCTCGTCGCGGCGGCGGTCGCGGTGGCCATGGACGTCGTGCGGCGCCAGCGGGCCGCGGTCGGGCGGGCCCGGGAGCTGGCCGAGGTCGACCGGCTGCGCACGGCCCTGCTCGACGCGGTCAGCCACGACCTGCGCACCCCGCTGGCCGGGATCAAGGCCGCCGCGTCGAGCCTGCGCAGCCCGGACCTGGCGTTCACCGACGCCGACCGGGCCGAGCTGCTGGCCACCGTCGAGCACGCGACGGACCGGATGACGGCGCTGGTCGAGAACCTGCTCTCGCTGAGCCGGCTGCGGGCCGGGGTGCTGTCGGCGGCCCCGGAGCCGACCGCCCTCGACGCGGTGGCGGCGGAGGTGGTACTGCACCTGCCCGATCCCGAGCACACGCGCGACCGGGTGGCGGTGGACCTGCCCGAGGACCTGCTCGCGCTGGCCGACCCGGGCCTGCTGACCACCGTGCTGTCCAATCTCGTCGCGAACTCGCTCGCGGCCGCGCCGCACGTGACCGTCACCGGCGCGGCGGACGGGGCGCGGGTCCGGCTCATCGTCGCCGACGACGGGCCGGGGGTGCCCGCGGCCGAGCGGGCCGCGCTGTTCGAGCCGTTCCAGCGGCTCGGGGACCGCGGCGGGGCCGGGCTCGGGCTCGGGCTGGCCATCGTGCGCGGGTTCACCGAGGCGATGGGCGGCACGGTCACGCCGTCGGAGACGCCCGGCGGCGGCCTGACGATGACGGTGGAGGTGCCGCGGGCATGAGCGCGGTGCTCATCATCGACGACGACGAGCCGCTGCTGCGCGCGCTGCGGCTCAACTTCGCCGCGCGCGGCTACCGGGTGCACACCGCCGGCACCGGGGCCGCGGGGCTCGCGGCCGCCGCGGACCACCCGCCCGACCTCGTGATCGTCGACCTCGGCCTGCCCGATCTCGACGGGCTCGACGTGGTGGCGGGCATCCGGGGGTACAGCGACGTGCCCATCATCGTGCTCTCCGCCCGGCACACCGGCGCCACCAAGGTCGCGGCCCTGGACGCGGGCGCCGACGACTACGTGACCAAGCCGTTCGGGATGGACGAGCTCCTGGCGCGCATGCGCGCGGCCCTGCGCCGGGCCGCGCCGGCGCCGGCCGCCCCCGTGCTGCGGACCCCGGCGTTCCGGCTGGACCTGTCGGCGAAGCAGGCGACCGGGCCGGACGGCGCGGTCATCCGGCTCACGCCGACCGAGTGGCACCTGGTCGAGGTGCTGGCCCGGCATGAGGGCAAGCTCGTCGAGCACAAGCGGCTCCTGCGCGAGGTGTGGGGGCCGCGGTACGAGACCGAGACCAACTATCTGCGGGTGCACTTCGCGAACCTGCGCCGGAAGCTGGAGCCGGACCCGTCGCGCCCGCGCTACTTCGTGACCGAGCCCGGGATCGGCTACCGGCTGCAGCTGCCCGGGGACATGAAGTGATCGCGGACGGCCACGACACCCGCGTCCTGTCCCACGGCCGCCGCCGGGCGCGCTCGGTGCTGCTGCTGCACGGGTACACCCACTCCCCCGCCCAGCTCGACCCGCTCGCGGCGCTGTTCTTCGCCCGCGGCTACAACGTCGTCGCCCCGCGCGCCCCCGGCCACGGCCTCGTCGACCCCGGCGCCCACGCCACCGTCACGGCCGCGGAGCTGCGCGCGTACGCCACCGAGGCCCTCGACACCGCCGCCGCGCTCGGCGGCGAGACCGGCGTGCTCGGCGTCTCCGGCGGCGGGGTGCTCGCCACCTGGCTGGCCGCGCGCCGCCCGGACATCGTGCGGCGGCTCGTGGTGCTGGCCCCGCTCTACGCCCCGCACGCTTCGCAGGTGCCGCCCGCCGCCCGGGTCGCCATGCGGGTGCTCTACGGCCGCCGGCTGCTGCCGGATCGGCGCAGTTCGCGGGGGTACTCCTACCGCGCCGTCGCCCAGTACCTGCGCATCGCGTCCGCCCTGCCCCGCGCCTTCCCCGCGAACGGACCGGACCGGGTCGCGGCCGTGCTCGCCCCCGGCGACACGACGGTCGACGGCGAGCTGGCGTTCGGTCTGCCCGAGCGGCTCGCGCGCGCGGCCGGGGCGTCGCTGACGCTCGATACTCTGCCTTCCCAATTCGGGCTGGCGCATGACATCATCTCGCGGCACCGGCTCGGCGAGCACGCCGACGTGCTCTACGAGCGGTACGCAGCGCTCTACGAAGACGCCTGACCCGGCTTCATCCACGGGGGACCAGCGCCGGCCCGGCGGCCGGAAGATCCGCGACATCCCGAACTTCTTGACGTTCGCGATCCTCGTCGACCGCATGGCGGGCCAGCCCGCGTCACAGGTTCGCGGCTAGGAACTCCTCCCACGTGCGGCGGCCCACCGCGCGGTCCGGGGCCAGGTTGGCTCCGGCCCGGATCGCGCGGTAGGCGCCGCCGCCCATGGGCATCCGCACGACCGGGCGCCGGCGGCCGGCCGCGCGCAGGTAGGAGCGGACGAGCTCGTCGAAGCCGTAGGCGCGCGGGCCGGCCAGGTCCGGCACGAGCCCGGCCGGGTCGCCGAGCGCCAGGTCCGCGAGCCGGGCCGCGACCTCGGCCCCGTCGACCGGCTGGAACCGCACGCCGGCCGGGACCGGGACGACCGGCAGCCCGGCCAGCTGCCGGACCGTGGCGAGGGTCAGCTCGTGGAACTGGCTCGCCCGCAGGGTCGTCCACGGGATGCCGGAGCCGGCGACGAGGACCTCGGCGGCGCGCTTGGCCCCGAAGTAGCCGAACGCGATGCGGTCCACGGCGCTCGTCACCGGGACGCGATCGGCCCCGACGACCGAGATGTAGACGACGTGCTTCGCGCTCGTCGCCGCGCGCAGGAGGTTCGCGGCCTTGACGTCGTCGCCCTTGGCCGAGCCGGCGCAGTGCACGACGACGGCCGCGTCGCCGGCGGCCCGCTCGACGTGCTCGCCGGTCGTCAGGTCGCCCTCGACGTACTCGACGCCGTCGAGCGGCCGGTCCGGGCGCCGCCGGGCGAGCACCCGGACCGGGCGGCCCGCGGCGCGCAGGTGCGGCAGGAGCAGGCGTCCGAGCGTGCCGGTGCCGCCGGTGACGAGGATCGGTGTGGTGTCCATGCCCTCTCGACCCGCGCGACGCCCCGGATGTGACACCGCGAGACTTGCCGGTTCCGGCGGCGTCGAGCGCGGTGGTGCGGGCGCTGGTCGACGCGCCCGGGGCCGTGGGCCGCTACCGCTTCGGGACGGGGATCGTGCTGGCGGTCGTCCGGCAGCTCGGGGCCTGGGGGCTGGTGGAGGCGCGGGTCGACGTGCTCGGCGCCGCGGGCCGCTACCGCTTCGTGACGGGGATCGTGCTGGCGGTCGCCCGGCAGCTCGGGGCTGGTGGAGGCGTGGGAGCTCCTGGGGTACCGAATCCGTCACATCTTCGCCTTCCGAGGGGTCGACAAGGAGAGGATCCGACTCGGGAGGGGAACACCGGTGGATGAGCGCGAGTGGCTGAGCGGGCAGTTCGAGCAGCACCGGGCCCGGCTGCGGGCGGTCGCGTTCCGGATGCTGGGCTCGGCTGCGGAGGCCGACGACGCCGTCCAGGACGCCTGGCTGCGGGTCGACCGGGCCGGGGCAGCGGGCGTGGACAACCTCGCCGCCTGGCTCACCACCATCGTGGCCCGGGTGTGCCTCAACCAGCTGCGCGCCCGCAACCAGCGCCGCGAGGACCCGCTCGAGGTGCACGTGCCCGACCCGATCGTCAGCCCCGTGGCCGGCGTCGACCCGGAGCACGAGGCGCTGCTCGCCGACTCGGTGGGCCTGGCCCTGCTCGTGGTGCTGGAGACGCTGACCCCGGCCGAGCGGCTGGCGTTCGTGCTGCACGACATGTTCGCGGTGCCGTTCGAGGCCATCGCGCCCATGCTCGAGCGCTCGCCGGCCGCCGCCCGGCAGCTCGCCAGCCGCGCCCGGCGCCGGGTCCAGGGCCGCCCGACCGCGCCCGACCCGGACGTGAGCCGCCAGCGCGCGGTCGTCGACGCGTTCTTCGCCGCCTCGCGCGAGGGGGACTTCGCCGCCCTGGTCGAGGTGCTCGACCCGGACGTGATCCTGCGCTCCGACGGCGGCCCGGCCCGGCCGCGGCTCACGTTCACGCTGCACGGCCCCGAGCAGGTGGCCACGCAGGCCCTGGCGTCGTCGCGGCTGTCGCCGTTCGTGTACCCGGCCCTCGTCAACGGCGCGGCGGGCGTCGTGGTGGCCGCGAGCCCGGACCGCCCGCTGTTCGTGATGGCGTTCACGGTCGCGGGCGGGCGGATCGTCGCCGTCGACGTCCTCGCCGACCCGGACCGGCTGCGCGCTCTGGACCTCACCGCCCTGCGCTGACCGCCGGGACCCTGCCGACCGCAGACCAGGACGCGCCCCGGCGGGTGACGTCCTCGCCGACCCGGACCGGCTCCGCGCTCTGGACCTCACCGCCCTGCCCGGACCGGCTCCGCGCTCTGGACCTCACCGCCCTGCCCGGACCGGCTCCGCGCTCTGGACCTCACCGCCCTGCGCTGACCGCCGGGGTCCTGCCGACCGCCGACCAGGACGCGCGCCGGCGGGTACGGTCGGGAGGTGATCCGTAAACGGGTGCTGGTCTCGGGCCGGGTGCAGGGCGTCTACTTCCGCGAGACCTGCCGTCAGCTCGCCCAGGAGCGCGGGGTCGCCGGGTGGGTGCGCAACCTCCCCGATGGGCGGGTCGAGGCGGTGTTCGAGGGCGGCGAGGAGCCGGTCGCGGCGCTGCTCGCCTGGGCCGGCGAGGGCCCGCCGGACGCGCACGTGAGCGGAGTCGAGGCCCACGAGGAGCCGGCCGAGGGGCTGAGCGGGTTCAGCGTCCTGCGGTGAGCCCCGGGCGGCTCAGCCCGCTGCGGCCGCCGCGCTGGAGGCGTGCTGGGCCTCGATCGCCGCGCGCATGGACTGGGCGAGCCCGATGGCCTGGACGATGGACAGCACCGGCGCCTGCAGCTCGAGGGCCAGCCCGTCGGGGCGCAGGGACAGGATGGGGCTGTTGTTCACCAGCTGGGCGACGGGGCGGTTCCGCTCGTCGGTGATGCTGAACCGGCGGGACGTCCAGTTGCCGCGGGTGGTGAGGGCGCGGCCGTTCGCGAGCCGGAGCGTCCCGGTGCGGTTGGGGCCCCAGAAGCTGAGCCTGAGGTGGAAGAGCATCCGCTGGTGCGCGTCGGTCAGGTAGTAGTTGCGCCCGCCGAAGCCCTCGCGATGACCGGCGGCGAGGGTGGCGCCGGCCGGGTCGAGGATCTCGTACCGCGCCCGCATCGACCAGGTGTGCCAGCGGATCGTGGCGACGGGGCGGCCGTCGGCGAGGGTGACCGGGGACTCGCGGCCGAAGGGGGCCTTGTCGGGCAGGAGCAGCGTTCCGGCATATGGCGCGAACACGTCCATGCATCTCATGGTACCGATGGGCACCACGAAGTGCCTTCTGTGCGCCGGGCCGCCGGTTGCCTAGCGTTCCCGCCATGAACTCCTGCACCGTCCACACGTACACCGCGGCCGAGCGCGGCCTGTTCGTGAACAGCTACCTGCTCGAGTCGGCCGACGCGGTCGTGCTCGTCGACGCCGGGCTGCTCGTCCCGGACGCCCGCGCCCTGGCCGCGCGCATCGCGGCGCTGGGCAAGCCGCTCGCCGCCGCGTTCGTCACGCACGCGCACCCGGATCACTACAACGGCCTGCCGTTCGTGGCCGGCGACGACGTGCCCGTCTACGCCACGCACCAGGTCGCCGCGACGATCGCCGAGATCGCCGGGCCCAAGCGCGAGCAGTGGGCCCCGGTGTACGGCGACGACTGGCCCGTCACCTCCCGCGTCCCGTCGCACCGGCTCACCGGCGGCGAGACCGTCGAGGCCGGCGGGATCGCGTTCACCGTGCGCGCCGCGGGCGCGGCGGAGAGCCACGCGGACTCCTACCTGGTCGCGGGTGACCTCGCGTTCATCGGGGATCTGGCGTTCAATGGGGTGCACCCGTACACCGCCGACGGGCACACCGGGGCGTGGCTGTCCACACTGGACAATCTCGAGGCGGAGCTGTCCGGGGCCGTGCTGCATCCCGGCCACGGCCGGCCGGGCGACGTGCGGATGCTGGCCGAGCAGCGGCGCTACCTGCTGATGTACCGCGAGGCCGTGCACCGGCTCGCGGCCGGCGCCCGGGCCTTGACCGAGCCGGCCAAGGCCCGGCTCGAGGAGCTCATGACGAGCTTCCACCCCGGCGCGCCGCTGACCTGGATGATCGGCCTCGGCGCGGACGCCGTCGCCGCCGAGCTCGCCGACGAGAGGAGCTCATGACGAGCTTCCTCCCCAGCGCACCGCTGACCTGGATGATCGGCCTCGGCGCGGACGCCGTCGCCGCCGAGCTCGCCGACGAGAGGAGCTCATGACGAGCTTCCTCCCCAGCGCACCGCTGACCTGGATGATCGGCCTCGGCGCGGACGCGGCCGCCGCCGAGCTCGCCGAATAGCTGCGGAGCGTGATCATGGCGTCCTACGATCGAGGTGTGATGCGCTGGGATCCGTTCGCCGCGCTCGCGCGGATGGACGAGCAGTTCGACGCCATGATGCGGCACGCGCTCGTGCCGGGCATGGAGTCCTCGCTCGACGGCGGGGACCTCGTGGTGACCGTCGAGGTGCCGGGGATGTCCGCCGCCGACCTCGACGTCGAGCTGGCCGGGCGGGTGCTGACGGTGAGCGGCAACACTCGGCACGGATTCTTCCGTCGTGCGCTGCAACTGCCCGAGGGCGTCGACGCGGCGCAGATCTCGGCCGACGTGGAGCACGGGCTGCTGCGCGTGCGCGTCCGCGACGCGGGAAGGCCGGCCGCTGCCCCGACGAAGATCCCGGTGAAGGGTCCCGGCCACAAGGTCATCGAGGCCTAGTGCCCTTCGAGGCCTAGTGCCCGGGCCCCCGCCCCGCGGCTGACCGGCCGGTCAAACCGGCGCTGCTCCCCCACCGTCCGGACCTGCTGACGCCGTCGTCGCCTTCAACTGCCGCGGCGCCACCATCGTGTTCCGGCCGTGCGCCTCCAGGCCCACCCCGCGCTCCCGGCGCTCCAGCATCGCGCGAATCTCCTCGATGCCGCGCTCGACTCGCGCCCGCACGGCCGCCTCGCGGTCGTGCGGCAGCACGTCGGTCGTCCACACGAGCCGCGCGCGGTCGCCGTCGCCGAAGACCTGGAAGGCCGCGTGGTGGTGGGCGAGGACCATCCGTCCGGGCCCCTGCACCGAGTACGCCATGCGGCGCTGCTCATGGTCGACGGCGACGATCAGCTCGCGCACCTCGGTGCCGTCCGGCATCGTCAGAATGCGCTCGTCACCGTCGATCCGAGCATCGGCGACACGCCCCGGCAGCAGCCGCCGGTGCACGTTGCCGACGTCGGCGATCGCGTCCCACACCACGTCCGGATGCGCGTTGACGGTCGTTTCGACTCGGATGGACACCATTCGCGCAGTCTAGCGACCACGACCGGCATGGCCGCGCCCGCCGATGCGGGTCAGGGCCGGCCGACGTGCGGGCGGGGGCCGGGGGCGGAGGGGGATTGACGTGGTTGCTGCGTGGTGCCCGAGTGCACAGCGCGGTGCGCGAACGCTTAACGGGACGCTGCCGTGCGCGAACGTGCAACGCGGTGCGCGAATGCACAGCGCGATGCGCGAACGCGAAAAGGGAACGCTGCCGTGCGCGAACGCGCAAACGGAACGCTGCCGTGCGCGAACGTGCAATGCGATGCGCGAACGGGCAGCGGCGGGGCCAGCGTCAGCGCGGGGTCCGGGAACGGTTCAGCCAGCGCAGAACCTCGTTCGCGTGCGTCGACGGGGCCGGAATCGGGTGGAAGACGTGCTCAACGCGCCCGTCGGTGACGACCAGGGTCAGCCGGCGGTACAGGGTCATGCCGGCCGCCGTGAACGTCGGCAGGCCCAGGGCCGTCGCGAGCATCAGGCGCGGGTCGGGGACCAGCGGGTACGGCAGGCGGAGACGATGCGCGAGCTCCTGCTGGTACGTGAGCGACTGCGCGGACAAGCCGTACACGCGCGCCGCCCCCGCGCCCAGCAGCTCGCCGTGGTGGTCGCGGAACCAGCGCGCCTGCTCGGTGCCGCCGCGCGCGCCCGGGATCTCCAGGAGGCCGTCGGGCAGGTCGACGCCGGGGCGGCCGGTCAGCGGGTAGACGAACACAATCGTGCGGCCGGGGCCGAGCGCAGCGAAGTCGACAGCCTCGCCGTTCGTGGCGAACACCGACACGCTCGGCAGCGCTCGGCCCACGAGGTCGGCGGGGTCACCGGGCGCGAGGGCAAGATCCGGGCTTCCGGTGACGTTCACTACGGCTAGACGAGCCTCCAGGGCGTCGCGCTGGGCGGTCAGCTGCCCGATGCGCGACTGCAGGCCGGAGATCGCGCTGCGGTACGTCGCCAACGCCGCCGCACACACGTCCGACTCCTCGGCGCCGGCCGCCAGGCTCTCAACGAACGGCCTGGTCTCCTCCACGCTCAGGCCGAGCGCCGTCAGCTCGCGGATCTGCACGACGAGCCGTTCGGCGACGGGGTCGTACTCGCGGTACCCGTTCGCCGTCCGGCGCGGGACGACCAGGCCCAACGACTCGTAGTACCGCAGCGCCCGTATCGTGGTGCCCGAGCGCCGCGCGAGCTCACCCACGCGCATGCCCCAGACGATAAACCCGCACCCCAGGGTCCGGGTCAAGGTGACCGTCATCGCGTCGCGCACAGGGGCTCTGAGCTGCCAGGATTCGATCCCATGACAGTCATCGAGGCGATCACCGCCCGCCAGATCCTCGACAGCCGCGGCAACCCGACCGTCGAGGTCGACGTCCGCCTCGCCGACGGCTCGCTCGGCCGCGCCGCTGTGCCCTCGGGCGCGTCGACCGGCGCCGCCGAGGCGGTCGAGCTGCGCGACGGCGACCCGGAACGCTTCCACGGCAAGGGAGTCGCGGCCGCGGTCGCCAACGCCGCCGGACCGCTCGCGGCCGCCGTGCGGGGCCTCGACGCCGAGGACCAGGCCGGAGTCGACGCCGCCCTGATCTCCTGCGACGGTACCGCCGGCAAAAGCCGCCTCGGCGCCAACGCCATCCTCGGGATCTCCCTGGCCACGGCCCGTGCCGCGGCCGCCGCGCGCGGCCTGCCGCTCTACCGGTCGCTGGGCGGAGACGATGCCACCCGCGTCCCCCTCCCTATGATCAACATCGTGAACGGCGGCGCCCACGCGCACAATCCGCTCGACTTCCAGGAGTTCATGATCGCCCCGGTCGGCGCCGCGACGTTCTTCGAGGCGGTGCGCATGGGCTCGGAGGTCTTCCACACGCTGCGCCGGGCGCTCGCCGCCGCCGGCCACAACACCAACGTCGGCGACGAGGGCGGGTTCGCACCCCAGTTCACGACGGCCGACGAGGCGCTCACGTTCGTGACGGAGGCGATCGCGGCGAGCGGCTACGAGCCGGGCCGGGACATCGCGATCTGCCTCGATCCGGCGGCGTCGGAGTTCTTCAAGGCCGGCGCGTACGACTACGCCGGCGAGGGCGTGCGCCGATCCGTCGAGGAGCACATCGCCTACCTGTCCGGCCTGCTGCGGCGGTACCCGATCGTCTCCATCGAAGACCCCATGGCCCAGGACGACCTGCCCGGCTGGCGCGCGCTGACCGAACGCGCAGGCGCGACCGTCCAACTCGTCGGCGACGACGTCTTCTGCACCGACGCGGCCCGTTTGCAGGCCGGTATCGACACCGGCTGCGCGAACGCGATCCTCGTGAAGGTCAACCAGGTCGGCACGCTCACCGAGACACTGTCCACCGTGGACACCGCGCGGCGCGCCGGCTACCGCGTCGTGATGTCCCACCGCTCCGGCGAGACCGAGGACACCACGATCGCGGACCTCGCCGTCGCCACCGGCTGCGGCCAGATCAAGACCGGCTCCGTCTCCCGCTCGGATCGCACCGCCAAGTACAACCGCCTGATCCGCATCGAGGAGGAACTCGGCTCCCGTGCGGTGTTCGCCGGCGCGGCTGCCCTTCGCGCATAAACCGGCGCGGCCGCCCTGCGCACATAAACCTGCACGCCGCCCTGCGCACATAAACCTGTACGGCGTCCTGCGCGCATAAACCCGCACGGCGTCGTCCGTCCGCGCAGCCACCGTCGCCGGTCGTGCGTTCGCGCAGAGCTGGGTGCGTTCGCGTAGGCACCGCCGACGGACCCGCATTCGTACGCGGCCGCCGGCGGATAGTCCGCCTGCATCACCGATGGGTGTGCGTTTGTGTTCGGCGGAGGCGGTTCGTGCGCGGTCGGCGGCGATGCGGGCGCCGATTCGGACATGCGGGGAGCAGGAGTGCCACGAACGGTCATTGCACGCGGGGCTCATCGCGACCGTCGGATTGCTGTCGGCGCTCATCGGGGAGCCCCAAACGCGTGAGTTGGACGCTATCGGAAAGCCCAACCCGCGAGCGGGACGCTATCGGGAAGCCCCAACCCGCGAGCGGGACGCTATCGGGAAGCTCCAACCCGCGAGTGGAACGCTATCGGGAAGGCGCAACCCGCGAGCGGGACGCTATCGGGAAGCCCCAACCCGCGAGTGGGACGCTAAGGTCGACGGCGTGGTGATGTCGGCGGCGGAGAACCAGAACCGGCGGCTGCTGCGTGCACGTGACGCCATGGACCGGGACTATGCGCACCGGCTCGATCTGCCCGCGCTCGCCCGGCTGGCGCACATGTCCGAGGGGCACTTCAGCCGCACGTTTCGGGCCACGTTCGGGGAGACGCCGCACCACTATCTGCAGCGGCGGCGGATCGAGCGCGCCATGGCGCTGTTGCGCGACCCGCGCAGCGCCGTGACCGAGGTCGGGCTGCGGGTCGGGTTCGACAGTCTCGGCGCGTTCAGCCGCGCGTTCCGGGCGATCGTGGGCGTGGCACCTTCGCAATACCGCGATCGGGGACTCGTCGCCCGCGCGCCCGTATGCTTCGTCAAGGCCTGGTTGCGACCCGTCGGCCCCGGAGAAAGGGCCGGGACCGCAACGCCCACGAACTAGACGTGGCCACCCGCAACACCCGCGAACAAGACCTCGACACCCGCAACACCCGCGAACAAGACCTCGACACCCGCAACACCCGCGAACAAGACCTCGACACCCGCAACACCCGCGAACAAGACCTCGACACCCGAAGCGCGCGCGACGAACTTCCACGGCACGTCTTCGCCGGCCGCCATACACGGGACCGGCGCAGGCAGAGCGTAAGGTCTGCCGGGCTCCGCCGGGCGTCGGGTGACCGCGGGTCCGGGTGCGACTGGTCAGGTTTGGCGAAGCGCCCGGGTCGGCGGCGCCCGTACGGTGAGGGGCATGTTCAACGCGATCACGATCACGACCGTGCGGGTACTCGATCAGGACGAGGCGCTCGACTTCTACGTCGGCAAGCTCGGGTTCCAGGTCGACGAGGACGTCGACATGGGCTTCATGCGGTGGCTCACGATCTCGCTACCGTCCGACCCGGGGCGGCAGTTGCTGCTCGAGGTGCCCGGGCCGCCTTCGATGAGCGGGGAGACGGCGGCTCAGGTGCGCGATCTGCTCACCAAGGGTGCGCTCGGCACCGCGGCGATCCTCACCACCGACGACTGCCAGGCCGCCTACGACACCCTCAAGGGGCGCGGGGTGGAGTTTACGCAGGATGTGGAAGTTCAGCCCTACGGTACCGATTGCGCGTTCCGTGACCCGTTCGGCAACGCTATCCGGGTCACGCAGCCGGCCGAGCAGCCGGCTGCGATCACTGATGCGGATATCGCCCGCTGGAGTGGTGGTTCGAACGGCAGGGGGTGAGCGAACGCGCAACGCGCCCGAGACGAACGCGCAAACGCGCGAACCGCCCACGACGAACGCGCGAACGGCCCGAGACGAACGCGCAAACGCGCGACGCCGCGGTCCGGACGCGCAAGACATCCGGCCCGCGCGAGCCGGTCGCGGTGGGAGGCGCGAAGGAGACACGAAGACCCGGGGCCGAGCAGGGGTGAGCGAACGCGCAACGCACCCGAGACGAACGCACAAACGCGCGACGCCGCGGTCCGGACGCGTAAGACATCCGGCCCGCGCGAGCCGGGCGCGGTGGCGGGCGCGCGAAGGACACGCGAAGACCCGGGGGCCGAGCAGGGTGAGCGAACGCGCGAACCGCACGAGACGAACGCGCAAACGCGCGACGCCGCGGTCCGGACGCGTAAGACATCCGGCCCGCGCGGGCCGGGCGCGGTGGCGGGGCGCGCGAAGGAGACGTGAAGACCCGGGGGCCGAGCAGGCCGGCCTCGCCATCAAAGAATGCCGGGCCGAGGGCAAAGAATGCCGGGCCGAGGGCGCAGTCCGACGCACCCCCTCGGCCGGAGGACTGCCATCCCTGGCGGTGGCGACTCGGCGAGTGGCCCCGCGGCACAGTCGAGGCATGCAGATCAAGCCCGAGGCCGCGGTACTCCCGGCGGACCCGAGCCAACTGCCCCAGGGCAAGTACGGCCCGGTGTATCCGCGCACCCCGGCGTGCTACGGCTTCACGATCATCGCGACGCTCAAGCCGGGAAGGGCGGAGGCGATGCGCGTGTACGGGCAGACGCTGGCGGCGGCGCTGGAGGCCGACCCGTATCTGCTGGCGCCGCTGAAGCTGCACTACCTGCGCTGGGTGTTGTTCGACGGCGACACGCGGTTCCTGTACCAGGGCATCTTCGACACCGACTTCGACAAGTACACCGAGGACGCCGTCGCGTTGTTCAGCAAGGCCGGGGTCGACACCGCGTTCGAGAACCTCGAGGGCTTCCCGGAGGACTGGCGCAGCAACCCGGAGGCATTCGTGCGGTTCGTGCGCGAGCACCATTGTCCGAGCTTCCTGGAGTACGGCGAGTACCCGTACGTGAGCACCGACGAGATCAAGCGCGCGCTGCGGGTCAAGGACGCGTTCTCCACCATGCTCGACCAGCTGCAGTAGCGCCGGAGAGCCCGATGCAACCGTGGAGCACCGCCCGGACCTACAACCAGCGCCACCAGCCGCGGCCGGCGGGGGTGGGGCGCCGGGTCAGCATCTACGTCGCCTGGAGCTATCCGGCCGAGGCGAGCCGGGACCCCGCCGGGCTGGACAACCGGTTCTCGACGATGACCGAGGTCCGCCGCGCCGCCTGGCCCGCCTACGAGGACCCGCAGTGGTCCGACCCCGGCCGGAGGCGCGGCTCGTGCTCGGGCCGCACCACGACGTGGGCGCGACTGAGGATCTGGCCCGCCGCGACGTCGAGTACCACCATCACGGGGACCCGCTGGTGCCCCGCCAGCAGCGGTTCGGCCGGTACACCCGCTCCCTCATGGCCGGGCTCGGGGTGCCGGTGGAGAACCGGTGGGGCCTGCGGCCCTCGGTCCGCGACGGTGACGGCATCGCCCCGCTGTCCATCGACGCGGACCTCGACGAGCGGGGCTGGCTTGACGGGGTCACCGGCTTCAACTTCCCACCAGCACCTGCCGCACTACGCCGTCACCGGCAGCGAGCCCGGCACGGTACGGGTGCTGGCACGCCAGCCCATCGACACCTCGCGGCCGCACCCGTTCGTCGAGGCGGGCAACACCGAGTTCAACTCGCTGCTGTGGATGCCGCCCCGCGACGCGCGGGCCGCGGACGTGCTCGTCGCCGACTCGACGATCTTCAGCACGCTCTTCGGCGCCGACGACAGCCTGCGCCGCTTCTGGCGCAACGTGGTCACCGAACCGCCGCGCCGGTCATGAAACCGGCCGCCGTGCGCCTGGAACTGCACGACATCCAGCGCGGGGTCCTGATGCCCCGCCCCACTCCGTACGCGGCGACGTACCTGCTGTTCCGCATCGACGACCGGGACGACGGCCGGCGGCTCCTGCGCCGCGCGGCCGGGGTCGTGCCGGCGGCGGACGGGACCAGCCCGCTGGGCGACACATCGGTCACGGTCGCGGTACCTACCACGGCCTGCGCGCGCTGGGCCTGCCGCAACGCTCGCTCGACACGTTCGCGTGGGAGTTCCGCCAGGGGATGACGGCCCGGGCGGCGGCGCTCGGCGACACCGGCGACAGCGCACCCGAGCACTGGGAGCCGCCGCTGGGCTCGCCCGACGTCCACGTGGTGCTGACGGTGGTGGCGCCCGACCGCGACCGGCGGGACGCGGCCGTCGACCGGGCCCGCCCGGCCGCGGCCGCGCTGCCCGGCGTGGCCGCGATCTGGCGGCAGGACTGTCACGCGCTGCCCGACGAGACCGAGCCGTTCGGCTACCGCGACGGCGTGAGCCACCCGGCCGTCGAGGGCAGCGGCGTCCCCGGCTCCAACCCGCTCGAGCCGCCGCTACGGGCCGGTGAGTTCGTCCTGGGCTACCCCGACGAGCTCGGCGGCACCCAACGCGTCGAGCCGGAGATCCTGGGCCGCAACGGCAGCTACGTCGCCTTCCGCAAGCTCCACCAGCGCGTCGCGGCGTTGCGCCGGTACCTCGCCGGCTGACGCACCCCCGGCAGGGTTCGAACCTGCGACCTCCGGCCCCGCATGCCGGCGCTCTCGTCCAACTGAGCTACGAGGGTATGAGGGTGACCACCGGGAGTCGAACCCGGACCTCCAGAGCCACAATCTGGTGTGCACGAACCCGTACACCATGGTCACCGCACCCCGAGCAGGATTCGAACCTGCGGCACGCGGCTTCGTAGGCCGCTGCTCTTTCCGCTGAGCTACCGGGGCGAAGTCCCGTCGGTTGGAGTCGAACCAACTGTCTCCTCGTTATCAGCGAGGCGCCTCTACCACGCAGGCCGCGACGGGATGGAGCCGAAATCGGCACCGTCGGAAACCGGGGAGTCGAACCCCGCACGTCCTGGTCCCAAGCCAGGCCCGGTCACCGCGCCGGTCGTTTCCGAACAAGGAATGCACGCACCCGGAAAAAGGGTGGGTAAGAATTGCGCACAAAAAAGCCGCCCGGGTCCCTGTGCGGGGCGGGCGGCCGAGGTGGAGGCTGGTCTGCCTACCCTCGCCACCGGCCCGTGGGACGGATCGCCGGAATGCCGTGCGGTCGGGGAGCCGGGGTGACGATCATGTGTCGCGTGTGCATCTCGGGCTCCTCCTTCGGCGACTTTGTCCGGTGCGGTTCGACGTGGACAACAATACGCGAGGAATGGCAACCGGGCAACGAAATAAATGCCGTGCAACAGCGGCTGTTGAGGACGCCGTAGCCGTGGCCGTGGCGCCCACTACCGTGGGTCGGTCCCGCTCGACACCGGCTCGCCCGGCCGTTCGGGCAGACGCCGAATCAGCCACCAGCCGTACACGACGAAGAACACAGCGACCACCGCCTGCCACCACAGCGCCGCTGCCCCCGGGCTGCGGAGCTGCACGAAGTTGTCTGACGCGTGCAGCACGACCAGCGGCCATATCGTGCCGAGATGCCAGCGCAACGCCGCCAGCCCGAATCCGTACGCGATGGTGCTGATCACCTGGGCGAGCGTGTCGTCCCAGGGACGCCCGAACCACAAGGCGCTCAAGGCGTGGCCGAGTCCGAACAGCACCCCCACCCAGACGGCCGCGCGCATGGCGCTGAGACGGGCGAGCACATACTGGTTGACGCCGCGGCTGAGCGACTCCTCGGCGATGCCGACGGTCAGCATGGTCACGGCGGTACTGGTGAGGACGGTGACCGAACCGGTGATGCCCGGGGCCGCGTAGGGCACGGTGACGGCCACGATCGGCAGGCACCACCACCATGAGCGAGCAGGGCCCCGCCAGCCCAGAGCGGCACCGCGCCACCAACCCATCCAGGCGGCCAGCACGAGGACCCCGGCCGCGGTGCCGGCGTTGACCAGCGCGGAACCCAGATCCGGGAACCAGGACACGGACAAGCCGCCGACAAGCTCTGCCAAGGCGAACAGCACGACGTGCCAGGCCAGCGTCAATCCGGCCGCGACCGCGACCGGCGTCCGGCCTGCCCACTGCTCGATTCGTCCACGCACCCGCGGACCATTCGGCAGGCACCTCTCCCCGCCAGGGCGACGCCGCGAGATCGTTGTCCTACCCAGCATCGTGCGGACCACCCTCACCCAGCTGGACACCGTCGACGTGCCGCGAGCGATCGGCGGATGCCGCTTCCGGCAGACCGGTCCGTACCGCGAGTACGGCCAACTGCACCCGGTTGTTGCTTCCGGTCTTGGTCAGGAGGTTCGCCACGTGGGTCTTCACGGTGGTGACGGCAAGCTGGAGCCGCTCCCCGATCTCGGCGTTGGACAGGCCGGCGCCAAGCAGGGCGAGTACGTCACGCTCCCGGTCGGTCACCTCCACCAGGCTCACGGC
Organism: Dactylosporangium sp. CA-052675; assembly: GCF_050947935.1. Taxonomy (GTDB): domain Bacteria; phylum Actinomycetota; class Actinomycetes; order Mycobacteriales; family Micromonosporaceae; genus Dactylosporangium. The sequence continues at coordinate 3,158,238 of NZ_CP192010.1, read as the reverse complement.
GGGCGTGGGCTGCGGACTTCTCCGGGACAGGACGGCCTGGTTCACCACCCGGCGCAGCACGTCAGGGCTGAACGGATGCTCGTCGCGAGCGGCCCTTCGGATACCGTCGAGCAGTTCCCCGGGCGTCGCGTCCTTCACCAGGAAACCGCACGCGCCCACAGCGAGGGCCGGGTACAGGTGGTCGTCGTCATCGAACGTGGTCAGCACCATGATCCTGGTGCGCGGGCGGCGGGCCAGGATCGCTGTCGTCGCGGCGATGCCATCCATGCGTGGCATGCGCAGGTCCATCAGCACGACATCGGGGACGAGCCGATCGGCGAGTCGTACGGCCTCCAGCCCGTCGGCCGCCTCACCCACCACCTCGATGTCATCCTCGGGCGCGCACAACGCTCGCAAGCCGGCTCGCACCAGACGCTGGTCGTCGACAAGGAGTACCCGGATGGTCACGCCACCACCGCCGACCGGGCGCCGGCATCCGCGCCGGCGGGCAGGACAGCCCGAATCCGCCAGCCGGTGGGGCCCGGACCGGCTTCGAGATGACCGCCGAGCAGGGTCACTCGCTCGCGCAGACCCATCAGACCGTGCCCTCCACCGCGAACCGGCGCCGCCTTCCTCGGGCCGCCGTCATCGGTGATCTCCACACACACCTCGCCGCTTGGGCTCGCCACTACCCGCAATGCGGCTGTCGCGTCCGGTCCGGCATGTTTGAGCACGTTGATCAGTCCCTCCTGCACGACCCGAAGCACCGCGAGACCCCGGACGGCATCGAGCTGCGACATCGCGGAGTCCGCGACAACCGTCACTGGGAGCCCGGCCTGACGGATCCGGTTGACCGCCTGGTCCAGAGCGTCGGGCAGGTCGGCCGCGTCGAGCACCGGTGCGGGCGGGTCGTCGCCGGCCGCGGTCGGCTCCCGCAGCACCGCCACCAACCGGCGCAGATCCTCGAGGACCGCGGTGCCGGTGGCATGGACATCGTCGAACACGGCCTTGGTATCGGCACTTTCTCCGCTGCCGAGGTGTCGCGCCACTCCGACACGAAGCACGATCGATGCCACGTGATGCACCACGATGTCATGGAGTTCCCGAGCTATCGCGGCTCGTTCGACGGCCCGCGCGGCAGCCGTTTCCGCCACGCGCCGCCGCTCCGACTCCACCGCTCGTTCCGCCGCCTCGGCCGCGGTCCGGCGGGCCGCACCCAGGCGCAGGCCCAGCAGCACCGGCGCGCCGACGAGGCAGCCGATCACCGCGGCGATGATCGGGTAGAACGGCAACGGCAGCCGGCCGAACGGCACATCGACGAACGTTACGAACATGCCCGCCGCCGCCGATGTGGCACCGGCCGCGAAGCGCCAACCACGTCGATTCAGGGCCAGATCGACCAGGCTGATCATTGTGGCCAGCAGCACAACCACGTCCGCGTGGGTACCGACTCGGTCGGTGGCGACGAGCAGCAGGGCCAGGGCGCAGACCGCCACGGTTGGCATCCTTTGGCCGACCACCGTCAACGCGGCCGCCGTCAGTCCGCACGCCCAGGACCAGCCGTCCACCGGGTTGCCGGGCTGGTCGGCCGTCGACAGGTAACACGCGGCGAACACGATGGGTAGCAGCCGGACGTACCAGGACCGAGGAAGGCGTCGGAAACTGAACGGCACCCTCCGACAGTAGGGGCTCCGCCGACCAACCGGATCGTTCCTCGGGAGGAAGCCCTTCCTGCCAACGGCGGCACGGACAGGTCTCGATGACGAGGTGGGACGCCGACGTGGTCAGCAAGCTATCGACGTGACCACGACAACCAGTGACCTGCGTACCTTCCTCAGCGCGGCGGCCCGCAATCCCGCCGTCGTGGGCGCGATCGCGCCGAGCGCCGCGAAGCTCTGCCGGCGCCTCGCCCAGATCGTTCCGAGCACACGCCCGTCGACGGTGGTGGAACTCGGCGCCGGCACCGGAGCCGTGAGTGACGCGATCAGCCGCCGCCTCCAGCCCGGCTCACGGCACGTCGCTCTGGAGATCGACAGGCGCCTCGCCGAACGGCTGCGCCACAGCCGGCCTCACCTCGAGGTCGTCACCGCCGACGCCTCGGATCTCGGCACCATCCTCGAAGCCCGGGGCGTCGAGCGGGTCGATGCGGTCGTCAGCGGGCTGCCGTGGTCGCTGATCCCACCGGCACGCCAGGGCAGGATCCTCACGGACGTCGGGCGGCTCCTGGCCCCGGACGCCGCCTTCACCACCTTCGCATATCTGCACGCACTGCAGTTGTCGGGCGCCCGCCGATTGCGCCGCCTCCTGCACGAGTCCTTCGACGAGGTCATCACCAGCCGGTGCGTCTGGCGCAACGTACCGCCCGCGCTGACGTACGTCTGCAGGAGGCCACGACGGACGAGATGAACGACGACGGCGGGCTTAGGCTCGCAGGCATGAGCCTGGAGGGTACGGCCGGGGAGTACCGGTACTTCGCGACGGCCATGGCGCGCGGGAGCTCGCCGCTCTACGAGCGCCTGGCGCTGGCCGTCGCGGAGGACCGGGAGATGCTCGCGGCGCTGGAGGGGCTGCCGGCGGCCAAGCGGCAGCCCAACCTGCTGCTCGCGGCGGTGCGGCTGGTCGCGGGGACGCCGGACGGGTACGAGCGGCTGCGCGAGATCGTGTTCGACCGGCGCGACGAGGTCTTCGCGGTGATGCTGGCCCGGCGGACGCAGACGAACGAGCCGGGGCGGTGTGCGGGGCTCTACCCGGCGCTGGCCTCGCTGCCGCAGCCGCTGGCCCTGCTGGAGGTGGGCGCCTCGGCGGGGCTGTGCCTGCTGCCGGACCGGTACGGCTACGAGTACACCGGACACGACGGCGCCGTGACGCGGGGCGGCGCCCCGGACGCGGAGCTGGTGCTGCGCTGCCGCGTCGACGGGCCGGCGCCGTCCGTGGCCCCGATCACGGTGGCGTGGCGGGCCGGGCTCGACCTGAACCCGCTGGACGTCACCGATGACGAGGACGTGCGGTGGCTGCGGATGCTCGTGTGGCCGGAGCAGACCGACCGGCTGGCGCGGCTCGACGCGGCCGTGGAGATCGCCCGGCGGGACCCGCCCACCGTGTACCGCGGCGACCTGAACGAGCGGCTCGGCGCGATCGCGGCCGGGGCGCCCGCCGGGGCGACGCTGGTGGTGCTGCACACGGCGGTCGTCGGCTACGTGCCGGAGCCGGCCCGCGGCGCGTTCGTGGAGCGGGTGCGGGCCCTGCCGGGGCACTGGCTCTCGCAGGAGACGGCGGACGTCTTCCCGGGCATCGCGGCGCGGCTGCGCGAGCCGGCGCCGGTGGAGACGGCCGCGTACCTGCTCGCGCTGGACGGGCGGCCGCTGGCGTTCACGGCGCTGCACGGGTCGTGGCAGCGGCCGCTATAAAGCGATCCAGGTGGCCCGGGCCACGGCGAGCGGGGCGCCGGACGAGTCGTACACAGTGGACAGTGCCTGGGCCTTGCGACCCTCGCCGCCCAGGTACTGCCCCATGACGACGCAGGTGTCGCCGGGCTCGGCGACGGCGTCGATCCAGACGGCGAGGCGGCCCAGCACGTACGGCCGGCCCTCGGCGATCACCGACCAGCCGCCGGGGCAGTCCAGCGCGGCCCACATGGTGACCTCGGCGACGTCGGCGGGCACGTGCCACGGGGTGGCGGTGCGGTTGCCGGAGACGGGGCCGGGCAGCAGGCCGAGGCCGTCGGCGCGCCCGGTGCCGCACACGTAGCACGTCGGGAACGGGTGGTCGTGCAGGCCGGCGTACCGCTTCGTCGCCTCGGCGGCCTCGTCGAGCGACACCGGCCGTACGACATCCGGCTTCTCCCCCGGTGCGGGACGGGCCTCGGCGATGAGCTCGTCGCCGTGCATCGCGCGGCCGTCGGCGAGCGTCAGGTCGGTCTCGAGCGGCGGCGGCCGGCGCAGGGTCACCTCCGCGGGGGCGAGGCCGAGCCGGGTGGCGACCAGGCCCGCGCTGTAGCCGCCGTTGCCCGAGCCGGGTGGGCCGTTGTACCGCGCCGCGATCCGCATACCGCCCGGTCTACCATTGAACATTGTGTTGAAAACAGTTCGTTGTTAGGCTGGCGGCATGAGCGAACTGCTGGAGCGGCCGGATCCGGGGGCGCGGCGGGCCGAGCGGGTGTATTCGGCGCTTGCCCACCTGACGTCGCGGCACGCGGGATCGCCGCAGTTGCGTGCGCGGCACGTGCATGCGGAGGTGGCCGCGCCGCACGAGGTGGTGCGCATCGCGGCGGCCATGGCGGCGGGGTCGGTGCCGCCCGCGCCCGGAGAGCCGGCGCTGGACGAGTCCGACCTGGTCGCGGCGCTGACGTTGCTGCCGGACGTGCGCGCGGAAATGGACATCACTGAGGTGTACCTCCTGCAGACCGCCCGCGACCGCGGCATGACCTGGCACGACATCGCCCTCAGTCTCGGCCTCGGCAGCCCGCAGGCGGCCCGGCAGCGCTACGAGCGCCTCGCCGCCCGCACCGAGGCCTAGGGAAACACCGTCGGGCGGACGCGCGGGAGCGGCTGCATCCCGTGCTTCGCCTCGTACATCTTCTTGTCCGCCTGCGCGATGAGAGCGTCGGCGTCCAGGCCGCCCGGGCGCGTCCAGGCCACCCCGATGCTGGCCCGCGGCCGCAGGGCCGCGCCCCGCATGTCCAGCGGCGCCGACTCCAGCGCCGCCCCGAGGGCCAGGGCGAGATCCTGGGCCTGCTCCAGGCGCGGCACGTCGCGGCACACCACCACGAACTCGTCGCCGCCGAGGCGCCCGACCACGTCGACGTCGCGGACCGCGCCGCGCAGCACGTGGGCGACGTGGGCGAGCATGCGGTCGCCGGCGGCGTGGCCGTAGCGGTCGTTGACGAGCTTGAAGTCGTTGAGGTCCACGAACACGGCGGCCGTGCCGCGCTCGGCGGTGGCGAGCGCGTCGGACAGCGCCGCGAGGGTCGCGGCCCGGTTGCGGCAGCCGGTCAGCTCGTCGAAGGCGGCCCGCCGCTGCAGCTCCTCGCGCAGGCGTACCTCCTCGGTGACGTCGGCGAGGCAGATGACCGCGCCCGCGACGCGCCCGGCGGCGGTGGTGAGCGCGCGGGCCTTCGCGCTGGCCCGGCGCAGGCCGAGGCGGGGGTCGCGGTAGCCGTACTCGACATCGGCGTCGGTGCCGTCGCGCAGCACGCGCACGAGGGCCTCGCCGACCATGGGCCGGTCCGCGGGGACCACCGGGTCCAGGGCGGCCGCGCCGAACTCGCCCCCGATCTCGGTGCCCACCATGCGGGCGCCCCGCGCGTTCTGGTACACCACCCGCCGTTGCGCGTCGATCTGCACCACGCTCATGGGCAGCGCCTCGGTGAGCCGGCGCAGCAGCTGCTCGCTGGCCCGCAGCGCCTCCTCGGCGGCCATCTCGTCGGTGATGTCGAGCATCTCGGCGAGCACGCACGGCTCGGCCTCGTGCAGCAGGCTGTGGTTGGTGATCTCGAACCAGATGACCCGCCCGTCGCGGTGCAGGTGCCGCAGCCGGATCCGCCGCGCCTCCCCGGCGGGGGCCGCGAGCAGGTCCATCCAGCCGGCGATGGCCCGCTGGTGGTCGTCGGGGTGCACGAGGTCGAGCGAGCGGCGCCCGGCCAGCTCGGCCGCGCTCCAGCCCAGCACCCGATGGATCTGTGGGTCCGCGTCGAGGATGACAGCGGCCTGGTCCTTGCGCACGGTGACCAGCCGCGGGCGGATGTCCTCGTGCTCGAGCACGCTGACGCCGTTGAGGTCCGTGATGATCAGCACGATGACGCCGTACCGGTGGGAGACGTCGATCAGATGGAGCCGGGCCGGGCGATCGGGCTGGGACCGCGGACGGAAGCGGCAGTTGGCGACGCCCTCGCCGAGCAGCCGGTGCCAGGTGTCGATGATGGTGGTGTGGTCCTCGGGCAGGGCGAGCCCGAGCGCCGAGGCCGGCCCGTCGATCGGGCGCAGCCCGGCGTCGCGCAGCTCCTCGGGCAGGCCGACGAACAGCCCGGTGGGCCCGACGGCGCCGATGAACGCGCCGGGGTGTTGCGCGATCGTCGCCTCGAGCACCGCGTCGCGGTCCGCGGGGTCGACCTGGGTCTCGGCCATGCCCCGACATCGGCGCACGGGCCGGGGAGTCAAGCAATCAGCCGCCGCCGGGGCGTATGAGCCCGCTCTCATACGCGAATGCAACCGCCTGCACCCGATCGCGCAGGCCCAGCTTGGTCAGCATGCGGGAGACGTACGTCTTCACGGTCGCCTCGCCCAGGAAGAGGGTCGCGGCGATCTCGGCGTTGGACTGCCCGCGCGCGACCAGCCGCAGCACGTCGGCCTCGCGCTCGGTGAGCTCGGCCAGCCGGGCGGCCGCCCGCGGGTCGGCCGCCGGCGCCCCCGCGTAGGACTCGATGACCCGCAGCGTGACCGCGGGATCGAGCAGCGCCTGCCCGGCGGCGACCGTGCGCACGGCGTGCACCAGCTGCTCGGGCGGGGCGACCTTGAGCAGGAAGCCGCTCACCCCGGCGCGCAGGGCCGCCCGCACGGCCTCGTCCTCGTCGAACGTGGTGAGGATGATGACCCGCGCGGCCGACTCGGCGAGGATGTGCCGGGCGGCCTCGATGCCGTCGCCCCTGGGCATGCGGACGTCCAGCAGCACCACGTCGGGGGCGCTGCGGCGCACCTCGGCCCGCGCGGCCGGGCCGTCCGCGGCCTCCCCGACGACCTCGATGTCGGGCTGGTGGTCGAGCAGCATGCGCAGCCCGGCCCGGATCATCGCCTCGTCGTCGGCGACCACGACGCGGATCACGCGAGCACCAGGGGGAACTCGGCCTCGACGGTGAAGCCGCCCGCCCGCGCCCCCGCGCGCAGCGTGCCCGAGGACGCCGCGACCCGCTCCCGCATGCCGAGCAGCCCGAAGCCGGAGGAGGCGTCGGCGGTACCGTGCCCGGCTTCGTTGTCGACGAGGAGCGAGACCCGCTCCGGCTCCCGGCGCAGCAGCACCGTGGTCGGCACCGGCCCGGCGTGGCGCAGGACGTTGGTCAGCGCCTCCTGCAGCACCCGGTAGGCCGAGATGTCGAGGGTCCTCGGCAGCCCGGCCAGGTCGCCCTCGACCGTCAGGGTGACCGGCAGCCCGGCCGCGCGGACCTCGCCGACGAGCTCCTCGGCGCGGGCGAGGGTCGGCTCCGGCGCGGCCGGGTCGCGCAGGAGGCCGACCAGGGCGCGCATCTCCCGCACCGACTCCCGGCCGAGCCGCTCGGCCCCCGCGAGCATCTCGGCCTGGGGCGTGCCCGCCGGCAGGGTGCTGCGCACGGCGCCGAGCTGCAGCACCATCACGCTGATCGAGTGCGCGACGGCGTCGTGCATGTCGCGGGCGATGCGCTGGCGCTCCTCGGCGACGGCCGCGTGCGCGCGGGCCTCCCGCTCGGCGTCCAGCGCGGCGTTGAGCCGGGCGAGCAGCTCCGCGCGGTCGCGCAGCCGCCGCGCGACGAGCCCGCCGCCCCACGCGCCCCAGGCCAGCAGGCCGAAGAAGAGGTTCTCCCAGGCCTGGGCGCCGAGCCCGGAGACGGTGGAGCCGGCCGCCCGGCCCGCCACCCACGTGCCGGCGCTCGCGAGCAGGTGCAGCGCGAGCGGGGCGCGCCAGGACCAGCGGGCCACGCGGAAGCCGGCCCAGCCCGGCGCGGCCACGAAGCCCAGGACCGCGGCGCCGGTCGGCCCGTGCAGCCCGCCCAGCACGGCGATCGGGAACGCCAGGCCGACCACCGCCGACCCGGCGACGGGCCGCCACGCGCCCAGCGCCATCCCGCCGACGACCGCGGCGAGGGCGGCGGCGGGCGCGGCCGGCGCGGCGGAGAACTGCTCGTCGAGCAGGATCTCGGCCGCGCCGATCACCGCGAGGGCCGCGGCCAGGCCCCCGGGCACGAGCTTGGCGTTCATGCGGCGAGCCTAGACGCCGCTGGTCAACCGCCGGGTCGGCCGTACGACGGACACGGCGACGGCTCGGCGTCCGCCGCGGGGCGGACGGGAGTCGAGACGCGCGCGGGCAGAGCGCGGCGCCGAATCTCCCTAGCGTTGCCGGCATGACGAACGCAACCTCTCCCGCTCGCCGGGTCATGCTGATCGCCGCCGGTGCCGCCCTCCTCGCGGGCGCCGCCTGCTTCTTCGCCGGCCTCGCCACGTCCCCGCCCGAGGTGGACGAGACGAAGGCCTCCTACCTGCGCTCGCTCGCCGCCGACCCGTTCACCACCCAGCTGTCGGCGCTGCTGCTGCACTACGGCAACCTGCTGATGGGCGCCGGCCTGTTCGCCGTGCCGCTGCTGGTGCGCGGGCGCCGCGGCGCCGTGCTCACGGTCGTCGGGGCGCTGGCGGGCGCGCTCGGGCTGCTGCAGATGTCCGGCGCGCTGCTGTCGGACTGGTTCCACATGGAGATCGGGCGCAACCTGCCGATCGAGCAGGCGGTGCTCGTCTCCGACAAGGTGCTCGCCCACCCGGCGGAGCAGCTTGCCTTCAACCCGGGGCCGCTGGTGTCCCTGGCGCTGCTGGTGACGTTCATCGGGCTGGCCCGGGCCGGGGTGGTGGGCTGGTGGGCGGTGCCCGCCGTGGTCGTGGGCTACGCGGGGATGCTCTTCATGCCGTACGACACCCCGATCCTGCCCGCCGTGGGCACCCTGCCGATGCTCGCCGCGATGGGCTTCGCCGGTTGGCGGGTGCTCGGCCGGTCCCGGGTCGCGGGCGGCCGGCCGGTGCTCAGCCCGGCTGAGGCCGGCTGATCGTCACGCCCCGGAGCTGAGGCGAACCTCGCTCCGGGGCGCACGGGCTGCTCGCGCGGTACGCGGGCGACCGCGCCACCGAGCGGCACGGTACGCGGGCTACCGCGCCGCTCGGCCGAACCGCACGCGCGGGCGGGCGAGCACGGCGCCGGTCAGCAGCATGGCCAGGCCGGCCAGGGCCATCGGGCCCGCGGGCGCGCCGGTGACGGCCAGGCCGCCGCTCGACGCGGCCGCCCGGGGCGCCACGGTGACGGTCAGCTTCATCGCACGCGGGTTGCCCGACGGCGCGACGCCCTGGGCGACCAGCGTGTGCACGCCGGAGCCGAGGGAGGCCGGCACGGTGACCGACTTGCTGAAGTCGCCGTTGCCGTCGGTGACGACGGTGCCGAGGGTCAGCGGCGTGGAGTACAGCGTGATCGTCGCCGTCGAGTGGGCGGCGAACCCGGTGCCGATCACCACGATGTCCTGGCCCGGCGCGGCGGTGTTGATGGCGCCCTTGTCCGTGGTCAGGGTCAGCGGGGTGTCCGGCGGCGCGGTCGGCGGGACCGGCGCGGACGGGATGACCGGCTCGCTCGTGGCCGGCTCCGAGGCGCCCAGGGCCGAGTTGGCCACGACCGACACCGTGTACTGCTGCCCCGCCGTCGCCCCCAGCACGCAGCTGAGCGGGGTCGGGTCGGTGACCAGGGTGGTGCAGGTCGCCGGGCCGGGCGAGGCGGTGACGGTGTACCCGGTGACCGGCGCGACGTGCGGCGTGGCCGCCGTCCAGGTCACGGTGATCGAGGACGTGCCGGCGGTGGCCGTGACCGGGCTCGGCGCGTCGGGCGGGGCCGGGCAGGCCGGGATCGGCGCCTGGTAGAAGACCTTCTTCAGGGCGGGCGTCCGGCCGGCCTTCTTACCGGCCTGGTCAGCCCTGCCGGCCTTGCCGGCCCTGCCGGCCTGGTCAGCCTTGTCAGCCCTGCCGGCCTTGCCCGCGTTCTCGGCCCCCGCGACCTCGTCGTAGCCGAACTGGTTCGCCGCCGTGACCGTGCCCTGCGAGGTCGTCAGGGCCAGGTCCACGAACCCGATCGGGTGCGCCGGCGCCGTCACGGTGACCGTGGTGGAGTTGAGGACGGTGAGGTCGGTGCCCGCGACGCCGCCGAAGGTCACCGCGGTGGTGCCGGTCAGGTTGGTGCCCGTGACGGTGATGGTGGCACCGCCCGCGACGTTGGCCCAGTCCGGCAGGAACGACGTGATCGTCGGGCCCGGCGCCGTGTAGGTGAAGCCGCCGGTCACGGTGGACGTGCCGAAGGGCGTCGTGACCGCCACGTCGACGGCGCCGGCCGCGTGGGCGGGCGTGGTCGCGGTGATCGACGTGGCGCCGCTGGCCGTGATCGTGGCCGCGGCGCCGCCGAAGGTCACGCCGCTCACGCCGCTCAGGTAGCTCCCGGTGATCGTCACGGCGGTGCCGCCCGCCGCCGGCCCGGTCCCCGGCGCCACCGACGACGCGACCGGAGGCAGGGGCAGGGGCGGGATCACGATCGGCGGGACGACCGGCGTGTAGGTGAAGGTGCCGCCGCTGACCGGCGAGACGCACGTGCCGACGGCGACCTGCACGGTCGCCGGGCCGGCCAGGCCCGCGGGCGTGACGGCGGTGATCTGGGTCGGGCTGTCGACGGTGAACGACGTGGCGTCGGAGCCGTTGAAGGTCACGCCCGTCGCGCCGGTGAACCCGGTGCCGGTGATCGTGACCGTGGTACCGCCGGCGGCCGTGCCCGTGGCCGGGCTGACCGTCGCCACCACCGGCTGGGTCGAGACGCTGGCGAGCCGCGGGGCGGCGGTCCCCTGCTCCGGCGGCGGCGCCGCGGTGGCCGCCGTGAACGCGCCGAGCACCAGCAGGCCGAGCGCGATGTTCGGCAGCGGCGACCCCCGCCGCCCCGAGCGCCGTCTGAACCACCTGAACACGCAGAATCCCCCGTCCGTACGACCCCGGCGGTGGTACCCCACCGCCGACGTGACCGTACCGGACAAAAACTCACATGTCCGGAAAAATGCTGATAGCGAAGGTATTGCCGGACTCAGCCGCGTGCGCGGCGGCCGCAGACGTGGTCCAGGATCGCGTCCCAGTCCTCCGGCACCGTGTCGTCGCGCCAGGCGACGTGCTGGTCGGGGCGCACGAGCACGAGCCGGCGGCCCCAGCACGCGCGCACCGCCGGGTCGAAGACGGGCAGGTGCGCCACCGGCAGGCCGCGCGTGCGCGCCACGCCCGCGAGGGCCTGGCCCCGCGCGTCGTCGGTCAGGTCGACGAGCGTGAGCTGCGGCCCGAGCCGGTCGAAGAGCTGCCCGCCGTCGGCGAGGCGAACGGCCGGCGGGCGGCCGCCGGGCCACGTGCTGGGCGTGATGCGCGGCCCGTGCGGGACCGGCGGGAGGCCGCGCTCGTGGCACACGACGGGCGAGGACGCGTACCGGCCGCCGTAGGACATCCCGGGGTCCTCGGCGAGCGCGGGCTCCTGGCGCAGGAACCCGGCGAGATAGTCCCGGGGCGCGCCCGCGGCGGCCAGGCGGGCGAACCGGCGCCGCGTCTCCAGCACGCGGGCGAGCAGCTCGCGGTCCATGAGCGCGCGCGGGCGCCGCTCCGCCTCGTAGCTGTCCAGCAGCGCGGGGCCGCCCCAGCCGTGGTGCACGGCGGCGAGCTTCCACCCGAGGTCGACCGCGTCGCCGATGCCCGTGTCGGCCGCGTCCCCGGCCGGGCGGAACGCGTGCGCGGCCTCGCCGGCGAGGAAGATCGCGCCGCGGCGGTACGCCCGGGCGACCGGCAGCGTGTCGTCCCAGTCGTGCACGCCGAGCACCTCGACCACGGCACCGAGCCGCTCGCGCAGCTGCCGCGCGGGGTCGAGCGCCGCGCCCGCCGCGACCGGCAGGTGCCCCACCCAGACGTGCCGCTCGGGGTGGGACCGCAGCGTCAGGGCGCCGACGACGAGCGTGGACAGCCCGGGCCCGCGCGAGTGCAGCGCGAGGTCCTTGCTGCGGAAGCGGATGGCACGGTACTGCGTGTGCGCCCCCGGCATCGCCTCCAGCCCGATGCCGGCGCAGCGCCGCACGGTGCTGCGGGGCCCGTCGCAGCCCACGACGTACCGGGCGCGGATCGTGTGCTGCACGCCGTCGCGCAGCTCGACGGCCGTGGCGGTCGCCCCGTCCCCGTCCGCGCGCACCCCGGCACACGCCCAGCCCTCCCGCAGGTCGACGAAGCCCGTCGCGCCCATCGCGGCGCGCAGCACCTGGCCGAGCGGGCCGCGGGCGATGTGCTGGTGGTGCTCGGCGGGGGCGCTGCCGTCGTTGACCGTGGCGTACCGTTGTACCAGCTGGCTCACCGAGGGCCGCGGGGCGACGAGCACCGGGGGCCGGTCGAGGCCGCGGCTCCACACGACGTCGGTGGCCTCGTCGGCGCCGACGCCCGCGCGCCGGATCGCGGCCGCGAGTCCCAGCCGCCGCAGCAGCTCCATGCTCCGGCCGCCGAGGTGCTCCAGCTGCAGCTCCGGCGTCGTCGCGTCGGACCCGCCGCGGTCGAGCACCGTGCTGGCGACGCCGTGATGGGCGAGCTCGAGGGCGAGGACGGCCCCGACCGTCCCGGCGCCCACGATCAGTACGGGCGTGTGCAGTGTCGTCGCGGCCGCCACACCAACCTCTCTTGTCGCCTGGTTGCGGGGTGATTGTGGGGGCTCGGGCGGATCGCGCAATACAGCCGTTCGGCCCCCTGATTCCGTTACGGCCCGCTCGGTTTCCCTTGTGCGCGGGTCGCTGGTCCGATTCCCCGTGCGCGCGTCGCCGCTCCGCTGTGCGCGGGTCGCCGCTCCGCTGTGCGCGGGTCGCCGCTCCGCTGTGCGCGGGTCGCCGCTCCGCCGTGCGCGGGTCGCCGCTCCGCCGTGCGCGGGTCGCCGCTCCGCCGTGCGCGCGTCGCCGCTCCGCTCTCACCACGCGGCGGGTCGCCGCTCCTCCCTCACCGCGCGCGGCGGCGGACGATATGTCCGGCGTTGCGCGACAGCGGCGACAGCGGCGACAGCGGCGACAGCGGCGACAGCGGCGACAGCGGCGACAGCGGCGACAGCGGCGACAGCGGCGACAGCGGCGACAGCGGCGACAGCGGCGACAGCGGCGACAGCGGCGACAGCGGCGACAGCGGCGACAGCGGCGACAGCGGCGACAGCGGCGACAGCGGCGACAGCGGCGACAGCGGCGACAGCGGCGACAGCGGCGACAGCGGCGACAGCGGCGACAGCGGCGACAGCGGCGACAGCGGCGACAGCGGCGACAGCGGCGACAGCGGCGACAGATATGTCGGGCGCTGCGCGCCACGACATATCCGATTTTTCGCCCGACAGGGCATACACCAGGATTCAGCGCGGCCCAACCGTACTTTTGGCCGGTACGCAAGGCGTCGGCCGTTCGTAGCCTGGAGCGCGTGACGGCCTGGAACCGCTCGGTGGACGCGGCGCTCGTAGTGGGCGGGGGCATCCTGCTCGCCGCCGCCGCGCTGGCGCTCGCGGCCAGCTGGGGCGGGGCCTCCTGGGTGCCGGGGCTGATCGCCGGGGCCGCCGTCATCGTCGCCGCGCTGCTGCGCCGCCGAGCGCCGGTCGCGTCCGTGGGCGCCGGGCTCGCCGTGGCGGTCGCGGCCGTGGTCGCGGCCCGGGTCACGGGGCTGCCGGTCGAGCCGCAGCCCGGGCTGGCGCTCGGGCTCGCCGTGCTGGCCGGCGACGCGGTGCGCCGGTTCGAGCCGCGGGCCGCCGCCGGAGTCGCGGGCGGGGCACTGCTCGTGCTGGCCGCCGGTCCCCTGCTCTCCGCGCGCGCCTCGTCCGGCGGGGCGACCGTGGTCGCCGTCGCCGACGTGCTCGTCTGGGTCGCGGGCGTGGGCGGCGGGCTCTGGCTGCGGCTGGCGGGGCGGCGGCGACAGGACCTGGCGGAAGCCGTACGGCGGGAGGAGCGCCTCGCCCTCGCCCGCGAACTGCACGACGTCGTCGCCCATCACGTCACCGGGATCGTCGTGCAGGCCCAGGCCGCGCGGGTCGTGGCGGGGCGGCACCCGGAGCGCCTGGAGGGCTCGATCGCCGGGATCGAGGAGGCCGGCTCGGAGGCCCTGGCGGCGATGCGGCGGATCGTGTCGCTGCTGCGCGACACCGGGGACGCGGCGCCCGCCAGCGGGGAGACGGAAGGGCTGGAGGCCCTCGTGCGGCGTTTCGAGGACGGCGACACCCGTTCGGTACGGCTCCGCCTCCCCGACACCGCCTCCGCCTGGCCGCCGGAGCTCACGAGCACCGTGTACCGCATCGTGCAGGAGTCCCTCACCAACGTGGCCCGGCACGCGGCCCAGGCCGCGACCGTCGACGTGAGCGTGGTGCAGTCGCCGGCCGGCGTGACGGTGTCGGTGACCGACGACGCGCCGAGCCCGGCCCGGGCCGGGCTCGGGCCGCGCGCGGGCGGGTTCGGGCTGATCGGGATGCGAGAGCGCGTCGAGGCGCTGGGCGGCTCGCTCGAGGCCGGTCCGCGCTCGCCGCGCGGCTGGGCGGTGACGGCTCAACTGCCGCGGCTCACGCCACCGCCGACGCCGACGCCGGCGGGACGACCGCAGTGAACAAGTCGAACCACCGCGAGATGCGGCACGACAGCGCGTACGCCGCGGCTCACGCCACCGCCGACGCCGACGACGGCGGGACGACCGCGGTGAACAAGCCCAACCACCGCGAGATGCGGCACGACGGCGCGTACGCCGCGGCTCACAACGACGCCGACGACGGCGGGACGACCGCAGTGAACAAGCTGGGACGACGCGGGGTGCGGCCTGACGGCGCAGGGACGACCGCGGTGAGCGAGCCGGGACCTCGCGGGGTGCGGCGGTGACGATTCGCGTGCTCATCGCCGACGATCAGGCCATGGTGCGGGGCGGGCTGCGGCTCATCCTCGAGGACCAGGACGACATCGAGGTCGTGGCCGAGGCGGCCGACGGGGTCGAGGCGATCGAAGCCGCCCGGCGGCTGCGGCCCGACGTGTGCCTCGTCGACATCCGGATGCCCCGGCTCGACGGGCTCGAGGTGACCCGGGCGCTCGCCGGGCCGGCCGTGGCCGAGCCGCTGCGCGTCATCGTGGTCACGACGTTCGACCTGGACGAATACGTGTACGGCGCGCTGCACGGCGGTGCGGTCGGGTTCATCCTCAAGGACGCCGGGCCGGCGCTACTGGTCGAGGCGGTGCGGGCCGCGCACGCGGGGGATGCGCTGGTGTCGCCTTCGATCACCGTACGGCTGCTGCGGCACCTGAAGCGCCCGGCCCGCGCGGCGCTGGCGGCGTCGAGGCTGTCGGAGCGGGAGACCGAGGTCGTGCGGCTCATCGCGCGCGGGCGGACCAACCAGGAGGTCGGGGCGGCGCTCTTCATCTCGCTGAGCACCGTGAAGAGCCACGTCTCGACGATCCAGGCCAAGCTCGGACTGCGCAACCGGGTCGAGATCGCCGCCTGGGCCTGGGAACACGGCATCGCACACGAAGACCGGGACGGGTGAACCCGGGCACGATCCAGGCCAAGCCCTGACCGCGCAACCGGGTCGAGATCGCCGCCCGGGCCGGGGAACACGGCGTCGCACACAAAGACCGGGACGAGTGACCAGAGGCGCGTCCGGGACCGTTACGATCGCCGATCATGACCGAGTACGCGCTGTACGCCTGGGGCAACTTCCTCTACGAGACCGGGCTGGACCGGATCGGCGACTGGCTCGCGCCGGAGGTGCTGCGCGGCGAGCGTGTCCTGGTCAACGACGACCTGTGCCTGTCCGACGCGGGGCCGGCCGAGGTCGACGCCGCCGCCTCGCTGTTCGAGGTCGGCGACGGCGCGTGGGTGCTCGGGCGCGACCTCGCCCGGCCGGCGCCGGACGGCTGGCGGGTCGTGCGCATGCGGCTGGTCACCGACAACACGGTCGCGGGCGCGGAGGAGCTCGTCGCGCGGCTCGACGAGGAGGGCACCGAGCTGGGCCCGGCCGACCTCGAGGACAACCCGCTGCCGTTCGGCACGCTCGTGGCCGCGTGGGAGGACCCGAACGGGCAGTGGGACCTCGCGCTCGTGCGGCTCTAGGCCGCGACGGCGGCGCCTACGCGACCTGGTCCTTGCGCGCGTGGCCCAGCGTCGCGCGGGCGGCCAGGATGTGGGCGCGCATCACCGAGCCGGCCCAGGCCCGGTCGCGCGCCTCGAATGCCTCCACCAGCTCCCGGTGGTGCAGCATCGAGCGGGCCATCGCGGCCTCGTCGTAGCGGCGGAAGGTGTGGTTCACCAGCGGGGTCTGGACCACGGCGCCCAGCAGGGCGCTGAGGCGGCGGTTGCGGCCCGCCTCCAGGATGATCGCGTGGAACTCGGTGTTGCACATGGCGACCCGGTCCGCGCGGTCGGAGGCGGGCACCGCGGCGTGCTGCTCCATCACCGAGCACAGGTCGCGCAGCCGGTCGGTCTCCCCGGCGGTGATGCGCGCCGCGGCCAGCTCGGCGCCGTAGCCCTCGAGCAGGGCCCGCAGCTCGAAGATCTCCTCCAGGTCCTGCCCGGTCCAGGACGGTACGGTCGCGCTGCGGTTGGCCGCCCAGTCGACCAGGCCCTCGGCGTGCAGGCGGCGCAGCGCCTCCCGGATCGGGGTGCGGCTCACCCCGACCGTCGCCGCCAGGTCCTCCTCGGACAGCTTGTCGCCCGGCCGGTAGACCTGGTCGAGGATGCGGCTCTTGATCGAGTCGTACGCCTGCTGCGCAGCCCGCCCCATGGAACCCTCCAGAGCTAGACGGACGCCGTGGAGCCCGCGTTGACGGTGTACTCGGCGCCGGTCACCTGGCGCGACGCCGGGCCGGCGAGGAAGCGCACGACGGCGGCCACGTCGGCCGGCTCGTTCATGCGGCCCAGCGGCAGGTGGCGCATCGTGTGCACGAAGTGGTCGGCGGCCGCGTCGACGTCGATGCCGAGGTCCCGCGACAGCGAGCCGAGGAAGGTCTCCATCGTGGACGTGCGGGTCGGGCCGGGCGCGACGGTGTTGACGCGCACCCCGGCCGGCCCGAACTCCATCGACAGCGCCTTGGCCAGGACCAGCAGCGCGGCCTTGGTCACCGCGTAGTCGACCAGGTACGGCTTGGGGTGCCGCGCCCCCTCGGAGCCGATGTTCACCACGCTGCCGCCGCCCCGCGCGGCCATGCGCGGGATGACGGCCCGGCAGAGGCGCACGCACGACATGACGTTGATGTCCCAGGTGCGCTGCCAGGCGGCGTCGTCGATGGCGGCGAAGGACTCCCGGTAGGGCGCGACGGCGACGTTGTTCACCAGGATGCCGGCGTCGGCCGCGGCCTCGGCCACGAGCGCGGCGCCGGACGGGGTGCCGAGGTCGGCGGTGACGGTACGGACGCCGGGAATGCCGTCGCACGCGGACGGGTCGAGGTCGGCCGCCACGACCCGGCAGCCCTCGGCCGCGAACATCCGGGCGATCTCCAGCCCGATGCCGGAGCCGGCCCCGGTGACCACCGCCGTGAGACCAGCGATCGAGTCAGTCATCATCGCTCCAGAAGTACGATTCGCCCTGGACCGCGACCCCGGCCGCCAGCAGGGCCTCGGTCGCGAACTCGGGCTGCCACAGGTCCCGCCACGCCCACAGCCGCCGGGTCAGCCGCTCCAGCCCCAGCTCCTGGGTCACCCCGATCGCCCCGTGGACCTGGTGGGCGATGCGGGCCACGGCGCCGGCCGCCCGCGCGGCGACCGCGTGCGCGCTCAGGACCGCGACCTCGTCGTCCACATCGGACAGTGCGGCGGCGAGCGCGGCGCCGGTGAGCACCGACTGGGCGTGGGCCTCGGCGACGAGCACGGAGACGGCCTGGAAGCGGGCGATCGGCTTGCCGAACTGCACGCGGGTCTCGGCATATTCGGCGGTACGCCGGGCCGCCCCCTCGATCGCCCCGGCGAGCCGCGCGGTGTGCAGGACCCGCCAGCGCAGCAGCGCGTCGCCGTCCCCGGCCCCGTCGACGGGCAGCTCGTCGACCGGCTCCCCGGCGAGGTTCTCCCCGAGCCGGAGGCCGTCGGGCGCGACGACCCCGCCCGAGGGCACCAGCACGGTGTCGCACCAGCGGCCCCACGGCACCAGCAGTTCCCCGCCCCCGAGCGGCAGCGCGACCCCGGTCGCGCCGCCCAGGGCCCCCGCGTACAGCTCCGGAATCGGCGCCGAGAGCCCGGCGGCGGCGACGGCCCGCACGACCCCGGCGAGATCGGCGAGGTCGCCGCCGTAGGAGGGGTCGAGGGCCAGCTGGTGCCACTCCTCGTCCCGGGCCGTACGGAACACGGCCCGCATGTCCGCGGCCGAGCGCAGCGCGGTCACGGCCGCCGCGGCGACGGCGTCCACGGTGGAGCTCATCGGGCCCCCTCCAGTGCCGAGCGCGCGACGACCACGCCGAGGACCTCGGTGGTGCCGCCGCGCAGCGAGAACCCGGGCGCGGACAGCTGCGCGTCGGCGAGCATCGCGGCGAAGCGGGGCCACGCGGCCGCGCCGACGCCGGCCCGGGTCAGCTCGCGGGCCGCCTCGATGACGTCGACCTCGAAGCGGTTGCCCAGCAGCTTCAGGGTGGCCGCGGCCGCGATGGGCGCCTCCCCCGCGTCCATGCGCGCGGCGACCTGCCGGCCCAGCGCGCGCAGGGCGGTGAGCCGGGCGACGAGCTCGCCGAGCCGCGGGCCGCCGCCGCTGTCGAGCATGAGGCGCAGCAGCGGGTAGGTGCTCAGCACCCGCTCCGGGCCGCCCCGCTCGAAGGAGAGCTGCTCGGTGACCTGGGTCCAGCCGTTGCCGACGGTGCCGAGGACCCACGCGTCGGGCACTGTCGCACCGTCGAGGAAGACCTCGCAGAAGTGCCCGGGGCCGCGCAGGTCGGGGATGCGCCGGACGGTGACGCCGGGCTGGTCGAGGTCGAGGACGAACTCGGTCAGTCCCTCGTGGCGTTTCGTACCGTCCGAGGTGCGCGCGAGGACGTAGGCGTGCGTGGCGCGGTGGGCGTTGCTGGACCAGACCTTCTGCCCGTGCAGTGCCCAGCCGCCGTCGACGCGGGTCGCCCGGGTGCGCACGGAGGCGAGGTCGGAGCCGGCGTCGGGCTCGCTCATGCCGAGGCAGAAGCGGGCCTCGCCGGCCGCGATCCGGGGCAGGATGTGCCGCCGCAGCTCCTCGGTGCCGAGCCGCGCGACGGCCGGGCCGATCTGCCGGTCGGCGATCCAGTGCCCGGCGACGGGCGCCCCGGCGCGCAGCAGCTCCTCGGTGAGCACGAACCGCTCGGCGAAGCCGCGGCCGTGCCCGCCGTACTCGGGGCCCCAGGTGAGCCCGATCCAGCCCTCGGCCCCGAGCAGCCGGCTGAAGTCCTCGTCGAAGCCGGCCAGCCACGAGTCGCAGCGGGGCTCGAATCGCCCCTCGCGCCGCCACTCGTCCAGCCGCGCCCGGATCTCGGCGCGTTTCACGAGCGCCCGCCCAGAATCTCGTCGTTGTGCTCGCCCAGGGTCGGGGGCGGGCGGTAGGCGACGGTCGGCGTCGCCGAGAACCGCATCGGCGCGGCGATGGTGCGCACGGTGCCGACCGCCGGGTGCTCGGCGAGCGAGACGACGCCGCGGGCGAGGAGGTCCGGGTCCTGCAGCAGTTCCTCGTAGCCGGCCAGGGGCGCGCACGGGATGTCGAGCTCGTCGAGGACCTTCAGCCACTCGGCGGTCGTGCGGGTCAGCATGATCTCGCCGACGATGCCGTAGAGCGCGTCGGCGTTGGCGATGCGCTTGCCGACGGTGTCGAAGCGCTCCTCGGCGAGCACGGCGGCGCGGCCGGCCCGGTCGAGGAAGCGCCGCCACTGCCGCTCGGTGTAGATCATCACGCAGAGGTGGCCGTCGCGGGTGCGGTACGGCCGCCGGTTCGCCGCGGCCGTGCGCGGGTACACGGGCGGCCCGGTCGGCGGCTCGAACGTCCAGCCGTCGAGCTGCTCGAGCAGGCCGAAGGCGAACATGGTGTCGAGCATCGGCACCTCGACCCGCTGGCCCTCGCCGGTGGCGTCGCGGTGGCGCAGCGCGGCGAGGATCGCCACGGCGGCGGTGATCCCGGCGAGCTTGTCCGCGACCGGGGTGATGACGTATCCGGGCTCGTCCTGGTTGATGCTCTGCAGGGCGGCCAGCCCGGAGGCGCCCTGGATGATGTCGTCGTAGGCGGGGCGGTCCGCGTCCGGGCTCTGCTCGCTGAAGCCGGGGATGGCGCAGTACACCAGGCCGGCGTTGGACGCGGAGCAGTCCTCGTAGGACACTCCCAGCCGCCGGGCCGCGCCGGGGCGCATGTTGTGCACGAGCACGTCGGCGGTGGGCACGAGCCGGGCGAAGTCGGCGCGGCCCTCCCGCGACTTGAGGTCGAGCACCACGCTGCGCTTGCCGCGGTTCATGTTCAGGAACACCGCCGCCATGCCGGGGACCGTGGTCGCGCCGAGGTGCCGGGCGATGTCGCCGCCGGGCGTCTCGATCTTCACCACGTCGGCGCCGAGGTCGGCGAGCAGGAGGGTGCAGTACGGCCCGGAGAAGGTGCTGGTCAGATCGAGCACGCGGACGCCGTGCAGCGGGGCGCTCACCGCTGGGCCCGCCGGCGCAGCGACCACATCTGCGAGGCGCGCTCGGCCTCCATCGCCTGCTCCCACTCGACCGCGGACGGCCCGATCGAGCGGCGGAACGAGGCGGTGATGCGCCGGCTGAGCTCGGGGTCGGCGGGCGCGGCCGCGGCGAGGGCCAGGGCGTGCGCGTCGACCTCGTCGTCGGCGACGCACGCCCAGGCCAGGCCGGTGCGCAGGGCGGCCGGCCCGTCGAGCTCCTGGCCGAGCAGCGTGAGCGCGGCGGCGCCGGAGCGGCCGAGGGCGGCGGCGGCGAGCAGCAGGTGCCCGCCGCCGGGGTGCAGGCCGATGGCGCCGAAGCCGGCGAGGATGCGCGCCCGCTCGGCCACGACCCGCACGTCCGCGGCGAGCAGCAGGTTCACGCCCGCGCCGACGGCGGCGCCCCGCACGGCCGCGATGACCGGCACGCCGAGCCGGCCGAGGCGGTAGAAGGAGTCGTACACGACGCCGAGGTCGGCGTAGCGGCGCGGGTCGGCGGGGTCCTGCGCCACGTCGTCGAGCAGCGCCCGGTGCGCGCCGGCGCAGAAGTGCCCGCCGTTGCCGCGCACCACCGCCGCCCGCACGCGCGGGTCCGCGTCGACGCGGGCGACGACCTCGCCGAGCTCGCGCGCCATGTCGAGGGTGAGGGCGTTGCGCCGGCCGGGCGCGTCGAGCGTGATGACCGCGACGCCGTCGGTGACCTCGAGGCCGACCTCGGCGGCGGTCACCCGAGCACCGCCAGGCCGGCCCGCGCGACCTCCATGTCCTGGGTGTAGTGGCCGCCGCTGACCCCGATGCCGCCGACGACCGCCCCGTCGACCTTGATGGGGAAGCCGCCGCCGAAGGTCACCAGGCGGTCGATGCCGGCCGGGGCGCCCATGGCGAGCGGCCCGTCGTCCTTGATGAAGTCGTACCACCCGTCGCTGGACAGCCCGAAGCCGACCGACGTGTACGCCTTGTCCTGGGCGAGCTGGACGGTGACGAGGGGCGCGCCGTCCATGCGCTGGAAGGCCTTGAGCACGCCGCTCTCGTCGCACACGGCCACGGTGACGGGCAGCCCCATCGACTCGGCCTGCGCGACGGCGGCCTCGATGGCGGCGACCGCGGCGGCGTGCGCGATGGTCGCCTTGCTGACCACGGTGGACGACGGCGGCACCGGGGCGGACTGCTCCTGGTAGGGCAGGAACGGGTCGCGCTGGCGGCCGCCGCTGCGGCGGGTCCGCTGGTAGCCGAGGTTGGCGCTCATGACTGCTGCTCCTCCTTGATGCCGAACATGCGGGCGATGCGCTCCTCGGCGAAGCGGGACACGCCGCCCTCGCGGGAGACCGAGCGGACGCCCTCGACCTGCAGCAGGGCGGGGCGGACCAGGGCGCCCATGGTGACCGGGGCCGACGGGCAGGCCCGGCAGCGGCCCTTGAAGCTGATGTGGGCGTCGCCCTCGTCGTTCACCTCGACGGTGATGCCACCGCCGTGGGCCTCGACGAGCTGGCGGACCTTGCCCTCGAGGGCGAGGTCGGCGGCCCGGTTGACCTCAGCGACGTCCACGGCGCACCGCCTTCTTCGCGGCGTCGGCGGAGCCCTTGCCGTACAACTGCTGGACCTTCGCCTCGACGTCGATGCCCATCATCCTGGCGTAGTTGAGGCCGAAGATCTTGGCCTTGATCTCGTCGGTGAGCTCCGGGTAGCCGTAGCCCTCCTGCAGGTCCTCGGGCATCGTCATCTCGGCGAACAGGTCGATGTAGGCCTGCACCTTCGGCCAGACGAACGCCTCCGAGCCCCACAGCAGCCGGTCGGCGCCGACGTGCAGCAGGCACTTGCCGATCGCGTGCAGCGCCGGGCGGGGCGCGACCGGGTACTGGTTGATCCACGCCGTCAGCGCGAGGTGGATGTTCTCGTAGCGCGAGGCGATGTTGATGGTCTCGTCGATGAACGGCTCGCCGAGGTGGTGCACGATGAAGTTCATCTCGGGGAAGTCCTGGGCGGCCCGCTCGAGGTCGTAGGGGGCCAGGTCGATGATGTGCTGGGTGTTGAACGCGAGTCCCTTGTGGAACTGCACGTTGGTCACCCCGTTCTCCAGGCAGGTCTCCCAGATCGGGTAGGCCATGTCGGGGTCGTCGATGCGCCACGAGACCCCGCCGGAGTGGGCCTGGTAGAACTTGAAGCTGACCGCGCCCCACTCCTTGATCTGGCGGACGGCCTCCTTCTTGGCGCCGTAGCGGCCGTGGGTGATCGGGTCGACGCCGCCGCAGAAGAGCACCCGGTCCGGGTAGGCCTCCTTGAGCTTGTAGTTGTTCTCGGCCGGGGAGAAGCCGAGCTTCCAGCCGCCGTGGGAGGGCACCGTCTGGGCCATCGCGATGTCGGTGTCGGACTCGTCGAACATGATGCGGTACGCGTCCTCGACGGACAGCTCGCGGTCGGAGATGTCGTCGTAGGGGTAGCCCGGGGCGGAGAACTTCTTGGCGTACTCCACCAGCGCGTTGGTCCGCTGCCGCCCGCCGCCGTACGACTCGTCGAAGTTGTCCTCGGTGAGCTTGTACATGTGGATGGCGTTGTCGAAGATGAAGAAGTCGTTCTTCACGAGGTCCCACTTTCCGGGTGTGCTGGGTCTGCTTGCGAAGCTTCGAGCCGTTCGACGTGACGGACGGCCAGCTGACGGCGGCGGCGCACGGCCAGGCCCGCGACGGAGACGCCCACGATGACGGCGACGCCGTTGAAGACGCTCTCGATCCACGTCGCGGCGCCCAGGTGTTGCAGGCCGGCGATCGTGAAGCTCACGAAGTACGCGGCGATGACGGTGCCGAGCATGTTCACCCGGCCCGGGCGCAGGACCGCCGCGCCGAGGAAGGCCGCGGCGAAGGCCGGCAGGAGGAACTGCTGCCCGACGGCCGGCTGCCCGGAGCCGATCCGGGAGGCCAGCAGCAGCCCGGCGAGCGCGGCCAGCACCGCGGCGCCGACGAACGCGCGCAGGGTGTACGCGTTGACGTTGATCCCGGCCCGGGCGGCCCCGCGCAGGTTGCCGTCCATGGAGTACATCCGCTGCCCGAACGGCGTCCAGACGACCACGAACTCGAGCAGCAGGATCACGGCCACGAGGTAGATCAGCGGCAGCGGCACGCCGAGCAGGTCGCCGCGGGCGATCGCGGTGAAGCGCTCCGGGACGTCCTGGAAGATGACCCGGCCGCCGGTGATCATGTAGAGCAGGCCCATGAGCACGCTGCCGGTGGCCAGGGTGGCGATGATGGACTGCATCCCGAAGCGCAGCACCAGCACGGTGTTGAGCACCCCGACGACGACCGCGGCGGCGAGGACCACGAGGGCGGCGAGCCAGATCGGCACGCCCTTGACCGCGATCAGCCACACCGCGAGCCCCTGGGCCAGGCCCAGCATCGGGCCGACGGAGGCGTCGAGGTAGTGGGCCAGCAGCGGCAGGGTGGCGGCCAGGGCCACGATGACGGTGACGGTCTGGTTGACCAGGATGAGGCGGAAGTTCGTGGTCGTGAAGTACGTCTCCGGGCTCAGGATCGAGAACACGGCGATGACGAGCACGAGCAGGCCGATGAGCCCGAACTTGCTCACGGCGCCGACGAGCCACTCCGACGAGCTCTGCCGGGACCGGTCGGCGCTCTGGCGAACGACGACCGGCGGCGGCGCGAGATTGGTGGACATTACGCGGCGTTCCTCTCCAGCGCGGCGGAGCCCTGCACGATGAGCTGCACGCACCGCTCGACGTCCAGCTCGCTGGTCGGGCCGTGGTGGACCCGCCGGCCGCCCTTCATCACCAGCAGCCGGTCGGCGAGCTCGAGCAGCTCGGGGATGCGGTGGCTGATGACGACCACGGCGTACCCGCGGTCGCGCAGCCGCACGATCAGGTCGTTGACCGCCCGGGACTCGGTGGTGCCCAGGGCCGCGGTCGGCTCGTCCATGACCATGACCCGGGGCTCGCCGGCGGCGACGAGCGCCCGGGCGATGGCGACCATCTGCCGCTGGCCGCCGGAGAGCCCCTCGACGAGCACGTTCATGTCGTGCAGGTCGATGCCGAGGCTCTCCAGGACGGTCTGCGTGCGGGCGCGCATGGCCTTCTTGCGCAGGACCGGCAGCCCGGGGACGGTGCCGGTCCACTCGCGGCCCAGGAACACGTTCTCCACGACGCTGAGGTTGTCGCTGAGCCCGAGGTCCTGGTAGATCATCTCGATGCCGGCGGCGCGGGCCCGGCCGATGGTGTGCGGGGCGAGCCGCTCGCCCGCCACCCGCAGGTGCCCGCTGTCAGGCGCGATCGCCCCGCTCACCATGTTCATGAGCGTGGACTTGCCGGCCCCGTTGTCGCCGACGACGCCGAGGATCTCACCCGGTTGTACCTCGAAGGACACATCCGACACGGCACGCACCCGGCCGTACGACTTCGAAACGCCGACGACCTCCAGGACCGGCTCGCTCACGCCGTCGCCTCCGCACGCTCCGGTGACGGCGCGAGGCACGGCAACGCCCTGTGCTCCCGGTGAGCGGCCCCTCCGCTCCGCTTGCGACCGCTCATTGCGCGCTGCTCCACATCTGCGTGTACCGCTCCGCGTAGTTGACGTACGAGTCCCAGTTGACCTTGCCGTCCTTGGGCGCATTCGACTTGTCGAACACGGTCGCCGGGATGCCCTGCTCGGCGTCGGGCAGCGCGGGCTGGCCGGCCAGCAGGCGCACCACCTGGTCGACCGCGGCGTAGGCGTTCCAGCCGCGCACGGCCCCGAAGTCGGCGAACTGGTCACCCTTGGCGACGCTGCCCAGGCGCTCCGGCTCGGCGTTCTTCGACATGACCTTGACGTCGGTGCGGCCGGCGGCCTTCAGGGCGGCGATGATGGACTCCACGCCGTTGCCGTAGGGCGTGAAGATGTACTGCAGGTCGTTGCCGTACTTCTGGATCAGCGACGTCGTGATGTTCTGCATCTCGATCGGGTCGGTGGCCTGCGCCAGGGTGCGCTCGCGCACTTCGAGCAGCTTGCACCCGGTGCAGCCGGCGAAGACCTGCTTGCTGGTGTTGAGCGCCTCGACCAGGTGCGGGTAGCCGACGTCCCACAGGAACACGGCCTTGGCGGTGCCCTTGCTCTCGGCGATGGCCTTGGTGACCTCGAGCACCGACTGGAAGGTCTCGCGGCTGGAGACGTTCGCGTCGAAGCCGACGGCGCCGCCCTCCTTGACCGCGGAGATGCCGACCGTCGGGATCTTCTGCCGCTTCATCTCGGCAAGGCCGTCGGCGACCTGGTTCTCCGGGATGGCCACGGTGATGACCGCGTTGGGCTTGTCGGCGGCGGCGGTCGAGAACGCCTTCTGGAAGCCCTCCGGCGCGCCCTGACCGTCGAGGATCTTGGTGGTCCAGCCGAGTGACTGGGCGATCGAGGCGGCCTTCTTGCCGACCTCCTCGCAGGAGGTGCCGACCTTGCACACGATGATGTCGACCTTCGCGCCGGCGACGGGCTTGACGGACTTCGTCGGGCCGGACCAGTCCTTGTAGACCTTGATCTTGTCGAGGGTGATGTCCTTCTCGGCGCCCTCGAAGTACAGCAGCCCGCCGGTGCCGGCCTTGATCAGGTCGGCGGCCTGCTG
The DNA here is from genome assembly GCF_050947935.1 of Dactylosporangium sp. CA-052675. GTDB lineage: Bacteria > Actinomycetota > Actinomycetes > Mycobacteriales > Micromonosporaceae > Dactylosporangium. Next base: position 3,132,275 of record NZ_CP192010.1, on the reverse strand, counting down.
GGTGTAGGTGTCGTTGACCGGGCCCGGGGACTCGCCGGCCGACGTGTCGTCGCCGCAGGCGGCGACCGTGAGCAACAGCGCGGCGCCCAGGGCCGCGACGGCGGGAAGTCTGATCAAGGTGCCACTCCTCGGGGGGTGGGGGTGTGCGGTGTGTATGCAATGTGCGCCTTCACACGGCGGTCGCTGGGGTGGGTGCGGGTCCGCGCCGTGGCGTGGTTGTACGCAATGGAACGTAGATCCACCGCGCGAGAGGTGTCAAGAGTCACGGTCAACCCGGTACGGGAACCCGCCCGGACGGGCAGTCTTGTATGCACTAGCCCAGTTGCCTTTCCGTCGACCGCCACCTAAGTTGCATACAATTGCGAGACCTGGAGGGAATATGACGACCGACACCGAACTCCCCCTGGCCGATCTGCGCGTGGTCGAGATGGGTCAGCTGCTGGCCGGGCCGTTCTGCGGGCAGCTCCTGGGCGACTTCGGGGCCGAGGTCATCAAGATCGAGGACCCCCGCTCGGGCGACCCCATGCGCCAGTGGGGCCGGGAGAAGCCGCACGGCATGTCGCTGTGGTGGCCGATCGTCGCCCGGAACAAGAAGTCGGTGACCGTCGACCTGCGCCGCCCCGAGGGCCAGGACCTGGTGCGCCGGCTGCTCGCCGAGGCCGACGTGCTCATCGAGAACTTCCGCCCGGGCACGCTGGAGCGCTGGGGGCTCTCCCCCGAGGCGCTGTGGGAGGCCAACCCGCGCCTGGTCGTCACCCGGGTCAGCGGCTACGGCCAGACCGGGCCGTACTCCTCCCGCGCCGGCTTCGGCTCGATCGGCGAGGCGATGGGCGGGATCCGGTACGTCATCGGCGACCCCGACCGCCCGCCGGCCCGCTCCGGCATCTCCCTCGGCGACTCGCTCGCCGCCGTCTTCGCCGCGCTGGGCACGCTCGTCGCCCTGCACACCCGCCGCCGCACCGGGCGCGGTCAGGTCGTGGACGCGGCCATCTACGAGGCCGTGCTCGCGATGATGGAGTCGCTGCTGCCGGAGTGGGAGCTGGCCGGCTACCAGCGCGAGCGCACGGGCGCGGTGCTGCCGAACATCTCTCCCAGCAACGTGTTCCCGACCGGCGACGGCGAGAGCGTGCTCATCGCGGCCAACCAGGACGGCGTGTTCCGCCGGCTGGCCGAGGTCATGGGCCGGCCCGATCTCGCCGAGGACGAGCGCTTCGGCACCCACGACGCGCGCGGGCGCAACATGGAGCTGATCGACGGGATGATCGCCGAGTGGTCGGCGACGGTACCGGCGGCAGACCTGCTGCACCGCCTCGACGCCGCCGGCGTGCCGGCCGGGCGCATCTACAAGGCCCGCGACATGCTCGCCGACCCGCACTACGCGGCCCGGCAGGCGATCGTGCGCATGGCCGCACCGGGCCTCGGCGACGTGCCGATGCAGAACGTCATGCCGCGGCTGAGCGAGACGCCGGGCGCGGTGCGGCACACGGGCCCGGCGCTCGGTGAGCACAACGACGAGGTGCTCGGCAAGGTCCTCGGCCTCGACGCCGAGCAGACGGCGCGGCTGCGCTCGGCCGGGGTGATCTGAGGTGCGGATCGACATCGTCGAGGTCGGACCGCGCGACGGTCTGCAGAACGAAGCGGTGACGGTACCGACCGCGCAGAAGATCGAGTTCGTCCGGCGCCTGGCCGCCGCGGGCGCCCGGCGCATCGAGGTCACCAGCTTCGTGCGGCCCGACCGGGTCCCCCAGCTCGCCGACGCCGAGGAGGTCCTCGCGGGCCTGGACCTGCCGGACGTCACCATCAGCGCCCTGGTCTTCAACGAGCGCGGCCTGCGCCGGGCCGCGGCCGCCGGCGTGGCCGAGGTCAACCTGGTCATGGTCGCGACCGACACCTTCTCCCGGCGCAACCAGGGCATGGTCGTCGCCGACGCCGTGACCTCCTACCGGCGCCTGGCCGCCCAGGCCCACGACCTCGGCATGCGGGTGAGCCTGACGATCGGCGCCTCGTGGGGCTGCCCCTTCGAGGGCGAGGTGGAGCCCGGCCGCGTGCTGGGGCTGGTCGGCTCGTTCGAGGCCGACGAGGTCTGCCTGGCCGACACCATCGGCGTCGCGACGCCGGGCCGGGTCACCGCGCTCGTCGGCGCCGTCCGCGACGTGACCGCCCTGCCGGTGCGCTGCCACTTCCACAACACCCGCAACAGCGGCTACGCCAACGCCTACGCGGCCGTGGCCGCCGGCGCCGTGGCCCTGGACGCGAGCAGCGGCGGGATCGGGGGCTGCCCGTTCGCCCCGCGCGCGACGGGCAACATCGCCACCGAGGACCTGGCCTGGGCCCTGCACCGCGACGGCTACGAGACCGGGCTGTCCGTGCCGGGCCTGCTGCACGCCACCGAGCTCGTGGAACGTACCCTCGGCAGGCAGGTCCCGGCGCTGCTGGGCCGCACCGACCCATTCCCCCCACCGCAGGAGGCGGCACCCGAGTCGTGAACGCGGTCGAACACGCCTACGCCACGCTGCGCAAGGGCATCCTGGACGGCACCTACCCGCCGGGCGCGCAGCTGGCCGAGGTCGAGCTCGCCGGCCACCTGGCGGTCTCGCGCACCCCCGTCCGGGAGGCGATCCGCCGCCTGCACTCGGAGGGCCTGATCGAGGTCTTCCCCAACCGCGGCGCCTACGTGCGCACGTGGACCCGCGCCCAGCTCGACGAGCTGTTCTCGGTCCGCGCCCTGCTGGAGGGCCACGCCGCGGCCCTGGCCGCCCAGCACGCCACGGACCCCCAGCGCGCCGCGATGGCCGTGCTGTGCGACGAGATGGACGAGGCGGCCGCCGAGCCGACCGACATCCAGCGCGTGGCCGACCTGAACGACCGCTTCCACGCCCTCGTCCACGAGTCCTCGGCCAACTCCCTGCTGCCGGGCATGATCCGCGGCCTGATCCAGGTGCCGGTCGTGGTGCGCACGTTCCTGGGCTACTCCCCCGAGCGCCTGCGGATCAGCCTGTGGCAGCACCGCGAGATCCTGTCGGCGATCCGCGCCCACGACGGCCCGTGGGCCGAGTCCGCCATGCGCACCCATATCCTGTCGGCCCGCCACGAACTGGACGCGTCGCCGTGACGCCCCGCCGCGCCCTGCCGCCGCGGCCGGCGGGCGGGGCGGCACGTGCCCGCCCCGCCCGCCGCCGACCGGCTAGGCGGTGAAGGCCTTGACCTCCAGGAGGCCGACCGAGTTGGTGCCGTTGGACTGCAGCAGCACCCGCAGCCGGGTCGTGCTCACCGTCGTGAACGTCACGGTGTTGTACGCGTTCGCGGTGACCGGGTAGCCCGACGCGCCCGGCCACCGCCGCCGTCGCACTTGCGGTCCGGGTTGAAGGCCAGGTAGGAGCGCGTTCCACGACCGCTTTGCCGGACATGCCGGAAGCATCGGATTCATCGGGCGGGGCTGAGCTGTGCGGCCCGCGGGAAGTCCGGGGACTCCTCGGGCCGGCCGAAGAGGTAACCCTGGGCGTAGCGGTAGCCCATCCGGAACAGCGCCTCGGCCTGGTCGGCCGACTCCACGCCCTCGGCGATCGCGGTCAGGCCCAGGTGCGCCGACACGTCGATGAGCGCCGTGGCGATCACCGAGTGCCCGCCGCCGGCGAGGTCGTCGACGAAGGACTTGTCGACCTTGAGCACGTCGACGGGGGCCGTGCGCAGCAGGCCGAGCGAGGAGTGGCCGGTGCCGAAGTCGTCCAGGGCGATGCGGACGCCGAGCGCCTTGATCGCCCGCAGCGCGTCCAGGGCCGTCGAGCTGTCGAAGACCGCGGTCTCGGTGACCTCGACGGTGAGGCAGGAGGCGGGTAGGGCGGTGTCGTGCAGTACCGATGCCACGAAGGCGGGAAAACCGGGCTCCGAGAGCTGCCGGGCCGAGACGTTCACCGACACGTATCCGGGGGCCGCCGCGCCCGGCTCGCGCCGCCAGGTGCGCATCCGCTCGAGCGCGGTGCGCAGGATCCAGCCGCCCAGCTCGACGATCAGGCCGTTGTGCTCGGCGACCGGGACGAAGGCGACCGGGCTGACCAGGCCGCGCTGCGGGTGCCGCCAGCGCACCAGGGCCTCCACCGCGGCCACGCGCCCCTCGGGCAGGGCCACGATCGGCTGGTACACCAGGAAGAACTGCCCCTCGTCGAGCGCGGTGCGCAGCTCGGCGCCCAGCTGCGCGTGCTCGGTGGCCTGCTCGTCCAGCAGCGGGTCGTAGCGCAGGTGGCGGCCGCCGGTGACCTTGGCCGCGTACATGGCCACGTCGGCCCGGCGCAGCGGCTCGAACGGGTCGGCGGTGTCCTCGTCGTCGGCGATCCCGATGCTGGCCCGCATGAGCAGCCGGTGCGGCCCGGCGGTCAGCGGCTGGTCCAGCGAGGCGACGATCCCGGCCACGATCCGGTCCGCGACCTCCGCCGAGGTGCGGGGCAGGTGCACGGCGAACTCGTCGCCGCCGAGGCGGGCCACGGTGTCACCGGGGCGCACGAGACCGGTGAGGCGCTCGGCCACCGCCCGGAGCAGCCGGTCGCCGACGGTGTGGCCGAGGCGGTCGTTGACGGCCTTGAAGTCGTCGAGGTCGATGAGGGCCACGTGCGAGCGCGGGCCGGTCCCGAGCTCAGCGCGGATGCGCGCCTCCAGCGCCCGGCGGTTGGCCAGGCCGGTGAGCTCGTCGCGCATGGCGAGGGTGCGCACCTGGTTGACGAGGCCGGCCATGCGCAGCACGGACAGCAGGAACAGCGCGGCGGCGCAGATGCCGACCGCGAGCCACTCGATGTGCCGCGGGTCGAGGAAGCCCTGCACCACCAGCACCGCCGGGGCCAGCAGGGACGAGGCCGCCATCACGACCAGCCGCGCCCGGCCGTCGGGCACCTCGCCGGCATCGCGAGCGGCGACGCCGGCCCCGCGCACCGAGGGATGCAGGGCGGCCGCGGCCCAGAAGACGTACGAGAGCATCCAGCCGGCGTCGAACACGCCGCCCACGTAGGCGGTGTAGGAGTTGACGACCGAGTACGCGATGTCGGCGGCCAGCAGCAGCCCCAGCGCCGCCACGAGTAGCCGCGTGCTGGTGTCGCGCCGGGCGCCGCCGACCACGAGCCGGGCCACGAGCGCGAGCAGCAGCACGTCCGCGGCCGGGTAGGCCAGCGCGATCATCCGGGTCGTCACGGGCGAGGTGGCGTCGTTGGCGATGGGCTGCATGACGAACGTCCACAGCACCAGGCCGGTGCCGGTGGCGAAGACGAGCGCGTCGACCATGGCCGTCCAGCCCGGTCCCCGCGTCCGGCGGCGGCCGAGCAGGAACAGGCCGCCGAACAGGAACGGGTAGGCGCACAGATAGAACACGTCGGCCAGGGACGGGAACGGCTCCTCGTGCGCGACGTGCTCGAAGTAGGTGTAGATCCAGTCGCCGGCGGACCACAGGGCGGTGCCGGCGGCGCTCAGCAGCCAGGCGGTCCGCCGGGTGCGGTCGGTGCGGCGGGCCCCGGCCAGCATCACCAGGGCGGCGACGGTGCCGATGCCGTCGTAGAGGCACCCCTGCGCCGCGGCGCCGATGGGCAGCACGAAGTAGCCGCCGACCGCCGCCGAGCCGGCGAGGAGCCACCACAGCCACCGCTTTTCCCGCACGAGGGCAATATCGGCAGGGCCGGGACGTGGCTGAGTGTGATCGGTACCATCGCCGCGGCCGTCAACTTCGGATCATTTAAAAAGTCGCGAAACCCGGTACATTCCGTGCATGACCGTCGATCGGGCGGTGGCTCCCGCCGCCCTCGGTCGGGCCGTGCTGCTCGGCCGGGGCGCCGCCACGCTCACCGCGGCGGGGACCGGGCTGCGCCTCGTGCCCGACCCCCGCCCGCTGCTGCTGGCCGCGGCAGTGTTCCTGCTGGTGAGCGCCGCCGGGCTCGTCCTGCTGGCCCGCAACCCCTACGTCGTGCGCCACCCGGTGCCGCTGCTCGCCGCCGACACCCTGCTCACCCTGGCGGTGCTCGCGGCCGACCCGGGCATCGCGTACTTCTGCGCCGCCGCGGGCGCCTCCGCCCTCGCCGGGGTCGTGGTGGGGTTGCGGGCCCTCTGGCTGGCCGCGGCCCACGCGGCGCTCGGGTACGCCGTCGCCGCGCACGTGCTGGCCGGCAGCCCCGCGCACGCCGAGTTCGTGCTCGCCTACCCGATCGCGTGCGTCCTGGCCGCCACGGGCGCCGCGGTGGCCACCACGGCCCTGCGCCGGCACGTGGAGCTCTCGGTCCGGGTGGTCGCCTCGGCCCAGCGCGCCGCGGCCGCCGACGAGCGCGCCCGGCTCGCCCGCGAGCTGCACGACTCGGTGGCCAAAACCCTCCGCGGCGTCTCCTTCGCCGCCCTCGCCCTCCCGCAGAGCCTGCGCCGCCACCCGGACCTCGCCGAGCGCCTCGCCGGCACCGTCTCCGAGGGCGCCGCGGCCGCCGCCCGGGAGGCCCGCGACCTGCTCGACGGCCTGCGCTGCGACGAACCGACCCGGGACTTCGCCACGGTCGTGGCCGACCGGTGCGCGGCCTGGCAGCGCTCGACCGGCATCGCGATCCGCCTCGACCTGGCCGCGGCCGACCCGCCCCTGCCGGTCCGCTACGAGCTGCTGCGCATCCTGCAGGAGGCGCTGCGCAACACCGCGGCCCACGCCGCCGCGACCGCGGTGACGGTCCGGCTCGCCCCGCTGGAGGGCCGCCTGGTGCTCACCGTGACCGACAACGGGCGCGGCTTCCCGGTGCCGCCGAGCCTCGCGGAGCTGCGCACCGGCAACCGCTACGGCATCCTGGGCATGTCCGAGCGCGCCCGGCTCTCCGGGGGCGCCCTGCGAGTCAGGTCAAGCCCCGGCAGCGGTACCTGCGTGGAAGCCGCCATCCCGGCATGATCAGCGTGCTCATCGTCGACGACAACCCGATCGTCCGGGCGGCGCTGCGCGGCTACCTCGAGGGCACCCCGGACGTGGTCGTGGCCGGCGAGGCCGCCGACGGGGTCGAGGCCCTGGCCGAGGCGCGCCGCACCGGCCCCGCCGTGACGCTGCTGGACCACCGCATGCCGATCGCCGACGGGCTGTCGGTGCTGCCCGACCTGGCCCGGCTGACCTCGATCCTCGTGCTGACCAGCGACCCGGACCCGGCCCTCATCGCGCAGATGCTGCACGGGGGCGCCAGGGGGTACCTCATCCACGGCGCCTTCACGCCCGGCGAGCTGCATCGCGCCGTGGTCGCCGTGGCCGCCGGCTACGGCTGGCTGTCCCCGGCCGCGGCGGCGGTCGCGACGGCCTCGATGCGCTCACGGCCGGCCGCCCGTCCCCGGCCGCGCTACGGCCTGACCCGCCGCGAGCAGGATGTCCTCGACCTGCTGGCGGAGGGGCTGTCGAACGCGGCCATCGCGCACCGGCTGCTGCTGACCGAGAAGACGGTGAAGAACCACCTGCACCGCGCGTACGCCAAGCTGCGCGTGACCAACCGCACCGAGGCCCTGCTGCGCTGGACCGGCCGCTCATGAACCGCTGGGGCTGGGCCTCGCTCGCCCTCGCGGTGGCGGCCGTCGTCGTGGTCGTGCCCCCGCTGGTGCTGCCCGCTCCTCCCGCCGCTCCCCCGGCTGCTTCCGCTCCCCCGGCCGCTTCGATTCCCCTGGCCTCTTCGACTCCTCCGGCCTCTGCGATCCCCCCGGTCCCGTCTCCCCCCGCGGCACCGTCCGCTTCCTCGGCGCCGGCCTTCGCGCCCGTCTCCGTGCATGCCGCCGACGCGGCCAACCTGCGCAAGGGTGCCCGCGTCATCGAGTGCCCCACGTGCGACGGCGGCCGCCGCGTCGGCTACATCGGCGGCCCCAACACCCTCGCCGTCCGCGTTCCCGAGGTCCCCGCCGCCGGCGAGCGGACCCTGGTCATCGTCTACGAGACCGAGTCCCTCCGCACCCTCAAGGTGGCCGTGGCCGACGGGCCCGTGCACACCCTGAAGCTCGCCGGCGCCGGCGACTATCGCATTCCCGCCCGCACCTCCCTCCCCGTGTACCTGCCCGCCGGCGGCACCTGGATCCGCTTCTACAACGACGACGGGGATGCCCCCGACATCAACCGCATCGAGCTGCGCTGATGTCGTCGACGCCGGGGGCGACCGGTCAGAACGTGCCGGCCGTGTTGCACTTCGCCTTCTGGACGATGCAGTTCTTCACCCGGTGCCCCTGCGCCGCGTTGTCCCAGGCGAGGAACGCGTCGCCGTGGAACGAGGACGCCATGCCGGACGAGAGCGTGAACCCGTCCGCCGTGCCGCTCGTCGGGTACGCGAGCACGAACGACAGCGACGGGATCGCGACCGGGTACGCCCCGCCGCACGTGCCCGTGTACGCGTACGCCACGTGCGACTTGTGGTCCGGGCTGTCCAGGTGCACGCCGTCCCAGCAGTCCGGGAAGACGAGCTGGAACATCAGCGTGGCGCCCGGCGCGCACAAGGGCCAGTTGCCGTCCGCGCTGCGCCCGATCTCGCCGCCCGGCCCGGCGCAGTAGAACTGGTTGACCGAGCCGGCCGGCGTCGCCTGCTGCAGCTTCGCGTCCCCGGCGATCATCCGGAAGCCCTGCGGGAACGGCACCGTCGCCGCCGGGCTGGTCAGGCGCGAGCCGTAGTACACCACGACGCCCTTCGGCTCGACCGCGACGCCGTGCTCGTAGAGCGTCGGCACCCAGTACGCCGACAGGTCCGGCGCCGGCGCGCAGCTCGTGCCGGCGTTGGCGAGCAGCGTGTCGCCCGTCGAGAACGCGTTGGTGCTGTGGTTGCCCAGGAAGCTGTGCATGTGCGACGCGCCCGGCAGCCCCGGGAAGACGATCGGGTCGTCCTTGAACGAGTGGCTGTACGTGCACGACGCGTTGAACTCCGACACCCGCACGGCGTTCGCCGGCGCCGGGTCCATGGCCATCGCGGTGAACTCGGCGAGCTGCGCGTTCCACCGCGCCGGGTCCACGTTGACCCACCCCGCGCCCGTGCTCGCGCTCGCGCTCGGGGTGGCGGAGGCCCCGTTCGTGAACGAGAACCAGTTGATGTTGACGAAGTCGCGGCCGCCGGTGGCGTTGCGCATGACCGCGAACACGGTCTGCGCCCCGGCCGGGTGGCTCGCGGCCGTGGCGGTGAGCGTGGTCCAGGCCTGCCAGCCGCCGGTCGGCGCGACGGTGACGGTGGCCAGCACCGGCCCGGTGAGCGAGCCGGTGCGCAGCTCGATGGCGCCCGTCCCGCCGGTGCCGGCGGAGGCGACGCGAGCGCCGATGCTCAGCGCCCCGGCGGCGCCGAGGTCGACGCCGTCGTAGCGCAGCCAGTCGCCGTCGGCGAGGTAGCCGACGGCCTGCCCGCCGCCGGTGTCGACGGTGCTCTCCACCTGCGCCCCGGACTGCGCGCTGAACGCCTCCGCCTGCACGGTCACCGCCGTGGCGGCATCGGCGGACGTCACCATGGCGGCGGTGACGACGAGGAGGGCGGCGGCCGCGGCCCCGGCGGCGGCGATGAGGCCCCTGACGTTTGGCACGAGGATTCTCCTAACTGCTTGCGACGTGCACGAACGATGGCGAGGGCCCGCACACCGTACGGCCGGATCCCTGGGCCCAAAGACCCAAGCCGAGGACCCAATTCCCGGGCCGGCTCCCGTGCGCTCCGCGTTGCGTGCCTCGCCGCCGTGGGCGGGCGGTCAGGCCTCGACCACGAAGTCCGCCATCATCGCCATGTCCTCGTGCTCCAGGTTGTGGCAGTGCAGCATGAACGTGCCGGTGTAGTCGGTGAACCGCACGGCGACCTCGACCGCCTCCGAGGCCCGCAGGTCCACGGTGTCCTTCCACCCGTGGTCGTACGCCCCGATCTCCCTCGCGTTGCGCGAGACCACCTGGAAGTGGTTGAGGTGCAGGTGGACCGGGTGATGGAAGTCGGACACGAACCGCCAGTGCTCCACCTCCCCGAGCCGCGGCCGGGCCACCGCGCGGCCGGGCCGGTACTCCAGGTCGTTGATCCGCCAGGTGCCGCCGGGTCCCTGGTTGAAGGCGAACGTGCGCGTGCGGGCCGGCGGCGGGAGGGGTTCGGCGGTTCGGCTGAGCCGTGGCCGTACCGCTGTATCGTCATCGCGGCGGGAACCTGTCACGTCGAACCGCATCACGTTCCCGCCGTCGCGGTCGACGAGCCGCACGCGCGTGCCGGGTTTGTAGCGGCCGAAGTCGACGATGACGTCGAACCGCTCGGCCGGCGCGATCCGCAGCGAGTCGTGCCCGATCGGCTGTCGCAGCAGCCCGCCGTCGCTGCCGATCTGCGTGAACGCGGCTCCGCCCGGCGGCTGCGGGTCGAGCTCGAGACGGTACCGCCGCGCGTTGGACGCGTTGAGCAGCCGCAGCCGGTAGCGGGCCGGGTCGACCTCGTGCACCGGCCACGGCAGCCCGTTGACGAGCACGACGTCGCCGAGCACGCCGTTCATGAAGGCCGGGTCGCCGGTCGGGTAGCGGAACGAGCCGTCGGCCTCGAACGCGCGGTCGGTGAGCATCAGCGGCAGCTCCCGTTCGCCGCGGGGCAGCGCCAGCGCGTCCTCCTCGTCGTCGCGCACGAGGTGGAATCCGGCCAGCCCGCGGTAGACCGCCGGGCCGGTCGAGCCCATGCGATGGTCGTGGTACCAGAGGGTCGCCGCGCGCTGGGTCATCGGATAGCGGTACGTCCGGCTGCCCACGGTCATGTCCCCGCTCATCGCGGCCATGTCGTGGTGCGTGGTGGTGGTCGCCGTGCCGCGCTCGGGCATGATCTCGTCGATCGGGTAGCCGTCGCTGTCGGCCGGCGTGTGCCCGCCGTGCAGGTGCACCACCACGGGCTCGGGCAGCCGGTTGCGGTGCGTGAGGGCCGCGGGCCGCCCCGAGCGCGTGATGACGGTCGGTCCCGGGAAGGTTCCGTCGTACGTCCACGCGCGCGTCGTCAGCCCCGGCAGGATGTGGAGATCGGCCTCCCGCTGCACGATCTCGTCGCCGGTGTGCACGGGCGGGATGGTGAGCCGCGCCTCGAACGGCCTCGGCAGCTCGGCCCGGCTGTGCAGGAGCCTCCCCGGCCGTTTCGGGGTGAGCAGCGACCATCCGAGCCCGGCGGCCCCGAGCGCGGCGGCACCGGCCCCGAGCAGCGCGCGCCTTCTCATGCCGTCACCGCCTCGGCCTGCTCGCGGGCGCTCGGCAGCGGCGTCTTCCACGCCCACGTCGCCCCGTGGACGGTGCCGATCGCCATGAGCACGCCGATCGGCACGTGCAGTTCGAGGATGCGGTACACCCCCAGGATGCCCTGCGTCGCCAGCAGCAGCGGGATCATGACGCCTTCGCGCGGCAGTGACGAGGGCCGTTCGCGGCGCCCGGGCAGGAACACCAGGACCGCCTGCAGCAGCGCGACGACCACCATCGAGAAGCCGCCGATCATGTGCCAGCGCAGGACCGCGTAGTGCCCGCTGAGAAAGCTTCCGGCCAGCAGCACCTGAACCGCGGCGAGGACTGCGAGCGCGGCGCTGGTCCCCCGCAGCGCCATGTGGACCGTTCGTGCGTTCATGGCCGCAGATGTTGCTCCGAACCGGAGCTCGAGTCGTCAGACCACGGTCGAGATCTTGTACCACCCTGAGATGACATCCCGGATACCACCCTGGGCCGACGCGCATCCGCCGCCGACCGCCTAACGTCAGGCCCATGAAACACGTCTGGCGCGATCTGGCGTTGGCCACCGGGGCGGCGGTGCTGGCCGTCGGCGGGGCCGTCACGTCTCCGGCCGGCCGCACCGACCTCGACGCGACGGGCGTGCTGCTGCTCATCGTGGCCGGGCTCGCGCTGGTCGCCCGGCGGCGCTATCCGCGGTCCGTGCTGGCGCTCACGGCCGCGTGCCTGCTCGCCTACCTGGTGCTCGGCTATCCGGGCGTGGGGCCGGCGCTGCCGGTGCTCATCGCGCTCTACACGACGGTGCACCGCGGCCACGGCAAGACGGCCCGCGCCACGATCGCCGGGATCCTCGTGGTCGGCATCGTCGGCGACGCCATCGGCTCCGGCGCCCGCCCGGCGGAGGTGTTCCAGCGCTGGTTCCTCATCATCGGCTGGATGGTCGCCTCGAGCGTGATGGCCGAGGTGACCCGGCAGCACCGCGCCTACCTGGAGCAGGTCGAACGCCGAGCCGAGGAGGCCGAGCGCAGCAGGGAGGAGACGGCCCGCCGCCGAGCCGTGGAGGAGCGCCTGCGCATCGCCCGCGAGCTGCACGACTCCCTGACGCACAGCATCTCCATCATCAAGATCCAGGCCGGCGTGGCCGTGCACCTGGCCCGCAAGCACGACGAGCCGGTGCCGGAGGCCCTGCTCGCCATCCAGCACGCGAGCACCGACGCCAGCGCGAGCTGCGCAACACCCTGGAGGTCCTGCGCACCGCCCCGGACCCGCTCACCACGGACGACGACGGCAACGGCCTGGCGCACCTGGACCGCCTGGCCGAGGGCGCGCGACGGTCCGGCCTGCCGGTGACCGTGCACACGACCGGGCCGCGCCGCGACGTGCCGCCGGCCGTGGACGAGACCGCCTACCGCATCGTCCAGGAAGCCCTGACCAACGCCGCTCGGCACGCGGGGCCGGCGGAGGCGACGGTGTGCGTGGAGTTCGCCGCGACCACGCTGACCATCCGCGTCGACGACGACGGCCGCGGCGCGACCACGGCTGCGGTACCGGGCGTGGGCCTGACGGGGATGCGCGAGCGGGTGACGGCCCTGGGCGGCTCACTGCGCACGGGCCCACGCCCAGCGGGCGGCTTCACCGTCGAGGCCCGCCTCCCGCTGACCGCCCCACCCGCACCCGCTCCCCTCGCAGCGCCGCCCGTCCCCGCGACCTCGGCTCCGCCGGCGCAGGACGACCCGGGCCGGCCCGATCCGGCGCCGGACGTCACGGTCCGCGACACGGCTTCGGCGTCCGACGTCACGCTGACCGCCACCGCGCCGCGCGACGAGCCCCGGACGGTCCGGACGTGAGCCGCGAAACGGCCGTCGAGCCGAACTTCCGCAACCGCCGCGCGATGGAATCCCGGCCGTGCGGCATGAGGCGCGGGGACGTCGTCCGGGGCGGCGGGGCGGCGGTGGCTTCATGATCCGGGTGCTGCTCGTGGACGATCAGGCGCTCATCCGGGCCGGGTTCCGGGCGCTGCTCGCGGCCGAGGACGACATCGAGGTCGTGGCCGAAGGGGCGGACGGGGAGCAGGCGGTCGCGCTGGCCTCGGAGCATCTGCCCGACGTGGCGCTCGTCGACATTCAGATGCCCGGCGTCGACGGGATCGAGGCCACGCGGCGCATCGCGGGCGACCCCGCCCTCGCGGGGGTGCACGTGGTGATCTTGACGAACTACGGGCTGGACGAATACGTCTACGCGGCGCTGCGGGCCGGGGCCGCCGGGTTCATGGTCAAGGACACCGAGCCGGCCGACCTGCTCTACGGGGTGCGGGTCGCGGCCCGCGGGGATGCGTTGCTGTCGCCGGCGATCACGCGGCGGTTGATCGGAGAGTACGTGGCTCGGCCGCCGCGGGGGCCGTTGCACGGGGCGGTGAGCACGCTCACGAACCGCGAGCGGGAGGTGGTCGCGCTCGCCGCCCGGGGAATGTCCAACGATGAGATCGCCGAGCGGATGGTGATCAGCCTGGCCACGGCCAAGACGCATGTGAGCCGGGCGATGACGAAGCTGCGGGCGCGCGATCGGGCGCAGCTGGTCGTGTTCGCCTACGAGTCGGGCCTCGTCACCGTCTGACCGCGCCTGCCCAGACTCGCGCGGAGCGTGCAGCGGCCGGCATCGGCAAGTCGGCGCTGCTCGCCGGGATCGCCCGGGTGGCCGGACGCGCGCGGGTGCGGGTGCTTGCGAGCACCGGGGTGCAGCGTGAGGCGCGGATCGCATGAGGCGGCCGGGAACCCGCTCGCGCCGGTCGAGTTGCCCGCCGTCCTCGCGGCCGGAGAGCCCGGCCGACTCGCGGGCGCCCGGGCGCGCGGCCCGCGGCACCTTCGACGCGCCGGGCGCGGTCCCCTGGGGCGACCGGGCCCGGGCCGAGCCGCGTCTTGCCGAAGCTCGGCATCACGTCGCGAGCCCAGCCGCGCGCCGCGATGACCGTCATGTGACGCAAGCGAAGCCGGACCCGCGCGCCGTACGGTCCGCGCATGACTACCGAGACGCCGGTGCTCTTCATCCACGGCCTCTGGCTGCACGCCACCTCGTGGGCTCCCTGGACCGAGCTGTTCACCGACGCGGGCTACCGGACCGCGGCACCCGGCTGGCCGGGCGAACCCGACACCGTCGAAGGCGCCCGCGCCGAGCCGGACGCGATCGCCGACCACGGCATCGACGACGTCGTCGCCCACTACGCGAAGATCATCGACGGGCTGGACGCGAAGCCGATCCTCATCGGGCACTCGTTCGGCGGCATGATCGCCCAGAAGCTGCTCGGCCAGAACCTCGCCGCGGCCGCGGTGGCCATCGACGCCGCGCAGATCAAGGGTGTCCTGCCGCTGCCCCTGTCGTCGCTGCGGGTCACCTTCCCCGTGTTCAAGAACCCGGCCAACCGGCACCGGGCCGTCTCCCTCACCGCCGAGCAGTTCCGCTACGCCTTCGGCAACGCCATCAGCGAGGAGGAGTCCGACGAGCTCTTCGAGCGGTGGGCGATCCCGGCGCCCGGCAAGCCGCTGTTCGAGGCGGCGGCGGCCAACTTCGACCCGCACTCGCCGGCCAAGGTCGACGTCGACAACGACATGCGCGGGCCGCTGCTGCTCATGATGGGCGGCCGCGACCACACCGTGCCGGAGGCGGTCACCCGGGCGACGCTGAAGCAGTACCGGCACTCGGACGCGGTCACCGACATCCACGAGTTCCCGGACCGGGCGCACTCGCTGACCATCGACCACGGCTGGCGCGAGGTTGCCGACGTCGCCCTCGGCTGGCTGCGCCAGCACGGCCTGTAGACGCGATGGACCTGCAGCTGAAGGGCCGGACCGCGGTCGTCACCGGGGCGAGCAAGGGCATCGGGTTGGCCATCACCCGCGCCCTGGCCGCCGAGGGAGCCGCGGTCGTGGCCGGGGCGCGCGGCGTCACCACGGAGCTGTCCGACCTCGCCGCGCGGGAGGCGGTCACGCCGGTCGCGGTGGACCTGAGCACGCCGGACGGCCCGGCGCGGCTCGTCGAGGCGGCGCTGGCCGCGCACGGGGGCCTCGACATCCTGGTCAACAACGTGGGCGCGGTCCGGCCGCGCCCGGGCGGGTTCGCCTCCGTCACCGACGACGACTGGCTCGCCACGCTGACGATCAACTTCCTGGCCGCCGTGCGCACCACCCGGGCCGCGCTGCCGCACCTGATCGCGCGCGGCGGCGGGGCGATCGTGACCGTCAACTCGGTCAACGCCCGCCTCCCCGACCCGCTCGTGATCGACTACAGCGCGGCCAAGGCGGCCCTGGCCGGCTTCTCCAAGGCGCTGTCGAAGGAGGTCGCGGCGCACGGCATCCGGGTGAACACGGTCAGCCCGGGGCCGGTGAGCACCGGGCTGTGGCTCGGCGCCGACGGCGTCGCCGTGACCGTGGCCAAGGCCGCCGGCGCCGCGCCCGAGGACGTGGCCCGCAAGGCCGCCGGCGACTCGGTGACCGGCCGGTTCACCGAGCCCGAGGAGGTGGCCGACCTGGTCCTCCTCCTCGCCGGCGGCCGCGCGGGCAATGTCACCGGGGCCGACTTCGCCATCGACGGCGGCCTGATCCAGACCCTCTAGCCGGCCAGGTGGCCCCAGTCCGGTTCGAGCTCGCGCCATGTGCCCTGGGCCGCCGCGGTGCCGTCCTTGAGGACGACGACGCGGTCGGCCTGGGTCAGGGCCGCGCGCTTGGACGTGGAGCCGATGACCGTCACGCCGTGCTCGCGCAGCGCCTGCCACAGCGCCAGCTCGGTCGTCACGTCCAGCGCCGAGGACACGTCGTCGGCGATGAGCAGCTCCGTGCGCGGGGCCAGGGCGCGCGCCAGCGCGAGGCGCTGGAGCTGCCCGCCGGACAGGCGGGTGCCCTTGTGCCCGATGAGCAGGCCCAGGCCCGCGCCCGCGGCGCTCAGGTCGTGCTCCAGCTGCGCGGTCGACACGGCGCTGTCCGCGTCGACCTCGTGGCCCAGCGCGATGTTGTCCGCGATCGTGCCGGACAGGACGCGGGGCAGCTGCGCGACGTACCCGATCTGGTTGGGCCGCAGGAACATCTCGGGCTCGGTCACCGCCTCGCCGTTCCAGCGCAGCTTCCCCGTGTGGTGCACGATCCCGGCCAGGGCCCGCAGCAGCGAGGACTTGCCGGAGCCGACGGGCCCGACGACGAGCACGAGCTGGCCGCGCTCGACGGCCAGGTCGAGGTCGCGCACGGCCACGGTGCCGTCCTCGTGCACGGCCGCGAACCCGGCGAGCTCCAGCCGCCGCAGCGGATGCCGCGGGGCCGTCGGCGGGGCGGGCGCGGTGCCGGCGGAGAGATCGACGCCGGGGACGGCGGCGGCGTACTCCCCGTTGCCCACCATCTCGACGGTCCGCCGCGTCCAGACCCGCGCCGAGGGCAGCTGCGAGACCAGCGACGCCGTCGTCCAGGCGAACCAGCGGGCCGAGCCCAGCGTCGACACCGCCACGAGCGTCGCGCCCGCGGAGAGCCGCCCCGACAGCAGCAGCGCCCAGGCCCCGATCGGCAGCAGCCCGCTGGCCAGGGCCGGGGTCGAGCGGGCCCAGATCTGCACGGCGATCTCCCGCCGCACCCGGAGGCTGCGCACGCGGTCCAGCTTCGCCAGGTGCTCGAGCACCGGGACGGTGGCGCCGGCGAGCTTCACGGTACGGGCGGCCGACAGCGACGACACGAGCGCCGTGGCGAACGCGGCGCGCGCCGCGACCGTCCGCTGCGCCGAGCGCTTCAGCGCCGGCCCGAACAGCGCGGCGGCGAGCCCGGAGAGCACGATCGTCGCGGCCATGAACCCGGCCGGGACGAACGAGCCCGCCACGATCGTCATCGTGACGATGGCCCACAGGCAGATCCACTGGTCGATGAGGTGGTCGGCGAGCATGACCACCCGCTCGGTGTCGCCGCCCTGGGCGACGACCTCGGCCGGGGTGTGCTTGCTGACCCGCCGGGCGCCGGTCTGCCCGTGCACCAGGCGCAGGCTGATGCGCAGCAGCTGGCGGACCCACCACTCGGGGAACCACTTGCCGGTGTAGTACGGCAGCGCCACCGGCACCAGCAGCGCCGCCGTGATCCCGAGCGCCGGCCACAGCGCGTCGCCGAGGCCGTCGACGAGGTCCGCCCACAGCCACGGCAGCACCGAGCCGTCGAGCGCGACGAGCATCATGAGCGCGAAGATGACCACGGAGACGAGCCCGAAGCGCCAGTCGTTCGTGGCCAGCTTGAAGATGTTCCACAGGGTGCGCGCCCGCGGCACCGACGGCAGCGGCGGCGGGTCGGCCTTGATCCCCGCGCTACTGACGACCCCCGCACTGCCGACGACCCCCGCACTGCCGACGACCCCCGCACTGCCGACGGCCCCCGCGCTGCCGATGAGCACCGCGCCCGGGGCAGTGCCCGCGGACGCGGCCGGTCGCTCGGACGTCGAGGCCGCCAGCAGCGCGGCGAAGCGCTCCGAGGAGGCGAGCGGGCCGGCCTCGACCACGGCGCCGTCGGCGAGCACGACGACCTCGTCGCACTGCCGCACCGAGGAGAGCCGGTGGGCCACGATGATGCCGATGCGCCCGGCCAGCAGCCGCGCCGTGGCCCGCTGCACCTGCGCCTCGGTCACCGGGTCGAGCCGCGCGGTCGCCTCGTCGAGGATGACCACCTGCGGGTCGCGGACCACGATGCGCGCGAACGCGACAAGCTGCTCCTGGCCGGCCGAGAGCATGTGGCCACCGTCGCCGAGGCGGGTGTCGAGGCCTTCGGGCAGCTCGGCGACCCAGCCGGTCAGGCCGAGCTCGTCCACCGCCCGTGCGGCCGCGCCGAGCAGGTCGGGGTCGAACAGCGCGATGTTCTCGGCCAGGGTGCCGGCGAGGATCTCCGTGCGCTGCGGTACGACCGCGATCCACCGGCGCAGGTGCTCCAGATCGAGCTCGAGCAGGTCGGTGCCGCCCAGGTAGACCGTGCCGCGGGGGATGTCCACGGCCCGGGTGAGGATCTTGGCCAGCGTCGACTTGCCGGAGCCGGTGCGCCCGATGAGCGCATAGGAACGGCCCCGGGCGAACGTGAGCGTCACGTCGCGCAGGGCCGGTCGGCGGGCCGTCTCGGAGTACCGGAAGGTCAGGCCGCGCACCTCGAGGTCCCCGGCCGCGGGCATCGCGCCGCCCATGGGCTCCTGTGCGGCGTCACGCAGGAGTTGTACCCGGGCCCAGGCGCCGAGCGCGTACTGCAGGTCGGGCACCATCCGGCTGGTCTGCTCGACGGTCCCGCCGAAGCCCAGGGCCAGCAGCCAGATCGCGCTGAGCCGGGCCACGTCGATGCGGTCGGTCGCGAGCGCCCACACGCCGCCGAGGACGATGAGCGCGATGGTGAGCCGCACGAAGCCCGAGGCGACGGACGTGACGGCGGCCGAGCGCACCCAGACCCGGCGCCCGCGCTCGAGCACGGCGGCGGCCCGGCGCGCGAAGAGGCGCAGCACGTACGGGCGCGCCAGCGAGGTGCGCACGTCGTCCTGGCCGTGGATGCTCTCCTCCATGACGGCGGCGAGGTCGCTCCAGGCCTCCTCCTCGCCCATCCGGCTGGCGGCGATCTTCGAGGTGGGCTTGCGCAGGCCGAGGGTGAGCCCGACGACGATCACGATCATCGCGACCCCGGCCGGCCACCACACGAACAGCGCCGTGCCGATGGACAGCACCGTGTAGCAGGCCGACTGCGCGATGCGGACGCCGGCGTTGCGCATCTCGCCGGCGACCTGGTAGACGTCGTTGTCGATCCGGTCGAGCAGCTCGCCGACCGGCGTCGTCTCCAGCGTCGGCAGGTCCTGGCCGAACGCGACCCGGCACAGGCGCCGGCGCACGTCGGCGCACCAGTCGGCGGTGAGCCGGGCCATGATGAGCCCGACGGCGAGATCGGTGAGCACGGCGGCCGCGAGCGAGGCCGCGAGCACGCCGAACATCGCCCAAGATCGATGGATGAGCACGGATCCGCCGACCGCTGACGCCGCGGCCTGCCCGGCCGCGCCGAGCACGATGAGCAGGGCCACGGCCACGGTTCTTCGCGGCGACGTGGCCCAGAGATCACGGATCAGACGCATGGTGAGGCCCCCGGGGTGCTTGCTGCGGTGCCCTCAGCCTGCCTCGGGGGCCGGGGGTCGCTCAACGCATTTACTCGCGGGGAAGTAGTCCAGGACATTGCCGAGCGTCGCGGTGCGCCCCCGCTCGACCGCGCCCGGCACGGCCTCGGCACCGAGCGCGGCGCGGGCCCGCTCGTCCACGTCCCTGGTCCACGGCCGGGTGGCGTCGTGCGTGCCGCGGACGGCCCGCGCCGCGGCCAGCAGTGTCACCGCGCGCGCCGCGTCCCCGCCCAGCAGCGCGGCCTCGGCGGCGTCGTCGACCGCGTTGGCGACGGCGTACGCGTCGAACGCGGCGCGGCCCTGCTCGACGGCGAACCGCAGCGCGTCGCCCGCCGCGGCGTGCTCGCCGTCGCGGGCCAGCAGCACCGCGCGGCCGGAGTGCAGCAGGGCGAGCATCTGCGGCGAGACCCGGTTGTCGCCGACGAGGTCGAGGGCGTGGGCGAAGCGGTCGCGGGCCTCGTCGAACCGGCCCGTGCGCAGGTCACGGTAGGCGTAGGCGTACTCGACGAAGGCGATGCTGTCGGGCACCCCCGAGCGCCGGGCGGTCCGCCGGGCCTCGGCGAGGACCGCTTCCGCGCGCGGCTCGTCGCCGATCAGGGAGTACAGCTGCGCCAATCGCACCTCGGTGACCGGCCGGTCCTCGGTCGAGCCGAGCAGCCGCAGGTAGGTCAGCGCCTCCTCGTAGTGCGCGATCGCCTCGCGGTGGCGGCCCTCGTGGGCCTTGGCCTCGGCGAGCGCGGCGAGCGCGAACGACATGCCCCAGCGCTCGCCGATGCCCTGGAACGCCGCCAGCGACGACTCGAACGCGGCGCGTGACTCGGCCGCGCGCGCGCCGGTGTTGAGCAGCGTGTGCCCGACGAGCAGGCGGCCGAGCCCGGCGATCCACGGGTCGGGGTCGTCGGACAGCGCCGCGATGCGCACGAGCACGATCCCGACCGGGCCCTCCCGATACAGGCCCGCGACCGCCTGGAAGAGCCGGAACAGCGGATGTTCGCCCTCGTACCGCACCGCCTCCGAGAACCAGCCGTCGAGCATCTCGGTGTCGCCGAGCCCGTCGAACCCGTTGACCGCGGCCACCCCGCAGGCCATCGCCCGGGCGTCGGGGTCGGACGGGCCGGGCAGCGACAGCGCGGCCGAGGCCAGGGCCGCGCCCTCGACCCGGTGGCCGCCGAGCCACCAGTACCAGCCGGCCACGGCGACGAGCCGGACGGCGAGCGCGCTGTCCCCGGCCGCGATCGCCCGCCGCAGCGCCCCGTGCAGGTTGTCGTGCTCGGCCCCCAGCTCGGCGAGGGCCTCCAGCTGGCCGGTGCCCCGCAGTGCGGGCTCGAGCCGCTGGGCCAGGGCCAGGAACCAGGCGCCGTGGCGGCGGCGCACCTCGTCCGTCTCGCCGGCGTCGTCCAGGCGTTCCAGGCCATATGCGCGGATCGTCTCGAGCATGCGGTACCGCAGGTCGTCGCCGACCACCAGCAGCGACTTCTCCACCAGGGTGGTGAGCAGCTCGTCCGGGTCGCCCAGGCGCCCGCCGGGGTCGCAGACGGCGGCCGCGGCGGCGACGGTCGCCCCGCCGGGGAAGATCGCCAGCCGGCGCAGCATCGCGCGCTCGGGCTCGGCCAGCAGATCCCAGCTCCAGTCCACGACCGCGCGCAGCGTCTGGTGGCGGGGCCGGGCGGTGCGGCTGCCCCGGCTGAGCAGCCGGAACCGGTCGTCGAGCCGGTCGGCGATGTGCGCCGGGGTGAGCGAGCGGCAGCGGGCCGCGGCGAGCTCGATCGCCAGCGGCATCCCGTCCAGCGCGCGGCAGATCCGGGCGACGGCGCCGGAGTCCTCCGCGAGCCCCGCTTGCCCCGCCAGTCCCGGCCGCACGGCCGCGGCCCGGTCCGCGAACAGCCGCGCCGCCGGCTCCTCCGCCAGCGGCTCCACCCCGAACAGCACCTCGCCGGTGATGCCGAGCGGCTCCCGGCTCGTGGCCAGCACCCGCAGGTGCGGGCACTCCCCCAGCAGCCGCTCGGCGAGCTCGGCCGCGGCCGCGACGACGTGCTCGCAGTTGTCGAGGATCAGCAGCAGGCGCCGGTGGGCCAGGGCGGTGGCCAGGCGCCGGGGCGCGTCGTCGGCGTCGAGGCGCCGACCGGGCGCGGCGGGCTTGCCGGCCGGGTCCCGCAGGCCGAGCGCGCTCCAGACGGCCTGGATCACGTCGCCGGGGTCGGTGAGCGGCGCGAGCTCGACGAGCCAGACGCCGTCCGGGATCTGCCCGGCCAGCGCCCGCCCGGTCTCGACGGACAGCCGCGTCTTGCCGGCGCCGCCGGGCCCGACGAGCGTGACGAGCCGCCCGCCGGTGACGAGCCGGCGCACCGCGGCCAGGTCCGCGTCGCGCCCGACGAAGCTCGTGAGCGCCGCGCGCAGGTTGCCGTCGGCGGGCCGCTGCTGCTCACCCCGCAAGACCCGCAGGTGTACCGCCATCAGCCCCGCCGACGGATCAGCGCCCAGCTCCTCGGCGAGCCGGTCCCGGCACCGCTCGAACACCGCCAGCGCTTCGGCCCCGCGCCCGGCCGCGGCGAGCGCGCGCATCAGCAGCGCGACGGGCCGCTCTCGCAGCGGATGCGCGGCGACGAGCGCCTCGAGCTCGGCGACGACCCGCTTGCCGACACCGACCTCGCCCTCCTCCCCGGCACCGGCCTCCGCCTCGGTACGGTTTTCGAGGCCGAGCTCGGCCTCGATACGGTCCTCGATCGCGGCGATGCGCAGCTCGTCGAGGCGGGCTCGCCACGGCCGGGCGAACGCGGCCTCCCCGGCGTCGGCGAGCGCCGGCCCGCGCCACAGCCCCTCGGCCCGCCGGAACAGCGCGACGGCCGCGCTCGGTTCGCCCGCGGCCCGGGCCTGCCCGACGAGCGCCTCGAACCGCAGGTGGTCGACGTCCTGCGCGTCGATGTCCAGCAGGTAACCGGTCGGGCGCGCCTGCAGCACACCGTCGGGCAGCACCCGGCGCAGCCGCGAGACGAGCGACTGCAGCGCGTTGCCGGCCCCGGCGGGCGGATGCTCACCCCACACCCCGTCGGTGAGCCGCGCGGCGGTGACGACGCGGCCGGGCTCGAGCGCGAGGAGCGTGACGAGCACACGCAGCCGCGACCCGCCGACCTCGAGGGGCACCCCGTCCCCGTCGGCGACCTCGAGGGGTCCGAGCAGCCCGATTCGCACGCTGCTGATTGTGCTCTCTCTTGCCTCGCGCTCGCGGTCCCGGGTTCACCGGGTTCGTCGGCGACCTCGAAGGGTCGTGGCAGCCCCGATTCGCACGCTGCTGATTGTGCGCTCTCCTGCCTCGCGCTCGCGGGCCCGGGTTCACCGGGTCCGTCGGCGACCTCGCGCCGGGCGGGAGGCCCGCGACGGGGGCGGCCACGTCCCCGATAGGGTGCGGTTCGTGGCCCTGCAGCCGATCCGCACGGCCCGGCTCGTCCTGCGCGAGCCGGCCGTCACCGACGCCGCAGACGTGCACGTGTTCCGCGGCGACCCAGAGGTCCAGCGCTTCAACGACCACCCGATGCGCACCCTCGCGGAGACCGCGGCATGCCTCGAACACCTGCTGGCCGAGTCCGCCGCGGACCTACGCCGGCACTGGGCCCTGGAGCTCGACGGCCGGGTCATCGGCCTCATGGGACTGCACAACTGGCGGCCCGCCCACCGGCGAGCCGAACTCGGGTACGACCTCGCGAAAGAACACTGGGGCCACGGCTACGCCACCGAGGCGGCGCGAGCGATCCTGCGCTTCGGCTTCGCCACGATGCGGCTGCGACGCGTCCACGCCCGGACGATCGCGGCCAACGATCGCTCGGTCCGGCTGCTGACGTCCCTGGGCTTCACCCGCGAGGGAACGCTGCGCCAGCACTCCCTGGAACCCGACGGCCACTTCCACGACTGCGCGATCTTCGGACTCCTGCGCGCCGAGTGGGTGGCAGCGGCCTGACCGGGCTTCGTCAGCGCGACGCCCCGGACTGCCCGCACGACCGACTATCGCAGCACCGGCGACGGTCCTGACTCGTGGTGGTGCCCGGCAACAACCGGCGCGCGCACCATTACTCCTGGCGGTCAAAGACGGAATCGATCAAATGCTGGGACCTCACCGACGACGAACGCGCCGCACTCGCCAGCCGACTCCCCGACGTCGCAACTCCGTCCGGCCCGGCACCGGACGAACTCGGCAACGGCTCGGCCTTCATGCCGCTCACCGCCCTGCGTGACGAGACCGCCTCGCACAGAATCTCGGACGCCCCGTGCGATCAACCTGCACGGGGCGCCATTGTGACCCTTCAGCCAGTTCCCCGGCAGGGGCCACGATCGCTGTGCCGACTTCAACCGCGTCGGGCGATCCTCAGCTCCGTCAGGTAGCGCTTGACGATTTGCCCCCCGTATTCCGCGTCGATCAGCCGCGCGATGGAGTTCAGCAGTCCGTTCCGCTGCACGTCCGGCAAGGCTCGATGTCCGGAGTAGGTCAACAGCAGATCCAGGTAGTCAGCTGTCGAGTACGGCAACTCCCACTCGTATCGGTAGAACTTCGCAGGCCCGAATCGCCCCGACGAGGTGAGTTCCCGATCGTCCTCGACGATGTCACGAGCGGTCTCAAGACGCAGACCCGGTGGGGTCGACGGATCGAAGCGCTCGTAGCACTTCTGGATCTCGACGAAGAATGCCTCGGTCCAGGTACCGCCGGCGATGTGGTGGGTTCCCACGGTGGCCAGCACGCCACCGGGACGCAAGGCGTCGGCGGACTTCGACACCCGCACCGCTGGGTCGATCCAGTGAAACGCGGTGGCGGAGAACACCACGTCGAACGGTTCACCGGGCAAGGGCCACTCCTCGAACGCCGCCGTGACGACCTCCACCGCGTCGAACGCGGCAAGATTTCGCCGGGCGACAGCCGCGAGGTCCGGGCCCAACTCGACCGCCACGATGCGGTAGCCCCGCTCGGCCAGGGGCACGGTCGCCTGCCCGGTGCCACAGCCGATCTCCAGCACCCTTGCCCCGGGCGCTACCCCGGCCGCAGCGAGATCATCGAACATCCGCGCCGGGTACCGGGGGCGGGCACGGTCATAGCGTGCAGCGTCATCGTTGAAGGTTTCTCGCAACCTCACGTAGTCATTGCTGTCGCTCACCAACAGAGAGTACGAGCGCAGCTCCTGCGACAGGCACCCAATTCTTGATGCCAGGCAGGGCAGGTTCAGCCGCTCGCTCGCCCGCCCGCCGGCCGATCGTTACTGGAGATTCGCAATAACGTGCTCATTGCACGAGACGCGCAGTGCACGAACGCGCAGTGCGCGAGACGTGCAGTGCGCGAGACGTGCCGTGCGCGAGACGTGCCGTGCGCGAGACGTGCCGTGCGCGAGACGTGCAGTGCGCGAGACGTGCAGTGCGCGAGACGGGGCTCCAGGACGTGGCGAGTCCTGGAGCCCCGTCCCAGCAGCGATCAGCCGAAGACCTGGAACTCCCACAGTGAGTAGCCGTAGGTGGTCGCGCGCTGCGTGCCGTACACGCGCACATAGCGACCCGACCCGGTGACGTTCAGCGTCTGGTTGCCGCCCGCACCCGTCGTGGTGCTGTAGATCGACGTCCAGTTCGTACCGTCGTTCGAGGTCTGGATCTGGAAGGCCTTGGCGTAGGCCGCCTCCCAGTTCAGGTTCACCTTGCTGATGGCCCGCGTGGACCCGAGGTCCACCTGCAGCCACTGCGGGTCACTGAACGCGCTCGACCAGCGGGTTCCGGTGTTACCGTCGGTCGCGGCCGACGCCGGCGTGCCCGCGTTCTCCGTCGACGACGCGGTGGTCGGCCGGCCCTGGGAGATCACGGTGCCGGTCGAGCCGCCGGGCGTGCCGGTCAGGCCGAACTCGTACAGCGAGTACCCGTACGCGGTCGCGCGCTGCGTGCCGTACACGCGCACATAGCGACCCGACCCGGTGACGTTCAGCGTCTGATTGCCGCCCGCACCCGTCGTGGTGCTGTAGATCGACGTCCAGTTCGTCCCGTCGTTCGAGGTCTGGATCTGGAAGGCCTTGGCGTAGGCCGCCTCCCAGTTCAGGTTCACGCTCGTGAGGTTGTACGTCTGGCCGAGGTCGACCTGCAGCCACTGCGGATCGCTGAACGCACTCGACCACCGAGTAGTGGCGTTTCCGTCAGTCGCGGCGGACGCGGGCGTGCCGGCGTTCTCGGTCGAGGAGGCGGTCGTCGGCTTGCCCTGCGCGATGTTGGTGCCGGTCGGGGGCGGGCTGGTCGTGCCGCCGCCCTTCTTGTTGTAGACGGCCACCCAGTCGATGTTCATCTGCGCACCGGAGACGGTGCTCGCGTTCGGGCCGCCACCGAAGGCGTCGGGGAAGCCGCCGCCCATGGCCAGGTCGTAGATGATGAAGAACGGGTGGTGCACGGCGTTGTTCCACGTCGTGGCGTCCACGCGGGTGGCCGGCAGCGTGAAGTAGTTCGCGCCGTCGAGGTACCAGCGGATCTCCTCCGGCGACTTGGACCGGTCGATCTCCACCGCGTACGTGTGGTAGCCGGTCTGGCACCCGGC
This sequence comes from Dactylosporangium sp. CA-052675, assembly GCF_050947935.1. Taxonomy (GTDB): domain Bacteria; phylum Actinomycetota; class Actinomycetes; order Mycobacteriales; family Micromonosporaceae; genus Dactylosporangium. The sequence continues at coordinate 3,106,446 of NZ_CP192010.1, read as the reverse complement.
GCACGCACGCTCGCCGCTGCCGATGCCCGTCGACTCGTTGCACGGGCCGCCGGGGTTCACGCCGCAGTGCAGGGTGCCGAAGACGGAGCTGCGGCCGTTGATGTCCTCGAGGATGTCGATTTCGCCGCTGGTCGGCCACGAAGTGCCGGTCCGCAGTGTCGATCCGAGCATCCAGAACGCGGGCCAGTAGCCGGCACCGTTCGCGGTCGTCACATTCGGCTGCTGGATCGAGGACTCCATGCGCACCACGTCGCCGGCGTCGGCGCCGAACGTGGCGGCCTGGGTCTCGATGCGGCCGGACGTCCAGCCGGCCCGCGGATCGGTACCCGAGTGCAGGGCCCGCAGCACCAGGTGCCCGTTGCCGTCCTGGAAGACGTTGGCCGTGCTGTTCGTCATGGTCTCGATCTCGCCGGTGCCGAAGCTGCTGCCCGGACCGGTGTCGTACTTCCACGTGCCCGTGTTCACCCCGGTGCCCGCGGCACCGTTGAACTCGTCGCTCCACGTCAGCGTGAAGCCGGGCGGCGGTGCGGGCGCGGGGGCGGCCGCGAGCTGGGCGTTGTTCGACGTGCCGGCCTGCGCCACGGCGGTGACGGCGACCAGGGCGAGCGCCGCGGCGGCGGTGACGCCCGCGGCCCAGCGCCGGGCGCGACGGTGTGTTCGAGTGCGCATGGCTCTCCTTGCGATCCTGGCGGGGACTAGAGAGCGCTCTCTCACCCGGCACGCTACTCCTGCCGCACGGTACGGCGTCAAGAGGGTTGCGACTCGGGTTCGCCTATATTGACAGTCATCACTTACTGCTTCCCACGCTGGCCGCATGACCATCCGGTTCCTGACCGCGCTCACCGTCGCGGTCACCACCGCCACCGCCGTCGCCGTCGGGGTCACCGCCCCGGCCGCGTTCGCCACGACCCGGCACCAGGCGCGACCCGACCAGGGCGGCGAGCACGTCCTCGCGGTGCAGCAGCGCACCGCGGACGGCCTGGTCGACACGACCCGGACCCCGGGCCTGGCCGGCTACACCGTCACCCTCACGAGCGACAGCACCGGCGCCTCGTGGAGCGGTCACGAGTCCGTCACGTTCACGAACACCTCGCCGACGACCCTGCCCGAGGTGTACCTGCGGTTGTGGGACAACTACCACGGCACGTGCCCGTCCAGCACGCCGATCACCGTGACCAACGTGACCGGAGGCTCTGCAGGTTCGCTCAGCGTCGGGTGTACGGCTATGAAGATCACGCTGCCCGCCCCGCTCGCTCAGAACGCGACCGCGACGATCGCGTTCGACCTCGCCATCGTGGTGCCCGCGGGGGCCGACCGGTTCGGGCGCGACGGGGCGTACACCTTCATCGGCAACGCGCTTCCGGTGCTCGCGGTGCGCGACGGGGCCGGCTGGCACCTCTCGCCGTACACGAACAACGGCGAGTCGTTCTACAGCCTCATCAGCGACTTCGACGTCACACTCGATCACCCGACGTCCATCTCGGTGCCCGCGACCGGCACGTCGACGGACACGCCGGGCACGACCGGACGCACGATCACGCGCGCTTCGGCGGCGAACGTGCGCGATTTCGCCTGGGCGGCGGGTCCGTTCACGAAGACCACCGGCGTGTCCCCGGGCGGATACCGCGTCAACGTGTACCGCACCAGCGCGATCAGCGCCGCCAGCGCCAGTTCGATGCTCAGCACGGCGATGGGCGCGCTCGACGCGCACTCGCAGCGCTTCGGGGCGTACCCGTACGGCGAGGCCGATGTGGTGCTGGACAACAACTTCTGGTTCGGCGGGATGGAGTACCCGGGCTTCGTGCTCGACGTGGTGTCGAGCAACGCCCTCGCGCACGAGCTCGCGCACCAGTGGTTCTACGGGATCGTGGGCGACGACGAATACACGACACCGTGGCTCGACGAGGCGTTCACGGACTACGCCACGGACCTGTACTTCAACAAGACCGGCACCAACTGCTGGAACTCGGTGACGTGGCAGTCCTCGAGCGAGCGGCTGACCAGCTCGATGGCCTACTGGGACGCGCACTCGTCCCGCTACTCGACCGTCATCTACGGATACGGCAAGTGCGCACTGCACGACCTGCGCCGCACCCTCGGCACGACGGCCATGACCAACCTGATGTTCAATTACGCGCAGTCACACTGGTACGGCGTCTCGACGGTGCCCGACTTCAAGGCGGCAGCTCAGGCGGCGGCCGGCTCGACGAGCCTGTCCTCGTTCTGGACGACCCACCGCATCGACGGCTGATCGCTGGGGGGGTTCCGGCCTCGCGTCACATGGCTCACACGGCTAGCCACTGACCGTCGCCTCCGCGAGCGCGGTGGGTACCTCGGGGCAGGCCACGCTCAGCGGCGGCGGAATGCGGTCGGCGGTGGCAGCGCTAGGCACGGTGCAGCGCCCACGATCGGCGGCGGAGTGCGGTCAGCGGCGACAGCGCTGGCACAGCCGGCGTGGTGCGGCGCCGACGCTCGACGCAGCGGAACGCGGCCGGCGGCAGCAGCGCTAGCAGAGGCGGCATGGTGCAGCGCCGGCGATCGGCGGCGGAGTGCGGTCAGCGGCGACAGCGCTGGCACAGCCGGCGTGGTGCGGCGCCGACGGCGGCAGCGCAGCGCCGGCGATCGGCGCCGCGAGCGTCATCCCGCTCGCCGTCACCGACGGGCTCGGCCCCGGCCACACCGAGCCGGCAGTCGGCGCAGAGCTGTCGGAGCCGACTCAGCGCCGTCGGCGCAAGCTCACCGCAGTCGGTCGACGGCGGTGCCGTGCCGGTGCCGAGGACCGGCCCACTCCGCCGGGCGAAGCCGCCCAGCTTCGCGCGGCAAGGGCCGGTCCGCGCCCGGGCCGCACATGGACAGCGACACACTCCGGATGACCCGAGACCCAGCTACCAGTCCCGCTCGCTACGGCCAGTGCACCCTCCGATCCCCAGTAAGCAGGAAATCAGTCGAGGTCGCCATGGCTAGGGCGCCCTTCGACCCCACGGACCCGCCCGCTCCGCCCTGGAGATCTCCGACGCCGTGGCCACCGCCGCACCGCACGACGTCGTCACCGCCGCCCTGGAGATCTCCGACGCCAAGGCCACCGCCGCGCCGCAGGACGCGGCCTTCGCCGCCCCGCAGGACGTGGCCACCGCCGTGCGCACGCCGTGGTCACCGCCGCCCCGCACGAGGTGGCCACCGCCGCGCCGCAGGACGCGGCCTTCGCCGCCCCGCAGGACGTGGTCACCGCCGCGCCGCACGAGGTGGCCACCGCCGCGCCGCACGAGGTGGCCACCGCCGCGCCGCACGAGGTGGTCGCCGCCGCGCCGCAGGACGTGGTCGCCGCCGCGCCGCAGGACGTTGTCGACGCGGCCGAGCCGAATCAGTCCGGCTCGCTCAGGAACTCCTCCACCAGGCCGGGCAGCGACGGCGCCGCCGTGATGTCGTAGTGCGTGCGCCCCGGGATGATCGCCAGCCGCGACGCGACCCGCTTCGAGGCGTCCCAGTCCGCGTCACGCAGGCCGCCGCCGAGCAGCGCGTAGAACTCGGCCGCGTGGGCGGGCGCGATCGAGTCGGCGTCGGCGTAGACGAGCATGGTCCGCGCCTGAATCCGGGCCGCCTCCGGGGACCAGTCGTAGTCGCGCCGCAGCAGTTCGCCGAGCCGCGTCCCGAGCACCGGCCAGTCCTCGACCCGCGGCGCGACCCGGGCATAGGCCGCGTACAACGGCGACGCCTTCATCCCCTCCGCCGCCTCCGGCCCGAGCTGCGCCATCCCGGCCAGCACCTCCGGGAACCAGCCCGAGCGCCGCACCGGCGTCGAGATCGCGATCAGCCGCCGCACGACGTCGGGGTGCTGTATCGCGACTCGGATCGCGGTGCCGGCGCCGAGGGAGTATCCGAGCACGTCGGCGCGGCCGAGTCCGAGATGCGAGATCAGCGCGGCGACGTCGTCGGCGCAGGTCTCGTACCGAAGCGGCCGATCGGTCACGGGTGTGTGCCCGTGCCCCTGCAACTCGACGGCGACGACCCGCCGTCGCCGCGCCAGGGCGGGCAGGAACGCCCCGAACATCTCGATGGTCCAGAACCCGCCGTGCAGCAGCACGAGCGGCTCACCCTCGCCGTGTTCCTCGTACCACAGCGAGACCCCGTTCACCTCGGCATACGTCATGCGCCGAACCTATCCTCGCGTGACCCCGCCACGCTCCCGGACGAGTGGCGACCACCGGTCCGGGGACGGCTGTTGTGCTTCATGGCCGGGACCCTACTCGTGGGGTACGACAAAAAACGCCCGAGCACGAGCGGGCCCCGCCGGCGTGTGCCGGCGGGGCCCTGGAACCGTGCTGGCTACTGCCCCGGCGTGATGTTGCCGCTGGAGCCGAAGACCTGCACCTCGGCGATGCGGACCTCGTCGCGGAACTGGCTGTTGGTAGCGCAGTCCGTGTTCGCCCGCGGGTCGTTGTCCTGCTCGCCGGCGTAGAACGGGTTGCCGGTGCACTGGCTGGACAGCACGACCACACGCACGTGCGTGGCCAGCGTCGGGTGGATGTCGAAGGTGCGCAGGTTCAGCTGCGGCGCCACCGGACGCCAGGCGCCGCCCGGGAAGGCGTCGTCATTGCTGCGGTACGCCTGCTTGAAGTTCGAATCCTTGCTGCAGTCGGCCTTCGTGGCGTCACAGGTGAGCACCGCGAAGGAGCGCAGGGCGCTGAACCGGTTCTGGTTCTGCGTGCTGGCGTCGACGTCGCCCCGCAGGGCCGGGCGCAGCAGGGCGCTGACGTTGAGCGACTGGACGTTGACCGGCTTGTCGCCGGCCAGGTCGATCGTGACCTGCTTGCCGGCCACGCCGTTGACCGACGCCCAGTTGGTGCCCTCGGTCTCGTCGTTGATCTTGTCGAGGTTGACGCCGTCACCGGTCGCCACCGCGCCCAGCGCCGAGGAGGCCACGTTCTGCGGCAGCTTCAGCTTCAGGTCCTGCGCCTTGCCGGGCTTGAAGGAAGCGGTGAACTTCTGGCTGCCGAAGCCCTTGCCGTTGACCAGGAAGTGGAACTCGGTGTTGGGCAGGATCTGGAACGTGTCCGGCAGCGGCGTCGACGGGTCGGTGTCGGCCACGGGGGTCGCCCGGGCCTCGTAGTCGCCGACGTACAGCGTGACGTTCGCACCGGTGGAGCCGGCCATCGGCCGCAGGGTCACGGTCGCGTTCTGGGCGTACGGCGAGTGGAAGCTCGGCGTCGGGTCGGTGTCCGACGGAGCGCCCGTCGCACCCTCACCCAGGCCGGACTCCGCGAAGCCCTTCCAGATGATGTCCTGGTTGGCCCCGTTGAAGCGGACCAGGTCGGCGGCCAGCATGTTGTCGCGCATGCTGGTCATCGTGGCGCCACTCGCCGCCTGCAGCAGGAACGAGTCGAACATCAGCTGGATCCAGCGCCGGTTGCCCGGGCAGGACGCCACGTCGGTGGCGCCGTCGGCGCACTGCTGCTGCAACTCGGGGGTGCCGAGGCCGTAGCGGCCGACGAACTCCTTACGGACACGCAGGTTCGTGGCGACCCAGATCTCGCCGTCGGCGTGGACCTCGGGGCCGACCAGGTCGAAGCCGAAGTCCGAGTAGTTCAGCGGGCTCTTGCTGGCGTCGTAGTCGCGGATGCCCTCGTGCACGTTGCCCGTGACGTAGGCGCCCGTGACGAACTCGGTGTCGCCGGGAGCGCGCAGGCCGTTCTCGAACAGGTACTCGGCGGCGACGAGGTCACTCCACGCCTCGCCCATCGAGCCACCCTGGGCGCCGGAGATGCCGCTGTTCGGGCCGGCGATCATGCGGTTGGTGATCGCGTGGGTGTACTCGTGCCCGATGACGGTCATGTCGTAGTCGCCGTCAACGCACGGCGGGTACGCCGAGCCGGCCACCGGCTGCCACAGGTACATGTTGGTCGTCGACGTCGCACCGTCGCGGCCCGTGCTCTGGTTGGCGTTGTTGCGGCTGCCGCTCAGGGCGCCGGACTGCGCGCGACCCTGCTCCGGGTCGTTGCCCAGGCCGCCGGGCTGGGTGTTCACGACCTGCATGTTCCACGCGGCCTCGGTGAAGCCCAGGCGGTAGCTGAAGTCGTGCATCGCGTTGTGCATGCCGAAGAGGTTCGACACCGCCGCGTCCGCGTCGTTGCGCGTCGCCGAGGTGAAGACGTCGGGGTTGCACTTGGACTCGTGCCACTGGTCGGTGAACGCGTAGTTGTAGTTGCGGTCGGTCCGGGTGGCCGCCGGGAAGGCCGCCACGCCACCGCCCCACGACACCAGGTTGTTGGCCGAGTTGCCCGACGAGGTGAAGGTCGGCTGCCCGGTGAGCTGGTTGACGTCCCAGGCCTTGCCCGACGCGGCGTCCCGCACGGTCTTGACGCAGTTGAGCGCCGGCGTGAAGCACCACGTCACGCGCGAGTCGGTGCCCGCCGTGACCGTCTGCGGCGCGGTGGTCGGGAAGACGGCCCAGGTCGGGTTGTCGGAGTCGAAGTCGACCATGTCCTCACGGATGAGGATCTCGCCGGTCCGCGCGTCGACGAAGGTCGAGTACGCGGTGGGGTTGTCGGGGTCGTTCGAGACCAGGCTGATCTGGTACGCGGCGCGCGGCCCGCCGTCCGGGGTGGGCACGGCGACCTCGATCACGTCGGGCGCGCCGATCTGGCCGGCCGTGAGCCCGGCGTCGGCCAGGGCCGCGGCGACCGCGTCGGACGCCGACAGCGTCGCCGGCTCGGGCGCGGTGGTGTCGCGCGAGAGCGAGGACGTGACCCAGACGACGTTGCCCTTGTTGAGCAGGATCGACACGAGCCCGTCGTGGCCCGCCGGCAGGTTGCCGAAGCGCTGCTGCAGCTGCACGACGGTGCCGGTGCCGAGCGCCTGGACGAGGATCGGCTGCATCGCGTCGACGGCCGGGGCGTCGAGCGCGTACAGCTCGTGGTTGTCGAGCAGGTACTTGCGGGCCGCGGCGACCGGGTCGCCGGTCAGGCCGGTGGCCAGGGCCTTGTCCGGGCCGACGGCCTCGGGCTCGCCGAGGGCGTTCCAGCGGACCTTCGCGGCACCGACCTTGTCGGCGGCCGCCTGCTGCTTCGCGGTCGGCCCCTTGCCGCCGCGGCGGTTGTCGACGTCACGCGGGCCGTGGCCCTCGACGTCGTGGGCTTTTCCGGGGTTCGGCTTGGGATCGGCGGCGGCAGGCGCGGCGGTCACCGCGCTCGTCGCCACGACGGCGGCGGCAGTGAACGCGGCTAGCGTCCTGCCCCGCCAGCGCCTGGGGTTCAACCCAGATTTGCGCACGATCGGTTCTCCTCTTGTTCGATGGGGGCGCGTGTTGCTTCCAGGGGGGCGCCAAGTGGATCTCATAGGGCCTATCACGGCCCGGCGCAGGCACACCAGGCTGCGCGGATGCGGGTCCACAATGGACGGGAACGCGACAGTTCCGCCTAACGGGAGAACTTCCGTCGGCGCTTCGGGCGACAACGGGCATATCGATCAAGAGGCCTGCCCGGCGATGTACCGGCACTTCCGGACACAGCGTGATCTGGGTGAATGTTCACCAATCGCAATGAGCGACATTCGTACCATAAGCCGAGGTATGGGCAGCCAATTGCGCCGCTATTCGAAATGCTACCTGGCCGATCGATATATGCCATCATTTGCAAGGTGTACGGCCAGCTGCCCGCCGGGGGCATCCAGTTGTCAGCCGCCGAGATCGACGCCCTGCCCGCCCGGTGGTCGTCGTGCTGGACCCCGGCCGAGGTCGCGCACCACCTGGCCGGCACCGTCACGCCCTGGTGCGTGGCCGCGGGCTGGGCGCTGGACCTGTTCCTCGGCCGGCAGACACGCGAGCACGGGGACATCGAGATCGCGATCCCCGCCGCGGCCTTTCCCGAGGTCCGCGACCGCTTCCCCGGATACGTCTTCGACGCGGTGTCCAGCGGCCGAATCTGGCAGAACGCCACCTCTGACGTACTGGCGGCGACGCACCAGACCTGGCTGCGCGACCCCGCCACCGGCGACTACCTGCTCGACGTGTTCCGCGAGCCGCACGACGACGACACGTGGATCTGCCGACGCGACGAGAAGATCCGGCTGCCGTACCGTGACGTCGTCCTGCACACCCGGGACGGCATCCCGTACCTCGCGCCCGAGCTGGTCCTGCTCTTCAAGGCCAAACACGCCCGCCCCAAGGACCAGTCGGACTTCGACGAGACCGTCCCGCACATGACCCCGGCCCGGCGCGGGGCCTTGGCCGAGCTGCTGTCCCGGGTACATCCGGGACATCCGTGGCTCACGCGTCTCTGAGGCGCCGCGTCTCCTCACGCGCCGCGTCCCCTCACGCGCCGCGTCTCCTCACGCGCCGCGTCTCCTCACGCGCCGCGTCTCCTCGGGCGCCGCGTCTCCTCGGGCGCCGCGTCTCCTCGGGCGCCGCGTCTCCTCGGGCGCCGCGTCTCTGAGGCGCCGCGTCTCCTCACGCGCCGCGTCCCCTCACGCGCCGCGTCACCTCACGCGCCGCGTCCCCTCACGCGCCGCGTCTCCTCGGGCGCCGCGTCTCTGCGGCGTCGTGCCGCTCGGACGGCTACAGTGGGCGACGGAGGCGTGCGGGCGGCTGGTGCCCCTCCCAGTCTTCAAAACTGGTGTGGTCCGGAATCCGGGCCAGGCGGGTTCGATTCCCGTCCGTCTCCGCCAACCGGCACCAGCCCGGGCGCCGTCCGCACGGTCAGGTCTCCTCGCGGCGGGGTGAGCCGGGCAGGGTGACCAGGCCCAGCCGTTCCAGGCGCGCCCAGATGCCCCCGCGTGTGCGGCCGAACTCCTCCATCAGCTCCTGCACCGGGGCACCGTCCCGGTGGCGCCGTTTCAGGCGCTCGTCGTCGGCCTTGCTCCACGAGCGGTACGCGTTCGGGTAGCGCAGCCGGAGCTTGTCGAAACCATGGCCCTTCGGCACAGCGAGTCCTCCTTGCCCGCAGGCGTGTCAGCCACGCCGACGCATTGGGCGTCGGCTGTGGATTCCGGATGACAACGGACGAGCCGTACCGCTACGAGCGCTGCTCCCACCGAGCCGGCGCCGCGGCCAGCAGCACGCCGCCGCCGTGCCCAGGCACCGGCCGGCCCGGGCCATGACGCCGGCGGCGCACGCTCGTCGATGTCACAAGCAGCATGCAGGCCGTCACCGAACCCGCGCCAGATTCGGTTGGAGCCTGTGGATAACTCCGCGCTGTTAGCGTTGACTCGGCTACACATGACGCGTTGACCAACGGAACCTTCCGGAGAGTGGGGGCTGACGTGGATCCGCGCAGGGCGGTGCCCAGGACCGACACGGTGCTCGATGACCCGCGCCTGGCCGGGTTCCCGCGCGACCGGGCCCGAGCGGTCGTGCGCGAGGAGCTCGACCGCGTCCGCCGGGGTGAGCTCGAGCCGGGCGAGGTGGTCGGGGCGGCCGAGCGGCGGCTACGCCGGACGCACAGCATGCGGGCCGTGCTCAACGCGACCGGTGTGGTGCTGCACACCAACCTGGGGCGGGCCGCGCTGTCGCCGGGGGCGGTGCGGGCGATCGTCGACGCCGCCGGGCCCACCGACGTGGAGCTCGACCTGGAGACCGGCCGGCGGGCGCGGCGCGGGCGGGGCGCCCTGGACGCGCTGGCGGAGGCGGTTCCGGGAGCACAGGGCGTACACCTGCTGAACAACGGTGCCGCCGCGCTGGTGCTGGCGGCCACGGGATTGGCGCAGGGACGCGAGATCGTCGTCAGCCGCGGCGAGCTCGTCGAGATCGGCGACGGGTTCCGGCTGCCGGATCTGCTCGTGTCGACGGGCGCGCGGCTGCGTGAGGTGGGCACGACCAACCGCACGTCGCTGGAGGACTATCGCGCGGCGCTGGGGCCGCAGACCGGTTTCATCCTCAAGGTTCACCCGTCGAACTTCTTCCAGCGCGGGTTCGTCGCATCGGTAGCGGTGGGCGCACTCGCGACCCTCGACGCCCCACTCGTCGTGGACATCGGATCCGGGCTCCTGCGGCCGGATCCGCTGCTGCCCGAGGAGCCCGACGCCGCCTCGGTGCTGCGCGACGGGGCCGACCTGGTGACGGCCAGCGGGGACAAGCTGCTCGGCGGGCCGCAGGCGGGGCTGCTGCTCGGGCGGGCCGACCTGGTCGAACGGCTCCGGCGGCACCCGCTCGCCCGGGCGCTGCGCGTCGACAAGCTCACCCTCGCCGCGCTGGAGGCGACACTGCTCGGGCCGGAGACGCCCACATGGCGCGGGCTGCGCGCGGACGTCGACCGGCTCCGGCAGCGGGCAGAGGCGATCCGGCAGGAGCTCGGCGGCCTCGACGCCGAGATCGTGGACTGTGCGGCGGTCGTGGGCGGCGGCGGGGCGCCCGCGGTCGAGCTGGCGTCGGCGGCGCTGGCGCTGCCGGCCGAGCTGGCGCGGCCGCTGCGGCTCGGTGACCCGCCCGTGCTCGGCCGGGTCGAGCGGGACCGCCTGCTGCTCGACCTGCGCTGCGTGCCGGAGTCGGAGGACAAGGTCGTGGCGGCGGCGGTGCTCCGAGCGGCGGGTCGCTGATCATGTGGGTCGTCGCCACCGCCGGCCACGTCGACCACGGCAAGTCCACGCTCGTGCGGGCGCTGACCGGGATGGAGCCCGACCGCTGGGCCGAGGAGCGCCGCCGCGGGATGACCATCGACCTCGGCTTCGCCTGGACGCGGCTGCCGTCCGGGCAGACGGTCGCGTTCGTGGACGTGCCCGGGCACGAGCGGTTCGTGCCGAACATGCTCGCCGGCGTCGGCCCGGTGCCGGCCGCCATGCTCGTCGTCGCCGCCGACGAGGGGTGGAAGCCGCAGACCACCGAGCACCTGGCGGCGCTGGAGGCGCTCGGCGTCCGGCATCTGCTCCTGGTCATCAGCCGCGCGGACCTCGCGGATCCCGGCCCGGCCACGCGGCAGGCCCTCGACCACCTGGCGTCCTCCGGCTCCGGCTCCGGCTCCGGCAAGGCGGCCGCGGACAGCGGAACCCACGAGCGCCGCACGGTCGAAGCGGTCGCGGGCACCGGCGCCAACGAGCGCGGCACGGTCGAAGCGGTCGCGGACAGCGGGTTCCACGAACACCGCACGGTCGAAGCGGTCGCGGTCAGTGCCGTCACCGGGGCCGGCCTCGACGAGCTGCGCGCCGCGCTGGATCGTCTCGGCTCCGCCCTCCCGCCGCCCGACCTCGACGCGCCCGTGCGGCTGTGGATCGACCGCGCGTTCACCATCCGCGGCAGCGGCACCGTGGTCACGGGCACGCTGGGGGCGGGGCGCCTGACCACGGACGCCGATCTGGAGCTGCATTCGGCTCCGGTACGGGTACGAGCCCTGCAGTCCCTCGGCTCCCCCGTGTCCACAGTGGACGCCGTGGCCCGCGTCGCCGTGAATCTGCGCGGCGTCGAGCGCACGGTGATCGCCCGCGGCGACGCGCTCGTCTCCCCCGGCCGGTTCGTCTTCACCGACCTGATCGACGTGCGCGTCCACGGCGATCCGGTGGCCGAGCTGCCGGCCTCGGTCGTGTTCCACATCGGCTCGGCGGCGGTCGCGGCCCGGGTCCGCCCGCTCGGCCCCGACACCGCCCGCCTGCGCCTGGCCCGGCTGCTGCCGTTGCACCTGGGCGACCGGGCGCTGCTGCGCGACCCGGGCCTGCACCGGGTGCCGGGCGGCGTGACGGTCCTGGATGTCGCCCCGCCCTCGCTCACCCGCCGCGGCGCCGCGGCCGCGCGCGCCAAGGAGCTGTCCACGATGGACGGCCGCCCCTCCCTCGCCGGTGAACTCCGGCGCCGCCGCATCGTCGACGCCGACACCCTGCTCCGGATGGGCGTTCCCGACCCGGGCAGCGGCTGGCTGATCGACCCGGCCTACGAGTCCGAGCTGCGGGCCGGGTTGATCTCGGAGGTCCGGGCGTACGCCGAGCAGCACCCCGTCGAGCCCGACCCGCCCGTGGACGTCGTACGCCGCCGCCTGGGACTGCCCGACCGCTCCCTCGTGGAACGGCTCCTGTCGCCACCCCTCACGATTCGCGAAGGCCGGATCGGCACCGGCGCGGGGCTGCCGGCGAAACTGGCCCGGGCCGTGGACGCCGTCCGCGCGGACCTGGCCGCGCACCCGTTCGCCGCCCCGGAGGCCGACCGCCTGGCGTCGCTCGGGCTCGGCGCGAAGGAGCTCGGGGCCGCGTCGAAGGCGGGCCTGCTGCTGCGCATCGCGGACGGCGTCGTCCTGCTGCCGGACGGCCCGTCGACGGCCTTGGAGCGCCTCGCGACCCTGCCGCAGCCGTTCACGCTGAGCGAGGCGCGGCAGAGCCTGGGCACGACTCGGCGCGTGGCGGTGCCGCTGCTGGAGTTCCTGCACCGCCGGGGTGCCACGAGACGCACCGAGGACGGGAGGCACACCGTCACGGACAACTGACCGCCAGACCCACGATCACGCATGTTCTTCTCCCGCTACGCCAGCTGCGTCCACCCGGCGAGCGCGGCACGTCACCGAGCAGCCTCCGCAGTGTCCCGCGCCCGGAAGTCGCGCAGCGTGCGGGCCCGGCGGACTGAACGCCAGACCCACGATCACGCCCGGCGAGCGCGGCACGTCACCGAGCAGCCTCCGCAATGTCCCGCGCCCGGAAGTCGCGCAGCGTGCGGGCCCGGCGGACTGAACGCCAGACCCACGATCACGCCCGGCGAGCGCGGCACGTCACCGAGCAGCCTCCGCAATGTCCCGCGCCCGGAAGTCGCGCAGCGTGCAGGCCCGGCGGACTGAACGCCAGACCCACGATCACGCCCGGCGAGCGCGGCACGTCACCGCGGCGTCCGCGGTGTCCGCGGTGTCCCGGGCCGGGAAGTCGCGCAGCGTGCGGGCCTCGGTGGCCAGCAGGGGAAGGGGGGCGACGACGTAGACGACAGCGAGTATCCACATGGCCGGCCGGATGCCCAGCGTCGAGGCCAGCAGCCCGGCGGTCGCCGCGCCGAACGGGATGGTGCCGAACACGAAGATCCGCGATGCCGCGGTGACCCGGCCGAGCAGGTGTGCGGGCACGAAGCTGCCGCGGAACGTCATGGTCATCACGTTCGACATCGTGGCTCCGGCCAGTGCGAGGAAGGAGCCCGCCGCGAACAGCGTCAGGCGCCAGCCGTGACCGCCGAGCGGCAGCAACAGCACGAACGGGGCGGCCGCGACGTTCGCCGCCAGGTACGTGCGGGCGCTGCCGAAGCGGCGGGACGCGGGCGAGGCGAGTGCGGCCCCGAGGATGGCGCCGAGGCTGCCCACGCCGATCACCAGGCCCGCGGTGCCCGGTGCGGTCCCCTCGGCACGGACCAGGAAGACGACGCGCAGGGCGGTGATGCCCAGCATCGCGAAGTTGGTCACCGCCGCCACCACGAGCATGGCCTGCAGCAGGCGCCCGCGCAGGATGAAGCCGATGCCCTCGGCGACCTGGCGCAGCATGCCCGGCCGATCACCCGCAGACGCGCGCGGCTCACCACCCGCAGACGCACGCAACTGACCACCCGCAGACGCGCGAGGCTGACCACCCACAGACGCGGGCGGCCCACCACCCACAGACGCGCGCGGCCGATCACCCGCGGACGGGCGCGACTGACCACCCACGGACGCACACGGCCCACCACCCACAGACGCGCGAGGCCGATCACCCACAGACGCGGGCGGCCCACCACCCACAGACGCGCGAGGCTGATGACCCGCGGACGCGGGCGGGTGATCGCCCGTGAGCGGCTGCGGATCCGGGCCGGACCGCAGGCCGAGCAGGCAGGCCGCCGACACCAGGAAGGTGACGGCGTCGACCAGTACTCCGCTGACCGCGCCGGTCGCCTCGGCCAGCAGCCCGCCGAGGCCCGGGCCGACGACCAGGGCGACCGACGCGCTGGTCTGCAGCCTGGCGTTGCCCTCCATGAGGTCCTCGGCGCCGACGAGACTTGGCAGGAACGCGTTGAACGCCACGTTGGCGAAGACGCCGGCGGCCCCGGCTAGCAACGCGGCCACCACCAGCATCGTCGCGCTCAGCGCGCCGGCCCAGGCCGCGAGGGGGACGGCGACGAGTACCGCCGCCGAGGCGATGTCGGCGACCAGCAGCGTGCGGCGCCGCGGCCAGCGGTCGACCCAGACGCCGACCGGCAGCCCGATCAGCAGCCACGGCAACCAGGTGGCGGCGGTGAGCAGGGCGACCATGGCCGGGCCGGCGTGCAAGGTGGAGACGGCCACCAGCGGCAGCGCCACCGTCGAGATCGCGGAGCCGACCGCGCTGGTGGACTGCCCGACCCACAGCAGGGCGAAGTTCCGCGTCCGCAGCAGCCCGCCGACGGGGCGCCTCATGGGCTGAGCGGCCGTTGCCTCAGACCATCGATCACCTGGGCAGCATCACACGACGGGCGCGGGACCGTCGATCGCATTAAGCAGCAGGAGCATGAGCACGAGCAAGACAAGCAGAAGAAGCGAGACAAGCAGAAGAAGCAGAAGAAGCACGAGAAGCGCGAGAGGAGCAGGAGCGGCGGTTGGGACTACGGGCCGCTCCAGATGCACAGGGCCAGCACGACGGCGAGCGCGACGACGGCGATCGCGATCGTGTAGGCCGGGGGCAGGCCCGGCTGCTTGCCGCCCGTCAGGTTGGCCCGCGCCGCCTTCCACTCGCGGCGGTCCTTCGCCGACGGTGTCTCCGCCGGCTTCTCCAGGTGCGTGCCCCCGGCCAGGCGCGCCAGCAGTTCGTCCACCGCCTCCCGCGTCGCGCCGCGCTCGGCGAGCCAGTCGGAGGCCGAGGAGGTGCGGACCAGGGCGGCCAGGAGGTGTTCGGTGCCGATGTGCTCGGCGCCCGACTCCAGGGCCACGCGCAACGACTGCTCCAGCACCGCCTTGGTCGCCGGGTCGAACGGGGTCTCCGTCGTGGAGGGCGGCAGGTCGGCGGCGGGCCACGGGTCGGTCCAGATCGCCGCCGCGTTGCCGGCGCGGTGGGCGTGCAGGGCCTGGGCCAGGTCCATCGGGGAGATGGTGGTGCGGCCGTCGGCGGTGGCGAACGAGGGCAGCCGGGCGATCACGGCACGGGCATCGGTCGTGAAACGGGAGAACACGAAAGACCTTTCTACCCCAGCCCGAAAAGCCCGCCGGCCGCACGGGCATCGGTCGCGAAACGGCAGAACACGAAAGACCTTTCTACCCCAGCCCGAAAAGCCCGGCAGCCGCACGGGCATCGGTCGCGAAACGGCAGAACACGAAAGACCTTTCTACCCCAGCCCGGCACCGAGGCGGCAACCGGAGGCGCGCACGCCTCAGCCATGACGCGCACGGCATTCGCGGCAATGGTGGCCGTGGCCGCGGCGGCGGTCGTGCCGAGTCACGCACACGCGGCGCTGCCCGCGCCCACCGCCGCGAAGCAACCGGCCAAAGCCCGTGCCATGTGGTTATGGTCGCAGGCGGACCCGGCCGCCGTGGTCACCTGGGCCAACAACCAGGGTGTGCGGGAGATCTTCGCGGCCGTGCGATCGCGGCGCTCGACGCCGTGCGCTACCAGGGTATCGCCGTCCACGACCACGACTCCTGGTCAAACATCAACTGAGCACCGTACGCTACGACCCGACGCCGATGCGTTCTGCTGCGACCCGCCACGTTGTGCAGTGCGCCTCAGCCCGCCGCGCGTCGTGGCCGGACGGGTTCGGGAGGCCGTGCACTGCCGTCTACAACGATGGGAGGGCCGGCGGGATGCCTGCTGCGCCGGAGCGAGTCAGCGTCGGGTTCCAGGGTGATTCGGCGGGCGAGGGCCCGCTGTCGTGGGGTCAGCTGGAGAACTGGTCCGCGATCGTGAAACAGGGTACGTGGCTGCCGTTAGGCGGGGTGAAACCGCTGGCCCCCGGCACCACCGTCGACGACGTGGCCGACGAGCTGCGATACCTCATGAGCCGCTACGAGCCGATGCGCACCCTGCTGCGGTTCGCCCCCGACGGCACGCCGACGCAGGTGGTGTACCGCAGCGGCGAGATCGACCTCGAGATCGTCGACGCGGGCGAGGCCGACGCCCAGCGCGTCGCCGAG
This sequence comes from Dactylosporangium sp. CA-052675, assembly GCF_050947935.1. GTDB lineage: Bacteria > Actinomycetota > Actinomycetes > Mycobacteriales > Micromonosporaceae > Dactylosporangium. Next base: position 3,090,433 of record NZ_CP192010.1, on the reverse strand, counting down.
GAGCTCTGCGACGCGTGGCGGGGCAAGCAGCTCGACTTCGCCACCGAGTGGCCCCTGCGCATGGCGGTCGTGCGCCGCGACGGCACACTCACGCACATGGCGGTGCTCATCTCGCACTTCGTCACCGACGCGGCCGGCGCGCTGACGATGCTCGCGGAGGTCGCCGCGCGCACCGACACGCCGGTCGAGGGGCTGCAGCCGCTCGCGCAGGCGCACTGGCAGTCGTCGCCGGCCGGGCAGCGGCACAACGCGGCGGCGCAGCGCTACTGGGAGGGCATCCTGCGCACCGTCGCGCCCGAGCGGTTCCCGAGGCCGCGGGTCACCGAAACGCCCCGGTACTGGCACGGCGAGTACACCTCCCCCAGCCTCGGCATCGCGGCGCGCCGCTGGGCGCGGAGCACCGGCCTGGACAGCTCGACCGTGCTCCTGGCGGCGTTCGCGGGCGCGCTGCACAACGTGCTCGGCACCGACCCGGTGGTCATCCGGCCGATGGTGAGCAACCGGTTCCGGCCGGGACTCGCCAATGTCGTGTGCACGCTCGCGCAGGCCGGGCTGCTCAGCCTGCCGGCCGCGGCCGGGGACTTCGCCGAGCTGCTCGCGCGGGCGCGGCGGGTGACGACGGCGGCGTACAAGTACGCGTACTTCCACCACGCCGGTATGCAGGCGCTCATCGACCGGTACGACGTCGAGCTCGGCTGCTACTTCAACGACCGCCGCGGCCCGTCCCGCGACGAGCCGATCGAGCCCGGCGAGTCCGCGTTGCGCTGGGTCGCGGCCCAGGACGCGCCGTCCTTCGAGCCGTTGTTCGTGCACGTGGACGACGTGCCGGGCACGCTGCGCCTGAGCCTGTACCTGGACGCGGCCCACCTCGAACCCGCGTCGGCCGAGGACATCATGCGGGAAATGGAGCGTCTGGCCGTACCGTAGCCACAGCCAAGGCGTCCGCCGGGGCGATCGCGGCCAACGGGCCCGACGCCCCGAAGCGGTGCCCCTGGCCGTATCGGCAGCCGAGCGCGGCCATCGCCGCGGCCTGCTCGTCGGTCTCCACGCCCTCGGCCACCACCACGACGCCCATCCCCGCGCAGATCTGCACGATCGAGCGGCAGATGGCCTCGCTGCGGCCCCCGCCCGCGGTGAACGTGCGGTCGAGCTTGACCTCGTCGACGGGCATGGCGTGCAGCTGGGCGAGGGCATTGTACCCGGTGCCGAAGTCGTCGAGCGCGAAGCGCACCCCGAAGCGGCCCAGGCGGTACATGGCCTCCGCGGCCTCGGCGAGGTCGGGCAGCGGCGCGGTCTCGGTCAGCTCCAGCACCAGCCGGTGCGGGGTGAGGCCGTGCCGGAGCACGGCCTCACGCACGGTGTCCTCGTGCTCGGGGCGGCCCAGGCGCGCGGCCGAGGCGTTGACGTGCACGGCGATCCCGGCCCATGGGCCGCGGAAGGCGGCGGCGTCGCGGCAGGCCCGGTCGAGCACGAAGTCGTCGACGAGCCGGATGAGGCCGATCTCCTCGGCGGTGGCGATGAACACGTCGGTGGAGACCGGGCCGAGGCTCGGGTGGGTCCAGCGGGCGAGCGCCTCGACGGCGACGACGGTGGCGTCGGCGAGCCGGACGATCGGCTGGTAGTGCACGTCGAGGCCGTGCCCGTCGCGCAGGGTGGCGGCGAGCGCCTCGGCCAGGTCCGAGCTGCCCCGGCCGTCCGGGAGGTCGACGCGGTACCGCACCAGCGTCCCCTTCCCCTGGCGCTTGCCCGCGTACATGGCGGCGTCGGCCCGGCGCAGCAGCGCGTCGGCGCTCGGCACGGTGCCGTGCTCGCCCGCCTGCACGAGCCCGACGCTCACGCCCACGGAGACGCTCTCGCCGTCGAGCTCGAAGGGCCGGCCGATGGCGTCCATGATGCGCTCGGCCGTCTCGCCGGGGTCGCCGCCGCCCTCGAGCAGCACCGCGAACTCGTCGCCGCCGACCCGGGCCACGGTGTCGGAGTCGCGCACGGCCGCCCGCAGCCGCCCGGCGGCGTGGCGCAGCAGCCGGTCCCCGGTGTGGTGGCCGAAGCGGTCGTTGACGGCCTTGAAGTCGTCGAGGTCGCAGAAGAGCACGGCCAGCGGGCGGCCGTCGCGGTGGTGCAGGGCCAGCGCGTGCTCGAGCCGGTCGTGGAACAGCACCCGGTTCGACAGGCCGGTGAGCGCGTCGTGGAAGGCCTGGTACGTCAGCCTCGCCTGGCTGTCGGAGACCCGGTCGAGCAGCATCGCGTTCTCGATCAGCGTCACCGCCTGGCGGATGATGAGCAGCGAGATCACCGCGGTCTCCACGGCGATCTCGACGCCGTCCATGCTGATGCCGCGCACGAGCTGGACGATGAGCAGCACGCCGGTGCCGGCGACGGGGACGTAGGGCAGCATGAGGTGGGCCCAGCGGGCGTGCCGGGCGGCCGGGCGGGCCGTGTCCGGCCGGGCCTCGGTGAGCGCGGCGACGGCGACGAGGGCCATGCCGGCGACGAACCCGGCGTCGGCCAGCGGCGGCATGCTGTCGGCGCCCTTGGAGACCAGGTAGGCGAAGACGCTGTCGGAGAAGGCCAGGCTCAGCAGCCCGGCGCCGAGGATCGTCAGCTGGCCGCGGCCGGCCGGCGCGGAGGCGGCCAGCAGCAGGATGACGATGACGGTCAGCACGAGGTCGGTGACCGGGTAGGCGATGGCGACGGAGTACGCGAACGGGGTCGCCGCGCCCGCGCGCGCCACCGAGCCGAGCGTGGTCGCCCAGGTGAGCACGAACAGCGCGCCGACCACGATGAGCCCGTCGAGCACCATCACCAGCTGGCCGGGGCGCCGCCGCGGGGCGTCGGCGGGCGGGCGGGCGGCCGCGAGCGAGACGACGGCCGGCAGCGCGAAGACGGGCAGGGTCAGGTAGCCGGCGTCGGCGAGCGACGGCGAGGGCAGGGCGTCGTCGCGGAACAGCTGGTAGAAGCTCCAGATGAACTGGCCGATGGTCCAGCCGCAGGCGGCCGCGCCCATCCAGAGCCGCCAGCGCCGCTGGGCGCCGGTGTGCCGGGGCGCGCCGAGCCAGCAGGCGAGGGTCGCCGCGAGCCCGGCGCCGAACTGGCCGAGGTCGTCGACGAACTGCGACCACCACGGCGAGAGCAGGCCCGAGCCGCCGAGCCCGACGACGACGGCCACGGAGGCGGCCGCGACGAGCAGCGGCTTCGACCCAGGTCCGCGCGGCAACTGAATCCATCCTCACCCGACGTGATCAGGACGGTACGCGCGATACCGTACCAGCCAAGCACCTCGATGGCTTCGGCGGCGGCCGGGAACTCGTCGCGTGTCAGCGGCCGGGCCTCGCCCCCGGCGATACCGGGCCGTGACCGCCGAACGGGCCGGCCGGGTGACCCGGCCGGGTCGTGTCAGAAGTTCTTCGCGGCCTCGACGGTATCCGCCCGGGCCCGGGCGCGGCGAACGTCGACGTCCGCGGCGGCCAGGTTGGGGCGGAACTGCACCGCCGCGATGTCCGTGATGCCGGCCCAGCGCAGCCAGCCCTCGAAGAACGGGGCCTGGTGGTCCGCGCCGAACGCCGGTCCGCGCCCGTCGCCGTAGACCGCGCTGGTGTAGATGACGGCGGCCTTGCGCCCGGTGACGAGGCCGGAGTACCCGCGCTCGCCGTCGAAGCCGAAGACCAGCCCGGGCTGGCTGACCACGTCGATGAACTGCTTCAGGATGTACGGAACGCCGGCGTTCCACATCGGGACCGAGAACAGGTACCGGTCGGCGGCCGCGAACCGCTCGAAGGCGGCCCGGGCCCGGCGCCACGCCTCGGCGCCCGGGCCGGCGGGCTCCCGGCCCGCGAACACGTCCATCTTCGCGGCCGCGGCGGCGGGGCCGAACTCGGGCAGCGTGCCGTCCCACAGGTCCCACTCGCCGACCTCGTCGCCGGGGTGCCGCCGGCGGTACGTCTCCAGGAAGGTGCCCGCCAGGGCGAGCGACTCCGACCGCTCGCCCCGCGGCGAGGCCGAGATGTGCAGCAGCTTGGGCATGCCGTCCTCCTCATTTGTGTGCGTGCGCACGCACTTGTCGATGCGCCGAAGGTAGCCAAGTGCGTGCGCGCGCACAAGACTGCTACGGTGTGACAGTGGACTCCACGTCGGCCTGGGCGGCGCTGCTGCGCGTGCACGCGGCGCTGACGCCCGTGCTCGACCAGGAGCTGCAGGCCGCGCACGGGCTGCCGCTGACGTGGTACGACGTGCTGCTCGAGCTCGACGCCGCCCCCGACCGCCGGCTCACCATGTCCGCCCTGGGCGCCGCCGCGGTGGTCAGCCGCAGCCGGGTGAGCCGCGTCGTCGACGAGCTCGTGCGGGCGGGCCTGGTCGAGCGCGTCGCCAACCCGGACGACAGGCGCTCGGCCTTCGCCAAGCTCACCCCGGCCGGCCGCGCCCGGCTGAAGGCCGCCGCACCGACCTACCTGGCCGGCATCGAGCGCCACTTCACCGGCCGGATGACCCGCGCCGAGGCCCAGTCCGTGGCCGCCGCGCTGGGCAAAGTGCTGCGCGCACACGACGCATCGATCGTCGTGCCACTCGGACGGGCCCGCTGACGGGTTCGTGCGCGGGCCGCCCGCACGGTAGGGTCACGCCTCGTGATGCGCGTGCTGCCGCCCCTGCTCGTCATCGGCGGCCCGGCGGGGGCGGGCAAGAGCAGCATCGCCGACGCCGTGGCCGAGCTGGTCGACGCCCCGGTGGTGGGCCTGGCCGACAGCGCCGGGCCGGACCAGCACAGCGTGGACCTGCCGTCGCTGCAGCAGCGCCTCGACGAGCACGAGGAGGCCCCGATGGTCGTGGTCGAGGGGGTGTATGCCCTGACCCTGCCCCCGATCCGCTGGGCCGCGCGCTGGACCGTCTACGTGAACACGCCCCTGGACCTGAGCCTGGCCCGCCGCGCGCTGAGCCAGGACGACCCGCGCCCGGTGCTGCGGGCCTACCTCGGCGGCGGCCGCGAGGCCCACGCGCGGACCGTGGCGCCCGGCCGCCAGCTCGCCGACCTGGTGGTGGACGGCTCCGAGGACCTGCCCGACATCGCGGCCCGCATTCACGCCTTCATCCGCCGCCGCGCCTGACCCGTGGTGGTGAGGACCACGACGACGGCCAGCACCACCAGCGCCGCCGCCAGCGCCGAGGCGGGCGGCCCCAGCGGCGGCCAGCCACGCAGCTGCGGCGGCGCGCCCGCGGCCCAGGCCGCCGCCGTCGCCGGCACCGCCACCAGCCCCGCGAACACCACCAGCAGCACGCCCGCCAGCGGCTCGACGGCGCGGGCGCGGCGGCCGGACAGCCCCTGGGCCCGCAGCGCCCGCAGGTCACCCGACGAGCCCTCGACCGTGCCGCTCAGCAGCGCCGCCGCCGCGAGCACCACCGCCAGCACGCCCGCCACGAGGTAGAAGCGCAGGCCCAGGGCCGCGCCCTCCCCCGCCAGGGCGGCCCGGGCGCCGGCGATCGTGCGCCGCTCGTCCACCGTCACGCCCGCGGCCGCGATCGCGTCGGTCACCGACGGGGGCGCGTCCGCCGCGAGCCAGACCTCCGCCCCCGCCGCGGTGCTGTCGACGCTGAGCCGGTCCGCGTACTCGAGATCGACGAGCAGCCCGCTCGTGCCCAGCCGCGGCAGGCGCGGGACGGTCGCGGCCACCTCGGCCGTCAGCGGGCGCTGCCGGTCGAAGACGGTCAGCCCGCCGTCCGGCGGGAGCGGGCCCGTCGAGACCACCGGGAGCGTGGCCGGGCCGTCGTCCGGTCGCAGGACGCCGGTGGCCGCGCCCGGGCCGGGCGGAAGCTTCAGCAGCAGGTCGCCGCCCTGGGCCGTGGCCGTGCCGCCGGGCGGGGGCCGCCAGGCCGTCGACGGGGGGTCGTGCCAGGTCAGCTCCAGCGCCGGGCCCGCGTACGGCGCCAGGCGGAACGCCACCTGCAGCAGGACGCAGCCGCCGGAGCAGGCGGCCGGGGCCGTGTACGTGTGACGGCCGGGCAGGACGGCGCCGAACTCGATCGTCGCGTTCGGGCGGCCGTCGAGCGGGGCGAGCACCGCCGAGAAGGCGTCGTCGGTGCGGTCGAGGTGGGTGACGTCGAGGTCGAGGCTGAGCGACGTTCCCCGCACCACCGTGCGCTCCCGCAGGCCGGCCGGGTGCAGCCGAGCGGCGTAGCCGGGGCCGAAGCCCACGAACGGCGACGTGACGGCCAGGCCGCCCGGGAAGGGCACGACCGCCATGGCGTAGCGCCCGTCCGGGTCGGCGGCGCGCACGGCGTCGAGCAGCGCCCGGCGGCTCGGGGCGCCGACGGACAGTACCGTTGCCGCCCCCAACTCCCGCTCGGCCTGCTCCGCGCGGCGCCGCTCGGCGGTGGTGGTGGCCGCGGCCGCGAACGCCAGCGAGGACAGGGCGACCACCAGGACGGCGAGCAGGCGCGCCGACGACGGGCGGCGGGCCAGCCACAGCCCGGCCAGCGCGCCCGTGAGCCGCCCGCGGCGCAGGGCCGCGCGGCCCAGGCGGACCGCGAGGGCGGGCGCGGCGACGGCGGCCAGCAGCGCGGCGGCGAGCAGGACCAGGGCGGGCGCGAGGGCGGCCACGCCGCCGCTGGAGCCGCGGACCTGGACCGTCGCGGCGGCCGCGGCCACGGCGGCGAACGCGGCCAGCCGGGCGCCCCACCGTCCACTTCGGACATCGACGCGGCGCAGCAGGGCGGTGACCGGGCCGGAGACGGTACGGATGCCGGCCGCCAGCCCCGCCAGCAGCGCCCCGAGCACGGCCACGGCCGCGTAGAGCGGCGCCCCCGGGGTGCTCCACCCGCCGATCGCGGTGAAGCCGGCCAGGGCGCCGAGCAGCATCGGCACCAGCGTCTCGCCCGTCGCCAGCCACCAGCGGCCGGGGCGGGACACGCCGCGCAGGGCGATCACGCCGTGCTCGAAGCGGCGGGCCCGGGTCGCGGCGGCCACGGCGAGGATGATGACCGCCCACGCGAGCACCAGCACCGGGGCGACGGCGAAGGGCACCGTGCGGCGCACCTCGGCCCGGCGCTCGTCGATGCGGTCCAGCAGGCCGCCGAGGTCGGTGGTGAGCCGCGCGCCGCTGTTGGCGCGCCGCTGCGACGCCTCCACCCACTCGCGCAGCTCGCCGAGGTGGGCCACGCTGATCGCGCCCGGCGTCGGGTAGGCGTCGAACGTCTGCAGGTCCGCCGGGCGCACGAAGGTGGCCAGGGTGCGCCGGTCGACCGCGAACGCCGGGCCGCCCGCGTCCGTCAGGGCGCCGCCGCTGCCCCAGTACGGGTCGGTGCCGTCGGCCGCGCGCACGATGCCGACGACGGTGACCGGCGTGGCCGGGCCGGCCGCGAGGTAGCGGTTCTGCGTGGAGTCGAACATCGAGCCGGTCAGCGCGACCGCGTCGCCCGGGCGCAGGCGCAGCCGATCGGCCGCGCGCACGCCGAGCACCGCGTCGCCGGTCCCCATCAGGCACCGCCCGGCGATGACGACCACGTGGTCGCAGAGGCCTTCGCGGTACACCACCCGGGACAGCTGCTCCGGGTCGGCCACCGGGACCTCGGCCGGCTGCGCGGCGAACTGCGAGGAGAAGACCAACGCGTAGCCGGGCGCGTCGAGCCAGCCCGAGCCGAGCCGCTCGAACGTGTTCGGCATCGTGCCGTCGTTGCCGGACTCCACGGTGCCGCTGACGAGGATGTTGCGCTCCCGGACGGAGGCCTGCGCGACCGCGGCGTCCACGATGCGCCGGTCGGTGCGCTCGACGTAGACGGGCGCGGCCACGGCCGCGACCGTCGCCAGCGCGGTCAGCAGCGCGACGGTCAGGGCCCGGCCGGGGCGGGACCGCAGCATCCCGAGCACGAGCGCGGTCATCGGCGGCCCGCCCGCAGCAGCGCGACGGCGCCGAAGACCACCAGCGCGGCCAGCCCGGCGAGCAGCAGCGCCAGGGGCTGGATCGCGGGCGGCCGCACCGGCCACGAGTCCGTGAAGGCCCGCACGGGCGGAGGAGCCAGGGCCCGCAGCAGTACCGCCGACACGACGCCCAGCACCACCGCCACGAGCACGGGAGCCAGCGCGGCGCGCCGCTCGACCCGCGCCAGCAGCCCGCGCGGCACGCCCTGGCGGCGCAGGGCCGCCGTCTGCGCGTCCCGGTCGCGGCGGTCGACGGCGGCGACCACGAACGCGGCCACCGCGGCGAGCAGCAGCACGATCCCGGCCCCGGCCACGTCGCCGAGCGCGGCGACGGCCGGGGCGAGCCGCACGACCCGCTCCGTGGCCGCGGCGACGCTGTCGCTGCCGGTGATGTCGAGGCCGGCCGCGCGCAGGCGCCCGATGACGGCGTCGCCGGCCCCCGCGGCCAGCCACACCTCGGGGCGCTCGGCGGACGGGACGGTGCCGACGGCCACGGCCGCGATCCGCGCCGCGTACTCCAGGTCGACGACGATGCCGGAGCCGCCGCCGCGCGGGACGAGGGCGGCCGGGCGGGGCGCCAGCGGTACCGCGGCCCCGAAGACGCTCGCCGCGGGCTGGTCGTGGCGGTCGTTGTCCGCGGCGCCGCCGGCGGCCAGGGCGGGCAGCGGGACCGGGGCGTCGATGACGTACAGCCGGCTGTCCACCGGCCGCGTGGTGCGCGCCTGCGCCTCGGCGACGCGCAGCACCCCGCCGGTCTGCTCGATGCGGATGCCGGCGCTCGCCTGGGCCACGGTGGTGCGCCAGCGGGCCGGGTCGGCGAAGACGTCCCCGGCGATGACGGTCGCGCCGCCCGCGCTGAGCTCGCGCAGCTCGACGGGGGCCCTGAGCGCGCCGTCGGCCTCGACCGCCTCGACGCGGCAGCCGCGGGCGCAGGCCGGGACGACGGCGGTGAGGGGTCCGGCCCCCGGCGACAGCGGCCCGAACTCGGCCGTGGTCTGCTCGCCGGTGCCCTCGGCGGCCAGCAGGAACCGCACCCGGTCCCCGTCGCCGCTCGCGCGCAGGGTCAGGTCGGTGCCGGTGAACCGCAGCGGCGCGGGCGCGGCCGGGTGCAGCGCGGCGCCGTCGACCCCGGCGACCGCCCGCAGGCGCGCGGCGTCGACGGCGACGACCGGCGAGGCGGCGGAGGCGCCGGTGACGACCACGGCCATCGCCTCGCGCCCGACCGGGTCGGCGGCGCGGACGGCGGCGAGCAGCCGCTCCCGGGCGACCGGGGCGACGCGCAGGACCCGGTCGGCGCCCATCTCCACCCGCGCCCGCCCGGCCCGGGCGGAGTCGCCGCCCTGCCAGTCCTGGGCGGCCAGCGCGAGCACGCAGGTCGCCGCGGCGAGCAGGGGGATGATGCGGAAGGCGGTGCGCCGGCGCCCCAGCGTCAGCCCCGCCAGCGCCCCGCTCAGCCGGCCCGTGGCGAGGGCCTGGCGCCCGTAGAGGCCGGCGCCGGCCAGCAGCAGCCGGGTCCCGAGCACCCCGAGGCCTAGCCGCGACGAGGAGCGGGGCGACCTGCGCCAGCCCGAAGCCGGTGTCGCGGCGCACGTCGGCGGCGGGCGCGGCGACGAGCTGGAAGAGGGCCGCGGCGGCCAGGCCGAGCGCGCAGACCTCGGCGGTGGCGGCCGCGAGGGGGCGGCGCGGGCGTACGTCGCGCATGAGCTCGGTGACCCCGCCGCGGGTGGCGCTCCAGTCGGCGGCGGCGACGATGACGACCCCGGCCGCGAACAGCCGCGGCGACCAGATCGAGCCGAGCGCGAGCGGCACCAGGCTCTGCCCGGCGGTCGCGGCCCGGATGCGCCAGCCGGGCAGGCCGCGTATGGCCAGCCGGGCGGCGTCGCCGCGGCGCTCCTGGGCGGCGTAGGCGGCCGCGACCGCGACGGCCAGGCCGCCGAAGAGCAGGATCTGCGCCTCGGCGAGGCCGATCCCGCGGCGCACCGAGCGGCGGTCGGCGGCCACGGCGTCGGCGAGGGCGGCCGCGCCGGAGGTGACCTCGAGGCGGGCCGTCCGCAGCCGGTCGAGCACCGTGCGCAGCTCGGCGGCGTCGTCGAACGCCGCCGGCTCCAGCACCGCGTCGTAGGTGGCGGTGACGGTCGCCCCGGCCGCGGTGACCGTCGGCGCGGTGGTGTAGGCGGCCACCCCGTCCTGGCCGGCCCAGAACCAGCCCGCCGGGTCCGCCGGGGCGTAGACGCCGACGACCTGCAGGGGCACGGGCGTCGCGGTCAGCCCGGTCTCGTGCATCAGCTTCGCGCCGACCCCGGCGCCGAGCAGCCGGGCCAGCTCCTCCGGGAGCACCACCTCGCCGTCGGCGTTGACGCACCGGCCCTGCTTGAGCGTCAGGTTCGCGCACAGCCGCTCGGCGGAGCGCAGCTCGGCGCTCTGCCGCCGGGCGCCGGCCGGGCCGACGAGGTCACCGGCGAGGCGCAGGCCGCTGGAGCGCTCGTCCACGGGCACGTGGACGAGGTTGCCCATCCGCCGCAGCGCGTCCTCCGGCCGGTCGCCGGGGGCCACGGTGCCGCGCACGTGCAGGGTGCGCTCGGCGACGGTGGCGGCCGCGACCCGGGCCCGCGCGGCGTCCTCGGCGGCGGTGTCGCCGGCGCGGGCGGCGGCCCCGGCCGCGACCACGGTCACCGCCGCGAGCGCCAGCATCACCAGTGCCTGCACCCGCCGAGCCCGCAGCGCCCCGAACACCAGCCCCAGCATCGCTCAGACCCTAGTACCTCTTCAGCTCAGAACGGCCACCAGAAACTCCGAATCCGGCGTGAACGGGCGCAGATCCCAGGTCGACAGCAGCACGTCGCGGGACAGTCCGGCCTCGGCCGCGTCGGCGAGGAAGTCCTCGAAGGCGTAGCCCCGCCCGGCGCCGAAGCCGACCACCACCCGCCCGCCCTCGCGCAGGTGCGCCTTGAACCGGCGCAGGATCTCCACCCGGGTCGAGGGCGCGACGAAGGCGATGACGTTGCCGGCGCAGACGACGGCGTCGAAGCCCGGCGCCGGCAGGTCGAGCTCGGCGAGGTCGCCGACCAGCCACGACGGGCCCGGGTGGTCCTGCTCGGCCGCGGCCACCAGCTCGGGGTCGAGGTCGACGCCGACGACCTCGTGGCCGGCCGCGTGCAGGAACGCGCCGACCCGCCCGGTGCCGCTGCCGGCGTCGAGGATCCGGGCCCGGCGGGGCACCATCGCGTCGATGAGCCGCGCCTCCCCGGCCAGGTCCTCCCCCTTGGCGGCCAGGTCCCGGAAGCGCTGGACATACCAGCCGGTGTGCCCGGGCTCCTCGGCCTTGCGCCGCAGCCAGGCGTTCTCCTCGGCCACGCGGACATCCTCTCGTCGGCGGTCTTCGTGAAAGTTCCATTCTGCTCAACCGGGCCGCGGGCGCGCCGATGGGGCACTCGTGCGGTCCGAACTCGACGGCGGGGTCGTCAGCACCGACGCCCTGCATGGCATCGTGTGGCAGGTGTGGACCGCCTACCTCGGCGCGAGCCCATCAGCCGAGCCGCCGCCCGCCGCCTTCGCCGAGCCGTTCGACGTCACCGCGGGCGTGTCGATCGCGGGCGCCTGGCACGGGCACGTGATCCTGCGCTGCCGGGTGGACGGGGCCGCCGCCATGGCCGCCGCGATGCTGGAGATGCCGGCCGGCAGCGTCCGGCTCGACGACATCGTCGACGCCGCCGGGGAGCTGATGAACATCATCGCCGGGAACGTGAAGAGCCTGCTGCCCCAGCCGTCGGTCGTCGCCCTGCCGCAGGTCGTGCTGGGCGAGGCGGACGTGGTGTGGCCGGGCAGCGTCGCCTCCTGCGAGCTGCGCACCGGCTTCGAGGAGTGGCCGGTGCACCTGTCGGTGATGGAGATCGACGGCGGAGCACGGCGCTGAGCCGGCAGCCGGACACCACGAGCGAGACCATCCGGAGCGTCCAGTGACCGAAGACCTCAGCGACCTCGAGCGGCTGCGTGCGATCACGCGGTACGACCTCGACGACCCGCAGCTGCGCCGCGCCCTCGGGGTCATCACGGCCGAGACGTCGCAGCGCCTGCCCGGCTCCCTCACCGCCGTGAACATCCTGCTCGACCGGGCGGTGCTGACCATGGCCTTACACGGCGCGGAGCACAGCATGACCGCCGCGGTCGGCGGGGCCCCCGCCGAGTGGTCCTTCTGCAGCCGGGTGGTCGCCGAGGGCCGGGCGCAGGTGATCGACGACGTGGCCCTGGACACCGGCGGGGACGTCGACGGCCGCCCGCTCGCGGCGGCCGGCATCCACTCCTACGCCGGGGTGCCGCTCGCGACCGGCGACGGGCACACCATCGGCACCCACTGCGCGCTGCACCCGCTGCGCGGGCACTACGACGAGGGCACGATCGCGGTGCTGGAGGCGGCCGCCGAGCGCATCAGGCACGAGCTGGACCATGCGCTCGTCGGCGGTTAGGCCAGCAGGCTGACGACGTCGACCACGCCGTCGACCCGCTCGACCCGGCGGACGAAGGCCGGGATCGCGGCCTCGCGCCCGACCCGGCCGAGCAGGGTCACGACGCCGTCGGCGACCTCGGCCCGCACGCCGGTGCGCACGCAGAGCCCGGCGACCTCGCGGCGGATCTCCTCGTCGCTGCGCAGGAAGACCTTGAGCAGATCGCGGCGGGTCACCATGCCGAGCAGCCGCCCGGAGGCGTCGACCACGGGGAGGCGCTTGAGCCCGGCCGCCTCCATGACCCGGGCGGCCGCGGGCAGCGCGGCGGTGCCGGAGACCGTGATCGCCGGGGCGGTCATGAGCTCGCCGGCCGCGGTCGCGTGCCTCTTGGTTCCCGCGCGCTCGATCTTGGGCAGCAGATCGGCCGAGGACACCACGCCGATCACGCGGTCGGCGTCGTCGACGACCGGTACCGCGTTCACGCCGTGCGCCTCGAGCAGGTCCACGATCTCCTTGAACGGGGTGTCCTCGGTCACCGACACCGCCCCGAACGTCATGACATCCGCGACATTCCACCGACTCATGGCGGTCCTCCTTCGCATCTGAGCCGACCGTAGGCGGGGGCCGGACCGGGGCGGCAGGGCCGAAGGGCCCGTCGGTGCGGTACAGTGGCCGCGTGATGCTGGGTTATCGCGCGTTTACCGTGGCTCCGGGTGGAGCCGGCGGCTGTTCGCGCTGACCTAGTTCACCCGGAGCCAGCAGGGGCAGAGACGTCGTCGTCTCTGCCCTTCGTCGTGTCAGACGGCGGGCGCTGGGTGTCACCGGGCCCGCCTCCTTGGAAGGGACCCAGACGGGCATGGAAACCAGCAATCTCCGCGTGACCGGCTACCGCCCGCTGTTCTCGCCGCGGGCGCTCACCGCCGAGTTGCCGATGGACGACGAGCGGGCCGCGGTCGTGCAGCGCGGCCGCGACGCCGTGCACCGCATCGTGACCGGCGCCGACGACCGGCTCCTCGTGGTGGTCGGGCCCTGCTCGGTGCACGACCCGGTGGCGGCGGTGGACTACGCGCGGCGCCTGGCCGCCGCGGCCGAACGCCTGTCCGCCGACCTCGCCGTGGTCATGCGGGTGTACTTCGAGAAGCCCCGCACCACCGTCGGCTGGAAGGGCCTCATCAACGACCCCGGCCTGGACGAGACCTTCGACGTGCCCCGCGGCCTGCGCCTGGCCCGCGAGCTCCTGCTCGACGTGCTCGCGCTCGGCCTGCCCGTCGGGTGCGAGTTCCTGGAGCCGACCAGCCCGCAGTACATCGCCGACGCCGTCTCGTGGGGCGCGATCGGCGCCCGGACGCCGGAGAGCCAGGTGCACCGCCAGCTCGCGTCGGGCCTGTCGATGCCGGTCGGCTTCAAGAACGGCACCGACGGCGACGTGCAGGTGGCGATCGACGGGTGCCGGACCGCGGCGAGCCGGCACGTGTTCTTCGGCGTGGACGAGGACGGGCGGGCCGCGGTCGTGTCCACCGCCGGCAACCCCGACTGCCACATCATCCTGCGGGGCGCGCGGACCGGCCCGAACTACGGGCCGGGCGACGTCGCCGACGCGCTCGCCCGCCTGGAGAAGGCGCAGATGCCGCGCCGGCTCGTGGTGGACGCGAGCCACGGCAACAGCGGCAAGGACCACGTGCGGCAGGCGGCGGTGACCCGGGAGGTCGCCGAGCAGGTGGCGGCCGGTCAGGACGGGATCGCCGGGGTGATGCTCGAGAGCTTCCTCGTCGCCGGGCGGCAGGACCTCGGGGGCGAGCTGACGTACGGCCAGAGCGTCACCGACGCCTGCATGTCCTGGGACACGACGGAGTCGCTGCTGGACGAGCTGGCCGCGGCCGTCCGCGCGCGCCGGGCCGGCTGAGCGCTCAGGCGAAGACCGGTGGCTGTCCGGTCGCCTCGAGCACGGACAGCCACAGGTCGCCGTCGGGGTCGACGAGGTTGCGCGAGCTGATGGCCAAAGCGATCGGCACGTGGACGAACCGGCCCCGCCAGCGGCCGACCACCATCTCGGTGCGCCCCGCCATCGCCGCGTGCACGGCGGCGTGGGCCAGGCGGATGCAGTACACGCTGTCGTACGGATCGGCCGGCACGCTGCGGATGGTGTAGCTCGGGTCGATGTACTTGAGGTTGGCCTCGACCCCGGCGGCGGCGAAGTGCTCGGCGATGCGCCCGCGCAGATACCGCCCGAAGTCCTCGAGCCGCACGTTGCCCGAGGCGTCGCGCCCCTTCGCCGACAGGTACTCCTGCCCCGCCCCCTCGGCCACGACCACCATCGCGTGCCCGCGGTCCACGACCCGGCGGCGCAGGTGCTCGAGGAAGCCGCCCGGCCCGTCGAGCGCGAACGGCACCTCGGGGATGAGCACGTAGTCGGCGTCGTTGTTGGCCAGGGCCGCGTAGCAGGCGATGAACCCCGAGTGCCGGCCCATGAGCTGCACCAGCCCGATGCCGTTGGGGAACGCCGTCGCCTCGACGTGCGCGGCGCGGATCGCCTCCGTCGCCTTGCCGAACGCGGTCTGGAAGCCGAAGGAGCGCTCGATGTAGGGGATGTCGTTGTCGATGGTCTTGGGCACCCCGACGACGGCGATGCGCAGGCCCCGCTCCGCGACCGTCTCGGCGATGCGCAGCGCGCCGCGCATCGAGCCGTCGCCGCCGATCACGAACAGCACGTTGATGCTGAGCTGCTCCAGGCAGTCCACGATCTCGCCCGGGTCCTGGTTGCCACGGGACGTGCCGAGGATGGTGCCGCCGTACTCGTTGATGCCCGCGACCACGTCGGGGCTCAGATCCACGACCGGCCGGCCGTAGCGCGCGGTCATCCCCTGGTAGCCGTTGCGGAAGCCCACGATCCGGCGCACCCCGTAGTGGTTGGTGAGCTCCAGCACCAGGGCCCGGATGACGTCGTTGAGCCCCGGGCACAGGCCGCCGCAGGTGACGATGCCGACCCGCGTCTTGGATGGGTCGAAGTAGATCTTCGAGCGCGGGCCGCCGGGCTCGAACCCCGGCAGCTCCGCCACCGGGACCGCGCGGGCGGCGACGAGCGCGACGGTGTCGTCCAGCAGCACCCGGTCCGCCTCGTCCACGTAGTGCCGCGTGGTGCCCTGCCGGCGCAGCAGCGCCGAGAGCGGCGAGTCGATCCGGCCCTCGCCGAGCCGGGCGACCTCGAGCTGCGCGCGTTCGTCGACCATGCCCACCATGCTCCGCCCGGGGCGTTTCACCCGGGTTAATCGGTCGAGCCGACGGCCGTACGGGTCACAGCAGCGGCGAGGCCCGCGAAGACGGAACGACCGGGACGATCTCGAAGTCGACGAGGTCGTTCCAGCGCGTGACCCACGTCATGAGCAGGGTCAGGTCGTCGCACTCCAGGAGCTGGTAGCAGCGGCCGCAGTCGGCGGCGACCCAGCTGTCGACGTAGCGCAGCCCGTCGGGGAGCTGCCGGCCCTGGGCGCGGGCCCGCTCGTACACCGGCCGGGCCTGCCCGCCGCGGAAGGTCTCGATCACCATGAACAGCATGGCTGCGACCATAGCGACCGGGCCCCGGACGACCACCCCACCGTCGCCGTCCGGGACCCGGGCGTTCTCTAGGCGGGCAGCGTCCAGCGCTGGTTCGCGCCCGCGAAACAGGTCCAGATCTGCAGCCGCGCGCCGTCGGCCGTCGAGTTGTCGGTGACGTCGAGGCACTTGCCCAGCGCGCGCAGCGTCCCGTCCGCGTTGGCCGTCCAGCTCTGCGCGGCCGAGCCGTTGCAGTCGTACAGCTGGATCTTCGTGCCGTCCGCGGAGCTGGCCGAGGTCACGTCGAGGCACTTGCCCAGCGCGCGGATGGTGCCGTCGGTGCCGACCGTCCACTGCTGCGCGCCGGTGCCGTTGCAGGTGTAGAGCTGCACCGCCGTGCCGTTCGCGGAACTCGCCCCGGCGACGTCGACGCACTTGCCGCCGAGGCCGGTGATCTGCCCGGTCCGCGAGGGCGTGGTCGTGGTCCCGGCCTTCCACGTGAACGTCGCCGAGGTCTTCGTCGGCAGGCTGTACGTGAAGTGCTGGCCGTTCCAGTTGACGGTCACCGCCTGGGTGCTGCCGGTGTTGTTGTACGCGATGAGCGCGCGGGTGCCGTCGGTGTTGAGGTAGGCGATGTTCGGCACGCTCGCGTTCGCCGTGGAGTCCACGCGCCAGGCGCCGGGCTGCACGAACTTGGTCAGGTGGCCCATCGTGTAGTACTCGATGGTGTAGTCGACCTGGCCGGAGCGCGAGTCGCCGTTGTGGACGGTGATCAGGCCGGTGCAGGTGCCGCAGCCGCCGTAGTGCGGGCCCATGTTCTGGTCCACGGCCAGGCTCCACTTGGTGAAGCTCTTGGACCAGTTCCGGCCGTAGTCGATCAGGTTGAGCATGTCCTCCTGCTGCTGGTTGGCGATCCAGGTGCCGCCGGAGTGCTCGGTGCTGTACGCGTCGACGTTCGGGTACTGGTTGTGCACCGACGTCTGCTGGGTGACGTCGCCGCCGTAGCCGTGCCAGGCGATGCCGCCGAAGAGGGAGTCGTTGCGGATCGCGGCGTCGTTGACGGACTGGGCCGCGTAGGAGTCGTACACGTCCCAGTTCCAGTCGTGCACGAGCACCTTCGTGGACAGGCCCGCCGCGTGGAAGGCCGGCAGCAGGTTCGAGCCGACGAAGTAGTCGAGGCCGTTGGCGTTCCAGCTCATCGACGGGTATCCGGCGCAGCAGGTGGGCTCGTTCTGCGGGGTCACGAAGTCGACCTTCACGCCCTGCGCCTGGTAGGCCTGGACGTACTTCACGAAGTACTGGGCGTAGGCCGCGTAGTACTGGGCCTGCAGCCAGCCGCCGTTGAGGCTGCCGCTGTCCTTCATCCAGCCCGGTGCCGTCCACGGGCTCGCCATCGTGGTCAGCTTCGGGTTGAGCTGCTGGGCCTGCTTGGTCAGCGGGAGCACGTCGGCGAGGTCGTGGGCGATGCTGAAGTTGGCCAGGCTCGGGTCGGTCTGGCCGGCGGGGCGGTCGTCGTAGGAGTAGCCGGTGCGGGCCAGGTCCGAGGCGCCCATGGGGTTGCGCAGGAAGCTCAGGCCGATGCCGTTGACCGGGTCGAAGAGCTTCTGCATCACGGCACTGCGGGTGCTCGCCGACAGGGCGCCGGAGCTGTTCATGAGCCAGGCCGCGGTGTCGGTGAACGACGCCCCGCCGCCGGTGAAGGTCTGGTAGCGGGTGGCGTCGTTGACGGTGATGTTCTGCCCGCTGCCGCCGGTGCCGGAGCTGAACCCGACGGCGGCCTGCTGGGCCAGGCCCCGGGTGACGGTGCGGCCGCCGGCGTCACTGGTGGTGGTGAGCCAGACGTTCACGGACTCGCCGGCCGCGAGCGCGTGCGGCGCGGCGATGAAACCAACCGCGCCGAGGGCGGCCGCCGCGAGCGCGGCGATCCCGTAGCGAAGTCTCATGTGGCCTCCTAGGCCAGGGTGAAGGCGGTGCGGACGCCGACGGCGATGTAACGGAATGAAACGTCCTGTAACATCGCTGGGCATCAGCAAACCGCTGCGAGGATTGACTGTCAAGACTCCTAAGAGAAAGAGGCGACGATGGCGGGCCACAGACGGGTGACCGTGCGCGACATCGCGGCCGAGACCGGGATGTCGATCGCGACCGTCTCGCGCGCGCTCAACGACCACCACGCGGTCACGCCCGCGACCCGGGCGCTGGTGCACGAGGCGGCCGAGCGGCTGCGGGCCCGCATCGGGGTGAGCGGCAAGTCCAAGGGCGGGACGGTCTTCGTGCGCTGCCCGTACGTGCTCACCGACTACTTCGGCCTGATCGTGTCCTCGATCGCCGAGACGCTGACCCTGCACGGCCGCCAGCTCGTGCTCACCGCCGGCGAGGCGGCCCAGCGCACCCCGCTGCTGGCCGACCTCGACGGCCGCGAGGGCGTCACCGGCGTGATCGTCATCCTGCCCCCGGAGCCCGGCGACGACCTCGTCGAGCTGCAGCGGCGCCGGATGCCGTTCGTGGTCGTCGACCCGCGCACGACGCTGCCCCGCGACATCGTCTCGGTCTCGGCCGCGCACTTCGCCGGCGCCCGCCGCCTCACCGGCCACCTGGTCGAGCTCGGGCACCGGCGCATCGGCGTCATCGGCGGCCCGACCGAGTGGCTGGCCAGCGACGCGCGGCTCGCCGGGCACAACGCGGCCCTGGCCGACGTCGGCGTGCTGCCGTCCGGGGAGCTGCTGCGCAGCGTCGAGCCGACCACCGAGCACGGCCACCGCGCCGCCGGCGAACTGCTCGACCAGCCCGACCGCCCGACCGCGCTGGTCTGCTTCAACGACAAGGCCGCCGTCGGCGCGCTGCGGGCCGCGGCCGAGCGCGGGCTGCGGGTGCCGCAGGACCTCTCGGTCACCGGCTTCGACGACCTCGACCTGGCCCAGGCCACCGGCCTCACCACGGTGCGCCAGCCGCTGCCGGAGATGGGCCGCATGGCCGTGTCGCTGCTGGTCCGGCTGCTGGAGCAGCACGAGCTCGACGCCCTGCACGTGGAGCTGGCCACGGAACTCGTCGTGCGTTCATCGACCGCCCTGCCACCTCTCGCCTGACGAGGTGCGATCCTGGTGGGCATGACGCCGCGCATCTGGTTCGTCCTGCAGCACCGCCCCGGCCCGGCCGCCGACCCGGCCGTGCGGGTCACCGACCAGCCAGGCTTCCGGGAGCACCTGGCGTTTCTCAACCGGCGCGCGGAGGACGGGACGTTAGTGGCCGCGGGCCCCTTCGACGACACGGACGGCTCGGTGGACGAGGCCATGACCGTGCTGGCCGCGGCGAGCCTGGAGGACGCGGTGCGCCTGGCCGAGCAGGACGACGAGGCCGTGCGCTCGGGGCTGCTCGCGGTCACCGTGCGCACGTGGACGGTCGTCATGACCCCGGCGGTGGGCGAGGACTGAGCGGGTGCCGTCCGGCTACCGGTCGCACCACGCGGGACCGTGGAGCGCACTCGCCGGGGACCGATTCGCACGGCGTTGACCGACCTCGGCGCCGCCCAGAACCGCACGCACCTCGACCTGTGGGCGATCTCGGGGGCGCCGCTGCTGCTCGGCGCCGATCTGACCACGCTGGACGCGACCACGGTCGCGGCGCTCAAGAACGCCGACGTGGTGGCGGCCGACCAGGACCCGCGGGGCCTGCAGGGCGTGAAGGTCGCCGAGGATTCCGGCGGGCGGCAGGTCTTCGGCAAAGTGCTCACCGGCCCCGGCCGCGCGGTCGTGCTGCTCAACCGCACCGGCTCGGCCGCGACGATGACGGTCCGCTGGGCCGACCTGGGCCTGACCGCCGCGACCGCCACGGTCCGCAACGCCTGGACGGGCCAGAGCACCGCCGCCGCCACCTCCTACAGACACCGCGACGCGCACCGCCACGGTGCAGGTGAACGGGCGGCCCTCCACCGTGGTCCCGTTCCCGCCCACGGGCTCGTGGACGACGGCGGGCAGCGTCAGCATCACGGTACCGTTGACGCCCGGAACGAGCACGATGACGTTCGCCAACGCGGGCGCCTGGGCCCCCGACCTCGACGCCGTGGAGGTGCGCGCGCTCGCGGGCCCGCTGCCGGTGACCGGCGCGCAGTCCGGCCGCTGCCTCGACGTGGACGCCGCGAGCACCGCGAACGGCGCGAAGGTGCAGCTCTGGGACTGCAACAACCAGGTCAACCAGGGCTGGGCGCTCACCGGGGCCGGGCAGCTGAAGGTGTACGGCGGAAAATGCCTCGACGCGTTCGGCAACGGCACCGCGAACGGCACGACGGTCGACATCTGGGACTGCGACAACCAGGCGAACCAGCAGTGGACGCTGGGCGCGGACGGCACCGTGCGGGGCGTGCAGTCGGGGCTGTGCCTGGACGCCTACGACAACGGCACCGCGAACGGGACCACGCTGGTGCTGTGGGCCTGCAACAGCCAGGCCAACCAGCGCTGGACCCTCGGTTAGGCGTCAGCCAGGACGTTCGCGGCGGCCTTGCGGGCCGGGTTCACGCTGCCCCGGCGCGACGGCACCGGGGTAGAGCGGGAACCGCGGGTTCTCCGGCGTGGCCGTGAGATACCGCCCGACCGCGGCGCGCAGCCCGGCCTCGTCGCGGGTGACCGCCGGGGCCTGCGCGACCCTGGACGGCCCGCCGCAGCCGGTCAGCACCGCGGCGGCGCCGAGGCCGAGCAGCCGCCGCCGGCCCAGCGTCACCGGGGCGAACGGACGGCTTCGTACACGGCGGCCATGTCCTCCTCCCCGCGCCCTCGCGCCACCGCCTCCTCGAGCAGCTCCCGCGCCGTGTCCACCACCGACGAGTCGACGCCGACCGCCGCCGCCAGCTCCCCCACGAGCCGGGCGTCCTTGGCCGCCCCCTCCGCCGGGAACGCCACCGGATAGTCGCGCTCACGCATGAGCGGCCCCTTGAGGTGCGCGTACGGCCAGTCCAGCGCCCCACCCTCGATCAGCGGCAGGAAGTCGACCCCGAGCGCGTCGGCCAGCGCGGCGCTCTGCGCGAACGCGGCGGTCGCGGTCACCACCCAGCTGTTCACGACGAGCTTGGCCCGGCTGCCCTGCCCCGCCTCGCCCAGCCAGGTCACCTTGGCCGCGATCGGCGCGCAGAGCTGCTCGACCCGCGCCCGCGCCGACGCGGGGCCGGACGCGAGCACGTTGAGCTTGCCCTGCTCGGCCGGCCCGCGGGTGCCCAGCACCGGCGCGTCGACGTACACGAGTCCCAGCTCGGAGGCGAGCCCGGCCAGCTCGTCGGCGCCGGCCGCCCCGACGGTGCTCAGCTGCAGCCACAGCGTGCCCTCGGCCAGCCCCGGCGCCGCGGCCCGCATGACCTCGGCGACCGAGGCCGCGTCGAACAGCATCGTCACGACCGGGTCCGCGCCGGCGACGGCATCGGCCGGGCTGCCGGCCACGATCGCGCCGTCGGCCGCGAGCGGCTCGGCGTTGCCGCGGGTGCGGTTCCACACCCGCACCTCCTGCCCGGCCTTGAGCCAGTTGCGGGCGATCGCCGCGCCCATGATGCCGGTGCCCAGCACTGCCAGTGTCATGCCCTTGATCGTGCCACGCGGCCACGGCTCACGTGACGTGACCGCACTCGCAGGCCTTCTCGATCGCGCGCAGCGTCTGGCGCATGTCCACGGTCTTGAGCCCGGCCCCGATCACCACGACGGTGGTGCCGTCGACGAGCGAGGGGACCATGCCCAGCTCGTTCTGGTCGTAGTCGTCGAGCGCGTGCGGGTCCTTGAACGTCAGGAAGATCGCCTGCGCGACGCGGTGCGGCACCGCCTCGCCGTCCGTCAGGTGGCAGTCGTACTCCCCGAAGGCCGACACGTTCGCCCGGTACCGGTCGTCGATGTTCGCCGGGTCCGTCACCCACTCCCCCTTCGGGCAGTCGGGGTCCTTGGCGAACACCGGCTCGACCTGCTGCTTGACCAGCGCGAGGGTGAGCTTGCCCGGGGGTGACGCGGCCGCGGCGCTGGTCGGTGCGGCACTGGTCGGGGCGGCACTGGTCGGGTTGGCGGCGCTCGTCGCGGCGGGGGCCGCGACCGTGGGCGCCGGCTCGGGACTGGCACAGGCCGCGAGCATCAGCAGCGCCGCGGCCGGGATGATGAGGGTTCGCATGCGGCTCAAGGTAGGAATCGGCCGGGATCCCCGACATCAGTGCCAGCACGTATTCCCCTGATACGTCGGGTGCCCGACGATACGGATGTGCGCACGGCCCTGCGGAGCCTGGCGGCGGCCGCGGCGGTCGCCGTCGCGGTGCTGGGCCGGGGCGAGTTCGGCGCGTGGGAGCTGGCCTGCTTCGTCGCCGCCGGGCTGCTGCACACCGAGGTCGGCGCGCGGATGTGGCGCGAACGGCCCGACTCGCGGATGGGCCCGCTCATGCTCGCCGCCGGCCTGTGCTGGCTCGCCGACGGGGCCGGCCGTGTGGCGCTGCCGTGGCTGTTCCGCGACGACCTGATGCTGGGCATGGTGTACCAGCCGCTGGTGCTGCACTGCGCGCTGGTCATCCCGGTCGGGCGGCTGCGCGGCCGGCTCGACCACGCCACCGCCCTGGCCGGCTACCTGTTCTGGCCGGCCGCCCTGCTCGCCTGGTGGCTGACGCCGGGGCACCCGCCGGGGATCGCGGGCCTGCTGGAGGTGCGGGCCGCGACCTATCCGGCCGTCGGGGTGTTCCTGCTGCTCTTCCTGCTGCACCGGTACCGTGCGGCGACCCCGCTGTACCGTAGCGCCTACACCCCGTTCTGGATCGCCAACCTGCTCAACGTCGCCGCGACCGCGATCGTCAGCGCCGACTGGTACGTCCCCGGATCCGGTCCCCAGATCGCCTACTACGCCGGCAGCGCCGCGATCCCGGTCGGTGCCTGGCTCAGCCTGGCCCGCAGCCAGCCGCCCCCGCCGGCCATCCGCTCGCTCGTCGCCGCCCTCGGCGCCGAGCAGCCCGCCCCGGCCGCCCTGCGCGACGCGCTGCGCACCGGCCTCGGCGACCCGACGCTGGAGGTCCTCGCCCTCGACGAGATCGCCGCGCACGCCCACGACCACCCGCGCGCCGCCCTGACCCCGCTGCGGGCCGGCGGCCGCGAGGTCGGCGCCCTCGCGCACGATCCCGCCCTGGCCGCGGCCCCCGACGTGCTGCACGCGGTGCTGCGCATGGCCGCCCTGGTCTTCGACAACCAGCTCCGCCTCGACGAGGTCCGCCGCTCCCGGCGCCGGATCGTCGAGGCCGCCGACGCCGAGCGGCGCCGCATCGAGCGCAACATCCACGACGGCGTGCAGCAGCGGCTCATCGCCGCCGCCCTGCTGCTGCGCCGCGCCCAGCGGGCCACCGGCTCCTCCGCGCTGCTGGACCAGGGCCTGTCCGAGCTCGACACCGCCGTGGCGGAGCTGCGCGAGATCGCCCGGGGCATGAACCCGCCCGCGCTCGTCCTGCACGGCCTGGCCGGCGCGCTGGAGAGCCTGGCCGAGCGCTCCCGCGTCGCGGTGCGGGTCGACGACCGGGTCGGCGGCGCGGCCCTCGGCGACGAGACCGCCGCGACCGCGTACTACGTCGCCCTCGAGGCGGTCACCAACGCCGAGAAGCACGGCGGCTCCGACGACGTGGAGCTGCGGCTGACCGCGGTGGACGGCGACCTCGTCGTCCTCGTGCGCGACACGGGCCGCGGCGGGGCGGCGTTCGTCCCCGGCGGCGGCCTCGAGGGGCTGCGCGACCGGGTCGAGGCGTGCGGGGGCCGCCTGCTGCTGCACAGCCCGCCCGGCGGCGGGACCCGGCTCACCGCGAGGCTCCCGATGAGCGCGGCGGACATCACGGAGGCGGCACCATGACCAACCGGCTCGTCCTCGCCGACGACTCAGTGCTGCTGCGCGTCGGGCTCGAGCGGCTCCTGGCCGCCGAGGGCTTCGACGTGGTCGGCTCGGCCGGCGACGCGGAGGAGCTGCGGCGGCTGGTCGCGCGGGAGCGCCCCGACGCCGTCATCGTGGACATCCGCATGCCGCCGAGCTTCACCGACGAGGGGCTGCGGGCGGCCCTGCGCCTGCGCCGCGAGGAGCCGGGGCTGGCGATCCTGCTGCTGTCGCAGTACATCGAGACCCGCGACGTGGTCACGATCCTGGAGCAGGGCGAGGCCGGCGTCGGCTACCTGCTCAAGGACCGCATCACCGACATCGACCGCTTCCTGGCCGACGTGCGCCGGGTGCTCGCGGGCGGCACGGCGATCGACCCGCTCGTCGTGGAGCGGGTCATGCGCCGCCCCCGCCGCCGCGACGACGAGGGCCTCGGCGCCCTGTCCGACCGCGAGCGCGAGATCCTGGCCCTGATGGCCGAGGGACTGTCCAATGTGGCCGTGTCCGAGCGGCTGTTCCTGGCCGAGCGCACGGTCGAGGCCCACATCCGCAGCATCTTCGTGAAGCTGGGCCTGCCCGCCCTGCCGGACACCAACCGGCGCGTCCTGGCCGTGCTGACCCACCTGCGCACCTGAGCCCCGGTGTCACAGGTCGAGGTCGGCCCAGACGGCGGCGTGCCGGGCGGCCGTCAGCTCCGGACAGACGAGGTCGGCTACGTGACGCCCGATCAGCGCAGCGCGAGCCCGTGGCGGCGCAGCGCCTCGTCGAGGATGCCGAGCGCCTTGGGCCCCATGCCGTGCAGCTTCGCGAGCTCGGCCCGCGCGACCCCGTCGAGCCCGCGCAGGCTGGTGTACCCGGCGTTGTGCAGCGCGCGGGTCGCCGGCGCCCCGATCTTCGGCAGCGTGTCGAGCTCGTCGTCCACGGCGCCGATGGTACGTGCACGTGCCCCTGCCGCGCGGCCGGTCGGCGGGGACACGTGCGGCTCGGACGCGATCAGACGCGATCATCCGCGCCGGACCGCATCCGGCCCCCGTCGACCGCCGCGGCGCCACATCGTCCGGCCACCCGTCAGCGCGCGGTGCCGGCCACCGCCGCGGCGCCACATCGTCCGGCCACCCGTCAGCGCGCGGTGCCGGCCACCGCCGCGGCCGGCGCCACGGGGGCGTCGAAGTCGATCGGGTGGTCGAACTGCCAGGCGAACTTCTCCGGGTCGCCGAACGCCTTCATCGCGATCGGCATGAGCAGGTCGCGCAGCACCCGGGCGATCGGGCCGGCCGCCTTGTCGGCGTTGGTGCGCGCCGCCATCCTGATGATCCGCTCGACGCGCTCGCGGCGCATCCGCTCGTACTCGGCGAAGGCGCGCTCCACGGGCAGGTCGCGCAGGCACCGGGCCAGCTGCACGGCGCTCTCGATGGCGAGCGACACGCCCTGGCCCGAGCTCGGGGACGTGGGGTGGGCGGCGTCTCCCACCAGTACGACACGGTCCCGATGCCACACGGGCACGCTCGGAATGTCCTCGAGCGCGCCGGTGATGACGAGCTCGTCGGGGCGCGTGCGCCGGACCATCTCCAGCACGGGGCCGCGATCGTCGCGCGCCGCGTCGGCGATGCGCCGCAGCCACTCCTCGGCACCGATCGCGCGGGCCTGGGCGGTGGTCATCGGCGTCGGGTGGGGCAGGTTCGCGAACCAGCCGGCCTCGTCGGGCTCGATCTGGTACCCGAAGAAGGCCCGCTTGCCGAAGAGCATGTGCATCCTCGGGCCGGTCGGCTCCAGCCCGTCGCCGGCGCACCTGGCGCCGAAGCCGAGCAGCCCGGCGTAGCGCGGGGAGGGGGCACCCGGGTCGATCGCGCGCCGGACCGTGGAGCGGATGCCGTCGGCGCCGATGAGGATGTCCCCGGCGGCGGTGCTGCCGTCGGCGAACCGGGCGACCGGACCGTCGAGGGAGACCAGCCGCTTGCCGTGCTCGATGCGGATCCCGCGCCGCGCGGCCTCCTCGTAGAGCGCGCGGTACAGCTCGGAGCGCCAGATCAGCAGCTGCTCGGGCAGCCGCCGCGGGGCCGCGAACTCGGCCAGCCGCTTGCCCGTCCAGCTCTGCATGATCATCGAGCGCATCGGCCGCCCGGCCGCGGCGACCTGCTCGTCGGCCCCGATCGCGGCCAGGGCCTGCCGGCCGTTGGGCGCGATGGCGAGCGCCCCGCCGACGCCGGTCGCCGGCCCGTCGTACGCCTCGTAGACCGTCGCCTCGATGCCGACCTTCCGCAGCGCCATCGCCGCGACCGGCCCGCCGATCCCGCCCCCGATGACCACCGCACTGCCGATCCCGGCCATGGCCAGCCCCCGTCCTCTGGATTAGTTGATATCGACTATCCAGGAACGACTAGTCAGTGTCAACTATTCGGGCTTGTACTCCTCGCCGTGCGCCTCGGCCCACATCGGTCCCCACTCGTCGATCCGGGCCAGGAGGTCGCGCACGTAGGCGACCTCGGCGTCGATGAGGCTCAGGCGGTACACCTCCTCGATGAGGAACAACGGGGGCACTCCCTGCCGCTCGGCCTGCTCGATCTCCCGGCTGGCCTCGGCGCGCTGCGCCGCGAGCCCGTCCAGCCGGTTGCCGAGCAGCGGCACGACCTCGTTCGGGCTCAGCGCCGCGATCATCGACAGCGCGCTCACGAACGCCGGATACTCGTGCTGCGGCTCCCCCACCAGCTCGCGCAGCCAGTCGCGCAGCTCGGCGCGGCCGGCGTCGGTGATCTGGTACACGGTCCGCTCCGGCCGCGCGCCCTCGCGCTCGACCTCCTGCTCGGCCACGAAGCCGGCCTTGGCGAGCTGCTGCACCACCATGTACAGCGAGCCGTGATTGAACTTGATACTGCGCGCGTCGCCGTGGTTCCGCAGCGTCTTGGACAGCTCGTAGGGGTGCATCGGCGCCCGGCTCAGATAGCTCAGCACCGCCAGCCCGAGGAGGTTGCCGACCTGCCTGCGTTTCATTCCGGTGTACCGCCGGCGCCCAGCGCGGCCAGGGCGTCCTCGTCGAGCCGCAGGTGCCCGGCGGCCATGTTCTGCTCCAGGTGCTCCAGCGACGCCGTGCCCGGGATCAGCAGCGTGTTCGGCGCGACGGCGAGCACCCACGCGAGCGCGACCTGCGCCGGGGTGGCGTCGAGCCGGGCGGCGACCGCCTTCACCGCCGGGTGGCCCAGGACCCGCTCGCGCCCGAAGGCCGCGCCGAGCGGGAAGAACGGCACGAACGCGATCCCGCGCTCGACGCACAGGTCCAGCACCGGCCGCGACTGCTGGTCCACGAGGTTGAACGGGTTCTGCACGCAGACGATCTCGGTCCGCGCGAGCGCCTGCCGCAGCTGCTCCTCGTCCACGTTGCTCATGCCGATGCCCTCGATCAGCCCCTCGTCGCGCATCGCGATCATGGCGTCGAGCTGCTCGTCGAGCACCTTGGGATCACCCTTGGCGTGCAGCCGCAGGTTGACGGCGGCCAGCCGCTCGACGCCGAGCGCCCGCAGGTTCTCCTGTACTCCCGCGCGCAGCTCCTCCGGCCGGTCCGCGGCCAGCCAGCCCCCCTTGTCGTCCCGCTTCGCGCCGACCTTGCTCACCAGGGCGAGGTTCTCCGGATACGGGTACAGCGCGCTGCGCAGAATCTCGTTGGCCACGTCGGGCCCGTAGTACTGCGCGGTGTCGATATGGTCGACGCCGAGGTCCACGGCCCGGCGCACCACCGCGAGCGCCTCGGCCCGATCGCGCGGCGGCCCGAAGGCACCCCGCCCGGGCAGCTGCATGGCGCCGAACCCGACGCGGTGGACGTTACGCCGGCCCAGCGGGAAGGTCTTCACGCTCTTAATCTTCCACACGACGCCCGCGACGCTCGCCTACCGGCCACTCACACGACCACCGCGCCTCGTCCACGGCGCTCGCCTTGGCCGGCCTCACCTTGACGGCCGGGCCCACCTTGACGGCCGGCACCGCCTTGACGGCCGGGCTCGCCTTGACGGCCGGGCTCACCTCGGCCGCCGGGCTCACCTCGGCCGCCGGGCTCACCTCGGCCGCCGGGCTCACCTCGGCCGCCGGGCTCACCTCGGCCGCCGGGCTCACCTCGGCCGCCGGGCTCACCTCGGCCGCCGGGCTCACCTCGGCCGCCGGGCTCACCTCGGCCGCCGGGCTCACCTCGGCCGCCGGGCTCACCTTGGGGTCAGGCACTCGACGGCCGTGGTTCGCCACCCGGGCACTCACACGACGAGGTTGAGGCGCCGCTCTGCCACGCCGATGCTCACCCGCTGCCCCCACGACAGTTCGAGCCGGTCCGACTCCAGCCCATCGGCGAACACGACGAGCCGCTCCCCCTCGCACGCCAGCTCCAACCGCTCGTCGGGCCCCATCCGCCCGTCGGTGAGCGTCGCCCCGGTGGCCGGGGACGGCCACGCCTCCCGCACGAACCAGCACACCTCGGCCGCCTGCGGCGCCGGCAGCACGGGCGGATCGGCCCGCTCCAGCGCGATCGACGAGCACCACCCGGTG
Organism: Dactylosporangium sp. CA-052675; assembly: GCF_050947935.1. Lineage (GTDB taxonomy): Bacteria > Actinomycetota > Actinomycetes > Mycobacteriales > Micromonosporaceae > Dactylosporangium. The sequence goes on along the minus strand of NZ_CP192010.1, from coordinate 3,062,182 downwards.
GCCCCCGTCCCGGTGCCGACCACCACCCCGGACGACGACTGCCGTTCGCGCTGCCCGTCCGGAGTCGTCAAGGTGTACCGCGCGGACTGGTGACTCACATGCCCGAAGTACACCTCGTTGAGCCCCAGCAGCTCCTGCCCGTCATCGAGCCGGGCCGACACCATGGTGCGCCGCTCGGTACCACGGCTCCTGAGCACCCGTCCGATCGCCCGGGCCTCATGGCGCACGAGCACCCCCGGATTACGCCCCGGCTCCGGATCGACCCCGATCACCGCCTGCCCATCGAGGTACTTGGCCACGTTCGCGACGAGCCCATCCTGCCCGACGGCGATGACAACGTCCTCGGGCCCGAACAGGAACCGCGGCAGATCCTCCCGATCGATGTGCCCCCGCCGCCAGTCGGCCGGAATGGCGGCCCCGACCACGGTCATCGCGGCCTGCAGCGCCTCGTGCCGCGCCGCGACCTCGCCGAGATCCCGCCCCCGCTGCCGAAGGTAGTAGTCGGCGGCGGCCCGAGTCCCATGCCGCCCGAGCAACTCGTCAAGCTCACTGCGCCGAGACACAATCACCGCCCGAGGCGCCAGCGTGCCCATGCTTCCCCTTCCCTGTGCTCAACGGCCCCCGCCGCCTGACAAGCCTGAGCCAACTTCCGCCCGGACTCCGGTCGCGGCCGCGCCGGGATGGATCCGCGTAGGCCGCGCCGGGGTGGATCCGCCACGCCGAGCGCACCGACACCGCCGGGCGCCCGCTGGGAGCTCCCCCTTCATATCACCCACCCCGCACGGCCCCTCCTCCATGTCACCCGCCTCTGTCGACCATCCCCTTCCACGTCACCCAGTCGCATCAACCGCCCTCTCCATGTCCGCAGACCGGGTAGCGCAGGACCTCGCCAGTCGAGAGGTGGACGACGCCGAGCCATGCAGGACTTCGGCACCAGCCGGCCGCCGCACGGCCCCACTTCCTGCACGGCCCCACTTCCTGCACGGCCCGACTTCCCGTGCGGCTTCACCTGCCGCGCGGCCCCCATCTCCCGCACGGCGTCACCTTCCGCGCTGCCCGACGTCCCGTGCGGCCTCACCTTCCACGCGGCCCGGCCGCCGCTCGGCTCATCCACGCTTCTCACCCGCTGTCGCGACCGCTGCGAGGCCGCCCCTCACTCGGCCCCGCAGCGATCCCGTCACCCCCTCTACTTGCCGAGCCGGTTGAGCAGCCCGGTCACCACATCCGGCGTGACCGTGAGCTGCCCGATCTCCGGCAGCTGCCCGGCCAGCTCCCGAAGGGCGAGCGCCTGGAGCACCGCGGGCGGCAGATCCCGGTACGCCGCCACCCGAGCCGCCTCGGCCTCCCCCTCGGCCAGCCCGACCGCCCGCACCCCATCGGCACGAGCCTGCGTCCGCAGCCGGTCCGCCTCCGCCTCGGCCGCCGCCGCCACCCGCGACCGTTCCGCCTCGGCCTGCGCGGCCACGAGCGCCGCGGCCGCATCGAGCTCGGCCTGCCGCTGCGTGTTCGCCCCGTGCTGCTCGACCAGCTGCTGCTCCCGCCGAGCAAGCTCGATCTTGTTCTGCAGCTCGTTCTCGGCGATGGCCCGCTCCTGTTCGACGGCTCGAGCCCGCCGCGCGTACGTCGCCCGATCCGCCTCCTGCTGCACCGCCTCCCGAGTGGGCGTCTGCAGCGCCCGCTCGAGATCCGGCTCGGGCCGAATGGCCACGACCCGAGCCGACACGACACTGACCCCGGTATCGGTCAGCCGCGGATCGCTGCCGAGCGCCGCCGACACCGCCTCCCGGACGGGCGCGATCCCGGCCGTGAGCGCCTCGGTCAGCGGCAGCCGGGCGAGCAGGTCGAGCGCCGGCTGCTGAGCCAGCTCCGCCAGCAGCGTGGCGACCTGGTCGAGCGGCTGGGCCCGCCACTGCCCGCCCTTGGGGTCCACGGAGAAGTCCAGCCGCTCGGCCGCGGTGGCCGGCCCGCTGATCCGATAGGTGACCGTGGCTTGGACGGTGACGTCGGCGAAGTCACTGGTACGAGCATGAAAGAGCAACGGCAGCTCCCGATCGTCCACGGGTACTTCTGACAGCACCGCGGTCAACGGCCGGTACCAGAACGACTGCCCGACGCCTTCGTGCCGCACCACCCCGTTGACGTGGTGCCGCACCCAGCTGGTCGGCGCCCCGCGCAGGTGCCGCCAGAACAATCGCCGTGTCACATCAGCCATGGCGCCTTCCCTCCCCTGACTCAGCGGCACCGGCTCGAACGCCCCGGGGCTGTGCCGCGGGTGACCCGCGGGAGCATCCGGCTCTTGCCTGACTCAGCGGCACCGGCTCGAACGCCCCGGGGCTGTGCCGCGGGTGACCCGCGGGAGCATCCGGCTCTTGCCACCGAACGAGTAGCGGCGCGCCACCCGCCCGGCCCAGCTCTGGAACACCTACACTGCTCAGTTATCGTCAGACCGACGATATAAGTGCAGCGGCTTTCTCGTCAATGTGGTGATAAATACATGTCCTTTGCCGTAACGGTCGACCTGGTCATGCTCACGGTCCGGGCGGACGCCCTGTGCGTGCTGCTCGTGCGCCGCGCCATCTCCCCGTACGAGGGCTCCTACGCCCTGCCGGGCGGTTTCGTCCTGGACACCGAGGACCTGACGGATGCCGCCATCCGCGAGCTGTCGGAGGAGACCGGCCTCCAGCACCCGGCTTCGCACCTGGAGCAACTGGCGACGTACGGCGCTCCGGGCCGCGACCCCCGAGCGAGAGTGGTGACGGTCGCCTATCTGGCCCTGCTCCCCGAGGCTCCGGCACCGACGGCGGGCAGCGACGCCGCCGAGGCCGCCTGGCTGCCGGTCGAGAGCCTGCCTCCGCTGGCCTTCGACCACGCGACGATCCTGCGGGACGGTGTGGAACGGGCCCGGGCCAAGCTCGAGTACTCCCCGCTCGCCGCCGCCTTCTGCCCGCCCGAGTTCACCATCGCCGAACTTCGCCAGGTCTACGAGGCCGTCTGGAACGCCAAGCTGGACCCGAGGAACTTCCACCGCAAGGCCACGTCGACCCCGGGCTTCGTGGTCCCCACCGGCCGCTCCACCGCCGGTGACCGGGGCCGCCCCGCTCAGCTCTTCACCCGGGGCTCGGCAACGGTCCTCTACCCGCCGCTCCTGCGCGCCCTGCCTCCGACGAGTCCGTGACAACCGCACCGACTCATGCGCGCACCCTGCCACCGTTCGCCGCCGAGGTCCCGACCCGACCCCGCCGCGCATGACACCCAGGCTCCGGATCGCGCTGACGGCCTCCAGGACCAGGCCACTTACGCCGCGACAGATCCGCCGGGCGCTCATCTTGCATCTGAGCGGGCGGATCACTTGAACGCCGCCGGCCCCTTTGCTGGACCTGGCGGCGCCGGCTCCGAAGCCGGCGACGGTGCCGACAGCGGCGGTCATACGATCACCCGCCCGCCGGTGAGGTCGAGGGTCGCGCCGGTGATCCAGGACGCCGCGTCGGAGGCGAGGTAGAGCACGGCCTCGGCGACGTCCTCCGGCCGGCCGATGCGGCCCAGCGGGAATTGCCCGGCAAGCTCGGCGAGCTGCTCGTCGGTCATGTGCTGCCGCATGCGGCTGTTCAGCACGGCCGACGGGGCGAGACAGTTGACGCGTATGCCGTGCTGGCCGACCTCGGCGGCCAGGTGCTTGCTGAACATCACCACACCGGCCTTGGCCGCGGCATAGGCGGCGCTGGCCAGCCCCGGCACCCTCCCCGCCGTCGACGACATCGTGACGATGACTCCCGCACGGCGCTCGATCATGCCGGGCAGCACCTCGCTGACAGCGAGGAAGACCGACGTCAGATCGGCTTCGATGGTGGCCCGCCACTGCTCGGCACCGAGTTCGTGGGTCGGCACGGGGCGCCCCTGCCCGCCGACGAACGGCGCCAGGATGTCGATCGGGCCGAATGCCCGCTCGACCTCCTCGCGGATGCGGTGCACGGTCGCACCGTCCGTGGCGTCGCCGGGCACCGCCAGTGCCGTCCCACCGCTGCCGCCAATCTCGCCGACCAGGCTCTCGACGGCGGAGGGGTCGCGGCCGTTGACGGCGACGCTGACCCCATTGGCCGCGAGCGCCCGGCACGTGGCGGCGCCGATGCCCCGGGACCCGCCGGTGACCAGTGCGACCTTGCCGGCCAGATCCGGATGACTGGTGAACGCCATCGCGCGCCCCCTTCTCCGAACTGAATAGTTCAGTTGAGTGAATCGTTCTTGATGGTGTACGGTAGTCCCATGACGGACGGCAGGCAACCCACGAGGCCACGAGGGGCGGCCTTCCTTTTGGCACAGCTCGGAGCGCACGCATCGGAGCGGTTCGCGGACCGCGTGCAGCAGCTCGGACTCTCACCGGCCGAGGTCGGACTGCTGCGGATGATCAACGGCCAGCCCGGACGAAGCCAGCAGTCGGTCGCCGTCGACCTCGGGGTGGTGCCCAGCCGCGTGGTGGTGCTCATCGACAACCTCGGCCACAAGGGCCTGGTCGAGCGACGCACCGGCAGCAGTGACCGGCGACATCACGAGCTGTATCTGACCGTCGACGGGGAGCGGGTCATGATGGACATGCGATCGATCGCCACCGAACACGACGACGAAATGCTCAGCGCGCTCGAGCCGGAGGAGCGCGAGCAGCTGACCGGCCTGTTGCAGAAGATCGCGGATCAGCAGGGCCTGACGCCGGGAGTGCATCCGGGCTACCGACAAGCGGCCGGGCGCCGAAAACCTGTCACCCCGGCCACGTAACGGCGCGCGGGCGGAGGTTCCGAATGCCGCAGCGACGCCGTCCGCGGCCGTCACCATAGAAGTGGCCATAGAAGTCGCCATAGGAAGTCGGGCCACACGAGAACTCAGGCCACACCAGGACTTGGGCCGCATCCGGGGAATCCGCGAATTGGTGCCATCCCGAAGGCGCACGGGCCAGCCGGGTGCGTACCTCGGCCGCGAGCTGCGGTGGGAGCCGGAGCCGCGCGAGGTTCTGCCCGGTGCTGCCGGCAGGGCACAGTGCGGATTCCCGGTTCGTGGTGCCGATGCGAGAAGGAGAGGTGAACCAGGCAGTCACACACGGGGTGGATCGGGAAGCATTGGCAGGAGCCGTGACTTGGCTGGCGCTGGGCCACTACGGTCTACGGGCATGAGGTCACCTGACGAGGCCGGTGTTGGTTCGGTCGACGTCGCGCCGGCGCCAGGGCCTACGCCTGCCGGGTTTGGCAGCCGGGTCGTCGCGCTCATCGGGGCGATCGGTGCGCTGCTCGCGCTGGCGTTGCCGTGGGCTCGCGAGGACAACACGGTCTCCGTGGAGACGAACTTCGGGACCGCCACGTTGCTGCAGCCGGGCGGCGACCAGTGGAGCGGGTGGGCGCTGCACGGGGCCAGCCGGCTCGACGGGCACCGGCCGGTCACGGTGGCGATGGCGATGCTGCTCATCACGGCCACGGTCGTGCTCGTGGGAACGGCCTGGACGACGTTCGAGCGGCCTCGGGCGATCTGGGTCGCGCCGACGATGGCCGGTGTGGCGGTGATGACCCTCATCGTCAGCGTGCCGGGGCTCGACGGGGTCGCTGGGAAGTTCGGGGCCGGGCATGTGACGACGGTGGAGTTCGGGATGGCGGTGTGGCGTACGGCGCTGGCGGTCGTGGCCGTCGGAGCGATTCGGCTGGCGTTGCTGCAGGAGGCCAGCCGGCGAAGGTTGCGCTGAGCCCGGACCGAGCCAGGCTGGGGGGTAACGGGGCGAGAGGCTGGCGCGACGGCACGGACAGCGTGACGCGACGCCCTGACCGGGACGACGACGCAGCGGCGGCAGCGTGGACGGGCGCAACGCGACGCCCCGACGGCGACGACGCGGCGGCAACGCCGACGCGGCACGGCGACGACGACGAGGCACGGCGACGACGACGAGGCACGGCGACCCCGAGGCAGGCCGCGACGGCGACGCAGCGACGGCGACGGCGACGGCGACGGCGACGCGGCAACGACGAGGCAGGCAGCGACGACGCGGCAGGCAACGACGACAGGGCAACGACGACGGCGACGGGGCGACGACGACGCGGCAGGCAACGACGACGCGGCAACGACGACGGCGACGGGGCGACGACGACGCGGCAGGCAACGGCGACGGGGCAACGGCGACGCGGCAGGAAGCGACGACGCGGCAACGGCGGCCAGCGACAGCACGGCAGCGTGAACCGGCGCAACGCGACGACTCGGCGAAGACCGCGACAGACGCCGACAGACGCAGAGACAGCAACCCAACGCCGATGCCGGCGCGATGGCGGCGCCGATGGGCGACGGTGGGAGCCGACTTAAGGGCCTGGGGGAGCCGACTTAAGGGCCTGCACGCCGCCGTGACCGCCGAACACGTAATCAGCAGCGCCGGGCCGCGTTGGACGTCCACGCGGTGACAACCGGTCCGACGACCACGTCATGGCCGCCGGGTGCGGTGATCTGTGGCTCCAGGGTGAGTGAGCCGGGCGCCGTGTGCATGGCAGCGGCCGCGAAGACCCGCCCGTCAGGCGGCCGAGTCCTCCGCCGCGCGGCGTTGGGCTGCCGCTCGCCGCTGGTTTTCGCGCATCTGCTTGTACTGGTCCCGCGCCTGAGGACTCCAGCCCTGGATGGCGCCCTCCACCGTCGCGGGGCCGAAGATCCGGAAGAAGAAGGTTCCCACCCGGTCCTTCTTCTCAGCGGGGTCGCGGCGCTTCAAGCCAAACACGTCGGACACTCCCTTGGTGTGCTAATGGTTGGGGTACCAATTATTGGTGTGCCGCTAGTATGACAGCCGCCGGGGTTTGGCGGGAAGGGCCGGGACACGTGACTGAGGACGCAAGGGTGGGCGATCCGCTCGCGCTGGAGCATCAGGTCTGCTTCGCGCTGGCCGTCGCCTCGCGGAATGTGATTGCGCTCTACCGGCCGCTGCTCGAGCCGATGGGGCTGACGCACCCGCAGTACCTGGTGATGCTCGCGCTGTGGCAGCGCTCGCCGCTGTCCGTCAAGGAGCTCAGCCGATTGTTGCAGCTCGACCCGGGCACGCTGTCGCCGCTGCTCAAGCGGCTCGAAACCGGGGGGCTCATCCACCGCCGGCGGGCCGAGCACGACGAGCGGGTGCTCGAGGTCACGCTCACCGCCACCGGGCGGTCGCTTCGAGCCGAGGCCGAGAACATCCCGCCGGCCATCATCAAGCAGCTCGGCATCCCGGTCGACGAGCTCCTGCAGCTGCACGCGGCGCTCACCCGCGTCATCGCGATCACATCAGCCAGCGACTGAAGCCGACAACACCGACACCCAACCCCGACACCGACACCGAACACCGAACACCGAACACCGACACCCAACAAACGGACCGAAGCCGGAACAGCGAACCGGAGCCGAGCGGCAGAACCGGAGGACGGCGTCACGTCTCGGTGCCGCGAACCTCGTACAGGCCGGCCTCGAAGCGGCGCTTCAGCAGCGGTATCCGATCCGTCGCCCGCAGGAAGGTGCGCTGCGCGGCCAGGGCCACGCGGCCCAGCACCGGGCGGTGGACGAGCTGGTCGCCGCCGGTCTGCCGCTTCGAGGCCTCGACGGCCTTGAAGCCGTACTCGATCATGTCGCGCTCGTAGTCGCGCAGGGCGTCGAGCACGGGGCGGCCGCTCGTCAGGGCCCGCACCAGGTTGTGCGCGTCGCGCAGGGCGGTGTTCGCGCCCACGCCCTGGCCCGGCGTCATGGTGTGGATCGCGTCGCCGAGCAGGGTCACGTTGTCCGTGGGCCACGGGTCCACGCGCACCGAGGTGCGGATGTTGATCGGGAAGCACGTCGAGGCATCGGTCAGGGCGAAGAGCCGGTGCAGGCGCGCGTCCCAGCGCGGGGTCATCGCCGTGACCAGGCGGACCAGGTCGGCGCCGGAGCGCTGCATGACATCGGCCGGGAACTTGTCCGTCGACGCCGACAAGCCCCAGTTCAGATAGTCCCGCGTGTTGTCGAACAGCAGCCCGGGCCACGCGGCGAGCAACTCCCGGTCGCTGCTGCCGATCCCCGCCTTCGGGCGCCCGTCCGCCGCCCACGGAAACTCCATCCAGTGCAGGATGCACGCCATCCCGCGCGGCGCCAGCACCAGGCCGATGCCCGGGAACAGCCCCTCGGGCATGAGCGACGTGCTTTCCAGCGTCATCGGTACCTTCGCGGCCACCGCCACGATCCCCGCGTCCTCCAGGCGCGCGTGCGGCAACCGCTGCCGCCGCACCGGGGAGTTCACGCCGTCGGCCCCTACGAGCACGTCGCCGGTGTCGCTGGTGCCGTCGGCGAAGCAGGCGGTGACGCGGCCGTCGGGCTCATGGCGGTACCGGATGAAGGTCTTGTCGAAATGCAGGACGTCCTCCATTGCGGTGAAGAGCACCTGGCGCAGGGTCATGCGGCTCACGGACTTCTCGTCGTTCACGTCGTCGGTGGGTTCACGCAGCGTGATGGTGAGCGTCCGGCGCAGGTGCTCGTCGAGGAACGCGAAGCGCTCCGGGGGCTTGGCGCAGGTGGCGACGAACGTGCGGTACAGCTCCGGCGGGAGGCACGCCTTGAGCGCCCGAGAGCCGTGCGGGTCGATGCCGACCCGGTATCCGTGCAGGCCGGTGGCGCGGGTGCGGTCCCGCTCGTACACGGCCACGTCCACGCCGGCCCGCCGCAGCCCGTGCGCGAGACACATCCCGCCCGTGCCCGCGCCGATGATGATGACCTTCACTACGTGTTACCTCGCACTTCTAGTCGCTAGAATTTCTAGTCACTTACGGTACGAGTGATCCGCTACGCTCGCAAGCGTGAGTTCGCAGGAACTGATCGACGCGTTCGGGCGGGCGATGCAGCAGTACCAGCGGGCGGTCGACGCGCTCGACCAGCGCGCGGCGGACCGGCTGGGGCTCAACCGCACCGACATGCGGTGCCTGGAGCTGCTGTTCGGGCCGGCGGCGCAGCCGCTCTCGCCGGGCGAGCTCGCGGCCGCGGCCGGGATGACGACCGGCGGGGTGACCACGGCGATCGATCGGCTGGAGCGCGCCGGCTATGTGACCCGCGAGCGGGACGCGGGCGATCGGCGGCGGGTGACGGTGCGGCCGACCCCGCTCGCGCAGCGGTTGGTGCAGGAGATCTACGGGCCGGTCGTGGAGCAGGGCACCGCGTACCTGCGGCGCTTCGACGACACCGTCCTGGCCGGCATGATCGAGATCCTGGAATTCGCCACACAGCAGCACAATTCACACCTGTCCCCCGGCGGGGTATAAGTCCGAAATGTCGGGCTAGCGAAGCGCCCGACATTTCGCGCGCCGAGCCGGGAAAATCAGCGGTGCGCTCCGGGCCGCGGCACGGTACCGTCCGCGTCCGTGGATGAACTGGTCAGCGGCACCGTCGCCGAGGGCTTCGAGCCCGTCGCCGACGTCTTCCGGCAGCTGCTCGAGTCCGGCGCGGAAACCGGCGCCTCCGTCGCCGCCTACGCCCGCGGCGAGCTCGTCGTCGACCTGTGGGGCGGCTGGGCCGACGCCGCCCGCACGCGCCCCTGGCGGGCCGACACCCTCGCCACGGTGTTCTCGGCCGGCAAGCCGGTCGCGGCCCTGGCCGTGCTCGCCCGGGTCGCCGACGGGCGGATCGGGCTGGACGAGCCGGTGGCGCGCTACTGGCCGGCGTTCGGCCACGAGCGCGGCACCGTGCGGCACGCCCTCGCGCACCAGCTCGGGCTGCCCGCCATCGCCGAGCCGCTGACCGCGGACGAGGGGCTGGACTGGGACCGCTGCACCGCGGCGATCTTCGCCGCGCCGCTGGAGTGGGAGCCGGGCACGGCGGCGGGCGAGCACGCGCTGACGTACGGCAACATTCTCGGCGCCATCCTGCGCGGCGCGACCGGCGAGACGGTCGGCGACGTCGTCCGCGGCTTCGGGCAGGACGTGCACTTCGGGGTGCCGGCGGCCGAGCGGGGCCGCTGCGCCGACATGGAGTTCGGCGACCCGGGCTGGCCCGAGGCGTCGGTGCACGGCCACGGCGACCTGTGGGCCCGCGCGCTCGGCAACCCCGCGGGGCTGCTCGACACCGCGGTGCTCAACGGCGACGCCTGGCGGGGCGGCGAGCTGCCGGCCGTGAACCTGCACGCGAGCGCCCGCGGGCTGGCCGGCCTCTACCAGGCCCTCCCCCGGCTGCTGCCCGCCGAGGTGCTGGCCGAGATGCTGGCGCCGCAGGCCGAGGGCGTCGACCGGCTGCTGGAGGAGGACGCGACCTGGACGCTGGGCCTGCGCCGCGACGGGGACTGGATCGGCATGGGCGGCATCGGCGGCTCGTCGGGCGGCGGGCGCCTCGCCGACCCGGACGGCTACCGGATGGCCTACGTGACGCGGCACCTGGCCGGGCACGACCGCGGCAACGCCCTGTACGACGCCGTCGAGGCCTGCCTGTCGTAAGGCCTATCTGTCGTAAGGCCTGCCGCCCGCGTGGCCAGAGAACGACCGCGTACGATGCGTCCGTCCATGGGGAGGACTGACGCAGATGCAGAGAAGACGGGTGCTCGCCGGGGCGGCGATCGTCGTGGTGCTGCTCGCCGGGGCCGCCGCGGCCGCCGGGATCTACACCGGCAGCGTCACGGTGCCGCCGCTGCCGGAGCCGGGCGGGTCGACGGAGATCCTGTACTCCGACGGCACGCTCATGGCCCGCACCGGCAAGGACGACCAGGTGCCGATCGACACCGCGCGGCTGCCGCAGTACGTCCCCGAAGCCGTCATCGCCGCCCAGGACCCCGGCTTCCGGGACGGGCACTGGTTCGGCCGGCCGACGGAGCTCAGCGTGCGGTACACCCGGAAGGTCCTCGACGATCCCGGGGTCGGCACGGCGCGGCTCCTGGCGGTCGCGAGCCGGCTCGAGCGGCAGTACGGCCGCGACGTCATCCTCGACCGCTACCTCAACACGGCGTACTTCGGGCGGCTCGCCTACGGCATCGAGGCGGCCGCGCAGGCCTACTACGACAAGCCGGCCGCGACCCTCTCCCCCGGCGAGGCCGTCGTGCTCGCCGCGCAGCTGGACTCGCCCGGCGACGGCGCCTACGACCCGACCGTGCACGCCGACGCGGCCCGCAGGCGGTTCGAGGAGATCCGCGGGCGCATGAGCGGCGGCGGGGCCGCGGTCGTCTTCCCCGAGGGCACCACCCGCACCGCCGACGACGCGACCAAGCGGCACAGGGCGCTGCGCCCGGACGGCAGCGACGGCCTCGTCGAGCAGCGCGTGCTCGACGAGTTCGCGACGCTCGGCCTGAACGCCGCCGGCGCCCGGATCTCCACCACCATCGACCGCCGGCTGCAGGGGTCGCTGCTCGGCGCCGTCGGCGCGGCGATGAGCGGCCAGCCCACCACGCTGGCCGCCGGCGCGGTCGCGGTGCAGCCGCTCACCGGGCGCATCCTGGCCTACTACGGCAACGACCGCGCGGCCGCGACCGACTACGCCGGCGCGCACCCGCCGGGCAACGCCTTCGCGCCGATCACGGTGGCCGCGGCGCTCAAGGCCGGGATCTCGCTGCAGTCACGGTGGCAGGCGCCGGCGGAAATGGACTTCCCGGCGTCGGGCCGCACGGCCAAGGGCGGCAACCCGGTGCGCGACGTGCACCGGTGCCCGGGCGGCAAGGCGTCGTGCACGCTGCTGGAGGCCCAGCGCGACGGGCTGCGGGTGCCCCTGTTCGGGGTGACCGAGAAGGTCGGGGCGGCCAAGGTCCTCGACATGGCCCGGGCGCTCGGGGCGGGCACCATCTGGGCCACCGTGGACGGCAAGGCCGTGGCGATCCGGCTCGACGGGCCCGGCGACGCGCTGTCCCCCAGGTACTTCAACACCGAGGTGGGCTACGGGCAGTACCCGATGACGCTGAGCGACCAGGCGAACGTCATGGCGACGCTCGCCGGTGACGGCAAGCGGGCCAGGGCGCACCTCATCGCCGCGGTGACCAGCGGCAGCAGGACCACCTACCGGGCCACCGAGCTCGCCGAGGCGGGCGTGGACGAGGCGATCGCGCGCAACGTGGCGTGGTCGCTCGCCCAGCAGCCGGCCGGGCGGCTCGCCGACGGGCGGCAGACGTCGCTCGCGATCGGCGACTGGCCCCTCGACGGCGACCTGAGCAAGACCGCGCACGCCACCGCGGCCGGCTTCGCGCCGCAGGTCGCGGTCGCGGTGTGGGTGGGCAACAGGGCCGAGGAGCGGCCGCTGCTCGACCGGTCCGGGGCGCCCGTCACCGGCGCGACCCTGCCCGCGGCCGTGTACCGCCAGTTCATGGGCGCCGCGCTGGGCACCGCCCGCAGCGACATCCAGCAGCCCGTGCTCCTGGGAGACCCGAAGGCGGGGAACGCCTGACCCGCGCCTTGCCTTCCTGAAAGCTGCGGGGCGCCGGGGCCGACATGACGCTGCCGGAGTACTTCGAGGCCTGCTCTCGGGCCTGGCGCACCTGCCACGGCCGGCTGAGCGCTCTGGACCTGCCGCAGCTGCGCGCCCGGGCGGCCGAGCCGGGCCGCCGGGCGCTGCTGCCGGGGTGAGCGCGGCCCCGCCGGGGCCTCAGCGGGCGGCGCGGATCGCGGCGGCCATCTTCGCCGGGTCGTGGCCGTCGCGCACGCCCTCGAAGAGGATCGCCGACCCGGTGATGTGGTCGGTGCGCAGGTGCAGGATCTCCTGGTAGGCCGGGGAGTCGTACCAGGACCGGGCCGCGTCCAGGCTCGGGAACTCGATGATGACCACGGAGCCGGGCCACTCGCCCTCGCGGACCTCGACCGGGGGGCCGTGCACGATGAACCGGCCGTCGAAGGGGTCGAGGGTGCCCTGGATGCGCTCGAGGTATTCCAGCACGTCGTCGTGGCTGCTGTGGCCGTGCAGGTGGGCCATCGCGTATCCGTTCATGCCCCGATCATGACCGGCCGGGCGTCATCGTGTCGATGACCTCCGAGGTCATGTGGCCGCGTCGAGCAGCTGCCCGGCCGCGCGCAGGGCCAGCCCGCCCAGGGGCTCGGCGCGCATGACGGCCCGCACCGAGGCGCCGTCGAAGAGCATCGTGAGCTGGGCGGCCAGGAACTGGGGGTCGCTCGCGCCGAGGGCGGTCGCGTGCTGCTGGAAGTACGACTCCAGGCGTTGCTTGAAGGACAGCGCCACGAGGGCCGCCGCGTGCGTCGGGTCGTGCAGCTCCACGGCGGTGTTCACGAACGGGCACCCGTGGAAGGGCCCGGTGCCGGAGCGCTCCTCCAGCCGGGCGAAGACGTGCAGGATGCGCTCGCGCGGCGGCATGTCCGCGGCCGGATCGGGGAAGTACCCCGCGACGGTCGCGGGCCCGTACTCGCGCAGGCTCTCGGCGATCACCTCGTCCTTGGTGGCGAACAGCTGGTACATCGACCGCTTCGACACGCCCGCGGCCTTGCACAGCCGCTCGACGCCGACCGTGGCCGCGCCCTCGGCGTAGAACAGCTCGGCCGCGGCCCGCAGCAGCCGCTCACGGGGGGAGGCGATGGAGGTCACACGACACAGTCTACCCATCCGGAAACCGATCGTTCTACCGTAGGGGTACATCGGAAACCGATCGGTTTCCGCAACGGCGAAGGGGTACGGCGATGCGCAACGAGGTCGTGCTGGTCACGGGCGGCAACCGGGGGCTGGGGCGGGCATTCGTGGAGGAGGCCCTGGCCCGGGGCGCGAGCAAGGTCTACGCGGCGGCCCGCGACCCGAGGTCGGTGAGCGTCCCCGGCGCCGTGCCGCTGGCCCTCGACGTCACGGATCCGGATTCGGTACGGCGCGCCGCGGCCGAGGCCACCGACGTCACCGTGCTCATCAACAACGCCGGCATCTCGACCCGGGCCAGCGTGCTGCACGGCGACCTCGACGACATCCGCCGCGAGTTCGAGACGAACTTCTACGGCACGATCAACGTGACCCGCGCGTTCGCCCCGGTGCTCGCGGCCAACGGCGGCGGCCACGTGCTCGACGTGCACTCGGTGCTGAGCTGGATCTCGCAGGGCACCTCGTACAGCGCCAGCAAGGCGGCCGTCTGGCAGGCGACCAACGCGTTCCGCCTCGAGCTGGCGCCGCAGGGCACGACCGTGACGGGGCTGCACGTGGGGTACATCGACACCGACATGGCCGCGGGCGTCGACGGGCCCAAGGTCACCGCCCAGGACGTCGCGCGGCAGGCGCTCGACGGCGTCGAGGAGGGCGCGTTCGAGGTGCTCGCCGACGAGATCACCCGCACCGTCAAGCGCGGCCTGTCCGCCGACCCGGCGGCGCTCTACCCGCAGCTGGTCTAATGGGACGGTGAACGCATACCGGGCGGACGGGGAGTTCAAGCGCGACTCGCGGTACATCGCCGACCGCATCACCGCCGACGGGCGGGACGGCTGGCCGGTCGAGCCGGGGCGCTACCGCCTCGTCGTGAGCCGCGCGTGCCCGTGGGCCAGCCGGGCCATCATCGTGCGCCGGCTGCTGGGGCTCGAGGACGTGCTGTCCATGGGCGTGTGCGGACCCACGCACGACGCCCGCAGCTGGACGTTCGACCTCGACCCCGGCGGCCGCGACCCGGTGCTCGGCATCGAGCGGATCCAGGAGGCGTATTTCAAGCGCTTCCCCGGCTACGAGCGCGGCATCACCGTGCCCGCGATCGTCGACGTCCCCTCCGGCCAGGTCGTCACCAACGACTACGCGCCGCTGACGCTGGACCTGTCGACGCAGTGGCGGGCGTACCACCGCGAGGGCGCGCCCGACCTCTACCCCGAGCCGCTGCGCGACGAGCTCGACGAGGTCATGGAGCTCGTCTTCAAGGACGTCAACAACGGGGTGTACCGCGCGGGCTTCGCCGGTTCCCAGGAGGCCTACGAGGCCGCGTACGAGCGCCTGTTCGCGCGCCTCGACTGGCTCTCGGAGCGGCTGCGGGGGCAGCGGTACCTCGTCGGCGACACGATCACCGAGGCCGACGTGCGCCTGTTCACCACCCTGGTCCGGTTCGACCCCGTCTACCACGGCCACTTCAAGTGCAACCGGCAGAAGCTCAGCGAGATGCCGGTGCTGTGGGCGTACGCGCGGGACCTGTTCCA
The DNA here is from genome assembly GCF_050947935.1 of Dactylosporangium sp. CA-052675. Taxonomy (GTDB): domain Bacteria; phylum Actinomycetota; class Actinomycetes; order Mycobacteriales; family Micromonosporaceae; genus Dactylosporangium. Next base: position 3,047,120 of record NZ_CP192010.1, on the reverse strand, counting down.
GACCCCCGGCTTCGGCGACACGGTGAACTTCGAGCACATCAAGCGCCACTACTACGCGGTCCACCGCGACATCAACCCGAGCGGCGTCGTGCCGCTGGGCCCCGACCTGAGCGGCTGGCAGGAGCCGCACGGCCGCGACTCCCTCGGCGGGCGCCCGTTCGGCGCCGGAACGCCGCCCACGGCCCCCGCGGACCGGTAGCCTCGGCGGCGCGGTCCTACGCGACGGGCAGGACGCTGCGCGTCGCCGGCGGCTTGTGACGAGACGCGGTCACCACCGGTCCCGTCACCGCCGGCTGCGTCACCACTGGTTCCAGGGCACGTTCCAGTCGCCGACGCCGTCGGTCAGGGGCAGGTTCTTGGGCGTGTTGCGCACCTCGACGACGTCGCCCGTGTCGAAGGTGTCGTAGAACCACTGCGCGTTGGCCGGCGCCACGTTCACGCACCCGTGCGAGGTGTTCGCCTTGCCCTGCGACGGGATGTTCCAGTCGGCCGAGTGCACGTATTCGCCCGAGAGCGAGATCCGGCACGCCAGCTTGATCTGCTCCTCGTAGTAGTTCGGGTTCTTCTTGTCCGTGATGCCGTAGCTGGCGGAGCTCATCGTGACGATCGGCTCCTTCGTCATCAGCACGTGCACGCCGGAGCGGGTGAAGAAGTCGATGGTCTCGCCCTTGGAGCCGGTGGTCGTGCCGCCCTTGCCCATGCTGATCGGGATCTTCTTGACCATCTGCCCGTCGATGTAGCACTCCATCTGGTGCGTGTTGGAGTCCGCGATCGCGATGCGCGACGGCCCGATGGAGAAGTTGGCGCTGGCGTTGCCGCCGCCGAAGGTGCCGTTGCCGAGGTCGACGCCGAGCAGGTTGACGCTGACCTTGACCGTGGTGCCCTTGGTCCAGTACTTCTCCGGCCGCCAGTGCGCGCTCTGGTTGGTGACCCAGTGCCACTTGCCCTCGACCGCCGGCGAGGTGGTGACCTTCATCGCCTGCTCGGCGGCGTCCTGGTTCTTGACGGCCTTGTTGAAGAAGACGATGACGGGCTGCCCGACGCCGTAGGTGCCACCGTTCTTCAGCGCGGCCATCGGGTTGGCCTGGAACGTGATGTTCGCGACGGCCTTGGGCTGCAGCGTGGTGAAGCTCGCGGTCTGGCTGACGTCCTTGCCGTCCGCGCCGGCCCCGGCGACGGTGACCGTGTAGGTCTGCCCGTAGGCCAGGGTGCCGCTCGACGTCCAGCTCTTCTTGTCCTCGGAGAGCTTGCCGTCGAGGTTCTTGTTCCCGGCCGCGACGGTGACCGTGTTCAGCGTGCCGTTGTCGATGGCGACCGTCACCTGGCTCGTCGGCGACACGTCCTTGGTGTCGGCCGCGGGCGTGATGGTGAGCGTCGCGGGGGCGCCCCCGCCTCCCCCGCCGCCGGAGTCCGTGCCGGGTGAGGCGCCGCCGCCACCGCTCCAGGCGGCCTTGCCCTTGTTCCCGTCATTGCACGCGGCGAGCGCGGCGGCCGCGGCCACTCCCGCGCCCGCGGCCAGCATCTTGCGACGACTCCACATGTGTTGTGCCCTCCCCGTTCGCGAACGGTACCGACCAGGGGGCGGACTGCAAAACCCCCGAACGGTATTGCCCGCAATGTCCGGGCGCGTTCCCGAGGGATAGACGTACACGGAGGGCTGGCGGGTTTACGTCAGGAACCCGACACGACCGTGACCTCGAGACGGTCCGTGTAGAAGGCGACACGCTTGGCGATCGGCGCGACGGCCTCGTAGGGCGTCTCGTAGCTCCAGACCGCGTTGTCCACGGTGCCGTCGGGCGTGACGACCGAGTAGTAGGAGGCGTCGCCCTTGAACGGGCAGTAGGTGCTGTGGTCGGTGCGCTGGAGGAACCGCTGGTCGACGTCGTCGAGCGGCACGTAGTAGGCCACCGGGTAGGTCGACTCCTGCAGGGCCAGGGCGTTGGTGGTGTCGGCGATGACGTGCTCGCCGGAGCGGACGACGACCCGGACGTCGGCGGGCGTGACGGTGATCGGGTGGTCGGGGCCGGGGATCAGGTGTGGGCGACTCATGCCACCCACGCTAGGCCGGCAGGACCTTGTCGACCAGGCGGACCGGCAGATCGTCGTCCAGCGTCCAGGGGAGGTAGATCGTGCGGTACACGATGGGCCCGATGATCCCGTCGATGATCTCGTCGGCGTCCAGCACCGCGGGCTCGCCCATGATGACGAGGGCCTCGGCGCGGCGGTTGCGCAGGCAATCGGTCTCCCGCTCGCCGGCCGACGCGCTGCCCCCGCGCAGGAGGGCGGCGTTGATCGGCTTGCGGTAGTGCTCGACGACCTCGCGGGCCCAGGCGATGAGGTCGGCGCGCAGGTCGCCGGAGTGCGGGAGCTCCCGGTCGGGGTCCAGGCGATAGGTCGCGATGTCGTTGAGCAGCGCGGCGGCGTCGCCCCAGCGGCGGTACACGCTCGTCGGGTTGACCCCGGCGCGCTCGGCCACGAGGGGAATCGTCACCTTCTCGGCGCCGCGCTCGCGGACGAGCTCCTCGACGGCGTAGCGGATCGAGGCCAGCACGGCGGCGCTGCGCCCACCGGTGCGGCGCACGGGAGCGGACACGGTGTGACCCTCCTTACTAATGCAAAGTTCTTGGCTTTAACGGAGCGCTTGGGGCGTACGTTCAGCGTAACGCAAAGACCTTTGCTTTAGGAGTCGCGCGATGTCTACCGCAACACTCGCCCGCCCGGCCGTCACGGCCGCCCGGCGCACCCTTCCGCCGGCCGTGGCCTTCGCCGGCGCCGCCCTGGCCTTCGCGTCCCTGTACCTCGCCGCCGGCGCCCCGACCCCGCTGCTCGTGCTGTTCGAGCGCGAGTGGGGCTTCGCCCCGTGGGTGCTCACGGTCGCCTTCGCCGCCTACGCGTTCGGCCTGCTCGCCTCGCTCGTCGTGGTCGGCTCCCTGTCCGACCACGTCGGCCGCCGCCCGGTGCTCGTCGCCGCCCTGGCCGTCGAGGTCGCGGCGATGCTCATGTTCGTCTTCGCGCCGAACATCGGCTGGGTGATCGCCGCCCGCGTCGTGCAGGGCGTCGCGACCGGCGCGGCCAGCAGCGCGTTCACGGCGGCCCTGGTCGAGCTGGCCCCCGAGCGGCACAAGCGGCTCGGCGGCATCCTCGGCGCCGTCGCCCCCGCGGGCGGGCTGGGCCTCGGCGCGCTGCTCACCGGCGCCGCCGTGCAGTTCACGCACCGGGCGAACCTCGTCGTGTTCACGAGCCTCACCGTCATCATGATCGCCGGCACCGTGACCGCGCTGCTGTCCGCCGAGACCGTCAGCCGCCGCCCGGGCGCCCTGGCCGCGCTGAGGCCGCACGTCTCGGTGCCGCGGGCCGCCCGCCGCGACTTCCTGGCCGCCGCACCGGCGCACCTGGCCTCCTGGATGCTCGCCGGCCTGTTCATGGGCCTGTCGCCGAGCATCCTGCGCGACGTGTTCCACCACTCCAGCGGCCTGCTCAACGGCGTCACCGCGTTCATCCCGCCGGCGACCGCCGCCACGGCCGCGTACGTGCTCAGCCGCCACCCGGCCCGCCGCGTCGTGCGCACCGGCACCGTCGCCGTGCTGGCCGGCACCGCGATCGTGCTCGCCGGCATCGCGACGGGCACGCTGCCCCTGCTGTGGGTCGGCGGCCTGATCGGCGGCGCGGGCTTCGGCGCCACGTTCTCGGGCGCGCTGCGGGCGGTCGGCCCCCTCGCCGAGGCGCACCAGCGCGCGGCGCTCTTCGCGGCGGTGTTCCTGGTGGCGTACCTCAGCTTCGGCGTCCCCGCGATCGTCGCCGGCCAGCTGGTGGCGCCCCTGGGCCTGCTCACCACGGTGCTGCTCTACGGCGGCACGATCATCCTGGCCGCCCTCGTGGCCCTCGCGGCCCAGGTGCGGCTCGGGCGCGATGCCGCCGGCCGGGCCACCGCGCGCTGAAAAGTCCTCACGAGCACTGGTCTCCCGGCCGATGGCAGTGGGACCAGTGCTCGCTCACGTCACGGAGGACACCGCATGCGCATCGGCGACGCGATCACGTTCAGCATGCCCGCCGCGGGCACCCCGGTCGACCCGGCGGCCCGCCAGGCCCAGGTCAACGCCCAGGCCGACACCCTGAGCCAGCTCATGGGCACCAAGCACAACGTGCAGGTCGCGGCCAACGTGACCGACGGCAAGGGCGTCGACCTGTACATGTGACGGGGGCTCAGGATCGTGAGCGGCGACCCTTTGCCGCAGGCCCCGGACGACCCGCGGGCCCTGCCGGAGGTTCGGGCCGCCCTCCGGACCCTGTACTCCCACCTGACTCCCACCTGGTCCGGCTCCCCTGACCGCGGCTCATGCCGGCATCGGCCGGCCTGAGCCGGTCACTTCCCGCCGACGGGGCGGCCGTAGGTCACCTCGGCGCGGATCTCGGGCGGCACGCGAACCGCGAGTTCCGCGTCAGGGCCGGCGCCGAGCGCGTCGTTGACCGTGGCGAACGCGATGCGCAGGGCCACGAACACGGTGACGGTGAGGATGGCCGGGTCGTCGAGCCCGGCGGCGCGCATCGCATCCAGGTCGGCGGGCGTGGTGGTGTGCGGGTCGCGGACGATCCGGCGGGCCCAACCGGCCAGCGCCCGTTCGGCCGGAGTGAGGCCGGTGTCATCGCCGCGGAGCACCGCCACGGCCACCTCGGTACCGGCCTCGGCGGCGAGCTTGCCGCCCCAGGCCAGGGAGCAGTAGGCGTCGCCGAACGCGGAGACCGCGGCGGTGACGAGGATGCCGCGGGTGCGCCGGTCGAGCACGCCACGAACCGCGGTGCCGAGCAGGTCGAACAAGCCGGTCACGAGTTCCGGGCGGTGCGCCCACAGCCGGGTCACGTTCATCACGTACCCGAGTTCGGTGAGGTCCTCCTCGAAGAGCTCCGGCGCCGGCGCGGCCTCACCCAGGAAGCTCACGGCTTCACCGCCAGGAAACCGGTCACGGCGATCAGGGCGCGCAGCGGTAACCCGGCGCGTACGCGTTCGGCCGCCGCGGCACGGGCCGCGTCGTGGAAGGCGGTCTCACCGACGTGCTGGATCGCCTCGTACGCGGGGCCGGTGGAGGCCAGCGCACGTGCGTAGCCACCGGGGTCGGGGAACTCCCACGCGAACGGCACGTCGACGCGGCGCACGTCGATGAAGCCGTGGCGGGTCAACAACTCCTCACCGACGCCGGGACGCCCCAGCGCCACCATCGCCGCCTGGTGGGCGAGCGCGGGCGGTGCGGCGAGCCGAAACGGGGCGAGGGCCCAGGCGCCGGGCGACAGCTTGAGATGGCCCCAGACGGTGATCCCGGCGCGGCCGCCGGGCCGCAGCACCCGGTAGAGCTCGGCGACCGCCGCCTCCGTGGTGCCCCAGATGCCGCGGAAGCTGGTGGCGACGTCGAACGACCCGTCCGGCCAGGGCAGGTCGGTCATGTCCCCGACTCGGATGTCGGCCTGCGGGCTGCGGTCCCGGGCGACCGCGACGAGCCGCGGCGAGGCGTCGATGCCGGCGCAGCCGGCTCCGCGCAGGGCGGCGAGTTCGAGCGCGAGGCCGGCGCCGCACGCGATGTCCAGCAGCCGGTCGCCGTCGTCGATGCGGAGCCGGTGGTGCATGGCGGTGTATTCGCGGCAGTTGGCCGGTTCGCTGAGGGTGGCGAAGTCGGCCGCCGCGCGCCCCCAGCCGGTGTCGACCTGTCGCCAGTCCGTCGTCATGATCTCCACTCGATCACCGCACCGTGTGAAGGCGCGTGTGAAGAGCGGGGTTGTCGATGGTACCGGCCAGTTCGCGCGCGACGCCGAGACCGGCCGGGTCACCCGCTTCCGCCTGATACAGCAGAGCCCAGCAGACGAATTCCGGCAGATCGGCGCGCAGCGCGTCGGCCCGCAACCGCTCCGCGAGCACCGGGACGAGGTCGCTCCCGCCGGCGGCGGCGATCTCGAGCTGGGCCAACCCGACATAGGCGCAGACCCACACGTACCGGTCGGGTACGCGGTTGCAGCGCCGGCGAGCATCGACGATCCACGCCTCGGCACCGTCCGCGTCGCCGGTGCGCAGGGCATTGAGGGCGAGCGCCCGGCCGGCCATGCCCTCCCAGCACGGGTCACCGAGTTCGCAGGCGAGGGCGAACGCCTCCTCCGCCTCGTGCCGGGCGGCCACGTCGTCGCCGGCGCCGGCCAGGCATTCCGCGCGCAGCACCTGCGGCCATGGCCGGAACGCGTTCCACCGTTCGCGGTCGCAGAGGGCGATGCTGCGCTCGGCGGCGGCGAGGGCCTCGCCGGGCCGGCCGGCCAGCAGCAGCGACCGGGCGAGCACCCCGTGCGACCAGGCGGCCTGCCGGTCCTGCCCGATGCCGGCGGCCAGGTCGGCGGAGGCACTCAGCAGGTCAGCAGCGGCGGCGTGCCGGCCCTGGTCGGCGCGGTTCATCCCCTGGGCCGCCAGCACCCCGGCAGCCAGCGCATCGTCGCCGGCGGATCGCGCGAGGTCGGTCGCCGTGGCCAGGGCACGTTCGGCGAGGACGTGCCGACCCGCCTGCAGGTCGACGAACGCGAGCTCGCGCAGGACGTCCCCGACGAGGGCGGGCGCGTCCACCTGCCGCGCCAGGGCCATCGCCCGGTGCAGCAGGACGGCGCCCTCCCCGTCGAAACCCCGGACCGCATGGACCAGCGCGCTGCCCAGGGTTCGCAGCACGTCAGCGTGCAGCAGCGGGTTGCCGGAGCGGGCGGCTTCGTCGGCGGCCCGGCGCAGCGTCTCCACTCCGGCGTCGGTGGAGCCGGCGTCCAGCGCGGCCGTCCCCGCCCGCAACAAGGCGGCGGCCACGGCCTTCGCCCGCACCCCCGCCGGCGGCGCTGGGGGTCGCACCGCCGCACGCAGCGCCGGCGACGTCCGGATGCCCTCCCGCGCGAACGTTTCCTCGCATTGGGCCAGCCGCCGCCGGGCCTGCCCCGTCTGCCCGGCGGCGACGAGAACTCTGAGGAACAGCTCCTGCGCGCCTTCGTCCAGCGGGTCCAGCGCGGCCGCCCGCCCGGCCGGGCCTGTCGCGGCGTCGGCGTCCCCCGCCGCCAGCGCCACCAGCGCCGCCTGCCGCAGCTCGGCCGCGCCGCGGGCCGCGCAGTCGCCCCGCGCCACCAGCAGCCAGGCGTCGAACCGGGGACACTGCCGAGGCTCCGCCCCGGCCAGCAGCACCCCGCCGATCCCGTCGACGGGCAGGACGCCGTCGCGCAACGCCCACACGTCCAGCCAGACCCCGTCGCGGGGAAGGGCCAGCCGGTCGCCGCGGAACAGGTCCGGCCGCCCGAGCCCCCGCCGCAGGTCGGCGAGGCACCACCGCAGCGCACCGAGCGGGTCGTCCGCGTCGGCGAACAGCTCCCCGGCCAGTTCGGCTCGCGTCACCGGACGCTCCCCGAGCGCGATCCGCGCCAGGATCGCCCACGATTTGAGCCCCCGAAACCCCGGCCTCCCCTCGACGCGCGGCGGCCCGAGCAGGTGGATGCGGACCGTCATACCAACATCGTCCCAGCAACCCGCCGCCGGTCACGCGTCAGTGAGGGGCACCGCACGCGGACAGCACACGCGACGCCGGCGGCGTGGACAGTGCGCATCGAACGACTCGCATTTGCGCCAGTAACGGCCCTAACGGTGCTAAATCAGGATATGTCGGGAAAGTACCGCGAGCGGTGAACCCGCCGCGTCGCTCCCCGCATCCGGAAATTTCCGCATTTAGCGTCTTTGAGGCGCATGTCGAAGAGCGGGGGATGTCGTGAGGCCGTATGCCGCGGCGGGTTTGCTGGTCGTACCGGCGGCGGTGCTGACCGCCAGCGTCGCCGCCCATCCCGAGCCGCCCGTCTCCCCCTCGTTCGAGACCGCGACGACGAGCGGCGCCGGCCTGCGAGCCGGTGACCTGGTGCGCGGGGCCACGTTCGCGACGACCACCCGCGACCTGGTGGGGTACGACCCGACCGCCGACATCATCGTGACCCAGGCGGACGCGGGCACGGAGCTGACCGGCATCGACGCCCACACCGGCACGGTCCGCTGGCGGCGCAAGCTGGACACGTCCGCCGAGTACGGCACGGTGCTGTGGTCCCAGAGCGACCTCGGCGCGGGTTCGGTGCTGGTCAACACGTACCACCGCGACACGAAGAAGGCCGAGCTGACGGCCCTCGCCACCCGCACGGGCACGGTCCGCTGGCGCATGCCGCTGACCGCCCGGACCGAGGCCATGGCCGCCGGCCCGGCCCTGCTGGTCGGCGAGCCGGCCGAGCACGCGTCGCCGATGCGGTGGGCCGACACCCGCGACGCGCCGAAGACCGGCGGGTCCGCGACTCCCGGTGCGTCCCGCCGGGGCGCGACCCCGGAGGCGACGACGTGGGGCCCGCACGCCGCGAAGTCCGCGACCGCGACGCCGAAGCCGAAGGCCTCCAGGTCCGCGGCGACGACGCCGGAGCCGAGCGCCGCGGCCCACTCCATGCACGGCGACACCCAGCCGACCCCCGGCGGCCGCGCCACGAAGGCCGCCGACCAGAAGGCCGGTGACGAGGGGCGCTCCCGCATCGGGCACACCGACGAGGACGCCGCCACGGTCGCGACCCGCGGCGCGCCCGGCGCGGGCACGATCAACGCGGTCGCGGCCGGCGACGGCGGGCGGCTGTGGAGCGCCGAGCTGCCCGAGGGCTGCGACCTGCGCGCCACGGCGGGCGACGGCCGCACGACCGCGCTGCGGCTGGCCTGCACCGAGGACGACCGGCTCGAGGACCGCCTCGAGATCCGCGACGCGCGCACGGGGGCGTTGCGCTCGCGGACCACGATCGACCCCGGCGCCGACGACGGCGGGCTGGGCCTGCTGGTCCGCGACGGCGCGACGCTGGTGCGCGGCGCGCGGACGTTCCAGCTCTTCGGCCCGGACGGCACGCGGCTCGTCCAGCGCGACGGCGACGGCTGCGCCGACTTCTGCGACCTGGCCGTCGAGGGCGACGTGGCGATCGTCGCGCAGTCCGGGGGCAGCACCGACCGCACCGACGGCGCGCTCGAGGCGTTCGCGCTGGCCGACGGGCACGAGCGCTGGCGCGCGGAGCGGACCACGCGGGCGCTGGTGCGCGAGGGCGGCCGGCTCTACGCGGTCGGCCCCGCCCCGCAGCCGGTCCCGTTCACGGCGGTGTCGGGCGTCGGCGAGCACGGCGTCTCCGCACCCTTCGCGACCATGCTCCCGGCCGACGCGGTACCCCAGCGCGGCTCGGCGGTGCTCGTCGCGGACGGGGAGCGCCTGACGTGGTACCGCATCCGCCCCGTCGAGCAGCCGCCGGGCCACCTCGGCGGCGCCGCCGACCGGCCCGACCCGTGCGCCGTGCTCCCCGCCGCCGACGTCGCCGGGCGCCTGGGCAAGCGGCCGGCGACCCCTCACCGCGACGACGACACCACGTGCACGTACACGACCGTCAAGGGCCAGACGCTGCGGGTGCGGGTGCTGTGGGCGGGCGTGGACGAGGCCTCGGCGATCGAGCGGTACGACGTGATCAAGCACGACGACGTCGAGCGCGTCGGCACCGTGATCGTCGCGACCCGCAAGGGCGGCTGACCGGCCCGCTCAGCAGTCGTCTCCGCCCAGCAGTCGTCTCTGCTCAGCAGTCGTCGATGCTCAGAAGTCGTCGTCGATGAGGCCGTACGGCGGCTGGTCGGGCCGGCGGGAGTAGCGCACGATCACGTCGGCCGCCGCCGTCGGGGGCGGTGCGTTGTCCGCCACCACGATCTGGGCGCCCACGCCCCGGCCCGCCAGCCAGGCCTCGAGGTGGCTGTAGATCCGCTCGATGGTCCGGCCGTCCTCCAGGTCGCCCAGCGCGCCCAGGTTCTTCTGCGGGCTGTCCAGCAGCAGGAACCCGGGGTGCGACGAGCGGGTCTCCCACGCCGTCTCGAACATCGCCAGCTGCCAGGCCAGGGTGATGAGCACGCGGCCGCCCGAGGACGCGGTCGTGTACGGCTCGCCGCGCACGTACGGCGTCAGGTCCTCGGCGAGGTAGGCGTCGGCGAGCTTCGGGTAGCGGAACTCGGCGAGGATCGCCCGGTAGCGCTCGCTCACCCGGCGCACCACGGCCGAGCGGTCCGCGCGCCGGGCCTGGGTGCCGGCCGCGCCCAGCTCGTCGCGGTCCGCCTCCAGCTGGTCCATCATCTGCAGGATGCCGTTGGCCCGCCGCTCCAGGCTCTGCACCAGCCGCAGGCCGTCGGCCGCGCGTTGGCGCACCGCGGCCGCCTCCTCGCGGCGGCGGGCGATCGCGTCGCGCTCGGCCAGGAACGGGGTCACGGCGTGCGACGTCGCCGCGTCCACCTCGGCCGCGGCCCGCGACTCGGCGTCCTGGGCGCGTGACGCGGCCGCGCGCAGCCCGGGGATCTCCCGCTCCAGCTCCTCGATGTGCCGGGTCAGCTCGGCGAGGCGGGTCTTGGCCGAGCGCAGCTCGGCCGAGACGTCGACGGGGCCGACCGGGAAGCGGCAGGCGGGGCAGCGCTCGTCGGACGCGACCAGCGCGGCGCCGCAGGAGGCGCACGCCCCGGCGCCGGTCTCGAAGAGGCGGTCGGCCTCGGCGAGCATCGTCCACTTCGACACGTCGTCGGCGTAGCTGCCGCGCAGCGGGATCATGCGCTGGAGCTGGGTCTCGCGGTCGCGCAGCTCGTCGGCGGCGGCCAGCGCGGCCCGGGCGGCGTCGCGGTGGCGTTCGCGCAGCTCGGCGGCGAAGGCGGTCGCGGCCCTCGCCCGGGCGTCCAGGGCCGCCAGCGACTGGGCGCACGCGGCCAGCTCGTCCTTGGCCGACTGTTCCAGGGCCTCCAGGTCGAGGCGGGAGCCGACGTGCTGCTCCTCGACGAGCTGCTCGGCGGCCCGGTAGGCGGTGCGGGCCGCGGCCAGCTCGGCCTCGACGGCGCGGATGCGCCGGCCGATCTCCACGGTGTGGTCGTCGTGCACGTCGAAGACCACGTCGACGACCTGGCGCAGCTTGAGGTGCTTGATCGGCACGCTCTCGAAGAGCAGGTCCTTGCCGTCGAGGCGCTCGTTGGGCAGGAAGCACAGCCACATCAGGTCGCGGAAGCTCAGCGGGTCGTGCGGCTCGGTCGCGGTGTCGAGGGAGAGGTGGACGCCCTGGAGCTTGCAGTGCGAGAGCAGCAGGCTCGACAGGCTGCCGGGGTGGCCGGCGGGGCGCAGGGTGTGGCGCACGCGCGGGGCGGCGCCGGGCTCGTCGAGCCGGCCCGCGCGCACGTAGGCGAACATCGAGGGCTCGCCGACGGCGCGCTCGATGAGGTACGGCGAACCGGAGAGCTCGACCTCCAGCGTCGCGGACTTGACCTTCGGCGTGATCTCCGGGTGCCGGGGATGGTCGTTGGCGCCGAGGCAGTAGTCGACGAACTCCAGGATCGTGGTCTTGCCGGTGCTGAAGGCGCCGGCGAGGACCGACAGCGGCCGCGGGGTGTCGTCGGGGGCGCGGAAGTCGACGTCGTAGTCGCGGTCGTCGCCGTGCAGGCGCAGTCGCCTGATCCGGATGCCCTGGCTGCGCAAGCCGATCATGGCACGTCCTTGACTGGGACGGGGAGAAGCCACTGCCGCAGGTTCTCTCGAAGCTTACGACCGCTCAGGCGCCGCAGGCGACGGATGACGATCCGTACCGCTGTGATGTATGACTGAGCATACATCGCCGTGAATCGCCGGGCCATGGTCGCTCCCTCTTCCGTGAGGCGATAGGTGACCCGCCCGGCGGCCGTCACCGCGACGAGCCCCTGCGCGACGAGCGCGGCGAGATCCTTGCCGAGGCTGAGCTGCGCGGTGACGTAGCGCTGGGCGGGGCTGGCGTAGGCGACCGTGCGGTCGTCGAACCCGGCCAGGCGCAGCGCGGTGCGGTCCGGGTCGTCCTCGGCGCGCGCGACCAGCAGCGGCTGCCCGGCGAGGAACTCGTAGGCGCCGAGCCGCTCGGCGTCGAGCGGCTCGGCGGCCGCGAGCAGCACCAGCAGGAGCCGCGCCCGGCGGAACACCGCGAACTCGTCGGGGTTCACAGCAGCTCCCGCCAGTGCCGGACCCAGCCCGCCCGCCGCTGCTCGACCACGCGGTGCATGAGACCGCACCGGTGGACGGCGTTGAGCGCCAGGGGGAACCCGCCGGTCGAGCGGATCTCGCGCATCACCGAGGCGTGCAGGCCCGGCAGCGTCGCGTCGCGGGGCCACCGCACGACGAAGGAGTTGAACTGCCCTTCCCAGATGCCGTGCACGAGACCGTCGGCCTCGTCGAGCGCGTCGAGCTCCGCGGGCACCCGCTTGTCGAGGATCTCCCGGGCGAGCAGGTCGGCGTTGAAGTACTCCCGCTTGGCCGCGCCGACCTCGGTGTGCCCGGCGGCCCGCAGCTGGCGCACGAAGAGCGCGCCCTCCAGCGCCGAGGCGTGCTCGGGATCCAGATCGTGCAGCGGTACCCGCGGTGCCCCCACCGGCCCCGAGGGCGCGGCGTAGGGGTCGTAGAAGTGCCGGCGCACGTGCGCGCAGTCGGGCTTGACGAGCAGGTTGCGCAGCACGTTCTCGTGCCACAGCTCGATCTGCACGCCGGTCTCGCGCTGCCGCCGCGCCCGCCAGTTGTCCCACCACTGGGCGGTGGGCGCGTCCATGCTCGCGGGCACGCACAGCACCCACTGCGCGAGCCGGTAGCCGTTGCGCGCCGCCGCGGCGACCGCGGAGTCGAAGGACTCCCGGATCTGGCCCTGGTGCGAGCGGGTCACGATCGGCCAGAAGTACTTCGACTGCCAGATCACCACCAGCCCGGACAGCTCGCCGAGCAGGATGTCGATGCCCCAGTCGCCGGGGTTGGCGCTGATCGCCCGCGCACCCGGGTGGATCGCGGCAAGCAGCATGGCGAGCATCTGCTCGAAGTCGTCACGAGCACCGGCGAGGTTGCCGGCCCGCAGCTGGTGGGCGGCGAAGTTGATCGGGGGCTCGCCGGAGGCGAGGCTCGTCGACGCCGCAGTAGCCGTCATCTCCCCTCCGCATCCGACCCCCGAATGACGTACCGCTCCGATCCCAAGATTGTCACGCGCAGCAATGTCTCCGCTACCTTGGGCAGAGATTTCACCGAATGTGTCATCACAATTTGTCGAGGTCGATATCGGCGTAGATGGCCGCGTGATCCGAGCCGGCGTGCACCGCCTTCGTCATGGTGTCGTAGATGGGCCACAGCACCCCGTTGCGCCCGCCCCACACGCCCTTGCGCAGGATGCCGCCGCCGGTCGTCGCCGCCCACAGCGCCGGGGACAGCAGCACGTAGTCGAGCTTGTTCCGCGCGGTGCAGGAGCCGTAGGTGCCGGGCCGGCCGTTGTCCTCGAACGCCGGATGCGCCGACACGTCACGCAGGTCGGTGCCGTGCAGCAGCGGGGCGAGGGGCTCGCTGTCCGGGGTGTCGTTGAGGTCCCCGACGACCGCGACGAACGGGGTGGCCTGGGCGCGGTAGATCGCGGCGACCCGGGCGGCCTGGCGCCGGCGGGTCGCGTCGGAGGCGAGCTTCCCGCCGTAGCCCTTGCTCTTGAGGTGGTTGACGAGCACGACCAGGGGCTCGGCGCGGCCGGGGAGCACGACGTGGTACTCCGGGCAGTCCCGGCTGAACACCCGGCCCCGCTCGTCGGCGTCGTCGACGTGGGTGCGCTGCCCGGCGAGCGGGAACTCCGCGGTGGACATGATGCCGACGTCGATGCCGCGCTCGTCGTTGCCGTCCATGACCTGCATGTGGCGGTACAACCCGCTCAGCCCGCCCTCGGTGAACCGCTTGAGCGCGTGGCGGCTCTCGGCCTCGATCACGCCGAGGACGTCGGCCCGCACATCGAGGATGACCCGGGCGGTGTTGAGCAGCGCCTGCTCGTCGCAGCGGTCGGTGGTCAGCTCGACCCAGCCGATCCAGTCGGCGCGGCCGCCGGCGACGACCTCGACCCGGCCGTCGCGGGACCGGCGCAGCAGCCGGCCCCGGTTCTGCCGCAGCCGTGCGAACTTCGCCAGATCGCCGCCCCGCAGCCCCAGCTTCGTGAGCTCGCGCAGGATCTGGTGCTTGATCTCGTCGGTGTAGACGGGCTCCTCGAGCAGCTCACCGGCGCGCGCGAACGCCTCCAGCACCGGCCGCCCGTCCGCCCAGGTCCGCTGGTCCAGCGCCTTGGCCCGGTTGAACAGGTTCTCGACGTTGTAGCTCGCGATGCGCATCGTCCACGAGAGTATTGGTTGATCGTCATCTGCGGATGGCACCGTCCCCCGGATGGTCGCCGAGTTCATCCTGGTGTTCGTCGTCCTTCCCGTGGCGTTCGCCTTCGTGAAGGTCCCCGGCGGCCCGATCCCGGTCCTGCTGGTGCTCACCGTGGTCGTGGCGTTCTTCTTCCGCCGGGCCCGCGACTTCGACCGGCGGGACCTGTGGCGGCCGGAGGCGCTGCGGCCGGAGCTGCCGCGCGTCCTGCGGCTGTGGGCGCTCGCCGCGGTGCTCGCGGTGGCGGCCGTGTGGGTCTTCGACCGCGAGCACCTGTTCGATCTGCCGCGGCACAATCCGGGCCTGTGGGCGCTGATCATCGTCGCCTACCCGGTGGTGTCGGTCTATCCGCAGGAGCTGGTCTTCCGGGCGTTCCTGCTGCATCGGTACCGGACGATGCTGCGCGGCGAGAGGATCTCCGCAGCCGCGAGCGCGCTCTCGTTCGGCCTGGCCCACCTGCTCTTCGGCAACCCGGTGGCGGTGGTGCTGACCCTGCTGGGCGGCTGGCTGTTCGCGCGGCGGTACCAGCGCACCCGCTCCCTGCTCACCGTCTGCGTCGAGCACGCCGCCTACGGGCTGCTCATCTTCACCGTGGGCCTGGGGCGGTACTTCTACCACGGCACGAACTTCGGCAACTAGTACGCGGATCGGCAGGTCGGCGCTCACCCGGGCCTCGCGCGGCCGGTCCCCGCGGGGCCGTCCGGCCGCGGGTTCGTGTCCCCGCTCCGGCGCCGCCGCACGGTGCCGTAGGACAAAAGTCCCCCGCGATCCGTGACGCATCGATCGGGACAATCCCCGCCGGGCGCGCGAGGATCGACGCATGGGGTTGATGAAGAACCTGATGATCGGGTTCCACAAGCGCACCGGGGACAGGTTCGCCGGCATGGACCTGCTCTACATCACGACGGTCGGCGCGAAGAGCGGCAAGGAGCGCGTCTCGCCCGTCGCCCGCTTCGCCGACGGTGACGGCGCCTGGCTCGTGGTCGCCTCGAACAACGGCGCGGACCGGCACCCGGCCTGGTACCACAACCTCAAGGCCCACCCCGACCAGGTCTGGATCGAGCACGGCGGGCACAAGCGCCCCGCGACGCCGCAGGAGCTGACCGGCGAGCGGCGCGAGGCCGCCCTCCAGCGGATCGTCGCCGCCCAGCCGCGCTTCGCGGGCTACCTGAAGAAGACCTCGCGCACGCTGCCGGTGATCCGGCTCTCGGCCTAAGCCAGCAGAGCGCGGCGCAGGCGGGGCAGGGCGATCGCCAGCGACAGGACGCCGAAGGCGAGCAGGTAGACCAGCGACGGCAGCAGCGCGGGCCCGACGTGGCCGAGGGCGGGTTCGCGCAGGAGCTGGATCGCGTGGTACAGCGGCAGCGCCTCCACGAACCATTGCACCGGCCGCGGATAGACGCTCACGGGGAAGAACGTGGTCGCGAAGAGGAACATCGGCAGCATCACGAGCTGGATCAGCTGGAAGTCGCCGGGCCCGCGCAGGAAGGTGGCCACGGCCAGCCCCGCGGCCGCGAACGCGAAGCCGACGATCGCGGCCCCGGGCACGGCGAGGAGGACCCAGGGCGAGCGGGCGAAGCCGAGCACGGCCACGACCGCGAGGAACCCGCCGCTGGCGATGGCGCCGCGCAGCAGGGCCCAGGCCGTCTCGCCCAGGGCGATGTCGCGCACCGTCAGCGGGGTCGTGACCATCGTGTCGTAGGTGCGCTCGTGGCGGAGCTTGAAGTACAGGCCGAACGCCGTCTCGTTCAGGGCGCCGTTCATGGCCGCGGTGGCCAGCAGGGCGGGCGCGACGAACTGGGCGTAGCTGATGCCCGGGTCGACGCCGGGGACCGCGCCCACGAGCGCGCCGACGCCGACGCCGATCGACAGCAGGTACAGCAGCGGCTCGAGCACCTCGGCGGCGAGCACCGCCCAGGTGTGCCGGTAGATCATGAGGTTGCGCTCGACGAGCAGCAGGGCACGGGTCATGCGAACAACCGCCGGCGGTAGGTGTGGCGGGCCAGCAGCAGGCCCGCGAGGGTGAGCGCGCCGAGGTACGCGGCGTGCAGGACGGGCCGCTCGCCGCGGCACAGCTCGGTGCCGTGCCACAGCGGCGTGCAGTAGACGACGTACCGCAGCGCCGCCGGGATCTGCTCGACCGGGAAGAACACCCCGGAGAACATGTACATCGGCATGATCACGAAGCGGAACAGGGTCGACATCGGCTGCCCGGTCTCCAGCGTCGCGACCCAGGCCGCGCACGGCGTGGCGAACGCCAGCCCGGTCAGCAGCGCGGCCGGGGTCAGCCAGAGCAGCGCCGGCGTCCGCAGCGGCGGGAAGCACAGCAACACCGCGACGAAGCACAGTGCCGAGGTGGCGATCCGGAACGCGATGTAGAGCAGGTGCCCGGCGAGCACGTCGGACGGGCCCAGCGGGCCGGCGACGGCGCTGCGGTAGCTGCCGCCCGGGCGCACGGCCAGGAACACCGGGCGGGTCGCCTCGATGACCGCCGTCTGCATGGTGGCCGCGGCGAGCAGGCCGGGGGCGAAGAAGGCGAGGAACGCGACGCCGTGCAGGGTGTCGGGGGCGGTGTTGCGGTCCACGAGCCGGCCCAGGCCCGCGCCCATGGCGAGCAGGAACAGCAGCGGGTTGAGCACCGACACGACGATCGTGGATCGCCAGGTGCTGCGGTAGCGCAGCATCCAGTACGAGAACTCGCGCAGCGCCAGGACGCTCATTCGACCAGCGACCTTCCGGTGAGGCGCAGGAAGACGTCCTCGAGCGTGGCCCGGCGCACCAGGGCCGCGATCGGCTCGGTCTCGAGCCCGGCCAGCACCGCCTCGCCGTCCTCGGCGTAGAGCAGGACCCGGTCCGGCAGCTCCTCCACCCGCTCGACGCGCTCGTCCTTCGGCACCGGCGCGCCGGGCGGCAGGCGCAGCTCGAGGACCTCGCGCGTCACGTACCGCTCGATGAGCTCGCGCGGCGAGCCCTCGGCCGCGATCGTGCCCTTGTCCATGACCACGAGCCGGTCGCAGAGCTGCTCGGCCTCGTCCATGTAGTGCGTGGTGAGGATGAGCGTGACGCCGTCCTGCTTGAGCCGGAAGAGCCGGTCCCAGAGCACGTGCCGGGCCTGCGGGTCCAGGCCGGTGGTGGGCTCGTCGAGCAGCAGGATCTCCGGATCGTTCACGAGCGACCGGGCGATGGTCAGGCGCCGGCGCATCCCGCCGGACAACGCGGCCACCTTGGCGCCCGCCTTGTCGGTCAACTGCGCGAAATCCAGCAGCTGTACCGCCTTGTCGCGCGCCTGCCGCCGCGACAGCCCGAAGTAGCGCCCGTAGATGAGCAGGTTCTCCTCGACCGTCAGCTCGGCGTCGAGCGCGTCGTCCTGCGGCACGACCCCGATGCGCGCCCGGATCGCGGAGCCGTCGCGGACCGGGTCGCGGCCCAGGACGGTGAGCCGCCCACCGCTCGGCGGCGAGACGCACGCGATCATCCGCATGGTGGTCGACTTCCCGGCGCCGTTGGGCCCGAGGAACCCGAACGCCTCGCCCCGCTCGATCGCGAACGTGACCCCGTCGACGGCCCGGACGCCGCCCGCGCCGTGCACTTTCTGCAGTCCCGCGGCTTCGACGAGCACCTCGGTCCCCATGCCCAGCCCCCGTCATCCGATTACGTGAGGCGGGAAAACTAACACGATTGTCTGCAAAAATCCGACCGTTTATCGTCCGTCGAGCACGGTGGCCAATCCGGCGGCGACCGGTCGGCAAAACGCCCAGCAGCGCCGAGGAGGAGTCGCCCACCGACGAAAAGTCCGACATTTCGTGATCGGACTGTCGGATCCGAAGCGCCGGGGCCGACTCCACGACCGCCGCCGTCAGCGCGAGCAGGGCCACGGCCACGCGGAGCGAAGCCCCGAGGTCCAAAGGTGGGCAGCTATATGCTGATAAGTCCGAAAAATCCGGCAAGCGAAGCGCCGGATTTTTCGCGACCACACGACCCCTCGGCACCGCGACCGCACGATCCCCCAGCACCGGCGCCGGCGTCCCCGTCGAGGCCGGACTCGTGCACTAGGACCCGATGTACCCGCATTCGGCGCCGGCGAGGTGGCGGGCATATGCCCGGTTCTTGACTGACGCGGCGGCAATTCTACGCTGCAATGGCCGGAGCGGCTTCCCGACAGCAACGCCCGAATCCCAGGAACGGTTGCTAGGGTCGGCGACGCTCGATGATCCGAAGGCAAGGGGGACCGACGTGGGACTGTGGGACAAGGTCAAGGGCGAGTTCATCGATATCATCGAGTGGCTCGACGACAGCCGGGACACGATCGTCTGGCGGTTCCCGCGCTACCAGAACGAGATCAAGATGGGCGCCAAGCTCGTCGTCCGCGAGTCGCAGGTGGCGGTCTTCGTCAACGAGGGCCAGATCGCCGACGTGTTCGTCCCCGGCACCTACACGCTGCAGACGCAGAACCTGCCGATCCTGTCCACCCTCAAGGGCTGGAAGTACGGGTTCGACTCGCCGTGGAAGGCCGAGGTCTACTACGTCAACACCCGGCAGTTCACCGACTTCAAGTGGGGCACGCAGAACCCCATCATGATGCGCGACGCCGAGTTCGGCATGGTGCGCATCCGGGCCTTCGGCGCCTAC
The DNA here is from genome assembly GCF_050947935.1 of Dactylosporangium sp. CA-052675. Taxonomy (GTDB): domain Bacteria; phylum Actinomycetota; class Actinomycetes; order Mycobacteriales; family Micromonosporaceae; genus Dactylosporangium. Next base: position 3,028,254 of record NZ_CP192010.1, on the reverse strand, counting down.
TCGCTGCGCGTGGTGCACCCGGAGAACCTGCTCAAGCAGCTCGTCGGCACCGACCCCCAGTTCCGCACCGAAGAGGTCTCGGAGTTCCTGCGCCAGCTCATCGTCGGCCACCTCGGCCCGGCCCTGGCCGCCGCGCAGGTGCCCGTGCTCGACCTCGTCTCCCAGCAGCTGCTCATCGGCCAGAAGCTCGCCGGGGTGCTCACCCAGGAGCTGGCCGAGTACGGCATCCAGATCCCCAAGTTCATCATCGAGAACATCTCCCTGCCGCCGGAGGTCGAGGAGGCGCTGGACAAGCGCACCTCGATGGGCGTGCTGGGCAACCTGGACCAGTACTCGAAGTTCCAGGCCGCCAACGCCATGGAGGCCGCCGCGAACAACCAGGGCGGCGCCGGCGAGGGCTTCGGTCTCGGTCTCGGCATGGCGGCGGCCCAGCAGGTGGCCCAGTCGCTGAACCGGCCCACGCAGCCCCAGCAGCCGGGCTACCCGCAGCAGGGCTACCCGCAGCAGCAGCCCGGGTACGCCCCGCAGGGCGCGCCGCAGTCGGCGCCGCCGGCCGGGCCCCCGCCGGTGCCGCAGCAGGCCACCTGGTTCGCCGCGATCAACGGCGCCCAGGCCGGCCCGTTCGACCCGAACGCGCTGGCCCAGCAGGTGCAGGCCGGGGCGATCAGCCGCTCCACGCTGCTGTGGAAGAACGGCATGGCCGCCTGGACCCCCGCCGAGCAGATCCCGGAGCTGGCGGGCATCTTCAACTCCGTCCCCCCGCCGCTCCCCCCGATGGGCTGACCAGGACATGTCACAGAACCAGTACCCGTGCGCCGGCTGCGGCGCCAACGTCGAGTTCGCACCGGGCACCAACGTGCTCAAGTGCCCGTACTGCGGCCACGAGACGGTGCTGCAGACCACGGGCGCACGGGTTCGCGAGCACGACTACCTCTCCTTCACCAGCCTGCCCCGCAAGCCGATCGCGACGCTGGCGAAGCACGTGTTCGTGTGCCGCAACTGCGGCGCGCAGACCGAGAGCGACTCGATCTCGGACCGCTGCCGGTTCTGCAACGCGCCGGTGGTGGCCGAGCTGAGCCCGCAGGACCTGGTGGTGCCCGAGGCCGTGGTGCCCTTCGGGATCGACAAGCGGGCGCTGCGCGAGGCGCTGGGCAAGTGGGCGTCGTCGCGCTGGTTCGCCCCGTCGGGCCTGAAGAAGGTGTCCGAGGCCGAGACGGCCAAGAGCACCTACCTGCCGCACTGGACGTACGACTCCCGCACGATCACGGACTACCAGGGCCAGCGGGGCGAGCACTACTACGTCACCGAGACCTACACCGAGAACGGTGAGACGAAGACCCGGCAGGTGCAGAAGACGCGTTGGTACCACGCCAGCGGCCGGGTCTTCCGGGACTTCGACGACGTGCTGGTGACCGGCACGACCAAGGTGAGCCAGAAGCACCTGGACGCGCTGGAGCCGTGGCCGCTGCCCAACGCGCAGCCGTACCGGCCCGAGTACCTCGCCGGGCACGAGACCCTGCGCTACGACGTCGAGCCGGAGCAGGGCCTCGAGCACGCCAAGGGCAAGATGCGCCCGATCCTGGAGCAGGACTGCCGCGAGGACATCGGCGGCGACGAGCAGCGCGTCGAGCAGATGCACACGCAGTACAACGACGTCACCTTCAAGCTCATGCTGCTGCCGGTGTGGATCGCCTGCTACCTCTACGCCGGCAAGACCTACAACATCCAGGTCAACGGCGTGACGGGCGAGATCGCGGGCGAGCGGCCGTACAGCGCCGCCAAGATCGCCCTCGCCATCCTCGGCGCGCTCGCGGTGATCGCGATCATCATCGCCATCTCGGTGCTGGGCAAGCACAGGTAGGAGCAGGTGCTGGGCAAGCACAGGTAGGAGCATCCGCAGGGGGGCGCGGCCGGCAAACGCCGGCCGCGCCTTTCGCGTGCGTGGCACACTGCGACCATGCTCGATGACCGCGCCGCGCGCTTCGACCGGGTCGCGCCCGCCCTCGCCGCGCTGGGCGACGACGAGCTCGGGAGGCTGGTCGCGAGCGCCGTCCCGCACGGCACCGGGATCGGGGGGCGGACCGCCGGGCTGGACGTCGACGGCGTCGCGGTCTTCGTGAAGCAGGTGCCGCTCACCGCGACCGAGCTGGCCGCGCCGCACGACACCGGGAACCTCTTCGGGCTGCCGGGCTTCTACCAGTACGGCGTGGGCTCGGCCGGCTTCGGAGCCTGGCGGGAGCTCACCGCGCACCGGCTCACCACCGCGTGGGTGCGCTCCGGGCGGCAGCCGAACTTCCCGCTGCTGTACCACTGGCGCGTCCTGCCCCGTCCCGGTCGCGGGCCTGACGACGCCGACGCCGACGCCGACATCGAGGAGCGCACCGCCTACTGGGACGGCAGCCCCGCGGTGCGCCGCCGGCTGGAGGAGCTCGACGCGGCCCCGGCCGCGGTCACGCTGTTCCTGGAGCACATCCCGCACGAGCTCGGCCCGTGGCTGCGCGAGCGCATCGACGGCGGCGACCAGCACGCCGGCGTCGAGGTGGCCGCCCGGCTCGCCGCCGCCGTCTGCGCGATGAACGCGGGCGGGCTGTTGCACTTCGACGCGCACATGGGCAACCTGCTCACCGACGGGCGGCTGGTGTACCTCACCGACTTCGGCCTCGCCCTGCACGCCTCGTTCGCCCGCACCCCCGAGGAGTCCGCGTTCTTCCGCGCGCACGCCGCCTACGACCGCCGCTACCACGCCGGGCACTTCGCGACGTGGCTCGCGTGCGAGCACGGCTGCCCCGGCGACTGGGACCGCGCGCACGACCTGATCGCGCGGGCCGCCGCGGGCACCCTCCCCGCGGAGCTGGACGACGCGCCCCCGGGCAGCCGGGCGGTGATCCTGCGCCACGCGGGCACCGCCGCCGCCATGCACGACTTCTTCACCGGGCTCGCCGGGGTCTCGAAGCACACGCCGTACCCGTACGCGGAGCCGATCATCGCGAACCGGGTGCGATAACGTTTACGCCGTGCAGGACACCGACTCCCCTTCCCCTCCCGTGCGGGTTCTCGAGATCGGTGGGAGCCATGTGACCGCCGGCAGCGTCGAGGTCGCCGGGCACCGCATCCTCGACCGGCAGCGGCACCCGCTCGACCCGGCCCAGGACGCGCTCACGATCGTCGGCGCGCTGGCGGACGCGGCGAAGCGGCTGCTGCCCGGCCCCGGCGACCGCTGGGCGGTGGCGTTCCCGGGCCCGTTCGACTACGCCGCCGGGGTGTCGCTGCACGAGGGCGTGAGCAAGTTCGACCAGCTGCGCGGCGTGAACCTGCGCGAGGCCCTGGCCGCGGCGATCCCGGCCGAGCCGGAGGCGTTCACGTTCGTCAACGACGCCGACGCGTTCCTGCTCGGCGAGTGGGTCGACGGGGCCGCGACCGGGACCCGGCGCTCGGTCGCGATCACCCTGGGCACCGGCATCGGCTCGTCCTGGCTCGCCGACGGGGCCGTGGTCAGCGACGGGCCGGACGTGCCCAAGGACGGCGAGATCCACTTCTGCGACGTCGACGGCGTGAACATCGAGGACCTCGTCTCCGACCGGGCGCTCGTGCGCGGCTACCTGGCCCGCACCGGCGTGACCGTGGACGGCATGCGGGGCCTGGCGGCGCTGGCCCGCGGCGGCGACCAGGACGCCCGCGAGGTCGTCGACACCGCGTTCGGCATCCTCGGCCGGCTGCTCACCGAGTGGCTGGACCGCTTCGGCGCCGAGGTCGTGGTCGTGGGCGGCTCGATGACCGGCGCCTGGGACCTCATCGAGCCGGCGCTGCACCTGCCCGTGCCGGCCCGCCCGGTCGCCGACACCGAACGCTCGGCCCTGCTCGGGGCCGCCTACGCCGGGTCCTGACAAACCGGGCGGTCAGGTGCTACGAACGTCGCATGCCCTTACCGCCCCCGGTTTCCGAAGTCGCACCCGGTGTCTGGGTGCTGCGCACCCCCAACAGCGCCTACGTCCTCGATACCGGCGGCGGTGAGGACGTCCCGCTCGCCGCGCACTGGGGCGCGCCGGTCGACGACGAGGCCGCTGTCGCGCTGGCCGGGGTGCCGCACGACGCGGCCCGGGGCAGCTGGGAGAGCCCCCTCGACGGGCGGGAGGAGTACCCGTCGGACACCGGCCTGCGCTTCACCGAACCCGCCCTCGCCCTGCGCTTCGGCGACGACGGCCGGGCCGTGCGCTGGGTCCTCGCGCGGGCCGAGGCCGACCGCGGGCATCTGCGGCTGCGGTACCGCGAGCTGACCCGCCCCGTCCGCCTCACCCTGCACTACCGGGTCGTTCCCGGCCATGACGTGCTCGAGCGCTGGGCCGAGCTGGACACCGACGTGCCGGTGGAGGTCGTCCGGGCCGACAGCGCCGCCTGGTGCCTGCCCGCCCGCGAGGGTGCGCGCCTGTCGTCGCTGCACGGCCGCTGGGGCGCCGACTCCCGCCTCGAGCGCACCGACCTGCCCGCCGGGACCGTCCGGCTCGGCAGCCGCCGCACCACCACCAGCCCGATGCACAACCCGTGGGTGGCGCTCGACGACGGCACCGCGACCGAGACCCACGGCGAGGTGTGGACCGCGGCCCTCGCCTGGTCCGGCACCTGGCGCGTCGACGTGCAGCGGCTGCCGGTCGGCCGGGTCGTCGTCAACGCCGGCGCCGGGCACGAGCCGCCGGTCGCCCGGCTCGCCGCGGGCGGGCGCTACGAGACGCCGAAGAGCTGCGGCCTCTACAGCGGCGAGGGCTTCGGCGGGGCCAGCCGGGCCTGGCACGCCTACGTGCGCGGCGAGGTCCTCCCGCACGGCGACGAGCTGCGCCCGGTGCTCTACAACTCGTGGGAGGCGACCGGCTTCCTGCTCGACGAGGCCAACCAGATGGCGCTCGCCGAGCGGGCCGCGGCGCTGGGCTGCGAGCTGTTCGTGATGGACGATGGCTGGTTCGGCGCCCGCGTCGCCGACAACGCCGGCCTCGGCGACTGGCTGCCCAACTCGGCCCGCTTCCCCGACGGCCTCGGGCCGCTGATCGCGCGCGTGCACGAGCTCGGCATGGCCTTCGGCATCTGGGTCGAGCCCGAGATGGTCAACCCCGACAGCGACCTGTACCGCGCCCACCCCGACTGGGTCTACGCCTCCGACGGCTACCCGCGGCACGAGCTGCGCCACCAGCTCGTCCTCGACGTCGGCCGGGCGGAGGTGGCGGACTGGCTGCACGACTGGCTCGACCGGCTGCTCACCGAGCACGACATCGCGTTCGTGAAGTGGGACATGAACCGGCCCGTGACCGACCCCGGCCCGTACCGCGACCTGCAGTGGTCCACCCGGCACGCGCGCAACCTCTACGCGGTCCTGGACCGGCTGCGCCGGGAGCACCCCGGGGTCCGGTTCGAGTCGTGCGCCTCCGGCGGCGGCCGCGTCGACCTCGGCATCCTGGCCCGCACCGACCAGGTGTGGCCCAGCGACAACACCGACGCGAGCGACCGGCTGCACATCCAGGAGGGCTTCAGCCAGCTGTACCCGGCGCGGGCGATGACCGCCTGGGTGACCGACGCCCCCAACTTCCTCACCGGCAACCGGCTGCCGCTCAGGTACCGCTTCCACGTGGCCATGGCCGGCGTCCTCGGCGTCGGCGGGGACCTGCCGCGGTGGACCGCCGAGGAGCAGCGGCTCGCGGCGGAGCTCATCGGGCAGTACAAGCGGATCCGCCCGATCGTCCAGCACGGGCGGCTGCACCGCATCCGCTCGCCCCGCGACAGCGACGCCCCCGCCCTGGCCTACGTGTCCGAGGCGGGCGACGAGGCGGCCGTGTTCCAGTTCCTCGACGGGCACCGCTACGGCGCGCCCGCCCCGCCGGCCCGGCTGCCGTTCCTGGCCGCCGGCACCTGGCAGGACGCCGACACCGGCGCCCGCTACCCGGCCGCGTTCCTGGCCGCCCACGGGCTCGACGCCGGCCTGGTGCGCAACCACGACAGCGCCGTCACCCACCTGCGACACACCTAGATGAGCGACCGCACGTAGGCGAGGTTGTCGCGGGTGCGCTCGCGCAGGGGCACGGCGGTGGAGAAGTCCTCGAGGGTGACCCAGCCGTCGTACCCGTGCTCGCGCAGGGCCCGCAGGTAGGCGCCGACGTCGGCCTGGCCCTCGCGGAGGGTGGCCCAGTCCGCCTTCCACGTGACGGTACCGTCGGGCGCGGTCGACACCGCCCGCCAGGCGACGTTCTTCACGTGCACGTGCTGCAGGTAGGGGCCGAGCAGCTGGAACGCGGCCCGGTGGTCCTCGTGGCCCTCGATGACGAGGTTGCCGAGGTCGTGGATCACGCCGACGGCGGCCGGGTCGAGCCCGTCGACGAGCCGCAGCGCGGCCGAGGCGGACGCGGCGATCGTCTCGTGGTGCAGCTCGACGAGCACGGTGACGCCGAGCCGGGCCGCCTCCGCGGTCGCCCACTCGAGGTCCTTGCGCGCCCCGGCGAACAGGTCCGGGTAGTCGCCGGTCTTCAGCAGCGGCATGGTGACCCGGACGCGGCCGGCGCCGAGCGTGGCGGTGGCCGCGAGGAGCCGGGCCACGTCGTCGCGCTCGAAGCTGCGCGCGTAGCCGCCGAGGCCCGAGTACGCCAGGCCGGCGCCGCGCGTGACGGCCTGGATGTCGGCGAGGCGGTCCTCGAGCCCGGTGAGCGGCCAGGTGGCCCGGTTGCCGGCCCAGAAGCCGGGCTCGTCGGTCTCCTCCTGGTCGGTGATCCGCCACTCGATGCCGTCCCAGCCCTGCGCGGCCAGCTCGGCCGCGGCCTCCTGCGGGGTCCAGTCGGGCGTCGAGGCGGTGAAGACCGAGAACTTCACTGGTGTGCTCCCTTGGTGTCGGGCTGGACGTCGTCGTGGGCGCCGTCGAGGACCTCGTCGAAGGACACGGGCCGGCCCAGGGCGGCGGAGACGTAGACGGCCCGCACCAGGCCGAGGGCGAGCAGCCCGTCCTGAATCCGTACGCCCGGGTCGCGGCCGGTCTCGATGGCCTCGACGATGTCCTCGTACTGGCGCAGGTGCCCGGTCACGAAGCCGTCCGGGGCCTTCGCGGCGCCGTAGAGGTCGGCCGCGGGGACCAGATCGGCGGCCCCCAGCCCGGGATCGCCGGCGGTGTGGAAGGACTCGAGCTGGTCGTCGTGCAGGACCGCGGAGCCCTCGGTGCCGTGCAGCGCGAGGCGGACCGGCAGCCCCGGCCAGGCGCCGGTGGTCGCGTGCAGGACCGCGAGCGCGCCGGAGGCGAAGCGGATCGTGGCCGCGGCGAGGTCCTCGACCTCGATGCGCTCGTGGCAGACGAGGGCCGTCTGCGCGTAGACCTCGGCGGGGCGCCCGAGCAGGGCCAGCATCTGGTCGACGAGGTGGATGCCCTGGTTGGCCAGGGCCCCGCCGCCGTCGAACGCCCAGGTGCCGCGCCAGTCGGCGGAGTCGTAGTACGCCTGGTCGCGCCACCAGGGCATCGACACGACGGCGGAGGTGATCCGGCCCAGCCGCCCGGCCCGGACGGCGCCGAGCAGCGCGGCGGTCGCGGGGTCGAAGCGGTGCTGGCTGACCACGGAGGCGACCAGCCCGCGGCCGGCCGCCGCCTCGGCCACCTTCGCGAACGCGCGCGCCTTGGCCAGGTCGGTGTCGAGGGGCTTCTCGACGAGCAGGTGCGCCCCGGCCGCCAGGGTCTGCTCGGCGGCGGCGATGTGCAGGCCGCTGGGCGTACAGATGGAGACGAGATCGATGTCGTGGGCGGCCAGGGCCTCGGCGAGCGTCAGGTGGACCGACGGGTGCGGGTCGAGCTTCGCGGCCAGGGCCTCGGCGACCTCGATCCGCGCGTCGACCAGGGCGGCCACGGTGAGCCGCGGATGGCGGGCGATCGCCTCGGCGTGGTTGGCGCCGATGATGCCGCTGCCGACGATCGCCACATTCAGCTGTGTCATTTCACTCCCCCGGCCGTGAGGCCGCCTACCAGGAACCGTTGGAACGCGAGATACAACACGACCACGGGCAGCGCGCACACCAGCGCGGAGGCCATCAGCTGCCCGTACAGCGGGATCGCCCCGCCCTCCTGGGTCGCCCCGAACACCTGCAGCGCGACAGCGGCCGTGCGGGTGTCGGCGTTGGTGATGACGGAGGCGAACAGCACGTCGTTCCAGCCGAGCAGGAACGCGAAGATGGCCGAGACGACGAGCCCCGGCCAGCTGAGCGGGATCACGATCGAGCGCAGGATCCGCCAGGAGGAGGCGCCGTCGAGCCGGGCCGCCTCGTCCAGCTCGTGCGGCAGGCCGCGCAGGTACGTCACCATCACCCAGGTGGAGAACGGCAGCGCGAACGTGAGGTAGGTGACGAACAGCGCCCAGCGGGTGCCGATGACGTCGATGCTGAGGATGCGGGCCAGGTTCGCGAAGAGCACGAACACCGGCAGCAGCATCAGCGTGCCCGGGATGCTCTGCAGGGCGAGCAGCCCGCGCAGGATCAGCCCGCGGCCGAAGAACGTGAAGCGCACGAGCACGTAGGCGGTCGCGACCGAGACGAGGGCCGAGACGACCGCGACGGAGCCGGCCACGAGGACGCTGTTGAGCAGGCCGTCGCCGAGCTCGACGGTGTCCCAGATCTCGGCGTAGTTGCCGGGGTGGAAGGCGCTGGGCCAGAAGTCGCCGCGGGCGACGGCGAGGTCGTCGTTGACGCTGGCGAAGAGCATGTAGAGCACCGGGGCCAGCGTCGCGGCGAGGAGCCCGGCGATGACCAGGAGCTGCAGCCAGCGGGGCAGGAGCCGTTGCACGTCAGTCTTCATCGCGGTTCAGCCTCACCGCTCGCAGGTACACCGACAGCGGGATGGCCACGAGCACCAGGGACAGCACCGCCATCGCCGCGCTGAGGCCGAACTTGAAGTTCTGGAAGCTCTCCACGTAGGTGAGCACGGGCAGCACCTCGACGTCGTGCGGGGCGGGGACGCCGAAGAGGACGTACGGCAGGGTGAAGCTGTTGAGCGTGTGCAGGAACTCGATCACCATGCCGAGCCCGAGCACGCCCCGCAGCTGCGGCAGCACGATCCTCGTCAGCTTCGCTCGGTAGCCGGCGCCGTCCAGCGCCGCGGCCTCGTGCACGTCGTCGGGGATGCCCTGCAGGCCGGACAGCGCCAGCAGGTACAGCAGCGGCCACGAGGTCCAGATCTGCACCAGCACGAGCGCCCAGTAGCTGCGCGGGCCGTTGAGCCACAGGTAGTCGGCGCCCAGCAGGTTCCCCGCGGGGCCGTTGGGCTGCAGGATGGTGCGCCACACCGTGCCGACGACGAAGGCGGGCAGCACGTACGGGATCAGGAAGGCGGAGCGGACCAGCGCCCGGCCCGGGAAGCGCTGCTGGGTGGCCAGGGCGGCGGCCAGGCCCAGCGGCACGGCGGCGATCGTCACGATGACCGCGTAGCCCACCGTGACCCAGATCGCGTGCGGCAGGGCGGTCTCGGTCCAGGCCTCGCGGTAGTTGTCCAGCCAGATGTTCGGCGCGTCCGTCCACTGCCGCAGCGTGTACTGGTTCAGGTCCAGGGTGGACACCAGCAGCGCGACCGCCAGCGGCACCAGGATGACCAGGACCATGAGCACGCCGCCCGGCGCCAGCATCCACAGTGGACGCTGACGCCGGGAGACGGCCTTGCTCACTTTGCTTCGTCCACGGCGCTCTGGGCGTCCTTCTGGGCCGCGGTGACGAGGGACTTCAGCTTGCCGTCGTCCACCTTGCCGGCCTTGAGGTCGGGGATGGACTGCACGACGACGTTGAGCAGGGCCAGCTGCACCTTGCTCCAGCCGCCGTTGAACGGCGTGCCGGCCGACTTCGACGACGAGTCCACGATCGCCGCGAGGGCCGGGTCCGCCTGCAGCTCCTTGGCCGCGGCCGCGTTCGTGGGCAGCTCGCCGAAGGTCTTGTAGTACGACTTCTGCTGCTCGGCGCTGGTGAGCAGCTTGACCAGGGCGAGGGCGAGGTCCTTGTTCTTGGAGTACTTCGCCACGACCAGGTTGTCGCCGGAGAGGATGCTGGTCGCGGCCACGCCGTTGCCGGGCCTGGTCGTGGCGCCGGGCGGGATCGTGGGCATGACGGCGTACGCGTACTTGCCCGCGACCTGCGACTTGTCCAGCGTCACCTTGGACGTGGCCGAGACCATCGGCAGGAACGCGGCCTTGCCCGCGCCGAACTCGGCGATGGCCTGGGCGTTCTTCCAGCCGACGGCGGCCGGGTCGACGACCTTGTCGGCGGCGAGCCAGCCGAGGTAGGTCTGGTAGGCCTTGACCGTCGCCGGGTCGTCCAGCGACGCCTTCTTGCCGGCCACGAGCGGGTTGCCGGCCTGCACGGACATCGCCCAGATGAACTTCCACGGGTCGAAACCGTCGGCGTAGGCGACCGCCATGCCGTAGGTGCCGCCGCTCGTGAGCTGCTTGGCCTGCTCGCGCAGCCCGTCCCAGCTGTCGGCGGGCTTGTCGATGCCGGCGGCCTTGAGCAGCTCGGTGTTGTACGCCATCACGAACGGGCGGCTCGTGAACGGGATGCCGACCTGGTGCTGCGCGTCCGGGCCGGAGATCCCCAGCGACGCCTGCACGAAGCCGTCCTTGCCGCCCACCTTCTGCCAGTCGGCGTCGGTGAGCTCGAGGAACGCCCCGGTCGCGTACGCCGTCGGGGTGAAGGTCGTGCCCAGGGAGTACACATCGGGGCCCTGACCGGACACGACGCTCGTCTGGATCTTCGTGAGCTCGTCGTTGGCGGAGGCGAACGTCTCGAACTTGACCTCGGCGCCGGTCTGGGCCTTGAACGCGGCGCCGGTGTCGGTGAACCACTGCTTCTGTTGCTGCGGGTAGATGGTGTTGGCCTGCACCAACACGTTGATCGTCTTGCCGGCGCCGTCCAGCTTGCCGTCGCCGGTCGCGGTGTCCTTGCTGTCGTTGCCGCACGCCGCGAGCAGGACGGCCGCGGCCAGTCCGGCGGACATGAGCTTCATGCGATTCATGGGGGGTGTCCACTCCTCGTCGCTTGCTATGGGGGCGTTATTTCGAGTGGCGGATCGATGGTTGCGGACGCTATCAACGCTGCTGAAGGGGTGGCAATCGTTTGCCATCTTTTGCCAAATCTGCTTCGCTGTCGGCATGCCCCGCCCCTCCGGCCGCGACCGCCCCGTGACGATCAACGACATCGCCGCGGCGGCGGGGGTCGCCGCGTCCACGGTCTCGCGCGCCCTCAACAACCCCGGCCGGGTGAACGCCGTGACGCGGGAGCGCATCGAGGCCGCGGCCCGCGAGCTGCGCTACGTCCCCAGCTCCCCCGCGCGTGCCCTGTCCTCGGGCCGCACGCGCGCCATCGCGGTGCTCGTCTCCGACGTGACCAACCCGTTCTACTTCGGCGTGATCCGCGGCACCCAGCAGCAGCTCAAGGCGGCCGGCTACGCCCAGCTGCTGATCGACACCGAGGACTCCGGCGAGCTGGAGGCCGAGATGCTGCACAAGATGCGCCGCTCGCTGGACGGCGCGATCCTGGCCGCGTCGCGCCTGCCGGACCGCGAGCTGGCCCGCCTGGCCGGCGAGATCCCGCTGGTGACGATCAACCGCAACGTGCGCGGCGTCCCGAGCGCGATCATCGACACCCCGGCGGGCATCGGCCAGGCGGCGGAGCACCTGCTCTCCCTGGGCCACCGGGACATCGCCTACGTCTCGGGCCCGCAGCGCTCGTGGCCCAACGAGGCCCGCTGGCACGCCATGCGCGAGGTGGCGGCGCGCCACCGCCTGACCTTCACGCGGGTCGGCCCGTTCCCGTCGGGCCGCGGCTCGGGCCCGGCCGCGGCGGACGCGGTCCTGAACACCGGCGCGACGGCGTGCATCGTCTTCAACGACCTGCTGGCGATCGGCATCCTGCAGCGCCTGCGCGAGCGGCACGTGCGCGTGCCCGAGGACCTCAGCGTGGTCGGCTGCGACGACATCTTCGGCGCGGACTTCTGCCATCCGCCGCTGACCACGCTGACGGCGCCGATCGAGCAGGCCGGGCGGGTGGCGGTGTCGATGCTCCTGTCGCGCCTCGACCGGACCTCGGCCCCTTCGCCGACCACTCGCCAGCAGGTGATGCTGCCGGTGCACCTGACCGTGCGCGGCTCAACCGGCCCGGCCGCCGTCAGCGCCCGGCGTGCGGGGCACTGACGGACGTTCAGCGCCCGGCGTGCGCGGCACTGACCGACGTTCAGCGCCCGGCGTGCGCGGCACTGACGGACGTTCAGCGCCCGCCGTGCGGGGGACTGACGGGCGCCGGATCGTCTCGGAGCTACGGCTTGCGGGCGACCACGCCGTACATGGCCGTGTCGACCAGCGGGGGCCGGTCCTCCTCCGGGACGGGGTTGCGCCAGCCCGTCACCGGCACGATGCCCGGCTCCACGATCTGCAGACCCGTGAAGAACTGCGCCACCTCGTCCAGGCTGCGCGGCATGGCGTCGACCTTCAGGCGGCCCGCCTTGATCTCGCGCAGCGCGTAGTCGCGCGCGGCCGGGTCGTTGAGGTCCGCGGTGCCGTGGGTCATCACCACGTAGCTGCCCGACGGCAGCGCGTCGACCAGGGACCGCACGATCTCGTAGGGCTTGTCCTCGTCGAACAGGAAGTGCACGATCGCGATCAGCATCAGGGCGACCGGCTGGTCGAGGTCGAGGGTCTTGCGCAGGCTCTCGTCGCCGAGAATGGTGGCCGGGTCGCGCAGGTCCGCGTCGATGTAGGCCGTGCGGCCCTCCGGCGTGCTCGTCAGCAGCGCCCGGGCATGGGTCAGCACGATCGGGTCGTTGTCGACGTAGACGATCCGCGAGTCCGGGGCGACGCTCTGCGCGACCTCGTGGGTGTTGTTCGCGGTCGGGATGCCGGTGCCGATGTCGAGGAACTGCCGGATGTTCGCCTCGCCGGCCAGGTAGCGCACCGCGCGCTGCAGGAAGGCGCGGTTCTCCAGGGCGGTGGTGCGGATCGCCGGGTAGACGCGCGCGATCGCCTCGCCGGACTCGCGGTCGGCGGCGAAGTTGTCCTTGCCGCCCAGCCAGTAGTTGTACCGCCGGGCGGGGTGCGCCGTGGTCGTGTCGATCCGGTCCGACCAGCCGGCCTGCTCGTCGCCGACGCCATCTGCCATGAGTACGCATCGTAGGCCATCACCGGCTCGCGGTCACAGCGCGTCGAGATCACCCTTTTATGACACGGGGGCAAATGTCAACGAGTCAGGCGCCCGAGGATCGCCGAGGCCACGAACACCGCGACCGCCACCGCGCCGACCAGCACGCCGAAGTCCAGCAGGAGGTGCGCGGGAGTGCCGATGAGCAGGCCCCGCAGCGCGTCGACCTCGTAGCTCAGCGGGTTCACGTGGTTGAGCACCCGCAGCCAGCCGGGCATCGCCGAGACCGGGTAGAGGGCGTTCGACGCGAAGAACAGGGGCATCATGATCGCCTGGCCGATGCCCATCATCCGGTCCCGCTTCAGCACCAGGCCCGCCAGGACGATCGACAGGCAGCAGAAGAACGCCGAGCCGAGCAGCAGCACCACCGCTGTGGCGAGCAGCTTCAGCGGGTTGCCGGTCAGGGACACGCCCAGGATCGCGGCCAGCACGAGCACCACCACGGCCTGCACGAGCGCGCGGATCCCGGCCGCGAACGCCTTGCCCGTGACCAGGGCGGCCCGCGGCGTCGGGGTCACCATGAGCTTGGCCAGGACGCCGGCGTCGCGCTCCCAGATGATGTGGATGCCGTAGAAGATCGACACGAACAGCGCCGACTGGGCCAGGATGCCCGGGGCGAGGAAGTCGAGATACGGCAGCCCGCCCGTGGGGATGGCCCGCAGGTGGGTGAACGTCTGGCCGAAGATGATCAGCCACAGGGCGGGCTGGATGGCCCGGGTGATCACCTCGGTGCGGTCGCGGCGCAGCTTCTGCAGCTCGACCAGGCACATCGCGGCGATCCGGGTCGCGAGGACCCGCACCGGATTCGTGCGCCCGGCCTCAGCCGAGACGGCGTGCGGTGCGGCGAGTCGCACGGACATCGCTGAACCCCCCTGCGTCCAGATCATCCCCGGTGTACTGCCGGAAAACGTCGTCCAGCGAGTCCCCGTCGGCGGAGGCGATGAGCTGCGCGGGCGAGCCGAGCGCCCGGATCCGGCCGCGGTGCATGAGCGCAACCCGGTCGCAGTACTCCTCGGCCTCCTCCATGTAGTGCGTGGTCACGAGCACGGTCATGCCGGTCTCGGCCCGCACCTCGGTGATGCGCTCCCACACGCCGGCCCGGGCGACGGGGTCGAGGCCGATCGTGGGCTCGTCGAGCACGAGCAGCCGCGGCGCGCTGACGAGGGCCTGGGCGAGCTCGAGGCGGCGGATCATGCCGCCGGAGTAGGTGCCGGCCGGGCGGTCCGCCGCCTCGGCCAGGCCCATCGCCTCGATCGCGGCGTCGGCGCGGGCCCGGCGCTCGGCTCGCGGCACGTCGAACAGCCGCGCGAACAGGGCGACGTTCTCGCGCCCGCTGAGCGCCGCGTCGGCCGAGAGCGCCTGCGGGACGTAGCCGATGAGCCGCCGCACCGCCATCCGGTTGCGGCGCACGTCGAGCCCGAAGACCTCGGCGCGGCCCGCCTGCGGGGGCAGCAGCGTGGTGAGCACCCGGATCGTGGTCGTCTTGCCGGCGCCGTTGGGGCCGAGGAGCCCGAAGATCTCGCTGGGCTGGACGCTCAGCGAGAGGTCGTCGACGGCCAGGGTCTCCTTGAAGCGGTGCCGCAGTCCCTCGATCTCAACGGCCGGGTTCATGCGCGCTCCCCCTGCTCGGCGAGGACGGATGCCAGGCGGCTCAGGGCCGGGACCGCCGCCGCCAGGGCCAGCCGCTCGTCCTCGTCGAGGGCGTCCAGCGCCGCGGCGAGCAGCGAGATCCGCGCCTCGCGCCAGGCGTTGAGCCGCTCGGCCGCGGCGTCGGTGAGGAAGAGCCGCACCGAGCGGCGGTCGGCGGGGTCCTGCTCGCGGCGCAGCAGCCCGGCCTCGGTGAGGTGGTTGACCTGGGTGCTGACCGAGTTGCCGGCGAGGTGCAGCTGCGCGGCCGCGGCCGAGACGCCGGTGCCCGGCGCGGACTCGACCAGCCGCAGCAGCTCGACCTGGCTGCCGGTCAGCGCGGGGACCGTGAGCCCGGCCCGCAGGCGCCGGCGCAGCACCCGGCGCACGCCGTTGAGCTGCGACGCCAGCGCATCGGCCAGCCCTTCGTGATCCACCCCGGAAATATACCTCGTTAGCAGAGCTAATCGAAACTCCGGGCCAGGTCGAGCTCGTACCGGTCGCCGGTGCGCTCGAACCCGAGGCGCGAGTAGTACGGGGCGACCATCCCGGGCGGGGTGAGCACGCGCCGGAAGCCGTGCGCGGTGAGCTGCCCGCTCTGGCGGAAGACGAACTCGCCCGGCGACAGATCGCGGTACCGCCGCGTCACGTAGTCCAGCTCGACCTGCGCGACCTCGGGGTCCTGCGGCGACGGGCGCAGCATGAGGACCCCGACGATCTCGTCGGCGTTGAGGGTGAGGAAGGCGAGGCGGTGCCCGTCGTCGTCGAAGCGGAAGTCGGGGTTGAAGCGGGCGATGTCGGCCCAGTGCACGCGCAGCACGTGGGCCAGGAAGTTGTCGTCGGTCGCGACCTGCACCACCTGGTAGGTGCGCTCGTCGTGGCGGGTGCGCAGCAGGGAGTACAGCTGCCAGACGTTGATCACCGCGAGCGTGAGGTTCAGGCCGACCATCGGCCAGACCCGGACCCCGGCGTTGTAGCCGATCAGGACCAGCGAGCCGACCAGGTTGAACAGCCGCAGCCGCAGCAGGCGCCGCTGCAGCAGGGACCACACGAGCAGGGCCGAGCCCGCCCAGCCGACGATCTCCAGCCAGTTCATCGCTCCTCCCGCCAGCCGCGGGTGTACACCACGCCGAGCTTCTGCCCCACCGCCCGCTCGAGGTCGATGCCCATCGTGTGCGCGGTCACGAAGGCGGTGATGACCACGTCCGCGAGCTCGGCCTCGACGTCCTCGCGGGAGCCGGTGCGGCGGGCCATCCCGTAGTGCCGCCGGACGGCGCCGACGAACTCGCCGGCCTCCTCGGCGAGCGCGAGGGCCTGGCGCAGGTGCGGTGCCTCGGTGAACCCGGCGTCGATCAGGCGCGCGGCGACGTCGCCGGCGACGGCCGGCAGCTCCGAGAGGGTGAAGGGGCGGGTGTTGTCCACACCGCACAGCATGCCGGAGCTGCCCCGCCCCCGGCCCGACCGGCTCGCCGACCGGCTCACCGACCGGCTCACCGACCGGCCGCGGGCGGCGCCCGGACGCCCGGACGGCGGCCCGGACGCCCGGACGGCGGCCCGGACGCCCGGACGGCGGCCCGGACGCCCGGACGGCGGCCCGGAGGGCCGCGACGGCATAAGATCGCTCGAATGACCGCGACTGTCCTGCGCGACGGTGACCTCGACACCCGCGAGGAGCACCTCTACCGGCTCCTGGAGCGGGCGCACGACTTCGGCGACCCGGCCGCGGTCGCCGCGCTGCACGCGCTCGTGCGCGACTACGCCGCCTACCACCGCTCGCTGTACACCCGGGCCATGAACCACGCCGACGTGATCGCCGCGCACACCCCGCCCGGCGCACTGCGGGAGCCGCTGCTCGCGGCGCTGGACGACACCCGGTACAACTGCCAGGCCTGGGCGGCCATGGGCTGCGCGGCGATGGGGGTGCGCGAGGCCGTGCCGGCGCTGGTCGGCCTGCTCGACCACCCGCAGTGGAAGGTCGTGGAGGAGGCGCTGCGGGCCCTGGGCCGGCTCGGCGACGCGTCCACCGTGCCCGCGCTGCGCCCGCTGCTCGGCGACGGCGTCGACTGGGTGCGGCTGCGGGCCGCGGAGGCCCTCGCGGACATCGGCGGCCCGGAGGCCCTCGACGCGCTGTGGCACGAGTTCGAGCACCGCCGCTTCCCGCGGATCGGCCACATCGCCAGCGCGCTGGCCGCCTTCGCCCCGCAGGTCGTGCCGCGGCTGATCGCGGCCGCGGACGACCCGGACCCGAACCGCCGCTACTGGGCCGCGGTGGCGCTGGGCTCCACCGGCGACGAGCGGGTCGCGGCGACCCTGCAGCGGCTGCAGGCCGAGGACCGCGGCACCACGGTGTTCGACGGCGAGGTGCGGGCCGCGGCGAAGAAGGCGCTGCGCACGCTGCGGCGCATCCAGGCCGCCATCGCCGCCCGGGAAGCCGGGCAGTGACCCCGACGCGGCGCGGGCCCTCCTGCCGCCCGAGCAGCTATTGACACATATCTGTCAATAAGGTTTCCTATCCGCAACCTTCGGCTCACCAACACGTCCGCAACGTGCCGTTGGGAGACCCGTCAGTCTTCCTAGGAGCCTGCTCGTGAAGCGGTACCGCCTGCCCCTCATCGCCCTCGCGGCCGTCGTGCTCTCGTTCACCGCGACGACCGCGTACGCCCTCGCCCAGACGAACAGGGCCGCGCTCGCCGCCGGCCCGACCGCGAGCCAGCTGCTGGCCCGCACCCAGACCTGCAACCAGGTGTCCAACGGCAAGTACGCCACCGACGACGGCGGCGCGGCCACGGTCGCGATCTGCAAGAGCGGCTCGGCCTACTTCTGGACCGCCGACATGGACATCGACTGCGACGGCATCGGCACGTCGCGCTGCAACGCCTCGACGGACCCGTGGTACCAGGCCCAGACCTCGTTCACCACGTCGAACGGCTCGTACTTCACCTCGGACGTCACGCGCTACTACGTGATCCCGCTGCCGAGCTCGCGCTTCGACTACGGCGCGAACGGCATCCGGCCCGGGGCCGTGGCCGCGGTCGTCTACAACAACCAGGTCGCGTACGCGGTCTTCGCCGACGAGGGCCCGGACAACATCATCGGCGAGGGCTCCTACGCCCTGGCCACCGCGCTCGGCATCGACCCGAACCCGGCCACCGGCGGCACCGCCGGCCCGGTGACGTTCATCGTCTTCCCCTCCTCGGTGCCCAGCCCCGTGGAGAGCAACACCGCGATCGACAGCACCGGCTCCTCGGCCGCGAACGCGTGGCTGGGCACGTCGCCGACCGGCGGCCCGACGACGCCGACCACGGGCCCGACGGGCACCGCGGGCCAGATCGTCGGCTACGGCGGCAAGTGCGTGGACGTCGCCGGTGCGAGCTCCGCCAACGGTACGGCGGTGCAGCTCTACGACTGCAACGGCAGCAGCGCCCAGAAGTGGACCCGCGCCTCGGACGGCACCCTGCGGGCGCTGGGCAAGTGCATGGACGTGACGGCGGCGGGCACCGCGAACGGGACGAAGGTGCAGCTGTACGACTGCAACGGCACCAACGCCCAGAAGTGGACGCGCACGGGCCAGACGCTGGTCAACGTGGGCTCGGGCAAGTGCCTGGACGCGACCGGCCCCAGCTCGGCCAACGGCACCCGGCTGCAGATCTGGACCTGCGGCGGCGGCGCCAACCAGAACTGGTCCCTCTGACCTGTCCGGTTCGAGCTCCTCTCTTCGTCGCCCGGTAGGAAGGCACCTCGTTGCCTGACAGGAGACACCATCGAGGAGAGGAGCTCGACATGGGTCTGCCCGTGGTCCACTTCGAGATCAGCGGCATCGAGCCCGGCAAGCTGCGCGACTACTACGCCGGGCTGTTCCAGTGGCGCTTCAACCCGCCCGGGAACGCGGCCACCACGACCGTCGCGCCGGACGGCAACTACCACTTCGTCGAGGAGGACTCGGCCGGGATCAACGGCGGGGTCTGCGGCGGCGACGGGTACCCGCGGCGCGTCCTGTTCTACGTCGGGGTGCCCGACGTCGAGCAGGCCCTGGCCCGGGCCGAGAGCCTCGGCGGGAAGCGCATCATGGGGCCGGAGCCGGCCTCCGGGTCGTTCACCGTCGGGCACTTTCAGGACCCGGAGGGCAACGTGCTCGGGGTCGCCGGGCCCAGCGCCTGACGCAGCCGCTCGACGAGTCGCTGCGAGACGGGGGCGGCCCAGCGGCCGCCGGGTCGTACCGCGGTGCCCGAGTGGAACGCACGGACTCCGGCCTGTCGAAGCGCGGGGATGTGCGACGCCCGCAGGCCGCCCCCGGCCAGCAGCAGGCCTCGACGCATCGGCGCGTCGGCCAGGAGGCCGGGCAGTCCCGCGTCCATCCCGTCCGGCCCGCCGGCCGTCAGCACCGAGGTCAGGCCGGGCAGGCCGTCCAGCGCGCGCCAGGCCGCGGCCCGGTCGGCGGCGTGGTCGATGGCCCGGTGGAACGTCCACGGGGAGCCGTCCAGCAGCGCGTCGAGCGCCGCCCGGTCCACCGCCCCGCCGGCGTCGAGGAAGCCGAGCACGAACTCGGCCGCCCCGGCCGCGCGCAGCCGCCGGAGGGTGGTTCGCAGCGACGGTACGTCGGCCGCGAACCCCGGCGTCGTGCGCAGCATCACCCGGACGGGGATCGACACCGCGGCCCGCACCGCCTCGACCGTCGCCGGGGCGGGGCTGAGCCCGTCGGCGGCCATGTCGCTGACCAGCTCGACGCGGTCCGCCCCGCCGTCCTGGGCGGCCCGGGCGTCGGCGGCGTCCAGGGCGATGATCTCCAGCAGCACCCGGCCATGGTGCCACCCAAGTCTTCGTGAGGCGGACACTCGGCCGTTTCCTTGGCCGAGTTAGCGTGCGCACATGGTTCGCCGTCAGTCTGTGCTGGCGATCGCGCTGGTGGGGACCGCGCTCGCCGCCCTGCTGCTGCAACTCGCCGTGCTCCCCCTGGTGCTCCTGCCGCTCGACGCGCGCTGGGCCTGGCTGCTCGTCCCGCTCGCGCTCACCACGATCCCGCTGTGGTCGCTCATCCACGAGGCCATCCACGGCACGCTGCTGCGGAACCGGGCCTGGAACGACCGCCTCGGCCGCCTGCTCGCGGTCGGCTACGGCGGCCCGTTCACGCTGCTCAAGGCCGGCCACCTGCTGCACCACCGCTACAGCCGCACCCAGCGCGAGCGCACCGAGGTCTACGATCCCGCCAAATCCTCGTGGCTGACGGCGGCGCGGACGTACTACCCGCGGCTGCTCGGCGGCCTGTACGTGGTCGAGCTCCTGTCGGTGCTGCTCGTCCTCCTGCCGCGCCCGGGCTGGCGGCTGCTGGTGCGCCGGACCGACTCCCTGGACTCGGTGACCGGCCTGCTCTTCGAGCGGGTCGCGCGCCGCGACAACCTGCGCCGGTTCCGCGTGGAGGCGATCGCGGTCATCGTGACGTACACCGGCTCGTCCCTGGCCTGGGGCGGGCACTGCTGGATGCTGTGGAGCGCGGTCGGCGCCCGGGCCCTGATCGTGTCCCTGGCCGACAACGCGTACCACTACCGCACCCGCCTGGAGCGCCCCCTCGACGCGATGAACCTGGCCCTGCCGCGGCCCCTGGAGTACTTCGTGCTCGCGTTCAACCTGCACAACGTGCACCACCGCCACCCCGGCCTGCGCTGGCACGAGCTGCGCGCCGCCTTCGTGGCCGACCGGGACGAGATCCATCTGGGCTGGTTCACGGCGGTGGCCCGCCAGTTCCGCGGCCCGATCCCGCTGACCGCGGACGAGGTGCGCCCGCTGCCGGCCGCCGATACGGTGCCCTCATGGACAGCGCAGATGTCCGGCGCGCCCTCGACGAGTCCCTGACCCTGCTGCGCGGGCCCGCCACGACGCCGGCGGCCTGGTCGGCCCCGGCGGGCGTGCTGGAGTGGACGTGCCTGGCCACGGCCGAGCACATCGCACACGACCTGACCGCGTACGCGACCCAGCTCGCGGCCCGGGCCGAGTCCGCCTACCTCCCCCTGGACCTGGTCGTCCGCCCCGGCACCGACCCCCGCACGGTCCTGCGGATCATGGCCTCGTGCGCCCGCCTGCTGACCCTGGAGCTCGACGCGGCGGGCCCGGACGCGACCGCCTGGCACTGGGGCCCGACCGACCGGACGGGCTTCGCGGCGATGGGGGTGAACGAGATCCTGGTGCACACCTGGGACATCGCCCAGGGCCTCGGCCTGAGCTGGACCCCTCCCCCGGACCTGGCGGCGGCGGTGCTGACCCGGCTGTTCCCGCACGTCCCGCCGCCGGTGGACCCCGACGCGGGCCGGGCCCTGCTGTGGGCGACGGGCCGGATCGCGCTGGAGCACCACCCGCGCCGCGACTCCTGGACCGTGCGGGCCGCCCGCCCCTGATCCGGGCCATCGACGGCCGTTGCGGGCCGTTGCGACACTGTGAGGCCGGCAGAGGAGGCTTCTCATGCAGTCTGCGATCATCGCCGCCGTCACCGCCCTGCTCGGCCTGATCGTCGGCCGTTTCTGGGACGGCCGCGTCGAGGTGCGCCGCTGGCAGCGGGACCAGCGGATGCGCGTCTACGAGCAGTTCATCGGCGCGTACTACGCCTCCCGCGAGGCGTACCGGGCCCTCGCGCTGCTGGAGCCGGACACGCCGGAGTCGCACGAGGCGCTGGCGCGCGCGCTCGATCTGGGCGTCGCCTTCAACCAGTCCGTGGTCGCCGTGTGGTTCCACGGCTCGCCGTCCGTCGCCGCCGCGGTGCACGAGGTCGACCTCGAGGTCAACAAGCTGGCGACCGTGGCGCGGCTCAAGCGCTACACCTGGGAGGAGTGGCGGGTCGCCCGGTCGCCGGCGGAGCACGCCGCCGAGCAGTTCATCGAGGTCGTGCGCGGCGACCTGGGCCTGCCGGACATCGCCGTGATGCTCTGCTACCCGCCGCACGACCCCGCGCCGCGCCTGCGCGCCGCGACCTGACCGTGTGCCGGCTCCTCCTCGCGGCGCCGGGCCATTGGGTGCTCGGTGACACGCCGGGGGGATGTCATGGGCCGCCGATACGGTCGAGTCCCGGCGGCCTCGCAGACACGCCGTCAGCGGCGGGGTCGCCCGTGCTTCGCGCGAGTCCGGGCGGGCACAGCCGGCCGTGCTTCGCGCGAGTCCGGGCGGGCACAGCCGGCCGTGCTTCGCGCCAGTCCGGGCGGGTACGGCCGGACGCCTCAGTCCAGGCGCGCACGGCCCGCTGCCCTGCTTCGCGCCAGTCCGGGCGGGCACGGCCGGACGCCTCACTCCGGGCGGGCACGCCCCGCTGCCGCGCTTCCCGCCAGGCCGAGCGGGCACGGCGAGGCGCCTCAGTCCGGGCGGTCGAGCTCCCAGCGGTCCTTGAGCACGAGCCACAAGACCCATACCGTGCCGTCCGGGCCGCTCACCTCCTTGGCCACCCGCACGAACCCGTCCGGAACCGGCACCGCCCGCGCCGCCTCGAACTGTTCCCGCGTGCCCGGCACCACCCGCACGACGTTGGCCGACATGTCGACCGCCCCGAGCCCGGCGCGGTACACCTCGGCGCACGCCTCCAGCTGTTCCCGCTGGGCGGGCGTGGGATCGTCGAGGCCGTACCGGTCGGCATACGGCTCGAACCACATCCCCCGCCACTCGACGAGGTCGAGGCCGGGGTCGACGGTCTCCCCGCCGAGCGGTGTGTCACCGAGGCGTTCACGCACGGCTGCCCGAGCCAGCTCCAGGCCGTCCTCGGTCTGCCCGGCGCCGATCGTGAACCGCACCCCCGAGGACATGAACACCTCGTACCCGTCGGCCCGCCGCACGTAGGTGACGTTGACCGGCAGGAACCGCCGCAGCCTGGCGCTCGTGTCCTCGATGCTCACCGGCCAAACGTACCGAAGCCGCCGATGTGCACGGGGCGAACCCGGACCACGAGAACGGGGCCGCAGGACCACCGGAGCGGGCAGCCGCGTCAGGCAACAGCGTCAAGGCAGCCAAGTCAGGCAACGGCGTCAAGCAGCCAAGTCAGGGCAACGGCGTCAGGGCAAACGGCGTCGGCACCCGGGCGCCGACCTGCTGGGCAAGCATCGGCAAGCCGGTCGCTCCCACGCCAGGCGGGCCGGGCGGTGCGCGGCCGCGGAGGGACGGCCGTGATGCGCGCGCTCGGCACGGGCCGCCCGTAGCGCTCCGCGTCGAAGCACCCGCGTCAGGGGCAGCCGCGCCGAAGCAGCCCCGTCAGGGGCAGCCGCGCCGAGCCAACCGCGTCCAGGCAGCGGCGCCAGGCAGCGGTCCCAAGTGCCGCAGTCCCAAGTGCCGCGGTTCCAGTGCCGCTGTCCCAAGTGCCGCTGCCCCAAGTGCCGTAGTCCCAATTGCCGCAGTCTGAAGTGCCGCAGTCTGAAGTGCCGCAGTCTCAGGTGCAGCGGTGTCGAGCCAACGGCGTCAGGGCAGCGGGGCCGGAGCCGTTGCGGCCATGCCCAGGAGCGGGGCCATGGTCGGGCACGTGAGCGAGGCGCACTCGCGGCCGTGCGCGTCATACTCCGCCCGGCCGATCGGCACCACGGTCACCGCGAGCGGGCGCACCGGCCCCGTGGCCCAGTAGCGCCTGGTGCCGACCGCCCGGCGCAGCGCCCGCCGCAGGCTCGGCGTGAACTGTGTGAACTCGTGCCGCACCCCGCCCCGGCGCGCGACCGGCCAATCGAGGCGCACCGCCCAGCCCTGGTCATCGTCCGACGTCATCGCCACCACCCCTCACCCTGTTGAGGCAACGACCGAACCACCACTCACGATACTCGAACACACGTTCGAATTCACCTTTCGTACGGACCCGTACCATCCCGGGCGGCACCTGGCCCGAGCACCGCAGCGCACCGCCGGCCCGCTGCCGCCCCTCGCGTACGGACCCGTACCATCCCGGACGGCACCTGGCCCGAGCACCGCAGCGCACCGCCGGCCCGCTGCCGCCCCTCGCGTACGGACCCGTACCATCCCGGACGGCACCTGGCCCGAGCACCGCAGCGCACCGCCGGCCCGCTGCCGCGCTTCCCGCGGGTCCGCGCAGGCACGACCGGGCTAGGGCCGGGAGCGAAAACGCGCGAGACTGACGGACGTGATCGACGACGAGTTCTGCGACCTGCCGAGCGGCGTGCGGGTGTGCTACCGCACCGAGGGGGATCCGCAGGGCGTACCGCTCCTGCTCATCGCCGGCCTCGGCCTCGACCTGACCTCATGGCCCCGCCCGCTGCTCGACGGCCTGACCGCGCACGGCTTCCGGGTGGTCCGCTTCGACAACCGCGACGCCGGGCGCTCGACCCGCGTCGACGCCCGCCCGCCCGGCAAGCTGCGCCAGCTCGTCGCCCGGCCGCTGCCGGGCGCCTACCGCCTCGAGGACATGGCCGGCGACGCCGCCGGGCTGCTCGGGCACCTCGGCATCGAGCGGGCCCACGTGGTCGGCATGTCGATGGGCGGGATGATCGGGCAGGCGCTGGCCGCGACCCACCCGGACCGCGTCGCCAGCCTCACGTCGATCTTCTCGACCACCGGCGCGCGGGGCATCGGGCAGCCGGCCCGCTCGACGCTGCTGCGCATGGCCCGCCGCGCCGCCCGCACCCGTGAGGAGTGGGTGCGGCGGCACCTGGGGATGCTCGATCACATCGGGTCGCGGACCTACCCGTACGACGAGCCGGAGGAGCGCGCCTGGGCGGCCGAGGTGTGGGACCGGGGCGGCGGACCGGCCCGCGCGGCGGGGGTCGCGCGGCAGATCGGCGCCATCCAGGCCTCGGGCGACCGCACCGCCGCCCTGCGCGGGATCACGGCCCCGACGCTGGTCATCCACGGCGACGTGGACCGCATGGTGCACCCGAGCGGCGGGCGCGCCACGGCCACGGCGATCCCGGGCGCGCGGCACGTGGAGATCGCGGGCATGTCGCACCACCTGGCCCCCGGCGTGCTGGACCGCCTGGTCACCCTGATCGCGGAGGCGTCGCTGGTCAGGGAAGGATGAGGCCGCCGATCTCCCCGTAGGGCTCGCGCGGGTACTCGGCGCCGACCGCGTTCTCAAACCCCGGCGGCCGCGGGGTCCACACCGTGGAGGCGGCCACCGCGGCCCAGGACGCGGGCATGTTCAGCATCCCGCCGGCGCCCGACGCCGGGAGCAGCCGGGCCGGCGCGACCCCGTCCGCCGCGGACGCCGCAAGACGGCCCAGGACGCGGGCGTGTTCAGCACCCCGCCGGCGGCCGGCGCCGGGAGCAGCCGGGCCGGCGCGACCCCGTCCGCCGCGGGCACCGCAAGAAGGTCGGCATCGCGCGAGGATACTGCTGGGCGTGGCTCACTTCAGTAGGCTCTACGCGATCTGCGTCGACGTGCCCGCGCACGACCACGACGCCACGGTGGCGTTCTGGTCCGGCGCGGCCGGCGCCGAGATGCCGGTCGTCGGCGCGTACCCCGAGTTCAACGGCGCCCGGCTGCCGAACCACGACATGCTGCTGCTCGCCCAGCGGCTCGGCGACGGCGACGCCCGGATGCACCTCGACTTCCACACCGACGACCTCGACGCGGAGGTCGCCCGGCTCGAGGCGCTGGGCGCCACGCGGGTCGAGCGGGCCGGGAACTGGCAGGTGATGCGGGACCCGGCCGGGCTGCCGTTCTGCGTGGTACTGGACGCTCCGGGCACCCTGTCCGAGGCCAACGCGACCCGCTGGGACTGAACGGGTCACGAAAACGTGCCAGGTCGCACCCTCCGTGCGTGCGGCGGGGCGGCCATCCCGCACCTTTGGTCGTACCAAACCGATCTGAGGAGCGCACCGTGACCCGTCGCATCATCGTTCTCGCCGCGGCCGCCCTCGGGGCGCTCGGGCTCGCCGGCTGTCAGCAGGACGCCGGCACCACCGCCGCCAAGCCCTCCACCCCGGCCTCGGCCGTGGCCGTCGCCTCCGCCCCGGCCTCGGCCTCCGCGAAGCCCTCGGCGAAGGCGAGCGGCTCGGCCAAGCCGTCGACCGGCACCAAGGAGGCCGGCGCGGTGCCCGACATCTGCAAGCTCATGTCCAAGGCGGAGGTGCAGACGCTGACCGGCGAGTCGGTGACCCTCATGACCGACGACGGCGGCTCCAGCCCCACCAGCCGCTACTGCCAGTGGCAGCTCTCGCAGGGCCAGCTCACGGTGACCGTGAGCCTGGAGACGCGGGAGAACTTCGACATCCGCAACAAGCAGGCCCAGCCGGTGATCGGCGTCGGCACCACCGCGTACTCCCTCGCCGGGCACCTCTACGTGTGGCAGGACGGTCGGGACGTGGACGTGTACGTCTCCTCGGAGTCCAGCGACCCGGCGAACCTGTCCGTCGCCCGCCGGACGGCGCTGCAGCTGCTGCCGCGGCTGGAGGCGGCGTCGAAGTAGCACCCGACGCCGTGGGCGCCACCAGTTGCCCGGCGATCGCGCTCGGGCGCGAAGCACGGTGACGGCGCATACGCAGAGGCCCGGGCGAGACCTCGCCCGGGCCTTGTCGCGGAGTCGTCGTCAGGCGACGGTGTTGCGCCAGGCCCGCCCGCTGCGCTCGATCAGGCGGTTCGCGTCCGTCGGGCCCCAGGACGCGGCCTCGTAGGTCGGGATCGGGCTGGTGTCCTGGGCCCAGCGCTCGATGATCGGGTCGACGATCCGCCAGCACTGCTCGACCTCGTCGGAGCGGATGAACAGCGTGGTGTCGCCGATCAGGGCGTCGAGGAGCAGCCGCTCGTACGCCTCCGGAGACTCCTCCCGGAAGGTCTTGTCGTAGGAGAAGTCCATGCTGGCCGAGCGGACCCGGAACGAGTGGCCCGGCACCTTGGCGCCGAAGCGCAGGGCGATGCCCTCGTCGGGCTGGATGCGCAGGATCAGCGCGTCGGGCTGCAGCTCGGTGAGCTGCGAGTCGGGGATCGGCAGGTGCGGCGGGCGCTGGAACTGCAGCGCGACCTCGGTCACGCGGCTGGGCAACCGCTTTCCCGTGCGCACGTAGAACGGGACGCCGGCCCAGCGCCAGTTGTCCACGTCGAGGCGCAGGGCGGCGTAGGTCTCGGTGCGCGAGAGCGGATCGACACCCGGCTCCTCGCGGTAGCCGGGCATGAGCTCCTCGCGGGTGCCGCCGCGGGTGTACTGGCCGCGGACCGCGATGTCGTCGATGTCCCGGCCGCGGGGCAGGCGGATGGCCTGCAGCAGCTTCACCTTCTCGTTGCGCACCGCCTCGGCCGCGAACGACGCCGGCGGCTCCATGAGGGCCAGGGCCAGCACCTGCAGCACGTGGTTCTGCAGGATGTCGCGCACCGCGCCGGCGTGCTCGTAGAAGGAGCCGCGGGTGCCGACGCCGAGCGTCTCGGCCACGGTGATCTGCACGTGGTCGACCCAGGTGCGGTTCCAGATGGGCTGGAAGATGGAGTTGGCGAAGCGCAGCGCGAGCACGTTCTGGACGGTGTCCTTGCCCAGGTAGTGGTCGATGCGGAAGACCTGCGACTCGTCGAAGGACGCGTGCACCGTCTGGTCGAGGGCCTTCGCGCTGCGCTCGTCGTGGCCGTAGGGCTTCTCGATGACCAGGCGGGCGAAGGAGCCCTCCGGGGCCTGGTTCAGCCCGGCGCCGGCCAGGCCGTTGATGACCAGCGGGAACGCCTCGGCCGGGGTGGAGAGGTAGAAGATGCGGTTGCCGCCCGTGCCGCGCTGCTCGTCGAGCTCGTCGAGCAGGGCGCTGAGATTCTTGTAGGTCTCCGGGTCGTCGTAGCCGCCGGCGATGTACCGCACCGCGCCGGCCAGCTGCGGCATGCCCGACACCCCGCGGTCGCCGAGCACGTTGTGGATGAACTGCTGGTCGTCCATCGGCGTGCGGGCCACGCCCACGACCGCGAACCGCTCGGTCAGCCGATTGTGGCGGGCGAGGCTCTCGATGGCCGGGATCAGCTTGCGCCGGGTGAGGTCGCCGGACGCGCCGAAGATCACCACCGTGGCCGGCGGGGCGTGCCGGTTGTCGGATTCCTGCAGGACCGTCTCGCTGGACATGGGGTGTGCCTCTCCGTCGGACTGCCGCCGTGACATTACGAGCCAACCGAGGCGGGCAGCAACGATTCCGGAACGTGACCGGCGTCTCTGCACGGCCTCTGCCAAGCCTAGTCAGTAGGTTGGGGCCAATGGGACGGCCCGCTCGGCATGACGCCCACCGCCTCCCGGACGCGGCCGTGCGACTGGGCGGCTCCGGCGGGCTGTGGCCGCCCACCGCCGAGCGGTTCCAGACCGGTGAACCTCGCCGAGCCGGCCGGGGGAGACGTTTGCCATCACCCGATCGTGGTAACTTTGAGTTATCGGAATCTTGCAAGGAGTAATGAGGTTGCCATGTCGATCACACCGATTGCGCCGGCCACACAGACCACGCTGACCTCGGCGACCGCGACCAGCGCCGCCACGGCCAACGCAGCGGGCACGCCGACCTCGCGGGACATGCAGCAGAACCTGCAGCAGGACCGGCTCCAGCAGGAGCGGCTGCAGCAGCAGCGCCTCGACGACCAGCGGCTGCAGCAGCAGCGGGCCGACGACGCGCAGGCCGCCGACCGCCAGCAGCTCGTCCGGCAGCAGGACCAGCGGGCGCGGGACGTGCAGGAGGCCGACGACCGGCAGTACCAGCTGCAGCAGCAGCGCCTGGCCGACCAGCGCCTCGCCGAGCAGCGCACGGCGGAGCAGCAGCGCCTCGACGACCAGCAGCGCATCCAGCAGCAGCAGGCGCTCGAGGACCAGCTCCGGCAGCGGGCGCAGGAGGCGCGGGCCAACTTCGACGCCATCCAGCAGCAGCGGCTGCAGACGACGGCGCTGTTCTCCGGGCGGCTGGACGTCTACCTGTAACGTCGCCGCCGCGGCCCGGCATTGTTGCCGCGGGGTGCCAGCCATGACGGCGGTCTATGGTCGCGGCCATGACCACGGCGGTGAAGCCCCTCCTCGGCCGCAAGCGCCCGATTCCGGCGCACGTCGCGGTCTACGCGTTCGTCATCATCCCGTTCCTCGCGCTGCTCGCGGCGGTCCCGATAGCGTGGGGCTGGGGGCTGGCGTGGCTGGACGTGATCCTCGCCGCGGCCTTCTACGTCGTGACGTGCCTCGGGGCGACGGTGGGCTTCCATCGGTACTTCACCCACGGCGCCTTCAAGGCCAAGCGCGCGCTGCGCATCGGCCTCGCGGTGGTCGGCAGCATGGCGGTGCAGGGGCCGATCCTGCACTGGGTCGCCGACCACCGGCGCCACCACGCGTTCGCCGACCGGGAGGGCGACCCGCACTCCCCCTGGCTCTTCGGCACCTCCCCGGTCGCGCTCGCCCGCGGCTTCTGGCACGCCCACCTCGGCTGGGTGCTCGAACGTGACCTCACCAACCAGGAGCGCTTCGCCCCCGACCTGCTCGCCGACCGCGACATCCGGCTCGTGCACCGGCTCTTCGGCCCGCTGACGATCGTCACGCTCGCGGCCCCGGCCGTGCTCGGCGGCCTCATCTCGTGGTCCTGGCAGGGCGCGGTGACCGCGTTCTTCTGGGCCGGGCTCGTGCGCGTCACGGCCCTGCACCACGTGACCTGGTCGGTGAACTCGGTCTGCCACATGATCGGCGAGCGCCCGTTCGCGGCCCGCGACCGCTCGGCCAACTTCTGGCCGCTGGCGATCCTGAGCATGGGCGAGTCCTGGCACAACCTGCACCACGCCGACCCGACCTCCGCCCGCCACGGGGTGCTGCGCGGCCAGATCGACATCTCGGCCCGCACCATCTGGCTGTTCGAGAAGCTCGGCTGGGCCTGGGACGTGCGCTGGCCCACCCCGCAGCGCCTCGCGCGCATCACCGCGGCCTAGCCGCCTTCGACCGCGACCGGGCGTACGCCTCCCGCCCTCCGCGATCGACCGCGGGGCACCGACCAGGTCCGCGATCGATGTCCTACGGCCCGGGACGACCGGACGCGCGGGCGCCCCCGGGCTCCACGGTGGCGTTGCGGTGCACGATGCCGAGCAGGCGCCGCAGTTCGGCCTGCTCGGTATCGGTCAGGCCGGCGGTGAGCCGGTCCTGGGACCGCCCGGCGAGGGCGGTCAGCCGGCCCAGCGCCGCCCGGCCCTCGTCGAGCAGGGCGACGAGCTTGACCCGGCGGTCGGTCGGCGACTCGCGGCGCGACACGTAGCCGCGCCGCACCAGCTCGTCGAGCAGCCCGACGACCCGGCTGGCCGGGATGCCGAGGTCGTGCGCGAGCTGCTGCTGCGACTGCGCCTCGGCCTCGCGCAGGCCGCGCAGCACCGCGAAGTGGCGCGGATGCAGCCCGGTCTCGGCCAGCGCGGCCTCGAACGCCGACGCCGCCGCACTGCCGACCGCGGCGAGCACGAATCCCAGCGGTTCCTCGGGCACCCGCCGACACTACCCGGCCGGGGCATCGTGCACGGCGAACGCATCGCACGCCGTGACGGCCGCGGCCGGGCGCGGGACCAGGGACCGGGACCGGTGGCCTAGCGGATCTCGAAGGGGGCGCGCAGGAGGTCCGCGGACTTGGAGCTGCGGCCCACCTGGAGCTCGAAGCGCCCGGGCTCCACGACGCGGCGGCCGTCGGCCGTGACCAGGGAGCAGGACGACGCCGGCAGCTCCAGCTCGACCGTCTGCGTCGTGCCCGGGGCGACCGTCACCTGGGTGAAGGCCTTCAGCTCGCGCTCGGCCCACGTGACGCTCGTGACGAGGTCGCTCACGTACACCTGGACCGTCTCCAGCGACGGGCGCCTGCCGGTGTTCGCGATCGTGACGCTCGCCCGGATGACGCCGTCGGCCGGGACGACCGGGTCGGCGATGCGCAGGTCCGAGTAGTCGACCGTGGAGTAGGACAGGCCCTCGCCGAACGCGAAGAGCGGCTCCTGGGTCAGGTCGGCGTAGCGGTTGCCGTGCTGGCCGCGGAGCTGGTTGTAGTACACCGGAAGCTGCCCGGCGTGGCGCGCGAAGGAGATCGGCAGGCGCCCGCTCGGCTCGATCTCGCCGAGGAGCAGCTCGGCGATGGCCCGGCCGCCCTGCATGCCCGGGTTGAAGGCGGCGACGACGGCGGCGGCGCGCTCGGCCGAGGCGGGCAGCGTCGAGGGCTTGCCCTGCACGAGCACCACGACGACGGGCTTGCCGGTGGCCACGAGCGCGTCGAGCAGCGCGGACTGGCCGCCCTGCAGGTCGAGGGTCGCGGTCGACTTGCCCTCGCCGGTCAGGGCCACGTTGTCGCCGAGCACGGCCACGACGACGTCGCTGGCCTCGGCCAGGGCCACGGCCTCGGCGATCGCCACCGGGTCGGCCGGGGCCGCCTGGAACAGGGGCGGGCGCGGCTGGCCGTCGGGGAAGTGGGTGCCCTCGGGGTCGGGCTCGAGGCTGCCGATCCGGGCGCCCTCGCAGTAGGTGAGCTCCCAGCCGTCCGGCAGCGCGGCCAGCAGGCCGTCGCGCACGGTGATGACCGTCTCGCGCGGGTGCCCGTCCGGCATCCAGTCGACCTGGCCGGAGGCGCCGGCCCAGTCGCCGAGCTGGGCGTGCGGGTCGTCGGCGTTGGGTCCGACGAGCGCGATGCGGCGCACCGGCGCGGCCAGGGGCAGGGTGCCGTCGTTGCGCAGCAGCACCAGCGAGCGGCGGGCGACCTCGAGGTTGAGCGCGGTGTGCGGGGCCGAGCCGATGACCGCGGCCTGGCGCTCGGCGTCGGCGCCGCGGGGGTCCTCGAACAGGCCCAGCTCGAACTTCAGGCGGAGGATGCGGCGTACGGCATCGTCGATCTTCGACTCGGCCAGGCGCCCCTGCGCGACGGCCGTCTGCGCCGCCTCGAAGAAGGCGGGCGTGGTCATGATGAGGTCGTTGCCGGACTCGACCGCGATGACGGCGGCCTCCACGTCGTCGGCGCAGACCTTCTGCTCCCACACCATCCGCCCGACGTTGTCCCAGTCGGTGACGAGGGTGCCGGGGAAGCCCCACTCGGTCTTCAGCACGCCGTCGAGCAGCCAGCGGTTGGCGGTGACGGGCACGCCGTCGATCGACTGGTAGCCGAGCATGAACACGGCGCAGCCCGCCTCGACCGCCCGCTGGAACGGCGGGAGGAACCAGGAGCGCAGCTTGCGCGGGGTGAGGTCGGCCTCGCTGGCGTCGCGGCCGCCCTGGGTCTCGGAGTAGCCGGCGAAGTGCTTGGCCGTCGCGAGGACCGCGGTCGTGTCGCCGAGGCCGCCGCCCTGGTACCCGCTGATCATGGCCGCCCCGAGCTCCCCGATCAGGAACGGGTCCTCGCCGAACGTCTCGTCCACGCGGCCCCAGCGCAGGTCGCGGGCGACGCACAGCACCGGCGAGAAGGTCCAGTGCACGCCGGTCGTGGAGATCTCGGTCGCGGTCGCCCGCGCCGAGCGCTCGATCAGCGCCGGGTCCCAGCTGCAGGCCATGCCGAGCTGGGTCGGGAACACCGTCGCGCCCGGCCAGAACGCGTGGCCGTGGATGCAGTCGTCGGCCATCAGCAGCGGGATGCGCAGCCGGGTCGCGGCGACCATCGCCATCGACTCGCGGATGCGCGCGGGCGAGGCGTGCAGCAGCGAGCCCGCCGTCTTGGTCAGCACCGCCTCGGTGAGGTCGAGCCGCGCGTCCAGCTGCAGCATCTGCCCGACCTTCTCGGCGAGGGTCATGCGCCCGACGAGATCCTCGACCCGCTCCGCGACCGGCAGTGATGCGTCCTGGTACGGAAGTCTCTCGGTCACAGTCGTCACGATCCGTCGTCCTCTTAGGTCGTCATAGGCGGAAACTTTTTCGTGGAGTTTCGTGTTGTATCGACGGTATGGGTAACCTACTCTGCTGTCAACGCGATGAAACAGTTTCGGGGAGCGCTCTATCGATTTGGGAGGGTGCATGAGTGATCAGCCCGTGCGCATCACCCTCGAGGACGTGGCCCAGGCCGCCGGGGTGTCCAAGGCGACCGCGTCGAAGGTGCTGAACAAGCGGCCCAACGTCGATCCCCGGACCCGCGCGAAGGTCGAGGAGACGATCACCGCGCTCGGCTACGTGCCCAGCACCGGCCCGCGCGAGCCGCAGGCCGAGACCGTCGTGGACGTGGTGTTCGACTCGATGGTCAGCATGTACTCCCTGCAGGTCCTCGGCGGCATCCTGACCGCCGCCCGCGAGCTCGGCGTCGAGATCGCCGTCGACGTGCTCGACCGCGAGGGCCGCCCCGGGCTCCCGCTGAGCGACGCGTGGCTGATCCGCGCCGCCGCCCGCCGCCGCCTCGGCGTCATCGTCGTGTCCCTCGCGCTCACCGCCGGGCAGGTCCGCACCGTCGACGAGCTCGGCCTGCCGCTGGTCTCCGTGGACCTCACCGGGGCCTTCGGCACGGGCCTGGCCAGCGTCGCGGCGACCAACTTCGCCGGCGGCACCCAGGCCACCGAGCATCTCGTCGCGCTCGGCCACCGCCGCATCGGCTTCGCGGGGCTGCCCGCCGAGATCGCCGCCTCGCGGGAGCGGCTGCACGGCTACCGCAACGCTCTCGAGCTCGCCGGCATCGAGGCCGACCCGGCGCTCGTCGTGCACGGCGGCTTCACCGCGGAGGCCGGCTGCCGCATGGCGATCGAGCTGCTGACCCGGCCCGACCCGCCGACGGCCATCTTCGCCGCCTGCGACGGGGCCGCCCTCGGCGTCTTCGAGGCCGCGCGCCGCCTCGGCCGCCGGGTGCCGCAGGACCTGTCGATCGTGGGCTTCGACGACATCGAGCCGGCGAAGCTCTCCTCGCCGCCGCTGACCACCGTGCACCAGCCGATCGCGGACATGGGCCGGGTGGCGGTGCGCACCCTGCACACCATCGCCCGCGGCGGCACGCCCGACTCGATGCACGTCCAGCTGGCGACGCATCTGGTGGTTCGCGAGTCGACCGCCCCGCCTACCGCCGGGCACCGGTAGGCGGGGCGGCCGCCATGGTCACTGCAGCTCGGAGTAGTCCTCCGCCTCCGCCCGCTCGCGCAGGTGGCGGTTGTTGCGCGGCTCCTCGCGGGTCTTGGCGTCGTTGAGCCGGCGGCGCAGGTCGTCGCGCACGTCGTGCAGAGCGGCCATGAGCTCCTCCTCGCCGGAGGTCGTCACGATCTTCTGCCGACCGGCGATCCAGCACTCCAGCGTCACCTTCTGGCCGGGCGCCTCACGGTCCTTCACCGACACCTCGAGCTCGGTCGCGTCGGAGCGGAAGGCGGCGAGCCGGGCGTCGAGCGTCGCGAACTGCTCGGCGATCCAGTTGCGATCGCCCTGCGAGAACCCGGCACCCACCCGGAGGCACTTGTCGACGGTGGCTGGATCCGCGGCAACACTCATCACATCTCCCTCGAACCGGCGAAATCGCGTTCAGAGGATCACTACCCAGCAACCGTCCCCGCAAAAACGGTACGGCTAGATCCGGTGCATGCCCCAGCCGCCGTCGATCATGATGGTCTGGCCGGTGATGTACGTCGCGTCGTCACTGGCCAGGAAGGCCACCAGCGCCCCGATGTCGCTGCGCGTGTCGCCGATGCGCCGCATGGGCACCTTGGCGAGCGCGGCGTTGAAGCCGTCGGGGTCGAACCGCTCCCACAGCTGCGCCCCCTCCGAGTTGGCGAACGGGCACACCACGTTCACGCGCACGTTCGCCGCGCCCCACTCGGTCGCGGCCACCTTGGACAGACCCCGGACGGCCTCCTTGGCCGCCGCGTAGGTCGCCCAGCCCGCCTGCCCCTCGGTCCCCGCGCTCGACCCGAGGTTGACCACCGACCCGCGGCCGCTCGCGGCCAGGTGCGGGAAGGCCGCCTTCATGAGCCGGAACGTCGCCCGCGGCCCGGTCTCGAAGACCAGGTCGTAGTCGTCGTCGCTGTGCTCCGTGAACGGCCCGGCCGCCCGGGTGGCGATCGCGTTGTTCACGAGCACGTCGAGCCGCCCGAACGCCTCCACCGCCGCGGCCACGATCCGCTCCGCCTCGCCGGCCCCGCGGATGTCCGACAGCAGCGACGCGACCCGCCGGCCCTCCAGGCCCTTGACGGTGGCCTCGAGCGTCTCGGCGTTGTGGTCGACGAGCAGCACGGCGGCGCCCCGCTCGGTCAGCGCCTCGACGATGCCCCGCCCGATGCCCTGGGCCGCCCCGGTGACGATGCACGCCGTGCCGTCCAGCCCGGCGGCGTTCGCATAGGTGTTGGTCATTCCGCGACGGTAGCCGGTCCGGCCGCCGGGGTAGGGACAGCCTCACCGTCGATTCGGGGGTGCGCGGGGCTGCTTCGGGGCCCCGCGAACGGGAGGGTCGAGGCATGTCGAACTCCCCCGTCACCGCCGCCCGCTGGCACCGGCCGCTGGTCGGGCTGGCCGCCGTCATGGGCGTGCTCACCATCGTGGCGCTCGTCGGCCTGGCCGTCGACGACCGCAGCATCGGCGGCAGCCCCGCCTGGCTCAAGCCGTGCAAGTTCGCCGTTTCCCTGGGGTTGTACGCCCTGACGCTGGCCTGGCTCCTGCGGTTCGTGCACCGCTGGCGCCGCACGGGCTGGTGGGCCGCGACCGTCGTCGCGCTGGCGTCCGCCGGCGAGATGGTCGCCATCGTGCTGCAGGCGGTGCGCGGGCGGCCGAGCCACTTCGACGTCGCCACCCCGTTCGACGCGATGATCTGGAGTCTCATGGGCGCCACGGTGATGGTGCTCTGGACCGCCAGCCTCGTGGTGGCGGTCGTGGTGGCGGTGCAGCGCGACTCCGATCCGGTGGTGCGCTCGGCGGCCCGGCTCGGGTTCGCGCTCTCGCTCGCCGGGATGATGCTCGGCTTCCTCATGACGCAGCCGACGGACGGGCAGCGCATCGAGCTCGACAACGGCGGCGCGCCCGCGATGATCGGCGCGCACAGCGTGGGCGTCGCCGACGGCGGGCCCTCCATGCCGCTGACCGGCTGGTCGACCACCGGCGGGGACCTGCGCATCCCGCACTTCGCCGGGATTCACGCGCTGCAGGCGCTGCCGCTGCTGGCTCTGGTGCTGGCGCTGCTGGCCGCGCGGTACCCGGCCCGGTTCGGGGCGGTGCGCACACGGCTGCGGGTCGTGCGGGTGGCGGCGGCGGGCTATGCGGGGCTGGTCGCGCTGCTGACGTGGCAGGCGCTGCGGGGGCAGCCGCTGCTGGAGCCGGACGCGCTGACGCTGCTCTCGGCGGGTGGGCTCGCCGTCGTGGTGCTCGCGGGCCTGGCGCTGGCCGTGCGCGGCCGCGCCGAGCCGATCACGCAGTCGCGGGTGCTGCAGAACGCCTGAGAACCGACATATCCGCCGCCAGGCGATAAATCCGATAAGTCGCGGCGCGGAGCGCCCGACTTATCGCGAATCCCAGGTGCGGAAGCGCCCGACTTGCCGTGAAGCCCAGATGCGGAAGCGCCCGACTTGCCGTGAAGCCCAGATGCGGAAGCGCCCGACTTATCGCGAAGCCCAGGCGCGAAGCGCTCCACTTGCCGTCAGGCCGACTCGCCGAGCCAGGAGCGCACCGCGGCGGCCTCCTCCTCGGTGAAGGGGATCTGCGCCGCCTCCGCGCGGGAGAGCACGTTGTTCACGAAGGCCG
The DNA here is from genome assembly GCF_050947935.1 of Dactylosporangium sp. CA-052675. Classification (GTDB taxonomy): domain Bacteria; phylum Actinomycetota; class Actinomycetes; order Mycobacteriales; family Micromonosporaceae; genus Dactylosporangium. The sequence continues at coordinate 2,991,934 of NZ_CP192010.1, read as the reverse complement.
ACGCGATCTCGGCGGGCGTGGGCGGGGGCTGGCGGTGCAGCGGGTAGCCGCCGAAGGACGTCCCCCGCACGACGAACGCCACCGCGCCCCGGCTGACCGGCACCCCGTTGTCGCGCAGCCGGTCGCGCGACCAGCTCGTGCACTGGGTCAGGTTGAACCGGTGCTCGCGCGCGTAGGCCGAGAGCGTCTCGTAGATGGACGGCCACCACGCCTGCGGCAGGCGGGGCAGGCTCAGCTGGTCGGCGAGGCGCTCGACCGGCTCGGGCAGCACGGTGCGGGGCGCTCCGGGGGCGGTGGGCTCCGGGGCCTGGTGCCGGCTCCCGTCCCACAGCAGGTGCTGCGACAGGTGCAGGTTGGGCAGCTCCAGGGTCTCCAGCGCGCGGGCGAAGGAGCCGAAGCCGAACCAGTTGCTGCTGCCGACGACCGGGCCGACCTCGGTGCGCAGCCGGTACGCGAGCGCGGCCATGTTCAGGGGCGCCTCGGCGGCCTCGTATTCGGCGGTGACGATGGTGCGGAACTGCTCGTAGGCCTCGTCGGGCACGAAGTCGGCGCCGGCCTCGGGAGCGCCGTCGAAGTCGTCGAGGTCGACCGGCTCGCCCTGGATGAGCGCCAGGAGCTGCTGGCTGTCCAGGAGCTGGTCGGCGATCGAGGTGAAGGCCTCGGCGGCGTCGGCCGGGGAGACGATCATCGTGCGGCGGTCGGCGCGGCGCAGGCGCTGCAGGAGCGGGGTCATGTCCGAGTCCCCGGACGCGATGACGAACTCCTCGTAGCGGGTGTCGTCGGCCAGCGCGTCGACGGCGTCCACGACGATGCGGATGTCGGCCGCGTTCTTCGTGGCGTTGTACCGCGGGCAGTCGATGACCTCGAAGCCGGCGCGCACGAAGCTGGGGCGGAAGCGGGAGAAGTACAGCCGGTTGGGCTCCCCCGCCGCGTCGCGCGTGTTCACCCAGCCCGCCGGGTTCAGGTAGCAGCGCAGGATCAGCCAGCGCCGGGGCGCCTCGGCGGTCAGGGTGGTGGCCAGCCGCTGCAGCCACACCCCGGGCTCGCTGGCGAACTGCACGGCGACCTCGGGATCGAGCTTGAACAGCCCGCTGAACACGTTGTCGAAGTCGAGGAAGAACGCCGTGCGCACGTGGCCCATCCGCTGCACCCTACTTCGGGGGGAGCGTGGCCACGAACGCGGAGGCGGTCGCGACCCACTGGTCGAGATCGGCGTCGTCGAGGTGCTCGCCGGCCACGAGGACCCAGCCGCGCATCGGGCGCCCGGTCATGTCGAACGGCCGCACGCCCGGACGCTCCAGCGCGGCGCCGGCGTCCTCGGGGCTCAGGCGGACGAGCAGGTCGTCGCGGTACACGCCGGCGGTCATGTTGCCGCCGGCCAGAAAGGCCAGGCCGCCGAACATGCGCCGCCGTGCCGCGGCCGGGAGCCGTTCGCGCAGCCGCTCGGCGAGCACCTCGTCGTACGCCATCAGCTCATGCTACGGCTCCCTGTCTGCGCGCCCGGGCGTATGCGTTGGACGGCGGGAGGAACATCAGGACGATCGTGGCCAGGCCGAGCAGCCACGCGAGCACGTCCAGGGCCTTGGTCGCGGCCGGGGCCACGTCGGCGACCTGCAGGCCGCCCGCGCACAGGAAGCCGGCCAGCAGGACGGTGAGCACGATCCGGGCCCACATGGCGCCGCCCCGGATCGCGAACGCGAAGCCGATGACGAGCAGCGCCGAGACGATCCCGGCCACGCCGCGGGTCTGCAGCGTGGCGGCGGCCTCGTCGACGGTGGCCCTGGTGAGCTCGTCGCCGAGCACGTCCCCGGCGATCTCGTCGACGGTGTCGGCGGCCAGGTCGTGCGCGCGCACCAGGAGCAGCACGGAGGCGACGAGGCCGGCGAGGCCGGTGACGAGCGCGCCGAGGAACGCCAGGGCGAGCGTCGTCGGGCGGCTCGCGGGCGGGGCCACGGCGGGGGCGGGCGGGTGTCCGGGGTATGACATTGGCAACTCCTCGTCGGTCGATGGACACCACAGGGGCGTTCCAGCCGGGGACACCGGCCTGCCCGAAAGCCGACACAGCAGCGGCGACGGGCCCCGCGGCGACGACGAGCGGTGAGTGAACGATCGTGAATGCGCGGTTCGTGTGTTGCTATCGTGCTGCGGGTCGTTCAATGACATAGGGCAACTTCACTGAGTGTCATTCAACGGCTACGCTGAATGCTCGGCGTCCTTGATCGGGAGGAAAAGGCGACCATGGTCAAGAAGATCCTCAGATGGGGTGGCCTGGCGTTCCTGGTGTTCTTCGTCGCGTATCGCCCGCAGTCGGCGGCCAACGTGGTGAGCTCCATCGGCGGCGGGCTGCTCGACATCGCCAACGGGTTCGGCGATTTCTTCGCGTCCCTGGGCTCGTCGATGAGCAGCTGAGCGCCCGGATTCGCGCTTGGTGCACATGCACTTTTGTCGCCTGGTGCACACGCCCGGCCCGGCGACCTGAGCGGCGGAACCCGCCCGCGCGGCCGGCCTGAGCCGGGCCGCGCGGGCGGCCTGAGCCGGGCCGCGCGGGCGGCCTGAGCCGGGCCGCGCGGGCGGCCTGAGCCGGGCCGCGCGGGCGGCCTGAGCCGGGCCGCGCGGGCGGCCCGAGCCGGGCCGCGCGGGCGCACTCGCAACGCCGCCAGCAGGACAGCCTGTTCACGGCCACGGGCGGGGCGCGCGCCCTCCGGCCGGCCCCGCCAGCTGCTCGATCCGCTGCGGCGGGCCGAGCGGGCCGAACGGCTGCACCACGGAGTCGTCCGCGCCGGTCTCCAGGCCCGGGGCCACGTCCAGCCACCGCCCGAGCGCGGCCGGCAGGACGATCGACCGCCGGGCGGTGCGCGGAGCGGCGGACCGGCACGCGGAGCGGCGGACCGGCACGCGGAGCAGGGCGCGGAGCGGCGGACCGGCCCCGGGTGGCGTTCCACGATGGCTCAGATCCGGTCCCGGCCGGTCGATCATGAAGGCGTGACCGTCGGTCTGCTGCAGCGGCTCGACGAGCAGTCGCGCGCCCGGCTGCTCGCCGAGGCGTTCGAGCGCAGCACGATCGCCAAGGCGGTGGCCGCCCTCGACGGCGAGCTGCTCGAGGTCAACGACGCCTTCTGCGTGCTGACCGGCTACCGCCGCGACGAGCTCACCGGCCGGCCGCTCACGCTCCTGCTGGACCCGGACGAGCCGTGGCACACCCTCGCCGATGACTCCTGCGAGCGGCAGATCGTGCGGCGCAACGGCTCCCGCCTGTGGATCTCGACGCGGTCGCTGCGGGTGTGCGGGGGCGGGTTCGTCGTGCTCGAGTCGGTGGAGAGCACCGATCGGCACGCCCTGGCCGACCGGGCCGCCCGCTCCCAGGACGAGGCGCGGCGGCTGCGCACCACGATCGCGGTGCAGCGCGAGATCGTCGCGGCCGCCGGCGACCGCGACGCGCTGCTGGCGCTGACCGCCGAGCGGGCGCTGCAGATCCTGCCCGGCAGCGAGGGCGCGGCGATCCACCTGTTCGACGGGGAGGCGCTGACCCGGGTGGCGACCGCCGGGCAGATGCCGGACGGGCCCGCGATCCCGCTGGGCGACTCGGTGGCGGCCCTGGCCCTGTCCACCCGCTCGACGCTGCGCTGCGACGACACCGCCACCGACCCGCGGGCGGGCATCGGCCCCGCGGTCGGACGGCTGACCGGCGTCCGCTCGCTCGTCGTCGCGCCGCTGCTGCGCCCGGAGGGGCCGATCGGCGCCCTCGTCGTGCTCGCGCGCCGGCCGCACGTGTTCGACGAGGCCGACGAGCAGCAGCTGACGCTGGTGGCCGACGCGCTCACCGGGGCGCTGCGCCACGCCGAGCACGCGGCGCACAACCGCGAGCTGCTGCACGAGGCGACCGAGGCCAACGCCGAGCTCGCGCGGCAGCGGGCGGCGGCGCTGGCGGCCGTGGAGCGCCACGAGCACAGCGAGCGGCGCTTCGCCGAGGTGTTCGACCACAGCCCGGTGGCGAAGGCGGTGCTGGGGCTGCGGGGGCGGGAGTACGGCCGGATCCTGCTGGCGAACCCGGCCTTCAGCGAGCTCGTGGGCCGGGAGCCGGCCGCGGTCGTGGGGCTGGAGCTCGCCGGGCTCGTGGCGGTGCCCCGCGAGCGCTTCGACGCCGCGCTCGCCACGCTGGCCGACGGCCGGCGCAGCCGCAGCGCGCGCGAGACGGTCCTGCGCCGCGGCGACGGGACCGAGGTGCGGGTCGCCGCGCACACGTCGGTCATCAGCGACGGCGAGGGCCCGGCGGCGGCCGTGGTCCAGCTCATGGACGTGACCGGGGAGCGGACCGCCGCGCTCGCGCTCGCGCGCAGCGAGGAGCAGTTCCGCACCGCGTTCGCGGGCAGCCCGCTCGGGCTGGTGCTCTGCGACGAGCACGACGTGTTCCGCCAGGCGAACCCGGCGGCGGCCGCGCTGACCGGGCGCAGCGCCGGGGAGCTGGCCGGGCTGCGCTACGGCGACGTCACCGACCCGCACGACCTCGCGACCGCCGCGGACGCGTGGACCGGGCTGCGCCCAGGCGCGCGGGTGCGCTACGACCAGCGGCTCCTGCGCCCCGACGGGCGGACGGTGTGGGTGCGCGTGACGCTGTCGGTGGTGCCGGGACCGGCGGGCGAGCCGTGGCGGCTGATGCAGGTCGAGGACATCGCCGCCGAGCGCGCCGCCGCGGAGGCGACCGAGCGGGAGCTGCGCCGGCTGCAGCACACCCTGAGCGTCCAGCGGGAGCTGATCGCGGCCGCCGCCGACCGGGACGCGGCGCTGCGGGTGGTGGCCGAGCGGGCGGTCGAGCTGTTCCCGGCGGCCGACGGCGCCGCGGTCGAGCTCGCCGACGGCGACGACCTGGTGTTCGCCGCGACCGCCGGGGACCTCGCCGGGGCGCTCGGCACCCGGGTCCGCGCCGACGCCTCGCTCAGCGGCACCGTGCTGCGCGCCGACGCGCCCGCGCACTGCCGGGACGCGGCCGGCGATCCGCGCGTGGACCGCGAGACGTGCGCCCGGCTCGGCATCGCGGCGATGCTCATCGCGCCGCTGCACGCCGGCGACGCCGTGATCGGCGCGCTCAAGGTCTCCTCCCGCCGCGCCGGCGTGTTCGACGACGCCGACGAGCAGCAGCTGGCCCTGCTCGCCGAGGCGCTCGGCTCCGCGCTGCGCCACGCCGACGACGCCGCCGCGCTCGCCGCCCGCAACGCCGAGCTCGTGGAGGCCAACCGGCTCAAGCGCGACCTCATCGGCATGCTCGGCCACGAGCTCGGCAACCCGCTGGCCGCGATCCTGGGGTACACCGAGATCGCCTCCGACAGCTGGTCCGCCCTCGGCGAGGGCATGCGCACCAGGGTCGTCGACGGCATCACCCGGCAGGCGCACCGCCTCGACAGCATCGTGCAGGAGGTGCTGACGATGGTCCGCAGCGAGGCGGGCACCCTGCACGCCCGGCGGGTGCCGGTCACGCTGCGCGGCCAGATCGCCCACGCCCTGGCCAACACCGGCGCCGAGGGGGTGCCGGTGCGCGGGCCGGACGCGGCGGCGCTGGCCGATCCCCTGCAGCTGCAGCAGATCCTGACCAACCTGCTGAGCAACGCGGCGAAGTACGGCGGCGGCGCCACCGCGGTGCGCGTGTGCCCCCAGGAGGGCCGGGTGCGGGTCGCGGTGGAGGATCGCGGGCCGGGCGTGCCCGAGGAGTTCCGCGACCGGCTCTTCGAGCGGCTGGCCCGGGCCGAGCGCGACGCGGCGAAGGTGCGCGGAACCGGGCTCGGGCTGTACATCGTGCGGAACCTGGCCCAGGCCAACGGGGCGGACGTGCACTACGAGCCGAACCCGGACGGCGGCTCGGTCTTCGTGCTCGACCTGGAGGCCGTCGCGGCGTAGCCGGCCCCGCAACCCCGGCGAGCGCCAATCCGTCGACCGCCGGCCCGTCGAGCGCCGGCCTATCGACCGCGGCCCCGCCCGTCGCGGCGGGCTCGATCGACGACGCCGACGACGATGCCGCCGGGTTGACGTCCGGGCTGGGGACTTGACCCGGGACATCGACAAGCGTGAGATTGACGCATGTTGCGACGGTCCGTGGTGGTCTGTTCCGTGGTGGCCCTCTCGCTCGCGGGTCTGCCCGCGGCGGCCTCGGCCGCGCCCACTGACCGGGTGGAGCGGCTCCTCGCGGGGATGACGCTGCCGGAGAAGGTCGGGCAGATGTTCGTCGGGTACGTCTACGGCGACAACGCCACCGCGCCCGCCCCGGCCGACGTCGCCGCGAACACGACCCGCTACGGCGTCGGCACCGGGGCCGAGGTGCTGCGGCGCTACCACCTGGGCGGCGTCATCTACTTCAGCTGGAGCCACAACCTCGCCGCGCCGGCCCAGGTGGCCACGCTCTCCAACCAGCTGCAGGCGGCGGCCCGCGCCGACACCGGCATTCCGCTGCAGATCAGCACCGACCAGGAGGGCGGGATCGTCACCCGGATCGGCGCGCCGCTGGCCGTGTCGCCGGGCAACATGGCCATCGGCGCCACCCAGGACCCGGCCGCCGCGCTCCAGGCGGCCCGGGTCAGCGGCCAGGAACTGCTCGCGCTCGGCATCAACGTGGTCGACGCGCCCGTCGTGGACGTCAACACCAACCCGCGCAACGCCGCCGACGGGCCGCGCGCGTTCGGCGACCGCACCGCCCAGGTCGCGCTCTTCGGCGCCGCGGCCGTCGCGGGCTACCGGCTCGCCGGGATCGGCGCCCAGGCCAAGCACTTCCCCGGGCTCGGCGACACGACCGTCAACACCGACAACGGCGTCGCGGTGACCGACGAGTCCCGGGCCCAGATCATGGCGACGCACGTCCCGCCGTTCCGCGCCGCCATCGCCGCCGGGGTGCCGAGCATCATGGCCGCGCACATCGTGGCGCCCGCGCTCGACCCGTCCGGCGCGCCGGCCAGCCTGTCCCGCCCGATCGTCACCGGCCTGCTGCGCGAGCAGCTGCACTACGACGGCGTGGTCATCACCGACGCGCTCGACGCCGCCGCCCTCGCGGACATCCCGCCGGACCGCATCGTGCTCGACGCGATCGACGCGGGCGTCGACCAGCTCCTCATGCCGGCCGACCCGCCCGCGGCCATCCAGGCGGTGCTCGACGCCGTCGCGGCCGGGACGCTGTCGACGGCGCGGATCGACCGGTCGGTCCGGCGGATCCTGCGCATGAAGCAAGAGCTCGGGCTCTTCGGGCGCGGCGACGTGCCGGCGCCCGTGGTCGGCACCCCGGAGCACCTGCGGACCATGTCCACGATCGCCGCCCGTTCGATCACGAAGCTGCGCGGCGCCGGGCTCCCCCTCGCGCCCGGCGCGCACGTGCTCGTCACCGGCTGGGGCGTGAGCACCACGCAGAACCTCACCGACGGGCTCAACGCGCGCGGGGTGGCCGCGACCCGGCTGTGGACCGGCTCCCCGTCGCCGGCCGTCATCGCGCAGGCGGTGGCCGCGGCCGGGGCCGCCGACGCGACGGTGGTGACGACGAACAACGTGTGGTCGGACCCGGCCCAGGTGGCGCTGGTCGAGGCGCTGCTCGCCACCGGCCGGCCGGTCGTCGTGGCGTCGGTGGGCGGCCCCTACGACATCGCGTCCTTCCCGCAGGCCCCCGCCTACCTGGCCGCCTACGACTACCAGCCGGTGTCGGTGACCGCCCTGGCCGACACGCTCACCGGCCGCGCGGGCAGCCCGGGCCGGCTCCCGGTCACGATCCGCACCCCGGACGGCGGCACCGTCCTGTACCCGTTCGGCAGCGGCTCCTGACGCTCTGTCCCGGAGCACGACGAGCCCAAGCCCGGCACCGACGGCAGCGACCCGCGGCACGGGCGGGTGGGCGCGGCACCGGGGTAGCTACACCCAGCGGTTGCCGAGCCAGAGACGGTCGAGCCAGTCGCTGTACGGGATCGGCACGCCCGCGAAGATCGGGTAGAAGTACGCGAAGCACAGCGCGACCGCGAGCACGTACGCCCCGGCGATCAGGGCCCCGGAGCGGCGCCCTGCGCTGTGGGGCGCGCCGATGATCGCGCCGAGCACGTAGACGACCGCGAGGACCAGGAACGGCTCGGCCGGCAGCGCGTAGAAGAAGAACATCGTGCGGTGCTCCGGCATCGACTGGAACCAGGGCACGATCCCGGCCAGGGCCGCGGCGAGCACGAGCCACGCGCGCCCGTCGCGGCGGGCGACGGCGAGCCAGCCGAGCGCCGCCAGCGCGGGCGTGAACGACCACCACAGCACCGGGGTGCCCAGCAGCAGGATCTCGGCGGTGCAGTCGGGCGCGCCGCAGGAGACGTTGGGGTCCCAGGAGAACGGGACCGGGCGGCCGAGCAGCAGCCACTGCCAGGGCCACGACTGGTAGCGGTGCGGCTTGTCCAGCGTCGTGTGGAACGCGTACGCGGTGTCGTGGTAGTGGGCCAGGTTGACCAGCGGGTCGATGAGGCGGTCGTGCGGCAGGTTGTGCGTCGCGGCGTACCAGTGCCGGAAGTAGCCGTCGTCGGACAGGAACCAGCCCCACCAGACGTTGACGTAGGCGAACAGCGCGATCCCGCCGATCGCGAGGGTCCACCCCACCGCGGGCGGGATGCTCTCGGAGATCCAGTGCCGCACGCCGGCGCTGCGGCGGGCGCTCATGTCGAAGACCACGGCGGCGAGGGCGAACAGGATCAGGTACCACAGCCCGCTCCACTTGACGCCGCAGGCGAGCCCGAGCGAGACCGCGCAGGCGATGCGGTACCAGGGAATCCCCAGCATCGCGCGGACCTTCCCGCCGCCGGCCTCCACCGCGGCCAGCCACCGCGCGCGGCGCTGCTCGCGGTCCAGGACCAGCAGGTTGAACGCCACGACGATCCAGAACAGCAGGAAGATGTCCAGCAGCGCGGCCCGCGACATCACGAAGTGCATGCCGTCCAGGGCCATGAGCAGCCCCGCGGTCGCGGCCAGCACCGTGGAGCGCAGCAGCCGCCAGGTCGCCGTCATGACGAGCACGATCGCGGCGACGCCGAAGAGCACCGCCATGATGCGCCAGCCGAAGGCGTTGTACCCGAAGAGCTGCTCGCCGATCGCGATCATCCACTTGCCGAGCGGCGGATGCACCACGTACTCGGGCTGCATGGTCTCCGGGTTCCACTCCACGCCGTGCTGCAGGAGGTCCTGGGCCTCGTTCGCGTAGTACGTCTCGTCGAACATGACCTGCGGCGGACGCCCGAGGTTGATCAGGCGCAGCACGAGCGCGACCCCGCCGACGAGGGTCGCGGCGAGCCAGAACGCCCGCGGGAACCGGCCCGGCCCGCCCAGCCGCTTGCGCGCGATCGCGATGCGTTCGGCCGTCACCCGACGGTGCCCGTCGCCGCGATGGTGACCTGGGCCGGCAGCGCGCCGGAGCTCAGGGCGACCGCGAGCACCGGCGCGGCGTCCTTCGTGTCCGGGCGCCCGCCGGCGATCTCCGCGGCACCGGTGGCCTTGTCCGGGCCGAGCCCGCCCTTCACCGGGTCGCCGCCCGCGGCCACCCCGGCGCCGTCCGCCCGGAGCAGGACGACGCCGGGGGCGAGCACCGGCCAGGACCACATCGAGACGCGCCGGGCCGGCGGCGGTGCGACTGCGGACGGGAAGGACATGCCGCCAGCGTACGGGCGGCATGTCCTTCGGGGTGGCCCCTGGTCCGGCCGGTGCGGTCAGGCCGCGGCGCTGTACGCCTCGCCGGCCGGGGTCGGGGTGGAGCCGTCCTTGTAGAGGCCGTAGGGCAGGGAGTCGCCGACGGCCGGGAGCGAGAACCAGGCGTAACGCTCGATGTAGGAGGTGGCCTGCATCTGGGTCGTCGTGCGGGTGATGAACGAGGTGATCTGGGCCGTGTTCGGGAACTTCGGGGTGCCGCTGAAGTTCATCAGGCCGTACTCGGTGATCCAGATCGGCAGGTTGTACCGGTCGTGCACCCGCTGCACGTAGCCGAGGAACTGGCCCACCGCGGCGTCGGAGAAGTCGGAGCCGTACCAGTGCAGCGTGATGAAGTCGACCCGCCGGTTCTGCTGCCGCGCGCCGGTCATGAACCGGTCGAGCCAGCCGCCGGGCGTGTCCCCGCCGTAGGCGACGGCCGGGCTGCCGAGCCGCATGCCGGTCGCCTCCAGCCGCGGCCACAGGCCGAGCGCCTGCTCCACGGTCATGTTCGACTGCTCCTTGAGGTCGGGCTCGTTGAAGCCCAGCAGCACCGCGCCCTCGCTCTTGACCTTGGCCAGGTCGGCGTCGGTGACCGCGCCGGCGCCCCAGATCATCGGCACGAACTCGGCGCTCGCGGGCATCGAGTCGTTGTTCGTGGACCAGTTGTAGTACCAGCCGGCGCCCACGTTGCGCACCGCGTCCGACAGGCCGGTGAACTGCCAGGTGCTGACGCCCTTCTTCCTGGCCACCGGGCCGGTGGTGCGGCTCGCGCTCGGTGCCGGTGACGCGGTCCGGGTGGCCGTCGCCGTCGGCGAGCCGGTGGTGCGGCTCGCGCTGGGTGCCGGCGACGCGGTCCGCGTGGCCGTCGCCGTCGGCGAGCCGGTGGCGCCCGGGAGCTTCCACTGCTGGTTGGCGTTGCCGGTGCAGGTCCAGATCTGCAGCCGGGTGCCGTCGGCGGAGCTGTTGCCGCTGGCGTCGAGGCACTTGCCGGAGCCGGTGTTCACGAGCCGGTTGCCGGCGCCCGCCGCCCACCGCTGCGCGCCGGTGCCGTTGCAGTCGTAGAGCTGGACCTTCGCGCCGTCCGCGCTCGAGGCGCCGGTCACGTCGAGGCACTTGCCGAGCGCGCGGATGCTCGCGTCGGAGGCGGTGACCGTCCACTTCTGGGCGGCGGTACCGTTGCAGCCCCACAGCTGCACGGCGGTGCCGTTGGCGGTGTTCGCCGCGGCGACGTCGACGCACTTGCCCGCGATGCCGGTGATCGGCGCGCCGGTGTCGGCCAGGGCGTTGGTGAGCCCGACCATCCCGACGCCCACCACGGCGGCGGCGAGCAGAGCGATCAGGGGTTTTCGGCCGAGCCGCATGGCACTCCTCGATGGTTCGCGAACCTTGGCGAGGCTTAAGCTCGTCCATGCCGCGCGACCTCGTCAAGCGGTACGAACCGACTTAAGCGGGTCGTAAGCCAAACTTGAGAGAGCGCTCTCCGAAGGGGTCGGCGTGGTCCTTCGCGCCGATGGTGAACGAGGGTCCACGCGGCGAACATCGCGGCCGGAAGGGGCGCCCGGCGGCGGGAACCAAACCTCGCGCGAGGCATGAACCCGCCGCCGGACGTGGACTTCCGTTGTTCCCTGTCACATGGGAGCTACAGGTTCCAGACCTGGAACTCCGAGATCTGCCCGGCGGGCCAGCCGGTGTTGGCGGTGATCGTCACGCGCCAGTACCGCTGCGTCGTCGCCGGGAACGTGAGCGTCACGGACGGGTTGAAGGTGTAGGTCCCCGAGGCGACGGTGGTGAACGAGGTGCCGTCGCCGGACGCGCTCAGCGTCAGGGTCTGGTTGCGCGCGCCCCACGACGCCGGCAGCTGCAGCACGACCTTCGTGGCCGAGCGGGCCGAGCCGAGGTCGACCTGCACCCACTGCGGGAACGCGTTGTTCGCGCTCTCCCAGTAGGTGCCCTGGTTCGAGTCGGTGACGTTGCCGGAGCCGTACACCTGGTTGTGCGACGACTCCGAGGTGGCCCGCCCGGCCGCGAGGTTCGTCGGGGTGGGAGTGCCGCCGCCCGGCGTGAACTGCAGGCTGTTGAGGTTCCAGCCGCCGGTGTCCTGCACGAGCGTGAGCACCTGCTGGCCGGCCGGGAGCGTGAGCGTCGCCGTGGCGTTCCCCCACGCCTGCCAGTCTCCGGTCGCCGGCAGGTTCACCGCGCCGGTCAGGTTGGCCCCGGCCGCGTTCGCGATGTGCAGGGCGCCGGTCACCGCGCTCGGGGCCGCGACCCGGGCCGTGAGCGTGTACTGGCCGGCCGTGGCGACGTTCACCGTGTAGCGGAACCACTGCCCGGCGCCGGTCCAGCCGAGGTTGTAGCCGCCGCCGGTGTCCGACGTGGACTCCAGGTCGACGCCGTCCGCGCGGTAGCCGTTGGCGTTGCCGTTGACCGAGTTCACGCTGTACGCGAGCCCCTGGCCGCCGGTGTCGTAGTTCTCGGCCTGCACGGTGCCCGGGATCGCCGCGGGGGTGCCGCCGAACGGCGCCTGGACGGGGCCGCCCCCGCCCTGCCAGCTGTTGCCGCTCAGGGTGGCCGCGAATCCGGCGGAGTTGTTGAGGTACGCCGAGGAGCCGCTCTTGAGCCCGGTCACCGTGTTGCCGGTGATGCTCGCCGAGCCGCTCGGGGCCGGGTAGAACGGCGGCGCGACGACGATGCCGTTGCGGCCGGGGTTGGTGACGGTGTTGTTCTGCAGCAGCGTGTTCGTCGACTGGGAGAAGCCGATGCCGTCGTACAGCGAGCTCACGACGGTGTTGTTCGCCGCCGTCACCCGGTCGACGGCGCCGACGTTCTGCCCGTCGCCGCCGTTGCCGATCTGCAGCGCCGGCTGGCCCTGGCTGTAGCCATTGCCGCCGGAGCGGGTCACCACGTTGTTGGAGACGGTCGCGCCGAGCAGGTCGCTGCCGTTGACGCCGAAGCGGCCGGCGCCGAGGCCGATGTAGCGGGCGGTGTCGCTGATCGCGTTGTACTGCACGTCGTGCCCGCCGCCGCCGTAGATGCCGATGCCCTTGCCGCCCCACGGCGCGACGATCGTGTTGTGGGTGAACGAGACGTTGGCCATCGCGGTGTAGTACGTGCGGTTGCCGTTGGCGTCGGTGTTGTAGTTCACCGAGTTGATCGCCATGCCGTCGTCGCCGGTGCCGCGGACGAAGTTGTTGGTGGCGCTGAGGTTGTTGCCGACCGAGCTGTTCAGCGACACGTTGTTGAGGTTGATGCCGTCGGCCCAGATGGTGGTGAGCCGGCTGTTGCGCACCTGGCCGCCGGTGCCGGAGGCCCAGAAGCCGGACAGCGTGTGCTGGGTCCAGATGTCGTCCGCGACCCAGTTGGTGCCGGTGGTGTCCATCGCGCCGCCGGCGCCGTCCACCGAGGCCCGGCTGGTGGCGTTGGAGTCGATGTGGAAGTCCCGCACCGTGCACGAGGTGAGGTCGAACACGGCGCCGAGGGGCTGCGGGTTGGGCAGCGGTACGGCCCGGTAGATCGTGCTGTACCAGGGCCCCGCGCCCGCGATCGTGATGCCGGTCGCGTGCAGGCCGCTGGTCCCCTTGAGGTAGAAGGTCCCCGACGGGATCCACAGCGTCCGGCCCTGCGACTGCGCCTGGTTGATGCACGTCTGGATCGGCCCGGTGCTGTCCACGTTCGGGTTGTCCGCGGCCGCGCCGCACGAGGTGATCGAGATCGAGTTCGCCGGCTGGGCGATCGGGGCCGGGTTCTCGACGTCGACGACGTCGATGTCGTAGAAGGCGGCCGTGTTCGCCGCGTCGCGCTGCAGCGCGAAGGTCCCGCCGGGCGCGATGGGGGCGCCGGTGACGAAGGTCCGGGCCTCGTCGAAGAACACCCGCGGGTTGCCGTCGGCCGGGTTCTGGTCGGCGCTGTCGTTGTAGTGGTTGTTGCCCTCGTAGACCCACGACTGCTTCGACGTCAGGGTGAGCGCCTGGCGGTAGGCGCCGTCGACGTACAGGTTCAGCGAGGCGGTGATCCCGCCGCCGCCGGGCGCGTCGGGGATGCTGGCGCGCACCACGATCGCGCTGATCGGCCGGCCGGTCGTGTTCGTCCACTGCACCTTCTGGCCGGTGGCGGCGAGGTGCGCGTACGCGTGGCCGGACGCCTCCAGGGCCGCGCTGGAGTACTGCGTGGTCGGCGCCGCGGTCAGCCCGACCGTCGTCGCGCCGCCGCCGAGGGTCCCGGCCTCGGCCTCGTAGCTGGTGAACGGTGTCGTAGCCCCGGCGGTGGCGGCCTGGGCCGGGGTGGAGGCGACGGCGAGCGCGGTGCCGACCAGGGCGGCGACGGCGAGGGGCGCCACCGCCCGCCGCGCCGCACGCATCGATGCTCGTGGCATGAGGTGTCCTCTCTGGAACCCGCGCACGTAGCGGCGTACGCAAGTATTTGCAGAAAACACTCTCAGAGCTGACGCGTCAAGTCCGCAATTTTTCAGTACGCAATCCGCGCCCCGACGTCCCGCGCGATCCGACAACGGCACGATCCCGCGCGGATCCCGCGCGCCTTGCGAACCGGATTCGCTCGACGTGCGAGACTGGCCGGTCAATGTAGAGTGACCGCGTGGTCACTGCGGCGCTGACGTCGGGGGATGCACAGGCATCCGACTATTGCCACAAACGTGGCCCGGCCGAGGTCCGCTGCTTCTACGTGATCAATCCGCGCTCGCCGCACGGGGACTGGGCGCTGCGGGAGATCGTCCGGCCGGCGTTCCTGGCGCTGCGGGCCGAATACGGGCTCGCCGCCGAGCCGCTCGCGTTCGGCGAGGTGCCCGCGCCGCGGCCGGCCCTCATCACCTACGTCGTCTACGGGCCGACCGATCCGCTCGGCATGGGCGAGGACGAGAAGGCGTACCTCGCCGCGCTCGCCGCCGCCGGGGTGCGCACGAACGTGATCTCGGCCTACGAGCTGACCGCCGACGGGCAGGACCGGCCCGGCTACGAGCGGGCCCGCACCGCAGTGCCCGAGCTGTGCGACGAGCTCGACGTCAACGCCATCTACCCCGACGAGCTCGACCGGCGGCGCGGGATCCGGACGAACACCTGGCAGGACGTGTACGTCAACGTCATCGGCGAGACGATCCGGGTGAAGTACACCCCGACGCGCAGCCTCGAACCCGTCGACACCGCGGAGCGGGAGCGGCTGGGCGCCGGACACGCCGGGGAGATCGCGGAGCTGGCGCGGGTGCACCGGGAGCACCGGCTCTGGCAGCGCAAGCCGTGGACCGACGGGTCGATCCTGTTCGCGCACGACGGGCACTGGTTCGTCTCGCAGACGGTCACCGACAAGACCCTCATGACCGCGGCCGACTTCGACCTCGTCACCTCCTACGACGAGGGGCGGCGGGCGCTGACCTACGCCGGCCCGCGGCTGCCGAGCTCGGACGCGCCCGAGTACCTGATGCTGAGCACGCTGCTGAGCACGCACGGGCGGCGGCCGCGGCTCATCGTGCACTTCCACCACCGCGAGCTGACCCGCGGGTCCCGCTACCGCGAGCTGGTGACGGCCGACACCGTCGAGTGTGGACGGTTCGAGGCGGGGCGGCGGTTCTTCGCCGAGCTGCGCGCGAAGTCGACGGAGTGGTTCATCATCCGCGAGCACGGGATGGTGTGGACCGGCGACTCGGCCGCGGAGTTCGAGCAGTTCGTCCGGCGGGTGCTCGACCAGCGGCGGGACGGATGATCGGGTGACGCCGTCCGGCCGGGTGGTGGAGCCCGCGGGGATGGAACCCGCGCCCGGCCATCGGCGATGATCACCGTTCACGGGTACTGTGTGATGATCCGAGCACTGCGAGTGAGGTGACGACGTGGCGGGCACCGCGACCCTGGCCGGGCTACAGGCCGGCGACCACGTCTGCGTCCCGTTCAGCGGCGCCGGCGTGCGCACCGGGCTCATGGAGAGCTTCGTCCGCGGCGCCCTCGACGAGGGTGACAAGGTCATCTGCCGCACCGTCCAGGACGACCCGCACGAGCTCGCCGCCGCGCTCGCGGGCCAGGACCCGCGGATCCGCGACGCGCTCGCCCGGGGGCAGCTCATGATCGGCAGCGCCGCGGAGAGCTACCTGGCCGCCGGGCACTTCGACGCCGAGCAGACCGCGGCCGACTGGCGCGGCGTGATCGACCGGGCCCGCGACGAGGGCCACCCGGGCCTGCGGATCATCGCCGACATGAGCTGGGCCACCGGTGCGCTGCCCGGCACCGATCGCCTGCCCTGGTACGAGGCCGAGGTGAACCGCGTCTTCGCCGGCGGCTTCGCCCGCGGGGTCTGCCTGTACGACCGGGGCACGTTCCCGCCGGCGCGGCTGCGGCGGTACATCGCCACCCACCCCGGCACCGTCGAGCCCGGCGATCCCCAGCCGCCCCAGCTGCGGATGCGGCACACGACCGAGCCCCGCGGCCTGGCCCTCACCGGCGAGGCCGACATCGCGAACCGGGCCGCGCTCGCCGCCGTCCTCGACGGGCTGCGCGCCGACCTGCCCGGCGACGACCCGCTCACCATCGACCTGTCCGGCCTGGAGTTCGCCGACGTCGCCGCGGCCGCCGCGCTCGTGCGCACCGCCCGCCGCGTCCCCGGCCTGCGGATCACCGGCGCGAGCCGGCGGCTGGCCGGGCTGCTCGACCTCGTCCGGCAGGCGGACGCGTGAGGGCCGGCGCCCCGGCCGGGCACCGCGGGTTCTTCCACGAGGCCGCCTTCTACCACTCCGACGAGGAGTTCCTCGCGATCGTCACGCCGTTCGTGGAGGAGGGCCTGGCCGCGGGCGAGCCGGTGGTGGTGGCGTTCGGGCCCCGCCGCCAGGACCTGCTCCGCGACCGCCTCGACGAGGCCGGCGGGGCGGTGGCCTTCATGGCCGGCGAGAAGCACTACTCGCGGCCGGCCACGGTGATCCGCCGGTACCGCGAGCTGCTCGCCGAGCACGTGGCCGCCGGGGCCGCCCAGATCCGCGTGGCCGGGGAGATCCCGGACCCGGGCGTCGGGGGGCCCTGGGACTGGTGGGGCCGCTACGAGGCGGCGAGCAACCAGGCGTACGACGACTTCCCGATGTGGGGGCTGTGCATGTACGACGTGCGCAGCACCCCGGCGCACGCGCTCGAGCAGGTGCGGTGCACGCACCCTTTCGTCGCCACCGCCGCCGGGCACCACCCGAACCCGGACTTCGCCGACCCCGCGGACTTCGTGCGCGAGCACCCCTCGGCCTGGCGCGACCCGCTGGAGCGCACCGCGCCCCGACTCCTGCTCGCCGACCCGATGCCGGCCGAGGTCCGCGCCGCCATCGACGCCGCGGGCGCGCACGGCGGTGTCTGCCCGGCCGACGTGCGCGGGCTGATGCTGGCCGCGACCGAGGTCGTCACGAACGCGATCGTGCACGGCGTCCCGCCGGTCGAGGTGCGGCTGTGGACCGCCGAGCGGCGCATCCTGGTCCAGGTCAGCGACGCCGGCCCGGGCCCGCGCGACCCGCTCGTCGGCCTGCGCCCGGTCCGCTCGGCGACCGGCGGGCTCGGCCTGTGGATCGCGCACCAGACCTGCGCCTACGTCGACCTGCGCCAGGAGCACGGCCGGTTCACCGTCCGCCTGGTCGCCGGCCGGCCCGAGACGTGACCGGCTTGAAGCGCGGATGCGACAGGTCCGGCGCACCTATCTGACGCTCGTCCTGCTCAACGCCCTCGCCGTCTCCTCGATCTGGGGCGTCAACTCGCTGCTGCTGTTCCAGGCCGGGCTGTCCAACACGGCGGCCCTGGCCGCCAACGCCTGCTTCACGCTCGGCTTCGCCCTCTTCGAGGTGCCGACGGGCACCATCGCCGACACCCGGGGCCGCCGCGTGTCCTACCTGCTCGGCGGCGCGACGCTGACGGTCACGACGCTGCTGTACTGGCTCGCCTGGCGCCTGCACGCGGGCTTCGCGATCTGGGCGGCCGTCTCGGTCCTGCTCGCCCTCGGGTTCGCCTTCTTCTCCGGCGCGACCGACGCCTGGCTGGTCGACGCGCTGCGGTTCCTGGAGTACGACGGCGCGCTGGAGCCGGTGTTCGCCCAGGCCCAGGTCTGCAACGGTCTGGGCTCCCTCACCGGCTCCCTCGGCGGCGCGTTCATCGCCCAGGCCACCGACGTCGGCGTGCCCTTCCTCGTGCGCGCCGCGCTCCTGCTCATCCTCACCGCCGTGGCCTGGCGGCTCATGCACGACATCGGCTTCACCCCGAGCCGGGCCGGGCGCCCCCTGGCCCGGATGCGCACGGTCGTGACGGCGTCGCTGCGGTACGGCTGGCGGCGCCCGGCCGTGCGCTGGGTGATGCTCGGCGCCTGGTCCGCGGCCGGGGTCGGCTACTACGTCGCGTTCACGATGAAGCCGTACCTGCTGCGGCTCGACGGCGACGAGCGCGCCTACGGCCTGCTCGGGGTCGCGGCGGCGCTGCAGGCCCTCGCGCAGAGCGCCGGCGGGCTGCTGTCGCCGCTGTTCCGCTCGCTCTTCCGGCGGCGTGTGCCGGTGCTCCTCGCCGGGGCGCTGCTCAACGCGGCGATCCTGGTCGCGTTCGGGATGGTCGCCGGGGTGCCCCTCGCGCTGGCCCTGCTCGCCGCCTACAGCCTCGTCACCGCCTGCGTGCTGCCCTCGCGGCAGGCGTACCTCAACGGGCTCGTCCCGAGCGACCGGCGCGCCACCGTGCTGTCGTTCGACTCGCTGGTCGCCTCCAGCGGCGGGGCCGCGCTCCAGCCGGTGCTCGGCCGCGCGGCGGACGCGTGGGGATACCCGAACTCGTTCGTCCTGGCGGGCCTGCTGCAGCTCCTGGCGCTGCCGTTCCTGCTGGCCGCCCGCCGCCTCGAGACGCCGCCTGACGTGACCGGCGGCGCGGACGCGGCCGTCGGCGCGGACGCGGCCGTCGGCGCGGACGCGGCCGTCGGCGCGGACGCGGCCGTCGGCGCGGACGCGGCCGTCGGCGCGGACGCGGCAGTGGGAGCGGAGGCGACGGCGGGGCGGATCAGCCGGTGACCGGGGCCGCCGGGTCGGTCACCGGGGGCAGGCTCGACCACGGGAAGTTGATCCAGCGCTCGGTGTGACGCCACACGTAGTCGCAGGTCACCGTCGAGCCGGGCTTCTCGTACAGGACGGCGCAGCGGACCTCGGCGACCCGCCCGGCGCAGAAGGCGCGCACGACCTCGAGCGTCGCGCCGGTGTCCGCCACGTCGTCGGCGATCAGGACCCGGGCCGCGGACAGCTCGGCGAGGTCCGGCCGGGGATCGAGGATCATGGGGGCGTCCAGGCGCTCGTCGACGCCGGTGTAGTACTGGACGTTGAGCATGTGGATGCTCTTGACGTCCAGGGCGTAGCTCAGCGCGCCGGCCACCAGCAGGCCGCCTCTCGCCACGCTCAGGACCAGATCCGGCCGGAAGCCGTCGTCGGCGACGGCCTGCGCCAGTTCGCGGGCCGCCCGGCCGAACGTCGCCCAGTCGAGCACTTCACGGTCCCGCTGCTCCATCCGCGGAGCATACAGATCAAGGGTGAACCCGCGGCTCATGGGTGAAGCCGCGGCTCAGTGCCGGACCCGGGTCGGGGCGTCCGGGCGCCGCGGGGCGGGTGTCAGCGTCACGACGTCCAGGGGCGCCGGCACGAGTGCGGTCTCCAGGCGGGAGGACTCGGCGGCCTGGGCCTGCGTCATCAGGTCGTCGCCGCCCTTGAGGGCGATCGCGCCGCCGGTGAGCGTGATCAGCAGCGCGCCCCAGGCCAGAGCCGGGGCCCGGCGACGACGGGCGTGTCGTCGCCGGGGCGGCTGCTGCGGTGGGTTGAGGTTGATGTGGCGCGGGTGATACGTGGGTTGGGCGGGCCGCGGCGGCACCGTCGATCGCCGCGGCGGGGCAGGCGGGATATGGGCGATGGGGATGACCCGTACGTACGGGCGAACGAGGGCCGGAGGCATGCAAGGAACGTAAGCCCCATCGGCCCTCGCCGATCCTGTTCGGGCCGGGTGAGCAGACGAATCACCCGGCTCCTCACCCGTGTCGCTCAGCCGAGCGCGCGGAACTCGTAGATGCGCGTCGCGGCGTCCGTGGTCTGGGTCGGCGTGGTGACCGTCAGGCGGACGTAGCGGCCCGACACCGCCACGGGGTGTGCGGTGGTCGCGGCGGTGTTGTTCGTGACCGCCACGGCCCTCGTCCACGTCGTGCCGTCCGCCGACACGTCGATCGTGAAGGCCTTCGTGTTCCAGTCCGCCGACTCGCCGCCGGCCTGGGCGTGGGCCACCTCGAAGCGGCTGATCGACCGGGTCGCGCCGAGGTCGACCTGCAGTGTGGCGTTCGCGGACACCGAGCAGTACTTGTCGCCGTTGCCGCCGTTCACGGTGCCGTTGACCGCCTTCTCCGGGCCCTCCGCCGACGCGCACGGGGCCGAGCCGGTCGCCGGGCGGTTGAGGGCCCAGTTGGTCAGCACCGGGCCGTAGGCCTCGAGTTCGTAGATGCGCGTGGCGGTGTCCGACGTCTGGGTCGGGGTCGTCACGTTGAGCCGGACGTAGCGGGCGGTCGTGGCCGGGATCTGGTGCGTCGTCACGGGATCCGCGTTGTTCGTGACCGTCACCGGGGTCGACCAGGTGGCGGCGTCGGTCGACGTCTGGATGGTGAAGGCCTTGGTGTTGTACGCCGCCTGCTCACCGCCCGCGCCCGCGTGCTTGACCACGAAGCGGTTCAGCGTCTGCGCGGAACCGAGGTCGACCTGCAGCCAGGCCGAGCCGCCGCCGGAGCAGAACTTGTCGGCGTTGCCGGCGGTCACGCTGCCGTTGACGGCCTTGTCCGGGCCCTCCGTCGGCGCGCACGCGGCCGAGCCGGTCGCGGCCTTGCCCTGGGCCAGGTTTGGCTGGGCGGCCGGCGGGGTGGTGTGGTTCGCCGACGGCGGCGTGTCGCCCGCGCCGGTCCCCCAGGCGCCCGGGGTACCGCTGACGCTGTAGCTGAGGGCCGCGCCGTGGGCGATGTCGGCGTGGGACAGCCAGGTGCGGGTGAACGCGGTGCCGTTGAGCGTCGCGGTGCCGATGTAGCGGTTGGCGTCGGTCACGCCGGGCGCGGCGATGGTGATCGTGCCGCCCTGCTGCGCGCCGAGCGTGCCCACGGTCACCTTGGCCGACGGGAACTGCGGGGTGCTGACGCCGTAGAAGTTCGCGCCGTTCATGAGCGGGTAGAGGCCCAGCGAGGCGAAGACGTACCAGGCCGACATGGTGCCGAGGTCGTCGTTGCCGGTGACGCCGTTGGGCCCGTTGGCGAACAGCGTGTACGCGGCCCGCAGGACCGTCGCCGTCTTGTACGGCTGGCCGGTCCACAGGTAGGTGAAGGGCGCCAGGAGGTCCGGCTCGTTGTTCGGGTTGTACGTCGTGAAGCTGTAGTAGTCGTAGGCGCCGTTGACCCAGGTGTTGTGCGCGGTGCCGGACGGGTCGCTCAGCAGGCCGCTGTAGGCGAAGAACTGGTCGAGCCGCGTGTTCGCCGCCGCCTTGCCGCCGAGCAGGCCCACCAGGCCGTCGGGGTCCTGCGGGACGAGCCACTGGTACTGGTACGCCCCGGCCTCGTGGAACGTGTGCGCGCCGTCGGTCGGCGAGTACGTGCCCGCGAACGCTCCGCCCGCGTTGCGGGGCCGGAAGAACCCGATCGACGGGTCGAAGAGGTTGCGGTAGTTCTGGCCCCGCGCGGCGAGCACGTCCGCGTCGGCGGTGTGCCCGAGCGCTCCGGCCATGATGGACAGTGCCGAGTCGGCCGCGGCGTACTCCAATGTGGACGAGCTCGGGTACTGGCAGTCGTGGTCGAACGAGTTCGTCGGGTTGCACGTGACGCCGGTCGGGACGTAGCCGAGCGCGGTGTAGTAGGGGTTGCCGTTGCGGCCGTTGAGCCCGGTCGCCGCGGGCGGGGTGCCGAACGCGTTCTTGCGCAGCGCCGTGTAGAACTGCTCCTCGTAGCCGGACAGCAGCCCGCGCGACCACAGGTCGACGAGGAACGGGGTGACCGGGTCACCGGTCATCGTGTTCGTCTCCGTGTTGTCCAGCGCCCACCGGGGCAGCCAGCCGAGCTCGCGGTCGACGGCGAGCAGCGACAGCGCCGAGTCGCGGGCCACCTGCGGCTCCAGCAGCGCCACGAGCTGGTTCTGGGCGCGGTAGGTGTCCCACAGCGAGAACGTCTGGTACGGCGTGTAGCCCGACGCGGTGTGCACGGCGTTGTCGAAGCCGCGGTAGCTGCCGTCGACGTCGCCGGCCAGGTTCGGGTGCAGCAGGGAGTGGTACAGCGAGGTGTAGAAGGCCACCTGCCGGTCCGTCGTCCCGCCGTCGACCTCGGCCTTGTGCAGCTTGGCGTTCCAGGTGTCGTGGGCGGCCTGCCGTACCGTGTCGAAGTTGAACCCCGCCGAGGAGGTCTCCGCGCTCAGGTTGGCCCGCGCGCCGGGCAGGCCCGTGTAGGAGAGCCCGACCTTCACCGTGACCGAGCGGTCGGAGCTGGTGTCGAAGCGCACCCAGCCGCCCTTGGCGCCGCTGCCCGAGGAGGCCCGGGAGCCGCCCGTGAACGTGGAGCCCGACCAGGTGCCGAACGACGCGAACGGCCGCGAGAACTGGGCGGTGAAGTAGACCGTGTGGGCCGGCGACGAGCCGCAGAACCCGCCCACGGTCACGGATCCCTCGACGGTGTCGCTGCCCACGACCGACACGCTCGACGTGCTCGCGCCCTGCGTCTGGCCGCGCGCCTGGGCCGTGTTGAACAGCACGTTGGACTCGGTGCCGGCCGGGAACGTGTACCGCTGCCAGCCCGTGCGCAGCGTCGCGCTCAGCTCCGCGGTGACCCCGTTGGGCATCCCGAGCCTGTAGTAGCCGGCGGTCGCCTGCTCCTGGCCGTGGTTGAGCCCCTGACCGTAGGTGTTCGGGTCGTTGCTGTTCACCGCGCCCACGGTCGGCATGAGCGGCACCTCGCCGGCGACGCCGCAGCCGACGCCGGACAGGTGCGTCTGGGAGAAGCCCCAGACCTTCGCGTGGTCGTAGTTGTAGCCGGTCCCCCACCCGGTGTCGGGGCTCACCTGCACCATCCCGAACGGCAGCGCCGCACCGGGGAACGTGTTGCCCTCCTTCTGCGTCCCGATCAGCGGGTTCACGAGACCAGTGAGGTCGGCGGGTACGGCGGCCCGGGCGGGCGCGCCGAGGGCGGTCACGGTGACGGCGGCGGCGCATGCCGCGGCCAGGACGTTGCAGAGCAGCCTTCTCACGTCGCTCCGATCGATGCACCGGCGAGGGGCCGCCGACCGCCGAATCGACGCTCGTGAAGGTTCTCCCATTCCAGGGAGATCTGTCAATACTTGACAATTAGACCGCGTCTCATGTGGGGCTGACAACGGCTCAAGGATGATGTTCAATCCGCATCCCGCGCTCGGCGAACTTCGCGAGTACCTCGGCTCCAGGCGAATGGACCCGTCCGACGAAACGGTGTGGTTGCCGAAGTGGGGACGCGCCTCGTGAGGCCGTCGCACGCGTCCCCGGCCCCCGTTTGACGGCCGCGGCTACCTTCGGCGCGGTGAAACGGTTGTTCTCCCTCGTGCACGTCCGCACGCCGATCCTCGGCGCCCTCGGTTCCTGCCTGGTGATGGTTGTGGCGATCGGCGTGCAGTTCGTCGCCTGGGACAGCGATCCCGCGATGATCTGGGGCGCGGCGGTCGGTGTTCCGCTCGCCGCGCTGGCCGTCGTGCTGCCGGTCGTCGTATGGGCGTCGCAGCCCCGCCTGCACCTCGACGACCTCGACCGCATGCTGGCCGGCCAGGCACGGGCGCACTGGCGCTACGACGAGGCGGACTGGCGGGCCGCGAACGAGGCCGAGGCGCGCCGGGACCGCCGCAGCGCGCACGCCGCGGCATGGACCGCGCTCGTCATCGGTCTCGTGATCCTCGGCGCCGGTCTGCTGGGCGCACCGGGACTGGTCTTCGCCGGCGCGATGATCACCGCGATCTACCTCGTGCTCTTCGCCGTCGTCGCTGTGGCCGGCACCGGACCGGCCGCCCGCCGCGCCACGACGGGCGAGATCTTCGTCAGCCCGCTCGGCGTGTATCGGCGCCCGGGTGGCTACGTGATGCTGCTCGCGGTCGGGGTGGGGCTCGTGGCGGTCGAACTGGTCGAGGGGGACGTGCTCGTCATCCGGTTCATCGTGCAGGTGATGAACCGGTTCGGGACGCGTCGTCTGGAAACGGCCGCCGAGGTCGCCGTGCCGCGTGGGCGCGAGGCCGAGGCGAGGGCCCTCGTCGAGCGGTTCCGCACCGAAGTCCTCGCGGAGACCCGCTAGGCCGTTTCGCGCGCCTCGGGCGGAAGAATCCGGACAAGGATGCTGGCGGGTATAAATCCGATAAGACCATGTCTCATTTGGGGTGTTTCTTGAGTTTGCGGTAGCAGATGAGGGTGCAGGCGATGGTGGTGAACGCGGCGAAGTGTTCGGTGTGGCGGTCGTAGCGGCGGACAAGGCGCCGGTAGCGCATGAGCCAGGACATGGTGCGTTCGAAACCGCGGTGACGCCGAACATCGCCTCGGGCAGCTTCCACCACGAGCACCCAGCCTGGGTCAGATAGCAGATCGCGGCCAGGTTGAACATCATCCTTGAGCCGTTGTCAGCCCCAAATGAGACGCGGTCTTAGCGGGCCGGGCCGGGCCGGCGCCGTGGCTCGGTGCCGGTCAGACGAACTGGTACCAGTCGAGGTCCAGGACGTCCGCGGAGTGGCCGACCTTCGTCACCGCGGTGATCGAGGTCGTGCCGGCGGGCAGGCGAACTGCGCGGTCGCCTCCCAGTTGCTGTTGATGTAGGCGGCCGCGGCGTCGTCCGGGCATCAGGACTGCTTCTGCGAGGTGACCGTCACGTACGGGTTCAGGGCGGCGGCCAGCAGCTCGCGGTCGTTCTTGTCCAGCGACTCCCCGGTCCAGGTCTCGGCCAGCTCCAGGACGTCGCCGCTGTGCATGGTCAGGCGCACCTTGATCGGCACGTTCTTGAGGATCTCGGCGGAGCGGACGTCCTCGTAGGCCACGAACCGGTGCTGCCGGGCCAGCTGCGCGACCGGCGCCGAGCGCAGGATCTGCACGAGCCGCTGCTTGCCGTCGTCGGTGGACTTCGGGCCCGGCACGAGCAGCAGGCCGTTGGTCAGCAGCAGCACGTCGAAGTGCAGCTTGCCGGGCGCGTTCATGTTCGCGATGCCGCCGACGACCTCGGCCCCGTCCGCGGTGGCGACGGCCGAGAGCTGCCGGACCGCGGCCAGGTCGACGCCGAACTCGGCCAGCCGCCGGCGGGCCTCGGCCACCGTCTCCGGGGCGGTGGCGAGCCGGGAGATCTCCATCGTCGGCACCTCGGTGCCGTCGGGGCGGGCGAAGGTGGCGCCGCTGGTCCAGGAGTGCTTCCAGCGCCCCAGGCCCCCGGCGCGGGCGGCGAGCCCGATCGCGGAGTCGATCCGGTCGACGAGGATCTCGTGCTGCTCCCGCGGGTTGCCGTGCGGCTCGACGGCCCGGCCGAGGTCCCCCGCCCCGCCGCGCTCGAGGATCTGCAGCACCAGCGCGAGGTCGCCCTGCGGCGCGCCGCCCATCCGGGCCGCGGCACGGAACAGCGTGTCGACGTCGCGCTGCGCGCGGGCCGCGATGGCCGCGTCGGTGAGCTCGTCCCACGGCAGCAGCGTCTTGTCCTCGATGTTGAGCGCGGCCCGCTGGAGCCGCTGGGCGAGCGTGGCCGGGTCGGCGAGCAGCACCGCGGCGGGGCGATCGTCCGTGGCGACCCCGGGGTCGGGCATGGCCTGCATGGCGGTGATGCGGTCGGCGATCGGCGGGTGGGAGTCCCAGCGCGACTTCTCCTCCGGCGGGGCGGAGTCGCGCAGCTTGGCCAGCTCGCCGGAGCGCCCCTGCAGCAGCTGGGCGAATCCGCCGAAGACGTCGCGGGGGGCGAGCTTGGCGTCCCAGCCGATGGTGACGTACCGCCCGACGAAGAAGTTCCACGCGGCGTCCACGACCGCGAGGTCGCGCATCGAGCTCACGGCGGCCGCCCGGCCCGCGATCCGCACCGAGAACTCGTCGGCCTCGTACTCCATGCGCCGGCTCACCGCCTGCTCGACGAGGATGTAGAGCCGCGCGTAGGCGCGGAACACGAACCCGGCGAGGCTGCTCGGCCCGACCTGCGCGATGGTCTGCACGATCGCCATCCGACCCCGGTGGGCCAGGGCGCCGAGCCTGGTGTGGCTGCCGGAGTAGTGGCCGAGCTCGTGCGCGAGGACCGAGCGCAGCTGGGCGACGGTGAAGGCCTGCAGGAGCGGCAGGCCGACGTACATGATCCGGCGGCCCCCGGCCAGTCCGAGGAAGCGCGTCTGCTCGGCCACCGCGGCGTTGACGTCGGGGATGAGCCGGATCTCGTCGGGCGCCCGGGTGCCGACCTGGTGCGCGAGCTCGTGCGCGGTGTCCCAGAGCCCGCGCGCCTCGTGCGGCGCGAGCGGCAGCCCCTCGGGCTCGCCGGGCTTGGCGGTCAGGATCTTCCAGAACGCGACCACGAGCCCGGCCGCGACCGCGATGGTGAGGAACGCGAGCTTGCCGGCGGCGGCGCCGGGGTGCTCGGTCCACAGCCAGACGGTGGCCCAGCCCAGCCCGCCGATGAGCGCGACGGCCAGCAGGTAGAACCCGGCGAGCAGCACCACGGAGATGGCGGCCCGGATCGTTGTCTTCATCGTTTTCGTCCCCCGTACGTGTGAACGGCTCACATTATGCGGAGTTCGGGGGCCGCTTGTCTGTCCTGATTCGCGGGCCAATTCGGCAGGTATCGGTGAGCGTTGCCGACCGTCACCGTCGCCTGGACGGCGTGGTCCGGGCGGCGCCGAGCGCCGGTTTCGCCGATCGTCCGGCGGGGCACGACACCGTCCGCTTCAATAGGGGGCAAAACGACCCAAAGGTGGATAATGTCCCGATCACGTGCCAGTGCGCCGGTGCTCGTCGCGCTGACGAGCCTCGTTGTGCTCTCCTCGTCGCTGTTCGGCGGGCGGCCGGCATCTGCCGCGCAGGCCGCGGACAGCGTGCTGGTCACCGGTACCGGCGAGGTCTCCGGTGAGCCCGACACGCTCACCGCCGATCTTGCCGTCGAGACCAGCGCGTCCGCGGTCGGCGAAGCCATGGACCGCGCGAACACCGCGGCCACCCGGATGCGCGACGCGCTGGTGCGTGCCGGGCTGACGAGGGCCGACCTGCAGACGTCGAACGTCACCGTCGGCTCGCAGCGCGGCAACGACGACGGCGCGATCACCGGCTACACCGTCAGCCAGGGGATCACCGCGACCATCCGGGACCTGCCGCGGGCCGGGACCGTCATCTCCGGGGCCATCGCGGCGGGCGGGGACGCCGCACGGCTCAACGGCGTGTGGTACGCCATCGAGGACGACACGGCGCTGCTCGCCGAGGCGCGCAGGCAGGCCTTCGCCGACGCCCGGGCGAAGGCCGACCTGTATGCCCGGGCGGCCGGCCGGCCCCTGGGCCGGGTCGTCCGGGTGAGCGAGGTGCCGGCCGGCGACGTGATGCCGGGCGGCCGGGACTACCGGGCCGGGGCGGGCGCACCGATGCCGATCGAACCGGGGCGGCAGCGGCTGGCCGTGACCGTCACGGTGGAATGGGCCCTCCAACCGGCATCGGCGTGAGCCCGCTCAGTCGGACGGGGTCAGCCCCACCGAGGCGCGCAGCGAGCCGTCCATCTCGAACGGTACCGACTCGTGCTCGTGCGTCACGAGCCAGCGCCCGTCGATGCGACGCAGTCCCAGCGTCACCCGGAACCACAGGCTGAAGCCTTCGGCCGAGCCGCGCGGCACCGCGGACAGGCGGTCGAGGCTGGTCGCGAACGCCACGTCGCCGTCCGCGGTGATCTCCAGCCGGGTGACCTCGCGGCGCGGCGGCGCCTCGAAGGTGGCCATCCACGACTCCAGCGGGGCCGGGTCCCGGCCGTCGCCGGGCTGGCGCAGCGGCGGGGCGAGCGTGTACTCCACGTAGCTGGGCGCGTAGTACGCCATGATCGCCCTGGCGTCGCCGGTCTCCAGCAGCGCGGCCTTACCTTCGATGACGTCCCGGATCTCATCCATGACAACTCCTGCCTTTCACTTGTTGCCGGGATGTCGAAACCGGCGGCCCCGGTTTCGACATCCCCGCAGGAGCGAAGGAGAGCAACCATGAAGTACGTCATCCTGATCCAGTCGAACCCGCAGTCCCTGGCGGTCTGGGAGACGCTGAGCGAGCAGCAGCGCACCGACTTCGGCCTCGGGCACCTGCGGCTCACCGAGGAGATGCGCGAGGCCGGGGTGCTGGTGGTCAGCGAGGGGCTCGGCGACCCGGCCCTGGCCACCCAGGTCTCGGTGCGCGACGGCCGGACGATCACCTCCGACGGCCCGTACGCCGAGTCCAAGGAGCACCTGGCCGGCTTCTACCTCATCGACGTCGCCGACCTCGACGAGGCGGTCGCCTGGGCCGCGAAGGCGCCGGACGCCGCGTACACCCGGGTCGAGGTGCGCCCGGTGCTCGACATGAGCGCCTGGGACCTGTGACCGCGCTGCCGGACCTGCTGCGCGAGTGCGCGCCGCGGGTCCTGGTCGCCGTGGTGCGCCGCTACGGCGACTTCGAAGCCTGTGAGGACGCGGTACAGGAGGCGCTGATCGCGGCCGCCGTGCAGTGGCCGCAGACCGGGGTCCCGCGGCACCCGCAGCACTGGCTGATCACCGTCGCGGGCCGCCGGCGGGTGGAACTGCTGCGCAACGAGACGGCCCGGCGGCGCCGCGAGGAGACGGTCGGCTACGAGCCCGCGCCGCAGGTGCGCGGGGACGACGAGCTGGCGTTGCTCCTGCTCTGCTGCCATCCCGCGCTCACCGTGCCGGCGCAGGTCACGCTCACGCTGCGCGCGGTCGGCGGGCTGAGCACCGCGGAGATCGCCCGGGCCCTGCTGCTGCCCGAGGCCACCGTCGGCCAGCGGATCAGCCGGGCCAAGCAGCGCATCCGCGACACCGGCGCCCGGTTCGAGATGCCCGCGCCGGACGCGCTCGGCGAGCGTCTCACCGCGGTCCGCCACGTGCTGTACCTGATCTTCAACGAGGGGTACACGGCCAGCTCCGGCGACGCCCTGAACCGGGTGGAGCTGACCGGGGAGGCGATCCGGCTCACCCGGCAGCTGCACCGGCTGCTGCCCGGCGACGGCGAGGTGGCCGGGCTGCTGGCGCTGATGCTGCTCACCGACGCGCGCCGGCCCGCGCGAACCCTTCCCGACGGCGGCCTGGTCCCGCTCACCGAGCAGGACCGCAGCCGCTGGGAGGCGGCCGCGATCGCCGAGGGCACCGAGCTCATCACCCATGCGCTGCGGCACGCCCCGATCGGTCCGTTCCAGCTCCAGGCCGCGATCGCGGCGGTGCACGACGAGGCGGCGCGCGCCGAGGACACGGACTGGCCGCAGATCCTCGCGCTGTACGGGATGCTGCAGGCGCTCGCCCCCGGCCCGATGGTCACCCTCAACCACGTCGTGGCGCGGGCCATGGTCGACGGCCCGCGGGCCGGGCTCGCCGCGCTGGACCGGGCCGCGGGGGACCCGCTGCTGGCCCGGCACCACCGCACCGCCGCGGTGCGGGCGCACCTGCTGGAGCTGGCCGGCGACCGGGCCGCGGCACGGGAACAGTACCGGCTGGCGGCGCGGCTCACGCTCAGCCGGCCCGAGCAGCGCTACCTGGAGTCGCGGGCCGCGCGGCGGCCCTGAACGGCGTACAGCTCCCGCAGGCGGGGCTTGGGGACCTTCAGGGCGGCGCGGTGCCGCTCGTGTAGCCGATCGTGTAGCCGATGATCGCCGGTGCCGCCGGCGGGACCAGGCGCGGGCCGACGGGCGCGGCGTCGAAGACCGGCTCCAGGACCACGGGCGCGGTGACCGACCGGCCGTAGGCGACGAAGGCGGCCGCCCCGGCGTCGTCCACGATGGACCGCACCTCGGGCAGCGCCAGGCGGTCGTTGACGTGGACCGCCGGGTAGCCGCCCAGCAGGCAGCCGAGGTAGCACTCCAGGGCCTCGATGCGGTTGTCCATCATCAACGCGACCCGGTCGCCGGCGCGCAGGCCGTGCGCGGTGAGGGCGCCGGCGAACCGGGCCGCGTTGTCGAACAGGTCGCCGTACGTGCGCTCGGTGCCCCCGGCCCGCACGGCGACCCGGCCGGGAATCCGCCGCGCGACGCTGAGCAGCAGCATGCCCGGGGTCACAGGAGCTCCCGCGCGGCGGCCAGGGTCGCGGCCCCGGCCGGGTCCGCGTCGGTGGACGACGGCACCAGCACGACGTCGTCGACGCCGTTGGCGTGGTACTGCGCGACCCGCCTCGCCGCGTCGGCGGGCGTGCCCACCACGCCGATCGCCTCGACCAGCTCGGTGGGGATCGCGGCCAGCAGGTCCCGCGGGTGCGGGCCGGTGCGGGCGAAGCGGACCACGTCGCCGAAGCCGGCGCGGACGAACATCTCCGCGTAGCCGGGCGCGGCCAGGTAGCCGACCACGCCCCTTCGCAGCTGCTCGTACGCGGCCGCGAGGTCGGTGCCGATCGCGGCCGGCGCCCAGGCGGCCACCCGCGGGCGGGGACCGCCCGCGGCCGCGGCGAGCTGGGTGACGAGGTCGCCGGCGGTGGGCGGGTCGAGCAGGTTCAGCACCATCCGGTCCGCGTGCCGGGCCGCGGTGGCGACCGCGCGCGGGCCGAAGGCGGCGACGACGAGCTCGCCGGGGACCGGGGGCAGGCGCAGACGGTAGCCCCCCACCCGCTCCCCGGCGAGGAGCGCCCTGACGGCCCGGGCGGACTCGTCGAGCGCCCGCGCGGAGCCGGCCCGGGAGCGGCCGTGCCACTGCTCGACGACCACGGGGCTGGAGGTGCCCAGCGCGACCGAGACCGCGCGGCCGGTCAGCGCCGCGACCGAGGCCGCGCCCATCGCCACCATCATCGGGTCGCGCACGGCGACCGCGAACGGGCCGAGCACCAGGCGGGTCGCGGCCGGCAGCAGCGGCCCGGCGGCGCTCGCGAGCGCGAACGCGTCGTAGGTGGCCATCTCGCCGATCCACACGGCCGGGAAGCCGTGCTCGCCGGCGAGCCGGGCGGTGTCCAGCGCCTCGGCCGCCGGGCGGTCCTGCCACAGGCCGAGGGAGATCTCGATGCTCACGAGTGGCTGAAATCCGCCGGGAGCCCCATGCCGCGCATCATGGAGGCGCGGTCGTAGTACTCCAGCCACTCCGTCACCAGCCCGGACGAGCCGATGCGCAGGATCCCCACGACCGGCAGCTCCACGTGGTGCCCGTTGCTGTCGAAGTCGTCGACGCGCTCGATGAAGACGCGGCCGTCGATGACGCCCATCGCCTTCACCCGCAGCTCGATGCGCTCCAGCCCGGCGGTCAGCGAGCGGATGCGGGTCTCGATGCCGGGCCGGCCGACGATCGGGTCCTGCATCACGCTGTGCAGCACGCCGTCCTCGGCGAACAGGGCCACGACGCGGTCCCAGTCCATCCGGTTCCAGGCGTCGATCATGTCACGCGCGACGTCCAGGGGGGCGGTCACGCGCTCACCTCCTCACGCAGCTGTCGTTTGAGCACCTTGCCGACCGGGTTGCGGGGCAGTGCCGGGCGCACGTCGAGTCGTTCGGGCAGTTTGTACGAGGCGATCCGCTTGTCCTGCAGGAACCGCACGAGCCCGGGCAGGTCGAGCTCCTGGCCGTCGCGGAGCACCACGACGGCGCAGACCCGCTCGCCGAGCACCTCGTCGGGGTAGCCGACCACG
Organism: Dactylosporangium sp. CA-052675; assembly: GCF_050947935.1. Classification (GTDB taxonomy): domain Bacteria; phylum Actinomycetota; class Actinomycetes; order Mycobacteriales; family Micromonosporaceae; genus Dactylosporangium. The sequence goes on along the minus strand of NZ_CP192010.1, from coordinate 2,960,489 downwards.
GCCACGTCGGCCACGGCGGGGTGCTCGGCGATGAGCCCCTCCAGCTCGGCCGGGGCGATGTTCATGCCGCCCCGGATCACGAGGTCCTTGGCCCGGTCGACGTACTCCAGGAACTGCCCGTCCTCCCCCGCGATGACGAACACGTCGCCGGTGCGCAGGTACCCGTCCTCGTCGAACGGGCTGGGGAGGCGCTCGCCGTGCAGGTACCCCGCGAACACCGTGGGGCCCTTGAGCCGCAGCTCGCCGGGGACCCCGGGCTCGGTGACCTCCTCGCCGGTCGCCGGGTCGACGAGCCGGACGCTGGTCCACTCGGTGACCCGGGAGCTCCAGGTGTAGCCGGGCACGCCGTAGCGCGGGAAGAACCGGGCGCGCTGCTCCGGGTCGGGCACGTCGTGCGGGTCGGTGAGCAGCGAGATGCCCTCGTTCGACCCGAAGAAGTTGATGATCCCGATGTCGTAGCGCTCCTGCCAGCCGCGGACCATCGGCGGCTGCAGCGGCACCGAGCCGGACCCGATCTGCTTGAGGCTTCCCAGGTCGGCGGCGGCCAGCAGCTCGGTGCGCTGCAGCAGCAGGGTGAGCAGGGCCGGCGGGGCGACGGTGTAGGTGACCCGCTCGGTGGTGATCTGCCCGAGGAACGTCGGCAGGTCGAACGGGTGGTGCTGCACCAGGACGCAGCCGACCCGCAGCCAGGGCAGGAACATGCCGTTGATACCGGCCATGTTCACCATCGGGAACGGGTTGAGCAGCACGTCGTCCTCGGTGAGGCGGGGCGCCTCGACGGTGGCCCAGCAGATCGCGAGCCAGTCGTAGTGGCAGCGCGGGACGCCCTTCGGGGTGCTCTCCGTGCCCGACGTCCAGCAGATCGTCACGCACTCGTTCGGGTCGGCCTCGTACACGCCCACTGTGGACACGTCGGCGGCGGCCATCAGCGCGTCGGCCGGCAGCACGCCGTCGGGGAGGTCCTCGCCGTGGGACAGGACCGGCCCGGCGATCCCGTAGCCGGCGACCTCGGCCGCGTGGGCCCGCTCGCCGATGCGCGAGGACGTCAGGAAGAACTTGACCGACGCCAGTTCCGCCATCGACGTGATCTCGTGCGAGCGGAACTGGACGGGGAACGGCGTGACGATGAGACCGATCCGCCAGGCGGCCAGGTAGGCGACGACGAGCTCCACGGTGTTGGGGAGCTGGACCGCGAGGACGTCGCCCGGCCGCGCGCCCAGGGACAGCAGCACCGCGGCCAGGCGGTCGGTCTGCGCGTCCAGCTCGGCCCAGGTGAGGCGGCGCGGCTCGGAGCCGACGAGCGCGGCCTTGTTGGCCGGGTCGACGACGGCGAGCCGGTCGGGCTGCCGGGCGACCTGCGCCCGCAGCAGTGCGTCCATGGTGTCCTGCGACCACCAGCCGCGCGCGGTGTACTCCGCGACGCGCCCGGGTGGGTGCAGTTGTCGTCCCGGCATGCCCGAACCCCCTTCGACTATTTGGTGATGTACTTGCCGGAGATGTCGATGACGTCGCCGAACGGCTTGAACGCCACCCCGGTCGCGTCCCACTGGAACGGGCGGAACGCGAGGATGCCCAGCGGCGCCGACGGGGCCATCCGCCACTTGATCCCGTCGATGAACATCGGCGGCCGGTACTCCTGCGTGCGCGCCGCCTCCATGATGCCCGCGTGCGACAGCTTCGAGGGAGAGGCCGCGGCCTTCTCGAGGTAGGCGCGGCGGACGGCGTCGTTGTCGCGGAACTCGGCGGCGGGGCCCTGTCCGGCGACGCGGCCGACCTCCAGCAGATAGGCGCGGCCCGCGAGGTCGAGGGCGAGCTCGGCGTTCTGCTCCACGAGCAGCAGCGCGGTGCCGTCCTCGTCGTTGATCCGCCGCAGCACGGCGAACAGCTCGGCGACGATCTTCGGGGCGAGGCCCAGGCTGATCTCGTCGCACAGCAGCAGCTTCGGGCGGCTCATGAGCGCGCGGGCGACGGCGAGCATCTGCTGCTCGCCGCCGGACAGCGTGCCCGCGATCTGCTTCGCCCTCGCCCTCAGCACCGGAAAGACCTCGTACCAGTACTCGATGTCGGCGGCGATGCCGTCCCGGTCCTTGCCGCGCACCGCGGCCCCGACGCGCAGGTTCTCGTGGACGAAGAGCGCGAGGTTCTGGAACGTCCGCGCGATGCCGTGCCGCACGATGCGGTGCCGCGGCACGGCCAGCAGGTCCCGCGCACCGAAGCGCACGGTGCCCGAGTCCGGCCGGTAGATGCGCGTGATGCAGTTGAACAGGGTCGTCTTGCCGGCGCCGTTGGGGCCGATGAGGCCGCAGATCTCTCCGGGGGCGACGGTCAGGCTGATGCCGTCGAGGGCGGTGACGCCGCCGAAACGAATCCGGACGTCGCGCACGTCCAACGCGGCAACCGACACCGGCCAGGCACCTCCACTCCGAGGGACCACCGCTTACTTCAATTGACAGTGCTACTCGTGTTACTACAACAGTCGGAGTGACCCGTCAATGGGCGGCCGAGATCGCTCCACATCGTTGCAGGTCACGATGCTCACCTTGGCGCCGGACAACCATCCGGAAACGGTTCAGAAATATTTCGACCACCGGCCCCCTGTGCAAGTCACTCTCCTAGTTGTAGCGTGTGGACACTGTACGGGTTCGTTTGGAGGTCAACGATGTTCTCCATCGCCGAGGTCGTGCGCGACGCCGCGAGGCAGCACCCCGACGCCCCGGCCGTCGCCGGACAGGGCCGTGCCGCCACCTTCCGCGACATCGACCGCCGCTCCAGCCGGGTGGCCGCCGGACTCGTCGCCGCCGGTGTGCGCCGCGGCGACCGGGTCGCCTACGCGGGCCTCAACCGGACCGACGTGCTGGACATCGTCGCCGGGATCGCCAAGGCCGGCGCCGTGCCCGTCCCGCTGAACTTCCGCCTCGCCGGCCCCGAGCTCACCGCGGTGCTGGCCGACTCCGGCGCGGTGCTGCTGTTCGCCGAGCCCGCCCAGGCCGAGCTCGTCCGGGACACCGGCATCCGGACCCTGGTGCTCGACGGCGACGATCTCGACGGCGACTACGAGGCCTGGCTGGACGCGCAGCCGGAACAGGACCCGGGCGTCGTCACCGGCCCGGAGGACCTCGCCGTGCTGCTGTACTCCTCCGGCACGACCGGCCTGCCCAAGGGTGTCATGATCCGCAACCGCAACCTGCACTCGATGCTGGACGTGGCCCGGCGCCGGTGGCGGCTCGACCCGGGCGACGCCTCGCTGAACGTCTCGCCCTACTTCCACGTCCTCGGCTTCGCCTGGGCCGTGCACAGCCTGCGCCAGGGCGCGGTCCTGGCGCAGGTGCGCGACGCCGCCCCGCAGGCCCTGCTCGGCATGATCGCCGGCGAGCGGGTGCGGGTGGCGGTGCTCGTGCCCGTGCTCATCGACGTGGTGCTGCGCAGCCCCGGGCTCGACGAGGCCGACCTGAGCAGCCTGCGCCTGATCCTGTACGGCTCCGCCCCCATCTCCGCCCAGGTGCTCGTCGAGGCCACCAAGCGCCTCGGCGCCGCCATGGAGCAGTCCTACGGCCTCACCGAGGTCTCCGGCGGCGCCACGTTCCTGAGCCCCGAGGACCACGAGAGGGCCCGCGACGAGCCCGGCCTGCTGCGCTCCTGCGGCCGCCCCGACCCGAGCAGCGAGCTGCGCGTCGTGGCCCCCGGCACGCTGGAGGACGTGCCCGCGGGCGAGCCCGGCGAGGTGCTCATCCGCTCGGCGCAGGTGATGGCCGGCTACTGGCAGCGGCCCGACGAGACGGCCTGGACGCTGCCCGGCGACGGCTGGATGCGCACGGGCGACGTGGGCCGGCTCGACGCCGAGGGGTACCTCTACCTGGTCGACCGGGCCAAGGACATGATCGTGTCCGGGGGCGAGAACGTGTACCCGGCGGAGGTCGAGCGCGCGCTGCAGGCCCACGACGAGGTCGCCGAGGTCGCGGTCGTCAGCGCACCGTCGGCCCGGTGGGGCGAGTCCCCGGTCGCCGTCGTCGTGCGCGAGCCCGGCAGCGAGCTCACCGAGGCGGCGCTCATCGGCTGGGTCCGCGACCGCCTCGCCCACTACAAGTGCCCGGTCGCGGTCCACTTCGTGGAAGCGCTACCGCGCAACGCATCCGGAAAGGTCCTGCGGCGCGTGCTGCGCGAGCCGCTGTGGGAAGGCCACGAACGAAGGGTCGGCTGAGTGTCGCTTCAAGACTTGCTGGACAAGCAGGAGATCTCCGAGATCCTCACGCGCTACATGCGGGCCGTCGACCGCGGCGACCTCGACGCCCTGCGCGCCTGCTACCTGCCGGGCGCCGTGGAGGAGCACGGCGGGGTCTACTCCGGGCCCGCGGACGCGTACGTCGACAGCATCGAGCGCACGCTGACGCACCCGAGGTCCATCACCACCCATGTGGTCTCCAACGTGCTCATCGAGCTCGCCGGCGACCGCGCCGAGGTCGAGTGCTACGTGACCGCGTTCGCCCGGGTGAAGCCCGGCGACACGCTCACCGTGGCGCGGATGCTCGACGTGTTCGAGCGGGTCGGCGGCCGCTGGGGCATCCGGCACCGGCGCCTGGTGTGGGAGTGGAACCACGACATGGACCGTACGGAAGGCTGGATCTTCGGCATGCTCGCCGCCGACCCGTCGGCGCTGCACCGCGGCGCCAAGTTCCCGAACGACCCGGTGTACGCGTCATGAGCGAGGTCGTCGCGCTCGTGACGGGCGCCAACCGCGGCATCGGCCAGGCGTTCGTCGAGGAGCTGCTGGAGCAGGGCGCCCGCGTCTACGCCGGCAGCCGCGACCCGGACGCGGTCACGACCCCCGGCGCCGTCCCGGTCGAGCTGGACGTCACCGACCCGGCGCAGGTCGCCGCGGCCGCGACCCGCTGCGGCGACGTGAACCTGCTGGTCAACAACGCCGGGCTGTTCACCAACCAGCGGCTGGTGCTGACCGCCGACCCCGACGCCGCCCGGCGCGAGATGGAGATCAACTACTTCGGCACCCTCGCCATGACGCGCGCGTTCGCGCCGGTGCTCGGGGCCAACGGCGGCGGCCAGATCATCAACGTGCTCTCCGTGGCGGCGATCGTGCCGACGGCGTTCATGGGCGGGTACTCCCCCGCCAAGGCCGCCGCCCTGTTCCTCTCCGGCATCACGCGCGCCGAGCTGGAGCCGCAGGGCACGAAGGTCACCGCGCTCATCGTCGGCTCGGTCGCCACCCGCATGTCGGAGCACGTCGACGGCCACAAGGAGGACCCGCGCGACATCGCCAGGGCCGGCCTCAAGGCGGCGGCGAAGGGCGAGCTGACCGCCGACACCGACTGGATGGCCGTCGACGCCCGGGCCCGGCTGGCCCGCGACCCGGTCCGCTACGAGCGCGGCCTCGGGCGCCTGATCCACAAGGCCGTCCTGCGGACCGGGCGCGACTAGATGGCCACCCGCGTCATCCAGTGGGCGACCGGCGCCATCGGCAGGACCACCCTGCGGGCGATCCTGGACTCGCCGGATCTCGAGCTCGCCGGGCTGTACGTGTACGGCGAGCGCAAGGCCGGCCGCGACGCCGGTGACATCGCCCGCCGCCCGCCCACCGGGGTCGCCGCGACCCGTGACATCGAGCGGATCCTGACACTCGACGCCGACGTCGTCATCCACACGCCGCGCCTGCGCCTCGACTACGGCGAGCACGACGAGGACATCTGCCGCCTGCTGCGCTCGGGCAAGAACGTCATCACCACCGCGGGGCACCACCACCCCGAGCCCGGGCGCCGGGCGAGGTTCGAGCGGGCGTGCGCGGAGGGCGGCACCACGCTCTTCGGCGTCGGCATCAGCCCGGGCGTCATCGGCGAGCGGCTCGCGCTGGCGCTGAGCGGGGTCGCGGTGCGCCTCGACCGGATCGAGATCGACGAGGTGCTCGACGCGAGCGCCATGCCCGACCCGGACTTCGTCTTCAACGTCATGGGCATGGGCGGCGACCCCGCGGCCGTCGACCTCACCGGCGGCACCCTGCCGGTGCTCTTCGGCGAGTTGTACGCCGAGACCCTGCGCTTCATGGGCGACGCGATGGGGGTGCGGTACGACCGGATCGAGCCCGACCACCACCTCGAGACGGCCGCCGAGGATCTGACGGTCGCGGCCGGCGTCATCCGCCGGGGCACCGTGGTGGCGACCGAGTGGCGCTGGCACGGCATCGTGGCCGGCGAGCGGTTCGTGACGCTCGCGATCATCTGGACCATGGACCCGGCCCGGCCCCGCTACGCCGGGCGCGACCACTGGACGATCCACCTCCACGGCAAGCCCGAGGTCGTCATGACGCTGAACCTCATCGAGCCGGACGAGCCGGGCGTGCGCACGACCGCGGCCCAGTACGTGACGGCGGGCCCGGTCATCCGCGCCATCCCGCTCGTGCTGGCCGCCCCGCCCGGCATCCTGGACTTCTCGGTCTTCGGGGCCTGGTCGCGGTGAGGGCGATCTTCGCGCGCCACGCCGACGGGTCCAGAGTGGACAGTGTCGCCGACATCATCCGCCGCCGGGCGGCCGCGACCCCGGCGCTGACCGCCGTCATCGAGCCGCATCGCACCACGACGTTCGGCGCCCTGGACGAGCGTTCGAACCGGGTGGCGCAGGCCCTGATCGCGGCCGGGGTCGCGCCCGGCGACCGGGTGGCCTACATCGGCGCGAACGCCCCGGAGTTCCTGGAGGTCCTCTACGGCGCGACGAAGGCCGGCGCGATCGCCACGGCCGTCAACAACCGCCTGGCCCCGCCGGAGATCGCGGCGATCCTGGCCGACGCCGCCCCCGCCGTGCTGATCACCGACTCCGACGTGCCGGCGGCGGTGCGGACGGTCCGCACGGGCGAGCCGTACGAGGCGTGGCTGTCCACAGTGGAGGCCGTCGACCCGGGCGTCCCCGTGGGCCCGGACGACACCGCGGTCCTCTTCTACACCTCGGGCACGACGGGCCGGCCGAAGGGCATCATGCTCAGCGGCGACAACCTGGGCCAGGCGCTGGCCACCATGCACTACGACATGGAGCTGACCACCACGTCGGTGGCGATGGCCCCGATCCCCTACTTCCACAGTGCCCGGTCGCCGTCCACGTGGTGGACGCCCTGCCGCGCAACGCCTCGGGCAAGCTGCTCAAGCACGCCCTGCGCGCCACCTACGCCGGCTGAGCGGCGTCAGCGGTACCGGATGCGGACGCCGAGCAGGCTCTCGTCGCGCAGGGCGGCGCCCCGTGAGGAGCGCCGCAACGTCACCGTCCACCGCGGGAACTCGGCCGCCGGGTGGAAGCGGACGGTCCGGCCGCCCAGGTCGATCGTGTCGGCCGCGGCCGCGTCGTAGCCCAGGATCCGCGACCACTGCCGCACGGTGGCCTCGGGGTCGTGGGCCGGCACGTCGACGGCCACCACGTCGTCGATGCGGGCGAGCGGCGAGGGCTCCACGCCCATCCCGTCCCAGAGCCACGCGTCGCGGTCCTCGATACCGTCCAGCTCCAGCAGCAGCCCCACGTCGGCCGGGTGGAACTGCACGATCGGGTGGCCCATCACGAGCTGGTCGGCGACGACCCGCACGCCCAGGGACAGGGCGCGGTCGCGCGCCGCCAGGGGGTCGTTGTGCTGGACCGACAGGGCGTAGCCGCCGGGGCCGCGCCTGGCCAGCCAGCGCGCGATCGACACGTCCGGGGTCAGCGGGCCGACCAGCTCCAGGTAGGCGCCGCCGGCCAGGGCCATCGTGTCGTCGGACATGCCGATCGCGGCCAGTTCCGGGTCGGCGAAGCCCGCCCCCAGGCCGTAGTGCTCGCGCAGGAGGCGGGCGTCGGCGGTGATGTCGTTCGTGGCCAGCACGACCTGGCGCAGCAGTGCCCGGTCAGTCATTGCGGTGTTCCTCGCGGGAGCAGAGGATCAGGTCGTCGACCGGGCCGGTCGCGACCACCACGGCGATCGCCCGGCGGACCGCGAACGCCGAGGACCGCCGCCACAGCTCGGCGTAGGTGACGGTGACGTCGTCGCCCGTGATGGCCGTTTTGTCCGGAAACTTGGCGGCACTCGCCTCGATGAGCGAGCGCACGGCGCTCATGACGTGCGTTCGATGGAGACGTCGCTGCCCCCGCGCAGGGGCTCGCGGCACTGGTCGCACGCCAGCCGCGGGGTGAAGATGCGCCGGCACTCGTTGTGCCGGTAGACCAGCGCCCGCCCCTCGGGGGCCTTGAACCACCGGTGCCCCCAGTCCAGGGTGCACATGACGACCGGGAAGAAGGCGCGGCCCTTGGCGGTGAGGTGGTAGCTGAGCCAGTCGGCGCGCTCGGTGCCGGGCGCCGGGTCGAGCACGCCGAGGTCGCAGAACGTGCGCAGCCGGTCGGCGACCATCGTCGGCGGGGCGCCGAGGCGCTGCTCGAAGTCCTTGAACCGGTGCGCGCCCAGGAACGCGGCGCCGAGCAGGGCCGAGGACCAGCGGTTGCCGATGAGGGCCATGGTCTGCGGGAACAGGCCGGGGCTGGCGCCGCCGCCGGCGAAGGAGCGGCGGCGGGTGGTGGCCGCGGGCACGCTGCGCTCCCAGGTGCCGCTCGGGCCGAAGCCGCCGGTGACGTCGCGGGGCTCGACCGGCTTGCCGCAGGCGGCGCACATGAGCAGCGGCTGGAACGGCTGCCCGCACCGGCTGTGGCGCATGACCGGCAGCCGCTCCTCGTGCTGCGGCACCCAGCGGGCCTCCCAGGCCCAGATGGCCAGCAGGATCGGCCAGGTGTCGCGGCCGCGCTTGGTCAGCCGGTACTCGAACCGGGGCGGCCGCTGCTGGTAGGCGACCTTCTCCAGGATGCCGACCTCGGCCAGCCGGGAGAGCCGGTTGGTCAGCACCGAGTTGGAGATCGGGAGCCGTTGCAGATAGTCGCTGTAGCGCCGCACCCCCGCGGTCGCGTACCGCAGGATGAGCAGCGTCCACTCGTCGCCGATGAGCCCGAGGGCGTGCGCGACCGCGTTCTGCCCGCCCGCCTCCAGCTGCGTGGGCGCGTCCCCGGGATGTTCCACGCTCACGCAGGGCCCATCCGCAGCGCGGCGGCCATCGTGTCGGCGGTGCCCCAGCCGGGGATCGAGGAGCCGGCGGCCCAGGTGGCGTGGGTGCCGCTGGAGACGCGCTCGGGCAGGGCGACGCGCGCGACCGGGCCGTCGGCGACCCGCCGCGCGTCGAACACCAGGCACTCGGAGGCGTCGCGGTTCATGTCGGTGACGATCGTGATCAGGTAGCCGTCGTCCTCGGCGGTGGAGCCCACGCGGGGCGCCATCGCGGTCTCGCTGCCGAAGACGCCCTCGCCGAACTTGTAGGCCTCGTCGCGCCCGGAGACCAGGTCGTGCTTGACGACGCCGTCGAAGAGGAACCAGCCCTCGACGCCGGTGGCGGCGTACGCGTACCGGTTGGGCCGTCCCGCGTGCCGCCCGTTGATCATGCCGAACTCGGTGACCGTGTCGCGCAGCCGCTCCTCGCGCACCTGGCCGGTGACCAGGTTGAGCCGCCACCGGTGCAGGTGCGACTGCATCCGGTCGAGCGCGAGGAAGCGGAACATGCGCTGATAGTAGGAGCCGTCGCCGCGGTCCTGCGGCTCCGGGTCGTCCTGGAAGAAGCCGTCGAGGACGATCTCGTCGCCCTCCTCGTAGGCGTTGACCCAGTGCAGCACGTAGGTCGGGTCCGCCTCGAACCAGCGGACCTCCTGCGAGCCGCCCCGGCGCGGCACGACCCCGATCCGCAGCGGCAGCTCGGGGTGGAAGCGGGCGGCGTGGACGCCCTGGCGCAGCAGCTCCGGCTCCCAGAACAGCGGGCAGTCGTTGAGGATCGCGTAGTGCTCGGTGTAGGCCATGTCGTGCGGCAGGCGCGGACCGGGCAGCGGCACGTCGATGTAGTGCACGAGGTGGTTGGCCGCGTCGACGACGCCGTAGTGCAGATACGGCGCCTCCTTGCCGTAGTTGAAGAACAGCAGCTCGCCGGTGTGCTCGTCGCTCTTGGGATGGGCCGAGACGCCCCACTGCGACGGGAACCGCCCGCCCCACGTGGACTTGCCGAGCGTGTCGAGGGTGAGCGGGTCGAGGCGGTACAGGTCGCCGCACTGGTAGAAGCTCGACAGGGCCACCCCGGCGTGCACGACGATGTCGGTGCTGGAGGAGTCCTTGAGCCCGCCGCGGGCGCCCCAGCCCTCGCGCAGGCTCTTCGCCGGGGGCTCGGCGAGGCCGGCCCACAGCGGCTCCTTGGTCTCCTGCTCGGCGAGGAAGCCGTCGGTGCGCACGAAGCGGTTGCGGTAGAACGCCGTGCCGCCGCGGAAGCCGACCACGTGGATCATGCCGTCGCCGTCGAACGGGTGATACCTGCCCGCGATCGCGGGGTGCACCGGGTTCTCGGTGTTGCGCAGGTAGACGCCGTCGAGGTCGGCCGGGATCTCCCCGGTCACGGTGAGGTCGTCGGCGCGCCACTCGCTGGTCTGCGGCCGCCACGGCCCGGTGCGGTAGGGGTGGTCGTCGTCCTCCGGCAGCGTGGACAGGGCGTGACCGACGAGCTCGACGTCCATGGCAGGGCTCCTCCTCCGGAGGCTATTCGGCGGTGCCGGCCGCGCCGACCACGAGGCTGACCGTCGTGGTGGTGCTGCCGCCGATGTTGAGGGTGGCGAAGGTGCGCGCGCCGGGCACCTGGTAGGCGCCGGCCTGGCCGGTCACCTGCCGGTAGGCGTCGGCGAGCATGCGCACGCCGGTGGCCCCGACCGGGTGGCCGCCGCCGATGAGGCCGCCGCCGGGGTTCATCGGGATCCGGCCGCCGATGGCGAGGTCGCCGGACTCGACCGCCTTCCAGCTCTCGCCGGGCGCGGTGATGCCGAAGTGGTCGATCGCCGCGTACTGCGACATCGTGAAGCAGTCGTGCGTTTCGATCCCGTCGAGGTCCTCGACGCCGCCGATGCCGGCCCGCCCGAACGCGTCGAGCACCGCGCGGCGCACGTGGGGCAGCACGTACGGCTGGTCGGCGCTGTGCCGCAGCTTCTGCTCCAGCGCCAGCCCGACGGTCGCGTGCCCCCAGCCGAGGATCCGGGCGAGCGGGCGCCGGGCGAGGTCCGGGTGGGCCGCGAGGTAGCGGTCGGAGACGAGCACCACGCCCGCGGCCCCGTCGGTGACCTGGCTGCAGTCGATGCGCCGCAGCCGCCCCTCGACCGGCGGGTTGGCCGTGTCGTCGTCGGTGAAGCTCGCGTCGGTGAAGGTCCAGCCGCGGGTCTGCGCGTTGGGGTTGGCCCGGGCGTTGTCGAAGGCGAGCCGGCCGATCGCGCGCAGGTGGGCGTCGTCGAGGCCGTAGCGCTTGTCGTACTCGTCGGCGAGGGCGCTGAACATGTACGGCCACATGAACGTGGCCTGCTGCCCCTCGTGGCCGACCCAGGCGGCGGCGCCGAGGTTGCGGGCGGCCTGGTCGCCGGGGACGGTGCGCTCGAGCTCGGCGCCGAGCACCAGGGCGACGTCGTAGCGGCCGGACTCGAGATCGGCCATCGCGGCGAGCACCGCGACGCCGCCGGAGGCGCACGCGGCCTCGTGCCGGGCGGCGGGGATGCCCCAGAGCCGCTCGTCGACGGTGGCCGGCATGCCGCCGAGCTGCCCCTGGCCGGTGAAGAGCTGGCCGAAGGCGTTGCCGACGTGGATCACCCCGATGTCGGCCGGGTCGATGCCGGAGGCCTCGATCGTCCCGGTCGTCACCTCCGCGAAGAGCTCCGCGAAGCCGTGCCCGGCCCGGGCCCAGTTGCGGGCGAAGTCGGTCTGGAAGCCACCTGCGACCCACGTGTCCGGCCGTGCCGTCAAGGCCATGAGACACCTCCCATTCGAGCTTCCTTACTATAACAAGCAGAGTCGCTCGTCAACGTCCAGCCGCCCTGACCTGAGTGATCTATTGCCAAGGGACCGCTTTGAGACTACACCTAACAGAGTGACCTCACGCGACGTGTACGTCTTGGAGTACCTGCGCACGGCGCGCGGCAAGGGCTCGGCCAAGGGCTCCCTGCACCACCTGAGCCCGACCGAGCTCGTCGTGCGCCTCCAGCACGCGCTCGTCGAGCGCACCGGGCTCGACCCGGCCCGCATCGACGACGTGACCCTCGGCCTCGCGAGCCAGAACGGCGAGCAGGGCGCGAACCTTCCCCGCACCGCGGCGCTGCTGGCCGGCTGGGGCGACCACGTGCCCGGGGTCAGCCTGAACCGGTTCTGCGCCTCCGGCATCGACGCCGTCGCGCAGACCGCCGCCCGGGTCCGCGCCGACGACCTCGACCTCGCCGTGGCCGGCGGGGTGGAGAGCGTCTCGCGGGTGTCGATGTTCTCCGACGAGGGCCCGCTGTGGAGCGATCCCGACACCATCCGCCGGGTCGGGTCGGTGCACATGGGCATCGCCGCCGACCTCAACGCGACGCTGGACGGATGGCAGCGCGAGGAGCTCGACGCCTACGGCCTGGAGACCCAGACGAAGGCCGCGGCCGCCTGGGACGCCGGGTTCTACGAGCGGGCCGTCGTCCCGGTCGACGGCTTCGCCCGCGACGAGCTCGTCCGGCCCGCCACCACGCTCGAGGGCCTGGCCGCCCTGCCGCCCGCCTTCGCCGAGCTGGGCGCGTCCGGCCAGGACGCCATCGCGCTCGCCGCGCACCCCGAGGCCGGGGCGATCGAGCACCGGCACACCGTCGGCACCTCCCCCGCCATCGCCGACGCCGCCGCCCTGGTGCTGCTCGGCACCGAAGCGGCCGCGGCCGCCAACGGCCTGCGGCCGCGGGCGCGAGTAATCGCGGCGGCGACGTGCGGCACCGATCCCGTCATCATGCTCACCGCCGGGCAGCAGGCCGTCGAGAAGGTCATCGCCCGGGCCGGGCTCACGCCGGACGCCATCGACGTGTTCGAGTTCGCGGAGGCGTTCTCGGCGCTGTGCCTGCGGTTCCGCCGGGACCTCGGCGCCGGGCCCGAGCGCATGAACCCCAACGGCGGCACGATCGCGATGGGGCACGCGTTCGGCGCGACCGGCGCGATCCTGCTCGGCCAGTGCGTCGAGGAGCTGCACGCCCGGGGCGGACGCTACGGCGTCGCCGCGGTCTCCGGGGCCGCGGGCCTCGGGGTCGCCGTGCTCGTCGAGCGGGTGGCGGCATGAGCGGTCCGCAGCGCAGCGGAGGGGCCGCTCATCATGCACACAGTGTCCTCGTGCCGGCACCGGAGCTTGCGGAGGTGACGGCATGAGCGATCCGCAGCGAAGCGGAGGTGACGGCATGAGCGGTCCGCAGCGAAGCGGAGGTGACGGCATGAGCGGTCCGCAGCGAAGCGGCGGTGACGGCATGAGCCTTCTGCAGGGCCGGGCCGGCATCGTGACCGGCGGCGGCAAGGGCCTCGGCCGCGCCTTCGCCCTGCACCTGGCCTCCCTCGGGGCCGCGGTCGTGGTCAACAACCGCAACCGCCAGGTCGACTCGGCCGGCTCGGTCGTCGCCGAGATCACCGCGGCCGGCGGGCGCGCCGTCGCCGACTACAGCGACGTCGCCGACCCGCACGCCGGGGAGGACCTCGTCGCGCGGGCCCTGTCCGCCTTCGGCCGGCTCGACTTCTGCGTCACGAGCGCCGCGGTGAGCGCGCCGGCGATGTTCCACAAGACGTCGGTCGAGGCCTTCGCCGCCGTGCAGACCGTCAACGTGCTCGGCACCGCGGGCGTGGCCGCCGCGGCCGCCCGGCACCTGCGCGGCGCGGGCGGCGGGCGGATCGTGCTCGTGGCCAGCACCGCGGGGCTGCACGGGGAGCCGACCGTCTCGGCGTACGCGGCCAGCAAGGGCGCGGTCATCGCGCTCGGGCGGACCATCGCCGCCGAGGGGGCGTCGCGCGGGGTGTTCACCAACGTGCTGCTGCCCTACGCGACGACCCAGATGACCGACGCCGGGATGGCCGGGCGGTTCCGCGACGCGATGACGGCGGCCTCGGTCGCGCCGGTGGTCGCCGCGCTCGTCGACCCGGCGGGGACCCTCAACGGCGAGGTGATCGTGGCCGCGAACGGCTCGCTGCGCGCGACGAGCGCCGTGGAGTGGGGCACCGTGCGCGTGCCGGCCGCCCTGGACGCCGCGGGGCTGGCCGGGCTGCTGGACTCCAGCCGGGCCGGCGAGCCGCACGAGTACCGCACCGCCCAGGACGCCTTCGCCGACTTCGCCGAGGAGACGCTGCCGTGACCTTCAGCGCGTTGCTGATCAACCTCGGCGCGACCGTCGTCGCCGTGGCGCTCGTGATGGCCGTGACGATGGCGTACGCGCTGCGGCGCCGGGAGCAGAGCATCGTGGACACGGTGTGGGGGCTCGGCTTCGTCGTGGTGGCCGTGGTCTCCTTCGCGCTCTCCGCCGGGCACGGCGACCCGGTGCAGCGCTGGGTGACCCTCGCGCTCACGGCGGTCTGGGGCGTGCGGCTCGGCGTCTACATCTTCGCGCGCAACCGGGGCAAGGGCGAGGATCCGCGGTACGCGGCCCTGCTGCGGCGCAACCAGGGCGGGCTGGTGCCGTACGTCATCCGGACCATCTACTGGCCGCAGGGCGCCATCATGTGGGTCGTCTCCCTGCCGGTCCAGGCGGCCATGTACGTCGCCGAGCCGGTCCCGGCGCTGCTGTGGGCCGGGGTGGTGGTGTGGGCGATCGGCTTCGCGTTCGAGGCGGTCGGCGACGCGCAGCTGGCCCGGTTCAAGCGCGACCCCGCCAACGCCGGCCGGTTGATGGACCGGGGCCTGTGGGCGTGGACGCGGCACCCGAACTACTTCGGCGACTCCGTGGTGTGGGCGGGCCTGTTCCTGCTCGCGTGCTCGCACTGGGCCGGGCTGCCGACGGTGATCGGCCCGGCGCTGATGACGCACATGCTCGTGAACAAGAGCGGCAAGGCGCTGCTGGAGCGGCGGATGAGCCGGTCGCGGGGGCCGCAGTTCGCCGAGTACGCGGCCCGCACCTCCGGCTTCTTCCCGCGCCCGCCCCGCCGTGCATGACGTCGGCGATCTGCTGGACGTGCTCGACCTGCGGCAGATCGGCGCGTCCGTGTTCGAGGGGCGCAACGGCGCGCTCGACCTGCCCCGTGTCTTCGGCGGCCAGCTCGTCGCGCAGGCCCTGGTCGCCGCCGCGCGGACCGTCGCGCCGCCGCTGGTGCCGCAGTCGCTGCACGCCACGTTCCTGCGCCCGGGCCGCTCCGGGCTCGCGAACCGGTTCGAGGTCGCGCACCGGTCGTCGCCGCGCACGACGGTGTTCAGGTCGGCCAGCGCCCGCGGGGTGTTGAGGTCGTCGCAGACGGCGTCGTCGAGCCGGTCCAGGGCCGCCCGCCCGGCGTCCGTGGTCATCGCGGCCCGGGCCGCCGCCAGTGTCGGCAGATCCGGCAGCGGGCGCAGGGCCTGGGCGCGGCCGGCGAGGCGGCGCAGGGTGCTGGAGGCGGCGCGCACGGCCGCGTCCGTCAGCTCCAGCTGGCTGCGGTAGGTGGCGGTGAGCAGGAAGTAGCGGTAGGCCAGCGGATGCAGGCCGTCGTCGACGAGGTCCTGCAGCATCGGGGCGCCGCCCTCGGACTTGGCGACCTTGCGGTTGCGCAGCAGCACGAACTCGTTGTGCAGCCACAGCGGCACCCAGGGGCGGTCCTCGCCGAGGTACGCCTCGGACTGCGCGATCTCGTTGACGTGGTGGATCTCGCGGTGGTCGACGCCGCCGGTGTGGATGTCGAAGTGCCGGCCCAGCAGGTCGATGCTCATGACGGAGCACTCGAGGTGCCAGCCGGGCACGCCCGGGCCCCACGGGGAGTCCCAGCGCATGACGCGCCGCTGGCCGGGCGCCTCGGTGCGCCACACGGCGAAGTCGGCCTTGTTGCGCTTGCCGGGCACGGTCTCCAGCCGGGCGCCCTCGCGCCGGCCCTCCAGCAAATCTGGGCGGGGGTGCCGTATCCGGGCGAGCGGGCGGTGTCGAAGTACAGGCCGCTGTCGATGCGGTAGGTGTACCCGCGCTCGTCCAGCGCGCGGGCGAAGTCGAGCATCTGCGGCACGAACGGTACCAACCACGGGGCGGCGGCGGCCCTGTCCCCCGCGCGAGCTACACGGCGGTGCCCACCTCGCGGTGACGTCCGCGGCCCCGGGGACGCCATAGCGTCGTCGGCGTGGGCGCGGCACCGGGCCGCGCACCGGTCGAGGGGGTTGTGATGGGCGAGGCGACAACCGTGCCGGCGCGGCGGATCGGGCCGCGTCTGCTCGTCATGCTCGTGGTGTTCGCGATCGTGCTCGTGGTGTCGGCGGCGCTCGGCTCGGCCGCGGCCGGCAACGCCGTCACGGCCCTCGGGGCCGGGGCGCTCACGGCGGCGGGCGGGCTGCTGCTGTACCGATGGATCGTCGGGCGTATCGAGCGGCGCCCGGTGGACGAGATCGCCGCGGACCGGATGGTGCCGCAGCTCGCGCGGTGGGCGGGCGCCGGCGTCGCGCTCTTCACGGTGACGATCGGCGTCATCGCGCTCTTCGGCGGCTACCGTGTCGCCGGATGGGGCTCGGTGAGCGCGGCGGTCGCCACCCTCGGCACCATGATCGGCGCGGCCGTCGCCGAGGAGCTGCTCTTTCGCGGGGCCCTGTTCCGGCTCGTCGAGCAGTGGCTGGGCACGTGGGTCGCGCTCGCCGTCTCCGGTGTGCTGTTCGGCGCGCTGCACCTGCTCAACCCGGGCGCGACGGTGTGGGGCGCGATCGCGATCGCGGCCGAGGCCGGCCTGATGCTCGGCGCCGCGTACACGGCCACCCGCTCCCTGTGGGTGCCGATCGGGCTGCACCTGGGCTGGAACTTCGCCGAGTCGGGCCTGTTCGGCACGGTCGTGTCGGGGACCACCGGCACGCACGGCCTGCTGCGCGGGGCGGCGAGCGGCTCGGACGTCGTCAGCGGCGGCGGCTTCGGCCCGGAGGGCAGTGTGTTCGCGATCGTCGCGGGCGGGGCGGTCGCGGCGGTGCTGCTGCGGCGCGCGTACCGCCGGGGCCTGATCGTGCGCCGCGGCGGTGCCGGGTGAGGGCTGTGCCCGCGGCCATGACCGGGGACATCGCCCACGACCGCGGCGGCTACGCTGCGGTCGTGTCGCGTCTGCCGCTCGGACGCCGGGGCGCCGCGGCCCTGGCCTGGTGGCGTGCGCGCAGCGTGGTGCTGCGCGACGGCGCGTCCGGGGTGCTGCTGGCGCTGCTGGCCTTCGTGCCGCAGCTGGCCGGGGCCGGGACGCGCCTCGGCGAGCTGCCGCGCCGCCCGCTCGACGCGCTCGCCGTGCTGGCCGGGCTCGCGCAGACGCTCCCGCTGGCCGGGCGGCGGCGCCTGCCCGCGGTGTGCTTCGCGGTGGTGGCGGCCGGGTTCGCGGTGCAGGAGCTGCGCGGGTACGTCACGTTCGCGGGCGCGGGCCTGCTCGTCGCGCTCTACAGCGTGGCCGCGCACCAGCGGCGGTTCCGGGCGTGGGTCGCCGCGGGCGCGGTGGCCGCGTACGCCGGGCTGGTCGCGGCCCTGCACGCCGCCGGCTCGGCCGCGCGGCCGCCGGACTACACGATCTTCTTCCTGCTCCTGGCGGGCGGCGCGGCGATGGGGGCGTGGGTGCGGCGGGGACGGATCGCCGAGGCCGAGCGGCGGCGGGCCACGGCGGCGGCCGCCCGCACCGCGGAACGGGCCCGGATCGCGCGCGAGCTGCACGACGTGATCACTCACCACGTGACCGCGATGGTGGTGCAGGCCGACGCCGCACAGTTCCTCGCGGCCCGCCCGGAGCGGCTCACGCAGAACCTGACGGCGATCAGCGGGACCGGCCGGCGGGCGCTCGGCGAGCTGCGGGACCTGCTCGGCGTGCTGGACCCGGACCGGGTCGCGCCGCGCGGGGACCTGCCGGCCCTGGCCGGCATCGGTGAGCTCGTGGCGCGGTCCCGGGCCGCGGGGCAGCCGGTGGAGCTGCTCGAGCAGGGCCGGCCGGGCGGGCTCGGCTCGGGCCGCGAGCTGGCCGGCTACCGGGTGGTGCAGGAGGCGCTGACGAACGCGCTGAAGTACGCGCCCGGGCGGCCGACCGTCGTGCGGGTCGTGCACCGCGAGGACGGCGTGCGCATCACGGTCACCAGCGCGCCCGGCGACGCGCCCGCGCGCCCGGTCGGCGGCTCCGGCCGCGGGCTGGACGGGCTGCGCGACCGCGTCGAGGTCTTCGGCGGCTCCCTCGACGCCGGACCCGGCCCCGACGGCGGCTTCACCGTGACCGCCCGCATCCCCGCTGGAGAGATCGCATGATCCGCGTGCTCGTCGCCGACGACCAGGCGCTGGTGCGCACCGGGTTCGTCACCATCCTCGACGCGCAGGACGACCTGGAGGTCGTCGGCGAGGCGAGCGACGGCCGCGCCGCCGTCGGCCTCGCCCGGCGGCTGCGCCCCGACGTCGTGGTGATGGACATCCGGATGCCGGTGCTGGACGGGATCGAGGCCACCCGGCAGCTGGCCGGGCCGGGCGTCGCCGAGCCGGTCAGGACGCTCGTGGTGACGACGTTCAACCTCGACGAGTACGTGTTCCAGGCCCTGCGCGCGGGGGCGAGCGGCTTCCTGCTCAAGGACGCCACCCCGCAGCAGCTCGTCGCGGGCGTGCGCACCGTGGCCGCGGGCGACTCCCTGCTGGCCCCGGCGGTGACGCGGCAGCTGATCGGCCGCTTCGGCGCGCGGGTGCGCCCGGCCGAGCCGCTGGCCAACGCGCACAGCGTGCTCGCGCCGCGGGAGCTGGAGGTGCTGCGGCTGATCGCGACCGGCCTGTCGAACGCCGAGATCGCCGCGACGCTGGTGATCAGCGCGGAGACGGTGAAGACGTACGTGTCGCGGATCCTGACGAAGCTGGACCTGCGCGACCGGGTGCAGGCGGTCGTGTACGCGTACCGCACCGGCCTGGCCGACCCCGACGCCTAGCGGATTTTCCGATCTGCTTAATATGATTTGGGCATGGCGGGCGAACACGTGGCGAGCGAATATCTGTGGTACATCCCGAACGAGGCGCGGCCGGGCCACCGCGGCGACGACGTGGTCGAGGGGCACAACAGCCTCGACACGCTCACCGGCCAGGCCCTCGCGATCGAGGCGCACGGCTGGGGCGGGGCCCTCATCGGCGCCGGATGGGCAAGGCCCGACACGTTCACCGTCGCCACGGCACTCGCGGCGCGCACGACCACGTTCCGGCCGCTCATCGCGATCCGGCCCGGCTACTGGCACCCGGCCCGCTTCGCCGCCGCGGCCGCCACGCTCGACCACCTCAGCGGCGGCCGGGTGCTCGTCAACGTCGTCTCCGGCCGCGACTCCCTCGCCGAATACGGCGACGCCGAGGCCGACCCGGCCCGCCGCTACGACCGCACCCGCGAGTTCCTGCAGGTCGTACGGCGGCTGTGGACGCAGGAGCGGGTCACGTACCGCGGCGAGTTCTTCAGCGTCGAGCAGTCCACCCTCGCGGTGCGGGGACGGCACCCGCGCCTGTACTTCGGCGGCGCCTCCGAGGCCGCCGAGCGGGTCGCGGCGGCCGAGGCGGACGTGCAGCTGTTCTGGGGCGAGCCCCTCGACGGGGTCCGCGAGCGGATCGAGCGGCTGCGCGCACTCGGCACGCGGCACGGGCGCGACCTGCCGCCGCTGGAGTTTGGCCTGCGGATCACCACCCTGGTCCGCGACACCACCGAGGAGGCCTGGGCCGAGGCCGAGGCGCGGGTGGCCCGGATGGGCGCGGCCGGCGACGCCCGGGACGCGAACTGGGACGCCGCCACCGGCCAGCAGCGCCTGCGGGCCCTCGCGGCGCGCGGCGACGTGCTCGACGAGTGCCTGTACACGGCGCCCGGCCGGGTCGGCGGCGCCGGCGCCGCCACCACGTGGCTGGTCGGCTCCGCGGCGGACGTCGCCCGCGCGCTGCGCCGCTACGGCGAGCTCGGCATCACCCACTTCGTGCTCTCCGACACGCCGTACCTGACCGAGGTCGAGCGTCAGGGCCGCGGGCTGCTGCCGCTGCTGCGCGCCGGGGCGGGAACCGCCGAGCCGCCGGCGGCGTCTGTGTCCGTGTGAGACGACTGCTGCTCGCGGCCGTGGCCGCGGTGTTGCTGAGCGGGTGCGCGCCCGCCGGCCCGGTCCAGTCCCAGGCCGGCTCGGCGGCCCTGATGCGCGGCTTCGGGGTCTCGGTCGACGAGGCCGTGGCGCCGCGGGTGCCGCAGGTGCACCTGCGGGTGTGCGGGCCGTGGGGCTGCCGCGAGCTGGACGTGCCGCTGCCGGCGTCGGGGACGATGAGCGCGCTGCCGTGCCCGTCGACCGGCGACCCCGCGGCCGTGTGCGGGGCGGTGCGGCAGCCGGGGCCGGCGCCCGGCTACGGCTACGCGCCGATCCCCGAGCTGACGCTGGAGCCGGTCACCGTGGACGTGTCGACGCCGCCGGGCGCGCCGATGGCCGTCGCCGCGTCCGTCACCGTGCGGCCGCGGGGCGCCTGCGCGGACGCGGGGCCGTCGTGCGCGGACCCGACCCCGCAGGCGGAGATCCACATCTCCGCCGACGGGTCGGTGCGCCAGACGCGCTAGCGCTCGGCCTTGTCCAGCAGCGCGCGGATCGCGGCGGCGTCGGCGGGGCCCTCCCGGTACGGCGTGCCGTAGACCGGCGTGTCCGGCTGGGAACGCCAGCTCTCGGCCAGGTCCCCGCCGTCGACGGCGTCCCAGCCGATCGCGTCGAGGAACTGCGTCACGGTCCGCTTCGCGGCGGCGTCGTCGCCGAAGATCGGCAGCGCGGGACGGTCCGCGGCGCCCGCCGGGCGGCCCTGCTCGCCGAGGTGCTGCGACCAGATGTTGTTGAAGCCCTTCACGACCTTCGCGGTGCCCAGGTGCTCCTGCAGCAGGCCGCTCGAGGTGGCGGTGCCGTTGTCGAGCTCGGCGATCTGGCCGTCGCGGGCCGGGTAGTAGTTGTTCGTGTCGATGACGACCTTGCCGGCCAGGGGCTCGGCGGGCACGGCGCGGTAGGCCTTCAGCGGCACCGTCACCACGACGATGTCACCGGCGGCCGCGGCGTCGGCCGCGCGGGCCGCCCGAGCCTTCGGCCCGAGCTCGGCGACGAGGTCCGCGAGGGTCTCGGGCCCGCGCGAGTTGCTGAGCACGACGTCGTAGCCGGCGGCGATCGCGAGCCGCGCCACGGTGCCGCCGATGTTGCCGCTGCCGATGAGTCCGATCGTTGTCATATTCGCCGCAACTCATCGGCCCGACCGCACATTTCCGGTGTGACGCAGCAGACGCGACGCCGGCGCCTCACGCGTTCAGGTAGGCCAGCACCGCCAGGACGCGCCGGTTGTCGTCGTCGGACGGCGGCAGGTCGAGCTTGGTGAGGATGTTGTTGATGTGCTTGCTGACCGCCTTCTCCGTGATGCGCAGCTTGGCGGCGATCGCGGCGTTGGAACGGCCCTCGGCCATCTCCCCCAGCACCTCCCGCTCACGGGCCGTGAGCACGGCCAGGGGCTCCCGGCGGGCCAGCATCTGCGTGATCACCTCGTGGTCCATGGCGGTGCCCCCGCCGGCCACGCGGCGCACGGCGCCGACGAACTCGTCGACGTTGGAGACCCGGTCCTTGAGCAGATAGCCCACCCCGCCGTCGGGGGTGCTCAGCAGCTCACGGGCGTAGAGCGGCTCCACGTGCTGGGACAGCACGAGCACGGGCAGGCCCGGCCGCGCCGCGCGGGCGGCGATGGCGGCCTGCAGGCCCTCGTCGGTGAACGTCGGCGGCAGGCGCACGTCGATCACGGCGACGTCCGGACGGTGCTCGGCGAGCGCGGGCAGCAGCGCCGGGCCGTTGTCGACCGCGGCGACGACCTCGAAGTCGAAGGCCTGCAGGAGCCGGGTCAGCCCGTCCCGGAGGAGGGCATGGTCCTCGGCGATGACAACGCGCACGGCAGCTCCATGGTGATGACGGTGGGTCCCCCGGACGGACTCGACAGCGCGATGGTGCCGTCGAAGGCGGCAAGGCGGCGTTCGATCCCCCGCAGACCGGTGCCGCAGGCCGGATCCGCGCCGCCCTTGCCGTCGTCGGTGACGACCATCGTCAGGTCGCCGCCGACGTGCCGGATCGACACCGATCCGCTGCGGGCACGGCTGTGCCGGATCATGTTGGTCAGCGCCTCGGCGACGGCGAAGTACGCCGCGGACTCCACCGGCGTGTCCGGCCGGCCCGGCAGGTCGATGACGACCGCGACCGGCAGCGGCAGGCTGATCGCCAGGGCCCGGATCGCGCCGGCGAGACCACGCTCGGCGAGCACCGGCGGATGGATGCCACGCACCAGATGCCGCAGCTCGTCCAGGGCCGTGCCGCTGGCCTCCCGGGCCTCGGCGAGCAGCTTGTGCGCCTGGGCCGGGTCGCGGTCCAGCAGCGTGTCGGCCAGGCCGATGATCATGCTGAGCGAGACGAGCCGGGCCTGGACCCCGTCGTGCAGGTCGCGTTCGATACGCCGCAGCTCGGCGGCCTGGGCGTCGACC
Organism: Dactylosporangium sp. CA-052675; assembly: GCF_050947935.1. GTDB lineage: Bacteria > Actinomycetota > Actinomycetes > Mycobacteriales > Micromonosporaceae > Dactylosporangium. Next base: position 2,938,015 of record NZ_CP192010.1, on the reverse strand, counting down.
GTGTCGGCCCGGGTGACCGTCAGCTGGGCGACCCGCAGCCGCAGCTCGGCGGCCTTCGTCGGGGCCAGGAACAGCCGGGCGAACAGCGCGTCGACCCGGCGCAGCCACGGCGCCACGCCGAGTCCGGCCACCAGGATGAGCGCACCCTGCGGCAGGCAGATCAGCACCTCGGCCGGGGCCCGCAGGTGCCACACGGCGCCGTAGCCGTACCAGCCGGTGCCGAGCCAGATCCACACCGGCGTCAGCGTCAGGCCGGCCAGCCCGTACAGCGGGACGAGCACCGCGACGCACCCCAGCCCGGCGCCGACGATCGCCCCGGGGACGAGCCACGCGAGATCCCGCCACGTGGCCGGGTCGGTCACGGTCCACCGGAAATACGGCCAGCTGCCGGCGACGGCCCCCGGCGGCGCCGGATGATACGGGCGGGCCACGACCACCCGCGCCCGGCAGGCCCGCCGCCGCTCCAGGTCCGTTCGCACCCGAACGAGAGCCATCGCCCACGGCACGAGCGCCAGGCCGAGGAACGGCACCGGCGCCAGCACCAGCGCCACGAGCGCCATCACCAGCAGCAGCAGATTGGTCAAGGCCAGACCGACCGAGGCCAGACCGGCCAGCACGGCGCCCACGCCACGCCGGGCCAGCCGCCCCATCCACACACCGGTCGCCGCCACATGCACACGTCATATAGTGCCCGGCGAACCTGAGAGTGGTGCTAGCACCACCACCGCGCACGACATAGCGCTCCTGACGGGACGCCCCGGCGCCGCTGTGATGGAGCCATGACTGCCACCATCTCGCGGCCGACGACCGGCAGCGACTTCGCCGCTCTGGCCCGCCGGATCAACGCCGAGGGGCTGATGCAGCGCCGGCCCGCCTACTACGCGCTGCGCATCGGTGTGGTCGCACTCCTGTACGCCGGCGGCTGGGCCGCGTTCGCCCTCATCGGCGCGTCCTGGTGGCAGCTGGCCACCGCGGCGGTCCTCGCGGTGGCGTTCACCCAGCTGGCCCTCGTCGCCCACGACCTCGCCCACCGGCAGGTGTTCCGCACCAAGCGCCCCAGCGAGATGGCCGGGCTCGTCGCCGGCAACCTCGGCATCGGGATGAGCTACGGCTGGTGGATGGACAAGCACACCCGCCACCACAACAACCCCAACCACGACGACCTCGACCCGGACGTCACCCCCGAGGTGCTCATCTGGGCGACGGAGTCGGCGATCGGGCGGCGCGGGCTGAAGGGCTTCATCACCCGCCACCAGGCGGGCCTGTTCTTCCCGCTGCTCACCCTGCTCGCGATCGACCTGAAGGTGTCCAGCGTCAAGGCCCTGCGCAACGGCACCGTCAAGCGCCGCGGCCTGGAGACCGCGCTGCTGATCGTGCACGCCGTCGCGTTCGTCGGCGCGCTGCTGCTCGTGCTCTCCCCGCTGCAGGCGCTCGCGTTCCTGCTCGTGCACCAGGCGATCTTCGGCGTGTACCTCGGCATGACCTTCGCCCCCAACCACAAGGGGATGCCGCACCCGACCGGCGACGAGGACTTCCTGCGCAAGCAGGTGCTCACCTCACGCAACGTGCGCGGGGGCTGGATCGCCGACCACGCGATGGGCGGCCTGAACTACCAGATCGAGCACCACCTGTTCCCCGGCATGCCGTCGGTCAACCTGCGCAAGGCCCAGCCGATCGTCGAGGCCTACTGCGCGCAGATCGGGCTGCCCTACGCCAAGACCGGGCTCGTCGCGTCCTACCGGCAGGCCCTCGCCTTCCTGCACGAGGTCGGCGCTCCCGCCCGCGCCGAGCACCGGGCGCGCCGGGCCTAGCCCGCGAGCAGGTTGTTGCGGTCCATGAACGCGCGGAGGGTCTCGGCGTCCTCCGCGCTCATGAACGCCTTCGGGATCACCGTGGCGGGGATGCGCCCGACGTACACGATCCAGAACTCCGGCGTCTCGGTCACCCGCGAGACGCCGTCCCACGCGATGCCGCCCTCCTCGGAGCCGCTGCGCATCATGATGTTGTCGTCGGTGATGTCGTAACCGCCCTCGACCGCGTACTGCCCCGAACGGCGCTTGGCCTGGAAGCGGACCCACGGCGCATACAGCATCGACAGGATCCCGCCGATGATCAGGGCCAGATAGAGCGAGTGCAGCGACCGGCCCCAGTCCGCCGCCCGCTCCAGCGCGACCCCGACGACGCCCAGCCCGAGCAGCCACGCGCCGATCACGGTGAACCGGCGCAGCCGGGCCGCGCTGAGCACCGCGGCGACACGCCCCGGGTAGCCGGGATCGGCCGGCACGTCGAATCGGATCTGCACGCCAGCACGCTATCAGCGGGGGGACCAGTGGCCCGCGACGAGCACCACGCGGAAGCCGTCCGGGTCGGCGACCGTCACGCCGGCACGGTCCCAGAACGGGTTGGCGCTGGGCACCACCGGCGCGCCCGAGCGCGCGACGAGGGCGTCGACCGCCTCGCGGGAGCCCAGGTACAGCACCAGCAGGTCCTCCACGTGCGGGCTCGGCGGCGCAACGTGCGCGGTCGCGGTGAACTCCAGATGCGCGCCGGTGCCGGGCAGATCCAGCATCACGCCGTCGTAGCCCTCGTGGTCCTCGAAGCGGCCGACCTCCGGCAGGCCGAGACCGTCGCGGTAGAAGGCCACCACGGTCTGAAGCTGCGGCGTCTGCCGGGCGATGCGCACCTGCACGCCGTCCAGCCTAGCCATCCGCGCCGTCGCGGGACGGTTCACACCGGCTTGCGGGCCACCACGCCGTAGATGCCCAGGTCACGACTGACGGGCCGGGCGGCCGCCGGGTCGTCGGGCCGCCAGTCGGCCACGGGCACGACCCCGGGCTCGAGGATGTCCAGACCCCGCAGGTACCCCTCCAGCGTCGCCCGGCTCCGGGCGCGCACGTCCGTCCCGCCGGCGGCGAACATCTTCTCGTACGCCGCGATGCCCTCCGCGTCGGAGAAGTCCATCGTGCCGTGGCTGAGCACCACCTGGCTGCCGGGCGCGAGCGCGTCCACGAGCGTGCGGACGATGCCCTCCACCTGCTCGTCGTCGTGCAGGAAGTGCAGCACCGCGACGAGCAGCAGCCCGGTCGGCCGGGTCAGGTCGAGCCCGCTGCGCCGCAGGATCGCCGCCGGGTCGCGCACGTCGGCCTCGAGGTAGGCCGTGTGCCCGCGGGGGTCGCCGACGAGCAGCGCCTGGGCGTGCATCATGACGATCGGGTCGTTGTCGACGTAGACGACCCGCGACTCGGGCGCCACCGCCTGCGCGACCTCGTGCGTGTTGTCCGGGGCCGGCAGCCCGGTGCCGATGTCGAGGAACTGCCGCACCCCGGCCTCGGCCACGGCCCGCACCGCCCGGCGCAGGAACGCCCGGTTCGCCCGCGCCAGCTCGACCACCGCGGGGAAGGCCGCGGCGATCGCGTCCCCCGACGCCCGATCGGCGGCGAAGTGGTCCTTGCCGCCGAGCCAGTAGCTGTACCGGCGCGCGGGGTGCGGCACCGACGTGTCGATCCGGGTGCTGTCCATCACCATGGAAGGTAATGGATCGCCACCGCACGGCGCCAGCCGCTACACTGACGGTGACGCCGCAGTCGCGGCGCTCCCGGACGAGTGGAGTCGTACCCGGCCTGCAAAGACGACCGCCCGAAAGCATGGTGTGGTGGTCATGGCCTGGCTGGTTCTCGTCGTCTCCGGCCTGTTCGAGTCCGTGTGGGCGATCGCCCTGAGCCGCTCGGCGGGCTTCTCCCGGCTCGTCCCCAGCGTCGTCTTCGCCGTCGCCCTCGCGCTGAGCATGGGCGGCCTCGGCTACGCCCTGCGCACCATCCCGGTCGGCACGGGCTACGCCGTGTGGGTCGGCATCGGCGCGGCCTGCACCGCCCTGTCCGGCATGATCTTCCTCGGCGAGCCGGCCGGCGTGCTGCGCGTGCTGTGCCTGCTCCTGGTCGTCGCCGGCGTCATCGGCCTCAAGGTCTTCCACTAGCCCGGCTCCCGGCGGCACCGGTGGCACGATTGGTCGAATGCAGATCGACCTGACCGGGCGCACCGCGCTCGTCACCGGATCCACCCGCGGCATCGGCGCCGCCATCGCCGCCGGGCTCGCGCGGGCCGGCGCCCGCGTCGGCGTCAACGGCCGCGGCGACGACTCGGTCGCCGCGGCGCTCGACCGCCTCGGCGACGGGGACTTCGTCGCCGTGCCGGGTGACGTCGCCACCGGCGAGGGCACCCAGCGGGTGCTGGACACGCTCCCCGCCGTCGACATCCTCGTCAACAACCTGGGGATCTTCGGGGCCCGGGAGCCGCTGGAGATCACCGACGACGAGTGGCGGCGCTACTTCGAGACCAACGTGCTCAGCGCCGTACGCCTCACCCGCGCCTACCTCCCCGGGATGATCGCGGCCGGGTGGGGGCGGGTGCAGTACATCGCCAGCGACTCCGCCGTCGCGATCCCGGCCGAGATGATCCACTACGGGGTGTCGAAGACGGCGCTGCTCGGCGTCGCCCGCGGGTTCGCCAAGGCGGCCGCCGGCAGCGGGGTGACCGTCAACTCGGTGATCGCCGGGCCCACCCACACGGGCGGCGTGGAGGACTTCGTCTACGAGCTCGTCGACCGCGATCTGCCCTGGGAGGAGGCCCAGCGGGAGTTCATGCGCCGGCACCGGCCGCAGTCGCTGCTGCAACGGCTCATCGAGCCCGAGGAGATCGCGAACCTGGTGGTGTACCTCAGCTCACCCCTCGCCTCGGCGACCACCGGCGGCGCGGTGCGCGTCGACGGCGGATATGTCGATGCGATCCTGCCCTGACCCGAATTGTTGCGAACCGGCGCCGGGCCGCGATGCACAGTACATGGACACCAACCTGCCACCCCTGCGGGCCGTGATCTATCTGCGCGAGATGCGGTACGTCGACGCGTGCAACGACCACGCCGACCGCAGCGGCTACGACACCGTCGACACCGTGCACGACCCCGACGGCGTGCTGCTGCAGGAGCTGCTCAACCGGGCCCTCGGCGGCGAGCTCGACGTCATCGTCAGCTGGGACTACGCGAGCCTGCCGCATGACACCGTCCCCCGCATCGAGCTCGTCGGGCACTCCCGGTAGCCGCGGCCGCCCCCACGGGGGCGGTCACGACGCGTCTCGCGTCCTAGGAAACTAGGTCGTGGGATGCCGGGTCGAGGTGCGCCGGCTCGCCTTTCGGGAAACATTTCGAAAAGCGGGTGCGGGGTGTACGGTGCCGGTCACCAACCACCCCCGCGCGGCGGCACCGGTTTCGAAACTCAGGTGAGGTCATGGCGCTGAACGGCAGGCCCACGATGGCGGAGATCGCGCGGGAGGCGCGGGTCGCCGTCTCGACGGTTTCGAAGGTGCTCAACGGGCACACGGATGTTTCGGCGAAGACCCGCCAGACCGTCGAGCGGCTGCTGGCCGAGCGCGGCTACCAGCGGCCCCGCGCGGCCAGGAACGGGCGGCGGCGCCGCACCGAACTCGTCGACCTCGTCATCAACGAGCTCGACAGCGTGTGGGGGCTGTCGATCCTCACCGGCGTCGAGGAGGTCGTCGAGGAGGCCGGGCTGGGCCTGGTCGTCTCGGCCGTGCACAACCGGCAGTCGCTGACCCGCCGCTGGGTCGAGTCGCTGCTCGCGCGCGGCTCCGAGGGCGCCATCCTCGTCCTGTCCGAGCTGGCCGAACGCCAGCACGAGGACCTGCGCCGGCGCAACCTGCCGTTCGTCATCATCGATGCCGTCAACCAGCCGCCGCCGGGCACGCCGTCGATCGGCGCGACGAACTTCGCGGGCGGTTACGCGGCGGCCGAGCACCTGGCGTCGCTCGGGCACCGGCGCATCGCCGCGATCGGCGGGCACGAGCAGTTCCAGTGCACCCGGGCGCGCATCGCCGGGTACCGCGCGGCGCTGGAGTCCGCCGGGTTGCCGGTGGATCGGCAGCTGGTGCGGTACGGCAACTTCCACCACGACGGCGGGCTGCGCGCGGCCGAGTCCCTGCTCGCCCTCCCCGACCCGCCGACCGCCGTGTTCGCCGGCTCGGACCAGCAGGCGACCGGGGTCTACGAGGCGGTCCGCCGGGCCGGGCTGACCATCCCCGGCGACGTCAGCGTGGTCGGGTTCGACGACCTGAACTTCGCCCAGTGGACCGCGCCGCCGCTGACCACCGTGCGCCAGCCGCTGCACGAGATGGGCGTGGCCGCCGCACGCACACTGCTACGCATCGTGAACGGCGAGCGGATCGAATCGCCACGCATTGAGCTCGCCACGGAGCTGATTGTGCGCGAAAGTACCGCACCGGCTGTCACAATCGAGACGTAGCCTTCCGTTCAGCATTTCTTCAGGTTCCGTCTGCGACCTTGAGCGACTTGGATTGGGCCGCACGGGGGAGGGACCGCATGGCGGTGAAAGCGCGCCGGTCGCTACTACTGGCCGGCGCGGTCGGGTTCGTGGCGTGGTCGGCCGTGCACCTGGGCGAGCTCGGTGCCTCGTGGTCGCAGGCGTGGCGGATGATCGCCCACCTCGGCTGGCGCTGGCCGGTCTTCCTGGGCGTGGTATGGCTGCTGGGCCTGGTGGTGCACACGTCGGTGCTCACCGCGTCGCTGCCCGGCCTGTCGCACCGCCGCGCGCTGACGCTGAACCTGTCCGGCAGCGCCGTGTCCAACGTGCTGCCGCTGGGCGGGGTGGCCGGCACCGTGCTCAACCTCGGGATGGTCCGTGGCTGGGGGCACACCGGCCTCGAGTTCGCCCGGTTCGTCGTGGTCTCCAAGGCGTGGGACCTCATCGCCAAGCTGTTCATGCCGCTGGTGGCCGTGGGGGTACTCCTCGCCGCCGACACGACCCCCGTCGGCCACGGCGCGCTCTGGGTGCTGTGCGCGCTGACCTGCGCACTCGCCGGCGTGCTGGTCACCGCCGCCCTGCTGGGCCGGGCCGGTCCCCTGCTGCGCCTGGTCGCCTGGTCCGAGCGCGTGTGGAGCCGGGTCCGGCGATCAAAAGACCCCCTGGGCTGGACGAAGGCCGCCACCGAGCTGCTCGACGGCACCGACAGCCTCGTCCGGCGCCGCTGGGCGGAGCTGAGCTGGGGCATGGCCGGCTACTGGGCGCTGCAGGGCGCGCTGCTGTGGCTCAGTTTCGTCGCCATTCACGTGTACCTCCCGTGGCCCGTCATCCTCGCCGGGCTCGTCGCGGAGCGCCTCCTGACCCTCGCCGCCATCACCCCCGGCGGCGCGGGACTGGTCGAGGCGGGCACCATCGCGGTCATCATCGCCCTGGGCGCCGACCCCACCGGGGCCCTGGCCGGGGTGCTGCTCTACCGCGCGTTCGTCTTCGTGGCCGAGATCCCCGTCGGCGGCATCGCCACCGCACTGTGGCTGCTCGGCCGGCGCACCGCGTAGCCCCCCTTTTGACGAAAGACTTGCCGTAGATGCGCATAGCCCACGTGACCGACGTCTACCTCCCCCGCCTGGGCGGCGTCGAGCTGCAGGTGCACGACCTGGCCTTACGCCAGTCGCACCTCGGCCACTCGACGATGGTCCTGACGACGACGGCCCCCGCCATGTTCCAGGACGACGTGCCGACCCTGCGCATCACCGGCGTCGGCGCCGGCCCCTACCGCCGCTTCGGTGGGGAGGCGCTCGGCTCCACGCTGCGGGCGCACGGCATCGAGGCGGTCCACGCCCACGTCTCCGCCTTCTCCCCGCTGGCCTGGACGGCGGCCCGGTCGGCGGCGACGACGGGCCTGCCGACGGTCGTGTCGGTGCACTCGATGTGGCACGACATCCTTCCATTGGTACGGCGCTTCGCCCGCACGCTCGACGCCGCCTCGTGGCCGGTGCAGTGGGCCGCGGTCTCCAGCGCCGCCGCCGGGGCCGTGCGCGAGGCCCTGGACGGCACCCCGGTCGCCGTGCTGCCCAACGGCATCGACCCGGCCGCCTGGCTGCTGCCGCCCACTCCCCCCGCGTCGGCGATCCCGACGTTCATCTCGGTGATGCGCATGGTGCGCCGCAAGCGCCCCCGCGCCCTGCTGCGCACCCTGCTCGCCCTGCGCGAGACGAACCCGAACTTCCGCGCGATCCTCGTCGGCGACGGCCCGCTCCTGCCCCGCCTGCGCCGCGCCACACCCGTCTGCCCCGAGATCACCTTCACCGGGGCACTCAACCGCACCTCGATCCGCTCGCTGCTCGCCTCGGCGGACGTGTACATCGCCCCGGCCCCCCGCGAGTCCTTCGGCATCGCGGCCCTGGAGGCGCGCAGCGCGGGCCTGCCGGTGGTGGCGCGGGCCGGCAGCGGCGTGGCCGACTTCATCCAGCACGGCGTCGAGGGCTGGCTCGTGCACTCGGACGTCGAGCTGCAGAACACGCTGTCGTCCCTGCTGGACGACCCGTCCCGGGTCGCCGCGGTCTCGGCCCACAACCGGGCGGTGGCCCCGTGCGTACGATGGGACACCGTGCTGGACGCGGCCGACGAACTGTACGCGCGCGCCGCGGCGTTCCTGGGCCGACGGGCGCATGCGTAGGTACACCATCGTCTCGTTCCACGCCCACCCCGACGACGAGGCCCTGCTCACCGGCGGCACCCTGGCCCGGGCGGCCGCGGAGGGCCACCGCGTCGTCCTCGTGACGGCCACCCTGGGCGAGGCGGGCCTGGCTGCTTCGAGTGCGGATCTGGGCTCCCGCCGCCACGCGGAGCTGATGGTGGCCGCCACGGCGCTCGGCTGCGCGCGGGTCGAGACGCTGGGGTATGCGGATTCGGGCCTGGCCGGCGGCGCCGGCTTCGCGTCCGTGCCCGTGGACGAGGCGGCCGCCCGGCTGGCGGCGATCCTGACCTCGGAGCGGGCGGACCTCCTGACGGGCTACGACGCGAACGGCGGCTACGGGCACCCGGACCACGTGCAGGTCCATCGGGTGGCCCGGGCGGCGGCGGCGTTGACCGGCACGCCGCTGCTCGAGGCGACCGTGGACCGCTCGTCGCTGCGTGCGCTGCTGGCCGTGCTGCGGGTGGCCGGGCGCTTCCTGCCGTCCCTGCCCTTCGGCGACCCGTCCCGGGTCTTCACCGCGCGCGAGGACATCACGCACGTGGTGGACGTGCGGCGCTACGAACACGCGAAGCGCGCGGCCATGAAGGCCCACGTGTCACAGTCCGAGGGCGGCTCGGGCATTCGCACGCTGGCGCTGTTGTCGCGGTTGCCGGGTCCTGTGTTCCGGGCGGTCTGCGGCCGCGAGTGGTTCACCGCCCCCGGCGACGGCCCCGGTCAACCCCGCTCGGGCGACATCTTCAGCGCGGCATCCAGCCGGGGGCGTGCACAGCACCGCGAGTAGCCTGCCGCGATGGAGATCACGAAAGTCCGACACTGGCTGATCGCCGAGCAGGAAGGGTTCGTCGCGCGCTTCCTCGACCAGGGAAGCCGCGATCTCGAACAATTGCAGGACCTGGACATCCGAGTGACCGTCACCGGGGGCCCGACCTACTACGTGACCCTCATGACCCTCGACGCGATCGATACGGTGCTCCGCCGCTGGGCGCACACCGGCGAACACGCCGGCGGGAGCTATTACTGGGAGACGGACCTGGTCATCGTTCCACGACCGGGCATCACCGCCATGATCAAGGCGATCGACGGGCTGATTCGTGACCGGAACATCGCGCAGGCCTGCCAGGTGATCCCGGACCTGGACGACGATCCGGATGCCGCATGACGGGTCGCCCCGAGCGAGCACGAGGACTGAGCCGCCGCGAGGAGTTCACCCCCGAGGCCGCCGGTCGGGGGGATCGCGGGGCGGCGGACATTCGGCGGCATGACTTCCACCGACTCGCCGTCGCTGTCGTTCACCGCGCAGTCGAGCGCCGCGAGATACGGCACTCGGCCGGGTGACAGCGGCTCCCGGCAGACGCCCGGCGATCCGCCTGTCACTGCTGGACCTGGACGGTCACGCCGGTGGCGTGGTCCGCGATGGCCACGGTGCCGTCCGGCATCGCGGCCATCCACGACAGTTTCGCCGGCCCCGGGGGTGTGCTCGCGGGGACGTCGAGGCGCATCTCGTACGTCTGGCTGCTGTGCCGGGGAATGGTCTTCGCGGTGCAGTTGAGGCGGTACGTGCTGCGGGCCTCGCCGAGGGCCTGGCGGTAGACGGGGCACGGGTCGAGCCCGAACGCGCGCGGGAACGCGTTCGTGACGGTCACCCGGTAGACGAGGGTCGTGCCGCGCCGGACGGTCGCCGGGGCGGTCACCGCCACCGTGAGCGGGGCGTTGAGCAGGGGCGCCTGGTAGTACCACGGACTCACCGCGAAACCGCAGCCCGGCTCGGCGGTGATGCCCGGCACCGCGATCCGGGCCGTGCCGATGGACACGGCGAGCGCGCCGCCGGGTGACGGCTCCCCGGCGCGGCACGGGATCACCGCGATGTCCACGCGCACCGCCTCACCCGGGTCGACCGTCGCCGGCTGCCGGACGCCGTCGGCGCGGGGCTCCAGCACGCCGGCGGGCACGGCGGTGCCGCCGGCGGTGAGGGGCGGGGTGCCGCTCAGGGTGCACCGGCCGGAGTGCCGGCTGGGGACGAGCATCGTGTACGTCCTGGTGCCGTCCGCCCCCGTCGTCGTGCCGTCGAGCCAGGGCGGGGCGGTGAAGCCGGACCCGGCGCAGGGGGACGCGTCCGGGCGGGGGCCGGTGCGGGCCAGGCTCGGCAGGGTCGCCGGGGTGTCGGTCCAGGCGATGCCGCCCGGACCCGGACCCGGCGCCGGCGCGGGCGGGCCGAGCAGGGTGCCCGCGAACGTGAGCGCGGTGAGGGCGGCGGCGATCGTGCCGTACCGGCGGATGCGGCGGCGCCGGATGCCCCTGCGAATGCGCCGGACCGGCTCGGTCCACCCCTGCGGCGCGTGGCGCTCGTCCGCGAGCTCCCGGCGGATCAGCTGCTCGAGGTCCATCACAGATCGCTCCCGTCGAGGTCACGGGCGGCCAGGGCCGTCCTGAGCTTGGCCAGTGCGCGCGAGGCGTTGCTCTTCACCGTGCCGACCGAGCAGCCGAGGACGGCCGCGATCTGCCGCTCGGACAGGTCGTCGTAGTACCGCAGCACCAGGACCGCCCGCTGCTGTTTCGGCAGCGCCACGATCGCCCGCCACAGCTGCTCGTCCGGCGGCTCGGCGTCGAGGTGCACGACCTCGGGGGCGGTGTCGGTGAGCCGTTCGCGCCGCAGGGCGCGCACCCGGTTGAGGTACCGGTTGACGATGACCCGCCGCACGTACCCGCCCGGGTCCTCGTGCCTGCGCACGCGCCGCCAGGCCATGCCGGTCCGCTCGAGCGCGTCCTGCACGAGGTCGGCCGCGAGGTGCGCGTCGCCGCTCAGCAGGCAGGCGAATCGCAGCAGCTCACGGTGTCGGTCCCGCACGTAGTCCTCGAACGAGGGCGGGGCGTCCCAGCTCGGCATGGTCCATGGACACCGTACCGCCGCGAAAGGTTGCTTCCCGGGGGACCTTGTCGTCGCCACGTTCCTGAGGCGGGGCAGCAGCCACGGCGCGATGACCTGCTTGACGCCCTCGGGCGTGACGTGCAGCCCGTCGCTGCGCACCTCGAGCGCGTTGACGTTCCAGGTGAAGGTGCCGCCGGGACAGACGATCGCCTTCAGGTGTCCGGCAGACGGGCGAACCCGTAGCCCTGGGCCGGGCCGGTCAGGTGATGTCGCGGCGCATGGGCACGATGACGGCGATCGCCGAGGCGGTCAGCGCGTAGGCGGCGAGCAGGAGGGCGCCGGCCGCCGGTGACAGGAGGCCGGCGGTGCCGCTGCCGAGCTCTGCCGACATGGCGTCGGCGAGGTAGGTGAAGCCGGTCAGCGCGGCGGTGGCCCCGCCGGGCAGGACCGGGTAGAGCGCGTTGGCGCCGGGGATCATCATGAGCACCGGCTCGCCCAGGTACAGATAGCCGATCACGACGCACAGGGCCACGATCTGGTTGCGGATCAGGGCGCCCATGCCGGCTCCGACGAGCAGGTACACCACCATCGCCACGCCGATGCGCGCGAGCAGCTGCAGCACGGTGGCGGCCGGCAGGCCGAGGGCGATGCCGCGGGCGGCCGCGACGGTGAACAGGGCCACCGCGGCGGTGCCCGCCAGCACGAGTCCGTACGCGAGGCCGGCGACCGTGTAGGTGGCGAGTTTGGCGGCGAGCACCTGCCCGCGGCGCGGCGCGAACAGGAAGGTGACGGCGGCGGTGCGGTGCCGGTACTCGGACGTGACCGCGAGGGTGCCGGCCGCGGCCGGCACGAAGGCGGTGATGCCGAGGATGCCGAGGATCGAGCGCAGGCCCGCCTCGGTGTCCAGCCCCGGCATCGGCGGCTCGAAGTGCTCCGGGCCCACCAGCGCCATGGCGCCGATCATGCCGCCGCCCAGCAGCGCGGCGGCGAGCAGCAGGCCGCCCCACATCCGGGTGGCCAGCAGCCTGCGGAACTCCGCCTTGATCAAGCGATGCGTCATCGGGTGGCCGCCTTGTCGGTGGTGAGGTCGAGGAAGAGCCGCTCGAGGCCGGCGCTCTCGGTGACCAGTTCGTGGATGCGCAGGCGGCGGGCGGCGGCGAGGTCGGCGATGCCCGGCGCGTCCAGCCCGCGCACCCGCAGCCGGCCGGGCCCGGCGGCCTCGACGGACGCGCCGGCCTCGACGGACGCGCCGGCGGGGTCGGCCCGCTGGGCGGGGACGGCCCGCTGGGCGGGGGCTTCGCGCAGGGCGGAGGCGAGGGCTTCGGCGTCAGGCGAGGCGACCAGCACCGACGGCGGGCCGGCGATGCGGGACCACGGCCCGGCGGCGACGAGCTCGCCGCGCCGGATCACCACCACGTCGTCCACGAGCTGCTGGATCTCGCTGAGCACGTGGCTGGAGATCAGCACGGTGCGGCCCTCGCCGGCCAGCCGGCGCAGCAGGCCGCGCAGCCACGACACGCCCTGGGGGTCCAGGCCGTTGCCGGGCTCGTCCAGCAGCAGCACGCGGGGGTCGCCGAGCAGCGCCGTGGCGAGGTTGAGCCGTTGCCGCATGCCGGTGGAGAACCCGCGGGTGCGGCGGTCGGCCGCCTCGGCGAGGCCGAGCAGGTCGAGCAGCTCCGTGACCCGGCTGTCCGGACAGCCGGCCATGGCCGCGTAGACGCGCAGGTGGTCGCGGGCGGTGTGGCCGGGGTGGAACGCGTCGGGGTCGAACACCGCGCCGACCGTGCGCGACGGCCGGGCCAGCCGGCCATAGGGCTGCCCGCCGATCGTGGCGGTGCCGCTGGTCGGCGACACCAGCCCGGTGACCATGCGCATCGTGGTCGTCTTGCCGGCGCCGTTCGGGCCGAGAAACCCGGTGACCACACCGGGTTGCACGGTGAAGGTCAGATCGCGCACGGCGGTCACGTCACCGTACCGTTTCGTCAGGCGCGACACCTCGATGGCCAGGCGGTCGCCGCTCATGCCCGGGCCGCCATGGCGCGCCGGATCGTCGCCGCGAGGCCCGGCGCGGCCGGGCCGGAGAGCACGACCTCGTCGAACTCGCCGCCGGCCGCCGCCCGGTCCAGCACCAGGTGCAGCCCGGGCTCGCCCCGGCGGGCCGCCACGAGCTGCCGGGGACCGCCGAACAAGCCCCAGACGCCGATCTTGACGAAGCCGGACACCACGAACCCCCGCCGGGCGCCGCGGGCGAGCCGGAGCGGGTCGTCGACCTGGGCAACCCGCCGCACCGCGCCGAGACGCAGCGCGAGCCGCTCCCGCCCGGTCCACACCCGCTCCCATCCGGTGAAGCGGATGTCGATCGCATCGCCGGTGACCGTGAGCACTGCCATCACTCGTCCCCCTTCGCCGGGCCGGAGCCGTCCACCGGCCCCTGCTCGTTGTCGCCGCCGCCGACCGGATGGTCGGCCGGCATCAGCACCGTCGCCAGCAGCCGCGGTGTCCGCCCGTTGCCCGGCTCATTGCCGAGCAACGGGCCGACCAGCGCGCTGAAACCGGCGGCGAACGCGGCCAGTTCGGCGTCGGTCAGGTGCAGCACGAGCTGCTGGTAGCCGGCACCGTCGGCGGCGAAGTCGATCCGTTCCCGGGCGAGGTAGCGGGAGAACTCCGACAGCAGGCTCGACACGAACGCCGTGAAGTAGCGCGCATGGTCCTGCGGGGTGGCCGTGGCCAGGGCCGCGGCGTCCAGCGTCGCGCCGTGCGCGGGCAGCGCGTAGACCCGTTCGACGGCGCCGCGCATCCTGCGCCCCTCGATCACGTCGAGCAGCCCGTTCTTGACCAGCGTCGCCAGGTGCCGATACAGCGTGGCCTGCGGAATGTCGGGCAGCAGCCCGGCCAGGTCGTGCGTGGTCAGCCGGGCACCCGCGACCGCCCGCAGGATTCTGATCCGCACCGGGTGCAGGGCCAGTTCGGCCCATCGCTCCGGTGGCATCTCCATGGCACAACATTATCATTCTCGATAATGATAATCAACGACCCCCCTGTGCCGAGCTGCTCGACGAGAGCCGCCGCCGGCTCGCGGACGCGGCGCCCGCCGGGACCGACTGGCCGCGGGCCTGCGTCGCCACGGTGCGCGGGCAGCTGTTCGCCGAGGCGGAGCGCCTGGGCCTGCCGGCGCGGGACCTGGCCGCGACGCTGCTCTGCGCGGTGCTCGCCCCGCACTGGAGACTGACGAGCGCCACCGGGGCGCTGCGCCAGGCCGAGGCCGATGCCGCGGCCGCGACCGGCAGGCCGCCCGCCTGACCGCTCAGCCGTCCACGACGGCGGGCAGTCCTGGCCGGATGGGCGGCGTCACCAGGGCACGACGCCCTCGTCGTCGAAGAAGGCGCCGGTCGGGCCGTCGTCGGGCAGGGTCGCGAGCCGGATCGCGATCGCCGCGCCCTGGGCCGCGGTGCGCACGCCCCGGAAGCCGTTCAGGTCCGTGGCGCAGTAGCCGGGGCAGCCCAGGTTGATGAGGACCTTCGTGTCGCGCAGCTCCTTGGCGTACTGCAGCGTCACCGCGTTGAGGAAGGTCTTCGACGGCGCATAGGCGGCCGACAGCGGGCCCACGTCGCCCGCCGACTGCCGCGTCAGCGAGCCCACCGAGCTCGACATGTTCACGATGCGCGGCGACGGGGAGCGCAGCAGCAGCGGCAGCAACGCGTTCGTCACGCGTACGACGCCGAGCACGTTCGTGTCCACCGCCCGCTGGATGGCGTCCAGGTCGACCAGGGTGGGCTGCTGCGGCATCCCGCCGGTCACCCCCGCGTTGTTCACCAGCACGTCGAGCCGCGCCAGGGACGCCGCCGCGGCCGTCACGCTCTCGTCGGAGGTGACGTCCAGGGGCACGCCGAACGCGTCGACGCCGGCCGCCTCCAGCTTGGCCAGCGCGTCCGCGAGGCGCGCGGCGTCGCGGGCCCCCACGCCCACGCGGAAGCCGAGCGCGCCCAGCCCGGCGGCGATCTCGTACCCGATGCCCTTGTTCGCGCCCGTCACCAGCGCGACCTTCGTTTCGCTCATGGGTCGAGCCTGACCGGGGCCGGAGCCGGGCGCCAACACCGATACGGTCGCCCGCGATACCCTGGCGGTATCGATCTGGAGACCCGGGAACTGCGGTACTTCGTCGCCGTCGCCGAGGAGCTGCACTTCGGCCGCGCCGCCGCCCGTCTCGGCATCGCGCAGCCGCCGCTGTCGCGCGCGATCGGTCAGCTCGAGCGGCGGCTGGGGGTGACGCTGCTGGAGCGCACCAGCCGCAGCGTCGCCCTGACCGAGGCCGGCGGCGTGCTGCTGCGCGAGGCGCGCGCGGCGCTCGCGGCCGTCGAGGCGGCGGCCCGGCGCACCCGGCGGGCGGCGGCGCCCGAGCCCGGCATCGTGCTGGTGACCAAGGCCGGCGCCTCGGGCGAGCTGCTGGCCAAGCTCCTGGACGCGTACGCCGCCGAGCCCGGTGCCGTCCCCGTCGACGTGCAGCTGTGCGGCATCGGCGAGCAGGAACGCCTCCTGCGCGACGGGCGCGCGGACGTGGCGCTGCTGCACCTGCCCTACGACGAGCCCGCCGGCTTCGACACCGAGGTCCTCACGGTGGAGCGCCAGGTCGTGGTGCTGCCGGCCGGGCACCCGCTCACGACCGCGCCCAGCCTGCGCATGGCCGACGTCGCCGACCTGCCGGACCTGCCGCTGCCCCGCTGGCCCGAGCCGGACGGCAGCTACAGGCCGGGGCGGGGTCCCGAGGTGAGGGGCAATTCGCAGCTGTACCAGCTGATCGCGCTCGGCCGCGCCTGCGCCGTGCTCCCGGACTCGGCCCGCACCCACCTGCGCCGCGACCTGGTCGCCGTGCCCCTGCTGGACGCCCCCGAGATCACCACGCTGATCGCCTGGCCCCCGCACAGCCGCTCCCGCGCCGTCGCCGGCCTCGTCCGCGCCGCGACGCGGCTGTGAGGCGCACCGCCGGGATCCGTCACACCGGGTTCGCGGACGGTTTTCTTCAGGTGCCGGACGGTTGCGCCGATGGTCCCTGCGTCACACGGACGCGACACACACTGGGGGCAGGGATGAACGCCAAGACCATCAAGCACACGCTCGCGCTGGCCGGCATCGCCGCCGCCGCGGCCGCCTTCGCCGGCACCGCCACCGCCGCCGCCAGCACCACCACCGCCAGCGCCGCCACCGCCAGCGCCGCCACCGCCAGCGCCAGCGCCAGCACCAGCACCAGCACCAGCACCAGCACCAGCAACGCGACCACCCCCACCGTCTACGCCAGCCACGGCGCCATCTACCTCAAGCACGCCGGCCACACCACCCGCCTCACCACCGACGACGTCAGCCGCCAGCCCACCCTCTCCCCCGACAACACCCAGATCGCCTACGTCCACAACGACACCATCTGGCTCATGCACACCGACGGCACCGACCAGCACCAGATCAGCGACCGCACCGGCACCGACCCCGCCTGGGACCCCAGCGGCGTCCGCATCACCTACACCGCCATCTCCTGCACCGGCGCCCCCGGCACCTTCCGCACCGGCACCGACGGCGGCACCGCCTCCGAGGTCCTCACCCCCGCCGCCTGCGTGACCCAGGACGCCCCGCTCGTCGGCTACATCACCGGCTGAGCGCCGGACACCGCCGCCTGCGCGGCCCGCACGAACGCCGCCACCGCCGGCGAGCGCGACGCCGACGGCCACGTCACCGTCAGCGTCACCGGCTCCAGGTCCGTCACCGGCCGGAAGGCCGTGCCCGGCCGGGGAAACCGCGCCGCCACGAACTCGGGCAGGAACCACACGACCCCGCTCACCTCGACCAGGTTGAAGATCTGCGATAGGTCGAACGAGCGCCCCGGCACCGGCGCCATGCGGCCGCGCTCGGCCGGGGAGCCGTCCGGCAGGCGACGCCCGGCCAGGTCCGCAAGGCGCAGCGAGGTGCGCGCCGCCAACGGATCCGCGGCCGCCAGGGCCGCCACGCACGGGCTCGTGATCAGCGGCTCGGTGTCCAGGCCGCGCGCGTCGAACGGCGTCGGCAGCAGCGCCACGTCCGCCCGCCCGTCGTGCAGGGCCTGCACCTGCTCGCCGTGCCCGCCCAGCAGCAGCTCGACCGGCATCGCGTCGAAGGCGTCGAGCACCCGCGGCAGGAGCCCGGCGTCGTAGTCGGCCTTGAGCGCGAGCCGCAGCGACTGGACCGGCTGCCCGGCCCGGCGCGCCCGCCGCTGCGCCGTCGCGACGGCGTCGAGCGCGACCCGGGCGTCGTCCAGCAGCGCCGCCCCGGCCGCGGTCAGCGCGACCTGCCGCGTCGTGCGTTCCAGCAGCTGTACGCCCAGCTGCCGCTCGAGCTCGCGAATGGCCCGCGACAGCGGCGGCTGCGCCATCCCGAGCCGCTCGGCCGCGCGCCCGAAGTGCCGCTCCTCGGCCACCGCGACGAAGTACCGCAGCTGCCGCGTCTCGAGCTCACTCATATCGCCAGGGTATCAATCGAGACGGGATCGGTCCTTCAGCCGCGCGAGGGATCGGCGTTGACTGCACGCATGATCGTGGTCACCGCACCCACCGCCAACATCGGCCGGCAGCTCGTCCAGCACCTCCTCGACGCCGGCGCGCCCGTGCGCGTCGTGGCCCGCGACCCGGCGCGCCTCGCCCCCGGGGTCGCCGGACGGGCCGAGATCGTCCGCGGCTCCCACGCCGACCCGGCCGTCGTGGCCGAGGCGTTCGCGGGCGCCGACGCGGTCTTCTGGCTCGTGCCGGCCGACCCGCGCGCGAGCTCCGTCGACGAGGCGTACTCCGGCTTCGCCCGCCCCGCCGTCGAGGCGTTCGCGGCGGGCGCGGCCGGCCGCGTGGTCGGCGTCTCCGCGCTCGGCCGCGGCACGCCGGTCGCGGGCCGGGCCGGGCACGTCACCGCGACGCTCGCCATGGACGACCTGATCGCGGCGACCGGGGTGCCGTACCGCGCGCTGGCCATGCCCTCCTTCATGGACAACACGCTGCGCCAGCTCCAGCCGATCGCGGCCCAGGGCGTGCTGTCCGGCCCGTCGCGGCCGGACCTGCCCGCCCCGGCCGTCGCCACCCGCGACATCGCCGCGGTCGCCGCCCGGCTGCTGCTCGACGACGCCTGGACCGGCTTCGAGGAGGTGCCGGTGCTCGGCCCCGAGGACATCACCTACGACGAGATGGCCGCGACGATCGCCGACGTGCTCGGGCGCCCGGTGCGCTACCGGCGGATCCCCGGCGAGACGTTCAAGGCGGGCCTGGTCGGCCGCGGGCTCTCCGAGCCGATGGCGCAGGCCATGCTGGACATGGCCGTGGCCAAGGACGAGGGCCTCGACAACGGCGTCGAGCGCACCGCGCGGTGGAGCACGCCGACGACCTTCCGCCAGTGGTGCGCCGAGGTGCTGCGGCCCGCCGTCCGGTCCTGACGCCAACGGGCACGTCGAGCGCACCGCGCGGTGCAGCACGCCGACGACCTTCCGCCAGTGGTGCACCGAGGTGCTGCGGCCCGCCGTCCGGTCCTGACGGCAACGGGCACGTCGAGCGCACCGCGCGGTGCAGCACGCCGACGACCTTCCGCCAGTGGTGCACCGAGGTGCTGCGGCCCGCCGTCCGGTCCTGACGGCAACGGGCGCGTCAGCGGCGCAGGAGGGGGGCGACGACGTCGGCGCGGTTGGTCCAGACCGCGCCCGTCCAGCCCTCCGGCAGCTCGGCCACGTCGGCGGCGGTGTCGAAGCCGGCGGACCAGTCCCCGACGGAGCGCACGAGCACCACGCGCGTGCCGGCCGCGCGCATGCGGGAGACGAACAGGTTCGGCCAGCCCCAGAGCCACTTGCCGTACCCGATCGGCACGATCAGCTCCCGGTGGCGGCACGAGGACGGGACGTGGCCCGTCCAGCCTTCCCCGGCGTACCGCAGCAGACAGCCCTTGATGATGGCCCTCGACGACGTCCGGACCTGGGGCAGGCGGGCCGCCACCGCGGCCACGGCCGTGTCGCCGCCGGTCACCGTCACGGCGGACAGGCGCGCCGGGGGCAGCGTGGCCAGGAACGCGGCCACCGCCTCGCCGTCGGCCGCCTGGTCGCGCTTCAGGTCCAGCTTCAGCTCCCGGCCGGGGAACGCCGCGAAGACCTCCGGCACCGTCGGCAGCAGCCCGACACCCTTGCCCCGGAAGGGGAACGTGCCGTGCACCGCGTACCCGTGACCGACGTCCAGCGCGCGCAGCTCGGCCATGGTGTGCGCGCCGACCGGGCCGGTGCCGTCCGTGCGGCACTCCAGCAGGGCGTCGTGGAAGACCGCGAGCTGCCCGTCGCTCGTCAGCTGCACGTCGATCTCGGCGGCGTCGGCGCCGGCGTCGAACGCGGCGCGCAGCGACGGCAGGGTGTTCTCGAGGTACGGCACCTGCGGCGGGAAGATCCGCGTCGCCGTGCACGTGTCCGCCTCGACGCCGTGCAGGTCGAACGTCTGCGCCAGGCCCCGATGGGCGAGCAGGAACGGCCGGCCGTCGCGCGGGCCGGCCGTCGATCGGTTGCCGAGCACCAGGGCGGCCGCGCACAGCACCACCACCGCCAGGATGATCCAACGCCGTCGCATCGCCGCAACCCTGCCAGGGCCGGAACCGGGCGGGAAGCGGCGAAGGGCGTAGCCGGTCTCGTCCTTTGGTCCCTCAGTCGGGTAGTCGCTGCGCGAGCAGCGCGGCCTGGGTGCGGCTGTCCACCGCCAGCTTCGCCAGGATGTTGCTCACGTGCGTCTTGACCGTGCGTTCGGCCAGGCCGAGCGAGCGCGCGATGTCGCGGTTGCTCCGGCCCAGCAGCCGCAGCACCTCCCGCTCCCGGGCCGTGAGCACGCTCAGGTCCGCGGCGGCGGGGGCGGGCGCGGCGCTGGGCCACAGCAGCTCGGCGGCCGACGCGCTCAGCGGCCGCACCCCCGCGTGGGCCCCGCGCACGGCCGCGGCGAGCTCGGCCCCGGTCGCGTCCTTGAGCACGAACCCGGCCGCGCCGGCCGCGAGGGCCCGCTGCACGTCGGCCGCGCTGCCGACCGCCGTCAGCACGAGCACCTTCGCGGCGAAGGTGCGCGCGCGCAGCACCGCCACCCCGTCCAGGCCGGGCAGGTGCAGATCCAGGAGAATGACGTCGGCGGCCAGGTCCGGGGCGGCCTTCAGCAGGGCCTCGCCGTCGGCGAGCTCGGCGACGACCTCGATGTCGGGCCGGCTGCCCAGGATCAGGCGCAGGCCCTCCCGCACGAGGGCCTGGTCGTCGACGATCACGAGCCGGATCACCGTCCGATCGTAAGGGGGAGCCCGGGTGCGCAGGCCGCTCGCGTTCGACCTCGCCCTCTTCGCGCTGGTCGTCGTGCTGTTCGCGCTCTCGGACTCGGTCGTCTCGGTGCCGCTCGCGGTCGTGCAGCTGCTGCCGCTGTTGCTGCGCCGCCGGTTCCCGGGCGCCGCGCTCGCGGTCATCGCCGTGGCCACCGCGGCGCACTCGCTGCTCGGGATGGCGCGCGCGGTCGGGTACCTGCCGGCCGCCCTCGCGCTCTACGGCGCCGCCACGCACCGCTCGCCGTGGGTGCGGTGGGGCGTGTGCGGCGGCGCGGTCGTGCTCGTCACGGTGACGGGCGCGATCCGCCACGGCCCGGTCGAGGGCGGGCTGCTCGCGGCGGGCGCGCTCATCGTGACCTGGCTGTTCGGCGCCGAGCGGGGCGTGCTGCTGCGCGAGCGGGCCCTGGTCGCGCAGCTGCGCCTCGAACGGCACCTCGCGGACCGGGCCGCGGCGACCGCGAGCTCCCGGGAACGGCTGGCCCGGCGCCTGCACGACGGGCTCGCGCACACGATGACCGTCATGCTCGTGCAGGGCGAGGCCCTGCGCGCGACGGCGAGGCTGACGAGCGCCGACGAGCAGCGCCTCGATGTCGTCCTGGGCGCCGGCCGCGCCGCCCTCGCCGAGGTCCGCCTGGCCCTGGCCGAGGAGGCCCAGCGCGACGCCGCCGCCACGCTCGACGGCCGCCTGGCCGCCCTGCGCGAGGCGGGCCTCGAGGCGCACGGCGTCACCGGCCTCGACACCCTGCCGGCCGCCGTGCGCGAGGTGGCGCTCCGGCTCGTCGGTGAGGCGGCCACGAACGCCCTGCGCCACGACGGCCCCGGCACCCGCCTCGACGCGACCGTGACCCGCGCGGGCGAGACGGTCCGGCTGGCGCTGACCAGCACGCCGGGGCCGGGGCGGCGCGCGAGCGAGCCGGGCGGCGGCGGGTTCGGCCTCGCGAGCCTGGCCGAGGACGTGGCGGCGGTCGGCGGCACCCTCGCCTACGGCCCGGGCGAGCGGGGCTGGCGGGTGACGGCCGAGTTCCGCGAGCCGCCGGCGCACCGCGCGGCACCCTGAGACCCGCTCAGCGGCCGGCCCCGATGGCCGTAGGGGTCCGGGGATGCTGCCGCACGGCCGCGGCCCTGGAACCGGCCGAACCGCCCGCGCTGTTCAGGATTGGTTCAGGATCGCAGTGTGAGTCTGGAGGTTCGCGCTGGGAGAGGTGGGCGTTGTGCGAGTGCTCGTGGTCGAGGACGAGGTGAACCTGGCCGAGACGATCCGGGACGGCCTCGGCGGGGAGGGGTTCACGGTCGACCTCGTGCACACCGGCGTGGACGGGCTGTGGGCCGCGACCGAGACGCCGCACGGGGCCTATGACGCGATCATGCTCGACATCATGCTGCCGGGGCTGTCCGGCTACGAGGTGTGCCGGCAGCTGCGGCAGCGGCAGGTGTGGACCCCGGTGCTGATGCTGACCGCGAAGGACGGGGAGTACGACCAGGCCGACGCCTTCGATCTCGGGGCCGACGACTATCTCACCAAGCCGTTCTCGTTCGTGGTGCTGGTGGCCCGGCTGCGGGCGCTCATCCGGCGCGGGGCGCCGCAGCGGCCGGTCGTGCTCAGCGCGGGCGATCTCCACCTGGACCCGGTGCAGCGGCGGGTCACCCGCGGTACCGACGAGATATCGGTGACGGCGAGAGAGTTCGCGCTGCTCGAGTTCATGCTCCGGCACCCCGGTGACGTGCTGAGCCGCACGGCGATCATCGAGAACGTGTGGGACGCGCACTTCGACGGCGACCCGAACATCGTCGAGGTCTACGTCGGCTACCTGCGCAAGAAGATCGATCATCCATACGGCCGGACCGCGATCAGGACCGTGCGCGGGGCCGGCTACCGGCTCGACCCCGCCGGGGGCTGACCGGCCCCCCGGAACCCCCTCGCGGGCCCCTCTTGCCAGCCGACTATACGCGCGTATAGTCGGCTGTACGCACGTATAGCAAGGGGTGATCCGGCATGACCGATCCCGCGTCCGAGGACCTCACGGCCCGTGCCCGGATTCGGGACGCCGCCATCCGCCTGTTCGCGGAGCGGGGCATGGACGGCACCACCGTGCGCGACATCGCACAGGCCGCCGGGGTCTCCCCCGGCCTGCTGCGCCACCACTTCGGCTCGAAGGAGGGCCTGCGCGAGGCGTGCGACCAGCACGTGCTCGACCTGTCGATGAAGATCAAGGCGGAGATCGTCATCGACGGGAAGATGGACAGCCCCGGGTTCATGCCCTCCGTGCACCCGACGGTCATGCTCATGTACCGCTACGTCACCCGGGCCCTGCTCGACGGCTCGCCCGCCGCCGCGGCGATGTTCGACGACATGGTGCTCCTCGCCGAGCAGTGGATCGACAAGTTCGCGCCGGACATCACCCAGGACCGGCGCGGCTTCGCGGCGGTGCTCGTCGGCATGCAGTCCGGGCTGCTCGCCATGCACGACCACGTCTCCCGCAACCTCGGCGCCGACGTCTTCGCCATGGACGGCTACACGCGCCTGGTCGAGGCGATGGTCGACTTCCACTCCAGCACTTTGCTCGATCCCACGCTCGCCGCCGACGCCCACCGGGCCATGCGGGCGCTGCGAGACAACCACAGGGGAAACCAGAAGGAGCAATGAGCGACCATGACCGAGGCGATCCGCGTTGACGCACTGGTCAAAACGTTCGGGCGCACCCGCGCGCTCGACGGGCTCGATCTGTCCGTGCTGACCGGGGAGGTGCACGGTTTCCTCGGGCCCAACGGCGCCGGGAAGTCGACCACCATCCGGGTGCTGCTCGGGCTGCTGCACGCCGACTCGGGCGAGGCGAGGCTGCTCGGCCGGGACCCGTGGAAGGACGCGGCCGAGCTGCACCGGCGGCTCGCCTACGTGCCCGGCGACGTCACCCTCTGGCCGAACCTCTCCGGCGGCGAGGTCATCGACCTGCTCGGCCGGCTGCGCGGCGGGCTCGACCCCGCGCGCCGCACGGAGCTGCTGGAGCGCTTCGACCTCGACCCGACGAAGAAGGGCCGCACCTACTCCAAGGGCAACCGCCAGAAGGTCGCGCTCGTGGCCGCGCTCGCCTCGGACGTCGAGCTCATCGTGCTCGACGAGCCGACCTCCGGCCTCGACCCGCTCATGGAGGAGGTCTTCCGCGAGGTGATCCGCGAGGAGCAGCGCCGCGGCGACCGCACCGTCCTGCTGTCCAGCCACATCCTGGCCGAGGTCGAGGCGCTGTGCGACCGGGTCACCATCATCCGCGACGGCCGGGCGGTGGAGACGGGCACGCTGCAGAGCCTGCGGCATCTGACCCGCACGTCGATCCAGGCCGAGCTGGCCGGGCCGGTCGACGGTCTCGGCGAGCTGGCGGGCGTGCACGACCTGCGGGCGCACAACGGTACCGTCCGGTTCAGCGTCGACAACGCCGAGCTGGACACCGTCCTGCGCCGGCTCACCGCGGCCGGCGTGCGGGGCCTGACGAGCACGCCGCCGACGCTGGAGGAGCTGTTCCTGCGCCACTACGACCGCGCCGCGGGCGACGGGGCGAAGCAGCGCTCGGGGGCCGCGCGATGACCGGCACCGGCGCGCTCGCGCGACTGGCCCTGCGCCTCGACCGGGTCCGGCTCACCGTGTGGGTCCTCGGGCTCGCGCTGATGCCGATGGGCACCGCGGCCAACTACCAGAAGCTGTACCCCACCGAGGCCGACCTCCAGGCCGTCAGCGGCGTGCTGTCCAACCCGTCCCTGGTCGCGCTGAGCGGCCCGCTGTTCGGCGTGTCCATCGGCGGGCTCACCGTGTGGAAGATCGGGGTGTCGGAGCTCATCCTCATCGGGCTGATGAGCGTGCTGACGGTCGTGCGGCACACCCGCACCGAGGAGGAGACCGGCCGCCTGGAGCTGCTGCGGGCCACGGTGATCGGGCGGTACGCCCCGCTGAGCGCCGCCCTCGCGGTCACCGTCGCCGCCGACCTCGCGATCGGGCTGCTCGGCGCGCTCGGGCTCGTCGCCGTCGGGCTGGACCCGGCCGGGGCCTTCGCCTTCGGGCTCGCGACCGCCCTGTTCGGGGTGCTGTTCGCGGCCATCGCCGCCGCGGCCGCCCAGCTCACCCGGGGCGCCCGGGCCGCGACCGGGATCGCCGGGGCCGTGCTCGGCGGCACCTACCTCCTGCGCGCCGTCGGCGACACCGGCCCGGCCGCGCTGAGCTGGCTGTCGCCGACCGGCTGGGCCCTGCACATGCGCCCCTTCGCGGGGGAGCGCTGGTGGATCGCGCTGCTGTTTGTGGGGTTCGCGGTGCTGTTCGCCGCCGTCGGGTACGTCCTCCTCGGCCGCCGCGACGTGGGCGCCGGCCTGCTGGCCGAGCGCCCGGGCCCGGCCGGGGCCTCCCCCGCCCTGCGCAGCCCGCTCGGCCTGGCCTGGCGCCTGCACCGGGGCCTGCTGCTCGCATGGGTGGTCGCGCTGGCCGCCGCCGGGGCCGTGATGGGCGGCGCCGCGGTGGGCATCGGCAACCTCGACGCGCCCAACCAGCAGCTCACCGATGTGCTGACGCGGATGGGCGGGCGTAGCGGGCTCACCGACGCGTTCCTCGGCGCGATCTACGGCCTCATCGGCCAGCTCACCGCGGCGTACACGATCCAGGCGACGCTGCGGCTGCGCCAGGAGGAGAGCAGCGGCCACGTCGAGGCGCTGCTGGCGACCCGGGTCGGGCGCCTGCGCTGGGCCGCGAGCCACCTGGTGTTCGCGGTGCTCGGCACGGCCCTGCTGCTGGCCGTGGCCGGGGTGGCGGGCGGGCTCGTCTACGGCGCGCAGGTCCACGACACCGGCGGCCAGATCGCCCGGCTGCTCGGCGCCGCCATGGTGCAGCTGCCGGCCGCGCTGGTGCTGGCCGGGCTCGGCACCGCGCTGATCGGGTTCGCGCCGCGACTGAGCACCCTGACCTGGGCCGCGCTCATCGTGTCGGTGCTGCTGGTCGAGCTGGGGGCGTTGTTCGGGCTCAACCAGCGCCTGCTCGACGTCACCCCGTTCGCGCACGTGCCGAAGCTGCCCGGCTCGGCGTTCACCGCGACGCCGGTCGTGTGGCTGTCCGTGGTCGCCCTCGCACTCGGCGCGGCCGGCCTCGCGGGCCTGCGCCGGCGGGACATGCCGGCAACCTGATCGGGGCTGCGGGGGATCGGCGGCGGCCACTAGGCTCTGCCGGTCCCTCCCGCAGACCCTTGGAGCAACCCCGGATGTCACCCCTCTTCCTGCGCCGCCTGGCGGCCACCGCCGGTGCCGCGATCGTCGCGTTCGGTGCCCTCGGCGCCGCCCCGGCCCAGGCCGAGCCGAACGACGACTTCCCCTGGGATCTCACGATCCCGGCGGTCACCGTGACCGGCGCGGTCG
This sequence comes from Dactylosporangium sp. CA-052675, assembly GCF_050947935.1. GTDB lineage: Bacteria > Actinomycetota > Actinomycetes > Mycobacteriales > Micromonosporaceae > Dactylosporangium. The sequence continues at coordinate 2,911,917 of NZ_CP192010.1, read as the reverse complement.
GCGACGTCGTGCCGGTCACGATGACGGTGCGCAACCTCGGGCCGGCCGCCGTCGAGCCCGGCCGCGTGCGCGCCCCGTTCATCCAGCGGCCCAGCGGCACCGAGTTCACCGGCGACGTGTCCGCCGAGTGCAACGGCAAGATCCAGCCGGACCGCTACTACTGCCAGACGCCGGACGGGCTCGCCGTCGGTGCCGAGAAGACCTGGACGTTCCACCTGAAGCTCACCGACGCCCACCCGGGCCGCGACGGCTTCATGTTCTTCGCCGACGGCGGCCACGAGGACCGCGACGTCTCCAACGACAGCGGCTCGATCACGGTCGTCATCAAGACCCCGGAGACCGGCCCGACGACGGCCGCTCCCACGGCGACGCCGTCGCGCACGGCCGGGCCGGCGCCGTCCACCAGCGCCGTGGCCGGCCCCGCGCTGCCCGTGACCGGTGACCGCACGGCCCTCTACGCGGGCCTGGGCGCCGCGCTCGTCGCCGCGGGTGCGGTGCTCTTCGTGATCGCCCGGCGGCGCCGCGTCGTCATGGTGACCCCGGACGCGTAACAGCCGGTGGGCCGATGGCGACAGATTCGCACATCGGCCCACCCCCTATTGACAACAATCTTTTCAGTCAGCGACCATGCCCTGAGAGCGCTCTCACGTCCGCCAGGTGAGGGCTGAACAGGAATTGCCCCTCCCCCGCCCCCATCTTGAGAAGGGCACACCATCGCTGTGGAAAGCCAACAGAAACCCAAGGGACGCAGGCGCGGCCGCCTCGCGATCCTGGCCGGCAGCGGCGTCGCCGTGCTGGCCGCGGCGACCTTCGCCGCCCTGCCCGACGCGTCCGCCTCGCTGCCCAGCACCCCGGCCGGCTGGACGCGGATCTTCGCCGATGACTTCACCGGCGCCGCCGGCACCGGCCTCAACACCGCCAACTGGCTCTACGACCTCGGCCACGGCTACCCGGGCGGCGCCGGCAACTGGGGCACCGGCGAGATCGAGAACATGACCAACAGCACGGCGAACGTCTACCAGGACGGCAACGGCAACCTGGCGATCAAGCCGATCCGCGACGGCGCCGGCAACTGGACCAGCGGCCGCGTCGAGACCCAGCGCACCGACCTCGCCGCGCCGGCGGGTGGCAAGCTGCGCCTCGAGGCCCGCCTCCAGCAGCCGAACGTCAACACCGGCAACGGCGCCGGCTACTGGCCCGCGTTCTGGGCGCTGGGCGCGGCGGCGCGCGGCACCGGTGCGTCCGGATGGCCGGGCATCGGCGAGATCGACATCATGGAGGACATCAACGGCCGCAGCTCCGAGTTCGGCACCCTGCACTGCGGGACCTCGCCGGGCGGCCCGTGCGGTGAGACCACGGGCATCGGCAGCGGCGAGCGCGCCTGCGGCGGCTGCCAGACCGGCTTCCACACCTACGCCGTGGAGCAGGACCGCAGCACCTCGCCGGAGCAGATCCGCTGGTACCTCGACGGCAACAACTTCTTCACGATCAACGCGAACCAGGTCGACGCCACCACCTGGAACAACGCCACGCACCACGGGTTCTTCATGATCCTCAACGTGGCCATCGGCGGCGGCTTCCCGGACGCGTTCGGCGGCGGCCCCAACGGCAACACCGTGTCGGGCGTGCCCATGCTCGTGGACTACGTCGCGGCCTACACCGCGGGCGGTGGCGGCGGTGGCACCACGACGCCGCCTCCCACCAGCGGCAAGGCGGTCAAGGGCCCCGGCGGCCTCTGCCTCGACGTGCGCTCGAGCAACAGCGCCAACGGCACCCCGGTGCAGCTCTACACCTGCAACGGCACCGGCGCGCAGCAGTGGACCTACGTCGAGGCCGGCAGCACGCTGCGGGCGTTCGGCAAGTGCCTGGACATCCCCAACGGCTCCACGGCCAACGGCGCGAAGCTGCAGCTGTGGGACTGCAACAGCACCGCGGCGCAGGTGTTCATCCACCGCACCGACAACACGTACTACAACCCGCAGGCCAACAAGTGCATGGACGACCCGAACGGGTCGACCACGTCCGGCACCCAGGTGCAGATCTGGGACTGCAACGGCTCCGGCGCGCAGAAGTTCAGCCTGCCGGCGTAAGCGTCACTTCCTGAGGTAGGCGACCAGCCCGTGCTGTTCGCTGGCGACCAGGTGCCAGCCGCGCGTTTCGAGCAACTCGACCGCGCTGAGCACCTGGTCGCGCATCATGTCCGCGGGCCCGGTGCCGAAGCTGAACGCGGCCCCGGCCCGGGCCGTCGAGCCCGGCACGAGGTAGCAGTACCGCAACGGATAGCCGTCCATCGTGTACCGCCCGTTGAGGATGTCCTCGGCGCTGATCCGCCGCGAGGGCCTCGGCACATGCACGGGCATCCGCGGCCCGACCATGATCCGACGGTACGACGGCCGGCTGTAACTTTCGCGGATCAGCGCAGGTGGCAGTCGTCCCCGGGCGACGGTGGTTGACGCCCCGGACGCCCGGCGCGGACGTTGCTCACCATGCATCGTGGAATCTGGTGGGTCCGGCTGGCCATCCCGGTCATCGCCGCGGCCGGTGCCGCCCTCATCGTGCTGGCCCTGCAGCCCGCGGCGCGGGCCACGGTGCCGGAGCCCACGGCCCCGGTCACGGGCAACGCGACCTACTTCGACGGCCTCGGCGCACCCTACGGCGGTTGCGGCCTGCCCCAGGCCGAGCTCGAGACGCAGAACTTCGTCGCGCTCAACGTCTTCGACACCCCCGGCAGCGGCACGTTCTACCCGCGCCCGCTGTCCTCCGCCGACGCCGACAAGATGGGCATCTGGAACAACGGCCACAACTGCGGCCGCTGGGTGCGGGTGAGCATCGGCGACTACTGCACCGGGGTCAACGACGGCGCGCTCGGGCAGGCGTTCTGCCGCAGCGGGGCGTGGACGACGGACGCGTACAACGGCGGCACCCTCGACATGATCGTCGCGGACAGCTGCGGCGACTCCAACGCCTGGTGCCGCGACGACAGGTACCACCTGGACCTGTCGAAGGACTCGCTGAACAAGTTCGTGAAGAACGGCGCGCCGATGACGGACCTGTACCCGTCGCACTGGAACAACCGCCACGTGTCCTGGCAGTTCATCCCGGCCCCGGCGTACTCCGGCGACATCAAGATCGGGTTCCTGAGCGGGGCGCAGCGCTGGTGGCCCGCGATCGCGGTCTCGAAGCTGCCCAACGGCGTGCACGGCGTCGAGTACTTCGCCGACGGCGCCTGGAAGGCCGCGACGATGAACGGGGACATGGGCCAGTCGTACATCATCGGCGGCACCACGTCCGGCGGCACCGACTTCCGCATCCGGGTCCGCGACGTGAACGACGCGCTGCTGTTCAACGGGCGCGAGTACGCCTTCTCGCTCCCGGCCGCCTGCTCGTCGCAGTGCAGCCAGGCGTACACCCAGGCGACCTACACGACCACGAGCACCTCCACGAGCCCGTCGCCGTCCCGGTCGGCCTCAGCCTCGGCCTCGCCCAGCGCTTCGGTGTCGGCCTCGGCCTCGCCGAGCCGGTCGGCGTCCTCGTCGCCGGCGCCCGCCGGTGGGTGCTCGGCCGCCGTCACCACCACGGGCTCGTGGTCGGGCGGCGGGCAGGCCGAGGTCAAGGTGACCAACACGGGCACGGCGCCGACCTCGGGCTGGACCGTGAGGTTCACGCTGCCGGCCGGGGTGACGATCGCCAGCTCCTGGAACGTGACGCTGTCGGCGTCGGGGCAGACGGTGACCGCGTCCAACGCCTCGTACAACGGCACCATCGGGGCGAACGCGAGCACCAGCTGGGGCGTGGTCTTCAACGGCCCGAACTTCGCGGTCACGAACGTCGGCTGCTCCGCCCGGTGATCGCGCCGCGCTGAGCGTTCCCGGGCCGCCGCGGGGCGACCGGCCTTCGGGCCGTCGCGGACGCGGCGGCCCGAGGCGCTCCCGGCACGAGCCCGCGACGCTCTCGACGCCGTGGACCCGGATGCCGATCGGGAGCGGTGCGGCGCCCACCCGGTGCCGTGACGAGGGCTCAGCGGTTGATCATCCGCTGCATGTGCTCGGGGTAGCGGTCGCCCTGGATGGCGATGTGCTGGGCGGCGCCGTCCAGCTCCGCCAGGTCGTCCGCGGTCAGTTCGAGCCGCGCCGCGGCGACGTTCTCGGTGAGCCGGCCGATGTTGCGCGTGCCGGGGATGGGCACGATCCACGGCTGCTGGGCGAGGATCCACGCCAGCGCGACCTGGCCGGGCAGTGCCCCGTGGCGCTCGGCCACGGTGCGGACGAGGTCGACCAGGGCCTGGTTGGCCTCGCGGGCCTCGACGCTGAACCGGGGCAGCATCCCGCGCAGGTCGCCGGTGCCGAAGGTGGTGCTCGCGTCGATCTTGCCGGTGAGGAAGCCGCGGCCGAGCGGGCTGAACGGGACGAAGCCGATGCCCAGTGCTTGCAGGACGGGCAGGATCTCGGCCTCGGGCTCGCGCCACCACAGGGAGTACTCGCTCTGCAGGGCGGTCACCGGCTGCACCGCGTGCGCGCGGCGGATGACGTCGACGCCGGCCTCGGAGAGCCCGAAGTGGCGCACCTTGCCGGCCTCGATGAGCTCCCGCACCGTGCCGGCCACGTCCTCGATGGGCACGTCGGGGTCCACGCGGTGCTGGTACAGCAGGTCGATCGTCTCGACCCCGAGGCGCTTGAGCGACGCGTCGGCGACCTGGCGGATGTGCTCGGGCCGGCTGTCGAGCCCGCTCTGGCGCTGCCCGTCGAACGCGAAGCCGAACTTGGTGGCGATGACGACCTGGTCACGGTACGGCGCGAGCGCCTCCCCCACGACCTCCTCGTTGACGTAGGGGCCGTACGCCTCCGCGGTGTCGAAGAACGTGACCCCGGCCTCGACGGCGGCCCGGATGACGGCGACCCCGTCGGCGCGGCCGGAGGCGGGCCCGAGCCCGTGGCTGATGCCCATGCACCCCAGCCCGAGCGCCGAGACCTCGAGGCCGTTGCCGAGCGTGCGCTTGTCCATTGGTTTGGTCCTCCTCGGTGCGGGTTGTCCGGGTCCGACGCTACTGCCGCCGCGCGTGCGCGGGGAGGTTCTGGCGTTCCCCCGGTCGCCCGCGCGGTTGCGGGGCCGGATGTACGCGGCCTCGGCGGCCCGGGCGCGCAGCCGGTCGTACCACGGGGCCAGCTCGGCGTCGATGCGTTCGGCCTCGGCCTCGCAGAGCACCACGGCCGGGGCCCGGCCCGCGGGGTGCGCGGCGGCCATCCGGAGCCGGCGGCCGACCGGCGGGTGGGTGGCCAGCAGCGACGCCTCCGCGCGCAGCGAGCGCTGTTCGCGCACCCGCAGGTCGCCGGCGTCGCGCAGGGCCCGGATGCCGGCGGTGCGCCAGTCCTCCGGCCGGGCGGCACGGCCGCGGATCGCCCGCAGGGCGGGGACCAGCTCCTCGCCGACGAGCAGCAGGGTGAGCAGCGCCGCGACGGCGGGGCCGCCGGCGGCGTCGGCGGCGAGACGGTCGGCCAGGTACTCGGCGCGCTGGCCGTCGCGCCGGCCGAGGATCAGCAGCAGCGCGAGGGCCGCGTGCAGCGGCAGCACGACGGGGAGCGCGAACGGGCCGAAGACGCGCAGCAGGGTGCGGCCCAGCGTGTCGGCGAGCGTGCCGAGCGTACGCCGGGCGGTGGCGACCAGGCGCCGGTCGCGCACGTCGTGGTTGACGAAGTGGCCGAGCTCGTGGGCGAGCAGGGCGACACGCGGCTGGGCGGGCAGCGCGGCCCACAGTGGCAGGCCGATGTCCAGGTAGCGGTACCGTCCCCAGTGCCCGGCCGAGGCGCTGACGGTCGCGGAGAAGCCGACGACGGCGGGCATCGGCGCGCCGGTCGCGGCCGCGGTGCGCTCCAGCAGGGCGTAGAACGCGGGGGCGGCCTCCCGGGGCACCTCCCAGAACCAGTCGGGCCGCCCGCGCCGCAGCCGCGGCCGCAGGACCACCGCGAGCAGCACGAGCGCGACGCCGAGGTACGGGGCGGCACCCGGCCCGGCGACGATGAGCCATCCGCCCGCGAGCAGCGCCGCGGGGCCGAGCGCGGCCACCAGCGCGCAGAGCACCAGCAGCAGGCCGCGGCCGGCCCGCCGCGCGCCGGACGCGCCGCTCAGGCGCCGGAAGGTGAGCCCGTCGAGCCCGAACGCCACCCGGTGCGCGAGCCGGTCCAGCTGCCGGTTGCCCCACTCGGACGCCACCGCGAAGCGGTCGTAGCGGGCCAGGTTCCACTCGCAGGCCGGGCACCACGGCGCCTCGGGTGGGTGGCCGGCCAGCTGCGCCGAGCAGCGCGGGCACGTCTGATGATCACGGTTCACGGCCGCCCATTGTGGCACCGGGCACGGCTCGGCGCGGCCCCGCCGGGACACAGCGCCGCCCCGCCGCGGACAGGCGAGCGGCGCCGTCGTGGACAGGCGAGCGGCGCCGTCGTGGACGGAGCGGACCCGCCGTAGACAGGCAAGTCGCGGCTTGCCTATCCTGAACGGCGTGAGCGACGTCTTCGCCGCGATCGCCGACGCCACGCGGCGCGCGATCCTCGACGAGCTGGCCGAGCGCGACGGGCAGACCCTGTTCGAGATCTGCGCCCGGCTCGCGGCCAGGCACGGCGTCGCCTCCTCGCGCCAGGCCATCTCGCAGCACCTCGACATCCTCGCCGAGGCCGGGTTCGTGCGGGCCGAGCGCAGCGGGCGGTACAAGTTCCATCACGTCGACTTCGCCCCGCTGCGCGCGATCGTCGAGCGCTGGCCCGTCCCCGGCGATCCCCCGGGCCCGGCGCCGCGCTGAGGGCTTTACCACTTCGTATCACCGCAGGTCTGGGCCGGTGACAACGCAGGTGACATCATGCGCGCGTAACCATAGATCCACCTGGAGGTTCCATGGCCGGGCAACCCGTCGCGACACAGAGCCGTGTCGATCGGTACTTCGAGATCAGCAAGCGCGGTTCGACGTTGAGCCGGGAGATCCGCGGCGGCCTCGCGACGTTCTTCACGATGGCGTACATCGTGGTGCTCAACCCGCTCATCCTCAACAGCGGCATCGACAAGGGCAACGGCAAGCTCGCGATCACGGCGCTGGCCTCGGGCACCGCCCTGGTCGCGGGCGTGATGACGATCCTCATGGGCGTCGTGGCCCGGTTCCCGCTCGCGCTGGCCGCGGGCCTGGGCGTCAACGCGCTCGTGGCGTTCGAGATCGCTCCGCAGATGACGTGGGCCGACGCGATGGGGCTCGTCTTCATCGAGGGCGTGCTCATCACCGTGCTGGTGCTGACGGGGCTGCGCACGGCGGTCTTCCGGGCGGTACCGACGCAGCTCAAGACGGCGATCGGGGTCGGCATCGGGCTGTTCCTGGCGCTGATCGGCTTCGTGGACTCGGGCTTCGTGCGCCGCGTGCCGGATGCGGCCGGCACGACGGTGCCGGTCGGGCTGGGCATCGGCGGCAAGCTCGTCAGCTGGCCGGCGCTCGCCTTCGGCGTCGGGCTGCTGCTCACCGTGGTGCTGGTCGTGCGCCGGGTGCGCGGCGCGATCCTCATCGGCATCCTCGCCTCCACGGTGCTCGCGATCGTCATCGAGGCGATCGCCAAGGCGGGGCCGTCGTTCGTCGACGGCAAGCCGAACCCGAAGGGCTGGAGCCTCAACGTGCCCACCCTGCCGGACAAGATCGTGGACCGGCCCGACCTGTCCCTGCTCGGGCACTTCAACGTGCTGCACTCCTGGCAGACGGCCGGGGTGCTGGTGCCGCTGATGTTCGTCTTCACCCTGCTCATCACCGACTTCTTCGACACCATGGGCACGATGGTCGCGGTGGCGCAGGAGGGCGGGATGCTCGACGAGAACAACATGCCGCCGCGCACCCGGGAGATCCTGCTCGTGGACTCCCTCGCCGCGGCCGCGGGCGGTGCCGCCAGCACGTCGAGCAACACCAGCTACATCGAGAGCGCCTCGGGCGTGGCCGAGGGCGCGCGCACGGGCGTCGCGAGCCTCGTCACCGGCGTGCTGTTCCTGCTGGCGATGTTCTTCGCACCGCTGGTGACGGTCGTACCGTTCGAGGCGGCCTCGGTCGCCCTCGTGGTCGTCGGCTTCCTCATGATGACCGCGGTGCGGACCATCGACTGGGCGGACTTCGACATCGCGCTGCCCGCGTTCCTCACCATCGTGCTGATGCCCTTCACCTACTCGATCTCCAACGGCATCGGCGCCGGGATCATCTCCTACGTGGTGATCAAGCTGGTGAGCGGCAAGGCGCGCGAGGTGCATCCGCTGCTGTACGGCGTCGCCGCGCTCTTCGTCGTGTACTTCCTGCGCGGCGCCGTCGAGGCGGTCCTGTAGCCGTTCCCGTCGCCGCCGGCCCCGGACCGCACCGTCCGGGCCCGGCGGCGGCTCGGGTCGTTCAGGGCCGGAAATAGTCCCGCAGCTCGCGCAGGCGGTCACCGCTGCGCCGGAAGATCTGCACGAGCGACACGGTGGTCGGCCCGTCCGGCCCGTCGTAGACGGCGTCGATCTCGGTGACGAACACGTCGGGGTCGGCGGTGTCGTGCAGCGTGAACCGCGAGGCGCCGGGGTTCATCGCGCCCGGCGGCGCCGGCCGCTCCTGCACGGCGGCGATGCCCCGCTCGATCGCGTCCCGCCCCGCGAGCCGGAGCCCTTCGAGGGGCGCCTCGTAGACGCCGTCCTCGGTGAACAGGTTCGCGTAGGCCGTGGCGCTGCGGGTGATGGGACCGGCGTGCATGTACCGCTGGAAGAGCTCCAGATGCGAAAGGGTCACTTCGTCCAGTCTATCGGCCGGGTGGCGGCTGGCCAACATGTAACACATGGGTTACGCTTCCCGGGTGGACGAGGTGGCCGCGGCCATTGCCGATCCCGTGCGACGGCGGATTCTCGAGGCGCTGCGCGACGGGCCGATCGCGGCCGGGCGCATCGCCGAGGCGTTCCCGATCAGCCGGCCCGCGGTCAGCCGGCACCTGCGCGTGCTGCGCGAGAGCGGGCTCGTGCAGGACCGTGTGGTGGGGCGGGAGCGGCGCTACGAGCTCGACCCCTCCGCGCTGGCCGAGCTGCGGGGGTGGATCGACCGGCTCACCGGCCCCAGCACCGGCCCTAGCACCGGCCCCAGCACCGGCCCCGGCCCGGTCTGGGCGCGGCGGCTCGACGCCCTGGAGACCGAGGTGTACCGCACCCGCCGCGACCGCGGACGGCAACCGGACGAGCATCAAGTGGAGCGTGAGAGCGCATGAGCGGGCAGTTGATCCCGGGTGACGGCGGGCACGACCTCGTCCTGGTCCGGACGTTCCGGGCCGGCATCGAGGACGTGTGGGCCAGCGTGACCGAGCCGCAGCGCAGCGCGCGGTGGTTCGGGCCGTGGGAGGGCCAGGGCGGGACGGGCGGCACCATCCGGGTGCGCATGGTCCAGGAGGAGGGCGAGCCCGTCATGGACCTGCGCATCGACGCGTGCGAGCCGCCCCACCGGCTGGCCGTGTCCGCCTCCGACGACGCCGGGAACTGGCGGATGGAGGTGCTGCTGAGCGAGCGGGACGGCATCACCGAGCTGCGGTTCGTGCACCGCGGCGTCGACGTGCGCCAGATCGGCGAGGTCGGCCCGGGCTGGGAGTTCTACCTCGACGCGCTCGTGGCCGCCCGCGAGGGCACGGCGGCGAAGCCGTTCGAGGACTACTACCCGTCGATGAAGCCGTACTACGAGTCGCTCAGCGCTGGTTGATCCGCACCAGGTTGCCGGCCGGGTCCCGGAAGGCGCAGTCGCGCACGCCGTAGTCCTGGTCGATCGGCTCCTGCACCACGTCGGCGCCGGTGGCCTGGACGCGGTCGAAGGTCTCGGCCAGGTCGTCGGAGGCGAGCACGATCGTGGCGTAGCTGCCCTTGGCCATCATCTCGACGATGGTCCGCCGCTCGTCGTCGGTGAGGCCGGGGTCGACCGCGGGCGGGCAGAGCACGATCGAGGTCTGCGGCTGGTCCTTCGGGCCGACCGTGACCCAGCGCATGGTGCCGTAGCCGACGTCGTTGCGGACCTCGAAGCCGAGCGCGTCGCGGTAGAACGCGATCGAGGCCTCGTGGTCGTCGGCCGGCAGGAACGTGTGCTGAATGATGACGCTCATGCGCCCACGTTAGACGCCCCGGCCGGCCGCGACTTCTCGATTCCTGATCGGCCGCATGACCTGCTTGGCGACGCAGTGCGGAATGCCCCGGGCGTCCTCGGCGGCCTTGCGCCGGTAGGTGCTCGGCGACATGCCGACGAGCTCGGAGAAGCGGGTGCTGAAGGTGCCCAGCGACGAGCATCCCACCGCGAAGCAGACATCGGTGACGGAGAGGTCGCCGCGGCGCAGCAGGGTCATGGCGCGCTCGATGCGGCGGGTCATGAGGTAGCTGTACGGCGACTCTCCGTACGCGGCCCGGAACGCCCGGCTCAGGTGCCCGGCCGAGACGTGCACCCCGCGGGCGAGCGCCTCGACGTCGAGCGGCTGCGCGTACTCCCGGTCGATCCGGTCGCGCACGCGGCGCAGCAGAGCCAGTTCACGCAGGCGGGGATCGGTGCTCACGGCATCCAGGATGCCAGGTCACCTTGCCCGCGCGACGCTCAGTAGGTCCGGTACCGGCACCAGCCGCGCGCGGCGCGGGTGTTGAGCAGGATCACGAAGAGCAGCGGGAACGCGACCGACATGAGGGTCGCGGCGTACGGCGCGCCCGTCACGTAGCCCTGGTAGACGCCGCCGAGCACGCTCAGGCCGTTGAGCAGGGTGAGCAGGACGCGGACCCAGTTGCGCCCGTTCTGCAGCTTGCGGCCGAGCACGATCGCGACGAGGCCCATCAGGGCGGCGGTGCCGATGACCGTGTACGTCGCGACCGTGAGCGCCTCGGGGCGGGTCGTGAACGTGTCCCCGCCCATCCGCAGGTCCCACGCCGGGGCGATGCGGGCTGCCGCGAGCGCGAGGAGGGCGGCCGCGCCGAGCATGAGCACGCCGCCCAGGTACTGGAAGATCGCCACGATGTGCAGGGAGATCGGGGCCGTGGTGCGGACCGGGTGCGGGTGCCACGCCTGCTGCGGCTGGTATGCGTACGCCATGTGCCTCAGCGTGTCCCGTGCCCGGCCCGGCGGCATCCCGGATTCATGCCACGCCCGGGCCGGCGTGCGGCGCGGCGATCCGCGGGCGGGGCTTGCCTGCCGCGCATGGTGACGAAGTGTGATGCGTCCCATCCCGTTCCATCGCCGCTGTTCAAGGTTTCCTCAAGGTCCGGATCACGAGCTGGGCCCGCCCGGTGTGCGCCGCTTACGGTCGCCGGGGCCGATTTGCGAAGGGCAGGGTTCGTGGGACGCAAGGCATCGATGCTCGCCACACTCGTGGGAGTGGCGGTCATCGCCGGGGGATGCGGGACGACGCCGGCCGGCGGTGGCGACGACGGCAGGCCGATGGTCGTGCACCTCTACGGCTCCGACGCGAACATGAGCAACTCGCTCAGGGACAAGCTCAAGGACAGCCCGGGAATCCTGTCGGGCATGGTCGGCACGGCGCCGCTGCTGGACCTGCCGGCGTCGTTCAAGGAGCGGCTGCGCGGCGTGGACCCCTCGCTGGCCGACTACGGCTACGCCGCGGAGGCCTACGACGCGGTGCTGCTGGCCGGCCTGGCCGCGGAGTCGGCGCGCTCGACGGACGCGACGGCGATCTCGAAGTACATGGTGGGGGCCTCGACCTCCGGCACCGTCTGCGACAGCGCGGCCGCGTGCCTGGCGCTGGCCAAGGCGGGCAAGGACTTCGCCTACCGCGGGGTGTCGATGCGCCGCAGCGGCCTCACCGACGCGGGCGAGCCGTCCTCGGCCTCCTACGGCGCGCTGCACTTCAGCCGCGGCAACACCATCAACGACAACCTGACCGAATACATCGGCGCCGGCGATCCGGCCGGCGCGTCGACGGCCGGGCCGCCGCCCTCCACCGCGTACCCGACAGGCAATGCGAAGAAGCGGATCCCGCCGCTGAAGGTCGGCGGGCTCATGCCGCACACGGGGCGCCTGGCCTTCCGCAGCGCGCCCCGCTTCGCCGGCGCCCGGCTCGCGGTGGCCGAGCTCAACGCGGCCGGGGGTGTGATCGAGCAGCCGGTGGAGTGGGTCGACGGCGACGACGGCACCGACGAGAAGGTGGCCGCGGCGACCGTCGACCGGTTCATCGGCCTCGGCGTGCAGGTCATCATCGGCGCGTCCTCGTCGAGCGTGACCAAGGCGATGATCCCGAGGATCGCCGCGGCGAACCGGATGCTCATCTCGCCGTCGTCCACCTCGGACGAGCTGTCGACCATCGCCGACAACGGCCTGTTCTTCCGCACCGCCCCGCCCGACACCCTGCAGGCCCGCGCCCTGGCCGACGTCATCATGCGCGACGGGCCGCACCGGGTGACGATCGTGGCCCGCGAGGACGCGTACGGCCTCGGGCTGCAGAAGAACGTCAAGGCCGACCTGCTGACCGCGGGCATGACGGACGCGGACGTGGACCTGATCTCGTATCCGACGGCGACCGAGGACTACTCCGGCGTCGCCGCCCGCGTCCGCCAGAACTCCCCCAACGGCGTGCTGATCCTCGGGTACGACGAGACCGCCCTCATCGTGCAGGAGCTCGCCGCCCGCAAGGTCGGCACGGCGGAGTCCCTCGGCGGCTGAGGCCGGGCACCGCGGCGGGGACCGGGCCGGGCCCGGCGCTCACGGGTCCTCGCGGTTGAGGTGCTCGGTGAGCGCGTCCAGGCGGCCGTCCCAGTCGCGCGCGAGGGCGGCCAGGAACTGCTGCGCCACGCGCATGGGGGCGGAGCTGAGGCGGTACCGCACGCGGCGGCGCTCCCCCGGCTCGGCCGCCACCAGGCCGGTCTCCGACAGCAGGGCCAGGTGCTTGGCGATCGCCTGCCGGGTGATGGGCAGGCGATCGGCCAGGTCCGTCGCCGTGGCCGGGCCGCCCTGCGCGAGCGCGGCGAGGATGCCGCGCCGCGACGGGTCGGCCAGGGCGACGAAGACCTGCTCGGCGACCGCCTCGATGTCGGGCGGCATCTGACTCTCAGGCGGCATGCAGGTATTCGACCAACTCACCCAGCTCGTGCGTCCAGCCCCCGGTGTTGCTCTCGAACGCCTTACGGTACGCATCCTCGGGCAGCTGCGCGAAGCCGGACTCGACCATGCGCAGCCGCGTGCCGGCGCCGGCGGGCTCGAGCGTGAACTCGACGTAGGTGCGGCGGGGATCCTCGGCCGCGAGGCCGTTGATGCCCCAGGTGAACGCGAACACGGCCGGCTCGTCGACCCGCTCGATGTGCAGGGTGGCCTGGTCGCCGCTGTCCCAGGTGAGCTTGGCCTCGCCGCCCTCGCGCAGGTCGACGGTGGCGCCGTTGCCGAACCAGGTGCCGAGCCCCTCGGCGGTGGTGAGCGCGGCCCAGACCCGGGCCGGCGGCTGCGTCAGCTCGACGGTCCGCTCGATGCGATCGGGGAACCCCATGACGACCTCCAGTGAGTAGCAACTCTTCGGTTGCTACTCAAGCTATTGCAACCCACTAGTTGCGTCAAGGGGGCGGCCGCGCACGACGCGGGCGGCGCCGATCAGGCCGATCGACGGCGTCTCGTGCTCATCCATGACCATGCCGGCAGGCGGGCATCGGCAGCCGGTTCCGGTGCCGGGTGGCGCGGGCCGGGATGGCGTCGGTCATGCGTGCGGCGGCGGACCCGCGCCGGGGTCGGGTGCCCGCATCCGCCAGGCGTCGGTGATCAGCTCCTCCAGCCGCGCCTCGTCGACGGTCTCCAGGCGGAGCATGACCAGGGGCAGGCCGTCGTACCCGGGGTTCGTGAAGAACCGCGTGGGCTCGCCGAGCAGCAGGGCCTGCTTCTCCGCCTCGTCGCCGACGTAGAGCACCGCGACGTCGGTCCGGATCACCCGCGGCTTGCCGGGCAGCCGCTCGGGATAGGACCAGACGAAGCCCTTGTTCGCCACCCGGAAGTCGAAGCCGTCGCTGTCGATCTCGACCACGCCCGGCAGCCCGAGCGCGATGCGCCGCACGTCGTCAGCGTCAGCCATGCGCCTCAGCCTACGGCCCCCGCCGAACCCGGAGGGCACGGATGCCGGCCGCCGGCCGAGCGCCCCGGCAGACGCCTCGGCCTTGACGCGTGCGGACGCGGCGCGGCAAGATCGGGGCCGAGAATGGAAAGAGCGTTTCAATCAGTGGAACGAGGTTGGCCGATGGTCATGTTCGACAAGCCGCTGGAGGAGCTGCGCGCGTACCGGCCGGAGCGCACCGAGCCCGCCGACTTCGACGACTTCTGGGCGCGGACCCTCGCCACCGCCCGCGAGCACGACCTGGCCCCCGAGTTCACCCCCGGCGAGCCGGACCTCAGCACCGTCGAGGTCCTCGACGTGCGGTTCTCCGGCTGGAACGGCGAGCGGGTCGCGGCCTGGCTGCTGCTGCCCCGCCACCGCACCGGGCCGCTGCCGGCGGTGGTCGAGTACGTCGGCTACGGCAGCGGCCGCAGCCTCGCCCACCAGCGGCTGTTCATGAGCGCGGCCGGCTTCGCGCACCTGGTGATGGACTCGCGCGGGCAGGGCTCGGCGTGGCGGCCCGGCGTGACGCCCGACCCCGACCCGAATCCGGGCACGGGGCAGTACCCGGGCTTCATGACCCGCGGCGTCGACCACCCGGACCGGTACTACTACCGCCGCATCATGACCGACGCCGCCCGCGCGGTCGAGGCGGTCCGCGCCCACCCGGCCGTCGACCCGCGCCGCGTCGCCGTCTACGGGCGCAGCCAGGGCGGCGGGCTCGCCCTCGCCGCCGGGGCGCTCGTCCCGGACGTGGCCGCGATCGTGCCCGACGTGCCGTTCCTGTGCCACTACCGGCGGGCCACCGAGATCACGGACAAGGCGCCGTACTCCGAGATCGCCCAGTACCTCAAGGCGCGGCGCACCGAGGTCGAGCCGGTGTTCCGGACGCTGTCGTACTTCGACGGCCTCAACTTCGCCGCCCGCGCGACGGCCCCGGCCCAGTTCGGCGTCGGGCTCATGGACGACGTGTGCCCGCCGTCGACGGTGTACGCCGCGTACAACCACTACGCGGGGCCGAAGGAGATCTGCGTCTGGCCCTACAACGGGCACGAGGGCGGCGAGGTCTACCAGGAGGCGGACACGCTGTCGTTCCTCAGCCGGACGCTCGCGCCGAGCTGAGCCGAGCGCTCGGCGCCGTGCAGCATCGCCGTCGTCAGCAGGCCGTCGCGCCCCGTCACCTGCGGGTCGCGGCCGGCCGCGACGGCGTCGAGGAGATCGGCGAGCTGGGCCGAGTACGCGCCCAGCCGCACCGGGTCCCGCGGGTCCGCGGCGTCGAAGGCGGGCTGGCGCGCCGCCTGCGTCCAGCCGTCGCCGCGCCCGAGCCGCAGCGCCCCGTAGGCGTCGACCTCGAGCATCCCCTCGGTGCCGGCGATCTGGAACTGCAGCCCGCTGCCGAGGCCGGGCCGCGGCACGTCGTAGCTCATCCACAGCTGGGCCATCGCCCCGCCGGTCAGCCCGTAGGTCACCATGGCGCTGCGCAGCGGCGGCGGGTCCGGCGCGTAGGCGCCGAAGAGCGCGAAGACCACCTCGGCCTCGGCCCCGGTGAACCAGCGCAGCAGGTCGCAGGCGTGCGCGCCCCAGGAGGCGAACGCCGTCTGCTGCCGCGGGTCGAGCTTCCACTCGTCGCGGGTCACGGCCGTGTCCCAGAAGCCGACCTCGGGGCCGATCGCGCGGACCATCGTCACGCGGCCGATCGCGCCCTCGTCGATGAGGCGCTTCGCCGTCGCGGGGATCGTGCGGTACCGCTGCTGCGACACGACCGCGAGGCGCACCCCGGCGGCCGAGCACGCCGCGACCATCGCCGCGCACTCCTCCGGCGTCTGCGCCATCGGCTTCTCCACGAGCAGGTGCCGGCCCGCCCGCGCGGCGGCCACGGCCTGCTCGCGGTGGACGGCCGGCGGGCTGGCGAGCACGACCACGGCGACGTCCGGGTCGGCCAGCAGCTCGGGCACGCCGGCGTGCAGCCGGGCGCCGAACTCGGCCGCGAGCCCGGGTGCCCGGCGCCCGCCCGCGACCGCGGCCACCCGCGCGCCGGGCAGCCCGTCGGCGACGGCGGCCCAGGTGCGGCCCATGAACCCGGACCCGACGACGCCGACGCCGACGGCTTCCCTGATCGTCATGGCACCTTCACCACCTCCGGTGAGATCGCGGCGAGGGACGGCAGCCCGCACATGGCCATCGCGCGCTCGAGCTCGTCGCGCACCATGAGCAGCACGGCCGCGACCCCGTCGGCGCCGCCGGCCGCGAGGCCCCAGATGACCGGGCGGCCGAGCAGCACCGCGCGGGCGCCGAGCGCGAGCGCCTTGAGCACGTCGGTGCCGCGCCGGAACCCGCCGTCGACGTAGACCTCGGCCCGGCCGCCGACGGCGGCGGCGACCTCGGGCAGCGCCTCGATCGGCGCGATCGCGGTGTCGAGCTGCCGCCCGCCGTGGTCGGACACGACGACGGCCGCGGCCCCCGCCCGCACCGCCAGGTCCGCGTCCGCGCCGGCCAGGATCCCCTTGGCGACGATCGGCAGCGGGGTCAGCGCGGCCAGCCAGTCCACATAGGACCAGGTCGCCGAGCGGTCCAGGACGGCGTCGAACCGCCGCCGCATCGCGGTGCCGTCGACGTCCCACCCGGCCGCCGCCACCCCGCTGAGGTTCGCGGCGGGCGGGGTGGTCCAGCGGTTGCGGATGTTGCGCTCGCGCTTGGCCATCACCTTGTGGTCGACGGTCAGGCAGACGGCCGTGTACCCGGCCGCCTCGCCCCGCCGCACGAGGTCCAGCGCCGCCCCGCGGTCGCGCAGGAGCGGCACGTGCAGCCAGCGCGGCCCGTCCGCCGCCGCGGCGATGTCCTCCAGCGGGTGGGTGGCGCCGGAGCTGACGACCAGGAGGGTGCCGGTGGCGGCGGCCCCGCGGGCGGTGGCGAGCTCGCCGTCGGGGTGCGCGATGCCGTGGTCGCCGGAGGGTGCGACGAGGACCGGGGCGGGCACGGGCGTGCCGAGCACGGTCGTGGCCAGGTCGCACACGGTGACGTCGACCATGACGCGGGGCCGCAGCCGGATGGCGTCGAGCGCCCGGCGGGGCAGCGCGAGGCTCACCTCGGCGTCGGCGCCCCCGGCGATGTAGTCGTACGCGGCCGGGTCGAGCAGCTCCCGCGCCCGGGTCTCGTAGTCGGCGAGGTTCACGAGGTCGGTGTGCACGAGGTCGGTCATGGCTCCACCCGCTCCGGGCGGCCCGACGCCAGCGAGCGCCCGAACGCCTCGACGACGATCTCCGGTCCACTGTGGACGATCTGCGGCTCGACGGGGATCCGGCGGACGCCGCCGGGGCCGTGGTGGCGCACCGAGGGCTCGTCCAGGTCGATCTCCGTGTGGCCGTGGGAGCCGATGAGCCGGGCCGAGCCCGTGCCCGGCACCGGGCCGACGACGAGCGAGGCGACCACGCCGTGCGTCATGAGCATCGAGGCGACGAGGACGGCGCCGCTCGCCTCCGCGAACACCTCGACCGGCTCGCATCCGGTCAGCGTCCGGGCCAGGCCGACGGCGGTGGCGAGGTCGTGGCACTCGACGTTGACGCTGCGCGGCAGGCCGAGCCCGCCGGCCTCCACCCACGCCCGCACGCGCTCAGGCATCGCACGGCTCCGGCCGGCCGCTGTGCAGGGAGCGCTGGGCGGCCAGGGCCGCGGCGAGGGCCGCGCGGGACTGCTCCAGCGTGACGATCGGCTCGGCCCGGCCGGCGAAGACGTCGGCGGTGTGCACGGCCTGGTGGTACAGGGCGTCGGCGACCGACGCGGGCGGGGCGGCGCCGAGGACCGGGTCGCCGCCGGTGTGGTGGGTGAGCGCGCCCGCGTCGCCGGTCAGCACCATGCGGCGCAGCATCGCCCCGGGCGTGCGCAGCCCGTAGGAGAGCTCGGCCAGGGCCAGCGCGCCGCTGTCGAAGCGGACGGTGACGTGGAAGCTGTCCGGCGTCGGCATCCCGGGCGCGTGGGTGCACCAGCCGCGGGCGAAGACCCGCACGGGGCGGCCGCCCAGCAGCGCGACGGCGAGGTCGAGGGGGTGCATGCCGTTGTGCACCAGGTGGCCGCCGGACGCGTCCGGGTCCAGCTGCCAGCTGTTCCAGCCGCCGGGCCAGACGTGGCCGACGTACCAGGCCAGGTGCAGCAGCCGCGGGGTGCCGGCCGCGCCGGCCGCGGCCGCCGCCGCGAGGGTGCGCACGGCCGGCTGGAACCTCGTGGTCTGCCCGACCATGAGGCGTACCCCGGCCGCCCGCGCCGCGGCCACGAGCGTCTCGAACGCGGCGAGGGTGCGGGCCGGGGGCTTCTCGATGACGACGTGCCGGCCCGCGGCGACGGCGGCGAGGGCCCGGTCGATGTGGTCCCCGGTGCGCCCGCAGACCACCACGCCGGTGACGGCCGGGTCCGTCAGCGCCTCCGCCGGGTCGGTCGTGGCCCGGCACCCGGGCGCGAGCGCGGCGATCCGGCGCGCCCGCGCGAGATCGGTGCCGACCACGTGCGTGACCCGCACGCCGCCGACGCGCGCGAACGCGGCCGCGTGGTCGCGGGCGATCGCGCCCGAGCCGAGCAGGGCCACGCCGATCACCGGGGCACCGCCCGCGCGTGGATGCGGTCCGAGGGCAGGCCGAGCGACGCCGGGCGCGCGGGGGCGACGCCGACGACCGGGGTCCCCGCCGCGACCGCCGCGAACCGCTGCAGCGTGGCCACGTGGCCGGACTCGGGCGCCGCGACGACGGCGAGCTCGCGGCCGCGCGGGTCGAGCACCCGGCCCACCGCCTGCCCGCGCTCGACCCGGTCCAGCAGCCGCACGCCGGGCAGGAACAGCCCGCCGGCGGGGGCGACGGTGAAGCTGTCGGTGTCGCCGTCGCCGTGCAGCCACAGCGCGGGCGGCCGCGGCGGCGTCGCCGGCTCCCGCACCATCCCGAGGTGGGCGAGCACGTTGACGACGCCGCCGGCGTAGCCGTCCAGCAGCGCGGGGTCGAGCACGCCGCCGCCGGGCGACTCGACGTAGATCGCCGGGATGCCGAGGTCGCGGGCCAGGGTCAGGGTGCGGCCGGGGCCGAGGCTCCCGTGGGTCCAGACCAGCCCGGCGCCGAACGCGACCGCGAGCTCGACGCCCGTGGTCGCCGCGTCCCCGCCGTCGTCGAGGCCGCCCGCGAAGAACGGCATGTCCGTGGCCGGGGTGGAGGTGTGCAGGTCGACGAGCACGTCGGCACCGCGGATGAGCCGCCGGGCGACGAGGTCGGCGAGGCGCTGGGTCGGTGTGCCGTGCTCGTCGCCGGGGAACGACCGGGCCAGGTTGCCCCCGTCGGCCGGCCCGGTGCGCGAGTCCGCCTCGAACGCCGCCTCGTGCGTCACCGGTACCACCCGCAGCCGGCCGGCCCGCAGGCCGAGCGGGCGCGTGGTGAGCCGACCGGCCCCGACGATCCCGCCGACCTCGTTGCCGTGCACGCCGCCGAGCACCACGACGGTCGGCCCGTCGTGCCCGCTGTCCAGCTCGTGGACGGTGAGGCCGGGCCCGTGGGGGCCGGCCGAGATCCGCTCCTGGCGCCAGGTCACGGGGTCGCCATCACTTCCGGCTCGGCGAAGTGGCACGCCGACTCCGCGCCGGACGGGGTGCGCACCCGCAGCAGCGGGCGCTCGGTCGCGCAGCGGTCCTCGGCCTTCCAGCACCGGGTGCGGAACGGGCAGCCGGACGGCGGGTCGGCCGGGTTGGGCACGTCGCCGGTGAGCAGCCGCCGCCGGGCCGGGTCGCGCAGCCGCGGGTCCGGCACCGGCACCGCGGACAGCAGCGCCTGGGTGTACGGGTGCGACGGCGTGGTGAAGACCGTGTCGGCGTCGCCGTACTCGACGACGTGCCCGAGGTACATCACGGCCACCCGGTGCGCGAGGTGGCGCACCACGGCGAGGTCGTGCGCGATGAACAGGTAGGCGACGCCGAGCTCGCGCTGCAGCCGGGCCAGCAGGTTCACCACCTGGGCCTGGATCGACACGTCGAGCGCGGAGACGGGCTCGTCGAGGATGAGCAGCTTCGGCTCCAGCGCGAGGGCGCGGGCGATGCCGACGCGCTGGCGCTGGCCGCCGGAGAACTCGTGCGGGTACCGCCCGATCGCCTCGGCCGGCAGCCCGACGAGCTCGAAGAGCTCCCGGACGCGGTCGCGGCGCCCGGCGCGGTCGCCGATGCCGTGGATGGCGAGGGGCTCGGCGACGATGTCCCCGACGGGCATCCGGGCGGGCAGGGACGCGTACGGGTCCTGGAAGACGTACTGCAGATCGCGCCGCACCCCCCGCAGCGCCTTCGTCGGCAGCGTGCCGAGGTCGCGCCCGTCGAACAGCACCCGCCCGGCGCTCGGCGCGTGGAAGCGCATGATGGTGCGCCCGACGGTCGACTTGCCGCAGCCCGACTCGCCGACGAGCGCGAGCGTCTGCCCGGCCTCGACGTCGAAGGACACCCCGTTGACCGCGTGCACCCAGCCCTGCCGCCGCTGCAGCACACCGCCCCGGATCGGGAAGTGCTTGACCAGCCCGTCCACGCGTAACAACGGCTCGCTCACGCCGGCATCCCCGCTTCGCTGCGTCCCGCTCATGCCGACACCTCCTCCTCGACGGCCTCGGCGTGGAAGTGGCACGCGGCCCGGTGCCCGGGGCCGGTCTCGAACAGCTCGGGACGGGTCAGGCAGGCCTCGCGGCCGTTGCTGCGGGTGCACCGGGGCCGGAAGGCGCAGCCGTCCGGCAGGTGCTGCGGGTTCGGCGGCTGCCCGCCGATCGCGGGCAGCTCGTCGACGCGGTGGTACAGCTTCGGCAGGCTCTGCAGCAGGGCCCGCGTGTACGGGTGCCGGGCGGCGTGGAAGGTGGCGTCGACGTCCGCGGTCTCCACGACGCGGCCGGCGTACATGACGATGACCCGCCGCGTCATCTCCGCGATGACCCCGAGATCGTGCGTGATCATCATGAGCGCGGCCCCGGTCTCGGCCTGCACGCGGCGCAGCAGGTCGAGGATCTGGGCCTGGATGGTGACGTCCAGCGCGGTGGTGGGCTCGTCGGCGATGATGAGCCGCGGCCGGTTCGCCATCGCGATCGCGATCATCGCGCGCTGCCGCATGCCGCCGGAGAACTCGTGCGGGTACTGCCGCGCCCGGCGCTTCGGGTCCGGGATGCCGACCTCGGCCAGCAGCTCGACCGTCCGGGCCGCGGCCGCCCGGCGGGTCAGGCCCTCCTGGTGGCGGCGCAGCCCCTCGGCGACCTGGGCGCCGACGGTCATCACCGGGTTGAGCGCGGTCATCGGGTCCTGGAACACCAGGCCGATCTCCTTGCCGCGCACGTGCTGCAGGTCCTGCTCGCGCAGGGCCAGCAGGTCCCGGCCGCCGAAGCCGGCCCGGCCCGCGACGACCCGCCCGGTGGACGGCAGCAGCCCGAGGGCGGACATGACGGTGACGCTCTTGCCCGAGCCCGACTCGCCGACGATGCCGACGGTCTCGCCCGGGTACACGTCGAAGGAGACCCCGTTGACCGCGGGCACGACGCCGCCGTGCACCGCGAACTCGGTGACGAGGCCGGTCACCGACAGCAGCGGCGCCCCGCTCACCGGCCCCTCCTCGGGTCGGCGGCGTCGCGCAGCCCGTCGCCGATGAAGTTCACGGCGAGGATCGTCAGGGCGATCGCGATGCCCGGCGGCAGCCACAGCCACGGCATCGTCTCGAGGATGGTCAGCGACTGGGCGTCGTTGAGCATGTTGCCCCAGCTGGCGGTCGGGGGCGGCACGCCGAGGCCGAGGAAGGACACGGTCGCCTCGAGCAGGATCGCCTGGGCGACGGCCAGGGTCGCCACGACGGTCAGCGGGGCGACGACGACGGGGACGACGTGCCGGCGCAGGATGCGCAGCGGCCCGGCGCCGAGCCCGGCGACCGCGACGAGCGCGTCCTGCTCGCGCAGCGAGAGCGTCAGGCCGCGCACGATGCGAAACGGTGTCGGCCAGCCGAACAGCCCGATGGACAGGATGAGCGTCGGCAGGCTCGGCCCGACGAACGCGGCCACCACGATGATGACGATGAGGCTCGGGAAGGCGAGCACCACGTCGGCGAAGCGGCTCAGCACCCCGTCGGCCCAGCCGCCGAAGTAGCCGGCGACGGCGCCGAGCACCAGCCCGATGAGCGTCGCCACGAGCGCGGAGCTGAGCCCGACCAGCAGCGAGATCCGGCCGCCGACGAGCAGCCGGGCCAGCACGTCCCGGCCGGCCGAGTCGGTGCCGAGCGGGTGCCCGGCCCCCGGTGGCCGGCGGATCGCGGCCGGGACGACCTGGTTCGGGTCGGTGCCGAGGATCCAGGGCAGCACGATCGCGGCCAGCGCGAACAGGCCGAGCATGATCAGCCCGGCGAGCGCGAGGCGGTGGCGGAAGAAGCGGCGCGCGGCGAGCCGGCCGGGCGAGGCGTGCCCGGCGCCGGCGGGCGGGGCGGCCGCGGCGGCCGGGACGTCCGTGACAGTCATCGTGGGCCTCCTACAGCCGGATTCGGGGGTCGATGAGCGCGTAGGCGACGTCGGCCAGCAGGTTGCACAGCAGGACCAGCACCGCGACCGCCATCACGAAGCCCAGCAGGATCGGGTAGTCGCGGGCGAGCACGGCGTCCAGCGCCATGCGGCCCATGCCGGGCCAGGCGAAGATCTGCTCGACGACGACCGCCCCGGCGAACAGCGTCGGGATCTGGATCGCCACGACGGTGACGAGCGGGATGAGCGCGTTGTGCAGGGCGTGGCGGCCGATGACCCGTCGTCTCGTCAGGCCCTTGGAGCGGGCCGTGGTCAGGAAGTCCTGGCCGAGCACCTCGAGCATGCCGGCCCGGGCGTAGCGCACGTAGGGCCCGGCGAGCGCGAAGCCCAGGATGCAGGCGGGCAGCACCAGGTGGTGCAGCGAGTCGAGGAAGCCGCCGCCGCCGATCGAGTGCATGCCGCTGGTGGGCACCCAGCCGAGCTTGAGGCCGAAGACGTAGATGCCCAGCAGCGCGCCGAAGAAGCTCGGCACCGAGATGGCCAGCAGGCTCACCACGGTCGTGCCGTAGTCCACGGCGCTGTTGCGCCGCAGCGCGGCCACGATCCCCATCGGGATGCCGGCCAGCAGCGAGATCAGCAGGGCGGTGCCCATGAGCGACACCGTCGGGCCGAGCCGCTCGGCCATCACCTGGGTGACCGGCTGGCCGCTGCTGAACGAGAAGCCGAGGTTGCCGCGCAGGAGCTCGGCGACCCAGTGCAGGTACTGCACCGGCAGCGACGCGTCCAGCCCGAGCTCGTGGCGGCGCAGGGCGACGGCCGCGTCCCGGTCACCGGAGAACGACATCGGATCGATCATCATCTCGGCCGGATCGCCCGGCATGAGCTGCAGCAGGACGAACAGCAGCACGCTGATGCCGACGAGCACCACCGCGGACACCAGCAGGCGCCGGACGAGAAACGCGATCACACGCTCACTCTCCTATCGAGACGCGGCCGTCGGGGGCGAGGTCAGCTCACCGACCAGTCCGCGGCGTTCCAGAACGCGTCCACGACCGAGGGATTGAGCCCGAAGCCCTTGAGCCGGTCGCTGGTCGCGGCGATGGTGTTCGGCACGTACATCACGAGGATCGGCATCTGCTCGTTGACGATCTTCTGCGCCTGCGCGTAGATCTGCTGGCGCTGGGCCTGGTCCTTCGTCGCGATGCCCTGGTTCAGCAGCGCGTCGAGGTCCTTGTTGCAGTAGGCGGTGATGTTCGTGCCGCCGACCGCCGCGCACGACAGCCGGGCGTTCATCGAGGCCGGGTCGATGGTGAACAGGCCGTAGGACGAGATCAGCAGGTCGAAGTCCCGCTTGCCGATCGCCTGGGACAGCTCGGCCGCCTGGTAGTTCTGCACCTTGGCGTTGATGCCGGCCTCCTTGAGCTGCGCCGCGATGATGGTCGCGGCGGTGTCGCGGTCGCGCTGGCCGGGCGTGAGCTCGATGCGCACCTCGGTCGCCGGGTTCCAGCCCGCCTGCGCCAGCAGCGCCTTGGCCTTCGCCGGGTCGTAGCCGTAGTGCGTGAGGCCGGACGGCACCGCCCACGACGGGCCGTGCACGAGCGTGTCGACGACCTTGCCCTCGCCGTTGAGCACCTGCTTGACGAGGGCGTCGCGGTCGATGGCGTACATGATCGCCTGGCGCACCAGGGGGTTGGCGAGCTTGCCGGAGTCGACCGCGGTGTGCAGGGCGAAGATGCCGGGGCCGTCGGCCCGCTGCAGCTTCACGCCCTTGAGCCCCTCGACGCGCTTGGCGTCGGGCGCGGCCACCTGGGCGTAGTCCAGCTTGCCGGTCTGCAGCTGGGCCATGGCGGCGTCGGTGGTGAGGTACTGCGCGAACACCCGGTCGAGGCCGAGCTTCTTGCGGTAGTTCGGGTTGGCCTTGAACTCGACCTGGTCGGCGGTGACCCACCGGGAGAAGACGTACGGGCCGAGGCCGACGGTCGGGTTGCGCCAGAACGGGTTGTTGGTCAGCCCGTCGACCGGGAACTTGCCGACGACGTGCTCGGGCAGGATGAACATGATCGGCTGGACGAGCTCGTCGAGGAACGCGACGTTGGGCTGGTCGAGCTGGATGACGAAGGTGTTGTCGTCGGGCGCCTGGAAGCCGGCCACGCTCGTCGCCGTGCCGTCCTTGAAGGCCTTGGCCCCGTTGACGTTCGCGAACTTGCCGGCGTAGCCGCTGCCGCTCTTCGGGTTGGCGTAGAGGTTGTAGGTGAACACGACGTCCTTCGCGGTGAACGGCGTCCCGTCGCTCCACTTCACGCCCTGCACGAGGTGGAAGGTCCAGGTCTTGCCGTCCGCGCTGACCTCGGAGCGCTCGGCGAGCCGGGCGCCGTAGGTGCTGTCGCCGGCCGCCGAGACCAGGGAGTCCCAGTGCAGCTGCTCCATCAGGTGGTCGGGGCCGATCGAGGCCAGCAGCGGGTTGAACCCGCGCGGGGCCTGGTAGAGCTGGACGGTCGCATCACGGCTGCCGCCGGCGTCGCCACCGCTGGGGCCGGAGCAGCCGGCCAGCGCCAGGGCCAGCACGGCGAGGCCGGCCAGCAGGGCGCGGGTGTGTCGTCGCATGATCATGAGCCTTCCAGGAGTCAAAAACGACTGGTCAACGGGGTCCGACTGGTCAACAGGGTCCGACTGGTCAACGGGGGGTCCGGCTGGTCACGGGGTCTGGGCGAGCCGGAGCTGGTTCCACGCGACGTAGCGGCCCCGGTCGGGAGCGAAGCTGTAGAAGATGACCAGGACGTCGCCGCCGGGCAGGTTCGCCATGGCGGGGTAGCCGCACTGGTACTCGGCGGTGTACCGGTACCCGTGCGGGTCGGCCAGCGGGAGCGGGTCGGAGAACGACCGGCCCTCGTCGTGGCTGCGGCGCACCTCGACACCGGGGGTGCCGTCGCCGCCTTCCGGTGCGCACCGGCGGGTGGCCAGCAGCAGGCTGCCGTCCTCGGCCCGGTGCAGCAGGGGGGACATGCCGGTGAAGCCCACGGGGACGTACGGGCTCCACGTCGCGCCGGCGTCCGCGGATTCGGCGCGGTACAGCCGCATCGTGGTGTCGCCGCCGATGCCCTGCTGGCGCACGATCGCGAGCAGGCGCCCGGCGCCGAGGTCGAGCACCGAGGTCTCGTTGAACCCGTCGATCGGGCTGTGCGGCCGGAACGCGGGGTCCGTGGTGACCGAGACGTCGGGGTTGCCGTCGGCGCCGAGCCCGGAGACCTCCGGGGAGGCGTAGGCGCCCGCGAGCCGGGCGTCGGGGTCGAACGCGATCGTCGGGCCGACGCTCCAGGACGCCCCGGCGTCGGTGGAGACCAGCAGCGCCGAGCGCCACCGCTCCGCCGCCGTGCGCTGGCCCCAGATCGGCCACAGCAGCCGGCCGTCGGCCAGCTCGACGATCTCGCCGTAGACGGCCGGGCTGTGGAAGTCCAGGTCGATCGGCTCGCCGCCGGTCCAGCTGCGGCCGCCGTCGCACGAGCGCAGCAGGTGGGCGGAGATGACCCGCCCGGCCACGCCGAGCCCCGGGGTCCAGCGCACGCCGTTGTACGGCAGCAGCACCGTCCCGTCGCGCAGGGTCGTGATGGCGACCGCGTTGAGGATCGCGTCCTGCCCGTCGCCGGGGGTGGCCACGATCTGCGGCGCGGACCAGGTGCGGCCCTCGTCGCCGGAGCGCACCACGCCGACCGTGCCGCCGGGCCAGCCGTCCGGCACGGTCGAGAACGACGCGACGAGCTCGCCGCCGGCGGTGCGCGTGAGCCCCGGGAACATCGCGGGGACCGCGTCGACGACCACGCCAACGCCGGTGATCTGGAACTGCGTCACCCGAGCCTCCACCGTTTCATCTAGTGAATCGCGCGTTTTATTTTTTGGGAATGTAGACCGTGGTGGTATCGGGGTCAAGATCGGAGCGCGGGAGTCATGCGGCACGCGCGTTTCAATCCGGCAACGACAGGTAGTGCCACCGCTGGGTCGCGGCGGCCGCGCGGACGGCCTCGGACGCGGCGAGCGCGGCGACGCCGTCGGCGAGGGTCACCGCGGGCTCGGCCTCGCCCCGCGCGACGGCGACGAGGTGGGCGGCCTGGCGGCCGAGCGCGGCGGCCGGCGGCTCGGGCAGCTCGTGCAGTTCGGTGCGGGTCCCGGTCCGGCCGGCGGTCCGGCTGGCGGTCCGGCTGGCGGCCCGGGTGGCGGTCCGGGTGGTGATCGTGCCGCGGCCGAAGTCGGCGAGCAGGGCACCGCCGGTGCCGAGCACCTGCACGGTCCGGGTGCCGACGGGCTCGAGGTAGTCGAGGTGGAACGTGGCGCGCAGGCCCGAGGCGAACTCCAGCAACCCGTCGACGCAGTTCGGGCGCTCGACGTGCGGCACCGACCCGACCGTGCGCGCCGCCGCGAAGGCGCGCGTGATCGGGCCGAAGCACCAGCGCAGGTAGTCCCACTCGTGGGAGTAGTCGCGGTAGAGGCGGTCGGGCTCGGGGGTGGCGAACCGGTCCACGGCGGCCTCGATGGTGCCGTAGGCGCCCAGCATGACGTGGACCGCGACGGGCTCGCCGACCTCGCCGGCGGCCAGCAGCTGCCGGGTGCGCTGGACGACGAGCCGGTGGCGCAGCACGTACCCCACCAGCGCGGCCGTCCCGGCCCGCCCGACGTGCTCGGCCGCCTCCCGGGCCTCGGCGAGGGTGGCCGCGACCGGCTTCTCGACCAGCAACGGCGCGCCCGCGTCGGCGGCGGCGCGCAGCTGCGGCACGTGGACGTGGTCGGGGCCGGCGATGACCACCGCGGCCGGGCCGGCGTCGAGCAGGTCCGCGTAGTCGGCCACGGCGCGCTCGACCGCCGGGTGCGCCTCGGCCGCGGCGCGCCGGCCGGGATCGGGGTCGAACGCGACGAGCCGGACCCCGGGCAGCTGCGCGAAGGCCGCGAGGTGCTGCCGGCCGATCGATCCGAGCCCGCTCACGCCGATGAGCATCGTGTCGTCCTCCGCATCAGTAGGCCGTCCAGCCGCCGTCGACGACCAGCCCGGTGCCGGTGACGTAGGACGCCTCCGGGGTGCACAGCCAGGCGACGGCGGCGGCGATGTCGGCCGGGTCGCCGCGGCGCCCGAGCGGGGTGCGCCGGTCGAACGGGCCGTCGCCGGGGGCCGAGCCGCCGGGGCGCACCACGATGTCGCCGGGCGCGACGTGCACGGCCCGGATGCCGCGCCCGGCCAGCTCGAAGCCCAGCGCGCGGGTGAGCCCGGCCAGGCCCGCCTTCGCCGCGACGTAGGCGGAGGCGTCGGCCTGCGCGGCGTACGCCGCCACGCTGGTGATGTTGACGATCACGGAGCCGGGGGGCATGTGCGGTACCGCGTCACGGGCACACCGGAAGGGCGCCTTGAGGTTCACGTCGATGACGGCGTCGAGCCGCTCGTCGTCGTAGTCCTCGAACCGCGCGGCGGCGGCGGGGCCGGTGATCCCGGCGTTGTTGACGAGGATGTCGATGCGGCCCCGGTACCGCACCGCCGCGTCGACGAGCGCCCGGCACCCGCGCGCGGTGGCAAGGTCGGCCCCGACCGGCAGCAGCGTGCGCCCCTCGGCCGCCAGCCGCCGCGCCGCGTCCTCGGCCCCGGCCTGGTCGAGCGCGCCGAGCACGACCTGCGCCCCGTCGTCGGCCAGCCGCGCGACGATCCCGGCCCCGATGCCCGTGGCCCCGCCCGTGACGACCGCGATCTTGCCGGCCAGGGCGGTCACGGCAGCAGCCCCGGCGGGAGCGCGCCGCGGTCGAGGTGCCCGACCGCCGCGTCCAGGTGCGTGCGGGCGTCGCGGAGCACCGGGGCGCCGTGGCCGGGCAGCAGCACGTCCGGGGCGAGGTCCCGCACGGCCCGCAGGCCGGCGGCGAGCGCGCCCAGGTCGGTGTCGGGCGTGGCCAGGACCGCGACCCGGCCCCGGGCGAACACGAGGTCGCCGCTGAACAGCGCCCGGGCGCCCGCGTCGCGGTAGGAGAAGCAGGCGTGGCCGGCGGCGTGCCCGGGCGTCGGGTGCACCTCGAGGGTGAGCGCCCCGACGGACAGCCGGGGCGCGTCCAGCGGGTGGACCGGGACCGCGGGCGGGTGCAGATGGGGCGGGTAGACGCCGGCCCGCCGGGCGGTGCGCAGGCCGGACGCGTCCTCGTCGGCGGCCGCGACGATGGCCGCGGCCGGGGCGAGCGCGTGCACGGTCGCGCCGAGCAGCCGGGCCAGCTCGGCGGCCCCGCCGGCGTGGTCGGCGTGGGCGTGGGTGAGCAGGATGCGCGACACCGGCCGCGCGCGCAGCACGGCCCGCACGTTCGCCGCGATCCGGTCGGCGGCCAGGCCGCAGCCGGCGTCGATCAGCACCGCGTCGGTGCCGCCGTCGAGGAGGTACACGTGCGAGTCGTGCGCGTCGGTGAGCCCGAAGCCGAGGGTGCCGCTGCCGACCAGGGTGACCCGCGGCGTGAGCCGGACCGGGGCCGGCCAGCTCACCGCGGCTCCTCGCGGGCCTCGCGCAGCACGGCGCGGACGTGCCCGGCCGCGTCCGTGCCCACCTGGACGAAGGGCGCGCTCAGGGTCGCGGTCTCGATCACGCCGAGCTCGACCAGGGCCGCCTTGAGCGCGCCGATCGCGCCGGCGGTGAAGGAGGCCTCGCCGTGCGGGCCCTCGTAGAGGCGGTGCAGGTACGCCAGCCGGTCCTGCAGCCGTCGCGCCTCGGCCCAGTCGCCCCGCCCGGCGGCGTCGGCCAGCGCCCGGTGCCGGGCGGTGAACACGTTGGCGAGTCCGGGCACGGCGCCGGTGAAGCCGAGCTGGAGCGCGGCGTCGACGCAGGCCTCGGAGCCGGTGAGCAGCCGGACGCCCGGCGTGTCGCGGCCGAGCGCGAGGACCGCCGCCCGATGGCCGCCGAGGTCGCCCGAGCTGTCCTTGACGCCGGCCAGGACGCCCTTCGCGACCAGGTCCGCCAGCAGGGCGGGGCCGACGGGGCTCGGCACGCGCGAGGGCACGTGGTAGGCGATCACCGGGCGGCCGCCCGCCTCGGCCACCGTGGCGAAGTGGGCCGCCAGCTCGACCGGGGCGAGGGGGAACATCGACGGCGGCGGGACCAGCAGGGTGTGCGCGCCCGCGGCGGCGAACCGCGCGGCCAGCTGCGCGGCCTGGCGGGTGTTGAGGGCGGGGACACCGGCCATGACCTCGTGGCCCGTCGCGGCGGCGGTGGCCACGACGGCCTCCTGCTCGTCCGGCAGCAGGTGGCCGCCCTCGCCGGTGGAGCCGAGCACGAGCACGCCGTCGGCGCCCTCGGCGACCACGTGGCGGACGAGCCGGTCCAGGGACGGCAGGTCCGGCGCACCGGCGGGCGTGAGCGGAGTGATCAGGGGCGGGACGACCTCGGGCACTGGGGGCTCCCTTCGGCGCCGGCAATATAGCGACGAGAATGAAACTGCCGTTCTAGCACGTGGTATACCTTCTAGTCGTCCGCGTGGATCATGTCAATGCTCGAAACAGGCTTGGTACACGATGGGCAGCGCACAATGAGCGGACCGTCAACAGGGGAGGCAATCCATGCAAGACGACGACGCCGCAGGCCAGGGCGGCGGGGCGGCGTACTCGATCCGCGCCGTCGACCGGGTGTGCGACCTGCTCGACGCCCTGCAGCAACAGCCGGAGACGGGGATGTCACTGGCCGCGCTGGCGGAGGCGGTGTCGCTGCCGAAGAGCTCCACGCTGCGGTACCTCTCCGCGCTGGAGACCCGCAGCTACGTCGAGCGCGACCTCGAGGACGGCAGCTACCGGCTCGGCCTGGCGTTCCGGCCGCAGCGCTTCGACTACCTCGCCGCCCTGCGCGACGCGGTCCTGCCGCCCCTGGTCAAGCTGCGGGACCGCTTCGAGGAGACGATGAACTTCGCGGTGCTCGACGGCATCGAGGTCGTGCACGTCGAGGTGGTCGAGAGCGAGCGGCGGGTGCGCCTGGCGGCCAGCCGGGGCGAGCGGGCCTGCCTGCACTCGACCGCGACCGGCAAGGTGATGGCCGGGCAGATCCCGGAGGCCCGGCTGCGCGCCATCCTGGAGCAGACCGGCATGCCCGTGTTCACCGCCGACACGATCACGTCGATCGACGTGTTCCTCAACGAGGTCAAGCTCACCGCGGAGCGGGGCTGGGGCCTCGACGACTGCGAGAACCAGCCCGACGGCCGCTGCGTCGCGGTGCCGGTCGACGGCCTCGCGGTGCCGGCGGCGCTGAGCCTCAGCGCGCCCGCGTCGCGGTTCGCCTCGGAGGACGCCCAGCGCATCGCGCACCTGCTCAGGAAGCAGATGACCGCCCTGGCCGACGCGGCCCGGGCCGTGCCCCGCTGACGCCCGCACGGCCGCGCGCCGGGGCGGCGACCGGCGGTCGCGAGCCGCGAAGCGCCAGGCGGGACACGGGAGACGAGATCATCTTTCGCGGGCCGAGGGGTTGACGGGAGGCGGGGCGGGGCGGCAGGGTGTCGAAACGGAACATCAATTGCAGCTAGTGAAACGGTGGTGTTCGTGCGGTACCCAACGCCCGTGACAAGTCCCGCCATCGGTCCCGTGGCCGGGCCCTACAGCCCCGCGGTGCGCGTGGGCGACCTGCTGTTCGTCTCCGGACAGGGGCCGTTCCGGCCCGACGGGTCCATGGCCGGCCCCGCCTTCCGCGACCAGGCCGGCACCGTGCTCGACCACATCGCCGCCCTCGCCGAGGCCGCCGGCACCAGCCTCGCCCACACCGTGCGGCTCGGCTGCTTCCTGAGCACCCTGGACCATTTCGCCGAGTGGAACGCGATCTGCGCCGAGCGCCTCAGCGCCCCGCTGCCGGCCCGCACCACCGTCCCCGTCGCCCTGCCCGGCTTCGACATCGAGGTCGACGCCGTGCTGTGGATCCCGCCCGCCGGCGAGGACGCGCGATGAGCGCCGACCTCGTCAAGCGCGCCGCGGCCGTCCTGCCCGGCGGGGTGAACTCCAACGTCCGGCTCCCCACCGCCCAGACCTTCTTCGCGCGCGGCCACGGCCCGCGGCTGTGGGACGTCGACGGCAAGGAGTACGTCGACTACCTGCTCGGCCAGGGGCCCGCGTTCCTGGGCCACGCGCACCCCGAGGTCAACGCGGCCGTGGCCGAGGCCGTCACGCGCGGCATGGTCTACGGTGCCCAGCACGCCCTGGAGGTCGAGGCGGTCGAGAAGCTCCTCGCCGCGGTGGGCTGGGCCGACATGGCCCGCCTCGGCGTCTCCGGCACTGAGGCGGTGCAGGGCGCGCTGCGGCTGGCCCGCGCCGCGACCGGGCGCCGGAAGGTGATCGGGTTCGCCGGGCAGTACCACGGCTGGCTCGACACGGTGCTCATGGCGCACGGCCCGGACGGCTCCGGCCCCGGCTCGCTCGGCCAGCCCCCGCAGTATCTCGCCGACTGGGTCGTCACCCCGTTCAACGACGCCGAGGCGCTGCGGGCGAGGTTCGAGGCGCACCCGGGCCAGATCGCCGCGGTCATCCTCGAGCCGATGATGTGCAACAGCGGGGCGATCGCGCCGCGGCCGGGCTTCCTCGAGCGGCTGCGGGAGCTGTGCACCGAGCACGGCGCCGTGCTCATCTTCGACGAGGTCGTCACCGGCTTCCGGCTCGCCTTCGGCGGCGCCGCCCAGCGCTTCGGCGTCACCCCGGACCTCGCCATCTACGGCAAGGCGGTGGCCGGCGGCTGGCCGGTCGCGGCCATCGCCGGGCGCCGGGAGCTGCTGGAGCTCTTCGGCGACGGCCGGGTCAACCACTCGGGCACCTTCAACGCCTCGGTCATGGCCGCGGCCGCGGTGTCGGCGACCATGGACGTGCTGGGGCGGGGCACGCCCTACGTCACCGTCGAGGAGCACGGCACCGCGCTCATGACCGGGCTGCGCGCGATCGGCGAGCGCCACGGCGTGCCGCTGCACGTCCAGGGGCTCCCGGCCGCGTTCCACGTGTCCTTCCGGGCCGGGGACCGGCCGGACACCACCGTCGTCGACCACGCCTCGCTGCAGTCGCTGGACCTGGCGCGGTACACCCGCTTCGGCAAGGTCCTCGCCGAGCACGGGATCTGGGTCGCCGGGCGCGGCATCTGGTACGTCTCCGCCGCCCACGGCGAGCAGGAGCTCGCCGACGCCCTGGCCCGCTTCGAGCGCGCCCTGCGCAACGAGGCCGGATGACCCCGCCCCGGGTCGCGGTGCTGGGGCTGTGGCACGAGACCAACACGTACGGGCCCAACCCGGCCGACCTGGCCGCGTTCGAGGCCTTCGAGCTCGTCGACGGCGAGGACGTGCGCCGCCACCACCACGGCGACCGCTCCGTCATCAGCGGCTTCCTGGCCGCGACCGAGCTCGACCCGGTGCCGGTGTACTCCGCCGGCGCCTGGCCCAGCGGCCCCGCCCCGGCCGCGACCCTCGCCACGCTGCTGGACCGGCTCACCGCCGCGCTCGCCGCCGACGCCGCCGAGGCGCCCTTCGCCGGGGTGCTGCTGAACCTGCACGGGGCGATGGTCGCCGAGGGCACCCCGGACGTGGAGGCGCTGCTGCTGCGGCGCGTCCGCGCGGTCGTCGGCGCCGTGCCCGTCGCCGCCGTGCTCGACCTGCACGCCAACCCCTCCCCCGAGTTCGTCGGCGCGTGCCAGGTCGTGCTCGCCTACGACACGTACCCGCACGTCGACATGTGGGAGCGCGGGCGGGAGGCGGCCGCCCTGCTGGCCGAGGTCCTGGGCGGCCGGGCGCTGCGCACGACCCTGGCCAAGGCGCCGCTGCTCACCTGCCCGCTCGCCCAGTCCACCGACGCCGAGCCGATGCGGGGGCTGCTCGAACGCGCCCGCGCGCGGGCCGCGGCGGCCGGGTGCGCCCGGGTCTCGCTGACGCCCGGATTCGCGTACAGCGACGTGGAGCGGGCCGGCATCGGGGTGCTCGTCGTCGCCGACGCGCACCTCGCCGCCGCGGCCGCCCGGGTCGCCAACGAGACGGTCGCCGACGTCGAGGCGCAGGACTTCACGGTGCACCGCCCCGGTGTCGGGGCCGCCGTGCGCGAGGCGCTCGCGACGCCGGGGCCGGTCGTGCTCGCCGACGTGGCCGACAACATCGGCGGCGGGAGCCCCGGCGACGGCACGGCCCTGCTGGCCGAGCTGCTCGCCCAGGGCGCCCCGGACGCGGTGGTCGTCATCGCCGACGCCGAGGTCGCGCGCGTCGCGGCCGGGATCGGCGTGGGCGGGACGATCACCACGGCGCTGGGGGCGAAGGCCGACGCCCGGCACGGCAGCCCCGTGGACGTCACGGCGCGGATCCTCGGCGTCACCGACGGCGCCTACACGACGGCCGGGTCGTGGATGACCGGCCAGACGTTCCAGATGGGCACGACGGTCGTGCTGCAGACCGGCGGCCTGCGGATCGTCGTCACCGAGCGCGCGACCCCGCCGTTTCACCGCGAGCACCTCACGTCGGTCGGCATCGACCCGGCCACCGTGGCGGTCATCGTCGCCAAGGGCGCGGTCGCGTGGCGCTCGGCGTTCCCCGACGCGGCCCACGCGATCGAGGTCGCCACGCCCGGCGTCTGCCCGGTCGACGTGACGGCGCTGCCGCGCACCACGGCCCCGGCCCGGGTCGTCGCGTGAGCGCGCCCGGCATCTGGCGCTTCGCCGACCGGCTGCCCCTGGCCGACCCGCGCCACGCGGTGAGCCTCGGCGAGGGCGGCACCCCGCTGCTCGACGTCACCGACGCGCTCGGCCTGCCGGCCGGCGTCACGGTGCGCGTGAAGGCCGAGCACCTCAACCCGACCGGCTCGTTCAAGGACCGCATCGCCGCCGTCGCCCTGTCGCTGGTGCGCGAGCGGTCGCTGCGCGGCGTCGTGGGCACGTCGTCGGGCAACGGGGGCGCGGCCGCGGCCGCCTACGGGGCCCGGGCCGGCCGGCCGGTCGTCCTGCTCGCCCTGGCCACCGCCCCGCCCGAGAAGCTGGTGCAGATCCGTTCCGCCGGGGCGCGGGTGTACCTCACCGACGGCCTCGGCCACGACCCCCGCACCACGCTGCGGGTGGCGGAGCAGGTGCGGGCCGCCGCCGCGCGCCACGGCTGGCTGGCGCTGCTGACCGGCGGCCGGTACGCCCCGGAGATCATGTACGGCGCCCGCACCATCGCCTACGAGCTGGCCGAGCAGGCGCCGGACGCCACGCACGTCTACGCGCCGATCGGCGGGGGCGGCCTCTACGCCTCCCTGTGGCGCGGCTACCGCGACCTCGGCGGGGCGGTGCCGCGGCTGGTGGCCGTCCAGCCCGCCGGCTGCCCGACGGTCCGCGACGCCCTCGCCGGCGGCCCCGGCGTCCTGCCCCAGCCGAGCACCACCGGCATCTCCGGCCTGCAGGTCGCCACCCTCTTCGACGACGACGTGCCGGCCGCCGTCGCCGGCTCCGGCGGGCACCTCACCGAGGTCACCGACGAGCGGGTCGCGGCCGCGCACGCCCGCCTGGTCCGCCTCGGCGTGTCGGTCGAGCCGGCCGGGGCCACCGCCCTCGCCGGGCTGCTCGACGACGCCGACGCGGGCCGCCTGCCCGCCGGGGCGCGCGTCGTGCTGGTCGCCACCGGCGCCGGCTGGAAGGACGTGCAGGCCCTGTCGTCGCTGGCCGGCTCCGGCCCGCTGCCGCACGGCGCCGATCTGGAGGAGCTGCTCGCATGAGCATCCTGGACATTTTCTCGCTGGCCGGGCGCACGGCGATCGTCACCGGGGGCACCGGCCTCTACGGCACCCCGATCGCCCGCACCCTGGCCGCGGCCGGCGCGCACGTCGTGGTCACCTCGCGCGACCCGGACCGGGCCGACGCGGCCGCCGCGGCGCTGCGGGCCGACGGGCTCGCCGCCTCCGGCCTGGCGCTCGACCTCACCGACCCGGAGTCCATCGCCGGCCTCGGCGGCCTGGACGCCGACGTCCTCGTGAACAACGCCGTGCACCGGCAGGGCGGCGACCTCTTCGGCACCACCGCCGCCGACTGGGACGCGACCTCGGCCGCGAACTCCCGCGGCCTGTTCCTCGCGACCCAGGCCGTGGCCCGGCGGATGGTCGAGCGCGGCTCGGGCGGCGCGATCCTGAACATCGGCTCGATCTACGGCATCACCGGGCCCGACTTCGGCCTGTACGAGGGCACCGCGATGACCATGCCGCTGTTCTACGCCTACGACAAGGCGGGCATGTCCGGGCTGACCCGCCACCTGGCGTGCCAGCTGGGCCCGCACGGCATCCGGGTCAACTGCCTGGCGCCGGGCGGGCTCGCCGACGGCACGCAGCCGGCGTCGTTCGTGCGGCGCTACGAGGCCCGCACACCCCTGGGCCGCCTCGCCCGGGAGCAGGACGTGGCCGGGGCCCTGCTGCTGCTCGTCTCCGACGCCGGCGCCTACATCACGGGCGTGACGCTGCCGGTCGACGGCGGCTTCACCGCCCACTAGCCGCGAACCTCGACGAGCCCGACGCCACCAACGCCGCGATCTTGGAGTCCTGGGATGAAAGACCTGCTCGGCGGCCTCGACGTGATCGAGGACCCGGACGTGCTCGCCGGCCTCTCGCGCGACGAGGCCGCGTGGGCGCCCGCGGGCAAGGCGGTCGCGGCCGTCCGCCCCCGCAGCACCGCCGAGGTGAGCCGGATCGTCGCCGCGTGCGCCGAGCGCGGGGTGCCGATCGTGCCCCGCGGCGCCGGGACCGGCCTGTCGGGCGGGGCCAACGCGGTGGACGGCGGGCTGATCCTGGACCTGTCGAAGATGCACCGGGTGGTGGAGATCGACGCCGAGAACATGGTCGCGGTCGTGCAGCCCGGCGTGGTCAACGACGACCTCAAGCGGGCGGTGGCCGAGCACGGGCTGTGGTACCCGCCCGACCCCGCCAGCGCCCCGTGGTCCACGATCGGCGGGAACGTGTCGACCAACGCGGGCGGGCTGTGCTGCCTCAAGTACGGCGTGACCCGCGACTACATGCTGGGGCTGGAGGCCGTCGTCGGCGGGCCGGCCGGGGACTACGGCACCGTCGTGCGGCTCGGGCGGCGCACGACCAAGGGCGTCAGCGGGTACGACCTCGCCGGGCTCTTCACCGGCTCCGAGGGCACCTTCGGCGTCATCACCGAGGTCACCCTGCGCCTGCGCCCGGCCCGCCGCGAGGCGCCGCGCACCGTGGTCGGCGCGTTCGACTCGGTCGTCGCCGCGGGCGCGGCGGTCGCGGCCGTCACGCGGGCGGGGCTGCTCCCGGCCGCGCTGGAGCTGCTGGACCGCACGTGCCTGCGGGCCGTCGAGGAGTGGAAGCACCTCGGCATCGCGGCCGACGCGGCGGCGCTGCTGCTCGCCCAGATCGACACGCCGGGGCGGGCCGGCGACGAGGAGGCCGGGGCGGTCGCGGGGGTGTTCCGCGACGCCGGGGCGCAGTGGGCGGAGCAGTCGACGGACGAGTTCGAGGCGGAGGCGCTGTTCTCGGCGCGCCGGCTGGCGTATCCGGCGCTGGAGCGGCTCGGCCCGGTGCTCACCGAGGACGTGTGCGTGCCGCGGTCGCGGATGCCGCAGATGCTGACGTCGATCGAGCGGATCGCGGCCCGGCACGGCACCACGATCGCCACGATCGCGCACGCCGGCGACGGCAACCTGCACCCGCTGATCCTGGCCCCGACCGGCGACGACGCGGCGCGGGCCGCGGCCCAGGCGGCGTTCGAGGACATGCTCGCGGCGGCGATCGCGCTGGGCGGTACGGTCACCGGCGAGCACGGCGTCGGGCTGCTCAAGCGCGGCGGGATGCGCCAGGAGCTCTCGCCCGCGGTGCTCGCGATGCAGGAGGCCGTGAAGCGCACCCTGGACCCGCTGAACCTCTTCAATCCCGGCAAGGTCGTGGGCGTACCGTAGCCGCCGGGCCGCTAGCGTGGGGCCCGTGAACCTTGCCCGACGCGACGGGTCGTGACGTGGAACTGCGGCTGCTCACCTTCAACGCGCTGTTCAAGGGCGACGTGCGGCCCCGCATGGAGGCCATCGGGGCGCTGCTGGAGCGCTCGGACTACGACGTCGTGTGCCTCCAGGAGGTCATGGCGCCGGCCATGGCGCGACTGCTCGCGCGGCTGGCGCGGTCGTTCCCGCACCGGCAGTACACCGGCGGAACCCTCGTCAAGGGCGGGCTGGTCCTGCTGTCGCGCCGGCCCATCGCCGAGCGGCGCTTCGTGCGCTATCCGCTCACCCGCCCGCTGCGCCCGGAGCTGCTGATGCGCAAGGGCGTTCAGGTCGCGCTCCTGCACACCGCGGCCGGGCCGTTCGCGGTGCTCAACACGCACCTGTCGGCCAACCGCGACGACGACTGGTCGCCGCGGAACCGCTTCAGCGCCGTGGCCCGCGCGGAGCTGGCGACGCTCGCGGGTGCCCTGGCCGCGATCCCGGCGTCGGTACCGGCCGTGGTCACCGGCGACCTGAACCTGCCCCGCGACGCCGAGGCCCTCGCCCGGTTCCGCGCCGCGGCCGGGCTGCGCGACGCCATGGCCGGCGACGAGCGCCCGACCTACCGGCCCACGCCGCAGTGGCCCGACCCGCCCGCGTTCGACCACGTGCTGCTGCGCGGCCCGGTCAGCGCCTCCTGCGAGCTGGTCCTCACCGACGACGCGATCACGCTGCCGGACGGCCGCTCGGTGTACCTCTCCGACCACTACGGGGTGGCGGCGAGCCTGCGCGTTTGACCTTCACCCGGGGTCAAGGCGCATGGTTTCGGGGTGGACACGGGCGACCTGCTGAGCATCGGGGTCTTCGCGCGGCGCAGCTGGCTCTCGCCGCGGGCGCTGCGGCTGTACGAGCGGCAGGGCCTCCTGGTGCCGGCGCTGGTCGACGAGCGGACGGGGTACCGCTGGTACCGCCCCGAGCAGCTCGGCACCGCCCGGCTGGTGGCGCGCCTGCGCCGGCTCGACATGCCGCTGGCGCGCATCACCGCGATCGTGGCGGCGGCCGCGACCGGGAACTCGACCGGGAACTCGGTCGGGAGCCCGGTCGGGAGCCCGGCCGAGGCCGTCGCGCTCCTCGACGCGTTCTGGACCGACGAGGAGTACCGGGCCGCGGCCCGGCGCGAGCTCGTGAACCACCTGCGTATCCGGTTACTCGGCGAGGAAGGGGATCTGTCGATGTACGACATCCAGGTGCGGGACGTGCCCGAGCAGCTGGTCCTGACGGAGCAGCGGCACGTCCGCGTGCAGGAGCTGCCCGCGTGGATCGACGAGGGCGTCGGGCGGCTGCTGAAGGCGGCCGCCGGCCACGGCGACGGCATGGCGGGGCCGTGCTTCATCATCTACCACGGCGCGGTGAACGAGGACTCCGACGGGCCGGTCGAGATCTGCCTGCCCATCGCGCCCGGCGGCGGCGCGGTCGAGGCCGCGACGCGGGTCGAGCCCGCGCACCGGGAGGCGTACACCCGCATCACGAAGGCGCAGGTCGCCTTCCCGCAGATCCTCTCCGCCTACGACGCCGTGCAGGCGTGGACCGAGCGGGAGGGCGCGGTCCCGCTCGGCTCCCCGCGCGAGGTCTACTTCGCCGACTTCATGGCCGCCGGCCCCGGCGACCTGTGCTGCGACATCGCCCAGCCGATCGAGTAGCCGCCGCTGGTCGGTGATCGGTGCATCGCGTCGACCCGTCGAACCCGTCGAGGGTGACCGGCGCCGGGTCGCTCGCGGCGATGACGGGGCGGTCCGCGGCGGCGACGCCAGCGAGGGACGCCTCGATCGTGCCCGGCTCCGCGAGGTCGACGGCGACGCCCCGCCCGTCGGGCCCGGGCCGCGCGGCGGCCGACTTTCCTGGACGCGGTCAACTGCGGCCTGGCCCTGGGCACCGCCACGAACCTGTGGCAGTCGCTGGGCAACACGTGCCAGCAGCGGGCCGTCGTCCCGGCGGGCAACGGCCGCTACGAGCTGGTGGTCGACAACAGCGGCATGGTGCTCGACGAGCAGAACTGCGGCACCGCGAACGGCACCAAGGTCCAGATGTGGATGTGGCTGAACACCACCTGCCAGCTCTGGTCCTTCTCCTCGTAATACCTGATCCGGGGCGGTCGGTACGATGGAGCTGACCGCCCCGGTGCCCCGCTCATTGGAGTTTTCTTGAACGCCGAGTCGACTGCATTCCGTGCCGCGTTGCAGACCGTCCGCGCCGTCGAGCCGCGTATCGCCGATGCGATCGCGAAGGAGCTCGCCGACCAGCGCGAGTCGCTGAAGCTGATCGCGAGCGAGAACTACGCCTCGCCCGCGGTCCTGCTCGCCATGGGCAACTGGCTGTCGGACAAGTACGCGGAAGGCACCATCGGCCGGCGCTTCTACGCCGGCTGCCAGAAC
Source organism: Dactylosporangium sp. CA-052675 (assembly GCF_050947935.1). Classification (GTDB taxonomy): domain Bacteria; phylum Actinomycetota; class Actinomycetes; order Mycobacteriales; family Micromonosporaceae; genus Dactylosporangium. Next base: position 2,872,040 of record NZ_CP192010.1, on the reverse strand, counting down.
GTCGACACGGTCGAGGCCGTGGCCGTCGAACACGCCAAGGCCCTGTTCGACGCCCCCTACGCCTACGTCCAGCCGCACTCGGGCATCGACGCCAACCTGGTCGCCTACTGGGCCATCCTCGCCGACCGGGTCGAGGTGCCCACCCTGGCGAAGTTCGGCAAGCGGCAGGTCAACGACCTCACCGACGCCGAGTGGGCGCAGCTTCGGGCCGCGTTCGGCAACCAGCGGATGCTCGGCATGTCCCTCGACGCCGGCGGCCACCTCACCCACGGCTTCCGGCCGAACATCTCCGGCAAGATGTTCGACCAGCGCAGCTACGGCGTCGACCCGGCCACCGGCCTGATCGACTACGCCGCCCTGCGCGAGACCGCCCGCGCGTTCAAGCCCCTCGTCATCGTCGGGGGTTACTCGGCGTACCCGCGGAAGGTCAACTTCGCCACCCTCCGCGAGATCGCCGACGAGGTCGGCGCCACCCTGATGGTCGACATGGCGCACTTCGCCGGCCTCGTCGCCGGGAAGGTCTTCACCGGCGACTTCAACCCGGTCCCGCACGCCCACATCGTCACCACGACCACGCACAAGAGCCTCCGCGGCCCCCGCGGCGGCGCCGTGCTGGCCCAGCCGGAGCTGGCCGACCAGGTCGACCGCGGCTGCCCGATGGTCCTGGGCGGCCCGCTGTCGCACGTCATGGCCGCGAAGGCGATCGCGTTCGCCGAGGCCCGCCGCCCCGAGTTCGCCACCTACGCGCAGCAGATCGTGACGAACTCCCAGGCCCTCGCCGAGGGGCTGACGCGGCGCGGGGTGCGGCTCGTCTCCGGCGGCACCGACAACCACCTCGTGCTCATCGACGTCCACCCGTTCGGGCTCACCGGCCGCCAGGCCGAGCAGGCCCTGCTCGACTCCGGCGTGGTCACCAACCGCAACGCCATCCCCAGCGACCCGAACGGCGCCTGGTACACCTCCGGCATCCGCATCGGCACCCCGGCGCTGACCAGCCGGGGCCTGGGCGCGGCCGAGATGGACCAGATCGCCGAGCTCATCCACACCGTGCTCGCCGGCACCTCCCCCGCCGAGGGCTCCAAGGCCAAGTACCAGCTCGACCCCGCCCTCGCCGACCGCGTGAGCAAGCAGGCCACGGAGCTGCTGGCCCCGTTCCCGCTCTACCCGAGCGTCGACCTGGGCTGAACGGGCCTGCGCTGAACCGGCCGTCTGCGGCACCATCTACGCATGTTCGGGATGGTGCCGCGAACGGCCGCCGCGTCGGTGCCGGACCTGCTGCGGCTCATGACGTCCCCGCGCCGCCGGCGGGCCGCGGCGGCGACGGCGACGCTGGCCGGCCTGTGGCGCGCCGACCCGGAGCCGGTCTGGCACGCCATCTGGGCCGAGTCCCCGCTGCCGCCCGCCGCGCTCGACTTCCTCCTGGCCCCCGACGACGCCGCGCCCGCCCGGCTGCTGACCGGCCTGTCCGTCGCCGCCGCCCCGGCCCCGGCCGAGCTCGTCACGCGCCCCGAGCTGGCCGCCTTCCTGCGCGAGACCGACGACCCGGCCCTCGTCGAGGCGCTGCTGCGCCACGGCGCCGACACGCTCGACGTCGACCTGGCCCTGGCCAACCCGCACGCGGCCCGCGCCGCCGCCGAGGGCCCGCCCGACCGGGCGGTACTGCTCGTCCTCGCCGGCCGCCCGCACGACATCGACCCGCAGCGCCTCCTCGACACCCTGCTGCACCCGTGGCCGCCGCCGGTGCGGGCCGCGTGCGACAGCGTCCTGGCCTCGCTCCCGCCCGGCCCGGCGCGCGAGGCCCTGTGCGAGCGCGCCGTGGACGAGGACCCGGCCGCCCTCGCCGCCGTCGTCGCCACCGGCCTGCGCCCGCAACACCCCGACGAGGCCGCCTTCTTCCTCCTGGCGACCCGGCAGTGGCAGGAGTTCACGGCGGTCGACCCGCAGGGGCGCCGGTTGTACGCGTACTGCCACGCGACCGCCTTCGCCCGCCCCGACCGCGCCCGGCGAACCGTCGACGTCCTGCTGCGCCTGGACCAGCACGCCCCGGCCGCGGCCCGCACCGCCGCGACGGAGGCCCTGCACCAGGCGAAGGCGCAGGCGCGCGAGTACCTGTGCACCCTCGCGGTCCACGGCGACCCGGACGCGACCCGGATCGTGACGGCGGCCGGCCACACCCCGAAGGACCGCCGCCACGTCCCGGCCTTCCTGTTCCTGACCGGCCAGTGGCAGCGCTACGACGCCACCGACCCGGACGGCTCCCGCCTGCGCGCGTACACCGGCCGCCTGCCGGCGTGGGACACGGCCCGCGACCGCCTGCGCGCCGCGGCCCGGCGAGCGGGCCGCCCCGCCCCGTGCGACGCCCCGGTCCCCTGGGTGGAGCCCGCCCCGCCGCCGGTGCGGTGATGCGCCCGCGCAGTGGCCGGCCGGTTGCGCGGCGGCGATCGGCTCCAGCCCCGCGATCAGCTCGTCGAGCCCGTCCGCGCTGAGCACGTCGTAGGCCGGGCGCCGCCGGCTCGTCGGTGACGGCCTCGATCCGCTCCCTCGGCTGCCGGCCGGCGTCGGTGAACCCGCCCGCGGCGTCTACGAGGCCACGGCCGCGCAGCCCGTCGACGACCGCGGCCAGCGGCGCCGCGGGCCGGTGGTGAACCCGGTCGAACTCCTCCGGCCGCCGGCCGAGGGCCAGCGCGCAGAGGACGTGGGACTCGGTGCCGCCGATGCCGCGGGCGACGAGGGCGGCGTTGTGGCCGTCCCCGCGATACTCCCGCAGCAGCGTCGCCGCGTGCCAGAGCCTGGCCACCGGCTCCTCGGCCATGTCCGGCGGCGTCGTCGGCGGTCAGGAGACCCGAGGGCGAACCGGGGCCGGTGCCGGTCTCGGGGCGCGGGCGGCGAGGACGACGGCCGCGGTGAAGGCGAGCGCGGCCAGGCCCCACCACGCGAAGGGCCACGGCGCCGCGGCGCGGGTCTGCCAGGCCGGTAGCAGCGCCGTGAGCGACCAGCCCGTCCAGTCGTCCAGCACCCGCAGCGGCACCAGGTAGCCGAAGTCCGCGGAGAAGCCGTTGCTCGGGCTGAAGCGGCACAGCGTGTCCAGGCCGACGCTGACGAGCACGCACACGATCGCCCAGGTCGTGGTCGTCCAGTGGGCGGCGCGGTGCAGGGCGTACGCGATCGGGAAGGCGAACATGGGCAGCACCGCGGCCCACAGGCGCGCCGGTGGGGCCCAGCCGCCCCACCAGCCCGGCGAGGTCAGCAGGATCAGGCAGTACGGGCCGATGATCGCGAGCAGCCGCAGGTGCAGCCGGCGGTGCTCGCCCGCGCAGCCGAGGATCAGGCCCGGGATCGCGAAGAGCAGGATCGGGTAGGAGAACAGCACGCCGTGCTCCTGGTCGAGCAGCACGCCGACGAGGTTGGTGGCCGGGTCGGCCCCGAAGAGCAGCGACGTGTCGCCGGCCTGGTTGATCGACGGGTTCAGGCTGTGCCAGACGAGCCACAGGTAGGTGAACAGGCCCGCGGTCAGCGCGCCCAGCGGTGCCAGGAGGGCGGCCCAGCGCCGGGCGCCGTCGCCGCGGATTCGCCAGGCCAGCAGGAGGACGAGCGGCACCTCCAGCGGGATGAAGCGGCTGTGCACCCAGGGCAGCGTGCCGAGCGCGGCCGAGGCGAGGACGAGATCGCGGCCGCGCGGGGTCTGCTTCGTCAGGACGCGGAATCCGTACAGCACCGCCAGCGCCGCCAGCGGCTCCACGAACGCCTTGGCGGTGTAGGTCAGCACGGTCGAGCCGAGCCCGATGCCCAGGCCGGTGAGCGACGCGACGGGCCGGCCGAGGCCGAGCCCGCGCACGAGCCAGAAGACGTTCGCGACGGTCAGCAGCGACACCGCGACCATGAACAGCAGCACGCCGAGGCGGCCGCCGAGCAGGTACGGCACGTGCCACAGCAGCGGCCCGCCGATCCCGTGCCACGGCAGCGTCCCGTGCGGCGCGGCGGCCAGGTGCGCGTCGAGCGGGCCGGGGTGGAACGCCTTGAACTCCCAGTTGTCGTAGACGCGCTTGACGTGGATCGACCCGTAGCGCCGCAGCGACTCGTTGATGACCAGATAGTGCGGCTCGTCGCCGTCGGGGATGCGGGTGTACCGATGGACGAGGGCCGAGATCGTCATCGGCACGGCGCAGAGCGCGAGCAGCCCGCTCAGCGCCCGCCGGTCGCCGGTGCACCGTCCCGGCGGCGGCCCGGGCTCGGCGAGGACCGGCTCGGCGAGGGCGGCTTGCGTCGTCACGGCGGCATGCTACCGCCCGGGCCGTCGCGCCGCGGCCCGCCGCTGGTGCCGTGCAGCGCCACGGCGGCGACGGCGTCGGCGAGCCCGGCGGCCGGCCAGGCGACGAGCAGCGTGAGGGTGTCGCCGGCGGGTGCGGGTACGGCGAACTCGGCCCGCGACTGCAACGCCGTCGCGCCGCCCGACGACGACACCGCGTAGGGCCGGACCCGGGTCGCCGCGTGGCCGTCGAGGGTCGCGAGGGACGCGCCGGTCTCCAGGTGCGCCTCGCGCGGCGGGACGTCGGCGGCGGTGGCGGCCCGCGCCCGTTCGCCGTGGGCGATGCTCACGATCTCCAGGGACAGCACCCCGGCGACGGCCGTCAGCCGGGTCAGGACCACGGCGGCGTCCTCGGCGCGGTGCAGGACCCGCGGCTCGGCGACGATCCGGCCCACCTCGACGCGCGGCTCGCCGAGCAGCGTCTCGTCCGCGCGGTGGTGCAGCGGCGACGGGGGGACCGCGGTGTCCACCGGGGCGTCCCAGATCGACACCGTGCCGCGCTCGACCGTCGCGCGGTCCGGCAGCGCGAGGTCCACGACGGTTTCGGGGAAGCCGATCTCGGGCCAGGCGAGGGCGACGGACACGTGCGAGTACCGCGGCGGAAACTGCAGCCGGGTGCGCAGGCGGAACCCGTCGTAGTCGCCCCCGGCCTCCCACGAGCCGAACTCCCAGTGGGCCCGGCCGGTGTCGTCGAGCCAGCCCACGCGCAGGTCGATGCCCTCGTCGAACGCGGGCAGCAGGCGCCTCGGGGCCGGCGGCGGGCCGGTGCGCCCGGCGCGGATGCCGGCCTGGCGCTGCCGGGCGCCGCGCCGGTCGATCGGGCGGCGGGCGAGCAGTTCGAGCTGCAGGCCGGTCGGCCGGGAGATCGCGCGGACCACGCCGACGGTCAGCTCGGGGTGCTCGACGATCAGGCCGCCGCGGTGCGCGAGCACGCCCAGGGTCTCGAGCATCGACATACGTCAGCCTAACGCCCGGGCCCGCGGCGAGCGGACCCGGGCACCCCCGGTGGCTACGGCGCCTTGATCGGGATGCGGGTCCAGCGCAGCCCGTATGCGGGGGCCGCGCGCCGGCGGGGTCAGGGCGCGACGTAGGTGACCGCCCGCCCGCAGTAGCTCGGCGGCAGCGTGACGACGGGGTTGCGGCAGACCTGCACCGTGATCCGGTCGATCCCCTTGTCCGCCGAGGCGCCGCCCAGCACGAACGAGAACGACACCGTGCCGTTGTCGGCGGTGCGGCTCTGCCTCGCGACCTCGCTCGTCCCGAGGTAGGCGACGAACGTGACGGTGCTGCTGTACCCGTCGTCGCGGCACACCGGCCCCGCGTCGATCGGCAGCGGCCGGTCCGCGACCTTCCCGGACACGCCGACGCCGGGCGCGGGCAGCGGCGAGACCGGCCCCTGCGGCCAGCTGAACGTGCCGCTGCTGGAGCCGTAGCGGCAGCTGTCCCCGGAGTCGGCGGCGAAGGCCTGGCTGACCACGGCGGCGTGCGCGGCGGCGGGAACCCCGACGACCGCGGCCGTGGCGGCGGCCGCGAGCAGCGTGGCGGAGCGAGCTCTGATCATCACCGAGTCCTCTCGGGAGGCGGGAAGCAGCCAACGCCTCACATATTGAGACTCATCACTCTCGATCGCAAGCACGCCCGGGCGGCACCTCGGCTTACTCCGCGGCCGGCTCGGGGAAGTACTTGCCGCGGTTGCGGCGGTACGCGCGCACGATCGCCGCGGTGCAGCCGATGGTGCCGCCGACGAGCAGGACCACGCCGACCATGGTGCTCGCGAACGAGGTGCCCGTCACGCTCGTCCTCGGGCCCGGCGCCTTCAGCCGCATGGCGTCGACGGCCAGGTCCGGCCGGCCCGCGGCGGCCGGTGGGGCGTCGTCCCCCGGTGCGTCCGCGACCGGCGGCGGGGCCGGCGTCGTCGCGGTGCTCGCCGGCTGGGTGGCGGCCGGCGGTACGGCCTTGCCGGTCTGGACCGGGTGCGCCGGCTGCGTGGTCGTGCGCACCGGCTGCGGCGGTTGGGTGGTCCGGACCGCCGTCTGCGGCGGCTCGGTCGTCGCGGGCGCCGACGCCCGGCCGTGCTCGGGCTGCCGTGCGGCCGCCGCGGGCCGGGTGGTGGCGGGGGCCGGCGACGAGGCGGAGGCCGGCGGCGAGGCAGAGGCCGGCGGGGAGGCAGAGGCCGGCGGGGAGGCGGAGGGCCGGGACAGCCCGGCGAAGCGGGCGCTCACCACGACGCCCTTCGCGTCGGTGGTCACCGCGACCGGGTTCTTCGTGTGCAGCAGCCGCGGGCAGTCCAGCGCGTCGTACGCGCCGCGGAAGCGCTGGGCCAGGAACGTGAAGAGGCTGTTGGCCGCCGCCGGGTCCGGGGACGCGGCCCGGACGGTCAGGCTGCGGTCGAGCTCGATGCGGTCGGTGCCGACCCGCAGCAGGTCGGCGCAGTAGGCCCCGGGCGTCTCGGCCGCGGCGTCGACGGCGGGCTGGCCGACGCCGGCGCGGTACAGGTCGGTCTTGGCGACGCTCGCCTTGCCGGCGACCTTCGTCATCGGGTCCGAGGTCGGCACCAGCGCCACCGGGGCGGCCTGGTGCGCGGCGGCCTGCAGCTCGTTCAGGGCGAGCGACGTGGCCGGGGCGCCGGCGTCGGCGAGGTCCGGCGCACGGTACGGCGTGCACCCCAGCGCCGGGAAGACGTGCGCGTCGAGCAGGGCGTTGTCGCTGCCGTTGACCGCGACCCGGGCGCCGCGGCGGGCCAGGGCGGCGCGGTTCGCCGCGGTGTTCTGCGCGGTCGTGCCGTCGGCGAGCACCAGGTAGGTGGTGGTGACGTTGTCGCTCTGGTCCATGTCGACCAGGCCGAAGTCGCGCGTCGACGGGCACGGGCGGCCGTCGGCGGCGGTGCCGAGCGCCGGCACCTTGAGCCGGCCGGCGGCGATCGCGGTGCTTGCCGCGGTGAACAGGGCGGGGGCGTTGCAGTACGCGAACTGGCCGAAGATCGAGTCCCGCGCGCCGTTGACGCACCGGCCGGCCGCGAGGCTGCCGTGGTCGCCGGCGAGGCGCAGCTGGTCGCCGTTGAAGCCGAACCACAGGCCCACGACCGCGCCGGCGGGCAGCTTCGGCGGGGCCGGCGGCACGGCGGGGCGGGCGCCGGCGTCGACGACCAGCGGGTTGTAGACCGACACAGCGCCGGTCGCCGGGTCGACGATCGTGGCCTGGACGAAGGCGGCCGAGCCGGCGTCGGCCTCGTGGCAGGGGGCCTGGAGGCGGTACGGGGTCGCCAGGCCCCTCGCGCTCAGCGGGTCGGCCGGCACGGTGAGCGTGCACGCGACCTCGGGCGCGTCCTGGCCGGCGAGGGCGGCCTGGGACGTGAGCGCGATGCCACCCACGGCGGCGATCAGCGCGGGGACGCCGATGCTCAGCAGCGGCCGGCCCAGCCACCGGCGACGACCGGTGGGCTCGGACCCCGGGCTGCGATGACCCGGCCGGCCGGCCGGGCGTTGGTCGGACACGCCGCGCTCCTTGTCCTGGCGGAGCACGGGCCTCGGCGTGGCCGGGTCCCGTGCGGCAACCTCGACGGCTACGGCCCCGACCGTACTGCCGGGTCAGGGGCCCGGACGGCCGGTGAAGGAAGGCATAACGGGAATTTGCATTCCACTAAAAGGAGGCGTCAGGCGATGGCGCTCCGCACGGCGAGGCAGGCGCCGCGCCCGCCGGGGATCACCCCGCCCGGACCGCCGCCTCCAGATCGGCCCGGGTGAGCGCGGGCCGCAGCTGCAGGTCCTCGGCGGCGAGGTTGGCCCGGCCGCCCTGCTCGCGGTCGATCGCGCAGACGACCGCGACAATCTCGGCGCCCTCGGCCCGCAGCGCCCGGCACGAGGCCAGCAGCGCGCCGCCGGTGGTCACCACGTCCTCGATCACCGCGATCCGGCGGCCGGCGACGGGGACGCCCTCGGCCGCCTTCTGCGTGCCGTACGCCTTCGCCTCCTTGCGCACGAAGACCGTCGGCAACCCGGTGAGCTGCGACATCACGGTCGCGATGGGGATGCCGCCCATCTCCATCCCGGCGAGGGCGTCGCACTCGGGCAGCAGCGCGACCATCGCCTCGGCGACCTCGCGCAGCAGGGCGGGCTCGGCCTCGAACAGGTACTTGTCGAAGTACTCGCCGCTCACCTGCCCCGAACGCAGGCGGAAGGAGCCGGTGAGGTGGCAGGTCTCGTACACGCGGCGGGCGAGTGGGCTGGTCATGCGACCAGTGTCGCGTACGCCGTGTCCGGGGGTTCCCGCCGCACCCCGCGGACCGGCCCGGCGGGTCACGGGCGAGCCGGACCGGGCGGTGGTCACACCCCCCGCGCGACCACCGCGCCGTGTCCTCGATTCTCCCGGTTCGGGGGGAGGGGTCGCACTCCCCAGTCCTGGTGAGCGGGGGTCAGCAGAGGTTCAGCTCCCGGGCCCAGAGCTGGGCGGCCGTGCGCTGGGGCAGGTTCGGCGGGGCCTCGGGGTGCACGAGGTGGTACTTGCGGCGGATCGAGCGCAGGTGGGTGTTCGCGGTGTCGATCGAGACGAACAGGCGCCGGGCCGCGGCCGCCGTCGACAGGTGCTCGCAGCCGACGAGCCGCACCACCTCCAGCTCGCGCGGGGTCAGCTGGTGCTGCTGGCGCCGGGCCACGGCCGCGGCGAAGATCCGCGCCACGGCCTCCCGGGCCTGCCCGAGGGTGAGCCCGCCGCCCCGCGCGGCGCGCTCGAGCGGCTCGCCCTGCACGAACGCGCGCAGCACCCGCAGGTCACCGGCGTCCAGCTCGGCGCCGGACGGCAGGGGGCGGCGGCGCAGGTCGGCGTAGAACATCGCGGCGAGGGCCGCGGACAGATGCAGCCCGTCGGCGTCGACGGCGCACACGGCGGCGACGAGGCCGGCCGCGTCCTCGGACTTCTCCACGTAGCCGGCGGCCCCGGCGGCGATGGCGTCCAGCGTCTGCTCCTCGGGCGCGTACCCGGAGATGAGCAGCACCCGCCACCGGTGCGCGACCAGCGCCTTGACCGCCTCCGCGCCCGACAGCCCGGTCTCGAGGATCACGTCGCAGACGGCGAGGCCCGGCGGCCCGGACGCGAGGCACGCCGCGACGCTCGTCGCGAGGGGCCGCAGGGTGAAGCCGTGCCCGGCCAGCAGCGGGGTGAGCACGGTGACGAGGGGGCCGGCGACCAGGCGGTGGTCGTCGACCACGACTACGGGGCCGGCCACCGCAGCACCACCTTGGTCCCCTGGCCGGGGGCCGAGCTGACGTCCCAGCCGGCGCCGGCCGCGGTGACGGCCGGCAGCGACGAGGTGTAGCCGCGCCCGCGCGGGGTGCTGCCGGGGTCGAAGCCGGCGCCGCTGTCGAGCACCGAGATCTCCACCCCGTCCGCGGTCGCCTCGGCGAAGAGGACGACCTCGGCGTCGGGGCCGGCGTACTTCAGCGCGTTCGCGAGGGCCTCGTGCGCGGCGGAGAGCAGGGCGGCGGCGACCTCGGGCGGGGGCTCCTCGTGGACGTACACCCGCGGGAACAGCAGCAGCCCGAGGTCGGCGAAGGTGGCCGCGAGCTCGAAGACGCGGGCCTCGAAGCCCTCGGCGGGCGCGTCGGCGGACAGCAGCGCCCGGGCCCGGATCGCGCCCCGGCGCGCGGCCCGGCGGGTGTCGCGCCCGACGCGCTCGTCCAGGGCGATCCCGTCGAAGATCGGCAGCACGCCGTCGTGCAGGGAGCGCCGGAAGCCCTCCCGGTGCAGGGCGAGGTCGAGGCGGCGGGCATGGGCCACGGCCGCGGCCGTCTGCGCCGCCATGCCGCGCATGAGGGTCGCGACGGCCAGTCCGGCGACGTACCAGACCACGAACCCGAGCAGGTCCGAGCCCAGCTTCTGGGAGACGTCGGGCCAGACCGAGGCCGCCCAGGTCGCGCCGAGCAGCGCGACGGCCGCGGCCGCCCGCCACCGCAGCCCGACGGCGAAGGCGAGCACGACGGGGCTGACCAGGCTGACCGGGACGAGCTCGGTGAGCACGGCGTTGCGCTGCTCGGTCGGGGCGGCCCGGGAGCCGGCGGCCATGAGCGCGACGCAGAACGCCACGTCGGCGAAGGCCAGGAGCTGGTCGTCGCGCAGCCCCTCGTTGCGGCGGACGCGGCGCAGGACGAACAGGGCCCAGGCGGCCACGGCGAGCAGGGCCAGCAGTACGATCCAGGGTCTCGGGAGGTTGCCCCACCGCACCAGCGGCACGGCCAGGAACGGCACCGTCGCCAGCCGGACGTAGGCGACCATGCGGGCCAGGCGCTGCTCGTTGGCGCGGACGATCTCCTCGCCGGAATCGTCCGGGATCCGCGACCAGTCCAGCGCCGCCCGCGCCCGCTCCGTCAACCCCATCGACGCCTATCGTGCCCGGCTTCGCCATCGGCGGGCATCGGCGCGTCGGCCCATCCATTCCGTGTCCGGCCGGCGTCCACGCCGTGTCCGGCCGTGTCACCAGGGGGCCTCCCAGGGCGGACCTCTCGGTGACACGGCCGGCGCGCCCCCGCCCCCTCGGCGTGCCCCCAGTGCGGCACAGGCGGGAGAGGTGCAACGACATTATTGCGGCAACTCGTACACATCGGTGGCCGGATGTCCCGCGCGTTCGTGCACGCGCAGGACGGCCTCCCGGTCCGGCCCGTGGACCAGCCGGAACACCAGACCGGAGGTGCGGTCCAGCCAGTGCCGGCCGAAGCGGACCCCCTCGGCGGCCGCGTGCTCGCGGTCGGCGTCCAGCGCCACGGCCAGCTCCCGCGGGGTGACGTCCGCGTAGCCGGCGTGCACGTCCATGAACGTCGGCATCGACGTCAGGAGCCTTCCTGGACCTGGTAGATCTCGCCGGCGACGAGCCCGTGGGCCTCGCGGTGCACGGCCGCGGCCGCCTCGGCCGTCGGCGCCTCGGCGAGGCAGAAGATCTTGCCGTGCGCCTCGTCGACCCAGTAGCGCAGGTAGCTCACGTCGTAGCGGCCCTGCGTGCGCAGGTCGGCGATGTGCGCCTTGGCGACGTCGTCGACGGACACGCCGCCCTCGATGCTGTGGACGTCCATGTACAGCGGCATTGCCAGTGCCTCCTTCGGTTCGAGCGATGCACCGACCGTACGGATGGCGGGGGTGCCGGCGAATCGGGAAGCATTCCCCAGGTTCGGGCCGGCACCTACCCGGTTTTGCGCGCGGCCTCGGCGCGGGTGGCCACGCCGAGCTTCGCCAGCACCGCGGACACGTGGTGGTCCACCGTCTTCACCGACAGGACCAGCCGCGCGGCGATCTCGGCGTTGGTCAGGCCCTGCGCGACCAGGTCGAGCACCTCCTGCTCGCGGCGCGTCAGGCCGTGCGGGTGGGCCCGGGTCGCGGTGCGCGGGCCGGTCGGGATCGAGCGGGCGCCGAGGTCACGCAGCCGCTGCCGGGCCACCCGCGCCGCCGTCGTCGCGCCGAGGTCGTCGAACGCGGCCAGGGCGCGGCGCACCCCGTCCTCGTCGCCGGCGCCGAGGCGGGCCAGGGCGGCGTCGTACGGGCAGCCGAGCGCGTCCCACGCCGCGGCCGCCCCCGCGTGGTCGCCGGCCCACTCGAGCGCGAACGGCTCGGCGAGCTCGCCGCGCGCCGGGCGGTCCGAGCCGGTGCGGCGCAGCCAGGTCGCGACCCAGCCGCGCAGCCAGCCGTCGGCGCGGACGCAGGCGTCGTCGGCGAGCTCGGCCTCCTCGCGCGCGGCGGAGAGCCTGCCCGCGAGCCAGTGCGCCTCGGCCCGGCCGATCCGGGCCTTGATGATCCACTGGGGCTCGCCGGCGCCGTCGGCCGACTCGGCGGCCTCGTCGAGCGCCGCCCACACACCGTCCTCGTCGCGCCGGGCGCGGATCGTCGCGTCGACGTACAAGGGGTAGATCCGGTTGATCGGGGACGCCTCCTCGACCCGGGTGAGCACCTGCCGGCACAGCGCCAGGGCCTCGTCCCAGCGGCCCATGCGGGCGAGGGAGGCCGCGCGCTCGCCGCGCAGGCAGGTGCCGTACGTGTCCGCGTCGTGCTCGTCGCAGTACGCGATCGCCTCGTGGTAGACGGGCTCGGCCTCGGCGTACCGGCGCGCCCGGCACAGCAGGCCGTAGAGGTTCGTGTACGCCCGCCCGGCCTTCTCGTCGTGGCCGTGCTCGATCGCCACGTCCAGCGCGCGGCGCATGCGCGGGATCCACGCCTCGCCCAGCATGAGCCGGGCCACCGCCTCGGTGTTGAGGGTGTCGCTGACCAGGTCGAAGCGGCCCAGCGGGGCGGCGATCGCCTGCGCGCGGCCGGCCAGCTCGATCGCCTCGGCGTTGCGGTCGGCGAGCATGTGGTGCTTGGCGAGGTGCCCGTAGGCGAGGGCGAGCTCGCCGCTCGGGCCGAGCGGCTCGAGCACCGCGATGGCCGCCTCGGCGTCGGCGAGCGCCTCCTCCCCGCGGCACAGGCTGACCCCCGCCGCCGAGCGCATCCGCAGCGCGTTGCCCTCGCGCAGGCCGTTGCCCGCCGCGCGCCACAGCACCCGGGCCCGCTCGGCCGCCTCCGCCACGCCCGCCCAGGCGTCGATCATCGACAGCTCGAAGGCGAGCGCGTCGAGCAGCTGCGGATCGTTGCCGTCGGCCCGCACGGCGCGGTGGTACTGCGCCGCCGCCTCCCGGTGCGAGCGGAGCCCGGCCGCGGCCCGGGCCGCGCGCACGGCGTGGTGCAGGGCGGCGGCCCGGTCGCCGGCCGCCTCGGCGTGGTGGGCCAGGCTCGCGTCGTCGCCGGAGCCGAGCCGCTGGAGCGCGGCGAGCACCGCGGCGTGCGCGGGTGCGGTCCGGTGCGGCGGTACGGCCCGCTCCACCGCCAGCCGCGCCAGTTCGTGACGGAACCGCAGCCCCGCGCCGTCCCCGGTCAGCAGGCCGGACGCGACGAGATCGTCGAGCGCCTCGGGGGTGGCGCCGGTGGCCTCGGCGAGCAGGCGCGGGTCGACGCGGGTGCCGATCAGGGCCGCGGTGTCGAGCACGGCGCGCGCGTCCGGGCGCAGCCGCGCGGCCCGGGCCAGCACGGCGTCGGCGGCGGAGGCGGGGATGCCGTCGGTACCGTCGGTACCGTCGCGGACGAGCTCGGTGACGAAGTACGGGTTGCCACCGGTGAGGCGGTACAGCTCGGCCGGGTCGACCCCGCGGTCCCGGGCGAGGGCGCGCACGGCCGGCTCCGACAGCGGGGCGAGGCCGATCCGGCGGGTGCCGCGCTGGGTGCCCAGGTCGCCGAGCGCGAGGCGCAGCGGGTCACCCCGCGACAGGCCGTCGTCGCGGTAGGTGAACACGGCCACGGTGCCGCGCAGGCGCCGGCCGAGGTAGCGAATCCAGTCGATCGTGGCCTCGTCGGCCCAGTGCAGGTCCTCGACCACGAGGACGGCGACGTCCCTGAGCGCCCGCAGGGTCACGGCGAACAGCTCGTCCCGGTCCGCCGTGCGCAGGTCCAGGCCGAGCTGGTCCGCGATGTCGAACAGCGGGCCCAGCGGCCGCGGCGTGAACAGACCGTCGCACAGGCCCCACACGACGCCGGGCCGGCCCTCGGTGAACGCCTCCACGAGCGCGGTCTTGCCGACGCCGGCCTCGCCGCCGACGAGCACCAGGCGGGCCTCGCCGGCGTGCGCCTCGCGGGCGTACCCGGCCAGCGACGCGAGCGCGGACTCCCGCTCCAGCAACCGCATGGCTACCGCGGGTCGCGCGGACCGTAGCGCTGCTCGGCGCGCGCCCGGGCCCGGGCGGCCTCGACCTCGCGGTCGCGCGGCGGGGTGCGGGTCACCAGGTTGTCCAGCAGTGTCCGGGTCGCCTCGGTGACCGCGCGCACGGCGGCGTCGAACGCCTCCTGGTTCACCGCGGCCGGGCGGGTCATGCCGGCGACCTTGCGCACGTACTGCAGCGCGGCGGCCTCGATCTCGTCCTCGGTCGCGGGTGGCTCGAAGTTGTTCAGCACGCGAATGTTCCTGCACATGCCGTCCACGATGCCAGGCTCGCGAAAAAATGTCGCACCCTCTCGCTAGTGTGCCGGGCATCCGATGGACGAGGGAACGGAGGCAACCCGCATGGCGTGGCTCGCGGCCGGCGGCGGCTATGAGGTGACCCTGGACGCAGGGCGCATAGCGTGCCGTAATCAGAAGGGCAAAGTGCTCAGGTCGTTGCCCCCGGCGCTGCGCGACGACCCGGTGGTGGCCGGGCTGCGGCAGCTGACCGAGTGGCTGGGCCGGCACGAGGCCGAGGTCCGCGAGCAGGTCGACCTGTGGATGATCCGTTCCCTGCCGGTGCCGGCCGGGCTGCTGGCCCGGGTCTGGCCCGACGAGACGTGGCGCGCGGCGCTGACCGACCTCGTGGTCGCGGTGCTCGACGAGGACGGCTCGTTCGACCCCGACGAGGCCGGGTTCCTGCGCGACGCCACCGCCGGCGGCATCGGCGTCGTCAACCTCGACGGCGAGACTGTCCGGCTCCCGGCCGAGCGGGTCGCCGTGCCGCACCCGACGCGCCTGCCGGACCTGGAGGACCTGCGCGAGTTCGCCGCCGACCTCGGCGTCAAGCAATCCGTCGACCAGCTCTTCCGCCAGACCTGGACCCGCCCGGCGGAGCTGGAGCCGGGCGCGGCGAGCGTGCGCGACTACGCCGGCGGCCGCTTCGCCGAGCTGCGGCACCTGCTCGCCCGGGCCGGGTCGCTGGGCTATCCGGTGCGGGGCGGCTACGCGGTCTGCCGCGTGTTCGAGGACGGGCGGGGCCTGGAGGCCCGCAGCTGGGTCGGGGCCGACGATCCCTACGCGGAGGCCGAGACCGGCGACCTGGTGTTCGTCCACCCCGACGGCAAGTCGATCCCGCTCGCCGAGGTGGGGCCGGTCGCGTGGTCCGAAGGCATGCGCATGGCCGCGGCGCTCTACGCCGGCCGAGTGGTCGAAGAGAGCACGGAGGAGGTCGCGTGAGCGAGGCGTTGCTGGATGCGGGGGCGGTGCTGCCGATCGGGTCCTCCGCCGGGCAGGACACCGTCGACACGCTCACGGCTCGGGAGTATGCGCACCCGGTGCTCGGCGAGCGCAGGGTGGTCCGGCTCGTGCCGGGCACGCTCGGGCAGGCCGAGGACCTCACGATGGAGTTCATGGGCTTCGCCGCGCCGCCGACCGTCGCCGAGGTCGGGATGGTCCGCCAGCAGGCGCTGGGCTTCCCCGCCTGGGCGCTCGTGCACGACCCCGCCAACGGCCACCACGCGCTGGCCCTGGTGAAGGACATCGAGCGGCTCGTGCGGGTCGCGAAGTCCCGCATCGGCCCGGCCCGCGACGGCTTCAACGAGCTCGGCGACCGGCTGGCCCGCGCGGTGCCGCACTTCCTGCCGACGTTCTACGAGGAGGCGGCCCGCGCGTTCCTGGCCGCCGACAGCCAGACCTACGCGGCGAGCATGTTCGGCAAGGCCCGCGAGGCCGAGCGCACCTACGCGCTGGAGATCGACGAGGAGCGGCAGCACACCGTCTTCCTCGAGTTCGCCCTCGCGGGCGCCCTGACCGCCAAGTCGCTCGCCCAGCACGCCCGCGACCTCGCCGGGCGGTGCACGCCCGCGGTCGCCTACGAGCGGTTCCGGCGGCTGTGCCTGGAGCGGACGCTGGGCGGGATGCCGCCCTACGCGCAGATGCACGTCGACCTCGGGCGGCTGGCCAAGGCGGCCAAGCTCGGCCCGGAGGAGGACGAGGCGCTGCTGAACGAGCTGCTCGGGGCGCCGTCGCTGCTGCGGGCGCCGGGCGGATTCTGGAAGGCCTACCGGCCGGCCCTGCTGCGCATCGCCCGGCGCGACCCGAAGGTCCGCGGCCAGCTGCTCGGCATGTTCCCGCAGGACTGCCCGTTCGAGACGTGGCTGGAGATCCTGGAGGAGACCGGGGCCACCGAGGCGCTCACCGGCGCGGCCGGCACCGCCGACCCGGCCGCCGAGTCGCCGGACGGGCCCGCGGGCTGGCTCGTGCGCGCCGACCGCAGCCGGGGCTGGCGCAAGCGGCGCAGCGCGCGCTATCTCGCGCTCGCCGAGCGGATGGCGCCGCGGCTCATCGCCGACGGCACGCCGCTGGAGCTGGCCACCGCGCACGGCCGCGTCGACCTGGACCTCGCCGACCTCCTGCTGAGCCTCGACGTGCCGCTGGCCGAGGCCCACGAGCACGCGCGGTGCGACGTCGGGGTGTGGCTCGGCGACGACGGCGAGGGCCGTCGCGACCTCAGCGCCGTGGCCGGCCACGAGCGCCTGCGCGCGCTGGTCGCCGCGAGCATCGAGGGGCACCTCCACACGTGGTACCGCTCGGACGAGGCCAAGGTCGACGCGCCCAAGGTCACCCAGGTGGTCGCGGTGCCCGGCCTGCGCACCGCGCTGCACTGGTGGCTGGACCGGCTCGCCGACCGGGTCGAGGCGCAGGGCCTGACCACGATCGGGCACGAGCTCGACCGGCTCACCCTCGTCGCCTCCCCGGACGGGCTCGCGGTCAACCCGGAGGCGATCGCCCGGATCACCGCGTTCGACCTCGGCCCGGTGCTCGGCCGGACGCTGCGGGCCGGGGTCCTCGACGAGTTCGGGTGGCCCGCGCTGGAGGCCGCCACCGAGATGCTCGGCGGCCTGGACCGCGGCGCGCTGACCGAGAACCTGTTCATCACCCCGCAGTGGCCGGCGCTGGTGCTGCGGCGCAACGACCGGGTGCTCGTGATCGGCGACGAGGGCGTCGAGCTCGACCACACGCTGCGGGTCCCGCACGACGAGCTGCGCTACTCGTGGCACGTCGCGGTCCGCTACGCCGACGGGCAGCTGCTGGTGGGCTGGAACCGCGGCGGGGAGCGGGCCGGCTACTGGAGCGGCGCCCCCGACGACGTGTTCACCGCCGCCGAGGACGGGCTCAACGACCTCGGCGAGCACTCCCTGGCGCTGCCCGGCGGCGGGCGCACCGCGGGCGGGCGGCCGCTGCGGGCCGGCGACCGCAAGGCGCAGGAGCTCGGCGCGGTCGTGAGCGACGGGCGGCACCACTGGGTCCTGCGGCACGAGCCCGACGGTGTGTCGCGGTGGTATGAGTACGACGCCGCCACCGGCGAACGCGGCCGCGCCTCGCTGCCGCGGTTCTTCGAGGACGGCGCGACCGACGGCCAGCAGCTCGACGCCGGCAACTGCGGCATCCGGCCGGCCTCGCCGCGCATGGCGCAGAGCCCCCTCGGCGCCCGCGACGGGCTGGTCGGCTGGCGGGTGCGGCGCACCGGCGGCGGCCAGGCCGGCGAGGGCGTCGACGGCCGCGCGTTCGCGATGGCCGACCCGCCCCCGTCCCGCTCGGGCAACGCCGGCGTGCTGGGTGGCGGCATCCGCTTCCCCGGCTCCGACACGGTGCACGGCCTCTACGTCGAGCGCGCCTGGCGGGCCGTGGTCGTGCGGCTCTACACGCCGGACGGCTTCTGCTTCGCCCGGACCAGCACCACCGGCGAGAGCGGCCCGTTCGCGGAGGCCACCGCGCTCATGCCGCACGTGGCGTTCTGGCACCAGCTGCGCCCCCGCGACGAGGCCGGCTCCCGGGCGCTGCGGGCGTTCGGCGACGACGCGGCCGGCACGCTGATGGCCACGGTGGCGGCCCTGGCCGGCGCCGAGGCCGACCGGGCCAGCATCGCCGACGAGGCCGTGCGGGACGCGGTCCGGGCGGCGCTGCCGCAGCTGAGCCACCCGGCGCTGCTCGCCGGCGTCGGCGGGGTCGTGCGGCACGCGGCCCGGGCGGCGCTGCGGCTGGCCCGGCTCACCGGCGTCACCGAGGAGATCCTGGCCGGCGGCCCCGCGGCCGCCGCGCTGCAGGACCCCGACGCCCATCTGGCCGCCGACGGCGTGCTCAACGACGCCCTCTCGGGCCTCATCCCGAGCTGCTACGACCACGGCCGCGAGTGGGTCAGGCACTTCATGGACGGCGGCGCCGCGCTCACCGGCGGCGAGCCCCGCACCCCGCTCGAGGCCTGGTGCCGCAACGGCGACCTCGACTGGTGGGACACGCTCGGCGTGCTGCCCTCGGTCATCCTGCGGGCGGCGTCCCCGGCCACGAAGCCGGAGCACCGCGCCGCGCTGCTGGACGCGCTCGAGGTGATCGCCGGCTCCGGGCTGCTCGACGGCGCCGGGCGCATCCGCCGGGCCGGGATCGCCCCGGACAGCGGGCGGCCCGAGACGACGGTCGGGCAGCCCTACGAGTCCGGCCCCGGCCGCACGTTCCTGCCGTTCCAGGTCTCGCCGCACGACGGCACGGCCATCGGCGTCGAGCACTCGGCCGACGGCCGGTTCGGGGCGGTGCACGGGCACGAGATCCGCTTCGCGCGCGACTACGACCGCCACGGCATCGACCGCGACGGCGTGCTGCGGTTCGTCGCGGCCGGCCGGGCCGTCGCCGCCGGCGGTGGTGGTGGTGGCGGCGGTGGCGGGTCCGCGGCGCTGCTGCACCCGGACACGGTCCGGGCGCTGTCGGCCGCGGGCGGGATCAGCCTCGCCGAGGCCACGGTGCTGCTGTCCGGCGCGGCCGACGCGCGGCAGTGGTCGGCCATGAAGGAGGGCTGGGAGCCCGCCGACCCGACGGTCACCGACTACGCCATCGAGACCGCGATCGACCACCTGCGGCGGGACCCGACGCTGGCCTCGAAGATCAGCGCCGCCCACGCGGCGCTGATCCCCGCCGACCCGGCGCGGCTGTGGACCACCGGGCCCGACCCGGCGCGCTTCGGCGCCTGGCGGACCGAGCAGGTCGGTGCCCGC
This sequence comes from Dactylosporangium sp. CA-052675, assembly GCF_050947935.1. Taxonomy (GTDB): domain Bacteria; phylum Actinomycetota; class Actinomycetes; order Mycobacteriales; family Micromonosporaceae; genus Dactylosporangium. The sequence goes on along the minus strand of NZ_CP192010.1, from coordinate 2,852,983 downwards.
ACCCCGGTGAGCGACGAGCTCATCACCGAGCTCCGCCGGGCCGGCACCCACTCCGCCCTGAGCCCGTCGTCGTTCCTGCACGGCGTGGCCAACCCGGGCACGTGCACATGGCTGCAGGCGCCCGGCCAGGGCGTCGACGGCGCCGAGCTGCTGCTCTGCGTCGCCCGCGGCCTGCCCTGGCTGGTGCGCCGCCTCCCGGCCGGCCACCCGATCCGGGCCAACCTGCCCGGCGTGCTGGAGTCCGTGCGCCGGCTGACGCGGGACCCGGCCTTCGAGGTGGCCGTCGCCGGCGCCGACGAGACCGCGATGGACAAGGCCCTCGCCCAGCTGGGGCTGGACGTCGAGCGCGGCGAGCACGAACTCGACGCCGGGCTGTTCGTGATCTCCGCCCAGGGCTACTGGCGGCGGGCCCGGGTCCGCACGGCCCGCATGGACGGCCCCGGCGACCGGCGGGTGGACGCGTTCATCGCGGCCCTCGACGGCGCGCCGCAGGGCATCGTGGCGCTGCGGGCGATCCTCGGCGACGACATCTCGCGCTGGCTCGACGCGCCCGACGCCGAGGCGCCGCACGACCCGTCGCGCTCGGCGCCGCAGCTCGTCGCCGAGGTCGCCGCCCGGCACGGGCTCGGCGCCGACGCCGCCACGCTCTACCTGCAGCTGCTGGCCCTGCCCGACCCCACCGACCGCAACGTGGCCGGGTGGACCGGGTGGAAGCCGGCCCGGCTCAAGGCCGCCCGCGCCGAGCTGCTCGGCACCGACCTCGTCGTGGAGGCCAAGCGGCCGCGCGCGGGCCGGTCGCTGTTCCTGCCCGGCGGGTGGCTGGCGTGGAAGGCCCCGCTGCCGCCGCTGGAGCGGTGGAAGCTGCCCCTGCTCATCGGGGCCGACGAGGACGGCACCGCGCTCGGGGCCGTGGTCCCGGTCGCGCCGGCGCCGCAGCTGTTCGCGATCGCGTGGGAGCGGATCACGTCCGGCGACACGCCGCGCTTCGAGGAGCTGCAGACGCGGGGCCGTCGATGAGTGCTGTTGCGTTGTCCGCATTCGTCTGGAAGGGCCGTTCATGACCGCCACTGTGACCGCTCCCCGGCAGGTCGATCCCGCCGAGCACGCGCACGCGACCGAGCTCGCGTTCCTCGCCGCGTTCGACGGCGGGGCGCGGCCGCCCGGGTGGCGGCTGACCCCGCGGGCCGTCGTCACGTTCATCGTCGGCAGCGACGGGGAGCTGGCCCTGCCCAAGGGCAAGCGGCCCGAGGGCGTGCCGGCGAAGCTGGAGATCGCCCGGAAGTTCGTCGGCGACCGCGCCCTCGTCGAGCGGTGCGTGGTCACCCTCGCCGGGGAGCGCGGGCTGCTGCTCGTCGGCGAGCCCGGCACCGCCAAGTCGATGCTGTCGGAGCTGCTGGCGGCGGCCGTGTGCGGCACGAGCGAGCTCGTGGTGCAGGGCACCGCGGGCACGACGGAGGACCAGCTGCGATACGGCTGGAACTACGCGCTGCTGCTCGCGCACGGCCCCAGCCCGGAGGCGCTCGTGCCGTCGCCGGTGCTCACCGCGATGCGGGCCGGGCAGGTGGCGCGGATCGAGGAGATCACGCGGTGCCTGCCGGAGGTGCAGGACGCGATGGTGTCGATCCTGTCCGACCGGCGCATCGCGGTGCCGGAGCTGTCCGGCACCGACGGCGCGACCGTGCACGCCGCGCCGGGCTTCACGCTCATCGCCACCGCGAACCTGCGCGACCGGGGCGTCTCGGAGATGTCGGCGGCCCTCAAGCGCCGCTTCAACTTCGAGACCGTCGGCCCGATCCCCGACCTGGCGCAGGAGACGGCGCTGGTCGGCCGGCAGGCGCGGGCGGCCCTGGACCGGGTCCAGACGCCGTTCGAGGTGGACGAGGCGGTCCTCGAGGCGCTGGTGACCGCGTTCCGCGACCTGCGGGCCGGTCGGTCGGTCGAGGGCTGGGAGGTCGAGCGCCCGTCGACGGTGATGAGCACGGCGGAGGCGGTCGCGGTGGCGACGTCGCTGGGCCTCGCCGCCGCCTACTTCCCGGGCGATCGCGACGTCCTGTCCCTGCTCCCCGCCCACCTGCAGGGCGTCGTGTGCAAGGACGACCCGGCCGACGGCGCGAAGCTGCTGGGCTACTGGGACGGCGCGGTGCGCCGCCGCGCCGAGGAGGGCGCCCGCCTGTGGAGCCGGCTGTGGGAACTGCGCGATGTCCTCAAGCCGTGACACAGCCGGCGACGCCACGCCGCTGCCGGGCAGCGGGCCGTCGCCGCACGGGGCCGGTGCGCCTCCGCCGCGCTTGAGCGGAGCCGGCACGCCTCCGCCACGCTTGAGCGGGGCCGGTGCGCCTCCGCCGCGCTTGAGCGGAGCCGGCACGCCTCCGCCACGCTTGAACGGAGCCGGCACGCCTCCGCCACGCTTGAACGGGGCCGTTTCGGCGGCGCTGCGGTCGGCCGCGGCTGGGGCGGGGGCGTCGTTCGTCGCGGAGGCCGAGGGTGGTGCCGGGCTCGCCGGAATCGATCCGGACGCGGCGCTCGCGACTCTCGCGGGGGCCACGGTGCCGTTCCTCATCGGGGTGCGGCACCACTCCCCCGCGCTGTCGGTGGTGATCGGGGAGCTGCTCGACCGGTTCCGGCCCGAGGTGCTGCTGATCGAGCTGCCGGCCGAGTTCGCCTCCTGGCTGCCCTGGCTGGCCGACCCGGGCACCGCCGCGCCGGTCGCGCTCGCGGGGGTGCGCGGGGCCGACGGGAGCCCGGCGTTCTACCCGTTCGCGGACTTCTCGCCGGAGCTCGTGGCCGTGCGGTGGGCGGCGAAGCATGGGGTCGAGGTCGTAGCGTGCGATCTGCCGCTCGCGTCCCGCGTCTGGCACGATCCCGCGTCGGCGTCGCCCGCGGTCGTGGACGCGCCGGAGTCGGCGGGGCCGGGTCCGGCGCCGGGGTCGGCGTTCGGCGACGCGCTGCGGCAGGCGGCCAGCGGGCGGCCCGACGAGGACATGTGGGACCGGGTCGTCGAGGCCCGCGCACCCGGGTCGGACCCCGAGGCGGTGCGGCGGGCGGCGCTGCTCGTCGGGTGGGCCATGCGGACCGATGCGGCGACCGGGCCGGGCGTGTCCGAGCTCGACCTGCGCCGCGAGGCCTGGATGCGCCGGTGCCTGGCCGCGGCCGGGGACCGGCGGGTGGCGGCCGTCGTCGGCTCGTTCCACGCCGCCGCGCTACTCACCGGCCCGGGCGCCACCGACGCCGGCTCGGACCCGAAGCAAGCCGGCGCGCTGCTCACCGGCCCGGGCGCCACCGACGCCGGCACGGACCCGAAGCAAGCCGCCGCGCTGCTCACCGGCCCGGGCGCCACCGACGCCGGCACGGACCCGAAGCAAGCCGCCGCGCTGCTCACCGGCCCGGGCGCCACCGACGCCGGCACGGACCCGAAGCAAGCCGCCGCGCTGCTCACCGGCCCGGGCGCCACCGACGCCGGCACGGACCCGAAGCAAGCCGCCGCGCTGCTCACCGGCCCGGGCGCCACCGACGCCGGCACGGACCCGAAGCAAGCCGCCGCGCTGCTCACCGGCCCGGGCGCCACCGACGCCGGCTCGGACCCGAAGCAAGCCGCCGCGCTGCTCACCGGCCCGGGCGCCGCCGATGCCGGGTCCGGCCCGAACCACACCGGGCCCGGACCGGCGGAGGCGTTCGCGAGCGTGCGGGGCGCCGCGGAGTCGGACGTGGTCACGTCGCTGGTGCCGTACAGCTTCGCGCTGCTCGACTCGCGGTCCGGGTACCCGGCCGGGATTCGGGACCCGCGGTGGCAGCAGGCCGTGGTCGACGCCGCCGGGCGGGCCGAGGGCGTGGAAGCGGCCGCGCTCGCCTCCGTCGTCGAGGTCTGCGCGCGGGTGCGGGCCGGCGGGCACCCCGCCGGGCCCGCCGAGGCCCGGGAGGTCGTGCGGCTGGCCGGCGATCTCGCCCGCCTGCGCGGGCTGCCCGCGCCCGGGCGGGGAGAGCTCGTCGAGGCGCTGCAGAGCGTGCTCGCGCACGGGGAGGTGCTCGGGCGCGGGCGCGTCGTGGCGCACGCGATGGAGGCGGTGCTCGTCGGGGACGTGCGCGGCTCGCTGGCGGCGGGGGCGCCGCGGTCGGGACTGCGCCCGGCGGTACACGCGCTGCTCGAACAGCTGCGGCTGCCCGTGGCCGGCGCGGCGGTGAAGGATCTGCGGCTCGACCCGCTGCGCTCCGAGCTCGACCGGCGCCGGGACGTGGCGCTGCGCCAGCTCGCGGCGTGCCGGATCCCCTACGCCGAGCCCACTGGGGTGGAGGGCACGGCCGGGGTCGACGCGCTCACCACGCGGTGGAGCGTGGCGTGGACGCCGGGGACCGAGGCGATGCTGGACGTCGCCGGGGTGCGCGGGGTGACGCTGGCCCAGGCCGCCGAGGGGGCGCTGCGGGAGCGGCGGCGGCGCGAGGAGGGCGCGGAGGGCGCGACCGCGGCGCAGATCATCGGCGGGCTGGCGGCGGCGGCCGAGTGCGGGCTGGCGGGGCTGGCGGCCGAGCGGCTCGCCGAGGTCGCCGAGCACGTCCCGGCCAGCGCCACCCTCGAGGAGCTGATGGCCGCCCTGGGCCTGCTCGACCGGCTGCGCCACGGGCACGTCCCGGGGATGCCGGCCGCGGTCGCGGCGGGACTGGCCGACCTCGGGGCGCTGGGCGAGGCGCTGGAGGCGGCGGCGGTACGGCAGGTCGACGGCCTCACCGGCTCCGACGACCTCGCCGACGTGCACGCGCTCGTGGCGCTGGGCCGGCGCGCGGACGCCGCCGGGGTGGGGCTGCGGCTCGCCGACGCGCTGCGCCGGCTGGCCGCGGACGGCACGCCGACCATGGCGGCCGCGGCCGGCGCGGTCGAGGTGCTGCTCGGGCTCGCGGAGCCGGCCGTGCTCGGCGCGCGCGTCGCGTCCTGGGTGGACGCGGCGGCCGACGACGACGCCCGCCGCCGGCTGCTCGGGCACCTGCGGGGGCTCCTGGCGGCCGCGGAACCGCTGCTGCAGTCCGGCCCCGATGCGCTGGACGGGCTGCTCGACCGGGTCGCGACGCTGCCCGACGACGCGTTCCTGGCCCGGCTGCCGGCACTGCGGGGCGGGTTCCAGGCGGTGAGCCCGGCGGGGCGGGACCGGCTGCTGGCGGTCGTACGCGACCGCCTCGGCGACACCACCCCGGCCGACGTCGCCGACGTGGACCCGTCGGCCCTGCTGCGGCGCCTGCTCGCGGACCGGGCGGGCCGGGCCGCGGCGGAGTCGCTGGGCCTGATGCCCCCCGCTGAGTCGCTGGGCCTGATGCCCCCCGCGTCAGCACCGGCCGCCGCCGCACCGGCCGCGACGGGACCCGGCAAGGCCGAGCCCGCCGCCATCGCACCGGCCGCGACGGGACGGGACGAGACCGGGCCCGCCGCCGCACCGGACGAGGATCCACGGACCCTGGCCGTCGTCGACCGGTGGCGGCTGCTGCTCGGGCGGGAAGACCAGCAGCTGGGGGCCTCGGCCCGGCGATACGCCACCGCGCTCGACGAGCTGTACGGGCGGGGCCGCGGCGAGGGCTCCGCGGCCGACGCGGCCGGACGGGCCGGGCGGGAGGCGCCGTTCCCCGGCGTGCGGGAATGGGCCGAGGAGCTCTCCGCGCTGTTCGGGCCCGGCATCCGCGAGGAGGTGCTGGCCCGGGCGGCCGAGGGCGGCCGGCGCGACGCCGTCATGCTGCTCGAACCCGAGGCCGTCAACCCCTCGGTCGAGCTGCTGCAGACCGTGCTGTCGCTCGCCGGTGGCATGCCCGAGAGCTCACTGGCCCGGCTGCGGCCGCTCGTGGCCCGGATCGTCGAGGAGCTCACGCGGCGGCTCGCGACCCGGCTGCGGCCGGCGCTCGCGGGGATCAGCACGCCGCGGCCGACGTACCGGCCGGGCGGGCCGCTGGACCTGCCGCGCACGCTGCGGGCGAACCTGGCCACCACCCGGCGCGGCGAGGACGGGCGGGTGCAGGTCATCCCGGAGCGGCCGGTGTTCAGGACCCGGGCGCGCCGCGGGGTCGACTGGCGGCTCGTGCTCGTCGTGGACGTGTCCGGGTCGATGGAGGCCTCGATCATCTGGTCGGCGCTGACCGGGGCGATCCTGGCCGGGGTGCCGGCGCTCACGACGCACTTCGTCGCCTTCTCCACCGAGGTCGTGGACCTGACCGAGCGGGTCAGCGATCCGCTCGGCCTGCTGCTGGAGGTGCGGGTCGGCGGCGGGACGCACATCGCGAAGGGGCTGCGGCACGCGCGGAGCCTCGTGACCGTACCGTCGCGGACGCTGGTGGTCCTCGTCAGCGACTTCGAGGAGGGCTACCCGCTGGGCGGGCTGCTGGCCGAGACGCGGGCCCTCGCCGAGTCGGGCGTGACCGTGCTCGGCTGCGCGAGCCTGGACGACGCGGGCCGCCCGCGGTACTCGGTGTCCGTCGCCGCACAGCTCGTCGCGGCCGGGATGCCGGTGGCCGCGCTGAGCCCCCTGGAGCTGGCCCGCTGGGTCGCGGAGAAGGTGAAACCGTGAACGCATCGCTGCCCCCGATCGACGCGCCGGTCCTGGTGGAGGCGGTCGACGGGCTGCCGGCCCGGCTGCGCAAGAAGCTCGACGACGCCGCCGGGCGGTTCGCGGGGCTGGCGGTGGTGGCCGACGGGGAGCTGTACACGGTGGCGATCGACGACGCCACGACCGTCACGCTGCTGGCGCCGGGCGGGGTGGTGCGCACGGCCGCGGAGGTGACCTGCACCTGCCTGCTGGCGCCGAACTGCCTGCACCGCGCGGGCGTGCTGTCCAACGCGCCCGTCTGGGACGCCTCCGCGGCGCCGGAGACGACGGCCGCAGCGACGCCGGAGACGACGGCGGCAACGACACCGGAGACGACGCCGGCAGGGACGGCCGCGGCAACGCCGGCAGCGACGGCCGCAGTCGAGGCCGAGGCGGCCGAGGAGCCGGGCGACGAGCTCGGGGTGGCCCAGCGGGCGGCCGTCGAGCACGTCTGGCGGGCGGCCGTGGCGGTGCTCGGCGACGGGGTCAGCGGGTCGGGGACCGTGGCGCGGGCGGCGCTGCTGCGGGCGGCGCACGAGGCGCAGGCGACGAAGGTCTACAAGCCGGCGGCCGCGGCCCGGGTCGTGGCCACGCTGCTGCAGGCGGCCCGCGGCGACGACGCGCACTACCGGCTCGCGGATCTCAGCGACGCGATGCGGGAGCTGCTGCTCGTCACGCACGCGCTGCGGACCGGGGCGAGCACCGAGCGGGGCGCGGCGCGGCGGCAGTACCACGTCGAGGGGAGCCTGCGCCTGTACGGCCTGTGCTCCACGGCGGTGCTGGCCGGGACGGGGCACGCGGGGGTCGTGACGTACGCCGCGGACCGCGACGGCCGCCTGTGGATGGTCGCCGACGTGATGCCCGGCGACGCGAGGCGCGCGGCCCGCGGCGGGGACGCGACCCTCGCGATGGGCGAGACGGCGCTGACGCACCGGGGGTTCACCCGGGCGGGGCTCGTGGTCACCGGCGCGACCGCGACCGGCGGCCGGCAGCTCGGGGCCGGGCGCGGGGTGCGGGCGGTCACCGCCTCCGGGGCCGCCTGGCACGAGGAGCCGCTGGCCGGGCTGTGGGCGGAGCCGGTCGCCGCGCAGGTGCACCGGGCGTTCGCGGCGCTCGCGGTGCCGGTCACCGAGCGGACCGCGGGGGCCGATCTGCTGTTCCTGACGGTGACGGTCCGCGGCACCGACGGGGACGCGATCCAGGCCGAGCACGCCGACGGCACGCCGCTCACGCTGCGGGTCGCCGTGGACCATCCGGCCCTCGGCTACCGGGAGAACCTGCGCGTGCTCGGTCGCGCGGCCGGCCTGCGGATGCTGCTGATCGCGCGGCCCGACCCCGGGCGGCCCGGCACGGTGCTCCCGCTGGCCGTCGCGCCGGTCGAGGGCGAGCAGTGGCGGGTCGACGGCCACGCCGACCTCGCGTTCGACCGGCTCCACGGCAGCCAGCTGCCGCAGGAGCACCTGCGCGCGGAGGTGGCCGCGGCCCGCCCGGCCGCGGCCGGGCCCGCCGGCGAGGAGGTGTGGCGCCCGGCCGTGCGCGATCCGGCGCTGCAGCTGCTGAGCGCGCAGGTCGAGCGCACGGTCAACGGCGGCCGGGTCATGCTCACGTTCCCGGCCGGCCGGGGCCCGTCGGACGCGACCCGGCTGCGGCGGGCCCGGCTCGACGCCGGCGCGGCGCTGCTCGACCGGCTCGTCGAGGCCGCGAACGACCGCCCGCGCAACGCGTTCGGCCGCCTCGGCGACGACGACGGCACCGCGTTCGCACAGGCCTGGCTGGCCGCCGCGACCTATGCCGACGCCGCCGCCCGAGCCCTGGCCGAGGCGTCCTGGCTGGGCTGAACCGTTCCCAACCGCCCCGGGTCACCGCGACGACCGCACTTGGTCCTGCGCTCGGCGTGGCCTCGGACGCCTGGTGCCGTGCGCCGGGGCCGGGATACGTCGGCCGGCCCTGTGCGGCGCCCGCGGCACCGTCAGGCCGGCTCCCACGGCCGGCACCGGACCGCCGCTACACGCCCCGGGTCGACTCGATCGCGGCGATGAACGCCTTCGCCCGCGCCTCGTAGTTGTCGTAGCGGCCGTAACTGGGGGCGGCCGGGGACAGCAGCACCACGCCGCCCGCCGGGACCAGCCCGCGGGCCAGGGCGACGGCGGCGGGCAGGTCCTCGGCCACCTCCCGGCGGACGTTCGGCAGGTCGCCGACGACGTCGAGGATGTGCTCGCCGCTGTCCGGGATCGCCACCAGCGTCAGCGGCACGGCCTTGTCGCGCAGGTAGTCGCGCAGCGGCGTGTAGTCGATGCCGCGGTCCTGGCCGCCGACGAGCACCACGAGCGGGCGCCCCGCGTACGCCTCGATGGCGTGGATCGTCGTCTGCGGGGCGGTGGACAGCGAGTCGTTGACGAACTCGACGCCGGAGGGGTCCGCGATCGGGGTGAGGCGGTGCGGCAGCGGGGTGTAGGAGCGCAGCCCCGCCTCGATCGCCGCCCGCTCACCGACGACGTCGACGCCGGCGGCCTCCAGCGCGGCGAGGGCCACGCTGAGGTTGCCGGTGTTGTGGGTCCCGCGCAGGGCGAAGGCGTCGCGCGGGAAGAGCCGCTCGCCGTGGCGCACGATCCAGCCGCCGGCCTCCCAGGGCTCGACGGGGACCAGCGGCAGCCCGGGGCGCGCGGCCAGCTCGGCGCGCAGCGTCGGGTCGGTCGCGTTGTAGACGACCGCCTCCGGCCCGTGCATGGCGATGTTGAGCTTGTGCGCGTAGTACTGCGACGGCAGCCCGTCGCGGGTCCAGTCCAGGTGCTCCTCGAACAGCGACGTGACCACCGAGACGCGGGGCGAGTCCTGCAGGTCGGCGCACTGGTACATCGACAGCTCCAGCACGTACCGCTCGGCCGGCGGCAGCGACAGCACGGCGATGCCGATGTTGCCGCCCAGCTCGTTCGGGCGGCCGGTCGCGGTGAGCAGGTGCGAGATCAGCGTAGTGGTGGTGCTCTTGCCCTTGGAGCCGGTCACGCCGATCGTCTGGCCGGCGTGCTCGGCCATCCACAGGGCGGTACCGCCGGTGATGACGACCCCGCGCCGGCGCAGCTGCTGGATCCACGGGTTGGACTCGCCGACGCCCGGGGAGCGCACGAGGACCTCGACGCCGTCCAGGGCCGGGCCCATCGCCTCACCCTCGAACAGCGGCACGGCTGCGTCCCACCGCGAGGCGGCCAGGAACGTGGTCTTGTCCTGCACGGCGACGAGTGACGCGGGCCCGACCGGGGCGATCGCCTCGATCGCGGCGATGCCCTCCCGGCCGGTACCCCAGACCGCCACCCGCCGCCCGGCGAGCTCCGACAACTGCATGAGTCGGAAGCTTATCCGCGCCGTCCGGTGGCCGCCTTGCGGTAGTCGCTGTTGAGCCGGCCGATCAGGGTGAGCGGGATGCCCTTGGGGCACACGGTGGTGCACTCCCCCGCGTTCGTGCAGCCGCCGAAGCCGGCCTCGTCCTGCGCGGCGACCATGCCCAGCACGCGGGAGTCGCGCTCCGGCTGGCCCTGCGGCAGGAGGCCGAGGTGGCCGACCTTGGCCGCGGTGAAGAGCATCGCCGAGCCGTTCGGGCACGCGGCCACGCAGGCGCCGCAGCCGATGCACGTGGCCGCCTCGAACGCGGCGTCGGCGTCGGCCTTGGGCACCGGGGTGGCGTGGGCGTCGGGGGCGGCGCCGGTCGGGGCGGTGATGTACCCGCCCGCCTGGATGATCGAGTCGAACGCGCTGCGGTCCACGACGAGGTCGCGCACGACCGGGAAGGCCGCCGCCCGCCACGGCTCGACGTCGATCGTCTCGCCGTCCTTGAAGTGGCGCATGTGCAGCTGGCACGTCGTGGTCGCCTTGAGCGGGCCGTGCGCGACGCCGTTGATCATCATGCCGCACATGCCGCAGATGCCCTCGCGGCAGTCGTGGTCGAAGGCGATCGGCTCCTCACCCTCGACGATGAGCCGCTCGTTGAGCACGTCGAGCATCTCCAGGAAGGAGGCGTCCGGCGAGATGTCCCGCACCTCGTACGTCACCATGCGGCCCCGGTCCTGGGGCCCGCTCTGGCGCCACACACGCAGCTTGATGTCCATTACTTGTAGCTCCGCTGGCTCGGGTGGACGTAGTCGAACTCGAGCGCCTCCTTGTGCAGCACGGGCGGCTCGCCGGTACCGGCGAACTCCCAGGCGGCGACGTAGGAGAACCGCTCGTCGTGGCGCATGGCCTCCCCGTCCGGGGTCTGGCTCTCGGCGCGGAAGTGCCCGCCGCACGACTCGGCGCGGTGCAGGGCGTCGACGCACATCAGCTCGGCGAGCTCGAAGAAGTCCGCGACCCGCCCGGCGCGCTCGAGGTTCTGGTTGAGCTGCTCGCCGGTGCCGGGCACCTTGACGCGGGTCCAGAACTCCTCGCGCAGGGCCCGGATCAGGCTGATCGCCTTCGTCAGGCCCTCCTCGGTGCGTTCCATGCCGCAGTACTCCCACATGATGTGGCCGAGCTCGCGGTGGAAGGAGTCCACGGTGCGGTCCCCGTCGACGGCCAGGAGCCTGGCGATGCGCTCCCGCACGGCCTCCCGGGCCGCGACCACGGCCGCGTCGGACTCGGCGACCTTGGGGAAGGGGCCGGCGGCGAGGTAGTCGTTGATGGTGTTGGGCAGCACGAAGTACCCGTCGGCCAGCCCCTGCATCAGCGCGGACGCGCCGAGCCGGTTGGCGCCGTGGTCGGAGAAGTTCGCCTCGCCCACCACGAACAGGCCCGGGATGTTGGACTGCAGGTCGTAGTCGACCCAGAGCCCGCCCATCGTGTAGTGCACGGCCGGGTAGATGCGCATCGGGGTGACGTACGGGTCGTCGCCGGTGATGCGCTCGTACATCTCGAAGAGGTTGCCGTACTTGGCCTCGACCGCGGGCCGGCCCAGCCGGGCGATGGCGTCGGCGAAGTCGAGGTACACCCCGAGCCCACCGGGGCCGACGCCCCGCCCCTCGTCGCAGACGTTCTTGGCGGCCCGGGAGGCGATGTCGCGCGGCACCAGGTTGCCGAACGACGGGTAGATCCGCTCGAGGTAGTAGTCGCGCTCGTCCTCGGGGATGTCGGCCGGGGCGCGGTCGTCGCCGCCGCGCACCGGCACCCAGACGCGGCCGTCGTTGCGCAGCGACTCGCTCATCAGCGTGAGCTTGCTCTGGTGCGTGCCGGACTCGGGGATGCACGTCGGGTGGATCTGCGTGTAGCACGGGTTGGCGAACAGGGCGCCCTGCCGGTGCGCGCGCCACGACGCGGTGACGTTGCAGCCCTTCGCGTTCGTGGACAGGAAGAACACGTTGCCGTAGCCGCCCGTGGCGAGCACCACGGCGTCGGCGAGGTCGGTGGTGATCTCGCCGGTGACGAGGTCGCGCACGACGATGCCCCGGGCCCGGCCGTCGACCACGACGAGCTCGAGCATCTCGTGGCGGGCGTGCATCTCGACGTTGCCGGCCGCGATCTGGCGCTCCAGGGCCTGGTAGGCGCCGAGCAGCAGCTGCTGGCCGGTCTGGCCGCGGGCGTAGAAGGTGCGCGAGACCTGGGTGCCGCCGAAGGAGCGGTTGTCGAGCAGGCCGCCGTACTCGCGGGCGAAGGGCACGCCCTGGGCCACGCACTGGTCGATGATGTTCACCGAGACCTGGGCGAGGCGGTACACGTTGGACTCCCGCGCCCGGAAGTCGCCGCCCTTGACCGTGTCGTAGAACAGCCGGTACACGGAGTCGCCGTCGTTGCGGTAGTTCTTGGCGGCGTTGATCCCGCCCTGGGCCGCGATCGAGTGCGCGCGGCGGGGGCTGTCCTGGTAGCAGTACGAGCGGACCTTGTATCCGGCCTCGGCCAGGGTCGCCGCCGCGGAGCCGCCGGCCAGCCCGGTGCCGACCACGATGATCGTGAGCTTGCGCTTGTTGGCCGGGTTGACGAGCTTCGCGGCGAACTGCCGCCGCTCCCAGCGGGTCTCGATCGGCCCGTCGGGGGCGGCCGCGTCGGCGATCGGGTCGCCCTCGCTCCAGAGGTTCATGGTCATTTCACCAGCCCGGTCAGAACGGCAAACGGTACGCAGAGGTAGCCCACGACCAGCACGAGCGACACCACCAGGGCGATCGCCCGGGCGACGCGCTCCCCGCGCGCGGAGCGCTGGCCGAGGGTGCGCAGCGCGGAGAAGATCCCGTGGCGCAGGTGCAAGCCGACCGCGACGATCGCGAGCGTGTAGAACAGCGTCACGTACCAGCGGCCGGGCGCGAAGTCCGCGACCACGTTGGCGTGCGGGTGCTCGTGGTCGCCAACGGGGTTCGCGGTGCCGGTGGTCAGGTCCAGGATGTGGAAGACCACGAACAGCAGGATGATCACGCCGCCCCAGCGCATGGTCCGGGCCGCGTAGCTGCCCTGCACCTTGGGCCGGTGGGCGTAGCGGACCGGGCGGGCGGCGCGGGCCCGGCGGGCCAGCACGACGGCCGCGGCGATGTGCGCGAGCACGGCGACGGTGAGCCCGGCGCGCTGCAGCCACAGGAACCCGGTGTGCGGCAGCAGCGGGGCGCCCAGGTCGCGCAGCCAGTGCGCGTAGTGGTCGAACGCCTCGGCCCCGACGAAGATCTTCAGGTTGCCGGCCATGTGCGCGAACAGGAACAGCACGAGCAGCAGGCCCGTGCCCGCCATCAGGATCTTCAGCGCGACGGACGAGGTCTTGTTCCGGGGCTTGACCCGGTTCGTCCGTTCTGCCGTCATTACCGCCACTCCGCCGACGCTAGGGGCGGGCTTCGCGATTCGTCCAATGCATGACGGCCGCAGTGACGATAGCTGTAGGCTATGAAAGTGCAGCTGCAGCAGCTTCGATACTTCCTGACCGTCGCCGAAGTACGACATTTCACCCGGGCGGCGGAGCAACTCGGTGTGAGCCAGCCGACACTGAGTAAACAAATTCACACGCTGGAGTCGGCGCTGGGCGCCGCGCTGTTCGACCGCTCGCGGGGCGGCGTGGCCCTCACGACCGCGGGTGAGACGCTGCTGCCGCTCGCGCGCCGGGTCGTCGCCGACGCCGACAGCGCCCGGGACGCCGTCCAGGAGGTGGTGGGCCTGCGGCGCGGCCGGGTGCGGCTGGGCGCGACGCCGAGTCTGTGCACGTCACTGGTACCGCTGGTACTGCGCGAGTTCCACGAGCGGCACCCGGACATCGAGCTGCACGTCGACGAGGGTGGCTCGCAGGACCTCGTCGCCGCGCTCGTCGCGCACGGCCTGGACCTGGCGCTGATCGTCGAGCCCGCGCGCGGCACCGACCCGGCCCTGTCGACCGTGCCGGTGCTGCGCGAGAGCCTGGTGGTCGCCTCGGTCGCGCCCCTGTCCGCGCCGCGCATCGCACTGGCCGAGCTGCGCGACACCCCGCTGGTCATGTTCCGCACCGGGTACGACCTGCGCGACACGACGCTCGAGGCGTGCCGGCGGGCGGGGTTCACGCCGCGCTACGCCGTGGAGGGCGGCGAGATGGACGCGGTGCTGGCCTTCGTCGAGGCCGGGCTCGGGGTGGCGCTGGTGCCGAGCATGGCGCTGGTGAACCGGCCGCTGCTGCACGCCGCGCCGCTGGTCGCGCCGGGCGTGCACCGCACGATCGCCCTGGCCCAGCGGCGCGAGTCGGTGCTGCCCCACGCGGCCCAGGCCCTGCGCGCGACCCTGCTCGACCACGTGGCGAACAGCCCCCTCCCCGTCGGCGTCCTGCCGCTCTGACATCGACGGGCGACGCCGCCGGAGCCGGGCGGGGCCGCCGTCACGGCCGGTCGATCTTGTGGGGCGCAGGTCACGGTCCGGATCCGCGGTAGCGCACGAACGCGGCCGACCGGCGATACTTGTCGATCGTGGAGACTGCACGCAGCAATCGCACACGAGCCTGGCTGGCCGCGCACGAGCTCGATACGGACGGTGATCCCAATGACGCCGCTCGTGATCTGATGCCGGAGATCCGCGGCGACGAGGCGCTGTCGAACGCCGAGAAGCTGGAGATCGGCCTCGGGCTGCTCGAGATCCTCGACGCCTACTGGGTGACCGTCGAGCTGCGCTGGTTCGTCAACGCCGCCGGCGACGAGGAACTCTGGGCCACGCACTGGCAGGCGATCCGCGAGCACCTCGAACAGCCGCGGCCCAGCGAGGCGGTGCTGTACTCGCTGTGGGTCGACTGGTTCGAGGACATCGAGACCGTCGAGCGCGCGTTCACCGAGGCGCTGGCGCGCGACGTGAACCGGCTCGGCGAGGACGACGAGGGGTTGCAGCGGCGGGCGGCCGCGGTGCTGAAGGTGAGCGGCCCGGTGCCGTGGAAGCTCAAGTACCCGGTCTACACCGCGGCCGCCGAACACGAGCGGCTGCGGCGGGCCGTGTTCAGCGGCGTGCTGTACAGCTTCCATGACGTCTACGGCTCGCTGGAGATCGCGCCCGCGCTCGAGCTGCTCGAGCGGCTCGACCTGCCGGAGGACACCGAGCACCTGACCGAGCTGCGGGAGGAGCTGGCCGCCGGGCACGCCAACCAGCACCACCGGGACTGAAAGTCTTCTCAGCCGCGTCCGGTAAGTTCCTCTCCGGCAAGTCGGGCGCGGCGAGGAGGAAACGGCGTTGCAGATCTGGGAAGCGATCGTGCTGGGCGTCGTGGAGGGCGTGACCGAGTTCCTCCCGGTGTCCTCGACCGGGCACCTGACCATCACCGAGAAGCTGATGGGCATCCCGATCGACGACAAGGGCGTCACGGCGTTCACCGCGGTCATCCAGGTCGGCGCGATCCTCGCGGCGGTCATCTACTTCCGCAAGGACATCATCCGGTTCGTCACCGGGTTGTTCCGGGGCCTGTTCAACGCCGAGGCGCGCCGGCACGAGGACTGGCGGATGGCGATCAACGTCATCGTCGGCTCGATCCCGATCGTCGTCGTCGGCCTGCTGTTCAAGGACTACATCGAGGGCGTCCTGCGCAGCATGTGGTTCGTGGCCGCGGGCCTGGTGGTGTGGAGCATCGTCATGACGCTCGGTGACCACCTGGGCAGGCAGAAGCGCGCCGAGGGCGACGTGACGTGGAAGGACTCGCTCATCATCGGCCTCGCGCAGTGCATCGCGGTCGTCCCGGGCGTCTCGCGCTCCGGCGCCACCATCAGCGCGTCGCTGTTCCGCGGGCTCGACCGGGTGACCGCGACCCGCCTGTCGTTCTTCCTGGGCATCCCGGCGCTGGCCGGCGGCGGCCTGCTCGAGGCCGTCACCCGGGCCGACGAGATCGCCGCCACGGTCGGCTGGGCACAGACCGGCGTCGGCACGGTGATCAGCTTCATCGTGGCCTACGTCAGCATCGCGTGGCTGCTCAAGTACGTCGCCGGGCACACCTTCGCCGCGTTCGTGTACTACCGCGTCGCCGTCGGCGGCATCCTCGTCGCCCTGCTGGCGACCGGCGCGATCACCGCCACCTGATCCCTGGCCGGCCCGACCCGCCCCTGAGCTTCCGCACGGCGGGCACCGGCGGCGCCGCGGACCTGTCGCACGGCGCGGCGTGCCGGACGCCGGCCACGCCGCCCGCGCCCGGTCATGCGGCTCGGCGCCGCGGCTTCACCAGCAGCTCCAGCAGGACGAGGGGCACGATTCCCGCGGGGTACCAGGCGATGTCGAGCCAGTCGAAGGCATCGCCGAAGACCAGACGCAACGCGAGACTGTACCGGCTCATCTCGTGCGGAATCCCCGTGAGCTGGAACGTCTCGGTGGCCCAGCACCAGGCCAGTGCGCACGCACCGGCGGTCAGCGGGCCGCACCGCGGGGCGAGGAAGACCACGCCGGCGTAGACGGCCGACGCGTAGAGCGCCGTGCCGGTGTTCTGCTGCAGCGGGCCGTTGCTGAACAGCGTGCCGCCGGCGAGTGCCCGGATGCCGAAGGCCACGCCGATCGCGAGCACGACGGTCAGGACGGCGGCGATGCGCACGGCTCGGGTCGACTCCAGCACGCCGCGGATGCTATCCCGCACGGTCCGGCCCCGGCCGCCCCGGCGTCAGCAGGGGCGGCTGCCCGCGTTCGTGCTGCCCCAGATGCGGTACTCGCCCCCGGGCTGCGTGATCGAGTACGTCACGTCCCAGCGCGTGCACGTCTCCGACTCGCGGCCCTCCGGGCCCTGCCCGCCTGCTCCTGGCTACGGTCCGGCCCCGGCCGCCCCGGCGTCAGCAGGGGCGGCTGCCCGCGTTCGTGCTGCCCCAGATGCGGTACTCGCCCCCGGGCTGCGTGATCGAGTACGTCACGTCCCAACGCGTGCACGTCTCCGACTCCCGGCCCTTCGGGCCCTTGCCCGCCTGCTGCTGGCTGCGGAACGTGACATGGGCCTGCAGGACGCCCTTGCCGGTCGGGTCCGAGCCGAGGCTCACCAGCAGGATGTCGTCGTCAGTGCTCGTGGAGATACCGTCGGTGAAGCGCTTCACGGCGCTCGCGTCACCCTGGTTGATCGAGCCGCCGGGGT
Source organism: Dactylosporangium sp. CA-052675 (assembly GCF_050947935.1). Classification (GTDB taxonomy): domain Bacteria; phylum Actinomycetota; class Actinomycetes; order Mycobacteriales; family Micromonosporaceae; genus Dactylosporangium. The sequence continues at coordinate 2,835,955 of NZ_CP192010.1, read as the reverse complement.
CCATGACGGCGAGCGCGGCGCTCGCGTTGCGGGCGTTCACGGCGGCGAAGTACTTGTCGAAGACCGCGGCCACGGCCGGCGCCTGCGCGGGATCGAGACTCGGATCCAGCCGTACCGCGCCCACGCTCGCCGGCAGCGTCGGCCCCGCGGTCGTGGGCGCGGCCGTGGTCGGCGCCGCCGTCGTGGGCCCGGCGGTGCCGGTCGCCGTCGGGACGATCGGGTTCGCGGTGCCCGTCGGCCCCGTGGTCGGGCCCGCCTCGCCCCCGGAGCCGGGCAGCCAGCGGTCCCGCAGGACGAACGCGACGGTACCGCCCGCCAGCAGCAACACCACCGCCACGATCGCCGGGAAGATCCAGATCGGCCGGCTCCGGGCCGGCACCCCGCCACCCTGCGCACCGGCGCCCCAAGGCGGCTGGGGCGGCTGAGGCTGCGTCCGGTCGGCCCACGGCTGCTGGGGCGGCGCGCCAGCATCCCACGGCGGCTGAGGCTGCGTCCCGTCGACCCACGGCTCCTGGGGCGGCGCGCCGGCACCCCAAGGCGGCTGAGGCTGCGTCCCACCGGGCCACGGACGCTGGGGCGGCGCGCCAGCACCCCACGGCGGCTGAGGCTGCGTGCCGGCGACCCACGGCAACGGCGTCTGCCCGAGCCCGGGCCCGGCGCCGGGCCAGTTCTCCGCAGCGAGATCGCCGGACCCCATCGACGCCCCGGCTCCCGGCCAGGTCGACGCCGCCTGCCCCGAGCCCGGCCAGTTCGGCGCGGGCGGGCCGGAGGCCGGCCAGTTCGGCGCGGGCTGCCCCGAGGCCGGCCAGTTCGGTGCGGGCGGGCCGGAGGCCGACCAGTTCGGCGCGGGCTGCCCCGAGGCCGGCGCGGCGGGGTCCGGCCCGTTCGGCGCGGGCGGTCCTGCGGCGGGGGTGCCTCCGGCGCCGGCGTTCGGCGGCGCGCTCGCGGGCGACCACGACCCGAACGCGTCGGCCGGTGCGGATGCGGGCCATGCGACGGGCGGATCGGCGGGCAGCGTGCCGGGCGGCGGCCACGCCCCGAGCCCCTCGGCTGCCGGGCTGGGCGCACGCGAAGCCTGGCCGCCGGACGCACTCGAAGCCGGTCCGCCGGGCCCGCTCGAAGCCGGTGCGCCGGACGCACTCGGGGCAGGGCCGCCGGCTCCGCCCGAAGCCGGTCTGCCGGACGCACTCGAAGCCGGTCCGCCGGGTCCGCTCGAAGCCGGGCCTCCGGACGCACTCGGGGCAGGGCCGCCGGCTCCGCCCGAAGCCGGGCCGCCGGACGCGCTCGGAGCCGGGCGCCGGGCACCGCACGACCCGCAGGCCGCAACGCCGGCACCGTTGCTGGTGCCGCAGACCGCACACTGCCACATGTAGTCAGACCGAACCGTACGTCGTGTGCGGATGCCATCGGCGCATCGCCCGGACATCGTCCGCCGTTCGTGCCGGGCCACTCGACAGTAGCGCCGCGCCGCCCGGCCGCGGTGCCGGGCCGCTCCGGCAGTCACGCAGCGTCGTCCAGCAGTAACGCCGGGCCGCCCGGTGGGGGCGCCCGTGCGCGCCCGGAGTTGCCAGGCGGCGACGCGACCGGACCGCCCGGGAGGGGCGCCCGTGCGCACCCGGAGTTGTCAGGCGGCGACGCGGCCGGACCGCCCGGTAGGGGCGCCCGTGCGCACCCGGAGTTGTCAGGCGGCGACGCGGCCGGACCGCCCGGTAGGGGCGGCCGTGCGCACCCGGAGTTGTCAGGCGGCGACGCGATAGGTGGCCGTGGCGGACTTCCGGCTCGTCCGGCCCACGAGCTGCACGACGACCGCGCCCGCCTTCGTCCCCGCCGGGGCCGCCGTCACGCTCGCCTCCGCCGCGCCGCCGGCGTCCGCGGTCAGGGTCGTGAGCAGCTTCGTACCGGCCCGGGCCTCGATCTTCTCCCCCGCCGCGAAGCCGCGCGCGGTCAGCTTCACCGCGACTCCGGCCTTGCCCACGCTCGGCTGGAGCTGCACCGTCGCGGGCGCGGTGGCCGGCGCCGGGGACGCCGAAGCCGGCGGGGCGGGTTCACTCGCCGGGGCCGAGGCGCTCGGCCCGGCACCGAACAGCGCGTCGGCCTTGGCCCGGCCGTCGGCGAGCAGGCCGCGGCCCCACGGGGTCAGGACCATGACGAGCGCCACGGGCAGCAGCGGCAGCGCCGCGAACCGCAGGCGCCGCAGCAGCCCGGACCCGCCCGGCCGGCGGGGCCCCGCGGACCGCGGCGGTGGCGGGGCCGGCTCGTCGTGCTCCGGCTCGTCGCGCGGCATGAGGGAGTCGTCGCCGTAAATCGCCACGTTGCCCTGGATCGTCACGCCAGGCCCGATGATCACGGAAGGGCGCGACGGGGCGGCGGCCGGCCCGGGCGGGACACTGGCGGGCGCCACCGGGAACACGCTGACCGGAGCCACCGGCGGCAGCGGGTAGGCCGCGGACGTCGCCGGGCCGGCGCCGTAGACGGTGCCGGTCGACGTGCGATCCAGCGGGACCGGCGGCGCCGACTGAGGAGGAAACGGCTGCGGAGGAAACGGCTGCGGAGGGAACGCTTCAGGAGGAAACGGCTGCGGAGGAAACGACTGTGGCGGGGCCGACGGCGGTGGGGCCGGCTGTGGCGGGGCTGACTGTGGTGAAGCCGACGGCACCGGCGGCGGGGAAGGCCGCCGGTCGGTGCCGTTGGCCAGCAGCAGCGCGCCGAACGCCACGGGCAGCTCGGGTTGCTCGGGTACGACCGGAGCCAGCCCGAAGCGCGCGTGCAGCCGGCTCGCCACCAGCGGCAGCCGGCTCGAGCCGCCCACCAGCACGATCGCGTCCAGCAGGGCGGGCGTGACGCCGGAGCGTTCCAGGACCCGGCGGGTCTCGTCGACCGCGCGGTCGACCAGCGGGCCCGCGACGCGGTCGAGCTCCTCGCGCGTGAGGTGGGTCGCGCGGTCGCTGCCGGGCACGTGGATCGGGGCCGACGCGGCGCGTGACAGCATCTCCTTGGCCTGGCGGACCTCGGACCAGAACGTGCGGCGGTCGCGCAGCTCGGCCGGTGTGCGCGGCGCGGCCAGGCGGTGCCACAGCTGCGGGTCGGCCGCGGCGACGAGGTGCCCGACGTGTCCGACCAGGGCGTCATCGATGTCGGTACCGCCCAGGTCGGCCAGCCCGCCCGTCGCCAGCACCCGCAGCGCCGGCGTCGCGCCCGTGGCCTGGATGACGGTCACGTCGAGCGTGCCGCCGCCGAAGTCGAACACCACCGCGCAGCGCCCGGGCGCGAGGCGGCCGCCGAGGGCGCGGACGCAGTACGTCGCCGCCGACACCGGCTCGTCCAGCAGCGTGACGCGCCCGAGCCCGGCGCGGGCGGCCGCGTCGAGCAGCACCGACCGGCGTGTGTTGCCCCAGTCGACGGGGCAGGTCAGCACCGTGGAGCCGGTCACCGCCACCCCGGTCTGCGCGGCCTCGGTCGCGGCCCGGCGCAGCACCGCGGCGAGCAGCTCGGCGACGGGCAGCTCGCGGTCGCCGAGCAGGATCACGCCCTCGTCGACGCGGCCCTTCGGGTTCGGCTCGAAGCGCGCGGCGTCGGTCATGAGGTGCCGTTCGGCGTCGCGGCCGACCAGCAGCGCCCCCGAGGAGTCGGCGAAGACGGCCGAGGGCAGCAGCGGGCTGCCGTCGAACAGCAGCGGCCGGGGCGTGCCGTCACCGCGGTCGACCACCGCGACGGTGTTGGACGTGCCGAGGTCCACCGCGAACCGCAAAGGCATCGCGGCATCCTATTGCAGCCGCTCAGCGAAGCGGCGACCCCGGCCGTCGCCGTCCGGTAGCCGACTTCGAGCGTGACCGCTTCGCGGATTCCCGAGGAAGCGCGCATCCAGTACGGTGCCTGGGTGCACGACGGGGAGAACACGGAGCCGGCCGCCGTCACCGAACCGGTGACCATGGTCCCGCAGCAGCGAGGCCCGGAGATGTACCTCCCGCCCGTGTCGGCCCCGCCCGTATCGGCCCCGCCGCCGATGCACTGGCAGCCGCCCGCCTACCCCGCGGCTCCCCCGCCGCCGCGCCGCCGGCGCTGGCCGCTGATCTCGGGCCTGGTCGTGGTGTCCGTGCTGGTGCTGGCGCTCATCGTGTGGGTCGCCGCGCAGGGCCCGAGCGGCCAGACCGCCGCCGCCCCGTCGGCGGCTCCGGCGAGCGCGTCGGCCTCGGCGGGGCCGGTCGCGGCGACCACCGGTACCGGCGAACCAACCGTGGCCGACAAGATCCGCACCGCGCTCGACAAGCAGGCGAAGGCGCTGCTCGCCGGGGACCAGAACGGCTACCTGGAGGGCGTGGCGGCCGGGCTCAAGGACGGCTACCGGCGCCGGTTCGGGTCGCTGCGGTCGCTGGGTGTGCGGGCCTGGACGCCGAACCTGATCGACAAGCCGAGCCAGAGCGCCGACGGCAGCGGCAGCTGGGACGTCATCGTCCAGTACGACTACTGCCTCGGCGAGGGCTGCAAGCCCGAGTCCCGCCAGTTCGTGCAGACCTCGTGGACGATCTCCGGCAACGAGGCCACGGTCACCAGGTACGCCCAGGCGACCGACCCCTGGGACGCCTCCGACCTGAAGGCGGTCACCGGGCACCGGGTGATCGTGGCCGGCTCGGGCACCACCGCGAACAAGCTCCAGCAGGTGCTCAGCGCCGCCGACGCCGCGGCCGAGGTCGCGGACCGCTACGCGCACTGGGGCCCGGCGCCGAAGTGGTACATCGTGTACGTCGCCTCGCCGAGCGAGTGGAAGACCTGGTTCGACAACACCGACCTCGGCCCCTACTACGACGGCTACTCGATGGGCGCCCAGGGCGTCGTGATCCCGGTCGACGACCTGAGCCGGCCCTACCTGCGAACCGTGCTGACCCACGAGTTCGGGCACGTGGTGACCATCGGCGACAACTACCCCACGGCCGAGCAGTGGTGGCTGCAGGAGGGCGTCGCCGAGTACATCGCGGACCGCGACGGCGAGGCGACGCGCAGCCGGCTGCCGTCCATCCACAAGTTCGTGCAGCAGGGCTGGGACGGCCAGATCGCGATGGGCCCGCCGCCGGAGCGGGCCGGCGGGGTGGAGATCGACGCGCGGTACGGCATCGCCCTGCTGGGCATCTCCTGCCTGGCGAAGCGGTTCGGCGAGGCGCAGATGCTCGACTTCTGGGGCGACGTCGTGCGCGAGAAGCAGTCCCTGGAGTCGGCGTCGTCCGGCCGGTTCGGCACCGCGTGGGCCGGCGTGGCCTCGGCCTGCGCCGGCGAGGTGCGCAAGGCCTGAGGCGCGCAGGGCCTGAGACGGGCAAGGCCTGAGGCGCGCAAGGCCTGAAGCGCAGTCCTGAGCGGCAGGGCCTGAGGCGCGGCGGTCCTCAGCGGGCGTCGACCTCGCCGAGGACCGGCTTCACGTCCAGGATCGGGGTGCCGTGGATCGCCTCCAGGCCCGAGACCCGCACGCGCAGGCCGTCGACCGCGAGGATCTCGGCGCCGTGCAGCCCGATCGGGTTGGGCCGGTCCGGGGCGCGGGTGCTGAACACGCCGGTGCGCGGCCGGGCGCGCTCGCCGCGCGGGTGCACCGCCAGCACGTCCCGGTCGGCGCGGTGCAGCCAGGTCAGCAGCAGCACCCGGTCGCCGGGGCGCAGGTCGGCCAGGGCCGGGGCGACCCGCTCGTCGAACACGAGCCACGCCTCCGGGGCGCCCTCGTCGCCCTGCCGCGGCGCGTCCGCGCGGTCGGTGAGGGACGACTCGACGCGGCCGACCGGCCGGACCACGAACCCGTCATGCTCCACAGTTGCGACCCTACACACGGCCCGCCCGGGTCAGTCCACCGTCGGCGACACGCGGTTGCCGCGCTTGAGCTCGTAGAAGCCCGGCGTCTCGACCATCAGCAGCAGGCCGTCGAAGAGCCGGCCCGCCGCCTCGCCGCGCGGGACCGGCGTCACCACCGGGCCGAAGAACGCCGACGACCCGATGTGCAGCGCCGGGGTGCCGAGGTCCTCGCCGACCGGGTCGAGCCCCGCCCGGTGGCTGGCCAGCAGGGCCTCGTCGTGCGCGTCCGAGTCGGCGGCGGCGGCCAGGCCCGGGTCGAGGTCCAGGGCGGACAGGGCGCCGCGGTACAGCTGCGGGCCGATCGGCTCCTTGCCGTGGTGGATGCGGGTGCCGAGCTCGGTGTACAGGTCCCGCAGGACCGGGGCGCCGTGGCGCTGCTGCGCGGCCACCAGCACGCGGACCGGCCCGAGGGTGTCGGCCAGCCAGGTGCGGTACCAGTCCTCGAGGTTCTCGCGGTGCTCGTTGAGCAGCCAGAGGCTCATCACGTGGAAGCGGGCCTCGACGGGCCGGACCCGCTCCACCTCCAGCAGCCAGCGCGAGGTGTTCCACGCCCAGGGGCACTTCGGGTCGAACCACATGTCCACGACAGTCACACCGGCGATTCAAGCAGGGCCCCTTGGACCGAAGAAGTGCCAATTCGCTGCCGTTGCCACTGGGCCAAGTTCGTGCCTCAGCTGGTGTACCGGAACGCCTGCACGTCCAAGGTCCCGTTGAGGTTCTTCGAGCCGTTGTAGCCGCCGGCGGTGTAGATGACGCCGTCGGAGACCGCGACCGCCTGGCCGGCCCGCGGCAGCTCCTGCTTCGGCAGCTTCGCCGTCTGCGTGCCGTCCTGGCACCACCAGTCGTAGGCGTTCGCGCCGTTGTTGCCGCCGAGCACGCACAGGCCGATCCCGGTGATGTTCATGGCCGCGGCCCCCTCGCGCGGCCCGTCGAGCCTCAGGTGCTCGCCGGTCATCTTCCGGTTGAGCATGACGTCGACGGAGTCGAGCGTGGCGTTGTCCGGCTTCTGCCGCCGCCCGCCGATGAACCAGACCCGCCCGGCCCGGTCGGTGGTCGCGGTGAGCTTCTCGCGCTGCTCGGACAGCTGCCCGATCGTCGTCCAGCCACCGGGGCCCAGGGCCCAGACGGTGTCGGTGGCGAAGCCGTCGGAGCCGGTGCCGCCCGCGAAGACGATGCCGTCGCTGTCGTAGACCGCGGCGCCGGAGTTGCGCTTGGCCGGCAGCTTCGGCCCCTCCTCCCACGCCTCGGCGCCGGGCTTGAGCTGCCAGACCTGGTCGGTGGCGCCGTCACTGGCGAGCCCGCCGAGGACCCAGATGGTCTTCCCGCCGTCGAGGACCACGGACATGTGGCTCAGCGGGTGGGGCAGCTTCGGGCCCTTGAGCCAGCTGTTGCGGTCGAGGTCGTAGATGTAGACGTCGCTGGTCTGGCCGCGCGGCTCCTCCGCGGTGTAGCCGCCGATGACGTACAGCTGGCGATTGACGACCGCGGCCCCGGCGCCCTCGATGCCGATCTTCGACGGGATCTCGCTGAGCTTCTCCCACTTGCCGATCGTGGTGGTGGCCGGGGTCTTGTCCGTCCTGTTCAGGGCCTGGTAGGCGAAGAGGCCGCCCGCGGCGAGCAGGACAGCCGCCGCGACACCGGCGACGAGGGCCGCCCGCCGGCGACCGCCCGGGGGCGGAGGCGGAGGCGGACCGTCCATGGTGGGCGGCTTCGGGATCGGCGTGCCCACCGGCGGGGAGACCGGGATCGCGGAGATCGGGGAGACCGGGGAGATCGGCGGGGCCGACATGGGCACGCCGGACACCGGGATCGCCATGTGCTCGGTGCCGTAGACCGTCCCGGAGGGTGGCGCGCTCACCGGGACCGACGCGGTGGCCTTGACGGCCGCGGGCGCGGCCAGCTCGGAGGGGTGCACGACCGCGCCCTCCGCCACGGGCAGCTCCGGCTGCTCCAGCACGGTCGGCGCGACGCCGAGCTCGCGGTGCAGCATGCGGGCCACGAGCGGGACGCGGGACGAGCCGCCGACGAGCAGGATGCCGGCGAGCTTGTCCGGCTCCAGGCCGCAGTCGCGCACGACCCGGGCGGTCTCGGTGACGGTGCGCGCGATCATCGGCCCGATCTTCTGCTCGAGCTCGTCGCGGGTCAGGTGCAGGGCCGACTCGACGCCGGGGACGCTCACCGGCGCGACGGTGGTGCGCGAGAGCATCTCCTTCGCGCCGCGGACGTCCTCCCAGAAGAGCCGGCGGTCCCGGCGGTCCTGGGCGGTGCGCGGGTCCTGCAGGCGGCGCCACACGTCCGGCTGGGAGGCCTGCAGCACCTCGCCGAGGCGCTCGACGAGCGTGGCGTCGAGGTCGAGGCCGCCGACGTCCTCCAGGCCGCCGGAGCCGATGACGGTGAAGCCCTGCGGGTCGTTGCGCACCACCGCGATGTCGATGGTGCCGCCGCCGAAGTCGTACACGACGAGCGCCTCGCCGCGGGGCAGCGGGTGGTTGAGGGCGCTGATGAAGTACCGTGCCGCCGCCACCGGCTCGGGCAGCATGCTGACGTCGGTGAACCCCGCGGCGAGCGCGGCGTCGTGCAGCGCCTTGCGCCGGGTCTGGCCCCAGGAGGCGGGGTAGGTGAGCACGACCGGCGGCGCGTAGCGGGTGACCTCGGCGACCCCGGTGGCGACGGCCCGCAGCACCGCGGCGAGCAGGTGCACGGTCGGGATCTCGGCGCTGCCGAGCAGCACGGAGGGCTCGTCGATGCGCCGCTTCGGGTTCGGCTCGTAGCGGGCCGGGTCGAGCTGGGCGAGGCGCTGGGCGTCGCGGCCGACGGCGAGCTGGCCGTGGTCGGTGAGGAACAGCGACGAGGGCATGAGCGGGGCGCCGTCGAACAGCACCGGGCGGCGCCGCCCGTCGGGCGAGCGGATCACCGCGACGGTGTTCGACGTGCCGAGGTCGATGCCGACGACGTACCCGCCGGGCGTGGGGCTCACCACGACGCTGCTCCTCTAGTTGGTCCGGATCAGGCGGCGCGGGACCATGTCGGGGTCCCACGTCGCGCCGTAGTAGGGCTGGGCGATGCCCTGGGCGAACGCGGCCGAGGCGGCGGGCGTGGCGGCGATGCGCCAGTCGGTCTCCTTGACCGACTCGTACCAGAGGAAGCCGATGATCTCCGGGTGCCTCGGCAGCGTCTGCAGCAGGTCGGTGATCCAGTCGGCCTTGCGCCCCTGCTTGTCGGTGGCGGCCGTCTCGGTGACCACGATCGGGCGGCGGCTCAGCGTCTTGAGCTCGTTGAGCGTCGGCCGGTAGATCTGCTCGAAGGTCTGGTACGTCTCCATGCCCGCGGTGCCGTAGTAGCCCGACAGCCCCACCCAGTCCACGTACGCGTCGCCCGGGTACAGCTGCGACAGCGGGGTGGCGTTGTCGTAGACGACGTTCGGGCTCCAGACCCAGATGACGTTGCCGGCGCCGAGGCGGTCGAAGAGGTCATGCACGTGGCGCCAGGCGGCCACGTAGTCGCCCTTCTGGTTGCCGTTGGCGGACTCGCCCCACGGGTACCAGTACCCGTTCATCTCGTGCGCGAAGCGGATCGCCACCGGATAGCCCAGCGCCTTGATGCCCTGCGCCCACTCGGTGAGGTAGCCGTCGAAGTCTCCGCCGCTGATCCTCGCCAGCCGGTACTGCGGCTGCGTCCCCCGGTCGCGGTCGGTCTTGGACTCGGCGCGGTAGTCCCACGGCTCCCAGCCGAGCATCGGCAGCATCCCGCGGTTGACGATCCGGTCGAAGGGCTGGCGGTCGAAGTGCTTCTCGGCGCCCCAGCCCGACGCGAACATCATGACCTGCGGGCTCTTGCCGGCCGCCCGCACGAAGCCGTTGTAGTCGGTGAGGTCGCCGGGCCCCTTCTCGGTGAAGACGCCGAAGAAGGCGGTGCCCGCCTGCGGGAAGGTCGCCCGGCTGCGGCTCGGCGCGCTCGCCGGCGGGCTGAAGCTCGGCACCGGCTCGGCGAGCTGCTCCTGCCAGCTCGCCGTAGTGCGCGTGTTCGCCTCGACGCGCGGGGCGACGACGAAGACGTAACCGCCGATGAGCACGAGGGTGGCGAGCATGATGCGCGGCAGCGTGATCACGCGGCGCTCCCCTGCGGCACGGCCGGGCTCGGCAGCGGGAAGCCGGCGTGGGGCACGGCCGGGAACCCGCGCACGGTCGGCAGCTCGTCGATGGCGGTCGCGCTGGCCGCCGTCGCGCGGACGGTGACGACGAGCCCGGCGGTCACCGGGTCCTCCTCGGGCCCCTCGGCGCCGCGGTCGCGCAGATAGGCCGCCCACGCCATCAGGGGCGGGACGATCCCGACGACCACACTGACGGACGCCCAGAAGCGCAGGGCGATGGAGTCGTACCCCATGAGCCCGCTCGTCGCCAGCAGCGCGACCCCGACCAGGGCCCAGACCGCGTGTGTCCGGAACGTGCGGGGCCCGTCGACGCTGCGCAGCCGCCCCTTCGCCGTCACCGCGTAGGCCAGCGGCCGCCGGGCGAGCGCGGCGAGTCCGGCCGCGGCGTAGACGGGCACGGCGAAGAGCGCGAGCGCCATGCCGTGCACGCCGATCTCCCGCCGCTCGTGCCGGGCCAGGTTGAACCGGCGCAGCCACAGCCACAGCACCGCCCAGCTGCCCATGCTGGCCGACCAGAGCCCGAGCCACCACTGCCACTCGATCGTCGCCGCGTTGATGCCCAGCCCGAGGTACGTGCCGGTGGCCACGATCCCGCAGACCGCGGACAGCGCGACGCTCGGGTAGTAGGACTGCACCAGGCCGTAGCACAGGCGCTGCCCGGCCCCGAGGTGCTTCAGGTGCGGCCGGGAGCGGCGCAGGAGGATCTCCCACACGCCGTACGCCCACCGCTTCTGCTGGTTGAAGTAGTCGGTCCAGCTCGTCGGGCCCTCGCCGACCGCGACGACGTCGGGGGTGTAGACGCCCTTCCAGCGCCGGTCCGTGAGCGGGTTGCGGGCGCCCATCACGACCATGCTCGTCAGGTGGTCCTCGATGATCGAGTCCTGGTAGCCGTCGATCAGTCCCCAGGCCAGCGGCCGGTAGAGGTGGTTGGTGCCGATCAGCAGCGGGGCGTCGAGGCCGTTGCCGCCGCGCTCGATCAGGCCGGAGAAGAGGTACTGCTGCACCGACGCGCCGTGCACGACCCAGTTGTCGTACATGTTGCCGTACACCTGCGGCGCCACGACGAAGGCGACGTCGGGATCGCGGAAGTAGCCCAGCGTGCGCTCCAGGAAGCTGGGCAGCGGCACGTGGTCGGGGTCCATCTGCGCGACGACGTCGTAGACGTGCTCGTGCGTGGCCCGCCAGGCGTTGTGGTTGCCGGACTTGGTCTTGGCCCGGAACGCGCCGTGCTCCTGGTTGAACTCGGGCCGCCCCTTGCGGCTGAAGTGGTGCACGCCGAGCCGCTTGGCCATCGCCTTCACGCGGGGGTCGTCGCCCTCGTCGAGAATCCAGATGTCGACCTGCCCGTCGTAGCGCACCCGCTGCATGGCCCGCAGCGACCGCTCGACGACGTCGATGGGCTCCTTGGCCGGCACGATCGTGGTGAGCATGGCGACGCGCAGGCCGCGCGCGGGCACCATCGGCACCGGGTCCCTGGCCTTCCAGGCGAAGACCCACACCGCGAAGTTCTGCAGCATCCGTACGGCCTCGACCAGGACGACGAAACAGAACGCGACCCGCGCGACGATGACGTGCCAGTCCTGGCCCACGCCGGGGATGTGCTCGGGCAGCAGCAGCCAGCCGACGAACACCAGACCGGTCAGGAAGTTCAGCGCGATCAGCAGCGACAGCACGACCCGCCGCCCGGCCCCGCCCACGTGCCGGTACACCACGGGGTGCTGCGCCCGCCCCGGCGTGGTCAGCGGCCCGGCGAGCGCGTTGCAGTCCTCGTAGGCGCGGTGCGTCTCGGCGAGCTTCGCCTGCCGCCGCTGCCGACGCCGCTCGAGGCGGCCCGCCTTCTCGGCTTCGGCCACGGAAGTCGCCGATGGGGGCACGACGGTGTCCAGCAACGACCCAGCCTCCGATCTTGGATGCTCGCCGCCCTTACGGCAATGCCGATGGTAGGCACAGAACGCGATCACGCGGACCACCCGAACGGCCGGTCACCGATCCTTTACCCGAGATCGTTTCCGCAGGTCAAACCCACTTCACACCCCTATCCACCCCCGCCCGCCCGGGACCGATGTAACGGATCCGACAGGCTGTTTCCGCATCTCTTTCTTGAACGAATCCATTGACGGCGGAAATACATCGGCTTTTGTCGAATAGCCGACATCGAGCAACAGTTGTGGATCAGTATCAGCTCTCTTTCCTGAGCCTTTTTCTCTCCCTTGCCCCGCAGCCATCCCAATGCGGTCGAGGCGCTTCCCGGGCGTCAGGACGCCTGACCCGCACCCCGGCAACGCTTGTCCGTGCACGAGGACGACCCGGGCCGCGGCTGTGGCGCGGCGACACACCACCGGCCCGCTGCCGCGCTTCACGCGAGTCTGGGCAGGCGCTGTGCGGCGCACGAGGGCGGGAGGTCGGACGGGCCGACCCGTCGGCAGGAGACGGCGCCCGCTCGGGCGCTACCACCGTCGCCGAGTCCGCCTCTGGCAACCGCCGGCCGCCCGAGGTTCGGGTCTGCACTCTTGTTGTCTCGCACCGGTTAGCTCGCACCGGGAACCTGCCCCGTGATCGCGACACTGGCCGCGCGGAACCGCACCGCCCGATTGTCTCGCACCGGCTAGTCAGCCAGCACTGGGAACCTGCCCCGTGATCGCGACGTTGGCCGCGCGGAGCCGCATCGCCCGACCAGCGCACCCTACTGTCGGCCCCCTTAGCCCCGGCGCGCGGCAGCCCCATCCGGCACGATCCGGCGCCACCAAGCCCGACCCACGGCGAGGCCGCGGGGTTTGACGCAGCCCGGCCAGTCCAGGGCGGCCGAGTCCCGACTCGCGGCCCAATCCCGACCCCCGGGCCAATCCCGACTCGCGACCCAGTCCCCACTCGCGCCCAATCCCGACCCCCGGGCCAATCCCGACTCGCGACCCAGTCCCCACTCGCGCCCAATCCCGACTCGCGGTCCAGTCCCACTCGCGGCCCAATCCCGACTCCCGACGAAGGGCACGCTCCGGCCGGACCCGGCGCGATCCCGGCGTAGGCCCACGGCACATCACGGGCGAGGCGCGCGGCCGCTGCACCATCGACGCGGATCCGATGCCGTCCCAGCGCGCCCCCACTCTCCGGCCCAGCGCACTCCCGATCCGCGGCGCAGTCCCAACCGGCCCAATTCGACGCGGCTCACTCTCCGGCCTCGCGCACTCCCCGGCCGGCGGCGCAGTCCCAACCGGCGCGACCCGGCACGCGGCCCGCAACCCGGCACGCGGCCCGCAACCCGGCACGCGGCGCGGAATTCGACGCGGGCCTGCGCAGTCCAGCGCGGGCGTGGACAGGCTCCTCGGAGGCGCGGCGCGACCACGCGCGGCCCTGGCACGACCGCAGCCCCGAGGCGCGACCCCGGCCAGCAGGTTCCTGGCCCGAGGCGCGTAGGCAGGTTTCTGGCCCGAGGTTCACCGGCATGTCCCTGGCCCGAGGCGTGGTCGCCCCGCGATGGCCGCTCCGGCCGAGACAAGGTTCGCACCGACCGGCCGCTGCTCAGGCCGCCGCCCGTTGCCAGTTCAGCGTCACCCCCTCGGCCTGTGGTGCTGCCGGCGTTTCGGGCGAGTCGCGGCGGTTGCGGGTGAGTTGAGGTTCGGCGAGGAGAAGTGCGACGGCGACGACGGCGATGAGCGCGCCCGCCAGGGCGACGGACCGGACGCCGGCGTGGTCGATGATCACGCCGCCGACGAAGGAGCCGGTGGCGATGCCGACGTTGAACGCCGAGCTGCCGCCGGCCGAGGCGAGGTCGGTGCTGCCCGGGGCGACCAGGAGGATGCGGTTCTGCACGGCCGCGGCCATCGCACTGTACGCGAAGCCGTTGAGAGCCAGCGCCACGATCGCGGCCACCTTCATCGTGCCGAGCGCGTAGAGCACGACCAGCGCCAGGCAGATGAGGGCCATCGGGACGACGAGCGCGAGCCACGGGTACCGATCAAGGAATCGCCCCACCACCAAGGTGCCCAGGAATCCGGCGGAGCCCGTCACCAGCAGCAGGGGGCCGAGGGTCGCGGCGGCGAATCCGGTGACGTCGAGCAGGAACGGCGTCACGTACGTCTGTGCGGTCAGCGCGCCGGTCACCACGATGGCGGTGCACAGCACCAGCAACACATAGTGCCTGCGCGAGGGATTCACGCCTCGCGAGGCCGAGTCGGCCTCGGGCGCGGCGGACGGTACGAGTGCCACCACCACGGCACAGGTCGCGACTCCGACGACGGCCATGACGAGGAACGCGACGCGCCACCCCGCCTGTTGCCCGAGCCAGGTGCCGAGCGGCACGCCGAGCACCGGGGCCAGGGCGGCACCGATGGACATGCGGGCCACGGTGCGGCCGCGTTGCGACGGCGGGAAGAGACTCGTCGCGGTCGAGGCGACGATGGACCAGAACAGCGCCTGACTGAGCCCGACGATGAGCCGCGCGACGAGCAGCACCTCGTAGCCGGGCGCGATCGCGCTGACCAGCGTCGCGGCGGAGAAGACGCCGAGCGTGGTGCCGAGCAGGAGCCGCTTCGGGATGCGTTGCGTAAGGCGCGCGAGCGGGAACGACATGAGCACGACCACGACCGCATAGCCCGTCATCAGCAGCCCGACCTCCGACCTCGAACGGTGCAGATCGTCGGCCATGAGGGTCAGCAGCCCGACGGGCAGGATCTCCGTGGTGACGAAGGTGAAGGTCGAGACGGCCAGGGCGGCCAGTGCGAGGTTTGCGCGTCGGTGTTCGAGCATCAGCGCTTTCCCGTTCCGAGGTGATTCCAGTTAAGGGCGGTACGGTGGTAGCATCGCACACATGGAGACGACGGACAAGCCCGGCCTCCGCTTCGTCGGCGGACACACCGCGCTCGACCTGGTGAACACGGTCGAGCCGCGGGTGCCGGGCGCCGAGCCGGAGAAGGAGCACCTCGGCACGCCGGAGGAGCTGCTGCGATGGGCCCTGCGCGCCGGCGTCGTGGAGCCGGAGGAGGCACCCGAGATCCGGCTCGCGTGGCAGGGCGAGCAGGCCCTGGCGGCAGCTCTGGCGATCCGGGAGGCCCTTTATACGGTACTGCTGGTGCGCATGGACGAGCCCCTGAAGGCACGACTGCCGTACCAGTCGGCGCTCGAACAGCTCGGCACGCGCTACTCGGCCGCGGTGGCCCGGGCAGGCGTCACACTGGCGTTCGACGCCCCGACGGCCGCGCGCCTGCGGATCGGCGACGTGGTCGCGTTCGCCGTGCAGGACCGTCTCGCCGCGATCGCCATCGACGTGCTGACCACCGAGAACGTCGAGGACCTGCGCATCTGCCCGCTCGAGGAGGGCGGCTGCGGCTGGCTGTTCCTCGACCGCAGCCGCAACCATACGCGCCGATGGTGCTCGATGACCGACTGCGGCGCGCGGGTGAAGGCCCGCCGCCTCACCGACCGCCGCCGGGGCAGACAGCTACCACCAAAACAAGCTACGATGGGAGCATGACGATGGCCCGCATCCGATGCGACTTCTCCTCCGACGCGCTCGGGGTCGGCACCTCCATGACCGTCCTCCTTCCCGAGCAGACGACCAGCCAAGCCGAGTTCCCGACGCTCTATCTCCTGCACGGCCTCAGCGACGACGACACCGCCTGGACGCGGTTCACGTCCCTCGAGCGCTATGCCGCCGAGCGGCAGATCGCCATCGTCATGCCGCGGGTCGAACGCAGCTTCTACACCGACGAGGTCTGGGGCCGTCCATATTGGACGTTCATCTCCGAGGAGCTGCCGCGCACCGCCCGCCGCCTGTTCCGCCTCTCCGACGATCCGGCGAGGACGTTCGTGGCGGGGCTTTCCATGGGAGGGTACGGCGCGTTCAAGCTCGCACTCCGCCACCCCGACCGATTCGGCGCCGCGGCCAGCCTCTCCGGCGTCCTCGACCTCGCCACCCGGGCGCGCGAACTGGCCCGGCCCGAAGACCCGCGGATGTGGGAACGCATCTACGGCACTCCGCCCGACATCGAGGGCACCGACAACGACCTGCTGCACCTGCTCGACACCGTCGAGAACCCGCCGCCACTGTTCGTCGCGTGCGGCACGGAGGACGCGCTGTATTCCTCGAACCTACGGTTCCGCGACGCCTGCAACGAGCACGGCATCCCACTCAAGACCGAGTTCTCCCCCGGCGCTCACGACTGGGCCTTCTGGGACGACAAGATCCGGGCGGTGCTCGCATGGCTGCCAGCGACATGATCCCGCACGCCGACATCGGCGCCTGGCTCGGCAGTGGCTTCACTGCCTGGCCCGGCAGTGACGTCACCGGGGCCTACGCCGCCGGTCTGCTGCTGAGCAGGGTCCAGGCATCCGAAGCGCTGCCGGCACGGGGTGGCGTGGTCAGTTGGGCATCCGCGGGCAGACGGGCCGACGCGGGGCTTCACCGACCGAGACCCGGCGAACAAATGCATCAGCGCCGCGAATCAGGAGACTGTGGTCCGGTGATTCGTGAAGCGACGCGGCCTGGCGGACCGGCGGGCTGGTGGGCCAGCGGGCGGGTTTCACCATGGAGCGGGCACCGCGAAGCGGCGGACCACGACGGAACCCGCGAACGAGCCAGGACCGATCGTGAGCCCGGCGACGGCCGGAGAGAACCTGTGGAGTGCCAGTTCACCAGGAGACCGGCACCGCCAAGCAGCGAACCACGACACAAGCCGCGAACGAGCCGGGACGGATCGTCAACCGGGCGTCGGCCCGCGAGACGTTGCCGGGTGCGCGAAGTGGCGGGCCCGGGCCGGCTGCGCTGCGGTGGAGCTTCTGCCGGGATGCCGGAAGGGCTACGGGATGGCCGGGGCTTCCGGGTTCAGGGCGGCCTCCACGGCGAAGCTTTCCATCTCCGCCAGCAGGCGGTGCAGCCGCGGGACGGTCAGGTAGGCCGTGTCCACCTCTGTGGTGATCTGGACCGTGTCGGGGACGTCGTCGATGTTCACCATCAGTTTCTCGTTGAAGTACGGCAGCTCGGTCTCGCGGATCAGCGACGTCTCGCGCCGCAGGGCCCGGATGGTCTCGTCGTCCGCGCTCGTCTTCGGCGGGCGCAGCGCCAGGCGGCGCTCGTTGTAGAAGACCTGCAGGTCGATCGGCTCGCCGCGGTCCTTGGCCACCCGCTCCAGCAGGGCCTGGCGGGCCTGCGGGTCGTAGTAGGCGTACTTCGACGCGCTCATCGACGCCTGGCGGGCCCGCAGGACCGCCTCGGCGGCCGTGATCGTGCGCGGGTCCAGCACCACGAGGCCGTTCTGCGACAGCGGGGAGACCACCTCGGCCAGGCCGGGGCGGAAGCGGTTGCCGACGATGACCTGGGTCGCGAACGGGGCGCCGCCGACGACCCGGGTGAAGGCCACCGCGTACGCGGCGAGCAGGACCGGGGCCGTGTCGATGGACAGCCGGGCGGCCAGCCGCTCGCTGGCCGCGTGCAGTGCCCGCGACGCCCAGACCACCTGGCGGAAGCGGGGCGCCGCCGGGTCGCGGTACCCGACCGGGAAGCGCTGGGGGTTGAGGGCCCGCAGCTGCGACTCCCAGTGGCGCATCGCGCTGTCAGTCTGGCGGGTGGCGGAGCGCTGCTGGGCGGCGATGTCCAGCGGTCCCGGCACCGGCCGCGGGGCGAGGGCGTCGCGCTGGGACAGCTCGCGGATCATCGTGGCCAGGCCCGTCACGTCCGTCGCGATGTGGGTGACCTCGACCAGGACGTGGGTGACCGGGCCGTCGGCGCCCGAGCGGACGACGGCCATGCGGATCGGCCACTCGGTGGCGTAGTCGAACGGGCGCGACTTCCACGCCGCGAACACCTCGGCGGCCAGCGCCTCCGCCGCGGCCGGCAGCGCGACCGAGGCCGCCGGGACCAGGGACGAGGACGACGAGGACACGGCCGGGGCCGTGGCGGTGGACGCCGCGGAGTCCTCGGCGGTGTGGACCTCCAGGTACGCCTCGCCCGAGGCGAAGGTCTCCTGGGTCGTGCGGCCGTCCGGGGTGAAGCGCAGCAGGGTCCGCATCGACGGGTAGCGGGACATGAAGAAGCGCAGCTCCTCCACGAAGTCCGCGACCGTGCGGCCGTCGTGGACGGGGACCACGCCGCCCATGCTCATGGAGCTGTTCATCTCCCGCATGGCCTGGAAGACCTGTTGCTGGCCCCACGTCAGTTCACCGGTGGCGGCACCCTCGCCCTCGAAGGTCACCGTGATGCGTTCCATGTATGGCGATCGTTCACTCGGACATTGACGTAGACAAGAATACGAATGGCTGGAGGCGCCGGCCGAAGGAACGAGGCGGCGGGCGAGTACTCAGGTGGCGTGGTGCACCGCGACGCCCGCGAACGCGCGCACGGCGACCGCAGGCGCCGGCCGAAGGACCGCGGGTAGCGGGCGAGCACTCGGATGGCGTGGTGCACCGCGACGCCCGCGAACGCGGGCACGGCGACCGCAGGCGCCGGCCGAAGAACCGAGCCGGCGGGCGAGCACTCGGATGGCGTGGTGCACCGCGACGCTCGCGAACGCGGGCACGGCGACCGGAGGCGTCGGCCGAAGGACCGCGGGTAGCGGGCCAGCGCCCAGATGGCGTGGTGCACCGCGGCGCTCGCGAACGTGCGCACGGCGGCCGCAGGCGCCGGCCGAAGAATCGAGACCAAGGGCGAGCACTCCGGTGGCGTGGTGAGTACTCAGGTGGCGTGGTGCACCGCGAGGTCCGCGAACGCGGGCGGGGCGACCGCGGCGCGCTTGGCCAGGTCTTCGGGGGCCAGCGGGTGGGAGTACAGGTAGCCCTGGCCGAACGTGTAGCCCAGGTGGCGCAGCATCCGCGCCTGCGCCTCCGTCTCGATGCCCTCCGCCACGGTGTCCAGGTCTAGGGCCTGCGCCATGCGGATCACCGCCGTGGCCACCGCCTCCTGCCGGGCGACCGTCGTGATCTCGTCCACGAAGGAGCGGTCGAGCTTGAGCGCGGTCACCGGGCACGTGAGCAGGAGGCCGAGCGAGGAGGCGGCGGTACCGAAGTCGTCCAGGGCGATGCGGACGCGGCGATCGCGCAGGTGCTGCAGCGCGGCGATCGCGGCCTCGTCCACCACCGCGGTCTCGGTCACCTCGACGGTGAGGTGGCGCGGGTCCAGCCCGGCGTCGTCGAGTGCGCCGAGCACGTCGGCCACGAAGTCGGGGTCGGTGAGCTGGCGGCCGGCGACGTTCACGGACACGTAGCCGGGAGCGGACGCGCCGAGCTCGCGCAGCCAGCGCGCCTGCTGGGCGCACGCCTCGCGCATGACGAAGCGGCCCAGGGGCACCACGAGCCCGGTCTGCTCGGCGGCGGGGATGAAGTCGCCCGGCGCGATGACGCCGAGCTCGGGGTGGCGCCAGCGCACCAGGGCCTCCGTGCCGACGGTGCGGCCGTCGTCCAGGCGCACGATCGGCTGGTACTGCAGATGGAGCTGCCCGGCATCGATCGCGTCGCGCAGCCGCGCCCCGATCTCGGCGTGGGCGACGATGCGGGTCGTCATGCCCGGCACGTACACGAAGTGCCCGCCCTTGCCCCGCTCCTTCGCCGCGTACATGGCCAGGTCGGCGTTGCGCAGCAGCGTATCGACATCCTCGCCGAGCGCCGACTCCCCACCGAGCGCCGACTCCCCACCGAGCACCGGCTCCCTACCCGCCGCCGACTCACCACCGAACGCCGACTCCCCACCGAACGCCGACTCCCCACCCGCCGCCGACTCACCACCGAACGCCGACTCCCCACCCGCCGCCGACTCCGAATCGAGCACAGGCTCTCCACCGTGCCCCGGCTCCCAGCCGAGCGGCGGCGACGAGGCGGCGACGCCCACGCTGGCCCGCACCAGCAGCTCGTGCCCGGCCGCGCGGACCGAGGTGGTGAGCACGTCGCGAATGCGCTCGGCGACGCCGATGGCGTCCTCGCCGGGCACCTCGTAGAGCATCGCCGCGAACTCGTCGCCGCCGAGGCGCGCCACGACGTCCTCGGCGCGCACGGCCCCGCGGAGGCGCTCGGCCACGGTCATGAGCACCTCGTCGCCGACCGCGTGCCCGAGGGTGTCGTTGATGAGCTTGAAGTCGTCGAGGTCGATGAGCAGGACCGCGGTCGGGCCCGGGCGCCGCAGCGCGGCACCGAGCAGCTCGGTGAAGTGGTTGCGGTTGACCAGGCCGGTGAGGGCGTCGTGGGTGGCCTGGTGGCGCAGCCGGCGCTCGTGCGCGCTGAGCTCGGCGAGCAGGCGCTGGTTGTCGCGCAGCGCCACGAGCTGGCGGGCGCCGACGACCGCGCTGACCGCGATGGCGCCGGTGGCCACGGCGGCGATGTCGCGGTGGTCGGTGTACGCCACGAACGCGAGCAGGACCAGGGTCGCGCCGACGGCGTAGTAGGGCAGCTTGCTGTACGTGCGCTCGCCGCGCGCGGTGCGCCGGGCGGCCGCGGGGCGCCACTGGGCCCGGGCCGCGGCCGCGACGAGCAGGCACTCGACGAGGGTGAGCATCGGCTGGAGCCCGGCCAGGCGCGGGTGGGTGGCGATGAGCGGGGACACGGCGGAGCTGAGGCCGCCGGCGACCAGCGTCGTGGCGAGCAGGGCCATGGAGCGGCGGCTGACGGTACCGCTGCCGAGCATGACGACCTTGAGCACCGCCACGAGCGTGACCAGGCAGGTGGCGCCCACGAGGGAGAGACCGATCAGGACGCCGAGGTGGCCGTTGTGCTCCGCGATCGGGCGCAGCGCGAGGTGCCACAGGAACAGGGCCGTGGTGATGAGCACGGTGAGCCCGTCGAGGCCGAGGCGGGCCCACTCGGCGCGGGTGCGGGTGCGCACGGGGAGCCGCAGCAGCGCGTACAGCACGATGAGGATGCCCGCCACGAGCACCGGCGCGGCGATCTGGATGAGCCGCAGCGCATACGGCGACTCGGGGCTGAGGCGGCCCGGGGTCATGATGGCGGTACCGACCGTGACCAGCCCGGTCGCGAGCGCGAACCGGTGCCAGAACCGCCGCGCGCTCGCCGCGATCCCGGGCACCTCCCCGGCCAGCCAGGCCATCCAGGCGGACATCGCCAGGCCGAACGGGCCGACGACCCACACGATCTGCTTGGGCACGGGCAGGCCGGCGGCGTAGAGCGCGGCCCACGAGGCGGTGGCGAGCATGCAGGCGACGATCGCGACCATCAGTCGCCGCACGAGTACCGCTGCCTCCGCCACGGGTCTTCCCATCGGCAAGCGGCGCGAAAACGTTAGCAGGGTGCGGCGATGTGCCGATGAGCGAAGCGTGGACCGCACCGGCCGGCTCGTCACCTGGGTGTCGTTGCCGGCGGTCGGCGCCGTCGACGCGGTGCTGCTCGCGGCCTGGGGTGACCGCCCCGACCGGCACGGCTGGGCGGTCCCGGTCGCGGCGCTGGCGCTCAACGGCGCGGTGCTCGCGGGGCAGGCGTGGTCGCTGCGGGTCCACGCGCGGCTGCTGCGGCGGCTGGACCGCACCCTGGCGGCCCTGCGCAAGTCGATGGTGCGCGACCAGATCCTCGCCGACACCGGTACCGGCCTGCTGACCGCGGGCGACACGAAGGCCGTGCACGAGCTGGCCGTGGACGGGGCCGCCGCGCTGCTGGCCGACACGCCGGACGCGCTGGCCGTGCTGCTGGAGCCGCAGGTCGACGAGCTCGTGGTGGTGGCGGCGGCCGGCACGGACCTCGACGGCGCGGACACGGGCCTGGTCGGCCGCCGCCTGGCCCCGCCGCCGCCGCTGCGCGCGCTCATGCAGGCCGGCGAGGTGCTCGGCGTCGGCAACCTCGCCGAGCTCGGCGTGCCGGGCCTGACCACGACCCGCACGGCCCTGCTCCTGCCGCTGGTCGTCAACGGCCGCTTCTTCGGCGTGCTCGGCGTGACCGCGCACCGCACCCTGCACGCCGACCTGCGCCGCGCCCTGGAGACGCTGCGCACCCAGGCCGCGCTGGCCCTGGACGGCGCCGCGCTCACCGCCGAGCTGACCGTGCGCGCGCTGCACGACCCGCTCACCGGCCTGGCCAACCGCCGGCTGATCGGCGAGCGGCTGGTGCAGGCCCTGGCGCGCGCCCGCCGCAGCGGCCGCCGCGTGGGCGTGCTGCTGATCGACCTCAACGGCTTCAAGCCGGTCAACGACACGCTCGGCCACGGGGCCGGCGACGAGCTGCTGCGCGCGGTGGCGGGCCGGCTCACCCACTGCGTGCGGCTGGAGGACACGGTCGGGCGCCTGGGCGGCGACGAGTTCGTGGTCGTGGCCGAGGACCTGCCGGATCTGGCGGCCGCGGTGCGGATCGCGCAGCGGGTGGTGGAGGCGGTGGGCGCCCCGATCGTCGTCGACGGCCACCGCCTGCCGGCCAGCGCCAGCGTCGGCGTGGCCCTGTCGAACGACGCCTCCCTGCCGGACGAGCTGCTGCGCCAGGCGGACACCGCGATGTACACGGCCAAGCGACACCGCAAGACGGGCGCGTACCACATCCACGGGGTCGCATAAGGTACTGCGATATCGTATAATCCGATCTCGTGGTATTTCTGCTGCTCGACCTCCAGCGCGCCACCCACGCGACCCTGCACCGGCTGACGACGGACCTGGCCGAGCTGAGGCTGGCCCCGTCCGAGCTCAACGCCCTGGCGAACCTGGCACGCCGCCCCGACGCCGCGAGCACCGTGTCCGAGCTCGGGGCCGCGGCCGGCACGCGCCCCACGACGCTCACGAGCATCCTGGACCGCCTGGAACAACGCGGCCTGGTGAGCCGCGCCCCCCACGAGCGCGACCGCCGCACGGTGGTCGTCCGCCTCACCCCGCCGGGGACGACGATCGCCACGCGGGTCCTGGAGGCGATGGCCGACGTGGAGCGGCGCGCCCTGGCCTCGCTGCCCCCGGACGCCGCCGAGCGCGCGGCGACGGTCCTGCGCGCGCTGACCGAGGCCGCCGCATGACCCCCACCTTCGGCGAGCTGTTCGCGGCGGTCACCGCCGGACCCGGGCACTTCGGGCACCGCGAGCACGTGCACCTGACCTGGCTGGCGATCCGCCGGGTGGGCCCGGACGCGGCGATCGGGCTCGTCGGCGACGGCATCCGGCGCACGGCCCGGTACGCGGGGCAGCCCCGCAAGTACCACGTGACGATGACTCGCGCCTGGGTCGAGCTGATCGCGGCCCGGATGAGGCCGGACGACCCGGACTTCGCGGTCTTCGCGGCGCGCCACCCCGAGGTGCTCGACAAGCGGCTCCTCAACGAGCACTACCGCCCGGGCACCCTCGCCACGCAGGCGGCCCGGACCGGCTGGGTGCCGCCCGACGCGCGACCCTTCAGCGCCGGGCCGCCCGCGACGCCCCGGGCTCGGCCCGGCATCTCGCCCGGCGACGCCGACGTCCGGTGAGCCGTGGGACGACGTGCCCCGCCGGTCGGCTCACACCACCGCGGCGACCTGCTTCACGTGGCGCAGGGCGGGCACCGACTCGAGCCGCTCCACCCCGCGCAACGGCCCGATGCGACGGGTGACGTACGTGTACAGCTGCGCCATGTCCCGGCAGATCACGGTCGCCATGAGGTTCGTCTCCCCCGTCGTCGCCGCGACGAACACGACCTCCTCGTGGCGCGCCAGCTCCTGCCCCACCGCGGCCAGGTGGGCCGGCGCGACCGTCAGCCACAGCAGGAACCGCGCCGGGTACCCGAGCAGCGCCGGGTTCATCTCCACGTCGAAGAAGATGGCCCCGGTGGCGCGCAGGTGCTCCAGGCGCCGCCGGACCGTCGACTCCGACCAGCCCAGCGCCGCCGCCAGCGCCGGGTAGCCGAGGCGCCCGTCGCGGTTGAGCGCGGCCAGCAGCGGCCGGTCCTCGTCGGTGAGCACCGCGGTGGTGCCCGGCGGCGGCACCGGCGGGCGCAGCCGGGCGATCTGCCCGGCGCTGAGGCGGGTGTCGCGGGCCTCGCCGCCGACCGGGCCGCCGGCGAAGTGGTGCATGAGGCAGTGGGCACGCACCGAGACGATCCGCGGGGTGCGCGGCAGCTTCTGCAGCAGCAGGGCCTCGCGGTCGGCGGTGCCCGGGTTCTGCACGACGCACGTGACCTCGGTGCCGCCTGAGCCCAGCGTCACCCAGGTGGTGTCGGGGCGGCGGGCCAGGGCCTCGGCGATCGCCCCCGCGCTGTCCGGCGTGGTCTGCAGGCGGATCATCCACATGTCGTAGCCGAGGCGCACCCCGTCGGGCAGGGCCGCGACCCGCAGGCCGCCGTCGCGCATCCGGCGGTACCGCCGCGCCACCGTCTGGTCGGCGACGCCCAGGATCTCGGCGAGGGCGCTGAAGGAGACGCGCCCGTCCAGCCGCAGCGCGTCGACGATCTGGTGGTCGAGGGTGTCGACTTCCACCAGCCAACGATAAGCGATGTCGGAATCCGCCACCTCGGGCCGGAAAGCTACCCAGGAACCGGCGCGGATCGCACATTCGACGGCATGCCCAAATGGTCTGCCCTCGTCGCCGTCTCCATCGGCACGTTCATGCTGCTCGTCGACGTCACGATCGTGACGGTCGCGCTGCCCGCCGTCTCCCGCGACCTGGGGGTCACCATCGGCGGACTGCAGTGGGTCCTCGACGGGTACGCCCTCGCGCTCGCCGCCGTGCTGCTGGCCTCCGGGTCGCTGGCCGACCGGCACGGGCGCCGCCGCGTGTACCTCGGCGGCACCGTCGTCTTCGCGGCCGCCTCGCTGCTGTGCGCGGTCGCCCCGAACGCCGGCCTGCTCATCGCCGCCCGGTTCCTGCAGGGCCTCGGCGGGGCCGCGATGCTCGCCACCACCGTCGCGATCCTCGGCGTCGCCTACACCGGCCGCGACCGCGGCGTGGCCTTCGGGGTCTGGGGCGCGGTCAACGGCGCCGCCGCCGCGGCCGGCCCGATCGCCGGCGGGCTGCTCACCGAGCACCTCGGCTGGCGCTGGATCTTCATCGTCAACCTCCCCGTGAGCCTCCTGGCCGTCTGGTTCACCCTGCGCGGCGTCACCGAGTCCCACGGCCGCTCCGGCACCGGCCACCGGCTGGACCTGGCCGGCATCGTCACCTTCACGCTCAGCGCCACCGCCGTCACGTTCGCCCTGATCCGGGGCGGGGACGCCGGCTGGACCGCGCCGAGCACCCTGGCCGCCTTCTCCGTCGCCGCCGTGGCCCTGGCCGCGTTCGTCGTCGTCGAGCGGCGCACCGGCCACCCGATGCTGGACCTGCGCCTGTTCGCCAAGCCGTCCTTCAGCGCCCTCATGGCGGCGTCGGTCCTGGCCCAGGCCTCCGCCTTCGCCTACCTGCCGTTCACGACGGTCTGGCTGCAGCAGTTCATGGGCAAGGGCCCGGTCGACGCGGGGCTGCTCGGCGCCCTGCCGATGAGCGCCGCCTCGTTCCTCGTGGGGGCGTTCGGCGGCCGGTTCCTGCAGCGGGTGTCCCCGCGCTGGTCGATCGGGGCCGGTCTGCTGCTCATCGGCGCGGGCGCCCTGCTGCAGTCCCGGCTCACGCCCGCGTCCCCGGCGACCGCGCTCATCCCCGGCCTCGTCGTCGTCGGGCTCGGCGTCGCCGCGGTGCTGCCGACGATGGCCTCGGCCGCCCTCGCCGCCGTCCCGCACGAGCGCAGCGGCATGGCCGGCGGCGCGGTCAACACGTTCCGCCAGCTCGGGTTCGCCCTCGGCGTGGCCGTGTTCGGCTCGATCTTCGCCCACCGGCTCGCCGGACACCACGCACCCACCGACGCGGTGAACCACGTGGCCGCCGTGGCCGGGTTCACCGGCCTGGCCGCCGCGGTGCTGGTGCTGCTCGTGGTGCGCACGGGCCGCCCGGGCCGGCCGGCCCCGCGCCCCGCGCCTGAGCCCGCCGTCAGCGAGGCCGTCTAGCCCGAGCACATAATGGCTGGATGGACGTCACCTGGTGGGGACATGCGACCGTGGCCATCCGCGAGCGCGGGGTCACGATCCTGACCGATCCGGTGCTGCGCGACCGGCTGGCGCACCTGCACCGGCGCCGGGGGCCGCGGCCGAGCCTGGACCGGGCCCCCGACGCGGTCGTCGTGTCCCACCTGCACGCCGACCACTGCGACCTGCCGTCGCTGCGGTCGCTGCCGACCGCCACCCGGCTGATCGTGCCGCACGGGGCGGCGGCGTTCCTGCGCTCGCGGCTCGGCGAGCGCGACTTCGTCGAGCTGCGGGCCGGGCAGGAGACCAGGGTCGGCGACGTGACGGTGCGGGCGGTGCCGGCCTCGCACGACGGCGGGCGGACCCCGAAGTCGCGCATCCGGGCCGTGGCCCTGGGCTATGTCGTCGCCGGGGAGCGCTCGGCCTGGTTCGGCGGGGACACCGGGCTCTTCGACGAGATGAAGGAGATCGGTCCGGTGGATCTGGCGCTGGTACCGGTCTGGGGCTGGGGCTGGACCCTCGGGCCCGGGCACCTCGACCCGGCCCGGGCGGCCGAGGCGATGCGCCTGGTGGAGCCCGGCCAGGCGGTGCCGATCCACTGGGGCACGCTGTGGCCGATCGGCTGCGGCCGGGTGCGGCCGGACCGCTTCCACCGGCCGGGCGACGAGTTCGCCGCGCACACCCGCGACACGGCCCCGCAGACCGGCGTGCGCGTGCTCGCGCCCGGCGAGAGCCTGACCGTTTCGTGATCACGCTCGGGGGGCTCATCGCCGCGGTGGCGATCATGTTCGGCATCGTGGCGGCCGGCTCGATCCTGCCCGTGCTGCCGACCGGCGCCGCGGTCAGCGCCACCGCGGTGCTGGCCGCGCACTACAGTCCCCTGGCCGTGCCCGTCGTGATCGCGGCGGGCGGGCTCGGGGCCTACGTGGGCGACGCCGTCACGTTCGCGATCTGCCGGGCCGGCGGTGAGGCGCTCACGCGGCGGCTGCGGCTGCTGCGCCAGCCGTGGCGGCTCGCCGAGACCGTGCGGGACCGGCTCCAGCGGCGGCCGGTGACCGCCCTGCTGGTGTCCCGGCTGGTGCCCGGCGGACGGATCCCGGTGCTGCTCACGGCGGCGATCGTCGGGCTGTCGTGGCGTACCTTCGTCGTGTCCAACATCGCCGCCTGCGTGCTGTGGTCGGCCACGTACAGCGCGATCGGCCTGCTCAGCCGCAACGTCTTCGCGCAGCCGTGGCAGGGCGTGGTCTGCGCGATCGTGGTCGTGGTCGTGGCCGGGCAGGTCGCGAGCTGGTTGGAGAAGCGGCGGGCGCGCGGCGCCGGGGACCCGGCGGCGAAGGTCACGCCGTAGCCTCCACGTAGATCGTCTCGTCGTTGCGCAGCACCTGGTCGAGGTCGGCCACGTCCGGGAGGGCGCCCTCGCGGTAGGCGCGCACCGCGATCCCGTCCTCGGCGAAGCCCGCCGCGGTGAGCGCGTACGTGAGCTCCTCGAGGTCGTAGAGCCAGCGGTGGCCGTACACGTAGAACAGCTGGTTGAACATGAACGCCCCGCGCGCGGGCATCGCGGGCGCGACCCCGGTCAGGGCGCGGTTCATGCGCCGGCGGTGCTTGCCGAAGAAGCCGTCGTGGTTGACGTAGCTCTCCGCGTAGACCTTGAGGTCCGGCGTGGTGACGCGCAGCAGGCCGCCGGGGCGCAGGATGCGCTTGACCTCGGTCAGCCAGGCGATGCCGGCCCGCAGGGTCACGTGCTCGATGAGGTGCTCGGCGTAGGCCCAGTCCACGGTGTCGTCGGCGACCGGCAGCCGGGCGGTGATGTCCATCTGCGTGAAGTACGCGGTGTCGTCGACGCGGTACACCTGGCCGGGCTCGGTCCGCGTGCCGTCGGCGGCGGTGAGCGAGACGAGGTCGGTGCCCAGCGCGCGCGGGTGGCTCGTCTTGAACGCCGCGAACTCGATGCCGGTCAGGCCGAGCCGGTCGAAGTGCGAGCGGTCGAGCACCTCGGCGGACAGCTGGGGCGCGAGCTTCTCCACGCGCGCCAGGTCCTCGGTGAACGAGTCGACCGTGGCGGCCAGCTCCTGCGGGTCTTCCCAGTTCCAGGGGCGTAATGCGGCCTCAGACATGGGTTGATCTAAACACCTCGAACTCTGCCGGACAAGGGAAGATCCTGCTCGCCGGCGGGCGCCTCGGGCACCTGCTCGCGCAGGCCCAGCTCCTCGAGCCAGGCGACCAGCCGCTCGTGCACCGCGACCGGCCCGAGCAGCTCCCCGGCGGGCATCGGCCACTCGGCGGGGTGCACCAGGATCGCCTCGGTCTGCCAGCCGCCGATGCCGCCGTGCGAGCCGACGAGCTCCTCGAACGCGGCGACCTCGTCGGTGCCCGGGTCGACGCGGCTCACCACGACCAGGTCGCCGACGTGGGCCATGTCCTGGTGCCGGAGCAGGTCGGCGGCGGCCGCGGGGCCGTAGGGCAGCAGCGGGTCGACGCCCTCGACGCGCCCGTCGCGCAGGTGGTGCCGGCCGGCCGGGCCGATCGCCACCGGGCCGTCCGCGGTCGCGGCGACGACGAGGCCGATGCCCGGGTGCTTGGCGAGCCCGTCGACCAGGCCGGGGCGCAGCTGCTCGATCGCGTCGAGCCCGGCGCGGCCGGGGACGGCGGTGAGGTACAGCATGGCGAGGTTCCCGGACGCGATCGTGACGACCTCGCCGAGCGGGCGGTGCGTGACGGGGCCGCACGAGCGGGTCTGGTGCGACACGCCGGCGAGCAGGGTGTTGGCCCGGCCCCAGTCCTCGTCGTCGGGTCCGGCGGTGGCCGACTCGGAGCCGTTGCCCGCGAGGTCGGCGACGAGCCGCTCGAGCGTCACGCCGTGGCGCTGGCTGAAGGTCGCGCCCTGGCTCTGCCCGTGGTCGGAGAGCACGACGATGCGGTAGTCGCGCCCGGCGACCCGGGCGAGCTTGTGCAGCGTGCCGAGCACCCGGTCGAGCCCCTCCAGGGTCTGCAGGGCCTCCGGGCGCAGCGGCCCGGCGTGGTGCGCGACCTCGTCGTAGTCGACGAAGTCGCAGTAGATCACCGGGGCGCCCCGGCTCATCTGCTCGGCGATCAGCGAGACGTTGAGATCGCGCAGCAGCACGTTGGTGACCGCGCGCAGGGCCACGTAGGCGGCCGTGCGCGGCACCCGCGGGTACACGTTGCGAAACCGCTGCCGCCGGGCCTGCTGGATCTCCTTGAGCATCTCGCCCACGGAGAGCACCAGCGCCCGCGCGAAGCCGTAGGGGCTGGCCACGAAGGCCAGGTAGCCGCGCGCCGAGCGGCCCGGCAGGGACGCGTTGCTGAACGTCAGCAGGCTCGTCGGGGCGTCGCCGGAGAACACGTTGCTGATGCTCACGCCGCCGTCGGCGAGCAGGCCGCGGCCGGTGGAGATGCGGGCCTCGACGTCGGCCGCGTCGCGGGGCCGGTTGGTCACCACGAGCCGGGCGCCGTCCTTCTCGTACCACCGGAACGCCGGGATCTGCGCGAAGTCCCCGTGCAGGATGCCGGCCTGGCTGGCCGGGGTGGTCGCCGGCAGGCCCGTGTGCCACGCCCGCATCGCGTGCGTGCCCGAGCGCAGCCAGTGCCCGAGGTTGGGCAGGTTGCCGGCCTTCACCGCCCACGACAGCAGCGGCGCGGAGAGCCCGTCGAGCTGCACGATGAGCACGCCCGGCTCGGTCGCCGGGGTGCCCCGGTGCCGGCGGGCCATCTGCCGCAGCGCCTGGCCGAGGAAGACGTCCTCGCTGCCGGCGTCGGCGAGCCAGTTCACGAGCGCGGTGAGCACGGCGGCGAGCCACGAGGCGATCCAGGCGTCGGCGAACGAGCCGACGCTGACGCCGCCCGCCAGGCGCAGCGCGGTGAACATCACCACGGCCTGGATGATCACGCCGACGGCCAGCACCCCGACCCCGCCGACGAGCACCGCCACGCCCAGCAGGACCAGCCGCATGAGCGTGCCGATGACCGCGAGCAGCACGGTCAGCTCGACCAGGGCCAGCGGGCCGCCGCTGGCCGTCACGCCGGGCAGCGCCCAGAACACGACGGCGAGCACGACGAAGCTCGTCACGCCGGAGCGCAGCAGCGACTTGCCCCACGCGACGGTCAGGCGCCAGTCGCGCAGCAGCCGCAGCGCGAAGCGAATCCGCTGAGCGACGACCCCCACGCAGCCAGATTAACGGCCGGGCCGGTCGTCACACGGGCGCGGGATCCATGAGCGCGCTCACCGCCTGCGCGTACCGGTCGGCGGAGCGGACGGTCTCCTGGGCCGCGGCCCAGCGCTCGCCGGGGTGCACCGGTCGGGGCGCGGCGAGGACGTGGCGAAGGGCGGTCAGCTCGGCGAGATGCGCGTCGAGCAGCCCGAGGACGTCGTGGTGCACCTCTCGTTTATCCCACGTCCACGTTCGCGACGTGCCGCGTTCGCTGCGACAATGGGTGCCATGGCC
Source organism: Dactylosporangium sp. CA-052675 (assembly GCF_050947935.1). Taxonomy (GTDB): domain Bacteria; phylum Actinomycetota; class Actinomycetes; order Mycobacteriales; family Micromonosporaceae; genus Dactylosporangium. Next base: position 2,805,658 of record NZ_CP192010.1, on the reverse strand, counting down.
GGAAAGCTTGAAGTGGAACGCAAGTACGAGCTGCCGGACGGGTTCGCCCTGCCCGACCTCACCGGAGTCGGCGGGGTCACCGCCGTCGGTGAGCCCGACGACCAGTGCCTCGACGCCGTCTACTACGACACTGCCGGGCTGCATCTGGCGCGGGGCCGGGTCACGCTGCGCAGGCGCACCGGCGGCAACGACGCCGGCTGGCATCTGAAGCACCCCGCCGGCGGCGAGCGCAGCGAGCTGCAGGTGCCCGCGAACAACCGGCAGAAGTCCCCGCCGCGGGCCGTCACCGACCAGGTCCGCGCGCTCACCCGCGGGGCCGACCTCGCCCCCGTCGCCCGCATCCGCACCCACCGCGTCGAGCGGGCGCTGAAGGCCGCCGACGGCAGCACCGTCGCCCTGCTCGCCGACGACCGGGTCAGCACCGAGTCGCTGCGCGACGGCGGCGGCGCCCGCGAATGGCACGAGCTGGAGATCGAGCTCGTCGACGGCGACCCCGGCGCCCTCGACCGCCTCGACGCCGCCCTGCGCCGGGCCGGCGCGCGCCCCGCGAGCAGCCCGTCGAAGCTCGCCCAGGCCCTCGGCCCCGACTACCCCCGGCCGGTCGGCGTCCGGTTGCGCGGCTCGAAGTCCCGCCGGGCGCTCACCGCCTACCTCGCCGCCCAGCGCGACGCGCTCGTCGAGCACGACCCGCACGTGCGCGAGGGCGACGCCGAGGCGGTGCACAAGATGCGCGTGGCCACCCGGCGCCTGCGCTCCACCCTGCGCTCGTTCGGCCCGCTGCTCGCCGGCGGCACGGACGACCCGGCCGCGCTGGACCGGCTGCACGACGAGATCAAGTGGGTCACCGGCCTGCTCGGCGAGGTCCGCGACTGCGACGTGATGAGCGAGCGCCTGGCCGCGCTCGTGCACGCCGAGCCGCCGGAGCTCGTGCTCGGCCCGGTCGCGGCGCGCATCACGTCCCTGCTCGCCGCGCGGGCCGCCGAGGCCCGCCGGGCGCTCGTCGCGGGGCTGGACAGCCGGCGGTACACCGACGTGCTCGACGCGATCGACGCGCTGGTCCTGCGCACCGCCCGGCCCGAGCGGGTGCCCCGCCGCCGGCTGCTGCGCCGCGCGCGCAAGGCCCTGCGCCGCGCCGACGCCCGCCTGGCCGCCGCGGACGCCGGGCTGGACACCGGCATCGCCGCCACCGACGTCGACCAGCGGCGGCACGCGGCGCGCAAGGCCTACAAGCGCGCCCGCTACGCCGCCGAGCTCGTCGCCCCCGTCGCCGGCAAGTCCGCCAAGCGCCTCGCCGACCGGGTCACCGCCCTGCAGGACGCGCTCGGCGCGCACCAGGACGCCCTGGTGACCGGGGACCTGCTGCGGCAGTACGGCATCAGCGCGTACGGCGCCGGCGAGAACGCGTTCACCTACGGGCTGCTGCACGCGCGCACCGACGAGCACGGCCGGCTCGCCCTGCGCGACGTGCCCAAGGCCCGCCGCAAGGTGCGCAAGGCGGCCAAGGCCCTGTTCGGGTGAGCCGCCGCCGCGGCACCGGGTGACAGGGGATGCGCGGGTTCGATAAGGTTCGAAGTCCGCATCCCTCTCACCCCGGGTTGACCAGTGCAGCTGCAGATCCACCTCGAGCCCCTCGGGGACGGCCCCACGCCCGACGTCGACGAGTTGCTCAACCTCCAGCGGTGGCTGGTCGGCGAGTCCGGCATCGTGCAGTCCGAGATCGGGCTGTCCACGGCCACGCGGCCCGGTGAGCTCTCCGGGGCCGTCGAGATCATCAGCCTGGTGCTCGGCACGGGGCTGTCGGTCGGGCAGCTGCTGCTCGCGGTGTCGGCCTGGCGCCGGACGCGGCCCCTGGCCCCCGCGGTCGTGCTCACCCGCACCGACCCCGACGGGCGGTCGGTGCGCATCGAGTCCTCCGACCCGGCGGCCGTCGCCGCCGCGGCGCGGGCGCTCGACGGCTGAGCCGGGCGGCACCGTGGCGGAACTGGCTGACCCGCGCGCGTCGCGGGCCGTGCTCGTCGGCGGGGCGCGGTACGCGGCGCTGCCCGAGGTACCGGCGATCACGAGGAATCTCAACGGGCTCGCCGGGGTGCTGCAGGACCCCGAGCTCTGGGGGCTGGCACCCGAGCACTGCACGGTGCTGCACGACCCCGACGACGCCCGGGAGGTGTCCCGGGTGCTGCGCCGCGCGGCGGAGGAGACGGCCCCCGAGGGGATGCTGGTCGTCTACTTCGCCGGGCACGGGCTGGTCGACCCGATCGACGGCTCGCTCGTGCTGGGGCTGCGGGAGACCGATCCCGCCGTACCGTACGAGGCCGGTCTGCCCTTCGAGCTGATCCGCCGCGCGGTGGCCGGCAGCCGGGCCCGCCGCCGCCTGGTGATCCTGGACTGCTGCTACGCCGGGCGGGCCGCGGGGCACCTGGCCGCCGGGGAGTCCGGCAGCCAGGCGGTCGCGGACCAGGCCGGCACCGACGACACCTGCCTGCTCGTCTCGGCCCCGCGCAACCGCACCGCCCAGGCCCCGCCCGGCGAGCCGTACACCGCGTTCACCGGCGAGCTGCTGCGGGTGCTGCGCGGCGGCCTGCCCGACCGGCCCGCGGTGCTCGACGTGCGCACCGTCTGGCGCGAGGTGACCCTGCGGCTGCGCGAGCGCGGCTTCGAGCTGCCGGAGCTGCGCTCGGCCGGCGACGAGCTCGCGCTGGTGCACAACGCGGCCCGCCACCACCGCGACCTCGTCGGGCGGATCGTGGTCGCCACCGCCGCCGTCGAGGACCGTGACCTGCGCCAGGCCGCGGTGCTGATCCTGCGCCACGACCGGGGGCGCGGCGCCGTCGGCGTGCGGATCAACCGGCCCACCACCGACCCGCTGCCGGCCGACATCCCGCAGGGCTGGCGGCGGCTGCTGACCACGCCGGCGGTGCTCTTCGACGCGGGGCCGCTGAGCCGGTACGAGGGGTTCATCGCGGTCGCCCGGCTGCGGCCCGACGTCGAGCCGCCGCTGCGGTGGCGGCCGGTGAAGGACCGGCTCGGCGTGATCGCCCTGTCCGCCGACCCGCAGCCGCTCGCGCCGGTGATCGCCGGGCTGCGGCTGTTCTCCGGCTACCTCGGCTGGGGCCCCGACCAGCTGGAGGCCGACATCGACGGGGGCCTGCTGCTGCTCAGCGACGCCGACGTGCGCGAGGCGCTGTCGAGCCGGCCGCGGGACCTGTGGACGATCCTGCACGCCCGGGCCGCGGGCGAGTAGAGCCCGGGAGACTGAGCATGGAACTGAGGCTGATCGACGAGATCGTGTCCGCGATCCGCCACGGCGGGACGGTGACGCTCGTCCTCGGTGCCGGGATGACGATGCCGGTCGTGCCCGGGCTCGGCGACCTCGTCGAGCTGGCGGACCGGTACGCGGCCGGCCTCGGCGACGACGGCGAGCTCACGCAGGCGCTGCGGCAGGCGCGCGAGGGGCTGGACCCGCACGCGCTGCCGATCGAGCTCTACCTCGCGTACCGCCGCGTCTTCACCGCCCGCCGCTCCCCCGGCGAGTTCGACGTCGTCGCCCAGCAGGCCGTGCTCGCGGGCTACCGGGCGCCCGATCTCAACTCCTCGCCGCTGGCCACGCACGGCATCTGGCAGCGCGTCGACCTGCGCCTCGGCGAGCGGGTCGAGAACAGCCTGGACTGGTGGGAGCTGCCGGCCGGGGTCCGGGCGGTCGGGCGGCTGCTGGCCGGGCGGCCCGACGAGTTCGGCAACAGCATCCTCACCACGAACTTCGACCCGCTCTTCGAGGTCGCGGTCCGCCAGACGGGCCGGCAGGCGCTCAGCGTCCCGGTCGCGCCCGACGGCCGGCCGGACCGCCGCCCCGAGGGCGAGGGCGCCGTGCAGGTGTTCCACCTCAACGGGTTCTGGCGGCCGGTCAGCGAGGAGACGCGCTCGCCGCTGCTGCACGACCCGGCGCCGGACGCCACCGCGTCGCAGGCCCACTCGCGGGCCCTGGCGGAGCTGGTCACGGGCGATGTCGTGCTCGTCGTGGGGTACAGCGGCTGGGACGACGTCGTCACCGGCGCCCTGCGGGCCGTGGCGGCGTCGCGGCCGGTCCGGGTGCTGTGGGCGCTGCACGACGCGGCTCCGCTGCTGCTGCCCGACCGCCTCGCCGGGCTGGTCGAGTTCTTCACCGACATCCACGGCGACGACCTGTTCACCGGCCTCGCGGACCGGCTCGAGGTGCCCCCGGCCGGTCCCCGGGCCGACCCCCGCCGCCGGGTGCGCCACCTCGAGTGGGAGCGCGAGCTGTTCTCGCAGCCCGGCAACACCGTCCCGGAAGCCGTACTGCCCCTGCTGCGCCAGCTCGAACGGCGCTACGGCTGGGGCGTGGACTGGGCGGCCGAGCCCCAGCGCCCCAGGCTGCTCTTCTGGCCGGTCCGGCTGCGGGCCCGGGCGTCGCTCATCAACGCCGTGCAGGCGCTGACCGCGGCGGCGCTGAGCGCCCGCGGGGTGCGCGTGGTCGTGTGCCTCGACGACTTCGGCGTCACCGGCCGGGAGGCGCTCAGCGCCGAGTTCTCCGCCGACCTCACCCGCTGGATGCGCCGCGTCGACCCGGGCGCGGCCCCGGAGGTGGCGTCGCTGCAGGACTACGTGGCCACGGCGGCCGTGTCGCTGGAGCGCCCGACGGACCCGTGGTCGGTGGCCCGGATCTTCTACGGCGAGCGCAACCCGTCGCTCTACAGCGTGCTGGCCGCCATCAAGGTCGTGCCGCACCTGGCCCTGCACGACCTTGAGCGCAACGCCGGGGCGATCGTGCAGACGCTGCTGAGCAAGGACGCGAACCGGCTGCTGACGCCGCTGACCACCTGGTCCTACCTGCATCACCTGCTGCGGACCGAGCCGGCGGCGGAGGTGATGGCGTACGCGGGTTCGGACGAGCGCCTGCTGTGGGAGCAGTTCCGCGAGCACTTCGGCCTCGGCGGGACGCTGCTCTACAACCCGTACATCAAGCACCTGACGAACGAGTCGCGCATGGTCCGGTGGGCGTCGCCGGAGGAGCTGCGCGCGTACCTGTCCTCGACTCGGGGGTTGCCGGGATGGGGCTCGGAGGGCGGGTACGTGCACTGGCTCGTGCAGAACGCGTTCCTGCTGCCGCGGTACCTGACCGGGGCGTCGTTCCCGGAGGCGGGGGGCTACCACCTCGACTCCTGGTCGGCGTTCGCGGCGGCCCTGGACGCCGGCGTGCCGGTGCTGGACCTGCTCGCCTCGGACGTGTCCTCCTTCTATCTCGGGTAGTTTCCTCCCGGGTGTCGGACGCTTCGTGCCGATATGTCGGGCGCTTCGCGCCGCGACATATCGGATTTGTCGTATATGTCCGGTTCTGGAGGCGTAGGGTCGCTGACCTCGCGTTGTGCGGGTAGCGTTTGTGCCATGACGGTGGGGGTCCTGTCGGCGAGCGGGATTGATCGCTGCGTGTCGTTACTGGGCGAAGAACTGACGGCGTACATCGCGGGCGCCGCCACGGTGAGCGAGTTCCGCCGGTGGCGGGGCGACCGGCGGCGCTGGTCGGAGTTCGGCGCGCGCATCCAGGGCGCGGTCGAGGTGGCCGACGCCTTCGCACGGGCCAACCGGCTCGGCGCGGCGGCGGGCTGGCTGCGCGAGGTGGGCGCCGCAGGCATCGCGGGCCGCTCCCCGGCGAGACTGCTGCGCGAGGCGACGGGCGACACCCTCAAGCGCGTGATCGACGCGGCCGAGCGGTTCACGAAGCGCTAGCCCTTCGAGGTTGTATCGCGGGCCGGTGCACGTTCGCGCGTCCGATCTGTGCCACGCTTCAGCTGTCAAGCTTCACCGCGACCTAAGGACGCGCCGTGGGTGACACGTTGCTCCTCCCGCGCCTCGACGTGGGCGAACTCCTGCAGCGGCTGACCGCCGAGGTCCGGGCCGGCCGGGAGCCCGCCGGTCGCCCCTACCGCCACGTCAACGGCTTCACGAAGATCGTCGCCGCCGAGTACCCCGACGGCAGCCGCCTCACCCTGCACTACTGGCCCGCCGACCCGGCCGAGCGCGAGCACGTGTCCCGCCCGCACGACCATCGCTTCCCCTTCCGCTCGATCCTGCTGGGCGGCCGCCAGCACTTCATCGAGCTGGCCGAGACCCGGTCGGCGGCCTCGTGGCGGCGCTTCACCTACCGGCCGTACCTCGGCGGGCGGATCGCGTACGTCTCCTTCACCGGCGACGTCGGCCTGGAGCCCTTCCGGACCGTGGAGCGCGCTGCGCTGCGGGGCCAGTACTCGACGACGGCGACGATCGTGCACCAGGCCGTGACGGACCGGACGCAGGCCTGCGCGACGCTGGTGCTGCGCGGTCCCCGGGAGAAGCGCGAGTCGCAGGTGTACTACCGGCAGGACGAGCCATCGCCCCGGGGCGGGGTGCAGCTGGGCCGCCGCCTGAGCCGGGCCGAGGTGGTGCGCCAGCTGGAGGACATAGCCGCCATGCTCCCCTGACCGCCGCCGCTCCCCGTGACGGAAGCTACGCGACGGCTCGGTTACCGATGGTGACCCAGTGATGATCGAATACGAGATCGATTAGGACGCATCGGCTAAACTAAGCCTGAAAATATGGGAGCCGCCACCGGGGTGGTGCACCGCGCGATCGATTCTTCCTCTCGCCCCGAGGGGGGGCACCGGGTTGCTGTCACCGAGGTTCGAGGCGGCACTGACCTACGCCGCCCGCCGCCACGGTGCGCAGGTGCGGCACAACACCGGCACCCCGTACGTCTCGCACCTGCTCGCCACGTGCGCGATCGTGCTGGAGGAGGGCGGTGGCGAGACGGCCGCGATCGGCGCCCTGCTGCACGACGTGCTCGAGGACCAGCCCACGGGCCGTGGCGAGCTGCGGGCGGCGTTCGGCGACGAGGTGTACCGCATCGTGCACGACTGCACCGACGCCGACGCCGACGAGCGGCGCGCCCTCACCTGGTGGGAGCGCAAGCGCGAGCACCTCGGGCGCATGAGCTCGGAGGCCGGGGCCGAGTCGCTGCTCGTCATCGCGGCCGACAAGGTGTGCAGCCTGCAGTCCCTTGTGGACGATCTGCACCGGTTCGGGCCCGCACTGTTCGCGCGGAGCGCCCGCACGGCCGGGGAGCTGCTATGGAACTACCGCGAGGTGCTCGGGGTGCTCGAAGGCAGGCTCGGGGACCGGCCCGTGGTGACCCGGCTGCGGCGCCTGGTGGCCGAGTTCGCCGCGGCCACCGGTGATCCGCAACCACCGGCCGCGACCGCCCCGTTCTGACCACCGGCCGCGACCGGCCCCGCGACCGCCGGCCGGGACCGCCGGGCGCAAATGACGGGTCGGGTTCGATGCGGACCACCGGCGGCCGAACAGTGCCGGCAGCTCGGCGTCGGGAAGCGGAGCAGCCGCCCGGCGGGCAAGGACCGGCGGAGGGACGGCGTTGCGGGCAAGGACCGGCGGAGAGACGGCGTTGCGGGCGAGAACGTGACGAACCGGACTAATGCCGACAAAACCGCCGGGCTCGGGCGGTCATCGGTCGCGGAACGGCGCCAGCAGCCCGCGGACCGCGTCCGTCGAGCCCCAGTCGTCGTCGAACATGGCGACGAGCGCGAGCAGCTGGCGCAGGTGCAGCAGTGGCATGCGCTCCCGCCAGCCGGCGTCGAGGCCGGTGACGTCCGCGTAGACGGCGAAGAAGCGCTCGGCGGCCGGCGGGTGCGGCGAGCACCACAAGTGGCTCAGGTCCACCTCCGCCCAGGTGTATGACACGGCGGGGTCGACAACGGCCGGCAGCCCGTCCTGGGTGGCCATGATGTTCTGCGCCCAGCAGTCGCCGTGTGTGAGGCTCGCCGGGCGCTCGGGCAGGAGTTCGGGCAGCCGGTCGCACAGCCGCTCAAGCGCCCGGCGGTCGGGGCCGCCGAGCTTGCCGCGCAGCCTCGGGTGCGGCAGCCACCGCAGCAGCCGATGGCGCGCGAAGAAGATGTGGCCGTCGTCCTCCCAGGTGTTGACCTGCCGATGGGTGCCCAGCCAGCCGTCGCGATGCCAGCCGAAGCGCGGCGACGTCACCGCGTGCAACCGGGCGAGGTCGTGCGCGAGCCGCTCCCAGGCCGCCGCCTCGTCGCGCCGCGGCAGCAGGCGGCTCAGCACCAGCACACGGCGGCCGACAGCCAGGACGTCCGGCGTGGCCAGCCCGGCCGCGCGGAGGGCCGCGAGCCCTTCGGCCTCGACCTCGAAGACGTCCTCGCCCGGCGGCTCGGCCAGCGTCTTGGCGAAGACCTCCCGCCCGGATTGCAGGCGCACGAGGGCCGACTCGGCCGCGAACCCGCCCGCGGCGCGCTCGACGGCGCACACCTCGCCGAGGCCCGCGCCGGCCACCTGGTCGCGGACGAGGTCGATCGACATGCCTGACACCGTACGCGGCCGGCTGCGGGCTGTGCGGGCGCAGGACATTGGGCGGATATTTCGGTGATTGTCGGGCTTCGCGGGGGCGTCGGGAACGGGCAGCGCCGTCACCGAAGTGATCGGCAACGGTGGACGAAGCGTGCCCGCGGTGACAAGATCGGCCGGTGCGGTTGGACCTGACCCCCCTGGCGAACTTCCACGGCGAGCTCATCACCCCCTACGACCCCGCGTACGAGGGCGCCCGCGTGCTGTTCAACACCCGCGTGCGCACCCGGCCCGCGCTCATCGCGCGCTGCACCAGCGCCGAAGACGTCGCCGCGGCCGTCAAGTACGCGCGCGAGCAGCGGCTGCCGCTCGCCGTCCGCGGCGGCGGGCATCACGCGAGCGGGCTGTCCCTTGTGGAGGGTGGCGTCGTCGTCGACGTCGGCGGGATGGGGCAGATCGAGTTCGACGCCGCGGCCAGGACCGTCAAGGTCGGGCCCGGCGTCGGGTGGCGCGAGATCGACCGGGTCACCTACGCGGGGCACAGCGAGACCGGCGACGACGGCCTCGAGTACGGGCTCGCCGGGCCCGGCGGCGAGTGCCCCACGGTCAGCAACGCCGGCTACAGCCTCGGCGGCGGGTACGGGCCGCTCGGCCGCACGTACGGGCTCGGCTGCGACCACCTCCTGGAGGTCGAGCTCGTCAACGCCGACGGCGAGCGGCTGACCGTGAACGAGCGCGAGCACGCCGAGCTGTTCTGGGCGCTGCGCGGCGCCGGCGGGGCCGGGTTCGGGGTGGTGACGAGCCTGACGTACCGGCTCAACCCGCTGCCCAAGACCGTCGTCGGCGGCATGATCGCGTGGCCGTTCGAGCGGGCCCGGGACGTCTTCGCCGCCTACCGCGACCTCTACAAGGACCGCGCCGACGACCGGCTCGCGCTCTGCCTGCTGCTCACCACCGAGCCGTACCCGGACGGCGAGCCCGTCGTCGGGCTGTACGGCATGTACGTCGGGCCGCCCGCCGAGGCCGAGGCCGCGTTCGCCCCCGTGCACGCGCTCGGGGAGCCGCTGTTCAGCTCGATCGGCGAGACCGGCTACCTCGACATGATGACGGCCATGGGCGAGGAGATCGTGTACGGCCTGCAGTCGAAGTGGCTCGGCGGGTACTTCCGGGAGGACGGCTTCGACGAGGACGCCTTCGACGTGCTGGTCGAGGGGTTCCGCCGCGCGCCGTCCGGGTTCTCCATGGTGCGCTTCGACCTGCTCGCGGGTGGCGCGATCGCCCGGGTCCCGGCCGACGCGACCGCGTTCGTGCACCGTGGCGCCCTGCACTACGTCTCGGTGATCGCGCAGTGGCCCGGCGACGAGGAGACGGACGCGAACGTCGCGTGGATCGACGACTTCCACGAGGCGCTGCGGCCGCACCTGACCGGCGAGGTGTACCAGAACTACGCCGACCGCGATCTGCGGGACTGGCCCGCGGCGTACTACGGCGCCAACTACCCGCGCCTGCAGGCGGTCAAGGCGGCGTACGACCCGCAGGACGTCTTCCGCCACCCCCAGTCGATCCGGCTGTCCACTGTGGACTCCGGACACGACAGTTAACTGAAAAAGCTCTGGTTGACACCGTCCCGGCGGCGGGACGATGCTCGAAGGGAACGGCCCGGCAGCCGGGCGCGCGAGGCCTCGGGCCGAGCGCGGTTCGGACCGGCCGCCGGCCGGAAAGCCGCACCACCACCGGATCGCCGCGCTCCCTCGAGCGGCGGACCTCTCCGTGCTCGGACACGGACGACGGGCGGCCCCAGCGCGGGCCGCCCGTCTGTGTGATCCGCCGACGAAGCGCTCAGTGATCCGCGGACGAAGCGCTCAGTCCCGCAGCGAGCGCCCCGTCTTGGTCAGGAACACGTCGTCGAGGGTCGGGCGGTGCAGCTCGATCGTGGCCAGCGAGACCCCGCCGCCCTCGAGCGCCCGCATGATCTGCGGGATCGCGGTGTCGCCGGACTCGACGGTCAGCCGCAGCTCGCCGTCGTCGCGGACCTCCACGTCCCGGGCGAACGCCTGGGCCTTGAGCAGCGCCGCCGCCTCCTCGACGGCGTCGCCGACGCCGACGGTCACCACGTCGCCGGAGATCTCCCGCTTGAGCGCGTCCGGCGTGCCCTCGGCCACGACCTCGCCGTGGTCGATGATGGCGATGCGGTCGCAGAGGGCGTCGGCCTCGTCGAGGTAGTGCGTGGTGATGAAGACCGTCATGCCCTCCTCGCGCAGGCGGCGCACCTCGTCCCACATGTGGGCGCGGCTCTGCGGGTCGAGGCCGGTGGTCGGCTCGTCGAGGAAGAGCACCTGCGGGCGGTGGATGACGCCGAGCGCGATGTCGAGCCGGCGGCGCTGGCCGCCCGAGTAGGTCTTGCACTTGCGGTCGGCGAAGTCGGTCAGCTCGAAGGACTCGATGACCTCGGCGGCGCGCGCGGCGGCGGCGGCGCGGCCCATGCCGTACATCCGCGCCTGCAGGATCAGCTCCTCCCGCGCGGTGACGTCGTCGGAGGTGCTGCCGCCCTGCGCGACGAAGCCGATCGCGCGGCGGACGGCGGCCTGCTCGGTGCGCAGGTTCGCGCCGGCGACGGTGGCCTCGCCGTCGTCGAGCGGCAGGAGGGTGGCCAGCACCCGCAGGGTCGTGGTCTTGCCGGCGCCGTTCGGGCCGAGGAAGCCGAAGATCTCGCCCTCGGCGACGTCGAGGTCGATCCCCTTGACCGCCTCGACCTCGGTGGTCTGGCGCTTCGCCTTGGTCTTGTAGGACTTCTTGAGCCCCTTGGTCTTGATCATGACAATCTCCCGAGAGAACCGAGGCGGGCTACTTGACCGAGCGCGCGAAGAGGCTCGACGACCACACGATGGCGACGACGACGACCGCGCCGCAGAAGACGATGGAGCCCCAGACGTGCACGTCGCCGGGGTAGCCCGCGTAGAGCTTGCGCATCCCGGTGACGGCCCAGTTGAACGGGTTGTAGTCGGCGACCGTCCTGAGCCACAGCGGCGCGAGCGTCAGCGGCAGCAGCGTGCCGGACAGCAGCATCAGCGGCTGGGCGACGTTGTTGATGACCTGGCCGAGCACGTTGGCGTTGTTCACCTTGATGGCGATGCCGTAGGAGATCGCGGCGGCCGCGAGGCTGATCAGGGCCAGGATCGCGTAGCCGAGCAGGATGTAGCCGACGTTGAGGATGAGCCCGAACGGCAGCGACAGCACGGTGATGATGACCGCCTGGACGAGGACCGTCACCACGTCGCGCAGGGCCCGGCCGAGCAGCAGCGCGACCCGGCTGACGGAGGTCACCCGCGCCCGCTCGATGCTGCCGTTGGCGAGGTCGCCGAGCAGCCCGAAGCCGACGTAGAGGCCGCCGCCGATGGCCAGGGCGACCAGCATGCCGGGCACGTAGACGCGGTAGGCGTCGAGCATCGTGGGGGCGTCCAGGGCCGGCTTGAGCAGCGGGGCGAACAGGATGAGGTACACCACCGGCTGCGCGATGCCGAGGACGACCCACAGCGGGGAGCGGAGCATGAGCAGCATGTTGCGCTGGAAGATGAGCCAGGTGTCGCGCAGTACTTTCACGGGGATCGCCTCAATCGTTGTGGTGTGCCGGAGCCAGTGCCTGCAGGATGTCGGCCGCCGCCTCGGCTCCCCCGCCGGCGAGCAGCCGGTCGCCCTCGGCCCGCGCGGCCGCGGCGAACGCCGGGTCGTCGAGCAGCCGCAGCAGGTGCCCGCGCAGCGCCTCGGGCCGGACATGGTCGAAGGAGACCCGCACGCCGGCGCCGGCCGCCCGCACCGCCTCGGCGTTGAGCGCCTGATCGCCCTTGATCGGCGCGATGACGAGCGGGACGCCGTGCACCAGCGCCTCGGAGACCGTGTTGAGGCCGCCGTGGGCGACGACGGCGTGCAGGTGCGGCAGGAGCTCGAGCACCGGCACGCGGCGGCGGACGAGCACGTGGCCGGGGGGTCCGTCGAGCGTGCCGTCGGGGGCGACCACGATGGCCTGGAGCCGGTCGCCGAGCGGCGCGAGGGCCTCGGCGACGCGGCGGTAGAAGTCCTTGGCCAGGTCCATCGACAGGGTGCCCATGGTGACGAGCACGTGCCGGCGGCCGGGGTCGAGCCAGTCGAACGGGAAGTCGGGCTCGGGCGCGCGCTCGGCCAGGGCCGGGCCGACGAGCCGCACCCCGCCGACCGGCTCCCCGGCCAGGGCGCCCGCGGTGAAGGCGATCGTGCCGTGCGGGGAGAAGCGCAGGTCGTGCGGTGGTTCGCCCGGCTGCCCGGCGGCGGTCCAGGCCGCGGCGAGCTGCCCGAGGATCCACTCCTCGACCCGGGGCAGGCCGCGGCGGAAGGGCCGGGTCAGCTCCATGGTGGTCGGTGCGACGGAGACCCAGCGCAGGCCGTGCGCGTGCGCGGCGACGGCCCCGGCGATCGCGTGCTGGTCGACCACGAGCAGGTCCGGGCGGAACGCCCCGATCGCCGCGTCGACGCCCTTCCGGGTGCTCTTCGCGTGCGGGACGATGTAGCCCTCCCAGCGCGAGCGGGTCGCGTCGAGGCCGCGCTCGGCCTGGCCGCGGTGCGCGCGCAGCGGGATCGGGTGGATGTGCGCGGCCTCGCCGAGCAGCGGCCGCAGGAACGACTCCGAGCCGGCCCACAGCACCTCGTGGCCGCGCCGGGTCAGCACGGCCGCGACCGCCGCCATCGGGTTGACGTGCCCGGTCAGGGGCAGGGCCAGGAACAAGAACTTCATGTCGTACCGCGAGTGCTGTCCACATAGGACGCGACGTCGGCGACGCTCAGGCGCAGCAGCGCGTCGAGGTCGAGCCCGGCGACGAACCCGGCCAGGTCGACGGCCGGCCCGAACCGGGCCGCGAGGCCGTGCCCGAGCGCGGCCAGCTCGAGGCTGTCCAGGAACAGGTCGCCGTCGAGCCGCGTCGCGGGGCCGATCGCGGCCGCCCACGCGGCGTCCTCCCCCGTGACCTCCCGCAGCAGGTGCGTGACCGCGAGCTGCGTCGGCGTGGACATGGTCAGTCCCCGGCCGGCTTCGTCGCCCGCACGGCGCCGTAGGTCATCGCGCCGGTGCTGAAGCCCTTGAGCATCAGCGGGCCGGCGTAGAAGAAGCCGAGCACGTCCACGCCCCGGTCGCGGGCCAGGTCGCGCATCATCGCCCGGCCGTTGTCCAGCTCCCGCACCTGGGCGAAGGTCGGCTCCCAGGAGTTGGCGACGTTCGCGCTCCAGTCCACACTGGACACGTCGGTGAACCCGGCCGCGGTGGCGAGCCGCTCGTGCTCCTCCAGCGACGAGAAGCTCGGCATCACCTGGTGGCGCAGGATCTGCTCGACGACGCGGTGCTCCTCGGCGTCGAGCTCCCCGTCGCGCACCGACCAGGTGGCGATGGCGAGAATCCCGCCCGGGCGCAGCAGCCGCATCGCCTCGGCGAAGAACGCCACGCGGTCGGCGATGTGCATGAGGCTCTCCACGGCCCACAGCGCGTCGAAGGACGCGTCCGGGAAGCCGTTGTCGAGCGCGTCGCGCTGGTGGAAGCGGGCCCGGTCGCCGAGCCCGGCGGCGGCCGCCTTCTCGTTGGCCCGGGCGGCCTGCGCGGCGCTGAGCGTCACACCCTCGACCGTGCAGCCGTGCGGGCCGGCGAGGTACAGCGCCGGGCCGCCGATGCCGCAGCCCACGTCGAGCACCCGCGCGCCGGGCGGGATGCCGGCGTAGGAGACCAGCTCGCGCACCAGCCGGTCGGTGGCGGCGTGGCGCTCGTCGTCGCTGCCGGGACGCTCGCCCGCGTCCCAGAAGCCGTGGTGCACGTGCTCGCCCCACAGGTCCTCGTACAGGTCGAGGGTGGTGTCGTAATAGCGCTCGACCGCGGCGTTGAGCCCCGGTCCGGCGGGCGCGGACGGGTATGCGGAACCGGTATCGGCTTTCACAGTCGCAAATCTCCGAAATACTGTACCGGGAAAGTACGCGCTGAACCCCAATGGCGGCGCGAGCCCGGCCATTGTATGAACGCCGCGATGGCGCTTGTCAATGACCGGGAGTTTGCCCGTGGAACTTCCACAAAGGCACGTATGCGGGCCGGCGAGATACCTGTCCAGGCCATATATCCGCGATGGCCCGAATGAACGCGCGTTCGGGCCGGCATGAACTGACGAAACACCTCGGCTCGACCCGAAGCGGCCGCACATGGGGGCGAATGTCCGAAATTCCGATGAGCACAGCTACCGGGCACCCGCGCTGACCAGCACCGTTGCAAGAATGCCGATCGTAACGATCCAAACGAGTTTTCCCGGGAGGTGGTGTGACAGAACGGACATCCCGTCGCATGCTCAGGCTGCACACTCTTGTCAAACGACTTCGATTGCGTAAGGTCTATCCCTAGTCGAGGTGCCCATTCATTGTGCAATGCGGCGGGCACCTGAGTTCGGACAACGATGACGGACGTCAGGCGCACTTGCCCTCGATCTTTTCACAGTGTGTTCATCCCGGGATGCGCACGCTGATCGGCGGCCGATGCGGGCCGGCCCGGTCAGCGGCTCAACCCTGCGCACGGTGTGCCCGAGCGGCCCCGGCGCACCGCTCCGCCGGCATGTTCGGCGCCGTGGTGCCCCCGGCCGCCGATGCGTCGTGCCGCAACGAGAAGAAGGGGGTGCCGCGGTGACCGCACCGGCCCTCGACCCGAGCTGGGTCGACGACGTGCTGCTGGCCGGCGGGCCCGGTCGCCCCGATGCCGCCCCCGCCCTGGTCCTCGGCGCCCCGGTGACCCGCGCCGAGCTGCGCCGGCTCGTCGAGCAGCGCCAGGCGGTGCTGGCCGCGGCCGGCATCGGCGCGGACGGCCCCGGCGACTCGGTGGCGATCTGTCTCGCCCCGTCGCTCGCCTTCGTCGCGAACCTGCTCGCCTGCTGGCGCCTGGGCGCCCGGGCCGCCCTGCTGGACCACCGGCTCACCCCGTTCGAGATCGACGCCGCCCTGCAGCGGCTGGCCCCGCAGGCGGTCGTGTCCGCCAAGCACGCCACCGGCGGCCCGCTGCGCGGCTTCCAGGACGTGCAGGAGCGCGTCGCCACCTACCCGGGCCGCCCGTCCGGGACCCCGCACGCGCTGGTCCAGCTCAGCTCCGGCTCGACCGGGCCCTCGAAGGTCATCGGGCGCACCGCCGCGAACCTCGTCGAGGAGCTGGAGCGCTACGTGGCCATCGGGGCCGGCGTGCCCCGCCCCGGCGAGCGCATCGTGTGCCTGGCCTCGATGGTCCACGTGCTCGGCCTCGTCGGCGGCCTGCTCTACGGGCTGCACGCCGGCGCCCAGGTGATCGTGCCGGCCCGGATGACCGCGGACGGCATCCTCGCCGCGGTCGCCGCCGGTCCCGAGCCCACCACGCTGCTGGGCGTGCCCTTCCACATCGAGCTGCTGTCATCCGGGCCGACGCCGCCGCGCCTGCCCCAGCTGACCGGGATGACCACCGGCGGCGAGCTCGTGCGGGCCGGCGTGCACGACACGTTCACGGACCGCTTCGGCATCCGCCTCGGCAACATGTACGGCATGACCGAGGTCGGCGTCATCGCCACCGACCTCTTCGGCGAGCACCGCCCGGCCCTGACCCCGGCGCCCGGCCTGCGGGTGCGGGAGGAGCACGGCGAGCTGCTCGTGTCGCTGGCCGAGTCGCCGTACCTGGGCCTGTCCGACCCGCTCCGCTGGGCGGACGGCTGGCTGCACACCCGCGACGCCGGCACCGTGGACCCCGCCACCGGGCGGTTGCGCATCCAGGGCCGCAACGACTCGCAGGTCTCCGTCGGCGGGCTGAAGGTCGACCTCACCGAGGTCGAGCACACCCTCGCCGCGCTGCCCGGCGTCGCCTCCGCCGTCGTCACCCACGACCAGGCGTCCAAGAACATCGAGGCGTACGTGATGCTGCGCGAGGACGCCACCGCCGAGCAGGTCCAGGCCGAGCTCGCCCGGCGCCTCGCCGCCTTCAAGCGCCCGCGGGTGCTGCGGGTCGTGCAGCAGCTGCCCCGCACGGCCACCGGCAAGCTCGTCCGCGACCGCGCCCTGCTGGTCGCGGCGTCCGTGAAGGAAGGAAACACCGAGGCATGAGCGAGGACACCGCCACCGAGATCCGGCAGTTCCTGCTGGACTCGCTGACCGAGATGAACTACAGCACCGAGGACATCGACGACGACACCGCGCTCGGCCCGGCCGGCGCCGACCTCGAGTCGCTGTCGCTCGCCGAGCTCGCGGTCCGCGTCGAGGACCGCTTCGGCGTGCGCTTCGACGACGACGAGGCCGAGAAGCTCGCGAGCATGACCGTCGGCGAGTTCATCGCCGCCGTCGCCGAGCGCCGGGCCCCCGCGGCCGCGGGCAGCTGACGGTGGCACCTTCGGCACCGTCCCGCGACGAGGTCGTCGCGATGCTGGCCACCTACGGTGACCGGCGCCGCGAGGACGTCGCGGAGGGGATCGACTCCCTCGAGCTGGCCTGGCTCATCCACCAGCTCGAGCAGCACTACGGCACCGTGCTGGAGCTCTCCGACGAGGAGCTGGCCCGCATGTCCACCGTGGACGGTGCCGTCGCGGTCCTGGCGCAGTTACAGGCCGAGACGGGCGCCCGGTGACGTCGTGAACAGCAAGGGCAAGACGGACGTGCTGATCACCGGCCTGGCCGTGCTCAGCGCGTTCGGCCGGGGCATGGGCGCGCTCGCCGCCGGCCTGGACGCCGGCCGGCCGGCGTTCGCGCCCGTCACCCGCTTCGACGTCGCCGGCCGCCGGGTCGGCGTCGCGGCCACGCTGCCGGGCGACCCCGACCTCGACGACGAGCTGTGGTGGCTGCTCGACGAGGCCTGCGACGAGGCGAAGCTGGGCACCGCCGAGCGGGCCGGCGCGCCGCTGTTCCTGGCGGTGCACGGCGACCCGCGGCTGGCCCGCTCGGCCCCGGCGCAGCGGCCCCGCCACGGCGGCAGCGCGTTCGCCGACGGCCTGGCGCGCAACACCGGGCTTGGGCCGTCGCGCGCCTACACCTCCGCGTGCGTCGCGGCGAGCACCGCGATCGCGGACGCCGCCGGGATCATCGCGCGCGGCGAGGCGGAACGGGTCGTGGTCGCCGGCGGGTACCTGGTCGAGCCCGACCAGTACGCCCTCTTCGACGCCGGCCGCGCGTTCGCCGCCGACGGGCAGGTCCGCCCGTTCAGCGCCGGCCGCCGCGGCCTGCTGCTCGGCGACGGGGCCGGCGCCGTGGTGCTGGAGTCCGCGGCGGCGGCCGGCGAGCGCGGCATCGAGCCCTCGCCCGCCTGGTCGAGCTGGGGCCGCGCCGGGGACGCGCACCACCCGTGCCAGCCGCATCCGCAGGGCCGCGGGCTCGCCCGGGCCATCGCGGGCGCCCTGCGCCGGGCCGGGGCCGAGCCCGGCGAGGTCGGCTACGTCAACGCGCACGGCTCCGGCACCGCGCAGAGCGACGCGGCGGAGACCCTCGCGCTGCGCGCCGCGCTGGGCGAGCACGCCGCGACGGTGCCGGTGTCGTCGACCAAGGCGCTGCACGGGCAGGCGCTGGAGGCCTCCGGCCTGCTCGAGCTCGCGGTGACCCTGCACGCGCTGCGCGGCGGGCTGCTGCCGGTCAACGCGGGCTACCTGGAGCCCGACGAGGACTGCGCGCTCGAGCTCGTGCTCGGCGCGTCACGTCCGGCCGGGCCCGGCTACGCGCTCAGCCTCAACGCCGCGTTCGGCGGCGCCAACACCGCGCTGCTGGTGGGCATGGCATGAGTGGCTTAACCCTCACCGTCCTCACGTCGGCCGAGTGGCCCCGCGACGTGGAGCCGCCGAAGCTCGCCGGGTTCGTGCACTCGGACTTCAACCCGCTCATCGCCGCCGTCGCCGGGCGTTGCCTGCAAGCGGCCCCCGGCCCGGAGCCGGAGACCGCGGTGATGCTGGTGAGCGACGAGGGTGACATCGCCAGCGCCGAGCACGTGGCCAAGGCGGTCGACGCCGGCACCCGGATCGGGCCGCTGTTCTTCTTCCAGTCGGTGCCCAACGCCGTGCTCGGCCACGTCGCCGCCAAGTGGGGGCTGACCGGCCCGGTGAGCTGCCTGTGCGACACCGCATCGGCGCTCGACTCGGCCCGGGGCCTGCTGGCCGACGAGGACGCCCGGCGGGTGCTGCTCATCGACGTCACCGCGGACCCCGTCACCGCGGTGCTGCTCTCGGAAGGAACACCATGAGCGCGCGCCACGCCGCCGTCACCGGCATCGGACTCGTCACGCCCGTCGGCGGTACGGCCGCCGAGGTCTTCGACGCGATGTGCGAGGGCCGATCGGGGCTGTCCCGCCCGCCGCAGGACCATCCGCTGGCCGGCTCCGTGGACGTGGCCGCGTTCGGCCCCGCGATCGACCCGCGCTCGGTGCTGCCCGGCCCGGACGCGCGGCTCGTCGACCGGTACATCGTGATGGCCCTCGCCGCCGCCGAGGCCGCGCTCGCCGACGCCGGGATCGTCGCCGGGCGCGACGTCGACCCCTACCGGGTGGCCGTCATCCTCTCCGGCACCGGGGGCCTGGCGACCCTCGACGCGCAGGCCGTGCAGCGCGACCGGCGCGGCCGGGCCGGGGTGAGCCCGTACCTGCTGCCCGGGATGCTGCCGAACATGGGCGCGGCCCGGGTGGCGATGCGGTACGGCTTCATGGGTTTCAGCTCCTCGGTCGGCACCGCGTGCGCCGCCGGCGCCCAGTCCATCGGCGAGGGCCTGCGGCTGCTGCGCGCCGGCGAGGCCGACGTGGTCGTCTGCGGCTGCAGCGAGGCCCCGCTGTTCCCGACGCTGGCCGACACCTTCGGCAACGCCCGCGCCCTGGCCCGCGGCTGGGCCGACCCGGCCGAGGCGAGCCGCCCGTTCGACCGGCGCCGCAACGGCCTCGTGCTGGGCGAGGGCGCCGGGGTCGTGATCCTGGAGCGCCCCGAGCACGCCGACGCCCGCCGCGCCACCCGCCACGCCGACCTGCTCGGCTGGGGCGCGACGAACGACGCGCACCACCCGACGACGCCGCGCCCCGACGGCACCGCCGCGGCCGAGTGCATGCGCCGTGCCGTCGCCGACGCCGGGCTGTCCCCCACCGACATCGGGTACGTCAACGCGCACGGCACCTCGACGAAGCTCGGCGACGTCGCCGAGTCCCTCGCCATCCGCGCCGTGTTCGGCCCGCACACCCCGCCGGTCAGCTCCACCAAGGGCGTCACCGGGCACATGCTCGGCGCCTCCGGGGTGGCCGAGGCGGCGGTGACGGTGGAGGCTCTGCGCCGCGGCGTGCTGCCGCCGACGCACAACCTCGACGAGCCCGATCCGGCCTGCGACCTGGACCACCTGCGCGCACCCCGCACGGCGCCGGTGACCCATGCGCTGTCCAACTCCTTCGGCTTCGGCGGCCACAACGTGAGCCTCGTGTTCGCTCCGCCCGGCACCCGGCCGACGAACGAGTGGACGAAGGCCTGACCCGCCCCGAAACCCGAAAGGGACCCGCAATGGAAATCCAGGACACCGACCACGTCGAACTGTATGTGGGCGACGCGCGCGCGGCGGCGGCCCAGCTGTGCGCGCAGTACGGCTTGCGCGTCTACGGGCAGGGCGGCCCGGAGACCGGGCTGACCGGCCAGCGCAGCGTGCTGCTCGGGCAGCGCGACATCCGGATCCTGCTCACGTCCGGGCTCTCCGGCGGCCACCGGGCCAGCCGGTACGTGGCCCAGCACGGCGACGGCGTGGCGATCGTCGCCTTCGGGTGCGCCGACGCCCGGGCGGCCTTCGCGGAGGCGGTCGCCGCGGGCGCCACCCCGATCGAGCAGCCCCGGACCGTCTCCCACGGCGGCTCGACGGTGGTGATCGCGGAGGTGTCCGGCTTCGGCGACGTGACGCACCGGCTGGTCCAGCGCGACCGCACCGACCCGCAGTTCCTGCCGGGCCTGATCGACATGCCGGCCGGCGTGACCGGGCCGGCCGCGGGTGACCTGCTGCACGAGATCGACCACGCGGCCGTGTGCCTGCCGGCCGGCGAGCTCGAGCGCACCGTCGCCTACTACGAGCGCGTCTTCGGCTTCGCGATGATCTTCCAGGAGTACATCGAGGTCGGCGAGCAGGGCATGCAGTCCAAGGTGGTGCAGAGCCCGTCCGGCGGGGTGACCTTCACGCTCATCCAGCCCGACATCAGCCGCCGCGCCGGGCAGATCGACGACTTCCTGGCCTGGCACGAGGGCGCCGGGGTACAGCACCTGGCGCTGAGCACGCACGACATCGTCGGCGCGGTGCGCGCGCTGGGCGAGCGGGGCGTCGAGTTCGCCCAGACGCCGGGCAGCTACTACGACATGCTCGCGGCGCGCCTCGGCGAGACCGACGTCCCCGTCGAGGACCTGCGCCCGCTCGGCATCCTCGTCGACCGCGACCACTGGGGTCAGATGTACCAGATCTTCGCGAAGTCGACGCACATCCGGCGCACGTACTTCAACGAGCTCATCGACCGCCACGGCGCGCGGACGTTCGGCACGAGCAACATCCCCGCGCTGTACGCGGCGAAGGAGCGCGAGCTGGCGGCGGTCCGCGATACCACTGCCTCGGAAAGGACCGTCCTGTGACCGTTTCCATCGAACGCGACTTCGCGCTGTCGGCGGAGGACCTCGCGCTGCTGCCGACCGACGAGGAGGTGCGGCAGTACGCGCGCAGCGGGTGGTACCTCACCCGCAAGCTGTTCACCGACGACGAGGTCGACGAGCTGGTCGCGGCCAGCGAGCGGTTCTACGCGGGCGAGCGCGCGCGGACCCTGCCCGTCCGCCCGCCCCGGCTGGCCTACTGGACGCCCGAGCACGGCCCGGTGCAGCGGCACAACGACTACGTCCACTACGAGAGCGACGACATCGCGCGCATCCTGCGCAAGCCGATCCTCGGCGCGGTCGCGGCCCGCCTCGCGCAGGCCGACGAGATCCGGATCTTCCAGTCGACGCTCATCTACAAGCCGCCGATCGCCGGGGAGCCCTCCAACGTCGTGCCGTGGCACTTCGACCGCCACTACTGGCAGTCGT
The DNA here is from genome assembly GCF_050947935.1 of Dactylosporangium sp. CA-052675. Lineage (GTDB taxonomy): Bacteria > Actinomycetota > Actinomycetes > Mycobacteriales > Micromonosporaceae > Dactylosporangium. The sequence continues at coordinate 2,784,242 of NZ_CP192010.1, read as the reverse complement.
GCACGTCGGAGGACATGCTCACCGCGTTCATCCCCTTCCACGACTGCGGCGTCGCGATGGGCACCATCACGATGGTCGACGGCAGCCACCGCTGGGAGGAGATCGGCGCGGACGACTCGACCACGAAGCACTTCGCCGACCGCGACAACGACGACCTCGAGAAGATGCTGGAGCGCAACGCGGCGCACAACGGGGCCGAGGTGCGCAAGGTGCCGATGGTCATCCCCAAGGGGCACATGAGCTTCCACCACTGCCGCACCTACCACGGCAGCGGCGCGAACGTGAGCGGGAGCCCGCGGCGGGCGATCTCGTTGCACCTGCAGCCGGGCTCGAACGAGTACCGCGCCTACCAGCTCCAAAGCGGCGACGTCGTGCAGTACAACCACGACGTGCTGGTCCGCCGCACCGCCGACGGCCGGCCCGACTACGCGGACCCGCAGTTCTGCCCGGTGCTGTGGCGGAACGCCTGAACCCCTGAAGGAGATCGCATGTCCCGTTACGACTGGGGTCAACGCCATCCCGGCATCGACCGCCTCGAGGAGCTCATCGCCGGCGCCCGCGAGGACGTCGTCACCCACCCCATCTATGCCCGGCTGGACGACCTGCGAGCCGTGCGCACGTTCCTGGAGCACCACGTCTACGCCGTGTGGGACTTCATGTCGCTGCTCAAGTCGCTGCAGCGCAACCTCACCTGCGTCGAGGTCCCGTGGATCCCGACCGGGCCGACGGGCAGCCGCCGGCTCATCAACGACATCGTCCTGGTCGAGGAGAGCGACGAGCTGCGGGGCGGGTTCATCAGCCACTTCGAGCTGTACCTCGAGGGCATGACCGAGGCCGGCGCGGACCGCTCCACCGTCGACGCCTTCATCGACCTGCTCCGCGCGGGCACCCCGGTGCCGGCCGCGATGCAGCGGGCCGGGGTGCCGGCGCCGGCGGCCGAGTTCGTCGCGCTCACCTGGCACCTCATCGACACCGCGCCGGTGCACTGCCAGGCGGCCGCGTTCGCGTTCGGCCGCGAGGACCTGATCCCGGACATGTTCCAGCAGGTCGTCAAGGTCAACGAGCAGGTCGGGCAGCTCGACACGTTCGTGGACTACCTGGCCCGGCACATCGAGGTCGACGGCGAGCAGCACACGCCGATGGCCATGCAGATGGTCACCGACCTGTGCGGCGACGACGAGGCCAAGTGGGACGAGTGCGCCGCGACCATCAACCTCGCCCTGGCCGCCCGGGCGAAGCTGTGGAGCGGGATCCTCGCCGAGATCGACGCGACCGTTCCGGCCTGAGGGGACCGACCGTGACCGACGCCGCCGGGCTGTACCGGACCGTCCGCCTGATCCGCCGCTTCGAGGAGCGGGCCGTCGAGCTCGTCCGGGACGGCACGATCGTCGGCGGCATCCACCCGTACCTCGGGCAGGAGGCCATCGCGGCCGGCACGTGCGCCGCGCTGCGGCCCGGCGACGTCATCACGAGCACCCACCGCGGCCACGGGCACGTGCTGGCCAAGGGCGCGGACCCGGCGCGGACGATGGCCGAGCTGGCCGGCCGCGCGACCGGGCTCAACCGCGGCCGGGGCGGCTCCATGCACGCGGCCGACTTCTCGCTGGGCATCCTCGGCGCCAACGCGATCGTGGGCGCCGCGGTGCCGATCGCCACCGGGGCCGCCTGGGCCGCCCGCCGCGCCGGGCTGGACCGCGTCGCGCTGACCTACTTCGGCGACGGCGCCGTGAGCCAGGGCGTGGTCCTGGAGACGTTCAACCTCGCGGCGCTGTGGAGGCTGCCGGTCGTGCTCGTCTGCGAGAACAACGGCTTCGCCACCACCACCCGCCTCGCGGACGCGGTGGCCGGCACCATCACCGGGCGCGCCGAGGCGTTCGGCATCCCGGCGTCCACGGTGGATGGCGCGGACCCGCAAGCCGTACTGGCGGCCACGCGCGTCGCCGTCGAGCGCGCCCGGGCCGGCGAGGGGCCCTCGCTCGTGGAGTGCGTCGCCTACCGGTTCGACGCCCACCACACCTGGGAGCACGCGGCCCGGCCCCGCTACCGCACCGACGCCGAGGTCACCGACGGCACGTCCCGCGACCCGGTGGAGATCCAGGGCGCCCGGCTCGGCCCGGCCGAGCGGGCCCGCGTCGACGCCGAGATCGAGGACGTGCTGGAGGCCGCCGTGCGCTTCGCCAAGGACAGCCCCGGGCCGGACCCCGGCACGGCCCTCGAGCACCTGTACGCCGACGGCCTGCGGGTGCGGGCGGGTGCGGCATGACGATCCTGTCGTACCTCAAGGCGCTCAACCGCGCGATCGCCTCGGAGATGGAGCGCGACCCGGCCGTGTGCGTGTTCGGCGAGGACGTGCGCGTCGCGGTGAGCAACGTGACCACCGGGCTGCACAAGAAGTTCGGGCCGGACCGGGTCGTCGACATGCCCATCTCCGAGCAGGCGTTCACGAGCTTCGCCACCGGCGCGGCGCTGTGCGGGCAGCGGCCGCTGATCGAGTTCCAGATCCCGGCGCTGCTGTTCCTGGCCTTCGAGCAGATCGCGAACCAGGCGCACAAGTTCTCCCTCATGACCGGCGGGCAGACGCGGGTGCCGGTGACGTACCTGCTGCCCAGCTCCGGCTCCCGGGGCGGCTGGGCGGGCCAGCACTCCGACCACCCGTACAGTCTCTTCGCCCACGTCGGCGTGAAGACCGTCGTGCCCGCGACCCCCGCCGACGCCTACGGGCTGCTGGTGACCGCGATCCGCGACGACGACCCGGTGGTGGTCTTCGCCCCGGCGGGCGCGGTCGGCGTGCGGGCCGACGTGGACTTCGCGACCCTGGAGCCGATCCCGCTCGGGGTGGGCCGCGTCCACCGCGCCGGGCAGGACGTGACGGTGGTCGCGGTCGGCCATCTCGTCCACGACGCCCTCGCGGTCGCCGAGGAGCTCGCCGGTACCGTCTCCGTCGAGGTCTTCGACCCCCGCACCCTGCACCCCTTCGACTGGGCGGGCCTGGCCGCGTCGCTGGAGCGCACCGGGCGGCTCGTGGTCGTCGACGACTCCAACCGCTCCTGCGGCATCGCCGGGGAGATCCTCGCCTCGGCCGCGGAGGGGATGCGCCTCGTCGCGCCCCCGCGCCGCGTGACCCGCCCCGACGGGGCCGTGCTGCCGTTCGCGCGCGAGCTCGACCTGGCGCTGCAGCCCAGCCGGGCCCAGCTGCGGGCCGCGGTCGAGGACGTCGCCAAACTGGGTCAGGAGGCCTGACGTGCCGGTCGCACTCGTCACCGGCGGCGGTGGCGGCATCGGGGCCGCGATCTGCGCGCGGCTGGCCGCGTCCGGCCACTCGGTCGTCGTCGCCGACCTGGACCTGGACGCGGCCGAGCGGGTCGCGAAGGAGTGCGGCGGCATCGCGGTGCGCGCCGACGTCGCCGACCCGGCCGGCAACGCGGACATGGTGGCGCGGGCCCTCGACGCGCACGGCGCCCTCGACCTGCTCGTGCTCGCCGCGGGCATCCAGTCCGACGTGCCGCCCGATCCCGGCGTGGACGTCGCCCGGTACCGCCGCGCCCTGGGCGTGAACCTCGACGGGGTCGTGTTCGGCGTGGACGCCGCACTGCGGGCCCTGGAGCGCTCCGGCGGGCAGATCGTCGCGGTCGCCTCGCTGGCCGCGCTCGGGCCGCAGCAGGCCAACCCGGTCTACGCGCTCACCAAGGCCGCCGTCGTCGGCTACGTGCGGGCCCTGTCGACCCCGCTCGGGCCGCGCGGCGTGCGGATCAACGCGCTGTGCCCCGGGTTCACCGACACCCCGTTCCTGGGCATCACCGGGCGGCTGCTGCGCAAGCAGAAGATCCCGCTGCTGAGCCCGGACGAGGTCGCCGCCGCCGTCGAGACGGTCGCGGCCGGCTCCGGCACCGGGGAGGTCTGGGCGCTGATCCCCGGCCGCCCCGCCGCGCGCCACGAGTTCCCCGCGTTGCCGCCCGCCCTGCGCGCCGACGGCACCGAGGTCGTCCTGAAGCCCTTCCTGTCGGCGAAATAGAGGGAGACACCATGGCTGCTGCGAACATCCGGGCGGCGCTCGCCGCCGACCCGAGCGTCGGGGCCGGCAACGTGCTGCACAAGCTGATCGAGCACGGCGCCCCGCTGGACGGGCCCGGCATGACGTTCGACACCCCCGTCGACGGGTTCCCGGCCTGGCACCCGCTGACCCTCGGCGAGCTCTACACCCGCGCCGCGGCCCGCGCCGCGTGGCTGCACGCGGCCGGGATCCGCCGCCGCGACCCGGTCGCCGTCTACGTCAGCAGCGCCGCCGACTGCTTCCTGAACTGGATGGGCCTGACCTGGCTCGGCGCCATCCCGGCCCTGATGAACCCGAACATTCCCGGGGACATCGCGGCGCAGTACATCGGCAAGCTGCGCGGCGTCGCGCTGCTCACCGACGCGGCCCACCGCGAGCGCCTGGAGGGCCAGGACCTGCACGATCTCGCGGTGCACGACGTGGCCGAGACCGGCACCGCCGACCCGGCGGACGCGCCGGTGGCGTTCAAGCACCACGCGGACGACCCGATCGCCATCACCCACTCCTCCGGCACGACCCGGATGCCGACCGCCGTCGTGCACTCGCACGCGAGCCTGTTCCACGCCACCCGCCGCATCCGGCTCAGCGGCCCCCGCGCCCAGGGCACCGAGCGCATCCTCAGCGCCCTGCCCGCACCGCACGCGGCCGGCATCATGACCATCAACCACGCCCTGAGCAACCGCTCGGAGCTGGCGTTCCTGTCGCGGCAGGACGACGGCGACGCGGTCCTCGCGGCCATCCGCGACTGGAAGCCCACCGGCGTGTTCGGCTTCGCCGTCACCTGGGCCGAGCTGGCCCGCTACGACCTCGCCGCGCAGGACATCGACTCGGTGTCGCTGTGGTTCAACACCGGCGACTGCGCGCACGAGCCGCACATTCGCAACCTCGTCAACGCCGGCAGCCGCAACGTGGTCACCCGCGAGGGCGTGCGGCGGGTCAAGGGCTCCAGCTTCGTCGACGGGCTCGGCTCGACCGAGATGGGCCACAGCGCCTTCCACATCACCCACCGCAGCGACACCGAGCGCTACGGCCGCTGCGTCGGCGTCCCGCACGTCTTCGCCGACGTCGCCCTCCTCGACACCGAGACCGGCGCCGAGGTGCCGGTCGGCTCCGTCGGGCACTTCGGGCTCAAGTCGCCGACGCTCGCCCCCGGCTACTGGAACGACCACGTCAACACCTACCGCAACCGGCTGGCCGGCTACTACCTGACCGGCGACCTCATGTACCGCGACGAGGAGGGCTACTACTACCACGTCGACCGGGCCGTGGACTCCGTCGACCTCGGCGGCGGCGAGTGGCTCTACACCGCCATGTCGGAGGAGCGGATCCTGCGGGCGGTGCCGGAGGTGCGCGACTGCACCGTGGTCTCGGCCCGCACCCCGCAGGGCGCCGTCGTCACCGACGTGCTGCTGTCCCTGCACGCCGGGGCCGACCCGGCGGCGGACCACACCGAGGCGGTCCGGGGCGCCCTGACCGCGGCCGCGGGTGCGACGCTGCGCAAGGTCGTCGTCTTCGGTGCGGACGACATCGTGGTCGGGCCGACGGGGAAGGTGCGCAAGTTCCTCATGCGCCAGCGGCACCTCGCCGCGATGGCGCATGCCTGACCCGGCGACGGCCACGGCGACGGCCACAGCCACCGCCACGGCCACGGCCACGGTCACGGCCGCGCGCGCGGTGCCCGGCGCGGGTGCGCCCGGCCCCGCGCTCACGCCCGTCCGGCGCATCCCGGTGCGGTTCAGCGGCGACGGGGCCGGCCTGGGCGAGCTGTCCTGGGGCCAGCGCGAGATCTGGCTGACGATGCTGCGCCAGCGCTCCTGGCTGCCCATCGGCGGCTGGTCGCGGCTGGCCCCGGGCACCACCCTCGCCGGCGTCGCCGACGAGCTGCGCTGGATCATGCGGCGGTACCGGCCGATGCGCACCCGGCTGCGGTTCACCGCCGGCGGACGGCCCCTGCAGAGCGTGGCCGGCCGCGGCACGATCGGCCTCGACGTGTACGACTGCCCGGATGACGCCGACCCCGAGGCGTTCGTGGCCGCGCTCGACGCGCGGGACCGGGGCCGCCCCTTCGACTTCGTCGAGGAGTGGCCGGTGCGCATGGCCGTGGTCCGGCACCGGGGCGCGCCCACGCACCTGTCCACGGTCATGACCCACCTGGTCACCGACGGCCTCGGCGGGCGGCTGTTCCTGGCCGAGGTCGCCGACCGCGCGAACGCCGGCCCCGACACCGGCCTGCCGCCCCTCGACCAGGCGCGGTGGCAGGCCGGCGACGCCGGGCGGCGCCAGAACGCCAAGGCGCTGCGGCACTGGGAGCGCACCATCGCCCGCCTCCCCGCGAAGCCGCCGCCGGCCGCCGGGCGGTTCCTGCGCGGGGAGCTGCGCACCACCGCGCTGCCGCTCGCCGTGCACGTGCTGTCGGAGCGGGCCGACGCCGACTCCTCCCAGGTGCTCATGGCGCTGTTCGCGCAGGCGCTGCCCGGCGACGGGCCCGCGGTGCTGCGGCCGATGGTGAGCAACCGGTTCCGGCGCGGGTTCGAGCGGGTGGTCGCCATGGTGGCCCAGCGCGGCATCTGCGCCGCCGACGTCGCCGGGGAGCCGTTCGCCGAGGCGCTGCGGCGGGTCGGGGTCGCGGCGATGGCCGCGTACAAGTACGCCTACGTGGACCCGGACGCCGTCGCCGGCCTCTACGCGCGGGCGGGCGCCGACCCCGACGCCGGGCTGTGGTTCAACGACCGCCGGGTCGCCACCCGGCAGGGCTTCGGCGGGCCGGTGCCGGACGCGGACGCGCTGCGCGCCGCGGCGCCGGGCCGGCTGCGCTGGACCGTCGAGCAGGACGACCCGTTCGACCCGCTCAGCGTCGACGTCGACGACGACGGTGAGGACCCCGGCGCGCTGCTGCTGACGGTGTTCACCGACACGGCCCGGCTGCCCGCGGCCGGGGCCGAGGCGCTGCTGCGGCGGGCCGAGGAGCGCGCCGTGCGGGAGGCGATCGCGATGCTGGAGGAGACGCCATGACGACGCTGGCCGGGATCGGCACCTTCGTGCCCGGAGCGCGGGTCTCCATCGAGTCCTACGCCGAGGAGTTCGACCTCACGCCGATGCAGGTGCGGGTGTTCCGCCGCTACCACAAGCTCGGCGAGGCGGCCCGCTCGGACGAGTCGCTGACCGGGCTGCTGCGGCTGGCCCTGGAGGACCTCGCCCTGGACGAGGAGCGCAGGGCCCGGGTCCGGTACGTGCTCTACGCCCGGACGTTCCCGGTCGTCGTGCCGTACCCCCGCAATCCCCTGCACGACGCGCTCGCCGCGGTGGGCCTCGGCCACGCGCAGGCGTTCGCGGTCGGGCAGCAGGCGTGCGCGTCCGGGCTGCTGGCCATCGACCTCGCCGGGCGCCTGCTCGCGGCCGACGGCGACGACGGGCTGGCGGTCGTGCTGGCCGGGGAGAAGGCGTTCACCGGCGAGGCCCGCTTCGTGCCGGAGACCTCGATGTTCGGCGAGGGGGCGGCTGCCTGCCTCGTGGCCGCGACGGGCGAGCGGGACCGGCTGCTGGCCTACGTGGCCCGGCTGCGCGGCGAGTTCGACGGGGACCTCGACGAGGTCGCGCAGGAATTCCAGCGCATCTACCACGACGCGCTCGGCGAGGCCGTCACCGCCGCGGTGGCGCGGGCCGGGCTCGGGCTCGACGACATCGCGGTGATCCTGCCGCACAACGTGAACCAGGTCGCCTGGCAGCGCACCTGCAAGCGGATCGGGTTCCCGCTGGAGCGGGTGCTGCTGGAGCACGTCGCCGCCATCGGGCACGTGTTCTGCGCCGACGCGTTCATCAACCACCGGACCGCGGTCGAGCGCGGCCTGCTGCGGCCCGGGGACCGCTACGTGATCGCCGCCGCCGGGGCCGGCCGCGGCGCCACGTTCTCCGCCATGGTCTTCGAGCACTGATCAGCCCGCACTCTGGAGGAACTGCCGTGTCCGACACCGCGACCATCGATCCGGCGCTGCGCGAGCACGTCGTGGAGACGATCTGCGCCCTGCTGCCCCGCGTGCTCAAGCGGGAGGTGCCCGACGCGTCCGAGGGCACCACGCTCATGGACGACCTGGGCATGAGCTCGACGACCGGCCTGGAGCTGGTGCTGGAGCTGGAGGACCGCCTGGAGCGGGAGATCAGCGTCGAGGACCTGGGCCGCGACGACTTCGAGACGGTCGGGACGCTCGCGAGCTACGTCGCGGGCAACCTGCTGGACGAGGAGTGAGCCCAGTCTGGGGTCTGCGGCGCGCGGTGGCGCGGCGGTTCCGCGAGCCGGCCGCGCAGGCCGGCGACCCGGGGCACGCCGCGCGCCTGGCGACCTACCTCGGCGACCTGCTGGAGCCGTACGCGCTGGGCGCGCCGGGCGGCATGGCGGGCGGGCAGTCCTACGGCGAGATGGCCGCGGCGCTGCTGCCGGATGAGCCGGTGGACGCGCTGGTGCTCGCGTACGACATCCCCGACGTCGAGCCGGGCCGCGCGACGGCGACCTGGCTCAGCCACGTGTGCCCGGGCGGCCCGATGGCCCTGTCCGTCTCGGACCAGGGCCGCGCGGGGGCGCACACCGCGCTGCGGCTGCTGCGCGACTACGCCCGGTCCGGCACGTACGAGCGGGCGCTGCTCGTCGTGGCCGAGCAGTCGGCGCTGCCGTACGAGCCGGGTGTGCCCGCCGAGGTGCCGGCGGAGCACTGCGCGGTCGCCCTGCATCTCGGCCCGTCCACTGTGCAGGTCGCGCGGCCGCGGATCGTGCGCGGGGCCGGCCCGCACGACGTGGTGGACCTGCTCGGCGAGGCCGGTGACGCGACGGTCGTGCTGGGCGGGCACCTCGCGGGCGTCGGGGTGAAGGCGGACCGGGTCGTGCTCGCCGATCCCGCGCAGCCGATGACGGGCGTCTGGGAGGCCCTCGCGTCGGTGGACGGCCCCGCGGTGGTCGCGGACTTCGACCCGGCGCTGGGGTACCTCTGCGTCAGTGCCTTCGGATGCTGAACGGTTCCGGGCCGGCGAGCGCGACCGCGGCCCGGAATCCCTCCGGCGCCTCGAGGTCGGCGAGGGTGTAGCCGGTGCCGTCGTGGGTGACGGCCGGCGGCGGGTCCCCGGCCACGGGCAGCAGCAGGCCGCGGGTGAGCCGGTCCCCGGCCGCCTTCACCACCGCCTCCTTGCGCGCCCACAGCAGCGCGAACGCCTCCGGCCCGCGCGCGGCGACGAACTCGGCCTCGGCGGGCGGGAAGAACCGGCGCGCCATCGCCGTGTAATCGAGCCCGGCGACCGCGTCCTGCAGGTCCACGCCGACGGGCCGCGCGTGCGTGACCGCGATCGCCGCCCACTCCCCCGCGTGCGACAGGTTCACCTGGCACGGTTCGCCGGCGAGGTGCGGCTTGCCGTTGGGGCCGCGGCGCCAGCGCACCGGGCCGACCCGCGGTTCGAGGATCCGGCGCAGGGCCGAGTGCGCGGCGTCGAACCGCCGGCGGTCCTCGGCCCGGCGCAGCGCGTCGCGCCGCCGTCGCTCGGGCTCGTCCAGGGCGGACTCGAACGGGGTGCGGGTGTCGACCAGCCAGACGTCGACGACCGCGGTCACCGCAGCAGCAGGGCGGCCAGGCGCCGCACGCCCTCCTCGATCCTGGCCGGCTCCAGGGCGCTGCAGGACAGCCGCAGCGCCCGCTCGCCGCCGCCGCCGACGTAGAAGAAGCGCATCGGGGTCCAGAGCACCCCGTAGTCCTGGGCCGAGCGCTCCAGCAGCTCCCCGGACGCGTCGGCGGGCACGTCGCAGACGACGAAGAAGCCGCCGCTCGGGCTGTTCCAGCGCACCGGGGTGCCCGCGAAGTGGCGCTCCAGCGCGGCCAGGAGGGTGCGCAGGTTGTTGCGGTAGAACGCGATCTTCGCCTGGTTCACGGCGCGCAGGCTGAAGCCGGCGTCGATGAGCATGCCGCCGACGACCGCCTGGGACAGCGCCGAGGTGTTGACGGTGAGCATGCTCTTCACCGTCGAGAGCTCCTCGGCGAGCAGGGTGCGCCGGCCGGCGGCGTCGGCGACGGGCTGATCGGCGACGAGGTAGCCGAGGCGGGCGCCGGGGAAGTAGGACTTGGCGAAGGAGCCGAGGTAGATGACCCGCTGGTCGTTGTCGAGGCTCTTGAGGGTGGGGCGGGGCTCGTCGTCGAGGCCGAACAGCCCGTAGGGGTCGTCCTCGAGGATCAGCAGGTCCTCGGCGGCGGCCGCGGCCAGCAGGGCCCGCCGCACCGGCACGGGCAGGGAGACGCCGGAGGGGTTGGCGAAGTTCGGCACCAGGTACAGCGCGCGCGGGTGCTTCCCCCGGGCCCGGGTGGCGGCGGCGACCTCCCGCACGGTCTCGGGCCGCAGCCCGTCGGGCGACTCCGGCACGCCGACGACCTCCACGCCGAGGATGCGCGCGGCGCCGGTCAGCCCGACGTAGCACGGCTCGGCCGCGAGGACCACGTCGTCCGGGCCGGCGCACAGGCCGCGCAGGGCGATGACCATCGCCTCCTGGCAGCCGGTCGTCACCATCACCGCGGCCGCCGGGACCTGGATGTTCTCGTCCACCTCGAGCATCCGGGCGATGAGGTCGCCGATGTGGCCGTTCGTCCGCCCGTACTGCATGAGCACGGGCCGGTTGGCCCGGAACGCCTGCAGGTGCTTGTCGACGTCGGACGGCGTGTGGAAGTCGTCGAACGGGCGCCCGGCGGCCAGCGAGATCGCCTCGGGGTAGCGCCCGGCGACCTCGTTGAGGAAGTTCATCGACGCCGACACCGGGTCGATGACCGACGTGTGCAGCTGCTCGCGGGACAACACCACCATCAGACGCCTCCTGTGCGCACGAGCGAGCGGTCCAGGGCGTCCAGCGCCGGGCGGCCGGACAGCACCATGGCGTGCTCCAGTTCCCCGGTCACCGCGCGCAGGACCCCGGCCACGCCGTCGGCGCCGCCGGCCGCGAGGCCCCACAGCGGCGGCCGGCCCAGCAGCACCATCCGGGCGCCGAGCGCGAGCGCGGCGAGGGCGTCGGCGCCGCGGCGGACCCCGCCGTCGAAGAGCACCGGGAGCCGGTCGCCGACGGCGTCGGCGACCTCGGTGAGCGCGTCGAGGCTCGCCACGGCGCCGTCGAGCTGGCGGCCGCCGTGGTTGGACACCACGATCGCGTCGGCGCCGTGCTCGGCCGCCAGCACGGCGTCCTCGGCGGTCAGGATGCCCTTGAGCACCAGCGGCAGCCGGGTGCAGGAGCGCAGCCAGGCGAGGTCGGACCAGGTCAGCGTCGGGTCGAACGCGTCCGCGGTGTGCTTGGCGATCGCGGAGCGGCCGGCGTCGCGCTCGTGCGCGGAGGCCATCACGGCCGGGTCGATGTTGACCGCGGCGACCCCGCCGCCGATGGCGAAGCCGTTGCGCATGTCGCGCCAGCGGCGGCCCATGCGGGGCACGTCGACGGTGAGCATGAGGGCGCCGTAGCCGGACCGCTCGGCCCGCTCGGCGAGGGCGCGCATGACGTCGCGGCGGCGCAGCCAGTACAGCTGCAGCCACAGCCCGGACGTGGACGCCCCGGCGACGTCCTCGATGGTGCGGCTGGCGAACATGCCCACGACGAACAGCGCCCCGGCCGCGCCCGCCCCGCGCGCGGTCGCGACCTCCCCCTCGGGGTCCACGAGCCGGTGGTAGGCGGTGGGCGCGACGCCGATCGGGGTCGCGTACCGCGTCCCGAACAGCGAGACGGAGGTGTCGGCATCCGGGACCCCGGCGAGCATCCGCGGGCGCAGCCGGACCCGGTCGAAGGCCCGCAGGTTGGCCGCCAGGGTGCGCTCGTCCTCGGCGCCGCCCTCGATGAAGTCCCACACGTCCGGTTCGGCGGTCCGCTCGGCGCTGTGCCGGTAATCCGCGGCGGTGAGCAGCGGCGGCCCGCTTCGCACTCGTGTCACCGGCGGGGCCCCATAGGCAGTAGCCTATCGGTACCCCCGCCCGCTCCTCCATGAGCCGAAAGGCCTACATGGCACCGGAATATTCCCCTTGGCGGCGTTACTGCGCGCTCGGCGACAGCGTGGTCGAGGAGCCCGGCGGCTTCGCCGAGCTGGTCCGCGACGCGCTGGAGCCGGACGCGTTCGTCAACCTCGGCGTGCGCAACCTGCGCGCGGCCGAGGTCCGCGACGTGCAACTTCCACGGGCCCTCGCGTTCGCGCCGGACCTGGCGATGGTGGTGTGCGGCGCGAACGACGCCATGCGGCCCGGCTACGAGGCCCGCGCGGACGAGGTCGACGCGGCGCTCGCGGGCATCGTCGAGCCGCTGCAGCGCGCGGGGGCGACGGTCGTCACGGTCTCGGTCTTCGTCATGGCCGAGTACCCGCGGATGCCGGCCTGGCTCGCGACGGGCTTCGCGCGGCGGATGGCGGTGCTCGCGCAGCGCACCAACGCGCTCGCGGCCCGGCTCGGCACCGTGCACGCCGACCTGTCGCGGCACCCGGCGATCGCCGCCGGGGAGGTCCTCACCGGCGAGGACGGGCTGCACGGAAACGCCTACAGCCATAGGATCGCGGCGGCGGCGGTGCTCGACCGCCTCGCGAGGCTGGAGGAGTACCGCTGATGCCGCTCGACCCGCAGGTGCAGGCCATGCGCGACGCCAAGGAGCGCGACGCGGCGGCGCCGCTCTACACGATGAGCCTGGACGCCGCCCGCGCCGCCGACCTCGCCTCGATCCGGGCCGCCGGCGGCAGCCCCGAGAAGGTCCACGAGGTCGCCGAGCACTGGATCGAGGGGCCCGGCGGCCGGCTGCTGGTCCGCGTCTACCGCCCCAGCGCCGAGCGGGACCTGCCGGTGCTCATGTACTTCTTCGGCGGCGGCTGGGTCCTCGGCACCGTCGACACCGCCGACGGCATCGCCCGCAGCCTGGCCAACGCGGCCGGGTGCATCGTGGCCGTGCCCGGCTACCGGCTCGCGCCCGAGCACCCGTTCCCGGCCGCGGTCGAGGACTGCTGGGCCGCGACCGAGTGGGTGATCGCCAACGCGGCCGCGCTCGGCGCCGACCCGGCCCGCGTGGCCGTCGGCGGCGACAGCGCGGGCGGCAACCTGGCCGCGGGCATCACCCTCATGGCGCAGGAGGCGGGCGGCCCGGCCCTCGCCGGTCAGCTGCTGGTCTACCCGAACACCGACCAGACCGCCGACGACGAGTCGATGCGCGCCAACGACGACACCTACCTGTTCAACCACCACTCGGTGGCCTGGTATCGCGAGCACTACCTCGCCGACCCCGACGACGCCTACAACCCGCTCGCCTCGCCGCTGCAGGCCGAGAGCCTCGCCGGGCTCCCGCCGGCGCTGGTCATCACCGCGGAGTACGACCCGCTGCGCGACCAGGGCGAGCGGTACGCGGCCCGGCTGGCCCAGGAGGGCGTGCCGGTCGCGGTGACCCGCTACGAGGGCATGATCCACGGGTTCTTCGCCATGCCCGGCTCGCTCGAGGCCGGCAAGGTCGCCCAGGCCCAGGCCGCGAAGCAGCTGCGGGTGTGGTTCGAGGGGTGACCCGCCGCGGCGGGCCGATCACAGGGCGGGCGCCAGGAAGACGAGGACGGCCACGGCGACGGCGAGCTGCAGCACGCCGACGTCCGAGCGCCGCCGCAGCGCGCCGGCGATCGCGATGCCGGCCATCACCAGACCCCAGCCGGCCAGGATGAACAGCCCGTCGCCGAAGCGCGGGACCGCGAGGAACAGCGCCCCGGCGAGCACCACGTCGGCGAGGAGCACCATCCCGATGGCTCTTGCGTGCATACCCCCGACGGTAGGGGCCGGCGGCCCCGGCGCCATCCGTACGGCTACTCAGATCGGCCTGTGTACCTCACGCACGAGCGGCCGCCCGGCCCCGGCCGCCGCGCCCGGGGTGCACGCTGCGTAGTCAAGGTCGCGTCGAGGTCCGGTCGATGTGGCGCCGATAGCGTCGGGCCGTGCGCGTCTCAGTCATCATCGCCAACTTCGACAAGGAACGCTCGCTCGCCGCGTGCCTCGACGCGGTGTTCGCGCAGACGGTGCCGCCGGCCGAGGTCATCGTCGTCGACGACGCGAGCACCGACGCGTCGCCGAGCATTGCCGCGCGGTACGACGTCCGCCTCCTGCGCCTCGCGGTCAACCGCGGCGTGTCGCACGCGCGCAACCGGGGCGCCGAGATGGCGACCGGGGACGTGCTGCTGTTCGTCGACTCCGACGTGGCGCCGGCGCCCGACGCGCTGGCGAACGCGGTCGCGGAGCTCGAGCGGCACCCGTCCTGCGGCGTCGTGCAGGGCATCTACGCGGACCGGCCGATGTTCCCCGGCGGCGGGCCGGTCGCGGCGTACAAGACGCGGGCCGAGCACCACTGGCGCAGCCGCCGGGCCGGGGTCGTCGACGCCACGCTCTTCGCGATCACCGCCGTGCGCCGCGAGGCCTGGGCGGCCGTCGGCGGCTTCGACGAGTCGCTGCGCGACGCCGAGGACGTCGAGTGGGGCACCCGCCTGCCGGACGTGTGGGAGATCCGGATGAGCGCGGCGGTGGTCGGGTTCCACGATGACACCGACCGCCTGGTGCCGTACCTGCGGGAGGTGTTGCGCCGGGCCCGCACGTACGCCACGACGATCTCCGCCCCGTCCGTGCGCCGGCGCCGCGGCATCGACGTGGCCGCGGTCGCCACGATGGTCTCGGCCGCCGCGACCCTGCCGGGGGCCGGCCTGGCGCTGTGGCGGCCCGCGTTCGCGTTCGTGCCGGTCCTGGCGCTGCTGGGCTTCCTGGTGCTCGACCGGTCCGTGCTGCGCTACGGGCCCTCGTTCGTGCTGATCCGCTACCTCACCCACGTCGTCGAGTTCGCCGGCATGGCGCTGGGCACCCGCCGCCTGCACCAGGCGTTCACGGCCCTGTTCGGGGTCGCCCTGGCCGTGGGGCTGGTGCTGTTCCTCGGCGCGCAGGACTGGGCCCCGGCCCGCGACCTGGCCGAGCACCTCGGCGCCGCGCGGGTCGCGGGCGTCCTCGGCCTGGCCGCGCTGCTCAACGCCGCCGGCCTGGTCCTCGGCCTCGTCTCCTGGCGCGCGCTCTTCGCCGACCTGGGAGCCCGGGTGAGCGGGTGGACGTCGAGCCGGCTGTTCTTCGTGGGCTTCCTGACGAAGTTCCTGCCGGGCCGGTTCATCGCCCTGCCGGTCCTGCTGCGCATGGGCCGCGAGGTGGACGTCGGCCCCGTGCGCCTGGCCGGCCTGTTCGTCCTGAGCTGGGGCGTGGTCGCGCTGACCGGCCTGACCGTGGGGATCGCCGCGGGGCCGGGCCTGGCCGGCGGGCGCTTCGGCTGGCTGCTGCTGGCCGCCGTCCCCGTCGCGGCGCTGCTGGTCCGTCCCGCCCTGTTCAACACGGTCCTCGGGTTCGCCTCGCGGATGCTGCGCCGGCCGCCGCCGGAGGTGCTCGCGTCCGACCGCGGCATGCGCCGGGCGGTGGCCGCGCAGACGCTGTCGTGGATCGTGTCGGGCCACCACCTGTGGCTGCTGGCGGTGGTGGCGGGCGCGCCCCCGGCCTCGTCGTACCTGCTGTGCATCGGCGGCTTCGCCGCGGGCGCGGTCGCGGGCGTGGTGGTGCTCGTGGCGCCGGACGGCCTCGGCGTGCGCGAGGCGGTGGTCATGGTCGGCCTGGTGACGGTGCTGCCGTTCTCGGTGGCGACGTCGGTGGTCCTGGCCAGCCGCCTGGTCTGCTCCCTGAGCGAAATGCTGGTCGGCGCGGGCGGCCTCGTGACCGCCGAGCTGATGCACCGCCGCCGGCCCGCCCTGAACGTCCCCACGTAGAGGAGTCCCCGTGCTGAACGCCGTGCTGGCCCGCGTGTCGCGTCTGCTGCGCACCCCGGTCGAGCGCTACATCCGCCCCAACCCGCGCATCAACTCGATCGTCTGGGACCTGCAGTACAAGCTGGGCTTCTGGCGCTACCTCGACCGCCTCAGCGACGGCGAGATGCCGCTCGCGCTGGTCGAGACCTGGGCCCCGCACCCGACGATCCTCGACCTCGGCTGCGGCAGCAGCGCCAACATGCCCCTGCCCGCGGGCCGCTACCGCCACTACCACGGCGTCGACGTGAGCCGGGCCGCGATCGCCCAGGCCCGCCGCCTCGGCCGGCCGCACACGTCGTTCGAGGTCGCCGACATCCGCACGTTCACGACGGCCGAGCGCTACGACGCGATCCTGCTCCGCGAGGTGCTGTACTACCTCACCCCGCAGGAGGCCCGCGACCTGCTGCTGCGCCTGCCCGGCCTGCTCAGCGACCGGGGGCGGGTCGTGGTGCAGATCCACTCGGTCGAGCAGGCGCGCGACGTCGTCGAGCTCGTGCGCGGCTGCGGCGTGCCGGTCGACCGCGAGGTCCCGGCCCGGCTCGGTGACGGGCCGTCCGGCGCGTTCCTGGTGCTCAAGGCGCCCGTCGTCAAGGCCTGAGCCGGCGTGCGCTCAGGCCGGGATCCGGCTGTTCCACCACGGGCGCACGCCCACCGGCTCGCTGCGCAGCAGGCGGCGGTGCAGGTCCTGCAGCTGGTGGCCCGGCTCCACGCCGAGCCGGTCCGCCAGCGTCACGCGCGCGTCCTGGAATGCGGTCAGCGCCTCCGCGCGGCGGGAGGACTGGCCCAGGGCCACCAGCAGCAGCTCCCACAGGCGTTCGCGCATCGGCTGCTCGGCCAGCATCCAGCGCAGCTCCGAGACCAGGTTCTCGTCGTCGCCGAGCAGCAGCCGCACGCCGGCGATCTCCTCGAGCACGTCCTGGTGCAGCTCCACGAGCCGGGTCCGCTCGCCGAGGGCGAGCGGGCCCGTCGCCTCGTGCAGGGGCGGGCCGCTCCAGCGGGCCACGGCGGACTGGAACGAGACGAGGGCGTCGGGCAGGCGACCGGCCGCCCGGGCGGTGCGCGCCCGGCGGATGTCCTGCTCGAACAGGTTGACGTCGATGGCGGAGGCGGGCAGCACGAGCGTGTAGCCGGGCCGGGTCGAGCACAGGACCGTGGCGCGGGAGGGCTTCTCCCGCACCGGCTCCAGGGCGCGGCGCAGCCGGCCGATGTAGGTGTGGACCATGTTCTCCACGGACGTGGGCCGGCGCGGTCCCCAGACGGCGTCGACGACCTGCGCCACCGACATCACCATGCCGGAGCGCAGGGCCAGCACGGCCAGCACCTCCCGCTGCCGCGGTGTGCCCAGGTACAGCGCGGCGGGACCGCGCCGGGCCCGGACGGGACCTAACAGCGAGATCGCAAGATCAGACACAGCCGCTCACCCCAAGGTCGCGAAGGTCAGGCCCCGCGCGCGCAGGCGCGGGAGCACATGGGCGAGCGCGGCGATGGTCTGCGACCGGTCGCCGCCCCCGTCGTGGCAGAGCATGATGTGGCCCGGGCGGCTGCGCGACAGCACGCGCTCGATGTGCGCGGTGCCGGGGCTGCGCCAGTCGCTCGGGTTGACCGTCCAGTCGACGGGGGTGAGGCGGTGGCGGGCCGCGGCGCGCAGCACCGCCGGTGACCAGTTCCCCGAGGGGGCGCGGAAGACCCGCGGTACGACTCCCGTCGCCGCCACGATCGCGTCCTGGGCGCCGGCGATCTCGTCCTCGATCGAGCCGGGGGTGAGGGCGGCGAACGGGTGCGGGTGCGTCATCGAGTGGTTGCCCAGCACGTGGCCGGCGTCGGCGACGCGGCGCGCGAGGTCGGGGCGCTCCCGGACGCGGTCGCCGATGAGGAAGAAGGTGGCCCGCACGTCGTGGCGGGCCAGCAGGTCCAGCAGCGGCGGGGTCCACTCGGGGTGAGGCCCGTCGTCGACGGTCAGCGCGACCGCGCGCCCCTCGACGCGGAAGACGGGGCCCAGCCGCGGCCGCAGCACGCCCAGCGCCCGGGCCGCGAACCACGCGTAGTGCAGTACCACCGCCGGTTTCATGCGGGCTCCAGCAACGGCGACGGGCGCAGCGCGCCGACGAGCGCGCCGGCCAGCACGGACCAGACGACCAGCAGGTGTACGGCGAAGAAGTACACCGCGAAGGCGGGTCCCCGGTTGCGCAGCACGAACCGCAGCAGCCCCGGATCGGCCACGGCGAACCCGAGGAACGCCAGCAGCGGCGCCCAGGCCCAGAGCACGGCGAGCGGCAGGGCCACCGCGGTCAGGCCGGCGAGGCCGACCGTGGCGACGGAGTTCGCCCGGATGCCGGCCGGGCCGCGCTCGTGCCGGGCGACCGGCAGGAGCAGCTGCGAGCGGCGGAACTGCTTGCGCAGCAGCGCGAGGAGCCGGCTGTCGTCGTCGTGGCGGCACACCATCGCGGGGCTGAGCACGATGCCGAGCCGGGCCGGCATCCGGTCGCCGACCTCGACGTCCTCGGACGCGCGCAGCCGCTCGTCGAAGCCGCCGACCTCGTCGAAGACCGACCGGCGGATCGCGCACACCGCGAAGAGGGTCGTGCGCACGCGCCCGGCGTGCTTGAGCCGCCAGTAGTGGCCGTGCAGCAGGCGGTACGCCTCGACCGGGCCGTCGTCGAAGAGCGGCCGCAGCGAGTAGATCCCGTGCACGCAGGCGACGTCGGGCTCGTCGCGCATGATGCGCAGGGCCACGGCGAGCGCGTCGGGCTCGGGGGCGCAGTCGGCGTCGAGGAAGAACAGCACGTCGCCGCGGCTGGCGCGGATGCCGGCGTTGCGCGCCGCGGCCGGGCCGCGGTTCTCGGGCTGTTCGACGACGGTGGCGCCGAAGGCGCGGGCGATCTCGCGGGTGCCGTCGGTGGAGCAGTCGTCGACGACGATCACCTCGGCGATCGGCTCCCGCTGGGCGTGGACGGCGGCGAGGCAGGCCCCGAGGGTCTGTGCGCTGTCGAAGGCGGGCACGATGACCGACACATCCGGTCGCATGATCAGAACTCCTTTTTAGAACAAAAGGACATTCACGCTCATGGCTGCATTGCCGCACTCAAAGTATCGGCCCGATCACGACCCGGGCAAGCGTTGCGGTGGGTAGTCCAGATCGGGTACAGGGTCGATTCAGGAACGATTCCGATCCCGTCGAGGTGCCGTCAGTACGGTCGCGGCATGTCCAACCTGATAGGTCTGCGGGAGTGCGAGCGGCTCACCGTCCGCGAGACGCACGAGCTCTACCGCCGCTACGTGAACGCCAGCCAGGTGAGCCTGATGACGTCGTTCGGGTTCGGCCGGGAATTGGTCGACCGGGCCGAGGGCGCGTACCTCGAGCAGCGCGACGGCCGCCGCATCCTCGACCTCACCGGGGGCGTCGGCGTGCTCAACCACGGGCACAACCACCCGCGCATTCTCGCCGCCCGGCGCCACTTCGCCGAACAGCGGCGCATGGAGGTGCACAAGACGTACTTCTCGCCGTATCTGGCCGCGCTCGGGCACAACCTCGCCCAGCTCCTGCCCGGCGACCTGAACATGTCCTTTCTGCCGAACTCGGGCGCCGAGGCGGTGGAAGGCGCGGTGAAGCTGGCGTACAAGTACCACGGCGGGCGGCGCCGCACCATCCTGCGCGCGGATATCGGATTTCACGGAAAACTCCTCGGCTCCGGCGGGCTGACCGGGCAGCCGCACTTCGATTTCCCGACAATCCCGGGAATCGCGACATTCACCTACGGCGACGTCGATTCGGTGCGGGCCGCGATTCGCGAGCACGCCGGCGACGTCTACGCGTTGATCGTCGAGCCGTTCAGCGCCTCGACGATGTCGTGGTGCGACGAGGGGTTCCTGCGTGAGGTGCGCCGGCTGTGCACCGAGCACGAGATCGTGCTGATCTTCGACGAGATCTACACCGGCTGGGGAAAGACCGGCGAGCTGTTCTATTTCATGCGGTACGACGGACTCGTCCCGGACGTGCTCACCACCTCGAAGGCGTTCGGCGGCGGCAAGTCGTCGATCTCCGCGTTCGTCGCCCGGGAGAAGATCTTCCGCAAGGCCTACGACAATCTCGGCGACGCCCTGCTGCAGTCGACCAGCACGACGTACTACGGCTTCGGCGAGGAGTGCGCGACCGCGATCGAGGCGATCAACGTCGTGGTCGAGGACGACTACCCCGCACGGGCCCGCGCGATCGGGCGGGTGCTCGAGCCCGGGCTGCAGGGGCTGGCGAAGCAGTACCCCGACGCGGTGAGCCACGTCGCCGGGGCGGGCGCGCTGTGGGGCGTGTTCATCGACGGCGGCCCGGCGCTGCTGGACCTCGTGGCGAGGCTCGCGCCGGGCGGGATGAACAAGGACCCGCGGTTCAAGACGAAGCTCATCACGTGCGCGGTGATCAACGCGCTGTACCGCGACCACGACATCTTCGCCTACTACACCCTCAACGGCCGCAATCCCCTGGTGCTCGGCCCGTCGCTGGTCACCGACCTCGACGACGTCCAGCGCGGGGTGGACGCGCTCGGCAAGGTGCTCGATCAGGGCCTCACCCGCCTGGTGACCCGGTTCATCGCGCAGAAGGTCGGGAACCTGTGGTAACCGTCGTCACCGGCGCCGCCGGCATGCTCGGATCCCGGCTCGTGCAGCGGCTGCGCGCCGACGGCCACGACGTGCGCGGGGTGGACCTGCGGCCCGCCCCGACCGTCACGCTCGTCGGTGACGTGCGCGACCCGGCCGCCATGGCCGCCGCGGCCGCCGGCGCCGACGCGCTCGTGCACTGCGCCGCGGCCCTGCCCAGCTACCCGGCCGACGAGATCCGCTCGATCATCGTCGGCGGCACCACCACCGTCCTGGACGCGGCCGCGGCCGCCCGGGTGCCGAGGGTCGTGCACGTGTCCTCGACGGCCGTCTACGGGCTGCCCACGGTCGTGCCGACGCCGGAGTCGTACCCGCGCAGCCCCGTCGACACCTACAGCCGGGCGAAGGCCGCGGCCGAGGAGGTCGCCGAGCGCCACCGCGCCGGCGGGATGTGCCTGGCCGTGCTGCGCCCGAAGACGTTCCTCGGGCCGGGCCGGATGGGGTTGTTCGCGATGCTGTTCGAGTGGGCCGAGGAGGGCCGCAACTTCCCGGTGCTGGGCCGCGGCGACGTGCGCATCCAGATGTTCGCCGTCGAGGACCTCGTCGACGCGGTGGTGACCGTGCTCGGCGCGCCGGCGGACGTCGCGAACGACACGTACAACCTCGCCGCCGCCGAGTTCGGGACGCTGCGCGAGGACTTCCAGGCGGTGCTCGACGCGGCCGGGCACGGCAAACGGGTCGTGTCCGTGCCCGCCCGCCCGGCGTTGCTGGCGCTGAAGGGCCTGCAGCGCATGAAACTTTCCCCGGTGTACGGGCGGCTGCTGCACAAGCTCATGGCGGACTCGTACGTGAGCATCGACCGGGCCCGGGAGCGGCTCGGCTTCGAGCCGCGCCAGTCCAACCGCGACGCCATCCTGGCCACCTACGCGTGGTGGCGCACGCAGAAGACGCTCGCGTCCAAGGGCCGCACCAGCCGGGACCCGTGGCGGCAGGGCGCCCTGTCCGTCGCGAGGGTCTTCTTCTGATGTCCGCCGAGGGTGCCGCCGTCGACCTTCCCGCCGCGCCCGCCCTGGCCGGGCAGCTGGTGCGGCTGGCCCGCCCGCGCCAGTGGGCCAAGAACCTCCTCGCCGTGCCGCTGGCGCTGCTCGACACCGGCCCGACCTGGGCCGGGGCGGCCCGGGCGGGCTGGGCGGTCGCCGTGTTCACGTGCGCGGCCGTGCTCGTCTACATCGGCAACGACATCAGCGACCGCCGCGCCGACCGGCTGCATCCGGCCAAGCGGCACCGGCCGATCGCCGCCGGGCGGATCTCGGTGCCGGTGGCGGCCGGGTTCGGGGCCGTCGTGGCGCTGCTGCTGGGCAGTCTGCTGCTGCTCGGCCCGTCCGTGCCGCCGTGGCCGGTCGCGGCCTACCTGCTCGTCAACGTCGCCTACAGCCGCTGGCTCAAGCACGCCGCGCCGCTGGACATCTGCGTCGTGGCCTCCGGGTTCGTCCTGCGGGTGCTGTACGGCTACGGCGCGGTCGGCGCCCCCGTGTCCCTGCCCCTGCTCAGCGCCGTGTTCACCGGCTGCCTCGTGCTCGTGCTCGGCAAGCGCCGCCACGAGCTCGGCACCGCCGGGCCCGAGCACCGCCCCGCCCTGGCCGGGTACACGCTGCCGCTCACCGACCAGCTGCTCGGGCTCAACCTCGCGCTCACCGCCGGCGCGTTCCTGCTGTACCTGGCCACCGAGGCGCCCGTCGACCCGTACCGGCAGGCGGTGCTCGCCGTCGCCGCGCCCGCCGGGCTCTTCGCGGCGTTCCGGTACCTGCAGGCGATCCACGTCCACCGGGCCGGCGGCGACCCGGTCCGGGCGCTGCTGCACGACCGGCTGATCGTGGCCGCCGCCTGCGTCGTGGGCCTCGTGCTCGCCGCGGCCATCACCGCGCACCACCACCCGACCCTGCTGACCTGGATGGGACCATGACTCTCGCCCTGCCACTCGTCTCGGTCATCGTGCCGAACTACAACTACGCGGGCGCCCTGCCGCTGTGTCTGCGGGCGCTGCGCGACCAGACGTACCCGAACCTCGAGGTGATCGTCGTCGACGACTGCTCCACCGACGACTCGCCCGCGGTCGCGGCCGGGTTCGGGTTCCGCGTGCTGCGCACCCCGCGCAACGGCGGGCCGGCGGCCGCGCGCAACCTCGGCGCCGAGCACGCGAGCGGCGAGATCCTGTTCTTCGTCGACTCCGACGTCGCCGCCAAGCCCGACGCCGTGGCCAACGCCGTGCAGCTGCTGCGCTCGGACCCCGCGATCGGGGCGGTGTGCGGCAACTACGACCCGGTGCCGCTCATCCGCGACAGCCTGCTGGAGGAGTACCGGTGCCTGCAGCAGTCGTACTGGCTCATCGCCGACGAGGGCCGCATCACCACCCTCTACACGGCGCTGCTGGCGATCCCGGCCGCCGTGTTCCGCGAGATCGGCCCGTTCAACCCGCGGCTGCGCGAGACCGAGAACGCCGACTACGGGCGGCGGCTCGCCCAGCGGTACGAGATCTGGCTCTCCCCCCGCGTCCGCGGCGTGCACGACCACGACCACGACCTCGCGACGCTCGTGCGCAAGGTGTTCGTGCGCACCGCCCTGCACATCCCGATGTTCATCCGCAAGCCCACGTTCCCGGGCGGCATCACCAGCGGCCCGCGCGCCTGGGTGAGCATCGCCGCGCTGCTCGCGGTGCTGTCGGTCGCGCTGCCGGTGCTGCTCGGCCCGGCGCTGTGGCTGGTGCCGGCCGCGTTCCTGGCGCTGTTCGTGGCCGGGGACCTGCCGATGCACCGGTTCGTGGCGCGGTTGCGATCACCGGTCTTCCTGCTGTACTTCGTGACGATGCACTTCCTGCTGAACCTCGTGATCGCGGCGGCGGCCATCGCGGGCGTGCTCGCGTGGCTCTGGTCGGGCCGCTTCCGCAACCTGTACGAGGTGCCGGAGCTGGCGCGATGAGCGAGCCCCTCGTCTCGGTCATCGTGCCGAACTACAACTACGCCGAGTCCCTCGATCTCTGCCTGCGCTCGGTGCTCGACCAGACGTACCCCAACCTCGAGGTGCTCGTCGTCGACGACTGCTCCACCGACGACTCCGTCGCCGTCGCCGAGGGCCTGGGCGTGCGGGTGCTCAGCACCGGCGCCAACGGCGGGTGCGGCAACGCCCGCAACGTCGGCGTCGCCGCGACCAGGGGCGAGATCGTGTACTTCGTCGACTCCGACGTCAGCCTCGCCCCCGACGCCGTCGCGACCGCCGTGCGCATCCTCGGCTCCGACCCGGCGATCGGCTGCGTGTGCGGCATCGAGGACCCGGAGCCGCTGCTGCACGACACGGTCACGGCGCGCTACCGCGGGCTGCAGTACCACTACTGGTCGATCACGGCCGAGGGCGACATCACGTTCCTCTTCCCGGCCCTGTGCGCGCTGCGCCGCGACGTCTTCGACGACGTCGGCCCGTTCAACCCGGACCTGCGCCAGACCGAGGAGGTCGACTACGGCTACCGGCTGACCCGCCGCTGGCGGATGGTGCTCACCGGCGAGGTCCGCGGCCGCCACGACCACGACCACGCGCTGCGGGGCCTGCTGCGCAAGCTCTTCCACCGCGGCCGGCTGCGGGTGCCGCTCTACCTGCGCGCGCGGCGCTTCGCCTCCGGCTTCGAGACGCAGTCCCGCGCATGGGGCAGCCTCGCCGCGGCCGCGTCCCTCGTCACCCTGCCCCTGGCGCTGCTCAGCCCGTTCCTCCTGCTGCTCCCGGCGGCCCTGCTCGTGCTCTCGCTCGCCTGCGACGCCGGGATGTACGCGTTCGTCCTGCGCCGCAACGGCCCCGCGTTCCTCGGCCTGTTCGCGGCCGTGCACTTCGTCGTCAACGTCACCATCACCGCGGGGGTCGCGGCCGGGGCCGTGCAGTGGCTCGGCTCGCGCGCGTTCCGCCGCCTCTACGACCGCACCTTCCCCGCCGAGGCCACGGCGTGACGACCGTCCTCGACCCCGCCCCGGCCCCGGCCCCCGCCCGGTCCCGGCCCGTGCTGCCGATCGTGGTGGCGGCCCTGTGGCCGGCGTTCGTGCTCGCGCATCTCGTCCTCAGTGGACGGTGGTGGCTCTGGCTCGTCCCCGACATCGTCCCGCCCCTGGTGTTCACCGCCGTCCCGGTCGTGCTCGCGGCCGGGGCGGCCCCCATCCGCCGGCTGCGCCGCCCGGTGGCCCTGCTGAGCCTGGCCGCCCTCATCCCCGGCGTGTGCATCTCGGGCTGGAACGTCGCGGCCCTGTGGACGTCGCCGACCACACCCCCGCCCGGCGCGCTGACCGTGTTCAGCTGGAACACCGAGTACTGGGACAGCGACGGCGGCCCCTTCTACCCGTTCCTGCAGCGCCAGCACGCCGACATCTACCTGCTGCAGGAGTACCTCAACGACGGCGACGTCCCCACGCCCGTCCACGACCTGGACCGCCTGCGGGCGGCGTTCCCCGGCTACCACATCGCGGTCGCGGGCGAGCTGGTGACGGTGTCGCGGCTGCCGATCCTGCGCACGTACCCGCTGCCGGCCGACGTCCCCCTGACCGACACCGGCTGGGTGGCCGAGTTCGTGCGCGACAAGATCCTGCGCACGGACGTGGACCTCGGCTCCGGCACCGTCCTGTCGGTCTACAACCTGCACCTGCCGGTCCAGCTCTCCCCCGGCCTGAGCGTGTTCGACGGCGCCTTCTGGCGCACGGTGCGCGACCAGCACGCCCAGCGCGAGCCGCAGCTGCGCGCCCTCGCCGCGGACGTGGACGCCAACCGCAACCCGATCCTGGTGGCGGGCGACTTCAACACCTCCCCCGCGATGGGCGACCTGCGCAAGATCCCGTCACGCCTGCACGACGCGGGCGCGCTGCTGCCGTTCTACCCCGCGTCGTGGCGCGACCGCGACGGCCTGCCACGCTGGTGGCGCCTGGATTGGGCGTACACGACTTCGGAGGTGCGCGTACACTCGTACGATTTCGGGCACACTGATGGCCAGTCCGATCACAGCTTCCAACTCCTGCGCATCTCGGTGTGACGCTTGCGGCGCGGCGGCGCTCAGGACTCGCCTTCGGCAGCGGCGCGCCGCACCGGGTCACACCGAGCACGCCAACGCCCAGCGAACCCCGCCAGCCACCCGGCCGCGCGGCGGCGCTCAGGACTTGCTCACACCGAGCGAACCCCGCCGATCGCGATGGTGACGGGCTCGATGGCAGACGGCTCCGGTAACAGAGCCCCGGCAAGGTCGGCTCAACGACGTCCAAGTATTGATCATCGCCACTGCCAGCTGCCGGTCCGCTCGACACGCGGGGGCGGCTGCGTCGCCTACATGTCCGTCTGATCGATGCCGGCAACCGCCTGGCGAGCCGCTCGCTCGTCGTCCCGATCAGAACGCGGTCTTGTCGCCGCGTTCGGCGCGATGCCGGAGTTCGCTGTCGCGCCCCTGCTCGTACAGCCGGCGGTCCAGCCGTCGTCGTGCACACCGATCGCCCCCGGGCGAGTGCATCGAGCCGCCCCGCCTGCGCGAGCAGGTCCATGCGCCACAGGTGTGCGTTGTGACGGTAGGACTCCGGGCCGTAACACCCGGCAACGGATCCGACAACCGCGATTGCTGCATCCCGGTCACCGCGTCAGCGGTCACCGCGACGCCGCGCAGATCGTCGAGGTGTTCCAGAAGCACGCAGAAGCCCCGCGATCTCGTCGGTCTCGATGTCGACGTCGGTGCCGGCGAGCACGGCGCCGGCGGAGCGGTCCGCGGCGGCCAGGACATGCCGTGCCGGGCTGTCGCGGGTGCGTGAGCCGCGCAGGGTCTCGCCGTCCACGGCCATCGCTGGCCTGCATCCGGGCTGTAGTGCCGGAATCCTTGTTGGCGAGCCAGGTTCCGATCGCCGCGGCGAGCAGATCGGCGTCAAGGGCTTGCCGCAGCCTGCGGATCATCGTCTCGGACGGCCGGCGGTCCGCGTCGATGTCCAGCAGCACCGCGGCGTCGGCGGGAAGGTCCGCGACCCATTCGGCGATCGCGGTGCAGGAACGATAGCCGGCCACCCCCGCACAGACCGCGACCGCGACCACCACCGAAAAGCGACGGCGGATGCCCCGGCGGTCGCGGGGACCGGGTACCCCGGCCAAGGCCGCGGACCGGCCGATGGTCAACTCCGGAGGGCAGAGCCCGGTCGGTGCGGCGGACAACGCGGCGATCAGCGACGATGGCGATGCGAGCATGACTCACTTCGGGAACGGTCAACGAGGCGTAGGAACCTCGATGATCTTCTGAGCCGGTCGTGCCCGTCCTGCCCGTCCTGCCCGCCTCGATCAAGGGCGCGTCTACACCAATAACCTCAAGCCGGACACCCACCACGACTTTGCCGGGGGCCTTGGCTTCGGTCAGGCGACGCCCGGGCGTTTCCGACCGCCGCGGCCAGGTCGACCGGGGAGCGCCGCGCGCACGCCGACGAACACAGCCCTGGTCATGCACCCCTCCACCGCGAAGCGAATCAACCACCACCCGACCATCCGGCCCAACGCCTCCGGGGCCGCCTCCGGGGCCGGCGCTGGCGGCTCGGGTCAGGCTTCCCGCGAACGGGTGGCCAGCGGGATTGCGGCAAGGCAGAATCGCGGCGCAAAATTCTATGCGGACGCGGAGGGGGCTTCTCCTGGCGGGCCGACGCGATTGTTCCGATATCCTGGCCGGTATCATTGTGGCATGGTGGTCAAAATGTTCGGCGGGATCGGGTGCCGGATTTGTCGGCACGCTTTCTTCGGGGTGCAGGCTGGGAGGCGGTGCGGCCGCAGCACCGGTCGAACTGTGGCGCTCACCGACCCTTTGCTCAGGCATTCGCGCTGGTGGTAACGGCACCGATGGGGCGGCTTCGTGGATTCGGCGCAGCTTCTCCGCGTGCCGGCGTGCCAGCCCCCAGTCACGCCGCCGCTGCGCCTCCTTCCGGAAATCGTCCTTTTCCGGCCACCAGTTCCGCGCTTTCGTACGATCCCGCAAAGCAGCCAACTCGCGCGGGCTGAACAATTGCATCTGCCCCATACCCAGAATTATCCCAGAATACGACCCGAGCCACGATCACCGACCACGCCGCCACGCACATGGTGAACATTTCAAAGTGCCATTCACCAGCGGCCTTTGACGCGGCCGGCCAGCATGCACCGGCAGCCCGTTGCGCACCCGGCATCGTGTTGTCGACGTGATCGCGTTCAGCGGCAGGCGACCGTTGGTGACGCTGTTGGCGGGGGTGGGCACGCCCGAGCCGGCGTCATCGGAGATGGCCCGCGGGCATGTGGTCATGGTGCTCGGCCGGCGCAGGCCAACCAGCTCGGCAGCACGCGCGGCCGGCTGGTGCGGCTGAGACGACGGACTCGCCGTCGGGTGCCCCGCCTGCGCCGTTCGCCGCGGGCTCGCCTGCTGTCCGGGGCCGGAATCGCTCGGCGCCGGGCCGTCGAGAGGCCGCCGCGGGTCCGGTTCGCCGCGGCGCGCACGCGGGCCGGCACGGGACGACGCGCTGTGGGACGGCACGGCTTGCACACCGCGGAACGCCGCAGGACAACGCGGGGCAGGGCAGCGCACGGCGCGGCGCGGGACAAAGCGGCGTTTAACAGCGCGGGGCGCACCGTGGGACGGCGGGGCGTTGCGAAGCGGAGATGTTGCGGCCCGAGTAGTCGACGCCGCCAAGCTGAACCGCGGGGGCGAGCAGCCGTGCCGGCGGTAGCGCGCGGAGCCCGTGGGGGCGCTGCCGCGCACACGAAGCGGCGAACGCCCCAGCACGCTCCCAGCGCACACGAAGCGGCGAACGCCCCAGCACGGTCCAGCGCACACGAAGCGGCGAACGCCACAACACCGTCCAGCGCACACGAAGCGGCAAACGCCACAGCACGGTCCAGCGCACGGGAAGTGGGGAACGCCCCAGCACGGTCCAGCGCACACGAAGCGGCGAACGCCACAACACCGTCCAGCGCACACGAAGCGGCGAACGCCACAGCACGGTCCCAGCGCACGCGAAGCGCGGCGAAGGCCGCAGCACGGTCCAGCGCACGGGAAGTGGGGAACGCCGCAGCACGGTCCCCGCGCACGGGAAGTGGTGAGCGGCGGCGTCAGTTCGTTGCTGGGCGTGGGTGGTGGGGTGGGGGCGTCGTGGCGCGGGCCGTCGATGCCGCCACCGTGACCAGCAGGAGCAGCGTCAGCAGCCACGCCAGTGGTACGGCCGGGCCCGTGGGCCAGTGCGGCAGCGGCAGGGCCGGCATCGGTTCGCCGAACACGGGCAGTGCCCAGCCCGTCAGGCGCCACGCGATCAGGGCCGTGGCCAGGCCCGGCGGCGCGGCCGCGAGGACCAGGGCCGGGTAGGTCCACAGCGCGACCCGCGCCGCCGCGCGGCGGGGCAGGCCCTGGGCGCGCAGGGCGGCCAGGTCGGCGCGCCGGTCGCGGCGGTCCACGGCGATGACCAGTGCCAGGCCGCCCGCGGCGAGCAGGACCGCGAGCGCGCCCGCCAGCACGTGGAACCACAGGGACAGGGCCGGGCCCTGCGCGGCCAGGCGGGCCCGCGCGTCGGCGATGCCCGTGTCGCCGACGACGACGAGGCCCTGGGCGGCGAGGCGGTTGAGGACGTCCGGCGGGGCGGCCGGGCCGAGCCAGACCTCGGGGGCGTTGGCGATGCCGGAGTCGGTGCTGAGGCGCTCGGCGTATTCGAGGTCGACGATGGTCCCGTCGAGGCCGAGCCGCGGGACGGCGGCGAGGCGCGCGGCGACGGTGACCGGGATGTCGAGGCCGTCGAGGCCGCGCATGGTCCCGGCGGGGGCGGTGGCGGCGACGGGGAGCGGGAGCGGCACCTCCGCCGGCTGCACCCACGCCCCGTGCGGCAGCCCGTCGGGGGCGTCGACGCCGATCCGCAGGCCGTCGGGCGCGGCGGTGAGCGTCGCGTCGGCGGAGCGCCAGCGGGCCAGGTCGGCGAGCTGGGCGCCGGTGGCCGCGGTGCGGGCCGGGTTGATCGTGCGCACGGCGTTGAGCACGACGGTGAGGCGGGTCGCGGTCGCGGCCGGTTCCAGGTTCGTGAGGTGCACGCCTACGAGCCGGCAGCCGTCCGCGCAGTCGCCGACGCGCTGCTGGTAGGTGCCGGGGCCGTTGTGCACGGCGCCGAGGTCGACGTTGGCCCGGCCGTGCGGGCCGGCGAGCACGAGCTTCAGCGCGACCGGGTTGTCGGGGCGGGCGCCGGTGACGGTCGCGTCGATGGTGACGTCCTGGCCGGGGATGGTCAGCCCGGCGTCGCGCACGGGCGGGCGCAGGCGCTCGGCGAGGCGGGCCGGGTCGGTGTCGCCGTAGGCGCCGAGCCAGGTGGACGCGGCCGCGAGGCGGGTGGTGTCGACGGCCAGGCGCGGCGCCTCGCCGGGGCGCCCGGCGGGCAGCTCGACCACGGCCATCGCGTAGGCGCCGGCGGGGTCCGCGGCCCGCACGGCCTGCAGCAGCTGCTCGCGGCCGACGGAGGCGACGGTGAGCACCCGGGGCGCGCCGGTGGAGATCTGCGCGGCGAGGTCGCGGTCGCGGGCCGCGAGGTCGGTGGCGGTCACGGCGTAGCCGAGCACGGCCACGGCCGCCACGAGCAGCAGGATGAGCCGCTGGGCCCCGGCCCGGCGGGACAGCTGGAACGCGGCGAGCGCGGTGGTGAGCCGGCCCCGGCGCAGCGCCCGGGTGCCGGCGAATCGGGCCAGCGGCGTGACCGCCCGGGCGGTGAGCAGCGCGAGCGCGAGGATCACCAGGGCGGGCGCGACGATCGCGACGCCGGTGAGGGAGCCGCCGGTGAGGAACAGCTGGACGGTCGCGGCGGCGGCGAGCACGGCGACGACGGCCTCGCCGGTGCGCACCCGCCAGCCGGCGGCGCGGCGGGAGATGCGCCGCAGCAGCCCGGCGACCGGCGCGGCCAGGTGCCGGCGCTGGGCCACGAGCGCGGCCGCGATCGCGCCGAGGAGGGCGAGCGGGGCGTACCGCAGCGCGTCCACGGTGAACACCGGCGCCCCGACGCCGGGGAAGCGCCAGGCGACGAGGGCGGCGACGAGCAGCTGCCCGGCGACGCACCCGGCCAGCCCGCCGAGCAGGATCGCCGCCAGCCCCTCGCCGAGGGTCAGCCACCAGCGGGTCCACCAGCGGGCGCCGCGCAGCGCGACGACGGCGAGCTCGGGCCGGCGCCCGGTGGTGGCGTAGTCGGCGGCGATGAACAGCACCGCGTAGGCGAGCAGCAGCAGCGGGGCGGCGCCGGTCGGGACGCTGTGGCGGGCCAGCTCCTGGCTGGCGTCGATGCGCGCGAACAGCCGGGGCATCTCGGTGGTGACGACGAGCCCCTGGCCGAGCTGGGTGGCGCGGGTCTTCAGCTCGGCGAGGCGGCGGCGGGTGTCGGGCAGCCCGGCGGCGGTGAGGGCGGCGGGTCCGGCGGTCACGTCGACGGACAGCGTGGTGGTGCCGTGGTCCATCGCGGCCATGGTCGCGGCGCCGGTGAAGACCGGCTCGCCGGGCCGGCCGGCGCTGTCGAGGTCGAAGTACCCGTGGCCGCCCCAGTAGGTCTCGGCCGGGTTCGCGGGCCGGTAGGTGCCGGCGACGATGAGCCGGGCCGGGGTGCCGTCGGGGACGTAGGTCGGCTGGGAGTTGCTGCCGCCGAGGGCCGCGAACGTCAGCGTGATCGGGTCGCCGGGGCCGAGGCGCAGCCGCGCCGCGGTCTGCTCGCCGAGGACCACGTCGCCGGCTCCGGCCAGGCAGCGCCCGGCGACGATGGTCAGGTGGGCGCAGGTGTCCTGGCGGTAGGTCACCCGCGACGCGCGCACCCTGTCCGGCTCGATGCCGACCGCGGGGAAGTCGGCGCCGTAGACCCGGTCGAACCCGGGCAGGTCCACGAGGCCGCCGGCGACGTCGGTGAAGTTGAACCCGTCCGCGTCGCGGGCGTTGACGGTGGCGGTGATGCTCAGCGAGCGCTCCCGCGCCGCGGCCGTCTCCACCTGCCCGGCGACGATGGAGCGGTCGACGGCCTGCAGGTAGGCCGGGGCCGCGACGGCGGCCGCGACCGCGAACAGCGACAGCAGCGCCAGCACGAGCGCCTGGCCGCGCCGGGCCCGCAGCATCGACAGCAGCAGCGAGATCATCGGGTCTTCCCTTCGGCGCGCCCGGCGGTGGCGGCCCGCCAGACGAGGGCGAGCAGGAGCAGGGCCGCGGCGGCGGTCGCGAGCAGGGGCAGCGGCGGCAAGGGCTCGGGCGGGTCGGGCGGGTTCCAGCCGTCGGCGAAGTACGGCAGCGAGGGCCCGGACGCGAAGCGCGCCACGATCGCGGCGAGCAGCCCGGTCAGCGCCCCGGCGAGGACGACGGCGCCGGACCCGGCCCGGCCGGCGGTCGCGGCGGTGCGCGCGGCGAGCCCCTGCACGCGCAGGGCCAGCAGGTCGGCGCCGCGCTGGCGGCGCTCGGCGGCGACCGCGACGGCGAGGGCGGCGGCCGCGGCGAGCAGCCCGAGGACGGCGGCGAAGAGCCGGTAGCGCTCGGCCACGGCGGGCCCGCGGGCGGCGAACCGGGCCGCCCGCGCCCCGGTGTCGTCGGCGCCGAGGATCGTCAGGCCGGCGGCGCGGAGCCGCTCCTCGACGCCGGCCCCGGCCCCGGCGGCGAGCCACACCTGGTAGGTGCCGGCCGAGGACCCGCCGGCGCCGAGGCGCTGGGCGGCGTCGAGGTCGACGAGGACGCCGGAGCCGCCGACGACGGGCAGCATCGGCGCGGTCCCGGCGACGTGGACGGGGACGGTGCCGCCGCCGAAGAGGTCGAGCGTGGGGTCGCCGAGGCGCCACGGGGCCGGGGCCTCGCCGGCGAGGACGGCGGGCAGCGGCAGCGCGGCGGCCATCACGTAGACCCGGTCGTCGAAGTTCCAGGCCACGTCGGGCAGCGTGAGCGTGAGCGCCCCCTGCCGCGCGCTGACCTGCATCGCGGGGCCGGTGGCGCCGGTGCGCCACTGCCGCGGGTCGCCGAGGAACGCCGCGTCGAGCACGCGCCCGGCCGGGGCCTCCTGGCGCAGCTCGGTGATGGTGAGCACGGCCGCGGCGGCGTCGCTGGGCGGGGTGTCGGGCCCGGCCTTCGGCGGGGCGTCGTCGGCGTTCGCGGGCCGGGGCTGGAGCAGGTCGAGGCTGACCACCCGGCAGCCCTCGGCGCAGCCGGCGACGTCGGCGGCGGCCTCGTGCTCGCCGGGGTCGACGGGGCCGAGGGTGAGCCGGGCCGACCGGCCGGTGACGGTGTTCTGCACCGCGACGGCGAGCCGGACCGGCTCGGCGCCGTCGTTGCGGGCGCGCAGCACGAGCCGGCCGCCGGTGACCGCGGGCGCGTCGGCGCCGGTGCCGGGCGGGACGACCGCGGGCCGGGGTCCCCACTGCGGCAGCCAGGCCGCCACCGCCGGGAGCCGGGCCGCGTCGACGGCGACGACGGGCGGGGTCGCGGCCGCGTCGACGACGGCCGCCATCGCCTCCCGGCCGCCGGGGTCGGCGCGGCGTACGGCACCGAGCAGCGCGGTCGGGTTGGCGGCCCGGACGGTGAGCACCCGCGGCGCGCCGAGCTCCTGCACGGCGCGCGAGTCGCGGGCGTCGAACCCGGCGAGCCAGCCCCCGGTCGCGGCGCACAGGCCGGCGACCGCGACCGCGACGAGGGCCATCAGCCGGTCGGCGCCGGGCTGGCGGGACAGCGCGACGGCGGCGAACCCGGCCCGCAGCCGCCCCGCCCGCAGCGCGCCCGCCCCGGCCCGGGAGGCGGCGGTGGCGAGCATCCGGGCGGCGGCCACGGCGACGACGACGGCGACGAGCAGCGGCACGGCGGTGCGCAGCCCGGTCCCCCACAGCTGGGCGGCGGCGAACCCGGCGAGCACGACGAGGACCACGTCGACGGCGGCCCGGCGCGCCCTTCCCGGCGACGGCACCCTCCGCAGCAGCGCCCCCACCGGTGCCCGCAGCACCGCCAGCTCCCCGGCGGCGAGCGCGGCCAGCCCGCCGAGCACCCCGGCGACGGCGGCGAGCCCGGCCGGCAGCCACGGCCCGAGCGCCCCGTCGAACGGCGGCGCGAACCCGGCCGCGGGCCCCCGAGCAGGCGCCCGGCCAGCCATCCGAGCGCGAGCCCGAGCGGCAGGGCGGCGAGCAACGGCACGGCCAGCTGCCCCACCCCCAGCCGCAGCGCCCGCCGCCGGGATCCGCCGCGCAGCTGCAGCAGCGCCGCGTCCCCGCGCCGTTCGCGCGCGGTCTGCCGGCCGGCCAGGGCGAGCGCGAACCAGCACAGCACCACGGTGCCGAGGGTCCCGGCGAGCGCCCCGCCCCGGATCGCGGCCCGGTCGGCGGTGATCCGGTCGACGAGCTGCTGCCCGGGCGCGACGAGCGTCATCCCGCCGCGGCTCAGCGCGAGGTCGGCCGCGCGCAGCCGCTCAGCGGCCGGGGAGCCGGGGTCGGTGAACGCGGACTCGGGCAGCTCCGCGGTGTAGACGAACACCGGCCCGGCCAGCTGCGGGCTCTCGAACGTGTCGACGGCGGTGAACAGCGGGTCGAGCCCGCCGGCGTCGGCGCGGAACAGCGAGTCGCCCCAGTAGACGCCGCCGGGGTCGGCGAGCTCGTAGCGCCCGACGACGGTCACCGGCACCGGCTTCGCCCGCGGCTGGTTGCGCAGCGTGAGCGCGTCGCCGGTGTGCAGCCCGAGCGCGTCGGCGGTGGCGGCGCTGACCAGCACCTCACCCGCGGCCCGGGGGCAGCGCCCGTCGAGCCGGAGGTGCTCGCAGACGTCGTCGCGGTGGGCGACCGAGACCTTGGGCGTGGTCTCGGCGCCGTCCAGCAGCATGCTCGCGGTGATGCCGAGGCGACCGGTTCCGGGCAGCAGCCGCTCGACGGTGTCGCGGTAGGCGTCCAGCGCCGAGCGCGGATCGCCGTCCGCGTTGGTCTGGCGGCGCACGGAGATCGTGCGCTCGGCCGCGGGCGCGGCGGCGACATCGGCCGCGGCGGCCCGGCGCTCGGCCCCGGCGGCGAACCACGGCCCGGCGGCGGCCGAGGTCACGAGCAGCACGGCGAGGACGAACACGGCCCACGCCTGCGCGGCGCGCGCCCGTAGCGCGCTGAGCACCAGTCCGAGCACGGAGGGCCTCCTTCGGGGTCGATCGCAATGGGCACCTTACGCGGCGGGTCCGACAGTTTTCGCGAGCCGATCGACCGATCGCCGTGTGCCGCACGGCATCCCTATGCTTCGCGGCGTGCCGGACGCCGCGCTCGGAATCGACTACGGAACGTCGAGCACCGTGGCCGTACTGCGCCATCCCGGCGGCAAGGTGCGCCCGCTGCTGTTCGACTCCTCGCCGCTGCTGCCCTCGGCCGTGTTCCGCAACGACGCCGGGCGCCTGCTCGTCGGCCGCGACGCCGAGCACGCCGCGCGCCTCGACCCGGCCCGCTACGAGCCGAACCCCAAGCGGCGCATCGACGACCTCGAGGTGCTGCTCGGCGACCGCGCCGTGCCGGTGCCCGAGCTGGTGGCGGCGACCCTGACCCGCGTGCGCGCGGAGGCGCTGCGCACCCTCGGCGGCCCGCCCGCGACGCTGACCATGACGTGCCCCGCGACCTGGGGCTCGGCCCGCCGCCAGGTGCTGCTCGACGCCGCCGCGCTGGCCGGGCTGCCGGTGCCGGCCCTGGTCGCCGAGCCCGTCGCGGCCGCCACCTACTTCGCGGCCGTGCTCGGTCATGCGGTACAGCCGGGTCAATGCGTGGTCGTCTACGACCTCGGCGCCGGGACGTTCGACGCCAGCGTGGTGCAGCGCACCGCCGACGGATTCCGGGACCTGGCCTGCCGCGGCCTCGACGACGTCGGCGGCCTCGACCTCGACGCGCTGGTCGTGGCGCACGCCCGCACGGTCGTCGAACCGGCCGCGCCCGGCACCTGGGCCCGGCTCGCGGCGCCGCAGTCGGCCGCCGACCTGCGCCACGTCACGATGCTGTGGACCGACGCCCGGCACCTGCGCGAGACGCTGTCGCGGGAGTCCTCGGCGAGCATGTTCGTCCCGGTGGCGGACCAGGAGGTGCTCTTCACGCGGCAGCAGTTCGACGCCGCGGCCGAGCCGGTCCTGGCCCGCACCGTGCAGCTGGCCCTGACCACGCTCAAGGAGGCCCGGGTCCGGCCGGATGCGGTCGCCGGGTGGTTCCTCGTCGGCGGCGGTACCCGTACGCCCCTGATCGCCACCATGCTGCACCGCGCCACGGGCGTCGCCCCGACGGTGCTGGAGGAGCCGCAGCTGGTGGTCGCCGAGGGCGCCCTGCACCTGGCCACGATGGCCGCCGCCGCGCCCGTCACCACCGCGGCACCGCCCGTTGCCGCACCGCCCGTTCCGGCACCGCCGGTCGCCGCACCGCCGGTCGCGGCACCGCCGGTCGCCGCACCGCCGGTCGTGGCCGCACCGCTCGCCGCCGCCCCGACCACTGCCACGCCGGTGCCGGCAACACCGATCACAGCCGCGCCGATCACAGCCGCGCCGGTCGACGAGCGGCTCTGGCCCGATCCGCCGGAACCCGCACCGCAAGCACCCCCGGAGGCGGCGAAGGCGGCGCGGCGCGGCTCAGGGGTCGGCACCGGGTTCCAGGAGCTGTTCGCCCTGGTGGCAGCCGCGTTCGCGGCCCTGCTGCTGCTCCTGCCGAGCGTCCTCGGCCGGGGGGTGACCGGCGTCGGGCTCATCGCCGGTGCCGGCTTCGCGCTCGCCGTCGGCTGGCGGTTCGTGCGGCTGCGCCGCGCGGGGCCCCGGGCCCTCGACTGGGTCGCCATCGCCCTCGGCGCCCTGACGGTCGCGGTTACGGCGGCCCACTATCTGGCGGTGATGTGACAGTGGCCGACTTCGCGTCCTACCTGTCCGATCAGGCGAACACCGGCGCCGTCATCGCCCTCGGCGCCACCGCGATCGCGGTCTGGGCGACCCGGACCGCACGCTCGGAGCCGGCCGAGGCCGACGACGCCCCGGCCGCGCCGAAGCCGCTCGGGGGCGGCGCCGAGACCTGGGCGGTGGCGGCCGTGGCCGTCGCCGCGATCGTCGCGGCGCTCGCCTCGCCGCGACCGCTGGAGCTGCCCTTCGACTGGCTGGTGGTGCTCGGGCTCGTCCTGGCCGCGACGCTGCGGGGCTACCGCCTGAGCCGGCCCGGCCCGGCCGTGCTGGACCGCCTGGCCGCCGTCCTCGCCGTCGTGCCCGGCTGCGCCCTGCTCGCCGGGGCGATGTTCATGGCGTTCGATGGTACGACCGGCAGCCGGGTGCTGCTGTGGATGCTCGGCTACGCGGTCGCGGGCGCGCTTGCCCTGATCGTCGGCCTGCGCTGGCAACGCGCCGCCCGGACCTAGCCGGACGGGGCCGCCCCGGTTGGTGTCCATCCCGGCCGCCGCTGACGACCGGCGGTCTCCCCGCCGGCGACCGAGTACTCCGGCGACGCCGTGCGGCTGCGCCGGTGGGACGGGCGCGCCAAGGAGCCGGGGTGGCCGTGGCCCCCTTCCAGTCCCACCGCGGCCCGCTTGTCCGCCTGATGTCGGATTGACGATCGGATTCCGGGCAGTCAGGCGGCGTGCCGCCGGGCCAGACTGGCGGGATGGCGAACGATCCGGATCCCCGCGGGCGGCTCATCGGGGCGCTGGACCAGGTGGCCGCGAACCCCGAGATCCAGCGCGTGCGCGAGGTCGCGTTCGCCGCGCTGCACCTCGAGCCGGGGCAGCGCATCCTCGACGCCGGGGCCGGGACCGGCGAGGTCGCGCGGCTGCTGGCGACCCGGCTGTGCGGCAGCGGCGCGATCGTGGCGCTCGACGCCTCGCCCGACGCGATCGCCGCGGCGCTCGCCCGCGACGAGGGGACCCGCGTGCGGTACACCCAGGGCGACGTGACCGCCCTGGACTTCCCGGATCGCTGGTTCGACGCGGTGCGCTGCGAGCGGGTGCTGCAGCACCTGGCCGAGCCCGACGTCGCCGTGGCGGAGCTGGCCCGGGTCACCCGGGCCGGCGGGCGCGTGTGCCTCGTCGACACCGACTGGGAGTCGGTCGCCGTCGACGGGCTGCCCCGGCCGCTGGTCGCCCGGGTCCGCGAGCACCTGCTCGCGACCGTGGTCGGCCAGCACCTGGACATGGGCCGCACGCTGCGGCGGCGGCTGCTGGGCGCGGGGCTGCGCGAGGTGCGCGCGGTGCCGGTCGCGCTGTACTTCCCCGACCCCCTCGCCGCCGCCGCCGTGCTGCCGATGGTCAACCCGATGGTGCCGGCCGAGTCCGGCCTGATCCCGGACGACCTGCGCGAGGACTGGTTCGGCGCGCTGGGCGAGGCGGGCGAGCGCGGCGACTTCCTGGCGACGCTGACGATGTGGGTGGCGACCGCCACCGTCTGACTCCGCCGCCCCCGGGGTCAGGCCTCGGCCGCCGCGAGCAGGTCGCGCAGCAGGGCCGACAGGCGCCTGCGGCTCGCCTCCGGCAGGCGCTCCAGCACCTCGCGCTGCGCGTCCAGCCCCACGACGACCGCCTCGTCGATGACCTCGCGGCCGCGGCCGGTCAGCGTGATCACGAGGCCGCGCCGGTCGGCCGGGTCCGGGGAGCGGGTCACCAGGCCGGCCCGCTCGAGGCGGTCGAGCCGGCCCGTCATCCCGCCCGTGGTCAGCATCAGCGACGCGCTCAGCGCCTTCGGGGACAGCTGGAACGGCTCCCCGGCCCGGCGCAGGGTGGCGAGCACGTCGAACTCGCCGCGGTTGATGCCCAGGCCGGAGTACACCTTCTCCTGCCGGTCCCCGACCACCCGGGCCAGGCGGTAGATCCGCCCGAACACGGCCATCGCGTCGGTGCGCAGCTCCGGCCGCTCCCGCCCCCACTGGGCCACGATCCGGTCGACGTCGTCCATGCCGGAACTCTAGCACCCCCTTGCGTCTAAGTAGCTTAGTTGTAAGCTACTTAGTCATGAGGCACCTGACGGCCATCGCCCCCGCGCTGTGGGGAACCACGTACCTGGTCACCACCGAGCTGCTGCCGCCCGGCCGGCCGCTGCTGGCCGGCACCCTGCGCGCGCTGCCCGCCGGGCTGCTGCTCGTCGCCGCGGCCCGCGCGCTGCCGAGGGGCGCCTGGTGGTGGCGATCGGCGGTGCTCGGCACGCTCAACATCGGGCTGTTCTTCGCGCTGCTGTTCGTGGCCGCGTACCGGCTCCCCGGAGGCGTCGCGGCCGTCCTCGGCGCGCTCGGCCCGTTCGTGGTCGCCGCGCTCGCGTTCGGGCTGCTCGGCACCCGCCCCTCCCGCACGGTGCTCGCGGCCGCGGCCGCGGGCGTGCTCGGCGTCGCGCTGCTGGTCCTGCGCTCGGCCACGGCGCTGGACCCGATCGGCCTCGCGGCGGCCGCGGGCGGCATGGTGTCCATGTCCCTCGGCACGGTCCTCGGCCGGCGCTGGGGACTGCCCGCCGGTCAGGGTGATCGCCGGACCGCCCTGATCGCCCTGACCGGCTGGCAGCTCACCGTCGGCGGCCTCCTGCTCGCCCCCGCGGCCCTGCTCGCCGAGGGGCTCCCGCCCGCCCTGAGCTGGGCGAACGCGGCCGGATTCGGGTACCTCTCGCTGGTCGGCACCGCCGGGGCCTACCTGCTGTGGTTCCGCGGCGTGACGACCCTCCCGCCCGCCCAGGTGACCCTGCTCGGCCTGCTCAGCCCCGTCGTCGCGGCCGCCGCCGGCTGGCTGGCGCTGGGCCAGTCACTGTCGCCCGGGCAGCTCGCCGGGGCCGTGATCGTGCTGGCCGCGGTGCTGATCGGCACCGGCGCCGGCAGGGTCGGCAAGCCGACAACCGCGCTGCGGGCCGCCGCCGCGCCGTAGCCTTGGTGCACATGGTGTCGCTGCGCCCGCGGGCCCGACGGGCCGGGATCGCCGCGCTCGTCGTCGCCGCGCTGGCCGCGGCCGCGGCCCTCGTCCTGCCCCACGGGGGCGGCGACCGTGCGGGGCGGGTGCTCACGCGGACCTCCTCGACGCAGATCACCGCCGGGGTCGGCTGGACGCACCGGTGGACCGCCGCGCCCGAGGGCGTCACCGACGCGGCCGGCAACGCGTGGGACCCCGACGCCGGGGTCGTCGCCGGCGGCAGCGCGCCCAGGGCGCTCGGCGCGGGGAGTCCGGCGCCGTACCGGTACACCCGCAGCGGCACGCCGACGTTCACGCTCCCGGTGCCGGAGCCGGGCACCTACGCCGTGACCCTCTCGCTCTCGGCCCCCGAGCGGGGCGCGGCCCCGGAGGCGTCGGTGAGCGTGACGCTGCCCGGCGGCGACGCGCGGGAGGTCCGGCTCGCCGGCACCGGGGCCGGGCGGGTGCGCCACGCCATGGTGCTCGTCCCCGTCACCGGCGACGCGGCCCGGCTCACGGTCGGCGCGCTGCGCAACCTCGCCGGGGTCGCGGCCGTCACCGCCACCATGGCGCGCACCGGCACCGACCCCCTGCGCGCGGAGCTGGCCGAGGAGTTCGACGGGGCGGCCGGCACCGCGCTGCTGCCGGGCTGGCGGCACGAGCTCGGCGGCGGGGGGTGGGGCAACGGGGAGCTGCAGGAGTACACGCAGGATGCGGCGAACGGGGCGCTCACCGGCGACGGGCGGCTGGCCGTCACCGCGCGCCACGACGGCGGGACGTACACGTCGGTCCGGATCAGGAGCGCGTTCGAGGGGCTGTACGGGCGGATCGAGGGCGTGCTGCAGGTGCCCCCGGGCAGGGGCCTGCTCCCGGCGTTCTGGATGCTCGGCGCGGACGTCGCCACCGCCGGCTGGCCCCAGGCCGGCGAGATCGACCTGATGGAGTCCCTCGGCGCCGGCGAGCCGGGCACCGTGCACGGCACCTTCCACGGGCCCGACGGCTCCGAGCGCGGCTGGGAGCGCCCGTTCACCGCGAGGCCCGCCGGTGGGCCCGAGAAGGGCATGCACCGGTACGGCCTGGAGTGGTGGCCCGGCGTCCTGCAGTGGTCGGTCGACGGCGTCGTGCAGGCGACCCTGCGCCGCGAGGACCTCGGCGCCAAGCAGGCGTGGGTGTTCGAGCGCCCCGCCTACCTGCTGCTGAACGTGGCCGTCGGCGGCCGCTGGCCGGGCATCCCGCCGCCCTCGACGCCGTTTCCGCAGACGATGTACGTCGATTCCGTGCACTGGTGGCGATAGGGTCGCGGCGTGAGCTTCGATGCCATCGTGGTCGGCGCGCGCGTCGCCGGCTCCCCGACCGCCATGCTGCTCGCCCGGGCCGGCCACCGGGTGCTCCTGCTCGACCGGGCCACGTTCCCGAGCGACGTGACCTCGACGCACCTCGTGCACGTGCCGGGGATGGCCCTGCTGCGCCGCTGGGGCCTGCACGATGCCGTCGCGAACGCCGGCGCCCCGCGGCTCGCGCGGTTCACCATGGACTTCGGCCCGTTCGTCATCAGCGCCCCGCCCCCGCCCTCGGACGGCGCCGCGCACCCGTACTGCGTGCGCCGGACCGTGCTCGACGCCATCCTCCTGGACGCCGCCCGCGCGGCCGGGGCCGAGGTGCGCGAGGGCGTGACCGTCGAGGGCCTGCTGCGCGACGAGTCCGGCCGCGTGTGCGGGGTCCGCGGCGACGGCTTCGAGCAGCGCGCCCGGATCGTCATCGGCGCGGACGGCCTGCGCTCGGTGGTGGCCCGCGAGGCGGGTGCCGGCACCTACCACGACACCCCGTCGCTGACCGCGTGCTACTACGCCTACTACCGCGGCCTGCAGCCCCGCGACACCGCCGAGATCTACCAGCTGGGCGACCGCGCGGTGGTGCTCTTCCCGACCAACGACGACGCGACCTGCGTGTTCGTGGCGTGCCCGAGCGCGCAGTTCCGCGACTTCCGCACCGACGTGGAGGCCCAGTACGCCGAGGCCCTGGCGCGGGTACCGTCCGTGGCCGCCCGGGTCGCCGCCGCCGAACGGGCCGGGCGCATGCACGCGACCGCCGACGTGCCGAACTTCTTCCGCACGCCGGCCGGCCCGGGCTGGGCCCTGGTGGGCGACGCCGGCTACCACAAGGACCCGGTGATGGCCGCGGGCATCACCGACGCCTTCGTGTCCGCGCAGCTGCTGGCCGACGCGGTCCACACCGGACTCCGCGGCGGCGACCTGGACGCGGCCGTGCAGGCCTACGCGCAGGAGCGCGACCGCCGCTTCCGGCCGGCCCTGGAGCTGACCTGCCAGCTGGCGTCGATGGAGCCGCCGAGCCCGCAGATGGCCGCGCTGTTCGCCACGATCGCGGCGAGCCCGGCGGAGTCGACCCGCTTCTTCGGCGTCATGCAGGGCAGCACGCCGATCGAGGAGTACTTCGCCCCGGACAACCTCGCCCGCATCATGGCCGCCACCTGAGCCGCCCCGCCGCGCTACTTGAGGTGGCCGGCGGTGAGGCCGGACTGGACCTGGCGCTGGAAGACCAGGTACAGCAGCAGCACCGGCAGCATCGCGATCGTCATGCCCGCGAACAGGCCGCCGAAGTCGCCCGCGTAGCCCTCGTTCACGGCCAGGGCGGTGAGGCCCTGCGCCAGGACCCAGCGCTTCTCGCTGCCCTCGCCCTGCAGCAGCACGATCGGGAAGATGTACTGGTTCCACTGCGTCAGGAAGTTGAAGATGCCCACGCTGATCAGCCCCGGCCGGGCCATCGGCAGCATGATGCGGAAGAACAGGCTCCAGTGCGAGCACCCGTCCACGAGGGCCGCCTCGGCCACGGCCGCCGGCAGGGTGCGGAAGAACGCGGTCAGGAAGAACACCGTGAACGGCAGCGAGTACGCGGTGTAGACGAGGATCAGGCCGGGCAGCGTGCCGAGCAGGCCCAGGTTCTTGACCACGAAGAAGAGCGGCACCAGGGCCAGGAACACCGGGAAGACCATGCCGCCGGCGAAGGCGTAGTACACGACGCGCATCCCGCGCAGCTCGTAGCGGGCCAGGACGTACGCGGCCATGGCGCCCAGCAGCATGGTCAGGGCCAGCGCGCCGGCGACCACGATGGCGCTGTTGAGGAAGTAGCGGCCCATGTGGGCCTCGTTCCAGGCGCGCGCCCAGTTCGAGAAGCGCAGCGACGCCGGCAGGCTCCAGGCGTCCGTCAGGATCTCGTCGTCGCTCTTGAAGGAGCTGACCACCGCCCACAGCAGCGGGAAGGTGGTGAGCAGCGCCCAGCCGAAGAGGAAGACGTGGGAGAAGGCGTTGCCGAGGCGGGGGCGCACGTCAGTACTCGATGCGTTCGCGGCGGGTGAGGCGCAGGGACGCGATCGCGACCGAGAGCGTCACGAAGAACATCGCGACGCCGATCGCGGAGGCGTAGCCGAACTTGGCGTCGCCGAAGGCCGTGTTGTAGAGCCGCAGTCCCACCACGTCGGTGCTGAACCCGGGGCCGCCGTTGGTGATGATCTGCACGAGGGCGAACCCGTCCAGGGCGATGATGGCGAGGTACACCCACGCCACCTGAATCGTGTCCCACAGCAGCGGCACGGTGATGCGCCACAGGGTGGTGGAGCGGCTCGCGCCGTCGAGCATGACGGCCTCGTAGATCTCGCGCGGGATCGCGGACATCGCGGCGCCGAAGAGCACCACGTAGAAGCCGACGTTGCTCCACACCATCACGACGAGCACCGCCCAGAAGGCCACGTCGGGGTCGCCGAGCCAGGTGCGGCCGAGCGAGCCCAGCCCGACGGCGCGCAGGAAGCCGTTGACGAGGCCGCCGTTCGGGGCGTACATCTCGCGCCAGAGCACGCCGATGATGGCCACCGAGAGCACCTGCGGGAAGAAGTACACGATGCGGTACACGGCGGCGAAGCGCACGCCGTGGATGTTCAGCATGGACGCGAAGAACAGGCCCAGCACGATGGTGGCGACGGGCAGCACCGCGAGCAGGACGGCGTTGTGCCGCAGGGCGTTCCAGAAGTACTCGTCCGACAGCAGCCGCGTGAAGTTGCCCGTCCCGACGTAGTCCCACGTCGGGCTCAGGCCGCGCCAGTTGGTCGTGGAGACCTGGAACGCCTGCAGGTAGGGCGAGACGACGAAGACGGCGTAGACCGCCACGGCGGGCAGCAGGAACGTGATGGCGAACAGGCGCCGACCGTGGCGCATCCTCAGCTGCTCCGCTTGTACTTCTTGATGGAGTCGTCCTTCGCGATCGCGTCCGCGCCCTTCTGGCACTGCTCGACGAACTGCTTGGCGTTGATCTGCTTGGTGAACAGCGCCCCGCACGCGGCGTCGACGAGCTCGCGCTCCAGCTTGCGGTAGTAGGAGTTGTACACCCAGTTGAAGCCCTTGTCACCGGAGGCCTTGAGCGCCTTGGTGACCGAGGCCAGCCCGGGCGGCAGGTTCACGCCCTCGTCGAGCCCGGCGACGCAGGTGAGGCTCGCGACCCGGTTGGTGAAGTCGGTCGCGCCCTTCTTCGACAGCATGACGCGCAGGTACTCCAGCCCGCCCGCGACGTTCTTGGCCTTGGCCGGCACGATGAACGGCTCGCCGGTCGTGCCCCGCAGCGCCTCGAACGGCAGCTTGTCGGAGGCGGACAGGCTCGGCGTCGGCGCGACCGTCATCTGGAAGTCGGGCGGCGTGACGGCCTTCTGCTCG
Source organism: Dactylosporangium sp. CA-052675 (assembly GCF_050947935.1). Taxonomy (GTDB): domain Bacteria; phylum Actinomycetota; class Actinomycetes; order Mycobacteriales; family Micromonosporaceae; genus Dactylosporangium. The sequence goes on along the minus strand of NZ_CP192010.1, from coordinate 2,740,190 downwards.
CTCTCCAGCCAGGAGCCGCACGAGATGAACACGGCCTTGCCCTTGCACCACTCGGTCTGCGACTGGATGTGGTCGAGCCCCTCCGAGCCGGGCATGATGTAGCCGTCGACCGCCAGCTGCGAGTAGGCGTCCGCGGCGGTGAGGATCGCCTCGTGCTTCCACGCGTTGGGCTCGAGGTTGTCGATGGCCACGAGCACGTCCTGGCCGGCCAGCTTCGCCGCGGCGGACAGGATCGGCCACGACATGTACCGCGGATGCTTGCCCTGATAGGTCCAGGGCGCGATGCCGGCGGCCTTGATGGTCTTGCACAGGGCGATCATCTCGTCCCACGTCTTCGGGTACTGCCACCCCTTGTCCCGCATGAGCTTGGCGGAGTACCAGATCCCGTAGACGGTGTAGGTGTAGTTGAGCGCCATCGTCCTGCCGTCGTAGGTGCCGGGCAGCAGCGAGCCGGGCAGGAGCGTGTCGCGCACCTTCCTGGCCGGGTCGTCGATGCTGGGCGCGTCCAGCAGCGGGCCGAGGTCGGCCAGGGCGCCCTGCGAGACGAGGCCGTTGAAGTCGATCTGGCCGGCGCCGGAGTTGTCGATGACGTCCGGCGGGCTGCCGTCGACGAAGCGGGGCTGCAGCGTCTGGCCGATCTGCTGCGTCGCCGAGTGCTTGACCTGCGCCTTCGGGTACCGCTCGCTGTACATCGCCTCGTGCGCCTTGGCGTAGTCCTCGCCGAAGCCGCCGTTGAAGATGACGATCTCCAGCGGCGCGTCCTCCTTGACGCCGAGCGGGTTCGCGGCGTTCTTCGCGCCCTGCTCGGTGCTGGAGGGCTTGTCGCCGCCGCCGCCGGACAGCGCGCACGCGCCCAGGGTGGCCGAGGCGGCGGCCAGGGCGCTCGAGCCGAGCAGGGCCCGCCGGGAAAGAAGACTCATCGCCGCTCCTTCACAAGGGACGTCTGTCGATGACAATGAAGGTTTCCAACCAAACTTGCAAGAGGCGGTAGATTGTTACCGGGTCAGGCGGGCGTGTACCCGGGCATCCGGGGCGGCGCCGATGACCTGCGTGATCGCCAGCCAGAGGGCCCCCGCCGGGCCGTACGTCGCCGCCATGGGCACGATCCGGTAACGCTGGAGCACGGCCGCCCGGATGCGTTCGGCCACCGGGCCGGGCGAGAGCAGGACGGAGCCCGCGAGCACGACGGCCGGCCGGGGCAACGCGGCGCGCCCGGCGACCGTCTCCAGGGTGTGCAGCAGATGCCCCGCGGCCTCCTCGACGAGCGCCACCGCCACCGCGTCGCCGTCCGCGGCGAGCGCGCTCACGGCCGGCGCGAGGGCACCGAGCGCGGCGGGCGGGCGGTCGAACGCGGCGCGCAGCAGGGCCTGGTCGTCGCCGGCCGGGACGCCGAGCAGGGAGCTCAGCGATCCGGTGAGCGCCGTGGCCGGGCCGCGGCCGTCGAGCGCGCGCAGCACGGCGCGCAGGCCCGCGCGGCCGAGCCAGACCGCCGAGCCCTCGTCGCCGAGCAGCCAGCCGTACCCGTCGCAGCGGTGCGTCAGCCGCCCGCCCGCGAACGCGGCCCCGACCGCCCCGGTGCCGGCGAGCAGCAGCAGCCCGTCCGGCGCCGGCGAACCCGCGGCGAAGCCGACCTCGAGGTCGGTCACCGCGACCACGCGCCCGCCGAGCCCGGCCGCGCGCCAGGCCGCCTCGGCCGCCGCCTGGGTCGCGGCCCGCACGGCCGCCCCGCCCGCGATCCCGACCACCCCGAGCGTGACCCGCCCGGCGTCGTCCCCGGACCGGGCGAGTAGATTGCGCAGCGCGACCGTGAGCACCTCCGCCGGCGCCGCGCCGCTCGAGTTGCGGTTGGCACCGCCCGACTCCGCCCGTGCCAGGACGGTGCCGTGCAGGTCACTCAGCGCGCACCGCGTGGTCGTGGCGCCCGCGTCAACACCGATGACCAGGGGCTCAAGCATCGCGTCACCGCATTCCATTGACGAAACCGACGAGGCAACGGAAACTTTTCCACATGACGGACGACGCTCGCCAGGTCTCCACCGCCGTGAAGATCCGCGGGCTCCTGCCCTCGCTGTCACGCGCCGAACAGCGGGTCGGCCGGATCATCATCGAGGAGGCGGCCACCGCCGCGCAGATGACGATCACGGAGCTGGCCAAGCGCGCCGACACCTCCGAGACCACGGTCATCCGCTTCTGCCGCGCCATCGGCGTCTCCGGCTACCCCGAGCTGCGGCTCAAGCTCGCCGCCGAGGCCGGGCGGGTGCAGGACGACCCGGCCCAGGAGGCGATCGGCAGCGACATCAGCCGCTCCGACGACCTCGGCCAGGTGGTCAAGACCATCGCCTACGCCGACGCCCGGGCCGTCGAGGAGACCGCCGCCCAGCTCGACCTGGAGGCGCTGGGCAAGGTCGTCACCGCGATCGCCGCGGCCCGCCGCATCGACATCTACGGTGTGGGCGCGAGCGCGTTCGTGGCCCAGGACTTCCAGACGAAGCTGCACCGCATCGGGCTGACCGCCTACGCGTGGTCGGACCTGCACCTGGCGCTGACCAGCGCGGCCCTGCTCGGCGAGGGCGACGTCGCGGTCGGCATCTCGCACACGGGCACCACCGTGGACACCATGGAGGCCTTCGCCGAGGCCGGGCGGCGGGGGGCGACGACGGTCGCACTCACCAACTTCCCGAAGTCGCCGATCACGCGCGTCGCCGACCTGGTGCTGACCACGGCCGCGCGGGAGACCACGTTCCGCTCGGGTGCCATGGCCAGCCGGCTGGCCCAGCTCACCGTGGTCGACTGCGTGTTCGTCGGCGTCGCCCAGCGCACCTACGACCGCACCCGCACAGCCCTGGAGTCGACCCGCGACGCGGTGCGAAGCCGGCGGACCAAGGCCGATCGGGGCCGCTGGTGAGCGTCTCCCCCGGGGTCTCGCCCACCGAGGAGCGCAACCCGCACACGGTCTACATCGACCAGCTGCCCACGCTCGACATGCTCCGGCTGATCAACGCCGAGGACGCCAAGGTCGCTCCGGCGGTCTCGGCGGTACTGCCCGACGTCGCCGAGGCCGTCGAGCTCGCCGTGACCGCCCTGCGCACGGGCGGGCGCATGCACTACTTCGGCGCGGGGACCTCGGGCCGCATGGCGGTGCTGGACGCCGCCGAGCTGCACCCCACGTTCGGCGTCGGCTACGAGCGGGTCGTCGCCCACATCGCGGGCGGGCTGCCGGCCCTGCACACCGCGGCCGAGGGCGTGGAGGACGACGCCGAGCTCGGCGCGGCCGCGGCGGCCGAGCTGGTCGCGGGGGACCTCGCCGTGGGCGCGACGGCCAGCGGCGCCACCCCGTACGTCGGCGGAGCGCTGCGCGCCGCCCGCGCCGCCGGGGCCGGCACCGTGCTGATCTCCGCGAACCCGAACGCGCCGCTGGCCGAGCTGGCCGACGTGGTCATCGCGGTCGACACCGGCCCGGAGGCGATCACCGGCTCGACCCGCATGAAGGCCGGCACCGCCCAGAAGCTGGTGCTCAACGCGCTGTCGACGGCGGTCATGGTCCGGCTCGGCCGCACGTACTCGAACCTGATGACCGACATGGTCGCGAGCAACCACAAGCTGCGCGGCCGCCAGGTGCGCATGCTCGCCCAGGCGACCGGGCTGCCCGCGGAGGCCTGCACGGCCGCCCTGGCCGAGGCGGGCGGCGAGTCGAAGGTCGCCCTGGTGGCGCTGCTGGCCCAGACCCCGGCCGCGAACGCCCGCCGCGCCCTGGAGCGCTCGGACGGCGTGGTGCACGCGGCCCTGGCCGAGCTGCACGGTCGGTAAAAAACCTTCATCGGACCGGATCTGGTTGGAAGGTATCGACATCGATGCCGGTGGCGGTATAGCGTGCCATCAATCAATCGCCTCAGGTTTCCCCTGGAGGAGCGATGGCCCTCATCCCGGCCCTGGTCGCGACCGCCGTGCTCGCCGCACCGCTCGGCGCACCACTCGGCGCACCACCTGCCACCCCGGTCAGGCACGACGAACAGATCTCCTTCCACCGGTGGCGCACCTTCCAGCACTGGCAACGCGGCAACGCGGACGGCTGGGAGACCGCCACCTGGACCTCACCGCGACAGCGCGCCGGCTTCGGCGCGAGCGAGCTCGTCGCCTCCTGGAACGCCGACACGCCCGCGGGCACCTGGCTGCAGGTCGAGCTGCTGGGCACGTACACCAACGGCGAGAGCACCCCGGCCTACGTCATGGGCCGCTGGGCCTCGGGCGACCGGGACATCCAACGGTCCTCGGTGGACGGTCAGGGCGACGCCCACTCCACCGTCTACACGGACACGTTCTCCATCGACGACGTGTCCGAGGGCGTGCTGCTGGACAGCTACCGCCTCCGCGTGACCCTGTTCCGCAAGCCCGGCCTGCCCGCGTTCCCGCGGGTCCGGCAGATCGGCGCGATGGTCTCCAACGTGCCGGACCGGTTCACGGTCGCCCCGAGCGCCGGGCACATCGCCTGGGGCCGGGAGCTGAGCGTCCCGCGGTACTCGCAGAACATCCACATCGGACAGTACCCGCAGTACGACGGCGGCGGCGAGGCGTGGTGCTCCCCCACCTCGACCGAGATGGTCGTCGAGTACTGGGGCCGCGGGCCCAGCGCCGCCGACCTCGCCTGGGTCGACCCCTCCTACGCCGACCCGCAGGTGGACCACGCGGCCCGGATGACCTACGACTACACCTACGCCGGCGCCGGGAACTGGCCGTTCAACACCGCCTACGCGGCGACGTTCGGGCTGACCGGCATCGTGACCCGGCTGCACTCCCTCGACGAGCTGGAGCGCTTCGTCGCGGCCGGCATCCCGGTCGTCACCTCGCAGTCGTTCCTCGCCTCGGAGCTCACCGGCGCGAACTACTCGACCTCCGGGCACCTGTTCGTGGTCGTCGGGTTCACCGCGACCGGCGACGTCATCGTCAACGACCCGGCCTCGTCGTCGGACGACGCGGTCCGCAACGTCTACCCGCGCACCGAGTTCGAGCAGGTGTGGCTGCGCACCAAGCGCCACCGCGCGGACGGGTCGGTCGCCTCCGGCAGCGGCGGCATCGCATACCTCATCGCACCGCCGGGCAAGGCGCTGCCCCGCGTGCCCGGCTCGGAGAATTGGTAGGCCGACATGAGAATCCTCGCCGTCGCGGTGCTCGGCGCCGCGATCCTCGTCGCCCCCGGCCTGGCCAGCGCGGCCAGCGCGGCCAGCGCGGCCAGCGCGGCCAGCGCGGCGCCGGCCGGACGCCAGCAGGACTTCACCGATGCCGCGAACGCCGCCGGGGTGCCGGCCGGCGTGCTCCTCGCCGTGTCCTACCTGGAGTCGCGGTGGGACACCAACCGCGGCGCCCCCAGCACCAGCGGCGGCTTCGGCCCCATGCACCTCACCGACGCCGCCGCGGTGACCGCGCGCCACGACGGCCTCGGCGACGCGCGGGGCGACGCCGCACGACCGTCCACCGTGGACAGCCCGGGCGCCGTGGCGGCCCCGGGGACGCAGACCCTCGGCCGGGCCGCCGAGCTCACCGGGCTCGCCGAGCAGCGGCTGCGCACCGACGCGCGGGACAACATCCGGGGCGGCGCCGCGCTGCTGGCCTCCTACCAGCGCGACCTCGGCGCACCGGGCGGGGCCGGCAGCGACCCGGCCGCCTGGTACGGCGCCGTGGCCCGCTACAGCGGCGCGGACACCGCCGACGCGGCCGGGGACTTCGCCGACGAGGTGTACGCGACGCTGCGCGACGGCGCCGACCGGGTCACCGACGACGGCGAGCACGTGACGCTGAGCGCGCACGCCGCGGTGCACCCGCAGGTGGCCTGGCTCGACCGGCTCGGGCTGCGCCGGCCGCCGCGGCCGGACGGCGTCGAGTGCCCGCCGGACCTGCCCTGCGAGTGGATCCCGGCCCCGTACGCGGATCTCGGCGGCGGGGACTACGGCAACCACGACCTCGGCGACCGCCCGGCGAGCCAGCGCGTGCGGTACATCGTCATCCACGACACCGAGGAGTACTACGACCGCACCGTGCAGCTGGTGCAGGACCCGGCGTACGTCAGCTGGAACTACACCATCCGCTCGGCCGACGGGCACGTGGCCCAGCACGTGAAGGCCAAGGACGTCGCGTGGCACGCCGGGAACTGGTACGTCAACGCGACCTCGGTCGGCATCGAGCACGAGGGCTTCGCGGCCGAGGGCGCCTGGTACACCGAGGCGATGTACCGCGCGTCGGCGAAGCTCGTGCGCTACCTCGCCGCCCGCCTCGACGTCCCGCTCGACCGCGGCCACATCGTCGGCCACGACAACGTGCCGGGCACCGTGCCGTCCACCGTGGCCGGGATGCACTGGGACCCGGCGCCCTACTGGGACTGGGGGCACTACTTCGACCTGCTGCACGCGCCCTTCCGCGGCACGGGCACGGCGCGCACCGGGCTGGTCACCATCGACCCGGACTACGACGCGAACCGGCCCGCGTTCACCGGCTGCGACGGTACGACGGACGGCCCCTGCCCCTCCCACGGCGCCTCCGCGCTGGTCCTGCACACCGCGCCCGACGCGAACGCCCCGCTGCTGAGCGACCCCGGGCTGCACCCCGACGGCTCGGCGTCGACGATGGCCCTGTCCGACACCGGATCGCGGGTCTCGGCCGGCCAGACCTACGCCGTCGCCGGGCGCTCCGGGGACTGGACGGCGATCTGGTACCTCGGGCAGCGCGGCTGGTTCCGCAACCCGCCCGCGCACCCCACGGCGAAGTGGGCGACGGGCCTCGTCGCGGTGCCGAAGCCCGGCAAGGAGACGATCCCCGTCTACGGCCGCGCGTACCCGGAGCCGGCGGCGTACCCGGCGGGCGTGCCCTACCAGGCGATCACCCCGCTGCAGTACACGTTCGCGGCCGGCCAGCGGTACGCGGTCGCGGGGATCGTGCCCGGCGAGTACTACCGCGCGGTCTCCTTCGACGGCTCCGCACCGGGCGACCGGACGGTCGTTCGGGGCCAGACGAGGTACGCGCAGATCCAGTTCGGGCACCGGTTCATGTTCGTCAATCTCGACGATGTGCGGCTGGTACCGTCGCCGCTCACGGGAGGATCGGCCGCGCCGCGGCCGTGAGGGTCGCGGCCCGGGCCGGGGACAGCGACTCCTCGACCACGATCCGCGCGTCGCCGCACGCGTGCAGCATGACGCCCGGCTCCACCACGATGCCGACGTGGTGGACCCGGGCGCCGGGCAGCGCGAAGAAGTACAGGTCGCCGCGGCGCTCCCGGCCCAGCGGCACCGGTTCGGCGGCGGCCGCCTGGTCGCGGGCGTCGCGGGGCAGCCGGACCCCGGCGCGGCGCCAGGCGAGGTGGACGAGGCCGGAGCAGTCGATGCCGTGCGGGGAGAGGCCGCCCCAGACGTACACGGCGCCGAGCAGCCGCCGCGCGGTCCGCAGGGGGTCGGGCGCGTCGGCGCGCACGTCGGACTCGGCGACCCACAGCGGCCCGGCGGACCCCGGCACGTGGACGGGCCGCCACCCGTCGCGGCTCGGGCCGGCCGCGACGAGCCGGGTGCCGAGCGCGACGCCGGGCATGGCGAGCGTCCCGTTCGGCTCGTCCCGCAGGTCCGTCCAGAGGGCGTCCACCATGGACACCGGGCCGTCGCGGTGCGCCTCCTCCGCGAGCTGGGTGATCGGCAGCCAGCCGGGGTAGTCGCCCTGGCCGGGCAGGGTGACCCGGGCCCAGCCGTCGGCGTGGACCTCCTCGACCTCGGCCGCGTCGCCGAGCAGGGCCTGGGTCACGACGTTCGCCGGGGTCCGGTGCTGCGGGTCGCGGTAGAGCGTGGCGAGCGGGATGCGCACGGTGTGCGTCATGGCGGCTCCTCGAGACTCAGCCCCAGTCCTGGCGCGTCGGGCAGCACGACCTCGGCACCTTCGTAGCGCAGCCCGCCGGTCACCGGGGAGGCCCCCAGGAACCAGGCCGCGTCGAGGTCGGAGACGACCGTGGTGCCGCACGCGGCCACGAGGGCGGCCGCGGCGCCGACGCCGATCTCCGTCTCCATCATCGAGCCGACCATGGTGCCGACGCCGTGCGCGGCGGCGAGCTCGAGCAGGGTGCGGGCCGGGCCGAGGCCGCCGCACTTGGCCAGCTTGACGTTCACCAGGTCGGCGGCGCGGCGGCGGATGACCTCGGTCAGGTCGCGGACCCCGAAGACCGCCTCGTCGGCCAGGATCGGCACGTCGACCCGGGCGCTGACCCAGGCCAGCCCGTCGAGGTCGGCCGCGGGCACGGGCTGCTCGACGAGCTCGACGTCCAGGCCCGCGTCCTGCATCCCGCGGATGGCCCGCACCGCGGCGCGCGGGGTCCAGCCCTGGTTGGCGTCGAGGCGGATGCGGGCGTCCGGGCCGGCCGCGGCGCGGATGCGGGCGACGCGGGCGACGTCGGCGGCGGCCGCGTCGCGCTCGCCGGCGCCCTTGCCCACCTTGACCTTCAGCACCCGGAAGCCCTCGGCGACCCGGGCGGCGGCGGCCGCGGCGAGCTCGTCGGGGCCGCCCGCGGGCAGGGTGACGTCGGTGGGCACGCGCAGCCGGGCGCCGCCGAGCAGCCGCACGAGCGGGATGCCGAGGCGGCGGGCGGCGAGGTCGTGCAGGGCGGTGTCGGCCGCGGCCTTCGCCCCGAAGTTGCGCACGGCGGCGCCCTGGACCGCGCGCAGGTTCGCGTTGAGGTCCTCGGCGTCGCGGCCGGTGAGCGCGGGCCCGATGAGCTGGGCCACGCAGGCCTCGGCCCCGGCGACGGACTCGCCGGTGACCTTCCAGACCTCGGGGGCCTCGCCGAAGCCCGAGCGGCCGTCGGCGTCGACGACCTCGACGAGCAGGCTCTCGACGGTCGTGGCGGTGCGCAGGGCGGTGACGAACGGGGTGTGCAGCGGCACGCTCACCCGGTGCGTGCGGACGGCCTCGATCGTCATCGGCCCCGCTCCGCCCAGGCGTCCGCGGAGATCTCGGCGATCCGGCGGCAGGCCCGCTCGTCGTAGTCGTCGGGCGGGACGCCCCGCGCGGTGGTGCAGACGGCGATCACGTACGGCTCCGCGTCGGGCGGGGTGACGAGGCCGGCGCTGTGCCGTACCCCCGTCATCCAGCCGTTCTTGTGCGCGACGCGCACCCCGTCGGGCAGGCCGGCCGCGAGGTCGACGCGCCACTGCTGGTCGGCGAGCAGGTCGAGCATCTCCGCGCACGCCTGCGGCCCGGCGAGGGCGCCGCGGTGCAGGGCGGAGAACAGCGCGGCCAGGTCGGCGGCGGTGACGACGTTGTCCAGCCCGGCGTCGCGGGCCGCGTAGTCCTCGATGCCGCGGGCGGTCACGCTGTGCGCCGCGCCCGCGAGCCGCCACACCTCGGCCACGGCGGGCAGGCCCACGCGGGCCAGGAGCAGGTTGGTGGCCAGGTTGCTGGAGCGCACGATCATCCGGCGGGCCAGCCACCGGGCGGGCACGGCGGTGCCGAGGTGCGGCCAGACCTCGTCGTCATCGTCGTAGGAGCGGTCGTTGCGGTACCGCGAGCCGTCGCCCAGGGCGCTGGCGAAGTCGTTGACGACCGGCACGGGCTCGTCGAGGCCGCCGGTGCGGTACAGCGCCGCGAGCACGGCCACCTTCATCGTGCTCGCGGCGCCGTGGAGGCGGTCGGGGTCCTGCACCTGCCGGGGCGGGCCGCCGGGGCGACCCACCCACACCGAGACGTAGCTCGTCATCCGGCCTACTTCACATAGGTGTTCACGAACTGCGGGCTGCCGAAGATGCTGTCGACGAACACGCCGTGCACCCTCGAGCCGTGCAGCGTGAACATGACCTGCACGTAGAGCGGTACCACCGGCGCGTACTCGCGCATGATCCTCTCGTCCAGCTTCGCCCATTCGGCGCCCTGCCGCTCGACCGGCAGCGCGAGCACCCGGTCGAACTCGGCGTTCAGCGCGGGCGCGTTGAGGTAGGAGGCGCCGTTGTTGCTGCCGCCGTCCTTGATCGCCCGGCCGTCGTAGAGCACCGGCAGGATCGCGGCGCCGCTGGGCCAGTCCGCGCCCCAGGAGCCGATGTAGAGGTCCCAGGGGTTGTCCCGCTTCTTGGTCTCGTCGAGGAACGCGTCGGCCGGGATCGCCTTCAGCGTGATCTTGAAGCCGGCCTTCTCCAGGTTGCCCGCCAGCTGGGTGCTGAGGGCCTGGTTCGTCGCGTCGTCCGGGAACGCGAGCACGAGCTCCTTCGCCGCGCCGCCGAGCAGCTCCTTCGCCTTGGCCGGGTCGCCGCTGCGGCCCGCCGGGTAGGCGTCGTACTGCTTCCACCCGATCGTCGCCGGCGGCATGAGCGTCGTGACCGGCGCGGCGAACGTGGCCCCGCCGAGGGTCTTGATGAGCCCGTCGCGGTCGATGGCGTAGTTGAGCGCCTGGCGCACCTTGAGGTCGGTGACCCGCTGGTTGTTGATGGTGAGCGTGAAGTGCTGCGGCGTCGGGGCCTGCAGGATGCGGTCCTTGAGCGCCGCGTCCCCGACCACCTTGGACACCAGCGACGGGTCGACGCCGTTCCAGGAGACCGCGGTCTGGTCGGCCCCGCCGTCGGTGATGATCCGGTTGGTCTGGGTCACCGGGTCGGGCCCGAACGACCAGACGAACGCGTCGGGATACTGGTGGCGCACCGCGTCGGTGGCCGGGTCCCACGCGGTGTTGCGCTCCATCGTGAGCTGGGTGCCGGCCTCGTTCTTGGTGATCTTGTACGGCCCGGAGGAGACGGGCCGGGCGTCGTACTGCGTGCCGGTGTCCTTCGCCGCGGGCACGGGCGCGGTCGCCGGCAGGGACGCGGCGAAGGGCAGGTCGCAGTGCGGCTTCGCGAACGTGAGCTGCAGCGTCCGGTCGTCGGGGACGGTGAGCCCCGGCGGGAGCGCGCTCTTGTCGCTCTTGAAGTCGAAGGCGGTGTCGAACTGGGGCGAGTCGGCGAGCCACTCCTGGATGTAGGTCGGGCCGCCGGTGAGGGACAGGTCGAAGGAGCGCGCGATGCCGTAGGCGATGTCCCGGGCGGTGATCGCCGAGCCGTCCTCGAACTTCACCCCGTCCTTGATGGTGAAGCGCCAGGTCCTGCAGTCCTTGTTGACGTCCGTGCCCGGGGTGGTCGCGAGGTCGCCGACGAGCGTCACGTGCCCCTGCCCGTCGTCCTTGTAGGTGGTGAGCCGGCGGGCGTAGAGCTGCGAGGCGTTGAGCCCGACGAAGCTGTAGGTGCGCTGGGGGTCGAGGTGCGCGATCTTCGTCTGCCGGATGACCGTCACGGTGCCGCCCCTGGCCGCGCCGGGCACCTCGGCGGCCGGGCCCTGCGAGTCCTTCGGGTCGGTGGCGATCGCGCCGCTGGCCTGCCGGGTGGTGTCGACGCCCGGATCGTCGCCGGTCTTGGTGTTGTTCGTGCAGGCGCCGAGCCCCGCCACGAGCGTGAGCAGCACGGCGGCCGTGCGTTCTCTGCGCATTGTCCTCCCCTATCGCAAGCGGATCCGCGGATCGATCCGGGTGTAGAGCGCGTCGACGACGATGTTGGCGACGATGATGAAGGCCGCCGCGAGCAGGACGGTCGCCATGATGGTCGGCAGGTCCCCGTCGCGCACGGCGTCGATGGCGGTGCGGCCGAGGCCACGCAATCCGAAGGTGGTCTCGGTGATGACGGTGCCGCCCAGCGCGGTGCCGACGTCCAGCCCCGCGGCCGTCACGAGCGGGGTGATCGCGGCGCGCAGCACGTGCCGGCGCACCACGAGCCGCTCCGGCAGGCCCTTCGCGCGGGCGGTGCGCACGAAGTCCTCGGACATCGTCTCCAGCATCTGGGCGCGGGCCAGCCGGGCGTACACGGCGGAGAAGAGGAACGCCAGGGTGCACCAGGGCAGCACGAGCGCGGTGAGCCAGGCCAGGGGATCGTCCAGCAGCGGGGTGTAGTGCGGGTAGGGCAGCACCTTCAGCGTGTAGACGAACACCAGGAGCAGGACGCCGCCGACGAAGTACAGCTGCATCGAGGCCCCGGACAGCGAGAAGCCGATCGCGAGCCGGTCGAACACGGTGCCGCGGCGCAGCGCGGAGAGCATGCCGAGGCCGATGCCCAGCGCCAGCCACAGCAGCGCCGCCGGGATCACGATGCTCAGCGTCACCGGGAGGGTCCGCGCGAACGTGTCGCGCACCGGCTCGTTGTTGACGTAGCTGTACCCCAGGCAGGGTGCCGGGCAGCCGTCGCGGCCGGCGACCACGCCCTTGAAGTACCGCAGATACTGCACCGGCTTCGGATCGTTGAGCCCGAGCTCGTCGCGCACCCGCTCCAGCCGCTGCGCGTCGCAGTTCTTCGGGCACATCGCGGCGGCCGGGTCCCGCGGCAGCGCGAAGAACATCAGGAACGTCACGACGCTGACCGCGAAGAGCGTGAGCAGGCCCAGCAGGACCCGGCGGGCCAGGAAGGTGCCCATGCGCGCCTACCGCTGCGACTTCGGGTCGAGCGCGTCGCGCAGCGCGTCGCCGAAGAGGTTGAAGGCCAGCACGAGCACGAAGATCGTGACGCCCGGGAACAGCACGTAGGCCGGGTCGGTCTGCAGGTAGTTGAGGCTGCGGAAGATGGTGCGGCCGAAGTCCGGGGTCGGTTCGAGCATGCCGATGCCGAGGAAGGACAGGGCGGCCTCGCCGGTGATGTACGCCGGGATCGCCAGCGAGAAGGCGACCAGGATCGGCGCCCCGAGGTTGGGCAGCAGCTCCCGCAGCAGGATGCGCGGGACGCGGGCCCCGCCGGCCTTGGCCGCCTCGACGAACTCGCGCTCCCGCAGCGAGAGCACCTGCCCGCGCGCGAGCCGCGCGGTCGTCGTCCAGCCGAACGCGGTGAACAGCGAGATGAGCACGACGACCCGGAACCAGCCCGGCACCGCCTCGCGGGGCCCGTAGAAGTGCAGCTCCAGCGGCCGGATCACGGCGAGGGTGAAGATGAGGAACGGCAGCGCCAGGGTCACGTCGGTCACCCAGTTGAGGACGGCGTCGACCCACCCGCCGAGGTAGCCGGCGACGATGCCGAGCAGCACGCCGACGACGGTGGTCATGAGCGCGGCGGCGAAGGCGATGCCCAGCGAGGTGCGCATGCCGTAGACCATCTGCATGAACAGGTCCCGGCCCTGGCCGGGCTCGAGGCCGAACCAGTGCGCGCCGCTGATGCCGCCGGAGATGCCGTACGGCATCCCGTAGCGGTCGAGGTCGTCCTTGAAGTCGTCCTGCGGCCCGACCCCGTAGGCGAGCCGGATGAGCGGCGCCGCGAGCGCGACGACCACGAGCAGCACCGAGACCACGCCGCTGACGAGCGCGGTCCGGTCGCGGCGCAGCCGCCGCCACGCCATGCGCCCGGGCGAGCGCGTGGCGAGCTCGAGGGGCGTGATGCTCATGCGGCCGCCCCTTCCCGAACACGGTGTATGTAGCTATTCGCCGAGCCCTGCCGCGGCTACGAAAATAAGCTACAACGACGACCAGTGATGTGTGAAGCCCCTCTATCCTCGGCCGGGTGGGAAAGATCGTGCGGGTGCTGCTGGCCGCGCTGCTGTCGGCGTTCGCGGCCGGCGCACTGCTGCGGCTCTACGCGCCGGTCGGCGGGGCCGAGCGCCAGCTGCGCTACCTGCGGGCCGAGCTCGACGCCGGCGCCGGGCAGGACGCGCAGCGGCTGTTCCCGGAGGGGTACTTCTTCCTGCACGCGCTCTACGGCCTGGCCTGGGTCGACGTCGGGCGGCGCGCGCACGACAAGACCGAGGCGGTGCGCGAGATCCGCTGGGCGCTGGACCGCCTGGACTCCCCCGACGGGACGGCGCCGTTCAGCGCCGGGCTCGCGCCGCGCTACGGGATCTTTTACGCCGGGTGGACGAACTGGCTGCGCGGCGGGCTGCTCGGCCTGCGACGGGATCCCGACCAGGTGCGGCGGTTCGAGGCCGACTCCCGGGAGATCGCGCGGGCCTTCGACGCGAGCGCGACGCCGTTCCTGCCGGCCTATCCGGGGCAGTCGTGGCCGGTCGACTCCACGGTGGCGATCGCCTCGCTGGGCCTCTCCCCCGGCCACGCCGGCACCGTGCGGGCGTGGGTGGACAGGGCCCGGCAGCGGCTCGACCCCGCGACCGGGCTGCTGCCCCACGTGAGCGATCCCGCGACGGGCGAGCCGCGGCAGGGGGCGCGGGGCAGCTCGCAGAGCGTCATCCTGCGCTTCCTCGCCGACGTCGACCCGGGGTTCGCGCGCGAGCAGTACCTGCGCTTCCGCAACCTGTTCGTGGACTCCCCGCTGCACCTAGGCCCCGCGGTGCGCGAGTATCCGAAGGGGACGCAGGGCGCCGGGGACGTCGACAGCGGGCCGCTGCCGCTGGGGATCTCGTTCTCGGCCACCGTGGTGGCCATCGGCGCGGCCCGGGTCAACGGCGACGGCGCGCTCGCGGACGCGATGGCCGCCTACGGCGAGGTCGCCGGGGTGCCGATCACGACCTGGCACACCAAGCGGTACGCCCTCGGCCTGCTCCCGATCGGGGACGCGTTCCTGGTGTGGGCGAACACCACACCGGCCCGGGCGACGGGGATCGACGGCGGCGCGAGTCCACTGTGGAAGGTGCCGCTGACCGCCGTCCTACTGCTGCTCGGCGCCGCCCCCTGGATTCCCCGGCGGCGCGAACGGCGCCAGCAGCAGCCCGGCCGCCCGGACGAAGGCCTCATGGTCGAGCCCGTCGTCCCAGAGCGTCTGTAGCACCAGCCCCTGGTAGATGGCGACGAACACGCGGGCCAGGGCCTCGGGGTCCTCGGTGCGCCCGGCGAGCAGGGGCGCGACGGCGGCCACGGGGCGCTCGACGTTCGCGCGGGACATCGCGCGCACGTCCGGGTCGCGCACCGTCTCCGCCCACACCTGCACCGCCAGCTGCAGCTCGGGCCGGGTCCCGGGCGCGCCGACGCGGCGCAGCACGTCGAGGTAGCCCGCGGCCGGGTCGTCGCCGAGCATGGTGGTGCGCCGCTCGTGCCACTCGGCGACGATGGCGGCGATCATGTCGTCCTTGCCGGTGAAGTACCGGTAGATGAGCCCGGCGCTGATGCCCGACGCGCGCACGATGTCCTGCATCGACGTGCGGTGGAAGCCTTCCCGCGCGAAGCAGGCCGCCGCGGCGTCGAGGATCTGGCGCCGGCGCGCGGCGAAGTGGGAGTCGTCGACCTTAGGCACGGCAGACCGCGATGCGGTAGAACTCGGCCGTCGGCTCGTCGCGGCCGAGGGGCTCCAGGTAGCGCGCGGCCGCGTCCCGCGTGGAGAGGTCCTCGGTGAGGTGCAGGGCGCGCTGCTCGAGGTAGCCCGCAAGCTCGGCGGGGTCGAAGCCGAAGGTCCACGGCTCGCCCCCGCGGCGCACGGCGTCGTGCCACTGCGCGAGGCCGGTGAACGTGCCCGCGCCCGCAGTGCTCTCAGTGCCCTCGGTGCTCTCGGTGCTCTCGATGCTCTCGATGCTCTCGATGCTCTCAAGGGCGGCCCGGTCGACGTAGGTGAACACGACGGTGCTGCCTGGGGCGAGCAGGCCCGCGAGGGCGCGCAGGGTCGCGTCGACGGACTCGGCCGTGAGGTAGTTCGTGACGCCCTCCCACACGACCACGGCCGGAGCCGACGCGTCGAAGCCGGCGGCGAGCAGAGCCGGGGCGAGGGCGTCGCGGGTGAGGTCGACGGGGACGTAGCGCACGGCGCCGCCCGCGGGCACCCGGCGCCGCTTGGTGGCCTGGGTCGCGGGGTGGTCGACCTCGAACGCGACGGGCCCGGCCAGGCGGTGCGCTCGGTTGTCGAAGCCGGCACCGAGCAGCACCAGCTGCGGGGCCCCGGCCGCCCGGATCTGGTCGTCGATGAAGCGGGTGCGCACCACGGCCGAGGCGCGCGGGCCGCCGGCGAAGTGGTGGTCAAGGTAGCGCACGATCCACCGGTGCACGGCGGGCACGCGCGAGGCGGTGGCGACGGCGCGGTGCAGCGGCGGCAGCATCCTCACGGCGAGCCGGTCGTCGAAGAGCCGGTCGTGGCGCCGGTTGTGCTCGAGGGCGCGGAAGAGCGCCACGTGCTCCGCGGAGCGGCTGCTGCCTCGCATGCCGGTAACAATAATGAATGAACGTCCATTTTCACAAGTCGGCCAGCTGGTCCGCGACGGCGTTAAGCAGGTCAGCGCCCGTGAAGGGCTTCTCCAGCAGGTGCACGCCGGGGTCGAGGATCCCGTTGCTGGTGAGCACGGGCTGCGCGTAGCCGGACATGAACAGCACCCGGGTCGCCGGGCGCAGCTGCAGCACCCGCTCGGCCAGCACCCGGCCGAGCATGCCCGGCATCACCACGTCGGTGAGCAGCAGGTGGATCGCGCCCCCGTGCTCGGAGGCGAGCTGCAGCGCCGCGACCCCGTCGGCGGCGGAGAGCACCGAGTAGCCGCCCCGGCGCAGGATCCGCGTGGTCACCTCGCGCAGCGCCGGCTCGTCCTCGGCGACGAGCACGGTCTGGCCCCGGCCGGGCGGGCGCGCGGCCCGGACGGCGTCGTCGGCGACGAGCTCGGCGTCGCTGGCCGGGAGCAGGATCGTGATCGTGGTCCCGACGCCCGGCTCGGAGTAGATCTGCACGCGCCCGCCGGCCTGGGCCACGATGCCGTAGACGGTGGCCAGCCCCAGCCCGGTCCCCTCGCCGCTGGGCTTGGTGGTGAAGAAGGGCTCGAAGGCGTGCTCGATGACCTCGCGGGGCATGCCGGTGCCGGTGTCGGAGACCCGGACGCGCACGTGCGGGCCGGGCGCCAGGCCCTCGCGGACCGCGGTGTGCCCGTCGTCGACGTGCACGAGCCCGGTGTCGATGGTCAGGTCGCCGCCGCCGGGCATCGCGTCGCGGGCGTTCACGGCCAGGTTCACCAGCACCTGCTCGAGCCGGCCGGGGTCGGCGACCACGTTGGGCAACCCCTCGGCGAGCGAGGTGCGCAGCGAGATGTGCTCGCCGATCGAGCGGTCCAGCATCAGCTGGACCTCGCCGATGACCTGGTTGACGTCCAGCGGCCGCGGTCGCACCACCTCGCGGCGGGCGAACGCGAGCAGCTGGTGGGTGAGCTCGCTGCCCCGGCGCCCGGCCCGCAGGATCTGCTCGGCGTCGCGGGCGAACGGCGTGTCCGCGCCGTCCTCGACGATGAACTCGGCGTAGTTGAGGATCACGGCGAGCAGGTTGTTGAAGTCGTGCGCGATGCCGCCGGCGAGCTGGCCCAGACTCTCCAGCCGCTGGGTGCGCTGCTGGCGGACCTCGTCCTTCTGCCGCTCCGCCTCCTCGCGCAGCCGCCGGTGCTCGGTCATGTCCCGCACGCTGGCCAGGGTGATCTCGCCGTCGTCGCCCTTGAGCGTGCTCAGCGTGATGTCGACCGGCAGCCCGGTGCCGTCGGGCCGGCGGGCGACCGCGGGCTCGCCCCGCGACGCGTCGAGCCCGCCCGGCAGGAGCCGCCGCACGGGCATCCCGATCATGTCGAAGCGGGCGATGCCGAAGAGGCGCTCGGCCGAGGCGTTGACCAGCACGATCCGGTCGTCCTCGCCGACACCCAGCAGCGGGTCGGGGGCGGCGTCGAGCACCGCCTGGACCTGCGCCTCGGCCCGCTCGCGCTCGCTCATGTCGCGGGTGATCGAGGTGACCCCGACCGTGCGCCCGTCGGCGCCGGTGAGCGGCGACACCAGCATCGACACGGTGAGCTCGGTGCCGTCCCGCCGCTGCCGTACCGTCCGGAAGCGGTCGACCCGCCCGCCCGCCGCGACGATCGCGCGGATCTCCGCCTCGTCCCCGCGCCGGTCGGGCGGGATGATGGCGTCCTTGGGGCGCCCGACCATCTCCCCCGCCGCGAAGCCGTAGAGGCGCTCGGCCCCCGGGTTCCACGACAGCACCCGCCCGTCGAGGTCGGTGGTGACGATCGCGTCGTGCGAGGACTGCACGATCGAGGCGAGCAGCGACTGGGCGGGGTCGAACCCGTCCGCGCCCGTGTCGCGGATGGTGGCCACCAGCAGCGGCCCGTCGCCGGCGCCGATCACCGAGAGCGTGATGTCGGCCAGGAACTGCGAGCCGTCGCCGCGCACCATGTTCAGCGGCTGGCCGGTGCGGACCGCGGGGTGCTCGCCGTCCATGTACGCGGCGAGCCGGGGCACCATCGAGGGCCCGTCGGCCGGCACGAGCACGTCGACGGAGCACCCGCAGAGGTCCTCGCGGCCGAACAGGTCCCGGGCGGCGGCGTTGGCCAGCTCGATCCGCCCGTCGTAGCTGGAGATGATCAGAGGGTCTGGCGCCACTTCGAGCAGGCTCCGGGCCAGCCGCTCCGTCCACCGCATTTCACCAAGAGTAGAAGACTTGTGACTTTGCGTTTAATACTTAGGACATTTCGGAAATATTAGGTCTATGAGCGTTGACCCGAATCGGCCCAGCGCCGCTCGCATCTACGACCACTACCTCGGCGGCCGGCACAACTTCGCCGTGGACCGGGCCGTGGCCGCCCGCGCGCTCGCGCTCATCCCCGATCTCCCGCGCATCGCCCGGGCCAACCGGGCGTTCCTGCACCGCGCGGTGCGGTACGCCGCCTCCCGGGGCGTGCTGCAGTTCCTCGACGTCGGCTCGGGCATCCCGACCGAGGGCAACGTCCACGAGATCGTGCCGTCCGCGAAGGTGGTGTACGTCGACGTCGACCCCACCGCGGTCGTGCACGCGCGGCAGATCCTGGCCGGCAACCCGTCCACCGCGGTCATCCAGGCCGACCTGCACGACGCCGAGCAGATCCTCGGCGACCCGCAGGTCAAGGCGCTGCTGGACTTCACGCGACCGGTCTGCCTGCTGCTCGTGGCCATGCTGCACTTCGTGCCGGACACGCCGGAGCTGCGCGCGGCCCTGCGCACGTTCCGCGACGCGCTCGTGCCCGGCAGCCTCATCGTGCTGTCGCACGCGACCGGCGCGGTGGGCGACCTCGCCGACCTGTACACGCGCGCCGGGACGCCGATGGTGCTGCGCGACCGGGCCGAGCTGGCGGGGCTGCTGGAGGGCTGGGACCTGGTCGAGCCCGGCGTGGTGCACGGGCCCGCGTGGCGGCCGGACGAGCCCGTCACCGAGCCGGAGTCGTACGCGACCCTGGCCGCGGTCGCGGTGCGCCCCTAGAGGTCCCCGGCGCGCTCTCGGAGGTCCTCGTCGGCCGGGCCGGCCTCGGCCGTGATGACGAGCTGCTCGACGTGGCGGTGCGGCGCGGGCCGGCCGGCCACGGGCACCTCCGCGGCGACCGCCTCCAGCGCGGCCCACACGGCCTTGAGCGCGTCGTCGCCCCCGCGCAGGTGCAGGGTGGGCGAGCCGCGCAGCTCGATCACCAGCGGCCCCTCGGCGCGCTCCTGCACCACGGCGCCGTTGCGGATCGGCACCCGCTCGGCCGGGCCGGCCTCGCGCAGGAGGTCGGCGAGCGCCCGCAGGGCCGCGGGCGAGCCGGTCAGGTCGAGGTTCTCGCCGATCACTCGCAGGCGGCAGTACCGCTGATCGTCCATCCCGCCATTGTGCCGCCGCGCCCCCGGCAACACGCAGCGGCCCGCGCGGGGGCGACCCGCTGATCACCCGTCCCCCACCCTGCCGCCGCGTTCCCGGCAACACGCAGCGGCCCGGGTCGGCCCGCGCGGGGGCGACCCGCCGATCACCCGTCCCCCGCGCTGCCGTCGCGCCCCCGGCAACACGCAGCGGCCCGCGTCGTGGCGAACGCGGGCCGCTGCTGCGAAAGGAGTGCTGGGCTAGGGGTGCTGGGCTAGGGGGCCTCGCCGAGCGTGACGGTGACCGTCTGCTCGGTGCCGTTGCGGTTGATGGTGACCTGGACCTGGTCGCCGGCCTTGGCGCCCTGGACCGCGTTGATGAGGCCGGTCGCGTCGTTCACCGTCGCCGAGCCGAACTTCGTCACCAGGTCGCCGGTCTTCAGGCCGGCCTTGTCCGCCGGGCCGCCCGCGACCACGCCGCCGATGAGGGCGCCGCCGTTGCCGTCGGTGAGCTGCACACCGAGGTACGGGTGGCTGACCTTCCCGCCCTTGGCGAGCTGGTCGGCCGAGGATCGGGCGCGGTTGGCGGAGATGGCGAACCCGACGCCGATGTTGCCGCTGTTCTGCCCCGCGGTGGCGATCGCGGTGTTGATGCCGACGACCTCGCCGCGCAGGTTGACCAGGGCACCGCCGGAGTTGCCGGGGTTGATGGCGGCGTCGGTCTGGATCGCGTCCGCGATGGACTTGCCGCCCTGCTCGCCCTCGATCGTGCGGTGCAGCGCGCTCACGATCCCGGCCGTCACGGAGCCCTGCAGGCCGAGCGGGGAGCCGACCGCGAGCACCGTGTCGCCGACGCGCAGCGCGTCGCTGTCGCCGAACTTGGCCGGCGTGAGCCCGGAGACGCCCTGGATCTTGATCACGGCGATGTCACCGGCGGGGTCGGTCCCGACCACGGTCGCCGAGGCCGTCTTGCCGGTGCTGAACGTGACCTGGAGCTTCGAGGCCCCGGCCACCACGTGGTTGTTGGTGATGACCTGCCCGTCGGCGGTCATGATGACGCCGGAGCCCTCGGCCTCGCCGGTGCTGATGTCCACGACGCTGGGCAGCACCTGCTGCGCCACCCCGCCGACCGAGGACCGGTCCAGGTTGGGGGCCGGGTTCTGGGTCACCACGGAGGGCGCCGCGGCCGGCTTGCCGTCGGCGAGCTGGGTCGCGACCAGTCCCCCGCCGAACGCCGACAGCAGCGCGAGCACGACGGCACCCACGATGAGCAGGCCGACCCGTCCGCCGCGCTGCCCTCCCGGCCGGCCGTACGCGGGCTGGCCGGCGTGCGGCGGGTACCCGGGCGGCGGGCCGTACGGGTGGCCGGCCTGCGGGAAGGCGCCCGTGCCGGGGCCGTACGGCGCGCCCGTGGAGATCGGGGTCGTGGCGTAGGCGCCCGCCGGGTGACCGTTGGCGGGCAGTTGCTGGGTCGCGTGCTGGGCCGCGTGGTTCGCCGGGTGCGCGTGACCGTTCGCCGGGCGGCTCCAGGGCGAGCCCGGGGGCGCGGCGGCGGGCTGGGGCACGGTGACGCCGCCGGGCGGGGCGAACGCGGGCGGCTGCGACGGGGCCGGGTGCAGCGAGTTCGCGGCGGCCGGCGGGGCCGAGCTCACGGCGGCCGGGGGCGCTGAGCTCACGGCGGCCGGGGGCGCTGAGGCCGGGAAGGCGGGCGGGGCTGAGGCCGGGTACGCGGGCGGCGCCGAGGCCGGTTCGGCCGCGGTCGACGGGGTCATCCAGGCCGGCGGGGCCGAGGACGGGGCCGGGTTGTACTGGGCCGGCGGCGTCGGCGGGTTCGTGGTGGCCGGGGCCGGCGGGTTCGCGGCGGCCGGGGCCGGTGGGTTCGCGGCGGCCGGGGTCGGTGGGGGCCAGGATGCCTGGGGCGGCTGCGGCGGGGCGGCGAGCTCTTCCGGCTTCGAAGCGGAGCCGGGCGTCTCGGCGGGCTCCGCAGTGCTCCACTGGCGGTCCTGGTCACTCATGATGTCCAGATTGCACGCCGCGGCTGCCACGAAACTGGATTCTCCCTGGGAGAAAGCCGAGAGCCGCGATTCGACCGGCGCAGTCGGATACGTCCGGCTTCGTCCGGGGCGCCGATAACCCGCTACTTGATGATATAGGCGATAAATCCGGACAAGCCCGCTTGTCCGGATTTATCGCCGACGCCCGCGCACATCAGGCAGGCGACGTGCGAAAACGGTCATCGCCGCCGCGCCTCGGAGAAGACGCGTGCACCGGAGCGGACACCGTGCACCGGAGAAGACGCGTGCACCGGAGAAGGCGTCGTGCGCCGAAGCATGGGAGCCGCGAACGCCCCGCGGACGCCGACGCCAACGCCAACGCCCCGGTTCGAGCCCAAACGCCCGCCGGAACCGTCGTCGCACGCGCCGACGAGCGCCAGCACGCGACGGAACCCTCACCGCGCGCCGCGACCAGCGCACGACGCGAGCGCGGGCGGTCCGGGCACGGAACCCGGCCGCCCGCGGCGCGTGGAGGTCAGGCGGTCCAGTCGGGCCGCAGCGGGTACGAGGAAACGCCGTCCTTCGTCGTCTTCGTCGCGAGGATCTGGTGCAGCTGGATCTCGTTGCGCTCGAACGCGAGCCGCGAGCCGGCCATGTACAGGCCCCAGACCCGCGCGGTGCCGAGGCCGACCTCGTCCACGCACGCGTCCCAGTGCTCGACCAGGTTGCGGTTCCAGCCGGCCAGGGTCAGCGCGTAGTGCAGGCGCAGGTTCTCCTCGTGCTGCACCTCGAACGCCGCGTCGTGCACGGCGCTCACCAGGCGGCCCGGCGAGGCCAGCTCGCCGTCGGGGAAGACGTAGCGGTCGATGAAGGCGCCCGGCCGGTGGGAGGCGCGGTTGTCCGAGCGGGTGATGCAGTGGTTGAGCAGGCGGCCGCCCGGCTTGAGGCGGTCGCGCAGCGCGCCGAAGTACCGCGGGTAGTTTTTCACGCCGATGTGCTCGGTGAGGCCGATCGAGCTGACGGCGTCGAAGTGCTCGAGGGGCGCGTCGCGGTAGTCCAGGTAGCGCACCTCCGCCAGGTGGCCGAGGCCCTCCCGCTCGATCGCCTCCTGCGCCCACTGGGCCTGCTCGCGGGAGAGCGTCACGCCGAGGGCGCGCACGCCGTACTCGCGCGCCGCGTGGCGCACCATGCCGCCCCAGCCGCAGCCGACGTCGAGCAGGCGCTGGCCCGGCTTCAGCGCGAGCTTGCCGGCCACGAGGTCGTACTTGTTCGCCTGGGCCTGCTCGAGCGAGTCGGACTCGGAGCGGTAGCAGGCGCAGGTGTACGTCATCGACGGGCCGAGCACCATCTCGTAGAAGCGGTTCGAGACGTCGTAGTGGTGGTGGATCGCCTCGGCGTCGCGGCCCTTGGCGTGGCGCAGGCCGAGGCCCGCGAGGGTGCGCTTCCACGCCGGGGTCGCCTCCTGCGGCGGGGGCGGCGGCGGGCGCAGGCGCTCCCAGCCGAGGCCGCGGACCAGCCGCAGCGCCTCGCTCGCGGAGGGCATCCGCAGCTGCAGGCCGGTGGCCAGCGCGTGCAGCGCCGGGTACGGGTCGCCGGGGTGGGCGCCGCGGACCTCGAGGTCGCCGGTGACGTACGCGCGGGCCATGCCGAGATCGCCGGGCGCGGTGAGCACGTAGGACAGGCCCCGCTCGGAGGCGACGTGCAGGCCGATCGGGGCGTCCTCGGGGCCGACCGCGCTGCCGTCGTAGGCGGTGATGCGGACCGTCGGCTCGCTGGTGGTGACGGCCCGGACGATGTCGGCGACCTTGGGCACGGGGGGCCGGCGGCGGGGCTGGCCGGGAACGGATCCTCGGGTGTTCGTCGGACGGTAGGTGCTGGTCATCTGCGCCCCACAACCTTGTCGTAGAGGTCGGTCAGTCGGTGACCGGGGTCGTAGCGGTCCTTGGCGGCGCGGTACGCGGGACCGCCGTAGAGCCGGTCGAAGGTCTCCCGGTCGTAGTAGGCATCGGAGTAGAGGGACTTGTGGCCGCCGAGCTCGAAGACCTTGTCCTCGATGAGGCGGTTCACGTCGCCGTCGGCGCGGCCCGGCTCGATCGGCACGGTGCCCCAGAATCCGACGTTCACGTAGGCCTGCCCGGCGTGCATCGGGTAGAGCGGCCACTCCCGCTCCCGCAGTCGCAGGGGGCAGAGCCAGATCGGCGCCATCGGTACCTCCCGGGCGAACCACCGCAGGAAGTCGCCCGTGCGTTCCAGTGGCAGCTCGACGTCCTGCACGACCCGTTCGCGGTCGAGCTCGCCCCGCCAGCGGCCCACCTTGGCGGCGAGGCCGTAGCGGTTCTCGAGGCGGACGATGCGGTGGTACACGTCGGAGCGGCGGTACCGCCGCGGCCACAGCCGGCGCACGGCGGGGACCTGCGCCCCGAACGCGGCCGAGCACCAGAACCAGTCGGTGTCCCAGCGCCACAGGTAGTCGTAGGCGGCGAGACGATCGGTGGCCTTGGCGCGCAGCGAGCGGTAGTAGATGTCCTGCCCGGTGTAGTCGCTGGACGGGCCGGGCTCGTCGGTGAAGTGGCCCAGCACCAGGTAGGACTCGCCCGGCCGGAACACGACGCCGTCCATGACGTCGACCGTCCGGCCCTCGTACTGCCCGGTCTTCATCACCTCGCCGACGACGTCGAGCAGGTCGTCGAGCTCGTCGAAGCGCACGTTGCGGGTGCGCACCCCGGCGGCGATCGGCATCAGCTCGATGCGCAGGCGGGTGGCGTACCCGAGGCTGCCGAGCGAGTTCGGGAACGCCTCGAACAGCTGCGCGTGCTCGTTGTCGGGCCGCACCGTGAGCACCTCGCCGGCGCCGGTCAGGATGTCCAGCTCCAGCACCGACTCGTGCGGCAGCCCGTGGCGGAACGAGGTGGCCTCGATCCCGAGCCCGGTGACGGCGCCGCCGAGGGTGATGGTGCGCAGCTGCGGTACGACCAGGGGCATGAGCCCGTGCGGGAGGGTGGCGTCGACCAGGTCCTCGTACGTGCACATGCCCTGCACCTCGGCCGTGCGCGCCGCGGGGTCGACCTCGATCACTCCCCCGAGCCCGCTGACGTCCAGCCCGTGGTGCACCTCGGCGCGCGGCCGGAACAGATTCGAGGTCTTCTTCGCCAGCCGCACCGTGTCGCCGAGTGGAATCGCGGCATAGGAAGCTTTGAGGGTATCGACGGCCCGGCGGTGCGCCGCCCAGCCGACCGGTTGACCACGTCCCATGCAACCACCCCTTTCCCCGTGAAGTGGAGGCTTGCCTCAGTTCAAACTTGCACACTCCGCAAGATCAGCCAACGGCTGGTGACTGAACTCACGCACGCGTGTACCTCCGGCGATGCCCCGGCGCCTCGGCCACCATCTCCCCCACTCGACGCGTTTACAACCATCTCGGCGTGGGACTCCGGCCCGGCCCGCGGCCACCTGACGCTCATCCGGGCGGGTGACGGGTGCCCGCCCCGGGTGAGGCGCCCGGTGCGGTCCTGCCACCGCGGAGGCCGGGATTCCTGGCGGGAGTGCCCTGTGGGGTCAAGGGGTTTGGGTGAGGAGTTTCTGTAGGGCGTTGTGTTGGTCGGGGTTGTATGGGGTGCCGGTGGTCCAGAGTTTCCAGATGATGGTGAGCCAGGCGCGGGCGAGGATTCTGACGGCGTGTGGGTGGCGGTGGCCGCGGGCTCTGGCCTGGGCGTAAAGATCGGCAGCCCAGGGGTTGGCGTGGCGGGAGTCGGCGGCGAAGTCGCAGACCGCGCCGCGGAGTTGTTTGTTCACCGACCAGCGGAACGCCACCATCCTGACCTGTCCGGACTGCCGGGTGGAGGGGGTCACCCCGGCCAGGCCGGCCAGGGCCGCGGGGGTGGGGTGCCGGCCGCGGGCGTCGCCGATCTCGGCCAGGAGCCGGGCGGCGCGGACCGTCCCGGCCCGGGGCAGGGACGTGAAGATCGCCCCGTCCGGGTGCTCGGCGAGGGCCTGCGCGATCTGGGTTTCGAGGGCGTTGATCTGTTCGATGAGGCCGGTCGCCGCGGTCAGGTAGGCGGTGGTGACCCCCGCGAGGGCGGTCCCGGCCGGGCCGGTCACTCCCGTGGGTGCGTCCTGCAGCCGGGCTAGGAGCACCTCGGGCGGCCGTTTCCGGTAACGCTGCCCGGCCAGCCACCCGGTGAGCTCCTCGACCGTGAGCGCATCGACGGCGTCCTGGGTCGGGAACGCGGTCAGGAACGCCCGGCTGATCGGCGACGTCAGCTCGCAGAACAACCCCACCACCCCCGGCAGCACCGTCAGCAGATGCGCCCGCAGCTGGTTCACCAGGGCGACCCGGTGCTGCACCAGGTCAGCCCGGGCCCGGACCAGGGTCCGCAGACTCGTCGTCGCCGCCGTGTCCGGCCGCAGCGGGGTCAGCCGGCGCCGGTCGGTGCGGACCACATCGGCGAGCATGTAGGCGTCGAACCGGTCGTCCTTGTTCCCCGCCGACCCGTACCGGCCCCGCAACGACTTCACCCGCGACGGCGGCATCACGAACACCTCGAGACCGGCCGCGAGGAGCCCCACGACGAGGGGACCGTCCGAACGTTCGATCCCGACCCCGGCCACGCCGTGGCGGCGCAGCACCCCGACGGCCTTGCCGATCCCGGCCTTCGTATGCGCCACGACCAGACGCTCGAGAGGCTCCCCAGCCGCATCGATGACGCAGATCGCGTGCGAGTCTTGCGCCCAGTCGATCCCGGCGAACCGTGCATCCGTCACACTCAAAGCTGCTCCTGCCGCTGCTCAATCCAGTGGGAGGCGCACCTGGTGGTTCGGGACATCACTGCCGGACGCTCATTGACGGGCGCTCTACGGCGCAGTAGCCCTGTTGCCAGTCGGGATGTCCCGGACCGCCAGACCCCGCAAACACTCCCGCAAGCCCTCAACCGGGGCAGCAACGGATGGCAGTGATCCAACGGCCAGGTGCCGCCCAGCCCCCACAGGACCGGGCAGCACCAGTTCTACCAATGAGCAACGGTCCGGACCACCGCGGACCCGAGCCATGGAAATGCCGCCGACGTTGACCCCCCGGAGGCGACCCCGCGCGACGGCCGGCGCGGGACCGTGGGCACATGACGGTGAAGGACCTCGCGACCCTGACCCCGAGCGGGTACCCGGCGGTGTCCCTGCTCATGCCGACCCACCGCACGGCGCCGGAGAACCTGCAGGACCCGATTCGGCTGCGCAACCTGCTCGCGGAGGCGCGGCGGCGGCTCGAGCACGACGAGACGGTGCCGCGGGAGGTGGCCACGCAGGTGTACGACGAGATCGCCACGGCCGCCGGACAGGTCGACATGCGACACACCGGCGACGGGCTGGCGGTGTTCGCCTCGCCCGGGCAGGTACACGTGCGCGTGCTCGACAGCCCGGTGCAGGAGCGGGTCGTCATCGCCGAGACGTTCGAGGTGCGTGACGTCGTCGCCGACGCGGCGCGGCGCCACCGGTACTGGGCCGTCGTGCTGTCCGAGCAACCCACGCGGTTGTGGAGCGGCGACGGGGCCGAGCTCGTCGAGGTGACCACGCACGGGTTCCCGTTCACGCACGAGGGCATGGGGCTGCCGCGCGACTACGGGCAGGAGCCGAGCAAGCACGAGCGCGAGCGGCACCGGCGCTTCTTCCGCGACATCGCGACCGCGCTCGGCGAGGTCGACCGGCTCGACCCGCGGCCGGTGTTCGTGCTGGGGGTCGACCGCTACCTCGCGCACTTCGCCGCCGAGTGGCCGCGCCCGTTCGCCGGCACGGTGCTGGGCAACTACGACCACGCGGGCGCGCACGAGGTGTACGAGCTGCTGGCCCCGCGCCTGGCCGCGTACACGGCGATGGAGCAGGTCTCGGCCCTCGAGGCGCTGGACGCGGCGCGCGGGGCGAACCGGTTCGCGGCCGGTCTGGCCGAGTGCTGGTCGCTCGCGCACCAGGGCCGCGGCGCGCACCTGCTGGTCGAGGAGAGCTTCCACAGCCCCGCCTGGGTCCACGACGACCATCTCCACCCGCCGGACCAGGAGCCCCACCGCGACGGGCCGGGCGTGCTGCTCGACGACGCGGTCGACGACATCGTCGAGACCGTGGTCCGCCAGGGCGGCGAGGTCACCTTCGTCGGCGACGACAGCCTCGCCGGCGACGGCCGGATCGCGCTCATCGTCAGGTTTTGACAGCGTATGGCTCGGGTCCGCGGTGGTGCGGACCGTCGCTCCCGCCAGACATCCCGGCCTCCGCGGTGGTCGAGGCCCGGCGCTAGAGCCGCAGGCCCGCGATGAAGGCGGCGGCCGCCTCGCCGTCCGCGACCGGTTCGGGGGCGAAGAAGGTGATGAACGCGTGCTGGAAACACGCGCCGAGGATGAGCCCGGCCAGCGCCTCCGGCGAGGCGTCCGCCGCGATGTTGCCCAGCGCCTGCTCGGCCCGCAGGTATCCGGCCAGGCCCTCGTTCGCGCGGTGCGGGCCGAGGTTGCGCGCGCGCAGGTGGTCGCGGTGCGCGGCCAGGATCGCGGGGTCCGAGAAGATCGACGCGAACATCGGGAAGCCGTCGCGGTAGAACGTGATGCACACGGTCGCCAGCTCGGTCAGGATCTCGCGGACCGGGGCCGAGCCCGCGCGGGCCGGCAGGGTCATGAGCATCGGGATGAACTGCGGGCCGCGCTCGTGCAGCACCACGACCATGAGGTCGAGCTTGTCGCGGAAGTGCTTGTAGAGCGTCGCCTCGGAGAAGCCCGCCTCCCGCGCGATCTCCTTCGTCGTGGCGTTGGCGAGGCCGCGCTCGCGCAGCACGCGCGCCGCGGCGTCGAGGATCACCTCGCGCGTCGTCGCCAACCGGCACCCCTTCCGAAACTCGTGGTCACGTGCCATCGTAGGGGTTAGTGAGTACTTACTAACCGGCAGGGGGACGGCAATCATGAAGCTGACCGTGTTCGGGGCGACCGGCGGGATCGGTCGCGAGCTCATCCGCCAGGGCCGGGCGCGCGGGCACGAGATGACCGCGGTCTCGCGGCGGCCGGTCGACCTCGGCTGTGCGGTGGTGGTGGCCGGCCTCGGCGACACCGGGGCGCTGGCCGCCGCGGTCGCCGGCCGGGACGCGGTGCTGTCGGCCCTCGGGATGCGGCCCGCGGAGATGAAGGCCCGCCGGGGCCGCGAGCCGGGCGCGCGCAGCACGGTGCAGGCCGACGGGGCCCGGGCCGAGGTCGCCGCGATGCTGGCGACCGGCGTGCGGCGCATCGTCAGCGTCGACGCCGCGGGGCGGGTCGCGGACCGCGGCGACGGGCCGGTCATGCGCCACGTCGTCAAGCCGCTCCTGCAACGCGTGCTCGGCGAGGGCTTCGCGGACCTGGCCGTGGCCGAGCAGGTGCTGCGCGACAGCGGGCTGGACTGGACGCTGATCGCCCCGCCCCGCCTGACCGACGGGCCCAACCGTCCATATCGGACGGTGCTCGACGTGAACGTCCGCGGCGGGCGGACGCTGTCGCGCGCCGACGTGGCGGACGCGATGTTCCGGGCCCTCGACGAGCCGGCGTGGATCCATCGCCGGATCAACGTCGCCTACTGAACGAGGGCACGACGACGGCCGGTCGCTCAAGGAGGCAGAGCGACCGGCCGAGTGACCGCACGCGCCGGGAAGTCCCTCGTCAACCCGGCGCGTTGCCTGCAGCGGTCAGCTCATGACGCCCAGGTTGCCGAAGTCGACCATGCCGTAGTACTGCGTGATGTAGACGTTGGTCAGCCGCGGGTTGCGGTAGTTGAGCGCCTTGTCGTAGGTGAAGGGCATGTAGGCCGCCGTTTCCGAGACCTTGCGGTTGATCTGCTTCCAGATCTCGGCGTTCTTCGCCGGGTCGGCCTCGGCCGCGGCCTGGTCGATGAGCGAGTTGATCGCCGGGTCGTCCAGCTCGGCGTAGTTGTTGTTGCCCGACTCGGAGATGGCCCGGCCGTCGACGAGCGGCTTCAGGAAGCCCGACGCCGCCGGGTAGTCCGCGCCCCAGCCCGCCATCATCAGGCCGTAGCCCTTGTTGTGCACGTTGCTCGGCGAGCCGATGGTCGAGCGGAAGTACAGGCCCGAGTCCTGCGGGTCGAGCTTCGCGGTGATGCCGATCGCGGCGAGCGACTGCTGCAGCGCCTCCGCCGTCTTGGGCTCCTTGCCCTGGTTGCGCGTCGCGATGACCGTCTCGAAGCCGTTGGGCTTGCCGCACGCCGCGAGCTCTTCCTTGGCCTTGTCGATCTGCGGCTTGCCCGACTTGGTGTTGAACAGGTCGTCGGCCGGGTCGTGGCCGTTGATCGTCGGCGGCAGCATGTTGGTGGCGATGTCACCACCGGCCTCCGCGCCACCGCGGGCGGTCTGCATCGCGGTCTTGTCCAGCGCGTACTGCACCGCCTTGCGGCAGTGGATGTTGTCGAACGGCGCGACCTTGGTGCTGATGGCGACGTAGCGGATGAAGCCCGTCACCGGCGCGTCGGCGTTCTTCTTCTTCTCCGGGTCGAGCAGGATCTTCGGCTGCGCGCCCTGCTGGACGCCGGTCTGGGCGATGTCCAGGTCGACCTCGTTGGACAGCAGCTGGTTGTCGATCTCGTCGACCGCGGTGCCGTAGGTGACCTCGATGCGGTCCGGCAGCGCCTTGCGCACGGTGTCGGTCGCCGGGTCCCACTGGTCGTTGCGGACCATCGTGAGCTTCTTGCCCTGCTCCCACGACTCGAACTTGTACGGGCCGGTGGACTGCGGGTGGTTGGCGTACTGCGTGCCCGTGTCCTTGGACCGCTGCACCGGGCTCGACGCCGGCATCTGCAGCCAGTAGAGGAGGTCCGAGTTCGGCTTGGCCAGGTGGAACACGATGGTGTTGTCGTCCGGCGTCTCGACGGACTTCAGGCCCAGCTTGTTCGGGTCGGGGTCCTTGTACGCGCCGGGGTAGTTCTGGCCCTGGTCGAGCGCCTCCACGAGCCACTTCGGGCCGGCGTTGACGACCTCGGAGGCGAAGATGCGCTCGATGCCGTACTTGATGTCCTTCGAGGTGACGGGCGCGCCGTCCTCGAACTTGATGCCCGGCTTCAGGTGGAAGGTGTACGTCGTGCCGTTGTCGGTCGGCTTGGGCACCTCGGTCGCGAGGTCACCCACGAGCTTGAGCCCGTCGGCGCCCGGCTTGGACTCGTTGGCCAGCAGCGTGCGGACGTAGAACCCCTTCATGATGTTCCACTCGCTCGCGTAGTACGCGATCGCGGGGTCCCACGAGTCGGGGTCGGGGTTCGTGGTGAGCTTGAGCGTGCCGCCCTTCTTGTCCGACGGGTTCAGCACACCGGTGATGGCCGCGTTGTAACCCCCGGAGCCTTTCTGACCGTTGTTCTTGCTGGTATCGTCGCCGCTGGAGCCGCCTCCGCAGGCCGACAGCGCGAGCGTCGCGGCGGCCGCACCGGCCACCATCGCACGCCTTCTCATATGTGCATACGTCATCTTCACGAGCAGGGCCTTTCAGGGTGCCGCGGTTGTGGGGCCGCGGATTCGGGGTCCCGGACGCAGGCAGCACGCATCGGCCGGCCTCCGCTTCGGCCCTCCACGGCGTGCCGCTCGGATGCGGCTCGAACCGTGTCCACAGTGGACCATCCACTGTGCACAGGGCGTGGGCATGCACCACGCCCACCGTGTGGGTCGCTGGATGTCGGTTGACGATGGCGTTGCTACGTCACGTGGACGGCGATGTTCGTCGCCGTCATTGTGCAAAGACCTCGGGCGGCCCGGCCCGGTTGCGTCGGGAACTTCATTGCCGGATAACGGATTGGTCACCGTGCAGCGGGCCGCCGGTCAGACCGCGAGCGCGAAAACGGTTGCCCGCGTTACCGATTCTTGTCCAATCGCCGCGGCGCGGGCCCTCAGTCCTCGTCGAGCCGCTTCAGCAGCGCGATGTTCCCGGCCTCGTCCGGGTCCGGCCCGGGGGTCTCGAGAAAGGCGCGCAGCACCTCGACGGCGACGTCCGGGGCGAGGCGCTTGAGGCTCATCGCGAGGACGTTGGCGTCGTTCCAGAGCCGGGCGCCGCGGGCGACCCAGGGGTCCCAGGCCACGGCGGCGAGGACTCCGGGGACCTTGTTGGCCGCGATGGCCGTGCCGGTGCCGGTCCAGCACATCACGACGCCCAGGTCCGCCCGGCCCTGGGCCACGGCCCGGCCCACCCCGGCGCCGAGGCCGGGCCAGGGCTGCTCGCCGAGGCGCAGGACGTCGTGGCCGGCCTCGGCGAGGTGGGCGAGGACGGCCTCGGTGGTCGCGTTGCTGTCGTCGGCGGCGAAGGCTATGCGCACAACCCCATTGTGCGCGGTCCGGGCGATCAGGTGGTGACGCGCTCCGGGCCGTACGTCTCCGGCTTGCCGAACCGCAGCCGCTGGGTCAGCGCCACGCAGGCGAGGACGAGCACGGCGGCGGCGACGGCGACCGGCGGGACGTGCTCGTGCAGCAGCCACGCGGACCAGGCCAGCGTGAGGACGGGCTGGGCGAGCTGGATCTGCCCGACGCGCGCGACGCCGCCGCGGGCCAGGCCGGCGTACCAGGCGAAGAAGCCCAGGAACATCGAGATGACGGTGAGGTAGGCGAAGCCGGCCCACCCGGCGGCGGGGGCGGCCGGCGGGTGGCGCAGCGCCGCCGCCGCGGTGATGGCGACCGTGGCGGGCAGGGCGAGCACGAGCGCCCAGCAGATGGTGCGGGCGCCGCCGAGCTCGCGGGCGAGGGCGCCGCCCTCGGCGTACCCGAGGCCGCACAGCACGATCGCCGCCAGCAGGAACAGGTCGGCGGGGCCGAGCGCGCCGGAGACCGAGCCGCTCAGCGCCAGGAACACGAGGACCGCCAGCAGGCCGGCCGCGCCCGCGAGCCAGAAGGCCGGGGCCGGGCGCTCCCGGGCGCGCAGGACCGCGAAGCCGGCCGTCATCGCCGGCAGCAGCGCGACCACGACGGCGCCGTGGGCCGCGGTGCTCGTCTGCAGGGCCAGGCTCGTGAACATCGGGAAGCCCGCCACGACGCCCAGCGCGACCACGGCCAGGCGGCGCCACTGGGCCGCGGTGGGGCGCGGGGCGCGGACGACCAGGAGATAGGCCGCGGCCAGCAGGCCCGCGCCGACCGCCCGTCCGAACGCGACGAACCACGGGTCCAGGTGCTCGACGGCGACCCTGGTGGCCGGCAGCGACATGCTGAACCCGAGGACGCCCAGCGCGCCGAGCGCGGCCCCCGTTATCGCATCCGAGCGAGTAACGTTATCCTTGCTTTTCATGAATGACGATAACGCAGCCGCCCGCGTTATCCAAGATCTGCGCGCCGTCGCGGCCGGGTCGCCGCCCGGGAGCCGGCTGCCCACCGTGCGGGAGCTCACCGTGCGGCACCAGGCGTCGCCGATCACCGTGAGCCGCGCGATCCGGGCGCTGGCCGCCGAGGGGCTGCTCGACACGCAGCCCGGGCGGGGCACGTTCGTCGCCGCGCGCGCCGCCGCGGCCACCCCCGCGCCCGACCTCTCGTGGCAGTCGATCGCGCTCGGGCCGCGACCGGCGGGCGAGGACGCGATGTCGGCGCTGCTGGCGGTACCGCGGCCGGGGGCGATCCCGTTGTCGAGCGGGTACCTCGACGAGGACCTCCAGCCGGCCGCCACGCTCGGCGCCGCGCTGGCCCGGGCGGCCCGCCACCCGTCGAGCTGGCAGCGCGGCCCGGCCGAGGGGCGCGAGGACCTGCGCGCCTGGTTCGCCCGGGGCGCCGGGGCCCTGCGCGCCGAGGACTTCGTCATCTGCCCGGGCGGGCAGGCGGCGCTGTCGACCGCGTTCCGCGCGCTGGCCGCGCCGGGCGACACGGTGCTGGTGGAGTCCCCCACCTACCTCGGCGCGCTCGCCGCCGCCCGCGCCGCCGGCCTGCGCGTCGTGCCGGTGCCGGCCGACAACGCCGGGGTCCGCCCCGACCTGCTCGCCGCCGCGTTCGGGCGCACCGGCGCCCGGCTGTTCTACTGCCAGCCGATGTTCGCCAACCCGCACGGCGCCACCCTCGCACCCGGGCGCCGCGAGCGGGTGCTCGCCGAGGTGCGGGCCGCGGGCGCGTTCCTGCTCGAGGACGACTACGCGCGCGACCTCGCCATCGACGCCGATCCCCCGCCGCCGCTGGTCTGCGGCGACACGGAGGGCCACGTGGTGTACCTGCGGTCGCTCACGAAGTCCGCCGCGCCCGGCCTCCGCGTGGCGGCGATCGGCGCCCGGGGCCCGGCCGGCGCCCGGCTGCGCGCGGCCCGCGTGCTCGACGACTTCTTCGTGTCGGGCCCGCTGCAGCAGGCCGCCCTGGACGTCGTGACCTCACCGGCGTGGCCGCGGCACCTCCGGGCGCTGCGAGCGGCCCTGCGCACGCGCCGCGACGCCCTCCTCGACGCGATCCGGCGGCACCTGCCGGCGCTGGATCCGCCGTCGGTGCCGCGCGGAGGCCTCCACGCCTGGCTCCGCCTGCCCGAGGGGACCGACGACGTGGCCGTGACGACCGCGGCGGCGGCCCGGCACGTGGTGGTCTTCCCGGGGCGGCCCTGGTACGCCGCCGAGCCGGACGCGCCGCACCTGCGCCTCACGTTCGCGGCGGCTCCGCCGGCGCTGCTGGAGGAGGGTGTGCGCCGCCTCGCGCAGGCACTGCTCGACTAGGCCGCCGTCCCGCCCACCGAGGCTCCCCGGCACACGTTCCCCCGCGCCGGCGCTCACTCGGCCGGGTGGCGTCTGCCTTTCGTGCACGATCGCCGTGGGCGCGCGGCCCGGGCGAACCCTCAGGCCGACTTGGGCGGGGGCCCAGCCGCCGCGCATCCGGCCGGATGGCATCCGCCTCTCGTGCACGATCGCCGCGGTTGCACGGCGCCTGGGCGAACCCTCAGGCCGACTTGGGCGGGGGCCCAGCCGCCGCGCTTCGGCCGGATGGCGTCCGCCTCTCGTGCACGATCGCCGCGGTTGCGCGACCCGGGCGAACCCTCAGGCCGACTTCGGCGGGGCCCAGCCGCTCGCGCCGGTCGGGGTGCCCAGGATCTCCAGCAGACCGAGAAGGCTCAGGACACGGCGCACACCCGGGCTGGGGTTCACGACCCACAGATCGCTGTTGTTCGTGATCGCGTGGGCGCGGGCGCTGACGAGCTTGCCGATGCCGGTCGAGTCGATGAAGGTCACGAGGCTCAGGTCGACCTCGACGGCGCGGGCACGGACGTCGTCGATGGCGCGGAAGAGCACCGCGCGCAGCTCGCCGACGTTCTCCAGGGTCACCTCCCCGGCGACGCGGACGCGCAACGCCTGGTTGGGCAACGGCTCGACGGTCACGTTGAATTCGGGGAACACGGCGAAACGATCGGCGGGACTCATCGGGCTCAACACCTTCCAACATTCGAGCCGCTCTCACGATACGGGCATTCCCGCCCCGCGTCACCTGGGGCCATCACCATGGGCGAATCGTTCAATACCGAACGAGCTCGTGCCCGCCCACCGCCGCGGCCCGGCTCCCCCGGCGGCCCGCACCGAACGAGCTCGTGCCCGCCCACCGCCGGCCCAGCTCCCCCGGCGGCCCGGCACCGAGCGCACTCGTGCCCGCCGACCGCCGGCCCGGCTCCCCCGGCGGCCCGGCACCGAGCGCACTCGTGCCCGCCGACCGCCGGCCCGGCTCTCCCGGCGGTCCGCAGGGCGGCCGCGGAGTCTGAGCCGAGTCAGAGACGGTCGCGGGGGTTGAAGCCCGAGTCAGCGGCGGCCGCGGACCTGGAGCCCGAGTCAGCGACCGGGCAGCCGACCGAAGCCGGACCTCGATCAACCTTGCGTGACGACCACATCGACATACTGTGAATCCCGAACCCGTTCGGCGGATTGCGCTCGTACGAGTGTTCGAACTCCGGTAGACTGGAAACCATGATTGACCTCGCGTACCAGCCGTCGATGTTCGACGTCGCCGGACCCTCCCTCGGGTCGCTGACCGGCCAGGTCACCCGCCACCACCTGAGCCGCGGCGCGTGGGTCGATCACCTGCCGGGCTGGGTCCTCGGCTCCGACGCCATCCTGCAGACGCTCCTGCACGAGGTCGACTGGCGGGCGGAACGGCGCAAGATGTACGACGACGTCGTCGACGTCCCCCGCCTGCTGCGCTGGTATCCGGCCGAGGAGACGCTCCCGCACCCGCTGCTGACAGAGGCCCGGCGCCGCCTCACAGCGCATTACGTGGAGGAGCTCGGAGAGCCCTTCATGACCGCGGGCATGTGCCTGTATCGAGACGGACGCGACAGCGTCGCCTGGCACGGCGACACGATCGGCCGAGGAGCCCGCTTCGACACCATGGTGGCGATCGTCTCCTTCGGCTCCCCGCGGGCACTGCTGCTACGCCCCCGCGGCGGCGGAGACAGCGTGCGCTTCCCCCTCGGCCACGGCGACCTGGTGGTGATGGGCGGTTCGTGCCAGCGGACGTGGGAACACTGCGTACCCAAGACAGCTCGAGCGGTCGGCCCTCGCGTGTCCGTGCAGTTCCGCCCGGCCGGCGTCGCCTGAGCCGCCCCACGGGCCGAGCCACAGACTCGCCAGACACCGCCAAGCCACCGACTCGCCAGACAGGCGCGATCCCGGCCAGACCCGCTTGAGCCCGCCCCGCCGGCCGAGGCACGAACCCGCCAGACGGACACAATCCCGACCGAACCCGCCTGAGACCGACCCACCGACCGAGGCACGGACTCGCCCGACGGACACGACCCCGGCCAGACCCGCCTGAGCCCGACCACCGACGCAGGCACGAACTCGCCAGACGGACGCGACCCCCGACCTGACCCGCCCCAGGACGGGGCGTCTGCGGCCTGGGGGCAGGTCGCGCGCGGACGCGCCACGGAAGCCGTCCGACGTTGCCCCGGCCCGGACGAGGGCCTTGACGGCCGCCCGGATACGCGATCGCCACTCCGGGAATTGTTCACGGCACGATTCGTGGACGCATCCTGCGGCAAGAGCAAAATGTGCGCTATTCGCGATCGAAGGTGGCCGGAGGCCGGGTTTCCTGGTCGATTCTGGGATAATTCTCGGCATGGGTCAGTTGCAGTTTTTCACGCGGAGTGAAATAACTGCCATGCGGGATCGGAGCCGACGCCGGAACTACTCGCCCACCGCTGAGCAATTCCGGCGCGAACACGCCCGGCATCGCGATTGGGGACTCGCGCAGCGCCACGCCGCGAAGCTGAGCCGCGCCCACGGCGGCACCTCGCCAGCAATCCCCGCCGCAGCGCCGCGCACAGCAACCCCAGCGGAGCCGACCGCACCCGAACCGCCCAAAACCCCAACCGATGCGCCCACCACAGCAACCACACCGGGACCCACCACCCCCGAGCCACCCAAAACCCCCACCGCCGCGCCGCGCACAACAACCACACCTGAATCGACCGCCCCCGAACAGCCCAACGCGGTCGCTGCGTTTGAACAGCCGGACCAGCCACCGCCCGCAGATGAATGCGGCGGGCGGCGCCGGCACGGAGACGCACCCGGCCCGGCCCGATCCACAAACCGTGAACCACACCTGGCCGTCGAACCGTATCGCATTTCCCGAACGCTCCCACCGTGCCGGAAATGCCGCCGAATCCGCGACACCAAATCGCACAAACAATATCCTCCACCGAACCGCCGACGACATTCTCGAACCCCGACGGAACAGAGCAACCAGGATCAGGGGCCGGCCAGGAGAAGCGGGCGCGGGCCGCCACCCGGCCGGGGTTGTGCGGGGTGAAAGTGACCGCCGTCGGGTCCTCGATCATCCGCTCCACCACCACGCCCGCGCCGCCGGCACACCAGCCCGGCCAGCGACCGCCTCGCGGCCTCCGTCAGGTCCTCGACGCAGCGTTCCACGTCCTGGTGCACGATGTAGAAGCTCACGCGCTTCTTGATCACCGTGCGGCTCACCTCTGGGGCTCCAGCGCGCGTGCGCCGGCTCCGGCAGCGCCAACGACGTGAACACAGCGGACCGGGTCCGGCGCACAGGCCTTGCCGGAGTGCACGGCGGGCCGGGAGCAGCACATCGACACGACTCATTCGCGGCAGTGCGACGAAGCGACCACGAAACGTCCCGGCCCCACCAGACCCGTCGGCAACGAATCGTCAACATCTCGAAACTCGCCGGGACAGGGCCAACCACCCGCGCAGATTCCAACGCGTCAATCGAACGGGATGCCACACAACTCAAGAGTGCGAGCGATGACCGTTGACTTGCCGGTAGCTTGTCTGCAACATTTGGCGCACTGCAGTGCAAGATTCCTACAAGCGCCAGACAGACTTTCGCTACTCTCCGCAACTCGATCGCAGCCGAACCGCCAACCGGCTCGATCGCCCACCACCCGCCTACGGAGAGGGTTGCCGTGCAGAGGGGCACGTCGCCGCACGGTCGCGGACCACCCACGCGGCCGCGCTTTCATCACATGCTGACCCCAACCAGATGAGCACAGAACCCCCGTGGCCGCCGCCGGCGCACCGCCAATCCCGCCCGCGCGCGGGAAGCGCCCAGCGAACACCGACGCCGACCCCCGCCAATGCCTCTTGCCGTCCAACACAAGAGCAGGTCGAACTCGCCGCCACGCCGCACCGATCACCCCGCTCAGACGCATTGAGAAGGATCCCGATGAGCAGAAGGCTCGTGACGCGAAGGGTGCTCGCGGCGTTCGCCGTGGCCGCCCTCGTCGCCGTGACGGCGCAGACGCTGCCGGCGCAGGCCGCCGGCGGCCCCAACCTCGCCAGCGGCCGCCCCGCCACCTCCAGCAGTACCAACGGCGCGAACGGCATCGGCAACATCAACGACGGCAACCAGGCCAGCTACTGGGAGAGCGCCAACAACTCCTGGCCGCAGTGGGCCCAGATCGACCTCGGCAGCGCCAAGAGCATCGACCAGATCAAGCTGAAGCTGCCCGACGACACCGCCTGGGCGACCCGCACCGAGACGCTGACCGTGACCGGCAGCCCCGACGGGACGAGCTTCTCCACGATCGTCGGCTCGACCGGGTACGTGTTCAACCCGGCCACCCACAACACGGTCACGATCAGCTTCAACGCCACGACCACCCGGTACGTGCGGCTGAACTTCTCGGCCAACACCGGCTGGCCCGCGGCGCAGATCTCCGAGTTCGAGATCTACGGCGTGTCCACCACCGGCAGCAACCTGGCCGCCGGCAAGACGTTCACGGCCAGCAGCCAGAACGCGCAGTACGTCCCCGGCAACGGCGGCGACTCCAACCAGGACTCGTACTGGGAGAGCTCCGGCGCCTTCCCGCAGTGGCTGCAGGTCGACCTCGGCTCGGCCGTGCCGGTCAGCTCCGTGGTGCTGCGCCTCCCCGCCGCCTGGGGCGCGCGCACCGAGACGCTGTCCGTGCAGGGCAGCACCACCGGCAGCTCGTTCACGGACATCGTGGCGAGCAACTCGTACACCTTCGCGCCGGGCACGGCCAACAGCGTGACGATCCCGTTCACGCAGACGACCACCCGGTACGTGCGGGTCAACATCACCGCGAACACCGGCTGGGCCGCCGCGCAGCTGTCGGAGCTGGAGGTGTACGGCCCCACGACCGGTGACACCCAGGCGCCGACGGCCCCGGGCAACCTGGCCTACACCCAGCCGGCGAGCGGCCAGATCAAGCTGACCTGGACCGCCTCGACCGACAACAGCGGCTCCATCGCCGGGTACGACATCTACGCCAACGGTGCCCTGCGCACCAGCGTGGCGGGCAACATCCTGACGTACACCGACATGCAGCCCGACACCGCGACGGTCGCGTACTACGTCAAGGCCCGCGACGCCGCCGGCAACCAGTCGGCGAACTCGAACACGGTGACCCGTACCGGCACCAACCCCGACACCCAGGCGCCCACCGCCCCCGGCAACCTGGCCTACACCACGCCGGCCAGCGGCCAGATCAAGCTGACCTGGACCGCCTCGACCGACAACAGCGGATCCATCGCCGGGTACGACGTCTACGCGAACAACTCGCTGCGCGGCTCGGTCGCGGGCAACGTGCTGACCTACACGGACAACCAGCCGGACTCGGCCACGGTGTCGTACTACGTGAAGGCCCGCGACGCCGCCGGCAACGCCTCCGCGGCCAGCAACACGGTCACCCGCACCGGCACCGGCAACCCGCCGCCGGGGACCAACGTGGCGCTGGGCAAGCCGGTGGAGGCCAGCGGCTCGGTCTTCACCTTCGTGCCGGCCAACGCCAACGACAACAGCGTCACCACGTACTGGGAGGGCGCGGCCGGCTTCCCGGCGACCCTGACCGCGAAGCTCGGCTCGAACAACGACATCACCAAGATCACGCTCAAGCTCGACCCGAGCAGCGCGTGGGGCGCGCGGACCCAGAACATCCAGGTCCTCGGCCGTGAGCAGAGCGCGACCGGGTTCAGCAACCTGGTCTCGGCGGCGGACTACCGCTTCGACCCGGCCACCGGCAACTCGGTCGACATCACCGTCTCGGCCCGGGTCGCGGACGTCCAGCTGAAGATCAACTCGAACACCGGCGCCCCGTCGGGCCAGATCGCCGAGTTCCAGATCTTCGGGGCCGCGGCGCCGAACCCGGACCTCCAGGTGACCGCGATCTCGTCCTCGCCGGCCTCCCCGGTCGAGACCGACTCGGTGAGCCTGACCGCCACCGTGAAGAACGCGGGCACGGCCGCCTCGGGCGCGACCAACGTCAACTTCTACCTCGGCACCGCCCAGGGCACCGTCCTGGCGGGCACCGCGAACGTGACCGGCCTCGCCGCCGGCGCGCAGGGCACGTTCACCGCGAACATCGGGCCGCGGACCGCGGACACGTACACGGTGAGCGCGAAGGTCGACGAGAGCAACACGGTCATCGAGACCAACGAGGCCAACAACGCGTTCACCAGCGGCTCGAACCTCGTGGTGCAGCCGGTGCAGTCCTCGGACCTGGTCGCCTCCCCGGTGGCCTGGTCGCCGTCGAACCCGTCCGCGGGCAACACGGTCACCTTCACCGTCGTCATCAAGAACCAGGGCACCCAGGCCAGCGGCTCGGGCGCGCACGGCGTCACCCTGACGCTGAAGGACAGCGCGGGCACCACGGTCAAGACGCTGACGGGGTCGTACACCGGGACGCTCGCCGCCGGCGCCAGCTCCCCGGTCGTCACGCTCGGCACGTGGACCGCGGTCAACGGCAAGTACACGGTCACCACCGTCCTCGCCGCCGACACCAACGAGCTGTCGGTCAAGCAGGCCAACAACACCAGCACCCTGCCGCTGTTCGTCGGGCGGGGCGCGAACATGCCCTACGACATGTACGAGGCCGAGGACGGCACGGTCGGCGGCGGCGCGCAGGTCGTCGGCCCGAACCGCACCATCGGTGACCTCGCCGGCGAGGCGTCGGGCCGCAAGGCGGTCACGCTGAACGGGACCGGGCAGTACGTGCAGTGGACCACGCGGCAGAGCACCAACACGGTCGTCGTGCGGTTCTCGATCCCGGACGGCACCACGTCGTCGATCAACGTCTACGTCAACGGCTCCTTCGCCAAGGCGATCCCGCTGACGTCGAAGTTCTCGTGGCTGTACGGCAACGAGTCGTCGCCGACCAACTCCCCCGGCGCCGGCCCCCGTCACATCTACGACGAGGCCAACATCATGCTGGACAGCACGGTGAACGCCGGCAGCACGATCAAGCTGCAGAAGGACGCGGCCAACGGCGGCAACATCGCGGTCGACTTCATCAACACCGAGCAGGTCGCCCCGATCGCCAACCCGAACCCGGCCACGTACATCACCCCGGCCGGCTTCACCCAGCAGGACGTGCAGAACGCCTTCAACGCCGCGACCCAGAGCAGCACCGCGGTCGGCGTCTACCTACCCGCCGGCACGTACGTCACGAACCAGAAGTTCCAGATCAACAGCAAGGCGATCCAGGTCGTCGGGGCCGGCCCGTGGTACACGAGGTTCACCACGCCGCAGGACCAGCAGAACACCGACGCGGGCTTCTCCGTGCAGACCTCGGCGAACGGCTCGACGTTCAAGAACCTGTCGTTCTTCGGCAACTACGTCGAGCGCATCGACGGCCCGGGCAAGGTGTGGGGCGAGCTGAAGGACAACCAGAACCTGACGATCGACAACGTCTGGGTCGAGCACACGGTCTGCATGTACTGGGGCGTGCACAACAGCGGCATCAACATCTCCAACAGCCGCATCCGGGACACGTTCGCCGACGGCATCAACTTCACCAACGACACGACCAACACCCACCTGAACAACATCGACGCCCGTAGCACGGGTGACGACTCGTTCGCGCTGTTCTCCGCGACCGACGGCGGCGGCTCGGTGGGCAACCACGACAACCTGTGGGAGAACCTGTCCGCGACCCTCACCTGGCGCGCGGCCGGCCTCGCGGTCTACGGCGGGTACAACAACACGTTCCGCAACATGTACATCGCGGACATGCTGACGTACTCGGGCATCACGATCAGCTCGCTGGACTTCGGCTACCCGTTCGTGGGCTTCGGCACCCAGCCGACCAACATCCAGAACGTGTCGCTCGTCCGCGACGGTGGCCACTTCTGGGGCCAGCAGGCCTTCGGCGCCATCTGGGTCTTCTCGGCCTCGAAGGTGTTCCGCGGGATCCGGGTGTCCGATGTGGACATCGTCGACCCGACGTACTCCGGCATCATGTTCCAGACCAAGTACACCGGCTCCTCGCCGGACAACCCGGTGACCGACACGGTGTTCACGAACATCAGCATCTCCGGCGCCAAGCGCAGCGGTGACGCGTTCGACGCCAAGTCCGGCATCGGCATCTGGGTCAACGAGATGCCCGAGCCCGGCCAGGGCCCGGCGGTCGGCTCGGCGACGTTCAACCACCTGACGTTCTCCAACAACGCCGAGAACATCAGGAACACGACCAGCACGTTCACGCTCACGATCAACCCGTAACACCAGCGCACCGAGGAACGGCCGCCGGATGCCATCCGGCGGCCGTTTCCGCGCGATGGGCCGCCGAGCACTCCGGCGCCCGCCGAGCACTCCGGCGCCCGCCGAGCACTCCGATGCCCGCCGAGCACTCCGATGCCCGCCGAGCACTCCGATGCCCGCCGAGCACTCCGGCGCCCGCCGAGCACTCCGGTGCCCGTCGAGCACTTCTGGATGTTCACCCGGGGCATCGATGTCGACCCGTCACGCCGATGCCGACCCACTACGTCGATGTCGACCCGACACGCCGATGTGGACGCGCCACACCCGCTGTGACCAGCCACGTCGATGTCATGCGCCACGCCGATGTCGATGCGCCACATCAACGTCGACTCGCCACGTCGACGTCGACCCGCCGCGTCGATATGGACGCGCCATGTTGATTTTCGTCAACCATGTTGATTTCGGCTCGCGCCAGGTCGACGGTCGTCAACCATGTTGACGGCGGCTCACGCCTCGACCCTCGGGGCGCCGCGGCACGAGCGCCGCGCGTCCTCGGACCGGTCGACGGCGGATCACGCTCTTGCTCTGAGCCTCCGCAGCATGCGCGCGTCCTCGAACCCGGCGGCGCGCGCGGCGGCCTCGACTGTGGCGCCGTGGCCGATCAGGTGCTCGGCCCGCTCGAGACGCAGCAGCTGCTGGTAGCGCAGCGGCGTCAATCCGGTCGCCTCGCCGAACGCCCGGGTCAGGGTCCGCTCGCTCACCCCGGCCGCGCCCGCGAGCTCGCGCAGCGGCAGTCGCTCGGCGAAGCGGCCGTCGATGACGTCCTGCACGCGGTGTACGACGTCGCTGAGATGGTCGCGGTGGCGCAGCATCGCGCTGTGCTGGCGCTCGTCACCGTTGCGGCGGGCGTAGACGACCATCTCGCGGGCCACCTGGGCGGCGACGGCCGGGCCGTGGCGGGTCGCCACCAGGTGCAGCGCCAGGTCGATGCCGCTGGCGATGCCGGCCGAGGTGACGACCCGCTCGTCCACGACGTAGAGCACGTCGCGCACCACGCGGGCTTTCGGGTACCGCCGTGCGAGGTGCTCCTGCAGCCCGTGGTGCGTCGTGCAGCGGCGGCCGTCGAGCAGGCCGGCCTGGCCCAGCGCGTCGGCGCCGGCGCAGACGCTCGCGACCGTCCCGCCGCCGGCGTGGTGTCCGGCGATCCTGGCCCGGGTCGATCCGGTCAGCCGTCCGTGCTCGCCCAGCAGGCTGGCGCGCCAGCCGGGGACGAGGATCAGGTCGTCGCGGGTGAGCGGCGGCCAGCTCGTCTGCGCACGCAGGGGCAGGCCCTGCGCCGTGGGCACCTCCTCCCGCTCGGCCACGTAGTGCAGCTCGTAGCCGAGGCCGAGGTCGCGCACGGTGGAGAACACCTGCGCGGGCCCGGCCAGGTCGAGCAGATGCACCTGCGGCACCAGCAGGAAGACAACCTTCACCGCGCCGAAACCTCCGCAGCAGCGGAGTACGCCCGCTCGGGCCCGGCCAGGTCGAGCAGACGCACCCGCGGCACGAGCAGGAAGACGATCCTCACCGCGCGAAGACCTCCGTAGCAGCGGAGTACGCCCGCTCGGGCCCGGCCAGGTCGAGCAGACGCACCCGCGGCACGAGCAGAAAGACGATCCTCACCGCGCGAAGACCTCCGTAGCAGCGGAGTACGCCCGCTCGGGCCCGGCCAGGTCGAGCAGACGCACCCGCGGCACGAGCAGAAAGACGATCCTCACCGCGCGAGGACCTCCTTGACGGTGGCGATGGTGGCGAAGCGGCCGGCCAGAGCATATTCCGTGCGCGCGATGACGTCCTCGGCGCTCAGCACCGGGCCGCCCGGGTCGCGGTGGGCGATCGGGAACGTCGCGGTCGCCTCGGTGACGAAGGTGACGTCGTAGCCGAGGTCGCCGGCGACGCGGGCGGTGGTCTCGCAGCACTGCTCGGTCTGGATGCCGGTGACGATCAGGTGCCGGATGCCCTCGGTGGTGAGCAGCTGCTGCAGGCCGGTCGTGGTGAACGCGTTGCGGCTGGTCTTGACGAGCTCGGGCTCGCCGGGCAGCGGCTCGAGGCCCTCGAGGTAGCGCAGGTGACCGCGCTGCGGGTCGAAGACGGTGCCGGTGCCGGGCTCGGCGTGCAGCACCCACACGACGAGGTCGCCGCGCTCGCGGGCGTCGGCGACGAGCGGGGCCACCGTGGCGGCGATGCCGGGGTTGGAGATGTCCGCCCAGCTGGGCCGCTGCCGGAAGGACTCCTGGATGTCG
This sequence comes from Dactylosporangium sp. CA-052675, assembly GCF_050947935.1. Classification (GTDB taxonomy): domain Bacteria; phylum Actinomycetota; class Actinomycetes; order Mycobacteriales; family Micromonosporaceae; genus Dactylosporangium. The sequence goes on along the minus strand of NZ_CP192010.1, from coordinate 2,695,538 downwards.
ATGACGAGCAGTGCGCTTCTCATGGCCTCGATCCTGCGCGTGTACGGCGGGTTGAGCCAGGGCCGGGCCGGGCTCGAAGCGGACCGATCCGGTCATGGGGCTATCTCATTATTCGAGACATACGTTCCGAAATTTGAGAAGCCAGGGCTAGCGTACGAGCATGCCTACGAACGTGTACACCCACGGTCACCACGAGTCGGTGCTGCGCTCCCACCGCTGGCGCACCGCCGAGAACTCCGCCGCCTACCTGCTGCCGGTGCTCGTCGAGAAGATGCGCGTGCTCGACGTCGGGGCCGGGCCGGCCACCATCACCCGCGACCTCGCCGGGCGCGTCGCGCACGTCACCGCGCTCGAGGTCACCGAGGAGGCGGTCGGGGTGGCCCGGGAAGGGCTCGCCGGGGTGGCGAACGCCGATGTCGTGCTCGGCGACGTGCACGCGTTGCCGTTCCCCGACGACTCGTTCTGCGTGGTGCACGCCCACCAGGTGCTGCAGCACGTCGCCGACCCGGTGGCGGCCCTGCGCGAGATGCGCCGGGTGTGCAAGCCGGGCGGCTACGTGGCCGTGCGCGACAGCGACTATGCGGCGTTCACGTGGTACCCCGAGCTGCCCGAACTCGACGACTGGATGGCCCTGTACCAGCGGATGGCCCGCGCCAACGGCGGCGAGCCGGACGCCGGCCGGCGGCTGCTGGCCTGGGCGCACGCGGCCGGGTTCACCGACGTGACCGCGACGTCGAGCACCTGGTGCTTCGCCGACGAGCAGGACCGCGCGTGGTGGGGCGGCATGTGGGCCGACCGGGTGCGCAAGTCGGCGATGGCCCGGCAGGCCCTGGCGGCCGGGGTGGCGCAGGAGGAGCTGGACCGGCTCTCCGCCGGGTGGCGCGGGTGGGCGTCCGACCCGGACGGCTGGATGTCGCTGCTGCACGGCGAGATCCTGGCCCGGCCGTAGCATGGGCGCGTGAGTCTTCCGGCCGACCTGCACACCCATTCGGAGTTCTCCTGGGACACCGACACCGGCGACATGGAGGGCTCGTGCGCGCGGGCGGTCCAGCTCGGCCTGCCGGCGATCGCGTTCACCGAGCACACCGACTTCGTGTCGTGGACGGTGAACCCGGACACGGTGCCGGAGCGGTGGAACCCGCACATGGCCGACCCGGCGCACCTGGCGCCGCCGCCGCTGGACGTGGACGGTTACCTGGCGGCGATCGAGCGGTGCCGCGCGAAGTACCCGTCGCTGCGCATCATCACCGGGGTCGAGCTCGGCGAGCCGCACTGGTTCGCCGAGCCGGCCGCCGCGCTGCTCGCGAGCGCGCCGTTCGAGCGGGTGATCGGCTCGCTGCACTCGGTGCGGGTGGGCGGCGAGGATCGGCTGGTCGAGGACGAGTACGGGTCCCGGGGCGTCGCCGAGGTGCTGCGCGACTACTTCGCGGAGATCGTGCGCATGCTGGAGTCCTTCGGCGACTTCTCGACGCTCACGCACCTGGACTACCCGGTGCGGTACCTGCCCGCGGGCCACGTGTTCCGCATCGAGGACTACGAGGACGAGGTGCGGCAGGTGCTGAAGACCCTCGCCGGGCAGTCCCGGGCGCTGGAGATCAACACCCGCCGCACGCTCGAGCCGACGCTGCTGCGGTGGTGGCGCGAGGCCGGTGGGGCCGCCGTGAGCTTCGGCAGCGACGCGCACCGGCCCGAGGCGGTGGCGGCCGGGTTCGCCGACGCCGCCGCGCTCGCGGAGGCGACCGGGTTCCGGCCCGGGCGGCACCCGTACGACCACTGGCTGCGATGAACGAGCACCACGCCAGGGGCGACCGGGTTCCGGCCCGGCCGCCACCCGTACGACCACTGGCTGCGCTGAACGAGCACCACGCCAGGGGCGACCGGGTTCCGGCCCGGCCGCCACCCGTACGACCACTGGCTGCGCTGAGTGAGCACCACGCGAGGGGCGACCGGCTTCCGGCCCGGCCGCCACCCGTACGACCACTGCCTGCGCCGAGTGAGCGCTACGCCGCGCCGCAGGTCAGCGTCGGCGGGTTGTTCGTCCCCGTCCAGGTGCCGTTGAACCCGAAGCTCGTGCTCTGCCCCGCCCCCAGCCGGCCGTTGTAACCGGCGTTGACCGCGGTGACCGTGGAGCCGCTGCTCGTCAGCGTGGCGTTCCAGTAGCTGCTCACGGTCTGGCCGTTGGCGAAGGTCATCTTCACCGTCCAGGTGCTGATGCCGGCCGAGCCCGCGGTGACCTTCACGTCCGCGCCGAAGCCGCCCGCCCACTCGGACGTCTTCGTGAAGGTCGCGGCGCACGCGCCGGTGACCGGCGGGGTCGAGGCCGAGGCGGACGCGGACGCCGAGCGGCTGGCCGACGGCGAGGTGCTCGCGGAGCGCGACGGCGAGGCCGACGCCGACGGGGACTTCGAGGGCGAGGCCGACGGTGAGCCCGTCCCGCCGCCGGTGCCGGTGAAGATGACGTCGCTGCACAGGTAGTACGACTGGTCGAGGTGGCTGGCCTGCCAGATCGTGTAGATCACGTGCCGGCCCGTGCGGGTGCCGGCGTCGACCTCCGCCTGGTACTGCGGCGCGGGCGCGTACCGGGCGGTGCGCTGGACGAGCTCCAGGCTGTTCCACGTCAGCGGCTGCGTGGCCGGGTCGAAGCCCTGCTTCGTGATGTAGATGAGCAGGTAGTCCGCGCCGTGCTGGGCCTGGTCGGTCAGCGTGAGCGTGAACTTGTTCGGCTTCGTCGCGGCGACCCACGGGCCGACGGTGTCCAGGGAGGCGTAGAAGCCGTTCTGCGTACGGCCTCCGCTGCACAGCTGCCCGTCGGGGACGGCGGCCTGGTGGTTGCCGGCGACGCCCTCGCGGTAGAGGCCGTTCCAGTTCCACATCGTGTTCGGGTTGGCCTGCCAGGCCTGGGCGCACATCGGGTCGGTGTCGGCCATGTGCGGGTTCTGGAAGTCGGAGCCCCAGCGGGCCCAGCAGCCGTAGTTGCGCGACGGGGGATCGGTGAGCGAGCCGTGCGCGGCGGCCGGGGTGGGCCGGTCGAGCACGGTCAGGCCCAGGGCGGCGGTGACCACGACGAGGGCCCCGACCGCGAGGCGCCGGGCGGTCGATGAAAGTTGCATCGGTACTCCTCGGGGGTGCGCAGTCGCCGTCGCGCGTCCGGGCGCGGCGGCGACGCGGCTGACATTCGGACGGACCATGTCAACGCGCGCGGCTCCCGCCGGGCAGAGTAGCCGGGTAAACGAGGAATGTGAATATCCGCGCGGGCCGGTTCACCCGCGTCCGGTGCGCGCTCGACCGCCGCACGGCCCGCGGACGGCACGGGGACGGCCCGGCACGGTCGGCGAAGAGCCCGGCTCACCCGCGGACGGTGCGCGCTCGACCGCCGCACGGCCCGGGGACGGCCCGGGGACGGCCCGGGGACGGCCCGGGGACGGCCCGGGGACGGCCCGGGGAAGGTCGGCGAAGAGCCAGGTTCACCCGCGAACCAGGTCGAGCACGCTGCGGACGGTGCGCGCTCGACCGCCGCACGGCACGGGGACGGCCCGGCACGGTCGGCGAAGAGCCCGGCTCACCCGCGAACCAGGTCGAGCACGCCCCGGACCATGCGCTCGACCGCCGCACGGTCCGGGGACGCCCCGGTGCGGTCGGCGAAGAGCAGGTGGGCGGAGCCGATCAGCATCGCGCCCAGGGTCTGCGGGTCGGCGCCGGGCGCGACACGGCCCAGGTCCCGCTCGGCGGCCAGGTAGTCGCCGAGCATGATCGCCGCGTCCGTGAGCACCGGCACGCCGGCCGGCCACGTCTGGCGCAGCCGCGCGCGCAGTTCGTCGCGGAACGTGATCAGCGCGACGACCGCGACCGCGACCGAGCCGAAGACGCCGATGAGCGCGTCGGCCACGTTGCCGGCGACGGTGCCGCTGCCCGCCGCGCAGCGCAGCGCCTCGGCCTGCGGCGCCATGCGGTGCACGCGGTCGAGCACGAACTCGGCCAGGAACGCGTCGAAGTCGGCGAAGTGCTTGTGCAGCACGCCCTTGGCGACCGCCGCCTCGGTCGTCACCGCGCGGCTGGTCAGGCCGCTCGGGCCGTCGCGCAGCAGGATGCGGTCGGCGGCGGCGAACAGCTGCTCGCGGACGTCGCGGATGGCCACCCCGGTCGGCACGTGTGCACCCCTCCATTGCCTAGTGGGCGCTTGCCCATTAAGGTGGGCGCATGCCCACTCTACCGTCACCGGAGCACCCGCATGAGCAGCGGGCGGTCGCGGAGTCCTTCGGCGCCGACGCCGAGCGCTACGACCGCGCCCGCCCCGGCTACCCCGCCGCGCTGATCGAGCGCATCCTCGCCGCCAGCCCCGGCCGGCAGGTGCTCGACGTCGGCTGCGGCACCGGGATCGTCGCGCGGCAGCTGCAGGCCGCCGGGTGCTCGGTGCTCGGCGTCGACCCCGACCCGCGCATGGCCGAGGTGGCGCGCCGGCAGGGGCTCGACGTCGAGGTCGCGAGGATCGAGGCGTGGGACCCGGCGGGGCGTACCTTCGACGCCGTCGTCGCCGGGCAGACCTGGCACTGGGTCGAGCCGGTCGGGGGCGCGGTCACGGCGGCGCGGGCGCTGCGGCCGGGCGGGCTGCTCGCGCTGTTCTGGAACGGCGTCGAGCCGCCGCCGGAGGTCGCCGAGGCGACCGGGAACGCGCTGCGCGAGCACGTCCCGGCACCGGCCCGCGTCCCGGTGCCGGCCCGGTTCTCGTTCGGCGGCGAGGCGTACCGTCCCCTCGCCGACCGGGCCGCCGAGGGCATGCGGGCGGCGGGCGGGTTCGGCGAGCCGGAGCCGTGGACGTTCCCGTGGCGGCGCGACTACACCCGCGAGGCATGGCTCGAGCAGGTGTCCACCTCGGGCGGCGTGAACCGCCTCCCGGCCGAGACCCTCGCCGGCGTCCTGGCGGACCTGGCCCGCACGATCCCCGACACGTTCCCGGTCGTCTACAGCACCGTCGCGGTCGCGGCCCGCCGAAACTGACGCCGGCACCCGCGCGGCCCCGCCCAAGCTGACGCCGGCACCCGCGCGGCCCCGCCCAAGCTGACGCCGGCACCCGCGCGGCCCCGCCGAAACTGACGCCGGCACCCGCGCGGCCCCGCCCAAGCTGACGCCGGCACCCGCGCGGCCCCACCGAAACTGACGCCGGCACCCGCGCGGCCCGCCGAGGCTGGCCTACACGTCCTCGAGGTCGCCCTCCGTCTGCAGGTACACCTCGCGCAGACCGTCCAGCGTGGACTGCTCGGGGTGCTCCCACAGTCCCCGGTCGGCCGCCTCCAGCAGCCGCTCGGTGATCCCGTGCAGCGCCCAGGGGTTCGACTCGGTCAGGAACTTGTGGTTGTCCGGGTCGAACACGTAGGACTCGGCCAGCTTCTCGTACATCCAGTCGGCCACGACCCCGGCGGTGGCGTCGAAGCCGAAGAGGTAGTCGACGGTGGCCGCGAGCTCGAACGCGCCCTTGTAGCCGTGCCGGCGCATCGCCGCGAGCCAGCGCGGGTTGACGACCCGGGCCCGGAACACCCGCGCGGTCTCCTCGCTCAGCGTCCGGGTGCGCACGGCGTCCGGGTTCGTGCTGTCGCCGACGTACGCCGCGGGCGCCTTCCCGGTGAGGGCGCGCACGGTCGCCACCATGCCGCCGTGGTACTGGAAGTAGTCGTCCGAGTCCGCGATGTCGTGCTCGCGCGTGTCGATGTTCTTGACCGCGACGCTGATCCGCCGGTACGCGCCCTCCATGTCGGCCCGCGCCTCGATCCCGTCGACGCCGCGGCCGTACGCGTAACCGCCCCAGACCGCGTAGACCTCGGCGAGGTCGCGGTCGTCGCGCCAGTTCCGGCTGTCGATGAGCGGGAGGATGCCGGCCCCGTAGGCGCCCGGCTTGGAGCCGAACACGCGCAGCGAGGCCCGGCGCGCGTCGCCGTGCTCGGCGACGTCGGCGTCGATGTGCGCCTTGACGAAGTTCTCCTCCGCCGACTCCTCCGGGGCGGAGGCCGCGAGCTGGACGGCGTCGTCGAGCAGGGCGACCACGTGCGGGAAGGCGTCGCGGAAGAAGCCGGAGATGCGCATGGTCACGTCGATGCGCGGGCGGCCCAGCTCCGCGAGGCCGATGCGTTCGAGCCGGGTGACCCGCCGCGACGCCTCGTCCCACACCGGCCGCACGCCGAGCAGCGCGAGGGCCTCGGCGATGTCGTCGCCGGCGGTGCGCATGGCGCTGGTGCCCCACATCGACAGCCCGACGGAGCGGGGCCAGTCGCCGTGCTCGGCCCGGTACCGCGTCAGCAGCGACTCGGCCATGGCCTGCCCGGTCTCCCAGGCGAGCCGGCTCGGCACGGCCTTGGGGTCCACGGAGTAGAAGTTGCGGCCGGTCGGCAGCACGTTGATGAGCCCGCGCAGCGGGGAGCCGCTCGGGCCGGCGGGCACGTAGCCGCCGTCGAGCGCGTGCAGCACCATGGTGAGCTCGTCGGTGGTGCGCTCCAGCCGCGGCACGATCTCCTCGGCGGCGAACCGCAGCACCCGGACGACCTCGGGAACGTCCGAGACGTCCGCCGCGGCCGACGGGTCCCAGCCGCGCTGCTCCATCGCGGCGACCAACGCGCGCGCGGACGCCTCGACGGCGTCCACATCGGCCCGCGCCCCGGCGGACTCGTCCAGGCCGAGCGCCTCGCGCAGGCCGGGCAGGGCCGCCACCTGGCCGCCCCACATCTGCCGGGCCCGCAGCATCGCCAGCACCAGGTCGATGCGCGCCTCGCCGGAGGGGGCCTGGCCGAGGACGTGCAGGCCGTCGCGGATCTGCACGTCCTTGACCTCGCACAGCCAGCCGTCGACGTGCAGCAGGAAGTCGTCGAACTCGGCGTCGTGCGGCCGGTCGTCCAGGCCCAGGTCGTGGTCGAGCTTCGCGGCCTGGATGAGGGTCCAGATCTGGGCCCGGATCGCCGGCAGCTTGGCCGGGTCGAGCGCGGCGATGTTCGCGTGCTCGTCGAGCAGCTGCTCGAGGCGGGCGATGTCGCCGTAGGTGTCCGCCCGGGCCATCGGCGGCACCAGGTGGTCGACGAGCGTGGCGTGGGCGCGGCGCTTGGCCTGGGTGCCCTCGCCGGGGTCGTTGACGAGGAACGGATAGATGAGCGGCAGGTTGCCCAGGGCCGCGTCCGCGCCGCAGCCGGCCGACAGCCCGACCGTCTTGCCCGGCAGCCACTCGAGGTTGCCGTGCTTGCCGACGTGCACGACGGCGTGGGCGCCGAAGGAGTCGGCGAGCCAGCGGTAGGCGGCGAGGTAGTGGTGCGACGGGGGCAGGTCCGGGTCGTGGTAGATGGCGACCGGGTTCTCGCCGAAGCCGCGCGGCGGCTGCACCATGACCACGACGTTGCCCCGCCGCAGCGCGGCGAGCACGATGTCGCCGTTGTCCGGGTCCACGAACAGCTCGCCCGGCGCCGGGCCCCAGTGCCGCTCCATCCCGGCCCGCAGGTCCGGCGGCAGCGTCTCGAAGAACGCCCGGTAGCGCTCGGCCGCGATCCGCACCGGGTTGCCCCGCAGCTGCTGCTCGGTGAGCCAGTTGACGTCCTGGCCGCCGGCCGCGATGAGCTCGTGGATGAGCGCGTCGCCGTCGGACGGGAAGCCCTCGCCGAGGTCGTAGCCGCGCTCGGCCAGCGCCGCCAGCAGCCGCACGACGCTCGCGGGCGTGTCGAGGCCGACGGCGTTGCCGATCCGCGAGTGCTTCGTCGGGTACGCGCTGAGCATCACCACGATCCGCTTGTCCGCGTTCGCCAGGCCCCGCAGGCGCGCGTGGGCCGCGGCGATGCCCGCCACCCGGCCCGCCCGCTCGGAGTCGGCGACGTAGACGGTGAGGCCGTCCTCGTCGATCTCCTTGAACGAGAACGGCACCGTGATGAGCCGCCCGTCGAACTCGGGGATGGCGACCTGGGTCGCGGTGTCCAGCGGCGAGAGCCCGTCGTCGAGCTCGACCCACCTCTCGCGGCTGCTGGTCAGGCACAGGCCCTGCAGGATCGGCACGTCCAGGGCGGCGAGCGCGCCCACGTCCCAGGCCTCGTCCTCGCCGCCGGCCTGCGCGTCGGCCGGGCGGGTGCCGCCGGCCGCGAGGACGGTCACGATGAGCGCGTCGGCCCGGCGCAGGGTGTCGAGCAGCTCGGGCGGGGCGGTGCGCAGGGAGGCGGCGAAGACCGGCAGGGGCCGTACACCTTCGGTCTCCAGCGCGGCGCACAGACCCTCGACGAACGCGGTGTTCCCGGCGACGTGGTGGGCCCGGTAGTAGATGACGGCGACCGTCGGCCCGTCCACCGGCGCGGCCTCGCGCTCCAGCACCCCCCACGCGGGAGTCTCGACCGGGGCGGCGAAGCCGTGGCCGGTGAGCAGGACCGTGTCGCAGAGGAAGCGGTGCAGCTCGGCGAGGTTGGCGGCGCCGCCGAAGGCCAGGTAGGCGTGGGCCTGCGCGGCGAGGCCGGCCGGGACCGTGGAGTGGCTCATGAGCTCGGCGTCGGGGGCCTGCTCGCCGCCGAGGACGACCACCGGGAGCCCGGTCGCCAGGAGCGTGTCGAAGCCGTCCTGCCAGTCGCGGTACCCCCCGAGGAACCGCACCACGACCAGCTCCGCGCCCTCGGCGAGCCCCGGCAGGTCCTCGACCGCCGTGCGCGACGGGTTGGCCAGGCGCCACGCGGCACCACTGGCCCGGGCGCTGAGCAGGTCGGTGTCGGACGTCGACAACAGCAGGATCACGCCGGGTCCTCCCTCGGGGTCCGCGCCCCAAGACGGTGGGATGGGTCCGGCGGCGGAGAGTATCCTGACTTACCGGAAATCGACTCTCCGGTCACAGTGGCGGGACCGTCCCGGATTCGCACCGGGTTCCTCCACGTCGCCGTTGCACAGCGCCGTCAACTCTTCAGGACGAGCGTGTGCGCCGTCAAGCGCAGGTAGTATCCGCCGCGTGCAGGCTCCCAGCGGGCGCGACGCCCCCGACCGGTGCCCCGGCGCCGTGCAGGTCCACGCGGCCGCCGACGGCGGGCTGGCGCGTGTGCGGCTGCCCGGCGGGCGCGACGCCCCCGACCGGTGCCCCGGCGCCGTGCAGGTCCACGCGGCCGCCGACGGCGGGCTGGCGCATGTGCGGCTGCCCGGCGGGCGCGACGCCCCCGACCGGTGCCCCGGCGCCGTGCAGGTCCACGCGGCCGCCGACGGCGGGCTGGCGCGTGTGCGGCTGCCCGGCGGGCGGCTCACCGCCGCGGGGCTGACGGTCCTGCGCACCGCCGCGGCCGAGCTCGGCGATCCGGCACTGGAGCTCACCTCGCGCGGAAACGTGCAGGTCAGGGCGGTGCGGCCGGGGGCCGAGCACGAGCTCGCGGCCCGGCTGGCCGACGCCGGGCTGCTGCCGTCGGCCACCCACGAGCGGGTCCGCAACATCGTCGCCAGCCCGCTGAGCGCGGCCGTGCGCCCCCTGGTCGCCGCGTTCGACGCGCTGCTGTGCGCCACGCCGGCCCTCGCGGGGCTGCCGGGCCGGTTCCTGGCCACCGTCGACGACGGCCGCGGGGACGTGACGCCGCTGCTCGGCGACGTGGGCCTGCACGGGTCCCGGCTGACCCTCGCCGGCCGGCCCACCGCCCGGCACGGCGGCCCCGAGCTGCTCGTCCGCGCCGCCGAGGCGTTCCTGGCCGAGCGCGCCGCGCAGGCGTCGAAGGCCTGGCGGCTGGCCGAGCTGGACGACGGCCCGGCGCGCGTCGCCGCGCGGCTCGGCACCGCGCTGGCGGCGGCCGATCTGCCCCGGGCGGACCCGCCCGAGCCCGGAGTCCACGGCCGCGACGCCGTGCTCGTGGTGCCGCTCGGGCTGCTCACCGCGGAGCAGTCGGCGGCCCTCGCCGGCGCGGGGGAAGAGATCATCGTCACGCCGTGGCGGACCGTCGTGATCCCCGCGGCCGCCATGGCCGACGCTGTGGCGTCCGGGCTCGTCGCCGACCCCGGCTCCCCGTGGGCCGGCGTGACGGCGTGCGCGGGCCGCCCGGGGTGCGCCAAGGCGCTCGCCGACGTCCGGGCGGACGCGCGGGCCGCGGTGCGCGCGGGGGCGCCGGAACCGGCGCACTGGGTCGGATGCGAGCGGCGCTGCGGCGCGCCGAAGGGAAGGCACGTGGAGATGTTGGCGACGGCGTCGGGCTACCAGCGCAGCGTGCGCGGATGAGCGACTACATCCGCGACGGCGCCGAGATCTACCGGCGCTCGTTCGCGACCATCCGGGCCGAGGCCGACCTGTCCGGGCTGCCCGACGACGTGGCCCAGGTGACGGTGCGCATGATCCACGCCTGCGGCATGGTCGACCTCCCCGCCGACGTCGGCTACTCCCCCGGCGTGGTCGCGGCCGCGCGCGCCGCGCTGCGCTCGGGCGCGCCGATCCTGTGCGACGCCGAGATGGTCGCGTCGGGGGTGACCCGGGCGCGGCTGCCCCGCGGCAACGAGGTCGTGTGCACGCTGCGCGACCCGGCGGTCCCGGCGCTGGCCTCGGCCCTGGGCAACACGCGCAGCGCGGCCGCGCTGGAGCTGTGGCGGGGCCGCATCGACGGCGCCGTCGTGGCCGTCGGCAACGCGCCCACCGCCCTGTTCCGGCTGCTGGAGCTGGTCGCCGAGGGGGCCGGCACGCCCGCCGCGGTGATCGGCATCCCGGTCGGGTTCATCGGCGCCGCCGAGTCGAAGGCGGCCCTGGCCGAGTCCGGCCTCGAGCACCTCGTGGTGCACGGGCGCCGGGGCGGCAGCGCGATGACGGCCGCCGCCGTCAACGCCATCGCGAGCGAGAAGGAATGACCACGGTGGAGACTGGGCGGCTGTACGGGGTGGGTCTCGGGCCGGGCGACCCGGAGCTGATGACGGTGAAGGCGGCCCGGCTCGTCGCGGCCGCGCCCGTCGTCGCCTATCACAGCGCCCGCCACGGCCGCAGCATCGCCCGCGCGATCGCCGCGCCCTACCTGCGCCCGGAGCAGGTCGAGGAGGCGCTCGTCTACCCGGTGACGACCGAGGACACGCCCGACTACCGGGGCGTGATCGAGGAGCACTACGACGCGTGGGCGGCGCGGCTGGCCGCCCACCTCGACGCCGGCCGGGACGTGGTCGTGCTGTGCGAGGGCGACCCGCTGTTCTACGGCTCCTACATGCACATGCACAAGCGGCTGTCGCAGCGGTACCGCACCGAGGTCGTCCCGGGCGTGACGTCCGTGGCCGGCGCCTCCGCGGTGCTGGGCCGCCCGCTGGTCGAGCGGGACGAGGTGCTGACCGTGCTGCCCGGCACGCTGCCCGCCGACGTGCTCGCCGAGCGCCTCGCCGCGACCGACTCGGCCGCCGTGATGAAGCTGGGCCGCACCTTCGGCAAGGTCCGCGACGCGCTGGAGCGCTCGGGCCGGCTGGACGAAGCCTGGTACGTCGAGCGGGCCACCACCGCCGGCGAGCGCGTCGCCCCGCTGGCCGAGGTGGACCCGGCGACGGTGCCGTACTTCTCGATCGCCCTGCTGCCGTCCCGCGTCCACGACGAGACCGCCGCGGCCCTGGCCGAGCGGCCCGCGCCGGGGTCCGCGGGCGAGGTGGTGGTGGTCGGCCTCGGCCCGGCCGGCCGCGACTGGCTCACCCCGCAGGCCCAGGCCGCGCTCGCCGCCGCGGACGATCTCGTGGGGTACGGGCCGTACCTGGCCCGGGTCCCCGGCAACCCGCGCCAGCGCCGGCACGCCTCCGACAACCGGGTCGAGGCCGAGCGCGCCGAGTTCGCCCTGGCCCTGGCCAAGGAGGGGCGCCGGGTCGCGGTCGTCTCCTCCGGCGACCCGGGCGTCTTCGCGATGGCCGCCGCGGTGCTGGAGGTCGCGGCCGAGCCGCGCTGGAAGGACGTCCCTGTCCGGGTCCTGCCGGGGCTGACCGCGGCCCAGGCCGTGGCCAGCCGCGCCGGCGCCCCGCTGGGGCACGACTTCTGCGTGCTGTCGCTGTCGGACCGCCTCAAGCCCTGGGAGGTCATCGCGGGCCGTCTCGAGGCCGCGGCCCGGGCCGACCTCGTGATCGCCGTCTACAACCCCGGCTCGAAGTCGCGCACGTGGCAGGTCGAGGCGGCCAAGGCGCTCCTGCTCGCCCACCGGCCCGCCGGCACGCCCGTGGTCATCGGCCGCGACGTCGGCGGCCCGGAGGAGTCGGTGCGCGTGGTCGCCCTGACCGACCTGGAGCCTTCCGAGGTCGACATGCGCACGCTGCTCATCATCGGCTCGTCCCAGACGCGGGTCCGCGAGCGCGACGGCGAGCCGCCGGTGGTCTGGACGCCGCGGCGCTACCCCGCCTGAGGGGTGGCGCGGTTTGGGGATACGCGGGCCGGTGCGGGCGCCTATCGTTTCAGCCGAACACCCACCGCGACATTTTCCGAAGGACGGACAGCATGAGCGACTACGACGACGGCGGCCAGCTCGACCCCGGCTTCAGCGGCGACGAGCAGCCGGACTTCGGCCAGGGCGCCGACTTCGGCCACTTCGAGGCCGGCCAGGAGCACAGCGCGCTGGAGCAGCTGCACGCCGACCAGGGCTCGGAGACGGACTTCGGCCAGCAGTTCGGCGTGTTCGAGCACGACACCCACCAGGCCGAGTCGACCGCGCTCGAGCAGGGCCACCACGAGGCGTACAGCGCCGGCTACGACGAGGGCGAGTCGCCGTCGTTCACCGGTGGCGACATCGACGACCTGCACGACCGCCTCGGCAACCTCGGCGGCCCCGACACCACGGGCCAGGCCGGCCTCGGCGTCGCCTCCAACTGACGCGAGCCCCGGTGCCCGGCCGCGGTCCCCGACCGCGGCCAGGCCCGGCCGTCAGGCGGCGGACTCCTCGATGAGGTCGTCCTCGGACGCGCCCCGGCGCCAGTAGCCGGTGAACGTCACCCGGCGCTTGTCGAAGCCGCGGTCCTGCACCAGGTGCCGGCGCAGCGCGCGGACCTCGCCCGACTCCCCGGCCACGAAGGCGTAGCCGGGGCCGGCCGGCAGCCGCGCCGCCCGGATCGGCTCCAGCAGGCCGTCCGGGCAGTGCACGCCGGCGACGCAGCGGCCCGGCGACGCGGCGACGAACGCGTGCACCGGCAGCGAGGAGCCGACGAAGGCGCTGATCGCGTCGAGGGCCGGCACCGCCGTCTCGTCCCCCGCGAGCAGGACCCATGCCGTGTCCCGCGGCGGCCGGAAGTCGACGCCGCCGTTGTCGGTCACCGTCGGGCCCAGCACCAGCAGGCGATCGCCCACGGCCACGTTCGAGGCCCACCGGATCGCCGGGCCGCCGCCCGGGTGCAGGGCGAAGTCGACGTCGAACTCGCCGCGGCGGGCGGCCGCGACCGTGTAGGTGCGCATGATCCCGCGGGTCGCCGGGTCCAGCCGGCGCCACTGCGGATACCAGGCCTCGCCGCGCGGGACGATCGCCGCGTCCTGCCCGGGGGCCGGGAAGAACAGCTTGAACCGCTGGTCCCGCCCGCCGCTGACGAACCGGTCCAGCGCGTCCCCGGCGAAGGTGACCCGGACCGCGTCCGGCGTCAGGGCCTCGTGCCGGACCACGCGGACGTCGAAGAAGTCGTAGGTCACGCCGCGACCTTCTTCGCCCCCGTCAGCGCCTTGGCCAGGGTCTCCAGCGCCCCCGCGCACCCGGCCCAGCTGAAGCGCGGCTCGCTCTGCCACGGCACGACCTGCCCGGCCTTGACCGCGGGGAGGTTCGCCCAGGTCGGCTTCGCGGTGAGGTCCTTGGGCTGCAGGGCCTGCGCGCGGTTGTCGAGCAGGATCACGTCGGCCTGGTACTTGTCGGCGTTCTCCCAGCTCAGGTTCTCGAAGTAGCCGCCGGTGACGGCGCCCGGGGCGATGACCTCGACGCCGAGCTCCTGGTAGTAGCTCAGCTCGCCGTAGACCTTGGGGTCGGAGACGTACAGCAGGTCCGGGCTCGCCGAGGCGGCCAGCACCTTGAGCCCGCCGTTGGCCCGCACCGCCGCCTTGAGCGCCGCGGCGGCCGTGTCGAAGCGCGCCTTGCCCGCCGCCGGGTCGCCGCCGAGCGCCTTGGCCAGGTCGGCGTAGCGCTGGATGACCTTCGCCAGCGAGGTGCGTGACACCGTGATGCCGGCGCTGGGCGCGAGGCCGAGGATCTTGTCCTTGGACTCGTCCGGGACGTACCACAGCTGGTTCGCCTCGTACATGTTCGTGATCAGCAGCTCGGGGCGCAGCGCGGCGTACTTCTCGATGTTGAACTCGCCCCACGCGTTGCCCAGCGACTCGACCTTGGCCGGGTCGAGGTCGCCGGCGAGCGGGTCCTTGCCGCCGTCGGCCCCCTTGAGCGGGCCGAACGTGCCCGCGAACGCGGTGACGCCGAAGTCGTGCAGCGCGGCCGCGGTGCCCACGTAGGCCACGATCCGCTTCGGCGCGGCGGGGAGGGTCACGGCCGTGCCGCGGTCGTCGGTGAAGGCGAAGGGGCCACCAGCGGTGCCGCTCGCGGCCGGGCCGGCGCCCGGGCCGGACTCGCCGTCCCCGCAGGCGGCGAGCGCGCCGAGGCCGAGGACGCCGGCGAGCAGGCCGCGGCGGGACACGTTGAAGGACATGGCGGGTTGCCTCTCTCTCGATCGGCACTTAGGGTAGCCTCACTTAAGTTGATCGTGTCAAGGCGGTTCAGTGCAGTCATTCGCTCGCCTCGCCGGGGCGGCCGGCGTCCTCGTCGTGGTCGCCGCCGCCAGCCTCGCCATCGGCGCGAGGGCGATGAGCCCCGCCGAGGTCTGGCACGGGCTGACCGACGCCGGCTCGGCCGGGGCCACCGTCGTGCGCGACCTGCGGCTGCCCCGCACCGTGCTCGGCCTGCTCGTGGGCGTCGCGCTGGGCCTGGCCGGGGCGCTCATGCAGGCGCTGACCCGCAACCCGCTCGCCGACCCGGGCCTGCTCGGCGTCAACGCCGGCGCGTCCGCGGCCGTGGTGAGCGCCATCGCCTTCCTCGGCGTGACGGATCTCTCGGGCTACGTGTGGTTCGCCTTCGCCGGGGCGGCCCTGGTCGCCGTCGTGGTCTACGCGGTGGCCGGCGGGCGCGGCGCCTCCCCGGGCGGCCTCGCGCTGAGCGGTACCGCGGTCAGCGCCGCCCTGTACGCGTACGTGGCCGCCGTCCAGCTCCTGGACACCGCGTCGCTGGACCGGATGCGGTTCTGGACCGCCGGCTCGCTGGCCGCGGCCCGCCCCGGCACCGCGGCGCTGATCGCCCCGTTCGTCCTGGCCGGTGTCGTCATCGCCGCGCTGCTGGCCGGCCCGCTCAACGCGCTCGCGCTCGGCGACGACCCGGCCCGCGCCCTCGGCGCCCACCCGGGCCGCATCCGGGTCCTCGCCGCGGTGTCGATCGTGCTGCTGTGCGGGGCGGCGACCGCGGCCTGCGGCCCGATCGTCTTCCTCGGCCTCATGGTGCCGCACCTGGTCCGCCCGTTCACGGGCCCGGACGTGCGCCTGCTGCTGCCGTTCAGCGCGGTGCTCGCCCCGGCCCTGCTGCTCGCCTCGGACGTGCTCGGCCGCGTGGCCGGCCGCCCCGGCGAGCTGCAGGTCGGGGTGGTCACCGCAGTCGTCGGCGGCGGCTTCTTCCTGGCCGTCGTGCGCCGCCGGAGGGTGTCGTGACCGCGCGGGCGCGCCTGCGGGTCGCCGGGGTCAGCGCCGCCCTGGCCGTCGCGGCGACCGTCATCGCCCTGGTCGCGATCGGCGGCGGCGACTACCCGATGAGCCTGCCCGACGTCGTGCGCACCCTGTTCGGCGGCGGCTCCCCCGCCGACGCGTTCATCGTGCGGGAGCTGCGCCTGCCCCGGGTCGTGACCGCCCTCGCCGTCGGCGGCGCCCTGGCCCTGGCCGGCGCGCTATTCCAGTCCCTCGTGCGCAACCCGCTCGGCAGCCCCGACGTGCTCGGCTTCACCCAGGGCTCGGCCACCGGGGGCCTGCTCGCGGTCGTCGTCCTCGGCGGCGGTACCACGGCCGTGGCCGCCGGCTCCGTGCTGAGCGCGATCGCCACCGGCGCCGCGATCTACCTGCTGGCCTGGCGCGGCGGCGGGCACGGCCACCGGCTGATCCTCGTCGGCATCGGCGTGGCCGGCATCCTCACCGGCGTCAACAGCTACCTGCTCACCCGCGCGAACATCGTGGACGCGGCCCGGGCCGTGCTCTGGCTCACCGGCAGCCTCGACGGGCGCGGCTGGGGCCACGCCGCCGTCGCCGGCGGCGCGCTCGTCCTGCTCACCCCGGTCGTCGCCGTCCTCGGCCGGGCCCTGGCCAACCTCGAGCTCGGCGACGACCCGGCCCGCGGGCTCGGCGTGAACGTCGGCGCCGTCCGGCTCACCGCCCTCGCGTGCGCCGTGCTGCTCGCCGCCGCGGCCTCGGCCGCCGCCGGGCCGGTGCTCTTCGTCGCGCTCACCGCCCCGCAGCTGGCCCGCCGGCTCACCGGGGCGACCGGCCCCAACCTGCTGCCCTCCCTGTTGCTGGGCGCCGCCCTGCTCACCGGGGCCGACGTGCTCGCCCAGCGCGTCTTCCCCGGCCACCAGCTGCCCGTCGGCGTCGTCACCGGCCTGCTCGGCGGCGGCTACCTCGTCCTGCTCCTGGCCCGAACCGCAAGGAGAGCCCGTGTCTGACCGGCTGCGCGGCGTCGACCTGACCCTCGGCTACGACGGCCGGACCGTCGCCGAGGACCTCGCCATCGACATCCCGGACGGCTCCTTCACCGTCATCGTCGGGCCCAACGCGTGCGGGAAGTCCACGCTGCTGCGCTCCCTGGCCCGGGTCCTGAAGCCCAGGGCCGGGCACGTCCTGCTCGACGGCCGCGACATCGCCACCCGACCGGCCCGCGAGGTCGCCCGCACCCTCGGCCTGCTGGCCCAGACCGCGATCGCCCCCGACGGGATCACCGTCGCGGACCTGGTCTCCCGCGGCCGCTACCCGCACCGGGGCCCGCTGAGCGCGTGGAGCGACGCCGACGAGCGGGCGGTGCGGTGGGCCATGGAGGCCACGGCGGTCACGACCCTGGCCGGCGCGTTCGTCGACGAGCTCTCCGGCGGCCAGCGCCAGCGGGTGTGGATCGCGATGGTGCTCGCCCAGCAGACCCCGCTGCTCCTGCTCGACGAGCCCACCACCTACCTCGACATCGCCCACCAGCTCGAGATCCTCGACCTGTGCGCGCGCCTGCACCGCGAGCACGGCCGCACCCTCGTCGCCGTGCTGCACGACCTGAACCTGGCCGCCCGCTACGCGACCCACCTGGTGGCCATGCGCGACGGGCGCGTCCTGGCCGAGGGCAGCCCGGCCGAGGTGGTGACGGAGGCGATGATGGAGGCGGTGTTCGCGCTGCCCTGCCGCGTGATCCCCGACCCCGAGACCGGCACCGCGCTCGTGATCCCCCGGCGGCGCCTATACTCGGCGGCGGGCGTTGAAGGGGACGAGTACCCCCGCACGCAGCCTTGAGCGAACCGGGGACGGTGGAAGCCCGGCAGGCGTGCGCGGGCGGGAAGATCACCCCGGAGCCGCCGGAAGAACGGCCGTCCGCGGCTCAGTAGACCCGGCCACAACTGCACACGAGTGGGCCGCGCGCCGCGGCCAAGGAGGGTGGTACCGCGGGACCGGCACGGTCTCGTCCCTCCGTCGAACGCCACGACACGACGGAGAGGTGCCACGCATCATGTACCGGCCGGTTCCAGCGCAGGTCGACCTGTCCCAGCTGGATCATCAGGTGCTCGCGCTCTGGAAGGAGCGCGACGTCTTCGGGCGCAGCCTCGCGCAGTCCGAGGGCAGACCCGAGTGGGTGTTCTACGAGGGGCCGCCCACCGCCAACGGCATGCCGGGCGCGCACCACATCGAGGCGCGCGTGTTCAAGGACGTCTTCCCGCGGTACAAGACCATGAAGGGCTTCCACGTCGGGCGCAAGGCCGGGTGGGACTGCCACGGGCTGCCCGTCGAGCTCGCCGTCGAGAAGGAGCTCGGCTTCTCCGGCAAGCAGGACATCGAGGCCTACGGCGTCGCCGAGTTCAACGCCAAGTGCCGCGAGTCGGTCACCCGGCACACCGACGCGTTCGGCCGGCTCACCGAGCGCATGGGCTACTGGGTCGACATGGACCGCGCCTACCGCACGATGGACCCGCAGTACATCGAGTCCGTGTGGTGGTCGCTCAAGCAGATCTTCGACAAGGGGCTGCTCGCCGAGGACTTCCGGGTCTCGCCGTGGTGCCCGCGGGACCAGACCGGCCTGTCCGACCACGAGCTCGCCCAGGGCTACGAGACCGTGACGGACCCGTCGGTCTTCGTCCGGTTCCCGCTCACCTCCGGCCCGCTCGAGGACGCGGCCCTGCTGGTGTGGACGACCACGCCGTGGACCCTCGTGTCCAACACGGCGGTGGCGGTACACCCCGACGTCACCTACGTCGTGGCCACCGACGGCACCGAGCGCCTGGTGGTGGCCGAGCCCCTCGTCGGCAAGGCGCTCGGCGAGGGCTTCACCACGACCGGCGAGTCCTTCACCGGCAAGCAGATGGAGCGCTGGACGTACCGGCGCCCCTTCGACCTGGTGCCGATGGAGGGCGCGCACTTCGTGGTCCTCGGCACCTACGTGACCACCGAGGACGGCACCGGCCTGGTCCACCAGGCGCCCGCCTTCGGCGCCGACGACTACGCCACGTGCAAGGCCTACGACCTGCCGATGGTGAACCCGATCCAGCCCGACGGCCGGTTCGCGCCCGAGGTGCCCGAGGTCGGCGGCGTGTTCTTCAAGGACGCCGACGCCGTGCTGCTCGACGATCTGCGGGCCCGCGGCCTGCTGTTGCGCCACCTCGCCTACGAGCACAGCTACCCGCACTGCTGGCGATGCCACACGCCGCTGCTGTACTACGCGCAGCCCTCCTGGTACATCCGCACCACCCGCGTCAAGGACGCCCTGCTGCGGGAGAACGAGGGGACCACCTGGCACCCGGAGTCGATCAAGCACGGGCGGTACGGCGACTGGCTCACGAACAACGTCGACTGGGCGCTGTCGCGCAGCCGCTACTGGGGCACCCCGCTGCCCGTCTGGCGCTGCGAGGAGGGCCACCTCACCTGCGTCGGGTCGCTGGCCGAGCTCGGGGCGCTCGCCGGGCGCGACCTGAGCGACCTGGACCCGCACCGCCCCTACATCGACGAGGTCGAGCTGGCCTGCGAGTGCGGTCGCACCGCGCGGCGCGTGCCCGAGGTCATCGACGCCTGGTACGACTCGGGCGCCATGCCGTTCGCGCAGTACGGCTACCCGCACCGCAACGCCGACGCGTTCACCGCGAGCTACCCGGCCGACTTCATCTCCGAGGCGATCGACCAGACCCGCGGCTGGTTCTACACGCTCATGGCGGTCGGCACGCTCGTGTTCGACCGCTCCAGCTACCGCAACGTCGTGTGCCTCGGCCACATCCTCGCCGAGGACGGCCGCAAGATGTCCAAGCACCTCGGCAACATCCTGGAGCCGATGGCCCTGCTGGAGCGGCACGGCGCGGACGCGGTGCGCTGGTTCATGGCGGCCGTCGGCTCGCCCTGGTCGGCGCGGCGGGTCGGGCACACGCTCATCCAGGAGGTCGTGCGGAAGGTCCTGCTGACGTACTGGAACACCGTCGCGTTCCAGAGCCTCTACGCGCGCACCGCGGGCTGGACCCCGGCCGGCAGCGTGCCGGTCGCCGAGCGGCCGGTGCTCGACCGCTGGGTCGTCTCCGAGCTCAACCTGCTCGTCGGCGAGGTCGACGCGGCCATGGACGCGTTCGACACCCAGCGGGCCGGGCGGCTGCTCGCGGCGTTCGTCGACGACCTGTCGAACTGGTACGTGCGGCGGGCCCGGCGCCGGTTCTGGCGCGGCGACCCGGCCGCGCTGAGCACCCTGCACGAGGCGGTCACGACCGTCACGCTGCTCATGGCGCCGCTCACGCCGTTCATGACCGAGCGGGTGTGGCAGGACCTCGTGGTGCCCACGGACCCCGGCGCCGCGGAGTCGGTGCACCTGGCCGCCTACCCGGTCGCGGACCCCACCCTGGTCGACCCGCGCCTGTCGGAGGAGATGGCGCTCGTGCGGCGCCTGGTCGAGCTGGGCCGGGCCGCGCGCGCCGACGCCACCGTGAAGACCCGCCAGCCCCTGGCCCGGGTGCTGATCTCGACGCCGGACCTCGACGGGCCGCTGCTGGAGCTGCTCGCCGAGGAGCTCAACGTGCAGTCCGTCGAGCCGCTCACCGGCTCGCTGGTGAACACCTCGGCGAAGGCGAACTTCCGCAGCCTCGGCAAGCGGTACGGCAAGCGCGTGCAGCAGATCGCGGCCGCCATCGCCGCGACCGACGCCGCGGCCCTCGGCGCCGCGCTGCGCGCGACGGGCTCGGCGACCCTCGAGGTCGGCGGGGAGCCGGTGCTGCTCGAGCGCGAGGACGTGTTCCTCACCGAGACGCCCCGCGAGGGCTGGGCGGTGGCCGGCGACGCCGGCGCGACCGTGGCGCTCGACCTGCACATCACGCCGCAGCTGCGCCGCGCCGGCATCGCCCGCGAGGTGATCCGGCAGGTGCAGGAGGCGCGCAAGTCCTCGGGGCTCGAGGTGGTGGACCGCATCGAGGTCGGATACGCCCCGCCCGGCCCCTCCGACCCGCAGGTCGCGGCGGCGCTGACCGAGCACGCCGCCGCGATCGCCGACGAGGTCCTCGCGACCGCGTTCGGCCCGGGTGAGCCGTGGCCGGGCGCGGAGGTCCACGAGGCGGCGGGCCTGCGGTACTGGCTACGCAAGGCCTGACGCGCCGATCGCCCGCAGCGGGGTGTGCGCCCGGGAGCCGGGCGCACACCCGCGCAGGCGGACCGCCCGGCCGGCGAACCCGTCATCGACAGGCACCGGCCGACCCTAGCGGGGCGGAGCCACCCGCAGCAGGTGCGCGGCGACCGCCTCGACGGAGTCGAACACGGGAACGCCCGGGGTGACCGGCGGCCGGTCGACGACGACCACCGGGATCCCCAGCCGCTCGGCGGCCTCGAGCTTCGCGGCCGTCATGGCGCCGCCGCTGTCCTTGGTGACGAGCACGTCGATGCGGTGCCGCCGCATGAGCTCGATCTCGCCGTCCACCGTGAACGGGCCCCGGTCCCGGATGACGTCCACATTGGACGGGACCGCGTCGGGTTCGTCCACGCACCGCAGCAGGTAGTGGGTCCCGGGGTCGCGGAAGTGGCCGATGCTCTGCCGGCCGGTGGTGAGGAAGACCCGGCGGCCCAGCGACGGCAGCAGCTCGGCGGCGGCCGCGAGCGACGGGACCCGGTGGCCCGCGACCGCATAGCCGGGCCGGCGCAGCACGAGCAGCGGGACGTGCGTCTCGGCGCACGCGAGGGCCGCGTTCGCGGAGATCCGGGCGGCGAAGGGGTGGGTGGCGTCGACCACCGTGTCGACGCGCTCGGCGCGCAGGTAGGCCGCGAGCCCGGCGGGCCCGCCGAAGCCGCCGATGCGAACCTCCCCCGCCGGCCGGGCCGGGTCGGCGACGCGGCCGGCGAGGGAGGAGATCACGCGGTACGGCGGCGGCAGCACCGAGGCCAGCCGCCGGGCCTCCCCGGTGCCGCCCAGGATGAGCAGAGTCGGCACCGGGAAAGCCTAACCCGTCACGGGTAGCTGACCAGGTTCTCGACCTGGTGGCCGGAGTTGACCGCGGCGCCCGTGCTGTTGATGACGTGCGAGATGGTGCCGGTGCCGCCCAGCGAGACGGTCACCATGTCGTGGAACTTGACGCCGGCGGTCTGCGGCACCTCGAACGAGTGCCCGAGCACCGTGCTGGGGTTGGTGCTGAAGTAGCAGTAGCTGCCCAGCCCCCAGGCCTCGTGGCTGGTGACGTTCGCCGCGACCTTGTACGCCGCCCAGCCCTGCGCCCCGCCGCCGCTGGACCAGCCCGACTGGTTCGGCACGTCGTAGGGGATCTCGTTCTGGAAGAAGTACGTGCGCCCGCCGTTGCCGTTCCAGATCACCTGGTACTGCTGATAGTGCTCGACGAAGAGCCCGTAGAACGTCACGTTGGCGCCGTTGACGACGAGTCCGTTGGCGGCGGTGTTCGTGTTCCAGCCGACGGTGCCCCCGTTGCCGTGGTCGGCGCGCCAGATCCAGGCGTGGTCGCCGATCACGTTGTTCGCGTTGATCCGCAGGCTGACCGTGGCCTTGCCGGCCGTCGCGCCGCCGATGCGGAAGAACACGTCGTGCAGCGAAACGGGATCGGCCGAGTGGTCGGCCGACGAGCCGCTCGGGCCGACCTCGAGCAGCACCGGCGAGTTGACGGTGCCCGCGTCGAAGAGGATGCCGGCGAGCTTCACGCCGTCGACGTCGGCGACGGTCATCGCCGTCACGCCGTTGTCCGGCACGATCGTGGCCAGGCCGAGGCCGAGCACGACGGTGTCCGGGCGGGTGATCCGGATGGTGTCGCTGACGTGGTAGACGCCCGGCGTGAACAGCAGGTTCTGCCCGGCGGCGAGGGCCGCGTTGATCGAGGCGGCGGTGGCGCCGGCCTTGACGACGGAGAACTGGCTGATCGGCAGCGAGGTGCCGGCCGTGCTCCCGCCCTGCCACGAGTTGCCGGTCGCGTTGGTGCGCAGGCTCGGCACGAACACCTGGTAGTTGCCGGCGCCGTCGACGTACAGGAACGGCTTCTCCCGCACCACCGGGGTGCTCGCCACGCGCGTGTAGGGCGGGCTCGGGAAGTTGCCGCTGGGCGCGTTCGTGTCGCCGACGAACACCATGTTCCAGTTGGAGCCGGTCCAGCTGCCCATGGCCGAGTTGCGGGTGATCCACTGCTGCTGCGAGCCGGAGCGGATCTGCCCGTCGACGGCCGAGTCGGAGATCCAGCCGCCCGAGGACCAGCCGCCGTCGTCGAGCTGGAGGTTGCCGCGCACGTGCATGCGGCGGTAGGGGGCGGCCTGGGAGACGGCCCACCGGTCGGTGCCGCCGGTCGGGTTGACCGACAGGTTCTCGGCCGAGCGCCAGAAGTTCTGGGTCGCGTTGCCCTGGAACCAGTCCGCCTCGGCGTGCACGGCCCCGTTGATGGTCACCTGGTCCGGCGAGAGGCCGAGGCCGGCGACCTGGGTGTAGAAGCCGACGTTGGCGTCGACGTTGTAGGTGCCCGGCCGGAACAGCAGCGCGTAGCGCTGGGCCCCGAACTGGTTGCTCTGCTGCCCGTTGAACACGGCGTCGAGCCGGCTCTGGATGGTCGCGGCCGGCATCGACGGGTCGAAGACGGACACGTTCGGCCCGAGGTCGGGGTTGCCGGTGTTCGGCGGGTTGCTCGTGGGCGGGTTCGACGTCGGCGGCGTGGTGCCGCCCGGGAGCACCCACTGCTGGTTGGCGCTCGCGAAGCAGTCCCAGATCTGCAGCGGGGTGCCGTCGGCCGAGCTCGGCCCGGTCGCGTCGAGGCACTTGCCGAGCGCGCGCAGCGTGCCGTCGCTGTTGCGCGACCACTGCTGGGCCGCGGTGCCGTTGCAGTCGTAGATCTGGACCTTGGTGCCGTTGGCCGAACTGGCCGCGGCGACGTCGAGACACTTGCCCAGGGCGCGGATCGTGCCGTCGTCGCCGACGGTCCACTGCTGGGCGTTGGTGCCGTTGCAGGTGTAGAGCTGCACCTGCGTGCCGTTGGCCGAACTGGCCGCGGCGACGTCGACGCACTTGCCGCCGTAGCCGGTGATCCGGCCGGAGGTGGCCGCCGAGGCGCTCGTCATGGCGAACACACCGATGCCGGCGACGGCCAGGACGGTCGCCGAGACGGCGAGCCCGATCCTCGTGCGAGGCCGTCGCCGTGTGGTGGAGGGTGTCACTGCGGTCCCTTCTGGGGGTGGGGACGGAAAGCTGTTCCCACCCCCGGGACCACCACTGGGCGCCTGCCGTCAGGCGGCGATCTGGCCCGTGCCGCCGATCGTCTCGTTGACGGACTCGAGCCAGGCCTTCATGTCCGTCGCCTGCAGGCCGGTGCCGCCGACGACGACGGTGCTGCCGGCCAGGAGGGTCGGGTACGACTTCGCCTGGTCCTGCGCGTACGCCCGGGCCGCGTTGGCCGCCTTGAACTCCACGAAGAGCGCCTGCTGCCCGCGGTGCGGCAGCGCGTCACCCTTCTTCTCGTAGCAGTCGAACTGCTTGAAGCTCGCGACGGACGAGCGGTACTTGGGCTCCACGCCGGTGGAGTTGGCGTCCCACTGCCCGAACTTGCAGTCGGGGTCCTTGGTGAACAGCTCTCCGGTCAGCTTTCCGACGGTGGAGAACTCGAGCTTTCCGGCCTGGCCGGAGGTCTTCGCCGAGGCCTTGGCCGACGCGCCGGCGGAGGCCGACGGCGCGGCGGACTCGGCCGCGGGGGCGGAAGCGGGGGCGGAGTCGGTCTTGGGGGCTTCCTTCTTGTCCTCGCCGCACGCGGCGGTGAGCAGCAGCACGGCGCAGACGACGGGCAGCAGGCGCTTCATCGGGGATTCCTTTATGTGGTACCGCATGTGGCACGCGGAGGGTCTTCGTCGGACGAAGAGCAACCTATGCGCGCCGCGGCCCCGTTGAATCCCGGATGTATGCCACCCGACAACCGACGTGTGCTACCTCACCCCCCGGGAAAGGCGGGCCGGCCTCGGGTGAGTCGACCGGCCCGCCGTTTCCCTTTCGTGCCGGTGCCCCGGCCGTCCGCATACCGGGGCACCCGCTCATCGGGCCTCAGCCCCGGTACTGGGCGATGACCTTCGTGTAGTCCCACGCGCTCTGCGAGACGCCGCTGCACGTGTCGTCGTTCGTGCTGCCCCCGTTGCACGGCCGGTCGCGGTTGGCCGACCAGAACGTGAACCGGGCCAGGTGGTGCTGCTGCGCGTAGGCGAGCATGGTGCGGAAGTCCGCCACGGTGACGGTCTCGCCGACGTCGGTGATCCCGTTCATCGAGGAGATGCCGGAGTGCCGGTAGGCCTGGTCGTCGGTGTAGTGGTAGCCGTTCTTGACCACGTTCTTGAGGCCCTCGGCCGCCTGGACGGTCAGGTTGCCCATGTTCTGCCCGGCCGCGCCGAAGTCGAACGGCATGATGGTCCACGCGTCGACGGTCAGGCCGCTGGCCGCGGCCCGGTTGATCATCGACGAGTCCGGCCCGGTGCGGTCGCTCGGGAACGTGACGTAGACGGCGGTGTTCGGGTTGTTGGCCTTGACGGTCTTGAGCGCGTCGATGGTGCGCTGCTGCAGGGTCGGGTTGTTGTAGACCGTGCCCTCGATGTCGATGTCGATCGCCTTGAGGCCGTAGGCGTTGATGACCTTCTGGTAGGCCGCGGCGAGCGCGCTCGCGCTGCTGCAGGTCTGCTCCAGCCACGGCCCGCTGGCCCCGCCGAACGACACGGCGACGTCACCGCCGGCGCCGCGGATGTTGTTGATGGTGGTCTGGTCCTGCCCGCCGGTGAGCGGCCGGTTGCCGTCCCAGAGCGGGTCGCAGGCGCCGTTGGAGAGGATGAACGCCATCGTGAACCACTTGACGCCGGTCGCGCTCATGATGGTGCGCGGGTCGGGCAGGTTGCCCCAGCCGAGGTAGGCGTAGGGCGCCGCGCCCATCGCCGGGTTGGACGTGGGCGGGTTGGACGTGGGCGGGTTCGACGTCGGCGGGTTGGAGGTCGGCGTCGTGGTGCCCCCGGGCAGCGTCCACTTCTGGTTGGCACTGGCGAAGCAGTCCCAGATCTGCAGCGGGGTGCCGTCGGCCGAGCTCGGCCCGGTCGCGTCGAGGCACTTGCCGAGGGCGCGCAGCGTGCCGTCGCTGTTGCGGGTCCACTTCTGGGCGGTGGTGCCGTTGCAGTCGTAGATCTGGACCTTGGTGCCGTTGGCCGAACTGGCCGCGGCGACGTCGAGACACTTGCCCAGGGCGCGGATCGTGCCGTCGTCGCCGACGGTCCACTGCTGGGCGTTGGTGCCGTTGCAGGTGTAGAGCTGCACCTGCGTGCCGTTCGCGGAGCTGGCCGCGGCGACGTCGACGCACTTGCCGCCGTAGCCGGTGATGGCTCCGACGGTGGCGGCGGACGCGGAGTTCATCGCCACGACGCCGACCACGCCGACGACGGCGAGGGCGGCCGCGACGATCACTCCGCGGCGGATCAGGCGGGTTCTTGCCATGGGAGGCCTTTCATGAGGGTGGCCCCGGACGGGCGCCGTTTCGGGCGGCGAGCTATCTGTTAAGCGCCCTTCCAGATTGAGGGCAGGCTATGACCAGATCCATCACGCGTCAATAAAAGAGGCAAAAAAAGGGGTGCCATTAAGGTCCCCTTGAGCCTGGCGACACGGCGTGAGCAGGGCGTTGCTCAGCGCCGGGCGATCCCCGGCAACCGGCCGGGGGCGGAGGTGGCGGCGGGGGCCGCTCAGGGACGCGACGGCGCGGCTACGGCCGGGACGCCCGGCGCAGCAGCTCGGCCATGGGCAGGGTCGCGGCGCCGAAGGCGACCGCGTCGGGGCCGAGCTCGCACAGCTCGATCGAGACCTGGCCGAAGGGGTGCTCGAGGGCCTGCTCCTCGGCCGCCGCGCGGATCTTGTCGAGCAGGCGGCCACCGAGGGCCAGGCCGGCCCAGCCGCCGAGGACCACGCGCTCGGGGTTGAACAGGTTGACCAGGTTGCCGATGCCGGCGCCGAGCATGCCGGCGGTCTCGTCGAGGGTCGCGGCCGCGGCGTCGGTGCCGGCGGCGATGAGCGCGGCCACGTCGGCCATCTCGCCCGCGGCGGCGGGGCGGGACGGGTCGAGGGCCCGCGCCCGCTCGAGGATGCCCTCGGCGCCGACGTAGGCCTCCAGGCAGCCCCGCGCGCCGCAGCGGCACTGCCGGCCGCCGTAGACGACCGTGGTGTGCCCCCACTCCCCCGCGCTGCTGCTGGCGCCGCGGTAGACGGTGCCGTTGGTGATCACGGCCGCCCCGACGCCCGAGCCGACGAGCACGATCACCGCGTTG
The DNA here is from genome assembly GCF_050947935.1 of Dactylosporangium sp. CA-052675. Taxonomy (GTDB): domain Bacteria; phylum Actinomycetota; class Actinomycetes; order Mycobacteriales; family Micromonosporaceae; genus Dactylosporangium. The sequence continues at coordinate 2,668,627 of NZ_CP192010.1, read as the reverse complement.
CCGGCGCCCCGGCCGGCGCCGAACCACATCTCGGCCTGGCCCTGGGTCTTGGCGCCGTTCTCGACGAACAGCGGGGCGGTGATCCCGCGCTCGCGCAGCAGGGTGTGGAACGAGACCCCGCGCCAGCCCAGCGTCGGGGCGTAGACCAGCGGCGGGTCGGCCTGCTCGACGGTGCCGGGCACGCCGATGCCGATGCCGAGCACGTCCTGCGCCGCGGTGTCCTTGAGCACCGCACGGATGCCGGCCTCGAGCTGGCCCGCGACCACGGACGGGTCGGGGCGCGAGGACGGCAGCGGCTCGTCGACGGTGGCCAGGCGGGTCATCGACAGGTCGAACAGCTCGACCTTGACCCCGGTCTCGCCGACGTCGGCGCCGACCAGCCGGCCGAAGTCCGGGTTGACGCGCAGCAGCACGCGGGGGCGGCCCCCGTCGGACTCGATCTGGCCGGCCTCGATGATGAGGCCCTCGTGCAGCAGCTCGGCCGTCACGCTGCTGGCGGTCGCGGCGCTGAGACCGGTGATGCGGCTCAGGTCGTGGCGGCTGAGCGGTCCCCGGAAGAACAGCTCGGACAGCAGCGTCGAGCGATTGCGCCGGCGCATGTCGCGCGTCGTCGCCCGTTCGACCTCGATGCGCACCACCGCGGTTCCGACCTCCCCCTTGATCCCTCGGTAGCGATCGTGTCACGCGCGCCGATGCGCGTCGACACCGGAGGTCCGGTTCACCGCCCGCGCCCGCCACGCCACCCCGCGACCAGGCCGATCGTCACACCGGGCCGCTCGATCGCCGCCGCGCCCGCCGGGCCACCCCCGCGACCAGGCCGATCGTCACCACCACGAAGGCCCCGGTGAGCAGCGCCACCTTGCCCCGCTTGTCCGGACCGGCGCCCGCCGCGGCGCCCGGGCCCGGCTTCGGGGCCGCGGCCGGGCTCGACGCGACCGGCGAGGGCGACGGCTCCGGGCGCCGCACGGTGTACCGCAGGATGCTCACCGGCCCCGGCTGGTCGGACACGGTGAGGAAGTCCCGGCCGTCCGGCGTGTACGCGATCGCCTCGCCCTGCGGCTCGTCCGGCAGCGGGGTGACCCTCGGCGTGCCGGTGGTGATCGCCTTGGCCACGTCACCGTCGGGCACGTCGAACTCGTAGGCGTCGGCGTAGGTGCGCACGACCGCCCGGGTGCCGTCGGGCGAGACGGCCGCGCCGGTGACGAACCCGTCGCCGAGGAAGCCGAACGGGTTGCTGGTGCCGGTGTGCGTGGCCTCGAAGCGGCCGACGGCGGTCAGCGGGGCCCCCTCGGCGTTGTCCGTCGGCAGCGGGGTGTCGAGCCGGAACACCTGGCCGCTGGGGTCCTTGGTGACGATGACCGGGCGGCCCGACCCGTCGATCATCAGCGCCTCGGCGTCCCGCGGGGTCCCGTCGGGGTACCGCAGCCGATGGATCTTCATGCTCTTCGCCCCGGGCGCGAGCGTCCACAACGCGATCGTGTCGCGGCGCTTGCCGGAGCCGCCGGTGAGCGGGCTGTTGTCGCCGATGTCGGCGATCCACACCGTGCCGTCGCGGCCCACGGCGAGGTCCTCGGGGTCGCGGGCCGTCGTCGGGTAGCCCACGCTGCGGGTCACCTTGCAGTCCGGGCCCAGGTAGAACAAGCGGGTCTTCCTCGGCTCGGGGTTGGAGTCGTTCTCCACGAGGTACCCGCCGCCGGGCAGCGCGGCGAGGCCGGACGCCTCGGTGACCGCCGGGTCGGTGATGCGGCACGCCTCCCTGGCCCCTTCGGGCCGGGCGAACGCCGGCGCGGGAGCGGCCACGGCGCACAGGACAACCGCCCCGATCACCGCCGCCCGTCGCACGCGTCCCAGTCTGACAGAGCCGATGCCGGGCGAGACGACCAGATGACCGTGGGTCGTACGAACAGACGCATACAGTAACCGACTCGTTGGTGGAATGCGACGTTTCGCGTCCCGCAAATATGGAACATTTCGGACATGAAGACATGGGGGAATCTGGCCGGGCTGGCGGCCGGGATCGCCGCGCTGCCGCTGCTGGGCTCGGGGGCGATCGCGAGTCCGGCCACCGGCGAGCCGGTCGTCATCGCACGCTACGACTTCGACACGGCCCAGAAGGGCGCCACCGTCGCCGACCTCTCCGGGCACGGCCACACGCTGAAGCCGTCCGCCGGCCACGGGGGCAAGGTGAAGCTGTCGGCGCGCGGCACCGGGCGCGCGGCCGTGTTCCCGGCCAAGTGCAGCGGCGGGAAGTGCCCGCGCGCGGTGCTGCAGGCGCCGGACGCGCCCGAGCTCAACCCGGGCGCGAACCCGATCCGCTTCGGCGCGACGGTGCTGCTGGCCAAGGGCCAGACCGGCTCGGGCGAGAACATCCTGCAGAAGGGGTACTCGGCCTCGGGCGGGCAGTACAAGCTCCAGGTCGACGGCAGGGCGGGCCGGCCCAGCTGCGTCGTGTCCGACAACGTCGTGCGCGGCATCCACGTCGCGCGCTCCGACGTCTCGATCGCCGACGGCACGTGGCACACGCTCGAGTGCCGCCGCGCCGGCACGGAGCTGACCCTGCTGGTGGACGGGGCCGTGCACGCCACGCTCGCCATCCCGGCCACGCTGAGCATCACCAACACCGTGCCGCTGAGCATCGGCGGCAAGGGCGACGGCGCCGACAACGACCAGTTCCACGGCACCCTCGACGACGTGTGGATCGCCCTCGGCTAGTCCCGGCTAGTCCCGGTGGCGGCTGGTGGAGTACAGGTGGCTGTCGGGGAACTCCGAGGCGGCCAGCGCCGGGCCGACGATGATGACCGCGGTGCGCCTGATGCCGGCCGCGCGGACCTGCTCGGCGATGTCCGACAGGGTGCCGCGCAGGATCACCTCGTCGGCGCGGCTCGCGCAGGCGACCACGGCGGCCGGGCAGTGCGGGCCGTAGTACGAGGCCAGCTCGGGGGCGAGGACGTCGACGCGCTGGACGGCCAGGTGCAGCACGAGCGTCGCACCGCTGGCGGCGAGCGTGGCCAGGTCCTCGCCGGGCGGCATCGGGGTCGCCCGGGCGGCGGTGCGGGTCAGGATCACCGACTGGGCGACGCCGGGGACGGTCAGCTCGCGGCCGAGCGACGCCGCCGCGGCCGCGAACGCGGGCACGCCGGGGACGATCTCGTAGGGCACGCCGGCCGCGTCCAGCCGGCGCAGCTGCTCGGCCATCGCGCTGAACACCGACGGGTCGCCGGAGTGCAGCCGGGCCACGTCGAGCCCCCGCTCGTGCGCGGCGACGATCTCGGCCACGATCCGGTCGAGGTCGAGGTTCGCGGTGTCGACGAGGCGGGCGCCGGGCGGGCAGCACTCCAGCAGCTCGACCGGCACGAGACTGCCCGCGTAGAGGCACACCGGCGCCGCGGCCAGGCGGTCGCGGCCGCGCACGGTGATGAGGTCGGCCGCGCCCGGGCCGGCCCCGATGAAGTACACGGTCACGTGTGCACCACCCACTGCGTCACGGGGAGCATCGGCCGCCACCCCAGGAACCCTCCGACGGGCGCGGCGCGGTTCACCGCGATGCGGGTGAGCTCCCCGCCGTACCGCTGCTGCAGCTCCGCCACCAGCCGCTCCGACTCGATGGTGACCGCGTTGACGACGAGCCGGCCGCCGGGGCGCAGCGCGCTCCAGCACGCGTCGAACACGCCCGGGGCCGTGAACCCGCCGCCGATGAAGATCGCGTCCGGCCGGGGCTGCCCGGCCAGGGCCTCGGGGGCGGAGCCGAGCACGAGCCGCAGCCCGGGCACCCCGAACGTCTCGGCGTTGCGCCGGATGCGCCCGGCCCGGGCCTCGTCGCGCTCGAAGGCGACCGCGCGGCAGGCCCGGTGGGCGCGCATCCACTCGATGCCGATGCTGCCCGAGCCGGCGCCCACGTCCCACAGCAGCTCCCCCGGGCGCGGCCCCAGCGCGGCGAGCGTGACGGCCCGGATCTCGCGCTTGGTGAGCTGGCCGTCGGAGTCGTACCGCCCGTCGTCGATCCCCGGCACCACGGCGATCCCGGTGCCGCCGCGCGCCTCGACCGCCACGATGTTCAGCGGGCGCGCCGCGGCCGGGTCGTGGTGGACCCGCTCGTCCGGCGCCCCGAGGTCCTCGAGGATCGTGACGTCGCTGTCCGCGAACCCGGTCTCCTCCAGGATGCGCCAGACCTCCGCGGGCGTCTGCCGCCCGGCCGAGAGCACGAGCACCCGGCGGCCGTCGTGCAGGAACCGGCGCACGAGGGCGGCGTCGCGCACGACGTCGGTGTCCTCGACCGCCCAGCCGAGCCGCGCGCAGGCGAGGGACACCGAGGACGGGTGCGGGATCACGGTGACGTGGGCGGGGCCGAGCAGGCGCACCAGCGTGGTACCGATCCCGTGGTGCATCGGGTCGCCGCTGGCGAGCACGCAGACGCGCCGCCCGTGCCGCCCGGCCAGGAGCCCGGGCAGGGCGGGCACGAGCGGCGACGGCCACGCGACCCGCTCGGCGCCCACGCCGGCGAGCAGGTCGAGCTGGCGCGGGCCGCCGAACACGACCTCGGCGTCCCGCAGCGCGGCCGCGCCCTTCGCGCTCAGCTCCCCGCCGGCCCCGATGCCCACGACGACGACATCGGGCGCCGGCGCGGCGACGGCGATCGTGGCGCCCGGCGAGGAACGCTTGCCCACGGTGAGCACCGCGGGGCCGGCCACGGCGAGCAGGGCGGCCGCCTCGGCGACGCTGGGGGTGCCGAGGGCCTGCGACACGCGCGCCGAGGGCGACGGCACCGCCACGGCCGCCAGCTGCCCGGGCGAGAAGGAGACCACCGCGCACCCGAGCTCGGCGGCCACCGACTCGGCCAGGTCGCGGCGGGCGTCCACGGTGGCCACCGCGCCGATGTCGTCCAGTGTGGACAGTGACTCGCCGGGCAATGACTCGCCGGACAATGACTCGCCGGACAGTGACTCGCCGGACAGTGACTCGCGCAGGAGCGCGAGCACCTCCGCCGGGTCCGTCGACGGGCGGGCGCCGAGGCCGAGCACTAGACGCACGACGCCACCAGGCGGTGCGCGAAGCCGGGGTGGCCGGCCCAGTGCAGGTGCAGGTAGGAGGCGTGCACGGCGCCGGACACGAAGCCGTCGCGGCCCTCGCGCCACGCCCAGGCCGGGGCCGCGCCGGCCGCCGGGGTGACGCGCGTGCGGTGGAACTCGTGGCCGGTCACGCGCGTGCCGGCCGGGGCGAGGACGCTGTCGGACAGGGCCACGGCGTCGCGGTAGCCCAGCGTGAGCGAGGGCGTCATGACCGCCTCGGCGTCCAGGACCCCGCACATCGGGCGGCCGTCGAGGGTGCGGCAGAGCCAGAGCAGGCCCGCGCACTCGGCCGCGATCGCGCCCCCGGACGCGGCCAGGGCGGCCACCTCGCGGCGGAGCGGCTCGTTGGCGCAGAGCTGCTCGGCGTACACCTCCGGAAAACCACCGCCCACGACGAGCGCCCGGGCGCCGGCGGGCAGGGCCTCGTCCCGCAGCGGGTCCACTGTGGACACCTGAGCGCCGGCCGCGGCGAGCAGCTCGACGGTCTCGGCGTAGCCGAACGAGAACGCGGGGCCGCCCGCGACCGCCACGACCGGCGCCCCGGCAACGGGCTCGGCGACGGCCGGCGTCCACGGCGGCGCGGACAGCGGCGGGGCGGCGCGGGCCACGGCCAGCACCGCGTCCAGGTCCACGCTCGCGGCCACGAGCCCGGCCAGGGCCGCGACCGACGCGGCCGCCTCCGCCGACCGCTCCACCACCGGCACCAGGCCGAGGTGGCGCGACGGGGCGGCGACGGCGTCGTGGCGGCGCAGGACGCCCAGCACCGGCGTGCCGACCTCGGCGCAGGCGTCCCGCAGGATCTGCTCGTGGCGGTCGGAGCCGACGCGGTTGAGGATCGCGCCGGCGATGTGGATGCCGTCGCCGAAGGTGCGGAAGCCGTGGATGAGCGCGGCCACAGAGCGCGCCTGCGCGGTCGCGTCGACGACGAGGACGACGGGCGCGGCGAGCAGCCGGGCCACGTGCGCGGTGGAGCCGAACTCGCCGGCCCCGGTGCGCCCGTCGTAGAGGCCCATGACGCCCTCGATCACGGCCAGGTCGGTGCCCGCCGAGCCGTGCGCGAACAGCGGCCCGACGAGATCCTCGCCGACGAGCACCGGGTCGAGGTTGCGGCCCGGGCGGCCGGCGGCCAGGGCGTGGTAGCCGGGGTCGATGTAGTCCGGCCCCACCTTGAACGGCGCCACGCGCTCGCCCCGCGCGGCGAACGCGGCCAGCAGGCCGGTCGCGACGGTGGTCTTGCCGTGGCCGGAGGCGGGGGCCGCGATGACGAGCCGCGCTACCACTCGATGCCCTGCTGGCCTTTTCGCCCGGCGTCCATCGGGTGCTTGACCTTCGTCATGTCGGTCACCAGGTCGGCCAGCTCGACCAGGTCGGGGTGCGCGTCGCGGCCGGTGACGACCACGTGCTGGTTGCCGGGCCGCTCGCGCAGGGTCTCCACGACGTCGGCGATGTCGACCCAGCCCCACTTGATCGGGTACGTGAACTCGTCGAGCACGTAGAAGCGGTACGCCTCCGCGGCCAGGTCGCGCTTGATCTGGGCCCAGCCCTCGGCCGCCTCGGCGGCGTGGTCGCGCTCGGTGCCGGGCCGCTGGATCCACGACCAGCCCTCGCCCATCTTGTGCCACACCACGCTGCCGCCCTGGCCGGTCGCGCCGAGCGCGCGCAGGGCGGTCTCCTCGCCGACCTTCCACTTCGGGCTCTTCACGAACTGGAACACGGCGATGGGCCAGCCGGCGCTCCACGCGCGCAGGGCCATGCCGAACGCGGCGGTGGACTTGCCCTTGCCCTGCCCGGTGTGCACGGCCAGCACGTGCTGGCGGCGGCGCTGGCGGGTGGTGAGCCCGTCGTCGGGCACGTTCTCGACCTTGCCCTGCGGCATCTGTCTAGGCTCCCAGGCTCGCGAGTGGAATGCAGGAGGCGTCCAGGGCCCCGGCCAGGCGGCGGGCGAGGCCGAGGCGGATCGGGCCCTGCTCGCAGTCGACCACGACCGCGGGGACGCCGTGCAGCAGCGGTACGACGCTCAGCGGGTCCGGCCCGCTGGTCGAGCGCCCGTCGGTGACGACCACGAGCAGCGGGCGGCGGCGGGCGTCGCGGCGGCGCTCGCCGTGCAGGGTGCGCGCGGCCTGGCGCAGCCCGGCGGCCAGGGGCGTGCGGCCCCCGGTGCGCAGCTCGGCCAGGCGCACCACGCCGACCTCGTGGCTCGCGGTCGGCTCCAGCACCAGCGTGGCGTCGTGGCCGCGGAAGGAGACCATGCCGACCTTGTCCCGGCGCTGGTACGCGTCGCGCAGCAGCGACAGGATCGCCGTCTTGACCACGCCCATACGTTGCCGGGCGGCCATGGAGCCGGACGCGTCGACGACGAAGAGCACCAGGTTCGCCTCGCGGCCGACCTTGACCGCCTCGCGCACGTCGCGGGCCTCGGCGCGGCTCGACCCGCGCAGCGCGGCGGCGCGGATGGTGTCGGGCACGTGGATGCTCGTGAGCTTGCCGCCGAGCGGGGCGCGGGAGCGCACCACGCGGCCGTGGCGGGACAGGGCCGGCGAGCGGCGGCCGGCGTGAGCCCCCGCCTCGCGGTTCGCCCGGCCGGCGATGCTGAGGAGCTTCGGCTTGTACGGCACCCCGGCGAAGGCGAGCTGCCCCGGCGCCCCGACGCTGTCCCCCGCCGCGTCCGCCGCGTCCGCCGCGTCCGATACGTCCGATTCGCCCCGCGAATCGGATTTGTCGGTAACGGAACCATCATTCGGCTCGGCGGGCGGACGCTGCTCGGGCGCGACCGGTGGCGGCGGACCCCCGGCGCGCTCCGATCCGGGCGACTCACCGGGCCCGTCCGGCGAGACGGACATTGCCGAAATATCCGTCGGGCTCGGCGGAACCGGGCCATCGTCCGGGGGCGGGCCGCCGTCGCCGGGCGGCGGGTCCTCGTCCGGCCCGGTCTCCTGCTCGAGCACCTCTTCGAGGCGGTCGCGGTCGGCCCCCGGCGGGTCGAGCGGGTCGCGCCGGCGCCGGTGCGGCAGCGCCAGCCGGGCCGCGTCGCGCACGTCCGCCTTCGTGACCACGGTCCGCCCGTGCCAGGCCGCGAGCGCGACCGCCGTGCGGGCCACCACGATGTCGGCCCGGAGGCCGTCGACGCGGTACGCCAGGCAGATCCGCGCGATCCGGTCGAGCTGCGCGTCGGGCAGGGCCACCGCCCCGAGCCGGGCCCGGGCGCTGACGATCCGCGCGGCCAGGGCGGCGTCCTCGGCCACGTAGCGCTCGGCGAAGGACGAGGGGTCGGCCTCGTACGCCAGCCGCCGCCGCACGACCTCGGCCCGCGGCGCGGCCTCCTGGGGCGCCGCGACCCCGACGACGAGCCCGAAGCGGTCCACGAGCTGCGGCCGGGGCTCGCCCTCCTCGGGGTTCATGGTGCCCACGAGCAGAAAGCGGGCCGCGTGCTTGACCGACACGCCGTCGCGCTCGACGTGCGCGCGGCCCATGGCGGCGGCGTCGAGCAGCAGGTCGACGAGGTGGTCGGGCAGCAGGTTGACCTCGTCGACGTAGAGGACCCCGCGGTGCGCGGCGGCGAGCAGGCCCGGCTCGTAGGCCTTGACCCCGTCGCCGAGGGCCCGCTGCAGGTCCAGGGTGCCCACGACCCGGTCCTCGGTGGCCCCGACGGGCAGCTCGACCAGGGCGGAGCGGCGGCGGTGGGCGCCCGCCCCGGGCGTGTGCGGGCCGTCCGGGCACTCGGGGTCGGGCGCGGCCGGGTCGCAGGCGAAGCGGCAGCCGGCGACGACCTCGACCTCGGGCAGCAGCGCGGCCAGGGCCCGCACGACGGTGGACTTGGCGGTGCCCTTCTCGCCGCGGACGAGCACCCCGCCGATGGCCGGCGAGACCGCCGTGAGCAGCAGCGCGAGGCGCAGGTCGGCCAGGCCGACGACGGCCGAGAACGGATACGGCGGGGTCACGGGCACTCTTCCCTTCGGCGGGTCCGCGCCCGCGAGGCGGCTGTTGCGAGCGGCCGGAGTCTCCTGACTGCCGGTTCCGCGCCGCCCCTCGCCCGCCCCGGCCGTCGCCGGCCGTGGTCCGTGCTGAGGTGCGACTCCCCGGTCACAGTGGCGGGACCGTCCCGGACTCGCACCGGGTTCCTCCGCATACCGCTCGCCCGCCATCGTGTCCCACCGGCGACCGGCACGTCAACGTGGCGCGGTGTGACCCTCACGATCCGCGCCGGCCGGCCGATGGGACGGGCATGCGGCGCGTCCTGGATTCGGCCGCGCAGACCCTGCTGTGCGGGCTCCTCGTGGCGGTCGCCCTGATCGCCGCCACGCCGCCGCGGCTGCCGGGGCTGGCCCCGGAGACCTCGGTGGCGCCGCCGGGCACGCGGGCGATGTGGCTGTGGGAGCACGACGATCCCGGGCCGGTCGTGGACTGGGCCGCGGCCAACGGGGTGCGAGCGCTGTTCGCGTACTACGATCCGCGCGCCGGCGACACCCCACGGCTGCGGCGCCTGCGGGAGCTGTGCGACGCGGCCGGCATCATGCTCGACGCGCTCGGCGGGGAGCCCGGCTGGACGACCGACCACGCCACCGCGCTGGCCTGGGCCGAGGGCGCCGCGGCCACGGGCCTGTTCCACGGGCTGCACCTGGACGTCGAGCCCTACCTGCTGCCCTCCTGGGGCCGGGACCAGGCATCACTGGTACCGCGGTATCTGGCACTGCTCGACGAGACGGCCGCGGCCACGGACCTGCCGCTCGAGGCCGACGTGCCCTTCTGGCTGCCGACCGTGACCCTCGCCGGCGGGGTGAACCTGGCCGACGCCGTGCTCGCCCGCGTCTCCGGCGTCACGGTGATGAGCTACCGCACCACCGCCACCGGCGCCAACTCGATGGTCGGGGTCGCCGACGACCTGCTGCGGCGGGCCGGCCGGGTCGCCAAGCCGGCGCGCCTGGGCGCGGAGACGCAGGCCCTGGGCGACTGCGCGTACTGCAGCTTCCACGGCACCACCGCCGGTCAGCTGCGCAGGACCCTGGCCGCGGTCGACTCCGCCGCCCAGCGGTACCCGGCGTTCGCGGGCATCGCGGTGCACCAGTACGAGTCCTGGGTCGCCCTGAGCGGCTAGGAGACCTGAGCGGCTAGGAGACCTGAGCGGCCAGGAGAACTGAGCGGCTAGAGGTCCAGGGAACCCGAATCGACCCCGGCCCGACCGGAGGTGAACCACGGCCGGCCTCAACCCGCCCCGCCCGCGGCCGATCAGCCGGTCGACAGCAGTCGTCATGGGAAGGACCCCTCCGATGCGCCGTACCGCCTCCATCGCCCTCGCCTGTGCCGCCGGCGCGGCCGCCGTCCTTCCCGCGGCGGCCCCGGCCTCCGCGGCGACGCCGGACTTCGGGCTGGTGGTGCCGGTGCTGGCGCCGATGCTGCCGGGCCAGACGGGGTGGCTGGGCACCATGTGGGCCGCCACCAGCGACATCTGCGACGTGAAGGTGACCGCGAGCGGCGCCGGCGTGACGGTGCGGTACCCGGCCAACACCGCGACCTACTCGTCGCTGTCGAAGGGCGACTCGCTGGCCAAGGGCCACGTGGACTACGCCGCGTTCAACGTCTCGCTCTCACCCACCAGCCCGCTCGCGCTCGTCCCGCTCAAGCTCGACTACACCTACACCACGAAGGCCGACGGGGCGGCGTCCTGCACCGGCACCCCGCGCTCCGGCTCCGTCACCGCCACGCTCCCGGTCGTCTCGGTCACCGGCGACGCCGTGGTGCAGAAGACGACCCTCGTGACCGTGCCCAAGGCGACCCCGGTCTGGTCGCAGCTGGTCTTCCAGTCCCGCAAGGCCGGCGTTGACGACCTGCGGATCACGGTCGCGGGCGCGCCGAGCGGCCTGGTCGTGTCCTACCCGGCCGACCGCGCCTACACCGCCCTGAACAAGGGCACCGGCCTGGCCGTCGGCACCGACGACTTCGCCGCCGTCAAGTTCGACGCCACCAACGCGGCCGCCGGCACCTACAAGCTCACCGTCAGGCTCTCCTACGGCAGCACGACCGACTCGAACGACCTGACGCTCGTCGTCGCCTGACGGCCCGGGCCGGCCGGTGCCCGCGCGGCGCCGGCCGGCCCGCCGCCGTCGTCCACAGAGAGGTGGGAACGCTCGTGATCCGCTCCCGTGCCCTGCTCGCCGTGGCCACCCTGGCCCTCACGGCGGGCCTTTGCGCGTGCGGCAAGTCCGGGAACTCGACCAAGACGCAGATGCAGGCGCCGAAGCCGTCGGCCTCGCTGACCCAGGACCGCCGCGAGACCATCTTCCTCGACGCGACCGCGCAGCACCTCTGCGCGGTGCAGTCGCAGGTGTACACCGACCCCTCGGCGATGGCCTCGGCGTACGCGTCCCGCCCGGTCTACACGGACCTCACCGCGGCGCAGGTCGACGCGTTGCAGCAGCGGGTCATCAGCGACCCCGCCTTCGCCGACCGGCTGACCCGGCGCATCCAGGCCACCTGCGGCACGGCCAGGTAGGCGCCGTACACACGAGAAGCCCCGCGACACGAGGGGGGAGGAGTGTCGCGGGGCCGGCTCATATATGTATGAATATCGAGAGCGTGTTCTCGAGGTAAGCGGTGCGAGGACCCCGTCGCGGCGATCCCTTCGGTGTTGCTGCGGTAAGCATGCGGGGCGGCACTTGGCGGGGACTTGGCGCGCACTTGCGCCGATGTGTCACGCACGCGACAGGACCCCGGGCATCGACCGGGTCACGTATGTTGCGAGCCGTGAGCCGCGACGAACTCGACCTCGACTCGCTCGCGCCCGTGCCCGTGGTACCGGCCGACCCGCGCCGGGCCGCGGTGTGGGCGGCGGGGATCGCGGGCTGCGCGGTGCTGGTGCTGTTCGTGCTGCTCACGAGCGATCTGGTGTTCGGGCGGTCGGTCGCGCTGACGGCCCCGGCCGGGATCGGGGACCGCTCGGCCGCCCCGGCGCTCGCCGCCACGCTGGCCGGGGACGTCCTCGGCGACCAGGAGGCGCTCGGGGCAGCGCCGTTCAGCGCGGCGTACCTCAGCGCCGACGGACTGCCCCTGCTGATCTGGGGCGGCACCGGGCGGGCGGTCCAGCGGGCCGACGACGCGACGCTGCTGCGCACCCTGCGCGAACGGACGCTGCGGTTCGTGCCGGAGTCCGGCGGCGGGACGACGGCCGACGCCGACCCGGGACCCAACCGCGGCCGGGCGACGTGCACCGAGCTGCGCCGCCACGGGTCCGGGTACACGGTGTGCGCCTGGACCTCCGGCGCGGCCGCCGTGGGCGTGCTGGTGGTCGACGGGCCCGACGCCGACCCGGCCGCGACGCTGCGCCGGGTCCTGGACGCCGTCGTCGTGCTGCGCTGAGCCGGCCGTCCGCGGTTCCGGCTCCGATTCCGGTGCCGATTCCGGTGCCGGTGCCGGTGCCGGTGCCGGTGCCGGTGCCGGTGCCGGTGCCGGTCTAGAGCATCGCCTCGAGGGTCAGGCGCTCGGCGGCGGCCGCGCGGACCTCCGGGGTCTCGATCGGGTCGTCGCGCAGGTAGGCGACGCGGCGCTCGAGCTTCTCGTCGAGCGGCACGCGGCGCACGGCGATGAGGCGCACGTCGGCCTCGCAGTCCCACAGGCCCTCGGTCAGCGCGCCCGCGCACGCGTCCGGCTCCAGCTCCAGCCGGGCGCGCAGGTAGGCGGCGCGTTCGTACGAGTGCGGGCTGAACCACAACGAGCGGATGCGGGGCAGCGCCTGGCGGGCCGCGTCGCCGCCGACCCGGGCGAGGCCGTCGACCAGCCGGTCGTAGCCGCAGAGGTCGTCCTCGCGCCGGTCGAGCCAGTCGAGGCCGGCCAGCAGCGCCGGGCCGTCGGACTCGTCGCCGCGCTCGGCGAGCACGCACAGGGCGCTCCAGTACTGCCCCGAGGCCGGATCGGCCACGACCCGCCGGGCGGCCGGCAGCGAGTCAACCGCTGGCTCGGCCAGGCAGCCGACGTCGTCGGCGGCGCTGAGCAGCTCGCCGAGCCCGCTCAGCGGCTCGGGCCCGTGCGCCACGGCGGCGTGGATGCGCTCGTCGCGGCCGGCCCAGTCGCCCCAGGGGGCGCCCGGCGGCAGGTGCAGCGGGCGGCCGGCACTGGCGAGGCGGTCGGCGGCGACCGGGAGCAGGTCGTCCCACCAGTTCGCGGGCCACGCGGCGGCGATGGTGCCGAGGGCCTCGCGCCAGTAGGCGCCGATGCGGACGTACCGCCGCAGACTCTCGACCATGTCCCCGGACCCGGCGCGGCCCAGCGCCTCGGCGACCCGCAGGACGTGCGTGAACTCCCCGCAGTCGTCGTCGGCGGTGTAGAGCCGGGCGATGATCGGCCCGATCGGCAGCGCCAGGTCGCGGACCAGGCGGGCGAGGTAGACCCCGCGGTCGTCAAGCGGCAGCCAGCGATGGTCGCGGCGGATGCAGGCGTACACCAGCTCCGGCGCGGCCGGGTCCTGTCTGGCCCGCACCGCGCCCCGCCCGAGTCCGCGCTGCAGCGCGCCGGCCCGGGTCCGGGTGGGCAGGTAGTGCCAGTCGTCGTCGAGGCTCATGGCGTCCCAGTCTGCGACGGTTGCGGCCGGACCGCCGCCGAATTCCGGTCCCGAACATGCTTGACACATGACACTGGACCATGTCGTTGCTGTTCAGCAGCCGTGCTCACGGGCCGGCGTGAGGCCGGACACGGCGCGGCGCCGGCCGGCGGGAGGACCGCCGGCCGGCGCCGTGAGCGCTGGCACACCCCGAGAGGGGCCGGTTACGCGCTGGCGTCGTCGAAGCCGTTGCCGAGGAAGCTCTGCAGCCGCGACGTGATGCTCTCCAGGCTCGCGCCCGCCGAGGCGGCGCCGAAGCCGGACTCGCCGAAGCCCGCCTCACCGAAGCCGGCGTCGGTGCCGTCGGCCTCGCCGAAGCCCGCCTCGCCGGTGCTCTCCTGGCCGTAGGCCATGAGCGTGTGGCTGTCCTCGACCTCGGTGTGCTCGTAGTGCGTGTACTCGGTGATCTCGTAGTGGTTGCCCGCCGCGTCCGTGTACTCGATGTGCTTGAGCTGCTCGAACTCCTCGTGCTCGTAGCTGTGGTGGTCCTGCTCGAGGATGCCGTACTGCGACTGGTGGTCCAGCTCCTGGCCCTGGCCGGCGTCGGCCGCCTCCAGGGAGCCGTACTCGTGGCCCGCCTCGTACTCGCCGTACTCGCTCATGGGGGTGGTTCCTCTCGGGTGCGTCTGTATGGGGTGGTGCGCTCATCTGCTGCATTCAAGGTACGGGCAGCCGCGAGGCCCCAAATCCCGGAAACGTGCCACGCGCGGTCGGCTCAACGGCCTCAATACGCGATCACGGGCGCACCCGTGTGGCTCACCTGCACCAGATGGGTCACGCACTCACTGCCCTCGAGCCGGTGCAGCAGGAACCCGGACGGTTCGGGGACGAAGCCGACCGGGCGGCCCTCCCGCATCCCGAGGTCCACCTGACGGTACGTGCTGGGCGCAACACTGAGGATGGTCCCGGCGAACCCGGCGGTCACGACGCGGTGCAGGTGCCCGGCGAGCACCCGGACGACGTGCGGGTGGCGGCGCAGCACCTCGGCGAGCTCGGGCCCGTCGACGAGCCGGATGGCGTCCATGCCCGGGATGCCGACCCGGACCGGCGGGTGGTGCAGGCAGACGAACGCGGGCGCCCCGCCGTGCCGGCCGAGCGTGTGGTCGAGCCATTCGAGCTGCTCGGGGCCGAGGAGGCCGGCGTCGCCGAGCTCGGGGCGCAGGGAGTCGAGCACGACGACGCTGAAGTCCGGGTACTCGGCGACGTACGAGGTCCGCTCGAGGCCGAACGCGGCCTGCAGCGCGGCCTTGCCGTCGTGGTTGCCGGGGACGAGGTGGACCGGCACCGGGAAGGACCCGATGAGCTCCTTGAGCACCTCGTACTCGTCCGAGCGCCCGTGGTCGACGAGGTCGCCGGTCACGATGACGCAGTCCGGGCGCGGCTCCAGGGCGAGCACGCGGGTCAGGGCCTGGTAGAGCCCGCGGGCGGGCTCGGCGGACAGGGCGCCGGTGGTGATGTGCGGATCGCTGAGATGCGCGATGAGCGGCATGCCGGCCATTTTGCGCCTGCACGCGAGCGGGCGGGGAGGCTCCAGGGGGTGAGCCTTCCCCGCCCGTGCTTTTGTGGCCGTTCGGCTACCGGGAGGCGCCGACCGGCTCGTCCGAGGCCGGCTTCTGCGCCGAGAGGTCCAGCGTGCTGCGCAGCATGGCCGGCTTCATGAACGCCGCGGCGATCACGCCCACCACCGCGATGGCCGCGGAGATGAGGAAGATGTGGCCGGTGGCGTCGCCGTACGCGGCCCGCACGATGTGCTGGAACGCGGGCGGCAGGGCGCTCAGGTTGAGGTTGGAGGTCTCGCCGCCGCCGGCCGGGGCCTGGACGCCGGCGGCCGCGAGCGAGTGCGTGATGTTGTCGGTGACCCGGCGGGCCAGGACGGCGCCGAGGACCGACACGCCGATCGTGCCGCCGAGGGAGCGGAAGAACGCGACCGTCGAGCTGGCGGCGCCGATGTCCTTCAGCGGTACGGTGTTCTGCACCGCGAGCACCAGGTTCTGCATCGACATGCCGACCCCGACGCCGACCAGGAGCATCCCGAAGCTCACGAAGACCAGCGAGGTCTGGTGGTCGATGGTGGACAGCACGCCGAAGCCCGCGACGAGCACCAGGGTGCCCGCGATGATGTAGGGCTTGATCTTGCCGGTGCGGGTGATGAGCTGCCCGACCACGATCGAGGACAGCAGCACGCCGGCCATGAGCGGGATGGTGAGCAGGCCCGCCTCGGTCGGGGTGTAGCCGCGGCCGATCTGGAAGTACTGACCCAGGAAGACGGCGCCTCCGAACATCGCCATGCCGACCGCGAGGCTCGCGAGGATCGACAGGGCCGTGGTGCGCTGCTTGACGATGTTCAGCGGCACGACCGGCTCGGCGGCGCGGGACTCGACCCACACGGCGATCGCGAGCAGCACCACACCGGCGCCGACCATGGCCGCGGTCTGCCACGACGCCCATGCGAACGAGCTGTCGACGAAGGAGACCCAGACCAGCAGCACGCTGACGCCGGCCGCGATGAGCGTGGCGCCCAGATAGTCGATCTTGAGGTTGTCACGCTTGACGGTCACCAGGTGCAGGGTCTTCTGCAGCACCACGAGGGCCAGGACGGCCACCGGCACGCCGACGAAGAAGCACCAGCGCCAGCCGAGCCACGACGTGTCGACGATGACGCCGCCGAGCAGCGGGCCGCCGACGGTCGCGACGGCCATGACGCCACCGAGGTAGCCGTTGTACCGCCCGCGCTCGCGGGGCGGGATCATCGCGGCGATGACCACCTGGACGAGCGCCTGCAGGCCGCCGACGCCGATGCCCTGGAAGGCGCGGGCGGCGATGAGCTCACCGGTGTTCTGCGCCATGCCACTGATCATGGAGCCGAGCACGAAGATCACGATCGAGACCTGGACGAGGACCTTCTTGCTGTACAGGTCCGCGAGCTTGCCCCAGATCGGGGTCGTCGCCGTGGCGGCGAGCAGGGTGGCCGTGACGACCCAGGTGTACTGCGTCTGCGTGCCGTTGAGCGCGCCGATGATCTTCGGCAGCGCGGTCGAGACGATCGTGGAGCTGACCATCGCGACGAACAGCGCGAGCAGCAGGCCGCTGAGCGCCTCCAGCACTTGCCGATGGGTCATCGGCTCCTCGGTGTGCGTCTGACTCATCGTGTTGCCTCCATGGTTTGGTTCTCGCGCAGCGACTGCGCAAATCGGTGCAGCAGGCCGGCGAAGTGTTCGGCTTCGGCGGGGGTCCAGTCCCGCAGGGCGCCGGCGAGCAGGGCGGTGTAACGCTCCTCGGCCTTCCCGAGGGCGTCGCGGCCCCCGTCGGTGAGCTCGAGGAATGTGGCCCGCCCGTCGTGCGGGTCGGCGACGCGGCGCACGAGCCCGTCCTGGACGAACGCGCTGACCGCCCGGCTGGTGGTCGACTGGTCGAGCGCGCACGCCGCGGCGAGGTCCTTGAGGTGCAGCCGCGGGTGGCGCTCGATCACCGCGAGCATCCCGGCAACCCCGGGCGCGACCATGCCCGGCCCGGCCTGATGCTGCTGCTTCAGGCACCGCACGACCTTCATGAGCTCGCGCAGCCCGTCGCGCAGCGCGACGACATGCTCCACTCGGCCCCCTCCCGCAATACTTGCCTGATACAAGCATCCAAAAAACTTGCCCTCTGCGCAAGTTTGCGCAATGAGAACTAGATAACATCGGGGCGTGGGAACAGGCCTGCGGGAACGCAAGAAGGTCGCCACCCGCCAGGCCCTGCACGAGGCCGCGGTGGCCCTGTCGATCGAGCACGGCCTGGACAAGGTCACCGTGGAGGCGATCGCCGACGCGGCCGAGGTGTCGCGGCGGACGTTCTCGAACTACTTCGCGAGCAAGGAGGAGGCGCTGCTGTACGGCGACCAGCAGCGCGTGCGCCGCCTGGTCTCCGCCGTGGCGGAGCGCCCACTGTCGGAACCCCCGTGGGCCGCGCTCACCGCGGCGGCCCTGGAGTTCCAGCGCGACCTCGGCGCCCGCGATCCGCACTGGGTGACGCAGGTCCGGCTCGTGCGCCGGCACCCGGCCCTGGCGGCGCAGCAGGTCTCGACGTACGCGTCGATGGAGGACGAGCTGACGACGGAGATCGCCCGCCGCTCCCCCGCGTCGCCGATGCACGCTCGATTGATGGCCGCGGCGTTTTTGGTCGCGATGCGCGTGGCGGTGCAGGTGTGGCTGGACCGCCCGAAGGGCACGCCGCTGGCCGACGTGATGCACGAGTCCCTGACCGACATGGGCGCCGCCTTCCGCTGACCCGCACTCACAGCGAAGGCGGGCCCATCCGCCGCCGGATGAACCCGCCTTCGTCTCCGAACCGGTGAGCGCCTGGTCAAACGGCAAAACCGCGGCGCCGATACGCGATCACCTCGTCCAGATCGAGCTCACGGCACTCACCAGTGACGGTATCTACCAGGATTGGCCCGCCGCCGGTCAGCGCGTAGTTCCTGTCCCCGCTTTCGAGAAACGCCACCGAGTTGTGGGGAACGATGAGGTCTGAACCGTCGGCGACGGCGGCGGGCTACCAGGTGCGCTGGCGGACCAGGGCGGCCTCGATGCGCTCCGCCGGGGCCGGGCGGCCGTAGTAGTGGCCCTGCCCGTAGCGGCACCCGGCGCGGCGCACCAGCTCCAGGTGCTCCCCCGCCTCCAGGCCGTGCGCCACCACCGTCACGCCCAGGCGGCGGCCCAGGCCCACGACCACGTCGATGATCGGCGCCGCCCGGCCCGCCGTCGTCACCGGCGACGTGAACAGGGTGCGGTCCACCTTCAGCAGGTCGGCCGGCAGGCGGCGCAGGTGGGCGAGGGAGGCGGAGCCGGTGCCGAAGCCGTCCAGCGCGGTGCGGACCCCGACGGCGCGGACGGTCGCCAGGGGCTCGCTCACCCGCTCCGGGTCGGCGCCGACCTCACGCTCGGCGAGCTCGATCACGAAGTCCCGCGGCTGGATCTGGTGGCTGTCCAGGGCCAGGCTCAGCCGGGCCGGGAAGGTCGGGTCCACGAAGTCGTCGAAGCCCGCGTTCACCGAGATCCAGAGGTGGTACCCCTCGTGCTGCCAAAGCGAGAGCTGCCGGGCCGCGCGCGCGAGGACCCAGTCGGTGACCGGGGCCGTCAGGTTCAGGTCGCGGGCCACCGCCAGGGTCTCCGCGGGCGGGACGGTGCCCAGGCGCGGGTGGCGCCAGCGCAGCAGGGCCTCGACGCCGATCGGGTGGCCCTCCACGAGGTCGTACACGGGATGGTAGGCCAGATCCAGCTCGCCCCGCTCGATCGCGCGGGGCAGGTGCTGCTCCAGCGTGGCCCGCCGTACGCAGGCCTCCTCGGCGGCCTCGTCGTGCCACTGCACGCGGCCGCGGCCGGTGCGCTTGGCCCGGCGCAGGGCCAGGTCGGCGCGGCGCAGGGAGTCCTCGGGGGCGCCGCCGGCCGGGGCCAGGCCGATGCCGGCGGAGAGCCGCAGCACCGTGCCGGGCAGGACGTACGGCTCCCCGAGCTCCCCGGCCAGGCGCGTCGCGAGCGTGTACGCGCGCACCCGCTCGGCCCGCGTGAACACCGCGAACTCGTCGCCGTTGAGGCGGGCGGCCACGTCGCCGGGGGCGATCGCGGCGCGGATGCGGGCGGCCACCTCGACCAGCAGGGCATCGCCGACGCCGGGGCCGTGCAGGTCGTTGACGCCGGCGAAGCCGTCGAGGCCGGCGGTGATCAGGAACCCGGTGCCGGCGGTCAGCTCGCGCAGCAGGGCGCCCCGGTTGGCCAGGCCGGTGAGCGGGTCGCTGCTCGTGCTGCGCCGCAGGCTGCGCTCCAGCTCCAGCCGCTCCCCGGCGTCGCGCAGGTGCACCACGACGCCGGCGACCGCGGGGTCGTCGCGCAGGTCGCTGACGGTGCAGTCCACGTGCCGCCAGACTCCGAAGCCGTCGCAGATCCGAGTCCGCAGCGTGGCCCTCGCGCCCGGGCCGTGCGCGAGGGCCGCCCGGACCGTGGCCACGTCGGCGGCGTGCACGAGGCGTACGAAGGGGCGCCCCAGCACCTCCTGGTCGGACAGGCCGAACTGGCGCGCCGCGGCGGGCGACTGCCAGCGCACCGACAGGTCCCCGGCGAGCACCAGGATCACGTCGCTGGAGCCGGCCACGATGGTCGCGAACGCGCTGCGGGTGGCCGCGAGCTCGCCGCTGAAGCGCCGGGTCACCAGCGTCTCGACGATCTCGCGGAGCACGACGACGAGCACGGCGGCCGCCCCCACCACCATCGCCGGGGTGCCGATGCGGCCGCGGCTCACCAGCGCGTAGAGCACCGCGGCGGCCCCGGCGAGCACCGGCGCGACCAGCAGCGGGTCGCCGATCAGCGTGCCGTCGGTGACGCGGGTGTTCCCGGCGTGCCCGTGCAGCGAGCGGCGGGCGCCGGCCCAGAGCAGTACCGAACCCAGCACGAGCAGGCCTCCGGCGGACAGCAGCCAGGCGTCGTGCCGGGCGGGCTCGGCCGGCAGCAGCGCCACGATCGCGAGGGCGAGCACGGTGAGGGCCACGCCGCCGGCGGCGGTGACGGCGGCCCCGCGCGGGAACGGTGCCCGCACGCCGCTCACCACCGCGATCGTGATCCCGAGGATGGCCAGCAGGCAGGTGACGAAGACGGTGCGGCTCGCCGCGCCGCGCTGATCGAGGACGAGGACGAGCAGCGTCAGGAACTTCCAGAGGGCCACGCAGACCCCGTCGAAGGCGCGGCGCAGCACGGCACCGGGGCCGGGGCCGGCCACGACGCCGGGCAGGTGCAGCAGGCCGGCGACGAGCGCCAGCCCGGCGACCGGCGCCACGACGGGCGCGGTGGACGGCAGCGCGGCGCACACCCCGGCGGCGGCGAGCCCCGCGGCGAGGCCGGCGGCGCTCGCCACCGTCCGCCGCCCGGCGGCGGCCGTCAGGGTCAGCGGCGCGGACGCCGCCGACCAGTGCCGCCGGGACCTGTGCGCGCCGCCGACTGGTCGCATGGAGGGGTCCGTTCGCTCGCCGGGAAGGGGGTTCGGGCTAGCTGACCCCGGTAACGACCCCTATCCGGGAGGGTGACGGCGGTCGCTCGATCAGTCACCCTGCAGGCGTACCGTGTGGCCACTGGACGGAATCGGGGTCGTTCGGCTCTCTATAGACGTGATGCACGAGATTGGTACGGCACCGGCGGACTTCGCGGAGTTCTACCGGACCGAGGCGGCGCGGGTGCAGCACGTCATGTGCGCGTTCGCCGGCCGCGAGCTCGGTGCGGAGGCGGCCGCGGAGGGCTTCGCCCGGATGCTCGAGCGCTGGGACCGGCTGCGCGAGCTGGGGCCGCCCCAGCGCCGCGCGTACGTGCTGACGACCGCGAAGCACTATGCGCGGCGGCGGGCGGAGGCGGAGTCGCGGTACATCGGTCTGGAGGACCGGCCGTGGACCGAGCCCTCCGCGGACGACGACGGCCTCGGCCGGGTCGAGGACAGCCTCGGCCTCGAGGCGGCGGTGCGGCGGCTCATCGACTCGTTGCCGCTCCGGCGGCGCCAGGTGGCGCTGCTCTACTTCCTGCACGACGACGGCTACGCGCAGATCGCGAGCGTGCTCGAGATGAGCGAGTCGACCGTGCGCACGCACGTGGCGGAGCTGCGCAAGGTCCTGCAGCCGTACGTGCGCCGATTCCAGCAGATCATGGAGGCGAGTGAGCATGGCCGAGCATGACGTGACCCGGGAGCTCGTGCGCCGCGCGTACGCCGGCGAGCCCTTCGACGCCGAGGCCGGCCTCGCCGAGGTGGTGCGGCGGGCGGGGCGGCCGCCGGCCGACGGGCCGGAGGAGGTCATCGAGCGCCGGCACACGGTGAACGTGCGGCGCCGGCGCCGGGTCGCCCTGGCGGGCGTCTTCGCGGGGGTGGTCGGCCTGGTGCTGGTCATCGGGGTGGCCACGGGGCGCCTCGGCGGCGGGTTCCAGGACGCCTCGCAGGTCGGTCTCGGTGGCCCCAGCCTCAGCGGCGGCCACTCCAGCCAGTGGACGACCGGCGGCCTGCCGACGGACGCGTGGCCCTCGGGCGGGCCGACGCCGTCGATCGGCGGCGGGGAGATTCCGGGCGGCCCGAGCAGCCTGCTGCCGAGTCAGTGCGCGGTCGGCATGCACCTGAAGTTCGAAAACGGCCAGTTCACGGCCACCGACGCGGTCGGCACCTGCCCGCCGCTGGACCCGAAGCGGATCTGGCTGCTGGACGACCACTCCAACGGGCTGCTCTTCCCGGGCTCCGGCACGGTGTGGCCGACGGTGACGACCGGCACCACGATCTCGCCGCCGTTCACGTTCACGGTGCCGAGCATCACGGCGCTGCAGGAGCACCACGCCTACGAGCTGTACTACCTGCCGGCCGACGTGCACCCGGCGCCGGGCCAGGACGCCTCGCCGGTGCTCCAGCACGCCATGATGATCTCGGGCCCGGTCGTGCCCTAGGCAAGGCCCAGCCCGGCCTCGCGGGCGCGGACGATGGCCTCGGCCCGGTCGGCGACGCGCAGCTTGGCGAAGACGTTGGAGACGTTGTTGCGCACGGTCTTCTGGGACAGGTACAGCGCCTGGGCGATCTGCGCGTTGGAGCGGCCGGCCGCGAGCAGTTCGAGGATCTCGCGCTCGCGGGCGGTCAGCTCCGGGAAGGCCGTGCTCGCGGACGGGGGGCCGGCGGCGAAGAACTCGGCGATGCGCCTGGCGAGGGTGGCGCCGAAGACCGCGCCGCCGGCCGCGACCGTGGTGATCGCGCGCACGATCTCCTCCTGCTCGGCCCCCTTCACCAGATAGCCGCGGGCGCCGGCGCGCACGGCCGCGAAGACGGTGCCGTCGTCCTCGGACATGGTGAGCACCACGACGCCGGAGTCGGGGGCCTCGGCCGCGAGCCGCCGGGTGGCCTCGATGCCGTTGAGATCCGGCATCTGTACGTCCATGACGACGACGTCCGGCCGTCGCGCCACGGCCAGCTCGACCGCCTCGAGCCCGGTGGCCGCCGTGCCGACGACCTCGAGGCCGTCGACCGAGCCGAGCAGGACGGCGAGCCCGTCGCGGAAGATCGGGTGGTCGTCGGCGACGAGCACCCGGATGGCGCGGTCGTTGGTCATGGCCGTCAGCTTAGGACCGGCAGGGGCAGGCGGGCGCGCACGACCGTGCCGCCGTCCGCGGGGCACTCGATCTCGCAGCGGCCACCGAGCTCGGCCGCCCGCTCGCGCAGGGAGACGAGGCCGACACCGCTCGGGGTGCCGGGGGCGATCCCGGTGCCGTCGTCGCGGACCTCGACCGTGAGCGCGCCGTCGCCGGCCGTCAGCGCGACCGTGCAGGTCGCGGCGTTCGCGTGCTTCGTGACGTTGGTCAGGGCCTCGGAGGCGATGCGGTACGCCGCCACCTCGACCGCCGCCGGCAGGTCCGCCGGGAGCGAGGCCGAGACCCGCGTGGTCAGCCCGGGCCCGCGGAGGCGCTCGGCGAGCTGGCCGACCGCGCCGGCCAGGCCGACGTCGTCCAGCGCGGGCGGGCGCAGGTCGTGCACCAGCCGCCGCACGTCGGCGAGGGCGGTGGCGGCGTCGTCGCGGGCCCGGCGCAGGATCTCGTCGGCCCGCTCGGGCGCCCGGGCCAGCAGGTTCCGGGCGGTGTCGATGCGCAGCGCGACGCCCCCGAGCGCGGGGCCGAGGCCGTCGTGCAGGTCGCGGCGGACCCGGCGGCGCTCCTCCTCCCGCGCGCCGACCAGCCGCTCGCGGCTCACCTGCAGCTCGGCCGCGAGGTAGCTGGAGCGGGCCGCGGCCGCCGCCTGCCGGACCACGTCGGCGAGCAGGCGCTCGTCGCGCGGGGAGAGCGCGGCCCGGTAGCCGCCGGCGGCGAGGATGAGGCGGCCGACGGTCTCGTCGCGGTACGTGATCGGCATCGTCTGCACGTCGGCGGGGGCCGTCCCGTGCTCGGCCAGCAGCGCCTGCCCGCCGGTGCGGTGGACCTCGACGGCGACGTAGGGCGAGCGGAACGCCTCGGCGACGCTGCGCGCGACGGCCAGCAGCTGGTGCTCGGGGCTGTCGGAGCGCTCGAGCTGTTCGGCGAGGCCGGAGATGATGCGGTACGGGTCGTGCCGCTGCCCGAGCACCACGCGCTGGACGAGCACCCAGAGGCGGTTGCGCAGCGGGCCGTAGACCAGCAGCACCACGAGCAGGCCCACCAGCGCCGCCCCCCGGTCGCCGAGCGCGGTGGTGACGAGGGCGAGGATCGCCGCGTCGACGAGCACCACGACGGTGGCCAGGGCACCGTAGAGCACCGTGCCGCCGAGGAGCCGGTCGATGTCGAGCAGCTGCGGGCGCAGCACGCCGATCGCGATGGCCCCGCCGGTGATCGCGATGGCCACGAAGAGCCCGGCGCCGAGGACCGGCTGGGGCAGCACGAGCGCGGAGAGCATGACGAGCACGTCCACCACGCCGGCCCACAACAGCCACCGCATGCGGGTGCGCTGCAGTCCGGTCGCCGCACGGTACCGGCGGAAGACCACGGCGAAGGGGACCAGCAGGCTCAGGGGCAGCGCGGTGTAGCCGACCCGCAGCAGCACCTGCCAGGCGGTGTCGGGCAGCGGCAGGGCGAGCAGGTCGATCGACAGGTCGCGCACGGCCGCGGGCGAGGGGTCGTCGGCCATCGCCTCGGCGATGCGCGTGGGCACGAACAGCAGGGTCGTGGGCAGGATCGCCGTCGCGCCCAGGCTGCCCAGCACGGCCCAGCGCCACCGGCCGCGAGGCAGGCGCCCGTCGGGGTAGAAGACGAGCAGCAGCGGCAGGGAGAACAGCAGACCGGCGCCGACGCGCTGGTACACCCAGTAGGCGAGCGCCGCCCCCTGCGGCGCCGGGCTGTGCGCGACCGCGTGGGCGACGTAGGAGACCGCGGCCCCGTCGAGCGCCCAGTGCAGCCCGCTCGCGCACAGGATCCACGCGACCGCGTTGCGCGGCACCCGGTGCACGAGCAGCCCGCCCGGCACCGCGAGGGCGAGCCCGGCCAGCCCCGAGATCCAGCCGGCCTCGAGCCCGTCGCCGGCCCGCTGCCGCGCCCCGAGCCGCGCCTCGAGCACGACGGAGGCGACGGTCGCGGCGAGCGTGAGGCACACGAACACGCCGCCGACCAGCGTGGGCACGCGGGGCTTGGACACCCGGTCATGGTGCCATCCGAGGTGTCCCGAAGGCCCGAGGACCGCGGTCCCGTCCTGGGCGGGACACGACGGGGGACGATGCCGGGGTCGCCGGCCCCTGCCGCCCGGGTCGGCCGGCGCCGCAGAGTTCCCGGCATGACGATTCGAACCGAGCCGATTCCCGCTCGTACCGACCTTTCGCCCGCCGCCACCGCCCGCATCTCGACCGGCCCGACCCGGGCGCTGGCCCTGGCCCTCGCCGCCGGCACGCTGACCTGGGCGGTCACCATGTTCACGGTCGGCAACAACCCGACCGACTCGCTCGGCCGGACCATCTCCGACCTGGGCGGCGGCGCCTTCCAGCTCGGCCTCTTCGCCCTGCTGGCGATCCAGCTGCGCACCGCGGCCACGGGCACCTCGAAGGTGGCGCGGGGCATGCTGTACGTGGAGCACGTCCTGCTCGCCGTCGCGACCGTGTGGAGCTTCCTGCACGCGGTCCCGTCCCTGCGCGACGCCGTCTGGCTGGTGCCGATGGACGTGTTCTGGCCCCTGTCGATGCTGGGCATGTTCGTGATCGGCCTGAAGATCCTGTTCACCGCCCGCTGGCGCGGCGCGGCCCGGATCTGGCCGACGGTCGCGGAGAGCTGGGCCGTGGTGACGGTGCCGACGTTCGCCGTCCTGGGCTCGCCGATCGCCGACTACGTGGGCGCGACGCACCTGCTCGTGGGCTACCTGACGCTGGGGCTGATCCTGGCCGCCCGCCCGGAGCTGACGGGGGCCCGCGCATGACCCGCTGGGCCGGCCCCTGCTGAACACGCCATCGTCCGGCGGCTCCGGCCGCCGGACCCAGCCGTGGTCAGGCCTTCTTGGCCGTCACGGGCAGGACCGCGCGGTCCGGGTTGACGTGCAGCACGCTGAACACGATCGGGTCGCCGGTCGGCCAGCCGATCGCCAGGCGGTGGGTCTCGCGCGTGGCCGGGAACAGCATCCGGCCCGTCGCCACGACCGGCAGGCCGAGCTTGGCGGGCTGGGCGCCGCGGTTCTTGATGTTGCCGCCCACGACGTTGATGAGCTCGCCCATCGCGTCCGTCACGTCGTGGTCGGTGACCTCGGCGGCGTCCATGGCCAGCATGATCGCGGTGATGTCGCCGGCCGCGCTCGGCGGGACGAGCACGCGGACGTGGCCCTCCCAGGCGCCGGTGATCGACACGGCGGCGGTGATCGACTTGGCGTCGGGCATCGGCGGGGCGTCGACCGGGGTGGCGTCGGGCTGCTGGAGGTAGGCGTCCCAGACCTCGTGCACGATCTCGGCGAGGTCCTGGTCCACCAGTCCGGACTCTGCGGTGGAAACGTCCGCCATGGCGGCTCCCGACGGTTGCGACGCGGCACCGCCTGCCGGTGCCTCCTCACCGCATGGTGCCAGCCTAGGGTTTCAACGCGACCGGTTTGCCACATTTGCGCAGGCCGGGCCGGGGCACGGCGGGGGTTTCAGCCCGGAGCGGAAACCGCAACGGCGGGCGGCCGGATCACCGATTCTCGCCTATGTTCGGCTCATGCGCCCTTACTACGAACGGCGGGACGAGGAGCCGGTGCCGCCGCCGGCCCAGCACGCGCCCTGGCTCGACGAGCAGCTGTTCGGCCGGCGCATGGTGTTCGTGCGCGGGCCGATCGAGCCCGAGATGGCCGCCCGGGCGGCGGCGACGCTGCTCGCGCTCGACGCCGCCGGGGCCGAGCCGATCAGCCTGCACCTCAGCGCCGACCAGGGCCATCTCGCGGCGGTCTGGACGCTCGTGGACGCCATCGACTCGATCGGCGCCCCGGTGCACGCCACCGCCGTCGGCGAGGTGAGCGGGGCGGCGCTCGGGGTGTTCTGCGCCGCGGCCGAGCGCTCCGCGTTCGCGCACGCGCGGTTCCGGCTCGCCGAGCCGAAGGTCTCCTCCCCCGGCGGCACGGCCGACCAGGTGGTGGCCGAGGCCGGGCGCTACCTGCGCGACCTGGAGGACCTGATCCTGCGCATCGCGGGCGCCACGGGCCAGGCCCGCTCCCGGGTCGAGGACGACCTGCAGTCCGGGCGGGTGCTCACCGCGGCGGAGGCGATCGACTACGGACTGATCGGCGGCATCGTCCGGCGCTGAGCCGTCCCGGACGGAACCACCCGTTCCTGGGGCGCACGGTACCCTCCGCGCCACGTATAGTCCCCGCCACACGGATCACCGGGGGATGGGATGAGGGACGGACGGCTCGTCGCGACACGGCTCGTCGCGACACGGCTCGTCGTCGCGCTGGTCGCGGTCGCGGCGCTGGTTCCCGCGGTGATCAACGCGGCGCACGCCGCGCACGCCGGGGCCTATCTCGCGGCCCGCTACCGGGGCGCTTCCGGGCAGCCCGAGCGCAGGCTCCTGACGGCCATGGAGCACCTCGGCGAGCAGATGGGGCGCGAGGTCCCCGCGGGCGCGCTGGTCTACATCGACGAGCCCGACGGCATCTGGTGGTTCCGGCTGCAGGAGCTGGCCGCCATGCACGGCGTGACCACGGTGAACGCCCGCGAGCGGGCCGACGTCGTGCTGCGCCGCCGCGTCGATCCCAGGCTCCCGGACGGGGTCGGGCTCGAGCTCACGGCGGTCGCCCGATGACCAGCGTCGTCGCCGTGTTCGCCCTGGCCGTGGCCGGGCTGCCGCTGGCCTGGGCGCTGACCCGCTCGGTGCCGCTGGCCGTCGTGCTCTCCCCGCTCGCCGCCGCCGCGGTGTCGAGCGTCGCCGTGGTGCTCATGCTGTGGCTGCGCGGGCCGCTGCTGCCCTGGTTCGGAGCGGTGTTCCTGGCCACCGTCGCCCTGGCGTGGTTCGCGCGCGGCGCCGCGGCGGTGCCGGGCGGCTCCTGGCGGGAGGCGGGGCTGCTGGGCGTACCGCTGCTGGCGCCCTTCCTGATGATGTTCCAGAGCCCGCTCGGCTGGGACGCGCACGCGATCTGGTGGCAGCACGCCGGATACTTCGCGCAGGGCGGCGACTTCGCCCGCGCCGCGATCGGCAACGAGACGATCGCGATCACCCACACCGACTACCCGCCCATCGCCTCGGCCCCGGTCGCGGTCGCGTGGCGGCTGCTGGACTCCCTCACGTTCCGCCCGGCCCTCGCGGTCAACGTCGCGATCACGTGGTCGGCCGTCGTGCTGGTGGCCTATGCGGTGCGCCGGGCGACCGCGAACGCCCCGGCCTGGCTGTCGGTCCCGGCCGCGCTGGCCGCCGCGTGCGCGGCCTGGCTGCCGCAGTTCACCGCGCCGGCCGAGGGCTACAGCGACACGATGTGCGCGGCCGCGTTCGTCGCCGGGGCGGTGCTGCTGCTCGGCGCGGCCGATCCGGTGCGGGTCACGCCGCTCGCGCTGTTCCTCGTCTCGGCCGCGGTGCTGACGAAGAACGAGGGGCTGCCGCTCGCCGGGGTCGTCGCGGTGGTGGCGACGCTGCGGCTGCGCCACGAGCCGCGCCGCGCCGCGTGGTGCTGGCTGCCGGTCGGGGTCGCCGCGGTCTGGTCGGCGACGGCGCGCGTGTTCGGCGCGAAGAACGATCTCATGGCCGACGGCCGCTTCGGGCAGCTGCTGCACGGCGACCACGCGGCCTGGAGCCGGCTGCCGGAGATTCAGGCGGCGCTGAGCGGCCAAGTCGGCTCCGTCGTGGGGGCCGCCGTGCTCGCCGCGGTGCTCGGCACCTTCTTCCTGCGCGGGCGCCGCCGCGCGCTCGGGCTGGCCGGCGACGGGTGGCTGTGGGTGGTCTTCGGCGGATACTGGGCCGCGATCACGTTCATCTATCTCATTTCGCCGTATCCCATCGGCTGGCACCTGTCCACGTCCGTCGACCGGGTTACGATCGTGATGGCGATGCTGGCCGGGGTCAGTGCCGCGACGTGGCTCGTCGTGAGCCTCGCGCCCGCTCCCGCGAGCGCGGCGATCCCGGCCCAGCCGGACCCGCCGGCGCCGGAGGGTGAGCGTGGAGATCGAGGTGACCGGCGCGCGGCCGGTGCCGGAGCGGCCTGAGCCCGTCCGGAGCCGCCGCGGGGCGGTGACCATCGCGGTGGCGCTCGTGGCCGGGCTCGCGTTCGGCTACGCGCTCGCGACCGCCCGCCCCGCGACCCGCACGATCGTCGCCGCGCCGGCCGGGCCGCCGGCCCTGGCCACCACCGACCCGGTGCCCGCCGGGCTCTCCGGCGAGCAGGTCGCCACGATGCTGCGCCGGGTGCGGGAGTACAACAAGCCCGAGTCCGACGCGGTCGAGACGACACCCGAGCGGCTCATGAGCGGGCGGCGCGACAACCTCCTGCGGCTCGACGACGATCGCGCCCTCCCGGCCGGGCAGTACCGCCTCCAGGCCATCTGCCTGGGCGACGGGCAGGTCTGGGCGCTGCTGCGCATCGGCGACGACGAGGCGTACGTCGACATGGAATGCGTCGCCGAGCACGTCCTGGTGTCCCAGCTCCTGCTCACCGCCCGGACCGGGGGCCACCGGGTGGTGACGGCGGTGACCGACTCCCGCTTCGGCATCGTGCTCGGCCTGCAGATCCTGCGTAGGGGCTGAACCGGTGGCAGTGTGGAGTGGGTGGAGGTTGTCACAGGGGTGCCCACCGGCGCACACGCGGCCTTAACGTGTCCACCATGAGCACGCCCACCGAGGAACTCCTGGACTGGCAGCGGCTCGCACTGGGCGTGCTGCGCAAGTCCGGGCTGGCCGGCGACGACACGCCGCCCGAGGCGGTGGCGGACCTGCTGGCGACCGAGACCTACGACGGGCTGCGGATCGCGCCGCTGTACACGGCGGCCGACCCCGCGCCGGCGGCCGGTCAGCCGGGGCACGTGCCGTTCGTGCGGGGCACGAGCGCGGCGCCGCGGCCGTGGGACGTGCGGCAGCGCCACGCCGACCCCGACCCGAAGGCGACCCGGGCGGCGGTGCTGGCCGACCTCGAGAACGGGGCCACGTCGCTGTGGCTGGCCGGGATCGCCCCGGGCGACCTCGCCGAGGCGCTCGACGGGGTGCTGCTCGACCTGGCCGCGGTCGTGCTGGACCACGGGCCGCTGACCCACGAGGCCGCCCGCGCGTTCCTGGCGCTGCCCGGATCGGACAAGTCGGGCAACCTGGGCGCCGACCCGCTCGGCCTGGCCGCGCGGACCGGATCAGTGCCCGATATGAGCGTATTGTCGGCGTTGACGGGCTCCCCCGTCCCGATCGCGACCGTGGACGCGACCGTCTACCACGACGCCGGCGCGAGCGACGCCCAGGAGATCGGCTACGCCACCGCGACCGGGGTCGCCTACCTGCGCGAGCTCGTCGGGGCCGGGCTGTCCGCGGGCATGGCGCTCAAGCAGCTGGAGTTCCGCTTCGCCGCGACCGCCGAGCAGTTCGCCACGATCGCCAAGCTGCGCGCCGCGCGGCGCATCTGGGCGCGGGTCGCGCAGGTCTGCGACGTGCCGCACCTCGGCGCCCAGCGGCAGCACGCGGTGACCAGCGACGCGATGATGACCGCCCGCGACCCCTGGACCAACCTGCTGCGCACCACCGTGGCGTGCTTCGGCGCCGGGGCCGGCGGCGCGGACGCGGTCACCGTGCAGCCGTTCGACGCGCGGCTCGGCCTGCCCGACGCCTTCTCGCGGCGCATCGCGCGCAACACCCAGTCGCTGCTCATCGAGGAGTCCGGGGTCGCCCGGGTGCTCGATCCGGCCGGCGGGTCCTGGTACGTCGAGTCGCGCACCGACGCCCTCGCGCACGCCGCCTGGGACGTCTTCACCGAGGTCGAGCGCGCCGGCGGGATGGCCGCGGCCCTGCGCTCGGGGCTGGTCGAGGAGCGCGTCGGCGCCGTCCGGCAGCGGCGCGAGGCCGACCTGGCCCACCGCCGGCAGCCGATCACGGGCGTGTCGGAGTTCCCGGACCTGGACGAGCGGCGGCCGATCAGACCCCCGGCGCCGGTGCCGCCGAGCGGCGGGCTGCCGCGGATGTCGTACGCCCACGGCTTCGAGGCGCTCCGCGACGCCGCCGACGCCGCGGCCGAACCCCCCACGGTGCGCCTGGTCGCGCTGGGCCCGGTGGCCGCGCACTCCGCCCGCGTCGGCTTCGCCGCCAACCTGTTCGCGGCCGGGGGCGTGCGCCTGAGCGAGGACAGCGCGGCGCCGGTCGCGTGCATCTGCGGCTCCGACCGCTCCTACGCCGAGCAGGCCGCGGCCACCGCCGCCCGCCTGCGCGTCGAGGGGGTCACGACGATCTGGCTCGCGGGCAAGGGCGACTACGACGGCGTGGACGCCTACCTGTACAGCGGCTGCGACGCGCTCGCCGTCCTGCGCCGCACGCACGAGGACCTGGGAGTGGCACTGTGATCCCCGACTTCTCCGAGGTCGCCCTCGGCACGCCGCGCGTCGAGCCGGCCGAGCGCGGTGAGGCCGGCGAGGTCTGGGCCACGCCCGAGGGCATCGACGTCAAGGGCGTCTACGGCCCCGACGACCTCGCCGGGGTCGAGTTCCTCGGCAGCCTGCCCGGCATCGCGCCCTTCGTCCGCGGGCCCTACCCGACCATGTACACGACGCAGCCGTGGACGGTGCGGCAGTACGCCGGCTTCTCCACGGCCGAGGAGTCCAACGCGTTCTACCGGCGCAACCTGGCCGGCGGGCAGAAGGGCCTCTCGGTCGCCTTCGACCTGGCGACCCACCGCGGCTACGACTCCGACCACCCGCGCGTCGCCGGCGACGTGGGCATGGCCGGGGTCGCCATCGACTCGATCCTGGACATGCGCCGCCTCTTCGAGGGCATCCCGCTGGACCGGATGAGCGTGTCGATGACGATGAACGGCGCGGTGCTGCCGGTGCTGGCGCTCTACATCGTGGCCGCCGAGGAGCAGGGGGTGAAGCCCGAGCAGCTCTCGGGCACCATCCAGAACGACATCCTCAAAGAGTTCATGGTCCGCAACACCTACATCTACCCGCCCGCGCCGTCGATGCGGATCATCAGCGACATCTTCGGGTACACCTCGAAGCACATGCCGAAGTTCAACTCGATCTCGATCTCCGGCTACCACATCCAGGAGGCCGGGGCGACCGCCGACCTCGAGCTCGCTTACACGCTCGCCGACGGCGTGGAATACCTGCGGGCCGGCCGCGACGCCGGGCTGGACGTGGACGTGTTCGCGCCGCGGCTGTCGTTCTTCTGGGCGATCGGCATGAACTTCTTCATGGAGGTCGCGAAGCTGCGGGCCGGGCGGCTGCTGTGGGCGCGGCTGGTGCGCGAGTTCGGCGCCGAGAACCCCAAGTCGCTGAGCCTGCGCACGCACTGCCAGACGTCGGGCTGGTCGCTGACCGCCCAGGACGTCTTCAACAACGTGGTGCGCACCTGCGTCGAGGCGATGGCCGCGACCCAGGGCCACACCCAGTCGCTGCACACCAACGCGCTGGACGAGGCCCTGGCCCTGCCGACCGACTTCTCGGCCCGCATCGCACGCAACACGCAGCTGCTGCTGCAGCAGGAGTCGGGCACCACGAAGGTGATCGACCCGTGGGGCGGCAGCGCGTACGTCGAGCGGCTCACCCACGACCTCGCCGCCCGTGCCTGGGCGCACATCGAGGAGGTCGAGCGGGCCGGCGGCATGGCCCGGGCGATCGACGAGGGCATCCCGAAGCTGCGCATCGAGGAGGCGGCGGCCCGCACGCAGGCCCGCATCGACTCGGGGCGGCAGCCGGTGATCGGGGTGAACAAGTACCGGCCCGACACCGACGAGCCGATCGAGGTGCTCAAGGTCGACAACTCGGCGGTGCGCGCGGCCCAGATCGCCCGGCTGGAGCGCCTGCGGGCCGAGCGCGACCAGGCCGCCTGCGACGACGCGCTGCGGGCGCTGACCGAGGGCGCGGCCGGCGGCGGGAATCTGCTCGAGCTGTCCGTGGCCGCGGCCCGGGCGCACGCGAGCGTCGGGGAGATCTCCGACGCGCTGGAGAAGGTCTTCGGGCGGCACACGGCGCAGATCCGTACCATCTCCGGGGTGTATCGCGACGAGGCGGTCAAGGGCAGCACGGCGGCGGTCGCCGTCGAGCGCGTCCGCGCCGCCACCGACGCCTTCGCCGACGACGAGGGCCGCCGGCCGCGCATCCTGGTGGCCAAGATGGGCCAGGACGGGCACGACCGCGGCCAGAAGGTGGTCGCGACCGCCTTCGCCGACCTCGGCTTCGACGTCGACGTGGGCCCGCTGTTCTCCACGCCGGCCGAGGTGGCCCGGCAGGCGGTCGAGGCCGACGTGCACATCGTGGGCGTCAACTCGCTCGCCGCGGGGCACCTGACGCTCGTGCCGGCCCTGCGCCACGAGCTCGCCGAGCTGGGCCGCGACGACATCCTCATCGTGGTCGGCGGGGTCGTCCCGCCCCAGGACTACGACGAGCTGCGCACGGCCGGGGCCGCCGCCATCTTCGGCCCGGGCACCGTCATCGCCGACGCGGCACTGGACCTGCTGGAGGTGCTGCGATCCCGGTTGCAGCACTGAGCGACCTGGTCGAGGGCGTCCGGGGCGGCTCGCGCGCCTGGATCGCCCGGGCGATCACGCTCGTCGAGTCCACCCGCGCCGACCACCGCGCCCGCGCCCAGGAGCTCCTGCACGCCCTCACCCCGCACGCGGGCGGCGCCCGGCGGATCGGCGTCACCGGCGTGCCCGGGGTCGGCAAGTCCACGTTCATCGACGCGCTCGGGATGTACCTCATCGAGGCCGGCCACCGCGTCGCCGTCCTGGCGATCGACCCGTCCTCGACCCGCACCGGCGGCAGCATCCTGGGCGACAAGACGCGGATGACCCGCCTGGCCAACGATCCCGCCGCGTTCGTGCGCCCCTCCCCCACCTCCGGCACGCTCGGCGGGGTGGCCCGCGCGACGCGTGAGGCGATGGTGGTCGTGGAGGCCGCGGGCTACGACGTGGTGCTGGTCGAGACCGTCGGGGTGGGCCAGTCCGAGACCGCGGTCGCCGACATGGTCGACACGTTCCTGCTGCTGGCCCTGGCCCGCACCGGCGACCAGCTCCAGGGCATCAAGAAGGGCGTGCTGGAGCTGGCCGACGTGATCGCGGTGAACAAGGCCGACGGCCCGCACGAGCAGGACGCCCGCGCCGCGGCCCGCGAGCTCTCCGGCGCCCTGCGGCTGCTGCACTCCGGCACGTCGGTGCTCACGTGCAGCGGCCTGACCGGGGCCGGCCTGGACACGTTGTGGGACCGGCTGCGCCGCCACCACGACGGGCTGGAGGCCGCCGGCGAGCTGCGGGCACGGCGGGAGCGCCAGCAGATCGGCTGGGTCTGGGCGATGACCCGCGACGCCCTGCTCGACGGCCTGCGCACGTCGCCGGCGGTCCGCGAGCTGACGCCCCGGATCGAGCGCGCGGTCCTCGACGGCTCGCTGACCCCGGTCCAGGCGGCCGAGGCACTCCTGGCCGCCTACCGCGGTCAGGCCCCGTCCTAGGCCTCGACCGTTCTAGGCTTCGACCGTCCGGCCGGTCTCCAGGTCCACGACGGTGATCGCCTCCATCGGGCAGTTCGCGACCGCGTCGAGCACCGCCTCGTCGCCCGGCTCGATCTCCGGGCGCACCGGGTGCGCGCGCCCCTCGGCGTCGTCGAGGTCGAAGCGCTCCGGTGCGACCCCGACGCAGCTGCCGGAGCCGATGCAGGCGTCGCTGATGGTGATCTGCCACATGTCTGCCAATCTATCGCCGCGTGCCGCAAGAAACCGGCAAGTTCCGCGGGAACGCATTGATCGGCTCGCCCGCGGGGCCCTACGTTCGGCACCGGTGGATCACATGGATCTCGACTCGGGGATGATCGAGTCGCCCTCCCTCGCGCTCGCCGTGCGCTGCCTCGGCGAGCGGCACCGGGCCGACCCGGTCACGGTGCTGCTCGCGGCCGTCGCGCTGCAGCTGGCCGCGTACACGGGCGAGGACGAGGCCGCCCTGCGCGTGCCGGCGGGCGGGTTCCGGCTCGACTGCGCGCCCTCGCGCTACCGCCACGAACCCGTCGGCTCGCTGCTGCGCCGGGCCGAGGTCGCCTACGAGGACTCCCGCCCGGACGGCTGCTGGTTCGCCGACCGGCGGTGCGACTCGACCGGGGCCGCCGGGGTGCGCGGGGCCGCGCGGCTGTCCGCGGTCGTGCCCCGCGATCCGGCTCCGGCGGGTGCGCGCTTCTTCCTGTGCCTGCTGCGGCTCGGCCCGACCGCCGAGCTGCGGCTGTGCGCGGCGCACGGGTTCCTGGGCCGCCGCGGGCCGCTGGGCTTCCTCAGCGACCTGGAGCGGGTGCTGGTGCGGGCCACCGGGACGAGCACCACGGCCGGGCTCTACGCGGCGGTGCGATAGCCCTCAAGTCGGCCCGCTCCCTGCCGATCAGGCAAGCGGTATGACCAGATCACCATGGATCGCGGCCGTCGTGTGCGCCCTGCTGGCCCTGACGGCGGCCCCCGCGTCGGCGAGCCCGAAACCGCAGCCCTCCCCCAAGGCGACGGTGGCGGCCGAGACGGGCTCCGACGCGCTCTCCGAGCAGCTCGAGGTGGCCAACAAGGCCTACATCGACGCGCAGAACCAGCTCGCCGCCTCCCAGGCCCGCCAGGCGCTCGTGCAGGCCGAGCAGGCCGAGCTGGAGCCGCGCTACCAGCGGCTCGTCGAGGCCACGCGCACGGTGACCGTGGCGGCGTACCAGTACGGCGGCGGCCTGCGCGACGCGGCGACCCTGCTGGACAGCCCCAGCCCCGGCGTCTTCGCCGACCGCGTGAGCCTGCTCGAGCTCGTCGCCCGGCGGCAGTCCGCGCAGCTGCAGGAGCTGGCGAGCGTGCGGGCCACCCTCGAGGCGAACCGGGCGACCATCGACACCGAGGTGCGCCGCCAGCAGGACCAGCTCGCGGTGATGGCCCAGCAGAAGGCGGCCGTGGAGCAGGCGCTCGCCGAGGCGCTGAACCGGGAGTCGCAGCCGATCCTCGACCCGGCGACGACCACGAGCGTGAAGACCCCGCTCGTCAACGCCGAGCCGGCCCCGCGCCGCCCCGACGGCTCGTGGCCGCCGGAGACGTGCGGCCTGCACGACCCGACGACGTCGGGCTGCCTGACCCCGCGCACCGAGCACGCGCTGGAGCAGGTCAAGCTCGCGGGCTTCGGGCACTACGTGTCGTGCTTCCGCCCGAGCGGCCCCTACGAGCACCCGAAGGGCCGGGCGTGCGACTTCGCGGCCGACCCGAAGGGCTTCGGCGGGGTGGCGACGGGGGCGGCGAAGGAGTACGGCACCGAGCTGGCGACGTGGCTGGTGCGCAACGCCTCGGCGCTCGGGGTGATGTACGTGATCTGGTTCCGCCAGATCTGGACCCCGGCCGCGGGCTGGCACCCGTACTCCAGCGGCCAGGGCGACCCGAGCAGCGACCACACGAACCATGTCCACATGTCGATCTATTAGACATTGACCTGCGTGGTGCTCCCGTGATCTGATCCGAGAACTCTTCACGTTCTGGGATCGAGGAGACCGCCCGTGTCCAAGTTCCTCCGTGCCGCGCTCGTGGCGACCGTCGTCGCCTCCGCGGCCGTGGCCGCGACCGCCGCCACCCCGCCCACCGCGGCCGCCGCCGCCCTGCCCACCGCCGCCGTCGCCCTGGGCGACAGCTTCATCTCCGGCGAGGGGGCGGGCGCCTACCAGCCCGTCGTCGACGTCAACGGCGTGAGCCAGGGCTTCCCCGGCTGGTCGGCGCCGAACAGCAACGCCTACTTCTGCCACCGCTCGGCCAACGCATCGCTGCTGCAGGCCACGCTGCCGGGCATCCAGGACCGGTACAACCTGGCCTGCTCCGGCGGCCGCCCCGCCGACTTCGCCAGCCCGTCCTCGGCCCGCGAGAAGGGCCGGACCGTCGCCGCCCAGCTCGACCAGCTCCGCGCCGTCGCCCAGACGCACGACATCGACCTCGTGCTCGTCGGGCTCGGCTCCAACAACAGCCAGTTCACCTTCGGCGACGTGGCGGAGAAGTGCGCCAACCGCTTCATCGCCGACGCGTGGACGGGGTGGTGGGAGTTCTGGGCGTACCTCGGCGGCCCGGTCGAGCAGGCCCCGTGCGCCGCGGGTGACCTGGCCACCCAGGCCCAGTTCGACGCGGCCACGGCCGAGACGATCGCCGCCGTCCGCCAGCTGCTCACCACCCTCGACCAGGTCGACGCGGACCACCAGCACCGGGTCGTGTTCCAGGACTACACCAACCCGCTGCCGTTCGACCTCGACCCGTCCTACTGGGAGGCCGACAGCCGCCAGGACGACCGGGACAAGTTCCGCGACCTCGGCGCCCTGCGGTACGCGGCCGGCTGCCCGATCCACCGCGCGAGCCTCTCCGCCGGCCATCTCTTCTCGCAGGGCCTGGGCACGCTGGTGCAGAACGTGCGCAACACCCTCGCCGCCGAGCGCCCGAACGACGACCTCGTGTTCCTCGACGTCCAGCACGCCTTCGACGGCGCCCGGCTGTGCGAGCGGCCCGGGAGCCCGGCGGGCGCCCTGGCCACGCCGATCCGCCTGCAGGACGGCGCGAGCGGCACCTTCGTGACCAGCCTCTCGGGCAAGGACAAGATCGCCATCCAGCGGATCGCCAACACCTGCGTGTCGTACTTCCAGACCTGCCAGGAGTCGTGGCACCCCACGGCCGCGGGCCAGGCCGTCCTGGCCAAGTGCCTCGGCGCGGCCTCGACCACGGCCGCGCGGGCGGTCACCTGCACCAGACAGCCCGACGGCACGATCGTCGCCGCCTAGCGACCCTCCCGGGCCTCGGCCGATCGGGACACTACCGAGGCCCGGGAACCACCGTCCGCAGGCACGACAGCAGCGCCTCCACCGCCGGGAGCTGAGCCCTCGCCGCCGTCACGTGGGCGTCCAGCCGCCGCGCGCCCGCGCCCGGCAGCGACGTCACGGTGATCTCGTCGCGGTTCGCGCCGCGCAGGGCGAGGTCCGGCACGATCGTGGCCCCGTGCCCGGCCGCGACCAGCGCCAGCACCGTCGGATAGTCCAGGCACTCGTGCACCCGCCGGGGCGTGAAGCCCTGCTCGCGGCAGACCCGGTCGAGGATCTGCCCCGTCGTCGACGACGGGGAGCCGGCGACCCACGGGCGGTCGGCCAGGTCCGCGTACGCGTGCACGGGCGGCCAGCCCACCGGCACGACCACCCGGTACTGGTCCTCGCACAGCGGCATCACGGTCAGGCGGCGGCGGGTCTCCAGGCCCAGGACCGCGTCGCGCTCGGTGATGGTCAGGTCGATGCCGCCCAGCCGCAGCTCGCGCAGGGCCGGGGCGCCCTCCAGCTCGGTGATCGCGCAGACCACGTCCGGGAAGTCCTCGGCCAGCAGCGCCATCGCCGGCAGGAGCAGGTGGCGGATCACCGTCGCGAAGGCGGCGACCCGCACGAGACCCGCGGCCCGGCCCGACATCGCGGCGAGCTCGCGCTCGGCCTCGACCAGCTCGCGGGCGATCGCCTCGGCCCGGTCGGCCAGCACCCGGCCCGCGGCCGTCAGCACCGCGCGGCGGCCGGAGCGGTCGACGAGGGGGCGCCCGACACTGCGCTCGAGCTGGGCGAGCTGCTGGGAGACGGCCGACGGGGTCACGTGCAGGGCGGCCGCGGCGCCGGCCAGGGTGCCGCGGCGGGCGATCGCGGCCAGCACGGCGAGCCGGCGCGGGTCAAGATCCATGTGAAGCCTCACTGCAGTACTGCTGTAGCAATTCTCGCTCACGCGTTAGCCGCACTTGATGCGACGATCGTCGCCATGTTGATCGGCTTCCTGGGGTGGGCCGGCGCCGCGCTGGTGCTCGCCGCCTACGGCCTGGTGTCCGCCAAGCGCCTCACCGGCGACGGGTTCGCGTTCCAGGCCATGAACATCGTCGGGGCGGTCGCGCTCGCCTGGAACTCGGCCGTCAGCCACGCGTGGCCGTCCACCGCGGTCAACGTCGTGTGGGTCGGGATCGGGGCGGTGACCATGTTCCGGATCGCGCGGCGGGCGCGGGTGCGCCGGGCGGCGGATCAGATGGAGTACCAGGGCGCCCGGATGCGGTAGAAGGCGAACTCGCCCTTGGTCGCGCAGGCCAGATAGGTGTGGCTCCAGGTGCAGGAGTCGGGGCGCGCGTCGACGTCGCCGAGGTTGCGCGCGGTGCCGTGCTCGGCGTCGACGCCCATCCACGGGTAGGCGCCGCTCGGGGGTACCGCCGGCAGCAGCAGGTAGCTGCCCTCGTCCAGGCGCGCCGCGCGCTTGCCGGGCCAGCTGCGCACCGTCCGGCCGTCGGCGTCCAGCAGCGTCTCCGCGGTGTCGGTGCCGGAACCCGTACGCATCATGATGCGGTCGCCGACCGGGACGGCCTGCGAAGGGCGCTCGGCCGCGATGCGGAACACCACCCGGCCGTCGGCGGTGTCGAGCTGGGTGAGGAAGTGGTCCTCGCCGACGCACACCCGCTGCTCCCCGCACGAGGTGACGAACAGGGGCCGGGCCCGCTCGTCCGGGGACGCCCACGTCCAGCTGGCCTTGCCGAGGCTCTTGCGGTCGTACGCCCGCAGCGCGAACTTCGCCGCCCGGGGCGCCACGAAGACCTGGTCCTCGTACGGGTACACGAGATCGTCCGGGTCGGCGAGGCCCGTCCCGGCCCCGAGCACGTGCCCGCCGGCGAGCCCGACGACCTCCAGGCCCCGGTCGGGGATGGCCCGCACGATGTTCGGGTCCACGGTCAGCGCCTCGTCCAGCGGCTCACCCGCCGTGGACGTCGGCACCTGCTGGCCGCTCCAGTTGTCGGTCAGCCACCAGCTCGCCGCGCCACCCGGCTGGTCGAGCACCGCGGTCGTCTTGCCGTTGCCGACGTCGGTGACGCTCAGGCGGTGCGTGGCCTCGGCGTAGCGCACGAAGTACTTGCCGACGAGCTCCCAGCGGTCGCCGGAGTCGACGTCGAAGGTCGCGAACGGCACCCCGTTGTTGGCGTTGAGCAGCGTCACCCGCCGGTGCCCGGCCGCGTCGGGCAGCCCGGTGACCTGCACCATGCCGCGGGCCGAGCGGAACGTGTCGACGTCGGTCAGCGACGTGTTGGTCCAGATCGCGACCGCGGGCTTGTCGGAGTCGACGGCTCGCAGCTCGTAGCTCCCGCCGCCGGTGGCCCGGCCGAGGAAGGCGCGGCCGCCGTCGAGGAACGCCCGGGCGCGGACACTGTCGGCCGGCAGCGCGACGCCGCCGATCCGTTCGAACCGCTCGAAGCCGTACGGGCGCTGGCTCAGCCGGTACACGAACCCGAAGACCAGCAGCACGACGGCCAGCGCGGCGACCCCGGACGCCGACCACCGCGCACGCCGGGAGAGCCACAGCGACCGACGCGGGCGCAGGTCGTCGGCTAAGGCGTGCGCATGCACCCGCCGAGGTTACCCCGCGATCCCGTCAGCTGAAACTGTTCGGGCCGAGCAGGGCCTTCAGGTCGCCCTTGAGCGCCGTCGTCGGGTTCACGTGGTAGGGCCCGAGGCGCAGCAGCGTCACCCGCGAGCCGTGGCTGAGCTTCACGTGCACCTCGGCCTTGCCCGGGTGGTTGACCAGGATCTCCTTGAGGCGGTCGACGAGCGGCGGGGTGCACCGGGTGGCCGGCAGCGACAGCACGACCGGCCGGTTCTCGTCGGCGGCGCTCACGTCCGGGATCGACAGGTCCATCGCCATGAGCCGGGGCGTCTCGTCGCGGCGGTCGACGCGGCCCTTCACCACCACGATCGCGTCCTCGGCGATGTACTGCCCGACGAGCTCGTAGGTGTTCGGGAAGAACAGCGCCTCGACCGCGCCGCCGAGGTCCTCCAGCGACGCCGAGGCCCACGGCTTGCCCTGCTTGGTGATGCGCCGCTGCACGCCGGTGAGCATGCCGGCCAGGGTGACCACGGCGCCGTCGGCGATCGCGCCCTCCTCCGACAGGCGGCTGATCTCGGTGTCGGCCGCCTTCGACAGCACCGACTCCAGGCCGAACAGCGGGTGGTCGGAGACGTAGAGGCCGAGCATCTCCCGCTCGAAGGTGAGCAGCTCGCGCTTGTCCCACTCGATCTGCGGGATCTGCACCGACATCGCCGTGCCGCCGGAGGTGTCGTCCGACCCGAACGCGTCGCCGAACAGGTCGAACTGCCCGATGGCCTCGTTCTTCTTGAGGTCGGCGTAGTTGTCGATCGCGTCGGCGTGGATGGCCAGCAGGCCGCGGCGCGGGTGCCCCATCGAGTCGAACGCGCCCGCCTTGATCAGAGACTCGATCGTCTTCTTGTTGCACACGACCGAGTCGACCTTGGACAGGAAGTCGTCGAAGTCCTTGTACGGCCCGTTGGCGGTCTGCCGGCAGCGCACGATCGCGTCGACGACGTTGTGCCCGACGTTGCGCACCGCGGCGAGCCCGAACCGGATGTCCTTGCCGACCGGCGTGAAGGGGCCGGTGGACTCGTTGACGTCGGGCGGGAGGACCTCGATGCCCATGCGCCGGCACTCGGCGAGGTACATGGCCATCTTGTCCTTGTCGTCGCCGACGCTCGTGAGCAGGCCGGCCATGTACTCGGCCGGGTAGTTCGCCTTGAGGTACGCGGTCCAGTAGGAGACCAGGCCGTACCCGGCGGTGTGGGCCTTGTTGAAGGCGTAGTCGGCGAACGGGACGAGCACGTCCCAGAGGCTCTTGATCGCCTCGTCGCTGTAGCCGTTGCCGCGCATGCCGTCGCGGAACGGGATGTACTCCTTCTCCAGGACCTCCTTCTTCTTCTTGCCCATGGCCCGGCGCAGAAGGTCCGCCTGCCCCAGGGTGTACCCCGCGAGCTTCTGCGCGGCGCGCTGGACCTGCTCCTGGTAGACGATCAGGCCGTACGTCGGGCCGAGGATCTCCTTGAGCGGCTCCTCCAGCTCCGGGTGGATCGGGGTGATGTCCTGCTGGCCG
Source organism: Dactylosporangium sp. CA-052675 (assembly GCF_050947935.1). Lineage (GTDB taxonomy): Bacteria > Actinomycetota > Actinomycetes > Mycobacteriales > Micromonosporaceae > Dactylosporangium. The sequence continues at coordinate 2,626,957 of NZ_CP192010.1, read as the reverse complement.
TTCTTGCGCAGGGCGTAGTTCGTGTGCGAGTTGGCACCCATCGGACCGGGCCGGTACAGCGCCAGCACGGCGGAGATGTCCTCGAAGTTGTCGGGCTTCATCAGCCGCAGCAGCGAGCGCATCGGGCCGCCGTCGAGCTGGAACACGCCGAGGGTGTCGCCGCGGGCCAGCAGCTCGTAGGCGGCCTTGTCGTCCAGCGGCAGGGAGAGCAGGTCGAGGTCGATCCCGCGGCGTTTGATGTTCTTCACCGCGTCGTCGATGATCGTCAGGTTCCGCAGGCCCAGGAAGTCCATCTTCAGCAGGCCGAGCGTCTCGCAGGTCGGGTAGTCGAACTGCGTGATGATCGCCCCGTCGGCGTCGCGCCGCATGAGCGGCACGTGGTCGATGAGCGGCTCCGCGGACATGATCACGCCGGCCGCGTGGACGCCCGTCTGCCGGATCAGGCCCTCGAGCCCCTTGGCAGTCTCGACGACCTTCTTGACGTCCGGGTCGCTGTCGTACAGCGCGCGGAACTCGACCGCCTCGGAGTACCGCGGATGGTTCGGGTCGAAGATGCCCGAGAGCGGGATGTCCTTGCCCATCACCGCGGGCGGCATGGCCTTGGTGATCTTGTCGCCGACCGCGAACGGGTAGCCCAGCACGCGGGCCGAGTCCTTGATGGCGGCCTTGGCCTTGATGGTGCCGAAGGTGGCGATCTGCGCGACGCGGTCGTCGCCCCACTTCTCGGTCACGTAGCGGATGACGTCGCCGCGCCGGCGCTCGTCGAAGTCGATGTCGATGTCGGGCATGGAGACGCGGTCGGGGTTGAGGAACCGCTCGAAGATCAGCCCGTGCGGGAGGGGATCGAGATCGGTGATGCCCATCGCGTACGCGACCAGGCTCCCGGCCGCCGAACCACGCCCGGGGCCGACGGCGATGCCCTCGTTCTTGGCCCACATGATGAAGTCCGAGACGACGAGGAAGTAGGCCGGGAAGCCCATCGAGATGATGATGTCCGTCTCGTAGTCGGCCTGCTTCTGGTGTACCTCGTCCACGCCGTTCGGGAACCGCCGGGCCATCCCGCGGGCGACCTCGGCCCGGAAGAACGACTCCTCCGTGTGGCCCTCGGGCACCGGGAAGCGCGGCATCAGGTTGACGAACTTGAACATGTCCGTCGTGTCGACCTTCTCGGCCACCAGCAGGGTGTTCCTGCAGCCGGCCTGCCACAGCTCGGACGAGTCCACGGCCCGCATCTCGTCGGCCGACTTGAGGTAGTAGCCGGAGCCGCCGAACCGGAAGCGGTTGGGGTCGTTGATGTTCGCCGCGGTCTGCACGCACAGCAGCACGTCGTGGGCCTCGGCCTGGGCCTGGTGCGTGTAGTGCGAGTCGTTGGTGACCACGGGCGGGATGTTGAGCCGCTTGGAGATCTCGGTCAGGCCGTCGCGGACCCGCTTCTCGATGTCGAGGCCGTGGTCCATGACCTCGAGGAAGTAGTTGTCCTTGCCGAAGATCTCCTGGTATTTCGCGGCCGCCTTCAGCGCCTCGTCGAACTGGTCGAGCCGCAGCCGCGTCTGGACCTCGCCGGACGGGCAGCCGGTCGTGGCCATGAGGCCCTCGGCGTGCTCGGCGATGATCTCGGCGTCCATCCGCGGCCACTTCACGAAGTGGCCCTCGATCGACGCGCGCGAGTTGAGCCGGAACAGGTTGTGCAGGCCGGTCTTGTTGCGCGCCCAGATCGTCTTGTGCGTGTAGCCGCCGGAGCCGGAGACGTCGTCGTCCTTCTGGTCCGGCCGGCCCCAGCGGATGCGCTGCTTGGTGAGGCGCGACTCCGGGGCGACGTAGGCCTCGACGCCCAGGATCGGCGTCACCCCCGCGCCCTTGGCCTGCTTGTAGAAGTCGTACGCGCCGTGCATGTTGCCGTGGTCGGTGATCGCGACGGCGGGCATGCCGAGCCGGTTGGCCTCGGCGAACATCTCCTTGAGGCGCGCGGCGCCGTCGAGCATGGAGTACTCGGTGTGCACGTGGAGATGCACGAACGAGTCGGCCATGCTCAACCCCCCGGGGCTCGGTCTGACAGGTCCGGCCATGGACCCTACCCCCATCCGGACGCCTTTGGGCGGACCCCCCACGGACGTGTCGAAGGGCACTGCGCTACCGCAGTTCCGCCGTCACCGTCAGTCGCAGATGGGCGTCGACCCACGCCCGCACCACCGCCGCACCGGGCTCCGGCCCGAGCGCGTCACGGAGCGTCTCGAGCGCGGCCGCGGCCCGGTGGAGCCCGACCCGGTTCAGCCCGTCACCGGCCTTGCGCAGCCGGTCACCGAAGCCCGGCGGAAGGTGGCGCAGTCCCCGGTGCGGCATCTCGGCGAGCGTAGCGATCGCGTGGTCGAGCGCCTCCGCCAGCGGCTCCTCGCGCACGCCGTCCGGCAGCGCGAGCTCCGCGGCGCCGGCCTCGCCCAGGTCCGGGACGACGACCGTGGTCCCCGCCACGATCGCGAGCGGGTCGATCTCGATCCCGCCGCTGGTGCTGCGCACCACCCCGCTGACGTACGACGGCGCGGCCGCGAGGGCCTCGGCGACGGCGTCGAGGCGGCCCGGGGCGGCGGCGGTGTGGGTCGCGGTGAGGACGGCCCGGTTGCCGTGCCGGTCGACGAGGCCGGCCCGGAGGCGCTGGGCCCCGGGCGCGTACGCCACGGCGTGCACCTGCGCGACCTCCAGCACGCGCACGAGCTCGGCCTCGATGCGCGGCCGGACGGCCCGCGGCGGCAGCCCGGCGAGCTCCCCGGCGAGCGCGGCCAGGTCCCGCACGAGCAGCGTGTCCGGGAGCCGGTCCCACGCGCCGCGCGACGCCGTGACGGTGGCCTTCGCGACCCGGCTCGACGTGAGCCGTACGGCCCGGCTGGCGCTGCGCACCGCGGACTGCGTCACCAGCGTGCCGGCCGCGAGCGCCCCGACGCTCGACCCGGCGAGCCGCCGCCGCCCGAGCCGCGCCCCGGGCTCGTCGCCTTCCCAGGCCCGCCGCAGCACGAGCACGGTGCCGGTGTCGGCGTGGGCCAGGTACACCTCGACGACCCGCCGCTCGTCCCCCGTCGCCGCGCTCCCGGCGGCCACGACGCGGCACCCGAGCCCGTCGAGCCGGACCCGCCGCAGGGGTGTCTCGGCCGCCTCCTCGGTGCCGAGCACCCGGGCCCGGGCCCCGCCGCCGAGGCCCCGGGCCGCCCGCGCCCGCGCGTGCAGCTCCCCGACCAGCTCGGCCAGCCGCTCCGGCGAGTACCCGCTGCCCCGGTCCCGGTACGCCTCGAGCTGCTCCGCCAGCTCCCCCACGGCCAGCAGCGGCCACCGCAGCCCGTCGCGCTCCAGCCGCCGGGCGACGTCCGCGATGCCGCCGACGATCCCGGCCCCGAGCTGCACCGCCCCGCCGAGCAGCACCTCCGTGGCCAGCCCGGCGGCGAGGTCGGGCCCCTCGCCGTGCTCCGTCGCCGGTTCGCCGACGTCGACCCGCACGTCGGCCTGCCCCGGCGCCTGCCGGTCGGCCTCCCGGAACGCCCACACGGCGAGCGCGATCACGTCGTCCCGCGTCCCGGCCACGGCGTCGGTGTGCACGAACCCGAGGTCGTCCGGGACCAGGAAGCGCACGGTGGCCGAGCCGAGGTCGACGCGCGCGACGGGGTCGGCGGCGCTGGGCCGGAACACCCGCGCGTGGTACCCGGCCCGCCGCGCCCGGCGAGCCGCGGCCATCATCCGCTCCCCGATCCGCGCGGCGACCTGCTCGTCCGCGAACACGCCCGGCGACCACCCGGCACCGCCGGCCGCCTTGCTCCGCTCCCCGCGCCCGGCCTGGTACGCCAGGATCAGCCCGAGCACGTGCCGGCAGACGCCCACGGCCCCGCACGTGCAGGTCGCCCGCTGCAGCCCGCCGGCCGGCAGCACGGGAGCGGCACCGTCGGCGAAGCTGCCCCGCAGCGTGCCGTCGGCGTCCTCGGCGACGCCGGGCGGCGCGGCCTCGACCTCGCGGGTGGCCCGCTTGACCAGGCCCCGGTTCGTCAGCGCGGCCAGCGAGCCGGCCGTCAGCGCGAGCACGTCCGCCCTCATCGGCCCACGTGCTCCGCCACGAACGCCGCCAGCTCCCCCGGCGTCATCGCCCCCACCCCGGCCCCGGCGTCGGCGAGCCGCTGCGCCGTGTCCGGGTCGTACGACGGGTCCGCCTGCTCGTCCAGCGCGGCCAGGCACAGCACCGTGGTGCCCTGCTCGACGAGCGCCCGCACCCCGCGCACCAGCCGCGCCTGGTCCCCGCCCTCGTAGAAGTCGCTGATGACCGCGACGATGCTCCGGCGGGGCTGCTCGATCAGCTGGGTGCCGTAGGCGACCGCCCGCGCGATGTCGGTACCGCCGCCGAGCTGCACCTGCATCAGGATCTCGACGGGGTCGTCGACCTCGCCGGTCAGGTCGGTCACGTCGGTGTCGAACGTGACCAGGTGCGTCTTCACGCCCGGCAGCCCCCACAGGCACGCGGCCGTGACGGCGGCGTGGATCACGGACCCGGCCATCGACCCGGACTGGTCCACCAGCAGCACGAGCTGCCACCGCTCGACGTGGCGGCGGGTGCGCGAGAAGAAGTACGCCCGCTCGACGTACACCTTGCCCTCCTGCGGCCGGTAATGCCCCAGGTTGGCCCGCAGCGTGCGGCGCACGTCGAAGTCCCGCGCCAGCCGGAACCGGCTCGGCGTGCGCGACCGCGCCCCGGTGAACGCCCGCCGGACCTCGGTGGCGAGCCGCTCCATGAGCTGCCGCACGACCGCCTCGACGATCCGCCGCGCCTGGCGCAGGACCTCGGGGTCCATCAGGTGCTTGGTGCGCAGCACCGCCCGCAGCAGCGTCTCGTTCGGCTCGATCCGGGCCAGGACGGCGGGATCGGTCACCACGTCGTGAATCTCGTACCGCTCCACCGCGTCGCGCTCGAGCCGCTCGATGGTCTCCTTGGGGAACAGCTTGGCGATCTGGTCGAGCCAGTCGACGGTGGTGAGCAGCGACGGCCCGTCCCCGCCGTGCCGCCCGCCGCCCCGGACCCCGCGCCGCCGCAGCTCCTCGTCGCGCCCGTAGAGCCACTCCAGCGCCGCGTCCTGCCCCATCGCGTCGCCCTCGAGCACCCCCCGGCCGAGGCCCCCGTCGGCGGCGTGCCCGAGCACGAGCCGCCACCGCTGCAGCCCCGGATCGGCCCCCGCCGCGGCCTTCGTGTCGGCCTTCGTGTCGGGCTTCGTGTCGGGCTTCGCGTCAGACTTCGCCTCGGGCTCCGCGTCGGCCTTTGCGTCGGGCCCCGCGTCGGGATTCGGGTCGGGCCCCGCGTCGGGTTCCGCGTCGAGATTCGGGTCGGGTTCCGCGCCGGGATTCGGGTCGGGTTCCGCGTCGGGATTCGGGTCGGCCGGGCGTCCCGGCACCGCCTCGCCGTTCACGAGAGCATCCCGTGCCGGGCCAGCGCCGCGTCGACCCGCGACTCCAGCACCGCCGCCCGAGCGAGGGACTCCGCGTCGACGGACGGCGCCCGCAGCATCGCCCGCCCCGACCCCGCGACCCCGCGCCGCGCCAGCACGTGCTCCGCGATCGTCTCCCGCTCCCGCGGCGGGAAGTACGCGAACGCCTGCCGCAGCGCCGGCAGCGCGATCAGGAAGTCCTCCGCCCCGAGCCCGGAGAGGATCTCGTCGAGCAGATCGAGCACCCCCTCGGCGTGCAGCACCTCCTCCCGCGCCACCGCGAACAGCCCGGACAGCCAGTCCCCGAGCGCCACCGCGCCGCCCGCACCGCGCACCGCCCGCACCGGGTCGTCCTGCGCCCCGAGCGCCCACCCGAACCCGAACGCCCCGCCCCGCAGGTCCGGCGGCCCGTCGCGCCCGGCCGCGACCCGCGCCATCGCCCCGAGCGCCGCCGCCCGGTCGAGCCCGAGCCGCGCCCCCGCGTGCCGCACGACGTCCCGCAGCGCGACGACGGCCCCGATCCGCCCCGGGTCGGCCGCCGCCGAGGCCCCGCGGGCCCCCTCCGCCAGCCACAGCAGCCGGTCGTGCGAGGCCGAGATGACCACCCCGAGCGCCGCGGACCCGGCGGTGCCGAGCAGCCGATCGTGCCGCCACAGCGCCAGCAGTACCCCGAGCAGCCGCCCCAGCTCCCCCAGATCCTGCGCCGAGGCGATGCCGAGCCCGAGGTCGCGCAGCACCTGCTCGGAGAGGCGGGTCGTCCCGCACAGCGCCGCGTCGAAGAGCGCCCCGGCCAGCTCCCCCACGTTCCCGCCCGCGTCCGCGACGCGCTCGGCGATCCGGGCGGCCGCGGCCGATTCGAGGGTCGCCCCGTACGCCCCCGCCTCGATCAGCGACGGCAGTCGATGCTCGTGCTCGTGTACCGTCCACTGCTCGTCCAGCACCGGATCGACCCCGGTGGCCGGCCCGTGCCGCCGCTCGAACCCCGGGACGGCCAGCACCCGCAGCCGATGCAGCATCCGGCTGCGCCGCTGCCCGTCCGGCGCCGTCAGGCTCAGCGCGACCGGCCCGCCCGTGTCGAGCCCCTCCCGTTCGAGCTCCGCCGCGACGTCGTGCACGAGCGGCGGCAGCGGCGTCGCCGGGTGCAGCCGCCCGACCCGGTCCCCGCTGAGCGCGGCGACCATCTCGACGACGACCGGGTGCGTGCCGGCCCGCAGCCGCCCGCGGGTGGCCCACGGCAACGGCTCGTCCAGCGCGTCGTGCACCAGCGCGGCGGCCAGCCCGTCGAGAATGTCGGTCCGCCCCGGGTGCCGATGGCCCCGCACGAGCGCGAGCCCGGCGGCGCAGGCCCGGGCCGCGATGAGATCGGCGGTGGAGACCCCCTGCCGCCGCCGGCGCAACCGCCGGACCACGGCCCCGACCAGCCCGTCGGCCGCCGCCTGCGCTCCCGACTCCCACAGCCGCTGGTAGTACTCCGGCGACGGCATCCCCGACTGGTACCCGCCGAACGCGTCGAGCCGCCGGAACGAGTACGGCACGAGGTAGCTCCCGCCGACGGCCCCGCGCGGCAACGAGGGCGCCGCGGGCCACCCGTCCTCGTCTGCGGGCTGCTGGGCCCTCGGCTGCAGGCCCGCGCTGCCCACCGCCGCGGCGTCACCGCCTCCCGCCGCGCGCGGCTCTGCCTTCGGCTCCACGCCCACACCGCCCACCGGCGCGTCGTCACCGCCTCCCGCCGCGCGCGGCTCTGCCGTCGCCTCCACGCCCACACCGCCCACCGGCGCGGCGTCGGCGGCCGCTGCGCGATCCAGGGCCGCGAGCCCGATCGGCGGGGGCGGCGCGTCGTCGGCGGTGGCTGCGCGATCCCGGGCCGCGAGCCCGATGGGCGCGGGCGGCGCGTCGTCGGCGGTCGCTGCGCGATCCCGGGCCGCGAGCCCGATGGGCGCGGGCGGCGCGTCGTCGGCGGCCGCTGCGCGCTCCCGGGCCGTGAGCCGCATCAGCGCGGGCCGGTGGAACCCGCCCGTGACCACCACGACGGGCCGCTCTCCGGCCTCGCGTTGCGCGGCCCGCACCCATCGCGCCATGTACTCCTCGCGCGCCCGGTCCCCCTCGCTCGCCTCCGACTCCCCGCGCAGCAGGTCGAAGTAGGCCGCCAGCCGCGCCTCGATCGCGCTGCCGGACCCGGTCCCGCCCACCGCCGAGGTGCCGTCAGGGTGATGCGCCGGGCCGGCAGTGCTGGCGGCGGTGGCGGTGCTGGCGGTGCTGGCGGTGCTGGCGGCGGTGGCGGTGCTGGCGGTGGTGGTGGCGGGCTCGATCTCGAAGAGGTGGTCCCACAGCGAGTCCACGTTGTCGACCGAGAACGCCTCGCACAGCCGGTCGACGGCCTCGGCGTAGCGCTCCTCGGCGTCGCGGTACCGGTTCTCGCGCCCGGCCAGGGCCTCGTGCCAGGCCGGCAGGTCGATGAAGCGCACCTCGGCCCCCGCGGCGCGGCCGGCGGTGAGCGCGACCCACTCCGGCGAGTACTCGCAGAACGGCGCCCACGACCCCGCGTGCCGATGCTCGTCGCGGTAGCTGCTGAAGACGGCGATCGGCAGCGTGTGCCCGAGCAGCAGTTCGTCCATGCGCTCGTTCATGTCCGCCGGCCCCTCGACGAGCACATAGGCGGGCCGGAGCGCGGCGATCGTCTCGCCGACCAGGCGGGCGCAGGCCGGGCTGTGGTGCCGCACCCCGATGAACGTCACCGTCATCGCGCGCCGACCTTCCCGCCGGTCGGCGTCCCGGCCGTGCCGGCCAGCGTCCCGGGCGCGCCGGCCTTCCCGCCGGCCGGCGTCCCAAGCGGGCCGGCCAGCGTCCCAAGCGGGCCGGCCAGCGTCCCAAGCGGGCCGGCCAGCGTCCCAAGCGGGCCGGCCAGCGTCCCAAGCGGGCCGGCCAGCGTCCCAAGCGGGCCGGCCAGCGTCCCAAGCGGGCCGGTCGGCGTCCCAGGCGGGCCGGCCGGGGCACCGCGGCCGGCTCGCGGGCTCCGGCGGGCGCTGGACCGCAGGAGCCGTGGCCGTCGCGGGCGATGTCCCTTCCGTGGCATCACCGGCGCCGAAGCGGCAGCGGGCCCGGCGGGAGGGCGCAGGACGACTGCCGCTGATGGACCGGGAACCTCGTGGGCACCGGCGCGAGCACCGGCGGCGTCGTAGGACCCGATCGCGACCCCGCGGACGCGGACCGGGCCGCGGTCGCACGCCTCGACCCATGCCACCGTCACCACGGCGACCCCCCACCGAGCACACGAGCACGGACCAGGCCGCGGTCGCACGCCTCGACCCATGCCACCGTCACCACGGCGACCCCCCACCGAGCACACGAACGCGGACCAGGCCGCGGTCGCACGCCTCGACGCATGCCGCCGTCACCGCGGGCCTCACCCCGGCAGCTGGTGCCGGGCGGCGTGCAGGGCCCGCCACTGCTCGCCGCCGCGCCAGGTGGCCTGCTGCTCCAGGTATCGGCGCAGCTTCGCGAGATCCTCCGGGCTGTCCTTGGCCGCGGTGCCGGCGAGGCAGGCGACGAGGTCGGCCGCGGTGCCGGGCTCCCCGCGCAGGAACCACCCGCGCAGCCCGACCGCGTGCGCGACGGACACCGCCTCGGCCGTGCTCATCACCGCCGTGAGCCGGTCCATCGAGTCGCCGCGGGCCGTGCGCCCGGTCCGCAGCTCCCGGAACGTCGTGACCAGCACCTCGAGCACGTCCCGCCGCGGCGGCGCCGTCACCCCCGAGCGCCGCAGCAGGGCTGCCGCCTCGGCCTCCACGAGCGCGAGCTCGGTCTGCAGGTCCGCGATCGGCAGGACGGTCTCGAAGTTGAACCGGCGCTTGAGCGCCGCGCTCATCTCGTTGACGCCCCGGTCGCGGGTGTTGGCCGTGGCGATGACGTTGAACCCGTCGCGCGCGAACACCATCGCGTCCGGCCCGGTCAGCTCCGGCACCGCGAGCACCCGGTCCGACAGCGGCGACAGCAGGCTGTCCTGCACCTCCAGCGGGCAGCGGGTGATCTCCTCGAACCGCACCACCCGCCCCTCGGCCATCCCGCGCAGCAGCGGCGCCCGCACCAGCGAGCGGGTCGAGGGCCCCTCGGCGACCAGGAGCGCGTAATTCCAGGAGTACTTGATCTGGTCCTCGGTCGTCGCCGCCCCGCCCTGGATCGTCAGCGTCGACACCCCGCTCACGGCCGCCGCGAGCAGCTCGGACAGCAGCGACTTGGCCGTGCCCGGCTCCCCGACGAGCATCAGCCCCCGGCTCGTGGCCAGCGACACCAGCGCCCGGTCGATGAGCGACGGATCCCCGACGAACTTGCGGCTGATCCCCGCGCCCGGGTCCCCGATGATGAACCGCCGGGCCGCGGTGAGGCTCAGCACCCACCCCGGCGGCCGCGGCCCCGCGTCGGTCTCGGCCAGCAGCCGCAGCTCGTCCGCATACCGCACCTCGGCCGGCGGCCGCTGCACCGAACCGGCGTCCCCACCCGGCCGGCCGCCCCCGGCGACCTGCACGCCGGCGGCTCCGGACACGCCGGCGGCTCCGGACACGCCGTCGCCACCCGCTGGCGGCGCCCCGCTCACTGGGTCACCTCGCGCAGGTCACGCAGGATCTCCGCGGCCGTCACCGCGTCGAGCGAGCCGAACGGCAGCCCCCGCCGCCGGGTGAACACGGCGACGGCGGCGGCGCCGAGCGGCGTGCTGGCGGGCTCGCCGTCGAGTTGGGCGAAGCCGGCCGCGGCGATGTCCGGTGGCGTTCCGGCGTGGGTGAGGCTCTCGCGGATGCCGGGCCGTCCCTGGGTGGCGCCGGGCACGACGGCCGCGGCGCCCGGTTCCGGCACATGCGGCACGGGCATCCCGCCCCGGCGCGGCAGCAGGTGCCTGCGCCACTCGGCCGGTGTGACGAACCGGTCCTCGCTCATCGCCTGCCGACCCCCTCGCGATCCGTCCCGACGGGCGACACACTAGCGACCCCCACCGACATTTTTTCGCGGCGGCGGCCCCGACCTGCGGCGATGCGGATTCGAGCGGAGCGGTCCGACAAAGTCGCCAAAAGGGGAAAATCGGATCCCGGGAAAAGTGTCGTACCGTCCTGTTACATCAGAGTCATGGGATTGCGGGCCGTACGCGGGGTGAGCGTCGACGAGGCGCTACGGATGGTGCTGCTGTTGCCCGAGGTCGACCAGCGCCAGCACGGCAACCACCTCGGGTTCCGGATCCGGGACAAGGCGTTCGCGTACCTGTGCGCGGACGACCTGACGATGCTCGTGAAGGCGACCCGGGAGGAGCAGGCCGCGCTCGTGGAGGACGACCCGCGGGCCTACAAGAAGGCCCGCGCGTCCGGGCGGATCAGCTGGGTCCAGGTGCGCCTGCGCAAGGCCCACGAGGACGAGCTCGCCGACCTGATCACGGAGGCGTGGCGGATGACGGCGCCACGGCTCATCGTGGCGCGCGCCGACCTTCCGCTCTGCTGAACCCGCGACCGCGCGCGGCGCCGGTCCAAGCGGCGGCGGAGATGACGGTCGCGAAAAGGCCCGCCAAACCCGCGACCGCGCGCGGCGCCGGTCCAAGCGGCGGCGGAGATGACGGTCGCGAAAAGGCCCGCCAAACCCGCGGCCGCACCCGTGACCGCGCGCGGCGCGCCGGTTCAGGCGGCTGAGATGATGGTCGTGATCAGGCCGGCGGCCAGAGCGGTGAGCAGGACGGCGGCCAGGGCGATGCGCCAGGTGAGGCGGATGGCCGCGCCGGCCCGGGCGGCGGTGTGCTTCATCCGCCAAGGGAAGCAGGACGAGCTGACGTCCGGCTGTGGTGAACCTGAAGTGCACCGATGGGAGCACTCAGATCCCCCGCGGGGCTGCCGAATCCGGCGGCGTGGACGTTCGGGTGCTCGGCACGATCGAGATCATCGACCCCGCGGACGCGGGCGCGCGGCGGCTGACCGGCGAGGACCTGCCCCGCCGGGCCCGGCAGGTGCTCGGGGTGCTCGCGGCGCGGCACGACCGGGTGCAGTCCAAGGACGCGCTCGCCGACGCCGTCTGGGGCGAGGAGCTGCCCGGCAACCACGCGGCGGCGCTGGAGCACTATGTGTCGGTGCTGCGGCGGACGCTGCAGCCGGGGGTCCCGACGTCGCGGTCGTTCATCGTGACGCGGGCGGGCGGATACGTGTTCGCGACCGACCGCGCGCGGCTGGACCTGGCCGAGCTGCGGGCGGCGGTGCGCGCGGCCGAGGCCGAGCCGGACCGGACGGACGTGCGGGAGCAGATCGTGCGGCTCGTGCGGGACCTGCCGTTCGCCGAGGACGAGTACGCGGACTGGGCGGCCCCGGCCCGGGGCGAGGTCAGGGCGGCGCTCGTCGGGGCGCTGCTCGACCTGGCCGAGCGGGGCGTCGACGGCGATCCGGGGCGGGCGCTGCGGCTGGGGCGGCAGGCGCTGGAGCTCGATCCGTACGCCGAGCGCGGCTACCGCGTGGTGATGCGGGCCGTGGCCGGGCAGGGGCGCAAGGACGAGGTGCTGCGATGGTACGAGCGGTGCGTGCGCGCCCTGACCGATGAGCTCGGGATCGCGCCCGCCGCCGCCACCACGGCGCTGCGGGATGCGCTGGTCGCCACGCTGGAGGGCGGGCCGCCGGCGTTCGAGCGGCGGCGCGGGGACCGGCGCCGGGTGCCCCGCGAAGCGGCGGTGGCGCCGGTCCGGGAGGCGGCCGGGGGTGAGCGCGGCGGGTTCGTCGGGCGCGCCGCCGAGCTCGAGGCGCTCGCGTCCGGGCCCGATGTCGTGCATGTCGCCGGGCCCGCCGGGGCCGGGAAGTCGGCGCTGCTCGGGCGGCTGCGGGAGCTGTACCCGGATGTCGTCGGGCTCGGGCGCGGGCCCGGGCCGGGCGGGGCGCTGCGGCTGGGGTGGCTGCGCGCGGTGCTGCACCAGCTCGGGACGCCCGCCGACGCGGTGCTCGACGCGGCCATGGCCGAGCGGCGGCACCTGTCACCGGGCGAGCTCGACGAGATCGCCGCCCGGCTGCCGCGCGGAGCCGTGCGGGCGGTCGTGGCCATCGACGACGCCGAGCACCTCGACGCCGACTCCGTGGCCGAGCTGCGGTGGCTGCGGGAGCGCGGGGTGCGGGTCGTGGTGTCCTACCGGTACCCGTCGGCGATCGCCGGACGGCCGCTCGGGGCGCTCGACGCCGGCCTCGTGCTGCGGCCGGCGCCGCTGACGGACGCGGACCTGCCCGGCGACGTGCTCGAGGCCAGCGGCGGGATCCCGGGGCTGGTCACCGCGGCGCGGGAGCTCGGGCCCCAGCTGGGCGGCGAGGTCGCCATGCACCTGGCCCGGCACCGGACCCGGTGGATGCCGCCGGCGGCGTGGGAGATCCTCCGGCTCACCGCGGCGCTCGGGTCGCTGCGGGTCGAGCAGGTGGCGGCCGCGGGCGGGCTGGACCTCGACGACGTGCTCGGGGCCGTCGACCAGCTGGTGCACGCGCACCTGCTCGTCGAGGGGCCCGGCGGGCACGTCCGGCATCGCAGCGGCCTGGTGCGGGCGGCGGTGGCGGCGCAGGTCTCCGCCGCGCGGGGGCAGCACCTGCGCGCCCGGCTCGCCTGAGCGCCGGCCCGGCCCCGTACAGTCGGACCCGTGACGCCGATCGAGGGATTCGGAGCGGCTGCTCCGGACGCCTCCCGGCCGATGCGGGCCGACGCCCGCCGCAACCGGGCCCGGGTGCTCGAGGCCGCCGAGGCCGTGTTCGCGGCCGAGGGCGTGGGAGCCCCCACCGAGGCGGTCGCCCGGCGGGCCGGCGTGGGCATCGGTACCGTCTTCCGGCACTTCCCCACCAAGGAAGCGCTGCTCGAGGCGGTGCTCGTCGAGCGCATGCGCGCGCTGGTCGAGCACGCGCGGCGGGCGGCCGAGGACGACGAGCCCGGCGCCGCGCTGTTCGGGTTCCTCGAGCGCGTCGTGGAGCAGACCGCCACGAAGCACGCGTTCGCCGACGCCCTCTCCGGCGCCGGGGTCGACGTGACCGAGGTGGTCCGGGACGTGCGCGCGGCGCTGCTCGCCGCCGTCGACGCGCTGGTCGCCCGGGCCCGCGCGGCCGGGGCGGTGCGCGCGGACGTCGGGGGCGCCGCGGTGGTCGCGGTGCTGGTCGGGGCCTCGCACGCGGCCCTGTGGGCACCGGACGAGCCGACGCGCGCGACGGCGGTCCGGGTCATCCTGGACGGGCTGCGCCACGCACCGTGAGGCCGGAAATGCCGTGGCCCCCGCCCGCGGCACGGCGCACAATCGGGTTCGACATGGAATACCAGGAGTTAGTCAAGATCAGTAAGCGGATGTCCAAGGCCCTCCGCCACGAGCCCGCACGGGTCGGGCTGACGCTCGACGCCGCCGGGTGGGTGCCCGTCGCCGAGTTCCTCACCGCGATGGGCATCGATCGGGCCACGCTCGACGAGGTGGTCGGCGGCAACGACAAGCGGCGCTTCGCCGTGGCCGTGGGCGAGGACGGCGTCGAACGCATCCGGGCCAACCAGGGCCACTCGGTCCCCGTCGAGCTGGGGCTGGCCGAGGCCGAACCGCCCGAAGTGCTGTTCCACGGTACCGCTGCCGCCGCCCTGCCCTCGATCCGGGCGACCGGACTCAACCGGGGCGGCCGTCACCACGTGCACCTGTCACCCGACACCGCGACCGCGCGCCGGGTCGGGGCCCGCCGCGGGGGCGCCGTCGTGATCCTCACGGTCCTCGCCGGCGAGATGGCCCGCGCCGGGCACGTCTTCTACCGGTCGGACAACGGCGTGTGGCTGACCGACGAGGTGCCGGCCGGCTTCATCCGGACCGGGTGAGCAGCCGCTGCAGCAGCGCCGCCAGCGGCATCGACTCGCCGTCGCGCGCCCCCTCGCCGACGATCAGGCGCGGCGGCTGCGGGGCCGGGGCGGCCCCGACGAGCAGCGCCTTCGCCGACGACGGCACGAGCAGCGAGTAGTACTCCCCGTCCTGCGCGATCGCGATGGTGCGGGCGGGATTGAGGTACCACCCCCGCAGCGCCGTGCGGTAGGACCGCCCGCTGTAGGAGCGCGCCCGCAGCGGCTGCGGCGCCGGGCCGGACTCGCGCGCGGCCGCCACGAACTCGGCGATCAAGGCCCTGGCCTGCTCGGCCTCGGCCTCACGGCGGCGCTCGAGCTCGGCACCGTGATGGGCCACCGCCCGCGCCCTCTGTTCCCGCCAGTCGTCGGTCACGGGCGAAACCCTATCCGGTCGCAGATCACACTCAGCGACCGCGCCACCGGGGGGCTCGGAGGCGTTTGGGATGCTAGAGACGCCGCCTGCATTGCCCGAGTGAGGAGCACTCCGTGACCGCGACCTTCGATGATGGGGACGTGACCGGCTTCGGCGAGCTCGGGCTGCGTGACGAGCTGCTCAAGGCGCTGGCCGGCCTGGGGTACGAGGAGCCGACCCCGATCCAGCGCGAGGCCATCCCGCCCATGCTCGCCGGCCGGGACCTGCTCGGCCAGGCCGCGACCGGCACGGGCAAGACCGCCGCGTTCGCCCTGCCGCTGCTGCAGCGCCTGCCCTCCCCCGGGGGCGACAACCCGTCGGCGCTGATCCTGGTGCCCACCCGCGAGCTGGCGGTCCAGGTGTCGGAGGCCATCCATCGGTACGGTCGCGACCTGGGCGTCCGCGTCCTGCCGATCTACGGCGGGCAGCCCATCGGCCGCCAGCTGCGCTCGCTCGAGTTCGGCGTCGACGTCGTGGTCGCGACCCCGGGCCGGGCGCTGGACCACCTCGGCCGCGGCACGCTGCGCCTGCACGACCTGCACGTCGTGGTGCTCGACGAGGCCGACGAGATGCTCGACATGGGCTTCGCCGAGGACATCGAGGCGATCCTGGCCGAGACGCCCGAGGACCGGCAGACCGTGCTGTTCTCGGCCACGATGCCGCCGCGGATCGACGGGCTGGCCGCGAGCCACCTCAACGACCCGGTGCGCATCCAGATCGGCCGGGAGCCGACCCCCGCGGGTGAGGCGCCGCTCGTGCGCCAGGTGGCATATGTCGTACCGCGGGCGCACAAGCCGGCCGCCCTCGGGCGGGTCCTGGACGTGGAGGCGCCCGGGGCGGCGATCGTCTTCTGCCGCACCCGCGACGAGGTCGACCAGCTGACGGAGACGCTCAACGGCCGCGGCTACCGGGCCGAGGCCCTGCACGGCGGCATGGGCCAGGAGCAGCGCGACCGCGTGATGGCCCGGCTGCGCAACGGCACCGCCGACCTGCTCGTGGCCACCGACGTCGCGGCCCGCGGGCTCGACGTGGAGCACCTCACGCACGTGGTGAACTACGACGTGCCGTCGGCGCCGGAGTCGTACGTGCACCGCATCGGCCGCGTCGGGCGCGCCGGCCGCGAGGGTGTCGCCATCACCCTGGCCGAGCCGCGCGAGCACCGGATGCTCAAGACGATCGAGCGCGTCACGAAGCAGCGCATCACGATCGAGAAGGTCCCGTCGGTCGCCGACCTGCGCGCCCGCCGCATGGAGCTCACCCGCGCCGCCCTGCACGAGAGCCTCATCGCCGACAACGGCCTCGAGCGCTTCCGGGTGATCGTGGAGTCCCTCGCGGAGGAGTTCGACCCGATGGAGATCGCGCTCGCCGCGATCAAGCTCGCCCACGAGTCGACCGCCGTCGGGGAGAACGACGAGGAGGAGATCCCGGAGGTCACGCTGCGGCAGCCCCGGGAGTTCTCGCGTGACGAGCGCTCGAACCCCAACCGGCGGGTCAGCGTGCGCGACTCCGACGGCCGCGGCCGGGGCCGCGACACCGGCGGCCGGCGCGCCCCGACGGGCGGGATGACCCGCCTGTTCGTGGGTGCGGGCCGCGCGGCGGGCATCCGGCCGCAGGACCTGGTCGGCGCGATCACCGGCGAGTCGAGCCTCACCGGCCGCGACGTCGGCGCGATCGAGATCGCCGACCGCTTCTCCCTCGTGGAGGTCCCGGACGGCGCCGTCGACGAGGTCATCGACACCCTGCGGCGCACCACGCTGAAGGGCCGCCGCCCGGTCGTCCGCCGCGAGCGCCACCGCCCCTCCTGACAGGGCCACTATCGCGACCCGGCGGCGTTGAGCGCCGCGGCGATGGGTTCGAGCGCGGCGATGAGCTCGTCGCGCTCGCCCGGCTCGAGGCCCGCGAGGGCCGTCGCGGCGAGATCGTCGGTGATCGCCTCGATCCGTGCCTTGGTCTCGCGGCCCTCCTCGCTGAGCCGGCCGTCGGGGCCGATGAGACCGCGCTCGCGCATCCCGTCCACGACCGCGGCCAGCTGCGGCGCGGGCAGGTGGTGGACCCGGCCGAACCGCGCGGCGGGCATGCCCTCGGACAGGGCGTGCAGCACGTGGGCCTCGGTCCCGCCGATGCCGGCGGCGACCAGGGCGGCGTTGTGGCCGTCGCCGCGATACTCACGCAAGAACATGGCCGCGTGCCAGAGCCGGGCGAAGGGCTCCTCGGGCACGGGCAGCGCGCGCAGGGCGGCGTACAGGACCCGCCCGTGCGCCGGGGCGCTCGTCGCCGCCTCGGTGGCCAGGTCCGCGGCGCGGGCGAGCGTGGGGGTGTCGCCGAGGATCCGGCGCAGCGCCGCGGCACTGCCCCGCTCGCGGGCGGCGATCGCCTCCTCGGGGGTGGTGATGGCCCAGACGTGGGGGATGTGGCGGGCGACCTCGCCGGGGGCGAAGTTGTAGAACACGGCGTCGACGACCGCGGCCGGGACCCGGCCGAGCGGGGCGGCCCGCCCGGCGAAGTAGGCGTCCCAGGTGTTGCGGAGGCCGAGCGCCAGGAGGGCCCGGTCCGGCTCGTCGGCGAAGTAGGTGACGAGGTGGATCGGCTCGACGAGCTCGTGCAGGCGGCGGGCGGTGGCGGCGGGCGCGGAAACCATGGACTGCATCTGGATCGGCTCCTGTGATCGAGGTCCTGTGGGCTGCTCGACCCCGCTACGAACGACCCGGCCGCGATCCGACACGTCCTCCGAGATTTTTTTGGGCGAGGTGTCCTCCGCCCGCGGGCGGGCTACAGCTGCAGTGGCAGCTGCTCGCCGTCCGGGAGGGTCACCGTCAGGGCGGCTGCCGAGGCGGGCGCCGCGAACGACACGGTCTCGTCGGCCGTGGCGCCCGGGCGCAGGTCGAGCACCGCCGGGGCGACGCTCAGCCGCGGCAGCGGGCGGCCGTCCGCCAGCACGTCGAAGCCGGTCAGGTGCTCGGTGGTGCGGCCGGTGTTCGTGAAGCGTACGGTCACCGAGAGCTGCGCCCGGCCGAGCAGGTCCACGCTCGTCACGATCGCGGGGCGGGTCGCCGCGGGCGGGGCGGGCGGGGTGTCGACGGCCGCGGCCGAGGACGGGGCGAGCAGGCCGAAGGCGCCGCCCACCGCGAGCCCGGCCGCCGCCGCCACCGAGACCGCCCGGATCGCCTCGCGTGCCAGACCCATCGTCGCCCCCGTCATCGGTGAGGGGCCCAGCAGACCACGGCGGGCTGAGGCCCCGGTTTGGTGCGACTGAGGTGCGGGTTCAGGCCGTCAGCCGGCCGGACGGTTTCTTGTCCTGCGCCGTCGGGCCCCACGACTCCAGCACCACCTCGGCCCCCAGCGACTCCTCGACGGTGCGGACCCAGTCGGTGACCGGGGCGTACACCGGCTCGGCCGCGAGCAGGGCCCGGGTCATCGCGGCCTGGCGGTCGAGGTCCCCGGGCTCGCCGACCCGCAGGAAGCTCGAGTCGCGGTAGTCGGGGCAGTAGCGGCCGACGTCGAGGTCCAGGTGGGTCAGGACCAGGCCGTCCACGCCGCCGGCGGCCTCCAGGGCGTAGCGGTGCAGCGGGGCGTCGAAGTAGCCCACGCGGAAGGGGCCCTGCCAGTCGTTCGCCGGGTTGTTCGGGTCGCCCATGCCGGCGATGTCGCCCGTGGGCAGGGGGCCGGCGCCGTGGCGGGTGGTCACCGTCCGCAGGACGCCCAGCCGGAAGACCGGGGCGTCGGGCAGCAGCGAGAAGGCGTTCGCGAACGTGGTCGTGCTCCACGTCGTGTACGGGTGGAAGCCGTGCCACTCGTCCAGCAGCACGCCCTGGGCGCCCTCGAAGACGCACGGGCCCGCCGGGCGGAAGCCGTCCACCATCGTGACCGCCGCGGCGAAGCCGGAGAAGGCGGGCAGGCAGGCCTCCACCGGCGGGCCACCGACGCCGAGGCGGTCCCGCAGCCGGGCCAGCTTGGCGCGCAGGACCCGCTCATCGGCGCAGTCGCCGACCCGCGGGGCGTCGTCGGGGTACCGCAGCGCGTACTCCATCGTCGCCCCCACCCCCATCCCGCACGACCCGTGCCGGTCCGCCCCGCGCGCCAGCTCGGCCGAGCGGTTCGCCGCGCGGTGGTAGGGCGTCGCGATCAGCGCCGAGCGGTCGACGCTCAGGCGCTGCCAGATGTCCGCCACGCCGAGCGAGACCAGGGCGCAGGCCTCGGTGACGAGGGCGAGCGGGTCGACGACCATGAAGCGGGACAGGTGCGTGCGGACCCCGGGCCGCAGCGAGCCGGAGCCGAACTGGGCGAACGTGTGCTGGCGCCCGTCGGCGAGCACGACCGTGTGCGCCGCCTGCGCGCCCCCGTTGAACCGCACGACGGTGTCGACGTCGCGGGTCGCGCACAGGTAGTCCACGGTCGTGCCCTTGCCGCAGTCGCCGAACCCGAGGTCCACGACGATGTAGTGCATCGCGGTGACTACAGCCGCTCGACGCTGACCGGGCCGGCCAGGTCCGCCGGGCCGGAGCCGTGCGCGAGCGGGGCGCGGCCGCCGCCGATGCGGGCCAGGGCCTTGCCGACCGTCGAGGCCGAGGCCGAGCCGACCTCGCCCAGGTCCGCGAGGCCCTCGTCGAGGTCGATGCTGTCCTCGCCGAGACCGATGGTCAGCGCGATGGTCTCGCACACGGCGTCGAGGTCGTCGAGCGCGATGACGTTCTGGCCGAGCAGGTCGCGCCAGAAGTCCAGGACCGCGGTGTTGCCCGCGTAGGAGGAGCCCGCCGGCAGGATGTAGTAGGTGTCGTACTTGCGCCGGACCTCGTCCACGATGGCGCGCAGCGCGATCGCCTCGCCGAGCCG
This sequence comes from Dactylosporangium sp. CA-052675, assembly GCF_050947935.1. Classification (GTDB taxonomy): domain Bacteria; phylum Actinomycetota; class Actinomycetes; order Mycobacteriales; family Micromonosporaceae; genus Dactylosporangium. Next base: position 2,607,424 of record NZ_CP192010.1, on the reverse strand, counting down.
GTCGCCGATGACGGCGCGGACCTCGTTCGGCTTGACCTTCGGGTAGGCCTGCTCGTCGCCGATGATGAAGAGGTACCCGCGCTTGTTGCGCTTCTCGAGGCAGTCGATCGAGGTGTGGCGGGACATGAAGTACAGCGCGAGCTCGTACGACTCCGTCATCTGGCCCCCGCCGCCGCCTTCGAGCACGAAGCGGCCGAGGTCCTCGTCGAGGCGGTTGTCCGACTCGAACTGGCCCATCTGCAGCGGCACCCGGTCACAGGTGGCGTCGCCGATGGCGCCGAAGAGGATCTGCGGGTCGGTCACGTAGCCCTTGCGCAGCAGCAGGCCGAGCAGCTGCGGGAGCTTCTGCTGCAGCACCCGCGGCACCGAGCCCATCGAGCCGGTGACGTCGAAGAGCACGGCGATCGCGACCGACTCGGGGTGCTCGCCGGAGTCGCGGCTCTCCCGCGTGCCCACGCCCTTCGGGTCGAGGGCGGCGTGGACGGTACGCGCCCCGGAGTCGCTGTAGGCGAAGGCGCTCGCGCCCGTGGCCCGTCGGTAGCGGTCGGCGGCGTCGTAGACGTCGGTCGACCAGGTTCCGCTTCCCATGAGGATCTCCTAGAGGGTGAAGGGACGGAAGGTGCGCGGCCCGTACAGCTGGTGCAGCAGCTCGTCGAACTCGCCGAGCAGCTTCCAGGCGTCGTCGGGGCGCTGGCGGGTGGAGCGCAGCCGGCAGCCGTCGGCGAACCGGCGCAGCGGCTTCGGGGCGCGCTCGCCCATGAGGCCGGCCATCACGCCGGCGGCCATGTGGATGTCGGTGCAGGGACCCGGGGTACCGCGGGAGAGCACCTCCGGCGGGTAGTCGTCGCGGTGCCCGGGCACGATCGCGGCGATGCGCTGCGAGGGGTCGCTCGCGCTGTAGCACCAGTCGACGAGCACCACGCCGTGCTCGTCGGGCTCGATGAGCACGTGCTGGGCGAGGATCGCCCCGTGCACCACCCCGGTCCGGTGCGCGAGGCCGAGCGCGACGAGCAGCCGGCGCCACATCCAGGCGGCGTCGCGGGGGTCCAGGCCGTCGGGCCGCTTCCGCCGCACCTCCTGCAGGCTGTGCAGCCGCGACGCCGACGTGGCGATGACGTTCGCGCGCCGCGTCTGGCCCGACTCGGACCGGTGCCGGAAGGTCTCCACGAGCCGGGGCACGTACGGCAGGTACCGCGGATCCCCGTGCTCGGCCATCCGGCGCAGGGCGGCCGCCTCGCGGGCCATGAGGTCGTTGCAGGACGGGTCGCGGACGAGCTTCAGGTGGCCCTCGGGGATGCGGTACAGGTTGGCCAGGTCGCCGCGGTGGTCCAGGACGTCGGTGGAGTACGCGCCCCGGGCCGTGCGGATCACGCTCCGGTCGCGCCAGAGCTCGGAGAGCCGCGCGAACGCCCGGGTGCCCCTCGGCCCCGCGGCGTCGGGATGCACGAGCTTGGCCAGGGTGCGGTACCGCCGGTGCCCGTCGCCGCCGCCGAAGAGCTCCTCGGCCGTCGAACGCTCGATGAGCGCGATGGCCTCGTCGGTGTTCACCGCAGCGTCTCCTCCCGGCTCGGCATCAGCAGCGCGGGGTGCAGCAGCTGGGCGTCGCCGGCGCGGTACAGCTTGGCGCGGGGCCCGCCCCGGGCCCCGCCCCGCTCGGTCGTGGCCCCGGTGCTCTCGACGAACCCGGGCACCGACAGCACCTTGCGGTGGAAGTTCCCGGCGTGCAGGGGCTCGCCCCACACCGTCTCGTACACGGCCCGCAGCTCCGCGATCGTGAACTCCTCGCCCACGAACCGGGTCGCCAGCGGCGAGTACTCCAGCTTCGAGCGGGCCCGTTCGAGCCCGTCGGCGAGCACCGTGGTGTGGTCGAAGGCGAGCGCCTCGGGCCGGTCGTCCACCGCGATCCAGGCCGCCTCCCGCGCGTCGCTGCCGGACACGGGGTCGGGCAGGTGCGGGGCGAAGGCGAGGTACGCCACCGAGAACACGCGCATCCGCGGGTCCCGGTCCGGCGCGCCGTAGGTGCCGAGCTGCTCCAGGTGCAGCCGCCGGTTGGCGGTCGCGACCCCGGTCTCCTCGGCGAGCTCGCGGGCGGCGGCGGTGGGCAGGTCCTCCCACTCCCCCACGAACCCGCCGGGCAGCGCCCACTTGTCCTTGTCGGGCGGGCAGGCCCGGCGCACGAGCAGCACGTGCAACCGCCCGTCGCGGATCGTGAACGCCACGACGTCGACGGTGACCGCGACCGGCGGATACCGCCGCGGGTCGTAGTTGGCGAGGAACTCGGCCTCTTCATCAGCCACGTCGGGTAGTCCTTCTCAGGTGGAGTCTTTCTCAATTTGAGTCTTACTCGATCTGAGAACAACCATAGGCCCACCGCGCTGCGCGCGCAATGCCGTTTTCTGTCGCCCGCGAGACACCCGGGCACCCCACCGATCGTCGATGCTTGACCGGTGACCGGGATCGAGACGGCGTTGATGCAGCTCGGCCGGCTCGTGGTCCGCCCCGCGGTCACCCGCTGGCTCGGCGAACGGCGCAAGCGGGCCGAGCGCGAGCTCCCCCTCGCCGAGCTGATCAACCGCCGCGTGAGCGACGAGTTCGCCCGCCGCAAGGTCGAGCGCGAGATCGAGACCATGGTCGACGCGGTCGCCGAGCGCCTGCAGCCGCTGCTCGCCACCCGGTTCGCGGGCATACCGGACCACGAGCGCGACGCCGCGCTGGCCGCCGTCGCCGACACGTTCGGCCGGGCCGACCTGAGCGACGAGGGCCTGTTCGGCGCCGACCTCGACCCGGCCACGCTGGCCGCGCAGCTGCGGCGGCGCTGCCGGGACGCACCCGCGCGGGCGGGCCTGTCCGAGCCGGCCGAGCGGCTGTACCAGCTCGTCCTCGACGAGTGCTGCACCTATCTCGCGGCGCTCGTGGTCCAGCTGCCGACCTTCGCGGCCCGCGCCGACGCGCAACTGCTGGCCCGGACCGCCCGCCTGGCCGACGAGCTGCGCACGCTCATCGAGCGCACCCCGGCCACCAGCGTCGATGCCCCGGCCGGGGTCTCGCACGACGACGCGTTCCGGCGGCGGTACCTCGGCTACCTCGCGCGGTCGCTGCACGAGCTCGAGCTCTTCGGCGTCGACATCCATCACTACCGCCCGCGCACGACGCTCTCGATCGCCTACATCGGCCTGACGGTCAGCACCGCGGACGAGCCCACCGCCCCGGACCGGGCGCGATGGTCGCCGGGCGACCTGCGCCGCACGCCCGCGGAGCTTCCTGGGATCCGCGTCGAGCAGGCCCTCGGCCGGGGCAATCGCTTCCTGCTGCGCGGGGAGGCCGGGTCCGGCAAGAGCACCGTGCTGCAATGGCTCGCGGTCACGGCGGCCGGCGGCGGATTCGGCGCCGATCTGACGGCCTGGAACGGCTGCGTCCCGCTGCTGGTGAAGCTGCGCAGCCACACCGGCCGGCGCCTGCCGCCGCCGGAGCGGTTCCTGGAGGGGGTGGCCGATCCGGTCGCGGGCCTCATGCCGCCGGGCTGGGTCCATCGGCAGCTGGGCTCGGGCGCCGCGATCCTGCTCGTCGACGGCGTCGACGAGCTGCCGGCGGCCGAGAGGACGCAGATCAAGCCGTGGCTGTCCGGGCTGCTGCGGGAGTACCCGCGCATCCGGGTCGTGGTGACCTCGCGCCCGGCCGCGGCAGCCGAGCGCTGGCTGGCCGACGAGGGCTTCGCCGCCGCGATGCTGGAGCGGATGAGCCCGGCCGACGTGCGGGCCCTCGTGCGGCACTGGCATCACGCGGTGCGCAACGCCGGGAGCCTGCCGTGCCCGGAGCCGGAGCTGCCGCGGTACGAGAGCGCGCTGCTCGCCCGGCTCGACGGCAGCGCGCACCTGCAGTCGCTGGCCACCAGCCCGCTGCTCTGCGCGATGCTGTGCGCGCTGAACCTCGACCGGAACACGCACCTGCCCCTCGACCGGATGGCGCTGTATCAGGCCGCCGTCGACCTGCTGCTCGAACGCCGCGACACGCAGCGCAACCTCGTCGAGGCGGTGACCGGCCTCTCCTCCCGCTACAAGCTGCAGCTCCTGCAGAGCCTCGCGTGGCGGCTGTCGGTCAACAACGCCACGGAGCTGTCGCGGGAGGCGGCCGAGCAGCGCGTCGGCGAGCGGCTGGCGGTCATGCCGCAGGTGGACGGCGAGCCGCGCGCCGTGCTCAATCACCTCGTCCACCGCAGCGGCGTCCTGCGCGAGCCGGTGCCCGGCCGCATCGACTTCGTGCACCGGACGTTCCAGGAGTACCTCACCGCCCGCGAGGCCGCCGAGCAGGGCGACGTCGGGCTGCTCGTCGAGCACGCCCACCTCGATTCCTGGCGGGAGACGGTGGTGATGGCGGCCGGCCACGGCAACGCGGTCGTGCGCCGGGAGCTGCTCGCGGCCCTGCTCGATCGGGCCGCGGCCGTGCCCCGCCACGGCCGCACGCTGCGGCTGCTCGCCGCCGCCTGCCTCGGCACCGTCCCGTCGCTCGAGCCGCCGGAGCTGCTCGAACGCGTGGAGCGGGAGTTCCGCTCGCTCGTGCCGCCGCGCAGCGTCGCGGAGGCCCGCACGCTCGCCGCCGTGGGCGATCCGCTCATCCGGCGCCTGCCCACCGACAGCCGGGAGATGCCGCAGGCCCGGGCGGCGGCCGCGATCCGGTCCGTCGCGCTGGTCAACGGGCCCGCGGCGCTCGACCTGCTCGCCCGCTACGCCGCGGACCCCCGCCCGGGCGTGCAGTACGAGCTGGCCCGGGTGTGGGAGTACTTCGACCCGCACGAGTACGCGGAGCGGGTCCTCGCCGGGGCGCCCCTGCCCGGCGGCGCGCTGACCGTCACGAACCCGAATCTCCTGCCCGCCGTCCACCGCCTCGCCACGCTGCGGGCGCTGTCGGTCAAGTTCGCCACCCCCGTGGACCTCGGTTGCCTGGACGGCGTGCCGCACCTGGCCGAGGTCTCCTTCGACCAGGGCGTGTCAGGGGATCTGACACCCCTGGCCGGCCACCCGCACCTGCGCCGCCTCGACGGCTACTTCGACGAACGGGCCGCGGACCCGGCGCCCGTCACTGCGCTGACCGAGCTGGAGTTCCTGAACCTCTGGCTGCTGACCGGCCTGACGACGCTCGACTTCGTGCGCGGCCTCGGCCGGCTCACCAAGCTGGAGCTCGGATACCTGGATGGGGTCCGCGACCTGTCACCCGTCGCGGCCCACCCGCAACTCACGACACTGCAGGTGCACCGCTGGCCGTCCCGGGACGTGTCGCTCTTCGCCCGCCTGCCCCGGCTCGAACTGCTGGGGTTCTACGACTCCCTGGAGCCCTCCGGCGGGATCCACGCGCTCGCGGAGGCGGTCCCGCAGGTGCGGTCCCTCTGGCTCAACGGATGCGGCTGGCTTCGCGACCTGAGCCCGCTGGCGGAGCTCTCCGGCCTGCGTGACCTCGCGGTCACCGGGGCGCCGGACGTGGACGTCTCCCCCTTCGCGGGCCGCCCGGGGCTCGAGAGCCTGGTGCTCGGGTACACCACCGAGGTCGACCTCCGCGCCGCCGCCGCGATCCCCTCGCTGCGGCGGATCACCCTCGGCGATGTCGCGACCCCGATCGACCTCTCCCCGCTGGCGGGCCGCAGACTGCTCGTCGTCCTGGCCCGCCCCCAGGAGGTTCGCGGTTCGGAGGACCTCGGGCCGGGGATCGCCATCAAACGCGTGCCGGCCTGACGTCAGCGGCGCAGGACCGCGTGCACGACGCCGTCCGGGCGGATGACGACCGTGCGGCCGCGCAGCCAGCGGCGCACCGCCGCGTCCGTGGCCTCGACCAGGCGATGCGTGGACGCCGGGGGCCGGCCGGTGTGCAGGACCACCCACTCGTCGTAGGCCACGGGCGCCAGCGTCCCGGCCAGCCGGCCGCGGCCCACGCCCGTCAGCCTGGGCGAGGTCGAGCGCAGCGCGAGGCCCTTCAGGCCCGGGACGCGCCAGATCGCGCCCAGGATCACCCGGCGCACGGCCGCCGCGCGGTCCTGGCCGCCCGTCATGGCCCAGCCGGCCACGATCGCGAGGCGGATCTGGGCGCGCACGTGCGGGACGCGTTCGCGCTCGTAGGAGTCGAGCAGGGCCTCGGCTCCCCCGGGGGTGGTCAGGTCGGCGGCGAGCTTCCAGGCCAGGTTGTACGCGTCGCGCAGGCCGGCGCCGAGGCCCTGGCCGATGAAGGGCGGGGTCTGGTGGGCCGCGTCGCCGAGCAGGAAGACGCGGCCCCGGCGCCAGGACGAGGCGATGTTCGCGCGGAAGGTGTACTCCGCCCGGCGCACGATCCGCACGGGGCGCCCCCGCAGCCAGGGGGCGAGCAGCGGGTCCAGGTCCAGGTCCAGGTCGGTCTCGCCGTCGAGGAGGCGGAACTCCCAGCGGTAGCGCCGCGGGCCCAGCTCCATGAAGGTCGCCGCGCGGTGCGGGTCGCACACCTGGTGGACGCCGCCCCAGGCGTGCAGGTCCTCGGGGCAGACGCCGTCGACGACGAGCCAGCGTTCGGCGAAGCGCAGGTCCACCAGGTGCGCGCCGATCAGCTCGCGGACGGTGCTGCCGGCCCCGTCGCAGCCCAGCACGGCGGCGGCGGGCACGTCGACGAGGGCGCCGCCGCGCTCGTAGCGCACCGACGCCGACGAGACGCCGACGACCGTGGCGCCGCCGACGAACTCGATCAGGGGCAGTTCGGCCATGCGCGCCCGCAGCAGGCGCTCCAGGTCCGGCTGGTCGAACATGTTCGCCTGCGGGTAGCCGTGCGGGCCGCCGCCGGGAGCGCGGTCGAAGGAGGCCATCACCCGGTGCCGCGCGTCGAGCAGGCGCAGGCCCAGGCCGGGGCGGCTGATCCGCAGGAAGTCCCCGGCGACGCCCACCGCGTGCAGGATGCGGACCACCTCGTCGTCGACGTGGACCGCGCGCGGCAGCGCGTACGGCTCCTCGTGACGGTCGAGCAGCAGGCTGGCGATGCCGCGCTGGGCGAGCAGGATCGCGGCGGTGACCCCGACCGGCCCCGCGCCCACGATGACGACCTGATCCACACGCTCAGGTTGCAACCGGAATGTACTGCACGGCAACCGCGGAGCGGTCGATCAGTGACACCGTGCCGTCGTGGGTCCGCAATCGCAGCATCGCCACCAAGATCGTGGGGATCGCGATGCTGGTCGCCTCGATCTTCGCGGGCATCGCGGCCTACGGGCTGGTGAACCTCCGCGGGGTGGCGGCCCAGCAGGACGTGCAGTACCGCCGCGACGTCGTGGCGATGTCGCACATGGTGGCCGTGCGCTCCGCGGTCGGGCTGCAGATGGAGGCCGTGCAGTCGCACCTGCTCTCCCAGCCCGGCTTCTACCGCGACCGCTACGAGGCCGTCATCGCCGACACCGACCGGCAGATCGGCGCGCACCTCGCCGACCTGGCCCACATCGGGCTCGCCAAGGCGCAGCTGCGCGAGCTGGCGCTGCTGAGCAAGGTCATCGGGCAGTACCGCACCGCCCGCGACACCGGCCTCGCCGCCAGCCGCCGCGGCGACCGGGACAACGCGGTCTCCATCGTGCTCGTGCGCTCCGAGTCGGTCGCGCGCACGGTGAAGACCCGCGCGGACGAGTTCCTGCGCCGGCTCGTCGACGCGGTCGCCGCCGGCAACCGGCAGATCGGCGAGCGCACGGCCCGGACCAGCCGCAACGTGACCATCCTGCTCGTCGTGGGCGGGGTCGTCGCGGCCGGCGTCGCGATCCTCGCCGCGCGGCAGCTGAGCCGGCCGCTGCGCCGGGCCGTCACCGTGCTCACCGCGGTGGCCGGGGGCGACTTCCAGCAGCACCTCGATCTCGACTCCGAGGACGAGGTCGGGCAGATGAGCCGGTCGCTGAACAACACGGTCGGCGTCCTGCGCGACGCGTTCGAGCAGCTCAACCACCGCGCGTACCACGACGGGCTGACCGGGCTGCCCAACCGCGTGCTGCTGCGCGAGCGCCTGGAGCAGGCCCGCCGCCGGCCGGACACCGCCCTGCTGCTCATCGACCTCGACGGGTTCAAGCAGGTCAACGACGTGCACGGGCACGCCGCCGGCGACCGGCTGCTCGTGGCGGTCGCGGACCGGCTGCGGGACCAGGTGCGCGGCGCCGACACGCCGGCCCGGCTCGGCGGCGACGAGTTCGCGGTGCTGCTCGACGGCGCCGACGATCCCGTGGCGGTGGCCCAGCGGGTGCTCGCCGCGCTGCGGGAGCCGGTCACGTTCGGCTCGGTCCAGGTCGTACCGCGGGCCAGCATCGGCGTCGCGCGGTGGCACGGCCACGACGACGTCGAGGCGTTCCTGCACGACGCCGACCAGGCCATGTACGCGGCCAAGGCGAGCGGCAAGGGGTGCGTGATGGTGGCGAACCCGGCCCCGGGCCCGGCGCTCGCGGCTTAAGATCACCTTGCCATGCGGGTCCGTGTCCTCCTCGTCGCGCTGAGCCTGGTGCTGGCCGGTTGCGCGAAGAGCACGCCGGCGGACCGGGCGGCGGACGCGTGCGCGCAGTACGCCGCGTACGGCAGGCACGAGGGCACGAAGGTCACGATGACCGGCCCGATCCGCAACGCCGAGGCGGACAAGCTCCTGCGCTCGTGGAGCGACTTCGAGGACTGCACCGGCATCACCGTCGACTACGACGGCATCGCCGCGTTCGAGCAGGATCTCAAGGACCGCTCGGCCGCGGGGCACCCGCCCGACATCGCGCTGTTCCCGCAGCCGGGCCTCATCGCCGACATGGCCCGCGGCAAGGGGCTCAAGCCCGTCCCGGCCGAGGTCAAGGCGCACGTCGAGCGCTGGTGGTCGGCGGAGTGGCAGACCTACGGCACCGTCGACGGCGAGCTCTACGCGGCCCCGCTCAACGCGAACATCAAGTCGCTCGTGTGGTACTCCCCCAGATTCTTCGCCGAGCACGGGTACGCGATCCCGGACACGTGGGCGCAGCTGATGACGCTCACCGAGCGGATCGCGGCCGACGGGGTGACGCCGTGGTGCGCCGGCGCCGAGTCGGGCGCCGCGACCGGGTTCCCGATCACCGACTGGCTCGAGGACGTGCTCCTGCGCACGGCCGGGCCGCAGGTGTACGACCTCTGGGTGGCCCACAGGATCCCGTTCGACGACGCCCGGATCGTCGAGGCGCTGGACAAGGCCGGGGCGATCCTGCGCGATCCGCGGTACGTCAACGGCGGCTACGGCGGCGTGCGGTCCATCGCGACCGTGGCCATGTCCGAGGGCGGCCTGCCGATCCTGCAGAACGCGTGCGCCCTGCACCGCCAGGCGTCCTTCTACGCCAACGAGTGGCCGGACGGCACCCGGATCGGCCCCGACGGCGACGTCTTCGCGTTCTACCTGCCCCCGCTCGACCCGGCCCGGCCCCGGCCGGTGCTGGGCGCCGGCGAGTTCGCCGGCGCCTTCACGGACCGGCCCGAGGTGCGGGCCGTCGCGTCCTACCTCTCGACACCCCAGTGGGCGGATCACCGTGCCCGGCTCGGCGGGGCGGTCAGCGCGAACCGGGCCATCGACCGCGACGCGCTGCGCTCACCGGTCGAGCGGCTGTCCGCACAGCTGCTGACCGACCCGGGCACGGTGTTCCGCTTCGACGCCTCCGACATGATGCCCGCGGCCGTCGGCACCGGCACCTTCTGGACCGGGATGATCGACTGGATCGACGGCAAGCCGGCGAAGGACGTCCTCGGCGCGATCGAGGCGAGCTGGCCGAAGGACTAGGTGCGGGCGTTTTCGCCGCGAACCACCCTCGCAACACCCCGCCACGGGCGCGGATGCCGCGAGCATTCCGGGTAGGTCGGGTGCGTCCCCAACCAACCCGAGGGAGAAGCGCATGCCACTGGACAACCCGGCCGACCTGTTCCTCTACGAGCTGTCGGGCCTGTACGACGCCGAGCGCAGGAGCAACCAGCTCGTCGGCGAGATCCTCGGCCGGACCGAGCAGAGCCCGCTGGCCCAGATCCTGCGCGCCCAGCAGCAGCAGGGTCAGCAGAAGATCCAGAACCTCGAGACGTGCTTCGCGATGATGGAGGCCGAGCCCGAGGACGTCCCGTGCCTGACGGTGGACGGGATGCGCGCCGAGTTCCAGGCCTTCGCGGGGCAGGGCCCGTCGATGGAGGCGATGGAGATCTACACCGTCGACGCCGAGACGCGCCTGGCGCACCTGGGCGTCGCGGCCTACCACGGCCTCATCGACAAGGCGCTGCTCATGGGTGAGGTGCAGTGCGCCCAGATCCTGCGCACCAACCTGGTGCAGCAGCAGGAGAACGCGGGCACGTTCGAGCGCATCAGCCACGAGCTCGGGCAGCGCGTGGCGATGAACGTCTAGGTCAGGCCCCGCACCGCGACGACGACGCTGGTCTCGGTCCGCGGATCGGTGACCGTGCGCGGCCGGAGCCCGCCCGCGCGCAGCAGCGCGTGGGCGGTGCCCAGCTGCCCCTCGCCGGCCTCGGTGAGCAGCGCGCCGCCCGGGGCCAGCCAGCCCGCGGCCTCGGCGGCGACGCGGCGCAGCACGTCGAGGCCGTCCGGGCCGCCGTCCAGGGCCGCGCGGGCCTCGTGCACGCGGAACTCCTCGGGCAGGTAGGCGATCTCGGCGGTCGGCACGTAGGGCACGTTGGCGAGCAGGACGTGCACGCGGCCGCGCAGATCATCCGGTACCGGCGCGAAGAGATCGCCCGCGAAGACCTCGTCGGTCACGCCGGAGAGGTTGCGGCGCGCGCAGCCGACGGCCGCCGGGTCCAGGTCGGTCGCGACCAGCCGGACACCGCGGAAGCCCCGGGCCACGACCAGGCCGAGGGCGCCGGTGCCGCAGCACAGGTCGAGCACCGTGCCCCCGTCGCGCAGCAGCCCGCGGGCCGTGTCGGTGAGCAGCTGCGTGCGGTGCCGGGGCACGAACACGCCGTCGGTCACGGCCACCCGGACCCCGGCGAACTCGGCGAACCCGAGGACGTGCTCCAGCGGGGCCCCGGCGACCCGGCGCGCGAGCATCGACTCCAGGGCCGCGGGATCGGCCCCGGCCGCTAGGAGCTGGTCGGCCTCCTCCTCGGCGAAGACGCACCCGGCGGCGCGGAGCCGGGCGATCAGCGCGTCCCGGTTCATGCGTTGAGGTACGCGAGGACGGCCAGGACGCGGCGGTTGTCGTCCTCGGACGGGGGCAGGCCGAGCTTGGTGAAGATGTTGTTGATGTGCTTGCCGATCGCCTTCTCGGTGACGAAGAGCCGGCCCGCGATGGCGGCGTTGGAGCGGCCCTCGGCCATGAGCCCGAGCACCTCGCGCTCCCGCGGGGTGAGCGCCCGGGTGGGGGCGCCGGCGTTGCGGGCGAGCAGCTGCGAGACGACCTCCGGGTCCATCGCGGTGCCCCCGGCCGCGACCCGCCGGACCGCCTCGACGAACTCGCCCACGGTGGCGACGCGGTCCTTGAGCAGGTACCCGACGCCGCCGCCGCGATCGGAGAGCAGCTCGCGCGCGTAAAGCTGCTCGACGTGCTGGGACAGCACCAGCACGGGCAGCCCGGGGACCTCGGCGCGGGCCGCGATCGCCGCGCGCAGGCCCTCGTCGGTGAAGGTGGGCGGCAGGCGCACGTCCACGACCGCGACCTGGGGGCGGTGGCTGAGCAGGGCCGAGCGCAGGTCGGTGCCGTTGTCGACGGCCGCGACCACGTCGAAGCCGTACGCGCCGAGGAGCCTGATCAGCCCGTCGCGGAGGAGGGCGAGGTCTTCGGCGATGACAACACGCACGGCAGCTCCATGGTCAGCACGGTCGGTCCGCCGGGCGGGCTGTCGACGCGCAGCAGGCCGTCGAACGCGGCCAGCCGCCGCTCGACCCCGGCCAGCCCGGAGCCGGCCCGGGGCGCGGCGCCGCCCACGCCGTCGTCGCTGACGCTGCAGTAGAGGGCTCCCCCGAGGTACGACAACGATACCCAGGCGGCCCGGCCCCCGCTGTGCTTGACCACGTTGACGAGGGCCTCGGCGACGGCGAAGTAGACGGCGGACTCGACCGGCGCCGCGGGCCGGCCGGGCAGCTCGCCCTCGACGACGACGGGCAGCGGCAGGGTCAGGGCCAGCGCGCGCAGGCCGCCGAGCAGGCCGCGCTCGGCGAGCACCGGCGGGTGGATGCCGCGCACGAGCCGGCGCAGCTCCGCCAGGGCCAGGCCGCTGGCCTCGCGGGCCTCGGCGATGAGCTGCTGGGCGGCGGCCGGGTCGTGCACGACGAGGTCCTCGGCCATGCCCAGGCTCATGCCGAGCGCGACGATGCGGGCCTGCGCGCCGTCGTGCAGGTCGCGCTCGATGCGGCGCAGCTCGGCCGCCTGCGCGTCGACGACGTCGGTGCGGGTCTGGGTCAGGGTGTCGACGCGGCGGGCGAGCAGCGCCTTGCCGGTCGGGCCGAGGAGGCTGTGGTCGTACTTCGCCAGCGCCCACAGCAGCCACGGCGCGCCGTACAGCACGCCGGCCGTGATCAGGGCGCCCTGGAACGGCACCGACGCGTAGCTGATCGGGTGCAGCGGCCAGGTGACGCCGTAGCCGGTGTCGTCGCCGGAGACGAGGTTGGCGATGACCGGCAGCAGCACGATGCCCTGCACGCCGTAGAGCAGCGCCCCCACCGCGACGGCCCCGGACGCGACCCCCAGCGGCGCCCCGCCGACGAGCCACAGCAGGTCGCGCCAGGTCGCCGGGTCGCGCACGAGCCACAGCCACCGCCGCGGCGAGCCGATGAACGCCCCGGCGGGGCGCGGGTGGTAGGGCGGCGGGATGTCGACCCCGCTCCACTCGCGGGCCTGCCGCCGGCGCCGGCCGGCGTAGGCGCGCACCATCAGCTGCACGAGCGGGGCCAGCACGAGCCCGACCCCGGCCAGGGTGAGCACGAACGAGACCACGGTGAAGACGATGAGCACGATGTGGACCGGCGCCCAGAGGATGCCGGCGACGGCCACCCGCGCGACGCCGAGCAGCCCCCGGCGAGCAAACGGCCACGGCTTCATGCGGCCATTCTTCTCGCCCGGGGCGCCGGGCACAGTGGGGCTAAGCCCCTAATACAGGCCGCGCGCGTAGTTGCTCTCGGCGTAGTAGGCCTCGAGCTCCTCGACGGTCTCCGGGGTGTCCTGGACACTCTTGACGAGGGTGGCGTGGGTGGGCAGCGCCTCCGGGGTCCAGGTCTCGGGCTTCCACAGCTTCGAGCGCATGAACGCCTTCTGGCAGTGGAAGAAGATCGTGTCGATGTCGACCACGAGGGCCAGGATCGGCCGGTGGCCCTCCACGACCAGCTCGTCGAACCAGGGCGCGTCGGTGAGCAGCCGGGCCCGGCCGTTGATCCGCAGCGTCTCCCGGCGGCCGGGGACGAGGTAGATGAGGCCCACGTGCGGGTTGGCGAGGATGTTGTGGAAGCCGTCGGCGCGGCGGTTGCCGGGGCGCTCGGGCAGGGCGATCGTGCGCTCGTCGATGACGTGCGTGAAGCCCGGCGGGTCGCCCTTCGGGGAGACGTCGCAGTTGCCGTCCGCGTCGGCGGTGCCGACCAGCACGAACGGGGAGAGCCCGAGCCAGTCGCGGTCGGTCGCGCACAGGCGGTCGCGTTCCTTGGTCACGGCCCGGGGCATCGGCGACCCGAGCAGTTCCTCCAGTTCCGTCACCGAGGTGATCTGCATGGCGTCAGGATACTGCCGGTAACAATCTGAAACAGAGCGGATATTGTTCGGGCGGACGTGTGCCATTAACGTCGGCTCATGACGGGACAACGCACCGACGCGTACCGCGACGACCGCGCACACGTCTTCCACTCCTGGTCCGCGCAGCGGCTGCTCGACCCGGTGGTGGTCGAGGGCGGGCTCGGGGCCACGTTCTGGGACGAGGCCGGGACGCGCTACCTCGACTTCTCCTCGCAGCTGGTGAACCTCAACCTCGGCCACCAGCACCCGCGGGTCGTGGCCGCGATCCAGCAGCAGGCCGCGAAGCTGTGCACGATCGCGCCCACGTTCGGCAACGCGGCGCGCGGTGAGGCCGCCCGGCTCATCGCCTCGGTCGCGCCCGGGGACCTGCGGCACGTGTTCTTCACCAACGGCGGCACCGAGGCCAACGAGCACGCGATCCGCATGGCCCGCGGCACCACCGGCCGGCACAAGATCCTCGCCGCCTACCGCTCCTACCACGGCGCGACCACGGGCTCGATCACGCTCACGGGCGATCCGCGCCGCTGGGCCAACGAGCCCGCCATGCCGGGCGTGGTGCGGTTCTTCGGGCCGTACGCGTACCGCTCCCCCTTCCACGCCGAGTCCGAGGAGCAGGAGTCCGAGCGCGCCCTGGCCCACCTCGAGGAGGTCTTCAGCCTCGAGGGCCCGCAGACGATCGCGGCGGTGATCCTCGAGCCGGTCGTGGGCACCAACGGCATCCTCGTGCCGCCGCCCGGCTACCTGGCCGGCGTGCGTGAGCTGTGCGACCGCCACGGCGCACTGCTCATCGCCGACGAGGTGATGAGCGGGTTCGGCCGGTGCGGCGCGTGGTTCGCGGTCGACCGCTGGGGCGTGGTGCCCGACCTCATCACGTTCGCCAAGGGCGTCAACTCCGGCTACGTCCCGCTGGGCGGCGTCATCCTCGGCCCGCGCGTCTACGAGACGTTCGCCGAGCGCCCCTTCCCCGGCGGCCTCACCTACTCCGGGCACCCCCTCGCCTGCGCCGCGGCCGTGGCCACCATCGAGGTCATGCGCGACGAGGGCATCCCCGAGCGCGTGCGCGACCTCGGCGAGCGGGTGGTCCGGCCGCGCCTGGAGAAGCTGCGCGACCGGCACCCGTGCGTCGGCGACGTGCGCGGGCTCGGCCTGTTCTGGGCGATCGAGCTCGTCCGCGACCGCGGCACGCGCGAGATGTTCGTGCCCTACAACGCGGCGGGCCCGGCCGCGAAGCCGATGGCGGACGTGGTCGCCGCGTGCAAGCGCCGCGGCGTGTGGCCCTTCACGCACTTCAACCGCGTGCACGTCGTACCACCGCTGATCATCTCCGAGGAGGAGCTGCTCCAGGGCATCGACGCGATCGACGACGCCCTGGAGACGGCGGACGAGCACCTGGCGTAGCTCAGGCCCTGGCGCAGGCCGCCCCGTTGAGGGTGAACTGCGCCGGGACCGCGTTCGTGCCGCTGTAGGTGCCCTGGAAGCCGAACTGCGTGTTGCCGCCGGCCGGGATCGTCGCGTTGTAGGACATCGCGGCCGCGGTCACCGCCTGGCCCGACTGGGTCACCGTGGCGTTCCAGGCGTTGCCGATCGCCTGGCTGCCGGCGAACGTCCACTTCAGGGTCCAGCCGGTGATCGGGGCCGGGCCGGCGTTGGTGACGGTCACGTTCGCCGTGAAGCCGCCGCCCCAGTCGTTGAGCGTGTAGCCGACCTTGCACCCGCCGCCGGCCGAGGGCGACGCGGAGGGCGAACGGGACGCGGAGGCCGACGCGGAGGGCGAACGGGACGCGGAGGCCGATGCCGACGGCGACGCGGACGCCGATGCCGATCTGGACGGCGAGGCGCTCGTGGAGGTCGGGGGGTTGCCGCCGCTCTTGGCGACCATGAACGCGGAGTGCGCCTTGAACACCGCCAGCTCCGGCGCGCCCTTCTTGACGCTGTAGTTGTCGCCGCCGGCCTGCCCGTCCGGGTACCACCAGAAGGCGCTGCCGTCCGCGTCCTGGGTCTGCAGGTTGGTGTAGATCGAGGTCCACCAGGTGCTGCGGTCCACGCCCTGGGTGTTGAACTCGCCCAGGAAGAACGGCTTGCCGACCACGTTGTGCGAGTCGGCGATCCAGGCGTTGACGAGCGTGTTCGTCTGGGCCAGCGTGAGGTTCGCCCAGCCCTCGTTCGGATACGGGTGCGCCGAGGTGAAGTCGATGTACGGCGACTGCTGAATGGCGACGAACGGGTTGCCCTCGTCGCCGCCGAAGCCGTACTTCGTGCCGTGGCCCTCCAGCCCGGCGCCGACCATGTGGTTGCCGTCGATGCTCTTGACGTACGCGGCCATGGTGTCGACCCACTTGCGCAGCGTGGTCCCGTTGACGTTCTCCGCGGCGCCCTGGCCCTCGTAGCGCGGCTCGTTCATGAGCTCCCACGCGAACACGGCCGGGTCGTCCTTGTACTTGACGCCGGTGTAGTGGTTGGTGCGGTTGAGCGCGTACGACACGTAGTTCTGGTACTGCGTGAAGCAGCCCGGGCACGCCGCCTGGTTGAAGAAGCGCCACCGGTTGGCCTGCCCCGTCGCCAGCCCCTCCCAGGACAGCCGGGTGTCGATGCCGCCGTACGCCTCCCAGTAGTTCTCGAAGACGGGGATCACGCGGATGTTGTGCTGCGCGGCCGAGTAGAGGATGTAGTCGAACTCGGCGAACTGCTGCTCGCTGTAGACGCCCTTGCTGGGCTCGAAGCCGTGCCAGGCCTCGTGGTCGAACATCCACGTGCGCAGGACCGTGACGCCGTCGGCGGCCATCTCGGCCATGTGGTTGTCGATGCGGGCCTTGTCCATCCACTGCGTCTCGGTGTCGCCGTAGCTGCCGCCGTACGTGAAGGTGTCGTAGACGTTGGCGCCGGCGAAGTAGTAGGTGTGGCCGCCGAGGCAGAAGTGGATGCCGCAGCGGCTGACGAAGCCGGCGGTGGCCGCGGAGGCCCGCACGAGCGGCACCGCGACGACGGCTATGAGAACGGCGAAGACGGCCGCGAGCGCGAGCCGGGCGGGGGCTTTCATGGACACTCCTGGGCAGCGTGGGCCTACTGAACCGCTTCAGTAGGCCCACGCCCGGCGAGCGCCGTCAACGTGCGGTGCGCCGATGCACGCGCGACATCCACAAAGCGCTGAAAGTTACGCGCCGCCGGCCGTCAGGGTGACCGTCCTGGGGGCGAACGACGAGCCCGTGGTGTCCACGCCGGCGGCCTTCGCGGCGTCGAGCGCCTTCCGCATGTAGTCGTTGGTGTACGCCAGGCCCTCGGGCTTCTTCTTGAGCACCGTGTCGCCGGTCTGGTTCTTCGTGGTCATGGAGATGTCCACGGTGCGCGCCCAGTCGGCCTCGTCGACCAGGCCGATCCCCTTCGACGAGGGCCAGATGAGCTTGTTGACCTCGTTCATCTGCCACAGCTGGTGGGTCTTGCCGAGCTTGGAGCCCTTGGCCACCACGAGGTCGCGGCACTCCTCGGCGTTGTCGCGGCAGAAGGCCCAGCCCTTGATCGTGGCGGTCAGGAACTTCACGGTCCGGTCCTGGTACGCGGAGTCCTTGAGCTTGTCGGTGTTGGCCCACACGGCGTCCTGCAGCATCGAGGAGCCGACGGTCTTCCAGTCGATGATCTGGAAGTCCTCGGGCTTGTAGAGCTTGCCGGTGGCCGGGTCGGTGGCCTCGAGCAGCTGCGCGTACTCGTTGTAGGACATCGCCTGGGCGACGTCGATCTCCTTCTTCAGCAGCGCCTGCATGTCGAACTGCTGCTGCACCAGGGTGACGTCCTTGCCCGGGTCGAGGCCGGCCTTGGTCATGCCGGCGAAGAGCTCGAACTCGTTGCCGAAGCCCCAGTTGCCGACCTTCTTGCCCTTGAAGTCGGCCGGGCTCTTGATGTTCGAACTGGCGAACGCGACCTGGTAGGTGCCGGAGCGGGCGAAGATCTGCCCGACGTCGGTGATGCCGGCGCCCTGCTCGCGCGAGGCGAGGGCCTTGGGCACCCAGGCCACGGCGTAGTCGGCCTTGCCCTGCGCGAGGACGGTCTGCGGCACGATGTCGACGCCGCCCTCCAGCAGCTGCACGTCGAGGCCCTGCTCCTTGTAGAAGCCCTTGTCCACGGCGGCGATGTAGCCGGCGAACTGGGCCTGGTAGAACCACTGCAGCTGCAGCTTCACGGTGGTCAGGCCGCCGCTGGTCGTGGTGGTGGGGGAGGTGGAGTCGGCCGTGCCGCAGGCGGACAGGGCAAGCCCGGCCGCGACCACGGCGCCGATGATCGGCATGCTTCTCATTGGGGGGAACCTCCGTCAGAAACGGGACTTCCAGGGCATCGCGAGCCGCTCGACGAGCAGCGTGGCGAGGTAGAAGGCGAGGCCGAGCACGCAGGCGCCGAAGACGAACGCCCACGCCCGGGGGTAGGCGGTGAACGCGGCGGCGGAGGTGATCCGCGCCCCGAGACCGTCCTGCAGGCCGCCGAAGTACTCGGCGACGACCGCGGCGATGACGGCGAGCGACGAGGCCTGCCGCAGCCCGGTGAACAGGTGCGGCAGTGCGCCCGGCAGGCGCACCAGGCGGGCGAAGGTCCAGCCGCCCGCGGCGTAGCTGTCCATGAGCTCGCGGTGGGTCGGGTCGACCTCGCGCAGGCCCCGCAGCGTGTTGATGAAGACCGGGAAGAACACGATGATCCCGGCGACCAGCCGGCGCGGCACGCTGCTGGTGGACTCGAACATGTTGTTGAGGATCGGCGCGAGCGCGATGATCGGCAGCGCGTTGAGCACCGCCGCGAACGGCACCGAGACCTCGCTGAGCAGCCTGAGCCGGCTGGCGGCCAGCGCCGCGAGGACCGCCACGACCGTGCCGCCGACGAGCCCGGCGAGGGCGTTGGCCCCGCTGGCCAGGGCCGCGTCGAGCACGTTGGCGCGCTGCCGCACGAGCTCGGCCCAGATCGCCGACGGGGCCGGCAGGATGAAGGGCGCGATGCGGCCGGCCCGCACGACCAGCTCCCAGCCGAGCAGCCCGAGGACGCCCACGAGCACCGGGGGCAGCACCCGCTTCATGACCGCAGGGCCTTGCGCACGGCGGTCACGTGGTCGAAGTACTCGGTGGACTGGCGGGCCGCCTCGTCGCGCCGGGCCAACGCGATGTCGATGGTCGCGGTGATGCGGCCGGGGCGGGCCGACATCACGACGACCTTGTCGGACAGGAACACCGCCTCGGAGATCGAGTGCGTGACGAAGACGGTCGACGTGGACGTCGCCGCGCAGATCCGCAGCAGCTCGCCCTGCAGGCGCTCGCGGGTCATCTCGTCGAGGGCGCCGAAGGGCTCATCCATGAGCAGCAGTGGCGGGTGTACGGCCAATGCCCGCGCGATCGCGACCCGCTGCTGCATGCCGCCGGAGAGCTGGGCCGGGTAGTGGCCGCCGAAGTCCGCGAGCCCGACCAGCGCGAGCATCTCCTCCGCGCGGGTGCGCCGCTGCTGGCGCGGGATCCGGCGCAGCTCCAGCGGCAGCTCGACGTTGCGCCGCACGGTCCGCCACTCGAAGAGCCCGGCCTGCTGGAACGCGATGCCGTACTCCTGCTCGCGGCGGGCCTGCCCCGCGGGCTTGCCGGCCACGGTGACGGTCCCCGCGCTGGGCTCGATGAGGTCGGCGATGAGCCGCAGCAGCGTGGACTTGCCGCATCCGGAGGGGCCGATGAGGGAGACGAACTGTCCACTGTCGACGGTGAGGTCCACGTCGGAGAGGGCGGTCACCTCGTCGGGACGGCCCTGGTTGAACACCTTGCTGACCCCCGCGATCGATACCGCGGTCATATGACGTTCACCTCTTCGCCCAGTCTGGCTCGACGGAACTTCGTGAGGTCGACCCGCACCGGGCGCCGACGACGATGACGCATGAGGGGGAGCTCGATCAGGCTGACGAACGCGGCGACGCACAGGCCGAGCAGGGCCGCGCCCAGCATCGCGGTGTAGACCTTGGCCGGGTCGGAGGTCGCCTCCCGGGAGTACTCGATGACGAGCCGGCCGATCCCGCCCCGGGTGCCGGTGGAGATCTCGCCGACCACCGCGCCGACGACCGCCGCCGCCCCGGCCAGGCGCAGCGCCGGGAACAGGAACGGCAGCGCGCTGGGCAGCCGGAGCTTCACGAACGTGCGCCACCAGCCGGCGGCGTAGCTGCGCATCAGCTCGACGCCGCTCGCCGAGGGCGACTGCAGGCCGCGCAGCAGCCCGACGGCGACGGGGAAGAACGCCAGGTACGCGGCGATCGTGGACACGGTCATCCAGTCCTGCCACGGGTAGGGGCCGAACGACAGCGCCCCGCTCCAGCCGGCCACCAGCGGCGCCAGGGCCACCAGCGGCACGGTCTGCGACAGGATCACGTAGGGCAGCAGGCCCCGCTCCACGACCCGGAAGCGCTGCATGAGCGCGGCCAGCACGAACCCGATCACGACCCCGGTGGCGAAGCCGACCGCCGTGATGCCGAGGGTGAACAGGCACGCGTCGAGGACCACCCGCCAGATGGGCCGCCCGCCGGCGATCTCGGGCCGGCCCAGGCGCTGCGCGACGGTGTACAGGTGGGGCATCGAAAGGTCGTCGGCGCGCGGGAGGACGCGCACCCCGAAGACCTTGGTGCCCTCGTCGTCGCCGACCGCCTTGTAGCCCTCCCACAGCAGGACGAAGGCGGCGACCCCGCAGAGGGCACCCAGGACTCGTCTCATGCGACGGCCGGGATGACATGCTCGCCGTAGGCGGCGAGCGTGGACTCCTTCGCGTCGTGCTGCAGGTACAGGGCGAACTGGTCCACGCCGAGCTCCCGCAGCTCGGCGAGGCGCTCCAGGTGGCGCTCGACCGGGCCCAGGATGCAGAACCGGTCGACGACCTCGTCGGGGACGAAGTCGGTGTGCGGGTTGCCGGCGCGGCCGTGCTCGGCGTAGTCGTAGCCGCGGCGGCCCTTGATGTAGTCGGTGAGCACGCTCGGCACGGCCCCGTCGGCGCCGTAGCGCTCGACGATGTCGGCGACGTGGTTGCCGACCATGCCGCCGAACCAGCGGGTCTGGTCGCGTTGATGCGCGAGATCGTCGCCGACGTAGGCGGGGGCGGCGACGCAGAACGTGATGGCCGCCGGGTCCCGGCCGGCCTTCTCCGCCGCCGCGCGGACCGCCCTGATCATCCAGGCCGCGATGTCGGGGTCGGCCAGCTGCAGGATGTAGCCGTCGCCGACCTCGCCGGTGAGCGCGAGCGCCTTGGGCCCGTAGGCCGCGACCCAGACCTCGAGCCGGCTGTCCGGCGCCCACGCGAACTGCAGGTCCCGGTCGCGCAGGTGCACCGATCGGCCGTTGCCGAGCTCGCGGATGACCTGCACGCACTCGCGCAGCTCGGCGAGGGTGGTCGGGCGGGAGCCGAGCACGCGCACCGCGGAGTCGCCGCGGCCGATGCCGCAGACCGTGCGGTTGCCGTACATCTCGTTGAGGGTGGCGAACAGCGACGCGGTGACCGTCCAGTCCCGGGTGCCCGGGTTGGTCACCATCGGGCCGACCACGACCCGCTCGGTGTCGGCGAGGATCTTGCTGTAGATGACGAACGGCTCCTGCCACAGCACGTGGGAGTCGAACGTCCACACGTGGCTGAAGCCGGCCGCCTCGGCCTTCCTGGCCAGCTCGACCACGCCCATGGCGGGCGGGTCGCACTGCAGCACCACCCCTACGTCCATGCTGTCACCGCGCTTTCGTTCATGTGTTCAGCGCACCTTCGGGAAGCCGAGATCGACCTCGGACGTGGCCGGGTCCGGCCAGCGCGAGGTGACGACCTTGCCGCGCGTGTAGAACTGGATGCCCTCGGGGCCGTACATGTGCAGGTCGCCGAAGAGCGAGGACTTCCAGCCGCCGAAGCTGTAGTAGGCGACCGGGACCGGCACCGGGACGTTCACGCCGACCATGCCGCAGAGCACGTCGTACTGGAACTGCCGCGCGGCACCGCCGTCGCGGGTGAAGATCGCGGTGCCGTTGCCGTACTCGTTGTCGTTCACCAGTCGCAACGCCTCGTCGTAGGAGTCCGCGCGCACGACCGAGAGCACCGGGCCGAAGATCTCGTCGCGGTAGAGCGCCGAGTCCGGGGTCACCTTGTCGACCAGCGACGCGCCGAGGAAGAACCCGGGGCCGGCGCTGACCGCGGCCTCGCGCCCGTCGACGACGACCTCGGCCGAGCCCGGCTCGGCGAGGTAGCCCGCGACGCGGTCGCGGTGCTCGCGGGTGATGAGCGGGCCCATCTCGGCGGCCGGGTCGGTGGCCGGGCCGACCGCGATGCGGCCGATCCGCTCCCTGATCGCGGCGACGAGCGGGTCGGCGACGGCGCCGACCGCGACCACGACGGACACGGCCATGCACCGCTCCCCCGCCGAGCCGTAGCCGGCCGAGACCGCGGCGTCGGCGGCCGCGTCCACGTCGGCGTCGGGCAGGACCACCATGTGGTTCTTGGCGCCGCCGAGCGCCTGGACGCGCTTGCCGGCCCGGGTGCCGGCCTCGTAGACCGCCTTGGCGATCGGGGTCGAGCCGACGAAGCTCAGCGCCCGCACGTCCGGGTGCTCGATGAGCCGCTCGACCGCCTCCCGGTCGCCCTGCACGACGTTGCAGCAGCCGTCGGGCAGACCGGCCTGGCGCAGCAGGTCGGCCAGCAGCAGCGAGGCGGACGGGTCCTTCTCGCTGGGCTTGAGCACGAACGTGTTGCCGCACACGAGCGCGTTGCAGAGCATCCACATCGGCACCATCGCCGGGAAGTTGAACGGCGTGATGCCGGCGACGACGCCCAGCGGCTGGCGGATGGAGTACACGTCCACGCCCGAGCTGGCCTGCTCGCTGTAGCCGCCCTTGAGCAGGTGCGGGGCGCCGGCGGCGAACTCGATGTTCTCCAGGCCCCGGGCCACCTCGCCGCCCGCGTCGGCGACGGTCTTGCCGTGCTCGGCGCAGATGAGCGCGGCGATCTCCTTGCGGTTGGCGTCGACGAGCTCGCGGAAGCGGAACATGACCTCGGCGCGGCGGGACAGCGACGCGGCCCGCCAGGCCGGGAAGGCGGCGAGGGCGCTCGCCACGGCGGCGTCGGTCTCCGCGGCGGTGGCGGCGACGACGTACGCCTGCTGCTCGCCGGTGGCCGGGTCCCAGACCGGCAGGTGCCGGCCGCTGGTGCCGGACACGGCCTGCCCGTCGAGCCAGTGCCTGATCTCTCGCATCGATGCTCCTACAGCAGGTAGTCGGACAGTCCGCGGCGGACGAACCGTCCGTGGCCCTTGGTGCCGTGGTAGGTGTCGCCGGACACGATCACGGTGCCGCGGGAGATCACGGTGTCGACCTTGCCGGCGACCTCGAAGCCCTCCCAGGCCGAGTAGTCCATGTTCATGTGGTGCGTCTCGACGCCGATGCGGGTGCGGGCCGCGGGGTCGTAGAGCACGATGTCGGCGTCGGAGCCGGGCGCGATGATGCCCTTCTGCGGGAAGAGGCCGAACATCCGCGCCGGGGTGGTGGCGATGGTCTCGACCCAGCGCGCCAGCGACAGCTTGCCGTCGACGACGCCCTGGTACAGCAGGTCGACGCGGTGCTCGACGCTGCCGATGCCGTTGGGGATCTTCGAGAAGTCGCCGATGCCCATCTCCTTCTGGTCCTTGAAGCAGAAGGGGCAGTGGTCGGTGGAGACGACGGACAGGTCGTTGGAGCGCAGGCCCTTCCACAGGTCGGCGCGGTGGCTCTCGTGCCTGCTGCGCAGGGGCGTGGAGCAGACCCACTTCGCGCCCTCGAAGCCGTCGGCGCCGAGCTGGTCCTCCAGGGTCAGGTACAGATACTGCGGGCACGTCTCGGCGAACACGTTGCGCCCCAGGTCCCGGGCGGCGGCGACCTGCTCGAGGGCCTTGCTGGCCGAGAGGTGCACGATGTAGAGCGGGCAGTCGGCGGCCACCGAGGCCAGCCAGATCGCGCGGCTGGTCGCCTCGGCCTCGAGCGCCTCCGGGCGGGTGATGCCGTGGTGGATCGGGTCCGTCTCGCCGCGCTCGAGCGCCTGCTTGACGAGCACGTCGATGGCCGGGCCGTTCTCCGCGTGCATCATGATCATGGCGCCGTTGTCCCGGGCCTTCTGCATCGCGCGCAGGATCTGCCCGTCGTCGCTGTAGAAGACGCCGGGGTACGCCATGAACAGCTTGAAGCTCGTGATGCCCTCGGTGGCGACCAGCTGGTCCATGGCCTTGAGCGAGTCGTCGTCGACGCCGCCGAGGATCATGTGGAAGGCGTAGTCGACGTGGCACTCGCCCTGGGTCTTCGCGTGCCACGCGGCGAGCCCGTCCTGCACCACCTCGCCGTAGCGCTGGATGGCGAAGTCGATGATGGTCGTGGTGCCGCCGAAGGCCGCGGCCCGGGTGCCGGTGTCGAAGGTGTCGCTGGCCTTGGTGCCGCCGAACGGCATCTCCATGTGCGTGTGGGCGTCGACGGCGCCGGGGATGACGTACTTGCCGGTCGCGTCGAGCACCTCGAAGTCACCCTCGACCGGCCCGTCGCCGGGCATGAAGATCGCCGAGATCTTCTCCCCCACCACGAGCACGTCGGCGGCGATCGGCCCCTGCGGCCCGACCACCGTCCCACCCTTGATCAACAGACTCGTCACGGCCGCACCAGCTCCCCGTAGGCGTCGGGACGGCGGTCGCGGTAGAACTGCCAGCGGTCGCGGACCGTGGCGAGCAGGTCCATGTCCAGGTCGCGGACGATGAGCTCCGGGTTGTGCGCGTCGCCGACCTCGCCGACGAACTTGCCCTCGGGGTCGACGAAGTAACTGGTGCCGTAGAAGTCGTTCTCGCCGAGGTCCTCGATGCCGGTGCGGTTGATCGCGCCGATGAAGTACTCGTTGGCCACCGCGCTGGCCGGCTGCTCGAGCTGCCACAGGTAGGCCGAGAGGCCGCGGCTGGTCGCCGAGGGGTTGAACACGATCTGGGCGCCGCCCAGGCCGAGCGCCCGCCAGCCCTCCGGGAAGTGCCGGTCGTAGCAGATGTAGACGCCGACCTTGCCCACGGCGGTGTCGAAGACCGGGTAGCCGAGGTTGCCGGGGCGGAAGTAGAACTTCTCCCAGAAGCCCTTCACCTGGGGGATGTGGTTCTTGCGGTACTTGCCGAGGTACCTGCCGTCCGCGTCCACGACCGCGGCGGTGTTGTAGAGCACGCCGGGCTGCTCCCGCTCGTACATCGGCAGGATCATGACCATGCCCAGCTCGGCGGCGAGGGCCTGGAAGCGCTCGGTGGTCGGGCCGGGGATCGACTCGGCGTACTCGTAGTAGGCGGAGTCCTGCACCTGGCAGAAGTAGGGGCCGTAGAACAGCTCCTGGAAACAGATGACCTTGGCGCCCTGGGCGGCGGCCTGTCGTGCGTAGTCCTCGTGCGCCTTGATCATCGATTCCTTGTCGCCGGTCCAGTTCGTCTGCACGATGGCGGCGCGAATCACGGTCATGGCTGCCCCTCTCTGGTCGGTCCACAGTGGCCGGTAGCGGGGAATTGCCCGGCGGCGGACCGCCCTTGATCCCGGGTCGGATGCCGTAGGACACTAACGACACAAATCTAGGCGGACAATGGTCCAAGCGTTACAGAATGTTTCGGAGATGTAATTTGCTCGCGCTCATCACCGGGGCGGTGGACGACCGCAGTGCCCGGGGAATCGCCGCTGCCGTCAGCCGTCTCGTGACCGCCGGAACCCTGCCCGCCGGCACCCGCCTGCCGACCGTGCGCGACGTCGCCCGGGAGCTCGGGATCAGCCCGACCACGGTCAGCGAGGCGTGGCGCAGCCTGGCCCGCGCGGGCGCCATCCAGACCCGGGGCCGCTCGGGCACGTTCGTGGCCGGCCCGTCGGTGCCGCGGCAGCGGCTGCGCTACGCCCAGCTCGGCGCCCGCGTGAGCGAGCTGCGCGGCGGCCTGCTGCGCGACTACTCGACCGGCATCCCGGACTACGACCTGCTGCCGAGCCTCACCGAGGCGCTCAAGCGCATCGGCGACGCGCGGCTGACCACCTCCTACCTCGACGGCGCGGTGCTGCCGGGCCTGGAGGAGGTGCTGCGCGAGCGCTGGCCGTTCCCGCCCGAGCAGCTCACCGTGGTCGACGGCGCGATGGACGCCCTGGACCGCATCACCGGCGTGGTGGTCCGCTTCGGCGACCACGTGCTCGTCGAGGACCCGGCGTTCCCGCCCACGCTGGACCTGCTGGAGAGGGTCGGCGCGACGGTCGTCGGGGTCGGCATCGACCAGCACGGCCTGCGGCCCGACGCGCTCGGCGCGGCGCTGGCCGGCTGCGAGCCCGTCGCGCTGTTCCTGCAGCCGCGCGCGCACAACCCGACCGGCGCCGGCATGACCACGGCCCGCGCCGACAAGCTCGCCCGCATCCTGGCCCGCCACCCCGGCGTCACCGTGATCGAGGACGACCACGCCGGGGCGATCGCGACCGCCCCGCCGGTGAGCCTGGGCCGTCGGCTGCCGGACCGGACCGTGCACGTGGTCAGCTTCTCCAAGAGCCACGGCCCGGACCTGCGCCTGGCCGCGATCGGCGGGCCGGCGTCGGTCGTCACCGCGGTCACCGATCGCCGGCTGCTCGGGCCCGGCTGGTCGTCGCGGCTGCTGCAGGCCGTGCTGCTGGACCTGCTCACCAATCCGGCGACGGTACGGCAGGTGGCGCGGGCCCGCGACGAGTACGCCCGCCGCCGCGCCGCCCTGCTCGACGCGCTCGACGCGCGCGGGGTCACGGCCACCGGCGCCGACGGCATCAACGTCTGGATGGCGGTCGCGAACCAGCAGGTCGCGCTGCTCACCCTCGCCGCGCACGGGATCGCGGTGGCGCCCGGGGCCCCGTTCGAGGTGAGCCACCAGGACAGCGACCACGTGCGGATCACCGCCGGGCTCATCCGCGACGACTTCGAGGCCCTGGCCGGCATCTTCGCCGAGGCGGCCGGCGGCGAGGTGCGCGGCAGCGGCCCGCGCGCGGCCAGCCATCCCCGCGGATGGCGGTGATGCGGTCGCGGGCGCTGGCAGCCTCCCGCGCCGGCGCGCCCGCGACCGTCCACATTGGATTCCCACCGGCCCGGCCCGGCCCGGTGCGGCGCCGGACCGCGGCCCGGGGAGCACGGGTGTGCGCCGGCCCCGCGGAGCCGCTGCGCCGCCGGGTGCGTGACGGACGCGACAACCAGGCCCGCGCCCTGGCCGCGCGGCGCTCGGGCATGATGGCCGGGTGAGGTACGTGGCGATCGGCGACAGTTTCACCGAGGGCATGGGGGACGAGCGGGCGGACGGTGTCCCCCGCGGCTGGGCGGACCTGGTCGCCGCCGGGATCGCCGAGGCGACCGGGGAGACGGTGCAGTACGCGAACCTCGCCATCCGCGGCCGCCTGCTGGGGCCGATCCTGGACGAGCAGCTGGACGTCGCGCTCGGCCTCGACCCGGCACCGACGATGCTGTCGCTCAACGGCGGCGGCAACGACATGATGCGCCGCGGCACCGACATGGACCGCCTGCTGGAGCTGACGGAGACGGCGGTGCGCCGCACCTCGGAGGCGGGCGTGCGGATGCTCCTGCTCAGCGGCGCGGACCCCTCGGAGCACCTGCCCTTCGGCAAGGTGATCCGCCGCAAGGGCACCATCCTGTCCGCGGCGGTCCGCGAGCTGACGGAGCGCTACGACGCGCTGTTCGTGAACGTCTTCGGCGACGAGGAGATCCGCCGCGCCCCGTACTGGTCCGCCGACCGCCTGCACCTCAACGCGGCCGGGCACCGGCGGGTCGCGGGGCTGGTCCTGACGGCGCTGGGCCACGCGACCACGGCGCACCGCATCGACCCCGGCCCGGCCCCGGCGAAGGGCCTGCTGGCCGAGGCCCGGTACTACCGCGAGCACGTCCTGCCCTGGGTGACCCGCCGCCTGCGGGGCCGCTCCTCGGGCGACGGCCGCGCGGCGAAGTACCCGACGTGGACCCCGATCGGCTGAGTGTCCTGGCTCGCTCCGCTCGCGGCGGGGGAGCTCCGCTCTACCCGCACCCCCGCAAAACCTGCGGAAACTCCCTCCGCCCGCGCGGCCCTCACAGCACGAGGGCGGCCGTCTGCTCGGCGATCGCGTGCTCCTCGTCCGTCGGGACCACGCACACCGCGACCCGCGACCCGTCGGGGCTGATGATGCGCTCGTTCGCGGCGTTGCGGGACTCGTCCACGGCGATGCCCCACGGGTCCAGGCCGCTCAGGGCGGCCGCGCGCACCGCCGGGGCGTGCTCGCCGACCCCCGCGGTGAACACGATCGCGTCGAGGCGGCCCAGCACGGCGTGGAAGGCGCCGACGTACTTGCGGATGCGGTGGCAGTACACGTCGAAGGCGAGGGAAGCGGCCGGGTCACCGGCTTCGCGGCGCTGCAGGACGGTGCGCATGTCGTTCACGCCGGCCAGGCCGAGGAGTCCGGCGTGGCGCTGCAGGGTGTCGTCGACCGCGGCGAAGTCCATCCCCGCGACGCGGTTGAGGTAGGCGGGCACGGCCGGGTCGAGGTCGCCGGAGCGGGTACCCATGACCAGGCCCTCCAGCGGGGTCAGGCCCATCGACGTGTCGACGCTGCGGCCGCCGCGCACCGCCGTGGCGCTCGCCCCGTTGCCCAGGTGCAGCACGATGAGGTTGAGGTCCTCCAGCGGCCGTTCGAGCAGGGCCGCGGCGCGCCCGGCGACATAGCCGCACGAGGTGCCGTGAAAACCGAAACGCCGGATGTCGTACCGCGCGGCGAGGTCGCGATCGATGGCGTACGTGGACGCGGCGGGCGGGATGGTCGCGTGGAAGGCGGTGTCGAACACGGCCACGTGCGGCACGGCCGGCAGCTTCTCGCGGGCCGCCTCGATGCCCGTGATGCCGCCGGGGTTGTGCAGGGGGGCCAGCGGTACGAGCGCGCGCAGCACCTCGAGCACGTCGTCGTCGACGACCGCGGGCGCGTTGAAGCGGGAGCCGCCGTGCACGATCCGATGGCCGACCGCCTCGATCTCGGCGTCGCCGAGCCCGTCGAGCACCTGGCCGAGGGCGGCCGCGTGGTCCGGCACCCCGCCGGGCTCCCCGATCCGCTCGACCAGGCCCCGCTCCCCCGCCCCGGGATCGGCGAGATCCACGACACGAAACTTCACCGACGACGAGCCGCTGTTGAGCACGAGGATCATGCCAGGCAGACTAACGCCGTGGCCCGCATCGTGTACCTCGTCGAGCACGGACCCGACTCCGGCAAGTCGGCCGTGGCCCTCGGACTCGCCGAACTGCTGTCCCGCAAGGTGCCGCGGATCGGCGTGTTCCGGCCCGTCGCCCCCGAGTCGCAGGACGTTCTGCTGGAGTTGCTGCGCTCGCGGTACAACATCGGGGATGACCGCCTCTACGGGGTGACCTACGCGGAGGCGTCGGCGATGCTCGCGGCCGGGCGCGCCGAGGAGCTCGTCGGGCAGGTCGTCGAGCAATTCCGCCTGGTCTCCCAGCAGCACGAGGCGGTCGTGGTCATCGGCACCGACATCGACGACGACCTCGCGTTCAACGCGCGCCTGGCCAACGAGTTCGGCGCGGTCGTGGTGTCCGTCGTCAACGGTACCGGCGCCGACGGGTCCACACTGGACTCGATGGCCCGCCAGGCCTACCACGCGCTGGCCGACCTCGACGCGACCGTCGCCGCCGTGGTGCTCAACCGCACCCCCGAGGCCGTGGCCGCGCCCGAGCTGCCGGTGCCGTGCTTCGTGATCCCGGACGTGCCCACGATCGGCGCGCCCACCGTGGCCGAGGTCGCCGCCCAGCTCGGCGCGAGCGTGGTGACGGCCGGCGGCGAACGGGACACGGCGCTCGGGCGCGACGTGCTCGACTACGTCGTGGGGGCCGCGCAGGTGCCCACCGTACTGAGCCATCTGACGCCGGACTGCCTGCTCATCACGCCCGGGGACCGCGCGGACCTGCTCGTGGCCGCGGGCGCCGCGCACGCGTCGGGCCTGGTGCCGCTGGCCGGGATCGTGCTCACGCTCGGCATCGCGCCCGACCCCGCGGCCCTGGCCCTCTTCGAGCGGCTCAACCCCGGGCTCGCGGTCCTGTCGGTGCCGAAGGCCAGCTACGACACCATCGCGTCGTCCACGCGCATGGAGCACCGCCTGAGCGCGGCCAACCCGCGCAAGGTCGAGGCGGCCCTGGGCGCCTTCGAGTCCAATGTGGACACCGCGGCGCTGGCCGGCGTGCTGGAGCTGACGGCTTCGGCCCGGGTGACGCCGCTCATGTTCGAGTACGACCTCATCGACCGCGCCCGCGCCGACCGCCGCCGCCTCGTGCTGCCCGAGGGGACCGAGGAGCGGATCCTGCGCGCCGCGGACATCCTGCTGCGCCGCGGCGTCGCGGACCTGACCCTGCTCGGCGACCCGGCGGTGATCCGGGCCAGGGCGCGCGACCTGAGCCTCGACCTCGGCGGCGCCACGCTGGTCGACCCGGTGACGAGCCCGCTGCGCGAGGAGTTCGCCGCGGCCTACCGCGACCTGCGCGCCCACAAGGGCGTCACGTTCGACCTGGCCCACGACGTGGTGGCCGACGTGTCGTACTTCGGCACGCTCATGGTCCAGCTCGGTCACGCCGACGGCATGGTGTCGGGCGCGACCCACACCACCGCCGCCACGATCCGCCCCGCCTTCGAGATCATCAAGACCGTCCCGGGCCTGAGCGTCGCCTCGAGCGTCTTCTTCATGCTGCTGCCCGACCGCGTCCTGGTCTACGGCGACTGCGCGGTGAACCCCGACCCGGACGCGGAACAGCTCGCGGACATCGCCCTGTCCTCGGCCGACACCGCCGCCCGCTTCGGTGTCACGCCGCGCGTGGCCATGCTGTCGTACTCCACGGGCACCTCCGGCGCGGGCGCCGACGTCACGAAGGTCGCGCAGGCCACGGCCATCGTCCGCGCCCGGCGGCCGGATCTGCCGGTGGAGGGGCCGATCCAGTACGACGCGGCGATCGACCCCGCGGTGGCCGCGACGAAGCTGCCCGGCAGCCCGGTGGCCGGCCAGGCGACGGTCTTCGTGTTCCCGGACCTGAACACGGGCAACAACACGTACAAGGCGGTCCAGCGCTCGGCGAACGCCGTGGCGGTCGGACCGGTCATGCAGGGCCTGCGCAAACCGGTGAACGACCTGTCAAGGGGCGCGACGGTGAAGGACATCGTGAACACGGTGGCCATCACGGCGATCCAGTCCCAGCCCACGGCCCAGTAACCACTCCTCCCCCACACGACGTTCGCCCCGACACCGGGGTCGTACACCTTCGGCATGAGGGTTCGTGCGCTTTCGGCCGCCGGGGCTATGCGCGCCTTCGGCCGACGGGGTCATGCGCGCCTTCGGCGTCGGGGGTTTGCGCGCCTTCGGCCGACGGGGCTATGCGCGCCTTCGGCGTCGGGGTTATGTGCGCCGTCGGCGTCGGGTTATGTGCGCCTTCGGCGTCGGGGGTTTGCGGTCCCGCGGCCCTCCTTCGGCCTCGGCGTTCTGCACCCCCGCGTCTCGCACGTTCTCCCCGGGAACCCGCGGTCCCCCTACTCGGGCGACATCGGGTTATTTGTCATACCTATGGGGCACGATGGGGAGATGATTGCGAGACTCTCGTCAGTCGTGCTGGACGCCTCGGACCCGCATGCCCTAGCCCGGTTCTACTCGGAACTGCTCGACCTGCCCATCACCAAGGTCGACGGCGACTGGATCGACATCGGCGACGGCGCCAGCCGGATAAGCTTCCAGCACGCCCCGAATCACATCCCGCCGCAGTGGCCGGACCCGAACTACCCGCAGCAGCTCCACCTGGACATCTGGGTCGACGACATCGACGCCGCGGAGTCCAAGGTCCTGCGCATGGGCGCCCAGCTGCTCTCGTCCAAGGAGGAAGGCTTCCGGGTCTACAGCGACCCGGCCGGCCATCCCTTCTGCCTCGAGCACGGCTGAGCCCGCCACCCACGAGCCGCCGCCCCACGACCGCGCCCGGCTTGACCAGCGCCCGCGCACCCGCCGCCGCCCGCGCACCCGCCGCCGCCCGCGCACCCGCGTTCCCGCCGTCACCCGCGCGACCGCCGTCGCCCGCCTGCTCGCCGTCGCCCGCCTGCTCGCCGTCGCCCGCCTGCTCGCCGTCGCCCGCCTGCTCGCCGTCGCCCGCCTGCTCGCCGTCGCCCGCGTCCTCGCCGTCGCCCACGCGAACGCCATCGCCCGCGCACTCGGCCCCGGTCGCGCGGTCGCCACCTTGCGCCCAGCCAGCGGTCAACCACCCGGTGCGCCTACCAGCCGGCATAACGCGCCAACGGCGTGAGGCGGACCCCGGCAGGTCGCGGTGCCGGTTTACGGGTCGGCGGTGGCCTTGGCCGGGCAGCCGTTCTGCTGCTGCCACGCCTCGAGCTCGGCGACCGGCGACTTCTCCTTGCCGGCCTTCCAAGCATCCAGGTAGGACCACGGCCAGATCACCCCGCGGCGCGTCCACCAGTCGCCGGTCTTCGCACACGCCGGGGACAGGCCGAAGTGGATGTGGCAGGCGCTCGCGTCGCCGGTGCGGCCCACCTTGGCCACCGGCTGGCCGGCCTGCACCACCGTGCCCGCCTCGATGCCGTTGTCGATGGACGCGAAGTGCGACATGTAGTAGCGGGCGCCGTCGTTGCCCAGGATCGACACGGACAGGCCGCCGCGGGAGGAGCCCTCGTTCGCCTTGGCGGTCCAGGTGTCGACCTTGGTGACCTCCAGGACGGTACCGTCCACGGGCGAGAGGGCGTTCAGGCCGCAGTTCGCGATGATGTCGCTCGCCGGGTAGTCGTGGTGGTCGTGCGAGTAGGAGCCCTTGCCCTGCAGCGGGAACACGTGCTTCGTGGTTCCCTTGGGCGCCTCGCTGCTCGCGTTCGCCCCCAGCCCGGCGCCGTTGCCCGAGGGGGGCGCGCTCTGCACCTGGCGGCCGGGCGACTGCTGCGCCGCCGGCGCCTGGCTCGTGGGGGCCGGGTCGTCGCCGCAGGCGGTCGCGCCCAGGGCCACCGCGAGCAGGGCCGCACCGGCGAGGGCCGCGCGGGCCGGGCCGGTCCGATGGCGCGCCCGCGTACTCACTCGCTGGACAGACATCGCCCGCCACCCTACGCGCTGCCGTCAACCCACCCCAAGTCACCGCCCGGCCACTGCTCGCCGCTCGAATCCCCTGCTCCGTGAATGCCACGTGACCGATTTTTCACCTGTCGGGGTATAAATCCGGCGCGGAGCGCCGGATGGATCAAGCGAGCCCGAGCACCCAAGGAACACGGGCACCTAAGGAACACGGGCACCTAAGGAACACGGCACACAAGGGACCCGAGCACCTAAGGGACCCGGGCACCCAAGGGACCCGGGCACCCAAGGGACCCGAGGGACCCGAGCACTGAAGGAACACGGGCACCCAAGGGACCCGAGCACTGAAGGAACACGCCGGTCGAGCAGCGGACACGAGGGAACCCGAGCCTGAGCTGCGGAGTGCGTGAACGACGGCCCGGGATACGGAGCACGAGGCCGAGCGCCGGACAGGACGGCGCGAGCAGGTTCGGGCACACGGGAAAGAGGGCGGCGTGAGCAGGGTCCGAGCGCACCGGCAAAGGGGCGCACACGAAAACGCGGCAGGAAACAGCAGGCGAGTCAGTAGCGGGCGGCGTAGGACGTCGGGGGCTCGCCGAACATGTTCGTGAAGTCGCGCGTCAGGTGGGCCTGGTCCGCGTAGCCCAGGTCCGCGGCCAGTGTCGCCCAGTCGATCGGGGTCCGCGCCGCCATCCGCTCCGTCACCTCGTGCAAGCGGAAGCGGCGCAGCACCCACTTCGGGCTCACGCCCACATGCTCGGCGAAGAGCCGCTGCAGGTGCCGTTCGCTCACCGCCCAGCGCGCCGTCAGGTGGTCGACCCGGCGCAGGTCGGGCGAGCCGGCGATCTCCTCCACCCGCTCGGCGGCCTCGTCGCCGGGTGGGTCCGGCTGCGGGCGGTTGGTCAGCAGGTAGTGGTTCAGGGCGTCCACCGGGGGTGCCGGCTCCGCCTCCGTGGTCAGGGTCGTCAGGTCCAGGGGCGGGAGGTCGGCGAACACCGCCTCGGCCGGCAGGGCACGGTCGGTGATCGTGTCCACCGGGGCGTTGAGGTAGCGGCGGAAGACGCCCGGGCGGAAGGCCACGCCCACCACCGCCGCGCGGCCCGACAGGACTCTCGTCACGCGGCCCCTGGCCACGCCGCGGACCATGGGCGGGCCGGTACTGGAGAAGGTCAGCTGGACGCTGGGCCGCGGGACCATGAGCTGGGTGTAGTCCGGCTGGTCGCGCAGGTCCCAGCGGGCCCACCAGTAGTGGGAGATCAGCGCCGCGAGCCCGGCGGCCCGGGGTGCGAAGCCGTGGGACTGGAAGGACGCCCAGGCTCCGGCCAGCTCGCGGCGGTCGCGCATCCGGCACATTGTGCCAGCACCCGCTACCCGGTCCGGTCTTGTCACCGCGGGCGCCGGGATTCCTGGCGGGCGATCAGCTCCGCGAGCCCCGCGGCAGCTCCGGCCGGCTCGCGGCGGTCACGCATCCGGCACATTGTGCCAGCACCCGCTACCCGGTCCGGTCTTGTCACCGCGGACGCCGGGATTCCCGGCGGCAGATCAGCCCCGCGAGCCCCGCGGCGGCTCCGGCCGGCTCGCGGCGGTCGCGCATCCGGCACATTGCGCCGGCACCCGCACCTGGTGCGGTCTTGCCCCGCGGACGCCGGGATCGCTGGCGGGAGCGACGGTCCGCAGGTGACGCGGGCCCGAGCCATGAAGCCCCAAAGAAGGAACGTGGGCCGCATTATGCGGATATGTCGGATTTGTCGGCGGTGGTGGGCTTTACTGAACCCCGTCACGAGAACAACGCGGAACCGCCGAGGGTGCAGGACAGCGCACACGGGGGACGACGGACGCCGCGGAGCAGCGGGTCCGGGGGGCAACGGCGCCACCCGGACCCGTTTCTGTTTGGTGTGGTGGCGGGGGCGTTGCGTACAGTTCCCGTCGTGACCCCGCACGACCCCCGCGAAGAAGCCGACTTCGGCCCCGGCATCGACCCCGAGCGCCTGGCCATCTGCCTCGCCGTCTTCGACGAGCTGGCCGAGCTGCCGCCCGAGCACCCCGACGTGCTGCTCGTGCGGCGGGCCACCTCGCACCTCTACAAGCACGTCAAGCGGCAGCGCCGCAGTGAGCGGCGGGCCGCCGTCACCGAGAACGACCGGCTCGTCACCGCGGCGACCGCGACCGGGGCGCCGGGGCGGATCGACGACGAGACGGCGGGCATCGCGCTGGTGTCGCCGACCATCGGGGCCACCGCGGGGCGGCTGAAGCGCGCGCGCTCCTGCTACACGTGCAAGACGCGCTACGTCGACGTCGACGCGTTCTACCACCAGCTCTGCCCGCCGTGCGCCAAGCTCAACCGCGAGCGGCGCGACCAGCGCGCGGACCTGCGCGGGCGGCGCGCCCTGCTCACGGGCGGACGGGCCAAGATCGGCATGTACATCGCGCTGCGGCTGCTGCGCGACGGGGCGCACACGACGATCACCACGCGGTTCCCCAACGACGCCGTGCGGCGCTTCGCGGCCATGCCGGACAGCGCGGACTGGCTGCACCGGTTGCGGATCGTCGGCATCGACCTGCGGGACCCGGCCCAGGTCGTCGCGCTCGCCGACGACGTGGCCGCGCAGGGGCCGCTGGACATCCTCATCAACAACGCGGCGCAGACGGTGAAGCGGACCGCCGGCTCCTACTCGCACCTGGTCGCGGCCGAGTCCTCGCCGCTGATGCTCGACGGCCCGATGCCCGATGTGGTGACGTTCCACAAGACCGACACGGAGCTGGTGCTCGAATCCGGGCGGGCGGGCGCCCTCATCCCGCCGGACGCGCTCACCGCGCTCGCGCTGACCAGCCGGAACACGACCCCGGAGAAGATCGCGGCGCTCACCGCCATCGACGCGGGCGGGCTGGTGCCGGACCTGGCCGCGTCCAACAGCTGGGTGCAGACGGTCGAGGAGGTCGACCCGCTCGAGCTGCTCGAGGTGCAGCTGTGCAACGTCACCGCGCCGTTCATCCTGGTCTCGCGGCTGCGGCCGGCGCTCAAGGCGGCGGCCGCGCGGCGCAAGTACGTCGTGAACGTCTCCGCCATGGAGGGGCAGTTCAGCCGCCGGTACAAGGGGCCCGGGCACCCGCACACCAACATGGCCAAGGCCGCGCTGAACATGCTCACCCGCACGAGCGCCGAGGAGATGCTCGGCGACGGCATCCTCATGACGGCCGTCGACACCGGGTGGATCACCGACGAGCGGCCGCACCCGCAGAAGATGCGGCTGCACGAGGAGGGCTTCCACGCGCCGCTGGACCTCGCCGACGGGGCCGCGCGGGTCTACGACCCGATCGTGCGCGGCGAGCGCGGCGAGGACCTCTACGGCTGCTTCCTCAAGGACTTCGAGCCGTCGAGCTGGTGAGCGCTACCGCAGCTGGTACATGAGCATGAACTTGCCGACCTGGACCTCGTCGCCGTCGTTGAGGTTGGCGCTCTTGACCCGCTCGCCGTTGACGTAGGTGCCGTTGAGGCTGCCCAGGTCGAGCATCGAGTAGCCGAGGCCGCCGCTGTTGCGGTGGAACTCGACGTGCTTGCGCGACACCGTGTTGTCGTCGAGCACGATCTGGTTGGCCGAGTCGCGGCCGCAGCGCACCACGTCGCCGTCGAGGGCGAACTCCGCCCCGGCCTCGGCGCCCTTGCGGATCAGCAGCGTGGCGCGGCCCGAGGGCAGCTTCTCCATGTGCGCGGTCAGGTCCAGCGGCTGGGTCGGGCCCTCGGGCGCCTGGACCGAGGCCGTGTTGAGCAGCTCCTCGGTGGTCAGGATCGGCACGCCCCAGTGCCGGGCCAGCGCGATCGCCTCGAGCGGCGCCGCCGGCACCCGGATGCCCTGCCCCAGCACCAGCTGGAACGGCCCGTGCGCGGCCACCACCTCGATCGCCCGCAGCGGCGCGTTCAACGCCATCAGCGCGCGCTGGAACAGCTCCGCGCTGATCGGCTCGTCCATGCTGCGCGGACCGCCCTCGACGGGCAGCTGCAGGTGCCGGCCCGTGGCTTCGTCCTTGAGCAGGACCACGGGACGGCTCTGCCAGGTCTGCGCACGCACACCCACCACGACGAGCTCTCGCATGCCCCGCCTCCCGAGTCCGTAGTCAACGGCTGTCAACCCCTGTGCGCCTAACGGTACCGTGCCGGGCGATCGGCATCCTGGGCCGGTCAGGTGGAGGTCTATCGTCAGATCTGCCCGATCTGCCGCATCAGCCGGTCGACCTCGGCCGCCCAGTCGACCTGTTCGCCCCGGTCGCGCCGCGTGCGGGCGGTCCCGGCCAGCACCAGCTCGACGAATTCGGCTCCCGTCGTGAAGCCGACAGCAACTTCGGTCGCGATCGCCTGGTACTGCGGCGCCACCCAGAACTCGAACACCTGCGACGCGTCGGCCGAGTTGAGCCGGAACCCGAGCGCACGCAGCGCCTCGAGGGCCGCGGCCTCGGCCGGGAGCGGGTGCACGGCCACGAAGTCCAGGTCGCCGGGGTCGTGGGCGAAGGCGACCCCGAGCTCGGTGCGCACCCCGACGGCCAGGCCGGGGACCCGTTCGCCGTACACGTGCGTGATCGGCGTGTCCAGCCCGAGAGCCAGCGTCACCGGTACGGCCCGGGCCTGCCCCGCCCGCAACCGGAACTCCCCGGCCGGCTCGTGACGGCCCAGCTCACGGGTGCCGGAGCCGTCCCGGGTCACCAGGGTCAGCACGATGCGCTCGATCTCGGCGTCGCGCTCGCCGCCGGTGAGGTGCACGGCTCCGGCGAGTGACTCCCCCGGGCGGCACACAGGATCATCGAGTACCGTATCGACGGCCGGGCCGCCCACGCCCAGCGCGGCGCGGCGCAGGCTCCGGAAGACCATGGCGGGCACACTAACACGCGGCACTGTAGGGTTGGATCGTGTCAAAGCTGCTGCGGATCGGGGAACTCGCGAACCAGGCCGGCGTGTCGACCCGCACGGTCGACTTCTACACCGGGCTCGGCCTGATCGAGTCGGCCGAGCGGACGGCCGGCAACTTCCGCCTCTACGACGCCTCCTGCATCGAGCGCATCGCGGCCATCAAGGCGCTGGAGGCCAACGGCGTGAGCCTGGCCGACATGGCCGACGCGCTCGAGCGCGGCGCGGGCGACCTCACCGGGCAGCTCAGCCAGGTGCAGGGCGACATCGAGACGCTGCGCGAGGCCGCCGTCCACGCCGGGCCGGCCGCGCACCAGCTCCTGCTCGCGCTCACGGCGCGGCTGCAGTCGCTGGTGCACACGGCCATCGAGCTGACCCAGAACCTGCCGCCGCTCGGCGGCTGAGCGCCGACGCCCCGGCCTACGCCGGGCCCAGCGCCCCGGCCTACGCCCGGACCAGCGCCCCGCCCTAGGCCCGGACCAGCGCGGCGATGCGCCGGCCGTGCTCGGCCGCGTCCTCGTGGCCGGTCTTCAGCAGCTCGGCGGCCAGCCCGCGCAGCGGCTCCATCGCCGGGTTGACGTCGGCGAGCGTCAGCTCCGCCTCGGCCACGTGCACGTCGAGGTGCAGCACCTCGGCGAGGACGCGCCGCACGTAGGGGCCGTTGTGGTCCCAGCCCTCCTTCGGCGTGCCCGGCCCGTAGCCGCCGCCGCGGCTCATCGCGAGCACCGCCGGGCGCCCGGCGAGGGGGCGGTCGCCGTTGCCGCCGAAGCGCTGGTTGACCAGGACCAGGTCGATCCAGGTCTTGAAGCTCGCCGGCACGCCCCAGTTGTAGAGCGGCACCGCGAACACGTACGCGTCCGCGTCGAGCAGCTCGGCGCTGAGCCGGTCGACCAGCTCGATCGCCTCCGGGGACTTCTGCGCCGCCAGCGCGTTGCGGGCCCACAGGTCGGCCGGCAGCGGCTCGAGCCCGATGTCGCGGCGGGTCACGGTGGCGCCGGGGTGCTCGGCGAGCCAGGCCTGCTCGGCGGTGTCGGCGAGCGCGCGGCTCACGGATCCGGTCGCGCGGATGCTCGCGTCAAGACGGAAGAGATGCATGATGCGGTACCTCCCTGAAGTTCTGCTGTACGGGAGAAAGTCTGCTCCACAGAACATCTGGTGGCAAGAGTGCGTGACCTGCTTATCATTGCTGACATGACGCACCCGGCTGATTCGCACGTCGAGCTCCAGGCGGACCTCGGCTGGGCGCTGGGCGTGCTGCTGCGCGGCTACGCGAAGGGCGCCCAGTCGGTGATCGCCGACGTGCCCGGCGGGCCGCGCGGATACCAGGTCCTGACCTCCGCCGTCGACGGGGCGGCCTGCACCCAGCTCGCCCTGGCCAACAAGCTGGGCATCGACCGGACCGTCATGACCTACCTGCTCGACGACCTCGAGAAGGCCGGCCTGATCGAGCGCAAGCCGGACCCGGCCGACCGGCGCGCCCGGCGCGTCCTGGCCACCGAGGCGGGCCGCGCGGCCCTGTGCGGCCTGCAGCGCAAGCTGCGCCACGTCGAGGATCGGGTGCTGGGCGCCCTGCCCGACGAGGACCGCGGCCGCTTCCGCGAGATGCTGCGGGCCGTGGCCGTGAACATCGACGCCCACGACCCGCTGAGCGACGCCTGCTCCGTGGTGGAGACTTTCAGCGGCGTCGAACCCGCTACTCGGGCCCGCCGCTCTTCCAGTTCGGGTCGCGACCGCTGAGGCCGAGCACGCGCGCGAACCACGGCGCGTCGCCGGCGACCGGGACCTCGGGCCCGTAGACACCCATCGCCCGGCCCTGCCCGGCGGAGCGGGCGACCTCGGCGTACATGGCCTCGAGCACGTCGTCGCCGAACGCGATCGGCACGCCGAGCGCCCGCGCCAGGTCCCACCCGTGCAGCACGAACTCGCCGAGCACCATCCCGCCGACGAGATCCGCGGGCAGCTCGACCGTGGCCATGACCGTGCCGCCCGTCCACGCCTCCGGCCGGCCCCAGGCCGCCGCGAGCCGCTCGACCTGCGCGCGCACGTCCCCGTCACCGTGGCCGGGCGGCACCGCCTCCTTGCGCGCCGCCCCTTCCAGCGGCGGCCCCCACTCGAGCAGGTGCGCCCGCAGCGCGCGCACGTCCCACTCCCCGCACGGCGTCGGCCGGTCGAGATCCTCCGGCGTGATCCGCCCGAGGAGGTCGAGCATGACGGGGGCGGCCGCGACGATCAGCTGGTGCTTGTCCATGCCCTCAACCTCTCGCACCGGCCCCGGCCCCGTCTTGGACAAACCCGCCAGGCGCGTGGCGGGCGACCGGGCGGAGCCAGGGCACGGCCAGCAGGATCACCACGGGCGAGAGGATGAAGCCCGCGCGCGTCGAGGTCACCGCGTCCAGGATGGCGCCGTCGACGGCCGCGCCGGCCGCGGCCCCGACCGAGAAGGCGGTGGCCACCCAGGCGAAGGCCTCCGCGGCCGTGCCCGCCGGGGCGATGCGGTCCACGGTCAGGAACGCCCCGGCCAGCAGCGGCGGCAGGAACAGCCCGCACAGCACGGCGAGCGGCACCATGAGCGCCGCCGGGGACGGGGTCAGCAGCAGCGGCACGTAGCCGAGGCCGAGCAGGGCGCCCAGCAGCGGCAGCCGGCGCGCGTCCACCCGCACGCGGGTGTTCACCAGGCCGCCGATGAGCGCGCCGAAGGCCTGCGCGGCCAGCAGCCAGCTGGAGAACGAACGGTGCCCGACCGACTCGGCGTAGTCCAGCATCGCCACCGGCAGCGAGCCCACGCCCGCGCCGATGAGGACCACCGCGGTCAGCAGCAGCCGCAGCGGGCCCGAGCGCAGGGCGCCCGCCCAGTGCCGCTCCGCGCGCTCGCCGCGCCAGGTGCGCACGGCCGGGGTGGTCACGAACCAGACGGTGCCCAGCAGCTGGAGCGCGGCGGTGGCCAGCACGCCGGCCGTACCGCCGCCGAGGGCCACCGCCACGCCGGCGACGAGCGGGCCGAAGATGAAGATGAGCTCCTGCACGGCGATGTCGAGGGTGTACGCGGTGGGGACCTGCTCCTCGTCGAGCAGGCTCCGCCAGAGCACCCGCAGGCCGGCCTCGAACGGCGGGGCGCCCAGGCCCGCGAGGAGCACGGCGATCAGCGCCGCCCAGAGCGGTACCCCCTGGACCAGCACGACGAAGCCCAGCGTCGACACGGCGGCGCCGGCGAGCATGACCGGCGGCTGGCGGAACCGGTCCGCGATGCGCGCCAGGACGGGGCCGCCGACGGCCAGGCCGGCGGTGTAGACGCCCACGAGCAGGCCGGCGGCGCCGATGGAGAGGCTCTCGCGCGCGTACAGCAGCAGGGCCACCGGGGCCGCGCCCAGCGGCAGCCGTCCGACGCAGCTGGCGGCCAGGACCCGGGCGACCTGCGCGGCGCGCAGCACGGTGGTCAGCGACATGGTCGCGATCATGCCAGCCCGGTCCCGATTAACGACAGCATAAAAGGGCGTTAGGCGGGATTTGCAAATCGTACGAGGCGTCCTTAAGCGCAGCTCGGATACGTTTTGCGCACCCGAGAGAAATGGTGTTCGACAATGCGCAGAACGGTGCTGTACCCGCTGGTCGCCCTCGGTGCCGCCGCCGCCGGGACGCTGCTCTACGCCGAGCCGGCCTCGGCCCACGGATATGTGTCCTCGCCGCCGAGCCGGCAGGCGTTGTGCGCGCAGGGCAAGGTGTCCGACTGCGGCGCGATCCAGTACGAGCCGCAGAGCGTCGAGGGGCCGAAGGGGCTGCGCAGCTGCGACGGCGGCAACGCGCGCTTCTCGGTGCTCAGCGACGACAGCCGCAACTGGCCGGCGACCGCCGTGGGCACCTCGGTCACGTTCAACTGGGTGCTCACCGCCCGGCATGCGACGAGCACGTGGCAGTACTTCATCGGCGACAAGCAGATCGCCCAGTTCGACGACGGCGGCAGGCAGCCCAACGCCACGGTGTCGCAGCAGGTCAGCCTGGCCGGATTCAGCGGCCGGCAGAAGATCCTGGCGATCTGGAACATCGCGGACACGGCCAACGCCTTCTACAACTGCATCGACGTGCAGATCGGGGGCGGCTCGACGCCGACGCCCACGAAGACCGCGAACCCGGCGCCGACGAGGACCGCGACGCCGGCCCCGACGAAGAGCGCGACGCCCACGAAGACCGCGACGCCGACGAGGACCGCGGCCCCGACCGGCGGCACCTCCGACTGGGCGCCGGACACGCTGTATCACGTCGGCGACGTGGTGACGTACAACGGCAAGCGGTATCAGTGCCGCCAGTCCCACCGCTCGATCTACACGTGGGAGCCGATCTACACCCTCGCCCTCTGGCTGCCGGTGTGAAGCGCCTGCTGATCGCGGTCCTGCTGCTGTTCGCGGTGACCGCCTGCGGCTCGAAGCCCGCGCCCGTGCCCCCGCTGGAGGCCGGCCAGGGCATCGCGGAGGCGGACGCGGTCACCGCGGCCGGCCCGCACAACGACTTCGACGTGAT
Source organism: Dactylosporangium sp. CA-052675 (assembly GCF_050947935.1). Lineage (GTDB taxonomy): Bacteria > Actinomycetota > Actinomycetes > Mycobacteriales > Micromonosporaceae > Dactylosporangium. Next base: position 2,565,254 of record NZ_CP192010.1, on the reverse strand, counting down.
GTTCCTGCAGATGATGATCGCCCATCAGCAGCAGGGCCGGCAGATGCTGAAGCTGGGCCAGCGCAAGGGCGTGCGCGAGGAGGTCGTCGACCTCGCCGGCGCCATCGACGTCGTCGAGGCCGAGGAGGTCCGCACCATGCAGCGGTGGCTGCAGGCGTGGAACGTGCCGCAGACCGAGGTCTCCGACCCTGCCCTGCACGCGGCCCACGGCGGGCGGCCGGCGACCGGGCCGGAGGAGATCCAGGCGCTGCAGGACGCGACCGGCGCCGACTTCGAGACGAAGTTCCTCAACCTGCTCATCGCGCACCAGCACAACGCGGTCGAGCTGGCCCAGCAGCTGGCCACGACCGGCCGGAACGTGACGGTCAAGCAGCTGGCGGAGCGGGTGCAGCTGTCCCGCCAGCAGCAGATCAAGCAGATGCTGGCGCTGGCCGCGGGCTGAAAAGATGTTCCGGCGGGCCGGACCCTGGGCACTACTACCAGGGTCCGGCTTTGCCGTTTCATCGGAGGTGTACCGCCATGTCGTCGACGGCCACGCAGGCCATCAGCCGCTGTCCGAGCTGCGGCGCCCGCGTCCACGTGAACGCCGGCTCCCCCACGCCCGCCCACCAGCCCGACGGGGCCGGCCCGGGCTCGGGCGAGTGCCCCGGCAGCGGCCAGCCCAGCCGCTGACCCTCAATCCCGGGCCGGTGCCGGCCCGCGGCGCAGCCCGAGCACCACGGCCACGGCCAGCGCGAGCAGGCCGGCCGTGGTGAGCGCGCGAATGCCGAAGAAGAGGTAGTCGCCCCACAGCGCGGCCACGCCGGACGGCAACGATCGGGTCGCCACCGCGCCGGCGGTGCGGGCGGCGCCGGCCCTGCCGGCCCCGCGGCCGCGCAACGGTGCCGGTGCTGCCAAGGTGATGTCGTGACCGCGTCCTTGCGTGAGGTGCTGCCGGAGATCGGCGACCGAATGCCACCGGCCCGGCTGCCCGGGGACGTATGGCGGCGGGGATGCCAGGGACGGATCGCCGCGGCCGGAACGGCCCTGCTGTGCCTGGTGGGCGTGGCCGCGCTGCCGGGTCTCGGCGGCGGTGCGCAGCCGGCCGGCGGCACCACGGCGGTGATTCCGACGAGCGTCGAGCGGCCGTACCCCTGGCAGGCGACGGTCGACGCCGCGCCGCCCGGCCGCGCCTCGGTGCTCTTCGGCGGGGACAGCCTCGGCCTGGGCAGTGACCCGTTCGAGACCGAGGGCGGCAAGCTCACCGTCGTCGGCCGCGGCGGCGACTACCGGACGCTGCGCTACCCGACCGGCAGGCAACGGGCCGGCCTCGACGCCCGCCTCTCGCCCGACGGCAACCTGGTCGCCCAGAGCGAGCTGCACGACGGCCCGGCGGGGTGGCTCGTCGTCACCGACCTGCGCACCGGCCGCAGCCGCGGCTACGGCAACGGCCCGGCGGCCTGCTGCTACGAGGTCGCGGCCTGGCGCCCGGACAGCGGCGCCGTCCTCGTCCAGCACCGCGTCGGCGAGCAGGCCCAGCTCACCCTGGTCGACCTCGCCGCCGGCACCGAGCTGCCGATCGAGGGCGCGACACCGCGGGACGTCAACCGGTCCGCCTGGGCCGCGGCCTTCGCCCCGGACGGCGCCTCGTTCGTCGCGGCGTTCTCCGCCGGGGGCGGTACCGAACTGCGCGCATTCGACGCCACCGGCCGGCGCCGATGGAGCCACGACCTCGGAGCCCGGAGGCTCGCGGGGGCCGGCGCGTATACGGCGGACGGCAGCGCGATCGCCGTGCTCACCATGACCGGCTGTGCCGAGGACTGCGACCCGGCCCAGCTCGCCGAGCGGCGCTGGAGCGTGTCCTACCTCGACGCCGCGACGGGCGCCGAACGCGGCGGGCCGGCGGTGCCCACGGTCGGTGGTGCGGCCGTGCGGGCGCTGGGCTGGGCGGGGGATGCGCTCGTCGTGGTGCAGTACGAGGCCGAAACCGCCCTGGCCTCCGGCCTGGACGAGACCGGCTGGTCGCAGACGAAGCACGTCAAGGTGCTGACCCTGCGCCCGGGCGCCGATCCGCGGGTGGTGCTCGATCCGCCGGCCCACGTCAGCTCGATCGACGTGGCTCAGGACCTCATCCGCGAGGGCGCGTTCGGCGGGCCGGTGCCCCCGGCCTCGATACTGCCGGCCCGATGGTCGGTGCTCGGGCAGCTCGGCCTGTGCCTGCTGGTGCCGCTCGCGGCGGTGACGGCGGCCGTGGTGCTCATCCGCCGCCGGGTGATGCGCGGGCGACAGGCCACGGCCGGGTGATGCGCGGGCGACAGGCCGCGGCCGGGTGATGCGCGGGCGACAGGCCGCCGCCGGGTGATGCGCGGGCGCGCAACTGGGGGCCCGCTCAGGCCCCCAGCGAGCGCGTCGCCTTCCCGGCGCATCCGGTGACGGCGTCGATCGCCTCGCGCACGACGTCCGGCCGGGCCTTGAAGCCGAAGACCGTGAGCGCCAGGACCGGGCGCCCCGCGCCGTCGAAGACCGGCGCCGAGATCACCCGCGCCCGCGCCAGCACCTCGTCGGACAGCTCCGGCGGCTCGTAGTCGAGGGACGCCACCAGGGCGTCGAGCTCCTCGTTGGGCACGGTGCCGGGTTCGGCGGCGAGCCGCTCGAGCGCCGCGGCGAAGCGGCGGTGGCCCTCGCTGCCGAGGCCGATGGAGAACCCGCGCTCGCGGATGCGGGCCAGGGCCCGGATCTCGGGCTCCTGCGAGTCCGGCGCGAACTTCGCGACCCACGCCTCCTGCTCCGCCGCGGGCGCCCAGGCCTCGAAGATCGACGGGCCGTGCGGCCGGAAGGGCAGCCGCTGCCCGACCAGCGTGGTGGGCTGCGCCGCGGCCGACGCGGACGGCGGGTCGAGCTGGCCGACCACGACGACGCTGTCGCTCACGGGCGCGGTCACCAGGCACCGCAGGCCGTTGTCGGGCAGCTCCTGCGCGATCGAGCGGATGAGCTCGAAGTGGCGCAGCGGGCGGGTGAGGCTCATGTCCGGGTCGTAGGCGGTCAGCGTGAGCGGCGTGAAGCTGCCGTAGCCGCTGCGGAAGAACAGCAGCGGCAGCTCGGTGCTCGCGGTGTCGAGGTGCCGCACCTCGGCCAGGGCGATCTTGTGGTCGCCGGCGTCGTGCACGGCCACCGGGACGCAGTCGATCCAGGCCACCGCGCCCTCGATGATCGGGGCGCCCGACGGCGCCGGCCGCCAGGGGACGCCCTCGAACCGCCGGGCGAGCGGCGCCGTGGCGATCCGGCGGCACACGTCGGACTGGTGGGCGGCGAGGATGTTGACGCACCAGTTGCCGGCCTGGTGCAGGTGCGGCCAGGTCTCCGAGGTGACGCTCGGATAGAACCCGATCAGCGGCGGGTTCAGCGACACCGAGGAGAAGGACCCGACGACCATGCCGATCGGCGGGCCGTCCTGCGGCTGCGCGGTGATGACGCAGACACCGGTGGGGTACTGCCCGAGGACGTGGCGGAACCAGGCGGGATCGGCGGGCGAGCCGGGCGGGCGGCGGGCGGTCTCAGGCGACATCTCGGTCCTTTCCATCGATGCGACCTCACCCGTCGCCGGGCCGCAGTTCGCGGTCCTCGCGCAGCCCTATCGCGTCCGCCCACAGGGTCGTGAGGTGGTCGATCACGCCCTCGGGGTCCAGCGGCGGGTCGGGCGGGTCGGCGATGAAGGCGTCGTAGCAGTACGCGCTCACCATGAGGCTCATGGCGCGCGCCGTCTCCTCCGGGTCGAGACCCGATCGGACGTGCCCGCTCTTCATGCCGCGGGCCAGCGACCGGGCGAAGGAGTGGCGGAAGTTGCCGACCCACTCCCGGCGCAGCTCGGCCAGCCGGGCGTCGCTGTGGCTGGCGGTCTCCCAGAGGCTGAAGAAGTCGCGGTTCTCCCACTGGGTCGTCACGATGGCGCTGATCGCCCGGCGCAGGCCGAGCCGGCCGGTCGCGGCGTCCCAGAAGTCGGCGCCGAGGTTGAGCATCCGCAGGGCGCTCTCGCCGGCGAGCGTCGCCACGATGTCGTCGCGGTCGGCGAAGTACTGGTAGACGGTCCCCAGGCTCACCCCGGACTGCTGGGCGATGTCCCCGAGGGACACGTTGCCGTAGCCGTCGCGGGCGAAGAGCTGCTCGGCGACGTCGAGGAGCTTCTTGCGGGTTCGCATGGCGCGGGGGCCGACCGGCGTCTCCCGCCCGTCCTGGCGCCGCACCGCGCCCCGCAGGTTGGCGGCGACCCGCTCCAGGCGCCTGCTGCGCACCGCATCCGGCTCGTCAGGCAGATCCTGCATGCCGCCGCCTTCCGTCGCGTGGGCTCCCCGGGTGAACGCCGGAGAACCATAACGCCCCCGTGTGGGAAATGCCACCCCGAATCTGAATAGATTCAGGTAAACCTCCGGGCGCCCCGGCGCCGCCCAGCACGTCGAGATCCGTGCATATCCCCGCAGGGGCCCGCGACGGGACGGTGACCAACATGTTTCCAGCAGTCCCTTGCGCTGGCCGAGTTTCTGAGTAGATTCAGCACTCACTTGCTTGAGACCGGCGTCACACGCCCGGTCGTCACCCTTCTCCGCTCTCGATCGACGACCGCTTATGAGGGAGATCTCCATGCCGCGTCCGGCGCCCATGACCTTCGGTGTGTTCATCGCCCCGTTCCACGCCAACGACGACAGTCCGACGCTCTCCCTGCGCCACGACCTGGCGCTCATCGAGCTGGCCGACCGTCTCGGATTCGACGAGGCGTGGGTCGGCGAGCACCACTCGACCGGCGTCGAGCGGATCGCCGACCCGTTCATGGCGCTGGCGGCGGCGGCCGTGCGCACCTCGCGCATCCGGCTGGGCACGGGCGTGGTCAGCCTCCCGTACCACCACCCGCTGCTGGTCGCCGACCGCACCGTGCTGCTGGACCACCTCAGCTACGGCCGCGCGATGCTCGGCGTCGGGCCGGGCGCGCTCATCTCCGACGCCGACATGATGGGCATCGCGCCGGTGACCCAGCGGTCCCGGATGAACGAGGCCCTGGACGTGATCATCCGGCTCCTCGACGGCGAGACCGTCACCGCCTCCACCGAGTGGTTCGAGCTGCGCGAGGCCCAGCTGGCCTTCCTGCCGCTCAACCCGAAGGGCGTCCCGATCGCCGTGGCCAGCACCACCTCACCCTCGGGCGTGACCACGGCCGGCCGGCACGGCGTCGGCGTGCTGTCGCTGAGCGCCGGGTTCATCGGCGGCAAGAAGGACATGCGCGCCCAGTGGGAGATCGCCGAGCAGGCCGCCAAGGACGCCGGCACGACCATCAGCCGCGACGAGTGGCGGATGGTGGTGCGGGTCCACCTCGCCGAGGACCGCGAGCAGGCGATCCGCGACGTCGAGCGGGGCCGGACCGAGGAGCGGGAGAACTACTTCAAGCCGGTGCTGGGCCTGGAGAACGACTACACCCTCGCCGACGAGATCGCCGACGACAGCTCCATCATCGGTACCCCCGCGGACGCCGTCGCGGCGATCGAGCGCATGCTCGAGCAGACCGGCGGCTTCGGCGGATTCATGATCATGACGCACGACTGGGCGAGCCGGGAGAAGGCGCTCACCAGCCTCGAGCTCTTCGCCCGCTACGTCATGCCGCACTTCCAGGGCACGCTCGCGGCCGCCCAGCGCTCCGCCCGTGTCGTCACCGAGAAGCGACCGTCCTACAAGCCACTGGCCCAGGCGGCGATCTCCAAGGCGTACTCCGACTCCGGGCGCGAGCTGCCCGCCGGCGTGAACATCCAGAGCCTGCGCTGACTTGGTCCCGTGCTGCACACCCCTCTCCACACCGGAGACAGCTCGGATACTCCGAAAGGACCGACATGCCCCTCCCCTCCCCCCGCCATGTCCTCGTCCCGTTAGCCACCCTCGCGCTCGCGGCCGGCCTCGCCGGTTGCCGGGGCGAGGACCAACCAAGCTCCGCCGCCAGCAACACCGGCCCGATCAAGATCATGCAGATCGGGACCTTCGAGAGCCCGAACCTGTCCCTGAAGGACGCCAAGGCCGGGCTCGACGCGCACGTGCAGTCCATCAACGCCGCCGGCGGGATCGACGGCCGGAAGATCGAGGTGTCGTTCTGCAACGACGCCTACAACGCCAACACCGGCGCGGCCTGTGCCCGCCAGGCCGTGAGCGACGGCGTCGTGGCCGTCGTCGGCGCGGCCAGCTCGCAGGCGCCCGCGGAGCTGCCGGTGCTCGAGGCGGCCGGGATCCCGTGGCTGGCCGGCGCCGGATCGGGCGGCCCCACCGAGGGCACGAGCAAGGTGTCGTACCCGATCACCGGCGGCACCCAGTCGATGCAGGTCGGCCTGGGCCGGCTGCTGGCCAACAAGGGCGGCAAGAACATCGCGGTCATCGTCGCCGACGCGGCCGCCGCCTACGCCGCCGCCGACGACATCGCCAACGGGGCGAAGGCGGGCGGCGCCCAGTCGTACCGGATTCTGGCCCCGCTCGGCGCGCCCGACTTCAGCGCCGTCGCCTCCTCGGCCCTGGCCAAGACCCCCGACGCCATCGCCGTCGCCTCCACCGCGACCGACGCGCCGCGGATCATCCGGGCGGTCCGCCAGGCCGGCTTCAAGGGCAACATCGCGACCCTGGCGAACATCTTCAAGCCCGCCGATCAGAAGGCGCTCGGCGACCTCGCCGACAACGTGTTCATCACCTCCTCCGCGGTGCCGGTGACCAACACCTCGGTCCCGCAGGTCAAGCAGTTCCTGGACGACATGGCCAAGTACCACCCGGAGGCCGTGACCGACAACGGCTCCCTGGGCACCTGGAGCTCCATCACGTTCCTCGTCGAGATCGTGAAGCGGCTCGGCGGCAACGTCTCGGCCGCCGCGATCACCGGGCTGCTGGACAAGCTGGACAAGCCCATCGTGCTGGGCACCGTGCCCGACTACGCCGGCATCCCGAACCCGCCGGTCGTGCAGAACTACCCGCGCGTGCCCACCTTCAAGGTCTACGTGTCCGAGGCGACGGGCGGGACCCTGAAGCAGGACGGCGACGCGATCGACCCGCTGGGCACCAAGTAGATGAACCCCGCGGCGGCAGTGGCGGCCGAGGACGCACCCGTCCTCGAGCTGCGCGGACTGAGTGCAGGGTACGACGACCTGGCTGTGGTGCGCGACGTCGACCTCAAGGTGATGCGCGGCGAGATCGTCGCGCTCCTCGGGGCCAACGGGACGGGCAAGTCGACGACGATCCTCACCGCGGCCGGCGAGCTGCCGCCGATCGGGGGTGAGGTGCGGTGGCGCGGGGAGCCCACGACGGCCCCGCTCCACGTGCGCGCCCGCATGGGCATGAGCTTCGTGCCCGAGGAGCGATCCGTGCTCATGGGCATGTCGGTGCGCGACAACCTGCTGCTCGGCTCGGGCCGCATCGAACGGGCCCTGGAGCTCTTCCCCGAGCTCGAAGCGCTGCTGGCGACCCGGGCCGGGCTGCTGTCCGGCGGCGAGCAGCAGATGTTGTCGCTGGCCCGGGCCCTGGCCACCAACCCGGTCGCGCTGCTGCTCGACGAGCTGTCCCTCGGTCTCGCGCCGCTCGTGGTCGACCGCCTGTTCGCCGCGCTGCGGCGGGCGGCCGACCGCGACGGGGTGGCCGTGCTGCTGGTCGAGCAGCAGGCCCGCCGGGCCCTGGCGGTCGCCGACCGCTGGTATCTGCTGCGGCGCGGTGCCGTCGCGGCCGCCGGGAACGCGGCCGACGGCATCGCGGCCGTGGAGTCCCTCTACCTCGGTGACGCCACCGCCCCAGGAACGGAGTGATCGTGGAAATCGTCCAGTTCCTGCTGCTCGGCCTGGGCATCGGCGCGATCTACAGCCTCCTCGGCCAGGGGCTGGTGCTGATCTACCGGGGCTCCGGGATCGTGAACTTCGCGCAGGGCTCGTTCGTGATGGTCGGCGGCTACGCGTACTACGAGTTCCGCGTGTCGGCCGGCTGGCCGGCGATCCCCGCCGTCATCGCCGCGACCGCGGTCGGCGTCCTGCTCGGGGTCGCCGTGCAGTACCTGATCCTGCGGCCGATGCGCACCTCCTCGCCGATCGAGCGGGTGATCGCGACCCTGGGCGTGCTGCTCACCCTCCAGGCCGCGGCCGTGCTGCGCTACGGGGTGGGCCCGATCAGCGTGCCCTCCTTCCTGCCCACCAGGGCCGTGGAGCCGCTGCCCGGCGCGGTCCTCGGCGTCGACCGGCTCATCATCCTGCTGATCGGGGCCGCGCTCACGACCGCGCTGTACGCCGTCTTCCGCTGGACCGCCTTCGGCCGCGTGGCCAGCGCCATGGCGGAGAACCAGCGGGCGGTCGCGAGCCTGGGCCACTCGCCGGACCGGATCGCGATCGCCAACTGGGCGCTCGCGACCGGCATCGCGGCCCTCGCCGGCGCGCTGATCGGCCCGATCACCTACCTGCAGCCCACCCAGCTCACGCTGCTGATCGTGCCGGCCCTCGCGGCCGCGCTGCTCGCGCGCTTCGTCTCGTTCCCGATCGCCTTCGCCGGTGCGCTGGCGATCGGCGTCGTGCAGTCCCTGACGACCCGCTTCGTCACGGTGACGGGCTGGGGCGACAGCGTGCCCTTCATCGTCATCGTGGCCTATCTGGTCCTGCGCGGAAGCTCGCTGCCGCTGCGCAGTCACGTGCTGGAGCGCCTGCCCAGCGTCGGCGACGGCCGCATCCGGGTCGTCCCGACGGTCGTGGTCGCCGGCGTGTTCGCCTTCCTGATCGCGTTCGTGGTGTCGCCCGTGTGGGCGCAGGCGCTGACGGTCACGATGGCGTTCGCGATCCTCACCCTGTCGGTCACCGTGGTCACCGGATACGCCGGGCAGCTGTCGCTGGCGCAGTACGTGCTCGCCGGCTCGGGGGCCTTCGCCGCGGCGACCTTCGTCTCCCGCGCCGGCTGGAGCTTCCTGCCCGCGCTGGCCGGCGCGATGGTGGCCGCGGCGATCGTCGGCGTGCTGGTCGCGTTGCCGGCCCTGCGGACCCGGGGCATCAACCTCGCCATCGCCACCCTGGGCATGGGCATCGTGCTGTTCAGCCTGGTGCTCAGCGACTTCAAGTTCACCGGCGGCGACGTCGGCATCCCCATCGGCGAGCCCTCGATCTTCGGCTGGGACTTCGGGGCGATCAAGCACCCGTACAACTACGGGCTCGTGACGCTCGCCGCGCTGACCCTGAGCGCCCTGGCCGTGGCCAACCTGCGCCGCGGCCGGGTCGGCCGGCGCCTGCTCGCGGTCCGGTCCAACGAGCGGGCGGCGGCGGCCCTCGGCGTCAACGTCCTCGTCGGCAAGCTCTACGCCTTCGCGGTCGCCTCGGCGCTCGCCGCGCTCGCCGGCGTCCTGCTGGCCTTCCAGGGCGTGACGGTCCTCCCGGCCCAGTTCGACGTGCTCACCTCGATCACCGTCATCGGCGTCGCGGTCGTCGGCGGCATCGGCACCATCGGCGGGGCGCTGCTCGCCTCGACGCTGCTGCCCGGTGGCATCGGCACCCAGGTCCTGCACGGGGTGGACAACCTGGAGCGCTACCTGCCGCTGGCCAGCGGGCTGTTCCTGCTCTACGTGCTGCGCAGCGGGCGCAACGGGCTGTACGAGATGAACGCCCATCTCGTGCGCCGCGTCGGGCGCCTCCTGCGCGTTCCGGCGCTGCCGAGCCGCCCGCGCAGGACGCGGGAGGAGCCCGTCGCGCCGGCCCACGACCGCCGGCCGTCCCGCTCGCTGCACGTGTCCGACCTGCGGGTGCAGTTCGGCGGCGTGGTCGCCGTCGACGACGTGTCGCTGGACCTGGTCCCCGGCGAGGTGCACGGCCTGATCGGCCCGAACGGCGCCGGCAAGACGACGGTCATCGACGCGCTGACCGGGTTCGTGCGGCCCGCCCGCGGCACGATCCGGCTCGACGACGTGTCGATCGCGCCGTGGAGCGCGCGGCGGCGGGCCCGGGCCGGGCTGGCCCGCTCCTTCCAGTCCCTGGAGCTCTTCGCCGACCTGTCGGTGCGGGAGAACCTGGCGGTCGCGTGCGACGACGACGGCGCCCGCCGCTACGTCAGCGACCTCGTCGTGCCGGGCCGCATCCAGCTGACGCCGCCCGCCCTCGCGGCGATCCGGGAGTTCCGGCTCGAGCACGACCTCGACCGCAAGCCGGGCGAGCTCGCGTTCGGCAAGCGGCGCCTCGTCGCCATCGCCCGGGCGGTGGCGGCCGACCCGCGGGTGCTGCTCCTGGACGAGCCGGCGGCCGGGCTGAGCGACGAGGAGGCCCGCGAGCTGGGCACGCTCATCCGCACCCTCGCGCGGGACTGGGACATGAGCATCCTGCTCGTCGAGCACAACGTCGACCTGGTGCTCAGCACCTGCGACCGGGTCACCGTGCTCGAGGCCGGGGCCGTGCTGGCCCGGGGAACGCCCCAGGAGGTCGCCCGGGACCCGCGGGTCGTGTCCGCCTACCTCGGCCGCGAGGCGGACGAGTCCGACGACGGCGCCCGCGTGTGAACGGCCGGCCGAACGAGGACCAGCACCAGAACCGGCGCACGAACCCGCAGGAGGAGCCGATGACCACGCCCACGACCCACGAGTCCGTGGCCGCTGAGGCGCACGCGTTCTTCGCGGCCCGCGCGCGGCGGCGCGAGCGGCGCGGCATGCTGCACGGCGTCGGCGACGACGACGTGGTCGGCGTCGGGCTCACCCAGCCCGACGCCGAGGCGGCCGAGGTCGCGCGGGCCCAGCAGTGGCAGCGGGAGCTCTTCGACGCGCGGCTCGCCTGGCTCGACGGCCCCCCGGAGCTCGGCGGGCGCGGGCTCGGCCACGACTACGTCGAGCTGGTCGCCGGCATCGCCGCGCAGTACGAGGTGCCCTCCACCTCGACCTACATGGTGAGCCACGGGATCGTGGCGCCGACCATCCTGGCCCACGGCACCGAGGAGCAGAAGCAGGCGTTCCTGCCGGGGATCTGGCGCGGCGACCTGATCTGCTGCCAGCTCTTCTCCGAGCCCGAGGCCGGCTCCGACCTCGCCAGCCTGCGCACCACCGCGGTCCGCGACGGCGACGACTGGATCGTCACCGGCCAGAAGGTCTGGTCCTCCTTCGCGCACGTGGCGCAGCTCGGCGAGCTCCTCGTGCGCACCGGGCCGCCGGAGAGCCGCCACCGCGGCCTGAGTGTGTTCCTCATCGACATGGACTCCCCCGGCATCGACGTCCGCCCGCTGCGGCAGGTGACCGGCTCCGAGCACTTCAACGAGGTCTTCCTCGACGGCGTGCGGGTGCCCGACTCCCGGCGGCTCGGGCCGGTGAACGGCGGCTGGAACATCGCGATGACCACGGTCGGCAGCGAGCGCTCCGTGCTCGGCCGGGCCCACAACGGCATCATGATCGAGCCGGTCATCCGGCTCTTCGCCCTGGCCCGCTCGACCGGCGCCATCGAGGACCCGGCCATCCAGGACCTGCTGGCCGAGTGCTGGGCGCGCGAGCAGGTGCTCCACGAGACGGCCACCCGGCTGCGCGACGCCGGCGGCCCGGCCCCGGGGTCCGTGGTCAAGCTCATGACGACCAACGACATGGAGTACTACTCCGACGTCGCCGCCCGCCTGCTGGGCTACCGGATGGTCGCCGACACCGGCGCCTGGGGCACCTACTCGTGGTCGCAGCTGCTGCTCAGCGCGCCGTCGCACCGCATCGCCGGTGGCAGTGACGAGATTCAACGCAACATCCTCGCCGAGCGCGTGCTCGGTCTTCCGCGCGAGGAGCGCCCGGTGAGCGAGAAGAGTGCCTAGGCATGGACGAGATCGAGCAGCTGCGGCGAGTGGTCCGCGATCACCTCGAGCGTGACCCCGGAGCCGCGCTGCGCGGCGGGGCGCTCGACCCCGAGGAGGTCCGCCGGCTCGACCGGGACCGCTGGCGGCGGCAGGCGAGCGAGCTGGGGCTGCCCGGCGTGCGGATTCCCGAGGAGTTCGGCGGCGCGGGCATGGGCCTGGCCGAGGAGGTCGCCGTCCACACCGAGCTGGGCCGGGCGCTCGACGACGGCCCGTTCCTGACCACCTCGCTGGTGGCCGCGGCGCTGGTGGCCCTCGCCGACGACGAGGCGAACCGCGGCCGGCTCGCGCGCATCGCCGCCGGTGACCTCGTCGCGGTGCCGGTGCTGCCCATCGAGGAGAAGTTCCCGCTCGAGTACCCGCACGCCAAGGCCGGCTCCGGTGGCGACTTCGAGATCCGCGGCGAGCTGCCCTGCGTCGTCGACGCGACCGCGGCCGACGCCCTGCTGGTGCTCGCCGACTACCAGGGGTTCCACGCGTTCTTCTGGGTCGAGGCGGACGACCCCGGCGTGCAGATCGTCCCGCTGTCCACGCTCGACCTGACCCGGCGCATGGGCGCGGTGCGCCTGACCGGCGCCCGGGCCGAACTGCTCGCCGAGCAGGACCGCGCCCGCGCCGGGGTGGCCGCGATCCGCCAGGGCGCGATCCTCGGCATGTCGGCCGAGTGCGTGGGCGCCGCCGAGCGCGCGCTGGAGATGGCGGTCGACTACGTCAAGGTGCGCACCCAGTTCGGCCGGCCGATCGGCTCGTTCCAGGCGGTCAAGCACAAGTGCGCCGACCTGCTGGTCTCGCTGGAGCGGGCCCGTTCCGCGCTGTCGGTCGCGGTGCGCTCGGTGCAGCACAACGACGCGATCGGCCGGCGGCCGGAGTCGCTGGCGGGGCTGGCCGTCGCGCGGATGTACTGCGGGCGCGTCGCCGCCGAGATCACCCGCGAGTCGATCCACCTGCACGGCGGCATCGGGTTCACGTGGGAGCACCCCGCCCATCTGTATTACCGGCGAGCCGTGTCGAACCGGCAGCTGCTCGACTCCACGGGCCAGCAGCCCCGGCTGCTGACGGCGTCCGTGCTCGCCGCGCACGGCGAGGACACCCAGCTCGCCTCGTTCTACGCCGGGAAGGCCGCACGATGATCCTGCGGGTGGAGGCGGGCGGCGTCACGCTGCTGGAGCTCGGCGACCTGCGGCGGCTCAGCGCGCAGATCGCCGGGGACGCGGCCGTCGGCGACTGGGGACGTCTGGAGGACGACCACGTCGTCGTGACCACCGAGACGTTGCTGCGACTGGCCGGTGACCGGGCGGGCGATGCCCGGTGGCGCGACGAGTTCGACGCCATGGTGGATGACGCCCGGCGGCACGGCTGGGTGGAGGGCGACGAGGTGCGCATGCACGTGAGGAGGTACCCCGGTGCAGCTTTCCGGGCTGGCACCAGGTGACTGGGTCACCGCCCAGGCACGCTTCACACCGCGGGCCGCCTTCCTGGTGGCCGCGGACGGCCGGACCCGCACCTACGCCGAGGGCGAGGAGCGGATCACCCGGCTCGCGCGGGCGCTGCGGCAGATCGGGATCGGCCGCGGCGACCGGGTCGCGCTGCTCGCGGTGGACTCCATCGAGTACGTCGAGGTGCTGCTGGCCTGCATGAAGCTGGGCGCGACGTACGTGGCGCTCAACTTCCGCCTGTCGCCGGCCGAGATCCGCACGGTCCTCGCGGCCGGCGGCGCTCAGGTAATCTTCCACAGCGCCCGGTACCAGGAGATCGTCGACGACTGCGGGCTGCGCGTCGCGATCGAGTTCGAGTCGGGCTACGAGAGGTTCCTCGCCGGCGGGCCGGACGGCGGCGAGCTCTCGGCGGTCACCGGCGACGACGACATCCTGAGCATCTCCTTCACCAGCGGCACGACCGGCACCCCGAAGGGCGTCCTGCAGTCGCAGCGCATGGTCAAGGCGATCACGCAGTCGGGGATCCTGGAGCTCGGCCTGCGGCCCGGCGACCTCATCTACGCCGGCGCCCCGCTCTTCCACGCCGCCGGGTTCGGCCACGTGCTCTACGGCCTGGCCCGGGGCGGGGCCTCCGTCATCATGCCGCAGTGGGACGCCGATCTCGCGCTGTCCTGGCTCGGCTCCGGGCGCGTGCGGCACACGACGCTCGTCCCCAGCATGATCATCCAGCTGCTCGAGCACCCGAAGCTCGCCGAGGCGGACTTCTCCGGCCTGCGCTCCATCATGTACGGCGGCGCGCCCATGCCCACCTCCGTCATCCGGCGCATGGTGGAGGTCTTCGGCTGCGACCTGCACAACGGGTTCGGCGCGGGCACCGAGGCGGGCGGCCAGCTGGTCCTGCGCCCCGAGGACCACCGGCGGGCCCTCGCCGGCGAGGAGTGGCTGCTCGGCACGATCGGCCGGCCGGCCTTCGGCTGCGACGTCCGGCTGCTCGACCCCGACGGCAACGAGGTGCCGGACGGGGAGATCGGGGTCATCGCCAGCCGGGGCGACACCGTGATGAGCGGCTACCTCGAACGGCCCGACCTCACCGCCCGGGCCGTCCGCGACGGGTGGTTCGTCGCCGGCGACCTCGCCTGGAAGGACCCGGAAGGCTTCCTGCACCTGGCCGGCCGGGCCGACGAGATGATCATCCGCGGCGGCGAGAACGTCTACCCCGTCGAGATCGAGGACGTGGTGGGCGGGCACGCGGCGGTGGCCGAGATCGCCGTCGTGGGCGAGCCGGACCCGCACTGGGGCCAGGTGGTGACCGCGGTCGTGGCGCTGCGCGACGGACACCGCGCGCCGTCGGCGGCCGAGGTCAAGGAGCACTGCCGGGGCAGGCTGGCCAGCTACAAGGTGCCGCAGCGCATCGTCGTCGTCGAGACCTTTCCCCGCAATCCGGCCGGCAAGATCGACAAGCTGCGGCTGCGCGAGCTGCTCGCCGGCCACGTTTCCTACGTTGAGGAGCCGTCCTGATGCTCACCGGAGACCAGTACCTGCAATCCCTCCGGGACGGCCGGCGCATCTTCGTCAACGGCCACGCGGTGCCCGACGTGACCGCCGATCCGCTCCTGCGCGGGCCCGCCCTCGCCGCGGCGCTCGGCTACGACCGGCACTACCGGCCCGGCGAGGACGTCCACGGGCCGTACTTCTTCATCCCGACCTCCGTGCAGGAGCTGCGCGAGTCCCAGCAGCGGCAGCTGCACTGGGACTTCCCGACCATCTCCACGTCGGCCAGCCTGCTCATGGTGCTGACCGCGGCCAGCCGGATGCGGGCGCAGCACCCGCTGTACGCCGAGCGGGCCCTGGCCTACTTCGAGGACAGCAAGCGCCGCGACATCCGCATCGTGCAGGGGATCACCGACGCCAAGGGCAACCGCGCGCTGTCCCCCGGCAAGCAGGACGACCCCGACCTCTACGTCCGCATCGTCGACCGCGGCCCCGACGGGGTCGTCATCCGCGGCGCGAAGATGCACATCTCCTCGGCGGCCGTCTCGCACGACGTCATGGTCATGCCGACCAAGCGGATGAAGCCGGGCGAGGAGGACTGGAGCGTGGCCGCCGCGGTGCCGATCAACGCGCCCGGGGTCAGGGTCATCAACGCCTCGTTCGCCCCGCGGCCCGACCTGGACCCGGACTTCTACCCGTACAGCTCCCGGCACGTGATGACCGAGGGGCTCATCGTCTTCGACGACGTCTTCGTCCCCAACGAGCGCGTCTTCCTGGCCGGCGAGCTGGAGCACTCGGCGACCTTCGTGCACTCGCTGGGCCTGTGGGAGCGCCTCGGCAGCGTCGGCAGCTACGTGCGCCTCGCGGACACCCTCGTGGGGCTGGCACAGCTGGTCGCCGAGGCCAACGGCCTGCAGCGGGTCCCGCACATCAAGGACAAGATCGCCGAGATGATCACCTACGCGACGCTCATCCGCGCCGCGTTCGAGGCGGCGATGACCCACGCCACCTTCACGCCGGAGGGCTGGGCCTCGCCCGACGAGCTGTTCACGAACGCGGCGAAGTACCACGCGGCCGCGCAGTTCAGCACGATGGTGCGCAACCTGCACGACATCGCGGGCGGCTCGGTGCTGACCGCGCCGTCCCTGCGCGACCTGCACAACCCGGAGACCGCGGCCGACCTGCGCAAGTACATGCGCACGATGGACGGGGTCGACGCCGGCTACCGGATGCGGCTGTTCCACACGATCCGCGACTTCACCGCCGACTCCTACGGTGGCTGGAAGCACGTGACCGTGATCCAGGCCGGCGGGGGCCTCTACGCGCAGAAGGTGGTCGTGACGGCCCACTTCGACATGGAGCACGCGAAGGCGCTGGCCCGCGAGACCGCCGGCATCAGCGCCTCCGGCGAGGTGCTCACCGACCTCGAGCGGCTGGGTCCGCACGGGTACGACCCGAACGCGGCCGTGTGAACTACGAGGAGAACACGTTCGCCTGGGCCGGCACGTCGGGCGCGCAGCGGCCCGAGCGGCTCACCCGGCTGCGGTGCGAGACCGACGGCGGCGTGGTCACGGTGACCCTGGACCGGCCCGAGCGGCTCAACGCGATCGACCGCACCATGCACCACGAGCTCAGCGCCGTGCTGCGGTGGTGCGACGCCGCCGACGAGGTCGGGGCGGTCGTGCTGACCGGCGCCGGGCGGGCGTTCTCGGCCGGCTCGGAGATGACCGGGGACGGGTTCGGCGGGGCCGAGGCGCAGGGCCCGGGCGTCGCGTGGATCGCGCCGTACCAGGTGCGCAAGCCGGTGGTCGCCGCGATCCAGGGCGCCGCGGTGGGGGCCGGGCTCACCCTGGCGATGCAGTGCGATGTGCGGTACGTCGCCCACGACGCCGTGCTCGCGCTGCCCTTCGTGCGGCTCGGCGTGACCGCGGAGTGGATGGGGCACTGGAGCCTCGTGCGGCACGTCGGCCTCGGGCGCGCCCAGGAGCTGCTGCTCACCGGCCGCCGCTTCACCGGTGCCGAGGCGGCCATGTGGGGGCTGGCCGTCTCGGCGCTGCCGCGGGACCAGGTCCTCGCGCGCGCCCGGGCCCTCGCCCGCGACATCGTCGAGCACGCCGCGCCGGTCGCGGTCGCGGCGACCAAGCGGCTGCTCTGGGAGGCGGTGGACGCCGACCCGTTCGCGCACGGCCGCACGGAGCGGCTCGTGATGGAGGCGCTGCTCGAGCGCCCCGACGCCCGCGAGGGTGTGGACGCGTTCCTGCGTCACCGCCGCCCGGCCTGGACCGGCCGGCCCTCGAGCGATCTTCCGCAATGGCCCACCGATCCCCGGGAGGACAGCGCATGACCGCCATCGACCGAGAGTTCATCGGGGTCGCCTCCCCGGCGCTGGGACGGGCCGGCGCCGGTGGCCACCCGTGCCAGGGCATCTACTACACCCCGTCCGGCCGGGCGCCGCGCACGGCCCTCATCGCCAGCCACTACAACGTCGACTTCTCCGAGCACTACATGGCGACCCGCATGGCGGAGCGCGGCTACGGGTTCCTCGGCTGGAACACCCGGTTCCGCGGGGCCGAGCACCTGTTCTCCCTCGACCACGCCCTGGCCGAGATCGGGGTCGGCGTGCGGCTGCTGCGCGAGCGCGGCGTCGAGCGCGTCGTGCTGCTCGGCAACTCCGGCGGCGGCTCGCTGATGGCGGCGTACCACTCCCAGTCGCGCGAGCCGAACATCCGCCCGCCGTACGGCCGGTCCAAGGTCTTCGAACCGGCGCTGCACCTGCCGCCCGGCGACCTGATGGTGTTCCTGGCGGCGCACCCCGGCCGGCCGGAGTGGATCACGCGGACCATGGACCCGTCGGTGGTCGACGAGAACGACCCGAACGCGGTCGACCCCGAACTCGACATGTACGACCCGCGCCACGGCGGTACCTACTCCGCGGAGTTCCTGCGGCGCTACCGGGCCGCCCAGATCGCGCGCAACCGGCGGCTGACGGCGTGGTGCAAGGAGCAGCTCGACGCCGCGCGGGACCGCCCGGCCCGCGACCGGATCTTCACGATGGGCCGCACCTGGGCCGACCCCCGCTACGTCGACCCGAGCCTCGACCCGTCGAACCGTCCGACGCCGCTGTGCTACTTCGGCGATCCCCGGCGGGCCAACTACGGCGTCATGGGCGTCGGCATGGTGAACACGATGCGCACCTGGCTCAACATGTTCAGCCTGGAGGAGTCCGACTGCGTCGCGGCGCCGCACCTGGCGCGCCTCGACCTGCCCACGCTCGTGGTGCAGCCCGACGCCGACACCGGCGTCTTCCCCAGCGACGCCAAGGGCCTGTACGACGGGGCGGCGACCTCGGACAAAGAGTTCGTGACGCTGCCCGGGGACCACTACTTCGCGGACTCGGAGCACCACCGCGACACGGTGGCCGACACCCTCGCGGACTGGCTCAGGGGCCGGGTCTAGTCCTCCTCGTCGCGCAGCGACGCGACGATGGTCGAGCGCGCGGCCAGGATGTGCGCGCGCATCACGGCCTCGGCCCAGGCGCCGTCGCGGGCCCGCAGCGCCTGCACGAGCTCGGCGTGCTGCCGCACGCTGGTGCGCATGCGCTCCCCGCCGTAGCGCTGGAAGGTGCGGAAGATCAGCGGGGTGTCCATGATCCCGCGGACGATGCTGTCGAGCTGGGTGTGCCGGGAGGCCCGCAGGATCGCGCGGTGGAAGTCGCCGTTGAGCACGGTCAGCTCGTCGGCGGCCGCCGCGCCCTTGCGGCTCAGCGCGGTCATCCGGGCCGCGATGGCCGCGATGGCGTCGAGCTCGTCGTCGGTGATGCGCTCCGCGGCCAGCCGGGCCGCGTAGCTCTCCAGCATCGCGCGGACCTCGTAGTTGTCCTCGAGCTCCTGCTCCGACCACGCGACGACCCGCGCGCCGCGGTTCGGCGCGAACTCGACGAGGCCCTCCGCGTCCAGCCGGCGCAGCGCCTCGCGGACGGGCGTGCGCGACACCCCGGCGCGCAGCGCGAGCTCCTCCTCGCGCAGCCGCTGCCCGCGGTCGAACTCGCCGGACAGGATGCCGGCGCGGATGGCCTCGTACGCCGTCTCGGCCGCCTTGGCCATCGGCACTCCCCGGACACTTGTCGGCATGGATCCGGGCGCGATTGTAATGGTTCAGATCGTCGCCGCGAGGCCGCCGTCCACCAGCAGGGTCGTCCCGGTGACGTACGAGGATGCCCGGCCGGCCAGGAACAGCAGCGCCCCGTCGACCTCGGCCTGCTCGCCGAAGCGGCCCAGCAGGCTGTGTTCGGCGACCATGGCGCGGAGGTTCTCCTCGCCCGTCGCGGTCATCTCACTGGCGAAGTAGCCGGGGCAGAGGGCGTTGACCCGGATGCCCCGGCGGCGGGACCACTGCTGCGCGAGGTCGCGGGTCAGCCCGATCACGCCCGCCTTGCTCGCGGCGTAGGCCGCGCCCGGGAACCGCGAGGCGACGACGCCGTGGACGCTCGCCACGTTGACGATGGACGAGCCCGGCGGCATGACCCTTGCGCAGGCCTGGGCCGTCCAGAACGCGCCGTGGAGGTTCACGTCGATCACCTGGCGGAAGGCGTCGGGGGTCTCGCGCAGGGCCGGGACGGAGCCGCCGAGGCCGGCGTTGTTGACCAGCACGTCGACGCGCCCGTATTCGGCCGTGGCCGCGTCGGCCAGTGCCTGGCACTGCTCGGGCACCGTGACGTCGACCGCCCGGACGATGACGGACGCTCCCGTCGCCCGCAGCTCGTCGGCGATCTCGTGCAGCCGGTCCAGGCGGCGGGCGCCGAGGACCAGGGTGCCGCCGACGGCCGCGACGGCCCGGGCGAACCCCAGCCCGAGCCCGGAGCTCGCGCCGGTGATGACCACCACCCGGTCGTCGAGCCGGAACGCGTCGAGCGGCCCGCTCATCGGGGCGCGCCTTCGCCGGCCCGGTGCTGCACGGTGGCGAGCGCGAGGTCGGCGTAGCGGCGGGCCATGGTGGCCGCGTCGACCGGGCCGCCCGGCCGGAACCAGCCGGCGACGCCCTGGCACATCGACAGGATCGCCCGGCCGCACTCGTCCGGGTGCGGGGTGTGGAAGACGCCCTGCTCGACTCCCCCGCGGATCGTGTCGCGCAGCTCGCGCTCGAGCTCGTCGCGCCGGGCGACGTAGCGGGCCCGGTTCTCGGGGGTGAGGCTGCGCCGCTCGGAGTCGAGGAACGCCAGGTCGCGGTGGTGCGCGGTGTAGAGGACGATGGCCTCGACCAGCGCGCTGAGCCGGGCCGTGCAGTCGGTGCCGGCCTCCTCCAGCGCGGCCCGGGCGTGCGTGAGCACGATCCGCATCGCGTGGTCGAGCAGCTCGCGGAGCATCGCCTGCTTGTTCTCGAAGTGGTAGTAGAGCGCCGGCACGGTGACGCCCGCCCGGCCGGCGATCTTGCGGACCGAGGTGCCGTCGTAGCCGTGCTCGACGATCTCGTCCAGCGCCAGCGCCAGCAGCGGCTGCAGCTCAAGTGGGGGGTAGTCCCGCCAGTCGCTCAAGGTCACCTCATCTCGGCCGGACCTGGA
The DNA here is from genome assembly GCF_050947935.1 of Dactylosporangium sp. CA-052675. Classification (GTDB taxonomy): domain Bacteria; phylum Actinomycetota; class Actinomycetes; order Mycobacteriales; family Micromonosporaceae; genus Dactylosporangium. The sequence goes on along the minus strand of NZ_CP192010.1, from coordinate 2,544,959 downwards.
ACCTAGCAAACGCTCGCTAAGTACGCTAGCTTAGCGAGCGCTAACTCAGTCAACCGGGTGCGGAGGTCGTGGCATGGAAGTCCGGGGCAAGCAGGCACTGGTGACCGGAGGCGCGTCCGGGCTCGGGCTCGCGACGGTGGAGACCCTCGTCGCCGCCGGGGCCCGGGTGGTGGCACTGGACCTGCCCGGCGCGGACCGGAGCCGGCTGGACGCGCTCGGCGACGCGGTCCGGTTCGCCGGCGCCGACGTGACCGACGAGGGGGCGGTCGCGGCGGCGGTCGAGCTGGCCAACGACGAGGGCGGCCTGGCCGTGCTGGTCAACTGCGCGGGCATCGGCAATGCCTTCCGGACCGTCGGCAAGCAGGGGCCGTTCCCGCTCGCCGACTTCGAGCGGGTGATCCGGGTGAACCTGGTCGGGACCTTCAACGTGCTGCGCCTCGCGGCCGCGGCGATGGCGGGCAACGAGGTCACCGGCGAGGAGCGCGGGGTCATCGTCAACACCGCGTCGGTGGCCGCGTTCGACGGGCAGGTCGGGCAGGCCGCGTACTCGGCGTCCAAGGGCGCCGTCGTCGGCATGACGCTGCCGATCGCCCGCGACCTCGCGGGCCTGAAGATCCGCGTCGTCACCGTCGCCCCGGGGACCTTCGAGACCCCGCTGCTGGGCCAGCTGTCGCAGGAGGTTCGCGACTCGCTCGGCGCCCAGGTGCCGCATCCGAGCCGGCTCGGCCGCCCGGCGGAGTACGCGCAACTGGTCGCGGCCATCGTCGCCAACCCGATGCTGAACGGCGAGACCATCCGCCTCGACGGCGCCATCCGCATGGCCCCGCGCTAGAAGATCTGGAGAGAGACCATGCGTCAAGCGGTCATCGTCGACATCGTCCGGACCCCGTCGGGCAAGGGCAAGCCGGGCGGCGCGCTGTCCGGGGTGCACCCGGTGGAGCTCTACGCCACCGTGCTGCGCGCCCTCGCCGAGCGCAACGACCTGGACCCGGGGCGGGTCGAGGACGTGATCACCGGCTGCGTCGGCCAGGCCGGCCAGCAGGCCCTGAACATCGGCCGCACCGCCGTGCTCGCCGCGGGCTGGCCGGAGTCGGTGCCGGCCACCACCATCGACCGGCAGTGCGGCTCCAGCCAGCAGGCGGTGCACTTCGCCGCGCAGGGCGTGATGGCGGGCGCCTACGACATCGTCGTGGCCGGCGGGGTGGAGTCGATGAGCCGGGTGCCCATGGGCGTCACCGCGATGGGTCAGGACACCCAGGGGCCCTCGGTCGCCCGGCGCTACCCGGAGGGGCTGGTCAACCAGGGCGTCTCCGCCGAGCTCATCGCCCGCAAGTGGGGGCTGTCGCGGGAGCGGCTGGACGAGTACTCCGCCCGCTCGCACCGCCTGGCCGCCGAGACCGCGAGGGCCGGCGGGTTCGACGGCGAGATCGTGCCGGTGGACGCGTTCGGGGCCGACGAGACGATCCGCCCGGCGACGACGCCCGAGAGCCTCGCCGCGCTGCGACCGGCCTTCGACACCCCCGAGATGCGCGAGCGGTTCCCGGACGTGGACTGGCGGATCACGGCGGGCAACTCCTCGCCGCTGACCGACGGCGCCTCCGCGGCGCTGATCATGGGCGAGGACGTGGCCGAGCGGCTCGGACTGCGCGCGCGGGCCCGTTTCCACGCGTTCGCGGTCGCCGGCGACGACCCGCTGCTCATGCTGACGGCGCCGATCCCGGCCACCCAGCGGGTGCTGGAGCGGGCCGGCCTGGGCATCGACGCGATCGACGCCTACGAGGTGAACGAGGCCTTCGCCCCGGTCCCGCTGGCGTGGCTGGCCGAGGTGGGCGGCGACCTCGAGCGGCTCAACCCCCGCGGCGGCGCCATCGCGCTGGGCCACCCGCTCGGCGCCTCCGGCATCCGGCTGATGGGCACGATGCTGCACCACCTCGAGGCCACCGGCGGCCGGTACGGGCTGCAGACCATGTGCGAGGGCGGCGGCATGGCCAACGCCACCGTCATCGAGCGTCTCTGACGACATGGCCAAGGACCTCTGGGCCCGCCGCCCGTTCTTCACCGCCGAGCACGAGGCGTTGCGCGCCAGCGTCGCCGAGTTCCTCGGCCGGCACGTCACCGAGCACGTCGAGTCGTGGGACGAGGCCGGCATCATCCCGCGCGAGCCGTGGCTCGAGGCCGGGCGGCAGGGGCTGCTGGGCATCAACGCGCCGGAGGAGTACGGCGGCGGCGGGGCCATCCGCGACTTCGGCTTCCGCTGCGCGATGATCGAGGCGTTCGCCAGGGTCGGCGCCACGTCGCTCGCCGCGGGGTTCTCCGTCCACGCGGACATCGTGCTGCCCTACTGCTTCGACCTCGCCACCCCGGAACAGGCCGAGCGGTGGGTGCCGGCGCTGTGCTCGGGCGAGCGCATCGGCGCCATCGCCATGACCGAGCCCGGCACCGGCTCGGACCTGCAGGGCATCCGCACGACGGCCCGCCGCGACGGCGACCACTGGGTGCTCAACGGGGCCAAGACGTTCATCACCAACGGCATCCTGAGCGACCTCGTGATCGTCGTGGCCCGGACCGATCCCGACCCCGGCGCCGGGAGCCGGGCGTTCAGCCTGCTGGTCGTCGAGCGGGGCACCCCCGGCTTCGAGCGCGGCCGCAAGCTCGCCAAGGTCGGCCTGAAGAGCCAGGACACCGCCGAGCTGTACTTCCACGACGCGATCGTCCCCGCCGGCAACGTGCTCGGCGAGGTCGGCCGCGGGCTGTCGTACCTGATGAGCCACCTGCCGCTGGAGCGGCTGGGGATCGCCGTCGCCGCGTGCGCCGGCGCCCGGGCCGCGCTCGCCTGGACCGTCGAGCACATCGTGCAGCGGCGGGCGTTCGGCCAGCCCATCGCGTCGTTCCAGAACACCCGCTTCGCCGTCGCCGAGATGCTCACCGAGCTGGAGGTGTCGCAGGCCTACGTGGACGACGCCGTGCTGCGGTTCAACCGCGGCGAGCTGAACGCGGTGGACGCGGCCAAGGCCAAGTGGTGGGCGACGGAGATGCACAAGCGGCTCGTGGACCGCTGCGTGCAGCTGTTCGGCGGCTACGGGTACATGCTCGAGTACCCCATCGGCCGGGCGTACGCCGACACCCGCGTCACCACCATCTACGGCGGCACCACCGAGATCATGAAACACATCATCGCGCGCGACGTGCTGGAGACCCGATGACCGACACCGAACCGGCCGCCCTCTACGAGCGGGCCGGCCACATCGCCGTGATCCGGCTGAACCGGCCGCAGGCCCTGAACGCCGTCAACGCCGCGCTGTCCACCGCGGTCGGCGAGGCGCTGGAGCGGGCGGCGGCCGACCCCGAGGTGCGGGTCGTGGTGGTGACCGGCAACGGGCGGGCCTTCTGCGCCGGCGCCGACCTCAAGGAGCTGGCCGCCGGGCGCTCGGTCGCCGCGCCGGAGCACCCGGAGTGGGGCTTCGCCGGTCTCGTCCGGCACTGGGTCGACAAGCCGCTGATCGCGGCCGTCAACGGCTTCGCCATGGGCGGCGGCACCGAGATCGCGCTCGCCTGTGACCTGGTGGTCGCCGCCGAGGACGCGCGGCTCGGCCTGCCTGAGGTCACGCGGGGCCTGCTGGCCGCGGCGGGCGGGGTGGTGCGGCTGCAGCGGCAGGTCCCGCTCAAGCGCGCCCTGCAGATGGCGCTGACCGGCGACGCCGTCGACGTGCGCGACGCGGCCGACTGGGGCCTGGTCAACGTGGTCGCCCGGCCCGGGGCCGCGCTCGAGGAGGCCATGGCGCTGGCCGAGCGCATCGCGGCCAACGCGCCGCTGTCGGTGCGGTACACGAAGCGGGTCATGCACCAGGTCGCCGGGGCCGGCTCGGACTGGGACCCGGACTGGTCGCGGCACGAGCCGTGGACGGTCAACGCCGAGGCGACCGAGATCGTCTTCGGCAGCCGGGACGCGGTCGAGGGGCCGACCGCCTTCGCCGAGAAGCGGGCGCCGGTCTGGGAAGGCCGCTAGCCGACGCGCCCGGCGTCCGCCGGATCACCCCGCGGGGAGGTCCGGCGGACGCCGCTACGCGGGGTAGACGGGGTCCCGGCGCTCCCGCAGGGCGGACAGGCCCTCCGCGTAGTCGGGGCCGTCCAGCAGCTCCCCCTGGTCCTCCAGCTCGCGGCGCATGGCCGCCTCCAGTTCGTCGGCACCGGCCCGCCCGAGGGCGCGTTTGGTGCGCCGCAGCGCCTCCCGCGACGCGCCGGCCGTCCCCGCCGCCAGCGCGCGGGCGGTCGCGAGGAGGTCGGCGGCCGGGACGACGTCGGAGACCAGGCCCCATGACAGCGCGACCGGGGCCGGCACGCGCTCGGCGAACAGCGCCATCCGCGAGGCCCGCACCCGCCCGATCGCGGCCGGGAGCAGGTGGGTCGCTCCCCCGTCGGGCAGCAGTCCGATCCTGACGAACGGCAGCTGGAACCAGCTCGTGTCGGCGGCGAGCACGGCGTCGCAGGCGACGGCGAACGAGACGCCGACCCCGACCGCCGGGCCGTTCACCGCGGCGACGACCGGGATGCCGGCGCGGACCACGGCGAGGACGACCTCGTTGGCCGCGGCGACGATCGCCCGGCCGTCCGCGCCGCCGGTCGCCGCGCCCGCCGGGGAGACGTCGGCGCCGGCGCAGAAGGCCCGCCCCTCCCCGGTCAGCACGACGCAGCGCACGCCGGGCCGGGCGGCCGTCTCGCGCAGGCGGCCGGCCAGCAGTCGCATGCCCGCCAGATCGAGGGCGTTGAGCCGGTCGGGGCGGGCCAGGGTGACCGTCGCCACCGGGCCGTCGACCGTGACCCGCACGGCGTCGCCCGTCATCGTCCCGCCACGACCAGGGTGCCCAGCTTCGCGGTGATGAGCTCCTCGGCCTGCGCGACCATCCGGCTGACCAGCTCGGCCACGGTCGGGATGTCGTCGATCAGCGCCTGCGACTGCCCGACGGTCCAGAGGCCCCGCTCCAGCTCGCCCGTCTCGTAGACCTCGCGGCCGCGGACGCCGGCCACGAGCTCACGCACGTCGGCGAACTGGCCGCCGGCCCGCAGGATCTCGACGACCTCGTTGCTGACGGAGTTGATGGCCACGCGCGAGGTGTTGCGCAGCGTCCGGAAGATCAGGGTGGTGTCGAGCTCGGTCGACTCGACGATCCGCCGCTTCACGTTCTCGTGCACCGGCGCCTCCACCGTGCACATGAACCGGGTGCCCATGTTCACCGCGTCGGCCCCCAGCGCCAGCGCGGCGACCAGGCCGCGGGCGTCGGCGATCCCGCCCGAGGCGACGATCGGCACGGTGAGCCGGCGGGCGGCGGCCGCGATGAGGATGAGCCCGGGCACGTCGTCCTCCCCCGGGTGGCCGGCGCACTCGAAGCCGTCGATGCTCACCGCGTGCACCCCGAGCGACTCGGCCTTGAGCGCGTGCCGCACGCTCGTGCACTTGTGGATCACCTTGATGCCCGCGGCGTCGAAGGCGGGCATGTGGTCCGCGGGGCTGAAGCCGGCCGTCTCCACGACCCGGACGCCCGACTCGATGATCGCGTCGCGGTACTCGGCGTACGGCGGCGGCGTGATGGCGGGCAGGATCGTGAGGTTGACCCCGAACTCCTGGTCGGTCAGCTCGCGGCAGCGGGCGATCTCCTTGGCGAGCGCCTCGGGCGTCGGCTGGGTGAGCGCGGTGATGAACCCGAGCGCACCGGCGTCCGCCACCGCGGCCACCAGCTCGGCCCGGCCGACCCACTGCATCCCGCCCTGCACGATGGGGTGCCGGACGCCGAACTCGCGGGTGAAGCGCGTCTCGATCATGCCATTCCTCCGATGGCCAGGCCGGTCTTCGGGTCGAAGCCCTCCGGCGCGGCGATCTCGACCACCGGATCGTCGGCCGCGTCGTACTCGGTCCGCAGCGCCCGCGACATGATGGCGTGCTGCACGTAGAGCGCGGTGATGTAGGTGAGCTCGAGGATCTGCTCGTCGGTGAGGTGCTCGCGCAGCGCGTCGAAGACCTCGTCGGCCACCCGGCCGCCGGCCAGCGCGAGCGCGTCGGCGTAGGCCAGCACCACCCGCTGCCGGGCGTCGAACAGCGGTGAGACCTGCCAGCCGGGGATGGCGGCGACCTGCTCGTCGCTCAGCCCGGCCCCGCGGCAGGCCTTGGCGTGCTGCGAGTAGACGAACCGGCTGCCGATCGCCCAGCCGGCCCGGGCCTGGCCCAGCTCGCGCAGATCGGGCGGGAGGTGCCGCTTCGGGCTCTGGTACAGCGTGAAACCCCGCACGGCGTGCCTGAGCACGTCCGGCACCAGTGCGAACACGGTCCACCAGTCGCCCGGCGTGCCGGTGGCGGTGCCCGGCTCGGCCACCGGGTCCCGGTCGTCGAACATCCGGTCGTAGCAGCCGAGGACCAGCGGGTCGTCGGTCTCGGTCCGGGACACTTCACGGAGTCTGGGCACCGCTGTCTCCTGTCGCGCACGCCCGAAATCGGGCGACAAAATTGATGTTAATATCACTTTTAGGTTCCCCCGAGACGCGGGAAGACGACGGAAAGCAGGAGCGATGCCACGCCAGTACTCCAAGGGAGCGCGCACGGCGGCCGCGTTTCTCGAGGCGGCCCGCAAGGAGTTCGCGACCCGCGGGTACCTCTCGACGAAGGTCGAGGACATCGCGCGCACGGCCGGCCGGTCGCCCGCGAGCTTCTACAACTACTTCACCGACAAGGCCGACGTGCTCGCCGCGCTCGCCCAGGCCTTCCACGAGGACACCCGCGCACAGATCGCCGCGCCGTACCAGAAGGGCCGCCCGCCGGAGGAGGCCATCCGCACGGCGATCACCATCTTCTGGGAGACCTACCGCGACCGGCTCGGCGCGCTCAGCGGGGTGTTCCAGGCGTCGATGGCGGACCCGACGTTCCTGGCGAGCTGGCGGGAGATCCGGCAGTCGGCCATCGATTTCATCGCCCAGGGCGTCGAGCGGGCCCAGAAGGACGGCTACTGCCCGGGCATCGACGTGCGGATGACCTCGTCCGCGCTGTCCTCGATGCTCGAGCTGTCCTGCTACGTGTGGCTGGTGCAGGGCGGCGACAACGGCGACTCCCACGTCGACGAGCACGCGGCGATCGACTCGCTCGCCAGCATCTGGTACCACGCCATCTACTGGCGCCCGCAGGAGCATGACTAGGCGCGGCCGAGCACGCGCAGCTCGACCTCGGTCCGCCGGCCCAGTGCCGCGACCACCTGGGCGAACCGGGCGGGGTCGAGCCCGGCCCTGATCTCGGCGACCAGGGCCCGTTCGTCCGCCACGCCGAGCTCCGCGAAGACCGCACCGTCGACCAGCTCGCGCTCGGGTCCGGCGGCCAGGTCCCGCCGCACCGTCTCCAGCGCGGCGACGCACGCCTTGAGCAGGTAGCGGGCGCGTCCGCCGGCCTCCGGCAGGATCTCGGCCCGCAGCGTCTCCACGACGGCCGTCAGCAGCTCGTCGTGGCCCGGCACCGCGGCGTGCGATGGCATGTGTTCTCCCGTCGTCATCGCAGCAGCCCGAGCAGGTCGTGCTCCACCTCGACCACCCGCCGGCCGACCAGCGCCAGGTCGATGGAGCGGGTCGTCCCGGACAGGTGCCGGTCCGCCTGCTGCAAGCAGCCGACGGCCCAGATCCAGGTGCCGAGCACGACCGCCCAGGCGAAGTCCGCGTCGGACACGTCCGCGCCCGACGCGGCCCGGTACCCGTCGAGGAAGTCCCGGACGTCGCCGAAGCCCCCGACCACGCCCGGGCCCCGGAAGCGCCAGCTCCGCACCGCGATCCAGCCGAGGTCCTCCAGCGGATCGCCGCGGTGGGCCGACTCCCAGTCGAGGATCCCGACGAGACCGTCGCCGTCCACCACGAAGTTCCCGAGCCGGAAGTCCCCGTGGGTCACCGCCGTCCGGCGCCGCGGCGGCCGCCGCTGCAGCAGCCACGCGTAGGCGAGCTCGAGCACCGGCCGGTCCGGGTCGAGCCGGTCCAGCGTCGCGCGGTACTCCACCAGCCGGTCCTCGTCCGGCAGGCCCGCGACGGCCGCGGGGTCGACGGTGTGCAGCCGGCCGAGGGCGTCGCCGCACTGGCGGGCCAGCCGCGGCCCGGCCGAGCCGGTCGTCAGCCCGTCGAGAATCCGGCGCGGCACGGTCTCGCCTTCGAGCCGCTGCAGGACGAGCCCGCCGGGCACCACGGCGATCACCTCCGGCGCCGCGACCCCGGCCGAGCGGGCCGCGCGGATGACGCCGGCCTCGAACGCGGCGCCGCTGCCGCGCCGCTCCCCGGGGGGATCGGTCAGCAGGATCAGCTTGCGGCCCGCGGACTCGAACGCCCAGACCTCCCGGGACGAGCCGCCGGTCAGCCGCTCCAGCCCGGTCACCGGTGCCCCGAGGGCCGCGGTGAGCGCCGTGTCGTTCATCGGCCGGCCACCCGGTCCCACGTGCCGGCCGTGAACGGGTCGCGTTTGAGCTCCACCTTGCGCACCTTGCTGGTCGGGGTCTTCGGCAGCTCGTCGAGGAACTCGATGTACCGGGGAACCATGAACCGGGGCATCGTGGCCGACAGGAACTCGGCCAGCGCCGGGGCTTCGAGCTTCACGTCCGGCACGGGTACGACACAGATCTTGATCTCCTCCTCCCCGTCGTCGGACGGCACGCCGATCGCCGCGCACTCCAGGACGTCCGGGTGGGCGGTGACCATCGACTCGACCTCGAACGAGGAGATGTTCTCCGAGCGCCGCCGCACCGCGTCCTTGACCCGGTCCACGAGGTAGTAGTTGCCCGTCTCGTCGCGGCGGAAGGCGTCGCCGGTGTGGTACCAGCCGTTGCGCCAGGCGCGGGCGGTCTCCGCGGGCCGGCCGAGGTAGCCCAGGTTCATCGTCCACGGCCGGTCGCAGCGCACGATCAGCTCGCCGATCTGGCCCGCCGGCACCTCGGTGTCGAAGTCGTCGACGATGCGCAGCTCGTAGCCGTCCCGGGCGCGGCCGCAGCTGCGGTGGTCGACCACGTGGTCGCCGGTCGCGATCGGCCAGCCGGCCTCGGTCATCCCGTAGTTGGTCCGCATGCGCAGCCCGAACCGCCGCTCGAACGCGGCGTAGTCGGGCAGCAGCGGGCCGCCGGTGATGCTCTCGAGCGGGTTGTCGCGGTCGTCGGGGCGCGGCGGCTGCTGCCAGATGAAGTTCGCCATCGCGTAGAAGGCCCAGGCCCGGTTGCAGGAGTGTGCGCGCACGTCCGGCCAGAAGCGGTCGGTCTTGAAGCCGTCGCGGAAGACGAACGTGCCGCCCCAGTGGGCGACGATCTGCAGCGGCACCTTGCCGCCCAGGTGGAACGCGGCGAACGGCGCGTAGAGCACGTCGCCCGGCCCGATGTCGTCGAACGTGTCGATCCCGGTGACGAGCTGTCCCCAGGGCGTGAGCACGCCCTTGGACGGCCCGGTGGTGCCGGAGGTGTAGATGACGGCGGCGGTGTCCCACGGCTTCGGGTCGTCCCGGCCCGCCAGCACCGCCGGGTCGAAGGCCAGCGGCTGCCCGAGCTCCAGGGCCAGGACGGCGGCCCCGGGCTCCGCGGCCTGCCGCAGCTCGTCGGCGCGGGGCCCGGTCGTCACGACCAGGCGGGGCCCGCAGTCGTGCAGCACGTGCCGGAGCATCTCGCCGCGGTACGCCGGGTTGATCGGCACCTGGACCGCGCGCAGCCATCCGCACGCGATCCACAGCGCCTGCTCGTCGATGCACGTGGGCAGCAGCACGGCGACCCGGTCGCCCTGGCCCACGCCCTGTTCCCGCAGCAGCCCGGCGAACTGTTCGACCCGCCGCTGGAACGCGCCGTACGTGACCCGCCCCCGCTCGGTGTCGATGAGGAAGTCCTTGTCGGCCAGCTCGGCCGCCCGCCGGCGGATGAGGCCGGGCAGCACGCGGGCCGGGTCCAGCTCAGCCACTCGCGACCTCGCTCAGGTAGCTGCGTTCGAGCTTCGACCAGTCCCGGGCGAGCTCGGCCGCGGTGCCTGCGGCGACGACCCGGCCCCGCCGCAGCACGTAGGCCCGGTCGGCCACGTCCAGCGCCCGCGCCGCCTGCTGCTCCACGAGCAGCACGCCCAGCCCGTCGTCGGCGGCCCGCCGGATCGCCCGCAGCAGCCGGTCGACCACCAGCGGCGCCAGGCCGAGCGAGAGCTCGTCGGCGAGCAGCAGCGCGGGCCGCCCGGCCAGGGCCCGGGCCAGGGTCAGGATCTGTTGCTCGCCGCCGGACAGCAGGCCCGCGCGGCGGTCGAGCAGCGGGGCCAGCTCGGGGAACGTCTCCAGCGCGACCGAGCGCGCCCCCCGGCCGAGCCGCAGGTTCTCGGCCGTGCTCAGCTGCATGAACACCGAGCGTTCCTCGGGTACGAAGGCCATGCCCTCGCGGGCCCGCCGGTGTAGCCGGGCCGGGGCCGGATTGCCGCGCCACAGCACGGAACCGGCCAGCGGCCTCAGCTCCCCGGCGAGGGTCAGCAGGGTCGTGGTCTTGCCCGCGCCGTTGGGCCCCAGCAGCGCGACGACCTCGCCGGGCCGGACCACCAGGTCGAGGTCGCGCAGCGCGGCCAGGTCCCCGTAGCCGGCGCTGAGCCCGCGCGCCTCGATCAGCGGCTCACCGTCCACAGTGGCCGGTGCGCGCTCCACCACCCCGACCGGTCCGGGCTTGGCGGCATCGCCGAGGTAGGCGGTGATGACGGCCGGGTCCGAGCGGATCTCCGCGGGCGTTCCGGTCGCGATCACCTTGCCGAAGTTGAGGACCGAGACCTGGTCGCTCACGTCCAGCACGACGGAGACGTTGTGCTCCACCAGCAGGACGGCCATCCGCAGCTCGGTGGCGAGCCGGCGGATGAGGTGGCCGAGCTCGGCGGTCTCGGTGTCGTCGAGGCCGGCGGCCGGCTCGTCGAGCAGCAGGACCGAGGCCCCGGTGGCGACCGAGCGGGCGATGGCCAGCAGCCGGCGGCGGCCGTACGGCAGCTCGTCGGGCTTGCGTTCGAGGTCGTCCTCCAGGTGGAACTCGCGGATGGCGGCCAGCGCCGCCGGCGAGTACCGCTCCCGGCCCGGGGCGACGAGGTTGGTCAGGAACGCGAGCCAGTCGCGCCGGTCGCTCGCGGCGAGCAGGTTCTCCCGGACCGTCATCGTCTCGAACAGCTCGAGGCTCTGGAAGGAACGGCTGATGCCGGCCGCGGCGCGGCGCTGGGCCGGCCACCGGCTGATGTCCTGCCCGTCGAGGGTCATCGAGGCACCCGGGCTCTCCACGAAGCCGGTGAGCGCGTCGATCAGCGTCGTCTTGCCCGCCCCGTTCGGCCCGATGAGCCCGTGGACCTGCCCCGGCACGAGCTTGAGCGCCACCCCGTCGAGCGCGGTCACGCCGCCGAAGCGCACCGTCAGCCCGCTCACGTCCACCGGGCGCTCGGTCACGCTGAACGTCGTCGCCCCGTCCAGCTCGGCGATGTCGCGCCGGCGGACCCGGCGGCCGCCGCGCGCCCGCACCCACCTGGGCAGCAGCCACCCGGGCAGCCGCTGCGTGGCCAGGCCGTTGGGCAGCTGCGGCAGCACCAGGAGCAGGGTTAGGCCCAGGATCATCTGCCCGACCTCGTTGCGCGAGATGAACTGCGCGAACGCGGTGCCGGGGAACAGCTGCGAGATCACGCCGGAGAGCAGGCCGGCCGGCGCGTACATGGCGCCGATGACGGCGCCGACGAGGTATCCGATGCCGCCGATGATCGAGAAGACGACCGCGAAGATGGACTGGAACGCGGTGTACGTCGGCACGAACGTCACGTTGGGCTGGCGGAACGACAGCAGGACGCCGCCGGCCGCGGCCAGGCCGGCCGAGATGCCGAAGGCGAAGATCTTGGCGCGGGCCACGCTGATGCCGATGCTGGCGGCGGCGCGCTCGTTGGAGCGGACGGCCACCAGGCGCCGGCCGGCCCGGCCCCGCCGCAGGTTCGCGACCATGAGGGCGGCCAGGATGAACAGCACCAGGCAGAAGATCGCGTAGCGGCTCGGCCAGAAGTACGTGTCCATGTCGATGCCGAAGATCTTCGGCGAGCCCACGTTGATGCCCGTGAACCCGCCGGTGCGCTCGGTCGAGGAGAAGATCTGGTGCTCCAGCACGACGGCCAGGCACAGCGTCACCACGGCGAGGTTCATGCCGCGGGTCCGCAGAGCGGGCAGGCCGACGACGATGCCGACGGGGATCGCGCCGGCGACGCCGATCAGCAGGGCCGCCCAGAAGGGCACCCCGTGGTCGGCGACGAGGCGCGCCGCGATCCAGGCGCCCATGCCCGCGAGCGCCATCTGCGCCAGCGACAGCTGTCCCGTGTAGCCGGTGACGACCACGATCGACAGCACGACGAGGCCGAGCGCGAGGGTGATCTCGGTCGCGCCGAGCAGGGCGGGCGGGAACACGAAGTACAGCAGCCCCGCGGCGACGAGTCCGGCGCCGATCAGCACCGAGGGCCGCACCGTGCCGCTGCCGAGCTGCGGCGGGCGCTGGATCGCCTCGCCCCGCAGCGGCAGGGACCGCCCGGAGACGACGAGCACGAGGATGATGACGATGAACGGCACCGTCTGGCCCCAGCCGTCGGCGTGCTGCCGGGTGCCGATCCAGGCCACCTCGGACTCGAGCATGCCGATCAGCAGCCCGCCGGCCATGGTCAGCGGGAAGGACTTGAAGCCGCCGAGCAGAGCGGCGGCGAGGGCCGGCACGATGAGCATCGCCAGGTTCTCCACCTGCAGCGTGCCGATGCTGACGATGAGCACGGCCGACACCACGCTGAGCGCGCAGCCCACCATCCAGTTCACGGTGGCGACGGTGTCCGGGGAGATGCCCAGCGCCGAGCTCGCGCGCCCGTTCTCGGCCACGGCCGAGGTTGCCAGGCCGAAGCGGGTGGAGCGGTACACGACCGTGAGCACGGCCGCGAGCACGATCCCGACGCCGAGGATGGCGAGCCGGTCGGTGCCGATCCTGATGCCGGGCAGGACGGTCGTCGACCCGCCCGGCAGGATCGAGTGGACGATCCGGGCCTGTCCCACGCCGAAGAGGTACTGGCCCAGGCCGAAGAGCAGCGCGAAGACGCCCAGCGTGGCGATGAGCCGCGACACCGGCGGTGCGTCGCGCAGTGGTCGCATGACGAGGTGGTGCACCAGCGCGCCGATGGCCAGCCCCACGCCGATGGCGAGCAGTGCCGCCACCGGCGTGGACGTGCCGTCCTCGCGCCGCAGGTAGAAGACGTAGGCGCCCAGCATGCCGACCGCGCCCTGGCTGAAGTTCAGGATGCCGGAGCCGCGGTAGATGAGCACAATCCCGAGGGCGGACAAGCCATAGATCGCGCCGGCTCCGAGTCCGAGCACGGCGAACCTGATCACGTCGGTCAGCATGGCGGGCCCGATCCTCAGCTCTTGGCGGGAGTCGTGCAGTTCTGGCCGGTGTAGGCGTCGCGGAAGGTGTCGTACACCGGCAGCTCCTTGCCGCCGCTGTACTTCACGATGAAGGCGCAGGAGGTGAAGATCCGCGGGTAGCCGCCCACGTTGCCCTTCTGCCACTGGATCGGCGGCGTCAGGCCGATGTCGATGCCGCTCATCGTCGGCAGCGCGTCCCACAGGGCGGTGTTGGTCGGGTCGGGCACCTTCTTGGCCGCCTCGGCGAAGGCGAGCACGGCGGCGTAGGCGTTGAGCCGGAAGCCTCGCGTCTCGCTGATCCCCTGCTTCGACATGGCCGCGACGTAGCTCTTCGTCGCCGCGTTCTCGTAGGACGGCGGCAGGTAGCCCAGCGCCTCGTAGAGGCCGTCGGAGGCGGTGCCGAGCGCGTCGGCGACCTTCTCCTTCTGCGTGCCGATGATGCCGATCGCGATGTTCGGCGCGTCCTTCTTGAGCTGCTTGATGAAGGCGGTCGAGTCGGTGCCCGGCAGCACGGTCAGGATGGCGTCGGTGCCGTTGGCCAGCACGGCCTGGACGTAGGGCGCCATGTCGGGGGCGCCGGTGGGCACGGGCACGTCGTTGAGGATCTTCTGGCCGCTGGCGGCGAGGCCCTGGTTGGCGAAGCCGCTGAACGCCCCGCCGCCGTCGATCTGGATGCGGGCCATGCTGATCTTCTTGAAGCCCTGCGCGGCGAGCGCGTTGGCCAGCGACGCGGTCTGGATCGGGGTGCTGCCGTCCAGGGGGAACTGCGCGACCTCGGTCAGGTCGGTGCCGGAGGTGACGGCGCCGATGATCGGGATCTTCGCCTCCCGGAGGATCTTCTCGTGGCCCTTCTGCAGGGTCAGCTCGCCGACGACGGCCGCGACCCCGAGGCTCTGCGCCTGCCGGGAGCAGTTGTCCGCGGTGTTCGGGTCGTTGCCGGTCTTGCAGACGGTCATCTCGATCGGGCGTCCGTTGATGCCACCGTTCGCGTTCACCTGCGCCAGGCCGGCGTTCGCGCCGTCGACGAGCTCGGGGGCGGCGCCCGAACCGGTCTCGTCGTAGATCAGCATGACCTTCACCGGGTTGCCGGCCGACGAGCCGCCGCCCGGGTTGGCGGCGGGTGACTTGCTCTTGTCGTTGCTACAGGCGGATAAGGCGACGAGCGGCAGGACAAGCGCCGCCGCGAGGCGGGTCCGCAGCGTCCTCATGGATGCCTCCATCAAGGCCAGGGAAGGGGTGTGGGCCTGATACTGACATTAGTTTCAGAAAAAGGGAACGGCGGTTCGATCAGGCTTTCGCGACCGCGTTCACCGCGGGATCGGCCGGTTCGTGGCGGACGTCGTCGGGGGTCAGCGGCCGCGTCCAGGCCGCGAACTCCAGCAGGATGCCGTCGGGGTCGAAGAAGTACAGCGAGCCGACGTAGACGCCGTCGTGCATGCGCGTGGCGATCGTGGACGGGCTGTCGTCGTGGAACAGGACCCGCCCGACCTCCACGCCCTTGGCCTTGAGGCGGTCGCGGTACTCGTGGAACTTGTCGACCGGGATCTGCAGGGCCACGTGGTTCATCGACGCCACGGCGCTGGCGATGTCGCCGAAGCCGGGCATCGCGCCGGGATGGGTCACGCCGGGCACCTTTTCCGGCGCACCGGGGAACCAGAAGAAGGCCAGGGCGTTGCCCCCGCCGCAGTCGAAGAAGAAGTGCTGCCCCATGCCGTCCGGCAGCTCCACCGTCTTGATGAGCGGCATGCCGAGCACGTTGGTGTAGAAGTCCACCGTGCGGCGCATGTCGCTGCAGACCAGCGCGAGGTGGTTGATGCCGCCGATCTCGAACTCTCTCTCGGCCATGGTTCCCCCTTGTGAAGGTGCTCAGATCCCGGCCAGGCCGGCGACCAGTTCCAGGTGCGACGCCGCACCCCCGACGAGCTGACTGTTGGTGTGGGCCCGCTTGAGAAAGATGTGCGCGGGGTGCTCCCAGGTGAAGCCGATGCCGCCGTACGTCTGGATCGCGCCCTCGGCAACCGCCAGGTACGCGTCCACCGCGGCGAGCTTCGCGACCGATGCCGCCGGCGTCGCGTCCGGTGCGCCGAGATCCAGCCGGCGCAGCGCGTACTCGACCGCCGCCACCGCACCGTCGAGCTGACTCGACACGTCGGCCAGCCGGTGCTTGACCGCCTGGAAGGAGCCGATCGGACGGCCGAACTGCATCCGCTGCCGGGCGTAGGCCACGACGTCGCGCAGCACGGCCCGGGCGCCGCCGATGGAGTCGGCGGCGACCAGCGCGGCGAGCTCGGCCCGCAGCCGCTCCTCGTGCCAGTCGCCGAGGCGCGTCGCCGCCGACCCGTCGAACTCGACGCGCCAGAGCACCCGCGACGGTTCCAGTGTGGACAGTGGGCGCCGGTCGGCGCGTCCGGCCGGCACCACGGACAGGCCCGTCCCGGCCGCGACCACGAACCAGTCGGCCGCGCCACCCTCGAGCACCCAGCCGCCGGGCAGCACCAGGGCCAGCCGCTGCCGGCCCGCCAGGAGCCGGTCACGCTCCGGCGACGCGGGCGCGGCGTGCAGCGCCCGCAGGCCGAACATGTGACCCAGCAACGGCGTGGCCACGGGCACGGCCCCGCACTCCTCGATCGCCACCGCCAGGTCCTCGAGCCCGATCTCGGCCACGCCGAGGTCGAACAGCGCATCCCAGGAGCCGCCGGCCGCACAGCGGGCGACGACCGCGGCCACCGAGGCGCGCCATGCGTCGCGCTCGGCCGCGCTGAGCTGACTCACGGCCGTAGGGCGGCAGCGGCCTGGCTGTCGAGGTATTCGTCGATGCGGGAGATCCGCCCGCCGGACACCGTCACCACGAGGCACGCGTGGATCTCGAGCTCGGTGCCGTTGGGCGCGGTGCCCCGCAGCACGTGCTGCTCCACGTAGCCGGTCGGCGTCGCGTGGCGCACCACGTCCTCGTAGCGCTTGTCGCCGACCTTGCGGTGCAGCCAGTTCAGGACCTTGAGGTTCTCGTCGACGCGCTGCTCGTGCTGGTCGTCGTTGTGCCAGACCACCACGTCCGGGGTGTAGATCTCGTGGCGCAGCGCGTCGAGGTCGTTGGCGTCGATCGCCGCGGTCAGACGCTCGGCCAGCGCGAGCGAGACGTCCGCCGGGCTGGTCGTGGATTCGCTCGTCGTCATCACAATCCTAAAAGTAATGTCAGTATCATAAAAATGCTAGTGGACGATGTCCGACCAGGGCGCCCGCTCCCGGTAGTCGCTGCGCAGCAGGCGCTTGGCGACCACCATCCGGTGCACCTCGTCCGGGCCGTCGTAGATGCGCGCGTAGCGGGCGTCGCGGTACATCCGCTCGAGCGGCGTGTCCTCGGTGACCCCCATCGCGCCGTACACCTGCAGCGCGCGGTCGACGACGTCGTGCAGCATCTGCGCGCCGAAGAACTTGATCAGCGAGATCTCCATCCGGGCATCCAGGCCGGCGTCGATCTTCCGCGCGCCGTCCAGCGTCATCAGCCGGGCCGCCTGGATCTGCGCCGCCGACTCGGCGACGTAGCGCTGGATCTCCCCCTTCTCCGCCAGCAGGGAGCCGTGCGCGTAGCGGGTGTTCGCCCGGTCGCACATCAGCTCGAACGCGCGCTGGGCCTGCCCGAGCCAGCGCATGCTGTGGGTGATGCGGCCCGGCCCGAGCCGCGCCTGGGCCACGGCGAAGCCGCCGCCCCGGGGCCCCAGCAGGTTCGCGGCCGGCACCCGCACGTTGTCGTAGCGGACCTCGCAGTGGTTGCCGCCGTAGTGGCCCATGGTCCGCACGACCCGCTGGATGTTGTAGCCGGGCGTGTCGGTGGGCACCAGGATCAGCGAGAACTGCCGGTGCTTGGGCGCATCCGGGTCCGTCTTGACGAAGACGCTGGTGTACATCGCCTTGCTGGCCCCGGACGTGAACCACTTGTGGCCGTTGATCACCCACTCGTCGCCGTCGAGCACCGCGGTGGACTGCACCAGCGTCGGGTCGGAGCCGGCCACCTCCGGCTCGGTCATCCCGATCGTCGGCCCGGTCACGCCCTCGAACAGCAGCGGGATCCACCGGGCCTTCTGCTCCTCGGTGCCGAACTCGAGCAGCATCAGACAGTCCTGGAAGGACAGCGTGCCGAGGGCCTCGGTGCCCCAGTAGGAACGCCCGACGATCTCATTGATCATGACGTATTCCATGAACGGAAGCCCGCCACCGCCGATCGCGGCCGGGTGCCCGAGCGCCCACACGCCGCGCTCCTTGGCCAGCCGCTTCAGCTCGGCCATCGCCTCGGCACTGCTCGCGTCGTCGCGGTCGAGGATCGGTTCCCGCGGGATCAGCTCCTCGTCGACGAACCGCCGGACGTCCTGGCGCTGCTGGGCGAAGTCCCGGCTGGGCACGGACGCCACCTCCATTCTTGTGATAGTAACGTCAGTTTCAGTTTTACAGGGACACGTCGCCGCTGGTCAACAGCCGCACGACGGCCGCGCGGGGGCCGCTCAGGCTCAGCGCGGGATCTGCGACCAGGGGGTGTCGCGGGGCAGGCCGGGCTCCCTGGGCAGCCCCAGCACCCGCTCCCCGATGATCGTGCGCATGACGTCCGAGGTCCCGCCGGCGATCGTGTAGGCCTGGGACTGCAGCCACGTCCAGACCGGGTCACCCTCGGCCGGACCGTTCGCGCGCACGGCGTCGGCGTCGTAGACGAGCCCGGCCGGGCCGAGCAGCTCCAGCGCGAAGCGGGCGATGCGCTGCTCCAGCAGGGCCCGGCGCAGCTTGAGGCCGGAACCGCCCGGGCCCGGTCCCCCCTCCGCCCGCGTCCGCTGGTCCCGCAGCGCGGCCAGGCGCAGCACCTCGGCGTCGACCCAGAGCCGGATCAGCTCCGCGCGCCGGCCCGGGTCGGATCCGGTACGGCGCCAGGTCTCGACCGCCATCGCGATGGCGCCCGACCCGCGCTCCCCGACGGACCCGCCGATCACGGCGCGCTCGCTCGCCAGCATGGTGGTCGCGACCGCCCACCCCTCGCCGACGCCACCGATCCGGGCGTCGTCAGCGACCCGCACCCCGTCGAGGAAGACCTCGTTGAAGTGCGCGCCCCCGGTCAGGTCGCGCAACGGCCGGACCCGCACGCCCGGGGCGTGCATGTCGATCAGGAACGCGGTCAGCCCGGCGTGCTTCGGGGCACCGGG
Organism: Dactylosporangium sp. CA-052675; assembly: GCF_050947935.1. Lineage (GTDB taxonomy): Bacteria > Actinomycetota > Actinomycetes > Mycobacteriales > Micromonosporaceae > Dactylosporangium. Next base: position 2,526,362 of record NZ_CP192010.1, on the reverse strand, counting down.
GTCGGTGCGGGTCAGGGCCAGCCCGAAGCGGGCGGCGTGGGCCAGTGACGTCCACGTCTTCTGCCCGTCGACGACCCACCCCTCGCCGTCGCGTACGGCCCGGGTGGCCAGGCCGGCGATGTCCGACCCGGCGCCCGGCTCGGAGAACAGCTGGCACCAGATGTGCTCGGCCGTGAAGATCGGGCGGAGCAGGGCCCGCTGGGCGGGCGTGCCGTGCACCATCAGCGCCGGGGCCACCATGCCGATGCCCATGGGGTTGCGCTCCCAGGACTCCAGGCGGCCGGCCGCCGAGAGCACGGCGTCCACCTCGGCCTGACGGTCGGGGCCGAGGCCCAGTCCCCCGGCCCCCTCGGGATGGTGCACCCAGGCCAGCCCGGCGTCGAACTGGGCCCCGAGCGCCGTAGCGCGATCGGCCCCCTCGGTGTCGCGGACGAAGTCGGCGACGTATTGCCGCAGCCCGGTCACTGGATCGACGTCTTCCGCCCGGCCCAGTACCGGTCCTTCAGCTTGCGCTTGTAGAGCTTGCCGGTGGGCAGCCGCGGCAGCTCGCTCACGAAGTCGACGGAGCGGGGGCACTTGTAGTGGGCGATCGACGCCCGGCAGAAGGCGATCAGCTCCGCGGCCGTCTCCGGCCCCGGCTCCACGCCCTCGGCGAGCTGCACCACCGCCTTGACCGCCTCGCCGAAGTCCTCGTCGGGCACGCCGATCACCGCGGCGTCGTACACCTTCTCGTGCGTGATCAGGAGGTTCTCGGTCTCCTGGGGGTAGATGTTGACCCCGCCGGAGATGATCATGAAGCTCTCCCGGTCGGTGAGGTACAGGTAGCCCTCCTCGTCGAGGTAGCCGATGTCGCCGACCGAGCTGGCGCCCAGCTCGGGGTCGCGGGTGGCGGCCGTCTTGCCGGGGTCGTTGAAGTACTGGAAGCCGGCCGGCCCCCGGAACCACACCGTGCCCGCCACACCCGGCGGGCACAGGCTCCCGTCCTCGGCCCGGATGAGCAGCTCGCCGCTCGCGGCCCGCCCGACGGTGCCCGGGTGCTCGAGCCACTCCCGCGAGTCGCAGAAGGTGTAGCCGATCCCCTCGCTGGCGGCGTAGAACTCCAGGATGATCGGGCCCCACCACTCGATCATCCGGCGCTTCACCTGCGGCGGGCACGGGGCCGAGGCGAGGATGACCGTGCGCAGCGAGGAGACGTCGGCCCGGCTCCGGCGCTGCTCGGGCAGCTTCAGCAGGCGCGAGAACATCGTCGGGACCAGCTGCGAGTGCGTGACACGGTGGGCGGCGACCAGATCGAGGTACCGCTGCGCGTCGAACGACTCCATGATGATCGAGGTGCCGCCGGCCCGCAGCATCATGGAGACGCTGCCCTGGGGTGCGGAGTGGTACAGCGGCGCCGGCGACAGGTACACGCTGGTCTCGTCGAGCCCCCACCGCCGGCTCTGGACGCGCGAGCCCAGGGGCTCCTCGGACGGGTGCGCGACCGCGAGCGGGTGGTAGATGCCCTTCGGGCGGCCGGTGGTGCCGGAGGAGTACAGCATCGCCATGCCCAGCTGCTCGTCCGGAATCGGATCCGCCGGCAGGCCGGCCACCGCCCGGTCGTAGGACTCGAACGGGGCCGGCGGGTCGTCACAGTCGGCCATCAGCCACCGCTCGACGCCCGGGCACCGCTCGGGCAGCTGCCGGGCGACGTCGAGCTTGGCCGCCGACGTGACCACGATGCGGGCCGAGCTGTCGTTGACGATGTAGGCGGCCTCGTCCGGCGACAGGTAGTGGTTGATGCAGGTGTAGTACAGGCCGCTGCGTTCGGCGGCCGCCTCGCTCTGCAGCAGGCGCGGGTTGTTCTCCATGAGCATCGCCACGTGGTCCCCGAACCGCAGGCCACTGCCCCGGAAGAGGTGGGCCAGCCGGTTGGCCTCCGCCTCGTACTCCCCGAAGGTGACCCGCGTGCCGGACTCCGCCATGAGGATCGCCAACCGGTCCGGATGGGCCTGCGCGATGTGTGCGGCGTACATGGATCGGAGTGTGCCGCAGCCGCCGATTGTGTGCAATAGTGCAGACCGACGCGGCGCGAACGCCATTTGCACGTCGCCCGCACCTCAGATTGTGCACATTCGGAGGAGCAATCGTGTCGAAGGGTCCACTGTCGGGCGTCCGCGTCCTCGAGTTGGGAAGCTTCATCGCGGGGCCGTTCGCGGGTCAGCTGCTGGCCGACTACGGCGCCGAGGTGATCAAGCTCGAGCCACCCGGCACGGGCGACCCGATGCGCCGGTGGGGCATCGTGCAGGACGGCCAGAGCCTGTGGTGGCCGGCCATCGCCCGCAACAAGAAGTCGGTCGCGCTGGACCTGCGCCACCCGGACGGTCAAGCGGTGGCGCGGGCCCTCGCCACGCGGTCCGACGTCGTCCTGGAGAACTTCCGGCCCGGCACGCTCGACGGCTGGGGACTGGGCTACCAGGCCCTCGCCGAGGCCAACCCCGGCATCATCGTCGTGCACGTCTCCGGGCTGGGGCAGACGGGCCCGCGCTCGCGCGAGGCCGGCTTCGGCAGCATCGGCGAGGCCATGGGCGGCCTGCGGTTCACCACCGGCGACGCCGGGTCCCGCCCGGCCCGCACCGGCATCAGCATCGGCGACTCCCTGGCGGCGCTCTTCGCCGTGGTGGGAACCTCCACGGCGCTGGTCGAGCGGGCCCGCAGCGGCCGCGGCCAGGAGGTCGACGTCGCCATCTACGAGGCGGTCGCCGCGCTCATGGAGTCGACGATGGTCGACTACGAGCGGGCGGGCGTGCTGCGAACCCGGACCGGCAGCGTCCTGCCCGGCGTGGCACCGTCCAATGTGTACAAGACCGCGGACGGTGCCGACATCGCGATCGCCGGCAACGCCGACGCCGTGTACCGGCGGCTCTGCGACGCCATGGGCCGCCCGGAGCTGGCGAGCGACCCGCGCTTCGACGGCCACGAGGCCCGCGGCCGCAACGCGGCCGTCCTCGACGAGGAGATCGAGCGGTGGACCGCCTCGCTCGACTCGGCACAGCTGCTGCGGATCCTCGCCGAGCACGGCGTGCCGGCGGGGAAGATCTACACCGCGCCCGACATGATCAACGACCTGCACTACGCCGCCCGGCAGATGGTGCTGCGGCCGGAGACGGACGACGGCGTCGCGGGGCCGATGGCCGGCATCGTGCCGAAGTTCAGCCGGACGCCGGGCGAGGTGGCCGCCGTGGGGCCGCGCCTGGGCCAGCACACGCGAAGCGTCCTCGGCGAGCTGGCCGGGGTGGACGACGAGGCCTGGAAAGACCTCCTCACCCGCGGGGTCGTGGCCGAGTGAGCGCGCCGCGCACGGCCGTCGTCACCGGGGCCGGCCGTGGCCTCGGCCGGGCCCACGCCCTCGCTCTCGCCGCCGCCGGGCACGCCGTCATCGTCAACGACCTCGGCGACGGACCCGCCGAGACGGTCGCCGCCGAGATCGGGGCCGCGGGCGGCACCGCCCTCGTGAGCCATCACGACGTGACGGACTTCGCCGCGACCGCGGAGCTGGTCGGGCTCGCCGCCGACCGCTTCGGCTCGCTCGACGTGGTGGTCGCCAACGCGGGCATCCTGCGGGACCGGACCCTGGCGTCGATGAGCGAGGCCGAGTGGGACGACGTCATCGCCGTACACCTCAAAGGCACCTTCACCATCGCCCACCACGCCGCCGCGCACTGGCGCGCCCGGGCGAAATCGGGCGCCGACGTCGACGGGCGGCTGATCACGACCACCTCCGCCTCCGGGCTCTTCGGCAACGTCGGGCAGTCGAACTACGCCGCGGCCAAGGCCGGCGTCGCCGCGTTCACGCTCGTGGCGGCCCAGGAGCTGCGGCCGTACGGCGTGAGCGTCAACTGCGTCGCCCCGAGCGCCCTCACCCGCCTCACCGAGGAGCCGCTGCGCCGCTACGAGGGCGAGATCACCGACCGCCGGCGCGAGGAGCTCGACCCGCGCTGGGTGGCGCGCGTCGTCGCCTGGCTCTGCCGGCCGGGCACGCGCGACGTCACCGGCCGCGTCTTCGACGTCCGGGGCCCGCGGGTCGGCATCGCCTCCGGCTGGCACCTCGAGCCGACCTTCACCCAGCCCGACGACCCCGAACACCTCGACCGGGCCCTCCGCTCGGCCATCGCGGCCGCACCGCCCGCCGCGGACATGGAAGGCCAACGTCATGCATGAGCCGCTGCTGCGCGGAGTACGGGTCCTGGAGCTGCTCGGCATCGGCCCCGAGCCCTTCGCGGGGATGCTGCTGGCCGACCTCGGCGCCGACGTGCTCGCCCTGCGCCGCCCCGGCCAGGTGCCCGGGGGCGGCGGGCTGGAGCGGGGCCGGCCCGTCGTCGGCGTCAACCTGAAGGACCCCGCCACCCTGGAGGTCGTGCGCGGGCTGGTGGCCGAGGCGGACGTGCTCCTCGAGGGCTACCGCCCGGGCGTCGCCGAGCGGCTGGGCCTCGGCCCGGAGGACTGCCACGCCGTCAACCCGCGGCTCGTCTACGGCCGGATGACCGGCTGGGGCCAGACCGGGCCGCTGGCCCACACCGCCGGGCACGACATCAACTACATCGCCGTCACCGGCGCCCTGCACGCCGCCGCGCGCCGGGGCCGGCCGCCCACCCCGCCGTCGAACCTGCTCGGCGACTTCGGCGGCGGCGGCATGTACCTCGTCACGGCGGTACTGGCCGCGCTCGTCGAACGCGGGCGCACCGGCACCGGGCGCGTGCTGGACGTGGCGATCACCGACGGCACCACCTACCTCGCGTCGATGCTGTACGGCATGCACCGCGACGGGCAGTGGCGGGACGAGGCCGGCACGAACCTGCTCGACACCGGCGCGCCCTACTACGACGTCTACGCCTGCGCCGACGGCCGCTACGTCGCGATCGGGGCGCTCGAGCCCCAGTTCTTCGCGGTGCTGGCCGAGCTGCTGGGACTCGACCCGCAGGTGTGCGAGCACCGCGACGACCCGGCCCGCTGGCCGGCGCTGCGCGCGGCGATCGCGGCGGCGGTGCTCACCCGGACCCGCGACGAGTGGGCCGGCCTCGCCGCCGGCACCGACGCCTGCCTGGCCCCCGTACTGAACCTCAGCGAGGCACCGCGGCACGGCCAGGCGGTGGCTCGCGGGCTCTTCGCCGACGGGATGCCCCGGATCCCGCTCGGCCGCGCATCGCCATCGACATCGACCGAAGACGTGGTGCGCGCCTGGGGCGCCGCCGCCGAAGGGATCCTCCGTGCCTGACGCCGTGATCGTCGACATCGTCCGCTCCGCCTCCGGCCGCGGCAAGCCCGGCGGTGCGCTGTCCGGACTGCACCCCGTGGACCTGCTCGCCACCGTCCTGCGCGCGCTCGTCACCCGCACCGGCATCGATCCCGCGCTGATCGACGACGTCATCACCGGCTGCGTCGGCCAGGCCGCCGAGCAGGCCGCCAACATCGGCCGCAACGCCGTGCTGGCGGCGGGCTGGCCGCTCACCGTCCCCGGCACGACCGTCGACCGGGCCTGCGGATCGGGCCAGCAGGCGCTGCACTTCGCCGCCCAGGGCGTGCTGGCCGGGGCCTACGACGTCGTCGTGGCGTGCGGGGTCGAGTCGATGAGCCGCGTCCCGATGGGGGTCGCGATCGGCACCGCCGACCCGTTCGGCCCGGGGGTGGCCGCCCGGCTGGCCGGCGGCGGCCTCGTGCCGCAGGGCATCGCGGCCGAGCTCGTGACCGCCCGCTGGGGCTTCACCCGCGAGCAGCTGGACGCCTACGCCGCCCGGTCGCACGCGCTGGCCGCGGCCGCCACCGACGCCGGGGCGTTCGCCCGGGAGATCGTGGCGGTCGGGGAGCACACGCGGGACGAGACCATCCGTGCGCAGACGACCCCCGAAGGTCTGGCCGGACTCAGGCCCGCCTTCCACGACCCGGCCTACACCGAGCGGTTCCCGCAGATCGGCTGGCACATCACCGCGGGCAGCTCCTCGCCGCTGACCGACGGGGCGGCGGCCGCGCTGATCATGAGCGCCGCCCGGGCGTCCGAGCTCGGGCTGCGGCCCCGGGCCCGGTTCCACGCCTTCGCGCTGGCCGGCGACGACCCGGTCATGATGCTGACCGCGCCCATCCCGGCGACCCGCAAGGTGCTCGCCAAGGCCGGCCTCGGCATCGGCGACATCGACGCCTACGAGGTGAACGAGGCGTTCGCGCCGGTACCGCTGGCCTGGGCGGCCGACCTCGGGGCGGACCCGCAGCGGCTCAACCCGCGCGGCGGCGCGATCGCCCTCGGGCACCCCCTGGGCGGTTCCGGGGTGCGCCTCATGGCGACGCTGGTGAACCACCTCGAACAGACCGGCGGCCGCTACGGGCTGCAGACCATGTGCGAGGCGGGCGGCCAGGCGAACGCCACGATCGTCGAGCGGCTATAGCTTCGGCACTTCGAACACGGCGGTGCCGGCGAGGTGGACCTCGCCGGTCTGCCGGGTCGCCTGGAGCGCGACCGTGCAGACCGTGTGCGTCGCGGTCTCCTCCACGGCGGTGACCTCGCCGCTGTAGGTGAGGGTGTCGCCCGGCCACGCGATGGCGCGGAACCGCACCTCGAACCGGCGGACGTTGTCGGGCCCGAAGTGGTCCGTGGCGAACGCGGCCAGCACACCGGCCTGGCGCATCCCGACGGCGAACACCGTCGGGAACCCGGCGCCCCGCGCGAACTCCGCGTCGTGGTGGATCGGGTTCATGTCGCCCGACGCGCCCTGGTAGCGCACGAAGTCGGTCACGGTGAGCGGGCCCTCCACCAGCGGCTCCCGGAAGCCTCCCAGCGCCGTCATGCCGTCGGCGCCTGTTCGGTCACCACGAGCGTGGCGCGGGCCTCGGCGACCAGGCGCCCGTCGGCGTCGCGGAACTCGGTGACGATGTCGGCGAACTCGAGCGCGCCGCCGCGCCGGCCCTGCTTGGTGTAGACGCGGTCGATGCGCTCGCGGCAGTGCAGCACCGTTCCGGCCTTCGGCGGCGGCCCGTGGAACACGTACTGCTGGCCGGCGTGGAGCACCCGCGACAGGTCCGGCGGCTGATCGCCCCATGCCGCACCGGCATCCGTCGTCCAGAAGGCGCTCGAGGCCAGGAACGTGGGCGGGGAGATCGGGTCGTCGCCGGAGTGCAGCGGATGGCCGGCGCCGACGGCGGCGGCGAACTCGCGGATCTTGCCCGTCTCGACCGTCATCGTGAACTCGGCCCCGGACCGCCCCTCGAACTCGGACAGCTGACTCATACGCCCCTGCTCCTTCCGAGATTGTGCGCAATGCAAGCACACTTGCCGCACTTTCCCCCGACGGACGCGAGGATTGTACACAAAATAGCGCCGCTTCGGTGCTGCTCGCGCACCGGCGGGAGGTGCCGGCCGGTCGGATCGCGGGACGCGGTGGCGCGGCTCACGTATCGTCCGTGTCGCCGGGCGCAGCGGCCGACCGAACCGGGAGCGAACCCATGTCGAGCGACCCGATCGACCACGCGGTGTCCCGTGTGCGCGCCGCCCTGCGCGCGTGCGAGGATCTCGAGCTCCGCCCCCCGGCGACGGAGGCGGCGGTGGCCGCGTTCGAGCAGCGGATCGGGGTCCGGCTGCCCGCGTCGTTGCGCACCTTCGTGCTCGGGGTGGCCGACGGGATCTGGACGGACGACGAGCCCTGGCTGTACGGGCTCGACGACCTGGCGCTCGAGGTCGGCAACGGTCACGGCGATCCCGCCCGGCCGTTCGCGTACGGCGACGCTGAGGCGTCCGCGATGCTCGCGGCGCTCGCCGAGCTCCCTGACGGCGCGGGCGTCCTGGACGACTCGCGCCTGGCCGCGCTGCAGCAGCACGGTGACCCGCACGGCTGCCTGACCATCGCCAACCACGGCGGCAACGACTTCTCGGTCCTCGTGGTCACCGGCGAGCAGGCCGGGTGGGTGTGGCGCACCGGTGAGCTCGACGTGCCGGAGACGCGGGAGCTCTACTCGGCGGCCCGGGGCGCGACCCCGCTGGACTTCCTGTCGTGGCTCGAGGTGTGGGCGGAGGAGTTCGGCTGATCCCGCCGCGGCACGAACGTCACGGTCGACGAGCGGCCGATGGCGAGCCTGCGGCCGCGGGTGGAGCCGCACGACGGGTCGGCGCCGTTCGAGGCCGCCGGTTCATTCCGCCGGCGGCTCCGTGCCGGACCGGCCGCCGGCGTTGCGGGGGGCGAGCGCCTGGGCCATGCGGCCGAGGAGGAGTTGCCGTTCCTGCTGGGTGGGTGCGAGTTCGGTCGCGCGTTCCAGCTCGGCTGCGGCCTCGGCGTGGCGGCCGAGCCGGGTGAGGATGTCCCCGCGCACCGCGCCCAGCAGGTGGTAGCCGGCCATCCGGCGGTCGGCGAGCAGTGGTCGGGTCGTGTCGAGGGCGGCTTCGGGTCCGTCGACGTGCAGCACGGCGACCGCGCGGTTGAGCTCCACGACGGGCGACCGGGTGATCTGGGCGAGGGCGTCGTAGAGCGCGAGGATGGCGACCCAGTCGGTGACCGCGAACGTCGCCGCGCGGGCATGGCAGGCGGAGATGGCGGCTTGCAGCGAAAACACGCCGAGCGGCCGGCCCCGGTCGAAGGCCCGGTCGAGCATGCTGAGGCCGTGCCGGATCAGCGTGCGGTCCCAGAGCCGGCGGTCCTGGTCCTCGAGCCGGACCGGAAGGCCGGCGGCGTCGACCCGGGTCCGGAAGCGGGAGGCCTGCAGCTCCATCAGGGCGACCAGGCCGAACACCTCGGGCTCGGCCGGGGCAAGTGCCGCGAGGACCCGCCCCATCCGCATCGCCTCGACGGCGAGGTCGCAGCGGACGAGGTTCGTGCCCGACGAGGCCGAATAGCCCTCGTTGAAGATCGCGTAGAGCACGTCCAGCACCGCGTGCAGGCGTTCGGGGAGCTCCTCGGCCGACGGGGCCTCGATCGGCACCCGCGCCTCGGCCAGGGTCCGCTTGGCGCGTGAGATCCGCTGCCCGACCGTCGCCGCGGGCACGAGGAACGCGCGGGCGACCTCGTCGGTCGTCAGCCCGCCGAAGAGCCGCAGTGTGAGCGCGACCCGGGATTCGGGTGAGAGCACGGGATGGCACGTCGTGAACACCATGGTGAGCAGGTCGTCCGGGATCGGATCGAGCGCCTCGTCCGCGACATCGGCCACCTCGCCCTCGTGCCCGGCGACGAGCAGCGGCGCCTTCCTGCGGGCCGTCTCCTCGCGCCGGGCGCGGTCGATCGCCTTGTGCCAGGCGGTCTTCATCAGCCAGGCACCCGGCTTCGGCGGGATGCCGCCGGCCGGCCACTGCTCCAGGGCCGACACGAACGCCTCGGACGCGAGATCCTCGGCGACGTCGAGGCTCCCGATCCGGCGGGCGAGTGTCGCGATCAGCTGGGGCGCCTCGATCCGCCACAGCGCCTCGACCGACTTGCGCAGGTCCATGGCCGGGTCCGGTTCAGTCCGAGGTCGGGTCGAGCAACCGCTCGCTCCTGGCGAGCGCGTCGGCGTCGACCGTCCGGGCGAAATCGGCCATGTCGAACAACGGCCGGATCTCCAGGATCTGCGAGTCGCCGTACGACGGGTCGAACGGACACCGCTTCGCCCACTCGATCGCCTCGGCCAGCGAGCTGACCTCCCAGATCCAGTAGCCCGCGATCACCTCTTTGGACTCGGTGAACGGGCCGTCGAGCACCGTCGTGCCCGCTGCCGAGAACGCGACCCTCGCCCCGGCGGCGCTGGGCCGCAGCCCCTCGCCGCCGAGCATGATGCCGGCGTTGACGAGCTGCTCGTTGAAGACCCGCATCTGCTCGAACATCTCGGTCGTCGGCTCGCCCTTGCCCTCGTCGGCGCCATCGCCCTTGGTCATCACCATCACACGCATGGCAGGCATCCTCTCGGCTGATCTGATCTTCGTCCAGGCCGGTGGTCGGCCCAGCCGGCCGGTCCTGCGGTCACGGGCCGGGTCTTGGCGAGGTCATCGGCGACGTCTCGGCTCATGTCGTCGCTCATGTCGTCGCTCCCGTCCCGGCGGTGGTGACGCGGTAGGTCGACACGACCACCCCGGACCCGAAGGTGGTGGTCTCGACGTGCTGGAGGCCGGTGCGGCTCCCGGCGCGGAACAGCGGCTCGCCACTGCCCTTGAGGACCGGATAGGTCCAGATCTTGTACTCGTCGAGGAGCCCGGCCGTCGCCAGCGCATCGGTCAACCGGCCGTTGCCCCAGATCAGGATGTCCGTGCCGTCGCGCTCCTTGAGCGTCTTGACCGCGGTCAGCAGCTCGGCACCGGCGATGACGGTCGTCGGGTTCCAGGCACCGGTGTCGACCGGCTGGGAAGCGACGACGTACTTGTGCATGGCGTTGACGTGATCGGCGTACGGGTTGCCACCCATGGCGGGCCACGCCTGGGCCATGCCCTCGTACGTGACGCGGCCGAGGATCAGCGCGTCGGCGCCGAGCGTCAGGTCCAGGGCGTACCGCATGGCCGCCGGGTCGTTGTATGCCAGCGACCACTCGTGGGGGTTGTCGATGAAGCCGTCGACGGTGGTGTAGGTCGAAGCGATGACGCGTCGCATCCGGGTCTCCCCTGGCTCCGGGCCGGCCTCTCCGGCCCCGCACCCGTCCTTCGCGCGACGGCGCGCCGTTTCGACATCAGCGCCGAAAAATCTTCCAGGCCTGCTCGCCGGGCTGCCCGTCGAACGTGCGGCCGCGGCACGCCGATCCCGGTCGGGACCGGTCAAGGGTCTTTGTTTTGCCCTGGACGGCCCCGGGTAGCGCGGCGGTACGAGGGCACATCGTCGGGCCACCGTAAGGAGTCGGCGTGTTCAATCCACTGGACCACAGGGGCATGCCCGGGTGGGGGCCCGCCGTGCCCGGCCGCGACGCTGCCGCGGAGCCCGCCGGGACGTCGTCCGGGAAGAGCGGCACCGCGGCGGCCGCGGACCGCCCGGCCGGGCCGGGCCCCGGCGACGACGTGATCGACCTGCTGCTGGCCCAGCACGCCCGGATCGAGGAGCTGTTGCTGCTCGTCACCGGCAGCGCCGGCGAGGCCCGCAAGAAGGCATTCGACGATCTCGTGCGCCTCCTGGCGATGCACGAGACGGCCGAGGAGGAGCTGATCCACCCGCTGTCGCGGAGGCTGGACGGCGCCGGCGGCGACGCGATGGTCGAGGACCGGCTGGCCGAGGAGCGTCAGGCCGAGGAGGCGCTGACCGCGTCGATCGATGGCGGCGTCGACGCCGACGGCTTCGACACCGGCCTGCTCCTGCTGCGCACCGCGGTGCTGGAGCATGCTCGGCACGAGGAGCGCTACGAGTTCCCGCACCTGCGGGCCCGGGTGCCGGCCGAGCGGCCGCGGCGGCTGGCCACCGCGTTCGCCGCGGCCGAGAAGGTGGCCCCGGCCCGCCCGCACCCGGCGCGGAGCCGGCGACCGCGAACCTTGCGGGCGGGCCGATCCTGGCCGTGGTGGATCGGGTGCGCGACGCCGTGCGGCGGGCCGCCGACGGCCGGGACTGATCGGCCGGGACTGATCCGCCCGGGACTCATCGGCCCGGGACTCATCGGCCGGCCCATCGGCATGGACTGAGGGATGCGACTGAGCATGCGAACAGCCGCTCGGATGAGCGGCGCCGAGCGGCGCTTCGCCGTCGCCGCGCCGCGCCCGTTCGTCGGGTTCGTGAGCCACATGGCCAGCACCGGGGGGCCGCGGCTGCACGTGCGCAACCACCGCTCGCCCCGCGGCCCGGACTGGGTGCTCCTGCACGGCCTGGCCGTCTCCCACCGCTACCTGATGCCGACCGCCGCGAAGCTGGCCTCGGGGCGCGGCTCAGGGCCGGCCGCGACGCCGGCCTCGGTGCACGTGCCGGACCTGCCGGGCTTCGGGCTGTCGGACAAGCCGCGGGAGATCTACGGGCCCGGCCGGCACGCCGAAGTGGTCGCGGCCTGGATGACCGGGCCGGGATCACGGCCGCCGGCGTGCTCGGCAACTCCTTCGGCTGCCAGGTCGCGGTCGAGCTGGCGATCGCCCGGCCCGACCTGGTGGACGCGCTCGTCCTGGTCGGCCCGACGGTCGACCCGGCCGCGCCGACCGCCGCGGGCCAGGTCTGGCGCTGGCTGCGCGACCTGGCCCGGGAAGACCCGCGGCAGGCCCGGATCCTGGCCGCCGACGTGCGCGACGCGGGGCCGCGGCGGCTGCTGGGCACGCTGCGGCGCTCGGTCGAGCACCACATCGACCGGCGGCTGCCGCTGGTGACCGCGCCGGTGCTGTTCCTGCGCGGTGCGCGGGACCCGATCGCGCCGCGGCGCTGGCTGGACCGGGCCGCGGGGCTCACGCCGCGGGCGCGGGTCTGCGAGGTACCGCTGGCCGGGCACAACGCCGTGACGACCGCCGGACCGGCCGTGGCCCTGCGGGCCGCGGCGTTCCTGGCCACCGTCACCGCTCAGCGTTCGCAGCCCTCGGGCACCGCCGCCTCCCGCACGCTCGCGCCGCCGCCGGCCGAGCCCACGGCGTAGGCGGTCGCGTCCTGCTCCTCGTGCGGCCCGGCCCCCTCGTCCGGCGCGACCCGCCGCCCTCGTCCGGCGCGACCCGCCGCCCGGCGCCCGCGTCCGGCGCGACCCGCCGCCCGGCGCGGGTGCCGTCAGGCGACGGTGGCCCGGTGGATGGCGAAGTGGCCGGTGCGGCGCCGTTTGGCGGCGTACATGGCCTGGTCGGCGTGGCGGAGGATCTGCTCGGGGGTCTGCCCGGGCTCGGCGACGCAGATGCCGATGCTGACGCCGGTGCGCACGGCGCAGCCGTTGATGGTGGCGGGTTGCGCGAGTTCGGCGATGATGCGGTCCGCGAGTGCGCCGGGGTCGCCGAGGTCTTCGGCGAGGATGACGAACTCGTCGCCGCCGAGCCGGATCACCAGGTCGGACGGCGGGACGTTGCGCAGCAGGCGAGTCGCGACGATCTTGAGCAGTTCGTCGCCGATGTCGTGGCCGAGGTTGTCGTTGATCGGTTTGAAGTCGTCGAGGTCCAGCAGCATGACCACGACGCGGTGCCGGCCGTGCTGGGCCCGGGTGAGAGCGTCGCCGAGCCGTTCGCGCAGCAGCGCCCGGTTGCCGAGCCCGGTGAGCGGATCGTGCGTGGCCTGCCTCGTCAGGGCGGCGGTCAGGTCGGCGGCGCCGAGCGCGAGCGCCACCTGCGCCTGGAGCGTCTCCAGCGACTGGCGAGCGTCCGGCGGCAGCGGGCCGGCCGACTCCACCAGCAGCAGGCCGACGACCCGCCCGTTGGCCGCGACCGGCAGCAGCACGACGCCGCATCGCTCGCCGTCCGGGCGGTCGAGCACCGGCAGGCCCATGCGCTCGACGTGCGAGGCAGCGGCCACCGCGCCGTCGGCGCGCGAGGGCGCAACCGCGCCCTCGGGGATCTGGGCGCCCAGCAGCGCGGCGGCCTCGTGGCCGGCGGCGTCCAGAACCGTCCAGACGCCGGGGTCGTCGGGGTCGGGTCCGAGGAAGGCGCTGCGTGACGGCGATGGCTCGGGCAGCAGCGTGAGCGCCGTGGTCACCGCCAGGCGCCGGATGGTGTGCGCGTCGCGGGTGGTGAGCAGGGCGGTGCCGGCCTCGGCCAGGTGCAGTCCGCGGGCGATCATCTGCTGCTGCCGGCGCAGGCTGGTGTCGCGTTCGGCGACGAGGCGGGCGTTGTCGCGCAGGGCGACGAACTGGCGGGCCGCGACGAGCGCGGTCAGCGTGATCGCACCACCGAGCACGGTCCAGGCCCGGCCGTCGAGGCGGTCGGTGAGGGCGACGATCAGCAAGGCGTAGGTGGCGGCGACCGCCGCGTAGGGCAGGGGGCTGAACGCGCGGGAGCGGCCCAGGGCGCGGGTGTGCGCGGCCGGTGCGGCGGTGATCTGGACGAGGGCACCGGCGATCAGCAGGGCGCGGGCGGCGGTGACGATGGCGAGGACCAGGTGCGGCAACCGCGTGCCCTGCAGGACCGGGATCAGGGCTGAGGAGCCGAACTCGGCGACACCGGCCGCTGCGAGCAGCGTCATCGCGGCCGGGTGGACGCCGGCGACACCGGCCAGCAGGAGCCGGGCGATCCCGAACAACGCGACGAGCCCGACCGCCCCCTGGGCCATGGTCGTGGCGGTGAGCAACACGTCCGCGTGGTCGGCCAGCGCCGGGGCGATGGAGCAGTACCAGAGGAACACCGCTCCGGCGAGCAGGACGATGGCCATGTCGAGGCCGAGCCGCAGCCGGCTGGATGACCATGCCGTGCGGGCGGGCAGACAGAGCACCGCGGCGAGGGCGAGGATCACCATGAGCAGATCGGTCAGCTGCACCACGGTCAGGCCGATCGGGTAGCGCAGGTTGTCGTGGGCGAACGTCTGGTAGGTGGAGGCGAGCTGGCTGGTGGCGGAGATGCCCTGGCCGATGGCGAGTAGCCGCCAGCACCACCGGCCGCCGGTGGCCGTCGAGCGGGCGGCGGCCCGCCAGCACAGCACCGCCCCGGCCCAGCCGAGCAGCGGGCTGCACGCGCGGAAGATCCGCAGCTCGGCCGGCCAGCCGCCGATCTCGGCGGCCTGCAGCACGACGCACGCCACGGCGAGGGCGAGCGCCGCCGTCCCTGCCGTGCGCGCGACGCGTTCCGGTCGGCGGGCGCGCGTCATACCGGTGTCATCGGCAGCGGGCGGGCTGTGTTGAGGCGTGAGCCTGAGGCCTGAGACTGAGGCGTGAGACGCCGTCGCCACCGCGGCCGGCCCGGCGGCCGGCCGCGGACGCCCGCGCCCTACCCGCGCCGTTGGATCGGGGGCACGCGGTGGTTATGCCTCGTCGACGTCGAGCGGGTGGTGCGTCACGTCATGGCTGGTATCGGTGCTCATGTGCGGCAGGTACCCGCCGCCGGGCGGGCAAAGACCGGCAGATGCCACGCATGCCCGCCCGTCCGGCCCACCGCTCGGTGGATGCCGGCCCCGAGCAGCGGCCCGGGAGCCGGACTCCTCACGGGAGGAAGACGGTCCGCACGCACCCGTCGACCTTGTTCTTGAACATGTCGTAGCCGTCCTGCCCCTGCTCCAGCGCCATGGTGTGGGTGGCCAGGTGCTCGGTGACGAGCTCGCCGCGGGCCATCCGCTCCAGCAGCATCGGGATGTACCGCTGGCCGTGCATCTGCGCCCCGCGCAGCGTCAGCCCCTTGTTCATGACCGCACCGAGCGGAAACTTGTCCACCATCCCGGCGAACACACCCAGCACGAAGACGCTGCCACCCTTACGGCAGTTGTAGATCGCCGCCCGACCGCCGCGGGCCGGTCGGACTCCAGCCGCAGCCTCTGCTTGACCGTGTCGTAGACGTGTTGCGGCCCGGCGGCGTGTGCCTCCATGCCGACCGCCTCGATACACACGTCCGGCCCACGGCCGCCGGTGCGCTCCAGCAGCTCCTCGCCGACGTCGGTGCGCTCGTAGTCGAGCGTTTCCGCGCCGACGTGCCGCCTGGCCATTTCCAGCCGGTAGCCGTAGCGGTCGATGCAGATCACCTGCTCGGCGCCGAGCAGCATCGCGGCCCGCGCCGCCATCTGCCCGACCGCGCCGGCGCCCCACACGGCCACCACGTCACCGGGCCGCACGCCGCCGAGGTCCGCGCCCATCCAGCCGGTGGACGCGGAATCAGACGCGAACACCGCCCGCTCGTCGGATACCTCCTCCGGTACGGTGAACGCGCCGACGTCGGCGAACGGCACCCGCACGTATTCGGCGTGGCTGCCGGCGAAGCCACCCATGGCGTGGGAGTAGCCGAAGCAGCCGCCCGGTGCGGCGCCCCACAGGTTCTCGGTGATCGCGGGGTTGGTGTTGCCGTTGTCGCACAGCGAGTACTCCTGGCGCTGGCAGTGCCAGCACCGTCCGCACGAGATGAACGACGACACGACGACCCGCTCGCCGACCCGGTGGTTGCGCACCCCTGAGCCGACCTCGACGACCTCACCGAGGAACTCGTGCCCCAGCACGTCGCCCTGGCGCATGAACGGGATGTACCCACCGAGCAGGTGCAGGTCCGAACCGCAGGTGACGGATCGGCGGGTCCGCACGATCATGTCGCCGCTGTTGCGCAGGACCGGATCCGGCACCTGCTCGACGCCGACCTTGTTCACGCCTTGCCAGCACAGCGCCCTCACAGCCTGCCCTCCTCGCGTCCGTGCCGAGTCGCATACGCCAGCGGCGCCCCGGTCAGCGTCCGGTGGGAGGTGCCGGGCGCGTCCGGCAGCAGGACTTCACCGACCTCCGCGAGCGAGCGCGCCGAGCGCAGCGCCCGCCGCAGGTGCCGGACCGTGTCGCGGTCCGCGCCCGGCTCGACGGCCCGGGCCGCGAGTTCGGTGCCCCGGTCACCGGGTGCCGGGCGGATCAGGACCTCGACCGGGAAACCGAGCTCGTCCAGCGGCGCCGGCATCGGCCCGAGCCGCTCGGGCGAGCAGTTGATCGTGACGCTGTGCCAGCGGTCCGGCGTCGACCCTGTCCGGGCGGCCCGCCGCCACGCGGTCACCGCGACGCCCGCGCCCGCCGCCGCGGTCACCCCCGTGGCGATCGCCAGTCCCCGCCTCACCGCGGCGAGCCGCCCTGGCCGGTGCGCTGCCGCGCCGCGTCCACGCCCGTGCCGGCCTGCTCGCCGTACCTGCCGCCGGCGCGCCGGTCCGCCTGCTCACCGGCCTCGCCGATGGCCCGGCCGACCTGGTCGTCGTGCTGGTCGGCGAAGCGCGTCGCCCTGTCCATGAAGTCGTTCATCGTGCCTCCCGGCTGTCGGATGCCGCAGGCCCCTCACTACCCGGCACCTGCCGGTCGATGCATGGCTCGCGGCGTTCTTTCTCGCGCGGCCGCCACGCAGCCCCGCCTCCGCAGCACCCGGCACGCCCACATCACCTGCACCTGTCTCGTCTCGAACGACTCCTCCGGCCCGGACCCCGGCCGCACCGGCGACGCCGGCTCCCGCCGGGTGACACCTCCCCCGTCGTGTGCGGGCACGCGGCGTGTAGAAACGAGCTCGTGGATGGCAAGCGGATGCAGCAGATCGGTTTCGCCGCGCTCATGGGCGCCGCCGCCGGGGCCGCGCTGACCGGCCACCGCGGCCCGCGCGCCGCGCTGGCCGGGGCGGCGGCGGGCGGAGCGGTGCTCGCGGCGATCGACGGGGCCGCCCGGGCACGGCAACGACCCGACGAGATCCCGGCGATCTGGTCACGGATCGCCGCCGGCGGAGCCCTGGCCGCTCCCGCCGGCTGGGCGGCCGGCCGCGCCGGTGCGTCGCCGCTGGCGGTCGGCCTGGCGGCGGGCGCGTTGGCCGGCGCGATGGGTGTCCGCCCGCACAAGGTGGCCCTCGGCCCCGTGGTCGGCCTGGCCGTCGGCGCCGCCATGCGCAACCGGCCGCCGGCGCAGGTGGCCGCGGCCGGCGTGGTCGCGTTCCGGACCGTGTCGCAGCTGCTGTTCCGGGAGCCGCAGGTCGAGCTGCTGGCCGAGCGCGCGACCGCGGAGCAGCTACCGTTCGTCGTACCGCTGGAGGCCCGCACTCGCTACGTCGGCACCGGCTACGTGCGGGACCTCGCCGCGGCGACCGGCGGCGTCTACGAGGAGGCGACCGCCGACATCGGCATCGTGGCGAGCCTGGACGCGCTGGCCGGGCCCGGGTTCGACCCGGCGGCCGTGGACCCGCTGGTGCGGGAGTTCTACGAGCACACGACCCGGTTCACGCTCGACATCGTGCCGCGGTGGCGGGCCTGGGTGCGGCCCGGATACCTGCTGTACCGCACCCTCGTCGCCCGGCCGCTCGGGCAGGCCAACGTGCCGATGAACCTCCGCGAGGCGCAGCGCGGGATGCACAGCCGCATCGACACCATCACCGGCGCCGACGGGGTCGTGTCGACCCGCGGCTGGATCCGCTCCTTCGCGCACAACGGGGAACCCATCTACGTGGGCATCTACACGACGTACCGGCACGGCGAGCGCGGGTACGTCAGCGTGGGCTTCCCGTTGCCCCAGGCCAACTTCACGGCCACCCTCGCGCCAAGGCCGCGGCCGGGCGGCGGGCTGAGGCTCACGAGCCGGACCGGCGACGGGCAGACCGGGCACTACCTGAGCTACATCGACGGCGAGAGCCGGGCCCTGACGACCCTGGCGGTGCACGGGTTCGCCGAGGAGCTCGACGTCCGCGTGGACGGCGGGGAGCTGCGGGCCGACCACGCGTTCTCGGTCTTCGGGCTGCCGTTCCTGACGCTGGAGTACCGCATCCGCCGCAAGCCCGACCCATCTGCCCAGGACGCTCCGCGCCCGTCCCCTCGATGAGGCACTGGCGTATCTCGCCCGCGGGACGGTGCCTCCCGAGCGGCGGCACGTCGGGCGGCCGGGCGGCCGGGCGACGAGGGTGGCGCCCCGCACCGATCGGCACGCGGGCTCCTACGTCTCCACCGGGTCACCCGGCGAACCCGCCGCCCGGCGGCCGCGACGACGCCGTTCGGCCAGCAGTCCTCCCGCGGTGAGCACGACCAGGGCGGCCAGCGCCGCCCACAGCGGCCACGCCCCCGGCTGCCACCCGTAGGCGCCGACGGTCACGTAGGCGGTCGTGGCCGGCAGGATGCCCACCGCCGTGCCGAGCACGAAGTCCCGCAGCCGCACGCTCGTCACGCCCGCGAGGTAGTTGACGGCGGTGAACGGCACGACCGGGATGAGCCGGGCCACGACGATGGCCCAGATCCCGTGCCGGGTCAGCCGCGCGTCGAACGCGTCCAGCCGCCCGCCCGCGAGCCAGCGCACCGCGTCGCGGCCCAGCAGCCGGCCCAGGTACAGGGCCGCCACGGCACCCAGCAGGGCGCCGCAGACGACGACCGCGAGGCCGCCCGCGACGCCGAACAGGGCGCCCGCCGCGAGGGTGAGGACCGTCTTGGGCAGCGGTGACAGGCAGGCCACGGCGTAGAGGCCGGCGCACGCCACCGGTGCCCACCAGCCCAGCCCCGCCATCGCGGCGCGCAGCTCGTCGCGTCCGGGCAGGCCGACGAGGATCGCGACCGTGACGAGGCCGCCCACGAGGGCGACCAGCCCGGCCAGTCGCAGCAGCCGAGCCGTGCGCGTCATGCGCGCATCATGCCCCGCCGGCCGCCGCTCCAACCAGGCGGTCCGGGGAAGGAAATCAAGGCTTAGTCGTAGATCAATACCAGGTCATCTTGGCGACCGGCGACCAGTCGAATCAAGGACTGTCGGGCGTCGATGCCTTGCATACGTTTTCCTCACCGGAACGGGCAACCGCCCGCCGGAGACCGAAATCCCCGACCGAATGGGAGAGACACGTGAAGATCAAGGTCAAGAAGGTCGAGCCGATCGAGGCCACCCGGATCCACCTCGACCCGGACGCGCCGCAGGGCGCTGCCTGATCCACTCGACCGGCCGGCCTGGCGCGATCCGCCGGGCCGGCCGAGCTCTTTTCTGCGATCGGAGATTCTGCATCATGCGGGTCATCCCCCAGCTCAAACCGATCTCGGTCATCCGGCGCCCCGACGAGGTCATCCTCCTCCGCCGGGCGCTCGAGGCCACCTACCTCGCCGACGACGACGGCAGCGTCACCGCCCTGCTGCGGGTGCTCGCCGAGGGCTCGCGGAGCGTCGCCGAGCTGCCCGCGGCCATGCGCGAGCGCGGGTTCGAGGTCACCGAGGACGAGATGGCGGCCGCGGTCGGCGCGCTCGACGACGTCGGGGTGCTGCTGCGGGCCGGCGACGGCGGGCTCGACGCGGCCACGCTCCGGCGGCACGAGAGCAACCTGCGCTTCTACGACCTCTTCGCGGGACTGGACCGTACGAGCGCGCAGTTCCACCGGGGCATGGCCGGCGCCGACGTGCTCCTGCTCGGCGCGGGCGGCATGGGCAGCGGGGTGCTGCAGTCGCTCGTCGGGCTCGGCGCCGGCCGCGTACGGGTCGTGGACTTCGACCACGTCGAGGAGAAGAACCTCGCCCGGCAGTTCGCCTACGGCCACGCCGACGTCGGCCGCCCGAAGGTCGAGGCGGCGAAGGACTGGGCCGCCCGCTACTGCGGCGAGACCGTGGTCGAGTCCGTGCACGCCCGGGTGTCCGATGTGGACGGCATCGTCGCCCTGGGCCGGGGCGCCTCGCTCGTGGTCTGCGCCATCGACTCCCCGGACGACGTGCACCTGCTGGTCAACCGGGCCTGCTTCGAGCTGGGCGTGCCGTTCGTGACGGGCGGGCTGCAGTACTCCACCCTCTTCTACTGGTCCGTGCACCCCGGCGTGAGCGCGTGCCGCCTGTGCCTGCAGCTCAACCGCGAGGACGAGGGCGGCGCCAGGCCGGAGCTGGCCGAGCAGTCCGTGGTGCTCCCGGCCGGGCGGGTCAACCGCGCCACCGGCCCCGTCGCGCAGCTGCTGGCCGGGTTCGTGGCGATGGAGGCCGGCCGGTACCTGACCGGCACCGACGAGCCCGTCGCGGCCGGCGTGTACCACACCGTCGAGCTCGCCGACGGCATGCGCACGACCCGGGTGCCGTGGCCGCGCAACCCCCGGTGCCCGCTGTGCTGAACCAGCTCACGCTCGTGCGCGACGGCGACGGCTACGTGGTGGGCAGCCCGGACACGGCCGCCTACGTCGAGGTCCCCGAGATCGGCGCGCGGATCATCGAGTGGCTGCAGCAGGGCGCGAGCGTCGCCGAGGCCGAGCGGCGGGCCGGGGAGCTGGCCGGGGAGCCCGTCGACGTGGCGGACTTCCTGGCGGTGCTCGCCGGCGAGGGCCTGCTGAGCGGCTCCGGCGACGACGGGCGGATCGACGGCACGCGGCGCCAGCGGGCCGGTGCGCTGCTGTTCGGCCGGGTCGCCTGGGGCCTCTACGCGGTGCTCGCCCTCGCCGTGCCGGTGCTGCTGGTCGCGGTGGCGGGGCTGCGCCCGACGTACCGTGACGCCTTCCCGTTCACCACCCAGCTGCTGAACATCCTCGCCGTCAGCGGCCTCGGGATGCTGGCCGTCGCCGCCCACGAGGGCGCGCACGTGCTCGCCACCGCCGCGCTCGGGCTGCCCAGCCGCCTGTCGGTGAGCCGCCGCCTGTACTTCCTGACCTTCCAGGCCGACCTCACCCGGCTCTGGAGCGTCCCCCGTCGCGCCCGCTACGGGCCCCTGCTGGCCGGCCTCGCCTGGGACGCGGTGGTCCTGGCCGGCGCGCTGGCGGCCCAGGAGCTCGTCGCGCCCGGCTCGGTCGCGGCCCGCCTGCTGCGGGCGCTCGTGCTGCTGCAGTGCACCGCGATCCTGGCCCAGGCCATGGTCTTCGTGCGCACCGACGTCTACGCGCTGCTGGTGAACGCGACCGGCTGCAAGACCCTGTGGGCCACGAAGGGCGCGCTGCTGCGGCGGTACCTGCGCCGCTCGACCCCCGCCGACGAGCGCCAGCTGGCCGACGCCGGCCCGCGGGAGGTCACGTGGGCCCGGCGCTACCTGTGGCTCTACGTCCCCGGCACCGCGGTCGCCCTGTACTACCTCGCGACGTTCGTCC
This sequence comes from Dactylosporangium sp. CA-052675, assembly GCF_050947935.1. GTDB lineage: Bacteria > Actinomycetota > Actinomycetes > Mycobacteriales > Micromonosporaceae > Dactylosporangium. The sequence goes on along the minus strand of NZ_CP192010.1, from coordinate 2,504,878 downwards.
TGCCCGGCCTGCCGCACCTCGTCGCCCTGTGCGTGGCCCCGATCCGCGCCGACGGCCTGACCACCGCCGCGGCGTGGGAGGGCCTCGCCGCCCTGACGGTCGCGGTGATCCCGTCGACCCTCGCCCTGTTCGGGGCGATTCGCGGCGGATGGGGGGTGATGCGGCGCGTCGTTTCCGCGCGCAGATCCTCGCGCACTTCAGCCTGACTCAGGTCTTCGGCCGTATGGACGATGTAGACGGCACCTCAGGGTGCCCGCCCAGGCGGTAGAGTCCGGCGCAATGAAGGAGTGCCGTGAGCACATCCCATGAGCAGCGGCCTCGCCCGACGGCGAGGGCAGCGCTGCTGCGCGATCCGGTCCTGCGTGCCCTGCTGCTGGTCACCGCGGCCTTCACGGTCTGGTATGCCCTGCCCGGAACCGGGGCCTCCTCCGATGCGAAACTCGCCCTGTTCTGGCCGATTCAGGTGCTGCTCGACGTCATCTTCGCGGTCTTCTCGGCGCGGATGGGCGCGGTGCCGGGCGTGTCCGCGGCGCACCGGCGGTTCTGGCGGCTCATCGCGGCCGGGGGCGTGCTGCTCACCGCCGGCGACGCGGCGCAGGGCGTGCAGACCTTCGCCACCCCCGTCGACGGCATGGTGCAGGGCGGCGCGCTGCAGTCCGGGCTCGTCACCTGCGGGTCGCTGGTCTGCCTGCTCGCCATGGTGCTGCACCCGACCAACACGGCCGGCCGGGAGCGGCTGCGGTTCCTGCTCGACGCGGCAACGGTCATCGCCGCCACCGCGGTCTTCGTGTGGTACCTCTCCCCCAGCGTCGAGCTCCGCGAGGGCGGCGGCGCGCTGCTGCTCGCCCTGGCCTCGGCCGGGGTCAGCCTCGCGGGCTCGTTCGGGCTCGTGAAGCTCATGCTGGGCCGCAACATGCCGTTCACCCCGATCGCCGGCTGGAGCGCCGGCCTGGCCAGCGTGCTCATCGGCCTGTCCACCGGCCTGACCGCGGCCCTGGTGGAGGTGATCCGGCCCGAGGTCGCGATGCTGGCCCGGCTGCTGCCGTGCGCGCTGCTGGCCGCCGTGCCCCGCATCAACGAGGCGAACCTGCGCGCCGACCCCGACATCCTCGCCCGCCGCCCGGTGCGGCCGTTCAGCCTGCTGCCCTACATCGGCGTCGCCGCCGCCTACGTGCTGCTCATCGTCTCGCTCGCCCGCGGCTCGCTGGACGCCCGCGTCTGGGGCGTGGTCATCGGCGTGCTGCTGGTGACCGGCATCGTGGTCACCCGGCAGCTGATCGCCTTCACCGACAACGCGCGGCTGCTCGGCGAGGTCGACCGCAGCATGCAGGCCCTGGCCGCGCAGGAGGAGCGGTTCCGGGCCCTGGTCCAGCACTCCTCCGACATCACGGTCATCGCCGGGGCCGACCACGTGGTGTCCTACGCGAGCCCGGCCGTCGAGCGCACCTTCGGCGTGCCGCCCGAGTCGGTGATCGGCCGGCGGATGGACGAGCTCACCGTGGCCGAGGGGCGCGACGAGTGGCGGGCCCGCCTCGACGACCTGCTGACCCGCCCGGGCGACAGCATCACCGTGCGCCTGCGGGTCCCGCACCTCGACGGCCGCGAGCGCTGGCTCACGGCCGTGGCCACGAACCTCACGCACGTGCCGAGCATCGGCGGCGTGGTCTACAACGCGCACGACATCACCGACGTCGTGGCGTTCCAGGACCGGCTGCGCCACGAGGCGACCCACGACGCGCTGACCGGCCTGGCCAACCGGGCCCTGTTCGCCGAACGCATCGCGGCCGCCGGCGGCCGGGCCTCCGTGCTCATCATCGACCTGGACGGCTTCAAGGCGGTCAACGACACCTACGGCCACCACGCCGGCGACGCGCTCCTGCGCGCGGTGGCGGACCGGCTGCGGCACTGCGTGGGCCCCGCCGACACCGTGGCCCGCCTCGGCGGCGACGAGTTCGCGGTGCTGCTGCCCGGCGCCGCGCTCGCCTCCGCCGAGGCGCTGACCCGCCGGCTGCACGAGTGCTTCGCCGAGCCGGTCGAGGTCGACCAGGCGCTGATCCCGATCCGGGCCAGCATCGGCGCGGCGTGCGGCGCCCTGGCCGACGCCGACCGGCTCCTGCGCGACGCGGACGCCGCGATGTACTCGGTGAAGCACGGCCAGCGGGACCGCGCCGCCCTCTGACCGCCGTCGTGGTGGCGCCGCGGTCGTGTGGCCGCGGTCGTGTCGCCGTGGTCGTGTCGCTGTGGTCGTGTCTCAGAGGTCGTGGCGGTACCAGGCGTTGGCCTCCACGTAGGTGGCGAGATCCCGCTCGGGGTCGCACACCACCGGCCCGAGCCCGCCGGCGACGACGACCGGCCCGGGCGCGTCGAACGGCAGCCCGGTCCACGCCCGCCACCGCTCCAGCGGCGCCGTGATGGTCATCGAGTGCGGCGCGACCGCCACGAACCGCCCACCGGCCCGCTCGTGCACGCGCAGCCACGGGTCCTCGGCGGTGCCGTCGGCGCGGCGGCGGGCCACGTACCGCGCCAGGGGCATCAGCGGCTGGAGGTGCTTGTGGGTCGGGCGCACCGGCGCGAACAGCGCCGGATGCCCGAGCGCGGCGGCGTTGCGCCGGGCCAGCGCCAGCAGATGGCCGGAGACGCCCCGGCCGCGCAGCTGCGGCCGGACGGTCGCGAACAGCGCCGACACCTGCGGCCCGGTGGTCCCGGCGAGGGCGTCGGCGGCCGCGGACAGCAGCACCGCGTCGTAGCCGCCGCCGGGCAGCTCCCCGTCCTCGCCCGCGGTGAAGGGCAGCGTGCACAGCATCCCCGCGGGGGCGCCGGTGCCGCGCTCGACGGCCAGCAGCGTGTACTGCGGATGCCGCTGCACCAGGGCCGGGAAGAGCGCCGCGGAGACCGGGTCCTGATACAGGAACGGGGCCACGGTGGGGTCGTCGAACGTCGTGATGAGCGGCATGCGGTCGGGCCGCTCGGCCAGCGTCGTCACCTCGAGCCAGGCGAAGTCCATGGAGATCAACCTATCGGCCCGCGCCACCGGTCCGCAGAACGCATGTCCTGCCCGGCAAACGCATGCGGTTGCGGCCTTCAGCGGCCGTTCGACCGGCCGATGTGTATACCGGTGGATCAGACCTTGCCCCGCCCGGGACCGGCGGGACAAAGTAACTTGCAGCGCACGGGAAGGAGCGGCGTGACAAGGCGGGTGACCTGGGCATATGCGCTCTGTGCGCTGGTCCTTGCCGTCTGTTACCGGCTGTTCCCGGCCGTGGGCATGTTCTGCTACGTCGGGCTCGTCGCGGCCACCATCGCCGCGATCGTCTACGGCGTGCGCGTCCACCGGCCCCGGCGCAAGCTGCCGTGGCTGCTGTGGGGCGGCGGCTCCCTCGGCCTCGCCGCCGGCACCGCGGCCTCCCTGGTGCAGACCGACATGCTGCACTCGGACCGGTTCCCGTCGGTCGCCGACGCGATCTCGCTCGGCGCGACGTTCCCGCTGCTGCTGCTCGGCCTGCTGATGCTGAGCCGCTCCGGGGCGGCGAACCGGGACTGGGCGACCGTCATCGACTCGCTCATCTTCACCGCCGGGGCGGGGCTGCTCGCCTGGGTGATCCTCATCGACCCGTACCTCAGCGACCCCGGCCTCAACGCCGCGCAGAAGGCCGTCGCCAGCGCCTACCCGCTCGCCGACGTGATGCTGCTGGCCATCATGGTCCGGATGGTGCTGGAGGCCCGCCGCAGCTGGAGCGTGGCGCTGCTGCTCACCTCCGGGGCCGTGCTGCTCGTCTCCGACGTCGCGTTCAGCCTGCGCCGGCTCGACGGGGAGTGGGGCCTGGGCAGCTTCGTCGACGTCGGCTGGATCGTGTTCTTCGCCGCGGGCGGGCTCGCCGCGCTGCACCCGTCGATGGCGCAGCTGTCCGAGCCGCGGGTGATCGGCTCCACGCAGGTCAAGCCGCGCCGGGCCGTGCTCGGCGTCGCCTCGCTCGTCGCGCCCGGGATCCTCTTCGCCGAGGCGCAGTCCGGGCCGGTGCACAACGGGACCGTCATCGCGGTCGGCTCGGCCGCGCTCGTGGCGCTGTCGCTCGGCCGGGGCGGGCTCGCCGCGCGCAGCGTCGGGCACACGCTGTCCCGCGAGCGCGCGCTGCGCAAGGCCTGCGAGGCGCTGCTGTCGGCGACCGAGGTGGGCGCGGTCGAGGCCGTGGTCCGCCGGGCGGTCGGCTCGCTGCTGCGCCCCGGCACCGCCCACCGCACCGTGCTGCGCGTCGGCTCGGCGCACCCCGAGGCCGTCATGAGCATGCAGTACGTCGCGAAGCTCCCCGAGGAGTCCGCGCGCGAGCTGGACGGGTTCGAGCTGGCGCTGTACTGCCCCCTGAGCATCGGCGGCGTCCGCCTCGGCGAGCTGTGGGTCGCCGCCGACGAGCGGGCCCTCGTCACGCTGCAGGAGTCGGCGCGGGTGCTGGCCGGCCAGGCCGCGAGCATGCTCGACCACATCGCGCTGAACCGGGAGATCGTCCGCCGCGACAGCGACGCCTACTTCCGCACCCTGGTGCTCAACGCCGCCGACGTCATCCTCATCGTCGGCGACGACGACCGGGTCGGCTACGCCAGCCCCTCGGCCCAGCCGCTGTTCGGCCTGGACCCGGTCGGCGCGCACGTGTCGGACCTGCTGGTGTCGGACGAGCGGATCCGGCGCGCCGACGGGTCCACCGCCGACGTGGAGGTGACCGTCCGGGACCTGACCGACGAGCCGACCGTCGCCGGGCGGGTGCTCACCATCCACGACGTGACCGAGCGCCGCCGCCTCGAGCGCGAGCTCATCGACCGCGCCTACCTCGACCCGCTCACCGGCCTCGGCAACCGCCTGCGCTTCCAGGACTGCGTGCAGAGCGCGACCGCCGCCGCCGTGCTCATCCTCGACATCGACGGCTTCCGCATGGTCAACGACGCCATGGGCCAGGACGTCGGCGACGAGCTGCTCAAGGCGTTCGGCGAGCGGCTCGTGGAGGTGTGCCCGCACGCCGCCGTCGTGGCCCGCCTCGGCGCCGACGAGTTCGGCGTGCTGCTCGAGCGCGCGGACGTCGCCGAGGTCGAGGCGCTCGCCGCGCGCATCGTCGAGGACTTCCGCCCGCCGTTCCTGGTCCGCGGCAGCGTGGTGACGGCCCTGCCGAGCGTCGGGGTGGCCATGACCACCGACGCCGCCGACGCCACGCAGGTGCTCAGCGAGGCCGACGTCGCCCTGGACAGCGCGAAGCGGACGCCGGAGCGCTGGCGGCGGTACGAGTCCGCGATGCACGCCGACACGCTGCGCCGGATGCGGCTGCGCACCGACCTGGACCAGGCCCTCGCCGCGGACGCGTTCGTGCTGCACTACCAGCCGATCGTCGAGCTCGCGACGGGCCTGCCGCACGGCTTCGAGGCGCTGGTGCGCTGGCAGCACCCGACCTTCGGGCTGGTGCCGCCGCTGGAGTTCATCGAGATCGCCGAGGAGTGCGGGCTCATCGTCCCGCTCGGGGACTGGGTGATGCGCAACGCCATCGCCACCGCGGTGGAGTTCCGCAAGTTGTACCGCTCCGACGCCGCCCCCACGATGAGCGTCAACGTGTCAGTGCGCCAGTTCCGCTCCCCCGGCTTCGTCCAGCGGGTGCTGACCGAGCTGGCCCAGGCCGACCTGCCGGCCGGCGCGCTCACGGTGGAGATCACCGAGAGCCTGCTGCTCGGCGACGACGAGCACATCCACGCCGACCTGGCCACCCTGCGCGCCGCCGGCGTGCGGGTCTCGATCGACGACTTCGGCACCGGCTACTCGTCGCTGTCCTACCTGCACCGCGTGGCCGTCGACGCGCTCAAGCTCGACAAGTCCTTCGTGGACACGATCGGGACCTCGCGGCGGCAGTACGACCTGGTCCGCGGCATCGTCCAGCTCGCCCGCACCCTGGACCTGGAGGTGGTGGCCGAGGGCATCGAGACCGAGGCGAACCGCCAGCGGCTCGTGGACCTGCGCTGCGGGTTCGGCCAGGGCTACCTGTTCACCAAGCCGCTGCCCCGCGCCGAGGCGCTGGCCTGGCTGCAGTCCCCGGGCCTGATCGAGCCCGCCGCCTAGCGCCGGGCTCCGCTAGAGCCGCAGGATCCAGTGCTCGCACCGGATCGGCACGCCCTCGTAGTCCACGTCGCACGGCCCGTGGTTCACGAACCCGGTCCGCCGGGCCACGACGCCCGCGGCCCGGTTCTCGGCCCCGATGAACGCGTGCACCTCGCGCACCAGCCCCGACGCCCGCACCTCCTCGACGGCGAGGCGCACCGCCCCTGCCGCGAGCCCGTGGCGCCGCGCCCGCCCGGGCAGCAGCATGATGCCGAGCTCGTGGATCTCGCGCCCCTCCCAGACGCTGCGGAACACGGCCACGACACCGGCGGGCTCGTCATCGGGGTCGGCGAGGATCGTGCGGTACCACTCGCCCTCGCGCCCCGCGACCCGCCGCTCGTGCACGGACTCGGCCCGCCCGCCCGGCGCCGGCCCGCCGAGGTGCGCCATGACCTCGGCGTCGCCCTCCAGCTCGGCGGTGAGCGGGCGGTCCTGTTCGGCGTACGGCCGAAGCCTCATGCATTGATCATCTCAGACGTCGGCCGGAATGATCGCCAGGAGCTGCGTCGGCGGTTCGAGCGCGTCCACGATCGTGTCCCCCTCGAGCCACAGCCCTCCGGCCCGGCACACCAGCGCGGCGGCCGCCTCGACGGGGCAGGGCAGCAGCGCCCCGCAGGCCCCGCACCGCGAGGGGTCGTCGGGATCCCGCTCCAGGTGCCGGGTCTGCAGCTCGGCGGCGGTGGTGACGAGAACGCTGTCAGGATCGAGACGCAACATGCGCAGATCGTGCCGACGGGCGGCGTGACCGGTCCGCCCAGAAACGGGTGATCCGCCCTTTCACCCTCCGCCACCGGCCACGCGGCCCGCACCACCGGCCACGCGGCCCGCACCACCGGCCACGCGGCCCGCACCACCGGCCACGCGGCCCGCACCACCGGCCACGCGGCCCGCGCCACCGGCCGCCCGGCCCGCGCCGCTGGACACCCGGCCGGAGTTACCGGCCGCCCGGCAGGAAGAAGGACGCGCCGAAGGACACCAGCACCGCGGCCGCGGCCACCACGCCGATCAGCACCAGCTTCCCGGTCGGGCCGAGGCCCCGGCGGCGGGGCGGGCGCAGGCCGCGCCGCACGCGTTGCACACGGGCCGCGCGCACGGCACGGCGTTCGACGTCCCGCGCCCACTCGGGGTCCAGGCTCTCGAAGGGATCACCGCTCACGGCGTCCGAGTATGCGGCATCGCGGGCGCCGCGGCTGTCCCCTAGCCGGCCGCCTCGATGCGGTCCAGCGCGGCGTTGCGCGGCACGTGCCGGTGCAGCAGGTTCGCCTGGCCCGCGGCCAGGATCCCGGCCACCACCGGGGTCTCGGCCTTACGGATCTCCAGGTCCGCCTCCTCGGCGGCGTCGAGCGCCAGCTGCGCCGCGACCGGGCCGGGCAGTGCCTGCCAGGCCGGCAGCAGCGTGTCGTTGATGGCGTCGTCGTACCACTGCGGCACGGTCGGCGGCGGCAGGTGCCCGGAACGCCAGCGGCGCACGAGCGTGAGCGCCCACCGGTCCCAGAACGCGAGCTGCGCCAGCACGGTCGCGGCGCTCCAGCCGGGCGCCACCGGTTTGCGTAGACCCTCGTCGCCGAGGGAGTCGATGAGTGCAGTCAGCCGTTGCCGCGCCGCGGCGTTCTCGTCCAGGGGTACCCGCTCCACCCACTCAACGGTACGGACCACGGCGCCGTCCCGCATGATCAACTAGGCCTCGACACGAGGGCCGATTCCCGCCAGCGTGAAGCGTTTCGCGGGGGCACGCTGAGGGCATGTTCACTGTTCACGCGATCGACGCCGAGACGCTGCAATCCGTTCGCCGCACCGGCCGGGACGCCTCCGGCAACCCGCCCCGGCCGTGGACGGCCGACGGCGGTGAGCCCGTGCGGTGCTGCCTGCGCGACGCCGAGCCGGGCGAGCGCCTGCTGCTGTTCGGGTTCGACCCGAAGCTGCCGCCGGCGAGCCCCTACCGCGAGCTCGGCGCCGTCTTCGCCCACGCCGAGCCGTGCGCGGGTCCGGCGGGCACGGGGTACCCCGAGGGCTGGCGCGGCCGGCCGCAGGTCCTGCGCGCCTACGATGCCCGCGGCTGGATCCATCCGTCGACCCGCACCCACGACGGCACGGACCCCGAGGCCGAGCTGGCCGGCATCCTGGCGCACCCGGAGGTCGTGCGGGTCGACAGCCGCAACATCGCCTACGGCTGCTACATGTTCACGGTGACCCGCTGATCCGTCGGCCCCGGCCGGCCGCGACCGGGACCGGCGGATCGCGCGCGCCCGTTATGAGCAGGTCACCGCCGGCACGGCATTGGTGCCGTTCCACGACGCCAGGAAGCCGAACGTGGCCGGCGGGGTGGCGTTCCAGGACGCGGGGGTGACGGTCACGCCCGCCCCGGACTGGCTCACCGAGCCGCCCCAGAGCTGACTGATCGTCTGGCCGTTGGCGAACGTCCACGTGACCGTCCAGCCGGGCCTGGTCCCGGCCACGCTCACCTCGCCCTGGAACCCGCCCGGCCAGCTGCCGACGATCTTGTACGTCGCCGTGCACGCGCCCGCCGGCGGCGGGCTGCTGGAGGCCGGCGCGGACGGCGACCCGGACTTGGACGGTGACCCAGACGGTGACACAGACGGTGACACAGACGGTGACCCAGACGCTGACACGGACGCTGACACGGACGGTGACACGGACGGCGATGCGGACGTGACCGACGGCGAGGCCGAGGACACCGTGCCGCCGAGACCGGTCACGATCGCGTCGTAGGCGGCCGGCTTCTTCGCCAGGTTCTCGTCCCACGGCAGCGCCGCGCCCTGGCCGGAGAAGGTCGAGGGCACCCACGAGTACTTGTCGGTGTAGTCCCAGATCGTGATGCCGACGCAGCGGGTCACCGCCACGCAGGCCTTCACCACGTCGGTGTAGTACGTGGCCTGGGTGGCGTCCTTGCTCGCGTCGCGCGGCAGGACCATGCGCACGTCCAGCTCGGTGATCGCGACGTCGACGCCGAGGTCGGCGAAGCGCTGCAGGTTCGCCTGCATGTTGGCCGGGAAGCCGTACTGGATCGCCAGGTGCGCCTGGAAGCCCACGCCGTCGATCGGCACGCCCTGGGCCTTGAGCGTCTTGACGAGGGCGTACATCGCGTCGGCCTTGGCGCCCTGGCCGTCGGTGTTGTAGTCGTTGATGTAGAGCTTCGCGTCCGGGTCCGCGGCGCGGGCGGTGCGCAACGCGTCGGCGATGTAGTCGCTGCCCATCGCCGTGTAGAACGGCGAGGTGCTGCGCAACGTGCCGTCGTCGTTGAAGGGCTCGTTGACGACGTCCCAGGCGAAGACCTTGCCCCTGTAGTGCGAGGCGACCTGGGTGATGTGGTTCTCCATCGCCGCCCGCACCTGGGCCGCGGGCAGCTGCGAGACCCAGCCGGGCAGCTGGTTGTGCCACAGCAGGGTGTGCCCGCGAACCTTCATGTTGTGCGCCTGGGCGAACGTGATGACCTCGTCGCCCTTGGCGAAGCTGAAGGCGTTCTGGGTCGGCTCGGTGCTGTCCCACTTCATCGCGTTGCCCGGGGTGGTCTGGCCGAACTCGCCGCCGCCGAGGATCGCGGTGTAGGCGGTGTCGGACAGCTCCGGGTTGTCGGTGGCGGAGCCGAAGTACCGCCCGCCGGCCGCGGCGAGCGACTGCAGGGTCTGCGTCGCCGCCTCGGCCCGGGTGATGACGAACGTGAAGGTGCCGGCGGCCACGAGCGCGGCCGCGCCGGCGATCAGCGCGCGTCTCATGACGATACCGCCGCGAGGTGGTCCTTGATGCCCTGGCCGAACGCGGTCGCGGTGCCGTTGTAGTTGCTGATCAGCGACGGGCCGCTCGAGCAGTCCCAGGTGTTCCAGGTCCAGCCGAGGTAGCCGATCCCCTTGCCGTCGGCCCAGTTCATGAGCGTGTCGACGAAGCCGTGCGAGCAGTCGTTCTCGCCGATCTCGGTCAGCGACAGCGGCACCTGGGCCGCCACCGGGGCGAGCTGGCTGTCGTAGCAGGAGGTGTTGGAGCAGGTGTTGAAGTTGTAGATGTGCGCGAACGCCGCGATGTTGTTCTGCGGGTCGGTCGGCTTGTACTGCAGCCACTGCGTGAGGTCGTTGGAGTACGCGAGGCCGCCGATCATGATGACGTTCGTCGCGCCCGTGGCGCGCACGGCGTTGACCAGCGACTGGAAGCCCGCCACCGGGTAGCCGATGCCGTTGCAGGTGCCGCCGTCGCGCCAGCAGGCCCAGCCGGTGCTCGCGCTGCCGGTGGCCCGCTCCGGGTACGGCTCGTTGAACAGGTCGAAGACGACCGCGTCGTTGCCCTTGAAGGCGTTGGCGACGCCGGTCCAGAAGCTCGGGGCGTACTGCGCGTCCGGCATCGGCTTCTGGCAGGTCGCCTTGACGTCGGAGCAGCCGGCCGACGGGCCCGTGTACTGCCCGTAGTTCCAGTGCATCTCCACGATCGGCGTGATGCCGTTGCTGACGAGCAGGCTGACGTACGCCTTCACCGCGTTCTGGTAGTTGGCCCCGCCGTAGGCCGCCTGCACGTCGCTCGTGCCGAGCCAGCACTCCTCGTTCAGCGGCACCCGCACGGTGCGGATCTTCCAGGTGCGCATCGCGGTGACGGAGGCCTGGTCCATCGGCCCGTCCCAGATGCCGTTGCCCTGGATGCAGGCGAACTCGCCGCCGGAGCGGTTGACGCCCAGCAGCCGGTACGTGGAGCCGGTGCCGGTGACCAGCTTGTTGCCGCTCACCTTGAGCTTCGGGGCGGCCCCGGCCGGCGGCGGCACGGACACCGACGGCGACGCCGACGGGCTGGCCGAGGCGCTCCTCGACGGGCTCGGGGAGCTCGTCGTGGTGCCGTTGCAGGCGACTCCGTTGAGCGTGAACGCGGTCGGCTTCGGGTTGGAGCCGGTCCACGATCCGTTGAAGCCGATGCTGGTGCTCGCGCCGGTGGCGAGGGCGCCGTTGTACGACAGGCTCGCGGCCGTCACGTTCGCGCCGGACTGGGTGTAGGTCGCCGACCAGCCCTGGTCGACGTGCTGCCCGGCGGCGAAGGTCCAGCCGAGGGTCCACGACGACACGGCGTCGCCGAGGTTCTTGACCGTGACGGCGGCCGTGAAGCCGCCGGGCCAGTCGTTGGTGGTGTACGTGACCTGACAGCCCGCGGCGGCCTGTGCCGAGGTCGGCAGCAGGACCGCCCCGGCCGACGCGAGCAGCAGGCCGCCGGCCACCGCCAGGGTGGTTGTGCGGTACCGCATGGGGGCTCCTTGGGAGGCTTCTCGGATGGCGGTTGGAAGCGCTCCCATCCTTCGCCGCGCCCCGGGGCCGTCAAGCGCTTCGACACGTTCGTCCCCGTTGTCCGAGACAAGGACTGAAATTTCCACCGGCGCCATCCGGAGCGTATGCTCCGTTTCCATGGAGCTGGTCGATCGATTCCTGGCCGCCGTCGTCGCACCCGACCCCGGAGCCCTCGCCGACTGCTATGCCGAGCGCGTGGTCATCGAGATGCCGTTCGCCGTGCCCGGGCTCATGCCGGCGCGGCTGGAGACGACCCGGGAGGAGCTGCGGGCCCACTTCCGCGCCGGCACGGCGGTGCGCCGTTACACGGACGTGGCGAACGTGCGCGTGCACGCGGGCGCCGACGGCTCGACCGTCGTCGTGGAGTACGACGTCCACGGTCTGATGCACGCCACCGGCGAGCGTTTCGTGCTCCGGTTCGCGATGGTGATGACGCTCGAGGCCGGGCTGATCGCGCACACGCGCGACTACACCGACCCGATCGCGGGCGCGCGGGTCCTCGGCCGCCTGCCGGAGCTCGTCGCCGCCCTCACGGGCTGAGCGCAGGCCTAGGCGTCGAGGTCCTTGCGGATGTCCTCGAGGATCTTCGAGGTGTCCATGGGCGGGCGGGCCTCGACGCACAGCCGCTCCATCGCCTCCGCGTAGAGGTCGACGTCGTCGCGCTTGTCGAGGTACAGCGCCGACGTCAGCTGCTCGATGTAGACCACGTCGGGCAGGTCGTCGTCGGGGAAGCGCAGCAGCGTGAACGCGCCGCCGGCCGCCGCGTGGCCGCCCGCGTTGAACGGGATGACCTGCAGGCGCACGTTGGGCAGCGTGTTGTTGATCTCCAGCAGCGCCTCGATCTGCCCGCGCATGACCTCGGTGCCGCCGATCGGGCGGCGCAGCGCGGCCTCGTCGACGACCATCCACAGCTTCGGCGGGTCCGGCCGGTGCAGGATCTGCTGGCGCTGCATGCGCAGCTCGACCCGCCGCTCGATCTCGTCCTCCTTGGCCCGGCCGTGGCCGAGCAGGACGACGGCGCGGGCGTACTCCTGCGTCTGCAGCAGCCCGGGCACGAACTGGACCTCGTAGGTGCGGATGAGCGCCGCGGCCGCCTCGAGCCCGAGGTAGGAGTGGAACCAGCTGGGCAGCACGTCGCCGAAGCGGTGCCACCAGCCCGGGTTGTTGGCGTCACGGGCCAGCGCCAGGAGGCGCGAGCGCTCCTCGGGGTCGTCGACCCCGTAGAGGGAGAGCAGGTCGGCGACGTCGCGCTCCTTGAAGCCGACGCGGCCGAGCTCCATCCGGCTGATCTTCGACTCCGACGAGCGGATCTCCCAGCCGGCGTCCTCCCGGGTCACCCCCTGAGCCTCGCGCAGGCGCCGCAGATGGGCACCCAGCAGCATCCGGAGGACCGTGGGGCCTCCGGACGCTCCTCCTTCAGTTAGACCGGTCGTCACCGTGCTGCCTCCGGGACCGTCATGGTCGAACAGTCGCGAGCCGCGAGCCTGCCCCGCGACCGGAGTAAGCATGCCATGACCCGACAGTAAGCGGGAGTGGGCTCGCTCGGGACGGCGGCGGCGAGCCTGCTCGATCTTCGGACGCGGATTACTCAGCCGCTTACTCGGCTGCCAACAGATTGTCGAAGTCGCCGTCGCCGGCGCCGCCGAGGAACGCGGCGATCTCCTCGTAGGTGTAGATGAGCGCCGGCCCCTCGGGGTCGCGCGAGTTCCGGATGGCGAACCCGGCCCCGCCGGGCAGGCGCGCCATCTCGACACAGTTGCCGCTGGGGTTGCTGCGGCGGCTCTTCTGCCAGGTCACACCGGGGAGGTGGCCGGCCGGCATCCCGTTGTACGTCTGCTCCATCGACATCTCTCTGACGACCTTGGTTGAAGTTCACCAAGCACCCGGCATCTGCACGTGCATCGGCTCTTGCGTCTGCAGCCGATAAAGCGCATGCTAGCGCATGTGCGGATGTCAGGGGTCGCTCACAGCAGGTGATCAAAACCAGACATTCGGACCCAAACGATCGGGTGACTTCCCCAGCTGCGATCTGAAGGGACGACGCGCATGGATCCCCTCGCCTTCATGGCCGGCGCGGCCGCGGCGGCCGGGGCGTGCGCGGCGCTACCTCTGTACGTGCGCGCGCGACGCGCGGAGCGGCTCGCGGCCCGGCTCGGCGCCGAGCTCGAGATCGAGCGCCACGCGGCCAGCCACGACCCGCTCACCGGCCTGCCCAACCGCCGCGCCTTCTACCAGCGCGGGACCGAGCTGGTCGCCGACCGCGCGCGGCACCCCCTGGTCGCCGTCGTGCTCGACGTCGACGGGTTCAAGCAGATCAACGACGTGTTCGGGCACTCCGCCGGCGACGAGGTGCTCGTCACGACCGCCCGGCGCCTGCACGCGTACGCCGACGGCGGGCTGGTGGCCCGGCTCGGCGGCGACGAGTTCGCGGGCCTGCTCCCCGGCCGCTCCGGCAGCACGCAGGAGCAGGCCGACCGGCTCGCCGAGGCCCTCGCGGCCCCGATGCGGCTGGCCGGGCAGGTCGTCACCGTGAGCGTGTCCGTCGGGCTCGTCCCCGTCGAGCCCGACGCGCACCTGGCCGACGCCGTGCACCGCGCCGACGCGGCCATGTACCGCTCCAAGGGCACCCGCCGCCGCCCCCACGCGGCCGCGGCGCCCCCGCTGACCGTGCACGCGGCCGCCCGCCTCGGCGACCACCAGCACCTGGTGCACACCACGCTTCGCCTCGGCAAGCCCCGCGACACCACCTCCCCCCGTCCGTCCACGGCGACTTAGAGGATTCGCAATGGAGCTCCCAGACCTCGTCCGCCAGCGCCGCCGTCACCAGCCGCGCCCGCGCGGGTGGCTGGCCGCCAAGCTCAAGCGCGGCGAGCTGTGCCGCGACTGCGGCCGCCCGTGGCCGTGCGACGAGTACGTGACGGCCCGCAACTCGGTGCTCGTCTACGCCCTGCGCCGCCTCGAGGTCGTCCGGCCCGGGAGCCTTGGGTGACGTCCGCGGCGCACATGCCGGCCCGCCCCGAGTGGCGGTGCACGGGATGTGCCGACCCGTGGCCGTGCGCGGCCAAGCGGGCCCAGCTCGCCGCCGAGTACGCGGACAACCCGGCCGAGCTGCGCACCCTCATGGCCCTGCGGGTCGCCGACGCGGCCGAGGACCTGCGCCAGTTCGGGGCCGAGCAGCTGTGGCAGCGCTTCCTCGGCTGGACCCCGGCGCCCGGCCAGGGCCCGATCATCCGCTGGGTGGCGAACCCCCCGCTGGGCGGCGACCGGCGCCGCCCGCCGATCCGCCAGCAGATCGACCCCCGCACCTCCGGCACCGCCGCCCAGGCCGCCGCCGCCCAGGTCTCTACGCTGCCCGGGCCACCACCGGGTAGTGGTCAGAACCGGATTCCGCCGCAGCGCCGGTCACGACGCGGCACTCGGTGAACCGGGCGGCGCTGCCCGGCGTCGCCCACAGGTAGTCCAGCCGCATCCGCGTGAACTCGGCGCCCCCGCCCCCGGAGGTCGGCACCGTCCAGCCCGCCCCCGAGCCGCACCGGCGGAAGAGGTCCACGAGCCCCCGCCGGGCCAGCAGTGCCGTCGCGCGCACGTCGGGCCTTCCGCGATCGAGGTGGCGGCGGCGGTACTGCGGTGCCAGCGCCGCCAGCCGCCGCTCGTGCGAGTCCCAGGGGTCGAGCGTGTTGAGGTCGCCCAGCAGCACGCCCTCGCCCCGCCGCCGCAGGAACGCGGCCAGCCATCCCGCCTCGGCGGCGCGCACCCCGCCCCAGTAGGGGCACAGGTGCGCGGACACGAGCGTCAGGGCCCCGAGCGGCGTGGCGACCCGCACCCAGGCCGCCGCGTGGAAGAACGGCCGGGCGACGTGCCCCGCGCCGAGCACCCGCAGATGCCGCCCCACCAGCAGCCCGACCGGCTGCCCCCGCCACGGGCGGGCCACGACCGCCCGCATGCCGGTCAGCGCGCCCAGATCCGGCTCCCCGCGAAGCTCCTGCACCGCGACGACATCCGGCGACTGCTCCGCGATCACGCGCCCGATCTGCTCGAGCCGGCCGGCGCCGCCGAGTTTGATGTTGTACGTCATGAGCGTCAGCGACATATCGTGCCCTCGTGAATCATGCAGTACAGCCGGCCGTGCAAGCAGCCACAGACGCCCTGCGCGACGCTCGCGCCGAGACCATCCGCACCCTGACCGACCTGATCCGGATCCCCAGTGTGGGCGGCACGCCCGAGGAAAGCGAGATCGTCCACCACGTGGCGGACCTCCTGCGGGCCGAGGGCGTCGAGCTGGACCTGTGGCCGATACCGGTGGCGGAGCTCAAGGCCCGCGCGGACTTCCCGGGCATGGAGGTGGCGCGGGCCGAGGCCTGGGGCCTGGTCGCGCGAATCGCCGGGACGGACCCGGACGCCGGGTCGCTGATGCTCAACGGGCACCTGGACGTGGTACCCCCGGGAGATCCCGGCACCTGGTCCACCTCGCCGTGGTCGGGCGACATCCGCGACGGCCACGCCTACGGCCGCGGCGCCTGCGACATGAAGGGCGGATTCGTCGCGGCCCTGCAGGCGTTGCTGGCCATCCACCGCACCGGCACCCGCCCGCGCGGCGACCTGCTGCTGGCCGCCGTGATCGGCGAGGAGGACGGCGGCCTGGGCACCTACGCGACCCTCGAACGCGGCTGGCGCGCCGACGCCTGCGTGATCACCGAGCCCACGGCCCTGGACGTGCTGGCCGCGAACGGCGGCGCCCTGACCTTCCGCCTGCGGGTCCCGGGCCTGGCCGCCCACGCCTGCGCCCGGACGTCCGGCGTCAGCGCGGTGGAGAAGTTCCAGCTGATCTTCCCCGTGCTGCGGGCGCTGGAGGCCACCAGGAACCGCCGCGTGGACCCGATGATGCGCCGGTGGGACATCGCCTACCCGCTGGAGGTCGGCACGGTGCGCTCCGGCGACTGGGCCTCGACGGTGCCGGACCTCCTGGTCGCGGAGGGCCGGTTCGGCGTCGCGCTGGACGAGCCGGTGGACAGCGCCCGGGCCGAGTTCGAGTCCACGGTGGCCGAGGCGTGCGCGCGGGACCCTTGGCTGCGCGAGCACCCCGTGACCGTCGAGTGGTGGGGCGGGCAGTTCGCCAGCGGCCGCTGCCCCGACGGCACCGGCCTGGTGCAGCGGGTCGTGCAGACGCATCGGGCGCTGACGGGCGCCGAGCCGGCCGTGGTGGGCGCCCCGTACGGCTCCGACCTGCGCCTGCTCACCGCCGCCGGCGTCCCGTCCGTCCAGTTCGGTCCGGGCGTCGGCTACGGCCACTGCCCGGACGAGCGGGTCAGCCTGGAGCAGGTCCACGCGTGCGCCGAGACGCTCGTGCACCTAGCGCTGAAGGCTGATCACGCAGGGTAGTTCTTTCGGAAGTTCCGGCATTCGAGGGTGCGGAGCCATTGACCCGCTGCTGTTAAGACAGTTAACTAAAAATCCGGGTCGGCCATCCGATCGGTCGATTGCATATATCGATGGTCTTCATATAGTGATGGGTATGACTGGCTTACCGTTACGCGAACCGACGTTCCTGGTCTTGACCGCCTTGGCAGCCGAGTCACAGCACGGCTACAGCATCCTCGACGATGTCCGGCGCATCTCGGAGGGCCGGGTGCGCCTGCAGGCCGGCACCCTCTACGGCATCCTGGACCGCCTCCGGGCCGACGGCCTGATCGAGGTGGACCGCGAGGAGGTGGTCGCGTCGCGGCTGCGCCGCTACTACCGCCTCAGCGGCATCGGCCGGGACCTGCTCAGCGCCGAGACCCTGCGCCTGCACCGGAACGCGGCCGCGGCCGACCGGAGACTGCACCTGGCCTCCGGCGAGGCCGCGGCCTAGCCCCGCCGGCCCCACCGTGCACACGGTGGGGCAACACCCTCGCGTCACTGGCGCCCGGCGGCGAAGACGCCCGGGGTCACCCCGACGTGGCGCCTGAAGTGCCGGTGCAGGTGCGCCTGGTCATGGAACCCGGCCTCGGCCGCGACCTCGGCCGGCTTCCGCCCGGCCAGCAGCAACCGGCGGGCCAGCTCGACGCGCCGGCTCACGAGGTACCGGTGCGGCGCCAGCCCGAACGTGGCCGTGAAGGTCCGGACCAGGTGCCCGGGATGGCTCCCGAGCAGCAGCCCGGCCTCCCGCAGCGAGATCCCCTCGGCGAGCCGGTCCTCCAGCAGCTCCCGCAGCCCCTCGGCCAGCCGCCGGGGCCGGGCCGGGTCCTCCCGGTGCCGCCGATCGAGGTGTGCCAGCAGCCGCGACCGGATCAGCGCCAGCCGGCTCTCCGCCTCCAGCTCCTCCCCGGCCCGGCCCAGCGCCTCGTGCAGCTGATGGATCCGCAGCCGCAGCGCCGCGTCACGCAGCCCGGCCGCGTCGACGGCCGCGCCGGCCAGGCCGGGCGGCAACACCGACGAGTCCAGGTAGACGACCCGCTTCCGGAACCCGTCGTGGGTCGCCGCGCGCCCGTCGTGCGCCACCAGCGGCGGCAGCAGGGTCACCGAGGACCCGGCCGCCCCGCGCCGATGCCGGTCGAGGTCGAACCGGATGGCCCCGGAGTCCACAATCAGCAGCGTCCAGACGTCGTGGACGTGCGGCGGATACGCGTGATCGACGAAATGCGCGTGGAAGACCTCGGCCACCCCGGGCACCCGGGGCCGCCACGCGGCCACAACTTCGTCGCCCACGTGCACAACGTACAAGCCACGCACCGCCGCGGCGGCCAGGCTCGGCCCATGACCTTCACCACCAAGATCGCCGTCCTGCTGCGCGACGACCTGCCGACCTGGCAGCGCCTGAACGTGACCGCCTTCGTGATCTCCGGGATCGCCGGCACCGGGCCCGGCCTGCTCGGCGAGGCCTACGAGGACGCGGACGGCACGCGGTACCTGCCGATGCTCGGCCAGCCCGTCATGATCTTCGAGGGCGACGCGGCGCTGCTCCGGCAGGCCCACGCGAGGGCCGTGAGCCGGGCATCGGACCAGGCCCTCGCCTGCGCGATCTTCACCGACGAGCTGTTCGGGACCGGCAACGACGAGGACAACCGGGCCGCGGTGCGAGCCGTGCCGAGGGACGCCCTGTCCCTGGCCGGCCTGGCTGTCCACGGCCCGAGAAACGCGGTCGACAAGATCCTCAAGGGCGCCCGGCTGCACGGCTGAGGTGCGATTTCAGCGGTACGTCAGCGGCGGGCCCGATCCTGGCTCCCATGGACACGACTCCCCGGCACCTCCAGCTCCCGCCGGGCGCCGCCCCCGACGCGATCATCGAGCGGCTGCCGGTACGCGACCTGCTCGACCACCTCCCCCCGGGCCGCCGGACCGTGCTGGTGCTGCGCTACGTCTGCGACCTGTCCATCGAGCAGACCGCCCGGACCCTGGGCTGCAGCACGGGCACGGTGAAGAGCCAGTCCGCGCGCGCGTTGGCCGCGCTGCGTACACAGGCGGCCCGGGCGGGCCTGTGACGCGGGTTTTTTGTCGTACCCGGGTGCCAGGATGCGGGCATGTATTTCGTGGAGCGCGGTGGCGGAGTCCCGGTCCTGGCGGTGCACGGCTTCACGCCCGACCACCGCCTGATGCTCGGCTGCCTGGAGCCGCTGTTCGACCGGGCACCGGGCTACCGCCGCCTGTATCCGGACCTGCCCGGCATGGGCCGCACCCCCGGCGCCGGCATCGACTCGTCGGACGACGTGCTGGCCGCCCTCGACGCCTTCGTCACCGAACACATCGGCACCGAGCCGTTCCTGCTGATCGGCGAGTCCTACGGCGGCTACCTGGGCCGCGCCCTGGCCAACCGCCGCCCGGACCAGGTGCGGGGCCTGGCCCTGATCTGCTCGATCGGCACCGCGGTCGAGCACGCCACCCGCACCGTGCCCGAGCACGTGACCCTGCGCAACGACCCGGACCTGGACGCCGACCCGGGCTTCACCGAGATGGCCGTGGTGCGAACCGCCGCGGCCTACGAGCGCTTCAAGGCCGACGTCCAGCCCGGCCTGGACATCGCCGACGAGCCCACCGTGACCCGAATCCTGCGGCGCTACGCCCTGTCGACGGCCCCGGAGTCAGGCAGGGCGTTCACGAGACCCACCTTGATCCTGTGCGGCCGCCAGGACAGCATCACGGGCTACGAGGACCAGTACGCACTGCTCCCCCACTATCCCCGGGCAACGTACGCGGTCCTGGACGTGGCCGGCCACAACCTGCAGTTCGAACAGCCGGAGCTCTTCGAAGCCCTGCTGACGGAGTGGCTGTCACGCACAACGACCGGCTGACCACGCGGATGTTTCCCGCGCACGGCTCTCCGCCCGGCACCCGGCCCGGAGCACGGCCCGCTCTTCTCCGCACTTCGGCCCCAGCCCCATCGGCACCCAAAGCCCCCGCCGGAGGCGCCCTTGCCCCTCAACGAGTCACCGCAAGTGCCACCCCCGGTGCCGACAAACTCCGGCGGGTGCCGGAGCCGACCCCACCGCGTGCCGAAGCCGGATCCAGCGGGTGCAGTGGTCAGCGACGGTGTCGCCATCGTCTCGACGAAGAGCGCGTGCCGTCCGCGGCAGAGCCGCGACGACATGAGGAGCGAACAACGCCCTGACGCGTCCCCGAGCGGCCGACCACTCAGGCGAAACCGACATCACACCCACCCTCCGGAGGTGAAGGGTTTGCACCGAACCCGCTCGGGAACGGGCAAGCGATGAGCGGCGAATCCGCATCCGGTCGATGGCGCGCCATCAGCGTAGTGCTGGTGGCCGGATTCATGACCCTGCTCGACGTCAGCATCGTCAATGTCGCGCTGCCCTCGATCAAGTCCGACCTGGGTCTGAGCTCCGGCGCCCTGCAGTGGGTGCTGTCCGGGTACGCGCTCACGTTCGGCCTGCTGCTCGTGCCCGCCGGTCGCTTCGGCGACGCGCGGGGCCGGCGCAACGTGTTCATCGCCGGGCTCGCCGCCTTCACGCTGGCCAGCGCCGCCGCCGGGCTCGCCACCACGGCGCTCTGGCTGGTCGTGGCGCGGCTGCTGCAGGGGGCCGCGGCCGGCGTCGTGAACCCCCAGGTGTCGGGGCTGATCCAGCAGCTCTTCGCGCCGGCCGAACGCGGCCGACCGTTCGGGCTGCTGGGAGCGACCATCGGAGTGTCCACCGCCGTGGGTCCGCTGCTGGGCGGCCTGCTGATCGCGATCTTCGGGGCGTCCGACGGCTGGCGCTGGATCTTCTACATCAACCTGCCGATCGGCATCGTCGCGATCGTGCTCGCCGCGAAGTGGATTCCCGGGCGGGACGAGCCCGGGCGGCGCGAGACACTCGACCCGATCGGCGTCGC
The DNA here is from genome assembly GCF_050947935.1 of Dactylosporangium sp. CA-052675. Lineage (GTDB taxonomy): Bacteria > Actinomycetota > Actinomycetes > Mycobacteriales > Micromonosporaceae > Dactylosporangium. The sequence goes on along the minus strand of NZ_CP192010.1, from coordinate 2,484,172 downwards.
CCTGCTGGGCCTCGGCGTCGTGCTGTTGCTGCTGCCGCTCGTGCAGGAACGCGAGTGGCACGGACCGGTGCAGTGGCTGCTGGCGGTGGCCGCCGTCGCGGTGCTGGCCGGGTTCCTGGCGTGGGAGAGGCACTTCGCCCGCCACGGTACGTCGGTGATCGACCTGGACCTGTTCCGCGTCCGCTCCTACGGCCTGGGCTCGCTGCTGGGCCTGTGCTACTTCGGCGGCTTCACCTCGATCTTCTTCACGTACACGTTGCTGCTCCAGAGCGGCCTGCACTACACGGCGCTGGAGGCCGGCCTGGCCATCACCCCGTTCGCGCTGGGCTCCGCGGTCGCCTCGGCCGTCGGCGGCCGCACCGTGAACCGCTTCGGCCGCCCCCTGGTCGTCGCGGGCCTGGTCCTGGTGGTCGCCGGCCTCGTCGGCACGGTGTACGCGCTGCACCTGGTGCCCGGGCACGGCGCCGGGTTCGCCACCGCGATGCCGCTGCTCGTCGCCGGAGTCGGCAGCGGCCTGGTGATCAGCCCCAACCAGACGCTGACGCTGGCCGAGGTCCCGGTCCGCCGGGCCGGGAGTGCGGGCGCGGTGCTCCAGACCGGCCAGCGCATCGGAACCGCGGTCGGCATCGCCGCCGTCGGCGCCGTGTTCTTCAACCAGCTGGCCAACCACGACAACAACTGGGCGCGGGCCTTCCAGGCCTCGCTGCTGGTGACGATCGCCTTCGTCGTGGCCGCCCTGATCGCCGCGACGATCGACGTGGTCGCGGCCCACCGGCAGCGCACAGCCCCGGCCGAGGACCGGGACGCACACGCCGACATGCCCGGCGAGCGGGAGCACTAGCCGCACACGGCCGCGGCACCCGCCGCGACCGGGCCGGGAGCACGAGCCGCCCAGCCGCCGGCGCGAACCCGGCACCGCGGCAACCAATCCGACACCGCGGCAACCAATCCGAGACCGCGGTAACCGTTCCGGCACCGCGGCAACCGTTCCGGTTTTGCTCAGCTCCGGTCGAGGGCCGGGGTCCGCACGGCGGCGGCGCTCGCGGCGACGAGCAGGGCGAGCAGCGCGGGCAGGGCCAGGGCCACCGGCAGCGGCACGGCCCGGGTCGCCGCGCCGATCAGGACCGGACCGGCCAGGAAGCCCGCGTACCCCATGCTCACCGCGACCGACAACGCCCGCGCGGGCTGCGACGGGTTGCGCGCGGTCGCGGCCGAGAACACCTGCGGGGCCACGCAGGACAGCCCGGCGCCGAGACAGGCGAAGCCGGCCACGCCCGCGTACCGTTCGTCGATCAGCAGCGCCACCCCCAGGCCCACGGCCGCCAGCAGGCCGCCGAGCCGGACCAGGTTCGCCGGTCCGAGCAGCACCGTCAGGCGGTCCCCGACCAGGCGGCCGGCGGTCATGGCGATGGCGAACGCCGCGTACCCGGCGGCCGCGAACCCCGCGGTGCCGCCCAGGTTGTCGCGCAGGTACACGGCGCTCCAGTCGGCCGCGGCGCCCTCGCCGACGAGGGCGCAGAAGGCGAGGGCGCCCAGGAGGTACACGCCGTCGAGTCGCCCGGTGCTCACGTCGCCGGTCGCGTCCGCCTCCGGCTCGGGCGCGAGCCAGCGCAGCGCCCACGCCGCGAGCCCGACGGCCAGCGCGGCGACCAGCAGGAACGTGCCCCGCGGCGACCAGCCCAGCTGCGCGCACAGCCCGCCGAGCGCGGCGCCGGCGAACCCGCCGATGCTGTAGACGGCGTGGAACGAGGAGATGATCGGCCGTCCGTACGCCCGCTGCACCCCCAGCGCGTTGGCGTTCATGGCCACGTTGAGGATGCCGTGGTTGACGCCGAACACGAGCAGCGCGACGGTGAGCAGCGGCAGCGACGGGGCGTATGCAGCGGGGAGCAGCAGCACCCCCTCCAGCAGCGCGGCCGGGGCCGCGACGCGCACGCTGCCGAACCGGTCCACCAGCCGCCCCGCGCCCAGCTGCCCCACGATGGCGCCCGCGGCCAGGCCGAGCAGCGCCACGCTCAGCCGCCAGTCGTCCAGGCCCAGCCCGTGCTTGATCGCGGGCACCCGGGCCGTCCACGCCCCGAGGGCGCCGCCGAAGAGCAGGAACAGCAGGCACCCAGCGGTGCGGGCACGACGGAGCTGGACTGGCATCAGCGCACGCTACCCTGCCGGCGACCACCGCGCGCCCCCTAATTCCGTGTCGCGAAAAAACGCCGCCGAATCGACGCGTCGAACGACCGTGCGGCCGTCAGGTCACACGGGGAACCGAGGCGCAGCGGATCCGACAACGGAGCAAGCCGGAGCACGCGGAGCACCCGGAGCACGCGGAGCACCCGGAGCACCCGGAGCACCCGGAGCACCCGGAGCACCCGGAGCACCCGGAGCACCCGGAGCACCCGGAGCACCCGGAGCACCCGGAGCACCCGGAGCACCCGGAGCACCCGGAGCACCCGGAGCACCCGGAGCACCCGGAGCACCCGGAGCGCCCGAAGCGCGCCGGAGCGGGCACGAACGGGCCGGGGTGCGGCGGGGGCCGATCGGGCGGGTGACGGGGCCGCGGTGGGGCTGTCCGAGAATGTGGCATGCGTTTTGGCATTCTGGGGCCGCTCGAAGTCCTCGATGACGACGGCGGCGTCGTCTCGGTCGGCGGTCCCAAGCCCCGTGCGCTGCTCACCCTGCTGCTGCTCGAACCCGGCCACGTCGTGCCCCTGGAGCGGCTCGGCGGCGAGAGCCCCAACGCGCTGCAGGCCCAGGTCTCGCGCCTGCGCAAGGCGTTGCCCGGCGGTCTCGTCGAGTTCGTCGCCGGTGGCTACCGTATCGACGTCGACCCCGGGGACGTCGACGCCCACCGGTTCGGCGCCCTGGCGCGCGAGGGCCGGCAGCGGCTCGCCGCCGGCGACGGGCGCGGCGCCGCGGTCGTCCTGCGCTCGGCGCTGGCGCTGTGGCGCGGCCCGGCCCTGGCCGACCTGGCCGGGTCCGCACAGGCGGTGCCGCTGGAGGAGGCCCGGCTCGCCGCCGTCGAGGACCTTGTCGAGGCCGAGCTCGGGCTGGCCGAGGGCACCCCGGTCGGACCCCTGCGCCGGCTCGTCGCCGAGCACCCGTTCCGGGAGCGGCTGCGGGCTCAGCTGATGCGGGCCCTGCACGCCGGTGGGCGCACCGCGGAGGCGCTCGCGGTCTTCGAGGAGGGGCGCCGGCTGCTCGCCGAGGAGCTGGGGACCGATCCGTCGGCCGAGCTCAGCGCCGTGCACCTGCGGCTGCTGCGACCCGAACCGACGGCCCCGGCGCGGCGCAGGGCGCCGGCGCCGCTCACCCGCATCATCGGCCGCGGGGCCGAGCTGGAGCGGATCGCCGCGCTGCGGGGCGCCCGGCTCGTCACGCTCGTCGGGCCGGGCGGGGCCGGGAAGACGCGCCTCGCCGTGGAGGTCGCGGGGGCGGACGCCTGCTTCGCCGACCTGTCCGCCGTGGTCGACGGGAAAGCCGTGCCGGACCGGAGAACGGTGTCCGGCGGGGAAGCCGTGGCCGGCAGGAGCACCGTGGCCGGGGAGGAAGCCGTGGCCGGCAGGAGCACCGTGGCCGGGGAGGAAGCCGTGGCCGGCGGGAAAACCGGCGAGGAAGCGGTGGCCGGCGGGGACGCCGTGGTCGAGGGGGAGGCCGTTGCGCACGCGGTGGCGGCCGCGCTCGGGCTGCGCGACGGCGGGCTCGCGCCCACGGCCGCGACCGATCCGGTGCGGTCCATCGTCACCGCGGTGGGCGAGCAGGAGCTGCTGCTCGTGCTCGACAACTGCGAGCAGGCGCTCGCGGCCTGCGCCGCGCTCGCCCGGGCGCTGCTCGCCGGGTGCCCGCGGCTGACCATCCTGGCCACCAGCCGCGAACCGCTCGGGCTCACCGGGGAGGCGCTGGTGCCGGTCGGGCCGCTGCCCGCCGAGCCGGCCGTCGCGCTCCTCGCCGAGCGGGCCGCCGCCGTGCGCCCGGGCTTCGCGGTCGGGCCGGGCAACGCGGCCGCCGTCGCCGGGATCTGCGCGCTCGTCGACGGGCTGCCGCTCGCCATCGAGCTCGCCGCGGCCCGGCTCCGCCAGCTCGACCTCGACGAGCTGGCGGCGCGCCTCGCGCAGCACGAGCACTTCGCGCTGCTCTCCCGGGGGGACCGCACCGCGGCCGACCGGCACCGCACGCTGCACGCGGTCGTCGACTGGAGCTGGCGGCTGCTCGGCGCCGGGGAGCGCTCGGCCGCGGCGCGGTTCTCCGTGTTCGCCGGCGGCGCGAGCCGGCCCGCCGCGCTCGCCGTGTGCGGGATCGACGAGGACACCCTCGCCGATCCGATCGCTCGCTGCTGGTCGCGCGCGACGGGCGGTACCGCATGCTTGAAACGATCCTGTTGTTCGGCCGCGAACGGCTCCCGGCCGGGGAGCGGGACCGGCTCCAGCGCGCCCACGCCGAGTATTTCCTCGCGCTCGCCCGGGAGGCCGACCCGCATCTGCGCCGCGCCGAGCAGCTCACGTGGCTCGCCGCCCTCGCCGCCGACCACGAGAACCTCATGGCCGCGCTGCGCTGGTCCGCGGCCGCCGACCGGCCGGTCGCGATGCGCCTGATCGCGGCCCTGGCCGCGTACTGGTGGCTGGCCGGCCGCCGCCACGAGGTCGCCCCGATCGCCGCCGCGCTGCTGGACGGCCCGATCGAGGGCCTGGAGGAGGAGTACGTCAGCTGCGTGGTCCACGCCGAGTCGCGCGCCTGCGCCGGGCACCGCCGCCGCGCGGGCGAGGTGATGACCGCCCTCGACCGCCCGCTGCGCCACCCGTTCGGCGCCGCGGTGTGGGGCATGGCGCGCGTGCCCGGCGCCGGCCCCGACCCGAACCCGGTCATCCTCTCCGGCGATCCTTGGAACCAGGCGCTGCAGGATCTGGGGCTGGCCCTGCTGGCGGTCCTCGGCGGCCACCCCGGCGAGACGCGGCTGCTGGACGTGCTGGCCCGGTTCCGCTCCCTGGGCGAGCGCTGGGGCATCGCCCAGGCCCTGGACTGGCTGGCCCAGCTCGCCTCCTGGCGCGGCGACCATGCCCTCGCGCACGAGCGGTGGGCCGCCGCCCTGGCCGCGCTGGAGGCGCTGGGCGCGGTGCAGGAGGCCGCCGACGTCCTGTGCCGCCGCGCCTTCGACCACCTCCGCCAGGGCGATCTGGCCGCGGCCGAGTCGGACTTGCGCCGCGCGACCGGTTCGCCGTCCGCGGAGCTGGGCCTGGCCGAGGTCGCCCGCCACCGCGGCGACCTGGAGGCGGCCGCCGCGCACCTGGGCCGCGCCGGGCACGGGACCCGCCCGGGCGACCCCGGCACCGTCTACGTCCGCGCGGGCATCCTGACCGCCGAGGCCCGCCTGGCCGAGGCGCAGCACCGTCTCGCCGACGCCGCCCGGCGGCACGACGAGGCGTGGGCGGCGGCGCAGCGGGCCCCGCTCGCGTCGAGCCTTGCCGACGTGCTGGAGGGCCGCGCGGGCCACGCCGTGCTGACCGGCGACGCGCGGAAGGCCGCCCGCCTCCTGGGCCGCGCCACGGCCCTGCGCGGCACCGCGGTGGCCGGCGACCCGGACGTGCGGCGCACGGCCGCGGCCGCGACGGAGCACCTCGGCGCGGACGGGTTCGCCGCGGCCTATGCCGAGGGCCTGCGCGGCACCGCGGTGGCCGGCGACCCGGACATGCGCCACACGGCCGCGGCCGCGACGGAGCACCTCGGCGCGGACGGGTTCGCCGCGGCCTATGCCGAGGGCCTGCGCGACGACGCCCGGTGACGGTGCGCAGCCGGGCGGCCACGGAGCCGCGGATGTGGCCGGGGCCGGCCCCGTTCCATCGATCGTCCTCGTAGCGAAGCATTTAACATCAACTGCATGGCACCGTCAGCAGCGCAGCAATTCGCCGAGATCAGCACGCCCGAACCCCCCGGGCCGCCCCGCATCCTCATGCGGCAGGCGGTCGTGCTCGGTGGCAGCATGGCCGGGCTCATGGCCGCGCGGGTCCTGTCCGACCACGCCGAACAGGTGCTCATCATCGAGCGCGACCCGACCGAGGGCACCGGGCCCCGCCCCGGCGTGCCGCAGGGCACCCAGGTGCACGCCCTGCTGCCGGCCGGGCAGACGCAGCTGGACCGCTGGTTCCCCGGCTTCAGCGAGGGCGCGGTCGAGGCCGGGGCGCCGGACTACGGGCGCACCGACGGCCGGGTGTACATCAACAACAGGCTCCGCGAGGTGCCCGACCCGCCCCCGCAGCGCCCGATCCTCATCACCACGCGGCCGTTCCTGGAGTCGCAGGTGCGCCGGCGGGTGCTCGCCCTGCCGAACGTGACGATGGTCTTCGGGCGGGCCGAGAACCTCGTGTTCAGCGAGTCGGCCGTGCGCGGGGTGCGGTACGTGCCCGAGGGCGCCGAGGAGGTCACCGAGATCGCGGCCGACCTCGTCGTCGACGCGATGGGGCGCTCGAGCCGGCTCAACGACTGGCTGGAGGAGCACGGCTGGCCGCGGGCGCCGATGCAGCGGATGCCGATCAAGCTCAACTACGCCTCGGCGCTGTTCGAGCGCGACGAGTCGGTCAGCGACGCGTGGGTCGTCATCACCCAGGAGACGCCCGGGGACGGGCGGGTCCCGCGCATCGGCGGGGTGCTCTCGGTGGAGGACAACCGCTGGCTGATGCTGGTCGCCGGGTACGACGAGGATCGCCCGTCCCGCGACGCCGCCGAGTACGCGCAGCGCTGCCGCGCCTACTTCCCGTCGATGTTCGGCGACATCGCCGAGCGCGGGCGGATGATCGGCGGGGTCATCACGTACCACCAGGCCGACAGCCGCCGCCGGGACTTCCACGCGCTGGAGCGCCTGCCCGCCGGGCTGGTCGCGGCCGGGGACGCGGTGGCGTCGTTCAACCCGGTGTACGGGCAGGGGATGACGTCGGCCACGCTGCACGCGTCGTGCCTGTCGGCGTGGCTGCAGACCGGGCCCGACGTCACCACGACGCCCGCGAAGCCGTACTTCGACAAGGTCCGCGTCATCGTGGACGCCGCGTGGCAGGTGTCGACCTTCGCCGACCTGGGCCTGCCGCACATCACGTCGGGGCAGCCGCGGGGCTACCGCGTGATCCGCTGGGCCGGCGACCTGCTGCTGCGCGCGTCCATGAAGGACGAGCCCACCTGCCGGCGCCTCAACAGCGTGACGGCGATGGAGCAGCACCCCGCGGCGCTGGCCAAGCCGGGCGTGGTCCTGCGGGCGCTGCGGCTGCGGCTGCTCGGGCGGGTCTAGCCGCACCCGCGACGCGAGCGCGAACCGGGGCGCGGCCACGATCGGCCGCGCCCCGGGCGTTCGCGTCACAGGCCCAGCAGGGCCAGGATCTGGTTGAGCAGCAGGGCGATCCGGGCGAAGACGCCGACGCCGTCGAGCAGGCCGGCGACGCCGCAGATCAGGTTGCCCAGCAGGTTGCCGGCGCCGGGCACCGCGGTGATGTTCAGGTGCACGCGGTCCAGGTGCACGGTGAGGCCGAGCAGGTCGAGATCCAGCGGGGCGAGGTTCAGGTCGAGGACCTGGCACCCGATCGCGCTGATGTCCTCGACCGCGAACGTCTGGGGCTGCGAGACGTCCCGCACGCCGCCCGCCGAGTCCGTCAGCTGCCCGGCGAGCACGCCGGTGGCGTCGACGTGGTCGCCCGCGTCCGTGAACCGCGACGGGGTGAACGTGCCGCGGAACGTGCCCGCGCCGCCTTGGGCGTCGGTGAAGGTTCCGGTCACCGTGGAGGTGAGGGTGCCCACGGCGTCCTGCGCCCTGGCCGGGGCCGCGCCGGCGGACGGCGCGCCGACCAGGCCGACCGCGACCATCGCGAGCGCGAGCGTCATCGCGCCGAGAGCGGTCCGGAGCCTTGGCTTGTCCATTGATCCTCCTCGTTCGGTTTGGGGTCCCCTTTCGCATTGCCGCCCAGCAATCCGGCAAACCGGTTCGATCTGTGTGGAGGTGCACAGACATACATCAATGGATCATGTTGCACCGCAGGTCACCCGCGTGGTCACCGGGCCGTGGCCCGCAGTGGGCCGCCGAGCCGGAGCCGGCCGCGGGTCACGGTCCGGGTGGCGACGGTGAGCCAGGCGGCCACGAGCAGCACGTAGAGGGCGACCGCCAGGGTCGCGACCATGGGCGAGCCGGTCTGGTGGGCCAGGCCGGCCGCGCCCGTGACGCAGGTGCCGACCGGGAACGTGAACGCCCACCAGGCCGGCGTGAACGGCAGGCCGCCGGGGGCCCGGGCGGTACGCAGGGTCACGGCCGCCGCGAAGGCGAGCCACAGCAGGGCGAAGCCGAGCGCGGCCACGCCGTAGAGCAGGGCGAAGACCTCGGCGCCGCGGCCGTACTCCGGGGCCAGGACGGTGCCCGCGGGCCCGGCCAGCGCGTGCGCGGCGGTCACCGACTGGCCGAGCGGGCCGAGGACGATCCACAGCGTGGGTACCGTCGCCGGCTCCCCCGGCCCGTGGTGCAGCAGCCGGCCCCAGAGCTGGGCGATGATCGCGACGGCCGCGAAGAGACTGATGCCGAAGAGCGCGTAGCAGCACAGCAGGGCGTCGGGGCGTACCGATGCCGGGACATGGGCGATGAGGGGCGCTCCGGTGGCCGCGGACACCATCGGGGGCACCACGGGCATCAGCCAGGCGCCGGTGACGACGGCGTCGCGGCGGGCGCTGAGCAGCAGCGGCACGGCGACGGCGGTCACCAGGCCGAGCAGCGTGCCGGCCAGCCACAGCGCGACGGCGACCGCGACCAGCGGGGTGAACAGCAGCGTCCCGGCGCCGACGGTCATCAGGGCCATCGGCAGCGCGCCGAGCACCGGGGCGGTCGCGGGGTCGATCGGGCGGCCGGCCGCGTCCACGACGGCCCGCACCAGCAGCGCGGACGCGAGCACCCAGACGACGGTGGCGGCCGGGTGCAGGCCCGGCACGTGGCCGGGCAGCGCGACGGCGGCGTTGGCGACGATGCCGGTACCCATGACCGCGCTGAAGTCGCCCGGCCGCAACGGTGCTCTGTCCATGGCCTCGAATCTGCCGGTCCCGGGCGGGGTGCGGTAGCCGGGCACCGCCTCTGAGGTCATAGGCTTCAGTTATGCCCTTGCCGAGCACGGTGACCGACCTGACCAGCTTCGACCTGCTGCTGTCGGTGGCCCGGCTCGGCTCCGTCGGGCGCGCGGCGGCCGCGCACGGGATCTCCCAGCCGGCGGCGAGCGCACGGCTGCGGCAGCTGGAGCGGCGGCTCGGCGTGACGCTGCTCGACCGCGGGCCGCGGGGCTCGTCGCTGACCGAGACCGGGGCGCTCATCGCCGACTGGGCGCGGGCGGCGGTCGACGCGGCCGACGCGCTCGCGGCCGGGATCGCGGCGCTGCGGGCCTCGCGGCACAGCCGGCTCGCGGTCGCGGCGAGCCAGACGGTCGCCGAGTACCTGCTGCCCGCCTGGCTCGTCGCCCTGCACGCCGGCAGCCCGGGGCTCTCGGTGACGCTGCAGGCGCTGAACTCGTCGGACGTGGCGGCGCGGGTGCTCGGCGGGGAGGCCGACCTCGGGTTCGTCGAGGGGCCGTCGGTGCCGGGCGGGCTCGACGCGGCGGTCGTCGGGGCCGACCGGCTCACCGTGATCGTGGCGCCCGGGCACCCGTGGGCCCGGCGGCGGCGCGGCATCACCGCGGCCGAGCTGGCGGCGACGCCGCTCGTGTCGCGCGAGGCGGGCTCGGGGACGCGGGGCGCGCTGGAGGCGGCGCTGCCCGGCGCCGTGCCGGCACCGCTGCTGGAGCTGTCCTCGACGACGGCCATCAAGCACGCGGTCGCCGCCGGCAACGCGCCGGCGGTGGTCAGCTCGCTGGCGATCGTCGCCGAGCTGGCCGCCGGCACGCTGGTGGCGGTGCCGGCGGGGGACGTGTCGCTGCAGCGCCGCCTGCACGCCGTGTGGCCCGCCGGGCGGCAGCTCGCCGGGCCGGCCCGGGACCTGCTGGCCATCGCCCGCCGCCGCTGAGACCAGGCGAGACTCGCGCGAAGCGCGGGCTACCGGCCCGGGACCTGCTGGGCATCGCCCGCCGCCGCTGAGACCGGGCGAGACTCGCGCGAAGCGCGGGCTACCGGCCCGGGGCACCCGCCGCGTCCAGCAGTCGCAGGGTCGAACGGTGCCCGCCGGCCGCGGCCCACTGCGCCGCCGTGCGCCCGGTCCCGTGGTCCTCGCGCCGGTCCGGGTCGGCCCCGCCGGCGAGCAGCTCCCGCACGGCGTCGTCGTGCCCCCAGCACGCGGCCCCGCACAGCGGCAGCCCCTCCTCGCCGGTGCCGCTCTCCGCGTTCGGGTCGGCCCCGGCCGCCACGAGCACGCGCACGTTCTCGGCGCGGCCCTGCACGCCGGCGCGGTAGAGCGGCGTGCTGCCGTGCCGGTCGGGCATCCCGGGATCGGCCCCGGCGCGCAGCAGCGCCGCGACCTGCCGGGCATCGCCCCAGGCCACGGCGGCCATGAGCCGATCCTGCACCTTCTTGCGCCGTCGCCGGTTCATGCCGCTGACAGTAGCCGAGGGCGTTGTCAGCGGACCGGTCGTGGACTGTCAGCGGGGGCCGCGACCGTGAACGGCATGAAGCACACCACGGTTCTCATCTCCGGCGCCAGCATCGCCGGGCCGGCCCTCGCGTTCTGGCTCGCCCGCTACGGCTGCGACGTCACCGTCGTCGAGCGGGCCGCCGAGCTGCGCCTCGGCGGGCAGGCGGTCGACTTCAAGGGCGAGACGCACCGCACGGTGCTGGGGCGCATGGGGCTGCTCGACGAGGTCCGGGCGCGCCAGACCGGCGGGCACGACCAGACCATCGTCGACGAGCACGGCCGGGCGCTCGCGGTGATCCCCGGCGAGTTCACCGGCGGGGAGATCGAGATCACCCGGGGGGATCTGGCTTCCCTGCTGTACGAGCACACGCGCGACCGGTGCGAGTACGTCTTCGGCGACACGATCACGTCGCTGACCGAGGCCGGCGACAAGGTCCACGTCACCTTCGCCCGGGCCGCGCCGCGGTCGTTCGACATCGTCGTCGGCGCCGACGGCATCCACTCCAACGTCCGGCGGCTGGCCTACGGGCCCGAGGAGGACTACGTGCGGTTCCTCGGGCACTACTACGCGCTCGCCGGGCTCGGGACGCACGGCGACGCCGTGATGTACAACGAGCCGGGGCGCATGGTCGCGATCGGCGGCCCCAAGGCGCCCGCGTTCTTCGTGTTCAAGTCCCCGCAGCTGCGCTACGACCGCTACGACCCCGAGGCCGCGAAGCGGATCCTGCGCGAGGCCTACCGCGGCGCGAAGTGGCGCGTGCCGGAGCTGCTGGCGCGGCTCGACGGCGCCTCCGACGTCTACCTGGACTCGATCAGCCGCTCCGAGGTCCCGGCGTACGCCAAGGGGCGCGTCGTGCTGCTGGGCGACGCCGCGTACGGCAACACCCTCGGCGGCTTCGGCACCGGGCTCGCGGTCGTCGGCGCATACGTGCTCGCCGGCGAGCTGCGGGCCGCCGGCGGGGACCACCGCGCGGCGTTCGCGGCCTACGAGTCGGCATTGCGGGGCTACGCGAAGATCTCCGAGCGGGGCAACGCCGGCCCGTTCCTGGCTCCCCCGACCCGCGGCCGGATCGCGATGCGCAACTGGACGTTCCGCTCCCCGTGGCTGCTGGGGATGCTGCTGAAGCTGACGGACAAGTACGCCACGGGCATCGAACTCAAGCAGTACTGAGATAGCCTCCCGCGTCATGACGGAGATGCCGATCACCGCGCTCGATCTCACCGGGTTCGAGCCGTTCGAGCACGAGCAGATCGCCTGGCGCGACGCCGACGGGACGGCGCTGACGCTGCACTACTTCGAGCTGCCGCCGGACCTGCCCGCGCCGCTGGATGAGGTCGCGCGACTGCGGGCCGGGCGGGCCCGCAGCGCCGCGGAGGCGGGCGGCGGCCTCGTCGAGTGCGAGGTCGAGCCCGTCGACGGCGTCCCGGCCCTGCGGCAGATCATCAAACTCCCCCACTGGCAGGGGCACGGCCAGGTGTTCCTCGGCTCGTACACGATTCCCCGGGCGACCTGCAGCACCGTGATCAAGCTGCAGGCGCCCGAGTACGGCGATACCGGCATGCGCGAGGCGGTCATCGCGGCCCGGATCGGGTTCGAGGACTTCATCACGCCCTCGCCGTACGCGCCCGGCCTCACCGGCGGGCTGCCGTCGCACCGGGCGGACGACCCGCGCTACGACGAGGAGTTTCCGCAGCACCCGCTGTCGCTGGTCCGCGCGAAACTGGCCCGGCTCGGCCCCAGCATCCGCCTCGACGAGCGGTTCAAGGCGCTGCCCGCATTCGGCTGAGCCGCCGGCTCCGGGGCGGCGGGTGGCGGCCGGACGCCTGGCCGCCACCCGCCCTTTCGGGGGTGGTGCGTCTCGCCCCCCGGGTCCGCGCACCGGCCTTCGGCGGTGACCGGTGCGCGGACGTCGCGCGAGCTCGGCGGCGTGGGCCGCTCAGCCGTTGTAGACGCGGAACTCGGAGACCTGCCCGGCCGGCCAGCCCGTGTTCGCCGTGAAGGTCAGGCGCAGGTAGCGGGTCGTGACCGTGGACGGCAACGCGATCGTGACCGTGTTGCCGGTGGCGGGATCGAAGGTGTACCCGGCCGGGCCCACGATCGTCGAGAAGGTGCTGCCGTTCGTGCTGCCGCTCACCGACAGGGTCTGCGTGCGGGTCGCCCACGCGGACTGCGGCGGCAGGGTGAGCACGATCCGGCGGGTGGCCACGGCGCTGCCGAGGTCGACCTGCAGCCACTGCGGCCACGCGTTGTTCGCGCTCTCCCAGTAGGTGCCGGTGTTGCCGTCGACGGCGTTGCCGCTGCCGTACACCTGGGTGTGGCTGCTCTCCGCCGTCGGGCGGCCCGCGGCCAGGTTCGTGGTGTTGTTCGGCGGGGCCGTGGTCGTCGCGGTGACCGCGTTCGAGGCGCCGGAGGCGTTCCCGGCCGCGTCGAAGGCGGCGACGGTGAACGTGTACGCCGTCGAGGCGGTCAGGCCCGTCGCGGTGAAGGCCAGCGTGGTGGTGGTGCCGATGACGGTACCGCCCCGGCTGACGCGGTAGCCCGCGACGCCGACGTTGTCCGTGGCGGCGTTCCAGGCCAGGGCCACCGTCGTGTCCGTGGTGCCGGTGACGCGCAGGCTGCCGGGGACCGACGGCGCGGTCTGGTCCGGGCCGGTCGGGAACGGCACCGTGAACCGCGTCTCGGTCAGCGCGACCTGGCCCTTGAGCATCCGGCCGCCGTCGTTGGTGAGGCGCAGGTAGTAGTCCGACGAGCACGGGGTGCCGTCCTCGTCGAGGGCGCGCATGCCGGAGTTGGCCGGCTGCCACGCCGCGCTCTCGGCCGTCTTGGCGATCTGGTTGCCCTCGTTGAACTCGTCGAACATCGAGATGTAGACGCTCTTCACGCCGGCCCGGGTGTGGTTGTAGAACTGCCGCCACATGAGCTCGCCGTGGCGGCGGTGGCCGGCCGCGAGGTCGCCGGGGATGACGCACGGCTGGTAGTCGATGCCGCGGCCGCTGAGGTCGGCGAGGTCGCCCAGGACGCGGTTCTGGTAGAACCAGTCGGCGCCCGCGTTGTCGCTGATCCGGCCGACCATCCACGGGGAGACCATGTCGAAGGCGTGGTAGACGTCGATGAACCCGGCGCGCGAGTCGTCCGTGCCGAACCGCCAGTGCGTCGGCACCCCGCCGATGACGTAGCAGCCCTGGCCCTTGAACCAGTTGATGACGTCGAGGCAGGCGGCCGGGGCGAACGGGCGGCCGTCGTCGTTGAAGCCGAAGCCCCAGATGCACACGACGGGCTTGCCGTTCTGGCGGGCGTAGGCGGACGAGGCGGTGTGCGCGGCCATCTTGTTCGTCCAGTCGGCCTTGATCTCGTTCTGCATCGTCAGCCACCAGGTGACGTCGTACATGATGTAGAACTTCCGGCCGTAGGCCTCGGCCGCCGAGCGCACCTTCTGGGCCATGGCGTCGCGGGTCGCGCCTTCGCCGCCGTTGGGGTTGAAGCGCTGCAGGGCCGCGGTGTCGCATCCGTTCTGCTGCATCCAGCGGAAGTGGGTGTCGACGGTCTGCTGGTCGTAGGACGAGAAGAGGTTCGCCGGCTGGCCGTTGCCGAGGTTGGCGAAGTTGGTGCGGTACCCCTTCGTGAAGTCGCGCATGTCGGGCCAGCACGTGATCGAGCACGCGCCCGGGGCCGGGCTCTGCGACCAGTTGGGGCTGTAGTGCCACCAGCCGTTGATCGGGGCGCCGTCGCCGATGCAGGCGAACCAGCCCTGGTAGCCGACGGTGACCTTGCCGACCACGTCGCCGGGCGCGCTGGCGGCGAACGCGGTCGAGGCTCCCTCGACGGCGAGCGGCAGCGCACCGGCGGCGGCGCCGGCGAGGGACGTGGCGATGACGGAGCGGCGGGAAACTCCCATGTGGACTCCTCGGGTGTCACCCCGGCGACGGCCGGGCGCCCGCCGGGGTGCTCGGCGGGGGCCGGACGTGTCGGGGCATGGCGGGGAACGGGCCTGGGCGGGGCCCGCACACCGGCACTGAGCAGCTCACGCGGGTGGGGACGCGCGGTTGGCGGCGCTGACCAAATGTCGGCTTCTGGCGTGGAATCCTGCCAGCAGTCGCGCCTGTACCGCAATACTTCGATGTGTCGATCGCAATTTTTCGACTAGGCGGTCCAGGTCGACAAGGCCAGGATCGGCGCCGCGGCCGGGTCGGCGCGCAGGCGTTCGAGCCACTGCACCACGTGCGCGGCCACGGTGCGATGCGGGGCGTCGTTGAGCACGTCGTGACGCCCGTCGCGCACCACGACGAGCTCGGCCCGGGGCAGCCGCGCCGCGAGGGCCCGGGCCCCGGCGAGCGGGGCGACCGGGTCGGCGGCGCCGTGCAGGAGCAGCACCGGCACCTCGATCTTGACCGGGTCGACGGCCGCGGCGAGCTCCGGGGGGACCGGGGTGCTCAGCGCGCCGCGCGCGAAGCCGGTGTCACCCTCCAGCCGGTCCCGGTGCGCCGGGCACGCGGTGCGCGCCTCCAGCTCGTCCGCCCAGCGCAGGACGGGGGCCACGGGGGCGGGCTCCCAGGGTGTACCGACCGCGATGACCCCGGCCACGGGCAGCGCCGGCGCCGCGGCGAGCGCCGCGAGGGCGCCGGTGTCGGAGCCGACGAGCACCAGCGGGGCCTGGTCGCCGTCGCCGAGCTGGTATCCGCCGAACGCCAGCCGCCGCGCGAAGCGCTCGTAGACGCCGGGGTGCTCGCCGCGGCCCGGGTAGAGCCGCAGCGTGCCCCGCACCGTCACCGGACACCGACCAGGGACTCGCGGCGGGCCAGCTCCTGACGGACCAGCGGCAGCAGGTGCCGGCCGTAGTCGATGGCGTCGTCGAGCGGGTCGTAGCCGCGGATGAGCAGCGTGGTCACGCCCAGGTCCACGTAGTCCAGCAGGGCCTGGGCGACGGTCTCGGGCGTGCCGACGAGCGCGGTCGAGTTGCCGCCGGCCCCGGTCGCCCTGGCCGGCGCGGTCCACAGGGCCCGGTCGTGCAGGTCGCCCTTGGCCGCGGCGGCGAGCAGCCGCTGGGAGCCGGTGTTCTCCGGCTTGCCGTCGGTGCCCCAGGCGCGCCGGGGCCAGTCGGCGCGGCCGGTGGTGATGGTGTCGAGGATGGCGTGCGCGCGCTCCCAGGCCAGTTCCTCCGTCGGGCCCAGAATCGGGCGGAAGGAGACGCTGATGCCCGGCGGCTCGGCGCGCCCGGCGGCCTCGGCGGCGGCGCGGACCGAGGCGATCTGCTCGGCGGTCTCCCGCAGCGGCTCGCCCCACAGCGCGAAGGTGTCGGCGTGCTTGCCGCCGACGCGGTACGCGGCCGCCGAGGAGCCGCCGAAGTACAGCGGAATCCGGTGGGCCGGCTGGACGTGCGCGGCGAAGTCCTCGAAGCGGTAGTAGGTGCCCTCGTAGTCGAACGGCTCCGGCGAGGTCCACGCCCGGCGCAGGATCTCCAGGTACTCGTCCGTGCGCGCGTACCGCTCGTCCTTGCCCAGGTAGTCGCCGTCGCGGCGCTGCTCGTGGTCGTTGCCGCCGGTGATCGTGTGCACGGCGACGCGCCCGCCGGACAGCTGGTCGAGGGTGGCGAACGTGCGCGCGGCGAGGGTCGGCGCGACGAAGCCGGGGCGGTGCGCGACGAGCAGGCCGAGCCGCTCGGTGTGGGCGGCGACGTGCGCGGCGACCTGGCCGCCCTCGGGCCAGCCGGAGCCGTAGCCGATGAGGATCCGGTCGAAGCCGGCGTCCTCGTGGGCGCGGGCGAACCGGCGCGTGTAGGCGGGGTCGATCACCGGGCTGGAGGGCGCGTGGATCTCCGAGGCGTGCTGGGTGCCGATCATGCCGACGAACTCGACAGTCATGGCGTGAGGATCCTTTCGTCTCGCCAGGTCTTGGCGTGGTGGCAGGCGACCGCCCGACCGTCGTCCACAGTGGACAAGGACGGGACGATCGCGCAGGACTCGGTCGCGAAGGGGCAGCGGGCGGCGTACGAGCAGCCGCCCGGAAGGCCGGGCCCCTCGCCGCGCAGGGCGGCGGCCGGGATCGGGCGCTCCCGGCGCAGGCTGGGCGCGGAGGCGGCCAGCAGCGCCGTGTACGGATGGTGCGGGGTGGTGAGCACCTCGCCGATCGGGCCGTGCTCGACCAGCCGGCCGCCGTAGAGCACCGCGACCCGGTCCGCGATGCCCGCGAGCGAGCTCAGGTCGTGCGAGATGACCACGAGCGTGACGCCGGAGTCGCGCAGGCCGGCGAGCAGGCGCAGGACGTGGTTGCGGCTGGAGGCGTCCAGCGCGGACACCGGCTCGTCGCACAGCAGCAGGCGCGGGCCGACGGCGAGGGCGCGGGCGAGCAGGACGCGCTGGCGCTGCCCGCCCGAGATCTGCCCGGGCCGGCGTCCGGCCAGGCCCTCGTCGAGGCCGACCCGGGCCAGGGCCGCCGCGACCCGCGCCGCGACCCCCGCCGGGTCCACCCCCGCGACCGCGAGCCCCTCCCCCACGATGGTGGCGACGGTGTGCTGCGGATCGAGGGCGCGCAGCGGGTCCTGGAAGACGTACTGCAGCGCCCCGGTGCGCCGCCACGAGCGCAGCGCGCGGCCGCGCAGGCCGGTCAGCTCGGTGCCGCCGAGGGTGACGCGTCCACTGTGGACCGGGGCCAGCCCGGCCACGGCCCGGGCCAGGGTGGTCTTGCCGGAGCCGGTCTCGCCGATGACGCCCAGGATCTCGCCCTCGCGCACGGACAGCGTGACACCGTCCAGGACTCGGCGGCCGGAGTACTCGACCACGAGATCATCGATCGTGAGCAGCGCGCTCGTGCCGGCCCCTGCGCCGCGCTCCGGGCCGCTCATGCCGCGACCCGGTGGCAGCGGACCGACCGGTTGCCCACTGTGGACAGTGGGACCGGCTCGGCGCACGCGTCGGTGGCGACGGGGCAGCGCGGCGCGAAGCGGCACCCGGTCATCACGGCGCCGGGCTCGGGCGGATGGCCCGGGATCACCTCGAGCGTGCGCCGGCTCCAGTCGCCGAGGGAGGCGACGCGCAGCAGGGCCTCGGTGTAAGGGTGCCGCGGGTTCGCGATGACCTCGGCCGTCGGCCCCTGCTCGACGATCTCGCCGGCGTAGAAGACCGCGACCCGGTCGCAGACCTCGGCGACGACGGCGAGGTCGTGGCTGACGAGCAGCAGGGCCAGGCCGCGGCTCTCCCGCAGCCGGCCCAGCAGGTCGAGGACCTCCGCCTGCACGGCCGGGTCGAGGGCGGTGGTGGCCTCGTCGGCCACGAGCAGCTCCGGCTCCCCCGCGACCGCGATGGCGATCAGGGCACGCTGGAGCATGCCGCCGGAGAGCTCGTGCGGGTACTGCCGGTACACGGCCTCGGCCCGGCGCAGGCCCATGGCCGCGAGCAGGTCCACGGCCGCGGCCCGGGTCGCCCGGCGGGGCAGGCCGCGCTTGAGGCGCAGCTGCTCGGCAAGCTGGCGGCCGATGGTGAGCGACGGGTTGAGGTACGACGCCGGGTCCTGGAAGACGGCGGCGATCCGGCTCCCCCGCACCCGGTCCCACCCCCTGCGGTCCAGGGCGGTGAGGTCGGTCCCGGCGAGCGTGACCCGGCCGGCGGACACGGCGACGCCGGGCGGAAGGACGCCGAGGACGGCGCGGCAGGTGAGGGTCTTGCCGGAGCCGGACTCGCCGACCAGGCCCAGCGACTCCCCCCGGTGCAGGGCCAGCGACACGTTCCGCACGGCCGCGACCGCGCCCGGGACGGTCACACTCAGGTCATCCACGCGCAGCATTGAGGTTCCTGTCGTCGGCGAGCGTGTTGAGCGCGGCCACGGTCAGCGCGATCAGGGCGGCCGGGATGAGCGGCGCCCACGGCTGCTGGGCCAGGAATCCGAGGTCACTGGCGAGCACCCCGCCCCACGTCGGCGCGGGCGGCTGGACGCCGATGCCGAGGAACGTCAGCGAAGACACCGCCAGCAGCGCCCCGCCGGTGGCCTGGGCGGCGGTGACGGCCACGGTCGGCAACACCTTGCCCCACACGTGGGTGCGCAGGATCCGGGTCCGGGAGGCGCCGAAGAGCGCGGCCGCCTCGACGTACTGGGCCCGGGTCAGGCTCAGCCCCGCGGCCCGGGTGACCCGGAAGAACAGCGGCGCGAACAGCATGCCGATCGCGACCATCGCCTGGGGCAGGCCGTTGCCGAGGATGCCGGTGACGGCGACCGCGAACACGATGAACGGCAGGGTCATGAGCGCGTCGGCGGCCCGCAGCAGCACCCACTCCACGCCCCGGCCCAGCCACAGCGAGGCGAGGCCGGGCGCGACGCCGAGCAGCAGCCCCACCCCGACGCTCTCGATCGCGGCGACGACCGTGGTGCCGGTGCCGGCGATGAGGCGGCTGAGCACGTCGCGGCCGAGGTAGTCGGTGCCGAGCGGGTGCGTCCAGGACAGCCCGCGCAGCGCCAGCTCCGGGTCCTGGTGCAGGGGGTCGTGCGGGGTGAGGTACCCGCCCGCGACGGCGAGCACCCCGACGACGCCGAGCGCGGCGAGCGCCAGCCGGTTCATGCCCGCCGCCCCTGCGGGGTGAGCCGCCCCAGCGCCAGGTTCACCAGCGTGTTGCACACCAGCACCACGGTCACGGTGACGAGCAGGGTGCCCTGGATGAGCGGCACGTCGTGCTGGGCCGCGGCCTGCAGGGCCAGCTGGGCCAGGCCCGGCAGGTTGAAGATCTTCTCGGTGACCACGGCGCCGCCGAGCACCATCGGCACGCCGAGGCCGAGCACGGTCAGCGCCGGCCCGGCGGCGTTGCGCAGCGCGTGGCGCAGGAGCACCCGGCGGGCGCCGAGGCCGCGCACCACGGCGCCGGTCACGTAGTTCTCGCCGAGCTGCGCCACGAGCGAGGTGCGCAGCTGCCGGGCGATGGACGCGGCGGTGTCGAGGCTGAGCGCGAGCGCCGGCAGGATCGCGAAGCGCAGCCACGGCCCGAGCCCGTGCTCCGGGCCGACGTACCCGCCCGCGGGCAGCAGGTCGAGCAGCACCGCGAAGACCACGACGAGCCCGATGCCGAGCGCGAACGGCGGCAGGGTGCCCAGGGCCGAGGCGGCGAACGTGATCGCGCGGTCGAGCCGGCTGTCGCGGCGCAGGGCGGCGGCGATCCCGGCCCCGCCGCCGATGAGCACGGCCAGCAGCACCGCCAGGGCGGCCAGGGACAGGTCGACCGGCAGGGCCGCGAAGATGCTGTCGGCGACCGGGATCGTGGTGAAGTACGAGCGGCCCAGATCGCCGCTCAGCGCGTGCGCGAGCCACTCGAGGTACCGCAGCGGCAATGGCTTGTCGAGCCCGAACTCGTGACGCATCCGGGCGATGTCGGCCGGCGTCGCGGTCTCCCCGAGCACGGCCGCCGCCGGGTTGCTCGGCGACAGCGCCCCCAGGCCGAACGTGATCAGCGACGAGAACAGGAACACCACGACCGGGACGGCGACGGCGGCCACGAGCGCCCGGACCTTCACGCCACGCTCACCCCCTCGAAGCGCTGCACGACCGTGTACTCGGGGATCGCCGACACGTTCGCCCGGCGCGCGAGGATGCGCGGGACGGTGTAGAGGAACACGTTGGACATGCCGCGCACCGCGACCGCCGTGGCCTCCTGCAGCACCGTGGGGTAGGCCGGGTCGTCCAGCGGCGTGCGGCTCACCCTGGCCAGCGCGTCGGCGAGCTCCGGCGGCTGGACGCGGCCCGGGTTCATCAGCCCCTCCTTGCCGAAGAGCACCTGGAAGGCCTGCACGGCCGCGTCCCGCCCGGCGAACTGGTCGACGAAGAGGGCGCGGGAGTGCTGGACGTAGACCAGCTGCGTCGCCTGCGCGGCCGGGATGACCTCGATGGTGGGCCGGAACCCGGCCGCCTGCAGCTGCGACTGGAGCTGCTCGGGCACGCCCGCCGCGGCCGAGGTGGTGATGACGACGTCGACGGGCGCGCCGCCGTAGGTCGACTCGGCCAGCAGCTGCCGGGCCTTCTCCGGGTTGTGGGCGTAGACGCCCTCCAGCGCCGGGTTGTAGCCCGCGTAGCCCTTGGGGAACGGCTGGTAGGCGACCTCGCCGTGGCCGAACTGGGCGGTCTTGAGCAGCGCGGCGCGGTCGACGGCGTAGCGCAGCGCCTCGGCCACCTTCGGGTCGTCGAACGGCTTCTTGGCGATGTTCACGTCGAGCACGGCCACGACGAGCGACGGGATCACCTGCACCGTCAGCCCGGCCGCCTTCGCCGCCTCGACCTGCGAGCCGGGGATCTGGGCGACGTCGTACTGCCCCGACTGCAGTGCCGCGACGACGGTGGCCGCCTCGGGCAGCGGGTAGGCCTCGAAGCGCTCCAGCTTGATGCTCGCCGCGTCCCAGTAGGCCGGGTTGCGGGCCAGCACCGCCTTCGCGTTCTGGGTGTAGGACGTGAGCGTGAACGGCCCGGCCCCGACCGGCCGGGTGGCGAGGGCGGCGGCGTCGGCCTCGAAGGCCGCCGGGCTCACGATCATGCCGGTCTTGCCCGCGAGGAGGTTGGGGATCTGGAAGTCGGGCGCGGCGAGGCGCAGGGTCACCGTGGTCGCGTCGGGCGCGGCGATCTCCCGGACGTTGACCAGCTGCGGCCCGACCAGCGACTTGGGGAAGTCCCGGCCGCGCTCGAGGCTCTTGCGGACCGCGGTGGCGTCCAGCGCGGTGCCGTCGCTGAAGGTGAGGCCGGGCCGCAGCGTGAACGTCACCTCGGTGCCGTCGGCGTTGTACTTCCAGCCGGTCGCGAGCGCCGGGACCGCGTTGCCGCGCTCGTCGAGCTTGGTCAGGCCGGCGTAGACCAGCGACAGCACGTGCACGTCCCAGCCGGCCGACGAGGTGACCGGGTCCCAGCTCGTGGTGAGCGCCCAGCCCCACTTGAGCGTGCCGCCGGCCCCGCCGGTGCCGGGGCCGGCGGTTCCGTCGCCGCACGCGGCGAGCAGCGTGGCGCCGCCCAGTGCGGCACCGAGACCGAGGAATGACCGGCGGCTCAGATGCGTCATGGGCCCAGCATGAGATCGACGCCAAGAGACGTCAATAGCCATCGGGATGTGTCCTATATTTCGAGACCAATCCGATGGGGTCAGTATGATTTAGCGCGCTCGTGTGGCAGGATGGGTCGCGGCCTCGCCCGGGTCCAGGAACACGGGTCCGCCCGGCGTGTCCACCACGACGGCTCCCTCCGGCGCGGTCTCGACGCCCAGCAGCAGCCGGGTCTCCGGCTTCGTCAGGCTGCGATGGGCCCGCAGGTCCCGCCTCGCGAACGGCCGCACGCAACCGGGCGCGACCGACTCGGCCGCCTCCAGGTAACACTCCAGCGCTCGCCAGCCGGGCACGGCCGCGCGGCCGCCCGGGCCTTCGAACACCAGGGTCGGGAAGGCGTACCGCAGCCCGCCCACGGCCTCCTTGGCCGCCCCCGGGTGCGGGCCGCCCGCGCACAGCCCGACGACCTCGGGCACCGGACGGCGGCACTCGCGGAAGTCCCGGGCGGCCGCGCGGACGGTGCGCGGCGAGTGCAGGTCGGCCGCGAGGCGGTCGCGGTCCAGCCCCGGCACGCCGTCGACGGCCGCGAGGGCGCGCTCCTCGGTGTCGGCCGGCTCCCCCAGCACGAAGAACGTCTCGCGCAGCCGCCGCAGCACCCGGTCGGCGACCTCGTCGCCCTGCCAGCCCGCGGCGGTGGCGACCCGGGAGGAGGGCACGCTGGAGCGGGCGACCCGCTCGAGGGCCGCGGGCCAGGGTGCGCCGGTGTGCCCGGCGATGTCCTGGACGTGGCGGTGGTACCACGCCGTCTCCGCCGCCTCGTCCGGCGCGGGATCGTCGCCGGGGTGGAACAGGATGCCGAACACCCGCCGCCAGCCCGCCGGGGCCAGGGCGGCCCGCAGATAGCGGAACGACGGCTCCGAGCCCCACGCCCACGGGCACATGGGGTCGGTGTACTCGACGACCGCGAGCCCCTCGCTCACGGACGCTCGACCGGCGCCCACAGGCTCGGCAGGTTGACCACGACACCCTCCTGGCTGCTGCGGGCGATGACGACGACGGCCTCCTCCGCGCCCGGGTTCTCCTCGCGGTGCGGCACGTAGGGCGGGACGAAGATGTAGTCGCCCGGCCCGGCCTCCAGCCGGATCTCCTCGCCGCCCTCGGCCGCGTCCTTGGCGAACACGAAGACCGGGTGGCCGGAGACCACGTAGATGGCCGTCTCGGCCTCGCCGTGGTGGTGGTCGCCCGAGCTGGTGGCCGGGGCCACGTGGGTGCGGCCCATCCACAGCTTCTCCGAGCCGACGGTCTTGCCGGAGATCGCCTCCAGCCGGGTCATGCCCGAGGTCTGGCCGGTGTCGCCGGTCAGCTCGGCGCCGCGGATGTGCCGCAGCGGGGCGTGCCAGTGCTCGTCGCTCATCGCAGGGCTCCCTCGGGTTCGCGCACCAGGTCGGCGACGGTCGTGCCGGTCAGGATCTCCTCGGTGCGGGCCTGGATCTCGCGCCACACGGCGGCCACGGCGGGCGCGCGGCGCGGGTCGTCGTCGGGGCCCTCGCCGTGCACGCTGAGCAGCTCGCCGTCGACTGCCGCGACCGCCTCGGCGAGGGTGATGGACTCGGCCGGCCGGCCCAGCCAGTAGCCGCCCTCGCAGCCGCGCTGGCTGCGCACGAGCCCGGCCCGGCGCAGGTCACGCAGGACGGCCTTGAGGAAACGGAAGGGAATGTGCTGCTCGGCGGCGATCGCCTCGCAGACCAGGGGGCGGCTCGGGTCGGCGGCGAGGCCGGCCAGCGCGCGGATCGCATAGTCCGCCTTCGCCGAGATGCGCATCCTCAAACCATACCAACGGACTCTGGTTTAGAGCGAATGAGCGCCGGTGACCTTTTGTCCGATTTGTCGTTGAGTCGGGCAGACACGAGACGGGAGCTTCGAATGAACCGCAGGAGCCTGCTGCTGGCGGCCGGCGCCGTCGGCGTCACGACCGTGGTCGGGGGCGCGGGCGCGGCCGCCGCGATCGCCGCCGGCGACCCCGAGGGCAGCCGCACGCCCCGGCCGATGCTGACCTGGGAACTGGTCGGCGGCTTCGTCCCGGCCGGCTGGAACGCGCTGCGGGCGCCGCGCCTGGTCGCCTACGACGACGGCGTGCTCATCACCGACGCGGGCAAGCGGCTGCGCATCGGCCAGGGCGAGGTGCGCTCCCTGCGCAACCACGCGACCACGGTGCTGCGCGACCCGGCCAACGCCCGCCGCCGCCCCGGCGCCCCGATGATCGCCGACGTGCCGTCGACGGTGTTCACGGCGCGCACGAACGGGCGCAAGTTCAGCCTGCGGTTCGAGGGCCTCGAGGAGACGCGGCGCGACCGGGCCTACCCGACGCCGGCGTACTCCCTGCTGGACCACTGCACCCAGCTGCTCGACCGGGTGAACCGCGCCGGCACGGCCTGGCACCCCGACGCCGTCCGCATGATCGTCGTGCTCCTGGACGCGGCCCAGCCCGTCACGACGCCGGTGCGGCCGTGGCCGGCGGGCGTGCCGGTGCCGCAGTTGCGCAAGAACGAGTTCCTGGCCCAGCAGGACCTGCGCGACCGCCAGGCCCGCGCCCTCCAGCGGGCCGTGCCGCACTCCGACACGGTCCAGTGGCCGGTCTTCCGGCTCCCGGACGGCCGGCGCGCCCAGATCAACTGGCGCTTCCTGCTGCCCCACGAATAGCCTTCAGGGTCTGCACCAGCACCCGGTACGTCACCTCGACGTCCTGGCCCATCTGGAACCCGGTGCGCAGCACCGCGAAGCCGTGCAGCGCGGCCCGCAGCACGCGGGTCGCGTGCACCACCTGGTCGTCGCTGAGGTCGTAGCCCTTGAACACGGCGAAGACGACGGCGAGGAAGCGATCGGCCGCGGCCGTGACCCCCGGGTCCGGGTCGATACGCTGGGGCATGAACGCGTAGCGGTGCGGGCACCGGGTGACGTAGTCGCGGTAGGCGAACGCGAGCGCCTCGAGCGCCGCGTCGCCGCTGCGGCCGAGGATGGCCGCGGTCGCCTCGGCGGTGAACTCGTCGATGATGCGCACGGCGAGCAGCGCGCGCAGCTCGGGCAGGCCGGCGACGTGCTTGTAGAGCGAGGGCGTCGCCACCCCGCACTCCCCCGCCACGGCCGCGAGCGTCAACGCCTCCGGGCCGCCGGCGTCGACCACGCGCAGCGCGGCCTCGACGACGGCGGCGGGGCTGAGCCCGGCCCTAGGCACCGGTCACCCCGGCCATCCGAATGCACATAGCCCCAAAGCTAACTCGATTAGCCTGGCCGGTCAAGCCGCCGCTTCCATCCGCACGGCCGCACGAGCGCCGGCCCGCCCCGCGCCCCGTGCCGGGCCGGGCGCGGCACAGTAGGGTGCGGGGATGGGCGCACTCGCACAGGCCGGACGGGACTATCGCGCGCACCGGCCGATCTCGCTGCTCGGCGGCCGGCTGACGGTGACGCTGCCCGAGGGGGCGCGGGCCGAGGCGCGCGGCCAGTCGCTCATGGGCGTGGCCGCCACCGAGCAGGCCGAGACCCGGGTCCTGCTCGACCTCGACGGCGAGCGCCTGGTGCTGCTCGCGTCCGAGCTCTTCCGCGTCGTCCAGGGCGACCTGCGGCCGGCGATCGCGGCCGTCGCCCAGACCTGGCAGCTGCCCGCGGGGCAGCGGCTCGTGCCGCTCGACACCGCGGCCGAGACGGTCGCCTACGGCTACTTCCCGCTCGACTCCCTCCGCCGGGCCGTGCCGATCGCGGACGCCTTCGTGCGCACGGCGGATGCGGCAGTCGTACGCGTCCAGCTCTTCGTCTCCCCCAACGCCGCCGACGACCGCGAGGGCCTGACCGAGCTGGCGACCCGCGTCCTGGGCACGCTCGATCGCGGCGAACGCACCCTGGCCGCGGGGGCCGGCGAGCGCGTGCTGACGAGCCTCGACGGCGAGAAGATCCTGACCCTGGCGGCGCCGGAGGGCTGGGTGGCGTACCAGGAGCCCGGCCTCTCCTTCGTCGTGCTCCGCCTGTTCCGCCTGACCCCGCTGGGCGGCCCGTTCGCGTCGCTCACCCTGTATCGCGGCAGCGCCCCGTCGCTCGTCCACGAGCGCTTCCCGGCCGACGCGGTCACCCGCTCCGGCGGCCGGCTCCTGGGCCTGCCGACCGACTGGATCCACGTGCACACCGGGATCGGCGGGACGTCGGCGGTGCACATGCGCGAGGCGCTCGTCGAGGACGGCTCGGGCCAGTTCGTGCACGCCCTGGCCGAGACGGACGACCCCGCCTTCGAGCCCGAGATCGACGCGCTCCTCGGCTCGATCGTCCGCGCCGGCTGAGCGAAAAGCGTCCGCGCCGGCTGAGCGAAAGCGTCCGCGCCGGCTTCCGGGCCGGGCCGCGGCCGGGCGGGACTCAGCCGATGCCGGCCGCTCGGCACGCGTCGGCGTACTGGCCCGCGCACAGAGCACCCGGCGTCACGAACCCGTCCTTGATCACGGTACCGGCGATCGTCTCCTTCGTGACGGCCACCGGGTCGAGCAGGATCGACGGCACCTGACCGGCCCCGTTGTCCACAGTGGACGTCCCCGGGGGCCGGCGCCCGCGCACCAGGTCGTCGGCCAGGGCCGCGGCCGCCTCCGCCTCGGCGCGGATCGCCTTGTAGACCGTCATGTACTGCTCACCGACCAGGATCCGTTGCAGCGCCGCGGTCTCGGCGTCCTGCCCGGTCACCGGGACCGCCGGCATCCCGGCCGCCTTCATGGCCGCGATCGCCGCGCCCGCGGTGCCGTCGTTGGCCGCGTACACGCCGACGATCGTGCGCCCGCGCAGCGTCGGCAGGATGCCCGCCGTCCAGGCCCTCGCGTTGTCCGGGTTCCACTCGGCGGTGTCGGACTCGGCCGCCACCTTCACCTTGCCGTCCAGCCCGGCGTGCGCGCCCTGCTTGAACAGCGTCGCGTTGTTGTCGGTCGGCGAGCCGTTGATCCACAGGATCTCGCCCTGCGACGCCTTCGGGCCGAGCGCGGTCAGCAGCGCCTGGGCCTGCAGCGCGCCCACCTTCGCGTTGTCGAAGGAGATGTAGTAGTCGACCGCGGTCTTCAGCACGAGCCGGTCGTAGGAGATGACGGGCACCCCGCGGTTGCTGGCCTCGGTCACGATCTCGCCCGCCGCGACGCTGTCGACCGGGGTCAGCACGAGCACCTTCGCGCCCTGGTCGAGCGCGTCCTTCGCCTGCTGCAGCTGGGTCGCGGCGTTCTGCTCGGCGTTGCGGTAGTCCACGGTGCAGCCGGGGCACAGCTCGGAGAGCTTCTGGGCGAAGTACGGCTGGTCGCCGGCCTCGTAGCGGCTCGCCTTGCGCTCGGGCAGCAGCAGCGCCACCCGCACGGCGGGGCCGCCCCCGGTCGCGTCGGTCTTGAGGGTCTCGGTGCAGCCCGACGCGAGCAGGGCGACGGCGAGTACGGCGGCGAAAGCTCTACGCATCAGGGATTCCTCAGTACTTGAAGCGGGAGACGAGGACGCGCATCTCGGAGGCCATCGAGGCGAGCTGGTCGACCGCCTCGCCGGTGCTGGACACGCCCTGGTTGGTCAGCTCGGTCGCCTCGGCGACCCCGGCGATGGTGCCGGCGATGTCGGTCGAGCCGCCGGCCGCCGCGCCGACGCTCTGGCTCATCGAGCGGGCGGTGGCCGCCTGCTCCTCGACCGCCGCGGCGATCGCGTTCTGGTACTCGCTCATCTGCGCGATGACGTCCCCGATCTGCCCCATGGCGGCGACCGCGTCCTCGGTGTCGAGCTGGATCGCCTGCACCCGCCGGCCGATGTCGTCGGTGGCCCGCGCGGTCTCCCGCGCCAGGTCCTTGACCTCCTGCGCGACGACCGCGAACCCCTTGCCGAAGTCCCCGGCCCGGGCCGCCTCGATGGTCGCGTTCAGCGCGAGCAGGTTCGTCTGCCCCGCGATCGAGGTGATCACCTTGACCACCTCGCCGATCTCGGTGGACGAGGCGCCGAGCTTGCCGATCGTGTCGTTGGTGGTGGCCGCGATCGCGACCGCCGACGCCGTCACCGTCGCCGCGTGGGCGGTGTTGCGCGAGATCTCCTCGATCGCGTCGCCCATCTCCGACGCCCCGCCGGCGACCGCGGCGACGTGCTCGCTGACCGTCCCGGCCGCCCGCGCCACCTCGCCCGCCTTCGTGTTGGCCGACTTCGCGCTGGTGTCGATCTGCCGGCTGATCGCGGTGAGCTCCTCGGCCGCGGCCGCGAGCGTCGCCGAGTTGTCGCCGAGCGAGCGCACCGCCTCGCGGGTGCTGGCCGTCGCCGCCCCGAGCGCCCGCGCCATCTGCCCGACCTCGTCGCGCTGGGCCACGTCGGCCTCGGCGGTCAGATCGCCCGCCGCGACCGCGTTGAGCACCGCGTGCACGCGGCGGATCGGGCGCACGACGAGCCCGGTCAGGTACCGGCTGAGCACCATCGCCAGCGCCAGCCCCGCGAGCAGCGCGACGACCATCGCGATCCGCGCGGTGCGGTAGGCGCTCGCGGCCTGCCCGGCCCCGGCCCGGCCGCTCGACTGCTCGAAGCGCATCAGGTCCTCGAGCGCGCCCATCGCGTTGCCGCCGACCGTGTCGCCGTCGCCGAGGTACGCCTGCTGGAATCCCGCGTTGTCCCCGGCCTGGATCAGCGGGAGCAGCCGATGGTCGCGGATGTTGCGAAACGCGCCCCACCAGATCGTGAACCGGTCCAGGAGCTGGCGCTGCTTGACGTCGCGAATCGTCGCCCGGTAGGCGGCGACCTCGGCGTCGACCTGCTGCTCGGCCGCGGCGATGTCGTCGGTGAACGCCTTGCTCGCCACCGGCCCGTTGGACAGCGCCAGGTTGGCGACGTCGTTGCGCACGCGCAGCGCGGCCCGGTCGAGCGCGGCGAGATGCGCGGCGGGCACCAGGTTGAGGTTGTAGAGTTCGGCTGCGCGGTCGTTGACGCGCTTGAGGCTGAACACGCCCACGCCGAGCACCACCGCGCCGACCAGGCACCCCACCAGCACCAGCAGCATGAGCTTGCGGGCCATCGGCTGGTCGGCCAGCCACCGTCGCTTCTCGGCTGCCACGCGCACGCCCCTTCACCAATCAACGAACCGGCCGTCTCATCGGCGTGAGCGCCCGGTTCCTGAGGGGTTGCGCACTCAGAAGCGGCGCAGACGCGCGAGCCCGAGCACCAGCGCGGAGCCGCCCTCGGCCCTGAGCCGCCGCGCCGCCACGAACGCGAGGGCGGCCGAGCCCACGTACACCGCGAACGGCACGAGCAGCGGCGGGAACCAGCACGCGAGCACCCCGGTGACGATCGCGGTGACGGCGTTGACGGTGACGTAGAGGCGGGCCAGGGTCAGGCCGAGGCGGTACGCCCACAGCCGGTCGCGGCGCAGCCCGTCGCACGCGATCGCGGTGGCGAGGGCGAGCAGCGCCGACAACGCGTAGTCGGCGGCCGGGACACCGCCGGCCAGCAGGTCGATCGGGCCGAACAGCGGCCCGATCGCGAGGAGGCTCAGGGCGCTCATCGCGCCGCGGACCACGACGGACAGCACCAGCCCGAGCAGCAGCGGGCGCCCCGGGCGATCGGACTTGAACACGTTCAAACCATAGCCCTACAGGGCGCGGCGGAGCCACTCCTCGACGCCGGCGACGTGGATCGCGGCCCAGGAGCGGGCCAGGTCCGGCCGGCGGGACGCGATCGCGCCGACGATGGCCTGGTGCTGCTCGCGCGTGCGGGCCGCCGCGCCCTCCTGGGTCAGGCCGCGCCAGATGCGCGCGCGGGTCGTCGGGCCCGACAGGCCGTCGATCAGGGCGCACAGCACGGCGTTGCCCGAGCCCGCGGCGATCAGCCGGTGGAACTCCAGGTCGTTGGCGACCAGCGCCTCGACGCCCGGCGCGTCGCCGAGCGCGTCCAGCACGGCCCGGAGCCCGGCCACGTCCGCGTCGGTCATGCGGGTCGCGGCCAGGGCGGTCGCGGCCGGCTCCAGGATGCGGCGGACCTCCAGCAACTGCAGCACGGTGTCGTCGCGGTGGAAGTCGACGACGAAGCTCAGGGCGTCGAGCAGGAGGGCGGGCTCCAGGCTGGTCACGTAGGTGCCGTCGCCCTGGCGGACGTCCAGGACCCGGATCAGCGACAGCGCCTTCACGGCCTCGCGCAGGGAGTTGCGGGACAGGCCCAGCCGCTCGGCCAGGTCCGCCTCCCTGGGCAGGCGGTCGCCCGGGCGCAGCTCGCCCGAGGTGATCATGCCCTTGATCTTGTCGATGGCCTCGTCGGTCAGCGCCACGGTTCGCTCCGCGGCGACGGTACCGGCCGCCGGGGCCACGGGTGCCGGCGCGCGCCGACGATCACAGCAGTCCCCGCGAGCGCAGGGCCGGCCACAGGGCGGCGGGGGGCGGGGCGGCGAACAGCGCGGCGTTGCGCCGCACCTGATCGGCGTCGTCGGCCCCGAGCACCACCGCGGTCACGCAGGGGTCGCGGCCCGGAAAGGCGATCGCGGCGGCCGGCAGGGTCGTGCCGAACGAGGCGCACACGGCGGCGATGGCCGACGCCCGCTCGACGAGCGCCGCCGGGGCGTCGCCGTATTCGTAGTGCAGGCCCGCCCGCGGCACGTCCTCGGCGAGCAGGCCGCTGTTGAACACGCCGGCCGCGATCACCGCCACCCCCGCCGCGGCGCACGCGGGCAGCAGCGCCGAGGCCGCGGGCTGCTCCAGGAGGGTGTACCGCCCCGCGACCATCACCACGTCGGGCGCGCACTCGGTCACGAGCCGGGTGAGCACCCCGGCGTCCTTCGAGCCGGCCCCGATCGCGCCCACGACCCCCTCGGCGCGCAGCTGCGCGAGGGCCGGGAACCCGTGCCGCAGCGCCGCCTCCGGCTGGAACTCCGGGTCGTGCAGGAGGGCCACGTCGACACGGTCGAGGCCGAGGCGGTCCAGGCTCGCCTCCAGCGAGCGACGCACCCCGTCGCGGCTGAAGTCCCAGGCGCGGCGGTGCGTGCGCGGGACCGCGAACCCGTCGGCCAGGTCGTCGCCGGCCCCGTCGACGGGTTCGAGCAGGCGGCCGACCTTGGTGCTCACCGTGAACCCGGCGCGCGGCCGGTGCGCGAGGGCCGCCCCGAGCCGCCGCTCCGACAGGCCGAGGCCGTAGTGCGGGGCGGTGTCGAAGGAGCGGATGCCGCACTCCCAGGCCGCGTCGACGATGGCCCGGGCCTGCGCGTCGGAGCGCTCGCGCCACAGGTTGCCCAGCTGGGCACAGCCCAGCCCGAGGACGGTCACGCCGTGGGCCTGACCCGCAGGCCGTGCATGCCGCCGTCGACCGACAGCACGGCGCCGGTGGTCGCGCTGGCCAGCGGGCTCGCGAGGTAGGCGATCGCGTGCGCGACCTCCTCGGGCGTGACCAGCCGGCCGGTGGGCTGGCGGGCCCGCAGCGCGGTGAGCTCGGCGGCGGGGTCGGCGGCCTCGTCGAGCAGCCGGCGCACCCACGGGGTGTCGGCGGTGCCCGGGTTGACGCAGTTGACCCGGATGCCCTCGCGCACGTGGTCGGCGGCCATGGCCGCGGTCAGCGCCTGCACGGCGCCCTTGGTCGCGCTGTAGAGGGCGCGGTCCGGCACGCCCGCGTGCGCCACGATCGAGCAGGTGTTCACGATCGCGGCGCAGGACGAGCGGCGCAGGTGCGGCAGGGCGGCGCGGGTGACCCGGACCAGGCCGACGACGTTGACGTCGTAGACGCGGTGCCACTCGGCGTCGGCGTTGGCCTCCACGGTGCCGATCGCGCCGATGCCGGCGTTGTTCACCAGGATGTCGATGCCGCCGAGGTGGGCGGCCGCGGCCCCGACGCCGGCGCGCACGGCCTCGTCGTCGGTCACGTCGGCGACGAACCCCGCGACGCCCTCGGGGATGCCGTCGGTGCGCAGGTCGAGGCCGGCCACGCGGGCACCGCGGGCGGCGAGGTGGCGGGCCGTGGCCAGGCCGATCCCGGAGGCGGCCCCGGTCACGACGGCGGCGAGGCCGTCGAACTCTGCAGTCACGAAGCTCTCCCAAACATCGGAGGACTGTTGTCTACCAGCCGGGGAGAACGGCCCGCAAGGGGTCGGCGAGCATCGATAGGTCGGATGTCACTACTCCATGCCGCGGCGCCCGGGCGTCCAGAACGGCTTGGTCAGCACCGATCGCCGCGGCCAGCCCCGGTCGCGGACGGGGTGCTGCTTGACGGCCTGCACGGCGCGCGCCTCCCCGGCGACATAAGCCTGCCCGGGTTCCTGCGGAAGGTCCAGCCGTCGTACCGCGTCGACGAGCCCGTCCCGCGACACCCACGTAACGTTCCCGTCGAGGGGGAGCCGGTCCGGGGGCTCCGCCTCGACCACGACCCGGCTCGCGGCCCGCTCGGCGGCCGGCAGCGCCCGCAGCATCGGGCCGAACGCGACCGAGGCGGTCTCCTCGCCGACGAAGAGGTGGTACGGCGCCGGGCGGGTGCATTGTCGCAATGCACCCGACGTCAATGCGTCGGCATCTGCTCCGGACACCGCGAGGGCCCGGCGCCGAGTCCGGCTCCGGGCCCCGCGGACGCCCGCGCGGGCGCCTCGCTAGATGTCCTCGTCCAGCTGCGTTCCCCGGCGGGGGTCGCGGATGCTGCGCCCGGTGGAGTCGACGGCGCCGTCGTCCACGCGGCCGCCCCGGGCCAGCTGGTGCTCCAGGCTCTGCTTGCGCTCGGCCTCGAAGCGCGCCGCCTCGCGGGCCGCCGCCTCGGGGCTGTCGGGGTCGATTCCGGTCGGGTCATGCGCGTTCATGCTGCTCACTCCCAGTGCTCGGCGGGTCGGGTCGGGCGGGTCGGGACACAGTACCCAGGGTGAAGTGCACTAATCCAGAGCCGTGGCGCTCCGGATTCTCACAGCGTCCTCGGCGGCCGGCCGCGCGCATGGCTAGATTCGGAGGCGAGGACTAGCGAAGGAGAACTGACGCATGTCAGCACAGAGCAGCGCGGCGAACGCGGGCACGATCGACGTCGGTGGCGACCTGACCGTCAACCGGCTCGGCTTCGGCGCGATGCGCATCACCGGCGACGGGATCTGGGGGCCGCCCCGCGACCGCGAGGAGGCCAAGCGGGTCCTGCGCCGCGCCGTCGAGCTGGGCGTGAACTTCATCGACACCGCCGACTCCTACGGGCCGGACGTCAGCGAGGAGATCATCGCCGAGGCCCTGCACCCCTACGCCGACGACCTCGTCATCGCCACGAAGGGCGGCCTGACGCGGTCGGGCCCCAACGAGTGGGCGCCCGACGGGCGGCCCGAGCACCTGCGCGAGGCGCTCGAGGGCAGCCTGCGCAAGCTGCGGGTGGACACGATCACGCTGTACCAGTTCCACCGCGTCGACCCGCGCGTGCCGCTCGAGGAGTCCGTCGGGGCCATCGCCGAGCTCAAGGCCCAGGGCAAGATCCGGCACATCGGCGTGTCGAACTTCAACGAGGAGCAGCTGCGGGCCGCGCAGCGGATCACGCCGGTGGTGTCGATCCAGAACCGGTACAACGTCGACGACCGCGGCTCGGAGGCGCTGGTCGACCTGTGCGAGCAGGAGTCCATCGTCTTCCTGCCGTGGGCCCCGATCCAGAACCTCGACGGCAACGCCACGATCGAGGCGGTCGCGAAGAAGTACGAGGCCACGCCCCGCCAGATCGTGCTCGCCTGGCTGCTGGCCCGCTCGTCGTCGATCCTGCCGATCCCCGGCACCGGGTCGGTCGGGCACCTCGAGGACAACATCGCCGCCGCCGGCATCAAGCTGACGGCCCAGGAGGTCTCGGACATCACCCGCAACGCGTAAAAAGAATTCCGGGCGCGATGTCGGATCCGGGCCCTCCCCTTCGAGGAGGGGATGAAAGGACCACTTCGCGTGAGGAGACTGTTGTGCGATACGTGATGCTGCTCGAGGCGACCCAGCCCCCGACGCCGCCCCCCGCCGGGCTCATGGAAGCGATCATGAAGCTCGGCGAGGAGGCGACGGCCGCGGGCGCCCTCATCGACAACGCCGGCCTGCTGCCGAGCGCGGCCGGCGCGCGGGTCACCGTGACCGGCGGCGACCTGACCGTCACCGACGGGCCGTTCACGGAGACCAAGGAGATGATCAGCTACGCGGTCTACGAGGTCCGCTCCAAGGAGGAGGCGGTCGAGTGGTGCAGCCGCTTCATGAAGGTCCACCGCGACCTGTGGCCCGAGTGGACGGGCTCGTGCCGCATCCTGCAGGTCATGGAGTTCTGAGCCGATGACCCCGGACCGGCGCTCGGACCAGCGCCCGGACGGGCCGGACGTGCGCCGCGTGGTGGAGGCGGTCTACCGCATCGAGTCCGCCCGCATCATCGGCACGCTCGCCCGGCTGGTCCGCGACGTCGGGGTGGCCGAGGAACTGGCGCAGGACGCCCTGGTGCTGGCCCTGGAGCAGTGGCCGGCCCGGGGCGTGCCGGACGATCCCGGGCCGTGGCTCATGGCCACGGCCAAGCACCGGGCGATCGACCACCTGCGGCGGCAGGAGACCTACCGCCGCAAGCTCGCCGTCGCCGGGGCCGGGGACGGCTGCAGCGAGGAGGCGGCGATCGTCGACGCCCTCGACGACCACATCGGCGACGACACGCTGCGGCTGATCTTCACCGCCTGCCACCCGTCGCTGACGACCGAGTCGCAGGTCGCCCTCACCCTGCGGATGCTGGGCGGCCTGCGCACGGACGAGATCGCCCGGGCCTTCCTGACCACGCAGGCGACGGTCTCGCAGCGGATCCTGCGGGCCAAGAAGGCGCTGCGGGGCGTGGCGTTCGAACTGCCGCCCGCGAGCGAGGCGCCGGCGCGGCTCTCGGCGGTGCTCGGGACCGTCTACCTGATCTTCAACGAGGGCTACTCGGCGACCGCGGGCGCGGACTGGTCGCGGCCCGAGCTGGTCAAGGAGGCCCTGCGCCTGGGCCGGGTGCTGTGCGGGCTGATGCCGGACGCGCCCGAGGTCCACGGCCTGACGGCGCTCATGGAGCTGCAGGCCTCCCGGATCGGCGCCCGCACCGACGCCGAGGGCCGCCCGGTGCTGCTGGCCGACCAGGACCGCCGCCGCTGGGACCGGCTGCTGATCCGGCGCGGGCTGGCCGCCCTGGCGCGCGCCGAGGAGCTGGGCACGCTCGGCCCCTACGGCCTGCAGGCCGCGATCGCCGCCGCCCACGCCCGGGCGCGCGCGTTCGAGGACACGGACTGGGCCCGCATCGCCGCGCTGTACCGCCTGCTGTCCCACGTCGCCCCGTCGGCCGTCGTCGAGCTCAACCGGGCCGTGGCGGTCGGGATGGCCGAAGGCCCGGCCGCGGCCCTGGAGCTGCTCGACGGGCTGAACCTGCCCGGCTACCCGCACCTGCCGGCCGCGCGCGGCGAGATGCTCGATCGCCTGGGCCGCACCGGGGAGGCCCGGGCCGCGTTCGCCGAGGCCGCCCGGCTGAGCCGCAACGACGCCGAGCGCGCGGTGTTCACGAGACGCGCGTCATCCGCTTGAGGCGGTACATCTCCGCGTCCGCGCGCCGCAGGAGACCGTCCGGGTCGCCGGGCGGGCCCTCGGCGAAGCCGACGCTCGCCCGGATCGGCAGGAGCCGGCCGTCGACCCGGACCGGGGCCTCCATCAGCGCCAGGAAGCGCGCGGCCGTGCCCGCCGCCGCCTGCCCGTCCGCGTCCGGGAGCAGCACGGCGAACTCGTCGCCGCCCAGCCGCGCCGCCAGGCCCGGCGACGGCGTGGCCGCGGCCAGGCGCTCGGCCACCGCGACCAGCACCGCGTCGCCGGCGTGGTGGCCGTAGGTGTCGTTGACGAGCTTGAAGTCGTCGAGGTCGACGAGCAGCACGGCGCCGGGCGAGTCCGCGGCGGCGAGGCGGGCGTCGAAGAGCGCCCGGTTCGCCAGCCCCGTCAGGCCGTCGTGCGTGGCCTGGTGCCGCAGCTCGTCCTGCAGCAGCCGGGCCTGGGTGGCGTCGCGGGCGTTGCTGACGTAGGCCCGCACCCCCGGCACGTGCAGCAGGTTCCGGCTGACCACGTCGAGCCAGCGCCAGGAGCCGTCCGCGTGGGCGTAGCGGACCTGGTAGGTGACCGTGGCGTCCGGCGCCGAGCGCAGCTGCGCCATGGCCGGCAGGAAGATCCCGAGGTCGTCGGGGTGGATGTGGGCGACGACGGGCGTGCCGAGCACCAGCGCCGGCTCCTTGCCCAGCAGCCGCTCGGTGGCCGGCGACACGTACGTCAGGGTCCCGTCGACCCCCACGAGAGAGGTGATGTCGGTCGAGTGCGCCAGCAGGCTGCTCATCCGCTGCTCCTGGCCCTTGATCTCGCGCACGAGGACCGCGTTCTCGGCGAAGGCGAGCAGCTGCCGGCTGACGGCCAGCACGGTGGCGACGAAGAGGCCGCCGAGCAGGATCCACGTGTCGGCCCCGACCCCGTCGCTCAGGACGAAGGGCAGCCCGGCGAACATGCCCGCCAGCGTCGTGTACGGCAGCAGGCTGTAGGGCTTCGAGCGGCGCTGGGCCGCCGGGACCGGCGGTCCGCAGACCTCCTGCAGGCGCGGGCCGAGCACCAGCAGGACCGACGACAGGAACTGGGCGCCGAGCAGCACGTCGAGGTGCGCCGGGCCGGGCGACACGAGCGACCCGGCCGCCCCCTGCAACACGCCCGCCGCCAGCATCGGGGCCGCCGCGGCGACGGTCAGCGGCGCGTTGCCGCTCAGGATCAGCTTCACCGCGGCGAAGCCGGCCACGAGGATGATCGCCGTGCCCAGCAGCTGGGCGACCAGGGCCCCGACCGGCCGCCCGGTCTGCGCGGGCAGGAGCAGCAGCCAGGCCAGCACGGCCACGCCGACGAGCACCGAGGCGGCGTCGAGCCAGAAGCGCAGCCGCGCCGCCCGCGTCAGCAGGCGGCCGGGGTGGGTCAGCATGATCCACACCATGTACGCCACGCCCACGAGGATCGCGCCGGCCTGCAACGCGTTGGGCACGGCCGCGGCCGCCCCCGGACGCACCCACGCCACGACCGTCTGGCTGGCGTCGCCGAGCACGAACAGCAGCGAGGTGCGGCTCACCGCGCGCCAGAACCGCCGCGTGTCGGCGGGCAGGTCCATCCGGGTGACCCGGCGCGAGGCGTGCCAGAGCAGCAGGTCGGTGACCGGCAGCAGCGACCAGAAGAGCCGGACCTGCGCGGCGTCGGAGCCGAGCCCGAGCAGGAACCAGAGCACGAGCACGCCGCCGGCCGCGAGCAGGGCCCGCACCCAGGGGTCGCGGCGCACGGCGGCGAGGCCCGGGCTCATCCGGGCCGCCCCGCCGCCGCGTCGCGGGCCGGGTTCAGCCGGGCGAAGGCGGCCTCGAGGTGCTCGGCCGGGCCGGGCCGGGCGAAGTGGTACCCCTGCGCCAGCCGGCAGCCGAGCTCGTGCAGCACCTCGGCCTGCTCGGCGGTCTCGATGCCCTCGGCGATCGCGGGCAGGCGGC
Source organism: Dactylosporangium sp. CA-052675 (assembly GCF_050947935.1). Taxonomy (GTDB): domain Bacteria; phylum Actinomycetota; class Actinomycetes; order Mycobacteriales; family Micromonosporaceae; genus Dactylosporangium. The sequence continues at coordinate 2,447,152 of NZ_CP192010.1, read as the reverse complement.
GGCTGCTGCCGAGCTGGAGCACGGCGCGGGTGAAGGCGTGGTCGCCGTCGGACGCGGCGCCGGTCGGCACGAACGAGCGGTCGATCTTGAGGATGTCGACGGGGAGCTGGTTGAGGTACGACAGCGACGAGTAGCCGGTGCCGAAGTCGTCGATGGCGATGCGGACCCCGTGCCCGCGCAGGCGCGCGAGGGCGCCGGGCAGCGCGTCGGCGTCCCCGGCGAACACCGACTCGGTGATCTCCAGGACCAGGGCCGCCGCCGGCAGCCCCGTGCGGGCCAGCACCGTCAAGACCTCGTCGGCGAAGCCGGGCTCGGCGAGCTGGCGCACCGAGACGTTCACGGTGATCGAGGTGCCGAAGCGCTCGTACCAGCCGCGGGCGTCCCGGCAGGCCCGCTGCAGCACCCAGGCGCCGATGGGCACGATGAGGCCGGTCTCCTCGGCGACGGGGATGAACGCGTCCGGCGGCACCGGCCCGCTCGCCGGCGTCCAGCGCAGCAGCGCCTCCACGGCCACGATCCGCGCGCCCGGCAGCTCGACCACCGGCTGGTAGTGCACGGCCAGCTCGCCGCGCTCGATCGCGTGGCGCAGCCCCGCGCTGATCCGCGTGAAGGTCTCCCGGGCGCTTCTGAGCTCCGATCGGTACCGCACCACACGGTCGCGCCCGCCGCGCTTGGCGGCGCGCAGGGCCAGGTCGGCATCGGCCATGGCCTCGCGCGGCTCCTGCCCGTCGAGGTGCACGAGCCCGATGCTGGCCGCGAGGTGCACGACCCGCCCGCCGACCCGCAGCGGCGCCTTGACCTCGGCCCGCAGGAGCTCGGCGAGCTGCTCGGCCCGCTCGTGCGACCCCGGCGCGGTGCCGTGCTCCACGAACAGCGCGAACTCGTCGCCGCCCAGCCGGGCCAGGGTGTCCCCGGGCGCCGCGACCGCGCGCAGGCGGTGCGCCAGCGCGACGAGCACCTCGTCGCCGAACGCGATCCCGTGGGCGTCGTTGAGGTCGGTGAACCGGTCGAGGTCGAGCAGCAGCAGCGCGTGCCCGGGGCCGGCGGCGGCCCCGTCCGCCCGGTCCAGGCTCCACTCCATGCGCTGCGCGAGCAGGGCCCGGTTGGCCAGCCCGGTCACCGGGTCGTGCAGGGCGCCGTGGCGCAGCTGGTCCTCCAGCGCCGCCCGCTCGTCGAGCGCGGCCTGCAGCCGGCGCCCGTTCGCCTCCAGCTCGGCCTGGCGGCGCTGGGCGAGCCGGGCCAGGCCGCCCAGGCGGGTGACGAGCAGCACCGACAGCACCGCGGCGAGGATCGAGGGCACGACGAGGTGCTGCCACTCCCCCGACCCGCGCAGGCCGTCGGCGGTGATCAGGCGGTAGACGGTCGCGGCCGGGCCGAGCAGCGTGGCCGCGCCGAAGAGCAGCAGCCGGCGCGGGGAGACGACCGCGGCGGCCGCCGCGGGCACGGCCGAGCGCTCGCCGACCGGCCGCGGGTGCAGCCCGGCCAGGCCGAGCGCCAGGTAGGAGCAGAGCCAGAGCGCGTTGTCGAGCCAGGCCACGTCGCGGGTGGAGCCGGACGCGGCGTGCGCGAAGAAGATCGTGTTGGCCGCGAGCAGCAGCCCGGCGCCCGCGAGCACCAGCCGGTTCGCGCGGTTGCGGGCCGCCCCGGAGAGCAGGGCGCGCACGGCGGCGGCGAACAGGACCAGGTCGCAGACGGGGTACACCAGCGCGAGGCTCAGGGCGAGGGGGCCGATGGCGGCGTGGTGCAGGTACGGATGCAGCAGCAGCATCCAGTCGATCACCGCGAACCCGGCCATCACGATGGACGCGTCGAGCAGGGCGAGCCGCGCCCGTCCCCCGGCGGCGCCGATGAGCCCGGCGATGAGCAGCGCGTAGGAGGTCAGGTACCCGAGGTCGTTCCACGACGGGAAGGGCACCCCGCCGCGGTGGGTCAGCGCCTCGACCGTCCACACGAGGTCGGAGAGCAGCCGGACGGCGAAGCCGGCGCCGACGAGCCGCCACGCGGGCGCGACCGAGCGGCGGTCGCGGACCATCCGCACCAGCAGCGGGGCGGCCCCGGCCAGGCAGCCGAGCATCCACAGGACGCGGGCGAGCGGGCCGGCGGCCAGCGATGAGCCCACGATCGCGGCGGCGCCGGCCGCGACCAGGAGTCGGGCGCGTCCGTGCATGCCTACCAGCTCACCGGCCGCCGGTTGCGCGCGCGGTGCACCGGCGGTGCCCTGCGGTTGGTCTTTTGAACCGGTCGCCGGGTGGGAAACAGGATGATGTGCGGGTTCTCGGCGGACGGTACCGACTGCGACGCAAGCTGGGCGAAGGCGGCATGGCCAGCGTCTGGGAGGCGCACGACGAGGTCCTGGACCGCCGGGTCGCCGTGAAGCTGCTCACCCCCGAGCACACCGCGGACCCCGAGGCGTTCGACCGGGCCCGCAACGAGGCCCGCTCCGGCGCCCGCTTCGCGCACCCCAACGTCGTGTCGGTGTACGACTTCGGCACCTCGCGCCGGGCCGGGCGCGGGACCGCCTACCTGGTGATGGAGCTGGTGGAGGGCCAGCCGCTGGACGCCGTGATGAACGACGGGCCACTGGACTGGCGGGTCGCCGGCCGGGTGTGCGCGGAGGTCGGGGCGGGTCTGGCCGCGGCCCACGGGCACGGCGTCGTGCACCGCGACATCAAGCCGGCCAACGTGGTGCTGACCTCGGCGGGAGCCAAGATCCTCGACTTCGGGGTGGCCGCCCGCACCGGGCAGCCGGACCAGCTGCCGGACGGGACGCTGATGGGGACGCCGGCGTACCTCGCGCCGGAGCGCCTGGAGCCGGGCCCGGCGGCCCCGCCGGCCGACGTGTACGCCGTCGGGGTGCTGCTCTACCAGTGCCTGACCGGGCGGCTGCCGTACCCGGCCGACACCGACGAGCAGATGCTGCGCGCCCACCGCCACACCCCGCCGGAGCCGCTGCCGCGGATCGCCGGGATGCCGCAGGAGGTCCTCGAGGTCTGCGAGGCGAGCCTGGACAAGCTGCCGGAGGCGCGGCCGACCAGCGTGGCGCTCGCCCTGATCCTGTCGGCCGCGGTCGACGTGCCGGTCCACGTGCCGCCCGTGCTGCACCCGCACGTCATGTCGCCGACCCTGCACGCGGCGACGGAGGCGATATCCGCTTGACCTCCGTGTGAGGGTCGCCTTGTGGATGATTCCTTCCGGCTCAACCGGGCGCAGTGGGACGAGCGGGCACCGGCGCATGCGGCGTCGCGCGGGTACAACCTGCAGGGCTTCGACGATCCGGAGCACCTCAGCGACGTCGTGCGCTTCGACCGGCCCCGCCTCGGCGACGTGCGCGGGCTGCGGGCCGTGCACCTGCAGTGCCACATCGGCACGGACACGCTCTCCCTGCACCGGCTGGGCGCGCGGGTCACCGGCCTCGACTTCTCCCCCGCCTCCCTGGCCGAGGCCCGGGCCCTGGCCGAGCGCTTCGGGGCGGACATCGACTACGTGGAGTCGGACGTTTACGGCGCCCCGGCGGTGCTCGGGGCGGGCGGGTTCGACCTGGTCTACACCGGGGTCGGCGCCCTGTGCTGGCTGCCCGACATCCGCCGGTGGGCCGGGGTCGTGGCGACCCTGCTGCGGCCCGGCGGGCGGCTGTTCATCCGCGAGGGCCATCCCATGATGTGGACGATCGACGAGACGCGCAAGGACGATCTGCTGGTCGTCAGCTTCCCGTACTTCGAGACGCCGGAGCCCCTGGTGTGGGAGGAGTCCGGCTCGTACGTCGACACGCCCGGGCAGTTCCAGCACAACGTCACCCACTCGTGGAACCACGGGCTGGGCGAGATCGTGGGCGCGCTGCTCGCCGAGGGGCTGCAGCTGACCATGCTGGAGGAGCACGACAGCTGCCCGTGGGACTTCTACCCGGGGCGGACCGTCGAGGACGCGCAGGGTGAGCACCGGCTGGCCGAGGGGCGTGCGCGTCTGCCGCTTACATACACTCTGCAGGCGCGTAAACCGTAGATCTCATCCTTTGGGAGGCCGTGCCGTGGGCGAGGAGCAGGACGTCAACCAGGTCGTGGCCGAGGCCGCCCGTGCCGCCCGCGCCGCGGCCGCCTCGCTCGCCGCGGCGCCGGCCAAGACCATCGACGAGGCCCTGCGCGGGATGGCCCGCCGCCTCGCCGCCGGCCCGGACGCGATCCTGGAGGCCAACCGCGCCGACGTGGCCGCGGCCGAGGCCGGCGGGATGAGCGGCGGCCTGCTCGACCGGCTCCGCCTCGACGAGGCCCGGCTGGCCGGCATGGCCGAGCAGCTGAACATCCTCGCCGACGTGGAGCCGGAGCCGGCCCGCCGGACGGTCCGCGAGCTCGGCGGGGGGCTGGTGCTGCAGGAGTGGCGGCGCCCGGTCGGCGTCATCGGCGCCAACTACGAGGCCCGCCCCAACGTGACCGTCGACGTCGCCTCGCAGCTGATCAAGAGCCAGAACGGCGGGGTGCTGCGCACCGGCTCGGCCGCCCTGGCCTCGGCGATCGCGCTCATGGACGGGATCGTCGCGCCGGCCCTGGCCGAGGCCGGCCTCGACCCGGCCGCCGTGCAGCTCATCCGGGCCCGGGGCCGCGAGACCGCCGACGCCCTGGTGTCCCAGCCGGGCCTGGTCCCGCTGGTGATCCTGCGCGGCAGCGGTGAGAGCACCCGGGCCCTGGCCGAGAAGGCGGCGCTGCGGGGCGTGCGCACCCTCGCCCACGCCGACGGCGGCGGCGTGCTCTACATCGACGCGGCGGCCGACCTCGACAAGGCGTTCGCGCTCATCACCGCGGGCCTCGACCGGCTCGGCGTGTGCAACCGGCTCAACCTGCTGCTCATCCACCGCTCGCGCTACGAGGACCTGGTGCCGCGGGTCACCGCCGCCGTGGCGCCCCGCATCGCCGTCTCGCCGCCGCCGCACGCGCACGCGCTGGGCTACGAGTGGGCGCTGGACGCCGACCGCGAGGCGACGATCACCGTCGCGCCCGTCGACTCCCCGCTCGCCGCCGCGCGCCTGGCCAACGACGAGACGTCGGGGCTGGCCGCGGGGATCGTGACCGAGGACGCGGCGGCCGCCCGGGAGTTCCTCGGCGCCTACGCCGGCACCGGCGCGTTCTGGAACGCCACGACCCGGCTGCTCGACGGATTCAAGCTGCTCAACGTGCCCGAGACGGGGATCAACATCGACCGGGTGCCGGGGCCTCGGGGGCCGGTGACGTTCCGGGACCTCTCGCTGCGGCAGTACGCGGTGGTGCCGGCGGACCGGCTCGCCGACCTGGACTAGGAGCGGACTAGTAGCGGAACACGGCCACGGTGCGGCGTAGATCGCCCGCGACCTGGTTCAGCTCCTCGGCCGTGGCGGCCGTGCTCCTCGCGATGCCCGTGGTCTCGTCGGCCGCGGCCGCCACCCCGTTGACGTTCGTGCTGATCTGGCTGGCCCGGCCCGCGACCTGACTCACCGTGCGGCTCATCTCGGCCGTCGTGGACGACTGCTCCTCGACCGCCGCCGCGATGCTCGCCTGGGCGTCGCGGATGGTCGTGATCACCTCGCTGATCGACTCGATGGCGTGCACCGCCGCGGCGGAGTCGCGCTGGATGGCCCCGACGCGCTGGGCGATGTCCTCGGTCGCGCGGGCCGTCTCCTGGGCCAGGTCCTTCACCTCGGTCGCGACGACGGCGAAGCCCTTGCCGGCGTCCCCGGCGCGGGCGGCCTCGATCGTGGCGTTCAGGGCCAGCAGGTTCGTCTGCTCGGCGATGGAGGTGATGAGCTTGACGACGGTCTCGATCTCGCGGGAGGACTGCCCGAGGCTGCCCAGGACCGTCGCCGCCTGCGCCGCCTCGTGCACGGCCCGGTCCGCGGTGGCCGCGGCGTCGGAGGTGCTGCGCGCGATCTCCTGGATCGAGGCGCCGATCTCCTCGGAGCCGGTGGCGACGGTACCGATGTCCTGCGTGATGCCGTCGGTGGCCTGCGAGGCCAGGTGCACCTCCCCGGACGAGCGGGCCGCGCTGTCGTTCATGGCCCCGGCCGCGCCGGTGAGCTGGGCGGCCGCGGCGGAGACCCGGCCCACGTTCCCGTCGACGTCGCGCAGGGAGCCGCCGAGGCGCTCGAGGCCCCGGTTCAGCGCGTCGCCCATCCGGCCCACCTCGTCGCGGCCGGCGACCCGCAGCCGGCCGCCGAGGTCGCCTTCGGCGACGGACTCGAGCACGCGGACCGTCTCGCGCAGCGGGCGGGAGATCATGCGGCTGACGATCGACACGAGGATGACGGCGAGCACGACGGCCACGACGATCATGCCGACGATGAGCAGGCGGGAGCGCTCGTACGAGCTCTGGGAATCGCTCAGCGTGTGCCGCGACTTGACGTCGACGGCCGCGTTGAGCCGGTCGAGCGCGGCCTGGGCGGCGGTGGTCAGCGGCTCGGCCTTCGTCTTGCGGATCTCGGTGATCTCGGCCCCGTCGGTGCGCGAGGCCTGGGCCAGGGGCAGCAGGTCCTGCTGCAGCACCGTGCGGTAGTCGGCGAGGGACTGCTCGAAGGCCCTGCGGTCGCTCAGCTCGCCGGCGGCGGGCAGCGCGATGAACTTGGCCCACGCCGCGTCCAGGGCCGCGTTCGCCTGCTGGACGTTGCGCAGCGCGGTCGCCATGTCGGCCGGCGTCGAGGACAGCGCCATGTTGGCGACCTCGGTCTGGACGGTCCTGAAGGACAGCCCGACGTCGTCGAGGTCCGCCACGTCCTGCAGGTTGTCGGTGTACATGCGGTGCAGCCGGTCCTGGGCGCCGCCGAGCTGCACGATGCCCAGGACCCCGACCCCCACGAGCAGGACGCACACGACCGCGACGGTCGAGGCGAGCTTCGCGGCGATCGGCAGATTGCGGACCATGCCCGACCCATCGGCCGCCGGCCCGGCTACGTGAGCAGTGTGCCGCGAATCCAGCCGTGGAGGGGGTCCACCCGGGTGGTGGCCTCCTGCTGGTCGTGCGGGCAGGACGGGCCGGTGCTCTCCACCGAGACGAGCACCGGGAACCTGGCGTTGCGCCCGGTCTCGGCGAAGTAGGGCGCGCCCGAGTCGTACTCGCACGCGCTCGTGTCGGGCGCCGGGCGGTAGCCCCTCACCCCGACCGTGCCCGCGGCGACCGCGGACACCTTGAGCTGCCCGGTCCGCAGCTGACCGGCCGGGGCCGTGTCGGTGGCCGCGAGCTTGCCCCACCCGGTGATGCGCAGCACGTCGCCGACCGCGGGGGGCTGCTCGGCCACCCGCAGCGGCACGATGTCGTACACCGGCCGGTCGAGCTTGGCCATCGCGATGTCGCCGCTCGGGCCCTGCCGGACGGAGACCACGTGCACCACGTGGCCGCCGCGGCGCGACAGGTCCGCGCGCCCGACCGTCGCGGTGGTCTCGTAGGGCACCGGCCCGGAGACGGGATTGCGCCGCGGATCGTGGAAACAGTGCCCGGCGGTGATGATCCACCACGGCGACAGCAGGGCCGCCGAGCAGGCGCTGTCGTAGTGGGTGCCGTCGGGCCTCGGGATGTCGGTCATGGTCAGCTTCACCGCGAACCGGTACCGCCCGTCCGGCACCGGATCTCCGTTCGCGACGGCGCCGGCGGGTGTGGCGAGGCTCATCCCGGCCGCCACCACCGCGGTGAAGACGACCAGGCGAGTGAACCGTGACGTCATGTTCAAGCTCGTCCCCACATCTACGGCTTTTCATGTACCTCGTCGTCATGCACCCTGCGCGCGCACGATCGCCACCGCGGCCGCCCCGCAGGTCTCGCGCGCCTCCGCCACGGTGAGCCCGCGCACGTCGAAGAGCACGATGAACGCCTCCCAGCCGATGACGATCGCGAGCATCGACACGAGCCGCTCGAACCGCTCGGGCCCCAGCCGCTCCCGCGCCGGCCCGACAGCCCGCTCGATCCACTGGACGCGGCGGTACCCCCGGCGGGGCTCCTCGCCGGCCGGCGGCGCGTCGACGGTGAGCCGGATCAGCCGCCGCCCCAGGGGCAGCACGGTCTCCATGTCGGCGAACATGGCGTCCACCAGCGCGAGCACCCGAGCCTCGAGATCGTCCGGCGGCACCGCGTCCAGCGCCGCGTCGACGTCGACCCCCGGCCTGTTCGAGGTCGTCCACGCCGGCCCGTGACGGGTCGCCCACCGGCCCGTCGCCGGGTCGCCCCGCCCGGACCGGCCTCAGGGCGTGGCGGGCATGTCGGTGTAGACCGGGTCCGCCAGCTCGCCGCCCGGCGTGATGCGCAGCGAGGACACCTGGGTCGGCGGTGTGCCGCGGTCCCAGACGCGCTGGTCGCGGATCGTCGCCGAGCGGACTGGGGCGTTCACGCAGATGCCCGCGGCCGGATGGGCCGCGGTGCCGTTGCCCCGGATGCGGTTGCTCACGAGGAACGGGTCGATCAGCTCGCCGTCGAGCCGGATGCCGTCGCCCGCGTTGTCCCAGATGTCATTGCCGTCGAGCACCACGTCGCTGGCCGGGACCGAGACGGCGCCGGGAAGATTGTGCTGGAGGTAGCCGTGGCCGCCGTTGCGGCTGATCCGTGACGCCGTGACCGTGTAGCCGCCGGGGGTGTTGCCGATGCTCACCCCGTCGCCCGTGTTCGAGTCGACCAGACAGCCGGTCACCACGCCGTAGCGCCCGGCCACGTGCGTGGTGCCCTGGCCGGACACGTCGAAGCCCGCGGTGTGGTTGCCGATCATGGTGCAGCCGGAGACGAGCAGGCCGTCGGCGCCCCAGTCCGAGATGCCGTACTTGTTGTCCTCCGCGTGGCACCCCACGATCCGGATCCCGCGCGGCGGCGTCCAGGCCGCGTCCTGCAGCTCGACGAAGATCCCGTTGGTGCCGTTGCGCCGGGTCACGCACTCGGTGACGGTCAGCCGCTCCACGGGGCCCCAGCCGCCGACGCCGATGCCGATCCCCGCGCCGCCCTTCTCCCAGCCCGTGTCGAGCCGGCCGCAGTGCACGGCGACGACGCGCTCCACCGTGCAGTCCTGCAAAAAGTCGCAGCCGAACCCGGTCGCCGGGGTGTCGTGGATGTAGAGGTCGCGGAAGGAGCCGCGCAGGACGTACTGCAGCCCCAGGCCCTTGGCGAGCACGTCGTAGGTCGGCAGGCGCAGGCGCGAGCCGTCGATCTCGAAGCCGGCGAAGGTCACGTCGGCGATCGGGCGCTGCGGGGAGGCGCCGTGCTGCAGGGTGGTCCAGAACGCCAGCGGCACCGGGGTGCCCGGCGCGCCCGGGTTGGACAGCAGGAACCGCGTGGCCGACGGCCCGTCGCCGACGAGCGACACGCCGGTGCGCCAGACGGTGCCGGCGTCCCGGATCGCGTACGTCGCCGAGGGGCAGTAGATGACCTCGCCCGGCGGGCTGGAGTCGACCAGCTTCTGCAGCGCCGGCTGATCATTGGTCACACCGTCGCCGGCGAGGCCGTGGTCGAGCGCATTGATCACGGAGCGTCGGATACCCGCAGGGCCGCGAGTATGCGCGCGAGCTCGGCCCGATCCCGCTCCGGCAGCGCCGCGAAGAAGCGCTCGCCCTGCGCGCCCCGCTCCGCCTTGATCCGCCCGGCGGCGTCCACGCCCGCCGGCGTCAGGCCCACCAGGGTGGCCCGGCGGTCGGCGGGGTCGGGGAGCCGCTCCACCAGCCCGCGCTCCTGCAGCCCGTCGACGACCTCGGTGGTCGAGCGCGGGGCGATGCGCAGGTGGTCGGCCAGCTCGCTGAGCCGCATGGTGCCGTGCTTGGCGAGCACCAGGAACGCGCGGCCCTGCCCGGGCGTGATCCCGAACGGCTGCAGCGACTCGTGGGACTGGTGGCGCAGCCGCCGCGCGACGCTCCAGAACAGCTCCGAGAGGTTCTCGTCCTCCACGGGAACACGATACCAAGGGTTTGTGTTGCTCCCTCATAGTGAGGTACCCTCAGCATATCCGGCAGAAGGGAGCTCCCCTTGGAGCCCAATCCCCCCACCCGCCCACGCGGGTCCCGCAAGCTCTCCGCCGCCGAGAAGGCGCAGGCCAAGCAGGTGTCGCTGGCCCGCATCGGCCGGCTGTTCACCCGGCACCGCGCCCGCCTGTCCGCCGTCGTGCTCATCATCGTGGCGTCGTCCATCCTGTCGATGGCCTCGCCGTTCCTGCTGCGCGAGGTCATCGACCGCGCGCTGCCGGCCCGGGACGTACGCCTGCTGGTCTGGCTGGTGCTCGGCATGGTCGCCGTCGCCGCCGTGACCTCCGCGCTCGGCGTGATCCAGACCTGGCAGTCGACCAAGGTCGGCCAGCTGGTCATGCACCGCCTGCGCGTCGACGTGTTCACGCACCTGCAGCGGCAGTCGGTCGGCTTCTTCACCCGCACCCGCACCGGCGAGGTGCAGTCCCGCATCACCAACGACATCGGCGGCATGGAGGCGGTCGTCACCAACACCGCCACCTCCATCGCCTCGAACCTGACCACCACGGTCGCCACCGCCGTCGCCATGGCGGCGCTGTCCTGGCGGCTGTCGCTCGTCTCCCTCGTCGTGCTGCCGCCCGCGATCTACCTGACCCGCCGGGTCGCGAGCATGCGCCGCGAGATCACCGCCCAGCGCCAGCGCGAGCTGGCCGACCTCAACGTGACCATCGAGGAGGGCCTGTCCGTCAGCGGCGTGCGCCTGTCCAAGACGATGGGCGCGGGCGGCGCCGTCGTGCGCCGCTTCACCGAGTCCTCCGAGCGCCTGATCGACCTGGAGCTGCGCTCCGAGCTGGCCGGGCGCTGGCGGATGGCCTCGATGAGCATCATCTTCGCGGCCATCCCCGCGGTCATCTACCTCAGCGCCGGGCTGCCGATGACGGCCGGGACGCTGAGCATCGGCACGCTGGTGGCGTTCACCTCGCTGCAGGCCGGCCTGTTCCGCCCGCTCATGGCCCTGCTCGGGGTCGGGGTGCAGCTCACCAGCTCGCTGGCGCTGTTCGCGCGGATCTTCGAATACCTCGACCTGCCCGTCGAGGTGGCCGAGCCCGAGCACCCGAAGCGCCTGCCCGAGGTCCGCGGCCACCTGCGCTTCGAGGACGTCACCTTCACCTACCCCGGCAGCGACTCGGCCGCGGTGGCGGGCGTCAGCCTGGACGTGCCGGCCGGCACGTCGCTGGCGCTCGTCGGCGAGACGGGCTCGGGCAAGAGCACGATCGCCGCGCTCGTCGCCCGCCTGCACGACCCCGGCGCCGGCCGCATCACCATCGACGGCGTGGACCTGCGCGACCTGAGCCTGACCGACCTCGCCGGCATCGTCGGCGTGGTGAGCCAGGAGACCTACCTGCTGCACACGACCGTCCGCGAGAACCTGCGCTACGCCCGGCCGGACGCGACCGACGCCGACATCGAGTCCGCGGCCCGCGCGGCGCAGATCCACGACCTCATCGCCGCCCTGCCCGAGGGCTACGACACGGTCGTGGGCTCGCGGGGGTACCGCTTCTCCGGCGGCGAGCAGCAGCGCATCGCGATCGCCCGCACGCTGCTGCGCGACCCGCGCATCCTCGTCCTCGACGAGGCCACGAGCGCGCTGGACAACGAGACCGAGCGCGCCGTCCAGCGGGCCTTCGACGACCTGGCCCGCGGCCGCACGACGATCACCATCGCGCACCGGCTCTCGACGGTCCGCGACGCCGACCAGATCGCGGTCGTCGACCACGGGCGCATCGTCGAGCGGGGCACGCACGCCGGGCTGCTGGCCGCGGACGGGGCATACGCGACGCTGGCGGCCTGAGCGCGTCCGGGCCGCGCCGGGTGCCCCGAGCGCGGGAGTCCGGGAACTCCCTGATGACGCGGGTGGCGCGGCCGGGGCATGCTTGGTGGCATGGGTCGTTTCCTGATTGGTGCCGTCGCGGTCGTCGTGGGCCTGTTCGTGGTCGGCGCGATCGCCGTGTGGGTGTTCCACGCCCTGCTCAGCGTGCTCGGTTACCTCATCGTCGGGGCCTTGGTGGTGGGGGGCGGGCTGTGGCTGTACGCCAAGGCCAAGCGCGGCCTCGGCGGCTCCCGCAACCAGCGCCGCCTCGAGGCCGGCCTGGCGACGTGGAAGCAGCGCAACCGCTGAACTCCCCTGCCGCCCGGCCCGCCGAGCGTCAGTTCCGGCGCGCGATCGCCGAGTTCAGGGCGGTCGCGAAGCCGGTCCAGGCCACGTAGGGCACCAGGGCGGCCCCGGCCGTCCGGTCCGCCTGCCAGGCCCGCCGCAGCAGGTCGAGGTTCGACGCGTTGAGCAGCGCGATCTCGGCCAGCGCGGCGCGGGGCCGGCGCGCCCCGAAGAAGATCGCCGTCCACGCCGCGTTGAGGGCCAGGTTGGCCCCGTAGGCGACGGCGAACGAGCGCCGCCGCGGCCCCCGGCGGGCGTCGAGCGCCCGCGCCCCGGCGAAGGCGATCAGCCCGTACAGCGGCGTCCACACCAGCGGGAACGCCCGCGGGGGCGGCTGCCACGAGGGCTTGTCGAGCTGCTGGTACCACGGGTCACCCGGTCGCGTCACCAGCGACCCGATCCCGGCCGCGGCCGTGACCGCGGCGGTCGTCCTGAGCCAAGTGGGCACGCGCATGCTGTGCTGGTACCCACCGCGGCGGGCAACTCACCTCAGCCTCGCGCCGGTCTCACCTCGGCGTCACCTCGAGCACGCGGGTGGCCGGGACGGCGGCACCGTACCGCTCCCGCAGCGCCTGCCGATCCGGGTCCTCGATGAACGCCGACAGCCCCTCGCGCGAGGCGAAGCGGATGACCTGCACCTCCTCCCGGCCGGTGGTGAGCCGGCGCTCGAGGGTCCCGCCGTGGCGGGGCAGCAGGGCCAGGACCTCGTCCTCGTAGCGCGCCGAGTCCTCCGACACCAGGTCGACCAGCGCGACCAGCAGCAGTTCCGTCACGCCACCAGCCAAGCACACAGCCGGAGGGGGCTCAACCGACGTCCCAGACGCGCACCACGCCGTCGCGGGACCCCGTGGCCAGGCGGGTGGCGTCCTTCGGGCTGAAGGCGAGCGCGTCGATCGGGCTGCGCGCCTGGTCGTAGGAGCGCAGGCGCTCACGCGTGGCGGGGTTCCACAGATGTACCCGCTGGTCGTCCCCGGCCACCGCGAGCACGGCGCCGTCCCGGTCGAAGGCGACGGCGTTCACCGGCGTCCGGTCGCCGGCCAGCCGCGCCGCCACCACGCCCGCCTCGCCGGTCCACAGCAGCACGTCGCCGTCGGCTCCGGCGGTGGCCAGCGGGTAACCCCCCGGGCTGTAGGCCAGCGCGCGGACGGTGCCGCCGTGCGCGACGGTGGCGTCGAGCGGCTGCCGGGCGCCGTCGGCGCTGCTGTAGATCACCGGCGCCGGGGCCGTCCCGGCGAGCGCGACGTCGGTGGCGTCCGCGGCGCCCGGGTTGAACGCGGCCGCCGTGACCGCGCCAGGGTTGAACGCGCCGAGCTCGGCGCGCCGGCGCCCGGCCGCGACGTCGTACACGAGGCCGAAGCCGGTGTCGCCGCCCACCACCAGCAGCGCGCCGGTGCGGTCGAAGCCGAGCGCGGTGATCTGCGCCGGGCGGTCGAGGACGATGCCCTCGCCGCTCTCCTGGCGCGTGGCCACGTTCCACAGGTGCACGCAACCGTCGTCGCCGCCCGCGGCCAGCAGCCGGCCGTCGGGGCTGAACGCGACCGACCGGGTCGCGGCGTTCGTGGTCAGCGTGGCCGCCTTCTCGTCGCCGACGTCCCACAGGCGCAGCGTCCGGTCGTCGCCGACGGCCGCGAGGAGCCGGCCGTCGGGGCTGAACGCGACGGCCCGCACGGCGCCGACGGCCCCGCGCAGTTCGGCCACGACCGGCCCGCGGTGCAGCCAGGCGCGCACGCCGAGCACGCCCGCGACCACGACGAGGATCACGACCGCGGCGGCGACGAGCCGCCCCGGGCCTCGCTTCCGCGCGGCGGCCTCGGGCTTCGGAGCCGACACCGGCCCGGGCTTCGGAGCCGACACCGGCCCCGGCTTCGGAGGCGTCCCGGGCGCGGGCTTCGAAGGCGTCCCGGGCGCGGGCCTCGGAGGCGTCACCGCTTCGGCGACGGCCACCGCCGCGACCGGGGCGGCGGCCGGGGGAACCGGGACGACCGGTGCCGGCGACACGGACTCCGGCGCGGCGAGGACCGGGGTCAGGTCCTCGGTCGGCAGGGCGGTCTCCCAGCGCGCGGCCGGGGCCAGCAGGCTGCCCTCCGCGACGGCCAGCTCCGGCTGGTCGACGATCGTCGGCGCGATCCGCAGCGCCCGGTGCAGCAGCGTCGCGGCCAGCGGGATGCGGGACGAGCCACCGACGAGGAACACGCCGGCGATGCGCTCCGGCACGGCGCCCGACTCGCGCAGGACGCGCACGGTCAGCGCGACGGTCCGGTCGAGGTACGGCCGCGCCGCCGCCTCGAACTCCTCCCGCGTCAGGTGCAGGTCCCGGTCGAGCAGGGGCAGGTGCAGGTCGGCGGTCGCGTGCCGGGTGAGCTGTTCCTTGGCCGCGCGCGCCCCGGTCCACAGGGCCCGCCGGGCCTGCTGGTCGGCCTGGTTCTGCGGCCAGTCGAGGCGCCCCCAGGCCTCGGCGGCGCCGGGGGTGAGCGTGCGGGCGTGCTGGACCACGGCCGCGTCCAGGTCCAGGCCGCCCACGTCGGCCAGCCCGTCGGCGGCGAGGACCTCGAAGCCCCCGCCGGCGGCCGCCCGGCGCACGACGCTCACGTCGAAGGTGCCGGCGCCCAGGTCGTACACCACGACGGTGTGGCCGGGCCGCAGGTCGTGGACGGTGCCGAAGTACGCCGCGGCGGCCACGGGCTCGGGGACCAGCCCGACCTCACCCAGCCCGGCCCGGCGCGCGGCCTCGGCCAGCAGGCTCAGGCGGGTCCGGCCCCAGGCCGCGGGGTGGGTCAGCACCGTCTCGGCCATGGGGCCGCCCGCGACCCGCCGCGCCTCGGCGCCGACCCGGTCCAGGATCGCGGCGAGGACCTCGGCGACGGGGAACTCCCGCTCCCCCAGCCAGACGGTGCCGTCGTCGATGCGGCGCTTCGGGTTGGCCTCCAGCCCGGCGGGCCGGGCGATCGCGGCCCGCTCGGCGTCCTGCCCGGTCAGCAGCTCGGGGCCGGAGCCGGCGAACACCGCGGAGGACAGCAGCGGCGAGGCGTCGAAGAGCAGGGGCCGCGACGCGCCCGGGAACGCCAGCACGGCAACGGTCGTCGACGTGCCCAGGTCGATGCCGAGCCGGTATGCCACCCGCACACTGTACGAGTTCCGGCCAAATCTCCGAGCCCCGGCCAAATCTCCGAGCCCCGGCCAAGTCTCCGAGCCCGGCCAAATCTCCGGGCCCCGGCCGAGTCTGCGGGCCCCGGCCGGATCTCAGCCCGCGGCGGCCTCCGCCAGCAGGTGGAACGCCTGGGCCTCGGCCGAGGTGCCCGGGCGGTCGAACGTGGGCGCGCCGCAGACCGAGGTGACGAGCCCGTCGACCACGAAGGGGGCCACGGCGGCGCGCAGGGAGCCGGCGACGGCCGCGTAGGAGCCGGGGAGCCAGCCGTCGGCGACGCCGGTGTACGCCGCGTACGCCAGCATCTGCGCGAGGTTCGCCTCCCGGAACGAGCCCGGATCGTCCAGGACGTCCCCGAACAGCCCGTCGCCGCGGCGGCACCGCAGGCAGGCGTCGATCACCTCGCGCGCGTGGCCGGCGAAGGGCGCGGCGAGGCCCGGGTCGTGCCGGATGGCCCGCGCGAGCCCGGCGGCGACCCAGCCGCTGCCGGTACCCCAGCACTTCGGGCGGTTGTCGGCGGCGAGGTAGAGCCCGTCGCGGCACAGCCGGGCGCGGTGGCCCTCGGCCTGCCGCACGGCCAGGTCGGGGCGGCCGGCGAGGGCGAGCATCGGCACCACCATGTAGACGGAGTCGGCCCAGACCTCCGGCGCGTCCAGCAGATGGTAGAGGGTGCCGTCGGCGGCGCGCGGCGCCCGCTCGACGATCCAGTCCAGTTGACGGCGGGCGGGTTCGGCGTCATCGAGCAGGACGGCACCCTCGTAGACGGCGGCCGAGTTCACCGATCCGCGCTCGCCGCCGATGGTGCCCAGCCGCCCGTCCGGGCTCTGGTGCACGACCGCGTCGCGGGCCAGCCGCCGGGCCAGGTCGGTCAGGCCCAGGTCGAGCAGGGCGTGGATGGCCACGCCCTGCTCCCAGTTCTGCCGCTGCATCGCCAGCAGCGTGATCAGGACCGGATTCACCCTCGCGTCACTGCTGGGGCGTGAGCACGAAGACGGGGATCTGCCGGTCGGTCTTCTGCTGGTACTCGTCGTACGCCGGCCACGTCTCGGTGGCCCGCTTCCACCACTGCTCCTTCTCCGCGCCGGTGACCTCGCGGGCCGTGTAGTCGCGCTTGACCGGCCCGTCCTGGAGCTCGACGTGCGGGTTGGCGACGATGTTGTGGTACCACACCGGGTGCTTCGGCGCGCCGCCCAGCGAGGCCACGACCGCGTACTCCCCGTCGTGCTCCACCCGCATGAGCGGCGTCTTGCGGATCTTGCCCGACTTGGCGCCGAGCGTCGTCAGGACGATGACGGGCCGGCCCTGCATCGTGTTGCCCTCGGCGCCGTTGGTGCGCTCGAACAGTTCGGCCTGGTCACGCGACCACTGGGACGGGCTCGGCTCGTACTCACCGGACAACGGCATGGTGCATGCTCCTCACTGATCCTTGATCTCCTCGTCGACGCTACCCTCCGGCTCCGGCTCGGGCTCCGGTTCGGGTTTGTCGACCTCCTCGTCGGTGTTCTCCACTCCCGGCGGCTCCTCACTCTCGTCGGTGGGCTCGCCGTCGGGGTGCTCGGAGAGGTACCGCACGGCGGTGTTGCCCACCGCGAGCAGCGGCACCGCGACGAGCCCGCCCACGATCCCGGCCGCCACCACGCCCGTCGTGATCGCCAGGATCACCGCGAGCGGGTGCAGCGCGACCGCCCGGCCCATGATCAGCGGCTGGAGGACGTGCCCTTCCAGCTGTTGTACGGCGATGACGACGCCCAGCACGAGCAGCGCGCTGACCGGCCCGTTGGTGACGAGCGCGACGAGCACGGCGACCGTGCCGGAGAGCGTGGCCCCGATGACCGGGATGAACGCGCCGAGGAACACGAGCGCGGCCAGCGGCAGCGCGAGCGGGATGCGCAGGACGGCCAGGCCGATGCCGATGCCGAGCGCGTCGACGAACGCGACCAGCACCGTGGCGCGCACGTAGGAGACGAGGGTGTACCAGGAGTAGTGCCCGGCCCGCGCGACGGGCAGCTGGGCCTGGCGCGGCAGCAGCCGGCACAGGAACGCCCAGATCTGCCCGCCGTCACGCAGGAAGAAGAACAGCGTGAACAGCACCAGGAAGAAGCCGGTGGCCACCTCGCCGAGCGTGGTCGCGGTGCTCAGGGCCCCGGAGGTCAGCGCGCCCCGGTTGGCCGTGAACTGTTTCTCCAGCGAGCTCACCGTGTCGTTGAGCTGCTTCTCGGAGATGTGCAGCGGCCCGGAGGCGAGCCAGCGCTGGATCTCGCCCAGCCCCTCGCCCACGCGGCCGGAGAGGTTGTCGAACTGGGCGATGAACGTGTAGATGATCACGCCCAGGCCGCCGAAGACCACGATGAGGCCGCCGACGAGCACGATCGCGGCGGCCAGCGAGCGATGCAGCCCGTGCCGGCGCAGCCAGCCGGCCACGGGTTCGAGCAGCGCGGCGAGCAGGACCGCCACTGCGACCGGGATGACCATCAGGCGCAGGGCGGCGATGACCTTCAGCAGCAGGTACGCGGCCAGGATGAACAGCACGATCCGCCAGGCCCAGGCCCCCGCGACCTTCACGCCGCGGGGGATGCCGTCCTCCACAGTGGACGCGGGCCGCACCTCCACCGGCCCGGCGAAGGGCGGCACGGCACGCGCCGCGCTCAACCGCGTTCGTGCACGCTCACCGACCTGGGTTATCCACTGCGCCATGCCACGGCAGTACCCCTAACGAGGTGGGATCAACCGGGCATTACTTCTGGCGGTCGTACCGGGAGAAGTCGTCGGGGTTGTCCTTGCTCGACGTGCGCCAGATGTCGCCGTTGCACGTGTAGTTCGCCGGGTCCAGGTTGGGCTCGAGCTGGATCTTGCCGGCCTCGGTGCCATCGACGCTGATCGTGACGACAGTGGTGGCCTCGCCGCCGGCGTAGGAGATCACGCCGTCCTTGGTGGTCATCTTCCACTCCGTGCGGCCGGCCCAGGTCGCGGTGACGGTCCGGCCGTCGTCGGTCTTGCCGCTGTAGGACGTGTTGGTGTCGTCCTCGATGGCGTTGCCGTCCTCCTTGATCTCCCAGATCTTGCCACCGCCGGTCATCTTGACCGTGGTCAGGTTCCCGCGCTTCGCGGTGTCCGTGCCGGTGAGGTCGACGACCTTCTGGTACGAGGTCTGCTTCCACTTGCCGACCAGGCACTTGTCGATCGGGCCGGTCTGCGAGGCGCCCGCCTGCGGGGTCACCGGGCCGTCGGGCTTGCGGTTGAGCGAGACCACGACGATGGCGACGACGACGACCACGAGCAGCACCGAGCTGATGATGAGCGCGGGGAAGAACCTGCTGCGGCGGCCGGAGCCGGCGCCGCCTGGCATCGGCGGGCCGGACGTCTGGTACGCCGGGGGCTGCTGGTACGCCGGGGGCGCGCTGTACTGCTGGGACGCGTACGGCACGGCGGAGTACGGCTGGGCGGCCTGGGGCTGCTGCGGCTGCTGGTACTGGGGATACGGCGGCTGCGGCGGCTGCGGCGGCTGCACCGGATACTGGGGCGGGTACTGCTGCGGCGGGGGCTGGGGCTGGCCATAGGGCTGCTGGGGCTGACCGTAGGGCTGCTGGGGCGGGTAGTTGCCGCTCTGGTCGGGCTGCTGCCACTGCCTGCTCGGGTCCACGTCCCTATTCCTCCCCTGTGCGGCCGCACGGCTAACTCGGCGCGCAAAGTTCACGCATCCTTCCGCGTGAACCCCTCGCGTCATTCGCCGTCGAGAATGGCACACGCACCCGTCTTTCGCAGGTCGCACTTTCCGGCAAAAGCCGCGTATCGCCACGGCGCTGACCAGCGAAATCCCACTTGGCGCCAACTGGCCGACCCACGGCGGGGGTTTGTGTGTGACGATCGATCGCAGCGGGTACACGTCGCGCACCGGGCAGGCCCGTCGGAGGAGGTTGGGCGTCATGCTCAGCGAGAGCGAGCAGAAGCGGCTCGCAGACATCGAAGCCGCGTTGCGGAGCGATGCGCGCTTCGTCAATGGATTCAACCGGGCCATGACTCGCCGGATCACGCCCCGCCGCGTGACCTCGGTGATCATCGCCATAGCCGCGATCGTCGGCGCCATCATCGGACTGGCCGCCGGCAGCGTCTTCGGGACGGTGCTGGCGATCTGCGCCCTCGGCGTCGCCGGCGGCGTCTGGACCTACCGCCCGGCCCAGGCCGAGCCCGTGATCCCCCGGATAGACACCGAACTCTAGAACGTTCCCCCATCGCGTTCCCCGGCCCCGCCAGGCGCCGGGGAACCGTCGTATCAGCCGGGAGGGCGCGATGGGCCGCGGCGATGATCGCACCGCGGCCCATCGCGCCGGCCGCCGGCGCCGAGCACGTCGTGGAGGCCGGCCTCGACGCCCCGTCCGGGGTGGCACCGATCATGGGCCGCGCACCGCCGGCCGGGCCCGGACACGCGCTGACGGTGGCGCCCGGGCGGGGATGTGTCCCGAATGTGCGGAATCCGGGCGTGTCGATCTTGCTCCCGGCAAGACAAGGGGCGACAGTAGGCCGGTGATGCCCCCGATCGCCCGGCTCAAGGCGGCGCTCAACGGTGGCCGGGCGCCCGGCGAGCACCCGGCCCTGCCCTGCTCCCCCGCCCAGCTCGCCGAGGCCGCGCAGCGCGCGGTCGCGGCCGGAGCCGAGGCCGTGCACCTGCATCCGCGCGACGACGCCGGCGCGGAGTCGCTGGCGGCCGCCGACGTGGGCGCGGCGGTCGCGGCCGTGCGCCGGACCTGCCCCGGCACGCCGGTCGGGGTCACCACCGGGCTGTGGATCACCGGGCGAGACGTCGCCGCGCGGCAGACGGCGGTCGCGGGGTGGGCGGGGCTGCCGCGGTACGAACGCCCGGACTTCGCCTCCGTGAACGTCTCCGAGCCCGGGTTCACCGCGCTCGCCGCCACCCTGGGCGAGCTCGGCATCGCGGTCGAGGCCGGGGTGTGGACGCTCGAGGACGCCGGGGCGCTGTCGATCGCGGGCGGGGTGCCGCGCGTGCTCGTCGAGATCATGGGGCCGGGCGTCGACGCCGAGGCGATCCTGGCGCGGCTGGACGAGGTCGGCGTGGCCGGCGAGCGGCTGCTGCACGGCGAGGGTCCGCTGTGCTGGCCGATGGTCGAGCTGGCGGGGCGGCTCGGGCTGCCGACGCGGATCGGGCTCGAGGACACCCTCACCGGTCCCGGCGGCGCGCCCGTGGCGGACAACGCGGCACTGGTACGGCTCGCGCTGTCGGTCTGGTCGGCGGCCCGGTCAGGCTCCTAGCGGCCCGCCGGAGCGCGGCCGGCAACGGCGGACGGCCGCCGCGCGAGCGCGCGACGGCCGTGATCCGAACCGGGGCGGCTAGCCCTTCTTGACGCCCTTGCCGCTGCGGAACAGCTTCACCATGCCGGCGAAGAACCGCTCCATCTCGGAGCCGAACGGGTTGTCGCTCACCACGTAGGTCCAGGTGGCGCTCGGCCGCACCAGGCCCGCGTTCTCCGGCTCCCAGTCCGGCCCGTCGATCTCCAGCTCCTCGAACTCGGAGACCGTGCGGTTGTCGATCTCGGCCAGCAGGCCGCGGAACGCCGGGATCGCCTCGCGGTGGAACTCGTCCAGCGGGTCCTGCGAGCCGAGCACCCGCAGGTGGATGCCCTCCCGCAGCTCGCTCATGTCGGCCAGGTGCTCCGACCACGCCTGGTCCGCGTGGAACAGGGCGATCTGGCGCGCGATGCGCAGCAGCGTCTCCTCGCCCAGCTCCTCGGCGAGCTCGTTGTACTTGTCCGGCGACCGCTCCGCGAGCAGCTCGCCGGCCGCGTCGGTGGTCAGCAGCTCCTCGCGCCGCTTGCCGTGCAGCTGGCGGTGCTGGTCGAGCAGGTAGTTGTACCGCCAGGTGTTGCGGTGGATCTCGAGGTTCACCGTCTCGGCGACCCGCTGGGCGGAGCCGATCGCCCACCGCACGTCCTCGTCGTCGATGGCGCCCTCGGCGTCGGCGCGGCCCATGGGCATGGGCTCGGGACCGTACCGCTCGACGAGCTCGTCCTCGAGCGAGACGAAGAACATCGACTCGCCCGGGTCGCCCTGCCGGCCGGCCCGGCCGCGCAGCTGGTCGTCGATGCGGCGCGAGTCGTTGCGGGCCGTGCCGATCACGAACAGCCCGCCGAGGTCGGCGACCCGCTCGCGCTCCTTCTCGTCGCTGCCGCCGAGGCGGATGTCGACGCCGCGGCCGGTCATCTGCGTCGAGACCGTCACCGCGTTCACCGCGCCGGCCTCGGCCACGATCGCGGCCTCCGACTCGTCGTTCTTCGCGTTGAGGACCACGCACTCCACGCCCTCCTCGGCGAGGGTGGCGGCCAGCCGCTCGGACTCGGCCACGCTCAGCGTGCCGATCAGCACCGGGCGCCCCGTGGCGTGTATCGCGACGATCTCCGCGACCACGGCGATGTCGCGCTCCTCGGCGGAGGCGTAGACGCGGTCGGGCCAGTCCTTGCGGATGTTGGGCAGGTGCGGCGGGATGACCGCGACCTCGAGCTTGTAGAACTCCCGCAGCTGGTCACCGACCGGCATGGCCGTGCCCGTCATGCCGCAGATCCGCTTGTACTGCGTCAGGAACGCCTGCACCGTGATGGTCTGCAGCACCGTGCCGCCGCCGCTGGAGCGGATCTTCTCCTTGGCCTCGACCGCGGCCTGCAGCCCGTCGGGCCAGCGGCGCCGCTGCGCCACCCGGCCGCGGAACTCGTCGATGAGCTCGACCCGCTCCTCGCGCACGATGTAGTCGACGTCGCGGACCAGCAGCGCCTCGGCGTGCAGCGCCAGGTTGACCGCGGTCAGCGTGTCGACGTTCTCCGCGGCGTAGAGGTCGATGTCCAGGGCGGATTCGACCTTCGCCAGGCCCTGCGTGGTCAGGTGGGCGGTGCGGCCCTCGTCGACGACCTCGTAGTCGCGATCGCGGTGCAGCCCGCCGACGATCTCGGCGATCGCGATCGGCTGGTCCTCGCCGGCGATGGTGGAGCCGGCCAGCACCAGCGGCACCCGGGCCTCGTCGATGAGAATCGAGTCGGCCTCGTCGACGATGACCGTCGCGAACTCCCGGTGCACCCGGTCGGCGGTGTTCGTCACGATCGAGTCGCGGAGCAGGTCGAAGCCCGCCTCGCTGACCGAGACGTAGGTGATGTCCTGCGCGTAGGCCGTGCGGCGCTCCTCCGGCGTGGAGGACTCGTTGACCCACCCGACGGTCAGGTCGAGCAACTCGTAGACCGGCCGCATCCATTCGGCGTCGCGGCGGGCCAGGTAGTCGTTGACCGTGATGACGTGGACCGGGCCCTGCGCGGCGTAGCCGGCGGCGGCGATCGCGGCGGTCAGCGTCTTGCCCTCACCGGTGGCCATCTCGACGACGTGCCCGGCCAGCAGCACCTGGGCGCCGAGCAGCTGCACGTCATACGGCCGCTCGTCCAGGGCCCGCTTGGCCGCCTCCCGGCCCAGCGCGCACGCCTCGACGAAGTCCTGGGGGTCTTCCCGCTGGTGCAGTGCCGTGGCGGCGGCACGGAGCTCGTCGTCGGTGAGCTCGGACAGCTCGGCCTCGCGCCTCTCGATCTCCGGCAGCAGGGCGCGCATCGGCTCGAGGTCGATCGTGGTGCCCGGCTGCTCCTGCAGCTTGCGGCGCCACGCGTTGAATTTGCTCACCAAACCCATGCCGAACACGATACGTCGCCCGCGGCGGGCACTGTGCGCCCCATCACGCCCTATCTCAGGACCGGTCGAAACCGGTTGAAACTTTCCGCGTGCTCGGCACGACGGCGCCATGGACGACACCGGCGCCGAGCGGCTCCAGCGGGACGGTGACCATCCGGGCGGCCTTGAGCCGGGCGCCGTGCGGCGCGAGGCAGTATTGATGCCGTGGAACAGTCAGTCACGGCGCTGAGCGCGCTCGTCGGCAAGGGCGGCGTGCTCGTGCTCAGCGGGGCCGGCCTGTCGACGGAGTCGGGCATCCCCGACTACCGGGGGCCGAGCGGGGTGCGGCGCAACGCCCAGCCGATGACCTACCAGACCTTCACCCGCGACCCGATCGCCCGCCGGCGGTACTGGGCCCGCAGCCACCTCGGCTGGCGCACCATCGCGCGGGCCGCCCCCAACGCCGGGCACCACGCCGTCGGGCGGCTGCAGGGGCTGGGCCTGCTCACCGGCGTCATCACGCAGAACGTCGACGGCCTGCACCAGGCCGGCGGCGCGGACGGCGTCGTGGAGCTGCACGGCGCCCTCGACCGGGTGATCTGCCTCGACTGCGGCGAGCTGTCCGGGCGCGACGAGCTCGACGAGCGGCTGGGCGCGGCCAACGCCGGCTTCGACGCGGTCGCGGGCGGCATCAACCCCGACGGCGACGTGGACCTCACCGACGAGCAGGCGGCCGGGTTCGCGGTCGTGGACTGCACGGGCTGCGGCGGGATGCTCAAGCCCGACGTCGTGTTCTTCGGGGAGAGCGTGCCGCCGCCGCGGGTGCGGGCGTGCTTCGACCTCGTGGAGCGCTCCGCCGCGCTGCTGGTGCTCGGCTCCTCGCTCACCGTCATGTCGGGCCGCCGCTTCGTGGTGCGCGCGGCCAAGCTCGGCCTGCCCATCGCCATCGTCAACCAGGGCCCGACCCGCGGCGACGCGCACGCCTCCCTGCTGCTCGACGCTCCCCTGGGGGCCGTCCTGTCGAGGGTCGCCTGGGATCTGCGCACCTGAACGGCCGCCGGGGTCGAGCGCTTAACCGGAGCGCCGGTCCGCACCACGGCGGACCCGAGCCGGGCCCGCGCCGGCAGGTCCGCCGCCGGTCGCCCTACGGCTCGTGGCCGCCCCGGCGGCGGTCGCGCGGCGCCCGGAGCGCTCAGCGCTCCAGCTGCTCGACCAGTGCCTGGCAGAAGGCGGGCAGGTCGTCGGGCTTGCGGCTGCTGATGAGGTTCCCGTCCACGACGAGCTCCTCGTCGACCCAGGTCGCCCCGGCGTTGCGGTAGTCGGTCCGCAGCGACGGCCACGAGGTGAGGCGCTTGCCGCGGACCGCGTCGGCCTCGATGAGGACCCAGCCGCCGTGGCAGATGACCGCGATCGGGCGTCCCAGGGCCGCGAAACCGCGGACGAACTCGACGGCCTCCGGCTGCCAGCGCAGCAGGTCGCCGTTGGCGACCCCGCCGGGCAGGACCAGGGCGGCGAAGTCGCCCGGGCTCGCGTCGGCCGCGGTGGCGTCCACGTCGAACCGGTCGGCCGGGTCGAGGTGGTGGTATCCCTGCACCTGTCCCGGCTCGGGCGAGATCAGCCGCGGCGTGTGGCCCGCGTGCTCGACCGCCTTCCAGGGCTCGGTCAGCTCGGCCTGCTCGATACCTTCCTTGGAAACAAGAAATGCGACATCCATGCCGATCCGGTACCCGCCGGGGGGCCGCCCAACCGGATGCGGCCGAATTCGCCGTTGCGGGCCGCACCGGGGTGTCCCAGGCTTACCAGCTGTGAAGCCCACCGTCAGACGGGCCGCCGCCACCGACACCGAGGAGCTCGTCCGGCTGCGGATCGTGATGCTCGAGGACATGCACGGCGAGCCCGCCCCGCCCGGCGAGTGGTCCCGGCACTGCGCGGCCACGCTGCGCCGCCGTCTGCCCGTCCCGGACCCCGACGCCACCCTGGCCGCGTTCGTCGTCGACCGCCCGGCCGGGCCGGGCCTGGCCGCGTGCGCGGTGGGCACGATCGAGGAGGGCCTCGCCTCGCCCGGCAACCCCGGCGGCCTCACCGGCTACATCTTCAACGTGGCCACCCACGAGCCGTACCGCCGCCAGGGCCTGTCCACCGCGTGCCTGGACGCGCTGCTGGCCTGGTTCGAGGCCCGCGCGGTGCCGGCGGTGCGCCTGTTCGCCTCCCGCGACGGCCTGCCGATGTACGAGCGGATGGGCTTCCGGCGCGAGACCAGGACCTCGATGGAGCTGGTCCTGCCGCGCTGACGCGCTCAGGGGCCGGTCTCGCCCCACAGGCGCAGCCGGGACATGCCGCCGTCCGGGTAGATGTCGAGCCGCACGTGGCTCGCCGGCCGGTCGGAGTCCAGCCGGAAGAAGTGGCGGGTGTCCGGCTGCGTGGGCGTGCGCGCCAGCAGGTCGAACCACGCGGACTCGTCCGCCGGGTCGGCCGTCGCCCGCAGCGAGGCCGCGCCGGGGGCGTTGCCCTTGAAGTGGGTGGTGTCCAGCTCCACGAGGCGGATGCGGCCCGCGGCGGCCAGGCGGACGAGCACCCACTCGTTGCCGGGCTCCCGCCGCCGCGCGGTCTCCCAGCCCTCGCTCATGCGCCGCGGGCGGTCCGGCAGCAGCAGGTTGCCCGGCGAGCCGTAGAACCTGTCGCTGCACCCGGCCACCACCGCGCCCAGCTCCATCGCGGCCAGGTTCGCGGTCAGGCCGTGCAGCAGCGCCGGGTCGGGCCGCGCCTCGCCGTGCACGCGCAGCCGGGCGACGCCGCCGTCCGGGAAGATGTTCAGGCGCACGTGGGTGTAGCGGGCCGGGTCGGCGACCGGGAAGTGGTTGCGGTGGTCGCCCCGCACCGGGGACTTCGCGACGATCCCGGTCCATGCGGCGGCGGCCAGCTCGTCCGGGGACGGGTGGCCCGGCAGCTCGGCGGCGTCGACGGAGACGTGCGGCGGGTAGTTGCCGGTGAAGTGCGCGGTGTCGACCACCACGCCGTGGATCCGGCCCGGGGCCCCGAGCCGGACGATCGCCCAGTCGTGGCCGGGCGAGCGGCGCCGGCGGGTCTCCCAGCCGTCGTACACCTTGCCCTTCGGCCCGTACGTCCACGTCTCGTGCCCGGACGGCTCGGGGTTGACGAGGTTGTCCATGGCCGCGAAGAACTCGTCGTTCGCGGCCACGACGCCGCCGCCGAGGACCCGCGAGGCCAGGTCGGTCAGGTCGGTGAAGGTCATGCGTCCTCCCGCAGCAGCAGTCGGCCCCTCGCGGTGCCGCCGGTCGGCTCGCCCCGCAGCCAGGTCGTGTGCACCGCGCCGGTCAGCTCGCGGGCGGCGTACGGGGTGACCGGGTGCCGATGGTGCAGGGCCGCCGGGTCCACCGTGAAGGCCGCCTCCGGGTCGAAGGCGACCAGGTCGGCGTCGGCCCCCGGCGCGATGCGGCCCTTGCGGCGCAGGCCCACCAGGTCGGCCGGGCCGGCGGCCATCCAGCGCACCACGTCGGCGAGGGTGAAGCCGCGCTCGCGGGCGGCCGTCCACACCGCGGGCAGGCCCAGCTGCAGCGACGCGATCCCGCCCCAGGCCGCGGCGAAGTCGCCGGAGTCGCGGCGCTTGAGGTGCGGCGTCGACGGCGAGTGGTCGGACACGACGAGGGAGATGGTGCCGTCGGCGAGGCCGCCCCAGAGCCGGTCCTGGTTGCCCGCGTCGCGGATCGGCGGGCAGCACTTGAACTCCGTCGCGCCGTCCGGGACCGCGGCGGCGTCCAGGGTCAGGTAGTGCGGGCAGGTCTCGGCGGTGGCGCGCACCCCGTCGCCGCGGGCCCGGCGCAGGGACCCGAGCGCGTCGGCGGCGGACAGGTGCAGGATGTGCACGCGGCGGCCGGTCGCGCGCGCCGTCTCCAGCGCGGTGTCGACCGCGGAGACCTCGGCCGCGGCCGGGCGGGACGCGAGGAAGTCGGCGTAGGCGCGCGACGGGCGGGCGTCGTGCAGCCGGGCCGGGTCCTCGGCGTGGACGATGAACAGCGCGTCGACGGCGGCGAAGGCCTCGGCCAGCCCCGCGGGGTCCAGCGGCGGGAACTCGGGCACGCCGGAGTCGGCGAGGAAGCTCTTGAAGCCGAAGACGCCGGCCTCGTGCAGCGGGGCGAGGTCGGCGGCGTTGCCGGGCACCGCACCGCCCCAGAAGCCCACGTCGACGTGGCAGCGGCCCCGGGCCGCGGCCTGCTTCTCGCGCAGGGCCGCGACGGTGGTCGTCGGCGGCAGCGAGTTCAGCGGCATGTCGACGATGGTGGTGACGCCGCCGGCCGCGGCCGCGCGGGTCGCGGTCGCGAAGCCCTCCCACTCGGTGCGGCCGGGCTCGTTGACGTGCACGTGGGTGTCGACGAGGCCGGGCAGCAGCGACAGGCCCTCCAGGTCGGTGACCGGGCCGTCGCCGTCCGCCGCGTAGTCGCCGACCGCGACGATCCGCCCGTCGTGGACGGTCACGGTGGCGGCGCGGGGGCCGCCGGGCAGGTAGACCTGGCGGGAGCGCAGAGAGAACGTCACAGGGCCTCCAGCACCTCGCGGGGATGGCGCACGTCGCCGGGGCGCAGCGCGCCGCAGTGCAGGCCGCGCAGCAGGAACCGGGCCATGGCCCGGGCCGTCGCCGGCTCGTCGAGGTGCCCCCGCGTGCGGCGGCCCAGGTAGTGCCCGAGGCGCCGGCTGGCCTCGCCGACGCCGTCGCGGAAGAACTCGAACGTGGCCCCCCAGCGGGTCACCAGGTGCCCGGGGTGCAGGTCCCAGCCCTGGTAGATGCCGCGCTCCAGGCTGCGGCGCACGAGCCGGGCGTGCAGGGCCCAGGCGCGGTGCACCTCCTCGGTGCCGCCGGCCGGGATGACGTTCGTGGAGCCGTCGGCGACGTTGACCCCGGTGCCGGCCGCGGCCGCCTGCATGACGGCCTTGGCGTGGTCGGCGACCGGGTGCTCGAGGCTCTGGTACGCCGGGGCGACGCCCAGCGCGGTGCTGTAGTCGTAGGTGCCGTAGTGCAGGCCGGTGAGCCGCCCGTGCGAGCGGACGATCATCTCCGGCAGCGGGCTGCGGCCGTCGGCGCCGAGGATCGCCTGCGGGGTCTCGACCTGCAGCTCGAAGCGCAGCGCGCCCTCGGCGAGGCCGTGCGCGTGCTCGAGCTGCCGGCACAGCAGCACGGCGGCGTCGGCGTGCCCGGCCGAGGTGGCCTTCGGGAACGTGATGACGAAGCCGTCCGGCGGCGGGCCGAGCGCGGTGAGGAACGCGTCGAGCGTGCGGGCCGCCCGCAGTACCGTATCCGGCTCCAGGCTCTTGCACCGCAGCCCGCAGAAGGCCGGCGGGCTCGTGCGCAGGGCGGCCCCCGCCGCGGTCGCGTGGGCGTCCTCCTCGTCGTCGCCGCGGCGGCCGTACCCGTCCTCGAAGTCGACCCGCAGGTCCTCGATCGGCTCGGTGACCAGCTTGCCCAGCACCAGCTCCACGATCTCGTCCGGGAACGGCGGGCGCCCGTGGTCGCGGACCAGGCACCGGGCCTGCTGCCCCCACTGCCCCGCGGTCGCGGCCGAGAAACGGTCGGCGGGCACGTAGACCGTGTGCACCGGCTGCCGTACGACCGCCGTGTCCGCCACCTGGCCGGGCAGCCGCAGGCGGTCCAGGTGCTCGGCCCGCACCCGCAGCTCCTCCAGGTCCCGCTCCGACAGCGCCATCTCACGTTCCCGTCAGGTGCTCGGGCCGCACCGGCACCCGCTTGAGCGGCAGGCCGGTGGCGGCGCGGATCGCCGCGACGATCGCCGGGGTGGACGAGATGGTCGGGGGCTCACCGACGCCGCGCAGCCCGTACGGCGCCTCGGGATCGCCCAGCTCGAGCACGTCGATGCGCATCGGCGGGACATCCAGCATGGTCGGGATGAGATAGTCCGTGAACGACGGGTTGCGGATGCGCCCGTCCACGACCTGGATCTCCTCCATCACCGCGAGCCCGAGCCCCTGGGCGGTGCCGCCGGCGATCTGGCCGCGCACCGACTGCGGGTGCAGCGCCCGCCCGACGTCCTGCGCGGTGGCGATCTCGACCACGCGCACCAGCCCGAGCTCCACGTCGACGTCGACGGTGGCCCGGTGGGCGGCGAACGCGTACTGCACGTGCGCGTCCCCCTGCCCGGTGCGCGGGTCGAGGGGGGACGTGGGCCGGTGCCGCCACTCGACGGTCTGCTCGATCGGCTGGTCGCCGAGGACGGTGACGAGGACGGCGGCGAGGTCGGTGACCTCCCCGCCGGCGCGGCGCTCGATCTCGCGGCGCACGGCCTCGCAGGCGGCCTTGACCGCGCCGCCGGTGACGTAGGTCTGCCGCGACGCCGACGAGGACCCGGCGCTGCCGATCGTGGTGTCCGCGGTGGCCACCGTCACCTGCCGCACCCCGAGCTCGGTCCGCACGATCTGCGCCATGACCGTGACGAGCCCCTGGCCGACCTCGGCGGCCGCGGTGTGCACGACCGCGACGGGCTCGCCGCCGACGAGCTCGAGGCGCACCCGGGCGGTGGAGTAGTCGTCGAAGCCCTCGGAGAAGCCGACGTTCTTGATGCCGACGCCGTAGCCGACGCCCCGCCGCACCCCTTCGCCGTGCGTGGTGTTGGCGACGCCGCCGGGCAACCCGCGGGGGTCGCCGCTGCCGGGCGGGGGCGGCGGCAGGTCGCGGACCCGGCGCAGGAGCTCGGCGACGGGCGCCGGCCCGGTGACGACCTGGCCGGTGGGCATGGTGTCGCCGGGCTGCAGGGCGTTGCGGGCGCGCAGCTGCACCGGGTCGAGCCCGAGCGCGGCGGCGAGCCGGTCCATCTGCGACTCGTAGGCGAAGCAGGCCTGCACGGCGCCGAAGCCGCGCATCGCGCCGCACGGCGGGTTGTTGGTGTAGACCGCGTAGCCGTCCACGGTGACGCTCGGCACCCGGTACGGCCCGACGCCGAGCGTCGTGGCGTTGGCGACGACGGCCATGGAGGTGGACGCGTACGCGCCGCCGTCGAGCACGATCCGGGCCCGCACGTAGAGCAGCCGGCCGGTCTCGTCGGCGCCGTGCTCGTAGCGCAGCCGGGCCGGGTGGCGGTGCACGTGGCCGAAGAAGGACTCCTCGCGGGAGTACACCATCTTCACCGGCCGCCCGGTGTGCAGCGCCAGCATGCACGCGTGCACCTGCATGGAGACGTCCTCGCGGCCGCCGAACGCGCCGCCGACACCGGCCAGGCTGAGCCGCACCTTCCCCGGCGGCAGCCCGAGGCAGTCGGCCACCTGGGCGAGGTCGCCGTGCAGCCACTGGGTCGCGATGAACAGGTCCACGCCGCCGTCCTCGGCCGGGATCGCGAGCCCGGACTCCGGGCCGAGGAACGCCTGGTCCTGCATGCCGACCTCGTACTCGCCGGTGACGACGACCGGCGCGACGACGTCCTGCGGGCCCTTGCGGATCGGCACGTGCCGCAGCAGGTTGCCGGACTCGTGCACCGGCGCGGAGGCCGGGTCGAGAGCGGCCTCGCTGTCCACGACGGGCGCCAGCACCTCGTACTCGACGCCGATGCGCGCCGCGGCCCGCCGGGCGGTCTCGGGGTGGTCGGCGGCGACGATGGCGACCGGCTCGCCGGCGTAGCGGACCTGCCCGATCGCGAGCACCGGCTGGTCGCGGTGCTCCAGGCCGTAGTGCTTGGCCCCGGGCACGTCCTCGGCGGTGAGCACGGCGTGCACGCCGGGCAGCCGCAGGGCCTCGGTCAGGTCGACGGACACGATCCGGGCCCGCGGGTGCGGGCTGCGCAGGGTCGCGCCCCACAGCATCCGGTCGGCCCACAGGTCGGAGGAGAACGCGAACTCCCCGGTCACCTTGAGCGTGCCGTCGGGCCGGACCGGCGAGGTGCCGATGCCGCCGGCCGTTGCCACCGAGGTCGTCATCGCAGCCTCCTCGCCGCCCGGGCCAGATCGGTGGCGACCCGCGTGACGTCCACAGTGGACAGCGAGCCGTCCTGGACCACCGCGCGGCCGCCGACGAGCAGCAGGCGCAGCGGGGCGGCCGGGCCGAGCACGAGCGCGGCGACCGGGTCCTCGATGCCGGCGTGGCCGAGGCCGTCGAGGCGCCACAGCGCGATGTCGGCGAGCTTGCCGGGCTCCAGCGAGCCGAGCTCGTCGGCGCGGCCGAGGCAGCGGGCCCCGCCGATGGTGCCCAGGGCCAGCGACTCCCGCGCGCTCAGGGCGGCGGGGCCGCCGCGCAGCCGGGCCAGGTAGAGCGCCTGGCGCAGCTCCGCGCCGAGCTCCCCGGCCTCCTGCGAGGCGGCGCCGTCGACCCCGAGGCCGACCGGGACCCGGGCGTCGAGCAGGTCACGGACGGGGGCGATGCCGGCGCCGAGGCGGCCGTTGGAGCTCGGGCAGTGGGCGACGCCGGTGCCGGTCGCGCCCAGCCGGGCGATCGCGGGCGCGTCGAGGTGCACGCCGTGGGCGAGCCAGACGTCCTCGCCGAGCCAGCCGAGGCCCTCGGCGTACTCGACCGGCGTGCGGCCGTGGACCTCGCGGCAGTACGACTCCTCCTCCACCGTCTCGGCGAGGTGGGTGTGCAGCCGCACACCCTCGGCCCGGGCCAGCTCGGCCGCCTCCCGCATGAGCCGCGGGGTGACGGAGAACGGGCTGCACGGCGCGACCGCGACGCGCACCATGGCGCCCGGCGAGGGGTCGTGGAACCGGTCGATCGCGTCCTTGGTCGCGGCGAGCGCGGCGTCGGTGTCCTCCACGACGGAGTCCGGGGGCAGCCCGCCGTCCTTCTCGGAGAGGTCCATCGAGCCGCGGCACGGGTGGAAGCGCAGCCCGACGGCGGCGGCCGCGTCGATCTCGGCCGCGAACGGGTCGCCGCCGCCGCGCGGGAACACGTAGTGGTGGTCGGTGCTCGTCGTGCACCCGCTCAGCGCGAGCTGGGCCAGGCCCGCGGAGGCCGCGGCGTGCACGGTGCCCTCGTCGATGCGGGCCCAGATCGGGTACAGCTCCCGGAGCCAGCCGAACAGGATCTCCTGCTGCGCGTGGCCCCGGGTGGCCCACTGGTAGAGGTGGTGGTGGGTGTTGACCAGCCCCGGGGTGGCCAGGCAGCCGCGGCCGTCGACCCGCGTGACGCTCTCGTCGCCGGTGTGGGGCCCGGCACCGACCGCCACGATCCGGTCGCCCGCGACGACGATGTGCCCGTCGGCGTGCTCGGTGCCGGCCGCGTCGACGGTCGCGATGGCGCACCCCTCGATGACGATCATCGGCGGGCCGCCAGCTTCACCGCGGCGATGATGTGCTCGTAGCCGGTGCAGCGGCACAGGTTCCCGGCGAGGGCCTCGCGGATGTCCGGGTCGCTGGGATCCGGGTTGCGCTCCAGCAGGTCGTGCACGGCCACGATGAGCCCGGGAGTGCAGAAGCCGCACTGGACGGCGCCGGCGGTCAGGAACGCCTGCTGGATCGGGTGCAGCGCGCCGGGCTCGGCCAGCCCCTCGACGGTGCGCACCGCACGGCCCGCGGCCTGGCCGGCGGCGACCAGGCAGGCGCAGACCGGGGTGCCGTCGAGGTACACCGTGCATGAGCCGCACTCGCCCTGCTCGCACGCGTTCTTGGCGCCGGGCAGGCCGAGCCGTTCCCGCAGCACGTAGAGCAGGCTCTCGCCCGCCCAGACGTCGTCGGCGGTGCGTTGCTCGCCGTTCACGGACAGATTCAGCCGCATCGGTACTCCTCCCACGCCCACCGCAGCGTCCGTCCAGCGAGGACGGCAAGGGCGTGGCGGCGGTAGGCGGCGCTGCCCCGCACATCGTCGATCGGGCGCGCCGCGGCCGCGACGAGCTCGCCGAAGCGCGCCACCGCCGGCTCGGGCAGCGGCTCGCGCGACTCCCACGGCAGCTCGGCGGCGAACGACTCCGCCTCGGCGGCCCGCAGCGGGGTCGGCCCGGCCGAGCCGATCCCGGTGCCCGCGGCCCGGCGCACCGGGTCCAGCGCCAGGGCGAACGAGCAGACCGCGATCACCATCGCGTTGCGCGTGCCGACCTTGGCGAACTGCTGCGGGCCGGGCGCGGGCGGGATGCGGAACGCGGCGATGAGCTCGTCCGGCGCCAGGGCGCTGCGCTTCGGGCCGGCGAAGAACGCCGCCGCCGGGATGCGCCGGGCGCCGCGCACCGAGGCGACCTCGACCTCGGCCCCGCACGCGAGCAGCGGCGGGTGGGCGTCGCCGGCCGGAGAGGCCGAGCCGAGGTTGCCGCCGACCGTGCCGCGGTTGCGGATCTGCGGGGAGCCGACCGTGCGGGCCGCGAGGGCCAGGCCGGGCAGGCGGTCGCCGAGCTCGTCGATGAGGCGGCGGTACGTCACCCCGGCCCCGACCCGCAGCACGTCACCGTCGGCGGCCCACTCCGCGAGCTCCCGGACGCGGGTCAGGTCCAGCAGCGCGGGCGGGCGGCGGCGGTCGAAGTTCAGCTCGACCATGACGTCGGTGCCGCCCGCGATCGGCACCGCGTCGGGGTGCTCGGCCTTGGCCGCGAGGGCCTCGCCCCAGGTGGACGGGCTCAGAAACTCCACACGACCTCCTCGGGGATCGCCACGCCGTCGCGGCGGACCACGCCCTCGATGAGCCCGTAGGGCCGGTCGGCCGCGTAGTAGACCTCGTTGGGGTTGTCGAGCCCGAACGGCGCCAGGTCGACGAGGAAGTGGTGCCGGTTGGGCAGCGAGAGCTTCACCTCGACGACGTCCGGGCAGCGCAGCAGCACCCGCGAGCCCATCGCGAACAGGGTCTGCTGCAGGGCGAGGCTGTAGGTGTCGGCGAACGCCTCGACCAGGGCCGCCCTCGCCGGGGCGGGATCCGTGAACCCCTCGGCGGCGCGCCAGGTCGCGTCCACCGACGTGGCGAGGACGCGGTCGCGGGTCTCGGGCAGGGTGGTGTAGCGGTCCTTGATGTACCCGTGGAATTCCGAGTCCGTGGTCTTGAGCAGCACGAGCCCCGTGATGCCGGAGACGACCTGGGTCCCGTGGTGTCCATGGTGGACGGTGGCGGTGCGGGTCTCGCCGCCGTCGCGGCGGAAGGCGTGCCCGGTGCCGAGGCTCTGCCACGGGTACTGCTGGATCGTGACCCTGGCCTCGTGGATCGTGGGCTGGGTGGCCACGAAGTGCTCGGCGAGCCGGGCCGCGAACGCCTCGATGCTGTCGATGCCGAACTCGCGGGCGAAGGCGTAGACCGTGTTCTTCTGGGTGTCGGTGGGCAGGACGGCCGCGTTGTCGCCGGTCAGGTGGCTGGCCGCGAGGTCGCCGCGCAGGGCGACGCTCACGTTGAGGTCGGTGAGGCGATCGCCGTCCGCGGCGCGCTCGACGCGCACCAGGCGCGTCTCGGCCTTGCCGTACTGGTTCGGGCCCAGCTCGAAGATCGGCAACTGCTCAGCTCCCTCGGTAGGTGGAGTATCCGAACGGGCTCAGCAGCAGCGGGACGTGATGGTGGCGGGCGTCGGCGATCGTGAACACGATCGACACCTCGGGGAAGAAGGCGTCGGGGCCGAGGTAGGCCGCGGTGTCGATGATCAGCCGGTAGCGGCCCGTGCCGACGTCGTCCCAGCGCAGGCGGCCGTCGACGTCGGTGAGCCCGTCGCCGACGAAGATCCGCTCGGCCGTTTCCAGCCGGATCGGCACGCCCGAGGCCGGAATGCCGCGGGCCGTGTCCAGCACGTGCGTGGACAGGCTCATGCGGCACCAGCCCTGGCCCTGGCTCCGGCACCAGCCCTGGCTCTGGCTCTGGCACCAGCCCTGGCTCTGGCTCCGGCTCTGGCCTTGGCTCCGGCTCCGGCTCCGGCGTTGGCTTTGGCTCCGGCTCCGGCTCCGGCTCCGGCTCCGGCGTTGGCTTTGGCTCCGGCGCCGGCTTTGCCGCGGTTTCGGGCGCTTCGCTGGGGTTCGCTCATGCGGCCTCGGCTTCCTCGGCCAGGCGTTCCAGCCGCAGCTCGACGATCTTGCGCAGCTCGCCGCGGACCACGACCCGCTCGGTGTCGTCGTCGTTGCGCAGCCGGCCACGGGCCGCCGCGAGCACCTCGTCGGTCGACTTGCCGCTCGCGAAGATCAGGAACAAATGGCCGAAGCGGCGCTCGTAGGCCTCGTTGACCTCGGCCAGCTCGTCGTCGGCACCCTCGACGCCCGACTGCTCGAGGCGGGACCAGGCGGCTTCGGTACCGTCGCCGGAAGGTCGCCGGCCGATGCGCGGATGCGCGGCGAGGGCCCGTTGCAGATCCGCCCAGCCGAGCTCGTCGAATGCCGTCACGCCCGCCACCACCAGGTCGGCGGGCGTCTGATAGGGCCGCCGGGCGACCACCCGGGCGGCCCAGCCCCGCGACGCGCAGCAGGCGAGCAGGGCCTCCTCGGCGGCCTCGGGCGCGAGGCCGTTGAACCGGTCGAGCATGGCATTCCTTTCCTATCCCCGGGACAGTACTCCGGGGATGTTTCATGTCCAGCCCTTCGCGCTCCTGTCCAGTATCCCCGTTTTGTCCGATGCCCGGTCCGGAAACCTGCCCCCTTTTTTCGCCACCGGTCTCGCACTGCCGCCCCGGGCCGGACGCCTCGGGCGGCATCGAACGCCGGCGAGCCGTGGCAGACTCGAACACATGGCCGAGCATGAGTTGCGGCCCGCGGTGGAGGTCGTCGACGTCGGCGGGCGGGTGGTGCGCGTCGTCGACGGGCACCTGCTCGCGGCCGGCGACGTGGTCGGGCACGACCTGCCGCACCGCGGAGTCGAGATCGTCGTCGACGGCGAGGGCTACCGGGCCCGCTGGGTCCGCGGCGCCTTCAACCTGCCCGCGTTCGCGAAGGTCTTCGCGGGCGGCGCGGCCGGCGGCGCCCTGTTCCGCCTGCTCGGCCTGCCCGGCGCCGTGCTGGGCACGATCATCGCGGTCGGCCTCGCGCGCAGTGCCCGCCCCGCCCGCGCCACCGACGTGCACGATCCGGCCGTCCACGTCGAGGAGGACGGCCCGGATCTCGTACTGCGCTCGGCCTCCCTCCCCGCCCTCGTCCTCGCCGTCATGGAGCTCACCGGCTCGTCCGGCCCGGTGACGGTGAGCCCCGCGGCCGAGGCCCCGGCCGGCCCCGAGGGCGTCCGGCTCGACGACGTCGGCGGCCTCGAGGACGTCGTCGCCCAGTTCCGCGACGTCGCCGTGTCGTTCCGCCACCCGGACGTGATGGCCCGCTGGGGCGCCACCCGGCCGCAGGGCATCCTCCTCTACGGCCCGCCCGGCACCGGCAAGACCATGCTCGCGCAGGCCCTGGCGAACGAGATCGACGGCGACCTGCGCGAGATCCGCACCCCCGAGATCCTCGACAAGTGGGTCGGCAACTCGGAGAAGAACATCCAGCGCATCTTCACCGAGGCCCGCTCCCTGCGCCGCCCCACGGTCCTGCTCTTCGACGAGTTCGACTCGATCATCAGCTACACGGGCGCCGCCTTCGACGCCGCCGGCCAGATGATCAACGCGGTGGCGGGCATCTTCAAGCAGGAGATGAACACGCTCATCGAGGCCAACCCGAACGTCATCGTCGTGGCGACGACGAACTTCCCCGACCGCGTGGACGCCTCCCTCGTGCGCTCCGGCCGCTTCGACCTGAAGCTGGCCGTGCCGCCGCCGGGCCCGCGCGCGCGAGCGGCGATCCTGGGCAAACTCATCCGGGGCCTGATCGCCCGGCACGAGACGGCGGCGTTCCGCATGTTCGCCGACGACGTGGACCTGGACGCCCTCGCGGCCGCGGCGACGGGGCTGACGGGCGCGGACCTCAAGGAGGCCTTGCGGCGGGCGCAGCTGGACAAGGCGATGAGCGAGGCTCGCAGCGGGGCGGCGGCTCCGATCACGCAGGCCGACCTGCTGGCGGCGATCACGCGCCTGACCTGACCTCCCACCGCGCCGGCTCACGCCCCGGCTGCCCGCGCCGCGCGTCGCTCGCCCGAACCTTGGCCCTTCTCGCACTACGCCGCGTCGCCCACGTTCGTCGCCGCCGCAGCCGCGCGTCTCGTCGCCGCATCGCACGTTTCGTCGTCGCATTGTGCACGTTCGTCGCCGCATCGCACATCGCCGCCGCTGCGCCACCAACGCGCACGTTCCGCCACCGCATCATGCACGTTCGTCGCCGCATCGCACACCACCGTCGCTGCGCCACCAACGCGCACGTTCCGCCACCGCATCATGCACGTTCGTCGCCGCATCGCACACCGCCGCCGCCGTGCCACGAACACGCACATTCCGCCACCGCATCACGCACGTTCGTCGCCGCATCGCACACCACCGCCGCCGTGCCACCAACGCGCACATTCCGCCACCGCATCACGCACGTTCGTCGCGCAGTGGTGCGCGTGTATCAGGAGGCTTCGAGGTAGTGCAGCACCGCGGCTACCCGGCGATCGGTACGGTCGTCGGGGGCCAGCTCCAGCTTGGCGAAGATGCTGCGGATGTGCTTGTGCACGGCCCCCTCGGTGACGAAGAGACGCTCGGCGATCGCGGTGTTGCCGAGGCCCTCGGCCATCAGGGCGAGTACCTCGCGCTCGCGGGCGCTGAGGCGCTCCAGGCGGGCGTCGGGCCGGCTGCGGCTGAGCAGTTGCGCGACGACGTCCGGATCGATCGCGGTGCCGCCGTTGGCGACTCGATGCAGGGCGGTCAGGAACTCCTCGACACGGCCGACACGCTCCTTGAGCAGGTAACCCAGCCGGGAGCCGCCGCTGGTGAGGAGGTCGGTGGCGAAGGCCTGCTCGACGTACGCGGACAGGACCAGCACCGCAAGCTCCGGCCGGCGGCGGCGCGCCTCGACCGCGGCCACGATGCCCTCGTCCGTGTGAGTCGGGGGCATGCGCACGTCCACGATCGCCACGTCGGGCTGATGCTCGTCGACGGCGGCGAGGAACGTGGTCGGGTTGTCAGTGGTGGCGACGACGTCGAGATCCTCGGCCCGCAGGAGCATCGCAAGCCCTTCCCGCAGCAGGGCGTCGTCCTCGGCAATCACGATCCGCACGGCATGCTCACTTCCAGGCTCGCCAGGTGTACGCCGCCGCTTGCGACGCTTCTCGCCACGATTCTCGCGCCACTGCTCGGACGCTCACACGCCACTGCTCGCACGCTCACGCGCCACTCCTCACACCGTCACGCGCCACTCCTCGCACCGTCACGCGCCACTCCTCACACCGTCACGCGCCACTGCTCGCACCGTCACGCGCGCCGCCCTCGTGCAGTCACGCGCGCCGCCCTCGTGCAGTCACGCGCGCCGCCCTCGTGCAGTCCCGCGCACCGCCACGCACGCTGCAACCCGCGCTGCACCGCCACGCACGCTCACCATGCACGCCGTTGACAACGCCGCCGCGCTCACCGATTCCCGCAACATCACGCATGTCGTTGCGCGTGTCGCCACCCACGCCGCACTCCGCGCCCTCACGCGCGTCATTGCGCGCGCCGCCACCCACGCCGCAACCCCGCGCCCTCACGCGCGTCATTGCGCGCGCCGCCACCCACGCCGCACCCCGCGCCCTCACGCGTCTCGCCCGACGCGCCGCCCGTCGCGCCGCCGGCGTGGCGTTGCGCGTGTCGGCGCGCCCGCCGTGGCGTGCGGCGCTGCGTGCGCCGCGGCCCGCACCCTTCCGCGTGGCGTTGCGCGTGTCGCCGTTCGCGGTGTCGCTCGCGGTCATGCGCCGCACGGGATGCTCACGCTCAGGATCGTCGGGCCGCCCGGTGGGCTGCTCAGCTCCACGGTGCCGTCGTGGGCCGCCACGCGCTGGCGGATGCCGGTCAAGCCGGAGCCGCCGTGCTCGTCCGCGCCGCCGTGCCCGTCGTCGGTGATGGTCAGGTGCAGGCGGTCGCCAGCCCGGCGCAGGCGGATCGTCCCGTGTTCCGCGCCGCTGTGCTTGGCGACGTTCGTGAGGGCTTCGGCGGCGACGAAGTACGCGGTCGCCTCCACCGAAGCAGCGCACCGCACCGGCAGGTCCGCGTCCACGTCGACCCGCACGGCGCAGTTCGCGGCCAGGGAGCGCAGCGCGTCGGGCAGGCTGCGGTCGGTCAGCACCGGCGGCAGGATGGTACGGACCACCGCGCGCAGGTCGGCGAGGGCCGCCTCGGCCGCGCCCTGGGCTCGTTCCAGGATCTCGTCGGCCCGCTCCGGGTTCTTGGCCACGGCCCGCCGCGCGGCACCGAGCAGCACGTTCACGGCGACGATGCGGTTCTGCGTACCGTCGTGCAGCGCCCGCTCGATGCGGCGCAACTCGGTGGCGTGGGCGTCGAGTGCGGCGGCTCGGGTCGCGGTGAGCTCGGCGACGCGCAGCATCAGATCGGTGCCGGGCGCGGGCGCCAGCAGCCGGCGGCCGGGCGCCTCCTGGAGGCGGGCCATGAGCGGCGTGGCGTAGAAGACGAGCAAGAGCCACACGAGCGCCAGGGCCGACACCCACAGCGCGCCGCGGGTGTCGTGGACCTGCGGAAAGCCGATCGACGAGGTGGCCCCGTCGGGCGGCAGGAGCCGCCACCAGAGCGGGAACGACCCGTCGCGCAGCACGTTGATCGGCAGCGCGATGGCGAAGATGCCGAGCAGAAGACCGAGGCTCGCGTGTACCGCCGCCCACGCCATCTCCCGCCGAACCGCACGATCGGCGACGGCGTCGCGCAGCCGGGTCGGGGCGGGCAGATGGCCGAGCAGCTCCGGCCCGGTCCTGGAGAGCCGGTCCCGCTCCCGGTCGGCGACCACGCGCACCAGCCGCACCGCGAACGGCACCAGCACGATGCCGATGCCGACCGCGCACGCGATCAGCGTCGCCGCGGCCGTGAGCAGCGCGATGAGCGCGAGGAACGCGGTGCCGAGCCCGCCGACGAGCCGCTCCAGCGCATCGAGCGCGGCTCGGAGCCTGACCTGAGCCATGCGCCGAACGTACAGCCTCCCGGGCCCGCCCCGCGCGGTGCTCTCCGCGCCCGCAACACCGTCCGGACCTCGCCGACAAGCCGCTCCACCTGCCCGAATGCGGCTCCGGCCGCAGCCCGGCGGGTGCTGGCCGGGCGCCGGAAAGTACAGCCTGCTATACCCCGGGCCGGCAGTGCACGGCATCGATCGCGACCGGTGGCGGCCGTAGCGTCGTCGGCATGACGAAGCACCGCATGCTCTGGATCGCCCTCGCCGTCGCGGCCGTGCTCAACGCCGCACTGTCCACTGTGAACCCGCTCCTGGGCGCCGTCTTCGGCGTGATCGTGCTCGCGTGCGGAGGCACCCTGGTCCTGCGCCACTACCGCCGCCGGTCATAGCCGCGTGCAGTGTCCGAACGTGCCGCAAGTAGCCGAGCCGCTGCAGAAACGCGCACCCACGCGCGCGCGAGAACAGACACACACGGGCGAGGCGGTGCGGAAACGCGCAGGAACGGACGCGCGTGCGTGAGCGGTGCGGAAACGCGCACAACCGGACGGCCGTGCGTGAGCGGTGCGGAAACGCGCACAACCGGACGGCCATGCGTGAGCGGTGCGGAAACGCGCACAACCGGACGGCCATGCGTGAGCGGTGCGGAAACGCGCACAGATGGACGCGCGTCAGTCGGTGCGAACGTGCTCGTCAGCCGTGGACGAACGGGATCGTGGTGGCCAGGCGCTCGAAGCCCAGCCGCTGCAGAATCGGCCGGCTGTCGTCGCTCGCGTCGACCTGCAGGTAGCGCAAGCCCGCCTCCGCGGCCCGCGCCGCCCGCCAGGCGACCACGGCCTTGAAGACCCCGCGCCCGCGCCACGCCGGGTCGGTGCCGCCGCCCCAGAGGCTGGCGAACTCGGTACCCCGGTGCAGCTCGACCCGCCCGGCGCAGATCGGCCGGTCGCCGGCCATGGCGACGACCGCCCGCACGTCGTCGGGGCGCTCCAGCAGCTGCCGGCCGATGGCGGCATGGTCGCCGCCGAACACCTCGTCGTGGATCCGGACCACGTGCCCGGCTCCCTCGGCGTCGGTCACCGGCACCAGGCGCACCCCCTCCGGCGGGCTCGGCTCCCGCGGCAGGGCGTCGACCTCGGCGACCAGCAGCGCCTCGGCCGGGCCGGGCTCGAAGCCCGCGGCCAGGAGGCGGTCGGCGAGGTCGTGGGGCTGGTCATGGGAGTACAGCTTCCACTCCCACGGGACGCCGGCCTGCGCGAATCGCCGGATCTGAGCCGCGATCACCGCGTCCGCGTCGAGGCCGCCGAGGCCGGACCACGGGATGCCGGTCCAGCCGTCGGCGGCGTTCAGCACACGCACCACGCCGGGGTCGTGCTCGACCAGGGCGCCGGGGCCCTCCCGCGGCTGCTGCCGGATCTCCCG
The DNA here is from genome assembly GCF_050947935.1 of Dactylosporangium sp. CA-052675. Taxonomy (GTDB): domain Bacteria; phylum Actinomycetota; class Actinomycetes; order Mycobacteriales; family Micromonosporaceae; genus Dactylosporangium. The sequence continues at coordinate 2,405,961 of NZ_CP192010.1, read as the reverse complement.
GTCGAAGCGCGCGAGGATCTCGTTCACGTCCATGCCGCCACCCGACACCCCACCCGGCCGGACGCGCAACCGATTTCGCGCGCCACGGTCACAGCACGGGCAGCGGCAGCCGGGGTGGGCCGAGTCCACAACCAGGCCGAGTCCAGGAACCACGGTCACAGCCCGGGCAGCCACAGGCCCAGACGGGCCAGGCCCGCAACCAGGCCCACAACCAGGCCGGATCCGGGAACCACGGTCACAGCCCGGGCAGCCACAGGCCCAGACGGGCCACGCCCGCAACCACGCCCGCAACCACGCCCGCAACCAGGCCCGCAACCAGGCCGAGTCCGGGAACCACGATCACAGCGTGGGCAGCGGCAGCCCCGGAACGGACGGAAGGATCCGGGTCGGCAGCGGCAGGCCGCCCGGACCCGTCGGGACGATCTGCGTCGGCAGGCCGGGCAGGATCTCCCCGTTGCCGCCCGGTGTCTTCGTCGCGCCCCCGCCGCCGCCCGGGTTCCCGCCCGCGCCCGGTGTCGTCGCGCCCGGGGCCGGCGTCGGGGTCGCGGGGGCCGCCTCCGAAGCCGGGGGCGGCGGGATCGCCGGCGACGGGGACGGCGGGGTCGCCGGCGGCAGCTGGGAGCGCAGCTCGGCGATCCGGTCCAGCAGGCGCCGGCGGGTGCCGGCGTTGTCGACCTGCTCGGCCTCGCTCGTGGCGGTGTCCAGGTGGCGCCGGGCGTCGTCCCACCGCGCGGCGGCGATCGAGGACGCGGCCTCGGCGATGGCCTGTTCGGCGGCGCGGGCGTGGGCCTGCTCCGGGTACAACACCTGGGTCAAGGGCCACAGCGGGCCGCTCGGGCTCGACTGCTCGGCGCCCAGGGCCAGGCCGCCGAAGATCACGACGGCCGCCGCGACCGCCGCGAAGGTGCGGCGCAGGCCCGAGCCGGGGCGGCGGGGGCGCGGGGCGGCGACCGGCAGTTGCTGGGGGCCGGCGGCATCCGGCGCGGCGGTGCGCAGCTCGGGGAGGTCGGGCAGCGCGTCGGCGGAGGAGGGCTCGGACGACAGGTCGAAGTCGGGCAGATCCGCCGAGAGCTCGTCGTGCCAGTCCGCGAGCAGGCCGGTCAGCGGGTCGTCGTCGGCGGACGGGGACGCGGGGCGCGAGCCGCCGGCCAGGGCGTCCAGCAGCGCGTCGTCGGCGCGAACCGTCGCCAGGTCGACCGGCGCCTCGCCGCTGCTGTCCATGTGACCTCGCAAGTCACCTCGATCCGTCATGCCGTCATCCGCCCAACCAGCGTACGCAGGCCGCAGCGGGCGCCGGGACCAACGATCGGGCCGCCGGAGGGAAGCGCCGTCACGCCGCCACCTCCCCCAGCGAGTCCCCGGCCATGGTGCGCAGCTTGGCCAGGGCGCGCGACTGGTTCACGCGGACCGCCGCCGCCGACATCCCGACGATGACGCCGACCTCCTCGGCGGAGAGGCCGGCCGCGACGCGCAGCACGACGATCTCGCGCTGGGCCTCGGGCAGGCGGGCGAGCAGCGCCGAGAGGCGCCGGGCCAGGTCGGTGCGCACGGCCTGCTGCTCGGGCCCGGGCGCGCCGTCGGGGCTGTCGGGGAAGGCCGGGATCGGGCCGGGGTCGCGCACCGCGGCGCGCTGGGCGTCGGCGACCTTGTGCGCGGCGATCGCGTAGACGAACGCGGTGAAGGGGCGGCCCTGGTCGCGGTAGCGCGGCAGCGCCCGCAGCAGCGCGATGCACACCTCCTGGGCCACGTCGTCGGCGGTCGTGTACGCGCCGCCGACGCGCCCGAGCTTGGCGCGGCAGTAGCGCACCACGCCCGGCCGCAGCTGCTCCAGCAGCTCCGCCGTGGCCTCCGGCTCGGACCGCACGGCGCGGCCGACGAGCCCCGGGTCGATTGTGGCCGTCATCGTGAACGCACGGTAACCGGACCGGACCGGGAGCACCACCCGGAGAAATTTTCCGTGGCGGCTGTTACGCCCCGGGCGGCCGCCGCGATGCAACCCGTGAACCGCGCTACCAACGGAGGAGCCATGGGCGTCGAGGTGCACGTGGAGGGGCTGACGAAGTCCTTCGGCGCCCAGCCCGTGTGGTCCGACGTCACGCTGACCCTGCCCGCCGGGGAGATCTCGGTGCTGCTGGGGCCCTCGGGCACGGGCAAGTCGGTGTTCCTCAAGACGCTCGTCGGGCTGCTCAAGCCCGACCGGGGCGCGATCCTCATCGGCGAGCACGACCTCACGCGCCTGCGGGAGCGGGAGCTGTACGAGGTCCGCAAGCTCTTCGGCGTCCTCTTCCAGGACGGCGCGCTGTTCGGGTCCATGAACATCTACGACAACGTGGCCTTCCCGCTGCGCGAGCACACGCGCAAGCCCGAGCGGGAGGTGCGCGCCATCGTCGCCGAGAAGCTCGACATGGTCGGGCTGACCGGCGCCGAGAGTAAGCTGCCCGGCGAGATCTCCGGCGGGATGCGCAAACGCGCGGGGCTGGCCCGCGCGCTCGTGCTCGATCCGCAGATCGTGCTGTTCGACGAGCCGGACTCGGGCCTCGACCCGGTCCGCACCGCGTACCTCAACCAGCTCATCATCGACCTCAACCAGCAGATCGACGCCACGTTCCTGATCGTCACGCACGACATCAACACCGCGCGCACGGTCCCGGACAACATCGGGCTGATCTACCACGGCCACCTGGCCATGTTCGGCCCGCGGGAGATGCTGCTGTCCAGCACCGAGCCGGTGGTGCGGCAGTTCCTCAACGCCCAGCGCATCGGCCCGATCGGCATGTCCGAGGAGAAGGACGCCGACGAGCTCAAGGCCGAGGCCGAGGCGGGGATCGAGCCGCCGCCCCTGCCGCCGATCCCCCTGCAGCTGCCGCCCTCGGACGGCCGGCCGCGCAAGGCCGAGCGCCCGCCCGGCCAGTGGTGCGCGGTCAACGGCGTCACCCCGCCCGAAGGGTCGTTCCGCGCATGAGGGCGACGGGGCTGTTCTTCGTCTTCGCGCTGGACGCGCTGCGCGGCCTGGCCCGGCGACCGTGGCAGGTGCGGGAGTTCATCCAGCAGGCCTGGTTCGTCAGCTCGGTGTCGATCCTGCCGGCCGCGCTCGTCTCGGTGCCGTTCGGGGCGGTGATCGCGCTGCAGCTCGGGTCGCTGGTGCGCCAGCTCGGCGCGCAGTCGTTCACCGGCGCCGCGTCGGTGCTCGCGGTCGTGCGCGAGGCCGGCCCGATCGTGACCGCCCTCATCATCGCGGGCGCCGGCGGCTCGGCGATCTGCGCCGACCTGGGCGCGCGGAAGATCCGCGAGGAACTCGACGCGATGCAGGTGCTGGGCATCGACCCGCTGCACCGCCTGGTCGCGCCCCGGATCGCGGCCACGATGCTGGTCGCGGTGCTGCTCAACGGGCTCGTGAGCGTCGTGGGGGTGGCGGGCGGCTACTTCTTCAACGTGGTGCTGCAGCACGGCACGCCGGGCGCGTACCTCGCCAGCTTCCAGGCCCTCGGGCAGCTGCCGGACCTCGTCGTCGGGGAGGTCAAGGCGCTCGTCTTCGGCGCGGTGGCGGCGCTCGTGGCCTCGTACAAGGGGATGACCGCGAAGGGCGGGCCGAAGGGGGTCGGGGACGCGGTGAACCACAGCGTCGTCATCACGTTCATGCTGCTGTTCGCGCTCAACTTCGTCATCACGGCCGTGTACTTCCAGATCGTGCCGCAGAAGGGGAGCTGACGTGGCCATCCTGCAACGGCTCGACGACCTCGGCGGGCAGCTCGCGTTCTACCTGCGCGCGTTCGCGTGGGCGCCGCGCACGCTCGTGCGGTACAAGCGCGAGATCCTCCGCCTCCTCGCCGAGGTCAGCTTCGGCACCGGCGCGCTCGCCGTGGCGGGCGGCACCGTGGGCGTCATCTGCTGCATGACGTTCTTCACCGGCACCGAGGTGGGCCTGCAGGGCTACCAGGCCCTCGACCAGATCGGCTCCAGCGCCTTCACCGGGTTCGTCTCGGCGTACTTCAACACCCGCGAGATCTCCCCGCTGGTCGCCGCGCTCGCGCTGTCGGCGACGGTCGGCTGCGGGTTCACCGCCCGGCTCGGCGCGATGCGGATCTCCGAGGAGGTCGACGCGCTCGAGGTGATGGCGGTGCCGTCGCTGCCGTTCCTGGTCACGACCCGGATGATCGCCGGGCTCGTCGCGGTGATGCCGCTCTACGTGATCGGGCTGCTGTCGAGCTACCTGGCCACGCGCACCATGGCCATCGTCTACTTCGGACAGTCGGCGGGCACCTACGACTACTACTTCCACCTGTTCCTGCCGCCGGGCGACGTGCTGTGGTCGTTCGGCAAGGTGCTGGTGTTCAGCGTGATCGTGGTGCTGGTGCACTGCTACTACGGGTACACCGCCGGCGGCGGCCCGGCCGGCGTCGGCGTGGCCGTCGGGCGCGCGGTGCGGCTGGCCATCGTCGCGGTGAACGTCGTGGACTTCTTCCTGTCGCTGGCCATCTGGGGCGCGACGACGACGGTACGGATCGCCGGATGAGACGGCTGCTGGGGCTGGCCTTCATCGTGCTGCTGACCGCCGCGCTCGGGCTGGCGGTGCTGCAGTACAACAAGGTCTTCACGCCGGTCACGTGGGTGACCCTGAAGACCGCGCGCACCGGGCTGCAGCTGAGCCCGGGGGCCGAGGTGAAGTACTACGGCGTCGTCGTGGGCGAGGTGCGCGCCATCGGCAGCGACGGCTCCGGCGCCACGCTGCGCCTCGCGCTCGACCCGTCCCTCACCGGGCAGATCCCCGCCTCGGTCAGCGCGCGGCTGCTGCCCAAGACGCTGTTCGGGGAGCGGTACGTGGCGCTGGTGCCGCCGGGCACCGGCGGCCGGGCCATCCGCGACGGCGACGTCATCGGCCAGGACCGCTCGGCGAGCGCCGTCGAGCTCGAGCGGGTCCTCGACGGCGCCCTGCCGCTGCTGCAGGCGATCCAGCCGGACAAGCTCGCCGCGACCCTGGGCGCGCTGAGCACCGCGCTGGAGGGCAAGGGCGAGCAGCTCGGCCGCGACCTGGTGACCCTCGACGACTATCTCAAGGCCCTGAACCCGGACATGCCGCTCATCGCCGAGGACGTCAAGCGGCTCGCGGCGGTCCTGGACGTGTACGACGGCGTGCTCCCGGACCTGCTCGGCCTGCTGCGGGACGTCTCCGTCACCGCGGACACCGTGGTCGACCAGCGCGCCCAGCTGGCCACGTTCTACGCGGACACCACGGCGGCGGCGGACGCCACGAAGTACTTCCTGGACCGCCACGGCGACCAGCTCATCAAGGTCGGCGACGTCAGCCGCCCGGTGCTGGAGCTGCTGGCCGCGTACGCCCCGGAGTACCCGTGCCTGATGCAGGGCCTGGTCGCGCTGCAGCCGCGGGTCGAGCAGGTGTTCACCGGCGGCCGGATGCACATCACGCTGGAGATCACGCGGGACAACGGCAAGTACGTGGGCGGCGACCAGCCGGTCTACGGGGCGCGGAACGGGCCCGACTGCCGCGGCCTGCCCGACCCGAGGATGCCCGCGCCCGGCGTGCCGATCAACGACGGCTACGACTACGGCGCCGCCCGCCCGGGCCCCGCCAAGCTCCCGGTCGGGACGGCCGGGACGCTCGCCCCGCCCTCCGTCGAGGCGGGCACGCAGCAGGAGCGCAAGCTGCTCGAACCGCTGATCGGCGCGGCCACCGGCGTGCCACCGGCCGAGGTGCCCGACATCGCGATCCTGCTGTGGGGGCCGCTGCTGCGCGGCGTGGTGGTGAACGCGAAGTGATCCGGGACCTGCTCAAGCTCGGCGCGTTCGCGGCGGTGACGATCCTGCTCACCGCCCTGCTCGCGCAGACCCTCGGCGCCTTCTCGGGCGGCGGCACCCGCTACCGGGCCCGCTTCGCCGACGTGACCGGGCTGCTCGCCGGGGACGACGTGCGCATCGCCGGCGTGAAGGTCGGCGAGGTCAGCGACATCCGCGTCGCCGACGACCGGGTCGCCGAGGTCGCCTTCACCGTGGACGACGACATCCCGCTGGCCACGAGCGTGCGGGCGACGATTCGGTACCGCAACCTCGTCGGCCAGCGCTACGTCGCCCTCAGCGAGGGCCCCGGCGGCGGGCAGACGCTGCGCGCCGGGCAGACGATCCCGCAGTCGCAGACCACCCCGGCGCTGGACCTCACGGTGCTGTTCAACGGGTTCCGGCCCCTGTTCACCGCGCTCACCCCGCAGGCGGTGAACCAGCTCGCGTACGAGATCATCCAGGTGCTGCAGGGCGAGGGCGGGACCGTCGCGAGCCTGCTGCGCAGCACCGCGTCGCTGACCGGCACGCTCGCCGACCGGGACGCGGTCATCGGCCGGGTCGTGACCAACCTCAACAGCGTGCTGTCCACCCTGGACGAGCACCGCGACGACCTGGACACCACGATCGCCATGCTGCAGCAGTTCGTCTCCGGCCTCGCCGCCGACCGGGCCGCGATCGGCGACGCCCTGGCCAACGCGAGCACCCTCACCGGGGCCACGGCCTCGCTGCTGCAGGACGCCCGGCCCTCCCTGCAGGCCGACATCGACCGGCTCGGCACGCTGTCGGGCACCCTCAACGACAACGCCGGCGTGCTCGACAAGACCCTCGAAGGACTGCCGCAGCGGTACTCGGACCTGACCCGCGTCGCCTCCTACGGCTCGTGGTTCAACTTCTACCTGTGCGACTTCGACGGCCGGGTGACGCTGGCCGGGCAGAAGATCAACCCCGCGACCTTCACCTCGACGGCCGCCCGCTGCAGCACGGGAGGCGCCGCGTGAAACCCCTGCGGGAACGCAACCCGCTCGTCGTCGGCGCCGTCGGGCTCGCCGTGCTCGGCGCGCTCGTGCTCGGCGCGTTCAAGGTCGACGCCGTCGCCGGGCTGACCGCCACGAGCTACCGGGCCGCGTTCCGCGACGCGAGCGGGCTCACGCCGGGCAACGAGGTCCGGGTCGCCGGCGTGCGCGTCGGCAAGGTCACCGGCGTCGGGCTGGCCCGGGGCGGCAGCGGCCCCTACGTGCGCGTGACGTTCCGGCTGGAGGACGACGGGGTCCGGCTCGGCACCGCCACCCGCGCGACGATCCGCATCAAGACCGTGCTCGGGCAGAAGTACCTCGCGCTGGAGCCGGCCGGCGGCGGCACGCTGGCCGAGGACGCCGAGATCCCGCTCGAGCGCACCGCCGCCCCGTTCGACGTGGTGCAGGCGGTCACCGGGCTCGCCGGCACCCTCGACCAGATCGACAGCACCCAGCTCGCGGACGCGTTCACCACCCTGGCCCAGGCCTTCGCCGACACCCCGGGCAGCGTCCGGGCGTCGCTGGACGGGCTGTCGCGGCTGTCGAAGACCGTCTCCGACCGCGACGCCGAGCTGCGCACGCTGCTGACCCGCGCCCACGAGGTGACCGGCGTGCTGGCCCAGCGCGACGAGGAGTTCCGCAAGCTCGTGGCGGACGGCGACGCGCTGCTGGCCGAGGTGAGCAAGCGCCGGGACGCGATCCACGACCTGCTCGTGGGGACCAACGCCCTGGCCAACCAGCTGGCCGGCGTGGTGTCGGACAACCGGCAGCGGCTGGAGCCGGCCCTGCGGCAGCTGCGCGGGGTCGTCGGCATCCTGCAGCGCAACCGCGACAACCTGGAGCTCACGCTGCAGCGGATGGGGCCGTTCGTGGCCGCGTTCGCCAACGTCACCGGCAACGGGCGCTGGTTCGACTCCTACCTCGCCGGCCTGCTGCCCGGAAGTGGTGGCTGACATGACCCGCAAACGCATCGTCGCCTTCGCCGCCGCCGTGCTCACCGGTGCGGCCGTGGCCCTGGTCATCGCCGGCACCGGGCACCCGCAGCGGCGCCTCGTCGCGCACTTCACCCGGACGGTCGGCATCCACAAGGGCTCCTCGGTGCGGGTGCTCGGGGTCGCCATCGGCGAGGTGACGGCGGTGATCCCGCAGGGCCGGACGGTCCGCGTGGAGATGACCTACGACGCCGGGTGGCCCATCCCGGCCGACGCGCAGGCCCTGATCATCCCGCCGAGCGTGGTCAGCGATCGGTACGTCCAGCTGACCCCCGCCTACACGAGCGGCCCGGCCCTGGCCGACCGGGCGGACCTCCCCGTCGAGCGCACCGCCGTTCCCATGGAGATCGACGACATCTACAAGGCCCTCAACGACTTCAACGAGGCCCTCGGCCCCGGCGGCGCCAACGCCGACGGCGCGCTCAAGCAGCTCGTGCAGGCCGGCCAGGCCAACCTGCAGGGCAACGGCGAGAACCTGCACACCACCATCGAGGGGCTGGACAAGGCGCTGACCACCGTCGCCGACGGCCGCCAGGACCTCTTCGGCACCCTGGTCAACCTGCAGACGTTCACGACGGCCCTGGCCCAGAGCGACGCCGCGGTGCGCGGGTTCAACCAGCGCCTCGCCGAGGTCGCCGGGCAGCTCGCGGGCGAGCGCGACGACCTGGCCGCGGCCCTGCGCGGGCTGGCCACGGCGCTGTCGCAGGTCACCGCGTTCATCCGGGACAACAGGGACGAGCTGGTGTCCAACGTGGACGCCCTCGCGGACGTCACCGGCATCCTCGCCAAGCAGCAGAAGGCGATCATCGAGATCCTCGACCTGGCGCCGCTCGCGCTGTCGAACCTCAACCTCGCGTACAACCCGCGCTCCGGCACCCTCGACACCCGCGACGACGCCCTCGGCCCCTACGACGCGGCCACCTACGTCTGCAGCGTCCTCAAGCAGGCCGTCCCGCAGCTGCCGCAGGAGTGCATCGCGCTCGGCCAGACCCCGGGCCTGCCGGCGGCCGCCCCCGCGCCGTCTCCTTCGACGCCCGCGACCCAGGCCAAGGCGCCCGCGCTGCCGGTGCTGCCCGAGGTCACCCAGGACCTGACCCTGGGCGGGATCCTGCGGGGTGTGCGATGAGACGGGCCCTGATCGTCGCGGCCTGCCTGCTCGTGGGGGGCTGCGACCTGCCCGGCGGCGCGCCGGCCGGCGACGGCTTCGCGGTCACCGCCGAGTTCGCCGACGTCCTCGACCTCGTCCCGCAGGCCGCCGTGAAGGTCAACGACGTGACCGTCGGCAGCGTGGAGCGGATCTCGCTGTCCGGCTGGACGGCCCGCGTGCGGCTGCGGGTCGACAAGAAGGTGAGCCTGCCCGGCAACGCCACCGCGGCGGTGCGCCAGAGCAGCCTCCTCGGCGAGAAGTACGTGGCCCTGGAGGCGCCGGCGACCGAGGCGCCGCAGGGCACGCTCCGCGACGGCTCGGTCGTGCCCCTGAGCCGCACCCGGCGCTCGGCCGAGGTCGAGGAGGTGCTCGCCGCGCTCGGCATGCTGCTCAACGGCGGCGGGCTGGCCCAGCTCAGGACGATCAACGAGGAGCTGGCCAAGGCGTTGCAGGGCCGCGAGCCGGCCGCGAAGGACGCGCTGCACCAGCTCGACACGTTCGTCGGCGGGCTCGACGCGCAGAAGGCCGACATCGTGCGGGCCCTCGACGCGCTGGACCGGCTCACCACGTCGCTGTCCAAGCAGCGCGACGTCATCGGTACCGCCCTGTCGTCGCTGGCCCCGGGACTGACCGTGCTCGAGGAGCAGCGCGAGCAGCTCACCGCGACCCTGACCGCGCTCGGGGACCTGGGCCGGGTCGGCACCCGCGTGATCGAGCAGAGCCGGGACGACACCCTGGCCTCGCTCAAGGCGCTCCAGCCCCTCCTCGAGCAGCTGGTGAAGGCCGGGGACGCGCTGCCGAAGTCGCTGGACTTCCTGCTGTCGTTCCCGTTCCCGCCCAACGTCAGCGGCGCGATCGTCGGCGACTACGTGAACCTCGGCGCGACCGCGGACCTCGACGCCACCACGATCCTGTCCAACCTGCTCGTGCAGACCGCTCCCCCGGCTCAGGCCTCGTCCCCCGCCGGCCGGTCCTCGTCCGGTTCGCAGCCGAAGGGCGGCGGCACGACGGACAAGCCGAAGCCGCCGGTCACCACCCCGCCGATCGTCGGCGTGCTACCGCTGGGCTGCCTGCCGATCGGCGGTCTGCTGCCGCCGGGCTGGGTGCCGCCGAAGGGCTGCGAGCTGCCGAAGGACTGCCAGATCCTGCCACCGGGCAGCAAGGTGCCGCCGGGGAGCCTGATCCCGCCCGGCGGGATCGTGCCGCCCGGCACCGTCTTGCCGCCCGGCACGCTGCTGCCGCCGGGCACCGCCCTGTCCCCCGCCTGCCTGCTGGCCCCGGTGACCGGCCAGACCAACGGCCGGCAGGGCGGCCTCACCGACGTGCTGGGCGGAGGGCTGCTGCCGTGATCGGTCGCTCCACCAAGCTGCAGGTGCTCGCCTTCCTCGTGGCCGGGCTCGTCGGGATGGTGTACGTCGGGCTGGAGTACGTCGGCCTGGGTGACCGCCTGCTGGGCCGCGGCACCGTCGTCTACGCCGATCTGGCCCAGGCCGGCGGGCTCTTCGCGAACGCGCCCGTCACCTACCGCGGCGTGCCCGTGGGCCGGGTCGAGTCCGTGACGCTGCACGACGCCGGCGCCCGCGCCCGGCTGCACCTCGACGACGGCGTGCTCGTCCCGGCCGGCACCCGGGCCGTGGTCGGGCAGCGCTCGGCGGTCGGCGAGCAGTTCCTGGACCTGCGCCCGGACGGCGACACCGGCCCGTACCTGCGCGACGGCTCGGTCATCCCGCGCGAGCGCACCGGCGTCCCGCTCGCGCCGGAGACGCTGCTGGCCAACCTCGACGCGCTCGTGCGGTCGGTGGACCCGCAGGCGCTGAGCGTCGTCATCGACGAGCTCGGCACCGCGTTCGAGGGCAACGAGCGGGCGCTGCGGCACCTGCTCGACGCGAGCGAGGCGATCCTCGACGCGGCCACCGCGACCCTGCCCCAGACCCGCACGCTGCTCGCCGACGGCCGCACGGTGCTGCGGACCCAGCAGGACTCGGCCGAGGCGATCCGGCAGTGGGCGTCCGGCCTGGCCCGCATCGCCGAGACGCTGCGCTCCTCCGACGCCGACCTGCGCCGCGTCATCGCCGACGCGCCGCCCGCCGCGCGCGAGCTCGTCGCCCTGCTCGACGGGGTCGAGCCGTCGATCGGCCCGCTGCTGGCCAACCTCGTCGCCGTGAACGGGGTCGCGGCACGGCGCCTGCCCGGCATCGAGCAGATCCTGGTGGTGTACCCGCTCGCCGTCTCCGGTGGCTTCACGGTCACGCCCGGCGACGGGACGGCCCACTTCGGGCTCGTGCTCAATGTGGACGATCCGCCGCCGTGCAGGTACGCGGGCTCGACGCGCTGCAGCGGCGCGGATCAGGCGGCCGGTTCCAGCGTGCGGGGCACCAACAACGCCCCGCGCCCCGGCTCGTCGGGCGACCCATCTTCCGACCCCTCGTCCGACCCCGCGTACGACCCCTCGTCCGACCCCTCGTACGACCCCGCGTCGGGCACCGTGCTCGGCTCGGACGGCAACCCGCTGCTGTTCGGCTCGACCGGCGGGCAGTACGCGCTCGCCGGCGACCAGTCCTGGAAACACCTGCTCCTCGCCGGGCTCGCGCCATGATGTTGGTTGGAGGCTTCCGTGTCCGAATCCCCTGAGCGCGGCCTGCGGCTCGTGCCGGGCGGCGCCGACGCTCCGGCCGCCCCTCGAAGCGTCCGGCAGCGGGCCGCCACCCGCCGCCGGATCCCCAAGCGCCGCGACACCCTCACCCACGTCCTGTCCCACCTGGACGAGGAGCCCGAGGTGCTGTCGCCGGTCGTCGCGGAGCCCAAGTCCACCGTGGACGAGACAGACGTTGCTCTCGACGAGGATGACGCCGGGAAGCGTCCTCGCCGGCGAACGGCGCCGCACCGGCGGGGGCCCGCCCGCTCGGTGCGGCGCCGGGAGCCGAAGCCCCGCCCCCGGCTCGCCCGCCCGTCGCTCACCACGGCGCTGCTGGCCCTGCTGGTCTGCGCGGCGGTGGCCGCGGCCGCGGTGCTGGGCAACCGCTGGTACGACGCGCGCACCCTCGACCGGGCCCACCAGCAGGCCCTGGCCGCGGCCAAGCAGACGACGGTCGACTTCGTCTCGGTGAGCGCGGCGAGCGTCGACCGCGACCTGCAGCGGATCGTGGCCGGCGCGACGGGCGACTTCCGCGACGAGTTCACCCGCGGCCAGGCCCAGGTCCGCGCCGCCGTGGTGGAGAACAACGTGGACTCCAAGGGCACCGTGCTGCGCGCCGCCCTCGTCTCGGGCGACCGCGACGCGGCGGTCGTGCTCGTGGCCATCGACGCGACGGTGCGCAACAGCAAGTCCCCGGAGGGCCGCGCCTCGCACTACCGCATCCAGGTGGACATGGCCCGCGACCGCGACTCCGGCCGCTGGCAGGTCGCCAAACTCCAGTTCGTCGGGTGAGAGGGGTACTGTCATGACTCGTCGCTCTTGGGCGCTGGTGGCGGCCATCGCGGTGGCCCTCGGCCTGGCCGGCGCCGGCTGGTACTCCTCGGACGAGCACCACCGCCGGGACGTGGCCGTGCGCCAGTCCACGGCCGCCGCCAACGCCGCGGCGCAGGCCATATTCTCCTACGACTACCGCAGCTTCGACGCGAGCGTGGCCAACGGCAAGGGCTTCACGACGGGCGGCTTCGCCGAGGAGTACGCGCAGACGACGGCGGCGCTGAAGTCCAACGCGGTGGCGGAGCAGGCGATCGTGCGCGCGTCGGTCTCGGCGACGGGCGTGGTGAGCGCCACCGCGTCCCGCGTCGAGCTGCTGCTCTACGTGGACCAGTACCGGCGCAACGCCAACATCACGGGCGAGAAGGTGGACCAGAACCGCGTGGTGCTGACCATGGTCCCGGTCGCCGGCGCGTGGAAGGTCTCCCACGCCATCGCCGTCTGACCGGCTACGCCGGCGACCGGGAGGGCTTCCTAGCGGCGGCGGCGGACCAGCGGCGTCAGGCTCAGCAGCAGCCCCACCACGGCCACCCCGGTCACCAGGTTGACGCCCGGGTGGAACTGGCTGAAGTCCGCGCGCGAGGCCGGGCTCGCCGCCGCCACCAGCGCGGTCACCACGGCCAGGACCAGCGCGGCGCCCACCTGGCCCGAGGTCTGCACGAGCCCGGAGGCCAGGCCCTGCTCGGCGTCGGCGATGCCGTCCGTGGCCTGGGCCATGATCGAGCTGAAGCCGAACGCGAAGCCGCCGCCCAGCAGGAGCATCGTCGGCAGCGTCGTGATCGCGTAGTGCGGGGCGTCGCCGGCGGTGAGCAGGAACCAGCCGTACCCGAGGCTCATCGAGAGCATCGCGCCGGCGATGAGGGGCGCGGTGCCCAAGCGCGTGATGAGCCGCCCCACGAAGGGCGAGCCGAACGCGACCAGCAGGCCCGCCGGCAGCAGGGCGAGCGCCATGCGCAGCGGCGACCAGTGCAGGACGTCCTGCAGGTAGAGCGTCATCATGAACTGGAAGCTGAGGTACGACCCGAACAGCGCCACCATGCTCAGGTTCGCCCGCACGATGGAGCCGGCCCGCAGGATGCTCAGCCGGATGAGCGGATGGGGCACGCGGCGCTCGACGACGAGGAACGCGGCCAGCAGCGCCACCGCGGCCGCGGCGAGCCCGAGGGTCGCCGGGTGCAGCCAGCCCCGCGCGGGGGCGGAGACGACGGCGTACACCGACAGCAGCATGCCCCCGACCAGCGTCGCGGCCCCGGCCAGGTCGTGACCGCCCTCGGCCGCGGGGCGGTCGCGCGGGATGAGGGCGATGCCGGCGGCCAGGGCCGCGACCGCGAGCGGCACCGGGATCAGGAACGTCCAGCGCCAGCCGACGCTGGTGAACAGGCCGCCGAGGATGAGCCCGGAGGAGTAGCCGCTCGCGCCGAAGACCGAGAACACCGACAGCGCGCGGTTGCGGGCCGGGCCCTGCGGGAACGTGGTGGTGAGGATGGACAGGGCGGTCGGGGCGGTGAACGCGGCCGCGAGCCCCTTCACGAAGCGGGTGGCGATGAGCAGGCCGCCGTCGTCGACGAGCCCGCCGACGAGGCTGGCCGCCGCGAAGACGCCGAGCGCGACGAGGAAGACGCGGCGCCGCCCGAGCAGGTCCGCGGTGCGGCCGCCGAGCAGCAGCAGGCCGCCGTAGCCGAGCACGTAGCCGTTGACGATCCACTGCAGCGAGGTGGTGGACAGGCCGAGCTCGGCGCCGATCGACGGGAGGGCCACGCCGACCATCGAGACGTCGAGGCCGTCGAGGAACAGCACGGCGCACAGCACGGCGAGCACGGCCCAGAGTCGCCGCGGGGTCCGGGTTCGATCGGGTTGCGTCAAGGTCATGGTCACGGGAGGCGACACTAGATGCATGCGCATTCAATGTCCATGCACTAGATCCGCGTACATTTAATGCGTGTGCAATATCTTGGCGGGAGGAGTAGGATGCCGCCCATGAGGTCCGAGGGAGCCCTGATCGAGCGCTGGCGCTCGCTGCTGACCAGCTACAACGAGGTCGCGGGCCACCTGGAGCGGGCACTGTCGGACGCGCACGGCCTGACGCTGAGCGAGTTCGAGATCCTCGACCGGCTCGTCGCGCAGGACTGTGAGAAGCGCCGCATGCAGGACCTCGCCGCCGACATGTACCTGAGCCAGAGCGCCCTGTCCCGCGCCGTCGCCCGCCTGGAGAAGCACGGCCTCGTCGCGCGCGCCCTGTGCGAGGCCGACCGGCGCGGCGTGTTCGTGAACCTCACCGAGCAGGGCCTCGCGCGGCACGGCGCCGCCCGCCGGACGCACCTGGCGATCCTGGCCGAGCACCTGCAGCCCGCCTGATGCCGTTCGTCGCGCCGTCCTGCCGCCTCGGCCTGGGCCTGGCCGCCGTCGGGCGGCCCGGCTACATCAACCTGGGCCGCGACCACGACCTGCCCGCGCGGCGCTCGGTCGACGCGCTGCGCCGCCGCAGCCACGAACTGCTCGACGCCGCGTACGCCGCCGGGGTCCGCTACGTCGACGTCGCGCGGTCCTACGGCCGCGCCGAGGAGTTCCTGGCCGCCTGGCTCCCCGGGCACGACGACGTGGTGGTCGGCTCGAAGTGGGGGTACACCTACACCGCCGGCTGGCGCGTGGACGCCGAGGTGCACGAGGCCAAGGACCACTCCCCCGCGACCTTCGAGCGCCAGCTCGCCGAGTCCCGCGCGGTGCTGGGCGATCGCCTGGACCTGTACCAGATCCACTCGGTCACGCCGGACAGCCCCGCACTCACCGACCGCGCGCTGCACCGGCTCCTCGCGGACCTGGCCGCGACCGGCGTCACCGTCGGGCTCTCGGTGAGCGGCCCGGGCCAGGCCGAGGCGATCCGCGCGGCCCTGCGCGTCGAGGCGGACGGGGCGCCGCTCTTCCGGACGGTACAGGCGACGTGGAACCTGCTCGAGCGCTCCGCGGGACCGGCCCTGCGCGAGGCCCACGCCGACGGCCGCCGCGTCATCGTCAAGGAGGGCATGGCCAACGGCCGCCTGGCCGGCCGCGACGCCGAGGCCCTGGCGGCGGTGCTCGCCGAGCCGTTCACGGATGTCGTACTGTCCGGAGCCGCCACCGTCGCCCAGCTCACGAGCAACCTGCGCGCCCTGGACACGCCCCCCGCCCGCGAACCCGCCCCCGAGGCGCCGGAGGACTACTGGCGCACCAGGTCCTCGCTCGCCTGGTCCTGACGACGAGCCGCGCGCTCAGCCGATCGTGACCACCTTCGCCCACTCCGGCGGGGTGCCGGGCACGTAGCCCGGGTCGTCCTCGTCCCACCGGGAGGGGCGGGCGAAGAGGCCGATCACCGTCCGGCACCGCGGCGCCCGCTCCGGCCACGGCGTCTGCCCGTCCGTCAGCACCACGACCACGTCCGGCCGCGGGTGCTGCCGCAGCGCGCGGTCGAAGCCGGCCCGCAGGTCGGTCCCGCCGCCGCCGACCAGCTCGATGCCCTCGGCCCGGCACAGCGGGAACGCCAGCGGCGCGGCCGCGTCGCAGGGCAGCACGGTGACGAGGTCGCGGCGGCCGCCGACGGCGCGGCTGATGGCCGCGACCTCCAGGATCGCGCTGCCCAGCTCGGCGTCGCTGACCGAGCCGGAGGTGTCGATGACGACGCAGACGCGGGGCGGGCGGCGGCGCAGGCTCGGCAGCACGACGCCGGGCAGCGCGGCCGAGCGGCGGGCCGGGCGGCCGTACGTGTAGTCGTCGCCCGCCCCCGCGCTCGCCGCCGCCGTGCGCACCGCCGCGCCGAGCAGCCGCCGCCACGGCTGCGGCGGGTGGAACGCCTCGTCGGCCCAGCGCTGCCAGCCCGCCGGGGCGCTGCCGGGCGCGCCCCGGATGCCCTCCGCCACCCGGAACCGGACCGCGTCGCGCTCCTGCGGCGTCAGCCCGTGCGCGCCGGTGGGGCCGAGGTCCCAGGGGCGCGCGAGCCCGTCCGCGCCGCTGCCGCAGTCCAGCCACGCGTGGTCCTGGGTGTGCGGCCCGAGCCGGAACTGCGGCAGGTACTCCTCCATGAGCTGCCCCGGCGTCAGCGCGAGCCGGTGCGGATACACCGCGCCCTCGGGCGCCGGCAGCCCGTCGCCGAACGCGTCGTCGTTGATCTCGCAGTCGGCCGCGATGTTCATCCGCAGCCGCTCGCCCGGCCCGTCGAGGCCCTCGGCCGCGGCGATCCGGTCGCCGCGGCCGTGGTGGTCGCGCAGCAGGTGCGAGACCTCGTGCACCCACACCGCGGCGAGCTCCTCCAGCGGGGTGGCCTCGACGAAGGCCGGGTTCACGTAGCAGCGCCAGTACCGGTCGACGCCCATGGTCGGCACGAGCCGCGACTCGATCGGGTGCAGGGCGAACAGGGCGCTCGCGAGGTACGGCCGGGCGCGGGTGGCGAACAGCCGCGCCGCGTAGAGCTTGGCGGTGTCCATCAGCGCGACGCCGCCAGGGAGATGGACACGACGCCGGCCAGGCGCTCGATGGAGCCGGGCAGGTCCCAGTCGTCCTCGCGCAGCGCGGCCAGGGTCTGCGCGGGCACGACGACGAGGTCGGGCGCGCCGGTCGACAGGGCCCCGGCGAGCACGGCCCAGGCCGCGTCCCAGCGCTCGCGCGACGGGCGCTGCCGGACCGCGTCGACGACGGCGTCGAGGACGGCCTGGCGCAGGTCGCCGCGGTCGGGCAGGACCGCCGCATCGGGCCGGGCCAGCAGCTCCTCGGGGTCCGGCAGGTCCATCCGGTCCAGGCTCGCCAGCAGCTCCAGGCCCGGCCCGTCGCCGACCGCCCCGCGGACCAGCATCGACAGCGCCTCCCGGGACGCCGCGGCGGCCGTGCCGAACGCGATCAGCCGCAGCGCCATGTCCCAGCTGCGCGGCGACGGCCACGCCCCGCCCCGGCGCGTCTCGCTCGACGGCAGCTGGTGTACGAGCTTGGGCCGGGCCGCCAGCAGCCCGCACACGGCCCGGCGCGCGAAGGCGACCGCCGTGCCCAGCCGCCCCGGGTCGAGCTCGGGCAGCCGCGCCCGGGGCCAGACCCCGCCGAGCCCGCGCACCACGACGTCGTGCCGGAACGCCCACTGCAGGTGCACGAACCGGTTCGCGAGCGGCGCGCTGAGCTCCCACCCGTCGGCCGCGGACCCGCGCGGGTTGGCCGCGGCCACGATCCGCACCCCCTCCGGCAGCGTGAGCGCCCCGATGCGCCGCTCCAGCACCACCCGCAGCAGCGCGGCCTGGACGGCGGGCGGCGCGGTCGACAGCTCGTCGAGGAACAGCAGCCCGCGCCCGGCCCGCACCAGGCGCACGGCCCAGTCGGGAGGGGCCATGGGCACCCCCTGCACGGCCGGGTCGTCGCCGAGCACCGGCAGCCCGGCGAAGTCCGAGGGTTCGTGCACGCTCGCGATCACGGTGGTGAGCGGCAGGTCGAGGGCCTCCGCGAGCTGGTTCAGCGCGGCGGTCTTGCCGATGCCGGGCTCGCCCCACAGCAGCACGGGCAGGTCCGCGGCCACGGCCAGGGTGAGCGCCTCGAGCTGGGTGTCGTCGCGGTGCTCGGTCTCGGTGTCGTACAACAGCTTCAGCAGATCGGCGGCAGTGTCCAGAGTCGGCATGCGGGCATCACCTCGTGGGAGTCAGGCCGTTACGGAACAGTCCATGCAGGATGCGTTGCCGCGCGGCGGCCTCCAGGGCCTCGCGCAGGGCACCGGCGCGCAGCAGCGCGTTCGGGCCGAGCAGGCTCTCGACGGCGGCCAGCGCGCCGGCCGCGTCGCCGTGGTCGAGCCGCGCGCGGATGTCGTCCAGGCGCTCGGGCCGGCGGTGCACGAGATCGATGGCGCGCAGGCAGGGCAGCGGCGGCCCGCCCAGCGCGACCAGCAGCTCCTCGCGGCGCAGCTGGGCCGGGTCGTGGTCGAGCGCGGTCAGCACGCCGTCGACGAGCGCGATGCGATGCTCCGCGCCGCGGCACTCGACGATCCTCGTGGCGGCGCCCGGTTGCGGCCCGGGTGGCGGTACCGAACCCGGAGCCAGCGCCTCGGCGACCAGCGGGTGCAGGGCGCCCGGGTCGATCGCGCCGGCCTCCAGCAGCTCGAGGTCGGGCGCCGGATAGGTGGAGGCGTGCGGGAGCACGGGCACGCGGCCGTCGCGGGTGCGGGCCGGCCGGGTCGCGCCGGTTCGCGGGTCCAGCAGCAGCCGTCGCCCCGCGGCCCGCACGAGCACCGGGCCCTCGGTCCGCAGGAGCGCCGCGCCCTTAAGCCGCAGGAACGCCGCGCCCTCGGTCCGCAGGAGCGCCGCCTCGGCCGCCCAGTCGGGCCGGGCGCGGGCGCGCAGCTCCCCGGCGCGGCGGGCATCCCACAGGTGCCGGTGCAGGTCGAGGCGGAAGTACCGGTCCGGGTGCGGGCCGCCGCCGGTGCCGTCCCACAGGGCCAGGCTGAAGCGCTGCCCGCCCGCGGCCCACGCCGGCGGGGTGCGGGCAACCAGGTGCAGCTCCGCGTCGTAGCGAGCCAGCGTGACGGTGAGCCCGGGCCGCAGCAGGCCGTCGGGGCCGATCCGCGGCAGGTGCCAGCGCAGCAGGTCGGGGGCGAGGTGGCGCAGGTCGGCCCGCACGCGCGCGGCTATGTCGGGGCCGCGCAGGCGGGCGAGTCGCCGCAGGTTGAGGTCCACGTCGACGCGGGCGGCCGCGCAGGCTCCGGCCCAGTCTCCGGCGAGGCGCCGGGCGGTGGACGTTTCGATCATCGGCGGCGGGACGGCGAACTCACGCACCCGCAGCCACAGGTCGAGCCGGGTCTCTCCGTTCGCAAGGGATGGGTGCATCAGCACTCACCTGTTGCGGACGGGACCCCCAATCTCACATCGGTAGCCATCGGGCACCAGCGTAGCGGCAAGTCCCGCGCCGGGCCAGATGCGCACCCGGCGCGGGACACCGCGATCCCAGCGGCTGCACGCCGCGGACCACGAGGGTGTCGACCCGGTCGCGGGGCGGGGCGCCGGCCCTGGCCACGACGCTGGCGCAGGCCGTCGCCGCGCTCGTGGCCGGGATGCCGTTCGCCGTCGCCGGCCACGGGCCCGCCGGCGCGGTCGCGCCGCCGCCGAGGCCGAGGGCCGAGCCGTTGAGGGCGCGCGGAAGGTGCTCAGTCGTCGCCGGGCAGGGCCAGCGCCGGCTCGCCGTTGACGCACGTCACCTGGGCCCGCACGGAGCCGCCGCCCGAGCGCGCCTTGAACCGCAGCGACGCCGTGGCCGCGGGGCCCCGCTGCAGGTGGTCGGTCTCGAATCCCGACCTCGGGATCCAGGAGTCGAGGTAGGCCTGCCCACCCGGGCACGAGGCCATGATGCTGCCCCCGGCGGTGCTCAGCGCGCGGCTCGTCGCGGTGGACGCCGCCGGCGACGCGGGCGTGGTGCCGAGGGGCGCCGACGGGTCGGGCGTGGGGCTGCCCGCGGGCGTCGGGGTCAGGCGGGCCTCGACGTCGGCCTCGCTCATGGGCGCGTCCGAGGGGCCGAAGAGGCCGTTGCTCAGCGAGCCCACCGCCCCGATCGAGGCGGCCGTCGCCAGCGCCGCGGCCGCCAGCCACGCCGCGATCGCCAAGGGCCAGCGCATCCGCATGCCTCCCAGTGTCCGTCGCCCGACGATAACGCGCGGTTAAGCTCGCCCTATGGCGAAGGTGTTGATCGTGGAGGACGACGCGACGATTCGCACCGGGGTCCTGAAGGCGCTCGCGGGGCGGGGTCACGTGGTCGTGGCGGCGGCGACCGCCCTCGACGGGCTCAAGCTCGCCGTCGCCGAGGCGCCCGACGTGGTCCTGCTCGATCTCGGGCTGCCCGACCTCGACGGGCGCGAGGCGCTGCGCATGCTCCGCGCGGTCAGCCAGGTGCCGGTGATCGTGGTCACCGCCCGGCGCACCGAGGGCGAGATGGTGCGGGCCCTGGACGCCGGGGCCGACGACTACGTGGTGAAGCCCTACGGGGCCGAGCAGATCGACGCCCGGATCCGGGCGGTGCTGCGCCGCACGGCCCCGCCGGAGCCGGTCTCGCTCGTCGTGGAGGCCGACGGGGTGCGGATCGACCCGCGGGCCCGCACGGCGACGCTCGACGGGGCCGCGCTGGAGCTCACGCCGCGGGAGTACGACCTGCTGCACTATCTGGTCGCCCGGGCCGGCGAGGTGGTCACGAAGCGGGAGCTGCTGACCGAGGTCTGGCAGGTGGCCTACACGGCGGCCGACAAGACCGTCGACGTGCACCTGTCGTGGCTGCGGCGCAAGCTCGGCGAGACGGCCCAGGAGCCGAGGCGCATCCACACCGTGCGGCGCGTCGGCGTGCGGTTCGGCCGGGTATGAGACGCCGGCTCGCCCTGCTCGTCGCGGCCGCGATGGCCCTGGTGCTCGTGGCCTTCCTCGTGCCGCTCGCGCTGCTGCTGCGCGCGGCCGCCGAGGACCGCGCGGTCGCCGCGGCCACCACGCAGGCGCGGTCCCTGGCCGCGCTCGTGGCCACCGCGGACGCGAACGCGCTGCGGCTCACCGTCGAGCAGGCCAATGTGGACGGTGCGCACCCCGTGACGGTGTACCTCGGCGACGGCAGCGTCGTCGGCGCGCCGATCGCGGCGACGCCCGCGGTGCGCCTGGCCGCCCAGCGGGGCAGCCTCAGCGTCGCCCACGCCGACGGCCGCGAGGTCCTCATCGCCGTCCAGGGCCTGCCGGGCGGCACCGCGGTCGTGCGCTCGTTCGTGCCCGAGCGGGACCTGCGCCGCGGCGTCACCCGCTCCTGGCTGATCCTCGCCGCCGTCGGGCTCGGCCTGCTGCTGCTCGGCCTGGCCGTGGCCGACCGGCTCGCGGTCGCCGTCGTGCGCCCGATCCGCACGCTCGCCGCCGTGTCCGAGAGCCTCTCCGCCGGCGACCTCGACCGCCGCGCCCCGGCCGGCGACGGGCCGGGCGAGGTGCGCGCGGTCGCCGCGGCCCTCAACCGCCTCGCCGGGCGCATCCGCGACCTGCTGCGCCAGGAGCGCGAGGCCGCGGCCGACCTGTCGCACCGGATGCGCACCCCGATGACCGCCCTGCGCCTCGACGCCGAGGGGCTCGCCGACCCGGCCGAGGCCGCGCGGATGCTCGAGCACGTCGGCGCGCTGGACCGGGCGCTCACCGCGGTCATCGAGGACGCCCGGCGGGAGCGGTCCGCGCCCGAGTGCGACGCGGCCGCGGTCGTCGCCGAGCGGGTCGCGTTCTGGTCGGTGCTCGCCGAGGACCAGGACCGCCCGGTGCGCACCGCGCTCGACCCCGGCCCGCTGCCCGTCGCGGTGTCCGCCGCCGACCTGGCCGCGGCCCTGGACGCCCTGCTGGGCAACGTCTTCGCGCACACCGAGGAGGGCGTCGGCTTCGCGGTCTCGCTGCGCGCCCACCCCGGCCGGGTCGAGCTGGCCGTGGAGGACGACGGGCCGGGCTTCGACCCGGCCGCGGGCGAGCGGGGCGTCAGCGGCGGCGGCTCGACCGGGCTGGGCCTGGACATCGCGCGGCGCACCGCGGAGGCGGCCGGGGGCCGGCTCGCCATCGCCGGGTCCCGGGTGACCCTCGAGGTCTTAACCGATCGTTAGGGTCACGCCAGGACCCCGTTGACGAAGGTGCCGGGAGATTTGGTCGCACAGGCAAGAAGCGATCAGGAAGGTGTACCTCCCATGCGCAGACTCATCATCTTCGGCGCGACGACCGCCGCGGTCCTGGCGGTCGGCGGCACGGCGCTGGCCTCCTCGGGGTCCGGCCGCCACGACGACCGCCCGTCCCACGTAGTGGTCAGCACGAGTGCCAGTGCCGAGGACAACCCGTCCCGGGGCGTGGACGACGACCCGACCTCCCACGCCACCGCCTCGACGGCCCCGACGGTGAGCCCGTCGGCCGGCACCGGCGTCGATGACCACGGCGGACTCCGCACCACCCGCACCGCGGAGCCGGGCGACGACCACGGCGGCCGGCGCACCGCCGAGCCCGGCGACGACCACGGCGGGCACGGCCGCGGCGGCGACGACCGCCCCGGTGACGATCATGGGGGTTCCCGCCACCGTCGATAACTGGGATCATGTCGCCGTGCCCCTGCTCGACGACGACGCCCTCGCCGGATCGGCAGTGGTGGCGAACTCCGCGATGAACCGCGAACGCGGCCTCGACGGCGTCAACAGCTACGAGCGCGAGCTCGGCTTCAACCCGGTCGAGGTGATCACGGCGCTGGCCCGCGTCACCGGGGCGCCGGACACGGTCGCGTGGCTCGACCTGTGCTGCGGCTCCGGCCGCGCGCTGATCGAGGCCGCGGCCCGCCTCGACGAGCAGGGCGTGGCGGCCCGGGTGCTGGTCGAGGGCGTCGATCTCGTCGACGCCTTCGACCCCGCGCCCGAGGTGCCCTGGCTGCGGCTGACCGCGGCGCCCGTGCTCGCCTGGGCGCCGCGCCGCCGGTACGACCTCATCACCAGCATCCACGGCCTGCACTACGTGGGCGACAAGCTGGGCCTGCTGACCCGGGCGGCGGGCTGGCTCACGGACGGCGGCAGGCTGGTCGCCGACCTGGACCTGGCGGCCGTACGGCTGCAGGACGGCGCCCCCGCCGGTCGCCGCCTGGCCGCGGACCTTCGCGAGGCCGGGTTCAGCTACGACGGCCGCCGGCGCCGGATCGGCCGGGACGACCGCGGCGACGTCGAGCTGCCCTACGCCTACCTGGGCGCGGACGACCGTGCGGGCCCGAACTACACCGGCCAGGACGCCGTGCACTCGTACTACCGCCGCACGAACGGCAGGCCCGCGTAGCCCGGCGGCTGCCGCCGCGGCAGCCCCCGGCACGCGGCGACCTGCTCCCACGACTGCAGCTCGATCCGGTAGTGGCCGGGGAAGGCGACGGTGACCTGGTGCGGCTCAGGACATGAACGCGTCGCGCACGGCCGCGGCCGGCCCGGTCAGGCAGCCGTGGACGAGGTCGGTGCGGTGCACCAGGCGGGGCTCGGCGACCGGGACGCCGCGCACGCCCGGGGTCAGCGCCGACTCCGGCAGCAGCGCCAGCCCTGCGCCCGCGGCGATCAACGACGAGAAGACGCCGGCGTCGGTACCGGGATAGGCCAGCCCGCCCCGGAAGCCCTCCGCCCGGGCCAGCACCCGCAACCGCTCCAGCGGCGTGGCGATCCCGGGCGCGTCGAGCCACACCGCGTCGGCGAGGTCCGCCAGGCGCAGCCCGCGCCGGCCCGCGAGCGGGTGCGCGGCCGGCAGCGCGACGACGGCCGGGCGCTCGGCGACGGGCGCGGTGGTCAGCCGGCCGGTGTCGGGCAGCGGCAGCGGGTCGCTGGGCGCGGTGACGCCGTCGACGAGCCCGAGGTCCAGCTCCCCCACGGCGACCCCGGTCGCGACCGCGGCCGCGGCCGCGACGTGCAGCGTGAAGGTGACCCGCGGCATGGCCCGCCGCACCCGGACCACGGCGGCGGCGTCGATGCCGGACAGCGGCGTCGCGCCCAGGACGACCGCGGCGGGCGGCGGGCCGGAGAGCCGCACGACGTCGGCCCGGGCCGCGGCCAGCCGGAGCAGGATCGGCCCGGTGTGCTCGAGCAGCCGCGCGCCGGCGTCGGTGAGCGCGACCGGCCGGCGGCGCAGCAGCGGGGCGCCGACGTCCTGTTCGAGCGCGGCGATCTGCTGGGAGACCGCGGACTGGGTGTAGCCGAGCTCGCCCGCGGCCGCGGAGAACGAGCCCAGGCGCGCGACGGCGGCGAAGGTGCGCAGCAGGTGCGGGTCCACGACATCATGATTGCTTATCTCGGTACCGCGAACAGTCGTTGGACTCATCTCGTTCCGCCGCGCAGGCTGGGGACATGACCACGACCCGCACCGCCCGCATCGCGCTCGTCGGCGACCGTTCGCCGCACGTGCGCTCCCACACCCGCATCCCGGGACTCATCGAGGTCCTCCGCGAGCAGCACGGGCTCGCGCTGGACGCGTACTGGATCCCGTCCGAGGACGCCGACGCGGCGAGCCTCGCCGGGTTCGACGGCATCTGGCTGGTCCCGGGCTCGCCGTACCGCTCGGAGGCCGGCGCCCTCGCCGCCGTCCGCGCGGCTCGCGAGCTCGGCATCGCCTTCCTCGGCACCTGTGGCGGCTTCCAGCACCTCATGCTCTCCGTGGCCCGGGACCTGGCCGGCCTGCCGGACGTCGTGCACGCCGAGAGCGACCCGGACGGCGAGCGGCCGCTCATCGTGCCGCTCGCGTGCTCGCTGGTCGGGCACTCCGGCGCGGTGACCCTGCGGCGGGGCAGCCTGGCCGAGCGCGTCTTCGGGGTGGAGCGCTCGGTGGAGCAGTACCACTGCTCGTACGGCCTCGACCGGGCCTACCTGCCCGCGCTGGAGGCCCACGGGCTGCGCTTCACCGGGCACGACGACGACGGCGAGGTGCGGGTGGCCGAGCTCGACGGGCACCCGTTCATGGTGGGCACCCTGTTCCAGCCGGAGCTGGCCGGCGACGGCTCGCGGGTGCACGCGGTGATCCGGGCCTTCGCCGAGGCCGCCGTGTCCGTGGGCGCCGCCCGCTCCCCCGCGGCCGTCTAGCTACTTCGCCGGGACGTTGCCCAGGGCGGTACGGCCGATGCGGGCCATGATGTCGTCGAGCTCCAGGGCGTTGAAGCGCTGCCGGTTGTAGCCGTGGAAGGTCAGCATGACGAAGACGTCGCTGTCCACGCACCACAGCTTGGCGTCGGCGTTCTCGCCCGCGGCGTCGACCTTGTGGCCCGCGATCGCCTGCTTGCCGCACTCGACCGGCAGGCGGGACAGGCCGGCGCCGCCCTGCTGGGACTCGTAGCGGGCCACGGCCGACGTGCTCACCTCGACGTACAGTCGCAGCGTGCTCCCGGTCGCCTCCGGGCTGTGCGAGTCGTGCTGGAAGGTGTAGTCGCAGGTGCCGGCCTCGCCCTTGGCGGACTTCTCCAGCGTGCCGCCGAGGTCGGTGCCGAAGGCGTCCTTGTTCAGCAGGGCGCACGGGTCCTTGGGCTGGCGGTGGGTCAGGTCGGCGTCGCCGCCGCCGACGCCGCCTATGCCGTTCTCGATGACGTACGCGGCCGTCGAGCCGCCGATCACGCACAGCGCGAGCAGGCCGCCGACGATCGCCAGCAGCACGCCCGTCTTCGGCCGGAACGGCGTGGGCGCGGGCGGCGGCTGGTAACCGGCGGGCGGCTGGTAGCCGGCAGGTTGCTGGTAACCCGCGGGTTGCTGGTAACCCGCGGGCTGCTGGTAACCGGCCGGCGGCGGGAACGGCGCCCCCGAGTACGGCCCGGGCGCCGGCGGCTGCTGCGGCGCGGGGTACTGCGGCTGATACGGGTCGAACTGCGGCGACGTCACGAACGGCAGTATGGCAGGCGAGGACCTGGCTCACGGGGCCAGTCGCGGCCCCCCGGCCGGCGCCTCGGCGGCGGCCAGGGCCAGCAGCGCGCGGTCGTGCCCGGGCGGGGCGACGAGCGCGATCCCGGCCGGCGGCGAGGCGCCCGTGGGCAGCGACACGCTCGGCAGGCCGTAGGCGCTGGCCGGCACCGAGCAGCGCAGGATGCCCCGCCGCCACGCGTCGCGGCCCGCGAGGCCCAGGTCGCGCGCGTGGCCCGGGCCGCCCGCGGGCAGCACCAGCCAGGCCTCGTCGCCGAGGAGGTCCAGCAGCTCGGCCCGCCACGCGGCGAGCCGCGCCCGGGCGTCCGCCTCCTCCGCCGCGGTCACCGCCGCGCCGAAGCGGAAGCGGCCCTCGACGTCGGGGGCCAGCACGCGCGGGTGCGCCTCGACCCACGCCCCGTACGCGCGCCACGCCTCGGCCGACTGTGCCCGGCGGAACGCCAGCAGCAGCGGGTCGGGATCGTCCCA
Organism: Dactylosporangium sp. CA-052675; assembly: GCF_050947935.1. Lineage (GTDB taxonomy): Bacteria > Actinomycetota > Actinomycetes > Mycobacteriales > Micromonosporaceae > Dactylosporangium. Next base: position 2,379,698 of record NZ_CP192010.1, on the reverse strand, counting down.
GGTGGACAGGGACGTCTCGCGCACGGGAAGCCCGAAGCGGGCGGCATCCGCGGCTGTGCCGCCGATCGCCAGCAACCGCCGCGGCGCCGCCACGGGCCCGGGCGGCAGCAGCACCTCCCCCACCGCCGCGAGCGTCGCCGCGTCGCGGGTGATCCAGCCGACGGTGTCGAACGACGGCGCGAGCGGCTGGACGCCCTCGGTCGGCACCGCCCCGTGCGTGGGCCGCAGGCCGAACAGCCCGCAGCAGGACGCCGGCACGCGGATCGAGCCGCTGGTGTCGGTGCCCAGGCCGATGTCGGCGTGCCCGGTCGCGACGGCCGAGGCCGGGCCGCTCGACGAGCCGCCGGTCACGAGGTCCGGCGCGGCCGGGTTCGGCGGGGCGCCGTAGTGCGCGTTGGCGCCGGAGAGCGAGTACGCGAACTCGTCGGTGTGCGCGATGCCCTGCACGACCGCGCCCGCGGCCCGCAGCCGGGCCACCGCCGGCGCGTCCTCGGCGGCGGGCAGCGCCTCGGCGAGCCAGGCCGGGTTGCCGCCCCCGACGGCGAACCCGGTCACGGCGAAGAGGTCCTTGACCGCGAGCCGCATGCCGTCCAGCACACCGTGCCCGGTGGCCGGCGCCAGAGGCATGCCCTTGACCCGCCACACGCTGGGGTCAGCTGTCACGCCGAGCACACTACGCGCATTCACCAGGTCGGCGAACCGGCCCAGGCGGCGGAGGCCAGCGCCGTCTGGCCCGCGGCGTTCGGGTGGAAGAAGTCCTGCGCGACGACCATGTCGAGGGTGAACCGGACCCGGTGCACGGCCCCGCCGTCGGTGCGGCAGCGCGGCCCGTAGGCCCGGCAGGCCGCGGCCAGTTGCTCGTTGTAGGCGTCGACGCGCGCGGCGAAGGCGCTGCGCCGGGCGACCACGTCCGGCGCGTTCGACGTGGGCTCGGCCAGCAGCGCCGGGCAGAGCCCGAAGTTCCACGCCTGCACCGCGAGCTTGCTGGTGTGCCCGATCTCCCAGAGCCGGTTGATGTCGGGGATGCTCGCGACCAGCACGCGCGCGTCCGGCGCCCGCTCCTTGAGCACCGCGAGCGCCGCGTCGACGCCGCGGCGGAACTCCTCGGTCGGCGTCATGTCGGCCAGACGGCCGCGGCAGGCGTCGTCGGCGCCGATGAGGATGGTGACGTACCGCGGCGAGACCCGCACGGCCTCGACGGCCTGCCCGGCGAGCGCGTCGGCCCGCGCGTTGGCCGCGGCGAAGTTGTGGTTGCCGCCCTTGAGCCCCGGATCGTCCTTGAGCAGGCGCTTGTAGTGGCTGTTCACCTTGGTGCCGTCGCCGGTGGCCCAGGAGTTGCGCGGGCACGGGCTCGGCGCCAGGCAGGAGGCGAACCCGTTGGAGATGGAGTCGCCGAGCGCGGCCATGGCGGTGATGCCGCCGGTCGGGCGCGCGGACGCCCCCGGTCGCGCCCCGGCCTCGGCGTCGCACGCGATCGCGAGCAGCGCCAGCCCGGCCAGCAGCAGGATCCACCCGCGCTTGCCCACGCTGCGTGCCCAGACATTGACGATGGGCAACAGTGTACCGGCAATGGGAATACGGTCGCGGCATCCGGTGTTGACCTTGATCTGTGAGGGAACTTCCGCTTTCCGTGCTCGATGTCGCCCCCGTCGCCGTCAACGGCTCGACCGGGGAGGCCCTGCGGCACACGACCGAGCTCGCCCGGCGCGTCGAGGCGCTCGGCTACCGCCGGTTCTGGGTCGCCGAACACCACAACATGCCCGCCATCGCCAGCTCCTCGCCGGCCGTGCTGCTGGCCCACCTCGCCGCGGCCACGTCGACGATCCGGGTCGGCTCCGGCGGGGTGATGCTGCCCAATCACGCGCCGCTGGTCGTGGCCGAGCAGTTCGGCACCCTGGAGGCGCTGCACCCGGGCCGCATCGACCTGGGCATCGGGCGGGCGCCCGGCACGGATCAGTACACGGCGCTCGCCCTGCGCCGGACCATGGAGGGGCTCTCGGCCGAGAACTTCCCCCAGGAGCTGCAGGACCTCATCGCCTACTTCGAGGGCGAGACCCGCATCCTCGCCTCGCCCGGCAAGGGCTCCAAGCCCGACGTGTGGCTGCTCGGCTCGAGCGGCTTCAGCGCGCAGCTCGCGGGCCTGCTCGGGCTGCCGTTCGCGTTCGCGCACCACTTCAGCGCGCAGAACACGCTGCCGGCGCTGGGGCTCTACCGGCAGCATTTCCGCCCGTCGCAGTGGCTCGCGGAGCCCTACGCGATGGTCGCGGTGAGCGCGATCGCCGCCGAGACCGACGAGGAGGCCGAGTTCCTCTCCGGCCCCAGCGCGCTGTCGTTCCTGCGGCTGCGCTCGGGCCGTCCCGAGCCGCTCGCGACGCCGGAGGAGGCGGCGGCCTACGCGTACAGCGACCGGGAACGCGAGTTCGTCCTCTCCCGCCGCGAGGGCCAGGCGCTCGGCTCGCCCGCGACCGTCCGGCAGCAGCTCACGGACCTGCTCGCGGCCACCCAGGCCGACGAGTTCATGCTGACCTGCATGGTGTACGACCTCGAGGCCCGGGCCCGGTCGTTCGAGCTGATCCGCAAGGAGGTCGCGCCCGCCCTCACGAAGTAGCGCCCCGTCCCAGCCCCCGGCCCGGACCGTGCCGGCCCAGGCCGCGCGGTCGGCTCGCGCGCCGCAGGCGACCGGCGAGCGCGCCCGGATCGGTCCGCCCAGTGCGTCCCGAGCCTGGCCGTGGGGCAGGGTCGCGCGGCCGGGGTGACCAAGTGGCGCCCCCGCGCGGTAGCGTCACCCGCGAACTTCGGCGAAGATGGCGGGCGATCTTGCTGGTCGAGTGAGGTGGGGGCGTGTGAACAAGACCTGGGTGCGGCTGCGGCCGGTGGTCGAGGGGGACCTGGCCATGTTCCGCCGGTTCGCGACCGAGCCGGGCCTCGCCGGTCCCGCCTGGACCGGGTACCACGAGCCGAACGGGCCCGCCCGGCGCTTCGCGCTCGACGGCTACCTCGGCGCCGACGACGGGCGGCTCATGGTCGAGGCGGACGAGACCGCCGCCGGGTTCGTGCAGTGGTTCGCGATCGGGTCGGGCCCGGCGCAGTACTGGGGCGTCGGCATCGTGCTGCTGCCCGAGTGGCGCGGCCGCGGGGTCGGCTGGCGGGCGCAGACGCTGCTGTGCGACTACCTGTTCGCGAGCACGCCGACGCAGCGGATCGAGGCGCGCGTGCAGCCCGAGAACATCGCCGAGCAGAAGGCGCTCGAGAAGGTCGGCTTCCTCAGCGAGGGCATCCTGCGCTCGGCCGAGTTCCGCGACGGGGCCTGGCGCGACGTGCTCGTCTACGGCCGGCTGCGCGGTGACCGGTGATCTACAAGATCCTGCTCCCGGCCGAGTGGGCCGGGTTCGAGGCGGCCGGCGTGTTCGCGGGCTCGCCGCTCGACCTCGCGGACGGGTACGTCCACCTCTCCACCGCGGAACAGGTCCACCGCACGGCGACGCGGTTCTTCGCCGGCGTGCCCGAGCTCGTGGTGCTCTCGGTCGACCCCGGCCCGCTGGGCGAGGCGCTGCGGTGGGAGGCCAACGAGCACGGGACGTTCCCGCATCTCTACGCGCACCTCCCGCTGTCCGCCGTCACCAAGGTGCGCCACATCACTGACGTCGCCGAGCTGCAGGACCTGGCCGAGTGATGCGCCGGTTGACGCTCGTACTCGCCGCGCTTGCGCTGACGGGCGGTTGCGGGGGCGAGGCCCCGCCCGCCACCGCCCCGGGCCCGCCGCCGTCGTCCGCGGCCGCACTCGCCGAGCCGAAGGCCGGGGACTGCTTCGACAAGCCGATGCGCACCACCCTCGCGCCGCCCGCGAAGGTCGACTGCGCGCAGGAGCACCAGTCCGAGATCGCCGCCGTCGGCACCCTGACCGGGGTGTCGTCCGGGACGCCGCCGCAGCCGAACGACCCGTCGCTCGCGGCGGCCGACGCGGACTGCCGGACGAAGACCGCCGCGTTCCTCGGCACCCCGCTCGGCCGCCACGGCGCCACGCTCGAGATCGGGCTGCCGGCCGACCGGGACTGGCAGTCCGGCCGCCGCTGGTACGCGTGCGAGGCCGTGGTCGTCGACGCCGCCCCCGGCCGGGCGGCCTTCGCCACGACCAGGGGCACGCTCGCGGGCGGCCGGACGCCGCTGCCGCAGCACTGCTTCAACCTCGCCAAGGCCGGCACGACCGCGGGCATGACCGAGACCCCGTGCACCGGCAGGCACGCCGCGGAGTACATGGGCGCGGTCCGGGCCGGGTTCGCCGCGCCCGTGCCGGCGGACGACGAGACCTGGAAGCCGTACGCCGCCGCCTGCCGCGACGAGGTCGCCGACCAGATGGGCGTGACGGCCCAGGCGGTCGACGACAAGTGGGGCTACGACGGGTACCGGTCGCAGGAGCTCCACGGCTACGGCGTCACCGTCACGCAGTGCTACTTCGTGCTGTGGCAGGGCCGGACGATGACCGGCTCGGTGGCGGGCACCCGGGGCAACGGGGTGCCGCTGTCCAACGCGCGTTAGCACCGGCGGCCCGCGCGGGCAACGCACCGTCAGCACCGGCGGCCGCGCGGCCAACGCGCCGTCAGCGCGGGCGGCCGTGCGGGCAGCGCGCCGTCAGCACCGGCGGCCGCGCGGGCAACGCACCGTCAGCACCGGCGGCCGTGCGGGCAGCGCGCCGTTAGCGCCGGCGGCCGTGAGGGTACGGTGTCGCCATGCCAGACGCGCGGCCGGTATTCGTCGTCATGGGTGTCGCCGGCACCGGGAAGACCACCGTGGGCGCGATGCTCGCCGGGCGGCTGGGCTGGACCTACGCCGAGGCCGACGACTTCCACCCGCCCGCGAACGTCGAGAAGATGGCCGCGGGCGTCCCGCTCACCGACGCCGACCGGGAGCCCTGGCTCGCGGCGATCGGACGCTGGCTCGACGAGCGCGCCGCGGCCGGCGAGCCCGGCGTCGTCACGTGCTCCGGGCTCAGGCGCGTGTACCGCGACCGGCTCCGCGAGGGCCGCCCGCAGGTGCGCATGGTGTTCCTCGAAGGCTCCCGCGAGCTCATCGCGCGCCGGCTCGCGGCCCGTCACGGCCACTTCATGCGCGTGGAGATGCTCGACAGCCAGTTCGCCGCGCTGGAGCCGCCGCAGCCCGGCGAGGGCGTGACCGAGGTGTCGGTCGAGCCGCCGCCCACCGAGATCGTCGACGCGATCCTCCGCGCCCACCCCGAGGCGCTCGGCGCCGCCGCCACCGACGCGTGAGCGGACCGGGAGCTCCTCGACTTAGGGCTACTCGAAGAGGGAGCCGCGGCCGCCGCCCTCGCGGACCCGGGCCCGCCGCCGCAGCTCGACCACGACCGCGTCGACCAGGGCGCTCGCCGCGAGCACGAGCAGGATCACGCCGAGCCAGGTGAGGCCGGCGGCCAGGGCCAGGGCGCCCAGCACCGCGCAGGTGAGCAAGCCGAACACGGCCAGGGCGAGGCGGAGGTTCAGGGCGGAGTACGGGTGCCCGAAGGTGCCGCGGGCGCCGCGGGGCTGGGCACGCATCACGAGGTCATCCCTTCAGCTGAGTGATCTTGTCCTTGAGGATCGTGGTCGCGATGGCGGCGCGGTGGGGCTGGCCGCGCAGGAACGACTCGGCGAAGCGGACCGCCTGCTGGTACGTCACCTTCGCCGGCATCGGCGGCTCGTTCGGGTCCACGGCGACGTCGACCACGGCCGGGCCGGCGAACGCGAGCGCGTCGCGCAGGGTCTCCTCCAGCGCGCCGGGCGAGGTCACGCGGGCGCCGAAGCCGCCGCAGCCGCGGGCCCAGGCCGCGTAGTCGGGCGCGGGGTCGCCGAAGCGCACGCCGTACTCGGGCAGGCCGAGCACCATCTGCTCCCACACGATCATGCCGAGCGCGTTGTTGTTGTTGATGACCACCTTGACCGGCAGGCCGTACCGCGCGGCGGTGTGGAACTCCGCCATCAGCATCGCGAACCCGCCGTCGCCGACGAAGGCGATGCACTGGCGGCCGGGGTACTCGTGCTGCAGCGCGATCGCGTAGGGCAGCCCCGGGGCCATGGTGGCGAGCGTGCCCGACAGGTAGAACTCGCGGCCCCCGACGATCTGCCAGTGCCGGGCGGCCCAGGTGGCCACGGTGCCCGAGTCGCAGCACAGGATCGCGTCGTGGGCGGCCGCCCGGTCCAGGGCCGCGGCCAGGTACTGCGGCGCGATCGGGTCCCGCTCCGCGCTCTCCAGGGCGGCCAGGCCCTCCCGCCAGTCGTGCATCTTCTGCTGGTACCGCCGCAGATGCCGCCGATCGGTGCGCCGCTGCAGCCGGGGCAGCAGCGACTCCAGGGTGGCGGCGGCGTCACCGACGAGCGGCACGTCGGTCGGGATGCGGGTCCCGGCGCGGGCCGCCTCGGCCTCGATCTGGATCACGTGGGCCTGGCCGGGCTCGGGCAGGAACTTCGTGTAGGGGAAGTTGGTGCCGACCATGAGCAGCGTGTCGCACTCGGTCATGAGGTCCTCGCTCGGCGCGGTGCCGAGCAGCCCGAGCCCGCCGAGCGCGAACTGGGAGTCGTCGGGCACGACCATCTTGCCCATGAGCGACTTCACGATGGGCGCGCCGAGCACGTCCGCGGTCAGCTCGACCAGCGCCCCGGCGCCCCGCGCCCCGATGCCGGCCAGGATCGCCGGGCGCTCGGCCACGTTGAGCAGGTCCGCGGCGGCCTGCAGGTCGTCGTCGGCGGGGCGGACCGGGGGCGGGACCCAGACCGGGGACGTGGCCGGCGCGCGGACCGGGCCGACCTCCTCGAACGGGTTGTCGCCCGCGGTCGCGACCTGCACGTCGTTGGGCACGGTCAGGTGGGCCACCCCGCGGCGGGCCAGGGCGGTACGCACGGCGATGTCGACGAGCGCGGGCGCCTGGGCGGGGTTGACGATCGGCTCGTTGTACTCGGCCACGTCCTCGAAGAGCCGATCCAGGTGTACTTCCTGCTGATAGCCGGTGCCGAGCACCCCGGACTCCTGCATGCCGGTGATCGCCAGCACGGGGGCGTGGTCGAGTTTGGCGTCGTAGAGCCCGTTGGCGAGGTGGATCCCGCCCGGACCCGACGTCGCCAGGCACACGCCCAGCCGCCCGGTCGCCTTGGCGTGCGCGACGGCCATGAAGGCGGCGGCCTCCTCGTGGTGCACGAGCACGAACCGCACCCGGTCCGCGTTGCGCCGCAGGCCCTCCATGAGCCCGTTGATGCCGTCGCCGGGCAGGCCGAACACGGTGTCGACACCCCAGGTGGCCAGCCGCGCGATGATCGCCTCGCCGACGGTCGGTTGCTTCGCCATAGGGTATGGCTTGCCGGATCCGCCGGGTCCAAACCCTTCACGGTGATCCGGTACCGTACGGCCACATGGGGATGCTCGACCGGCTCCGCGGCACGCCACAGCAGCGCTTCGCCCGCCGGGTGCTCACCGCGATGCGCGACGCCGGCGTGGTCTCGGCGCGGTACCTGCCCGACCAGTTCGCCATCGAGGTCCGCCGCGACTCGGCCCAGGCCCAGCCGGCCGTCGCCTACCTCGGCAACATCTACCGCGAGTGCGAGCGGGCCGGCCGGGCCGAGCGCCGCGAGCGCATCGCGTCGTTCCTCAGCGCCGTCGTGTTCAACCCGGGCGCGCCGAACAGCTGGGAGGAGGTCGCCCCGCTGCTGCGGCCGCTGCTGCGCACGGTCACGTTCGGCACCGGGATGCCCGCCTCCGCGCCGCGGCCGCTGCGCCGGCCGGCGTGGGCGTACCTGGCCGAGTTCGTGGTCGTGGACCAGCCGACGTCGGTGATGTACGTGACGGACCGGCAGCTGGGCGACTGGGGCGTCACCGAGGGCACGGTGTTCGACCGGGCGCGGCGCAACATGGCCGCCATCGCGCGGGCCGGCAGCGGGACGGACACGGCCCCCGGGCCGCGCCCGCTGATCCGGATGGTCGAGGACGGCGACGCGTACTGGGCCTCGCACCTGTTCGTCGACGGCTGGCTGGCCGCCCAGCGCTCCCGGCTCGGCGGGGTGCCGCTCGCCTTCGTCGCGGACACGACGGGGATGCTGCTCGTCGGCCGCGGGTCCGAGGACACCCCGGAGACGCTGGGCAAGGTGTTCGAGCTCGCCGAGCAGGAGTACCGCGACGCGGCCCGCCCGATCTCCCCGATGGCGCTCACGGTCGACGACACCGGCGCCGTGGTGCCCTTCCTGGTGCCGGCGGGGCACCCGATGTACGGCGTCACGCACCGCACCGAGGTGATCCTCGCGGCCTCGGAGTACGCCGCCCAGGCCGCCCACCTGGAGTCCGACGCGTTCGTGGCCTCGTGCACGAGCGCGCAGCGCCCGGACGGGACGGTCTTCACGGTGGCGAGCTGGGCCGAGGGCGTGGACACGCTGCTGCCCCGGGCCGACTACGTCGCGTTCCCGTCCGACGGCGCCGACCCGTTCTTCGTGGCCTGGGACGCGGTGGCGCGGGAGGTCGACCTGGAGCCGGAGCCGGGCCTGGACCCGGAGCGCTACCGCCTGCGGGAGTGGCCCCACCCCGGCGTGGTGGAGCGCCTGCGCCGGGTGGCCACCCGCCCCTGAACCACCGCGGCACCCCGCGAACGACGAAGGGCGGCCCCGGTGTGCCGGGGCCGCCCTGTGCGCGCGTGGGGCCGGGCTAGTTGCCCGGGACCTGCAGGCCGCCGCTGCTGTCGGCGGCCTGGATGTCCAGGATGTCGACGTAGAAGCGCAGGTCGCCCTTGGGATACCCGTCGGCGTTGTTGTAGGCCTCCTTGACCGGGATGTCCAGGATGACCCGGCTGCCGACCTTCAGGCCCACGAGGCCGCGGTCCCAGCCCTCGATGACCTGGGCCTGCTGGCCCTGCTCGAGCATGCCGACCTGCACCGGGAAGGTCTGCTTGTGCTGCCAGGACGAGTCGAAGACCTTGCCGTCCTTGTAGGTCAGGCCCACGTAGTTGACCACGACGGTGTCGCCGGCCTTGACGGTCTTGCACTTGCCCTGGATCAGGGTCTTGACCGTGCGCACGCCGACGCTCTGCTCCGTGCCCGCCTCGGTCTTGGGCTCGTCGGCCAGGCGCTTGTCGAAGCCGCCGAGCAACGGCGGGTAGGCGCTCTGGTCCGGCTTCTTGCACTCCGTCTTCTGCTGCTCGGCGCGGTCGCCGAAATACCACACGCCGGCGAACGCGCCGCCGATGGCGAGCAGGACGATCACGGTGCCGGCGATGGCCTGCCCGATGCGGCGGCGGCGGGCCGACTTCGCGGCGGCGACCCGCGCGGCGGCGCGCTTCTCGGCCCTCGTCAGCGGGGCCGGGCCCTTGCTCTTGGCCGGCTTCTTCTCCGCCTCCTCGGCCTCGCCGCCGTCCTCGTCGGACCCCGCGGACTCCGAGTCGTCGTCCACGGCGTCCGGTTCGTCCGCAGAGTCCGCGGTGTCCGCAGTGTCCGCAGTGTCCGCGGTGTCCACCGAGTCCACATTGTCATCGGTGTCCACAGTGTCCGATTCGACCGAAGCCACGTCGTCCGCCGCGGTCGTCTCCTCCGCCTCGACCGCATCCGCCTTCGGCGGGGTGGACTTGGTCGACCTTGCCGGGCGGCGGTTCCTGCCCCGATCGCTCACGATTCGTCGACTCCCCTGGTGGACGGCCCCGCACACAGACGGACCTGAGTTTCGTTCGGCGAAGCTTCCCATACCACACGCCTCGCGGCACGCACCGGGGTAGGCCGCGATATGGCCTAAGGTCGGTCGTATGGGCAACGCTACGGGCGTCGAGATTACCGGACCGATCGGCGATCGCTTCGCTGAGATCCTGACCGAGGAGGCTCTGAGTTTCCTGGCAGATCTGCACCGCCGCTTCGACGCGCGCCGGCTGGAGCTGCTCGCGCTGCGCAAGGAGCGCGAGGCGGCGCTGCAGGCCGGGGGCACACTGGGCTTCCTGCCCGAGACCCTCGGCGTGCGGGAGGCCGAGTGGCGGGTGGCGGAGCCGGCGCCCGGCCTGATCGACCGGCGGGTCGAGATCACCGGGCCGACCGACGCGAAGATGACCATCAACGCCCTGAACTCGGGCGCGAAGGTGTGGCTGGCCGACCACGAGGACGCCAACACGCCGCTGTGGGACAACGTGATCCGGGGCCAGCTCAACCTGCGCGACGCGGTGGCCGGCACGCTGGCGTTCACGTCGCCGGAGGGCAGGGACTACCGGCTGACGGACGGCCCCCGGCCGACGATCGTGGTGCGCCCCCGCGGCTGGCACCTGCCGGAGAAGCACATCCTGGTCGACGGGCGGCCCACGTCGGGCTCGCTGACCGACTTCGGGCTCTACTTCTTCCACAACCACCTCGCCACCAGGCCGTACTACTACCTGCCCAAGATGGAGTCGCACCTCGAGGCCCGGCTGTGGAACGAGGTGTTCGCCCACACCGAGGAGCGCTTCGGCCGCCCGGCCGGCACGATCCGGGCCACGGTGCTGATCGAGACCTTCCCGGCCGCCTTCGAGATGGAGGAGATCCTCTACGAGCTGCGCGAGCACTCCGCCGGGCTGAACGCGGGCCGCTGGGACTACATGTTCAGCGTCATCAAGAAGTTCCGCACGCGCGGCCGCGACTTCCTGCTGCCCGACCGCAACTCGGTGACGATGACGGTGCCGTTCATGCGGGCGTACACCGAACTGCTCGTGCGCACCTGTCACAAGCGCGGCGCGCACGCGATCGGCGGGATGGCGGCCTTCATCCCGAGCCGCCGCGACGCCGCCGTGAACCGGGCCGCGTTCGAGAAAGTTTCCGCGGACAAGACCCGTGAGGCCGGCGACGGCTTCGACGGCTCCTGGGTCGCGCACCCCGATCTCGTCCCGGTCTGCCGCGAGATCTTCGACGGCGTGCTGCGGGATCGGCCCAACCAGCTCGACCGGCTCCGCGAGGACGTGAGCGTCACCGAGGCCGACCTGCTCAACGTCGCGGCCACGCCCGGGCGGCGCACGGAGGCCGGGCTGCGCAGCGCGGTGAGCGTCGGCGTGCAGTACCTCGCCGCGTGGCTGCGGGGCAACGGCGCCGTCGCGATCAACAACCTCATGGAGGACGCGGCGACGGCGGAGATCTCCCGCTCGCAGGTGTGGCAGTGGCTGCACAACGGCGTCACGCTCGACGACACCGGGGACCTGGTGACCCGCGAGCTGGTCGAGCGGATCGCGGACGAGGAGCTGGCCGGGCTCGGCGGCGACCTGAGCGCGGCGCGCGAGTTGTTCATGGAGGTGGCGGTGGCCGACGAATTTGTGGACTTCCTGACGATTCCGGCGTACGAACGGATGCCATGAGCGGTCCGGAGCGCAGCGGAGGAGCCGCGAATCAGGCAGCGCAGGACAACGCATGGCGACGCCGGAGCGAAGCGGAGGTGGCGCCATGAGCGTCGATGGGCTCACCGACGCCGTGCGGGAGCTGCTGCGGGCCGATCAGATCATCACCGATCGGGCCCGGTTGCGGACGTACGAGTGCGACGGGCTGGCCCACTACCGGGTCGTGCCGGCGATCGTGCTGCTGCCGCGCACCGCCGAGGAGTGCGCGGCCGTGGTCCGGGCCTGCGTCGCGCACGGGGTGCCGTTCGTGGCCCGCGGCTCCGGCACCGGCCTGTCCGGCGGCGCGCTGCCGCACGCCGACGGCGCGCTCATCGTGACCTCCCAGCTGCGCGCCATCCGCGAGGTCGCGACCCAGGACGAGCGGGCCGTGCTCGAGCCCGGCGTGATCAACCTGCAGGTCTCCAAGGCCGCCACGCCGCACGGGTACTACTACGCCCCCGACCCCTCCAGCCAGCAGATCTGCTCGATCGGCGGCAACGTGGCGGAGAACTCGGGCGGGGCGCACTGCCTGAAGTACGGCTTCACGGCGAACCACGTCACCGGCGTGCAGATCGTGACGCCCGACGGGGAGCTGGTGCGGCTGGGCGGGCGGGCTCCCGACGCGCCCGGCTACGACCTGCTCGGCGCGTTCGTCGGCTCGGAGGGGACGCTCGGGATCGCCACCGAGGTGACGGTACGGCTGGTGCGCCTGCCCGAGACCGTGCGCACCCTGCTGGCCGCGTTCCCCGGCCCGGACGCGGCGGGCGCGGCGACCTCGGCGATCATCGCGGCCGGCGTGGTGCCCGCGGCCGTGGAGATGATGGACGCGCTGGCGATCGAGGCGGCCGAGGCCGCGGTGCACTGCGGCTACCCCGCCGGGGCGGGCGCGGTGCTCATCGTCGAGCTCGACGGCCCCGCGGCCGAGGTCGAGGCCCAGTTCGCCGCGGTCGAGGAGTTCTGCCGGGCGCACGGCGCGTTCGAGATCCGCATCGCCGCCGACGACGCCGAGCGGGCGCTGTTCTGGAAGGGCCGCAAGTCCGCGTTCGCCGCCGTCGGGCGCATCTCCCCCGACTACATCGTGCAGGACGGGGTCATCCCCCGCACCGCGCTGCCGCAGGTGCTCAGGCGCATCGGCGAGCTGGCCCGGGAGCACGGCGTGCGGGTCGCGAACGTCTTCCACGCCGGCGACGGCAACCTGCATCCGCTCGTGCTCTTCGACGAGGCGGTGGCCGGGCAGGCCGAGCGGGCCGAGACGGTGTCCGGGGCGATCCTGGACATCTGCGTCGAGCACGGCGGGTCGATCACCGGCGAGCACGGGGTCGGCGTGGACAAGGCGAAGCACCTGCCGAGGATGTACACCGAGGCCGACCTCGACACCATGCAGCTGCTGCGGTGCGCGTTCGACCCGCGGGGCCTGGCGAACCCGGGCAAGGTGTTCCCGACCCCGCGGCTGTGCGGCGAGGTGCCCGGCCGGCGCAAAGGACCGAACCCCTGGCACGACGCGGGCGTGGAGGTGTTCTGACGTGACGGTCGTCGATGAGATCGCCGGGGTCCCCGCGGCCGCGGTGGCCGAGCCGGCCTCGACCGCGGAGGTGGCCGACGTCGTGCGCGGCGCGGCCGCCGACGAGCTCGCGCTCGTGGTGCGCGGGGCCGGCACGCGGCAGGACTGGGCGCTGCCGCCGCAGCGGCTCGACCTGATCGTGGAGCTGCGCGGGGTGTGCGGCCTGGTCGAGCACGCGGCCGGGGACCTGGTGGCGATCGTGCGCGCCGGGACGCCGCTGCGCGAGGTGCAGGAGGCCCTGCGCCCGGCCGGGCAGCAGCTGGCCCTCGACGAGCCGCTGCCGGGCGCGACCGTGGGCGGCACCGTCGCGGTGAACGCGTCCGGCCCGCGCCGCATGCTCTACGGCACCGTCCGCGACCTGCTCATCGGCGTCACCGTGGTGCGCGCCGACGGGGTCGTGGCCAAGGCCGGCGGCAAGGTCGTCAAGAACGTCGCCGGCTACGACCTCGGCAAGCTCGTCGCCGGCTCGTACGGCACCCTCGGCGTCATCACCGAGTGCGCCTTCCGCCTGCACCCGCTGCCCGCCGCGGCCCGCTACGTCTCGGCCCGCGTGGCCGGGCCCGACGAGGCCGGCCGGGCGGTGGCGTCCGTGCTGGCCGCGCAGGTGGTGCCGAGCGCGCTGGAGGTCGACATGGCCGCCGGGGACGGCCCGCTCACGGTGACCGCGCTCGTCGAGGGGGTGCCGGTGGGCGTCGAGCGGCGCGCCGCCGACCTGCGCAAGCTGCTCGGTGAGGAGACCGAGCAGGCCGAGTCGCCGCCGCCGTGCTGGGGCTCCTACCCGTGGGCGCCGGGCGACGTCGGGATCAAGCTCACCTGCGCGTTGTCGCGGGTGCCGTACCTGCTCACCGCGGCCGGCGTCACCGCGCGCCTGCACGACGTGCCGGTGCGCGTGCGCGGCTCGGCCGGCACCGGGGTGCTCTACGCGGGGCTGCCCGGCGACACCGACCCCGGCGTCGTGGCCGGGGTGATCAGCGACCTGCGCGCCGCGACCCGGGCCGGGGCCGGGCACTGCGTGGTGCTGACCGCCCCGCCGCCGGTCCGCGCGCGGGTCGACGTCTGGGGCCACGTCGACGGGCTCGACCTCATGCGCCGGGTCAAGGAACAGTTCGACCCGGCCGGCACGCTCGCGCCCGGCCGGTTCGTCGGGGGCATCTGATGAGCGACGAGCGGCGGGATCTCATCGGTGACTGCGTGCACTGCGGGTTCTGCCTGCCGACCTGCCCGACCTACGTGCTGTGGGGCGAGGAGATGGACTCGCCGCGCGGGCGCATCCAGCTCATGCTCCAGCAGACCGAGGGAGAGCCGCTGACGCCCGCCATGACCGGGCACTTCGACGCGTGCCTGGGCTGCATGGCGTGCGTGACCGCGTGCCCGTCCGGGGTCCAGTACGACAGGCTGATCACCGAGACCCGCGCGATGGTCGAGCAGGTGCGCCCGCCCGCGGGCCGGGCCCTGCGGGCGGCCGTCTTCGCCCTGTTCCCGTACCGGCGTCGGCTGGAGGCGGCGAAGGCGCCCCTGACGGCGTACCGCCGACTGGGCACCCCCTTGCGGGACACCCTGCCCGCGACCCTGCGCACGCTGCTGGACCTGGCTCCCCCGGCACGCCGGTCGGTCCGCCTCCCCGCGGTCGTCCCGGCGCTGGGCCGCCGCCGCGCGCGGGTCGGCATGCTCACCGGCTGCGTGCAGCAGGCGTTCTTCCCCGGCGTGAACGCCGCGACCGCCCGGGTGCTGGCCGCCGAGGGCTGCGAGGTGGTGATCCCGCCGGAGCAGGGCTGCTGCGGGGCGCTGAGCCGGCACAGCGGCCGCACCGCCGAGGCCGACCGGTTCTCGGCGGGCCTCGACCGCGTGTTCGCCGGCGTCGACGCGCTGGTGGTGAACGCGGCCGGGTGCGGCTCGTCGCTCAAGGAGCACGGGGAGCTGGCCTCGCGGACCCGGGACCTGTCGGAGTTTCTGGTGGAGCTCGGCCCGGTCGCGCCCCGGCATCCGGTGCCGGTGACCGCCGCGTACCACGACGCCTGCCACCTGGCCCACGCCCAGGGCGTGCGCGCCCAGCCGCGGGCGCTGCTGCGCGCCGTCCCGGGCCTGGACCTGCGCGAGATCCCGGACGCGGAGATCTGCTGCGGCTCGGCCGGCATCTGGAACGTGCTGAACCCCGGCCCGGCCGCGGAGCTGGGCGACCGCAAGGCGCGCGACGTGCTCTCGACGGGGGCGTCGCTGCTCGTCACCGCCAACCCGGGCTGCCTGATGCAGATCGCGGCCGCGGTCAGGCGAGCCGGCGCCTCGATCCGCCTGGCCCACACCGCCGAGGTCCTCGACGCCTCGATCCGCGGCGTGCGCCCCTGACCCGCCGCCGATCCGCCGCTGCCGATCCGCCGCCGCTGGGCCGGACACGACGAAGCCGGGGTCGCGCCCCAGGCGCGGCCCCGGCGTGGGGTCGTGCGGCGGTGCTCAGTTCGGGCGCAGCGGGCGGCCCTGGCCGTCGACCGGGCGCCCGGCCAGCATCATGATCCCGTCGATGACGAACCACAGCCACAGGCCGACGGCCGCCAGCCACGGAACGAAGAACAGCAGCCAGCCGCAGACGATCGACGTCCAGCCGACCACGACACTCAGCACGAGCTGGGTCACGCCGAGCGCGATGTTGCCCGCGTAGAGCCGCCCGATGCCGCCGAGGCAGAAGAACAGGCCCGGCAGCAGCTGCAGCAGGCCGCCGACGAGCTTGCTCTTGTCGGAGTAGGGCTGGCCGGTCAGCGGGTCGTAGGCCGCCACGGCGACCGGGTAGGCCGCGGGCTGGCCGTAGGCGGCCTGCGGGTATCCGGCGGCCTGGCCGTAGGGGTCGTACGCGCCGCCCGAGGCCGGGGCGCCCGAGACCGGCGGCAGCTGGTAGGCGGTGCCGTAGGGCTGGCCCGAGGCCGGCACGCCCGACGCGGGGGGCGCGGACATCGGGGGCGGCAGGGCGGGCTGGCCGTACGGATCGGACTGTCCATAGGGCACCGGCGGCTGGCCGTAGGGCGACGGCTGCTGACCGTACGGCTGCTGCTGACCGTAGGGGTCCGGCTGCCCATACGGATTGGGGGTTCCATACGGTGGCTGCGTCATGACGTGCAGGCTACAACGCCGGTACGCGGATTTTCGCCCCGCTTTCGGGTGTGACGCGGCCGACGTCCGGCACGACTTCCGGACGCCCCGGAGCACCGAAAAGAATGACCCGCATGGACTTCGACGGCCGCCGTCCGGTGCGCACGACCATGCGCCTGCTCGCGCCCGGCAAGTGGCGACTGCTCCTGGCCACGCTCGCGTTCGCCGTCAAGGACAGCCCCATCTGGCTGCTGCCCCTGCTCACCGCCAACATCATCGACGTCGTGGTGCAGCACCGGCCGATCGCGCAGCTGTGGCTCAACGCCGCCGTGCTCGCCGTGATCCTGCTGCAGAACATCCCGATGCACATGCTGTGGGTGCGCCAGATGAGCCTCATCGTGCGCCACCTCGGCACCGACCTGCGCTCCGAGCTCGCCGGGCGGCTGCAGCAGCTGTCGATCGCGTTCCACGCCCGCGCGGGCGGGAGCCTGCTGCAGACCAAGCTGGTGCGCGACGTGGAGAACGTCGAGCTGATGCTGCAGCAGGTGGCGGCCTCCGGTACCTCCGCGATCCTCACCCTGCTCGGCGCGCTCACGCTGACCGCGATGCGGGTGCCGCAGTTCGTGCCGCTGTTCCTGCTGGTCGTGCCGTGCACCGCGGCGCTGGTGGCGATGGTGCGCCGCCGGTCCGGGGCGCGCAACGCGGAGTTCCGGCGGCGGGTCGAGGAGCTCTCCGCGCGCGTGGACGAGATGGCCCACCTCATGCCGATCACCCGCGCCCACGCGCTGGAGCAGGAGGCCGTGCACCGGCTGCGCGGCACCGTCGAGGACGTCCGCACCGCGGGGCTGCGCCTGGACATGGTCAACGGGCGGTTCGGCGCGATGTCCTGGGTGACCTACCAACTGCTCGGCGCGGCCTGCCTGGTCGGCGCGGGCTGGGCCGCGTGGACGGGCGTCGCGCCGGTGAGCGCGGGCGACGTGGTGCTGCTCAGCACGTACTTCGCGGTGCTCACCAGCTCCGTCATCGGCCTCTTCGGCCTCGCCCCCATCGTGACCAAGGGCCTCGAGTCGATCCGCTCGATCGGCGAGGTGCTCTGCGCGCCCGACCTGGAGCGCAACGAGGGCAAGGAGCGCGTCGGCGCGGTGCGCGGCGAGATCGTGCTGGAGGGCGTCGGCTACCGGTACCCGGAGTCGGGCGGCCCGGCGCTGACCGGCATCGACCTCGCCGTGGCCGCGGGCGAGACGATCGCGTTCGTGGGGCCGTCCGGCTCCGGCAAGTCGACGATGCTGAACCTGCTCATCGGGTTCATCCGGCCGAGCGAGGGCCGGGTCCGCCTCGACGGGCGGGACATGGAGGAGATCGACCTGCGGACCTATCGGAGGTTCGTCTCGGTCGTACCGCAGGAGCCCGTCCTGTTCGACGGGACGATCTGGGAGAACGTGACGTACGGCCGCCGCGACCTGGATGAGCGGACCGTCACGCGGGCCCTGCGCGACGCCAACGCGCTGGGCTTCGTGGAGGACCTCCCGCACGGCTGGGACACGATGGTGGGCGAGCGCGGCGCGCTGCTCTCCGGCGGGCAGCGGCAGCGGCTCGCGATCGCCCGGGCGCTCGTGCGCGACCCGCGGGTGCTGCTGCTGGACGAGGCGACCTCGGCCCTGGACAGCGAGTCCGAGGCTCTGGTGCAGGAGGCCCTGGCGCGGCTCATGCGCGGGCGCACCACGTTCGTCGTCGCGCACCGCCTCGCCACGATCCGCAACGCCGACCGGATCGCCGTGCTGGCCGGTGGGCGGCTGGCGGAGCTCGGGACCCATGCCGACCTGCTCGCCCGGGGCGGCCTCTTCGCACGCCTGCACGGGCTGCAGTCGGTCTGAGGCCGGCCCGCGGGGGCACGGGTCCACTGTGGACATCCACCGTTCCGGGCCGGGGCCCCGCGCACGGCGCGCGGCCCCGCCGGCTGACACCACGCGGCGACGGTCAGTGCGCGGCCGCCATCCGGCCCCGGCCCGTGCCCTGGTGCAGCAGCTGGTACGCGGCCACGATCAGCAGCACGCCGCTCACGATCGCGTACACCCCGATGGCCCAGGCGATGGCCAGCGCCCCCGCGGCCGGGCGGACCATGATGAACAGGCCGGCCACGATCGCCAGGGCGCCGATGAGGGCCATCGACCAGCCGCCGTGCTGGCGGGTCGCGAGCCACAGGTCCGCCAGGCCCGTGACGACCGCCCAGATGCCGACCAGGATGGCGAGCGCCACCGCGGTGACCCCGGGCCAGGCGATCGCGAGCACGCCGAGGACCAGCCCGACGAGCCCGGCCACGCCGCGGGCCACCCGCGGGCCGGTGCCGTCCGCGAACCCGGTGACCGGGTTCGACGGCCCCGGCGCCGGGCGGATCGCGTGCACGATCTGCTCGATGCCGGTCACGATGGCGAAGACGCCGAACAGCAGGGCCAGCGCGATCACCGTCACGCCGGGCCAGATGACCGCGAGGATGCCGAACACGACGGCGAGGACGCCGCGGATGCCCAGCAGCCAGGCTTCCCTCTTGAGCATGGGATCCCCTCTCTCAGGCTGATTCGTCTCGGGGGTCGAACGGCGACTCGCGGGCCAGCGAGCCGAACAGGGCGCGCTCACCCGGGGTGAGGTGCTCCGGCACGACGATGCGCAGCTCCGCGAACAGGTCACCGGGCGCGCCGCGGGGGTTGGGCAGCCCGTGCCCGCGCAGCCGCACGCGCCGGCCGGACGACGAGCCGGCCGGCACCTCCAGCCGCACGTCGCCGCCGGGCAGGCCGACGGGGACCACGGCGCCGAGGGCCGCCTCCCACGGGCTGATGGGCACCGCGACCCGGACGTCCCGCCCGGCGACCCGCAATCGAGGATGGGGCGCCAGGTGTACCTCGAGCAGCAGATCCCCCGCGACGCCCCCGCGCACGCCGGGCTCGCCGCGACCGGGCAGCCGCAGCCGCTCCCCGTCGGCCACGCCGGGTGGGACGTGCACGTCGTACTGCCGTGGCCGCCCCGCCGGCCCGGCCACGGTCACCCGCCGCCGGCCCCCGGTGTAGGCGACCTCGACGCCGACGGTGACCTCGGCCCGCAGGTCGGCTCCGCGTGCGCCGCGGAAGAGCCAACTGGAGAGGTCGACGTCGCCGCGCCCGCGGGTCCGGGCCCGGGCGACGAGCCAGCGGTACGCCGCGCTGATCTCCTTGAACCGCTCCTCCGCGCCCGGTTCGGTGCTGACGTCCGGGTGGTGGCGGCGGGCCAGGCGCCGGTACGCGCGCTGGATCTCCTCCCGCCCGGCCCCCCGGGGCACGCCGAGCACCTCGTACGGGTCGCGGGTCGCGGCGGCCACGACGGCCGTCCCCGCGCCGCGGCCGCGCCTCAGGCCGTCGCGCTCCGGCCGACCTGCCCGGTGCTGCCCACGCCCGTGGAGCCGACCTGCTGGCTCGCCGGGCCGGGACGCGCCTGGCCCTCCTTCATCTGCTTCGCGTGCGCGGCCGGGGTGTCCGGCACGCCGGGCCGCACCTCCGAGCGCCCCTCGCCGCGCCCCTCGCGGCCGTGGATCGCGATGCGGCGGGCCTGCCGTCCGGCGGTCTTGGGCGCGATGATCGTGAGCACCCCGCCCTCCAGGTCGGCCGCGACCGCGTCGGCGTCGATGTCGCCGGGCAGGGCCACCAGGTACTCGAACTCGCCCGTCCGCCGCGCGTGGTGGCGCAGCGTGCCGGTGCGCTCGGGCTCCCGGATCGAGCCGTAGACCCGCAGCTCGCTGTCGCGCAGCTCGATCTCCACGTCGCCGGGGGCCACCCCGGGCAGGTCCAGGTCGATGCGGAACGCCTCGCTCGTCTCCTCGATGTCGACGGGCGCGCCGCTCGTCACGGGCAGGCCCAGCGCCGGATACATGGCCAGCGACCGGCGGGGACGGGTGACCAGCAGTGTCATGGTGAGCCTCCCAGGGAAGCGGGCTGCCTGTACCCCGCCATGCTGGGCGAGCACCGGGTGACCCGGTCCCACCCGGACGGGATGACCACATTCACGTCCCGCCCGTCCCGCCCGAGTGATGGCCGCTCACCTCCGCGGCGGGCAGCGTTCGCGGCATGTACGAAGACGTGTTCATCGCGGAGGTACGCGACAAGACCGGCATCACCGATCCCGAGCGCGCGCGCCGGGCCCTGCGCGGCGTGCTGCACGCCCTGGCCACCCGGCTGCCGGACGGCTGGGTCCACCACCTGGCCGCCGAGTTGCCGCCGACCCTGGCCGAGCCGCTGTGGTCCTTCCAGCACCTGTACGACCAGGAGGTCCACCTGGACTTTCTCGCCGACGTGTCCGCGCGCGCCGCGGTGGCGCCCGAGGAGGCCGAGCGCCTGGCCCGGGCGGTCTTCGCCACCGTGGCCAGCGCCTGCGACCCGGCCCTGCTCCGGCGGGTGTACCAGCCGCTGACCAGCGACGTGCTCGCGCTGACCGAGGCCGACGCGTCGCTGCTGCCCGCCTAGCCCGCGCGCAGCTCCTCGACCAGCGACGGGCCGCTCGGCGTCCAGCCGAGCTCGCGGGCCTTCGCGCCGGAGGCCTGCTGGTCGAGCAGCAGCGCGTCCGCGAACTGCTCACCGAGCCGCGCGCGGGACTCGCCGGCCGTCTCCGGCGCGACGCCGGCCCCGCCCGCGGCCGCCTCGGCCAGCTCCCGCACGGTCGGGTTCACGCCGGAGGCGACGACCAGCCGGCCGAGGCCGGAGCCGCGCTCGAGGACCAGGCGGTACACGACCGCGACGTCGTCCACGTGGACGCTCGTCCAGTGCTGGGAGCCGTCGCCGACGAGCCGGACCCTGCCCCGCTCGTCGCGGGCGGGCGCGAGCACGCCGGCCGGGATGCCGCCGCCGCGGCCGTAGACGATGCCGGGCGCCACGATGCTCGTGGGCTGGTCCGCCTCCAGGACGGACCGCTCGACCGGCACCCGCCACGCGGTCAGGGCCGGCGGGGCGAGCGGCGAGTCCTCGGTGATGTCGGGGTTGTCGCCCCAGAGCCAGATGCCGCTCGTGTGGACGTACGGCGTCCCCGCCCGCATCGCCGCGGCGACGATCGCCTGGTCGAACTCGACGGTGTCGGGCCCGCCGGTGGCCGCGATGTGCGCGGCGGCGTCGCCCTCGGCGAAGCGGGCCGCGGTCCAGCCAGCGTCGAACAGGTCCCCGACGGCCGGCTCGGCCCCGTGCTTGCGCGCCTTGTCCGCGGCCTCGTCGCTGCGCACCAGCGCGGTGACGGCGTGCCCGGCGGCGACGAGCTCCCGCACCACGGCCGACCCGATGTACCCGGTTCCCCCGGTCAACACGATCCTCATGGAAGGACACGCTAGGCCCCGGGGCGCCGTCGCGCGCCGTGTCGTACGACTCGGAATACCGCGGGCGGCGACGGGGTTTCAGGCGCGCAGCGCGGCGGTCGCGAACTCGCGCAGGCCCTCCGCGAGCCCGATCGCGGCCGTGAAGCCCAGCTCGCGCCGGGCCCGGGCCGCGGAGGCGACGACGTGGCGCACGTCCCCGGCCCGGAACTCGCCGGTCACGACCGGCTCGGGGCCGCCGGTCGCGGCGGCCAGGCCCGCGGCCAGGTCGCCGACCGTCGTGGGCCGCCCCGAGGCGATGTTGTACGCCCGGAAGCCCGCCCGCCCGGTGGCGTCCACGGCCGCCAGGTTGGCCGCGGCGACGTCGGTGACGTGGACGAAGTCGCGGCGCTGCCCGCCGTCCTCGAACACGCGCGGCGCCCGCCCGGCCTGCAGCGCCGAGCGGAAGATCGCCGCCACGCCGCTGTAGGGCGTGTCGCGGGGCATGCCGGGGCCGTAGACGTTGTGGTAGCGCAGGGCGGCCACGGCCCCGCCCGCGCCGGCCGCCCACGCCGCGGCGAGGTGTTCCTGGGCCGTCTTCGTCGCCGCGTACACGCTGCGCGGGCGCAGCGCGGCGTCCTCGTCGACCTCGCCCGGCTCGAGCGCCGCGCCGCAGGCCGGGCAGCGCGCCTCGAACCGCCCGGCGGCCAGGTCGGCGGGCGTGCGCTCGGCGGGCTCCGTCGCGCCGTGGCGCGGGCAGGCGTACGCACCCTCGCCGTAGACCACCATCGAGCTGGCCAGCACCAGCCGGAGCACGCCGGCCCGGGCCATCCCGGCCAGCAGCACCGCGGTGCCGAGGTCGTTGCAGCCGGCGTACTCCGGCAGGTCCGCCAGGTCCACGCCCATGCCCACCAGCGCGGCCTGGTGCACCACGACGTCGACGCCGGCCAGCGCCCCGGCGACCGCGGCCGCGTCGCGCACGTCCGCGCGCAGCAACGGCCCGCCCTCCGGCGCGGTGCGGTGGGCCTTGGGGTGCAGCAGGTCCAGGACGGTGACGTCGTGGCCGGCCGCCCGCAGCGCGGCGACGACGTGGGTGCCGATGAACCCGGCGCCGCCGGTGACGAGGATGCGCATGCCCCGACGCTACGGCGGCCCCGGCACGGCGGTGGCCCGCGTTCGCGGTTCGTAATGGTCTGTCAGCGTCTCGTAAGACCTCGCCCCCAAGATCATCGGTACCGTCCGGACCATGCCCGTGATCGATGTCGTCCTGCCCTGCCTCAACGAGGCGGCCGCGCTGCCGTGGGTGCTGTCCCGGATGCCGGCCGGTTTCCGCGCGATCGTGGCCGACAACGGCTCCGCCGACGGCTCCCCGCAGATCGCCGCGGCCCACGGCGCGACGGTCGTGCCCGCCGCCCCGCGCGGCTTCGGCGCGGCGGCCCACGCCGGGCTCTGCGCCGCCACCGCGGACGTCGTGTGCTTCATGGACGCCGACGGCTCGTTCGACCCCCGCCAGCTGCCCCGGGTCGCCGGCCCGGTCGCCGCCGGCGCGCACGACCTGCTGCTCGGCCGCCGCCGCCCACCACCCGCGGCGCCTGGCCGCTGCACGGCCGCGCCGGCAACGCGGTGGTCGCGTGGCGCCTGCGGCGCACCGCCGGCATCCCCGTGCACGACCTCGGCCCGATGCGGGCCGCCCGCCGCGACGCGCTGCTCGCGCTCGGCCTGACCGACCGCCGCTTCGGCTACCCGCTGGAGATGATGGTCCGGGCCGCGGCCGCGGGCTGGCGGATCGCCGAGGTCGACGTGGACTACGCGCCCCGCGCCGCCGGTGGCCGCTCGAAGGTGACCGGCACCGTCCGCGGCACCCTGCGCGCCGTGCGCGACATGTCCCGGGTGCTCGCGTCGTGAACGTGCAGGTGCTGCTGCTGGCCAAGACGCCGGTGCCGGGGCGGGTCAAGACGCGCCTGTGTCCACCGTGGACGCCCGAGCAGGCCGCGTCCCTCGCCGCCGCGGCGATCGCCGACACCGCGGACGTGCTGAGCGCCACCCCGGCGGTGGCCCGCACCCTGGTCGTCGACGGCGACCTGGCCGCGCCGCACGGCTGGGGCCGGGTGCCGCAGCGCGGTGCCGGGCTCGGGGCGCGGCTCGCGGCGGCGTACGCCGACACCGCCCGCCCCGGCATCGCCACCATCCTCGTCGGCATGGACACCCCGCAGCTGCGGGTCGCCCACCTCGTCGCCGCCGCCGGGCGGCTGGCGAGCGCGGACGCCGTGCTCGGCCCGGCCGAGGACGGCGGCTGGTGGCTGCTCGGCCTGCGCGACCCCGCCGCGGCGGAGGTGCTCGCGGACGTGCCGATGTCCGCGGCGGACACCGGCGAGCGGACGCTCGAGGCGCTGCGGGCCCGGGGCCTGGCCGTGTCCACCACCGCGACGCTGCGGGACGTGGACACCGCGCCCGACGCGTTCGCGGCGGCGCGGGCGGCACCCGGTGGCCGGTTCGCCCGCGCGCTGCTCGTCGCCGAGGGGGCCCGGTGACGGCGCCCGTGGCGGTGTTCGGGGCGGCGCTGCGGCGGGCCGAGCGCGGCGAGCCGGCCGCGCTGCGGCTCGTCGGGCCCGACGGCGCGGCCGTGCGGGCGCTGGACCCGCACGCGTGGCACGGGGAGGCGCGGCCGGGCGACGGCGCGCTCGTGGCCCGGTGCCCGGACGGGACCGTGGACCTCGGCTGCGGGCCGGGGCGGCTCACCGCCGCCCTCGTCGCCGGCGGGCGGCGGGTGCTGGGCGTCGACGTGAGCCCGCAGGCGGTGCGCTACGCCCGCCGCCACGGCGCCCCCGTGCTGTGCCAGGACCTGTTCCGCCCGCTGCCGGGCGAGGGCGGCTGGCCCGGCGCCCTGCTCGCCGACGGCAACATCGGCATCGGCGGCGACCCGGTCCGGCTCCTGCGCCGCTGCCGCCGGCTGGTCGGCCCGGGCGGGACGGTGCTCGTGGAGGTCGACCCGCCGGGCGCGGGCAGCTGGAGCGGCCCGGTCGCGCTGGCCGACGAGCGCCGCGGCGGCCGCACGAGCGCCCCGTTCGCGTGGGCGTTCGTGGCCGCCGACGACCTCGCCGCGCCGGCCGCGGCCGCCGCGCTGGATCTGGTCGAGACGTGGACGGAGGCCGGCCGATGGTTCGCCCGCCTGCGTGGCTGACCCGGCCGGGCGGCGTGCGCGGCCCCCGGCTGACCGTGCACCTCGGGGCCTGGCTGGGCATCGCGTTCACGATCTGCCTCGTCACCGGGGTGCTGAGCCACTACGTCCAGCACCCGCCGGGCTGGTGGCACTGGCCGGCGCGGCCCGTGCAGCTGTACCGCATCACCCAGGGCCTGCACGTGGCGAGCGGGCTGGCGGCGGTACCGCTGCTGACCGCCAAGATCTGGTCGGTCTTCCCGAAGCTCTTCGCCTGGCCGCCGGTGCGCGGCCTCGGGCACGCCCTGGAGCGCGGGGCGGTCGGCCTGCTGTCGGCCGCGGCCGTCTTCGAGCTCGTGACGGGGGTGCTCAACATCGCGTACTGGTACTCGCTCATGCCCTTCGGCTTCATCGCCGCCCACTACTGGACCGCGTGGATCCTCGCCGGAGCGCTGCTGCTGCACCTGGCCGCGAAGCTCCCGGTGATCCGCGACGCCCGGCGGACCGAGCCGGCCGGCGACGGCGGCTGGACGCGGCGCGGCGTGCTGGCGCTCACCGGCACCGCGGCCGGGGCGATCACGCTCGCGACCGCGGGGCAGACCGTGGCCCCGCTGCGCCGCGTCTCGCTGCTCGCCCCGCGGCTGCCCGGCGTCGGGCCGCAGGGCGTGCCGGTGAACAAGACCGCCGCCGCGGCCGGGATCGTGCGGGTCGGCGAGTCCTACCGCCTGCTCGTCACCGGCCCCGCCGGCCGCCACGCGCTGAGCCTCGCCGACCTGCTCGCCCTGCCCCAGGCCGAGGCCGAGCTGCCGATCGCGTGCGTCGAGGGCTGGAGCGCGGGCGCCGTCTGGTCCGGGGTGCGCGTGGCCGACCTGCTGCGGCTCGTCGGCGCGGCCGGGACGGACCGGCCGGTCACCGTCGAGTCGCTGCAGGCCGGCGGGCCCTACCGCGCGTCGGTCCTCGAACCCGGCCCGGCCCGCGACCCGCTGACCCTGCTCGCGCTGCGCCTCGGCGGGGAGCCGCTGCACCTCGACCACGGCTACCCGTGCCGGCTCATCGCCCCGAACCGGCCCGGCGTGCTGCAGACCAAGTGGGTCGGGCGGGTGATCGCATGAGGGTGCTCCTCGCCCTGGCCGGCCTGGCCCTGCTCGGCTACGGGGTCGCCGGCTGGCTCGACGCGCCCGGCCACGAGCTGTGGGGCCGGCTCGTCTTCGCCGCGGCCGCGCTCGTGGCGCACGACTTCGTGGTCGTACCGCTGGTGCTCGCCACCGCCGCCCTGACCACGCGGTTCGTGCCCGAGCCGGCCCGGCGCCCGGTCCAGGCCGCCCTCGCGGTCGGGGCGGCCCTGAGCGCGGTCGCGCTCCCGTTCGTCATCGGCGCGGGCCGCATCGCCGACAACCCCTCCGCGTTCCCCCAGCACTACGGCCGCGGCCTGCTGATCCTGCTCGCGCTCACCGGGCTGAGCGCGGCCGCCTGGACCGCCGCGCGCCGGGCGCGTGGGCGGCGCCGGAAGCCGTGAAGCGGACCGTCGCCGCCGCGGCCGCCCTGGCCCTGCTGCTCGGCGCGCTGCTGCTGCCCGGCCGCTGGTACCTGCTGGCCTGGATCCCCTTCGCGGCGGGCGCCTGGCTCGTCGCGCGCACCGGCCGCCGGGCCGCGCTGGTCCTCGTGCTGCTCGGCGGCGCCCTGCTGCCCCTCGCCGCGGCCGCCCACCCGCCGAACAGCAGCGACGACGTGTACCGCTACCTCTGGGACGGCCGCGTGCAGCGCGCCGGCATCGACCCGTACCGCCACCCGCCCGCCGCCCCGCAACTGCGCCCCCTGCGCGACGACACCCTGTGGCACCCGGGCGCGCCCTGGTGCGTGCCCGACGGCTGCACCCTCATCAACCGCCCGGCCGTGCCGACCATCTACCCGCCGGTGGCGGAGGCCCTCTTCGCCGCGCTCCCGGCCCGGGTCGGCGCCTTCCAGCTGGCGATGGCCGCCCTCGCCGCCGCGACGGGCGCGCTGCTGTGGTTCGCGCTGGCGTCCCTCGGCCGCGACCCGCGCCGCGCGGTGCTGTGGGCCTGGTGCCCGCTCGTGGCCCTGGAGGCCGGCAACAACGCGCACGCCGACGCGGCCGCGGTGTTCCTGGCCGCCCTCGCGCTGCTGCTCGCCGCCCGCGGCTCGAACGCCCGCGCGGGCGCGGTGCTGGGGCTGGCGATCGCCACCAAGCTCACCCCGGCCCTGCTGGTCCCGGCCCTGTCGCGGCGCCGCCCGCTCGTCGCGCTCGCGTCCGCGGCCGGCGCGGTCGCGGCCGTCTACCTGCCCCACGTGCTCGCCGTCGGGCCCGCGGTGCTCGGGTACCTGCCCGGCTACCTGCACGAGGAGGGCTACGCCGACGGCGCGCGCTTCGCCCTGCTCGGCCTGGTCCTGCCCCAAGCGCTCACCGCGCCGGCGGCCGTCCTGATCCTCGCCGCGGCCGCGGTGCTGGTGTGGCGGCGCGCCGACCCGGACCGGCCGTGGCGGGCCGCGGCCGCGATGGTCGCGGTGACGCTGCTCGTGGCCGCCCCCGCCTACCCGTGGTACGCGCTGCTGCTGGTCATGCTCGTGGCGTACGGGGCCCCGGCCGAGTGGCTCACCGTCGCCGCGGCCGCGTACCTCCCCCAGTTCGCCGGCGATCTCGGCCTGTCCACGGCGACCGCGCAGCGGATCGGCTACGGCGCGGCCCTGCTGGTGGTCGCGACCGGCCTGGCGCTGCGCGCGCGCTGGTCGGGGCGGCGGTCCCGGGCTGGGTAGACTCCCGGCATGTTCGTCATCACGCTGCGGTACACCGCCGGGCTCGACCGGATCGACGAGGCCCGCCAGGCCCACACCGACTGGGTCGACGGGCAGTACGACGCGGGCGTGTTCGTCGCCTCCGGCGCCATGGTGCCCCGCGAGGGCGGCGTGATCCTGGCCACCGGGCTGGAGCGCTCCGAGCTGGAGGCCCGCCTCGAGCAGGACCCGTTCCGCCGGCTCGGGCTGGCGGAGTACACCGTCGTGGAGTTCACCCCGCGCCGGGTCGCCGCCGGGCTGGAGCGTCTGCGGTGAGCGGTACGCAGCGCGCCGGGGTGGCCGCTCGCCGGGGGCGCCGCCGGTCCTCACGCCGGTGCCGGAGCGCAGCGGAGACGCCGGCGTGACGACGCCGGAGTACTGGGGGTCCCGGACCGTGCGCGTCGAGGGCGGCATCCGGGCCCGCAGCACGCGCGGGGCGATCGGCGAGAGCTGGTGGTCCAAGCGCTTCCTGGCCGTGCTCGAGTCCTTCGCGCTCGGCACCCGGCTGACCCGCGGCCGCAACTACGCCCGCGCCGGGCAGGTGCTGCGCCTGGACGTGGCGCCCGGCACGGTGACGGCGAGCGTGCAGGGCTCGCGGCCCCGGCCCTACGACGTGAGCATCGGCCTCGCCGTCTTCGGCGACGCGGTGTGGGCCGGCGTCGAGCGGGCCCTGGCCGCCGAGGCGCTCGGCGCGGCCAAGCTGCTCGCCGGCGAGCTGCCGCCGCACGTCGAAGACGTGTTCCTGGCCGCGGGCGCGCCGCTGTTCCCGGCCCGCTTCGCCGACCTGAGCATGCGCTGCAGCTGCCCGGACCAGGCGGTGCCGTGCAAACACCTGGCGGCCGCGTGCTTCCTGCTCGCCGAGCGCTTCGACGCCGACCCGTTCGACATCCTGCTCTGGCGCGGCCGGTCCCGGGCCGACCTGCTGGCCGCGCTGCGCACCCTGCGCGGCGGCGGTCCCGCCGAGGCGGACGAGCCCGAGCCGGCCCTCGCCGAGGTTGCGTCCCCCATCGGTACGGCCGGTGCGCTGGCCGACCTCGCCGAGCCGGACGTGGAGATCGAGCGCTTCTGGCTGTCCCCGGTCCCGCTGACCGGCCCGCCCCCGTCGCACGTCACCGAGCGCGATCTGCTGCTGCGTCAGCTCCCGGCCCCGCCCGCGGAGCTCGGCGGCGCGGAGACGCTGCGCCGCCTGCGCCGCTGGTACCGCTGACCCGCGCCACGACGCCGGCGGCGAGCCCGGGCACCCAGGCGGTCGCGTTGACGACGGTGACGGCAGGGAACCCATTGCGTCCGGCAGCGCCTTCGCCCACGTCGCCGCCACGACGGCCGCCCTCGTCGGGCACCAGGTACGCGCCCCGGCGACGGCCCGGGCGGTGAGGGCGGCCGCCGCGAACCGGCCGAAAGCACGATCGCGCCCCTGCTCCGGCACGATGTCCGGGCGCTCGCCGCCGCCGAGGATTCGACGCATGGCGAAATCTCCTGCGGTACTGCGGGCGGCCGCGCTGGACAAGCGCTACGGCCGCCGCAGCGCGCTGCGCGGCGTCGACCTCGACGTCCCGGCGCGGCGGATCATCGGGCTGGTCGGGCCCAACGGCGCCGGGAAGTCGACGCTGCTGCAACTGGCGTGCGGGCTCATCGAGCCGAGCGCGGGGACGCTGACGGTGCTCGGCGCCCGGCCCGCGGCCGGCGCGGCGCACCTGGCGCGGGTCGGGTTCGTGGCGCAGGACGCGCCCGTCTACGGCGGCCTGACCGTCGCCGAGCACCTGCGCATGGGCGCGCGGATGAACCCCGGCTGGGACGATGCCCTGGCGCGGCACCGGATCGGGCAGGCCGGGCTGCCGCTGAGCCAGAAGGCGGGGCGGCTCTCCGGCGGCCAGCGGGCCCAGCTGGCCCTGACCCTGGCCGCGGCCAAGCGCCCCGAGCTGCTCATCCTCGACGAGCCGGCGGCCGCCCTGGACCCGCTGGCCCGCGACGGCTTCCTGCGCGGCCTGCTCGAGTCCGTCGCCGAGCTCGGCGCCGCCGCGATCCTCAGCTCCCACCTGCTCGCCGACGTCGAACGGGTCTGCGACTACCTCATCGTGCTGGCCGGCGGGCGGGTGCGGCTGGCCGGGGACGTGCGCGAGCTGCGCGCGAACCACGGCGCGTCGCTGGAGGACCTGGTGCTCACGTCCCTGCGGGAGGCCGAGTCATGATCTGGATGAGCTGGCGGCAGTTCCGCGCCCAGGCGATCGCCGGCGTCCTCGTGCTGGGGGCCCTGGCGGCGTACCTCGTGATCACCGGCCTCGACATCCGCGCCGCGCGCGACGGGTACTCGGCGCAGTGCCGGGCCACCGGCGACTGCGCCGCCGCGATGGTCCGCCTCGTCGGCGACTACCGCACCCGGCTGCTCCTGCTCGCCGGCGTGCTCGGCCTCGTCCCGGTGCTGATCGGCATGTTCTGGGGCGCCCCGCTCATCGCCCGCGAGCTGGAGGCGGGCACCCACCGGCTGGCCTGGAACCAGAGCGTGACCCGGCGCCGCTGGCTGGCCGTGCGCCTCGGCACGGTGATCCTCGCCGCCGTGCTCGTCGCCGCGGCCGCGAGCGCCCTGCTGAGCTGGGCCGCGTCGCCGGTGGACGCGATCGCCGGCGACCGGTTCGGCACCGTCAACTTCGGCGCCCGGGCGTTGTCGCCGATCGGCCAGGCCGCGTTCGCGACGGTCCTCGGCGCGGTGACGGGCCTGCTGCTGCGCCGGACCCTGCCCGCGATGGCGGCCACCGGCCTGCTGGTGCTGGTCGTGCTCTTCGTGATGCCCAACGCGATCCGCCCGCACCTGATGCCGGCCCGCCACGCGACCCTGCCGATGACGGTGGAGGCGATCGACGCCGCCCACGGCCTCGGCACGCTGGGCAGCGCCCCGGTCCTCAAGGGCATCGAGCTGCCCGGCGTGTGGGTGACGTCGGTGAGCGAGCTGCTGACCGCCGACGGCCGCCCCCTGGACCCGAAGGTCTTCGACGACTGCCTGACGCGGGCCCCGAAGACGGGCGCGACTGGCACCTTCGGCGACTCCTCGGTGTGCCTGGCCGCCCGCGACCTGCACCTGGACGTCGCCTACCAGCCCAACGGGCGCTTCTGGACCTTCCAGTGCCTGGAGACGGCGCTGTACCTGCTGCTGACCGCGCTCGCCGGCGCGCTGGCCCTGTGGCGGGTCCGGCACACCTCGCGCTGATCCGCCCGGAAAGGCCGCGCGCCGCGGGGTGGATGGCGCGCGGCCGGTGGCGGGTCCGGCACACCCCGCGCTGATCCGCCGGGAAAGGCCGCGCGCCGCGGGGTGGATGGCGCGCGGCCGGTGGCGGGTCCGGCACACCCCGCGCTGATCCGCCCGGAAAGGCCGCGCGCTGCGGGGGTGGATGGGGCGCGATATCGTCGGCCGCATGGCGGCAGAGTGTGCGATCGATGGATGCGCCGTGCTCGCGATCGGGCGGTGCCGGGAGTGCGGCCGCGCGTTCTGCATGTCGCACCAGGCGCACAACGAGGTCACCGGCGAGGGGTACGCGGCGCTGTGCATCCAGTGCCTCGAGCGCCGCGCGCGGGTGGCCGGCGCCGACGCGCGGGCCGACGCGCGGGCCGCGACCGAGCGCACCTGGGTCACGTCCGGGCAGGCGGCGATGGACCTTTACGCGGCCGGGATCGCGCCGATCCCCGTGGTCGAGCGGCACTCGCGGTTCGTGCGGCAGCGCTTCGGCCGGGCGCGGGAGGAGATCGACGAGATCGAGGTCGGGGCGCTGTGGGTGATCGGGCGCTTCGAGTGGACCGAGATGCAGGAGATCCCGGAGACCCGCGAGTGGACGACCGGGCTGCTCGCGCGGCCCGCCGGCGGGTATCCGGTGGCGATGGTGGCCCGGGCCGTCGCGCGCTGCAAGGTGGTCGACGGGCTGGCCACGCTGGTGCGCGACGCGCCCTACGGGGACAGCTGGACGCAGCTGGAGCGGCGCGAGATCCCGCGGATCATCGCGGCGATCCGGGCCACGATCAGCGCGGAGAGCCCAGCGCGGTGAGCCGGGCCACGGGTCAGCGCGAGCCGGCCACGGTCAGCGCGAGCCGGCCACGGTCAGCGCGGAGAGCCCAGCGCGGTGAGCCGGGCCACGGGTCAGCGCGAGCCGGCCACGGTCAGCGCGGAGAGCCCAGCGCGGTGAGCCGGGCCACGGTCAGCGTGCGCCGGGCACGGTCAGCGCGGGGAGCCCAGCGCGGTGAGCGCGTCGAGGTAGCGCGGCGGCACCACGTTCGGGGCGTCGCCCTTGAAGGCCGCCTCGACCTCGGCGTCGGAGGGCAGCGCCGGCACCTGCGCGGCGAGGGCGGCCACGATCGGCGCGTCGTGCCAGTCGGGGTGCTCGGTCAGCATCCGCAGGGCGACCAGCGACTCCTCGATCTCGCCGACGCACTCGAACGGCTTGTGCGCGGTGAGGCCCATCAGCTCGCGATACCCCTCCAGCTGCGACAGGTCCGTGAACACGTCGGTGCCGAAGATGTGCACCAGCCGCTCGCGCCCGGTGAACGGGGCGAGGGCCAGGAAGACGAACCGGCACTTCGGGCAGTGCCCGCACCAGCGCTCGCTCGCGTCGCGCAGCTTGAAGGCCGCGTTGCAGCTCGTCACCACCTCGTCGTAGGTGGTGAACTTGGCGAACAGCCCGGCGATGTGCAGCTCCGACAGGCCGCGCAGGAGCGAGAAGTAGGCATCCCGCAGGCCGGCGTGGGTGAGCAGCGCGTCGCGCAGGTGCCGCTCGGCGGGCAGGCCCTTGGACCACTGGTGGTTGATGTCCCGCCCGAGCCAGCTGAGGTTCGGCACCGAGGCCGAGCTCTCGTTGGACATCACGACCGGCCCGAGCCCGTGCATGACCGAGGTGGCGACGGCGATCAGCGAGTTGATCGCGGTCACGGGGATGTGGCCGTTGTACGCCCCCGCCTCGTTCAGCTCCCGCATGCGCGGATCGAGCCGGCGCCGCACCGTGCGCACCGGCTGCGGCGAGACCGCCATGACGCTGGTGATGATCGCGTTCGGGTTGACGGAGAAGAGCACCGGGTCGAGCCCGGCCAGCTGCAGCGCCTCCATCGACACGATCGAGTCCTTGCCCCCGCCGACGGCGGCGAGCGGCGGGCCGTCCGGGGTGTGCTCCCAGCCCGGGCCGGCCGCGGTGCGCGCCGCGTCGATGGGCAGGTCGAGGACGTATTCGAGCTTGTTGCGGTAGGCGAACTCGCCCAGGCCCTCGTGGTAGAGCGCGCGCACCCACGGCAGCGCCCCCTCGGCGAGCGCGAGGTCCCCGAGCTCGACCCGGCGCGGCGCGGCGATCTTGTAGTAGGAGGTGGACGCGGCCACGTAGAGCAGGTCGAGCACCCGGTCGAGGGCCGGGGACTCGACGGAGGGCGGCCCGAAGTCGACGGTCTCGGTCAGCACGAGGTCACCGAGCGCATAGTGGAAGCGCGCCACGCCGGTCGCGGGGTCGAACTCCCGCCCGGGGAACCGCAGCGCCTCGACCTGCTCCCACGCGTTCACGCCGTCACTCCCATCCGGTGCCGCCAAGCCGACGCGCAATGGTAGCCCGCTGCCCACACCCGCACCCGGCACTCGGGCGCCGCCCCGACGGCGATAGCTGCCGATGGGCGACATGTCGGACATGTCGCGACGGAAGGCACCGGCGGATCAGGCCACCGCGACCAGCGGCGGACCTGGCAGCGACGGCGCGCAGCGCCGAGCGGTGTCTGGCGGGAGCGACGGCCCGCACCACGACGGACCCGAGCCATGCTCCCGGTAATCTCGGCGCCATGACGGGCCCCTACCCCGAGCCACCCCAGCAGCACCCGGCAGGTGCTTACCCGCCGCCCTACGCCCCCGGCCCGCCGCCCTTCGCACCCGGCCCGCCGGCCTTCGCCCCCGCGCCGCCGCCCTACGCTCCCGGGCCGCCGCCGCCGAAGAGCAGCCGCGGGCTCGTCATCGCCGTCGTGAGCGTCGTCGGGGTGCTCGCGCTGCTCTGCGCGGCCGGGGCCATCGGGGCTTTCTGGCTCGTCAACCGCGACGACGGCGGCAAGAGCGACGGCGGCGACATCGCCGGGCTCATCGACTACCGGCTCACCCACCCCGACTGGCTCGAGCGCGACCACCTGCCGGCCGAGGACACGCCGGCCTACCCGATGGTGCCGGCCGCGGGCGGCAAGCACTTCGGGATCTGGCAGCGCTGCGCCGGGGACGTGTACGACCAGCCGGTCATCGAGGGCCGCGCGGTGCACAGCCTCGAGCACGGGGCGGTCTGGATCACCTACCGGCCGAGCCTGGCCAAGGGTGACGTCGACCGGCTCGCCGGCAAGGTGCGCAACAACGACTTCATGCTCATGAGCCCGTACGAGGGGCAGCCCAGCCCGATCTCGCTGCAGGCCTGGGGCTACCAGCTGCGGGTCGACAAGGCCGACGACCCGCGGGTGGACGCGTTCGTCAAGCGGTTCCGCGAGACGGCCAGCCTCGAGCCGGGGACTCCCTGCAGCAATGGCCTCGCGGAGTAGGCGGCTGCCGTTGCTGCTGGCCGCCGTCCTCGCGACGGCGGCCTGTGGCGCGCCCGCGGGCGCCGACGGCGACCTGGTGAACGGGTGGGCGATGCTGCCCGCGGCCCGGTACGTCGCGCCCGCGGCCGGGCAGTGCCTGGCGGCCGGGCCGTTCAGCGCGTTCGAGCAGCCGAGCGCCGCGGTGCTCGCCGGGATCGACTGCGCCGAGCAGCACAGCGTCGAGGTGGTCGCGACCGGCACGGTGGCGGCGGACACGCTGCCGGCGTGGGACTCCGACCCGGTCCGGGCCGCCTACGCCGCGTGCGACCGGGCCGCCAGCGACTACGCCGGCGGCGACTGGCACACCGGCCGGCTCCTGCCGTTCCTGTCCCTGCCGAGCGGGCCGGCGTGGGCGGGCGGGGTCCGCACCTGGGTGTGCGGGCTCGCCGAGGCCGCCGACGACCTGTTCGCGCCGAAGCCGCGCACGGGCTCGCTGCGGGGAGGGCTCAAGGACCCGAGGCCGCTCGCGCTGTCGTGCGCGGCCCTCGACGGCGGGGACCTCACGCCGGACGGGTTCTACCGCAGCGTCGACGCGGTCACGCCGGTGAGCTGCACCGACCCGCACGACACCGAGTTCGTCGGGGTGTGGGCGGCCCCGGCGGGGGCGTTCCCGGCCGACGCGCAGGCGCTCAACGCGACCGTGAGCAAGGCCTGTTTCGCCGAGGTGGCGTCGTTCCTGGGGCTCAGTGCGCTGCAGCTGTACCAGCGCAAGGACGTCTACACCTTCTGGGACGGCCTCACGAGGTCCCAGTGGCAGCTGGGCGACCGCACCGCGCACTGCTTCCTGAACGTCTCGACGGCGAAGATCCTGCACTCGTCGCTCAAGGGGCTAGGCACCGATCCCCTCCCGGCCTAGCACGACGTCCAGCACGGCGCCGGGGTGGGCCGAGGGCGACTCGGCCAGCCGGGCCACCTCGATCGTCGCGGCCTCGGGCCGGCCCACGGCGGCGGCCAGCCGAATGCGCACGGGCGCCTGGCCCTCGGCGGGCAGGCCGCCGCGGAACACCCTGACCAGGGCGGCGAACGCCCGCGGCTCGTTGACGCCGGCCGGGAACACCACGAGCGCCCCGTCGCCGAGCATCTGCAGGTGTACCGCCAGGAAGTCGATCCCCGCCCGGGCGGCCGCCTGCTCGATCGCCCCGTGCAGGCGCCAGTGCAGCTCGGTGCGCGGCGGCGCCGGGGTGTCCGCGACGAGCGCGACGAACGCGCACAGGCGCCTGGCCTCGGCTAAGCCGTCGCTCACGCCGACACCGCCGCGGCGGGGTCGAGGGTGAGCAGGTCGCGCAGGTCGGCGGTGGACAGCTCGGTCAGCCAGCCCTCGCCGGTGCCGACGATCTGCCTGGCCAGGCCGCGCTTGCCGGCGATGAGCTCGGCGATCTTCTCCTCGACCGTGCCGGCGGTGACGAACTTGCGCACCTGCACCGCGCGGCGCTGGCCGATGCGGAAGGCGCGGTCGGTCGCCTGGTCCTCCACCGCCGGGTTCCACCAGCGGTCGACGTGGATCACGTGGTTGGCCGCGGTGAGGGTCAGGCCGGTGCCGCCCGCCTTGAGGGAGAGCACGAACAGCGGCGGCGAGGACGGCGACGCCTCCTGGAAACGGGCCACGAGCGCGTCGCGGGCCGCCTTGGGCACGCCGCCGTGCAGGAACGCGACCTCGCGGCCGAAGCGGGCGGAGAGCTCGGCGCGCAGCATGCCGCCGAACTCGGCGTACTGGGTGAAGATCAGCGCCCGCTCCCCCGCGGCGAGGATCTCCTCGGCCAGCTCCTCGAGCCGGGCGAGCTTGCCGCTGCGGCCGGGCAGGCGGCTGCCGTCACGCAGGGCCAGGGCCGGGTGGTCGCAGATCTGCTTGAGCCGGGTCATGGTCGCCAGCACCAGCCCGCGGCGCTCGATGCCCTGGCTGCTCTCGATGCGGGCCAGCATGTCGTCGACCACGGCCTGGTAGAGGCTGGCCTGCTCCGGGGTGAGGCTGCAGACCACGTCCATCTCCAGCTTCTCGGGCAGGTCCGAGATGATCGTGCGGTCGGTCTTCACCCGGCGCAACACGAACGGCTGGGTGATCCGCCGCAGCCGGGCGGCGGCCTCGGCGTCGCCGTCGCGCTCGATGGGCTCGGCGAAGCGCTCCTTGAACTTCGTCGCGCTGCCCAGCAGGCCCGGGTTGGCGAACTCCATGATCGACCACAGGTCGGCGAGGCGGTTCTCGACCGGGGTGCCGGTGACGGCGATGCGGTGCCGGGCGGGCAGCCGGCGTACCGCCGCCGCCTGCTTGGTCGCGGCGTTCTTGACGGCCTGGGCCTCGTCGAGCACGACCCGGTGCCACGGCACGGCGGCGAGCGCGTCGGCGTCGCGGGTCGCCACCGCGTAGGTGGTCACGACGACGTCGAAGTCCGCCGGGTCCAGCGCCCGCGCCCGGTCGGCGCCGTGGTGGACGTGCACCCGCAGGTCCGGCGCGAACTTCGCCGCCTCCCGCTGCCAGTTGCCGACCAGCGACATCGGGCAGACCAGCAGCGTCGGGCCGGGGGCGGCCCCGGCCAGCAGGGCGAGCAGCTGGACGGTCTTGCCCAGGCCCATGTCGTCGGCCAGGATGCCGCCGAGCCCGGCGGCCTCGAGGAAGCGCAGCCAGTTCAGCCCGCGCCGCTGGTACGGCCGCAGCTCCCCCCGGAACCCGGCGGGCACGTCGCCGTCGCCGACGCGCAGCTCGGCCTCGCCGCTGAGCAGGTCGCCGAGCCAGCCGTCGGCGGCGACCTCGACCACGGGCAGCCCGCCGGGCCCCTCCGCGGCGCCGCCGGCCAGGTTCAGCAGGTCGGCGACGGTCATCGCCTCCTGCTCGCGGTGGCGCTCGATGAAGGAGAGGCCCTCGGCGAGCCGGCGGGGGTCCAGCTCGACCCACTGGCCGCGGAGCCGGATCAGCGGGGCCTTGAGCTCGCTGAGGCGGCGCAGCTCGTCCTCGCTGAGCGGCTCGTCGCCGATCGCGAGCTCCCAGCGGTAGTCCACGACCGCGCCGAGGCCGAGGCCGCTGTCGGTGGCGACCGTGCCCGGTGCGGTACCGCCGCCGCCGTCCTTGATCTTCAAGCGGGCGCCCAGGCGGGCCGAGGCCTTGCGCCACCAGCCCGGGAGCACGACGCCGAAGCCGGCCGCGGCCAGCAGCGGGGCGTTCTCGCTGAGCAGGCGATGGGCGCCGTCGGTGTCGAGGCGCAGCGCCACCGGGCGGGCCTCGCGCAGCGCGTCCTCGAGCGCCGGGTAGAGCCGGCTGGCCCGCCCGAGCTCGGCCAGCAGCGTCTCCTGGGGGGCGGGGATGTGCCGCTGCAGCGCCTTGAGCGCCCCGCGGGATCGCCACACCCGCTCGGCCGCGACGACGAGGGTGGGCTCGTCGGCGGCCTGCAGCGCGAACTCGAGCGTCCAGTGCGGGTCGGGCGCGGGCTCCTCCCCGGCCTCGGGCTCCGGCGGCTCGACCAGCCGGAAGCAGGCGCGCACCGAGCCGCCGACGGCGTCGGCCTCCCAGGCGGCGAGGCGCTCGGCGAGGGCCGGCGGCACGTCCCCCGGCAGCCGGCGATCCCGGCCGGTCAGGGCCGTGAGCCAGCCGATGCCGTCCTCCCGCTCCGGCCGGGCGGCCGCGTCGACGAATGCGTCCAGCGCCTCGGCGACGGCGGCGGCCCGGGTCACGCCGGGTGTGGCGGCGAGGGCGGCCGAGGGCAGGGCCAGGGCCAGGGCACGGGCGTGCGCGGCGTCGCGGCCGGTGAGCACCGGCGCCCAGCGGGCCTGCGGCCCCACGATCGCGGGCAGCATCCGGCCGCGGGCGACCAGCGTGGCCGCGAACTCGGCCAGGCTCACGAACCACTCGGTGGACTGGGCCAGCGCGATGTCCTCGCCCGCCAGCCCGGGCAGCCCGCGCAGCAGGCCGAGGGCGTCGTCCGGCTCGTACTCGACGGTCGCCACCGGCCAGGGCCGCAGCCGCGCCCCGGCGGCGACGGCCGGCCAGGGCTCGGGCCGCCGGTCGCGGGTCGGCAGACGCAGGGTGCGCTCGGCCGCGATGCCGGTGTCGCCGTCGAGGTTGAGGCCCGCGAGCGCCCGGCCGGCCTCCTCGGCCCACAGGCCGACCCGGCCTTCCACCCAGAGCGCATGGACCACGAGCACCGGTGCAGCGTAGTGGAGTCCCAGCGTATCGACGGGATGAGACCTCTGTTCAGTGACCGGTGTCGTTGTTACCATCCGGTAATCCGAGTCGTTTTCACGTTGACTCTTGTGGAAGGGATCCGCCATGTCCCTGCCTGTCCGCAAACGCGCCCTGGCGGCGTTGCTGCTCGCCGCCGCGGCGCTCGTCGCCCCCACCTTCGCCACCGCCCCGGCCGAGGCCGCCGTCCTCGCCCCCAACGACTACTGCCTCGGCCAGTGCAACGACATCCTGCCGCCGGGCCAGAACGGCAACGCCACGCTCGCCGACATCCTGGCCCACAAGGCCCTGGGTTTCCGCCCGGCGCACTCGGCCGACCAGCTCGCCCCCTACGCGAACCTCGTCTCGGCCTACACGGGCCTCACCGACGAGCAGATCTCGAACTTTTACGACGACGCCTCGTTCGGGGTGCCGGCCGGGCAGGTCGAGCGCAGCTACAGCCCCCGCTCCGACGTGACGATCGTGCGCGACAAGGCCCTCGGCGTGCCGCACGTGACCGGCACGACCCGGGCCGGGACCATGTTCGGCGCCGGGTACGCCGGGGCCGAGGACCGGCTCTTCGTGATGGACCTGCTGCGCCGGGTCGGCCGCGGCAAGCTGACCCCGTTCGCGGGCGGCGCGCCGGGCAACCGGGAGCTGGAGCAGAGCATCTGGCGGCAGGCCCCGTACACCGAGGCCGACCTGCAGGCCCAGGTCGCGGCGCTGCGCACCAAGGGCACCCGCGGGGCGCAGCTCTACGACGACGTGCAGAGCTACGTCGCGGGGATCAACGCCTACATCGCCGCGTGCATGGCGGGGCGCAACTGCCCCGGGGAGTACGTGCTCACCGGCCACCTCGACGCGATCACCAACGCGGGCGGGCCGGAGCCGTTCCAGATGACCGACCTGATCGCCATCGCCGGCGTCGTCGGCGGGCTCTTCGGCGGCGGCGGGGGCGGCGAGGTGGAGTCGGCGCTCGTGCGCGTCACCGCCCGCGCCCGCTACGGCGTCGCCGAGGGCGACCGGCTCTGGGCCGCGTTCCGCGAGCAGAACGACGACGAGACCGTGCTCACGCTGCACAACGGGCAGTCGTTCCCGTACGGCGCGGCCGACCCCGACGCCGCGAGCGTCGCGCTGCCGGACGCGGGCAGCGTGACCGCCCAGCCGGTGGTGTTCAACCCGACCGGCTCGGCCACCACGACCGCCGGCCTGGCGCCGGGATCCGCGACCAAGCGGGGCATGTCCAACGCCGTCGTCGTGGACGCGGCCCACTCGGCCACCGGACATCCGATCGCGGTGTTCGGGCCGCAGACCGGGTACTTCTCCCCGCAGCTGCTCATGCTGCAGGAGCTGCAGGGCCCGGGGATCAGCGCGCGCGGGGTCGCCTTCGCCGGGCTCAACCTCTACGTGCTGCTCGGCCGCGGCCAGGACTACGCGTGGAGCGCCACCTCGGCGGAGCAGGACATCACCGACACCTACGCGGTCCCGTTGTGCAACACCAACGGCTCCCCCGCCACCACCGCGTCGACGGCGTACCGCTTCCACGGCACGTGCACGCCGATGGAGGCGCTGACCCAGACCAACGCCTGGACGCCGACGGTCGCCGACGGCACGGCGGCCGGGTCCTACCAGCTCATCACGTACCGCACGAAGTACGGCCTGGTCGCGTGGCGCGGGACGGTCGGCGGGCAGCCCGTGGCCTTCACCCAGCTGCGCTCGACGTATCGGCACGAGGCCGACTCGGCCATCGGCTTCCAGGCGTTCAACGACCCGGCCGCCATGGGCTCGCCGGCGCAGTTCATCGCCTCGGCCTCCGACGTCGGCTACGCGTTCAACTGGTTCTACGTGAACGCGACCGACAGCGCGTACTTCAACTCCGGCGCGAACCCGGTGCGCAAGACGGGCACCAACCCGAACCTGCCGGCGAAGGCGGACCCGGCCTATGAATGGTCCGGGTGGAATGCGGATACGAATACGGCCGACTACATTGCGGTGAACCAGCATCCGCAGTCGACGGGGCAGGATTATTTCGTCTCTTGGAATAACAAGCAAAGTAAGGACTTCTCGGCGGCCGACGGAAACTTCAGTTTCGGTGCCGTGCAGCGTGCGGATCTGCTCGACCGGCGGGTCACATCGGCGCTGAGCGGCGGCAAGAAGGTCGACCGGGCCGGCGTGGTGCGCATCGTGGAGGACGCCGCCGTCACCGACCTGCGCGCGGAGAACCTGCTGCCCGAGCTGCTGCGCATCCTCGACCCGTCCGGGACCGGCACCGACCCGAACGTGACGGCGCTGCGC
The DNA here is from genome assembly GCF_050947935.1 of Dactylosporangium sp. CA-052675. GTDB lineage: Bacteria > Actinomycetota > Actinomycetes > Mycobacteriales > Micromonosporaceae > Dactylosporangium. Next base: position 2,339,469 of record NZ_CP192010.1, on the reverse strand, counting down.
GCCTGGCTGGCGGCCGGGGCCAAGCGGGTCGAGACGTCGCCGGGGTCGCACGTGTACCAGCACGCGGCCGCCATCCGCACGTTCGACGCCTGGTGGCCCAAGCTCGTCGACGGCACCTTCCGGCCCGGGCTCGGCGACGACGTGTACGGGGCGCTCACCGGGGCGCTGCAGATCGACGAGTCGCCGTCCGGGGCCACCGGGCCGACGAACGCGGGCTCGCTGAACCAGACCCAGGGGCACAAGGGGTCCTCGTTCCAGTACGGGTGGTGGGGGTACCTCGACAAGGACCTCCGGTCGGTCCTCGGCGACCCGGTGCGCAGCGGCCTCGGCAAGACCTACTGCGGCGGCGGGAACCTGGCCGCGTGCCGGCAGGTGCTGGCCACGACCCTCGCCACGGCGGCGGCCGAGCCCGCGACGAGCACCTACCCGGGCGACGCCAACTGCTCGGCCGGCGACCAGTGGTGCGCGGACACGATCATCCAGTCGCCGCTCGGCGGCATCACGCACGACAAGATCTCGTGGCAGAACCGCCCGACGTACCAGCAGGTGGTCTCGTTCCCGGCCAAGCGCGGCGACGACCTCACCAACCTGGCGCTGGGCCGCGGCGTGAGCGCCAGCAGCACGCAGCTGGGCTACTCGACCGGGGCCGCGGTCGACGGCAACCCGACCAGCCGGTGGGCCAGCGGGTGGAGCGACAACCAGTCGATCACCGTGGACCTCGGCTCGGCCCAGGCGGTCCGGCGGGTGATCCTGCGCTGGGAGGCGGCGTACGGGTCGCGGTACCGCATCGAGGTGTCCACGAACAACAGCACGTGGACGACCGCGGCGACGGTCGACGCGGGCAACGGCGGGATCGACAACGTGACGTTCGCGCCGGTCAGCGCCCGGTACGTGCGCATGACCGGGGTCGCCCGCGGCACCGGCTACGGCTACTCGCTCTGGGAGTTCGAGGTCTACCGGAGCTAGACGGCCGCGCGGTGGCGGCCGCCGGGCAGTTCGTGCGCGGGCACCTCGGCGGCCGCCCAGGTCACGTACTGCCCCGCCCGGCTCAGCACGCACGTGCTCACGAGCAGCTCGACGAGCACCTGCTGGCTGAAGCCGGGCGGCGGCGCGGCCAGGGCCCGCTCGGCGACGAACGCGGCCGCCACCGAGCGGCGCAGGGCCGGCTCGCGCGGGAACACGGCCCGGCCGGTGAGGTAGAACGCCTCCTCCCCGGGGTCCATGGGGAAGGTGTGCAGCGCGAAACGGCTGTCGCGCAGCAGGTCCTCGAGCTTCGGCGAGACCATGAGCAGGGTGAACAGCCCGTCCTCGACCAGCAGCGGGCTGATCGGGTGCACCCGCGGGCCGCCGTCGGCGCGCACGGTGCCCAGGTAGGCCAGGCCGACGCCGCTGCGGTAGAGCAGCGCGCGACCGGCCGCGGCGAGGTCCGGCGCCGACCGCCGCAAGCGCCCCCACGAGAGCATGGCGCTCAGACTCGCGCACCGGCGCCCACCCGGTCAATTCATGTTCGGCTGCCGGAATTTCCGGATGAGCTCCTGGACCTCGTCGGCGACCTCGTCGGCGAGCAGGTCGTCGGTGTCCACGACGGCGCCGAGGGAGTACAGGTCGCGGCGGGCGGTCAGGTACCGGCCCAGGTCCTCCAGTCGCCACCCGCCCGCACCCGCGCCGTCGTCGGCCTCGACCCGCTCGACCAGGGCCGGCGCCGAGACGTCCAGCAGCACGTGGCGCACCTCGTGGCCCCGGTCGCGCAGCGCGCCCAGGATCTCCTCGAGGTGCCCGCGGCGCAGCATGGTCAGGGGCACGAGCAGCGGGTCGGCGCCGCGGGCCTGGCGGGCCGCGGCGACGACGGTGGCCGCGCGCCAGGCCGGCAGGTCACGGTAGTCGCCGTGGCGCACCGCGGGCCGGACCAGCCCGGCGGTGCGCCGCAGCACCCAGCCGACGCGCTCGGCGTCGAAGGCCCGGGCCCGCGGCTCGCGGCGGCACAGCTCGGCGGTCACGGTGGCCTTGCCGACGCCCGACGGGCCGTTGAGCCAGACGATCACGGGTCCTCCCCACGGCCGGTACGGCTTCCAGGATTCTCGCAGGTGGAACCGAGGGGGATGCCAGCCCGGCACGCGATAAATGAGGCATGACGATCCTGACCCTTCCCCCGCGTCCCTCCGCCTCGCCCGACCAGGCCCGCATCGACGTGCTGCTCATCGCCCCGGCCCATCGCCTCCCGGAGCTGGACCGGCATCTGCCCCAGGGCTGGGTGGTGACCCGGCGAGCCGAGATGCCGGCCGGATGCCGGGAGCCCGACATCGTGGTGCTCGACGACCCCGGCCCCCGCTCCGTCACCGCCGCCTGCCTGCGCCATCCGTCGGCGTCGATCGTGGCCGTGCTGAGCCCCTACAGCGGCCACCAGGCCGTGGTCGACGTGCTGGAGGCCGGCGCCGACGCCTGCGTGCGCTCGTCCACGGCCGCGGTGATCGCCGCCCACCTCGAGGCCTGCCGGCGGCGCCAGGCGGCATAACGGGATTTGGCGTTTCCCACAACATATTCCAGAGAGCGCTCTCAACCGATTCCGTGATTGACATTGGGCTAGTCATGGGCCAGTCTGATTCCAGTCTTGAGAGCGCTCTCCGGCCGATACGGCGGCTTGGGTGACCGGCGTATCGTGTCCCGGCGAATCGTGATCAGGGTGTAACCGGTGTGAGGGTGCGACGGGCGATGGAGCGACATGCTCCATCGCCCGTCATTGTTTGTGCGCTACACATTGCTGAGCTTCAGTCATGATGGTCCGGCAGAACAGATATGGGGGACGCCACAATGGTGATGTCGGGGCGGGACCGGCCCACGCTCGAAAACGTCGCGCAGCGCGCCGGGGTGTCACGCGCCACCGCCTCGCGCGTGGTCAACGGGTCGACGTCCGTCGCGCCGCACATCCGCGACAAGGTGCTCAGCGCGGTCGAGGCGCTGGGCTACGTGCCCAACCAGGCGGCCCGCAGCCTCGTCACCCAGCGGACCGACTCGATCGCGCTGGTCGCCTCGGAGACCGCGAGCCGGGTCTTCTCCGACGACCCCTTCTTCTCCAGCATCATCCGCGGGGTCAGCCTGGAGCTCGAGGCCGTGGACAAGCAGCTCGTGCTCATGATGGTCGGGCCCAGCGGGCCGAGCCACGACCGCGTGGAGCGCTACTGCACCGGCGGGCACGTCGACGGCGCGATCATCTTCTCCATGCACGGCGCCGACCCGCTGCCGGAGCGGCTGAGCCGCGCCGGGGTGCCGGTGGTGTGCAACGGGCGGCTGCTGATCCAGTCGTCCGTGCCCTACGTCGACGTGGACAACGAGGACGCGGCCCGGGCCGCGGTGCGCCACCTGCTCGACACCGGGCGCCGGCGGGTCGCCACGATCGCCGGGCCGCAGGACATGAGCGCCGGGATCGACCGGCTCAAGGGCTACCGCGCGGCGATGCAGGACAGCGGCCGGCGCTCGCTGGTGGCCGTCGGCGACTTCACCCGGCAGTCCGGCGCGCTGGCCATGAGCCAGCTGCTCGGCGACGACCCGCAGCTCGACGCCGTCTTCGCCGCCTCCGACGCGATGGCCGAGGGTGCGCTGCGCGCGCTGCGGCAGGCCGGGCGCCGGGTCCCCGACGACGTGGCCGTGGTCGGCTTCGACGACATGGACTTCGCCCGCGACACCGAGCCGCCGCTGACCACCGTGCGCCAGCCGATCACCGACCTCGGCCGGATGGCGGCGCGGCAGGTGCTGCGGATGGCCGGCGGCGAGACGATCGAGCCCGTTCTGCTACTCCCTACGGAATTGGTGAAGCGGGAATCGGCCTGAACATGGCATGGTGACCCGGTGAGGCTCGCCACCTGGAACGTGAACTCCGTCAAGGCCCGGCTTCCCCGCCTGCTCGAGTGGCTCGAGCAGGCCGGGCCCGACGTGCTCTGCCTGCAGGAGACGAAGCTGGCCACGGACGCGTTCCCGGCCGACGAGGTCAAGGCGCTCGGCTACGGGACCGCCCACCACGGCGAGGGGCGCTGGAACGGCGTCGCGCTGCTGTCGCGGGCCGGGCTGGACGACGTGCGCCGCGGCTTCGCCGGCGCACCGGGCTGGAGCGGCGAGCCCGGCGGCGAGGAGCCCCTGTTCGAGGAGCCGCGGCTGGAGGCCCGCGCCGTCTCGGCCGTCTGCGGCGGGGTGCGGGTCTGGTCGGTCTACGTGCCCAACGGGCGCACGCCGGAGTCGGCGCATTACGGGTACAAGCTGGACTGGCTGGCCGCCCTGCGCCGGGCGGTGGCCGCGGACCTCGCCACCGGCGGGCCGGTCGCCGTCTGCGGCGACTTCAACGTGGCCCCGCACGACTCCGACGTCTTCGACATCGCGGCCTTCGCCGGCTCCACGCACGTCACGCGGCCCGAGCGGGACGCGGTCGCCGCGCTGCTGGACGCCGGGCTGACCGACATCGTCCCGAAGCCGATGAAGGGCTCCAACCCGTTCACGTACTGGGACTACCGGGCGGGGATGTTCCACCAGGACAAGGGCATGCGCATCGACCTGGTCTGCGTCAGCGCAACGATCGCGGGTGCGGTCAAGGGTGCCTACATCGACCGGGAGGCCCGCAAGGGCAAAGGGCCCTCTGACCACGCCCCCGTCGTGATCGATTTCGATATTTGAGCACGCTGTGTCACCATGGACCCCGTCCGGACCGTACTGTTAAGTGTGAAACGATCAACGATCGTCCTGGATAGCCCGTTCTCGCCGTTCTTGGCGCCATGTTTCCAGCACGTTGCGTGATCACACCGTTACGATTCGCCGGTAAATCGCCCGTTTAGGGGGTGTATGATCCAAAAGTCGCTGTGCTTGGATCACGCCCTCATCACGGCGCGGCGTGGACTTGGTTACAGGACAGGGGGTGACCCTTGACGATCGGCCGAACGGGAGACAGGGTTCGTCCAACGAAGGCGACAACACCACGTCGGCTTCGTGCACGCTCTGCCCGTGGACCGAACCTGCGGATAGGGCACCAGGAGTCCACGAAGACACAGCCGATCGGCTGCTGACTGCCACGGGCCCCGGTCTGGCCGACGCATGCTCGCTGCACGGTGCGACGGTCATCGCTGGCGGCTTCAGGCGGGCAGACGGCCGGGGAGAGGGGCACCACGCCCATGACTATGGGACCCGTCACGTCGAAGAGCGACGAGCAGGTGCCGACGGTCGAAGAGGCGACCGCCACGCCTGCCGGTGTTCCCGCGAAGGCCATCGAAGGTCGCTCGCTCAGTCAGATTGCGTGGACCCGGCTCAAGCGCGACAAGATCGCGCTCACTGGAGGCGGGTTCATTATTTTCCTGGTGCTGGTCGCGGTGTTCGCCCCCTTGATCAACAAGGCGTTCGGGCATCCGGTCAACGAGTTCCACCAAGAACTGATCGACCCATCGCTGGGCGGCATCCCGCCCGTGGGAACCTGGGGCGGCGTCAGCAAGGACTTCCTGCTCGGCGTCCAGCCCGTCAGCGGCCGCGACCTGTTCTCGCAGATCATCTACGGTGCCCAGGTCTCGCTGCTCGTGGCGCTGTCCGCCACGATCGTCGCGGTCGCCATCGGCGTGGTGCTCGGCGTCGTCTCCGGCTACTTCGGCGGCGCGGTCGACAGCGTCATCAGCCGGCTGATGGACCTGATCCTGGCCTTCCCGTACCTGCTGTTCTCGATCGCCCTGATCTCCGTCGTGCCGGCCAGCACCGGCTGGCGGGTCGGCGTGGTCATCTCGGTCATCGCGTTCTTCAGCTGGCCGTACATCGGGCGCATCGTCCGCGGCCAGACTCTCTCCCTGCGGGAACGCGAGTTCGTCGAGGCGGCGCGCAGCATCGGAGCGGGCTCGCCCCGCATCCTCTTCCGGGAGCTGCTGCCGAACCTGACCGCACCGATCCTCGTCTACGCGACGCTGATCATCCCCACGAACATCCTCTTCGAGGCCGCGCTGTCGTTCCTCGGTGTCGGCGTGCTGCCGCCCACTCCCTCGTGGGGCCGGCTGCTCTCCGACGCCGTGCAGTACTACGAGTACGACCCGATGTACATGTTCGTGCCCGGCTTCGCGATCTTCCTCATGGTCCTCGCCTTCAACCTGTTCGGCGACGGCCTGCGTGACGCCCTGGACCCGAAGGCCAACCGGTAGCCCCCTCGGGCCACCGGCGGCCTCCGGCCGTCACGCACACCCCGCACCACCCCGCCCGGCATGCGGCTGAGCCGATGGCTCAGCCGGTCCGGTCGAACCCTGTGTGCACACCCGGCTTCACTCGCACAGCAGCACAGCTCGGACGGCCCGTCCCTCGGCGGGTCGCGCCAAACAAGGAGGGAAACCCAGTGAGAATGAGGACAGGGGCTCTGGTGGCCGGTTCGGTCACCATCGCCCTGGCGTTGTCCGCCTGCGGTGGCGGCGGCGACACGCCCAAGACCGGTGAGAGCGGCGGCTCGGGTGTGTCCGGCTTCAACGCCGCCACCAAGGGCATCGTGAACCCGTCCACCAAGAAGGGCGGCACGCTCAAGCTCGTCAACCAGTCCGACCCGGACTCGTGGGACCCGGCGCGGGCCTACTACGCGTACGTGTGGAACCTGATGAAGGGCTACTACGTCCGCACCCTCGTCACCAACGAGGCGAAGCCCGGTGAGGACGGCCTCAAGCTGGTTCCCGACCTGGCGCAGGCCATGCCGGAGATCTCGGCCGACGGCAAGACCTACACCTTCAAGCTCAAGTCGGGCATCAAGTTCGAGGACGGCTCGCCGATCACCTCGAAGGACTTCAAGTACGGCATCGAGCGCATCTTCGCGCAGGACGTGCTGTCCGGCGGCCCGACCTACCTGGTCGACGTGCTCGACCAGGGCCAGAAGTACCCCGGCCCGTACAAGGACACCGACCCGAACAAGCTGGGTCTGAAGTCCGTCGAGACGCCGGACGACAGCACGATCGTGTTCAAGCTGGCCGAGCCGCTGTCGGACTTCATCTACCTGCTCGCCGCGCCCGACGCCAGCCCGATCCCGCAGGCGAAGGACACCGGCGACAAGTACGGTGAGAAGCCCGTCTCGTCCGGCCCGTACAAGTTCCAGTCGTACGACCAGGGCAAGAAGGCCGTCTGGGTCCGCAACGACCAGTGGGACCCGAAGACCGACACGGTGCGCGCCGCGCTGCCGGACCAGATCGAGATGACCATCGGCACGGCGGTCGAGGAGATCGACAACCAGCTGCTGAGCGGTGAGATCGACATCGACACCGCGCAGACCGGTGTCCAGCAGGGTGCCCAGCCGAAGATCCTGCTCGACCCGGAGAAGAAGAAGAACGCGGACACCCCGAACACGGGCTTCATCCGCTACTTCTCGATCAGCACCAAGGTCGCGCCGTTCGACAACATCCACTGCCGCAAGGCCGTGCAGTACGCGACCGACAAGATCACGATGCAGACCGCTCGTGGTGGCGCCGACGCCGGTGGTGACGTCGCCTTCAACATGCTGCCGCCGAACATCGCGGGTCACGACGACTACGACCCGTACAACACCAAGTCCGGCAAGCCGCAGATCGACAAGGCCAAGGAAGAGCTCGCGGCGTGTGGCAAGCCCAACGGCTTCGACACCGTGATCGCGACTCGTAACGCCGGCAAGGAGCCCAAGACGGCCGAGGCGCTGCAGGCGGCGCTGAAGAACGTGGGCATCAACGCTCGCCTCGACCCGACCGAGCCGTCGCTGTACTTCCGCTCGACCATCGGCGCGCCGTCCAACGTCGCGGCCAAGGGCTACGGCCTCATGATGGCCGGCTGGGGTGCCGACTTCCCGACCGCGTACGGCTTCCTGTCCGTGCTGGTCGACGGCCGCAACATCCTGCCGTCCGGTAACAACAACTACGCCGAGCTCAACGACCCGGAGATCAACTCCCTGATCGACCAGGCGAAGGCGGAGAAGGACCCGGCCAAGGCCGCGGCCATCTGGACGAACATCAACCACAAGGTCATGGACGCCGCGGTCATGGTGCCGTTCGTCTACGACAAGGCGCTCAACTACCGCAACCCCCGCGTCACGAACGTGTTCGTGACGGAGTACTACGGCATGTACGACTTCGGCAGCCTGGGCGTCAGCTGACCCTCGGGTCGCAGTAGCCCTGGCACCGAAGCAGCAAGCCTGAACAGCCGGTAACCCGCCCTTCACGAGTACAGAAGGCAGGTGAGGGCCACGGCGCCGGCCGGTGAGACGGGAACACCGTCGATCCGGCCGGCGTCAGGCCGCACACGTGATCAACTACATCCTGCGCCGCCTGGTCACCGCGGCACTGCTCATCGTGGCCGTCTCCATGGTCACCTTCGCGATCTTCTTCCTGATCCCGAAGGCGGCGCACGCCGATCCCGCTGAGATGTACGTCGGTAAGTCGGCGACCCCGCGCGACGTCGAGCTGACGCGGATCAAGCTCGGCCTGGACCAGCCGATCTACATCCAGTACGGCCGGTTCGTGAAGGGTCTCGTGGTCGGCCGCGACTACAACAGCGGTCCCACGGTCACGCACTGCTCGGCCCCCTGCTTCGGGTACTCGTTCCGCACCGACCGCGAGGTCTGGCCCCTGCTGCTGGACCGTCTCCCGGTCACCATCTCCCTCGCCATCGGCGCCGCGATCCTCTGGCTCTTCGGCGGTGTCGCCGGCGGCGTCATATCCGCGCTGAAACGCGGCAAACTCGCCGACCGGGCCGTGATGATCATCGCGCTCGCCGGCGTCTCCCTCCCGGTCTACTTCACCGGTCTCGTCTTCCAGTCGCTGTTCGTCCACCAGTGGAAGATCTTCCGCGGCGGCGAGTACATCAACTTCGTCGACGACCCGTGGGGCTGGGCCAACAAGCTCTTCCTCGCCTGGGTGAGCCTCGCCCTGCTGTTCGCCGCCACCTACGCGCGGCTGACGCGGGCGCAGATGCTCGAGACCCTCGGCGAGGACTACATCCGCACCGCCCGGGCCAAGGGTCTGAAGGAGCGGGTCGTCATCGGCAAGCACGCCATGCGCGCGGTGCTCACGCCGATCGTGACGATCTTCGGCCTCGACCTCGGCACGCTGCTCGGCGGCGCGATCCTCACCGAGCGGGTGTTCTCCCTGCCCGGCATCGGCAAGCTCAGCGTCGACGCGGTGACCCAGAAGGACCTGCCGATCATCCTCGGCGCGACCCTCTTCGCCTCGTTCTTCATCGTCATGGCCAACCTGATCGTCGACGTGCTCTACGCCGTGATCGACCCCCGGGTGCGGCTCTCGTGACCCGTTCCCCGTCCCGGTCCCCGCTTCACGGCACCCCAGGAAAGGAGTGAGCATGTCCAGCAGCCTGCTCACCGACGGCACGCCGAGCCCGTCCGGACCCGGCCCAGGCACCGCAGCGTCGTTCCTCGACGTGCGGGACCTGCGGATCCACTTCAAGACCGACGACGGCGTGGTCAAGGCCGTCGACGGCCTGACGTTCCAGCTCGAGCGCGGCGAGACCCTCGGCATCGTGGGCGAGTCCGGCTCCGGCAAGAGCGTGACGAGCCTGGGCATCCTGGGCCTGCACCGGCGCGGCTCCGCGAAGATCTCGGGCGAGGTCTGGCTCGACGGCGAGGAGCTCATCGGCGCCTCGCCCGAGCGGGTCCGCCTCCTGCGCGGCGCCAAGATGTCGATGATCTTCCAGGACCCGCTGACCGCGATGCACCCGTACTACACGGTCGGCGCCCAGATCGTCGAGGCGTACCGGGTGCACAACAACGTCAGCAAGAACGACGCCCGCAAGCGCGCGATCGAGATGCTCGACCGGGTCGGCATCCCCCAGCCCCAGCGGCGCGTGGACGACTACCCGCACCAGTTCTCCGGCGGCATGCGCCAGCGCGCCATGATCGCCATGTCGCTGGTGAACAACCCGCAGCTGCTCATCGCCGACGAGCCCACCACGGCGCTCGACGTGACGGTCCAGGCGCAGATCCTGGACCTGATCCGCGACCTGCAGGCGGAGTTCAACTCGGCGGTCATCATCATCACCCACGACCTGGGCGTCGTGGCCGAGGTGGCCGACGACATCCTGGTGATGTACGGCGGCAAGTGCGTCGAGCACGCGACCGCGGAGACCATCTTCCGCCGCCCCGAGCACCCGTACGCCTGGGGCCTGCTCTCCTCGATGCCCCGCGTCGACCGGGAGGTGCGCGACCGGCTGGTGCCGATCAAGGGCAGCCCGCCGTCGCTGATCAACCTCCCGAGCGGCTGCTCCTTCCACCCGCGCTGCCCCTACGTGGAGCGCAACGGCATCCCTTGCAAGACGGTCGAGCCGACCCTGGCGGAGGGCACGCCCGAGCACGGCGTCGCCTGCCACATCCCGCACCCGGAACGGCTGGCCATCTTCAAGTCGGACATCGCCCCGAACCTCTGAGGAGCACGACAGTGTCGACGACGACCCAACCCCAGCCGGCGGCGGCGCCTCAGCGCGGCGGCGAGAACCTCCTCGAGGTGCGCGGCCTGGAGAAGCACTTCCCGATCATGCGGGGCGCGTTCATCAAGCGAAAGGTCGGCGCGGTCCGCGCGGTCGACGGCATCGACCTGGCCGTCAAGACCGGTGAGACGCTCGGCCTGGTCGGCGAGTCCGGCTGCGGCAAGTCCACCACCGGCCGGCTCATGACCCGGCTGCTGGAGCCGACCGGCGGCCAGGTGCTGCTGGAGGGGCAGGACATCTCCCACTACGGCGTGGGCAAGATGCGGCCGCTGCGGCGCGAGGTCCAGATGATCTTCCAGGACCCGTACTCGTCGCTGAACCCGCGCCACACGGTCGGCTCGATCGTCGGGGCCCCGCTGCAGGTGCAGAACATCAAGACCGCGCACGGGCAGAAGCGCGAGGTCCAGCGGCTGCTGGAGCTCGTCGGCCTCAACCCCGAGCACTACAACCGCTACCCGCACGAGTTCTCGGGCGGCCAGCGCCAGCGCATCGGCATCGCCCGGGCGCTCGCGCTCCAGCCGAAGCTGATCATCGCCGACGAGCCCGTCTCGGCCCTGGACGTGTCGATCCAGGCGCAGGTCGTGAACCTGCTCGACGACCTGCAGCGCGAGTTCAACCTGACGTACGTCTTCATCGCCCACGACCTGTCCGTCGTCCGGCACATCTCGGACCGGGTCGCGGTGATGTACCTGGGCAAGGTCGTCGAGATCGGCGGGCGCGACGGGCTCTACGTCAACCCGCTGCACCCGTACACGTTCGCCCTGCTCTCCGCCGTGCCGGTGCCCGACCCGTCGCGGCGGGACAAGGCGCAGCGGGAGCGGATCCTGCTCACCGGCGACGTGCCGAGCCCGATCGACCCGCCGTCCGGCTGCCGCTTCCGCACCCGGTGCTGGAAGGCGCAGGACCTGTGCGCCCAGGAGGAGCCGCCGCTGCGCGAGCTGCTGCCGGGCCAGACGGTCGCCTGCCACTTCCCGATCACCGAGGAGGAGCGTTCGGCGCGCGGGGCGCAGGCGGCCCGGGCCGCGGCGGCGGAGATCCCGGTCGACACGGCCGAGGACCCGTTCGCGGAGCCCATCGCCTAGCCGCTGTCGTGTGGGGGCCGTCCCGTCATGTGCGCATGACGAGGCGGCCCCCCGGCATGTCCGGCGCGAGCACCGGAGGTTTCTCCACGGGCCCCTCGCCCATCCGGCCCGTTTAGGATCATGGCCGTGGTGTACGAGGCGGCTTCGGGCCGATACCAGGACATGCTCTACCGGCGCAGCGGACGCAGCGGGCTCAAGCTGCCGGCCATCTCGCTCGGGCTGTGGCACAACTTCGGGCAGGAGCGGGCGTTGCAGACCCAGCGCTCGATCGTGCGGCGCGCCTTCGACGCGGGCGTGACCCACTTCGACCTGGCCAACAACTACGGGCCGCCGCCGGGGACGGCCGAGGAGAACTTCGGGCGCATCCTCGCCGAGGATCTGCGGCCGTACCGCGACGAGCTCATCATCTCCACGAAGGCCGGCTACGACATGTGGCCGGGGCCGTACGGCGAGTGGGGGTCGCGCAAGTACGTGCTGGCCTCGCTCGACCAGTCGCTGCGGCGGATGGGGCTGGAGTACGTCGACATCTTCTACTCGCACCGCCCGGACCCGGACACCCCGCTGGAAGAGACCATGGGGGCGCTGGACGCCGCGGTGCGGGCGGGCAAGGCGCTGTACGTCGGCATCTCCAACTACAGCCCCGAGCAGACCGTCGCGGCCGCCCGCATCCTGCGCGAGCTCGGCACGCCGCTGCTGATCCACCAGCCGTCGTACTCGATGCTGAACCGCTGGATCGAGGACGGCCTGCTCGACGCGCTCGAGGAGGCCGGGGCGGGGTGCATCCCGTTCTCGCCGCTGGCGCAGGGGCTGCTGACCAACCGGTACCTCGACGGCATCCCGGACGACTCCCGCGTGCGCACCAGCCGCTTCCTCAACGAGAGCGACCTGACCGCGTCCCGGATGCAGCTCATCCGGGCGCTGGACCAGGTGGCCCGCGAGCGCGGCCAGACCCTGGCCCAGCTGGCGCTGGCCTGGGCGCTGCGCGACTCGCGGGTCACCTCGCTGATCATCGGGGCGTCCAGCGTGAAGCAGCTGCTGGACAACCTCGGGGCCCTGGAGAACCTGGCCCTCTCCCCCGACGAGCTGGCCCGGATCGACGGGCTACTTGCTCAGGAAGGCGCCTAGCGCGCTGACGACCGGCTGGAGGGCGGGCGGGATCGACCCGTCCTTCGCCGTGATCTGCTTGCCGCCGTACGTGACCGTGTAGGTGTAGGCGTCGGCCACCGCGCCGTTGTCGTTCGTGGTCGGCAGCTTGTTGAAGTCCGTCGACGCCAGCGCGGTCTTGAGCGCGTTGGCCTCCTCGTCGGTCAGCTTGCCGGTCTTGGTGCCCTGCTTGGTCGTGATCGTGTACGACCCGTCCGGCTTCACCACCAGCGAGTCGTTGGTGCCGGCCAGGCCGCCGGTGCGGGTGAAGGTCACCAGCGCGTCGGTGGCGGTGACGTTGCCGCCGCCGTTGGTCTTCGAGCTCGGGTCCGTGTTCGGGCCCGCGCTCGTGCCCGCCCCGGCGCTCGCGTCCGTGCCGGCGCTGCCGCTGGCGGCCGGCACGCCGTTGGACGCGGCACCGCTGGCTCCGGCGCCGGCCTGGTTGTCGGCGTCCGAGCACGCGCCGAGCGCGAACGTGAGCGTGAGCAGGCCGGCGGCAAGGATCCGGGACTTCATCGTGGTTCAGCTCCATCCATAGGTCTTGCTCATTGGACTGTGCCCCGACCTCAACGGTTCCCCGGTGACGTCTCCCACAATCCACCTGAATACTCGGGCGATTTTGTCGTACCCCCGCGACATGATGGCCCCATGCGCCTCGACCCCTACCGCCGCGTCCTCGCCCTACCGGGCGTGCGGCCCCTCATGGTGCTGGCGATGCTGGCCCGCATCCCGATCACGGCGATCGGGGTGACCATGACCCTGCACGTCGCTCAGGACCTCCACAAGGGGTGGGGCGCGGCGGGACTGGTGGGGGCGGCCCTGACGGTCGGAACGGCGCTCGGCGGCCCGCTCAACGGCCGCTTCGTGGATCGCCGCGGCCTACGCCCCATGCTCGTGGTCACCACCGTGGCCGAGGCGCTGTTCTGGGCCGTCGCGCCCTTCCTGGGCTTTCCCGCGCTGCTCGCCGGCGCGTTCGTCGCCGGCGTCTTCTCCCTGCCGGTCTTCTCGGTGATCCGCCAGTCGATCGCCGCCCTGGTCCCCGCCGACCAGCGCCGCCAGGCCTACGCGCTGGACTCGATGTCGGTCGAGCTGTCCTTCATGGCCGGCCCGCCCCTGGCCGTGCTGCTCACGAGCGCCCTGTCCGGCCGCACCGCGATGTGGTCGATCGGCGGCGCCCTGGTCCTCGCCGGCCTGGCGCTGTGGCTCACCAACCCGCCCGTGCACACGTCGGAGACGCCCGGCGAGTCCGCCCCGGTCCGCCGCCGCGACTGGCTGACCCCGCGCTTCGTGGCCGTGCTGGCCGCGGCCTCGGCCACGACCATGGTGCTGGCCGGCACCGACCTCGGCATCGTGGCCATGCTGCGCGGCGCGGGCCAGGTGGGCCTGGTCGGCGCCCTGCTCGCCGCCTGGGCCGTCTACTCCCTCGTGGGCGGCTTCATCTACGGCGCCCTGCCGCGCGCGGTCCCGCTCGTCGCCCTGGTCGGCGCCCTGGCCCTGTGCACCATCCCCGCGGGCCTCGTCGGCTCCGCCTGGCCGCTGCTGTTCCTGACGCTGCTGCCGGCGGGTGCCCTGTGCGCCCCGACCCTGACGGCGACCATCGACCTCACGAGCCGCCTGGTGCCGGCGTCGGCCCGCGGCGAGGCGATGGGCTGGCACGGCTCCTCGCTGACCGTGGGCCTGGCGATCGGCTCGCCGCTGGCGGGCTGGGCCATCGACCGGGGGTCGCCGGCTTGGGGGTTCGCGGCGGTCGGCTTGGTGGGCGCCCTGGCCGCGGGGGTGCTGTTGTGCTTCCGCCACTTGGACAGCCCGGCGCCCGCCGCGCCCGCTGCGGCTACCGCCCCGGCTCCCCCCACTCCCTCGACGCCGGCGGCTGCGGCTGCGGCTGCGGCTGCCCCGACTCCGGCCACCCCCTCGACGCCGGCGGATACGACGGCTGCGGCTGCTACTGCCTCGGCCTCATACACTCCCTCGGCGCCGGAACCGGCTTCGACGCTGCCCGCGGCTCTGACCGTTGACTTCGCGATTTCGTCGGAGCGGTCGGCCTCGGCCCGCTGACAGCGTCCCGGTCGCCCGAACGCGGCCCGCGCGGGAGCTCGGTATTCGGCCTTGTGAGTGCTTGAGCCCCAACGACCGCCTCCACGCGCTGACCGCACCCCGCTCCGAGCCGCACGGCTCCGGGACCCCCGAAGCGTTTGAGCTGCTGACAGCACTTGGGGCCGCCGGACGCCTCAACCTTTGAAGCGCTCCGACGATCGCGCGGCGGTCGTCGGGGCTCAAGCAGCCGGAGAGCCGCAGTTGGCGCTGACCTGGCTGACCGCTCGCCGGGTCCGGGAAGTGCTCGGCCGCGGTAGCTGCCGCGCGTCCGACGCTGCTCCCAGCCGCACGAGCCTTGGAGCGCTCGGGCCGCCGACCGCCGATGTGCTCGACCTGCTGACCGCGGTCCGGGCCGCCTGACCGGCTCGGCGCCTGACCTTCGGATGGGCGGCATCACGGTGCCTGGGCTCGTCGGATTTCGATAACTCGGGCGCTCCGCGCCACGACTTATCGGATTTATACCCCGGCAGGTCATGTACCGGATCTGCGGCATTCCGGGCCTGGTCGCTTCACGCGGCGGCAAGCGGGCTGCTCGCGCCACATCACGCGGAGTGGCCGCCCCGTCCCCGAGGATGCGGAGGATGTCGCAGGAGATGCGGTGGACGCTCTGCCGCGACCGGGTGCCGGATTGCGATATCCCCGCGATCGCGTGTGGTGCGGCCTGCCCGGCGATCGGTTGCTCCGCGGCGCTCAGCGTCGCCCGCCCGGCGCGCGGGCATTGGCGGACCCGCTCGCATCGTCGGGCGCGAGATGCGGCGCAAGGGGTCGGTCGCACGCTGAGGATGACGCCCGCCTGTGCATGCTCGGAGCCTGGGTCTCGGGGGCTAGCCACGGTTCCGCCGTCCGGCGCCGAGCGGGCTCGCGGCAGACGACGGCGTACGAGTGCCGTGGTCGAGTGCCCGGGCGGCCGGCCCACCCGGGAGGAGGCGGAGCCGAGCGGGTTAGCCGGATGGGTGGCTTCGCGCGCGAGACCGGATGCGGTGAGGTCGCCGCGGCCGG
This sequence comes from Dactylosporangium sp. CA-052675, assembly GCF_050947935.1. Lineage (GTDB taxonomy): Bacteria > Actinomycetota > Actinomycetes > Mycobacteriales > Micromonosporaceae > Dactylosporangium. The sequence goes on along the minus strand of NZ_CP192010.1, from coordinate 2,323,705 downwards.
AAGGGGGCCCGCGCCGCGAAGAAGGGTCGCCGAAGGGGGACTGCCGGAAGGCGACGGTCGACCGGGCTCCACGAGGCCCTCGAACCGGCCGAAGTGCTCAAACGTTCAACCAGAAAACCATGGTTGTCAGTTAAGAGTGAAAGATTGGACGGGTTCCAGTCTTCGGATGGTGGTGGTTCACAGGAGGGACGGGGCCGACACGAAGGTGTACCCCAGCCGCTGCATGCCCTCGATCAACTCCGGGAGGTACTGCAGGCCGAGAAACGGGTGGTAGAAGAAGCTTGCCACGTTGTCGCGCACCACGAGCTGGCGCCTCGCCGAGGCGAGCAGATCCGGGGCCAGGCGGACGCCGTGCTGGTTAAATCTTTGTGTTGCAACGTTTCCAAGTGTTTCCGGGATGACCGGCGTACCGTATGCGTCTTTTACGAGATATGGGAAGTATTGGCTCACGGAGCGTGTACCACCGCCGCCGAGAATGCCGTTGAAGTACAGGACCTGCTCGTAACGGGCGCGGATTCCCGGGGCCGAGGCGATCGCGCGGTAGTCGGTCTCGCTGGCCGTGTAGTGCGGAAACTCCCAGATGTCCGGCGGCGTCAGGCCCGCCTTCGTCCACTCCTGGCGGGCCGCGTCCAGGCGCCCTAGCGCCCAGGCCGCGGAGTCGCCCGGCACCGGGCCGTCCAGGACCACGGTGCCCGCGGCGTCCACGTGGGCGCGGTAGAACTCGTAATCCTCGGCGCTGACACCGTACGGATTCGGGGCGCCGGTGAATCCGTGCGTATATCCGTGCATGATCAGGGTGCCGCCCTGCTGCCGCATGTACCGCAGCGCCGCCACGACCTGCGGAGATCCGCTCAAGGTCCGGTGCACGGGCACGCCGCCGGAATAGATGCCCGCGGCGTCGTCGTACACGGGGAAAACCGCCACGGCGAACGGCACATGACGAGAATGCAGATAATCGGCGATCTGGCGCAGTTGTGCGGGGTCGGAATGCGGGCCCACGTCCTCGATGCGCACCAGGGCCCGGTGCCGCTCCGGCGTCTTCGGCGCCAGCAGATCGCACAGCAGGTCCGCGATCACGAGGTACCGGTCGTCGAAGCTGACGTACGTGAAGGGGACCTCGGCCACGTACGTCACGCCGCCGACGCGCACCGCCCAGGGCCGCGACGTGCCGTCCGGCATCTCGGCCTCGGCCAGCGTCGTGGAGTACACACCCTGGGAGAGCACGGCGTGGACCAGGCCGCCGGCGTTGGCGTTGCGGGTCAGCTCGGTGCCGCGGTACCGGATTCCGGTCGGTGCGGCATCGTCGATCGTCGCTGTCTGAAAACCGATTCCAGGGTACTTCCCGATCAACTGCCACAGGTTGCCCCCGAGCCACAGCACGTGCGCGCCCGCGGCCACGTCGGCGAGGAACGCGGCGGGCAGGGGCTCGTCGTACGTCGATCCGATATAGATCGTCAGCAGGTACTTCTGTGCCGTTCCGGACGTGTACTTCGTCACTGGCACGGCCTGCCAGGCACCGAAGTGGGAGGCCAGATTCCCTGCTTGGACCGCATACAGCTCGCCCAGCGAGCCGTATTGCCCGCCCGTGTCATACAGGACGAGCACCCCGCTCTGCGGGTATGCAGGAGAACGGCCCGGTGACGGGCCCGCCCCGGAAGTACCGATTGGAGAGGTTTTGCAGGCGCTCAGCGATGACGCGGCGACGAGGACCAGCGCGATCCCGATGACCATGAAGGCAAGGCGCCGGACGGGCCCGACGGTGACAGCCAGTATTCGGCGGACTGCGGCTCGAAGCATGAGCAACTCTCCGGAGAAGTCGCCACCAAGCCTAGCAAATCGGGCGCAATCCCCCCGCCGGTTGGCATTTCTCGGCACGTCCGCCGACAAACGAGATGGTTGCGTCCGTCACTCAGCGCGGTACGATCCGGCAGAGCCGCCCTGCGGTGATCGGTGTGGAACCCCCTCCGCACCGCACCGCTCGTGGCACACCCGACGGAGGGCGATCTTGTTTTCTCGCTGCCCGCTTGCAGCCCGCACACCGGACGAGCCGAGCCGCACGCGGCCTGGCGCCGGGACGGTGGTGCCGCGGCCGGCAGCCGCCTTCCACGGGGCACGGCTCCATAGCGCTGAGAGGTCCGCATGAGCACGGCGATGCAGGTGCGGCTGCGTCACTGGCCCGGGATGAAGGTGTCCTGGCTCGGTGCCGGTGCGGTCGTCCACTCCGGTGAGGAGCCCAGCCCGGGCTCAGCGGCCCTGGTCGTCTCGCCACACGGGTCCACCGAATGCGCGGTGGTGATCAGCTCCCACACGGTGAAGCTGCAGCCGGCGATGATCGAGGAGCTGGCCGAGGTCCTCGCCAACGGCCTGCCCCGCGGGTTCACCGCGATGCGCTTCGTCGCCTGGGACGGCGCCTGCGCCACCAACGAGCGCCCCGCCGCCGCGCACATGATCGCGATGCGGCTCGGCATCGACGTCATCGCCGCGGCCGGCCCGCTGCTGGGCGTCCCCGGCGGCTCGCTCTTCGCCCCCGTCGGGCGCGGCGAGCAGCGGCCCGGCGGCTTCTGGCGCTTCCGCACCGGCGCGCCCGCGGTCCGGGTCGGCTGGCGCTTCCCCGCCCCGGCGTGGGAGTCGCAGCTGTGCACCGAGATACCCGAGCTGCCCGGCGACCTCGTGCTCGACCAGATCCCGGCCGGTCTGTGGCTGCACCGCCGCCGCGTCGGCAGCGTGACGGACCTGGCCTACTCGGTGCCGACCGACCACGAGAACCCGGCGATGATCCTCGGGCACCCCGGCGACGAGCCGCTGCACCGCGAGGAGCTCGCCCAGGCGGTGTCGGCCGTGCCCACGCTGTCCGCGGATCGGTGCGTCTTCACGCCGTACGGGCAGAACCCCATCGCCGAGGGCCCGGTCGGTCCGGTCGTCGCCGACGTGCTCGGCCGGGCCGTGCACGTGCGCACCGGCCTGCCGCTGTGCGCGCCCGCCGGCCAGCGCGCCGTCGTCACCATCGACAACAAGGGCCTCCCCCGCTGGCGTACCTTCGCCCGCGAGCTGTGGCACGCCCCCCACACCGGCGCCCCGCGCCCGGTCGACTGGATCAACCCGTGCCCGGACGTCCTCGACGCCCCGGCCGGGCAGGCCACCTTCTCGCTCGGCTCCGGCTGGGTGCTCGAGGTCGTGCAGGCGGGCCTCTGGCTGCGCCCGGAGCACCTCAACGACCCGGCCGACTGGGTCCGTCAGCTCCCGGTGGACGTGAACCGCTGCGCCGTGATCGTCGGGGCACCCAACGCCGCCGAGATCCCGCCGCCCGCGCACACCATCGCCGAGATCCTCGAGAAGCTCCCGATCGACGCGCGGAAGCGGGCGTACATCGCTGTGCCGCGCGGCGCCGCCCCGAACGTGTTCATCCTGGCGACCGGGCTGCTCGAGTCGCTGCCCGAGCCGGGCGAGGTCGAGCTGGTCTCGCCGTCCACGCCGAGCACCAGCGGCTCGTTCCCGACCATCACGCCGGACGCGCCGCGGCACGGCGCCGGGCGCCACGGCGACGCGAACGGCCCGTACCTCGTCGACGGCCGGCCCGCCAACGGCCACCCGTCCGGCGCGCATCCGACGGTGCCCCGCTCGGCCGCGCACGAGCGCGCGCCCGAGCAGGATTTCGAGCGCGGGTACTCCTCCCGGACCGGCTCGTTCCCGGCGGTCGACGGCGGCTCCCGCACCGGCTCGTTCCCGGCCGACGGCGGTTCCCGCACCGGCTCGTTCCCCGCCTATCCGGCGGCCGACGCCGAGCGCGGCTCGCGGACCGGGTCGTTCCCGGCCTTCCCGCCGGCCGACGCCGAGCGCGGCTCGCGGACCGGGTCGTTCCCGGCCTTCCCGCCGGCCGACGCGCCGACCACCTCGTTCGACGCGCCGCGGATGCCGCGCAACGGCTCCTCGCCGGCGACGGGCGCGTTCCCGGCGGTGCCCGAGTCGGCGACCGGCTCGTTCGCGCCGCTGTCGCCGAATGGTTCGCAGCGCCCCGGGCGTCCCAATGGGTACCAGCCCGAGCCCCCGATGCCGCAGCCCCGCCAGCGGCCCGGCGACACGACGGGCTCGTTCCCGGCGGCCGCGTTCCGCAACGGCAACCCGGACGCGACCGCGCCGATGGTGCCGATCGTGCCGGGCCCGGGCGCGCCTTCGCCCATGAACGGCCACGGACCTGTCAACGGGCACGCTCCGGTCAACGGCCACGCCCCGGTCAATGGCCATGGGCCGGTCAACGGGCACGGGCCGGGCAACGTGTACGGCGCCGCTCCGCAGGGTCCGAACGGGTTCAACGGCGGCGGGCAGGCGCACAACGGCTTCAACGGCGCCGCGGCTCCCGTGAACGGGCACGCGCCGATGCACCCGGATCTGCACGTCGCTCCCCCGCGGGCGTTCCACCGCGAGGACCAGCCGCTGCACCCCTCCGGGCCGGGCGCGCCGCACGGGTACAGCTTCGACGCCCCCGACTACGACGAGCACCACTTCGATCCGGTCACGCCGCCGACCCGGCACCACGAGGAGCCGACCGGGCGCATGCCGGCTCAGCGGGCCCCGATGGCGGACGAGAGCGAGCAGGACGACTCGGCCTCGACGACCACCGGGCGGGAGATCCGCTCGCACAACAAGAAGGGCAAGACCGTCCGGGCGGACGACAAGACGAGCACGCAGGAGCTGGACCGGCTCCTCGGGTTCTTCGACGAGATCCGCCGCGCGAAGGCGTGGGACGAGGACCCGGGCACCCCGGAGCAGCAGGCCGCCAAGCGCGCCGCGGCGGGCCAACCCCCGGCCGGTCCGCGGCGAGCCCGACACTGATCTAGACGCACCGAGCCGGCCCGTCCGTTGTCGCGGACGGGCCGGCTTTTTTCTGCCGCGTCCGCATCGATGGCGCCGCTGGACACGAGCGTCAGATCGTTCGGCCCATGCGTGTGTGCGCCTCGCGCAATGCCATTGGCCCCGGCTTCGCGTAGGTGGGGCGACTCGGGCGCGGTGCGCTCGCCCGGCTTCGCGTAGGTGGGGCGACTCGGGCGCGGTGCGCTCGCCCGGCTGCGCACGAATGTGCACGACCCCGCGCGGAGCGAACGTCGAATCGCGCGGCCACACAACCCGCGCGGAGCGAACGTCCGGCTACGCGCGAATGTGCACGACCCCGCCGCAGAGCGAACGTCGAATCGCGCGGCCACACAACCCGCGCGGAGCGAACGTCCGGCTACGCGCGAATGTGCACGACCCCGCCGCGGAGCGAACATCGAATCGCGCGGCCACACAACCCGCGCGGAGCGAACGTCCGGCTACGCGCAAATGTGCACGAGCCGCGCGGAGCGAACGTTCGCGTGCGTGCGTAGGCACCGCCAGCGCGGCTCGATCGTTTGGTTGCGCGCGCGTGTGTGCGACTCGCGGGTCGGGGGTGGCCGGTCGCGCGGATGTGAGTGCGCGGTCGTGCAGTTCGGGTCGTTAGGATCGCACGGTGCTCGACATCATGCTGCCGCACTACGGTGAGCTGCCCCTGCTCAAGATCGCCGTGGAGAGTGTCCTCGCGCAGACTGATGAGCGGTGGCGGCTCACCGTGTTCGACGACAATCCCGCCGAGCGGGTGACCGGCGTACCCGAGTACTTCGCGGGGCTGGACGATCCGCGCGTGCGGTACGAGCGGAATCCTCGGAACCTGGGCATCACCCGGAACTTCCAGCAGTGCGTGGACCGGGCCGAGGCGCCGTTCATGGTCATGATGGGGTGCGACGACGTCATGCTGCCGGGGTATGTCGCGCGCGTTCACGCACTGATCGAGCAGTACCCGGACGCGGTGCTCGTGCAGCCGGGCGTGGAGGTCGTCGGAGCCGACGGGGCCGTGGTGCGGACGCTGGCGGACACGACGAAGCGGAAGGTGTACGCGCCGAAGATCGACGGGACCGTGCGCATGGCCGGCGAGGAGCTCGCGGTCAGTCTGCTGCGCGGGAACTGGCTCTATTTCCCGTCGCTGGCCTGGCGCACGAGCGAGGCGCAGGCGGTCGGGTTCGACCTCGAGCTCAAGGTGATCCAGGATCTCAAGCTCATCCTGGCCCTGGTGAGCCGCGGCGGGTCGCTGGTGGCCGACTCCGAGGTGGTCTTCCAGTACCGGCGGCACAACGAGAGCCTGTCCGCCTCCTCGGCCGTGACCGGCGGCCGCTTCAGCGAGGCTCGGGCGTTCTTCCTCTCGGCGGCGAAGGACATGGACGCGCACGGGTGGCCGCGGGCCGGGAAGGCCGCGCGGTGGCACCTGTCCTCGCGCATCCACGCGCTCACGATGCTGCCCGCCGCGGCCAAGCAGCGCAGTGCCGGGAGTGTGCGGGTGCTGACGAGGTACGCGTTCGGCAAGCCGCGCTGACCCCGAGGCACGGCCGCGCGAACGTGCACGACCCCCGTGCGCGAACGTGCACAGCGGCAGCGGGCCGGACACGGCCGCTCCAGTGCGCGAACGTCCACAGCCATCGTGCGCGAACGCGCACAGCGGCAGCACGGCTCGACACCACCACCTCAGTGCGCGAACGTACACAGCCATCGCGCGAACGCGCACAGCGGCAGCAGAGCCGGACACGACCACCTCAGTGCACGAACGTACACAGCCATCGTGCGCGAACGGGCACAGCGGGGACAGAGCCGAGCGTGAAGAGGGTTCCGCGCGGGGCTGAGCGAGATGGCGGGACAGGACCGAGCAGGGGCCCGAGCAAACAGGGGCCACGCAAGCACGGACCAAGCAACCACGGGCCGCGCGAGCACGAGCCGCCCGCGCATGAGCCGCGCGAGCACGAACGCGCGGGCGTGAGCCGCCCGCGCACGAGCCGCCCACGCATGGGCCGCGCGAGCACGAACCGCCCACGCACGAACCGCCCACGCACGAACCGCCCACGCACGAGCCGCCCGAGCATAGGCCGCGCGAGCACGAGCCGCCCGCGCACCGGCCGCGCGAGCACGAACCGCGCGAGCAGAACCGTGCGAGCAGAACCGTGCGAGCAAGGCCGCGTAAGGCGGCGCTCAGGTGCCTCGTCGGGTGTCCGGATCTCCGCGGCTCGTTCGTCGTGTTCTCGAGACGACAAAGCAGTCCGGCTCTCGAAACGACGAAGGAGCTCTCGATGGTGCCGATGTGGCAGGAGATGGCCGTGAATGCCTCCGCGCGCGCCGAGGCCGATGCGAACCTCGGCCGCCTCGCGAAAAGCGCTCTGCGAGCCCTCCAAGGGCTCCGCACAGCGATCCTGCGGGAAGGGTGGGAGTCGAACCCACACGGGCGTGAACCCAACGCCGTTTTCGAGACGGGTGCCGGCACCAATCGGCTGGCCTTCCCAGATGGGGTGAAGCGTCGCGGAAAGTGAGGGGATCGAACCCCCGCGGGGTTGCCCCCGTCGACGGCTTAGCAAGCCGCAGCCTTACCTCTCGGCCAACCTTCCACTGTCGGACCGGCCAGGACCGGAGCGACGAACACATCGGACCGACCAGAGCCGGCGCCGACGCAGACATCGAACCGGACCGAACCGGAGCGACGAAGACGCCGAACCGGCCGAGACCGGAGCGACGAACACATCGGGCCGACCAGAGCCGGCGCCGACGCAGACATCGGACCGCACCGAACCGGAGCGACGAAGACGCCGAGCCAGCCGGGGCCGGAGCGATGATGACGTGCGAAGTACCCGGAAGAGGATTCGAACCTCCAACCTTCTGGACCTGAACCAGACGCCTCTTCCGTTGGGCTATCCGGGCGTGGACCCGACCGGACTCGAACCGGTCGCCTCCGCTTTGCAAGAGCGGCGCTCTTCCTGATGAGCTACGAGCCCTCGTTGGCCGAGATGCGAAACCGCGTGGACCACGCCGCCAACCGCGTGAACCGCGCCTCGAAACAAAAGCGAACAAAGCGGACCTACGAGCCAGACCAACCGGACGTACGAACCAGACCAACGCAGCGGACCGACGGAGCCGACGGCCAGAGCAGACCGACAAAAGCCGACCGACAAGCAGCAGACCGACAGCAAGCAGACCGTCGGAGCGAGCCCACGGCGAGGCGAACCAGCAACCGCGTCCCTGGAGGCCCCGGCGAAGCCGGCGGTAGCGAAGGAGCCGACCCGCCGGGGCCATCGGTCAGCGCTGGACCAGCGCGTGCCACGTCGGGATCGACGGCCTCACGCGCAGCACCATGCCCGCTTCGGCGGGGGTGCGATCGCCCTTGCGCTGGTTGCAGGCCGTGCAGGCCGCAACGGTGTTCTTCCAGGTGTTCCGGCCGCCGCGGGAGCGGGGCTGGATGTGGTCGATGGTCGTCGCCTCGGTGCCGCAGTAGCCGCAGCGGCGGCCGTCGCGGGCGTGGACGCCGGCGCGGGACCACGCCGGGCCGCCGGTGAAGCGCCAGCGGGTGACGACGTAGGACACGAGCCGTACGACCCGCGGGTGCGGGTAGACCCCGATCAACCGGTCCGGCTCCGCCTCGTGGACGACGGCCACCTCACGCAGGAGCATGCGGATGGCGTGGCGGAGTGAGACCCGGTGCAGGGGTCCGAGGTCGGCGTTGAGTACGAGAACCGCGGTCACCGGGCCTCCTCCCTTCATCTGCACTGCGAAACCGACTACCGAACCAAACGATCTTGCGTACCGCGAGCGGGATTCGAACCCGCACCAATCCCCTTTTGAGGGAGATGCCTCTGCCGTTGGGCTATCACGGCGTAATTCACTACCGTCAATATATAATGGCGCAAAAAAACCGCCCGGTAGCAGCTCGGGCGGTTGGTGTGACGCGAGGTCGAGCCTCTAGTCGAACCACCTGCCCGTGCTCGCCGACAAGGCGCTGAGCAGCCATGACCGGCCGTCGGCGGACAGCCGCACGGCGGCGTCGGTCGCGCTGGGCGCTTCCAGTCGCAGCTCGCGGTGCCCGTTCATCGTCCGATCTCCTCTGCTCGTTGTCGCCTTGACGTGTTCAAAGATAGGCTCGCCGCCGCACCGGCGCAAGAGATTAAAGAGCGGCGGTGTAATGCGAGAGGTACAGGTTCATCTCGTCGGTGGACTCGTCGCCCTCGTTGACGCTGAACCACAGCGAGTTCTCCAGCCAGAACCGGTGGATGAACTGCTCGAAGGAGTCGGCGACGTGGACCATGTTGGCGATGAGGGTCTCGCGGTCGACGTCCTCGAGGCCGACGATCTCCAGCAGCCACGGCGAGGCGATCACGAACGGCTCGGCGCCGGGGCGCAGGTAGAGGTACCAGATGACGGCGTCCTGCTGGTCCCGCAGGAACCGCACGAGCTGGGCGGAGGGCTCCACCGGGCTCGGGACCGGGCGCGGGGCCAGATCGAAGTCGCAGCCGGTGCAGGACGGGATGGCGTCCATCAGCACCTGGCTGCTCATGAACCGGGCGAACGGCACCGGCAGCTCGATGTGCTCGGCCAGCGCGGCGACCTCCATGGCCCGCAGCGGATCGCGCGGGGCGCCGGGGACCAGCCAGGAGAAGGTGCCGTCGGAGCGTGAGTCGTCGACCGCCGGCAGGCTCTCGGTGGAGTAGAGCTCGTAGGTTCCGATGCTCGCCCGGGCGGCGCCCAGGTCCGTGCCCCACCAGCCGTGCGGGAAGTCGATCGTCATGGGTCGCACGGTAGTTCGGCGCGTGGGGTTCTTCCGTCGCCTATCGGACCCAGTGTCGTGCCTTTCCTGAGAACCTCGCAGATCAGGCGGTCACCGCGGGCTCGGCGCCGGCCAGCGGTACGAGTCCGAGATAGGTGAGCTTGTCGACGATCGCCTCGGCGGTGAACGGCTTGATCACGTATTCGTGCGCCCCGGCGGCCAGGGCCCGCACGATCTGGCCGTGCTCGCTCTCGGTGGTGACCATCATGAGCGTCATCTGGCGCAGATGCTTCTGCTTGCGTACCGCCATGACGAACTCCAGCCCGTTCATCTCCGGCATGTTCCAGTCGATGAGCGCGAGCGCCGGCTTGAGGTCGTCGTCCCAGATCGCGTCGAGCGCTTCCTTGCCGTTCGTGGCCTCCCGGACCTCGAAGCCGAGGGGCAGCAGGATCCGTTTCAGGATGCCTCTCATCGCGCGCGAGTCGTCGATGACCATGGCGAGCGTGTTGTCCATGCAGGCTCCTCCTCCGGGTGCATGATCGGCACCGGCCGGAGGCACCTGAGTATTACCAGCTAGGGAGCCTTGCTGGTGCGTTTGAGCTGGATTGTGGTGATCTGGTTGGTGAGGCTCATGGCCACGGGACCGCAGTTGACCTGCATCGGCGGGGGGACGCGGGCCTCGAGCTTGCCCTTGTAGTCGACGTGGCCGTTGCGGATGAAGGTCTCGGTGCCGTCGGGGCGCGGCGAGGAGTAGGTGACCGTCCGGCCGTCGAACTTGAACTGGTAGGAGATGAAGCCCTCGAAGATGTACTCGAACTGGGTCGAGCCGTTGCTGCCGCGCAGGTGCATGCCGTCGCCGTAGTCGATCACGACTCGGCCGCTCTCGTTGTACCGGTGGTAGGCCCCGTTCCCCGTGAACGGGAACGTGCCCGTGTTGATCACCGTGACCTGCTCGGTGTGCTGCTCCTCGAGGAACACGCCCCAGATGCACGGCACGGCGGTCGCGCTCGGCGCCGCGCTGCCGGACGGGGAGCCGCTCGGGCCGGGGAGCCCGCCGAGCGCGCCGGTGGGCTCCGGGGTCGGCTCGTCCTCGGTCGCGGCGATGCTCGGGGCCGCGACGGGGTTCTCGCCGCCGGTCAGGCCCTGGTCCGCGGGTGCCCCGCCACTGGCGGTGAGCGCGTAGACGATCACGCCCCCGGCGAGCAGCAGCGCGACGACGCCGAAGATGATGCCGGGGATCAGCAGCGGGTTGCGCGACCGCGGCGGGGCCGGCGGCGGCGGATAGAACGGCATCTGCATCGGCGCCGGAGCCGGAGGCCGACCGTAACCCGGGCCGTAGCCGGCGGGCTGGACCGGCGGCGTGGGAGCAGGACCCGGAACGGGAGCCGCAGCGGGAGGCGGGGTCTGGCCGCGGTGCAGCTTGCAGCCGACGCAGAAGCCGCCGGAGTCGACGCCCTCGGCCCCGCAACGTGGACAACGCACCTGATCACTCCCTCCGCCGGGAACACAATCTACCCTGGCGGTCCAAAGTGGAGGCAGGCCGCGACGCTCCGGAAACATGGTGAGACCGGCATCCACGGGGGAAGACGCCGGTCTCGTTGAAAACTGTAGAACGCGGCGCGCCTTTGCGCCAGCGGTGGAGGCTGTCAATCCGCCGGAACCGGTTTCGGATTTCACCCGGCCCAGCGCGGCGCCGCCGGACCGGTATGGTGTCGTGCCAGGCGCGGTGGTGGAGGAGGCGGATGTCGACCCTGTTCGTGGCCGGGCTCGGCATCGTGGGCCTGGCGCTGCTCACCGTGGGTGCCGACCAGCTCGTCGTCGGCGCGGGCCGGCTCGCGACGGTGCTGCGGGTCGCGCCGGTGGTCATCGGGGTCGTGGTGATCGGGCTGGGCACCAGCGCGCCGGAGTTCGTGGTCTCGGGCACGGCCGCGGTGCGGGGCAACGCGGGGCTGGCGCTGGGCAACCTGGTCGGGTCGAACATCCTCAACGTGACGCTGATCCTGGGCATGGTCGCGGTGGTCTCGCCGGTGCTGGTGCGCTCGTCGGTGCCGGTGCGCGAGGCGCCGCTCATGGCCGCCGGGGTCACCATCTTCGGGGCGTTCGCGCTGGTCGGGTTGAAGTTCGTGGCCGGTGTACTGCTGGCCGTGCTCAGCCTCGGAGCGCTCTGGCTGCTGGTGCGGCTCTCGCGGGTACCGCCGGATGATCCCCTGCCCGATGACGTGGCCGCGTTCGTGGAGCCGCCGCCCGCCCCGGGCCGGTGGTGGGTCGAGGCGACGCGGTGCGCGCTGGGCCTGGCCGCGACCCTGGGCGGCGCGCAGCTGCTGGTCGCCAACGCCTCCACGCTCGCGCACCGCTGGGGCGTCAGCGACGCGGTGGTCGGCTTCACGATCGTGGCCGTCGGCACGTCGCTGCCGGAGCTGATGACGTCGGTGCAGGCGCAGCGGCGGGGCTGGGGCGACCTGATGGTCGGCAACCTGCTCGGCTCGAACCTGTTCAACAGCCTGATCGGCGGGGCGGTCGTCGGGATCGCGGCCGGGCGGCAGACGATCGCGCCGTTCGGGTTCCTGGCGGTGACCGCGATGGTCGTGGCCGGCGTCCTCGCGTGGCTGCTGCTCAAGCGGGGCAACCGCATCACCCGGCCGGAGGCTTGCGTGCTGCTGTGCGCGTACGCGTTGACGCTCCCGCTGTTGATCTCCGCCAGCGCGTGACGTTTCCGGTTCCGCACGCTGGGTACGCGGACTGAATGGGCGATGCGATGGTCCGGACGCACCAGTCCGGCGAAATACCCGGCGGAACGGTCGTGGTGGAGGTGCTCGGCCCGCTCGAGGCGGCCACCGTGGGCGCGCTGCGCTCCGTGGTGCTGGACACCGTGGCGGCGTACCGGCCCCGGCTGCTCGCGATCGACCTGCGCCGGGTGCCGTTCATGGACTCGATCGGCATCGGCGCGCTGGTCGCGGCGAACAACAAGGTACGCGAGGTCGGCGGCAGCATCGAGGTGCGCAGCCCGTCGCCGTTCGTGCACCGGCTCCTGCAGATCACCGGGCTGACCGAGCTGTTCGGCCTGCCCGACCTGCCCGATGACGCCCCCGTGTCGGGCGCGCCCGTCGAGCTCGGACGGGACCCGCGCTAGAAACGGTCGACCGTGATGGTGGACACGCCACCCGCGGCGTCCACGTCGTAGCGGTCCGTGGCGGTGTCCCAGCCGCCGGAGCCGAACGCGGTCCCGGCGGCGATCCCGGTGTGCTCGTCGCCGTCGACGGCGACCCGCCCCGCTCCCCCACCGGCCCTGACCCGCACCGGCACCGAGCCGGGTGCGTGGACGCGCACGGCGCTCGCCCCGCCGTCGACGCGCACCGGGACGGTGCCGGCCGGCGCGGGCAGCGTGAGGTCGATGGCGGAGACGCCGCCGACGTACTCGACGCTCGCCAGGTGGCGCAGGTCCCGCAGGTCGGCCGAGTTGCTCTGGCTGCCGCCGGTGAAGCGGACGTCCCAGCGCACGTCCCGGTTGAGCCGGATCGTGACGGTGGCGTCGCCGCCGGTGAGGTGGACCTCGACGCGGTCACGGGTGTCGGTGACCGCCGGGTGCTGGGCGCTGTCGACGCGGAACAGCGTGTCGCCCAGGTCCGCGGCCTGGACGGTGACCGAGGTGGCGCCGGTGACGAGGTCGAGGGTGGCATGGTCGCGGCCGTCGACCGCGCCGGTGACGGTGCTGGCCGCCTCGCCGGCGCGCTCGCCGGTCAGCCGGGAGCGCACGGCGACCGCGACGGCGGCGATCACGATCAGCGCGACGATGATGAGGCCGCCGATGAGGTACACCGTGCGAGGCGGCGGACCCGAGGGCGCGCTGGAATGCTCAATCGGTCGCGTATCGACGGATGCCATGCCGTTGTGGTGTCCCGGCGGGTCGCGCGACAAACCCCCGGCGCGAAATACCCGAGCGCGGGCTCGGGCGCGAAAACCAAGACCGGGGCCGCCGCCACGGGGGAAGCGGCGGCCCCGGCTGTCCTTGGGTTGCAGGAAATGTACTCCCCCGACCCGGCTCTGCACAGCCCCCAAACCGTGCCGTCTTCCCGACCGTCCAATGTGGATCAGGAACACGCATCCGTTGCGCCACCAGGGGTTTCCGAACCGGAGATCAATAAGGGTTCTTGATCGTTGCCGGACAGCACGCATGGACCGGCGGCGATCATCACGAGGGCAACGGCACGGGGCTGCCTAGAAGCGCTCCCATAAATCGGCCGACGACAATTCGACAGCCGTCGCGGCGAGCGGGGACGGCCCCGACTGAGATCAACTGAGCGTTGCGGCGAGCCGGACGGCCGGGACTGAGATCAACTGGGCGTCCCGCCGAGCCGAGCCGAGCCGGCCGCGGCTCGGCCCGGCCGCGCGTCGCAGCGGGCCGGGACGGCCGGGACCTCAGGTCAGCTGGGCGGCGCGGCGACCGGCCTCGGCCGGGGTGAGCAGCTCCCCGTCGAGGACGACGGCCCAGAAGGCCTCGAGCGGGATGCGCTCGAACAGCGGGGAGCCCAGGCCCTCGAAGACGTCCTCGGGCACCAGCTTCAGCGAGGTGGTCACCACGATCGTGGGGATGCCGCGGGCCAGCTCCAGGGTGCCCTTGATGTTGAGCACGCGGGTGGGGCTGATCGCGTCGGCGCCGGCCAGGCCCGTGACGGGCTCCAGGCCCTCGGTGCCCGGCGCGTCGACGGTGCCGGCGGGCAGCGCGGCGACGACGGCCTTGACGAGGGCGCTGCTCGGGGCCGTACGGACCCAGCCGCCACGCTGCTCGAGGACCCTCGTCGCGATCGCGACCGAGCGGGCGACGTCGTGGTCGAGCTGCTCGCGGATCGCGCGCAGGGCCGGGCCCGGGTCGGCGTCGTTGGCCGCCCGGGCGATGTGCCACATCGAGGCGTACCCCGGCAGGAGCCCGGGCAGCGGCGCCACCATCGCGCGCAGGGTCGCCGGATCGTGCACGAACTCGGCGAGCCCGTCGAGGACCTGCCGGGCCACCCCGGTGGCCCCCGACGTGCGGTCCTGCACTGCCGCGGTCAGTAGCGGCGACAACGTTGGCGCGCTCATGCTGGCTCCGTATGCTCACTCGTCCAAAACGGACATCGACCCCTGACAGACCCATGTATGAGACAGCCGGGGTCGATCTCCGTCAAGTAGACAAACGAGCAAGAACCACTTGGCGCAGCGGGTCTTTACCGTGCGGCAATCGGCGTGTAATCGCGGGCGCCGTACCCGGTGTAGACCTGCCGCGGGCGACCGATCTTGGTCTCCGGGTCGTTGATCATCTCGCGCCACTGCGCGATCCAGCCGGGCAGGCGGCCGAGCGCGAACAGCACCGTGAACATCGTCGTCGGGAAGCCCATGGCCTTGTAGATCAGGCCGGTGTAGAAGTCGACGTTCGGGTACAGCTTGCGCGAGACGAAGAAGTCGTCGGCCAGCGCGATCTCCTCCAGCTGCATGGCCAGGTCGAGCAACGGGTCGGGCGTCGACATCCGGCCGAGGACCTCCTGGGCCGCCTTCTTGACCAGCGCCGCGCGGGGGTCGTAGTTCTTGTAGACCCGGTGGCCGAAGCCCATGAGGCGGACGCCCGCCTCCTTGTTCTTGACCTTGCGCACGAACGACTGGATGTCGCCGCCGTCGGCGTGGATCTCCTGCAGCATCTCCAGCACGGCCTGGTTGGCCCCGCCGTGCAGCGGGCCGAAGAGCGCGTTGACGCCGGCCGAGACCGAGGCGAAGAGGTTGGCCTGGCTGGAGCCGACGAGGCGCACCGTGGAGGTGGAGCAGTTCTGCTCGTGGTCGGCGTGCAGCAGCAGGAGCATGTCGAGGACCTTGACCGCGACCGGGTCGATCTCGTACGGCGTGGACGGGACGCCGAACGTCATGCGCAGGAAGTTCTCGACGTAGCCCAGCGAGTTGTCCGGGTAGAGCATGGGCTGGCCGATGGCCTTCTTGTACGCGTACGACGCGATCGTCGGCACCTTGGCCATGAGCCGGATGGTGGAGATCTCCACCTGCTCCTTGTCGAACGGGTTCAGGCTGTCCTGGTAGAACGTGGACAGCGCGCTGACCGCGGAGGACAGCACCGCCATCGGGTGCGCGTCGCGCGGGAAGCCGTCGAAGAAGCGGCGCATCTCCTCGTGCAGCAGCGTGTGGTGCTGGATGCGGTTGGTGAACTCCTCGAGCTGGGTGGCGCTCGGCAGTTCGCCGTGGATGAGCAGGTAGGAGCTCTCCAGGAAGGTGGAACCCTCGGCCAGCTGCTCGATCGGGTAGCCGCGGTAGCGCAGGATCCCCTCGTCACCGTCGATGTACGTGATCGACGAGACGCACGAGGCCGTGTTCACGAAGCCGGTGTCGAGGGTGACCTGGCCGCTCTCCTTGAGCAGCGACCCGATCTCGAGCCCGCCCGGACCCTCGGTCGCCTTGCGTACCTTGAGCTCGAGCTCGCCGTCGGGGTATGTGATGTTGTACTCACTCATGCGCGTCGTTCCCGTCTCGTCCCGCAGTCCGGCTCCTGGCCGCGGCCGCCATTGCCCGCGACCGGCGCTTATGGCGCCTCCGCGCAGGATTACACGTGAACCCGGCCCACCGTTCGGCGGGGCGCGTCACTGCGATATTTCCTACTCGTGACATCCGGTCGCGCCCGAAAAACCATCGTCGCATCGACCTCGCGGCCGGACCATCTTTCTTCGCCCCGGTTCCTATGGACTTTGCCTCACGGCGCGCTGATCGGCTCGAGCGTCACCGTGTGGATGCGCCGGCCCTCGACCCCCCGCTGCAGCAGCATGTTGCGCATGACACCGACGGCCAGGGGGCTGCCGCTGAGGTACACGTCGTGCGCGGTCCACTCCCCGAAGTCCACCACTACCTGCGGCAACGAGCCGCTCATGTAGGGGTGCGCGGGCCCGCGGGCCACCACCGCGTGCACGAACGCGTGGGCGCAGCGGGCCGCGTGCTCGCGCAGCGACTCGAGGTCGTAGAGGTCGTCGCGGGTCGACACGCCCCAGAAGAGGTGCACGACCCGGTCGTCGCCGCGCTGGGCGAGCTCGCTCAGCAGCGCCTTGACCGGGGTGACGTGCACGTCCTCGGCGACGATGAGGATCGCCCCGCTCGCGCCGGCCTCGATGACGAAGTCGCCCTCGGCCCGGTGCAGGCGGATCGGGTCGCCGACCCCGCCGTCGCGCACGAGCGCGCCGGTGGCCGCGTCGCCGGGCAGCGCCTGCACGTGGATCTCGATGTGGTGGTCGGCCGCGGGCGGGTCGCCGATCCAGCAGGCCCGCCAGGCGCCCGGCACCGTGTGGCACTCGACGATCGCGCGCTGGCCGGCGCGGAACGGGTACGGCAGCTGCGTGCCGACCGTGAGCACGGCGACGTCGTCGCGGCGCCGGTCGTGGCCGATGATCGTGCCGGTCCAGAACGGGGTCTCACCGTCGTGCAGCTGGGCACCCTGGCGCAGCCACCCGACCCCGAACCGCCAGGCGTCGCGCCAGGCGCCGGCGTCCTCGTCGCTCCAGCGCTCGCCGCGGGTCTCGCGCGCGGCCGCCACCAGCGCGTCGCCGAACAGGTCGAGCTGGCGCGGCCGGGCGCCGATGAGCGCGTCGAGCGCGGGCGCGAGCCGGCCGAGGGCGGGCACCACGACGCTGGGCTGGTCGAAGTGCTCCAGCAGCCAGATCAGGCCCCGCTCGGCCGCCGCCGGGTCCTGCGCGAGCGCGGTGTGCAGGACGGTGCGCTGCTCGGCCGGGGTCTCGGCGAGCCGGCGCACGATCCCGCTCACGTCGCCGCGCGCGTCGCGCAGGCGGGCCTGCAGCTGCGGCAGATAGCCCTGATCGCCCTGTTTCGGCCCGTCCAGCGGCCCGTCTTGTGGGAGACTGTCCTTCGGCTCGGGGGATTTGCGCCGTTGAGGCGATTCTTGCTCTTTCGGCTTTTCGTCCCCTTGCTCGAGCCGCTGCCGCCACGACCACAGCACCGTGAGCGGCTCACCGCCGTTGCTGCCCACGGGCCCCACCTGCGTCATGGTCCGATTTTATCCGGATAAATCCGCTTTACGGCCGGTACTAAAAATGTCGCACCCTACTCGTAGAGTGCCGTGCATGTCGTTGGATCTGCTGGAGCTCCTCCCCGCCGGCTGGCGTGACGTGATGAAGCCGTATCTCGACCTCGACGTCGTGCAGCGCCTGCAGACGTTCGTCGAACACGAGTACGCGACCGAGACGGTGTACCCCCCGCAGGAGGACCTGTTCACCGCCTTCCGGCTGTGCTCGCCCGAGCAGGCGCGGGTGGTGATCCTGGGCCAGGACCCGTATTTCAAGCCGGGCCAGGCCCACGGGCTGAGCTTCTCGGTGCGCCCCGGCGTGACCGTGCCGCCGTCGCTGCGCAACGTCTACAAGGAGCTGCGCGACGACCTCGGGGTGACCCCGCCGGCCAACGGCGACCTGACCGGCTGGGCCGCCGACGGCGTGCTGCTGCTCAACACGCTGCTGACCGTGCGGGCCGGCAAGGCGGGCACACACGCCGGGAAGGGCTGGGAGCACTTCACCGACGCCGCGATCCACGCGCTCAACGCGTTCGACCGCCGCGTGGTCTTCGTGCTCTGGGGCGCCCCCGCGCGCAAGAAGGCCGCGCTGGTCACCAACCCGCAGCACGTGGTCGTCGAGGCCGGGCACCCCTCGCCGATGAACCCCGCCGGGTTCCTCGGGTCGCGGCCGTTCAGCAAGATCGACGCGGCCCTGGCCGAGGCCGGGCTGCCGCCGGTCCACTGGGTCTGACATGACCGCCGGCGGGGACGAGCGGCGCCGGCTGCCCGGCCTCGAGGGGCCGCTGTGGCGGGCGCTGCTCGTGTTCCGCATCACCGCGCTCGGCTACGCCGCGGTGCTCATGGTCAACAACTTCCGCGAATACGCCTGGCCGCCGGGCGGGTGGCTGATCCTCGCGGTGATGACCGTGTGGACGGTGGTGGCCGGCCTCGGCTACGCCCGCCGGGAGCGCCGCGGCTGGCCGCTGCTCGTCGCCGACCTGGCGGTCGCCGCGGCCTGCCTGCTCGCCTCCCGCTGGATCGTGCAGCCGGCCGGGCTCGCCGTCGGGGCGCCCACGCTGCCGATGGCCTGGGTCGCGAGCCCGGTCGTGGCCTGGGCCATCGCCGGCGGCCGCCGCCGCGGGGCCGTCGCCGCGATCCTGCTCAGCATCGGCGACGTCGTCGTGCGCAACGGCCTCAGCCAGGCCACCCTCAACGGCCCCGTGCTCATGATCCTGGCCGGCATCGGGGTCGGGCACATCGCGCGGCTGGCCATCGACGCCGAGGCCCGGCTGCAGCGGGCCATCGAGCTCGAGGCGGCCACCCGGGAGCGGGAGCGGCTGGCCCGCGGCATCCACGACTCGGTGCTGCAGGTGCTCGCGCTCGTCCAGCGCCGCGGGGCCGAGCTCGGCGGCGAGGCGGCCGAGCTCGGGCGGCTCGCCGGCGAGCAGGAGTCGGTGCTGCGGTCACTGGTCGCCGCCGCCTCGCCGGCCGCGCCGGTCGCGCCCGCCGGCGCGGCGACCGACCTGCGGCCGCTGCTGGACGCGTTCGCCTCGGCCACCGTGACGGTCGCGGCCCCGGCCACGCCCGTGCTGCTGCCGGCGTCGGTGGCCGGCGAGGTCGCGGCGGCGGTCGGCGCGGCGCTGGACAACGTCGCGCGGCACGCGGGCGACGGCGCCCGGGCCTGGATCCTGCTCGAGGAGCTCGACGACGAGGTCACGGTGTCGGTCCGCGACGACGGGGCCGGCATCCCCGACGGGCGGCTGGCCGAGGCCGAGCGCGACGGGCGGCTCGGGGTCGCCCAGTCGATCCGGGGCCGCATCCGGGAGCTGGGCGGCGCGGTGAGCGTGACGTCGGGGGCCGGAAACGGTACGGAGGTGGAACTCACCGTGCCGCGCTGAGCGTTATGGTGCTTGGGTGGACAGCGGGGCGAATCTGCGCGTGATGGTGGTCGATGACCATCCGATGTGGCGCGAGGGCGTGGCGCGGGACCTCGCCGAGGCCGGGTACGAGGTGGTCGCCGCGGTCGGCGAGGGTGCCCAGGCGGTGCGCATCGCCGGGTCGGTGCGCCCCGACGTCGTGGTGCTCGACCTGCAGCTGCCCGACCGGTCCGGGGTCGAGGTCATCCAGGGCGTGCTGGCGTCCTGCCCGCAGGCGCGGATCCTCATGCTGTCCGCGAGCGGAGAGCAGCAGGACGTGCTCGACGCCGTGAAGGCCGGGGCGACCGGCTACCTCGTCAAGTCCGCGGCCCGGGAGGAGTTCCTGGCGGCCGTGCGGCGCACCGCGCAGGGCGACCCGGTGTTCACGCCGGGGCTGGCGGGCCTGGTGCTCGGGGAGTTCCGGCGGCTGGCCGGCGTGACGCGGGCCGAGGACCCCGACGCGCCGCGGCTCACCGAGCGCGAGACCGAGGTGCTGCGGCTGGTCGCGAAGGGCGTGACGTACAAGGACATCGCCGAGCGGCTGGTGCTGTCGCACCGCACGGTGCAGAACCACGTGCAGAACACGCTGGGCAAGCTGCAGCTGCACAGCCGGGTGGACCTGGTGCGGTACGCCATCGAGCGCGGGCTCGACGCCTAGCCACCTACCACCTGGCCACCTAGCCGCCCTGCTGGACCCGCATGATGTCCAGCAGGTAGTGGCCGAGCACGACGTTGCGGTTCAGGTCCAGCACGATGACCAGGAAGACGTTCGAGCGCTCGCAGTTGACGAGCACGTGCTGGAGGTTGCCCTGGGGCATGTGCCAGGCGTACGTCACCTGGCCCTCGGAGAAGTCATGGCCCCGCAGGTCCGCCGCGGGGATCTCGTCGAAGTAGGGCCAGAAGTCGAACGGGGGCTCGTCGTCGGGCCCGAGCTGGACCGGCTCCGGCTCCATCGTGGCCCGGTACTCGTCCTCGCTCAGCAACCGCATCACGACAGCATGCTCCTTGATCACGCGGGACCCCAAGCGCGGGTACTCAGGCCCGGTTGAGTAGCCGAGCCGATACGGCCTCGCCACCCGCCGCGGCACCCTGAGGGGCATGGCGAGCTACCCGTGCCCGTTCTGCGGCGCGCCGGCCGGGCTGGAGTCCGGGTGCGGCGGCTGCGGCCGGCCGCCCTTTCCCGACGCGGCGGAGGTCGTACGGCTCAATGCGCGCACGCGCGAGCTGTACGCGCAGGTGGAGGCGGCCCGGGCGCGCTTCGGCTCGGCCGTGCTGGCGTACGACGCGGCGGTGTCGCAGCGCAACCTGCTCGCCGCGCGGGTGAAGGCATCCGTGGCCGCCGCCGCACCGCGCCCGGCGGAGAAGACTCCGCCGGCCACCACTCCACCAACCACCACTCCGCCGGCCACCACTCCACCGGCCACCACTCCCCGAGCCATGACTCCTTCGGCCGTCGCCGCCCCGGCGCCCGCCGGCGGGTTCGAGCGGCGGCCCGAGGCGGCGCCGCGAACCGTACAGAACCTGCTGTTCGTGCTCGGCGGCCTGCTCCTGGGCGCGGCCGCCATCGTGTTCACGGCCGTCGCCTGGGCGAGCTTCGGCGTGCTCGGCCGCGCGGCCATCCTCGCGGCCGTCACGCTGGTCACGCTCGCCGTGCCGCCGCTGACCCAGCGCCGCGGCCTGCGCGCGACCGCCGAGACCTTCGCCGCGCTGGGGTTGCTGCTGGTGGTGCTGGACGGGTACGCCGCCTGGTACGTCGACCTCGCCGGCCTGGCCGACGCCACCCGCCCCGCCACCTACGCGGGCATCGTCCTCGCCCTCGCGGCGGTGGTCGGCGGCGGGTACGCGGCCCTGACGGGGCTGCGCGCCCCGGCCCTGGCCGCGGTGCTCGCCGTCCAGCCCGTGCTGCCGCTGCTCGCCCTGCACCGCGGCCTCGGGGCGACCGGCTGGGCGCTGGTGTTCGTGGTCGTCGCGGCGGCGGACGTCGCGCTGGCCGGCCGGCTGGCGCGGCCGACCGCAGCGCTGGCCTGGATCGCGTCGGGCCTGGCGGTGCTGTCGGCCCTGCCGCCGGCGCTGCTCGCGCTGGCCACGGCCGGCGGGGTGCCCGCGGCGCTGCGGATCGCGGGCGTGCTGGCGGCGCTGGCCGCGCTGGTGCTCGCGGCCGGGGCGGCGCATCCGGGCACGACGCAGCTCGGCCGCCGGGGTCGCCGTCGGGATCGCGGCGGTGGGCCTGGCCCGGCTGGTGGCCGAGGTGGTCCCGGGGCAGCGGTACGCGGCGCTGGCCGGGCTCGGGCTGGCCGTCGCGGCCCTCGCGCTCGTCGCGCCGGGCCGGGTCCGGGCCGGGGTCCGGGCCGGGGCGCTCGTGGTGGCCGGCGGGTTCGCGGTGCCGTACGCGGCGTTCGCGCTCCTCGCCGCCGCCCGCACCGCCGTGCGCGCGCTGCCGGCGTGGCACCCGGCCGGCACGGCGGCGGGGCGGCTCTTCGACTGGCAGGAGCCGGCCGCGCTCGTCCTGCTCGCCGGGGCGGTCTGGCTGCTGGTGCGGCATCCGGCCGTACCGTGGACGGCGCTGCTGCTCGTGACCTTCGCGGCGCCGCCGGCGTTCGCGGAGCCGGACCCGGCACTCGCGGCCCTGGCGGACGGGATCGCGCTGGTGATGATGGCTACTGCTTGTGCCACTGCCGGAGTCGCCGCCGCCAAGCCGGCCGAGGGCGCGAAGGTGTGGACCTCCGAGGTGCTCGCGCTGCTGGCCCTGCCCGTCGTGGGGGCGCACCTCGCGGTCGTCGGGCTCGTCTCGCCCGCGGTGACCCTGGCCGCCTACGCCCTGCTCGGCGTGGTGGCCGCCGCGGTCGCCGTCCGCTCCGCCGGGCCCGCGACCGGGTTCCCGGCCGCCGTCCTGGGGCTGCTGGCCCTGCCCGTCGCGGGGGCCGCCGGGTTCCGGCTGGCCTCGCTGGGCACCGCCGCCGTTCCCCCGGCGCTCGCCGGCGCCGCGGCCGGGCTCGCGCTGGTGCTCGCCGCCGCGCTCGCGCTGCGCGACCGGGCCTCGGGCTGGGTCTTGAGCGCGGGTACGGTCGCGACCGCCACGGCCGGGGCCGGGGTCACGATCGCGGCGGCGGTCACGGCGGCCGCCAACCACGGTACGACCTGGTTCGGCACGTTCGGCGCGGCCGCCCTCGCCGGCACCTGGCTGGCCGCGCGCGGGTTCCGCCCGCAGCGGGTGCGGGGGCGTCACGCCGTGGCCGCGGTCGTGCCGGCGCTGCTCGCGACGGTGTCGCTGGTGCCGGCCGTGCTCGAGGCGCTGCTGCGGCCGCTGGGCTGGATCGGGGCGATCTGGCGGGGCGCGCCCGTCGGGGTGGGGCTGGGACCGGACGGTACCGCATGGTGGCGGGACCAGCCGCCCGCCTTCGGGGCCGCGGCCTCGGCCGTCACGCTGGCCGTGCTCGCCGGGCTGGCGGTGCTCGTCGCCGGGCGGTTCGGGATCGCTCGCTGGAGTCTCGCGGCTCCCCCGGCGCTGCTCGCGATCGTGCTCGGCTGCGTCGCGGCCGGGGCGCCCTGGCCGGTCGTGCCCGCGGCCACCCTCGCCACCGGGCTGGCCACCGCGCTCGGGGCGGCGCTGCGCCGGCCCTCGCGCGGCACGGTCGTCGCGGCGATCACCTGCTGGTCCGGGATCGTGCCGGGGCTGTCGGGGCTGCTGGCCGCGGCCTGGTCCACCCTCGCCGGGCTCGGGCTCCTCGTGGCGGCCGCGGTCGTGGCGGGTGTCGCGGGGCGAAGCGCCGTCGCGCGGGGCACGGGCTGGACCGTCGCCGGGATCGCCGGCGCGTGGCTGGCGTTCGCGGCCGGGCGGGCCGCAGGGTTGCCGTTGACCACCACCGCGTACCTGGTGCTGGCGGCCGCGGGGCTCGCGCTCGGCGGGGGCTTCCTGCTGCGCGGGCGCGGGGCCGAGGGGCGGCTGCTCGACGGCGTCGCGCACGCCGCGGCCGTGGTCGCGTTCCTGCTCTCGACCGGGTACATCGGGACGGGGGACATCGGGACGGGGGACATCGCCGCGGCCGGTGGGGTCGCGGGGCTGTGGGGGGTGGCGCTCGGGCTGCGGGCGCTCGGCGGTCCGGCCCGGACCGCGTACGCCGCGGGGGCCGTCGCCGCCGAGCTGGTCGCCTACGAGCTGGTGCTCGTCGCGCGGGAGGTGCCGGTCGCCGAGGCGTACACCGCGCCGGTCGCGCTGGCCGCGCTCGTCGCCGGGTGGTTCGCGGCGCGGCGCAACCCGGCGCTGACCAGCTGGACGGCGTTCGGGCCGGCGCTGCTGGCCGGGCTGCTGCCCAGCCTGGCGCTCGTGCTGGCCACGCCGGGGGCGCCGGGGCGGCGGCTGGTGCTCGGGGCCGCGGCCGTGGCGGTGGTGCTCGCCGGGGCCCGGCTGCGGCTCAAGGCGCCGATCGCCGCCGGCGGGGCGGTGCTGGCCGTGCTGGCCTGGCACGAGGTGCTGCTGTTCTGGGACCACCTGCCGCGGTGGGCTCCGCTGGCGGCGGCGGGAGCGCTGCTGGTGGGGTTCGCCGTGACGTACGAGCGGCGGATCCGCGACCTGACCCGCCTCCGCGACGCGATGGGCCGGATGCGCTGAGCGCACCCGGCCCGGCGCGGGCGCTCAGACGGTGACGATCGTCGAGGAGCTGCGGGCCCGCTCGGCGGCGGCCAGGATGCGGGTCACCTGGGCGCCGAAGGCCGCGTCGCACGGGTGGGGCCGACCGGCGGCCGCGTCCATCAGGGCGTTCACGGCGTTGCCGAAGGCCTCGACCTGGGTCGCGTCCCACTCGGGCAGGGTGGTGGCGCCGTGCTCGCCGAAGTAGGCGAAGCCGAAGCTCGTCGCGTCGGGCGCGGCGTCCAGCGTCAGCGAGAGGGTGCTCGCGGCCCCGCCCTCGTGGCGCAGCAGCAGGTGGGCGGTGTCGCGGGGGCCCTCGGCGGCGGAGAGGTCGACGACGGGGCCGAGCAGCGGCAGGATCACCGACAGGGCGTGCGGGCCGAGGTCCCACAGGCCGCCGTGCTCCTTGCGCCAGACCGAGCCGGCGTAGGGGTTGCCGGGCTGGAAGATCGACGTGTACATCGTGCCGTGGGCCGCATACCAGCCGCCGAGCTG
Source organism: Dactylosporangium sp. CA-052675 (assembly GCF_050947935.1). GTDB lineage: Bacteria > Actinomycetota > Actinomycetes > Mycobacteriales > Micromonosporaceae > Dactylosporangium. The sequence continues at coordinate 2,299,064 of NZ_CP192010.1, read as the reverse complement.
CGCGTTGGCGGTCAGGAAGCCCTCGATCGACGGGACGAAGCGGTTGGTGAAGAAGACGACGGTGGCCACGCCGGCCGCGTCGGCCGCCGCCACCACCTCGTCGGCCGCGGCCGGGTCGAGGGCCAGGGGCTTGTCGAGCAGCAGGTGCTTGCCGGCCTGGGCCGCCTTCACGGCCAGCGGGGCCTGCACGTGCGGGGGCAGCGCGATCGCGACCGCGTCGACCTCCTTGAACAGGGCGTCGACGTCGGTGTACGCCGGGACGCCGTAGCGCGAGCCCAGGTCCTCCGCCTTGTCGGCGCTGCGGCCCCAGACGCCCGCGAGCGTCGCCGAGGGGTGAGTCGCCAGCGCGGCCGCCTGCGTCACCGTCGCCCAATGTCCCGTGCCCAGCACACCGAATCGCATCGGACCATTCTCCCCCACGGCGCGCCGCACCGGATCACCGCCCGCGCGCGGAGCCCCGGCATACCCGGTATTTCACGGGTTGTGGTGATCGATCCAGTCGTCGATCCGGGCCCACCACTCGTAGAGCCACTCGACCCGCTCGTCGCGGCCGGCCGGGATCTCCTCGGGCTCGACCGACCACCAGCGCATCGTGATGGTCAGGTCGAGGGGGAGATGGCGCCAGAGGTCGGCGACCGTGAGCAGCTTGTCCAGGCCGGTGTGCGCGACCCAGATCACCCCGGCCTCGGGCGCGGCGTCCAGCGCGGCCAGGGTGCCGCCCGGCCGCGGCGCCAGCACGTGACGCATCCGCTCCGCGCGCTCGGCCATCGCCGTCAGCCCCAGGTCCCGCAGCCGCTGGATGGCCCGCTCGCGCCGGCTCGGGGTGAAGTTGCCGCCCTCGGGGAAGAGCACGAGCACGTCGTTGTCGTCGAGGCCGGTCGCCAGGGCCGCGATGTGCTCCTCGCCGTCCGCGGCGACGGTCACGAAGTGGTTCGGCAGGCGGTTGAGCATCACGTCGATGACCGGGTCCCACTGCAGCGTCTGCTTGAGCACGATGCGCGGCTCGCGGTCGAACCAGCTGATCAGGGAGTGGACCAGCAGGAACGAGTCGCCGGGGCCGGCGTGGCGGCAGAAGACGAGCTCGGGCTGGCCAGGCGCGGCCACGTCGGGGTCGGTGCCGACCACGGAGACCTCGACGCCGAGGGCGAAGCGGGCCTGGTGGTACAGGATCCGCAGGAACTTGCCGGTCAGGACGTAGTGGATGCGCTGGAACCGGGGGCCGCGCAGCCGCCAGCCGAAGCCGCTGGCGACCCACAGGGCGAAGAGCACGACGAGGGCGACGACCTCCAGGAAGAGGTAGACGGCGACCATCCACCCGACCCGCAGCGCGCGGAGGCGGCCGGAGCCGAGCGGGCCCAGCGCGCCGGCGAGCAGCAGCCAGACCGGCATGACGGCCAGCAGCACGACGAGGAGGACCAGGGTGAGCGGGGTCAGCACGAGCCGGCGGATCCAGCGGGGCGGCATCTAGCCCAGCGCCTCGAGGTAGGCGAGGCTCGCCTCGTACGCGCGCTGGATGCGGCCGCGGGCGAGCTCGACCTTGCGGTACGACAGCGGCGAGTCGTCCTTCGGGGAACCGCCGCCGGTGGGCAGGACGTGCACGGACACGTGCCCGGGCGCCTCCTGCAGCTCGCGGGCGAAGCGGTGGCGGCGGGCGACCTCGAAGGCGACCTGGGCCACCTCCCACGGGCGGCGGGGCGGGCGCAGGGGCCGCTCGACCCGCCCGACCTGCATCACGAAGACGGTCCGGGCGCCCAGCGCGACCGCGCGCCCGACGGGCACGGAGTTGACGATGCCGCCGTCGATGAAGTGCTCCTGCCCCAGGTGTACCGGCGGCAGCAGCCCCGGCACCGCCGAGGACGCGAGCACGGCGTCGATCAGCGGGCCGGAGGAGAACCAGTGCTCGGCGGCCCGCTCGATGCTCGCCGCGCAGCACTGGAACGGCACCTGGAGGTCGGCGAACGTGGTGGCCTCGCCGAGCTCGCGCTCGAGCATGCGCCGCAGCGGGGCCGGCGAGTGCAGGTGGGTGCGCTTGGCGAACCGGCTCAGCTGGCGGGGCAGGGAGTCGCCGTACACCGTGCGCGCCTGCGGCGAGGACCACAGGTCGGTGAGCCGCTCGGCGACGTGCTCGTCCGGGGCCGCGGCCACGGCGGCGCCGTTGAACGCCCCGATCGAGGTGCCGACGATCAGGTCCGGCCGGATGCCGTGGTGCAGGACCGCGCGGACCATGCCGACCTCGTAGGCGCCGAGCACCCCGCCACCGCCGAAGACGAAGCCGACGGGCGCCGTGACCTCACGCATGCCGCTTGCGGCGGGTGCGCTGGGCGGGCGGGGCGGCGCTCTGGAAATACGCGGGCGGGCCGGACTGCCCGGGCTGGGCCGGCCGCCGGCTCGGGTCCGGGTTGTCCGGGTCGTTGGGGTCGGAGCCGCCGGGCGGGCCGCCGTTCGGGTCGCCGCCGCCGGGCGGGGGGCCCTGCGGCCGGCCGGGGGGCGGGCGGGACGCGTCCGGCGGCGCCTGGACGTTCTCGGCGATCGGGGGCAGCTGGTCCTCGGGGCCGCGCATCTCGACGCGCAGGTCGCAGGCGGTGTCGTTGAGCACGAAGTCGCTGGGCGGGCCCGGCCGGCCGCCGTGGCCGTAGACGCCGACGGTGACCGCCTTGCCGGGCAGCAGCGGGGACTGGCCGGTGATCCGCAGGCCGCCGACGCCGGGCGTGTAGGCGCCGGAGCCGTCGACGCGGTCGACCTGCTGGCCGCCCCGGAAGAGGAAGACCAGCTCCCACGGGTCGAGCGTGCGGTTGCCGATGTTGGCAACGGTAACCCGAGCCTCGAAGGCGCGCTCGGCGCCGGGCCTGGACACCGGATGGATGTAGAAGTCGATGTTGCAGCCGGGCTTGGGCGCCCACGGCTTCCAGATGATCATTCCGGTCGTGGCGCCGGCCGCGAGCACGGTCGCCAGGACCGCGACCCAGGCGCGCCGGGCGGTGCGGCCGGCGACGACCCGGTGGTGGCTGCCGCCGCCGGGGCGCCGCGCGCCCGGTAACTCCGCGCGCCGGATCGGCGGGGTGTCCTCGCTCGGCGGCGGCGCGTGCACCTCCTGCGTGGAGGAGCCGTCCTCGCCGGGCAGGACCACGTGGATGCCGGTGGCGGCGGCGAGCACGCGGGAGACCTCGGCCGCGGGCGGGCGGGCGTCGGGGTCCTTGGCCAGGCACCGGGTGATCAGGCGGGCCACCTCGGCCGGCATGCCGGGGATCTCCGGCAGCGGGTGCGGCGGCTCGTACACGTGGTTGGCGATCATCTGCGTCGGGGTGTCCGCGTGCCAGGGCAGCCGGTCGGTGAGGCAGCGGTAGGCGAGCAGCCCGACGGTGTAGACGTCGGTGGCGGCCACGACCCCGCCGCCGAGCAGCCGCTCGGGGGCCAGGTAGGCGGGCGTGCCGAAGACGGTGCCGTCGCGCTCGTCGTCCGGGTCGTAGGAGCCGGCCAGGCCCGCGACGCCGAAGTCGAGGATCTTCGCCCCGGCCGCGGTGAGCATGACGTTGCTGGGCTTGATGTCGCGGTGGACGATGCCCTTCTCGTGCGCGGCGGCGAGCCCGGCGGCGACCTGGGCGCAGATCTGGGTGGCCCGGCGCCAGGACATCGCCCCGGCGCGCAGCCGCTCGCTGAGCAGCTCGCCCTCGAGCAGCTCCATGACCACGTAGGGGCGGCGGCCGTTGCGGCCGGCGGAGACGTCCCCGGCCTCGCCGTAGTCGTGCACGGCGGTGATGTTGGGGTGCTGCAGGCGGGCGACGACCTGGGCCTCGGAGCGGATCCGCTCGCGGTTGCCCGGCTTGCCGGCCAGCGACCCGGCGAGCAGCTTGACGGCGACGTCCCGGTCGAGCACGAGATCGCGGGCCCGCCACACGACCGCCATGCCGCCGGTGCCGACGGGCGCGATCAGCCGGTATCTGTTGCCGAGGACCTCGTCGGCGCTGCCGCTCACCCAGTTGCTTCCTGATCGATTCCGGTCGCTATTCCTGGCAAACCGTACCGGGGATGGATCGCCCTGGCGAGACCCAAAATATGACCGACCCCGGCAAATCCGCATACCGGGGTCGGTCAGAAATGCGATGTATTCGGACGGGCACCTAGAGCGTCAGCAGGTTACCGTCCGGTACGACGATCTGCGGCCGGCCGTGCTCGAGGAACGCCGCCGCCTGGCGCGCGGCGAACCCGGGCGCCTCGCAGATCGCGGTGCCGTAGACGCTCGCCGTGTCGGCCGCGATCGTGGACCAGCCGTAGCGCTCGCTGACCATGGAGCGGGCCTGCTTGGCGACCCGGCGGGCGAACGGCTCGTCCTCCAGCAGGGTGCCGACCGAGGCGGCGAGCCCGTCGGGGTTCTTGGCCGGGAACGTGACGCCGGTGACGCCGGGCTCGACGATCTCGGCCAGGCCGCCGGTCGCGGCCACGGCCAGCGGCGCGCCGGCGGAGGCGCCCTCCAGCGCGACCATGCCGAACGGCTCGTAGATGCTCGGCACGACGAGCGCGTCGGTGGCGGCCATGAGCGCGGGCAGCTCACCCTCGCCCATGAAGCCGGCGAAGGAGACGGCCCGCTGCAGGCGGTGCCGGCGGACCTCCTCGAGCAGCTCGCCCTTGTGCGGACCGTCGCCGGCGATGACCACGCGCAGCCCGTTGTGCCGGGCCCGCAGCTCGGGCAGGGCCGCGATGAGGTCCTGGACGCCCTTCTCGTAGACCAGGCGGCCGGCGTAGCCCAGCAGGGGCCCCTCGCCCGCGAACCGCGCCCGGGCCGCGTTGACCGCCCGCGCCGGGGCCCGCCACACGCTGGCGTCGACCCCGTTGGCGACCACCGACACCCGCGCCGGCGCGAGGTCGAGCAGGCGGGTGACCTCCCAGCGCATGTACTCGGAGCAGACGATGACGCGGCAGGCCTCGTGCCCCAGCCACCACTCGACGGAGTGGATGCACTTGTTCATCTCGTCGGGCAGCCAGCCCTGGTGCCGGCCGGCCTCGGTGGCGTGGATGGTCGCCACCAGCGGCAGGTCGAGGCTCTCCTTGAGGGTGACCGCGGTGTGCGTGACGAGCCAGTCGTGGGCGTGGATGACGTCGTACTCCCCCGTCGCCGCGGCCCGCAGCGCAGCCCGGGTCAGGGTGTGGTTGAACGCCATCGTCCAGGCCAGCAGCGTCGACGTGGCCAGCGGGAACAGCGGCGGGTCCTCGGCCGCCCGCACGATGCGCACGCCCTCCGCGTACTCCTCCAGCGGCGCGCCGGGGGCGTGCCGCGTCACGACGGTCACCTCGTTGCCGGCCGCCACCAGGGAGGTGGCCAGCGCGTGGACGTGCCGCCCGAGTCCGCCGACCACCACCGGCGGGTACTCCCACGACAACATCAGAATGCGCAACGGTCGTCGTCCTCCGGTCCCGATGGTCTCGCTCACGTGGCCGCCCCCACAGATCGTTGATCAAAACGCTCGCCCATGTACCCACGCACGGCGCCGCCACACACGCGATTTCTCCCCCGCGCGTGAGCCGTTGGGTGGGTTTGAGACTCATCCTGCCCCGTGAGGGTTACCAAGGCGGCAAATCTCATTTCTAGGGTGTAACGCTCAGCCGACATTCCTCCGAACGCGCAGCACCTCCGCGACCGACCAGGCCTGGAACGGGCACCCCGTGGCGCGGTGCGGGGCGTCCCCGTCGGCGGTCTCGCTGACCGACCCCACGCCCCACTCCCACAGATGCGCCTCGATGCCCCCCAGGAGCTCGGCGTGACGGCCCGGGGCTGCGGCCGCGTGGGCGTCCACGTACGGGCCGAGCATCCAGGGCCACACGGTGCCCTGGTGGTAGGCGGCGTCGCGCCGGGCCGGGTCGCCCGCGTGCACCCCGGCGTATCCCCGCTCCCCGGCCGCCAGGCTGCGCGGCCCCAGGGGCGTGATCAGGGCGGACACGGCCTCGGGGACCTCCCGCCCGCGCATCGGGCCGCGGGGCAGGCTCCACGCGAGCAGCTGGTTGGGGCGCAGCGCCGGGTCGTCCCCGCCGGGCCCGTCGACCACGTCGAAGAGGGGCGTCGCGCCCGGCCGGCCCGTCGCCGGGTGCCACGGCGAGGGGATCGGGAAGCGGCGCTCGAAGCTCGCCCGGGCGGTGGCCAGCAGCGCCGGGACCGGGCCGGCGGGGCGGCCGGTGCGCTCGGCGAGGGCGGCGATCGCGGCGAGCCCGTTGATCCACAGCGCGTTCACCTCGACCGGCTTGCCGGCCCGGGGTGTGATGGGAATCTCCCCGACCCGGGCGTCCATCCAGGTGAGCGCGACGCCGGGGGCACCCTGGGTGACGAGACCGTCACCGTCGACCCGGATGCCGTAGCGGGTGCCGCGCACGTGGGCCGCGACGATCTCCTCGAGCGCGGGCAGCACCTCGGCGGCGAGGTCGTCGTCGCCGGTACCGCTGACGTGCCGCTCGATCGCGTGGAGGAACCACAGCGTGGCGTCGACGGTGTTGTGCTCGGTCCGCCCGGTGTCGGCGGTGTTCGCGAGCATGCCGTCGTCGAGGGTCGCGGCGTAGGCCCGCAGCAGCTCGCGGCCCTCGTCGTACCAGCCGGTGCTGAGGAACAGCCCCTCGTAGGCGGTCATGGTGTCGCGCGACCAGGTGCCGAACCACGGGTACCCGGCCACGACGTCGGGCGCGCCCGCGGCCCCCGCGACCACGAAGGCGTCGGCCGCGAGCACGAGCGCGGCGTCGGCCGGGTCGGCCGCGTCGTGGGTCAGCGCCCGGTTGCGCTGCCGGGCCCGCTGCACGATCCGCGCCGCCCCGCGGTGCGCGTCCTCGTCGCCGGCCCAGGCCTCGACCTCGAGGGTGTCGCCGGGCTCCAGGCGGGCGGTGAACCGGCCGGCGCACCACAGGTCCTCGTGCGCGCTCAGGCCCCGGTCGGCCTCGAGGCGGGCGTGGGCGCCGCGGTACCACTGCGAGATCCCCTGGAAGCCGGGCCCGTGCAGGCGGAAGGAGCGCTCGACCACGGCCCCGCCGTCGTGCGCCTCGACGAGCGGCTCCGGCCCCGCGGCGGACCGCTCGCCGTGCGCGTCGCGCCAGGTGACGAGGGCCTTGAGCGCCAGGGTGACCGGGCCGGGGGCGCTGAGCAGCCGGTGCACGACGCCGAGGTGGGCGCGGCCGTGGACCATCGCCAGCTCGCGCTCGAGCACGACCGGGCCGATCCGCCAGCGCCAGCGGGGCAGGCCGTCGACGAGCTCGAAGCGCTCGAGCAGGGTGTGCCCGGCGGGGCTGATCGCGCCGCCGGCCCACTCGTGCACGGCCAGCTCGACCTCGGCCCCGGAGGGCAGGGTCAGCACCGGGTCCAGGGCGGCCAGGGCCAGGTGGCGGCGGGCGGGCTGCCCGGGCTCGGCCACCACCAGCAGGCCGTGGTACCGCCGCGTGCGCAGCCCCGGGACCGTGCCCATCGCGTAGCCGCCGGTCCCGTCCGGGACGAGCCACTCGAGCGCCGCCCCGTGCGCCAGATCACCGCATACCTGCGTGCCGTACACCACCATGCGCACAATCTTGGTGGCTGCGGGTGGCAGGAGGCGACTCCACGCCAGCAGAATTATTGATCACTCGAGCCTGAATCGATCGAGCCGGACCGACGGCGCCGCGGCGCCCAAGATCCAGGAGGGTGCGGTTGCCAGCTTTTTAGTGTAGGAACAAATGCCACCTATGGGTCGAATGGTCGGGTCTCAACTTGACCGAAACATGAACAACGGAGAATAGCCGCGTGATCGAGGACGATGGGAACGCCGAGCGCCGGAGGCTGGCCGAAGCCGACAGCGGCGAGCGCCCATGGCGGGGCTGGGGGCCCTACCTGTCCGAGCGAGCCTGGGGCACGGTCCGCGAGGACTACAGCGCCTACGGCAACGCCTGGGACTACTTCCCGCACGACCAGGCCCGTTCCCGCACGTACCGCTGGAACGAGGACGGCATGGCCGGCATCTGCGACGACCGGCAGACGTTCTGCTTCGCGCTCGCGCTGTGGAACGGCAAGGACGCCATCCTCAAGGAGCGGATGTTCGGCCTCGGCGGCGACCTAGGCAACCACGGCGAGGACGTCAAGGAGTACTGGTGGTACACCGACTCCACCCCGACGCACTCGTGGATGCAGTGGCGCTACCACTACCCGCAGGAGGCGTTCCCGTACGACGACCTCGTCGCCGAGAACTGCCGGCGCGGGCGTGGCGAGCCGGAGTACGAGCTCGTCGACACCGGCATCTTCGACGAGGACCGGTACTGGGCGGTCGAGGTCGACTACGCCAAGGCCGGCCCGACGGACATGTGCATCAAGATCCGGATCCGCAACATGGGGCCCGAACCCGCGAGCCTGCACGTGCTGCCCACCCTGTGGTTCCGCAACACGTGGGCCTGGGGGCTGCCCGGCCGCGACTACCGGCCGGAGATCCGCGCCAAGGACAACGGCCTGCTCGCCGAGCACCGCCTGCTCGGCCGCCTGGCGCTGACCGGCGACGGCGCGCCCCGCCCGCTGTTCTGCAACAACGAGACCAACGGGCCGCGGATCTGGGGCAAACAGGGCGAGGAGTACCCCAAGGACGGCATCGGCGACCACATCATCCACGGCGCCGACAGCGTCAACCCGGCCGGCGTGGGCACCAAGGGCGCCCTGCACTACCTCGTCTCGGTGCCCGCCGGCGGCACGCACGAGATCCGGCTGCGGCTCAACCTCAACGCGCCCGGCGCCAAGGACCTCGCCCCGGCCGACCTCAAGGCCGACTTCGACTCCACGATGGCGCGGCGGCGGGCCGAGGCCGACGAGTACTTCGACGCGCTCGTGCCCGCGGCCGCCACCGCCGAGGAGAAGATGATCGTCCGGCAGGCCGTCGCCGGGCTCATGTGGGGCAAGCAGTTCTTCCACTTCGACGTCGCCCGCTGGCTGCAGGGCGACCCGGTGTCGGAGCCGCCGCCGGACAGCCGCCGCTACGGCCGCAACTCCCACTGGTGGCACATGAACAGCTGCGACGTGCTGTCCATGCCCGACCCGTGGGAGTACCCGTGGTACGCCGCCTGGGACCTGGCGTTCCACTGCGTGGCCATCGCGCGCGTCGACCCCGGCTTCGCCAAGGAGCAGCTGCTGCTCCTGCTGCGCGAGTGGTACATGCACCCCAACGGGCAGATCCCGGCGTACGAGTGGGCGTTCGGCGACGTGAACCCGCCCGTGCACGCGTGGGCCGCCCTGCGCGTGTTCGTGCTCGACGGCTCGCGCGACTTCGACTTCCTCGCCCGGGTGCTGCACAAGCTGCTGCTGAACTTCACCTGGTGGGTCAACCGCAAGGACGCCGAGGGCAACAACGTCTTCGAGGGCGGGTTCCTCGGGCTGGACAACGTCGGGCCGTTCGACCGCTCCGCGGCGCTGCCGGTGGGCGGGCGGCTGGAGCAGAGCGACGGCACCGCGTGGATGGCGATGTACGCGCTCAACCTCCTCGACATGTCGCTCACGCTCGCCGTGCACGACCGCGTCTACGAGGACATCGCCGCCAAGTTCCTCGAGCACTTCGCCTACATCGCCGACGCCGCCTACGAGTTCGGGCTGTGGGACGAGGAGGAGGCGTTCTTCTACGACGTACTGCGCACCGCCGACGGCCACCAGATCCCGCTCAAGGTCCGCTCGGTCGTCGGGCTCCTCCCGCTCACCGCGACCACGATCATCAGCTCCTCGACCCTGCGCCGGCTGCCGGACGTGGCCGCCCGGCTGCGCTGGTTCCTGACCAACAAGCCCGAGTACGGCGACGTCGTCGGGGCGAAGAAGAGCCGCGGCGGGCAGCAGCTGCGCCTGCTGTCGATGGTCGGGCCGGACCAGCTCATCCGCATCCTGCAGCGGATGCTGGACGAGGACGAGTTCCTGTCCCCCTACGGCCTGCGCACCCTGTCGCGGGCCCACAAGGACGAGCCCTTCACGGTGCACCTGGGCGACCACGCGTACACGGTGGGGTACGAGCCCGGCGAGTCGACGAGCGGGCTCTTCGGCGGCAACTCGAACTGGCGCGGCCCGATCTGGATGCCGGTCAACTACATCCTGATCGAGGCGGTGCGGCGCTTCGCCGAGTTCTTCGGCGACGACCTGCAGGTGGAGTACCCGGCCAAGAGCGGGCGGATGGCCACCCTGGCGTCGGTCGCGGACGACCTGTCGCACCGGCTCGTGAAGCTGTTCCTCAACGACGGGTCGGGCCGGCGGCCCTTCTTCGGCGACGTGGACCTCTTCCAGTCCGACGGCGCGTGGCACGACCTGCTGCTGTTCTACGAGTACTTCCACGGCGACACGGGCGCGGGCCTCGGGGCGGCGCACCAGACGGGCTGGACGGCCCTGGTGCTCGACCTGATCCTGACCCTGCGGACGCCGCCGCCGACGACGTAGCTCCGCTTCGCGGTGCCGAGGACCGCATCTGGGGGCGGGGTGACCAGCGGCGGACCTGGCAGCGTCGGCGCGCAGCGCCCAGCGGTGCCTGGCGGGAGCGACGGTCCGCACCACGACGGACCCGAGTCATGGCCCTGCGTTCAGAGCATCGGGGCGCGGTGCCGTTCGAGGTACGCCTCGACGTGCTCGGCGTGGTCGGGCGGGCTGATCAGGTAACCCTGGCCGAGCGGGCAGCCTGCCGCGCGCACCACGTCCACGTGCGACGCGGTCTCCAGGCCGCACGCGATGACGTCGATGCCCAGGCGCCGGGCCAGGGCCACGACCACGTCGACGATCGGGGTCGCCGGCCCGCGCCGGCCCGCCGGCTCGCTGAACACCGACTGGTCGATCTTCAGCATGTCGATCGGCAGCCGGCGGAGGTGGGCCAGGGCGGTCGGGCCGGTGCCGAAGTGGTCCAGGGCCGTGCGTACGCCCAGGGCGCGCAGCCCCGCCAGCTGCTCGACGGCCAGGGTGTCGTCGGGCAGGGCGGCCTCCGTCACCTCGACGACCAGCGCCTCCGGCGGCACGTCGTGGGTGTCCAGGGCGGTCGCGACCGCCGGCAGCCACCCGTCGGCGGCCAGCCGCCGGGCCGAGACGTTGACCGAGACCCACAGCTCCCGGCCGTCGCGGCGCCAGCGGGAGAGCTGGCGGCAGGCCTTGTGCAGCACCCAGGCGCCGATCTCCTCGGCCAGGCCGGTGCCCAGCTCCTCGGCGATCGGCAGGAACTCGGCCGGCGGCACGGCCCCGAGCCGCGGGTGCCGCCACCGCACCAGGGCCTCGGCCCCGACGGGCCGGCGGGTGGCGAGGTCGGCGATCGGCTGGAAGACCACGTCGAGCTCGCCGCGGCCGATGGCGCCGGGGAGCTGCTGCTCGATGTCGGTCCGGCGGACCAGCGCGACCTCGAAGGACTTGTCGTAGCACTCGACCCGGCCGCCGTCGCGGGAGCGGGCGAGCTGGCGGGCGCGGCGGCGGGCGACGTCGGCGTGGCGCAGGGCCTCCTCGGCGGTGCCGGCGCTGAGCAGGTCGGCCACGCCCACGTCCGCGGCCAGGTGCACCGTGTGCCCCGGCAGGTGGAAGGGCTCGGCCAGGGCCGTGGCCAGGCGGGTCGCCAGGGCGAAGGCCTGCACCAGCGGCGCCTCGGTGAGCACGGCGAACGCGGCATCCCCCAGCCGGGCCGGCAGGTCGCGCCCCGCCGTGGCGACGCGCAGGCGCCGGGCCGCCTCGATGAGCACGGCCCCGGCGACCGCCTGGCCGTGCAGGTCCGCGACGCTGGCGAAGCGCTCCAGCTCCAGCACCAGCATCGAGCCGGGCCGCCCCTCGTGGCAGGCCTGGCCCGCGGCGGCGACGAACCGGCGGCGGTTCGCGAGGCCGGTCTGGTCGTCGGTCCACGCCACCTCGTCGAGCGTGCGCTGCAGCTGGGCCCGGTCGCCGACGTCGCGCACGTGCACGACCAGGCCGGCGACCTCGGGCGCGGTGCGCTGGTCGCTGACCGTCGACTCGGTGTCGCGCCAGCGGCCGAAGCCGTCGCGGAGCCGGGCCTGCACGAGCATGTGCTGGCGGCCGCCCAGCACGGCCCGCAGGGCCTCGGTCACGGGGCCGTGGTCGTCGGGGTGGAGCAGGTCGGTCAGCGGGCGGTCGAGGGCGTCCTGGTCGGACAGGCCGAACTGGCGCGCGGCCGCGGGGCTCTGCCAGCGCACGACGAGGTCGGCGTCGAGCACGATCGTCACGTCGGTCGAGCCGGACACCAGCGTGCGGAAGCGCGCCTCGCGGCCGGCGAGCCTCAGGGCGTACCGGCGGACGTCGCGCGCGGCGAGCAGCTCCCGCACGGCGAGCGCGCCGAACGCGGCCAGGCCCAGCGCCACCGACGTGGCGTCGAACCGGCCGCCGGTGAGCAGGTGGAGGACGGAGACCGTGACGGCGAGCAGCGCCGGGCCGATGAGCAGCGGGTACGCCGCGAGCGAGCCGCCCTCGTCGAACACCTCCGCGCGCGTCGGCTCGTCGTCGGCCCGGCGGGCGCCGGCGATGATCAGGAACGGTCCGGCGACCATCGCGAGGCCGGCCAGCACCAGCCCGGCGGTGACGGTCGCGGGGACCGCGGGCCAGGCGCCGTGGTGGCCGAGGAGCAGCAGGGAGTACACGTCGAGGCCCACGATGGACAGCGCGGCCCCACCGGCGCAGCCCAGCGCCGCGGGCCGATGCCGCACGGCGCGCATTCCGGTCACGACGGCCACCGCGATGGCCACGGACCCGGTCACGGCCACCGCGAGTCGCAGCGGCGCGGTCCCGCTCGACTCGCTCTTCAGGGCCAGGACCCAGGCACAGTAGAAGAGGCTCACGCCGATGCCGGCCCCGTCGAGCAGGCGGCGCAGCCTGGCCCCGAGGGTCGGGGCGGTGCCGGGGAGCAGCAGCAGGCCGAGCAGGTACGTCGGGGCGGCGACCAGTGTCGTGCCGGCCGCGATCGGCCCCTGGGGCAGCGCCGGCACCCCCGTCAGGGCCACGCCCGCCCCCGTGACCAGGGCGCCCATGCCGAGGAACCCCGCTCCACGGCACGGCCCGAAGTCGCTGCGACCGTGATGGATGCGCAGGGCCAGGCGAATCAGCGCACCGGCGTGTGACAGCGCGGCTCCCGCGGCCGCCGCGGCGACCGCGACCAGGCCGAGGACCGGCCCGATGACGACGGCGGCGGCGAGGGCCGCGGCCGCGGTGAGCAGGGCGAGCCAGAACGTGCGCGGGTTGCCGATCATCGCAGGGCCGCTTTCGCGAGGGGGAACGCTGGGGATGCGCTCATCCCGCTCAACGACGGGGGTCGCCCGGGGTTACTGGATGGTTCGCTCTTTTTCATGACCTTTAATGTGGGTTGCTTCTTATGTACCGCTCAGCCCGTGTACCGCTCAGCCCGCGCCTCCTCGGCGTCGCTGCCACTTCACCGCTCGACCGCTCGGCTGCTTCGTCACTGGGCTGTCTGACCGCTGGGCCGCTTTGGCGCTCTCGTTGTTCCGGCGCTCTCGTTGTTCCGGCGCTCTCGTTGTTCCGGCGCTCTCGTTGTTCCGGCGCTCTCGTTGCTCTGGCGCTCTTGTTGTTCCGGCGCGCTTGTTGCTCTGGCGCTCTTGTTGTTCTGGCGCTGGGTTGATTCGGCGCCGGGCCGCCCTGGCGCTGGATTGTTGGGCACTGGGCTGTTTTCGCGCTCGCCTGTTTCGCCGCTCGGCCGCTCCACCGCCCGCCGTCTCCGCCGCCAGGCCGTCCTCGCCGCTCGGTCGCTCACTGTTCGGCCGCGACGATCCGCCGGACCGCGTCGAGACGGTCGCGGCGCTCCTCGGCGGTGACGGTGCCGCGGATGACCTCGTCCAGCAGCAGTCCGTCGATCAGGCCGATGAGCAGCCGTCCGCGCTGCCGGGAGCCGGTGAGCGCCTCGGCCCGATCGACGAAGCCGTCCGCCAGCCGCGCCGCGGACTCCCCCAACTCCCTGCGCGCCTGCGGGTCGAGCATGAGCATGAACCGCGCCCGCGTCCGGTGCGAGGTCGCCCACTGTTCGATCACCTCGGCGAGGTAGCGACCCTCGGCGCCGGCGTGGATGCTGCCGTCGGCTTCAGCGTCGTCGGCTCCGGCTCCTGTTTTGGCTCCCGTTTTGGCTCCCGCTCCCACTCCGGCTCCCGGTCCCGCTCCGGCTCCCAATCCAGCTCCCGGTCCCGCTCCAGCTCCCGGTCCCGCTCCAGCTCCCGGTCCCGCTCCAGCTCCCGGTCCCGCTCCGGCTCCGGCTCCGGCTCCGGCTCCGGCTCCGGCTCCGGCTCCGGCTCCGGTGCGATCGTGACCCTCGGCGCCCGTGAGGTCACGGCGCTCGGCCTCGGCGAGATCGCGACCCTCGGTCCCGGCGAAGCGCTCGGCATCGGCGAGATCGAGTTCGGCGATGCGCTCGAGGGCGGCGGTGAGCAGGGCATTGCGCGTCGGAAAGTGATAGCTGCACGTACCTTGCGGCAACCCGGCGCGAGCATCAACGGCACGATGCGTGAGCGCGCGCACTCCTTCAAACCCGAGCACTTCGATAGCGGCGTCGGCGAGCCGGCTCTTGCGATCCGCGTCTCGTGGCTTCACGGCTCGGATGCTACAGGTGTAGCGTCTCTCACTACAGCTGTAGCGAATCCCGCACCCGGCACCGAGCCTGGCGCCCTTCACCGCGAGCGAAGTGACGCCCCGGACAGTGCGTTTCCGTTCGCCGCGCCATCTGTCCGCCCATCGGCCCGCACCATCAGCGCCATCCAGGGAGATCGAAATGCATGCGATCGTCGTCGGCGCCGGAATCGGCGGCCTGGCCACGGCCCGGGGTCTGCGACAAAGCGGCTGGGACGTCACGGTGCTGGAGCGCCAGCCACGCCTGGAGGCGGCCGGCGCCGGGCTGTCGTTGTGGCCGAACGCACTGCGCGCCTTGGACTGGCTCGGCGTGGGCGACCGCGTGAGGGCCGCCGGCGCGCCAATCACACACGGCGGCCTGCGCACCGCGCACGGCACCTGGCTCACTCGCGTGTCGATGTCCGGCCCAATCGTCGTACACCGCGCGGATCTGCACGAAATCCTGGCCGAGGGACTACAAGTGCACACCGGCGTGAACGTCACCGATGTGCGCACACTCGAAGCCGACCTGATCGTCGGCGCGGACGGAATCGGGAGTGTCGTGCGCGCGGCGTACGCCCCGGCTGCCCGCATCCGCAACAGCGGCCAGGTCTCATGGCGCGCGGTGACGACAATCGGCCCGACCGCTCCCGACGACGGCGGCAGCAACGGCGACGGCAGCACTAGCAACCGCGACGACGCCAGCGGCGACGGCGACGGCGGCGACGGCGGCAGCGGCGGCAGCGGCGACGGCGGCAGCGGCGGCAGCGGCGGCAGCGGCAGCGGCAGCGGCAGCGGCAGCGGCAGCGGCAGCGGCGGAGGCGGCAGCGGCGGAGGCGGCAGCGGCGGCGGCAGCGGCGGCGGCAGCGGCGGAGGCGGCGACGGCGGAGGCAGGGGCACCAACAGCAACGACAACCGCGACGATGGCGACAACAACAACGACAGCAGCCGCGGCAACGGCGACCAGGGCCACAGCCACGAGCGCGACGGCAACGGCGACCGGTTCCACGGCCACAGGCACGAGGGCAACGGCAACCACGGCCACAGGCGCGACGGCAACGACGACGGCCATGACCGCGACCGCAATGACGACGGCCATGACCGCGACCGCAATGACGACGGCCATGACCGCGACCGCAATGACGACCACGGCCGCGGGGGCGACGACGACGGCCCTGGCCGCGACGGCAACGACGACGGCCGTGCCCGCGACGGCAGCAGCGGCGACGAGGGCAGGAGCAGCATTGACGGCGGCAGCAGCAGGGGCGGGGGCGGCGGCGAGACCATAGGCCCAGCCGGCCTCCGCTTCGGCTACCTACCCATGGGGAAGCGCGGTGTGTACTGGTATGCCGTCGCACCCGCGCCCCTGCGCACCACGAGCCCGGCCGAGCAACTCAGCGAGCTGAAGCGCCTGTTCGGCGACTGGCACGAGCCGATCCCGCAACTGCTCGCCGCGACCGATCCGCGCACATTGCTGCACCATCCGCTGCTCGATTTGCACCCGGTGGCGCCGATGCGGTTCGGCGAGCGGGTGGCCCTGGTTGGCGACGCGGCCCATGCGATGACGCCGAACCTGGGCCAGGGCGCGTGCCAGGCGCTCGAGGACGCGGTGACGCTGGCCGCGCTCATGCCTCGCGCAGGCGCGAACACGGCGCCCCCGTCGGAGGTGGGGGCGCTGGTGGCGGGGGCTTTGGCGGAGTACGACAGGATCCGACGGCCGCGGGTGGCGTTTGTCGCACGGCGGAGTTGGCAGGTGGGCCGGCTCGCCGGAGCTCGGGGCGTCATGGGCGGTGCGGTATTGCGGACGCTCGCTCGGCTCACGCCCGCGAGGCTCACGGTGCGCGGTGCGGAGCGAATCTCGGCCTGGGAGCCACCCGAGCGAGCCGACCGTCGCTGATCGCGTCGCGACTGAGCCCGCAGGCGCGTTCACGCGAAGGGCGAGACTGGCGCACCATGTCCCCGTCGCGACCCGAACCAACAGGCCAAGCCCCACGCGCGTGCGATGCGAGCGACAAGACAAACGCTGCCGATACCGTCGCGACCCGAACCAACAGGCCAAGCCCCCACGCGCGTCCGACCCGAGCGACGAGACAGGCGCTGCCGATCCCGTCGCGGCTCGGGTCGCGTATTAGAACGTCACACCCGTCAGTGCCGCTTGCCGGCGGGCCGTATAGCTGATGCTCGGCGCACCCCTATCAGTGCTGCTAGCACGTCCGCATATGTGCTCGGCGCGAACTGAGAGCCGGGCGCTGCTCGTCGCGGACGGTCGCTTTGCGCACTTTCCGCTGTCCGTCTCTGTGTGTGCGCCTTTGCCCGGCGTGAGCGGAAACGGCGTGAACGGAAACGACGTGAACGGGGAGCCGGTTGCTCGGGATCTCGCTGCGTGAGTCGGCCTACGCGGGGAGGCGGGCGTTACTGATCTCGTCGCGGCCCAGCCAATGGCGGAGGCGGTGGCGCAGGCCCTTGCGCTCGGGTACGTCGTCGCCGACGATGTCCGCCACCACGGCGGTGATGTTGTCCGGGCCGCCCGCGCGCAGGGCGAGGTCGACCAGGCGATCGACGCACTCCTCGACGTCTGCGTACTCGCGCAGTGCCTCCTCGATCGTCTCCGCGCGCAGAACGCCCGACAGGCCGTCACTGCACAGCAGGTAGCGGTCGCCGGCTCGGGCGGCTGTCACGGAGTACATGGGATCGGTCGGCTGGCCCTGGAGCACCCGGCTGACCAGGGAACGCTGCGGGTGGGTGGCCGCTTCGTCGAGCGTGATGCGGCCTTCGTCCACCAGCAACTGTACGTATGTGTCGTCTTTGGTGATCTGCGCGAACTCGTCGCCGCGCAGCAGGTAGGCGCGGGAATCTCCAATGTGGACCAGGCCGATGCGGTCGCCGGAGAACAGGATCGCGGTCAAGGTCGTGCCCATGCCCAGCTTCGCCGGGTCCTCCTCGACCTCGTCGCGGATGCGGCGGTTGGCGTCGGAGACGGCCGTACGCAACGCTGTGAGCAGGTCGTTCCCGGCGAACTCCCCGTCGAGCGGGCCCATCGCCTCGATCGCGAGCCGGCTGGCGACGTCACCCGCTGCCATCCCGCCCATGCCGTCCGCGACGGCGAGGAGCCTGTCGCCCGCGAACACCGAATCCTGATTGGATGTGCGCACCAGGCCCGTGTCGGTGCGCGACGCCCAGTGCAGCGCGAGCGGTTCAGGTCCGCCGTCGACCACGTCCTCTGCGACACCCTCTGCCATGCCTGACAGCGTGCCGTATCGATACGGCGGGCGTCACTACGCACTTGTGCGTATCGTGGCCGCATGCCGACCGCCCCCTTCATCGGACGAGCGGCCCAGCTCGCCGAGATCGAGGCGGCGTGGGCGGCCCGGCGACCGGGGATCGTACTCATCACCGGCGAGGGCGGCAGCGGCAAGAGTCGGCTGGTCGCGGAGGCTTTGAGGCGCCTTGACCTGGCCGGGACGACAGTACTGCGCGGTTCCTCCCGTGCGCAGGGCGCCGCCCCGTACGACTGGCTGGCATCGGTCCTGACCGACCGCCCGGCGGCGACGCTCCCGGTCGAGGAGTCGCTGCTCAACCACCTGGCGCAACGATCACGGGACGCGGCCGAGCCGCGACTCGCCCCGGCGACGACATTGCGC
The DNA here is from genome assembly GCF_050947935.1 of Dactylosporangium sp. CA-052675. Classification (GTDB taxonomy): domain Bacteria; phylum Actinomycetota; class Actinomycetes; order Mycobacteriales; family Micromonosporaceae; genus Dactylosporangium. Next base: position 2,280,890 of record NZ_CP192010.1, on the reverse strand, counting down.
GCGGCGGTCGACGTGGTGCGCGCGTTGTTGCGCGGTACTCCCCCGTCGAAGCCGAACTCGAACATCGACAATGGAGTTTCCGCTGCATTCGACGGCGGCTTCGGCATCGACCCGAGCGACCGAGAGGACGCCGACAACGGCGACCACCCCGGCCGCGGCTCCGGCACCGATGGTCCCGGCAACGGGTCACGCAGCAGCGCCGGGACCTGCGCCGGCCCTAGCGGCTCCGTTGGCGCTGGTGAGTCCGGCATGCCTTCCACCGCTCGCGTCGGCGGTGCCAGCACGAGCAACGACGGCATCGGCGGCGGTGCCAGCACGAGCGGCGGTGCCAGCGGCGGCAGTGTCAGCACGAGCGGCGGTACGAGCGGCGGTGCAAGCGGCGGCGTCAGCGCGAGCGGCAGCGCCAGCGGCGGCAGTGTCAGCGCGAGCGGCGGTGCCAGTGGCGGCATCAGCGCGAGCGGCGGTGCAAGCGCAAGCGGCGGTGCCGGCGCGAACAGCGACGGCATTGGCGGCGGCTCCCGCCTCGGGATCATCGTCGTCGAGGACCTGCACGATCTCGACCCGGCCAGCCTTTCGCTCGTCGCCGAGCTCGCGGCCGCGGCCGAGTCGCTGTGTGCGCTCATGCTCGTTACGAGCCGGCCGCCGCAGGAAGCCGCGTTCGCGCCGGCCGCCGCGCGCACATTGCGGCGTCTCGGAGGGTCGCCTTCTGTCCTTCGTGTGCATGTCGCGCCGTTCACCGCGCGCGAGACCGCTGAGCTGATCGAGGCCACGTACGGCAGTGCGCCCGCACCCGAGGCCGTCCGCGGCGCGCGGCGGCGCACCGGTGGGAACCCGTTCTGGCTGGCGGAGCTGCTCGCGGCGTACGACACCGCCGACGACCTGCCGGCCGCTCCGCTGCCCGCGCACGTCGTCGGGCTGCTGGTGGAGCCGCTGTCGAGCGAGCCCGCGCTGGTCGGCCGGGTCGCGCGGGCGGCGGCGCTGCTGGGCGACCCGGTGGAGAGCGACGTGCTGTTCCACGTGTGCGGCGGGGACGTCGAGCCCGCGCTGCGCCGGCTGCTCGACCTCGGCCTGCTGCTCATCGCGCCGGACCTGGCGCCGGCCGGGTCCCTGCGGTTCCGGCACCCGCTGCTGCGCGAGGCGCTCGCGGCCGGTGCCATGCCGCGCGAACGCACACGAGTGCACACACTCGCGCGCGGCCTGGCCGTCGAGTTGGGCGACGACGCCGCACTGGCCCGGCACGCGGCATCCCTGGGTCGTACGGCCGAAGCGCGCGCAGCCGCCGCCCGCGGAGCCGCCGCGAGTCTGGCCGCGGGCCTGCCGGAGGCGGCGGTGGAACTGGTCGCGCTGGGCCTGAGCCTGCCCGCGAAACCGAACCGCCCGACGATCGCGCAACCAAACGCACACGATCCGTTGTTCGCCGTGCGCAATCCACACCCTGATGCCGACGCCGCTGCCGAAGCGTCCGTTGCCGACGCGTTCGTTGCCGACGCGTCCGTTGCCGACGCTGCCGACGCCGCACCGAACCTTGCAGCCGAAACCGACGATGCGCGAGGCGGGCACTCCGGCGTGATCGAGGTGCCTAACGGCGAGACGTCCACGCACACAGACGTCCACGGTATGCACGAGAACGTGCACGGTATGCACGGTTTGCGCGCGAACGTGCATGACACGCGCAGCGACGGGCCGGTCGGACGCGACGTCGAACGGGGTGGGCACCACCACCTGACCGAAACGCACGACAGCGCGACACCTGCGCACGCAAACAGCCAGCACGACAGCGCGGCGCCTCCGGACGCGGGCGGGGAGATGCCGGCTCGCGGGAACGTGCCGGCTCGCGGGAACGTGCCGGCTCGCGGGAACGTGCCGGCTCGCGGGAACGTGCCGACGCGCGGGAACGTGTCGGCGCGCGGGAACGTGCACGACACGCGCGGCGACGGGCCGGTGGGGCGGGCGGATGCGCTTGGCGTGCATCTCCGAATGGGCGTCGATGCGCCCGACGAGGTTCGGGTTGTGCTTGCTGCCGTCGGGGCCGCGGCGGCGTTTGTCGCCGCGCGCTTCGAGGATGCGGCGAACTATGCGGGCGACTGGCTGCAGGAAGTACAGCAGACGGATGATCTCGACGGGACCGCTGACGCGCATCGGCGGCTCGCTGGGGTGCGCTGGTGTCTCGGGGACCGGGCCGGGCATCGGCGGTCGCTCGATCGGGCCGCGGCCGTCGGCGGGTCGGCGGCGTCGCGTGCGCGGCAGCGGGCGGCCGAGGCTGAGAGTGCCCTGCGTACCGAGGACGCCGCTCGCGTGCTGCCCCTCGCCGAGGCTGCGGTGGCCGCCGCCGAGCGGGCCGGGGTCGAGATTGCCGCGGCGTCCGTCACGCTCGGTACCGCGCTCGCGCTGACCGGGGACTTCGAGCGCGGGGTTGCGCTGTTGCGCGCGGCTCGGCAGCTCGCGGCGCGCGAGCACGATCCGATCACGATCGGGCGCGCGGTGCACAACCTGGTGGCCGTCAGCCTGCCACGGCTGGGCGAGGTGATGGGCTGGCGGCTGTTCGACGAGGCGATGGCGACTATTGCACGGTACGGGTTGGAATTCTGCGCGGGTCGGACCACAACGCTCGGAATCGCGCATGCGATGCGCACCGGGGACCTAGCGCGGGCCGAGGCGCTGGTCTGGTCGCGCCTGCCGATCGAGAGCGATCCGGTCGAGCGCGTTCGTTTCACCGCGCGGGCGGGACTGCTCGCTCTTGAGCGCGGCGACGATCCGCTCGCGGTGCGCATGCTCGCTCGCGCGGATGCGGAGGGTCGCGACTCGGGGCTGGTTCGGGTGCTGCGGGTGGCGGTGGCGGCACGGGGTGTACACCCGGCGGATCCTGCCGAGGCATTGCGCGACTGTGTCGGACGGTGTGGGCCGGGTCGGCTGGCCGAGGCCGCGCGCTGGGCGTTGCACGGCGGGGTGCCCGCGGCGGTGGTCGAGGAGCATGTGCCCGATCGGCCCGTCCGGCTGGAACTGCTGCTTGCGGTGGCTGCGGGCCGCGATGCCGACGCGCTCGACCTGCTGCCCGCGGCCCTTGCCGGCGAGGCGGTGCGCGAGGCGAGCGGTCGGGATAGTGCGAATGTGCGCGCCTTCGACGTCGGTGGCTTCGGGCCGGGAGGGTTCGGGGCGGGGGGTACGGGGATCATCGGGTTCGTTCCGGGCGTGCGCGGAGTCGGCGGTGGAGTTGGCGCTGGGGGCGGAGGCGGATTTGGCGGCGGAGTCGAAGGGGGACGCGGCGAACACCCCGGCGGCGGACGCGGCGAAGGTGCGGGTGGCGGACGCGGTGAAGGCGGACGCGGCGGCGAAGGCGGGGGCAGCGGACGCGGCGGCGTTGGCGGAAGCGGCGGCGTTGGCGGAAGCGGCGGCCGAGTCGGCGGCGGAAACGGAGTCGGCGAAGTCGGCGGAGGCGCTGGCGAAGGCCGCGTTGGCGGAGGCGGCACCGGTGGAGGCGTTGGCGGAGGCGGCACCGGTGGAGGCGTTGGCGGAGGCGGCACCGGTGGAGGCGTTGAGGGAGGCCGTACCGGTGGAGGCGTAGGCGGCAGGCGTCTTTCCCGTCGTGCGAGGGCCGGGGCTGTCACGGACGGTGTCGGGGCGGACGACGAAGTCGGTGCCGCGATGGCGACGGGCGCCGCGGCCGCCGCGATGGGAGACGACGGCGGGCGGGCCGAGGAGGCGGCGGTGCACACGGCTGTGGCCCACGCGCTCGTACGGCTCGGGCGCGCCGGGGAGGCCCGGCGGCACGCCGAGCGCGCGGTGGCGTTGCTCGCGCACTGGCCCGGATGGCGCCTGGCCGAGGCCGAGACGCTGCTGCACAGCCTGCGCGCCGGTGGCGACCTCACCGCGCGGGAGATCGAGGTGCTCGGGTGCCTCGCCGCGGGGATGACGAACCAGCAGGTCGCGAGCGCGCTCGGGATCTCGGTCCGGACGGTCACCGTGCACGTCTCGAATCTTCTGCGGAAGACTGGTGCGGCTTCTCGGACGGAGGCGGCGCTGTGGGCGGTACGGCACCGGCTGGCCCCGGAGCGCTGACCGGCCGGGCGCGCTCCGGGCAGACCCGGGCGGAACCAGCAGACTCTGACATATACGAAATATCCGATAAGTCGCGGCGCGGAGCGCCCGACTTATCGGACCAAACCGCACCGGCCTGAGCCACACCCGAAGCCACACGAGCCGGAGACGAGAAGAGCGGCAGCACCCGACCGACAGGTACGAGCCGTGGACGATGGAGCGTCACGTCGTATCGGAAAGTTCGCAGTGCGGAGCGCCCGACCTACCGGCCCGAGCCACGCCGAAGCCGCATCAGCCGGAGACGACATGAGCCGGAGACGACATGAGCCGGAGACGACAAGAGCCGGAGACGACAAGAGCGGCAGCACCCGACCTGACAGGTACGAGCCGTGCACGGTGGAGCGTCACGTCGTGAAGGTGCGGCCGAACTGGACCACCGCCGCGTCGAGCTCCTCGTACGCCGCGTCGCTGATCGACTGGTCCCGCGTGCGGTCGAAGAGGTTCCGGCGCAGCACCTCGATCCGCCGCGCCGCGTCCGTCGAGTCCGACAGCAGGTTGTTGATCTGGTTGCGGATGTCCAGCGCCACGTCCGAGCGGATCTCCCCGGCCTGCGAGCGCCGGTCCACGATGTCCAGCACCGCCCGGCCCGCCGCCGGGCGGGTCAGCGGCGACGGCTGGGCCGCCGGCGACGCGGGCGGGCTCGCCGGGCCGCCGGTGGTCGGCGGGCCGGATCGGCGGGGCTGGGTGGCCGGCGCGGGCGTGGACTGGCCGTTCGTGGGGGCCGGCACGACCGACACGAGGATGCTGACCGTCGGTGCGGGGGCCGCGTGCTGGCCGGGGCCCGGGTCCGGGGTGTCGTCGTGGAACAGGAGCACGGCCAGTACCGCGGCGGCCACCAGGACCGGGACGGCCACCAGCGCCCGGCGGCGGGTGATCAGCGCGGACGTCCCGGACTTCGCCCCGAGGATGCTCGCCATCTCGGCGGCCGTCGGGCGGCGCAGGGGGTCGGCGGCCAGGCAGCGCAGGCACACGGCGGCGGCCGCGGCGGGCAGGCCGGGGACGTTGAGGGCCGGGCGGCGCTCGGCGGCCAGGGCGCGCTCGAGCTCCTCCCAGGTCGCGGCCGGGTAGGGCGGGGCGCCGGTGAGCATCTCGTAGAACAGCACGCCCAGGGCGTAGACGTCGGTCGCGCCGCTGGCGGGGGCGCCGGTGAGGCGCTCGGGCGCGACGTACGGCGGGGTGCCGAACGTCATCGCCTCCTCCCGCTGGCCGATGTCGGCCGCGATGCCGAAGTCGAGCAGGCGCACGCCGTCGGTGGTGAGCATGACGTTCTCGGGCGTGACGTCGCGGTGCACGACGCCGCGGCGGTGGGCGGCGTGCAGGACGTCGGCGACCGTGGCGGCGACCGCGACCGCCTCGGGCACCGGCATGGGGCCCCGCTCGAGGCGCGCGGCGAGGGAGATGCCGTCGAGCAGCTGCATCACCACGTACGCGGCGATGCGCCCGCGCGGGGTGACCGTCTCGCCGTAGTCGTACACGCCGATGGCGTTGGGGTGCTCGATGCGGGCCGCGGCCCGGGCCTCGCGGCGGATGCGGTCGCGCTGGCCGCCGTCGGACGCGATGGGGCCGTCGAGGACCTTGACCGCGACCGTGCGCTCCAGGGTCGAGTCCCAGGCGCGCCAGACGACCGACATGCCGCCCGCACCGACGGGCTGTTTGAGGATGTAGCGGCGGGCGAGGATGTCGCCCTCCCGCAGCTGAGCATCGCGCATCCTACGTGGATGCCCGCACAACGAGCTCGGTCGGCAGGATCGGGTTGTCGCTGTCCGGGTCGAGCAGCAGTGCGGCGGCGACCGCGCCGAGCTCCTCGACGGGCTGGCGGACCGTGGTGAGGGCGGGCGCGGTGAAGGCCGCGAGCGGGGCGTCGTCGAAGCCGACCACGGCCACGTCCTCGGGCACCCGGCGGCCGGACTTGCGCAGCGCCTGGAGGGCGCCGGCGGCCATGGCGTCGGAGGCCACGAAGAGCGCGTCGAGGCGCGGGGTGCGATCGAGCAGCCAGGCGGCGGCGTGGCCACCGGACGGGGTGGTGTAGTCACCGTACGCGATCAGGGGCTGCCGGCCGGCGGCGATCACGGCCCGGCGGTACCCGTCGAGGCGGTCGGCGGCCGCGGGTGAGTCCGGCGGGCCGGCGATCGTGGCGATGGTCCGCCGGCCCCGCAGGAGCAGGTGCTCCACGGCCTGCCGGGCGCCGTCGCGGTTGTCGACGTCGGCATACGGCACCGACAGCTCCGGGCGGCCCGCGGAGCGCAGCGGCACCCGGGACGCGGCCAGCGACACGGCGAGCGGGTGCTGCCCGGGCGCGCCGACGAGCAGCACGCCGGCGACCCCGCCCGCGGTCAGGAACTGGGTGGAGCTGGCCACCGTGCCGCGCGTGGCGGACATGGTGAGCAGCGGCACCCCGCGGGCCGACAGCTCCTCCTCGGCCCCGGCGAGCAGCCGCGCGACGAAGCCGTCGCGGAACAGCCGGGCCGCCGGCTCGAACACGACGGCGGCCACGGGCAGGCCCGCGGCCTGGCGGTCGACCCGGCGCGGGGCACGATGGCGGACGTACCCGAGCTGGGCGATGGCGTCGTGCACCGACACCCGGGCGGACGTGCTGACCCGCACCCGGCCCGTGAGGACGCGGGACACGGTGGCGGCGGAGACCCCCGCGGCGGCGGCGACCTCGGTGACGGTGGGTGATGGTGCAGGCTCGGCGGTGTGCTCAGGCATCAAGTCTCCTGTGGGAGCGATTCCTGCGGTCAGCGTCAGTCAGAGTTACCGCGATGTCAACTATAGGTTTCGATCACACTTATGAACTTCGTCAGGGCTATCGCTAGCACGACCGGATAAGGAATAGTCGTCGTCTGTGTCCGGGATCGAGGTTGGCCGCAGGGTGCTCGACCGCTACCTGCTGGTCCGCCCGATCGCCCGGGGCGGGATGTCGCTGGTCTACGAGGCCGTCGACCTCGAGCGGATCCGGCCGGCGGCGGTGAAGGTACTCGCACCGGCGTTCGCGAACAACACCCGGGCCTGCCACGCGGCGCGGCGGGAGCCGCACCTCATGCAGCGGATGCGCCACCCAACGGTGCCGAAGGTCTTCGCGTTCGGCGAGATCGAGGCCGAGGGCGTCTGCGTGCCGGCCGTCGCGATGGAGCTGCTCAACGGGGTGCCGCTGGCCACCCGCCTCGCCGAGGGCTCGGTGCCCTGGCAGGAGGCGGTGGAGATCGCGGCCTCCGTCGCCGAGCTGCTCGCCGTCGCGCACCGCCGCGGCATCGCGCACCGGGATTTGACGGCCGACAATGTCATGTTGACCACGGCCGGTGTAAAGATCATCGACTTCGGGCTCGCGGTGCCCTTCGCGCACCCGTCGGCGTCGCGGGTCGAGCACGCTCCGGCGTGGGACGTGTACGCGCTCGGTGTCCTGCTGTACCACATGCTCACCGGCCGCTCGCCCCACGCGCCCGGCGCCCGCCTGCTGCAGGCCGCCCCGACGCCCGTGGTGCTCACCCCCGGCGTGCCCCGGTCCGTGGCCGAGCTGTGCCGACAGTGCATGGCCAAGCGCCCCGGCGAGCGGCCGGACAGCGCCGCCGTCGCGCTCTCCCTGTGGGCCGAGTTCGCCCCCGGCTGGCAGCAGCCCCGGGACCTCACCGAGAGCTACGGCACACCGTCCCGACACGGTGTGTAATCGCCAGGTTTTGCCTGCGTAAGCGCCCTGTCGGGTGCTCGGTTGGACTTCCCCCCGGCGACCCTGTCACCCATTGTGATCGGCGCGGCGGCAAGCCAAGCTTCTCGGACAAGGTGCACGACGGTTGCCAGCACGGAGCCGCCGGGCACACCACCGGATAGCCGAGGGGAAGCTGTCATGTCAGGTTCGAAGGTCACCGGCGTGGTCGTGACCGGCGGAGCCACCGCCGGGTCGCTGCCCGTCACCGGAAGCCCGGTCTTCGCCATCGTCGTCGCCGGGATCGCGCTCGTGGTCACCGGCTTCCTGATGGTCCGGGCGTCGCGCTTCAACCGCAGCGCCGCCTGAGCGATGACGGCGATCCTTCTGGTCGGCTTCGCGCTGCTGACGCTGTGGCCGGCGTACAACCTGGCGCTGGTGGCGTTCTCCGCCGGCGATGCGGCCACCGCCGGACGCCGCCGCCGGCGCGATGCCATCGCGCCGAACGGCAACGAGCCGCTGACCTTCTGGATCGTCGTGCCCGCCCTCAACGAGGAGCGGGTGGTCGGCCGGACCGTCGGCGCCGCCCTGGCGCTGAGCGGTCCGGAGGGCACACGCACCAGGGTCCTGGTGGTCGATGACGGATCGGACGACGGCACCCCGGACGTCCTGGCCGCCATCGACCACCCGGGCCTGACGGTCCTGCGCCGCGACTTCCCCAACGCCCGCAAGGGCAAGGGCGAGGCGCTCAACGCCGCCTTCCGGGCGATCCGGGACCTGACGCTGGTCAACGGCGAGGACCCGTCCCGGGTCGCGGTCGGGGTCATCGACGGCGACGGGCGGGGCAGCGCCAACCTGCTGCCGGAGATCTCGCGGCTCATGCGGGACCCGCAGGTCGGCGCGGTGCAGGTGCGCGTGCGCATCCACAACCGCGACAAGGTGCTCGGGGCCGTGCAGGATCTCGAGTTCGCCGCGATCGCCAACGCCAGCCAGCTGCTGCGCGACGCGGCGGGCACGGTCGGCCTCGGCGGCAACGGGCAGTTCGCCCGGCTGTCGTCGCTGATGCAGCTGGGCAACGCGCCCTGGTCGCACTGCCTGGTCGAGGATCTCGAGCTCGGACTGCGCATGCACCTCAACGGGGAGCGGATTCGGTACACCTCGCTGGCCCACGTCAAGCAGCAGGGCCTGGTGGACGTCAAGCGCCTGGTCCGGCAACGGACACGCTGGGCCCAGGGCAACCTGCAGTGCGTGTCGTACGTCCCGAGGCTGATCGCCTCGCGCAAGATCCGCAACCACGCGCTGCTGGAGATGCTCTACTACCTGCTCGCGCCGTGGATGAACGCGTTCGGCACGGCGGCGGTGTTCGGGCTGTGGGGGTACGCCATGTGGCACCTGATCCCGGGCCACGGGGACACCTTCCTGATCCACTCGTGGGGCCAGATGGGCGAGGTCGCGCTCTTCTGGGTCGTCGGGATGACGGTGCCGGGGCTGGTCTGGGCGCTCGTGCACCGCGTGCAGCTGCGCGACGAGACCACGCCGACGCTGCTCAAGGCGGCCCTCGCCTACCCGTTCTTCCTGCTGCTCGGCCTCGTGGCGACCTGGCGGGCGATCGGCCGGCAGGTGGCGCGGCGCAACGCCTGGGCCAAGACCGAACGGCTCGCCGAAGAGCCGGTCGCCGCCTGAACGGTACGACAAGGATTTATCCGCACGGATGCGGCACTTACTCCTCGCAAGGTGACGCACACATGCTTCCTGAAGTCTTCCTGATCGCCGGTACCCGTCCCGAGGCCATCAAGCTCGCCCCCGTCGCGGCCGCCATGCGCGCCGCCGGCCGTCTCAGCCCGGTCCTGGTCGCCAGCGGCCAGCACCCGACGATGGTGACGCAGGCCCTGGCCGCCTTCGACGTCGAGGCGGACGTGACCCTGCCGCTGCAGCGCGTGACCGGCAGCCAGCCGGAGCTCCTCAGCGAGATGATCAAGCAGCTCGACGCGCTCCTGGAGACCCGCAAGCCCGCCGCCGTGATCGTGCAGGGCGACACCACCACGACGCTCGCCGGCGCGATGGCCGCGTTCTGGCGCCGCATCCCGGTCGTGCACCTCGAGGCCGGCCTGCGCTCCGGCGACCTGGACTCGCCGTTCCCGGAGGAGGCCAACCGCAAGCTCGTCGGCCAGCTCGCGGCGCTGCACCTCGCCCCGACCGCGCTCGCCGCGACGAACCTGCTCGACGAGAGCGTGGCCCCGTCCAACGTGCTCATCACCGGCAACACCGTGGTGGACGCGGCGCTGGAGATCGCGGCGAAGGAGCTGCCGTTCGACGACGCCGGCGTCGCCGCCGCGGTCGACGCCGCCGAGCACGGCGAGGCGCGCCTGGTGCTGGTCACCGCGCACCGCCGCGAGTCGTGGGGCGAGCCGCTGGATCGCATCCTCGGCGCGGTGCGCCGCCTGGTCGAGGCGTACCCCGACATCCGGGTCGTCCTGCCGGCCCACGCCAACCCGGCGGTCCGGGCCCAGGTCGAGGCCGGCCTCGCGGGCGTGCCGCGGGTGACGATCACCGACCCGCTGCCCTACCCCTCGCTGGCCCGGCTGCTCTCCCGCGCCTACCTGGCCCTGACCGACTCGGGCGGCATCCAGGAGGAGGCCCCGTCCTTCAAGGTTCCGGCACTGGTACTGCGTGAGGTCACCGAGCGCGTCGAGTCCCTCCAGGCCGGCTGCGCCAAGCTGGTCGGCACCGACGAGGACCTGATCGTCGCCGAGGCCGCGAAGCTGCTCGACGACCCGATGCTGCGGCAGTCGATGACCGCCAGCGGCAACCCGTACGGCGACGGTCTCGCGTCGCAGCGCACCGAGCAGGCGGTCGCCGCCATGCTCGGCCTCGCACCCATCCCCTCCCCGATGCCCACGTCCGCCTCGCTCGTCTGATTGGGATCAGTTCGCTCATGCGCAAGCTGTCAGCTCTGCTCGGCCTCGTGCTCGCCGCGGTGCTCGGCCTCGCCGCTCCCGCGGCCCCGGCCCTGGCCGCGACCACCGCGAAGACCGTCTCCGGCGCCGGCGCCACCGGCTCCAGCGCCTCGACGAAGACGCTCGTCCTCTACGACTACACCGGCGAGTACGCCTGGCTCGGCGAGGACTACGGGATGATGGCCACGAACCTCGTCTCGCACTTCGGCGCCTGGACCGCGCACCCGGTCGGCACCTACACCAAGGGCGAGCTGGAGAAGTACAGCGCGGTCGTCTACGTCGGCTCGACGTACGACGAGCCGATCCCGGCCGCCTTCCTCGACGACGTGCTGGCCACGAGCAAGCCGGTGGTGTGGCTGTACGACAACATCTGGCAGCTGACCGCGCGCTCGGCGGACTTCGCGGCGAAGTACGGGTACACCTGGAAGGGCTTCGACGTCTCCACCGTCGCCGAGGTCGACTACAAGGGCACCGCGCTGACCCGCGACACCCGCAACCTCGCCGGCATCATGGACTACGCCGTCTACGACAGCGCCAAGGCGGTCAGCGTGGCCGACGCCGTGCGCGCCGACGGATCGAAGTTCCCCTGGGGCATCAAGTCCGGCAACCTGACCTACATCGGCGAGATCCCGTTCTCCTACATCACGTCGAACGACCGGTACCTCGCGTTCTCGGACCTGCTCTACGACGTGCTCGCCCCGCGGACCGCCGCGCGGCACCGCGCCCTGGTCCGCATCGAGGACGTCGGCCCCGACGCCGACCCGGCCGAGCTGCGCGCCGTCGCCGACTACCTGTCGAGCAAGAAGGTCCCGTTCACCGTCGCCGTCTACAGCCGCTACCGCGACCCGAAGGGCGTGAACAACAATGGCAAGGCCGAGGACTACACGCTGCGTCAGCGGCCACTGGTGGTCAGCGCCCTGAAGTACATGCAGAGCAAGGGCGGCACGCTGCTCATGCACGGCTACACGCACCAGCTCGACGCGCTGAACAACCCGTACGACGGCGTGAGCGCGAACGACTTCGAGTTCTTCCTCGCCCACGTCGACGCCAACGACGCCGTCATCTACGACGGCCCGGTGAAGAACGACTCGGCCCTGAACGTGACCGCTCGCGTCACCGCCTCCCGCGCCGACTGGCTCATGGCCGGCCTCTCCCAGCCGACCATCTTCGAGCCGCCGCACTACGCCGCCTCGGCGCTGGACTACAAGACCATCAACACGCTCTTCGGCGTCCGTTACGACCGCGGCCTCTATTTCCCGGGCGTGCTCTCGGGCACCACGGTGGACAACCGCGTCGCCCACATGGTCGGCCAGTACTTCCCGTACACCGTCCGCGACGTCTACGGCTCGACGATCATCCCGGAGAACATCGGCAACATCGAGCCGGAGCCGTTCAACCAGCACCCGGCCGTGCTGCCGGCCGACCTCATCGCGAACGCGAAGGCGAACCTGGCCGTCCGCGACGGCGTGGCGAGCTTCTTCTACCACCCGTACCTGGGCACGTCGTACCTCAAGTCGACCGTCGAGGGCATCCAGTCCCTGGGCTACACGTTCGTCTCGGCGTCGTCGATGACCACGGTCGCCTGACGCGTTCCTCCTTCCGCACTTCGGCTCGACGAGGCCGGACCCCGCCCCCGGGTCCGGCCTCCGCCGTTGTGTGAGCCCCCTCGCCGCACACAACGGCCGCGCGGCCGGCGGTGGCCGGTCGCCGGCGTCACCGGGGTGCCACTCCCCCGCATCTCCCCCGCATCGCGCAGCGTCGCGGCGCAGCGCTGGACGCCGACCGCCCCCGTGGCGCTCGGTGTCCGCGCGGCGCCAAGCACCCCCGTGGCGCTCGGTGCCCATACGGCGCTGAGTGCCCCCGTGGCGCTCGGTGCCCGTGCGCGTCCGCGGCGCCTCACCTCGCATGGCACTCACTGCGAGGCGCACGATGCCGAAGCGCCGCCGAAGCGCTGGACGCCGACCACCCCGTGACGCTCGGTGTCCATCCGGCGCCAAGCGCCCCCGTGGCGCTCGGTGCCGGTGCGCTGCGGCCGTGACGGGTCCTCAGCGCTGATCCTGCTCGCGTTGAGGGTGCGTGCTCGTCACGTAGATCGGAGCGTGACTCGGCCGAGTCCAGTGCTGTCGTCGTGCCGGGTGCTGACGTGCCGAAGCGCTGGCGTGCGGAAGTGCTGGCGTGCGGATGTGCTGGCGTGCGGAAGTGCCGGCGTGCTGGTCGGTGTTGACGGTGTGGTCGAGAAGGGACAAGAGTCGCGGATCAGTGGGTGTCGCCTTGGCGTCGCGGCGAATCCGGGCGTGGTGTTGTCGTTGAGCCGTGGGATCCAGGGCGTGATGTCGCCGTTGGGCCGGAGCGAACCCGGGCGTGAGGTCGCGAGGGGTCGCGGGCGTACCGGTCGGGACGTCTCCGTCGGGTTGCGGCGGTCCCGGGCGTGACGCGGCGGGCGGGGACTGGGCCGACCCTGCGCGGCGGGTCGGCCCGGCCCCGCACTGGGCGGCGCGGCGTGGCCTTCGCGGCGGCGTACGCACTCCGGCGCGGTGCGGGTTCCGCGCGAAGCAAGGAGCGCGGGCAGCCGCGAGGACGGCGCGGCCGTTCCGGCGTCGCCCGGCGTTCGGGAATCTCAGGGGCGGCCCGGTGGGCCGCGGGTGATGGTGTGGTCGTCTGGCCGGCGGCCGACGGATGGAGCCGGGATTTCCTTGTCGCTCACGAGTTCCAGCTTTCCCCTCCCGCCGCCCCCGCGGAAGAGAAACTTCCAGCCTGTGGATAACCCGTAACGTCGCAGGTAGAAGCGCGACAAGGGCAGGCGCGAGACACCGGCCCGAGTGAGCAACGCGCGAGAAGGCGAGGTGCAGAGGCCGGGGACTGCAGACACCACGCGCGAGAAGGCGAGGTGCACGGGCCGGGCACTGCAGACACCACGCACGAGAAGGTGAGGTGCACGGGTCGGGCACTGCAAACAACACTCGCGAGAAGGCTAGGTGCAGAAGTCGGGGACCGTAGACACCACGCGCGAGCAGGCAAGGTGCAGAGGTCGGGGTCGCGGACACCACGCGCGCGGGGGGAGGAGAGGCGCGGGAGACCGGCCGGCCGTGGGGCTCAGTGCTCCAGGAGCAGGTGGGGCATCAGGCGTTCGATGGCGTTCAGGTCGTACACGCGGCGGATTTCTGTCACCAGGCCCGCCTCGTTCACGGTCAGGAACTCCGCCAGGCGGAAGGTCTCGCCCGACAGGGTGCAGTCGTAGACCAGGGCGGCCCGGCGGTCCAGGACCGTCTCGGCGAAGACCGTCACCGAATCCAGGGCGGCGGCGTAGTCCGTCAGGAGTTCGATGAAGTCGCCGTCCGGGTCCAGGTTCGTCTCGATCGCCGGGGCCGCTGCCAGGAGTTTGAAGAGGTCGGTCGTGCGTCCCGTGGTCCAGGCGGTGACCCAGCGGGCGGTGACGTCCTCCACCGCGATGTCCATCGCCGCATATCCTCGCACGCGCCGGTCGAGCCCTCGCATCCGCTCGGCGGACGACACGGCCCGAGCGGGTGGCGCAACGCCAGGAGGTTCGGGACAGGACGCCGGGGCTTTCAGGAAAGGGCTTTCCTCGGTAACATCCCCCGCATGCTGCGCACCGAATCGGGGCTCACCGGCAAGGACCTCGTTGCCGACGTCGAGCGGATGTTCGAGCTCTCCGCCGGGAAGATCCTGGCCCTCGACCCTCACGGCGGGGGCGGCTCGCCGGTGTTCACCGTCGACGGGCGGTACACGGCCCGCGGCTGGACCGAGTGGACGCAGGGGTTCCAGGTCGGCTCGGCGCTGCTGCAGTTCGACGCGACCGGCGACGAGCGCTTCCGGACCCTCGGCCTCGAGCAGACCAGAACCCTGATGGCGCCGCACGTCAGCCACGTCGGCGTGCACGACCACGGGTTCAACAACGTCAGCACGTACGGTGCGATTCTGCGCCTGGTCGGCGAGGGCCGCGTCGAGGAGACCGAGCGGGCCGCGGCCGAGCTGGCGCTGAAGGTCTCCGGCGCGGTCCAGGCCGCGCGCTGGCAGAAGATCGAGGACGGCACCGGGTACATCTACAGCTTCAACGGCCCCCAGTCCCTGTTCGTCGACACCATCCGGTCGTGCCGCTCCCTCGCCGTCGCCCACCGGCTCGGGCACGTGCTGATGGGCGAGCACGACGAGCGGATCGACCTGCGGGAGCGGATGCGCCAGCACGCGTACAACACCGCCAAGTACAACGTCTTCTACGGCACCGGGCGCGACGCCTACGACGTGCGCGGGCGCACCGTGCACGAGGCCCTGTTCAACGTCAGCGACGGGCGGTTCCGGGCGCCGAGCACGCAGCAGGGGTACTCCCCCTTCTCGACCTGGACGCGCGGCCTGGCCTGGGCGATGCTCGGCTTCGCGGAGCTGCTCGAGCTCGAGCACGACGACGTCTTCGAGGAGGCCGCGCGGGCCACGTGCGACTTCTACATCGGCTCGTCGCCGGCCGACGGGGTGCCCTACTGGGACACCGGCGCCCCCGGGATCGCGCGGCTCGACCTCGACGCGCCCGCGGACCCGTTCAACGAGCACGAGCCCGTCGACTCCAGCGCCGCCGCGATCGGGGCCCAGGGCCTGCTGCGGCTCGGGCGCGCGCTCGGCGAGGAGCGGTACACCCAGGCCGGCCTGACGGTCGCGAGCACGCTGCTGCGGGAGCCGTACCTGAGCACCGACCCGGGCCACCAGGGCCTCCTGCTGCACTCGGTCTACCATCGCCCCAACGGCTGGGACCAGGTCCACGAGGGCCAGCGGGTGCCCAACGGCGAGTCGAGCATGTGGGGCGACTACCACCTGCGCGAGCTCGGCCTCTACCTGCTCCGCCTCGACAACGGGCCGTACTACACCTTCTTCGGGGGCACCGCGTGAGCGCCGCCCTCGTCACCGGGGCCTCCCGCGGGATCGGCCGGGGCATCGCGCTGGCGCTGGCCCGGGCCGGCTGGGACGTCGTGGTCAACTACGCGAGCAACGCCGACGCCGCGGCGCGGGTCGCGGCCGAGGTCGAGCGGCACGGGGCGAAGGCGGCCACGGTACGGGCCGATCTCGCCGAGTCCGCGGACCGCGCCCGGCTCGTGGCGGAGGCCTACGCGGCCTTCGGCGACATCGAGCTGCTCGTGAACAACGCCGGTGTCGCGCCGGACGTGCGCGCCGACATCCTCGAGGCCGGCGAGGAGTCGTTCGACCGGCTCGTCGGGATCAACCTCAAGGGCCCCTACTTCCTGACCCAGCTGGTCGCCAACCGCATGATCGCCGCCGGCACCGCGGGCCGCATCGTGACCATCTCCTCGATGAGCGCCTACACCGCGAGCGTCAACCGCGGCGACTACTGCGTCACGAAGGCCGGCCTGGCGATGCTCACCAAGCTGTACGCCGCGCGCCTGGCCGAGCACGGCATCACCGTGTACGAGGTGCGCCCCGGGATCATCGCCACCGACATGACCGGCGGCGTCAAGGAGAAGTACGACCGGCTGATCCTCGACGAGGGCGTGACCCCGATCCGCCGGTGGGGCACCCCGGACGACGTGGGCAAGGCGGTGGTCGCGATCGCGAGCGGGCTGCTGCCCTTCTCCACCGGCCAGGTCATCGACGTCGACGGAGGGTTTCACCTCAAGACGTTGTAGAGCGCGTCAATGCCGCGATTCGGTTGTCATGGCACCCGGTGTGGTTTTTCACGTGTCGGCGGCGGCTCGATGGGGTAGGGCTTGGAGGGTGCGTCTGCGTCCCTTGCCGGCCCTGAGGGCCGCCGCCTCGTTGTTGCTGTGCGGACTGTTCGCCGGGGTGGTGGTCGCCGCGGCCACGTTCCCGGGACTCGCCTTCTCCGGCCTGGCCGCGAAGTCCGGGGCCGACACGTTCGAGGAGATCCCGAGCGATCTCGACGTGCTGCCCTCGCCACAGATCTCCTACATCTACGCCAGCGACGGCACGACGCTGCTGGCGATGATGTACGACGAGAACCGGCGCGACGTGCCGATCGCCGACGTGGCCCCGGTGATGCAGCAGGCCATGGTCGCGGCCGAGGACAACCGGTTCTACGAGCACAAGGGCGTGGACCTCAAGGGGGTCGCCCGCGCGTTCGTGAACAACGAGAACGGCGGCGACCAGCAGGGCGCCTCGACGCTGACGATGCAGTACGTGCGCCAGGCGACCTCCTACTCGGCCCGCACGCCGCAGGAGGTCGTCGACGCGACCGCGAAGACGCCGGCCCGCAAGCTCAAAGAGATGAAGCTGGCGATGGCGCTGGAGAAGAAGCTCACCAAGCAGCAGATCCTGGAGCGGTACCTCAACATCTCCACCTTCGGCCACGGCGCCTTCGGCATCTACGCGGCCGCGCACGTCTACTTCGGCAAGGACCCCAGGGACCTCACGCTCGCCGAGGCCGCGCTGCTGGCCGGGCTCGTGAAGGCGCCCTCGACGAACGACCCGGCGACCGCGGACGGGCTGCCGAAGGCGATCGGGCGGCAGGGGTACGTGCTCGACCAGATGGTGGCGATGAAGTACATCACGCCGCAGCAGCGCGACGAGGCCAAGGCGCAGAAGCTGACCATCGTGGGCCAGCGCACGCCCGAGGGCTGCGAGTCCGTGCAGCGCGGCGACCTGGGCGCCGGGTTCCTCTGCGACTATCTGCGCCGCTGGTGGGACGAGCAGCCCGCCTTCGGCGCCGACGCGTTCGACCGGGAGAACAAGCTGCGCTCGGGCGGGTACACCATCATCAGCTCGCTGAACGTGCAGACCCAGGCGGCGGCGTTCAAGTATGCGAAGAACCAGCCCGACGTCGGCTCGGCGAACGTGGGCCTGGGCAACCCGGAGGCGGTGATGGTCGCCGCCGTGGAGCCGGGCACCGGCCGGGTGCAGGCCCTGGCCACCAACCGCAACTTCAGCAACGACCAGAGCGGCAACGGCCAGAGCACCAACCCCGACCGCAAGGGCCAGAAGGGCAACTATCCGAACACCACGGTGCCCTTCATCACCGGCGGGCCGGACGTGCCCGGCTACCAGGCCGGCTCCTCGTTCAAGATCTTCACCGCGGTCGCCGCGATGGAGTCCGGGCTGGCGCTGTCGCACACCGAGGACGTGCAGGCGCAGTTCGTGTCCGACTACCCGATCAGCGCGAGCAGCCCCGCGGCGTGCAACGGCCCGCACTACTGCCCGAAGAACTCCGAGGGCGACCCGACCGGCACGTTCAACATGTGGCAGAGCTTCGGCATGTCGCTGAACACGTACTTCGTCCCGCTCGAGCAGCGCGTCGGCGCCGACCACGTGGTGGACGTGGCCAAGCGCCTCGGCATCCAGTTCCGCTCGTCGCAGGACGCGAACTTCGCCAAGGACGCCAAGCAGTGGGGCGCGTTCACCCTCGGCGTGTCGGACACGACGCCGCTGGACCTCGCCGGCGCCTACGCGGCCCTCGCCGCCGACGGCAACTACTGCGCGCCGACGCCGATCACCGAGATCCGCGACGTCAGCGGCAACAAGATCGACGCCGGGCAGCCGCAGTGCAAGCAGGCCGTCGATCCCGACATCGCGCGCGCGGCCGTGGACATGGCCCGGTGCCCGGTCGGCGACCAGTCCGCGTTCGGCGCCTGCCCCGGCAGCGGTACCGCCACGAACGTGCGCGGCGCCGTCGGCCGCCCGGTCGCGGGCAAGACCGGCACGACCGACAGCGGCAAGAGCGCGACGTTCGTGGCCATGACGAAGCAGCTGGCCGTGGCCGGGATCCTCACGGACCCGGACAACCCGCAGACCAACCGGACCATGTCGCACCCGGTCATCAACAACGCGGTGGCGTACACCCTGAAGGCCGCGCTGCAGGGTCAGCCCGTGGAGCAGTTCACCCCGCCGAGCCACCAGCGGGCGTTCGGGAACTGACCTCGGCGGCCGCCCGGCCCCGCAGCAGCTCGTGCACCTCGCGGATGTCCTTCGGCGAGGTGCGCGACGCCAGCCAGTACATGATCCCGGTCGGGATGAAGAAGACCTGGAACACGGCGAGCCCGATGGCCAGGTTCGCCGGCGGCGGGAACGAGCGCGCGAGGGCCGCGAACACGGCCCCGACGAGCCCGTTGCCGGCGGCCCGGCCGACGCCGTTGACGAGGTTGCCCATGGAGTACACCGTGCCGCGGTGCTCCGGCGGGTTGACGTCGGCGATGAGCGCGAACCAGTTCGGCGAGTTCGCCGAGGTCAGCGCCAGCGCCACCACGGCCAGCAGGAACGCCCCGAGCAGGCCGGGCGAGGTGAACAGCGAGCCCAGCACGATCTGCAGCGCCGGGCGGCCCCGCGGCTCGGGCAGGCCGATCGGGGCGAAGAACAGCAGCACGTACAGCGGGACGCCGGCCAGCATCCCGATCGCCGCCACCTTCGCCCGGCCGCCGAGGTCGCGCCGCTGCCAGCGGTCCCCGAGCAGCCCGCCGACGATCGACAGCACCCCGCCGAGCTGGAACATGATCGCCAGCAGCCCGCCGACGGCGATCGCGGTGCTCTCGTCGTAGCCCTGGGCCTCGGCCCGGGCCTGGAAGAGCCGCGGCAGCCAGACGAGCGACCCGAACGCGGCCTGGGCCGTGAGCCCCTGCAGCACGAGCCACACGTTCGTCCGCCGCGCCGCGATCCGGGGCAGGTCGGCCCGGGAGATGCGGTGCTCGTACTCCTCGCCGGCCGCGAACACCGCGGCGAGATCGGGTTCGCTCTGCCCGCGGCGGATGTCGGCGGTGGTGAAGTACCCGGCGCAGGCCACGACGCCGAGCACGGCCAGCACCGAGAACGGGACCTTCCAGTTCGTGCCGCCGAGCTGGCTGGCGACGAGGACCCCGGCGAGGGTGCCGACGCCCTGCGACAGTCCCCAGAGGCTCATGACCAGGCCCCGCCGCTTCGGCGAGATGAGGTCGCTGACCACGGAGAACCCGACCGAGCCGACGGCGCCGAGGCCCACGGCCGCGAACAGCTGGGCGGCCAGGAACGTCCAGTACCCGTCCGTGAGCACGGTCGCCCCGGTGCCGGCCGCCCAGATCAGCGTGCCGATCATGAGCACGGGTTTGCGGTCGGTCCGGTCGCCGGCGTACGCCCATGCGACGGCGGCCACGGCGGTGACGAGGTAGCTGACGGCGGTGACCACGCCGAGGGCGCCCTCGCCGACGCCGAGGGCGCGGCTGATGGGTGAGTAGAGGGGCGGGACGAGGCCGATCGCGACGTTGTCGAGCGAGGCCAGGACGATGAAGACGGCCACGCTGTAGACCCGATGCACGATCACACCCAACCATCGCCGTGCTGGGCCGCGCCACTCGGGCCTCGCCGGGGCGCCGGCGGGTTTCCCGAAATGTCGGACACTTCGTGATCCGACATTTCGGACTTATGCCCTGTCGGCGGGTCATATATGCGATAAGTCGTGGCACGGAGTGCCCGACTTATCGTTTCCGCAGGTCACGGCGGTTTGAAGGCGCTTGTTCCGCGGCTCAGCTCGACAGCGTTCCGGAGGGACATCCCAGGCCGGCCGGGTGGGCGCCGCCGTGGTGCCGCTACGCGGAAAAGGCGAAGGCGCTTGCTCCGCGGCTCAGCGCGACAGCGTTCCGGAGGGACATCCCAGGCCGGCCGGATGGGCGCCGCCGTGGTGCCGCTACGCGGAAAAGGCGAAGGCGCTTGCTCCGCGGCTCAACGCGACAGCGCTCCGGACGGACACCCCAGGCCGGCCGGATGGGCGCCGCCGTGGTGCCGCTACGCGGAAAAGGCGGCGGCGCGCTCCCGTGGTGCTGGAGCGCGCCGCCGCCGGTGCCGGCAGCCGGGATCAGCCGGTCTCCCCCGCGACCGAGAGCGTCCGCAGCCGCTGGATCGCGTAGGCCGTCGAGGCCACCGTGAACACCGCCGCCATCACGCAGCTCAGCGGCACCGCCACGTTGCCGTGCAGCAGGTCCGTCGGGGCGAGCCAGTCGACGATCGCCTGCACGTACTGCTGGATCGACAGCTTCTGCGTCCCCGTCAGGATGTTGCCCAGCACGCCCTCCCACAACACCACGTACGCCAGCCCCACGAGCACCGGCCGCCGGGTCACGACGCTGAGCAGCAGGAAGATCGAGCAGTACGCGAGCGAGCCGATCACCCCGCCGACGAAGAGCGCGAAGGCCAGCGGCGGCTGGCCGGCGATCAGGCCCACGATGAACAGCGGCACGCCGGCGAAGAGGGCGGTGACGCCGGTCGCCACGGCGAGCTTGGTGAAAATGATCTCCGAGCGCGGGAGCGGCTTGCTCAGGATGTGCGTGATGGTCCCGTCGTCGATCTCCGAGCCCAGGACGCCGGTGCCGATGATGAGGGCGATCACGGGCAGTACCGCGGAGAAACCGAGGCCGCCGATGACCCCCTCGCCCCACTCGGCCGGGTCCGGGCCGAACGCCTTGACGATCAGCGTGAGGCCGATGAGCAGCAGCGGGAGCGGCACCAGCAGCCAGATCCGGCGGCGGCCCAGCAGGCCCCGGGCGGTGATCATCGCGACAGTGGTGTTCATGAGGCACCCACCAGGTAGGAGAAGACGCTTTCCAGGGACTCGTCGGCCGGGATGAGGCGGCGCACCCGGACGCCCTCCTTGAGCGCGACGCGCGGCAGGGCACGGGTGAACGTGCCGTAGTCCGACGCGCGCACCTGCAGGCCGGTCGCGTCGATGTCGACGCCCGCGACGGATCCCAGGGTCATCAGGGCGACCGCGAGGCGCCGGTCGTCGCTGGAGCGGATGGTGAACACGTGCGGGCGGTTGGTCATCAGCCGCCGGATGGTGCGGAACTCGCCCGAGGCGGCGAGGCGGCCGGCCACCATGACCTGCACGGTGCCGGAGACCTGCTCGACCTCCTCCAGGATGTGCGAGGAGAACAGGACCGTGCGGCCCTCGTCGCCCATCTTGTGCAGCAGGTCCATCATGTGGAAGCGCTGCCGCGGGTCCATGCCGTTGAAGGGCTCGTCGAGCAGCAGGACGCTCGGCTCGTGCACGAGCGCGGCCGCCACCCGGATGCGCTGGCGCATGCCCTTGCTGTACGTCTCGATCCGGCGGTCCTGGGCCGGCTCCATCTCCACGAGGGCGAGCGCCCGGCGGGCGGCCTCCTCCGGGTTGGCGAGCCGGAACAGCTTGGCGCTGGCGAGCACGAACTCGTGACCGGTCAGGAAGCCGTGCACGCTCTCCCGCTCGGAGACGAGGCCGAGCGTGCGGTACACGTCGGGATTGCGCCAGGTCGGGGCGCCGTCCACGGTCAGCGTGCCGCGCGACGGGGCGAGGAAGCCCGACATCATGTGCAGCAGGGTCGTCTTGCCGGCCCCGTTCGGGCCCAGCAGGCCGGTGACGCCCGGCCCGAGGCTCATGGTGACGTCGTTGACGGCGACCACGTTGCCGTACCACCGCGAGACGTGCTGCAGGTCGACGGTACTCATGTCAGGCGGCCACCTTCCGGTAACGCAGCAGCAGGAGCCCGACGGAACCGGCGAGCAGGATGAGCGCGCCGGCGCCGTACACCGGGCCGAGGTTGCCGATCGGCAGCCGGTTGTTCCCCTCGACGCCGAAGACCCACTGTTCGAGGCCGAGCATCATGGTCATCGGGTTGGCCATGAACGAGAGCTTGGCCAGGGTGGCGTTGCCCAGGAAGTTCAGGATGCCCACGATCGGCGAGGTGATGAGGAAGACGCCGACGATGAACGCCGCGGCGAACGCGCGCCGGCCGGTCAGCGAGGCGACCAGCAGCGAGACGCCGGCCAGGATCAGCGCGCGGATGAACGAGGCGGCCAGGCCCGGGGCCAGGTCCCCCAGCTCGTGCCAGGCGCCGGAGAAGCCGTCGGTGCGCGTGAACACGGCCCCGATGTAGATCAGCAGCTGCGGCACGCCCAGGAGCAGCAGCACGGCGGTGACCAGCGCGGCGAACTTGGACAGCGCGTAGTCGGTGCGGGCGAGGGGGCGGGAGAAGTACAAGGGAAGCGTTCGATCGCGCAGGTCCCGCGACACGAGCTCGGGGGCCACGATGGCCAGGAAGAGCATGACCGGGTAGCTCAGCCCGGCGACATAGTCGCGGTACGACATCAGGGTCTGGCCGCTGATCGACCGGTAGGCGATGACGACCACGGCCACGAGCAGCACGATGCCGATGATCATCCAGGGGAAGATCTTGGCCTTGGCCCCGCGCCCGATGCCGAACGCGGCGCGCACGCTGTGCTCGTAGAGGGAGCGGTTGGCGTACCACCGGCCGAGCCGCGGTCCCGTGTATCGCTGATAGCCGATGTCGTGGATGACACTAGTCTGCGGCGCCACGGCCGGCCTCCTGAGCGCTCAGCGCGGGTGCGGTGACGGAGTGGGTCTGGAACAGCTCGGCCACGCGGTGGCGGCGCTGGTCGAGCCGGTGCAGCGGCAGGTCGAGCTCGGCGACCGCGACGAGGATCCGGTCGTACACGTCCTCGGAGTCCAGCGGCACGGTGAGCGCGGCCCCGTCGCGGCCGGCCGGGATGCCCAGCTCCGCGAGGCGCGCGGTGAGCTGCTCGACGCCCTCGGACACCTCGACGGTGAGCACGTCGCGGCTCGTCGTCATGTCCTCGACCGACGCCGAGCGCAGCAGCCGCCCGCCGTCGATGGCGATGATCGAGTCGCAGATGCGCTCGACCTCGCCGAGCAGGTGCGAGCAGACCACGATGGAGATGCCGAACTCGGTGCCGATGCGGTGCACCAGCTCCAGCATGGCGTCGCGGCCGGCCGGGTCGAGGCCGTTCGTCGGCTCGTCCAGCAGCAGCAGGTCGGGGTCGTGGGCCAGGGCCTGCGCCAGCTTGACGCGCTGCTTCATGCCGGTCGAGTAGCCGCCGATCTGACGGTACCGCTCCTCGTAGAGCCCGACGTGGCGCAGCGCCTCGGAGGCGCGCTCGCGGGCGGCCGTGGCGGGCAGGCCGCTCATCCGCGCGAGGTGAGTCACGAACTCCGCGGCCGAGACCTCGCCCGGCAGGCAGTCGTGCTCCGGCATGTACCCGACCCGCGACCGCACGTCCTCGGCGTTCGTGGTCGGGTCGAGCCCGAGGACCCGCAGTTCGCCCGTGGTCGGCGGCAGCAGGCCCAGCATGATCTTGATGAAGGTGGACTTCCCGGCGCCGTTGGCCCCGACGAGGCCGATGATCCCCGGCTCCACCGCCAGGGTCAGGTCCGACAGGGCGGTGACGCCACCCCCGTAGCGCTTCGTCAGCGCACGCGTCTCGATGAGTGTCACGTCGGGAAGACTACGGACCGTGCACCCCCCCGACTATCCGGAACGCACCTGAAAGCCATTCCTTAGGGGTTCTACCTGTGATACTTCTCAGGTTCGCCCATGGCTCAGGTCAGGGCCCGGACCGTCGAGTCAAACCCCGTGCAATCGTTCCAGGTCGACGACGCGCTCGTGCGCATGCGGCGCAGCCTGGAGTGGGCCGGCATCATCAGCCGCGCGGCCGCGGTGCTGTGGATCGCCCTGAGCCTCACCGTGTTTCCCCGTGTGCCGGGGATGTCGACGGTACTGGGCATCGCCGCCGCCGTCGCCGAGGCGCTCATCAACCTGCTGGGCGTGCACGCGCTGCGCAGCGTGGGCCGCCGCCGCTACCCGCACATCAGCGCCGTGCTCCTGGCCGTCGACACCGCGGCGATCATCGCCATGGTCTACAGCTCGGCGGCCTCACCCGACCTCGTCTTCTGGCCGCTGCTCATCATCCCGATCATCGTCGGCGCCTACCGGCACCAGCTCACGGGCGCGCTGACGGTCTTCGCGGCCGAATCGGTCGCGGGGATCCTCCTTTATCTGTACTCGCCGCAGATCGCCGGCCACCAGGTGCCGGCCGATCTCGTCAGCGTCGCGCCCGGCCTCGAGCTCGTGGTGGCGGTCCTGACCGGGCTGCTGTCGCGGGCGCACCACAACCATCTCGGCCAGCTGGCCGCGGCCCGGGCCAGCCTGCGCGAACAGGCGGCGGGACTGCGCGAACAGGCACTGCACGACCCGCTCACGGGCCTGGGCAACCGGCATCTGCTGCACGAACATGCGCGCAGCACCGTGCACCCCGGCGTGCCCGCGTCCGTGCTCGTCCTCGACCTCGACGGGTTCAAGGCGGTCAACGACACGCTGGGACACGCCGCGGGCGACGAGTTGCTGCGGGTGATGGCGGCGCGGCTGCGCGCGGAGGTGCGCGACCACGACCTGGTCACCCGGCTCGGCGGCGACGAGTTGCTGCGGGTGATGGCGGCGCGGCTGCGCGCGGAGGTGCGCGACCACGACCTGGTCACCCGGCTCGGCGGCGACGAGTTTCTGGTGCTGCTGCACGACACGGACGCGCACCGCGCCCACGAGGTGGCGGCGCGGCTGCGCGCGTCGCTCACGGAGCCGGTACGCCTGGGCGCGGGGACGGTGTCGGTGGACGCGAGCATCGGCACCGCAACCGCGCGCGACGGCGACTTGGACAACCTGATGCGCGTGGCGGACGCGGAGATGTATCGCATCAAGTCCGCGCATCACCTGTTGCGGGCGGAGGCGGCCGTAGCTCCCTGACCTCGTGCCCGCAGGTTGACCACTTGCGTTCGTCCGCGCGGGCACCGGCACGCACGGCAGGCGGGATGACCTCTTGCTTTGTCCATGCGGCCACCGGCGCGGCCTCTCGCTTTCCATGCGGGCACCGGTGCGGCCTCTTGCTTTGTCCATGCGGGCACCGGCGCGGCCTCTTGCTTTGTCCATGCGGGCACCGGCGCGGCCTCTTGCTTTCCATGCGGGCACCGGCGCGGCCTCTTGCTTTGTCCATGCGGGCACCGGCGCCGCCGCAGGCCGGCTGACCTCTTGCGTCGTCAATGCAGGCACGGGCACGGACGCAGGCCGGGCTGACCTCTTGGCCGCCGCCACGCGAGCGCAGGCGCCGCCCCGGACGCGGGCCGGTTGACTCCCCCATCTCGACCACAGGAACGCGCAACGATCGACCCCTTGATCGCTGCACATCGACCACTTGATCGCTGCTCCGCGTGTGCAGGCGCGGGCCGGTTGACCTGTGCCCCCGGTCACGCGTCCTCAGGCGGGTCCGGGCGCCGCAGTGGACCCACCCCGTCACATCACGCCCGCGCACAGCCGCCTGCACATTCGCGCAGACAGGAGGCCAACCGCCTCAGCAACCCGACCCTGTCACGCCCGCGCACAGCCGCCCGCACATTCGCGCAGACAGGAGGCCAACCGCCTCAGCAACCCGACCCTGTCACGCCCGCGCACAGCCGCCCGCACATTCGCGCAGACAGGAGGCCAACCGCCTCAGCAACCCGACCCGGTCACGCCCGCGCACAGCCGCCCGCACATTCGCGCAAACGGGCGGCGGCCAGGCGCCTCAGCAGACGTGTCGCCTCACTCCCGCGCGCCGTCCCCCTCGAGCAGGCGCATCAGCAAACCCTTGACCTCGGTCGCATGGACGCGGGCCGGAGCGACCGCCGGATCGTCGCAGAGCCAGACCGGCCCGTCGGCGGAATCGGCCGGCAGCAGCCCGTGAGAGCCCCGGACCGCCCGCGCACCCGCGTCCAGCCCAACGGCACTCATCCGATACCGCAGCCCCAGCTTCTTCCTGGCCAGCGCGAGTCCCGCCCGAGCCTTCGCCGCCCCCGGCCCGGCCGGATCGAAGAACAGCTCCGCGGGGTCGTAGCCAGGCTTGCGGTGAATCTCGACAAGCTGCGCGAAGTCAGGCGCCCGCGCGTCGTCGAGCCAGTAGTAGTACGTGAACCACGCGTCCGGCTCGGCGAGCAGCACCAGCTCACCGGAGCGCTCGTGCCCGAGCCCGTCCCGGATCTCGCCGACACCCGGCAGCTGCTCGCACACCTTGCGTACCTCTGGCACATCCCGCGCGTCACGAACATAAACGTGCGCGATCTGGTGATCGGCGACGGCGAACGCGCGCGACGTCCACGGGTCGAGATACTCCATCCCGTCCTGCGTGTGCACGTTCAGCCAGCCCTCCGAGCGCAGCAGCCGGTTGATGTCCACCGGCCGGCGCACATCCGTGATGCCGTACTCGGAAAGCGCCACAATCGTGCGTCCACTCTCGCGCGCCGCGCGCAGCAGCGGCGCGATCACCGTGTCGAGCTCGGCCGCGGCCCGCTCGGCCCGCGGGTCGGACGGCCCGTAGCGCTGCAGGTCGTAGTCGAGGTGCGGGAGGTACACGAGGGTCAGGTCGGGGTTCTTGGCGGCCATGATCCGCTCGGCGGCCCGCGCGATCCACGAGGACGAGGGCAGGCCGGCGGTCGGCCCCCAGTACGTGAACAGCGGAAACGGCCCCAGATCGGCGACCAGCTCGTCGTGCAGCTCGGGCGGGTACGTGTAGCAGTCGGGCTCCTTGCGCCCGTCCGCGTAGTAGATCGGCCGCGGGGTGACGGTCCAGTCGACGTCGGCGCCCATCGCGTACCACCAGCAGACGTTCGCGACGGTGAACCCGGGCTCGGCCCGCCGGACGGTGTCCCACAGCTTCTCACCGCCGACGAGCGCGTTGTGCTGGCGCCACAGGAGGACCTCGCCGAGATCGCGGAAGTACCACCCGTTGCCGACGATCCCGTGCCCCGACACCGGCTCGCCGGTCAGGAACGTCGACTGCACCGAGCACGTGACCGCGGGCAGCACCGGCTCGAGCGGCACCGCTGCACCAACGCTCATCAGGTTCGGCATGTGCGGCAGCAGCCGCGGCGTCAAACCGACAACATCGAGCACCAGCAACTGACGGCTCATGCAAAGACCTCCCCTTCGCTCCGGCCCCGGCCCGCGCGGCGACCGGCTTGCACAGCACTTCGCCGCGGACCGCGCACGCCCGCGGCCCCGGGAGCCGACGACCCATGCCGCCACGACCACGCGGCGACCGACGGGCCCGACGGGCCGCTCATCCCTTCAACCCCAGGTCATGCAGGGTGTCGCGGGTCCAGGCGAGCTCGGCGGCCATCCCGTGGGCCAGCTCACGCGCGCTCTCCGGGCGGCGCTCGGCGGGCAGGACGCCCCAGGTGTACGTCTCCACCTCGAGGTGGTCGCAGGCCGCGACCGGACCGCCGACGAGGACCCCGAGCCCGGCCCGCAGCACCGGCGTGGTCGAACGCAACGGCGGCTCCGGCTCCGCGTGCAACGGCACGTGGTAGTGCACCCGCCACGGCTCCCCGCCCGCCTCGGCCGAGGCCAGGGCCTCGTCGAGGTCGTCGTAGGAGTGCCGGCAGCCGGCCGTGCGGGTCTGGTGCAGGAAGCGCGGCTCGGCGTACCGGGCCACGACCTCCCGGGCACCGGCGGGGTCGGCGACCTCCAGCGCGGCCGAGACCTGGACCTTCACCACCGGCAGCCCGGCGCGGGCGAGCCGCTGCACCGCCGCGACCGGGTCCTCCCACTGGCAGGCGAGGTGGGCCAGGTCGACGCAGACGCCGAGCCAATGCCGGTCGACCCGGGCCAGGTGCACGGTGGCCTGCAGCGTGTTCTCGATGACGCAGCCGGGCTCCGGCTCGAACGCGACCCGCACGGCGCGCCCGGTGAGCGCCTCCAGCCCGGCCAGCCCCTGCGCGAGCGCGTCGAGGGCCCGGCCGACCCGGGCCGCCTGCGGGCCGTCCCACGGTTCGCGCCAGCCCAGCGGAAGCGTGGAGATGGAGCCGCGGGCGGCGTCGTCGGGCATCAGGTCCACAAGAATCCTTGCCAGATCCAGGGTGTACCGCAGGCGCGCCGGATCGGCCCAGTCCGGGAAGTACACGGCGCGCTTGACGACCGGAGCGTGGAACGCGCCGTACGGGAAACCGTTGAGCGTCACCACCTCCAGGCCGCGCGCGTCGAGCTCGCGGCGCAGCCGGCGGCGGGCGGCCCCGTCCGCGGCGAGTTCGGCGGCGACGCCGGCGCTGAGCCACAGGCCGAGGCCGAGCAGGTCGGTGCCGAGCCGTTCGCGCATGGGCGTGGCGTAGGTGCCCAGTTGCGCGACGATGCCGTCGAGGTCCTCGGCGGGGTGGACGTTGGTGCCGTACGCCAGGTGGACCGTCTGCCCGTCGGGGTGCCGCAGCCGCATCACTCGCCCCCGCGCCGGATCGAGTTGCCCTCGTGGGTCTCCGCTGTGTCCACAGTGGAGAAGTCCAGCTTCTTGGACTGTCCGTAGAACTCGACCGGATTGCGCCACAGGACACGGTCCACGTCGTCGTCGGAGAACCCGGCGGCCAGCATTGCTTCACCGGTACTTCTCGTCAGCAGCGGATCCGATCGCCCCCAGTCGGCGGCGGAGTTGACGAGCATGCGTTCCAGCCCGTACTCGCGCAGGATGTGCACCATCCGCTCGGCCGTCATCTTCGTCTCCGGGTAGATGGAGAACCCCATCCAGCAGCCGGACTCGGCCACCGCCGCGACCGTGACCTCGTTGAGGTGGTCGACGGCGACCCGGCCGGGCTCCAGCCCGGACTCGCGCACGACGGCGAGCGTACGTGCAGTACCACGCGCCTTGTCCCGGTGTGGCGTGTGCACGAGCGCCGGAAGTTCGTGCTCGATTGCGAGCGCGAGCTGCGCGGCGAAGACCTCGTCCTCGGCCGGCGTCATCGAGTCGTAGCCGATCTCGCCCACCGCGACGACGCCGTCCTTCTCGAGATAGCGCGGGAGCACGTCGAGCACCTCGCGGCAGCGCGGGTCGTTGGCCTCCTTCGGGTTGAGCGCGATCGTGGCGTGGTGGCGGATGCCGAACTGGCTCGCGCGGTACGGCTCCCACCCGACGAGCGAGTCGAAGTAGTCGGTGAACGAGCCCACGCTGGTGCGGGGCTGGCCGAGCCAGAACGCGGGCTCGACGAGGGCCTGCACGCCGGCCGCGGCCATACGCTCGTAGTCATCGGTGGTACGCGAGGTCATGTGGATGTGGGGGTCGAAGATGCGCATCACTGTCCCCTCTCCTGGAGTCGCTGGATCAAGGCTTCGGCGCCGCCGGCCATCGTGCGGCTCTCCCGGACTCGCTGGTCCAACGCTTCGGCACCGCCGGCCATCGTCCGGCTCTCCCCGAGCCGCTGGTCCAACGCGTCGGCGCCGCCGGCCATCGTGCGGCTCTCCCGGACTCGCTGGTCCAACGCTTCGGCACCGCCGGCCATCGTCCGGCTCTCCCCGATCCGCTGGTCCAACGCGTCGGCGCCGCCGGCCATCGTGCCGCCCTCCTGCAGTCGCTGGTTCAACGCTTCGGAGTCGCCGGGCATCGTCCGGCTCCCCCGGAGTCGCTGGATCAACGCTTGGGCGTCGGCGGGCATGGTGCGGCCGGCGGCGCGGCGCTCCTCGGCCAGGCCCGCGAGCATGACGCCCAGCTCGGCGTCGGCCCGCTCGTCGAGGTCGGCCACCTGGTCGAGCGGGAGCTGCATGAAGACGGCCTTGAGCACGCCCTGCCGCCACGCGGCCGCGTCGAGGTGCCGGGCGGCCGGCCCCAGCGCGGCGGCGACGAGCCGCGCGTCGTTCGTGCGCAGCGCGTCCTCAAGGAGGGGCGTCACCGTGTCCGCTTCCGGCTCGAGCAGCGCAAGAGCGCGCAGAATCGCGCGTTTCTCGGCGGCGTCGCCGTGGCGGTACAGCTGCGGGATCTCGCTCTGGTCCCGCAGTCGCGTCAGCAGCAGCACCCGGGCGGCGTCATCGACGCTCCAGCCTGGCGGTTCTTTGAGCATCCAGCGCCCGCAGCGGCGGCCGACGGCCGGGAACAGCCGGCCGATCGCGGCCGGCTGACGGGCCACGGTCTCCAGCGCGGTGTCCAGCCAGACGGTGTCGGCGAGCTCGGCGCGCAGTCCTGAAATGAGGTTCACGTGGCCTCCTTGGCTTTGGTCGCGCAGTCCCGTCGCGGCTTCACCGGGCTTCCTCGGCGAATCGCACGGTGCGGTCGATCATTTCCGCCGCGCTGTCCACGGCGCCACGCTGACCCGATAGCGCAGTCCGTTGCTCTTTTCGCGGCACCACGCAGCGCCACCCTGACCGACCGCGCAGTCCGGTCCCTCACTTCCACCGCGCTGTCCACAGCGCCACCCTGATCCGATAGCGCAGTCCGTTGCGCGTTTCGCAGCGCCACCCTGACCGACCGCACAGTCCGGTCCCTCACTTCCACCGCGCTGTCCACAGCGCCACCCTGGCCCGATAGCGCAGTCCGTTGCGCGTTTCGCAGCGCCACCCTGACCGATCGCGCAATGCTTCGCGCGTCCCGCGGTGCCCCGCTGGCCTGTTCGCACAGTCCGTTGCTCGTTTCACCATGCCTCGCCGACCTGGTTGCGCGGTTCACAGCGCCTCCTTGGCCTTTTCGCGCAGGAACGCCAGCGAATCCCGAGCGACGGACGGGGCGGCGTGGCTGTGCCGGGGCAGCTCGACCGCGATCAGCCCCCCGTACCCGATGTCGGCCAACGCCCGCAGCACCGGCGGGAAGTCGACCTCACCCTGCCCGAACTCAAGGTGCTCGTGCACACCGCGGCGCATGTCATCGATCTGCACGTTCACGAGCGAACCGGCCGCTTTTCGCACACATTCGTCAGCCGGCACCGGCTCCAGACACCGGCAGTGCCCGATGTCGAGCGTGAGTCCGAAGTGCACGGGCGCCCCGAGATCGGCCCGCAGCCGCTCCCAATCGGCCATCGACTCCACGAGCATCCCCGGCTCCGGCTCGAAGCCGAGCATCATCTCGGCCCCCTCGGCCGCAGCCAGGACCTCGGCGCACCCGCCGACGAGCCGCCGCCAGGCCTCGTCGCGGGCCAGGCTATCGCGCGGCACCCCGGCCCAGAAGCTGACGGCCTCGGCCCCGAGATCAGCCCCGATCCGCACCGCGCGGCGCAGGAACTCCAGCCGCGGCCCGGGCTCGTCGTCGATCAGCGTGGGAGCATGCTTGTGCCAGGGATCGAGCAGGTAGCGCGCGCCGGTCTCGATCACCACGCCGAGCCCGAGCTGGCTGAGCCGGTGACTGACCTCGCGCACGTGGCGAGCGACACCGGCGTCGAACGGGTCCAGGTGATGATGGTCGAGAGTGAGCGCCACGCCGTCGTACCCGAGACCGGCGATGACCGCGAGCGCATCGTCGAGCCGGTGATTGCTGAAGCCGTTGGTGCCGTAGCCGAACCGGAGCGCGCTCACGCCACCCACCTCTTCCTTTCCGCCGGCGCCCCGCTGGAGACCACCGCGCTTGGAGCCACCGCGCCCGAGGCCGCCGCGCCCGAGGCCGCCGCGCCCGAGGCCGCCGCGCCCGAGGCCGCCCCACCGGAGACCAACCCACCCGACGCCAACCCGCTGGAAGCCGCGACAGTCGAGGCCAGCCCACCGGCGATCGCCGCAGCCGAGTCCGGCCCGCACGATGCCGCCGCAACCGACTCCGACCGACCCGCAGCCGCCGTGCCCGCAGACATCGCCGTCCGCGGCGAGGTGGCGCACGCTCCTCCGCACGCACCCGCCCGAGTCGCCGTTCGCTCACTCGATCGCATTGCCTCCCGCCCGATCGCGGCCGCCACCGCTCGCTCAGCCGAGCCCGTCGCCTTGTGCGCAAACGCGCAAGCCGACACCCGCTCAATCGTTCGCGTCGCCTTGTGCGCAAACGCGCAAGCCGACACCCGCTCAATCGATTGCGTCGCCTTGTGCGCAAACGCGCAAGCCGACACCCGCTCAATCGATTGCGTCGCCTTGCGCGCGAACGTCCATGACGGTGCACTCACGTCGGGCTCACCTTCTTCGCGAGGCGGCGAGCCAGTTCGCTCACCGCGGCGATGGCAAAACCGAGCCGCGGCGCCCCGGCGCGAGCGGTCAACGCGCCCTGCAGCGCCGGCATGTTGACGATTCCGGCTCCGACCGCCCGCTGAATATGCGCGGCGTCCGGGTTCCGGACGGCGTCGAGCTGCGGCCGGCCGTACCGGATCGCGTACCACCCGGCGAGCGCCCCCGCCGCCGGCGTCCCGCCCGCGGCCGCCGCGACCACGGCCGTCCCGGCAAGCGTCCGAGTCGGCAGCTCCGGCGTGGCCCCGTCCACTTCAGCTTGCGACAGTGCGGTGACGGTGTACGTGTGCGCGAACATGGTCGCCGCCTGCCAAACGGCCTTTCCGGGTTGCTCATTCGCACCGAGCAGCACATTGAGCGCTCGACAGGTGGCCATGAGCGCCGGTGTCTTCGGCCCGAGGTCGTACGCCCAGATCGCCCCGGCCAGCGGCGCCGCGACGAGCAGCGCCTTGCGGCCGCCGGCGAGACCAGCCGCGACCACACCGGCGGTGGTCAGGCCGGCCGCGATGCCGAGCGCGGCCCCGGCCGAGACGCGGCCGGAGGGAATCGGCCGTTCGGGCCGCTCCTTGGCGTCGATCTCGCGGTCGGCCCAGTCGTTGGCGGCCATACCGGCCCAGTACAGCAGCACGCTCGCCCCGGCCAGTCCCACCGTCTTCGGCCCGAGCCGCCGCGCGGCCGCGGCGCCCGCGATGATGTCTCCCGGCACCGACAAGGCCGCGGGTGCCCGAACGAGTTCGACCAGGTCACGCCACTTCATCGCAGCCCTCGACCAACTCGGCGGCGCCTCGAACCGGACGGCCGGGCCGGGCACGCTCCGACGCTACGGGCACACGAACGACTTCGGCCGACTCGTGCCACCTCACCGCAGGCCGTCGACGAACTCGGCCAGCGTCTCGAACCGGTTGGCCAGGCCCTGGTCCGTCCAACGCCACGGGCACACGAACGAGTTCCGCCAGATCGCGCCACCTCATCGCAGGCCCCCGACGAACTCGGCCAGCGTCTCGAACTGGGCGCCCAGGCCGTGGTCCGTGTCGCCGAGCGGGTCCTTGAAGAAGAACGCGAGCGCCGCGAGCGGCCCGACGTGTCCGTTCCTGTGCGCGGCCGCGGTGAGTCGCGCAAGGTCGAGCACGAGCGGCGCCGCAAGGGCGGAGTCGCACCCGTGCCAGGTGAACTCCATGCGCATCGCGGTGCCGAGGAAGCCCTCGAACGTGACGAGGTCCCAGGCGGTTTTGAAGTCGCCGAGCCCCGGAACGTACTCGATGCGCGTCGTCCCGTCCGGCACGTATCCGAGCGTTTCGCCGAGCACGCGCTGCTTGCTCGCCGACTTCGCGGCGTTCGCGGCCGGTTCGGCGAGCGTGGCCCCGTCACCGCCGCCGAGCAGGTTGATGCCCGACCACGAGGTCGCGTGCAGCCGCCGCATCGCGAACATCGGGGCGAGCACGGACTTGAGCAGGGTCTCGCCCGTTTTGCCGTCGTGCCCCGCGTACGGAGTGCCACGCTCCAACGCAAGTTCGTGCAGTGCCGGGAGTCGCGCACCGGTGGACGGGGTGAAGTCCACGTACGCGCATCCCGCGCTCATCGCCGCGTAGGCCGCGACCGAGCTGCCCGGAAGCACCTGCTCAGGCGTCCCCATGGCCGCTCGGAGCCGGTCGAGCCCGGCATGCGCGGGGTGCGGTGCCGCGGCGGCCTCGGTGGACGAGACGTTGACGACGACGACCCGCTCCAGCTCGTGGCGGTCCCGGAATCGTTCCAGGTCGCCCTGCATGACCGCGGCCGTTTCACGCTGGGTCGGCGCGTGGGGCACCGGCCGTACGTCATCGTCCACTATCGACAGTTCACTGTGGAGGGCCGCGACCAGCCGCGCGGGAACGACCCCGGCCGCGGCGAGCGCCTCGGCCCGCTTGAGCAGGCTGGTATTGACCACGTCGTGACCACCGAACACGAGGTCCGCGAACCCGGGCAGGACCCCGGTTCGCAGCCGCGGATGCTCAGTGACACAGCCGATCGGCTCGGCCAGCCCGGACCGCAGCGCGGCGGCTCCGACAATGCTGGTGACGGCGACAGAACCGCGTGCGCCGACCAGCCACACACCCGTACGCACGGGCTCCTCCTAGCGGGTGAGGAACGTGGCGATAGGGATCCATGGATGACGACATCGCCAAATGTCGCTGGATTAGGAGCCTAGATCGAACCCGGGGCTTTCCGCCAGACCTAACCGAACTTTTGTCAAAATCAAAAGAACTTCCGCACTCGTACCGCGAAAGTCCCGCCCCGCCCGCCAGCCGCCCACGCTCCTGAACAGGGCTTTCACGTCCTAGCCACCCCGCCGGCCCCCTTCGGACTCGGCTCTTCACCTCCACGACGCGCTGGTCCCGGTTCACAGTTCCGGCCTTCTCGCTTATTGCCACTCGGCTGACAGACCAAGGTCGCGCCTCGCGGTCGCGGCGGCCGCCCGGGTTCAGCCGCCCCAACCGTCCTCACCCGAGCAGGCATCGCCAACGGCCGATTACGAACGCCCGGGTCAGACCGGCAAGACACTGCGCTGCCGGAAGACGAATCGCTCAACAGCCGTCCACAACCCGGTAGTCACCAGATAGATCCCGGCCGCGACCGGCACGAACGCCGCGAACGCAACCGTCGCGAACGACAACACCCGCACATATACGGGCGAGCCGGCCGGCAACTGGCGAACATTCCACGCCGCGATCCCGACGAGCGCCGCCACAATCAACCACCCGGCGAGCAGCCCCGGGTGTCCGATCAGCCGCTGGGTGAGATCGAACCCGAACAGCGAATGCCCGCGCATGTCTCCGTTCGTGAACTCCCGGTACAGCAGCCAGATGAACGGCGCCTGAGCAAGCATCGGCACCAGCCCAGCAAACGGCCCGGACCCAGCTTCCCGCATGAGCGCCGTGGTCTTCTCGGCAAGCACGGCAGGCTCGTGCCCGTGCCGCTCCCGAATTTCCGCGAGTTGAGGCGCCAACTTCGCCCGCACCCGCTCCGCGCGATATGCCCGGATGCTCAACGGCAGCAGCCCAGCACGCAGCAAAAGCGTCGCGACAACGATCGCCAGAGGAACCGATCCGAGCAGCCCGGCCAGCCCAAGCAAAATCTCATGTACCACGTTTCCGACCCTTCACATCCGCCGAAGTCCGATACATTGCTGACGGCCAACGCCGTCACGGCGCACAATCGAGCGCCCAACGCCGCGACCAGGTAAAACGTCAGTAGCGATCCCAACCCGCCCGACACCGCGCAACGGCGTCAACGGCCGGTCGGCACTCACACGGCGACTCGCCGCAACAACCCGCAAGCGCGCAAATCCGGAGCCACGTGAAACTGCAACGCCTAGTGCGGTGACCGCCAACATTGACCGGGTTGGCGGCCGCCGTGAGCGCTCGTCCCGCTGTGTCGCGGACCCGGCAAAGGTTGGTGGACACCGCACTAGAGCCACGCGAACCCGCAACGCCCGGAGCCACGCAAAGCCACACGGCTGAGCGATTCTTCAGTACGCGACGAGCGAACGCTCACTGCTCGCCCCCTGACGGATTCGCCATCAAACGCACAAGGAGCCGTGACCGAACGCGCACCATTGCCCAGTCAGACGCGCACCGCGACAGCCCACTCAAATGGGCACCGAGACAGCCCGCTTAACGCGCGCATCGAGCAGCCGCCAAGCGCGCGAATGAGCAAACGCCCGAGAATCCGCGATGAGCAGCCACCGAGGAACGCGCGATGAGCGGCCCACTCAACAGCCCACGGCGAGCAATGCCGCGCAACCGCGCACTGCGATCCAGCGGCAACCGCGCACCGAGCGAGCAGCGATGTGCACGACGCACCGAATCACTCATCAGCGCACGGCGAACGATCGGATCGCCGTGCACGCTGGGCGAGTCGGTCGGCAACGCGCGCTCACCGATTCAGTCACCGTCGTGCGCAGACGTCCGCTCAGTCCCCCGGCGCCGCAACTGCGCGAATGAGCAGCTCCGGGAGGCGAAACGAACGCTCAGCGCTCGGCGCCGCGACTGAACGGGCAGTCCCACGCTGCGACCTGAACGATCAAGACTCGTCGCCGCGACTGAGCGAATCGGCTCCACGGTGCCGGATGAGCGATCAGGCTCCGGGCGCCCGGGGCCGCGGCCGACCGTCCGCGTCGGGGTCCACGAAGCGAATGGCCTGCCCGAGGCCGGTCCGGGCCCGGGCCGGCAAGGCCAGCAGCCGCGCGGGAGCCGCCGCCGCTCCGGCCACGAACCGGGCGGCCAGCACGACCGCGAGCGCGGCGAGTACGGCCGTCGCCACTGCGACGACGTCACCGGGCGAGCCGACCAGGGCCCACGCGGCGATCAGGGTGGTCATCGACCACGGCATGCCACCGATGGTAGGGACCTTCGGCAACGCGCACATCCGCCCACGGGAGTACTCCGCCGCCCCGAACACCATCCGCCGGGCGTAGCCGTCCAAGCCAGGCCGGTAAGCCCACCACCGTCCGAGAACCACAGGCCGACCACGATGCACATCACTTGAAAACGCGAAACGGGCCGTGCAGGGAGGAAGAAAGGCAGGACTACCCGGCACGACGCGCATCACTTGAAAAGTGCGAAACGGGCCCTACGCGCAAGAAGAAGGGCACGGCTACCCGGCACGATGCGCATCGCTTGAAATGCGGGAAACGGGCGCAGGCGGAAGAAGAAGGCCGCGGCTACCTGGCCGGCTCGCGGGACTTGACCCAAGCGGCGATCTGCGTCCGGGACTCCAGGTTCAGCTTGCTCAGGATGTTCGAGACGTGGACGGCGGCCGTGCGCGGTGAGATGTACAGCCGGCGGGCCAGTTCGGCGTTGGTCAGGCCCTCGGCGAGCAGGACGGCCACCTCGCGCTCCCGCGGGGTCAGCGACTGGTCGCCTGCCGCCGTCGGGGCGCTCAGGCCCAGGCGGCCGCGCAGGCCGGTGAGTTCGGCGACGCGCCAGCCCGCCCAGCGGGTGAGGAGCGGCTCGGCCGTGCGGACCGACGTCCGCGCGGCCTCGAGGTCGCCCAGGGCGAGCAGGCAGCGGGCGACGCCCAGGTGCCCGGTGCCGCGCTGGGCCGGCAGGAGCATGGTCGGCTCGGCCACGGCGCGGCGGTAGAGGCGCAGCGCCTCTGTGGTGTCGCCGGCGGCCTCGGCGATCTGGGCGTCGGCGAGCCAGCGGTACGCGTCGTCGAAGAGCGGGTCGTCGATCGCGGCCGCGATCGGGCGCAGCTCGTCGACGGCGAGGCCGGCGGCCAAGCCCGCGGAGATGAGGTCGTGGGCGAAGTCGCGGCCGGTGACGCCGGTGACGCGGACGGCGTCGAGCACGGTGCGCAGCAGCTCGCGGGCGAGGTCGGCGCGGCCCAGGCGGCAGGCGAGGTGGAACTGCAGGCCGGGCACCGAGGTCTGGGTGAGCATCGTGTAGGCGTCGGTGGACTGCTCGATCAGGCCGCGGATGACGGTGTCGGCCTTGTCGAGCTCGCCGGCCTCCAGCAGCAGCCCGGCGAAGAGCACGCCGTGGTAGTCGCTGCCGTTGCGGGTGCGCAGCAGGCCACGGTCGCGGCGGCGGGCCGCCTCCAGCTCGGCGAGGGCGGCGCCGAGGTTGCCCTCCTGCACGGCGAGGCGGGCGCGGCCCTGGAAGTAGGCGGCGACGGCCAGCGACTCGAACCCGGCCCGCTCGGCGAAGGTCCGCATCCGCTCCAGCGCGGCCGCCCAGTCGGCGGGCCCGCCCGGCAGCAGGCTGTAGAGGTTGTTGAGCGAGCGGGCGGCCAGCAGCCACTCGCCCGCCTCCTCGGCCTCCTGGGCGGCCTCGTTGAGCAGTTTCACGCCCTCCTCGACGCCCGCCGCGACGTTGACGAGGGCCGAGCCCTTCTCGACCTTGCCGGCGAGCCACACGGCGGGCAGGCCGAGCTCCTCGCCGAGGGCGATCGCCATGTCGGCCCAGGCCACGGCGCGTTCCGTGTCGTCGTGGAGCATGTACGCCTGGGCGATCGCCGCATACGCGTGCGCCTTGGCCGGCCCGTCGTCGAGGTGCGCGATCTCGCGCCGCAGCTGGGCCGCGCGCTCCTGCATGCTCCCGCTGCTGCCGACCTCCCAGCTGAGCCGGACCAGCAGCCGCAGCGCGTCGGCGCGCTCCTCGCGGGTGCCGGCCGCGTCCAGCCAGCGCCGCCCGAGCTCCTGCGCGTCGTCGAGGAGGCCGGCCAGCCAGGCGGCCCGGGCCCCGCAGGAGAGCAGCTCGACGTCGTCGGGCAGTTCGTCGAGGCCCATCTCGGCGAGCTGGAGCGCCTGGTAGGGCGAGCCCATCGCGAGGTAGACCACGAGCCCGCGCCGGGCTGCCTCCACCATGTCGAGGTAGCGCCCGGCGCCCCGCGCGTGGTGGGCCACGAGCGCGTAGTCCTTGCTGCCGGTGGACAGCAGCGTCTCGAGCGCGAGCTCGTGCAGGCGGCGCCGCTGGCGGGCGAGCAGCTCGTCGACGATGGCCTCGCGGGTCAGCGCGTGGCGGAAGCTGAACTCGTCGTCGCCGGTCTCGACCATGAGCCCGCGGCGCACCAGGTCCCGCAGGCCGTCGATGAGCTCGTTCTCGTCGAACCCGGTGACGGCGGCGAGCAGGTCGAAGGGGACCTTGCGGCCCAGCACCGCGGAGGCCTCGACGATGCGCTTCTCGCCGGTGTCGAGGTCGTCGAGCTGGCGACGCAGGGCCTCGGCGATGTTCCACGGCAGCGGCCGGTCGCACAGGGTGTCGAGGTCGGCGTCGCCGTTGGCCTTGAGCAGCTCCTCGAGGAAGAACGGGTTGCCGCCGGTGCGGTTGTGCAGCGACAGGGCGGTGCGGTAGGCGGGCGGGCGGCCGGTCGCCGACTTCAGGAACATCGACGTGTCGGCGAGGCTGAGCCGCTCGAGCCGCACGTTGGTGATCGTGTACCGCCGTTCGAGCCGGGTCAGCAGGTCGGCGAGCGGGTGCCGGCGGGTGACCTCGTCGGGCCGGTAGGTCCCGATGAGCAGCCGCTCCCCCGGCAGCTCGGCGATCCGCTCGAACAGCGCGACGCTCTCCGAGTCGGCCCAGTGCAGGTCCTCGAAGAGCACGATGGACGGGCCGGGCGTGGTCAGCAGCCGCACGATCTCCAGCCCGGCCTGGATGCGGTCGATCATCGAGCGGGACGCGTCGGTGACGACTCGCAGCAGTTCCGGGTCGAGCAGCTCGGCGCGGCGGCTGCTGTCGATGGCGTCGAGGAGGACTTCGAAGGGGCGGCTGAGGGCGCCGGGGTCGGCCTGGCCGTCGAGGACCGGAACCGTCTCGGGCAGGCCGGCGATGAGCTCGTGGACCAGGCGGCTCTTGCCGATGCCCGGCTCCCCGCCGAGCATGGCGATGGAAGGCTCGGACCCGTCGACGAGCCGGCGCAACCGGCGCAGCTCGTCGTCGCGGCCGACCATCACCTGGCTCATTCCGCTACGGCTGGCCCGCACGGCACCAGCCTACCGGCGGGCGGCCGATGCTCCGGCAGTGATGGACGCGACCTGCGCCACCACGGCCGGCGTCCGCCCCGCTCGTCTGCGCGGCGGTGTGCTTGGAGGCCGAGCAGGCCCTGCTGGCGGTGCTGGAGCTGGCTGTAGAGAAAGACCGGGTGCATGGTTTCGACTCCCTGGATCGACCGTTGACCCGATCCTGCCGGGGTAAGCGTCGCCTGCCATCTGCACCTGTTACGTATCTTCGGCCCCGCGACCGGCCTAGTCATCGCCGGGCCGACTAGTCACCGGCCGCGGGCACACAAAAGAGCAGCCCCGGCAAGGCCGAGGCTGCTCTCCCCCGCGGTTCGGTCGCGGTGGCTCAGGCGAGGTGCTCGCGCTGGTTTCGACGGCGCAGCCGCACGCGGCTTGTCCAGTGCTTGTGGTCGTCGAGCATGTCCTGGCGACGCTGGCGGGAGATCTCGCTGAGCAGGCTCTCGTGGACGTTCATGGTGTCGGGCCCCTTTCAACCGTGTGAGTCCATCCTGTCGGAGTAAGGCCCGCGTTCCATCTGTCACGCTTACGTAATCGCGACGCCCCGACATACGTAGACGACCCCCGCCGGCGTCTACGTATGTCCGGCCCGGACTAGTCATGCCGGATCGCCGCAGGTTACGGGCGTGCGAGACGGGGAACGGGTCGAGCATGATGCGTATCGGGACCTCCGGCTGGCAGTACAAGGACTGGCGCGATCGCTTCTATCCCCGCGACGTGCCGCACCGTCTGTGGCTGGAGCACTACGCGGCGGCGTTCGGCACCGTGGAGGTGAACAACGCGTTCTACCGGCTGCCGGAGCGCAAGACGTTCGAGGACTGGCGGACGCGTACCCCGGCGGACTTCACGGTCGCGGTCAAGGCGAGCCGGTTCCTCACGCACGTCAAGCGCCTGCGGGAGCCGGAGGAGCCGGTGGGCCGACTCATGGATCGGGCGGCCGGGCTGGGCCGCAAGCTCGGACCGGTACTGCTGCAGCTGCCTCCGACCCTCCCCGCCGACCCGGAGGCGCTGGACCGGACGCTGCGGGCGTTCCCGCGCGGCGTCCGGATCGCGGTCGAGCCGCGGCACGACTCCTGGTGGAACGGCGACGTGAAGGCGGTACTGACGCAGCATGACGCGGCCCTGTGCTGGTCGGACCGCAAGGGCCGCCCGCAGTCGCCGCTGTGGCGCACCGCGGGCTGGGGTTACCTGCGCCTGCACGAGGGCCGCGCCACGCCCTGGCCCCGTTACGGCCGCTCATCCCTCGATTCGTGGACGGCGCGCCTGGCCGAGGCATTCACGAACCAGGACATTTACGTGTACTTCAACAACGACCAGGGCTGCGCGGCCGTCGCCGACGCCGTGGCCCTCGCGCGGCTGGCCGAGCGCCGGGGGTTCGCGGCCGGGCGCGCCCCGGAGCGGCTGCCCCGCTGGTCGTAGGCTTCCCCGGTGGCCAAGTTCTGTTGCGCGGCGTTCGTGGTCGTCGCCTTCTTCGCGGTGCTCGTCTGGCAGCGGCGGCACCTGATGAACCGCAAGCGCGACGATCGCGACTAGTACGGCGCTCGACTACACAGCGCTACCATCGACCGGCAGAAACACCGGCAGAACCGGCGGTGGTTCCCGCGCCGGTTCCCGCCGCCCGCGCGGTGCCGGGCAACGCCGATGTATCAGGCGGGCGGGGCCTCTTCTCTTCTCCCGTAGAACGTCTCCCGATGATCGTAGGACGTTTCAATTCATCGGATATCCGGCAGAACCGCCGGACAAACGCGGTGAATGCCGAGAAGGCAGCCACCGGAGGTCGCCATGAGATCGCGCAGAGTGATGACGGGGCAACGGAACCGGGACGTTCCCGATATTCTGTGTGTTCGATGTGGGGACCAGAGGGGGGCCGCCCATATGGGCAAGCACGGGGTCGCGTCGGCACACGCACACCTGCGCGGAACACGGTGACCGCAACGGTGGGGCGGGACGGCGGCGCGTTCACCGGCGCGACCGAGGCCGTCCTGCACCTGCACCGGGCCGCCAACGCCGTCCGGCAGCACGTCGAGCAGGAGGTGCTGCGCCCCCGCCAGCTGACCTGGACCGGCTTCGTGGTGCTGCGCACCGTGTGGGCCGCGCGCCGCATCGAGACCCGCCACG
This sequence comes from Dactylosporangium sp. CA-052675, assembly GCF_050947935.1. Lineage (GTDB taxonomy): Bacteria > Actinomycetota > Actinomycetes > Mycobacteriales > Micromonosporaceae > Dactylosporangium. Next base: position 2,238,887 of record NZ_CP192010.1, on the reverse strand, counting down.
TGGCCGAGCAGGCCGGCATCTCCAAGGCGACCCTCACCGGCGTGGCCGACACACTCTCCGGGCGCGGCCTGATGAAGCGGGCCAACCACCCCGACGACGGCCGTCTGGTGCTGCTGCAGCTGACCCGCAAGGGGCACCGGCTGATCCGGGAGCTGCTCCCGGAGGCCGAGCATGCCGAGTCGTACGCGCTGTCGTACCTCGAGCCCGGAGAGCTCGCCCGCATCACCGCAGCGCTGCGTGGACTGGTCGATCACCTGGAGCGATCGCGGTAACGTCCTTTGCCCGAATGACACCCCAAGAGGGGAAATGCGTCATTCGAACGGGGCCGGCTCGTTGGGCATGAAACCTGAACAGTGCCATAACGGGTGTGACCTCCGGCGCGGAGAATCCGGCCCGGCTGGACTACTGTTCGAGGCAGCGCCCCCAACCCAAAAGGTGTCCGAACGGGCACAACTGATGCATACAGCACGGTCTTTTCATCTCCCCGTGAAGAGATCAGACTGCTGGTGAAAGCCGCATGTCCCCGCGAAGTCCCTGGAAGGATCCCGATGACCGAGGCAGGCAACCACGACGACGCCGGTGACTCCGGTTCGCCGGACCTGCCGCTGCGCTCGGCCGCGCCTGCCCGGCGCGCCTCCGTCGGCGACCTGACCCAGAACGACCCGATCCGCATCGACGACTACCGGCTGCTCGGCCAGCTCGGCGTCGGCGGCATGGGCACCGTCTACCTCGCGCAGTCTCCCGAGGGCAGCCGGGTCGCGGTCAAACTGGTGCACCAGCACCTCGCGCGCGACCCCCGCTTCCGGGTGCGCTTCGCCGGCGAGGTCCGCGCCGCCCAGCGGGTGCCCGGCTTCTGCACCGCGCGCGTGCTCGACTCGGGCGTGTACGAGGAGCGGCCGTACCTGGTCACGGAGTACCTCGAGGGCATCCCGCTGTCCCGCCTCGTCGCCGACGACGGCCCGCTCGACCCGGCCATGCTGCACAGCGTGGCGCTCGGCGTCGCGGCGTCGCTCGCGGCCATCCACAACGTCGGCCTCGTGCACCGCGACCTCAAGCCGAGCAACCTGATGGTCACGCTCGGTGGGGTCCGGATCATCGACTTCGGCATCGCGCGCGCTCTCGATGCCGCCAGTGACATCACCGGTACCGGCAACATCGTCGGCAGCCTCGGATGGGCCTCCCCCGAACAGCTGCGCGCCGAGGAGCCCACGGCGGCGATGGACATCTTCGGCTGGGGCTGCCTCGTCGCGTTCGCCGCGACCGGCCGCCACCCCTACGGCGGGGAGGAGGCGGCCGCCCGAGCCTGGAAGATCCTGGAGGGCGAGCCCGACCTCAGCGGCATCCCCGACCCGGTGCGCGACCTCGTCGCCGCCGCCCTGAGCCGCGACCCGCAGGACCGCCCGGACGCGCGCCAGCTGCTGCTCGGCCTGGCCATCGACGACCTCGAGGCGGCCACCGTCCCCGTGCAGCGGCGCTGGCTGCGCGCCCCCGCCCAGATGTCCCGGCGCCGGGTCACGTCGATGGCGATCGCGCTGCCGATGGCCCTCGCGCTCGTCTTCGCCGCGGCCGAGACGACCTCGGACCTCATCGGCGGCAACCCCGGCGGCGACACGCACCACGGCACGACCGGTGGCGACTCGGTGACCACGAACCTGTCCCCGGCCCCGGCTCCGGCCGCGACCGCCGGGCTGGGCAACGGGGCGAACAACGGCTCGAACGAGAAGATGATCGGCAACCCGACCAACACCGCGCAGCCCGCGGCCCCGACCCAGACGGTCGACGGTGGCGTGGTCACGCCGACGCAGACGACGCCGGTGGTCGTCACGACGACGCCGACGCCCACGCCGACCACGCCCGCTCCGACCACCGCCGGCCCGACCACGCCGACGTCGGAGCCGCCGACCGACCCTCCCGTCGGCGCCCCGCCGGCGGCGTAGCGCTTACGAGTCCCCCGCGGCGCGGCGGTCACGGCCTTCGCCGCACCGTGGGGATCACGGCTTTCCACGGCGCGGCTCCCCCACGGCGCGACGCTCACGGCCTTCGCCGCGCCCTGGGGCTCTCGGCTTTCCACGGCGCGGCTCCCCCACGGCGCGACGCTCACCGCCTTCGCCGCACCGCGGGGATCACGCCTTTCCACGGCGCGGCGCTCGCGGCATCCCGGTCCTGAACGTTTCCGGGCGGACCGTCGCGCTAGAAGAGTTCGAGGTAGCCCCGGATCGCCTCGTCGAGCACCTCCGCTCCGGGGCGTGACCACACGCCCTCGTGGAAGACCTCGACCTCGATCGGCCCGCGGTACCCGGTCGCGTCCACCGCCTCACGGAAGCGCCGCAGCTCCACGCAGCCGGTGCCCGGCAGCCCACGCCCGAGCAGTACGCCCTCGGGCAGCGGGGTGATCCAGTCCGCGAGCTGGAAACACGCGATCCGCCCGGCGGCCCCGGCCCGCGCCAGTTGTGCCCAGACCTGGTCGTCCCACCACACGTGGTACGTGTCGATCGCAACCCCCACCGCGTCGGCCGGGAACGGCTCGGCAATGTCGAGCGCGTTGCCGAGCGTGGCGATCACACAACGGTCCGAAGCGAACATCGGGTGCAGCGGCTCGATGGCGAGCCGAACGCCGGCCGCTTGCGCATGCGGCACCAGCTCCGCGATCGCGTCGGCAACCCGCCGCCGCGCGCCGTCGATGTCGCGACTACCCACGGGCAAACCGCCACTGACGAGCACGAGCACCGGCGCGCCGAGCGTGGCCGCCTCCTCGATCGCGCGGAGATTGTCGTCGAGCCAGTCATCGGCGGTGAAGAACCCCCCGCGGCAGAGCGTTGTGACATCGAGACCGGCCGATCGTACGAGCGCCGCGGTGCGCTCGACCCCGAGCTCCGCCACCTGGTCGCGCCACAGCCCGATGCCGGGCACGCCGGCGGCGACGCAGCCGGCGACGGTGTCCTCCATGGACCAGCGCTTGGTGGTCGCCTGGTTCAGCGAGAATCGGGACAGGTCGCTCACAGTGCCCTCCATCAGCTATTTCTTCCGTGTACCGCACGTGCAACCCACCCCGCACCCCAACCAACTTCACGTGGCGCACCGCCTTCGCCCCCTGCCGCGTTCAAGCACGGCCGGCGTCACCATTGGCGTCGACGCGTACGTGTTGTCGCAGGTGAACGAGGAGGCCCGGTGCACAAACGAACACCCACCCGCCCGGCGGCGCCCCGCATCCAACTCGCGCACGACCCACCGAGCGAACGAGCACCCACTCGCCTCTCCCCGACCCACACGCATGCGCGCACGCCCCACCGAGCGAACGAGCAACCGCTCACCTCTCCCCGCCCCGCACACATTCGCGCACGATCCCCCGAGCGAACGACGACTCGCGCCGCCCGCCGACACCCGCGCCATTCGCGCAGGAGCCACCGAGCGAACGACCGATCGCCATCCGATGACCGACTCGAAGCCGGACGCACGCGCGGACCACGTGAACAGGAACGCGCGGACGAACGCGGACGAGAACGGCGTCGGACCGTGCGCACTCAAACAGCCGCGCGAGCGCGACCACGTGGACGAACGCCACCACGACCACGAACGCGAATGAGCACGTGCGGACGAACTCGAACGAGAACGGGCATCGACCGTCCGAACCTGAACGGACCCGCGAACGCGACCGCCTGGACGAACACGAACGCAAACCCGAACAGGCGCGGGAACGTGCGAACCCGAACAGGCACGCGAATGTGCGGCTCGAACGTGCGAGCCCGAACGGGTGCGCGAACGTGCGGCTCGAACGTGCGAGCCCGAACGGGTGCGCGAACGTGCGGCTCGAACGTGCGAACCCGAACGGGTGCGCGAACGTGCGGCTCGAACGTGCGAGCTCGAACGGGTGCGCAAACGTGCGGCTCGAACGTGCGAACCCGAACGGGTGTGTGAACCTGAGCTGGCGTGGGCGTACGTGCGAACGCGGGCGAGTGCGGCTACAGGTCGAGCGCGGGGATCTCGATGCGCCGGCCGGTGCGGGCTGACTCCAGGCCCAGTTCGGCCAGCTGGACGCCCCGCGCGCCGGCGGCGAAGTCCCACGGGAACGCCGCGTCATCGACCACGTGGCGCAGGAACTGCTCCCACTGCACCTTGAACCCGTTGTCGAACACCTCGTTGTCCGGCACCTGCTGCCACTGCGAGCGAAAACGCTCAGTAGCCGGCAGATCCGGGTTCCACACCGGTTTGGGCGTCGACCCGCGGTGCTGGATGTGGCACTCCCGCAGCCCCGCGACCGCGCTGCCATGGGTGCCGTCCACCTGGAACTCGACGAGCTCGTCGCGGTACACGCGCACGGCCCACGACGAGTTGATCTGCGCGATCGCGCCGCCCTCGAGCTCGAACGTGCCGTAGGCCGCATCGTCCGCCGTCGCCTCGTACGCGGCGCCGGACTCGTCGACGCGGGACGGGATGTGGGTCGCGATCGTCGCCTGCACCGAGCGGACGGGGGCGAAGATGCGCTCCAGCACGTACTGCCAATGCGGGAACATGTCCACGACGATCCCGCCCCCGTCGGCCGACCGGTAGTTCCACGACGGACGCTGCGCCGCCTGCCAGTCGCCCTCGAAGACCCAGTAGCCGAACTCGCCCCGGACCGACAGGATGCGGCCGAAGAAGCCGCCCTCGACGAGTCGTGCAAGCTTGCGCAGACCAGGCAGGAAGAGCTTGTCCTGTACCACGCCGTGTTTGACCCCCGCGGTGCGCGCGGCGCGGCACAGGTCGACGGCGGCCGCGGTGTCCTCGGCGAGCGGCTTCTCGGTGTAGACGTGCTTGCCGGCCTCGATCGCCGCCCGGATGGCCTTCTCGCGCTGCTGCGTCACCTGGGCGTCGAAGTAGATCTGCACATCGTCGCGGTGCAGGGCGGCGTCAAGGTCGGTTGTCCATTCGCTCAAGCCGTGCCGCTCGGCGATCTCCTGCAGCTTGGCCTCGTTGCGCCCGACGAGGATCGGCTCCGGCCAGATGCGCCGGCCGTCGCCGGCGGGCAGGCCGCCCTCCTCCCGGATGGCCAGCAGCGAGCGGACGAGGTGCTGGCGGTACCCCATGCGGCCGGTCACGCCGTTGAGGACGATGCCGATCGGAACGCGGTTCACGGGTCTCCTTCAGGGAATGTAGGTCTCGAGCAGGCCACACATGCCGTGCTTGCCCGACTCGGTCGGTCCGGGCAGCACCTCGATGCCGCCATCGGCGAGATGGGCGACGTCCGACCGCTCGAGCGCGTCGAGCTGCCGGCCGGTCTCGAGCGCGGTCTCCAGCGCGCCGCTCTCCCAGCGCTTGCGCCACTCGCCGAGGCGCGGGGCGACCAGGCCGGCGGCGGCGCGGCAGAACTCGGTGAACGCCTCGGGGCCGCCCGCGCGCATCGCCAGGAAGCCGGTCACGGCCAGGTCGCGCCGTCGGTACGCGGGCGAAAGGTCGCCGCCGCCCGGCAGCGTCGCCGCGGCGCGATACCCGTCCGGGTCGCCGAGGATGTGCGCGGGGAACGTCAGCACCGCGTCGCCGGCCTCGGGCAGGCCGCTGTTCTGCATGAGCACCACGAGCTGCAGCCCGCCGTCGTTGACGAGCCGGTGGATGGTGCCCGGCCGGAACCAGGCGACGGTTCCGGCCCGCAGCGGGGTCTCGCGGTAGCCCTCGCCCGACAGCGTCTGCACCCGGCCCTCGCCGGCGATCACGACGTACCCCTCGGAGCACGTCAGATGCATGTGCGGCGTGCCACCGTGCAGTCCGTCGGGCGCGGTGGTGTCATACACCGACAACCGCGACACGCCGATCGCGCCCGGCATTTGAGAACTCATGTCCAACCCCCGGCTGCAGGAAACCGCTTTCCTGAGGCTAGCCGGTACGCTGATCGCGGGTCAATGCGCAAAGGAGACCATGATGGCGACGCTCGCCGATGTTGCTCGCCGCGCGGGCGTGTCACCGGCCACCGCTTCCCGGATCATCAGCGGCAGCACCAAGCTGGTCACCGACGAGCTGCGGGCCCGCGTGCTGCGGGCCGTCGACGAACTGCAGTACGTGCCGAACGCGCACGCCCAGCTGCTCGCTCGCGCACAGCGCACCGCCGTCGGCGTGATCGTGCACGACGTCTCCGACCCGTACTTCGCCGAGATCACCCGCGGCCTGCAGCAGGTGGCCACGGCCCACGGCCGGCTGAGCATCATCTGCAACAGCTACCGCGACCCGGCCCGGGAGCTCGAATACGTCGAGCTGCTGCGCGCCCAGCAGGTGGCGGCGATCGTCCTCGCCGGCTCCGGGTACCACGACGCCGCCTTCACCAAGGCCCTGAAGGCCAAGCTCGCTGCATATACGCGCACTGGCGGACGCGTGAGTGTGATCGGTCGCCACGAGCTGCCCGGCGACGCGGTCATGCCGGCCAACGAGGAGGGCGGCTACCTGGCCGGCTGCGAGCTGTTCGGCTCCGGCCACCGCCGCGTCGGGGTCATCGCGGGCCCGAAGGTGCTCACCACGACCACGGACCGCCTGGCCGGACTGCGCCGCGCGGCCCGCGAAATGGGCCGGTCGCTGCCGGCGCGGCGTGTGGCGTACGCCGGCTTCGACCGAGACGGCGGCGCCGAGGCGGTGACGGCCCTGCTCGACGCCAACCCCGACCTGACCGCGGTCGTGGCGCTGAACGACCAGATGGCGGTGGGCGCTCTGAGCACGTTGCGCGCGCGGGGCATCGCGGTGCCCGACCAGATCTCCCTGGTCGGCTTCGACGACATGCCGATCGCCCGCGACGTGACGCCGGCCCTGACCACGGTGCGCCTGCCGCTGGCCGAGATGGGCGCCCGCGCGATGTCGATGGCCCTCGACGAGACCCACGACATCGACACCCCGCGCATCGAACCGGCCGAGGCGACCTTGATCCGCCGCGAAAGCACACAACCGCTGACGTCCTGAAGGTCCTCGCGTCACGCTTCATCGAGGTGTACCACCAATGCCTCGCCCCACCACGCCTGCGCCAGCAGCGCTCAGCCGTTGACGACAGAAACGGACAGATGCGCGTGCACACCCGCACATGTCCGACAACCCGCCGACGCCGAGCCCGCCGTCATGCGCGACACCAACGGCGGCAGCTGGCCTCCCCGTCACCGTCCAGCAGCCCCTGTTCAGCCCGCCCCGACTCGGACTGCGACCGAACGCGTCGCGGAGACGCCAGCCGTTGATGTCCTGACAGGGCCGCCCAGGTCGCCGTCATGCGCCATACCAAACGGCGGCAGCTGGCCTCCTCGTCACCGACCAGCACCCCCAGTTCAGCCCGCGCCGACCCGGACTGTGACCGAACGCGTCGCGGAGACGCCAGCCGTCAGCCGTTGACGTCCTGATAGGACGGAAGGTCCGCGCGCAGCGGTTCGCTCAGCCGTACCGCCGCAGCAGTCTCCGCCATCGCCGCGAGCGCGGCGCGGAAGAGCAACGACCCGGTGCTGACCCGCGCGACCCCGAACTCGGCGAGCTCACGAACGGACGGCCCGGACGGCATCGCGAGCACGTTCAACGGCGCGTCGACCGCCGCGGCCAGCCGCTCGATGTCGCGCGGGTCGGTCACGCCGGGCACGAAGACGCCGTCGGCCCCCGCATCCCGGTACAGACGAACGCGTCGAATTGCTTCGTTCACGTCCCCGGCCCGCAGCCAGTGGGTGTCGGTTCGCGCATTGACGAACAGCGCGGGCGCCGCGGCTTTCACGGCGCGGACGAGCGCCGCGTGTTCGGCCGCGTCCCCGTACGCGTCCTCGATGTTCACCCCCGCCGCCCCCGCCTCCGCGGCGGCCACGGCCGCGGCGACGGAACCGCGCTCGATGTCGGCCGTGACGTACAACGGCAGCGACGCCAGCCGCGCCACCAGCCGCAGCGTCTCGTCGACGCTGGCGTCCTCGCCGTCGGGAAGCCCGGTGCTCGCGGCGACGCCGAGGCTCGTCGTGCCGACCGCGGCGAACCCGGCCGCGGCAAGCATCCGAGCCCCGGCCACGTCCCAGACGTTGGGCAACACGAGCGGCCGGCCAGGCACGTGCAACTCCCGGAATCCGTCACTCATCGCAAAGCTCCTTCCACAACTGCGCATACGCACACTCACCGGACCCGGACCCAACTCACCACGATGCGCCACCCGCGAGTGCCCATTCGCGCAGCCACCGGCAGCGCAGCCCAAGCCGGACCATCTCGCAGTCCTCCCGTGCGAGCGCGCACACGTCCAGGCCGCTGCCGAGCCCGGAACCTGATCATTGCCAGGCGCCAGCCATGAGCGCTCAAACGCGCAATGCAGACAGCCAGGCCCAAGCCAGATCATCGCGATACGCCAGCCACGAGCACTCGAACGCGCAACGCAGACAGCCGAGCCCAAGCTAGATCATCGCGATACGCCAGGCACGAGCACTCGAACGCGCAACGCAGACAGCCGAGCCCAAGCCAGATCATCGCGATACGCCAGCCACGAGCACTCGAACGCGCAACGCAGACAGCCGAGCCCAAGCCAGATCATCGCGATACGCCATCCACGAGCACTCGATCGTGCAACTTTTCGAACCCGGCCATCACCAGCCACCTCCCGCGAGGCTCATACGCGCAACGGCCGTCAACGGAGTCCAGGTGCGGGTCATCGCAGTGCTCCTTCCACGAGGGCCAGGGCGTGCTCCCGGCCGGGACAGGCTCGGGGTCCTTCGCCGAACGGGCGCCCTTCCAGGGGTACCGCGATGATCGAGCCGTCCGGGGCGACCCGCCGGGTGGCGAGCACCGGAGGGTCGACGCGCAGCACCTCGTCCACCGGGCGGGTCCTTGCGCGTTCGATCAGCGTCGCCGTCGCGTCGCAGGCCTGGACGAGCAGCTGAATGTGCGCGGCGGTCCGTTCGTCGTGCGCGCCGCCGAACGCCGCGACCAACCGCTCGACGGCCTCGTCGGCCGCGGTGTCCCCGGTCTGGTAAGCGGCCGCCGCGATCCGTACGTCCTCGACGATGCCCTCGATCCGCACGACCGCTGCCGCCCCCTCAACCCGCAGGTCCTTGGCGGCTCCCTCGACCCGCAGATCCTCGAAGGCTCCCTCGATTCCCTCGGCCCGCAGGTCCCCGGCGGCTCCCCGGATTCCCTCGACCCGCAGATCCTCCGCGGCTCCCCCGACTCCCTCGACCCGCAGATCCCCCGCGGCTCCCCCAACTCCCTGGACTCGCGGATCCTCGCCAGTCCCCTCGAACCCGAGCGCCCGTGCGAGGCGTGCGACCGGGTGCTCGTCATAGGGGCGGCTCAACTCAGCGGGGTCGATGCCCGCGAGAAGGTCCTCGACGATCGCGCGGCGGCGGGCGTGGACGGCGCCGTTGGCGAAGCGGCTGACGGTCGAGCGGAGCCAGCCGATACCGGTGGGAGCGGGGTCCGGCTCTGGAACCGGGAAGGTGAGCATGTCCCCAAGCTAGGTCCGTGATGGTTCGGAGGTGGCCGAACCATCCCCCCGCCAACACCCACGGAAGCGACGGAAAACCGTCACCTCCGGATGGCGACAGGCCCGCCGCCAGACGACACAGGTGCTCAGCCGGTCAGCAACGGCGTCGGGCGGCCAGGAAGGTGACAGCGCAGTCCCCCTCGTTCCGCCGCATCCGTGGCGAAAGAGTGCACGAGGGCGTCACACACGCGGAGCGGCAGTGCTCGAACGGACGATCAGGTCGGCGCAGGCACGGGTGCTCCGCCGGTCAGCAACGAGCATCCGGCGGTCAGAGAAGCGACGGCGCCGTCCCGTAAGTCCGCCGCATCCGTGGCGAAAGAGTGTACGAAGACAGTCCGCCGCAGCCGTGGCGAAGGAGTGCACGAAGACGTCACACGCGCGGGGCGGCGGTGCTCGAACGGACGATCAGGTCGGCCGGGAGGCACAGGTGCTCGGCCGGGGCCGGGTCGCCGGTGCGGCTGGCCTCGATGGCCTTCGTCAGGGCGGCCGCCGCCGCGTGGCCCTTCGCGTGGATGTCCTGGCGGACCGTCGTCAGGGGCGGGCGCATCCGGGCCGCGGCCGGGCTGTCGTCGAAGCCGACGACCGAGAGGTCGTCCGGCACCGAAAGACCCGCGTCCACCGCGGCCTCCATGACGCCCTGGGCCAGAGCGTCGGAGAAGCAGAGCACGGCGGTGGGGGGCTCCGGGGCGTCCAGCAGCATTCGTGCGGCCCGGTAGCCCGAGTCGGGGTCGCCGTGGGCCTGGCGGGCGATGGGCGGCATGATGCCCGCCGGGGTCAGCGCGTCCAGCCAGCCCGTCAGGCGCTGGCCGGCCACGAAGCCGTCGATGATGTCGTCCCTCGCGTCCGGGCCGATCAGGCCGTGGCGGCCGCGGATGCCGGCGGTCACGATGGCCACCCGGCGGTGGCCCAGGTCGACCAGGTGCTGGGCCGCGGCCCGGGCGCCCGCGCGGTCGGCCACGTTGACGGCGGGGACGCCCTCGGCGGCCACCTGGTCGATGAAGACGAGCGGCATCTTGCGGCGCATCAGCCACTCGACGCCGGTGTTCTCGGGGTCGCAGGAGTACACCAGGGCGCCGTCCATGGCCACGTCCCGCGCCGGGATGACGTTGCCGGCGGCGGTGGTGGTCAGCAGGGTCAGGCCCAGGCCGGTCGGGGCCAGCTCGTCGGCGATGGCGCCGAGGAACGTGGTCGCCACCTCGTCGCTGAAGGCCGCGCTGAGCGAGTCGGTCAGCAGGATGCCCACGGCGCCGGTGGTGCCCTTGGCCAGGGCCCTCGCGGCCGGGTCGGGGCCGACGTAGCCGAGCTCGTCGGCGACGGCCAGGATCCGGTCGCGCAGCGTCGGGGACAGCTGGTCCGGACGGGAGAACGCGTTGGAGACCGTCATCCGGCTCACACCGACCCGGTCGGCGATCGTCTGCAGGGTCACCCTTCCCACCGCAGCGCCTCCCATGTCGTCGATGCCTCCCGCAGACCTTAACTCGCCGTGCGGGAACTCACCGTCGGGGCCGGGCCGCCGTCCCGCCACCCGGGCGTATCGGGTCGCAACGCGCAGGCCTGATCGCTCGGATGGACAGGGACGCGCCGGGCAAGCGGCAGGAACGGACGGTTGGTGGTGAGCGCGGCGCGCGAGGGCGTTACCGGGCCGGGTGGGAGCGGACCGCCGGGGCGGGGGCGACAGCCTCGGCGGCCTTGCGCAGGGTGGCGGCCAGGGCGGTGCGCGCGCGGTAGGCGCGGGGCGGGCGGGCCGGTGCGTCGTGGCCGGTTACGGGGGCGTTGGGCAGGGCGCTGGCGTACTCGAACGCCTCGCCGTTCCACGAGCCGCCGAACTCCTCCGCGAGTGCGGACTGGGACACGATCATCGCGAACGGGAACGTGCTCATGGCGGATCTCCTTCGTCTGTACCGGTAAACCTTGGCTATACCGGTACAGTAGACCCGCGCTCCTGTACCGGTCAAGTCCCAATCGGTAACGCGACGATGGAGAGCGGGCAACGCCGAGGAGCCGCGCCAAAAACGGAAAAAACCAGCAAATCGGCAGTGGCTGGCTCAAAGCGAAAATCGACCAAAGCGAGGAAGGGGAGCCGAGAGCCGAGGGCCGAGGCCGAAAGCCCAAAGCCGAGGCCGAAAGCCCAAAGCCGAGGCCGAAAGCCCAAAGCCGAGGCCGAAAGCCCAAAGCCGAGGCCGAAAGCCCAAAGCCGAGGCCGAAAGCCCAAAGCCGAGGCCGAAAGCCCAAAGCCGAGGCCGAAAGCCCAAAGCCGAGGCCGAGAGCCGGGAGCCGGGAGCCGGGAGCCGGGAGCCGGGAGCCGAGAGCCGAGAAGAAGGAACCAGAGGAACGCAGAGAGAAGCAGCGAGAAGGAGGCGGAAAGAGGGCGGCTCAGCGACGTGGGGAACGCGGCCTGCCAGCCTTCTTCGAGGGCCTCTTCGCAGGAGCAGCCTTCGCCGGCCGGAAGAAGACGAACCCCAGCGCGCCGGCCACGACGACCACGCCCAGCAGGTACCAGACCCAGGTGAACGACGCCGAAGCAGGCGCCGGCGCCGGTGATGCCGACGACGGAGGCGGCTCGCACGTCTGCTCGTCCGGTGTCGCGGTCGCGCCCGCCTCGGCCACGTGCAGGACCCCCTCGCACCGCCCGATCGCCGGCGTCCCCATGTCCGCCACGATCGTCCACGCGCCGGGGGCCAGGGTGCCGCTGTACGTCACCGCGTCCCCGTTCCGCTTGAGCGGCACCGGCCCGACCCGCTCGCCCGTGCTCGACGTCGCGAGCATCGTCATGCCGATCGGCTCCGTGACCGGGTGGCCGTCCTGCCAGACGGACGTGACCCAGACCGAGCCGCGGCCGTCGCCGTGCAGCGTGAGCACGACTCCCCCGTGCGCGCCGGCGTCCCCGGCGAAGCCGAAGACGGCGACGGCGACCGCGATCACGGTCGCCATCAGGCACGCCGCGGCCCGGCGCCACAGGGGCGCCGGGCCGGGACGCTCGAACGTCGGGTGCGTCATGCCTGCTGCGGGACCCAGCTCTGGTACTTCGCGCCGGAGGCCTTCTGCAGCACCAGCAGGCGGCTGCCGAAGAACTGGTTGCCGCTCACGCCGACCACCAGGCCGGACGGCGAGGTGAGGGCGACGCCGGACTCGGTCTTGGTGACCGTCCACTTGAGCGCGTTCGCGCAGTCGGTCTGCACGATCGTGGCGCCCGCCGCGTCCTTGTCACCCGCGGTGCTCAGGCACTGGTTGGTCGCCTTCGAGCGGACGATGAACCGGTCGCCGGCCGCCTCGAGCTTCCACTGCTGGTTCGTGCCGCCGTGCTGGCGGTACAGGATGACGGGCGTCCCCGCGGCGCGCCGGGCGCCGAAGAGGTCGACGACCCCGCCGGTCAGGCTGTTGCCGAACACCATCCACGCCCCCGCGGTCGGCGAGGCGGCCGCGGCGGTGTGCACCGTCACGGTCTTCGTGTACGGGGTCAGGGCGTTGCCCTGCGCGAGCGAAATCCCGATCTGGTAGTCGGTGTCGGCGCGCATGCCGACGATGCGGACGTTGGTCGCGGTGGTGCGGCCGATGACCCGGTTGTTGACCAGGACGGCGTACCGGGCGCCGCTGCCGGCCGAGTCAAAGGACAGCCGAACAGAGGTCGTGTCGACTGCACTGGTCCGCAGCTCCTTCAGGCCGCCGGTCGACGTCCTGGTGGGCGTGGGCGTCGGGCCGGTGGTCTTCGTCGGCGTGGGCGTCGGCGACGCGGTGGTCTTCGACGGCGTCGGCGTCGGCGAGGAGGTCGTCTTCGACGGCGAGGGTGAGGCGGACGTCTTGGTCGGCGTCGGCGTCGGCGTCGGGTTGGTGGTGCCGCCGCCGTTGCCGGCGATCAGGAACTGGTTGTTGGCCACGTTCCAGTTGTTCGCCAGGTAGCTGCCCGGGCTCGGGTTGGTGTTGTAGTAGTCGTCGTGGTTGCAGTCGAGCCGGTCGTCGTGCTTCTTGTCGGCGCACTTGACGCTCGTCTTGAGGCCGCCCGAGTCGTTGTAGCACATGATGTCGTACTCATCGAGGCAGTGACCGGCCTTGCTGGAGTTCGGCGCGTTGTTGTTCACGGCGCCGAGGTTGTGGCCCAGCTCGTGCGCGGCGACGCTGGCGGCCCAGCAGCCGTTGTCGCTGCGGCCGTACCCCGGGCCGCCGTTGCTGCGGTTGTTCGTGCCCGGCTGCGTGTCACCGGCGAAGGTGCCGATGCCGCAGTAGACGTTCGCGTCGCCGAAGATCACGTACTTGCGGTCGGTGCGGTTGTAGCCCAGCGCCTTCAGCCCGTTGATCGTGGCGTCGAAGGTCGCCATGCCGCCGTTGGCCAGCTCGACCTCGCGCACGTCGACCTTGCAGTCGGCCGTGGTCACGAAGCGCACGTGACGTTCGCCGCCGGTCTCCTGGGCGCTGGCGTTGTAGATCGTCTCGATGCCGGCCGACCAGGTGCGGAAGGACTCGAGGTACTCGGCGAAGCGGCTCTTGGTGCTCGCGTCGCGCACGTAGAGGACCTGCACGCGCTTGCCGGTCACGCCGTCGCCGTCGCAGACCACGCCGCTCGAGCCGACGCTCACCGCGGCGCTGCCGTCGGCGGCCACCGCGTCCGGGACGACCGCGAAGCCGCCGTCGGAGCCCTCGGCGACGTGCTCGTCGGCGAGCACCGTCTGCTCCTGGGGCGCGGCGGCGCCGTCGGACGCCGGGACGTCCTCCTGCGTCACGGCCGCGACCGCCTTGACCTGGGTGTGCACGCTGAGGCCGGTCGGCGGGACGTCGGGGCCGTGGCTGCACTGGTCGCGCTCGGTGAGCGCGTAGCCGCCGACGCAGGGCTCGCCCTTCTTGGCGGGCGTGAGGCCCTGGTAGATCAGGCCCTGCTCCGGGTTGTCGGCCGGAACCTGGGAGATCGCGGTCGGGTTGTCGCCGCGCCCCTTCTCGTGGAACAGGGACTGGAAGGCGCCGGGTCCGGCGACGGCCGCGCCGGCACCGAGCACCACGACCGCGGCGGTCGTGAGCACCCTGCGCAGATGGCGGCGGGACTTCTCGGGTCGCGCTTGCACGCTCGGTTCCTCCGGGAGGGGAAACGGGAGGGAAGGAGGCGCGCGGCAGGGATCGGCACAGGGCAGAGGTACCGATCCCCGCCGCGCGAGGGACGCCGGCCTTCGAGGGTGGCAAGGCGGGTGAGAGCCGGGCGTCCACGTGGGAACGCGCTGACATTAGCCAGGTGGCACGCGCGCATTCCACCTGGAACGCCACAGTTAAGACAGTTCTAAGTCAGACTTGTCCCGGCGATATGTACGCCACTTTGCCTTATGACTGACGGCGACGGAACAGCCGCTCGTTGGGCTCCTTCGACGAGCGTCCGACCAGCCAGCGCGACGGCGGCGGGGCCTCCTGGGGGGCCGGATCCGCGTCGGTCATGACGATCACCACGCTGGCCCCGCCGAGGGTGCTGCTGGTGCCGATGTTCACGGTGCCGTTGCCGGCCACGGCGACCCGCCGCACGATGTCGAGCCCGAGGCCGGTCGATCCCTGCTGGCTCTCGCCGCGCTGCATCGCCAGCTCCGGGTCGGGGATGCCGGGCCCGCCGTCCTCGACGCGCAGCACGACGTAGCCGTCCTCCCGCCGCGTCACCGCCACCTCGAACGGCACGCCCTGCGGGGTGTAGCGGATCACGTTGCCGATGAGCGCGTCCAGCGCCGCGGCCAGCTCGCTCTTGGGCACGGTCACGGGGGCGGGGGCGTCGGTGCCGGTCGCCTTGCACTCGCGCTCCTGGTCGCCGGCGACCGCGGACCAGAACTTCATCCGGTCCCGCACGATCTCGGCGACGTCGCAGCCCTCCTCGCCGGTCGAGGCCGCGGCCCCGTCGGCCCGCTCGCCGCGGTCGGGGGTGGGCGAGTGCGCGTCGATGGGCTCGCGCATGGCCCGGATGAGCTTGTCGACCTCGACCTCGAGGGCGGCGATGGCGTCGCGGATGCGCTCGGCGTCCTGGGAGTCGTCGAGGGTCTCGGCGTCGAGGCGCAGCGCGGTCAGCGGGGTGCGGAGCCGGTGCGAGAGGTCGGCGACGAGCTCGCGCTCGTTGGACAGCAGCGCCATGATCCGGTCGGCCATGACGTTGAGCGCGAAGCTGGCGTCGGCCAGCTCGCGGGGGCCCTGCGGGTCGATGCGCACGTCGAGGTAGCCCTCGCTGAGCGCCCCGGCCGCCCCGGCCAGCTGCCGGGCCGAGGCGATGATCTTCGAGGCGAGGCGGTCGGCGACCCAGACGGAGGCGACGATCAGGCCCAGGGCGACGGCGCCGAGCGCCCACCAGGCCCCGGCGACGCCGTTGGACAGCTCGGACTCCGGGATGAAGACCTCGACCACGGTGGTGCGGCCGGCGCCGAGGTCGACCGGTTCGAGGTAGGACAGCCCGCCCGGCACATCGGCGACCACCGGCGCGGCGGCGTCGGCGGCGCGGCTCAGGTCGCCGCCCGCGGCGTGGCCCGTGCCGATCTCCGCGCCGGCCTCGCCGAGGTTGTGCACGGAGACGCGCGTGACCGCCGGCCCGCCCGTGCTGGCGATGGCCCGCTCGATGCTCAGCGGGTCCGTGGTCACGGTGAGGACCGCCACGACCACGGCGGTCTGGCGTTCGGCGTCGGCGAGCGCCCGCTCGCGGGCGAGCTGCTGCACGACGAGACCCAGCGGGATCAGGAACGCGAGGGCCACCATCGTGGTGACCGCCGCGGAGACGTAGGCGAGGGTCCGCCTCAGTCCGGGGCGCTGAACCTGAAGCCCACGCCCCGCACGGTGTGCAGGTATCTGGGCGCTGACGCGCTCTCGCCAAGTTTCCGGCGTAGCCAGTACAGATGCACGTCGATCGTCTGGTCCTCGCCCACTGAGGGTTGCCGCCATACCTCCTCCAACAGCTCACGGCGTGAGACCACCCGGCCGGGCCGGGCGGCGAGGTACGCCAGCAGATCGAACTCCTTGCGGGTCAGGGTCAGCGGCTCGCCGTGCAGGTAGGCCTGGCGCTGGCCGATGTCCACCCGCAAGCCTCCCACCTCGATGGCGGTCGGCTCCTCGCGACTCGCCCGTCCCGTGCGGCGCAGCACGGAGGTCATCCGGGCGTCGAGGTGGGCCGAGGTGAACGGCTTGATCATGTAGTCGTCGGCGCCCGCCTTGAGCAGCCGGACGATCTCCGCCTCGTCGTCGCGGGCGGTGGCGATGATGATGGGGGTGTCCGCGATGCCGCGCAGCATGCGCAGCGCGTCCGCGCCGTCCAGGTCGGGCAGGCCGAGGTCGAGCACGACCAGGTCGGGGGTCTCGGCGGCGAAGCGGCGCAGCGCCTCCAGCGCGGTGCCGACCGCGTGCACCGTGTGACCCCGGTCGGTCAGGGAACGCAGCAGGGCGCCCCGCACGACATGGTCGTCCTCAACCAGCAGCACCGTGGCCATGCGAAGACGGTACTGCCTGTGTCCAGTGGCGGCCCGGGCGGTCGATGGACGAATCCGACATGTACTAATTTTTACTGGCCGGCAACGCGGTGCGGAGCGCCAGGACATGACTCGGGTCCGCGGGGGTGCGGACCGTCGCTCCCGCCAGACACCGCTCGGCGCTGGCGCGCCGTCGCTGCCAGGTCCGCCGCTGGTCACCCTTCATCAATCGTCCGGCACCTTCCCGACGGCCGCACCGCCGATGTGCTCGGGGCGCAGGCCGACGCCGATCACGCGGGCCGGGACGGTACGCAGGCGCGGGTAGCGGTCCAGCAGGCGGACGGCGAGCGGTGGCCGGATCGGGTGGCCGGTCACCGCGGGCGACAGCACGCCCCGCTGCAGCACCCGCTGCACGAGCTGCGTCCCGGCCGCCGGCAGGGCGCGGCGGCGCTGCACCGCGGCCAGCTCCCGTTGCGTGGGCGGGCGGCCCCGGGCGAACGCGGCGGCGATGACCCGGGCGGCGGCGACCGCGTCCTGGATCGCGAGGTTGATGCCGACCCCGCCGATCGGGGACATCGCGTGCGCGGCGTCGCCGATGAGCAGGGCGCCGGGGACGTGCCAGCGGTACAGGCGGTCGACGCGCACGGTCAGGGTGCTCACCTGGTCCCAGCCGCGCAGGTGCCCGACGCGCCCGGCCAGGTACGGCACCGAAGCGGCGATCCCGGCCCGCAACGCGTCGAGCCCGGCGGCGCGGATGCGCTCGTCGCCGCCCTTGGGCACCACCCAGCCGAGCTGCCAGGAGTCGCCGCGGTCGATGCCGATGAGGAACCGCCCGTCGCCGGCCCGCGCGGCCAGGCCGTCGGGGTCGCCGGGCTCGCGCGGGAGCCGGAACCACAGCACGTCGATCGGGGCGCCGAAGTCCTTCGAGCGCAGGGCGAGCGCTCGGCGTACCGTCGAACGGCGCCCGTCGCAGGCGACCGTCAGCGGCGCCGAGACCTCGACGGGGCCCTGCGGCGAGCGCGCCGTCACGCCGAGCACCCGGCGGTCCCGCCGGGTCACGTCGAGCACCTCGCAGCGGCGGTGCAGCGCGAAGTCGCCGTGCGCCGCGAGCAGCTCGAGCAGGTCCCACTGGGGCAGCATCATCACGTACGGGTGGGCGACGCGCAGCCGCTCGAAGTCGACGGGGTGGAACGTGCCCTCGTCGTAGGTGATCCGCAGCGCGCGCACGATCCGGTGCGGCAGCCGCGTGAGCTCCTCGCCGAGGCCGAGCTCGTCCATCAGCCCGAGCGTCGAGGGGTGCACGGTGTCGCCGCGGAAGTCCCGCAGGAACGTCGCGTGCTTCTCCAGCACGACGGTGTCGATACCCTGCCGGCCGAGCAGCAGCGCCAGCATCAGACCGGCGGGTCCGCCGCCGACCACACACACGTCCGCCTTGAGCAGCATCAGGATCCTTCCAGCAACCGCCCGATGATCTCCAGTGCCTGTTCGACGTCCGGCTCGCCGTCCGCGATGGCGTCGGCGTAGAGGAACGACTCCCCGATCCGCACGGTCACAAACGCGAGCGTGCGGGCGTCCAGGCGCGGCGCGAACGCCCCGGCCGCGATCTCCTCGTGCATGAGCCGCTCCAGGTGGTCGACCACGCGGCCCTGCACGATCCCGCGCTTGGAGGTCAGGATGCGCAGGGCCGCCTCCGGCTCGGTGGCCAGGAAGTGGCGCAGGCTCGGCTGGTCCTGCACCGAGTGCAGGAAGTGGCCGATCACCCCGACGACCCGCTCGGGGCCGCGCAGCCCCTCGGCCGCCCGCACCGCCCGGTCGAGGTTGCGGTCGGTGAGGTACCACAGCACGTGCCCGAGCACCTGGTCGCGCCCGCCCGCGCGCCGGTAGAGCGTGGCCCGGCCGATGCCGAGCTCGGCGGCGAGCTGGCGCATGTCGACGCGCTGCTGGGCGAGGAACCGCTTCAGCGCCGCGTCGAAGACCTCATCCGGCGGCATGGGCCGGCTCGGCGTACAGGGTCGCCGGGTCGGTGTTCGCCCCGCACAGCACCACCACGACGGTGCCGGCGCCGTCGAGGCGGTCCAGCCCGGCGAGCGCGGTGGCGGCCCCGTGCTCGACGGCGAGGCGGTGCTCGTGCCACAGCCGGCGGCGGGCCTCGACGATCGCCGCGTCGGACACCAGGACGCTGCCGACGTGGTGGCGCACGGCCAGGTCGAACGCGATCGTGCCCGCCCGGCGAGCCCCGAGGGAGTCGCCCGCCACGCTGGCGACGGCGACGTCCACCGGCGCCCCCGCCGCCAGCGCCGCGTGCAGGGTCGGCGCCCCTTCCGGCTCCACGGCCACGACCCGCGCCCGGTCGCCGACCGCGGCCGCGATCCCGGCGACGAGCCCGCCCCCGCCCACCGCCACGAGCACCGTGTCGGCCGCCGGCAGCTCCAGGCCCACGGTGCCCTGCCCGGCGACGATCTCGGGCTGGTCGTAGGCGTGCACGAGCAGCGCCCCGGTCTCGGCGGCCCGCAGCTGCGAGGCCGCGTACGCCTCCGCGTACTCGCGCCCGTGCGCGCGCACCCGCGCCCCCAGCTCGCGCAGCCGCGCCACCTTCGGCGCGGGCGCGGTCACCGGGACGAAGACCTCCGCGGGCACCCCGAGCGCCGCCGCGGCGAAGGCGACGCCGAGCCCCGCGTTGCCGCCGGACGCGACGAGCACCCCGGACTCGGGCAGCGTGCCCTCCTCGCGGGCGGCCAGGATGCGGTTGAACGCGCCGCGCGCCTTGAACGACCCGCTGTGCTGCAGCAGCTCGAGCTTGAACCACAGGCCCGGGCGCACCTCGTACGACGGCGTGCGCCGCACGTAGGAGCCGATCCGCCGCGCCGCCACCTCGACGTCATCCCTGTTCACCACGGTGATCACCCTAGTCCCGCGCCACCGCGCCCTTCACCCGCGACGAAGCGGGCCGCACCGTGCAATGCGCCACTGCCCAGGGAGGCCACCCCGAGCCGGTGCTCGATGGCCAGACCCTCCTCGACGCTGCGGCCGATGGAGTCGTACAGCGAGCGCCGGTCGTTGCGCAGGCACTCCTGCGGCAGCGCGGCGAGCCCGGCGGCGAGCGCCTCCGCGGCCTCGCGCGCGGTCCCGGGCGGCACCACGCGGTCGGCCAGGCCGATGCGCAGCGCCTCCGCGGCGTCCACGGGCCGCCCGGTCAGGATCAGGTCGAGCGCCCGCCCGGTGCCGATGAGCCGCGGCAGCCGCACGGTGCCGCCGTCGATGAGCGGGACGCCGAAGCGCCGGCAGTACACCCCGAAGATCGCGTCCTGCTCCACGACCCGCAGATCGCACCAGACGGCCAGCTCCAGGCCGCCGGCGACCGCGTGCCCGGACACCGCCGCGATCACCGGCTTGGACAGCCGCATCCGGGTCGGCCCCAGCGGCCCGTCGCCGTCCGGCTCGACCCGGTTGCCCTCCCCCGCCGCGACGGCCTTGAGGTCGGCGCCGGAGCAGAAGGTGCCACCGGCGCCCCACAGCACCGCCACGTCCGCGCCCGGGTCGGCGTCGAAGTCGCGGAAGGCCGCCGCGAGGGCCTCCGCGGTCGCCCGGTCCACGGCGTTGCGGGTCTGCGGCCGGTCCAGGATCACGGTGCGCACGCGGTCGCGGCGCTCGACTCTCACGCTCATGGGGTCAGTGTCGTGGACCGGGCGGCCGCGCGGTCGCGGCGGGCGGCCGGCCGGCGGGCGGGCGGGCGGCGGGCGGGCGCCCGGGGACGCCGGCCGTGGCGGCCGGCGTGCGTGAGCGCTACCGGCGGGCGTAGCGGCGGCGGCGGTTGCTCCAGCGGCTCGACGTCCACGCGCCCGCGCCCGCCAGGTGCAGCGCGATGCACAGGAAGCCGGCCAGGCTCAGCGTTCCGGCGTCGAAGATCGGCCCGGTGTCGGCGCCGAGCAGGTCGACCAGCAGGGCGACCGCGAACAGGATCGCGGCGATCACAGCGAACACGATGGCCTCCGGGGGTATCCAGGTCGGTGTTGAGCGCTGTCTACCCATCGGCGCCGTTCGCTAATCGATGCCCAGCAGTTCGCGCAGCCCGGCCCGCCCGGCCGGGGTCACCTTCACCGCGCGCGAGGAGCCGATGCGCACCACCCAGCGCTGCTCGAGGAACCGCTCGCAGAGCCGCGCCCCCGCCACGCCCGCCAGGTGCGGCCGCCGCTCGGTCCAGTCCAGGCACCCGCGGGCGAGCGGGCGCCGCGGCCGCAGCAGCGCCACGGGGTCGATCCCGGCCTCGGCCGTGAGCCAGTCCACGCCCGCGGCCGTGAGCGCGAACCCGCCCCGCTGGTCGAGCAGCCCGCGCGCGGTCAGCGCGTCGGCCACGGCCACGCCGAGCTCGCCGGCCAGGTGGTCGTAGCAGGTGCGGGCCCGCTTCAGGGCGGCCGAGACGGTCGCCTGGCGCAGCCCCCGCACCGGCGTGCGCGCCGGTTCGAGGCGTGCGCTGAGGTCCTCGATGAAGTGCGCGACGGAGGCGTCGGCCAGCCGGAGGTACCGATGCCGCCCCTGCCGCTCCTCGGCGAGCAGCCCGCCGCCGACCAGCCGGTCGAGGTGCTCGGTGGCGGTGGAGCGCGCGACCCCGGCGTGCGCCGCGAGCTCCCCGGCGGTCCAGGCCCGCCCGTCGAGCAGCGCCAGGCACATCGCGGCCCGGGTCTCGTCGGCCAGCAGCGTGGCCAGTGCGGCCAGGCCGGCGGCGTCGGTGCTCATGGCTCCATCTTCCCCGCCGATCCTTCGGCCCGGGCCGAAGCGTCGACGGGCAGGATTTAGTTGACTTGCGGAATACTTGGTCGGCAAGTACTGTTGTGGCAGGCGACAGAGCTGGACCTTTGGAGGCGTCACATGCCCGCGATCACCGTTGACAACGTCCTCGCACTTCCCCGCGTCGCCACGCCGGACCCGATCTCGGCGCAGCCGCGGCCGGTCGTCTCCGTCACGACCGCACCCAAGGGCTACGAGGGCGAGGGATTCCCGGTCCGCCGCGCGTTCGCCGGCGTCGACCTGCGCGCGCTCGACCCGTTCATCCACATGGACCAGATGGGTGAGGTCGACTACGCCCCGGGCGAGCCGAAGGGCACCCCGTGGCACCCGCACCGCGGCTTCGAGACGGTCACCTACATCATCGACGGGGAGTTCGTGCACCACGACTCCAACGGCGGTGGCGGCACCATCACCAACGGCGACACGCAGTGGATGACCGCCGGCAACGGGATCCTCCACATCGAGACGCCGCCGGAGCACCTCGTCGTCAGCGGCGGGCTCTTCCACGGGTTCCAGCTGTGGGTGAACCTGCCGAAGGCGAACAAGCTCGTGGCCCCGCGCTACCAGGACATCCGCGGCCGCCAGGTGTCGCTGCTGACCTCGCCCGACGGCGGCGCCCTGCTGCGGGTCATCGCCGGTGAGCTCGACGGGCACCCCGAGCACGCCGGCCCCGGCGTCACCTACACGCCGATCACCCTGGTGCACGCGACGCTCACCGGCGGCGCCTCGCTGACGCTGCCGTGGCGCAAGGACTTCAACGCCCTCGCCTACGTCATGGCCGGCAAGGGCACCGTCGGCGCGAAGGGGCGGCCGGTGGAGCTCGGCCAGCTCGCCGTCTTCGGCGCCGGCGACACCATCACGGTCACGGCCGACCCGAAGCAGCCCACGATGGACGTGCTGTTCCTCGGCGGTCAGCCGATCCGCGAGCCCGTCGTGGCGTATGGTCCGTTCGTCATGAACACCAAGGCCGAGGTCATGCAGGCGTTCGAGGACTACCAGGCCGGCCGGCTCGGCAGCATCCCCGCGGCGCACGCGGACGTTCGGGGAGAGGCGTCCTGAGTGGACTTCGCAGTCAGCGACAACGCCGAGCACCACCGGTTCGAGATCCGGGTCGGCGGTGAGCGCGCCGGAATGGCGTTCTACCGCCTCGACGGGGACTCGATCGTCTTCACGCACACCGAGGTGGAGTCGTCGTTCGAGGGTCAGGGCGTCGGGAGCAAGCTCGCCAACGGCGCCCTGACCCTGGCCAAGGACCGGGGACTGACGGTCGTCGCGCAGTGCCCGTTCATCGCGGCCTACCTCAAGAAGCACCCCGAGCTGGCATAGGCAGCCGGATCCAGTTCGGGTAGAACGGCGCGAGCCCGGCGTTGATCCGGTCGGCGACCGGGGTGAGCAGCGTCGCCAGGCGCTCGGTCCGCTCGGGGCCGAGCGCCTGCCACGGCCGCGCGGCCAGCTGGTCGGTGGTCTCCTCCAGGGTGTGGTACGCCGAGTGCGACTTCGGCGTCGCCACGCCCTCGCCGTCGAGGTAGCCCCGCTGGTGCAGCCGGGTCCGGGCGGCGTCCCACTCCTCGTCGCTCCAGCCGCGGGCGGCCTGGGCCGCCGTGCGCCCGCGGCCGTCGTTGAGCGCGACCCGCCAGACCATCGCCTCGGCGCCGTCGAGGCCCTCGACCAGCAGCGCGGCGAGGTGGCCGTCGCCGCGGTGCTCGCGCAGGATCGTGGCGGCCTGCCAGACGGTGCCGAGGGCGTCCCCGGGCCAGGGCAGGGCCGCGTTGGCGGCGGCGAGCACCCGGCCGTGGGTCTCGGCCGCGGTCGCGGCCTCCCGCAGCAGCTCGGCGGCCTCCTCGATGCCGTCGAGGCCCGCGACCGCCGGCTCGAGCGCGCGGCGGGCGCCGTCGAGCCGGGCGGCCAGGGCGGCGCCGGGCGTGATGCGCGTCCAGAGCTCGGGCAGGGCCCGCTCGACCATCGACGGGGCGAAGCCGTAGAAGGCGGCGACCACCGGCGCGGGGCCGATCGGCCCCAGCGGGGCGGTGCGGCCGGCGAAGTACCCCCGCCAGAACCCGCGCAGGCCGGCCTCCTCGAACGCGGCCCGGCCCGCCGGGGCGAAGTAGGTGACCGCGTGCAGTGGCTCATAGAGCGCCCAGAGGCGGCGCTCGGTCGACAGCTCTGTCGTCATGAACCTGACGATATGCGCCGGCGGGCCCCGGCAGTACCGCCGGGACCGCCACTTTTGTCACAGGGTCATGAGTCCGGGGTCATGGCTTCGGCATCAGCTGAGGGCCGGGTACGCGTCCGGTGTGGCGCCGTTCACACAATCGGTGTACGAAACGGTTTCGTTTCGCTTGCGGGGCGCGGTAGGTTCGAGCACGTGAGCACCGCGACGAGGGCCGACCGGCGCGCAGCCATCTGCGAGGCCGTCTTCGAGCTGCTCGGCGAGGTCGGCTACGACCGGATGACGATGGACGCCGTGGCGGCGCGGGCCCGCGCGAGCAAGGCGACCATCTACCGCGGCTGGCCCAGCAAGCCGGAGCTGGTCATGGAGGCGATCGAGCACCGGTTCGGCGGGTCGATGGAGCCCCCCGACACCGGCTCGCTGCGCGGCGACCTGCTCGCCCAGCTCGGGGCCGTGTGCGCGGCGGCCGAGGGGGCCGACGGCGCCGTGTTCACGGGGCTGCTCACGGCGGCGACGCACAACGCGGAGCTGGCCGAGTGCCTGTTCCGGTGTGCGTACTCCACCAAGCACCCGATGTACGAGGCGATGCTCCGGCGCGCGGAACAGCGGGGCGAGGTCGCCCCCGGCACCACCGCCGAACTGCTGCACGAGGTGCTGCACGCCATGGTCACGAGCCGGCGCATGTGGCAGAACGGGCCCCTGGACCGGGCCTTCGTGGAGCGGCTCATCGACGGCGTCCTGATCCCCATGCTCACGCGGTCCTGACTCTTCCCCTTTTTTGTGCCCTGGAGGCTGGCGCTCATGGCGAACAATGCTGCCCTTTCACCGGACATATCCGTTACATCATCTTCTTTGGTGCCTCCTGATCCGCGGCGCTGGCTCGCGCTCACGGTCATCGCGGTCGCCCAGCTCATGGTGGTGCTCGACGCGACGATCGTGAACATCGCGCTGCCGTCGGCCCAGGAGGCCCTGCACATCTCGACCGCCGACCGGCAGTGGATCGTCACGGCGTACACGCTCACCTTCGGCGGCCTGCTCCTGCTCGGGGGCCGGATCGCGGACTTCTTCGGCCGCAAGCGGACCTTCCTCATCGGCCTGCTCGGCTTCGCGGGCGCCTCGGCCCTGGGCGGCGCCGCCGTGAACGCGGGCACCCTGTTCGCCGCCCGCGGCCTGCAGGGCCTCTTCGGCGCCCTGCTCGCCCCGGCCGCGCTGTCGCTCATCACCGTCACGTTCACCGAGGCCAAGGAGCGCGCGAAGGCCTTCGGCGTCTTCGGCGGCATCTCCGGCGGCGGCGCCGCGATCGGTCTGCTCGCGGGCGGCGTGCTGACCGAGTACGCGGACTGGCGCTGGTGCCTGCTGGTGAACATCCCCATCGCCGTGCTCGCCTTCGCCGCGGCCGTTCCGCTGGTGCGGGAGAGCAAGGCCTCCGGCGACACCCGCTACGACATCCCCGGTGCCGTGCTGGCCACCGCGGGCCAGGTCGCCCTCGTCTACGGCTTCACCAAGGCCGCGACCGACGGCTGGAGCTCGGGGGTGACCGTCGGCTGGCTCGCCGCCGCGGTGGTGCTGCTCGGCGCGTTGCTGTTCTGGGAGGCGCGCACCGCCCACCCGCTGCTGCCGCTGCGCGTGCTGTTCGACCGCAACCGGGGCGCCTCCTACCTGGTGTCGGTCCTGCTCGGCGCCGGCATGCTGGGCATGTTCCTGTTCATGACGTTCTACCTGCAGCAGACCATGGGCTGGTCGGCGCTGAAGAGCGGCGTGGCGTACATGCCGTTCTCGGGCGGCATCATCGCCGCCGCCGTGATCGCGTCCCGCCTGCTGCCCCGCACCGGCCCGAAGGTCCTGATGGCGGTCGGCGGCGTGCTCGCCACCGCGTCGATGGTCTGGCTGACGCGCCTCGACCTCGACTCGAGCTACGCGGTGCACATCCTGCCGTCGTTCATCGCCATGAGCCTGGGCATGGGCCTGGTCTTCGTCCCGCTCTCCAGCCTCGCGCTGTCCGGCGTGGCCGACCACGACGCGGGCGTGGCGAGCGCGATGGTGAACACGACGCAGCAGGTCGGCGGCTCCCTCGGCACCGCGCTGCTGAACACCATCTTCACCACGGCCGTGACCGGCTACGTGGCCGACCACGCGGCCTCGGCGGCCTCGGGCGGCGCCCCGCTGCTGCAGGCCCACGCGGCGATCCACGGGTACAACGTCGCCTTCACCGCGAGCGCGGTCCTGCTCGCCGTGGCCACGGTGGTGGTGATCGCCATGGTGCGCAACCCCCCGGCCGGCCGCACGACGGAGACGACCGAGGCGGCCCCGGTCCACTTCGGCTGATCGTCACGCCGCGCCCGGGCCGGCCGGCCCGGGCGCAGCGCCGCCGTCAGACGCGGACGAACCTCACCGCGCCGGCCCGGGCGCAGCGCCGCCGTCAGACGCGGACGAACTTCACCGCGTCGGCCCGGGCGCAGCCGGTGCCCGAGCTGGTCAGCTTCACCGAGCCCGCGGTGCCGGCGGCGAACGCGTAGGTGCCGAGGCTGACCCAGCCCGACGAGCCCGTGGTGCCGTTCACCGTCGTGGTCGACACGGTGCCGCCGTGGGTCACGTCCAGGCGCGTGGCCGGGTCGCTGTTCGAGGCCGCGACCTTGTAGTAGTACACCTGGTAGTTGCCCGAAGCGCGCAGGTCCGGGCGCCACGTCGCGGTGTTCCCCGCCGACCCGCACGCCGAGTAGCGGGTCGGGGAGGCGACCGTGAAGCCGGTCAGGGTCGACGGGGACCAGGTGCCCGTCTCGGAGTAGCCGTAGGCCGCGGGGCCGTCGTTGTCGACGTAGTAGTCCTTCTGCCAGTACTGCACGTAGTCGAACTGGACGGTCGCCGGGAGCTTCGCCGCGTCGGGGATCGAGCCGTACGCGATGCTCGTGAGCCAGATGTTCGTGTAGTCGTGCGTCCAGTCGCTCGGCAGGTAGGGCGCGGTGTAGGCGAGCACACCGTCCACGTAGAACTTCGCGCTCGTCTCCGACCAGTCCAGGCCGTACGTGTGCCAGTCGCGGGTGTCCACCGTGGCGCTGTTGTACGTCGTGCCGTAGGACTTGCCGGCCGAGACGCCGTTGCCCTTCCACGTGAGCACGCCGTGGTGGATGCGGTTCGGCGTGATCGAGTCGATCTCGAACGCGTCGATCTCGGTGCGCTGCGAGGCCGGGAAGGTGGTCGAGCCGTCGCCCGACATGATCCAGAAGCTGCTGTGCCAGCCCGCGCCGTCGTTGAGCTTCGCGCGGGTCTCGTAGTAGCCGTACCGCAGCGCCTGCTTGGACACGACCCCGCCCCCGGTGTAGTCCTTGCCGCCGAAGGTCTCCTTCCGCAGGGCGATGTTCAGGGAGCCGCCGCTCTCGGCGACGTTCTCCGGCCGCTGGGTGCTGTAGGCCTTGCTGTCGGTGCGGTAGTTCCACTTCGCGGTGTCCACTGTTGTCGCGTTGAACTCGTCGGCGAACACGAGCGTCCAGCCGGTACCGCTCGGATCCGCGTGCGCGACGGCGGCCGGGGCCAGCAGCAGCGCGGCGGTGACGGTGACAATGGTGAGGCGGCGCATCAGTTCCTCCCGTAGTAGAGCCGGAGGTTGGTCAGGTCGACGAGGTAGAGCACGTCGCCCTGGGTGCTGCTTCGCTCGACGGCGAAGCGGGTGACGGGCAGGCCGGGGGCCACGGCGGCGGCGGTCCAGGCGGTGCCGGGCTTCGTGGCGACGTACATGCCGCCGGTCGCGGTGGTGTAGTAGACCCGCTTGCCGTCGCCGGCCCAGGTGATGTCGATCGCGGCGCTCGTCTGTGCCTGATCGAACACGGTTTCGCGCAGCCAGGTCCCGTTCGTGTACGCATAGCGCACCGTGAAGACGTCGTTCTTGCGGTAGCGGTACGCGACCTTCGGCGACGTGCCGTCGAGCGTCAGCTTCGCGCTCTGCACGGCCGGGCCGGTGCCGTCGTTGCCCTGGTAGACCTCGCCCGCCTCGACGGGCTGGATGACGTCGGCGGTGCTCGTGCTGACGGGCACGGTGACGGACGCTCCACTGTGGTCGGTGAAGGCGCCGGTCGCCGGGTGGTACACCAGGTAGCTGAGCTGGTGGCGGAACGCGGTGGCGGGCCAGAGCCCCCACTCCCACAGGATGTGCAGGTTGCCGGCCGTGTCGAACTGCAGGTCGTCGGGGTACACGGCCCGGTTCGCGCTCTCGGCGAAGACCGCGACCCGGGTCCAGGTCGAGGCGGCGTCGTTCCAGCGGTACAGCCGCCCGGAGCGGCCCGCGGACTGGGCGCCGTCCAGGCGCGCGATGAGGTACAGGTCGCCGTTCGGGGCGGTGCTGAGCACCGGGTAGGTGACGCCGACGCCCTGGTCGGGCAGGTCGGCGCTGTGCAGCGTGGGGTTGCCGCCGACGGTGTCGGAGCGGAAGTACCGCCACGCGTTGTTGTGCATGCTGGCGAACACGTGGAACCGGCCGCTGCCGTCGCGCGCGACGGACGGCTGGTTGTGTCCGTCGTCGTCGGTGTACTCGGCCTGCGCGCTGCCGTTCATGACGGGCAGCTTCGTCCACGCTCCGGCCCCGTCGCGGCGCGCGATCGCGACCTTGTGGGTGCCGGCCTGCGATCCGGGCTCGTTGAAGGCCAGGTAGGCGTAGGCGTTGTAGGTGTCCAGCGGGGACCACCAGGCGGCCTGGTTCGAGCTGTCGATGGGGTACGGCACCTGCGTGATCGTGGCCGGGGCGGCGCTCGCGGGCGTGGCGACGAGGGTGGTCGCGGCCAGGGCGGTGGTGGCGAACAGAGTGGCGGCTCTTCGCATGTGGCCTTCCTTGGTCAGGGTGTGCTTCGCGTGGGACGAGTGGTGTGGACCTCCCTTCGCATGTGGCCTTCCTTGGTCAGGGTGTGCTTCGCATGGGACGAGTGGTGAGGACCTCCCTTCGCATGTGGCCTTCCTTGGTCAGAGTGTGCTTCGCATGGGACGTGTGGTGAGAACCTCCCTTCGCATGGAATTTTCCCTGGTCAGAGGGTGCTGAGGACCTCCAGGAGCGGGGCGAGGCCGCCCTCGCGGGTGACCGCGCCGCCGACGCCGAGGGCCCCCGCGCCCGCGGCGAGGTATTCGCGGGCGTTGTGGGCGCCGACCCCGCCGGTCGCGACGAACCGGGCCTCGGGGAACGGGCCGCGCATCTCGCGCAGCCAGCCCGGGCCGAGCGAACCGGCCGGGAAAGCCTTGAGCCAGCCGCAGCCGGCGTTGAGCGCGTGGTGCACCTCCGAGGCGGTGGCGACCCCGGGCAGGTGCGGCAGCCCGGCGTCGTGGCTGGCCCGCACGACGTCGAGGTCGAGCCCGGGCGCGACGGTGAACCGGGCCCCGGCCGCGACCGCCTGGGCGACGTGCTCGGCGCTGCGCACCGTGCCGGCCCCGACGAGCGCCGGGGCCGGCGCGGTGTCCGCGAGCGCCCGCAGGCAGTCGAGGGCCTCCGCGTTCTGGATCGGCACCTCGACCACGCCGAGGCCGCTGTCCCACACCGCCCGGGCGAGCTCCAGCGCCCGCGCCACGGGCACGCCGCGGAGGATGGCGACCAGCGGCCGTGCGTGCAGCAGCTCGTCGAACGTCATGACGGTCCTTCCTGGAGTGGGGGCAGGCCGAGCTTGGCTCGTGGGCCGGGGCGGAGCAGGGCGGCGGTCTGGGCCGCGCCGGCGCCGCCGTCGAGGACGAGTTCGGTGCCGGTGAGGTAGGGGGCGGTGAGTGTGTAGGAGACGGCGGCGGCGATGTCGTCGGGGGTGCCGAGGTGCTGGGTTTCCTGGAGGCGGGCGAGGTCGTGGGGGTCGGTGAGGCGAGTTTCGGTGTCGGGGGTGCGGACCCAGGCGGGGGTGATGGTGACGGCGCGGATGTCGTACCGGCGGTAGTCGACGGCGAGCTGGCGGGTGAACGCGGCGAGGGCGGCCTTGGCGGCGCTGTAGGCCGGCAGGCCGGGGAAGTGGCGGGTGGCGTGGATGGAGCCGATGGTGACGATGACGCCGTGGCGCCGCTCGATCATGCCGGGCAGTACGGCGCGGGCGCACAGGAACGCGGAGGTGAGGTTGGTGTCGAGGACCCGGTGCCAGTCGGCGAGGGTCGTGTCGTGTGCCGGTGTGCCGGTGGTGACCCCGGCGCAGTGCACCAGGGCCGCCACCGGGCCGATGCCGCCGAGCGCGGCCGTGACGCCGGCCTCGGTGGTGAGGTCGCCGTCGGCGCG
This sequence comes from Dactylosporangium sp. CA-052675, assembly GCF_050947935.1. Classification (GTDB taxonomy): domain Bacteria; phylum Actinomycetota; class Actinomycetes; order Mycobacteriales; family Micromonosporaceae; genus Dactylosporangium. Next base: position 2,208,867 of record NZ_CP192010.1, on the reverse strand, counting down.
GTCGACGCCGTGGACGTCGAACCCGTCGGCGGCGAGCCGGGCCGCGACCGCCGAGCCGATCCCGCCGGCCGCCCCCGTCACCACCGCCCTGCCCCCGCTCACTTGATGAGGTCGTTCATCCGGTCGCGGGCCGAGGTCAGCGCCTCTTTGACCTGTTTCTTGCCGATGAGGATGGACTGGACCTCTTCGGCGAGGACTTTCTCCATCTGGGAGAACTGTGGGTAGACCCAGAACGGGCTCGCGCTGGAGTTCGCGCCGATCTGTGCGGTGAACTGGGTGGCGAACGTGTCGTTGCGCACCGCCGCGTCGGCCAGCCCCGCGTTGGTGGTCGGCGGCAGGCCGGTCTTGGTGAACCAGTCGATGGTGTAGCTCTTGTCGGTGGTGATGGTCTTGGCGAAGGTCGCGGCGGCGGCCGCGCCGGCGCCGTTGATGACCGCGATGACCTGCCCCCACGCGAGGTGCCGCGGCTTGTCCCCGGCGTTGCGCACCGGCCGCGCGAGCGGTGTCATCTTGGCGGCGAGGTCCTTGTCCGGCGACGACTTGGCCACCGTCGCCTTGCCGCCGATCGCGTCCTCGTAGAACGCGGTCCGGCCCTGCGACATGAGCGCCCGCGCATCGACCCGGTTCACGTCCGGCGCGATCAGTTTCTGGTCATACAGCTTCTTGTACCAGCTCAGCGCCTCGACACTGCCGTCGTCACCGATCACGATCCTGTTGTCCCGCACGATCGGCGACCCGAACGCCCACATCCACGGAATAATGTCCTTGAGCTGATCCACCTTCGTCATCCCCGCCCACGGCACGATCCCGCCGCCCAGACCCTTCACCGCCGTGAGCGCCGCCTCGAACTCCGCGACCGTCTTCGGCAGGCCGGTGACCCCGGCCCTGGTGAGCAACTCGGTGTTCGCGATCAGACCGATCCCGGCGAACGTCCACGGCAGCCCGTACTGCACCCCGTTCGACTGCCCCAGCGCCAGCGCGGCCGGGGCGTAGTCCAGCCCGCCCGCCACACTCCTGACATCCAGCAACTTCCCCGTCGCGGCCAGCGTGGCCAGCCACGCGACGTCGAGCTGGACCACACCCTTGAGCTGACCACCCTGCACCTGCAACAACACCTGGTTCAGATAGTCGTTGTACGGATACGACGGCGTCGTGATCTTCACCCCGGCGTTCGCCGCGGTGTACGTGCCGATGGCGTCCTGCATCGGCTGTTTCGTGACCGCCTCGTTGAACGACCACGACGTGAACGGGAACTCCCGCACCCCGTCGTCCTTGAGACCGTCGGTGCCCGCGGGGGTCGGGGCCTGAGTGGAAGGGGCGCAGGCAGCCAGCGTCGACAAGCCGAGCGCGCCCAGAAACGTGCGGCGGGAAATGCTCATGTGTCACTCCAATGCGGGGGGTGTTCAGCCCTTCACAGCACCGGCGGTGAGCCCGGCGACCAGATAGCGCTGCAACACGGTGAAACCGACGACAACGGGCAGCGAAACCACCAGCGACGCGGCCATCAGATCCGGCCACGCGGTCTCGAACTCGCCCAGAAACGTGTTCACCAGACCCGGCGGCAGCGTCTGCCTGTCCGGACCGGCAAGCGTGAGCGCGAACATGAAATCGTTCCAGCCCCGGATGAACGCGAACAACCCCGTCGCCACCAGCCCCGGCAACGACACCGGCAACAGAATCCGATGGATGATCGCACCCTGCCCAGCCCCGTCGACCTTCGCCGCCTCGATCAACTCATCCGGGATCGTGTCGAAGAACCCCTTCAACATCCACACACACAACGGCAACGTGAACGTCGTGAACGACAAAATCAACGCCAGATACGAATTGAGCAGACCCGCCTGACTGAACACCAGATACAACGTGATGAGCAACAGAGCCTGCGGGAACATCTGCGACGCCAGCACCAGATACATCAGCGAACGACGACCCCGATAGCGGAACTTCGCGAACGAATACCCGGTATAGGCCGACACGACCACCGTCAGGACCGCGGTCACCGCCGAGACAATCAGGGAGTTGAGGAGGTATTTGAGCAGCTTCGGATTCTCGAAGATGCCGCCGAAATGCTCGAACGTGACACGGTCGGGAAAGACGTGCGGCGGGAAACGGAACACATCCTGCGTCGGGGTCAACGCCGTGACCAACACCCAGTAGATCGGGCCGAACGCGAACACGCCGACGATCGCGACGGTGGTCGCGGCGAGCAGCGTGCGCGGGCGGCGGGGCTTGCGCGATTCCGGCACCGCCGGCGGGGCCGGCTCGGTCCGGACGAGTTCCTGCACGGTCATGTGCGCTCACTCCGCTCGAACGGACAGACTTGAACGGCCGCGGTGGGGGTCGCGGCCGATGACACGCGCGGCGTGTGCTGCTTGCGCGTTTCCGGCGTTGCCGTCAGGCGCGACCTACGCGCCTCCGTCACGGCGTGCGCCTTGCGCGTTTCCGGCGTTACCGTCAGGCGCGACCCGCGCACCTGCGTCACGGCGTGCGCCTCGCGCGTTTCCGGCGTTACCGTCAGGCGCGACCCGCGCACCTGCGTCACGGCGTGCGCCTCGCGCGTTTCCGGCGTTACCGTCAGGCGCGACCCGCGCACCTCCGTCACGGCGTGCGCCTCGCGCGTTTCCGGCGTTACCGTCAGGCGCGACCCGCGCACCTCCGTCACGGCGTGCGCCTCGCGCGTTTCCGGCGTTACCGTCAGGCGCGACCCGCGCACCTCCGTCACGGCGTGCGCCTCGCGCGTCTCCGGCCCGGTCATGCGCGACCTACGCATCTCCGCTTGGCCGCCACTCACCGCCGACACCGCCACGGCGCGCGCCATGCGCGTTTCGCGCACGAACTCCTGCACGCTCATGCACGCTCCCCCCGTTCGGACAGCCGCACGTACACAACGGTCAGCACGAGGATGAGCACCAGCCAGAGAGCGCCGAGCGCGCTCGCGTTGCCGAGGTCGAAGGCCTTGAACGCGGTGTCGTACACGGCCACGGCGAACGTCGTCGTCGAACCGGCCGGACCACCACCCGTGAGCACATAGATCATGTCGAAGTGCTGCACGTTCCAGATCACCTCGAGCAGCACGACGATCCCGAGAATCCCCCGCAGATGCGGCAACGTCACATGCCAGAACCGCGCCACCGCACCGGCCCCGTCCAACGCCGCGGCCTCATGCAACGCCGACGGCACCGTCTGCAGACCCGCCAGCAGCATCACCATGATCCACGGAAAGCTCGCCCAGCTCTTGGCCACGATGATCGCCGCCATCGCGGTGTCCGGCCGGCCGAGCCACGTGATCGGCTCGTCCGTCAGGTGCAGCGTGGTGAGCAACCCGTTGAGCAGGCCGTAGTTCGCATTGAAGATCCACAGCCAGATGAACGACACGACCACGCCGGGGATGACCCACGGCATCAGGAACAGGCCGCGGAGCACGGCCCGCCCGCGGAGGCGCGTGTTGAGCGCGAGGGCCAGGGCGAGGCCGATGACCACCGGTACGACCGTCGAGCCGACCGTGAACACGATCGTGTGCCCGAGGACGGGCCAGAAGTTCTGGTGCAGCACCGCGGTGAAGTTGTCGAGCCCGACGAACGAGCGCCCCGGGAGCACGAGGCTCTGCTTGAACATGCTCGTACTGAGCGCGCCGATGAGCGGATACAGCACAACGGCACCGAGTAGCGCGAGGGCCGGAAGCGTGAGGAGGAACCCGAACGTGCGGTCCTTCAGCCCGTGCCCGTGCCCGCGCTCACCGAGCCGCTGCGCGGGCACGGCTTCTGCACGTTCACTCATCGCGCCACCTCCATTCGCGCACCGAACCCGCGGCGGCCCAACCCTGCGCGTTCACGCACCACGACCCGCCCGATCGCGCGCCCACCCACTGACGACCGCCTCGTCGCGCACTCGTCCACCGCGGCCGGCCCACTCGCACGCCCACGCACCAGCGGCCCGGTTCCGGCGGCCTCGCCCACCCCAGCGGGCCCACCCGCGCGCTCACACACCAGCGACCGCATTCCTGCGCGCTCACACGTCGGGGCGCGCCGACCCGCGCGCTCACACACCAGCGACCGCCCTCGTACACGCTCGCTCATCGCGCCACCTCCGTTCGCGCACCGCACGCGCGGCGGCCCAAGCCTGCGCGTTCACGCATCGCGACCTGCCCGTTCGCGCACCCACGCGCCGGCGGCCGGGTCTCCGCACGCTCGCTCATCACGGGTCGTCCGTTCGCGCCACGCTCGCTCATCGCGGGTCGTCCGTTCGCGCCATGCTCGCGGGGAAGGCGCCCTGGTGGCCCGGGCCCACGTAGCCGAGGCCGATGCTGATCGAGTCCGCGGCCTCGATGACGCTGCGCGCCAGGTCGGACTCGCGGTTCGGCAGGTCGATCGCCGACAGCGGGCCGGAGACCGACAGGGCCGCCGCCACGCCGCCGGTCGCGTCGCGAATCGGAGCGGCGAGGCAGGCCCGGCCCAGCGCCAGCTCCTCGACCTCGGAGAAGTACCCGCGCGCGAGCGACTTCTGGATCTCGGCGTCGAGGGCTTCATGGTCGGTGATGGTCCTGGGGGTGTACGACATCAGGAACGGGCCGGGGAGAATCTCCCGGCGCTCCCCCGGCTCGACGCCGCTGAGCAGCGCCTTGCCCAGACCCGTGGCGTGCAGCGGGTTGTGCTGCCCGGCGAGGGTGAACGAGCGCGGCGCCTGCCGTCCCTCGAAGTTGAGCAGGTAGAAGAGGCGCACGTCGCGGCGGACGGCGACGTTGACGCCGAGGCCGACCTCGGCCGCGAGGTTCTGCGCGATCTGGCGCGCCTCGCGGTGCACGGGATGGGCGTTGAGCACGGCGCCCCCGAGGCTCACCGTGTCCAGGCCCAGGCGGTAGAGGCCGCTGATCGGGTCGCGGTCGACGAAGCCCGCCGCCTCCAGCGTCCCCAGCAGCCGCGAAGCCGTGGAGAGGCCGAGGTCGGCGAGCTTGGCGACGTCGGAGACGCGCAGCTCGCTCCGGCCGGTCGTGAACACCCGCAGGACCGTGAGCGCGCGGTCGACGCTCTGGTTGCTTCCGGCATCCGCTGCCATCGGGCCCTCTCTCGGGGGTCTGCTGATCTGCTGTGTCGCGCTCGCTCACGCAGGCGCGTTCGTTCGTGCGCGGTGACGCTCACTCGCGCAAGCGCCGCCGATCTCGCCCGGATGGCACCTGCCCTCGCGAGGACAAGCACCGTCCGATGGAACCGTTCGCCTCGCGAAGGTCCGGCAGAGCGGTGCTTGCCCTCGCGAGGGCGAGCACCGTCCGATGGGACCCGCCCGTCCTCGCGAAGGTCCGGCCAGAACGGCGCGTGCCTCGCGATGGGTACTACTGGGTGAAACCTGCTCGCCCGGGAGTCCTTCACGAGAGCCCCCAGGTTGACTCTGGAAATTGCTTGCGCGATACGGAAAGATATCCCGCATGTTGCAAGCGGTCAACCGCAATGTGGGGATGCCTTGTGAAGATCGTTGATGTGGCCACCTGGGCGGTGAAGCTGCGCGGCGAGGACGTCTATCTCGGCGCGGCGACCCGGGAGGCCTCGGACCGCCCGTACTACCGGCGCCCGCCCTGGCGCAGCCTCTACTCGGACCGCTACGAGACCATGATCGTGCGGCTGACCTGCGACGACGGCACCGTCGGGTGGGGCGAGTGCCTGGCTCCGGTCGGCCCCGAGGTACCACAGGCGATCGTCGACCGGCTCCTCGCCCCGATCCTGCTGGGAGCCGACCCGCGCCCCGTGCGACCGCTCTGGGCAAGGCTGTCCGGACTCATGCGCGAGCGCGGGCACCTCGGCGGGCACCAGGCCGACGCCCTCGCGGCGGTGGACGTCGCGCTGTGGGACCTGGCCGGCAAGGCGGCCGGCCTCCCGGTGTACGCCCTGCTCGGCGGCGCCTTCCGGGACACCGTGCCGACGTACGTGTCGGGCCTTCCGGTGCCGGACGACGAGGCCCGGGCCGCGCTTGCCCGCAACTGGCTTGCACAGGGTGCAACTCGCGTGAAGCTGCACCTCGGACACGGGGTCGAGCGAGACCTCGCGACCTACGACGCCGTGGCCGCCACCGGGATGACGGTCGCCGTGGACGCGCACTGGGCGTACGACCTCGCCGACGCCCTCCGGCTCGGGCGTGCCCTGGACGAGCGGGGGGCCTGGTTCCTCGAGGCGCCGCTGGTCCCGGAGGACCTCGAGGCCCACCGCGAACTCGCCGCCGCTCTGACCACGCCGGTGGCGGTCGGTGAAGCATTGCGACATCGGTACGAATTCCGGCTCTGGATGCAGCATCGAGCACTCGACCTTGCACAACCGGACATCGGCCGGACCGGCATCACCGAGGCGATGGCGATCGCCGAGGTCGCCGCAGCCTTCCACCTGCCGGTCGCGCCGCATCACTCGGTCGGGCTCGGCGTGGTCCTGGCCGCGGGCCTGCACGTGGCCGCCGCGATCGAGGCGATGCCGGCGTTCGAGTTCCAGCCCGGCCCCTTCCCCGTCGCGAACCGCATCCTGACCACCCCGCTCGCCGGCGGCCCCGGCTCGTTCCCGCTCCCGACGGCCCCCGGACTCGGGGTCGACGTCGACATCAGTGCTCTCGTGGAGGATCAGTGACCCGCTCGTCCGATGTCCGTGGCCTCATTCCGGTGCTCGCCACGCCGTTCCAGCCCGGCGGCGCGCTCGATCTGGACAGCCTGCGCCGGCTGGTTGCGTTCTCCGTGTCCGCCGGCGTTGACGGAGTGGCCGTGTTCGGCTTTGCGAGCGAGGGTTTCTCCCTGAGCGCGGCGGAGCGGCAGCAGATTCTGGCAGCGGTACTGTCCGAGCTCCCCGACACCATCCCCGTCATCGCCGGCATCTCCGCGACCGGCACCACGGACGCGATCGCGCAGTCCCACGCGGCGGCCGAGGCCGGGGCCACCGTCGGCATGGTGATCCCGCCGTACATGGTGAAGCCCTCCCCCAGCCAGATCGTCGACTTCTACGGCACCGTGGCCACCGAGGGCGGACTGCCCGTGATGGTCCAGGACGCGCCGGCGTCCACCGGGATCAACCTGCCGGTACCGCTGATCGTCGAGCTCTCCAAACTCGACGGCGTCACCTCCGTGAAGATTGAGACCCAGCCGACGGCCCCGAAGCTCGGCAACGTGGTGGACGCGACCGCCGATGACTTCCTGGTGCTGGGTGGTCAAAACGCACTGTTCGTACTGGAGGAATATGCACGCGGCGCCGCAGGCACCATGCCCGCGGGCGAGTTCCCGGACCTCCTCGCCCCCGTACTCGCCACCTTCGCGTCCGGCGACGCCCCGGCCGCCCGAGCCGCCTTCAACCGGCTGCTGCCGCTGATCCGGTTCGGCCTGCAGCCGGGCATCGCGTGGTCGATCCACAAACACGTCCTGCTCCGCCGCGGCGTGATCGCCTCGGCGGCGGTGCGCTCCCCCGCGACCGACGCCGACCCGGCGACCCTCGCGGCGCTGGACGACATCCTCACGGACCTGGGCCTGTGACCGGCGAGCCGGGCGCCGCCGGGCCGCGGCCGGGCGAGCCGGACACTGCCGGGCCGCAACTCGGCAAGCCGGGCACCGCCGGGCCGCGGCTGAGCGAGACGGACACTGCCGGGCCGCGGCCGGGCGAGCCGGACACCACCGGGCCGCAACTCGGCAAGCCGGGCACCGCCGGGCCGCGGCTGAGCGAGACGGACACTGCCGGGCCGCGGCCGGGCGAGCCGGACACCACCGGGCCGCAACTCGGCAAGCCGGGCACCGCCGGGCCGCGGCTGAGCGAGACGGACACCACCGGGCTGCAACTCGGCAAGCCGGGCACCGCCGAGCCGCGTTTAGGCGAGCCGGGCGCCGTCGGGCCACGGGTAGGCGAACCGGACACTGCCGGGCCATGCCTAGGCCAGACGGGCGCTACTCGCGGTGCTCTGGACGCGGTCGGCGGCCCTGGCGACAGAGGCGGCGCAAGCACCACCGGGACCGCAAACACCGCGAACACCCCGCGCACCGCCGACACCATGACCACCGCGGCCACTGCTTCCGGCGGCCTCGGCTCTCTTCCGCGCGGGCCCATCGTCGTCGGGCTCGGCGAGGCGATGGTGCTCTTCCAACCCGCGAGCGGCGAGTCGCTGGCGTCGTGCTCGACGACGACGGTCCACGTGGCCGGCGCCGAGCTCAACCTGCTCGCGGCCGCACGGCGAGCCGGGGTGCGCGCGGCGTTCTGCAGCCGGGTCGGGGCCGACCCGTTCGGGGAGCGGGTACTCGCGGCCGCGGCCGCGCTCGGGGTCGAAACCGATCTCGTCGCGGTCGACGCCGCGCGGCCGACCGGGGTCTTCGCCAAGGACGTGCGCGACGACGGTGCCCGGCGCGTGTACTACTACCGCAACGGTTCGGCCGCGTCCGCAATGGACGAAAACGACGCCGAACGCGCACTGAACGTGCAACCCGCGATCATCGCGGTGTCCGGGCTCACCGCCGCGCTGGGGGACGGCCCCCGGCGGGCGGTGGCGCGGCTGGGGCGGGCGGTGGCGCGACCGGGGCGGGCGCCGGGAGTACGACTGGCTCTGGATCCGAACCTGCGCCCAGGACTGCCGCCGGTGACGGACCTGTTGCGGGAGTTGCTGCCGGTGACCACATTTCTGCTGCTCGGAATCGACGAGGCCGGGCCGCTGCTGGGCACCGAGGAGCCGCGCGAGGTGTTCCGGCGGGCGGCGGCGGCCGGGGTGCGCGAGGTGGTGCTGAAAGCGGGGGCGGACGGGTGCTGGTACGCGGGCTCCGACGGTCCGGTGCACATGCCGACAGCCGCGGTGCGCGTTGTGGATCCGGTTGGGGGCGGAGACGCGTTCGCTGGTGCATACCTCGCTGCGCGTCTGTGCAACATCGGTCCCCGCGGCGCGGCGTGGCTCGGCACGCGCTTCGCCGCGGGCGTGATCGCGGCGCCCGGCGATACTGATGGGCTGCCCGAGGCCGCTGATGCCGCCGTACTGGTTGAGGCGGCGCGCCTACAGACGGACTCCGGTCTGCCGATGAAACGGACAGATCCGATCAGTACGTAGGGGGCCAACACCATGCCCGGAGTGCTCTCCTGGCTCATGCCGAAGGTCCGGCTCAGCGACGCCGCGTTCCGGTCCCGGCACCGAGCGCTGACCGTGGTGCTGTGGCTGCACGTACCCGTGCTGATCGTGGTCGCGCTCGCAAATGGACACTCCGTCGTGGGCAATCATGTGCACGACGAGGCCTGGCTTGTCTGGTCCTTCATCGCGAGTGTCGTGTTGTGCGCGATGTGGGGCGGAATCGCGCGTTCACGCCGCGGCGGCTCCATCGCCGTGTCCCTCGGCATGCTGTTCGCCGCGATGGCGCTCGTTCACGCCGGCAACGGCCTCACCGACCTGCACTTCCACTTCTTCGTCGTGCTCGGGCTGGTCAGCCTCTATCAGGACTGGGTCCCGCTCTTCCTGGGCATCCTGCTCACCGGCGCCCACCACCTGGCGATCGGCATGTCGATGGCCGAGATGGTGTACTCCACGCCGACCGCCCACGCCCACCCGATCTGGTTCTCGCTGCTGCACATCGCGTTCGTTGTGGGGATGTGCGCGACGCAGCTGACGTACTGGCGCTTCGCGGCGGCGGCCGAGGCCGAGGCCGACATCGAGCGCGAGCGGCTCGCGCGCGAGAACCAGGAGCAGTTGCGCGCCGCGGCCGAGAGCGCGACGCAACGCGAGGAGCAGGCCGCGGCGAACGCCTCCGAGCAGGTCGCGCGCAGCGAGCAGCTCGGCCGCCGGCTCGAGACGGTGCTCGCCGACGTGGCCGATGCCGGCGTACGCCTCGGCGCGGAGGCCGGCTCGGCGATGGAGTCGTTCCAGTCCGCGCTCGCCGGCATGAACACGACCGTGCAGGGCGCGGTGCACGATGTCGAAGCGGCGCTCACCGACTCCAACCATGCGCGAACGGTCATCGGCGAGCTGGAAACGTCCATCTCCGACATCGCCACCGTCGCCGGGCTGATCCAGGCGGTCGCCGACCAGACGAAGCTCCTGGCGCTGAACGCGACGATCGAGGCGGCGCGGGCGGGCGAGGCGGGCAAGGGCTTCGGCGTGGTCGCCAACGAGGTCAAGGAGCTGGCGGCGCAGACGGCCGCGGCGACGAGCCGCATCGAGACCACGGTCGGCCAGGTCACGGCGGGCGCTTCGGCGGCGGCCTCGGCGGTCGGCGGCGTGGCGGCCCGGCTGGGCACCGTGGCCACAGCTCAACGCGAGGTGGCGGCTTCACTGCACGAACAGACGAACCTGGCTGCAACAACGCGCAGCTCGGTGGCGGCGGCAGCGGAGAAGGTGAGCGCAACCGCGCACCAGTCGTGACTGGCCGGTCCGCTCGCCGGCGAGCCGGCGGTCTCGGCCTTGAAGTTGTCGAACAGGACGAGGTGCACGGCGGCAGCCCGCGTGCCGAACGTTGGCATTGACCGCTTTCAAAAGCACCGGAGGACTTGCGGCTGGCGACCACCACGTCCTCCCTGGCACCTGCCCAGGCACACTCCCCACCGGCGCTGACCCGTGGCGCTCGCAGCAGGTGCCAATCCTCCGTGCTCACCGCAAGCAGACTTTCCCCGCAGCGCTCACCCCGCGCACTGCCCGGCGACGCCCGCACGCACGTGTTGCACGCGACGCTCGGGCTCGCCGAGCGAACGCTGCGGTGATTCGCGTGCGGGATGGCGAGATCGTGTCCTACCGCGACTACCTCACCCCGCTCGCACTGGCAGCCGCATGCGAATGATCCCGGCGGGTGAGCGCGGGCTCGGCGGCTCGTGACCCGCTGGAGCGACCGCCGGAGGCCGGGTGCGCGAACGAGCGTCCGTTTCCGCTCGGTGTTGCGTCGGTGCGTTGCCTACGACTCGCGCAGGGGCGGGTGCGCGACTGCGCGTAGTGCGCGGCTGAGTATTGCTCCGGTGCGTTGCCAGCGCGCCGTGCGGGAGCGGGTGCGCGACCGCGCGTAGTGCGCGGCTGAGTGTTCCTCCGGTGCGTTGCCAGCGACTCGTGCAGTAGCGGGGCGCGAATGAGCGTCAGCTCGCGGCTTCCGGGGTTGCCGGCGTCGCCGAGGTCGCTGGGGTCGTCGTCGGGTCCGGGGCGTGGGTGCGGAACGACGGGGACAGCACCACGATGCCCGCGGCAAGCAGCGCGGGCACCACGAAGGCCCAGCGCAGCGACAGGCTCTCGGCCACCGCGCCGATCAAGCCCGCGCCGACCACGAAACCGACATAGTTGAACAGGTTGACGCGCGCGATGGCGATGCCGGTGCCGGCCGGGTCCAGGCGACCCGCCGCCGAGAAGGACTGCGGTACGACCAGGGACAGGCCCAGGCCCACCACCGCGAAGCCCGCGATGCTCAGGGCCGGTGTCGTCGACGCGGCCACCAGGATCAGGCCGAGGCCGCCGACCACGCCGCCGACCGACACCACCATCGTCGGGCTGAAGCGGCTCACGAGGCGGTCGCCCGCGGTGCGGCCGACGAGCATCGTCGCCTGGTACGCGGCGAGGCCGAGCGCGGCCACCGCCGTACTCGCGTGCAGGGCCTTCTCGATGAAGACCGAGCTCCAGTTGGACACGGCCGAGTCGGCGATGAACATGAGCATCATCGCGATGCCGATCGCGATGATCGGGCGCCACGGGATCGTCGCCTCCGCCGCGGCCACTGTCGCGGCCGGGATCTCCTGCGCCTCCTCGGCCTTGCGGAGCTGTCCGGGGCCCGCGATCAGGGCGAGGATCGCGCCCACCACGGCGACCGTCGCCAGCGACGCGCCGATCGACCAGCCCAGATGCGCGGTACCGGACGTGGCGAGTGCGCCCAGGATGGCGCCCGCGCTCCAGACGGCGTGGAAGGAGTTGAGGACGGGCCGGCCGTAGCGGCGCTCCACGCCCACGCCCTGCATGTTCATGGTCGCGTCGACGAGTCCGAGCATGAGGCCGACGAACGCCAGCGCGAAGTACAGGTGCCAACGCTCGGCGGCGAAACCTGTCACGGTGATGGCCAGCGCCACGCCGGGGCCGCCCGCGCGCAGCACCGGCGAGCTGCCGAAACGCGTGGTGAGCAGGCCCGCGACCACGCTGCCGACGCCGGCGACGACGGGCACAGCCAGGAGCACCAGGGAGAGCTGGGTGTCGTCGAAGCCGAAGCGTTTCTGCAGGCTCGCGACCTGGGTGAGCAGGCCGGCGAAGCAGAAACCTTGCACGAAGTACGCACCGGCGACGGCGATTCGTGCACGACGGTCGCGCGCGGTGGCCTCGGGGCTCACGCTGGCGGAGAGCTCATCCACAGGCCGGCTCCTCATACGCGACAGAGAAGTGAAATTAGTTCGGAAGCATTGTCGACCGCGCGGCGGAACGCAAGAGCAGCAGACGGTGTGCTTGAACGGTCGCGGCATAGCCGACGAGTGTGAGCATATGAAAGAGGTACAGCCACAAACCGACAGCGACCGTTGCACCAACGGCGTCGAGACCGCCGAACGGGGCGCCGAGGTTCAGCGGCAATGTCCAGAAGAGCACAAAACCGTGCGCGAATCCGGAGACATTCGCGGCGGTGAATGAGCCGACGGCCGCAGTGACCGCCCAGCCGGGGCGGAGGGGTGCGATCAGGCGGTACACGAGGATGAACACCGGACTGAGCACGAGCCAGACGATCAGGAAGCTCAGGACCACCGACCAGACCGCCGTCCAGCCGCCCGCGTGCAGAAGACGCGCGGGCGCGTTGAGCGCGGCGAGCAGTGCAAGCACGAGCACCGGGCCGCACGCGAGCAGTGGTAGCACCAGGATGCGCCCACGCCAGCCGACGGCCGCGCCGCCCGGCTCGCCGGACAGCGACGCGAGGGCGCGGCGCAGGCCCTCGCCGTACAGCGTGGCCGGGACCAGCGCGACCAGGGTCAGCCACCAGGTCATGGACACTCCGGCGGTGAGCAGCACGCTCGCGCCCGCGGCCATGCGCTCGGGCATGGCCGCGATCACCGGTTCGGCCAGGTGCCGCACCCGGCCGGGTCCGGCGACGGCGGCGGCCAGGCGCAGCACCAGCAACGCGACCGGCACCACGGCGATCCCCGCGTAGAAGGTAACCGCGGCGGCGTGCAGGTTGAGGTCGCGGCCTTGGAAGAAGCGCGCGACGAGCCTGGCGAAGCGGACGATCACTCCGGTGAAGTACCCCGCGGGGCGGTGGGCGGAACGGGCGACTGTTCGCGCGGTGCGTACGTGCGTGCCGCTGATCGCTTGACGGCGTGTTCGGCGCCGTTCGCGCGGTCTTGGCTGCTCGAACGCTTGTCGCCCTTCGTGGGGCGAACACTCCGGCGGTTAGCTCGGTCAGTTTCGGGCGTGACTGCTCGCGCAGCACCTACATGCAACGCGGCGCACGTCGGCCCCTGCCCACATCGCTGCGGTGAACGTCCACGTGGCCGCTGTACTTCGGTCGCGGCCGGCGCGTACCCCGACGAGACCTCTCCGCTGTCCGCTCGCCTCGCTGTCCACGAACCTCGCTGCACACCTTGCTGTCCGCGCACCTTGCTGTCCGCGCACGTCCCGGTCCCTGTTCGCGCGCGTCGCCGTCCGCGTACCTCGCTATCCGGCGCCTCGGTATCCGCGCACCTCGCTATCCGGCGCCTCGGTATCCGTGCACCTCGCTGTCCGCGCATGTCGTTGTCGGCGCACGGCGCTGTCCGCCGATGCCGCTGTGAACACGCGGTGCGTGCGGATCGCTAATCCGCTCGTGCGGGCCAGCGAGACGGGCGGCCGGCCGGAGTGCATAGCTTGGGGATGTACGTTTGCGCAGCTGTCGCCGCGCAAACGTACGTCGTCTCCGCGCGAACGCTCACTCCGGCGACGTGCCCACCGGCGCGTCGAGCAGAACCGACAGCAACTCGCGCAGCAAGCCGATGCCGTCCTGGCTGAGCACCGACTCGGGGTGGAACTGCAGGCTCGCGAAGCTGCGGCCGCGCAGAGCGTGCACGTCACCGTTGGCGGGATCGCGAGCGACATCGACCGGGCCGTACGCGGTGTCGAGCACCGGGCCGTCGTGCGTGGCCGCGAACGTCGAGTAGAACCCGACCTTCGCCGGGCGGCCGAACAGGTCGATGTCGCGCTGCATGCCCTGGTACGGCGACGCCTTGCGCCGCAGCGGCAGGCCCAGCAGGCCGGCGGTGAGCTGGTGGCTCAGGCAGATCGCGAGCATGGGCCGGCCCGCGTCGAGCAGCCCGGACACGATGCCCCGCATGCGCGCGATCTTCGGGTCGTCCAGCTGCCGCGGGTCCCCCGGCCCGGGTCCGGGAATCACAAGGTCGAACGCTTCGACCGGGATCTGGGAGTCGTACCGTACGAGCGTCGTCGACAGCCCCAGCACCCGCAGCTGGTGCACGAGCATGCCGGTGAACGTGTCCTCGGCGTCGACGACGAGCGCGCGGCGGCCGGCGAGCGCCGGGTCCGCGGCGAGCCCGTCGCGAGCCTGCAGCCAGAACGGCGCGAGTGTCGCATTGCGCGCGACGAGCGCGGCCTGCACCTCGGGATCAGCGGCCAGTCGCGCCTCGGACACGGTCGAGCTGTCGTTCCTGTGCGTTGCGTGCGCGTCTGTTGTGCGTGTGGACACGAATTCGTGTGCGGTTGGCGCTGCCGTGGCAGTCGCGGCGGCTGCGGTGTGCGCGGGGGCCTGGTCGGGGCCGAGGCCTAGCGCTCGGAGTACGGCTGCCGCTTTTGTGTGGGTCTCCAGCACCTCGCCGTCCGGCGTCGAGTGGCGCACCAGCGTGGCTCCGACCGGGACGCGGAGGCGGCCGGCGGCGTCGATGTCAGCGGTGCGGATGAGGATCGGCGCGTCCAGCGTCTGACGGCCCTGCGCGTCGCGGCCGACCAGGGCCAGCACCGCGCCGTAGTACCCGCGGCCGCGGCGTTCGTGGCGTGCGACCACTCGGCAGGCGTTCTCGATCGGGCTGCCGACCACGGTCGGGGCGAACATCGTTTCGCGCAGTACCTCGCGCACGTCCCGGGAGCCGCGGCCCGCCAGCATGTACTCGGTGTGGACGAGGTGGGTCATCTCCTTGAGGTATGGGCCGATGACCTGGCCTCCGAGGTCGGCGACGGTCGCCATCATCTTGAGCTCCTCATCGAGCACCATCGACAGCTCGTCGATCTCCTTGCGGTCGGCGAGGAACTCGAGTACCGCGGGCTTGGATGGGGCGCCGCGCAGGGTGCCGCTGATCGGGTTCATCATCACGAGGCCGTCGTCCACGCTGACGTGGCGTTCGGGAGTGGCGCCGACGAGCGTTCGCTCACCGGTGTGCACGACAAACGTCCAGTAGGCGCCACGTTCGCGCGTCAACAGACGGCGGAACACGGTCAGAGCGGCCGCGACCGGGTCGCCCTGGAGGTCGGCCTCGAACACGCGGTGGATGACGAAGTTCGAGCCCTCGCCACGGCCGATCTCCTCGCGCAGGACCGTGTCCACGATGGACGCGTACTCCTCGTCGCCGACGTCGAAGCCGGCGTTCGCGAGCTCGATCGGCGTGTCGGGCAGGTGCGCCAGGAGATCGGCCACAGGTAGCTCGCGGCGTGTGGCGATGCTCAGGACGGACAATGGCGTGCCGTCGTCGACGCAATCGAAGCCTCGCTCGCGCACCTGACGGAACGGCACGAGCGCGAGGCACTCGTCGGGGATGTCGGCGAGAGTCTCCACTGACGAGATCGGGCCGGTGAGCACTTCGACGGCGTCACGGCCCTCGCGGCGTAGCAGCGCGAACGGGGCGGCCGGGTCGAACAGGCCGGCGAACGACGCGGACTGATCGCATGAGGCGGCTTCATCGGACGAACCGCGCTGATCGAACGGAGCGGACTGATCGAGCGGTGCGGCTGAGTCCAGCGGCGCGGTGCCCGATGCGGTCTCGTCGTGGTGCTGCGCGAACGACGCGGCCTGATCGAGTGGCGCGGACGGGTCCAGCGGCGCGGTGCACGGTGCGGTTCCGTCGTGGTGCCGCGCGAACGGCGTGATGGCGTCCAGCGACGCGGACGGCGTGGATGGGTCGAGCGACGGGGCCGGGCTGCGTTGCGCGAGCGACGTGGTGTTGTCGAGCGACAGGGCCGGGCTGCGTTGCGCGAGCGACGTGGTGTTGTCGAGCGACAGGGCCGGGCTGCGTTGCGCGAGCGGCGCGATGTTGTCGAGCGCCGGAGCCGGGCTGGGCTGCGCGAACGGCATCGTGTTGTCGAGCGACGTGGGCGGGTTGTGCTGCGCGGGCCGCGCGGTTCGGTCGAGCGGCGCGGACAGGTTGTGCTGCGCGGGCGGCGTGATGGTGTCCAGCGACGCGGCTGGGTTGTGCTGCGCGTTCGGGTCGAGCGGCATGGCGTTCCCTTCAGGCTCGGGTGGCCACCTGCGGAGGCGGCCCCGGCTCTTCCGGGAAAGCAAAACGGCCGCCTCGTGGGGCGGCCGCGAAAGTGTCACGCGGGAGTGGGCCGCCTCGTCAGGCGGGCCACCAGCTGTTCATTCGCGCGGTCACGTGCAAGAGCGTAAAGGGAGGAGACCGGTGCGCGCCAGCATCTCGGGCGGCCTATCGAAAGATTCGCGCGTCGCCGGATGAGCGAACGTTAAGGAAAGGTGAGCGAACGTCAAGGAAACCTGGTCGCGCCGAGCTGTCGGTCCGGGAACGCGCGGTGGTCGAGCCGGAACGGGCGGGGCTGGACGTGCTGGCCGGGCACGCGCTGGAGCAGCAGGTCCGGGTGCCGGCAGGCAACGGTGCCGCTGGGCTCGGCGTGGCGTGTGGCCGGCCGGCATGCGCGCCCGTCGTTGCACGAGCGCGCATGCCCGGGTGTCACTTGTTGAGCGAGCCCATCTCCGCGTACCGGGCGCCCGCCACGTCACGGCCGATGGAGAGCTTGTCGATGTCCGCCAGGTCGTCGGCGGTGAGCTGGATGTCTAGGGCGGCCACGTTCTGCTCGAGGTACGAGCGACGCTTGGTGCCCGGGATCGGCACGACGTCGTCGCCCTGGGCGAGTACCCAGGCGAGGGCCAGCTGGGCCGGGGTCGCGCCCTTGGCCTCCGCCATCTGTTTGACCTCTGTGACCAGGTCGAGGTTCTTCTGGAAGTTCTCGCCCTGGAAGCGCGGGTTGCTCGCGCGGAAGTCGTCCGCGTCGAACTGGTCCGGGCTGGTGATCTCGCCGCTGAGGAAGCCGCGGCCGAGCGGGCTGTAGGCGACCAGGCCGATGCCGAGCTCGCGGAACAGCGGGATGATGGCGTTCTCGGGGTCGCGGGTCCAGAGGGAGTACTCGTACTGTCCGGCCGTGACCGGGTGCACGGCGTGCGCGCGGCGGACACTCTCCGGTGACGCTTCGGAGATGCCCAGATGGCGCACCTTGCCCGCCGTGACCGCCTCGGCCAGCGCGCCCCACGTCTCCTCGACGGGCACGCTCGGGTCGACGCGGTGCTGGTAGTACAGGTCGATGTGGTCCACGCCGAGGCGCTGCAGCGACGCGTCGACGGCCCGCCGGACGTACTCCGGGCTGCCGTTGATGCGCCGCGTCCCGCCCTCGCGCTGGATGCCGAACTTGGTGGCGAGCACGACCTCGTCCCGCCGGCCGGCGATGGCGCGCCCGACGAGCTGTTCGTTCGTGAACGGACCGTACATGTCGGCCGTGTCGAGCAGCGACACGCCGAGGTCGAGCGCGCGGCGGATGGTGGCGATGGACTCGGCGTCGTCGCCGGGCCCGTAGAACTCGCTCATCCCCATGCAGCCGAGGCCGAGCGCGGACGTGGTCAGTGCACCGAGGGTTCGCGTTTGCATGCCACCAACGTTCCCCCTTAGAGCGCGCTCTAAGTCAAATAGACTGGGGCTTGTGGAGCCGGGTTACACGATCGCCGAAGTGTCCGAACGCACAGGATTGAGTGCACATACGCTGCGGTACTACGAGCGCGCCGGACTGCTCGATCCGCCCGACCGCGGCACGAACGGCCACCGCCGGTACTCCGACGCCGACCTCGGCATGCTGCGCATTCTCACCCGGCTCAAGGCGACGGGAATGTCGATCGCGGAGATGCGGCGCTATGCGGAGCTGTGCCGCGTCGGGCCGGACACGTTCGACGCGCGGCGGGTGTTGCTGGAGGAGCACCGGCAGCAGGTGCTCGACCGCATCGCCGCTTTGCAGACGGACCTCGGGCTGATCGAATCCAAGATCAAGTTCTACGCCGAGGGTGATGCGCGCGATTTGAACGGTCAGTCGTGAGTGGCAGTCGGTGAGCGTTCAGCACAAAGCCGTACACAAGCGCGCAGGCGGAGTCGCGGGCTACGCCGAAGGTGTTTCGCGCGATCTGGCCAGGCCGTACAGGCAGACCAGGGCCGCGATCACCATCGGGGTGCCGTCGCGGATCAGGCCGTCCACGCCTAGTAGGAGATAGCAGAGCGTGGGCTGCACCAGCAGTACGAATGCGGAAATCAGGGCCAGGAGCAGCCTGGCCCAACCGTGACCGAAGAGGGTCACGAAGCTGATGATGCCCGCCACCAGGCCGATCACCAGTCCCAGCACGAACCAGGACACGACCAGCGGCACCGAGATCTCCGGTCGCAGGCGCGGGGTGTCGAACAGCGTTCCGAGCGCGACCGCGCAGGGAACGAACATAAGCGCGGAGTACGACAGGGCGGCGACACGCGCGGTCAGCACCCACGGGGGCACGACGCGCCGGGGCTTTCGCCTGGTCAGGTGGTCGTCGATCCCGGGTGAGCGGAACAGCTGCCACACCACGACCGAGCACAGTGCGACGACGACGACCAGGCCGGCCACGACCGGCAGCCGCGGCAGGAAGTCGCCCTCCTTCGGCTGGACCAGTCGCGCCGAGGCGAACACCGTGGTCACGGCCAGGATGAGGCCGAGCGGGCGGGCGGTCAGGCGGCCGTACCGCACCTCGCGCATCAGGAACAGGAAGCCGATTGCGCGCAGAACCGCCCAGAACGTGCGTACGCCGAGACCGAAGCCAGCCTCGGCCGAGTACTGCAGGTTGATCACGTCCACGGCGACGGTCGCGATGGCGGTGAGCAGCAGCAGCCGGCGCAGGCGCCGACTCGCCGGTGTGGGCGGGGGTGGCCGCTCGAACCGTACGAGATCGGCGAATGAGCGTCCGCCGCCGTTCATGGAACCGCACGCTAGCAGTCGGCACCGTCGGCCGCTCGTTGACGGGGACGGGCTGGCCCGATTGGCGGTGACGGGCCGGGTCCGTGCGTCGGCACGGATGGGTCCGTGCGCGGGGATGGACTTGGTCCGCGCGCCGGCACGCGTGGGTCCGTGCGCGGCGACGGGTGAGCCCCCGGTTAGCGGCGACTGGTAGGCCCGTCGGCGGGAACGATGGACCCTCGTCGGCGAAGACGGACGGCTCCCGGTTAGCGGAGACGACCGCGCCGGTCGGACCGGTGCGTGTATGAGCGAACGAACTCCCGGTCGCGTTCGCATGGGACCGTGTGCTGGGTGCGGGCAGCGGTGGAGGTTCGACCTGCGGGCGGTGAGCGAACGAGCAACCAGCCCGGTCGTGCCCCGTCGGATAACACCACACGGCGGACGTAGGTCGCCCGAGACGCTGGTGATGAGCGAACGAGCAGCCGGTCCTGTTCGTGTCCGGACTGGACGCGCGTGTTTGGCGGGTTGACCGCACGGACGGTGCTGAATGAGCGAATGTACCGGTGGTGCCGTTCAGGGAACCGCACGCTTGTGCGCGATACGCGGCATATCGTGGGGACATGCTCGAGCACCTGCGCATCCTGGTCGTCGACGACGAGCCGGATCTGTGCGAGATCGTGCGCAGAGTGCTTTCCCGGGCGGGGGCCGAGGTGCTCACCGCGTCTGGGCTGGCCGGGGCTGAGCGGGTGCTGGCCGAGCATCCCAAGGGCATCGACCTGGCCATCACCGATCTCAAGCTCAATGACGGGTCCGGTGTGCAGGTTGCCGAGGCCGTGCGGGGCAGCAGTCCGGATGCGCTCATCATGTACATGTCCGGGCTGCCGTACTTTGATGCCGCCGTCATCGAGCTCGGGGAAGACGCGTCGGTGATCGCCAAGCCGTTCCGGGCCACCGAGCTGGTTGACACCGTGCAGAGTGCGCTCATCAGGGCCGGAAGGGTTGCGCCCGGGGCTTGACGGCATTCCTGACGGCGCAAGTCGGGGTTGGCGGAGCGGCCGGCACACGCCAGGGCGATCCACACGGTCAGGCTGGGGCCGCGGCGAGCTGCGTCGCCGGCGAGAGCGGGCTTCGCGGCGCGAAGCGCGCCACCAGCGACAGCAGGGTTCGCGGCCCGAACCGCGCCACCAGCGACAGCAGGGTTCGCGGCCCGAACCGCGCCGCCGACGACAGCAGGGTTCGCGGCCCGAACCGCTCCACCAGCGAGAGCAAGGTTCGTGGCCCCGGACCGCGCCACCAGCGAGAGCAGGATTCGTGGCCCAATCCGGGCCACTGGTGTTCCGCAGCGCAGCGCCACAGAACCGATGGGCGGCGGTTGTCGGTGAGGCGACCTGCGGTTGGGCGAACCTCACCATGCCGCGCTCATCAGGGCGCCGAGAGTACTGCTTGGATCGATGAACGGCGGGCCAGGCCTGGGGACACACGCAGGACACGCCGGGTGTCGGCTACGCAGCCTGCGCGACCGGTGGGCCGCTCCTGCGTACCGCGCTCATCGGAGCGATGAGGCGCGTCCGGGCATTGACGAGGGAAGCGACCGGGTATTGACGAGGGAAACCGCATCATGGCGTCGGCGCGCGGCGCTCGTGTGTTCGTGGAAC
Organism: Dactylosporangium sp. CA-052675; assembly: GCF_050947935.1. GTDB lineage: Bacteria > Actinomycetota > Actinomycetes > Mycobacteriales > Micromonosporaceae > Dactylosporangium. The sequence goes on along the minus strand of NZ_CP192010.1, from coordinate 2,188,123 downwards.
GCGGCGAGGGGCGTCCGTCGTGAGTCGGGTCGGGCGTTCGCGGGCCCGCCGTGGCGCTGAATCGGGCGGCAGGGCGCAAACGACGCTCATCGGGGGCGGACGCGGCGCGGTCGAACGTTAACGGGCAGGTCTGTGGGGGCATAGGGACCCTGGAGGTGGCGCTCGATGGCTGACGATGAAACCAATGCTGACGACCCCGTGTCGGGTGGTCCCGACCGTCCCACCGAGCTCAGTAAGCGCTCGTGGTTCCAAGTACTCAAACGGACAATCAAAGAGTTCAACAATGACAACCTGAGCGATTGGGCCGCCGCGCTCACGTATTACGGTGTGTTGTCCATTTTCCCGGGCATTCTGGTGCTGCTGTCGCTTTCCGGGCTGCTGCTGACGGACACGACACAGGCGGCTGTGCTCCAGAACGCGCAGCATCTGTTCCCCGGCTCGATCGCCGGGCCGATGACGGACGCGATCGACGAGCTGAAGCGGGGCTCGCACGTGGCCGGGCTGTTCGCGATCGTCGGTCTGCTCGGTGCGTTGTGGACGGCCTCAGGGTACGTCGGCGCGTTCATGCGCGCGGCGAACGCCATTTATGACGTACCTGAGGGCCGGCCGATCTGGAAGGTCCTGCCCATCCGACTCGGGATCACCGTCGCGGTCGGGACGCTGATCGCGCTCGCGGCGCTGAGCGTGGTGTTCACCGGGCGCTTCGCCGAGGAGGCGGGCGGCTGGGTCGGGCTGTCGAAGCAGTCGGTGCAGATCTTCGACATCGCGAAGTGGCCCGCGCTGCTCCTGGTGGTGCTGCTGATCCTGGCCATCCTCTACTGGGCCTCGCCGAACGCCCGCCACCACGGCTTCCGCTGGATCACGCCGGGCGGTGCGCTGGCCGTCGTCATCTGGCTGGTCGCCTCGGGCGGGTTCGCGATCTACGTGTCGAACTTCGGGTCGTACAACAAGACGTACGGCACCCTGGGTGGCATCATCGCCTTCCTCGTGTGGCTCTGGATCTCGAACATCGCCATCCTGCTGGGTGCCGAGTTCGACGCGGAGCTGGAGCGGGAGCGGGCGATCGAGGCGGGGCTGGAACCGACCGAGGAGCCCTATGTGCCGCTGCGCGATGACCGGAAGGTCGACAAGGACCATGAGATAGGGCTGAGCTGATCACTGTCGGCTGTTCGAGTCGGGGCCATTGGCCCCGACTCGAACAGTTTCGTGCATTCGGCGGTGTTCGTCAGCGCCACGGACGGACCAGGAGGAGCGCCGGGAACGACGGCCCGCTGGAGACACGAGCGCAGATAACCACGGTGAGGATCGGCAAAGGCGCGGCGGACGAGGTGCAGGCGATACCCACGGCGCTGGCCACCAGCAGCGGCGGATGAAGCGCGGGAACACCCACGGCGCTGTCAACGAGCAGCCGCGGAGGAAGCGCGGAAACACCAGGCGCTGTGAACGAGCAGCGGCGGATGAAGTTCGCGAACACCACGGCGCTGTTGACGACAATGGGGTTGGCGTTTGCCGCACGGTACAAGTGGCGCAAGAAAAACTGCGAAACGACGGGCTGGCGGAACCGGGGCGCGGGGCTCAGCGAGTTGAGGGCGTCAGGGCCGCGCCGACCTGGTCGACCAGGCCGGACATCTCGAAGGCGACCTGTCCCACGTCGCAGCCGGGCTGGACCATCGCGGCCAGGCTCGCCAGCGTGTCGCCCTCGCCGAGGGCCATGACGAAGAGCAGGCTGCGGCCCATTTCCACGATCGTGCGTACGACCGGGCCGGCCTCGGTGCAGGCGGACAGGCCCTGCGCGAGCGAGACGACGCCAGCGACCATGGCCGCGAGCTGGTCGGCGCGCTCCGGCGGCAGCTCGTTCGACGCCGCGACGAGCAGGCCGTCGCCCGAGACGGCGACGGTGTGGCGCACGCCGGTGACGCGCTGCGTGAAGCCGCTCAGCAGCCAGTCCAGCCCGGTGGTCGGTGTCATGCCGAAGATCGTCCTTCCGTGGTCGCGTGCTGGTAACCGGTCATGAGTTCCTTGGCGGCGCCTGGCTCCAGGTCCACCGTAGGGCCGTCCGGGGTTCGCACGGGACCGCGTACGACAGGGACGAGGGTCGAGCGCGGGTGCGGTACGTCCACGGGCTCGCCGCCGGGAAGCGCCTGTCCGCGCTCGAACGGTCGCGGCGGGATCCGGCGCGCGACGGGCGGGTCGGCGGCCGGGGCGGGCGCGTCGAGGACGAGCGTGGCGGGCAGTTGCACGATCGCGCGCAAACCGTGTCCGGATGGGGGCGGACGTAGCGTGACGGTGAGGCCGTGCCGGGCGGCCAGGCGAGCGGCGACCGCCAGGCCGGTGCGGTGGGCCTCGGCGGCGTCCAGCGGCGGCGGATCGGCCAGGCGCGCGTTGAGCTCGGCGAGGCGCTGCCGGTCGAGGCCGGGGCCGCGATCGGCGACCTCCACGACCGCGCCCGCACCCTCGCGGCGGCCCTCGACCAGCACCGGGCGGTCGGGCGGGCCGTAGCGGGTGGCATTGTCGAACAGCTCGGCGAGCACGTGTACGACGTCGTCGACGGCGTCGGGGGCCACGTGGACGTCGGGGGCGATCATCGAGTACTCGATGCGCGGGTAGTCCTCGATCCGCGACTGCGCGGCGCGCAGCAGGTTCAGCAGGCTCACCGGGTCGCGGCGGCCCGCGGCGGTGTCGGCGCCGGCGAGCACGAGCAGGCGCTGGTTGTCGTGGCGGATGCGCGTGGCCAGGTGGTCGAGGGCGAAGAGCTGGCCCAGGCGGTCGGGGTCGGCCTCGTCGCGCTCGGCCGCGTCGAGATGGTGCACGAGCTCGTCGGCGAGCCGCTGGCTGCGCCGGGCCAGGCCGATGACCGCGGCGGACGTGCCGGCGCGCAGGGCGGCCTGTTCCGCCACGGCCCGGGCGGCCTCCTGCCGTACGACCTGGAACTCCTCGGGATCGAGCGGCGGCGACGATCGCGGGCGGGGTCGGCGGGCGGCCCGCGCTGCGCGAACGGCCAGCGCGATCGAGCCGGCCACGACCGCGAGCAGCGCGGCGAGGCCAAGGATGAGCGTTCGGTTCTGCTCGTTGCGTGCAGAGTCGGCGAGGCGGGACTCGTCGGTGCCCGTGTAGGCGGTCAGGTCCGTGAGCGCGTCCAGCGCCGGCTGGGGGTCGCCGGCCAGGCCGTTCGGCACGCGGGCGAGGCGGTCGCGCCAGGCCGCGGGTGCGGTCTCGGCGAAGCGGCGCAGGGCGTCGAGGTGGGCGGCCCGGTGCGCGGCGAGGTTCTCGTGCCAGGCCTGGGTGTCGGCGCCGCGCCGTTCGAGCAGCTGAACTTGCGCGAGTTGTTCGCGGGCGACGGCGAGCCAGCCAGAAGCGCGCATCGCGGAGTGCACGGGCGCCGGGGCGGCCGCGTGCGGCAGGTCTTGCCGGAGCGCCACGAACTCGCTGATCATCTGGGTGTACTGCATGAGGAAGTCGCCCGCCGCGACCTCCTGCGATGCCGCGGTCACCCGGGTGCGCAGGTCCGCGAGCCCGTCGGGCCTGGCCGGCAGTGCGGCGTCGGTGGCCGCGACCTGCGTGTGGTACGCGGCGCGGGCCTGGTCGGAGCCGGTGAGCAGCAGGCTCAGCGCGGCCAGGCGCTCCTTGGACAGCTCGGTCGCGGCTCGGTCGGCGGCCACGCCGGCGGTGACGGCCGTGCGCGGGTCGTCCATCCGCCCGCTCGGCCCGGTGTAGAGGTATGCGGCCACGCCCGCCGCGGCCAGCAGGCCCAGCAGCGGCAGGAGCAGCACGGTCGCCAGGCGCGGCCCCGTGGGGCGCCCGACGGGAGCAGCATCGACCAGCACCGCTACCCCCTGCCATAGTCCGGTTACTTATGCGTATCACTCCTAGCAGTCGGTACGGAAGAGATGACTTTGAGTGAACGCCGGGTTTGCCCTCATTCACGAGGAAGGCGACACACTTAAGCAAGAAGAAAGGCAAAGTTGAGGCGTCCTCGCACAACGCGGCTTGAGGCCCGATCAGCGGCTCACTAGATTCGCTAACGTGCCAGAGCGGCTCTTCCCGGACGACGAGCCGGGTGACGCGCCCAAGAAGGTCAAGGGCGCGTTCTTCTCCGACTTCACGGGCGAGTTCCCGGTGCCCCGCATCCTGCAGCAGAAGCCGGACGAGCAGGTGGCGCACGACGCGCCGAGGCGGAAGGCCGGCGGCCCCGCGCCCGCGTGGATGCGCACCGGCCGGCCCGCACTGCACGAACTGACCCGCAACCGGCGCCAGGCGCTCATGGCGCTCGGCGGCGGCGCCATCGCGCTCGGGGCGCTCGGGACCGGAGCCGCGGCCGTGTTCGGCCAGCCGTCCGCCGACCCCGACGACTTCGTCAAGACCGGCAGCGGCGGCGGCAACGTCTCGCCCCGCGACGCGGGCTCGTTCTCCAACCGCGACGCGAGCTACACAAGCGGACAGGGAGACCTGAACGACCTCGGCGCGTCGGGCGTCGCCGACACGCCGTCGGCCGCCGCCGTCGCCGCGATGCGGGCCACGCCACGCTTCCCGACCCCGCTGAACCGGGACCCGGTGCTGCACCTGCTGCGCCGCGCCACCTTCGGCCCGACCCCGGGTGACGTGGCGCTGGTCAAGCAGATCGGCATCGACGCCTGGATCGACCAGCAGCTGGAGCCGGACAAGATCGACGACCCGGTCGCCGACGCCGCGCTCAAGGCCGTGCCGACCGCGACCATGACCACGGCGGAGATCCGCTCGACGGTCAAGGACGGCGACAACAAGCCGATGATGGAGCTCACACGGGCCGTCATCGCGCGGCAGATGTGGAGCAGCCGCCAGCTGTTCGAGGTGATGGTCGACTTCTGGAACAACCACCTCAACGTCACGAGCCCGTTCGACGGCGGCTGGGACGTGCGCGGGCCCTACGACACCGGCGTGATCCGCAAGCACGCCCTGGGCAGGTTCTCCGACATGCTCATCGCGTCGGCCCGGGACCCGGCGATGATGCGGTACCTCGACAACACCTCCTCGGACAAGCGCAACGTCAACGAGAACTACGGCCGCGAGCTGCTGGAGCTGCACACGGTCGGCATCGACGGCGGGTACAACGAGAAGGACGTGCGCAACTCGGCCTACCTCATGACCGGGCGCACGGCGACGCGGGACGGGACGTTCAAGTACGACGGCAACAAACACTGGACCGGGGCCGTGAAGGTGCTGGGGTTCCAGCACGCCAACAAGTCCGCCAAGGACGGGCTCGCGGTCGGGGACGCCTACCTGCTGTACCTCGCGACACACCCGTCGACGGCGCGGTACGTGGCGCGCAAGCTGTGTGTGCGGTTTGTGTGCGACACGCCGCCGCAGGGGCTGGTGGATCGGCTGGCGAAGACGTACCAGGAAAGCGGCTCGGCCATCGTGCCGGTGCTGAAGGTGCTGTTCCGGTCGCTGGAGTTCTGGATCGCGACTGGGCTCAAGACGCGCCGTCCGCTCGAGAACTTCATCGCCACGGGGCGTGTCGTCGGTACCGCACCGGGCTCGGACACCGCCAAGGCCCTCGATGACCTCTACAACTTCACCAGCAAGCTCGGGCAGCCGCCGCTGGGCTGGGGGCCGCCGGACGGGTATCCGGACGTGGCTACGGCGTGGAGCTCGGCGGCGGGGATGCTGGAGACGTGGAATGCGCATCGCGCGTTTGTGCAGCAGCAGTGGAAGGGTCTGAACAACCCGAGGGCGGACAGTCTTGTCGCGCAGCCGGCGGCGACGCTCGGGACGTATCTTGATGTGCTCGCGAACCGGCTCGTGTTTCAGCCGATGCAGGCTGGTGAGAAGGACGCGCTCATCAAGTTCCTCGGGTCCAAGGCTGATGCTCGGATTACCGACAACAACCTCGGCGGTAAGTTGCCCCTGCTTGCGCCGTTGATTCTTGACTCCGTCTACCACGCGCTGCGGTGAGGCCCATGAGCTCTTTTTCTGACGGCTCCGCTTCTGACGGATCTTCTGTTGACGGCTCCGCCTCTGGCGGATTCGTTGCTGAGGGCGCGGCTTCGGCTAGTTCGGTCTCGGCGGGATTCGCTTCGGCTGGATTCGGCTCGGGCGTCGACGGCTCGGGCCTCGACGGGTCGCGCGTCAACGGCCCGGACGTCAACGGGTCGCGCCTCGACGGGTCGGGCGGCGGCGGCTCGGGCCTCGACGGGTCGGGCGGCAACGGGTCGGGCGTCAACGGGTCGGGCTCGGGGGTCGACGGTTCGTCTCGTAGTCGCTCGCTGCGCGAACGCTCACTTCGTGGTGACGCTTCGCGCGGTCGCGGGTCTTCTGAGCGTTCTCTGCATGAACGTTCACTTGGTGATGGCGCTTCGCGCGATCGCGCGTTCTCTGAGCGTTCGATGCACGATCGCTCAGGTCGCGGTGACGCTTTGGACGATCACGCGTTTCGTGAGCGTTCGCCGCACGAGCGCTCATCTTGGAGTGGCGCACTGCACGATCGCTCACTGCCCGATGGCGAGCGGCGGCCGAAGAGCCTTGAAGAGCTGCATCGCCATGGGCCGAACCTGTGCGAGGCGGCCATTCGGGTCCACGCCGAGAAGGTCACCGACGAGCTCGCGGCCGAGCGCGACAAGTGGAGCAAGGGCTTCACGCGGCGCCGGCTCGTGCAGGGCGCGGGCTTCGTCGGCGTGGCCGCGCTCGGCACGCAGCTGGTGACCAGCCGGGTGTCGTTCGCCGCGCCCGAGGACAACAAGAACACGCTCATCGTCATCTTCCTGCGCGGCGGCATGGACGGCCTGTCGGTCGTGGCGCCCGGCGATGACGCGAACTATCGGCAGATGCGGCCGAACATCGCGGTACCGATGGCGTCGATGAAGGCGGCCGGGCGCGGGTTCGGGCTCAATCCGGCGATGACCTCGTTGTATCCGCTCTGGGACGCGGGGAAGATGGCGGCGGTACACGCGGTCGCCTCGCCGGACGCCTCGCGCAGTCACTTCCAGGCCCAGGACGCTCTCGAGCGCGGGGCCGCCTCGGTCGCGGTCCGCACCGGCTGGCTCGACCGGGTGCTCGCGCAGATGGGCCCGGGCACCACCTTCCGCGCGATCGCGCAGGGTTCGGCGCTGCCGCGCTCACTTGTCGGCGGTGAGCAGGCGATCGTGCTCAACGGCATGCGCGACTTCCGCATCGACAACGACAACATGCGCACGCAGACGATGGACGCGCTCAAGACGCTGTACACCGGGCTGGATCATCCGCTGGCGGGGACGGCAGGCTCGACGCTGCAGGCGATCTCGACGGCGCAGAAGCTTGCGAACACGCAGTACCGGCCGGCGGAAGGTGTCCAGTACCCGGGCGGCGGCCTGGCCGACCGCCTGCGCGACATCGCTCAACTGCTCAAGGCGAACGTCGGCCTGCGCATCGCGGCGCTGGACGTCGGCGGGTGGGACATGCACACCAACCTGGGCCGCGTCGACGGCGGCGACATGAAGAACTCGCTGACGAACCTGTCCGACGCGATCGGCGCGTTCTGCACCGACATCGGGCCGCTGCTGGACAACACGACCATCATCACGATGAGCGAGTTCGGCCGGCGCGTGCAGGAGAACGGCAACGTGGGTGTCGACCACGGACACGGCAACGCGATGCTGCTCTTCGGCGGCGGTCTCAACGGCGGCAAGGTCCACGGCAACTGGCCGGGCCTGTCCCCGTCCTCCCTGGACCAGGGCGACGTAGCCGGCGCGAACGACTACCGCGACATCCTGGCCGAGATGCTGAAGAAGCGCTTCGGTGTCGGCGACTCGGCGGCGATCTTCCCGAACCATGATTTCAAGCAGCTGGGCGTCTTCAAGGGCTGAGTGCGAGTCTCACGGCAGGGCGAGTGCGTCGCGGGCGGCGCTGCGCGAATGCGCGGCCCGAGTGCGCGAATGCGCAGGCTGAGTGCATGGCACGCGGTGCTGCACGAGTGCGCAGTGCGAATCGCGCGGATGCGCGGTGGGAATGGCGTGCCGCTGTGTGCGCAGGATGCGTGTGCGCAACAGTGCTGGGTTCAGGACCGTGTCGTCATTGTGAGCGCTCTGGTCCGACGCACTCGGCCGGGCGCGAGGCCGACCGGGCGCGAGGCCAGCTGGGCGCGACGCCGACCGGGCGCAACGCCAGCCGGGCGCGAAGCCGACAACCGGGCGCGAGGCCAGCTGGGCGCGACGCCGACCGGGCGCGACGCCGACCACACGCGGGGCGGGCCGGAGGCGGGGCCGGACGGACGCGGGGCCGGACGGACGCGGTGGCTGTGGTGGCGCGACTCAGAGGCTGAAGACGGAGCCCGTCGTTGTGCTCAGCGTGCAGGCGTTGCTGAAGGTGTGGGTGTAGGCGACCTTGCGGCCCTTCCACGTGCCGTTCGCGGTCACCGTCACCGGGTCCCACAGCATCATGCACATGCTGCCGTCGCTCTGGAGCTTGTCGATCCGGCCGCCCACCTTGGCGAGCTGCTGACAAGCGGTGCGAGCCTGGCGGTGGCTGCCCCCGGCGGGCTGGCAGGTCAGCGACGCGCGGCGCTGGGCGGGCTTGGTCGATTCGCCCTTGGCCACGGTCAGCACCAGTCGGATCGTTTTCGCGTTCTGCGCCTCGGGGACCGCGAGCGCGCTTGCGGGCGCCGCCGCCTCTCCCGCGCCGACCGCCGCCAGCAGCACCGCCGCTGACGCAACCATCCGTCCTGCACGCATTCGTGACCCCCGTTGCACCTTGCCTGGTGCGCAGAGCCTACGCTTTTTGGTCCGACGTTTCGGGAAAATCGGATTTTTCGGGTTCGGGGTCACGCGGAAGAGGGATTGCGCGTTCGCGCATGTGGTTGTGGGTGGTCGCGCAAGGAGAGGGTCCGGGTCACGCGGATGACGGATTGCGCGATCGCGCATGTGGTTGTGCGTGATGGCCGGGTAACCGGGGGGCACCTCCGGCCATCGATTGGGGGGAACCAGGGGCGCCTCCGGTCGCCGGCGGGGAGAGTGACATGACCACCAAAGGGGCGCCTGCGGCCGCTGGTGGGTGCGGGCTACCCGCGACCGAACGGCAGCGCCAGTCGCGAAGGCCTGGCGATCAGCGACCGCCGGGTGCGTGGCCGTGCGGCTTCGGCGGGGTGCCGGGCGGGCGACCGGGGAGAGTCACCGTCACGGGTGCGCCACCGTGTCAGTGAGCGTGTCGGCGAGTGCGAGGTCGCCGCGTGACATTTTCATGCGTCTCGTTCCCATGGATCGACGTGCGGGACTAGGGTGCTGCATGTTGGAGGTTGCCCAGTGCCGATGGAAGCGCAGGCCCAGAAGCTCGTCGCCGGTTTGGTCCGGGTCGCTGTCATGGCCCCCGTCGACGGGCCTGAGCCCGCGCACGGGTTGCCGCCCGCCCATCGGCAGGTGATGTTGCTGCTCGGGCGGCGGGACCGGGAGTACCGGCTGTCCGACCTCGCCGGGGACCTCGGTGCCACCGTGGCCGCCACGATGGCGTTGCTCTCGCCGCTCATCGCGGACGGGCTGGTCGAGATGCGGCCGGCGCCCTCGTACGCGGCTCGGGACATGCGCGTGGCCGCCACCGATCGAGGGTTGTCCACCACGCCGGCGCCGGCCAACTGGGCCGATCAGCTGCTGGGCGAGGTCGAGGGGTTGAGCGACGGCCAGCAGGCCCGGCTGCTGCGCATCGTCACGGCGAAGATCGGGCTGTTGCAGCAGCAGGGCAGCATCCCCGTCACGCGGATGTGTCTGTCGTGCCGGTTCTTCGACGGGTATCGCCATCCCGGTACGCCCACGCCGCATCACTGCTGGTTCGTCGATGCGCCGTTCGGGTATCGCGAGCTGCGGCTGCACTGCCCGGACCACATCCCGGGGGAACCGCCGAAGCCGAAGTTCTGACCCGCGCGAAAGCCGGCAGGGCCGCCCGGGTGGAACCGGACAGGCGCGGGCCCACGCCGGGAAACAGGCACGGGTCACGCCGGGAAACAGACACGGATCCACGCCGGAGACAGGCGTCGATCCACGCCGAAGGTAGGAACGCTGCAGGCCAGGCCGGCGCAGGTCCGTGCCGACGATGAGCACGCCGCAGTCGTGCGGATGAACACGCTGCGTGCATGGTCACGCACGGCTACGGAAGAATTTCGCGGCCATCGACGCTCGCACCGGTGAACCTTGGCCTGCCGCCCGCTGCGCATGACCCGCAGTGCTTTTATGCTGATCGCGTGACAAGCTGGGGTGCGCCATGAGTATGTCGGTGACGATCAACGTCGTGATGGACGGATCGACCGTACTCTCCGTCCGGGGCGAGATCGACCACAGCAATGCGGCCACGCTGCGTCAGGAAATCGTGTCGGCCGCTACCGACCGGCGGCCCAGCTCGCTGCGCGTGGATCTCGGGCTGGTGACGTTCCTGGACTCGGCGGCCGTCGGGGCCCTCGTCGCGGCGCAGCGGGAGGCCGGGGCCGAAGGGGTTCGCGTGGTGGTGTGGCGGGCCAGTCCGTTCGTGCACCGGCAACTGCGCATCGCGGGTGTCCACGAGATGCTGGGCGCCCCCGCCGAGCCGGACAGCGATCACATCGTCTTCTGACCGAAGCGGCAAAAACCGAAGCGCGAGGCGAAACGGCAAAACCGGAGCGCAAGACCGAAGCGGCAAAACCGAAACGCAAGGCCGAGACGACAAGTCCGAAGCGCGAGGCCGAGACGCGAGATCGAGACGCGAGATCGAGACGCGAGATCGAGACGCGAGATCGAGGCACGAGACCGAAGCGGCAAGATCGGAACGGCAGGACGAGAACCCCGGACCCCAGGGGACGCGCGGGGAAAGAGCAGCAGGCGTCAGGCGTTCGAAGTGTCCGACGACGGGGCCGGTACGGAAGCGGTCTGCGACGGGACCTCGTAGCGGTTCGGAGCCGGCCGCACATCGTCGTGCGGGAACACCCAGACCCGGTAGGCCCACAGGCGGAACACCATGGCCACGGCCACGCCGATGACCATGCCGAACACGAAGTCCGAGGCCTCCTCGACCGCCGGGCTCACGTTCGGCGTGTGCAGACCGAAGATGTACTGCGCCACCCACAGCGGCGCCGAGTTGAGCGCCACGCCGATGCCGTTCACCACGGTGTACAGCAGCATCTCGTGGTGCCGCCGCCGGCCGCCGCGCGTGCGGAACGACCATTCGCGGTTGAGGAAATACGAGACGATCGTCGCAATGACATTGGCGATCGTCAGTGCGGTGACCGGCTTGTGCTCCATCACCGTCAGCCGCAGCCCATAGTTGAGGACCAGGCTGACCACGTAGCAGAAGCCGCCGACGATGATGAACTTCACCGTCTCGCGCCGCTTGCGCAGCAGCGAGGCCACTTGCTCCGGCAGCAGATTGAGGGTCCGGTCTGTAAGCCGCATCGCCGCGACTATACCCGGCGAACCTTGCGTTACGCCCACCGCCGGGTCGGAAAACTATCCGCGACCGGCCGTGCACGCTGACGTGGCGGGCGTGATCGAGACCGCCTCGTCGACGGGGCCGAGAACCACGCAGTAGGCGGCGGTGGGGTCGACGTCGCGCACCACGTACTCGGTGGTACCGGGCGGGAGGGTGCCGAGGACGGTGGCCGGGCCGCCCGCGCGGGACAACGCGATCACCACGCTCACCGGCAGCGCGGCCCAGGTGACGGTCAGCTCCCGGCCGCCGTCCTCGATGCGCAGGCCGGCGACGGTGAACGGGGCGGCGGAGGAGGCGGCCGAGGTCGGGCCGGAGGCGGAGAACGGGTCCGGCGGGCCCTCGTGGTGCCACACCAGCAGCCCCGCGAACACCGCCGCGAGCAGCGCGACCAGGCATAACAGCGGCCACATCGACCGCAGCGACGACGGCTGCCCGGCCGCGGGAGCCGGACGTGCGGGAGCCGGACGCGCGGGAACCCGGCGCGCCGGGGCGGGAGGCGCGGAGGCCCAGGGCGCCGGGTCGGCCGAAGCGGAGGCCCAGGGCGCCGGGTCGGCCGAAGCGGAGGCCCAGGGCGGCGGGTCGGCGGAAGCGGAGGCCCAGGGCGCCGGGTCGGCCGGCGCGGACGCCCAGGGCGGCGGATCGGCCGAAGCGGAGACCCAGGGCGGCGGGTCGACCGGCGGGGGAACCCGGGGCGCCGGGGCGGGAGGCGGGGGGATGGGAGGCGTCGGGGTTGGAGACGTGGGGGTTGGAGGCGTGGAAGTGCGGACCACGACCGGGTCGACGACGACCGGCGGCGGGGGCATCGAGATGGGCGCCGAGGGCATGGGCGGCTCGACGGCGGCCAGCTCCCACTCCACGGCCTTCGTGAACGGGTGCCGGGTGCCGAGCCGCGCCCGGGCGGCCGCGTGCGCGAGCGTGAACAGCCGGCGCGCCTGCAGCACGTCGCCCGTGGCGTACAGCAGCGCCGCCAGCTCCGCCGCGATGCGGATCGTGTCGAGGTCCTCCGCGCCGTACTCCCGCCGGTGGATCACGTACGCGGCGTTGAGCAGGGCCAGGGCCGACGCGGTCTCGCCGCGGTCGCGCTGGAGCAGGGCCAGGTTGACGCGGGCCAGGCGCACGGCCCGGGCGAGGGAATCGTGGCCGTCCTCGTCGACGCCGCTGTCGAGCACGCGGTGGTAGAGCCGCTCGGCGTCGTCCCACTCGTCGTGGTCGTGGCGGACGGCGGCCAGCACCGCGACGGCGTGCACCGTGCGCGGGTCCGTCTGGCCGTAGCGCCGCTCGGCCTGGCTCGCGACCGCCTCGGCGAGGTCGTAGGCGGCGTCGAGCTCGCCGAGCTCGCGCAGCACCTCGGCCAGGAACCGGCGCGCGGTGAGCCGGTCGTCGTCGGACAGGCCGGGCTCGTCGAGCAGGCGCTGGACCTCGGCCCGGGCGCCCGGGAAGTCCCAGCCCACGATGAGCTGCTCCACGAGGTCGAGCCGCTCGGTAACATCGACAGTACTCACAGTATCCCTCCGCCCCGCAGAGCTTAGGGACACCCGTGACGCAACGCCAGCTTTCGATCACGGAAATGGAGCCGAAGCCGCAACCGCACACGCCGGAACGCACCCACGAAGCCGCAGGAGCCGCAGCGGCAAATGCGCCGAAGCGGAAGCGGCAAAAGGCGGCGAAGCCGGAGCGGCAAAGGCGCCGGAGCGGAAGCGGCAAAAGGCGGCGAAGCCGGAGCGGCAAAGGCGGCGAAGCGGGAGCGGCGAAGGCGTCGGCTCCGGCAGTCTGCCACGTCACTGCCGGAGCCGAGCCGTCCGCGTTACCGCGTCGAAAGCCGCGGGCGCCGCACACTGTGAAGGTCGGCCACCGCCGGGAACCCTTGAGGGATTCAGCCCAGCATTCGCTGGTAGAGCGCCAGATAGTCGTCCACCATGCGGTCGGCCGAGAAGCGCTCGAGCGCCCGGGCGCGCACCCGGGCCCGGTCCAGCTTCAGCACGTCGTCGAGCACCCCGGCCGCCTCGGTGGCGTCCGCGGCCAGGTAGCCGGTGACCCCCTCGTCGACGATCTCGGGCATCGAGCCGAGCGGATAGGCCACGACCGGCGTACCGCACGCCATCGCCTCGACCACCGAGAGCCCGAACGGCTCGGCGAACCCGATCGGGTGCAGCAGCGCCGCGGCGGAGCCCAGGATCCCGGCGCGCTGCGCCGGCCCGACGTTGCCGCCGTAGACGATCTGCTCGCCGTCGACGTGCGGCAGCACCTCCTGCCGGTGGTACACCTCGTCATGGATCGGCCCGCAGATCAGCAGGCGGCGCCCGGTCGCGCGGGCGATCCGCACGGCCTCGGCGGTGCCCTTGTCCGGGTGGATGCGCCCGAAGGCGACCAGCGTCTCCCCCGGCGCCGACTGGAACGGGAACTGACGCACGTCGATGCCGTGGTAGATCGTGGCGGCGTAGTCCAGCCCCGGCCCCCGGTCGGCGTCGGAGATCGAGACGAAGGCCGACCGGGCGCGCTGGTACGCGGGCAGGATCGCCGGCGAGCAGAAGCCGTGCACGGTGGTCAGCAGCGGGCTGCGGCAGAAGGCGCTCATCGCCAGCGGCAGCCAGTCGAGGTTGTTGTGCACCAGGTCGAACTCGCCGCTGCGCTCGAAGCAGCGAGCGATGTGGATGGCCTCCCAGACGCGCCCGTCGTAGCCGGCGTCCTCGTTGTACGGGTGCTCGACCACGCCGTCGAGGCGGGCCGCGGTGACGGAGTCGAGGCTCGCGAAGAGCGTGACGTCCACGCCGCGGGCGACCAGGCCCTCGGCCAGCAGGGAGACGACCTGCTCCCACGGACCGTACGCCCGCGGGGGCGTGCGCCAGGCGATCGGCCCGAGCAGTGCCACCTTCATCGCCGCCCCCTACCCGCGCGCCCCCGCGCGAATCCTCACGTCCGCGTCCCCGGCTGCCGATAGGAACACAGCCGATACCCCATGACGAACATAACGGACAAAAGACCCAACCGCAGGGAGAACGATGGCCGCCTGGCGCTGGTACGCGGCCCTCGGGCTCGGCGCCGTCGCCGTCGGCGGGTTCCTGCCGGTCATGGCGCGGCAGGGGCTCTACACCCTCGTCGGGGTCGCGGCCGCCGTGGCCGTCAGCGCCGGGGTGCGCCGCCACCGCCCGGCCGAGCGGCGCAGCTGGAACCTCTTCGCCGCCGCGCTGTGGTGCTCGGTGGGCGCCGCGGCGCTCTACGCGTTCCAGCTCGTCCTCATGGGCCGGCTCACCTTCCCGGCCTGGAAGGACGTGCCGTTCCTCGCCTCCTACCTCCTCATGGCCCTGGGCACCCTGGGCTGGGTGCGGCCCGACCCGGCCCGCCCGCGCGCCGAGCGGTTCATCGACTCCGGCATCGTCGCGTCCGGGGTGGCCGCGCTGTCCTGGACGTTCGTCGTGCACCCGCTGGTCTTCGAGCGGCGCCTGGACGCCGGGCATCTGGCCAGCCACCTGACGTACATCACGATCGACCTGATCCTCGTCGTGCTCACCGCCCGCATGATCTTCACCGCGGCCGTGCGCAGCCCCGCGCACACCCTGGTGTCGCTCGCGCTGGCCACGGTCATCACCGGCGACGTGGTCTACTACACCGCCGTCGCCTGGACCGGCGGGACGAGCGGGGACAGCCTCTCGACGGTGCTCTATCTGTGCGCGTACACCCTCATCGGCACCGCCGCCCTGCACCCCTCGATGGCCGGGGCGGCCGGCCGGCCCGAGCGCTCGCAGCACGTCATCCCGCGCCATCGGGTCCACGTGTACTCCGTGCTGGCCCTCGTCGGCCCCGCGGTCGCGATCACGATGCTGCTCGCCGCCCGGCCGCTGCCGTCGCGCTGGTGGGTGATCGTCCCGCTGGCCACCTCCGTGGTCACCTCCGTGCTGCTCATCGCCCGGCTCAGCCAGCTCGTACGCTTCGCCAACCGCCGGGTGCTCGAGCTCGACGCCCACGCCGTCGCGCTCGGCGAGGCGCTGCGCGAACAGGACACGCTCCGCCAGCAACTCACGCACCGCGCGCTGCACGACGCGCTCACCGGCCTCGGCAACCGCGCGTTGCTGCAGGAGCGGCTCGAGCACGCGCTCACCCGTACCAGCGCCGCGCACGGCCTGCTGCTGCTGGACCTCGACGGCTTCAAGGACGTCAACGACTCCTACGGACACCCGGCCGGCGACGCGCTGCTGATCGAGGTCGCGGTGCGCCTGGTCGGGGTCGTGCGCGTGTCGGACACGCTGGTGCGGCTCGGCGGGGACGAGTTCGCCGTGCTCATGGAGGACGCCGACGCCGAGCAGGTCGCGGCGGCCGGGCGGCGGATCATCGACGAGCTCGGCCGGCCCGTCACCGCGCACGAACGCGAGCTCACGGTCACCGCGAGCGTCGGGTCGCTGCTCTTCGCCGCGCCCACGACGCCGTCGGAGGCGCTGCGCAACGCCGACCTGGCCCTGTACGCGGCCAAGGCGGCCGGCAAGAACCAGCTCGCCGCGTACGAGGAGCGGCTGGCCAGCGAGCGCTCCGAGCACCTGCGCATCGCCGCCGACCTGCGCCGGGCCATCGCGGCCGAGGAGTTCGCGGTCAACTACCAGCCGGTGGTGGACCTCGCGACCGGGCGGGTGACCGCGGTCGAGGCGCTGCTGCGCTGGAACCGCGACGGGGTGGCGGTGCCGCCGCTGGACTTCATCCCGGTCGCCGAGCAGTACGGCCTGATCGTGCCCATCGGCACCTGGGTGCTGCGGCGGGCGTGCCGGGACGTGCGCACGTGGTACGAGCGGTTCGGCATCGCGGTCACCGTGAACGTCTCCGGCCGGCAGCTGCGCGAGGCGGGCTTCGCGCAGACCGTGATCGGGGCGCTGCGCGACGCCGGGCTGCCCGGGGCGGCGCTGATCATGGAGATCACCGAGACCGTGCTGGTGTCCGCCGGTTCGGGCCCGCACCCGGCCGGGTCCGGCGCCGACGACGTGACGGCGCTGCTGACCCGGCTGCGGGCCGAGGGCGTGCGCGTCGCCGTGGACGACTTCGGGACCGGGTACTCCTCCCTGGCCTACCTGCGCCACCTGCCGGTCGACATCCTCAAGATCGACCGTGCGTTCACGCCGGGCGGCGGGATGGCCGAGGAGCTCGCGTTCACCCGCGCGATCGTCGAGCTCGGCAACAGCCTGCGGCTGTCCTCCATCGCCGAGGCGGTCGAGACGCCGGAGCAGGCCGAGCGCCTGCGCCAGCTGGACTGCCCGCAGGCGCAGGGCTTCCACTTCTCCCGCCCGCTGCCGGCCGCCGACCTCGACGAGGTGCTCACCGCCTCGGGCGGGGTGCTGCGCGGCGCTACGCCTTCCGCAGCAGCCGGTGCTGCCTGACCACGGGAACGGACAGCGTCTTGTACCCGACCTGCTCGAACAGCACCGTCATCTGCTCGCCGGCGTAGGAGAGCACGACGCCCTTGCCCCACTCGCCGTGGCGGACCTCGGCGTGGACGGGGAACGGCGCGTCCTGGGCGGCGGCCAGGCCCGCGGCCGCGCTGCCGTCGGTGCAGTTGTCGCAGTGCCCGCAGGTGCCCTCGAGGTGCTCGCCGAAGTAGGCCAGCAGCGTGCGGCCGCGGCACTGCTCGGTCTCGGCGAAGTTGCGCATCATGTCCAGCCGCGAGCGCGACGTCGTCTGCTGCCGCTCGGCCTGCGCCTCGGCCAGCTCGGCGGCCTTGGCCGGCGTCGGCGCCCAGCGCGGCGCCTTCACCTTGCCCCCGTGCAGCATCCGCGCGCCGCCGACCTCCTCCAGCAGGGCGAGCAGCTGCCCGAGCCGGCGCTCGCCGAGCCCGGTGCGCTCCCCGAGCTCGTCGCGGGTCATCGGCTCCTTCGCGGCCCGCAGCAGGGCCGCGAGCGAGGCGATCTCCTCGCGGTCGACGGAGACGTTGGTGAAGAACTTCCGAAGACCGGTGTCCTCGGTACGGTGCAGCAGCAGGACGTTCGCCGGTTGCCCGTCGCGCCCGGCGCGGCCGATCTCCTGCAGGTAGGAGTCGGGCGAGTCCGGCAGCGAGACGTGGTTGACCCAGCGGATGTTGGGCTTGTCGATGCCCATCCCGAACGCCGTGGTGGCCACCATGACGGGCACCTCGTCGGCGAGGAACGCCTCGTGCGCCCGCTCGCGCTCGCCGGCGCTCATGCCGCCGTGGTAGGCGACGGCCGGGATGCCCTCGCGGTCGAGCCGCTCCGCCAGCTCCTCGGTGGCGCGGCGGGTCGGCGCGTAGACGATGCCGGGCGGGGTGGACTCCTGCACGCGGGCGATGAGGCGGCGCAGGCGCGTCTCCTCGTCGGGGCAGTGCACCGACTCCAGGTACAGGTTGGGGCGGTCCAGGCCGGTGACCACGACCTCCGGGTCGCGCAGGCCCAGGCGCTCGATGATGTCCTCGCGCACCGGCGGCGAGGCGGTCGCGGTCAGCGCCACGATCGGCGGGCGGCCCAGCTCGCGGATGAACTGGCCGAGCTGCAGGTAGTCCGGCCGGAAGTCGTGGCCCCACGCGGAGACGCAGTGCGCCTCGTCGACCGCGACCAGGCTGGGCTTGAGCGCCTTGATCTGCGCGACGCGGGCCGGGTCGGCGAACTGCTCGGGGGTGAGGAAGACGAACTCGGCGTCGCCCTTGCGCAGCGACTCCAGCGCCTCCTCGCGCTCGGTCTTGCCCTCGGCGGAGGACAGCCGCACGGCGACCAGCTCCTCCTGGTTGCGCGCGGTCAGCGAGGCGATCTGGTCCTGCTGCAGCGCGAGCAGCGGCGAGACGACGATCGTCGGCCCGGGCAGCAGCGGGGCCGGCACCTGGTAGATGGCGGACTTGCCCGCACCGGTCGGCAGCACGGCGAGGGCGTCGCGGCCCTCCATGAGCGCCTCCATGGCCCGCAGCTGCTCCTCGCGCAGGCGCTCCCAGCCGAAACTGTCCTTCGCGACGCGCCGCAGTTCCTCCGCACTCATGCAAGGCATGGTAGGACCTGGGGTATGCCTATCGAGACGCAAGGCGTGGTCGCCCTCGGCAAGGGCCGGCCGGTCAGCTTGGAAACCATCATCGTCCCGGAGCCCGGACCCGGTGAGGCGCGGGTCGAGGTGCAGGCCTGCGGCGTCTGCCACACCGACCTGCACTACCGCGAGGGCGGCATCAGCGACGACTTCCCGTTCCTGCTCGGGCACGAGGCCGCGGGCGTCGTGGAGTCCGTCGGCCCCGGCGTGACGGACGTGGCGCCCGGCGACTTCGTGATCCTCAACTGGCGCGCCGTGTGCGGGCAGTGCCGCGCGTGCCTGCGGGGGCGGCCGTGGTACTGCTTCAACACCCACAACGCCAAGCAGAAGATGACGCTGGCCGATGGCACGCCGCTCTCCCCCGCCCTGGGCATCGGCGCGTTCCTCAAGCACACGCTGGTCGCCTCCGGCCAGTGCACGAAGGTCGACCCGCAGGCCCCCGCCACGGTCGCCGGGCTGCTCGGCTGCGGCGTCATGGCCGGCATCGGCGCCGCCGTCAACACCGGCAACGTCGGCCGCGGCGACTCCGTGGCCGTCTTCGGCTGCGGCGGGGTGGGCAACGCGGCCATCGCCGGCGCCCGCCTGGCCGGCGCGTCGACGATCATCGGCGTGGACGTGGACGCGCGCAAGCTCGACTGGGCCACCGAGTTCGGCGCGACCCACGTGGTCAACTCGCGCGAGACGGACCCGGTCGAGGCGATCCGGGCCCTGACCGGCGGCCACGGCGCCGACGTGGTCGTGGAGGCGGTGGGGCTGCCGCAGGTGTACGAGCAGGCCTTCTTCGCCCGCGACCTGGCCGGCACCGTGGTCCTCGTCGGCGTGCCGCGCCCCGACATGCAGCTCACGCTGCCGTTCCTGGAGGTCTTCGGGCGGGGCGGGGCGCTGAAGTCGAGCTGGTACGGCGACTGCCTGCCCTCCCGCGACTTCCCCGTGCTCGTCGACCTGTACCTGCAGGGCCGCCTGCCGCTGGACAAGTTCGTGACGGAGACCGGCGGCCTGGGCGACGTCGAGGACGCCTTCCACAAGATGGAGCGCGGCGAGGTGCTGCGCACGGTCATCGAGCTCTGACCCCGGCTCGGGGCACGGCCCGCGGCGCCTCGGTGTCGCGGGCCTCGCCGTGCGACATGTCGGGCGCTCCGCGCCGCGGGCCTCGCCGTGCGACATGTCGGGCGCTCCGCGCCGCGGGCCTCGCCGTGCGACATGTCGGGCGCTCCGCGCCGCGGGCCTCGCCGTGCGACATGTCGGGCGCTCCGCGCCGCGGGCCTCGCCGTGCGACATGTCGGGCGCTCCGCGCCGCGGGCCTCGCCGTGCGACATGTCGGGCGCTCCGCGCCGCGACATGTCGGATTTATACCCCGACAGGCCCCGTGTCGGATCTCGTGCCACGTTGCCGCAGTCACTATCGGGAGGGGTTGTCGGCGATAGGTTCCCGATATATCGTCGAACTATCAAAGACACGGTTCGACGAGATGGGGGATGCGACATGAGGTCGCGACACGGCATGTTCGACACGGGGGCCTGGCAGCGCGGGTTCGGCAGCTTCATCCCGCCCTTCCCGCCCGAGGGCGGGCGCGGCGGCGGCTGGGGCCGCGGCGGCCACGGGCACGCCCACGGACGGGGGCGCTCCCGCGGGGGCCGGCCCAACGTGCGCAACGCGGTGCTGGCGCTGCTGCACGAGCGCCCGATGCACGGGTACGAGATGATCCAGGAGCTCGAGCAGCGCACCGGCGGCATCTGGCGGCCGAGCCCGGGGTCGGTGTACCCCACGCTGCAGATGCTCGAGGACGAAGGGCTGATCGTCGCCGAGGAGAGCGGGGGCCGCAAGCGCTTCGTGCTCACCGACACGGGCCGCCCCGAGGCCGAGACGGCGGCGCAGAACGCGCCCTGGCAGGAGTACGGCGACGAGAACGTCTCGCAGGCCCAGGAGTTCCGCGACGCCGCGTTCGGCATCATGGACGCGCTGCGCCAGGTGGGCTTCAACGGCACCGGCGAGCAGCGGGCCCAGGCGCTCGAGGTCCTCACCGAGACCCGGCGCAAGCTCTACGCCATCCTCGCCGACTGAGGCGGGCACCCACAGACGCGATCCCCGGGGCGTGCGGGCCCCGGGGATCGACCATCTCCGACGAAGGAACGCGTCATGCGCTGGTGGACCGTTCGCCCGTCGCCGCCCTCCGGGCCGCCGCGGGAACCACGGCAGCCCGGACCGGCCCCGGCTACGGCCGCCGCGCCGGATCCTCGTTCCGGCCGCCCAGAGCGGCCCACACCTGATTGACCGTCTCGAACCGCGTCCCGGCCGGGAGCATGCGCAGTGCGTCCAGCACCTCGTCGGGCGCGGCCAGCTCCGTCGCGCCGGCGATGAGCGCGTCGCGGTCTCCGGGGAGGCAGCGCTTCGGGATGTACCGTCCGAGGTTGCTCCTGCCCTCGACCTCGTCCGGCGTCATGCCGACGGGTGCCCCGCCGGTGCGGTCGCCCTCGCCCTCCGGATCGACCCGGCGAGCCTCGATCTCGTCCTCGCGCCGGAGCCGCTCGTCGAGGGCCACTCCGTGCTTCGTGTTGCCTCGCTGCATGGCTTCCATGAAGGTGCACGTACCCGGGCGAAATCCCCCCAAACGGGCTCACCCTCGATTGGAAACCGGCGGGCCTGGGTAGCCGATGGCTATCCGCCCGGCATACCGCACGCCGAATCCCCCCGACGTGCCGGACCGGGCGCTTCGCAGGAGGTGAGCACACAGTGGCACGCATCGGGCAGCTGTTCGGCGGGCGCGGGAGCGCGACCGACCGCGACGGCGACGGCATCGACGACCGCGCCGAGCGACCGGTCATGGACCGCGACCGTGACGGCGTGGACGACCGTACCCAGCGGCCGGTCGTGGACCGCGACCGTGACGGGGTGGACGACCGCGCCGAGGCGGCCGGCGAGACGCGCACGTGGCGCCTCGGGCGCCGGCACGACAAGGACGGCGACGGCATCGACGACCGTACCGAGGCGATGACCGAGCCCCGGACCGAGCCCGGGACCGCCCGGACCACGGGCACCATCCCGGCGGTCGGGGTCATGGACCGCGAGCGCGACACGGCCGCCATGCGCCGCACGATCGACCGGGAGCGCGACACGGTCGCCGCGCCGGAGCCGGTGGTCGAGCCCGTACCGGTCCGCCAGGCCCCCGCGCGGGTGAGCCTGCTCGCCACGTTCGGCGTCATCGTGGGAGTCGCGGGCGTCGCGGCGGCGCTGAGCGGGCTGCTCGCGCCGTGGGCGATCCCCGTCGGCGCGCTCGGGCTGCTGTTCTCCTTCGGCGGCATCATCGCCGGGGTGCGGCCCAACGTGGCCGGCCGCGGGCTCGGCACGCTGGGCGTGCTGATCAGCGGGGCGGCCGTGGTCTTCGGCATCCTCGCGATGACCGGCCAGGTCAGCTGGCTCGACAGCGACGTCGACCAGGTGGCCCGGCTCAACGACTGGCTGGACACCCAGCTGCCCTGGATGAAGGACTGGTGACCGATGGCTCCCCGTAGGCCGCGCTCCTCGGATCTGCCCGCCACGCTGCGGCGCTCGGACCAGCACGCGCAGGCGACCTGGCAGCAGACCCACGACTCGGCCGCCGAGCAGTACGGCGACGGCGAGCGCGCGCACCGCACGGCCTTCTCGGCGCTCAAGCACACCTACGAGAAGGTCGGCGACCACTGGGAGCCCAAGGACGAGGCCGGCCCGAGCGACGCTCAGGCCGCGCAGCGCGGCGCCGCGGCGCGCAACCGGCCGCGGCGCACCGCCGAGGGCGTCGACGCCAACGCCTCGAAGCAGCACCTGCTCGAACTCGCGCGGCGCCTGGAGATCCGGGGGCGTTCGCGGATGACGAAGGCGGAGCTGGTCGAGGCGCTCATGAAGGCCAACCGCCGGGAGACGGCCCGCGCCCGCGGCTGAGCATCGGCTTTGGCCGAGGCCGGACAGGTGTGCTCACCTGTCCGGCTCTTGCGCGGCGCCGTCCGTGCCGTGTCACTGCGCGGCGACGGGTTCCAGGGCGGGCGAGCCGCGCCGGGTCGCCAGGATCGAACCCGCCAGGATCAGCGCGAACGCCACCCCGGTCAGCCACGTCACCGCCTCGCCGAGCACGAGCGCGCCGAGCAGCACGGCGACCGCGGGGTTGACGAACGTGATCACCGTGGCGCGGACGCCGCCGACCTCCGCGACGAGCGCGAAGAACAGGACGAACGCGAGCGCCGTGCAGATCACCGCGAGGGCGAGCGCGGCCAGGGCCGGGCCCGGGGTCACGGCGCGGGCGAGGGCGGGCAGCCTCGGCACCGACACGGGCGCGAACAGCAGCGCGCCGGCGACGAGGGAGGCGGCGGCGACGCCGTAACGCGGTACGTCCGAGAGCCACCGCTCGATGATCAGCGGGCCGGCCGCGTAGCAGACGACGACGCCTACGAGCTCGAGCAGCGGCACCGCCCCGGACCCGCCCGCGTGGAAGCCCAGCAGCACCGCGACGCCCGCGAGCCCGACCAGCAGGCCGCCGGCGCGGCTCGCGGTGAGCCGCTCGGCGCGGTTCGTGAGGCGGGCCAGGACGGCCGCGACGAGCGGGACGCCGGCGATGACCAGACCGGTGAACGAGCTGTCCACGTGCCGCTCGGCGTCGGAGAGCAGCAGCCAGGGCAGGCCGATCTCGACCACGGTGTAGACGAGCAGGGGCAGCCACGGGCGCAGGGACGTGCGGACCTCGCGGCGGGCGAGCGCGATCGGCAGCAGCAGGACGGCCCCGAGGGCGGTGCGCACGAAGACGAGCTCGGCCGGGCCGATCTCGCGCACGGCCACCTTGATCAGCAGGTACGGGATGCCCCACACCACGCACATGGCGCTGAAGAGCAACCAGCCACGACGACTCATGCCCCCGATCTCACGCCGGTGCGCGGGTGCGCGTCTTGAACGCTGTTGCGGAATGCGGCCGGGGTGACGCCCGTCACCCGCTTGAACCAGCGCGTGAGATGGGCCTGGTCGGCGAAGCCCACGGCCTCGGCGACGTCGGCGGGCGGGCGCCCCGAGGCGAGCAGGTGGCGCGCGTGGCACACCCGCTCCAGCACGAGCCAGGCGTGCGGCGGGAAGCCGGTCGCGTCGCGGAAGAGTCTCAACATGTGGTACGGCGACAACGCCACGCCCTCCGCCAGCTCCCGCAGGCCCGGGGCGCACCGCAGGTCGGCCAGCAGCCGATCGCGGATCGCGGCGACCTTGCGCGCCGCGGCCGGGTCCGAGGCCCGGATGCCGCCCCGCGCCTCCCGCAGCGCCCCGTGCCGCTGGATCACCGCCTCGAACGCCCAGACCAGCCGGGAGTGCGCGGCGAGCGGGTCGCGTCCGGCGGTCAGCTCCTCGTGGGCGGCGCGGACGAGGTGCACGGTGCGCGGGTCGGTGACGATGGGGGCACGGAACCCGGCGCGCTCGGTGCGGCCGTCGAAGAGCAGGGCCTCGCTGGGGTACAGCACGCGATAGGCCCACCCCTGCGGGTGCGCGGCCATCCCGTCGTGCGGCTCGTCCGGCTCGAGGATGGCGAGACTGCCGACGCCGGCGCGCAGCAGCTCGCCCCGGTAGTGCAGCTGCTCCTCGCCGCGGGTGACCACGCCGATGGCGTAGGTCGCGTGCGAGTGGCGCGCGAAGCGGTGCCGCCGGTAGCTGGCGGTGAGCAGGTCGAGCGTGTGGCGGCCGTCGTCGACCCGCGACCACTGCGCCGATTCGCCCATGGCGCGCACGATACTCCGGCCACGGCCGCGCCCGGGGCCGTCACGGTTCTCGCCCCGCCGCGCGCCGGACGCGCCCCGCACCGCGCGGCCCCGCCGGCATCGCTCCACCTTGGCCGCGGCTTCGCGACCCTCACGCGCCTTCGCCGCCCGGCCGCGGCTTCGCGGCGCTCAGGCGCTTTCGCCGCCCGGCTACGGCCTCGCGGCGCTCAGGCGCTTTTTGCCCGAAAAGTCGGGCGCTTCGCGCCGCGACTTTTCGGATTTATGCCCCGACGAGCGAAAAATCGGCTTATGTCGCGGCGCGGAGCGCCCGACATAAGCACAAGATCACCTCGCGGCGCGGCGTGCTCGGCGGAAGCCCGCGATCACGCGCGGAGCGCCCGCGGCAAGCCGGGTTCAGGACCCGATCACGCGTGCGTCGCGACGCTCAGGACGTGGTCGGTCAGCGACGGGTCCGCGCGCAGCTGCGCCGCCGTGTGCTCCGCCGCCACGACACCGTCCGCGAGCAGGGCCACCCGGTCGGCGACCGCGAGCGCGTGCTCCGGCTGCTGCTCGACCAGCAGCACCGTCAGCCCGCCCCGGGCCAGCTCGGCGACGACGGCGCGGACGCGGTCGGCGAGGTCGACGGCCAGGCCCTCGCACGGCTCGTCCAGCAGCAGCACCGCCGGCTGGGTGAGCAGCGCCCGCGCGATGGCGAGCATCTGGGCCTCGCCGCCGGAGAGCTGGTCGCCGCGGTTGCGCATGCGCTCCTGCAGCCGTGGGAGCAGCTGCAGGACCCGGGCCTGGGTCCACTCGCCGCGGCGGCGGGACAGGCTCAGGTGCTCCGCGACGGTGAGGCTCGGGAAGACGCGGCGGCCCTGCGGTACCAGGGCGATCCCGGCCCGGGCCACGCGGTGCGCCGGGCGGCCCGCGAGCTCGGCGCCGTCGAGGGCGACCCGGCCGGACCGCGGCTTGATGAGCCCGCAGATGGTGTGCACGAGCGTGGTCTTGCCGGCGCCGTTGCGCCCGAGCACGGCCAGCGCGCCGCCCGTCGGGACGGTGAGGTCGACGCCGTGCAGGACGGTGCCGCCGCCGTACCCCGAATGCAGACCCTGAACCGTGAGCGTCACGGTGTCACCCCCGCGTAGGCGGCCTTGACCTCGGGCGAGCGCCTGGTCTCGGCGACGGTGCCGGTGTGGACGTGCCGGCCGGAGTGCAGGACGGTGACGTGGTCGGCGAAGCCGTACACGAGGTCCAGGTGGTGCTCGACCAGCAGTACCGCGACCGTCTTGGGCAGCTCGGCGAGCAGGCCCGCGAGCAGCTCCACCTCCGGCGGGGCCAGGCCCGCGGCCGGCTCGTCGAGCAGCAGCAGGCGCGGCTCGCCGGCCAGGGCCATCGCGAGCTCGAGCTGGCGGCGCTGGCCGTGCGAGAGGCTGCCGGCCCGCGCCCCGGCCACGTCGGCGAGGCCCACGGCCGCCAGGTACTCCCGCGCGTTCGGCCGCAGCCGGCCCCACGGGCGCCGGGCGGCGACGAGCACGTTCTCCATCGCCGTGAGCGTCGGCCACACGGCCGGGTGCTGGTGCGTACGGCCGATGCCCAGACGCGCGCGGCGGGCCGGGGCCAGCCGGGTCACGTCGCGGTCGTCGAAGTGGATCCGGCCCGTCGTCGGCCGCTGGGCGCCCGCGATCAGGTTGAGCAGCGTGGACTTCCCGGCGCCGTTGGGGCCGATGAGGGCCCGCCGCTCCCCCGGGGCCAGCTGCAGCGCCACGCCGTCGAGCGCGGCCAGGTCGCCGTAGCGCCGGCCGAGGTTCTCCACCCGCAGGATCATCGCGCCGCTCCCGGCTCGGAGACCGGCTCGGAGACCGGCTCGGCGACCGTCTCGCCGGCCGCGCGCGGCGCCGGGATCCGGGCCGCCGGGGGCGGGCCGGACGGGGGCGCCGGTCGCGACCGCGGGCGGACGAGGCGGTTGAGGTAGGACAGGGCCGCGTGGTCGCCCAGCAGGCCGTTGGGCAGCAGGTACACGCACGCGATGAACAGCAGCCCGAGCAGCAGCGGCGCGTGGCCGGCCTCGGCCACCCAGTCGCGGGTCGCCACCACCAGACCGGCGCCGATGAGCGCGCCGACCATGGACGTCGCGCCGCCGATGACCACGGCGAGCAGGATGAGCGCGGCGACGTCGAAGCCGCCGTCGCCCGGGGAGACGTACGACTGCTCCGTGAACAGCAGCGCGCCGGCCACCCCCGCCAGGGCGCCCGCGGCCACGTAGGCGACCGTGAGGTATCCGGCGACCGGGTGCCCGCTGGCGCGCATGCGCCGGGCGTCGTCGCGCGTGGCGCGCAGCAGCGCCCCGGCCGGGGAGCGCAGCACGAGCAGCACGACGCCGACGAGCACGCCGACGACGGCGAGGGTGTAGAGGTACCGCGACGACTCCGTGTCCAGGTCGACGAGGCCCGGCAGCGGGGTCACGCTGGTGAGCACGGAGATGCCGTCGGTGCCGTGGGTGACCGACTTCCAGCGCCCGGCGAGCGTCGAGGTCAGCTCGCCCAGGGCCAGCGTGATCATGAGGACCACGACGCCGCGGGCGTACACCACCAGCGGGGCGGTGATCAGCGCGAACGCGGCGCCCATGCCGGCCGAGGCGAGCAGGTGCACGACGCCGATGGTGTGGCCGTGCTCGATGAGGTTCGCGGTGGTGTACGCGCCGACGAGGAACGGCGCGGTCTGCCCGAGTGTCGGCAGGCCCGCGACGCCGGTGAGCAGGGCGACGCTGACCGCGAGCAGGCCGATGATGAGGATGCGGGTCAGCATCCCGGTGGCGTAGCGGTCGAGGGTCCACGCGAACGAGACCAGCAGGGCGAGGACGCCGAGCGTCAGCAGGTACCGCAGCAATCTCATGCCGACCGTCCCGACGGCAGCAGACCGCGCGCCCGCGCGGCCAGGGCGAGCGCCATCGCGCCGAAGAGCACGAAGGGCGCGATGGTCGACAGGTCCGGGTTCGCCACGCCGATGGTCTGGATCTCGCCGACCGCGATCGCCGCGACCAGGGCGCCGGCGATGGAGCCCATGCCGCCGAGGACCACCACGACGAGCGACAGCATCAGCACGAGGTCGGCGGTGCGCGGGCCGGCGCCGATGATCGGGGCGCCCAGCGCGCCCGCGAGCCCGGCCAGGGCACCCGCGCCGGCGAGCACGCTGGTGCGCACGGTGAACGGGGAGACGCCGAGCATGGCGACCATCTCGCGGTCGTCGACCGTCGCGCGCACGAAGTGCCCGGCCCGGGACCGGCTCACCACGACGAAGAGCGCGGCCGCGATCAGCGCGGCGACGATGATGAGGGCGAGACGGTACCCCGGGTAGCTGTGCCCGGCGAGGTCCACGGACCGGTCCAGCGACTTGGGCACGGTCAGGGCCAGCTCGTCCTTGCCGAACATGGCGGTGAGCCGGTCGCCGGCCACCAGCGCGACGCCGAACGTCAGCAGGGCCTGGGCGAGGTGGCCGCGGCCGGCCAGCGGCGTGAGCAGCAGTGAGAGCAGGGCGCCGCCGAGGCCCGCGGCCGCGGTGCCGACCAGCACCGCGAGCGCGAGCGATCCCCAGCTGCCGTCGCTGATCTTCGCGGCGGCGTACGCACCGAACGCGAAGAGCGTCCCGTGCGCGAGGTTGAGCACATCACCGACGCCGAAGGCGAGGGTGAGCCCGGCGGCGACGACGAACAGCAGCAGGCCATAGGCCACGCCGTCGACCGCCGGGATCAGGTACGCGTCCAAGGAACTACTGGCCGACCGTCGCGAGGTCCTGCACCAGCGTGTTCGCCAGCGCGCGGCCGTCGGCGCGAACCTGGCGCAGGTACCACTTCTGGACCGGCGCGTGGTTCTTGCCGAACTGCCACTGCCCGCGCGGGCTGGAGATCTGGCCCAGCTTGGCGACCTGCTCGTTGATCGTCTCCGACGTCACGTTGCTGCCGGCGGCGGCGATGGCCCGGTCCAGCACGGCGGCGGCGTCGTAGGACGCGACGGCGTACGTGGTCGGGGTCGCGTCGGGGAACTGCTGGCGCCAGGCGGCGACGAACTTGCGGTTCTCCTCGTTGTCGAGGTCGGGCGAGTAGTTGCAGGTGGTGAAGACGTCCTTCGCGGCGTCGCCCTCGGCCTGCAGCACCGAGCCCTCGGTCAGGAACGCGCCGTACAGCGGCAGGTCCTTGATGTCCGACTGCTTGTACTGCTTCACGAAGTCGATCGCGGCCTTACCGGCGTAGAACGTGTAGACCGCCTTGGCCCCGCTGGACTTGATCTGGCTGAAGTACGGCAGGAAGTTCGTGGTCTGCGGGAACGGCGTCCACAGCGTCTTGCCGCCGGAGTTGGCCAGCTGGCCGCCGATCTTCGCGAACTCGGTGGTGAAGCCGCCGACCTCGTCGTAGCCACCCTGGTAGTCCGGGCCGATCGCGAAGACCGGGCCGTTGACCTTGTCCTTGATGTACTGCGCGATCGACTGGCCCGGGTCCGAGGACATGAAGCTCGTCGTCCACACCCCGTTGAGGTCCTTGAGCTCGGGGCGGCCGTTCGAACCGATCAGCGGGATCTTCGCCTGGGCCAGCAGCGGCGCCACGGCGGCCACCGAGCCACCGCCGACGATACCGGTCATGGCGATGACGCCGTCCTCCTTGACCAGCTTGGTCGCGGCGGGAACGGCGGTCTGCGCGCCGTCGCCCTCGTCACCGACCTTGAGGTCGATCGGGTGGCCGCCGAGCTTGCCGTCGTGCATCTTCAGGTAGAGCTCGAAGCCGTTCTTCAGGTCGGTGCCGACGGCCTGGTAGGTGCCGCTCAGCGAGCCGAGGAAACCGATCTTCAGGGTGGACGCCGCACCGGCGCTGCCGGACTTGTCGTCGTCCTTGGCGCACCCGGCGCCGGCAAGCACCAGGCCGGTGGCCAGCGCGATGCTGACCAATCGTCGTGGCAGGAACATTGTTCTCCTTGAGGGGGATTTCTAGCGGCGAGCGCCGGCGCGCTGCGCAAGGGCGTGCTCGGTCACGGCGACGAGGATCTCCTTGGCCGACGCCCGCGACCGCACGTCGGCGTCGAGCATCGGAACGCTGCGGTGCACGGCCAGCGCGTCCCGGATGTCCTCGAGGTGGTAGCGCGCCGCGCCGTCGAAGTTGTTGACGGCCACGACATAGGGCAGGCGGCGGTTCTCGAAGTAGTCGATGGCGCCGAAGCAGTCGGCGAGCCGCCGCGTGTCGGCGATGACGACCGCTCCGATGGCCCCGCGGCACAGCTCGTCCCACATGAACCAGAAGCGCTTCTGCCCCGGGGTGCCGAAGAGGTACAGCACCAGGTCCTGGTACAGCGTGATGCGGCCGAAGTCCATCGCCACCGTGGTGCTGCCCTTGTCGGGCACCAGCGAGGCGTCGTCGTGCGCGAGGCTGGCGGCGGTCATGACGGCCTCGGTGGTCACCGGCGGGATCTCGGAGATCGCGCCGACGAGGGTGGTCTTGCCCGCGCCGAACCCGCCCGCGATGATGATCTTTACGGCGGTCGGGCGTCCGCGCCGGTGCGGGTCGGTCACATCTGTCCCCGTATCGCGGGCGTCAGCGCGTCGCCGATGCGGTTGGCGAGCTCGGTCATCTCGTAGGAGACCTTGCCGACGTCGGCGTTCGGCGAGGCCAGCACCAGCATCGACGCGCCGTCGCTGAAGGCCATGCAGAACATGAAGCCGCCGTCGAGCTGGGTCACGTTCGAGATGACCTGCCCGGCGTCGAAGAAGCGCGCGGCTCCGGCGAGGAGGGCGACGAGACCACTGCCGGTGGCGGCGAGCTGGTCGGCCCGGTCCCGGGGCAGGGCCCGGGTGTGGGCCAGCACGAGACCGTCAGTGGAGATCGCCAGCGCGTGGCTGACGTCGGGGGTGCGGCTCGCGAAGCTATCCAGCAGCCAACCGAGATTACTCGGGTCGGTCACAGACGTGGTCCTCTCCAGCTGTTGCATATACATCCCAACGGTTCCCCCCGGAGCCGATCAGCTCTGCGGGCGTCGGTTCGCGACGCCTCGTGCGTATGCCGACATCGCCGCGGCCACCCGCGAGGGGTCGCGCTTGGGCGTGCCCGTCTGCATCGGTGCGCCCGGCCGCTGCTGCGTCGGCTCGGCCGCGCCCGGCACCAGCTGCCGCCCGGCCGCGCGGACCGGCAGGCCCGCCGCGGTGGTGGCGCTGACCTGCGGCGTGGCCGCCTCGGCGGCGGCGCGCCATCCGGCGTCGGCCGCGCTCTCCCAGTTCCTCGGCTCCGGCGCGGCCGCCTGCGGGGCCCCGGACCCGGCCGAGGCCGTCGAGGTCGAGGCCATCGCGCCGACGGGCTCGGGCTCCAGGCCGGGCGGGGTCTCCACGTGGAACCAGCCGCTGACCGAGTTGAAGATCGGCAGCTCCATCGCGTCGTCCTCGGCCGAGGCCAGGATCGAGGAGACCTCGGGCTCCGGCAGCGGCGGCCACATGCCGGGCCCGGGCGGGGCCGGCTGGGCGTGCGCGGGCGGCGGCGGGTACGCGGGCGGCTGGTAGGGCGCCGCCTCGCGGTACTGCGCGTCCTGGTACGACTGCGCATCCTGGTACGACTGTGCGTCCTGGTACGACTGCGCGTTCTGGAACGGCTTCTCCGGTTCCTGGTACGGCTTGTCGTAGTCCGGCGCCGTGAACACCTGCGTCGCCGCCGATGACTCGATCGGCGAGAGCTCCTGGGTGGCCCACTGCTGGGCCGGCACCTCGAACAGGCTCGGCTCGCTCGGCCGCGCCTGCGGCGTGAACAGGTCGTTGCCCGGCCGGGAGCCGTTGCCGTTGTGCTCCGGCGCGCCGACGGCCGCCAGCTGCGGCCCCCGCTCCGACGCCATGATCGGGCGGAAGACGTCCTTGGGGATGACGATCTCGGCGAGCGTCCCGGTGTGCTGGCCGGGGCGAAGCGCGACGGTGATGTTGTACCGCGCGGCGATGTGCCCGACCACGGTGAGTCCCATGGCTCGCACGGCGGCGATGTCGATCGCCGGCGGCTGCGCGAGGAGCTGGTTGAGCTGCTCCCGCCGCGCCGGGGAGAGCCCCACGCCGACGTCCACGATCTGCACGATCACCCGATCGCCCAGGGCGCTCGCGGTGACCCAGACCTCCGACTCCGGCGGCGAGTAGCCGGTCGCGTTGTCCAGCAGCTCGGCGAGCAGGTGCACGATCTCGTCGACGGCCTCGGCGACCACGGCGACGTCGTCGTCCACGCTGCCGAAGCGGACCCGCACGTAGTGCTCGATCTGCGAGATCGCGGCCTGCAGCACCTTGCCGAGCGGGGCGTCCTCGCGCCGGACGCGGGCGGCGCCGGAGCCACCGAGGACCAGCAGGCTCAGGTTGATCCGGGCCATGCGGGTGGCCAGGTGGTCGAGCTGGTACAGCTCCTGCAGCCGGTCCGGGTCGGTCTCGTCGCGCTCGACCTTGTCGACCTGGGCCAGCACCGCGTCGACCAGTCGCTGCTCGCGGCGGGAGAGGTGGACGAAGATCTCGGCGACGTTGGACCGCATGACGGCCTGCTCACCGGCGATCTTGACCGCCTCGCGGTGGACGGCCCGGAAGGCCTGGGCCACGTCGGCGACCTCGTCGGAGCCCGCGACCACGAGGGTCGAGCTGGCGCGGTCGGCGACCTCGTCCGGATCGACGGTGCCGGGTGCGGCGGCGCGCAGCTCGGCCACGACGGAGGGCAGCTGGTCGTACGCGACCGTCCGCGCGGCGTCCTGCAGGTAGCGCAGCCGCCGGGTCAGGCGCCGGGCGACGAAACCGGTGAGCACGATGGCGACGAGCAGCACGACGACCACGCCGGCGGTCTGCAGGGCGGCCCGGGTCATCTGGTCGTCGTGCACGACCGAGACGGCCTGCTCGATGTTCTCGTCGACCTGCTGCTCGACCTGGTACAGCAGGCCCTCGTAGCCGGACATCGCGTTGATCCAGGCGGCCGACTCGAAGCCGATGCGCTGGCCGGGCGCGGTGCGCCCCACCTGGTCCTGGAGGCGCTGGGCGGCGACGACCTGGTCGCCCATACCGGCCTGCTCGTACCAGGTCCGCCACTCGGCCGGGGCGAGCTGGGTGAACGCGACCGACTGCTCCGTGAAGCTCGTGCGGGTCGCGGTGATCTCCTGCTGCAGCGCCGGGGTCAGCTCGCCCGCGGCGATCGCGCGGAGCACGGCCGCCTGCTGCTGGCCGATGGCCTCGGCGGCGCGGGAGAGGGCCGCGGCGGCACGGATCTCGTCGGCCAGGTCGGTCGGGGCGCCGGAGCGGGCCACCGACTCGCGGTACTCCAGCAGGTCGGCGATGGTGATCCGGTAGCTGAACGCGACGGCGGAGACCGAGGCCCGCTTGTCGTTGCGCACCTGCTCGCGCAGCTTGGCGAGGGCCGCGAGGTCGGCGTCGATGCGCTTGAGCGTCTCGGAGTCACCGCCGCCCGCGAGGTTGTGGCGCTGGTCGCTGTACTTGCGCACGGCGTCGTCGGTCAGCATCGACTGTTGCTGGAAGGCGTCCTGCTGGGTCGCCTCGTTGTGCAGGACCACGTTGACGGCCGCGGCGCGCTCGCGTTGCAGTGCGTGCGCGAGACCACCGGCGTCGGTGGCCAGGGCGGAGAGGTCCTGCAGTGTCCGCGCCCGGTTCACCTCCTGCACGGTGGAGATGAAGGCGACGCCGGCGAACACGACGACGGCGACGAGCGGCAGGGCGACGATGAGGCGGAGCTGGTCGACGATGCGCCGGCCGGCGCGCTGCCCGGAGCGCACCTCGGGAACGCGGCCCGAGGGCAGCGGCTCCTCGCGGCGGGCCACGGCAGCGGTGTGGCGGGTTGGCCGGCGCTCGGGGCTCTGCCGCGGGTCGCGACCCTGCCGTTGGGCGGGCACGGGCAGCGAGCTCTGGCTTTGGGTCACGAAAAGTCCCCGCAGGCATCCGAGATTGACAATGCACGTCGGACGCGGGTCCAGCCGGAACGGGCAAGCGGCTCATTCCCTGGCTGTCGCATCGACGTTGTGCACAATCACAGAGCGGCCGATCCGTGTCAATACCGACGTACGTGATCGAACGACGATCGCCTCATTCCGGCTCATCCGTTCGCCGCCGGTGAGTCAACCCGTACGGACCCAAACGGCTGTACCGGACCGATTTCCGACTGATGTCTTCCGATATAGGCAACCCCGGTGTGATGTTAACTTTACGTTGCCGCAATGATCACAGAATGCATTGTCGACAATGCAGACAGTCACTAATTGTCGCGGGGAAATATCTTTTAC
The DNA here is from genome assembly GCF_050947935.1 of Dactylosporangium sp. CA-052675. Taxonomy (GTDB): domain Bacteria; phylum Actinomycetota; class Actinomycetes; order Mycobacteriales; family Micromonosporaceae; genus Dactylosporangium. The sequence goes on along the minus strand of NZ_CP192010.1, from coordinate 2,154,762 downwards.
CGACAATGTTCATGCGCAGGCAAATATCTCGGCGGCCCGCTTCAGCTGCTCGTCACCTTCGCACAGCCGCCCGCCGAAGCCCAGTCTGTGCAGGCTCTCGCACGACTCCTCAAACCGGCCCGGATCAGGGCATACGTCCGCGACGGGCCGCCCGAGCCCGGCGGCGGCGCCGGCCACGACGGTCATCGTGCGCAGCCACAGCAGATCACGCTCGGTCGCCGCCCCCATCCCGAGCTCGGCCCGCAGTGCGGCCTCGCCGAGTAGCAGCCTGGTGACCCTTGGTGCGCGGGCCAGCTCGGGGGCGGCGAGGAGGCCGGCGGCGGTCTCGACGGCGGGCATGACGGCGATGCTGCCGACCGGCAGGCCGATCGACTCCTCGGCCTCGGCGAGGGCGGCGGCGAGGGCGGCGAGCTCGGGGGCCGAGTGGGCCTGGGCGGGGCAGACGCCGGTGAGGCCGGGGGCTACTACGGCTCGGGTGGTTCGGAGGCCTTGGTCGCCGGGTGGGAGGCGGACCCAGGCGCCGGGGGCGATGGGCGCGTGGTCGTGGAGGCGGGCGGGGCGGGCGCCGGCTACGAACAGGTACGTACCCATGGTCTGATCTTCGGGGTGGTCGGGGGATTCGGCCATTCGGAGCGGGCCTTCGGTCCCGGCACCGGCTCGTGGTCGTGCGGCTCAGCCTTGCGGCGCGCGCTGGTCGCCGCCGCACCACGCTTGCTCGTCGCTCGTCGCTCGTCGCTCGTCGCTCGAGGTCGTGCGGCTCAGCCTTGCGGCGCGCGCTGGTCGCCCCGCACCACGCTCGCTCGTCGCTCGTCGCTCGTCGCTCGTCGCTCGTCGCTCGTCGCTCGTCCCTCGTCCCTCGTCGCTCGTCCCTCGTCGCTGCGCCACGCTCGCTGAACGTCGCTCTCTGCACCACGCTCGCTGGTCGCTGCCTCTGCACGGCGCTCGCTGGATGCTGCTCGCCGCACGACGGTTGCTGGACGCTGCTCACTGCACCACGTTCGCTGGACGCTGCTCGGTGCACCACGTTCGCCGCACCGCGGTCGCTCTCCATTGCGTTGGCCGCACCGCACTCGCTCCATCGCGTTCGCTGGCCTGCGCGCGTCCTATCGCACCCACTGCGCGGCTGATGTGGCACGACCGCTGCCCGGCGTGGCACTGACCGCGGCGCTCACAGTGCTACGCGTGGGACTGAACGCGACGCTCACTGCCGCGCGCTCGTTGCGCGACGCACGAGACTGAGCGCGGCGCTCACTGCTGCATGCTCGATCGTGCGGCGCGGGGAACTGAGCGGGGCGCTCACTGCTCAGTGCTCGATCGCGCAGCGCGCGGGACCGAGCGGGGCGCTCACCGCTCAGTGCTCGTTTCAGTGCTCGTTCATGCAGCGCGCGGAACTGAGCATGGCGCTCAGTGCTGCGTGCTCGATCGTGCAGGTTGAGGCTGGTGGGCGCCGTGGGGTCGCGTTGCCGGGCCGGTCGCTTCGGGCGCCGCTTGGCTGCCTGGCGCGCCGTTTCGGGTCCCGGCTCGCGTGGACCCGCGTTGCCGCTCGGCCGATTTTGGATTTTGGCCGCGCCGCCGGGCCGTCACGCGCGACCGTGGAAGGTGACGATCCAAGGAGGAGACATGGCTTCCGACGCCGTCACGCTGATCACGAACGACCACCGGATGATGGAGCAACTCTTCGACCGTCTGCGCGACGGCGACGGAGACCGTCAGCTTCTGCTGGACGAATGCGCAGCGCGGCTGACCGCGCACAGCCACGCCGAGGAGCAGAAGGTGTATCCGCAGCTACCCTCGGCCGAAGAGGCGCACGATGGCGCCGACGAGCATCACGAGGCTGAGCGGATGCTGCACGACCTGCAGCGCATCTCGCCCGAGGGGCCGGACTTCGAGGACAAGCTCGAGCAGTTCATCGCGGCGGTGCGGCGACACGTCGAGCACGAGGAGACCGTGCTGCTGCCCGAACTGCGCGCCTCGCTCACGCCCGAACGGCTGGATGAGCTCGGGGCGGCGTTCGAGGAGGTTCGTATCGCCGAGCTCGCGGTGGCCGGTATCCGGGTCTAGGCTCGTCGGCTTCGGTGCGGCCTGGCGAATACTGCGCGGACCGGCGAGGGCAATGCCGACCGGGCGAACACGCCACGGCGCGGACCCGGCGAACACGGTGCAGCCCGGACCGGCGAACACGGTGCGGCACGGGCCGCCGAACACGGTGCGGCACGGGCCGACGCACAGTTCGGCACCGGCCAACGAACACAGTGCGACACGGCTGGCGAGCATGGTGTGGCGCAGACCGGTGTGCATGACACAGCGCCGAGTGGCGAAGACCGTGCGGCCGGCGAACACAGCACGGTGCGGCGCAACCCGGCGAACATCGCGCGGCATGGACCGGGGTGTACACGGTGTGGGCGGTCAACACAGCACGGCCAAGTGAAGGCGGTGCGGGCCGGAGCGAAGGCGGTGCGGGCCGGAGCGAAGGCGGTCCGGCCCGGAGCGAAGGCGGTCAAGCCCGGAGCGAGAGCGGTCCAGCCCGGAGCGAAAGCGGTGCGGGCCGGAGTGACGCCGACGAGACTCAGTGAAGGCGATCGTCCCCGTCGTCACGGATGGCGGCGAGGCGGAGGTCGACGCGGCTCGGTGGGGCTTGCATCGCTGGGCTGACGACAGGCCGGGTACGGGTTGCCGATTGGCGGTCCTTCGGTACAGTCGGGCTGGTCATGGTCAGTTTCGGCGGCCTTTCCAGTGACCCTGTCGGCGCGGCGCGCCTGAGCGACCTGCCCGTGGGGCGTTTTCCCGTGCAAACCACTGACCACGTCGTCATCCTCGTCAGTGCGGGGCAGGGCACGCATGCGGTGGACTTCGTGACGTACGCGTGCCGCCCGGGCACCCTGCTGTGGGGCCGTCCGGGGCAGGTCCACCAGTTCGGCGGGCAGGCCGGCTTCGACGCCACGGTGCTCACGTTCGCGCCGTCGATCCTGCCCGAACTGCCGCTGCCCGAGCTCGTCGCCGATCCGTTCGCGCCCGCGTGCTGGCAGCCGGCCGGGGAGGACGAGGACGCGATCGTGGCCGAGATCGCGCAGATCGGTGTGGACCAGGTTCGCTTCGGCGGGACCGCGTTCGGCTCGACGCTGCTCGCGCACTCGGTCGCGGTGCTGCTCATGCGGATTTCGTCCCTGGCGCCGGTACCGCGCCGCAGCCCCGCCGACCTCCTCATCGGTCAGCTGCGTAGGGAGCTCGAGCGCGAGGTACGCCACCGGCGCGTCGAGGACTACGCCGAGCAGTTGCGCTGCTCGGTGCGGACCCTCACCCGCGCGAGCCTGGCGGTGACGGGGCGCAGCGCGAAGCAGCTCATCGACGAGCGCGTGGCGCTGGAGGCCAAGCGCGTTCTCGCCACGAGCGAGCTCCCGGTGTCGGACGTGGGGCGGCGGCTGGGGTTCGAGGAGCCGACGAACTTCGGGCGCTTCTTCGCCCGCGAGACCGGCCAGTCCCCGGGTAACTTTCGTGCGGCGCTGCACCGCTCCCCCGCGCCTCGGGTGCCGCACCAGCGCTCCGCGTTGCCCGGTCGCCTGACGCCGCGCACGGCCTGATCCCCACCACGCGTGCACGGGTGCGCTTGAGCTTGTGCAGCGGCTGCGTAGCTCCGTGTGCCGGATTGGGTGCTGAGCCAGAGGGCCGCGGGCGCTGCCGGTGAAGGCGCGGCGTAACGGAATCGTCACGGGCGTTCGCGCATTCTCGCCTGCCGGAAAGGCGATGGAGTAATCGCATCGGACGCATGAGGTAGTGCTGCGGCCCGGAGTGGAGTAATACAGGAAGAAAGTGATTCCGCCGGGTCCTGAGTCGCCATTTCAGCGCGACAATTCGGATATTACCGGCTAAGAGTGAATTAATCCGGCACCACGGACTGAGGCGGCCCCGCCACAGACTGATTCGGCCGCGCCAGGGGCCGCCTCGGCCATATCACAGACCGACTCGGCCGCAGCACGGCGTAACGCGATGGCATCACAGCGTGATGCGGGTGCACACCGTCGGGCCGCTACCGCGCTTCGCGCGAGTCCGGACAGCACGAACGGCCATCCTCACGGGTCGATTCGGCGGCCGCACGGGCTGAGAGAGGCGGCAAGGGCTAAGAGACGCGGCACAGGCTGAGAGGCGCGGCACGGTGCGAGGCGGCCGCAGCACGGGCTGGAAGACCGCGTCATGGCGTGATTCGGCACTCGGCCGGCTTGGCCGGGCCCGTAGCCGGGGAGTCGATCCCCAGCTCCAGCGCGGCCTCCTCCCGCCCCAGGAAGGGCACCAGCGTGAAGTACGTCAGCGTGGGCAGCAGTGCCGGGAGGTCCTGGACGCGTCCGGCGGCGACAAAGCGGTACACCGTGGCGTAGACGCCGCCCACGATCGTCTCCACGAGCTCCTCCGGCATCGGCAGGTCCGCGGCCCTCGGGGCGTCGGCGAAGAAGCGGTCGAAGCGGCGCAGCATGCGGGCGCGTTCGATGCGCCCGTGCGGGCCGGCCGCGTCGATCTCCACGATCGCCATCGTCGCGAAGGCGGGCAGCTCGGCGAGGACCTGCAGCATGACGCGCAGGGCGGCGCGGGCGCCCTCGCGCCAGCCGGACTCGTCGCGGTAGGCGTCCTCCATGATCTTGAACAGCAGGTCGGTGCCGTGGCGGTAGGTCGCGATCAGGGCGTCGTCCTTGCCGGCGAACAGGGCGTAGAAGGCGGGACGGGTCACGCCCGCGGCGCGGCAGATGTCGCTCACCGTGGCGTTGGCGTAGCCCTTCTCGGCGACGGTGTGCACGAGGGCGTCGAAGAGGCGTTCGCGCTGGTTGGCCGCGATGACCTCGGGCGGGACCCGGCTCGGGCCGCGCTTGATCGCGCGGGCGGGGTCACGGCCCTCGCGCGCACCCGGCAGCTGGCCCAGCGAATCGGTCGCCATGCGACAAGTATCCGTCGATCGGCCCGGGGCGGCCCGGCGCCGGATCGGCACGATGCGCGAACCGAACCGGGGCCTCGCACAACGGCCAGGGTCACGGACGGACCGACCGGACTGCGGGCCACCACCCCCCAGGACCGGCCGCCACACCGAACAGACCGATCGGACTGCGGGCCGCCACCCCGCAGGACCGGCCGCCGCGCCGAACAGACCGATCGGGCTCCGGGCCACCACCCCGCAGGACCGGCCGCCACACCGAACAGACCGGTCACGACCCCCGCGGAACGGGCGGCCGTGCCGGGACGGACAGGGGCCGCGGCGATGACACCGTTCGGCGGCGATCGCGTTCGTCGGGTGACTCCGGGTGGCGTGGCACCCGGACGACAGGGCAGAGTATCGGCGTGTCCTCGTCCGCCCAATTGGCCAACGCCCTGCAAGGCGCCCGAGCAATCGCCTCGCACGGGGACAAACGGGGCGCGCTCGCGCTGCTGGACCAGGCGCTCGACGCCGCGACCACGGCGCTCGGCGGCGACGATCCGGACGTGCTCGCCGCCACGGCCCAGCTCGCGCGGTACCAGGTCGAGGTCGGCGAGCTCGGCGACGCGCGGCGGGCGCTCGAGGAGGGACTGGCGGCCGGGTACCACCGGCTCGGCGACGGCCACGCGGTCATGCTCGCGCTCGCGTTCGAGCTGGCCCGCGTCGCCGACGAGCTCGGCAACGTGTTCGAGGCGAAACGGCGCTACGGCCAGGTCGCCCGGCTCGGCCCCCAGGCGCTCGGCGACGGGCACCCCAGCGTGCGGGCGGCGCGGCAGTACCTCGGCCTGCCCGATCCGGAGGGCACGGTCCACGTGCCGCCCCCGCCGGTCACGTTCGACCCGATCACGCCCCCGCCCGCCACGTTCGACCCCGTCACGCCCCCGCCCGCGACGTTCGACCCGATCACGCCCCGGCCCCGGCCACCGGCGGACGACCGGCCGATCTTCCGGCCCGAGCCGCGTGAGGACGCCTTCGACGAGCCGGACGAATACCCGGACGAAGACCCCGGCGAATACCCGGACGAAGACCCCGGCGAGGACCCCGACGAGGACGACTACCGACCGGCGCCCTGGCAGCAGACCGCGCCGGGCGTGCTGCAGCGCACCGAGTACCGGCCCGCGCCCGGGTACCGGCCGATGCCCGAGCCGCGGTGGGAGAAGCCACCGGGGCCCGTCCGGCCGGAGCCGCCCCGGCAGCGACGCTCGCCGATGGTCGCGATCGTCGTCATCGCCGTGATCGCGGTGCTCGGGGGCGCCGCCGCGGCCGCCGTGGCCTTCCTCAGCGCCGGAGGCAAGGACCCCGGGCCGGCCCCGACCGTCGCCGCCCCGCAACCGGGCGGGCCGGCCTCGGACGAGCCCTCCGCCGCCGCGATCGGCAGCGGCCGCGCCCCGCGCGAGCTGCACCTGCGCGACGACCGGACGAGCGTGACGCTGACCTGGCAGGACCCGACCAAGGGCACCGTGCCGTTCATCGTGGCGGGCGGCACCGAGGGCGCCATGCGCGAGCTGCAGGGGCTGCCGGCGGGCACCACGAAGTACACGATCAACGGCCTGAACCCGAAGCTCGAGTACTGCTTCACCGTGGCCGCCGTCTATGGCACCCAGGACGTCCAGCTGTCGGACCTGGCGTGCACCAAGCGCAAATAGTGCAACAACCACGCTCCGTGAGCGGGTACCCGCCACCCATCGACGGGAATATGATGGGCGCCGGTTTCGGGGAGGGGGCCGGGATGGTGAGGCAATGCGTCTGAACCTGGGCTCGGGGCGCAGCGGTGCGCTGATCACGGGCGGCACGATCGCCGCCCTGGTCGCGGTGCTGGGCCTCACGCTGTGGGGCACGGGCTCGGCGAACCACGCCGTCGCCAGCTTCGACGTCAGCGCCTGGCTGTGGAGCGCGGACAAGGGCGAGATCGCCCGCGTGAACGGCGTCACCGGCAAGGTCGACACCCGCACCAAGATCAGCGACGCGCAGGGACACTCGATGGAGGTCACCCAGAGTGACCGCTTCGTGATCCTGCGGGATTTCAATACGGGCAAGATCAGCGTGCTCGACCTCTCCAGCCTGACCCTCGGGGCGAGCACCCAGTCGACGCCGGGCATCGGGGTGACGGTCGCGGTGCACGACGACACCGCCTTCATCATCGACACGGTGCAGGGCCAGGTCCGCCAGCTCGACCCGATGACGCTGCTGCCCGTCGGCGAGACGCTGAGCTTCCCGCCGGGCATCTCCGGCGGGCTGTTCGACGACAAGGGCCGGCTGTGGCTGCTGGTGCCCTCCGAGGGCACGGTCGTCGCGATCGACGCGGCCAGGAGCCGGCCCGCCTCCCCCGGTGGCGGCCAGGGCGGCGGGTTCGCCGGCGACCCGGTGAAGGTCAAGACGGTCGGGGTGGCCGAGCCCAACCACGACATGGCGCTGTCCATCCTGGACACCGGCGTGGCCGTGCTGGACAAGACCGCCACGACGCTGACCACCCTGCGCGGCGACACGGTGAAGAAGGTCCCGCTGCGGCTCGGCGGCGAGGGCGGGGTGGCGGAGCGGACGGTCGGCGGCGACGTGCCGGTCACGGTGGTCGACGGCAGCCACGTGTACGTCGTGCACGACGACAGGATCAGTGACTTCGCGGTGCCGGGCGACAGCCCCCGGCTCAAGCCGTGCGTGGCCTGGTCGGGCCGGTTCTACTGCGCCGACGACGCGACCGGGACCGTCTACGTGCTCGACGCGCAGGGCAAGGCGCTGGACCCGATCCGCATCCAGGCCGGCGGCAAGGCGCTGGAGCTGGAGGTCCGCGAGGACCGCCTGTTCATCAACGCGCCCGGCGGCTCGACCGCGCGGGTCGTGGACGGCAAGAACCACGTGACCACGGTCGACAAGTACGCCAACGACGTGCTCGGGGGCGAGGCGCCGCCCGCGCCGCCGCCCCCGCCGCAGACCAAGCCGCCCGTCGGGCCGCCCGGCGCGCCGGCCCGGGTCAACGCCGTCGCGGGCAACGCGACCGCGCGGGTGACCTGGTCGGCGGCCCCGCCCAACGGCGCCGCGGTGACGAAGTACGTGGTCGAGGGCGACGGGCAGCCGCCGCACGAGGTCGGGGCGAGCCAGCGGGCGCTGGACGTCACGGGGCTGACGAACGGCCAGACGTACAAGTTCACGGTCTATGCGGTCAACCCCAAGGGCAACGGGCCCAAGAAGGCCGCGAACCCGGTGGTGCCGACCCGCGACGTCCCCGACCCGCCGGCGAGCGTGGCCGCGACGGCCAACCCGGACGGGACGGTCGCCGTGACGTGGCCGGCCGCGAACGGGCAGGGGCACAAGATCGCGAAGTACGTCATCACGACCGTCGGCACCGGCGAGTCCAAGACGTTCGAGTCGGCGCAGCCGCAGTTCTCGGTGCCGGCCGGGGAGCTGGCGTACGGCACCCAGGTCGCCTTCAAGGTGGCCTCGATCAACGACATCGGGGCGAGCTCCGGGCAGTCGCCGCTGAGCCCGTCGGTCGTGCCGTTCAACAAGCCGGGCGCGCCGGCCGGGCTGACCGTGAAGGCCTCGACGACCAAGCGCGGCACGGTGGTCGCCACGTGGAAGGCGCCGGCCGACAACGGGTCGACCATCACGGGGTACGAGGCCACCGTCAACGGCACGAAGTCGGCCATCGACACCGCGCTGACCCACGAGTTCAGCGGGTTCAAGGACGCCGAGGCGGTCACGATCCAGCTGCGGGCCGTGAACAAGGCCGGGGTGGGAGCCGTCGCCACCGGCTCGGGGAGCACGCTCGCCCAGCCGAAGATGACCGTGAACGACGGCGCGGACACCGCGGCGCTCAACTCGATCACCGTGCACTTCACCGCGACCGACGGCGGCTCGCCCGCCACCTGCGTGCTCGCCGTCGCCGGGGCCGGCAGCACGTCGGGCAACTGCTCGGGCTCGCTCACCCAGGGCGGGCTGTGGCCCAACACGGCGTACACGTACACCGTCACGATCACCAACAGCGCCGGGATGACCGCCAGCGGCACCGGGTCGATCAGCACGCCGGTCTACAAGGGCACCGTCGTGTGCAACGACCCGAGCTACTGCGGGAGGACCGCGAGCGGCGGCGGCATCTGGGTCTACAAGACGCCGTCGCAGTCCGGCTCCGGCATCGGCGACACCTTCAACGGCGAGAGCTGGGTCGCGATCTGCCAGACCAACACCAGCGTGAGCATCAACGCCGAGCCGTACGGCGGCAAGAAGAGCACGCAGTGGATCAAGATCCAGTTCCAGGGCGAGAACTACATCCCCTACGCCTGGTTGAATCTGCCCAGCGGCACGGGGCCGCTCAAGCAATGCTGATGGAGCACCGTGATCTCGGCTGAGCAGTCAACGCCCCAGGGTCCACCGAGCAGCGAGGAGGTCGGCGCCGCGGCCGAGCTGGTGGGCCGCCTCGCGCGCAACATCGAGTCGATCGTGCTCGGCAAGCCGCAGGTCGTGCGGCTGACGGTGACCGCGCTGCTGGCGGAGGGGCACGTCCTGCTCGAGGACGTGCCCGGCGTCGGCAAGACCACCCTCGCGCGGGCGATCGCCGCCAGCGTGCAGGGCCAGTGGCGGCGCATCCAGTTCACGCCCGACCTGCTGCCCTCCGACGTCACCGGCGTGACGATCTTCAACCAGGCGACCCGCGGCTTCGAGTTCCACCCCGGGCCGGTCTTCGCGAACATCGTCATCGCCGACGAGATCAACCGTGCCTCGCCGAAGACGCAGTCGGCGCTGCTGGAGGTGATGGAGGAGCGGTACGTCACCGTCGACGGCGTCCGCCACGGCGTGCCCCGCCCGTTCCTCGTCGTCGCCACGCAGAACCCGATCGAGATGGACGGCACCTACCGGCTGCCGGAGGCGCAGCTGGACCGGTTCCTCATGAAGCTCTCCGTCGGCTACCCGGCCGAGGCCGTCGAGATCGAGGTGCTGCGCGGCTCCGTGAGCCGCTCCCCCGAGGCCCTCGACCCGGTCACCGACACCCCGGCCGTCGCCCAGCTCGTGCGGCTGGCCCGGCGGGCGCACATCGCCGACCCGCTGCTCGCCTACGCGGTGAAGCTCGGCAACGCGACCCGCGCCCACCCGCAGATCCGCATCGGGGTGAGCCCGCGCGGCATCATCGCGCTGACCCGGGCCGCGAGCGCGTACGCGCTGACGGACGGCCGCGGCTACGTCGTGCCGGAGGACCTCAAGGCGCTCGCCGAGCCGGTGTTCGCGCACCGGCTGGTGCTCTCCCCCGACGCCCAGGTGCGCGGCGTGTCGCCGGCCGACGTGGTGCGCCAGGTGCTCGAGGCGGTGCCCGTGCCCTCTCCCGTCGCGGCCTGAGCCGGTGCGCCTCACCGCCCGCGGGGCCGGGCTGTGCGCGGCGGCCGTGGTCCTGCTCGCCGTCGGGCTCGCCTTCGGGTACCGCCACCTCGTCGTCCTCGGCACCGCGTGCGTCGCGTCGCTGCTGTTCGCGGCCGGCTACGTGTGGTGGCGCCCGCGGCTGACCGTCGCGCGCGGCGTGGAGCCGGACCGGGTGATGCGCGGCGAGTCGAGCACGGTGACGCTGACGGTCGGCAACGCCAGCCGCCTGCGGGGCGCCACGCTGGTCGCGCACGACCGCTGCGGGGCGGCGTCGGTGCCGGTACCGCTGCTGCGCCTGAAGGCCGGCGGCGAGACGACCGCGCAGTATCCCGTGCCCACCGACCGCCGCGGCGTGGTCGCCATCGGCCCGTTGCGCGTGGTGCGCCGCGACCCCCTCGGGCTGATGGCGCTGGCGCGCGGGTACGGGGGGACGGCGCAGGTGTGGGTGTACCCGCGCGTGCACCGCCTGACCGCGGTGCCGACGGGCATCACGCGCTCCCTCGACGGGCGCGACGACCGGGTGCCGCACGGCACGATCACGTTCGACACGCTGCGGGAGTACGTCGTCGGCGACGAGCTGCGGCGGGTGCACTGGCGGACCTCGGCCAGGGTCGGCGAGCTGATGGTGCGCGAGCAGCTGGACACGTCGCTGCCCCGGCTGGCGGTACTGCTGGATGACCGCCGCCGCTCGTACCCGGATCCCGAGCGGTTCGAGGCCGCCTGCGAGGCCGCGGCCTCCCTGGTCATGGCCGCCTTCCGCGACGAGCTCCCGATCGCCCTGCGGCTGCTGTCGGGCCGGGCCGCCGCCGGTCCCTCGGCGCGCGACTTCCTCGACGTGCTGGCCGAGGCGGACTTTGCGGAGATGTCCGGGAAGTCCATCGAGGAGCTGCGCACCCAGCGCGTCGGCGACACGCTCGTCTACCTCACCGGCGACCCCGACCTGACCCAGGTCAGCACCCTGCGCACCGCCTACCCGACGCTCGTGGCCGGCGTCTTCGGCGACGCCCGCCCGGCCCTGGAGCGGATCGTCGTGCTGGCCGTGCGCGACGGCGAGGAGTTCGCCGCGGCCTGGGACGGGGTGCAGCGCTGGTGAGACGCGTCGTCGTGCCGCTGGCGCTGCTGGGCATGCTCGTGCTGAGCGGCCTCGCGCTGGCCCCGATCTACAACGGCACCCTGCTGCCGCTGCTCACCACGATCGCCGCGGCCGCCTCGGTGCTCATCAGCGTCGCGGTGCGCCGGCTGCCCGCCTACACGGCCGCGCCCGCCTCGGTGCTCGGCCTGGCCGTGATGGTGGTCGTGACCGTGCGCGTCTCCGCCCGGGCCGGGCAGATCCCGGGCGCCGTGCCGGACGTCGCCCGCGAGGCCCTGCGCAACAGCATCCCGCGCCTGCTCACCGCGCTCATCCCGATCGAGCCGCAGCCGGACACCGTGCTGCTGCCGGTGATCGCGACCTGGCTCGCGGGGCTCGCGGCGGCCGAGGCCGGCGTGCGGTACCGCCGCGTCCTGCTCTCCTACAGCGCGCCCACCGCGCTGTTCGGGGCCGCGCTCTACCTCGTCGGCCCGGACACGACAGCGGCCCGCGCGACGACGTGGATCCCGATGGCGTACGCGGCCCTGGCGATCCTCGGGCTCATCGCCAGCGCACGGCCGGACCTGGGCGGCGACACGCTCACCGGGGCCCAGCGCCGGACGCTCGGCCTGCGGGTGGGCGCGGGCGCGGCGGCCGGGCTCGCCGTCATCGTGCTGCTGTCGCAGCTGCTCGGCCCGGCCGTCGCCCAGCAGGGCAACGACACCCCGGTCGACCCGCGCCACTACGTCACCCCGCCGCAGCTCGACGCGCTCGACGAGAACCCGCTCGTGCGCCTGTCGGGCTGGAACCTCAACAAGGACCAGCACCTCTTCGACGCCGTCGTCACGCCCGGGCCGGGCGCCGAGCGGGAGCCCGTCATCCGCCTCGCGGTGCTCAACGACTACGACGGCATCACCTGGCGGATCGGCTCCGTCTACCGCAACGCCGGCCGCGTCCTGGGCCGCTCGGACGGCGAGGGCCCCGAGGTCACGCAGACGATCACCATCGACGAGCTCGACGGCCGGCTCCTGCCCGGGATCGCCAGCCCCGAGCGGGTCGAGGGCGTCCGCGTGGCCTACGACGCCGAGACCGGCACCGTCGCGCTCGCCGACAGCCTGCGCAAGGGGCTGACGTACACGGTCACCTCCCGCCAGAAGCCGCGCCCCGACGACCAGGCGCTCCTCGTCGCCGAGGTCCCGGCGCCGGAGGAGGCGGCCCGGTTCCTGGCGCTGCCGGGCCGGGTGCCCGACTCGATCGCGCAGCTCGGAAGCCACCTCGGCGAGGGCGTCTCCAACCCGTACCAGCGCGCCTTCGCCATCCAGCAGTGGCTGGAGGAGCACTACAAGCTCGTCTCGGACGCGCCGAGCGGGCACGCGTACCCCAACGTCGAGCACTTCCTCTTCGGCAACAAGCAGCTCGGCGGGCAGAAGGGCACCTCGGAGCAGTTCACCGCCGCGTTCGCGGTGCTCGCGCGGCTGGCCGGGCTGCCGACGCGGGTGGCCGTGGGCTTCCAGACGCACCAGGGCCGCCACGACATCCGCGGGGCGGACGCGATCGCCTGGCCCGAGGTCGAGTTCAAGGGCTTCGGCTGGGTGGCGTTCGACCCGCTGCCGAAGTCCGACACGGTGCAGCGGCCGGTGGAGGACGACTTCAAGCCCAAGGCGCCCCCGTCGCAGCCGCCGCCCCCGCCCGTCCCGCCGCCGTCGGCCGACGGCAGCGCCCGGTCGTCGGCCTCCGCGCACGCCTCCGCCGCCCCCGTCGCCGCGGCCGGGGACCACACGACGCTGCTCGCGGTGTCGGCCGCCGGGGCCGCGCTGGTCCTCGTCATCGCCTATCTGGCAGCGGTACCGGTTGTGCTGGCCCGCCGCCGCCGGCGCCGCCTCACCGAGGGGCCGCCCGCGGTGCGCATCGACGCCGCCTGGCACGAGGTGCTCATCGGCCTGCGCCAGGCGGGACGACCGGCGCCGGCGCACCTGACCGCGGGCGAGATCGCCCGGTACGCCGCCGGCGCCGCCGAGCCCCGCGCCCACGCCCCGGGCCGCGCGCTGCGCCCCGCCGTGCCGCCCGTGGACGAGCTGGCGACGCTGGTCAACGCCGTGGCGTTCGCGACGCCCGCGGCCGGCCCGGGCGAGCCCCAGGCCGCCCGGGCCACGGCCCAGGCGACGGCGTACGTCGACGACCTCCGCGCACGCCGCCCCTGGTGGCGGCGCCTGCTGTGGACCTTCGACCCGCGCCCGCTGCGCTGGTACCGGCGCCGCTGACCCCGCCCCTCGACCTGCCGCTCCCGTGCGGACCTCCGATCCGCGCCCGCCGCCGCCGACCACGCCCTCGACTTGCGGTTCCCGCGCGGACCCTCCGATCCGCGCCCGCCGCCGCCGACCCCGGCCCTCGACTTGCGGTTCCCGCGCGGACCCTCCGATCCGCGCCCGCCGCCGCCGACCCCGGCCCTCGACTTGCGGTTCCCGCGCGGACCCTCCGATCCGCGCCCGCCGCCGCTGACCCCGGCCCTCGACTTGCCGCCGGACCCGTCCGGGGTTCCCATGAATGACATGGGTGTAATTCGGCTCGGCACAGCGTCCTGGGCGGACCGGCAGCTGCTCGCGTCCGGCTGGTACCCCCGCGCGGCGCGCACCCCCGCGCAGCGCCTCGCCCACTACGCGACCCAGTTCGACATCGTCGAGGCCGACACGAGCTACTACGCCATCCCGGCCCCGGAGGTCACCGCCGCCTGGACGGCCGCGACCCCGCCGGGCTTCACCTTCGACGTGAAGGCGTTCTCCCTGCTGACCGGCCACCCGACCCAGGTGCGCGCGCTGCCGGCGGACCTGCGGCCCGAGGGCGCCACCGGCTCGATCCGCCGCTCCGGCCTGCCTGCCGGCACGCTCGACGCCCTGTGGCGCCGGTTCCACGAGGCCCTCGAGCCGCTGCGCCCACGCCTGGGCTCGGTGCTCCTGCAATTCCCGCCGTGGCTCGCGCACGGCGAGGCCGCGATTCGCCGCATCGAGGACACGATCGCGCGCTGCCGCCCGTTCCACCCCGCCGTCGAGCTGCGGCACGGCTCGTGGTTCGCCGACGCCCGCCGTTGCCTGGACACCCTGCAGCGGCTCCAGCACGCGGGCGCGTCGTTCGTGGCGGTGGACATGCCGCAGGGGTTTGCGTCATCGGTACCTCCCGTGCTGGCCGTCACCGCCTCCCCCGCGGTCGTGCGCTTCCACGGGCACAGCCCGGCCTGGGAGCGCGGCTCGAAGGAGGACAAGTTCCGCTACGCCTACTCGGAGCGCGAGCTGGCCGACTGGGCGGAGCGCCTGCGCCTGCTGAGCACCGACGCGGACGAGGTGCACGTGCTGATGAACACGTGCTGCGCGGGCCAGGCCCAGCGCGACGGCGCCCGGCTGGCCGAGCTCCTGGGCGTCAACCTGACCACAGCGAGCTGACCCTCGCTTTGCCCTCCCCTTCGCGCTCCACCCACTGCTCTAACCGCCCCACTCGCTGCTCCGACCACCGCTCCACCCGCTCCACCCGCTCCACCCGCTCCACCCGCTCCACCCGCTGCTCCAACCGCTCCACCCGCTGCTCCACCCGCTCCACTCGCTCCTCCGGCCACCGCTCCACCCACTCCACCCGCTGCTCTGACCGCCCGCCGTTCGGACCCGCCGATCGCACATCCGCGCGTCGCTCGTTGACTGCGCGTTCACGCACAACCGTGCAACGACCAGCCCGACCACACACGCACACACCAGCCGGACGACCGCAGACTCACACACGGTCGCTCAACGGCCGATTGCTGAATGCCGAATGCGCGTTCGCTCATCGGATCGCGCGCTGACCACCGGTGCGCCTCTGGACTCCGCCGATTGCGCGTTCGCGCGGCGCCGGCTAGCGCGTTCGCGCATGCACACACGAAAGCCACCCCGGTAACGGGCACGGTGATGGGCACGGTCACGGTGATGGGCACGGGCACGGTCACGGTGATGGGCACGGGCACGGGCACGGTGATGGGCACGGGCACGGGCACGGTGATGGGCACGGGCACGGGCACGGTCACGGTGATGGGCACGGTGATGGGCACGGGCACGGTGATGGAAGCCGCTGCCGGCGTGCCGACGCCGCGTGCGCATTCGAACTCGGCCGTTGCGCGTTCGCACAGGACTCTGTCGGTTGCGCAGTTGTGCACGATCGTTCAGAGCAGCGAGAGCGAGCCCGTCACCGGCCTCAGGGCGTCGTGCGTCGCGGGGCCGATCGCGCAGCACGTCGCCGTGCCGGCCGCGACCTGCGTGCGCCCCGCGTCGTGCACGACCTCGACCGGCAGCCCCGCCTCTTCGGCCGCCGCGACCACGAGCTCCAGCGTGTCCTCGTCCGCGACCTTCAGCACGACCTTCGGCTGCCCCGCCCGCCACCAGTCCGCGAAGGCCGGCGTGGACTGGTTGCGCAGCGCGGCGATGACGGCGGCGTGCGCGGCCTGGGCGGCCATCTTGCCCTTGCCCATGCCGAGATCGGTGCGCATGACGATGACGAGCCGGGTTTCGCTCATCGCACAAGGCTATGCGCAAACCGCCGCATGAGGATGGGCGCCACGAGCACCGCACCCGCGAACACGCCGACGCGGCGAACACGTGCGCAGAACAGGCACCCGCACCCGCGAACGGTCGACCGCGGCGAACACGTGCGCAGAGCGAGCACCCGCACTCGCGGAGACGGAGACAGAGACAGAGACGGGGACGGGCGACCGCGGCCGACACGCGCACAGAGCGAGCACGCGCAACCACGCAGACCTAGACGGAGACGGAGACGGGCGAACCGCGGCCGACACGCGCACAGAGCGAGCGGACGCACCCGCACCTGCGAAGACGCGATCCCCGGGGGGCCGCGGGGATCAGGCGACCGCGGCGAACACAAGCGCGCAGGAAAACGGCCTCGTCACAAGGCTATGTGCAGCCGCTGCATGAGGATCGGCGCCACGAGCACCGCGCCCGCGAAGATGGCGACCGTCGCGAACACGGTGCGCAGGAAGACGGTCTCCGTCTTGTCGCCGGCGGTCAGCGCGAGCCGGTGCGGCAGCCCGAAGCAGCGCCACATGCGCCGCCCGGTCGGGATCGGCCACAGGATCGGCGAGCCGTGCCGCGTGACCATGTCGCCGAGCAGATGGACCAGCCCGCCCACGCCGACGGCCACGCCGAGCAGCGGATAGCCCCGGTCCCCGGGCAGCCGCTCGTAGACGATGAAGGCCGCGCCCGCGGCCGCGAGCGTCACGATGACCCAGCCTGCGCGCTCGGCCCACTTCTCGAACAGCCCGCGCAGGGCGAGCGCGAACGCGACGAACAGGACGCCCATGACGGCCCACTTGCCGTAGGCCTGGCAGAGGGCGAGCGTGCCGTAGCCGACGCCGACGTTGAACACGATCGTGTGCGTGAGCGTGCGGTGGCCGTTGCGCCGCGGCGGGTCGTGCTTCATGCGCGTGATCTTGTAGACCCCGAGCGAGAACTTCTCGATGCACTCGGCGAGGAACAGCGAGAACACGCCGAACGTGTGCGCGACCGTCGCCCCGCCCTGGCGCGTGGTGACGCGGCCGGAGAGGTCCAGGTCCGGCACCAGGGCGCCGCCGGCGCAGATCGCGGTGCCGACGGCGAGCTGCAGCGGCGTCTGGTGGAAGTGCGCGAGCTGCTCCAGCGCCAGCGAACCCGTCAACCAGACGGCCGCCCCGGACAACGCATGCGAGGAGCCCATCATGCGCAATGACTATCCCAGGTGGACGGTCATTCGTACATAGGATCTACAGCCGCATCAATGTGCCCGCAACGTCGAGTGTCGTTGCCGTCATGCGCGCGGCGGCGTCCGAGGCCAGGTAGAGGGCCGCGTAGGCGGCGTCGACGACGGTGGACTCGCGCGGTGTCCAAGACACGACATTCGCGCGTACGCCGGACAGCGCGAACAGCCGCGCGTAGTGCTGGGTGAGGGCGGTCACACCGCCGCCGACCGCGTTCGTGGCCGGGTCGGTGCCGACGGGCGCGAGCGTGACGACGGCCCCGGTGCCGGACTCGGCCATCGCGGGCACGAACGCCTGCAGCGCCAGGAAGGTGGCAGTCAGTCCACTGTCGACGGTGCGCTGCCAGCCGCCGGTGCCTTGGGGGCACGGCAGCACGAAGAGCAGCTCGGGGGCGCCGAGCTCGCCCATGACCGAGAGCCGTACCGCGTCCATGGCCGCGGCATCGGCGTGCTCCAGGCCGGTGGTGACGATGCCCACCGCCTCGGCGCCGTTCCAGCGCAGCTCGTCGACCAGGTCGGCCAGCGACGACTCGTCGGCGCCGACGACGGCGACGCGCGCGCCGCGCTCGGCCAGCAGCCGGCTGACGGCCGCGGCGACGCCGTCGGGGCCGCCCAGCACGACCGCGATGCGGCCCTTGAGCTCGAAGGATGATCCGAACACGACGCCCTCCCCGGGGTCGGGGGGCCGCCGCGTAGCGACAGCGGCCCCCGATGGTGTCAGCGGCGGCCCGGCCGGGCGACGCGGGCCCCCACGGCGCGCGCCCCGGCCGGACCACCGGTACGGTCAGCGGCTCCAGCCCGGGCCCCCACGGTCCGCGCCCCGGCCGGACCACCAATACGGTCAGCGGCTCCAGCCCTGCTGGCGGTCCGACGCGGCCCCCACGGTCCGCGCCCCGGCCGGACCACCAATACGGTCAGCGGCTCCAGCCCTGCCGGCGGTCCGACGCGGCCCCCACGGCGCGCGCCCCGGCCGGACCACCGGCACGGTCAGCGGCTCCAGCCCTGCTGGCGGTCCGACGCGGCCCCCCACGGTCCGCGCCCCCAGTCCCCCCGGCCGTGCCCGTGGTGGCCCCACGGTCCCCGGCCGAAGCGCGGGTGGCCGCCGTACGCCCGCCAGCGCGCATGCCTGGCCAGGCCGAACACCATGAAGAAGAGCGGGATCGCCGGCCAGAAGAAGTGCGCGCCCGACAGCGCCCACAGCCCGGTCAGCGCGGCCGCGACCACGGCGATGAAGCCCGCGTGGCCCCACAGGTGCCGGCGGCCGTCCCGCGCGAACTGCTCCTTCGCCTCCGGCGTCTCGTACAGCCCGCGCCGCCCCCCGTCGGGCAGGTCGGCGGTGATCGGCGGCAGCTCGTCGCGGAACTTCGTGGCGTACACCGCGGCGAGCCGCTCCTCCCCCTCCTCGAGCGTGAGCCGGCCCTCGGTCATGCCGGCCCGCACCATGTTGGCGTACTGTTCGCGCTCCTCGTCCGAGGCGCGCACCCTCTCGCCGGCCATGTTCCCGGCCCCCTTCCGTTGACGGACTCCAGCGTGCCGAACCGCGGCCGGGCGCGCGTCGCACCGGGGACGGCTCGTGCGGTACCGCCGGCGGCGCAGCCGGACCGGGAACGTACTCCCGCGGGAGTAGACGCCGCCGCGCCGGGAAGGCGATGCCGCAGGTGAACCGGCTCCACTACGGTTTGAGCTGTGAGCAGAGCGCACCGGGCGAACGAGCGGCGAGCGCGCTGGGCGAGCGGGCGGGCGCGGTGGGCGAGCGAGCAGGCGCAGTGGGCGAGCGAGCGAGCGCAGTGGGCGCACGAGCGGCGGGCCGAGCGCCTGGAGCGCAAGTTCAAGCGTTTCGAGGAGCGGATCGAGCGCCGCCGGGCGAACCGGTTCCGCGGCCCGCACGTCGTGCCGCTGGCGATCTTCCTCGCGCTCGTGCAGGTCTTCGGCACCCGCGCCGCCGCCTACGGCTCGACGGGGCATCCGCTGGACGAGACCGGGTACCTCCTGCTGATCGCCGGACCGGCGGCGCTGCTGCTGCGCAACCGGCTGCCGCTGTTCGCGCTGGCCGGTGCCCTCACGGCGACGGTCGCCTATTTCTCGCAGCTGTACCCGAACGGGCCGGGCTTCATCGCGGCGCTCGTGGCCGTGTTCTCCGCACTCAACGCCGGGTTCCGCTGGCTCACGTGGCTGTCGGTGATCGTGGCGTACACCAGCTTCGTCGTGTTGGTGGTCCCGCACGCCTCCGTCGCGCGGCTCGTGGTCATCGGCGTGTGGTGCCTGATCATCTCCGTGTTCGGCGAGGCGGCGCGCGTGCGCGGGATGCGGTACAGCCAGATGGCCCGCGACCGCGCCCACCAGGAGGCCCTGGCCCGCGCCGAGGAGGAGCGGGCGCGCAAGGAGCAGCACCGCCGCCAGGCCAGCGACGAGCGCCTGCTGATCGCCCGTGAGCTGCACGACGTCATCGGTCACCACCTGTCCCTGATCAACGTGCAGGCCGGGGTGGGCCTGCACCTCATGGACGAGCAGCCCGAGCAGGCCCGCGCGGCGCTGAGCGCCATCAAGCACGCGAGCGCCGAGGCCCTGCGCGAGACCCGGGCCGTGCTGGCGGGCCTCAACCCCGGCGAGGCGGCCCCGCGCACGCCCGCGCCGGGCCTGGCCGACCTGGAGCGCCTGGCCGGCGAGGCCCGGGGCGCCGGGCTGCCGGTCACCCTCGACACCGTCGGCACCGCGCGTGCGCTGCCGCCGCAGGTCGACCGGGCGGCGTACCGCATCGTGCAGGAGGCCCTGACCAACGTGCGCCGGCACGCGGGCCCGGACGCGTCGGCGACGGTGGTCGTCGCCTACGCCCCGCGCGAGCTGACGCTGACCGTGACCGACGACGGGCCGGGCGGCGCGGCGCCGGCCGGCGAGGGCGGCAACGGCATCGCGGGCATGCGCCACCGGGCGGCGACCTTCGGCGGCTCGGTCGAGGCCGGCCCGCGCGAGGGCGGCGGCTTCGAGGTGCGCGCCACCATTCCCCTGAGCGACGAGGAGACGACGTGATCAAGGTGCTGCTCGCCGACGACCAGGCCCTGGTGCGGGCCGGCTTCCGGGCGCTGCTCGACGCGCAGGCCGACATCGAGGTCGTGGGCGAGGCCGCGGACGGCGCCGAGGCCGTGCGGCTGACCGCCCGGACCCGGCCCGACGTGGTGCTGATGGACATCCGCATGCCGGTGCTGGACGGGCTGGAGGCGACCCGCCGCATCGCCGCCGACGCGGACCTCGCCGACGTGCGCATCGTCATCCTGACCACGTTCGACCTGGACGAGTACGTCTTCGAGGCGCTGCGGGTGGGCGCGAGCGGGTTCCTGGTGAAGGACACCGAGCCGGTGGACCTCCTGCGCGGCGTGCGCGCGGTCGCGGGCGGCGACGCCCTGCTCTCCCCCGGCGTGACCCGCCGGCTGATCGAGGAGTTCGCCAGCCGCTCCCGGGCGCCGGTGGCCCCGATGTCGCTGGACACCCTGACCGACCGCGAGCGCGAGGTCATGGCGCTGGTCGGCGCCGGACTGTCCAACGAGGACATCGCCGCGAAGCTGTACGTGAGCCCGGCGACGGCGAAGACCCACGTGAGCCGGGCGATGATCAAGCTCGGCGCCCGGGACCGCGCCCAGCTGGTCGTCTTCGCCTACGAGGCCGGCCTGGTCCGCCCGGGCTGGCTGGGCTGATCAGGCGTCCGGGCCGTTCCTCGCGATCACGCCGCGGTACCACTCGGCGCTGGCCTTGCGCCGCCGGTCCCGGGTGTCCTGGTCGACCCGGATGAGCCCCCAGCGCTGCGAGTAGCCCTCGGCCCACTCGAAGTTGTCCAGCAGCGACCACACGTGGAACCCCTGCAGCCGCACGCCGGCCTGGATGGCCCGGTGCGCGGCCGCGAAGTGCTCGCGCAGGAAGGCGATGCGGTCGTCGTCGCGCACGTCGTTCGTGCTCGGCATGCCGTTCTCGGTGATCGTGAGCGGGATGTCGCCGTAGTCGCGCTTGATGCGGGTCAGCAGGTCGAAGAGGCCGTCGGGGTACACCTCCAGCCAGCTCGCCTGGGTCGTCGGGTGCTTCGTGACCCGGCCGCCCTGCGCCGTGACGAACGCCGGGTTGTAGTACTGCACCGCGAGCAGGTCCGAGCGCTCCCCGATGACGGCCTCGTCGCCGGGCCGGACCGCCGCGCGCACCGGCGCGTTCGCCGGCTGCCCGTCGAGCCATCCGTCGGGGTACTTCCCGAGCAGCACGGGGTCGAGCCAGCGCCGGTTCTCCTCGACGTCGAGCGCCGCCGCCTGCCGGGCCGCGCCGGGCGAGCCGTCCGCGGGGTACACCGGCGACAGGTTGAGGGCCGCGCCGATCGCCCCCTTGCGCCCGGTGGCGCGCAGCGCCCGCACCGCGAGGCCGTGCGCGAGCAGCAGGTGGTGCCCGGCGACGTCGGCGGCCCGGCGGTCCTTCCGGCCCGGGGCGTGGACGCCGGTGGTGTACCCGAGCGACACCACCGTCTTGGGCTCGTTCAGCGTCAGCCAGGTCGCCACCTTGTCGCCGAGGGAGTAGAACATCTGCTGCGCGTAGTCGGCGAACCACTGCGCACAGTCCCGCTGCTCCCAGCCACCCTTGTCCTGCAGCGCCTGCGGCGTGTCCCAGTGGAACAGCGTGGCCACCGGCACGATCCCGCGCGCGAGCAGCCCGTCGACGAGGCGGTGGTAGAAGTCGAGGCCCTTGGCGTTGAGCGCGCCCCGGCCCTGCGGCAGCACCCGCGACCAGGAGATCGAGAACCGGTAGCTCTTGAGCCCCAGGTCCCGCATGAGGTCGAGGTCCTCGTAGACGCGGTGGTAGTGGTCCGCGGCCACGTCGCCGGTGTCGCCGCCGCGGGTGTGCCCGGCCTGGTGGCTGAACGTGTCCCAGACGGACGGCCCGCGCCCGTCCTCGGCCGCGGCCCCCTCGACCTGGTACGCCGACGTGGACGCGCCCCAGGCGAACCCGGCCGGGAAGACCAGGCCGGCGGCGCCGGGCTTCGGCGGCGGGGTGCCCGTGGCGCCCGAAGGTGCCGGCTGTGCCGGCTCCTCCGGGGGCGAGCAGGCGGTCGCGGCCGCCCCGGCGGCGGCGAGGGTCAGCACGTGGCGCCGTCGCATCCCCAAGACGGTAAGCGGTCCGCGCCAGTGCCCCGGACACCCGGTGCCCGGGGTACCGAATGCCCGGGTCGCCAATGCCCGGGTCCCTGATGCCCCGGATACGACGAAACGGCCGCCCCCGTGGGGGAGCGGCCGTCGTGAACCGGGCGCTGGTCAGTCGGCGAGCGCGACGATGCCCTGCGCCCAGCGGAAGTACT
Source organism: Dactylosporangium sp. CA-052675 (assembly GCF_050947935.1). Taxonomy (GTDB): domain Bacteria; phylum Actinomycetota; class Actinomycetes; order Mycobacteriales; family Micromonosporaceae; genus Dactylosporangium. The sequence goes on along the minus strand of NZ_CP192010.1, from coordinate 2,132,307 downwards.
TGTTCGTGCCCAGGTCGCGGACGGTCTTGATGTTGAAGGCGGCCTGCAGCTTCTCGGCGTCGCCCTCGCTCACCCCGGCGATCACGGTGACGGGGGCGTCGGCGAGCTCCTGCGCGCTCTTGCCTTCCCACTCCTTCATGAGCTTCTTTTCCAGACCAAGCATGGTGTGCTCCTTCGCTCGATGAAACCCGCGCCAGGCTACGTCGCGTGCCTACCGGCTGCAACGTGTGAGGTGACGGAGTTGTACGCCGTTGTGCTTGCCACATCGGCCGTTTCGCGGAGATGATCGGCGCATGAACAGCCAATGGGGGCTGACGATCCCGTTGACCGGGATGCCGCTGCCCGATCACGCTGCGTTGCTCGCCACGCTACCGGATCTCGGGTTCACGGACGTCTGGTCGTCCGAGGTCAACGGCGCCGACGCGTTCACCCCCTTGGCGCTCGCCTCCGCCTGGTCGCCCCGCCTGCGGCTGGGGACCGCGATCGTGCCCGTCTTCACCCGCGGGCCCGGCCTGCTCGCCATGCAGGCGGCCACCCTCGCCGAGGCCGCGCCCGGGCGGTTCGCGCTGGGCATCGGGGCGTCGTCGCCGGTCGTGGTCGGCGACTGGAACGCGGTCGAGTTCGACCGGCCGTTCGAGCGCAGCCGGGACCTCCTGCGGTTCCTGCGCCCGGCCCTCGCGGGCGAGGTCGTCGACGGGGCCTTCGACACGTTCACCGTGCGCCGGTTCCGGCTCGAACGGGCACCGGCGGTACCGCCGAAACTGCTCCTGGCGGGTCTTCGCGGGCGCATGCTGCGCCTGGCGGCGGCCGAGGCCGACGGTGCGGTCCTCAACTGGCTGTCGGTGCGGGACGTGGCGAAGGCGCGGGCCGAGCTGGCGGGCGCGCCTGAGGGTTTCGAGGTGGCGGCGCGCATCTTCGTGTGCCCGACCGCCGACGCCGCCGAGGCGCGCGCGACCGCGCGGCGGCTGATCGCGGCGTATCTGACGGTGCCCGCGTACGCGGCGTTCCACCGCTGGCTCGGGCGCGGCGAGGTGCTCAAGCCGATGTGGGACGCGTGGGCGACCGGCGACCGCAAGGGCGCGCTCGCCGCGATCCCGGACGAGGTGGTGGACGAGCTGATCGTGCACGGCTCGCCCGCGCAGTGCCGGGCCCACGTCGAGCGCTACGCGGCCGCGGGCGTCACCACCCCGGTGATCGCGCTGCTGCCGACGCGGGAACTGGCCGCCGGGGGCGCAGCCGCGCTCCTGGACACGTTGCGGGAACTGGGGGCGCGGACATGAAGGTGGACGGGAAGGTCGTGGTCATCACCGGCGCGGCCGGTGGGATCGGGGCCGCGCTCGCCCGGCGGTTCGCCGCGGAGCAGGCGGCCGCGCTGGTGCTCGCCGACCTCGACGGGGCGGCCGCGTCGGCGCTCGCCGCGTCGCTGCCCGGCGAGGCGGTCGGGGTCGAGGCCGACGTGACCAGCGAGGAGCAGATCGCCGAGCTCGTCGGGGAGACGCTCGGGCGCTTCGACCGCATCGACCTGTTCTGCGCGAACGCGGGCATCATCACCGGCGCCGGGCTGGAGGCGTCCGCCGAGACGTGGGCGCGGACGTGGGCCGTGAACGTCATGTCGCACGTGTACTCGGCCCGCGCCGTCCTGCCGTCGATGCTCGAACGCGGCCGCGGGTACCTGCTGCACACCTGCTCGGCCGCGGGCCTGCTGACCGCCGTCGGCGACGCGCCCTACTCGGTGACCAAGCACGCGGCGGTGTCGTTCGCGGAGTGGCTGTCGATCATGTACGGCGACCGGGGCGTGAAGGTCAGCGCGCTGTGCCCGCAGGGGGTGGACACGCCGATGCTGCGCGACGGTCTCGGCCAGGGCCACATCGGCGCGAAGGTGACCGCGGCCGGCGGGGCGGTGCTGTCCGCCGAGTCCGTCGCCGACTCCGTCGTCGCCGGGCTGGACGCGGAGAAGTTCCTGATCCTGCCGCACCCGGAGGTCGCCAAGTACTACCTGCACCGCGCCGGGGACACCGACCGCTGGCTCAACGGCATGCGCGGTCTGCGCGACAGCCTCGCATGAGGCAGCCGGACGTGCTGCGGCCGGCCCTGGAGGTGGTCGCGCCCTTCGTGCGGGGCCGTGCGGGGCGCACCATCATCGGCATCTGCGGGCCGCCCGCCGCCGGCAAGTCCACGCTGTCCTCGGCGCTGTCGGGCGCGCTGAACGTCCACGAGGGACTGTCCAGTGTGGCCGTACCGATGGACGGCTTCCACCTGTCCAATGTGGAGCTCGACCGCCTCGGCCTGGCCGACCGCAAGGGCGCGCCGGAGACGTTCGACGCGGCCGGGTTCGTGCACCTGCTGCGCCGCCTGCGCGCCGGCGAGGAGCTCGTCTACGCGCCGAGCTACAGCCGCACCCTGCACGAGTCGATCGGCGGCGTCATCCCCGTCCCCGCCGCCGTGCGCGCGATCGTCGTGGAGGGCAACTACCTGCTGCTCGACCACGGCCCGTGGGCGTCGGTGCGGGGGCTCATCGACCTCGTGCTCTACCTCGACGCGCCGGACCAGGTGCGCCAGGAGTCGCTGGTGCGCCGGCAGCTGGCCAAGGGCCTCGACCTGCCCGAGGCCGAGGACTGGGTGCGGCGCAGCGACGAGCGCAACGCCGCGGTGATCGCCGGCACCCGTGACCGGGCCGACCTCATCCTCACCCGCTGACGTCGCCGACACCGGCGTCCCCGGCACCGGCGTCCGCGACACCGGGGAACAGGCGGGCGGCGTTGTCCCAGCAGACCGCGGCGAGCCAGTCCTCGCCGAGCCCGAGCCGTTCGAGCGACTCGAGCTGGTGGCCGTACGGGTACGGGATGTTGGGGAAGTCGCTGCCGAGCAGCACCCGCCCGGCGAGCCCCAGCTCCCGCACCCGCGGCAGCAGCGGCGCGGGCGGGCCGCCGAAGAAGTCGGTGAAGACCATCGTGGTGTCCAGGTGTACCGCCCGGTGCCGCTCGGCCAGCCCGAGGAACCCCTCGTACTCCGGCGCCCCCATGTGCGCGACGATCGCGACGAGCCCGGGATGGCGCCGCAGGCGCCCGACGAGCGGGCCGGCCTCGTCGAAGTACGCCCACACCTTGCGCAGCATCCGCTCCGGCAGGAAGTGCGTGTGCACGTCGAACAGCGCTCGCGTCACGGCTCGAAGTCTATGACCGCCCGCCGCCGAGCACGGCCGAGCGGGGTGGCGGGGGTTTAGCCGGACGGCGAGCAGGCATCATGGGTCCGTGACGCACGAGACGCGACGTTCGCTGCACGGGCTGGCCGAGCTGGTCCTCGCCGGGCCGCAGTACCGGGCCAGCGGGACCATCCGGCTGCGGATCGCCGGCGGCGGGTTCGCCACCGTGGCCGCGCCCGACCTGCGGGTGACCGCCGACGCGCTGCTGGTCGGCGGCGAGCGGCGGGTGGCGCTGGCCGGGCGCACGCTCGGCGAGATCGCCGCCGAGGCGGGGGTCGAGCCCGGGGCGCCGGCGGGCCTGTATCCGGACGGGTCCGGCGCGGCCCCGCACGACCGGGTCGTCGTCGACCGGGCCGAGGAGATCCTGGCCGCGTTCGTCGCCGGCGACGCGGCGCTGCGGGCGCTGAGCGCGCAGGCCACGCCGGTGCTGTGGCCGGAGCACTTCGACCTCGGCATCTCGCTCGACGAGGTGAACTACGGGGTGTCGGCCGGGGACTCGGCGATCGGGGAGCCGTACGCGTACGTCGGCCCGTGGCGGGCGCGGGCCGGGGACTTCTGGAACATGCCGTTCGGGGCCGCGCATCCGGTGCGGGAGCTGCCGGATCTGGGGGCGTTCTTCGAGGAGGGGCGCCGCCGGGCCGCCGAGGGCTAGGCCTTCGGCGATCGGGACCGGCAGCCGAGGAGCTGGTGGCCGGCTCCGAGTCCGATGGCGCCGCAAGCCGTGACATCGGCAACGTCCTGCGGCAGCAGTACCGCGCAGATCGCAGGACGTCTATCTTGCCGTGCAACTTTCCTCTGATCAGCAAGGTCGTGATCCAAATGTCGCCATAGTTGAGGAACAATTGCCCGGTGGATCGTGTGACTGTCTGGGACGATCGGCGCAGCGCGGACGAGCGCGCCCTGCTCGCCCCCGGCCGCCCGCCGGACCTGGACCGCAGCCCCGACGTCCTGGTGGTCGGCGGCGGCGCGATCGGGCTGGCCGCCGCCGTGTTCGCCCGCCGCGCGGGCCTCGGGCGCGTGGTGCTGATCGAGCGCGCCCCGCGGCTCGCCCCGGGCGCCTCCTCCGGCAACGGCGGCGCGATCGCCCCCGACATGCACGTGCTCACCGACGAGCCGCGGTTCGTGGCGTTCGGGCGTCAGAGCCGGCAGCTGTACCGTGACCTCGACGCCGAATGGCAGGGCGCGCTCGGCATCCGCACGACCCGCTGGCTCGACATCCGCCCGGCCGGGACGGTCCCGGACCCCGGCGACCCGGCCCTGCGGGTGCTCGGCGACGACGAGGTGCGGGCGCTGGAGCCCGACGTGCGCCTCCCGGACGGCGCCGCCGCGCTGCTCGCCGAGGACCAGCTCGCCGTCGACCCGCTCCGGCTCGCCGCCGCGCTCGCCGCCCGGGCCGGCCAGGTGGTCACCGGCGTCGGCCTGCTCGGCGTCTCGGTGCGCGGCGACCGCGTCGCCACCGTGCACACCACGGCCGGCGACCTCACCCCGGGCGCGCTGATCGTGGCCACCGGGCTCGTCCCGCCGCCGTGGCATCAGGGCGTCCCGCAGCGCTGGGTGAAGGGCCACATGCTCGCCATCGCCCCCGGCCCGTGGCGCCTCGGCAGTGTCCTGGCCGGCCCCTACGGTGGCGGCACCCCGCTGCCGGGCGGCGGCATCGTCTGCGGCGGCACCTTCGACGAGGGCGACCGCAGCGCCGACGTCCGGCCCGAGGTCAGCGACCCGATGGCGAAGGCGCTGGCCACGCTGCTGCCGGCCGCCGACGGGGCGCGCATCAGCCACCGCTGGTGCTGCTTCCGCCCGCGGATCGAGCAGCGCCAGCCCGTCGTGGACCGGCTGCCCGGCGTCGCCAACGCGTGGTTCGCCGGCGGCCACTTCACCACCGGCATCATGATGGCCCCGGCGACGGGCGCGGCGCTGGCCGACTGGGTCGGCTCGGGCCGCACGCCCGCCGGGGTCGAGACGTTCACGCTCCCCCGGGCGCCGCACCCGTGGCCGACCCTGGGGCCCACGCACTGAACCAGCACGGTGGCCCGCGCCGGAGCACGGGCCACCGTGGACGTTCACGTCACAGGGTCTGTCGCATTGCCGCGGTCACGCGGTCAGGTCGACGTACGTCGACCACCCGCCGGCGTAGTACTTGTAGTACGTGTGCCCGTCCTGGGCCAGGGTGTACGCCTCGGTGGTGCCGAACCGCGGGTTGTACAGCACCGACGGGCTGCCGGTGTTGCTGCCGCCGAGGTTGTTCCAGCCCGACCAGCCGCCGAGGTAGTACACGTACCGCAGCTCGCCGCCGGTCGTGTGCACGTAGACCTCGGTGGTGCCCGAGGACCGGTTGTAGACCACGCCCGGGTCCTGGTCGAGGCTGCCGCCGAGGCCGGTCCAGCCGCTCCAGCCGCCGAGGTAGTAGACGTAGGACAGCTGGTTGCCCGACGTGCGCAGATACACCTCGGTCGTGCCGTACTTCGGGTTGTAGAGCACCGCCGGCGTGCCCTGCACCGAACCGCCCAGGCCCGTCCAGCCCGACCAGCCGCCGAGGTAGTAGACGTAGGCCAGGCCGCTGCCGGTCACCACGTAGGCCTCCGTGGTCCCGAACTTCGGGTTGTAGAGCACCCCGGGGTCGCCGGTGAGCGTCCCGCCCAGATCCGTCCAGCCCGACCAGCCGCCGGCGTAGTACACGTAGGCCAGCGAGTTCGTGGAGGTGCGGGCGTACACCTCGGTCGTGCCGAACTTCGGGTTGTAGATGACCGCCGGGTTCCCCGCGAGGCTGCCGCCGAGGTCGATCCACGGGGACCAGGCGCTGGAGAAGTAGCGGTAGCCGAGGTGGTTGTTCGACAGCCGCGCGTACACCTCGGTCGTGCCGAACCTCGGGTTGTACAGCACCGCCGGGTCGCCCTGGATCGTGCCGCCGAGGTCCATCCAGCCCGACCAGTCCGCGGACCAGTACGCGTACATGAGCTTGTTCGAGTCCGCCGAGCGCGCGTACACCTCGGTCGTGCCGAACTTCGGGTTGTACAGGCTCTGCGGCTTGCCCACCGGACGCACCGGGTCGCTCTGGCGGACGAACAGCAGGCGGTTCGGCGTGCCGTTGCGGGCGTACGCCGGGTACGACGACAGGTTCAGCACGCCGACCGAGGAGCCCTGCACCAGCGCGTTGCGCACCTGGGTCGGGCTGTAGTCCTGATGGGCCTGCAGGATCAGCGCGGCCGCGCCCGTGACGTGCGGCGAGGCCATCGAGGTGCCGTCCAGCGACTTGGTCGCCGAGTCGCTGTCCTTCCAGTCCGAGGTGATGCCGACGCCGGGCGCGTAGAGGTCCACGCAGGGGCCGTAGTCGGACCACGACACCGGCTTGTCCTCGATCGTCGACGCGCCGACCACGATCGCCTCGGCGACGTTGCCGGGCGAGTTGTCGCAGGCGTTGGTCGGGTTGCCGTTCTCGTCGCCGTTGCCGGCCGCGACCGACCAGGTCAGCCCGGAGCCGATGGAGCGCTTCAGGGCCGCGTCGAGCACGATCGTCGGGCTGTCGGAGCCGAGGCTCATGTTGACCACGGCCGGGTGCTGCGCGTGCGCGGTGATCCAGTCGATGCCGCCGACGACCTCGGACAGGTAGCCGTTGCCGCTGCAGTCGAGCACGCGCACGGCCTTCAGCGTGACCTGCTTCGCCACGCCGTAGGTGGTGCCGCCGATCGTGCCGGCGACGTGCGTGCCGTGGCCGTCGCAGTCGTTGGCGTTGTTCGGGTCGTTGCTGTTGTTCGCGTTGTCCGGGTTGTAGTAGTAGTTCGTCACCCGGTCGACGAAGTTGTGCCCGTAGCCGGCCCGGCCGCCGAAGTCGTTGTGCGAGATGCGGATGCCGGAGTCCAGGACGTACGCGGTGATGTCCGGGGCCGCGTTCGGATACGTGTACGTGCTGTCGCCGGCGTTCGCGTGCGTGTCGATGCGGTCCAGCCCCCACGGCGGCGAGGGCTGGGTCGCGTCGGCGTGCAGCATGATGTTCTTCTCGACGCTGAGCACGCCCGCGTCGGCCGCGATCTGCCGGGCCTTGGTCTCGTCGATGTTGTCGATCGCGAAGCCGCGCACGGCCGTGCTGTACTGCTCGCGGACGTCGCCCCCGACCCGCTGCGCGATCTTGCCGGCGGCGTCCGCGACCGCCGCCTTCGCCTGCCCGGCGCTCTGCGCGCCCGGCGGCGTCTTCAGCATGACCACGTATCCGTTGGACTCCCCCGCCGCGGCCGCGTTGAACACGGTTCCCATGGGGGGCGCGGCGTTCGCCGGCAACCCCGCCGCGATCACGCCGGCCGCCGCGACAGCCAGGGCGCCGAGGCGGCGCCGTCTTCCGATGCCGATCATCCGCCATCACCTTTGGTCATCAGACAGTAACTCAAAGTCACCTTATCGGATGCACCGCCGGTGTGGATCAAGACCGCTCAGCGGCGGCGGATCCACCAGATGACGCCGAGCACCACCGCGAAACTCGTCGCCGCCGTCACCACGTACGGCACCGCGCGCCGCACCAGCGTGCCCACGCCCGGCACGGCGAGCGGGTCGACCGGCTCCGCGTCGGGCCGCACCGGCGCCATGGGCTCCCCCGCGCGGGCGTCGCCGACGCCCACGATCGGCGAGGCGGCGGACCGCGCGGGCCGCCCGGCGGACGGCTCCTTCGCGGCCAGGCAGTCCGCGAACCGGCGGATCAGCCGCTCGCCGGCGTCGCCGACGAGCCCGGGGTCGACCTGCGCGGCCGCGCCCGTGAGCTCGAGGCCGGTCGACACGTGCACCCGGGTCCCGTCACCCTCCGCGACCAGGGCCGCGGTCACCGTGGCCCGGGCCGTGCCCCCGTCGCCGTCGGTCCCGGACGCGCTGATCACCACGCGCCGGGCGGCCTCGTCGCGCTCGACGAACGTCCCGGACCCCGTGAACGTCAGGCCGGCCGGGCCGATCCCGACCTCGACGGTGCCGGTGAAGTCGTCGCCCTCGGCCGCGGTGAGCGTCGCGCCGGGCACGCAGGGCGCGATCCGCTCGATGTGGGACAGCGCCGCCCAGGCCCGCTCGACCGGGACGGGCACGGTGAAGGTGTTCTCCAGTTGCACGGGCCCTACCTCCATAGGTCGACGGCCCGGCCGAGTCAGGCGGGCCATCTCGACGGTAGTCACCCTGGAGGCGGAGCGCCCGGTGGACCACCCCCTGCGGCGGGTGACCCGTGCGGGTGGCGCTCTCTCCGGCCGGGCACGGTTCGCGGTCGCCGCGGTTCACGATCGCCGCGGTTCATGATCGCCGCGGTTCACGATCGCCGCGGTTCGCGGTCGCCGACGCGGCGCGGTAAGCACGCCGTCGATCGGCGCGGTGGCGGCGGTAGTGCCGGTGCGCGGCTAGCGCTCCGCCGCCGGCACGACCAGGGGACGCTCGGCGGCGTCCAGTGCGGCGAGCATCTCCAGCTCGGCGCGGTAGCCGGCGCGGTCGAGGTCGCCGTTGAGCAGGCGCGCGGCGGCGGCGCGCTCGGCGCCGGCCAGGCGGCGGTGCGGGCGGCCGGGGGCGGCGGCCTTGTGCAGGTGGCGGGCGATCAGCAGCACGTAGACGCCGGCGATCACCGCGGCGGCGAGCATGGTCGCGAGCATTCGCAGGACGATACGGGGGCCGGCCCGGGCTCCGGTACCGGCTCTGCGGACCGAATCCGTTGCACCCCTCGGCGGCAACCCGGCGGCAACCGGACGATCGGCTCAGACCGTGTCGTGGTGGATACGGCCCGAGGTGGTGGTGAGCCGCGCTCCTCCGCCGCCCCAGCGCCCGGCGATGATCTCGGCCGCGATGCTCACCGCGGTCTCCTCCGGCGTACGCGCGCCCAGGTCCAGGCCGATCGGCGACGAGAGCCGCGCGAGCTCGGCCGCGCTCACCCCGGCCTCCCGCAGGCGGGCCAAGCGGTCCTCGTGGGTGCGGCGGGAACCCATGGCGCCCACGTACGCGAACTCGCGGCGCAGCGCGACCCGCAGCACCGGCACGTCGAACTTCGGATCGTGGGTGAGCACGCACACGACCGTGCGGCCGTCGAGGCGGCCGGCGTCGATCTCGCTCTGGAGGTACCGATGCGGCCAGTCGACGATCACCTCGTCCGCCCCCGGGAAGCGCTTCGAGGTCGCGAAGACCGGCCGGGCGTCACAGACCGTCACGTGGTAGCCCAGGAAGCCGCCGATCCGCGCGACGGAGGCCGCGAAGTCGATCGCGCCGAAGACGAGCATGCGCGCGGGCGGGGCGAACGAGGCCACGAACACCGTCAGGCCCTCGCCGCGGCGCTCGCCGTCGGGGCCGTAGTGCAGGGTGCCGGTGCGCCCGGCCGCGAGCAGCCCGCGCGCGTCGTCGGTGACCGCGGCGTCCAGGCGCGCCGAGCCGAGGGTGCCGTCGCACGACTCCGGCCAGACGACGAGCCGCCGGCCGATGCGCGACGGGGGACCCTCCACGATGGACACCACGGCGACCGGGTCGCGCCGCCCGATCGCGTGCGCCACGCGCTCCAGCTCCGGGAACCGCGTGCGGTCGACGGGCTCGACGAGCAGCTCGATGGTGCCGCCACAGGTGAGTCCCACGGCGAAGGCCTCGTCGTCGCTGACCCCGTACCGCTGGACGACCGGCACACCGGACCCGGCCACCTCCCGGGCGAGCTCGTAGACCGCGGCCTCGACGCAGCCGCCGGAGACGCTGCCGACCGCGGTGCCGTCGGGCCCGGCGAGCATCGTCGCGCCGGGCGGGCGGGGCGAGCTGTGCCAGGTGCGCACCACGGTGGCCATGCCGACCGGCTCGCCCGAGCGCCACCAGCCCAGCAGATCGTCGAGCACCTCACGCACGGCGGGCCTCCAGGGCCCACGGCCGCCGCTCCAGCGCCGCGACCGCCCGGCCCGCGACGAGGGCGCGGGAACGACGGCGAACGGCGACGAGAGCGCGCGAACCACGGCGAACGGCGACGAGGACGCGGGAACGACGGCGAACGGCGACGGGGGCGCGGACGTGCGGGCGGGCGGCGACGAGAGCCCAGACCGAAGAGCGAGCGGCGACGAGAGTCCAGACCCACAAGCCAGCGGCCGGGCGGCGACGGTGCGGGCGCAGCGCGAGGAAGCCCGCCGTCGCGGGCCCCTCTTCGGTCAGGTGACCCACGTCGGCCAGGCGCGCCGCGGAAGCGGCCGGCGAGGCGAAGTCCGGCACGCCCCAACTATGCCCCTCCGCCCCGCCGGGCGGGAGCCAATCGCGTCCGGAACCGCCGATCCGTCACGTGGGGTGACAGAGCGACCACGGTCACGGAAACAGCGGCACGCAGCGAGCCCGGCGAAGGGCGCGCCGCGGGACGGAGGGGCTCACCGCGGGGCCAGGTCCGGCCGGCCGGTGAGGTGCGGCCGTGGCGCAGGGCGCTGGAGGAGCAGTGCGCGGCCGAGCTGGCGCCGCCGGCGCTGGTCGAGCCGGTGGGGGGACGCTGCAGACCACGGCCAGGGCGGGCGACGAGGCGGTCACTCCTCCGCTTCGGCCGGCACGTCGAGGTCGGTGTCGTCGGCGATGTCCTCGCACGGCACGCCCTGGACCTGGTCCGCGTGGGCCACCAGGTAGGCCCGCGCGCCCACGTCCGCCGTGGCCAGGGTGGTCACGCCCGGCCAGTGGCCGCGGCCGAGGATCACCGGGTGGCCCCGCTTGCCCTTGTACGTCGCGGTCAGCAGAACGCCGGGGCCGGACGGGGCCGCGTCCAGCAGGCGGGCCACCGCGTCCGGGCCGATGCCGGGGGTGTCGACGAGCAGGACCATCACGGCCTCGGCGTCGGTCTCCGCCAGGGCGGCCAGCCCGACGCGCAGGGACGAGCCCATGCCGCTCTTCCACGCCGGGTTGTCCAGCAGCGTCACGTCGCCCAGGGACGCCTCGGCGCGGACCCGGGCGGACTCGGCGCCCAGGACGACCCAGATGCGTGTGCAGCCGCCGTCGCGAAGGGTGGCGACGGCGCGTTCGACCAGCAGGTGGCCGTCCTCGTGGCGCACGAGGGCCTTGGGACCGCCATACCGGCGGCCACCACCTGCGGCGAGTACGAGTCCGGCAATCGCGCTCAGCGGGCTCTCCTACGTCCGACGGTTTCAGCACCGACTCGGATCAGATTAGTACGCGCTCGATAGGCTCCATGCTCATGGCCCTCCATGATCACTGTTCGTACTGCGGCGCCGCCTATCCGCAAGGGGCGCCCTGGCCGCGGGTCTGTGCCGCGTGCGGCGAGACCACCTGGCGCAATCCGCTGCCGGTCGCGGTGACGCTGCTGCCCGTCGACACCGACCAGGGGCGCGGCATCGTGGTGGTACGCCGCGACATCGAGCCGATGCGCGGCGAGCTCGCGCTGCCGGGCGGGTTCATCGAGGTCGGCGAGACCTGGCAGGAGGCGGCCGTGCGCGAGCTGCGCGAGGAGACCACGATCCTCGCGGACGCGGCCGACGTGCGGCTGTTCGACGTGCACAGCGTGCCGAGCGGGAACCTCATCGTCTTCGGGCTGCTGCCGCCGCGCCCCCTCGCCGACCTGCCCGCCTCGACGCGGACGGAGGAGTCGCTCGGCTTCGAGATCTCCGTCGGCCCGCGGCCGCTGTGCTTCTCCACCCACACCGACATGCTGGCCGCCTACTTCGCGGCGAAGTAGCGGTCGACGACCGACACGTGCGGGGGAACACGTCCGGGGAGGCATGCCGGCCGCCTACTTCGCGGCGAAGTAGCGGTCGACGATCGACAGCTACTGGGTAACACCGTCCGGAGGGAGGCACGCCGGTGCGGGGGAAGACGTCCGGAGGGGGAGGCATGCCGGCCGCCTACTTCGCGTCGAAGTAGCAGTCGACGATCGACACGTCCAAGGGGAACCGCACCTCGGTGTCGCCGAACAGCAGGCGCCGGGCCTCCTCCCCCGCGGTGTGCACGGCGGCCGAGACCGCCTCGGCCTCCTCGCGCGGGCAGTGCACGATGACCTCGTCGTGCTGGAAGAACACCAGCTCCGCCCGGCGCCCGGCGAGCGCCGCGCGGAGCCGGGCCAGCAGCACGAGGGCCCACTCGGCGGCGGTGCCCTGGATGACGAAGTTGCGCGTGAACCGGCCCCGGGCCCGGCCCCTGGCCCCGCCGCGGGACTCGACCTCGGCCCCGGGCTCGTCGAACCCCTCCCGCCAGGTCACCGACGCCGGCGGGCAGGTGCGGCCGAGCCAGGTGCGCACCAGTCCCCCGGCCTCGCCGGTGCGGGCCGCCTCCTCCACGAGGTCCCACGCCACCGGGTAGAAGCGGCGCAGGGCGGCGAGCGCGGGCGCGGCGCTGCCGCCGGTCTGGCCGTACATCGCGCCGAGCAGCGCGAGCTTGCCCTTCGTCCGGTCGCCGCCGAACGCCTCGGCGGCCAGCGCCGCGTAGAGGTCCCCGGCCGCGCCCGCGCGGGCCAGGCGCCGGTCGCCGGAGACGGCGGCGAGGACCCGCGGCTCGAGCTGGCCGGCGTCGGCGACCACGAACGTCCAGCCGGGGTCGGCGACCACGGCCCGGCGCACGGTCTTGGGGATCTGCAGGGCGCCGCCGCCGCGGGTCGCCCAGCGGCCGGAGACGACGCCGCCCGGGATGTACTCGGCGCGGAACCGCCCGCCCGTGACCCACTGCTCGAGCCAGCTCCACCCGTGCGCCGTCCAGAGGCGATAGAGCTCCTTGTACTCCAGCAGGATCGGCACCGCCGGATGCTCGACGTGCTCCAGCTCCCACTTGCGGGTGCTGCGCAGCATGATGCCGACCCGGGCGAAGGCGCGCAGCAGCTCGGCCGGGGAGTCGGGGTGGACGCGCTGGCCGAGGGCCTCGTTGAGGCGCACGCCGAGCTCGGCCAGGCGCGCGGGCGGGCCGCCGACCGGGGAGGGCGGGCCGAGCAGCTCGCGCAGCAGGGTGTCGTGGACGTCGGCGCGCCAGGGCAGCCCGGCCAGGCCCATCTCGACGGCGACGAGGGCGCCCGCGGACTCGGCGGCGATCAGGGTGCGCATGCCGCCCGCCCGGGGCGCGAGGGGGTGCGCGGAGTCGAGCTCCGGCAGCGCCTCGACCCGGCGTCGTTGCGCCCGGTAGACGACCGTCAGCTCTTCCAGCGGTACCGCCGCCGCGTCGAAGGCGTCGAAGAGCGAATCCTGCGACAGTCCGGGTGGCTCGGCCGCCCGCGCCGGCGGGTCGGGCGGCACCGGCCGTCCCGCCAGGCGGGCGCTCGCCGCGGCGAGCGTTCGGGGCTGGCCCCAGGCGCCCTCCGCGCCGAGCAGGAGCGCCTCGGCGAGCTCGAGATCGTGGCAGCGCTCGACGCGCACGCCCGCGCGCACCAGGCGCGGGTAGATCTCGGCGGTGGATGCCCAGAGCCAGCGGGGGCGATCGCGTGACTCGACTCGAGCGACCGCCCCCGCCAGGTCCTGGACGTGCTGCTCGGCGCCGGTGGGCGTGCCGTCGTCGGCCAGCGGCCGCAGGAGGCCGCCGGTGCCGGAGGGCGAGAGCGCGACGAGCATCCGGTCATTACATCGCACGGCCCCGGCACTGCTCGTGCAAGCACCGGGGCCGCGCGGGCTGGGGTTACTTGGAGATGCCGCCGGTGAGGCCGGCCTGCACCTGCCGCTGGAACGCGATGTAGACGATGAGCACGGGCAGCATGGCCATCGTGAGGCCGGCGAACAGGCCCGACCAGTCGGACTTGTAGCCCTGCTGCACCGACAGGCTGATCAGGCCCTGGGCCAGCACCTCGTGGACCTTGCCGGCGCCGGTGGTGTCCTGCATGAGCACGGTCGGCAGGTACCACTGGTTCCACTGGCCCAGCACGTTGAAGATGCCGATCGAGATCAGGCCCGGCTTGGCCATCGGCAGCATCACGCGGAAGAACAGCGTGCTGTGCGAGGCCCCGTCCACCAGCGCCGCCTCGGCGACCGAGGTCGGCAGCGTGCGGAAGAACGAGTGCATGAAGAAGATCGTGAACGACAACGACCAGGCGACGTACACGAGGATGAGCATGAACCGGGAGTTCAGGCCGAGCAGCGGGAACGACACGCCGGAGTTGAAGACGCCCTTGTACAGCGGCACGACGGCGAGGTACACCGGCAGCGTCAGGCCCGACAGGAACAGGAAGTAGATCGCCCGGTTGCCCGGGAACTCGTAGCGGGCCAGCACGTAGGCGGCCATCGAGCCCAGCAGCATCGTGAGGATCACGCCGCCGCCGACGACGATCACGGTGTTGAAGAAGAACTCGCCCAGCCCGCCCTTGGTCCACGCGCGGGAGAAGTTGTCCCACTGCAGCGCGTGCGGGTTCAGGGAGAGCGGCTCCTTGATGATGTACTTGTCCTCCTTGAAGGACGAGATCACCACCCACAGGATCGGGTAGACGACCATCACGGCCCACACGATCAGGAACAGGTGGGAGAAGCCTCCGAACACCTTGTCGCCGATCTTGGCCGGCTCCGCAGCGGCCTTCGGTACCGCGCGGCGCGAACCACCGCCGCCGGAGGCCGTGCGCCTGTCGTTCACCACCACGTCAGCCATGTCAGAACTCGATTCGTTCGCGGCGGGTGATCCGCAGCTGGAGGGCGGCGATCAGCATCGTGAAGATGGCGAGCGCGACACCGAGGGCGCACGCGTAACCGAACTGACCGCGGTTGAAGGCGGTGAACTGAATCACCGAGGCGAAGATCTCGGAGGCGTGGTCGGGGCCGCCCTGGCTGGGGGTCATGACGTAGACCAAGGCGAACATGTCCAGGGCGGTGATGCCCAGGTAGACCCAGGCGACCGAGATGTTGTCGCGCAGCAGCGGCAGGGTGATCCGCATGAAGGTGTGCACCCGGCCGGCGCCGTCGAGCAGCGCCGCCTCGTAGATGTCCTTCGGGATGCCCTGCATGGCGGCGGAGAACAGCACCATGTAGAAGCCGACGCCGCTCCAGACCGCGATGAGCAGCAGCCACCAGAGCACGGCGGGGATGCCGAGGATCGGGGTGGGGTCGGCGACGAACAGGTTGGGGTGCTGGGGGTCGAGCAGACCGAACTTGATGAGCAGGCCGTTGAGCAGGCCCTGGTCGTCGGTGCGGTAGATCTGCTGCCACATGACCGCGATGAGGACCAGCGACAGCACCTGCGGGAAGAAGAAGATGACCTTGTAGACGCTGGACCCGAACACACCCCGGATGCCGGCCTTGTCTCCGCGTCCGCCCACATTGAGCAGGAACGCGAAGAACAAGGCCAGCGCGATCGTGAACAGCGGCACGGTGACGAGGAAGAACACGTTGTGCCAGAAGGCCTTGTGCACAAGCTCGTCCTTGAACAGCCGGACGTAGTTGTCCACGCCGACGAAGTTCTGCTTGTCCGAGTAGCCGCCCCAGTCGGTGAACGAGTACCCCACCGCCTGGGCGAACGGCCACACCACGTAGAACGCGAAGAGCAGTACCGGAAGGGCGAGGAAGCCCGTCACGAACCGCGCTTTACCGTGCCGCATGATCAGTCACTACCTAACCGGGAAACGGGGTCAGTTGGTGCGGGTCTGCTTCTTGATGTTCGGGTCCTTGGCGATCTTGTCGGCGGCCGCCTGCATCTTGCTCACGAACCCGGCGGCGTCGACGCGGCCGGCCATGAGGTCCTCGCAGAGGTTCTCGCTCTCCTTGCCGTAGTCGGCGTAGAAGTCCGGGAAGCGGAAGGAGATCAGGTCGGCGGGCGCGCTCTTCATGAGCGTGTTCGCGCTCGCCAGCGCCGAGTCGTCCACCTTGTCGCCCGAGCCCTTGACCGACGCCAGGGACTTGGTCAGCGAGGCGAAGGCGCCCGCGCCCTCGTTGGACAGCATCGCGCGCAGGTACTCCTTCGCGCCGGCCGCGTTCTCGGCCTTGGCCGGGACGACCCAGTCCTCGCCGGCACCGGCGAAGACCGCGCCGGGCGCCTTCGCGCCGGCCACGTCCCAGTAGTTCGACAGCGTCAGCTTGAAGTCCGGCGGCAGGGTCTTGGCCATCTCGTTCTTGTACCAGGTGCCGACCTGGATGAAGGCGGCCTTGCCGTCGAGGTGCGCCTGCTGCGACTGGGTGTGGTTGAGGCCCTGGCTACCGGCCAGGATCAGCTGGTCCTTGACCATCTTCTCGATGTTCTGCAGGCCCTCGAGGATGCCCGCGGCCTTCCAGGCGTCCGGCTTGAGGTTGTCGATGTCGACGACGGCCTGCTTGCCGGCCGCGTTCCACACGGTGGCCATGACGTGCCAGCGCGGGTAGTAGCCGTGCACGCCGTCGTAGACGAACGGCGCGATGCCGGCGGCCTTGATCTTCGGGGCGAGGGTGAAGAACTCGTCCCAGGTCTTCGGCGCGGTCCAGCTGTTCTTCTCGAACAGGGCGGCGTTGTACCACATGCCCCACACCGTGTAGGCGTACTTGAGCGTGTAGAACTTGCCGTTGTAGGTGCCGTCGTTGATCGTGCCCGGCAGCAGCGAGTCACGGATCTTGCCGGAGCCGTCCCAGGTCGGGGCGTCGAGCAGGTCGTCCAGCGGCTGGATCGCGTTCTCGTTGATCAGCGTGCTGGTGTCCATGATGTCGGCACCCGAGTTGTTGATCAGGTCGCTCGGAGTGGTAGCCATCTTCGGCTGCTCCTGCGTCTTGATCTTCTGGGTGGCGCTCTGGTTCACCGTGACGTTGGCGTGCTTCGCGTTGAAGATCTGCACGTCCTTCTTCGCGTAGTCGGTGCCCAGACCACCGTCGAAGACGACGACCTTGACGGTGCTGCCGTCCTTGACGCCGAACGGGTTGTCGGCCGACTTGGTCCCGGTGTCGCTGCCCTTGTCGGACGAGGCGTCCGAGCCGGCGCAGGCGGAGAGCAGCCCGGCGGCGGGGGTGGCGAGCAGGCCCGCCGCAGCCGCGCGCCGCAGGACGGTACGACGAGTCAGTTCATTGGACATTAGGGGGTCTCCTCGGTTCGGGTCAGGCGGTTCGCCGGACACGCCCGGCGTACCGCGACTCGAGGGTGTGGTTGTGCTCGTCCCCGCCGGGGACGTTTGCGGACAGGTAGACGGGAGCCACCTCGCCCGCAGCCTCGATGCGTCGCACGACCTCGGCGACCACCAGCTGCGCGAGCAGCGCGTTGGTGACCGATGAGACCGGGCAGACCGCGCCGCCGCTATCCAGCGACAGCAGTGCGTCGCCGTACGGCGCGCCGTTGTCCAGCACGACGTCGGCAATGTCGGCGAGCCGCTGGCCCGAGGGGTGCCTGGGGGACACCCGGACGGTGTGCTCGACCGATGTGATGGCGATCAACTTGTGCCCGCGCTGCTTGATCAGCAGCGCCATTTCGACGATCCCCCCGTTGATCCCCGACTGCGAGGCCATCACGAACACGTCCTCGGGACGCGGCGCGGCGATCTCGTAGAGCCGGGCCGCGATCTTCGGATCGCGCTCCAGCTTCTCGTTCTCGAGGATCCTCGGGTCCTCCCCGCCGTAGACGACGAGGTCCCGCAGGAGGATCTTGTTCGTCGGCACGAGGCCTCCGGCGCGGCCGGCGAAATCCACCGCCACCGCCTCGGAGTGTCCCGTGCCGAACGCCTGGAGGAGGCCGCCGGCGCGCAGCGAGTCGGCGATGTGCTCCGCCGCCGTGCTGACATTGTCGGCCTGGGTGGAGGCGATCCGGTCGATGACCGACTGGATCGCGGAGACGTAACCGTGAGCGGTGACGGCCATCCCGTCGCCCTTTCCCGCGCGAGCGTCCTGGAGTGTGGTCACGACGCTTCCTTTCCGGAGGCCGACCGATGGCCGGCGACCGCCTGGGCCGTGACGGAGAACGCTGCGTGGGCGCGCTCGTGGGTGCGCTGGGCGACCGCGATGTACAGCAGGTCGAGCACCACGAGCTGCGGGTGCCGGGCCGAGAGGGCGTCCGGCCGGAAGGTGGTCGCCTGCGTCGCGGTGAGCAGGACGATGTCGGCGACCTCGGCCAGCGGCGAGCGCGGGAAGCTGGTCAGCGCGATCGTCGTCGCGCCCCGGCTGCTCGCCTCGGCGATCATCTCGATCGTCTCGCGGGTCTGGCCGCTGTGCGAGACGCCGAGGGCCACGTCGCCGCCCTTGAGCAGCGCCGCGCTGGCCAGGCCGTTGTGCACGTCGGTCCAGGCCCAGGCGGCGATGCCGATGCGGTGCAGGCAGAACTGCATCTCCCCGCCGACCAGCGCGCTGCCGCTCGCGCCGTAGATGTCGACCCGGTCGGCGCGGGCGATGGCGTCCGCGGCCCGCTCGACCTCGCCGAGGTCCAGCAGGGAGGCGGTGTCGTGCATCGCCTGGGTGTCGGCGGCCATGATCTGGCCGAGCACCCGCTCCAGCGGGTCGGTCGGCTGGATCTCGCGGCCGATGTCCATCGTCCAGCCGCCGGTGCGGGCGGCCCGGCCGGTCTCGCCGGCGATGGCCAGCCGCAGGTCGGCGTAGCCGACGAAGCCCAGTGCCCGGCAGAAGCGGGTCACGGTGGCGGGCGAGGTCCCGGAGCGCTCGGCGAGCTCGACGATGGTCGAGCGGGCCGCGGCGGCGGGGTCGGCGAGGATCAGCTCGGCCACGCGCTGCAGGGCCCCGGTGAGCTCGGGGAGCCCGGCGCGGACGCGGACCAGGACGCTCTCGCCGTTGCCGCCGGCGGCGAATCCGTCGACCGGGGCGGGCGAGGTCGGAGCGGATGCCGGCGGCGAGGCACTGACGGCGGTCGGCACCACCGTCGTGAGCTCCTCGCGAGACACCATCGCGCTCCCTTTCAGCAAGGTTCCTTAACTGTTAGTGGTAAAAGTTCTTACTGAGGCCCCCTTCTTGTCAAGGAGTTGGGCGAAGTTTTCAAACTGTTACCTGCGAAGTGGATCTTAAAGGGACCTAAAAGACCAGCTCAGGATAGATCTCGATCTTGAGAAGCGGGCGCCCGGCGCTCGCCCCAGCAGACCATCCGCGACCGCCCCGCGGGCACCGGCCGGCCGGATTTACGCCCGATTTGTTACGTGGCCCGGTCGGCCCGAATCTGCCGGTTTTCAGGGAAAAGGCCGAACCAGCCCGCTTGGGATGGTTCGGCCCGACCGAGAAACTTCAGCTTGACCTGGGCGTTCTCAGACCGCAACGCTTCCGTGCTCGACCAGAGCCCTGGTCAGAATTTCCAAACCTTCGCGCGCGTCGGCCTCGGTGAGGTTCAGCGGCGGGCCCATCCGGATCACGGTGCCGTAGAGGCCACCTTTGCCGACCAGCAGCCCGTCGCGCTTGCAGGACTCGAAGACCGCCGCCGTCGCCGCCGCGCTGGTCAGCTCGATGCCGATCATGAGCCCCTTGCCCCGCACCTCGGCCACGATCGGGCTGTCGATCGCGCGCAGGCCGTCGAGCAGGAGCGCTCCCATGCGCGCCGCGTTGGCCTGCAGGTCGTGGTCGAGGATGTAGTCGAGCACCGCGTTGCCGGCCGCCGTGGAGATCGGGTTGCCGCCGAAGGTCGAGAACGAGATCCCCTGCACCGACTCGAGCACCTCCGCGCGCCCGACGACGCCGGCCAGGGCGAAGCCGTTGCCGATGCCCTTGGCGAACGTGAGCAGGTCGGGCGTGACGCCGTGGGCCTGGTAGCCCCAGAAGTGCTCGCCGGTGCGCCCCCAGCCGGTCTGCACCTCGTCCGAGATCAGCAGGATCCCGTGCTCGTCGAGGACCCGCTGCCAGACGGCCATGAGCTTGTCCGGCCCGTGCGTGAACCCGCCGACGCCCTGGATCGGCTCGGCGATGAGGCAGGCGACCGGGCCGGCGGTCGTGGTCGCGAGCACCTCGCGGAGGTCCTCCTCGGCCGCCTCGAGGTACCGCTCGTCGCTCATCCCCCGCAGCAGCCCCCGCAGCCGGTCGCCGGAGTGCAGGTAGCTCACGTTGTACGGGCTGTACGCCGACGCCGACCAGGCCCGGTTGCCGGTCACCGCGATCGTCGCCGCCGTGCGGCCGTGGTAGCTGTTGCGCACGGCCAGGATGCTGTTGCTGCCGCGGGTGTTCGTCGCGACCTGCAGCGCCGCCTCGTTCGCCTCGGTGCCGGAGTTGGTGAAGAAGACCCGCGCGTCGGGGATGCCGGAGAGCCGGGCGATCTTCTCGGCCAGCTCGACCTGCTGGCGGATCAGGTACAGCGTGGAGGTGTGCACCAGGCCGGTCGCCAGTTGCCGCTCGACCGCCTCGCGCACCTCCGGCAGGTCGTAGCCGAGCGAGTTGGTGAGGACCCCGCCGAAGAAGTCGAGATATGTTGTTCCATTACTGTCCGTGACGCGAGAACCCTTGCCGGTGACGAGTTCGATGGGCTCGTCGTAGTACACGGGCATCCAGCCGGGCATGACCCGCCGGTGCCGGGTGAGGAGGTCGTCCATGGGGTCCATTCTCGCGCTGGCGTTTTCAGGCCGCTTCGATATGCTGTGCCGCGATGTCGACGGCACCGAGACGGCTCCTCACGCTCCTGGTCACCGCGCTGGTGCTGGTGACCACGTTCGGTAGCGCCGCACTGGCGGAACCGACACCCGGCGCGGACGAGGACGGCGGCCAGAACCTCACCGTGCGTCAGGCCCTGGACAAGGCGACGGCCGAGTACAACGACGCCAAGGGCCGGCTGGACAAGTCCACGGCCGACCAGGCCGCCATCGGCGAGCAGATGGCCAAGACCCAGGCGCGCCTCGGCGAGCTGCAGGCGTCCGCGGGGACGATCGCCAACGCGGCGTACCGCGGCAACCGGGTCAGCATCGCCAACGTCGTCATCGGGGCCGACAACCCCGAGGACATGCTGCACAACATGGTCACCGTCGAGTACATGCTGCAGCGGGAGAACAAGCAGCTGCACGAGATCGCCGAGACCCAGCGCCAGCTCGAGCAGCAGCGCAAGGACGTCGACGCGGCCGTGGCCAACCAGCAGGCGCAGCTGAAGATCATGGAGGCCAACAAGAAGGCCGCCGAGGACGCGCTGCGCAAGGCCGGCGGCGGGGCGGACGTCAGCTCGGGCGCCCCGGCGGGCGGCAAGGTCACCACGAACCCGGTGGCGCGCAACTCCGACGGGTCCTACCCGAAGGAGGGCTGCACCGGCGACGATCCGACCACCTCCGGGTGCCAGTCGCCGCGCACGACGAACATGTACAACGAGGCCCGCAAGGCCGGGTTCACGCACTACACGTCGTGCTACCGCAGCGGCGGGGGCGGCGACCACCCGCTCGGCAAGGCGTGCGACTTCTCGGCGAACGCATCGACGTTCGTCAACGCGCGGGCGACCGGGGCGGACAAGACCTACGGCGACAACCTCGCCGCGTGGGCGCTGGCGAACGCGAAGAACCTCGGCATCAAGTACGTGATCTGGTACAAGCGGATCTGGCAGCCGAGCAGCGGCTGGAAGTCCTACGGCGGCGACGGCACCCCGGCCGGCGACCACTACAACCACGTGCACATCTCGATGCAGTAGCCACGCGCCGGGGCAGCCCGGTCAGCCGCGCAGCCCGGTCAGCCGCGCAGCCCGGTCAGCCGCGCAGCCCGGTCAGCCGCGCAGCCCGGTCAGCCGCGCAGCCCGGTCAGCCGCGCAGCCCGGTCAGCCGCGCAGCCCGGTCAGCCGCGCAGCCCGGTCAGCCGCGCAGCCCGGTCAGCTGCGCAGCGCGTCCAGGGCCAGCAGGGCCACGTGCAGGGACAGGCACGCCTGCACCGAGTCGAGGTCGGCGCCGGAGACCTTGCTGATGCGCGCGAGCCGCTCGTAGAACGCGGGCCTCGACAGGTGGCTGTGCTCGGCCGCGGCGGACTTGTTGCGGCCGCACTCGAGGTACACCCGCAGCACCTCCAGCAGCTGCTCGCGCGGGTTGCGGGCGTCGTAGGCCAGCAGCGGGCCGAGCTCGCGCTCCACGAAGGTCTGCAGCCGCGGCTCGTCGCGCAGCATGTGCAGCAGCCCGGCCAGGCCCACGTCGGCGAGGCGGACGACCCCGCTGGCCGGATGGCGTACGGCGTCGGCGACCTGCGCCGCCTCGACGAGCGACCGGCGCGCCTCCCGGGCCGTGGAGACGATCTCGCCCGCCGCCACGATCGCACCGGCGTCGGACTTCTGGACCTTCTCGGCGAAGACGCGGATGACGTCCTCGGTCGCGTGCGTGAGGAGCACGCCCGTCGAGTTCGCGTCGAGCGCGCCGACGAGGCCCTTCACCGACATCTCGGACAGCAGCCGCTCGACTGACATCCGCGGCCGCACGACCACCCCGACCAGCGTGCGGCGCTCCAGGGGCACGCCGAGCGCCCGCGCCCGCAGCATCACCTCCTCGACCGGCATCGAGTGGTTGAGCAGCGCCTGGAGCAGGGTGCGCTGCGGCCCCTCGGGGTCGGGGTCGATCAGGCGCCCGAGCGCGAGGGCCGAGGCGGCGCGTTCGATGAGGATGACGTACCGCGCCTGCGCCGACGGCACCCGCATGAGCAGCCGGCCCCAGTCCTGCCCGCGGGCGCCCACGGCGGTCACCAGCCAGCCCGAGCCCGGGTCGAAGCCGGTGCGCCCGGCCGGGCGGATGGCCCGCGAGTGCGCCTCCCAGCTGGCCAGCAGCAGCTGCGCCGAGCCGCCGGCCGCGTCGTAGGCGAGCACCTGCCGCGAGAGGTTCTCGAGCACCACGGGCGCCCCGGACAGGGCCGCGGCCTGCGCGACGACCTCGGCCGGCCCGGCGCCCTCGACGGAGAGGTCGGTGAAGCGCTGGTGGATCTCCTCCGCCGCGCGCAGCTCGGCCAGCTGGGCGTCGATGATCATCGAGTGCACGGCCTCGGTGATGGCCACGAACGGCGTCCCGCGGTGCAGCTCGACGAGCGGCAGACCGACCGTGTCGGCCGTGCGCACCAGCACCGCCGGCAGCCGCCGCGCGTAGCGGCGCCCGAGCTCCACGGCCAGCCCGCACGCGCCGACCTCGGCGAGGTCGGTGATGTAGCGCCGCAGCCCCTCATCGTGCGCCGGCAGCCCGATCCCGGTGGTGAGCACCAGCTCCCCACCGCGCAGCAGCGTCGCGATGTCGGGCACCTCGGAGCTGTGCACCCAGCGGACGGCTTCGTCGAGCCCGCGCTCGCCCGCCACGACGCGCGGGGCGCCGTTGCGCACCGGCTCCAGCGCGAGCACCTCGCGGACGGTCGGAAACATCAGCGCGGATGCTACAACGGCGCGCGCGCCGCGCGAGGCCGCTCGGGCCGCCGGGCCGGTGCGGCGCTCAGAGCGGCAGGTCGGCCGGTCGGCGGGCCTGGCGCCGCATCGTCGCCGTGCGCAGCACGCGCAGGCCGCTGCGGGCCGCGCCGAGCAGCGCCAGCAGGGACGGCACGACGGCGATGAGCAGCGCGGCCAGGCCCGCCCAGGCCGCCGCCGTGCCCAGCCCGCCGGTGCGGATCGGGGCCAGGCACAGCCGCACGAGGTACAGCGTGCCGGGCACGGCGAAGGTCGCGAAGTACCCGAGCGCCAGCGCGATCCCGGGCACGTACAGCCACAGGTACCGCCGCGCCCACGCGATCTCGCCCGCGGCCGTGCCGGCCAGGTGCTCCTCGTCGGCCGGGGTCGCGCGGCGCAGGTACCGCCGCAGCAGCGCGCCCTTCGTGGCCCACAGCGTCTTGCAGCCCGTCGCGTTGACCAGCAGCGCGTAGGCGTCGGTGCGCATGAAGACCAGCAGCTGGGCGACCAGGGCGGTGACCTGCAGCAGCACCAGCGCCCGCAGCAGCCGCACGACCATCGGGCCGAGCGCGCCGGCCAGGGACGCCTGCGCCAGCAGCGCGGCGGCGAGCACGGCCAGGTCCCAGGCCACGCCGGCCAGCAGCGGGCCGTAGCGCGCCCGCCGCGGCAGGCTCCACAGGCGGGTCAGGTCGGCCTGGAAGGTGACGAAGTACAGCCGGCGGGTCACGGCGAGCCGGCTGCGCAGGCCGTGCCGGGCGGCGGCGAGCACGTGAGCGGCCTCGTGCAGGGCGGCCGCCGCGATGCCCAGCGCGCTGACGGCGACGAGGTTGAGCAGCTGGGTGTGGAACGGGAACCCGTCGCGGTACGACGGGCGCAGCGACGGCACCGCGACGAGCAGCACCGGCACCGCGAGGGCGGCCAGCGCGTAGACGGCCCAGGCCAGCGGATGGAAGAGCGCCGCGCCGGCCCGCCGGCGCACGCGGAAGCCCGCATCGCCGCCCCCGCCCTCGCCGGCCGCCTCGGCGAAGAGGCCCTCGTCCGCCAGGGTGGTCAGGAAGCCGGGCACGTCGACCGGCTCGCCGGCCGCCTCGGCGGCCCGCCGCTCGCACTCGGCGACGTCCACGCCCTCCTGCAGCCACTCGATGATCCGCGCGCCGAGCGGCGGCACCTCGACGTACTCGGCCGTGTGCGGGCTGCCCACCACGTAGCCGTCCCCGTCGGCGACCAGCGTCAGGGCCCTGATCTGGGTCAGCGACGGCATCTCAGGCCGCCGCCGCGGGGCCGCACAGGGCGCAGGCCGGGTGCCGCGGCCACGGCTCCCGGGTCGTGCGCATCCCGTCGGCCAGCTCGAAGGTGTGGTACGTCGCCGCCGCCACCGGCGGGTCGGTGCGGGTCAGGTACCGCCCGGTCTCCAGCGCCATGAACCCGGCGAGCACCTGCGCGACCGGCCCGGTGGCCCGGTTGACGAACTCCCCCGACAGCAGGACCGACTGCCCGGGCTCCGCCGCCGCTCCCTCGTCGGCGCGGTTGAGCTCCAGGCACAGCCGGCACGGGCTGACCCCGGGCTCCACCGACCAGTAGAACAGGGTCGAGTACTGCAGGCCGCCGGTCACGAACGGCACGCCCAGCCCGAAGCAGGCCTCGTTGACCAGCAGCTGGATGTCGGGCGGGGAGTCGATGCAGCTCACCACGACGGACGCGCCCGCGCCGAGCCGGCGGATCGTGGCGGCGTCGGCGATCCGCTCGTGCACGGCCTCGACGGCCGTGGTCCCCGGGGAGTAGCGCGCCGCCCAGTCCCGCGCCGCGTCCACCTTGGCCCGCCCGACGTCGCCGTGGGCGTAGGCGAACTGCCGGGCCAGGTTCTTCTCCTCGACCATGTCGAAGTCGACCAGCCGGACCCGCCCGGCCCCGAGGCCGACCAGGGACTGCAGGACCCCGCTGCCCACCCCGCCGGCGCCGAGCAGCAGCACGTCGGCGTCGCGCATGGCCCGGTGGAAGGCCGCGCCGGGGCGGCGCAGGCCGGCGAAGAGGTCGTAGAAGCGCAGGTTGCTCTCGTAGCGCCGCAGGGTGTCCGGGTCGAGCCCGGCGTCGGAGTCGGCCGGCAGCAGCACGCCGACCTCGTCGAGGGCGGTGACGGCGGCCGCCATGTCGGCCTCGGTGACGGTGTAGCCGCGCTCGCGCATGGCGCCCGGCAGCGCGGCGACGGGGTGCGCGCCGCGGGCCAGGACCTCCAGCAGCGCCGCGACGCTGCCGTCGGGGTCGGCGAGGTACGTCAGCTCCAGGGAACGCCCGACGAGCACCACCTCGGCGGGGCGCCGGACGACGGAAATGGGTTTGAGCCTGGGCCGCATCGGCCCTCCTCTCGGGGATGCACTGCCGGGCGGGAAGGGGGCCGGCCGGCCCGGCACCGAGGCCGGGCCGGCCGGACATGCGCTACAGCGCGCCGACGACCTTGTTCTCCGGGTCCGGGTGGACCCGCGTGGCCTCGATGCGCTCGACCTTCTTGACCGTGATCTTCATGGGATCTCCTTGGTGTCGTGACGGATTGACGGGGCTTCCCGTCCGGCCACCAGGCTGGACCCGGCCGCGTGCAGCCGGCGTGCAGCCCGCGTGCAACCGGCCCGCGGCCCCGCTAGGAGCGCCGGTCGAGGGCTTCCAGGTGGGCGCGGACCGCGGCCCGGTCCATCCGCCGGCCCCGCGCGAGCGCCGCGGCGTAGGCGTCCGGGTCGAGCCGGGACGCGACCGCCTCGACGTGGCCGGGCGCGTTGCGCGGGTCCATGCGCTCCGGGGCGTAGCCGACCCGGCCGCCGAGCGCGTCGACCGCGCCGAGCAGCACGGCGCCGTCGGCGGGCCGGCCGGTGTGCGCGAGCGCGCCCGCCAGCAGGTGCGCGGTGGCCAGCCAGCCGGTCACGTCGTCCTGCTCGTCGAGGTCGGCCACCGCCCGGGCGGCCAGGCGCAGCGCCTCCTCGTAGGCCCCGGCGCCCAGCGCCAGCTCGGCCCGCATCCACCGGGCGGAGGAGGCGGACCAGGCGAAGCCGCTGCGGGTGCCGGCCTCGATCGCCTCGTCGAGCGCGGCGGCGGCACCCTCCAGGTCGCCGCCGGCCCAGGCGACGTGGCCGATGCTGATGAGGGCCTCGGCCAGCAGCCAGTCCTCGCCGCACGCCACCGCCAGGGCGTGCGCCTCCTCCCCCGCCCGGCGGCCCTCCTCGGCGCGGCCCGACAGGCCCAGCAGCAGGGTGTGGTAGACCGCCGCGCGGGCCAGCGTGGCGGGGGCCCCGCCCTCCCGGGCCAGCTCCAGCGCGGCCCGGATCGCGGCGCCGCTGGCCGGCAGGTCGCCGGCGAGGTACCGCAGGCAGGCGACCCCGGTGAGCGCCCTCGCCCGGGCGTCCTCGGCCGCGTCCGGGGCGGCGGCGAGCGTGGCCTGCAGCCAGCGCAGGCCCTCGACGATGTGGCCGCCGCGGTACCAGAACCAGCTCAGGTCGCCGGCCAGCCGCAGCGCGGCCTCGGCGCCGTCGGGGTCCTCCAGCCCGTGGGCGAGGGCGGCGCGCGCGTCGTCCTGCTTGGCCGCGACGGCGCGGAACCACCGGGGCGCGTCCGGCCCGCGCAGCGCCCGGTCGGCCTCCGCGGCGAGCTCGCAGGACCACGCGAGGTGGCGGCGGCGCAGCTCGGCGCGGCCGTCGGGGGTGAGGCGGCGCTCGGCGTACTGCCGCAGGGTCCGCAGCATGCGATAGCGCCGGGGCCCGGCGACCGGCAGCACCGTGACGAGCGACGTGGTGATCAGCCCGGTCAGCGGCGCGAGCACGCCGCCGCCGGTTCCGGCGACCCGCTCGACGGCGTCGAGGTCGAACGGGCCCGCGAAGACGCTGAGCCGCGCGAAGAGCTCCCGCTGCGGGCCGTCCAGCAGCCGGTAGGTGGCATCGACGGCGCCGTCGAGGCTGCGGTGCCGCTCGTCGACGTCACGCCGCGGGCTGACCAGCGCCCGCGGGTCGTCGAGCCGGTCCAGGATCTGCGCGGGGGAGAGCGCGAGCACCTGGGCCGCGGCCAGCTCGACGGCCAGCGGCAGCCCGTCGAGGCGCTCGCAGAGGGCCGCGACGACCGCCCGCTCGGCCTCGCCGCAGGTCCAGCCGGGCGCGACGGCCGCGGCGCGGTCCAGGAAGAGCTCCACCGCGGCCGTGCCCGCGGGCAGCGGCGGCACCGCGTACGACCGCTCCCCCGCGATGCTCAGCGGCGAGCGGGACGTGAGCAGGACGCGCAGGCCCGGCGCCTCGGCCAGCAGGCGGCGGACCACCCCGGCCAGCGCGGCGAGGAGCTGCTCGCCGTTGTCCAGCAGCAGCACGACCGGCCGGTCGCCGACGGCCTCGGCGATCCCGTCCACGCCGGTCGGCACCGCCAGCCCGAACGCCTGCGTCAGCGCCGGCTCCAGCAGCGTGCCGTCCTCGACGCCGGCGAGCTCGGCGAGGCGCACCTCGGCGGCCAGGCCCCGGCACAGCTCCATGGCGAGCCGGGTCTTGCCGACGCCGCCGGGGCCGGTGACGGTGACCAGCCGGTGCTCGTCGAGCAGCGCCCGGACCTCGGCGCGCTCCCGCTCCCGCCCGACGAAGCGGTCGAGGCCGGGCGGGATCGCGTTGACCGGCGCGGGGGCGGGAACGGAGACGGCGGCCGGCTCCGCGGCCGGCGCGGGGGCCAGCGCGGGGGCCGGCGCGGGGGCCAGCGCGGGGACCGGCGCGCACGCCAGCGCGGGGTCCTGGCGCAGCATCGCCCCGGCCAGCGCCTGCAGCTCCTCGCCCGGGTCGAGGCCGAACTGCTCGGCCAGCAGGGCGCGCAGCTCATGGTAGGCGGCCAGGGCCTCGGCCGGGCGCCCGGCGCGGTACAGCCCCAGCATGAGGTGCGCGCGGCTGCGCTCCCGCAGCGGCTCTCCGGCCACGACCTCGGCCGAGCGGGCCACCGCCTCGGCCGTGCGCCCGAGCGCGAGCAGGCACTCGACGCGCACGTCCTCGGCGACCCGCCGCAGCTCGGTGAGGCGCGCGATCTGGGCCTGGGCGAACAGCTCGCCCGCCACGTCCAGCAGCGCCGGGCCGCGCCACAGCCGCAGGGCCGCCTCGGCGGCGGCGAGCGCGCCGGCCGGGTCGCCGCCGGCCAGCGCGGCCCGGGCGCCGGAGAGGCCGGCCTCGAAGCGATGGGCGTCGATCTGTGCGGCGTCGGCCACCACGCGGTACCCGCCCGCGTGGTGGCCCAGCGCGTCGCGGCCGAGCGCCCGCCGCAGCCGCGACATGTAGCTCTGCAGCGCGTTCACCGCGCTCGGGGGCGGGTCGTCGCCCCAGACGTCGGCGATGAGCCGGTCGGCGGCGACGTACCGGCCGGGGTGCAGCAACAGCGCGATGAGCACGGCCCGCGGCTTGGCCCCGCCGAGCGGCACCGCCGCCCCCGCGACGACAACCTCCAACGGCCCCAGGATCCGGAAGTCCACGCTCCTCCTCAGCGACGGTTCGCACCCGAGCCGAGGATGGCACACGCGCGCACCGGCCCCGCCCGGCGCGGCGGTGCCGCGGCGTCCTGCGCCGCCGCGAGCCGGCTACCGCCTGCGCTCCGTGCTCGGCGACGCGCCCGCAGGATCACCCGCCCGTGTCGCAGCGAGCATCCTCCGGCCGCGGCCGGCCGTGCCGGCGAGCGCGGGCGCGCGTCCCCGAACGCCGCCATCCGGCCGAATCCGGCGTTACCGGCCGGGAAGCCGAACGTGTTGCGCGGCCACGCCGTCCTAGTCGACTGTCGCCACGGTGCGCGCCTAGGCTTCCGCGGCCGGGCCCAGCACCCGCGCGAGCCAGTCGTTGCGGGTGCGGCGCGCGGCGGTGGAGACCCGCGCGTTGGGGTACAGCGCGTCGAATCCGTGGCAGCCCCCCGCCCAGATGTGCAGCTCCGCCTGGCCGCCGGCGGCCCAGATCCGGGTGGCGTAGTCGACGTCCTCGTCGCGGAAGACCTCGGCGGTGCCGGCGTCGATGTACGTGGTCGGCAGGCCCGAGAGGTCGTCGGCGACGGCCGGCGAGACGTAGCCGGGCACGTTGCCGGCGGTGCGGTCGCCGAGCACGGACCGCCATCCGAACTCGTTCATCTCGCGGGTCCAGACGCCGGGGCCGCCGGAGTACTGCCGGCTCGAGGTGGTGTTGTTGCGGTGGTCGAGCATCGGGTAGATCAGCATTTGCGCGGTGATCGCGGGGGTGCCGCGGTCGCGGGCCATCAGGGTGACCCCGGCGGTGAGGCCACCACCGGCGCTGGCACCCGCGACGACGATGCGGGACGGGTCGATGCCGAGCTCGCCGGCGTGCGCGGCGGTCCACAGCAGACCCTGGTAGCAGTCGTCGACCAGGGTCGTGCCGGTGGCCTCCGGCGCGAGCCGGTAGTCCACGGAGACCACCACGGCCCCGAACAGGTCGAGCCATTCGAGGGGGATGTCGAGCTGTGAGAAGCGATCGCCCATGACCATCCCGCCGCCGTGCATCCAGTAGACGCACGGCGCCGTCGTGGAGGGGTCGGCCCACGCGGGAGCGAAGATCGACAGTGGGATCTGGGCGCCGTCGGGGCTCGGGACGGTGATCTCGCGCCGGGTGACGGCGCGACCCTCGAGGAAGGGCTCGACGGGCGCCGCAGCGAAGTGGCGGACCTGTGCGAGCGTCTCGGAGGTGAGCTCGGAGGCGAGCGGAACGCCGGCGAGGAGGGCGCGCAGCTCGGGGTCGATGTCGGGGCGGGCCGGTGTCACGGTGGGCTCCTTGGCTCGTGGTCGGGTTGCCGTCGGGTCCGGTCGATCTCAGAAGGCGGCCTTGCCGCCGGCCGGAACCTCGTCGGTGTACTGCGGCTCGCCGGCCAGCAGCGGCTGGAGCCGCGCGACCAGCGCCTGCGCCGGCTCGGTCGCGAAGAACCGGCTGTGGGCCTCCTGGCTGGTCCACCCTTCGGTGACGAAGACGGTGTCCGGGTCGCCGGCCGAGCGGCCGACCAGGAAGACGATGCAGTCCTCGTTCGGCAGAGACGGCGCGTTGAGCAGGAGCTCGACCAGCTCGTCACCCTTTCCGGGCTGCGCGGTCATGGTGGCGTGGAAGCCGTGGGCGACGCTCATGGGACTCTCCTTTTCGTGGAGCTGTTGTGCGCTCCTGGGATATCGACCAGCCCATGTAATCATCGCTACCTGCGGAAACGTTAGAACGATGCTCTTGACCTCTTGCCTGATCCTATCGTTGCGGCGAGTATCGTGCGGTGCTTGAATCGGGGTCATGGCCCTCGACGAGTTGCGCACCCTGCTCGCCCGGCACGTGCGGCCCGACCAGACCACCGCCATCGACGACGTCCTGATCTCGCAGGTCGACCAGCCGCAGCCGCCGTCGTCGTCGACGTCCGGCACGGTGCTGGCACTCATCGCCCGGGGCGCGAAACGGCTCGCGCTCGGCGACCGTGTGTACGAGTACCGCGCCGGGCAGTACCTCGTCGCCTCGGTCGACCTGCCGGTCACCGGCCACTTCACCGAGGTGCCCGCCGCCGGGTTCGGCCTGATCCTGCACCCGCGCATGATCGCCGAGCTGCTGCTGCAAGCGGCCCCCGGCGACCTCCTGCCCGCCGGCGGCGGCACGCCGTCCGCCCTCGCCGTCAGCACCGCGTCCGGCGAGCTGCTCGACGCGGTGATCCGGCTCCTGCGCCTGCTCGAACAGCCACGTGACCGGGCCGTGCTCGCACCGATGATCAAACGGGAGATCCTCTGGCGGCTCATCACCGGCGAGCAGGGTGCCGTCGTCCGCCAGCTCGGCCTCGCCGACAGCAGCCTCACCCACATCGCCCGCGCGGTCGGCTGGATCCGCGAGCACTACGCACAAGCCTTCCGCGTCGAGGACGTGGCGCAGCTGTCCGGCATGAGCGTGTCCGCGTTCTACCGCAACTTCCAAGCCGTCACCGCGATGAGCCCGATCCAGTTCCAGAAACAGATCCGCCTCCAGCAGGCCCGGCTGCTGCTCGCCACCCACCCCGACGACGTCGCCGGCATCGGCCACCGCGTCGGCTACGACAGCCCCTCACAGTTCAGCCGCGAGTACCGCCGCCAATTCGGCGCACCGCCGAGCCAGGACGCCGCCCGTCTGCGCGGCCTGCCGCCCGGCACCGGCACCGCAGCGGCCCTGGCGTAAGGGTGCTGGATCGCGACGGCGAGGTCGAAGCCATGCCCGCGGTGCCGCCCGATGGCCACCGCACCGAACGGACGGCGAGGACCCGGCCGACCCCCACGGTCCTGATCGACACGAGACCGATGGCCGACGTCGGCCGCGGTTGGTGGCCCTCGCGTCCCGCACGGCAGAATCGACCTGGTGCAGGCCACGGAAATGATCACCACCCCGCTGGATGAGCGGCTCGCCGACTACCGGGCACTCACCGACGTCGAGCTCCGGACCCGCTGGGAGCCACCCAACGGCCTGTTCATCGCGGAAGGAGAACTCGTCCTGCGCCGAGCCCTCCGAGCCGGCTACCGGCTCCGCTCGGTCCTCATCGACACCAAACGCGTCTCGCAACTCGACGACCTGAACCTGGTGGACGTACCCGTGTACACCGGCGACCAGGCGACGCTCGAGGCCATCACCGGCTTCCACGTGCATCGGGGCGTCCTGGCCTCGTTCCACCGCAAACCCGAGCTCGGCGCCGAAGCGATCCTCGGGACCGCGCGACGACTCGCCATCCTGGAAAATATCAACAACCACACCAATCTCGGCGCCCTCTTCCGAAGCGCGGCAGCCCTCGGCATGGACGCCGTGCTGCTCTCCCCCACCTGCGCCGACCCGCTGTACCGCCGCAGCGTCCGCGTCAGCATGGGCGAAGTCTTCGCCGTCCCCTACGCCCACCTCCACCCATGGCCCGACGCGCTCGCCGACGTGCGGAAAGCCGGCTTCACCGTGCTCGCGCTCACCCCGGCCGCCGACGCCGTGCCCATCCAACGCCTCACCACGGCACAACGCGAAAAGCCCGCCCTGCTCCTCGGCGCCGAGGGCCCCGGCCTCACCGGCGGCGCCCTCGACGCCAGCGACGCCCGCATCGTCATCCCCATGCATCGCGGCGTCGACTCGCTCAACGTCGCCAACGCGGCGGCCGTCGCCTTCTGGGAACTCAGCCGCGCCGAACACCCGTGATCCGGACCCTCCCCGAACGCCGGCCGCGCTGCCTCGCCGCGTCCCGGTGGGGGGTCCGCACCGACAACGCGTCCTCCCTACGCGCGCCCGGAGCCGTGGCCGCCGGCGCCGGCCGCCGTGCGCGCCGCGGGGTTCACGGTGCCGGCGATGACCCCGGCCCCGGACGCCATCGCGCTGCGACGACGGCGAGGGCCGCCCGGGCGGACCGGACGGCCCTCGAACCCGTGCGATCAGGCGTTGTCGCGCTGCTCCGTGGGCAGGGAGCCGAACGCCGGGGCCGCCGCGCCCGGGGAGCCGGGCAGCTCGCGCGTCGGCTGGTCGCCCGACACCTGGGCCGCGGCCGCCGCCGCCTCGGCGTTGGCCGCCGCGGCGGCCTCCTCCGCGGCGCGCCGGGCCTCCAGGACCTCCTCGGACTCGGCCTCCTCGACCGAGGACTGGTCGACGTGGCGCGAGCGCTCCTCGTTCGACATGGTGCTCATCCCGCCCAGGGCGCCCCCGATGCCCTCCAGGGCCTTGGTGAGCTCGACCGGGAGGATCCACAGCTTGTTCGACTGGCCGGCGGCGATCTGCGGCAGGGACTGCAGGTACTGGTACGCCATGACCTTCGAGTCCGGGTTCGCCAGGTGGATGGAGTCCACGACGGTCCGGATGGCCTTCGCCTGGCCCTCGGCGGTCAGGATGCGGGACTGCCGCTCACCCTCGGCCCGCAGGACCGCGGCCTGCTTCTCACCCTCGGCGGTCAGGATCTGCGACTGCTTGAGGCCCTCGGCGTGCAGGATCGCGGCGCGGCGGTCGCGCTCGGCGCGCATCTGCTTCTCCATGGAGTCGCGGATGCTCGGCGGGGGCTCGATCGCCTTGATCTCGACGCGGGTGACCTTGATGCCCCAGCGGCCCGTCGTCTCGTCCAGCACCCCGGAGAGGTGCCGGTTGATCTCGTCGCGGCTCGTGAGGGCCTTCTCCAGGTCGAGGGAGCCGATCACGTTGCGCAGCGTGGTGACGGTCAGCTGCTCGATCGCCTGCAGGTAGGAGAAGATCTCGTAGGTCGCGCGCACGGAGTCGACGACCTTGAAGTACAGCACCGTGTCGATCGAGACGACCAGGTTGTCGGACGTGATGACCGGCTGGGGCGGGAAGTTGACGACCGCCTCCCGCTTGTCGACCTTGTTGCGCACGGAGTCGATGAAGGGCACGAGGATGTTCAGGCCGGGCGTGAGCGTCCGGCTGTACTTCCCGAGCCGCTCCACCACGTACTCGACCTGCTGCGGCACCACCTTCACCGACTTGACGACGGTGATGATGGCGATGAGGGCGGCGGCGATGACGACCACCGCCAGGAACACGCTTGGATCCACTGGGCTCAGTCCTTCCACACCATTGCGGTGGCACCCTTGATCTCGATCACCCGGACCCGCTCCCCCGCGGCGAAGGTCTGCGTGGCGTCGTACGGGCGGGCCCGCCACAACTCCCCGTCGATCTTGATCATGCCGCTGTCGGTGTCCACATCCTCCATCACAAGCGCCATCGAGCCCTCGATGGCCTCGACACCCATCTGGGTGTCGCGTTCGTCGCGGTGCATGTACCGGCGCAGCGTGGGGCGCACCGCCACGAAGGACAGCGCGCTCACGACGGCGAAGACGGCGGCCTGGATCGGCTCGTTGGCCCCCAGGGCGGCGGCCCCGGCGGCGGCGAACGCGCCGATCGCGAACATCAGCAGCACGAATGTGGTCGTGAAGATCTCCGCCGCGACGAGCGCGGCGCCGACGATCAGCCAGACGATCAGCCAGACATCCACCCCTCGATCGTGTCACGACGATGCACGTCGTGCCGCTTCCGGCGGCCGCCCGTTGCGGGAACCTTGCGAAAGTCCCGCCACCCTTGCGCGATGTGGACAGTTGGGCTGATCGTGACCCCCGTGCCCCTCCTGCCCGAGACCACCGCCCACATCGATGCACGCATCGCCCGCGCCCACGCCGGCGCGCGGGTGCCGACGCTGGTCGCGGGCGTGGTGCGCGACGGCGCCCTGGCCCACACCGCGCACGCCGGCCCCTTCCGGCCCGGGACGCAGTTCCGGATCGGCTCGATCACGAAGACCATGACGGCCGCGCTCGTGCTGGCCCTGCGCGACGAGGGCCGGCTGGCCCTCGACGACCTGCTGTACCGCCACCTGCCCGGCACCCCGGTGGGCGCGGTGACGCTGCGCCAACTGCTCGGGCACGCGGGCGGCGTGCAGCGCGAGCCCGACGGCGACTGGTGGGAGCGCAACGGCGGCACCGACGTGGAGACGTTCCTGTCCACGCTGACCGCGGACAAGGTGGCGTACCCCCCGCTGCACGGCTTCCACTACTCCAACCTCGCCTACGGCCTGCTCGGCGCGGTGGTGAGCCGGCTGGGCGGCGAGGACTGGACCGAGATGCTCGGCAAGCGGCTGCTGCGCCCGCTCGGGCTGGAGCGCACCACGTACGCCGCGGCCGAGCCGTACGCCCGCGGGTACGTCATGCACCCCTGGCTCGACCGGATGCGCGAGGAGCCGCACCCGGACGCCGGCGCGATGGCCCCGGCCGGGCAGCTGTGGTCGACCGTCGAGGACCTGGCGCGCTGGGCCGCGTTCGTGGCCGACCCGGACCCGGCGGTGCTGGCCCCGGCGACGATGGACGAGATGTGCGCGCCGTTCGTGCTCAGCGACCTCGAGTCGTGGCGCGCGGGGCACGGGCTCGGCATCCAGCTGTGGCGGCGCGGCGAGCGGGTGTTCGTGGGCCACAGCGGCTCGATGCCCGGCTACGTGGCCGTGTTCGCGGCCCACCGGCCCTCGCGGACCGCGGTGGTCGCCTTCGCCAACGCGTACACCATGCATCACCCCGGCGGGCTGAGCGCCTTCGGCCTCGACCTGCTCGAGACGGTCCTGGACCGCGAGCCGGTCCGCCCGGCGCCGTGGGCCCCGGGGCCGCCCCCGCCGGCCGAGATCGCGCCGCTGACGGGGCGCTGGTGGTGGATGGGGCGCGAGTACGAGGCCGGCTGGGCGGACGGCGCGCTCGTGGTGACCCCGCTGACCACCGGCGACACGCCGTGGCGCTTCGAGCCCGACGGGCCCGCGGCGGACCGCTGGCGGGGCCGTTCCGGCGAGAACGACGGCGAGGTCCTGCAGGTGCGCCGCTCGCCGTCGGGCGAGGTGGTCGCGCTGGACATCGCGACCTTCGTGTTCACCCGCGAGCCCTGGCCGATCTAGAGGCCCGATGAAGAGGCCCGATGAAGAGGCCCGGTCGAGAGGCCCGGTCTAGAGGTCTTCGTCGGGTTCGGTCACGAAGTCGATGAGCCGCTCCATCGAGTTGATCAGCGGCGTCTCCACGTCCCGGAAGCTCGACACCGAGGCGAGGATGCGCCGCCACAGCTCGGCCGGCTCGGCGACCCCGAGAGCCGCGCAGACGCCCTCCTTCCAGGGCTGCCCGGGCGGCACGACCGGCCACGCCCGGATGCCGAGCGCCGCGGGCTTCACGGCCTGCCAGACGTCGACGTACGGGTGCCCGGTCACGAGCACGTACGGCGACTGCACCGAGGCGACGATCCGGCTCTCCTTCGAGCCTGGTACCAGATGGTCCACGAGCACCCCGAGCCGCGCCACCGGCCCGGGCCCGAACGCCCGGACGGCGGCGGCGAGCTCGTCGATGCCGTCCAGCGGCTCCACGACCACGCCCTCGACGCGCAGGTCGTCGCCCCAGATGCGCTCGACCAGGGCGGCGTCGTGGATGCCCTCGACCCAGATCCGGCCGCGGCGGGCCACCCGGGCGGTGTGCCCGGCCACCGCGATCGAGCCCGAGGCGGTGCGCTGCCGCTGCGGGCGGGCACGCTGCGGCGCGGGCCGCACCAGGGTCACCGGGCGCCCCTCGAGCAGGAACGCGGCCGGGTCGAGCGGGAAGTTGCGCCGGTTGCCGTGCCGGTCCTCCAGCACGACCGCGCCGAACTCGAAGCCGACCACGGCCCCGCAGAACCCCGAGTCGGCGTCCTCCACGACCAGCTCGAGCTCGGCCTCCACCACGGGAACCGCCCGCCGGCGGCGCCAGTCGTTGTTCGCCAGGACATCCATGGGCGGGAAGCGTATCGGCTGACGGCCTGTTCGCCTGCGAGACATACCGGCACGTCAGCACGTACCCTTGCTCCCATGTCCCCCGCAGCACGCGCGGCGACCCTCCAGGCGCGCCGCTCGGCGCGTTTCGTGGCATGGGTCCGGGCGTGGCGCGCCGGCCTGGTGCCGTGCGACGACGCCGCCGCCGAGATCTCCGGCGACGAGGAGCACATGGTCTCCGACGTCCCCGGCACCTGGACCGACGTGTCGCTCGCCGACGCCCTGCCGTCGCTGTCGAAGCTGCACCCGGACGAGGTACGCCTGGTCCTGCCCGCACCCGGCGACCCGCGCGGCCTGCCCGGCCCCGGCCCGTTCACGGGCGCGGCGCTGCTGGCCGGCGAGGGGGTGCTCGCGGGCCCGCTGGGCTTCGTGCCGGAGGTCCGCCTGCACACCTCGGGCTCGGGCGACGAGTTCGAGACCGTGCGCTGGCAGGTGTTCGCCCTGCCGCAGGATCGCCCCCCGGCCCACGAGCCGACCGCGGCCGAGGCCGAGGCCGAGCTCTCCGCGGAGCTGGTCACGGCGACCCGGACCCTGGCCAAGCTCGACATCGCCCAGTGGCGCCCCGAGCTGGCGGGCGCGATCGAGGCCATCCGCAGGCCCGACGGCGCGACCGACCTGCCACCCGGCTACGACCCGCGGGCGCGGCGGCTCTACGCGCGCGCCAGCACCCTCGACCGCGTGCTGGCGCTGGCCGAGCACGCGGCCCCGGGCGGCGCCGTCAACGGCTACGAGGTCCAGCAGCGCGACGCCGCCCTGCGGCCCCTGACCACGGCCTGCCGCCGGGCCCTGGTGGCCGCCTGCAACGCCCCGCTGCTGTAGCTCAGACCTCGTCGATCAGGTGCGCCACTGACGGGATGATGCGCGAGGGGCGGTAGGGGTAGCGCTCCACGTCCGCCGTCGTGCTGATGCCGCTGAGCACGAGGATGGTCTCCAGGCCGGCCTCCAGCCCGCACAGGACGTCGGTGTCCATGCGGTCGCCGATCATGGCGGTGGTCTCGGAGTGGGCGTCGATGCTGTTGAGGGCCGAGCGCATCATCATCGGGTTGGGCTTGCCGATGAAGTACGGCTCGATCCCCGTGGCCTTCGAGATCAGCGCGGCGACCGCCCCGCAGGCCGGCAGCGCGCCCTCGTTGGACGGCCCGGTGGCGTCGGGGTTGGTGCAGATGAACCGGGCGCCGTTGTTGATCAGGCGGATCGCGGTGGTGATGGCCTCGAAGGAGTACGTCCGGGTCTCGCCCAGCACCACGTAGTCGGGCTCGGTGTCGGTGAGGATGTACCCGACCTCGTGCATCGCCGTGGTGAGCCCCGCCTCGCCGATGACGTAGGCGGTGCCTCCCGGCCGCTGCGTGTCGAGGAACTCGGCGGTCGCCAGCGCGGAGGTCCAGATCGCGGACTCCGGCACGTCGAACCCTATGCGGCGCAACCGGGCCTGCAGGTCACGCGCGGTGTAGATCGAGTTGTTGGTCAGGATCAGGAACGGCTTGCCGGACGAGCGCAGCCGGTTGACGAACTCCGGTGCGCCCGGCACGGGCTCGCCCTCGTGCACGAGGACCCCGTCCATGTCGGTGAGCCAGGACTCGATGGGCTTGCGTTCTCTCACGCGCAACATACTCCCTCAGCAACGTTTCGAACCTATGCGCGTTTCGGTGACACGCAGCAGTCGTCCGGGCAGAAATCCCAGGTGGGGACGGTTCCGAGCGCGTGACGCACATTACTGTGAGCAAGGACGCGCTCCTCGACGAGCTCCCGGACCATGTCGGCGAACCGCGGGTCGGCGCCGGGCGTCCCGGCCCGCGCGTAGGCGAGCCCGAGCCGGGCCGCGGTCGCCGCGGCCTCCTCGTCGAGGTCCCAGAGCACCTCGAGATGATCGGACACGAACCCGACCGGGCTGACGACGACCTCGCCGACCCCGTCCCCGGCGAGCGCCTCGAGGTGGTCGTTGACGTCCGGCTCCAGCCACGGCACCTGCGGCGGCCCGGAGCGGCTCTGCCACACCAGGTCCCACGCCAGCCCGGGCGCGGCGCGCTCGGCGACGAGAGCGGCGGCCTCGCGCAGCTGGGCCTGGTAGCGCCCGACGCCCCCGGGCCCGCTGGCCGCGTTCATGGCGGTCGGGATGGAGTGCGCGGTGAACACCAGCCGCGCGGGCGCCTTCCCGGGCAGGGTGGCCAGGGCGGCCCGCACCGCGTCGGCGTGCGGCTCGATGAAGCCGGGATGGTCGTGGTAGTGCCGGATCTTGTCGATGACCGGGGCGCCCGGCACCTCGGCCCGGGCCCGGTCGATGTCGTCGAGGTACTGCCGGCAGGAGGAGTTCGACCCGTAGGCGCTGGTGACGAAGGCGATCGCGTGCCGCACGCCGTCGTCGCGCATCTGCCGCACGGTGTCGGCGAGCATGGGGTGCCAGTTGCGGTTGCCCCAGTAGATCGGCAGGTCGATCCGCGGCCGCAGCGCGTCGAGCAGCTCGCGGCACTGGGCGTTGATCGGCGAGACCCCGCCGAAGTGCCGGTAGTGCCCCGCGACGGCCTCCAGGCGCTCGCGCGGGATGCCCCGGCCGCGGGTCACGTTTTCCAGGAACGGCAGGACGTCGTCCTGCCCTTCCGGACCGCCGAACGAGAGCAGGAGGAACGCGTCGTAAGCCACGCGCACCATTGTGCTCCTGGGTGATGCGCCCGCCGCTGCGGCCCGTGGGCCTGGTGCGGTCTTCGCCCTTGGCCCGCGGACCTGGCTGGGCGGCCCTGCCCGGCCGAAGGCCTTCAGGGCCGCCCATTGTCTGGCGGGAGCAACGGTCAGCTCGTGACGCGGACCCGAGCAGCAATCATGCTCAGGAGGTGCCGCCGATGGCGTGGTAGCCGCCGTCGACGTGCACGATCTCGCCCGTCGTGGCCGGGAACCAGTCCGACATCAGCGCGCAGCAGGCCTTGCCCGCGGCCGCCTGGTCGTAGAGGTCCCAGCCCAGCGGCGCGGCCTTCGCCCAGCTGTCCTCGAACACCGCGAAGCCCGGGATCGACTTCGCCGCCATCGTGCGCAGCGGGCCCGCCGCCACCAGGTTCACGCGGATGCCGCGCGGGCCGAGCTCGCGGGCCAGGTAGCGCGACGTCGACTCGAGGCCGGCCTTGGCCACGCCCATCCAGTCGTACACGGGGTAGGCCCGCGTCGCGTCGAAGTCCAGGCCCACGATCGAGCCGCCGGTGCCCATGAGCGGCAGGCAGGCCACGGCGAGCGACTTGAACGAGAACGTCGACACGTGCACCGCCGTGGCCACGTCCTCCCACGGGGCGGTCAGGAAGTCACCGCCGAGGCAGGACGCCGGGGCGAAGGCGATGGAGTGCAGCACGCCGTCGAGGCCGTCCACGTGCTCGCGCACCTTGTCGGCCAGGCCGTCGAGGTGCTCCTGGTTGGTCACGTCGAGCTCGATCACCGGCGCCTCCTGCGGCAGCCGCTTGGCGATGCGCTCCACCAGCGACAGCCGGCCGAAGCCGGTGAGCACGACCTTGGCGCCCTGCTCCTGGGCGAGTTTCGCGGCGGCGAAGGCGATCGACTGGTCCGTGATGATGCCGGTGATCAGCAGGCGTTTGCCTTCGAGCAGTCCACCCATGATTGCGCAATCTCCCTCAGAAAAAAGTCGTCAGTGGCCCATGCCCAGGCCGCCGTCCACGGGGATGACGGCGCCGGTGATGTAGGCGGCGGCGTCGCTGGCCAGGAACGTCACCACGTCGGCGACCTCCTCGGGCTTCGCCATGCGCCCCAGCGGGATGTTCTTCCTGTACTCGGCCTGCGTCGCCTCCGGCAGGACCGCCGTCATGTCCGTCTCGATGAAGCCGGGCGCGACCACGTTGGCGGTGATGTTGCGGCTGCCGAGCTCGCGGGTGATCGATCGGGCCATGCCCACGAGTCCGGCCTTGCTGGCCGCGTAGTTCACCTGGCCGGGGCTGCCGTAGAGGCCCACGACCGAGGAGATGAACACGATGCGGCCCCAGCGGGCGCGCAGCATCTTGCTCGCGGCGCGCTTGGCGCAGCGGAACGAGCCGGTCAGGTTGGTGTCCACGACGCCGGTGAACTGCTCCTCGCTCATGCGCAGCAGCAGCGTGTCCTGGGTGACGCCGGCGTTGGCGACGAGCACCTCGACCGGGCCGAGCGCGTTCTCGACCTCGGTGAAGGCGGCGTCCACGGCAGCACTGTCGGTGATGTCACACTGCACGCCGAACAGACCCTCCGGCGCCCCGGAACCGCGGTGCGTCACCGCCACGCGGTCACCCTGCTTGGCAAACGCCTGCGCGATCGCCAGTCCGATGCCCCGGTTGCCGCCGGTGACCAGTACGGTCCTCGCCACGGTGCCGCCTCTCCAAGCTCGTGGAAATCTGTAGGGAGCGTAGGTGTTACCGCATGGTAGGTCCCAATGCGCCGGGCGGCTGATGCCGGGTTCGGCGACAGGGCGTAGCATTGGGGCCGT
Source organism: Dactylosporangium sp. CA-052675 (assembly GCF_050947935.1). Taxonomy (GTDB): domain Bacteria; phylum Actinomycetota; class Actinomycetes; order Mycobacteriales; family Micromonosporaceae; genus Dactylosporangium. The sequence continues at coordinate 2,091,295 of NZ_CP192010.1, read as the reverse complement.
CCGGCACCCGGCCGTATCGACGGCTGGGTCCCTTCCGCTGACCGTCCGGCACGGCAGCTGCTCCCAGGAGGTGATCGCTGTGCGAAGTAGCGATCCCTCCAGTCGTGGCCGGTAACAGCAGATCACCCGCCACGGCTTCCGTGTGTCTGTTCTCTCCTTCTGTCTGAGACAACACCCGTTGGAGCATGTCGTGAGCCGTTTCGTCGCGCCCGTTGGCTTCTTCCTGGCCGCCGCCTGGGTGGCCGCGCTCTTCTACCTCGTCGGCGCCCACTAGGGCAGGCGCGAGCCCCACAGCAGGCTCAGCCCGCCCGCGCACAGCGCCAGCAGGAACCCGAACCCGAGGTACCACTGGGTGATCTCCCGCGGCTTCGTGCGGAAGCCGATGGAACTGCCCATGTCCGAGTAGACCCGCTTGAGCTCGTCCTTGCTGGCGGCCTCGTAGAAGTACCCCTTGGTGACCTCCGCCACCTTCTGCAGCGAGGGCCGGTCGACCGGGACCCGCTGCGGCGTGTTGCCGATGCGCACCACGCCCTCGTCGGTGCCGAAGGCGATCGTCGACACCGGCACGTTGGCCGCCGACGCCGCCGCGGACGCGTCCTCCAGCGAGCGGCCCGCGGTGCGGAAGCCGTCGGAGAGCAGCACGATCCGGGCCGGCGGCGGGCCGGCCGCGCCGTCCGCGGGCACCGTGCGGATCGCGTCGAGGCTCGTGAAGACCGCCTCGCCGGTCGCCGTGGACTCCTGCAGGGTCAGGCCCTCGATGGCCTGCATCACCGAGTTGCGCTCCTTCGTCGGCGAGACCAGCACGCTCGCGGTCTTGGCGAAGGAGACCAGCCCGACGTTGAAGCTCGGCGGCAGCTGCTTGACGAAGTCGACGGCCGCGGCCTTGGCCGCGTCGATGCGCGTCGGCGCCACGTCGGTCGCCTGCATCGACAGCGACACGTCGATGGCGAGCATGATCGTGGCCCGCTCCAGCGGCTCCTTGGTGTCGACCGACGGGCGGGTCAGGCCGAAGGCGAGGATCACCAGGCTGAGCAGGAACGCCGCGGCGCTGACGTGCCGGCGCGCGCCGATGCCCTTGGGCACCAGGCTGCTGAGCAGGTCGACGTTGGTGAAGCGCACCGCGAACGCGCGGCGATGCACCTGCCGCCAGATGTAGATGCCGATGACGCCCGCGACGGGAATCAGGGCCAGCAGCCACCACGGCGAGAGCAGACGGATCATCGGGTCGTACCTCGAGTTCGAGCGTGTCGCTGGGCCGCGACGAACCGGACGATGTCCAGGAGCCAGTCGGAGTCGGTGCGCAGCCGCAGGTGGGCCGCGCCCGCGCCGCGCAGGGCCGAGGCTATCTCAGCCCGCTGGGCGGCGGCCGCGTGCGCGTAGCGGTGGCGCAGCTTCGGGTCGGCCGTCTGCACCTCGTGCATCCGGCCCGTCTCCGGGTCCACGAGCGCGATGACGCCGACGTTGGGCAGCTCCAGCTCCCGCGGGTCGACGACCTCGACGGCGAGCAGGTCGTGGCGCACGCCGAGCTTGCGCAGCGGGCGCGCCCACTGCTCCGGCGGCGTCATGAAGTCGGAGATCACCACGGCCAGGCCGCGCCGGCGCGGGGGCCGGTTGAGCATGTCGATGAGCGCGCCGAGGTCCGCGCGGCCGGGCCGGCCCCGGGTGAGCGCGATCGTGCGCAGCAGCCCCTGGGCGTCCTTGCGGCCGGGGCGCGCGGGCAGGCGGGTCAGGTCGTCGGCGGTCCCGACGACGGCCCCGATGCGGTTGCCGCCCCGCACGGTCAGGTGCGCCACCGCGGCCGCCGCGGCCACCGCGAGGTCGCGCTTGAGGTACTGCGCGGTGCCGAAGTCGAGGCTGGCGCTCAGGTCCACGGCGAGCCAGGTCTCCAGCTCGCGGTCGGCGACGGTCTGGCGGACGTGGGGCAGCGTGGTGCGCGCCGTGACCGGCCAGTCCATGCGGCGCACGTCGTCGCCCGGTCGGTACTCCCGCGACTCCCCCGCCTCCGTGCCCGGCCCGGGCAGCAGGCCGAGATAGTCACCCTGCAGCAGCCCGTCGAGCTTGCGCGTGACGAGCAGTTGCATGCGGTTGAGCACGACTTCCGCCCGGGCGTCGTCCAGGCCGGTGCCGCCGTGAAGCTTCACCGACCCGGCCACGTGGTGATCGTGGTCGTGCCGCCCGGACCCGGCTGCCCCGGCTGCCCGGGCTGCCCCGGCTGGCCCGCGGGGGCGGTGGTCGCCTGCTGGCGGGGCGCGACGGTGGGCGGCGGCACGGCGGCGAGCACCCGGCGCACGACGTCGTCGGCCGGGATGTCGTCGGCGAGCGCGTCGTAGGAGAGCACGAGCCGGTGGCGCAGGATGTCGGGGGCGATGTCCTGCACGTCCTGCGGCAGCGCGTAGTCGCGGCCGCGCAGCAGGGCCAGCGCGCGCGACGCCCGCACGATGCCGAGCGAGGCGCGGGGGCTGGCACCGTACTGAATCAGGTGCGCGATGTCCCCCAGCCCGTGCTCGGCCGGGGCGCGGGTCGCGACCACCAGCCGCACCGCGTAGTCCACGAGCGCGTTGTGCACGAAGACGTCGTCGGCCTTGTCCTGCAGCGCCATGAGCTCCTGGGTGGTGAGCACCGCGGCCGGCTCCGGGGTCTTCACGCTGACCCGGTAGACGATCTCGCGCTCCTCGGCGTCGGTCGGGTACCCCACCTGGATCTTCATGAGGAACCGGTCGCGCTGGGCCTCGGGCAGCGGGTAGACGCCCTCCTGCTCGATCGGGTTCTGGGTGGCCATCACCAGGAACGGGCGGGGCACGTCGTAGGTCTCGCCGCCGATCGACACCTGCTGCTCGGCCATGACCTCCAGCAGCGCCGACTGCACCTTCGCGGGCGCGCGGTTGATCTCGTCGGCGAGCAGGAAGTTCACGAACACCGGCCCGAGCTCGACGTCGAACTTCTCGCTGGACTGCCGGTAGATCCGGGTGCCGACGATGTCGGCCGGGACCAGGTCGGGGGTGAACTGGATGCGGGAGAAGGTGCCGCCGACGACCCGGGCGAGGGTCTCCACGGCGAGCGTCTTGGCGACGCCCGGCACGCCCTCGAGCAGCACGTGGCCACGGCACAGCAGGGACACGAACATCCGCTCGATCATCCGGTCCTGGCCGACGATCACCCGCTTGACCTCGAACAGCGCCCGTTCGAGCACGGTCGCGTCCTGAGCTGGGGTCGAGACAGGGTTGTTCGGCTGGGTCACCGGTCCTCCACGCGCGCGCTTGTACTTCCCAGTCAACCTAACGTCGGAACAAACCTAACGCCGGTCAACCTAGCGTCGCACGGCGCGGCGACCGATCGCGATCCGATGCTCCTGAGAGCCTACTGGGAGTTGCCGTCCCGCCACCTTGGCCCGATATATCGCATATGTGGCTATCGATTCGGGGGATTTTCGTCACCGGCCGGGCGCGACGACTGGACACCACCCGTACCGCAGTGGGTACGATTCACCCGTCGCCGGGCGGCTTCCCCCGTGGCCGCCCGGCGCTCACACTCTTGGCGTGGACGAGATGATCTGCTCCGCGAAGGGTTGCCGTTCCGAGGCCCGCTGGCAGCTGCTGTGGAACAATCCCAAGCTGCACACGCCCGAGCGGCGCAAGATCTGGCTGGCCTGCGACGAGCACCGGGCCTCGCTCGGCGAGTTCCTCGCGGTGCGCGGTTTCCTGCGCGAGACCACTACGCTCGAGGGGTGAACGCTCCGGTCGCGCCCGACCCGCTGCGCCCATGGCCCGACACGGTCGAGTGGCGGCCGATCTCGGCGCGGTACTACCTCGTCCGCCTCGCCGTCCTGGGCGTCTGGGTGCTGATCCTCACCCTCGCCGCCCTGGTCGCCGCCGTGCTGTGGTCGGCGTGGGGCTACGCCGCGGCCGTGGCGATCGTCGCCGGCGGCGCCCTGCGCGCGGTGTTCCTGCGCCGGTCCATCCGCGCCTGGGGCTACGCCGAGCGGGCCGAGGACCTGCTGGTCCGCCACGGGCTGCTCGTGCGGCGGCTGTCGATCGTGCCGTACGCCCGGATGCAGTTCGTCGACGTGACCGCCGGGCCGATCGAGCGCGCCGCGGGCCTGGCCACGGTCACCCTGCACACGGCCGCCGCGGCGAGCGACGCCACCGTGCCGGGCCTGGAGGCCGCCGAGGCCACCCGGCTGCGCGACCGGCTCGCCGCCCTGGGCGAGATCCGGGAAGAGGGTCTGTGACCGAGCCCCTGACCCTGCCGCGGCAGCGTCTGCACCCGCTGACGCCGCTGGTGCGCGGGGCCAAACTGGTCGCCCTGGCCGCCGTCGCCGTCTCCTGGCGCGGCCTGTCCGACCTCGGGCTGCTGCACTGGCTGATCGCCATGGTCGTGATCCTCGTCGGCGCGGTGCTCGTCTCGGCGGTGGTGTGGGCCGTGACCGGGTTCGAGGTCGTGGGCCGCGAGCTGCGCGTCCACGAGGGCCTGCTGTCGCGGCGGGTGCGGACCATCCCGCTCGAACGGGTCCAGGCCATCGACGTCGTGCGGCCCGCCCTGGCCCGCGTGTTCGGCCTGGCCGAGCTGCGCCTCGAGGTGATCGGGGGCAGCAAGGCGGAGGCGCCGCTGGCGTACCTCACCGTCGCCGGCGCCACCGAGCTCCGCGCCTGGCTGCTCGGCCTCGCGACCGGGGCCGCGCCCGCCGCCCCCGACGACGAGCGCCCGCTGTTCGGTGTGGACAACCGCCGGCTGCTGCTCGCCCAGGTGCTCACCCCGCAGCTGCTCGCGGTGCCCGTCGGCGCCGCGTTCGTCATCTGGCCGGCGCTCGCGCACCCCGACTGGACCCTGATCGGCGTGGCGAGCACCGTCACCGCGTTCCTCGGCGTCTTCCAGGTGCCGGTGCGCCGCGTGCTCGACGAGTGGGACTTCCGCATCGCCGACGACACCGCGGCCCTGCGCGTGCGGCAGGGACTGCTGAACAAGCGCAGCCAGTCGGTGCCGCCGCGGCGCGTGCAGGGCGTGAAGCTGACCTGGCCGCTGCTGTGGCGCCCGGCCGGCTGGGCCCGGGCGCGCATGGACGTGGCCGGCTACGGCGGTGACGGCGACGAGCGGCTGCGCGCGGGCACGCTGGTGCCCGTCGCCGCGGCCTCCGACGCCGCATCGGTGGCTGCTTCGGTACTGGCTGAGGCCGTCATCGCCGCCCCCGTCGACGTCACCGCGCTGCCCGTGAGCCGCCCGCCCCGCCGCGCCCGGTGGCTCGGCCCCTGGTCGTGGTCGCGCATCGGGGTGGCCGTGACCGGCGACGTGGTCGTCGTGCGGGAGGGCGTCCTCACCCGCGAGCTCGTGGCCGTGCCGCTGGCGCGGGTGCAGAGCGTGCGGGTCGTGCAGGGGCCGCTGCAGCGCGCGCTGTCGCTGGCGACGGTGACCGTGGACACGGCGGGCGGCCTGGCCGCGACCGCCCGCCTGCGCGACGCCGGGGACGCCTACCGCCTCGCCGGCGAGCTGGCCGCGCGCTCCCGGGCCGCGCGCCACACGTTCGCGGCTCGCCTGGCCGCGGCCGCCCCGCCGCCCGCGGCGCCCGAGCCACCGTCGCCCGCGCCACCCGCGGCGCCCGCGCCACCGCCACCCGCGCCACCCGCGGAACCCGCGGCGCCCGCGCCGCCCGCGGCGCCCGCGGCGCCCGCGGCGCCCGCGCCACCGTCGCCCGCGCCACCCGCGGCGCCCGCGGCGCCCGCGGCGCCCGCGGCGCCCGCGCCACCGTCGCCCGAGCCTGCGGCGCCGGAGCCCGCGGCGCCGGAGCCCGAGCCGCCCGCGGCGCCGGCGTTCGGATTTCCCGCACCCGGGCAATGACCGCGGTCGCTAGTCTTGGGGGTATGCAGCCGAGCGAGCGCCCCACGGTCGATGCCGCCTCCTGGGTCGGCGCCGTCACCCGCGTCGAGCTGACGGTCACCGACGCCGACACCGCCCAGGCCCTCGGCTCGGGCGACGTCCCGGTCCTGGCCACGCCGCGCGTGCTGGCCCTGGCCGAGGCCGCGACCGTCGGCGCCACCGCGAGCCGCCTGCCACCCGGCTGGACGACCGTCGGCACCCGGGCCGACCTCGAGCACCGCGCCGCCACCCCGATCGGCGGCCGCGTGGTGGCCGAGGCCCGCCTGGCCAAGGCCGACGGCCGCCGCCTCACGTTCGAGATCGTGGTCCGCGACGGCCGACAGGTCGTGGCGGAGGGGCGCGTCGAGCGGGTCATCGTCGACCGTGCGCGGTTCCTGGCGTCGTTATGACCGTGCTGCGCGAGATCGCCGCGGGGGTGCACGTGCTGCGCCACCCGGTCCTCGACGTGAACGCCACCCTCGTGGTCGGCGGCGAGGCGGCCCTCGTCGCCGACACCCTCTCCACCGCCGCGCAGGCCCGGGACCTGCTCGCCGCGGTCCGCCGCGTCACGCCGCTGCCGGTCCTCGTCGTGAACACCCACCACCACTTCGACCACTGCTTCGGCAACATGGTCTTCGCCGCCGGCGGCTGCCCGATCTGGTCGCACGAGGAGGCCGCCCGGCTGGTCGGGCCGGCCCTGCGCGACCGGGCCGTGCACGAGCACCCCGACCTGGCCGCCGACCTCGCGGCCGTCACCCCGACGCCCGCGACCCGGCTCGTGCGCACCGCCGCCGACCTCGACCTCGGCGACCGGCCGGTGCGGCTGCGCCACTACGGCCGCGGGCACTCGATCGGCGACCTCGTGGCGCTCGTACCCGACGCGGACGTCGCCGTCGCGGGCGACCTCGTCGAGCAGAGCGGGCCACCCCAGTTCGACGACGCCTTCCCGCTGGAGTGGCCGGACACGGTGGCCGCCCTCCTGGCCGAGATCGGCCCGCAGACGCAGGTCGTGCCCGGCCACGGGTCCGTGGTGACACGCCGGTTCATGGCGGCGCAGCACGAGCAGCTCGCCGCGCTCGCCTGGCTGATCCGGGAGGGCGACGCGGACGGCGCGCCACCGGAGCGGCTCGCGGCGAAGTCACCGTTCCCGCACGAGACCACACTGCCGGCGATCCACCGGGGCTACCTGCACCTGAACCAGCCCTGATCCCGGTTCTCCTAGCCTTCTGGCCTTTTGGGGGCTTCTGCCTTCTGGCCTCCTGGGGCTTCTGCCTTCTGGCCTTCTGGGACTTCTGCCTTCTGGCCTTCTGGGACTTCTGCCTTCTGGTCCCCTGAGCTTCTGTCTTCTGGTCTTGTGGGCGCCCGTCCTCGCGGTCACTGCTTCCGGGCGAGGCGCCGGCTGATGTCGCGGAGGGCGAAGGCCAGGTCCCGGCCGCTCATCGCCTGCTCCGGCAGCACCAGGTGCTGCACGACGACACCCGTGAGCAGCACGTGGTAGAAGCCGCCGATCACCCGGGCGAGCTCCGGCTCCGCCTCCGGGTCGATGCCGTGGAACAGCGCGGCGAGCCCGGCCTGGGCCTGCCCCTGCGCCTCGGCCCACGCCGGTGACGGCTCCGCCTGCCGCCCCAGCTGCGTGACCACCTCGAACTGCGTCGTCCACAGCGGACGGTTCGCGGTGACCGAGGCGATCACGCTCGCCCACACCGCCTCGAAGCGCTCGGCCGGGTTCGCCACGTCCGCGGCCCCGTGCAGGGCCCGCTCCATCTCGTCGCCCCACTGCTCCAGCGCCCGCTGCAGGGCCTCGTTGAGCAGGGCCTCCGTGGTCCTGAAGTGATAGTTGATCGCGGCCAGGCTCACGCCCGCCGCACCGGCGATGTCCCGCGCGGTCGTGGCCGCGTACCCCTTCTCGAGCAGGCACTGCAACGCCCCGTCGAGCAGCTTCTCCCGGTTACCCATGTCTGAAGCATACGTCTGAAAATTTTGTCTTGTACATTTGTCTCATACTTCTGTACAGTCAGGTGCGTCGAAGCCAGGCACCACGGCACCACGGCACCACGGCACCACGGCATCGCCGCCGACTCCGCCAGCTCGACGCCGTGCACCACCAAGCCGAAATCCGGCACCACCACACCGACTCGGCACACCGCCACGTCGACGCCGTGCACCACCAAGCCGAAATCCGGCACCACCACACCGACTCGGCACACCGCCACGTCGAAGCCGTGCACCACCAAGCCGAAATCCGGCACCACCACACCGACTCGGCACACCGCCACGTCGACGCCGTGCACCACCAAGCCGAAATCCGGCACCACCAATCGGGGGAGGCCCACCATGTCCGCGCTCGCCATCACCGCCATCACCGCCGTCGCTGCCGCCGCCACCGTCGCCGCCGCGCCGCTCGCCTACCGCGCCGTCCGCAAGCACCAGCGCGCGAACGACGCGCGCATCGACACGCCGAACGGCGTGGTCGAGGGCCGCTACGTCACCATCGGCGGCGTCGAGCAGTGGCTGCAGATCCGCGGCGAGGACCGCGCCAACCCGGTGCTGCTCGTCGTGCACGGCGGCCCGGGCTCGCCGTACTCGGTGTTCACCCCGGTCCTGCGCGCCTGGGAGCGGCACTTCACGGTCGTGCACTGGGACCGCCGCGGCGCGGGCCGGACTCTGCGCCGCAACGGCCTGCGCCCCGAGGAGCTGGACTTCGAGCTGATGGTCGAGGACGGCATCGAGGTGGCCGAGCACCTGCGGCAGCACTTCGGCCAGGAACGCATCCTGCTCATGGCCGGCTCGATGGGCACGATCGTGGGCCTGCCGATGGTGCGGCGGCGCCCCGACCTGTTCCGCGCCTACGTCGGCACCGACTTCTACGTGAACATGGTCGAGAACGAGCGCAAGGGCCGCGTGGACACCATCGAACGACTGCGCGCGGCGGGCAACCGGCGCGGCGTGGCGGCGCTGGAGCGCCTCGACGCCGACCCGCGCACCTGGGACGTGAAGAGCTGGGGTACCCGCATGCAGTGGAGCATGGGCACCGACCCGACGACCGGCAACGCCGCCCTGACCACGCTGTTCAAGCTGCTGCTGACGAAGCCGGACTACTCCCTCGCCGACGTGTCGGCCTGGCTCAAGGGCTTCGGCAAGTCGCGCGACCTGATGTTCGAGCAGTTCATGCGGTGGGACGCCCGCGCGCTGGGGACCTCGTTCGACGTGCCGTTCTACCTCTTCCAGGGCGCGCGGGACGTGGTGACGCTGACCGAGCCGGCGGTGGAGTACTTCGCTGAGGTCGTCGCGCCGCAGAAGGAACTCGTCCTGATCGACGGCGCGAGCCACTTCTGCGCGTTCAGCCAGCCGGCACAGTTCCTGAGCGCACTGTGCACGGTCCGCTGCTGATTTCGAGCGAGCCGCGCACGGTTCGCTGCCGAACTTTGAGCGAGCCGCGCACGGTTCGCTGCCAACATAGGGGCGCTGCGGACGGTCCGCTCCTGACCTCCTGAGCGCGCCGCACGGTTGGCTGCCGATCTTTTGAGCGCGCCGCGCACGCTGGGCTGCTGACATTAGCGTGCTGCGGACAGTTCGCTGCTGATCGGCGGCTCGGCGAACTATCGGTGCGCGGGCCCGTTCATTCGCGCAAACGCGCGGACCGCTTTGTGCTGCCTGGCCGACCACCACGACAGTGCGCGGGCTTGTTCATACGGACAAACTCGCGCACCGGTCGCCGACGATCGAGCGGTGTGACGGAATGCGCGCCGCGGACTGTTCGCGGCTAGGGCAGCGACACGACGGTCCCGGTGCGGCGGGCCTCCTCCGCGGCCCAGACGACCTGGTGACCCGCAAGACTCGTGCGCACATCCGAGCGCAGCAGCCCGGCGTCGCCCGCGGCCACCGCGGCCACGAACGCCGAGATCAGCCCGGCGTCGCCGTCCGAGTGGTCCCCGGACCCGCCGGCGGCGACGCTCACCGTCTCGTCCGCGCCGGTGCGGAAATCGACGAGCCGGATCGAGTGTCCATCTCCGTCGATGTAGCCGTGGGTGCCGAAGATGCGCGTCTTGCGATGCTCGGCCGGCGTGAACGCGGTCATCGTGAGCGACACGGTCCCGCCCCCGGCGAGCTCCATCGCCACCACCTGATGGTCCACCACGTCGTTGTCGCAGGCGTAGACGCAGCGGCCGTACGGCCCGGTCCGCAACGCCTCCGTCACCGCCGCCGTGCTCGCCTCGGCCGAGACCACCGACAGCGGCCAGTGCACGGGTTCACTCGGCGGCTGCGCGTCCACGAGCGGGAAGTAGAGCTTCGGCGCCGAGTACGGACACTCCGGCTCGATCGAACACTCAAGGCACCGGTCCGCGGCCCCCGCGGGTCGCTGGTCGGCCCGGAAATGCGCGAGCCCGCCGAACGAGCTGACCCGGCGGACCGGCTCGTCCACGAGGTACAGCAGCCAATCGACGTCGTGGCAGGCCTTGGCGAGCAGCATCGGCGACGACACCGCCGCGCTGCGCCAGTTACCCCGCACGAACGAGTGCGCCTGGTGCCACCATCCGACGGGCTCGAGGTGCTGGATGCTCACGATCCGGCCGATGCGCCCGGCATCGAGCAGTTCCTTCAGCGCGGCCGTGTAGGGGGTGTACCGCAGCACGTGACACACCGCCGCGATCACGCCGGCCGCGGTGACCGCCTCGGCGATCCGGCGCGCCGGCGGCTCCTCGGGCGCCATCGGCTTCTCGAGCATGAGGTGGTACCCCTGCGCGGCCAGCAGGACCGTGGGCTCCTCGTGCATCGCGTCCTGCGTGGCGACGATCGCCGCGTCGGCGAGCCGTTCCCGGCCGGCGAGCCGCTCCCAGCTGTCGAACACGCTCACCTCCGGCAGTCCGAACTCGCGCGCGAACGCCGCGCGGCGCGCAGGATCGGCCTCCGCGACCGCAACGATCTCGGCGTGTCCGGTCTGCGCGGCGAGCCGCGAGTACCACGTGCCCCGCTGCCCGGCCCCGACCACCAGCAGCCGCACCGGCGCGCTCAACCCGCCACCACCACGGCGGTGCCGGTGCGGCGGATCGCCTCGACCTGGTCCAGGTCGGCACTGCTGTCGGTGATGAGCGTGGTGACGGAGTCGAGCGGGCTGATCTGCGCGAGGCAGACACGGCCGACCTTCGAGCCGTCCGCGACCACGATGACCTTGTCGGCCTGGCGGAGCATCGCGCGGTTCGTGTGCGCCTCGGCGTCGTCGTGGGTGGTGAGGCCGCCCCGCGCGCTGATCCCGTCGACGCCGATGACCGCGATCTCCATGTTGAGCCCGCGCAGCGCCTCCTCGGCGATCGGCCCGACGAGCTCGTAGGACTGGGTGCGCGAGACGCCGCCGGTCATGATGAGCTTGATCCGGGGCCGCAGCACCAGCTCGGAGGCGATGTTCAGCGCGTTGGTGACGACGGTGAGGTCGACCCGGACGGCGAGCAGGCGGGCCAGCAGGAGCGTGGTCGTGCCGCCGCTGAGCCCGAGCGTCAGCTGTCCGTGCGGCAGCAGCCCCGCGGCGCACTGGGCGACGCGGACCTTCTCGTCGCGATGTTGGCCTGTTCGGTACCGGACGGGCAGCTCGTAGGCCATGTCCACGGCCACCGCGCCGCCGTGCGTGCGCGAGACGAGCCGCTGCTCCTCCAGCACCTGCAGGTCGCGGCGGATGGTGGCGGGCGAGACTTCGAACTCCTCGGCGAGGACGGCCGCGTCGACGGACCCCTCCCGCGACACCCGGTCGAGGATGGCCGACACGCGGTCGGCCCGGCGCAGCGAACTCTGGGTCATTTCCAGCTCCGGTCTGATGATCAAACGCGCAGTGAAGATAGTTCACTTGCGCGCGAATCGCGACGATACCTTGTGCGAGTGTGCACGTGCTGCCGAGAATCCCGTCCATGACTGTGATCGCGTTCCTCGGCGCCGGCAGTGTGGTGTTCACTCGCGAACTGCTCGCCGACCTGCTGTCCTTCGACGAGTTGCGCGGCGTGACCCTCGCACTGCACGACATTGATCCCGAGCGGCTGGAGACGGCCGAGGCGATCGCCCGCCGCACCGCCGAGCAGCTCGGCGCATCGCCCGTGATCACGGCCTCGCTGGATCGGCGGGCCGCACTCTCGGGCGCTGGGTACGTTATCAACGCGATCCAGGTCGGGATGCACGCTGCGACAGTTCGTGACTTTGAGCTACCGGCGAAGTACGGAGTGCGCCAGACCATCGGTGACACCGTCGGCGTCGGGGGCATTTTTCGCGCCCTGCGCACATTCCCTGTACTCGACGGGATCGCGGCTGATATGCGCGAGCTCTGCCCGGACGCGTGGCTACTCAACTACACCAACCCGATGGCGATGAACGTCGCGTACCTGGCCGCGATCGCGCCCGACCTGAACGTGGCGGGCCTGTGCCACTCGGTCTTCTGGACCGTGCACGATTTGTGCGCGCTGCTGGACGTACCGCTCGATGAGGTGGACTACCGCGCGGCCGGGGTGAACCACCAGGCGTGGCTGCTGCGGTGGGAGCACCGGGGCGAGAGCCTCTACCCGCGGCTGGACGAGCGGCTGTCGGGCGATCCCGAGCTGCGCCGCCGCGTGCGCATGGACATGTACCGCCGCCTCGGCTATTTCCCCACCGAGACGAGCGAGCACTCCGCCGAGTACGTGCCCTGGTACCTCCACCACGACGCCGAGATCGCGCGTTTGCGCATTCCCGTGGGCGAGTACGTGCGCATCAGCGAGGCGAACCTGGCGGACTACGCCACGACACGCGCCGCGGTGCTCGCCGGCGAGCCGCTGGATCTGCACCGGGAGGCGACCGAGTACGCGCCGCAGATCATTCACAGCATCGAGACGGGCACCCTGCGGCGCATCCACGCCAACGTGGCCAACCGCGGGCTGATCAGCAATCTGCCGGAGGGCTTCGGCGTCGAGGTACCGTGCACGGTCGACCGTCTCGGGCTGCACCCCGAGCGTGTGGGCGCGCTGCCGCCGCAGTGCGCGGCGGTCAACCGCGGCTTCGTGAGCGTGGGCGAGCTGACCGTGCAGGCCGCCCTGACCGGCGACCCGCGCCTGGTCCGGCAGGCCGCGATGGTCGACCCGAACACGGCCGCGACCCTGACGGTGGACCAGATCTGGTCCTTGTGCGACGACCTGACGAACGCCCACGGAGACCTGCTGCCGGAACCCCTGCGCGCTCCGGCACGACTCTGACCCGTTGACGATTCGCACAGACGACAGCGCACATCTGCGCAAGAACCCCGCACTGCTCCACTCCGCCGACCCCGCCGCACGTTCGCGCACACCCAACCCGCACATCCGCGCCCTGTCGCAGCCGACCAGCCGCATTGCACGTTCGCGCTCGCGCACAACGCCCTGCGCACCGTGGCGGGGTCGGACGTGATGGCGCACATCCGCGTTCGCGCACAACGCCCTGCACACCGTAGCGGGATCGGACGTGATGGCACACGTTCGCGTTCGCGCACAACGCCCTGCACACCGTAGCGGCATCGGACGTGATGGCGCACATCCGCGTTCGCGCACAACGCCCTGCGCACCCTGGCGGCATCGGACGTGATGGCGCACGTTCCTACACGTGGGCCGGCGGGCGGGGAGTGCGCGGATGGGCTGGCCGAGATGCGCGTTTGGACAGCCGGTCAAGGTCAAACGCGCAACGGGGAATGTTCACTTGTGCAGAGAACCTTGTGGAACGAACGCAAGCGCGCATAGCGTTCGCGCATGAACGACACTTCGCTCGAAATCGCCAGCCAGCCGGACGTGTGGAGTCGCGGGGTCGGGCTGGCCGACGAGGGGCGGGCCGCGATCGGCGCGCGCGGCGAGCGGATGCTCGTGCTCGGGTGCGGCACCTCGTGGTTCGTCGCCCAGAGCATCGCCGAACTGCGTGAGGCCGCGGGGCTGGGCGAGACCGACGCCGTGTGCGCATCGGAGTTCGTGCCCCGCCGGCGGTACGACCGCGTCGTGGCCGTCACCCGCTCGGGCACGTCGACCGAGGTGCTGGAGGCCCTGCGCGCGGTGCCGGCCGACACGCACCGGGTCGCGATCACGGCCGTGGCCGGCGAGCCGGTCGACGACCTGGTCGACACCCGCGTGCTGCTGGACTTCGCCGACGAGCGCAGCGTGGTCCAGACGCGCTTCCCCACCACCGTGCTCGCCCTGGCCCGGGCCGCGTTCGGCGAGGACCTCGCCCATCTGACCGCCGACGGCGAGGCCGCGCTGGCCGCCCCGCTGCCGGCCGACCCGGCGGACATCGAGCACCTGGTGTTCCTCGGCACCGGCTGGACGGTCGGACTCGCGCACGAAGCCGCACTCAAGGTGCGCGAGGCCGCGCAAGCGTGGTCCGAGTCGTACCCGGCGCGCGACTACCGGCACGGCCCCGTCGCGGTAGCCGGTCCGCGCAGCCTGGTCTGGTCGTTCGGGGCCGTGCCCGAATCCCTCGATAAGGCCGTCCGCGATGCCGGTGCCCGCCCGTACCGCGACTCGCGAGACCCGCTCGCCCAGCTGGTCCTGGCGCAGCGCTTCGCCGTGGCCCTCGCCGCGCACCGCGGCCTCGACCCGGATCATCCGCGCCTGCTGACCCGCTCTGTCGTCCTCGCCTAGCACCCCTCCCCGAAGCCGGCTCTCGCCACGACACCAGGACGGCCAGGAAACCCGGGACTCGCACCGAGACCAGCACCACCCGAGACCAGGCCCTATTCCGTAACCCGGCACCACCGCGAGACCGAGACCAACCACGAAACCCGGCACCACCGCGAGACCGGGACCAACCACGAAACCCAGCACCGCCACGAGGGTGGGACTCACCACGAGGACCAGCACCCTCCACGAGGCCGGGAATCGCGGAGGGACCAGCACTCGAGCACAAAGCGACACCGGCTTCGGCAACCGGCGCCGGGAGACCGGCCCGGTCAGCAAACGCACTGGAAACGACACGAACGGCCGGACGCGAGCAGCCGGCACGGACGGCGCGAACAGCACGACACGAGGAGAGCCCGGTGACCGAAGCCGGGCATCGACTCGCGAAGCGACACCAGCCCCTCAGCAGCGAAGTGACCAGACGGGCGGCGCAACACCCAGTGCTCGATGTCGACATCTCGATGCGGAGCAACACGCAGTACCGAAGCAGCATCTGAACGCAAAGTGCCACCCGAAGACGCACGAGCACTCATGTGGCGATGCATCGCCCGGCTTGTCGGACATATGGCCTGACAGGCGGCATACACCCATACCCGACAGCTCTCCACATCCCCCAGTGAAGAGGTGCAGCGATGACGCTGATCCCCACCCGAGGCAGTCGACGGACATCAATGGTCGCCGGTGTCACCGGTCTGGCGCTGCTGCTCGGCGCGTGCGGCGGCGGCTCGAAGGCGGACAACGGCAAGGATGCCGCCGAGGGGTACGACCCCGCCGCCCAGGTCACGCTCACCTGGTGGACCGGGCAGCCCTCCGAAGGCGAGCAGAAGGCCGAGGAGCTGGCCGCCGAGTACATGAAGGCGCACCCCAACGTCACGATCAAGACGTCCTCGGGTGCGGCGACCACCGACGACCTGCTCACCAAGCTCTCGGCCGGATTCACGAGCAACAGCTACCCGGACATCTCGTACGCGTACGGCAGCTGGGCCGGCGAGCTGGCGACGAGCGGCAGGACGCAGGACCTGGCCAAGTTCGTCGCGGACCCGTCGTTCGGGTGGCAGGAGATCCCGGCGGCGGCGCGCGAGACGGCCACCTACGACGGCAAGGTCATCGGCGTGCCCGCGCTCGTGGACAATCTTGCGCTCATTTACAACAAAAAACTGTTCGATGATGCGCACGTCGCGTACCCGACCGACCAGTGGTCGTGGGACGACTTCCGCGCGGCGGCCAAGAAACTCACCAATCCGTCACAGAATTTGTACGGAACCGCGTACTCGGTGTCGGGCAGCGAGGACACGACCTGGCACCTGTGGCCGATGCTGTGGCAGCGGGGCGGGAAGATCCTCGACGGCAACAAGCCGGCCTTCAACTCCGAGGCGGGTGTCAGCGCGCTCGAACTGCTGCGTGCGATGGCGGTCGATGACAAGTCGATGTACCTCGACCAGACCGACGAGCAGTACGCGAAGCTCTTCAACGACGGCCGGATCGGCATGATGATGTCGGGTCCGTGGGCCCTGCTGGAGATCAAGGAGGCCGGGCTCGACTACGGCGTCGCGCAGCTGCCCGGGTACAACGGCGACCACCAGACGGTGTCGGGGCCGGATCTGTGGGTGCTGTTCGATCACAATGACGCAAACCGGGCCGGCGCTTCGCGCGATTTCATCAAGTGGCTCACGAGCAAGGAGACCGACGCGAAGTGGAACCTCGCGATCGGTAACCTCCCGCTGCGCTCCTCCGAGCAGGGCACTGCCGAGTTCGCGGCGTACGTCAAGGAGTACCCCGGCGGCCAGAAGTTCTTCGACAACCTCGCGAACGCCAAGCAGGCCCGCCCCACCGTCGCCGGTTATGAGGAGATGTCGCGCAACGTCGGCGACGGGATCTCGAAGGTGCTGCAAGGCGCGGCGAAGCCGAAGGAGGCGCTCGACGAGGCGGCCAAGAAGTCGGCCGGGGCGATCGAGTGACGCTGACGTTCGCGGCCTCGAAGTACGCGCCGGCGCCGGCCGCCGCCGGGCCCCGCACGAGCCGGAAGCTCCGGCGGACGCTCACCGGGTGGGCGTTCGCCGGTCCGGCGACGTTGATCGTCGTGGGGCTGTCGCTCTTCCCGGCGGTGTGGGCGTTCTTCATCTCGCGCACCAAGTGGAACGGAATCGCGCAGCCGACGGACATCGGCTGGGCGAACTATGAGCGACTCGCGCGGGATCCGGACCTGGCCGCCGCCGCGCAGCACACACTCGTGCTCACCCTGCTGTTCGTTCCCGGCTCGATCGCGCTCGGGCTGCTGCTCGCGATCGCGCTCAATCAGCGCATCCGGCTGATCGGTTTCTATCGAACGTGCATCTTCGTGCCGTACGTGGCGTCGGCGGCGGCGACCGGCATCCTCGCCGGCTACGTGTTCAATCCGCAGTTCGGCCTGGCGAACGATGTGCTGCGCCGGGCCGGCCTGCCCGCGCAGCAGTTCCTGGAGAGCCCGCGGCAGGCGCTGGTCGTCGTGTGCATCGTCGCGCTGTGGGGCGAGGTCGGGTTCACGTCGGTGGTGTACCTCGCGGCGCTGCAGGATGTGCCGAAAGAACTGATCGAAGCTGCAACCGTCGACGGCGCCGGGAAGTGGCGGGTGCTGCGCAGCGTGACCCTGCCGCAGCTGCGCCCGGTGACGCTGTTCGCCACGGTGTGGCAGACGATCACGGCGCTGCAGCTGTTCGACCTCATCTACACGACGACCCGCGGCGGACCCATGAACAGTACGCAGACGGTCGTCTACTACGTGTACGAGCTGGCCTTCCAGACACGGCGTCTCGGCTACGGGGCGGCGGTGGCGTACATCCTCTTCGCCGTCACGCTGCTGCTCACCGCGCTCGTGATCTGGCGCAGCCGCCGCAGTGGCGAGGAGGCGTTCTGATGCGTCGGAGAGTGCTTCCGTTCAGCGCGTGGCACCTCGTGTTGATGCCCGTGTCGCTCATGTTCGTGCTGCCGCTTGTGCACATGGTGCTCGCGTCGTTCATGACCAAGGCCGAGCTCAACCGCTTCCCGCCGCGGTTCATCCCCGATGGCCTGCATCTCGACGGGTACCGCCGGCTGTTCTCGGAGTCGCACATCCTGCTGTGGCTGGGCAACACCGTCCTGGTCTCGGCCGTGTCGGTGCTCGCACATCTCGTGCTGTGCTCGGCGGCCGGCTACGGGTTCGCCCGGCTGAAGTTCGCCGGGCGCGGGGTCGCGTTCGCCGCGGTGCTGGCCACGGTGATGATCCCGATCCAGCTGCTCATGATTCCGACGTACCTCATGTTCGCGCGTCTGGGCATCGTCGACACCCTGGCCGCGGCGTTCGTGCCGTGGCTCGCGTCCGCGTTCGGCATCTTCCTCATGCGCCAGTTCTTCCTCTCGCTGCCGGTGGAGCTCGAGGAGGCCGCGCGCATCGACGGGTGCGGCGTCCTGCGCACGTTCGTGAGCATCGTGCTGCCACTCGCGCGCCCGGCACTGGCGACTCTTGCGGTGTTCACGCTGCTTTCGAGCTGGAACGACCTGTTGTGGCCGCTCGTGGCGATCAGTGACGACCACAAGTACACGCTGCAGGTCGGGCTCGCCTCGTTCCAGGGCATGCGGCGGACCGAGTGGTCGCAGCTCATGGCCGGCAACGTGGTCGCGACGCTGCCTCTGGTCGTGGCGTTCCTGGTGGCCCAGAAGCGCTTCGTGGCGACGATGACGATGACCGGGCTGAAGGGATGAGCCCGCCGGGTCGGCGAGCGGCTCAGGATGCGCCGGGCTCATCCGGCGTGGCGGCACCGCCGGAAAAGCGCGCAGCTCAGGACGTGCCGAGTTCCTCCGGCGTGGCTTGGGCCGCAGCTGCGCCAGCGGCGCGCGAGGCTCAGGATGCGTCGGGCTCCTCTGGCGTGGCCTGGACCGCGGCACCGCCGCAGCCGCGCACCGCTTACGACGCGCCGAGTTCCTCCGGCGTGGCCTGGACCGCGGCACCGCCGCAGCCGCGCACGGCTTACGACGCGCCGAGTTCCTCCGGCGTGGCTTGGGCCGTGGTGCCGCCGGCGGCGCGCGTGCTCAGTGAACCTGCCCTGGCGGCCCAGGCCAGCGACTCGGGCACGTCACGGCCGGCCAGCCGGGCCGCGAGGAAGCCGGCGTTGAAGCTGTCCCCGGCGCCGGTGGTGTCGACGACGTCGACGGCAAGCCCGGGTGCGGTCGCGTACCCGCCGCCCGGCCACCAGGCGCGTCCGCCGCGCGCACCGTCCTTGAGTACGACAGTCGTGCCCATCGCCACGAGCTGCTCCGCCGCCGCCTCGGTCGAGTCCGCTCCGGTGACGGCGAGCAGTTCGGCCGTGTTGGGCAGGAACACGTCGGTCACCGCGAGGATGTCGTCCAATCCGCTCCACCGGCCGGACGGGTCCCAGTTGGTGTCGAGCGAAGTGGTCACGCCGAGCGCACGGGCGCGAGCGAACACGCCGGCCAGCCCTGCGTGCAGTCCTGGTTGCAGGAACAGCGACGCAACGTGGACGTGTCGCGCGGAAGCGAGCAGTGCATCGGTCGCGTCCTCGGGTCGGAGCGTGGGGATGGTGCCCGGCAGCGTCAGGATGGCGCGGTCGCCCGGCGCCGAGAGAATCACGCTCAGCCCGGTCGGTGTGCCGTTGCCGGGCGCGGCCGCAGGGGACGCGCTGGAATCCACATTGGACACGGTCGTCGCGGCCGCGGTCGGTGTGCCGTTGCCCGGAGCCGCCTCGGCGGAACCTCCCGCGTCCATATTGGACACGTCGGACGCGGCTGCGGTCGGTGCGGGCGAGCCGGTGCCGGGTGCGGCCGGGAGTAGCAGACGGACGCCGCGCTCCTCCAGGCGTTCGCGGGTGAACGCGCCGAACACGTCCGCGCCGACCGCGGCGAGCAGCCCGGTGCGCAGGCCCAGGCGGGCGCAGCCGGTCGCGGTGATCGCTGCCGAGCCGCCCAGCACCAGGTCGGCCGCGTCGAGCAGTTGCTCCTCCTGGCCGAAGCGGGGGTGCACGTCGCCACGCAGCACCAGGTCCGGGTTGGCGTCGCCGATCACCAGTACGTCGAACACCATCGTCGCCCCCTCGGGTTCATGTTCGATCGGACAGTACCAGTTGAAAGATCATGCTCGTATCACGAGTTTTCGCACACAAACAGCCATTGACAGCTACAAATTTAGGCGGTTGAATCGGCCCGAGCGATCGAGCCCAGCCGGTAGTGGAGCACTTCCCGAGTCCGGCACACAGGTCGCCAGGGTGCTCGGCACCCGAGGCGGGGCAGATCCCGAAACCCCTCGGAGCTCTCGCTGTGATTCCCGCACTGCGCCGCATCGGCGTGCCCGCGATGGCGGTGCTGGCCGTCATCGGACTCGGCATCGGAACGGCCGATGCCGCCACGTTCACCCCACCGCCGGCGAACGCCCAGTTCGACTACCAGATCGGCGGTGCGTACTCGCCGCCGTCCGGAGTCCGGGTGGTCAGCCGCGACCGGACGGCCTCGCCGGCGTCTGGTCTCTACAACATCTGCTATGTCAACGTGTTCCAGACCCAGCCCGACGAGATCTCCTGGTGGCAGGCGAACCACGACGACCTGCTGTTGAAGGACGCGAAGGGACAGTACGTCGTGGACAGCGACTGGGGCGAGAACCTCATCGACGTCTCGACGGCGGCCAAGCGCACGGCGGTGGCCGGGATTGTCAACGGCTGGATCGACGGCTGCGCGGCGAAGGGCTTCAAGGCCGTGGAGCCGGACAACATCGACTCGTACGAGCGCTCGAAGGGGCTGCTGAAGCAGTCGAACGCAATCGCACTGCTGAAGCTGATCGCCACGCACGCGCACGACAAGGGACTCGCGATCGCGCAGAAGAACACGACCGCTCTAGGCAGTGCGGGCAAGGCCGCCGGCCTGGACTTCGCGATCGCCGAGGAGTGCGGCCGCTACGACGAGTGCGGCGACTACACGTCGGTCTACGGCAACAACGTGATCGTCATCGAGTACACGAAGAGCGCCTTCACCAAGGCGTGCAAGGCGTACGGGTCGTCGCTGTCGATCGTGCTGCGCGACGTCGACGTCACGACGCCGGGCAGTGGGTCCTACAAGTACGACGCCTGCTGAACCTCCGGGCTCGCGCCGCATCCTCGACCGGGGGTGCGGCGCGACACCCGCTCGGCCGCCGGAATCACGCCGAACGCTCACCCAGAACCGCGTCACGATTCCGGCCGAACCGCCGGCGTCACGCCGAATCCTCGTCTGTGGGTGTGGCTCAACACTGGAACAGCGCCACATCGTCGCCTACGGCTACGGCTACGGCCCCGGCGCCGCGCACGCTGAGCCGCCGGCACCGGACCGCGCTCTCGACCGGGTCTGCGGCACGACTCGCATCGCGCTGCCAGCACCACGCGGCGCCCCTGATGCGGCGGCCGGTGAACCGTCGGAGTCGGGCCGCCCGGCCGATCGGGGGTGCCGCGTGATTCTCACGGTGACGCTCAACGCCGCGCTCGATCTGACGTATGCGGTCGACAAACTGCGTCCGTATACGACGCATCGAGTGCGAACCGTGCACGAACGCGCAGGCGGCAAGGGTCTGAACGTCGCGAGTGTCCTGCACGCGCAGGGGGAGCCGGTGCTCGCGACCGGGCTGCTCGGCGGGGCGACCGGCACACGGATACGCGAGCTGCTCGCCGCGGACGGCGTGCCGCACGCGTTCGCGCAGATTTCCGGCGAGACGCGACGCACGGTGACGATCGCCGACGGCGTGGACGCGACCGGGCTGTGGGAGCCCGGCCCGAGTGTCGAAACGGCGGAATGGCTCGATTTCCTGCGGTTGTACCGCACGTTGCTCGCCGACACCGCCGTCGTCGCACTGTCGGGGTCGCTGCCGCGGGGGCTTCCGGTGGATGCGTATGCGGTGCTGATCGAGCTTGCGCATTCGTGCAACGTGCGCACGGTGCTCGATACCAGCGGGGAGCCGTTGCGTTTCGGGCTCGCTGCCGGGCCGGATGTCGTCAAGCCCAACGCCGATGAGCTGGCGGCACTGCTTCACGCGTCGGCAAACGAGCACGCGTCGCCGGAGGAACGCGTCCCAACCGAAGGGCACGCACCGACCAAGGGGCTTGCACTAACTGAGGGGCATGCACCAACCGAGGAACGCGCACCAACCGACGGGCACGGGCCAACCGACGGGCACGCGCCAACCGAGGGGCACGCGCCAACCAAGGGACACGCGCCACCCGACGGGCACACACCAGCGGGCGAACGCATACCGGCGGATGAGCACGCCTCGACGGACGAGCAGGCACCGGTGAGCGAACGCGCATCGCCGAGCGATCATGCGCCCGCAGATGAGCACGCACCAGCAGCCGAACGCGCATCGACCGAGCACGCGCTGGCAGCCGAACGCGCGCCTGCCAGGGAACACACACCGGCGGACCCATGCGCACCGGCAGACCGGAGCGCGTTGACGGTCCAGAGCCCAACGGCTGGCCGGAGTGTACCGGCGGGTCAGAGCGCGCCGACTGGTCAAAGCGCACCGACTGGTCAGAGCGCACCGACGCACCGGAATGCAGCATCGGACCGCGCGGTGGGCGCAGAACGACAGACACAAGCAGACCTCGGTGCGCGATTGGATCGGGATGCGTTGCGTGGGCTTGGTGCCGGGTGCGTTGTCGTTTCGCGCGGCGCCGACGGGCTGATCGCGGTGCGGGGCGACGAAGCCTGGCTGGCCTCGCCGCCGGTTGTCGAGGCCGGCAATCCCACCGGTGCCGGGGACGCGTGTGTCGCCGCCCTCGCGCGCGGGTTGCGCGATCGCTCACCGTGGCCGGAGTTGCTCGCCGATGCCGTCGCGCTGTCCGCGGCTGCCGTGGCCGCACCGTTTGCCGGGGCCGTTGACGAGAGCCGTTACCGCGAGCTGCGCGCTCGGATTGACGTCTCCCTGATACCGCCCGACGAACCGCTGCCGACGCGGGTGCGCGGTGCCGACGAGCACAGGCCAGTGCCGACGGCCGGGCACGACCTGAACGAGCACCAGCAAGCACCGGTCACCGCACCGGGCGTTGATGCGCACAAGCGGAGGCCGCCCGATGCACGGGGCCTCGACGGACACGAGCGAACACCGGCAGCCGCGCGCGGCACGAGCTGACATGAGCAAACACCCGCCGACACGCGCGCCACCAGCGGGCACGAGCAAACACCCGCCGACACGCACGGCTTGGACGGGCACGAGCAAACGCCCCCGGACACGCGCGGCTTGGACGGGCACGAGCGAACGTCGGCGGCGTTGTCCGGCCTCGATGAGCACGAACGAACGCATGCGGGCGTGCGTTTCGGAGACGAACCAGCAGAGTTGAACGAGGAGAGTTCCGATGTTGACCCCGACCGGTGAGATTGTTGCCGACGCCAGGCGCCGTGGGGTGGGGGCGGGGGCGTTCAATGTCATCACCGTCGAGCACGCCGAGGCCGTCGTCACCGGGGCGGAGGCCGCTGGTTGTCCGGTCATCCTGCAGATCAGCGAGAACGCCGTGCGGTTCCATCATGGGCGGCTCGGGCCCATCGCCGCGGCGGCCAAGGCGGTGGCCGAACTCTCGTCCGTGCCGGTCGGGCTGCACCTCGACCACGTGGAGAGTGACGAGCTCTTCGATCAGGCGGCCGGCAACGGGTTCGGGTCGGCGATGTATGACGCTTCGAAGCTCGAGTACGCCGGCAACGTAGCCGCCACTGCTCGGGCTGTTGCTCGCGGGCATGCGTGCGGGCTGTGGGTGGAGAGCGAGCTCGGCGAGGTCGGGGGCAAGGACGGTGCGCACAAACCGGGGGTGCGCACGGATCCGGACGAGGCCGCGCAGTTCGTTCGCGCGACCGGGGTCGACGCGCTCGCCGTCGCGGTCGGATCCGCGCACGCGATGACGACGCAGGATGCGCGGCTCGATCACGACCTCATTGCGCGTATCCGCGACGCGGTCGCCGTTCCGCTGGTGCTGCACGGGTCGTCGGGGGTGCCTGACGACGAGTTGCGCGCGGCGGTGCGGGGCGGGCTGGTGAAGGTCAACATCGGCACGGCGCTGAATGTCGCGTTCACCGGGGCGATCCGCGAGGCGATTCGGCGGGATGCGAAGGTCGTCGATCCGCGCAAGTACCTCCGGAATGCGCGAGACGAGATGGCCGAAACGGTCAAGCACGCGCTGCGGGTACTGACCGCCGCCTAGCGACCCGGGCGGTGGGGACGCCGGAGGCT
Source organism: Dactylosporangium sp. CA-052675 (assembly GCF_050947935.1). GTDB lineage: Bacteria > Actinomycetota > Actinomycetes > Mycobacteriales > Micromonosporaceae > Dactylosporangium. Next base: position 2,067,598 of record NZ_CP192010.1, on the reverse strand, counting down.
GCGGCGAGCAGCGGCGGCGGCAGCAGCAGCGGCAGCGGCGGCGGCAGCAGCAGCAGCAGCAGCGGCAGCAGCAGCGGCAGCAGCAGCGGCAGCAGCAGCAGCAGCAGCAGCAGCAGCAGCAGCAGCAGCAGCGGCAGCAGCAGCGGCAGCAGCAGCAGCAGCAGCAGCAGCAGCAGCAGCGGCAGCAGCAGCGGCAGCAGAGGCCAGGGCAGCAGACGCCAGGGCAGCAGAGGCCAGGGCGACAGCGAAGTCTAGAAGCCCTTGGCCGGGCCTACCGAGACGATGCGAACCGCGGCGGCGCCCTGGGCGTCGGACTCGGCCAGGTCCACCTCGGCCACGATCGCCCAGTCGCGGTCGCGCTCCGGGTCGTCGAAGATCTGGCGCACGTGCCAGCGGTCCGGCTTCTGGTCGATCACGAGCAGCGCCGGGCCGCGCGCGTCCGGGCCGACGCCCATCGAGTCGTACTCCTCGAAGTACGCCTCCACCGCGTCCTGCCACGCGTCCGCCGTGAAGCCGGCCTCGCCGTCGAGTTCGCCGAGCTCGTCGAAGCGGCGCAGTGCCGCGAGCTCGACGCGGCGGAACAGCGCGTTGCGCACCAGGACCCGGAACGCGCGCAGGTTGCGCGTGACGGCCGGCGGTTTGTCGTCGCGAGGGCCGCGCTCCTCGACGTCGCCGGGGTTGCGCAGCCGCTCCCACTCGTCGATGAGGCTGGAGTCGACCTGGCGAACGAGCTCGCCGAGCCATTCGATGATGTCCGTGAGGTCCTCGGTGCGCGCATCCTCGGGCACCGTCTGGCGCACGGCCTTGTAGGCGTCGGCGAGGTACCGCAGCACCAGTCCTTCCGAACGCGACAGCCCGTAGAAGCCGACGTATTCGACAAACGTCATTGCGCGTTCGAACATGTCGCGCACGACGGACTTGGGCGACAGGGCGTAGTCGGCGACCCAGGGGTGCCCCTGCTTGTACAGGTGGTAGGCGTTGTCGAGCAGGTCGGCGAGCGGCTTGGGGTGCGTGACGTCGTCGAGCAGCTCGAGCCGCTGCTCGTACTCGATGCCCTCGGCCTTCATCGCCGCGACCGCCTCGCCGCGCGCCTTGAACTGCTGCGCGGAGAGCACCTGGCGCGGGTCGTCCAATGTGGACTCGATGACGGAGAGCACGTCGAGGGCGTAGCCGGGCGCCTCCCGGTCCAGCAGCTCGATCGCGGCCAGCGCGAACGGCGACAGCGGCTGGTTGAGCGCGAAGTCCATCTGCAGGTCGACGGTGAGCCGGACGCGGCGGCCCTCCTCGTCCGGCTCGGGCAGCTGCTCGACGACGCCGCCGGCCAGCAGTGCGCGGTAGATGGCGATCGCCCGGCGGATGAGCCGCCGCTGGGAGTGCGCGTCCTCGTGGTTCGCGGTGAGCAGGTGGCGCATCGCGGCGAACGCGTCGCCGGGGCGGCTGATCACGTTGAGCAGCATGGCGTGCGAGACCTGGAAGCTGGACTTGAGCGGCTCCGGCTCGGCCTCGACGAGGCGTTCATACGTGGGCCGGCCCCAGCCGATCGAGCCCTCCGGTGGCTTCTTGCGCACCACTTTGCGGCGTTTCTTGGGGTCGTCGCCCGCTTTCGCAAGCGCTCGCTCATTGTCGATGACGTGTTCGGGCGCCTGCACCACCACGGTGCCGATGGTGTCGAAGCCGGCCCGGCCCGCTCGGCCTGCGATCTGGTGGAACTCCCGCGCGTACAGGAGCCGGGTTTTCTGTCCGTCGTATTTGGACAGTGCCGTGAACAGCACAGTGCGGATGGGCACGTTGATGCCCACGCCGAGCGTGTCCGTGCCGCAGATGACCTTGAGCAGCCCGGCTTGGGCGAGGGTCTCGACGAGGCGGCGGTACTTCGGCAGCATCCCCGCGTGATGCACCCCGATCCCGTGCCGTACCAGCCGCGACAGGGTCTTGCCGAAGCCGGCCGTGAACCGGAAGTTGCCGATCGCTTCGGCGATCATGTCCTTTTCTGCGCGAGTGCTGACGTTCACGCTCATGAGCGCTTGTGCACGTTCGAGCGCCGCGGCCTGCGTGAAATGCACGATGTACACCGGCGCCTGCCGCGTGGAGAGCAGCTCCTCGATTGTCTCGTGCATCGGGTCCATGGAGTAGGTGAACATGAGCGGCACGGGCCGTTCCGCGTTCTTCACGACCGCGGTCGCGCGCCCGGTGCGGCGCGTGAGGTCCTCCTCGAACCGCGTCACGTCGCCGAGCGTGGCGGACATGAGCACGAACTGGGCCTGCGGCAGCTCGATCAGCGGCACCTGCCACGCCCAGCCCCGGTCGGGGTCGGCGTAGAAGTGGAACTCGTCCATGACGACGATGCCGACGTCGGCTCGCTCACCATCGCGCAGTGCGATGTTGGCGAGGATTTCCGCGGTACAGCAGATGATGGGCGCATCCGCGTTGACGCTCGCGTCGCCGGTGAGCATTCCGACGTTCTCGGCGCCGAACATGTCCACGAGCGCGAAGAACTTCTCCGACACCAGCGCCTTGATCGGCGCGGTGTAGAAGGTTGTGCGATCGGTCGCGAGCGCGGCGAAGTGCGCGCCCGCGGCCACGAGGCTCTTGCCGGAGCCGGTGGGGGTGTTGAGGATCAGGTTCGCCCCGGTGGCGATCTCGATGAGCGACTCCTCCTGGTGCGGGTACAGGCTGAGCCCCTGTTCCTGCGCCCAGACCGAGAACGCCTCGAAGACGGCGTCGGGGTCGCCGCCCCTGGGGACCCGCGCGGCAAGATTCGTCATCGCTTCTCGTACATCACGTCGAAGGAGGGTCGACCAGCGCGCAGCGCACGCTGTTCGAACTTGGTCACCGGCCGATGGGCGGGGCGCGGCGCGAATCCGTCGTAAACATTCACCAGTTCCTGATCGGCGGTGAGCGTTTCGAGCATCGCCTGCGCGTATCCGGCGTCATCGGTTGCGCAGTGCAGGATGCCGCCGGGCTTGAGCCGGTCGCGGAGCACGGCGACGCGCTCGGGCACGATGAGCCGCCGCTTGTGGTGGCGCGCCTTCGGCCACGGGTCGGGGAAGAACACGTGCACTGCGGCGAGGCTGCCGGAAGGAATGTCGCTCGCGAGCAGTTCGAACGCGTCGACGGCCGCGATGCGCACGTTGCCGAGCCCGGCCTCGTCGATCAGGTGCAGCAGGTTGGCGACGCCGGGCGTGTGGACCTCGACGGCCAGGTAATGCCGCCCGGGGTCGGCCGCGGCCATGCGCGCGGTGGCCTCACCCATCCCGGATCCGATTTCGAGGACGTCGACGTTCCATCCGGTTTCGAAGGTGTACCGCGCAGCAAGGCGCTCCAGCGCGTCGAAGTGCCGACCGCTGAGCCGACCCCGGCGGGGGTGATATGTCCGGACGATCCGCAGCGGCCGGTCGACGGTAGTCATGGGGCCTCAACTGTACCGGAGCCGCGCCGTACCTGCTTCTGGGCCTCTGGGGACAAGACCCTCTCCAGACGCCAGGTCACCGCCGCAGGGCGTCCTGCGCCGCCTGGACCAGCGTCATCAGCTCCTCGCCGGCCGTCTCGGCCCGCCACACCAGTGCGAACGTCAGCCGCGGAGCCGGACCGGCGAGCGGGACGAAACGGACATCGGGGCGCCGCACGGTGTCGACCAGCAACTGCGGTACCGGCAGGGCGCCCCGGCCCGCCGCGACCAGGTCGAGCGCGGAAGCCGGGTCGTCCACCGCCTCCGGCGCCAGGCGCACCCCGGCCGGCAGGGGCAGGCCGCGTGGCAAGAGCAACGGGCTCGCGCGGTCGAGGGTGAGCGAACGTGCAGTGGAGAGCGGATCGGCGGACGGGAGGGCCAGGTGGCTCAGCGGTACCTGGAAGCGGGCCGCGCTCGCACATCCGGGCGGGAACGGCGCGCACATCAGGGCGGCCGCGCCGTCGGGGGCGTGGGTCAGCTCGGCGGTCGCGGCCGACCAGCCGCCCGGTACCAGGGTCAGGTCCAGGCCCGGTTTGCGGCCGGCGAGACGGCGGGCGAGGCGGGCCGCGAACGTTCCGGTCACGGGGGCGTACACGAGCCGGATGCCGGTCGGCGACGGTACGGCCAGGCGCGCCGCCTCCGCCGTGAACGCCGCGGCCTGGGCCAGGACGGATTCGGCGTAGGGCAGCAGCGCGTCGCCGAACGCGGTCGGTTCGACGGTCCGGCTCGTGCGTTCGAACAGGCGCCGGCCCAGCTCACGCTCGAGGCGGGCGATCGCCTGGCTCACCGCGGGCTGCGACAGGGACAGCGCGGCGGCGGCGCGCGAGAACGAGCGGTGCCGCGCCACCAGCGCGAAGCACTCGATGTCCCGCAGCGCCGCCACGTCGACCAGTATCGGCCACGCATCGCTCATCGATCGCGTGTGTTCGAACCACCCTCGGGCGCGACGAGAAGGGAACCGCGGCCGCGCGCGAATGAACACTTCCGCACCGGGCCACTCCCCCGTCGGCTGACGCACCGCGAGCGGACACGCCACCGCCAGCTGACGCACCGCGAGCGGCCACACCACCACCAGCTGACGCACCGCGAGCGGCCACACCATCGCCGATCAACCCGCCACGAACAGCCACACCACCACCAGCCGACGCACCACAAACAGCCACGCCACCGCCGACCAACCCGCCACAAACAGCCACACCACCACCAGCCGACGCACCACAAACAGCCACACCACCACCAGCCGACGCACCACGAACAGCCACGCCACCGCCGACCGATCACCTGCGGTCGAGCCATCACCGGACGCGACAACATCGCAACCGCGACCGTGCGTGAATGAGCACCGACGCACCCGCGACCGGTCCGGTCGCGGCTTATCGATCGCGGAGGCCCCGCCCGGCCCGTCGGCTGCGACCGCGAGTCGGCGGTGACCGGCCTGGCGGGAGCGTCGCCGGCGGGGAGCCAGGCTGGGCCGCGTTGGCGTGGGCTGGTGCTGCGCGGTCCGAGCGGGCGGGACCGGCTATTCGTGGCGCTTATCGATCGCGTGTGAACAGGTTCGAACGGTCACGATGCGCGCTGTGAACGAAGACTTTCCCATCTCCACCGTGCTCGGGTACCCACGTATCGGACCCCGGCGCGAGCTCAAGCGCGCGCTCGAGGACTACTGGGCGGGGCGCATCGATCGTGCGGCGCTCGACGAGACCGGGCGCCGGCTGCGCGCCGAGAGCTGGCACCGGCTGCACGAGCTCGGGCTCGCCGGGCTGCCCTCCAACACGTTCTCGCTCTATGACCACGTGCTCGATACGGCCGTCGCCGTCGACGCGGTGCCCGACCGGTACCGCGATGCGGCCGACCCGTATTTCGCGATGGCGCGCGGGACCGATGACGTTCCGGCGTTGCGGATGACGAAGTGGTTCGACACCAACTACCACTACATCGTGCCCGAGATCGGGCCGAGGACGCGCTTCCGGGCGGTGGCCGACAAGCCGCTGGCGGAGTTGCGGGAGGCGCGCGAGCTCGGGTACGAGACGCGGCCCGTCCTGCTCGGGCCGGTCACGTTCCTGCAGGGGCACTTGGAGCGGCTCGACGATCTGCTGGACGTGTACGGCGAGTTGCTGCGCGAGCTTGCAGAGGCGGGTGCGCGATGGGTGCAGCTGGACGAGCCCGCACTCGTCGTCGACGGCGGGGCGCCCGCGGTCCGGCATGCCTACCGGCGGCTCGCCGCGCTGGAGCGTCGGCCGAAGCTGCTCGTCGCCCCGTACTTCGGGGACGCCGACGCCGCGCTGCCGGCGCTGTCCGTGGCCCCGGTCGACGGGGTGGCGGTCGATCTGACGCACGGGGTGCCGGCGAATCTGCGGCTGTTCGAAGGACGCACCGTGGTTGGCGGGGTTGTGTCCGGGCGGAACGTCTGGCGAACAGACTTGGACGCGGCTCGGTGGCTACTCGCGCAGGCTGGGGCGACCGCGGTCTCCACGTCGTGCTCGCTGTTGCACGTTCCGTACACGCTGCGCGGGGAGTCGGATCTGCCCGCTGGGCTGGTCGATCGGCTCGCGTTCGCCGAGGAGAAGGTGGCCGAGGTCGTCGCGCTCGCCGGGCTCGGGCCGCTGCCGGCGAAACCGCGCGCCGACACGCAATCCGAGCACACGCCCGGCCGATTGCCAGCGAGACCTGCCGCAGAGACAAGCGTCGAGACCACGGATGGGCCGCCGTCAGCGCAGCAGATACACGCAGCAACGAGCGTTGAGAACGAGCCGAAGCCGCAAACGCACCAGCCACGCGCAGAAACGAACACCACGACTGAGCGCGAGCCGCAGTCGCACTCGACACACCTACACGCACGAACGAACCGCGCGACCAAGGCCGAGCCGACGTCGCAAACGACACAGCTACACGCACAAACGAACACCGCGGCCGAGACCGAGCCGCAGTCGCAGTCGCAGTCGCAGTCGCAAACGACACAGCCACATGCACAAACGAACACCATGACCGAGGCAGGGCCGCTGACGGCGCAACGGCCGCGTGCGGCAACGAACACCGGCGCCGGCGCAGGGCCGTTGACAGCGCGCGCGGACGGGGAAGCGGCAGCTGACGTAGTGCCGGAAGGAGCGCGTGAACTGGTCGAGTGCCGTTCGCCGTATGCGGTGAGGGTCGCGGCTCAGGCCGATCTCGGGTTGCCCGCCCTACCGGTCACCACGATCGGCTCCTTCCCGCAGACCGGTGATCTGCGGGCGGCCCGGGCGACGTTGCCTGCCGAGCAGTACGAAATCCGGATCCGGAGGGAAATCGATCGGGTCATCGCCGAGCAGGAAGCGCTCGGTTTGGACGTGCTCGTGCACGGTGAGCCTGAGCGAAACGACATGGTGCAGTATTTCGCCGAGCATCTCGAGGGTTTCGCGGTCACGCGCAATGGGTGGGTGCAGTCGTACGGCTCGCGCTGCACCCGGCCGCCGATCCTGCACGGCGACGTGCACCGGCCGGAACCGATCACGGTGCGCTGGGCGACCTATGCGCAGTCGCGCACCGAGCGGCCGGTGAAGGGCATGCTCACCGGGCCGGTGACGATCGTCGCCTGGTCGTTCGTGCGCTCCGACCGGCCGCTGCGGGACGTGACGATGCAGGTCGCCGACGCGGTGCGGGCCGAGGTGCGCGACCTGGAGGCGGCCGGCATCCGCATCATTCAGGTCGACGAGCCGGCGCTGCGCGAACTGCTGCCGCTGCGGCGCGAGGAGCAGCCGGAGTACCTGGCCTGGGCCGTGGCCGCGTACCGCCGGGCGACGGCGGGGGCCGCGGACGGTACCCAGATCCACACACATCTGTGCTATTCGGATGCGCCTGCGGTGCTGGCCGCGATCGACGCCCTGGACGCGGACGTGACCAGCATCGAGGCGGCTCGCTCGGGATTCGCGATCGAGGGGTTGACGCGTGGGGTCGGCCCCGGGGTGTACGACATCCACTCCCCCCGGATCCCGGGCGTCGACGAGGTCGGGTCCCGGTTGCGCGCCGCGCTCGAGGTGATCCCGGCGGGGCGGCTCTGGGTGAATCCGGACTGTGGCCTCAAAACGCGCACGTACGAGGAGGTGCGCGCGGCGCTCACCAATGTTGTCGCGGCCGCGCACAAGATCCGCGAATCCGTAAGGTGAGGGGATGTCGTATCCACCACCGAAGTACCACGGCGAGAACGGCGAGATCAACGCCACGTATCGGCCGGTCGCCACCGCGCCGGAGTTCACGTACGCCAACGGCAACACCGTGCACTACCTGGCGACGGGCGCGTCGACCGGCGGGCAGTTCGGCCTGTACCGCTGGGTGATGGGCCCGCAGCCCAGCGGCCCGGACCCGCACTTCCACCGCTCGATCTCGGAGTCGTTCTTCATCCTGAGCGGTTCGGTGCGCATTTATGACGGCAAGCGCTGGATCGACACGGAACCGGGCGACTTCGTGCACGTTCCGGAGGGCGGTGTGCACGCGTTCCGCAACGAGTCCGGCGCGCCGGCCGAGATGCTCCTGCACTTCGCGCCCGGTGCGCCCCGGGAGGCCTACTTCGAGGGCCTCCCGGAGCTCCGTTCGATGACCGATGACGAACGTGCCGCGTTCATGCTCGAACACGACACGTTCTGGCTTTCCTAACTGTCCGTTCGCTCAAAAGCCGAAGCCGCAAGCCGAAGCCGACGACTTCGGCGAGAAACCGAAGCCGGCGACCACAGTCACCAAGCCGAGGCCGGCGACCACAGTCAGAAGCCGAAGCCGCCGACCACAGTCACCAAGCCGAGAGCCGGCGACTTCGAGCAGAAGCCGAGGCCGGCGACCTCAATCAGAAGCCGAAGCTCGCGACGAGAATCGCGCGCCCCAGCGTGTGGGCGGTCAGGTTGAAGCCCACGACGTTGGGGCTCGCGTCGGCGTCGACGCCCAGCGACTCGGTGTCGAGGGCGTGGACGACGAAGTAGTACCGGTGCGGCGCGTCCTGCGGCGGCGGGGCCGCACCGCCGAAGTCCCGGCTGCCGTAGTCGTTGCGAGCGTGGATCGCCTCGTCGGGCAGGCCGTCCTTGTCCCCGGTCCCGGCGCCCGTCGGCAGCTCGGCCACATCGGCCGGGATGTCGTAGACGAGCCAGTGCCAGAAGCCGCCACCGGTCGGGGCGTCCGGGTCGTAGCAGGTCACCGCGAAGCTCTTGGTGCCCTCGGGGGCGCCCGACCAGGCCAGGTGGGGCGAGGTGTTGCCGCGCTCGTAGACCTGGGCGTCGGGCAGGGTGCTCCCGTCCGTCAGGTCCTCGCTGGTCAAGCTGAACGCCGGCACCGCGGGCAGGAAGTCGTAGGGCGACGGCGGGCGCGGACGATCGGACATGCGCAATCTCCTTGCGAGGTGGCTACAGCTGTCTCTCGGGAATCCTCTTACCCAACGACCGTCAACCTCAAGTGAGGCGGCCGACGGCTAGCCCGAGCAACCACACCAGGTACGGCTGATGGATCGCGCCGGCACTGCGCTGTTCGAGGCTGACCACCGTCTGGCCCCGCCGGGCGACCGCCCACTGCCCGGACGCGAACGCCTCGTCGCCCACCCCGGGGACGGCGGCGCCGGCGCGGTGCGCGCGGATCGCGAGTTCGGCCGAGTCGCCGGTGGCCACAGTGACGACGAGCGCCGAGCCGTCCGCCGCACGGAACTCCGCCATCGTCATCGGCCCGACCGCCACGCCGCGGTCGGCGCCGGTGAGCGTGACCGGCCGTCCGAGTACGCGGCCGGCCTCCTCCGTCGTGACCAGTTCGGCGGCCGCGACCAGACTCGGGCGGACCGCGGTGGCCAGGGCCGGGGCGCCCGCGTTCATGGCGCGCACGATGAGAGCGTCGGTGTCGTCTTCGCCGTACGTTTGTGATCGTGTGCGCGCGCTGGTGTCCACGCGCAGTTCGATGACGCGCCGGGTCCAGCGCCGGGCGGTCAGCGTGATGACGTCGCCGATGTCCGCGCGGTGCACGATTGCGGACGGACACGCCCAGGCGACGACACGATCGGCCGAGCCGGAGTCGATCGCCAGGTAGTGCAGGACGGGAATGGTCGGCCCGTCATCGCTCTGGGTCTTCGTGCGCCAAGTCTCCACCCACACCACCTCGCCGGTGACGGTGACCGGGGTGAGCACGTCGACAAGCGTGCCGATCAGGGTGTACCCGCCGTAGAGCAGCGGCCACAGGATGAGCACGCGCACGGCGAGCGTCACCCAGCTCGACATGGAGCCGGGGGTGAAGTCGAACGCGACCGCGTTGAAGCGGACGATGAACGCGGCGATGGCGAGCGCGATGCAGGCTTTGACGGTGAGGCGTGCGGCTTTCTGTCCGTACCGTGGCCAGAACGACGGATATCGCACACGAATTCGGTGCCAAGTGCCGCCGAACGAGCTCCAGACCCGGCGCCGGTTGCCCATGCCGAGGTCGATGACGGCGGCGCAGACGCGGGTGGCTCCGACGGCGTCGCCGTAGGAGAGGTACCGGTCCCACACGGCGACGGCGGCGGGCGGGAGGTCGGCGAAACTCTCGTGGGCGCGCAGGAACGCCTTGAGGCCGAGCCAGCGCACGGCCGCCTGGCGTCCCGCTGGGGTGTCCCGTTCGCCGCGCGACTTGCCGGCGAAGATGCCGAGCGCGGACCACAGGATGATGATCGCGACGAATGAAGCGCCACTGCGGCTGTGGAGGAACATGGCGATTCCGGCGGCAAACGCCGGGATTCCCGCAAGAATCGTGAGCGCGGCGACCATCGCTGAGGAGAACCGGCGCTGCGAAAGGCCTTGGGATCGGGCGTCCGCGACGATCGCCGCGTTCAGCCGCTTCGTCCAGCCCTGCGCCTGCGCGGCGTCGCGGAACGTGAGCGCGGTGAGCGGCACCACGCCGTTCATGGTGAGCGATTGGACACGTTCGAAGATCATTCGCTCGTACGCGTTCAGCCCGGTCGGCCGCTCATTGCGCACATGGACGGTCGTTTGCAGCGGATCGTTGCCAGGTTGCCGGAACTCGAGGATGCGCCGGGCCGCCAGATCGATGAACGTGGACTCGGCGGCGTCCTCGGTGAGCTCCCAACGCCCGGTGATGAGGCTGACCACGGCGGGCGACTCGGCGCCGCCGAAGTCCTGGGTGGCCTGCGGCGCGAGGAGCACAGGCGGCCGCGTTGCGTACAAAAGCCACCAGAACGCCGCAAACCATATCAAAAGACCGAGCGCGACGATCCCGATCTCGACCAGGAGCCGGGGCTCGACGACGAGGTCCACGACGCGCCGCCCGGCCCGTCAGAACCGGACGTTGACGTCGGCGCGCTCGCCGCCGGCGGCCTCGAAGTACGGCCGCGCCCGGAACCCGCCGACGCCCACGATGATGTTGGACGGGAGTGTCTGGATCCTCTGGTTGTACGTCTGCACGGCGCTGTTGTAGAACTGCCGCGCGTACGCGATCTTCTCCTCCGTGGCGCCCAGCTCCGCCTGCAGTTGCAGGAAGTTCTGGTTCGCCTTGAGGTCGGGGTACGCCTCGGCGAGCGCGAACAGCCGGCCGAGCGCCTGGGTCAGCATGCCCTCGGCCTGCACCCGCCGCGCGGGGTCGGCCTCGCCGCCGGTGGCGGCGGCCGGCCCGGCCCCGACGGCCGAGCTCCCGGCGGCGTTGCGGGCGGCGATCACGGCCTCGAGGGTCCCGCGCTCGTGCGCGGCGTACCCCTTCACCGTCTCGACCAGGTTCGGGATGAGCGAGTGGCGACGCTTGAGCTGCACGTCGATCTGCGCCCATGACGCGTCGACCTGGGTGCGGGCCTTGACCAGCGCGTTGTACGTGGCCGCGGCCCACCAGACGAACACGATCACGAGCACGACGACGGCGCCGAGCACGATCAGAGCGGTCATGGGCGCATGGTGACCGCCCAGGGTTGCCCAGCGCGTGTCACGGTCGCCGATCCGACAAAGCCCCGGCCGAGGTTCAACGAGGTCCGGCGTATCAGCCGACGCCGAGCCACATCAGACCGCACCGGGACCGACCGAGCAGCGCCGCGCTGAGCGACGCCAAGCCAGAGCAAGCCAGGCCAGAGCAAGCCACGCCAGAGCAAGCGAAGCCACGCCCGACAACACGCCGAGCCAAGCCACGCCAAGTGAGCCAGGCCAAGCCCAACGCAAACCAGGCCAAGCTAGGCCAGGCCCGCCGAATGTCAGCGCCCATGCCACCGATCCACGCGCGGCCATCAGCACCCCGTAACACCAACAGCCGACGCCGCACCGCGTCATAACGCTTACCGAAAGAACAACGCCAAGCCGAGCCAGCCGAGCGCAATCATCAAGGAACGAGCGAAGCAATCACCGCCGAGCGAGAGCGGAGCGAAAAACCGAGCAAGAAAGCGTTGAGCAGCCCGGGCGAGCGGGGGTAAGAAAACAAATACAGAGCGGGCGGGAGTGCGCCTTCTTTGATTCCCTATTCTACCCGGGCCGACCTAATCGATCTTGCGTGGAGTCACGCTCAGTAAGGCAGGCGGAACTCCTCGGCGCGGCGGGCGGCCAGCCAGGATTCCACGTCCGACGAGGTGCGCGGCAGGCCGTCCGACAGGTTGCGGGCCCCCGTCGGCGTGACCAGCACGTCGTCCTCGATGCGCACCGCGATCCCCCGCAGCTCGGCCGGCACCAGTTCGTCCTCCGGCTGGAAGTACAGGCCCGGCTCGACGGTCAGGACGTAGCCGGCGTCCAGGGTGCCCTCGCGGTAGCGCTCCTTGCGCGCCGCCGCGCAGTCGTGGACGTCCAGGCCGAGCATGTGGCCGAAGCCGTGCAGGGTCCATCGGCGGTAGAGGATCGCGCTCTTGTCCATCGCCTCGTCGACGCTGACCGGCAGGACGCCCAGCGCGTGCAGGCCCTCGGCGAGGACGCGCATGCACGCCTGGTGCACGTCGTCGAAGGCCACGCCGGGGCGGATGGTGTCGATGCCGGCCTGCTGGGAGCGGTACACGATGTCGTACACCTCCCGTTGCAGCGGCGTGAAGGTGCCGGAGACGGGGACGGTGCGGGTCACGTCGGCGGTGTAGAGGTTGCGGTTCTCCACGCCCATGTCCATGAGCAGCAGGTCGCCGCTGGTGGTGCGGCCCGTGTTGCGCATCCAGTGCAGGATCGTGCCGTGCGCGCCGGCGCCGACGATCGAGTCGTAGCCGACGTCGTTGCCGTCGTGGCGGGCGCGCATCGCGAAGATGCCTTCGATGAGGCGCTCGTTCACGGGGCGGTCGGCGGGCAGGGCCCGGGCCGCGTCCTCGAAGCCGCGGACGGTCGCGTCGATGGCGTCCTGGAGCTGCTCGAGCTCCCAGGCGTCCTTGACGAGCCGCAGTTCGCCGAGGACCTGGGCGAGTTCCTGGTCGCGGGCCGGGTCGGTGCTGCGCACGGCCGCGTCGACGGCCGGGTCGAAGCCGCGCAGGACGCGGGTGCGGCCCGGGGCGCTGTCGTCGAGGACCGCGGCGAGGTCGTCCACGTGCGCGGTCTGCACCTGCAGCTCGGTGGACTTCTCGGCGAGCGTGTGCCGGCGGCCGATCCACAGCTCGCCGTGGTTGCGGTCGGTGAAGAACTCGTCGGTGTCGCGGGGCGAGCGGGGGCGGACGTAGAGGGTCGCGTCGTGGCCGCCGTCGGTGGGGCGCAGCACGAGCACGGACTCGGGGTCGTGCTCGCCGGTGAGCCACACGTGCTCGCTGCCGGGGCGGAACCGGAAGTTGGTGTCGTTGGAGCGCACGTGCTCGATCCCGGACGGGATGACGAGTGTCTCGCCGGGGAACGCGCCGGAGAGCTCGGCGCGGCGTTTGGCGTGGTCGGGCGCCTCGGTGCGGGGCGCGACGTCGAGTGTGGTGTCGCGCCAGCCCGTGCGCATGAACGCCCGGAAACGCTCCGGAAAGTCGGGGTCGTGGGACTGACTGCCGACTGCTTCCTCCATGTGAACCTCCGCCGCGAATTCGTGCTCCACCTGCGACCGTACCCCGTGCGAGGATGCATGCCATGGCGGGACTTCTCACGTTCGTCAGCGCGCGGGGCGGCGCGGCGGGGCAGCGGGATGCGGTCGCCGACGCGCTGGGGCTGCTGCGGCACCGCGGGCCCGACGACGAGGGTATCGTCGCCGACGACGACGTGGTGTTCGGCGCCGAGCAGCTGACGGTGAGCGAGCACCGTTCGGCGCAGCCGGCGAAGTATCCGCCGATGGGCGTGACCGCCGGGCGGTATCTGATCGTGCTCGACGGCGCGCTGTACAACGCCGCGGAGCTGCGGGCCGAGCTGGTGGAGGACCGGCGGGCCGAGTTCGGCACCGACGGCGACGCCGAGGTGATCCTCGCCGCCTACCACCACTGGGGCCCGGGTGCCGTGAGCCGGCTGCGGGGCATGTTCGCGTTCGTGATCTGGGACAGTTCGGCCCGGCGGGCGTTCGGGGCCCGCGACCCGTTCGGCATCAAGCCGCTCTTTCAGCTGCAGACGCCCCAGGGGGTGTACCTCGCCAGCGAGAAGAAGGCCCTCCTGCCGTTCGTCGCCGACCGGGCCGCGGTCGACACGGTGCGCCTGCAGCACTATCTGACGATGCAGTACGTGCCGGAGCCGGCGACGATGCATCCGGAGGTGCGCCGGCTCGGGGCGGGCGAGTCGTTCGTCTACACGCCGGGCGGGCCGCTGGCGAACCGGCGGTACAGCCAGCTGACCTTCCGCCCGGCGCCGGTCGCCGACGAGGAGGCCGTGGTGCGCCGCATCGGGGAGGCGCTGCGCGAGAGCGTCCACGCGCACATGCAGGCCGATGCCCCGGTCGGCGCGTTCCTGTCCAGCGGCATCGACTCGACGGCGATCGTCGCGCTCGCGGCCGAGCGGGATCCGGGGCTGCGGACGTTCACCGTGGGTTACGACGCGGCCGGGCCGGGCGCGCAGTTCTCGGAGATCGACGTGGCCGAGCAGTCGGCGCGGGCGCTCGGTGTCCCGCTGACGGCGACGGTGGTCACCGCGGGTGACTTCATGCGGGCCCTGCCGCGGATCGTGTGGCATCTCGACGACCCGGTCGCGGACCCGGCCCTGGTGCCGTTGTTCTTCCTGGCGGAGCGGGCGGCCCGGGACGTGACGGTGGTGCTCGGCGGTGACGGGGCGGACGAGCTGTTCGGCGGCTATCCGATCTACCGGGAGCCGCTGTCGCTGTCGAGCGTGAGTCACCTGCCCGACTCGATGCAGCGGGGGCTGCGGGCGGTGTCGCGGGTCATTCCGCAGGGTGTGAAGGGCAAGAGTTTCCTGGAGCGGGGCACGACCCCGATCGAGGAGCGCTACTACGGCAACGCGCGGATCTTCACCGACGAGGAGAAGGCCGCGCTGCTGCGCCACTTCGAGCCGGACGTGCGGCACACGGACGTGACGGCGCCGGTGTTCAAGGAGGCCGGGGCGCTCGACGACGTGACGACGATGCAGTACGTGGATCTGTACACGTGGCTGCGGGGCGACATTCTGGTGAAGGCCGACCGGATGACGATGGCGCACTCGCTGCAGCTGCGCACGCCGTTCCTGGACCGGGCCGTGTTCGAGGTGGCCGCGGGGCTGCCGAGCGAGCTGAAGGTGCCGCCGCGCTCGCAGGAGACGAAGGCGGCGCTGCGCCGGGCGCTGGCCGGGGTGGTGCCGGAGCCGATCGTGCACCGCAGGAAGCTCGGGTTTCCGGTGCCGATCCGGCCGTGGCTGCGCGGGGAGATGTACGACTGGGCGCACGGCCTGCTCGACGCGTCGGGCGCCGGGGATCTGCTGGACCTCGACGTGGTGCGGGGGCTGCTGCGGGCGCACCGTAAGAAGGAGGCCGACCATTCGCGCAAGCTGTGGACGGTGCTCGTCTTCTGTGTGTGGCATGCGGTCTTCGTGACCGGAACCATGCGCCCGGGGTTCACCGGGGCCGCGAACGAGGAGGTGTTCCCGTGACCGGGTACGGCGTGGTCATCGGTGAGGCGCTGATCGACCTGCTGGAGTCGACGGCGGGCGGTGAGCTGGTCTACCGGCCGGCGGTCGGCGGCGCGCCGTTCAACGTGGCCGTCGGCATCGCCCGTCTCGGCGGCGACGTGCACTTCCTGGGTTCGTTCGGTGACGACCCGTTCGGCCACCGGCTGCTGGACTTCCTGGACAAATCCGGCGTCGGTACGGACGGTGCCGTCACGGTCGCGGACGTGGCCACCACGCTGGCCGTCACCACCTTCCAGGGCCACGAGCCGACGTTCCGCTTCTACGGGGAGCCGCCGTCCTACGGGCTGTTCGACGCCGGCAGCGTCGACGAGTCGCTGGTGGCGGGGGCGCGGCTGCTGTACTGCGGCTCGATGTGCCTGCTCGCCCCGCCCGTGCTCGCCGCCGCCCGCCGCGCCTGGGCGGTGCCGGGGCCGGTGCGCGTCTTCGACCCCAACGTGCGCCCGGTCGTGGGGATCAACCCGGACGTCGTGGAGGAGTTCGCGGCCACGGCCGACCTGGTGAAGCTGAGCTCGGCCGACGCGGTGGCGCTGTGGGGCGACTCGCCCGAGCAAGCCGCCGACCGCCTGCTGTCCTGCGGCGCGGACGTGGTCGTGGTGACCCTGGGTTCGCAGGGTGCGCTGGTGGCGAAGGGTTCCTCGACGGTACAGGTGCCGGCCCCCCGCATCGCCCCGGTCGACGCGACCGGCGCGGGCGACGCGACGATGGCCGGGCTCAGCTGGGGCATCCTCGCCCACGGCCGGCCGGTGGATCTCGGCGGCTGGGCGACCCTCACCCGGGTCGCGGTCCACGTCGCGGGCCTGGTGTGCGAGTCGCCGGGCGGCGCCGTGTCCATGCCGACGGTCGCCGATCTTCGCGCCCGGTTCGTAGACTTGGCGGTGTGACGCCCGGGCGGTTCGGCCGGTACGTGATGGTATGCAAGGCGGCAGCCGCGGGCGTCGCCTTGCTGATCGTCGTGCTCCGGGTCGTCTACGAGTTCGGCGTCACCTCCGCGAACACCCCGATGTGGGCCGCGGCGGCGCTGCTGTTCGCCCCGGTCGTGGTGCTCAGCGGCGCGTTCATCGCCTTCGGCGTCGTGTTCCGCCCGATCCTGCACCCGCCGCCGGCGGCGCTGCGGGTGCGGGGGGACGCGTTCGTGGTGCCGGGCTCCCCGGTGCTCATGGGCCGGCTCACGATGGGCTGGGCGCTGCTGGGCACCGTGTTCCTGGAGAGCGACCCGGGCCTGTCGCCGACGACCCGCTTCGGCATCAACGCGGGCGCCTTCCTGGTGATCGCCGGGGCCGCCCTGCCGCTGCTGCGCGGCCCGCGGATCGTGGTCAGCCCGGCGGGGCTGAACATCCGCGCCGGAGGCCGGCGGGTCCTGGCCTGGGACGATCTGGTGCGGGTGCCGGCCAACCCGCTGCCGATCCCGGTGCGGGCGCCGAAGCTGGCCCTGAGCATCCGCCGCCCGGGCCGCCCGGAGCCGGGCTGGCTGCTGGTGCCGCTGGAGCTGCTGGCGGTCGAGCCCGTCTTCCTCGGCTCCGTCGTGGAGCACTACGTCGAGCACCCGGATCGCCGCGGGGCGATCGGCACGAAAGAGGAGTACACGCGCCTGACGGGGGTGCCCGTCTGACGGTTGGCAAGGCGTTTGCAAGACCGGCGGCGGATGCTTGGGCTGTGACTGCTCTGCTGTTGGTTCGCCGGGTGCCGCCGGCCCGCCTGGAACTCACCCGCACGACGGCCCGGCAGTGGGATGCCGCGCTGGCGGGTGACGCGACCGTGCAGTGGTGGGAGCTGGTCGACCCGGCGGCCGACGACGCCGCCCCGCCCGCCGCGCTCGCGGCGCTGCGCCCGGACCCGGTGACGGTGCGCCTGGCCGGCGTGGCGACCCCGCCGGGGCAGCGGGACCGGGCGGTGCAGGTGGTGGTGGCGCTCATCGACGCCCTGCGGGCCACGTCCGCGCTGACGCTGGAGGCGCTGCCGTCGGCGGAGCTGTCGACAATCCTGCGTGACGCCGGCTTCCTGCCCGCCGGGGACGGCCGCGCGGTCCTCGAGCTGTAGGCGCCCCCGCGGACGGCCGCACGATCCCCGCGAGGCACGCGGACGGCCGCAGTCGCCGGGCTGGGGTGACCTGCGGACGGCGGGGCGGGGAGGCGCTACCGTCGACTGGTTGGAACTGCGCATTCTGGGCCCGCTGGAGGCCCTCACCGACGACGGCGTCCCGATCGACCTGGGCACCCCGAAGCAGCGTGCCGTCCTGGCGCTGCTGGCGACCCGTCCGGGCCGGGTGGTGCCGGTGCAGACGCTGGTCGACGAGCTGTGGGCGGACGAGCCGCCGGAGCGGGCGATCGCGTCGCTGCAGGCGTACGTGTCGCGCCTGCGCCGCGCCCTGGAGCCGGGCCGGGCCGCACGGGGCACGGCGACGGTCCTGGTGAGCCGGGCGCCCGGCTATGTGCTGGCGGTCCCGCCCGAGGCCGTCGACGCGGTCCGGTTCGCGGCCGCGGCCGGGTCCGCGCACGGCGGTGACGACCCGGCGGTGCTCGGTGCCGCCCTGGAGCTGTGGCGGGGTGATCCGCTGCCGGAGCTGGGCGACTCGCCGCTGGCCCAGGCGGAGCGGGCCCGGCTGCAGGAGCTGCGCTTCGCCGCGGTGGAGCGCCGGGCGGCCGCGTGGCTGGCCGGTGGCCGGCTCGCCGAGGTGATCTACACCACGGAGGCGGCCCTGGCCGAGTCGCCGTACCGGGAGTCGCTGTGGGCGCAGCTGATGCTGGCCCTGTACCGCTCGGGCCGCCAGGCCGAGGCGTTGAGCGCGTTCGCGAAGGCCCGCACGATCCTGGCCGGGGAACTCGGCATCGAGCCGGGCCCGGACCTGCGCCGTCTCGAGTCGGACATTCTGCGCCAGTCCCCCGGCCTCGGCGCGCTGGGTCCGCCGGCGACCGTGCCACCGCAGCCCGGGCCGGTCGCGCCCGAGCCGGTGACGGTGACGGTGGCGGCCGAGCCGGGGCCGGGGGCGGCCGAGCCGGGGACGGTGGCGGCCGAGCCGGGGACGGTCACGGTGGCGGCCGAGCCGGGGACGGTCACGGTGGCGGCCGAGCCGGGGACGGTGGCGGCCGAGCCGGGGACGGTCACGGTGGCGGCCGAGCCGGGGACGGTGGCGGCCGAGCCGGGGACGGCGACGGTGACGGCCGAGCCGGACGGTGACGCGGAACCGCTCGTGGGGCGGGACCGGGAGCTCGCCGTCGCCGACGAGATCCTCGCGCGCCGGGGGCGGGTGCTCGTCGTGGAGGGTGTGGCCGGGATCGGCAAGTCGGCGCTGCTGGGCGAGATCGCCCGGCGGGCGGCCGGGCTCGGGTTCGCGATCGGGCTCGGGGGCGGGGTCGACGGGCCGCAGCCGCCGGTGTTCCTGCCCTGGGCGCAGGCGCTGCGGGGGCTGGCGGCCGGGTGGGCGGCGGAGCTGGCGGAGGCGTTCGCGCCGTTCGGCAACCTGCCGGCGGTGCTCGACCCGGCGCTGGCCGGGGCGATCGAGCTGCCCGCGCCGGAGCGGCTGGCCGACGCCGAGCTGGCCCGGTCGCGGCTGTTCCAGGGGCTGGTCGACGGGCTGCGGCGGCTGGCCGGGCGGCGGCCGGTGCTGCTGGTGTTCGACGACGCGCACCTGCTCGACCGGCCGTCGCGGACGCTGCTCGGGCTGTGCCTGCGGGCGGTGCCGGGGTCGGGGCTCGTCGTGGTGCTCGCGGCCCGCAGCGGCGAGGGGGTCACGGATCTGGCCGCCGGGGCCCAGGCCGTACCGCTGCGGCTCGAAGGTTTGTCGGGTGAGGACGTGGCGCGGCTCGGGCGGCGGGTCGCGCAGCGGGCGCTGGGGCGTGAGACCGTCTCGGTGCTCGTGGACCGGACCGGCGGCAACCCGTTCTTCGTCGGTGAGCTGCTGCGGGTCCTGCTCGCGGAGCACGCGCTGGACGAGCGCGGCGCCCGGGAGCGCACGCCGGCGCGGGTGCAGGAGGTGATCCGGCGGCGGTTCGCGCGGCTGCCGGGCCAGCTGGGGGCGGTGCTCGCGGTCGCGTCGGTGCTGGGGCGGGAGTTCGACGTCGCGGTCCTGCGGGAGCTGACGCAGCTCGACGAGCTGGAGCTGTACGACACGCTCGACACGGGGTTGGCGACGGGGGTGCTCGAGGGCGGCGCGGACGGGCGGCTGCGCTTCGCGCACGATCTGCTGCGGCAGGCGGCGTACGAGGAGCAGGGGCCGCTGCGCCGGGCGCGCCTGCACGCACGGGCGGCCCGGGCCCTGCACGAGCGCAGCGCCACCGAGCGGGCGGCGCACCTGCGGCTGGCGCTGCCGGTCGCCGCTGCGCTGGAGGTGGCGCCGGTGCTGGCGGCCGCGGCGGGTGAGGCCTACGAGCGCACGGCGGTCGAGGAGGCGGTCGCGCTGCTGGAGGAGGCGGTGGGGGTCGTGCTGAGCGCCGCCCCGTCGAGGGCGCGGGACGTCGCCGAGCTGGATCTGCGGGTCCGGCTGGCGTACACGCACCAGGCGACCGGGGACTATCTCGGCGCGCCGGCGGCCGCGCAGTACGCGCTGATGGAGCCGGTGCTGGCCCGGGTCACGCCGGGGCCGGACCTGGTCGCGGCGCTGTGGGGGTACGCGTCGTTCCACAACGCGGCCGGCGACGACGGCCGGGTGGCGGCGATCGCGGCGCTCGACCCGTTCGTCGCCGCGGTGCACGCCGGCTACGCCGCGCACGCCCGGGCGGACCTGCCGCGGGCCCGGGCGCTGCTGCGGGAGGCGCTCGACGCGCTGCCGGAGGGCGGCCTGCCGGTGTTCCCGCTCATCGACTGGGACCCGGTCGCGGGCATTCTCGGGCCGGCCGCGTCGGTCGAGAGCCTGCTCGGGGACCGGGCCGCGGCGGAGGCGTTGCTGGCCCGGGCGGGGCGGGCGACGCCGTTCCAGGACATGTACGTGACGTCGTACTCGGCGTCGGTGGCCGCCGACGCCTACGACGCCGGGGCGGTGCTGGAGCGGGCCCGGCGGACGCTGCGGCTCGCGGAGCAGACCCAGAGCCGCGAGTACCGGGCGGTGGCGCAGGTGCTCGCCGGGTGGGCGGGCGGCGACGAGGCGCTGCTGGCCGGGGGCGAGGACGCGCTGGGCGGGATGCTGTGGCGGTATCCGCGGCTGCTGGCGCTGCGCCCGGACCTGCTGCTGCGGGCGGGGCGGGCCGAGGAGGCGGCGCGGCTGGCGCGGGCGCGGCTGCAGACCCCGCTGGAGGGGCTGAACCGGTTCGCGGAGCCGGATCTGCGCCGGGTGCTGGGGGTGGCCACGGGTGACCGCGCGGAGCTGGAGCGGGCCCTCGCCGTGGCCCGTGAGCTCGGGCATGCGCCGGCCGTGGCACGGATTGGGACGGTGCTTGCGTGAATAACAAGACGGACGTACGGTTTTCTTGACTGAACCCCCCGCGGCGTGATCCCGGCGCGCGCTGGGGAAGACTGGCGTACCGGAACACGACTTGACGGAAGAGGAGCACACGCCGTGGCGAGCCTCGACTCCTTCGGAGCAAAGAGCCAGCTGAGCGTCGGTGACGCGAGCTACGAGATTTACCGGATCGGCCAGGTCGAGGGGGCCGCTCGGCTGCCGTACAGCCTGAAGATCCTCCTGGAGAACCTGCTGCGGACCGAGGACGGCGCGAACATCACCGCCGAGCACATCCGGGCCCTGGGCGGGTGGGACGCGTCGGCCGAGCCGAGCGTGGAGATCCAGTTCACCCCGGCCCGCGTGCTGATGCAGGACTTCACCGGCGTGCCGTGCGTCGTCGACCTCGCCACCATGCGCGAGGCCGTCGTCGAGCTCGGCGGCGACCCGAAGCGGGTCAACCCGCTCGCCCCGGCCGAGCTCGTCATCGACCACTCCGTCATCGCCGACCTGTTCGGCCGGCCGGACGCGTTCGAGCGCAACGTCGAGCTGGAGTACGGGCGCAACAAGGAGCGGTACCAGTTCCTGCGCTGGGGCCAGACCGCGTTCAACGAGTTCAAGGTCGTCCCGCCGGGCACCGGCATCGTGCACCAGGTGAACATCGAGTACCTGGCCCGGGTCGTCATGGCCCGCGGCGGCCAGGCCTACCCGGACACCGTGGTCGGCACCGACTCGCACACCACGATGGTCAACGGCCTCGGCGTGCTCGGCTGGGGCGTCGGCGGCATCGAGGCCGAGGCCGCGATGCTCGGCCAGCCGGTGTCGATGCTCATCCCGCGGGTCGTGGGCTTCAAGCTCTCCGGTGAGCTGCCCGAGGGCACCACCGCCACCGACCTGGTGCTGGTCATCACCGAGATGCTGCGCAAGCACGGCGTGGTCGGCAAGTTCGTCGAGTTCTACGGCCCCGGCGTGAGCGCGGTGCCGCTGGCCAACCGGGCCACGATCGGCAACATGAGCCCCGAGTACGGCTCGACGGTGGCGATCTTCCCGATCGACGACGAGACCATCAAGTACCTGAAGCTGACCGGCCGCGACGAGGCCCAGGTCGCGCTCGTCGAGGCCTACGCCAAGGAGCAGGGCCTCTGGCACGACCCGGCCGCCGAGCCGGACTACTCCGAGCGCCTCGAGCTCGACCTGAGCACCATCGAGCCGTCGCTGGCCGGCCCGAAGCGCCCGCAGGACCGGGTGCCGCTGTCCGCCGCCAAGTCGATGTTCCGCTCGGTGCTCGACCACTACGTCGGCGACGGCGTCGAGGGCCCGGCCGACGAGGCCAGCGCCGAGTCGTTCCCGGCCAGCGACGCCCCCGCCAACAGCGTCACCGCCAACGGTGACCGCCCGCACGACCTGGTCTCGGCGGCCTCGGGCGCCGACGGCCGCACGTCGAAGCCGGTGCGGGTCGAGGACTACGAGCTCGACCACGGCGCGGTCGTCATCGCCGCCATCACGTCCTGCACGAACACCTCGAACCCGCAGGTCATGATCGGCGCGGCGCTGCTGGCCCGCAACGCGGTGGAGAAGGGCCTGGCCCGCAAGCCGTGGGTGAAGACGACCCTGGCCCCCGGCTCGAAGGTGGTCACCGACTACTACGAGCGCTCCGGCCTCACGCCCTACCTGGACAAGCTCGGCTTCAACCTGGTCGGCTACGGCTGCACCACCTGCATCGGCAACTCCGGCCCGCTGCCGGAGCCGATCAGCGCCGCGGTCAACGAGCACGACCTCACCGTCGTGTCGGTGCTGTCGGGCAACCGCAACTTCGAGGGCCGGATCAACCCGGACGTGAAGATGAACTACCTGGCCTCGCCGCCGCTGGTGGTCGCCTACGCGCTCGCGGGCACGATGGACATCGACCTGACCAACGACCCGCTGGGCACCGGCTCGGACGGGCAGCCGGTCTACCTGCGTGACATCTGGCCGAGCCCGAAGGAGATCGAGGACACCATCGCCGCGGCGATCGGCGCGGACCTGTTCTCCACCCGCTACGCCGACGTGTTCGCCGGCGACGAGCAGTGGCGGTCACTGCCCACGCCGACCGGTGACACGTTCGACTGGGCGGGTGACTCGACGTACGTGCGCAAGCCCCCGTACTTCGAGGGCATGGCCACCGAGCCCTCGGCCGTCAGCGACATCGCCGGCGCCCGGGTGCTGGCCAAGCTCGGCGACTCGGTCACCACCGACCACATCTCGCCGGCCGGCTCCATCAAGGCCGACTCGCCCGCCGGGAAGTACCTCGCCGAGCACGGGGTGGACCGCAAGGACTTCAACTCGTACGGGTCGCGCCGCGGCAACCACGAGGTGATGATCCGCGGGACGTTCGCCAACATCCGGCTGCGCAACCAGCTCGCGCCGGGCACCGAGGGCGGCGTGACCGTCAACCACCTCACCGGCGAGCAGACCACGATCTACGACGCCTCCGTGGCCTACGCCGAGGCGGGGGTGCCGCTGGTGATCCTGGCCGGCAAGGAGTACGGCTCCGGCTCCTCGCGCGACTGGGCCGCCAAGGGCACCGCGCTGCTGGGCGTGCGCGCCGTCATCGCCGAGTCGTACGAGCGCATCCACCGCTCGAACCTCATCGGCATGGGCGTGCTGCCGCTGCAGTTCCCGCAGGGCGAGAACGCCGACTCGCTGGGCCTGTCCGGCACCGAGACGTTCACCGTCACCGGCGTCGAGCAGCTCAACGACGGCAGCACCCCGCGCACGGTGCGGGTGAGCACCGACAGCGGCGTCGAGTTCGACGCGGTGGTGCGCATCGACACCCCCGGCGAGGCGGACTACTACCGCCACGGCGGCATCCTGCAGTACGTGCTGCGCAAGATGATCGCCGCCTGACCCGGTAGCCGGACACGAAACGGCGCCCGTCCACAGTGGACGGGCGCCGTTGCCGTGTCCGGCCTACTTGCCCGCGGGGATCTGGAAGCGGTACACCTTCGCCTTGTCCTTGTCCAGGAGCACCAGCGAGTCGTTGCTCATCGACACGTCCTGCAGCAGCGTCGGCACGCCCGCCGAGCCGATCGGCTTGCCGTCGAGGCCGTAGACGTAGGCGTTCCACGTGCCCTTGCCCGGCACGACGCTCTCGATGACGAGCTTGTTGCCGTAGCCGGCGTAGGCGTCCTGGCTCGCCAGCCCCTGGCCCAGCACGACCTGGTCGTTGCCGGTCGCCGGGTCGAGCACGGCCGCGTCGCCGACGATGTCGAACACGCCGTGGCCGCCGACGAGCTTGCCGTCCATCACGACCCAGATGGGGTCCTCGGTGCCGGGGATGGTGCCGCTGCGGTCACGGATCGACTGCTTGGTCCACCGGGCCTGGCCGTTGGTGGCGTCGATGGCGATGAGCACGTCCTTGCCCGAGGTCTGCGTGCCCGCGACGCAGACCAGCTTCTCCCCGCACGGGCGCACGTTGTCGACCTTCGTGCCCGACGGCGCCTTGAACTCCCACGCCTGCTGCCAGTTCCTGATGCTGTAGGCCACCACGTTGCCGTCGGCCTCGCCCTTGAACATCGCCAGGTCGTTGTAGACGAGCCAGGAGTTCGAGGACGAGTTCTTCTTGTAGGCGCCGGAGGCCGTCTGCTTGCCCGTGTTGAGGTCGATGGTCGCGGCCTTGGTGTCGCTGAGCAGCTGCACCGCGACCGCGCCGGCGCTCAGCGACTCCTGGAACGGCCAGAGGCTGGAGAACGTCAGCCCGTAGGTCGGCACGATGGTCGTGGCCTGGGTGTCGGAGGTCGGCCAGACCAGCGCCGGCCTGGCCCCGCGGCCGGTGACGCGGTGGCTGTTCTGCTCGACGCCGGCCGACCACTTCGTCGAGCCGTCGGCGAGGTTGATCCGGTCGAGGGTCGGCTTGTTCCAGTCGCTGTGCTCCACCACGGCGTCGGTGCCCAGGTAGACGAGGTCGATCCGGTCGTCCCAGGGCTTCGTCCACTTCGCGGTGTGCGTGGCCAGGTCGATGACCGAGCGCGACTCCTGCTTGCCGTCGCCGCCGAGCTTCGCGTCGTCCTTGCCGTCGACGATGAGCAGGTTGCCCACGACCTTCAGGGCGAGCTCGGCCGGCTCCGCCTGCAGCTGCACGGTCCAGATCTGCTTGCCGGCGGTCTCGTAGCCGGACACGACCGTCGCGCCCGCGTTGACCTGCGCGGTGAAGACGGCGCCGTTGCCGGCGGTGGCGGCGATCGCGCCGTCGGAGCTGAGCTGGATCACCTCGCCGGCCTTGAGCCCGTCGACCTGCCCCGGCCCGTCGGCGCCGGTGTCGAAGCCGGGGAAGCCGTTCTTGGCCGACTCGAACTGGTCGCCCATCCAGGTGAACAGCCGGTTGCCGCCCCAGACGCAGCCGACGATGACCGCGAGGACCACCACGAGCGCGATCCAGGGCGCGCTGCTGCGGCGCCTGGGCGGCTGCACGACGGGGACGCCCACCCCGTAGGCCGGAGGCGGCGGGGCCATCGGCGGCGGGCCGGCCTGCTGCGGGACCAGCCGGGGCGGGATGGGCGGCGGCGTGCCCGCGGGGGAGGCGGGGGCCGCGGGGAACGCCATCGAGACCGGATACGCCGGGCTCCCCGACGGGGACACGGGCACGCCCGACACCGGGAAGCCCGTCGACGGCGTCGTCGGGGAGACGGGGCGGGGCGCGGGGGCCTGCTGGGGCCCCGGGGCCTGCTGCGGGCCGGCGGCACCGACGGCCAGGATGCCGCCGTAGGCCACCGGGAGCTCCGGCTGCTCGGGCACGACCGGCGCCACCCCGAAGCGCGCGTGCAGGCGGCTGGCCACGAGCGGGATCCGGCTGGACCCGCCGACGAGGAAGATCCCGGCGAGCTGGCGCACGTCGACGCCGGCGCGCTCCAGCACCCGGCGGGTCTCGTCCACGGCCCGGTCGATGAGCGGGCCGGCGACCCGCTCCAGCTCCTCCCGGGTCAGGTGGACGGCCTCGTCGGTGCCGGGCAGGTGCACCGGCGCGGAGGCGGCCCGGGAGAGCATCTCCTTGGCCGCGCGGACCTCGCTCCAGAACTCGCGGCGGTCGCGCTTGGCCGCGGTCGAGTCGGGGTTGGACAGCCGCTGCCACAGCTGCGGGTGGCGCAGGCTGATGAGCTGGCCGAGGTGGCCGACGAGGGCCGCGTCGATGTCGACGCCGCCGAGGTCGTCGAGGCCGCCGACGCCGAGGACCCGCAGCCCGTCGAACTCGCGGCGCACCACCGACACGTCCAGCGTGCCGCCGCCGAAGTCGAACACCGCCAGGCTCTGCAGCGGGGCGACCTGCTGGCCGAGGACGCTCAGGCAGTAGGTGGCGGCGGCGATCGGCTCGTCGACGAGGACCACCGGGCCGAGGCTGGCCGCCCGGGCCGCCTCCAGCAGCACGCCGCGGCGCTGGCCGCCCCAGTCGGCCGGGCAGGTGAGCACCGTCGAGCCGACCGGGTTCACCCCGGCCTGCAGCGACTCCTCCGCGGCCCGGCGCAGCAGCGAGGCGAGCATCTCCACGACCGTGACCTCGGCCGCGCCGAGCAGGACCGAGCCCTCGTCGACGCTGCGCTTGGGGTAGGGCTCGAACCGCTCGGGCGCCAGCTGGGAGAGCCGCTCCGCGTCCCGGCCCACGCTGAGCCGGCCCTGCTCGTCGGCGTAGACACCGGACGGCATGACGGGCGAGCCGTCGAACAGCAGCGCCCGGGGAGCCTCGTCGCCGCGGCGCACGACGGCGACGGTGTGGCAGGTGCCCAGATCGATCGCGAGACGATGGGTCGGGGTCGGGCCCACGCGCTCACCTCCAATGACCTCCGGGATGCTACGGCAGGGGTACGACAATTCCGATCGGCGGTTTGGGGTAGACAAGAACCTGACAATCGAGGAGGCGACCCCATGCGCGCGGTGGTGTTCGGCGAGTACGGCGACCGTTCGGTCCTCAACGTCCAGCAGCGGCCCGACCCGAAGCCCGGCCCCGGCGAGGCGCTGGTGCTGGTGGAGGCCAGCGGCGTCAACTACGTCGACGTGTACCAGCGCGACGGCACCTACCAGGTCCCGCTCCCGGCGGTGCTGGGCAGCGAGGGCGCCGGGACCGTGCTGTCCTTCGGCGACGGCGTGCGCGGCCTGGCCCCCGGCGACCGGGTGGCCTGGGCCGGCATCCGCGGCAGCCACGCCGAGCAGGCGCTGGTGCCCGCCGACCGGCTCGTCCCGGTGCCCGCGGAGGTCACCACCGAGCAGGCGGCCGCGGTCCTGCTGCAGGGTCTCACCGCGCACTACCTCACCCACGACTCGTTCGCGGTCCGGCCCGGCCGCGTGGTGCTCGTGCACGCCGCCGCCGGCGGGATGGGGCAGCTGCTGACCCGGATCGTCACGCACCTCGGCGGCCGGGTCGTCGCGACCGCGTCCACGCCCGGGAAGCGGGAGCTGGCCCTGGCCGCGGGCGCCGTCCGCGCCGTGCCCTACGCCGAGGCGCTGGACGCCGTGCGCGAGGTCACCGGGGGCGCGGGCGCCGACGCGGTGTACGACGGCGTCGGCGCGGACACGTTCGACGCCAGCCTCGAGGCGCTGCGCCCGCGGGGCACCCTGGTGCTGTTCGGCGCGGCGAGCGGCAAGGTGGCGCCGTTCGACCCGCTGCGCCTGATGGCCGGTTCGTATTTCCTGACCCGGCCGACGCTCGGACATTTCATCGCGTCCCGCACGGAATTGCTCGAACGCGCGGAAACGCTGTTCGGCTGGGTGGCCGACGGCATTGTGGACGCGGCCGTCACGGGGCGCTATCCGCTGGACGCGGTGGCGGACGCATATGCCGCACTGGAGGGCCGCGAGTCCACCGGAAAGCTCCTCATTACTCCGTGATCATGGTCTCACCGCAGGAGCCTGGCGGCATTCGCGGCGCGGCGCTGCAGTACACCTTCCATGGTTCAGGGCCGTCGGCGGCGCGAGCAGGCTGAGGCCGAGCGTTGCCGGCGCGGCGGTCCACATGGGCTGAGGCCCCTCGAACTGCGGCCCGGTGGACCACCCTCCCCGCCGAGGTCCGCGCCTGCCGCGGCTCGCCCGGTCACGAACCCGGGCGAGCCGCGGTCTGCTCAGCGCATGCCGGCGTCGCGCAGCAGCTCGGCGACGAGCGGCTCCGGCTCGACGGCGAGCCCCTTGCCCGTGAACCAGCGCGCCACGTTGGTCACGTCGCGGGCCAGGAACTCGGCC
Organism: Dactylosporangium sp. CA-052675; assembly: GCF_050947935.1. Classification (GTDB taxonomy): domain Bacteria; phylum Actinomycetota; class Actinomycetes; order Mycobacteriales; family Micromonosporaceae; genus Dactylosporangium. The sequence continues at coordinate 2,039,640 of NZ_CP192010.1, read as the reverse complement.
CCGTTCGGGTTGCCCACCACGTCGACGATCTGCGGCAGGTCGATGAGGACCAGCCGCTCGCCGTCGACGAGCAGGTTGTACGGGGACAGGTCGCCGTGGGCCAGGCCGGCCCGGGCCAGCACCCGCAGCGCGTCGGCGAGCTGCTCCCACAGCGACGCCAGCTCCGCCGGTGAGGGGCGGGTCTGGGCGAGTCTGGGTGCGGCGGTACCGTCCGGCGCCCCCACGAACTCGAGCATGAGCTCGGTGCCGAGCAGCTGCACCGGGTACGGCACGCAGACCCCCAGCGCCCAGAGCCGCCCGAGCGCCGCGAACTCCGCGGCCGCCCACTGCCCGGCGATCGCCTCGCGCCCGAAGGCGGTGCGGGCCGCCATCGCACGGGTGACGCGGGACGCGCGGACGCGGCGGCCCTCGAGATAGCCGGCGTCGCGGTGGAACATGCGGTGCTCCGCGGACCGGTAGCGCTTGGCCGCCAGCAGCGCCCGGGCGCCGGCGGCGTCCGAGCCGGGCACGGCCCGCTCGACGAGATGGACGTCGGCCTCCTTGCCCGTCTTGAGCACGCCGAGCTCGGTGTCCCGGGCGGCGAGCGACGTCACCACCCACTCGGGGCGGGGCTCGGGGCCGTGCAGCACGCCGGGGGCGTCCCAGGTCGTGTACCGCGCCTCGTCGCCGGACGGATCGTCCGACGTCTCCCACGCCGGGTCGAAGTCGTGGGAGAGGCGCTTCAGGAAAGTCGGGTCGTCGTCGTCGAAACGGCGACGGCGAGGTGATGCGAAGTCATGGTCGCGCAACGCGAGTGCTCCTGAGTCGGAAGGGTCAACGGGTTGTCGGGCATGCGAAAACGCGCCATGACGGCAGCCATGCGAATCAACCCCCTTCCGTCTCGAAGTCGGAAACAGCCTGCGGTACCCCCGGATCGGGCGCAACCGGATTTCTCAGCGGGAGGCCATGACCTCGGCGATCGCGGCGATCACGCCGTCGGCCGACCGGGTCGGCGCGTAGCGCCGCTCGATCCACTCCCGCCCGCGGTGCAGCCAGACGCTGCGCATCCCGGCCGCCTCCGCCCCGCCGATGTCGGCCTCGGGGCTGTCGCCGATCATCCACGCGCCCGACAGGCGCATCCGGGCCCGCTCGGCCGCGATGGCGAAGATGCGCGGGTTCGGCTTGCGCACGCCCGCCTCCTCGGAGATGACCCAGTCGGCGAGGTACCGGTCCAGGCCGGTCTTGCGCAGCTTCTCCTCCTGCTGGCGGGACTCGCCGTTGGTGACGACCACCGGCACCCAGCCGGAGTCCTCGGCGATCGCGAGGGCGCACGCGGTCAGCGGGTCGAGCCGGATCCGGTCCATGATCGCCTGGCGGATCTCCTCGACGAGGTCGAGCGCGCTGTAGCGCAGCCCGTAGCGTTCGCGCAGCCCCTCGGCCACGTCCCACGCGGAGCCCATCCCGTCGGCGTCCACCGAGAGCAGCCACTCGAGGTCGTATTCGGGCGCGCCGATCTCCGCGAGGAACCCGCTCGCCCACGCGCGGAACGCCCCGGCCCTGTCCAGCAGGGTGTCGTCCAGGCTGAGCAACAACAGGGGCACGCGGGCAGGGTACGTGACGAGCCCCATATCGAACAGATCCTCATGTTCGCGCTGGGCTCGGCAAATCCCCGCAAACGGGGGCCAAACGGCGGGAAGAAACACGGGCGAAACGACCCTGTTCGCAAACCGTATGTACGGCTTGCATAATCGACAGGTGCCCCGGGTGAGCCAGGACCAGCTCGACGCGCGCCGCAAGGAGATCCTCACCGGCGCGCGGACGTGCTTCGCCCGCCACGGCTACGAGGGCGCGACCGTGCGGCGGCTCGAGGAGGAGATCGGCCTGTCCCGCGGCGCGATCTTCCACCACTTCCGCGACAAGGACTCGCTCTTCCTGGCCGTCGCCGAGGACGACGCCGCCACCATGGTAGCGACGGTCGCCGAACACGGCCTGGTCCAGGTGATGCGCGACCTGCTGGCCTCGGCCGACGCCTCCGACACCGGCGGGTGGCTCGGCAGCCAGCTCGAGGTGTCACGGCGGCTGCGCACCGACCCCGAGTTCGCCAAGCGCTGGGCGGCCCGCTCCGAGGCCGTGGCCGCCGCCACCCGCGAACGCCTCCAGCGCCAGCTCGAGGCCGGCGTCCTGCGCGACGACGTGCCCATCGGCATCCTCGCCCAGTTCCTCGAGCTCGCCTACGACGGGCTCGTGCTGCACCTGGCCACCGGCCGCCCGGTCGCCGATCTGGAGGCCGTGCTCAACCTGGTCGAGGCGGCCGTACGGCGTAATTGACCGGTGGCTGTCGGCCACAAGGTTTCCTCAAGTGTCCGACCGGCGAGATGCCTCGCTCGACATCGACACCCACACTGGGCGCATGACGACATCGATCGTGGCGGGGCCGGGTGACACCTGGGGCATCCCGGGCCCGCAGTTCCTGTGGCTGTACTTCGGCCTCGCCGCCGTTGCGATCGTCGGCGTGCTCATCTACCGGCGCTCGATCACGGGCGGCCCGTCGTTGCGCAACGCCCGCGACCTCACCCCGACCCAGGCCGCGCTGATCAACGGGGATCGCCGCCTCGCCGTCTACAGCTCCCTCGCCGCCCTGCGCGCCGCCGGCAGCATCGAGAGCGACAAGCGCGGATACCTCCGCCAGACCGCCCTCCCGCCGACCGGCGCCTCCGAACTCGACCGCGCCGTCCACGCCCTCACCCGCGACGGCATCTCCACCACCGGCGTGCTCACCCACGCGACCGTGCGCGCCGTGCTCGACCGCACCGAGGCCGAGCTGGCCCAGGGCGGCTGGATCCTCGACGCCGAGGCCCGCCGCGCCGTGCGCATGGGCGCCCTGGTCATCTTCGCCGTCGTCGCGCTCGGCATCATCCGCGTCTTCGCCGGCATCAGCAACGACCGGCCCGTCACCAACCTCGTCCTGCTCCTCATCCCCGTCACCGTGGTCGCGTTCGCGCTGCTGTCGACCCCGCGGGTCTCCGCGGCGGGCAAGAAGCAGCTCAACCGGATGCGCGCCGCGGTGCGTCACCTCGCGCCGAGCCAGAAGCCGTCCTGGAACACCTACGGCCCGCAGGCCGCGGCCCTGAGCGTCGGCCTCTTCGGCGTCGGCGCGTTCTACCTCGCCGACCCGGCGTTCGCGGCCGAGGCCGAGCTGCAGCGCAACATCGCGCAGACCGGCACCGGCTACTACTCCAGCTCCGGCGACTCCTCGTCCTCCAGCACCTCTTGCTCGAGCGGCTCCAGCTGCTCCAGCGGGTCCAGCTGCGGCGGTGGCGGCGGCTGCGGTGGCGGCGGAGGATGCGGCGGATGAGCGGCCCCGAATACGGCGTCGGCATCGGCTGGCGCCCCGAGATCTCCGGCTACGTGGCCGGCCTGCCCGGCCTGCGCTTCACCGAGGTCGTCGCCGAGTCGATCCACACCCACGCACCCCTGCCCGACGCGCTCGCCGAGCTCGTCGGGCGGGGGGTCCGCGTGATCCCGCACGGCGTCAAGCTGTCCCTGGGCGGGGCGGAGCCGATCGCCGACGAGCGCGCCGCCCACCTCTACGAGTGCGCCCGGCTCCTCGGCGCGCCGATGGTCAGCGAGCACATCGCGTTCGTCCGCGCCGGCGGCCTGGAGGCCGGGCATCTCCTGCCGGTCCCGCGCACCCGCGAGGCGCTCGACGCGATCGTCGCCAACGTCCGCCGGGCCCGGTCCGCGCTCGGCGGCGTGCCGCTGGCCCTGGAACCGATCGCCGCCCTCTTCGACTGGCCGGACGCGGAGCTCACCGAGGCCGAGTTCCTGACCGAGATCCTCGACCGCACCGGGTGCGCGCTCCTGCTCGACATCGCCAACGTGTACGCGAACGCCCGCAACCGCCGCGAATCCCCCACGGCCCTGCTCGACGCGCTGCCCCTCGATCGGATCGCGTACGTCCACGTCGCCGGCGGCACGGAACACGGCGGCTACTACCACGACACCCACACCGACGCGATCCCCGCCGAGGTCCTGACCCTGGTCAAGGAGCTCTGCGCCCGGACGACCCCACCCGCCCTCATGCTGGAGCGCGACGGCGACTATCCCCCCGCCGCGACGCTCACGGCCGAGCTCGACGCCATCGCGGAGGCGGCCGGATGGCCGGCCGTGACCTGACCGGCCTCGCCGCACAGCAGGCGGCGCTCGTCGCGTCCCTGGTCGCGGGCGGCGAGCTGCCGGCGGGCTTCGACGGGCCGGCGGTCCAGGCCACGCGGGTGGCGCTGCGGCGCAAACGGGCCGGCGAGGTGGCCCGGGCGTGGCCGATGCTGGCCGCGTCGTACGGCCGGTCCTGGCCGGCGACATTCGCCGCGTGGGCGCAGGGGCGGCCGCCGAACGGCTCCCTGCGCGACGGCTGGGACTTCGCCCGCGCGATGGGCCCGGCCCTGCCGGAGCTGGCGCGGGAGGAGCTGTCGGAGCGCGAGAAGGCCTTCACGTACGACGGCGAGTCGGCCCCGGTCCCCCGCCGCCGCCCAGGCCTGTGGTCCCGCCTGCGCAACCGCTGAGCCTCCCGGGTTGCCAGGCGTCCTCCCCGCCGTCGGCGGGAGCACCGCAGGCGGCCAGCCGTCCTCTCCTGCGTCGGCGGGAGCATCGCGGGCGGCCAGCCGTCCTCTCCTGCGTCGGCGGGAGCATCGCGGGCGGCCAGCCGTCCTCTCCTGCGTCGGCGGGAGCGTCGCGGGCGGCCAGGCCTCCTCCCCGACGGCGGCGGGAGCATCGCAGGGCGGTCGGCGGTGGCCGATTCCGGACAGTACGGACCCGAACGACCGCTGCCGAACGAAGATCCCGGCACGACGGAATCCGAAGCTCAGCGCCCTGCGACCCGCCGGCCGGGGCAGATCGGCCGGACGCGAACGACAGGATCCGAACGATCTGCCCCGCCTTGTATCAGGAACAACCAGCCCGTCCTCATGTCACCTGAAACGGGCGCCCCCACCACCCCCAGCCGGCGGCGCCACAGCGGGGACGGAGACACACCTTGCACCCACGAACCACCCGGTCGCGCACCGCGTCCACCCGCCGGAGCCCCAGCCGCGCGCGGTCATGACCGCCCCCGACGACGAGGACGAGGCCCTGCTGGCCGAGCTGCGCCGCGTGTTCGCCGCGCTCGACGCACGGCCCGCGGCCCCGCCTCCCGCCGCGGCCCCACCGGCGGCCCGGCCACCCCGAGCCCGCGCGGCCGGGCGCGCCCCGGCACCACCCGGCGACCCTTCCGGCTCCCCCGACGGCGCCCGCCCCGCACCCTCCGGCCCCGACGCGCCCGGCCCGGCCGGCCAACCGGGTGCCGGCCGGGGCCGCCTCGCGTGGGACGACTTCGAGCTCCGGCGCCCGGCCTCCGGCCGGGCCGGCCAGCAGCACCGGCCCGCCCCGGCGGCCGAGCGCGGCCGGTCCCTGCCGCCGGTCAAGGATTCGCAGGCCCCTGAGCGCCGGCCGGGGCCGCCCGCGCCGTAGCGGTCCGATTTGTACGTTTGCGCGAAGGGCGCCGATCGACCGACGCGGCCCGCCCCAACCGCGGCCACCCTCCGTGACGCCACCAGTGCGTAAGGTCCACATCCGACCACGGGGGAACCATGAAACTCGCACTGTGCATCGGGATCAACGACTATCCCGGCACCGAGAACGACCTCGCCGGCTGCCGCAACGACGCCGACGACTGGGCCGGCGCGCTCGTCGCGCGCGGATTCGACACGCGGCTGCTGCTCGACGCGTCCGCCACCGGCGCCGCGATCCGGGCGGGCATCCGCGACCTGCTGGCCAGCACGAGCGCCGGCGACGCGGTCGTCATCACGTACTCCGGCCACGGCACCTGGCTGCCCGACGCCGACGGCGACGAGCCCGACCACCGTGACGAGGCCATCTGCCCGCACGACATCGCCGCGAACGGCCCCCTGCTCGACGACGAGCTGCACGACATGTTCGCCCTGGCCGCCCCCGGCGTGCGTACGGTCCTGATCTCCGACTCCTGCCACTCCGGCACGCTGACGAGGCTGCACCACCCGATCGGCGACCACCCGTCGCGCACGCGCTTCCTGCCCCCGGCCACGTTCCTGCCACCGCACCAGCACCTGCGCGCGGCCCAGCTCCCGCCCGCCGGCCCGGCCCCGCGACCGCTCGCGGCCGCACCCCGGACCAAGCCCCGCGAAGCGACGACCGACCAGCGCCCGACGGCCCTGCTCCTGGCCGGCTGCCGCGACGCCGAGTACTCCTACGACGCCACCTTCGACGAGCGCCCCAACGGCGCCTTCACCTACGTCGCGCTGTCCACCCTGAACCGGCTCGCCCCCACGGCGACGTACCGCGAGTGGATGCGCGCGATCCGCACGACGCTCCCCAGCCAGGACTACCCGCAGACCCCGGCCCTGCGGGGGACCGGGGAACAGCTCGCCTGGCCCCTGCTCGCCTGACCCGCGACGAGGCTGCCCTCCGCGTCCGGGCTCGCCGGGACGCGGAGGGCGGTAGCGGGCGGCCTAGGCGGTCGCGGTCGGGCGGGGCACCGGCGTATCGACCTGGGACAGCGGGGAATCGACCGGGGGCAGTGGGGAGCCGACGTGGGGCAGTGGGGAGTCGACGACGGCGAACTGCGTGCGGTACAGCTCCGCGTACAACCCGCCCGCCGCCACCAGCGCGTCGTGCGTGCCGCGCTCCACGATGCGCCCCGCGTCCACGACCAGGATCTCGTCGGCGTCGCGGATGGTGCTCAGCCGGTGCGCGATCACCAGCGCGGTGCGCCCGGCCAGGGCCTCGGCGAGGGCGCGCTGCACGGCCGCCTCCGACTCCGAGTCGAGGTGGGCCGTCGCCTCGTCCAGGATCACGATCGACGGGGCCTTGAGCAGCAGCCGCGCGATCGCGATGCGCTGCTTCTCGCCGCCGGAGAAGCGGTAGCCCCGCTCCCCCACCACCGTGTCGAGGCCGTCCGGCAGCGACTCCACCAGGTCGCCCACCTGGGCCCGGCGCAGCGCCGTCCACAGCTCCTCGTCCGTCGCCTCCGGCCGGGCGTAGCGCAGGTTCTCGGCGATGGTCTCGTGGAACAGGTGCGAGTCCTGGGTGACGACGCCGATCGTGTCGCGCAGCGACTGCAGCGTCGCCTCGCGCACGTCGACACCGCCGACGAGGACCGCGCCGCCCGTCACGTCGTACACCCGCGGCAGCAGCATCGCCGTCGTGGACTTCCCGGCGCCGGAGGGGCCGACGAGCGCGACCATCCGGCCGGGCGCCACGGTGAACGACACGCCCCGCAGCACCTCCTCGGTGACGGTGCGGTCGAGCGCGGCGACGTCCTCGAGCGAGGCGAGCGAGATCTCGGCGGCGGACGGATACCGGAAGCGGACGTCGCGGAACTCGACGGTCGCCGCGCCGCGGGGGATCTCGCGGGCGTCCGGCCGCTCGGCGATCGACGGGGCCAGGTCGAGCACCTCGAAGACGCGCTCGAAGCTGACCAGCGCGCTCATCACGTCGACGCGCACGTTGGACAGGGCCGTCAGCGGACCGTAGAGCCGGGTGAGCAGCAGGGCGAGCGTCACCACGGTGCCGGCGGTGATGCGGCCGTGCACCGCGAACCAGCCGCCCAGGCCGTAGGTGAGCGCTTGGGCCAGCGAGGCCACGAGCAGCATGCTGACGAAGAAGACGCGGCTGAACATCGCCGTCTGGATGCCGATGTCGCGCACCCGCCCGGCCCGCTCGGCGAAGCGCTCGGCCTCGTCGTCGGGGCGGCCGAAGAGCTTGACGAGCAGGGCGCCGGCGACGCCGAACCGCTCGGTCATGGTGGCGTTCATCTTCGCGTCGAGCTGGTAGGCCTCGCGGGTGATCGCGGCCAGCCGCTTGCCGACCCGGCGCGCGGGCAGGATGAACAGCGGCAGCATCACCAGCGAGATGAGGGTGATCTGCCACGACAGCGTGAGCATGACGGCCGCGGTCAGCACGAGCTGGATGACGTTGCTGACCACGCCCGACAGCGTCGAGGTGAAGGCGCGCTGGGCGCCCTGCACGTCGTTGTTGAGCCGGCTCACCAGGGCGCCGGTCTGCGTGCGGGTGAAGAACTGCAGGGGCATGCGCTGCACGTGGTCGTAGACCAGCCGGCGCAGCGCGAGGATGATGCCCTCACCGATGCGTGCGGAATACCACCGCTGGGCGAGCGACAGCAGCGCGTCGACGATCGCGAGCCCGCCGATGATCAGCGCGATCCGCACGACCGCCGCCCCGGCGTCGGGCCCGCCGCGGCCGATCTTGTTGACGACGTCCCCGGCCAGGTAGGGCGTCGCGACCCCGATGCCGGCCCCGATCACGACCGTGAGCAGGAAGACGGCGATGTCGCGCCGGTAGGGCCGGGCGAAGCGCAGGATGCGCCTGGTCGTGTCGCGGCCGAGCTTCTTGCCGGCCAGCTCGTCGGCCTTGCGCAGCGAGCGCAGGGTCTCCCACCCCGTCATGCTGCTCATCGGCGAGGACATGCCGCACACCCCCGAACAAAAGAAGTACCTGCCGGGTGATTGTGCCCGGCAGGTACGACAACTTTCGGAGGCCGCCGCGGCTTCCCGGCGGCGACCAGGCCTTTGGTCCTAGGTCCCAGGACCATCAGGCCGGGTCGCGGCTCACTCGCCGCGACCGGTCAGGTCGGCGATCCGCCGCAGCTGGGCCGCGCGCTCGGCGGCCTCCTGCTCGGCGAACGTGTGCGCCGCGGCCTGCGCCAGCAGCGCCTTGATCTCGATCACCGCGTCCCGCGGGCCGGCGAGCACGGCGGCCGCGAGGTCCTTGGCGGCGTCGTCGAGCTCGTCGCGCGGTACGACCACATTGGCCAGGCCGATCTGGGACGCCTCGGCAGCCGTCACCCGCCGCCCGGTCACGCAGAGCTCGAGCGCCCGGGCGTAGCCGACCAGCTCGACCAGGCGCTTGGTGCCGCCCAGGTCGGGCACGAGGCCGAGCTTGATCTCGGCCATGCTGAACGAGACGTCCTCGGCCGCGACGCGGAAGTCGCAGGCCAGGGCCACCTGGAAGCCGGCCCCGATGGCGTGGCCCTGCACCGCGGCGATCGAGATCAGCGAGGGCCGGCGCAGCCAGGCGAACGCCTCCTGGAAGCCCGCGATGCGGGCGTCGGAGTCCGGACCGGCGGCGATCTCACCGAGCATCGCGGTCGCGGCGGTGGTGTCGAGCCCGGCTGAGAAGGCCCGTCCCTCGCCGCGGACGATGACGACGCGGACGTCACCCGGCAGTGTCCGACCGAACTCGCGCAGATCGGCCCAGAGAGCGGGGGTCTGCGCGTTGAGAACCTGGGGCCGGCACAACGTCACCGTCGCGACCGGCCCGTCGAGGTCGAAGCGCGCCTCACCCGAGCCGGGTGCGGCGCTTGCCGAGGAGCTGGCGCTCACGCCTTCTTGCGGCGGCGCGCGCCGCCACGCTGACGAAGCTGAACGCCGGATTCGGTCAGCACACGGTGCACGAATCCGTAGGAACGGCCGGTGGAAGCGGCGAGCGCACGGATACTCTCACCGTTGGTGTACCGCTTCACGAGGTCCTTCGCCAGCGTCTGCCTTTCGGCGCCGATGATCCGGCGGCCCTTCTCGGTGCTGGTGGTGGCGGTGGCTGCCATGCTGATCCCTCACGTCCCAGACAGAGCGGTTGGTGCGGTCCCACCTATTAGACCGCCTCGAACGATCATGCGCTAGATATCGACGGGGCGCCAACCGACACGCAGAGCATTGTCCGCTACCCGATACCGTGTTGCACCGTGTTGAGCGAACCGTCCACGGCGCCCCGGCGCACTGCGCACCGTGAGCGCATCGATGCGCTGTGTTGGCTGCTCCTGGCCCTCGGGGGCCTCGCCCTGGCGGCGCTCGCGGTGCAGCTCGACGCCCGTCTGGGCACCGCCAGTGCCCCCTTCCTCGGAAGGTACAAGATCAGAATCGGTCTCGGATCGATGCTGGCCCCCGTCGTCGCCGCCGGGACCCTGTGGACCGCCGCGGCGAGCCGGTTCACCCGGTGGAGATGGCACGAAATTCAGCTTTTCGGGTACACGGTGGGCCTGCTGTGGGCAATCGCTTTGGCGCTTGTCGATGGCTGGTCGGGCCTTACGAAAGCCTTGGGCTCACCCGAGGAATACCTGGGAGACGTCGCACAGGTGGGCGACTCCCCACGCACATACCTCAGACATTTCACGGCCGACGCGGCGTACCACTCGGTAGCTTCGCGGGGCCATCCTCCGGGCCCCGTACTCTTTTTGTGGGCGCTGCAACGAATCGGCGTCGACGACCACATTGTGCTCGGTTTCCTGATCACCGCGGTATCGGTACTCACGATTCCCCTCGTGCTCGCCGCGGTGCGCGACTCGGTCGGCGAGGTGGCGGCGCGACGGTACCTGCCGGTGCTGGTCCTGGCCCCGTACGCGATCTGGACCGCGGTCAGCCTCGACGGCCTCGTCGCCGTGCTGGGCGCCGCGGCGATCGTTTCCGGCCTGCGCGCGAGCCGGCGCCGGGTGCGCGGCTGGGCGGCCACGGGCTGGGCGGTGCTGGCCGGTCTGCTGATCGGCGTGGCCGCGCTGTTCTCCTACTCCGCGCCGTGGCTCGGGCTCTCACTGGTGTGTGTGTACTTCGCCCGCCGCCGCGCCTCCCTCAACGTCCTCAGCGGCGTGGGCGCGCTGCTGCCCGTCCTGGGCGCGCAGCTGCTCGGGTTCGGGTGGGCCGACGGCCTCGTGGCCGCGGAGACGGACTACGCGGCCCGCGTGGCACCGTACCGTTCGGTGCTCTGGTGGAGCGCCATCAGCGTCGTCGTGCTCCTGCTCGCCGCCGGTCCGCCGCTGTTCGCCAGCGCCCGCAAGGTTCGCAACACCGCCATGTGGCCGTTCCTCGTGGGCGCGGGCGCCGCCGTGGTGTTCTCGATCGCGGCGGGGCTGGCCCGGGGCGGGGTCGAGCACGCCTGGCTGCCGTTCTTTCCCTGGCTCACGGTCGCGGCGGTGGCCCCGGAGCGCCCGGCCGGCGATCCGCCGCCCGCGCCGCTGCTGCTCGCGGGGCTGGGGGCGCTCGTCGCGGTGATCATCGAAGGCGTGCTCGTGACGCCTTGGTAGGACATGTCGCCCGGCGGGGTAAAAATCCGAAATGTCGCGGCGCGGAGCGCCCGACATTTCGGCAAGCGCACCACTCGGCAAGCGCACCACTCGGCAAGCGCACCACTCGGCAAGCGCACCACTCGGCAAGCGCACCACGAACGAGGTCGCCGCGCGGAGCACCCGACACTTCACCGCCAAGCGCAGCAGGAGGTCGCCGCGCGGAGCGCCCGGGATTTCGCCGCCAAGCGCACCACGAGCGGCCGACAGCCCGACCTCAGGCGAGCTCGACCAGCTCCAGCAGGTCGTCGCTCCACGCGTCCTCCACGCCGTCCGGCAGCAGGATCGCCCGGTCCGGCTTCAGCGCCTGCACCGCCCCCGGATCGTGGGTCACGAGGACGATGGCGCCGGGGTAGCGGGCGATCGCGTCGAGCACCTGCTCGCGGCTGACCGGGTCGAGGTTGTTCGTCGGCTCGTCCAGCAGCAGGACGTTCGCGCCGGAGCAGACCAGGGTCGCCAGGGCCAGCCGGGTCTTCTCGCCGCCGGACAGCACCCCGGCGGGCTTGTCCACGTCGTCGCCCGTGAACAGGAAGGCGCCGAGGATCTTGCGCAGCTCGGTGTCGTTCTGCTCCGGGGCGGCCGAGCGCATGATCTGCAGGATGGTGCGGTCGACTTCGAGCTGCTCGTGCTCCTGGGCGTAGTACCCGCGCTGGAGGCCGTGGCCCGGGGTCACCTCGCCGGTGTCGGGGTCGAGCTCGCCCGCGAGCATGCGCAGCAGCGTGGTCTTGCCGGCGCCGTTGAGGCCGAGGATGGCCACCCGGGAGCCGCGGTCCACGGCGACGTTGACGTCCATGAAGATCTCGAGCGAGCCGTAGGACTTCGACAGCCCGCGCGCGGTGAGCGGGGTCTTGCCGCAGGGCTTGGGCTCGGGGAAGCGGACCTTCGCCACCTTGTCGGCGGTGCGGACCTCTTCGAGGCCGTCGAGCATCCGCTCGGCGCGGCGGGCCATGTTCTGGGCCGCGACCGTCTTCGTGGCCTTGGCGCGCATCTTGTCGGCCTGGGCCATGAGGGCGCCGGCCTTCTTCTCGGCGTTGGCGCGCTCGCGGCGGCGGCGCTTCTCGTCGGTCTCGCGCTGCTGCTGGTACAGCTTCCAGCCCACGTTGTAGAAGTCGATCGTGGCGCGGTTGGCGTCGAGGTACCACACCTTGTTGACGATCGCGTCGAGCAGGTCGACGTCGTGGGAGATGACCACCAGCCCGCCCTTGTGGCTGGACAGGAACCCGCGCAGCCAGGTGATGCTGTCGGCGTCGAGGTGGTTGGTGGGCTCGTCGAGCAGCAGGATGCCGCCGCCGGTGGCGCTCGCGTCGCGGAAGAGGATGCGGGCCAGCTCGATGCGGCGGCGCTGACCGCCGGACATGGTGCCGATGGTCTGGCCGAGCACGCGGTCGGGCAGGCCCAGGTTGGCGCAGATGCGGGCGGCCTCGGCCTCGGCCGCGTAGCCGCCGAGCCCGGCGAACTGGTCCTCGAGCTGCCCGTAGCGCCGGATCAGCCGCTCGTCGTCGCCCAGCCGCTCCTCGAGCGCCTTCATCTCGGCGTAGATGGTGTCCAGGCCGCGCGCGGAGAGCACCCGGTCGCGGGCCGTGACCTCGAGGTCGCCGGTGCGCGGGTCCTGGGGCAGGTAGCCGACGGGGCCGCGCCGCTCCACGCTGCCCGCGTGCGGGGTGCCCTCGCCCGCGAGCACCTTGAGGGTGGTGGTCTTGCCGGCGCCGTTGCGCCCGACGAGACCGATGCGGTCCCCGGGCTGCACGCGCAGGTTGATGTCACTGAGCAGGATGCGGGCTCCAGCGCGCAGCTCGAGGCTGTTGGCCGTGATCACGGAAGCTCTCTTTCTCCAAAGGGACAGACTCCAGGTGTCGTACCGGAGTCACTCCCTCTGCGTGATCACGCCGATAGTCTACCGTGCGACCCGGGTGGCCCCGCCACACGATTACGTCACAAGATCAACGGGTACGTGCCGCACAGCAGACGCCGGTCGATATCAACCCCCGAGGTGTGCAATGGAGTTCAACGACGACGCCGATCTCGACACCAGCCAGGTCAATGACCTGCGCGGGTCGGGCGGCGGCGGTGGAGGCGGCGGCATCGGTGGCATCCCGATCCCGATCGGCGGCGGCCGCGGCGGCATCATCATCACGGTCATCATCCTGGCCGTGGTGCTCTGCGGCGGTGGCGGCCTCTTCGGCAGCGGCCTGCTCGGCGGCGGGGGCGGTGGCAGCGCCAAGCCCGACAACTCCGCGCTGAACCAGCAGTGTGACAAGTCGAACAAGGACCGCTTCAAGAACGCCGACTGCCGCAACGTGCTCTACATCAACTCCGTCCAGGCCTACTGGAAGACGGAGATGCCGGAGGCGTTCGGCAAGCAGTACCAGCCGGCGAAGACGAACTTCTTCAGCCAGTCCGTGAACACCGGCTGCGGCGCGGCCGACTCGGGCGTCGGGCCGTTCTACTGCCCGGCCGACAGCCAGGTGTACATCGACCTGACCTTCTACAACGAGCTCAACAGCCGCTTCGGCGCGTCGGGCGAGTTCGCGGCGCCGTACGTGCTCGCGCACGAGTACGGCCACCACATCCAGAACCTGCTCGGCACCAACGCCAAGGCGCAGCAGGGCGCCCAGCAGGGGGCCAGCTCCGCCTCGGTGCGCCTGGAGCTGCAGGCCGACTGCTACGCGGGCACCTGGGCCAACCACGCGACGGAGACCAAGGACCCGCAGGGCGACCCGCTGTTCAAGTCCATCACGGACCAGGACATCGCCGAGGCCGTCCAGACCGCCGAGGCCATCGGCGACGACACGATCCAGAAGAAGGCCGGCCAGAAGGTCAACCCGGACGGGTTCACGCACGGCACGTCGGCCCAGCGCAAGAAGTGGTTCACGCAGGGGTTCAACACCGGCGACCCGCGCCAGTGCGACACGTTCAACACCAGCAACCTGTGATCCTGCAGCGACTGGAGCACCTCTTCGGCGCGGCCGCCGACCCCGGGCAGGCCGCGCCGATGCGTGCGTACATGCGGGACCGCTTCGAGTTCCTCGGCATCCCGAGCGTGCCGAGGCGCGAGCTGACCCTCGACGTCCTGCGCGGCCGGCCCCGCCCGAGCGAGCCCGAACTGCTGGCCACGGCCCGCGCGTGCTGGGAGCTTCCCGAGCGGGAGTACCAGTACTTCGCCTGCGACTACCTGCGCAGACACGCGAAGGTGCTCACCCCGGCCGCGGTGCCCGTGCTGCGCGAGCTCATCACCACCAGGTCCTGGTGGGACACCGTCGACACGCTGGCGTCCAACGTGGTCGGCCCGCTCGTGCTGGCGCACCCGGAGTGCGTGTCCACCATGGACGCGTGGACGGCCGCGGGGACCGACCTGTGGCTGGTGCGCACGGCGATCCTGCATCAGCTCCGGTACGGCGAGCGGACCGACCGGGCCCGCCTCTTCGACTACTGCGACCGCTGGTCGGGCGAGCGGGACTTCTTCATCCGCAAGGGCATCGGCTGGGCGCTGCGGCAGTATGCCCGCACCGACCCGGCCGGAGTGCGCGCGTTCGTCGGCACCCACCCCGGCCTGTCCCCGCTCTCGGTGCGCGAGGCGCTCAAGCACCTGGGATGACCACCGGCCGCCCGGGACGACCGATTGCCGGCCGGGCCGACCGGGCCGACTGGACTGACCGGGCTGGCCGGCAGCCACCCGGACGAGCGGCAGCCGGCCGGGCTGATCGGCAGCGCTGTCGGTGGGCGAGGCGCTCAAGCCCCCGGGACGACCAGCAGCACGGCCAGCACCGCGATCACCGCGCTCGACACGATCGCCGACCAGAACCGGCCCCGGGCCCCGGTGAGCACCCGGCCGAGCAGCGACCCGCTCGCCGCCAGGAACAGCTGCCAGCTCGCCGACGCCGCGAACGCCGCCGCGACCCACAGCGCCTCGGCCCCGGCCGGCAGCCCGTCGTCGGCCCGGCGCCCGAGCACCAGCGAGCCGAAGTAGACGACGGTGACCGGGTTGAGCAGCGTGAGCCCGAGCAGCGTCAGGTAGGCCCGGCGCCCGTCGGCCGGGCGCGGCGTGGCGCTCTCGTGCCGGTGGCGCACCGCGTTCCAGGCGGTTCTGCCGGCCAGGACCATCAGGATCGCGAACGCCAGCCAGCGCAGCGCCCCGGAGACGGGCGCGATCACCCCGGCGAGCGCGGCTCCCCCGAGCACCGCGATGACGGCGTAGAGCCCGTCCGCGGTGGCGACCCCGAGGGCCGCGGCCGCGCCGACCCGCCACGAGTGCCGCGCGGCGAGGCTGACGATGAGCGCCCCGATCGCGCCGACGGGGACGGCGACGCCGTAGCCGGCGAGCAGGCCGCTGCCGACCACCTCGCCGAGCCCGGCGCTCACGAGCGCGGCTGGGGGCTCGCCTCCGTCACGGCGCCGGCCTGCTGTCGCGTGAACCCCTCGCCGGCGGCGGGAGACAGGGCGCGCAACGCAACAGGACCTCGGCTCATGCGGCGATGATGCCGCCGGGAGCCGAGGTCCCGCCAGTCAGTTTCCTCGACCGTCACCGTCCTCGCACGCCGCGGTCCGAAGCCGTCGCGGTGCTCGGACGCCGCCGTCCTCGGGCGTCGCGGTGCACGGGCGTCGCGGTGCTCGGACGCCGCCGTCCTCGGACGTCGCGGTGCTCAGACGTTGAAGCCGAGGGCGCGCAGCTGGTCGCGGCCCTCGTCGGTGATCTTGTCCGGGCCCCACGGCGGGAGCCAGACCCAGTTGATGCGGATGTCGGAGACCAGGCCGCCGCCGGGGCCGGTGGTCAGGGCCTGGCGGGCCTGGTCCTCGATCACGTCGGTCAGCGGGCAGGCCGCCGACGTCAGGGTCATGTCCAGCGTCGCGACGTTCTCCTCGTCGACGTGGATGCCGTAGACGAGGCCCAGGTCGACGACGTTGATCCCCAGCTCGGGGTCGACGACGTCCTTCATCGCCTCTTCGATGTCGGCCAGCGCCGCGGTCATGGGGTCTCCTCAGAAGGTGTGCCGACCGCCCGGGACAGGGCGTCCTTGTAGGCCATCCAGGGCAGCAGCGCGCACTTGACGCGCGCCGGGTATTTGGCGACGCCCGCGAACGCGACCGCGTCCTCCAGCACGTCCTCGTCCGGCTCGACCTGGCCCCGGCCGCCCATGAGCTCGGCGAAGGCCTCGTGCCGGCGCAGGGAGTCGGCGACCGTCGCGCCCTTGAGCAGGTCGTAGAGGACGCTCGCGGAGGCCTGGCTGATCGAGCAGCCCATGCCCTCGTAGGACACGTCGGCGACGCTGCCGGCCTTGAGCTGCACGCGCAGGGTCACCTCGTCGCCGCAGGTCGAGTTGACGTGGTGCGCCTCGGCGTCGAAGGGCTCGCGCAGGCCGCGGCCGTGCGGGTGCTTGTAGTGGTCCAGGATGATCTCCTGGTACAGCTGGTCGATCTGCATCAGGCGAAGACCTTCCAGACCCGCTCGACCCCGCGGACGAGGGCGTCGATCTCGTCGCCGGTCGTGTAGAGGTAGAACGAGGCGCGGGTGGTGGCCGGCACCCCGAAGCGCACGCACGTGGGGCGGGCGCAGTGGTGGCCGACCCGGACCTGCACGCCCTCGTCGTCGAGGATCTGGCCGACGTCGTGCGGGTGGACGCCCTCGACGGTGAACGAGATCGTGGCGCCGCGGTCCTCGGTGGACGCCGGGCCGATGATCCGCACGTAGGGCAGCGACCCGAGCGCCTCCAGGGCGTGGGCGGTCAGCGCCTTCTCGTGCGCGACGACGTTGTCCATGCCCACGCCGGCGAGGTAGTCCACGGCCGCGCCGAGCCCGACGGCCTGCGCGATCGGCGGCGTGCCGGCCTCGAAGCGCGCGGGCGGCGGCATGAACGTGGTGCCGGTCATCGACACCGTCTCGATCATCGAGCCGCCGCCGAGGAACGGGGGCATCGCCTCGAGCAGCTCGAAGCGGGCCCACAGCGCGCCGATGCCGGTCGGGCCGAGCATCTTGTGCCCGGTGAAGGCGACGAAGTCGGCGCCGAGCGCGGCCACGTCGACGGGCACGTGCGGCACCGACTGGGAGCCGTCGAGCAGCACGAGCGCGCCGGCCGCGTGGGCCTTGGCCACGAGCAGCTCGACCGGGTTGATCGTGCCCAGGATGTTGGAGTAGTGCACGACCGACACGAGCTTGGTGCGCTCGTTGATGAGCTCGTCGATGGTGCTCAGGTCCAGCCGGCCCTCGTCGGTGAGGCCGAACCAGCGCAGGGTCGCGCCGGTGCGCTGGGCGAGCAGCTGCCACGGCACGATGTTGGAGTGGTGCTCCATCTCGGTCACGACGATCTCGTCGCCGGGGCCGAGCCGGAAGCGCGGGTCGCCGGCGTTGCTCGTAAAGGCGTGCGCGACCAGGTTGATGGCCTCGGTCGAGTTCTTCGTGAAGACGATCTCGGCCGCCGACGGGGCCCCGACGAAGCCCGCGATGCGCGCGCGGGCCCCCTCGAAGGCCTCCGTCGCCTCGGTGCCCAGCGTGTGCACCGAGCGGGCCACGTTCGCGTTGTGCCGCTCGTAGTGCTCGCGGATCGCGTCGATCACCTGGCGCGGCTTCTGCGAGGTGTTGCCCGAGTCGAGGTACACCAGCGGCTTGCCGTTGACGGTGCGATCGAGGATCGGAAAGTCCTTGCGAACCGACTCAACGTCGAGGGCGGTCATGTATGGGCCTTTCTCAGGCGATCGAGGCCGGGCCGGCGCCGGCGAGGAAGCGCTCGTACCCGCTGTTCTCCAGCTGCTCCGCGAGCTCGGGGCCGCCCTCCTCGACGATCCGGCCGCCGACGAAGACGTGCACGAAGTCCGGCTTGATGTAGCGCAGGATGCGCGTGAAGTGCGTGATCAGCAGCAGCCCGGTGTTGCCCTGCTCGCGCACCCGGTTGACGCCGTCGCTGACGATGCGCATCGCGTCGATGTCGAGGCCGGAGTCGGTCTCGTCGAGCACGGCGATCTTCGGCTTGAGCAGCTCGAGCTGCATGATCTCGCCGCGCTTGCGCTCGCCGCCGGAGAAGCCCTCGTTGACGTTGCGCTGGGCGAAGGCCGGGTCCATCTGCAGCTTCTCCATGGCCCCGCGCAGCTCGCCGGACCAGGTGCGCAGCTTCGGCGCCTGGCCGTCGATGGCGGTCTTGGCGGTCCGCAGGAAGTTCGCCATGGAGACGCCGGGGACCTCCACCGGATACTGCATCGCCAGGAACAGCCCGGCGCGGGCCCGCTCGTCGACGGTCATCGCGAGCACGTCCTGGCCGTCGAGCGACACGGCGCCGCCGGTCACCTCGTAGCGCGGGTGGCCCGCGATCGCGTAGGCCAGCGTGGACTTGCCGGAGCCGTTGGGGCCCATGATGGCGTGGGTCTCCCCCGCCCGGACGGTCAGGTCGACGCCGGCGAGGATCGGCTTGAGCTCACCGTCGGGCAGCTTGACCGAGACCTGCAGGTTGCTGATCGAAAGCTCGCTCACTTCAAGACTCCGTTGCTCGGGTTCAGGTCGATGTAGACGTCGCCGTCGCGAACCTCGACCGGGTAGACCGGGACCGGCTCGGTGGCGGGCAGCCCGCTGGGGGCGCCGGTGCGCAGGTCGAAGCGCGAGCCGTGCAGCCAGCACTCCAGGGTGCAGCCCTCGACCTCGCCCTCGCTCAGCGCGACGGCCGCGTGCGAGCACTCGTCGTAGGCGGCGTAGAAGTTGTCGTCGTCGGCGTGTACGAGCGCGATCTCGGTCCCCTCGACCGTGACCTGCACGACCTCGCCCTTGGCCACCTCGGCCGCGGAACAGACCCTGATCACGAGCCGGCCTCTTCCAGCCGCGCGTCGATCGCGGTGCCGAGGCGGTCGCGGAGGTCGTCGACCGGGATCTTGCCGAGCAGCTCGTGGAAGAAGCCGCGCACGACCAGCTTGCGGGCCTGCTCGTCCGGGATGCCCCGGGACATCAGGTAGAACAGCTGCTCGTCGTCGAAGCGGCCGGTGGTGCTGGCGTGCCCGGCCCCCGCGACCTCACCGGTCTCGATCTCCAGGTTGGGCACCGAGTCGGCCCGGGCGCCGTCGGTCAGCACGAGGTTGCGATTGATCTCGTACGTGTCCGTGCCCGTCGCCTCCGCGCGGATGAGCACGTCGCCGACCCACACCGTGTGCGCGTCGGCGCCCTGCAGCGCGCCGCGGTAGGCGACGTAGCTGCGGCAGTCCGGCACCGAGTGGTCGACGAGGAGCCGGTGCTCGAGGTGCTGGCCGGCGTCGGCGAAGTACAGGCCGTACGCCTCGATCTCGCCGCCCCGCCCGGTGTAGTCGACGCTGGTGTACTGCCGCACGAGGTCGCCGCCGAGCGTCACCTGCACATGGGTGACCCGGGCGTCGCGGCCGAGCCGGAAGCGCACGTGCTGCGCCTGCACCGCGTCCGCGGCCCAGTCGGTGACGGTGACGAAGGTCAGCTTGGCGCCGTCGGCGACGAGCACCTCGACGTTGTCGGCGAGCGTGACCGAGCCGGTCTGCTCGAGCACGACCACGGCCTCGGCGAACCGGCCCACCTCGACGATGGTGTGGCCCGCCGCCGGCTCGGTCGTCGCGCCCACGAGGCGGACGACCGCGGCGCTGTCCAGCACGGCGTCGGGGGCCACGGCGATCAGCAGGGCCTCGGTCGCACCCCCGGCGGCCAGCGCGCTGATGCGGTCGAACGGCGTCAGGGCCGAGCCGACCCGCGGGTCGCTGCGGTCGATCGTCGACACCGTCGCACCGGCCGGCAGCTCGCCGACCTCGACCTTCGGCGCCGGGGCACCCGAGAACACCGCGCGGTCCAGGCCGCGGAGGCGCTTGAGCGGCGTGAAGCGCCACTCCTCCTCGCGGCCGGTGAGCGCCGGGAAGTCGCCGGCGTCGAACGAGCGGACCTGCTGGGCCCTGGTCTTCGGGGGAACGAGAACGGGAGCGCTCATCCGACCGCGCCCTCCATCTGCAGCTCGATGAGCCGGTTGAGCTCCAACGCGTACTCCATGGGCAGTTCCTTGGCGATCGGCTCGATGAAGCCGCGCACGATCATCGCCATGGCCTCGTCCTCGGTGAGGCCGCGCGACATGAGGTAGAACAGCTGGTCGTCGCTGATCTTCGACACCGTCGCCTCGTGCCCCATGGAGACGTCGTCCTCGCGGATGTCGACGTACGGGTAGGTGTCGGAGCGCGAGATCGTGTCGACGAGCAGGGCGTCGCACTTGACCGTCGACTTCGAGTGGTGCGAGCCCTCGAGGACCTGCACGAGGCCGCGGTAGGAGGTCCGGCCGCCGCCGCGGGCGATCGACTTGGAGATGATGCTCGAGGAGGTGTGCGGGGCCGCGTGCACCATCTTCGCGCCGGCGTCCTGGTGCTGGCCCTCGCCGGCCATCGCGACGCTGAGGACCTCGCCCTTCGCGTGCTCGCCGGTCATGAACACGGCCGGGTACTTCATCGTGACCTTGGAGCCGAGGTTGCCGTCGATCCACTCCATGGTGGCGCCCTCGTGGCAGACCGCCCGCTTGGTGACCAGGTTGTAGACGTTGGTCGACCAGTTCTGGATGGTGGTGTACCGGCAGCGCGCGTTCTTCTTCACGACGATCTCGACGACCGCGGAGTGCAGCGAGTCCGACGAGTAGATCGGTGCGGTGCAGCCCTCGACGTAGTGCACGTAGGCGCCCTCGTCGACGATGATCAGGGTCCGCTCGAACTGGCCCATGTTCTCGGTGTTGATCCGGAAGTACGCCTGCAGCGGGATCTCCACGTGCACGCCCTTCGGCACGTAGATGAAGCTGCCGCCGGACCAGACCGACGTGTTGAGCGCGGCGAACTTGTTGTCCCCGACGGGGATGACGGTGCCGAAGTACTCCTTGAAGAGGTCCTCGTGCTCCCGCAGCGCCGTGTCGGTGTCGAGGAAGACGACGCCCTGCTCCTCGAGGTCCTCGCGGATCTTGTGGTAGACGACCTCGGACTCGTACTGCGCCGCGACGCCCGCGATCAGCCGCTGCTTCTCGGCCTCGGGGATGCCCAGCTTGTCGTAGGTGTTCTTGATGTCCTCGGGCAGCTCGTCCCAGCTCGCCGCCTGCTTCTCGGTCGAGCGCACGAAGTACTTGATGTTGTCGAAGTCGATGTGCGACAGGTCCGCGCCCCACGCCGGCATCGGCTTGCGGTCGAACAGGCGCAGGCCCTTGAGGCGAAGGTCGAGCATCCACTGGGGCTCGTGCTTCTTCGCCGAGATGTCGCGCACGACGTCCTCGTTGAGACCGCGGCGCGCCGAGGCTCCCGCGGTGTCGGAGTCGGCCCAGCCGTACTCGTACCGGCCGAGACCGGCCAGCTGATCGGCAGTCGTCATCTCACGATCCTTTGCCTATCGGGACGGGCTCCGGGTTGGACCGGGGCCGGAATGTGGGTGGTGCAGACGCCGTCGCCGTTGGCGATGGTGGCGAGCCGCTGGACGTGCGTGCCGACGAGGCGGGAGATCACCTGGGTCTCCGCCTCGCACAGCTGGGAGAATTCCGCGGCGACATGGGCCACCGGGCAGTGGTGCTGACACAGCTGCCCGCCGGTGGCGATGGTCGACGCGCCCGCAGCGTAACCCTCCGCGGTCAGGGCGCGCGCGAGGGCCTCGGCCCGGGCGAGCGGATCCTCGCCGGCCTCGGCCATGGCCGCCCGGCAGCGCTCCTCGAGCCCCGCGACCTGGGCCGCGGCGAACGCGGAGACCTCGCCCGGCCCGCCGTGCTCGGCGATCCAGCGCAGTGCGGCGGTAGCCAGGCCGTCGTAGGTGTGCGGCAGCGTCTCCCGCGCCGCCGCGGTCAGCGTGAACACGCGCGCCGGCCGGCCCCGCCCGCGCGGCCCGCGCTCGGGCCGCTCGCGGCACTCGACGAGCCCCTCGGCGTGCATGGCGTCGAGGTGACGGCGCACGCCGGCGGGGCTCAGCCCGAGGGCGAGCCCGAGTTCCGTCGCGGTGGCCGAGCCCTCCTGCAGCAGCAGCTCCGTGACGCGGTCACGGGTGCGCCCGTCGAGCGCAGCGACCACTTCCGCGTTTTTCACAACACCAACGTTACGTAAATCGGGGGAGCCGGGCAAACCACCGCCCGGGTGATCCACCGCACGGAAGGTAACCCTAACCAAACCCGGCCGCACCCCGGCCGCAACCTGCCGCCGGAGGCGATATGTAGCCTGGCGTAGTATCGCCGCGTGAGCTGGGTGATGGAATGGCTGGACCGGCCGGCGACGCTGCGGCGGGCGGCCCTCGCGTCGCTCGTGGCCAACATCGGCATCGTGTGCACCGGCGGGCTCGTGCGGCTCACCGGGTCCGGGCTGGGCTGCCCGACCTGGCCGCGGTGCACCGAGGACTCCTACGTGACCACCGCCAAGATGGGGATCAACGGGGCCATCGAGTTCGGCAACCGCACCCTCACCAGCGTGGTCAGCGTCTTCGCCATCCTTGCCCTCGCGGCCGCCTGGCGGCAGCGGCGGCGCCTCCCGGCTGCGCTGCGGGCGGGAATCTGGGTGCTGGCCGGCGTCGCCGCCCAGGCCGTCCTCGGCGGCATCACCGTGCGGATGGCGCTCAACCCGTGGACGGTCATGGCCCACTTCCTGCTCTCGATGGTGCTCATCGCCCTGGCCTTCGTCCTGGTCGACCGGGTCCGGCAGGAGCCCCCGCGCTGGACGGCGCCGCGGGCCATGCGCATGGCGGGCGTCCTCATCACCGTGGTGTCGGCGCTGGTCCTGGTCCTGGGCACGGTCGTCACCGGCAGCGGACCCCACTCGGGCGACAGCAAGGCCGCCCGCACCGGCTTCGACCCCGAGGCCATGTCCCAGCTGCACACCGACGCCGTGATGGTGCTCGTCGGGCTCTGCGTGGCCATGTGGTTCGGCCTGCGCGCGCTCGGGGCGCCGCTGCGGGTCACCCGGGCCGCGGCGATCCTGGTCGCCGTCGAGCTGGCGCAGGGCGTGGTCGGCTTCGTGCAGTACTTCACCGGCCTGCCCTGGCCCGTCGTCGTCCTGCACATGCTGGGCGCCTGCCTGGTGTGGACGGCCACGCTCAACCTCCTGGCGCGGGTGACGTCGCGGCCGGCTCAGGCCGGATCGGGCGACGCGGACCGCGACCACTCACTGGCCGGCACGGCGTAGGGGTCCGCGCCCGGCTCCGGCGGGGCCGGGCGACGCGGACCGCGACCACTCACCGGCCGGCACGGCGTAACAGTCGCGACCGGCTCAGGCGGAGCCGGACGCCGCGGACCCCGGCCACTCGCCGGCCAGCACGGCGTAGCGCAGGTCGTCGGTCCACTCCCCCTTCCACCACTGGCTCTGCACCTCCAGCCCCTCGCGGCGGAAGCCGAGCCGCTCCAGCAGCCGCGCCGAGCGCTCGTTGCGCGCGTCGACCGAGGCGTGCACCCGGTGCAGCCCCTCCTCGGCGAGCAGATGGTGCACCACGCGGCCGACGGCCTCCGCGGCGTAGCCGTGCCCCTGGTACCGCGGGGCGAGGGTGAAGCCGATCTCCGCCTGCCGCCCCTGGTCGTGCCGGTTGGCCCCGACGTCGCCGATCAGCGCGCCGGTCCCGCGCAGCTCCACGGCGTACTGGAACCAGCCCTCGCCCCGCGGGTCGCGCCCGTCCAGCCCGGCGACGAACGCGATCGCGGACTCGATCGGGAAGGGAGCGTCCCAGCCCTGGTACCGCGCCACCTGCGGATCGGACCGGTAGGCGGACAGCACGGGGGCGTCAGCGGCGCGGAACGGCCGCAGCAAGAGGCGCTCGGTCAGCAGCACGATCAGACTGTACGGCCCGGGCCCCGGCCACCAGCGCCAGCGACCCCGCGACCATCAGCCGCACCAGGAACACGTGCACGTTGCCGGCGTAGTAGTGCCGATCGCCCAGCGCGCACGTCAGCGCCACCCCCGCGGCCAGGGCCGCGGCCGTCACGCCCCAGAAGCGGGTCGGGCGCACCGGCACGGCGGGCGGCTCCCCGTGCCACTCGCGCAGCTTGCGGCGCATCCCGACGTACACCACGAAGGCCGGCAGCAGGATGACGCCCGCGGCGTCGCTGGCCTCGCGGATCGGCCACCAGGCGGCCACCGGCCCCGGGTGCGTCACCAGGTCCCACAGCAGGTGGCTGACCGCGCCGAGCAGGGCCGAGTACGCGGTGATCCACCACCGGTGCCGGACGGTCCCCAGCACGCCGAAGTCGCGCACGTGGAACCAGGGCGGCAGGTGCGCGGCGACGGCCGGGGCGCCCCAGCGGCACAGCAGGGCGACCACGACCGCCGTGGGCAGGCTCCACCACAGCAGCGCCGGGATCGTGTGGCTCGGGATGCGGATGCCGGGGCCGTCGAGGGCGTACGCGAAGTCGGGCGCGCACGCGCCGGTCGCGAGCGCCACCCCGTCGAACCAGTGGGGGCGCCACAGCTTCAGCGGCAGGACGGCGAGCGGATGGGTCGGCAGCGTCGAAGGCACGGGCCGATGCTGCCCCGTGCGGACGGCTCCAGTGACCGCCTCCACGGGATCACCACGAACCCCTCACCTGTTCGCGCCGGCCACGCGAACCCGTGCGGGCCACCCGACCAGGCGCGCCGCCACGCGGGCCAGGCGCGCCGCCACGCGGGCCAGGCACGCCGCCACGCGGGCCAGGCACGCCGCCACGCGGGCCAGGCACGCCGCCACGCGGGCCAGGCACGCCGCCACGCGGGCCAGGCACGCCGCCACGCGGGCCAGGCACGCCGCCACGCGGACCAGGCGCGGGCCACGCGGGCCCGCACCCCGGGGTGAACGGGGGTGCCCGACGACGCCGCTGCGGAACCGCGCGAGCGGGAAAGGACGCCGGTGTCGAACGACACGTTGCGGATGAACGCGACCATCACACCTACCCATCATTGCCAAGTTGTAAATTCATCTGCACTTTCTATGGAGCCGGATGACGGGTGTGCAACTCTTCTGCAATGGGGCACACGGAACCGCTCATCATGCAGATCTACTGCCGCCTGGAGGTTGCGGTCACCGATCCGGAGGCCGTTGCGAAGCTGGCCGGTCAGCAGCTGCGAGAGGCAGACATCGACTGGTCACGGCGGGAGGAGGACCTCGACGAGGCGGTCCACCAGCTCGAGTCCGACCTCACGCAGTCATTGGCGTGTGTGATTGAACACGATCGAATGATCGAACACCTCCCGGGGGTCGAACCACGGGGCGGCCTGGCGTTCACGGCATTCGGCAAACCCGATGACCGTTTCCGGCCGGGATTCACCGACTTCCTGTAACCCGGGTCACGGCGCCGGCGGCGACGACGCCCCCGGCGCCGTGCCATTGCTCCGATCCGCGCCCCGCCGGCCCCGGCGAGGTTCACGCAACGTGACCGGGCGAGGACGGACGGCTCGATACCATGGTGTGCCGTCGTACACACAGCGGGGAACCCATGGGACCGACTTCGAGCCTCTTCGGCGAGGTGCTGGCCCGCGGCGAGGTCGCCGCGGCCGTCGGCGACGACGCCTGGCTGACCGCGATGCTGCAGGTCGAGGCCGCGCTGGCCGACGTGCAGGCGTTCACCGGCCTGCTCGAGCAGGCCGCCGCGGACGCGATCGGGGCCGCGTGCGCCCGCCCCGAGGCGTTCGACGCGGCGGCGATCGGCCGGGCCGCGGCCGGGAGCGGCGATCCCGTCGAACCACTGGTGGAGGCCCTGCGCCGGGCCGTGCCCGAACACGCCGCGGCCGTGCACCGGGGCGCGGCGAGCCAGGACGTCATCGACACCGCGGGCATGCTGGTCGCCGCCCGCGCGCTGCGCCCGCTGCTGGCCGACCTCGGCGCCTGCGCCGAGCTCACCGCGCGGCTGGCCCGGGAGCACCGGGACACCGCCATGACGGGCCGGACGCTGCTGCGCCCGGCCGCCCCGACCACCTTCGGCCTCAAGGCGGCCGGCTGGCTCGGCGGCCTCGACGCCGCCCGCCGCCGCCTGGACCAGGTGCGGGCCGATCGCCTGGCCGTGCAGTTCGGCGGCGCCGCGGGCACCCTGGCCCCCTTCGGCGACGCCGGCCCCGACGTGCTGGAGGGCCTGGCCACGGTGCTGGGCCTGCGCGAGCCCGCCCTGCCGTGGCACACCGAGCGGACCCGCATCGCCGACCTGGCCGGCGCCCTGGGCTGCGCGGCCGGCGCGGTGGCCAAGGTCGCCCGAGACCTGACGCTGCTCGCCCAGCACGAGGTCGACGAAATCTCCGGCGCCCCGGCCGACCCGCAGCCGGGCGGGGCCCGGCCGAACGGCTCCGCGGCCGGCGGCGCACCGGCGACGGCGCACCGGCGCGACCCGATCGCGGCGGTGTGCGCCCTGGGCTGCGCCGCCTCCGCCCCCGGCCTCGTCGCGAACCTGCTGGCGGCGATGGCGCACGAGCACGAGGGTGCGGCCGGCGCCTGGCACGCGGAGTGGCGCCCGCTGCGCGAGCTCCTCGTGGCCACCGGCTCGGCCGCGTCCTGGCTGCGCGCGGCGCTGGAGCGGCTGCTGGTGCACCCCGACGTGATGCGCGGCAACCTGAGCCGCAGCGGGATCACCGGGGACCCGCACGCGGTGGGGCCGCTCATCGACCGGGCGCTGGACGCCTACGGGAAGCGGTGACCGCCGGCCCGGCCGGGATCAGGGCCGGGGCCGTCAGGGCCAGGGCCGGCGGGATCAGGGCCGGGACCGGGATCAGGGCCGGGGCCGGGGCCGGGGCCGGGGCCGGGATCAGGGCCGGGGCCGGGGCCGGGATCAGGGCCGGGGCCGGGGCCGGGATCAGGGCCGGGGCCGGGGCCGGGATCAGGGCCGGGGCCGGGGCCGGGATCAGGGCCGGGGCCGGGGCCGGGATCAGGGCCGGGGCCGGGGCCGGGATCAGGGCCGGGGCCGGGGCCGGGATCAGGGCCGGGGCCGGGGCCGGGATCAGGGCCGGGGCCGGGTCACGACAGCAGCTTGACGAGCAGCGGGGCGAGGGCGGCCGGCTCGACGCCGTGGGTCTGGCCGTCCAGCACCTCGAACCGGGCGCCCGGGATCGCGGCCGCGGTCGAGCGCGCCGCCTCCCGCAGGGCCTCGGGGCTGGCGCCGCCCGCGATCAGGGTCACCGGGACCGTGATCGCGGCGGCGACCTCGGGGCGCAGGTGGCCGGGGCCGAGCACGGCGTCGTCGTACGCGAGCGTCGGCGCGATGCCCTCCAGCACGGCGAACCCGGGCGAGGCGCGGAAGGCGGCGATGGCCTCGGGCGGCATCCCGACCCGCGACTGGAACAGCGCGACGGCGTCGCCGCGGCGGCCCTCGGCCAGCAGGCCGGTCAGCCGCTCGGTGTAGGCGGGGTCGGCGCCGAGCAGCGGCGGCTCGTACACCGCCAGCGCGGCGATGCCCGAACCCTCCGCGGCGGCCTCGAGCCCGATCGCCCCGCCCGAGGACATGGTGTAGACGCTCGCCGTGCCGCCCGCGGCCGCCACGACCGCCTGGAGGTCCTCGATCTCGCGCCGCACGGCGTAGGGCTGGGTGTCGCCGCTCTCGCCGCGGCCGCGGCGGTCGTAGCAGTACACCGTGAAATGGTGCTGGAGGGCGGCGGCGAGGGGGCGCATCGGGCCGGCGGCGCGGAAGCAGCAGGCGCCGTCGACCAGCACCAGGGCCGGGCCGGAGCCGGTGGACTCGTAGCCGATCGGCGTGCCGTCGGCGGAGGTGACGGTGGGCATCGGGACTCCTAGAGCGTGGCCAGGTAGGCGTCGAAGCGGTCGAGGCTCGTGGCGAAGCCCGCGCGCGCCTCGGCGCTGCGGTAGGCCTCGGGCACGTCGGTCTGGTGGGTCGTCACCTCGGTGCGCCCGTCGCCGAGGTCGGCGAACGTGACCTCGGTGCGCATCCGCGTGTCCGCCTCGATCCAGACGAGGCGGTGCGGGCGGTCGATCTCGGCGTAGACGGCCCGCATGGTGTACGCCGAGCCGTCCGCGCCCACCATCGTCGTCTCGAACCGGCCGCCGGGCCGCAGCTCGACCACGATCCCGTCGAGCGGGGTCGTGGTGCCGGCCGGGCCCCAGAAGTGCGTGAGGTGCTCGGGCCGGGTCATGCAGTCGAACAGCAGCTCCGGCGAGGCGCGGTGGACGCGGCTGAAGGTCAGCTCGCTCACAGCCGCTCCAGGTATTCGCCGAGCCGGTCGTGGCGGCCGGCCCAGAGGGCCCGGTGCCGCTCGATCCAGCCGCCCGCCTCGGCCAGCGGCTCGCCCGCCAGCGCGCAGGGCCGGGCCTGGGCGCTGCGGGTGCGCGAGATGAGCCGGGCCTTCTCCAGCACCTTGAGGTGCTTCGAGACCGCCTGCTGGGTCATCGCGAAGGGCTCGGCGAGCTGCTGGACCGTCGCCTCGCCCTCGGCGAGCCGCTCCAGGATGGCCCGGCGCGTCGGGTCGGCCAGGGCCGCGAAGACGAGGCTCAGCTCGTCGGTGACCACCATGCTTCGACGGTACCGACAACTGAGCGGTTTAACAACCGTATGGTTGTCATTGCAGGCTGTGGGTCGCCCGCTCGGACTCGGCCAGGGCGGCGAACGCCTCCGGGCCCGCGTTGGCGGCGATGACCACGGACGCGCCGGCCGACAGCGGGGCGAGCAGCCACTTGAGCGGGTGCTCCTGGGTGTCCGCGTTCACCAGCAGCCGGTCGCCGCCGCGCAGCCCGATGCGCTCGGCGAGCTCGGCGGCGATCGCGCCGAACGAGCCGTAGGTGGTGCCGTCGGGCGTGACGGCGTCGCCCGCCCGCGTGCGCCCGGGCGCGGGCACGTGCGGGGAGAACGCGTCGATGGCGGACTCGAGGTCGCGGTAGCCCTCGGGCGCCTCCTCGGCGAACAGAGAGAACCGGTGCTTGGCCTCGGGGATGCGCTCCAGCCAGGAGCCGATCCGGTCGGCGGCGACGAAGAGCACGTCGTAGGGCAGGTCCGCGCCGGGCTCGAGCACGTCGAGCCCGGCGGTCGCCGTGCCCTGCAGCGACACCCGCAGCCCGGCCGACCAGGCGCCCATGAGCACCGCGGCGGTGAGCCAGTGCGGCGGGAGCAGCACCGCGGCCCGGTCGCCCTCGGCGAGCCCGCAGCCCTCGCGCAGCAGGCCGGCGACCTGGGCCGCGCAGCCGCCGAGCTCGGAGGCGCTGAGCTCGACGTGCTCGCCGGTGGCGGCGTCGTGGAAGGTGAGGAGGGTCGGCTCGGTCAGCTCCGGGGCGCGGTGGGTTCCCATGCCCTACAGCATGACGGTCGCGTTGCTGCGGGCCACCTCCGGCTCGACCGGGGGCAGCGTCTCGTACTTCTTGAGCACGGCGTGCACGACGAAGACGTAGGGCACCTTCGAGCCCAGCCCGGTGACGGTGGCGCTGACCCGGCTGCAGCCCTTGCCCGCGGGCACCGTCTGCCAGGTCCAGGTCGGCTGCGGGCCCATGTAGAGGTCCTGGGACACGGCGGCGAGACGGTACTCGACCAGCGCCGGGTCGCCGATGTTCCACCAGCTCACGACGGCCGAGGTGGTACCGGGGGCCACGTCGGCGCCGTTGACCACGCCCTGGCGGTAGACGCCGGTGCACTCGGTGGGGCTGTAGCTCGGGGTGGCGGTGAGCGGCGTGCGGGACGGCAGCGGGGACATGGAGGCGATCGGGCCCCGCACCGGGGCGCCCGTGGTGAGGCCGGCGGAGGGGTCGACCGCGTCGCCGCGCAGGTACACCGTCTTCTCCGGCAGGTTCACGACCTTCCCCGAGCCCTTGGTGCCGCCGGTCGAGCCGTCGGTGCCGGCGCCGCCGAGGCCGGGCAGCATGCCGCACCCCGCCACCCCGGTGACCAGGGTCGCGACGAGGACCAGGCCCGCACCGATGCGCCGCTTCACCCCGGTCACATCGGCACGGGCGGCGCCCATCTGAGCGCTCGGCCGACCGCTGCGGCGCGGCCGGCACCCACCCGCGCGACAGGCGGCGCTTCGACGGCCGCGGGCCGGGCCGACGCCCACCCCGGCGCTCGACGGCCGCGGGCCGGGCGTGCGCCTAGCCCCGCGACAGGCGGCGCTCGACGGCCGGGGGCCGGGCGGGCGCCTACCCGCGCGACAGGCGACGCTCGACGGCCGCGGCGAAGCGCTCCGCCGAGCCCTCCGCGTGGCCGAAGAACAGCGACGGCTCCGCCAGCTCGACCTCGATGACCACCGGGCCGTCCGGGGAGGGCAGCAGATCCACGCGGGCGTACAGCAGCTCGCCCGCCGGCACCGGCAGCGCTTCCAGCACGCGGGCGGCGAGCGCGCGCTCCTCGTCCGACGGGGTGCGCGGGGAGATGTTCTCGTTCTGGTACAGCAGGTCGCCCTCGACGTACGGGCCGGTGAGGATCGCGCCCTTGCGGATCGCGTGGCTGAACTCGCCGTCGAAGTGCAGCAGCGCCGTCTCCCCCGCGGTGTCCACGGCGTCGAGGTACGGCTGGATCATCACGAGCCGCCCGGCCTCCTGCAGCCGGCGCACCTGCTCGGCGGCGAGGGCGGCCTGGGAGCCGAGGTCGTACCGCCCGGTGTCGATGCTCCCCGCACTCACCGCGGGCTTGATCACGATCTCGCCGGTGCCCTCGGGCACGAAGGCGTCGCCGGGCTCGACCCAGGTGGTCGGGACGATCGGGATGCCGGCCTCGGCGAGCTGGCGCAGGTACCGCTTGTCGGTGTTCCACTCGATCACCGCCGCCGGGTTGGCCAGCCGCGGCACCGAGCGGGCCCAGGCGATGAACTCGGCCCGGCGCTTGGCGTAGTCCCACGTGTTGCGCACGACCGCGAGGTCGTAGCCGGCCCAGTCGGCGCCGGCGGCGTCCCACGCCACCGGCTCGGCCGCGATGCCCCGCGCGGCGAGGGCCGGGATCAGCGCCCGGTCGTCCTCGTCGAGGTCCGGCAGGTCGGTGCAGGTAACGAGAGCGACCCGGGCGGCGGCCCGGGTCGCGTTGACAAGGGAACGATCATGATTCACGCAGCGAAAGATACCCGCGGCGGGCGGGTTCGGGGTGTCCTAGCGCGACAGCGTGCGGCGCCCCATCGAGCGCCAGAGGTCGTTGCTCGGCCGCATGTGCTCGAGGAGCTCGCGCTCCCAGGCGTTCTCGATCGTGACGCCGGCCTGGGCGCAGGCGGAACGCGCGATGTCCGTGCCCTCCGCCATCTGGTCGCCCCAGACGCCGTCCTCTCCGACGAGCACGATGCGAGCACCGCGCCGGCCGACGTACTCGATGACCGCCTTCGCACCGCCATGGTCGTCCGCGAAGGACTTGAGGCCCGCGATCAGCCCGCCCGGAACCGGACGGTTGAGGGTCATCGTCGTATCGGAACCATCTGCCATGACGGCCACATTAGAGGGACGGCAGGCCACGTGCGGGTGAAGTCGGCGTCGGTTGTGATCGTTCTTACCAACAGGTTTAAGCCATACGTCAAGCGTTTAGCGCGGCAATGTCCGTAAATATCGGGATTTTCTGCAAGTGTTTCGGCCGCGTAAAGCGAGACATGCGTCACGTGCAGTGGCCACCTGAGGAGACGTGCCAAAAAATCGGGCGTTTCCGGCTTAACTTTCGCTTAGGCGCCCAAATGGCCAGGGGTTTCGGCCACTACTCTTTGCCGTCCTCCCGGTGACCCGCGGCCCCGGGACGGCGCTACTGGATCAGCGCGTCGACGGCGACGGCGACGAACAGCAGCGTCAGGTAGGTCACGGACCAGTGGAACAGCCGCATCGGCTTCAGCGGCTCCTCGCGCCGGGCCCGGCCGTGCAGGCGGTGCGCCTCGACGAGCAGCAGCACGCCGGTGACGACCGCGACGACGCCGTAGAGCGGCGTCATCCCCATCGGCCAGAGCGCGACGGAGGCGCCGACGGTCAGCCAGCTGTAGATCACCGTCTCCAGGCCCACGCGGCGCAGGCTGCGCACGACGGGGAGCATCGGGATGCCGGCCCGGGCGTAGTCGTCCTTGAACTTGATCGCCAGCGCGTAGAAGTGCGGCGGCTGCCACAGGAACACGACCGCGAAGAGCACCCACGCCGTCCACGACAGCCCGCCGGTGACCGCGGCCCAGCCGATGAGCACCGGCGCCGCGCCGCACGCGCCGCCCCAGACGGTGTTCTGCGGCGTGGTCCGCTTGAGCCACATCGTGTAGACGAGGTCGTAGTAGGCGATCGCGCCGACGGTCAGCAGCGTGGCGAGCAGGTTGGTGAAGGTGGCCATGAGCACCGTCGACACCGCGGCGAGCGTGAGCCCGAAGATCAGGGCGCTGCGCGGGGAGACGGTGTGCGTGGCCAGCGGGCGCCGCGACGTGCGCTTCATGAGCTGGTCGATGTCGCGGTCGATGTAGCAGTTCAGCGCGTTGGCCGCGCCGGCCGCGAGCGAGCCGCCCACGAGCACGACCAGGACGAGCCACAGCGAGGGCAGGCCCTTGTCCGCGAGGAACATCACGGGGACGGTCGTGATGAGCAGCAGCTCGATGATGCGCGGCTTGGTCAGGGAGACGTAGGCCTTGACGATCGCACCGAGACCCGCGCGTCGCCGGGCCTCCTCCTGGCGCTGGGCCAGGGCGAGGGCACCCGCCGTGGTCGGACGGACCGGGGCGGACGTGAGCTGGTCAGCGACACCGTGGTCGACGAGTTGCGTCACGTCTGGTTTGCCACCTTCCCGGGGCGAGGCCATGCGGCGGAGCGGGGAATGCCGCCGAGATCAGCGGGCTCCCGCATCGTAGAACAGGATCGTGGCTGCTCGGACGGCGACCCCGGGGACCGTGACCGGCACCGGCGGGCGGAGAGGCCGGACCTGTCCGATTTCGCTGACAGCTGAACCGATCCAGGTTTCATCCATCGCGGCTCATCGGCGCCCTGGGGGCGGATGCGGCCATCGACTACCGTTGCCGCAGGCAGTGTCGCCGATGTCCGAAACATGGTCGACTGCGCGTGGGGCTACCCGATCGTGGGTAGGGTCGACTTGATAACCCCTTCAGAGCCCTTTCGAGGAACTACGCAAACCTCGCCGTTCGACAGGAGCAGCACCGCCGTGAGCGTTGAAGAGGTCAAGGGTCCCGAGCTGTCCTGGTCCGACGTCGACCGGCGCGCCGTCGACACGGTCCGGGTGCTGGCGATGGACGCCGTCGAGAAGGCCGGCAACGGCCACCCCGGCACCGCGATGAGCCTGGCCCCGGCCGCCTACCTTCTGTTCCAGAAGGTGATGAAGCACGACCCGACCGACCCGAACTGGCTCGGCCGCGACCGTTTCGTGCTCTCCTGCGGCCACTCCAGCCTGACGCTGTACATCCAGCTGTACCTGGCCGGCTACGGGCTGAGCATCGACGACCTGAAGTCGCTGCGCCAGTGGGGCTCGCTGACCCCGGGCCACCCGGAGCACGGCCACACCGCCGGCGTCGAGACCACCACCGGCCCGCTGGGCCAGGGCATCGGCAACGCGGTCGGCTTCGCCATGGCCGCCCGCCGCGAGCGCGGCCTGTTCGACCCGGAGCCGGCCGACGGCGAGAGCCTGTTCGACCACGACGTCTACGTGCTGTGCTCCGACGGCGACATCGAGGAGGGCATCAGCCACGAGGTCAGCGCGCTCGCCGGGCACCAGAAGCTGGGCAACCTGACGGTCATCTACGACGACAACGAGATCTCGATCGAGGACGACACCCGGGTCGCCAAGAGCGAGGACGTGGCCAAGCGCTACGAGGCCTACGGCTTCGACGTGCACGTGGTGGACTGGCGCAAGGGCCACGACGCCGGCGACGGGGTCTACCAGGAGGACGTCCACGCCCTGTGGGACGCCATCCAGGCCGGCAAGCGGGTGACCGACAAGCCGACGTTCATCGCGCTGCGCACCATCATCGGCTGGCCGGCCCCGAAGAAGCAGAACACCGGCAAGATCCACGGCTCCGCCCTCGGCGCCGACGAGGTCAAGGCCACCAAGGAGGTCCTCGGCTTCGAC
Organism: Dactylosporangium sp. CA-052675; assembly: GCF_050947935.1. Classification (GTDB taxonomy): domain Bacteria; phylum Actinomycetota; class Actinomycetes; order Mycobacteriales; family Micromonosporaceae; genus Dactylosporangium. The sequence continues at coordinate 2,005,650 of NZ_CP192010.1, read as the reverse complement.
CCGACGCTGTCGTTCGAGGTCGCCGACGAGGTCCTGGCGCACACCCGCGGCGCGATCGAGCGGGGCAAGGCGCTGCACGCCAAGTGGGACGAGGGCTTCGCCCAGTGGCGCGAGGGCGCCGGCGAGCGCGCCGCGCTGCTGGACCGGCTGCTGTCCGGCGCGCTGCCGGCCGGCTGGGAGAAGTCGCTGCCGGAGTTCCCGGCCAGCGAGAAGGGCGTGGCCACGCGCAAGGCGTCCGGCGACACCCTCGGCGCGCTGGCCGCGGTGCTGCCGGAGCTGTGGGGCGGCTCGGCCGACCTCGCGGAGAGCAACAACACGACGATGGAGGGCGAGCCCTCGTTCCTGCCGTCGGAATACGCCACGAAGGCGTTCCCCGGCGACGAGTACGGCCGCACCCTGCACTTCGGCATCCGCGAGCACGGCATGGGCGCGATCCTCAACGGCATCAAGCTGCACGGCCCGACCCGCCCCTACGGCGGCACGTTCCTCGTCTTCTCCGACTACATGCGCCCCGCGGTGCGCCTGGCCGCGCTCATGCACCAGCCGGTCATCTACGTGTGGACGCACGACTCGATCGGCCTCGGCGAGGACGGCCCGACGCACCAGCCGATCGAGCACCTCTCGGCACTGCGCGCGATCCCCAACCTCGCGGTGGTGCGCCCCGGCGACGCCAACGAGACCGCGCAGGCCTGGAAGGCGGCGCTGGAGCGCAAGGACCAGCCGGTGGCGCTCGCGCTCACCCGGCAGAACCTGCCCACCCTGGACCGCACGGTCTACGCCCCGGCGGAGAACGTGGCCAAGGGCGGCTACATCCTCAAGGACGCCTCCAACAGCCAGCCCAAGGTGATCATCGTCGCCACCGGCTCCGAGGTGCAGCTGGCGGTCCAGGCCCAGGAGCGCCTGGAGGCCGACGGCACCCCCACCCGGGTCGTGTCGATGCCGTGCCAGGAGTGGTTCGAGGAGCAGGACGCGGCCTACCGCCAGCAGGTCATCCCGACCGGCGTGAAGGCCCGCGTGACGGTCGAGGCCGGCATCGCGATGTCGTGGCGGGGCATCCTCGGCGACTGCGGCGTCCCGGTGAGCATCGAGCACTACGGCGCCAGCGCGCCCTACACGGTGCTGTTCGAGCAGTTCGGCTTCACCGTCGACAGGGTCGTGGCGGCCGCGCACGCCTCCCTCGCCAAGGTCGGCGAGATCACCGGCACCACCACCGGCAACTGAAGCACTAAGGAGAACGCGATGAGTTCCGATCGGCTGGCCGAGCTCGCCGCCGCTGGTGTGGCGATCTGGCTCGACGACCTCTCCCGGCAGCGGCTGACCAGTGGCGGGCTGGACAAGCTCCGCCGCGAGCAGCACGTCGTCGGCGTGACCACCAACCCGACGATCTTCGCCAAGGCCGTCACCTCGGCCGAGGACTACGCCGAGCAGGTCAAGGACCTGGCGCTGCGCGAGACCTCGGTGCCCGAGGCGATGCGCTCGATCATGGCGCACGACGTGCGCTGGGCCTGCGACGTGCTCAAGCCGGCGGCCGACGCCAGCCGGGGCATCGACGGCCGCGTCTCGATCGAGGTCGACCCGGCGCTCGCCGCCGAGACTGCCCGCACCCTCGCCGAGGCGAAGGAGCTGTGGTGGCTGGTCGATCGCGACAACCTGTTCATCAAGATCCCGGCGACCAGGGAGGGCCTGCCGGCGATCACCGCCACGCTCGCCCAGGGCATCAGCGTGAACGTGACGCTGATCTTCTCGCTGCAGCGGTACGAGGCCGTGATCAACGCCTTCTTCGCCGGCCTGGAGCAGGCGAAGGAGAACGGCCACGACCTGTCCAAGATCGGCTCGGTGGCGTCGTTCTTCGTGTCGCGGGTCGACACCGAATACGACAAGCGCCTCGACAAGATCGGCACCGACGAGGCCAAGGCGCTCAAGGGCAAGGCGGCCATCGCCAACGCCAAGCTCGCCTACCAGCTCTACGAGCAGCAGTTCTCCTCGGAGCGCTGGCAGGCCCTGGCCAACGCGGGCGCGCAGCCCCAGCGGCCGCTGTGGGCCTCGACCTCGACCAAGAACCCGGAGTACCGCGACGTCATCTACGTCGAGGAGCTCGTCGCCCCGGGCACGGTCAACACCATGCCGGAGCCGGTGATCCACGCCTTCGCCGACCACGGTGAGGTTCGCCTCGACGCCGTGACCGGCGGCTACGCCGAGGCGCGGCAGGTCATGGACTCGCTGGCCGCGCTGGGCATCGACTACGACGACGTCGTCGAGGTCCTCGAGCGCGAGGGCGTCGAGAAGTTCGGCGTCAGCGGCAAGGAAATGATCGAGACGGTGCAGAAGGCGCTGGACTCCGCGTCCTGACGTTCGCGCGGTCTGTCGTTCGCTCAATCGGTACTCGCCCGTCGCGAACGGGCGCCAAGATGAGGGCATGCGGGGGGTGGCGGGTGTCTGATCTGCTCGACGACGTCGTGGCGGCGGCCGGACTCACGGTGTTCGGTGTCGCCTCGACCGCGCGGCCGGTCGGCGCCCCCGCCCCCTTGCCCTTTCTCCCCGGCCCCGAGCTGACCGACCGGATCGCCGCCGTTCGCGCGCGGGGGCTGGACCGGGTCGTGCTCTGCGGGCCGGGCGCCGGGGCCGCGGCGATCGCCGCCACCCTCGGCCTGGACCTCACCGTGCTCGACACCGCCGATCCGCACCGGGTGCGCGCGGCCCTGGCCGACCGGCTGGAGCGGACGGTGGTCGTGCTCGCGGCGCCGGAGCCGACCGTCGTCGCGGACGCCCACCGGCGGGCCTTCCTGCAAGCGTTCGAGGACGCCGGCCTGCACGACGTGGGCCGGCGTTTCGTCGTCGTGACCGCGCCCGGCTCCGGGTTCGAGACCGTGGCGCGCGAGATGGGCGCGCCGCTCTTCCTCGCCCCGCCGACGACCTCCGCGCTGAGCGCGTACGCCCTCGTCCCCGCCGGGCTGGCCGGGGCGGACACGGCGGCGCTGCTGGCCGAGGCCGCGGCGTTCCAGGCTCCTCCCCCGCCCCGCGCCACGGCGGGCTTCGCCGCGCCGGCCCCCGCCGGGCCGGGCCGGCCGCGGAGCCGGCCGCGGAGCCCGTGCTGCCGGGCGTCGCGCTCGGCGAGACGATCGCCGCGGCGGTGCGCGACGGGCGCGACAAGCTCGCCGTCGCCCCCGACGGCACCGGCATCGACGGCCTGGGCCCGTGGATCGAGCGCCTCTTCGGCGACGCCCTGGTCACCGTCGCGCTGGAGAACCCCTCCTCGTGGGGGCACGAGGGCCCCGACGTGCTCGGCGTGACCGTCGGCGGCGTCCTGGGCCGCGCCATCATGCCCGGCGGCGGCATCACCCCCGACCTGTCCGTCAACGGCCCGCTCGGCGCGCACCTGTTCGCCTGGGAACAGGCCGCGATCGTGGCCGGGGCATCCCCGCGGCCCACCGGCGACGGCGACGCGCTGCTGCACCGGCTCGACAGCGGCGTGCCCGCCGGGACGCCCGCCCTCGTCGAGGGGGCGATCGAGGTGTACGGCGAGACGACGGCCACGACCCTCATCGCCGCGATCGACGGGCTGGCCCGCACCGTCCCGCCCGGCGGCCGGGTGGCGATCGAGGCCCACCTCGACCAGGGCGGCGACGCGGCGGCGGCCGGGGTGCGTGACGCCCTCGGCGGGCGGGTATCACGGGCGGTGACCTTCGGCTGGGGACCGCGGGCCGCCGCCGGCACCGGGGCCACGCTGCTCATCACCGGCGCGGTCACCCACGACGTGCGGGTGCCCGGCCGGCCGTACACGTTCGGCGAGCTCCAGGCCGCCTCCGCCGCCCCCGGCGACGGGCCGTGGCTGCGTTTGCATCTGACCGACCGGGCAACCGGTATCGAACAACTGTTGGCCGCCCTCGGAGGGTGAACTGATGACCAATCCGCTGCGGGACCCGCAGGACCGGCGACTGCCTCGGATCCCCGAGCCGTGTGCGCTGGTCATCTTCGGCGTCACCGGTGACCTGGCCCGCAAGAAGCTCATCCCGGCCGTCTACGACCTGGCCAACCGGGGCCTGCTGCCGCCCAGCTTCGCCGTGCTGGGCTTCGCCCGGCGCGACTGGGGCGACGGCGACTTCGAGGATCTGGCCCGCAAGGCCGCCCAGAACGGGGCCCGCACCACGTGGCGCGAGGAGGTGTGGTCCCGCCTCGCCGGCAACATCAAGTTCGTGCCCGGCTCGTTCGAGGACGACCAGGCCTTCGACCACCTCGCGCAGACCCTGCGCGACCTGCACGACGAGTCCGGCATCCCCGGCAACGCGGCGTTCTACCTGTCGATCCCGCCCTCGGCCTTCCCGGTCGTGCTCAAGCAGCTCGAGCGCACCGGCATGTCGGACAACGCGAAGTCCGGCGGCTGGCGCCGGGTCGTGGTGGAGAAGCCGTTCGGCTACGACCTCGCCTCGGCCAAGCAGCTCAACGACCTCGTCGACGACGCCTTCACCGCCCAGGACGTGTTCCGCATCGACCATTACCTGGGCAAGGAGACCGTCCAGAACATCATGGCGCTGCGGTTCGCCAACAACCTGTTCGAGCCGGTGTGGAACTCCAACTACGTCGACTCGGTGCAGATCACCATGGCCGAGGACGTCGGCATCGGCACCCGGGCCGGCTTCTACGACAAGGTCGGCACCGCCCGCGACGTGCTGCAGAACCACCTGCTGCAGCTGCTGGCCCTGGTGGCGATGGAGGAGCCGACCGCGTTCGACGCCGACGCCATCCGCACCGAGAAGCTCAAGGTGCTCAACGCCATCAAGGTGCCGGCCGACGTGGCCACCAACACAGTCCGGGGGCAGTACCTGACCGGCTGGGTCGCCGGGGAGCGGGTGCCGGGGTACCTCGAGGAGAAGGACGTCCCGGCGGACTCCAAGACGGAGACGTACGTGGCGACCCGCCTGGGCATCCAGAACCGCCGCTGGGCCGGGGTGCCCTTCTACATCCGGGCCGGCAAGCGCCTGCCGCGGCGGGTCACCGAGCTCGCGATCCTGTTCAAGAAGGCCCCGCACCTGCCGTTCAGCGACGCGGACGTGGAGATGCTCGGCAACAACCAGCTCGTCATCCGGGTCCAGCCGGACGAGGGCGTGATGCTGAAGTTCGGCTCGAAGGTGCCCGGCACGACCATGGAGGTCCGCGACATCGCGATGGACTTCCAGTACGGCGAGGCCTTCACCGACGCGAGTCCCGAGGCCTACGAGCGGCTCATCCTCGACGTGCTCGTGGGCGACAAGACGCTGTTCCCGGACTCGGCCGAGGTCGAGGCGAGCTGGAACGTGGTGGACCCGCTCGAGGAGGCCTGGGCGGGTTCGACGCCCGAGCCCTACCGCGCGGGCGAGTGGGGCCCGCGGGCCGCCGACGAGATGCTGGCCCGCGAGGGCCGCGCCTGGCGCCGGGCCTGACCGGGGCCGAAGAGGGAGACTTGGACATGATCGGTTTGTGGGACACCACCGGCATCGAGGTGGTCAAGGCCCTGGCCAACGAGCGGCGCAGCGCCGGCGGCCTGACCAGTGGCCTGGCCCTGACCCTGATCGCCGTGGTCGACGAGCGGCAGGTCCGCGAGGCCGAGGCGGCGGCGACCATCGCCGCCTCCGCGCACCCGTGCCGCCTGCTCATCATCGTGCGCGCCGACGTCACCCAGCAGCGCTCGCGCCTCGACGCCGAGATCGTCGTCGGCGGGCGGCTGGGCCCGTGCGAGGCGGTCGTGATGCGCATGCAGGGCCGGCTGGCGCTGCACGCCGAGTCGGTCGTCATGCCGCTGCTCGCCCCGGACGTGCCGGTGGTGACGTGGTGGCAGTGCGCGCCGCCGGAGCGGATCGCGTACGACCCGCTGGGCGTCGTCGCCGACCGCCGCATCACCGACAGCGCCCAGGCCGACGACCCGGTCGCCGCGCTGCGGGTGCGCTCCGACGACTACGTGCCCGGCGACACCGACCTGGCCTGGTCGCGCATCACCCCGTGGCGCACCCTGCTGGCCGGGGCGTTCGACGCGAACCGGACCGGCGTGCGCTCGGCCGAGATCGTGGCGCCCGACCACGACCCGACCGCCCTGCTGCTCGGCGGCTGGCTGGAGGCGCGCCTCGGCGTGCACCCGACCCGCAAGACCGGCGACGGCAAGATCATGCAGGCGGTGAACATGGTGCTCGACAACGGCGACTCGATGAACCTGATCCGCGACCTCAACGCGGGCGTCGCCACGCTGCAGCGCACCGGCCAGCCGGACCGCATTCTGCCGCTGAGCCGCCGCCCGCTCGGCGACGAGCTCGCCGAGGAGCTGCGCCGGCTCGACCCCGACCAGCCCTACGCGGCCGCGCTGGCGGCCGGCACCGGCAAGCGCCGGCTCGACGAGCGCGGCGCGCCCCGCGTGCACATCTGGAAGGACCCCGCGCTGGCCGAGAAGCCGGAGGCCGGCACCGTGCCCGCGCCGGAGCCCGTGGCTTCATGAGTCAGTCGAAGATCATCGTGCACACGGAGCCGCGGCTGCTCGCCGAGGCCGCCGCCGCCCGGCTCATCGTCCGGCTCACCGACGCCCAGGCCGAGCGGGGCGAGGCCACGGTCGCGCTGACCGGCGGGCGCATCGCCGCCCAGATCTACCAGGCGGTCCGCGAGAGCCCGGCCCGCGACGCGGTGGACTGGTCGCGGGTGAACGTCTGGTGGGGCGACGAGCGGTTCCTGCCGTCCGGCGACGGCGAGCGCAACGAGACCCAGGCCCGTGCGGCGCTGCTCGACGCGCTGCGGCTCGACCCGGCCCGGGTGCACCCGATGCCGGCCTCCGACGGCCCCGACGGCGACGACGCCGAGGCGGCCGCCGCGCGCTACGCCGGGGCGCTGGCCGAGGCCGCCCGCCCCGGCCACGCCGAGCTGCCGCACTTCGACGTGGTGCTGCTCGGCGTCGGCGAGGACGGCCACGTGGCCTCGGTGTTCCCGGAGCACCCGGTGACGCTGGAGTCGCGGCCGGTCTCGGCGGTGCGGGGCAGCCCGAAGCCGCCGCCGGTGCGCACCACGCTGACCCTGCCGGCGATCAACACGGCGGCCGAGGTGTGGCTGATCGCGTCGGGCGACGGCAAGGCGAAGGCGGTGGGCCTGGCCCTCGCCGACGCGGGCCCGCGCCAGATCCCGGCGGCGGGCGTGCACGGGCGGGAGCTCACGCTGTGGCTGCTCGACACCGCCGCGGCCCACGAGCTGCCGCCCCGCTTCCGCAGCCTCGTCTGAGCATCGCCGATCAAGGCAGGGTGACCAGCCGCGGACCTGGCAGCGACGGCGCGCCAGCGCCGAGCGGTGTCTCGCGGGAGGAACGGTCCGCACCACGACGGACCCGAGTCAAGGCCCTGGTTCGTGAAGAGGGGCGCCGGCATCGCATCCGGCGCCCCTCTTGCTATCGGCCTGTGCGTTGACGCAGACGCGCCAGCGCCTCCTGGAGGATGGCCTCGCCGTCGGCGTCGGTGCGCCGCTCCTTCACGTAGGCCAGATGGGATTTGTACGGCTCGGCCCGCGGACGCTTCGGCGGGGCCTGCTCGTCACGGCCGGCCGGGAGGCCGCACCGGGAGCAGTCCCAGGTGTCCGGGGGCTCGATCTCGGCGGCGAACGCCGGCTCGGTCACGTGCCCGTTGGCGCACCAGTAGGCCACGGTGCGCCGGGGGGCCTGTTCACCACGCTCGGCCCAGCGCACCGGGCCGGAGCCGACTCGTGTTCCGCGAATGGCATTGCCAGCTGCCACGGCTGCTCGCTCCTGTTCGTCGGGGGGTACGACGTCTTACGGAGTGCAGGAGTGTGGGCGTAAACACCTGCGCGCGGCCCGCAAGTTGCACGGACCGCGCGCTGAGTCTAGCGCTGGTGGGAGCCGAGGTGCTCAGGCGCCACCGTTCTGGACGATTTTGAGCCACAGGCCGAGGCCGACGATGCAGGCGAACCAGATGATGCCGACCAGCAGGGTGTAGCGGTCGAGGTTCTTCTCCGCGACCGACGAACCGGCCAGGCTGGAGGACACGCCGCCGCCGAACATGCTGGACATGCCGCCGCCCTTGCCGCGGTGCAGGAGCACGAGCAGGGTCAGCAGCACGCTGGTGATGACCAGCAGCACGATCAGGGTGTAGGCGAACGCCGTCATGGCGCGGTCGTCCTCTCGGCAAGGCGGTCAGGGAACGGTCGTACGTAGAGCGGGTGCCAGCTTACTAGGCGAGGCCGGTCGCGCACAGGCCGGGCTGCCGCAACCGCGCGAGCCGAAGCGCCGCGCGGCCCTGGGGACCGCGCGACGCGCCGTGCCGCTGCTGTTACTTGCCGAGGCGGACGATCCGCGCGAAGCCCTCGGCGTCGATGCTCGCGCCGCCCACCAGGGCGCCGTCGATGTCGGGCTGCTCGATGATCGCCGCGACGTTGTCGTGCTTGACCGAGCCGCCGTAGAGGATGCGCACGCGGTCGGCGGTGCCGCCGCTGTACTTCTCGGCCAGCCGGGTGCGGATCGCCCCGATGACCTCCTGCGCGTCCTCGGGCGTCGCCACCTTGCCGGTGCCGATCGCCCAGACCGGCTCGTACGCGATGACGATCTTCTCGACCTCGTCGGTCTTGATCTTCTCGAGGCCGGCGTCGAGCTGCGCGAGGGTGTAGCCCACGTGCTCGCCCGACTCGCGGACCTCCAGGCCCTCGCCCACGCACAGGATCGGCGCGATGCCGTTGGCCAGCGCCGCCTTCACCTTGGCGTTGACCAGGGCGTCGTCCTCGCGGTGGTACTGCCGCCGCTCCGAGTGCCCGACGACCACATACTGGCAGCCGAGCTTGGCCAGCATCGCCCCGGAGACCTCGCCCGTGTAGGCGCCCGACACGTGCGCGGAGATGTCCTGCGCGCCGTAGCCGATGAGCAGCTTGTCGCCGTCCACCAGCGTCTGGACGCTGCGGATGTCCACGAACGGCGGCAGGACGACCGCCTCCACGTCGTTGAGCTGCTGCTCGTTGAGCGTGAAGGCCAGCTTCTGCACCAGCGCGATGGCCTCGAGGTGGTTCAGGTTCATCTTCCAGTTGCCGGCCATGAGCGGGCGGCGTCCGGTGACCTCAGCCATCGCTCAGGCCTCCAGCGCCGTGATGCCCGGCAGGGCCTTGCCCTCGAGGAACTCGAGGGAGGCGCCGCCACCGGTGGAGATGTGGCTGAAGCCGTCCTCCGGGATGCCCAGCGCGCGCACGGCCGCGGCCGAGTCGCCGCCGCCGACGACGCTGAAGCCGTCGATCTTGGTGATCGCCTCGGCGACGCCCCGCGTACCGGCGGCGAAGGGCGCCAGCTCGAACACGCCCATCGGGCCGTTCCAGAAGACGGTCTTCGCCCCGTCGAGGGCCGCCGCGAAGGCCGCCACCGACTCCGGGCCGATGTCCAGGCCGAGCTCCTCGGCCGGGATGGCGTCCACGCCGACCGTCCGCGTCGCCGCGTCGGCCGCGAACTTGTCCGCGGTCACCACGTCGGTCGGCAGCACGATCTTGTCGCCGCCCCGCTGGAGCAGGTCCTTGCAGGTGTCGACCATCTCGTCCTGCAGCAGGCTCTTGCCGACCTCGTGGCCCTGGGCCTTGAGGAAGGTGAAGCACATGCCGCCGCCGATGAGCAGCTTGTCGACCTTGGGCAGCAGCGCCTCGATGACGGCGAGCTTGTCCGAGACCTTCGAGCCGCCGAGGATCACCACGTAGGGCCGCTCGGCATCGCCGGTGAGCTTCGAGAGGACCTCGAGCTCCTTGGCGACCAGGTAGCCGCTGTAGTGCGGCAGGAGCCCGGCCACGTCGAAGACGCTGGCGTGCTTGCGGTGCACGGCGCCGAACGCGTCGTCGACGTAGACGTCGCCGTGCGCGGCCAGCTCCTGCGCGAACGCCTGGCGCTCGGCCTCGACCTTGCTGGTCTCCCCCGCGTTGAAGCGCAGGTTCTCCAGCAGCACCAGGTCGCCGTCCTCGCCGTTGAAGGCCACCGGGGCGCCCAGCAGCTCGCTCAGGCGGGCGGCGACGGGCGCGAGGGTGTAGCGCGGGTCGGGCTCGCCCTTCGGGCGGCCCAGGTGCGACATGACGGTGATCTTCGCGGCGCCGGCCTCACGCAGGGCGTTGATGGTCGGCAGGACCGCGCGGATGCGCCCGTCGTCGGTGATCTTGTCTCCGTCGAGCGGGACGTTCAGGTCGGCGCGCAGCAGCACGCGCCGACCGGCGACGCCCTCGCTCAGGAGGTCGTCGAGCGTCTTCACAGGCCGGTGCCGACCAGGGTGACGGCGTCGACGAGACGGTTGCTGTAGCCCCACTCGTTGTCGTACCAGCCGACGACCTTGACCTGGTTGCCGATGACCTTGGTCAGGCCCGCGTCGAAGATGCACGACGCCGGGTCGGTCACGATGTCGGTGGAGACGATCGGGTCCTCGGTGTAGACGAGGATGCCGGCGAGCGGGCCCTCGGCGGCCGCCTTGATCGCCGCGTTGACCTCCTCGACGCTGGTGTCGCGGCCGACGGTGACCGTGAGGTCGGTCGCCGAGCCGGTCGGGACCGGCACGCGCAGCGCGTAGCCGTCGAGCTTGCCCTTGAGCTCGGGGATGACCAGGCTGATCGCCTTGGCGGCACCGGTCGAGGTCGGCACGATGTTCAGGGCCGCGGCGCGGGCGCGACGCAGGTCCTTGTGCGGGCCGTCCTGCAGGTTCTGGTCCTGCGTGTAGGCGTGGATGGTGGTCATGAGGCCACGCTCGATGCCGAACGTGTCGTTGATGACCTTCGCCATCGGGGCGAGGCAGTTGGTCGTGCACGACGCGTTGGAGATGATCGTGTGCTTGGCCGGGTCGTACTGGTTCTCGTTCACGCCGAAGACGATCGTCAGGTCCTCGTTCTTGGCCGGGGCCGAGATGATGACCTTCTTGGCGCCGCCGGCCACGTGGACCTTGGCCTTCTCGGCGTCGGTGAAGATGCCGGTCGACTCGATGACGACGTCCGCGCCCAGGTCGCCCCAGGGCAGCTTCGACGGGTCACGCTCGGCGAGGGCCTTGAAGGTCTTGCCCGCGACGGTGATCTCGTCCGCGGTCGCCTTCACCTCCTCGCTCAGCCGGCCGAGGATGCTGTCGTACTTGAGCAGGTGCGCCAGCGTCTGGTTGTCGGTCAGGTCGTTGACGCCGACAACCTCGATGTCGGCGCCCTTCGCAAGGGCCGCACGGAAGAAGTTGCGCCCGATACGGCCGAAGCCGTTGATGCCAACCCGGATGGTCACTTCGACACATCTCCTCGTCTCTTCGCGCCACGGCCACGCCGATGTGCCGGTGTGCCGTGCGCCAGATGAGTGTTATTGGCTCGCCCACCCTGGTCCCGCCGGTCCGGACCCACCCGTTGGTGCGGGGTCCGGCCGCGTGTCGCGGCGGCGATCGAACAGCGAGGAGCGACCCGAGTCGGCCTCATCGCCGAACACGGCAAACCCTATCGTCTCGAACCGGTCACGATCCCACGGGGGTGTCGGAGCCCACGTTTGATCGTACGAGGGCACCCGCTCCCGGGCCGGGTGACCCGGGGTGTTATGCCCGATAAGTCGGGCGCTCCGCGCCGCGACTTATCGGATTTATACCCCGACAGGGGCTATGTCGGAGTTTACGCCGAATTTCGGGTCAGCCGACCAGCATCTCCGGCGTCACGGCCGACTCGGTGTCGGGGATGCCCAGGTCACGGGCGCGCTTGTCGGCCAGCGCCAGCAGACGCCTTATGCGGCCGGCGATCGCGTCCTTGGTCAGCGGCGGGTCGGCGAGCGCGCCGAGCTCCTCCAGGGACGCCTGCCGGTGCTCGAGCCGCAGCGTGCCCGCGCTGAACAGGTGGTCGGGCGCGGTGTCGGCGAGGATCTCCATGGCCCGGGCGACCCGGGCGGCGGCGGCGACCGCGGCCCGCGCCGAGCGGCGCAGGTTGGCGTCGTCGAAGTTGGCCAGCCGGTTGGCGGTGGCCCGCACCTCGCGCCGCACCCGGCGCTCCTCCCAGGTCAGCACGCTCTGGTGGGCGCCGATGCGGGTGAGCAGCGCGGCGATCGCGTCGCCGTCCTTGACCACGACCCGGTCGACCCCGCGCACCTCGCGCGCCTTCGCGGTGATCCCGATGCGCCGCGCCGCCCCGACCAGCGCGAGCGCCGCCTCGGGACCCGGGCACGTGATCTCCAGCGCACAGCTGCGCCCGGGCTCGGTCAGCGAGCCGTGCGCGAGGAAGGCACCCCGCCACGCGGCGACCGCGCAGCACATGTTCGCCGACACGACGTGCGGCGGGAGCCCGCGCACGGGACGTCCGCGCACGTCGAGCAGGCCGGTCTGGCGGGCGAGGGCCTCGCCGTCCTTGACCACGCGCACGATGAAGTGGCTGGCCTTGCGCAGACCGCCCGACGCGAGGACATGGATCTCGCTGCCGTACCCGTACACCTCCGACACCTCGCGACGCAGCCGGCGCGCGGCGGCGTTGGTGTCGAGCTCGGCCTCGACGACCACCCGGCCCGAGACGATGTGCAGCCCTCCCGCGAAGCGCAACAGCGCGGCCATCTCGGCTCGCCGGCAGCAGGGCTTGGCCACGTCCACCCGGCTGAGCTCGTCCTTGACCGCAGCGGTCATCGCCATTCTGTCGTCACCTCGCGGATTTCGTGTTCACAGTGATGTCCCCGTCCGTACCGGCACGCGCCCGACCCCCGTTGGCCCGCGAGCCGTGCTCACTTCTCATCCCGGCACCGCGCGCGATCCTGGCGGTCGTCCGGGCGGTCTTGCCTGCGTCGACCTGCAGCAATGGGTCGAGCGCCGCCGCCAGCGCCTGCGGGTCGTGCCGGGGCCCGCCGTCATCGACGGCGACCGGGGCCAGCACCAGCCGCGCACCAAGCGATTCTGCCGCACGATGGACCGGTTCGGGGTCGCCTACGGCTTTCCCGTCGGCAAGAACTACATCGACGTGCAATCCAGGTAGGTAACGGGGCAGGGCGGCCAGGTGCTCGGGCAGCGTCAATCCCGCGGTCTCGCTGTCGGCCGCGAGGTTGAGCGTGACCAGCCGCCGGCCCGCGCTGTCCCGGATGGCGTCGGCCAGCCCGGGCACGAGCAGGTGCGGGATCACGCTGGTGAACCACGAGCCGGGCCCGAACAGCAGCCAGTCGGCCTCGCGCACGGCCCGCACCGCCTCGGCGCACGCCTCGGGCGCGCCCGGGGTCAGCCGCACCCGGTCGATGGTCTTGGTGGTGACCGCGACCTCGTGCTGCCCGCGCACGGTGACGACCTCCCCGTCCTCGGACAGGTCCGCCTCGATGTGCAGCGGGTCGCGCGACATGGGCAGCACCCGCCCGCCGCAGCGCAGCAGCGCCGCCGCCCGGTCGAGCGCGGCCACCGGGTCGCCGGCCTGCTCCATCAGCGCGACGAGCACGAGGTTGCCCACCGCGTGCCCGGCAATGTCGTCCTCGCCGGTGAACCGGTGCTGGAACAGCTCGGCGGTGGCCGTCTCGTCGGCGAGCGCGGCGAGGGCCTGGCGCAGGTCGCCGGGCGGCAGGATGTCGCGCGTCCGGCGCAGCCGCCCGCTGGAGCCGCCGTCGTCGGCGACGGTCACGACGGCGGTGATGTCGAGCGGACGACCCCGCTGCACGATCCGCAGCGCACGCAGCGTCGCGGAGAGCCCGTGGCCGCCCCCGAACGCGACGACCCTGACCGTCTCGCGCGAGGTGTCGCGCTCCGCCGCGGCCGGCTGCACGCGCGCGTGCGTCTGCCCGCGGCCGTTGTCGGAGGCCGCGACGGACCCGGACCGGCCCGGAGGGCGCCCCGCACTGTCCGCGCTCTCGCCGGCGGGCGGCTCGGCACGGCCGCCGGCCGGCGCCTCGGCGGATGCGGACCCGGAGGTCTTGGAGCGTCGGCGGCCGGGCGCGGCGTCCTTCGCGGCCGGGTTCCGTGCGGCGTCGTTGCCGCCCGTGGGCCGGCTCGTCATTCGCGTCCCAGGTCGCGGTGCTGCGGCGAGGCCGCGAGCCGCATCTCGCGCAGCCGCCGGGCGAGCTCCTCGGCGATGGCGACGCTGCGGTGCTTGCCGCCCGTGCAGCCGACGGCGATCGTGAGGTAGCGCTTCCCCTCGCGCTCGAAGCCCGGCGCGGTCGCGTTGATGAGGCGGGCGTACGTCTCCACGAACGTGATCGCCCCGCGCTGCCCCAGCACGTACCGGCTGACGTCCGTCTCCCGCCCGGTGTGCTCGCGCAGCTCCGGCACCCAGTACGGGTTGGGCAGGAAGCGCGCGTCGAGCACGAAGTCGGCGTCGGGCGGCAGACCGTACTTGAACCCGAAGGACAGCACCGTGACCCTGATCTGGGTCGTGTCCTCCTCGCCGAACATCTCCTCGATGCGCCCGCGCAGCTGGTTGACGTTGAGGTGGCTCGTGTCGATCAGGACGTCGGCCTGCTCGCGCGCCTCCAGCAGCAGCTTGCGCTCGGCCGCGATGCCGTCGGAGAGCCGCCCGGCGCCCTGCAGCGGGTGTGAGCGCCGCACGCTCTCGAAGCGCCGGATCAGCACTTCGTCGTCGGCGTCGACGAAGACCATCCGCGGGTTGAAGCCCCGCTCGCGCAGCGACTTCACCGCCCCCGGCAGGTCGGTCGAGAAGGCGTGGCTGCGCACGTCCAGCACCATCGCGGTGCGCCGGACCGCGCCCTGAGCCGCGTGCGCGAGCTCGGCCATGTCGAGCAGGAGCGCCTGGGGCAGGTTGTCCACGACGTAGTACCCGACGTTCTCGAGCGCCCGCGCCACGGTGCTGCGGCCGCCGCCGGACACGCCGGTCACGATCACGAGGTCGGTGGTGTTGCGCCCGGGCAGGATGCCCTCGGCGGGGTCCACCTCCCCGGCGCCGAAGCCCTCCCCCGCGTCCGCGCGCCCCGAGATCTCGGCACGCTCGTGGATCTCGGCAGGCTCGTGGATCTCGGAGCGCTCGGCGATCTCGGGACGCTCTTGGACCGCGGCACGCTCCGCATCGAAGGACGCACCCTCCGCGAGCTCGCCGGCGCTGCTGGCCGTCGGTTCAGCACCGCCGTCGTCCGCGGTGGCACCTCTCGGCACGTCGCCATCTCTCGACACGACGATGAGTTTATGTCGTGCGGCGCGCGGCATCGGACAGTCGGTCGGTTTGCACTAGTTCGCGGTATCTCCAGCCCCGGCCTCCTCGACGACCTCGTCGACCGCTCCACCCCTGCTGACCCCGTCTCCTGACCCGCGTTCGGGCGTGTCGCCGGCCTCCACGATCACGTCCGGCGTGTCCCCCATCCGTGTCACCTCGACCCGGGGACGAACGACCTCCGAGGCCCCCGCGCCGATCTCCACGGCCACGTCCGGATCACCACCGGCGTGCGACACCTCGCCCCGCGGCCACCCCGCCCCGCGCACGTCTCCGGCCGACCGCCCCGACGCGCCCGGCCCGCCCGCGGCCCCTGCCTCCGCCCCGCCCGAGTCCGCCCCGCCCGAGTCCGCCGGGCCCGCATCCGCCCCGGCCCGCGAGCCGCCCCCGGCAGGCCCATGCCCCGGGCCCGCGGCGGCACCGGCCCCCGCACCGCCGCCGGCCCCCGCCGCAACAGCCCACGAACCGCCCGACGCGCCCGACCCACGCTCCGACCGCGCCTCGGCCGCGTCCGAGCCCCCCGCCGCGACCGGGCCGCCCTCAGACCGCACCTCCGCCGCATCCGAGCCGGCCGCCGCGATCGGCCCGCTCTCAGACCGCCCCGCCGCCGTGTCGGAGCCCGGCGCGGCGTCCAGATCCGGAGCAGGGTCCGCGGGCGAAGCGGGCGACGGATCCGCAGGTGGTTCGGGATCGGGCACGACGTCCGCAGGTGGCTCGGGATCGGGCACGGCGTCGGCGGGGCGGCGAGCCGACGCGAGCGGGTCGGTGTTGAGCGCCGCCTGAATCGCCTCCGCCGTGCGCCGCCCGATGCCGGGCACCTCCGCGATCTCCTCCAGGGTCGCGGCCTTCAGCCGTTTGAGCGACCCGAAATGCCGCAGCAGCGCCTTGCGGCGGATCTCGCCGAGGCCGGGTACCGAGTCGAGCGACGATGTCGTCATGCGCTTCGAGCGCTTCTGCCGGTGGTACGTGATGGCGAAGCGGTGCGCCTCGTCGCGGACGCGCTGCAGGAGGTACAAACCCTCGGAGGCCCGGGGCAGGATCACCGGGAACTCGTCGTCCGGCAGCCACACCTCCTCAAGGCGCTTGGCGAGGCCGCAGACGGTGATGTCGTCGATGCCCAGGTCCAGCAGCACCTGCGCGGCGGCGTTGACCTGGGGCTGGCCGCCGTCGACGACGACGAGCTGGGGCGGGTAGGCGAACTTGCGCGGCCGCCCGGTCGTCGGGTCGATGCCAGGGCGGGACGGGTCGGCCTCGGCGGCCTCGTCGATCTCGACCTTCGCGTCGAGGTAGCGGGCGAACCGCCGCCGCAGCACCTCGGAGATCGCGGACACGTCGTCGGTGTCGCCGTTGATCGCGAACCGCCGGTATTCGCTCTTGCGCGACAGCCCGTCCTCGAACACCACCATGCTCGCGACCACGTCGGTGCCCTGGATCTGCGAGATGTCGTAGCACTCGATGCGCAGCGGCGCCGTCGGCATCGCGAGCGCCTCGGCGATCTCCTCAAGGGCCTTGCTGCGCGTGCTCAGGTCGCCGGCCCGGCGCAGCTTGTGCTGCTGCAGCGCCTGCTCGGCGTTGCGCGTCACGGTCTCGGCGAGCGTCTTCTTGTCCCCGCGCTGCGGCACCCGGATCGACACGCGGCTGCCCCGCAGCCGGGTCAGCCAGTCGGCGAGCGCGTCGACGTCGGCCGGCAGCTCCGGCACGAGCAGCTCGCGGGGCAGGTCGGCGGCCTCGGCCCCGGCCTCGCTGCCGTAGATCTGCGTGCAGAAGTGGTGCACGAGATCGCCCGGGGTCAGGTCCTCGGTCTTCTCCACGATCCAGCCGCGCTGGCCGCGCACCCGCCCGCCACGCACGTGGAAGACCTGCACCGCGGCCTCGAGCGGGTCGTCGGCGAACGCGACCACGTCGGCGTCGGTGCCGTCGCCGAGCACGACGGCCTGCTTCTCCATGGCCCGCCGCAGCGCCCCGAGGTCGTCGCGCAGCCGCGCGGCGCGCTCGAAGTCCAGCTCGTCCGAGGCCTGGTACATCTCCCGCTCGAGCTGCTTGACCATGGTGTCGGTCTTGCCGGCCATGAAGTCGCAGAAGGCCTCGACGATGGCGCGGTGCTCGTCCTCGCTCACCCGGTCGACGCACGGGGCCGAGCACTTGCCGATGTAGCCCAGCAGGCAGGGCCGGCCGATCTGGCCCGCGCGCTTGAAGACGCCGGACGAGCACGTGCGGGCCGGGAACACCCGCAGCAGCAGGTCGAGCACCTCGCGGATGGCCCAGGCGTGGGCATACGGCCCGAAGTAGCGCACGCCCTTGCGCTTGCTCCCGCGCATCACCTGCAGCCGGGGATACGCCTCGTCGAGCGTGACGGCGAGATAGGGGTAGCTCTTGTCGTCGCGATACCGGACGTTGAACCGCGGATCGTAGGCCTTGATCCAGTTGTACTCCAGCTGCAGCGCCTCGACCTCGGTGCCGACGGTCACCCAGTCGACCCGTGACGCCGTCGTCACCATCTGCTGGGTGCGCGAGTGCAGCGTCCAGAGATCGGCGAAGTAGCTGCTGAGCCGTTGCCGGAGGCTCTTGGCCTTGCCCACGTAGATGACCCGGCCGGACGGGTCGTAGAAGCGGTAGACACCGGGGGTGTCCGGAATGGTCCCCGGTGCTGGTCGATACGTGGACGGGTCAGGCACGCTTCGAGACTATCCGGGGGGTACGACAGAAAATCGGGGGCCGGTCGCGCGGCCGGCCCCCGATCGGGTCACGTCGTGATGTAGATGTCGTCGCCCTCGAAGCGGAGCTTCTTCTCCCGCAGCGGGCTGGTCGCCGGCGGGTTGGTCGCGGATCCGTCCGCGGCCGAGAACGTGCTGCCGTGGCACTTGCAGTTGATGTTGTTGTTCGCCACGTCCGTGACCACGCACTGCTGGTGGGTGCAGATCGCCGTGAAGGCCTTGTACGTCCCGGACTCCGGCTGCGTGATGACCGTACCGCCGTCGTCGGAGACGATCTTGCCCCCGCCCACCGGGATGTCGGCCTTCTTCGCGATCGGGCCACCCGCACCGGAGCCGGAGCCGGAGCCGGAGCCGGCAGTGCTGTCCGATCCACCCTTGTCGTCTCCGCAGGCGGCCAGGACGGACGCGGCCGTCACACCGGCCGCCCCGGCGAGCACCGCGCGGCGGGTCGTCTCACTCATCTAGCTCCTCCAATGGTCGTGTGCCCGCAGGCTGCGGCCAGAGATACACAGAGGATGGAGGATACGGTTCAATGCTCAACAAAAACTGTGAATCCAGCACCCCTACCGCAATCAAGACATCACGCAGCGCGACGATTCAGGCCCGGACGACGTACCCGCTCTTGACGCCCACCTTGATGCTCTTGAGCCCGCTCGGCGTCGGGCCCTCGACCTTGGAGCCGTCGGCGACCTTGAACTTCGAGTTGTGCCGCGGGCACATGATGACCGGGTTGCCGTCGAAAGGCGGGTCGACGATCGCGCCCTGGTGCGGGCACACCGCGTCGTACGCCTTGAACGACCCCTTCGCCGGCTGCACCACCAGCACCGTGTCCTTGACGATCACGCCACCGCCGACCGGCACCTCACCCACGGCGACCAGCGCGTTGCTCGGCACCTGAGCCCCCGTATCGCCGCCCGTGCCGCTGTCGTCGAACGGGTTCCCGCCGGTCGTGGCGGGCGCGGCGGGTGCGCTCGAAGCGCCCGGGTTGCCGCCGGCACTCGGCGTGGGTTCGTCCCCGCCGCAGCCGGCCAGCACGGCGATGCCCATCGCGCCGGCACCCAGCAGCAGCGTGCGCCGGGCCGCGCAGCGGTTGAAGACGTCCTCGTCTGGCACGTGGTTCCTCCTGAGGTCAGCCTCGCAGCGGCCACCGTAGCAGCGCCGCCCGGGCGCCCGTGCCCGCCCTCGAAACCGGCAAATCACCACTTGCCGCCCGTCAGGGTATAAATCCGATATGTCGCGGCGCGGAGCGCCCGACATATCGCCCAACGGCCCCGAAACCGATCGCGTTTCCACGCCCACGCCGACGTCGAGCTCGGCTCCCCGCCCGGCCGATGCGCCGCCTAGGAACACTCCCGCCATAACGCAAGACGGCCCCGGAGCGGCGAACACCGCCCCGGGGCCACGCACAGCAAACACTCAGCGCTTGGCCGTTGCCTTCTTCGCCGCCGTCTTGCGCGGCGCCGCCTTCTTCACCGCCGCCTTGGCCGGAGCCGCCGCCTTGGCCGGAGCCGCCGCCTTGGCCGGAGCCGCCGCCTTGGCCGGAGCCGCCGCCTTGGCCGCCTTCCGTGGCGCGGCGGCCGGCTTGGCCCCGTTGGCCTGCGCCGCCCGGTCCCGGGCCGCCGAGTCGCCGCCGCCCTCGCCCGAGAGCCCCAGCACGTGCCGCAGGAACTGCCCGGTGTAGCTCTCCGGCAGCTCCGCGATCTCCTCCGGCGTCCCGGCCCCGACGACCGTCCCGCCCTTGTGGCCGCCCTCCGGCCCCATGTCGATGATCCAGTCCGCGGTCTTGATGACGTCGAGGTTGTGCTCGATGACGATGACCGTGTTGCCCTTGTCCACGAGGCCCTGCAGCACGAGCAGCAGCTTGCGGATGTCCTCGAAGTGCAGGCCGGTGGTCGGCTCGTCGAGCACGTACACCGTCCGCCCGGTCGAGCGCTTCTGCAGCTCCGAGGCCAGCTTCACCCGCTGGGCCTCGCCGCCGGAGAGGGTCGGCGCGGGCTGGCCGAGCCGCACGTAGCCGAGGCCGACGTCGACCAGGGTCTTCAGGTGGCGGTGGATCGCCGGGATGGCCTCGAAGAAGCCCGCGGCCTCGTCGATCGGCATGTCGAGCACCTCGGCGATGGTGCGGCCCTTGTAGTGCACCTCGAGGGTCTCGCGGTTGTACCGCGCGCCCTTGCACACCTCGCAGGGGACGTACACGTCGGGGAGGAAGTTCATCTCGATCTTGATCGTGCCGTCGCCCGCGCACGCCTCGCAGCGCCCGCCCTTGACGTTGAAGGAGAAGCGGCCCGGGCCGTAGCCGCGCACCTTCGCCTCCGTCGTCTCCGCGAAGAGCTTGCGGATGTTGTCGAAGACGCCGGTGTACGTCGCCGGGTTGGACCGCGGCGTGCGCCCGATCGGCGACTGGTCCACCCCGACGACCTTGTCGACGAGGTCGAGCCCGGAGATGCGGGTGTGCCGCCCCGGCACCAGCCGCGCGCCGTTGACCGTGTTGGCCAGCACCGCGTGCAGGATGTCGTTGACCAGCGTGGACTTGCCGGAGCCGGAGACCCCGGTGACCGCGGTGAGCTGGCCGAGCGGGAACGGCACGGTGAGGTTGTGCAGGTTGTGCTCGCGCGCGCCGACCACGACGAGCTCGCGGCCGGGCGTGCGGGGCCGGCGGATCTGCGGCGTCGGGATGCTGCGGCGGCCGGAGAGATAGGCCCCCGTCACCGACTCCTCGGTGGCCACCAGCCCCTCGTAGGGCCCGCTGTGCACGACCTTCCCGCCGTGCTCGCCGGCGCCGGGCCCGATGTCCACGATCCAGTCGGCGGTGCGGATGGTGTCCTCGTCGTGCTCGACCACGATGAGCGTGTTGCCGAGCTTCTTGAGCCGCACCAGGGTCTCGATGAGCCGGTGGTTGTCCCGCTGGTGCAGGCCGATGCTGGGCTCGTCGAGCACGTAGAGCACGCCGACGAGTCCGGAGCCGATCTGCGTGGCGAGCCGGATGCGCTGGGCCTCGCCGCCCGACAGCGTGCCGGCGCCCCGGTCGAGCGAGAGGTAGTCCAGGCCGACGTCGACCAGGAAGCGCAGCCGGGCGTTGATCTCCTTGAGCACCCGCTCGGCGATCATCTTCTGCCGGTCGTTGAGCTCCATCGCGCCGAGCAGCTCCGCGCACTCGCCGACGGACAGGTTGCACACGTCGGCGATGCTGCGCCCGGCGATCGTCACCGCGAGGATCTCGGGCTTGAGCCGGGTGCCGCCGCAGGTGCCGCAGGGGACGTCGCGCATGTACCCCTCGTACTTGTCCCGCGACCAGTCGCTCTCGGTGTCGGCGTGGCGCCGCTCGATCCACTGCACCACGCCCTCGAAGCCGGTGTAGTAGGAGCGCTCGCGGCCGTACTTGTTGCGATACCGCACGTGGACCTGGTCCTCGGAGCCGTGCAGGATCGCCTTCTGGCCCCGCGACGACAGTGCCCGCCACGGGGTGTCGAGCGTGAAGCCCTCCTCGTCGCCGAGCGCCTCGAGCAGCCGCAGGAAGTAGTCCAGCGTGTGCCCGGTGGCCCAGGGCGCGATGGCGCCCTCGCGCAGCGTGCGCTCCGGGTCCGGGATGATCAGCTCCGGGTCGACCTCTTTCTTGGTGCCGATGCCGGTGCAGTCGGGGCAGGCCCCGTAGGGCGCGTTGAACGAGAACGAGCGGGGCTCGAGGTCCTCGATCGACAGCGGGTGCTCGTTGGGGCACGCGAGGTGCTCGGAGAACAGCCGCTCGCGGTGCTCGTCGTCCTCGGGCAGGTCGACGAACTCGAGGATGACGATGCCGGCGGCGAGCTTCAGCGCGGTCTCCACCGAGTCGGTGAGCCGCTGCTTGGCCGTCTTCTTCACCGCGAGCCGGTCGACGACCACCTCGATGGTGTGCTTCTCCTGCTTCTTGAGCTTCGGCGGCTCGGTCAGCGGGTGCACGACCCCGTCGATGCGCGCCCGGGCGTAGCCCTTGGACTGCAGCTCGGCGAAGAGGTCGACGTATTCGCCCTTGCGCCCCCGCACCACCGGCGCGAGCACCTGGAACCGGGTGCCCTCCTCCATGGCCAGGACGCGGTCGACGATCTGCTGCGGCGTCTGCTTGGTGATCAGCTCGCCGCAGACCGGGCAGTGCGGCTCGCCGACGCGCGCGTAGAGCAGGCGCAGGTAGTCGTAGACCTCGGTGATGGTCCCGACCGTCGAGCGCGGGTTGCGCGAGGTCGACTTCTGGTCGATGGAGACCGCCGGGGACAGGCCCTCGATGAAGTCCACGTCGGGCTTGTCCATCTGGCCGAGGAACTGCCGCGCGTAGGACGACAGCGACTCGACGTAACGCCGCTGCCCCTCGGCGAAGATCGTGTCGAACGCCAGGCTCGACTTGCCCGAGCCGGAGAGCCCGGTGAACACGATCATCGCGTCGCGCGGCAGGTCAAGACTGACGTCGCGGAGGTTGTGCTCCCGTGCGCCACGGATGATCAAGCGGTCGGACATGCTTCCCCTTGGCAGTATTCGTCCGGTTGGAACACCGTCCCGGTGCCAGCCGACAACTCTAGCCAGGGGGTATGACATTTTTCGGCCGCCGCCCGCGCGAGGGGACCTCGAACGGGGGAAGCGGCCCAGCTAGCCCCGGGCCGGACGGCGGCGCTCGCGGCTTTCGCGACGCACCCGGCGTACCGCTGCCAGCTTCTGCTCTTTTTGCAGTTTCTGCCAGCTCGCGTATCGGCGCGGGCTCAGCTCGCCGTCCTCGACGGCCGCCCGCACGGCGCATCCGGGCTCGTCAGCGTGGCGGCAGTCCTGGAACCGGCAGCCCTGGGCGAGCAGCGTCACATCCGTGAAGGCCCGGTCGAGGCCGGCCACCGTGTCGAACATGCCGACCAGCCGGACTCCGGGCGTGTCCAGCACCGCGCCGCCGTCCGGCATCGGGATCAACGCCCGGTATGTGGTCGTGTGCCGCCCGCGTCCGTCCGTGCGCAGGGCCCGCGTCTGCATCACCGGCGCCCCGGCGAGCGCGTTGACCAGGCTCGACTTGCCCGCGCCGGACTGCCCGAGCAGCCCGAGCGTGCGGCCGTGCGCGACGAGCGGGCGCAGCGCGGCGAGGCCGAGCCCGGTCCGCGCGCTGACCGGGTGCACCGCGACGCCCGAGGCCCGGCCCGGCATCTGCGCGGCGATCGCCTCGGGATCGGCGGCGAGATCGGATTTCGTCAGTACCAGATGCGGCTGCGCCCCCGACTCCCACGCCAGCGCCAGCAGGCGCTCGATGCGCCCGAGGTCGGGCGACGGGTCGACGGGCTCGACGACCGCGACGGCGTCGACGTTGGCCGCGAGCACCTGCCCGAACGACTCCTCGCCGGCCGTCGCGCGGACGATGGCGGTGCGTCTGGGCAGTACCGCCTCCGCCGTCAGACGCCCGTCCGGCCAGTCGCGCACGACCAGCCAGTCCCCCGCGCACGGCAGCGCGCCGGGGTCACGCGCGGCCCGGGCGAGCAGTCCACCGGCCACGCTGGCGCGCACGGGTCCGCCCGCCGTGAGCGCGGTGCAGACACCCCGGTCCACGCGGCTCACCCGCGCGGGCCGCTGCCCGGGCGCGGCGAAGGGCCCGAAGGCCTCGGCGAAGCCGTCGTCCCACCCGAGGGCCGACAGATCGATACTCACGGTAGTCCTTCCAATCCGAACGGGCGTTCGGAAACCCACGGTAGGTAGCGCGTCCGCGACGCGAAACCGAATATCGGGGCTATGGTCGGTGGCGTGCTCCCCTCGCATGTCTTGGCCGGTGCCGTCGGACTCCGCCTCGAGCGGGCCGACGTGCAGTGGCACGTCTCCCCCGGGCAGGACGACTCGCTCATGCGGTTCTGGCTCACCTTCGGCGGGGCGTGCTACGGCTTCCACGTCGGCGCCGAGGACGAGATCCTGGACGTGATCGTCGAGGAGCGCGGCACCGACGCCGACATGGGCATCTACGGCCGCCTGGAGGTGCGCGCGGCCGCGGGCGACGACCCCGCGGCGTTCGCGGTCGGCCAGCGGCTGGTCGTGGTGCATGATCTTTTCGCGGGGTACCTGGGCAAGCCCATCGGTGCCCGCCTGTCCTTCGAGTCCGTGGACCTCAGCGTCGCCGACTGGGAGGACGAGCTGCACTGGGCCGTCGGCGACCTGCCGCCCGCGGTCGGGGTGCGGCAGCGATAGTGTGGAGCGCGTGACCGCCGATCCGCTGGTCCTCACCCCCGAGCTCGAGCGCGCCACCGAGCGCCTGCTCGCCACCGTCGATTCCCTGCCCCTGGACGAGCCCTCCCTGTGCGCCGGCTGGACGAGGGGCCACGTGGTCACCCACCTGGCCCGCAACGCCGACGCCTACGTCAACCTCCTGACGTGGGCCCGCACCGGGACGCGCACCCCGGCGTACGCGAGCCGCGAGGCCCGCGAGGCCGACATCGAGGCGGGTGCCCCCCGCCCGGCGTCGGTCCAGCTGGCCGACCTGGCCGCGTCCGCCACCCGCCTGTCGACGGCGATCGACGCGATGCCGGCCGAGGCCTGGTCCACGGTCGTGACCATGCCCTCCGGCACCGAGGTCCCCGCCGCCCGCCTGGTGTGGTCCCGCCTCTGCGAGGTCGAGCTGCACCACGTCGACCTGGACGCCGGCTACGGCCCGGCCGACTGGCCCGAGGCCTTCCCCCCGCGCCTCCTGCACGACCCGGCCACCCCGCGCGCGGCCACCCTGGAAGCCCCCGACGGCACCGTCCTGCTCACCGTCCCCGGCGCCGCGACCGTGCGCGGCCCCGTCCACGCGCTCGCCGCCTGGCTCACCGGCCGCGGCGACGGCGCCGAACTGACCGGAGCACTGCCCGACCTGGAGGCCTGGAAATGACCAGCGGACTCGAGATCTCGTCCATCTCCGTCGGACCGATGGACAACAACGCATACCTGCTGCGCTGCCGGGCCGACGGCGACGCGGTGCTCATCGACGCCGCCAACGACGCCCAGCGCCTGCTGCGGTTCATCGAGCCGGGCGGCATCCGCGCGGTGGTGACCACGCACCGCCACCCGGACCACTGGCTCGCGCTGCAGGACGTCATCGACGCGACGGGCGCCCAGTCCCTGGCCCACCCCGCGGACGCCCCCGAGATCCCGGTCGTGACGGGCCACCTGAACGAGGGCGACACCCTCGAGGTCGGCGACTGCACCCTGTCGGTGATCCATCTCGTGGGCCACACGCCGGGGTCGATCGCCCTGTACTACGCGGGCGAGGGCGGCCACCTCTTCACGGGCGACAGCCTGTTCCCGGGCGGCGTGGGCAACACCCACGGCAACAAGGCCGACTTCGACTCCCTGATCCACGACGTGACGACGAAGCTCTTCGACCGCCTCGACGACGGCGTGACCTTCTACCCCGGCCACGGCAAGAACTCCACGATCGGCGCCGAGCGGCCGAACCTGGAGCAGTGGCGCGCCCGCGGCTGGTAGATCGCCCCGCGCCGTCTGCTTGCCACCCATGGCGGCGCACCGGGTTCACAGCCCCGGCGGCAAGGGCACAGTCCCGCGAGGCGTTCGCCGGACGCGGCATCAACGGCCCGTGGGACATGACCGGAAGTCGCCGGGCACTGCCGCTCGGCCTCGGCATCTCCTTCGTCGACGACCCCGCCAATGAGCTGCGGGTGCTGCACTGACGCGGCGAGGCGCGCGGTTCAGCTTGACTCAACATGAGTCACGGTACGTGACACAAGGCTCGACTATTCGTGAACGCGATGGCTAGTCTTCCGCACCGTGCCATCCCACTTGCACGAGATCCTGATTGAGATGTTCCGCGACCGGCCCGCGCTGGCGGCCGAGATTCTCGGCGGCCCGCTCCACGTCGCCCTGCCGGAGTTCGACGAAGCCCGGCTGTCCGCCGCCGACCTCACCGACATCGCCCCCACCGAGTACCGAGCCGATGCGGTCGTCACCCTGCACGGCAGCGCATCGCCGGTGATGGCGGTCGTGATCGAGGTGCAGCTGCGCCTGGACCCGCGCAAACGACGCAGCTGGCCGGCGTACGTGGGCACGCTCCACGCCCGGCTGGGCTGCCCGGTCGCGCTCCTGGTGATGTGCCCCGACCAGGCCGTCGCGGACTGGTGCGCCACCCCAATTACGATCGGCCCGCCGGGCTCGATGCTGACCCCGGTGGCCCTCGGCCCCCGTCAGGTGCCCGTCGTCACCGACCCCGGGACGGCCCGCCGCATGCCCGAGCTGGCGGTCCTGTCGGCCCTGGCCCACGGCGCCGGACCGGAGCCCACCGCGGTGTTCAAAGCCCTGTTCACCGCCCTCGACGTCGTCGATGAGGGCCATGCCGACCTGTACACTGACCTTGTCCTCTCAAGGCTGCCAGCGGCGGCCCGGGAGTGTCTGGAGGAACTCATGACCACCACCGGCTATCGATTCCAGAGCGACCTCGCCCGCCGCAACTTCGCCGCGGGCAAAGCCGAAGGCAAAGCGGAAGGCAAAGCCGAAGGCGAGGCCAAGGGCAAAGCCGAAGGCGAGGCCCGCGCCGTGCTGGCCGTGCTCGACGCCCGCGGCGTCCACGTGCCGGAGAACGTCCGCGCCGACATCACCGCATGCACCGATCTCGACCAGCTCGGAACGTGGGTTCGCCTCGCGGCGACCGCCGACAAGATCGAGGACCTCGGCATCAACCCCGCCGAATGACCGTGCGGGTCGCCGGTCCAGGCTCGATCGCCTGACGAGCGGCTGGTAGCTTGCCGCCATGAGCGAGGCGGTCAAGCCCGTGTATCTGCTGGACTTCATGCCCGACGACTGGCGCGAAGCGGTCACCCCGCACGTCGACCCCGCCGTCGTCGCCGCGCTCTCGGCGTTCGTCGTCGAGCAGTACCGCTCCGCCGTCGTCTACCCCCGCAAGCAGGACATCTTCGCCGCATACCGGCTGTGCCCCCTCGCCGCCACCCGCGTGCTCATCCTCGGCCAGGACCCGTACATCCGGCCCGGCCAGGCCCACGGGCTCAGCTTCAGCGTCCCGCCCGGCGTCCCCGTCCCGCCGTCGCTGCGCAACGTGTACCAGGAGATGCGCGACGACCTCGCGGTGGAGCCGCCGCCGTCCGGCGATCTGACCGCGTGGTGCCGGCAGGGCGTGATGCTGCTCAACGCGGTCCTGACCGTGCGCGCCGGCACCTCCAACTCGCACAAGGGGCACGGCTGGGAGAACATCACCGACGCGACGATCCGGGCCCTGAACGAGAAGGCGGAGCGGGTCGTGTTCGTCCTGTGGGGCGCGGCCGCGAAGGCCAAGGCGCCGCTGGTGACCAACCCCCGGCACGTCGTGCTGCGCGCCGGCCACCCCAGCCCGATGAACCCGACCGGCTTCCTCGGCAGCCGCCCGTTCAGCCGGATCAACGCGGCGCTCGTCGCGGCCGGGACGCCGCCGGTGCGCTGGTCGCCCGCGATGCCACGGCAGTGAGCGACGGCCGGGAAGATTGACCCGGCGGGATGCGTTGCACCGCGTGTCCATCATCAGCTCGGCTCGCGGGGCGGCCATGGTCATCACGCTGGTCATCGACACCTTCGGCGTCGCGAACAACGGCACCACGATCTCGGCCATGCGCTTCGCCGAGACGCTGGTCAAGCGGGGGCACACCGTGCGCGTGGTCGCGTGCGGCGAGGCGGCCGGGTCGCCGGTCGAGCTGTACCGGGTGCCGGAGCTCGTGGTGCCGATCGCGAGCCGGTTCGCGCACCGCCAGCACACGCTCTTCGCCAGGCCCGTCCGCGCGACGCTCGTCGCCGCCATCGCCGGGGCCGACGTCGTGCACATCTACCAGCCGTGGCCGCTCGGGCGGGCGGCCGAGCGCGTGGCCCGGCGGCTCGGGGTGCCGGCGATCGCGGCGTTCCACATCCAGCCCGAGAACATCACGTACAACATCGGGCTGGGCTGGTTCCCGCCCGCCGCCCACCTCGTCTACATCCTGCTGCGCCTGCTGTTCTACCGGCGCTTCCGGGACATCCACTGCCCGTCGACGTTCATCGCGGCGCAGCTGCGCCAGCACGGGTACCGCGCCCGCCTGCACGTCATCTCCAACGGCGTCGGCACGGCGTTCCGGCCCGGTCCGGCCCGCGAGCGCGCGCCCGGCGAGCCGTTCCGCATTCTCATGGTCGGGCGCCTCGCCCCCGAGAAGCGGCAGGACGTGCTCATCCGGGCCGTGCGCCGATCCCGCCACGCCGGGGGCATCGAGGTGACCTTCGCCGGGCACGGGCCCCGCGAGGCGCGGCTGCGGCGGATGGCGACGCGGCTGCCGGTCCCGGCGCGGTTCGGCTACCACGACCAGAGCGAGCTCGTCGAGCTCATCCGGCACGCACACTTGTACGTCCACGCCTCCGACGTCGAGATCGAGGGCCTCTCCTGCATGGAGGCGTTCTCGTGCGGGCTCGTCCCGGTGATCTCGGACAGCCGGCGCAGCGCCACGAGCCAGTTCGCGCTCGGCCCGGCGCACCGGTTCCGGGCCGGCGACGCGGCCTCGCTCGCCGAGCGCATCGACGCCTGGATCGAGGACCCCGAGGCGCTCGCCGCCGCGTCGCGCACGTACGCGCGCTACGCCGAGCTGTACACGGTCGAGCGCAGCGTCAAGGCGATCGAGCGCGTCTACGACCGGGCGGGCCGCGCGTGGGAGGCGCCCTCGGGGTACAGCGGCCGGCTCTTCCGCCTGGTGTCGAACGCCTTCTACTACGCGGTCGCCATCCCGCTGCTGTTCCTGTGGACCCGCGTCATCCTGGGCGTGCGCACGGAGGGCGAGAAGCGGCTGCCCCGCACCGGCGGCGCCCTGACCATCTGCAACCACGTGCACCTGCTCGACAGCGTGCTCGTCGGCCTGGCGGTCTTCCCCCGCCGTCCCGTCTTCACCGCCGCCCCGGTCAACCTGGAGCACCGCTGGTACGGCGGCCTCGTGCGGCTCCTGGGCGGCATCGCGGTGCCGCGCACCCCGGCGGGCCTGCCGGCGTTCTTCTCCGAGCTGCAGTTGTTCCTGGCGCAGGGACGGATCGTGCACTTCTTCCCGGAGGGGGAGCTGCGCCCGTACGACACCGGTCTTCGCGATTTCAAACAGGGCGCCTTCCACCTGGCGGCGCAGGCCCGCGTGCCGGTCGTGCCGCTGTCGATCCGCTTCCGGCCGCCGGCGGGCCCGGCCCGGCTGCTGCGCCGCAAGCCCACGATGGTCATCGTCATCGGCGAGCCCATCGTCCCGACGCTGACCGACCCGCGCGCCGACCGCCGCATCCGCATGGAACAGGCGCGCCGGACCATGCACGATCAGATCACCCGCGCGGCCTGACCCTCGAGCCCGTCCGGGACGGGCCAGCCGAGCCGTTCGAGCAGCACCGCGAGCTTGCGGTCGAGCTCGGCCCCGACCGCCGCGATCTCCGGCGTGCCGAACGACGCGAACTGCCGGCTGGGCTGCTCGATCGCGAACCGGACCGCCTCCCCCGGCACCTGCGAGATGACCGTGCGCAGCGGCGCGTAGAGCATCGCGGCCGGGTCATGGCGATACATGCGCTCGGCGAGCAGGTGATTGCCCATGAGGTAGACGCGGCAGCGCGCCGGGTTCCCCGCGATCCGCATGAGCCGGTCGGCCGCGAACCGCCAGTAGATCAGGAACCCGTTCACGGCGACCCGGTCCGTGATCGCCCTGACCTGCTCCCAGTCGTCGAGCCCCTCGATCTCGCCGGCCGGATATCCGGGAACGGCCGCCTCGTACTGCGCGACGGCCTCGTCGAACGATGCGCCGATCTCGATCACGAGCCGGCGGGCTTCCCACGTCACCGCCGTTGGCTACCCCGGCTCGGCGAGCGAAACCCCGAAGCGCCCGGGGAAGTCGGACACCTCCACGCGGCCTTCATACCACCCGCAACGACCCGGCCGGACAGCCGAGGCGCCGCGCGCCCGGCTGAACTGGTCGGGGCCGCGTGAACGCGAAGGCGCCGGGCACCCCTCCGCGAGGAAGGCGGTGCCCGGCGCCCCGGCGTTGTCAGTCGGTGCCGAACTCCATGGCCGCGTTGTCCAGGGCCTCGGCCTCCTCGGCGGCCGGGCCGCCCGAGGCGATCGCGGCCGCGCCGCCGGCCGGCATGGCGCCCAGCAGGTCCGCGGACGGGGTCTGGTTGGCGCCGATGAGCATCGGGTGCGGGCTGCCGATCACGTTCAGCGTGACGTACTGCTCCAGCTTCGCCCGCGAGTCGGCGATGTCCAGGTTACGCATGGTGAGCTGGCCGATGCGGTCCACCGGGCCGAACGCCGCGTCCTCGGTGCGCTCCATCGACAGCTTGTCCGGGTGGTACGACAGCGCGGGGCCCGTCGTCTCCAGGATCGAGTAGTCCTCGCCCCGGCGCAGGCGCAGCGTCACCTCGCCGGTCACGGCCGAGCCGACCCAGCGCTGCAGCGCCTCGCGCAGCATGAGCGCCTGGGGGTCGAGCCAGCGGCCCTCGTACAGCAGGCGCCCGAGCTTGCGGCCCTCGTTGTGGTACGCGGCGACGGTGTCCTCGTTGTGGATGGCGTTGATGAGCCGCTCGTACGCGGCGTGCAGCAGGGCCATGCCCGGCGCCTCGTAGATGCCGCGGCTCTTGGCCTCGATGATGCGGTTCTCGATCTGGTCGGACATGCCGAGGCCGTGCCGGCCGCCGATCGCGTTCGCCTCCAGCACCAGGTCGACGGCGCTGGCGAACTCCTTGCCGTTGATGGTGACCGGGCGCCCCTGGGCGAAGCCGATGGTCACGTCCTCGGACGGGATCTCGATGGAGGAGTCCCAGAAGCGCACGCCCATGATCGGGTCGACGATCTCGATGCCCGCGTCGAGGTGCTCCAGCGACTTGGCCTCGTGGGTGGCGCCCCAGATGTTGGCGTCGGTCGAGTAGGCCTTCTCGGTGCTGTCGCGGTACGGCAGGTCGTGGGCCAGCAGCCACTCCGACATCTCCTTGCGCCCGCCGAGCTCACCGACGAAGTCGGCGTCGAGCCACGGCTTGTAGATGCGCAGGGCCGGGTTGGCCAGCAGACCGTACCGGTAGAAGCGCTCGATGTCGTTGCCCTTGAAGGTCGAACCGTCGCCCCAGATCTGCACGTCGTCCTCGAGCATCGCGCGCACGAGCAGCGTGCCGGCCACGGCCCGGCCCAGCGGGGTCGTGTTGAAGTAGGCCCGGCCCCCGGAGCGGATGTGGAACGCGCCGCACGCGAGCGCGGCGAGGCCCTCCTCGACGAGGCTGGCCCGGCAGTCGACGAGGCGGGCGACCTCCGCGCCGTACGCGGTCGCGCGCCCCGGGACCGAGGCGATGTCGGGCTCGTCGTACTGGCCGAGGTCGGCCGTGTACGTGCACGGGATGGCGCCCTTGTCGCGCATCCACGCGACGGCTACCGAGGTGTCGAGACCACCGGAGAAGGCGATGCCGACACGCTCACCGACAGGCAGGGAGTTGAGGACCTTGGACACGGCTCAAGCATATACGACCGAGTGCATAACCATGCAACCCCCTTCGCCCACCGGTACCCCGGCGCCGGCGGTCCGGTGCGCTCAGCACATCGATCGACCGCAGATTCAACACTTGTCAACAGGTTCTACCAAAGACCACCGCGAATACGCATACTGAGACACCAGTGCCCGCCGCCAATCGGGCCTTGCGCGCAGTGCTGCGCGAAACACCCTCGAAGAAAGAGGTTCCCCGTGGTCAGTCGATCACGACCGGGCGGGCGCCGGAGAGTGCTCATCTCCGCCGCCGCGAGCCTGGCCCTCACCGCCGCCGGCATCGTCGGGCTGACCGGCACCGCCCAGGCCGCCGGCACCCTGCCCTGCGACATCTACGCGGCCAACGGCACGGCGTGCGTGGCCGCCCACAGCACGACCCGCGCGCTGTTCTCGGCGTACAACGGCCCGCTCTACCAGGTGCAGCGCGCCTCCGACGGCGGCCTGCACAACATCGGCCTGCTCGCCGCGGGCGGCTACGCCAACGCCGGCGACCAGGACGCCTACTGCAACGGCACCACGTGCCGCATCACGCGGATCTACGACCAGACGGCCAACCACAGCGACCTGACGATCGCCCCCGACGGCGGGGCCGGCTCCGGCGACCGCGGCGCGGACGCGAGCGAGATCGCGGTGAGCGCGGGCGGCCACAAGGTCTACGGCGTGTGGGTCTCCCCCGGTGTCGGCTACCGGTTCAACGGCCGGGCGCCCGGCGTGGCGGTCAACGGGCAGGCCGAGGGCGTCTACATGGTCGCCAGCGGCACGCACGTGGGCTCGGACTGCTGCTTCGACTACGGCAACGCCGAGGCGACGCCGTACGACACCGGCAACGGCCACATGGACGCGATCAGCATCGCGACGACGTGCTTCTTCCCGCCGTGCCAGGGCTCCGGCCCGTGGATCGAGGCGGACATGGAGAACGGCATGTTCCAGGGCGGCAACGGCTCGAACCCGAACCCGGGCAACAACTCGGCCTACGTCACCGCCGTGCTGAAGAACAACGGCCAGACCACCTACGCGCTCAAGGGCGGCAACGCGCAGTCCGGCGGGCTCACCACCTGGTGGAACGGCGCGCTGCCGACCGACAAGCAGGGCTACCGGCCCATGCACCAGGAGGGCGGCATCATCCTGGGCATCGGCGGCGACAACAGCAACCGCAACCGGGGCACCTGGTTCGAGGGCGCGATGGTGGCCGGCTACCCGACCGACGCCGCCGAGAACGCGATCCAGGCGAACGTGGTCAGCGTCGGCTACAGCGGCCAGACCAACGTCCCGAACGGCCCGCAGGGCACCGTCACCGGCCCCGGCGGCAAGTGCGTGGACGTGGCCGCGGACGACACCGGTTCCAACGGCGCCGGCGTGCAGCTGTGGGACTGCCAGACCTACGCCGAGGACCAGCACTGGACGCACTTCGCGGACAACTCGCTGCGCACCCTCAACCGCTGCCTGGACATCAACGGCAACGGTACGGCCAACGGCACCCAGGTCGAGCTGTGGGACTGCAACGGCGTCGGCGGCCAGAAGTGGGTGCAGCAGGCCGACGGCTCGCTCAAGAACCCGCAGTCGGGCCGCTGCCTCGACTCCCCCAACGGCGCGACCGGCAACGGCACCCGCCTGCAGATCTGGGACTGCAACGGCTCCGCGGCGCAGAAGTTCGCCGTGAACGGCGGCGGCACGAACGTCGGCCCGGGCGGCAAGTGCGTGGACGTGGCCGCGGACGACTCGGGCACGAACGGCACCGCCGTGCAGCTGTGGGACTGCCAGTCCTACGCCGTGGACCAGCACTGGTTCCACCAGTCCAACGGCTCGCTGCGCACCCTGGGCCGCTGCCTGGACATCAACGGCAACGGTACGGCCAACGGCACCCAGGTCGAGCTGTGGGACTGCAACGGCGTCGGCGGCCAGGTCTTCCAGCAGCAGGCCGACGGCTCGCTGAAGAACCCGCAGTCGGGCCGCTGCCTCGACTCCCCCAACGGCGCGACGGCCAACGGCACGCGCCTGCAGATCTGGGACTGCAACGGCAGCGCGGCGCAGAAGTTCGCGCTGAACTGAAGCACCGGCCGGGCGCGGGGCACCCCGCGCCCGGCCGCCGCACGCGGTGGCGTCAGAGGTACGCCGGCAGCCCCGCGCGCAGGCAGGCCAGCATCGCCGCGCCCTCGGCCGGGGGCATGGGCGCCGCGGCGCGCCCGATCGCGGCCAGGACGTCCTCCAGCGACACGTCCGCGTCGGCGCCCGGGGCGTGGTAGCGCACCTGGGCGGTCAGGTCGGCGACGTACGGTACGACGTCATCGCTCGTGGTCTCCCACAGCCAGGCCAGCACCCGCCCGAACGCTTCGCCGGCGTGCAGGGCCGCGCCCCGGGACCGCTGGGCCAGCAGGGCGGCCGCGGACTCGCAGATCAGCGCGCCGATCAGCCTCTCGAAGATGGGGTCGGGCACCTCGCGGGTTCGCACCATCGCACTCCTGCCGGTCGATGTAACGACCGGTGATCCTACCGCTTCATTGTGTCATCGGCGAGCGTTCATAGATGACGACCCCGGCCGGGGGCAGGGTGAGCTGCACGGCCTTGCCGTTGCGGGCCGAGACCGAGACCTGGCCGCCCGCGAACGCCGGCTCGCTGGAGTAGCGGCAGGTCAGCCGGTCGCCCTCGGCGTGCAGGTCGTTGTCGACGGTCACCCAGGCCGTGCGCACGCGGTCCGGGTCGGTGTTGACCGCGACCAGCACCTCGTGGTCGGCGAAGATGCGCGACCACGGCAGCAGCCCGGGGGCGGCCGGGGAGGCGAAGCGCACGCCGTCGGCCGAGGTCGGGCGCAGGTACTGCCGCCCCCGCCGCAGCGCCGGGAGCCGCCGCCGGACCGCCAGGATCTCGCTGAGCTGCCGGTACGTCTCGTGCTCCTCGTCGAACGCGTGCCCGCCGCGGCTGCGGAACGGGCCGAACGCGCCGCCGAACATGGCCTCGCGGATGTACCGGTCGTGCCCGCCCTCGCCGTCGAACTCCTGCTCGAAGCCGTAGTAGACGCACGGGATGCCGAGCGTGGCGGCGTTGAGCGCGAGCGCCACGAGGGCCAGCCGGCGGCCCGGCTCGCCCGCCGCGAAGCGCGCCTTCCACGGGCCCTTGCGCACCTGGTCGTGGTCGTCGTAGCTGGTCACGACCTTGTCCCGGAACCAGGTGTGCGACTCGCGGCCGACCTGCAGCGAGTTGCGGAACAGCGCGAAGTACTCGGCCGGGTCGGCGGTGCCCTTGGCCACCCGCTCGAGGCGGTCCTGCACGTCGGCCAGGCCGAGCGCGGCGTCCATGCCGACCGCGTCGAGGGTCCCGTAGGCGAACGCGCGGTCGCCGGTGATCTCGGCGACCAGGTAGAAGCGCTCCTTGCCGATCGACTGCGCGAACTCGTGGATCGCGGCGGCGAAGAAGCGGGCCGCGCCCGGGTCCATGTGCTTGACCGTGTCCACGCGGAAGCCGTCGAGGTCGGCGTAGGCGATCCAGTACTGGTACGCGCGCACGAGGGCCAGCAGCGCCGCCGAGGGCCGGTAGTCGTCCGGCGGCCCCTCGCCGAGCGCGATGTCCTTGAACCCCTCGAAGTCGCCCTCCAGGTACTCCGGGAACCGGTCCCAGTCGGCGATGCGCCCCTTGCCGGTGAACGTCGCGGTGCTCTGCAGCTCGGCGGGCCAGACGCCGCCGTGCGGGTACGACCGCGGAATCGGGCCGATCGGGAGCACGGCGGCCCCGTCCTCGTCGCGGAAGCCCTTGACGGGATAGCGCTGCCCGGTCCAGACGGGCCGGCTGTCGCCCTCGTAGCCGAAGACGTCCCCGGCGTGGTTGAGCACCACGTCGAGGATCACCCGCAGGCCCTGGGCGTGGGCGTCCGCGACCAGGGCCCGCAGGTCCTCCGGCCGCCCGAAGTGCGCATCGACGTCGAGAAAGTCCTGGATGCCGTACCCGTGGTAGGTCGGCTGCCCCGCGACCTGCCGGAGCACGGGGCTCACCCAGATCGCGGTGACCCCGAGCCGGCGCAGGTAGCCCAGCTTGCTGCGCAGCCCGGCCAGGGTGCCGCCGGCCCAGTCCAGGCCGGCCTCGCGCCACCGGGCCGCGTCCTCGGGCGTCGCGACCGCGAGCTCGCGGTCGGCTGCGCGCAGCGGCGGCGTGGCCCCGGTCGCGACGATCGCGCCGTCGTTGTCCCGGTAGCCGCGCTCGCCGCCGTCGGAGAAGCGGTCGACCAGCAGGAAGTACAGGACCTCGTCGGCCCAGTCGTCCGGGGACGGGTGGAACCGACCCCGGGTGAGCGCGGCGAAGTCGATGTCGGCGATCCGGCGGTACGACACCCCCCGATGGTGCCACGATTCGTGCCTATGCGGTCGCCGGGCGTCGCCGCCCCAGCACCCGGCGGGCGATCCCCGGTCGCAGCAGGGCGGCCGGCGGGTCCAGCAGGTTCGTGACCCGGCTGAACGCGAGCGAGACGACCTCGTCGTGGGCCGCGGTGGCGTACAGCCGATCCAGATACCGGTTCACCAGCCGCGTCCGCGCGTCCCTCGGCCCCTGCACGCCGGGCAGGGCCGCGTCGCCGCCGGTGGCGATCTGCCACGGGATGTCGACGATCGGCCGGACCGCGCGGAAGAACCGCGGGGCGTCGAGCTCCCCGCCGCGGCCGAGCGCCTCGCCCAGCCGCAGCGCCTCCACGCCCGCGACCGACATGCCCTGGCCGTACATCGGGTTGAAGGAGCACATCGCGTCCCCCACGACCACGAAGCCCTTCGGGAAGCGGCGCAGGCGGTCGTACCGGTACCGCGTGCTCGCCGGGTAGCGGAACCGGACCGCCTCGTCGTCCAGCGGCGGCGACGCCTCGATGATGTCGGAGACGTACGGCAGCGGCAGCCGCTTCGCGTAGGCCCGGAAGCCGGCGTCGTCCAGCGGCGCGTGGTCGCCGAGGATGCCGAAGAGGGTGATGACCGCCCGGCCCCCCTCCTGCAGCATGACCGCGCCCCCGCGCGGGGCCGCGGCCGAGGGCCCGACGATGATCGCGATGTCGCCGTCGAGCAGCGCCGGGTCGACCGCGTAGTGCCGGGAGACGTAGGCCAGGTCGACGTGCAGCCGCTCCTCGGCCGGCGGCTCGTAGCCGAGCTCCCCGAGCCAGCGCGGGGCCCGCGAGGCGCGCCCGGTCGCGTCGACGACCAGGTCCGCCGCGAGGGTCTGCGGGGCGCCGGTCCGCGGGTGGATCCGCGCGCCGGTGACGCGCGCCCGCGCGGGGTCCGCCTCGATCCCGGCGATGTCCGTCCCGCCCCGCACGGCCACGCCGGGCAGCGCGAACACCCGGGACCGCACGTACGACTCCAGGTACGGCCGGCTGAACGACAGCGCCCGCAGGCCGATCGGCACCTGCTTGAGCCGGAACCCGTTCGCGCAGAAGCGCACGTTGCCCAGCACGTCCCCGGCCGGTACCCCGGCCGCGGCCAGCTCCCCCGCGGCCCCCGGGAACAGCTCCTCGATCACGTTGAGCCCGGCCGCGAGCAGCCCGTGCGCGTGCCGGCCCTGCGGCACCCCGCGGCGCACCGCCCGCTCCCGCGGGTCGGCGGCCGGATCCCCGGCCCAGGTGCCCTCGAGCTCGTCGCGCTCGACGATGGTCACCCGCGCGAAGTGCCCGGTCAGGACCCGCGCCGTGAGCAGGCCCGCCATGCTGCCGCCGAGTACGACGGCGTGTCCTTGCCTCATACCCTTCCCGCGTTCCGTCCCGTGCCACGGGAGGGAACGGCCAAGGGAGCCGGCGGCCGGTGCAAGACTGATCTTCATGACGACGCTCGGTGCCGTATTTCTGCCGCAGCTGCCGCCCGAGCGGCTGCGGTCCATCGTGACCGCCGCCGACGAGGCCGGGCTCGAGGAGCTGTGGCTGTGGGAGGACTGTTTCCTGGAGGGTGGCCTGACCACCGCCGCCGCGGCGCTGGCCTGGTCGGACCGGCTGCGGGTCGGGGTCGGGCTGCTGCCGGTGCCGCTGCGCAACGTGGCGATCGCCGCGATGGAGATCGCCGCGCTGTCGCGGATGTTCCCGGGGCGGGCGACCATCGCCGTCGGGCACGGGGTGCAGGACTGGATGGGGCAGGTCGGCGTGCGGGCGGCGTCGCCGCTGACGCTGCTGCGGGAGTACACGCTGGCCCTGCGCGCCCTGCTGGCCGGCGAGCGGCTGTCCACGCGGGGCAGCTACGTGCGCCTCGACGGCGTCGCGCTGGACTGGCCGCCGACCGGACCCGCCCCGATCCTGGTGGGGGCGATGGGTCCCAAGACGCTGCGGCTGTCCGGGGAGGTCGCCGACGGCACGGTGCTCACGGCGGGCGTCGACGTCGACGGGGTACGCCGCGCCCGCGCCCTGGTCGAGGAGGGCCGCACGGCCGCGGGCCGCACCGGCGAGCACGAGATCGTGATGTACCTGCACGCCGCGACCGGGCCCGGCGCCGAGGCGCGGCTGGAGGCCGAGCGGGTGCGCTGGGGCTACACCGGCGACGCCGACGTGCTGGCCGCCGGGGACGAGCACGCGATCGCCGCGGCCGTGCGGCGCTGGGCGGAGGCGGGCGTCGACCGGGTGATCCTGCAGCCGACGCCCGACGATCCGGATCCGGAGGGTTTCGTACGGTTCGTGGCCGAACGCGTCCGGCCGCTCGTCCCGTGAGCGCCAACCCGGCCGTCGCGGCGGTGGCCGCCAGCGGCATCGACTACCGGGTCGTCGAGCACGGGCCCGTGCGCAACCTGGCCGAGGCCGCCGCGGCCCGCGGGGTCGCGGTCGCCGACGTGGTGAAGACCATCGTGGTCCGCCTCGCCGACGACGACTACCGCTTCGTGCTCGTCCCGGGCGACCGGGTCATCTCCTGGCCGAAGCTGCGGGCCCTGCTCGGCGTGGCCCGCATGTCGATGCCGGACGCGGCCACGGCCAAGGCCGCGACCGGGTTCGAGCGCGGCACGATCACCCCGTTCGGCTCCACGACGGCCTGGCCGGTCATCGCCGACGAGCGCATCCGGGGCCGCGCGATCAGCCTCGGCGGCGGTCGCCACGGGGTCGCCCTCGCGGTCGCCGCCGACGCCGCGATCGAGGTTCTCGGCGCCACGGTGGCGGACATCTCCGAGGCGGAACCACCGGCATCGAAACCTTGATCGACAGGTCTGTTTTCCGCCGGTATATCCGGAATGAATGCCCGCCGATGCGGGAATTTTTCGGCAAATGACCGGCAAATCGGATGCGCCGGTTCTACTTTGGCTCTCGGCAGAGATCATTGCCCGGGTCTTCCGATCCGGCGCGGCGGGCACCATTCGCCGCCGCGCCGGGCCGCGGTTTCGTCAGCGGATCGGGGGAGCGCACGAGTGCCCCGGGCCGAACGGGGAGCCACACCTGTCCAGACATGACGTACGCCGCAGCCTGGCGGCGGCCACGACCGCCTGCACCATCGTCTGCGCCGTCCTCGGCGGCGCGCTGATGAGCGGGAACTCGATCCACGCGGCCCAGCCGGCCCCGGCCCGGGCCGCACCCGGCCCCCGCGCCACCGCGACCACCACCGCGACCACCACCGCGATCACCGCCGAGCTCCCGGACCGGCTGGCCGAGCTGCGCGGCGTCTCCCGGGGCATCCGCCCCGCGCGGCCGCCCGCGCCGGCCGCACCCGCCCCCGCGGCCGCACCGGTCACGGAGTCCACCCGGGCCACCGGCGCCCGGGCCTCCCGCGCCTCGCGGACGGCGCGCCCGGCCGGCTCCGGGCGCGTGACCCGCCCCCGCGCGACCCGGCCGCCCGCCTCGAAGCCGGCCCCGCGCCCCAAGATCCGCCGCACCGCCGCCGCACCCAACGGCGCCGGCTACTCGGGCGGCGTCGTGGGCTTCGCGATGGCCCAGGTCGGCAAGGACTACGCGTTCGGCTCCGCCGGCCCGGACGCGTTCGACTGCTCCGGGCTCGTCGTCGCCGCGTACCGCAACCTGGGCATCGCCCTGCCGCGCTCGACCGGCGGCCTCGCCGGCGTCGGCCGCCCGGTGTCGCGCGGCGAGCTGCAGCCGGGCGACCTGGTGTTCCCGAGCTCGGGCCACGTGGGCATCTACATCGGCGGCGGCCGCATGGTGCACGCGTCGACCGAACGCGGCGGCGTGAAGATCTCCGGCATCTACGCGTTCCGTTTCGCCCGGCGGGTCATGAACTGACGGTCATGACCCGACGGTGGCAGCCGGACGGCACCCGGGGAATACGCGCGGAATACGCGCGGAACGTCCCGGGAATCGCGCGGTCAGCCGGACAGGCGGAAGTCGGCGAAGTCGAAGCCGGGCGCCACGACACAGCTGACCAGCACCGGCTCGTCGCCGGCGGGGGCGGCGGACTGCCACACGCCGCCGGGCACGAGGATCTGGGGGCGCTGACCGGCCGCGACATCCGCGCCGAGCAGCGCCTCCGGGCCGGGGCCGGGCCGGTCGCCGGAGCCGCCGAGGCGCAGCGTCAGCGGGCCGCCGCAGTGCCAGAACCACAGCTCGTCGGAGCGGACCACGTGCCAGGCGGACTCCTCGCCCGGGTGCAGCAGGAAGTAGATCGCGGTGGCGGCGCTGCGGGGGCCGTCGTAGCCGGGCGGGTCGAGGGTGACCGGCGAGCGCCAGGTCTCGCGGTACCAGCCGCCCTCGGGGTGCGGCTGCAGGTCGAGGTGCTCGGCCAGGTGCGGTCTCATGGGGGTACCGTATCCGCCCTCGCGATCCGCCCTTTCGCCTGTAGTGGGGCGCCCGGCGGTTTGCGATGCTGGGCGCGTGAGACTGCAGACGCGCACCGGGGCCTTCGTCGAGTTGCGAGCGATCAAGGCGGCCGGCGAGCCGCTGCTCGTCGAGGGGGCCGTCGACGCGCTCGACGGGCGGGCCTGGCGGTTCCGGGCGCCGGCCCTGACCGCGGAGGAGGCCAAGCGCCTGGCCGACTGGCTGCTCAAGGCCGCGAAGGGCCGCATCGAGCTGCAGAGCCGCCTCACGTTCGCGGACCTGTCCTTCACCATCGACGAGCACGAGGTCGGCGAGCCCCGCCTCGTGGTCGGCTTCTCCCGCTCCACCGCCCCCGAGTGGCTCGGCCCCGAGCGGGCGATGACGTTCGACTACCCCGTCACCCTCGACCTGACCACGGAGGCCCTGGAAGCCGCGGCCGTGGACTGGGACCGCGAGCTGCGCCGCCGCTGAGCGCTACCTGGGCATCACCGGTGCGCCGCCGCCCCCGGGCTACCATCGCCCAATGCGAAAGCGCTTCGGGGCAATGCTGCTGGTGGCGGCGCTCGCGCTGGCGGGCTGCGGCGG
Source organism: Dactylosporangium sp. CA-052675 (assembly GCF_050947935.1). Taxonomy (GTDB): domain Bacteria; phylum Actinomycetota; class Actinomycetes; order Mycobacteriales; family Micromonosporaceae; genus Dactylosporangium. The sequence continues at coordinate 1,965,100 of NZ_CP192010.1, read as the reverse complement.
GGACGGGCCGGGTGCGGCCGATCCCGGCGGGCACGACTCCGCCGCGGCCGCCGGCTCCTCCGCGCCGGGCGGCCCGCAGGCGGACCCGGCCGGCGTCGGCGCCCTCGGGGCCGCCCCCGGCCCGTCGAGCACCGGCCAGCCCGCCGCCGCGGCCCCGTTCGCCTTCGGCAACCCGTCCGGCAGGGCGGCGATCCCGGCCGAGGCCAAGGCCGAGAGCACGGCCCAGCCGACGAAGGTGGTCGGCGACGGCAGCCCGGCCGGCTGCACCTCGGAGAGCTTCGTCTCGGCCGTCTCGGGCGGCGGGGTGATCACGTTCAACTGCGGCCCGGGCGCGGTGACCATCGTGGTCAAGCAGACCGCGAAGGTCCGCAACCGCTCGGCCAAGGTGGTCATCGACGGCGGCGGCAAGGTGACGCTGAGCGGCGAGGGCAAGCGCCGGATTCTGTACCAGAACACCTGCGACAAGAGCCTGGAGTGGACCACGGACCACTGCCAGGACCAGGCGACCCCCGCGCTGACGGTGCAGAACATCGTGTTCGCCGACGGCAACTCGACCGGCGACCGGACCGAGGGCGGGGGCGGCGGCGCGATCTTCGTGCGCGGCGGGCGCTTCAAGGCGGTGAACACCAAGTTCGTGCGCAACCGCTGCGACGACACCGGCCCGGACCTGGGCGGGGCCGCAGTGCGGGTGCTCAGCCAGTATCAGAACAAGCCCGTCTACATCGTCGGCAGCACGTTCGGCGGCGCCTCCGGCCAGGGCGGCGTATGCGCCAACGGCGGCGCGCTGAGCAGCATCCAGGTGTCCTGGGTGGTCCTGAACAGCCTCTTCTCCTACAACTCGGCCGTCGGCCGCGGCGCCAACCCGGCCCGCTCGGGCACGCCCGGCGGCGGCAGCGGCGGCGCGATCTACTGCGACGGCGACAACTTCACCGTGCGGCTCGCCGGCACGCTGATCGAGCAGAACAAGGCCAACGAGGGCGGCGGCGCGGTCTTCTTCGTGAGCAACGACCGCACCGGCACCATGGCGATCGAGGGCTCGACCCTGCGCAAGAACCCCAGCGCCGGCTTCGAGACGGACGGCTTCCCCGGCATCTTCTTCCTCGGCGCCCGGCCGCCGTCCGTCTCGGGCTCCACCCTGAGCCGCTAGATGCAGGTCCGGTAGGCGTGGTCCGGTAGGCGCTGGGTCCGGCCGGTGTCGGTCCGGCCGGACCCAGCGCCTACCGCCCGGGAGGCCCTACGAGCGCAGGCAGAGGCAGAGCGGGTGGCCGGCCGGGTCCTGCAGCACCGTGTAGCGCTCGGCGCCCGGCTGGAACTCCGGCTTGGTCGCGCCCAGCTTGAGCGCGCGGGCCTCGGCGTCGGCGAGGTCGTCCACGTAGAAGTCGAGGTGGAACTGCTTCGGCGACGGGCCCTCGGGCCAGGTCGGCGCCTCGTACGCGGGCACCTGCCCGAACCCGATCGACGTCGTGCCGTCGCTGATCATGGCGTACTCGGCCTGGCTGTGCGTCACGTCCCAGCCGAGGACCTCACTGTAGAAGGTGGCCAGCACCGGCGGCTCGGCGCAGTCGATGTTGACCATGATGAGGCTCGCGAATCCAGTCATGCCCCGATCTTCACGCGCATTCCTGCCACCCAGTGTCAGGAATGCTCGTCCGGGTCGGGATTTCGTGCACCGCTCCCGCCGCCCGGGGTCGGGGCGGACCAGTTGCGGCGGATGGCCACCATGCGCAGCGCGAAGGTGAAGGTGGCGGCCAGCGCGATGGCGATCGGCCGGCGCACGTGCGTCGCGTCCAGGGCCGCGACCGAGACGCACCCGATCAGCCCGGCCACGGCGTAGATCTCGCGGCGCAGCACCGTCGGGATCTCGCCGGTCAGCAGGTCGCGGACCAGGCCGCCGCCGATGCCCGTGATCATGCCGATGATGCAGGCGCCGATCGGCGGCACGCCCGCGTCGAGCGCCTTGAGCGTGCCGGTCACCACGAACAGCCCCAGCCCGGCGGCGTCCAGCACGAGCACCGTCCAGCGCAGCCGGCTCACGGCCGGGTGCAGCCAGAAGGTGGCGGCCGCGGTGAGCACCGCGACCACGGCGTAGCGCCAGTCCACGAACGCGTTGGGCTGCACGTTCACGAAGACGTCGCGCATGATCCCGCCGCCCAGCGCCGCGCTGAAGCCGACGAACACCACGCCGAACAGGTCGAGCCGCTTGGCCACCCCGGCGGTGGCGCCGGAGGCCGCGAACACGGCGATGCCGACGAGGTCGGCGACGAGGAGAGGGCTCACAGGCACCATGTATAACGGCCGCCCGGTGCGCCGGGCGGCCGTTTCGCGGCGCGCGTCAGATGTTGTTGATCACCGACATCGTGGCCTCGTGCTGCATCGCCAGCATGTCCGAGACGGCGGCCGCGTCGTAGTACCCGCCGTCCGAGGACCCGCCGTCGGCGCCGCTCACGTCGCCGTCCAGGTTGCCGCCGGAGCCGTCGTAGTCGGCGGCGACCGAGGGGTCCGCCTCGCCGGTCAGGTCCGTGACCTCGCCGGTCCTGGCGTCGTACAGCTGCTCGTAGACGCCGTCGCCGTCGCTGTCGAGGGCCGCGACGTCCATCTGGCCGTCGTGGTCGAGGTCGCCGACGATGACGTTGCTGCCGTCGTCGAGCGTGTAGATCGCCGCCGGGTCGTCGGTGCCGTTGCCGTCGAGGTCGGCGCTGAAATTGGTGTAGTCGTCGTCGCTCATATCGGTGGTGCTCCCAAATCCGTCGGAAGAACGTGCGGGAGTCACGCTAGGAGACCGGCGGCGCCGTTCACTCCCCCTTTGCTGCCAAGCCGACAGCGAAAGCGACGCAGGTCACGCCCGGGGTTTGCGGCAGGCAGGCCCGGGGGTATCTATCCGTCGATCTCTTCAGAAGGAGGCAGGCAGTGGGCCGGGGTTCCTCGATCGGCGGGGTCATCCTCGTCATTTGGCTGATCATCGGTGTCATCGCGGCGGGTCAGCGCGGCTACTTCAACAGCGACGACGCGAACTGCGCCAAGGCCGGCACCATCGCGGTCACCATCATCGCGGGGCCGCTGAACTACCTCGGGGTCAACCCGAAGATCAATTGTGAGCTGCCGCAGCCGTCCAAGTAGGCCGTCGCCGTCCATGATCCTCGCGCCTCGCGCTCAGCCGTCTCCCAGCGTGCAGCGGTAACGTTCCGGGATGGACGAGTTCGAGGCGCGCAGGGTCGTCGACGCGCTGCGTGAGCGCGGCGTGCCGGCCCACGTGGAGATGGCGAAGGCCGGGCTCAGCGAGTTCGGCGTGCGGGTGCAGCTGTTCGACGGCCGGGTCGCGGTGTGGGACACCGACGGCACCGCCGGGCTGGAGGCGCAGGTGATGCGCGACGGCATCCTTGTCGGGTTCGTCCCGATGATCGAGGGGTCCGAGCAGTTCACCGAGGCCCAGGTCGTCGACGCGATCGAGCGGACCGACTACGACCGGCCGATCGCCCGCCGGCGCACGAGCGCGCCGCCGGCCGCGCCGCCACTGCCGCCGGAGGGCGGCTTCTTCCGCCGGCTGCGCGGCGGATTCCGCTGAGCCGGTCCGTCAGTCGTTGATCTCCGCGCGCTCGATCTCGGCGAAGGCCCGGGTCAGCAGCTCGGCGAAGCCGCGGTTGCCCAGCAGGTCCTCGATGAGCAGCGGCGCGTGGGCCGCGAGCGCGCGCGGCGGCACCGGCGCGTCCTCGTCGGTCTCGTGAATGCCGAGCGCCCCGACCAGCAGCACCACCATGACCTGCGGGTCGACGTCACGCCACTGCCCCGCCGAGCGCACCGCGTGCTCCAGCGCGGCCCGGATGTCGTCGCCGTCGAGCCCGTCCGGGTGCCGCTGCTCCAGCAAGGTGCGCACCACCGCCCCCAGCACCCGCCCGGTCTGCTCGGGGTCGAGCCCGCCGAGCCGCTCGACCGCGTCCGCGTAGGCCGCCTCGTCGCGCGCCCGCGCCGCCTCCACGGCCTCGGCCGAGGCGACGGCGATGGCACGGGCGGCGGGCGGCAGGTGCCGCCAGTTCGAGGTCATGCCGAAACCCTAGACAATCGGCGGCCCTGGACAATCGGCGGATGGAACGCTTCGCCGAGCACCGGCCGATGCTCTTCGGCCTCGCCTACCGGATGCTCGGCAGCGTCCACGACGCCGAGGACGTGCTCCAGGAGGCGTACCTGCGCTGGAGCGCCGCCGACCGGTCGGACGTCGCCGAGCCCCGCCGCTACCTCACGCGCGTGGTCGCCCGGCTCGCCGTGGACGCGCTGCGGGCCCGGCAGGCGCGGCGCGAGGACTACGTCGGCACCTGGCTGCCGGAGCCGGTGTCGACCGAGCCGTCGCCGTTCGGCGCGGTCGACACCTCCGACCTGTCGATCGCGGTCCTGCACCTCATGGAGCGCCTGACGCCGCCCCAGCGCGCGGTGTACGTCCTGCACACCGCCTTCGCCGTGCCGTACCCCGAGATCGGCGCCATCCTCGGGCGCTCCGCGGAGGACTGCCGCCAGCTGCACCACCGCGCGGCCGGGGCGCTCGCCGGCAAGGCGCGCTTCAGCACCGACCCGGCCGAGATCGCCCGCCTGCTCGACGGGTTCCTGGCCGCGGCCCGCCAGGGCGACGTCGCGCGGCTCGAGCGGATGCTGCACGACGACGTGGTGGTGTGGAGCGACGGCGGCGGCCGGGCGCGCGCGGCCCGCAACCCGATCCGCGGGCGGGACAGGACGATCCGGTTCTTCGTCGCGGTGGCCGGCCGCCGCCTCACCGACCGGCCCGCGATCCTCAACGGGCACCCGGCGCTGCTCATGGACGGGCGCCGGCGGTACCCGCTGAGCATCGCCGTGGTCGACGGGCGCATCGCGGGCGTCTACCTCGTGCCGAACCCCGAGAAGCTGGCCGGCATCGACGAGTACCGGTGAAGGCTCATCGGGCGGCCCGGCGCAGCAGCAGCACCGTGGCGAGCGGCCAGACCGCCTGCGCGCCGGCTGCGAGCCGCTCGGCCAGCCCGACCAGCACGCCGGTGCCCAGGGCCACGGTGAAGAGCAGGACGAGCGCGGCGAGCGCCAGGGCGGCCGGGACCATCACGCCGGCCGGGGGCCGGGCCGCCGCCGCGCCCGGGTTGCGCCACAGCGCCGGCCACAGCGCGAGACAGGCGAACGCGATCGTGGCGGCCGCCTGGTGCGGGCCCGACGTGCCGCCGGCGGGCAGCGGGAACGCGGCGACGAGCACGGTCGCGACCCCGCCCACGGCGAGCATCACCCGGGCGGGCACCGCGATCGGGTCCAGCCCGCGCGCGGTGACCACGTGGCAGATCCCGACGCCGAGCAGCGCCAGCGTCATCACCCAGCGGTGGTCGGCGTCGAGCCCGGCCAGGGCGCTGATCGTCTCGCGCAGCGAGTCGAACCCGCCGGCCTGCACGGCCGCGGCGACGGTCCACCCGCCGACGAGCAGCACGGGCGCGGCGGCGGAGGACCACAGGGTGTACCGGCGCATGCGACGAGTATGACGGCCGCAACTTCAGTCGCGCGCGACTCAATCGCGCGATAGGCTTCGGCGCGTGGACGTCCTCCCACTCGACCGGCAGGTCTGCTTCGCGCTCTACACCGCCACCCGCGCGGTCACGGCGCGCTACCGGCCCCTGCTCGACGAGCTCGGCTTGACCTACCCGCAGTACCTGGTGCTACTCGCGCTGTGGGAGCAGGACGAGCGGACGGTCAAGGACCTCGGCGCGGCGCTGCGGCTGGACTCCAGCACGCTGTCGCCGCTGCTGAAACGCCTCGAGGCGGCCGGCCTCGTGGCGCGGGAGCGACGCGCCGACGACGAGCGCTCGGTCACCGTGCGCCTCACCGCCGGGGGTTCGGCGCTGCGGGCGCGGGCGGCCGGCATCCCGGCCCGCCTGGTCTGCGACGGCGGCCTCGGCCTGGGCGAGCTCGAGGAGCTCCGCGACACCCTCGTGCGGCTCACCGCCGCACTCCAGCGACAGGGAGAAATCGATGCAGGTGCTGTACACCGCTGACGTGACCGCGTCCGGGGACGGGCGCAACGGGCACGTGACGAGCGCCGACGGGATCCTCGACCTCGACGTGCGCATGCCCAAGGAGATGGGCGGCGCGGGCGAGGCGACCAACCCCGAGCAGCTCTTCGCGGCCGGCTACGCGGCCTGCTACCACAGCGCGCTGCGCAGCGTGGCCCGCCGCCAGAGCGCGCTGCCGGCGGTCGAGGGCTCGCAGGTGCAGGCGCGGGTCGGCATCGGCCCGAACGACGCCGGCGGCTTCGGCCTCGAGGTCTGGCTCACGGTGACCCTCCCGGCCGCGGACGCGGCGACCGCCCAGGCCCTCGCCGACGCCGCGCACCAGGTCTGCCCCTACTCCAACGCCACCCGCGGCAACATCGACGTGCACATCGAGGTCGCGGCATGACCGAGGTGAACCGCGTCTGGTGTCTCGCGGCCCGGCCCGACGGGTTTCCGTCCACTTCGGACTTCGAGCTGCGGACCGAGCCGGTGCCGCAGCCGGGCCCCGGCCAGGTGGTCGTGCGCAACGAGGTGATGTCCGTCGACCCCGCGATGCGCGGCCGGATGAACGACGTGAAGTCCTACGTCGCGCCCTTCCAGCTCGGCGCACCGCTGGACGGCGGCGCGGTCGGCACCGTGGTGGCGTCGCAGAGCCCGGACGTCGAGGTCGGCGCGAGCGTCCTGCACGGGCTCGGCTGGCGGGAATACGCGCTGCTGGACGCCGAGCGCGTCCGCACCGTCGACACCGCGGCCGCCCCGGCCTCGGCCTACCTCGGCGTGCTCGGCATGCCCGGCCTCACCGCCTACGCCGGGCTGCTCGACGTGGCCCGGATGCGCCCCGAGGAGACGGTGTTCGTCTCCGGTGCGGCCGGGGCCGTCGGCACGCTGGTCGGGCAGATCGCCCGGCTGCGCGGCGCCCGCCTGGTGATCGGCTCGGCCGGGTCGGCGGAGAAGGTGCGGTACCTCACGGAGGAGCTCGGCTTCGACGCCGCCTTCAACTACCGCGACGGGGACATCCACACCCAGCTCAAGCGCCTCGCGCCGGACGGCATCGACGTCTACTTCGACAACGTCGGCGGCGAGCAGCTCGAGGAGGCGCTGTTCCGGATGAACCTGCACGGGCGGATCGCGGTCTGCGGGGCGATCTCGCAGTACAACACCCCCGACGCCAAGGGCATCCGCAACCTGAGCCTGCTCATCAGCAAGCGCCTCACGATGCAGGGCTTCCTCGTGCTCGACCACTGGTCGCGCCGCGAGGCGTTCACCGAGGAGATGGTGGGCTGGCTGCGGGAGGGCAAGGTCAAGGTCGCCGAGACCTTCGTGGACGGCATCGAGCACGCCGTGGACGCGTTCCTGGGCATGCTCAAGGGCGAGAACCTCGGCAAGATGGTCGTCCGGATCGGCGACGGCGCGTAACACCGCGCCGGCTGACCGGCCCCGGCCTCGCCGCGAGGACGGGGCCGGCCCGCCAGCGGGGTGACGCACGGCTCAGGAGGAGGCCGGTCCGATCGGCAGGTGCAGCTGGAAGGCCACCTCCGTGTAGTGGATCGCCGGGGGCGGCAGCGCCTGCAGCTGCCGCTCCAGCACCACCAGCAGCTCGCGCGGCGGCGCGATCGGGCGGGCCATGATGCGCACGGCCACCGGACGGTTCGGGGCCAGGCGGAACTCGACCATGAGCTCCTCGGTGTGGTGGCGCACGCCCGCGAAGAGCCGCTCGACCACCCGCCGGGCCCGGTCGAGGAAGTCGCTGAGCTCGGCCGGGGTCGTCGCCTGCCGCAGCTGCTCCTCGCTGGTGAGCAGCACGATGCGGCCCGGCGGCCGCGGCGCCGGCGGGCTGGCGGTGGCCGCGGCCATGGTGGTCGCCGCCGGGACGCCGTTGAGCAGCGTCGGCGGCAGGGCGTTCACCGCGTCCGGGCCCTCGGCGGCCGGGGCCGGCTCCGGCGAGCCGTCGCTGACCCGGAACGCGACCGCCCGCACGGCGCCGCCCGGCAGGCCGATCTCGACCGGGCGGCCGGCCTCCACGGCCTGCAGCAGCCGGGCGTGCATGGCGCCGGTCAGCAGGACCGCGAAGCCGTCCTCGACCTGGCGGGCCGTCGGCGGCCGCGGCCCCTCCCCCGCGACGCGGCCGCTCCCGCCGAGCGTCGCGTCGCGGATGATGAGCAGGAAGTTGCAGGCGAGCCGGGTGGCCCGCTCGCCCCCGGGCGCCACGATCGCGGCCGGGCCCGACTGCCCGGGCGCCCACACGTAGGTCTTCGGGGTGCCGGCCAGCCCCGGCAGGTAGGCGCAGACCTCCGGCGCCTCCCGCATCGCGTCGCGCAGCGCCGGCAGCTCCTCGGCCGCCACCGACAGCTCCAGCCGGTCGCCGTCGTGCACGACGCGCAGGAACGGCAGGTTGTACGCGGGGGCGCGGGACAGCATCGTGGCCGCCCGGAACTCGGCGTCGTCGAGCACCGGGGCGCGCCCGGGCCGGAACCACCACGGGTGCGGGTAGTAGCGCTCCTGCGCGCCGAGCAGCGCGAGCACCCGGGCGTGGCCGAAGCGCTGCACCACCGCGGTCTCCCCGCCCAGCAGCGGCAGCGCGACCAGCGGCGGCCGGGGCAGGTCCACAGTGGACGCCAGGGCGGCGGGCGGGTCGGCGTAGACGAAGCCGGTGACCCGCTCGTCGACGTCGACGCCCGGCCGGCCGAAGACGCTCACGTCGCCGGCGTCGACCAGCCGGCCCTCGGCGGCGAAGCGGTGCACGGTGCGGGCCATGGTGAGCGGGAAGCCGGCCGCGGGCGCGCCGGTGCGCGCGACGGCGAAGACCATCTCGCGCTGGCCGTGCCGCTCGAGCCCGTCGGTGGTGTACAGCAGTGCGGGCAGCATGCCGGAGGCCGTGCGGATGCCACCCTCGTCGATGGCGACCGACAGCTCGCCGGGGATGAGGACCTCCCGGCCGACGGGTAACGCGGAGCCCACGGGGCCGATCATGCCACCCGTACGCAAACTCCCCGGGAGCCCGTTGAAACGTTCCGGGGCCGGGGCCACGATGAGAGCATGCGCGTTGGTGCGATGCGGATGACGTCGGAGCCCCCGGCCGGCTACGTCGCCTTCGTCACACGACACCTGGAGCCGCTGCGCCGCGACTCCTCCCGGGTCGTCGGCGGCGACGAGGACGCCGACCACCTCTACGTCGACGTGCTCACCGACGTGGCGACGCGCTGGCCCTGGCTGGAGCTACGGCGCACCCGGCTGAACCGGCCGGGCGCGGCCGAGGAGTTCCTGGGCCGGACCTTCCACCGCCGCTGCGAACGCTGGACCCTGGCCGACGGGCGCGAGCCGGATCCGCGGCTCGACGACGAGCACCAGATCACGGTCACGCCGGAGCGTGACGAGCGGCCGCGGACGGACCGGCGGGTGCCGGTCAGCAACGCCGTGCGCCGCGCCCCGCTCGTGCTGCCCCGGCCGCAGCCGCGGGCCCGCACCTTCATCGCCGGCCCCGCGTCCGAGGCGGCGATCGCCTGGTGGCACGCGTACGAGAACATCCGCCGGCGCCGGCTCGTCTACGCCGGCTTCGTCGTGCTCGTGCTGCTGCTGGCGCTCGCCCAGTGCGGCGGGCCGGCCTCCGAAATGTAGGCACGGAACATGTAGCGATGCTACTCGTAAAAAGCGGGAAAAGTTCCCGAACGTGGCCAACGCCGCTTTCGCCGGCACCGAGGGGCGGGCGCGGCGCGAGCGGGGATAGAACAGCCTTGTGGAACCGTTGACCGTTCTCGCCGAGGCCGCGACACCGGGGGACTTCGCGGCCGCACGAACGCAGATGGCGCTGTCCCTCGGCTGGCACATCATCATCGCGAGCTTCGGCGTCGCCATGCCCGCGATCACCCTGTTCATGGAGTGGCGGGGGCACCGGACCGGGCAGGTCGAGTACCGCCTCCTGGCCCGCCGCTGGGCCCGCGCGATGGGCGTGCTCTTCGCCGTCGGGGCCGTCTCCGGCACCATCCTGAGCTTCGAGATGGGGCTGCTCTGGCCCGGCCTCATGGGCACCTACGGCCAGGTGATCGGGCTGCCCTTCACGCTGGAGGGCTTCGCCTTCTTCGTCGAGGCCATCTTCCTGGGCATCTACCTCTACGGCTGGGACCGGCTCCCCGCCCGGGTCCACCTGTGGTCGGCGGTGCCGATCCTGCTGGCCGGCATCGTGGGCACCTTCTGCGTGGTCAGCGCCAACGCCTGGATGAACCAGCCGCGCGGCTTCGACCTGGTGGACGGCAAGATCACCGGGGTCGACCCGCTCGGCGCGATGTTCAACCCCGCCACCGGCCCCCAGTCGGTGCACATGCTCGTCGCCGCGTTCATGGTCACCGGCTTCTGCATGGCCTCCGTCTACGCCGTCGGCCTGCTGCGCGGGCGCGACGACCGCTACCACCGCCTCGGCTTCCTGGTGCCGTTCACCGTCGCCGCCGTGATGGCCCCGGTCCAGGTCGGCGTCGGCGACTGGGCCGCGCACTTCGTCGCCGACTACCAGCCGGTGAAGCTGGCCGCGATGGAGGGGCTGTACGAGACCCAGCGGGGCGCGCCGCTGCACGTCGGCGGGGTCGCGGTCGACGGGGAGCTGCGCTACGCCATCGAGATCCCCAACGCCCTGAGCCTGCTGGCCCACTGGGACCCGGACGCGGAGATCACCGGGCTGAACACGGTGCCGGCCGACCAGCGCCCGCCGGTCAACGTCGTGCACTGGTCGTTCCAGCTCATGGTCGGGGCCGGCTTCGCCATGCTGGGCGTCGCCGCGCTGTTCGGCTTCAGCTGGCGATGGCGGCGCGGCTGGCTCACCAACCGCTGGTTCCTGCGCGCCGCCGCGCTGTGCGGCCCGGCCGCCGTCCTCGCCCTCGAGGCCGGCTGGACCACCACCGAGACCGGCCGGCAGCCGTGGGTCGTCTACGGCGTCCTGCGCACCCACGACGCCGTGAACACCGCCCCCGGGCTGCGCACCGGGCTCGTCGTGCTGATCGTCGTGTACGCCCTGCTGACCGTCGCCACCGTCTTCGTGCTCCGCCGCCTGGCCCGGGACCGCCCCGTGCCCGTCGCGCCGCAGGAGTCCGACGTCGACACCTTCCCGGTGCCGTGATGCGGGCCGCCGACGCGCTCCTGGTCGTGCTCCTCGCGGCCGTGACCGCCTACGCCCTCTTCGGCGGCGCCGACTTCGGCGCCGGGTTCTGGGACCTCTTCGCCGGGGGCGCCCGCTCGGGCCGGCGCCGGCGGACCCTCATCGAGCACGCCATCGGCCCGGTGTGGGAGGCCAACCACGTCTGGCTCATCTTCGCCGTGGTGCTGCTGTGGACCGGCTTCCCGGCCGTCTTCGCGGGCGTGGCCGCGACCATGTACGTGCCGCTCACCGGGGCCGCGCTGGGCATCATCGGCCGCGGCGCCGGGTTCGCGTTCCGCAAGACCAGCGACACCGTCGGCCGGGAGCGGCTGTTCGGCGCCCTGTTCGCGTTCTCCTCGCTGGTGACCCCGTTCTGCTTCGGCGCCGTGGCGGGCGGCATCGCCTCCGGGCGCGTGCCGCCCTGGACGGCCGGGCGGGGTGACCTGCTCACGGCCTGGTGGAACCCGACCTCGGTGGCGACCGGGGCGCTCGCGGTGGCCGTGTGCGCGTACCTCGCCGCCGTCTTCCTCTGCCGCGACGCCCAGCGCCACGACCCGGACCTCGTCGCCGGGATGCGCCGGCGGGCGCTCTGGGCCGGGGCCGGCACCGGGGTCCTCGCCGTGGCCGGGCTGCTCGCGGTGCGGGCCGACGCCGGCTGGCTGGCCGACCGGCTGCTGCGCCCGGTGCCGGCCGCGCTCGTGGTGCTCTCGGCGCTGGCCGGGCTGGCCTCGATCGCGCTGCTGGCGGCCGGCCGCTACGTGGCCGTGCGGCTCACCGCCGGCCTCGCCGTGGCCGCGGTGCTCTGGGGCTGGGCGGCGGCGCAGCACCCGTACCTGCTCCCGCCCGCGACCACGATCTCCGCCACGGCCGCGGCCCCGGCCGTGACGCGCGCCACCCTGTGGGCCGTCCTCGGCGGCGCCGCCGTGCTGGCACCGTCGCTGTGGTGGCTGTTTCGGCTGTTTCAGTCGCCCGCGCCCGATTCGTCCGGCCAGAGGGCCGACTCCGATCGTTGACGAAGCCTGCTATCGTCCGCCGAAGCTATGACTGACATCAGGAGGATGCGGCGCTGGAGCGCGGCGGCGGCTGCCGTCGCGGCCCTCGGCGTCGGCCTGATCGGGGCCGCCGCGACGCCCGCCTGGGCCGCCGACCAGCTCGAGATCAAGGTCGACAACAGCGTCCAGGGCAAGGTCGGCGACAAGGTCCAGGTCCGCTTCGTGGTCAAGAACAACACGAAGCAGCCGGTCACCGGCGTGACCGTGGCCATGACGGCGCCGGGCAACGCGGTGCTCGACCCGGCCGACAACCCCGGCTGCGCGGTCGGCGGCGGCGGACGGGCGGCGACCTGCCGCTCCAACGGCACCCTGGCCGCCGACAAGTCCGCCAGCGGGCAGTTCACGCTCACCGTGAAGACCGCCGGGCAGGCCGCCGGGCGCGTCCAGGTCGAGCACGGCAACGCCGACAACTTCCAGCTGCGCGCCACCGGCGGCCCGGCCCCGTCGGCGACGACGAAGTCGGCCAAGCCCACCAAAACCTCGAGCCTGTCGGCCAGCGAGACGCCGGGCATCAGCGACGACGCCAGCTTCGGGGTGCCCGAGGCCGGCAACGGCGTCGCCATCGAGACCACCGGGCCGGCCGCGAACCGCACCAGTGGCAGCGGCGGCGGGATGAGCATGGGCCTGTGGGTCGGCATCATCGCGATCGTCGGCGCGCTCGGGCTGATCGGCAGCCTCTTCTACTTCCGCCGCCAGGACCGCAACGAGCCCGACACGGGCATGCACCCGGTCGTCCCGGCGCCGCAGGGCTTCTACGGCGCCCAGCCGCAGCCCACGACCTACGGCACGCCGCCCCAGCCGCAGACCTACGGCTCGCCCGCCGCGCAGACGCAGATGATCAACCCCGGCCTCGGCGGACCGCCCGGCCCCACCCAGATCATCCAGCCCGGCGGCCCCGTTCCCGGCCCCATGCCCGGCCCCGGCCCCGCCGCGGGCCCCCCTGCGGGAGGCGGGCCCGGCAACGACCAGACCGTCATCTTCCGCCGCCCCGAAGACCTCTGACCGGCGGTGAAGCAGGCCGCGCTCGGCACGGCCGTCGTCTTCACGGCCAGCGGCGCGGTCGTCGGCGGCTGGGTGTCGCGCATCCCCGCGGTCGTCGAGCGGCTCGGCATCGGCCCGGGTGAGCTCGGCCGGGCCCTGCTCGCCCTCGGCCTCGGCTCGCTGGTCTCCATGCCCGTGACCGGGCACGCCTGCCGCCGCTTCGGCAGCCGCGCCTGGGTGGCCGGCACCGCGCTCGTCTCCGCCGTCGCCCTCGCCGCGGCCGGGCTCGCGGGCTCGCTGTGGGCGCTCGGCGGGGCGCTGTTCGTGCTCGGGCTCGCGTACGGCTCCTGGGACGTGGCCATGAACGTGCAGGGCAGCTTCGTGGACCGGCGGGCGGGACGGGAGTGGATGCCGCGCTACCACGCCTGCTGGAGCCTCGGCTCGATCGGCGGCGCGGCGGCCGGCTCCCTCGCGGCCCGGGCCGGCATCGGCGCCGCCCCGCACCTCGCGGTCGCCGCGGTGGTGTCGCTCGCGGTGACGTACGCCGGCCTGACCCTGTTCCTGGACGAGCGCACAGACGAGCGCACAGACGGACGCACAGACGAGCGCACAGACGGACGCACAGACGAGCGCACAGACGAGCGCACGGACGGGCGCGCAGACGGAGGCACGCCCGAGCGCACCGACGCCGGGACCGCCGCGGCGCCCGGACGCCGGCGGTTCTGCGCCGGCCGGGCGCTGCCGCTCATCGGGCTGGCCACGCTGTGCGCGACGGTCGTCGAGGGGGCCGCGGGCGACTGGCTCGCGCTGTTCCTGCACACCGGGCGCGGGCTCTCGCAGTCCTCGGCGGCGCTGGGGTACACCCTCTTCGCCACCGCCATGACCGCGGGCCGGTTCGCGGGCAGCACCGCCGTCGCCCGCCTCGGCCGGGCCCGCGCCGTCCGGCTCGGCGCGCTGCTCGGCGTGGCCGGGATCGCCGCCGCCGTGCTCGCCCCGGGCACCGGGCCGACGTACGCCGGGGCCCTGCTCTGGGGCCTGGGCGTGTGCCTGGTGTTCCCGGCCGCGGTCAGCGCCGCCGGGCAGACCGCCCGGCCCGCGGAGGCGATCGCGCTGGTGACGAGCATCGGCTACGGCTCGCTGCTGGTCGGCCCGCCGCTCATCGGCGCCCTGGCCGACGCGATCGGGCTGGGCCGGGCGCTGCTGGGCCTGGCCGGGCTCGCCGCCGCCATCGCGGCGCTCGCCCCGGTGCTGCGCAGCCCGGCTCAGTCCGGCAGCGCGTCCATCGCCCGGTAGATCCGCACGTCGGAGACGGGGTAGGCGGTGCCGAGGGCCTGCGCGAAGAGCCCGACCCGCAGCTCCTCGATCATCCAGCGGATCTCGCGCAGCTGGGGCGTCATGGTCATCGAGGCCACCAGCTGGTCGTACTCCTTCTGCACCTCCTGCACCGTGAGCATCCGCTCGCGGTCGCGCCCCGTGTCGGTCGGCACCTTCTCCAGGCGCCGCTCGATGCCGCGCAGGTAGCGCTCCAGGTCCGGCAGGCGCTGCCAGCCGGTGTCGGTGACGAAGCCGCGGTACACCAGCCGCCCCAGCTGCCCGCGCATGTCGGTCAGGGCCGGCAGCAGCAGCGGGTTCTTGGTGCGGGCCAGGCGCTGCTCGACGTCATAGGCCGCGGCCAGGATCTTGCGCACGCTGCCGACCACGTCGAGGGTCAGGTCGACGAGGTCGGCCCGCACCTTGTCCCGCAGCGCGGCGAACCCGGCCTCGTCCCAGGCCGGCCCGCCCGCGTCGGTCATGAGCTGATCCACGGCGCAGGCCGCGCAGTCCTCGAGCAGGTCGACGGCGTTGCGGTGCGGGTTGCGGCTCAGCGCCAGCTTGGCCTCGTTCGACAGCCGGCCCTGCACGAACCGCGCCGGCGGCGGCAGCGTGAGCTGCAGCAGGCGGCGGGTGCCGCGCCACATCTCGTGCTGCTGCCGCGCGGGCAGGTCGAAGGCCTGCACCGCGACCGAGTCGCCCTCGTCGACCAGGGCCGGGTAGACGGTGAGGGTGTGCCCGGCGACCGTCCGCGACAGGCTGCGCGGCAGCGTGCCGAACTCCCAGCGCGTGGCGCCCTTGCGGGTCACGTCCACGGCCGCCTGGGCGACCGTCTGCTGCACCTTGGGGGCGAGGCGCTCGCGCAGTACCGCCGCGTCCTTGCCCTCGCCCAGGACCTTCCCGGCGTCGTCGACGACGCGGAAGGTCATCTTGAGGTGCTCGGGCACCTTCGACCAGTCCCACTCGGCCCGCGGCACCGAGACCCCGGTCATCCGCCGCAGGGCCAGCTCGAGCGCGTCGAGCAGCTCGCCGTCGCGGGGCGCCATCTCGGCGAGGGCGTCGCGGGCGGTGTCGGGGGCCGGGACGAAGTTGCGCCGGGTGGCCTTCGGCAGGGACTTGATGAGCGCCGTCACGAGCTCCTCGCGCAGCCCCGGCACCTGCCAGGCGAAGTCGCCGGCGCGCACCTGGCCGAGCAGCGGCAGTCCGATGTGGACCGTCACGCCGTCGGCCTCGGTGCCGGGCTCGAACTGGTACGTGAGCGCGAAACGGCGCCCGTCCTGTTCCCAGGCGTCGGGGTACTGCGCCTGCTGCACCGCGTCCGCGCCGGCGTTGACGAGCATCGCCGGGTCGAACGTGAGCAGGTCCGGGGACTCCCGGCGGGCCTTCTTCCACCAGCTGTCGAAGTGGCGGCCGGAGACCACGTCCTCGGGGAGCCGGCCGTCGTAGAACTCGAACAGCGTCTCGTCGTCGACGAGCAGGTCGCGGCGGCGGGCCCGGGCCTCGAGCTCCTCCACCTCGCCGAGCAGCCGGCGGTTCTCGGCGAAGAACGCGTGCTGGGTCTCCCAGTCGCCCTCGACCAGCGCGTGGCGGATGAACAGCTCGCGGGACAGCGCCGGGTCGATGCGGCCGTAGTTGACCTTCCGGTTGGTGACGATCGGCACCCCGTAGAGCGTCACCCGCTCGACCGCCATCACCGCGGCCTGCTTGCGCTCCCAGTGCGGCTCGCTGTACTGCCGCTTCACGAGATGCTGGGCCAGCGGCTCGATCCACTCGGGCTCGATGCGGGCCACCACCCGCGCCCACAGCCGCGTGGTCTCGACCAGCTCGGCGGCCATCACCCAGCGGGGCGTCTTGCGGAACAGCGCGGAGCCCGGGTTGACGGCGAAGCGGGCGTTGCGGGCGCCGAGGTACTCGTGCTTGTCCGCCTCCTTGAGCCCGATCTGCGACAGCAGCCCGGCGAGGAGGGAGACGTGGATCGGCAGCGGCGCCGCGGGCTGCTCGTTCGGCGTCACGTCCATCGTCTTGAGCACCTGGCGCAGCTGGCTGTAGATGTCCTGCCACTCGCGCACGCGCAGGTAGTTGAGGTATTCGGCCCGGCACAGCTTGCGGAACTGGTTGCTGGAGAGCTCCCGCTGCTTGTCCTGCAGGTAGTTCCACAGGTTCAGGTAGCCGACGAAGTCGGAGTCCTTGTCGGCGAAGCGCGCGTGCGACTGCTGGGCCTGGGCCTGCTTGTCGGCCGGCCGCTCGCGCGGGTCCTGGATGGACAGTGCCGCGGTGATCACCATGACCTCGCGCACGCAGCCGTTCTTCTCCGCCTCCAGCACCATGCGGGCCAGGCGCGGGTCGACCGGCAGCTGGGACAGGCGGCGGCCCAGCGGGGTCAGGTGCGGGCCGGGCTCGAGCGCGCCGAGCTCCTCCAGCAGCTGCACGCCGGCCGTGACGTTGCGCCGGTCGGGCGGGTCGATGAACGGGAACGCGCCCAGGTCGCCGAGGCCGAGCGAGATCATCTGCAGGATGACCGACGCCAGGTTGGTGCGCAGGATCTCCGGGTCGGTGAACTCCGGGCGGGCGTTGAAGTCGTCCTCGCTGTAGAGCCGGATGCACACCCCGTCGGACGTGCGCCCGCAGCGGCCCTTGCGCTGGTTGGCCGAGGCCTGCGAGACGGGTTCGATGGGCAGGCGCTGCACCTTCAGGCGGTGGCTGTACCGCGAGATGCGCGCCGTGCCGGGGTCCACGACGTATTTGATGCCGGGGACGGTGAGCGAGGTCTCGGCCACGTTGGTCGCCAGCACCACCCGGCGGCCGGCGTGCGGCTGGAAGACCCGGTGCTGCTCGGCGAAGGAGAGCCGGGCGAACAGCGGCAGGATCTCGGTGCCGGGCAGGTCCAGCTTGGTGAGGGCGTCGGCCGCGTCGCGGATCTCCCGCTCGCCGCTGAGGAACACGAGCACGTCGCCGGGGCCCTCGTCCTGCAGCTCCATGACGGCCATGCAGATCGCGTCGAACTGGTCGACCTCCTCGGCCCCCTCGTCGGGCGCCTCGAGGGGCCGGTAGCGCACCTCCACCGGGTAGGTGCGCCCCGACACCTCCACGATGGGCGCGTCGCCGAAGTGCCGCGAGAACCGCTCCGGGTCGATCGTCGCCGACGTGATGACGACCTTCAGGTCGGGGCGGCGGGGCAGGAGCTGTTTGAGGTACCCGAGGATGAAGTCGATGTTCAGGCTGCGCTCGTGGGCCTCGTCGATGATGAGCGTGTCGTAGCGCCGCAGCAGCCGGTCCTGCTGGATCTCGGCCAGCAGGATGCCGTCGGTCATCACCTTGACCATGGTCTGGTCCGAGGACTGGTCGGTGAAGCGCACCTTGAAGCCGACGGTCGCGCCCAGCTCGGTGCCGAGCTCCTCGGCGACGCGCTCGGCCACGGTGCGGGCCGCGATCCGCCGCGGCTGGGTGTGGCCGATCTGGCCGGTCACGCCGCGGCCGAGCTCGAGACAGATCTTGGGCAGCTGCGTCGTCTTGCCCGACCCGGTCTCGCCCGCCACGATCACCACCTGGTGGTCGCGGATCTTGTCCAGGATCTCGTCCTTGCGCTGGCTGACCGGCAGCTGCTCGGGGTAGCTGATCTCGGGCCGGGCGGCGCGGCGGGCGGCGACCCGCTGCTCGGCGCGCTCGACGTCGGCGCGGATGGCCTCGGCGATCGCCTGCGCGTTGCGGGAGCGCTTCGCCCCGTCGATCCGGCGTCGCAGCCGATGCTGGTCCTGGGGCATGAGCCCGGCGAGGCGGGCGCGAAGCTCGCTCAGGCTGGCCGGCTGGGGCGTTTCAGACATGACGCTCGCAAGGATAGGCACCCGGCGCCGGGATTGCCCGTCGATTTTGCCGGGGTGCCCGGTTTCTCGCCGACACGTGGCGGCCCGCCGTGACGGTCTGTCACTCCTGCCACTAACGTCACACCCATGGCGATGCCCGCGGTCCCTTCCCAGCCGTCACCCTCCGGCGCGCGCCCCGCCCCGCGTCACGCGGCCGTGGGCCGCACCTTCTCCGCCGGCACCTTCGCCACCGGCGCGTTCCCGACGGTCTCCCCCGCCCGCCCGGGACCGGCCCGGCCCCGCCCGCCGCGGGCCCTGACGCTGGGCACGCTGGAGGAGGACGACCTCCGCGACGACGCCGCCTACCAGGCCATCGGCTTCTACGACCTGGCCCTGACCGGCCGCAGCGCCAAGTCGGCCCAGTTCGTGCAGTGCCGGTTCAACCGCGCCGACCTGACCGGCACCGCCCTGTCCGGCGCGATCCTCACCGACTGCCTGCTCGAACGCACCGCACTCGACCACGTGCACGCCGATCACTCCGTCCTGCACCGCGTCACGCTGCGCGACTGCGGCCTGGCCGACCTGCAGTGGCTGGGCGGGACGCTGCGGGACGTGACGGTGCGCGACTGCCGGGCCGAGCGCAGTGTGTTCCGCGACGCCCAGCTGCACGCGGTGTTCTTCACCTCGACCGACCTGACCGGCGCCGACTTCACCGACGCCGACCTGACCGGGGCCACGTTCAGCGGCTGCGACCTCTCCGGCGCGACCTTCTCCGGGGCCGCCGCCGCGGGCGCGCGCTTCGAGTCGTGCACGCTGGCGGGGGCGACGGGCGTCGAGGGCCTGGCCGGGGCGAGCATGACCGGCGTGGACGCCGAGGAGCTCCTGGGCCTCTTCGCCGCGGCCCTGTCGATCACCCTGACGGATGACTGACGGCTATCCGACTGGGCCCGCCCGCCGATCATGCCGGCCTGCGCCGGGCCGGCCCCGGCGTCGCCAGATCTGGACCTGTCCCGGCTCGACATGATCGTCAGGACGGGGCCTAGCGCGGCCACCCGAGCTGGCCGGCCTTGCGCGCGGTGACCTCGATCTCGATGCGCATCCGGGGGTCCGACAGCCCGCACACCTGCATGGTCGCGGCCGGCCGCACCTGGCCCATCCAGCGCTGGAGCACCGGGAAGCACGGCTCGAAGTCGGCCGCGTCCGGCAGCAGGTAGCGCACCCGCACCACGTCGGCCGGGGACGCCCCCGCCGCCCGCAGCGCCGCGTCGATGTTGCGCCAGCACTGCTCGGCCTGCTCGACGACGTCGCCGGAGATGGTCATCGTGGCGTAGTCGAAGCCGGTCGTGCCGGAGACGTGCACCCAGTCGCCGTCCACGACCGCGCGGGAGTAGCCGATCTCCCGCTCGAACGCCGACCCGCTGGAGATCAACCGCCGCTCGCTCATGGCTCAGACGCTAGACGGCGGCCGCCTGAGCCGGCGCACGAGGTCGGCGCCGTCGCTCATCACCCGGACGCCGGCGATCCGCCCGTCGCGCACGGTCAGGATGTCGTTGACACGAGCTCGGCGCGGCGGTCCCCGGATGCCACCCGCAGCGCCCGGGCGCGGGCCACGGGGGCCGGATCCGTCCGCTGGTCGATCGGCGTGTCCCGCAGCGCCGGCCCGGCATCGATGTCCATGGCCGCACCGGGCCGGACGGGGCGTGCGCCCTGGCATGCTTGTCGGCATGCCGTCGCCAGTGAACCGCCAGGCCGGGCCACCCGTGCGGTACAGCCGCGAACAGCTGCTGGCCGCCGCGGACCGGCTCCTGCCCGACGTCATCGCGCCCGGGCTCGACGTCCTGCTCTGCGGCATCAACCCGGGGCTGTGGTCGGCGGCGAGCGGGCACCACTTCGCCCGGCCCGGCAACCGGTTCTGGCCGGCGCTGCACCGGTCCGGCTTCACCCCGCGGCAGCTGCGCCCCGACGAGCAGGACCTGCTGCCGGGCTGGGGGCTGGGCATCACGAACCTGGCCGCCCGGGCCACCGCGCGCGCCGACGAGCTCAGCCGCGACGAGCTCACGGCGGGCGGCGCGATCCTGCGCGCGAAGGTCGCCGCGTTCGCCCCGCGCTGGCTCGCCGTGCTCGGCGTCACCGCGTTCCGGGTCGCGTTCGGCGTGCAGGCCGCGAAGGTCGGGCCGCAGGAGTCGGACGCGCTCGCCCCCACACGGCTGTGGATCCTGCCGAACCCGAGCGGGCTGAACGCGGCGTGGCCGTTACCCAAACTGACCGAGGCGTTCGCGGACCTGCGGAGGGCGACGCTGGACGAAGCGAGACCACCGACCGGTTGATCCCGCACGAGGACGTAATACGCCGCGTTATACTTCGCGCGTGACCGAGTTGTACCGATGGCCCAGCGAAGGCGTGGCAGACCTTCGTGACGGCTTGACGCCGCGAGAGGTTGTCGAGGCGTTGTACGCGCCGGCAACACTGCGGCTGGACAACAGGGCGCCGGCACGGGAACCAACGTTCATGGCGGTGTGTGCGCCGACCGATGACCAGCGACTCATCGTTGTCGTGTGCATACGTACAGAGCAAGTCGAACCATGGACCATCAGCGGGGCTCGCGACGCCGGCATGCATGAGCGACAGATGTGGAGGAAGCACACGTCATGACCGAGAAGCGCACAGATCTTGCCGGCATGCCGGGGCACGACGCGGCCGCATTTGCGATGAACAACGACCTGGGTGAGCTGTTTGAGGATGCGGACGTTGTGAAGGAGCGTCGGCCGGCGAAGATGGTGACCGCACTCCGCATCGACCTGGATATTCAGGCTGAACTGGAGGCCGCTGCTGCCGCTCGGGGCATCGGAACGTCCACGCTGATGCGAGAGATCATCGAGGATTGGGTCCGCACCCAGCGCGACGCACCAGCGCCTGATCAGCTCGGCGAGCTCATGCGCCATCTGGACGCCGCCCGCCACGCCGCCGCATCACTCCGGCAGGACGCCGCCTGAGCCGCGGACGGACGGGCATCTCACCGCCTTGAGCGGGCTGAACGCCCACTACCAGCTCCCGGAGCTCGCCGCGGAGTTCGCCCGGCTGCGGGAGGCCGCTCGGGCCGGTTCGTAGCGGGCGGCCCGCTCCCGAGGAACGGCTCAGGCCGGATCCGCCGCTCGCAGGGCGGCCCGCTCCCGAGGAACGGCTCAGGTCCGCTCCCGAGGAACGGCTCAGGGCCGCTTCCGAGGCGACGGCTCAGGCCAGCTCCGCCGGCGGCTCGTAGCGGGCGGCCCGCTCGGCGAGCAGCTGACCGAAGACGCCGCTCGGGCGCCCGCAGTCGGCGCAGACGAAGTTGTCGTCCAGCCGCGGGCCGCCGCAGTGGTCGCAGCGCCCCCGGTCGCGCGGGTCGGCGTAGGCCCGCAGCGCCTCCGCGAGGGCCTTCGCGACCGGCGCGCGCAGGGCGATCACCTGCCCGCCGACCCGCACCTCGGCCACGGCCGGCCCGGGCGCCGGGTCGTACACGTCGATGCGCTCGTTGAACTCCCGCAGGGCCCGCGCCACCAGTTCGTCCACGCGCCCGACCCTACCGCCCGGGCAGCAGGAGGTTCACGTCGCCGAACTCGTGCCAGAGGTAGCCCTCGCGCACGGCCGCCGCGTACGCCGCGGCCAGCACCGCCGGCGCGGCCACCGCGGCGAGCAGGTCGAGGTGCGAGGCGCGCGGCTCGTGGAAGCCGGTCAGCAGCCCGTCGACCACGGTGACGCCGCGGTCCGGGGTGACGACGAGGTCGGTGTACCCCTCGCGGCCCGCGACCGTCCCGCCCGGCGCGGCCGCGCTCTCCAGCGCGCGCACCGCCGTGGTGCCGACGGCGATGATCCGCCCGCCGGCCGCCCGGGCCTCGTTGACCAGGCGGGCCGTCGTGGGCGGGACGCGGAACCACTCCGGGTAGGGCCGCTCGTGCGCCTCCGGCGAGGCGACCCCGGTGTGCAGCAGCAGCGGGGCGAACTGCACGCCCGCGGCGACCAGGCGGGTCACGACCCGCTCGCTGAACGGGCGCGCGGCCGAGGGCATCTCGGCGCTGCCGGGCTCGCGGGCGAAGACGGTCTGGTAGCTCGCCAACGGCCACCGGCGGCGCACGTAGGGATAGCGGATCGGCTCGCCGTACCGCCGCAGAAACTCCGGCACGGGCACCGGCGTGCGCACGGCGGCGGCCCACAGCCGCCCGTGCGTGTAGGGCTCCTCGAGCGTGACGCTCGCCCCGCCGGGCAGCCGCAGCTCGCCCGGCTCCCCGGGGTGCGGGCGCCGGTCGGGGCCCCGCACCTCGACCGCCCACCGCCCGTCGGGCAGGCGGGTGGAGAAGTGCAGGCTCAGCGGTACCCCCACCACCCGCACGGCCGCCGCGAGCGTCCCGGACGTGTTGACGACCAGCACGTCCCCGGCCCGCAGCAGCTCCGGCAGCGCGTCGAAGCGGCGGTGCGCCAGGCCCTGCGGGGACGCGACCAGCAGCCGCACCTCGTCGCGGGCGAGCCCGCGCGCCTCCGGGGGCTCCCGCGCCTCCAGCTCGGCCGGCAGCGCGAAGTCCAGCGCCGCCGTCACAGCTTCACCCGCCCCGCCGCCGGACGCCCGGCGAGCAGCGCGAAGTCCAGCGCCGCCGTCACAGCTTCACCCGCCCCGAGGCCGGACGCCCGGCGAGCAGCGCGAAGTCCAGCGCCGCCGTCACAGCTTCACCCGCCCGGACGCCTTCACCCGCCCGGACGCCGGACGCCCGGCGAGCAGCGCGAGGTCCAGCACCGCCGTCACAGCTTCACCCGCCCGGACGCCGGACGCTCGGCGAGCAGGCGCAGGAACGCGGGGGCGACGGTCTCGGGCTCCGGCCGGTCGCCGATGTCCTCGCCCGGGAAGGCCTCCTGGTGCATCCGCGTGCGCAGGTCGCCGGGGTCGGCCCACCACACGCGCAGCTTCGGCTCCTCCGCGGCGAGCACGTTGCTGAGCTGCTCGACGGCGGCCTTGGCGGCGCCGTAGCCGCCCCAGCCCGGGTAGGCGCCCACGGCCGCGTCCGAGCTGATGTTCACCACCGCGCCGCCGTTGTCGCGCAGGGCGGGCAGAGCGAGCTGGGTGAGCGCGAGCGGCGCGACGAGGTTCACCTCGAGCACGGCGCGCAGCGCCTCCGCCGGATAGTCGGCCAGCGCCGGCTGCGGGCTCGGCCCGAGGATGCCCGCGTTGTTCACGAGCAGGTCGAGCCGCCCGGTCTCCAGCGCGGTCTCGACGAGCCGCGCCCGGTGCCACGAGTCGGTGACGTCCCCGGGCACGGCCCTGACGCCGCCGCGGCCGGCCGGGCCGAGGGTCCGCCCGTCGCCGTAGACGGCCCAGCCCGCCGCCGCGAGCGCCTCGGCGAGCGCCCGGCCCAGCCCGCGCGAGACTCCGGTGACGATGGCGGTTCCCGGTGTGTCCATGGGTGTGTCCATGGCTTCGACGCTAGGAGCGACACGGGTGCGTGCCATCGGGCCGGGGACCGGGGCGTGCCTAGGTCCTTGGTCCTAGGTACCACCTGAGTACCGTGGACGTCGTGGGCGGATGCGATCGGGACGAGCTGCGCGAGGTGAGCGCCGCGGTGCTGGCCGTCACCGCCCACCGCTCGATGCGCGAGGTCCTGCAGACGATCGTCTCGGCCGCGCGGAGGCTCCTGGACGCCGAGTACGCGGCGCTGGGCATCCCCGACGAGCTCGGCTCGTTCCGCGAGTTCCTGGCCGACGGGCTGACCGACGAGCAGTGGCGGCGCATCGGCCCGATCCCGCGCCAGCACGGCCTGCTCGGCGCGATGCTGCGCGACCCGAACCCGGTCCGCTCGGCCGACATCCGCACGCACCCGCGCTTCGAGGGCTACCCCGCGGCCCACCCGGAGATGGCCGACTTCCTCGGCATGCCCATTGTGGACGGCCGCGAGATCCTGGGCGAGCTGTTCCTGGCCAACAAGCGCGGCGGCCCCTTCGACGCCGCCGACGAGGAGCTACTGCGCCTGCTGGCCGCGCACGCCGCGATCGCCATCGTCAACGCCCGGCTCTACGAGCGCGCCCGCGAGCTGTCCATTGTGGAGGAGCGTCAGCGCATCGCCCGCGAGCTGCACGACGCGGTGACCCAGAAGCTCTTCAGCCTCCGGCTCACCGCCGAGGCCGCGGCCGCCCTGGTCGAGCGCGACCCGGCCCGCGCCGCCGCCGAGCTGGACGTGGTGCGCCGCCTGGCCGCCGAGGCCACGGACGAGCTGAAGTCCATCGTGGTCGGCCTGCGCCCGATCGACCTCGCCGGCGACGGCCTCGCCGCCGCCCTGCGCCGCCAGGCCGAGCTGCTCGACCGGGTCCACGAGGCCGAGGTCACCTTCGCCGCCGACCGGGTCCCGCGCCTGCCGGCCGCCCGCGAGGAGGCCGCGTACCGGGTGGCCCAGGAGGCCCTGCACAACGCCCTGCGCCACGCGTCGGCCGCGCGCGTGTCCGTGCGGCTGCGCCGGTCCGGCTCCGGCGTCGTGCTGACCGTCACCGACGACGGCCGCGGCTTCGACCCGCGCGGCGACCTGCCCCGCCCGCGGCTGGGCCTGGCGTCGATGCGCGAGCGCGCCCGGGCCGCCGGCGGCCGCCTGCTGGTCCGCTCCGCGCCGGGCGGGGGCACGGTCGTGACGATGGAGGTGCCGGGTGCCTGATCCCGTGCGGGTGCTCGTGGTCGACGATCATCCGGTGGTACGGCAGGGCCTGCGCACCTTCCTCGACGTGCAGGACGACATCGAGGTCGTGGGCGAGGCCGGCGACAGCGCGTCCTGCGTCACGGAGGCGGCCCGCACCGACCCGGACGTGATCCTGCTCGACCTGCGCATGCCGGGCGGCGACGGGGTGCAGGCCCTGCACGAGCTCGCCGCCGCGGGAATCCGTGCCCGGGTCCTCGTCGTCACGAGCTTCACCGAGCCGTCGGCGGTCCTGCCGGCCGTCCGCGCGGGCGCGGCGGGGTACGTCTACAAGGACGTGGACCCGCCGGCGCTCGCGGCGGCGATCCGCGCCGTGCACGCCGGGCACGTGCTGCTGCACCCGGACGTGGCGCGCCTGCTGACCGAGGGCGGGCCGCCCCCGGACGCGGCGCACCTGACCGCACGCGAGCGCGAGGTCCTGGCGGAGGTCGCGCGGGGGCGGTCGAACCGGGAGATCGCCCGGGCGCTGGGCCTGGCCGAGAAGACGGTGAAGACGCACGTGAGCGCGATCCTGACGAAGCTCGGCGTGCAGGACCGGACGCAGGCGGCCCTGTACGCCGTGCGCAACTCGCTCGGCTGACCTGGACGTTCCCGAGCCGATACATGTGGCCTAAGGCCAGTCATCCGGGCTCTTGCGCGAGATCCGCCGCAGTCGCCTGGGACCAGGCGAGATCGAAGATCCGCAGACAGAAGTCATACATCGGACTCGGGTTCTGAAAGACGGTGCACGGCGAGTTGCGGCCGTGCTCGCGGGCCGAGTACATGGTCAGGTAGGCGACGCGATCGGTGGCGATCACGCGTGCAAGGTGCGGGAAATCGTAGAGTCTGACCTCTACTTCCGAACGGCCACCGATGTGGGCCCGAAGGTAGTCCAGATTCGCCTGAATTTGGCGGCCGAGAAGCCCGGCCCGGAAGGCCAGGTCGTGCTCGCCCACCTCATGCTCGCGCCGCTCCAGCCAGGACCCGGCGGCACCGGACAACGGATCAGGAAGCAGAATCTTCACCGGTACCGTTCCAGACCGGCGGTCCCATAGCTGGGCGAAACTGTCACGAGTCAGCTCATTGCCCCGGCTCGCGAAAACGCGGACCCATCTGGCCTCGCGCAGATCGGCAGCCAGAGCAGCGTTCGCCAGCGACTGCTTGGAATACGTGCGAGCGACCCCGGACCCGGTCCATCGCGAGAGCCAACTGATCAATATGCCGCGGATTTTCGGTGACACAAGCCAGGCAACGCCGGCCGCAAGGATGCTCGCAGCCAAGGAACTGAGCACACCCCAGAAGAACTCCACGGGCCCCCCTCTCTGCTTCCTCTATTCTCGACGTCTGTGCAAGAGATGCTTTCTCCCGAAGCAGTGCGCGGCATGACCTACCGAGAATTCCGCACCCTGGTCGCCGGCCTTCCACGGACACCCGAGGTAAGGCAGGCTCAGGGTGCTGTGCGCCGCCGCGCTCTCGGCTTGTACCGCGAGCGGCCACCGCTTCCGTTCCTGCTGTATCTGGCAGACCAGGAGGGGCGCCTGGTCTGGCGGTCAGCGGAAGCGTTCGCGATCGTCGAGCCCCCGCTCGCCCGGCAGACCGAGTGGTACCGAGTTGTGCGGAACCTGCCCGGGAGCACCCGAGCGCTCGGCCGGCTCGTCCGGAGCTGGCGGTTCATTCCGCCCTTTGCCCCTGCCGTGGTCGGCGTGGTCGCGGCGGTCCCTCTCGGGCTCCTCTCGCCGGCAACGGCCCGGGCTGCGGTCCTGCTCCTGCTGGCAGGCATTGCGCACGCAGTCACCGACATGATCGTCGGAGTGATCCGACTCGGCTGGTCGCTCTTGCGGTCGCTGAGCGTGGGCATGTCCGACGACGAAATTTTCGGCGACGAGATTCGCGGCCACCACTGGACGATCACCTTCTGCCACGCAGTGCATCCCAGTGACGCCGACGGGCTCTGTGCGGACGCATTCCGGCGAACCCGAGAACTCCGTGGTGCCTTGCTGCCCGAGGATCCGGCATTCGGCTCGGAATGCGTCGGTGTTCGACCCGAGAACTTCACCAGTCCTGACGTTCGGTCGCTGCTGGGCGACCTGCCATCCCTACGGCCGCTCCCGCGCGCAGGTTGGTACATGATCGGTGCCAAGCAGCATTTCGAGCGCCCCGTTCATGAAGCCGTCCGCCCATTGAGCGGCATCCGGCTCATGTCCGCCAGCACACTGCTCGCGTTGATCGTGTCGGCCCAATCCGTGGCCTGGTTCGAACGCCAGGCGTGTTCGACCAACGACTGCGGTGCCCGTCCGGTCACCTTTCCGAAGGCGCTGGCCTGGACCGTACGGCATGTCTTCCTGCAGTTTCCGGCGCCGGCGACGCTGCCGTCGCAGGCGCTCGGGGTGCTCGCCCTGATCCTCGTGTGGGTCATGACGCTGTGCGTCATCCTGACGTTGCGCTGGCGCATACGCAACCGACGGGCGCGGAGAGATCTCATGTACACGGCCATCGAGCGGATGGCAGCCGAGCCGACCGTGGCGATCGTGGTCGTCAACGAGACTGAATGCAGAGCCGTGGCGGACGCCTTCGTGGCGCGCATGCCAGGAATGGTGCCGAGACCGGGTAAGGCCGGCGCGAAGGCTGTCACCCTGCTCGGGACGATCGGCGGGGCGAAGGTCGTTCTGGCGCAGAGCGAGCAGGGAACGGTCGGCGCGGGTTCGATGCCTTGGACCGTCGATAACTTGATCAAGCATCTTGACCCTGTGTTCCTGGTTTTGACCGGAGTCGGTTACGGACTGAACGCCCGCGAACTCGATGACGGCGATCAGCAGATCGGTGACGTCGTGGTCGCGACCCAGGTGCGGGCCGCGGACCACCGCAAGGTGACGACTCGGGCCGACGGTACGCAGTACGAGATCACGCGTGGCCCGCTCCCGGAAGCGGCGAGCGACCTGCTCAGTCACGCCCGTGTGCTGGCGCAGGACCGGAGCCCCAAGGTCCACTTCGGTCCGCTGCTCTCACTGAACACGCTGGTGAACAGCGAGGAGGAACGCGCACGACTTCGCGGGCTCGACGAGGAGGCGGTCGCGGGTGAGATGGAGGCCGCCGGTCTGTATGCGGCCGCCGCTCAGACCAGACGCGCCTGGATTGTCGTCAAGGGCATATCCGACTGGGGAATCCGGAAGACCGATGACCACCAAGCCCTGGCCGCTCGGAACGCCGCGGATTTCGTTGCCGACCTGATCTGCCAGATCGAGCCGGGCGCAGCCACGGGCCGCGAAGGTAGGAAGATTGCCGGGTGACAATATTGCCGAAGTGAAGGATTGCCGTACCGTGGCGGCATGACGTTCTCGATCGTCGGGCGGTCCTCCGACGGGCAGTCGCTCGGTGTCGCCGTGGCCAGCAAGTTCCTCGCCGTCGGGGCCGCCGTGCCCGCGGCCGAGGCCGGAGTCGGGGCGCTCGCCACGCAGGCGCTCGCGAACCTCGCGTATCGGGCGCAGGGGCTGGCGCTGCTGCGGACCGGTACCGCCGCCGCCGACGTGATCGCCGGGCTCACCGCCGCCGACGGCGGGCGCGCGCACCGCCAGCTCGGGGTCGTCGGGCCCGCCGGGGACGGCGCGACCTTCACCGGCGACGAGTGCTTCGCGTGGGCCGGGGGCGTGGCGGGCGACGGGTACGCGATCCAGGGCAACATCCTCGCCGGGCCCGAGGTCGTCGCCGAGATGGAGCGGGCCTGGCTCGGGTCCGAGGGGCTGTCGCTGCCGCGCCGGCTGCACGCGGCCCTCGCGGCCGGGGACGCCGCGGGCGGGGACCGGCGCGGGCGGCAGAGCGCGGCGCTGTTCACCGTGCGGCGCGGGGCCGGCTACGGCGGCATGAGCGACACCGAGGTCGACCTGCGCGTCGACGACGATCCCGATCCGGTGGGGCGGATGGGCGGGCTCATCGACCTCTGGGAGCTGTACTTCGGCAAACCCGACCCGGCCACCCTGCTGCCCCTGGAGGGCGAGCTGGCCGCCGAGGTCGCGCGGCGGCTGGAGGCGCTCGGCTACGCCGACCTCGACGCCTGGGCCGGAGTCGAGAACCTCGAGGAGCGCATGGTCGCCGGGGCCATCGACCCGCTCGTGCTGGAGCGGCTACGCGACGGCTGACAGCGCGGCCAGGGCGGCGGCGACCGACGGGCGGGACGCGGCCGAGGCGCGCACGGCGGCCGTGATGCGCCGCTGCAGCGGCTCCCGCAGCGGGTGCGCGGCCACGTCGTAGCGCGCGTCCACGGCCAGCTCCGGCAGTAGCGTCACGGACAGGCCGGCCTCGACGTGGGCGAGCAGCGGCCCGTACGACGCGAACACCGCGGTCACGTCCGGCTCGAAGCCCGCCCGCCGGCAGGCCCGGGTGATGAGGTCGTGCGTCCAGGTGCCGGGGCGCTCGGCCGACCACAGCGCCCCCGCGTAGGCGGCCAGGTCGACCGGCCCGGCGACGGGGGCGGCGGCGGTCACCAGCACCACGCGGTCGGTCGCCAGCGGGGTGTGCAGGATCTCGTCGTCGACCGGGGCCCCGCCGTCGAACAGGTCGGCGGTGACCGCGATGTCGCACGCGCCGCGGCGCAGGGCCGGGATGCCCTCGGTCGGGTCCAGCTCGCGCAGGTCGACGCGCAGGCGGGGGTGTTTGGCCCGCAGGCGGCGGATGGCGGTCAGGACGAAGGCGTTGACCGCGCTCGTGAAGGCGCCGATGGTCAGCCGCCCGGCCGGGGCCGAGCGGTCGCCGGCGACCTCGGCGCGGGCCGTCTCCATCTGGTCGAGGATCGTGCGCGCGTGCCGGGCCAGCGTCTCGCCCGCGTCCGTGAGCCGCAGCCGCCGGCCCGCCCGCTCGAACAGCCGGGCGCCGGCCTCCCGCTCCAGCACGGCGAGCTGCTGGGAGACGGTCGACGGGCTCAGGTGGGCGGCCTGCGCCACGGCCCGCACGGTGCCGAGCGCGGCCAGGTCGCCGAGCAGCTTGAGCCGCCACGGGTCGAGCACCGGTTCCACCTTTTGTTCGATCAAGCCGTACACGCTGTGCGAAATCGTGAGCTGGAAGTGAACATAGCGCGGTCGTAGCGTCGGGGCCATGGCGGACTTCTGGAGCGATGCGCAGCGGCATGTCGTGCGGTACGGCGGGGCGTTCACCCCGGAGATCATCGTGCGCGCCGAGGGCAGCCACGTCTTCACCGAGGACGGCCGGCGCATCCTCGACTTCACGTCGGGGCAGATGAGCGCGATCCTGGGGCACTCGCATCCGCAGATCGTGGCAACGGTACGGCGGCAGATCGGCGAGCTCGACCACCTCTTCAGCGGCATGCTCTCGCGGCCCGTCGTCGACCTGTCGCGCCGCCTCGCCGAGTCGCTGGGCAAGGCGCAGGCGCCGTTCGAGGGGGCGGAGCTGTCCAAGGTCCTGCTGCTGACGACCGGCGCCGAGTCCAACGAGGCGGCCGTGCGCCTGGCGAAGCTCGTCACCGGCGGGCACGAGATCGTGTCGTTCGCGCGCTCCTGGCACGGCATGACCCAGGCCGCGGCCGGGGCCACCTACAGCGCGGGGCGCCGCGGCTACGGCCCGCCCGCGCCCGGGAATTTCGCGATCCCGGCGCCGGACGCGTACCGCCCCGACTTCACCCACCCCGACGGCACGCTCGACTGGCGCCGCCAGCTCGACCACGCGTTCGCGCTCTTCGACGCCCAGTCCTGCGGAGCGCCGGCCGCGTGCCTGGTCGAGCCGATCCTGAGCTCGGGCGGGGTGCTGGAGCCGCCGCCCGGCTACCTCGCCGCCCTGCGGACGAAGTGCCGCGAGCGGGGCATGCTGCTCATCCTCGACGAGGCGCAGACCGGCCTGTGCCGGACCGGCACCTGGTACGCGTTCGAGCGCGACGGCGTCGTGCCCGACATCATCACGCTGTCCAAGACGCTCGGCGCGGGCCTGCCCCTCGCGGCCGTGGTGACGACGGAGGCGATCGAGCAGCAGGCGTACGAGCGAGGCTTCCTCTTCTACACCACGCACGTGAGCGACCCGCTGCCCGCGGCGGTCGGCAACACCGTGCTCGACATCCTGCAGCGCGACGGCCTCGACCGCCGCGCGGCCGAGCTCGGGGAGCGGCTGCGGCGGGGCCTGCTGGAGCTGCGGGGCCGCCACGAGGTCGTCGGCGACGTGCGCGGCCGCGGCCTGCTACAGGGCCTGGAGCTGGTGACCGACCGCGCGACGAAGACCGGCGCGGACCGCCTGGGCGCGGAGGTCACGCGGCGGTGCCTCACGCTCGGCCTGCACATGAACGTGGTCCAGCTGCCCGGCATGGGCGGCACATTCCGCATCGCCCCGCCCCTGACCAGCACCGACGAGGAAATCGACCGCGGCCTGGCCATCCTGGACGAGGCGCTCACCGGGGCGCTCGCCGCGGCCTGAGCCGCAGTGGGGTGGCCGCCGCGGCCGAGGTCACCATCGACGCCGCGCCCGCCGCGCCGTACTTGGCGCGGTAGGCGTCGTCGACCTCGGCGCGGAGCCGCTCGTCGCCGTCGCCGTCGCCGACGTCGGTGACGGTCACGTCGGCCTTCGCGCCCGGGACGCGGATGTGCGCGTGCGCGGAGGCGATCGCGGCGCCGAACCAGCCGGTGTCGCGGCGGTACCAGCTGCGCACGTAGACCTCGCCGGCGACGGTGACCACCCAGACCGGGACGGGCGGACGGTAGGTGCCGCCGGGGCGCCGGACGGCGATCTCCAGCTCGGCCGCGGCGGCGATGCGGGCCAGGGCCTCCGCGGACCAGGCGGTCATCGCCGCCCGCCCCCGGGGAAGTCGCCGCTGTTCGCCCGCCGTTCCGGCGTAATGCAGTACGAACCACCACGGGATGCGCGTGGCACCACCACTCGTGGACCGGCAGGAGAGTGCCAGCAAGCCCGGGTGAACCCTGCGTCCGAGCCCGCCCCGGCCGAGGCGCGGCTCAGGAAGCAGGTGATCCCCCTCGGCGCCGGTCGCCAACGCTGCCGCGGTGAACGAGAACGCCAGTGGCCGCGTACGGCCGCTGGCTGCACTGGGCAGAAAACTCCGGCGCACCTCGCCCACTGCCTTTCCACCTGGCCCGGCCGCTGACAACCGAAGCGACCGGCGGCCGGTCAGCCGCCGTCCTACCCTTCAAACTCCAGATTCGCCGTCACACCTGCAACGGACCGCGCCCGACACCGAGGTTTCAAGCCGGATGCCGCTCCGTTCGGACGCTCCACAGCACAACGTCTGCAGGCAGAATCACGGTCGCTGTTGTTCCGTCCGGAGCCGATCAGCGCGACAAGCTCCTCTGCACGCGTCTCCGCCCTGGCGGAGCCGATGTAGCGGCGATGCGCTGACCAGCGCGCAATTTTGTGGGCCGGCCAAGGCGAGACGTCGCAGGCCTCATTGACAGCCAGCCCTGTGGCGACCGCAAGACCGATCTCGAGAAAGCTCACCACACGCCCTCCGCGGACCAACCGGTCTGGAATCTCGGCGTTGCCCTTCCGGACCGGGCCCGCCTCGACAGTCCTTGCGGTCGGTGCGTTGCCAGCAGGTGGCGCGCTTCCGGTACACCCTCCGGCGTGAGCTTGTAGAAGCGGCGGCGCGGGTTGGGTCACACGAGCCAGCTCACTCATGCGCTTGTCTTACCTAGGTCAGATAGTCGTCGGCGACATTGCCGGAGGCATGCGAAGCTGCCATGCCCGAACGGCACGCGAGCTTGATCAGCCGGGGGAGCTTGACGCACAGAACGTGCATCGACGTGTCGAGCTGTTTACACGAGGACCTGGGGCGGCTGGGACAGGCACACGAAGGGGCCGCGCACGCCGGCGCTGAAGCGCTCCGCCGCCCGCAGGGCCACCTCCACCCGCCGCTGCGGGGCCATGCGCGACTGCGCCGTCGCGAACAGGGCGCCGAGCGCGATCTCGTCCCCCACGCCCACCGCCGCGTACCCGTCGGCGGCCTCGGCGACCTGGTAGTCGTCGTGCACGGTGAAGAGGCGGCCCTTGACGCCCACGAGGAACGTCCCGCCCTCCTCCCGCTCGCTGTCGCGCCGGGCCCAGCCGCCGGTCTTGAGGCACTCGCGCACCGCGTCGATGAAGCGGGTGGCCATGAACCGCTCGATGTCGCCGACCGGCTTCGGGGGCTTCAGGGAGTACCGGATGAGCTGCCCCATCCGGAAGGACGTGGTGAACCCGAAGAGGTATCCGTTGTTGTGGAACACCTTCGAGTCGGCGCGGACGGTCAGGCTCCAGCCCGAGGCGCCCGCCGAGTCGCCGCCGATGTAGACGGTGCCCTGGTGGACCAGGCCGACGATCGCGGTCACGCGGCACCTCCAGACGGGCGGGCGTAGCCCGAGGCGCCCGCCGAGTCGCCGCCGATGTAGACGGTGCCCTGGTGGACCAGGCCGACGATCGCGGTCACGCGGCACCTCCAGACGGGCGGGCGTAGCCCGACGCGCCCGCCGAGTCGCCGCCGACATAGACGGTGCCCTGGTGGACCAGGCCGACGATCGCGGTCACGCGGCACCTCCAGACGGGCGGGCGTAGGTCGCCAGGCCGTCGATCATCAGGTCGAGGGCGAACTGGAAGCGCTCGTCGCCGCTGCCCTCGATCATCGTGGGGGCGAGGGCGACGAGGTTCGGGAACTCGTCGGCCGGCAGGGCGGCGAGGTAGTCGCGGACCTGGTTCAGGTACGGCTCCGCCTCCGCCTCCGTGCGCCGCCCCAGCTCCTGGTGGATGGACTGCTCGACCGCGTCGGCGATGATGACCATCGACATCTGGTCCATCGCCCAGGCGCAGATGCGGTCGGGGATGCCCGCGCCGCGCAGGAGGGCCAGCAGGGCCTCGGTGTAGCGCAGCGAGTTGAGGCCGGTCGGGATGTTGGCCCGCGCGACCCGCACGAGGTCGCGGTGCGAGCAGAACACGTTGCGGCTGGCGAAGCAGGTGCGCTTGACCTCGGCCTTCCAGTCGGGCACGTCGGCGCGCGGGAGCGGGATCTCGCCGACCACGCGGTCCAGGAGCTGTTCGAGGAGCTCGTCCTTGTTGGCGAAGTACGCGTAGAGCGACGCCGCGCCCGTGCCGAGCTCCTGCGCGACCCGCCGCATGCTCAGCGCGTCGAGGCCGTCCCGGTCGACCAGGCGCAGGGCCGTGCTCAGCACCGCCTCCGCGCTCAGGGGCTGGCGGGCGGCCGGGGCTTTCTTCGGCGCCCGCCACGGTGGGACGGGGATGGCGGCAGCAGGCACCCGGCAATCCTACTTGACACGAACGCCGTTCGTAAGTAGAACGGTGTTCGTGAGATACGAACATCGTTCGAACCCCTGGATCGTGCTGGCCGTCGTGCTGGCCGCCGAGGTCATGGACCTTCTCGACGCCACGGTCATCGCCATCGCCGGGCCCTCGATCCGCGCCGACCTCGGGGGCGGCACGGCGTTGCTGCAGTGGCTCGCCGCGGGGTACACCCTCGCCTTCGCCGTCGGCCTCGTCACCGGCGGCCGCCTCGGCGACGTCTTCGGCCGCCGCCCGATGTTCCTCGCCGGCGCGGCCGGCTTCACCCTCATGTCGCTGCTGTGCGCGGTCGCGCCCGGCCCGGCCTGGCTGATCGCGTTCCGGGTGCTGCAGGGCCTGTGCGGCGCCGTGCTCATCCCGCAGGGGCTCGGCCTGATCAAGGCGGCGTTCCCGCCCGAGCGGGCCGGCTCCGCGTTCGCCGCGTTCGGCCCGGTGATGGGCCTCTCCGCGGTCTGCGGCCCGATCCTGGCGGGCGTGCTCGTCGACGCCGACCTGTTCGGCACCGGCTGGCGGGCGATCTTCCTGATCAACCTGCCGGTGGGCCTGGCCGCGCTACTCGGCGCCGCGCGCTTCCTGCCCCGCAACGCCGAGCAGAACCCGAGCCTGCGCCTGGACCTGCCCGGCACCGTCCTGCTCGGCGGCGCCCTGCTGCTGCTCGTCTTCCCGCTGGTGCAGGGCCGGGAGCTGGGCTGGCCGTGGTGGTGCTGGGCGGCGATGGCCGCGTCGGTGCCCGGGCTGTGGCTGTTCCGCCGCTACGAGCAGCGCCGCGTGCGGGCCGGGTGCACCCCGCTGGTGGAGCCCTCGCTGCTGGCCAAGCGGCGCTTCAACGCCGGGCTCGTGGTCGGGCTGATCTTCTTCGCCGGGGTCATGGGGCTTTCCCTCATCCTGAGCGTGTACCTCCAGCTGGGCCTCGGCTACAGCCCGCTGCGCGCCGGCCTCACCCAGGCGCCGTGGGCCTTCGGCACCGCGCTCGGCGCCGTCGCCGCCCACGGCCTGAGCGCCCGCCTCGGCGGCCGCAGGGTGCTCGTCGGCGGCACCGGCGTCGTGGCGCTCGGCGTCGCGGTGCTCCTGGGCACGCTCGCGGCCACCGGCGGCTCGGCCTCGCCGTGGCCGCTGCTGCCCGCCCTGCTGGTGCTGGGGATCGGGATGGGGGCCTCGATGGCGCCGTACTTCGACATCGTCCTCGCCGCCGTCGACCCCCACGAGCTCGGCTCCGCCTCCGGCACGCTCACGGCCGCCCAGCAGATCGGCGGCGCGATCGGCGTGGCCGTGCTCGGCACCGCGTTCTTCTCGTGGTCCGGGCGGGGCCTCACCGCCTCCCTGGAGCGCGTGCTGGGCCTCGAGCTCGGCCTGCTCGCCCTCGCCGGCGCGCTGTGCTTCCTGCTGCCGGCCCGGGCACGGGAGGAGTCCCCTGAGGCGCACGGGGCCCCCGTGGCGACGGTTGCGGGTTAGCCCCGTCCCAGGCTGGGCATGAGGTTGGTACGGGCGAGAGGAGAAGCCATGACGTCCACCCTGGAGCCGCGCAGCGCGGCGGTCCGCCCGGCCCTGACGCCGCGCGTGCAGAACCCGATCACGAGTCCCGCGACGAGCAGCGCCGACCGGTCGACCGCCGAGCTGGTGAAGCTCGCCGCCGAACAGGTCTCCACGCTGGTGCGCGACGAGCTGAAGCTGGCCCAGATCGAGCTCACCGAGAAGGGCAAGCGAGCCGGCCTCGGGGCCGGGATGTTCGGCGGGGCCGGACTCGTCGCGCTGTACGGCGTCGGCGCCCTGCTGGCCGCGCTCATCATCGGCCTGGCCGCCGTGATGCCGGCCTGGCTGGCCGCGCTCATCGTCGGCGTCGCGCTCTTCGTGGTCGCCGGCGTGCTCGCGCTGGTCGGCAAGGGCCAGGTGAAGAAGGCCGTGCCGCCGATGCCGCAGGAGACGGTCGCGGGCGTGAAGGCCGACATCGACACCATCACGACCTCGGTGAAGCACGGGGGCCACAAATGACGGCAACGGAATCGCAGCACAGCGCGAACGGGCACAGCACCACCGCCGACCCGGAGGTGTTGCGGGCGGAGATCGCCCGCACGCGCGCCGGGCTCGGCGAGACCGTCGAGGCCCTCGCGGCCAAGGCGGACGTGAAGGCCCGTGCGCAGGAGGCGGTGCACTCCTCGGTGGAGACCGCCAAGCTGCGCATGCGCGAGGGCGTCTCGCAGATGGCGGTCAACGCCGCCTACGCGAGCCGCGAGCTGCGAACGCACCCGAAGAGCACCCTGCAGACCGGGATGCGCCGGCTGCTGGACTCGGCCCGGGAGCGGCCCGCCCCGTGGGTCGTCGGCTCCGCGCTGCTGGTCCTGGCGGCGCTGGTCGGTTACCGCAGCCGGCGGGAGTACTGAATGAACAAGCTGCTGTACAAGCCGTTCAGCATCGCCTTCAGCGTGGCGGGGGGCATCGCGGCGGGGATCGTGTTCAAGCAGGTGTGGAAGCGTCTCTCCGGCGAGGAGGACGCGCCCGCGGCGACGTCGC
Source organism: Dactylosporangium sp. CA-052675 (assembly GCF_050947935.1). Classification (GTDB taxonomy): domain Bacteria; phylum Actinomycetota; class Actinomycetes; order Mycobacteriales; family Micromonosporaceae; genus Dactylosporangium. The sequence goes on along the minus strand of NZ_CP192010.1, from coordinate 1,928,365 downwards.
GGGATTACGGCTGGGGCGAGGTCCTGGCCGCCGCCGCGCTGCAGGGCGCCATCTTCGCCGTCGTGAAGGCCGCGATCGACCGCGGCGGAGCCGAGGGCGTGCGGCGGCTCACGGGCGAGTGGCCGGACGACTGAGCGGTGACGCGAAAAGCTCCGCCGAGGGTGACCTCGGCGGAGCTTTTCGCTGTCGCGGGGGATCTCGCTACTTGAGCAACGCCTGCGCCCGGTCGCGCACGTCCGAGTACACCTTCCGGATCTTCTCGGCCGGATCCCCCGTCACGTCGACCGCGGACACCGGCCACGACGGCGCCTCGGAGGACCCGCGCAGCGCCCACGCCGCCTGGCGGGCCGCGCCGAGGGCCACGTACTCCCCCGGCTCCGGCACGCTCACCGGCACCCCGAGCAGCCCCGGCGCGATCGCCCGGACCGCCGCCGACGCCGCCGCGCCGCCGATGAGCAGCACCCGCTCGACCGGCACGCCCAGCGCGCGGACCGCGTCGAGCCCGTCCGCGAGCCCGCACAGCATGCCCTCGTACGCGGCCCGGGCCAGGTTCGCCGGGCCGGCGTTGGCGCGGGTGAGCCCGTTGAGCAGCCCGCGCGCGCCGGGCAGGTTGGGCGTGCGCTCGCCGTCGAGGTAGGGCAGCAGGGTCAGCCCGCCCGCCCCCGGCTCCGCCGCGAGCGCGAGTTCGTCCAGTGTGGACAGTGGTACGCCGAGCAGCGCCGCCACCGCCGTGAGCACCCGGGCCGCGTTCAGCGTCGCCACGAGCGGCAGGTGCCGCCCGCTCGCGTCGGCGAACCCGGCGACCGTCCCGCTCGGGTCGGCGACGGGCGCCGCGCTGACCCCGAACACGGTGCCGGACGTGCCCAGCGACACCACCAGGTCGCCCGGGCGCAGGCCGAGGCCGAGCGCCGCGGCCATGTTGTCGCCGGTGCCCGCGGCGAGCAGCGCGCCGTCCGCGGTCTCGCCGACGACCTCGGCCGGCCCGGCGACCCGGGGCAGCCGCAGGTCCCGGCCGAAGGCCAGCCGGACGAGATCGGGCCGGTACTGCCCCGTCGCCGGCGACCAGTACCCGGTGCCGGAGGCGTCGCCCCGGTCCGTCGTCAGCTCGGGGCCGGTGTTGAGCCGGTGGGTGATCCAGTCGTGCGGCAGCACCACCGCGGCGGCCCGGGCCGCGACCTCCGGCTCGTGCCGGGCGACCCAGCGCAGCTTGGTGACGGTGAAGCTGGCCACCGGCACCAGCCCGACGGCCTCGGCCCAGCCCGCGGCCCCGCCGGGCAGCTCGGCGATGAGGTCCTCGGCCGCGCCGGCGGAGCGGGTGTCGTTCCACAGCAGCGCGTCGCGGACCACCGCGCCGGCCTCGTCGAGCAGGACCATGCCGTGCTGCTGCCCGCCGACCCCGAGGGCGGCCACCCCGTCGAGCAGCCCACCCTTGGTCGCCTCCAGCAGCGCCGACCACCAGTGCTCGGGGGCGACCTCGGTCCCGTCGGGGTGCCCGGCCCGGCCCTCGCGCACGACCGCGCCGGTGTCGGCGTCGCAGACGAGCACCTTCGTCGACTGGGTGGAGGTGTCCACCCCGGCGACGAGCGTCATGAACGGACCCCGAGCAGGTGCTCCATCGCGAGCTGGTCGAGCACCTCGAAGGCCCCGCCGCGCGCGGCGAGGGTGTCGACGTCGAACTCCTCCGCGCGCAGCGACGCGATGCTCTCGCCCTCGGCCAGGGTCGGCTGCGACAGCTCGTCGACGCGCGCCGCCGCCAGGGCCGCGGCCACGTCCGGGTCGGCGCGGAAGGAGCGCACGCGCTCGCGCAGGATCAGGTAGTTGCGCATGCAGGCGCGCGCCGTCTCCCACACCCCGTCGTAGTCCTCGGTGCGCGGGGGCTTGTAGTCGAAGTGGCGGTAGCCGGTGTACCCGCCGGTCTCGAGCACGTCGACGGTCCAGAACGCGCCGCGCAGGTTGCCGGCCCCGAAGCGCAGGTCCTGGTCGAAGCGGGGCCCGTGCTGGCCGTTGAGGTCGATGTGGAACAGCTTGCCGTGCCAGAGCGCCTGGGCGATGCCGTGCGCGAAGTTCAGCCCGGCCATCTCCTCGTGGCCCACCTCGGGGTTGAGGCCCACGCGGTCGGGCTCGTCGAGGGTCGCGATGAGCGCGAGGGCGTGGCCGATGGTCGGCAGCAGGATGTCGCCCCGGGGCTCGTTCGGCTTGGGTTCCAGGGCGAAGCGGATGTCGTACCCCTGCTCGCGCACGTACTGGCAGAGCACGTTGAGGCCCTCGCGGTAGCGGTCCAGCGCGGCGGCCACGTCCTTGGCCCCGCCGGACTCGGCGCCCTCGCGGCCGCCCCACAGCACGTAGGTCTCCGCGCCCAGCTCGGCCGCGAGGTCGATGTTGCGCAGCACCTTCTTGAGGGCGAAGCGCCGCACCGCGCGGTCGTTCGAGGTGAACCCGCCGTCCTTGAAGATCGGGTGGCCGAACAGGTTCGTGGTGACCATCTCCACGCGCACGCCGGTCTCGTCCAGCGCGTCCTTGAAGCGCCCGATGAGCTTGTCGCGGGTCGCGTCGTCGCTGCCGAACGGGAACAGGTCGTCGTCGTGGAACGTGACGGCCGCGGCGCCGAGGTCCGAGAGGCGGTGCACGGCCTCCACCGAGTCGAGCGGGGCGCGGGTCGGGCCGCCGAACACGTCCTGGGCCTGCCAGCCGACGGTCCACAGCCCGAAGCTGAACTTGTCCTCGCGCGTGGGCTGGTAATCAGTCATGGGGTACCTCTTCGCGGTGGCGGGGTGTGTTGGGCCACACGGTACGCCGCTCAGGGGGTTTGTTCAAGAAAAGAACTAACCCCTCGGCCAACCCTTCGTCACGCCCGGAAGACCACCCGGTAGTACGTCTCCGAGTGCTGCAGGGCCAGCAGGACCGCGCCCCGGACCTCCGCGTCCGGGCCCAGTTTCGAGGCGCGGATCTCGACCCCGCGCAGGGCCGGGGCGAGCGCGTGCCGGGCCACGGCGGCGCGCAGCGGCTCGAGCAGCAGGTCCCCGATGGCGGCCAGCCCGCCCCCGACGACGACGAGCGCCGGGTTGTACGCGTTGATGAGCCACGACGCCGCCAGCCCGAGGTATTCGCCGACCTCCTCGATGATCCGCCGGGCCGCCGGGTCCCCGTCGCGGGCCGCGGCGGTCACGTCCCGGGCGTCGAACCCGTCCAGCCCCGCCCGCTTCGCCGCGCGCACGATGGCCGGCCCCGACGCGAGGGTCTCCAGGCAGCCGACCTTCCCGCAGTTGCAGGCCTCGTCGTTGCCCGGCACCGCGTTGTGCCCGATCTCGCCCGCGGTGCCGCCGACCCCGTGGAAGACCCGGCCGTCGGAGAGCACCCCGGCGGAGAGGCCGGTGCCGGTGTACAGCAGGGCGAGGTCACCCACCCGCTCCCCCGCGCCCTCGAGGTTCTCGGCGACGGCGGCGGCCTGCCCGGCGTTGTGCACGTAGACCGGGGCGCCGCGCAGCTCGGCCGCGAGCAGGTCGCGAACGGGCACGTCACGCCAGCCGAGGTTGGGCGCGAGCAGGCACACGCCCGCGTGGAAGTCGGTGAGCCCCGGCAGCACGGCCCCCACCGCGGCGATCCTGGCGCCGGGCAGCCCGGCCCCGGCGATGCCCGCGCGGATCTCCGCCGCCACCGTCCGCAGCACCTCGCCCGGCGCCGTCCCCGGCCCCGGCGTCGGCAGCTCCCGGCGCACGATCTCCTCGCCGGTGGCGTCCCCGATGGCGATGGCGGTGCGCCGGGCCCCGATGTGCACGCCGACCACGAGCAGCGAGCGCGCGTTGAACTCCAGCAGGATCGGCGGCCGCCCGCCGCTGACGGCGGTCGAGCCCGGCCCGATCTCGCGCACCAGCCCCTCGGCGATGAGCTCGTCGACGATCGCCGAGACCGTCGGCTTGGCCAGCGTCGTCGAGCGCGCGATGCTGGCCCGCGAGACGGGGCCGCCCTCCTTGACCAGGGTCAGCACGAGCGAGCGGTTGACCTCGCGCATGACGTTGTGGTCGGCGCCCCGCCGCGGCTCATCTGATCGCATAATCCGACCACGCTACCCCCGATGTTCACCCGTGAGCGGCACCCGGGCTGACCAGCTCCGGCACCGTCTCCCACCGGACGCGGCGGCCGGCGACGGGCCGCGGCCCCGCCCGGCCACCCGGCCCGACAGCGCCACCCCGGCGATCAGGCGTGGGCGGGCACCCTACATTGGTAGCGGACAACCAATGCCACCAGCCCGGCCGGAAAGGCAGCTTTTCGATGCACATCTCGGCGCGCGGGGACTACGCGGTTCGCGCTTCCCTCGGGCTCGCCGCGGCCTATCCCGCGGTGGTGTCGGCCGCGGGGCTGGCCGACGAGCAGGACATGCCCCGAAAGTTCCTGGAAGCGGTCCTCGGCGACCTGCGCCGCGCGGGCCTGGTCCGCGGCCAGCGCGGCGTCGACGGCGGCTACGTGCTCACCCGCCAGCCCTCGGAGATCATGGTCGGCGACGTGCTGCGCGCGGTCGACGGCCCCCTGGCCGAGGTGCGCGGCGTCCGCCCGGAGGAGGCCATGTACTCCGGCACCGCCGAACACCTCCAGCAACTCTGGGTCGCGGTGCGCGCGGCCGTGCGCAACGTCCTGGACGAGGTGAGCCTGGCCGACGTGGTGCGGGGCCGGATGCCCGCGCACGTGCGGCGCCTGACCACGCCCCCGGCCGCCTGGCAGCCGCGCTAGGCGCGTTGGTCGTTTCCGGGATCCGGGCTGGTCGCGGGCCCTACGCTCGGATCATGTCGACGAAAGCGCACGACCCCTATCTGCAGGCCGCCGAGGGCTTCCTGCACAGCATCCGCGCCGAGCTGGACATGGCCGACGATCTGGAGATGGATCGGACGCTGCGGGTCACGCAGACGTATGCGCTGGTGAGCATCGCGCGCTCGCTGAACGAGATCAGCGAGCGGGGCAGTGCGGAGGACGTCGGCCCGGTGTTGACGGCGGCGGCGTCGCTGCACAACTGATGCTTGATATGTCGGGCGCTGCGCGCCGCGACATATCCGCATTTATGCCCTGACGGGGTATTCGGTACTTTGCGGTGGTTGGTCCCTTTCGGAGCCCAGGCACCGGCCGAAGACCGCCCACGCCGTGCCGGGATGAACGGGGCGCTGCTACCGCGGTGGAGCAGGCGTCCGGACGATCTGCGCAACAGGGCCGGTCGAGGACCGGGCGACCGCCGCTGTGCGCACAACCAGCGCCGGCTCGAAGCCACGGCCGCCACGCACGATCACCCGGCGCGAAGCGACCGCGCCGCGCACAATGGCTCGGCTCGAAGCGACAGCGCGGAAACGTGGCCGCGCACAAGCAGACGGACCGAAGCGACAACGCGATCGTGGCCGTGCACATGGAGACGGCTCCCAAAGCGATGCGGTGTAGACGGCCCTCGAAGCGACGCCATGCAGACGGCCTCGAAGCGACGCCTCCGACGCGACCGGGCGGTTCGAAGCAAGGCCATCAGCGCGTGTCTGAGTGGACCCCTCGCGCGGGCGAGGCGGTGGCGGAGGTCAGTGGGCGGCGGCGGTGTCGAAGTGGGCGGCGATGCCGTCGACGTACCCGGCGGCCGTGGCGCCCGCGTTCGCCAGCTCGCCCTCGACCACCGCCAGGCCCGGGTCGACCAGCACCGCGCCCAGCTCGCCGAGCAACTCGCGCAGGTTGCGCTGGGCCGCGTCCGCCTGGGGCTGGACGCCCGCGGTGACGACCGTGACGGCGGCGATGTCCTTCAGGCCGTCGGCCGGGAGCTGATCCAGGAGCACCTTCAGGACGCCGGTGTAGCTGCCCTTGTAGGTGGGCGTGGCCACGACGAGCACGCTCGCGCGGCGCAGGGCCGCTACCGCCTCGGTCAGGGCGCCGTCGCCGGGTTGCAGGAGCTTGACGCCGAGGTCGCTCACGTCGATGGTGCGGGGGGCCGCCAGGCCGAGCCGCGTGGCCAGGGCCCCGCCGACCTCCTCGGCCAGGTGCAGGGTCCGCGAGTGCGGGCGAGGGTTTCCGGAGACCACCACAATCGTCACGCCGACGATCCTAACTCCTGTTTTAGCGATAGGAAATAGCGACTTCGAGAGGGGCCGCGAGCGGCACAAATCGCAAAGCGGGCGCGGAAAGCGGGCACAAAAAGCGGAGCGCGAGCGAACCGACCGAGCGAGACCCGAGCGCGAACGAACCGACCGGGCGAGACCCGAGCGCGAACGAACCGACCGGGCCGAAACGACCGACCAGACAAGCAGCCAGGGCGGGAACACCCTGGCACGACGCAGCCGCGAAGAAGGCGTTCCGCGGCGGCAAGGCGTGGGTGCGGTCTTGCCACCGCGGACGCCGGGATTCCTGGCGGGAGCGACGGTCCGCCACTGACGCGGACCCGAGCAGAAAAACCTCAGACCCAGGCGCGCGGATCGGCGACGAGATCCCGCACCCGTTCCGGCAGTTCGCCCGTGACCACGTCCTCGATCGTCACGGTCTCCAGGATGAGCCGCTCGTTGGCCCGCAGCGCGATCCACACGTCCTGCAGCGCCTGCGCCGCGCCGTGGTAGCCGAGCTCCTCCGGGCGCTGGCCGCGCACGTTGGCGAGCGGGCCGTCGATCACGCGGATGATCTCGGCCAGGGAGATCTCGGCGGCGGGGCGGGCGAGGCGGTAGCCGCCCTCCGGGCCGCGCTGGGCGAGCACCACGCCGCCGCGGCGCAGCTGCAGCAGGATGCTCTCCAGGAACTTCGGGGGGATCTGCTGGGCCGACGCCAGGCGGTCGGCGGTCACCAGCTTGCCGTCGGCCGACGTCGCCGCCAGCTCCGCCACCGCGCGCAGCGCGTAGTCAACTCGGGCCGAAAGCCGCATGTCCTCATCCTCCCACGCGACGCAGCAAACCTTCCTGCACGGCCGTGGCGATGTGCCGGCCGTCCAGGGTGAACATCCGGCCCGTGGCCAGGCCGCGGGCGCCCGACGCGGACGGGCTCACGCAGTCGTAGAGGAACCACTCGTCGGCGCGGAACGGGCGGTGGAACCACATCGCGTGGTCCAGGCTCGCGCCGGCGAAGCCGCCGGGGCCCCACACGGCGCCGTGGGCCGACAGGACCGAGTCGATCAGCGTCAGGTCCGAGGCGAAGGTCAGCACGCAGGTGTGCAGGACCGGGTCGTCGGGGAGCCTGCCGGCCAGGCGCATCCAGACGCGCTGGCGGGGCTCGGCGGGGCGGTCGCCGGCCGGGACCCAGCCGGGCTCGCCGACGTAGCGCACGTCGATCGGGCGCGGGACCATCGACCAGATGCCGGCGCGCTCCTCGTACCGCGCCAGCCGCTCCGCCGTCGTCGGGACCTCGTCGGGCAGCGGGACGTCGGCGGGGGCGGGCTCCGCGTGGTCCAGGCCGTCCTCCGGGCGGTGGAAGGACGCGGACATGAAGAAGATCACCTTGCCGTGCTGCTGCGCGACCGAGCGGCGCACCGAGAAGGAGCGCCCGTCGCGGATGTTCTCCACGGCGTACGTGATCGGCACTTCCGGATCGCCCGGGCGCACGAAGTAGCCGTGCAGCGAGTGGACCCGCCGCTGCCGGTCCACGGTGCGCCCGGCGGCGACGAGGGCCTGCCCGGCCACCTGGCCGCCGAAGACGCGCTGGGGGCCGTCCGGCGGGCTGATGCCCAGAAACCGGTCGTCCCCCAGCGCCTCGAGGTCGAGCAGACGGACGAGCTCGTCCACGGCGTCCTGTCCGGTTGCCAGTTCAGTCACCGGACAATCTTCGCAGCTCGCCCGAAGTTTTTACTGTGAGAGTGCTCCCAGCTGGTGCACGCGGAGGGTGTTCGTCGATCCCGGGGTGCCGGGAGGCGAGCCCGCCACGATCACCACGTCGTCGCCGGGCGAGAGCCACGGCAGCCCGACGAGGGCCATGTCCACCTGCTCGAACATCTCGTCCGTGTGCTCCACGAACGGCACGTCGAAGGTCTGCACGCCCCAGCTGAGGGTGAGCTGGTTGCGGACCGTGGGCTCCGGGGTGAACGCCAGCAGCGGCAGCTCGCAGTGCAGGCGGGCCAGGCGGCGCACGGTGTCGCCGGTCTGGGTGAAGGCCACGAGCGCCTTCGCGCCGATGTTGCGCGCGATGTTGGACGCGGCCGAGGTCAGCGCGCCGCCGCGGGTGCGGGGGTCGTGCTGCAGGCGCGGCACGGTCAGCGCCCCGCCCTCGGTGGTGGCGACGATCCGCGCCATCGTGGAGACGGTCAGGATGGGGTACTTCCCGACACTCGTCTCCCCCGACAGCATGACGGCGTCGGCGCCGTCGAGGACCGCGTTGGCCACGTCGGAGGCCTCCGCGCGGGTCGGCCGCGCGTTCTCGATCATCGAGTCGAGCATCTGGGTCGCGACGATGACCGGCTTGGCCTGCTCGCGGCAGAGCTGCACCGCGCGCTTCTGCACGAGCGGCACCTGCTCCAGCGGCATCTCCACGCCCAGGTCGCCGCGGGCGACCATGACGCCGTCGAAGGCGTTGACGATGGCCTCGAGGGCGGCGACCGCCTCGGGCTTCTCGACCTTCGCGAGCACCGGGCGGCGGATGCCCTCCTCCTCCATGATCTCGTGGACGAGCTTGATGTCGTCCGGCGAGCGCACGAAGGACAGCGCGATCCAGTCGGCACCGAGGCGCAGCGCGAAGCGCAGGTCCTCGGCGTCCTTGTCCGACAGCGCGGGCACGCTCACGGCCACGTTCGGCAGCGAGACGCCCTTGTTGTTGGAGACCATGCCGCCCTCGGTCACGAGGACGGTGATGTCGTTGCCGTCGACCGCGGTCACCTCGACGGCGACCTTGCCGTCGTCGATGAGCAGCCGGTCGCCGGCCTTGACCTCCTGCGGAAGTTTCTTGTAGGTGCAGGACACCCGGTCGGCGGTGCCGAGAATGTCGTCACTGGTGATGACGGCCGTGTCACCGGCCGCCCACTCGTGCGGTCCGTCTGCGAATCGGCCGAGACGGATCTTCGGACCCTGGAGGTCCGCGAGGATGCCCACGGGGCGGCCGGCGGCGGTGGCGGCCTCCCGAACAAGGTTGAACACCGAGGCGTGGTCCTCGTGGCTACCATGGCTGAAGTTGAGCCGCGCGACGTCCATCCCGGCGTCGACTAGGCCACGGAGCCGCTCGGCCGACGATGTGGCCGGGCCGAGCGTACAGACGATTTTGGCGCGTCGAGTCACACCCTTGAGGCTAGCCCCTCGTTCACGGCGCGTATGCGCTGCCCCGGCCTGGCCCCATCAGTTGAGACTCCGGTCACCGGGCCTTTGCTCGATACTGGTCCGATGTCCACGCTCCCCCAGTGGCGGCGGCCGATGCGGGCCCGCGACAGCCACGAGGCGCACCGCGTCGCCACCCCGCTCGAGCTGCTGTTCGACCTGTGTTTCGTGGTCGCCATCGCCCGGCTGGGGCAGCTGCTGCACCACTCGGTGGCGGAGCACCACGTGGCGCACGGCATCGCCGGGTACCTCATGACGTTCTTCGCCGTGTGGTGGGCGTGGATGAACTTCACCTGGTTCGCCTCCGCCTTCGACACCGACGACGTCCCCTATCGGCTGACGGCGCTGCTGCAGATCGCCGGGGTACTCGTCCTGGCCGCCGGCGTCGCCGAGGCCTTCGAGGGTGATCTGCGGGTGGTCACGCTCGGTTATGTGATCATGCGCATCGGGCTCGCGACCCAGTGGCTGCGCGCCGCCCACGGCAGCGCGGAGGTCCGGCGCACCGCCCGGCGCATGGCCGCCGGGGTGAGCGCCTGCATGGTCGGGTGGGGCCTGCTGCTGCTCACCCACGGCACCACGCACACCCTGCTGTTCGTGGTGATGGTGGCGGCCGAGCTGTCGGTGCCGGTGTGGGCCGAGCGGCCCTGGCCGACGCCGTGGCACCCGCACCACATCGCCGAGCGCTACGGGCTGCTGTTCATCATCGTGCTCGGGGAGGTCGTCCTGTCGACCACCCTGGCGGTGCAGGGCGGCTTCGCGGCCGGGCGCCTGTGGTGGGTGGCCGGGGCCGGGCTGGTCATCGTGTTCGCGTTCTGGTGGCTGTACTTCGAGCGCCCGGTCCACGACCGCCTCACCGGCAACCGCCGGGCCTTCGTGTGGGGCTACGGTCACTTCTTCGTCTTCGCGTCGGCGGCGGCGCTGGGCGCGGGCCTGGCCGTCGTGCTGGACGACCCCGGCGTCACGCTCCTGCCGGTCTCGATCCCGGTCGCGGTGCTCCTGGTCGCGCTGCAGGCGCTGCACCTGCCCCGCCGCCTGGCCTGGGTCACCTATCTCGCCGCGCTGCTGGTGCTGGGCGCGGGCTTCTTCGGGCAGTACGCGCTGCCGGTGATGGCCGCAGTGCTCGCCGGGCTCGTGGCGACGCGGGTGGCTACGACTCCCGCCCGGTGAACGCCTCGGCCCGCGCCCGGCCGTCGACGCTGTGGCTGAACACGCGCGAGTCGCCGTCGGTGGTGAGCGTCTGCCCCGTGAGCGTCGCGTGCAGCGGCATCGCCGAGGTCATCTCCGCGCGGACCCGCGGCAGCGCGTCCGGGTGCGTGTCGCGCAGCCAGCCCACGAGGTGCTCACGCACGAAGCAGCGCAGGTCCCACAGCTTCGGCGCGTCCTCGGCACTCACGAGCGCGCGCAGCTGCATGGCGCTGCCGGTGGCCTCGATGACCTGCAGCACCGACACCCGCCCGTCCCACAGGTCCGTGGATTCGAGGGCCCGGCGCAGTTCCTCACGCATCTCCGGTACCGGCAGCCACCAGTCCACGTCGAACATCACGGCCCCCAGCAGCGCGGAGTTCGTCCGGGTCCAGTTCTCGAACGGCTTCTCGGTGAAGTAGGTGGTCGGGAGGATGAGCCGCCGGTCGTCCCACACGTGCACGACGACGTAGGACAGCGTGATCTCCTGCACCCGCCCCCACTCCTGCTCGACGATGACGACGTCGCCGAGCCGTACGGCGTCGGAGAACGCGAGCTGCAGCCCCGCGAACACATTGCGCAGCACGCTCTGCGCCGCGAGACCGCCGACGATGCCCAGGAACCCCGCGCTGGCCAGCACGCTCGTGCCGAGGATCCGGGCCCCCGGGAACGTCATGAGCATCACGGCGACCGCGAGCACGGCCACGACCGCGACCGTCACCCGCCGGATCATCACCACCTGGGTGTGGACGCGCCGGGCCGTACGGTTGTCGGGCACCTCGGTGTTGAACCGCGACAGCGCCGCGTCCTCGGCGACCACGAGCAACGCCGCGAGCAGCCACGCCGCCGCCGCGATGATGACCAGCTGATCGGCGTGCAGAAACGCGTGCCGCCACGAGGCCCCGTCGGCGTTGGCCCGAACGGCGAAGTAGACCGCGCACAGCACCAGCACCCACTGCGTGGGCCGGTGCGCGCGCTCGGCCAGCTCGGTGACGAGCGACGACTGCCGCCCGACGCGCACGAGTATCTTGTGCACGACGTGTACCGCGAGCACCGCCAGGACCGCCGCCCCGAGCGCGATCCCCAGCGGTACGAGCGTGTCAAAGACCGAATCCCGCATTCTGCGCGCCTTACCCGCGAAGGGTGATCGCCACACCCGCTGCCGGAGGTGATCAGGATCGCGCCCGCCGCCGGCCCCGGACCAGGCCCATCACGGCCACCAGCAGCACCACGCCACCCCCGGCCAGGGCCCACACCACGCCGCGACCCCCCGGCTCACGCCCGCCCGGCGCACCGGCGACCGGCGACGCCGCCGGCGAGCTGGGAACCGGTCCGACGTCGGCGGTGAGCGCGGCGACGGGATCGACGATGCCGAACCCGAACTCGTCATCGCGGCCGGGCCGGCCCTTGTCGACGGCGGTGGCGGTGATGCGGTGCACCACCTCGGCGCCGGAGAGCTCGGGGAACCGGGCCCGCACCAACGCGACAACACCGGCGACGATCGCCGTCGCATCACTCGTCCCCGAGGCCGACGCGTACTCACCGGACAACCTCGTCGAGACGATGTCGACGGCCGGCGCGGCAACCATGATCTCCGGGCCGGTCACCGAGACCGAGGCGTGGTTCCCGTCGCGGTCCGTCCCGCCGACCGCGAGGACACCCGGAAGGCTCGCGGGGAAGGACACCGCGTGCTCGGTCGAGGTGTTTCCGGCCGCGGCGACGACCACGACGTCCGACCGGAGCGCACGCTCGACGGCCGCTCGGACCCTCGGGTCCTTGCCGGTGCCGCCGGCGATGCAGATGACCTTGGCGTCGTGTTCCACCGCCCAGTCGATTCCCGCCGCAAGGTACGCGGCATTCCCGGTGCCGTTCTCACTGCGCAGCGTCTGCAGGGGCAGGATCATGGCCTTGGGCGCGATCCCCAGCACTCCGCCGTTCCCGGGAAGTCCCCGCCCCGCGATCAGGCCGGCCATCGCGGTTCCATGGCCGATGAAGTCGCCCCGTCCGTCGAAATCGCTGTTGCCCTCCCCGAAGCCCTTGCCCGGCAGGACCGCCCCGTCGAGTTCGGCATGCTTCGTGTCGACTCCGGTATCCGGCAGCCCGACCACCACGCCCTCGCCCTGGCTGATCCGATGCGCCTCCGGGATGCGCAGCGCTGCGAGGTGCCACTGCTGGTCCCGGATGTTGTCGGCCGCGGCCGGGCGCACGCCGGCCAGCACCATGACCACGACGGCCAGCAGGCAGGCCCCGGCCCGGCGGAGCGCGGCGGTCAACGGTCGATCCCCACCACGCCCGGCCCGGGATCGTGGCGGCGTTCGGGAGGCGCCTCGAGGACCGGCGGCACCCCTTCGTCCACCCCCCACAGCTCGTCGCCGTCCACGCTCGGCCTCGAACGCCGGCGCTTCGTGTACTCCTCGTAGGAGCGGTCGCGGTAGCCGCCGACCGCGCCACGGCTGCCGAACGGTTCAGCGGGTGCGGCGGCACTCGTGGCCGGCCGGGTTCGGGCCGTCTGCGAGGCACCCGTTCGTGGGACGGCACCGCCCGGCATCGGAACGGCGGGCTGCCCCACCGCCGCGCCGCCCGGACGTGGTGCGCTGATCACGCCGCCCGGAGCCAGCACGCCCGGGCGGAAGGCAACGCCACCGGGTGTCGCGGGTGCGGGGTTTCCGCTCTCGGGCACGCCGCCGATCACCCCGATCTGACCTGTGGGAACGCCGATACGTGGGCCGTTGCCGGACGTGCCGTCGGGGCGCTCGGGCTGCTCGGCCAGCGTCAATCCGTCGCCGGGTGACGGCGGATCGAACACCGGTGGTTGCAGCATTGCCGAGCCACCGCCGATCCCGCCTCGCCGCCCCGGCGACTGGCCCGATCCGCCACCATCGGCATCCGGGTCGCGCAGAATCTTCGCTCCGACCTCGTCGAACCGCCGGTACCGCGGCACCGCTGCATTGATCTTCTCAGCGGCTCCCGCGATCCTGGCATCGGAGGCGATCAGCACGTCTCGTCCGCGCTGATCCAGCTCGGCATGTTTCGCACCACCGGCCGCCAGTCCCTGCCCGGTGGCCCGCGAGTACTGCGCCATCATCGACTCGAGCTGACGCCGGGCCTCTCGCACGGCCGCGTACGCCTCGTCGACGCCGACGGCCATCAGATTCGCCGTGTCCGCGGTCTGGGTCATCACATCGATCATGTCGTTGATGCGCCCGGCGAACGCCCACGCGGCTTCGCTACGGTTCGGAGGCCAGCCGTCGGTCAGCCGGTCCCGGTGCACGCGGAGATTGTCGCGCTGCTGCTCCAGTGCCGTCCGCAGCCGATTCAGCGTGCTGACGTGCGTGAAACCCGCCTCCGGATCCTCGTCCCGCACGATGTTCCACAGATCCGGAAGCTTGAAGTCCTTGTACCTCTCCGCCATCAGATCGGCCTGCCTGTTCTCGGGTCCACGACGTCGGCGTCCGCCGTCACCGCCGCTCTCGCATTGCCCAGCGCCCCGGAGACCTGGTCGGCGGTGAGCGAGTCGGCGGATTCGTACGCCTCGGCGATCTCGTGGGCCGCCTCCGCCATCACCGAGCCGTTGTAGAGCAGAACCTCCATGAGGTCGAACAGCTCCTGCAACCGCTTGACGTAGTCCGTCGCGGCCTGCCGAACCTCCTTGCTCACCGCCCTGGTGCCGAACACCGGCGTCGCGGAGAAGAGGTGCAGCGTCTGCACCTTCTCCGCGGACAAGTGCACGTCCAGATCGTGCTGGAAGTCCCGCCCGAACGCGTGGACCGCGCTCGGATCGACCACGAACCCCGGCTCACCCACCGCGCCCTCCCCGCCACGATGCGCATCGAACCCGATGACCGTAACGGAGAGTCCCGGCGCGCGGCGACCCCGAGGCGGCCGGGGCCGAACAAGACGCGAATGCCCACACAAGCCGCAAACCGCTACGGGAAGAAGGGCCACGTCGGGGTGGTCGGGCCCGGCAGGGGGTTGGTCCAGCCCGGGAACGGGTTGCGCGTGCCCGGGAAGCTCGGCGCGGGGGTCGGCGCCGGGGCCGGCAGCGACGGGAACGCCGCCGGCGTCGTCGACGTCAGGCTGCCCTTGTGCACGTCACAGGAGTCCAGGCCGTGGTCGTAGCCGCCGAAGAACGACGACTCCCGCTGCTGCGGCGAGCCGTGGGCGCCCTCCTTGAACCACGGCTCGTCCGGCGGGTCGCCGACCGAGATCAGGCCCGCCTTCAGCTCGTCGAGGTCGCCCGTGTCGAGGGTCAGGTCGCCGGTGCGGATCGAGTCGCCGATCATGGCGCCGGCGAAGCAGTCGGCCTGCAGCTCCTGGTAGATCGTGAACTGGTACTGGATGCCGAGGCGCTGCTGGATGCCGTGGCCGTACTCGTGGCCGAGGAGGTAGAACACGAACGCGTCGCCCATGTCGTTGTAGACCTGCTCCGACCAGTTCCGGTCGTAGGCGATGAAGTCGCCGATCGGGCAGTACGCCGCGTTCTGGGCCGGGATCGGCTGCGTGCCGCAGGAGATCTGGCCGTCGACGACGTACGGGATGATCTTCGTGATCGGGCGGAAGCCCACGATCTTCGCGCCCCAGTAGTGCTCGGCGACGCGGATGGCGATGTTCAGGTCCGAGGCGAAGCTGCCGTTCGCGAGGGCCGTCTGCGCGGGGAACCAGCAGCAGATCGCGAAGGCCAGACCCCATAAAGCCCGTTTCATGGCCGAGGGGGTACCCGGGTGCGGGCTGCCGAAGAAGCCCGCACCCGATTAGCACCTCAGGCGGATAGGGCCACCGCGGAAGGCTCGACCGGCGAGGGCAGGGTGCCGTCGCCGCCCAGGTACGCGTGGATGGACGCGGCCGCCGCGCGGCCCTCGGCGATGGCCCACACGATCAGCGAGGCGCCGCGGTGCATGTCGCCCGCGATGAAGACGCCGGGCGCCGTGCTCTGCCACGTGGCGTCGGTGTCGATGCCGCCGCGCCGGTTGCGGGTCAGGCCGAGGTTGGTCAGCAGCGGACCCTCCTCGGTGCCCTCGAAGCCGATCGCGAGCAGCACGAGGTCGGCCGGGTACTCCCGCTCGGTCCCCTCCACGACGCTCACGATGCGGCGGCCGTCCACCCTGGACACCTTGACCTCGGCGATGCGCACCGCGGTGAGGTTGCCGTCGGCGTCGCCCTCGAACGAGGTCACGGCGACGGCGAAGGCGCGCTCGCCGCCCTCCTCGTGGGCCGGGTAGTTGCGCAGGATCCAGGGCCAGGTCGGCCACGGGTCGCGGGACTCGTCGCGCTGCTGCGGCGGCGTCGGGTACTGGTCCAGCTGCAGCACCGACCGGGCGCCCTGCCGGTGCGCGACGCCCAGGCAGTCGGCCGCGGTGTCGCCGCCGCCGATGATGATGACGTGCTTGCCCTCGGCCGTGATCGCGGCCGACGGCTGCTTGCCGGCGACGACGCGGTTCGACTCGACCAGGTGCTCCATCGCCAGGTGCACGCCGCGCAGCTCGCGGCCGGGCGTCTCGGGCGTGTCGCGGCCGGTGAGCGCGCCGCAGGCCAGCAGCAGCGCGTCGTGCGAGGCGCGCAGCTCGTCCACGGAGACCGTGACGCCGACGTGGACGCCGGTGCGGAACTGCACCCCCTCCGCGGTCAGCTGCTCGAGCCGGCGGTCGATGTGCTCCTTCTCGAGCTTGAAGTCCGGGATGCCGTAGCGCAGGAGCCCGCCGAGGGCGTCGTCGCGCTCGTACACCACGACGTCGTGCCCGGCCCGGGCCAGCTGCTGCGCGGCGGCGAGCCCGGCCGGCCCGGAGCCGACCACGCCCACGCTCTTGCCCGAGCGCTCGGGCGCCGGGCGCGGGGTGACCCGGCCGGCGGCCATCGCGCGGTTGATGATCTCGACCTCGACCTGCTTGATCGTGACCGCCTGGCCGCCGGCGATGGACAGCACGCAGGCCGCCTCGCACGGGGCCGGGCACAGCCGCCCGGTGAACTCCGGGAAGTTGTTCGTCGCGTGCAGGGCCTCGATCGCGAAGTCCCAGTCGCCGCCCCGGACCAGGTCGTTCCAGTCCGGGATGCGGTTGCCCAGCGGGCAGCCGTCGTGGCAGAACGGGATGCCGCAGTCCATGCAGCGGCCGGCCTGCTCCCGGATCAGCTCGTCGGTCGCGGGCGGGTAGACCTCGCGCCAGTCCCGCAGGCGCACCGGAACCGGCCGCCGGGCCGGCAGCCGCCGCTCGTGCTTCAGGAAACCGTTCGGGTCAGGCACGTGCCACCTCCATGACAGCCGCATCCACGTCGCGGCCGGCAGCCTCGGCGGCCCGAATCGCCTCCATCGCGCGCTCGTAGTCGCGCGGCATGACCTCGGTGAACTGCGCCACCGCGGTGCCCCAGCCGGCCAGCATCCGCTCCGCGACCGCCGAGCCGGTCTCGGCGTGGTGCTCGGCGATGTACGCCCGCAGCTTCTCGGGATCGCTGACCGGCCGCAGGTCGACCAGCTCCGCGTTGACCAGGTTCCGGTCGAGGTTGTGCACGTACGCCACGCCGCCGGACATGCCCGCGGCGAAGTTGCGCCCGGTGGTGCCGAGCACGACCACGGTGCCGCCGGTCATGTACTCGCACCCGTGGTCGCCCACGCCCTCGACGACCGCGAGGGCGCCGGAGTTGCGCACCGCGAACCGCTCCCCGGCCCGGCCGCGCATGAACAGCTTGCCCGCGGTCGCGCCGTACAGCACCGTGTTGCCGCCGATCGTCTGCTCCTCGGCGACGAACGGCGCGCGCTCGTCCGGGCGCACGATGAGCCGCCCGCCGGAGAGGCCCTTGCCGACGTAGTCGTTGGCCTCGCCCACCAGCCGCAGGGTGACCCCGCGGGGGACGAAGGCGCCGAAGGACTGCCCGGCCACGCCCCGCAGGGTGATGTGCACGGTGTCGTCGGGCAGGCCGGCCCCGCCGACCCGCCGCACGATCTCGCCGCCGAGCATCGCGCCGACCGAGCGGTGCTCGTTGCGCACCGCGACCTCGAGCG
Organism: Dactylosporangium sp. CA-052675; assembly: GCF_050947935.1. Classification (GTDB taxonomy): domain Bacteria; phylum Actinomycetota; class Actinomycetes; order Mycobacteriales; family Micromonosporaceae; genus Dactylosporangium. Next base: position 1,910,959 of record NZ_CP192010.1, on the reverse strand, counting down.
TGACCGCCTCGCCGGCGTCCAGCGCCGGGGACACCGCGGCGATGAGCTGGTTGTCCAGCGCCCGCTCGAGCCGGTGGTCCTGCTTGGTGGTCTGGCGCCGGGCCGCGTCGTCGTCCAGCGGCGGCACGTGCAGCAGCGGGGTCAGGTCGAGCCCGCCGGCCTTCCAGTGGTCGACCGCCGGGCGCACGTCGAGCAGCTCGGTGTGGCCGATCGCCTCGTCCAGGGTCCGGAAGCCGAGCTCGGCGAGGTAGGAGCGCACCTCCTCGGCCAGGAACCAGAAGAAGTTCTCGACGAACTCCGGGGTGCCGGTGAACCGCTCGCGCAGCACCGGGTTCTGCGTCGCGATGCCGACCGGGCACGTGTCGAGGTGGCAGACGCGCATCATGATGCAGCCGGAGACGATGAGCGGCGCGGTGGCGAAGCCGAACTCCTCGGCGCCGAGCAGCGCCGCGACGATGACGTCCCGGCCGGTCTTGAGCTGCCCGTCGACCTGCACGCTGACCCGGTCCCGCAGCCCCGACAGCAGCAGGGTCTGCTGGGTCTCGGCCAGGCCCAGCTCCCACGGCGTGCCGGCGTGCTTGAGGGAGTTCAGGGGCGACGCGCCCGTACCGCCGTCATGGCCGGAGATCAGGATGACGTCGGCCTTCGTCTTGGCCACGCCGGCGGCCACGGTGCCGACGCCGACCTCGGACACAAGCTTCACGTGCACGCGCGCCGACGGGTTGACGTTCTTGAGGTCGAAGACCAGCTGGGCGAGGTCCTCGATGGAGTAGATGTCGTGGTGCGGCGGCGGCGAGATGAGCCCGACGCCGGGGGTGGCGTGGCGGGTCTTGGCGATCCAGGGCCACACCTTGTTGCCCGGCAGCTGCCCGCCCTCGCCCGGCTTGGCGCCCTGGGCCATCTTGATCTGCAGGTCGTCGGCGTTGACCAGGTACTCGGTCGTGACGCCGAAGCGGCCGCTGGCGATCTGCTTGACGGCCGAGCGCCGGCGCGGGTCGTGCAGGCGGTCGGCCTCCTCGCCGCCCTCGCCGGTGTTCGACTTGCCGCCGATGTTGTTCATGGCGATCGCGAGCGTCTCGTGGGCCTCGGCCGAGATGGAGCCGTACGACATGGCGCCCGTCGCGAAGCGCTTGACGATCTCCGCGGCCGGCTCCACCTCGTCGATCGGCACCGCCGGGCGCACGCCGGTGCGCAGCTCGAAGAGGCCGCGCAGCGATCCCGCCCGGCCGGCCAGCTCGTCGACCCGCGCGGTGTAGCGCTGGAAGACGTCGTACTGCCGCGAGCGCGTCGCGTGCTGCAGCAGGAACACGGTCTCCGGGTTGAACAGGTGCAGCTCGCCCTCGCGGCGCCACTGGTACTCGCCGCCGACCTCGAGCCGCCGGTGCGCCCGCTCGGCCTCGTTGGCCGGGTAGGCGCGGGCGTGCCGGGCGGCGATCTCCGCGTGCACCTCGGCCAGGCCGATGCCGCCGATCTTGCTCGGGGTGCCGGTGAAGTACCGCTCCACGAGCCGCGGGTCGAGCCCGACGGCCTCGAAGACCTGGGCGCCGCAGTACGACGAGACGGTCGAGATGCCCATCTTGGACATGATCTTCAGGACGCCCTTGCCGAGCGCCTTGACGTAATTGTGGACCGCGGTGTCCGGGTCGACGTTCGCCAGCGCGCCGGTGTTGATGAGGTCCTCGACGCTCTCGAACGCGAGGTACGGGTTCACCGCGGAGGCCCCGAAGCCGGACAGCAGCGCGACGTGGTGCACCTCGCGGCAGTCGCCGGACTCGACCACCAGCGAGACCTGGGTGCGGGTCTGCTCCCGGACCAGGTGCTGGTGCACCGCGGCGGTGAGCAGCAGCGACGGGATCGGGGCGAGGTCGACGGTGGAGTCGCGGTCGGAGAGCACCAGGATGCGCACGCCGTCCTCGATCGCCTCGGAGACGCCGCGCATGATCTCGACCAGCCGCCGCTTGATGCCGGTGGCGCCGTCGCGCACGGGGTAGAGGCCCGACACCCGCACGGCCTTGAAGCCGGGCAGGTCGCCGTCCTCGTCGATGTGCAGGAGCTTGGCCAGGTCGTCGTTGTCGATGACCGGGTAGGGCAGCGCGATCTGCCGGCACGACGCCGGGCCCGGGCGCAGCAGGTTGCCCTCGGGGCCGATGGTGGCCGCGACGCTGGTCACCAGCTCCTCGCGGATCGCGTCCAGCGGCGGGTTGGTGACCTGGGCGAAGAGCTGGGTGAAGTAGTCGTACATCAGCCGCGGGCGGGTCGAGAGCACGGCGACCGGGGTGTCGGTGCCCATCGAGCCCAGCGGCTCGGCGCCGGCCCGGGCCATCGGGCCGATGAGGATCTTGAGCTCCTCCTCGGTGTACCCGAACGTCTGCTGCCGCCGCTGCACGGAGTCGTGCGTGTAGACGACGTGCTCGCGCTCGGGCAGCTGGTCGAGGTCCATGAGCCCGGCGTGCAGCCACTCCTCGTACGGCTCGGCCGCGGCCAGCTCGGCCTTGACCTCGTCGTCGGTGCGGATGCGGCCGGCCGCGGTGTCGACCAGCAGCATCTTGCCGGGGGCCGAGCGGCCCTTGGCCACGATGGTGGCCGGGTCGATGTCCAGCACGCCGGCCTCGCTGGCCAGCACGACCAGGCCGTCGCTGGTCTGCCACCAGCGGCCCGGGCGCAGGCCGTTGCGGTCGAGCACGGCGCCGACCACGGTGCCGTCGGTGAACGCTACGCTCGCGGGGCCGTCCCACGGCTCCATCAGGCAGGCGTGGAAGCGGTAGAAGGCCCGGCGCAGCGGGTCCATCCGCGGGTCGTTCTCCCACGCCTCCGGGATCATCATGAGCACCGCGTGCGGCAGGCTCCGCCCGGCCAGGTGCAGCAGCTCGAGGACCTCGTCGAAGTTCGCCGAGTCCGACGCCTCCGGCGTGCAGATCGGGAACAGCCGGCGGATGTTGCCGGGCAGGTTCTCGCTGGCCAGCAGCGCCTCGCGGGCGGCCATCCAGTTGCGGTTGCCGCGGATCGTGTTGATCTCGCCGTTGTGGGCGATGATGCGGTACGGGTGGGAGAGCTCCCAGCTCGGGAACGTGTTCGTCGAGAAGCGCGAGTGCACCAGGGCGATGGCCGAGGCCACCCGCTCGTCGGACAGGTCGGGGAAGAAGGACACGACCTGGTCCGGGGTGAGCATGCCCTTGTAGGTGATGGTGCGGGACGACAGCGACGGGAGGTACAGCTGAATCCCCCGCTCCCGCGTCTCCCGCTCGGTCTGCTTGCGCACGCAGTAGACGACCCGGTCGAGGTCCAGCCCCTCGAGCACGGTGCCGGGCGCGCCGAGCCGCTCGGCGCTCACGAACACCTGGCGGATGCGGGGCATCGCGGCCAGGGCGGTGGCCCCGAGGTCGCTCGCGTCGACCGGCACGTCGCGCCAGCCGAGCACCTGGGCGCCCTCGACCAGCGCGTACTTCTCCAGCACCCGCTGGGCGCGCGCGGCCGCGTCGTCGTCGGTCGGCAGGAAGGCCAGGCCGGTCGCGTACTGCCCGGCGGGGGGCAGCGCGAACGGCACGACCTCCCGCAGGAACGCGTCCGGGATCTGGATCATGATGCCCGCCCCGTCGCCGGTGTTCGGCTCGGCCCCGCGGGCGCCACGGTGGTCCATCCGGCGCAGCGCCGAGAGTCCCTTGAACACGACGTCGTGGGACCTGCGGCCGTGGATGTCGGCGACGAAGGCGACCCCGCAGGCGTCGTGCTCGAAGGCAGGGTCGTACAGGCCCTGCCGCTGCGGTCCGGGGTACACCATCGGGCCTCCTGACGTCATCGATTGCAAGTCGGGACAACGTCGGCCCTGAGGAGCGGTCTTGCCAGTGTACGCGAAGAGCGGGCGCAAGTTGCATGCTCGGTACTCGAGTCCGTACCGCATGCCAGCGCGCCCGCCGCGTATGTTGCCAGACAACGTACCGTGCGCACGGGCCGGAAACCTACCGCGCCGGGTCGTGACAAATCCCACGGACCGGACGCCCGAGCGGTCGTTACAGAACTGTCACGCAACCCGTGGCAGTCGGCAAGACGTCCAACGAGCGGGTGGCCCTCGCCATCCGTTACTTCCTACGATGATGCACGGCAAGATCGCCCGCCACCGCACAGTTCGCGCAACTGTGCACCGGTGGCACTAACACGGGATACACCGGTGCGGTAACCGGTGCATGCTCTAGCCCAACGAAGGAGGTGTGGACATGGGAGTCTCCGCACGCGCACTGGCCACGATCGCCGCGCTCACGAGCGTCGTCGTTCTGGCTGCGGGATGCAGCAGCGACGATTCGCCGAAACCGAAATGGACCGGCGCTGACGGCAGTGCCGGCGGCCCCTCGGCTTCCGCGTCCGCCGCCGAGCAGCCCAAGGCGGCCTTCGCCGCTCCCGACGACGGTGCGAGCAACGTCTCCACCGCGACCGAGCTGTCCCTGCAGGCTCCCCCGGGCTCCAACGCCCAGGTGACGCTGACGGACGCCTCCGGTGCCGCGGTGAACGGCGGGCTCAACGCCGACGGGACGGCGTGGGTGCCCGGGACCCAGCTCAAGTACGGCACGCAATACTCGGCCGTCGTGACCTCGGCCGGCGACACCGCCGGCAAGAAGATCACGTTCACCACCATGGCGAAGCCCGGCAAGACGGTCAACGTCTCCACGGCCGTCGCCGACAACAAGACGTACGGCGTGGGCATGCCCATCGTCGTGCGGTTCGGCTCCAGCGTCCCGCAGGAGATGCGGGCATCGGTGCAGAAGCGGCTCATCGTCACCAGCACCCCGCCGCAGGTCGGCACCTGGTACTGGTTCAACGGCGGCGAGGTCCACTACCGCCCGAAGGAGTACTGGCAGTCCGGCACCAAGATCACCGTCCGGCTCGCCGTCGGCGGGCTCCAGCTCACCAAGACGGGCTGGGGCACCAAGGACGTCACGAGCACGTTCAGCATCGGCGACAAGATCGTCATGACGACCGACGACAAGACCCACCAGATGACGGTGGAGCAGAACGGCACGGTCATCAAGACGATGCCGGTCAGCCTCGGCAAGGCCAAGACCCCGTCGTCCTCCGGGAACATGGTGGTCATGGACAAGAACCAGTCCGAGCTGTTCGTCGGCACCGACCCCGACGACCCGTACCGCGAGACCGTCTACTGGACGCAGCGCATGACCAGCGGCGGGGAGTACATCCACTCCGCCCCGTGGTCGGTGGGCGACCAGGGCAAGCGCAACGTGTCGCACGGGTGCACCAACGTGTCGGAGGCCAACGCGAAGTACCTCTACAACCTGACCAAGATCGGCGACGTCGTGATCGTGAAGAACACGACCCGCAAGCTCGCCTGGGGCAACGGCTGGACCGACTGGGACAAGTCCTGGGACGAGTACGTCAAGGGCAGCGCACTGCCGCCGCCGGCCGACACCACCGTCGCGACGCCGAGCACTGCGGCGTCCGCGAACCCCTCGGTCTCGGCTTCCTGACGTAGCAACGGCAAGGCAGCAAGTCAGCAAGGCAGCAAGGGCAGCTCGACTTCGCAGGGGCCGCCGTCATCGCGACGGCGGCCCCTGCGCCGTGCGGCATCATTGCGCCGTGACCCCCTGGATCGACCCCCGCTTCGGCCCCGCGGGCGCGACCGTCCTCGCGCTGCTCGTGGTCTGGTTCGTGGTGCGCATCGCGCGCTCGCCCGGCACCGTGGCGCGCCGCCGGGCCGAGATCGAGTCGCGGCCCGACGGCCGGATCCGGTTCCATCGGCGGTACATCCTGAGCTGGTGGCTGCTGAGCGCGGTGGCCCTGCTCCCGCTGGCGTTCGGCCCCGGCGTGGACCCGGACGACTACGGCCTGCGGCTGCCCGGCCCGGCCGGGATCGCGCTGGCGCTGGGCGTCTTCGCGCTCTTCGCCGCGGTGGTCTGGGCCCGCGACCGGTTCCTGCGCCACCGCCTCGCCGCCGTCCCGCCCCAGGTCGCGTTCCTGCTGCCCCGCACCGGCCGGGAGCGGCTGTGGGGCGCCGGCACCGCCTTCACCGCGGGCATCTGCGAGGAGCTGGTGTTCCGGGGCGCGTTCCTGGCCGTCGCGATCGGCGGGCTGCACCTGCCCCTCTGGGTCGCGGGCGCGCTCGTGAGCCTGTTCTTCGGCCTCGGCCACCTGTACCAGGGGCTGCCCGGCATCATCGGCACCTCGGTCTTCGGGGCGTGCGCGACGGTGCTGTACGTCTTCTCCGGCAGCCTGCTCCTGCCGGTGCTCGTGCACGCCGCCGTCGACCTCGGCCCGTTCGCGCTGAGCCGGTTCCCGCCCGAGACCCCGGCGCCGGCCCCGCCTGTCGGGTCGCCGTCCCCAGGATGATCCGGGCCATCGACGGGCGCTAGCCTCTCGCGCATGGCACTGGTCCGACGCAACGTCGTCCTCGGCACCTCCAGCAACCGGGTCGTGGCCGCCGCCACGGTCGCACCGCAGAACCTGGCCGTCCCGCAGGACCAGGACGTCACCCAGCGCATCCCCGCCCAGCCGACCGCCGCGTCGGGCGGGGTGCCCGGGGTGCCCGGGGAGGTGGCCGGGGCCGCGGTCACCGTCGGGCCCGACGCGCCCCCGGCCGCGCCCGGCAGCGAGGCCGCCGCGGTCGCCACCCAGCCGGCGAGCATCGGCTCGCTGATCGCCGCCTTCGCGCTCGTCGCGGCGGGCGGGGCCGGGTCCTGGGCGCTGTACCACTTCGGCGTCAACGCCGACGAGATCCACCTGCCGGACGCGACCGCCCTGTTCGGGGTGCTGTTCGCGTTCGCCACCGCGGTCGAGCGCGTGCTCGAGCCCTTCGCCCGGTTCATGCCCGGCCGGCACGCCAAGGGCGAGCTGGAGAAGGCGGTGGCGAACATGGCGAACAAGTACCACGACGCCACCCTCGACGACCTCGTCCAGGTCGCCCACGCGAAGTCCATGGTGGACCGTGGCCGCGCCGACCGGGGCCTCGTCTCGTGGGGCATCGCGGTCGCCCTGGCCACCGTCGCCTCGGCGTCGGGCGGCCTCTACCTGCTGCACTCCATCGCGGGCGACGGCTGGCAGGGCATCCCGGTGTGGATCGACGCGATCATCACCGGCGTGGTGGTCGGCAGCGGCACGAAGCCCCTGCACGACGTCATCAGCAAGGTGCAGAAGAACAAGGAGAAGTCCGAGGACACCACGGCCGCCTGAAGCCTCTAGAGCACCAGCAGGCCGTCGGTCTGTCCGCGCTCGGCGAGCCCGGCGAGCGCGGACTCGGCCTCCAGGAACGGCAGGTACGGCAGGTCCGGCGGCTGGGAGCGCAGCACCTGGGTGGCGTGGTGGGCGGGGACGGCGCCGGACGGGTACGCCCGCGCGCACCGCGGGTCGACGAGCCCGTGCCGGGTCGCGAACCCCGCGACCGCCTCCCACTCGGCCAGCGGCGCGGTGGTCGGCAGGGTCACGCCGGGCGGCTCGGGCAGCACGTCGACGGCGGTGAACGGCTCGCTGCCGGCCAGCCACCACGAGACCGCGCGGACGGCGGCGCGCAGGGGGTGCTCGCACCAGTACGGCACCAGCCCCGCCCGCACCACGTGCCACGGGTCCAGCAGCCGCCCGCACTCGACCACCAGCCGGTTGCCGGTGCGGTGCCCGGCGCGCAGCCAGTCGCGGTACAGGTCGGCGACGGCCCCGCTGAGCACGTCGGGATGCCGGTAGAGCACCTGGCGCACGGGGTGGCCGTGCGCGGCTGCGAACCGGCGCAGGTCCTCGACGAGCCCGCGGTCGACGCTGCGCTCGCCGTCGCTGTCGACCGGCCGCTCCCCGAGCACCGCGGCGTCGCGCCGGTCGAGGTAGTCCTCGGGGGCCAGGCCCGAGGCGCGGCTGCCGAGCTGGAAGGCGTACCCCGGGGGGCCCGTCACGGTCGCCCAGCGCCCGACGTCGCGGGTCACGATGACCGGCGCGCCCGGGCGCAGCCGCTCCGCGATCCAGTCCCGGTAGGCCTCGGGCAGCCGTTGCCAGCGCACCACCGAGTACGCGGCCGCCGCCGTGGACCACCCGCGCCACACCGGGTCGTAGACCTGCCGCACCGCGACGTCCGGGTTCGCGGCGAGGACCGCCCGCGCGCCGCGCTCGCCCGCCTTGGCCGCGGCCGTGTTGTCGGCGGCGGTACTGCCCGTGCCGCGCTCCCGCACCGCGACGTCCGGCGTGGCCAGCTCGAACCCCGCGGGCAGCCACGGCACCCCGAGCGCCGCGGCCAGATGCAGCGCCGCGCCGTGGGGCGAGCCGATGACGAGGCCGTGGTACCGCCCGGCCGGCAACTGCCCCGTGAGCCACCGGGCCACGCCCCCGGCGTCGACGGCGGACTCCGCCGCCCGCCCCGCGGCGCTCCACCGCGGGGCGGCCACCACGGGCCGGGGCACGCCCCGCCGGTAGGCCAGTCCCCGCCCGGACGCCATCGCCAGGGCGATCCCCAGCCCCGTCGGCCATTGCAGATCGACATCCCGCGCGGTTTCGGCCCGCCGCCTCATGCCGTTGCCACCAGTTCCCCCCAGATACGGTTTCGTGCACCGGTCCTGCCCAAGGTCCCGATCCCTAAACCCCTGCCGTGGCGCGCCGGGACCCGAACCCGTAGACTCGCTACACATGAAGGCGGACGCGCTACGGGGGCACCTCGACGCACTCCTGCTCGCGGTGCTCGACGGCGAACCCCGCCACGGCTACGCGATCATCGAGGCCCTCCAGGAGCGCAGCGGCGGCTCCCTGACCCTCCCGACCGGCACCGTGTATCCGGCCCTGCGCCGCCTCGAGCGCGCGGGCTACGTGGAGAGCGCCTGGTCGACGGTAGGCGGCCGCGAACGCCGGACCTACCGCCTGACCAACGCGGGCCGCAAGGTGCTGACCGAGGAGCGCTCGGCCTGGCAGGAGTTCACCTCGACGATCGGCGCGGTCCTGATGCCCCCGGCGGCTCCGGCCTCCTGAGTCAGGCCCCGGCGGCTCCCGCCTCCCGGATCAGGCCCCGGCGGCTCCCGCGTCCTGGGTCAGGCCCCCGGGGGCTCCCGCCTCCCGGGTCAGGCCCCGGCCGCCAGGCGGCGACCGCGGCGCGCGTGCACCGCGAACTGGAAGCAGCGCACGGACATGAGCCCGGCGTAGCCGAACGCGGCGAGGTTGCCCGCCATCCCGAGGATCACCGGCGGCCAGGTGGCCGCGGCCGGCCACTGGTAGATGCTGAGCCCGAACACGGCCGCCCCGAGCAGCGCGTGCGGCCCGAGGAAGGTCATCGCCCCGAGCCCGACGAGCCGGGTGTACCGCACGCCGTCGCGCAGATACCGGCTCCCCCGCGAGAACCCGAGCACCACGAGCGCGGCGACCCCGGCGGCCAGGAACGACGTGTACTTGAAGTGGTCGACGAGCACCCAGTAGAGGTGCGAGGCGTGCTCCTGGACGCTCCACGGGCTGTCCCACCACATGAGCGGCGCGAGCACGTTCACGAGCGGCAGCGCCAGCGCGATCCAGGTCGCGGTCCGCCGCCCCTGCTGCGCGGCGAGCTCGGCCTGGTAGGCCGGCGCGACCTCGCCCAGCGTCCCGAACTCGGCCACGGCGAGCCGCTCGGCCTCGGCGGCGTCCAGGCCGGCGTCGACGTGCGCGGCGGCGGCGTCCTCGAGACTGTGGCGGGCCTCGGTGATCATCTCCGTGCGCGTGCGCCCCGGTCCGCGCAGCGCGGCGGCGAGGCCGTCGACGTATGCGTCGATCGGTCCGGTCGCGGGCGGCGGCACCCCCTTCACGCGCTCAAGAATTGCACAACGCCCCGCCGCAAGGCCAGAAGCCCCGCCCCTCGCGGGACCATCGTCACCCCGTGACGCGGCCGTCCGCGACCGTCACCACGTCGTCGAAGGCGGTCAGGTCGGCGCGGCGGTGGGTCACCACCACGACCGTGCGCTCCCCCGCCGCGCGCAGGGCCGTCGCCAGCACCGCGTCCGCGGCCTGCGGGTCGAGGCCCTCGGTGGGCTCGTCCAGCAGCAGCACCGGCGGCGGGTCGACCAGGGCCCGGGCCAGCAGCAACCGCTGGCGCTGCCCGCCGGAGAGCCGAGCGCCGTCCTCCCCCACGAGCTCGTCCAGCCGGTCGCCGTAGCCGGCCAGCCCGGCCGCGGACAGGGCGGCCCGCAGGTCGGCGTCGGTGAAGCCGGCCCGGCCGAGGGTGAGGTTCTCGCGCACGGTCGCGTGCAAGACGTACGCGTCGGCGAAGACCCCGCCGGCCACCTGCCAGGGCTCGGCCCCGGCCGGGCGGCCCTCGACCCGGCCGTCGCGCAGCGGCACCGCGCCCGCGATCGCCGACAGCAGCGTGGACTTCCCGGCGCCGCTCGGCCCGACGACGGCGACCCGGCGGCCGGCCGGCAGGACCAGGTCGACCTCGGACAGCGCGTCGCGGCCGCCGTGCGGATAGCGCACGCTCACGCCGTGCAGCCGGACCGAGACCGGGTCGCGCAACGCCCGCCGCTCCGGCGCGTCAGTCGCGTCCGGTGCGTCAGTCGCGTCCGGTGCGTCAGTCGCGTCCGGTGCGTCACTGGCGCCGGGTCCGTCAGTGGCGCCGGGTCCGTCAGTGGCGTCCGGTCCGGCCGGTGGCGCGCCCGCGGCCAGGAGCTCACGGACCCGGCTCACGGCGCCGCGCACCTCGGCCTGGCGCGCGGCGGCCCCGGCCAGCGGCACGACCACCTCGCCCACGCTCAGCGCCACGAGCGCGAGCACCGGCGCGGCGGAGCCGGACACGAGGACGGCGACGGCCAGGGCGGCCGCGGCCGGCACGACCGTCGCGGCCGCCGACACGATCGCCCCGGCCGCCGCGGCGCGCGCCTCCAGCCGGGCCAGGCGCCGCGAGCGCTCGGCCGCGGTGGCCAGGGCGGCCGGCATGGCGCCGAAGGCGAGCAGCTCCGCGGCGCCGTGCGCGATGTCCACAGTGGAGCGGGTGACGTCGCCCCGCGCGGCGGCCAGGGCGGCGGCCGGGCGGGACAGGGCCCGGCCGAGCAGGGGCAGCAGCAGGCCGGCCACGAGCAGGGCGGCGGCCAGCACCAGCGCGGCCGGGGGCGAGACGGCGGCGAAGGCGGCCACGGCGACGACGCCGACGACGGCGGCGGTCGCGGCGGGCAGGACGGCCCGCAGCAGCAGGTCCTGCACGGCGTCCACATCGGACACCACCCGGCTGAGCGCGTCCCCGGCCGCGGGCGCCTCCGGGCGGGCGGCCAGGGCGGCGAAGGCGCGGGTGCGCAGCGACGCCAGGACGCGCAGGACCACGTCGTGGCCGGCCAGGCGCTCGGCGTACCGGATGCCGCCCTTGAGCAGCGCGAAGGCCCGCACGGCGGCGATGGCGACGGCCAGGGCGGCCAGCGGCGGCTGGTCGGCCGCCCGCACGATCATCCAGGTCGCGGTGCCGACCAGGCCGATCCCGGCGGCCTCCGTCAGCACGGCGAGGAGGCCGGCGAAGGCGAGCCGCAGCACCGCCGGCGGGCTGAGCATCACGCGGCCACCACCGGGCGGCGGGACTCGGTCAGGCGGCCCTCGACGGTGACCGTGCGCGTGGCGATCGACAGCAGGGCCGGGCGGTGGGCCACCAGCAGCGCCGTGCGGCCGGCCGCCAGGCGGGCCGCCGAGGCCACCACCGCCGCCTCGCTGGCCGCGTCCAGGCGCGCCGTCGGCTCGTCGAGCAGCAGCAGCGACGCGTCCGTGCGCAGCCAGGCCCGGGCCATGGCCAGGCGCTGGCGCTGGCCGCTCGACAGGCCGTGCCGGGCGAGGTCGGTGCCGTAGCCGGACGGCAGCGCGCGCACGAAGCCGTCGGCCTCGGCGGCGCGCGCGGCCGCGACCACCTCGTCCAGGCTCGCCCCGGGCGCGCCGAGGCGGATGGTGTCGGCCACGGTGCCGGCGAACAGGTGCGGGCGCTGCGGCAGCCAGGCGAGCCGGGCCCGCCAGGCCGCGAGGTCGAGCGTGGCGAGGTCCGCGCCGCCGGCCAGGACCCGGCCCGCGGTCGGTGTCGTGAAGCCGAGCACCAGCGAGAGCAGCGTGGACTTGCCGCCGCCGCTCGGCCCGACCAGGGCCACCCGGTCGCCGGGCTCGATCGTCAGGCTGGCGTCGCGCAGGGCGAGCACGTCGCCGTAGCGGACCTCCACCCGCTCCAGCACCAGGGCCGCGCCGGCCGGTGGCAGCCGGGCCTCGGTGGTGGCCCGGCCGCCGGCGAGGCCCGGTGCGTCGTGCAGCACGGCGTGGACCTCCGCGGAGGCCGCGAGCCCCTCCTGGCTGGCGTGGAACTTCGTGCCCAGGGCCCGCAGCGGCAGGTAGGCCTCGGGCGCGAGCAGCAGCACGGCCAGCGCGGCGCCGAGCGTGAGGCGGCCGTCGAGCAGCCGCAGCCCGACGGGCACGGCGACCAGCGCGACCGAGACGGTCGCGACCAGCTCCAGCACCAGGGCGGACAGGAACGCCAGGCGCAGGGTGCGCATGGTGGCGCGGCGGTACCCCTCCGCGTTCTCCCGCACCCGCCGCACGTACGCGCCCGCGCGCCCGTGCGCGCGCAGGGTCGCCAGGCCGCGCACGGTGTCGAGGAAGTGGCCGCCGAGCCGGGTGAGCTCCTGCCACTGCCGTTGGGTGCGGGCGCCGGTGGACCGGCCGACGAGGATGCCGAAGACGGGGATGAGCGGCAGGGTCAGGGCGACCGCGACCGCCGAGGCGACGTCGGTCAGCGCGAGCCAGCCCAGGGTCGCGAGCGGGACGAACGCGGCGAGGAAGACCTGCGGCAGGTAGCCGGTGAGGTACCCGTCGAGGCCGTCGACCCCGCGACCGGCCAGGGTCGCGAGCTCCCCCGCGCGCTGCCCCGACAGCCAGGCGGGCCCGCGCCGCGCGGCCGCGTCGAGCAGCCGCTCGCGCAGGTGGGCCTTGACCTCGGCGGCGGCCCGCCCGGCGACGGCGCTCAGCGCGCCGGCGTGCAGCCCGCGCAGCAGCACCGTCACCGCGCCGACGACCAGCGCGGTGCGGTCGAGCCGCCCGCCGGCGGCCGCGGCGAGCAGGGTCGCGAGGCTGACCGCCTGCGCGACGACGAGCACCGCGGCGATCAGCGCGGAGCCGGCCAGCACCAGCACATAGCGCCGGACCGGCCCGAGCCGCAAGAGTCTTCTGTCCACGTGTCGCGCCGCCCTACCAGTACGGAGACGTCCGGCGCCGGAAGAGCCACCAGCAGGCGGCCTGCACGGCGACCAGCACCGGAAGCAGCGGCGCCGCCCCGAGTGTGAGCAGCCGCAGCGTGTCGTCGCCCGCGGCCGCGCCGTCGACGGTCACCGTCGCGCCCGGATCCAGCGTGGACGCTAGCACGTTCGGGAACAGCGCCGACGCGGCCGCGACGACGGGTAGGGCGCACGCCACAGCGGTCGCCGCGAACGCCGTCCCGGGGCGGGGCACCCACCCGGCGACGACCACGGCCGTCACGGCGACGAGCGCCAGCACGGTGCCGGCGGCCGGGTTGCGGATGCCGGCCGGGGCCGCGAGCCACCAGCCGCCGAGCGCCAGCGCCGCGAGCCCGCCGGCGAGCAGGTGCAGGGCCGGGCGCCGCGGGCGGCCGGCCTTCCAGTGCAGGTACGCCGCCCCGTGCGCGAGCACCAGCAGCACGTTGGCCGCGGCCGTGAGCCAGACCGCCGGATCGCCGAAGGGCTCGAGGCCGTGCACGTGGCCGTCGGTCCCGATCGGCACGCCGTGCAGCAGCACGCCGAACAGCAGCCCCCAGGCCGTCGCGAGGGTCAGCCCGGCCGCGGGGACGAGCACGTCGAAGCCGCCCCGCCGCCGGGCCCGGCCGCGCAGCTGGACGCCCGCGCTGAGCGCGACGAGCCCGAGCACGGCCGCGACGACGGCCGGGTACGCGGCGGTGAACAGCTCCCCCTCCAGCCGCGGGAACGCGGCCATGAGCACCCCGACGGCGCCGACCGCCCAGACCTCGTTGCCGAGGAACATCGGGCCGAGCGCGTTGAGGGCCTCGCGGCGCCGGTCGTCGCCGCGCAGGGTGGGCAGCAGCATGGCGACGCCCTGGTCGAGCCCGCCGAGCACGAAGTAGGCGACGGCCACCCCGCCCAGGATCAGGTACCACACGGTGCTCATACGAGCACCTCCTGCCGCTGCTCGGCGGGCTCGGGCGCGAACGCCTCACCCGGTGGTCGCGCCGCGGCCCGGGCCAGCAGCCACCAGTCGAGCAGCACCAGCGCCACGACGAGCGCGGTGAACCCGAACGTGGACCACCGCAGCGCGCCCGCGCTCATCGGGGACACGGCGTCGGCGGTGCGCAGCAGGCCGTACACCGCCCACGGCTGGCGCCCCTCCTCCCGCACGAACCAGCCGGCGATCGCGGTGAGCATCGGCACCGGGACGAGCGCGGTGAGCAGCCACGACATCGGCCGGGCCCAGCGGCGGTGGATCAGCGTGTCGCGGAAGGTGAGCGCCTGCGCCACGGCGAGGACGAGGAACAGCAGGTTGGCGATCTGGATCATGAGGCCGAGCGCGACCCCCACGTTGCCGCTGACGAGGTAGTCGCCCGGGCCGAACCGCTGCACCAGCTCGGCCTGGCGCTCGAGCGCGGCGTCGCCGCGGCCGGCCATCTTCATCGGCTGGCTGGCGTCGATCCAGCCGAACTGGGCGTAGCCGAAGCCGATGGTGAGGAAGGTGCCGATCAGCCCGACCCGGATGCCCAGCCGCAGCGAGCGGCGGAACAGCTCGAAGTCGTCGGTCTTCGAGCGGCGCAGGCGCCAGGCCGAGACGCCGGCCACGAGCACGCCCCCGGCGATCATGGTCGCCGAGACCGCGTGGGCCAGGGCGAACCACAGGGCGCTGTTGGTGAGCAGGGCGCCGAAGTCCGTCAGCCGGGCGGTGCCGTGCTCGTCCAGGGCGTAGCCGACCGGGTGCTGCAGGAACGCGTTGCTCACCAGCACCCAGAACGCGGACAGCAGCGCGGTCACCGCGATGCCCCAGATCAGCGCGAGGTGCAGCCGCTTGCCGAGCCGCCCCCACCCGAAGATCCACATGCCGAGCAGCGTCGACTCGAGCACGAAGGCGATGAGCGTCTCCAGCGCGAGCGGCGCGCCGAACACGTCGCCGGTCAGGCGGGACAGGCCGCTCCAGTTGAGCCCGATCTCGAACTCCATGACGAGCCCGGTGGCGATGCCGACCGCGTAGTTGATCGCGTAGAGCTGGCCCCAGAAGCGGGCCATCCGGCCGTACACCTCCTGGCCCGTGATCGTGTAGCGCGTCTGCATGACGGCGACGAGCACCACGAGGCCGAGCGTGACCATGACGAACGTGAAGTGCAGCGATGCGGTGAGCCCGAACTGCGTCCGCGCGTACTCCAATGCGCTCATGCCGTGACCTCCGCTTCGCCGCGGCCACGGCATGAGAAGCCCCGCACTCGCCGATGAGCGGCGACTCCGCTCCGCTCCGTACCGCTCATGCGTCGCCCCCCGACATGTACCCAACCAACATGTCGGCAGACTACACGTAGACAAGCACAACAAAAAGCGCCCCCTCGGTCACGAGGGGGCGCTGCTGAGAAAGGGCTCAGGAAGCGGTGCGTCTCGATGCGACCCGGGCCAGCTCGACCAGGGCCTGGGCCCGGGCGTACTCGGCCGGGGTGAACTCGGGGGCGGGCCGGCGGACGTAGAGCGTGCCACCCGCCGGGTCCTCCAGCTGCATGCCGGAGGCCGTGAAGCCGCCGGCGCCGCTGGACCGCCAGGAGATGTCGCAGTCGCCGAGCAGGGCGGCCAGGGCCTCCTCCAGCCCGCAGCCGCCGTCGAGGACCTTGGTGGCCAGGGTGAGCACCCGGGTCGGCTCGTCGATCAGCCCCCGCACGTCGGCCGGCGCGATCCACGGGTCGCGGCCCCGGCCGCGCCGCACGGCGTCGGCGAGGGTCGCGGCCGTGACGCCGTCGGGCGCCTCGACCAGGAAGTCGTCAACGGCACCGGCCTCGGTGGTGTGCACCTGCACGGAGAGGATGTTGACCTTCCGCAGGGCCAGGCTCGCGGTGAGCACGGAGAGGAATCCGGGCCGGTCGTCGACCGTGGCCCGGATTCGCCAGAGTGCCGTCATCGCGACGTTGTGCCGGCGGGAGCGGGGGTTCCGGCAACGGAACTCCCCGCCTCACCCGGTTCCGCCAAACCGGGCCCCGCCAGCCGTTCCCCGAGCACAGATGCGGTTGCACCGACCAGCTGCGCCAGCCGTTCCACCTCGGAACCGTGAAACGGTGGTGCTCCAGCGTCGCCGTCCGCCCCGCCGCGTCCGACAACAAGGACCAGGCCTCCGCGCTGAAAAGGCGCGACAGCGAGATGAACGCCGTCAGCTGCGCTCAACGCACGGGGCCGGAGTGGTGCGATGTCCACCTGTGGGGGGACATCCGGAGCGCGCCAGCTCGCGCTGACCACCGAGGTGTCGGTCCAGGCCTGGGCGCGCGCGCCGCCGCCCGCCCAGTCGGATCCGACTCTGATCGCCACCGCCCAGTCCGCGCCGAACAGTGCGGGCGCCGCGTCCACGACCGTCGCCAGGCCGTGTTCCGGGTTCGCCGCCACCTGTCCGATCAGCGCGACCTCGCGGCCGCTGCTCGGCTCCGAGAGCTCGGTGCCGCGCCACACACCGTCCAAGCGCACGCCTGGGATCGCCGCCAGTCCGGTGAGCACGCGGTCGACCGATGCCGAAGCCGGCCATGCCACGGTGAAGTCGTCCACCGCACGGCCGCCGACCCGTTCCAGTACGACTACCGAAACGATGTCCGCACCGACCACACCCAGCGTCCGGGCAACCTGCCCGAGTGAGCCGGGACGGTCGGGCAGCGCAACCCTCAGCCTGAGCAGCATGTGAGTCGACCTCCCGTTCGTCCTTGGGCCGAGGTGCACGCCGCCGTTGGTGTACGCCTTGCTCTCCGTTACTGCGACCAGGTTGCCTACCGCGAGTTTCCGCGCCGTTTCGCAGCGGTGTCGATGCCGGAACGTTTCCCCGGGCATTTGCGCACGGCCAGTGCGGAATTATTCGTGACGAATCACCCCCGGTCGCTTGACAGAGAACGTGTCTCAACCCTGGACTGATCCGATGACCACCCCGCCCGGTCTCGACCTGCCCCGCCTGCGGTCCTACCTGGACGAGCAGGCCCCCGGCCTGGTCGGCGCGCCACTGTCCGCCGAGCTCGTGGCCGGCGGCCGGTCCAACCTGACCTACGTGCTCAACGAGGCCTTCGTCCTGCGCCGCCCGCCGCTGGGCCACGTGCTGGCCACCGCGCACGACATGGCCCGCGAGTTCCGGGTCATCTCCGCGCTGGGCCCCACCCCGGTGCCCGTGCCCGAGGCCCTGCTGCTGTGCGAGGACGACGCGGTGCTCGGCGCGCCGTTCTACCTCATGGCCCGGGTGCCCGGCGTGGTGCTGCGCCACCGGGCGCAGACCGACCCGCTCGGCGAGCCCAGCCGGCGCCAGGTCGCCTTCGCGATGATGGACACCCTCGCCGAGCTGCACCTCGTCGACCCGGCCGCCGTCGGGCTGGACGGGTTCGGCCGGCCCGAGGGCTTCCTGGAGCGCCAGGTCCGCCGCTGGAGCAAGCAGCTCGAGGGCTCCCGCAGCCGCGACCTGCCCGCGGCCGGCACGCTGCGCGAGCGGCTCGCCGCGACCGTCCCGGCGAGCCCCCGGCCCGCGATCGTGCACGGCGACTACCGCCTCGACAACCTCATCGTCGACCCGGACACCCTGCGCGTGGCCGCCGTCCTGGACTGGGAGATGGCCACGATCGGCGACCCGCAGACGGATCTGGGGCTGCTGCTGGCGTACTGGAACGTGCTGGACCGCATCAAGACCGGCCGCAACCCGATCGCGGACGGCCTCGGCGCGGCGGCCGGGTTCCCCGGCGGCGACGAGCTGCTCGAGCGCTACGCGAGCCGCGCCCCGCTCAGCGACGACCTGCACTGGTACGTCGGCCTGGCCTGTTACAAGCTCGCCGTCGTGCTGGAGGGGATCCATTACCGGTACACGCGGGGACAGACCGTCGGGGCGGGCTTCGACGAGATCGGCGACCTGGTTCCGCCCCTGCTCGAAGAGGGCATCGCAGCGATCGACGGAGAGAGCTGATGGACTTCGGTTTCGACCAACGCACGGCCGAGCTGCACGAGAAGCTCACGGACTTCATGGACGAGGAGGTGTACCGGGCCGAGCCCGTCCTGGAGCGGCAGCTGGCCGAGGCCGAGGACCCCTGGGCCCGCCCGGCGGTCATCGAGGAGCTCAAGCGGTCCGCCCGCGAGCGGGGCCTGTGGAACCTGTTCCTGCCCGACGCCACCCATGGCGCGGGGCTGACGAACCTGCAGTACGCGCCGCTGGCCGAGATCACCGGCCGCAGCCCGAACCTGGCCCCGGAGGCGCTCAACTGCGCCGCCCCCGACACCGGCAACATGGAGGTGCTGGCCCAGTTCGGCTCGCCGCAGCAGCGGGACCGGTGGCTCAAGCCGCTGCTGGAGGGCCAGATCCGCTCGGCGTTCTGCATGACCGAGCCCGACGTCGCCTCCTCCGACGCGACCAACATCGCCACCCGCATCGAGCGCGACGGCGACGGGTACGTCATCAACGGCCGCAAGTGGTGGTCCTCGGGCGCGATGAACCCCAACTGCCGGGTCCTCATCGTCATGGGCAAGACCGATCCGCAGGCCGAGCGGCACCGGCAGCAGAGCATGATCCTCGTTCCGCGCGACACCCCCGGCATCACCGTCCGGCGCGGCATGCACGTCTTCGGCTACACCGACGCCGCCCACGGCGGGCACGCCGAGGTCGTCTTCGACGACGTGCGCGTCCCGGCCGACGCCCTCATCGCCGGCGAGGGCCAGGGCTTCGCGATCGCCCAGGCGCGGCTCGGCCCGGGCCGCATCCACCATTGCATGCGGCTCATCGGCATGGCCGAGCGCGCCCTGGAGCTGATGTGCGGCCGGGTCAGCCGGCGGGTCGCCTTCGGCCGCCCGCTCGCCGAGCAGGGTGTCGTGCAGGAGTGGATCGCCGAGTCGCGGGTGCGCATCGAGCAGGCCCGCCTGCTGGTGCTCAAGACCGCCTGGCTGATGGACACCGTCGGCAACAAGGGCGCCCACACCGAGATCCAGTCGATCAAGATCGCGGTGCCGTCGATGGCGGAGTGGGTGATCGACAAGGCGATCCAGGCCCACGGCGCGGCCGGCGTCAGCCAGGACACCCCGCTGGCCGCGCTCTGGTCCAGCGCCCGCACCCTGCGCCTGGCCGACGGCCCGGACGAGGTGCACCGCGCCTCCCTGGCCCGGCGCGAGCTGCGCAAGTACAGCTGAAGCCAACTCCGGCGCGGCCGTGAGGCCGGCCGCCCGTCGAGGGAGGGCGCATCGGCCGGCGCTCATCCGTCATCGAACCAAAGACCGAATCCACGACCGAAACCATGATCGGGCAGGCGGCGTCCAGGAGCCGCCTGCCCGCATCGCCGCGAACACCCAGCTCCGAGAGCATCCGGACGGTCGGCCCCGCGCCCGTTTTCTCGACACAGTGTCGGTATAGTTCCCGACGTTGTGTCGAAAAACTATTCCTCGCGGGAGGATGGATGTTCCTTGCCCTGCGCGAGCTTCGCTTCGCGCGTTGGCGGTTCACGCTCATGGGCAGCGTCGTGGCCCTGATCGCGATCCTGGTGGTGCTGCTGTCCGGGTTGTCCTCGGGCCTGGTCAACGACGGCGTGTCCGGCCTTCAGCGGCTCCCGGTGACCGCCTTCGCCTTCGATCAGCACACCAAGCTCGACTCGGCGTTCTCCCGCAGCGTGGTGAACAGCCGGCAGGTCGACCAGTGGCGCCGGCAGCCCGGCGTGCGGGATGCCGCCCTTTTCGGCAACCTGCTCGTCAACGCCCGCAGCGACCGGGGCCTCCCCATCGACCTGGCCCTCTTCGGCGTCGAGCCGGACTCGTTCCTGGCCCCCGCCCCCGCCGACGGCACCGGGCTGGGCCGTCCGGACGGCATCGTGGTGTCCCAGACAGCCGTCAAAGCCGGTCTGCGCCTCGGCGACACCATCACCATCGACCGGATCGGCGCCCGGCTGACCGTGGTCGGCACCACCGGCGACCAGCGCACGTTCGGCCACGTCGACGTCGCGTATCTGCCCCTCGCGGCCTGGCAGCACCTGCACGAGGGCGTCGGGCCCGGCGAGCAGCTGCGGGCCGGGGCGGCCACAGAGGCCACCGCGGTCGCCATCCGGGCGGACGGCGACGCCGACCTCGCCGCCGGGGACGCGGCCGCCGGCACGACCAGCTTCCGCAAGGCGCAGGCCTACGGCGCCTCGCCCGGCTACACCGCCGAGACCTCGACCCTCAGGCTCATCCAGCTCTTCCTGTACGCCATCTCCGCCCTGGTGGTCGGCGCGTTCTTCACGGTCTGGACCATCAACCGCAGACACGAGCTCGCGGTGCTGCGGGCGATGGGCGCCGCCCGGTCCTACCTGCTGCGCGACGGCCTGGTCCAGGCCGTGGTGGTCCTCGGTGCCGCGATCGGCGCGGGCGTGGCCTTCGGCGTCGGCCTCGGCGGCTTGATCAGCGGCGGCGCCGTGCCCTTCGCCATCGAGGCACCCGCGGTGGCCGGCGCGGCCGTCCTGCTGGTCGTTCTCGGGCTGGCCGGCGCGGCCACCGCCATCGTCCGGGTCGCGGCCATCGACCCGCTCACGGCATTGGGGGCACAGCGATGAACACGAGCGACCGCACCGGGCTGGCGTTGTCGGGGGTGACGGTCCGCCTCGGCGACGGCGACACCGTGGTCACCGCGCTGCACGACGTGAGCCTGACCGTCGCACCGGGCGAGCTGGTGGCCGTGGTCGGCCCGTCGGGGGCGGGCAAGTCGAGCCTGCTCGCGGTCGCCGGGGCGTTGACCGTCCCCGACAGCGGGACCGTCACCATCGACGGGCACGACATCGCCGGCATGAGTGCCAAAGCCCGCGCGGCGTACCGGCGCGACCACATCGGATTCGTGTTCCAGAGCGGCAACCTCCTGCCGGCGCTCACCGCGCTGGACCAGCTGCGGCTCGTCACCAGGCTCAGCCGCCGCCGGGCGGACGATCGCGATCCGGCCAAGCTGCTCGCGGACGTGGGGATGACGCACAGGGCCGACCGCCGGCCGCACCAGCTCTCCGGCGGCGAACGGCAGCGGGTCGGGATCGCCCGGGCGCTGGTCGGACAGCCCTCACTGTTGCTGGTCGACGAACCCACGGCCGCGCTGGACCGGGCCCGCAGCCACGACGTGGTGCAGCTGCTGGCCCGGGAGACCAAACAGTCCGCCGTCGCGACGGTTATGGTGACGCACGACAACGACGTGCTGGAACACTGCGACCGGGTGGTCGAGATGATCGACGGGCGGCTGTCCGCCGGTTGACGGACCGGGTCCGCGACCTGCTCGCGCCCTTCCTGCTCGGCCGCACCGGCGCGGCGGCACCCCACCGACCTTCGACAAGGACGGCCGGCGGATGACCGGACCGGCCGCGCCCCGGCGACCGGCTTCGCCGCCGGCCCGGGGTGCGCGGCCTTCGGACCCGTCGTGCGGAGCGTGTCGCGGCTGAAGGGCGCCGCGGTGCGTCACGAGATGCGCGGCGTCATCACGCGCAGACCTTGCCCAGCGCCGCCTTCACGCCCTCGGCGGCTTTGGCCACGTTGCCCGCGTTCATGCCGTTCGAGGCGGTGTACTGCCGCATCTGGTCGAGCAGCGTCACGAGCGCGTCATGCAGGTCGGGCTGGGTCACCTTCGCCACCTGCGGCTCGACGACTCCCACCCACTCCCTGACGAGCTGGTCCGCCTTCTGCATCCCCTCGACCGCGGTCTTCTGGTCGTTGCGCTTGACCGACTCCAGCACCTTGCCCTGCACCGCGGCGAACAGCGGGTAGTACTGGTCGATCGTGGCCTTGACGTCCTGGCAGTCCTGCGAGCTCACCGGCGGGGACGCCGCAGCCGTCGTCACCGCAGCCGTCGTGGCCGCCGGCGCGGCCGCGCCCGGATCCGGCTCGTCACCGCACCCGGCGGCCAGCATGAGCGCCGCAGCGGCAATGGCAACGGCAAGTGCACGGCCTCGCATCGAGACAGCCTCCCCCGGTCGGACGTCGGCGGTAGTCATACCACGCCGGGTCGCGCCGCGAACAGCAGGCCGCGAGCGGTCGGCAGATCCGCCACCCGGCGCGAGCGACCCGAGCCGGAGGGCGAGCGGAGGCAGCGCGGAACAGACCTGAGGGCCGGCGCCCCGCACGGCGCCGGCCCGATTACCTCTTCCCGGGGGGAAAGCTCAGGTCAGGGCGTGACCGGCGGGACCACCGGCTCATAGGGCGCCGGCGGCTCGGCCGAGGCCGGCAGCTCGTCGGGCTCGTCGCTGAAGCGGTCGCTCGCGGCCTGGATGGCCTTCGGCGCCGAGGCCGCCACCGCCCAGCCCACCGCCACGCCACCCAGCGCCGCCACCGCGATCCAGCCCCACGGGGTGCGCGAACGCCGGCCCGACAGCGCGTCGAGGGCCAGGTTGGCCCGCTTCCACGCCTCGTTGGACACCGAGCTCACCCGGTCCGACGCCGAGCTGTAGCGGTCCGAGGCCTCGCCGGCCAGGTCGCCGGCCCGGTCCTTGAAGTCGTATGCGCGGTCCTTCACCGTGCCGCCGAACGAGCGGGCGTTGTCGAGGGCCGAGACCAGGTGGTCCCAGGCTTCCTCGGCCACACTCTCGGCGCGCCGCTTGCGCTTCTTCCACTCTTTGTTCATCGAAATCGCCACCTCCTCCGATGTCCTGCTGCCCGGAACCGGAGAACGGCAAACCCCTACGCGGAGGCGCGGCGGACCAGATGCGTCTCGACCATCACCGAGGACGAGGCCGCGCCGCCGATGCGCGCGATGAGCAGCCGCGCCATCTCCCGCCCCATCGCCTCGACCGGCTGGTGCACGGTGGTCAGCGGCGGGTCGGTCTGCCGGGCGATCGCCACGTCGTCGAAGCCGACCAGGGCCACGTCGTCCGGCACCCGCTTGCCGATCGTGCGCAGCCCGCGCAGGGCGCCGACGGCCATCAGGTCGGAGGCGGCGAAGACCGCGTCGATCCCGGGGTCGGCCTCGAGCAGCTCGCGCGCCGCGCGCTCGCCGCTGGCCTCGGAGAAGTCGCCGTACGCGATGAGCCGCTCGTCCACCGGGAGCCCCGCGCGCTCCAGTGCCTCGCGGTAGCCGGTCAGCCGGGACACGCCCACGGCCATGTCCTGCGGGCCGGCGATCGCGGCGATGCGCCGGCGCTGGCGGTCCAGCAGGTGCCCGACGGCGATGCGGGCGCCGCCCTCGTTGTCCGCGTCCACGTAGGAGAGCTGCGACAGCTGGGCGGTGAAGTTGAGCTGCTCGTCGTCGGCGAGCATCTGGGCCGGCCGGCCGCCGAGCACCACGGGCAGGCCGCGGCGCTCCAGCAGCAGCGGCAGCGGGTCGGCGTCGTGCAGGGAGAGCAGCATCACGCCGTCGACGTGCTGGTTGGTCAGGTGGTGCTCGACGCGCTCGCGCTCGGCCGGGGACTGGGCCATCGCCAGCCAGAGCTGCAGCTGGGTGTCGGCCAGGGCCGAGCTGATGCCGCGGACGATGCCGGCGAAGAAGGGTTCGCCGAAGACGCGCTCCTCCGACTCCGAGACGACCAGCGCGACCGAGTCGGTGCGCTGGGTGACGAGCGCGCGGGCGGCTCGGTTGGGCACGTACCCCAGCTCGTCGATCGCCTTCTGCACCGCCGCGCGGGCCTCGGGGCTCACCTGTGGCGAGCCGTTGACCACGCGCGAGACGGTGCCGCGGCCGACACCGGCGCGCAGGGCGACCTCGTCGAGCGTGGGCCGGCCGGCGGAGCGCGGGCGGCCCGGGGACGGGATGTTCACGCCTCATTGTGCGCACATCTCGTCATCGGGCCACCCGGCAGCCCCGCGATCTTTCACGAAATCGTCAGGATCACCTCAACGTCGGAGCCCTCGATGGCCGGCGGGATGACACCATCGGGGTCGATCGACACCCCGTCGACGGTCAGCGAGCGGGTGTCGCCGCGGCGGACCGTGATGGTGTACGTCGCCCCGCGGAACCGGCGGACCGCCGTGAACCCGGGCCAGTCCGCCGGGATGACCGGGGCCACCCGCAGACCGGCCAGCTCGGGACGGATGCCGAGAATCCACTGCGTGATGGCCGCGTAGTTCCACGCCGCCGTGCCGGTCAGCCAGGAGTTCTTGGCCTCGCCGTGGGTCGGCGCGTCCCGGCCGGCGATCATCTGCGCGTACACGTACGGCTCGCACCGGTGCACCTCGCTGATCGCCTCCCGGGCCGAGGGCAGGATCCGCTTGTAGTAGTCGAACGCCCCGTCGCCGTTGCCGACGATCGTCTCGGCGATCATGAGCCACGGGTTGGTGTGGCAGAAGATGCCGCCGTTCTCCTTGTACCCCGGCGGGTAGGAGGAGATCTCGCCGAGCTCCAGCCGGTAGGAGCTGTAGGCCGGCTGCTGCAGGACGATCCCGTGCGGGGTGGCGAGCCGCTCGCGCACGCTGGCCAGGGCCGCCGCCGCGGTGCCGTCCTCGACCCCGACGCCGCCCATCACGCACATGCCCTGCGGCTCGATGAAGATCTGGCCCTCGTCGTTGGAGGCCGAGCCGACGACGTTGCCGTGGAAGTCGTACGCCCGGCGGAACCAGGCCCCGTCCCAGCCGTGCTCGGCGATCGTGCCGGCCATCTTCTCGGCCGCGTCGAGGTACTCCTGGGCCGGCTGGCCCACGCACAGCGCGATCCCGGCGAGCTCCTTCGCGGCCAGCACGAACTGCCCGGCGATGAACACCGACTCGGCGACCCCGCCGGTGGCGTTCTCGGTCGTCTGGAAGGGCTCCCCCGGCGTGTCGGAGAAGCAGTTGAGGTTCAGGCAGTCGTTCCAGTCGGCGCGCCCGATCAGCGGCAGGCCGTGCGGGCCGAGGCGGTCCAGGGTGTACCGCAGCGAGCGCTGCAGGTGATCGTAGAGGGGCGTCTCGGAGCCCGGCTCGTTGTCGTAGGGCACCGGCTCGTCGAGGATCGACAGGTCCCCGGACTCCTTGAGGTAGGCCGCGACCCCGAGGATCAGCCACAGCGGGTCGTCGTTGAAGCCCGAGCCGATGTCGTTGTTGCCGCGCTTGGTCAGCGGCTGGTACTGGTGGTACGCCCCGCCGGTGGCCAGCTGGGTCGCGGCGATGTCGAGGATCCGCTCGCGGGCCCGCTCCGGGATCATGTGCACGAAGCCGAGCAGGTCCTGGTTGGAGTCGCGGAAGCCCATGCCGCGGCCGATGCCGGACTCGTAGAACGAGGTCGAGCGGCTCATGTTGAACGTGACCATGTTCTGGTACGCGTTCCAGATGTTGACCATCCGGTTCGTGTCCCCGTCGGGCGTGTCCACCTGCAGCCCGCCGAGCAGCCGGTCCCAGTTCTCGCGCAGCGCGGCGAAGCCGGCGTCGACCGTCTCCTGCCGCAGCCAGCGCTCGATCACCGGGCGGACCATGTGCTTGTTGACGGTCTGCGAGCCGGGCGGGTCGAACTTGGCGTCCTTCGGGTTCTCCCAGTAGCCGAGCACGAAGCCGATCTCGCGGGTCTCCCCCGGCTGCAGCGTGACGCGCACGTGGTGCGAGCCGTGCGGCTGCCAGCCGTGCGCCACCGAGTCCGACGAGCTGCCGCGCTCCACGGCGATCGGCCGGTCCCACGAGCGGTACGGCCCGAGGAAGGACTCGCGGGCCGTGTCGAACCCGGCCAGCGGCTCGGAGCAGGCGAAGTAGGCG
This sequence comes from Dactylosporangium sp. CA-052675, assembly GCF_050947935.1. Lineage (GTDB taxonomy): Bacteria > Actinomycetota > Actinomycetes > Mycobacteriales > Micromonosporaceae > Dactylosporangium. The sequence continues at coordinate 1,885,217 of NZ_CP192010.1, read as the reverse complement.
AAGTGGTCGCGGCGCTCGCGGTACTCCGTCTTGTGGTAGATGACCCCGTCGACGACCTCGACCTGGCCGGTGCTGAAGTTGCGCTGGAAGTTGGTGGCGTCGTCCTGGGCGTCCCAGAGGCAGAACTCGACCGAGGAGAAGACCGAGAGCTCGGCGGCGGTGTCGCGCTCGTTGGTCAGCCGCAGCCGCCACACCTCCAGCGTCTCGCCCAGCGGCACGAAGTACGTGACGCGCGCCTTGATGTCGCGGTAGCCGGACGAGATCGTCGTGTAGGACAGCCCGTGGCGGCACTCGTAGTCGTCGAGCTCCGTCTGCGTCGGCTGCCAGGTCGGGGACCAGAACTCGCCGCTGCCCGCGTCGCGCAGGTACAGGTAGCGGCCGCCGAGGTCGAAGGGCGCGTTGTTGTACCGGTAGCGGGTGAGGCGGCGCAGCCGCGCGTCACGGTAGAACGAGTAGCCGCCGGCGGTGTTGGAGATGATGCCGAAGTACGCCTCGGTGCCCAGGTAGTTGATCCAGGGCAGCGGGGTGTCCGGCCGGTCGATCACGTACTCGCGACTCTCGTCGTCGAAGTGGCCGTAGCGCACGTTTTGCCTCCTAGCGTGCCACAGGGGGAAGGCACAGTCTCAGGCCGACTCGCGCACCACGAGGTGCGTGTCCAGCACAGTCGAGTGGGCCGGCCCGCCGGCGATGCGGGCCAGCAGGAGCCTGGCCATCTCGCGACCCATGCCCTCCACCGACTGGTGCACGGTGGTGAGCGGCGGCAGGGTCTGCCGGGCCACGGCGGAGTCCTCGAACCCGACCACGGCGACGTCTGCGGGAACGGCCCGGCCCAGCTCGCGCAGGGCTCGGATGGCTCCCACGGCCATCAGGTCGGAGGCGGCGAAGACGGCGTCGAGGCCCGGGTTGAGATGCAGCAGGCGGTTCATCGCTTCGGCGCCGCTCGCCTCGCTGAAGTCGCCGTATGCGACGAGACGGTCGTCGAACGGATGGGACGCGGCCCGCAGCGCCTCGCGATAGCCGCGCAGGCGGGCCTTGCCGACGCCCATGTCCTGCGGGCCGGCGATCGCCGCGACACAGCGGCGTCCCAGGTTGAGCAGGTGCTCGACGGCCAGCCGGGCACCGCCCTCGTTGTCGTTGTCGACGAACGAGACGGTGTGCCCGTTGACCTGGCCGTCGATGGTGCCCGTCTCGAGCATGTGCGCGGTGCGCCCGCCCAGGACGGTCGGCAGCCCGCGGCCGGCCAGCAGGCCGGGCAGCGGGTCGTCGTCGTGCAGCGACAGCAGCAGGACGCCGTCGACGTGCTGGTCGTTGAGGTGGCGCTCGACCAGCACGCGCTCGGCGACCGACTGCGCCATCGCGAGCCACAGCTGCATCTGGGTGTCGGCCAGGTGCGAGCTGACGCCGCGGACGATGCCGGCGAAGAACGGCTCGCCGAACACCCGCTCCTCGGACTCGGAGACCACGAGGGCCACGGAGTCGGTGCGGCGGGTGACGAGCGCCCGGGCGGCCCGGTTGGGCACGTAGCCGAGCGCGTCGATCGCCTTCTGCACCGCGGCCCGCGCCTCCGGGCTCACCTGGGGCGAGCCGTTGATGACCCGGGAGACGGTGCCGCGCCCGACACCGGCCAGGGCAGCGACCTCGTCAAGTGTCGGGCGGTGCACGCTACTCGGCCAGGCCGTTGCGCTTGATGACCTCGCGGTAGCGGTGCCCGCTGGTCTTCATCGTGCGCGTCTGCGTGTCGTAGTCGATGCCCACCAGGCCGAAGCGCTTGGTGTACCCCCACGCCCACTCGAAGTTGTCCAGCAGCGACCACGCGAAGTACCCCCGCAGCGGGGCCCCCTGCTCGATCGCGGCCAGGGCGGCGCGGAAGTGCGCGTCGAAGTAGGCGGCCCGCTCGACGTCGTCGATCTGGCCGTCGGCGGTGCGGGTGTCGACGTACGCCGCCCCGTTCTCGGTGACGTAGAGCGGGATCGCCGGGTAGTCCCGGGCGACCCGCACCAGGGTCTCGGTGAGCCCGGGCGCGTCGACCTCCCAGTTCATGTCGGTCACGGGCACGCCCGGCCGCTGGTGGAAGCGGACGTGCTCGCTGCCGGGCCAGGACGTGGGGGCCCGCCAGTAGGGCTCGGCGGGCACGTCCGGGTCGGGCGCGCCGACCACGTGCCGGCTGTAGTAGTTCACGCCGAGCAGGTCCAGCGGGGCCGCGATCGTCCGCATGTCGCCGTCGCGCACGAAGCCGAAGTCGGTGACCTCGCTCAGGTCCTGCTTGACGTCGTCCGGGTAGGCACCGAGCAGTACCGGATCCAGGAACAGGCGGTTGGCCAGGCCGTCGATGCGCCGCACGGCGTCGCGGTCGGCCGCGGAGTCCGCGTCGGCCGGCGAGATCGCGTAGAGGTTCAGCGTGATGCCGAGCTGGGCGTCCGGGTCGTTCGCGCGGATCGCCTGCACCGCGAGGCCGTGGCCGAGCAGCAGGTGGTGCGTCGCGGCGAGCGCGTCCGGGGCGTGCTTGCGGCCCGGGGCGTGCACGCCGGAGGCATAGCCCAGGAACGCCGAGCACCAGGGCTCGTTCAGCGTCGTCCAGTGCCGGACCCGGTCGCCGAGCGCGCCGTGCACCTGCGCGGCGTACTCGGCGAACCGGGCGGCGGTGTCGCGGGCCGGCCAGCCGCCGGCGTCCTCGAGCTCCTGCGGGAGGTCCCAGTGGTACAGGGTGACCCACGGGGTGATCCCGCGCTCCAGCAGCTCGTCCACGAGCCGCCGGTAGAAGTCGAGGCCCTTGCTGTTCATCGACCCGCGGCCGCCCGGCTGCACGCGGGGCCACGCGATGGAGAACCGATAGGAGCCCAGCCCCAGGTCGGCCATCAGCGCGACGTCCTCGCGGTAGCGGTGATAGTGGTCGCACGCCACGTCGCCGGTGTCGCCGCCCTTCGTCCGCCCGGGGGTGTGGCTGAACGTGTCCCAGATGGAGGGTGTGCGGCCGTCCTCGGCGGCCGCCCCCTCGATCTGGTACGACGCGGTGGCCGCCCCCCAGAGGAATCCGGGTGGGAACGTCAGCGGGTCGATGTTGGTCACGCCTTGACCGAACCTTCCATGATGCCGCCGATGATCTGGCGGCCGAATGCGATGAACACGATGAGCAGCGGCACGATCGCCAGGGCTGTCCCGGTAAAGACTTGCACGTAGTCCGTCTTGTAGTAACCGGTGGCCAGAATGTTCAGCGAGACCTGGACGGTCGGCGTGTCACCGTTGAGCACCACGTAGGGCCAGAGGAAGTCGTTCCACGTCTCCATGAACGTCAGCAGGCCGAGGACGGCCGCGGCCGGGCGCAGCGCCGGGAGCACGACACTCCAGTATGTGCGCCACGTCGAGGCTCCGTCCATCCGCGCCGCCTCGATCAGCTCGTCGCTGATCGCCGACTCGGCGTACTGCCGGATCATGAACACGCCGAAGCCCTTGACCAGGAAGGGCACGATGACCGCCTGCAGCGTGTTGGTCCAGTCGAGCTTCACCATCAGCAGGTACAGCGGGATGATGTTGACCTGCGTCGGGATCATCATCGTCATGATGATGACGAGCAGCAGCGCGTTCTTGCCGCGGAACTTGAGCTTGGCGAACGCGAAGCCGGCCAGCGTCGAGAAGAACACCACCGACAGCGTCACGCAGCCGGCCACGATGGCCGAGTTGACCAGGCCGTAGACGAAGTTCGCGTCGGTGTTCTCCAGCACCCGCTGGGCGTTGGAGAAGAAGTTCCCGCCGGGCGTGAGCGGCGGCGGGATGTCCGTCACCGCGCTGTTGTCCCGCGACGCCACGATGAACGACCACACGATCGGGAAGATCGACAGCACGATCGTGAGGATCAGCGCGAGGTAGGTCAGCGGGCTGGCCTCCCACAGCGCCGCGGAGGCGCTGCGGACGCGCCCGGAGCGCTTCGGCGCCGGGGCCGGCCGGGTGGCGGGCTTGGTCGGGGTCATGGTGCTCATTGCGTCTGCCCCCTCACCGAGCGGCGCACCAGCAGGAAGTTGACCAGGGCGAAGACGAGGATGATCAGGAACAGCAGCCAGGAGATCGCCGAGCCCCGGCCCACGTTGAAGTTGTTCGTGAACGTGGTCTCGTAGATGTACATCGCGACCGTCTGGAACTCGTTGAGCGAGCCGCCCTGGATGCGGCCGTAGTTGAACAGCAGCGGCTCGGTGAACAGCTGCATGCCGCCGATGGTCGAGATGATCACCGTGAACAGGATCGTCGGCTGGATGAGCGGCACCGTGATCCGCCAGAAGCGGCGGATGGCCGAGGCCCCGTCGAGGGAGGCCGACTCGTAGAGCTCCTTCGGGATCGCCTGCATCGCGGCGAGGTAGATCAGGGCGTTGTAGCCCGTCCAGCGCCAGTCGACCATGAAGGCGATCGCGGTCCAGGAGGACCAGCGGTGGTTGCGCCACTCGACCGGGTCGAAGCCGACGCTCTGCAGCAGCCAGTTCGCCAGGCCGTACCGGTCGGCGAAGATCAGGCCGAAGACGATGCCGACGGCGGCGACCGAGGTGATGTTCGGGATGAGCACGCCCATGCGGATCGCGGTGCGGGCGCGCATCTTCTTGTTCAGCCAGCTGGCGATCATCAGCGCGAAGATCAGCTGCGGCACGGTCGAGATGATGAACAGCCCGAACGTGTTGCCGATGACGGTCCAGAAGTGCTCGTCGGTGAGCACCTTCGTGTAGTTCTCGAAACCGACGAAGCCCTGGTCACCGCCGGTCAGCGTGTTCTTGCGCAGCGACAGCACCGCGGTGTAGACGAGCGGGTAGGCGCCGAAGACCGCGAAGAGCAGGAAGAACGGCGCTACGAAGAGGTACGGCGAGTACTTGATGTCCAGCCGGCCGAGGCGCAGCGAGCGCCGGGGCGTCGGCGGCACCGGGTCCCTCCGCCCGTGGCGAGGCCCGGCGACCTCGACATTGGTGGTCATTGGTGTGGTCCTTTACGCCTAAGCCCGGTCGCTGGCGAGCGGAGGTGGCGAGTTGCCGCCACCTCCGCCCGGTGTCGATCGGGGTTCCGATCAGCCCTCGGCCAGCGCCTTGCTGTCCTTGATGGCCTTGTCCCAGCCCGCCTGAGCGCTCAGCTTGCCCTGCTCAGCGGCCTGCATGGCCGGCTCGAACGCGTTCTCCCACAGGGCCTGGTGCTTCGGGCCCAGGTAGATCGGCTTGAGGGTCTTCGCGGCTTCGACGTAGATCTTGCCGACGGGAGCGTTGTTGAAGTAGTCGTTCGTCGCGCCGGAGATCTGCGGGTCGGCCAGGGCCGACTGCGACGACGGCAGCGGGCCCGCCTCCTTGAAGGCGTCGATGCCGCCCTGCTTGCCGGTCAGGAACTTGATGAGCTCGAACGCGGCCTTCTTGTTCTTGCTCTGCTCCGGGATCGCGAGGTACGAGCCACCCCAGTTGCCGCCGCCACCGGGGATCGTGGCGATGTCCCACTTGCCCTTGGCGGCGTCGCCGGCGCGCTCCTTGATGACACCCGTGTACCACGGCGGGCACGGCACGGTCGCGAACGCGGAGTTCTTGAACGCGGCGTCCCAGTCGGTCGACCAGCGGGCCAGCTTCGCCGTCAGGCCCTTGGAGGCCATGTCCAGACCGAGGTCGTAGGCCTTCTTCACGACCGGGTTGGTGTCGCCGATGTACTTGTCGCTCTTGTCGTAGAACCAGGTGTCGCTGTTCTGCATGATGTACGGCTGCATGACCGAGGTCGCCGAGTCGAGCCAGGTCGCCTTCAGGTTCTTGGACTTGAAGACCTCGCCCTGCTTGACGTAGTCGTCCCACGTCGGCCAGAGCTTGCTGACCGCGTCACGGTCGGTCGGCAGGCCGGCCTGCTGGAACAGGTCGCTGCGGTAGCACATGGCCAGCGGGCCGACGTCGGTGCCGAGACCGACGAGCTTCTTGCCGTCCGCGGTGAACGCGTTCTTCCACTTGAACGGCAGGTACTCGCTCTCCAGCGACGACGCGCCGAGGTCGAGCAGGTTGGCGAAGGGCTTGTTGTCCTTCAGGTACTGCAGGAGCATGCCCTCTTCGAGCATGACCACGTCACTCGCGCCGCTGCCCGCGGAGAGCTGCTGGGCCAGCTTCGGCACGAAGTCCTTGGTCTGGCCCTCGTTCTTGATGTCCACCTTGATGTTCGGGTTGGCGGCCTCGAAGTCCTTGACCGCCTGGGTGAACCCGGGCGTGCCGAAGTAGGACAGCGAGATCGTGACCGGGCCGCCGGTGCTGCCGTCGGATCCCGCGTCGTCCTTCTTGGCACTGCAGGCGCCCATGCCGAGGGCGAGCCCGACGGTCAGTGCGGCCGCGGCGACGGAGCGCACGCGGCGCGAGGTGAAACTCATCCTGACCCCTCTCTCAGGTCGTGATGGGTGGGTGTGGTGTGGGGGGTGTTGATGCGTACGGCGGCGGGCAGGGTGAAGCCCCGCCGGCGGTTTGGCGGACATGCGAGTTGATGTCTCCCACGGCTGCGGGGTGTGGCACCGGCCACAGCCGCGGGAGCGCTCCCATGAGACTGGACCGCGAACGACGGCGTGTCAATGGGGCAATGGGAGCGTTCCCATTTCGTTACCGCAAGATTTCCAAGCAACCTTTTCGCCGGATTCGCGGCTTTTAGGGGTGCGGCAAAGCTCTACGGAGCGTCACGACCGCAGGTTAGGGCCCCAGGTCGGCTGAAAGTTACTCAGGTCATCCGGCGCAGGAGCGTGCTGGCCCGCCCGGCGTCGAATCCGGCGGGGTCGAAGTCGCGGCCCAGCCACGCCCGCATGGCCTCGTGATCGGGGTTGCGGGGGTCCGCGTACGCCGCCAGGAAGTCGCGGTAGCCCAGCGGTCCGCCGACGTCGTCGGGCGGGCAGGCGCGCTCCCCGCCCGTGCACATCGGGTAGCGCACGCCCGGGTCGGCCGGCACGACGTCCTCGACCGTCACCTCGTGCTCCCACCAGTCGCCGAAGTCGTACGTGTACCGCAGCCGCGTGCCCTTGCCCGCCACGGCGTCGAGCCGGTGCTCGAGCTCGTCGTGCACCTCGAGCAGCCCGTCCGGGTCCGGCGTGCCGTACTGCACCCCGTCGATGTCGAACACGTGCAGGTGCCGGTCGCCCCAGCCCATCGCCAGCTGGACGATCCGGTGCAGGCGGTCCAGCGTGAACGCGCCGGGCAGCAGCACCCGCCGCCAGACCGGCGGGTCGACGCCGTCCAGCGTGATGCGCAGCTGGTAGATCATGCGAGCCATGGTGCAGCCATTGTCGGGTGCGCCTCCCCCGCGCCGCAGCCCTACGCCGCGATCTCCCGCCAAGTAGATTCGGCGGGTGCAGCAGCTGTGGCCCGACGTCGTCGCCGAACCGGATCTGATCGACCTGTATCGAACCCCGCCGGGCCCCTGGCTGCGGCTGAACTTCGTGTCGAGCCTGGACGGGGCCGGGCACGTGGACGGGCGCAGCGCGCCGCTGTCCGGGCCGGCCGACAAGCGCGTCTTCGGGCTGCTGCGCATGCTCTGCGACGCGCTCGTGGTGGGCGCGGGGACCGTGCGCGAGGAGGGGTACCACGCGCTGCGCCTCGACGCCGACCGGCGGGCCTGGCGGGTGGCGAACGGGCTGCGCGAGTACCCCACCCTGGTCATCGTTTCCGGGCGCCTCGACCTCGATCCCGGGCAGGACGCCCTGGCCGGCGCCCCGGTCCGCCCGATCGTGCTCACCCGCGCCGGGGCCGACCCCGGGCGGCTGGCCGGCGTGGCCGAGATCATCACCGTCGGTGACGACGAGGTGGATCTCGCCGCCGGGGTCGCGGCGCTGCGGGAGCGGGGGTTCGCGCACCTGCTCAGCGAGGGCGGGCCGCGGCTGTTCGGCTCCCTGACCGCCGCCGGGCTCGTCGACGAGCTGTGCCTGACGCTCTCCCCGCTGCTCGCCGGCCCCGGGGCCGGGCGGATCACCGACGGGCTGCCCCTCGCCGCCCCCCAGCGGCTCACCCTGCGTCACGTGCTCATGGACGACGGGTTGCTCTTCCTGCGGCACGCTCGTTGACCACAGGACCGTCCACATCCTTGTGGACAAGGTGCCGCAAGCCTGTGGACAGCGATGCATCGTGACCGGGTTCGTCCACTTTTGCCCGTGTGAATGGGACACTCATCCATCGACCGTGGCGTGGTGCCTTCGCCCTTGTGGGCGGCGTGGGGCACGATGCACAGGCGAACACATGTACTGGGGGTCGAACGCCATGGAGGACGAGTCCGCAGCCGCTTCGGGCGGGCCGGTCGTCGGGCGCGTGCTCGGCACCGCCGACGCCACGCCGCTGACGTTCTGGGTCGCCGTCGAGGACGGCGCCTACCTCCAGCTCGACGACGTCGTCGTCACGGAGCGTGATCTGCCCGAGCACGACCCGGTGACCATCGCCGGCGTGGTGACCGCGGTGCGGGCCCGCCACGAGGGCGTCGTGTTCGACTCCGACGTGTTCCTGGTCGCCGACGGCACGCTGCCGGCCACGATCCAGGAGGCCGCCGAGATCACCACGACCCGCGTCGATCCGGAGGTGTACGTCCCCCCGACCCCGGGCGCGCTCGTCCGCCGGGCCCAGGGCGACGCGCGGGCCGGGGCGCTGTACTTCGACCGCATGGAGCGCACCGTCCCGATGGGCTTCGGCCGCGACGGCGCCGCGATGTTCCTCAATGCCGACTTCCTCGACGGCTCGCGGGGCGCCCACGTGTCCATCTCCGGCATCTCCGGCGTGGCCACGAAGACGAGCTTCGCGACCTTCCTGCTCTACTCGGTCTTCCGCTCCGGCGTGCTCGGCGGCGCCGGCGAGACCGCGAACACCCGCGCGCTCATCTTCAACGTCAAGGGCGAGGACCTGCTCTTCCTCGACCACCCCAACAGCCGGCTGGACCAGGCCACCGAGGACTCCTACGCGCGCCTCGGGCTGGTCGCCGGGCCGTTCCCGGACGTGCGGGTCTACGCGCCGCCGCGGGCCGGGGACTCCTCCGGCACCCCGGACGTGAGCAGCCGGCTGTCCGGCGTCGACGCCTTCTACTGGACGCTGACGGAGTTCTGCGCCGACCGGCTGCTGCCGTACGTGTTCGCCGACGCCGACGACGAGCGGCAGCAGTACACGATGGTCGTGCACTCCGTGACCGCGCACCTGGCGCGCGTCGCCCAGCCGGCCGAGGGCGGGGTCGCGGTCGACGGCACCCGCCTGAACTCCTACGCCGACCTCGTGGACTACCTCGTCGAGCAGCTCAACGACGACGCCACCCGCGGGCAGTGGGCCGGCAGCGCGGTCGGCCTCGGCACCGTGAACGCGTTCGCGCGCCGGCTGATCGGCAGCAAGAAGGACCTGTCCCGGCTGATCCGCGGCGACCTCGCCCAGCGCAAACCGCACCAGATCAACACCGCCGAGTCGGCCCAGGTGACCGTGGTCGACCTGCACAACCTCCCCGACCGGGCGCAGCGGTTCGTCGTCGGCGTCACGCTGCGCACCGAGTTCGAGCGCAAGGAGAAGGCCGGCACCGCCAAGCCGCTGCTGTTCGTGGTGCTCGACGAGCTGAACAAGTACGCGCCGCGGGAGGGCACCAGCCCGATCAAGGAGGTGCTGCTCGACATCGCCGAGCGCGGGCGCTCCCTCGGCGTGGTGCTCATCGGCGCCCAGCAGACCGCGAGCGAGGTGGAGCGGCGGATCGTGGCCAACTCGGCGATCCGCGTCGTCGGGCGGCTCGACCCGGCCGAGGCGTCGCGGCCGGAGTACGGCTTCCTCCCGCCCGCCCAGCGCCAACGCGCCCTGCTGGCCAAGCCCGGCACCATGTTCGTGTCCCAGCCGGAGATCCCGGTGCCGCTGTGCATCGAGTTCCCGTTCCCCTCGTGGGCGACCCGCCCGGCCGAGGCCGGACCGCCGCCCGCCGCCACGCTGCGCTCGATCGCCCAGGCCGCCACCGACCCGTTCGCGGTCGTGGCCCGGGTCGGCGGCGGTGGCATCAGCGACGACGACATCCCGTTCTAGGAAAGGCCGGCAGCTTGCGGATCCTGCACACCTCGGACTGGCACGTCGGCAAGGTCCTCAAAGGACAGTCCCGGGGCCCCGACCACATCGCGGCCATCAACGGGCTCGTGGACGTCGCCAAGGCCGAACGCCCCGACCTGGTGATCGTCGCCGGCGACCTCTACGACACGGCGACCCCGACCGCCGACGCCACGAAGATCGTCACGCGCGGCCTCTCGGCGCTGCGCCGCACCGGCGCCGACGTGGTGGTCATCGGCGGCAACCACGACAACGGCAACGCCCTCGACGCGCTGCGCCCGTGGGCCGACGCGGCCGGAATCACCATCCGCGGCGCGATCGGCCGGCCCGAGGAGCACCTGCTCTCCGGCGTCTGCGCCGGCGGCGAGCCGTGGCGGCTCATCGCGCTGCCGTTCCTCTCCCAGCGCTACGCCGTGCGCGCGAGCGAGATGTTCGAGCTCTCCGCGGCCGAGATGACCCAGTCCTACGCCGGCTACATCGGCGACCTCATCGCGCGGCTCGCCAAGGGCTTCGGCGAGGACACCGTGAACCTGCTGACCGCCCACCTGACCGTCATCGGCGCCACGATGGGCGGCGGCGAGCGGGAGGCGCACACCATCATGGGGTACGCGGTCCCGGCGAGCGTCTTCCCGTCCTCCGTGCACTACGCGGCGCTGGGCCATCTGCACCGCCCGCAGCCCGTCGCCGGCCCCTGCCCGATCCGCTACAGCGGCAGCCCGCTGCCGATCGACTTCGGCGAGGAGGAGAACATCGTCTCCGTCGCGGTCGTCGACGTCACCGCGAGCACCGCCGCGCGGGTGCGCGAGATCCCGCTGCCGGTCGCGACGCCCCTGCGCACCGTGCGGGGCACCCTCGCCCAGTTGTCCACATTGGACACCGGCGACGCCTGGCTGCGGGTGTACGTCCAGGAGGCCCCCCGCGCCGGCCTGCGCGAGGAGGTGCAGGAGCTGCTGCCCAAGGCGCTCGAGGTGCGCATCGACCCAAAGCTGCTGCCGGCGCCGGGCGGCGGGCGGGGCGAGGCGCCGCGGGCGGGCCGCTCCGCGGGCGAGCTGTTCGCCGACTACCTCGGCCAGCGCGGGCACGCCGACGAGGCGACCGTGAACCTGTTCCACCGGCTGCACGACGAGGTGATGCACTCATGAGGGGTACGGAGCGAAGCGCAGTGGCCGCTCATCATCGGCTCAGGCTCCTCTGCCGGTCCCGCGGCGAAGCGGAGGGATCGGCATGAGGCCGGTCCGCCTGGATCTCGACGGGTTCACCGTGTTCCGCGAGCCCACCACGGTCGACTTCACCGACACGGACTTCTTCGCGCTGGTCGGGCCGACCGGCTCGGGCAAGTCGACGGTGCTCGACGCCATCTGTTTCGCGTTGTACGGCACCGTGCCCCGCTGGGGCGACCGGCGCGCGATCGCCAACGCCCTCGCACCGTCGGCGGCCGAGGCCCGGGTGCGGCTGATCTTCGAGTCGGCCGGCAAGCGCTACGTCCTCACCCGCGTCGTGCGCCGCGACGCCAAGGGCGCCGTGACCACCAAGCACGCCGGGCTGGAGATGCTGGCGCCCGGGCTCGACCTGGGCAAGCTGGAGTTCGGGCTCGAGCAGGACGACATCGCCGAGGTCCTGGCCGGGACCCCGGGCGAGGTCGACACCGCCGTGCTGACCGTCGTCGGGCTGCCCTACGAGCAGTTCACGAAGTGCGTGGTCCTGCCCCAGGGCGAGTTCGCCGCGTTCCTGCACGCCAAGCCGGCCGAGCGGCAGAAGATCCTGGTGAATCTGCTCGGGCTGGAGGTGTACGGCAAGATCCGCGAGCGGGCGCAGGCCGAGGGCACCACCGCCGAGGCCAAGCTCAAGGTGCTCGACGACCAGCTCCACGCCCTCGCCGACATCGACGACGCCGCCCTGGCCACGGCCGAGGCCCGGGTCGAGGCGCTGCGCGCGGTCGCCGCCGCCGTCGACGCCATCGCGCCCCGCCTCGCCGACGCCGGGAAGCTCGCCGGGCTCGCCGCGACCGCCCTGGCCACGCTGGACGCGGAGATCGCCCGCCTCTCCTCGGTGGCGGTGCCCGCCGACGCGGCCGGCCTCGCCGCGGCCGCCGCCACCGCGCGCGCCGCGGTCGCCGGGGCGATGGACGCCGCCCGGGCCGCGGAGGAGCGCGAGGAGAAGCTGCGCGGGGAGCTGCAGTCGGCCGGGGACGCGACGGCGCTGCGCCGGCTGCTCGACCACCACGCGGCCCGCTCGCGCCTGCTCGCCGAGGCGTCCACGGTGCGCGCGACGCTGCGGGGCGTGGAGGCCGAGCACGGCAGGGCCGCGGCGGCCCTGGAGTCCGCGCGCGCGGACGCGGCCAAGGCCCGGCTCGCGCTGGAGGCCGCGTTCGAGGCCTACAACGCCGCCATGGCCACCGACCAGGCCGTCGCGCTGCGGCCGGGGCTGCGCGTCGGCGAGGCCTGCCCGGTCTGCGAGCAGACCGTGCACAGGCTGCCCGACCAGCCGCACGAGCCCGCCGTGGTCGCGGCGAAGAAGGCCGGTGAGCTGGCCCGCAAGCGCTCGACCGCCGCGGACAAGACGGTGGAGGACCGGGACCGCTCGGCGCGGGACCTCGACCGGGCCCTCGCCACCGCGCGCGCCCACGCCCAGCAGCTCGATCAGCGGCTCGGCGAGCTCGATGCCGCGCTGCGGGACGCGCCCGCGCCCGAGGCGCTCCAGCGCGACCTCGACGGCATCGCCGCGCTGACCCGCGGCCTGGAGCAGGCGGGCGCCGAGGTCCGCAAGGCCCGCGAGGCCCAGCGCAACGCCGCCGGTCAGGCCGACCGGGCCGAGGAGCGGCTGCGCAGCGCCTGGCGCGGCTTCGACGGGGCCCGCGACGGGCTGGCCGCGTTCGGGCCGCCCCCGGCGAACCGCGACGACCTCGCCGACGCCTGGTCGACCCTGCACGCCTGGGCCGCCGGCGAGGCGGGCCGCCGCCGGGCCGGGCGCCAGGCGGCGCTGGACGAGGTGAGCGAGGCCGAGCGCCGCGTGGCCGGCGATCCGCGACGAGCTCGCCGCGCGGTTCACCGGGGCCGGGCTGCCCGCGCCGGGCGGCGACCCGGCCCGCGACGCCGCGGTCGCGCTCGAGCGCGCGGACGCGGCCCGGCGCCGGATCGAGGAGCGGCGCGCGGACGCGGCCCGGATGCGCGAGCAGCGCGACGAGATGGCCCGCGAGGCGCAGGTCGCCAAGGCCCTCGCCCAGCACCTGCGGGCGGACCGGTTCGAGCGCTGGCTGCTCGCCGAGGCGCTCGACACGCTCGTCGAGGGCGCGTCGCGCACGCTGCGGGAGCTGTCGTCGGGGCAGTACGACCTCGGCCACGAGAAGGGCGAGTTCTTCGTCGTGGACCACCACGACGCGGGCCTGCGCCGGGCCGTGCGCACCCTGTCCGGCGGGGAGACGTTCCAGGCCTCGCTGGCCCTCGCGCTGGCCCTGTCCGAGCAGCTCGCGGGGTTGTCGGCGGCGTCGGCGAGCCTGGAGTCGATCGTGCTCGACGAGGGCTTCGGCACCCTGGACACGGCCACCCTCGACACCGTCGCGGTGACGCTGGAGAACCTGGCCGCGCGCGGCGACCGCATGGTGGGCGTCGTGACCCACGTGGGGGCGCTGGCCGAGCGGATTCCGGTGCGCTTCGAGGTCCGCCGCGACGCGCGGACGGCCCGGATCGAGCGGGTGGGACTGTGAAGCTGCACGTGGACGCCTGGGACCCCGCGTACGGGCTCTCCTTCGAGGCGACCGAGACCTCGGGGCCGCAGGCGCAGAGCACGGCGCAGATCCAGCCCGATGTCGAGCTGCCCGCCGACGCCTGGCGCCCCGTCGACCCGCCGCCCGGCCTCGCGGCGCCCGGCACCGTGCTCATCGTCGACGGGGTGCAGCGCATCGACGCGCGAGTCTGGATCACCGACGACGAGGGGACCACGCACCCGGGCGTCGCCGCCTCCTACGCCGCCGGGGTGGTCTGCTGCGAGCTGGACCGGGGTGCGGCGCGGATCGCCACCGCCCGCATCGAGCGGGGGCTGTTCACCTCCGCCGGGCTCGTGCCGCCGGTGGTCGCCGGCAGCATCCGGTACCCCTTCCGGCGCGTCTCCCGCGGCGAGCCCAAGGACCTCGCGCTCGGCGTGCAGCGGCACATGCGGGCGCTCGAGGTGGGCGTCTCCGGCGAGGAGCGCGTCGACGACGACCTGCTCATCGTCGACGGGCCGCTGCAGGAGCGGGCGCACCTGCCGCGGGCGCTCGGGTACATCAAGACGCACCGGGTCGAGTACCTGCCGCCCGAGCTGACCGCCGTGGTCACCGCGCTGCGGGGCGGGCAGCGCACGCCCGTGTTCGTGCTGGGCACGTCGTGGAACCGTTTCGCCTGGTACCTTCGCCTGCCCGGGCCCGCCGGCGCGCCCTGGTCCGGGATCGTGCGGGCGGAGTGCTCGGCCGACCTCACGCCCGCCGCCGCGGTGGCCCTCGCCCATCGGTCGGCGGTCACCCTGCCGCGGTTCGCGTCGCAGGCGTACAAGGACCCGAGGGCGCCGCAGAACCTGGTGCCGATCGCGGGTCTGGAGCGTAAGCTGCGCGCCATGCTCGGCGATGCCCGTCTGCTGCACCGGGCCCTGTCCCGGGCCGCGGCGTGAAGGTTCCACCGCGGTACGACCTCGCGGGCACCTTCCGGGGCCTCGCGCTCATCCAGGGCGACCCGACCATGGCCATCTCGCACCGTTCGGCCTGGTTCGCGACCCGCACGCCGCTCGGCCCCGGGACGATCGCGTTCGACCTGCGCGGTGACGAGCTCGTTTTCGAGGCGTTCGGCCCCGGCGCCTCCTGGCTCCTCGAGCGCGCGGACGCAATCGCCGGGCTGCGCGACGACGTCACCGGATTCGCCGAGCTCGCCCGCGTCCACCCCGTCGTGCACCGCCTCGCCCGCGAGCACGCCGGGCTGCGGTTCGGCGCGACCGGGCGGGTCTTCCACCATCTGGTGCCCGCGATCCTCGGGCAGAAGGTGACCGGCAAGGAGGCGTACGCCGGCTACGTGCGCATCCTGCGCAAGCTCTCCGAGCCCGCTCCCGGGCCGCGCGCCGGGCTCTGGCTGCCGCCCGAGCCGGAGGTCGTCGCGGCGACCCCGTACTGGGCGTTCCACCCGTTCGGGGTCGAGCAGAAGCGGGCCGACACGCTGCGGCGGGCCGCGGCGCAGGCGGCCGCGCTGGAGCGCTGCGCGGACGCGGCGAGCTGCACGGCGCGGCTGGTGTCCATCGCCGGGATCGGGCCGTGGACGGCGGCGGAGGTGACCCGGGCCGCGTACGGCGACGCCGACCAGGTCTCGGTCGGCGACTACCACATCAAGAACCACGTCACGTTCGCGCTGACCGGGGTGGCGCGCGGGACCGACGAGCACATGCTGGAGCTGCTGGCGCCCTTCGCGCCGCACCGCGGCCGGGTCTGCGGGCTGATCGCCCGGGCCGGCATCGCGGCGCCCCGCTTCGGGCCGCGGATGCCGGTCCGGTCGTTCGCGCGGTTCTGAGCGGTCTGACCGCGCACGCCGCGCCGGGGCGCCCGCTTCGGGCCGCGGATACCGGTCCGGTCGTTCGCGGCGTTCTGAGCGGTCTGACCGCTTACGCTGCGCCGCGGTGCCCCGCTTCGGGCCGCGGATGCCCGATCCGGTCGTTCGCGCGGTTCCGAAACTTGTCGTACCCGTGTGGTTGACTTGGGCTCGTGGAGCTGCCAGTCCTGCCGCCAGTCGAGCCGATGCTCGCCAAGAGCATTCCCAGCCTGCCCAGCGCGCCCGGCATGAGCTTCGAGCCGAAGTGGGACGGGTTCCGCTGCATCGTGTTCCGCGACGGTGACGAGGTCGAGCTCGCCAGCCGCGGCGGCAAGACGCTGACCAGGTATTTCCCCGAGGTCGTCGAGCAGGTCCGGGCCCAGTTCCCGCCCCGCTGCGTGGTCGACGGCGAGATCATCGTGATCCGCCGCGACACCGGCGAACCCCGCCTCGACTTCGAGCTGCTCGGCCAGCGCATCCACCCGGCCGCCTCCCGGGTGCGGCTGCTCGCCGAGCAGACGCCGGCCTCGTTCGTCGCCTTCGACCTGCTCGCGCTGGGCGACGAGGCGCTGACCGGGCAGGGGTATGCCACCCGCCGGGCCCGCCTCACCGAGGCCCTCGACGGGGTGAAACCCCCGATGCACGTGACCCCGGTGACGACCGACGCGGCCGTGGCCCAGGACTGGTTCGAGCGCTTCGAGGGCGCCGGCCTCGACGGGGTCATCGCCAAGCCGGCCGACGGCCTCTACGAGCCGGGCAAGCGCACCATGTTCAAGATCAAGCACTCCCGCACGGCGGACGCCGTCGTGGCGGGGTTCCGCTGGCACAAGGACGGGCCGATCGTGGGATCGCTGCTGCTGGGCCTCTACGACGAGGAGGGCCGGCTGCACCACGTGGGCGTCGCCGCCTCCTTCACCCGCGAACGGCGGGCCGAGCTGGTCGAGGAGCTCGCCCAATACCGCGAGGACATCGCCGACCACCCGTGGAACTGGGCCGGCCAGGCCCCCGGCTCCGCGGCGGAGAGCCTGGAGTCGGTCCCCGCGGGCGACGCCGCGACCCGCCTGCCGGGCGGCGTGAGCCGCTGGACGGGCAAGAAGGACCTGTCGTTCGTGCCGCTGCGCCCGGAGCTCGTGGTCGAGGTCGGCTACGACGCCATGGAGGGCGACCGCTTCCGCCACACCGCCCAGTTCAAGCGCTGGCGCCCCGACCGCGACCCACTGTCGTGCACCTACGAGCAGCTGGACCGCCCGATCCGCTTCGACGTCGAATCCGTCCTGGCGGGCCGTCCGTGACCTTCTCCTCCGCCCTGCGCACCCTGCTTCCTGCTGGCCTACGCACCTTCTCTCCTGCCCTGCGCACTCTGCCTCCTGCTGCGCCCGGTCCCGACGATCGCATCTCGCCTTCTCGCACTACGTCTTCCCGCACGCCGTCTTCCCGCACGCCGTCTTCCCGCACCTCGTCTTCCCGCACCCCGTCTTCCCGCACGCCGTCTTCCCGCACCTCGTCCTTTCCCACCACGAGCTCTCGCGGCCCCGACCTTCGCACCCCGTCCTCTCGCACCACGAGCTCTCGCGGCCCGAGTTTGCGCGCCCTGGCTTCTCGCGCTCCGGGGTGGCCGGCGCGGCGGTTCGTGGCGTTGTCGCTCGTCGCCGCGCTGACCGCCGGGTGCACCTCGGGCACGCAGTTCACGACGCCGACCTCGGGGCGACCGCTCACCAAGGCCTCGACCGCGCCGTCAGGCGCCGCGGGCGGCAACGCGAGCAAGTCCGGCGGGCTCGACATCCCGGCCGCGGACTGGCAGCCGTGCCCGGACGCGTACAAGGGCATCTTCCCCACCCCGCCGCAGAACGTGCAGTTCAGCTGCGCGACGGTGAAGGTGCCGCGGGACTGGAACAACCCGAAGGACTCGGGCACCTACGACATCGCCATGGTCCGCGGCCGCTCCACCACCCAGCGCGACCGGGTCGGCTCGCTGTTCATCAACCCGGGCGGCCCGGGCGGCTCCGGGTTCGACTACGGCGTGTATCGCTCGGTGTACCTCCCGGCCGAGATCGTGCGCCGCTTCGACATCATCGGCTTCGACCCGCGCGGCGTCGGGCGCTCCTCGCCGGTCAAGTGCTTCTCCGACGCCGACCTCGACCAGAACTTCGGCATCGACCCCGACCCGGTCAGCGACGAGGGCTACCAGAGCTTCGTCACACTGACCCGCAAGCTGGCCCAGAGCTGCGGCGACAAATACGGCGACCAGCTGCCGCTGTTCTCCACCGAGCAGGCCGCCCGGGACCTCGACGCGCTGCGGGCCTCCGTCGGCGAGGCGCAGCTGACCTATCTCGGGTACAGCTACGGGACGCTGCTCGGCGCGGTGTACGCCCAGCTGTTCCCGAAGAACGTGCGCGCCCTCGTGCTCGACGGCGCGGTCGACCCGACCCAGTCGACGCAGCAGTCCGCGGAGAAGCAGGCGGCCGGCTTCGAGCTGGCGTTCACGAACTTCAGCAAGTGGTGCACGGACAACGCCTCGTCCTGCCCGATCGGCCCGGACGCGCGCGCGGTGGTGATGAAGGCGATCGCGGACGCGCGCACGAACCCGGTCGCGGGCGCCGGCGGCCGCAAGGCGACGTCGGGCTGGGTGTTCACGGCGGTCGTGTCGTCGCTCTACAGCGAGTCCTCCTGGCGCCTGCTCGCCCAGGCCATGAACGACCTGCGCAACGGCAAGCCGGCCAAGATGTTCCAGCTGGCCGACGCCTACGCCGAGCGCGACGCGAACGGCCACTACTCGAACATGTTCGACGCCAACTCGGCCGTCAACTGCGCCGACTCCGACGACACCCCGACGGTCGAGCAGGACCGCGCGCTGCAGGCCCAGTGGCGCCAGAAGTACCCGCTCTTCGGCGGCGCCCTGGCCCTGAACCTCATCTGCGCCCAGTGGCCGGGCAAGCGCGACCCGTACCCGAAGGGCCCCGCCACGGGCTCGGCCCCGATCGTGGTGATCGGCACCCTGGGCGACCCGGCCACACCGTACGAGCAGGCCCCGGCCCTGGCCAAGATGCTCGGCGTCGGCACCCTGGTGACGTGGAAGGGCGAGGGCCACACCGCGTACCCGCAGACCGGCTGCATCATCGACGCCGTGAACCGCTACCTGATCGACCTGAGGGTGCCCGGCGCGGGCACGACCTGCGAGAAGTAGCGCTCGAACACCGCGGCCGCCCCGCCTCCCACTGCTTCGGGAGGCGGGCGGTTCGGTTTGGGCACGAAAAGTCGGGCGCTCCGCGCCGCGACTTTTCGGACTTATCGCCCGACGGGCGATATGTCGCTCGTGCGGCTTTCGACGTCGGCTGCTCTTGGCGCGGCGCGCTGCCGGGGTGCGTCGGCCGATGGCGACCACAGACCGGAGGCAACCAGCGGCACGCCGGCCGATCGCGACCACACACCGCGGGCCACAAGCGGCATGCCGGCCGATCACGACCACACACCGCGGGCAACAAGCGGCACGTCGGCCGATGGCGACCGCAAACTGCGGGCGACAAGCGGCACACCGGCCGATCACGACCACAGACCGCGAGCGACCCGCGGCGGGCGACGGGCGACGGGCGGCTGGTGACGGGCGGCTGGTGACGGACGACGGGCGCGCCTGGGTTGGGCCGCTCGAAGGGCGCGGGCCGAGCGAGCGTCGGGGCCGCGCGAGGTGTGCGGGGCGGGAGAGCCGGCTGCGAGGCGGGAGAGCCGGGCGGCGATCAGGAGGCGCGGCGGGTGGGCGGTCAGGCGTCCTGCTTGCGCGCCCGGCTCGGCTGGACCCGCATCGGTTCGCCTTCCATTTTCGGGTACTCGGGCGGGTACGGCATGTCGCCCTCGCCGTTGGCCGCGTCCCGCTCCGCCCATTCGAGCAGCTCGGAGATGTCGTGGGAGACGTCGTCGATGGCCGCGTGGGGGTCGCCGAGCGAGGCCAGGCGGGCCGGTACCGTGCGCAGGTCGAAGTCGTCCGGCTCGACGTCGCCGATCTCCTCCCAGCGCAGCGGGGTGGAGGCGGTGGCGCGGGCGTTGGCGCGCAGGGAGTACGCGCAGGCGATGGTGCGGTCGCGGGCCATCTGGTTGAAGTCGACGAACACCCGCTCGCCGCGCTCCTCCTTCCACCACTTGGTCGTCGCGCGCTCGGGCGCTCGGCGCTCCACCTCGCGGGCCAGGGCGATCACCGCGCGGCGGGCCTCGACGAACGTCCATTGGGGCTTGATCCGGACGTACACGTGCAGGCCCCGGCCACCGGAGGTCTTCGGCCACCCGACGAACCCGAGCTCGTCGAGCACGCCCTTGAGCACGCCGGCCACCTCGGCCGCGTTGCCGAAGCCGGTGCCGGGCTGGGGGTCGAGGTCGATGCGCAGCTCGTCGGGGTGATCCACGTGGCCCTTGCGCACCGGCCAGGGGTGGAACACGATGGTGCCCATCTGGGCCGCCCACGCCACATGCGCGAGATCGGCCGGGCAGAGCTCGTCGGCCTTGCGCCCGCTGGGGAAGGCGATCTGCGCCTTTTCGATCCACGCCGGTACCCCGCGTGCCGGCACCCGCTTCTGGAAGAACGCCTCGCCGTCGATCCCCTCGGGGAACCGCTGCAGCGTGGTGGGCCGATCGCCGAGCGCGCGCATGATCCCGTCGCCGACGGCCAGGTAGTACTCGAACACGTCCCGCTTCGTGAACCCCCGCTCGGGGAACACGACCCGATCCGGGCTCGTGAGCCGCACGGCCCGCCCCGCGACCTCGACCTCAAGCGCATCGGCCATGCCAAGGACCTTACGCCGCACCGGCCGGCCGCGCGGCCACCACGCCACCGCGAAGCCCCGGATCACCGGCTCCGGCACCAGGTCCGCGCAGCGAGCCCACTCGGAGAGCGGGACGCACGCGGGGCGCCGGCCGCACCGTCGATCTTGGAGGCGCGCGCGATCAGAAGCCGGCGAGCGGGTCGGGGGAAATGCGTGCGCGGCGGACGAGTTCGTCCGCCGCGCACCGGGGGTTGAGGCTGGATGGGTCAGCGACCGCGGCGCGAAGGCTGCGGGCGAGGCCGGCGGCCGCCCGTCGGCTGCAGGTCGTCGGCCGAGCGGCGGCGGTTGCGAGGGCCCGGAACGCGGGACGAACCCGGCTCGTCGTCGGGGTCGCCGCCGAGGCGCGTCAGGTACAGCACTCCGGCGCCGCCGATGATGAAGGCGAACCCGATCGTGGTCATCATCGACGAGGACGGGCCGGTGACCGGCAGCTGGCCGACCGAGGTGACGCCCGCGCCGCCCGCCGGGATGCCGGTGACGCCGCCGGCGCCGGCCGGGCTCACGCCGGTGCCCGAACCCCCTCCGCCCGTGGCCGGGCCGCCGTTGCCCTGCCCACCGCCACCCGGACCGCCGTTGCCGCCGGTGGCCGGGCCGCCGTTGCCCTGCCCACTGCCACCGGGGCCGCCGTTGCCGCCCGTCGTGGGGCCGCCGTTGCCCTGGCCGTTGCCACCCGGACCGCCGTTGCCACCCGGGCCGCCGTTGCCGCCCGTCGCGGGGCCGCCATTGCCCTGGCCGCTGCCGCCGCCCCCGGTGGCCGGCCCGTTCCCGTGGCTGTGGCCCTGGCCGTGCCCGCCACCGGTATGCGCGCCACCCGGACCGCCACCGTAGCCACCGCCGTTGCCGTGCCCAGAGCCATTGCCGTGACCAGAGCCATTGCCGTGCCCAGAGCCGTGCCCAGAGCCGTGCCCAGAGCCGGAGCTGTGGCCAGAGCCGTGACCAGAGCCGTGACCAGAGCCGGAGCCGTGACCGGAGCCGTGACCAGAGCCGGAGCCGGAGCCGTAGCCGTTGTCCGAAGCGTTCGCCGAGCCGTGGGTCGGAGCGCCGCCGTTCCAGGTGCGGGAGTGGCGGCCCGAGCCGAAGCCGGCGGCATTCGCGTCCGCGTCGCTGTAGCCGGAAGCCGCCGCCGAGCCGTGGCCCGAAGCGTCGGACACGCCGGATGAGCCGTGCCAGGCCGTGTTCGTCGCGGTCGGGAGGTCCTGGTCCTCCGTCACCCCGAGTACCGAGCGCGCCGCGCCCGGCAGCGGCGTCTCCACCAGCCGCAAGGTGCCGGCGGCGGCGTCCGTGGTGCGCAGGTCCGGGGGCTGGGTCGACGCGGCCTCAGCGGCGCTCGCCAGGGACGTCACGCCCGCGGCGCCCACCGCGCCCAGCGCGACAGCCTTGTATAGCAGCCTCATCGTCGAACCGACCCCCAAAGCCAAATCGCCCGTAGTACCACAAAAGTCCGAATCGCGGCTTTCGGGAGGGCCAACGAGCCAGGCACGCGGACGATTCGGGCATCTCGCCGCAAAAGGCCGAGCCGCACGAGAACAGACCCCACCGCAGAGCGAGGCCGCGCCCGGGCGAGGCCGCGAACGAGCGAAGCCGCGAACGAGCGAAGCCATGTGGAGACCGAGGCCGGGAGGCAACGCAGCGGCAGCGGGCGCCGCGAGGACCGCGGCGAACGCTGTTCGCGGGCCGTAATGGTCGAGGAAGCGGTCGCGGCCTACCGTTGAGGCATGACTGAGCCACTCGTCACCCTGCCCACGAGCGACACCGAATGGAAGGCGCGGCTCACCCCGGACGAGTTCCGGGTCCTGCGGCTCGCCGGCACCGAGGCACCGTTCAGCGGGGAGTACGTGAACACGAAGACCGAGGGCACGTACCGCTGCCGGGCCTGCGGTGCGCAGCTGTTCGACAGCGACACCAAGTTCGACTCGCACTGCGGCTGGCCGAGCTTCGACGACGCCATCCCCGGCGCCGTCAAGGAGATCGAGGACCGCAGTCACGGCATGGTGCGCACCGAGATCCGGTGTGCGCGGTGCGACTCCCACCTCGGGCACGTGTTCCGCGGTGAGCGCATGACGGACAAGAACACGCGCCACTGCGTGAACTCGCTGTCCATCAAGCTGGAGCCGAAGGCCTGACGCCGGCGCACCGGCCCACGCAAGCACCAGCACCGCGCACAAGCAGCACCGCGGAAAACAAGCAACAGCACCGCGGAACAAGGACAAGACAGCAGCGTCAACCCCGGCGCATCGGCACGTGCTCGATGCCGTCGTCGTCGTAGGCCGGTCCGGTCACCGTGAACCCGTGCCGCGAGTACAGCCCGGTCGCCACCGTCTGGGCGTCGAGCACGGCGGGGCGGTCCGGGCCGATGTGCTCCAGGGCCGCCCCGAGCAGCGCCCCGGCCAGCCCCCGCCCCCGGGCCGCCGCCGCGGTGACGACCCGGCCGATGCGGGCCTCACCGGAGGGCTCCGAGAGCACCCGCAGATACGCCGCGACCGTCCCGTCCGGCGCGTCCACCCACAGGTGCAGGGTCCGCGGCTCGGTGTCGCGGCCGTCCAGTTCCGGATACGGGCAGCGCTGCTCCACGACGAACACGTCGCAGCGCAGCTTCAGGATCCGGTACAGGTCGTGGGCCGACAGGGACGCGAAGGCGGAGCTGCGAATCACGAGAACGAACCTAGCGCCTCGGCCGCCTTGCGTGCCGCGATGAGCACCGGGTCCCACACCGGCGCGAACGGCGGCGCGTAGGACAGGTCGAGCGAGGTCATCTCCTCGACGGTCATGCCGTGCCAGAGCGCCACCGCGAGCGCGTCGATGCGCTTGGCCGCGCCCTCCTCGCCGACGATCTGGGCGCCGAGCAGCCGGCCCGTCGTACGCTCGGCGATGATCTTCGTTTTGATCTTGCGCGCGCCCGGGAAGTATCCCGCGCGGGTCGTCGACTCGGTGACCACGCCGAACGAGGAGAACCCGGCCGCGGCCGCCTCCGCGGTGGACAGCCCGGTCCGGGCGACCTCGGTGTTGCAGAGTTTCGACACGGCCGTACCGACGACACCCGGAAAGGTCGCGTAGCCGCCCCCGATGTTGATCCCCACGGCGCGCCCCTGCTTGTTGGCGTGCGTGCCGAGCGCGATCGCCACCGGCCGCTGCGAGACGAGGTGAAGCGTCTCGACGCAGTCCCCGGCCGCCCAGACCCCGTCGGCCGAGGTCCGCATCCGCCGGTCGGTGCGGATGCCCCCGGTCTCGCCGATGTCGATCCCCGCGGCCCGGGCGAGGTCGCTGTCGGGGCGGGTGCCGAGGCCGAGAATGACCAGGTCGGCCGGGATCTCGCCGCCGCTGGTGTGCACCGCGGTGACCCGCCCCGCGTGGCTGGCGAAGCCCTCGAGCCGCTCGCCCAGGCGCAGGGTCACGCCCTCGGCCCGCAGCGCGTCGGCGACGAGCCCGCCCATGTCGGGGTCGAGGGTGCGCATCGGCTGGTCGGCCGCGTCGACCAGCGTGACCCCGAGCCCGTGCTTGAGCATCGCCTCGGCCATCTCGAGCCCGATGTACCCGCCGCCGACCACCACGGCCCGCTTCGGCGCGTGGCGGTCGAGGTACCCGAGCAGCCGGATCCCGTCCTCGAGCGTCTGCACCCCGTGGATGCCCAGCGACAGCGCCCCCGGCACGTCGGGCCGCGCGGGCACGCCCCCGGTGGCGATCACGAGCTGGTCGAACGGCTCCCGGTACTCCCCGTCCGGGCCGCGCACCAGCACCGAACGCCGATCGACGTCGATCCCCACGACGGTCGAGGCCAGGCGCAGGTCGATGTCCATGCGGGCGAAGTCGGCGGGGTGGCGGGCCACCAGGTCGTCCGAGGAGGCGACGTCGCCGGCCACGAGGTAGGGGATGCCGCAGGCCGAGTAGGAGACGTGCTGCCCGCGCTCGAAGGCCACGATGGCGAGTTCGCCGGCCGGGCGCCGCCGCCGGGCCTGCGAGGCGGCGCTCATCCCGGCCGCGTCGCCGCCGATGACGACCAGCCGCGTCGTCACGAGGTGGAGTCCTCGGCCGTCGCGATCGTCCTGATCTGGTAGCCCTGGGTCATCGGGCGCAGTCGCAGCATGGCACTCACAATACGAACGCGTCCGTCCAGAGCTGGCGCGAACGGCCCGAGAGCGCCTCGAGCAGCCCGACCGCCTGGCCGTCGGTGAGCGCGGCGACGAAGTCCACGATCGCCCGGCCGCGGGCCATGGCCACGACGTCGATGCGTTCCCGGCCGTAGTCCGACGGCTCCAGCTGCGCGCTCTCGGCCTCGGCGAGCTCCACGAGGTCGTGCAGGCGCCGCGGCAGCCGCGCCTCCTCCCCCGGGTCGGTCAGCCACGCGTGCAGCGCCTCGACCAGGCTGGACAGCAGCCGCGCCTGCCCGCGCTGGTGCAGGGCCAGGTCGGGGCGCTCCAGCACGAACCGGTGGTGGATGAACTTCAGGATCTGCACCTCGTGCCACTGCGCGGGCGCGAGCAGCACGTGGCCGGAGCGCACCGGCGGGTCGGGGCGCACGTGCACAGCGTCGATGAGCCGGCGGGTCCAGCGGGCCGAGAACCGGGCCACCGCCTGCTCGGCGTCGATGGAGCCGTCGAACGGGGCGGCGAGCAGCCCGTCGGCGAGCTCGGTGCGCACGTGGGCGACGGCGGCCGCGAACGCGTCGTCGTCGCAGATCCAGCCGTCCTTGGCCCGCAGCCGGCGGCGCAGGAGCTCGACCGAGCGGCCCGGCCGGCGGCCGCCGGCGCGCAGCTGCACGTCGCCGAGGCCGCGCAGCTCGCCGGCGTCGCGCAGCCAGGCGACGAGCTCGGCGGCGACGGCGCCCTGCTGCAGCACGCCGACGCGGTGGAAGTCCTCGAGGTCGTGGATGGCGTACGCGATGTCGTCGGCCGTGTCCATGACGGAGGCCTCGGCCGTCTGCTGCCAGTCGGCGAGGCGGCCCGCGAAGGGCGCCCGCGCCTGGCGGACGTCGGCGAGCTCGGTGACGTAGGCGCCGAACTTGCTCGACCCGACGGCGGGGTCGCCGCCGGCGCCCCGGGGCGTCGGGTTCATGTGCATCGGGTGCGGGTCCGGGTGCGTCCGCCGCGTCCACGGGTATTTCAGCAGCGCCGCCCGCACCGCCGCGGTGAGGTCCAGCCCGATCGCCGCGCCGCGCGCCTGGGTGCTGGTGACGATGCGGTACGACTGGGCGTTGCCCTCGAACCCGTCGGGCAGCCCGAGCCGCTCGCGGGCGAGCCGGTCCAGCACGTGCTCGCCGAGGTGCCCGAAGGGCGGGTGGCCGAGGTCGTGGGCGAGCGCGGCGGCCTCGACGACGTCGGCGTCGCAGCCGCCGAGCTTGTCCAGCACCGGGTCGCCGCCGATCTTCTCGGCGATGCCGCGGGCGACCGAGGCGACCTTGAGGCTGTGCGTGAGCCGGTTGTGCACCAGCAGCCCGGAGCCGCCGGGGCTGATGACCTGGGTGACGCCCGCCAGGCGGGCGAAGAACGGCGAGGCGACGATCCGGTCGCGGTCCACCCGGTACGGGCTCGCGGAGAGGTCGCCGGGGGCCATGACGGCCCCGCCGAAGAGTCGTCGTTCGCGCAGGTCTTCCATGGACCAGTTGTATCAAGCGGGCTTGCGGACCTCGATCACGAACCCGCTCGCGGCCTGCGCGGCCATCGGGTGGTGGGCCAGCAGCAGGTCGAGCAGCTTCAGCGGGGACAGCACCCAGGTGAGCGGCAGGATCGCGCGGTACAGCCGGCGGCTGCCGAACGACAGCACCATCGCCAGCCACTCCTGCAGCACCCACAGCATGCCGGAGGTCGGCCCGGCGCCGACCTTCACCGACAGGACCTCGAACGCGCCGAACTGCTCGCGCAGGCCGACCTCGGTGTAGCGCTGGAAGTCGTACGGCGAGGCGTGGAACGGCTGCATGAACGGCACGAACACGAGCATCCGGCCGCCGGGGCGCAGCACGCGGCGCATCTCGGCGATGTGCGCGGCCGGGTCCGGCACGTGCTCGAGCACGGCGATGCTGATCCCGCCGGCGAGGCTGTCGTCGGCCAGGGGCAGCCGGCGCAGGTCGGTGACGATGTCGACGTTGCCGTACGACCCGCCGTCCATGCAGATCACGCGCTCGTCGCGGCGGTGGGTGCCGCAGCCGAAGTCGGCCACGAGACTGCGGTCGAGGTCGAAGCTGTTGAGGAACGGGGTGATGAGCCGGCGGTCCTGCACCGGCGAGAGCACCTTGATCGCGGCCGGGTACAGCTTGTGGAAGCGGGTCTTAACCAGCTCCTTGACCCGGTTGAGGGCGTCGGCCTTGAGCTCGGACTCGCCGAACCCGCCGAAGTCGAGCTGCTCACCGCGGCGGCTGCCCACCGGGCCGCACGCCCCGCACACCAGCGACGCGTCCAGGTAGCCGCGGCAGCGGGGGCAGGCGAGCACCGCCGCGAGCCGGTTCCCCACGAGCGTTGACGTCACGATCCCCCCAGCGAGTAGACGGCGATGCGCCCGGCCCGGAAGCGGAACTGGGCGTAGTCCTGGATCCACGTGGACGGCAGCAGCAGGTAGCCCTCGTCGACCATGAGCCACTTGACGTGGTACTCGTCGCGCAGCTTGCCGACCGTGGCCGCCGTCGGGTGGTAGAACGCGGCGTCGTTGTCGGCGAGCCGGCGCTGGTCCCAGTAGGGCGCGAAGATCGCGTTGACGCCGGCCTTGGCGGCCTCCTCGTGGGCGCGGTTGGTGAAGCCCCAGCCCTCGACGAGGAAGCGCCGCTCGCTGTAGGCGGAGAACCAGAAGTGGCGGTTGTCGCAGCCGGTGAGCGCGTAGGGGTCGCCGACGCAGTGCGCGTTGGTGGCGACCAGGTCGTCGGGGTCGGAGTGCTCGCGCAGCCAGCGGCCGGCCTCCTGGGTGCCGGGCGTGACGAACGTCGCGATCTGCACGACGCCGCGCCAGCCGCCCAGGTACGACGCGCGGGTCATGAGGTACACGTGCTGCAGGGCGGTGATCATGCAGGCCCCGGCGAGCATCGCGGACACGAGGGTTCTCCAGGCCGGCAGCTTGCGGCGGTACATCCACCAGCCCGCGGCCCCGAGCAGCCCGTAGGACAGCAGGTACGGCCAGACGAGCGCCCACAGCGTGACCGCGAGGCTGCCGGTGTTCTGCAGCTTCGGCGTGTGCATCGAGCCGATCTTGTGCACGGCGAGGAGCACCGCGGCGCCGACGGCGATCGCGCCGTACACCTGCCGCAGCAGCCGGCGCCCGGGCAGCCCCCGCGGGGTCAGCAGTACCAGGCCGACCACGGACGCGAGGGTCAGGTAGGGCCGGGCGGAGACCATGAACCAGCCCTCGGCGCCGGCCTCGTGGCCGAAGACCATGAGCGCGC
The DNA here is from genome assembly GCF_050947935.1 of Dactylosporangium sp. CA-052675. GTDB lineage: Bacteria > Actinomycetota > Actinomycetes > Mycobacteriales > Micromonosporaceae > Dactylosporangium. Next base: position 1,857,499 of record NZ_CP192010.1, on the reverse strand, counting down.
CGACGCCGGACAGGCCGATGCCGAACATGAGGATCACGGGATCGGCGGCGATGCCGAGGTCGCGACGCATCCGCCGGGCCTGCTGGATGGTCGGGGCCAGGCGCCCGAGCCCGAGCAGGCCGGGCCAGATGCAGGCCCAGCAGCTGACGGTGATGGCGGTGACGATGAGCAGGCGCCACAGCGGGTGCGGGTACTCGGGCGCGGCGAACTTCAGCGTGTACGGCGCGCCGGAGATCTGCGCGAAGTGCAGCGGGTCGATCGCCATGCCCTGCGAGGCGCCGCCGAAGAGCACGAACTGGGCGAAGAGCAGCCCGAGCAGGGTGATCCCGGCGGCGAAGAGCGCGCCCGGGTGCACCCGCCGGCGCGTGACCAGGCGCACCGCGACGACGAGCAGCAGCCCGGCCAGCAGCATCGGCAGGAAGGTCGCCTTCGCGCCCGTGACGCCGGCGATGAGCGCCGTCACGAGCGCCCAGCGGGCCCGGGTGGGCGCGGCCATCGCCTCGACCAGGGCGAGCGCCAGCCCGGCGAACAGCAGCGCCCCGAACGTCTGGGTCGGGCTCGTCCACAGCTGGGCGCGCAGGGAGGAGCCGTCCTCGTACGCGTTGGTGCCGAACGCCGAGAACCACCCCTCCAGCGGCCAGTGGTAGGGCAGCGGGGTGAGCACGAAGAAGGTGACGACCGCGGCCGCGGCCCCGGCCCACCACACGCCGGTGAGCCGCCGCCCGATGACCCCGAGCAGCGCGACGAGCCCGAACAGCATCGGCAGCGGCGCGAGCCGCACGAGCAGCACGTGCGGCTCGATGCCGGTGACCCACGAGGTCGCGGCCATCTCGGCGTAGACGAACCAGTGGTACAGCACCGGCTGGTCGGGCAGCCACGGCGACAGCAGCGGCATGTGGTGCTTCGCGTCGCCGATGAGCGCGAGGTGGAACGGCGAGTCGGCGTCGGGGCTGAGCATGCCCGGCTCGCGCAGGTCGTGCGTGCGGAAGAAGCGCACGCAGCTCCAGTAGAAGACCACGGCCGCGGTGGCGGACAGGATCAGCGACCACCACAGCGGGGTCCGGTCGCGGGGGTCGGTGCTGGCGCGCCAGCACCGCCGCAGCCGGGGCACGGCGAGGAAGGCGCCGATGACCGCGGCCGGCCAGACGAGCACGAGCAGCGGCAGCCCGGCGGCGCGGGCCGGGATGTAGGCGAGCACCTCGCCGGCGTAGCCGAGCGCGAGGCCGGCGCCGAGGTCCTCGACGAGCCAGCCGGAGCGCCCGCGCACGGCCCGCCAGATCAGGGTGCCGGGGGTGACGACGGCCAGCAGGACGTACCCCGTGAAGATCACGGTCGTCGCGATCGGCACGCCGTAGAAGCGCAGCCCGGCGGCCACGAGCACGGCCAGGACCGCCGGTGGCGCCCACGCGGGCGGGAGCCGCCGGGCCGGGGCGGTGGCGACGGTTGCCGGGGATCGCCGCTCGACCAGTGCTGTCACCCGCGCTCCACTCTCCGAGATGTCCGTCGCACCGTATGCAACGGGTGACGCCGGAGTGAGGAAGCGGGGGAAAACCACTCGAAGGGCTATTTCCGGCGGCTCATCAGCGCCTCCATGCCGTCGAGGAAGCGCTCGATGCCGAACTCGAAGTCGTCGTCGGGCCGGGACTCGGAGGTCTCCAGCACCCGGGAGCGCAGCAGCTCGCCGACGGCCGGGAAGCGCTCCGGGTCGGCCAGCAGGTGCAGGAGCCGGCCGTACTCGAACATCGCCTGCTCGGTCGTGCCCCCCTGGGCCCGGGCGGCCGCGTCGATGTCGGCGGTGAGCAGCGCCCAGTTGCGGGCCATGCCGCTGACCATCATGATCGCGGAGAGCCGTTCGTCCTGGCGCAGGTTCGTGTCGCGCATGACCGAGAGCCCGTGGTTCATCCAGGCGATCTGGTTGGGCGTGATCGGCGGAGTGTGGATCGGCACCCGCACCACCCACGGCTGGCGGCGCAGCAGGGCGAGGTAGTCGTCGGCGAACCCGCGCAGCCCCGCCCGCCAGCCCAGGGCCGCGCCGGCCGCGGGCGGCGGGCCGATGGCCGCGTCGACCATGAGGTCCAGCAGCTCGTGCTTGGCCGAGACGTACCGGTACAGCGACATCGTCGCCGCCCCGAGCTCGGCCGCGACCCGGCTCATCGAGACCGCGCCCAGCCCCTCGGCCGCGGCGATCCTCACCCCCGCGGCGACGATCCGCTCCAGGCTCAGGCCGGGCCTGGGCCCCTTCCCGGGTCGCTCCTTGAGGCCCCAGGCCAGCGCCAGCGCGTTCGGTATGCCGTTTTCCTGCTCGCTCATTGACTCCGGATTCTACTTCTGCGTATAACGTACGCATGGAGCGTATGACATACGCAGTTGAGACCACGGGCCTGACGAAGTCCTACGGCCGGCTCGCCGTGCTCACCGGCGTGGACCTGCGGGTGCCCGCCGGCTCGGTGTTCTGCCTGCTCGGGCCGAACGGGGCCGGCAAGACCACGACGGTGCGCATCCTCACCACGCTGACGAGCCCGGACGGGGGCACCGCCCGGGTCGCCGGGCACGACGTGGTCCGCGACCGCGCCGGAGTGCGCCGGGCGATCAGCCTCACCGGGCAGTACGCGGCGGTGGACGAGCTGCAGACCGGGGCGGAGAACCTGCGCATGATGGGCCGCCTGTCGGGCCTGTCGCGGCGTGAGGCCCGCCGCCGCGCCGGCGAGCTGCTGGAGCGCTTCGACCTGACCGCCGCGGCGAACCGGCGGGCCGGGCAGTACTCGGGGGGCATGCGCCGCCGCCTCGACCTCGCCGCCGGCCTGGCCGGACCGGCGGAGGTCATTTTCCTGGACGAGCCGACGACCGGCCTGGACCTGACCAGCCGCCAGGCCATGTGGGACGTGGTGGACGGGCTCGCCAGGGCGGGCCGCACCGTGTTCCTCACCACCCAGTACCTCGAGGAGGCCGACCGGCTCGCGGCCCGCGTCGCCGTCGTGGACCACGGCCGGGTCGTCGCCGAGGGCAGCCCGGCCGAGCTCAAGCAGCGCTTCGGCGACCAGCGCCTCGACCTCGAGCTGGCCGACCGGGCGTCCTACGACGCGGCCGCGCGCCGGCTCGGCGCGCGCGTCGTCCAGCGCGACGACGCCCGGCTCACCCTCGGCGTGACCACCGACGGCAGCGCCGCGCACGTGCGCTCGGTGCTCGGCGAGATCGACCCGGCGGGGGCCGCGGTCCGCCGGTTCTCCCTGCACAGCGCCACCCTCGACGACGTCTTCCTGGCCCTCACCGCACGCAAGGAGCTCGCCGGTGTCTAGCACCGCACTGACCCGGTGGACCGTCCTGGGCGGCCGCTCGCTGCGGCTCGCCCGCCGCAACGTCGAGGCCATGATCATGTCGATCGCGCTGCCGGTCATGCTCATGGTCGTCTTCGTCTACCTCTTCGGCGGCGCGATCCGGACCGGCACCGAGTACGTCACCTACGTCGTGCCCGGCGTCATGCTGCTGTGCGTGTCGTTCGGCTCGGCGATGACCGCGGTCTCCGTCGCCAACGACCTGCGGGGCGGCATCATGGACCGGCTCCGCTCGCTCGACGTCGGCGGCGCCGCGGTGCTGTCCGGGCACGTGGCGGCCAGCCTGGTGCGCAACGCCGTCTCCTCCACGCTGGTGCTCGGGGTCGCGTTCGCGCTGGGCTTCCGGCCCCGCGCCGGCGCCGGGCAGTGGCTGGCCGCGATCGGCATCCTGGTCCTGACGATCGCCGCCGTGTCGTGGCTGTCGGCGGCGCTCGGGCTGCTCGCGGGGTCGCCCGAGGGCGCGAGCGGCTACACGTTCGGGATCACCTTTCTGCCGTACGCCAGCAGCGCCTTCGTCCCGATCGACACCATGCCCTCGTGGCTGCGCGGCTTCGCCGGCAACCAGCCGGTCACGCCGATCACCGAGAGCCTGCGCGGGCTGCTGCTCGACCAGCCGGTCGGCGACGCCCCGTGGCGCGCGGCCGCCTGGTGCGCGGGGCTCATGCTGCTCGCCGTCGTCGCCGCGGCCGTACTGTTCCGCCGGAAAACACGGACATAAACCGATAAGTCCGGATACGGTGCCCGAATGCGAAGCCTCCTCGCCGTGGTCATGCTCGCCGGGCTCATCAATCCCGTGCCGTCCCCGGACGCCGGCGGGCACGCCCAGGCGGGAGGGCACGAGGAGGTCGCCGCGGCGGTCCCCGGGCCGCAGTACACGGTCAAGGGCATCGACGTGTCCAGCCACGACCACAGCGTCTTCCGGACGATCGACTGGGCCGGGCAGGCGGCCCAGGGCGTGAGCTTCGCCTACATCAAGGCCACCGAGTCCGGCAACTACGTCAACCCGTACTTCGCCCGGGACATCGCCGACGCCAAGCGGGCCGGGCTGCTGGCCGGCGCGTACACGTTCGCCCGCCCCGACCGCGGCGACCCGGTCGGCGACGCGAACACCTTCATCGACAACGCGGCCTGGGTGAACGACTCGAAGACCCTGGTGCCGTTCGTCGACCTCGAATGGCCCTACTTCACCACCGTCGGCGCCTGCTACAACCTCGACCAGACCGCCATGCGCGCCTGGATCCAGTCGTTCCTCGACCAGGTCCAGGCCCGCATCGGGCGCAAGGCGATGATCTACACCGCGGCCACCTGGTGGAACCAGTGCGTCGGCGGCACCACCCAGTTCGCGTCCTACCCGCTGGACGTCGCGAGCTGGAGCGGCACCACCCCGAAGCTGCCCAGCGGCTGGTCGAAGTGGGCGCTGTGGCAGTACACCGGCGGCGACAACAACCAGCAGGGCAACTACGACAAGGACGTCTTCAACGGCGACCTCGACCAGCTGCGCCGCCTCGCCGGGATCGACCCGCCGGCGCCGCTGATCGCCAAGCCGGCCGCGATCGCCCACCCGGCCACGGCCCAGATGCAGGTCTACACCGACGCGAGCCACGGGCTGTCACAGCGGTACTGGAGCCCCGGCTACGGCTGGTCGAGCTGGAGCAACTTCGGCGGCGGCATCGCCGGCACCCCGCACGTGCTGCAGAACCCGGCCGCGCGCACGGTCGAGGTGTACGCCCGCACCCGCGACGGCCGCCTGGCGCAGAAGTACTGGCGGGCGGGGCGCTGGTCGGACTGGACGGACCTGGGCGGGGACCTCGCCGGGGACCCGGTGGTGTTCTACAGCCCGCGCTACGGCTCGACGGAGATCTACGCCCGCGGCACCAACGGCCACCTGATGCAGCGCTTCTACGCCGGCGGCTGGTCGGGCTGGAACGACCTCGGCGGCGACCTGGCCGGCGACCCGGCCGAGATCGTCTACAACCCGGCCTACAAGACCACGGAGATCTACGCCCGCTCGTCCTCCGGCGCGCTGGTGCAGCTCTACTACGGCTCCGGCTGGTCGGGCTGGACCAGTCTCGGCGGGGACCTGCGCGGCGACCCGGTGTCATTCCGCAGCCCGCTCTACGGCACCACGGAGATCTACGCGCGCGGCGCGGGTGGCCACCTGCTGCAGCGGTACTACTCGGGCACCCGCTGGTCGAGCTGGAACGACCTCGGCGGCTCGCTCGACGGGGACCCGGCCGTGTTCTTCAACCCGCAGTACCGCTCGACGGAGATCTACGCGACCGGCTCCGGCACCCTGCGGTACACCCTGGTCATGCCCGGCGGCGGCTGGAGCGCCTGGACGGGCATCGGCGGGGCCCTGGAGTCGGACCCCGCCGTGCTGCTCAACCCGTGGACCGGCAACACCGAGATCTACGCGGTGTCGCACGGCAACCTCGTCACGCAGCTGTGGCTGCGCGGGCTGTCGGTGTGGTCGGGGTGGTCGAACCTCATGCAGTGAGCCGCCACCCGGCGAGCCGGGCTCCGCGGCGCCGTGGTCCGCGCCGATCAGCCGGCGGTGGCGGGATCAGGGCAGGTTCGCCACCAGGTCCGCGATCTCGCGGCGGCGCCCGGTGTAGAAGGGCACCTCCTCGCGCACGTGGCGGCGGGCCCGCGACGCGCGCAGCTCGCGCATGAGGTCCACGATGCGGTGCAGCTCCTCGGCCTCGAAGGCGAGAATCCACTCGTAGTCGCCGAGGGCGAAGCTGGCCACGGTGTTCGCCCGCACGTCGGGGAAGCCGCGGGCCTGCTGCCCGTGCTCGGCGAGCATCGCGCGGCGCTCCTCGTCCGGCAGCAGGTACCACTCGTAGGAGCGCACGAACGGGTAGACGCACACCCACTCGCGGGCGTGCTCGTCGGCGAGGAACGCCGGGATGTGGCTCTTGTTGAACTCGGCCGGCCGGTGCAGCGCCATCTGCGACCACACCGGGGCCATGCGCTGCCCGACGCTGGTGCGGCGGAACCCGGCGTACGCCTCCTGCAACGCCTCGGCGCTGGGCGCGTGCCACCAGATCATCAGGTCGGCGTCCGCGCGCAGCCCGGCCACGTCGTAGGTGCCGCGGACCGTCACGTCCTTGGACGCGAGATCCGCGAAGAACGCCGAGACCTGGGTGGCGTCGCGGCTGTCGGCGCCATAGGGCGTGGCGAGCCGGAAGACGGACCACATGGTGTACCGGATGCTCTCGTTGAGCTCCTTGATGCGGGCGGCGTTCGTGCTTGTCATGGCGCTCATTCTCCCAACTTCGCCAGGATGGACTCGGCGGCGGCCCGCCCGGACGTGATGCACGCCGGGATGCCGACGCCGTCGTAGGCCGCGCCGGCGACCGCGATCGGCGGGCGGTCCTCCAGACGGTCGCGCAGGGCCGCGACCCGGTCCCGGTGCCCGGGTGCGTACTGCGGCAGGGCGCCGCCCCAGCGGTACACCCCCCGATCCAGCTCCTCGGGGAGCGCATCGACGCCGACCAGCCGCGCGACCTCGGCCCGCACCACCTCGACCAGGTCCGCGTCGGTGCGCTGGAGCTGCGCCTCGTCGCCGTGGCGACCGATCGAGGCGCGCAGGACCGTCTGCCCCGGCCGCCGCTGGTGCGGCCACTTGCGATCGAAGAAGGTGACCGCCTTCACGGCCAGCCCCTCGGTCGCCGGCACCAGGAAGCCCGACAGCTCCGGCAGCTTGGTGGCCGGCAGCGCCAGGGCCACCAGGGCGATGGAGGCGTAGTCGAGCCGGAAGTCGTCGTCGTCGAGCAGGCGCGCCGCCGGCTTGGCCGGCACCGCGAGGATGACCGCGTCGGCGGTGACCGTCCCGGCGTCCCGGGTCGATCCGACGGTGAGCCGCCAGCCCCCGGGCCAGGCCTCCATCGTGCGCACCGTGGTGTTCGCGCGCACGTCCGGCAGGGTCCGCGCGACGGCGTCCACGAACGTCGTCATGCCGCCGTCGACGGCGCCGAACACGGGCGCGCCCGGCTCCCGGCGGCCGGCCCCGGCCGCCTCGCGCAGCGCCCCCGTGAGCGTGTCGTGCCGCTCGGCGGCCGCGGCCAGCGCGGGCAGCGCCATGCGCAGCGAGAGCCGGTCGGCCCGGCCCGCGTACACGCCCCCGAGCAGCGGTTCGACGTAGTGGTCGACGACCTCGTCCCCCCGCCGGGGCCGCACGAACGCGCCCACGCTCACGTCCTGGCCGGGCCGCAGCAGGGCCGGGCCCGGCTCCTCGGCGGGGCCCTCCAGCGGAATGCCCATCAGGGTCCCGGCCGGCAGGTCGTGCAGCGTGCCGCCGATGGCGACCGCCGCCCGGGCCGGGCCGGGGTGCACGATCGCGTCGCCGAGCCCGACCTCCCGGGCCAGCTGGACGGCCGCGCTGGGCCCGCCGACCAGGAACGACTCGGCCCCGCGCTCGACCGGATGCCCCGCCAGGCTGCCGGTCGACAGCTTCCCGCCGGGCCGCTCGCGCTGGTCCAGCAGGACGACGTCGAGGTCGGGCCGCAGCGTGTGCACCCGGTGCGCCGCGGCGAGCCCGGCGATCCCCCCACCGACGACCACGACGCGCTGTGTCATACCTGGAGTCTATTGTCGCGGGATGGGTGAGGAACGGGTGGCAGTGGTCACGGGGGCGGCTCACGGCATCGGCCGGCGCACCGCGGAGGTCCTGGCCGAGGAGGGGTATCTCCTGGCCGTCATCGACCGGGAGCCGATCCCCGGCTTCGACGGCCTGGCCTTCGCCGGCGACGTCGCGGACGAGTCGGACGTGGGTCGTTTCGTGGCCGAGGTCGAGGCGCGGTACGGCCGCGCGGACGTGCTCGTGAACAACGCGGGCATCGCGTCGATCGCCCCCGCCGAGGAGACGACCGCGGCCCAGTGGCGCCAGGTCCTCGACGTGAACCTGACCGGCCCCTTCCTGCTGTGCCAGGCCTTCGGGCGCCGCATGCTCGTGCGCGGGGCGGGCTCGATCGTGAACATCGCCTCGGTCGCGGGGCTCATGGGCGTGGCGGATCGGGTGGCGTACAACGCCAGCAAGCACGGCCTGATCGGCCTCACGCGCACCCTGGCGGTCGAATGGGGCGGGCGGGGCGTTCGCGTGAACGCGGTCTGCCCCGGCTGGGTCAAGACGGAGATGGACGACGCGTCGCAGGCCTCGGGCGCCTACGTGGACACGGACATCACGGAGCACGTGCCGATGGCGCGGTTCGCACAGCCGGACGACATCGCCAAGGCGGTGTCGTTCCTGGCCGATCCGGCGCGGAGCGGCTTCGTGAACGGGGCGGCGTTGTCGGTGGACGGGGGCTGGGCGGCGGACGGTTCGTGGCAGTCCCTACGCCTGGCGAGCCGGTCCCGCCCCTGACGCCGCGTCGTCTCGCCGATCTCTCTCGCCCACTGAGGTCTTTCAGCTCTCTCACACACCCGTGCACTCCGCCGTCTCACTGACCCTCCCACCTCTCTCACACCCGTGCTCCGTCGTCTCGCGGGGAACCCAGGCGGGGCGCGGAGGGCGGGCACGCCACTCGACCATGCCGGCGGCTCCTTTGTCTGACGCTCGACGCATGCGGGTCCTCGGCCTCCGAGCTTTGGCGAGCTTTCCGCTTTTCTCATTTCGCCCCGATTTCGGGCTTTTAGCCGTGAATTTTTCCTTTTGCCCTCTTCGATCGGATATCGCCCCACCGTTTCCGCCCTAGCGCCCCACCCGCCCCTTGTCCAGGCCACCTTTCCCATGTGCGTCGATATGTCAACGAGTAGGGTGATCGTCCACCCCGCATTGTCCTTCTGAGGGGCGAACCCCTCTGGAAGATCCCCGCGAAGACGAGCACACTCCTGGGGATGAGCGACCTCGCGTCCTCCCGCCCCGTGCCAGACGAGCCACCGGACCCGCGCCCCGGTGGCCCCGCCGACGTGTCCGGGTTGTTCCCAAGCTCGTCGGAGCTGTACGTTCCGGCAGCCCGGGAACCCTCGGACCTGGACGAGCTCGCCCTGAGCCCCTTGGCCGAGGTCATCGCCGACCTGGCGGACCTACGCTCCCCGGACCCGGACCAGCCGTCACCCGTTTCCGACATGTCGGACTTTTCGTCTTTTGCCGATGAATTCCGCCATTTTTCCCCGCCGGCGGCCCGCGCCCACCCCCGCGACGTGCACGATTTCGACCCGATCGACGCACTGACCTCGGGCTCGGAGGACGCGGAACCGACGGCGCGGAGCATCGCCGCCCTGCTGAGCTCGCCGGCCACGTCCGCGGCCGAACTGGCGGACGCGGTGGCCTGGTGCTATGACGACGCCGCGCTCCCCCTGCTGCTGCCGCTGGCCCACCACCCCGACGCGGGCGTACGCCGCGCCGTGGCCCAGGCCCTCCCGAGCGTCCTGGGCGAGGCCCCGCCGGACGACACGATCCACGCCCTGATCCTGCTCAGCGCCGACCGCGACACCGACGTGCGCGACTGGGCCTGCTTCGCGCTCGGCACCCAACTGTCGGAGCTGGACTCGACGACCGTGCGCAACGCGCTGGCCGCGCGCCTCGACGACCCGCACGACGACACGCGCTGCGAGGCGCTGCTGGGCCTGGCCCGCCGCCGCGACACGCGCGTGCTCCCGGTGCTGCACGAGCGCCTGGCCCGCGACAACGTCTACTCGCTGGAGATCGACGCGGCCGGCGCGCTCGGCCACGCGTCCCTGCACACCCTCGTCCGCGGCCACCTGTCCGGCTGGGACGACGACGTGGTCGCCCGGGTCTGCGCGGCGCTGCGCCTCACCGACCCGGACGGCGTCGGCGACGATCTCCTCGACGGGCTGGCCGACTGGTTCCGCGCCGGCGCCCCGCACGCGACGGACGAGGACCGCTACTGGTGGTCGGTGACGCTGCAGCTGCTCGAGCACGCCGAGTACCGCGCGCCCGAGATCGCCGAGCAGGTCCACTACCGCCTGCAGTCCGCGGAGCCGGCGACCGCGCTGATGCTCGGCTCGCGCCTGTCGCAGCTGGCCGGCGACCACGGCTGGCCGCGCTGGAGGCCGAGCCACTAGCCACCGAGCCACCACGCCAGCCAGCCGCGACGAAGCGACGAAGCGACGAAGCGACGAAGCGACGAAGCGACGAAGCCGAAGCCGAAGCCGAAGCCGAAGCCGAAGCCGAAGCCGAAGCCGAAGCCGAAGCCGAAGCCGAAGCCGAAGCCGAAGCCGAAGCCGAAGCCGAAGCCGAAGCCGAAGCCGAAGCCGAAGCCGAAGCCGAAGCCGAAGCCGAAGCCGAAGCCGAAGCCGAAGCCGAAGCCGAAGGACCAGAGTGGAGGCAATCACCCGGATCTGCGGCGAATACAGGTCCGAGGTGGGTGTCGTTCCGCTTTGTTACACCATACCATGACCGACCTAACTGATCACGGCCTTCGATTCGCTGCGCTACGAGCCGATTACTACGTGCTGTGAATCAGCTCCACCAGGCGCGTCAGCACGTCCGGGTCCGTCTCCGGCAAAACACCGTGGCCCAGGTTGAAGATGTGCCCGGGCGCCTTGGAGCCCTCCGCCAGCACCCGCCGCGCCTCCGCCGCCACCACCTCCCACGGTGCCAGCAGCACGCACGGGTCGAGGTTGCCCTGCAGCGGCCGTCCCGGCACCCGTGACGCCGCGACGTCCAGCGGTGTGCGCCAGTCGACGCCCACCACGTCCGCGTCCGCCTCGGCCATGGCGGGCAGCAGCTCCGAGGTACCGACGCCGAAATGAATGCGCGGACATCCGGAGAGGCCGGAGAGCACGGCCCGCGAGTGCGGCAGCACGAACCGGCGGTAGTCCGCCTCCGACAGCGCCCCCGCCCACGAGTCGAACAACTGGATCGCGTCCACCCCGGCGTCGATCTGCACCTGCAGGAAGGTGCGCGTGATGTCGGCGAGGCGCTCGCACAGGGCGTGCCAGACGTCGGGCGCACCGTACATGAGCGCCTTGGTCAGCGCGTGATGCCGTGACGGGCCGCCCTCGATGAGGTAGCTGGCCAGGGTGAACGGCGCGCCCGCGAAGCCGATGAGGGCCGTGGAGCCCAGCTCGGCCAGCAGCAGGCGGATGGCTTCGGCGACGAAGGTGACGTCGCCGGCCTCCAGGGGGCGGATCGCGGTCACGTCGGCCATGGTGCGCACCGGCGCGGCGACGACCGGGCCGGTGCCGGCGACGATGTCGAGGTCGATGCCGGCGGCCTGCAGCGGCACCACGATGTCGCTGTACAGGATGGCCGCGTCGACCTTGTGCCGGCGTACCGGCTGCAGCGTGATCTCGCAGACGAGGTCGGGCCGGCGGCAGGATTCCAGCATGCCGATTCCGGCGCGCAGCTCGCGATATTCGGGCAGGGACCGTCCGGCCTGACGCATGAACCAGACCGGCGTGTGGGGCACGGACTCGCCCCGGGCGGCGCGCAACAACAGCTTCGTCATCCGGTCCATCGTTTCACTCACTGTGCACGGGCGGCGCGGCGGCACCCCCTACGCACGTTTCCGTCTTAGTCTTCCGTTATGGCGCCATCGACCGCGACTCCCCCCACGTTCACCCGGGCGGTGGAGGATTTGCGCGCCGTGACCACCCGGCCGGAGATCACCCTCGAGGAGGTCCCGGCGCCGCAGCGGCTGGCTCCCTTCGCCCATGCCATCAGCGGCACCGTGCTGCGCCACGGCGACGAGGTGGCCACCGGCCGGCTGATCCTCCTGCACGACCCGGCCGGCCACGACGCGTGGGACGGCACGATGCGCCTGGTGACGTACGTGACCGCCGAGCTCGAGGCCGAACTGGCCACCGATCCGCTGCTGCCCGGCGTGGGCTGGAGCTGGCTGGTGGACGCGCTCGACGGGCACGCGGCGGCCTACACGGCGATCGGCGGCACGGTCACGCAGACGATGTCGACGCGCTTCGGCGACCTCGCGGGGCCGCCGGCCGCGGCCGATCTGGAGATCCGCGCCTCCTGGACGCCGACGACCGAGGACATGCAGTCCCACGTGCACGCGTGGTGCGCGCTGCTGGCGTCGACGGCCGGTCTGCCGCCGCCGGGAGTGACGGCCCTGCACGCATGAGAAAAGCCCCCGTCCGGCGACGGGGGCTTTCTCGAACTACTAAATCCCGAGGATGGTCTGCGCCTCGTTGCAGGGCTTGTCCATCTCGTTGATCTTGTTCTGCATCGTGGTCTTGTCGCCGGCGGCCGAGGCGTCGAGGGCCTCGAGCAGCAGCTTCAGGCACTGGCCGATGACGTCGCGCTGGCGCTTGGCCTCGGTGCTGTCGGCCTGGGTGCCGCGCAGATCCTGCTGGGACTTGGTGAGCTCGTCGGCCTTGGCCTGCAGGTCCTTCTTGGTCTGGTCGAGGTCCTTGTTGGACTGGTCGAGCGAGGCCTGACGCTGCGCCGACTGGGCCTCGGACTTGGTGAGCTTGTCCGACTTCTGGACGTACAGCCCGACGAAGACACCGGCCGCGATGACCGCCAGGGCCAGGAGGCTCGCGAGCAGCGGCACGGCGATGCCGCGCTTCTTCGGCGGCTCGGCCGGCGGGTAGATCGGCTGACCGGGGAAGCCGCTGGTGGGCGGGCTGGAGACCGGGCCGTAGGCCATCGGCGGGCCGGACATCGGCGGGCCCGACATGGGCGGCGCGGACATCGGCGGGGCCGGCTGCTGCATCGGGGCGGTCGGCGGGGCCGAGACCGAGGGGTCGAGGTTGTAGGAGGACTCGCCGTACGTCGGCAGCTGCGTGGTGCCCTGGTCGTGGAGGGGCTGCGGCTGCGGCGGCACGGGCTGGCCGTACTGCGGCGGCTGCTCGCCGTAGGGCGACTGGGGCGCGGCGGGGTAGCCGCCGACGGGGGCCTGGGGCGGCGGCGGGTACGCGCCGGCCGGGGCGTTCGGGTCGGGGAAGCCGTATCCCTCGTTCTGGTTCCCCTGGGGGCTGCCGGGGTATGTCATGTTCTCTTCCTCCTGGTGGTCCTGCCGGGCAGCGCCCCGGCGGGAGTCGTACAACCGGCGCGTCCGGGGGCGCCGGCGGGTGGTGCGGCCCCGCTGGGTCAGCAGACCGCCGGGACGGTTTCGCAGACCACGGAGATCGGGATGGCCAGGCCGATGCCTTCGGCCTGCTGGGCCTTCAGCGTCGCGACGCCGACCACCTCCTTCTTGGCGTTGAAGACGGGGCCACCGGAGTTGCCCGGGTTGATGGCCGCGTCGAACTGCATCAACGCCTCGCCGTTGAGCGTGCGGAACGCGCTGACGACGCCGGTGGTGACGGTGTCCTCGAGGCCCATCGGGGAGCCGATGACGAGGACGGGCTCGCCGACCTTCGGCACCGCGGCTGCGGGCGCGAGCTTGGTGAACTCCTCGTCGGTGTGCAGCACCGCGAGGTCCTTGTCCGGGTGGACCTCGATGATCTTGGCGGGGAACCGCTGGTCGGTGCGCTCGAGATTGACGTCCTTCTCGCCCTTCTCGTACGCGTCGGCGACCACGTGGTAGTTGGTGATGAGGTTCGTGCCGCCGCCCGAGGGGGCCTTGCCGACCGCGAACCCGGTGCCGATGGCGTATTTCGTGGTGACCCGGAAGACGCTGGGGCGCACGGACTCGGCGACCGCGGCGGCGTCGAGGCTGCCGCCGGTCTTCTGCTCGAGCTTGTCGGCGCGGTCCTCGAGCGTCTTGAGCCGGGCGGCGTCGTCGGTCGCGGCGGCCTTGGCGGTGGCGTTGGCCTTGTCGACCTTCTTCTCGAGGTCGATGATGAGCGCGGCCTGCACCCCGACGACGATGAGCAGCACGACGGCGAGCGCCAGCGCGATCCCGGCGAGGGGGCTGCGCCGGGGCGGGGCGGCCATCGGGGCCGGGCCCGCCGACACCGGCCAGGAGCTGGTGGGCTGCGGCGGAATGGAGCCGGTGGGGCTGGTGGGCGGCATCGCCCCGGTCTGGGTGATCCGAGGGGGAAGTGGACCGAGTCGTTCCGGGTCGTCGCCGGCCGCGTGCCGCGGGCGATCGTCGAATCCTTCGGAACTGCCGGAAGCCACCGGGTTGGAGGGGTCATACCCGGCCGTCATGCTTCTCGTTTCCTTCCTGTCACGGTTCCACCCGTTTCGCCGGAGTGCGAAGGGCGTCCGGCGATACCGCAGTCGGCCCTCACCCTAAACGGCGAGCACAAGTGCCGCGACCTCCGATGCAGCGTGTGTAAGTAACCGGACCGCTGGCGCACGGGAACCGTACCGGCTACACCGAGGGCCCGTCCGTCCCGTTCGCGGTGTCCGCGCGCACTCAAGAACGCCGACGCGCCGGACCGGCTGCACACAGGGACCTATGGCGCAACGTACGGTTGTCGCGTGACCGACGAACCCCCCATGCGGCGTCGGGACGAGGAGCCAGACAGTCCGGGCAATCCGGACCACAAGACCGAGCCCGTCCTGCTGACCGCCCCCCGAGACGGGACCCCCGAGCCGATCGCGGACCGGGCCGAGCTGGCGCGTGCCGTCGAACGGTTCGCCCAGGGCAGCGGCCCGGTGGCCGTTGACGCCGAGCGCGCCTCCGGCTACCGGTACACGCACCGCGCCTACCTGGTGCAGCTGCGACGAGCCGGAGCCGGCACGGTGCTCATCGATCCCCTGCCCTTCGGCCAGCTGCCCGAGCTCGACGAGGTGATCTCGCCAACCGAGTGGATCCTGCACGCCGCCAGCCAGGACCTGCCGTGCCTGACCGAGCTCGGGCTGCGCCCGACCCGGCTGTTCGACACCGAGCTGGCCGCGCGGCTGTGCGGGTTCGAGCGGGTCGGGCTGGCCGCGCTGACGGAGTCGCTGCTGGGGTACACCCTGGAGAAGCACCACTCCGCCGCCGACTGGTCGACGCGCCCGCTGCCCGCCTCCTGGCTGACGTACGCCGCCCTCGACGTCGAGCTGCTGCTCCAGCTGCGCGACACCCTCGCCGAGGAGCTGGCCAAGCAGGGCAAGACCGAGTGGGCCGCGCAGGAGTTCGCCGCGCTGGTCGCCTCGGCCGGGGATCCGCCGCGGGTGCGCGCCGATCCGTGGCGGCGCACCTCGGGCATCCACCGGGTCCGCGGCGCCCGCGCCCTGGCCCGCGTCCGCGCGCTGTGGACGGCCCGGGACGAGATCGCCCAGCGCCGCGACGCGAGCCCGGGCCGGGTGCTCGCCGACGCCGCGATCATCGCCGCGGCCGAGGCCGACCCGAAGGACGAGCGCTCGCTGCTGGCCCTGGCCGGCTTCGGCGGGCGCTCGGTGCGCCGGCTCGCCCCGACGTGGCTCACCGCGCTGTCCGACGCCCGCGCGCTGTCGGACAAGGAGCTGCCGACCACCCCGCCGTCGGAGGGGCCGCCCCCGCCGCACCGGTGGGCCGAGCGCGACCCGGTCGCGGCGGCACGGCTGGCGCGGTGCCGGGAGCTGGTGACCGCGCTCGCGGGCGCGCACCAGTTGCCGCCGGAGAACCTCATCACCCCGGATTCGGTACGCCGCCTGGCCTGGTCGCCCCCCGAGGAGCTCACGACGGACGCCGTCGCCGCGGTGCTCTCGGGCTACGGGGCCCGTCCGTGGCAGGTCGGCCTCGTGTCCCCGGGACTGACGGAGGCGCTCAAAGCGGTCTGAAACGGTGGTGAAAGGGTTCACAGCCCCCGGAGACCTACTGGCGAGTAACATGGCGGGTAATTCGTCGCTAGGAGGACTCTGTGCCCCGTGCTGTCCGCGACGTCGTCTTCGTCGACGGCGTGCGCACCCCGTTCGGCAAGGCCGGTGGGATGTATGCCAACACCCGCGCCGATGACCTGGTCATCCGCTGCATCCGCGAGCTGCTGCGGCGCAACCCGCAGCTGCCGCCGGAGCGTGTCGACGAGGTGGCCATCGCGGCCACCACGCAGACCGGTGACCAGGGTCTGACCATCGGCCGGACCGCGGCCCTGCTCTCCGGCCTGCCCAAGACCGTCCCCGGCTACGCCATCGACCGCATGTGCGCGGGCGCCCTGACCGCGGTGACCACCGTGGCCGGCGGCATCGCGTTCGGCGCCTACGACGTGGCCATCGCCGGCGGCGTCGAGCACATGGGGCGCCACCCGATGGGCGAGGGCGTCGACCCGAACCCGCGCATCCTCGCCGAGAAGCTCGTCGACCCGTCCGCGCTGGTGATGGGCTCCACCGCGGAGAACCTGCACGACCGGCTGCCCGGGATCACCAAGGAGCGGGCCGACCGGTTCGGCTACGCCTCGCAGGTGAAGACGGCCGCCGCCTACGCCGCCGGCAAGCTGCAGCCCGACCTGGTCAGCGTCGCCACCCGCGACCCGGAGACCGGCTGGGGCCTGGCGACCGTCGACGAGGCGCCGCGCGAGACCAGCCTGGAGAAGCTCGCGACCCTCAAGACGCCGTTCCGCCCGCACGGCCGGGTCACCGCGGGCAACGCGGCCGGCCTGAACGACGGCGCCACCGCGTCGATCATCGCGGCCGAGGAGGTGGCCCGCGAGCTCGGGCTGCCGGTCGGGATGCGGCTGGTGTCCTACGGCTTCGTCGGCGTCGAGCCCGAGGTCATGGGCTTCGGCCCGGTGCCCTCGACGGAGAAGGCGCTGCGGCTGGCCGGGCTCACCATCGACGACATCGGCCTGTTCGAGCTCAACGAGGCGTTCGCCGTGCAGGTGCTCGCCTTCCTCGACCACTTCGGCATCGCCGACGACGACCCGCGGGTGAACCCGTGGGGCGGCGCGATCGCCGTGGGTCACCCGCTCGCCTCCTCGGGCGTGCGGCTCATGACGCAGCTTTCGCGGCAGTTCGCCGAGCGGCCCGACGTGCGCTACGGCCTCACCGCCATGTGCGTCGGCATCGGCATGGGCGCGTCCGTGATCTGGGAGAACCCGAACTGGGAGGGCGACAAGTGACCGCCGGCAACTCGGCTCAGGCAGCGCTGACGAACCCGAACGAGGTCGTGACGAAGGCGCTGCTACGCTTCGTGACCCTGCCGAGCCGCGAGCGGGCCGCGCTCATCACGCTCGACAACGGCTTCGACCACACCAAGCCCAACGCGTTCGGCCCGGGCGGCCTGGCGAGCCTGGAGGCCGCGATCGACGAGGCCATCGCGGCCGCGCCGAAGTTCATCGCGCTGACCGGCAAGCCCTACATCTTCTGCGTCGGGGCGGACATCACCGCGATGCCGCTGCTGACCGAGCACGCGCAGGCGGTGGAGCTGGGCCGGTTCGGTCACCGGGTCTTCAAGAAGTTCAAGGATTCCCCGGTACCGACCTTCGCCTTCATCAACGGCGCGGCGATGGGCGGCGGCCTCGAGGTCGCGCTGCACTGCCATTACCGGACCGTCTCGTCCGGCGCCGCGGCCCTCGCCCTGCCCGAGGTCGCGATCGGCCTCGTGCCCGGCTGGGGCGGCACCCAGCTGCTGCCCAACCTCATCGGCATCGCCCCGGCCGCGCAGGTCATCCTGCAGAACCCGCTCACCCAGAAGCAGCTCAAGCCGGCCCAGGCGCACGAGTTCGGCATCGCCGACGCGATCTTCGAGCCGGCCGACTACCTCGAGCGCTCCCTGGCGTGGGCCGAGGGCGTGGTCGACGGTGAGATCACCGTGACCCGGCCCGAGATCGACCGGGACATGTGGGACGGGGTGCTGTACTTCGCCAAGCACCAGCTCGACGAGCGCCTCCACGGCGCGGTGCACTCCGCGAACAAGGCCCTCGAGCTGCTCGCGCTGGCCAAGGACGCCTCGTTCGAGGACGGCACGGCGGCCGAGGACGAGGCGCTGGCCGGCCTCATCATGGGCGACCAGGCCCGGGCCAGCCTCTACGCCTTCGACCTGGTGCAGCGGCGCGCGAAGCGGCCGGCGGGCGCCCCGGACCGGAACCTGGCCCGGGACGTCACCAAGGTCGGCATCGTCGGGGCCGGCCTCATGGCCTCCCAGCTGGCGCTGCTGTTCGTGCGGCGGCTCGAGGTCCCGGTCGTGCTCACCGACCTCGACCAGCAGCGCGTCGACAAGGGCGTCGGCTATGTCCACGCCGAGATCGACAAGCTGGTGAGCAAGGGGCGCCTGGACGCGGGCCGGGCCGCGAAGTACAAGGGGCTCATCGGCGGCTCGGTCGACAAGGCCGCGTTCGCCGACGCCGACCTGGTGCTGGAGGCGGTCTTCGAGGACCTGAAGGTCAAGAAGCAGGTGTGGGCCGAGGTCGAGGCCATCGTCCGCGACGACTGCGTCCTGGCCACCAACACATCCTCGCTGTCGGTCACCGAGATGGCCGCCGACCTCGCCCACCCGGAGCGGGTCGTCGGGCTGCACTTCTTCAACCCGGTCGCGATGATGCCGCTGCTGGAGATCGTGCGCGCCGACCGGACCGACGACGCGACCCTCGCGACCGCGTTCGCCGTCGGCAAGGCGTTGAAGAAGTCGGCGGTACTGGTCAAGGACGCTCCGGCCTTCGTCGTCAACCGGCTGCTGACCCGCTTCCTCGGCGTGGTCACCGCCGCGGTCGACAACGGCACCCCGATCGAGGTCGCCGACGCCGCGCTCGACCCGCTGGGCCTGCCGATGCGCCCGATGGCGCTGCTGAGCATGGTCGGCCCGGCCGTCGCGCACCACGTCGCCGAGACGCTGCACCACGCGTTCCCGGACCGCTTCGGCGTCTCGGCCAACCTGGCCCGGGTCGTCGAGGCCGGCAAGCGGGGCTTCACCGACGCCGAGGGCAACCCCGACCCCGAGGTCCTCGCCCTGCTGGAGGTCGGCGACGCCCCGTCGACCGCCGAGCAGCTGCGGGCCGAGGCGACCGAGGCGCTCGCCCGCGAGATCCGGCTCATGCTCGACGAGGGCGTCGTCGCCGACCCGCGCGACATCGACCTGTGCATGATCCTCGGCGCGGGCTGGCCGTTCCACCTGGGCGGCGTCACGCCGTACCTGGACCGGGAGGGCATCTCCGAGAAGGTGACGGGCGCTCGCTTCCTGCCCGACGGTGCGGCAAACGCCCCGAAAGAGTGAATCAATCCTGAAATATCGGACCGTGCACCCCGCCCGCGCCTAGCGTTGGCGGGGTTCGCGGTCCCCCCGGCCCGAGCGCGGAGCCAGCTCGATCCCGGGGGTGCACCATGCGCAAAACGATCTTCGTCGTGGCCGGCCTGCTGACGGCCGCACTGGTGCCCCCGTCCGGCGCCCAGGCCGCGAGCGTCGGCGCCACGGTCGTCTCGCCCAAGCGCCCGCTGAACGTCCGCGCCGGCGCGGCGGTCTGGACCCGCTCTTTGCGCACGCTGCCCAACGGCACCGCGGTCGCCATCGAGTGCCAGGTCAAGGGCCAGCTCATCGACCAGGGCCCGGTCCGCGTCACCGACCAGTGGGACCGGCTCACCGACGGCTCGTTCATCAGCGACGCGTGGGTGCGCCGCCCGCAGGCCGCCCCGCCCCCGTGCACGGCGGAGCAGCTGACCGCCGCGCCCGCCGCCGCTCCCGGCGCCCCGACGACCGCCGGCACGGTGGCGTCGGGCGCCATCCCGCTGAAGACCCGCGGCGGCCCGGCCCGCAGCGCGATCCTCTACGCCGGGCTGCCCAACGGCACCCCGCTCAACATCGCGTGCCAGGTCCAGGGCGAGCAGATCACCGGCACCATGCGCGCCACCGCGATGTGGGACCGCCTCGACTCCGGCGCGTACGTCTCCGACGCCTACGTCAACCGCGGCGCCACCCCGCCGTCGTGCACCGCCCCCGCCGCGGCCCCGCCGGCCGCCGCCCCGGCCCCCGCGGCCGCCCCCCAGACCGCCGGCGCCCCCGTCGCCGAGGCCGGCCGCTGGGTGAGCCCGCTGCCCGGCTTCTCGGCCCGGCCCGGCTTCCGCACCCCGACGAACCCCAACCACGTGGGCGTCGACATCATGTCGTTCGTCGGCACCCCGATCCACGCGGCGTCGGCCGGCACCGTGCTCGAGGTCGTGTGCAACATCGAGGCCGGCCACAGCTGCGACCAGACGGGCAGCGCCTCGGTCGGCGGCTGCGGCTGGTACGTGAAGATCCAGCACGCCGGCGGCATCTCGACCCTGTACTGCCACATGGTCCGCAAGGGCGTCGTGAAGCCCGGCCAGAAGGTCGCGGCCGGACAGGTGATCGGCTACGTCGGCAGCTCCGGCAACTCCTCCGCCCCGCACCTGCACTTCGAGGTCCACGTGAACACCCCGCCGACCTCGCCGGGCAACGCGATCGACCCGCTGCCCTTCATGCGCACGCACGGCGCGCCGATCGGCTGAGCCCGCCGCGGTCCCCTCGCCCGCGAGGCCGCGACAGCGCCCCACGGCGCACGTCAGACAGCACCCACGGCGCACGACAGACAGCACCCCACGGCGCACGTCAGGCAGCACCCCACGGCACACGTCAGGCAGCACCCCACGGCACACGTCAGGCAGCACCCCACGGCACACGTCAGGCAGCACCCCACGGCGCACGCCAGGCAGCACCCCACGGCACACGTCAGACAGCGTGCCGTGGGGTGCGGGGCGCCCGCGCCGGGGCTCAGCCGGCCGGCAGGCGGCTGACGACGCTGTGCGCGCGGCCGCTCAGCTCCCGGTCCAGGGTCTCCTGGGCGTCGCGCATCGCGTCGGCGTACCGCGGTTCGGCGAGCCGCCGCACCCCCTCCTCGGGTGCGACGTCCTCGACCACCGCGCTGATCCACCAGATGTTGCCGAACGGGTCGCGAATCCGGCCGCCCCGCTGGCCGAAGGCCTGCGTGGCCGCCGCGGTGACCACGCGGGCCCCGGCGGCGACCCCGCGCTCGATCGTCCGGTCGGCGTCGGCGACGAAGACCCGCAGCAGCGACGGCATCGCCGGCCAGTCGGGCAGCCGGTCGAAGGCGAGCAGGACGGTGTCGCCGACGCGGATCTCGGCGTGCCCGATCGTGCCGTCCTCCAGCCGGACGCGGCCCGTCTCGACCCCGTCGAACACCGCGGTGACGAAGTCCAGCAACCGCCCGGTGTCGGGCGTGACGATCCACGGCGCGACGGTCGTGTACCCGGGCGGTGGGGTGCTGCTCATGAAGATCTCCCTCGTGTCGTGGCGGAACTTCGGCCCACGCTAGGGCCGGTTCAGGCCGGTTCCCGTCCTATACCGGGGCCGAGCCGCCGCGTCGCTCGACGTATAACCCCATGCGGGGTATATCTGACGGGTGCCGAAAATCAACGTCTACCTCCCCGACGAGCTCGCCGAGGCGGTCAAGGCCACCGGCATCCCGGTCTCGGCCATCTGTCAGCGCGCGCTCGAGCAGGCCGTGCGGAGGGTGACCGCGATCCGCGAGACGGTCCTCGGCGACCTCGACGACGCTGCGCTGGCCGCCCGCCTGCCGCACTTCACCGCCCGCGTGCGCACCGTGCTGCGCCTGGCCGCCGAGCGCGCGACGGCCGAGCGGGCCCCGGCCGTCGGCACCGCCCACCTGTTGACCGGCATCGTCGCCGAGGGCGGCAACCTGGCCCTGCACGTCCTGCGCGCGATCGACATCGAGCCGCCGGCGGTCGCGGCGGCGATGAGCGCGACCCCCGAACCGGCCGAACCCACGCACGGCCACCGGCCCAGCGCCCCAGCCGCAGCGACGAACGCGACCCCCGAACCGGCCGAACCCACGCACGGCCGCCGGCCCAACGCCCCAGCCGCGGCGACGAACGCGACGCCCCAACCGGCCGAACCCGCGCACGGCCGCCGATTCAGCGCCCCGGCGGCGGCGGCGCTGGAGCTCGCGGTCACCGAGGCGACCGCGCTGGGCCACAACTACGTCGGCTGCGAGCACCTGCTCCTGGGCCTGGTCGCCGAGCCGGACGGCGCGGCCGGTCAGGCCCTGCGCGCCCTGGGCGCGGAGCTGCGCCTGACCCGCCGCGCCGTGACCGCGGCGCTGGCCGGCTACGTCCACCTGCAGGCCCAGTCCCCCACCCTGGAGTCCGCCCTGGCCCCGCTGCTGGAGCGCATCGAGCGGCTGGAGCAACGACTCCGATGACCCGCCGCGTGCTCCTGCTGGCATCCAAGGACACCATCGCGTACCGCACCAGCTCCATCGCCACCGGCGCCGCCCTCCTCGCCGCCGCCACCCCGCCGGCCGGCGTCGACGTCACGGTCGAGGACGTCCTGGCCGAGCCCGGGTGGGACGCCTCCCCCGCGACGATGGCCGCGGCCGCGCGCCGCGTCCGCGCGGCCCTCGGCGAGGAGGGCTTCCACGGCGTCGTCGCGACCCACGGCACCGACACGCTGGAGGAGGCGGCCTACCTGACCGACCTCGTCGCGGGCCCGGCCGGCGACCCGGGCACGGCCCGGGGCGCCATCGTCTTCACCGGCGCCCTGCACCCGCTCGACGCCCCGGACAGCGACGGCCCCGCCAACCTGACGGCCGCCCTGGCCGCCGCGGCGGACCCGGCCACGGCCGGCCTCGGCGCGCTCGTCTGCCTCGACGGGGAGCTGCACGCGGCCGCCCGGGTGCGCCAGGCCGCCACGGCGCGCCCGGGCGCGTTCACCTCCGCCCCGCACGGGCCGCTCGGCCGCGTGCGCGGCGGCCGCGTCACCCTGACCGCCGCGGCGCCCCCGCGCCCCCCGTCGCCGCCGGGCGAGCCGGAGACGAACGTGGCACTGGTCAAGGCGTACCCGGGGATCGGCCCGGCGCCGCTCGTCGCCGCCACCGACGCCGGGGCGCGGGGCGTGGTGCTGGAGGGCACCGGCGCGCTCAACGTTCCCGTCCCCCTGCTGGGCACCGTCGCCGACCTGGTCTCCTGGGACATCCCGGTCGTCGTGACCTCCCGCGCCCGAACGGCCGGGCCGCCCCGCCTCCCCGACGGGCTGGCGGCCAGCGTCGGCGCCATCCTCGCCCCGCGGCTGACCGCCGGGAAGGCCTGGGCCGCGCTCATGGTCGCGCTGGGCGCCGAGGGCGGCGTCGCGGCCGCGCGCGACTACTTCGCCCGGCTCTGAGCATGCCCCCAGCCAGGCACGGCTGGTCGCGACCACTTCGCCCGGCTCTGACCGGCCCTCGGCCAGGGTCACGGCCGGTCGGAGCCACCGGAGCCCGTGGGCCGCGCCAGGCGGCCCTCGAACAACACCTCGCGGCTACTCCGCCCTGAGCCCGCTCCTGCTCAGCGCGCGGGCGCGGCCGTAGTCGGCGAGGGCGTGGAACGCGGCCTTCGGCGTCCACGAGCCGTCCGGCAGCACCCGCACGATCCCGCGCGCGGCCAGGTCGAAGTCGCGAACGGGGTCCCCGGTGGTGGGCAGGTGCCGGTTCGCGAACGTGTAGACGAACGCCGCGTCCGCGCCGCCGGCCTCGTAGTCGCGCAGCAGGTCCAGGATGTAGCGGGCCTGGCCCTCCTCGTCGCGCTCCAGCCCGGGCGTGATCGTCGCGGCCGTGCCGTGCTCGTCGTACGTCACCGGCTCCGCGGCCCCCGCGACCTCCCCCGCGCCGCGGAACGTGCAGCAGCCGAACTCGGTCGCGGCGTACGGCTTGCCCTGCCCCACCGCCGCCGCCAGGCTCTGCGGGAACGCCGCGGCGTTGGTCGCGTCGCGGTAGCCGGCGTCACTCGCGATGATGTCGAACGGCGCCCAGTCCACGGCCTCCAGCGGGATCGAGGCGTAGCCGACGGGCCCGCCGAAGCGCTCCCGCACGGCGGGCACGGCCTCGGCGAGGAAGTCGTGCACGGCGGCCCGCGCGGCCGGGACCGCCTCGCGCATGCGCATCGGGTCGGTGAACAGCGCCATGCGCTCGGGCAGGTCGCGGCCCGGCAGGAAGCCGTCGGTGAACATGGCGATCTCGGAGCCGGTGAGGAAGACGACCCGCGCCCCGGTGCGCCGCAGCCGCTCGGCCCGCTCGGCGCCGTCGAGCACGAACGCCAGGAGCGCGTCGCGGTCGAGGCCGTTGGTGAACGGGCAGTACCACACCTCGAGCCCGGCCTCGGCCGCCAGCCGCGCGGCCAGTTCGAGCCGGTCCTGCACGCCGCCCGTGATCCGTACCGCGTCGCAGTGCAGCTCGTCGCTGATGACGCGCAGGTCGCGCCGGACGGTCTCGGGGTCCCACGGCTCGTGGGTCGTGGTCCCGCCGCTGACGAAACCGGTGTCGTAGTTCATGCCGAAGACGCGCATCGCCCAACCCTTCAAATACGGTACGGCCAGTACCTTATAGGGTACGTCCAGTACCCTGCAAGGCATGACCACGAGACGCCGGGGCGCCGAGCTGGAGGAGGCGATCCTGCGCGCGGCCGCGGACGAGCTGCGCGAGTCCGGCTACGCGGGCATGACCATGGACCGGGTCGCCGCCCGGGCCGGGACCAACAAGAACGCGATCTACCGCCGGTGGCCGCATCGGGCGGCCCTGGGCATCGCGGCGTACCGCCACCTCTCCGACGCCGTGATGCCGAACCCGGACACGGGAACGCTGCGGGGCGACGCCCTGGAGATGCTGCGCCGGGCCAACGAGACCTGGTCGTCCCCGCACGGCGCCATCCTGCGCGGGCTCCTGGCCGCCGCGGCCGACGACCCGGCGCTGCTCGACCTCATGCGCGAGCGCTCGGGCGCGGCGACGATGGACCGGGTCTGGCTGGCCATGCTCGAACGCGCCGTGGCACGCGACGAGGCGCCGCCCGCAGCCGCGCACCCGCGCGTGGCGGCGACCCCGATGATGCTGCTGCGCGCCGAGTACGCGATGCGCGGCATCCCCACCGTCCCCGACGAGGTGCTGGTCGAGATCGTCGACGAGGTCTTCCTGCCCCTCGTCCGCGGCCGCGCCTGAGCCCGGCGCACGCCACCCGCGCGGCACGCACCGGCACCGCGCGAACCCGAACCCGCGCACAGCGCCACCCGCGCGCCAGCCGCGCGGGCCTCGGCACCCAGCACCGCGCGAACCCGAACCCGCGCACAACGCCACCCGCGCGCCAGCCGCGCGGGCCTCGGCACCCAGCACCGCGCGAACCCGAACCCGCGCACAACGCCACCCGCGCGCCAGCCGCGCGGGCCTCGGCACCCAGCACCGCGCGAACCCGAACCCGCGCACAACGCCACCCGCGCGGCAGCCGCGCGCGCCACGGCACCCAGCACCGCGCGAACCCGAGCCCGAGCCCGACGCACGCCACCCGCGCGGCGCGCACCCGGCACAGCGCAGCCCGAGCCCGCGCATAGCGCAGCCCGAGCCCGCGCATAGCGCAGCCCGAGCCCGCGCACAGCGCCGCCCGAGCCAGCGCAACGCGACAAGCGCGGCAACACCGTGGGGGCCTCGCGGCACGCGCGCGCCGGGCGGGAAGCCGCTCAGCCGCCGCCGAGGTGCGGCAGGGCCCGCGCGGCCGCCTGCACCGCGGCGACCGCCGCCTCCACCGCCTCGTCCGGCCCGCCCGGGCGCACGGTCAGGTGCACCTCGTAGGCCAGCGGCGCGTCGGCGACGACCGGCACCCATTTGAAGCGGTCCGCGTGCCGCCCCCCGAACTCCATCCCCGCCTTGAACGGCAGCGCCACGTCCGAGGGCACCACGAGCACCCGGCCGTCCCAGCGCGCCGCGGTCTCGTGGCGCAGGCGCAGCACGGCGGCCGCGGTGTCCGCCGTCGGCCGCCCGGCGCCGCCGCCGGAGTGCCGGTCCAGGCCCCACGCCGCCCGGCGGTCCTCGGGGACGCCGGTGAGGTGCGAAATCGGACGGTACCGCCGCAGCAGCTCCGGCAGCGCCAGCCGCACGCCCGGGAAGTGCGCCGCGGGGACCATGGCCTCCAGGCGCGCCGTGTAGAGGCGCACCGAGCGGCCGCCCGCCGCCGCGGGCGCGCCGATGAGCAGCGCGTGCCGGTGGAGCTCCGGGGCGGCGTGCCGATGGGGTTCGAGGTATTCGACGGCGACCCGTGGTCGCCCGAACCGCTCGGCCAGCCGCGCCTGCGCGGGGGCGACGAACGCCGCGTGGTGGGGCAGGCACGCCAGCCGCGGCAGCCCGTCGCCGGGGCCGGGCCGGCGCATCAGCTCGTATTCGCCGACGACGCTGCGGGCCGCCCGCTCGAAGTCCCGCCCGCGCTCGGTCAGGCGCAGCTGCCCGCGGTTGCCCTCGAAGAGCGGCTCCCCGCACCAGCGCTCGATGCGGGCGATGGTCTTGCCCACCAGTTGCCGCGCGTAGGGCCGGTCCCGCAGGTGCGACGGCCGCGTCGGCGACAGCGCCTCCGCCGCCTTCGTGTGCTGGCGGTGCTCGGCGACGGCGAGGAACACGCGGCACTCCCACTCGTCGGGAGCCACGTCATCGCTGACGGCCATGTCCGCAGAACCTAGAAGGCGCGCGGGCACCGGCGGAAGCCGGAGACCGGATTTTCGCCACAGGGGCAAAAACCGCCCATACCCCCTTGCGTTCGTGACCGTCGGTTACCTGACGTATCAGGGACTTCGTGACGCTGCGTGAGATAGACCGTAACGCGACGCCGCTTCCGAGCGTGTTACACGGTCAGTAGAGGGCGGATCACTCTACGCCGGGTGATCGAACCACTCGGGTGCGCACGCCTTCGGCAACTACGGTGCGCACGCGCGGCGGGAGCGGTAGACAGGTGAGCGGCGGCGGGTACGCAACCGAGGGGGACCAGGTGACACCCACACGCGTCACGGCGCTGACGATCGAGCTCGTGCAGCGGGGCGCCGTGCGCACCACGCTGACCGTCCGCTCCCCCGCCCCGCCCGTCGCGAGCCCCCCGGCGACGCCGCTGGTCCCGGTCGCCGCGGTCAGGCCCGATGCCGTCCCGGCCGGTCGCGGCCGTTCTTGACCGCGTACATCGCCTGGTCGGCCGTGTGCAGCACCGCGTCCGGGTCCTCGCCCGGCCCCGCCAGGTGCACGCCGATGCTCGCCCCGATCCGGACCTCCTCGCCCTGGATCACGAACGGCGCGTCCGCGCAGGCCCGCAGCCGGGCGACGACCGAGTGCGTCTCGTCCTCGGTGCCGACCCCGGGCAGGAGCAGCACGAACTCGTCCCCGCCGACCCGGGCCAGCACGTCGACCGGCCGCAGGCAGCCGCTCAGCCGCGCCCCGACCTGCCGCAGCAGCTCGTCGCCGGCCTCGTGGCCGAGCTCGTCGTTGACCGGCTTGAAGCCGTCCAGGTCGACGAAGAGCACCGCGACCGGCTCGGCCGCCAGCGAGTCGGCGAGGCGCTGCTGGAGCCGGCGCCGGTTGGGCAGGCCGGTCAGCGGGTCGTGGTGGGCGTCGTGGGCGAGGCGGTCCTGCATCTCGCGGGAGTCGGTGATGTCCCGGGCGTTGATCACCACGCCGTCGAGGGCCGGGTTGTGCAGCTGGTTGGAGGCGGTGAGGTCGAACCAGCGGTAGTCGCCGCCGGCCTGGCGCACCCGGACCTGCAGGCGCTCCAGGGCGCCCTTCTCCCCGGCCAGGGCCGCGAACCGCTCGCGCAGGTGCTGGCGCTCGTCCGGGTGGACGATCTCGAAGACCGGGGTGCCCACGCGCGTGACGCCGAGGATGCGCCGGCCGCTCGGGCTGGCGTACTCCACCCGCCCCTCGTCGTCGAGCACCACCACGACGTCGGGGGCGTGCTCGACCAGGGCCGAGAAGCGCTCCTCGGCTCGGCGGCGGACGAGCTGCGAGCGGTACCCGAGGACGGCCAGCCCCGCGACCCCGACGAGCAGCATGGTGAGCAGCGCCAGGTTGATGGTCAGGCTGCGGTTGCGCACCGGCCCGTCGAAGGCGGCCGTGGACTGCGTGCGCACGTAGGCCCAGCCGCCCGGCAGCCCGCCGTGCACCGTGGCGATCATCGCGTGGCCGCGCTCGGAGTACGTGACGAACACCGAGCCGGTGGAGGTGACCTTCGCGGCGACCGCCGGGTCCACGCGGCCGCCGAGCCGGGCCGGGTCGCTGGACGCGCCGATCACCCCCGCGGCGTCCACGAGCAGCGAGACGTGCGAGTCGTCCTTGAGCTCGACGAGGTACTCCTGCAGCTGGCTCTTCGTCAGGGGCACGAACCCGTACAGGATCGCCGCCGGCTGGCTGCCCACGACGACGGGCACGGCCACCGCCTGCACCAGGGTGCCGCGCACCGTCATGATCGAGGAGAACCCGGGCCGGCCGAGCGCGAGCGAGGAGATGAGCGGCTTGAACGCGGCCGACAGCGGATCGGGGAACATGGTCGCGGGGCCGCTGGCGCTGAGCGCGTTGCCGGTCAGGTCGGTGAGCATGAGCCCGTAGCCGAACGACGGCGACTTCTTCGCGTACTCCTGCAGCGCCGCCGCGTCGCCGGGGTCACCGGGCGTCATCGACAGCGGGTGGCTGGTGGCGAAGTCGTTGAGCTCCTTGGCCGAGACGAGCAGCACCTGCGCGGCGAGGCTGCCGTTGTTGGTGGCCAGGGCGAGGGAGTCGGCGCGGTGCACGGTCTCGGCCGCCCGCAGCGCGGAACGGTTCACCGAGATGCCGACGGCGCCGATGGCCAGCAGCAGCGCGACGCTGACACCGACGACCAGCCAGCTGCGCAGCCGCATCCGACCCGCCTCCAACGCATCCGGGGCAACGCAGGACAGATCGGCCCGCCGCGCGGGGGTTCTGAGCGCAAGTGCCCGCCGTCACACGACGGGGACGGGCGCGGTGCCGCTCAGCACCGGGGTGACCGCGGCGGCCGGCAGCGAGACGGTGACCTCCAGCCCGCCGCCGTCGAGGGCGACCGCGGAGACGCCGCCGCCGTGCGCCTCGCACACGGCCCGCACGATCGACAGCCCGAGCCCGGTGCCGCGGGCGCCGGTGCGCTCCCGCCCGCCGCGGCGGAACGGCTCGAACAGGGCGGGCAGGTCGGCCGGCTCGACCTCGAAGCCGGTGTTGCCCACCACGAGCCAGGCGAGCGTCTCGTCGGTGCCGGTGCGCACCCAGATCCGCCCGGCGAGATGGTTGTACCGCACCGCGTTCTCGATGAGATTGCCCGCCAGCCGCTCCAGCAGCCCCGGGTCCCCGACCACGTTGGCCGGCGCCAGGTCGGTGCTGACGTCGAGGTTGAGCCGCTTGACCTCCTTGCCCATCGCCGACAGGGCGACGGTGACCCCGGTGGCCAGGTCGGTGCTCACCTTGCGGCCGAGCCGCCGCCCGGCCTGGGCCTCGGTGCGGGCCAGCAGCAGCAGCGACTCGACCAGCGCGTTGGCCCGCATCGAGGCGTCGCGCACGACCGTGGCCATGCGGCGGTACTCCGTGACGTCCGCCTCCGGGTCGGCGAGCGTCACGTCGACCTCGGTGCGCATCACGGCCAGCGGGGTGCGCAGCTCGTGGGAGGCGTTGGCCACGAAGCGTTTCTGGGTCTCGAACGCGGCCGTGATGCGGTCGAGCATCGCGTCGAAGGTCTTCGCGAGCTCGGCCACCTCGTCGTCGGCCCCGTCGTAGTTGATCCGCGCGTCGAGGGACTCCCCGGAGAGGCGCTGGGCCGTGGTGGTGACCCGCTGCAGCGGCCGCAGGGAGCGCCCGGCCACGACGTAGGCGCCCGCGACCCCGACGGCCCCGATGAGCAGCAGCGCGAGGCTGCCACGGGTCAGCAGCTCCCACTCGGCGGAGTCGACGAGGTCCGTCTGCCAGGTGTGCGCGTCGACCTCGGTGCCGTCGGCCAGCACCACCCTGGTCCCGGGCTGCAGCTGGTCGGCGGGCTTGAGCGCGCCGTCGACCAGGATGTAGGCCAGCACGACCAACACCAGCCCGGCCCCGACGAGCAGGATGCCGTTGAGCAGCGTGAGCCGCAGGCGCAAGGTCGGGCGGAAGACGGCGGTGCGGCGGGCGTCGTAGATGGTCATTGGGGCGGCCGCGTCCGGTATCCGGCGCCGACCACGGTCTCGATGAGCGCCGGCTCGCCGAGCTTCTTGCGCAGCGTCATCATCGTGACCCGCACCGTCGTGGTGAACGGGTCGGCGTTGGCGTCCCAGACCCGCTCCAGCAGCTCCTCGCTGGAGACCACCGCGCCGCGGGCCTTGAGCAGCTCCTCGAGCAGCCCGAACTCCTTGCGGGTGAGGTCCAGCGGCTGCCCGGCCCGGGTCGCGACCCGCTTGGCCTGGTCGAGGACGAGGTCGGCGATGGTGAGCACGGGCGGCGCGGCCGGGGTGGCGCGCCGGCCCAGGGCCTGCACCCGGGCGACGAGCTCGTCGAAGGCGAACGGCTTGGGCAGGTAGTCGTCGGCGCCGATCTGCAGGCCCTCGACCCGGTCGGCGACGCTGCCGCTGGCGGTGAGCATCAGCACCCGGGTCAGCGCGCCGGAGGCGACCAGGTCGGCGCAGATGTCGTCGCCGTGCATGCCGGGCAGGTCGCGGTCGAGCACCACGACGTCGTAGCGGGTGACCATCGCCATCTCGTGCCCGGCGGTCCCGTCGTAGGCGACGTCGACGGCCATGCCCTGCCGCCGAAGTCCCCGGACGATCGCGTCGGCGAGATTCGTCTCGTCCTCGATCACGAGCACGCGCACGCCCTTCACCCCCAGCCGAATCCGGGCCATTGTGGTTCACGGGACGTGAAGTTCCCGTGAAAGCCCTGGGTGCCAATGTAGCTACCCGGGCAACCGCCACAGCCGCACCGAGTCCCCGCCGGCGAGGCAGGCGAGCCGGCGATGGCGCACCGAGCAGCGCGACGGGATGGGGCTGACGTTGCCGAGCGGGGTGATGGCGCCGGTGCGCAGGTCGATGCGGGCCAGCCGCGAGCCGTCGCCTTCCGGACGCTGCACGAGCACCGAGCCGGCCGGGGCGAAGCCGATGTCGTCGTCGTCCGTGCCGGCGCTGGCGGTCGGCACCACGGCCCAGCCCGCGAGGTCGGCGCGGTCGGCGCCGGTGTACCAGTCCACGACGCGCACCCGCGTGAAGTCGTCGCGGTCGCGGGCGACGAGCACGCCGGGGCCGGCCGCGTCGAGCTGCACCGGGCGCCGCCAGGCCTCGGCGCCGGTGGCCGGGTCGAGCACGGCGAGGTCGCGCCAGTTGGGCACGCAGACCATCGGGCCGCACATCACGACCACGGGGCCGTAGGCGATCTCGGCGATCGGCGCCTGCTCCGCGGAGGAGAACAGCATGTGCCACCGGTAGCGCAGGGTGTCGCTGCCGTACGCCGTGATGAGCGCCCCGTCCGCGCGCACCGCGACGATCACGAGGAGGCCGCCGACGATCCGGACGCTGGTCGGCGGGGTGTCGGCGAGCTCGGGGACGTCGGCGGCGGCGGACACGCCCCCGGTGGCGGCGCTGCGGATCTCGGTGCGGCCGCCGGAGTACCAGACCGCGAACCAGGCGCTGCCGGGCACGTCGGGCGCGACGACGCGGGCCCCGCCGGGCACGTCGAACGCCCACCGGACGACGCCGGACTCGGCGTCGAGCCCGGCCAGGCGGACCGGGTTCGGGGCGGCGCCGCGCGGCGGCACGACCGGCGGGCAGACGGCGGCCCGGTCGTCGATGGTGAGCAGCCCGGGCGCGCCGCCGTCCGGGCCGGCGACGACGGCGATCGGGGCGCCGCCCCGCGACCACTGCGCCCGGCCGGTGGCGGGGTCGATCCGCTCCAGGCTCCAGCCGGCGGTGGCGGTGCAGGGGCGGTGGCGCACGTACGCGCGGTCGGCGGCCAGGTAGGCCTGCCCGCCCCCGGGCCCGGCCAGCGAGCGGTCCCACCTGACCTTGCCGGTGCTCCAGTCGTAGGCGGTGAGCCCGGGCTCGTCGCGGACGGCGTAGACGGCGGACCGGTCGGCGACCAGGTCGGAGGCGTGCTCGGCGAGGGTGCCGGCCTCCTCGACGGCGGTCCCGGGCCGCGAGCCGGTGGCGAAGAGCACCACGAGCGTCAGCATCAGCACGACGGGCCACTGCCGGCGCCCGGCCCCGCGCGGGGGCGGCCACTGCAGCGTCTCCTCACCGTCGACGAACCCATGTGATTCACCCAGATCGATCAATTCGCCCACGTTCCCAGCGTCCCCGCATCAGCTCTTGGTCGCCAGTCGCAGGAGCACGACCTCGCCGGCCCCGGTCTGGCAGGCGAGGCGCGGGCCGTCCAGCTCGCACGCGTCGAGGCGGCCGTCGACGGTACCGATCGGCGCCACCGAGGCCCCCGCGCGCAGCCCGAGCAGGGTCGCGTCCTCGCCGGAGGCGGTGCCGAGCAGCTGGCGGTCCGCGTCCGCGCCGAGCGGCTCCCACCCGGGCAGCTCGGGCGTGGGCGCGCCGGTCGCGGGGTCGAGCAGCGTCGCCGTGCGCGCCCCGGCCACGGCCAGCCGGCCGCCGGGCGCCGCGACGAGATCGGCGCGCACGTACGGGGTCCACAGCGTCGCCCCGCTCGCCGGGTCGAGGACGAACGTGCGCTGCCCGGCGACGCAGAGCGCCGGTCCGCAGGGCCGGACGGCGAACCGGTCGGTGCGCCCGGACGCGGGCCCGGTCGGCACCGTCGCCCGCCAGAGGGGCGTGGACCAGGCGTCGCGGCGGAAGGCGGTCAGCGCGGTGCCGCCGTCCCGGCCGGCGCCGAATACGGCGAGGACGAGCAGGTCACCCGCGGCCGCGACGAGCTCGGCGGGCCCGGCGGCGAGCGCCCCGGCGGCGCTGCGGCGGCCGGTCACGAAGTCGACGACGCTGATCGCCCCCTGCCGGTCGGCGAGCGCCGCCCAGGCCGCGCCCGCCTCGGCGGCGTCGAGGGCGATGCGGGTGCCGGCGTCGACGGGCACCTCCCAGCGCGGCCGCCCGCCCGCGTCGAGGGCCTGCCACCGCAGCGCGCCGCCGGTCGGCGCCCCGGCGGCCAGGGCGCCGCACCCGTCCGACCACAGGCTGCGCGTGACCACGGTGCCGGGGACGGCGGGCGCCGTACGGACGGGGACGCCCGGCGCCTGCCAGACCTCGCGTCCGGTGCGCCGGTCGACGGCGAACGTCGTGCCCGTCGTCGCGGAGCGGCACAGGTCCGGCCAGAGCACCACCACGTCGCGGGCGTCCGGGGCGGAGGCCGCGTGGGCGAGGGTGACCGGCTCGTCCGGGGTGAACGTCCACCGGGGCCGCCCGTCGCCGGCGTCGAAGGCCTCGACCGGCGTCGGGGTCCGGTCGCTCTCCAGGACCAGCAGCACGTCCCCGGCGAGCTGGTAGGCGCCGTTGCGCAGCGGCTGGCGGGTGACCTCGGCCGGCCGCTGCGGCCCCGGTGCCGCCGACACGAGCGACAGCACCAGCCCGAGCGACAGCACCAGCCCCCAGCCGCGGGGCAGCCCGGCCGGGCCCGCGTCGGCGTCGGCGGCCCAGGCGGTGCCGGCGTCGCCGAGATCGATCACGGCGGCGCGGTCGGCGGTCGGCGGCGCGCTCGGCGGCACGGGTTCATTGTGCTAACGCCGGGCCGCCGCCGGCAGCGGCCAGACAGTCACTTCTCCGCCGAGGCCGAGGTCGTAGCCGGTCAGCACGCCGTCCGGGCCGAGGACGTTGAGCGAGGTCAGCTCCCATCCCCCGCCGATCGGGCGGCCGAGGGAGGCCTCGCGCCCGGCGGGAACGGTGCCGCTCCAGAGCGTCGCGCCCGTGCGCTCGTCGACGGCCAGCAGTGGGATCGGCGGGCTCTGCGCCGGGTCCTGCGTCGCCTGCGACTGCGTGGTGTCCGCGAGCAGGAGCCGGCCGCCGAAGCGCCCGATCAGCGAGACACCGCCGCGCTGCCAGAAGCTCACGGCAGCCTCCAGACGGTCAGCCCGTTGCCCAGGCAGACGACCACATCCTCACCGGTCTGGCAGCGCGGCGCCGGGCCGAGCCGGCCGCGGCCGAGCACCCGCACGTTGCCGGTCCGGGGATCGTAGAGGCCGACGACGCCCTGCCACTGCCCGGCGTCGGTGTGCGTGACCACGCTGCGGGGGCCGACGGTGAAGGACGTGCCGACCCAGCCGGTCAGCCGGTGCGCGACGGCGCCGGTGCGGGCGTCGATCGCCAGCACCACGGGCTCGTGCGTGAGCGAGGTCGAGTTGCCCAGGCCACCGGCCACGATCAGGTCTCCGGAGAAGGCGAAGAGGTCGTTGTACTGCCCGACGTCCCACACGCCGCGCCCGCTCGCCGCGTCCAGGCCGTGGATGCCGTCGCCGCCCACGGCGCACCAGCGCCCCGGCCCGCAGGGAAACGGCCCCCCGTCCGGCTGGTCGAAGCGCCACAGCAGCCGGCCCGAGGCGAGGTCGTAGACGTCCGCGCCCCGCAGGCCGATGCGGCCCACCACGACCCGGTCGCCGTAGACGGCGGAGCCGGAGGCGTTGCCGCCGAGCCCCGCCAACGGCGTGCTTGTCGTCACCGCCCCCGAGCGCGGGTCGCGGCGCCGCAGGGTGCCGCCGGTGGTGAGCTCGTCGATCGAGCCGAGCGTGTCCGGGCGCAAGTCGGCAATGTCGTAGGAGACCAGCGAGCCGGCCGGCAGGGTCTGCTCCCAGGCGGCCGCGCCGGTGCGCAAGTCGACGCCGAGCAGCCGCGTCGGCCTGTCCGTGCCGACGCGCGTGTACGGCCGCGTCACCCCGTCGACGTCCTCCAGCACCACGACCGGGCCGGCGGACCCGGCGACCACGGACGCGGACCGGTGCCACAGCTGCGCGCCGGTGCGCCGGTCGAGCGCCGTGGCGGTGGCCTCCTGGGCCGACTGCAGGCCGTACACCGACGTCAGCACCAGCACATCGCCCGCGGCGAAGGCCAGGCCCTCGTTCTCCCCGGCCCGCGGCCGGCTCCACAGCAGCCGCCCGCCGACGGTGCGCGCCTCGAAGCGGCCGGGCCCGCCGTCCTCGTACCGCGAGACGAACAGCAGCCCGCCGGCGAGCCGCGCGTCGAGCACCCGGTCCGCGAGCGTGAACAGCGGCCGCCCGTCGCGGGGCGGCCCGTCGGCGACGAGCAGCGCGGCGGCGAGCACGGCCACCACCAGCGCGGCCAGGCGCCCCCGGCCGCGGCGGACCGGCTCGTCCGGCGGCGACCACGCCCCGGGGTCGCCGAGATCGATCAGGCTCACCGCAGCCTCC
Source organism: Dactylosporangium sp. CA-052675 (assembly GCF_050947935.1). Taxonomy (GTDB): domain Bacteria; phylum Actinomycetota; class Actinomycetes; order Mycobacteriales; family Micromonosporaceae; genus Dactylosporangium. Next base: position 1,822,357 of record NZ_CP192010.1, on the reverse strand, counting down.
ACACGTACAGCACCCCGACCGCGAGGCAGGCGACCCGGCCGGCGGTGGCGGAGCACTGCGGCGTGCCGTAGAAATCGGGGGCTCGGCCGATGATGTGCACCGACCCGTCCCCGGGGTCGAGCCGCCCGACGATCGCGTCGGTGGTGCCGGCCGGGCGCCACACGAAGGAGGGGGTGCCGGGGGCGGCCATGAAGGGCCCGTTGGCGAGGAACCAGCCCCGCCGCTGCCATGCGACGCCACCGCCCCGATCGGCCGGGAACGCGGCCACGTCGTCGGGCCGGAACTGCTCGGCCGTCGGGCGGTACATCACCAGCCGGTCGCCGTCGTCCTGCAGCGGCGCCGAGTAGCCGGGGACCCGCCACAGCACGGCCCCGGTGGCCGGGTCGAGCACGTCGGTCCCGCCGTCGCCGAAGACGCAGTAGTGCGCGCGCAGGCAGGGGACGGGCCCGTTCCAGGCCGGCGACTCCCCCGCCCACGTCCACAGCCGCCGCCCCGAGGCCAGGTCGAACACCTGGGTCCCGCCGCGCCCGGCCGGCAGCACCAGCTCCTGCCCGGGCAGCCCGGCCTGGTGGCGCGAGACGACGCCGGCGAAGTCGAGCCGGAAGCTCCCGGTGACCGCCCCGCCGGCCGGGTCCCGCACCCGCAGCGCCCCGTCGCGGTCGAGCTCGCGCAGCCCGCGCAGCCGGGGGTACGGCGCGTAGTCGAGCCCGCTCTCGTCCCCGGCGCCAGCTCGGCCGTCCACCGTGGAGTGCCCGTTCGCTCGTCGAGCCCGAGGTACCGCTCGTGGTGCGCCACCCGCGGCAGCGCGACGGCCGGGTCGTCGGGGTTGCCCCAGGAGGTGTCGAACCGGTCGTCCTCGCCCGGCCACGCGAGCTCCTGCACCACGACGACGTCCCCGGCCAGCCCGGCGAAGCGCGCCCGCTCCCGCCGCCACCGCTGTTCCCCGGTGGCGGCGTCGAGGCCGTCGACCCACCCCTGGAACGCCCCGCCCGTGTCGGCCCGCTCGACCTGCACGACCGCGGTCCGGCCGGTGAGCGCGACGTAGGACTCGCCGGCCGCGCTCTCCCGCCGCCAGAGCACCCGCCCCGTCCGCGCGTCGAGCGCCTCGGCGACCGGGTCGGCGCCGGTGGCCCGGTACCGGTGCACGAGGATCCGCCCGCCGGCGGCGTCGAGCGCGAGCACCTGGAACCCGGCCGTCCACAGCGGCTCCAGCCCGGGCCGGTGGTCCGCGCCGCCGGGCAGCACCGTGGCGATCCCGAGCACGACCATCCCGAGGAAGGCGCGGCGCCACCTCCGCCACCGGCGCGCGACGACGGGCCCGGGGCGCTCGGGCGGTTCCCAGGGCACACTGAGGTCGAGCTCGATGATGGCGTCGGTCACGGGCCCCCTCTCTCCGTCAGAAGAGAGTCTTCTGCACACCGCTCAGGTTGCGTACCGTCCGGCGGGGCGACATGTCGGACGCTCCGTATCCCGACATGTCGGATTTATACCCTGACGGGCGGCGCAACGGGCGCACGATCCGCCGCGTGAACGAAGCCTTGCTCGGGTCCGCGGTGGTGCGGACCCGAGCAAAAAAGGCCCTGGTCGCGAACCAAACGGCCCGCGACCAGGGAAAAGGCTCTAGCGGCGCGGCGCCCGAACCGGCGGCGCCGACGTCAGCGGCGCCGGCTCCTCCATGCGGCTCACCCACTCGGTGACCTGCCGCGCCACGTCCTGCGCGGTCAGCCCCAGGTCGGCCAGGATCTCGTTGCGCGACCCGTGCGGGTGCCACCCCTGCTCGACGCCGAGGTCCTTCAGCGGCACCCACACGTCGGCGTCGCGCAGGGACTTCGCGATGGCGTCGCCCACGCCGCCGGTGCGCACGCCGTCCTCGAGGGTCACGACCAGCCGGTGCTCGCGGGCGAGGGCGACGAGCTCGACCGGCACCGGGCGGACCCAGCGCGGGTCGACCACGGTCACGCCGTAGCCCTGCTCGGCCAGGCGCGCGGCCACGTCCACGCCCATGTGCGCGAACGCGCCGACGCTGACCAGCAGCACGTCCTTGCGCTCGTGCTCGGCGAGCACGTCCACGCCGCCGAAGCCGTCGACGCCGCCCACGCGGCGCACGGCGGGCAGGTCGGCCGGGACCGAGCCGGTCGGGAAGCGCAGGATCGTCGGGCCGTCGTCGATGCCGACCGCCTCGCGCAACTCCTCGCGCACCGTCTGGGCGTCGCGCGGCGCGGCCAGGCGCAGGCCCGGCACCACGCCGAAGACCGACATGTCCCAGATGCCGTAGTGCGACGGGCCGTCGGGGCCGGTGACGCCGGCCCGGTCGAGCACGAACGTGACCGGCAGGCGGTGCATGGCCACGTCGAGCAGGACCTGGTCGAAGGCGCGGTTGAGAAAGGTCGCGTAGACGGCGACGACCGGGTGCAGGCCGCCGATGGCCAGGCCGGCCGCGGAGGTCGCCGCGTGCTGCTCGGCGATGCCGACGTCGTAGGCGCGCTCCGGGTACTTCCGCATGAGCTTCGCGATCCCGGTCGGCTCGGCCATGGCGGCGGTGATGCCGACCACGTCCGCCCGCTCGTCGGCGATCGCGACCAGCTCGTCGGCGAAGACGCCGGTCCACTTCAGCGAGGCCGGGGCGAGCAGCCTGCCCGTCTCGATGTCGAAGGCGCCCGGGCCGTGCAGGCAGTCGGCCTCGTCCTCCATCGCCGGGCGGTAGCCGAAGCCCTTGCGGGTCACGGCGTGCACGATGACCGGGCCACCGAAGTTCTTGGCCTTGCGCAGCGCCGACTCGACGGCCTCGCGGTCGTGGCCGTCGACCGGCCCGACGTACTTGATCCCGAGGTCCTCGAACATCGCCTGTGGCGCGACGGCGTCCTTGATGCCCTTCTTGACCGCGTGCAGCACCTCGTAGAGCGGCGGCCCGACGAGCGGGGTGCGGCCGAGGGAGTCCTTGACGAGGTCGAGCACCTTCTCGTAGCCCGGGTTGAGCCGCAGGTGGGAGAGGTGGTCGGCGAGCCCGCCGATGGTCGGGGAGTAGGAGCGGCCGTTGTCGTTGACGACGATGACCACCGGGTTCTTGGCGGCCGCGATGTTGTTCAGGGCCTCCCAGCACATGCCGCCGGTGAGCGCGCCGTCGCCGACGACGGCGACGGTGTGCCGCGGCTCGCCCCGCAGCGCGAACGCCTTGGAGAGCCCGTCGGCATACGACAGCGCGGTCGAGGCGTGCGAGTTCTCGATGATGTCGTGCTCGCTCTCGGCCTGGCTCGGGTAGCCGGTGAGCCCGCCGCGGCTGCGCAGCAGGTCGAAGCCGTCCTGCCGGCCGGTGACGATCTTGTGCACGTACGCCTGGTGGCCCGTGTCGAAGAGGATGCGGTCCTTGGGCGAGTCGAAGACGCGGTGCAGGGCCAGGGTCAGCTCGACCACACCGAGGTTCGGGCCCAGATGTCCGCCGGTGCGCGAGACCTTCGCGATGAGGAAGTCGCGGATCTCGGCGGCGAGCACGTCGAGCTGCTCGGCGGTCAGACTACGAAGATCACCCGGGGCCTGGACCGTGCTCAGCAGGGACGCGGCCTCGTTCTCTTCTGTGCTCATGCTCGCCGAGTCTAACGGCGTCGCAAAGCCGCGCACCTTGGCCGGACGAATCTTGACAGGTTCCACACATCGGCCACCACTTCGGTTCATCCCCGCCCGGCGACGACGGCCCGGGCGAACCGCGCCGCGTCCCCGTCCTGCACGAAAGCGGCCAGCGCCGCATCGATCGCGGTGTTCCAGGCGGCGTCGGCGACCACCCCGTGGGTGAGCGAGCCGACCACCCGGGTGCCGGCGTCGGCCCATTCGGCGACGGCGGCCGCCAGGTAGCCCGTGTACTTCGACCGGTCGGTGTCCGTCCGCGCCGGCACGGAACCCTTCTGCGGGTTGAACGCGTCCTGCCCGCTCACCGAGCCGCACTCGACGAGCCACTTGCGGGCCGCGCCGGGGTGGGGCGCCCCCTTCGGCAGGGTGAAGGAGTCGGACAGGAAGTTGTAGACGCGGTCCGTGCCCGGGCTCGCGACGACCCCGTAACCCTCGGTGAACACCAGGCCCCGGGTGCGCAGATAGGCGTCCGCCCAGTCGCCCATGCAGTTGTACGCCGCGCCGCCGTCCACCACCTTGTCCAGCGCGGGCTGCCAGTCCCCGGCCGGCGTGGCCGCGTCGGTGCGGGCGAGCACCTCGGTGAACAGCCGCAGCGCGGCCAGCACCGCGGGGCCCTCCCAGTCGGTGCCGCCGGTCCACAGCTCCGCGTAGGTCTGCGCGCCGAGCTGGCCCAGCAGCACGTTCTCCAGCAGGTGCTTCTGCGTCCAGGCGGGCCCGATGGACAGGGGCGTGAGCCCCCGCCTCGCGATCGTGTCGGCCTGGGTCAGGAAGTCGGCCCAGGTCGACGGCGGCGTGAGGTCCAGGCCGGCCAGGATCTTCGGGTTGTACCAGAGCAGGTTGGACCGGTGGATGTTGACCGGGACGCAGTAGATGGCCCCGTCGACCGTGATCGCCTGGACCAGCCCGGCGGGGAGCTTGTCCAGCCACGACTGTTCGGTGTAGAGCTCGCGCAGGTCCTCGACGTAGCCGCGCCTGATGTCGTCGGCGAGCTCCCGCCCGGCGTGGATCTGGTAGGAGTCGGGCGGGTCGTCGTTCTGCAGCCGGGTGGTCAGCACGGAGCGGGCGATCGTGCCGGCGCCGCCCGCCACCGCCGCGTTGTCGAACGCGATGCCCGCGTTGTGCTTCGCGAAGTCGGCGACGAGGGCCTCCAGCCCCTCCTTCTCCCCCGGGCCGGCCCACCACGAGAAGACCTCGACCTTGCGGTCCGGGGCCTCCGTCGCGGCCTTGCCGCCTCCGCACCCGGGCAGGGCCAGCGCGCCGAGACCGGCGGCGAGCAGGCCCCTGCGGCTGACTCCCATGCCAGCAGTATGGTCCGACAAATCGGGCTTATGGTGCAGTACCGGAAAAGCGCTCCCGGTTCAGCGCGCGGCCCCCGGCGGAACCGTCCACTCCGTCTCACCCGCGGACGGTGACGCCGGCCGCACGCCCACCTCGGCCGCGAGCGCCGCGGTCGACAGCGGCTCGTTGCGGGCCCGTATGTCGGCGTACGCGGTCACGGTGAGCACGTCGGTGAGCATCTTCACGCCGCTCTCCAGCAGCGTGGTGACGAGCCGGCTCACCACGAGCGCGGCCATCAGCGACGAGGTCAGCACCACGCCGGTGCCGGTCCGCGAGCCCGGCGTGACCTCCGCGCCCATGGCCAGCTCGATGATCCGGCCGACGAAGTACGACACGACCCCGATCAGCACCGACAGCCCGATGATGCTCGCGATCCGGGCGAGCGCGCTGCCGAAGTCGCGGTGCACGAGCTGGAAGCAGCGCGAGATCGCCGACCCGCCGCGCTCGAACGTGACCACGGCCGGGAGGATGAGGAAGATCGCGTACAGGTAGATGCCCGGCAGCACGCACAGGCACAGCCCGACGCCGATCATGAGCGCGGAGAGGATCTGCCAGCCCCACAGCGGCAGGAACCGGCGCGCGGCGACCGCGAAGGCCGGCCCGAGCCGCGGCGGCTGCCCGGCCGCGACCGTGACCGCGATCTGGTTGGCCGCCACCGTGATCAGCGAGCCGACCATCCCGGCCACCACCGCCCCGACGAACAGCAGCGCGAACGGCGCCAGCAGCGGGGTCAGCGAGGCCTGCCCGTCGCCGGAGTCCGCGGCGTCGAGCAGGTCGGCGCTCGCCTTGACCGACCAGACGGCCTCGGGGATGACCACGGCGAGGGTGAGCACGAACCCGATGGCCTGCAGGACCGCGAGCTGCTTCCAGGCGCCCTTGAAGATCGCGAGGCTGCGCTGCCACCAGCCGCCGTAGTCCGGGCTGATCATCGGGTCGTACCCCGCCTGCCCGCCCGCGGTCGGCACGCCGTAGCCGAAGCTGGGCGCGGCCTGGTAGACGATGTACGACTGCGAGGGGTCGTACCCGACCGGCTCGACCGGGGCCGGGGGCGGCACCGGGGGCGCCGGCGGCGGGGTGAACAGCGGCGGCTGGTCGTCCTCGGGCCCTCCCGGCGCGGACGGCCGCAGGGACGGCAGGCCCGCCGGCTCGTCGGGTCCCGGGGTCGTCGGGGGCTGGGTCATGAATCCTCCGTATCGCGGGCGCGCTGCCGCACGACACAGAAGATAGGGCCAGCCCGCCAGGTTTCGCTGCCCGCCCTCCGCCGGCCGGCGAGTCAGCGGGTGGGCGGCGGGACCATCTGCGAGTAGACGATCGTGCACACGAGCCCGGCCAGCCAGACGCCGCCCGCCAGCCACGCGGCGCGCTGCCCCAGGGCCGCGGGCGCCTTGCCCCGCAGCGTCTGCACCGCCAGGGCCGAGGCCGCGAGCATCAGCGCGACCCCGATCCCCCACACCGTCCAGGCGGCGGGGCTGCGGTCGACCTTGAGCTTGGTGAGCCCGAGCGCGGCCCGCCCGATGGCGAAGACGAACGGGATGGTGAACACGCAGACCGTCTGCGCGACCGTCTTGCGCAGCGCGCGCAGCGGATCGCGCCGCGGCTCCTCCGGACCGCTCTGCCGCGGACCGCTGTGCTCCGGCTCGCTCATGCGCCGGCCCCGCGGGCGGCGGCGTAGGCGGGCGAGAACGTCTCCAGCAGCCGCACCGTCTCCTCGAAGGGCAGCTGCCCGGGGGCGGAGGGCCGGTCCCCGTCGGCCGAGTAGGTGACCCGGGAGCCGAGCACCGGGAAGAGCACCCGCGTCGCGGACCCCTCCGTGCCCATGCCGATGACGATCAGCGAGTCGTACCGCACCAGCAGCCCCGCCAGCCGCCGCAGGTCCTCGGGCCCGTGCGCCATGGTGCTGATCTTCACCACGTCGGCGCCGGCGGCCTTGGCGGCCTCGACGGTCCCGGCCAGGACCTCCTCGCCGGGGGTCTTGTCGAAGTCGTGGTACGACACCACGACCGGCCGGTCCGCCGCGCGCGCGGCCGCGATCACCCTGGGCAGGATCCCGGACGCGGACAGCTCGACGTCGACCGCGTCGACCGCGGGCAGGATCGACTCGAACAGCCGCAGCCGCGCGTCCTCGTCGTGGGCCCAGCGCCCGCCCTCGGCGCGGGAGCGGATCGTGGCCAGGACGCGCAGCCCGGCCGCGCGGAAGGGCTCGACGGCGGCGAGCACGTCGGCCGGCTCGGCGCTGCGGTTCCAGTCGATGCGCAGCTCGGCCAGGTCGACGCCGAGGTCGCGGGCGCGGGCGGCGTCACCCGCGGGGTCCTCGTCGCCGAAGCTCACCGCGACCAGCGGCGCCCCGCCGGAAAGCCGCTCCCGCAGCGTCTGCGTTGCCAATGGGACTCCCCCTGCCGGATCGGACAGGGGGAGTCTACGGGCTCAGAACGGCCAGGCTCCGGCGCGCCCGGCCTCGAGCAGCGGGATCATCCCGAAGCCCGCGTCGGAGAGGCCGCCGAACGTCCAGCGGTTCGCCGTCGCCGGCGTGTGGCCGAGGCGGTAGCCGGCCAGGTTCCACGTGAAGATCGGCACGTGCGCCGGGACCGCCCTCGACACCGCGCCGTCGTAGGAGGCCTGCTCGTCGGTCAGGATCACCACCCGGTCATGGCGCTTGAAGTGCTTGCGCGCCGCCGTGGCGGTGTTGGTACCGCCGCCGTGGAAGTGCCCCTCGGCCCGGAACCGCTCGATCGCCTTCAGCACCGACTCGCCCCGCCGCAGCTTGAACACGGTCGAGCCGGTCGAGAACGACACCACGTCCGCGTCCGCGCACCGGGTGGCCAGGGCCACGCCGAAGACCACGGCCGCGTCCCAGCGCATCAGCGTGCCGTCGCGCGAGAAGCCGGCGTGCATCGAGCCGGAGGTGTCGATGAGCACCAGCGTCCGCCCGGCGAGGGCCGGCACGTTGGCCAGGCTGAGCGTCAGCGCCCGCTCCAGCGCCCACGACCAGCGCAGCGAGGGCGCGGCCCGGTACGCCGAGAGCAACCGCATCGGCAGCTGCCGCGAGCGGGCCACCTCGTCCGGGTCGGCCAGGCCCGCCGCGACCCCCGCCGCGGCGTCGTCGGACACCCCGGCCTGGTCGAGGTTGCGCAGGTTGCGCAGCCGTGCCATGTAGCCCATCGACGGCAGCAGGGCCGTCCACAGCGCGGCCTTGTCCAGGCCCGTGCCGCCGCTCATCGACAGCGCGTCCTCCCACGTCATCCCCGCCGCCCGGAGCCGCTCGGGGTCGAGCAGCACGCCCGGGTCGGCGGCCGCGTCCGCGCGCAGCCGCTCGTTGGCGGCCAGCACGGGCAGCGACGCCGGCACCGTCAGGTCCTCGCGGGCGTGGCGGCGGCCGAGCGCGTAGGCGAACAGGTCGCCCTGCCACGGCGCGGCCGGGCTCGGGTGGGTGAGGTCGATGACGTCGCCGAAGCGGAACGCGTGGCTCGCGGTGTCGTACTTGAGCAGGTTCCGCTCGGTGTAGAGCCGCCGTACCGCGTCGGCGATGCCCCGCTTGACCGGCTTGGGGATCGCGCGGCCGTGGCGGGAGACCCAGTACGCCAGCAGCTCCCCCGGCTCGTCGGCGCGCTGCAGCACGGCCGCGACCGCCCGGCGGTTCTCGCCCGCGCACTCCGCGTTGGCGGCCAGCCGCCCGGCCACGAACTCGGCCGCGCCCACGATCGCCGCGGTGCGCAGGTTCGCGCCCGTGCGCAGCCACACCAGCAAGCGGGCCGTCCACGCCGGGTCGGCGACCGCGGCCGCGCGCACCAGGCGGGAGTAGCGCTCGTCGCGCTCGCCGGCCGCCTCGTAGAACGTCTGCTCGCCGACCATGTTCGTCACGGCCAGCAGGAACAGCTCCGACTTGAGGTCGCGGGCGTATCCGGCACCACCCTCGTGGGTCGGGCCGGCCACCCGGCTCGGGCCGGCGAGCGGACCCCGTCCGATCGCGGCGCGTACCTTCGCAACGTTGAGCTTCGCCATGGCCGGGACGGTACGCCGCGGCAAATTGTGGTGACCGATGTTTTCGCGTGGCCCATCCTGGCCCGATGACTCGCTTCGACCTGCGCACGGCGGATCTGCGGGCGCTCAACTCGCTGACGAAGTACCCGTCGATCCCCACCTACCACGAGCTCGACCCGCGCGACGGCCGGCTGCTGGAGTCCGCGACCGCGTTCCCGGGCGACGTCATCGCCACCGAGAAGGTCGACGGCACCAACAGCCGCATCGTCCTGCTCCCCGACGGCGGCTACCTCATCGGCTCGCGCGAGGAGTTCCTGCACGCCCGCGGCGACGTCGTGGCCAACCCGGCCCTGGGCATCGTGGAGCAGCTGCGCCCGCTGGCCGAGCGGCTGGCGTCCCCCGGCTCGCTGCGGGTGTACTACCTCGAGCTCTACGGCGGCCGGATCGGCGGCGCGGCGCGGCAGTACACCGCGGACCCGGCCCGCTTCGGCCACCGCCTCTTCGACGTGCTCCTGCTCGACGACTGGGCGGCCGCGCTGACCTGGACCCGGCCCGCGATCTCGGCGTGGCGCGAGTCCGGCGGCCAGCCCTTCGCGACCGAGGAGCGGCTGGCCGCCCTCGCGCAGGCCGCGGGGGTCGAGCTGACGCCGCGCCTGTTCCGCACCGGCGCCCTGCCCGGGTCGATCGCGGGCATGCGGGCGCTGCTGGCCGAGCGCCTGCCCGAGACCCTGGTGGGCCTCGACGGCGCGAAGGGCCGGGCCGAGGGCATCGTGTTCCGCGCGCCGGACCGCACGGTGATCGCCAAGGCCCGCTTCCAGGACTACGCCCGCACCGCGAAGCGGCGCGCTACCGCGGGGTGAGCCGCCCGATCGTCTCGAAGTGCTGGGTCATCGGGAAGCTGTCGAACGCGCGCAGCCCGGTGAGGTCGAAGCCGAGCTCGCCGAACGTCCGCACGTCGCGGGCGAAGGCGGCCGGGTCGCAGGCCACGTAGGACACGGCCCGCGGCGCCCGCGCGGCGATCGCCTCCACCACGGCGCGGCCCGCGCCCGAGCGCGGCGGGTCCAGGACCACCAGGTCGACCCGCCGCCAGCGCGGGTTGCCCAGCACCTGGGCCACGTCGCCGCGGGCGAAGGTGACGTTCGTCAGGCCGGACAGCGCCCGGCGCCCGGCCGCGACCGCGCGGTGGTCGGACTCGACCACGGTCACCGGGCCGCAGTGCGGGGCCAGGGCGGCCGCGAACACGCCCGCGCCGCCGTAGAGGTCCCACGCCCGCTCGGCCGGCTCGGGCGCGAGCTGCTCGACGACGGTGCCGGTGAACGCCTCGACCGCGCGCGGGTGCACCTGCCAGAAGCCGCCCGCGTCGAGGGTCCACTCGTGCCCGCCGGCCCGCTCACGCAGCTTCGGCACCGGCCCGGACGGCGGGCCGGTGCGGGAGCCGCGGGTCAGCACCGCGGTCTCGCCCGTGGAGGACGCGGCCGCCTCGATCACCGAGCCGGGCGGCCACTGCCGCTCCAGCAGCGGCAGGGCCTGGATCGCGGGGTGGGCGATGCGGCACCGGTCCACGGGCAGCACCTCGGAGGACCGGTGCCGGTGGAAGCCCGCGTGCCCGGCGCCGTCGACCGCGTACTGCACCCGCGTCCGCCACGACAACGGCCCGCCGGGTAGGGCCTCCACGGTGATGTCCGGAAGATCGCTCAGGCCGCCCAGCCGGGTCAGCTGCTCGGCCAGGACGTCGGCCTTCATCCGGCGCTGGGCGTCCCAGGAGGCGTGCTGCCAGTCGCAGCCGCCGCAGGCCCCGGGGCCGGCGAACGGGCACGGCGGGATCACGCGGTCCGGCGAGGGCAGCAGGATCTCGACCGCGTCCGCGCGCAGGAAGCCCTTGCGTCGCTCGGTGACCACCGCCCGCACCCGCTCCCCCGGCAGCGCGTGCCGGACGAACACCGCCTGCCCCTCGTGCCGGGCGACGCAGAACCCGCCGTGCGCGACCGCCCCGACCTCGAGCTCCAGCGACTCCGAGGGCGCCGTCACGACTCGGTGCCGGCCGAGGAGCGCGGCCCCCGCTTCGGGCCGCGGCTCAGCGTCGCGTCGAGCCGGTCGATGTCCACCCCGTCGATCGAGCTGAGCTGCCACGGCACCGAGGTCACCATCACGCCGGGCTCGAACAGCAGCCGGCCCTTGAGCCGCAGCGCGCTCTGGTTGTGCAGCAGGTGCTCCCACCACTTGCCGACCACGTACTCGGGGATGAACACCGTCACGACGTCGCGCGGCGAGTCCTGGCGCTTGGTGCGCACGAAGTCGAGGATGGGGCGGTTGATCTCGCGGTACGGGCTGTCGACCACGGTCAGCGCCACCGGAATCCCGCGCCGCTCCCACTCCTCCTGCAGCGCCCGGGTGTCGTGGTCGTCGACGTTCACGGTGAGCGCGGTCAGCGAGTCGGGGCGGGTGGCCTGGGCGTACGCCACCGCGCGCAGGGTCGGGCGGTGGACCTTGGACACGAGCACCACCGCGTGGTTGCGCGCCGGCAGCACCGGGCGCACCTCGGAGGGCTCCAGCTCGCGGGCCACGGTGTCGTAGTGCTTCTTGATCCCGACCATCAGGAAGTAGATGACGATCATCGCGATGATGGCGATGTACGCCCCGAGCAGGAACTTGGTGACGAGCACCACGACGAGCACGGCGCCGGTGAGGGTCAGGCCGATCATGTTGATTGTCCGGGAGCGGATCATCCGGTTGCGGGTCGGCTTGTCGCGCACGGTGCGCAGCAGCCGGTTCCAGTGCCGGATCATGCCGGCCTGGGAGAGCGTGAAGGACACGAAGACGCCGACGATGTACAGCTGGATGAGCCGCGTCACCTCGCCGTTGAACCCGATGATGAGCACCATCGCGGCCAGGGCGAGCAGGATGATCCCGTTGGAGAAGGCGAGCCGGTCGCCGCGGGTGTGCAGCTGCCGCGGCAGGTACCGGTCCTGCGCGAGGATCGAGCCCAGCACCGGGAACCCGTTGAACGCGGTGTTCGCGGCGAGGAAGAGGATCAGCGCGGTGATCACGGCGACCACGAACAGCAGCACCGAGCCGGACCCGAAGACGGTCTCGCCGAGCTGGGTCGTCACCGTCTTCTGCACGTAGTGGGCCGGCCCGCTCTCGATCTGGCTCGGGTCCTCGACGAACTTCAGCCCGGTCTTGTTGGCCAGCAGGATGATGCCGAGCAGCATCGCGATCGAGATCGAGCCGAGCAGCAGCAGCGTGGTGGCCGCGTTCCGGCTCTTGGGCTCCTTGAACGCCGGCACGCCGTTGGAGATGGCCTCGACGCCGGTGAGCGCCGCACAGCCCGACGAGAACGTCCGCAGGAGCAGGAACGCCATGGCCGCGCCGGTCATGTTGGCGTGCTCGGCGTGGATGACCAGCCCGGCACTCGGGGCCCGCAGGTCCTCGCCGAGCACGAAGATCTTGAAGAAGCCGGTGAGCACCATCCCGATCATGACGATCATGAACCCGTACGTCGGGACCGCGAACGCGCCTCCGGACTCCCGGATGCCGCGCAGGTTCATCGCCGTGAGCACGGCGATGGCGATGATCGAGATCGCGACCTTGTGGGTGGCGACCCAGGGCACGACGGAGCCGAGGTTGGCCACCCCGGACGCGGTCGACACCGCCACGGTGAGCACGTAGTCGACGAGCAGGGCGCTGGCCACCGCGACGCCGAAGCGGGGGCCGAGATTGACCGAGGCCACCTCGTAGTCGCCGCCGCCGGACGGGTAGGCGTGCACGTTCTGCCGGTAGCTGGCGACGACTGTGAGCATCACCACGGCGACCGCGAGACCGATCCAGGGGGAGATCGTCAGCGCCGAGGCGCCCGCGATGGACAGCGTCAGCAGGATCTCGTCGGGGGCGTAGGCGACCGAGGACAGCGCGTCGGAGGCGAACACCGGCAGCGCGATGCGCTTGGGCAGCAGCGTGTGTTTCAGCCGGTCCGAGCGGAACGGTCGGCCCAGGAGCAGCCGCTTCATGAGGGAGGTGGGACTGGCCACGACGCCTAAGCGTACGGGTCGGCCCTCATCCCGTTGCACCGGTCGGGCCCGCACATGACATCCTCATGACGAAATGCATGAGGACTCGAGAGGCGGGGACGTGCACGTCGTGATCATGGGCTGCGGCCGCGTGGGCTCCACGCTGGCGCAGAGTCTCGAGCAGCGCGGACACACGGTCGCGGTGATCGACGTCGACGCGGACGCGTTCCGCCGGCTCGGCGGGGAGTTCCACGGCACCACGGTCACCGGGGTGGGCTTCGACCGCGACGTGCTGCTGCAGGCCGGCATCGAGCGGGCCGACGCCTTCGCCGCCGTCTCCTCGGGCGACAACTCGAACATCATCTCCGCCCGGGTGGCCCGGGAGACCTTCGGCGTGGACCGGGTCGTGGCCCGCATCTACGACCCGAAGCGCGCGGAGGTCTACGAGCGCCTCGGCATACCGACCGTGGCGACCGTGCGCTGGACCGCCGACCGGATGCTGCGCCACCTGGTCCCCGAGGGCAACGTCGAGATCTGGCGCGACCCGACCAGCACCGTGTCGATCGTCGAGGTGCCGATGCACCCGGACTGGATCGGCCACTCCGTCGGCCAGCTCGAGGCGCGCAGCGGCGCGCGGCTGGCCTACCTGATGCGCTTCGGCCTGGCGATGCTGCCGACCGAGTCGACCGTGATCCAGGACGGTGACCTGGCCTTCATGCTGCTGACGGACGAGCTGGCGGCCCCCGTGACGAAGGTCACCGGCTCGGCGCCCGAAGGGGGACACTGACCATGCGCATCGCGATCGCCGGGGCCGGCAACGTGGGCCGCTCCATCGCCAAGGAGCTCGTCGACAACGGCCACCAGGTCATGCTGATCGAGCGCGTGCCGAAGATGGTGCGCCCCGAGCGGGTGCCCGCCGCCGAGTGGATCCTGGCCGACGCCTGCGAGCTGACCAGCCTGCAGGAGGCCGACCTGTCCTCCTGCGACGTGGTGGTCGCGGCCACCGGCGACGACAAGGTCAACCTGGTCGTGTCGCTGCTGGCCAAGACCGAGTTCGCGGTCCCGCGGGTGGTCGCCCGCATCAACCGGGCCGAGAACGAGTGGCTCTTCAACGAGCAGTGGGGCGTGGACGTCTCGGTCAGCAAGCCGCGGCTCATGGCGGCGCTGGTCGAGGAGGCGGTGTCGGTCGGCGACCTGGTCCGCCTGATGACGTTCCGGCAGTCCGAGGCCAACCTGGTCGAGATCACGCTGCCCGAGACCGCGCCGTACGTCGGCCACCCAGTGCGCGACGTCCCGCTGCCGCACGACTCCGCCCTGGTGGCGGTCCTGCGCGGCCGCCGGGTGCTGGTGCCGACCCCCGACGATCCGCTGGAGGCCGGCGACGAGCTGGTGTTCGTCGTCACGTCGGAGATGGAGGACACGGTCCGCGCCGTGATCCTCGGCGAGGACAGCGTCGAGAAGACGCGGGGCAAGATTCTCTAGACCCGACATCATCCAGACCCGCCGGTCCAGGCGCGGGACTCGGGTCCGCCGGGGTGCGGACCGTCGCTCCCGCCAGACACCGCTCGGCGCTGCGCGCCGTCGCTGCCAGGTCCGCGGCTGGTCACCCTGGCCGGATGTCAGCCCGTCGACGGCACCTCGTCGCCGTCCGCCGCGGGCTCGGGCTCGTCGCGCAGGATGCGGCGGGCCCGCCAGACGGTGAGCGCGGCCAGCAGCGCGTAGGGCGGCCAGCCCAGCGCCAGCCGCGCGATGCCGAGCAGGTCGTCGGAGTCGGCGCTGGTGTCGCGGTAGATGAGGATCTGCACGCCGAGCTTGAGCGCGTAGACCACGGCCCACAGCACCGTCAGCCACATGAAGGCGCGGCGCAGGCGCAGGTTGTCGTACCACCGGGTGGTGCCCCCGTCGAGGGTCACCGACCACAGCCAGCCCACGAGCGGGCGGCGGATCAGCACCGAGACGAGCATGCCGAGGACGTAGCCGACGGTGAGCAGCATGCCGGGCAGGTACACGTCCTTGGCGTCGCCGCTCTTCCAGGCGATGTAGGCGCCCAGCGCGATGCCGAAGACACCGTTGAGCGCGTGCCGGACGGACTCGCGCCGCGTGAGGCGGTACACGGCCATCGACAGCGCCGCGCCCACGGCGATGATGAGCGACGTCTGCAGCGACCACCACTTGAAGTGGTCGCCCAGGAAGTTGACCACGATGAACAGCGTGATCGGGATGCTGGACTCCACGAGCCCGCGCACGCCGCCGAGCTGCTGCGCCATCTGCACCGAGAACGGGGGAAGCGGCTCCTCCTCGTCCGTCCCGGCCGCGGGGGTGGTCCGGCTACCTGGGTGTCCTGGCTGCATCCGCCCTCATCGTGGTGTGTCGAGGCTCAACGTGGCGTGTCGAGCTCGTAGTACGGGTTGTAGAGCACCTTACGACCATCGCGCAGGGCGATGCGCCCCTTCGCCGTGATCGCTCGACCCGGCTCGATGCCCGCGATGTGCCGCCGCCCCAGCCACACCAGGGTGACCAGGTCGCTGCCGTCGAAGAGCTCGGCCTCGAGCGTCGGCAGGTTGGTGCGCGGGGTGTAGACCACCGTACGCAGCCGCCCCTTGAGCCGCACGACCTGTCCCCGCTGGCACCGCAGGGCCGGCATGCTGCCGCACTGCTTGGCGTCGCGCTGGAGCTCCTCCGCGTCGAGCTCGGAGTCGCTCGCGGTGAGCCGGCGAAGAAACTTCCGCAGGCCGCCGCGCTCGCCTACCGCGCTCTCACTGTCCGTGGCCATGATGACGGTGCCACCCTCCCTGTCGGCTGCCATGACACCTTCATCAAAACGGTACGCGTTTTTTCGCTGCTGGCTACGTGGCCTCGGTGACGGCTTTCGGCGCGCGCAGGCGCTACCATGCCGCCCGTTCGCCCCGCCCTACTTGCGCGGACGCGGCGACGGCCGCCGGCGCGGCGGGGTCCCGCCGTCGGCCCCGCCGGCCCCGTTCGCCCCGGCGGCCCCGGCGGCGGCCGGCTCGGCCTCCGCGGCCTCGCCGCCCTCGGTGACCTCCTTGGGCAGGTGCAGCGGCAGCGGCTCGCGCACCGGCATGGCCTCGTGGCCGCGCTCGACGACCAGGTTGCGCAGGCACTCCAGCAGCGGCGGGGCGACCTCGGGGTCGACCGCGGCCGGGCCCTGGAACACCGCGCGCACCAGCCAGCGGGGCCCGTCGACACCGACGAAGCGGATGTCGGTCAGCCCCTCCGGGGTCCGGACCCGGGCGCGCAGCTCGGTGCCGTAGTCGCCCTCGGCCTCCTCGGCCGCGACGCCGTCGGTGAACAGCTGCTTGCGGATCTCGGCGCGGACCTCGTCCCAGATGCCCTCGCTGCGCGGCGCGGCGAACACGCCCAGCTGCAGCGCGCTGTCCTCGGAGACGAGGACGATCTGCTGGATCTTGCCGTCGTTGTCGGCCTGGACCCGCACCTCGACGCCCTCGACCGCGGGCACCTTGAGGGAGCCGAGGTCGAGCTGGGCGATGCCCGCGGGCGCCTCGCTGATGTCGTAGGGCCCCTCGATCCGGTTCGACTTGCCGGCGCGCGGTTCGTCGTCCGCGGCCGCGTCCGGGCCGTCGTCGAGATCGTCGAGGTCGAACGACTCCCGGCCGGCCGAGCCGCGCGGGTCCGACTTGGCGTGCCGGCCGCTGCCGCCCTTGCGCGAGAAGATCACTGCTCTGCCTCCAAGTTCGCTGCCGGGACGAGCCCGGCATGCCCGCCGGTCGACCCGTGGCCGCCGGCCCCGCGCACAGTATCGGGAAGGTCCTCGACGACGTGGAAGTGTGCCCGCTCCACGCGCTGGATCACAAGCTGCGCAATTCGGTCACCACGGGATATCTTCGCCGATATCACTCGATCGTGATTGATGAGGTTCACCAGGATTTCGCCCCGGTAGCCCGCGTCCACGGTGCCGGGGGCGTTGACGACGGTCACGCCCATCTTCGCGGCGAGCCCGGAGCGCGGGTGCACCAGGCCGACGTACCCCTCCGGGAGCGCGATCGCGATCCCGGTGCGCACCAGCGCCCGCTCACCCGGCCCCAGCTCCACGTCCTGCGCCGCGTAGAGGTCGGCGCCGGCGTCGCCGGGGTGCGCGTAGGCGGGCAGCGGCAGGCCCGGGTCGAGTTGCCGCACGAGCACGTCCATCCCCATGCCTCCATCCTGCCGGGTCGTCTGCGGGCGCGTTCACGTACCCTCGGCTGTGTGGCAGCACCGAACCCGTACCGCGAGCGGCTCAGCCTGTCGTGGTGGCTGTGGCTGCCCGCCGTGGCCGTCGCCGCGGCGCTCGCCGCCGAGGTCAAGCTGGGCGCCCCGGGCGCGGCGACCTGGGTCGCCTACCTGGTGCTGCTGCCGCTGACCGTCGCCGGGCTCTGGTGGCTGGGCCGCATCCGCATCGAGGTGTCCAACGGGGAGCTGCGGGTCGACGACGCGCGGATCCCGCTGCGGTACGTCGGTGAGGTGACCCCGGTGAGCGCGGCGGACAAGCAGGACCTGCTCGGCCCGTATGCGGACCCGGAGGCGTTCGTGATCCAGCGGCCCTGGATCGGCCCGGCCGTGCGCGTGGAGGTCCGCGACGAGGCCGACCCGACGCCGTACTGGCTGATCAGCACCCGCCACCCGGACGCGTTGGCCGCGGCGCTGCGCGAGGCCGCTCAGGCCTCGATCACGCGCTGATCGCCCCCGCCGGGGTTGCTCTTGAGGTCCTTGCGGATCTCGTCGCCCAGGGACAGCGTGGCCCGCCGGTTCAGGAACCCGCCCACGGCCGCGCCGGTGAGGAACGGTCCCATGGTGCTCAGATTGCGCCCGAAGCGCTTGAGGAGCCGGTCGCGCAGCTCCTTGCGCAGCGCGGTGCCCATCGCCGCCGCCACGCTGCCGCCGACCCGCAGCGGGTTGACGCCCCGCCGCTCGGCCCAGGCCTGGATGAGCGCGAACGCGCGCTGGGTGCCGGAGCCGGAGATCGGGCGGCCGTACACCGCGTGCAGCTCCCCGATCAGCTTCATCTCCACCGCGACCACCGCGACCGTCTCGGCCGCCAGCAGCACGGGCGCGGAGAGCAGGCTCGGGGTCGCGACCCACTCGACCGCGGCGATGCCGCCGCCGGCCGCGCCGATGCCGGCGGTGACCATCGACGCGTTGCGGATGAGCCGCTCGGCCAGCGCGTCGTGGTCGAGGCCGGGGTGATGGGCGCGCAGGGTCTCCAGGTCGCGCACCGGGATGTACGGCGCGACCCTGGTCACGGAGTCGGTGACCCAGCCGATCGCCTTGCGCGGCCGGAACAGGTCTTTCACGCCGCGCTCGCCGACCTCGATGCGCACCAGGCGCCCGAGCAGGCGGCGGCGGTCCTGCACCGGCACGTCCTCGCCGGTCAGCGCGACCACGGCCCGGGAAAGTTCCGCGTCGTCCGCCGGGCCGGCCAGCGCTCCTGGCCCGGCCTGCCCTTCCGGCTGGACGGGCGCGTTCTCGGCCGCCTCGTCGGCGGGCACCGGCTGCTCGACCATGGGAACCTCCGTGTCGGTCCACGCCGTGTTCGGCCGCTTCACCACTGAAGCACGCCGGCGCCAGTTCCGCGTGATCAACTCGCGTCGCGCGGGCCCGTCGTGGTCATGCCCTTTTCACGCCGGTCGCATGCGTGAGCACGGTCACGCACACTCGCGGCAGATCAGCTCCCCGTTGCGCTCGGTCGCGAGCTGGCTGCGGTGGTGCACCAGGAAGCACCGCGAGCAGCGGAACTCGTCGGACTGCATCGGCAGGACCTTCACCGTCAGGTCCTCGTCAGCGAGGTCGCCACCCGGCAGCTCGAAGTTCTCGGAGAGGTCGGTCTCGTCGACATCGACGGTCGCGGACTGCGCATCGGTGCGGCGGGACTTGAGCTCCTCGAGGCTGTCCTCGCCGAGGTCGACCTCGTCGCGACGTGGCGCGTCGTAGTCGGTGGCCATCGGTGTTCACACTCCCAATTTCATGTCGCCGGGCTGGTAGGGCGCCCGAAGCGACGTCGTATTCAACGTCCAAGGGCGGCGTACCTTACCGCTCTTGTGCGCTAGTTGTACGCCCGCTCGCGGAAAGTTGTTCCCACTGTGACCGAGGCGACACAACGATCATGCCTCGCGCGGGTCGGGCGCGACCGCAACCCCGCCCCGCGGCGATGGAACGATACCTTCCGCCGCTGCGTCCCGCGGGGAGTCGTACCGCATCGGCGAGGAGGAACTTTGTGGTATGTCCGGTGGGGACTTCAGCGCTTCCGCGGCCCAGGCGCTAACCTCTCCGGCAGCCAGAGCGTCTTCTCTGGTGACAGCACAGAGCGGGCGCGGGGAGCGAGCCATGAGTTTTGCGCGGGTGAGAGCACTCGCGGTGGTCGGCGTCCTCATCGTCGCCGCGGCGGTGTTCGTGATCGTCGCCGTCGTCAAGGATCATCAGACCGGCGCCGCCGGTGACGCCAAGAAGTGCGCCGAGGGCTCCGTGATCGCCGACGCGAAGCTGCCCACGCAGGAGGACGTGAAGGTCACCATCTACAACGCGACCAACCGGCCCGGCGCGGCCTCCGACGTCGCGAACGACTTCCTGAGCCGCCGGTTCAAGGAGGCGAAGGTGGTCACCGCCGCGCCCAACCCGCCGGCCAACAAGCCCAACGACGTCGTGGCCATCATCCGCTTCGGCCCGGCGACGGTCGGCGCGGCCTGGCTCGTGCGGGCGTACTTCCTGGACCAGGCCCGCCCCGAGTTCGACAAGGCGCGCCAGGACGACAAGGTCGAGATCATCCTCGGCGGGAAGTTCCGGCAGCTGCCGACGACGACCGAGGTCAACCAGGCCATCGCGGCGCTGGGCAACCCGGAGCTGCCCGAGGGCACCTGCGCCAAGGACGAGGGCTGAGGTACCAGTACGGTCACGGTTTCCTCAGGGCCTCGCCGAGCCGTGGAGCCGGGCGGCCGAGCCGTAAAGCCGGGAGCCGTACGGCTCCCGGCCATGACGCCGACGGCTTCGTCACGGGCCCCCGGACGCGTCCAGGTCGCTGAGGAGCCGGTGCAGCCGCGGGTGCAGGGCCGGCGGCGCGGCGATGACCATGTCGGCGCCGGGCGGGTTGCCGTCCAGCCCGGTCACCAGCGCGCCCGCTTCGGCCGCGACGAGCCCGCCGGCCGCGCGGTCCCAGGGGTTGAGGCCCTTCTCGTAGTACGCGTCCAGGACCCCCTCCGCGACCAGGCACAGGTCGAGCGAGGCGGCCCCGAGCCGGCGGATGTCGCGGATGTGCCCGATCAGCCCGGCCAGCACGCGGGCCTGGTGCAGCCGGCGCTCGGCCGCGTAGCCGAACCCGGTGCCGACGAGGGCCTGGCCGAGCTCGGTCTCCCCGGAGACCCGCAACCGCCGCCCGTCGCGGAAGGCGCCCCCGCCCAGGGTCGCGGTCCACTCGCGGCCGGTCGCGGCGTTGCGCACCACCCCGGCCACGACCACCCCGTCGACCTCCGCCGCCAGCGACACCGCGTACTGCGGCAGGTCGTAGAGGTAGTTCACGGTCCCGTCGATCGGATCGAGGATCCAGCGCACGGCGGAGCGGGCCTGGCCGCCGCCGTACTCCTCCCCGAGCACGGCGTCGTCCGGGCGTGCCTTGTGCAGCTCGTCGCGCACGTGCTGCTCGACCGCGCGATCGGCCGCGGTCACCACATCGGTCGCGGTCGACTTGGTCGCGGCGACGTCGACACCCTCGGCTCGCATGCGGTTGGCCAGGTCGCCCGCGGAACGGGCGACGGAGACGGCGAGGGCCAGAAGTTCGGCCGGTTGGTCCATGGTCACCATCCTGGCAAAGCCCGGGAAGGCACCGCGCAGCCCATCCGTTCGGTCACAAGACGCGCGTCCCGCCCCTCAAGAGGGGATGTTGGGGCGAGAGAGCGTTACAATTCACGCGCTGCCCGCTGTCGTTCGTGAATCCGCCCGGAGCCACGACCCACACGGGCGCCACCAAACCAGCAACCCGGCCACTCAGCACGGCCGCGCCGTGCGCGAACCCGGCCGCACCGGCCGTCGCTCGCTCATCGCACCGGAAGGTCGTTCGTGACAGCAGCTCACCAGCCCAGCGTTGACGTACGTTCCCTCGCCGACACGCTGATCGCGCGTGCCGCCGCCAACGGCGGGCACCTGACGTCGGCGGAGGTCGCGCAGGCGGTCGACACCGCAGACGTAACCCCGGCGCACGCCAAGAAGCTGCTGAGGAGCCTGGCCGAGGCGGGCGTGACCGTCGTGGTCGACGACTCCGCCCACAGCCGCCGCCGCGTCGCCGCCGCCCGCTCCGCCACTCCCGCGTCCAAGGCGGCCACCGCCAAGGCCGCGCCGGCCCGCAAGGCAGCACCCGTTGCCAAGCCGCTCACAGCCGTCGAATCCGCTTCGCCGGAGCCGGCGGCGGCGAAGAAGGTCCCCGTGAAGAAGGCCGCGCCATCGGCGCCCACCGCATCCGCAGCGGCTGCCGCCGCGCCCGCCGCTGCCGCGGCCACGGCGCCGGCGAAGAAGGCCGCACCGGCCAAGAAGGCGGCGAAGAAGGCCGCCCCGGCGAAGGCCGCCCCGGGCGGCAAGGCGGCGCCCGGCACCGCCGCCGACCCGGCGAACCCGACCGGCACGCCGGGCGAGGGTGAGCCGGAGCTCGAGGAGATCGACGACGCGGCCCTGGCCGCCGAGATCGAGGACGTCGTCGTCGACGAGCCGGTCGAGGAGACCCAGGCCGCCGAGGCCGACGCGGAGGCGACCGCCACCGACGACGACTTCGCGTGGGACGACGACGAGTCCGAGGCGCTCAAGCAGGCCCGGCGCGACGCCGAGCTCACCGCCTCGGCCGACTCGGTCCGCGCCTACCTCAAGCAGATCGGCAAGGTTCCGCTGCTCAACGCGGAGCAGGAGGTCGAGCTGGCCAAGCGCATCGAGGCCGGGCTCTACGCGGCCGAGCGCCTGCGCGCGGCCGAGGACGCCGGCGAGCCGATGCAGATGCCGGGCCGCCGCGACTTCCTGTGGATCTCGCGCGACGGCGAGCGGGCCAAGAACCACCTGCTCGAGGCCAACCTGCGCCTGGTCGTGTCGCTCGCCAAGCGGTACACCGGCCGTGGCATGGCCTTCCTGGACCTCATCCAGGAGGGCAACCTCGGCCTCATCCGCGCCGTCGAGAAGTTCGACTACACCAAGGGCTACAAGTTCTCCACCTACGCCACCTGGTGGATCCGCCAGGCCATCACCCGCGCCATGGCCGACCAGGCCCGCACCATCCGCATCCCGGTGCACATGGTCGAGGTCATCAACAAGCTCGGCCGCATCCAGCGCGAGCTGCTCCAGGACCTGGGCCGCGAGCCCACCCCGGAGGAGCTGGCCAAGGAAATGGACATCACGCCGGAGAAGGTGCTGGAGATCCAGCAGTACGCGCGTGAGCCCATCTCCCTCGACCAGACCATCGGCGACGAGGGCGACAGCCAGCTCGGCGACTTCATCGAGGACTCCGAGGCGGTCGTGGCCGTCGACGCGGTCTCCTTCTCGCTGCTGCAGGACCAGCTCCAGCAGGTGCTGCAGACCCTGTCCGAGCGCGAGGCGGGCGTCGTCCGGCTGCGCTTCGGCCTCACCGACGGCCAGCCGCGCACCCTGGACGAGATCGGCCAGGTCTACGGCGTGACCCGCGAGCGCATCCGGCAGATCGAGTCCAAGACGATGTCGAAGCTGCGCCACCCGTCGCGTTCCCAGGTTCTGCGGGACTACTTGGACTGAACGATCGTTTTCGCTCTGCGCGAACCGGGCCGTCCCGAAAGGGGCGGCCCGGGTGTGTTTCGGGTCACCGCGGGCATTACAGACCCGTGGCGGCGCGCCAACCCACTTGTGATCGCAAGCCTGGCGCGATAGGAAGCACGTAGCGGGTATTCGGTTCCTGGCTGGACCGGCCCCGCGAAGTACGACGCAAATGTGACATCGGTCCCGCCGATAAAGTGGGAACGAGTTCGAGCACGACGGTGTTGAACCATCTGTGGAACGACGCAAGGAAGCGTTCGTCGGTGACGATCAGAGGAGGAAGGCGATGACCCCGACCCTCACGCCGCCGCCGGAGACGGCGGCGCCCCCCGCCGCCGAGGAACGGTGCGACCGCTGCAACGCGGCAGGGAAACTTCGAGTTCGGCTCGCCGAAGGCGGCGATCTGATCTTCTGTGGACATCACGCCAACAAGTACGCCGACCAGCTGGTCAAGATCGCTGTCGAGTACGCCGTAGCCCCGGACTTCTCGTGGCGCGGCTCCGAACTCTCGGCCGGCTGAGACCAATACGCCTGACCGCAGGGCGACCCTCCGGGGTCCCCTGCGGTCTTTTTTGTGCCCGGATGCGCGGGCGGCGCGATATGTCGGGCGCTGGCGCGCCACGACATATCGGATTTATACCCTGACAGGCGATAAATACGTTTGGTCCGATTATGTGGCCACCGGGCAGGCACGGAGCCATCGAGCACCCGCCCACACGGCTCAGAGCGGGTTCACGCCCACCGGACATGCGCGCGGCGATCGAGCACCCGCCCACACGGCGGTCGAGCACCGCGCACGCGGCTCCAGAGCGGGTGCACGCCCACCGGAGACATGCGCGCGGCCGTCGAGCACCCGCCCACACGGCCCAGGAGCGGGTTCGCGCCCACCGGACACGCGCGCGACCCCTGGGCACCTGCTCTCAGGACCTCAGGCCAGGCCGCGACCGCCGGGCACACCGCGAAGCCCCGCAGGCGCCACCTGCATCGGGCCGAGCGCCGACGCCACCAAGGCCATCCTCGCGACCCGTCGACCGCAACGCACGCCGGCACGGGCCACACGAACCACCAGCCGCGGCGATCAACGCACGACGACCGCGCGAAACCCGCGACCCCTCAGCACACGCGCCAGAGCCGCGCTGGAGCGACTTGACGGTCACGGCAGACAAGAAGCCGGGATGGGTCCGGCAGGGACTCTCCGAGCGCCTCAGAGGGTCTGGATGGTAGCGATCCGCTCCTCGAGCTGCTCGATCGTCGCCTGGGCGCTCGGCGGCCCCCCGCACAGCCGGCGCAGCTCCGCGTGGATCTTGCCGTGCGGGAGGCCGGTGCGGTGGTGGTGGGCCGCGACCAGGGTGTTGAGCTGGCGGCGCAGGACGATGCGCTTCTCGCCGGCCGTACGCGGCTGAGCCGGGATCTCCGGCGCGGCCGCAGATGTGGGGGCCGCGGCGGAGCGGCGCTTCTCGGCCGCCATCTGCTCCGCCTGGCGCTTGTTCAGCAGCGCGGTGACCTGGTCGGGGGTGAGCAGCCCGGGCAGCCCGAGGTACTCCTCCTCCTCCGCGGTCCCGGTCGCCGCCGGCATGCCGAAGGTCGCGCCGTCGAAGATGATCTGGTCCAGCTCCGCGGTGGCGCCCAGGGCCTCGAAGGTGCCCTCCAGCTCGCCGCTGGCCTTCTCCTCGCGGTTGGCCCGCTCCATCTCGTCGTCGTCGTAGCCGTCCTTGGTCTTGGGCTCGCCGAGGACGTGGTTGCGCTGGGCCTCCATCTCGCTGGCCAGCTCCAGCAGGTGCGGGACGCTCGGCACGAAGACGGTCGCCGTCTCGCCGGGGCGGCGCGCGCGCACGAAACGGCCGATGGCCTGGGCGAAGAACAGCGGGGTGGAGGCGCTGGTGGCGTACACGCCCACGGCGAGCCGCGGAATGTCCACCCCCTCGGACACCATGCGCACCGCGACCATCCACTTCTCCTGCGACGCGGAGAACGCGGCGATGCGGCCCGACGCCCCCACGTCGTCGGAGAGCACGACGACGGCCTTCTCGCCCGTGAGCTCGCCGAGCGCCTTGGCGTACGCGCGCGCGTTCTGCTGGTCGCTGGCGATCACGAGGCCGCCCGCGTCCGGCATGCCCCCGGCGCGCAGCCGGTCGAGGCGTGCGTCGGCGGCCCGCAGGACCTGCGGCATCCAGTCGCCCTTGGGGTCCAGGGCCGTGCGCCAGGCCTGGGAGATGAGGTCCTGCGTCATCGGCTCGCCGAGCCGGGCGGACAGCTCGTCGCCGGCGGAGGTGCGCCAGCGCGTCTCCCCGGAGTACGCCAGGAAGATCACCGGGCGCACGACGCCGTCTCGGAGGGCGTCGGAGTAGCCGTACACGGTGTCGGAGCGCGATCGCTGGATGCCGTCGGGCCCGCGCTCGTACTCGACGAACGGGATCGGGTTCTCGTCGGAGCGAAACGGCGTGCCGGTGAGCATCAGGCGCCGCACGGCGGGCTCGAACGCCGCCTTGACCCCGTCGCCCCAGGACTTCGAGTCCCCGGCGTGGTGGATCTCGTCCAGCACCACGAGGGTCTTTCGCGTCACGGTGCGCCGCTTGTGTACGGCAGGAGCGATCCCCACCTGCGCGTAGGTCACCACGGTGCCGTGGAAGTCGCTCGACGTGTGCACGTCGGAGTTGCGGAACCCGGCGTCGAGGTCGATCCCGACCCGCGCGGCCGCCTGCGCCCACTGGGTCTTGAGGTGCTCGGTGGGCGTGACCACGGTCAGGTTGTCGATGGTGCCGTCGCCGAACAGCTCCAGCGCCACGCGCAGCGCGAACGTGGTCTTCCCGGCCCCGGGCGTGGCGACCGCGAGGAAGTCCTCGCGCTTGCCCCGCAGATACTCCATGAGCGCCTTGCGCTGCCACACCCGAAGCGACTGACCCTGCTGCACCACCGGACGCGGCGGCATGCGGCACCCCTCCCCGATACGGACCTCACGCCCCGGACACTCCCCCGGGCGACCTTGCACCGTCCTGCCCACGCCGCGGCGGCGCCGGGCCACGGACGACCGGCGCGGCGATGCACCCAGCGGGAGGGGAACAACCCGGTGCACCCAGCCAGGCGCATGAACAGGCGCATGAAAACGCCCTCGCGTCAGCGCGGACCGCGAAGGCGTTGACAGCCTAGCGGGCATCGGCCGGCGATGCGCCGAACCGAGCCGAACGTCACGAACTCGGGTCGTCGTTCTGCACGACGTTCTCGTAGATGTCCTTGCACACCGGGCACACCGGGAACCGGCTCGGGTCGCGCGAGGGCACCCAGAGCTTCCCGCAGAGCGCCCGCACCGGCGTGCCCTCGATCATGGCCTGCATGATCTTGTCCTTCGGCGCGTAGTGCGAGAACTTCTCGTGGTCGCCGGCGTCGTAGCGGTAATCGGTGCTGGTCTGCTCGTCGACGCGCTCGTCGGTGAGAGTCCCGCCACCGTTCTCGGGAGTGGTCGTCACAACCCCCAGTCTGCCAGGCCCGCCCGGAATAAGCCCGCATCGCGCTCGCCCTGTGGACAACCCACCCGCGGCGGCCGGGTGGGCGGCGGCGCGCGGGAGGGACGAAAGGGGCGAACGAGCACGGGAAATGCCGGGAAGCGCGGCGGCTATCGTGAGCTGGTGATCAACCATGCCATCCGGTTCGGGAGCGAGGTCGACGGCGCCCGCCGCAGCGGTGCGCCCATCGTCGCGCTCGAAAGCACCATCATCTCGCACGGGCTCCCGCGGCCGGCCAACCTCACCGTCGCCAAGGAGATCGAGGCCACCGTCCGGGCGGCCGGGGCCGTACCGGCCACGATCGGGATGATCGGCGGCGAGATCGTCGTCGGGCTGTCCGAGGACGAGATCCGGCACCTGGCCGAGCGCGACGACGTGGTCAAGCTGTCGGTGCGCGACCTCGCCCCGGCCGCCGCCGCCCGGGCCGACGGGGCCACGACCGTCGCGGCCACCTCGGCGATCGCCGTACGCGCCGGGATCTCGGTGTTCGCGACCGGCGGGCTCGGGGGCGTGCACCGGGGCGCCGCCGCGACCTTCGACGAGTCCGCGGACCTGACCGCCCTGTCGCGGCTGCCGATCGCGATCGTCTGCGCGGGCGTGAAGTCGATCCTCGACGTGGGCGCCACGCTCGAGCGCCTCGAGACGCTCGGCGTCGGGGTGGTCGGCTACGGGACCCGTCGCTTCCCTGGGTTCTACCTCACCGACGCCGGGTTCGACCTGGACTGGTCGGCCGGCGACCCCGGGGCCGTCGCCGAGATCATCCGGGCCGCTCGCGGGCACGACGTGCACCGCGGGGCGCTGGTCGTGGCCAACCCGCTGCCCGCCGACGAGCAGCTGGACCCCGCGCTGCACGACCGGGTGCTGGCCGAGGGGCTGGCCGGGCTCGAGCGGGAGGGCGTCACGGGCAAGGACGTCACGCCGTACCTCCTGTCGCACTTCCACACCGCGACCGAGGGCAGGAGCCTCGACGTCAACGTGCGCATCATCCTGCGCAACGCGGAGCTGGCGGCCCGCATCGCCGCCGCGATCTAGATGACGGTCCTCGTCATCGGTGACGTGGTCACCGACATCCTCACCGTGCACGAGGGGCCGCTCGCCATCGGCTCGGACACCGTCGCCGCGGTGCGCATCGCCGGCGGCGGGTCGGCCGCGAACACCGCGGTCTGGCTCGCCGCCGCCGGCTGCCCGGTCGCGTTCGCGGGGGTCGCGGGGCTCGACGAGCCCGGGGACGCGCGCGTCGCCGAGCTCGACGAGGCCGGGGTGACCACCAGCGTGCGCCGGGTGCCGGGGGTGGCCACGGGCACCGTGGTGGTGCTGACCTCCGACGCCGAGCGCACGATGTTCACCGACCGGGGGGCCAACCGGCTGCTGGAGCGGGCCGACGTGGAGCGGGCGCTCGCGCTGCCCGGCCTGCGCCACCTGCACCTGTCGGCCTACGTGCTCTTCGACGCCGACTGCGCGCCGGCCGGGCGGTTCGCGCTGGCCGAGGCCCGCCGCCGGGGGCTGACCACGAGCCTCGACGCGGCGTCCGCGGCCCCGCTGCGGGAGCGTGGCGGGGCCGGCTTCCTGGCCGCGGTACCGCGCCCGAACCTGCTGTTCGCCAACCGCGACGAGGCCGGGGTCCTCGGCTCGGACGAGCCAGCGGATCTCCTCGCCCACGCGGACGGCGTGGTGGTGAAGTCGGGCGCGGCCGGCGCGGCGTGGGCGGACGCGGACGGCACCGTGCGGGCGCCGGGCAGGCGGCTCGTCGACGTCGTGGACCCGACGGGGGCCGGCGACGCGTTCGCGGCCGGCTTCCTCACGGCGTGGCTGGCGGGGCAGGGTCCGCGGGCAGCGCTCGAGGCGGGCAACGAGCTGGGCGCCCGGGCGGTCACCCGGCTCGGAGCGCGGCCTTAGCCGTTCGGTTCCGAGTCGGCGTCGATGACCTTGTGCTCGCGTTCGGTCAGCGCGTGCGCCGGGTCCGGGTGCGAGGTCGGCCGCCGCTTGAAGCGGTTGCGGAAGCGGTTCTCGGGACGTACGGGAGCGTCGTTGGCGAGCAGGACCGCGATCATCGGCAGGAAGACCCCGCCGGCGACGCACAGCGAGAGCCACAGCCACAGCAGCGGCGGGCGGGTCGCCACCAGGATGGCGGCGACCACGACGCACGCGGCGCGCAGGAGCATCATCAGCACGTAGCGGACCTCACGGGCGCGAAGCTCCTGCTCGGGGCTGCGCGCCGCGTCGGTGATCAGCTGTGGGCGATCCCTGCGGGCCATTGGTTCGAGTCTGCCACGTACGTGTGGCAGACGTCGCATCAGATGTCGGTGGGCTTGACCGGCGCGCCGGGGCTCACCGCGCCGCCGACCGTGGCCTGGTCGCGCTCGGTGGTGCCGGTGGCCAGCAGGTCGCGGATCTCGGTGAGGAGCCGGATCTCGTCGCTGGGCGCCGCGGGCTCGGGCGCGAGGCCCCGCTTGCGCCGCTCGGCGAGCTTGTTCATGGGCAGTACGACCAGGAAGTACACGGTGGCGGCGGTCAGCAGGAACGTGATGACCGCGTTGACGAAGCTGGGCCAGGCGAGCACCTGCTCACCGATCTTCAGGCCCTGCCTGTCGTCGACGCCGATGCCGCCGGTCAGGCTGATCAGCGGCTTGAGGAAGCCGTCCGTGAACGCGGTGACGACGTTGTTGAACGCGGCGCCGATGACGACGGCCACGGCCAGCTCGATGACGTTGCCACGAGAGATGAAGTCCCGGAATCCCTTGAGCACGGATGCACCTTACGGCCGGTCGGCCCCATCCGCATCCGTTGCCGCGCTACATCTGCCTAGTTCCCTTTGGCCGCCTTCGCCTCGGCCTTGACCTGCTTCTTGTACTCGCGCACCTTCGCCAGCGACGGCCCGTCCACGATGTCGGCGACGGAGCGGTGCGAGCCCTCCTCGCCGTACCCGCCCGCGGCCGCGCGCCAGCCGTCGGGCTCCACGCCGTACTGCTTGCCGAGCAGCGCCACGAAGATCTGCGCCTTCTGCTTGCCGAACCCGGGCAGCCCCTGCACCCGGCGCAGCAGCTCCCCGCCGTCCGCGACGCCGTCCCACAACCCGGCCGGGTCGCCGTCGTAGCGCTCGGCGAGCGCGCGGCACACCTCCTGCACCCGCGCGGCCATCGCCTTGGGGAAGCGGTGCAGCGCCGGCGGCGTGGCGAAGATCGCGATCAGCGCCTCGGGGTCGAACTCGGCCAGTTCGTGCGCGGTGGGCTCGTGCCCGAGGCGCTGGGCGAGCACGTACGGCGAGGAGAACGCCTTCTCGAGCGGGATCTGCTGGTCGAGCGTCATGCCGACCAGCAGCGCGAGGGGGCTGCGGGTGAGGTACTCGTTCGCGGCGTCGTCGATCGGCAGCGTGATGGCCATGCGCACATCCTGCCTCACCGCGGGGTGGGTGGACGCGTGAAGCGCGCCCGGGCCCACAGGTATCCGGCCAGGGCCATCGCCACCGACCAGCCGATCGCCCACCAGAGGGACCCGCCGATCGGGGTGCCGTCCAGCGCGCCCCGCAGCGTCTCGATGATCGGCGTGTACGGCTGGTGCTCCGTGAAGGCCCGCACGCCCGGCGACATCCGCGCCGTGGGCGAGAACGCGCTGCTCAGGATCGGCAGCAGGGTCACCGGCAGGGCCGCGTAGCTCGCGGCCACCGCGGTGCGCGCGGACAGGCCCATCGCCGTGGTCAGCCAGGCCGCGGCGAACGCGGCCAGGGCCACGATCAGGGCCACGAGCAGCCAGCCGGTGAGCCCGGCGTGCGGGCGGTAGCCCAGCAGCACGGTCAGGCCGAGGATGATCGCCACGCACAGCAGCGTGCGCAGCACTGTGCCCAGGACGCGGCCGGTCAGCACCGCCGCGCGGGAGATGCCCATCGTGCGGAACCGGTTGATGATGCCCTCGTGCATGTCCGTGGCCACGGCGACGGCGGTCTGCCCGACGCTGTAGCCGATGCAGAGCACGAGGATGCCCGGCACCACGTAGCCGAGGTAGTCCTGGCCGAGGTCGGTGGCGGCGCCGAAGATGTAGACGAACATGAGCAGCATCAGGATCGGGGCGACCAGGGCGCCGAACATGGTGGACGGGTTGCGGCGGTTGTGCAGCAGGTCGCGCCGCAGCATGGTCAGGGCGTCGCGCATCGCACCGGCTCCTTCGCGGCGGCGTGACCGGTCAGGGCGAGGAACACGTCGTCCAGGTCCGGGGTGTGCACGCTCAGCGTGTCGGGCTCGACCCCGCCGGACTCGAGGCGGCCCAGCAGGGCGCGCAGGTCCGCGGCGGTACCGTCCCCCGGCACCCGCAGCGCGAGCGCCTCCTGGTCCGGGGTCGCCGCGGGCAGCAGGGCGGCCGCGGCGGCGAGCGGCTCCGGGGCGGTGAAGCCGAGCCGGACGTGCGCGCCGGGGACGCGGCGCTTGAGCTCGTCGGGGCGGCCCTCGGCGACGATCCGGCCCCGGTCGAGCACGGCGACGCGCCCGGCGAGCTGGTCGGCCTCGTCCAGGTACTGCGTGGTCAGGAAGATCGTCACCCCGCCCGCCGCGAGCTCGCGCACCAGCTCCCACACGGTGCGGCGGCTGCGCGGGTCCAGGCCGGTCGTCGGCTCGTCCAGGAAGATCACGCGCGGCTCGCCGACCAGCGTCATGGCGAGGTCGAGGCGGCGCTTCATGCCGCCGGAGTACGTCAGCGGCGTGCGCCGGGCCGCCTCGGTGAGCTCGAAGCGCTCCAGCAGCTGCGCCGCGCGCCGCCGGCCGGCCCGCCGCGGCAGGTGCAGCAGGTCGGCCACGAGCCGCAGGTTCTCCTCGCCGGTGAGCAGGTTGTCCACGGCGGAGAACTGGCCGGTGACGCCGATCGCGGCCCGCACCTTCGCGGCCTCGGTGAGCAGGTCGTGCCCGGCCACGGTGGCGCCACCCGCGTCCGGCGGGATCAGCGTGGCCAGGATGTGCACCATCGTGGTCTTGCCGGCGCCGTTGGGGCCGAGCAGCGCGAAGATGGCGCCGGCCGGGACGGCGAGGTCGATGCCGTCGAGGACGACCCGATCGCCGTAGGACTTGCGCAGCCCGGAGACCGTGATGCCCGAGTCAGTCATGGCATCACTATGGCACCATCTATGGCGCCATTTCAAGGCATCATGGCGCCAAGGTTCTCCGGTAGGCGTCCATCCACTCGCGCTGGGCCCGCACCAGCGCGATCTCCTCGTGCAGCACGTGCGCGAACATGTCCCCGACGTGCGGCTCCGGCATCGACAGGCAGGCCTCGCGGGTCTCGGCGGCGAGCGCGTCGGACTCCGCGGCCAGGGCCGCGAACCAGTCGTCGCCGGCCCAGCCGCGCTCGCGCACGAGCCGTTCGAGGCGGGCGATCGGGTCCCGCCGGCGCCACAGCTGCACCTCGGCGTCGGAGCGGTACCGGCGCGGGTCGTCGGAGGTGCTGTGGCCGGCCATGCGGTACGTCATCGCCTCGATGAGCACCGGCGGCCCGCCGCGGCGCACCGACTCGGCGGCCCGGGCGGTCACCGCGTGCACCGCGAGCACGTCGTTGCCGTCGACGTGGAACGACTCGAGGCCGAAGCCGACCGCCCGCCGGTGCAGCGGGGCGCCCATCTGGCGGCCGACCGCGGTGGAGATCGCCCACTGGTTGTTCTGGCAGAAGAACACGATCGGGGCGTTCACGACCGCCGACCAGTTCAGCGCCTCGTTCACGTCGCCCTGGCTGCTGGCGCCGTCGCCGAAGTACGCGAGCACCACCTCGTCGGAGCCGTCCATCCGTACGCCGGCCGCGTACCCCGTCGCGTGCAGCGCCTGCGTGCCCAGGACGAGGCTGTAGATGTGGAAGCGGTACCGCCGCGGGTCCCATCCCGAGTGCGCCACCCCGCGCCACTGGGCCATCAGCTCGGCCGGGGTGATGCCGCGGCAGCGGGCGGCGGCCTGCTCGCGGTAGCTGGGGAACACGTAGTCGGCCGGGTCGAGGGCCCGCACCGAGCCGACCTGGGCCGCCTCCTGACCGAGCGCCATGAGCCACAGCCCGAGCTCGCCCTGGCGCTGCAGCGCGTGCGCCTCCTCGTCGAACCGGCGCGCCAGCACCATGTCCCGCAGCAGGTCGCGGCAGAGCTGGGGGGTCACGTCGAGCGGTGCTTCGGGGTCCGACCGCAGCGTCCCGTCGGGCGCCAGCAACTGGATCATGTGCGTCTCCCGTGGATGGCCTGGGGGTGCCACTGCCCATCCTGCCGTGCCCGGGCCGGTCTGGCGCCGATGGCGCCATGGAATTTGCCATAGTTGCGCGATACTGGCGGGCATGGACCTGACCCGCTACGTCGACGGCCTGCGCGCCGAGCTGCTCGCGGCCGCGGGTCCCGAGGAGGCCGCGCTGGCCGAGCGGCTCGCCGCCGCGGTGGCCTCGGCGACCCGGCTGGCCATGTTCGACGTGCTGTCGGACGCGGCCGACGAGATCACCCGCGACCTGGCCCCCGGCTCCGTCGAGGTGCGGGTGCGCGACCGCAACCCGTACTTCGTGGTCACCGCCCCGGACGGTGAGCCCGCGCCGCCGCCGGCGCCCGCGAGCGCGCCCGAGCCGTCGCCGGAGGGCCCCGTGGGCCGGATCAACTTCCGCCCGCCGGAGCAGCTCAAGCAGCGCATCGAGGAGGCGGCCGCGCGCGATGGCCTGTCGGTCAACGCGTGGCTGACCCGCACCCTGTCCGCGGTCGTCGCCGGCGACCCCGGGCCGGCGCCCGCCCCGCGCGCCTCGAAGGGCACGTTCGTCGGCTGGATCGGCTAGGCCCCATCTGGACCCCGGTCTGGGGCCCGGTCTGGGGCCCGGTCTGGGGCCCGGTCTGGGGCCCGGTCTGGGGCCCGGTCTGCGGCCCCGTCTGGACAGGCGTTCCTACCCTGGGCCGATGTCGCAGCGCGGGGTGGCCGGCCTCTGGTCGGTGTTCGGGATCGCCGCGGTCGTCTCGGCCGCGCTCGTCTGGCTGCGCCCCGCCGGCCAGCGCCTCTCCGACCTGCACATCTACTACGGCGCGGCCCAGGCGGTGGGCGAGGGCCGGCCGCTCTACGACTACGTCGCGCAGAACGGTGGCCCGTTCACCTACCCGCCGTTCGCGGTGCTGCTGTTCCGGCCCCTCACGCTGCTGCCCGAGACCGCCCTGCAGGTCGCCTGGCCGGCCCTGACCTGCGCGGCCGTCGTCGCCCTGGCCGTGGCGGTCGGCCGGGGGCTGTCCGCGTCCCGCCTCGCCGTGGCGGCCATCGCCTGTGGCCTGCTCGTGTCCGCGCCCGTGCAGAGCAACCTGCGCTTCGGTCAGGTGAGCATCTTCATCGTGCTGCTGGCGCTGGTCGACGCCATGGGTCTGGTGCCGCGGCGGTACCGCGGGGTGCTCGTCGGCCTCGCCGCCGCGATCAAGCTCACCCCGCTGCTCTTCGTCGTGTACTTCCTCGTGACCGGCCGGTGGCGGGACGCCGCCCGGGCGCTGGGCGCGTTCGCGGCGGCCGCGGCCCTCGGCGCCCTGCTGCTCCCGGGCGACAGCCTGCGCTACTGGACCGGCACGATGCTGCAGACGTCGCGCATCGGCGACCTCGCGTCGCTGGGCAACCAGTCGGTGCAGGGCATGCTCATGCGGGCCGGCCTCTCCCCCGCCACGCTGCCGCTGGTCTGGGCCGTGCTCATCGCCGCCGTGGGCGCCGCGGCGCTGTGGCGGGCGCGGACGCTGGACGCGCACGGGGAGCGGGTGCGCGCGGCGGTGCTCGTCGGCTGCGCGACGGTCGCGGCCTCGCCGGTGTCGTGGACGCACCACCAGGTGTGGACGGTGCTCGCGGCGATGCTGCTCGTGGCGGCCGAGGGCGCCTGGCGGCGGGCGGCCGGGGTCGTGCTCCTGCTCGTCATGACGCTGTCGCTGGGCGTGGTGCTGCGGGGGCTCTCGCCGTACACCGGATGGCAGTTCCTGCTCGAGAACGCCCGCAGTCTCGGCGTCGTGACCGTCTGCCTCGCGGGCTTCGGCGGCGCCGTGGTCACCGTGCGGCGGCGGGCCTGGCCGCGGCCGGTGGCCGCGGTGGCGGCCGGGCTGGTGGTGCTGGCCCTGACGCCGCTGCCGGCCGGGGCGGACCCGACGTTCAAGGCGTACACCGCGGCCGACCTCGCCAACCCGCGGTACTTCTACTACACCCCGGCCGGCGCCCGCCTCGGCCGCCCCGTCGACTTCCAGGTCCGCCGCGAGAAGACCAAGACCCGCGTCAACGGCGTCGTGGCCGGCGGGGTGGCCGCGCTGCGCTGGTCCTCGGCCCCGGGCGGCGCGCCCCGCACGATCCCGCTGCTGACCTCGGCGGCGGGGGCGCGGGCCTTCTCGTTCCGCAGCGCCAGCCTGGCCCACGGCCGGCTCGACGCCCTCGCCCCCGACGGCGCCGTCCTGGCGACGTTCACCTCGTTCACGCCCGAGACCTAGGCTCGACACCCTCGCCCCCGACCGCACCGTCCCTGGCGACGTTCACCTCGTTCACGCCCGGGCCCTGGGCTCGACGCCCTCGCCCCCGACGACACCGTCCTGGCGACGTTCACCTCGTTCACGCCGGGGGCTTAGGCTCGGTCCCCATGGAAGACTTGATCAAGGAGCTGGAGGCCCAGGAGGCCCGGCTGCTGTTCGACCGGTTCGACAACGACGACGCCTGGGCGCTCGGCTGCCTGCTGGTGGAGACGGCCAAGGAGCGCTCGCTCGGCATCACGATCGACATCCGCCGCGGCGGCCAGCAGCTCTTCCACGCCGCCCTGCCCGGCACCGCGCCGGACAACGACCGGTGGATCGAGCGCAAGATCCGGGTGGTGGAGCGGCTGCACGCCTCCTCCTACCTCGTGGGGCGCCGCCTCGCGGCCCGGGACAAGACGTTCGACGCCGCCTACGGGGTCGACCCCGCGGACTACGCCACCCACGGCGGCGCCTTCCCCGTCCGTGTCCGCAATGTGGGCGTCGTCGGCGTCGTGACCGTCTCCGGGCTGCCCCAGGCGGACGACCACGCGCTGGTCGTCGAGGTACTCGAGCGTTTCCTCGCCCGGGTGTCGTAAAGCCGACGCGCGGAGGCGGGCGGCCAGGCCCCACCATGCCGCGTGTGCATATTCGATTCGCATTGCCGGTCCTGATGCTCGCGGCGGCCGGGCTGGCCGGCTGTTCCGGCGGCGACGCCGCCGAGTCCGCGGCCCCGCCCGCCTCGAACGCGCCCGTGGTGCCGACGAACGCGTCGGCGCCCCCGAGCGCCGCGGCGAGCAGCAAGGCCCCGGCGGCCGGCGCGAGCGGCGCGGCCTCCGGCTGCCCGGTCACGGCCGCCACGCTGGAGAAGGCGTTCAAGGCCAACGCCGAGGTGGCCGGCGCCGTGGTGCTGGGCAAGGGGCTCAAGGACGTCAGCTGCTACGGGGGCTGGGCCACCGCCTCCGCGCAGCCGGCGAACCTGGAGGCGGCCGTCGTGCTGTTCAAGTACGACGCCGGGAAGAAGACCTGGGCCGCGCTGTCCGGCGGCACCGACGGGGTCTGCCGGGACACGGTGCCCGAGGACGTCGCGACACACCTCAAGGGTTGCCAGAACTAACCCGATCGAGTGTCGTAAATTGCCGGGGTGAGATACACACTCCTCGCTGTCTTCGCCGGAGCGGCCGTCACCCTTGCGGCCTGCTCCGGCGGGTCGGACCAGTCGCAGTCCCCCGCCCTGCCCACCCCGGACCAGACCTCCCTGCTGCCGCAGACCGGCCCCGCGCCGCTCAAGCCCGGCGTCAGCGCGCCGAACGGATGCCCCGTCGACGCGCCGGCGCTGGAGAAGGCCCTCGCCGCCGACCCGGCGCTCGCCGCGGCCGTGCAGCTCGGCAAGGGGCTCACGGACGTCAGCTGCGTGCAGCAGTACGCCACCGCCCGCACCGAGGGCGACCGCGCGACGGTCCTGTTCCACTTCGACGACGCCAAGGCGATGTGGGTCGCGGTCGCGGCCGGCGCCAAGAACGCGTGCGACAAGGCCCCGGCCGAGATCCGTCAAACGCTCAAGAACTGCGGCTAAGAACCTGGTCAAATTCCCTGCTTTATGGTCATATTGCTCATGGAGCGTGAAGCACTGCTCCGGCTCCTCGCCGAGGAGCCGGGGGCGGCTTTCGAGGCGTGCCGCGCCGCGATCCGAGCCGGCGCCGAATACGTGGTGTGGGATCACACCCTGCCCGCCGACCAGCTCGCGCGCAGCTACTCCCGGCGGGCCCAGCACATGGAGCGGATCGGCAACCCGATGCTCGGCAGCGCCGAGGCCATCGGCGTGCTGCAGACCTCGGGCGACAGGCCGCTGCGGGTCGGCGAGGCGAAGATCGAGAACCCGCCGACCCATTTCCAGCTGTTCCTCACCGAGGACGCGTCGCGAGTCGTGGCCTGCATAGGCATCGATCAACGCTGACATACCAGGATGGCAGGGTGGACGCTCTGCTGGACAACACCGCCATGGCACAGCTGCGCGAGGCGCTCGGCTCGGCCGGGTACACCTCCGACGGCATTCGCGGGCATCTCGGCGAGGACGCCTCGGCCGCGTGCGCGCGCAACGACTTCCGGGCCGCGCTGCGCGTCACCGAGGCCGGGGGCCGGCTCGACACCCTGATCCGGCTGTTCATCTGCGGCCAGACCGAGCCGCTCGACCGCGTCGCGGCCGCACTCGCCCCGCTGCCGCTGGAGTCGGCCGCCCCGCTGCTGTCGGCCGAGCCGGACGGCGTGCGGGCCGCGCTGGAGCTGGAGCCGTACGGCGACTGGTGGGTCGTCGCCGACCTCTCCGCCGGCATGCGCCCCGGCCGCCCGCTGCCCGGCGACCACGTGCTCGGCATCGGCGGCGCGTCGAGCACCCTGGCCGCCGCCACCCTGCGCCGCCCGGTCGGCACCGCGCTCGACCTCGGCACCGGCTGCGGGGTGCAGGCGCTGCACCTGTCGACCCACGCGAGCCGGGTCACCGCGACCGACGTGCTGCCGCGGGCCCTGCGCTTCGCGGCCACCACCGCGGCCCTCAACGGCCTGGAGTGGGAGCTGCTCGAGGGCGACCTCACCCGCCCGGTCGCCGGGCGCCGCTTCGACCTCGTGGTCAGCAACCCGCCGTTCGTGGCCGGCCCCGGGAGCACCGCGCACACCTACCGCGACTCCGGCCGCCCCGGCGACGCCGTCTGCGCCGAGCTCGTCGCCGCGGCCCCGGGCCTGCTCGCCGAAGGCGGGCACATGCAGTTCCTGGCCAACTGGCTGCACGTCGCGGGCGAGGACTGGACCGATCGGGTCAACGACTGGCTGGCCGGCACCGGGCTGGACGCCTGGGTCATCCAGCGCGAGGTGTCGGATCCGCTGGCGTACGTCAACCTGTGGCTCGCCGACGCCTCCGAGGACCCGTCGCGGCAGCCCGCCCTGGCCGCGGCCTGGCTCGACTGGTTCGACGCCCAGCGCGTCGACGCGGTCGGCTTCGGCCTGGTCACCCTGCGCGCCGGCGGGCACGACGACCCGACCGTGCGCATCGAGGACCTCCGGCACACCGTCGGCGGCGACCTCGGCCCGCTCATCGGCGAGTGGTTCGACCGCCAGGACTTCCTGCGCCACGCCGACCTGCTGCGCAGCCGCCTCGTCGCCGCGCCCGGGCTGACGCTGCGCCAGGAGGCCACGCTCGGGGCCGAGGGCTGGGAGGTCGGGCAGCAGCTGCTCGCCCTGCCCGACGGGCTGCGGTGGGTCGAGGAGGTGGACCCGGTCGCGCTGACCCTCGTGGGCGCGTGCGACGGGTCGGTGACCCTGCAGGCTCAGGTCGACCTGCTCGCGGCGGCCCACGGCGTACCGGCCGAGGTGCTCGCCGACGTGGCGGTACCCCTGGTGTCGCACCTGGTCGAGCGGGGGGTCCTGCTGCCGTGCGCGCCCTAGTCCAGACCGTCAGCCGGGCGAGCGTCACCGTCGGGGACACGGTCGTCGGCTCGATCACCGACGGGTTGCTGGTGCTCGTCGGCGTGACCCATGCCGACACGTCCGGCATCTCCGAGACGCTGGCCCGCAAGGTGCACGAGCTGCGCATCCTCGACGACGAGAAGTCCGCGGCCGACACCGGCGCGCCGCTGCTCGTCGTCTCGCAGTTCACCCTGTACGGCGACGCGCGCAAGGGCCGGCGCCCGACCTGGATCGCCGCGGCCCGCCCGGAGGCCGCCGAGCCGCTCATCGAGGCGTTCTGCGCCGCCCTGCGAAACCGGGGCGCAACCGTGGAAACCGGTCGATTCCGCACGCACATGCTCGTCGAAAGCGTGAACGTCGGACCGCGGACCGTGTTGCTGGAGGTCTGAGACTCACGGATTCGTGCCACGGCTGCGCCGCCTCACCGTCACTTCACGCCCGCTCAGCGAAGCTACTTCTCGCAGGAATGATC
Source organism: Dactylosporangium sp. CA-052675 (assembly GCF_050947935.1). Classification (GTDB taxonomy): domain Bacteria; phylum Actinomycetota; class Actinomycetes; order Mycobacteriales; family Micromonosporaceae; genus Dactylosporangium. The sequence continues at coordinate 1,783,777 of NZ_CP192010.1, read as the reverse complement.
GCGCCACTTGTCAATCCACACGGGAGGCGAGCGAAGTGGCCCAGCCGCTGAGTGAGAACACGGAGTTCAACGCCGTCGACGTTGAGGCCGACGAACAGCACGAGCAGGAGCACGCGCTCGACAACACGGGCGTCTCAGCGGATCTGGTTCGCGCGTACCTCAACACGATCGGCCGCACCAAGCTCCTCACCGCCGAGCAGGAGGTCGATCTCTCCAAGAAGATCGAGGCCGGCCTGTACGCCGAGGAGAAGCTCACGAGCGGCATGGTCCACCCGGCGTGGATGAACACCTACGAGGTCGTGGTCCGCGAGGGGCGCGCCGCCAAGGCCCACCTGCTCGAGGCCAACCTGCGCCTGGTCGTGAGCATCGCCAAGCGGTACACCGGCCGCGGCATGGCCTTCCTGGACCTCATCCAGGAGGGCAACCTCGGCCTCATCCGCGCCGTCGAGAAGTTCGACTACACCAAGGGCTACAAGTTCTCCACCTACGCCACCTGGTGGATCCGCCAGGCCATCACCCGCGCCATGGCCGACCAGGCCCGCACCATCCGCATCCCGGTGCACATGGTCGAGCAGGTCAACCGCATGGTCCGGGTCCGCCGGGACCTCGCCGCCACCCTGGGCCGCGAGCCCGTCGTGGCCGAGATCGCCGCGGCCCTGGGCGTCGAGGAGTACCAGGTCATCGAGCTGATCTCCTACGACCGCGAGCCGGTGAGCCTGGACCAGGCCGTGGGCGAGGACGGCGAGAGCGCCCTGGGCGACTTCGTGGCGCGCGTCGACCCGCGCGAGGAGCCGGGCGACAGCGTGTCGCAGGGCATGCTGCGCTCCGAGGTCGAGATCGTGCTCTCGACGCTGTCGCAGCGCGAGCAGGCCGTCATCCGGCTGCGCTTCGGCCTCGACGACGGCCGCCAGCGCACCCTCGACGAGGTGGGCCGCGAGTTCGGCCTGTCCCGCGAGCGCATCCGCCAGATCGAGAAGGTGACGCTGCTGAAGCTGCGCCACCCGTCGCGCGCGAAGCGCCTCGAGGCGTACGCCTCCTGAACACAGCGGCGTAGCGTCCTGAACACAGCGGCGTAGCGTCCTGAAACACAGCTTTACGCAGGGCCGCTCCGGTCGTCCGGGGCGGCCCTGCGCCGTGTCAGAGGCGGCGCGGGCCGCTGTCGGGGCGGGGCTGGTGCGGCGCGAACTCGGCGCTCGCGTGCAGCACCGCCAGGCCCGAGGGGCGCGCCAGGACCGGGTTCAGGGTCAGCGACGACAGGGCCGGCTGCTCGTCCACGAGGCGCCCGACGCGCACCAGCAGATCGGCCAGCGCGTCCAGGTCCACCGGGTCCGCGCCGCGGTAGCCGGTCAGCAGCGGCGCCGCCCGCGGGGCCCGGACCAGGGCGGCCGCGTCGCGGTCGGTCAACGGGACCGGGCGCCACGCGCGGTCGCCGAGCAGGTCGGCCGCCTCGCCGCCGAGGCCGAAGCCCACGACCGGGCCGAACGACGGGTCGTCGACGACCTCCACGACGCACGCGACGCCGGGGGCGACCATCGGCTGGACGACGACCTCGACCCCGCGGCCGAAGAGGCGTTCGAGCTCGGCGTAGGCCTCCGCGACGGCGGCCGGGGAGGTGAGATTCAGCCGTACCGCCCCCAGGTCGATCCGGTGCCGCCAGGGCCTCGTCGCCACCTTGAGAGCGACCGGCAGGCCCACCGCCACCGCGACGTCGGGCACCCGGTCGCCGGAGGCCCATCGGCTCGGCACGACCGGGATGCCATAGGCGGCCAGCAGCTCGTCGGCCTCGCCCCGGTCGCCGGCGCCGCGCAGCGCGAGGGCGGTCGCGACGTCGGTGCCCCGCGCGGAGTCGACGCCGGGCAGGTCGGGCAGCGTGCCGATCGGCTCGCGGCGCCACGCGGCGTAGCGGGCGACCCGGCCCAGGGCGCGCACCGCCTCCTCGATCGCCGGGAACATCGGCAGGGCGGGCGGGTCCTCGTCGCCGTACGCGGGCGCGACCGTGAACGACGGGTCGGCCGGCATGACTACGGCGAGCGGGCGCGGCGCGCCGGCCGTCGACACGCGCAGCAGCTCGGCCACGCCGAGCTGGTCGCGCTCGGCGAGCGCCGGGGCGTACGCGGCCACGACGGCGTCCACCCCCTCGTCGTCGAGGGCGGCGTGCACGGCCCGCACGAAGTCGACGTCGCTCACGGCGGGGCCGAGGTCGCGCGGGTACCCCTCGGCGACGCGCAGCCCCGCGGCCGGCGCCTTCGCGACCGTGAGCACGCCCAGCGCGGCCGCGTTGGTGACCACGGCGATGCGGTCGCCGGTCGGCAGCGGGCGCCCCGCGATGAGCAGGCCCACGTCGAACAGCTCCCCGACGGTGTCGACGCGGATGACGCCGGAGCTCGCGAAGAGCGCGGCCACCCCGCGGGCGTCGGGGCCGACGGTCACCGCGTCGAGGGCCGGCGGGCGCACCGGGCTCGCCACCGCCGCGACCGGCTTGCGGCGGGCCAGCTCGCGGGCGATGCGGGCGAACTTGCGCGGGTTGCCGAAGGTCTCCAGGTAGAGCAGGACGGCATCGGTGTGCGGGTCCTCGCGCCAGTACTGCAACGCGTCGTTGCCGGAGACGTCGGCCCGGTTGCCGGCCGAGATGAACGTCGACAGGCCCAGCCCGCGCCGGTCGGCCTCGGCCAGCAGCGCCGTGCCCAGCGCCGCGGACTGGCTGAAGAAGCCGACCCGCCCGGCCCGGGGCAGCAGGGGGGCGAGCGTGGCGTTGAGCCGTACCGCCGGATCGGTGTTCGCCACCCCCAGGCAGTTGGGCCCGACCAGGCGCATCCCGTGGTCGCGCACCGCCCGCAGCAGGGCGGCCTGGGCCTGCGCCCCGGCCGGGCCGGCCTCGGCGAAGCCGGCCGAGACGATGACCAGGCCGTGGACCCCGGCCGCGGCGCAGTCGGCCACCACGTCGGGCACGGACTCCACGGGTACGGCGATCACGGCGAGGTCGGCATCGGCGGTACCGATGAGGCTCGGTTTCGCGGGAAGGCCCCCGACGACCGTCGCGGACGGGTGGACCGGCACCAGCGCTCCGGTGAAGCCGGCGCCCTTGAGGTGGGACAGGAGGGCCGCGCCGATGCCCGAGCCGCCCGAGCGCGCCCCGTAGACCGCGACGGTGCGCGGGTTGAGCAGCCGGGCGATCGAGCGGGCCTCGGCGCGCTGCTCGCGGGCCTGCTGCACGCGCAGGGAGTCGGGGGTCGCCTTGATCGGGAACCACAGGTGCACGACGCCGTCGGCGAATTCGCGCTCGATGTGGAAGCCGGCCGCCATGAACACGCGCAGCATCGCCTGGTTCACCGGCAGCACGTCGGCCTCGAACTCGGTGATGCCCTCGGTGCCCGCCGCGGCGACGAGGTGCTCGATGAGCACCGAGCCGATGCCCCGGCCCTGGTGCGCGTCCTCGACCACGAAGGCGACCTCGGCCTGGTGGGAGCCGGCGCCGAGGCGGTCGTAGCGGCCCACCGCGATCAGCTCGCCCGAGTGCTCGACCACGAACGCCTCGCGGTCGTGGTGGTCGACGTTGACGAACCGGTCCAGGTCCCGCTGCGGGATGCGCGGGTAGGCCGAGAAGTACCGCAGGTATCGGGTCCGCTCCGAGAAGCGCGAGTGCAGCGCCACGATCCGCTCCGCGTCGTCGGGCCGGATCGGTCGCAAGTGGACGGTGGTCCCGTCCGAGAGCAGCACATCCGCGGCCCGCGTGGCCGAAACGTCGTTCACCCGCATAGTTTCCACCCGTCTGGGTTACCGTGTCTGCCATGATGCTGACCCCGGCGGATGTGCAGGCGCTGCGGTTCGCCAAGGCGCCGTTCGGCAAGCGTGGCTACGACGAGGACGAGGTCGACCAGTTCCTCGACGTGGTCGCGCAGACGCTGATCGCGCTGCAGGACGAGCTCGCCATGCTGCGGGCGAGCGCGTCGCCGGACACGTCCTACGGCACCTCCGCCGCCGCCGAGACGGAGATGCTCGCCGAGCTGGACCGCATCAAGCAGCGCCTGACGCGGCTCGAGGCCGCGGTCCGCCACTAGTCCCTGCCCTAGTCACGCGGGTCGTGCGGGTCGAGGCCGAAGAACGGGTACACCGTGCGCCGGGTCGCCATGATCGTGCGATCGACCGCGTCCGGTGACTCGCCCGGCACCCACGGCTCGTAGCTCGTGACGCCGCCGTCGGTCATCGTCTCCGGCAGCGGGTGGCCGGGCCGGCGCCGCGCGGCGAGCTCGCGCCACGCCGCGGGCAGCTCCAGCGCCGGGTCGAGGGCCTCGCCGGTCATCACCGCGAGCAGGTGGGTCCAGGCCCGGGGCACGCACTCGACCAGCGCGTAGCCGCCGCCCCCGCTCGCGACCCACCGGCCGCCGGCGACCTCGGTGGCGAGGTCGCGCAGCGCGAGGTACGCCGCCCGCTGCCCGTCCACGGTGAGCCGGAGGTTGGCGAGGGGGTCGTGGCGGTACGTGTCCGCGCCGCACTGCGTGAAAAGCAGCTGCGGCCGGAACGCGCGCAGCACCCCGGGCACGACGGCGTGGAAGGCGCGCAGCCACCCGCCGTCGCCGGTGCCGGGCGGCAGCGCCACGTTCACGGCGGAGCCGGGCGCGTCGGGGCCGCCGGTCTCGTCGGGGAAGCCGGTGCCGGGGAACAGCGTGCGCGGCGACTCGTGCAGGCTGACGGTGAGCACGCGCGGGTCGTTCCAGAACACCTCCTGCACGCCGTCGCCGTGGTGGACGTCGATGTCGACGTACGCCACCCGCTCCGCCCCCAGCTCGAGCACCCGCTTGATCGCGACGGCGGGATCGTTGTAGACGCAGAAGCCCGCGGCCCGGTCCGGCATCGCGTGGTGCAGGCCGCCGGAGACGCTGACCGCGCGCTCGGCCTCGCCGGTCCACACCGCCTCGGCCGCGCGCCGGGTCGCCCCCGCGATCAGGGCGCTGGCGTCGTGCATGCCGGCGAAGGTGGGGTTGTCGGTGGTACCGAGACCCATGAGGTTGATCCGCCGGCCCGTCGAGGCCGCCTTCACCACCGCGATGTAGTCGGGGTCGTGCACGGTGGCGAGCATGGCGTCGGTGGCCGGCTCCGCCCGCTCGAGCACGACGCCGGGGCGGTCGAGCACGCCGAGGCGGCGGGCGAGGTCCATGGTCAGCTCGACCCGGACGGGGTCGAGGGGATGATCGCCCATGTCGTACCGCAGCAGCCGCTCATCCCACACGACCAGCGTGCTCATGGGTGCTCCTTCGCGACGGGGCGCGTGGGATCGGTGATCCAGTGGCTCCACGATCCCACGTAGAGCGGCGCCTCCTGCCGCTGCTCGTGCAGCGCGAGGACCAGCTGCGCCGCGGTGACCCCGGAGCCGCAGTAGACGCCCGCCCCGGCCGGCGCGGCGATGGCCCGCAGCAGCCCGTGCTCGTCGACGGTCTCCCCGGCCGGCAGGTTGATCGCGCCGGGGATGTGCCCGGCGACCGCATCCACCGGCTCGACCTCGCCGCGATACCGCGGCCCGACCCGGGCGTCCAGCAAGGTGTTGCGCGGATCGCCCGCCTCGGCCTCGGTCCAGACCGCCATCCCTCCGGGTGTCACCGTTACGTCGCCTTCGTCCGGTTCCGGCACCTCGGTCGTGACAGGGAGCCCAGCACTCGTCCACGCCGCGTAACCGCCGTCGAGCACCCGCACGTCCTCGATGCCCGCCCAGCGCAGCGTCCACCAGGCGCGCGCCGCGGCCCCGGTAGGATTGCTCCCGCCTGCGTCGTACACCACCACCGGGTGCTCGGCGCGGACCCCAAGTCTCCGCAGCGCGGCCTCCAGCGCGGCGGGATCGGGCAGCGGATGGCGCCCACCGGCGCCCGGCGGCCCACAGAGGTCCTCGTCGAGATCGACGAAGACCGCGCCAGGCAGATGGCCGGCCGCATACGCGGCCCGGCCGTCCTTCGCGAGGGTCCAGCGCACATCGAGAAGAGTCGGCGGTTGGGCGGACCGCACCAGCTCGGCGAGAGCGGCGACGTTCAAGATCGCCCGGTTGGCTGTCACGCTCCAATCTTGTCGTACGCAGCGAGTACCATCGCGTACCGGGAGGGCAACGGCAGTGAACGACCTAGTCGACACCACCGAGATGTATTTGAAGACGATCCTCGAGCTCGAAGAAGAGGGTGTCGTCCCCAAGCGTGCGCGCATCGCGGAGCGGCTGCACCAGAGCGGCCCGACCGTGAGCCAGACGGTCGCCCGCATGGAGCGTGACGGCCTGCTCATCGTCGAGGGCGACCGCCACCTGGCACTCACCGACCAGGGCCGTGAGCACGCGGTCGCCGTCATGCGCAAGCACCGCCTCGCCGAGCTGCTGCTCGTCAACGTGATCGGCCTGCCCTACGAGGAGGCCCACGAGGAGGCGTGCCGCTGGGAGCACGTGATGAGCGACGCCGTCGAGCAGCGGGTCTACGAGCTGCTCGGCCGCCCGACGCGCTCGCCCTACGGCAACCCGATCCCCGGCCTGGACGGCCTGCGGGGCGAGGCCCCCGGCGAGCACGCCGACCCGGAGCGCAACCTGGCCTTCCCCGGCCTGGCCGGCTCCGTCGTCGTGAGCCGCATCTGCGAGTCGGTCCAGACGGACGCCGACGTGCTGCGCCAGCTGCACACCGCGGGCATCGACCCGGGCGCGACGGTCACGGTCGCCCAGGAGCGCGACGGCGTGTCCATCGACCGCGAGGGCGAGCGGATCCGCCTGCCGCGCGAGGTGGCTTCGCGAGTCTTCGTCGCGGCGGCCTAGCCCCGTTTCGTTCTTTCGTCGCCGCGGCGCTGGGTCCGTTTCGTTCTTTCGCCGCCGCGGCGCCGGGGTCCGTTTGGGTGCTTCGCCGCCGCGGCGCCGGGGTCCGTTTGGGTGCTTCGCCGCCGCGGCGCCCGGGGTCCGTTTCGTTCTTCGTCGCGGCGGCGCCGGGGTTCGTTTGGGTGCTTCGTCGCGGCGGCCTGGTCCGTTTCGTTCGGGAGGGGTGGTGGGACCGCGCATGTCACAGCACCCACCACCGCCCTTCCCCTCTGCGGAGTGCGGCCCCTGCTCCGTCGAGGACGTGCTGGACCGGGTCGGCTCCAAGTGGAGCGTGTCGATCCTGGTGGCGGCGGCCCCCGGCCCGATCCGCTTCTCGGCCCTGGAGCGCAGGATTCCCGGCATCAGCCGGCGCATGCTGACCCTGACCCTGCGCAACCTGGAACGCGACGGCCTGGTCGTGCGCACGAGCTACCCGACCGTGCCGCCCCGGGTGGAGTACTCACTGACCCCGATGGCTTTGGAGCTCCAGGCGGCCCTGTCCGCTCTGACGACGTGGGCCGAACGCCACAGAGCCGACGTGGCGGCGTCGAGAGCCCGCTACGACGAGCGGACTCAGTAAATCTTTCACCATGAGCACATAGCAACCAACCGCAAATATCACGATTTATCACGCCAACTCTGACGGCACCCACCGCCCAGCGTGCCGCAAGTGCCGCATCCGTTCGCCGGACAGGTCGGTTACCACCACAGGCCCTGATCCCAACCGCCCCGCGCTCGCACCGGCGCTGTTCGCCTTGGTCCACAGCACCGTTGTTCGCCTTGGTCCACAGCACCGTTGTTCGCCTTGGTCCACAACACCGTTGTTCGCCTTGGTCCACAGCCACCGCCCCACACCCGCACCGCATAGCCCACAACCCGCAGAGGGCCAGCAACTCACGGCGCCACACCTGTCGATCCCGACGCGCACCCGACCTGTCCGGGATCGACCCGGCCGCGCCCTGCGGGTATCCGAGCACGTGCGACCCGGCGGCGAGCGCCCGCGTCACGTCGTCGACGGCTCGACCAACGCAACCAGGCCCGAAAACGCCGCCGGCTGCGACGGGGACACATCGCCCAAAGCGGGCTAATCCCTCAACCTCGGGTGATTCCCGTACTCAAGCCCACAAGTCCGATATTCCCGCACCTAATCTGAGCACGTGGCATTCGATCAGGCCTTCTCGGACGACCCCCTGGAGAAGGCCCACTGGACCCTGGCCGACGACGCCGACCCGACCCCGGCCCTGGAACTGATCGCCGCCACCGACGACCCAGCCCACCGCGAACACGCCGTGGCGATCCTCGGCGCCGCCGGCGCCCAGCGCCTCGACCAACTCCGCGAGGTAGCGGCCCAGCAGGCGTACCGCCCGGAACGCTGGCTCCTCCTCGGCGCCGCGCTCTCCGCCGCCGCCTGGGCCACCCGCGAGGACAACCACACCGGCCCCCTGGCGACCGACCGCCTGGTCCAGGAGCAGAAGATCCTCGTGGCCGAGGCCAGAACCGCGCTCCGCCAGGCCGCCGCGCTCTCGCGGGAAGACCCGGTGCCGTGGAGCGAGCTCGCCGGCGCCGTCGTCTGCGCCCCGCTGCACAGGACCGAGGCGGCCGACGCGTTCAAGCGGGCGTGCGTGCTGCAGCCCGACCTTTACGCGGCCCACACCCGGCACCTGACCGGCCTCACCCGGCGCTGGTACGGCAACCAGGACAAGGTTATCGCCTTCGCCCGGACCCGCAGCGCCGAGCGCCCCGACGGTCACCCTCTGCACGCGCTCGTTGCCCTTGCGCACATCGAGGGCTACGTCGACGGGATGCTGCGCGGCAACGTCGTCGGCCGGTTCTGGCGCGCCTGGCGGTACTTCGCCGACACCAAGGTCCGCCGCGAGACCGACGCCGCCGCCGACCGCCTCGTCGCCGGCTACGGCGACTTCGCCACGCACCCGTGGACGATGAGCGCCCACCAGGCGTTCGCGGCCCTCTACCACCAGGCCGGCGAACCCGAGCGCCTGCGCACGCACCTCGAACTCGGGGGCGACCGGCCGGCGATCTGGCCGTGGCGATACTTCGGCGATCCGGAGGAGCAATTCCGTCGGGCCCACCTCTGACCGGCGTCGGCCGTTCAGCTCATATCAACGCTAGCATGCACGGAAAAACCGAGAACTCAGCGCAACATCGCCGTCACAGACTGCTCAGGTCGATGAGTTTGGCCAGCTCAACCATCTTGGGCATGTCCGCTGCGGCCTGCTCGTCCCCGGCATCGGGAGCCAGCCGCAGCGACAGCTTGATGATCCGCTTGTTGCCCGCCAGCCAGCCCACCTCCACGCCGGGGCCGGACTTCTCCGCACCGGGGCCGGACTTCTCCGCGGCGGGCGTCGGCCTCTGGTAGCCGACCAGGCCCAGCCCCGGCACCGCCTGCCCGTCCTTGGGCGCGATGGCCGAGCTGAACACGTCGGCCCCGATGGTCGTCGTGGTCACCGACAGCACCAGGTCCGGATAGCTGCCGGCCGCCGTCTGCAGCACGCAGCTGAACGAGTTGTCCATCGACGCGCCCGCGGCCACGCTCAGGTTCAGGCCGAGCTTCGCGTTCACCATGCCGAAGTCCAGCAGCTGGCACGCGCCGCCCGCGGCCGCCGCCGGGGCGGTCGAAGGCGGGGCGGCCGGACTCGCGCCGGCGTCGTCGCACCCGGCGACGAGCGCGGCGGAGAGGGCAACGACGGCCATCAGCACCCTTCGCACAGCGGGCACCCTATACCGGCAGACGGGCGGTGATGTACTTGGCGATCTCCAGCGAGCTCGTCGCCGCCGGGGACGGGGCGTTGAGCACGTGCACCTGCCGCCCCTCGGTCACGATGAGGAAGTCGTCGACGAGGTCGCCGGTCGGCGTGATCGCCTGGGCGCGCACCCCGGCCGCGGCCGGCACCAGGTCGGCGGCGGTCACCGCGGGCACGAGCCGGGCCAGGCTCTCGGCGAAGCGCCGCTTGGACAGGGAGCGGCGGACCTCCGTGAGGCCGTACCGCAGATGCTTGCGCCCCAGCGCCCACAACCCGCGATAGGTGGCGGCGTCGGCCACGTCCCGGGGCCGGATCCGCCCCCACGTGTAGCCCTCGCGAGCCATCGCCAGCACGGCGTTCGGTCCCGCGTGCACGCTCCCGTCGACCATTTTCGTCAGGTGTACCCCCAGAAACGGAAACTGCGGGTCCGGCACCGGATAGATGAGGCCGTTGACGAGATGGCGGCGGTCGGGGCGCAGCTCGTAGTACTCCCCGCGGAACGGGATGATGCGCGCCGGCGGGCTGATCCCGGCCATCCGGGCGACCCGGTCGGCGTGCAGCCCCGCGCAGTTCACGAGCACGTCGGCGGTGATGTCGCCGGTCGTCGTGCGTACGACGACCTCGCGCCCGTTCGCCCGGATGCCGACCACGGCGGTGTTGAGCCGCAGTATCGCGCCCGCCTTCTCGGCGAGCTCGGCGAGCTTCACGCACACGGCCCTGTAGTCGGCGATGCCCGTCGAGGCCACGTGGATGCCCTCGACGCAGGCGACCTCGGGCTCGTACTCCAGCGCCTCCCCCTGGCTCACCATGCGCACCGGGAGCCCGTTGGCGAGGGCCCGCTCGTACAGCGCCCGCAGCCGCGGCAGCTCGTCCGCCCCGGTCGCGACGATGAGCTTGCCGGTGACCTTGTGGGCGATCCCGTGCTCGGCGCAGAACTCCACCATCGAGGCGCTGCCGGCCTTGCAGAGCGTGGCCTTGAGGCTACCCGGCTTGTAGTACACCCCGGCGTGGATGACGCCGGAGTTGTGCCCGGTCTGGTGGGCGCCCCAGCCCGCCTCCTTCTCCACCACGGTCACCCGGGCGTCGGGCCGGTCCTGGACCAGCCGCTGGGCGGTCGCCAGTCCGACGATGCCTCCTCCGATGACGACGTACCGCACGGCAGACTCCTTCACCTCGGATCGCGCCATCTTAGGGGTCTCGGATGGCGTGCTAGCGTGACCGACCGTGAGTGGGGTGGCAATGGACGACGGCACGCAGGCCCCGGCGGCTCCCGCGAAACCGGCCCGCCCCTGGCGTGCCCGCGTGATTCAGGTGGTACGCATCCTCGCGGTGCTCGCGATCGCGTACTTCATCGTCGCCACCACCGTCCAGCAGTGGTCCTCGGTCTCGGCGACGTTCCGGAGCCTGTCGTGGCCGTCGCTGGCCGCGTCCCTGGCCGCCGCCGTGGCGTGCCTGTGGGCCACGATGATGGCCTGGCGCTCGATGGTCGGCAGTCTCGACCACCCGCTGCGCATCCGCGACGCCGCGCCCATCCAGCTCATCGGCGCCCTGGGCAAATATCTGCCCGGTACGGTCTGGGCGTACGTGGTCCAGATGGAGCTCGGCCGCCGCGTCGGCGTCTCGCGCGCGAAGGTCTTCATCGGCTCGGCCGTGGTCACCGGCCTGGGCGTGACGGTCGGCCTGGTGCTGACCGCTCCCGGCTTCGGCGTCGCCTTCGACGGCGCCGACGCGACGAACCACCACACCTTCGCCGCCGTGGCCGTCTGGTGCGCGGTGATCCTGCTCCCGTTCGGCCTGGCGTGCTGCTATCCGCCGCTGCTGACGTACCTGGTCGGACGCGCCATGCGCATCCTGCGCCGCCCGGCCCTGGACCGCCCGATCACGTGGCGCGCGGTCCTGGTGAGCAGCGCCTGGTGCGCCGTGGGCTACCTGGCCGCGGGCGTGCACATCTGGTTCCTGGTCCGCGCCCACCTCCCCGGCGTGCACGGCCTGGTCGGCTCCGTCTTCGCCATGGCCCTGGCCATGAGCATCAGCACGTTCGTGATCGTCGCCCCGTCGGGCCTCGGCGCGCGCGAGTTCCTGATGGCGATCGCCCTGGCCGGTCTGGGCGTACCGTGGCCGACAGCCTGGGCCCTGACGCTCGTCTCGCGCCTGCTGTTCACCCTCGCGGACGTCGCGGCGGCGGGCGTCTCGGCCGCGGTGGGCCTGCGGCGCATCCGCCACACCCCGTCCCCCCTCCCGGAGCCGGCACCGGCCGAGGAGGCCTGACCGGGCTCCCCGCCGCACCATCCCCGGCCCCGACACCGGCCGGCCGCCGCTCAACCCGCGCCGGGGCAGCCGACGCCCTCTCGCCCGTCGCAGCGGGCAGACACGCCGTCCGCACCTCCCAGCGCTGTCGCCACCTCCCACCGGGCAGGCGCGCTGTCCGCACCTCTCCCAGCGCTGTCCGCACCTCTGCCAGCGCTGTCCGCACCTCTCCGGCGCTATCGGCACCTCTCCCAGCGCTATGGGCACCTCCAGGCGGCCAGATCCGCTATGGCACCTCCGCATGGGGAATGTCCCGCAGCGCGAATGCCACCTCCTCCCGCAGGGTCGCGAGAAACGCCTCGACGACCGGCGGCACCGTGCGCCCCGCCAGCGTCGCCGCCACCACCGTCCGCGGCGGCACCTCGGCGGGATCGAGCGGCAGGAGCACCACATCGGCCGGCGCGGTCCGCGCGGCGAGCCCCGGCACGAGCGTCACCCCGAGCCCGGCCGCCACGAACCCGAACTTCGCCGTCCACTCCTGCACCACGAACTCGATCCGCGGCCGGAACCCGAGCCGCGCACTCGCCCCGAGCAGCGTCTCCTCCGCCCGTGCCGACCCCGCGATCCACGCCTCGCCGGCCACTTCCCGCAGCCGAACGACCCGCCGCCCGTTTTCGCCGTCCCCCGGCGACATGTCCGACATCCGCACGGATGTCGCTCCAAGCGACCCGGCGGTGCGACCGAAATCAGGTTCCAGCGGCGACATGTCCGACATCCGCACGGATGTCGCGTCAGGCGGCCCGGCGACATGCCCGAAATCGGGTTCCAGGGGCGACATATCCGACATCCGAATGGATGTCGGATCAGGTCCCACTCCCCCGCGACCCACAGCCAGCCGATGCGAGCCGCCGACACCCAGCAGCAACGGCTCGTCCACCAGATGATGCACCCGAAACCGCTCATCCGCGAACGGCCGATCCGCGCCGGCGTTCACCAGCACCACGTCCGCGTCCCCCACCAGCAGCGCCGGCAGCAGCCGCGCGGTGACGCCCTCCACGAGCGAGACCTCCACGTGCGGGTGCGACGAGCGGAACCGGGCCATCGCCCGCGGCACCACCGCCGCGTCCGCCGTCGCGAAGGCACCCACCCGCAGGCGGCCCGTCTCGGCGTCGCGGACCGCCCGGACCTCCCGCCGGGCGGCGGCCAGGCGGTCGAGCACCGCCGACGCGTGCTCCAGCAGGCAGCGCCCCTCCGCCGTCAGCGCCACCCCGCGCGGGAGCCGGTCGAACAGGCGCGCCCCGAACTCGGTCTCCAGCGCGGCCATCTGCCGCGACACCGCCGACTGCGTGTACCGCAGTGTCGCCGCGGCCCCGGTGATCGATCGCTGCCGCGCGACCTCGCGGAACACCTCCAGCATCTCGGTCTGCACGACTCAAGACATTCGCACAGCGCATGGCCGCCATGCCAGACATTCGCTGGTGGCATGTGAGGAAGATCCATAGTGTCGGGCCATGAGGAGGCCTGAACCATGGTCATGATGCTGGACAGCCCCGCGGGTGTGACGCCGCCCGCCGGGCCCTACTCGCACGTCGCGCGCGTCGACACCGGCGACGCGACGCTGCTGTTCCTCGCCGGGCAGATCGCGGTCGACGACGACGGGGTGCTCGTCGGCGACGGGGACATGGCGGCCCAGGCGCGGCACATCTTCCGCGTCGTCCTCGGCATTCTGCAGGCGCACGGCGCCGGGTTCGCGGACGTCGCGCACATCCGGACGTTCGTGACCGATCTGGGGATGCTGCCGGCGTACGGCACCGTGCGCCGCGAGCTGTTCCCCGGCACGCCCCCGGCCAGCACCACGGTCGAGGTGTCAAAGCTGTTCCGCCCGGGCGCGCTCCTCGAGGTGGAAGTCACGGCGGCCGTGCGCCGCTGACGAAACGCTTACATCGGGCCGCGGGTTTCGCTTACCCGCGGCCCGCACCATGTCCGCATGAGACGAACGCTCGTCATCGCGCTGGCGGCGGGGCTGCTGCTGCTGGGCGGCTGCGGCAAGGGCCGCGCGCACCAGCCCGCGACCGCGCCCCCGCCGGCGACGACCGCGACCACGGCACCGGCCGGGCAGCAGGCCCCGGGCAACGGCGGCGGGGACGTGGACCGGCTGCTCGACCAGACCGGGCAGCTGCTGAGCAAGGACGCCCAGGCTCCGGAGGATGAGGACTGATGCACCGAATCGTCAAGACCCTGCTGGCCTCGGCCGTCGCCGCCGGGGCCGCCCTCGCGCTCGCCGCGCCCGCGAGCGCGGCCCCGACCCTCGATCAGGCCAAGCAGGCGATCGCGGCGCGGATCGACAAGCGGCTCGACGCGCTCAAGCAGTTCGACGCCACCATCGCCGGTGCCGGACAGCTCACCGCCGCGCACAAGGACACGCTCACCAAACTCGTCGCCGACCAGCGCGGCGGCCTCACCGCGCTCAAGACGAAGCTGCAGGGCGAGACGACGGCCGCCGGGGTCAAGGCCGACGCGCAGAGCATGGTGTACGAGTACCGCGTCTTCGTCCTCACCGGGCCGAAGGTGCGCCTGACGGCCGCCATCGACACCGAACTCGCGGTGGCGGGCAGGACGCCGGGCTCCGACGCCGTGCAGAAGGCGCTCGCGGGGAAGACCGACGCGCTGCTGGCGATCAAGCCGGGGCCGGACGGCGACGCGATCAAGGCCGCGGTGGCCCCGGTCCGCGAGGCCGCCAAGACCGCGCACAAGGACTTGAAGGCGCTACGGAAGCACCAGTGAGACGACCCCGGCCGGCGTCGGGGTGAAGCCGCAGGACTCCAGGTAGAACCGCGCGAGGTGGGGTTCGAAGTCGACGTGGAGCCAGCGGCAGCCGGTGGCCCTGGCCTCCTCGGCGGCCAGGGCCACCAGCCGCGTCCCGGCGCCCGTGCGCCGGTGCGGCTCGGCGACCATCGTGTCGAGGATGAAGGCGTGCTCGCCGCCGTCCCACGCGACGTTCACGAAGCCGGCGAGCGCGGCCCCGTCGCGGGCGACGACCCATCCGAGGCTGTGGGCCTGGACGCGGGCCCACCAGTCGGCCTCGCCCGGCGCCGCGAAGCAGTGGGCGTGCAGGGCGGACACCTCGGCCGAGGTGAAGGCGCCCCGCCAGGAGAACGTCAGCGTCATCGGGCCAAGGTTAGGTGCCGCGCCGGGAACGCGCGGTGCTTGAGGGCCAGGGTGGGCCGCTCGACCAGGTGCCAGGAGCCGGCGGCCACGAGCAGCACCGCGGGCACGCACAGCGCGACGTAGGGCACCAGTCCCCAGGCCGCGCCGCCGAGGTGCGCGACGGCCTGCTGGACCGGGAACGCGTAGATGTAGATGCCGTACGAGTAGTCGTGCTCCCGGCCGACCGTGTGCAGCCGGGGCGGGACGGCGCACGCGGCGTACAGGATCAGGTAGGCGAACGCCGGGTACCCGGCGACGAAGAAGCCCCCGCAGGCGAGGCTGGCCGCGAGCACGAGGCCGGCGGCGACGGCGATCGGCCACGTCAGCGGGATGCGGTGCGCGTACAGCTGCGCGCAGGCGCCGAGCAGGAACAGGAACCCCAGGTAGCAGGCGAGCTGCAGGTCGACGTAGCCCCACAGCGGGAACGGGCCGAGCCCGCCGCGGTACTGCGGCGTCGTCGGGTTCCGGCACGCGTCGACGACGATGACGGTGTAGGCGACGGCGGCGAGCGCCGGCACGGCCCACGGGGCGCGGCGCGGCAGCCCGGCGGCGATGAGCACCGTGAGGCCGCTGTAGCACAGCAGCTCGTACACCAGGCTCCACAGCGACCCGTTGGCGACGCTGCCCTGCACGAGGCGGCCGTAGGGGGTGTCGAGGAACAGGGTGCCGATCCCCCACTGGTGCACGGCGCCGGAGGCGTTGTCGCGCACGAAGCCGAGGCCGCCCGCGTGCCCGGTGACGGCGGCGGCGAGCGCGGTCGCGGCCAGGCACACCCACAGGCCGGGGAAGATGCGCAGGAAGCGGTGCCAGGCGAAGCGCAGCGCCCCGCCCTTGCGCGCGGACGCGGCGACGAGGAAGCCGGAGAGCACGAAGAACCCGTCGACGGCGAGGGTGCCGAGGTCGGTCTGGCCGCGGGTGAGGCCCTGGCCGGGGTTGGGGCGGCCGAGGCCGAGCGGCCAGGCGTGGGCGACCAGCACCGACAGGGCCAGGGTGAGCCGGAGCAGGCCGAGTCCGTTGGCCTTGGGGTCGTACCGCTCGCGCAGCGTCGTCACGTTGGACTAACGAACCGGGCAGACACGAAGTTTCCCGATAAATCGTTACATGTACGTGCCGAACCCCTCCTCCCGGCGTGTTCAACTGCGCGTCGCCGCCCTGGTCGCGGCCGCGTGGCTGCTGGTCACGGCCCTGGTCGCGGCCCGCGCGGCGGCCGTCGTGCCGCCGCTGCTGCTGCTCGCGACGGCCTCGCTGCTGCGCGGCGGCCGCAGCCTCCTCGATCGGCTGATGCTCGCGGCCGCCGTGCTGCTCGGCGCCGCCTGCGCGGCCGGGCTGGGCTTCTCGGTCTGGCCGTGGGGGCTGCACCCGGTCGCGGTGGCCGGGACGGCCGCGACCGCCCTGATCCTGCTCGCCGCCGCGTCCGGGCGGCGCCCGAGCCTGCCCCGGCCGCGCTGGTCCGACGCGGTCGCGCTCGCCGCGGCCGGCGTCGTGGGCCTGGTCGCGGCGTGGCCGGTGTGGCACGCGGGGGCCGACCGGCGCCTGGCGATCATGCTCGACGGCGAGGACCTGGGCCGGCACGCGGCGGTCTTCGACGCGATCCGGCGCACCGGCGGCTACCTGTTCACCGACCACGCGCGGGCCGAGCGCTACGTCTACGGCGGCATGATCGACTACCCGCAGGGCTCGCACCTGCTGGCCGGGCTGCTCGACGGGTTCGTCCGGTCCTCGGGCTCCGATTTCGGCAGCGGTACCGCCATGCTGACCCACTATCTGTGGTTCACGATCGCCGGGTACACCTTCCTGGCTCTGGCCCTGGTCTGGGCGGCCCAGTGGGTCGCCGCGGGCGCGCTGACCCCGGCCCGGCGCCTGCCGCTGGCCGCGCTCGTCGCCGCCGTCTGCGCGGCCGGGGAAATGCTGGAGCTGCTGAGCTTCGGCTACCCGAGCCAGGTGCTGGGCCTGGCCGAGGCCGTCCTGCTGCTGGCGCTGCTCGTGCGGCCGCTCCCGCGCGTGCGCGACCAGCTGCTGCTCGTCGCCGCGCTGCTCACCGCGGTCGGCTTCACCTACTACCTCTACCTGCCGCCGGTCGGCCTGGCCGCGCTGATCTGGCTGGGTACGCACTGGCGGCGGGCCGCCCGCCGCCCGGTCGCGCTCGCCCTGGCCGCGCTGTGCGGGGTGGCCGCGGCCGCGCCGATGGCGTACGGGCTGCTCTTCGCCGACCAGGCCGGCGCGCTGTTCACGATCGGGTACCTGGTGCTGAGCCGCGACGCCCTGGCCGCCCTCGCCGCGCTGGTCGCGACCGGGCTGCTGACCCGGCGCGGGCGGCACAGCCGGATCTGGCGGCGCTACGCGCTCGCGTTCGTCCCCGTCGCCGCGTTCGCCGGGGTGCTGCTGGCCGGGCAGCGGATGTTCGGGGTCGGCAGCGGGTACTACGCGAACAAGGCGCTCTACCTCGTCTTCGCCCTGCTGCTCGTGGGCGCGGGCGCGGTCGCGCTGCACCTGCCGCCGCCGGCCGTGTCGCGGCGCCACCGCTCGCTGCCGGCGGCGGTGCCGGCCCTCGTCGCGATCGTGGCGCTGACCGGGGCCGGGCGGGGCGACACGCCGTACCAGCCCCAACCGGGCGGCTCCTGGGGACGCGCCTGGCTGGCCGGCCCGGTCGCGGCGCGCACGGACCAGGCCCGGCTGCTGCTGCGCGCGGCCGCGCGGCTGCCCGACGACGCCCCCGTGCTCGTCGTCGGCGATGACACGGGCTACGAGTCGTACCGGATGACGCTGTTCCTCTCCACGATCCAGCGCACGTCCGGCGCGACCGCGGGCGCGATCTACAACCACCTGCCGGTGACCGCCCCGGACCGCCTCGACGCCTCGGTCGCGTCGATGCCGGGCCCGGTGCGCCTCCTGGCGCTGTCCGACGCGGCCCAGGAGCGCGCCCGCGAGGTGTGCGCCCGTCACCCGGCGGCCCGCGTGGAGATCGTGCGGGTATAGCTTCGGCGCATGTCTGTGAAGGCTTCCCTGTTCGGTCTCGCGTTCGGCGACGCGCTCGGCAAACCCACGGAGTTCCGGTCCTACGCGGACATCGTGGCCACCTTCGGCCCGCGCGGCCCCCGCGACCTGCCGCCGGGCGCCCTGGTCACCGACGACACCCAGATGGCCCTGGCCGTCGCCGGCGCCGTCGAGCTCGCGCTCGCCGAGGGCCCGCTGAGCGCCGACCGGCTCGAGCCGCACCTGAACCGGCTGTTCGTCGCGTGGGCGCGCAGCCCCGAGAACAACCGGGCGCCCGGCAACACGTGCATGCAGGCGTGCGCCGCGCTGGAGCGCGGGAGGCCGTGGTGGGAGGCGACGGTGTCCGGCTCCAAGGGCTGCGGCGCGAACATGCGCGTCACCCCGCTGGGCCTGGTGCCGGGCCTGTCCGAGGACGAGCGCGCGGGCGCGTCGCAGCTGCAGGCCGCGCTCACCCACGGCCACCCGACCGGCCTGGCCGCCTCCGAGCTGACCGCCCTCGCGGTGCGCTGGCTGCTCGACGGCCTGGCCGTGGCCGAGCTCCCGGCGGCCCTGCGCGCCCGCTGTGACTCGCAGCGGCAGGTGTACCGCGGCGACTGGCTCGGCGACCAGCTCTGGCGGCGCTCGGCGGCCGGCTCGCCGGAGGCGTTCGCCGCGACCGGCTGGGACGAGTGCAAGGCGGCGCTCACCGGCCTGGAGGACGCCGTGCGCTTCGTCGGCCCGGACGCGGACCCGTGCGCGGCCGGCGGGGCGGGCTGGATCGCCGAGGAGGCCCTGGCCACGGCCGTGTACTGCCTGCTGCTCTTCCCCGCCTCCCCCGTCGACGTGGTCGCGCGCGGCGCCGCCTCCTCGGGCGACTCGGACTCGATCGCCTGCCTGGCGGGCGCCTTCGCCGGCGCGGTCAACGGCGAGGCGGGCTTCCCCGCGGACTGGTACGAGCGGATCGAGTACCGCACCGAGCTCGACCGCCTCGCGGCCGCCTGGTCCTGAACACGACGGTGCCCGGGTCCGCGCGCGGACCCGGGCACCGTGAGGCGTTCGTCAGCTGCAGCCGCTGGTGGAGCCGCAGCCCTCGCAGACGTAGCAGCTGCCAGCGGGGCGCATCTTCGTGCCGCAGGTGAAGCACAGCGGCGCGTCGGCCGCCTTGCCCTGGACCAGCTCCAGCAGCTCGGTCGAGGAGCCGATCCGCCGCGGCGGCTCGACCTCGGCCGGCTTCTTCTCGGCGGCGGCCGGCTTCTCCACCGGGGCCGAGTTGCGCATCTCGGTGAGGTCCACGTCCGAGTCGCCGGCGTTGCCCGCGGCCTCGGCGCGCAGCTGGGCCGCGCGCTCCGCCGAGGTCAGGATGCCCAGCTCCGAGCGGGTGTCGAAGTCGAGGAAGTCCAGCGCCAGGCGGCGGAAGATGTAGTCCATCACCGACGAGGCGAGGCGGATGTCCGGGTCGTCGGTCATGCCCGCCGGCTCGAAGCGCATGTTCACGAACTTCGAGACGTAGGTCTCCAGCGGCACGCCGTACTGCAGGCCGATCGAAATGGCGACCGAGAACGCGTCCATGACGCCGGCCAGGGTCGAGCCCTGCTTCGACATCTTGAGGAAGACCTCGCCGAGGCCGTCGTCGGGGTAGGACGAGGCGGTCAGGTAGCCCTCGGCCCCGGCGACGGAGAACGACACGGTCGAGCTCGGCCGCTTCTTCGGCAGCCGCTTGCGGACCGGACGGTACTCGATCACCTTCTCAGTCTTCACGACCTCCTGGACGACCGGCGCCGGTTCCTCCTTCTTCGACGAGGAGACCGCGGAGAGCGGCTGGCCGACCTTGCAGTTGTCGCGGTAGATCGCCAGCGCCTTGAGGCCGAGCTTCCAGCCCTGGTAGTAGATCTCCTCGACGTCCTCGACGGTCGCCGCCTCCGGCATGTTGACCGTCTTGGAGATGGCGCCGGAGATGAACGGCTGGATGGCCGCCATCATCCGCACGTGGCCCATCGGCGCGATGGTCCGCTCGCCCATGGCGCAGTCGAAGACGCTGTAGTGCTCGAGCTTGAGCCCGGGCGCGTCGACGACGTGGCCGTGCGCCGAGATGTGCTCGACGATCGCCTCGACCTGCTCCTCCTGGTACCCGAGGGTGCGCAGGGCGCGCGGCACGGTCTGGTTGACGATCTGCATCGAGCCGCCGCCGACGAGCTTCTTGAACTTGACCAGGGCCAGGTCGGGCTCGACGCCGGTGGTGTCGCAGTCCATCATGAGGCCGATGGTGCCGGTCGGGGCGAGGACGCTGGCCTGCGAGTTGCGCCAGCCGTTCTTGGCGCCGATCTCGTTGCCGAGCGCCCACTGGGCCGTGGCCGCGTCCTTGATGGCGGCGTCGACGGCGCCGACGGTACCGATGACGGCGTTGGCCTCGGCGTGCTTGTGCATGACGCGGGCGTGCGCGGTCGCGTTGCGGGCGTAGCCGTCGTAGGCGCCGACGACCCCGGCCAGCTCGGCCGAGCGCCGGTACGCGGTGCCCGTCATGAGGCTGCTGATCGACGCCGCGACGGCCCGGCCGCCCTCGGAGTCGTACGCGAGGCCGCTGGCCATGAGCAGCGCGCCCAGGTTCGCGTAGCCGATGCCGAGCTGGCGGTACGCGCGGCTGGTCTCGCCGATCTTGTCGGTCGGGAAGTCGGCGAAGGAGATGGAGATGTCCATCGCGGTGATGACCAGCTCGACCGACTTCACGAACCGCTCGACGGCGAACGTGCCGTCGGCGTTGAGGTACTTCAGCAGGTTCAGCGAGGCCAGGTTGCAGCTGGAGTTGTCCAGGTGCATGTACTCGCTGCAGGGGTTCGACGCGGTGATCCGCCCGGTCTCGGGGCACGTGTGCCAGGCGTTGATCGTGTCGTCGTACTGGATGCCGGGGTCGGCGCACTCCCACGCGGCCTGGGCGAGCTTGCGGAACAGCTCCTTGCCCTTGACGGTGGAGATGACGCTGTTGTCGAGGCGCGAGCGCAGCCCGAACTCGGTGTCGTCCTCGACGGACTGCATGAACTCGGCCGTGACGCGCACCGAGTTGTTGGCGTTCTGGTACTGCACGCTCACGATGTCGCGGCCGCCGAGGTCCATGTCGAAGCCGGCGTCGCGCAGGGCCCGGATCTTGTCCTCTTCGCGGGCCTTGGTCTCGATGAACTCCTCCACGTCGGGGTGGTCGACGTCGAGGATGACCATCTTGGCCGCGCGGCGGGTGGCGCCGCCGCTCTTGATCGTCCCCGCCGAGGCGTCCGCGCCACGCATGAACGACACCGGGCCGCTGGCGGTGCCGCCGCTGGTCAGCAGCTCCTTGGAGGAGCGGATCCGGGACAGGTTCACGCCGGAGCCGGAGCCGCCCTTGAAGATCAGCCCCTCCTCCTTGTACCAGTCGAGGATCGAGTCCATCGAGTCGTCGACCGAGAGGATGAAGCAGGCGCTGACCTGCTGCGGCGACGTGGTGCCGACGTTGAACCAGACCGGCGAGTTGAAGCTGAACACCTGGTGCAGCAGCATCCAGGTCAGCTCGTGGCCGAAGATCTCGGCGTCGCGCTCGGTCGCGAAGTAGCCGTGCTCCCGGCCGGCCTTCGTGTAGGTCGTCACGACGCGGTCGATCAGCTGGCGCAGCGACTGCTCACGCTGCGGGGTGCCGACGGCGCCGCGGAAGTACTTGGTGGTGACGATGTTGGCGGCGTTGACGCTCCACGACGCCGGGAACTCGACGCCCCGCTGCTCGAAGTTGATCGAGCCGTCCCGCCAGTTCGTCATGACGATGTCGCGACGCTCCCACGTCACCTCGTCGTAGGGGTGGACCCCCTCGGTCGTCCAGACGCGCTCGACCCGCAGCCCCTCCCGCTGGTCCTTGCGCGCTGTTGCCTTCGTCTTCGTCTCCCCCGCCATGCGCGGCCCCCTCAGTCAGCGTCATCATCGGTACCGCATGTGCGTACCGTTAGGTGTTTTGTGCTTTTTGTCCGCTTTACCGGGCCCACTCGGCCCATGTGCCCTGCTCAGTGCGTTTTGCTGGTGTCAGCCGACCCGCGCGGCCGGCACCGTGGAGCCGTCCCCCGGCGACTCGCGCTCCCGCGCCGGCGCCTCCGCCCCGGCCCGCAGCGCCGCGATCTCCCGCTCGAAGTCGCCGAGCGAGTCGAACGACCGGTACACGCTGGCGAAGCGCAGGTAGGCCACCTCGTCGAGGTCCCGCAGCGGCGCGAGGATGGCCAGCCCGACCTCGTGGCTGGGCAGCTCCGCCGCGCCCCGGGCCCGGACCGTCTCCTCGACCTTCTGCGCGAGCACCGCGATGGCGTCCTCGTCGACGGGCCGGCCCTGGCACGCCTTGCGCACCCCGGCGATGATCTTCGTCCGGCTGAACGGCTCGGTGACCCCGCTGCGCTTGACCACGGCGAGCACCGCCTCCTCGACGGTGGTGAACCGTCGCCCGCACTCCGGGCAGGACCGGCGGCGGCGGATGATCTGACCGTCCTCGGCCTCCCGGGAGTCGACCACCCGCGAGTCGGCGTGCCGGCAGTACGGGCACCGCATGTCGATGGACCTCTCTCCACAGTACGCCGGGCAGTCCGGACAAACGGGCACACCGAACCGGACGAGCGCCCTCGTGAGGCCTGCTCGCCGGTTCACTACAGCCAGTGAACAGAGGCTGCCGAATCCACAACCTGTGGACGACTTACACCCCTGTAACTACTACATCTAGGGGTAGACGCTATGCCGATGCCTACGTCGACGCAAGTCAAACGAGGATCCCGACTCTTTTGTGTCGCGAGTCTCAAGAGCCGGGCCGCTCCCGGCTTGACGTATCGGTTTTATACCGCGACGGGCGAAATATCCGGCAAAGGGTGATTGCGAGCGATTTTCCGGAACCGGCTCAGCGGCGGCGGGGCAGGACGAGCCGCTGCCCGGCGGCGATGTCGTAGCCGCTGAGGTCGTTGAGCCGGCGGATCTCCTCCACCGTCGCGTCGCGGCCCTCGCGGCCCTTGGTGCGCGTGGCGATGTCCCAGAGCGTGTCGCCCGGCTGCACGATGACCGTCGGCGCCGGCCCCGACGGCGGGTCGGCGGCCTGCCCGGGCGCGGAGACCAGCGCCACGAGACCGCCGGTGATCGCCAGCAGGAACCCGAACACCACGACCCGCCCCCGTCCGGTGAGGCGAATCGGCGCGCTGCTGTGCCCGTTTTCGGCCCGCCGTCCCATGTCGACCCCCTTTTGCGTACACGCGTTCGATCGAACAGCCGTACGATGGTCTATCAGAGGGAGAAGACCCGTGTCGAGGCAACTCGCCGAAAAATCGGCGCGCCACGTAGTACAGATGTTTGAAACTGCCCGACCCCGGCGTTACGGTGATCCACACACGATCGGCCTTCGATCGGGACAACCGGATCTACGCGACATCCGGGCCTCCGCACCCGCGGGAGCCGCCACACCCCCGGTTTCCGCGCGCGCGGGAGCCACCGATGCGACAACCGGGACCGCAACCCGCGCGGGCCCCCGGGTGACGGGCCACCCCACGGCTCGTCAGCAGGCGCGGCGAACGCCCCGCGACTGCCAACACGAGGGAGGACGACGTGTCAGCCGACGACCGCACCGACGCACCCGCGACTGAGCCGGACGAGCTCATCGACGGCCCCGGCGCCGAGGTCACCGCCATCGCCGGCCGCGCGGGCGCCAAGCGCTCCACCCGCCGCCGCGGCGGTGAGCCGGAGATGCGCGCGGTCACCGCCGTGGTCAGCGCCTTCCCCGACCTCTTCGCGGCCGACCTGACCGTCCGCCAGCGCCGCATCCTCGAGTTCATCCGCGCCGCCGTGGAGCGCAACGGCTACCCGCCGAGCGTGCGCGAGATCGGCGAGGCCGTGGGTCTGGTGTCGCCCTCGAGCGTGGCCTACCAGCTCAAGGAGCTGGAGCGGAAGGGCTACCTGCGCCGCGACCCCAACCGCCCCCGGGCCGTGGACGTCCGGCCGCCGAGCGAGCTGGTGACGGTCGACGAGGAGGCCGCCCGCGCCGCGCGCCCCGCGCCCGCCTACGTGCCCGTCCTCGGCCGCATCGCCGCCGGTGGGCCGATCCTGGCCGAGCAGGCGGTGGAGGACGTCTTCCCGCTGCCCCGCGAGCTCGTCGGCGAGGGCACGCTCTTCATGCTCCAGGTCAAGGGCGACTCGATGCTGGACGCGGCCATCTGCGACGGCGACTGGGTGGTCGTGCGCCAGCAGCCCAACGCCAACAACGGCGACATCGTGGCCGCCATGCTCGACGGCGAGGCGACGGTGAAGACCTACCGCAACCGCGACGGCCACGTGTGGCTCATGCCGCAGAACGCCGCCTTCGACCCGATCCAGGGCGACCAGGCGACGATCCTGGGCCGCGTCGTCACGGTGGTCCGCCGCATCTGACCTGCAGCCCGCCCCCCTCCATAGCCCGCGCCGACCGCCGCTCGTGTCACCACACCGGGCGGCGGTTTCCGTCTGCCCGGACGGGCACACGCCGACGTCGTCCAGCAACCGGCCGCGCGTTCGTCTCGCAGCCGGGATCCCACCGTCGCGCACGCCGTCTGTCGAGGTCATCGATCCCGGCGCGCGGGCCCGTCCGCGCTCGCATCGACGCCGCCGCTCCAGGTCATCGAGCGGCGCGCGGCTCCGTCCGCGCTCGCATCACCGCCGCCGACCGTCCGCTACGGACCGATCGACGGCCCGCCGGGATCCAGGAACCCCCCGGCCACCATGACGAGCCCGTGCGGCCGGCGCGGGTCCAGCCGGTGCATGCCGCCCGCAGTCGCCGGGACGCCCGCCGTCGACAAGGAGGACGGGCTACACCACGGCCGGCGGCAACGCTTCGGGCCGCAGCCAAGGAGCGCGCCGCCGGCCGCGCGGCGCATCGCCGGCACGACCGCCGACGGCGTCTCCCGGCCAGCTCGCGCCGCGCGCTCGTCCGGGACGACGGCGTCGGCGCGTGCGGCCCAGCTCGCGCCGCGCGCGCGTCCGGGACGACGGCGTCGGCGCGTGCGGCCCACCTGTCGCCGAACTCGTGACCTGCACACGATCCGCAAGGGCATCCCGCCGCGGGCGGAAGCCCTCCGGCCCGGGTCCGTCAGCGGTGCGGGGCGTAGCCGCGGTCGTAGCCGCCCTGATCCCCGGGCCCGTAGCCGCCGCGGCCGCCGCGCGGCGGGGGGCCCTGCGCGAAGCCGCGCTGGTCGCCACCGCCACCGCCGTAGACGCCGCCACCGCCACCCTGGCCGCCGCCTCCGCCGCCGCCGTAGACGTTGCCGCCGCCATCCCGGCCGCCACCGCTACCGCCACCACCGCCGTAGACGCCGCCGCCCTGGCGATTCCCGGGCCGCTCGGCACCGCCGCCACCGCCGCCGTAGACACCGCCGCCGCCCTGGCCGCCCCCGCCGCCACCGCCACCGCCACCGCCGCCGCCGCCGCCGTAGACGTTGCCGCCGCCGTCCCGGCCGCCGCCACCGCCGTACACCCCGCCACCACGGCCGCCCGGACCGCCGGGCCCGCCCGGACCGCCGCCGTAGACCCCGGGTCCGCCGGGACCGCCGGGACCGCCCGAGCCGCCGCTTCCGTAGACCCCGGGAGCGCCGCCGCCGACCGCGGCCGGCATCGCGAAGTCGTCGTCGGGTGCGTCCCCACGGCCGTTGCCGGTGCCCGCCCCCGCCGCGCGCCGGGTCGCGCGGGAGCGGCGGATGCCCACCACGCCCGCGATGACGAGGCCGAGGCCGATGACGCCGAGCGCGGCGACCGCGTAGGTGATGTCCTGCAGGGTGAGCGACTGCAGGAACGACTGCTCCTTGGCCTTCGGCGCGGGCACGTTCCCGCCGTTGCCGGTCGGGACCGAGATGTCCGTCGGCGTGTACTTCAGCAGCGGCGCCTTCTTCGACGAGTCCTGGTCGGAGGCGGTCACGTAGTTCTTGCCGTCCGGCGTGTAGGTGATCGCCTCGCCCTGCGGCTCGTTCGGCAGCGGCGTGATGCGCGGCTTGCCCGTGGTCAGGGCCTTGATGACGTCGCCGCCGGGAACGTCGAACTCGTAGGCGTCCGACAGTGTGCGCACGACGACCTTGGAGCCGTCGGGCGAGGCCGCCGCGCCCGTGATGAGCTTCCAGCCGAGCAGCCCGAGCGGGTTGGAGGTCTTGGTGTCGACCAGCGCCTTGAAGTCGCCGGCCTTGCGCAGCTTCACGCCCTCCTTGGTGTTGGGCACGAGCGCTTTCTCGGCGACGTAGATCTCGTTGGGCGCCGCCTTGGTGATGATGATCGGCAGGCCGTCGCCGGTGAGCAGCAGGGCCTCGGCGTCGTGCTTCTTGCCGTCCGGGTAGGTCAGCCGGTTGACCACGGGGGTCGTGGAGCCGGCCGCCAGGGTCCAGATCGCCACCGTCGGCCGCGCCGTCTTCGAGCCGCCCGAGGACTCGTCGTTGTCGCCGATGTCGGCGATGTAGAGCGTGCCGTTCTTGTCCAGGGCGGCGTCCTCGGGGTCGATCGCCCGGCCCGGGTCGTACTTGATCGTCTTGGTGAGCTTGCAGCCGGCGTCGAGCACGAAGATCTTGGACCGGGCCGGGTCGGGCTGGCTGTCCTGGATGGCGTAGTAGCCGCCGTCGGGGATGGCGACGAGGCCGGAGACCTCGTTCACGTCCTTCGAGCTCGGGGTGCAGACGGCGGTGCCCGCTCCGGCCGCCGCCGAGGGCGTCGGCGCATAGGCCGCGGCCGGTGCGGAGACGCCGGCGGAGAGACAGAGCACCGCAGCCGAACTGAGCACCACCCGTCGTCGCATCCCGCAAGTCTGGCAGAGCCGGACCGGCTTTGGGGTTGCCCGGTCCGGCTGTCACTCCAGGTAACCAGCCTCAGCAACGCAGCGTAATCACGAGGACATGGCGTACGGGGCGAGCTCCGCGGCCAGGCCCTCGGTGACCCGCGCCCGGATGCGCGTGCCCTCGGCCAGGTGGGCGGTCTCGAGGACCTCACCGATCGAGTGGACCCGGGCGACGAGGTCGCCGCGCTCGTACGGCACCACGGCCGTCAGCTCGATGGCCGGCCACGGCAGCCCCTCCTCGATCGCCGCGCGCACGTCGTCGATGCCGGCGCCGGTGCGGGCGGAGGCGAAGACGGCCGCGGGCCACAGGCCCTTGAGCCGCAGCTGCGTCTCCTCGTCGGCCGCGTCGACCTTGTTGATGACCAGCAGCTCCGGCACCGCGTCCGCGCCGACCTCGGCGAGCACCTCGCGCACGGCCCGGACCTGCGACTCGGGGTCGGGGTGGGAGCCGTCGACCACGTGCAGGACCAGGTCGGCCTCGGCGACCTCCTCCAGCGTGGACCGGAAGGCCTCGACGAGCTGGTGCGGCAGGTGCCGGACGAACCCGACGGTGTCCGAGAGCGTGTAGATCCGCCCGTCGGCGGCCCGCGCCCGGCGCGTGGTGGTGTCCAGCGTGGCGAACAGCGCGTCCTCGACCAGCACGCCCGCCCCGGTGAGGCGGTTGAGCAGGCTGGACTTGCCGGCGTTGGTGTAGCCGGCGATCGCCACCGCGGGCACCCGGTTGCGCCGCCGCGTCGCCCGCTTGGTGTCGCGGATGGTCGCCATCGCCGCGATCTCCCGCTTGAGCCGCGAGATGCGCGTGCGGATGCGCCGCCGGTCGATCTCCAGCTTGGTCTCACCGGGGCCGCGCAGGCCCACGCCGCCGTTGCCGCTGGCCGAGCCGCCCGCCTGCCGGCTGAGCGCCTCACCCCAGCCCCGCAGGCGCGGCAGGAAGTACTGCAGCTGCGCCAGCTCGACCTGGGCCTTGCCCTCCTTGCTCTTGGCGTGCTGGGCGAAGATGTCGAGGATCAGCGCCGTGCGGTCGATGACCTTGACGTTGACCCGCGACTCCAGCTGCCGTAGCTGTGACGGGGATAGCTCGCCGTCGCAGATGACGGTGTCGGCCCCGCTGCTCTGCACCACGGCGCGCAGCTCGTCGACCTTGCCCCGGCCGATGAAGGTGGCCGAGTCGGGCCGGCTGCGGCGCTGGATGAGCCCGTCGAGGACCTGGGAGCCGGCGGTCTCGGCGAGCGCGGCCAGCTCGGTGAGGGAGTTCTCGGCGTCGGTGACGCTGCCCTCGGTCCAGACCCCGACCAGCACGACGCGCTCGAGGCGCAGCTGGCGGTATTCGACCTCGGTGACGTCCGAGAGCTCGGTGGACAGCCCGGCGACGCGCCGCAGGGCGTGCCGCTCCTCGAGTTCGAGATCGCCGTCGTCAACGAAGTCCTCGAACTCCTCGGCGTCCGCGTCGTAGGCGTCTGCGGAAAAGCTCGTTCGTGCGCGCAAAGCAAACTCTCCTCGATGATCCGGCAATCGACCCGTCAATCGTGACACCTGTGCGGGCAAGACGGCACTTGATATCCGCACCCGGTGCGAACGGCGGGCGATGCGGAGGGTGAGAATGGGCTCGTGACACCAGCCACACACAGATTACCCAGCGCCGGGTTCTCCATCACTGTCCGTGTCTCCGTCATCGCCGACGCGTCCGCCATCGGCCGGCTGACCACCTCGGTCGGCGAGTCGGGCGGCATCGTCACCGCCGTGGACGTCGTCGACTCCGACAGCGCCAACGTGGTCGTCGACCTCACCTGCGACACCGCCGACTCCGCCCACGCCGAGCAGGTCGTGGCCGACCTCGAGAAGCTCGACGGGGTCGACGTGCGCAAGGTCTCCGACCGCACGTTCCTGCTGCACCTGGGCGGCAAGATCGAGGTCGCGCCCAAGGTCGCGCTGCGCAACCGCGACGAGCTCTCCCGCGCCTACACCCCCGGGGTCGCCCGGGTGTGCCTGGCCATCGCGGAGAACCCCGAGGACGCGCGCCGCCTCACGATCAAGCGCAACACCGTCGCCGTGGTCACCGACGGCTCGGCCGTGCTCGGCCTCGGCAACATCGGGCCCTACGCGGCGATGCCGGTCATGGAGGGCAAGGCCGCGCTGTTCAAGCGCTTCGGCGGCGTCGACGCCTGGCCGGTCGTGCTCGACACCCAGGACACCGACGAGATCATCGCCATCGTGAAGGCGATCGCCCCCGCGTACGGCGGGATCAACCTCGAGGACATCGCCGCGCCGCGCTGCTTCGAGATCGAGGAGCGGCTGCGCGAGCAGCTCGACATCCCCGTCTTCCACGACGACCAGCACGGCACGGCCATCTGCGTGCTGGCCGCGCTGACGAACGCGCTGCGCGTGGTGGGCAAGCCGATCGGGCGGGTGAAGGTCGTGGTGAGCGGGGCGGGCGCCGCCGGCACAGCCATCATGAAGCTCCTGCTGCGCCAGGGCGTCGGCGACGTGATCGCGACCGACCGGCCCGGCGCCCTGCACCGCGGCATGACCGGCCTGTCGGGCGCGTGGCAGTGGCTCGCCGAGCACACCAACCGGGAGAACTACGCGGGTGACCTGCGCGGGGCCCTGCGCGGCGCCGACGTGTTCATCGGGGTGAGCGCGCCGAACCTGCTCACCGGCGACGACATCGCCACGATGGCCAAGGACTCGATCGTCTTCGCGCTGGCCAACCCCGACCCCGAGGTCGACCCGCGGGCGGCCCGCGAGCACGCCGCGATCGTCGCCACCGGCCGCTCCGACCAGCCGAACCAGATCAACAACGTGCTCGCGTTCCCCGGCGTGTTCCGGGGCATGCTCGACGCCCAGGCCCGCGAGTTCACCGACGAGATGGCCCTCGCGGCCGCGCGCGCGATCGCGGACACGGTCGGCGAGGACAAGCTCAACCCGACGGTCATCGTGCCGAGCGTCTTCGACGCGCGGGTCTCCCCCGCGGTCGCCGCGGCCGTGCGGGCCGCCGCGAAGGGCCCTCAGCTGGACTCGACCCCCGACGGGGAGCCTCCGGCTCAGGAGTAGGTGGGCGCCAGCTGCCGGACGGCCTGCGCGTCGACGTCGCCGTGCGCGACGATGACCGCAGGCCCCCGCAGCAGGCACTCGACCGGCGACACGGTCACGGTGAGCCGGCCGCCGAGCACGTCGACGACCACGGTGCCGGACTCCAGCCCGGCGTGGTGCACCGCGACCGCGGCGACCGCGCACGCGCCCGAGCCGCAGGACTGCGTCTCGCCGGAGCCGCGCTCGTAGACGCGCATCCGGCGGTAGAGGTCGGCGCCGGCCGGGGCCGGGCCCACGGCGGCGAACTCGACGTTCACCCCGGCCGGGAAGATCAGCGGGTCGGTCACGGGCGCCCGGGTGAGGTCGAGCCCGTCCAGGGTCGGCTCGTCCACGGGGCACACGAGGTGCGGGTTGCCGACGTCGACCGCGGTGCCGCCGAGGCTCGTGCCGGTCGTGACGGCCTCACTCTGGACGTACACCCGGGGAACCGGCATGCCGGCCGTGATCTCCTCGCCCATGGTGACCGGCACCACACCGGCCCGGGTCACCAGGTCGAACGTGCCCTCGGGGGCGACCAGGCCGGCCTCGGCGAGGTAGCGCGCGTAGACGCGGACCCCGTTGCCGCACATCTCCGACTGCGAGCCGTCGGCGTTCCAGTAGTCCATGAACCACTCGGCGCCCGCCGAGGACGCCTCCGCGTCCGGGTGGGCGGCGCTGCGCACGACCCGCAGGACGCCGTCGGCGCCGATGCCGCGGCGCCGGTCGCACAGGGCGGCGACGAGGGCCGGGGTCAGGGGCAGGGTGCCGTCGGGGTCGGGCAGGATGACGAAGTCGTTGCCCGTGCCGTGGCCTTTCGCGAAGCGCATGGCGTCAATCTTGCCGCACGGCGCGCAGGGCCGCCCGCGTGATGTCGGCCGCCGCGCCGTCGAGCCAGATGATCCGCTCGTCGCGGCGGAACCAGGACCGTTGCCGCCGCACGAAGCGCCGGGTGGCACGGGCCGTCTCCGCGCGGGCCTCCTCGGGGCCGCAGAGCCCGTCGAGGAGGTTCATGATCTGGCGGTACCCCAGGGCGCCGCTCGCCGTGCGCCCCTCCCGCAGCCCCCGGTCGAGCAGGCCGCGGACCTCCGCCACGAAGCCGAGCGCCCACATGTGCTCGACCCGCGCGTCGATCCGCGCGTCCAGCACCGCCGTGTCGACGTCGACGCCGAGATGGACGGCGTCGTACACCGGGCGGGGCTGCGGCAGCTGCGCGGTGAAGGCGGTGCCGGTGAGCGCGTTGACCTCCAGGGCGCGCACGATGCGCCGGCCGTTGCTGGGCAGGATGCGCCCGGCCGCGACCGGGTCGGCGGCCAGCAGCCGGGCGTACAGCGGCGCCGGCCCGTGCTCGTCCAGCTCCCGCTCCAGCTCGGCGCGCAGCTCGGGGTCGGTGCCGGGGAAGTCGAAGTCCTCGAGCACGGCCCGCACGTAGAGGCCGGAGCCGCCGACCAGCAGCGGGACGCGGCCGCGGGCGGCGATGTCGTCGATGGCGGCGCGGGCGAGCCCCTGGTAGACGGCCACGCTGGCGGGCTCGGTGACGTCCCAGATGTCCAGGACGTGGTGCGGGACGCCGCCCCGCTCGGCCTCGGTGAGCTTGGCGGTGCCGATGTCCATGCCGCGGTACAGCTGCATGGAGTCGGCGTTGACGACCTCGCCGCCGAGCTCCTCCGCGAGGCGCAGGCTCAGCGCCGACTTGCCCGCGGCCGTCGGCCCGACGATCGCGACGACGGGCCTCATGCCGCCCACGTGGCCACGAAGTAGGCGACACCGTACGGAGCGGAGTCGTACAGTAACTCCCCCCGCATCTCACCCTCGGCCGCGCCGGCCAGGACCTGCCACGGCGCGCGGCCGGCGACGAGCAGCTCGTCGGCCAGGGCCGGGTCGAGCGCGGCGAGCGCGGCGGCGTCGGCCCCGGCGAGGGCGGCGGCGACGGTCGCGTCGAAGGCCTCGGCGCGCGGGTCGAAGAAGCCGGGGGCCTTGTCGGTACGGCAGGCCGAGCCGTCGCCGAGCACCAGCAGCCCGACGCGCTCGGCCTCCGCGGCGAGGTCGCGGCCGAGGCGCGCGCACTCCCCGGGTGCGGCATCGGCGGCGACGGACTGGAAGTTTCCGGCGCCCGGCATCAGGTAGGCACCGATGAGCAGGCTGAGGGGCAGGGGCTCGCCCGCCGGGTCGCCGATGTGCCGGTCGATGCCCCACGGGGATAGGGTCCCCCCGAACGGGGCCGCACGGCGTACCGTCGTGGTATCAGAACCGAGAACGATGAGCGAGTCGATCGAGGCATCCGCCAGGTGCGCCACCGCGGCGCGGCAGGCCGCCCGCAGGTCGTCGAGCTCGGAGGCGGCCCCGGCGGCCAGGTCCGGCACGAGGAGTGGCGGATGTGGGCAGACCGCGGCGGCGACGAGTGACACGGCTTAACGTTATCGGGGACGGTCTCTGCGCAACCGTGTGGCCTGTGAATGGCACCGGAATGGTCACGGTTCGGCCGCAGGCCCTCGACCGGCCCCGGGGCACACCTGTGAGAATGCCCTGGGGAACTTTGCTGTGCGATGGCGGCGTGACGGTGGGATACCCGATCCTACGGGCGCCGGGAGCGAGGATGGGCAGATGAGCGACCCTACGGAGTTTGGACGGATCGACACCGACGGCAACGTCTTCGTGAAGACGGCCGCCGGTGAGCGCCCAATCGGGTCCTGGCAGGCCGGGACACCCGAGGAGGGCCTGGCCCACTTCGCCCGCCGGTTCGCCGACCTGGTGACCGAGGTCGACCTGATCGAGGCGAGGCTCGGCAGCGGCGCCGCCGACGCCGGCCAGTCCCTGTCCACCATCCGGCGCCTGCGCAGCGGCCTCGACGAGGCCCACGTCGTCGGTGACATCGACGGGCTGGCCGCCCGGCTGGACAAGCTCACGGCGATCGCCGAGGAGAAGGCCGGAGCCGCGCGGGCCGCCCGCGACGCGGCCCGGGCCGAGTCGCTCGCCCGCAAGACCGCCCTGGTCGAGGAGGCCGAGGCCATCGCGGCCGACGCCACCGG
The DNA here is from genome assembly GCF_050947935.1 of Dactylosporangium sp. CA-052675. GTDB lineage: Bacteria > Actinomycetota > Actinomycetes > Mycobacteriales > Micromonosporaceae > Dactylosporangium. Next base: position 1,750,864 of record NZ_CP192010.1, on the reverse strand, counting down.
CTGGAAGACGGCCGGCGACCGGCTCAAGGAGATCCTCGACGAGTGGAAGTCGATCCACGGCGTCGAGAAGAAGGCCGAGAGCGAGCTCTGGAAGCGCTACGCCGCCGCTCGCGACGCCTTCACCCGCCGCCGCGGGGCCCACTTCGCCACCCTGGACGCCTCCCGCAAGCAGGCCCAGGGCCGCAAGGAGGAGCTCGTCGTCGAGGCCGAGAGCCTGTCCGAGTCCACCGAGTGGAACGCGACGGCGGCGCGCCTCAAGGACCTCATGACCGAGTGGAAGGCCGCCCCGCGCGCCGCGAAGGACACGGAGCAGAAGCTCTGGGAGCGCTTCCGGGCCGCTCAGGACGCCTTCTTCAAGCGGCGCAGCGAGGTATTCTCGGCTCGGGACGCCGAGTTCAAGGGCAACCTCGACCGCAAGCAGGAGCTCCTGGCCCAGGCCGAGGCCCTCGACATCGACGGCGACCCGAAGGGCGCGCAGAACAAGCTCCGCGAGATCCAGGGCAACTGGCACGACGTGGGCCGCGTGCCCCGCGAGTCGCAGGCCGGCCTGGACCGCCGTCTCCGCGCCGTCGAGGACAAGGTCAAGGCCGCGATGGACGCGGCGTGGCGGCGCACCCCGCCCGAGGCCAGCCCGCTGCTCGCCCAGATGCGCGAGCAGGTGGCGCGGGCGGAGCAGCAGCTGGCGAGCGCCCAGGCCGCCGGCGACCAGCGGCGCATCAAGGAGGCCGAGAAGGCGCTCGAGTCGAAGCGCAAGTTCCTGGCCATGGCGGAGCACACCGGCTGACGGACTTCTCCGGTGACGGGCAGCGCCCCGTCCGACATAGAAAGTTGACCACTACACGCCGCGTGCGTGTAGTGGTCAACGCTTTTCTGCCCCGATACGCGGGCGGTGGCCGGCGCCGCGCGGCCCTGACTCCGCTCGGCGCCGGGAACGCCTCAGCAGTGGGTGGCGGCCGGCTGGCGGCGGGGCGCCGATCGTCGGCATGCCCAGGGCCACGCCCGGCGTGCGCGTCACCCGGCCCGACTCCCAGGCGTCGCCGGCCCGCGTGCGGCGGTGCGAGACCAGGGGGCCGTACTCCGCTCGGCGCCGGGAACGCTTCAGCAGTGGGTGGCGGCCGGCTGCGGCGGCGGGGCGCCGATCGTCGGCATGCCCAGGGCCACGCCCGGCGTGCGCGTCACCCGGCCCGACTCCCAGGCGTCGCCGGCCCGCGTGCGGCGGTGCGAGACCAGGGGGCCGTCGGCGTTGAGGTGGTGGGGCGCCGCATAGGTCACCGTCGTGTGCACGATGTCGCCCGGCCGGATGCCGGCGGCGGGATCGGCGGCGAAGTGCACCAGCCGGCCGTCCCGGGCGCGGCCCGACAGGCGGCCGGTCGCGTTGTCCTTGCGCCCCTCGCCGACGGCGACCAGCACCTCGAGCGTCGAACCGACCAGGCGCTTGTTCTCGGCCCAGCTGATCTCCTCCAGCACGGCGATCAGCCGGTCGTAGCGCTCCTGCACCACGGCCTTCGGCACCTGCGGGTCCATCGAGGCCGCGGGGGTGCCGGGACGCTTGGAGTACTGGAAGGTGAACGCGCTGGAGTAGCGGGCCTCGCGCACCACGTCGAGCGTCCGCTCGAAGTCCGCGTCCGTCTCGCCGGGGAAGCCCACGATGATGTCGGTGGTGATGGCGGCGTCGGGCATCGCGGCGCGGACCTTCTCGATGATGCCCAGATACTTCTCGGCCCGGTAGGACCGGCGCATGGCCCGCAGCACGTCGTCCGAGCCCGACTGCAGCGGCATGTGCAGCGAGTGGCACACGTTCGGCGTCTCGGCCATGGCCGCGATCACGTCGTCGGTGAAGTCCTTCGGGTGCGGGCTGGTGAAGCGCACCCGCTCCAGGCCCTCGACCGAGCCGCACGCGCGCAGAAGCTTGCCGAACGCGTACCGGTCGCCGAACTCGACCCCGTAGGAGTTCACGTTCTGGCCGAGCAGCGTCACCTCCAGCACACCCTCGGCCGCCAGCGCCTCGACCTCGGCCAGCACGTCGCCGGGGCGGCGGTCCTTCTCGCGGCCGCGCAGCGCGGGCACGATGCAGAACGTGCACGTGTTGTTGCAGCCGACCGAGATGGAGACCCAGCCCGCGTAGGTCGACTCGCGGCGGGTCGGCAGCGTCGAGGGGAAGACCTCGAGCGACTCGAGGATCTCGACCTCGGCGGCGGCGTTGTGCCGGGCGCGCTCCAGCAGCACCGGCAGCGAGCCGATGTTGTGGGTGCCGAAGACGACGTCCACCCAGGGCGCCTTCTTCACGATGTCGCCGCGGTCCTTCTGCGCCAGGCAGCCGCCGACGGCGATCTGCATGCCGGGGTGCGCGAGCTTCGTGGGGCGCAGGTGGCCGAGGTTGCCGTAGAGCCGGTTGTCCGCGTTCTCCCGCACCGCGCACGTGTTGAACACGACGACGTCGGGCTCGCCGTCGCCGGCCGCCGGCACGTAGCCGGCCTCCTCCAGCAGCCCGGAGATGCGCTCGGAGTCGTGCGCGTTCATCTGGCAGCCGTAGGTGATCACGCGGAAGGTACGGGTCTCAGTCATGGCGAGGCAAATACTAGCGCCTGCTTCGCGACCGGGGCGGGGCTGCGGCGCTAGCCCCCGATGTGCTCACCGGCCGTATCCACGAGCCCGGGCAGCTCCACGTCCGCGGCCTCGCCGGGCGGGAAGAGCGGCGTGACGGCGGCGTACCCGTCCAGCAGCCACCCGTCGTCGCTGCCCGGCTCGGGCACCTCCCCCACCTGTTCGAGGGACATCCGCACGAACCCCTCGCCCTCGTCGCGCAGGGTCATCTGCACCATCCCGAACTCGGACAGGTGCGCCCGGCGGATGCCGCGCAGCGCCCCGGCCTCGACGTCGGGCACGTTGACGTTGAGCGCGAACACGCCGGTGAGCAGCGGCAACAGGTCGACGGCGACCTCGGCCGCGGTGTCCCAGTTGGCCTCCTCGGCGTCGGGGGCCACGTCGAGCGAGACCGCCAGCGCCGGGCAGCCGTTGGCCACGGCCGTGAGCGCGGCCCCGACGGTGCCGGAGTGCAGCACCGCGGCGCCCGTGTTGGGCCCCCGGTTGACGCCGGACAGCACGACGTCGGGTGGCGGCCCGAAGGCACCGCGCGTGGCCAGCAGGACGATGAACGCCGGCGTCGCCGAAACCGCGAAAGCCGCGGCGGTACCGTCGATGCCCCGCTCCCGCATCTGGATGCGCCCGCCCTCGTCGACCGCGAGCAGGGCCGCACTGGAGCCGGAGGACTCCTCGGCCGGCGCGGCGACCACCGTCTCGTGCCCGGCGCGCGCCACCCACCCGGCGAGCGCGAGCAGGCCGGGGCTGTCGATGCCGTCGTCATTGGTCACGAGGATGCGCATGGCATCAGCATCGCCGGGTTGCTTGCCGTGATCAAACCGGGACGACAGAAAGCGCCGGCAGGAACCCGTCGTGGACACGTACGCGCAATTCGGACGTCGTTATCGGCCCGTGACCACTGTGTCGCGGATCAAGAGCCTTTGCCCCGCTAACGTCAGTCGCACCAGACGGGAAGACAAGCGTCGCTATTCCAGTGGGGCGGGACATGACGGACGAGCCTTTGATCGTGCTCAGTGGCGTGAACAAGTGGTTCGGCGAACTGCACGTGTTGAAGGACATCAACCTGTCGATCGGGCGGGGCGAGGTCGTCGTGGTGGTCGGGCCCTCGGGCTCGGGCAAGTCGACGCTCTGCCGCGCGATCAACCGGCTCGAGCCCATCAACAACGGCGAGATCGTGTTCGACGGCACCAGCCTGCCCGCCGAGGGCAAGCCCCTCGCCCGGCTGCGCAGCGAGGTCGGCATGGTCTTCCAGTCGTTCAACCTCTTCGCGCACAAGACGATCCTCGAGAACGTGATGCTCGGCCCGGTGAAGGTCCGCAAGGAGAAGCCGGCCGTGGTCCGCGAGCGGGCGATGGGCCTGCTGCAGCGGGTCGGCATCGCCGCGCAGGCCGAGAAGTATCCGGCCCAGCTCTCCGGCGGCCAGCAGCAGCGCGCCGCGATCGCGCGCGCCCTGGCCATGCAGCCCAAGGCGATGCTGTTCGACGAGCCGACGAGCGCGCTCGACCCGGAGATGGTCGGCGAGGTGCTCGAGGTGATGACCGGCCTGGCCCGCGAGGGCATGACGATGGTCGTCGTCACCCACGAGATGGGCTTCGCCCGGCACGCGGCCAACCGCGTCGTGTTCATGGCCGACGGGCAGCTGGTCGAGGAGGCGGAGCCGGCGGACTTCTTCGCCAACCCGCGCACCGACCGGGCCAAGGACTTCCTCTCGAAGATCCTCACGCACTGACGTTCACGCACCATCTCGACGCACGAGAGACGGCGTACCACCCCCGGTGCGCCACGCGGCCGCCCGGTCCGCCGGACGGCCTGAGCTATTTGGAAGGAGCACGCAAGAACATGCGAATCACGCGCATCGCGGCCATGGCCGCCGTCGCCACGCTTTCGCTCGGCCTTGCCGCCTGCGGCAAGGAGGGCACGCCCACCCCGGAGACCCCGGCGGGCCAGTCCGGCGCGCCCGCCGCGGCGAGCGACGCCTGCACGTCGTCCGGCGCCACGCTCACGCCCGCCACGGGCGTCGACATCGCGGGCAGCCCGACCTTCGCGAAGATCAAGACGGCCGGCAAGGTCGTCGTCGGCGTCAAGTTCGACCAGCCGAACCTCGGCTACAAGGACGCCTCCGGCAAGCGCTGCGGCTTCGACATCGAGATCGCCCAGCTGATCGCGTCGAAGCTCGGCATCGACCCGGCGAAGATCGAGTACAAGGAGGTCGCGTCCGCGAACCGCGAGACGTCGATCAAGGGTGGCGAGGTCGACTACTACGTCGGCACCTACTCGATCACGGACAAGCGCAAGGCCGACGTCTCCTTCGCCGGCCCGTACTTCATCGCCGCGCAGGACCTGCTGGTGCGCAAGGACGACACGTCCATCACCGGCTCGGAGTCGCTCAAGGGCAAGAAGGTCTGCTCCGCCACCGGCTCCACGCCGATCCAGCGGGTGCGCGACCAGAAGCTCACCGAGGACAGCAACATCGTCGAGTTCAAGACCTACTCCGAGTGCGTGTCGCAGCTGATCGACAAGAAGGTCGACGCGGTCACCACCGACGACGCGATCCTCAAGGGCTACGCGGCGCAGAACCCGAGCATGCTCAAGGTCGTCGGCAAGCCGTTCACCGACCCGGCGACCGGCAAGGCGTACCCGGAGAAGTACGGCATCGGCCTGCCGCACGACGACAAGGCGCTGCGCGACTTCGTCAACGCCTCGCTGGAGGCCGCGGAGAAGGACGGCACCTGGCAGAAGATCTACGACGGCACGCTGGGCAAGTCCGGCTCGTCGGCGACGATTCCGCCGCTCGAGAAGTACTGACCCCACTGACCGGGACGCCGCCCCACTCGGGGCGGCGTTCCCGCATTGGTCCCCCCTCCGATCCATTTCCGATGGGCAGCGGATGAACGAGTTTCTACATGTCCTCACGGACAACTGGACGACCATCTGGCAGCACTTCTGGGTCACGATCCAGCTGTTCCTGATCGCCGGGGTCGCCTCGCTGGTGCTCGGCACCCTGCTGACCGCGATGCGCGTGTCGCCGGTGCCCGCCCTGCGCGGCTTCGGCACCACCTACGTGCTGCTGCTGCGCAACTGCCCGCTGACGCTGGTCTTCGCGCTGCTCGTGTTCGCGGTGCCCAAGCTGGACGTCAACATCGACTACTTCCCCAGCGCCTGCATCGCGCTCACCGCCTACACGAGCGCGTTCGTGTGCGAGGCGCTGCGCTCCGGCATCAACACGGTGCCGGTCGGGCAGGCCGAGGCCGCCCGCGCGCTGGGCATGACCTTCGGCCAGGTGCTCAGCCTCATCGTGCTGCCGCAGGCCTTCCGCACCGTGGTGCCGCCGATGGTGAGTGTCCTCAACGCCATGCTCAAGAACACGACGGTCGCGGCCGGCTTCTCCGTTGCCGAGGCGGGCGCGATCCAGGCGTACCTCTCCGAGCGCGGCGAGAACCAGATCTACACGATCCTCTGGATCATGATCGGCTTCCTGATCCTGGTCCTGCCGCTGATCGTGCTGCAGCGCCGGCTCGAGAACCGCTGGGGGGTCGCCCGATGAGCTCGAACCTTCTCTACGACCTGCCCGGCCCAAGGGCGAAGCTGCGCAACCGCCTGCTCGGCGTCGTGAGCCTCATCGGCATCGTGGCGCTGCTGGTGTACATCGTGCTGCGCTTCAACGACACCGGCCAGTTCGACTCGATCAAGTGGCAGCAGTTCGAGTACACCGCGATCCAGCAGCAGTTGCTCGACGGGTACCTGACCACGCTCAAGACCGCCGGCGCCGCGGCCGTGCTCGCGCTGCTGTTCGGTGCCCTGCTGGCGTCCGGACGGCTCAGCGACCACCGGTACTTCCGCGCCCCGACCTCGTTCATCGTCGAGCTGTTCCGGGCCATCCCGCTGCTCGTGCTCATCTTCTTCGCGTACTACGGCCCGATCCAGCTCGGCTACAAGGTCGGCCCGTTCTGGCCGCTCGTGATCGCGCTCACGGTCTACAACGGCGCGGTGCTCTCCGAGATCTTCCGGGCCGGCGTGAACGCCGTGGCGCGGGGCCAGTCGGAGGCCGCGTACGCGCTGGGCATGCGCAAGACCCAGGTGATGACGTCCATCCTCCTGCCGCAGGCGGTGCGGGCGATGCTGCCGGCCATCGTCAGCCAGGTCGTCGTGCTGCTCAAGGACACCGCGCTGGGCTTCCTCATCCAGCTGCCGGAGCTGCTGTACGTCGGCAAGTCCATCGGCGGCCGCCTGCCCTTCGGCCTGCCGTACGTGCCCAGCTACCTGATCGTCGCCGCGATCTACATCGGCACCTGCGGCCTGCTGTCCTGGTTCGCCTTCTGGCTGCAGAAGCGGCTCATCGGCGGCAAGCGGGCCAAGACGACGGCGCCGCCCGTACCACTGAGCACCGACCCGGGTTCCTCACACCCGAGCATCTGAGTTGATTGGCAAGGTTGCCTCCGGTGCGTACGCTGCGCGAGTGGCGGACACTGGCTTCCGGTTGGGCATCGACTTCGGAACCTCGACCACGGTCGGGGTCCTGCGCTGGCCGGACGGGCGCACCAAGCCCCTCCTCTTCGACGGTTCGCCCCTGCTGCCGTCGGCGGTGTACGTCAACGCCGACGGCAGCATCCTCACCGGGCGTGACGCGGTGCACTCCGCGCGGCTCCAGCCGCACCGGTTCGAGCCCTACCCGAAGCGCCGCGTCGAGGAGGGCACCGTCTGGCTCGGCGAGCGGGACGTGGCCGTGTCCGACCTCGTCACGAGCGTCCTGCGGCGGGTCGCGACCGAGGCCGAGCGGGTCGCCGGGGCCAAGCCCGCCCAGGTGATGATCACCCACCCCGCGACCTGGCCGCCGCAGCGGCGCCAGACGCTCTCCCGCGCCGCGATCGCCGCGGGGCTCCCCGAGCCGCTGCTGTCGTCGGAGCCGGTGGCGGCGGCCTCGTACTTCGTGAGCACGGTCGGCACCCACGTGCCCGTCGGCGGCATCGCGGTGGTGTACGACTTCGGCGCCGGCACCTTCGACGCGAGCGTCGTGCGCCGCAACGCGGGCGGGGGCTTCGACGTGCTCGCGAGCGAGGGCCTGCCGGACGCGGGCGGCCTCGACGTCGACGCGGCCGTGGTGGCCTACCTCGGCCGCAACTTCGCCGGCCGCGAGGGCGACCGCTGGCAGCGGCTCACCAACCCGGAGAGCGAGACCGACCGGCGCGCCGCGTGGCAGCTCTGGGAGGACGCGCGCCTGGCCAAGGAGATGCTGAGCCGGGCCGCGACCACGTACGTGCACGTGCCCCTCTTCGACGAGAGCGTCCCGATCGGCCGCGAGCAGCTCGAACAACTGGCCCGCCCGATCCTCGACCGCACCGTCACCGCCACCCAGATCGCGGTCACCGCGGCGGCGCTGGGCACCCGGCCCGTCTCCGCGGTGTTCCTGGTCGGCGGCTCGAGCCGGATCCCGCTCGCCGCGACGCTGCTGCACCGCGCGTTCGGGCTGGCCCCGACCGCGATCGAGCAGCCCGAGCTCGTCGTCGCCGAGGGCGCCCTGCACCTGGCCCCGCCGACGGGGCGGGCGGCGGTCGCGGGGGCGGCCGGGGGCGCGACCTCGCCCATCTCCGGCGCCCCGGTGCCGATCTCGGGCGGCCCGACGCCGGGCGCCGGCCCGCACGAGCTCAGCGGCGACGTGGCCGCGGCCCCGGTGTCGGCCGCGCCGGTTTCGGGGCAGCCCGTGTCGGGGCAGCCGGTGTCGGGGCAGCCGGTGTCGCCCGGGTTCAGCATGCCGTCGAACACGCCGCACCTGCCGCCGCTGATCCAGACGGGCGCGATGCCGGCTGTCGCGCCGCAGCCCGTACACCCGCAGCCGCGCCCGCCGGTGGGCTTTCCGGCGACCACGCAGCCGGTGATGCCGCAGCAGCCCGTGCGTCCGGCTCCGGTCCCGCAGCCGGTGACCGCGGTCCCGGCGAGCCCCGCTCCGGCGTGGCCGGGGGGCTATCCGCCGGTACCGCCGCCGACGAAACGACGCGGAGGGCTGATCGCGGCCGTCGGCGGTGGCACCCTCGCGCTGCTGCTGATCGTCGGCGGGATCGTGTGGGCGGCCAACCGCGACTCGGACGACCCCGACCCCGGCCCGACGAACCCGGTCGTGGCCCCGGCGGCGTCCCCGGCGTGCGGGCACAAGATCGCGTACCTGGGGATGTCCAGCGGCGACAACTCCGACGACGGCGTGATGATGCGCAACAGCGTCCGGCTCGCCATCGACGACTTCAACGCCGCGCACGCGGGCTGCAAGGTCGACTTCAAGGAGTTCGACACCACCGGGACCGACGACGGCAGCAAGACCAAGGCCCAGCAGGCCGCCGACGACCCCGAGGTGATCGGCGTCGTCGGCCCCGTCTACGACAACGAGATCCTCGCGGCCGGCCCGATCCTGGAGAAGGCCAAGCTGCCGATGATCACGCCGTTCGCGCCGGACGAGAACCTCGCCAAGCAGGGCTGGGCCACGTTCCACCGCGGCATCGGCTCCGACGCCGACCAGGCCCGCGCGGGCGCGGCGTACATCAAGAACACCCTGAAGGCCAAGAAGACCGCGATCGTGTACGACGACTCGGACTACGGCACGATCGGCCGGACCGAGGTGTCCAACGTGCTCGGCAGCGCCACGGGCGTGTCCGTCTCGATCCGCCAGGCCGACACCGACTTCGCCTCGGCGGTCAAGCAGGTCACCGACTCCAGCCCGGACGCGGTGTACTTCGCGGGCCAGTCGGCCGACGGCATCCCCTTCGTCAAGGCGCTGCGCGCGGCCAAGGCGGACCTGCCCATCGTCGGCTCGGACAAGCTGTTCACGCAGAGCTTCGTGACCAAGACCGAGGGCAAGGCCGAGGGCGTGGTCGTGACCTGCCCGTGCGTGCCGTCGAAGGACGCGGGGGCGGACTTCGCCTCGAAGTACCAGGGCACGTTCGGCGCGCAGGCCAGCTTCTACGGCCCGGAGGCGTACGACGCGGCGGCGGTCTACCTGGCCGGCTTCCTCGCGGGGAACGGCACGCGCGAGGAGATGCTGAAGTTCATGGCCACGTACAAGGCGAAGGGCGCCACGACGGGGCGCGAGATCAAGTGGGACGGCAGCGGCAACCTCGACGGGGCGGACCCGGTGATCTGGGCGTACAAGGTCAAGAAGGACTTCATCGTGGGGGATTCCGCGATCGCTCCGCTGTGACGGCTTGCTTGGTTCAGAAAAGTCCGGACACTTCGTGATCCGGACTTTTCTCCTTTATCATCATTTTTCCGGGCGGCGGGGCCTGAGCTGCGCAGACGCCCGCTCGGGGCCGCGCCGCGCGACGTCGTACGTGTGCGCCATCGTCGCGGCACACAGGTCGTGCCGAACCGCGAGCTGCGCAGACGCCCGCTCGGCGCCGCGCCGCGCGACATCATACGTGTGCGCCATCGTCGCGGCGCACGGATTGCCGAAGCGCGAGCTGTGCGAATCGGCCGCGGTCGACGCGGCAGCGGGCCGGGAGCCTTACGAGACCGCCGCCGCACGGCGCCGCGGTCGTGCGCGATCACAAGAGCGAGCGCCCGCGACCGAAGCCGTCGCGGCGACGGCGGACGCGGCCCGCGAGCCGGCGGCCGGGCTCAGCGGGCGATCTCGGTGACCCGGGACTCCCGCACGACCGTCACGCGGATCTGACCCGGGTAGGTCAGCTCCTCCTCGATCTGCTTGGCCACGTCGCGGGCCAGCACCGCCGCCCCGATGTCATCGACGTCGTCGGGCCGGACCATGACCCGGATCTCGCGCCCGGCCTGCATCGCGAAGACCTTCTCGACGCCCGACTTGCCGCCGGCGATCTCTTCGATGCGTTCGAGGCGCTTGACGTACGCCTCGAGGCTCTCCCGCCGCGCCCCCGGGCGCCCCCCGGAGCACGCGTCCGAGGCCTGGGTGAGCACCGCCTCGATGGTCTGCGGCAGCACCTCGTTGTGGTGCGCCTCGATCGCGTGGACGACGTCCTCGTGCTCGCCGTACTTGCGGGCGACGTCCGCCCCGATCAGCGCGTGGCTGCCCTCCACCTCGTGGGTGAGCGCCTTGCCGATGTCGTGCAGGAACGCGCACCGCTTGATGAGCGGCGGGTCCAAGCGCAGCTCGGCGGCCATGATCCCGGCGATGTGCGCGGTCTCGACGAGGTGCTTGAGGACGTTCTGGCCATACGACGTGCGGTACCGCAGCCGCCCCAGCAGCGTCATGAGCTCCGGGTGCAGGTCGGTGATGCCCACCTCGACCAGCGCGTCCTCGGCGGCGCGCTGGCACAGCCGCTCCACCTCGTGCTTGGCCTGGTCGAAGACCTCCTCGATGCGGTGCGGGTGGATCCGCCCGTCGAGCACCAGCTTCTCGAGCGTGAGCCGTCCGATTTCCCGCCGTACCGGATCGAAGCACGACAGCAGCACGGCCTCCGGCGTGTCGTCGATGATCAGGTTCACCCCGGTCGTCGACTCGAACGCGCGGATGTTGCGCCCCTCGCGGCCGATGATCCGGCCCTTCATCTCGTCGCTGGGCAGGTGCAGCACGCTGACCACGCTCTCGGCGGTCTGCTCGCTGGCGACCCGCTGGATCGCGTCGACGACGATGTGCCGGGCCCGCTGCTCGGCCGTGTTGCGGGCGTCGTTCTCGATGTCCCGCACGAGCAGCGCCGCCTCGCGCTTGGCCTGCGCCTCGATCGTCTCGACGACCTCGACGCGGGCCGCGTCGGCGGTCAGCCCGGCGATACGCTCCAGCTCCTCCCGGTGCCGCTCCTCGCCCTCGGCGAGCTCGGCCTCCCTCCGGGCGAAGGACGCTTCGCGTTCCAGCAGATCCGCTTCGGTACCACTGATGCGCCGATCCCGCTCCGCCAGCCGCTCGGCCTCCTCGGCCAGCAGCCGCTCCCGCTCGTCGAGGCGGCGCTGCCGGCGCTCGGCGTCCTGCGACTGCTCCTTGGCGACCGCGGTGAGCTGGTTGACCTCGCGCTCCCCGGCCCGCCGGGCGGCCGCCCGGGCCTGCTCGGCGTCGATCTCGGCCTGCCGGTGCGAGCGTTCGAGCAGCGAGTCGGCCTCGGCCCGGGCCGCGTCGAGAATCCGCCGCGCCTCCGAGCGGGCCGCGCTGGCCTCCGCCTTCGCGGCCGCGGCCTCGGTGCGCGCCGCGGCCGCCGCCGCCCGCGCCTCGTCGACGGCCGCGGTGGCGTCCTCGGCCGCCGTACGCAACGACGCGAGCGAGTGCTCCTGCCGATCCTTCTCGGCCAGGAACGCGGGGTCGTCCCCGGCGGGTGCGGCCGCGGGGACGGTGCCCCCGAGCCGGCGTACCACCTTCAGCGCCACCACGAGCACCGCCACGACAACGACCACGAGGACGGTGAGCGCCACCGTCAACGCGATCTGCACCCCGGTCACGCCGCCACCTGCCGCACAGCCACCGCGTCATCCGACATCCCGGGCCGCTCCCGCACGGTCCGGTCGACTCGGTCCCGCACAGCTCGGTCAACCCGCACCCGCACGGCCTGGTCGAGCCGCTCGGTCCGGTCTGGCCGCACAGCCCTGTCGAGCCGCTCGGCCCTGTCTAGCCGTTCGCGCACAGTCTGGTCGAGCCGCCCGGTCTGGTCGAGCCGCTCGGTCTGGTCGAGCCCCACGGTCTGGTCGAGCCGCTCGCGCACGGTCCGGTCGAGGGTCGGTCGCGAGCCGCAGCCGGGCCATGGCACGGCTCCTGCCCGGTTCGCACCTGACGCTCTGTTCACGCCCACCGCCCTGTCCGCACGGGCGGTCCCGCCCCCCGTAGCAACCCTACTTGGGCCGGCCGCCCGGGTTCGCCGCTCGAGGCCGATGTGCGCGGTTCGCCCACGGACATCACCATCCCCGACGGCCGGATGCGCCGCTCGCACGACGTCGAGTCTCCGGCCCTCCGCGCGCGGCACGCGCTTCGCGCCTCGGGTTCGGTCGCCCTCGTCGCTGCCGGCATCGGCTGCCGTAGCCGATCGCGCGCCGTGGCGGGCCTGCCCCTTGCCTCGAATGCCGTCGCCGTCGGCGGCCGTGCCCGATCGCGCGCCGTCGAGGGCTCGCCCCGCGCGCTGGGCTCCGTCGCCGCGCTGGGTTCCGTCGCCGCGCTGGGCTCTGTCACCGCGCTGGGTTCCGTCGCCGCGCTGGGCTCTGTCACCGCGCTGGGCTCTGTCACCGCGCTGGGCTCTGTCACCGCGCTGGGCTCTGTCACCGCGCTGGGCTCCGTCGCCGCGCTGGGTTCTGTCGCTCTCGTCGCCATCGGCATCGGCGGCCGTGGCCGATCGCGCGCCGTCGCGGGCTCGTCCCGCGCAGGCTCCCGGGGCCGTCAGGCCGCCGGTGCTTTCGGGGTCGCAGAGGATGACATGGGCGCGCTCCGTCACGACGTCACCTCGCTCCGCTCGGCGCCGCGCATCTTGCGACGGCGGGGGTTATGGAGGAGACGCCCGACCACTTCGCATCAAGGTATATCGATATCGAGGCCTAGGGGGCCCCGTTGCTGGGTCGCCGCTAGCGCCAACACCTCCCGCAAGGCGTGGCGCTCATTTCCGCTATGGATCAAGTAAGTGATGCTGATCTGTGACGCGATCTATGTTGTGCGGTAAACCCGCGGTGGTTGGGCGGTCTCCATCTGGTAACGCCGAGGCTAGGTCGTGAAGGGCGCTTCGGTCAAGGACTCATGATCGGGCACCATACGGGATGTAAGTCCGTCAAGTACCGTCGCCAGCCGAAACACCCCAGCGGCCACGTTTTGCGCGGACCTTTCCGGCATGTCGGTCGCTGAGTAGGTGAAAACCTCCACAGCACGTGACTGGTCGGAACCGGAGCGCGCACAAGCCTCCCCTCGGCGCTGCAACCATTCCACCACAGACGGTGTGCGCCACCAACTCCAGCATCGATGCCCATCACCTCCGGCCCGCCCGACGGTCACTGAGCGTGAAGCGCGTACGAGGCAGCACCGATGGCGTCGCCTCACCGATCGACAGGCGGCTGAAGGCCACCGAGCGCAGGTTTAAAGACGGCATCGGCGAGCCCGTCGGCGTCGGTGACGGCGGAGAGCTACTGAGCGGTCCCGGGTCCGAGGCGGCATCGGCGAGCCCGTCGGCGTCGATGACGGCGGAGAGCTGCCGATGACGGCGGAAAGCAGGCGATGACGGCAGAAAGCAGTCGATGGCGGCGGAGAGCTACTGAGCGTCCGGGTCCAGGGCGGTATCGGCGAGCGCGTCGGCGTCGATGGAGTCCGCGAACTCGGCGGCGTCCTCGCGTTCGGCCATGGCTTCCTTGACGAGGCGGATGGCGAGGCCCGGCGGGTACCCCTTGCGGCCCAGCATCCCGACCAGCCGCCGGAACACGGCCTCCGGCGTGGCGCGGGTCTCGCTCCGCAGGCGCCGCACGACGAGCGCCTTCGCGGTCTCCGCCTCCATGTCCGGGGTCAGCTCCTCCAGCGCCTCCCCCATCTCGTCGGCGGAGACGCCCTTGCGCCGCAGCTCGCCGGCGAGGGCCCGCCGCGAGAGCCCCTTGCCGTGGTGGCGGCTGCTCACCCACGCGCGCGCGAACGCGGCGTCGTCGATGATGCCGACCTCGTCGTACCGGTCGAGAATCTCCGCCGCGATCTCATCCTCGACGCCGCGCTTGCGCATTGCGGTCGCGAGCTCGGCCCTGGTCCGCGGCCGCACGGCGAGCTGCCGCAGGCAGATCTCCCGGGCCGCCTCCCGCGGGTCCATCGGCTTCGGCGGCGGAGCACCACGATCCCGCCCGCCACGCCCGCGCCTCCCCCGCCGCCCATCGGCCCCGGCACGCTCGTCGGCCTCGGCACGCCCATAAGACCCAGCACGCCCATCAGACCCAGCACGCCCATCAGACCCAGCACGCCCATCCGATCCGACACGCCCATCAGCGCCTTCGGCCGGCGTATCGGGAATTTCGGAAATGTCCGAAGCGGGAGAACTCCACGGCAACGACCGCGAAGCCCGCCGCCCACCGGAGGAGGCGTCGAAAGCCGACCCAGCCCGCCACCCACCGGGAGTCGTATCAGCATCCGCCCGGGACTCGCCCCACCCCCCAGGAGCCGAATCAGCACCCGCCCGCGAAGCCCGGCGCTCAGCCGAGGAGACGCCGGAAGCCGAGGAGACGCCGGAAGCCGAGGAGACGCCGGAAGCCGAGGAGGCGTCGGAAGCCGAGGAGGCGTCGGAAGCCGAACCGGGATCAGCCCGCGAAGCCCGGCGCTCAGCCGAGGACGAGCCGGAAGCCGAGCCAGCAGATCCAGAACCCCGCCGCGAGCCGGCATCCCCGCGCGACGACGACCTCGAAGCACGGCGCCCACCCGAGAACGAGCCGGAGGGCGAGTCGGCATCAGCCCAAGGCAGCGACTTCGAGGCCCAGCGCCCACCCGAGGATGAGTCGGGATCGACCCAAGGCAGCGACTTCGAGCCCGAGGCCGGCGCGGAAGGCGGAAGGCTGGGCGGCGCCGAGCCAGGATCGGCCCACGGATTGCCCGGCCCCGGCTCGAACACGGGACGAGCCGAATCCGCCGCCGCGGAGTCACCGGCCGCCGCCCAGGGATTCCCGGGCTCAAGCCCCCAGGCCGGCCGCGAATCCTCATCCGCCGAAGCCGAACCACCGGCAGGAGCAGGAGCGGGAGCGGGAGCCGCGGCAGGAGGCAACGCAGCAGCGGCGGCGGCGGGCGAGCCGGAAGAGGAAGAGGCCGTCGTCCAAGGATTCGAGCCGCCGGGATCAGTCCACGGCGCCACCGGAGGCGCGGCCCGATCGGAGCGGCGACCCGCCCGCGGCTCCCCCGACCCCTCGGCCGCGAGCCAAGGGTTCTCGTCGTCCTCGCCGGACAAGCCCTACCTCCACGCACCAACACCAACACGAGCAAGAGACCCGGTGCCGCCCCGAGCGGCTTGGCCCACTGGACCGGCACCGGGGGTCTCAAGCAACGCCGCCGCACGGGCGACGAGAGCCAACAGACGCGACGAGAGCGAACGCCGTCAGGGACGGCGACCAAGCGACGCCGGCGGGATCAGAAGTCGACCGGAGCCGCCTCCGGGCCGCCGGCCGCGTCCGTGGACTGCCCGACGCCGACCCCGAGCTTCTCCTTGATCTTCTTCTCGATCTCGGCGGCGACGTCGGGGTTGTCGCGCAGAAACTTGCGCGAGTTCTCCTTGCCCTGGCCGAGCTGGTCGCCGTCGTAGGTGTACCAGGCGCCGGACTTGCGGATGATCGCCTGCTCGACGCCCACGTCGATGAGCGAGCCCTCGCGCGAGATGCCCTTGCCGTACATGATGTCGAACTCGGCCTGCTTGAACGGCGAGGCCACCTTGTTCTTGACCACCTTGACGCGCGTGCGGTTGCCCACGACGTCGGTGCCGTCCTTGAGGCTCTCGATGCGCCGCACGTCGAGGCGCACCGAGGCGTAGAACTTCAGCGCGCGGCCACCGGTCGTGGTCTCCGGGCTGCCGAACATGACGCCGATCTTCTCGCGGAGCTGGTTGATGAAGATCGCCGTGGTGCCGGAGTTGTTGAGGGCGCCGGTGATCTTGCGCAGCGCCTGGCTCATGAGGCGGGCCTGGAGGCCGACGTGGCTGTCGCCCATCTCGCCCTCGATCTCGGCGCGCGGCACGAGAGCGGCGACGGAGTCGATGACGATGATGTCGAGGGCGCCGGAGCGCACCAGCATGTCGACGATCTCGAGCGCCTGCTCACCGGTGTCCGGCTGGGACACGAGCAGCGCGTCGGTGTCGACGCCGAGGGCCTTGGCGTAGTCGGGGTCGAGCGCGTGCTCGGCGTCGATGAACGCCGCGATGCCGCCCTGGGCCTGCGCGTTGGCGATCGCGTGCAGCGCCACGGTGGTCTTACCGCTGGACTCCGGGCCGAAGACCTCGATCACGCGGCCGCGCGGCAGGCCCCCGATGCCCAGCGCCACGTCCAGGGCGATGGAGCCGGTCGGGATGATGGCCTGCGGCTGCTGGACGCGCTCACCGAGCCGCATCACGGAGCCCTTGCCGAACTGCTTGTCGATCTGCGAGAGGGCGAGTCCCAGCGCCTTCTCCCGGTCAGGTTGCACTGCCATGTCCGTCACCCCTGGGTTCGCGGTCTTCGTCGGCGTTCGCTTGGTCACGCTGACACGTTAAGCGCCGGGTATGACAAAAAATTCGAAGCGACGCCCAACGAGCGAGAAGAGTACCCGTACATCTGTACGATTAGCACGCCGACACGCCGAAAACATCAGCGTAGACGTGCGGGAACACGCTCCGGATATGCGGCGACTACAGCGCGCCACACTTCCGCGGTATCGAACTGGCCCGCGAGGGCCTCCTCGATGGTCAGGCCGCCGAGCTGGGACAACACCTGGTCGTGGGCGATGCTCCGGGCGTATGCGGGCCCGAAGACCTCCTCGAGCCGCTGCCAAAAATCTGTCAGACGCACGGGGTCAACCTAACGGAGTACACGGGCAATCAACGGAATCACGGTCACGCCGGCGAGGAGCGCCAGCACGGGGTACCCGAAGAAATCAACGACCAACCCGGACAACGCGCCCGCGGAGGCCCCAGCGACCCCCATGATCACGTCGGAGAGCCCCTGGACGCCCGCCCGCTGCCCGGTCGGCACCGACTCCGACAGCAGCGTCGATCCGGCCACCATGGTGGCGCTCCAGCCGATCCCGAGCAGCGCCAGCCCGATGGAGAGCCGGACCGTGTCGGTGCCCGCCGTGCCGGCGAACGCGCAGGCCGCGACCAGCAGCCCGACCCCGCCGAGGATCACCGGGCGGCGCCCGAAGCGGTCGGCGAGCAGGCCCACGACGGGCGAGAGCGCGTACATCCCGGTGATGTGCACGCTGATCACGAGGCCGACGACGCGCAGCAGGTCGCCGTGGTCGTGGACGTACTCCCCGATGTGCACCGGCGTCATCGACATCACGCCGACCATCACCGCGTGCCCGACCGCCACGGCGGCGACCCCGGTCCGGGCGCCGGCGCTGTCGCGGATGGTGCGGGCGGCCTGGCGCCAGACGGCTCGCTCGCCCGGCCGGGTGCCCCCGGCGGTGAGCAGCGGGTCGGGGCGCAGGGACACGAAGATCACGATCCCGGTGAGCGCGAAGGCGAGCACGCTGAAGAGGTACGGCCCGCCGTACTCCGGAACGCCCCAGCGCCCGAGCAGCCGATCGGTCAGCGGCGCCAGGTTGGGCCCCGCGACCGCCCCGACCGTCGCGGCCCAGACGACGACGGACAGGTGGCGGGCCCGCCGATCCGGCGCCGCGAGGTCGACGGCGGCGTAGCGGGACTGCAGGTTCGCCGCGCTGGAGCCGCCGAACAGCAGGGTGCCGAGGAACAGCAGCGGTACGGAGGCCGCCCACACCGCCACGACGACCAGCAGCGCGCCGATGGAGCCGAGGGAGTACGCGAACACCAGCCCCGGCCGCCGCCCGCCGGTGCGCATCAGGCGGGTCGCCGGGATCGCGATCGCCGCCGCGCCCACGACCGCGCAGCTGCCGGCGAGGCCCGCGGCCCACGGCCCGGCGAGCGAGGAGGCCAGCAGCGCCCCGACGGACACGCCGCTGGCGACGCCGAGCCCGCCCACGATCTGCGCCCCGACGAGCAGCCCGAGCGTCCGGCGCTGCACCGACGCGACGTCGACGGGGGCCGATTCAGTGAGCAAGCACCGACACTATCGCGTCCGCGGCCTCGGCGGCGTCCTCGCCGGCGGCGCGCACCAGCACCGTGGAGCCCGCCGTCGCGTTGAGCCCCATCACGGCGAGCACGCTGCGGGCGTTCGCCGACTTCTCGCCGAAGATCACCTCGACGGTACTGCGGAATCTCGCCGCCGCCCGCACCAGCGCCCCCGCGGGCCGGGCGTGCAGATCCTCGGGCAGCACCACCGAGCGCTCAGAGCTTGCGGACATCGCGGGCCTCCACCGCCGCCTCGGTGACCGCGTCGAGCGCGGCCCCGGTGCCGGCCAGCACCGCCGCCGCGACCGCGCCCTCGACGAACGGCGCGTCGACGAGCACGGCGTCGTTGGCGACCCGGTCCTCGAGGACCGTACGCGCGGTGAGCACGGCGCTGCCCAGATCGGTGAGCACGAGCACCCCGGCGCCGCGGTCGGCCCGGTCGATGGCCACGAGGATGCGGTCGTAGCTGGTGCCGAGCCCCCCGTCGTCGGTCCCGCCCGCGGCCTCGATCGGCACCTCCTCGCCCGCGACCTGGACGAGCATGTCCCGCAGGCCGTGGGCCAGCCGCTCGCTGTGCGACACCAACACGATCCCCACCAGTTGCGCCATACCAGGCATGCTAGATCCACCGAAATACAAGGCATGCTATGAGCATGAAAAAGTTCATCAACGACCCGGCCGACGTCGTCCGGGAGGCGCTCGCCGGGGTCGCCGCCGCCCATCCCGAGCTGCGGGTGGACCTCGAGGAGCAGTACGTCGCGCGGGCGGAGCCGCCACGACCGGGCAAGGTCGGCCTGGTCTCCGGCGGCGGATCCGGCCACGAGCCGCTGCACGCCGGCTTCGTCGGGCTCGGGATGCTCGACGCCGCCTGCCCGGGCGAGGTGTTCACCTCCCCCGTCCCGGACCAGATCCTCGCCGCCACCAAGGCCGCCGACACCGGCGCCGGGGTGGTGCACGTGGTCAAGAACTACACGGGCGACGTGATGAACTTCCAGATGGCCGCCGAGCTCGCCGACGAGGAAGGCCTGCGGGTCGCCACCGTGCTCGTCGACGACGACGTGGCGGTCGAGGACTCGACCTGGACCGCCGGGCGGCGCGGCACCGGGGCGACCCTGCTGATCGAGAAGATCGCCGGGGCGCTCGCCGAGGAGGGCGCGGACCTCGAGGCCGTCGCCGCGATCGGTCGCACCGTCAACGAGCGGTCGGCGTCGTTCGCCGTCGCGCTCGCCGCCGGTACGACTCCCGCTTCCGGAAAGCCCGGATTCGAGCTCGCCGCGGACGAGATCGAGGTGGGCGTCGGCATCCACGGCGAGCCCGGCCGCAGCCGCGAACGGATGCGCCCGGCCCGGGAGCTGGCCGCGCTGCTCGTCGACGCGGTGCTCACCGCGAAACCGGTCGGATCCGAGCCCCTCATCCTGCTCGTGAACGGGCTGGGCGGCACGCCGCTGATGGAGTTGTACCTCATGTTCGGCGAGATCCGCCGCCTGCTCGACGAGTCCGGGGCGACCGTCGCGCGCTCCCTGGTCGGCAGCTACGTCACCAGCCTCGACATGGCCGGCCTCTCCCTGACCGTGTGCCGCGCCGACGACGAGCTGCTGCGCCTGTGGGACGCGCCCGTGCGCACGCCCGCGCTGCGCTGGGGGGTGTGAGCGTGGACGAGGCCCTGGCCCGGGAGTGGATCGCCGCCGTCGCCGAGTCCGTGCGCGCGGAGGCGCAGCACCTCACCGACCTCGACACCGCGATCGGCGACGGCGACCACGGCGTGAACCTGCGCCGCGGCTTCGACGCCGTGACCACCGCGCTCGGCGGCCTGGAGCCCGCCTCCGCCGGCGACGTGCTCGGCAAGACCGGCACCACGCTGCTGTCGAAGGTGGGCGGCGCGTCCGGGCCGCTCTACGGCACCGTGTTCCGCGCCCTGGGCAAGACGCTGCGCCAGGGCGGGACGTTCGCCGAGGGGCTGCAGGCGGCGCTGGACGGCGTGCGGCAACTGGGCAAGGCGGAGGTCGGCGACAAGACCATGGTCGACGCGCTGTCCCCCGCCGTGGCCGCCTACGCTTCGACGGAAGCCGATGAGACCGATGCCGCTCGAGCCGCCGCTGCAGCGGCAAAAGCAGGAGCAGCTTC
Source organism: Dactylosporangium sp. CA-052675 (assembly GCF_050947935.1). Taxonomy (GTDB): domain Bacteria; phylum Actinomycetota; class Actinomycetes; order Mycobacteriales; family Micromonosporaceae; genus Dactylosporangium. The sequence goes on along the minus strand of NZ_CP192010.1, from coordinate 1,730,492 downwards.
GACGGTACCGCTGACAGCCCGCAAAGGCCGCGCCTCCTACCTGGGCGAACGCAGCGCCGGGCACCTCGACCCCGGCGCCGCGTCGACAGCGCTGATCTTCGAGGCCCTGGCCCGGGTCACAGCCCGAGCGAACGACCGATGATCTCCGGCGTCGACGGCGCTGATCTTCGAGGCCCTCGCCCGGGTCACAGCCCGAGCGAACGACCGATGATCTCCTTCATGATCTCGGTGGTGCCGCCGTAGATGGTCTGGACCCGGCTGTTGAGCCACGCCTTGGCGACCGGGTACTCCATCATGAAGCCGTACCCGCCGTGCAGCTGCACGCACCGGTCCGCGACCTTGTTCTGCAGCTCCGTCGTCCACCACTTCGCCTTGGCCGCGTCGGCGACGCTGAGCCGGCCCGCGTTCTGCTCCAGGATGCAGTGGTTGAGGAACGTCCGCGCGATGGTCACCTCGGTGTCGAGCTCGGCGAGCAGGAACCGGTTGTGCTGGAACTTGCCGATGGGCCGCCCGAAGGCCTCGCGGCCGCGGGCGTACTCCAGCGTCATCGCGAGCACCGACTCCGCCGCCGCGACCGCCGCCACCGCGATGCCGAGCCGCTCACGGGGCAGGTTCGCCATCAGGTGGTAGAAGCCGGAGTCCTCCTGGCCGATCAGGTTCTCGGCGGGGATGCGGCAGTCGTCGAAGAACAGCTCGGCCGTGTCGTTCGCCTTGAGCCCGACCTTCTCCAGCCGGCGCCCGCGCGTGAACCCGGGCGTGCCCGTCTCCACCGCGAACAGGCTGATGCCGTGCGCGCCCTTGGACGCGTCGGTCTTGGCCACGACCACGACCAGGTCGGCCATCTCGCCGTTGGTGATGAACGTCTTCTGCCCGTTGAGCACCCAGGAGTCGCCGTCGCGCACCGCGTTCGTACGGATGCCGGCCAGGTCGCTGCCCGCGCCCGGCTCGCTCATCGCGATCGCGGTGACGATGTCGCCGGAGCAGAACCCGGGCAGCCAGCGCTTCTTCTGCTCGACGGTGGTGAGATCGGTCAGGTACGGCGCCACGACGTCGTTGTGCAGCCCGAACCCGAGCCCCGACGCACCCGCCGCGATGATCTCCTCGACGAGGACCGCGTTGAACCGGAAGTCCCGCTGCCCGCCGCCGCCGTACTCCTCGTCGACGTCCATGCCGAGCAGCCCCGCCGCGCCGGCCTTGCGCCAGATCTCCCGGTCGACGATGCCGGCCTTGTCCCACTCGTCGTTGTGCGGCACGGCCTCGCGGGCGAGGAACTCCCGGCAGAGGTCCCGGAACGCGTGGTGCTCGGCCTCGTACAGGTGCTGCTCCATGGGCGCAAGTGTGCGACGCGAGACCGTGTCTCGCCTAGCCGCGTTCTCCCGGCTTCGCACCTTCCCGGCTTCGCACCTTCCCGGCTTCGCACCTCGCGCTCCGGCGCTCGGGCGCTCAGCCTGGTGGCGCTGGGCGGGTCCGGGGCCGTCAAGCCGCCTTCCGCGGCCTGTTGCCTCTCGCGCCTTGTTGCTTCTCGCCTGTGCGTCTCTCCCGCCTGTGCCCCTTCCCGCCTGTGCCCCCTTCCCGCCTGTGCCTCCCGCGCTGGTGCCTCTCGCGCCTGTGCCTCTCGCGCTGGTGGCTCTCGCGCTGGTGCCTCTCGCGCCTTCGCCTAGAGTCCGAGCATGCCGTAGAGGTGGTCGGGCAACGGCTGCGCGTCCTTGGGCTCCACGGCGTTCACGGCCGTGCCGAAGTCCGAGTAGGTCGCCGTAACCGGGTTGTCCGGGATGCGCACCGTGACCGAGACCAGCCGCTCCTGCTCGTCCACGCCCGCCTCGAACGGCACCGCCCGGGCCGCGTCCCCGAGCTGCATGACCTGCCCGACATTGACCGGCCCCCACGCGACGATCCGGGTCATGTCGACGGTGCCGGAGTACGTGCGCCCATCTCGCCGGACATCGTGCGAGGCCGCGATGAGCGCCTGCACCCCGGTCGGGTCCTTGGTGGCGCTGAGCCCGAGCGCCCCCGGCTTCGTGACCCGGGCCGAATCGATCCTGTACCAGGCCTTCCCGTCGAACCCCGGCAGCGGCAACCCGGTGAGCCGCGTGTACGCGCTCCCGCGCACCTCAACGGTGTCGATCGTGAGCGAGGCCCCGCTGGAACTGACGGAGACCGAGGCGTCGAGCAGATCCGCGAGCGGATCGATCCCGCCGGTGTAGCTGCCCTCCTTGGCAACCACCTTGAACCGGTAACTGCTGAACCCGAGATGCCAGACGCCGGCCGCCAACCCACTGGGCGACGGCTTGACACTGTCCGTAGGCGCCGGCCGAACCCCGTTGTGCGTGCAGCCCACGAGCCCCACCACGACGAGCAGAGCCGCGGCCACCGCCCTCCCGCACCGAGCGCTCCACACCGAGACCACTCCCAGCCCCGGGGCCGTGCTCAACCCTCGGGCGGTGCTTAACCCGGGGGCCGTGCTCAACCCGGGGGCGGTGCTTAACCCGGGGGCCGTGCTCAACCCGGGGGCCGTGCTCAACCCGGCGGCCGTGCTCAACCCGGGGGCCGTGCTCAGCCCTCGGGCGGTGCTCAACCCGGGGGCCGTGCTCAGCCCCGAGCCCGTGCTCAGCCCCGAGCCCGTGCTCAGCCTCGACGCTCTGCCGCGGTTCCTCCCGTGCGTACGACGCACCGTGTCCTCGGGTCGCGCCGGCCGGGCGGTCGTCCTCGTCACGCGGCGGAGCGTACCGGCCTGCGCACGCCCGAGGCCCGCGGCCAAAGCCAAAGTTCAGTTGTTCAACAGGTTGTAGACAGCGGCGTTCGCGGGCGCGACCTCCGCCGCCTTCGGAACCGTGACCTGCGCCGGCTTGCCTTGGTCGCGGTAGTCGACGGTGAGCGTGCGCTCGGCCGCCCCCGCGTACGCGGGCACCGTCACCAGCACCGAGGCCAGCCGCCCCTGCGCGTCGAGCGTCACCACGAACGGCACCGCCTTCGCGCGGTCGCCGAGCGCCGCGAGCCCCGCCTGGTCCGCGAGCCCGAGATCGCCGCCGCGCGTGAGGTCGTAGGTGCCCGTGATCTTCCCGCCGGCCTCGAGCCGAGCCTGGGCGACCCGGGACACGAAGTCCTGGCTGCTGGTCGGGTCCTTGGTCTCGAACAGCCCGATGATCTCCGTCCGCGTCACCTTGGTGCGGTCGAACCGGTACCACTTCTTCGCGCTCACCCCGGCCGCCGGAATGCTCGTGCGGAAGTACCGCTCCCCGCCCCCGAGCACGATCCCCTCGAGCGAGAACTTCACCCCCGACGCGACCGAGTCGAGCCGCGCCTGCCGCTTCCCGGTCGGGTCCACGACCCCGGTGACGGTCCCGTTGTCGATCTTCATCGTGTACCCGTACGTCGTCCCCTGCAGCGCCTTCACCGCCCCCACCAGTGCGTCCTTCCCGGCCGGGTCGGTCGACGCCGCCGCCGAGGTCGACCCGGGCTGTTGAGCGCCGCCCCCGCAGCCGCCCACGACGAGCGCCACGAGCACCGCGACCACGACCCCGGCGAGCTCCTTCGCCCGCCCGCCGAAGCGCCGCCACTGCCCGCGCCCGTCGTTGCGCCCCCGGTCGCGAAGCCCCGACGCCGGTTCCGCCGCACTCTGGCGTTCCCGCCCCGCACTTCCGGCCGCGACCGGCTCGCCGGCGCTTTCGCCTTCCCCTCGCACGGCCCCGGCCGCGACCGGTCCGCCCGCGCTGCCGCCTTCACCCCGCGCGGCCCCGGCCGCGACCGGCTCCGCCGCGGACCCTAGCACCACGGACGCGGGCGGCGGGGCGTCGACGGATGCGCGTGGTTCGACGGTCACGGCCAAGGGCAGGAGCAGACGCACCTGGGCCGCGACTTCAGCGGGGGCCGGTGGCGGGACGAGCTCGCACGAGGCCCGGGCCGACAGTCCGGCCCGGCCCGAGGCGACCGCAGGAGCGACCAGCACGGCGTGGACGCCCTTGACTCCCCAGTCGGAAGGCGGGAGGCCGGCGTCGGTGTGGAGGACGTCGAGCGAGCAGGAGGTGCGGGCCAGCAGCGCGGACGGGGGACCGGCCGGAACGGTCGTCGAGGTCCGCAGGGAGCCGGCGCCGAGGAGCGACGGGGCCGACGAAGTCGCGAGCCCGCGTGTGGCCACCGGGACCGCACTCGCCGCCGTCGTCGGCTGGACAGTCAAGAAGACCGGCGGCTGGACAGTCAAGGAGACCGGCGGCGGACACGGCGCCGTGACCGCGAGCGAGCACCAGGTCCGGCCCGACAGCGCCGGAGTTCGGGCCGGGGCGGACAGGAGTGACATCGGCGGAAGCTTGAGGCCGTGTGCGCGAGGTGCTGGAGCCGCGGACGGGCCGGTCATGTCGAGGGAGCACCAGGCCCGGGCCGGTAAGAGGGACCCCGGCGCGCTGAGCACGCGGACGACCGGTACGAGCCGGCCGAGCCCGGGCGCCGCGGCCTCCGACTCCGGCCGAGGTCCGGGGCGCTCGGCCGATGGCGCGGCATCGGCGTGCGCCGGGAGGGCGACGGGCGCGGTGAGTCTCAGGTGCTCCGCGGCCGGAGGCGCGGCGGCCTCGGAGACCGCGCTGGCGGACGTGAAGTCCAGCGTGCACGTCGTTCGCGCGGACAACGGTGCGAGCGAGCACCGGGGAGCGGGGAGCGTCAGGAACCGGGCCGCCGGCAGGTGAGGAATCGTGGGCGTGAGGGTTGACCGGGGGTGGTCGGGTCGCATGCTCTTCCTCCCTGAGTGAGCGGCCGGCGCGCGGCCGGACCCTGCGGCGGGGCCGCCTACTCCCCGTTCAACCGTCGACAGGCCGTTGCGGGTGCGCAAATATTTCGGAAACGGCCGGAGCCGCGGTCGTCCCGCCATCCGACGGCGACCGGCACGATCAACTTCGCCGAGGTCAGGGGCCGTCTCGGCCGGGCGCGCCCGGGTGGCAAGGCATTCGGCGGCGCAGGAGTCGACGCGGGAGGTCGACACCTGCGTGACGTTTCTGGCCCCGGCCGCCTGGAAGTGGCTCGCCTCCCGCCGGCGGTGCGGCGTCACAGCCGGCCGAAGCAGGTCGATGAGTGTCGGTGCGGCCGGGACCGCCGTGGTCGCCCGGGACGTGGGCCGCCGGCGACCGGACCAGGACTCCGTCGCGGTTCGCACTCCGCTGCCGCCCCAGCGGTCGACGGACTGGTTGACGGAGCGGTCGACGGACTGGTCGACGCAGCGGCCGCCGGTGCGGTCGACGCTGCGGTCGACGCTGCGGTCGACGCTGCGGTCGATGGAGCGTCGGAGCGTGATGAGTGCCGATGCGGCCAGGAGCGCGAGAACGATCTGCATGGCGATGCCTCCCCCGAATGCGCGGCACCGCCCGCCCCCGTTTTGCGGGCGGTGCCCCGATCGGTGGGGACAGTAGCGAGGGGGTCCGACATTTTTGGTTGCCGCTGCTCAGGCCCGGGCTGCTATTGTACTGCCACATTCACACTTTTGTACTAGTACATTAGGAGCGCCGTGGAGACATATCAGCAGACCGCGCGCAGCACGCCGCGGCGCATGCCCGAACGGGCCTCCTACGACGTCGAGCTGGTGCACGAGGTGCTGGACGAGGCGTACGTCTGCCACCTCGGCTACGTCGCCGACGGCGAGCCGCGGGTGCTGCCCACGCTGCACGCGCGCGTCGGCGACACGCTGTACCTGCACGGCTCCACCGGCAGCCGCCCGATGCTCGCGGCGCGCGCGGAGGGGCTGCCCGTGTGCGTCGCGGTGACGATCATCGACGGGCTCGTCCTGGCTCGCTCGCAGTTCAACCACAGCGCCAACTACCGCTCGGTGATCGTCCACGGCATCGCGCGCCCGGTCGCGGACGAGGACGAGCGCGCCCGCGCGTTCGCCGCGCTCGTGGACAAGGTCGCGCCCGGGCGCGACGCCGACAGCCGGCGCCCGAGCCGCCGCGAGTCCGCGCAGACGTCGCTGCTCGCGCTGCCCCTCGCCGAGGCCTCGGCCAAGGTCCGGCGCGGCGGCCCGAAGGACGATCCCGAGGACGCCTCGTTGCCGCACTGGGCAGGAGTCGTACCGCTCGTGCTCACCCGGGGCCTTCCGGTGCCCGCGGAGGCTCAGGAGGTACCGCTGCCGGGTTATCTGCGTCCGGACAGTGATCCCTGGCGGCACCCGGGCGCGCTGCGGGGCCGCCACATCGTGCTCGAGCCGCTCGATCACGCGCACGCGCCCGGGCTGTTCGCGGCGCTGGACGACGCAGAGGTCTGGACGCACCTCACGATCCCGCGCCCGCGCTCGGTCGCGGCGACGGCCGCGATCATCGCCGCGGCGCTGGCCGACCCCGATCGGGTGCCCTTCGTGCAGCGCGACGTCGCGACCCGGCGGATCGTCGGCAGCACCTCGTACTACGCCGTCAATCCGGTGCAACGAGGCATCGCCATCGGGCACACCATGATCGGCCGGTCCTGGTGGCGCAGCGCGGTCAACACCGAGTCGAAGCTGCTGATGCTGCGGCACGCCTTCGACACCCTCGGCGCGCTGCGGGTCGAGTGGCACACGGACGTGCGCAACGAGCGCTCCCAGCGGGCGATCGAGCGGCTCGGCGCGCAGCGGGAGGGCTTCCTGCGCAGCCACCGCCGAAGGGCTGACGGCAGCCAGCGCGACACCGTGCTGTACTCCATGATCATCGACGAGTGGCCCGCCGCGCGAGACCGGCTGGCCGCGGCGCTGGACACCGGAGGCGGCACGCGCTCGGCATCACCAAACCCCTGACGTACGTGCTCGGCACGCTCGCGATCGTGCTGTTACCCGGGCCCAACTCGCTGTACGTCTTCGGCGGACGGTATCTCGCCGATCGCTTCCGGGCGCGGCGCCGGCTCGCCAAGGGGCTGACGACGCTGGCCGGGGCGCGTTGCTGGCCTTCAGCGTGAAGCTCGCGACGTCCAGCCTCTCCTGAGACGCCGCCACCGCGCCGTGCGGCCGCATTCGGGGTCCCCCGCCTGACCGGGCAGGGGACCCCTTCGCTGCCCGGCCAGGCAAGTTCGGGTGTCCCTTCGGGTGTGCATACAGTAGCCAAACCGACCAATTCGGGCAAATCGTCGCCGCTCTCAAAAAGTGTCGTACCCCCGGTGCAGGATTGTGGGCATGACAGAGCTGGAGGGTTTCGGGGCGGCGACACGCGAGTGGTTCCGCGCCGCGTTCGCGGCACCGACCAGGGCACAGGCGGGCGCGTGGCGGGCGATCAGCGCCGGCCGGCACGCGCTCGTGGTGGCACCGACCGGCTCCGGCAAGACCCTCGCCGCATTCCTGTGGTCCCTCGATCAGCTGGCCGCCGAGCCGCCCGTCGAGCCCGCCCGCCGGTGCCGGGTGCTCTACGTCAGCCCGCTCAAGGCCCTGGCCGTCGACGTCGAGCGCAACCTGCGGGCCCCGCTGGCCGGCATCCGGCAGGCCGCCGCGCGGCTCGGCCAGGAGCCGCCCGACATCCGGGTGGGCATGCGCACCGGTGACACCCCGGCCGACGAGCGCCGGGCCTTCGCCCGCACCCCGCCGGACATCCTGATCACCACTCCCGAGTCGCTGTTCCTGCTGCTCACCTCGCAGGCGCGGGAGTCGCTGCGGGGCGTCGAGACCGTGATCATCGACGAGGTGCACGCGGTCTGCGCCACCAAGCGCGGTGCGCACCTGGCGCTGTCGCTCGAACGGCTGGACGCGCTGCTGGAGCGGCCGGCGCAGCGCATCGGGCTGTCGGCGACCGTGCGGCCCATCGATGAGACCGCGCGCTTCCTGGGCGGGGCGGCGTCGGTGGAGATCGTCCAGCCGCCCAGCGCCAAGACCATCGACGTCGAGGTCCAGGTTCCGGTCGAGGACATGACGGCGCTGGGCGAGGCCGTGCCCGGCGAGGACGACGACGGGGCGCCCCGGCAGGCGTCCATCTGGCCGGCCGTCGAGGAGCGCGTGCTCGACCTGATCCAGGCCCACCGCTCGACCATCGTATTCACCAATTCGCGGCGCGGCGCCGAACGGCTCTGCGCCCGGATCAACGAGCTGGCCGGGGCCCGCGCCGGGGTGCCGCAGCCGGAGGCGGCCCGCACCCCGGCCGAGATGATGGCCCAGGCCGGCATGGCCGGGGGCGCGCCGCCGGTCGTGGCCCGCGCGCACCACGGCAGCGTCTCCCGCGAGGAGCGCAAACACATCGAGGAGGCGCTCAAGTCCGGGCAGCTGCCGGCCGTCGTCGCCACGTCCAGCCTGGAGCTGGGCATCGACATGGGCGCCGTCGACCTGGTGGTGCAGATCGAGGCGCCGCCGAGCGTCGCGGCCGGGCTGCAGCGGGTCGGGCGGGCCGGGCACCAGGTCGGGGCCGTCTCCCGCGGCGTGGTCTTCCCCAAGCACCGGGGCGACCTGGTCTCGTGCGCGGTCGTGGCCGAGCGCATGGTGGAGGGCGGCATCGAGGAGCTGCGCTACCCCCGCAACCCGCTCGACGTCCTGGCCCAGCAGATCGTCGCGATGGTGTCGATGGAGGCGTGGTCCGTCGACGACCTCGCCAAGCTGGTGCGGCGGGCCGCGGTCTACGCCGACCTGCCCGACTCGGCGCTGTTCGCGGTGCTGGACATGCTGGCCGGGCGCTACCCGTCCACCGCCTTCGCCGAGCTGCGGCCGCGGCTCGTGTGGGACCGCACCGAGGGACAGCTCTCGGCCCGCCCCGGCGCCCAGCGGCTCGCCGTCACCAGCGGCGGCACGATCCCCGACCGGGGCATGTTCGGCGTGTTCCTGGCGGGCGCGGAGAAGGCGGCCCGGGTCGGTGAGCTCGACGAGGAGATGGTCTACGAGTCGCGGGTCGGCGACGTGTTCCTGCTGGGCTCGACGTCGTGGCGGATCGAGGACATCACGCCCGACCGGGTGCTGGTCTCCCCCGCGCCCGGCGCCGCGGCGAAGATGCCGTTCTGGAAGGGCGACTCGCCGGGGCGGCCGGTGGAGCTGGGGCGGGCGATCGGGGCGCGGCTGCGCGGATTCGTGAAGTCCGGCGACGAGGCGGCCCGGGCGCACCTGCGGGCCGGCGGGCTCGACGACTGGGCGGCCGACAACCTGCTGGCCTACCTGCGCGAGCAGCGGGCGGCGACCCGGCACCTGCCCGACGACCGCACGGTGCTGGTCGAGCGGTTCCGCGACGAGCTCGGGGACTGGCGGATGACTGTCCACTGTGTCCTCGGGGCCCGCGTCAACGCGCCGTGGGCGCTGGCGATCGGGCGGCGGCTGCAGGAGCGGTACGGGGTGGATGCCCAGGTCATGCCCAGCGACGACGGGATCGTGGTCCGGCTGCCCGACGTGGCCGACGAGCCGCCCGGCGCCGAGCTGGTCGCCTTCGACCCGGACGAGATCGCCGGGATCGTCGAGGAGACGGTCGGCACGTCGGCGATGTTCGCGGCGCGGTTCCGCGAGTGCGCGGCCCGGGCCCTGCTCCTGCCGCGGCGGGACCCGCGCCGCCGGCAGCCGCTGTGGCAGCAGCGCCAGCGCTCCGCCCAGCTGCTCGACGTGGCCCGCGACTACGCCGACTTCCCGATCACGCTGGAGGCCGCGCGGGAGTGCCTGCAGGACGTGTTCGACGTGGCCGGGCTCGTCGGGGTGATGCGCGACGTGGCCGGGCGCAAGCTGCGGCTGGTCGAGGTCGAGACTGAGCGGCCCTCCCCGTTCGCCCGGTCGCTGCTGTTCGGCTACGTCGGGGCGTTTCTCTACGAGGGCGACGCGCCGCTGGCCGAGCGCCGCGCCGCCGCCCTCGCACTGGACCCGACCCTGCTCGCGGAGCTGCTCGGGCGGGTGGAGCTGCGGGAGCTGCTCGACCCGGCCGTGGTCGCCGAGACGGAGGCGAGCCTGCAGTGGCTCGGCGAGCAGCGCACCCCGCGCGACGCTGAGGACGTCGCCGAGATGCTGCGGGTGCTCGGCGACCTCGGCGACGACGGGCTCGCGGCCCGCGGCGCCGACCCGGCCTGGGCGCAGGAGCTGGCCGACCGGCGGCGCGCGATCCAGGTCCGCGTCGCCGGGGAGACGCGCTGGATCGCCGTCGAGGACGCCGGGCGATACCGCGACGCGCTGGGGGTGGCGCTGCCGGTCGGACTGCCCTCCGCCTACCTCGAGCCGGTCGCGGACCCGCTCGGCGACCTGGTGAGCCGCTACGCGCGCACCCACGCGCCGTTCACCGCCGCGGCGTGCGCGGCGCGCTTCGGGCTCGGGGTGTTCGTCGTCGAGCAGGCGCTGCGCCGGCTGCCCTCGGCCGTGTCCGGCGAGTTCTCCCCGGAGGGCGCCGGCACCGAGTGGTGCGACGCCGAGATCCTGCGCCTATTGCGCCGCCGCTCGCTGGCCGCGCTGCGCCGCGAGATCGAGCCGGTGCCGCCGCGCGTGCTGGCCCGGTTCCTGCCGCAGTGGCACCACATCAGCGGCTCCTCCCGGGCCCGCGGCGTGGAGGCCCTGGCGTCGGCGATCGAGCAGCTGCAGGGGGTGGCGATGCCCGCCTCGGCGCTGGAGCGGCTCATCCTGCCGGCCCGGGTCGGGGATTACAGCCAGGCCTACCTCGACGAGCTCACGGCCTCGGGCGATCTGGTGTGGGCGGGCACGGGCTCGATCGGCGAGCACGACGGCTGGGTGACCCTCGCCTTCGCCGACGCCGCGCCGCTGCTCCTGCCGCCGGTCGCCGAGGTGGGCGGGCCGCTGCACGAGGCCGTGCTCGACGCCCTCGCCGGCGGGCAGGCGCTGTTCCTGCGCGGGCTCGCCGAGCACATCCACGCGCCCGAGGAGGAGCTCGTCGCCGCCCTCTGGGATCTCGTCTGGGCCGGCCACCTGTCCAACGACACGATCGCGCCGCTGCGGGCGAAGCTCGGCGGGGGCGGAGCGCATCGGTCGCGGCCCTCGGCGCCGAAGTCGCGGTACCGGAGGGCGGGCTCGCTCTCGCTCGGGCGTGCCGCGCTCGCCGTGGCCCGCAGCGGCCCGCCGACGGCCGCGGGCCGGTGGTATCGGCTGCCCGAGCGCGACCTCGACCCGACCCGGCGCGCGACCGCCAACGCCGAGCTGCTGCTGGACCGGCACGGGGTCGTCACCCGCGGCGCGGTCATGGCCGAGGACCTGCCGGGCGCCTTCGCCGGCGTCTACCCGGTGCTCGCCGCGATGGAGGAGCGCGGCGCGGCCCGGCGCGGGTACTTCGTCGAGGGCCTCGGCGCCGCCCAGTTCGCCCTGCCGGGCGCGGTCGACCGCCTGCGGGGCGGGACCGAGCACCGCGACGCGCTCGTGCTGGCCGCGACCGACCCGGCCAACCCGTACGGCGCGGCGCTGCCCTGGCCCGAGCGGGTCGTCGACGTGGGCGACGGCGAGCGGTCCGGCCACCGCGCGGGCCGCAAGGCCGGCTCGCTGGTCGTCACCGTGGGCGGCGACCTGATCCTCTACGTCGAGCGCGGCGGGCGCACCCTGCTGTCCTACGCCGACGACCCGGAGCTGCTCGCCCTGGCGGCGAAGGCGCTGGCGGACGCGGTGCACGGGGGCGCGTTGGGGGCGCTGTCGGTCGAGCGCGCGGACGGGGAGTCGATCCTGCAGTCGCCGTTGCGTGACGCGCTGGCGAGCGCGGGGTTCCGCAGCACACCGAGAGGACTACGACTACGCGGCTGACCATTGGCCTCGGCTGACCATCGGCCTCGACCGGCCCGCGCCTGGCGAGTCGGCGGGCACGAACGACTCGCCGCTCCGGGCGGCGCGGCTACCGACGGCCCGGCGCGCGGGCGGGCGCCTCGCGGAGCCGTGCGCCGCGCGCCGTGCGCGTGCGGTGCGGTGGGGGCCGTGCGGCGCGGCTGCGCGGTGCGGCCCGGCTGCGCGGTGCGGCCCGGCTGCGCGGTGCGGGGCTGCGCGGTGCAGCGCGCGCCGTGCGCTGCGCGGCCGCGCGGTGCGGCGCGCGGCGTGCGGTGGGGTGCGCGGCGTGCGGTGCGGTGCTGCGCGGTGCGGTGCGCGCCGTGCGCGGCTGGTGCGGTGCGCGCCGGTGCGGTGCGCGGCTGCGCGGTGCGGTGGGTGGCAGTCGTGTGGTGTGGGACAGCGTCGAGCGCGGCGGTCATGCGGCGCAAGCGGGACACGGGAAGGCACGACGGCGAAGGCGAACGACCCGCGCGTACGACGGCCCGCTGTGACCCGGCGCGCGTTCGCTCCGCGGGCGAGTCGTATCCGGGCGGGGAGGGCGGGTCAGTACGTGATGGTCACTCGGTCGCCCGGGGACAGGGCCAGGCGCTCGGCTGCGTTGCCGCCGTTCACCGCGACTGCCGCGTAGCCCGCCGAGTCGGCGAGGAGCACCAGGGCGTTCGGGTCCGCGTTGCCGAAGGTCGTCGTGTGCAGGGCCGGAGCACCGTTCACCGCGACGTCGGCCGGGATCGGGGACAGGGCCGCGGCCGTGGCGGCCAGCTGGACGTTGCCGAAATGGTCCACCGTCTGGACTTCGGCCACCAGGCGGCCGGGGGTCTGCTCGACGTACGGCTGCGGCAGTGTCACCCAGTCCGTGATCTCCTCGCCCGCGTCGAGCAGGGCGGCGCCCTCGGACAGGCGCGCGGCCACGGGGGCGAAGATGTCGCGGCCGTGGAAGGTGTGCGAGACCTGCGGCGCGAACCACGAGCGGTTCGTCAGCGCCACGGCCGTGCCCACGCCGCCCAGCGCGACGGCCGCGGGGACGAGCAGGCCGTTGTCGGGGCCCACGAGGAGGCTGCCGTCGGCCGCGGCGATGGCGATCGGGCGGCGGGCCGTGCCCACGCCGGGGTCGACCACGGCCAGGTGGACGCCCCGCGGCAGGGACGGGACCGTCTGGGCCAGGATCGCGGCGCCGCGGCGGACGTCGCCGGGTGGGATCAGGTGGGTGATGTCGAGGACGCGGGCCTGCGGGGCGAGGCGGGCGAGCACGCCGTGGCAGGCCGCCACGAAGCCGTCCGACAGGCCGTAGTCGGTCGTGAACGAGATCATCGCGATAGTGTCCGCTCCATGCGGCTTTGCGTGTTCACCGAGCCCCAGCTGGGGGCTACGTACGAGGACCAGCTCGCCATCGCGCGCCGGGCCGAGGAGCTCGGCTTCGAGGCGTTCTTCCGTTCCGACCACTATCTGACCATGGCCGGCGACGGCATGCCGGGGCCGACCGACTCGTGGGTGACGCTCGGCGCGCTCGCGCGGGAGACCTCGACGATCCGGCTCGGCACGCTCGTGAGCTCGGCCACGTTCCGGCTCCCGGGGCCGCTCGCGATCGCGGTGGCGCAGGTCGACGCGATGAGCGGCGGGCGGGTCGAGCTGGGGCTGGGCACGGGCTGGTACGAGCGGGAGCACACCGCGTACGGCATCCCGTTCCCGCCCGTGGGCGAGCGCTTCGACCGGCTCACCGAGCAGCTGGAGATCGTCAAGGGGCTCTGGGCGACGCCGCCCGGGATGACGTACTCCTTCGAAGGCCGCTACTACGACGTCGTCGAGTCCCCGGCGCTGCCCAAGCCCGTGCAGCCCGCGGGGCCGCCGGTGATCATCGGCGGGACGGGGCCGAAGCGCACGCCGCGGCTCGCCGCGCGGTACGCCGACGAGTTCAACGTGCCGTTCGCGTCGCTGGAGGACACCGACGCGCAGTACCGGCGCGTGGTCGAGGCGATCGAGGCCGAGGGTCGCGACGGGCGCGCGCCGATCGTGTTCTCGTTCGCGCAGACGATCGTGTGCGGCGCGACCGAGGCCGAGGTCCGCCGCCGCGCGGAGGCGGTCGGCCTGAACCCCGGCGGGCCGCAGGCCGGTCAGCTGTACGGCACGCCGCAACGCCTCGCCGAGCAGATCCGCGGCTTCGTGAAGGCCGGCGCCTCCCGCGCGTTCCTGCAGGTGCTGGACCTGCGCGACCTGGAGCACCTGGAGCTGATCGCGGCCGAGGTGGCGCCCCTGCTCGACTGAGCCCGCGGGGCGATACAACGCCGAAAAGTGGGCAGTCCCCCGGCGTGCCCGGGAGCGACGCAGCACACGAAAGCGCCCACCCTCCGCGAACGCAGCGGCCGCCCGAGCGACACGAGGCGCGACAACGGGAGGACGCGTCCGAGCGGGACGACGCGCGGGAGCAGCACCACGCGCCCGACCGGGACGACGCGCCCGAGCAAGACGACGCGCGGGAGCGGCCGGACGACGCGCCGGAGCAGGCGGACGACGCGCGGGAGCAGGCGGACGACGCGTGGGAGCGGCCGGACGACGCGCCGGAGCAGCCGGACGACGCGGCCGAGCAGGACGACGCGGCCGAGCGGGAAGAGCGCGCGACGGAGCCGCTGGGTGACGAGGGAACGCCGCCGAGGCCGCGCGGGCGGCGCGTCACCCGGGGACGGCCCGGTGCCGGGCCGGTCGCGAGGCGGGCGCAACAGGGCTTCGCGCTCGGTGGCGTGCTGCTGATCCTCGTGGCGGCGCTGGCGGTACCGCTGGCGCAACCCCGGCCCGTCAAGGTGCTCTGCGTCGACGACATCGTGCAGGCCCGCGCCGTGGCCGGGCTCGCCAACTTCTCCGCCTGGCTGCGCCGCAACCACGCGACCGGGTTCATCGGCGAGATCGGCTGGCCCGGCGACCAGGACGCGGCGCAGTGGAGCCGGGTCGCCGAGGTCTGGTACGAGGCGGCCGACGCGATCGGGCTCCCCGTCACCGCCTGGGCCGCCGGCACGTGGCCCGCGAACTACCCGATGGCCGTGTACCGCCCGGTCGCGCAGGGCCTGCGGGTCGACGTGGCCGGGCCGCAGGCGCACATCGTGGAGCGGCATGCCAGTACACCCGGCTATCTGCGCGGCGTGAACCTGGCCGCGGGATCGTTCGCCGCCTCGGACAGCGACGGCGGCTTCGGCACCACGAACCCGGGCCGCTACGGCCTGGACTACACGTACGAGACGCCGTCGAGCTACGCGTTCCTGGCCGGCCGCGGCGTGCGCCTCGTGCGGCTCGCGGTCAACTGGGAGCGGCTGCAGCCGGAGCCGTTCGGGCCTGTCGACGCGACCGAGCTCGCGCGGGTGCGCGACGCGCTCGAGCACGCGCGGCGGGCCGGGCTCGCGGTCATCATCGACCTGCACAACTACGGCGACTACGCGCTCGGGGGCGGACGGGCCGGCCCGCCGCGCATGCTGCGGCTCGGCGAGTTCGCGCTGCCGACGACGGCCCTGGCCGACTTCTGGCGGCGGCTGAGCGTCGCGGCCGACGACCCGTCGGTGATCGGGCTCGGGCTGCTGAACGAGCCGACGCGGCTGGCCGCGGACGGGCGCGCGGGCGCGCTGATCTGGCAGCGTGCGGCCCAGGAGGCGGTCGACGCCATCCGCGCGACCGGGGACCGGCGGGCGATCCTCGTCAGCGGGTACACCCCCATCGGACCGCCCTCGTGGGGCGAGATGCACCCGGTCGCCTGGATCCGCGACCCCGCGCACCGGGTCGCCTACGAGTCGCACGCCTACTTCGACCACGACGGCAGCGGGCACTACTGGATGTCGTACGCCGACGAGCTGCGCAGCGTCACATGGCCGCCGCCCGCGCTGTGCCAGCGGTTGACACCGATGGGCCGCCAGGTGCTCACTGCGTAGGTGATCGATGTGCGACGGGCCGGGCCGGACGACCTCGAACCCGCGCTGGAGGTGTGGCGGGCCGCCAACGAGGCGCGCGGCCACGCGCCCGCGCCCGGGCGCGTGGAGCGGGTGCGCGCCAAGCTGCGCGAGCCCGGCGCGCTCGTCGTCGTGGCCGTCGACCAGGGCGGGGGCGAGATCGTGGCGATGGGGCTGGCCGAGCCGGGCCGGGCGGACGACGGCGCGGGGGCGCCCGTCGCCGGGGAGGGCCACGTGTCCATGGTTTTCGTCGCGCCCGCGCGCTGGGGTTCGGGCCTCGGCGGCCTGGTCCTCGACGCGCTGCACGCGGCCGGGTGGGCCCGGACCACGCTGTGGACGCGCACGAGCAACGCGCGGGCGCGCCGGCTCTACGAGAAGGCCGGATACCGCCCGACCGGGCGTACCGCGACGCTGCCCGCCGGTGACGGGATCCTGCAGCTGGAGCGGATCGGCTAGCCTCTCAGTGTCATGAGGCGTGTGGCGTACCTGCTGATCGGGCTCGGCGTGGGGCTGTTCGCCGGCTCGCAGCTCGCCGCGTCCCGGGCGCAGGCCACCGCGCTGTGGACCGGCGTCGCCGCGACGGTCGTCGGGCTCGTCATGGTCGCCGCGAGCGGGCCGCCGGCCTCCGAGCCGAGCGACGAGGGCGAGGACGGCCGTCCGACGCTCTCCGGGCTCGGCACGCGGGTCGAGCAGATCCTGCGCACCGCCGAGGAGCAGGCGGCCGGCCACCTCCGGCAGGCCGAGAAGGACGCCCGGAAGGTGCGCGCCCGCGCCGAGGCCGGGCTGTGGCTCGTCCTGCGTGAGGGCGACGACGGCGAGCGGTACGAGGTGGCCCGCCTCGAGTCGCGCTCGGACGCCGACTCGGTCGTCGCCGCGCTCGAGGCCCGCGGGCACCTGCAGCGCTACTCCGTGGCCCCGGCCGGCGGCTGACGCGTGCCCGAGGGCGACACCGTCTGGAACACCGCGCGCGTGCTCGGCGCGGCGATCACCGGCCAGACCATCACACGCAGCGACTTCCGGGTGCCGCGGCTGGCGGCGGCCGACCTGTCCGGCTGGACCGTCGCCGAGTCCGCGTGCCGGGGCAAGCACCTGCTGCTGCGGCTGACGAAGGACGGCCGGGAGCCGCTCACCCTGCACTCCCACCTGCGCATGGACGGCGCGTGGCGCACGTACCGGCCGGGCGAGCGCTGGACCGGCCGCCCCGCGCACCTGATCCGCGTCGCCCTGCACACGCCGGCCGCGGTCGCCGTCGGCTTCCATCTGCACGAGCTCGACCTGGTGCCGACGCGCGAGGAGGCGCGGCTCGTCGGTCACCTCGGCCCCGACCTGATGGGCGAGGACTGGGACGCCGACGAGGCGGTGCGCCGGCTGCTGGCCCGGCCCGAGCGCTGGATCGCCGACGCGCTGCTCGACCAGCGCAATCTCGCCGGGATCGGGAACCTGTACAAGGCCGAAACGCTGTTCCTGCGCGGCGTGTCACCGTGGACGCGCACCGGCGACGTCGCGGACCCGGTCGCGCTGGTCGCGAAGGCCCACGCGCTGCTCAACTCGAACCGGGGCCGCTTCACCCAGACCACGACGGGCTCGCTGCGCCGCGGCGAGACCAACTGGGTGTTCGAGCGCGCCGGTCAGCCCTGCCGCCGGTGCCGCACCACCATCCGCCGCTGGACCGGCGGCGACCACGATCGCATCACGTACTGGTGCCCGCACTGCCAGCCCGGGAACGGGCCCCCGGACCGGGCGTGACCGCGCGGCCGCACGAGCACGAGGTCGCCCTCGGTGTCGAGGTCGACAAGCCAGGAGCGCTGGATGTCGTACGGCATGTGCACCCTCGTGACGCTAGCCAGCCTGCCCCGGAATGCCCCATTCCCTAAGCCAAATTTGAAGCCCCGTTATTTCGCGACGTATCCGTATCGGCCGCTCGGCGGTTGTTACCCCCGTGACCGGCGTGCTTCGGGATGGCGCGCACGGGGTAGGGTGCTGGCCGGTACGTCTCATGGGGAGGGGCGCGATGGATCACCGGCTGACCCGGCGCGGCCTGCTCGCCGGGTTCTTCGCGGCGGCCACGCTGTCCGCGTGCGACGGTACGCCCCTGGTGACGCCCACCCCCACGAACTCGTTCAACCCGCCCCAGGACCAGCCGATCGCGACGTGGGAGCTCACCGGCGGGTTCACCGCGGCCGGGATCGCCGCCCTGCGCCCGCCCCGCCTCGTCGTCTACGGCGACGGCGACGCCATCGCGGACGCGACGTACCGCTCCCGCCTGGACCCTGACCAGCTGCGCACCCTCGCCGGCAGCCTCGCGGACGACCTGCGCGCGGGCGCGGCGCAGAAGAAGCCGACACCGACCATGACGATCGCCGACGCGCCCGTGACGAAGGTCTCGGTGTGGTCGCCGGCGGGGCCGCTGACGTTCACGGCGGAGGGGCTCGACGAGCTCAGATCCGATCACGTGTACGCCGATGTGCTCTACGACGCCCGCGACCGCCTCGCCGCCGTGCACAAGACGGTGTCGGCGACCGCGCAGCCGTACCTTGCCACCCGCGTCCGCGTCGTGGCCGTTGCGGCCCTGGAGGGACAGGCAGGCACCGGCTCGCCGATCGTGCCCGACCCGGGCCCGTCGGCGACGGTGAAGCCGTGGCCGACGGGGGTCACGCTGCCGTCCCCCGACGCGGAGGGCCTGCGGCGCACCGACTTGGACGGCGACGCGGCGCGGGCGGCGGTGCGGATGCTGACGCGGGACCTGGATCAGCGGGGGGCCTGGCCGACGTACCACATGGCCGACGGCACCGTGGTCCGGGCGAGCTGGCGGTATCTGCTGCCGACGGAGTGAGCCGGCCGCTGCTCTTCGCTCCCCCGGCTTGACTTCGCGGGGGGTGTTTTCGAAAAGTCGGGCGCTCCGCGCCGCGACTTTTCGGATTTTTCGCCGGCCGGGGCATAAAACTGAAAAGTCCGATTACGGAGTGTCGACTGTTCGCTGGGCGGAGCGCGCCCTGCTGCGGCCAACGCGCCGCCGACGTGACTCAGGCGATCTGCGCACGCGGCGCGGAAAGTCCGATCACGGAGTGTCGGGCGCCGCCGACGTGACTCAGGCGGTCTGCGCACGCGGCGCGGCCTGAGGATTGCGCAGGTCCGCAAGCCCCTCCGCCACCCCGCGCAAGAACGCCGTCGCATCCGCCAGGCTGCCGACCGCCGCATTGTCCTCAGCGACACATCCGGCGGCGGCGGTCACGAACTGCTCGTACGCGGTGACCCCCTGCTCGAGCTGCTCGGCGAGCATCCGATGCGCGGGCCGCAGCGCATCACCCGAGGGCCCGATGCGCATCGTGCGCTCCACGGACGCGCACCGCTGCGCGAGATCGCGCAGCTGCCGCTCGGCCACCGCCGCGTCCAGTACGGCTCCCTCGGCCGCCGGCCCCAGCCGCCCCACCAGCCCGCTGAGCATGGTGGCGGCACGGTCCAGGCGGCGCCAGGGCTCGGCGACGGTGAGGCCCCGCAGCTTGAACGCGTCGCGCTGCCGGTCAAACTCGGCGATCGCGCTCCGCCCGGCCGGAAGCCGCTGGACGAGCCCGACGAGCTTCTCCCGCGCCACGGTGCCCGCGAGCGCCGGATCGGGCTCGGCCGGCACCGGCAGCGCCCGGAAGGCCCGGTAGTCCAGCCAGCGCCACCAGGTGACGGCGATGGAGCCGCCGGCCGCGGCCGCCCAGAACGCGTCGGGCAGGCCGAGGCCGGCATACGGCACGAGGACGGCGGTCGCCCCGGTGAGCAGGCCCGCACGCACGGTCCAGCCCCGGGCGGAGCGGTGCAGTTTCCGCAGCCGCTTGAGGTGCTTGGTCCGATCGCTGGCCATGACCGCCCCCAATCCCGGTCAGCCCGCGCTGGCCGAGTCTCCAGCCTGCTTGTCCTTCATGCTGGCCCGGATCTCGTCGAGCCGGGAGATGCTGGCGTCCTTCGGCCCCGCCGCGGCGACCGAGGGCGACTCCGGCGCGGCGGCGAGCTTCTCGCCGGCCATGCTCGCGCGGATCTGGTCGAGGCGGGAGCTGCCGGCCATGTCGAGGGTCGAGCGCTGCACCTCGAGCATGCGGCCCTCCACCGAGTTCGAGGCGAGCTCGGCGCGGCCCATCGCGTTGGCGTACCGCCGCTCGATCTTCTCCCGCACCTCGTCCAGCGACGGGGTGTTGCCGGGGGCGGCGAGGCCGCTCATCGACTCGAGCGACTTCGCGACGGTCTCCTGCATCTTCGCCTGCTCGAGCTGGCTGAGCAGCTTCGTGCGCTCGGCCAGCTTCTGCTGGAGCATCATCGCGTTGTTCTCGACCGCCTTGCGCGCCTGGGCGGCGGCGTTGAGGGACTGGTCGTGGAGGGTCTTGAGGTCCTCCATGCCCTGCTCGGCCGCGACGAGCTGGGTGGCGAACACCTGCGCCGTCTGCTCGTACTGCGTCGCCTTCGCCTCGTCCCCCTCGGCGCGGGACTTGTCGGCGAGCATCAGCGCCTGCCGCGCGGAACCCTGCAGCTTCTCGACCTCGGACATCTGCCGGGACAGCCGCATCTCCAGCTGCCGCTGGTTGCCGATCACCGCCGCGGCCTGCTGCACGAGCGCCTGGTGCTGACGCTGCGCGTCCTCGATCGCCTGCTGGATCTGCACCTTCGGATCGGCGTACTCGTCGATCTTGGCACCGAACAGCGCCATGAGGTACTTCCAGCCCTTAGCGAACGGATTCGCCATTTCGCGGTCCTCTCTCGGCCAGCACGGGGACGTGCAGCTTCTATCGTGTCAGGCTCGCGCTAGAGCGTCACGTCCGGTCGCGGGCCGACCCCCGGAAAATCACTGTCAAACACGTACATTGCGGACACAAGTCAGGGGGATCTCAGGGCTGCTGGCCCGGGACATCCCCACCCGAGAGCGCCGAGCGCGACAGCCGCTCGGCCTCGGCCAGGCCGGCGCGCAGGCCCTCGAGGTCGTTCGTGAGCTCCGCCACCTTGGACGCGGTCAGCGGCGCGCCGCCGACCGTGGTCGCATGCAGGGCGACCAGCTCCGCCATCCGCGCGACCAGGCCCTCCATGCCCAGCACCGCGGACTGCATGCGGGCCAGGAGCATCTCGCGGGCCTCGCGCAGCCGCTGGCCCACGTCGAGCTGGTCGGCGACGGCGCGCCGGGCCCGCTCCCGTTCGTCGCGCAACGGTCCCGGGGGGAGGCCGGACAGGCCGCGCTGCAGTTGGTTGTACTCCTGCCGAAGCCGCTGCGTGTTGATCCCCGCCGCCGTCTGGTCGATCAGCGTCACCTGCCCGGCGAAGCGGGCGAGATCCCCGAGCGCCCCGGCGGCCGAGTCGTCGACCTCGGAGATCTGGCTGCGCAGGATCGGGTCGCCGGTGCCCTCCGCCTGCCGGCGCAGCGTGCGCACCGCGGCCTCGGCGCGCTTGAGGAACCGCTCGGCGTCGCTGCCCCGCGGCGGGGTGGGCAGGTTCGGCGGCGGCGCGGCGTTCACCGGCCGGGGCGATGACCCTCCGCGGTCGGTGAGCACGCCGAGGCCGACCCGGATCCCGTACACCGCGCCCGCGACCGCGAGCCCGACCGGCACGCCGACGAGCAGGCCGGCCGGGGCCAGGGCGGCCGCCACCGCACCGCCCATGCCCCCCAGCACGCCCGCGGCGACGAGTCCCCACGGCTCGGTCAGCTGCTCCTTGACGCCCACGACGGTAAGTGTGCCCCTTCGACCTGAGGATCAGAAGTTGCTGAGGACGTTGACGAGCACGTTGTTGATCGTCGTCGGGTCGCTCGCGTCGTACGCCGCCGCGCGCGAGGCCGAGGAGATCTTCTGCAGTACTCCCAGGTCGGCCTGCCCGCCGTAGGCGATGGTGAACACGCGGACCGGGATCTCCTTGTCCGACGTGTCCACGTCGCGCACGAGCGCCTCGAGGTCGCTGTCCTTCGGGTACTCGTTCTTGCCGTCCGTGAGCACCACGACCGCGTTGATCCGGCTCGGGTCGCTCAGTTCGACCATCTTGCGCTGGGCGGCCCGCGTAGTGGCGTACAGGGCCGTCCCACCCTCGGCGCTGATACCCCTTATCACCTGCTCCAGCTTCGCCTTGTTGGCCGACAGCGCGGCCACGGGGACCTGCTCGGTGTACGGCGTGCTGGCCCCGGCGATCTCGGTCGAGAACGTCCACAGCCCGACCTCGTCGTCCGGCGCGAGCAGCGTCAGCGACTGCAGCGCCGCCTGCTTGGCCAGCTCCATGCGGGTCTGGCCGTTGCCGGCGTCGTTGTTCATCGAGCCCGACACGTCGAGGACCAGCAGCACCTTGGCCCGCTTGCGCTGCGCGTCCCACGTGCTCAGCGCCTTCTCGAGCACCTGCGGCGACGGCGGGTCGATCACCGTGTACTTCGCGTCGGGCAGCAGCCCGTTCTCGCGCGTGACCGCCGAGCCGGCCTTGCCCTCGAAGGTGCGGAAGGCCAGGTCGGTGAAGCGCTTCTGCTGGCCCGCGTCGCGCACGTAGGCCAGGAAGTCGGCGGCCGCGGCCTTCTGCTCGTCGCTGGCGTTGCTCAGCACCACGTACGGGTGGTCGCTGACCAGGGTGCCTTCCTTGGGGTAGACGGCGACGAGCGGTACCCGCGGCTTGGTCCCCTTGCCGGCCAGCGCCGGGTCGCCGGTCGGGTTGCCGGTGTTGTAGTCGTAGACCGACTTCTCCTCGACCGCGACCGCACTGACGTAGTTGAGCCCGCGCCCGCCCTGGTCCGCCGCGAGCTGGTTGGACAGGAACGTCAGCGTGGTGTCGCCGTAGTGCACGACGCTGGACTCCACCGACTTGACGTACTGCAGCACCTTCGGGTCGGCGAGATCCTTGTCGGTGAGGTCGGTCGAGCGCCCGGTGGCGGCGAAGTACGCGCCGACCGTGGCGTTGAGCCCCGACGTGGAGAAGTGCGGGTTGGTCTTGCCGAGGCGGAACCGGCCCCACTCGGGGTGGCCCTTGGAGCCCCAGCCGTTCGGGTCGTTGATCAGCCCGAAGACGTCGCCCCAGCCGATCTGCTTGTCCGGCCACCCGAGCGCCTCGGCCATCGGCTTGGGCATGGCCAGTACCAGCGGCGACTGCGCGATCATGGGCAGCTTGCCGTCGGGGACCAGGCCGCCCTTGTCGCCGCTGGCCAGGCGCTGCTTGAGCAGCGCGACCCACGACGCCGACGCGGGGGTCCAGACCGCCGGCTGCGCGCCGTCCTTCTTGGTGTCCCAGCCGGCCGCGAGCGCGTCGAGTGCCGCGCCGGAGGCCTTGGTCTGCACCACGGGGTCGGCGCACTTGCCGTCGAAGCGCCGGTCGGAGTTGATGTAGCTCTTCGCGAACTCCGTCATCAGCGCGGCCTTCTCGCTGGACGCGGTGATGTTCAGCGTGATACAGCCCTCACGACGCGGGTTGTCGGCCTTGCTGTCGCCGCCCTTGTCGTCGCCGCGGTTGGCGAGGAAAAGATACACGCCGCAGATCGCGAACACGCCGATCACCGCGGCGATGATGATCGGGAGCGGGTTACGCCGCCGGTTCGGGTAGCTCACGGCCCCAAGTGTGGCAGGTCGCGTCGAATCCCGATCAATCCCCGCCGGACCGCTGCGCGCTCAACCGCCGCGGCCGACGCCGATCACCGCGCGCACTCAGACGCCATGACGACGCCGACCGGCACACTCAAACCGCCGCGGCCGACGCCGATCCCCGCGCGCGCTCAGACGCCCGGACGACGCCGGCCGGCACACTCAGGCGGCGTAGACGACGTCCCGCTCGCGGTCCACCGGACCCCGCGTCGCGCGCAGGGTGGTCCGCAGCGGCCCATCATGACGTACGGCCACAGAAAGCTTGGCATCCGCGGCGATCTTGGCCTTCGGCGCGCCGCGCACGAGCCGGGCCTGGGGCGCCTCGCCGGCCGCGGCGGCCGCGGGCACCGGCTCGGGCTGATTCGCCGGCACCTCGTTGGCGCCCGACGTGGAGTCCGGCGCCGGCTCGGGGGCACCGACCGGCACGAGCACCGGCGGCAGGTCCTCGGCCAGGGCCAGGGTGTCGCTCACATCCCGCAGCACCTCGGACAGCGCGGCGCCCAAAGCCTCGCAGATGGCGGCCAGCAGCTCGCTGGACGCCTCCTTCTGGCCGCGCTCGATCTCCGAGAGGTAGCCGAGGCTCACGTTGGCCGCGGTCGACACCTCACGGAGGGTCCGGTGCTGGGCCTGCCGTCGCGCTCGCAGCGCGTCACCGATCACCCGACGAAGCAGCACGGTGGCACCCCCTCTGACGCAGCTGGCAAGACCGCGAAGAAACTGGTACTCGTCACGGTACCTGGTGAGACGCCGATCGACACCCTGCCCCGCCGTTATGAGACAGCGAGGGTCTCGGCCAGCAACCCGACGGCGGCCTCGACCGCGCCGCCGCGCACCGCGGCCCGGTCCCCCGCAAGGGTGAATTCCCGCACCTCGACACGGTCAGGTTCGCCCGGTCCGGGCGGCGGCCCGACCACGGCGACGTAGACGCGCCCGACCGGCTGACCCGCCTGCGGATCCGGCCCGGCGACCCCGGTCGTGGCGGCCGCCCAGTCCGCGCCGCACCGCTCCCGGGCCCCGGCCGCGAGCGCCGCGGCCACCGAGGGGTCGACGGGCCCGTGCGACGACAGCAGCGGCGGCGGCACCCCGAGGAGCTTGGCCTTCAGCTCGGTCGCGTAGGCCACGATCCCGCCCCGGAACACCCGGCTCGCCCCCGGCACCTCGACGAAGGCCGCCGCGAGCAGCCCGCCGGTCAGCGACTCGGCCACGGCAAGGGTCTCGCCGCGCTCCTTGAGGGCCGCCAGAATCGCGCCCGTCCGATCCGATGACACCCGAGCCCCTCTCCCTAGGCGACCGGCACGTCTCTTCAGGCGACCGGCTCGTCCGCCGGCGGGGCGACCGCCGGCGCCGCGCCAGGGCCCGGCAGCACCGCGCCCCCGCCCCGGGCCAGTGACGCACGCCGGATCCGGATCGCCCGCATCACATAGTCGGCGCCGGTGACCACCGTCACCACGACCGCCGCGGCCATCAGCCACGGGCCGATCTGCGCCAGGCCGTGCGGCAACGGCGTGAGATACCACCCGATGGCCAGAATCTGCAGCGCCGTCTTCGCCTTGCCACCCCGGCTCGCGGGCATGACCCCGTGCCGGATGACCCAGAAGCGCAGCGCGGTCACGCCCCACTCGCGGACCAGGATGACCACCGTCACCCACCAGGGCAGCTGGTCGTAGAAGGACAGCAGCACCAGGGCGGCGCCGGTCAGGGCCTTGTCCGCGATCGGGTCGGCGACCTTGCCGAAGGAGGTGACGAGGTTGTGGGCGCGAGCGATCCAGCCGTCGACGTAGTCGGTGGCGGAGGCCACGATGAAGGTCAGGCCCGCGGCGAGCTGCCAGGCGTCGTGGGTCATCCGGCTGGCGACGACGCACAGCACGAAGACCGGCACGAGCACCATGCGCACGACCGTGAGGACGTTGGCCGCGTTGAGCAGCGGCACGGGCTTGACCTGGGTCATGGCGCCGCCGGGCTGATCAGCTCGGTCGGGGTCGCGATGAGGTCGACGCCGATACTCTCCGTGACCTTGGCCCGCACGAGGTCGCCGGGGCGCAGCGACGCCGGGTCGACGTTGCCGCCCGCCACGAGGGTCGTGGAGCCGTCGACCTCGGGGGCCTGGTGGGCGCCGCGGCCCTCGACGTCCACGCCGTCGGGGTGGCGCTCGACCGTGTCGACGAGCACCTCGACGATCGACCCGACCCGGTCGCCGGCGCGCTGGGCGCAGAGCTCCTCGGCGAGGGCGCTCATCCAGTCGTACCGCTTCTTGACCGTCGCCACCGAGACCTTGTCCGGCAGCCCGGCCGCCTCCGTGCCGTCCTCGTCGCTGTAGTCGAACACGCCGATCGCGTCCAGCCGGGCCTCGGTGAGGAAGCGCGCGAGCTCGTCGACGTCCTCGCGGGTCTCCCCCGGGAATCCGACGATCACGTTGCTGCGGGCGCCCGCCTCCGGGTCGAGCTTGCGCACGGTCGCGAGCAGGTCCAGGAAGCGCTCGGTGGAGCCGAAGCGGCGCATCCGGCGCAGGACGGGCTCGCTGGAGTGCTGGAACGACAGGTCGAAATACGGGGCGACGCCCGGCGTGGTGGCGATCGCCTCGATCAGCCCGGGCCGCGTCTCGGCCGGCTGCAGGTAGGACACCCGCACCCGCACGATGCCGGCCGTCCGGGCGAGCTGGGGCAGGAGCTTCTCCAGCAGCCGCGGGTCGCCGAGGTCCTTGCCGTAGGAGGTCGAGTTCTCGCTCACCAGGACCAGCTCGCGCACCCCGTTGGCGCCGAGCCACTCGGCCTCGGCCAGGATCTCCTCCGGCGTGCGGGAGACGAACGCGCCGCGGAAGGCCGGGATGGCGCAGAACGCGCACCGCCGGTCACACCCGCTGGCCAGCTTCAGCGGCGCGACGGGCCCCTGGTCGAGCCGGTGCCGCATCACCCCGCGCAGGTGGGCCGGCAGGTGCCCGGGCGTGACGACCGTCGCCTCCCGGCGCGCCACCGGCGTCAGCGGCAGCAGCGTGCGCCGGTCGCGCGGGGCGTGCGACGGGATGGACTCGCCCGCCAGGATCGCGTCCAGGCGGGCGGCCATGTCCGGATAGTGGTCGAAGCCCAGCACCGCGTCGGCCTCGGGCAGCTCACCCGCCAGCTGCTCCCCGTAGCGCTCGGCGAGACACCCCGTCGCGACGACCTTGGCCCCGGTGTCGGCCGCGGCCAGCAGCGTGTCGATCGAGTCCTGCTTCGCCTTGGCCACGAAGCCGCAGGTATTCACGAGCACCACGTCGGCGTCGGTCCCGTCGGTGGTCACCGACCAGCCGCCGTCGGCCAGCCGGGCGGCGAGCTCCTCGGAGTCCACCTCATTGCGGGCACAGCCCAGGGTGAGCAGGGCTACGCGGCGGTCAGCGTTGGTGGACATGCTGTCGAGGGTACCGACCGGGGCTGACAATTTGCGGATCGGATCCGGCCTCAGGGAGCCGGGAACACGTCTCGGAACGTGAAGGCCTCCGGCGTCGGCCCGGACGTCCGGAGCAGCTCAAGCCGCTCGCGCGCCTCCGTGAGGCCCGGACGATGGCCGGACGGGACCCACCAGAGCACGGCGTGCGCCTCGCCGAGCGGCACGAACCACTCCCGTCGCCGTCGCAGAACGTCGAGGTGACCACTACGGAAGGTGTACTGTCGCAAATCCTCCAGCGACGCCCACACCGACATGTTCACCATGAGGTCACCGCCGAACGGCCGCAGCGAGGTGGCATCGGCACCGCCGTCGTCCACGAGCCGCCACACGAATCCCGGGTACCCGTCCGCGACCGCGTTGATCCGGTCGATATCGGCGTAAAAGCCCGCCATGCGGGGATCGTCGCGCGGCCCGACGGGCACGCCGACGTTGAGCTGAGCCAGGTGAGCGGTCATGGCGGCAGTCTAAGACAAATTTCCATTGTTTTTAGTACCGGCCGGGCGCCGGTCGCGCACCCCGCCCGCACTGGACGCCTCGCCCTGCACACCGCCCGCTGCTTCCGCCGCCTCCACTGCTTCCGCTGCCTCCGCTGCTCCCACTGCTTCCGCTGCTTCCGCTGCTTCCGCGCGGAGCCTGTCGCCCCGCGCACCGTCGCCCGCGCCCGACTCGTCGCCCCGCGCATCGTCGCCCAGGCCCAACTGGTCGCCTCGCACATCGTCGTACGCGTCCGCGCGAAGCTGGGCGCCCCGCGCATCGTCACCCGCGCCCGCGCCCAACTGGTCGCCCTGCGCGTCGTCGTGCGCGTCCGCGCGGAGCTTGTCGCCCCGCGCACCATCGCCCGCGCCCAACTGGTCGCCCTGCGCGTCGTCGTGCGCGTCCGCGCCCGCGACGAACCGGTCCACGACGACGCAGCACCCGTCCGGCCGCGGGTCGATGCGCGCCCCGCTTCCGAGCGCGCCCCGCAGCAGCGCCAGGTTGGCCCCGCACACTGCGCCCGGATGCGTGCGCGCGACCGCGTCGAAGGGGCAGTTGCGCAGCCGCCACACGTCGCCCTCGGCGTACGGCTCGTACCCGAGCCCCCGCAACGTCGCCTCGGCGTCCTGCCCTTTGAGCCGGGCCCCGGTACGCTCCGCCGCCGCGTACAGGGCCGGCTCGACCCCCGCCTCGGAGACCGCCTCGGCGAAGACCTCGGCCAGCACGCGATACCCCCGCGGCGGGAGGCTCACCGAATGCTCGGCCGCGGAGCGCCGGTACAACTTGGAGGGCCGCCCCGCCCCGGGCCCGCTACGCCCCCCGAGCCGCGCGAACGCCACATCGAGCAGCCCCGCCTCGGCGAGCTTGTCGAGATGATGCGCGGCGAGCGTGCGCCCGATCCCGAGCGCCCCGGCGACCTGATCCCGGCTGACCGCGTCCCCGGCCGCCGCGACATGCTCGTACACCGCCCGCCGCCGCGGGTCGGCCAACGCCGCCAGCGCGTCGATCTCCTCGTCCGGCACGCGTTCAACTATCGCAGCAGCCCCGCCCGCGTCCGCGCGCCCGCCTCGAAGCGCCACCCCCACGCCGGCGCGGCCGCACCGCCGCGCCACCGCACCGCCGCGCCACCGCCACCCGCACCGCCCCGCCACCGCCACCTGCGCGCCCGCCTCGAAGCGCCACCCCACCCCGCGCGGCCGCACCGCCGCGCCACCGCCACCCGCACCGCCCCGCCACCGCCACCCGCGCGCCCGCACCGCCCCGCCACCGCCACCCGCGCGCCCGCACACCACACCGTCCCACGCCCCGCACGGCCGCCACGAAGCGCCACCCGCCCTGCACGGCCGCACACCACGCCGCCCCGCGCCCGCACGGCCGCCTCCAAGCGCCACCCCACCCCGAGCGGCCGCGCCGCCCCGCCACGCCACCTCGCGCCCGCACACCAGCGCGCAGGCGGCTCATTGCAGCAACGCCGCGGCCACCGTGAGCGTCGCCATCGACAGCCCGGTCGACGCCACGATGACGTCGCGCGGGAAGGTGCCGTCCACGCCGTACGCGCGCGCGTAGACGAACGTGTTCTGCGCCGTCGGCAGCGCCGAGCACAGCACGACGGCGAGCAGCGCCTCCCCGGTCAGCCCGAACGCGACGCGCGCGAGCAGGAAGCACAGCAGGGGCTGCACCAGCGATTTCAGCAGTACCGCCAGTGTCACCTCCACCGGCCGGCGCGCCTCCCCGTCGCCGCTACGCCGCGGCACGAGCGACAGGCCGAGCGCGACCAGGGCCGAGGGCACCGCGGCGTTGCCCAGCAGCGCGACCGCGTCGCCCACGAGTCGCGGCAGGTGGACGTGGGCGGCGCCGAGTACGACGCCGGCCAGGCAGGCGAGCATCACCGGGCTGCGCAGCGGCACCGTCAGGAGGCGGCGCCAGCGCCCGGTGGCGTGCTCGCTCTGCGCGATGTCGAGTGTGCCGAGGATCACCGGTGTGAGGATGGTGGTCTGGATGAGCAGTACCACGGCGATGAAGCTCGCATCCCCCACCACCTGCACCATGACGGGGATGCCGAGGTTGCCCGCGTTCACGTACGCGCAGGCCATCCCCGCGATCGTCTGCTCGGCCAGCGGCCGCCGGAAGACCCACCGCGCCGCGCAGAAGCCGGCCGCCCCGATGACGAGCGTGGCGATCGAGAACGCCGCGACCGCGCGCCCCGCGGTGGCCCCGATCGGCTGGCGGGTGAGCGTGTTGAGCAGCGCCGCCGGCATGGCCACGTAGAACACGAACCGACCGAGCACATCGACGGCGGCCGGCCCGAGCACCCCGCTGCGCCCGGCGATGAACCCGACGGCGGTGAGCGCCCAGATCGGCACGAACGCGGCCAGCACGCCTACCCGCTCCCCCGCCCAAGCCTCACCCGAGTCACCCTAGGCCAGCGCCGATCATCACCTCACGGCCCACCGCGTGCAGGACCCGGATTGCGGCGCCCTCGGTCGCCGCCGAGCCCGCCCGGCATCAAGACGCAGGGGGCCAGGACGCCGCTGCCACACGACGGGCGAGGCGTCGCCGAGGCGCGGCGTCAGTCGTCGTCTTCGGAGGCCTTCAGCGCGCTCAGCACCTCGCCGAGCGAGTCCGGCTTGATGAGCACGTCGCGGGCCTTCGAGCCCTCCGACGGGCCGACGATGCCGCGCGTCTCCATGAGGTCCATGAGGCGGCCCGCCTTGGCGAAGCCGACCCGCAGCTTGCGCTGCAGCATGCTCGTCGAGCCGAACTGGCTCGTCACCACGAGCTCGATGGCCTGGACGAGCAGCTCGAGGTCGTCGCCGATCTCCTCGTCGATCTTCTTCTTGCCCTCGTCCCGCTTGGTCGTCACGTCGGGCCGGAACTCCGGCTCGCGCTGGTCCTTGCAGAACTTCACGACGTCGTTGATCTCGGTCTCGGAGACCCAGGCGCCCTGGATGCGGACCGGCTTCGACGCGCCCATCGGCAGGAACAGCCCGTCGCCGCGGCCGATCAGCTTCTCGGCGCCGGGCTGGTCGAGGATGACCCGCGAGTCGGCCAGCGACGACGTGGCGAAGGCGAGGCGCGACGGCACGTTGGCCTTGATCAGGCCGGTGACGACGTCGACGCTGGGCCGCTGGGTCGCGAGCACCAGGTGGATGCCGGCCGCGCGGGCCAGCTGGGTGATGCGCACCACCGAGTCCTCGACGTCGCGCGGGGCGACCATCATGAGGTCGGCGAGCTCGTCGACGACGACGAGCAGGTACGGGTACGGCCGGATCTCCCGCTCGCTGCCCGGCGGCGCGGTGATCTGTCCCGCCCGCACCTTGCGGTTGTAGTCGTCGATGTGCCGGACCCCGGCCGCCGCGAGGTCGTCGTAGCGCATGTCCATCTCGCTGACGACCCAGTCGAGGGCGTCGGCCGCCTTCTTCGGGTTCGTCACGATCGGCGTGACCAGGTGCGGGATGCCCTCGTAGCTGGTCATCTCCACCCGCTTCGGGTCCACCAGCAGCAGCCGCACCTCGTCCGGCGTCGCCCGGGTCAGCAGCGACACGAGCAGGCTGTTGAGGCAGCTGGACTTGCCCGCGCCGGTCGCGCCGGCGATGAGGATGTGCGGCATCTTGGCCAGGTTGGCCACGACGTAGCCGCCCTCGATGTCCTTGCCGAGCGCGACGACCAGCGGGTGGTGGTCGCCGGTCGCGGCCCGGGAGCGCAGCACGTCGCCGAGCGCCACGTTCTCGCGGTCGGAGTTGGGGATCTCGACGCCGACCGCGCTCTTGCCCGGGATCGGGCTCTGGATGCGCACGTCGGCCGACTTCACCGCGTAGGCGATGTTCTTCGACAGCGCCGTGATCCGCTCGACCTTGACGCCGTGGCCGATCTCGACCTCGTAGCGGGTGACCGTCGGGCCCCGGGTGAAGCCGGTGACCAGCGCGTCCACGCCGAACTGCTCGAACACGCCCTGCAGCGCGTGCATGACCTCGTCGTTGGCCCGGGTGCGCCCGCGCGGGGCGTCGCCGGTGCCGAGCAGGTCCGGGGGCGGCAGCTTGTAGTCGGCGTCGGTGAGCGCGAGCTGCTCGGCCCGCGTCGGCATCGGCGAGTGCTCCGGCGGCTCCTTGTCGGGCGCCGGGGCCTTCCCCTTCTTCTTGCGCCCCGCGGCGGGCATCCGCTGCAGCACGACGGTGTCGTGGACGAGCTCGGGGTCGAGGTCGGGCGCGGCCGCGTCGAACTCGCCGGGGTCGAGGCCGAGCGGGTGCGGCAGCGGCTCGGGCTCGCCGTCGGCGCGGGCGCCCTGGCGGCGGCGGGCCGGCGCCCGGCGGGCGGGCCGCTCCTCGGGCTCGTCGTAGAGCTCCTCGAACTCCTCCTCGTCGTCGATGAGCGTCGGGTCCTCGACCCGGCCGAGCGCGAGGTCGCGCAGCTGGCGCCAGCGCTGGGGGATGCGGCTGATCGGCGTGGACGTCACGACCAGCAGACCGAACGCGGAGAGCAGCATCAGCAGCGGTACCGCGACCCAGGACGTGACCGCCATCTGCAGCAGCCCGCCCCCGCCGCGGCCGAGCAGGCCACCGGCCCGGTCCATGCGTGCCGGGAGCGTAGGGCTGCCCGCGGCCAGATGCATCAGGCCGGTGCCGCCGATGAAGAGGGCACCCCAGCCGATCAGTCCGCGTCCGCGGCGCTCGTCGGGGTCCTCGGTCGAGCGCATGATCCGGATGCCGCCGATGACGAGGAGCACCGGCAGTACCGCTGAAGCACCCCCGATGAACGTGTGGCAGATGTCGGCGAGCCAGCGGCCCACCGGCCCGGCCGCCTGGAACCACAGGGCCGCCGTGAGCAGCACCGCGAGCCCGATCACGGCCAGCCCGGCGCCGTCGCGGCGGTGCTCGGGATCGAGGTCGCGGGCGGTCGCCGCTTGCCGCCCGATCGCGCGGGCGCCCCAGCCGACGCTGTGCGCGAGCCCCATCCAGACCGCGATCATGCCCCGGCCGAACAGACCCAGCGGCGTGGCGACCATGGTCCCGGTCCGGCGCCGGCGCACGGGGGTCGCGGCGCGGGCGCTCACTCGCGGGTTCGGCGAGCTCGCCCGGCCGCGGGTCGCCTTCGCCGGGGCCGCCTTGGCCGCGGGCGTGGCCCGGGCACGGGGCGTAGTCGCGCGCTTCTGGGGGGTAGCACGCGTGTTCGAACCGCCGCGCGCGTTGGACGTGCCTCCGCCGCGGCCGGCCTGGGAGGTGCGGCCCGCCATGGACACACCGTATCGGTCGGCTACGACAATGTTCTCTCGGCGCGCCGGTGACGCAGCTTCGCGACGGCGACCGCGTAGGAGAAGAGCACGATCACGCCGACCAGGACCTGCAGGAGGTGCGTGTACCGCTCGGGGTAGAGGACGTTCTCGATGTACGTGTCGATGAAGCCCTTGTCCCCGACCGCCTGCCCAGCCCTGCGGCGAGCCCAGTGCTCGACGACGGTGAGCGGGCAGGTCAGCGGGATCGACACGACGGCGAGTCCCCACGCGGCGGCGGCCAGATGGGGCCAGAAGGCCCTGGGCCACCGCCAGACGAGGAACCCGCCGAGCACCACGTAGGCGAGGAAGCAGAAGTGCAGCACCAGGACCGTCGTCGCCAGCGCCGCGTACATCTCAGACCTCGACCACCGTCGGCACGATCATCGGGCGGCGCCGGTACGCCTCGTTGACCCAGCGGCCGACCGTGCGCCGCACGATCTGCTGCAGCTGGTGCGGGTCGGTGATGCCGTCGGTGGCCGCCTTGTTGAGAGCCTCGGTGACCAGCGGCAGCACGGCGTTGAAGACCGCGGGGTCGTCGGAGAATCCCTTCGCCGAGACCGTCGGACCGGCCACCACCTTGCCGGTGACGGAGTCGATCACGACCGTGGCCGCGATGAACCCGCCGTCGCCAAGAATACGCCGCTCGGTCAGCAGCGACTCCCCCACGTCGCCGATGGCCAGACCGTCGACGTAGACGTACCGCGACCGGATGTGGCCCACGAGACGCGCCTCGCCGTCGACGAGGTCGACCACGTCGCCGTCCTCGCAGAGCACCACGCGCTCGTCGGGCACGCCGGCCTCCCGGGCCAGCTGCGCGTGCGCCCGCAGGTGCCGCCACTCGCCGTGCACCGGCATGAAGTTGCGCGGTTTCACGACGTTGAGCAGGTACAGCAGCTCGCCCGCGGGCGCGTGCCCGGAGACGTGCACCTTGGCGACGTCCTTGTGCACCACGATCGCGCCGGCTCGCGAGAGCTGGTTGATCACGCGGTACACCGCGGTCTCGTTCCCGGGGACCAGCGACGACGCGAGCACCACGGTGTCGCCCTCGCCGATGACGATGTGCCGGTGGTCGCCGTTGGCCATGCGGCCCAGCGCGCTCATCGGCTCACCCTGCGACCCGGTCGACATGAGCACCACCCGCTCGGGCGGCAGGCTCATCGCCTCGTCGATCGCCACGACCAGCCCGTGCGGGATGCGCAGCAGGCCCAGGTCGCGGGCGATGCCCATGTTGCGCACCATCGAGCGGCCGATGAGGGCCACCTTGCGCCCGTGCGCGTGCGCGGCGTCGAAGACCTGCTGCACCCGGTGCACGTGGGAGGCGAACGAGGCGACGATGATGCGCCCGGTCGCGCGGCCGAAGATCCGCTCCAGCACCGGGCCGATCTCGCGCTCCGGGTTGACGAAGCCCGGGATCTCGGCGTTGGTCGAGTCCGACAGCAGCAGGTCGACGCCGTCGGCGCCGAGCCGCGCGAACCCGGCCAGGTCGGTGATCCGCCCGTCGAGGGGCAACTGGTCCATCTTGAAGTCGCCGGTGTGCAGCACCGTGCCGGCCCCGGTGGTCACGGCGACCGCGAGCGCGTCCGGGATCGAGTGGTTGACCGCGAAGAACTCGCACTCGAACGGCCCCAGGCGCTCGACCTGCCCCTCGCGGACGGTCAGCGAGTAGGGCTCGATGCGCCGCTCGGCCAGCTTGGCCTCGACCAGGGCGAGCGTGAACTTCGAGCCGACGAGCGGGATGTCGGGCTTGTGGGCCAGCAAATACGGCACCGCGCCGATGTGGTCCTCGTGCCCGTGCGTGAGCACGATCGCCTGAACCTGGTCCAGGCGGTCGAGGATCGAGGAGAAGTCGGGCAGGATGAGATCGACGCCGGGCTGCTCCACGTCGGGAAACAGCACGCCGCAGTCGATGACAAGCAGCTTGCCGTCGAACTCCAGCAGCGTCATGTTGCGGCCGATCGCGCCGAGCCCGCCCAGCGGGGTGACCCGCAGCGTGCCGGGCCCCGGAGGGGGTGGCGGATCGAGCTCGACGTGCGCCACCGTCATAGGGCCACTCCGAGGTCGTTGTGGTGCGCCATCTGGTCGGCCGAGCCGATGATGCGGCCCGCCTCGGCGCAATCTTCCCGCAACCGGCCGAGTTCCGCCGCATTCGCGCCCACGAGCGGCGGGCGGACCGGTCCGGCGGGCAGGCCGAGCAGCGTCAGGGCCGCCTTGGTCAGGATGACACCCTGGGTGCGGAAGAATCCGCAGAATGCCGGCAGCAGCCGCAGGTGCAGCTCCCGCGCCCGCGCGACGTCGCCCGCCTCGTACGCCGTGATCATGGCCTTGGTCTGCGGCCCGAAGACGTGCGTGGGCACGCCCACCACGCCGACCGCCCCGACCGAGAGCAGCGGCAGGGTGAGCTTGTCCTCGCCGGAGTAGTACGCCAGGCCGGTCCGCTTGATCACCCAGGCGGTCTCGCCGAGGTCGCCCTTGGCGTCCTTCACCGCGACGATGCGCTCGTGCTCGGCGAGCCGGCACATCGTCTCGGTCTCGATCGCCACACCGGAGCGACCGGGGATGTCGTACAGCATGACCGGCAGATCCGCCGCGTCCGCGACGGCCCGGAAATGGTGCACGAGGCCGGCCTGGGGCGGCTTGTTGTAGTACGGCGTCACCACGAGCAGCCCGTCGGCGCCGGCCTTCTCGGCGGCCCGCGCGAGCTCGACGGAGTGTGCGGTGTCGTTGGTGCCGACGCCGGCGATCACGTGCGCCCGGTCCCCGACGGCCTCCACGACCGCGCGGAGCACCCGGTCCTTCTCCGCGTCGCTCGTGGTGGCCGACTCGCCGGTCGTGCCGTTGACCACCAGGCCGTCGTGCTCCTGCTCGTCGACCAGGTGGACGGCGAGCCGAGCGGCGCCGTCGACGTCGAGCGAACCGTCAGGCCCGAACGGCGTCACCATCGCGCTGAGCAGCCGGCCGAACGGCCGGCCGGGGACGGAACCGGTGCGTGTCATACGCACAACCTAGCGGAAGCCCAAGCGAAGCATTTCTCAAGATTCCCAGGTGTACTGCGGCGACGCCACCTCGGTGCCGTCGGCGAGCTCGCTGATCGTGAAATCCCCGAACACGCTGGGCGCGACCCGCTGCAGTTCCCGCAGGCAGGCGACCGCCACCTCGCGGATCTCCACGTCGGCGCCCTCGCTCGCGCGCATGGTCACGAAGTGCCGCCAGGCCCGGTAGTTGCCGGTCACCACGATCCGCGTCTCGGCCGCGTTCGGCAGCACCGCCCGCGCCGCCTGCCGCGCCTGCTTGCGCCGCGAGGTCTTGTTCTCGACGTCGGCGAACTTGGCCTCGAGCCCTTCGAGCAGCTCGTTGTACGCCTTGAGCGCCGCCTCACCCGCCTCGACGAACGTCTTGTGCAACGCCGGGTCCTCGGCGATCACGGCCGGCTCGACCATGACCTGCTCGCGCCCGGGCACGTACCGCTGGGACAGCTGCGAGTAGGAGAAGTGCCGATGCCGTACGAGCTCGTGCGTGAACGACCGCGAGACGCCGGTCAGGTAGAACGTCACGGTGCCGTGCTCGAGCACGCTCAGATGGCCGACCTCGAGGATGTGCTTGAGGTACCCGGCATTCGTGGCGGTCGCCGGGTTCGGCTTGCTCCACGACTGGTAGCACGCGCGGCCGGCGAACTCGGCGAGCGCCTCCCCACCTTCGGCGTCGGTTTCCCAGGGCACGTCGGAGGGCGGCTCGAAGTGCGTCCAGGCGATGGCTTTGACGGAGAGCATTCGCAGAGCGTACTTGCCCTGGGGGTCTCGGCTGTCAAGCCCTGCCGGGCGGAGTCGCCGATCACACCGCCGCGCCACCTCACACAACCGCGGACACGGCACCGTGCTGGCGGTCGCGCGGGCGGAGGCGTTCGGGGCGTGAGCGGCGCCCGCGGGGCGCGGGAGCGCGGGGCGCGGGAGCGCGGGGCGCGGGAGCGCGGGGCGCGGGAGCGCGGGGCGCGGGAGCGCGGGGCGCGGGAGCGCGGGGCGCGGGAGCGCGGGGCGCGGGAGCGCGGGGCGCGGGAGCGCGGGGCGCGGGAGCGCGGGGCGCGGGAGCGCGGGGCGCGGGAGCGCGGGGCGCGGGAGCGCGGGGCGCGGGAGCGCGGCGCGGCGGGCGCGGCGCGGCGGGCGCGGGGCGCGGGAGCGCGGCGCGGCGGGCGCGGGAGCGCGGCGCGGGAATGTGGCGGCGGGCGCGGGGTGCGGGTGTCCTGCGCCGACGGGGTTGCTGGACGAACCGCGCCCGGTGGCGGGGCTGGCAGGGTGCGCGGGGTGGCTAGACGAAAAAGTAGGTGAACGGGGCCCACGGGAGGTTGCGCAGGATGCTGAAGACCAGCCAGGCGACCAGGAAGCCGATGAGCGCGCCGTTGGAGATGCGCAGCATGGGCAGCTTGAAGCGCAGGTTCAGCTTGTTCACGGTCCAGGCGACGTAGAGGTACGCGAGGAACGGAGCGGCGAAGACCAGCATGGCGTGGTGGTGGGCGGCCGCGGGGATGTCGCCGTGCAGCATGTACCACGCGGCGCGGGTGCCGCCGCAGCCCGGGCAGTCGAAGCCGGTCAGCAGCTTGACCAGGCACGTCGGCGGGTCGGAGGCGCCGGCGCTCGTGGGCTTCATGAGCAGCGTGTACGCCACGCCGCCCGAGATCAGGGCACCCACCCCGGCCGGGCCGGCCCAGGCGGGCAGGCGCTCGATCAGGCGCTGGAAGCGGCCCTTCGGGGGCTGGTAGGCATAGTGGTACACCGGCGGCAGCGACACGCTCGTGGGCGTGGTGGGCGCGCCCAGCTCGGGCACATCGGGGAGCACTCCCTCGAGTGACCCGGGCGCGGGGACCGACATCGGTGACGTCACAAAACCAAGCTACACCGGCCCGGCCAGCCATCGACCATCCGGAAGTCCCGTGAGATCGATCCGAAGGACGACAACCCGGCGCGGAACGAGCCATGACCGAAGCCCGGGAACGCGGCCCGGAAGCGTGGCCCAGGAACGCGTGGCCCGGAAGCGTGGCCCAGGAACGCGCGGCCCGGGAACGCGCGGCCCAGGAACGCGCGGCCCAGGAACGCGCGGCCCAGGAACGCGGAGCGAACCCGTAGCCGAGGCGGAAGGGCTGCGGTCTAGGGCAGCGACGTGGGTGAGGACAACGCCTTGGCCAGGGGCTCGGCGAAGTCGCCGCGCTGAGGCGGGTCCACCTCCGCCAGGCCCAGCCAGCCCGCGAACCGCCGCAGCTCCGCCGCCAGCGCCTCCGCGACCTCGCCCGCAGCCGGCGCGCCCCGGCCCTTCAGGGGCTCGATCCACGCCGCCGGGACCTGCAGCACGCCGGCCTTGCGGTCCGCCTTGAGGTCGACGCGGGCCACCAGGCGGTCGCCGAGGAGGAAGGGGAGGACGTAGTACCCGTACAACCGCTGCAACGGAGGCACGTAGATCTCGATGCGGTAGTTGAACCCGAACAGGCGCTCGACCCGGGCGCGCTCCCACATCAGCGGGTCGAAGGGGCTCACCAGGGTCGCGGCGGTGATGCGGCGCGGGGCTCGGGCCTCGGCGTGCAGATAGGCGCGCGGCGTCCAGCCCTCGACCTCCACGGGCACGAGCTCGCCCGCCTCCACCAGGGCGGCGATCGCCTGGCGGGCGCCGGCCAGCGGGAGCCGGAAGTAGTCGCGCAGCTCCGCCTCGGCGGCCACGCCCAGGCCGCGGGCGGCGACGCGGACCAGCTCCCGGTACGACTCCTCGTCACTCGGCGTGGGTGCGTTCACGATCTCGGGCGGCAGGATGCGCTCCGGCACGTCGTAGACGCGGGCGAAGGCGGAGTTGCGGCGGGCGACGCTCACCTCGCCGGTGTAGAAGAGCCACTCGATCGCGGTCTTGGTGTCGGACCAGTTCCAGCCCCAGTGGTCCTTGCGCCGCGGCTGCACCAGGTCGCCCTCGACCTCGGCCGCGCTCATCGGCCCCTTGGCGCGGATCTCCTCGAGCACCCAGCGAACGAGTTCGGGCTGCTCACGGGCGATGCGCTGCATGCGGCCCCAGGCGGCACCGGAGCGCATGCGCCAGCGCAGCATCGGCTGGAGCCGGACGGGCACGAGGGAGGCCTCGTGCGCCCAGTACTCGAACAGCTCCCGCGGCCGGCGATAGGCCAGCCGGTCCAGGAGGGCCGGGTCGTAGGGCCCCAGGCGGCTGTACGCGGGCAGGTAATGCGCGCGCTGGACGATGTTGACCGAGTCGATCTGCAGCAGCCCCGTGCGCTCCAGCACGCGGCGCAGGTGGCGGCGCTCAGGGGCAGCCCCGGGCACCCGGTCGGCGAAGCCCGAGGCGACTAGGGCGATCCGGCGGGCCTGGGCCAGCGTCAGGTACTCGCTCATCGCCAAGGAGGCTATCGCGAGGGTACGACAGAATTCTGATTCCGACATTTCGCCTGTCGGGAGATAAATCCGATAAGTCGCGGCGCGGAGCGCCCGACTTATCGGAAAAGCACCGCGGAACGCAGCGGAAAGCACCCAGCGCGGCACGCAGAACAGCACAACGCGGCCCAGCCCAGCCCGGCGCAGCCCGGCGCAGTCCAGCCCGACCTACCGCGGCCCAGCCCAGGCCGGCGCAGTCCAGCCCAGCACGGCCCAGCACGGCACGGCACGGCCCAGCACGGCACGGCTCAGCACCGCCGAACGGCGCGACGAGCGAGCAGCCCGGGCGTCATGGGGAGCCGACAGCACCCCGGACCGCAGAGTAGGAAGCAGCGCCGAGCGAAACGTCCGCCCCCTCGCCGGCACAGAACGGCCCGGCACCCCCGCAGCAGCAGGGAGTCGCCGGGCCGGAGAGCAGCGCAACGAGCAGCTAAGCGCCGACCAACGGCCGCCGCGGCGCCTCCTGCGCGTGGAACGCCTCGGTCACCTTGCGGTCGATCTCCACGAGGTCGGGGTCGGGCACGTCCTCGACGCTCGGGCCGCCCGCCTCCCCCGGCTCGCCCGAAGGCCGCTGGCTCGCCCCGGTGTCCGCGGGCTCCCGGATCGGCAGGCCGAACAGGAGGCCGATCATGAGCAGGATGTACGCGTTGCTGCCGATCAGGCCGAGCCCGTCGAACTTCGCGTGGAAGGCCCACGGCGTGCGGCTGCACAGCAGCGCGAACGAGAACCCGAAGAGGATCGCGAGGTTGCGCCGGCGCCGGGGGTCGAGTGAGCGGTCGGTCGCGTAGTCGAAGAGCACCACGATCGCCGGGATCGTCCACACGAGGTGGTGGATCCAGGTGATCGGGCTGACCATGCACCCGACGAGCCCGGTCAGGGCCAGGCCGGCGACCTCGTCGCGGTGCTTGACGGCGCGGCGGGCGCGCCAATACCACACCGCGAGCGTGATCAGCACGAGCAGCAGCCACAGCGGCTTCATCGGCTCCGGGTTGAAGATCCGCCCGACGAGGCCGGTGAGCGCCTGGTTCGACACGAACGTCGGCGAGCCCACGCGGTCGGTGTTCCACACCGCGTCGGTCCAGAAGACGCGGGAGGCGTCGGGGGCGAACGTCGCCGCGAGCCAGGTCGCGGCCGTGGCGGTCGCGGCCGAGACGGCGGCGGCGCGCCAGCGGCGGGTGATCACCAGGTAGACGATGAACACGCCCGGGGTGAGCTTGATCGCAGTGGCCAGGCCGATGCCGATGCCGCCGAGCTTGTGCCCGTTGCGCACCAGCAGCATCACGTCGGCGACCACGAGGAACAGCACGAGGATGTTGACCTGGCCGAAGTTCACGGTCTCGCGCACCGGCTCGAAGGCCGCGGCGAGCGCCATGGCGATGCCCATCGCGTACCAGTACGACCAGCCCTGTCGCTTGAACACCGGGCCGAGCAGCCAGGTGAAGATCGCGAGCATGGCCACGACGTTCATGGTCACGCTGATCGCGATGGCGGTGTTCCAGCTGATCAGCGACATCGGCGTCATGAGCGCGGCGGCGAACGGCGGATACGTGAAGCCGTACGGCGTCCCGGGCGTCAGGTAGTCGTAGATGTCTCCGCCGCGGTTGACCCAGTAGTCCATCGCGCCGTAGTAGACCTTGAGGTCGAAGAACCCGTTGTGTGCCGCGGCCACCAGCAGGAAGCCCCACACGACGGCCCAGACGGCCACCACGATGAGCGCCTTCCGGACGCCGGGCCGCAGCCTGGGCCGGACGGCGCTCGCTTCGGCGTCCCGTCCCCGCTCCGCCACCTGATCTGCCCTCCTGCTCGCCGCTGCCGACATCCAAACTAGGCCGAGACTGCCATCAAAGCCTCAGAGTCCCGTCACAGAAGACCCAACGGTCTCGCAGGCCGAACTGTGACGTGCGGGCGCTACCCCGCCGAGTCGTGCTTCACACAAAATCCGTAGGCTGCTGCTTCATGACGCTCGGGTTCGTCCGTCCGGCGCGGCTCGACGACGTCGTCGAGATCGCGCGTGTTCAACTCTCGACCTGGCGGGTCGCGTATCGGCGACTGCTGCCCAAACACATCCTCGACCGTCTGGACGAGGACTGGATTACCCGCAGGTGGCGAGACGCAATCGCGGAGCCACCGAGTCCGAAGCACCGGGTGCTCGTGGCGGTGGAGCAGGTCGATTCGCCCGGCTCCCAGCCAGAGTCAGCATACGTGGTGGGGTTTGCCGCGTCAGGTCCGGCAGACGACAGCGTGCTGGCTCCGGACGAAGATCACACCGTCCTTGACAAGGCATTTGCGTCCGCCGCGGCCATCACGGACGTGCTGGTCGAGCCCCGTTGGGGGCGTCGTGGCCACGGCAGCCGATTGCTGGCGGCAAGTGTGGATTTGTGGCGCTCTGACGGATTCACGACAGCACTTGCGTGGACGTTCGCCGACGACGGTGTTACGCGTCGATTTCTCGAGGGTTCCGGCTGGGCGCCCGACGGGGTCGGGCGATCGCTGGACATCGATGATCTGCTGGTCCCGCAGGTGCGGTGGCACACGTCACTCGAAGAGGCGCCCGTTATCGGCGCGTGACAGTGTTGCGGCCCAATGGTGGCCCGCCGGTCCCAGCATGTGGACAATCAGGCGAGCAGCTCACCGAGCCCGACCGTGAGGCCCGGGCGGGTGATGACGGAGCGCACTGCCAGCAGTACACCCGGCATGAACGAAACCCGATCGTAGGAGTCGTGCCGCAGCGTCAGGGTCTCCCCCGCGGTGCCGAAGAGCACCTCCTGATGGGCGACCAGGCCGGTGGCGCGCAGCGCGTGCACGCGGACGCCCTCGACGTCGCTGCCGCGGGCGCCGGCCATCTCCTCCTTGGTCGCGTCGGGGACCGGCCCCAGGCCGGCCTCGGCGCGCGCCTCGGCGATGATCTGCGCGGTGCGCAGGGCGGTGCCGCTGGGGGCGTCGATCTTCTTGGGGTGATGCATCTCGACGATCTCGACCGACTCGAAGTGCCGGGCGGCCTTGGCGGCGAACTCCATCAGCAGTACCGCCCCGATGGCGAAGTTCGGCGCGATCACGATCCCGAGGCCGGGCCGGGCGGCCACCTTGTCCCGCACCAGCTCGATGCGCTCGGTGGTGAACCCGGACGTGCCGATCACCAGGTTGACGCCGTGCTCGAGACACCAGTCGATGTTGCCGAACACGGCGTCGGGGGTGGTGAAGTCCACGACCACCTGCGCGTCGGCCAGCGCGTCGAGGCTGTCGCCGTCGTCGGCGGTGGCCACGAGCACCATGTCGTCGGCCCCGCTGACGGCCTTGCACACCTCGGTGCCCATGCGGCCGCGCGCACCAAGAACCCCGACCCGGATCATCTCAGTCACGCGACCAAACTAGCGGGTCAGCTCAGCGCGTCCGCGAACGCCCCTGGCTCGAAGTCACCGATGACGGCCAGCGACATCGGGCGGGCCAGCAGCTCCTCGGTGACCTTGCGGACCTGCTCGGGGGTGACCTCGTCGACGCGGCGCAGCACCTCGTCGACGGAGAGCAGCTCGTCGTACAGCAGCTCGCCCTTGCCCAACCGGCTCATGCGCGAGCCGGTGTCCTCGAGCCCGAGCACCACGGCGCCCTTGAGCATGCCCTTGCCCCGCTCGACCTCGGCGTCGGTGAGGCCCTCGGCCGCGATCCGGGTGAGCTCCTCGCGGGTGATGGCGAGGACCTCCTCCACCTTGCCGGGCGCGCACCCGGCGTACACGCCGAAGAGACCGGCGTCGCTGTACTGCGACGTGAAGGAGTACACCGAGTAGGCGAGGCCGCGCTGCTCCCGGATCACCTGGAACAGCCGGCTCGACATGCCGCCGCCGAGCACGTTGTTGAGCGCGCCGAGCGCCCAGCGGTCCTCGTGCTGGCGCGGGTACCCCGAGCAGCCCAGCACCAGGTGCGCCTGCTCGGTGTCCTTGTTGCGCACGACGACCTGCCCGGAGCGGGTCGGCACCTTGGCGGTGCGGGAGCGCCGGGGCGCGGGCACTGCCGCGTCGCCCCAGCCGGCCCGGTCGAACGCCGCGCGGACGGCCCGGACCACCTTGGCGTGGTCCAGGTTGCCCGCGGCGGCGACGACCATGGTCTCGGGCCGGTACCGGCGGCGGTAGAAGCCGTCGATCTGCTTGCGCGTCAGCGCCGAGATGCTCGCCACGGTGCCGGAGATCTGGCGGCCGAGCGGGTGCGTGCCGTAAACGGCCTCGGTGAAGACGTCGTGCACCTCGTCGCCGGGCTCGTCGTCGTGCATGGCGATCTCCTCGAGGATCACCCCGCGCTCGACCTCGACGTCCGCCTCGGTCAGCACCGAGTCGGTCACGAGGTCACAGACGACGTCGATGGCCAGCGGCAGATCCGCGTCGAGCACCCGCGCGTAGTAGCACGTGTACTCCTTCGCGGTGAACGCGTTGGTCTCCCCGCCGACCGCCTCGA
The DNA here is from genome assembly GCF_050947935.1 of Dactylosporangium sp. CA-052675. Taxonomy (GTDB): domain Bacteria; phylum Actinomycetota; class Actinomycetes; order Mycobacteriales; family Micromonosporaceae; genus Dactylosporangium. Next base: position 1,687,338 of record NZ_CP192010.1, on the reverse strand, counting down.
TCTGCGCGGAGATGTCCAGCGCGGTGCGCCGCTTGGTGCCCTTGAACAGCAGGTGCTCGAGGAAGTGCGAGACGCCCGACAGCGTGGGCGTCTCGTCCCGCGAGCCGATGCCGACCCAGACCCCGAACGAGACGCTCCGCATCGCGGGGATCGACTCGGTCAGGATCCGCAGCCCGTTGGGCAGCACGGTACGGCGTACCGTGCCGCCCAGCGGGTCGTCGGACAACGTCTGGGTCGTTGCTCGACTCGCCATAGGTCAGTCGCGCCGGCTGCGCCGACGACGGAACTCGCCGCCCTCGCCGCCCTCTTCGCCGGCCGGGGCACCGCCCTCGCCGCCCTCGGCGGACTGACGAGGAGCGCGGTCGCCACGGTCGCGCCGCGGACCACGGTCACCGCGGTCACCACGGTCGCCGCCGCTGCGGGCCGGGCGCTCGCCACCCTCGGCCGGCGCCGGCGGCTGCTCGCCCTCGGCCAGCACCTTGTCGAGGTAGATCTTGCCGCGGTTGTCGATGTCCGCGATCTGCACCTCGACCTTGTCGCCGACGTTGAGGAAGTCCTCGACCTTCTCGACGCGCTTGCCGTTGCCCACCTTGGAGATGTGCAGCAGGCCGTCGCGGCCGGGCAGCAGCGAGATGAAGGCGCCGAACGCGGCCGTCTTCACCACGGTGCCGAGGAACTTGTCGCCGACCTTCGGCATGGTCGGGTTGGCGATCGCGTTGATCCGCTCGACCGCGGCCTCGGCCGACGGGCCGTCGGTCGCGCCGACGTAGATCGTGCCGTCGTCCTCGATGCTGATCTCGGCGCCGGTCTCGTCCTGGATCGCGTTGATGGTCTGGCCCTTGGGGCCGATCACCATGCCGATCTTGTCGACCGGGATGCGCACCGTGGTGACCCGCGGCGCGTACTGGCTCATGCCCGCCGGCGACTCGATCGCCTCGGCCATCACGTCGAGGATGACGTGCCGCGCGTCGTGGGCCTGCTGCAGGGCGCCGGCCAGCACGTCCGACGGGATGCCGTCGAGCTTGGTGTCCAGCTGCAGCGCGGTGACGAAGTCACGGGTGCCGGCGACCTTGAAGTCCATGTCACCGAACGCGTCCTCGGCGCCGAGGATGTCGGTCAGCGTGACGTACGACGTCTTGCCGTCGACCTCGTCGGAGATCAGGCCCATCGCGATGCCCGCGACCGGCGCCTTGAGCGGCACGCCGGCCGACAGCAGCGCCATGGTGGAGGCGCAGACCGAGCCCATGCTGGTCGAGCCGTTGGAGCCCAGCGCCTCGGAGACCTGCCGGATCGCGTACGGGAACTCCTCGCGCGTCGGCAGGACCGGGATCAGGGCCCGCTCGGCGAGCGCGCCGTGGCCGATCTCGCGACGCTTCGGGGCGCCCACGCGGCCGGTCTCACCGGTGCTGTACGGCGGGAAGTTGTAGTTGTGCATGTAGCGCTTGGACTTCTCCGGCGCCAGGGTGTCCAGCGTCTGCTCCATGCGCAGCATGTTCAGCGTGGTGACGCCCAGGATCTGCGTCTCGCCGCGCTCGAACAGCGCCGAGCCGTGCACGCGGGGCAGGACCTGCACCTCGGCGGTCAGCGGCCGGATGTCGCGCGGGCCGCGGCCGTCGATGCGGACCTGCTCGCGCAGCACGCGGGCGCGGACCTCGTTCTTGGTCAGCGACCGCAGCGCGGCGCCGATCTCCTTCTCGCGCCCCTCGAGCTGGCCGGCGACGCGCTCGAAGGCGGCCTCCTTGACCCGGTCCAGGGCCTCCTCGCGCTCCGCCTTGCCGGCGATGCGCAGGGCCTCGGCAACCTCGTCCTTCACCGCGGCGGCGACGGCCTCGTAGGCGTCGGGCTGGTAGTCGAGGAAGGTCGGGAACTCCTGCACCGGCTTCGCGGCCACGTCGGCCAGCTCGGCCTGGGCCCGGCACAGCTCGCGGATCGCGGGCTTGGACGCCTCGAGACCACCGGCGACGACCTCCTCGGTCGGCGCGGGCGCGCCGCCGGCGACGAGGGCGACGGTGTGCTCGGTGGCCTCGGCCTCGACCATCATGATCGCGACGTCGCCGTCGGGCAGGACCCGGCCGGCGACGACCATGTCGAACGTGGCCCGGCCGAGCTCCTCGACGGTCGGGAAGGCCACCCACTGCCCGTCGATGTGGGCCATGCGGGTCGCGCCGATCGGGCCGGAGAACGGCAGGCCCGACAGCTTGGTCGACAGCGAGGCGGCGTTGATGGCCACGACGTCGTACGGGTGGGCCGGGTCGAGCGCGAGAACCGTCTCGACGACCTGGACCTCGTTGCGCAGGCCCTTGACGAAGGACGGGCGCAGCGGGCGGTCGATGAGGCGGCAGGTGAGGATCGCGTCCTCGCTGGGCCGGCCCTCGCGGCGGAAGAACGAGCCGGGGATGCGGCCGGCCGCGTACATGCGCTCCTCGACGTCCACCGTGAGCGGGAAGAAGTCGAACTGGTCCTTGGGCTGCTTGCCGGCGGTCGTCGCGGACATCACGACGGTCTCGCCGAGCTGGGCCAGGGCCGAGCCGGCCGCCTGACGGGCGAGGCGCCCGGTGGAGAAGGTGATCTCCCGGGTGCCGAACGAGCCGTTGTCGATGACGGCCTTGCTGCTGTGGGTACCGAGAGTGCTCTGCTCGGTCATGTGTGGTGTAGCTCCCTTTTGGGTCGTTGGTTCGCCCTCGGCGGAGCTGTCTGCGGCCGGTCTTCGATCGAAGCTCACGGGGTGAGTCGTTCACCCGGAAGCCACTACCGAGGACCGGTGCGCCGACCCGCTCGGCGGGGCGCTGCCATTTCAGTGTGTCACTACTCGACGGGGGAGCGGCGGATCTCCGCCACTCCCCCGTTTGCGAGTCGTTATCGCCGCAGGCCGAGCCGCTCGATCAGCGAGCGGTAGCGGGCGATGTCGCTGCGCTGCAGGTAGTTCAGCAGGCGGCGGCGCCGGCCGACCAGCAGGAGCAGGCCGCGGCGGCTGTGGTGGTCGTGCTTGTGCTGCTTGAGGTGCTCAGTGAGGTCCGCGATCCGCTTGGTCAGCATCGCCACCTGGACCTCCGGCGAACCGGTGTCGCCCTCGGCCGTGGCGTACTTGCCCATGATCTCGGTCTTCTGCGCAGAGTCGAGCGCCATGATCTCCCTTTTGCCGTGGATTCGTCGGCCGGCTCCCGCGGCGTCGTGCAGGCAGCCTGACCCCCGCCGGTCACCCGGCGTCAATCCAAGGCTAACAGACCGGCCGGTTCACGCCTGCATCGGACCGTTGCGCAGCACCTCGCGGGTCTGCTCGACGTCCTCCGCGATCTGCGCGATGAGCGGCTCGACGCCCTGGTAGACGCGCTGCTCGCGCAGGCGGTCGGCGAAGTCGAGACTCACCCGCTCCCCGTACAGGTCACCCTCGAAGTCGAGCACGAACGCCTCGACGCGCCGCTCCTTGCCGGAGAAGGTCGGGTTGGTGCCGATCGACACCGCCGCCGGCCGCCGGGCGCCGTCGCGGTCCCGGTTGAGCCAGGCCGCGTAGATGCCGTCCGCGGGCACCGCCGAGCGGGCCGGGACGAGCAGGTTCGCGGTGGGAAAGCCCAGCTCGCGACCCCGCTGGTCACCCCGCACCACGACACCCTCGAGCCGGTGCGGCCGGCCGAGCGCGCGCGCCGCCGCCACGACGTCACCCGCGTCGACGCAGCTTCGGATGTACGTCGAGGAGAACACCGTCCCCTCGTCCGCGACGAGCGGCGCCCCCTCGACCGCGAACCCGAACGTGCGCCCGAGCCGCGTGAGCAGCTCGACGTCGCCGGCCTGCCGGTGGCCGAACCGGAAGTTCTCGCCGACCACGACCAGGGCCGTGTGCAGGTGCTCGACGAGCGCGTCGTGGACGAACTCCTCCGGCTCCAGCCGCGAGTACTCCGCCGTGAACGGGATCACGCACAGCACGTCGACGCCGAGCGCCTCGATGAGCTCCGCCTTGCGCGCGGGCTCGGTGAGCACGGCCGGGTGCGATCCGGGGCGCACCACCTCGGCCGGGTGCGGGTCGAACGTGACGACGACCGAGCGCACGCCGAGTTCGCCGGCCCGCTTCACGGCGTGGCCGATGATCTGCTGGTGGCCGCGGTGGACGCCGTCGAAGACCCCGATCGTCGTGACCGCGCGACCCCATCCCCCGGGCGCCGCCTGCGTTCCCCGCCACCGCTGCATGCCGCTGAGCCTACTTGGCCGCCCGGCGGCCCTTCCCGGCGGCGCCGCAGCTCCCTTGCGCGCGGCGTGCTTGCGAGCGGCGCGGCATCGCTCTTGTCCGCGGGGCCCTTCCCGGCGGCACGGCAGCGCTCTTTGCCCACGGCGCGGCAACACCTTGCCCGCAGCGCCGCGGGGTCCTGCTGGCAGGGCGGCAGCGTCCTGCGCGCAGCGCGGCGCGGCGTCCTGCGCGCAGCGCGGCGGATCGCACCGAATCCGACTTACGACCCGACGGGGTATAAATCCGAAATGTCGCGGCGCGCCAGCGCCCGACATTTCGCCCTCACCCGCTAGGGCACGAGCACGATCTCCGGCCGGGCCTTGCCGTCGCGCTCCTGGACGATCGCGAGCACCGTGCCGTCCGGGGCGAAGACCGCGTACGGCTCCGCGATCCCGATCGGCGCGAGCGGCCCGCCGTGCGACAGCACGCGAGCCTCGTCCGGCGAGGCGTCCCGGCGCGGGAAGCAGCGGTCCGCGGCCGCCGGCAGCGGCATGGTCACGGGGTCCTCGAGCGCGGCGAGCTCGTCCAGGGTCGCGGCCTCGGCCAGCGTGAAGGCGCCCACCGCGGTGCGCCGCAGCGCCGTCAGGTGCCCGCCCACGCCCAGGGCCGCGCCCAGGTCGCGCGCGAGGGCGCGGATGTACGTGCCCGACGAGCAGGCCACGTCCACGTCGACGTCCACGTGCGCGCCCGCGCGGCGCACGGCGAGCACGTCGAGGCGGGAGACGGTCACGGGCCGGGCGGCGAGCGCGACCGCCTCGCCGGAGCGGACGCGGTGGTACGAGCGGACGCCGCCGACCTTGATGGCCGACACGGCGCTCGGGACCTGCAGGATCTCGCCGCGCAGCGGGGCCAGGGCGGTGTCGAGGTCCGCGTCGGTGACCGTCGAGGCGTCCGTGCGCGCGACGACCTCGCCCTCGGCGTCGTCGGTGACCGTGGACTCGCCGAGGCGGATCGTGGCCGTGTACTCCTTCGTGCTCCCGATCACGTACGTCAGCAGCCGCGTCGCCTTCTCCACGCCCACGATGAGCACGCCGGTGGCCATCGGGTCGAGGGTGCCGCCGTGCCCGACCCGCCGCGTCCGCGCGATCCGGCGCATGCGCGACACGACGTCGTGCGAGGTCATGCCGCCGGGCTTGTCGACGACGACAAGGCCGCCCGGGGTCGCCGCCTTCTGAGCCATGCGCGACACCCTAACGGTCAGCCGAACCGCACAAGGCAGTGCCACAAGTACTTCAGCGACTGCAGCACCTCCGGCGGGGAGCCCCAGGGTCCGGGGTCGCGGGCGGCCGCGCCGATGAGCGCCGGGTTCACGATCGACACCCCGTAGTGCGCGCACAGCGAGCGGGCGAGCACCGGGATCTCGGGTCCGCGGAACTCGGCCGGGATGTCGGCGGGGGCGAGACGGAATCCGGGGCGCCACTCGACCCGCAGCCCGTAGCGCGCGGTGAGCTCGGCCGAGGCTTCGGCGGTACCGCATCCGGAGTCCTGGAAACAACTGTCCAGCACCAGCGCCTCGACGTCGTCGGCCAGGCGCACGGGGCCGTGGATCTGGGCCTCGACGTAGTCGTCCAGCGCGCGCCCGGGCCCGGCCGGCCGCGGCCGGCTCAGCGCGTCCGCGCCGTGGTGGGCGTGCAGCGCGGCGAGCACGGCGCCGAACGCGTCCGCGGTCCCGGCCTCGGTCGGGTGCCGGGCGCTGTCGCCGAAGGTGAACGTCGCCCACTGCCGCACGTGCGGGCGCAGCCGCAGGTGGGCCGAGCCGAAGCGGGGTGCGGCCCCGTCGTCGTGGTGCAGGAGGTTGAGCGCGCCGTACTTCGGGCGGTCGGGCGCGCGGACGCCGGGCCGCTGGTAGGCGCCGCCGAACATCCGCTCCTCCCAGCGGTCGCGGTCGCCGCCCGGGAACGCGGTCAGGCCGCCGTTGGAGATGCCGGTCTCGAACTGGCTGCGGAAGCGCCCGTCGGCGAGGAGGCCGCCGATGACGGTACGGCCGCCGGCGCTGCGGTCCGGGTGGAAGTTGATCGTGATGGGCGCGTCGACGCCGAGGGCCGGGCCGCTGCCGCGCCCGCGCACGTGGGCGACGGCCTCGATCTGCGCCTCGGTCAGCACCGCGTCATCGTACGGCGCCGGCCACCGCCCAGCGGTCCCCCGCGAGCCGCCACAGCAGCCCGGCGAGGCGCAGCGCGATGAACAGCGTGAGCGCCGCCCACACGCCGCGCAGGCCGGCGCCGAGCAGGTACGCCAGCCAGATCCCCGGCAGGAACCCGCCCAGCGCGCTGACGAGCGTGAGGTTGCGCAGGTAGCCGACGTCCCCGGCGCCGAGGAAGACCCCGTCGAGGGCGAACACGACGCCCGCGGCCGGCATCATCGCCACGAAGAACCACCAGGCGTGGCGGGCCTGGGCGTACACCTCCGGGTCGGCCCCGAACCACGGCCGCACGGCGAGCAGCGCGGCCGCGACGAGCACCGCGAACCCGGCGCCGGCGACGAGCCCGGCGACCGTGATCCGCCGGGCGAGGTGGCGCGCCTCGGCCACGCGCTCGCCCCCGAGCGCGGCCCCGACGAGCGACTGGGCCGCGATGGCCAGCGCGTCGAGGGCGAGCGCGGTGAAGAAGAACAGTTGGATGGCGATCTGGTGGGCGGCGAGCGCGGCGTCGCCGAAGCGGGCGGCGACCGCGGACGCGGACAGGAAGCAGGCCTGGAACGCGGCGCCGCGCAGCAGCAGGTCGCGCCCGAGCGCGAGCTGGCGGCCGATGACCGCGAGGCGCGGGCGCAGCGCGACGCGCTCGGAGACGAGCGCCCGCACGAACAGCAGCCCGACGACGGTCTGGGCGGTGACGTTGGCGACGGCGGAGCCGGTGAGGCCGAGGCCGGCCGGGTACACCAGCAGCGGGCACAGCGTGGCGGAGAGGGCGTTGGCGGCGAGCACGTAGTAGAGCGGGCGCCGGGTGTCCTGCACCCCGCGCATCCAGCCGTTGCCGGCGGTGCCGAGCATGAGCCCGGGCGCGCCGAGCGCCGCGATGCGCAGCCAGCCCTCGGCGGTGGACGCGACCTCGCCCGCCCCGCCCGCGAGGGCGCGGGTGAGCGGGCCCGCCGCGGCCTCGAGCGCGAGCAGGATGACGACGCCGCCGCCGAGCGCGAGCCAGGAGGCCTGGACGCCCTCCTCCACCGCCTCCGCGCGCTGCCCGGCCCCGAAGCGGCGGGCGGCGCGGCCGGTGGTGCCGTAGGCCAGCACGGTGCCCAGCCACACGGCGAACGACATGACGGAGCCGCCGATGGCCAGCCCGGCGAGCTGGGTGCGCCCGAGGTGGCCGACGACGGCGGTGTCGACGAGGACGTAGAGGGGTTCGGCGGCGAGTACCACGAGCGCCGGGATGGCTAGCGCGGCCACCCGGCGCATCGTGGGAGCCTGATCGACCGTCACCCGGTCATCGTAAGGTCTGGTATTGCTCTGGGCAGTTACCGGGCGGCACAACCTCCGGGAAACCTTGACGTCGCACAGGGCGTCCCGGCTTCCCGGAGCTTGCGTCGGATCGGGTGCTCAGCCGCGGCGGTCCATGGACATCTGCAGCGCGGCGCGGGCGCGCTCGCGGGTGTCGGCGGCCGGCTCCTGCGGCTTCGGCTGGGGCTTCTGCTGGTCAGGCATGACGCTGGTCTCCTCTGGAGCATGGTGCTGATGGTCGGTGCGTACTCGGTCGCGCCGGGGTCGCCGGCAGACACGCGCCGCACACGCCAAGGAGACCGACGTGGGTGGTGTCGGCCTGCTGACAGTGGTGGCTGCGCACGCATTTCCTCGCTTCCGGCAGAGTTGATCGGGCCGTGTCACCCGCCGCCGGTTGCGCCGCCTAGGAGCGGCGCGCCCGGGACGGGCAGCGAAGAATTCGTACCGTGCGCATATCCCTAAGTTATCGTTCAGGTCCAGTATGTGCGACGTTATCCCGCGATCTGGAACGGCGGATCACGGTCGCCGAAGATCGATTTCCCAGCTCAGCGGGCCAGGAAGTGCCAGCCGAGCCACCACCAGAAGCCGAACATGGCGATGCGGCCGACGGGGAGCGGGCCCACCCGGTAGCGCATGACGATCCCGCACACGTCGCCGATGCCGGGCACCCGGGAGCCCTCGCGCCGGGAGGCGATCTCGACCGCCGCGAAGAGCCCGAGCGCCACGGTGAACAGCACGGCGACGAGCACCTGCCCGGCGCTCACCGGCGCACCATCGCCCAGAACGCCCACAGCCAGCCGAAGTAGGCGGCCGCGCGGGCCCAGTAGTGCTCGAGCACCGGGTCGGCGAGGCGGGAGAGGGTCGGGTACGCGTGCGACCCGTTGAGGAACGTCGCGCCCTCGACGATGCCGAAGAGCAGCAGCGGCACCAGCCACCAGGCCGCCCCGCGCGGCAGCCGGGCCGGCGACGCCCGGCGCGGCACCGCGGCCGACATGCCGAGCCAGAACAGCGCCCCGCCGGTGGCCAGGACGAGCAGGTTGGCCCGCAGCCCGAACGACGGCGAGGCGCCCCCGACGAGGGAGATGAGGGCGAAGACGGGCGTCAGCACTACCGGCCGGGCCCAGGCCCGGTCGACCTCCGCGGCAAGCTCGGGTCGGTCCATGTATCGATTGTCACCGCAATGGATGCGTGCGGGCCAGCCGTTATGTCCCGGAGATTCCCCCGGAGTTCACCCTGATCCCGGCCGGGGCCGGGAGCAGCCCGCGGATGGCGCCGAGGACGTCCTCGACGCGCCCGGACGCGCTGAACCCGGCGGCGAAGCGGTGCCCGCCGCCGCCCAGGGCCACGGCCACCGCGCTGACGTCGACGCCGCCCTTGCTGCGCAGCGAGACCGACCACTCCCCCGGGCGCACCGGCTTGACCAAGCACGCGACGTCGGCCTCGGCGACCGTGCGCACGGTGTCGATGAGCGCCTCGACGGCCGGCGGCGGCTGGTCGTGGGCGGCGAGGTCCTCGACGGTGAGGTACGTCCACGCGAGCCCCAGCCCCCCCGCCGCCTCGGGCTCGAGGACCGTGCGGGCGAGGGCGACGCCGAAGAGCCGCAGCGCGCCGATCGGCCGCGTGTCGAACAACCGCCGCGAGATCTCCCCGACGTCGATGCCGGTCGCGATGAGCCGCGCCGCGAGCTCGTGCACGGCCGGGGTGGTGGAGGCGAACTTGAACGAGCCGGTGTCGGTGGCCAGGGCCACGTAGAGGCACTCGGCGATGGCGGGATCCAGCGGTACGCCCAGACGGCGGAGCAGCCCGTCGGAGAGCACCGACGTGGCGGCCGCCGCGGGGTCCACGAGATTGATCTGCCCGAAGCCCGGGTTGGAGGCGTGGTGGTCGAGCACGATGCCGACGGGCGCGGCGCGCAGCCGGTCGGCCAGGCCGCCGAGCCGCTCGATGCTCGCCACGTCGAACACGAGCATCGCGTCCGGGGCCGGGTCGGCGTCCTCCTCGGCGACGAGCAGGTCGGTGCCGGGCAGCGTGTCGAACGGCGCGGGGAGGCGCAGCGGCCCGGGGAACGTGGCCGCGAGGTGCCCGATGCCCAGCTCTCCCGCGACCGAGCGCAGCCCGAGCGCGACGCCGAGCATGCTGCCGAGCGCGTCGCCGTCAGGGTTCACGTGGCAGGCGAGCAGCACCCGCGCGCCGGGCGGCAGCCCGCGCAGCGCCGCGACGGCCGCCGCCCACGCATCCTGCGACGGGTGCACGGCGGCCGTCGCGGCGTTCACCGCCGGTCCTGGCCCACGACGACCTCGTCGTCGGCGTCCACGTCGTCCGCGTCGGCCTCGTCGTCGAGCTTGTAGGGCTGCGGGTCGCCCGCGTAGTGCGCGCCGGCCGCGAGGCGCTGCACCTCGGCGTCGGCGCTGCGCGCGCTGGCCAGCAGCTCGTCGATGTGCTTGACCTGGTCGGACACGTCATCGTGCACGAACGCCAGGCTCGGCGAGTGCCGCAGCCCGAGCGCCTTGCCGACGGTCGAGCGCAGCAGACCCTTCGCGCTCTCCAGGGCGGCCGCGGTGCCCGCATGGGCAGCCGCGTCGCCGAGCACGGTGTAGAACACGGTCGCCTCGCGCAGATCGGCAGTGATCCGCGCGTCGGTGATCGTGATCATGCCCAGCCGCGGGTCCTTGATCTGCGTCCGCACCACCGATGCGACGAGTTCTCGCACGCGCTCGGCGTGCCGCCGCACCTTCGCCGGATCCGTCATCTCGAACACCTCCGCAGCCAAACGGCCCGCCGGCCGGCCCCAAGGCCGGCCCGCCGGACCTGAAGATCTGACCAACGCCTTGACAGTACCCGCGCCCCGCCCGCGAAGCCGCTTCCGCAAGCCAGGTTTACTCGTCGTCGTCACCGTGCAACCGACGGCGCACGGAGAGCAGTTCGAACTCGGGCCGCCCGGCGACGGCCCGCTCGCACGTGTCGAGCACTTCCCGCACGTGCCCCGCCTCGGCGGCCACGACGGCGATGCCGATCTCGGCCCGCCCGGTGAGGTCGAGCGCGCCGACCTCGGCTACGGAGACCTCGAACTTGCGCAGGTGAGCGATCAGGGGCCGCACGTAGGAGCGCTTGGCCTTGAGCGAACGCGAGTCACCGGGCAGGAGAAGGTCGAAGACCGCGGTTCCGGTATACACGGCGCAAGATCCTAACCGCCGCGGCGGGATTCCGCGCCGGGTTAAAGCTTCCCTGCTCGGGTCCGCGTCACCTGCGGACCGTCGCTCCCGCCAGGGACCCCGCTGGGGCCCGGCATTCGCCGGCCCGAGCGGGGCGACGTCCGCCGTGCCAAGGACCGGCCGAGCGGCACTCGTCGCCACCCGCCCGGTGCTCTCTGCTCCGCCCCGCCGAGGCGCCCGTGTCCACGTTCCAGCAGGTCACCGCCGGACTGTTGGCCATGCCCGCGAGCCGGCCCGGGCCGTGCGAGCCCACCGCTGCGCCTCGTGCCCCACGCACCGCCCGGCGGGCCGGCGGATCGCTGTCCGCAGGCTGGCGTGCTTCGCGCCGCGACGCACCCCGGCGCCGATCAAGCCACCAGCAGCGGGTCCTCACCCGTAGGCGTCATCGGCGACTCGAACGGCGGCCGGGCCAGGATCGGCGGCTCCGGCTCGATCGGCAAGCCGGCCGCCCCCGCCGCCGGCACGGGCCCCGGCCGCCGCGGCTGCACGGCCCCGGCGCTGCCGCCCCGCCCGGGGTAGACGTAGAGCGAGTCGGGCGCCACGGCATCCAGCGCCGCCACGACCGCCGGCAACTGCCGGAACCGCTGCCAGTCGGACGCGTCGGCGAAACCGATCTCGAAGACGACCCCGAAGTCCTCGGATCGCCAGGCCCAGTCCTTGGCCCCGTGCGTCACCGCGGCCTCGATGAGGGCCGCGCTGTGGGTGTCACGCCACTGCCGCGCCGGGAACTCCCCGTCGCGGACCTCGATCGACCACCACGACAGATCCATGATGTGACCGAGATTACTCCCCCATCCGCGGATGCCAAAGGGGGCCGCGGCGAACCGCGGCCCCCTTCAGGTCGTGCCGTCGATCAGGTGCGGGGCTTCTCGCGAAGCTCCCACGTCTCGATGACGTCGCCGACCTGGATGTCGTTGAACGTCCCGAGCGTGATACCGCACTCGAAGCCCTCGCGGACCTCGGTCGCGTCGTCCTTGAAGCGGCGCAGGCCGGCGATCGTGAGGTTGTCGTTGACCACCGCACCGTCGCGGACCAGGCGCGCCTTGCTGTTGCGCCGGATCAGGCCGGTGCGGACGATGCAACCCGCGATGTTGCCGAAGCGCGACGAGCGGAAGACCTCGCGGATCTCCGCCGAGCCGAGCTCGACCTCCTCGTAGACCGGCTTGAGCAGGCCCTTGAGGGAGGACTCGATGTCCTCGATCGCCTGGTAGATGACGGTGTAGTACCGGATCTCCACGCCCTCGCGGTCGGCCAGGTCGCGCGTGCGGCCCTCGGCCCGCACGTTGAACCCGATGATGATCGCGTCCGAGGCGCTGGCCAGGTTGACGTCGTCCTGCGTGACCGCACCGACACCGCGGTGGATGATCCGCAGCTGGACCTCGTCCGAGACGACGATCTTGACCAGCGCGTCCTCGAGCGCCTCGACCGAGCCCGAGCCGTCACCCTTGAGGATGAGGTTGAGCGTGGTCTTCTCGCCCTGCTTGAGCTGGTCGAACAGCGTCTCGAGGGTGACCCGGCCGGTGCGTGCGGCCATCTCGGCCGCGCGGCGGCGAGCCTGCCGCTGCTCGGCGATCTGGCGCGCGGTGCGGTCGTCGTCGGCGGCGAGGAACGTGTCGCCGGCGCCGGGCACCGAGGTCAGGCCGAGCACGAGGACCGGACGGGCCGGACCCGCGTGCGGCACGGGCTTGCCGTTCTCGTCGAGCATCGCGCGGACGCGTCCGTAGGCGCGGCCGGCGACGATCGAGTCACCGACGTTGAGCGTGCCCTTCTCCACCAGGACGGTGGCGACCGGGCCACGGCCGCGGTCGAGGTGCGACTCGATCGCGATGCCCTGGGCCGGGCCGTCGATGGGCGCGCGCAGGTCGAGCGCGGCGTCGGCGGTCAGCAGGACGGCCTCGAGGAGCCCGTCGATGTTGATCCGGCTCTTCGCCGAGATGTCGACGAACATCGTCTCGCCGCCGTACTCCTCGGCGACCAGCCCGTACTGCGTGAGCTCCTGCCGCACCTTGGCCGGGTTGGCCTCGGGCTTGTCGATCTTGTTCACCGCGACCACGATCGGCACCTCGGCCGCCTGGGCGTGGTTGAGCGCCTCGATGGTCTGCGGCATCACGCCGTCGTCGGCCGCGACCACCAGGACCACGATGTCCGTGGCCTGGGCACCACGGGCACGCATGGCGGTGAACGCCTCGTGACCCGGGGTGTCGATGAAGGTGATCGCGCGGTCCTCGTCCTCGTGCTCGACGTGGACCTGGTAGGCACCGATGTGCTGGGTGATGCCGCCCGCCTCGCCCGCCGCGACGTTCGTCTGGCGGATCGCGTCGAGCAGCTTCGTCTTGCCGTGGTCGACGTGGCCCATGACGGTCACGACCGGCGGCCGGACGACCAGGCGCTCCTCGTCGACGTCGGCGTCGAGGTCGATGTCGAAGCGGGCCAGCAGCTCGCGGTCCTCGTCCTCGGGGCTGACGATCTGCACGTCGAAGCCGAGGTGCTCGCCGAGCAGCTCCAGCGTCTCGTTGGTGCACGACTGGGTCGCCGTCACCATCTCGCCCAGGTTGAACATCTCCTGCACGAGCGAGCCCGGGTTGGCGTTGATCCGGTCGGCGAAGTCCGACAGCGACGCACCCTGCGGGAGGCGGATCGTCTGACCCTGACCCCGCGGGGCACCCGAGCCCATGGTGGGCGCGGAGAGGTTGTCGAACTCCTGTCTGCGCTGCTTCTTCGACTTCCGGCCACGGGTCGGACGGCCGCCGGGACGCCCGAAGGCACCCGCCGCACCGCCGCCACGGCCGCGACCGCCGGCGCCACCACCGGGGCGACCGGCACCGCCGGCACCCGCGGGCGCGCCGCCGCCACCGCCGGGGCCGCCGCGGTAGCCACCGCCACCGCCGCCGCCCCCACCGGGACCGCCACGGAAGCCGCCGCCACCGCCGCCGCCCCCACCGGGACCGCCACGGAAGCCGCCACCGCCGCCGTCAGCCGGACCGCCGGGACGACCGGCACCGCCGCCGCCGGGGCCGCCGCGGAAGCCGCCGCCACCGCCGCCGGGGCGACCGGGACGGTCACCGCCGGGGCCGCCGGGGCGACCGGGCCGCTGGCTCGGCATCTGCGACGGGTTCGGCCGGGGGCCGCCCATCGAGGCCGGGTTGGGCCGCGGGGGCATGGACGAGGGGTTGGGCCGCGGGATGTTGCCGGGTGTCGGCGGGCGCGGCGAGGCGCCACCCGACACACCGAAGGGGTTGTTGCCCGGGGACCGGGCCGGCGGGCGGTTGCCCTGACCGGGACGCGGACCCTGGCCGGGACGCGGGCCGCCCGGGGTCGGCGCGCCGCCGCCGGACGAGCCGGGGGCGGGGCCGGGACGCGGGCCGGGCGTGGGCGCACCGGAGCCACCGCTGGGCGGCGCCGGGGTGTCCCGCCGGGTGTTCTCCCGCTGACGGGCCTGCTGAGCGGCCTTCATGGTCGCTTCCTGCTCGGCCTTCAGCGCGGCCGCACGCTGCTCGGCGGCCTGGACCTCGATGTCGTGCGCACTCGTCGGCTTGACGGCCGGCGGGGCGGGACGCGGCGGACCGGGCACGGGGCCACGGCCGCCCCCGCCTCCCGAACCACTCGAACCGCCACCCGCGGGCGGCTGCGGCCGCTTCGGGGGCGCAAAGGGCTTCGCCGCCGGAGACGGCGTCGGACGGGGGGCCGTCGGAACTGGCGTCGACGACGGGGCCGACGCTGACGGCGCAGGGGGCGCGGAGGGCGCCGGAGCGGACCCTCCACCATTCTCGAAGCTCGCTCGCAGCCGGCGCGCCACGGGCGCCTCGACCGTGCTGGATGCGGACTTCACGTACTCGCCAAGCTCCTGCAGCTTCGCGAGCACGGTCTTGCTTTCGACCCCGAGCTCTTTCGCCAGCTCGTGTACGCGGGCCTTGCCTGCCACTACACTCCTCACCTCGAGGCCGGGCGGCAAGTCCGCTCCGACCTCACTCGTGCACTTGAAGCCTGGTCATCTCAGGGACTTCATCGTGTGCTCATGTCCGTCGTCCTACCTTGCGTGTCCGGGTGGGGCGTCGCGCTCCCACCACCGGCGGTTCCGGTCACTGCGTATGCTCCGGCTCCGTCACCGCCGCCGAGGCGACGGCTTCGGCCAGCGGACCGGTGTCCAGGACACCGGCGATGCGCAGGGCCCGCCCGAAGGCGCGCCGACGCTCCGCTAGCGCGAGGCAAGCCGGATCGGGATGCAGGTGCGCGCCCCGGCCCGGCCGTCTGCGAGCCGGATCGGGGACAGCCCTGAACTGGTCAGGGCCGGTCTCGATCGCGACAAATCGCAGCAACTCGGAGGATGACGCACGCTTCCGGCATCCGATACATGTGCGAACCGGCCGCCCAATGGGCAGGGGGTTCGCGGGCGTGCCAGCCGGGGGCGTGCGACGTACCGTCAAGAAGTCTACCCTGCACTTTCGGCGCGCGCCGCGCCCGGTCCGGTGACGTGATCGACGTTGCCGTCCGCGGCGTTGTCCGGTCTGATATCGATCCGCCATCCGGTGAGCCGCGCGGCGAGCCGTGCGTTCTGGCCCTCTCTGCCGATGGCCAGGGAAAGCTGGAAGTCGGGGACGGTCACCCGGGCGGCCCGGTTGGCCGCGTCGACGACCTCCACGTTGAGCGCTTTCGCGGGAGAAAGGGCATTTCCGACGAACTGCGCAGGGTCCTCGGACCAGTCGATAATGTCGATCTTCTCACCGTGCAGCTCGCTCATGACCGCGCGGACCCGCTGGCCCATCGGGCCGATGCAGGCCCCCTTCGCGTTCACCCCCGCGACCGTCGAACGAACCGCGATCTTGGTGCGGTGTCCCGCTTCCCGGGCGATGGCGGCGATCTCCACGGTACCGTCGGCGATCTCCGGCACTTCCAGCGCGAACAGGCGCTTCACGAGATTCGGGTGGGATCGCGACAGGGTGACCTGAGGACCGCGGAAGCCCTTGGCCACGTGCACCACGATGGCCTTGATCCGCTGCCCGTGCTCGTAACGCTCCCCCGGCACCTGCTCGGCGGCCGGCAGCATCCCCTCGATCTTGCCGAGGTCGATGGTGACGATGCCCTTCTCGGCCCGCGCCTCGTGCGCCTGGATCACGCCGGTGACCAGGTCGCCGTCGCGCCCGACGTACTCGCCGAAGTGCGCCTCGTCCGTGGCCTCGCGCAGCCGCTGCAGAATCACCTGCTTGGCGGTCATCGCCGCGATGCGCCCGAAGTCGTGGGGGGTGTCGTCGTACTCGCGCACGATCGCCCCGTCCTCGTCGAGGTCCTGCGCGAGCACGGAGGCCGCGCCGCTGCGCCGGTCGATCTCGACCCGGGCGTGCGGGTTGGCCCCGTCGGTGTGCCGGTAGGCGGTCAGCAGCGCCGTCTCGATCGCCGCGAGGATGGTCTCGAACGGGATCTCGCGCTCGCGCTCCAGTGCGCGGAGGGCCGCAAGGTCGATGTTCACGCCCCGTCCTCCCCTTCCTCATCGTCGTCGTCTTCGTCGTCTTCGTCGATCTCTTCGTCCTCGGGGTCCGGCAGCTCGGCGAGCCGCTTGAGCTCCACCTGGACGCGGCCGGGGCCGAGGTCCGCATACGGATGCGTGCTCTTCGCCCCGTCGACGTCGAGGGTCACCCCGTCATCGTCGGCGGCCAGCACGCGGCCGGTCACCTCGCGCCCGGCGACCTTCACCTTCACCAGCCGGCTGCGGTTGCGCCGCCAGTGCCGGGGCAGGGTCAGCGGCCGCTCGACGCCGGGCGAGCCGACCTCCAGCTCGTACTCCCCCGCGATCAGCTCGTCGCCCCCGGCCTCGGCCTTGTCCAGGGCCGTGGAGATGCCCCGGGAGAGCTCGGCGACCGCGTCGAGGTCGACGCCGTGGTCGCTGTCGACCGCGATGCGCACCAGGTGCCGCCGCCCGACCCGGGTGACGGTGAGGTCCTCGAGGTCGAAACCACCGGCCGTGACGACCGGTTCGACCACGTCCAGGAGACGCTGTCGATGCTGCTGCGCCATAGATCGACACCCCTCCTGTCGGCGCCCGCACGGGCGCACGGCTCATCGCCGCCTGCGCCGAAACGCGCGGGCGGCTCGTGCAGAGCGTAACGCGACGTGACTCGGGACGTCCCGGCGGCGCTCCGAACGCCACCCGGCAGCGGCACCCACCAGCGCCGGACCGGGCCCGGGAGCGCCCGCCCGGCGAGGGCGGGTACACCGTGAGGGACGCCGATGGTGTTCACTAATGCGCGTGCATCTCCGCCGACGCGCCCTGCTCGCCGCCGCCGCGACGGCCACGACCGCGGCGCTGACGGGCTGTGACCTCGGCGAGAATCCGAAGGACCCGCCGTTCGACCCGACGGGCGACGCGCTCATGCCACTGCTGACGCGCGCGGTCGCGCTCCGCGACCGTTACGGCGAGGCGCTGACCGCCTTCCCGGCGCTGCAGGACCGGCTCGGCCCACTCAAGGACGACCACGAGCAGCACGTCGTCGCGCTCGCCCGGGAGATCGGCCTGCCGGAGCGGGGCCCGTTCCCGGCCGCGAGCGGCTCCGCGGCCGCGCCGCCCTCGGCCGGCCCGCTGCCGGGCGACCAGGCGGCGGCCCTGGCCGAGCTCGCGAAGCTGGAGAAGGACGGCCGCCAGGACGCGGAGACGGCGTGCCTGGCCGCGCCCTCCTACCGGGCGGCCCTGCTGGGCTCGATCGCCGCCTGCCGGGCGGGCCACGCGGAGGTGCTCGCATGACGGCGGCGGACGAGCGGCTCGTCGCCGCGCTGCAGGCCGAGCACGCGGCCATCTACGGGTACGGCGTGCTGGGCCCCAAGCTCGACGCGAACACGATCGCCCTCGCCCGCGCCGCCGACAACGCCCACCGCACGCGCCGCGACGCGCTCCTGGTGCGGCTCACCAGCGCCGGGGTGACCCCGCCGCCGACCGCGGCCTCCTATCAGCTGCCGTTCGCGGTGACCGACCGCGCGGCGGCGCTCAAGCTCGCCGTCCAGCTGGAGGACCGCACCGCGGCCCAGTGGCGCCTGGCCCTGCCGGCCACCGACGGCGACGTGCGCAAGATCGTCCTCGACGCGCTGATCGACTGCACGACGCGCGCGGTCGGGTTCCGCAAGGCGGGCAGCCTGACCCCGCTGGTGGCCGCGTTCCCGGGCAAAACCGCCTAGCCCCTGATCCCGCCCCGGTCATGCCGGCCTGCGCCGGGCCCGGATTCCGTCTGCGCGCAGCCCGCGAAGGCCTACCGCCGCCGCGCTCCGCGGGGGCACACCCAGCGCCTTGGCCGAGCCGGCCTGGCGCGGGGCCGAGCCGGCCTGGCGCGGGGCCGAGCCGGCCTGGCGCGGGGCCGAGCCGGCCTGGCACGGCGCGAAACCTGGCCCTCGTCCCGGCTCGGCAACCGGCCGGACGGGCCTCGCCGCCGATACTCCCGAACTTGTGCCACAGCAAGGCCGCGCCCCTCCACCGCGCTGTCCGCTCCGCGACGATTGATGCATCACGCCACGAGCGTCTAGACGAGAGGAGGGCCAGACATGCGCCGCACCGCGTGGGCCGGTCCGACGATGCAGCCGCGTCGTTAAACGAGTACGCCGTCTCGTGAGCCTGCCGTCTCGGGGTAACACCGCCCCCGAGACGGCCCAGGCCGACCTACGGCAGCGTCAGAATTTCGTACCCGTCCTCGGTGACGACGATCGTGTGCTCGAACTGGGCCGTCCACTTGCGGTCCTTCGTGACGACCGTCCAGCCGTCCTTCCAGATGTCGTACTCGTGGGTCCCCAGCGTGATCATGGGCTCGATGGTGAACGTCATGCCCGGCTCCATGACCGTGGTGAGCCGCGGGTTGTCGTAGTGGGGCACGTAGAGCCCGGTATGGAAGACCTCGTTGATGCCGTGCCCGGTGAAGTCGCGCACGACGCCGTAGTGGAAGCGCTTGGCGTACGCCTCGATCACCCGGCCGATCGCGTTGAGGGGGCGCCCGGGCGCCACGGCGCGGATGCCGCGCATCATCGCCTCGCGCGTGCGCTCGACCAGCAGCCGCGCCTCCTCGTCGACGTCGCCGACGCAGAAGGTCTGGTTGGTGTCGCCGTGCACGCCGCCGATGAACGCGGTCACGTCGACGTTGAGGATGTCGCCGTCCTCGATCACCGTCGAGTCGGGGATGCCGTGGCAGATGACCTCGTTCAGCGAGGTGCAGCACGACTTCGGGAAGCTCTTGTACCCCAGCGTCGAGGGGTAGGCGCCGTTGTCGCACAGGAACTCGTGCACGACCCGGTCGATCTCGTCCGTGGTGACGCCGGGCTGCGCGTGCTTCCCGGCGAGCTCGGTCGCCTGCGCGGCCAGCCTGGACGCGACCCGCATCCGCTCGATGATCTCGGGCGTCTGCACGTCGGAGCCGCGGTGTTTGGCGGGCGCCCGCTTGCCGACGTATTCGGGCCGCGCGATGCCGGCGGGGACCTGACGCCACGGAGTCTGCGTGCCGGGGGCGAGCGGAGCGCGAACCTTCATGGCCAGAAGCCTAACGCGCATCAACTCGGGCCTGTCCGGGTAACCACCCAGGCATGATCGACGACGAACGCATCCGTGACCGGGCCGAGCTGCTGCCGGAGGAGCTGGCGGCGGGCAGCGACGACCCGCAGGCTCAGGCCGAGGCCGTGCTGCAGGACTCCGACGACCGCGAGTCCTACCGCGAGACGGCGCCCGACCTGCGCATCGAGCACCGCACCTCGGACGAGGCCGCCTCCTAGCCCTCCGCGACCTCTGCGAGCAACTCCTCGACCCCGACGACGCGGGTCTGCACGTACCGGCCGCCCTCGAGCCGGTGCATGTCGACGTAGCCGTCCGCCTCCGGCTCGACCCGCCAGTATTCGGGGACGCCCGCCTGCGCGTAGACCTTCGGCTTGATGATGCGGTCCTCGTCCCGCGTCGTTCGCGACACGATCTCGACGAAGAGGTCGAAATAGTGCGGCGGCACCAGGCCTTCGCCGGGCGGCTCGGTCTCCGGCCTGAGCCGCAGCACGTCGGGGTTGCGGTAGTTATGACTGTCGAAGACGACGCTGAGCTCCTGCACCGACTCGCGGCCCTGCGCCTTGAAATGCTCCATCAGGCGCCGGGCGAGTCGCTGATGGTTGAAGCCCGGCGACGGCGACACTCGAAGCACTCCCTCGTGCAGCTCGTAGCGGTACCCCTCGATGTGGTCGATGCCCCAGACAGCCTCGTGGACCGTCATGCCTTCCGCATGGGACTCGTCTTTGTCGAGCACGGCAGCCTTTCCCATGAGCCGAGAGACTAACAGGGCTTATGGCCTTGTGGCCACTTGGTCCCGGCGGGCTCCGGCCGCCGCGACGAAGGCCTCGAACAGGCGGAAGTCCGTGGTGTCCTCCGGGTGCCACTGCACCCCGACCGCGAACGTCTTCGACGGGTCCTCGACCACCTCGATGAGGTCGTCCTCCGGGCACCAGCCGGTCGGCACGAGCCGCCCCGGGTCGGCGCAGCCCTGGTGGTGGAACGAGTTGACGATCACCGCCTCGCCGAGGATCGCCGCCGCCCGCGACCCGCTCGCCAGCCGGACCGGGTGCTCGCCGAACTTCGGGCCGCTCACGGGCCGGTGGTTGTGGTGGCCGAGCACGTCGGGCAGGTGCTGGTGGAGCCGCCCGCCGTAGGCGACGCACATGAGCTGCATGCCGCGGCAGATGCCGAACAGCGGCAGGTCGGCCTCGAGCGCGGCCCGCATCAGCAGCAGCTCGGCGGCGTCCCGCTCGGGCTTGACCTTGGTGGTGGCGTGCGGGGCCTCGCCGTAGAGGTCCGGGTTCACGTCCGAGCCGCCGGTGAACATGATGCCGTGCAGCCCGTCGAGCACGTCGGCATCCGGGTCGTCGGGGGTGACCAGGACCGCCCGGCCGCCCGAGGCGTGCACCGCGTGCACGTACGAGAGCGGCAGGACCGCGGAGAAGGTGTCGTTGAGGCCGAAGCGGGTTTCCTCGGCGTACGTGGTCAGGCCGATGACCGGTCGCGACATGACCTCAACTTAGCCCCCGCGGGTCGAGGTTGTGCAGGATGTCCAGGGCACGCTCCTCGGCCGCGTCCGGGTCGACGTCCGGCCCCGCGATCGTGGGGTCGAAGTTGAGGTCGTAGAAGACCTCGGTGACCCCCTGCGTGCCCAGCCAGGCGACGTCCTCGCGGATCTTCTCCCACGAGCCGGTCAGCAGCTCGTGCCCGGGCCGGAACAGCACGCCGCGGCAGACGATGCGCAGCGCGTCCGGATCGCGCCCGGCCGCCTCCGCGCCCGCGCGCACCAGCTCGATGTCCCGGCCGATCCGCGTGAGGTCGTGCGCGGAGCGCGACACCCACCCGTCGGCGATCTCGCCGGCCCGGCGCAGCGCGGCCGGCACGGAGCCGCCGAGCAGGATCGGCACCCCGCCTTCCTGCGCCGGCCGGGGCGCCATGCGCCCGGGCGGGAGCGTGTACAGCTCCCCGTCGAACGCGCTGACCTCGTCGCGCCACAGCGTGCGCAGGACCGCCACGAACTCCCGCGTCCGCGCGGCCCGCCGTTGCCCGCTCGCCCCGGTGGCGACGAACTCGGCCTCCGACCATCCGGTCCCGAGCCCCAGGTCGACCCGCCCGCCGCTGAGCACGTCCAGGGAGCCGACCTGCTTGGCGAGGTACGCCGGGCTGACGAACGGCAGATTGACGACGGCCACCCCGAGCCTGATCCGCTCGGTGCGCGCCGCGGCGAACGCGAGCGCCACCAGCGGGTCCAGCACGCTGCGATAGACGGGGTCGACGTCCTGTCCGGCGCCGACGAAGAGCCGCTGGAAGGACCAGAGGGAGTCGTACTGCCGCTGCTCCGCCGCCTCCGCGATGCGCGCCACCCGCTCCGGTGTGGCCCACGTGCCCGACACGGGCAGCCCAAACCCGATTCGCATGCCCCTCACCTACCCAGAACGCGCGGCCCTGACCCGCCCGGGAGCGGGTCAGACCGCGGCGAAGCGCGGCTCAGGCCGCAGCGAAGCGTGGCTCAGACCGCGGCGAACCACGGCTCAGACCGCGGCGAAGCACGGCTCAGACCGCGGCGAAGCACGGCTCAGACCGCGGCGAAGCACGGCTCAGACCGCGGCGAAGCACGGCTCAGACCGCGGCGACCAGTGCCGCGAAGGGCCGGACGTCGCCGGCCTCCTCGGGATGCCACTGCACCCCGAGCACGAAGCGCCGGGCCGGGTCCTCGAGCGCCTCGATCACGCCGTCGTCGGCCCACCCGGTCACGGTGAGCGCGCCCGGGGAGTCGACGGCCTGGTGGTGGTACGAGTTGACCTCCCCGGCCTCCCCGAACACCCGCGCCGCGCACGAGCCCGGCGCGAAGCGGGCCGGATGCGCGCCGTAGACCCCCACGGCGGGCTGGTGCCGCGAGTTGCCGAGCAGGTCCGGCAGGTGCTGGTGCAGCGACCCGCCGTAGGCGACGGCCAGCAGCTCCATCCCCCGGCAGATGCCCAGCACGGGCCGGTCGGCCTCGAGCGCCGCCGTCAGCACGGCCAGCTCGCCCGCGTCGCGGTCCGGGCGCGTGCGCGTCGCCGGGTGCGGCGAGGCGCCGTAGTGCGCGGGCTCGATGTCCGCGCCGCCGGCCAGCACCAGGGCGTCGAGGCGGCCGACCAGGTCCTTGGCGTCGTCGGCGTCGTCCGGCGGGAGCACGACCGGGCGCGCCCCGGCCTGCCGCACCATCCGCACGTACGCCTCGGGCACCAGCACGGCCCGGGTGTCCCAGGCACCCCACCGCGCGACCTCGGCGTACGCGGTGATGCCGATGAGCGGTCGTGACATCGCTACAGCGGCGTGACGTAGGCGCCGGTGATGCCGCCGTCGACCAGGAACGTCGACGCGGTGATGAACGAGGCGTCGTCGCTGGCCAGGAAGGCCACGGCGCCCGCGATCTCCTCGGGTGTGCCGAACCGGCCCATCGGCACGTGCACGAGGCGCCGCTGCGCGCGCTCCGGGTCCTTCGCGAAGAGCTCCATGAGCAGCGGGGTCGCGATCGGCCCGGGGCACAGCGCGTTGACGCGGATCCCCTGGCGGGCGAACTGCACGCCGAGCTCGCGGGTCATCGACAGCACGGCGCCCTTCGAGGCGGTGTAGGCGATCTGCGACGTCGCCGCGCCGAGCAGGGCCACGAAGCTGGCCGTGTTGATGATCGAGCCCTTGCCCTGGGCCAGCATGTGCGGGATGGCGTACTTGCAGCAGAAGTACACGCTGGTGGTGTTCACCTGCAGCACGCGCTCCCACGCCTCGATGCCGGTGTCGAGGATGGAGTCGTCGTCGGGCGGGGAGATGCCGGCGTTGTTGAACGCGATGTCCAGGCGCCCGTGGCGCTCGACGACACCGTCGAAGAGGGCCTTGACCGCGGCCTCGTCGGCGACGTCGACGGCCACGAACTCGCCGCCGACCTCCTGCGCGGCCGCCCGGCCGGCGTCGGCGTTCAGGTCGACCGCGATCACCTTCGCGCCCTCGGACGCGAACCGGCGCGCGGTCGCCAGGCCGATGCCGCTGCCGGCACCGGTGATGACCGCGACGCGGTCCTGCAGACGTGGCTGCACCTATACCTCCGTGCTGAAGAAGACGTTCTTGACTTCACAGAACGCGGCGACCGCGTCCGGGCCGAGCTCGCGGCCGAGGCCGCTCTGCTTGACCCCGCCGAACGGGGTCCAGTAGCGCACCGACGAGTGCGAGTTGACGCTCAGCGCCCCGGTCTCCACGCCGCGGGCGACGCGGATGCCGCGGCCGAGGTCGCGGGTCCAGATCGAGCCGGACAGGCCGTACTCGGTGTCGTTGGCCAGCCGGATCGCCTCGTCCTCGTCGGAGAAGCGCAGCACGGACAGCACGGGGCCGAAGATCTCCTCGCGCCAGTGCCGGTCCTGGCTGGACTCGGCGGTGAGCACGGTCGGCGCCATCCAGTAGCCGGGGCCGTCCGGGGCGCTGCCGCGGAAGGCGACGGCGGCGTCGTCCACGTAGGAGCGCACGCTCGCCAGCTGCCCGGCGGAGATGAGCGGGCCCATCTGCGCCGACTCCAGGGCCGGGTCCTCGCAGCGGAAGGCCCGCACGGACGCCTCGAGCCGGGCCATGAACTCGTCGTAGACGCTGTCCTGCACCAGCAGCCGCGACCGCGCGCAGCAGTCCTGGCCGGCGTTGTCGAACACGGAGCCGGGCGCGGACGCGGCGGCCTTGTCCAGGTCGGCGTCGGCGAACACGATGTTGGCGCTCTTGCCGCCCAGCTCCAGCGTCACCCGCTTCACCTGCTCGGCGCAGCCGGCCATGATGCGCTTGCCGACCTCCGTGGACCCGGTGAAGCACACCTTGCGCACGAGCGGATGGGTCACGAAGCGCTGACCGACGATGGAGCCCTTGCCGGGCAGTACCGTGAAGACCCCCTCGGGCAGGCCCGCCTCCAGGGCCAGCTCGCCCAGGCGGATCGCGGTGAGCGGGGTGAGCTCGGCGGGCTTGAGCACCACGGTGTTGCCCGCGGCCAGCGCGGGCGCGAATCCCCAGCCGGCGATCGGCATCGGGAAGTTCCAGGGCACGATGACGCCGACGACGCCCAGCGGCTCGTAGAAGGTGACGTCCAGCCCGCCCGCGACCGGGATCTGGCGGCCGCTGAGCCGCTCGGGCGCGCCCGCGTAGTAGTCGAGGACGTCGCGGACGTTGCCGGCCTCCCAGCGGGCGTTGCCGATGGTGTGCCCGGCGTTGCGCACCTCGAGCTGCGCGAGCTCCTCGTTGTGCGCGTCGACCACGGCGGCGAAGCGGCGCAGCAGCCGCGCCCGGTCGCCCGGCGAGACCGCGCGCCAGCCGGCGAAGGCCGCGTGGGCGCGCTCGATCGCGGCGTCGGTCTCCGCCTCGCTCAGCGACGGGACCGTCGCGACGACCTGCTCGTCGACCGGCGAGATGACGTCGTGCATACAGACCTCTCAGTTGTACCCATGTGCTCCGACCGGCCGCGAAAGCATCCGCGACCGGAGGCCGTCCCCACGGCCCGCGCCCGCGCGGAGGCCTCCGCGCGCCCTCAGGTCCCGCGGAGGCGCCCCCGCGCGGAGGCCTCCGCGTGCCTCCGCGTGCCTCCGCGTGCCTCCGCGTGCCTCCGCGTGCCTCCGCGTGCCTCCGCGCACCCGTGGAGGCCCTCCGCACGGCCTCGCGCCCGCGCGGTGGCCCTACAGGCGCTCGAAGCCCCGCACGAGCTCCCAGTCCGTGACCGCCGCGTCGAACGCTGCCAGCTCGACGCGCGCCATGTTGGCGTAATGCGCGACGACGTCGCCGCCGAACGCCTCCCGCGCGAGCTCGCTGCCCTCCCACAGGTGCAGGGCCTCCCGCAGCGTGGCCGGGACGCGCGGCGCGTCCGCGTCCTCGTAGGCGTTGCCGGTGTAGACGTCCTCGAGCTCGAGGGAGTTGCGGATCCCGTGCAGCGCGCCCGCGCACAGGGCGGCGATCGCGAGGTACGGGTTCACGTCCGCGCCCGGCACCCGGTTCTCCACGCGCATCGACGCGCCGTGCCCGACGAGGCGCAGCGCGCACGTGCGGTTGTCCAGGCCCCAGCGCACCGCGGTCGGCGCGAACGAGCCGGCCTGGAAGCGCTTGTACGAGTTGATGTTCGGCGCGTAGAAGAGCGTGAACTCGCGCAGCGTCGCGAGGATGCCCGCCATGGCGCTGGCGAACATGGGCGACACCCCGTGCTCGCCGTCGCCCGCGACCGCGGGGCGCCCGTCGGCCGAGCGCAGCGAGAAGTGGATGTGGCAGGAGTTGCCCTCCCGCGCGTTCGGCTTGGCCATGAACGTGATGGAGACGCCCTCCTGCGCGGCGATCTCCTTGGCGCCGTTCTTGTACAGCACGTGCCCGTCGGCATTGGGCAGCGCGGCGTCGTAACGGAACGCGATCTCGAGCTGGCCGAGGTTGCACTCGCCCTTCGCGCTCTCCGGGGTCAGCCCGGCGCCGGCCATCTCGTTGCGGATGCGGCGCAGCAGCGGCTCCACGCGGGCGGTCTGCAGCAGCGAGTAGTCGGAGTTGAAGAGGGTCACCGGCGTCAGCTCGCGGTACGACCGCCGGAACGCGTCCTCATAGGACTCCCGGAACGCGATGAACTCGAGCTCCGTGCCGGTGTAGGCGGAGTATCCGGCCTCGTGCAGGGCGCCGAGCTGGGCCTGCAGCACCTGGCGCGGCGACGCGGTGACCGGGGCACCGTCCAGCAGCTTGAGGTCGGCGAGCACGAGCACGGTGCCGGGGTGCCACGGGATGCGCCGCATCGTGGTGAAGTCCGGGATCATCGCGAAGTCGCCGTAGCCGCCGGCCCACGAGGACATCGCGTAGCCGTCGACCGTGTTCATGTCGACGTCGACGGCGAGCAGGTAGTTGCAGCCCTCGGTGCCGTGCGCGACGACGTCGTCCAGGAAGTGCGCGGCGTGGAAGCGCTTGCCCTGGAGCCGCCCCTGCATGTCCGTGATGGCCACGATGACGGTGTCGATCTCGCCGTCGGTCACGGCGACGCGCAGCTGCTCGACGGTCAACATCGGCTTCCCCTAAAGGTCTAGAACCAAACCATAAACTCAACCCAGCAGCCCGCGCAACAACGCCGCGGTGGCGTCGCAGTGCTCCTCCATCTCGCCGCGGGCCACCTCCGGGTCGCCCGCCAGGATCGCCTCGACCACCCGCTCGTGCTGGGCGTCGGAGTGGTCGAGGTTGCGCCGCAGCACCGGGATCGCGGCCAGCAGCCGGTCCAGGCGCAGCTGCACGTCGGCGATCGACGCCGCCACCGAGGTCGAGCCGCTGGCCGCCGCGATCGCCAGGTGCAGCCGCGAGTCGTTGACCCGCCGCGTGAGCGGGTCGCGCGTCCGCGCGGCGGCCAGGCACGCCACCAGGTGCGCGCGGTCGGGCGCGGACAGCGCCCGGGTGGCGGCCAGCGCGGCCGCGCCCGGCTCCAGCACCCGGCGGAAGTCCAGCGCGTCGTGCAGCGCGTCGCCCATCTCCCGGGCCAGCGTCGCGGCGTCCTGCACCTGGCCCGCATCGCCGGGATCGCCGGTCGCCCGGACCACGAACGTGCCGCCGGAGCGGCCCCGGCGCGACTCGAGGAACCCCGCTTCGCGCAGCGCCGCGATCGCCTCCCGCAGCGTGACCCGGCTGACCTGGAGCCGCTCGGCGAGCTCCCGCTCGGGCGGGAGCCGTTCGCCGACCGGCACGAGGCCGAGCCGGATCGCCTGGGCCAGCCGGGCGACGGTGATCTCGAACGCGTTGCCGCCCCGCACCGGGCGCCACATCGGCACCCCCGACAGCGGCTCCGTCGCCACGCCACCGCGTCCGACTTGGGACGGCATCCGACCTCCCCGACCAGATCTCCGGGCCGGCCATCGCGGCGACCGGCCCGGAGACCATCATCCCCTACTCCTGCGCGGCGGCCGTGTCCTCGGCCAAGGCCTGATCGATGGTCCGGATCGGGCCGTGGAACCAGGTGCGGGCCGAGAGCACCCACCACAGTGCCGCCCCGCCGATCACGATGATCATCGCGATCGGGGCATAGTTGACCGCGGTCCAGGTGAAGCCCTCGTGGCCCGGGATCGCGGTCGGCGTGAACGGCATGATGAAGTAGATCGACACGATCACGATCTCCACCACCGCGATCCAGCCGAGCACCTTGTACTTGCTGCCCAGCGTCCACGGCCCGGGGACGAACCGGTCGCCCATCCGCAGCCGCAGGTAGATCGGGATGAGGAACGCGACGTAGAGGCCGATGACGGCGACGGAGACGACGGCGTAGAACGCGGTCGGCGCGCCGGTCGGGCTCTTGTAGAGCGCGGGCAGCGTCAGCACCAGACCGGCGACGGCCGCGCCGATGATCGCGTTGACCGGCGTGCCGTTGCGGTCCACTTTGGACCACAGCCGCCAGCCCGGCACGGCGCGGTCGCGACTGAACGCGTACGTCATCCGGGACATGCTCGTCACGCAGCTCATGCCGCAGAAGAACTGCCCGATGGTGGAGATGAGGATGACGGCCTTGAAGAAGCCCGGGCTCAGCGCGGTCTCGAAGATGGCGCCGGAGAACCCGGCCGCCGCCGTGATCTCGTCCACGTGGGTCGCGGCGAAGAGGAACGACAGCAACAGGATCCAGCCGCCGATCGCCGAGTAGAAGATGGACTGCCACAGCCCGCGCGCGGCCGCCTTGGACGCGCCCTTCGTCTCCTCCGACACGTGGGCACAAGCATCGAAGCCCGTGATCGTGTACTGCGTGAGCAGGAACCCGAACGGCAGCACCAGGAACCAGTAGGTGGCGTCGGAGTACCCGGAGTTGTTGAAGCGCTCGGTGAACACGAACGACAGGCTCTGGTGCTTCTCGGGCACGAAGACGAGGATCAGCACGATCACGGCCGAGCCCGCGACGTGCCACCAGACCGAGACGTTCTGCAGCACGTCGATGATGTTGTGACCCCAGATGTTGATGGCCACGTGCGCGGCCAGGATCACGACGAACAGCAGGAACGTCAGGTTGAGATTCGCGCTGTCCCAGCTGGTGTACGCGTCCAGCACCAGGCTCAGGAACGTGGCGCAGCCGTAGTCGACCGACGCGGTGACCGCGACGAGCCCGACCAGGTTGAGCCAGCCGGTGAACCAGCCGTGCACGGGCTTGCCCATCCGGGCCGCCCACCAGTAGATGCCGCCGGCCGTCGGGTACGCCGAGACCAGCTCCGACATGCAGAAGCCGATGATGAGGATGAAGATCGAGATCAGCGGCCAGCCCCACGAGATGGCGATCGGGCCGCCGTTCATCCAGGCCTGGCCGAACGTGGTGAAACAGCCCGCGAGGATGGAGATGATGGAGAACGAGATGGCGAAGTTGGAGAACCCGCTCCACTTGCGCTTGAGCTCCTGCTTGTAGCCCAGTTCGGCGAGCCGCTTCTCGTCGTCGTCTTCGATCGGTAGGCCGGCCTGGGTCGGCGATGCCGACATGGCACCTCCTTGTTAGGGGTTGGGGGTGATGGGATTCCTTCCGGTCACCGTGCCCAGCAGGCGGCCGAACCCGGGGTCGTCGAGCGCGCGCAGCGCCTGCCCCCACTTGTCGGCCGCCTCCGCCGCGTAGTCGAAGCCCACCGTCTCCTCACCGCGGGCGGCGGCGTTTCCGTCGGCCCGGGAGGCCGCGTCATCATCGGCCGGAGAGGCCGCGAGGAGTCCATGGTGGACGGTGAACCACAGGGCCCAGGTCACGTTGGACGCGATGTGGAACAGCCGGACCCGGGCCAGCAGCGCCGGGCTGAGCTCGGCACCGAAGTACGCTTCGGCCAGCCGGCCGGTCAGGTCCGGGTCGTAGTCCGCCTCGGCGGCGATGTCGCCGAGCTCGAACGCCGGGTCGTTGTTGCCGGAGAGTTGATAGTCGATGATCCGCACGCCGCTGGACGTCGCGATGAAGTTCTCCGCGAGCAGATCGTTGTGGCACGGTACCGTCCGGCCGGGCCGCTGCCGCAGCGCGTCCCGCAGCACGTCCACTGTGGACGCCCGGTCCAGGTATCCCGCGGGGAGCGGCAGCTCGTTGCGCCGGCAGATCTCGAGCAGTTCCCGCCGCTTCTCGAAGATGTCGAAGTCGTTGGCGAACCGCGGCCCGGCGTGCAGCTTCCGGCAGGCCAGGGCCAGCGCCGGGATGACCTCGGGCCGCCGCACCTCGGCCGCCCGGAGCGTGCGCCCGGGCAGGAACTCGAGCACGATCGCGGGGACGTCGGGGAGCGTGGCGTACACCTGCGCCCCGACCGACGCGGCCGCCGCCTCGGTGTTGGCGATCTCCAGCGCGGGGGCGACGCCCAGGCCCGCCTCGGAGACCCTCCGCTCCAGCACCCGCAGCACGTAGGGCACCCGGTCCACGTCGATGCGGTACACGTGATGGGAGAGCCCGCCCGCGAGCCGCTGCCACTCGACCGCGCGGCCCATCCATGACGGGACCCGCTCCAGCAGGTCCGCGACCGACGGCACCGCACTCATGGCATCCGGCTCCTTCGCCGCGATCCGCCGGTCGAATTCGGGCGAAGCCAGGCCTTTAACCCGGCCGCACCGTAGTGATCGGCGTCATGGTAAGGCGAGTTAACGCCCCCTTCAGCCGCTCGTCAAGAGCACTCCTCACGTTTACAACCCGGAAACAGTAGGCACACGTTCAGACCATTTCTCGGCGGCTTCGCCGCGGCGGGGAGTTCCCACCCCGCACCCCCCATGGCCGCTTCGCGGCCACCGGCTGCGCTTCGCTGCCGGACCAGCGTTGTGCTCGGGCTCGAATCGGCGCTCGGCTCCGGGGCCGCGGCGTTCGGCTCGGTCTGCGTCTGTCGGGGTTGCCACACTCCCCCGCTCGCCGCGGCGGCGCCTTCGCGTCCGCGCGCCGATCGCGTGTTGCCGCACTTCCCCGCTCGCCGCGGCGGCGCGTTCGCGTCCGCGCGCCGATCGCGTGTTGCCGCACTTCCCCGCTCGCCGTGGCGGCGCGTTCGCGTCCGCGCGCCGATCGCCTGTTGCCGCACTTCCCCGCTCGCCGTGGCGGCGCGTTCGCGTCCGCGCGCCGATCGCGTCCGGCGGGTCTGCGGCCTCGTTGCTTTGCGTGAGGCCCGCGCCCGTGCTTGCGCCTCCGCGCGTGGTGTCTCATCGGCGGACCGCTCGGACGCGGGCTCGGACGCGGGCTCGGACGCGGGCTCGGACGCGGGCTCGGACGCGGGCTCGGACGCGGGCTCGGACGCGGGCTCGGACGCGGGCTCGGACGCGGGCTCGGACGCGGGCTCGGACGCGGGCTCGGACGCGGGCTCGGACGCGGGCTCGGACGCGGGCTCGGACGCGGGCTCGGACGCGGGCTCGGACGCGGGCTCGGACGCGGGCTCGGACGCGGGCTCGGACGCGGGCTCGGACGCGGGCTCGGACGCGGGCTCGGACGCGGGCTCGGACGCGGGCTCGGACGCGGGCTCGGTGTTACTGCTCCGGGCGGTCGATCACGCGGAGCCAGGTGCCGTCGGGCTGGCGGCGGACGATCTGGACGCGGCCGCCCGTGCCGTCCTTCGGCTTCGTGGACGTCAGGGCCAGATCGCCGTGGTGGATCGTGGGCAGTGCGTCCTCGATCTCGAAGCGCGGCACATGCTTGAGCATCGCCTCGCACACCGCCCGGATGGCCTCGCGGCCGACGGTGGTGCTGCCGGGCGGGTAGGCGAGAACGGCGTCGGGCTCGTACAGCGCGGCGATCCCCGCGGCGTCGCCGGCGTTGGCGCGCTCCACGAACAGGCGGGACAGGTCTTCCGGAGTCTTCGCAGTCATGTCTCCACCGTCACGCGCCCGATCCAGAAGACCAAGACGCATCTTCGGCGGGATTTAGCATGATTGCTTATGGAGCTGCATCAGCTGGAGTACTTCCTCGCCGTCGTCGAGGAGGGCGGCTTCACGCGCGCGGCCGCGCGGCTGCGGGTCGCCCAGCCCGGCGTCAGCGCGCAGGTCCGCAAGCTCGAACGCGAGCTCGGGCTGCCGCTGCTCGAGCGGACGACGCGCTCGGTGCGGGTCACCGCCGCGGGCGAGGCCGTCCTGCCCTACGCACGGGCGGCACTCGCGGCCTTGGACGGCGCCCGCCACGCGGTGGACGAGCTGGCCGGCCTGACGCGCGGACGCGTGGCCGTCGGCACCGTCACCTCGCACACCGTCGACCTGGCCACCATCCTCGCCGACTTCCACACGAGGTGGCCGGACGTGGAGATCACCCTCGTCGAGGACGTGAACGAGCGCCTGATCGACGCCGTGCGGGAGGCCCGCCTGGACGCGGCGGTCGTCGCCTACTCCCGCCTGCCCGAGGGTCTCGACGTCCATCCGGTCACCGACGAGGCGATCGACGCGGCCGTGTGGGACGGTCACGAACTGGCCGGCCGGGAGACGATCCCCCTGGCCGAACTCCGCGACCGCCCGCTCGTGTGCCTCCCGCGCGGAGGCGGCATCCGAGCGATCCTCGACGCCGCGTGCGCGGAGGCGGGCTTCATCCCGCGGGTCGCGTTCGAGGCGGGGTCGCCGCAGGTGGTGGAGCAGCTGGCGGTGCGCCGGCTGGGCATCGCGATCCTGCCGGAGTCGATCGCCCGCCACCGCGACCACCTGCGCCCCGTGCGCATCGTGGCCCCCGAACTGCGCGGCCGCCTCGGGCTCGCCTGGCGCCGAGGCGGCCCCACCAGCCCGGCGTCGGCGGCCTGGCTCCGCCACGCACGGTCCTACCTCTGACGGCCCGGCACGTCCGCGCGGACGCGCGTCGCGAAACGCGCTCGACCGGCACCACCCCGCACAGCAAGCACCGCCCCGCGCGGACGCGCGCCGCGAATTGCGCACGACCAGCACCACCCCGCACAGCAAGCACCGCCCCGCGCGGACGCGCGCTGCGAATTGCGCACGCCCGGCACCACGCCGCACAGCAGGCACCGCCCCGCGCGGGCGCGCCGCGAAACGCGCGCGAGCTGCGCGAATGCCCCGCAGCCCGCGCCACGCGCGGGTGCGGCACGGGGGCGGGTGCGGAAAGGCCGGGCGCGTCCCGACACAGGCCGGCATCCCACACGCCGGACGCGTCCACCCCGCCGGGCGCGTCCCGCGTGCGGGTGCGGACACGCGCCCCGACACAGGCCGGCATCCCACACGCCGGGCGCGTCCACCCCCGCCGGACGCGGCCCACCCGCCGGGTGCGGCCCACGCGCCGGGCGCGTCCCACCCGCCGGGTGCGTTCAGACACAGGCCGGGCGCCGGGCGCGGACGAGCGGGGCGGCCGGGTGTCGGGTGCGGCCGGTCACCACGGCACGGGGCCGTCCTCGTCGAAGAAGGCGCCCGTCGGGCCGTCCGCCGGCAGCGTCGCCAGTCGTACCGCCGCCGTCGCGCCCTGGCTCGCAGTGCGCGGGCCCGAGTGGAAGTTCAGGTCCGTCGCGCAGTAGCCGGGGTCGGCGATATTGACCTTGATCGGCGTGTCGCGCAGTTCGTTGGCGTACGACAGGGTCACCGCGGTCAGGGCCGACTTCGAGGAGTTGTAGGCCAGCAGGGGGTTCTGGGCGTACACGTGGGACGGGTCCGCGGCGAAGTGCAGTGAGCCCAGACCACTGCCCATGTTCACGATCCGCCCCGCCTCCGCGCGGCGCAGGGCCGGCAGGAAGGCGTTGGTCACGGCGATCACGCCGAAGACGTTGACCTCGTAGGTGTCGCGCAGCAGCTGCAGCGGGGTCGCGCTCGGAAGGGCGCCGCGCTCGAGGAGTACGCCGGCGTTGTTGACCAGGACGTCCAGGACCTCGACCTGGGCGGCGGCCGCCTCGATCGACGCCGGGTCGGTCACGTCCAGCGGCAGGAAGTCGGCGTCCAGGGCCGCGGCCGCCTCCTTGCCGCGTTCCGGGTCGCGGGCGCCCACCAGCACGTGCATCCCCAGGGCCCGCAGTTCCCGGGCGATCTCCCGGCCGATGCCCTTGTTGGCCCCGGTGACCAGGGCCGTCTTCGTCGTCATGACGTCCACCGTGGACGCCCGGAAGCGGCGGCGGGAGAGACGCGATGAACCGCGGACCGGCAAACCCCGGATCAGCCGGAGAGACGCGGTGAACCGCGGACCGGCAGACCGCGGATCAGCCGGAGAGACGCGATGAACCGGGGACCAACAGACCCCGGATCAGCCGGAGAGACGCGATGAACCGCGGACCGGCAAACACCGCAACCAGAGGCGGGAGAGGCGCGGTGAACCGGCAAGGCCACGCGACCGGCGGGAGCAGCGACCGCGATCAACGTCGGATCGGCGATCCCTGGTTACGCGGCCGCCCGTCGCGCAGGATGGGCACATGGGCGTGAACCGGGTACAGCTGGCCGAGTTCCTCAAGGACCGTCGCGCACGCGTGAGCCCCGCCGACGCGGGGTTGCCCGCGGGAACGCGCCGGCGCACGCCGGGACTGCGGCGTGAGGAGGTCGCGCGCCTCGCCGGGATCTCCGTGGACTACTACGCGCGGCTCGAACAGGGGCGGGGGCCGAACCCGTCGCGCCAGGTGCTCGCGGCGCTCGGGCGGGCGCTGCGCCTGTTCGAGGACGAGCGGGGACACCTCTTCCGGCTCGCCGGAGAGCAGCCCGGGCCGCCCGCGGGGCCGTCCCAGTCGGTGCCGCCGGGCATCCTGCACCTGCTGGAGCGGCTCGACGACACACCGGCGTTCGTGATCGATGCGAAGTACGACCTCCTGGCCTGGAATCGCATGGCGGTCCGGCTCATGGGCGATCCTCCGCCCGAGCGGAACATGATCTGGAACGCGTTCTGCGGGCCGATGCCGGTGGCGATGGAGTCGTCCGCCGAGTTCCAGTCGTTCGCCGACGAGTCGGTGGCGGACCTGCGGGCGGCGTCCGTGCGGTACCCGGGCGACGAGAGCATCCGCGCGCTGATCGAGCGCCTGCACGCGGGCAGCACCGAGTTCACCCGCCGCTGGAACCAGCACCGCGTCTGTGTGCGCCGCACCACCCGCAAGACGGTGACCCATCCGGTGTACGGCGAGCTCGAACTCGAGTGCCAGGTCCTCCACGCCGACGACAGCGGCCAGCGCGTGGTCTTCTACACCGCGGCCCCGGGCTCACGAACCGCGGACGTCCTCAGCAGCCTCCGCGAGCGGGCCGACGTGTGACAACACCCCCGTCACCCGCACGACCAAAGCCCCGGACTCACGAACCGCGGACGTCCTCAGCAGCCTCCGCGAGCGGGCCGACGTGTGACAGCACCCCCGTCACCCGCACGACCAAAGCCCCGGACTCACGAACCGCGGGCGTCCTCGGTGGCCTCCGCGAGCGGGCCGGGGTGTGCCAGCGTCTCGTCCGTCACGTCGATGCGCCGCGTGGCCGAGGCGCCCACGAACTCCGTCACCTTGCTCGACTCGTGACCGAGCCGCCCCGCCATCAGGGCCGCCTGCCAGGCCAGCCCGAACGCGACGCCGGGCGCGAGGGGCAGCAGCCAGTCCGCGAACACCCCGGCCGCCGGCAGGTGCTCGATGATCAGGGCGGCGAACGCGATGACCGCGCCCTGGGCGAAGCCTCGCCACGCGGCCCGGCCCGCGGCGGAGGCGGCCTCGCGGCGCGGGGTACGAGCGTCGAGCCCGTCGGCCGCGGCCAGGTCCCGCCGCCCGAAGTTGAAGCCGGCCACCCCGGACGCGACGGAGAGCCCGAGCACGGTGGAGGTGAGCCAGCTGCGGGTGAGGAAGTACGACAACCCCAGCACGGCCCCGCCCGAGCCCACGGCGACGAGGGCGCGCAGCCACTCCTTCTTGTCGCCGGGGTACCAGTAATAGCGGGTCGTGTTCGGCCCGACCTGCCGGATCATCTGACCCATGCGAGCGCTCCAAAAGCCGGGAAACGGACGAACCCGATAGTCAGAACAATACCGTTGCAAACGTCCCGACCTGCTCGAAACCGCAACGCTCGTAGACGCGCCGGGCCGACAGATTGTAGTCGTTCACATACAGGCTGACCGATGGCGCCACGCGGCGCAACGCATCGCGCACGACCGCGGCGATGCCGGCTGTCGCCAGGCCGTGCCCGCGCAGCTCCGGATCGGTCCAGACGCCCTGGATCTGGGCGGTGTGCCGGGTGACGACGGCGAGCTCGGCCTTGAACACGACCTTGCCGTTGTGGAAGCGCGCGTACGCCCGCCGCGCCCGCACCAGCTCCCCGATCCGCTCGCGGTAGGAGCGCTCGCCGCCGTCGGCGGTCGGCGAGACCCCGACCTCCTCGGTGTACATGGCCACGGCGGCGGGGAAGAGCAGGTCGATCTCGTCGGGGCGCACGAGCCGGACGCTCGGGTCGGGCGCGATCGGCGACGGGTTGCTGATCGCCATGAGCGGCTGATTCGGCCGTACGTCCCGGGAGGGCCCCCAGGTCGGGGCCAGATGCGACCAGAGCCCGAGGACCGCGTCCGCGGAGCCGACGATCGACGAGCAGCCGCGCGGCTCTCCGGCGACCATCTCGGCGAAGGCGGCGACGGCGGCGGCCGAGGCGTGCACGGGGATCAGGTTGGCCCCGACCCAGCACAGCGACTCGAGGTTGCGGCGGGAGCCGTACCCGAAGATCCGCGCGTCCTGCCGCCACCAGGCCAGGCCCGCCATCGAAACCCGCTCGGCCACCTGGGCACCCCCGAACGGGTCCCGATCGAGCAGGCGTTCGACCGATCCCCGCTCGGCGTCACCGAGCAGCCGCGCAGCCACCGTCAGCATGCCTACCAGCCTGCCAGATCATGCCGAAGATGGCTGCACATACCCTCGCCCCGGTGAAGACGACCGTCAGTGGACGGTGACCGTGGGGCCGAGGCCGCGCAGCTCCTCGGGGAGCTCCACGCCCTGCTCCTCGGCCAGCCGCAGCGCCTCCTCGACCAGGGTCTCCACGATCTGCGACTCGGGCACGGTCTTGATGACCTGGCCCTTGACGAAGATCTGGCCCTTGCCGTTGCCGGAGGCGACGCCGAGGTCGGCCTCGCGAGCCTCGCCGGGGCCGTTGACGACGCAGCCCATGACCGCGACCCGCAGCGGCGCCGGGAACCCGTCCAGCGCGGCGGTGACCTGGTCGGCGAGCGAGTACACGTCGACCTGGGCGCGGCCGCAGGAGGGGCACGAGACGATCTCCAGGCCGCGCTCGCGCAGCCCGAGCGACTCGAGGATCGCCTGGCCGACCTTGATCTCCTCGACCGGCGGGGCCGAGAGGGAGACCCGGATGGTGTCGCCGATGCCCTGGGCGAGCAGGGCCCCGAAGGCGACCGAGGACTTGATCGTGCCCTGGAACGCCGGGCCGGCCTCGGTCACGCCGAGGTGCAGCGGGTATTCGCACTGCTCGGCCAGTTGCCGGTACGCCCGGATCATCACGACCGGGTCGTTGTGCTTCACGGAGATCTTGATGTCGCGGAAGCCGTGCTCCTCGAACAGCGAGCACTCCCAGAGCGCGGACTCGACCAGCGCCTCGGCGGTGGCCTTGCCGTACTTCTCCAGCAGCCGCTTGTCCAGGGAGCCCGCGTTCACGCCGATGCGGATCGGCACCCCGGCATCGGTGGCCGCCTTCGCGATCTCCTTCACCTTGTCGTCGAACTGCCGGATGTTGCCCGGGTTCACCCGGACCGCGGCGCAGCCGGCGTCGATGGCGGCGAAGACGTACTTGGGCTGGAAGTGGATGTCGGCGATGACCGGGATCTGCGACTTCTTCGCGATCGCGGGCAGCGCCTCGACGTCGTCCTGGCTCGGCACGGCGACCCGGACGATCTGACAGCCGGACGCGGTCAGCTCGGCGATCTGCTGCAGCGTCTTGTTGACGTCGGCGGTGAGCGTGGTGCACATGGACTGCACCGACACCGGGGCTCCGCCGCCGACGGGGACCGGGCCGACCATGATCTGACGGGACTTGCGCCGGGGCGCCAGCGCGGGTGGCGGCACGGCGGGCAGGCCGAGGCTGACAGCGGTCATGAAAGGACCCTTACCTTCGCGTCGTGTTATTTCAGGGTGATCGGGTTGACGAAGTCGGCCGTCACCGTCAGCAGGACGAAGACGCCCAGGATGCCGATCACCCCCAGGGTGAGCGGCGCGAGCTTGTAGTAGTCGACGCGCCCCGGGTCGGGCCTGCCGAGCCTGGCCGCGATCCACGAGCGGACACGCTCGAACCAGGCGATCGCGATGTGCCCGCCGTCCATGGGCAGCAACGGGAACAGGTTGAAGATGCCGAAGAACAGGTTCAGGGTCGCGAACAGCATCAGCAGCGACGCCCAGTCCCCGAGCTCGAACAGCTCCCCGCCGATGCGGCTGGCGCCGACGACGCTGACCGGGGTGTTCGGGTCGCGCTTCTCGCCGAAGATGGCCTTGACCAGGTTCGGGACGCGCTCCGGGATCTGCTTGAACGAGGCGAACGTGCGCTCGACGAGCGAGGCGGTGGCCGACCCCGTCTGGCTGATGCCGTCGACCGGGCCGTAGCGCAGGACCGGTAGGTCGCTGCTGCGGATGTCCACCGTGATGCCCAGCATGCCGCCGCGCTCGAGGTCGTCCGCGGTGACCTGGTCGGCGGTCTTGCCCGGGTCGATGGTGGACTTGACCCGCTGGGCCTCCGGGATCTCGGCGGTCCCGCTGAGCGTCTGCTCTCCCCGCTTGTACTGCACCGTCACGGACTTGCCGACGTCGGCCTTGAGCTCGTCGCGCAGCGCCTGGTTGCCGGCGATGGACCGCCCGTCGATGGCCAGGATGACGTCCCCGGGCTGCAGGCCGAGCTGGGCGGCCGGGCTGCGCGGGTCCTTGGCCGGGTCGCAGGCCTTCTGGCTCTTCGTCGCCGGGTCGTACTGGTAGGTCGGGCTCACGCACTGGCTGATCGTGCCCACGCGGACGGGCACCTCGTTGACCTTGCTCGCGTCCGGGATGCCGACGAACGAGAACAGCACCCACAGCGTGATCAGGGCGAGCGCGAAGTGCGTGATGGAGCCCGCCGCCATGACGATCGTGCGCTTCCACACCGGGAATCGCCACATGGCCTTCGGGTCGTCGGCGCCGGACTTGCCGGTCTCGGGATCGACGTCCTCCTCCTGCGGCGTCATCCCGACGATCTTCACGAAGGCGCCGAAGGGCAGGGCCTTGAGCCCGTACTCCACCCCGTTGCGCTTGAACGCGAAGATCGTCGGCCCGAAGCCGATGAAGTAGCGCGTCGCCTTCATGCCGAACCAGCGGGCGGACCAGAAGTGTCCGGCCTCGTGGATCGCGACGGCGATCAGGATGCCCAGCGCGAACAGGACAATCCCCAGCACGAAGGTCATTCGGCCCCTCTCCGGTCGGCGCCCGCGGCGATGAGCGCGCGGGCGTGGGCCCGCGCCCAGGACTCGGCGGCGAGCACGTCATCGACGGTACCTGGTTCCGCGAAATCCGGGGCCTCGGCCAGGGTCCGCTCGAGCGTCTCCACGATGCCGAGGAACGGCAGATCACCCGCGGTGAACGCCGCGACACACTCCTCGTTGGCGGCGTTGTAGATCGCGGGGCGGCACCGCCCGGCCTCGCCGGCCGCCTTGGCCAGGGAGACCGCCGGGAACGCCTCCTCGTCCAGCGGCCGCAGCTCCCACGTGTGCGCGGTGGTCCAGTCGACCCCGGGCGCGGCGTCGGCGACCCGGTCGGGCCAGCCGAGCGCGAGGGCGATCGGGATGCGCATGTCGGGCGGGCTGCACTGGGCGAGGGTGGAGCCGTCGTCGAACTCGACCATGGAGTGGATCACCGACTGCGGGTGAACCATGACCTTGATGTCGGCGTACGGCACCGCGAACAGCTCGTGCGCCTCGATCACCTCCAGTCCCTTGTTCACCAGGGTGGCGGTGTTGATGGTCACCACGGGGCCCATGTCCCAGGTCGGGTGGGCGAGCGCGTCGGCCACGGTCACGTCGCGCAGCTGGTCGCGGGTCCGTCCGCGGAAGGCGCCGCCGGAGGCGGTGAGCACCAGGCGGCGCACCTCGCCGCGGGCGCCGCCGCGCAGGCACTGGGCGAGCGCGGAGTGCTCGGAGTCGACCGGGACGATCTGCCCGGGCTTCGCGGCCGCGCGCACCAGGGGGCCGCCGGCGACCAGCGACTCCTTGTTGGCCAGGGCGAGGGTGCGGCCGGCCCGGAGGGCGGCGAGGGTGGGGGCGAGCCCGAGGGAGCCCACGACGCCGTTGAGCACCGTGTCGCACGGCCACTGCGCGAGCTCGGTCATCGCGTCCGGGCCGGCGAGGATCTTGGGCAGCTTGAAGCCGCCGGTGGCCCAGCCGCGCCGCTGCGCCTCGGCGTAGAAGGCGAGCTGGAGGTCCTGGGCGACGCTGGCCCGGGCCACCCCGACGGCCTCGACGCCGAGCTCGAGGGCCTGGGCGGCGAGCAGGGCGACGTTGCCGCCGCCGGCGCCGATCGCCACGACCCGGAAGCGGTCCGGGTTGCGCCGGACGATATCGATGGCCTGCGTGCCGATGGATCCGGTGGATCCCAGGAGCACGATCTCGCGAGGGCTCACACACCCCATTGTGTCAGGTTGGGTCAGGCCGGGGCCGGGCGCGGCGGAGGGCCGCGCCCGGCCGACTGTCCTATGTGGATCAGAGCCGGAGTCCGGCCGGCAGCTCCCCCCGCCGGCCGGACTCCATCAGGGCCTCGACTGCTCCCGCCGGATCTTCCTCAACAGCGGTCTGAGCTGGGCCGATACGACGCACGACGAGCGTGCCCCCATGAGTTAGCGCGGTGAATCCCAGATCCCGTCCCCGTTCGTACGCATGTATTAATTATAGATCATCATTTAGTGCCGGGCAATCGATTTACGGGCCGGCGCTAGGGCGCGAGGCGGTGCAGATCCCGCGGAAACAGCGTCGTCTCACGCACGTTCGCGGCCCCCGACAGCCGGGCCAGGAACCGCTCCAGCCCGATCGCGAACCCGCCGTGCGGCGGCATCCCGTGCCGGAACGCCTCGAGGTAGCCCTCCAGCCCCGCGGCCTGCTCCCCGAGCACGGCGGCGTAGTCGGCGTACCGATGCAGCCGCTGCCCGCCCGTGACCAGCTCCAGGCCCCGGAACAGCAGGTCGAAGGAGTTGGACCAGCGCGGCTCGGACGGCTGCGGGTGCGTGTAGAAGGGCCGCTTGGCCATGGGGTAGCCCTCGACGTAGAGGAAGTCCGAGCCGTGCTCGGCCAGCGCCCACGCCCCGAGCGCCCGCTCGTGCTCCGGGGCGAGGTCGGGCTCCTGCGGGTCGGCCCCGGCGAGTTTCAGGGCCTCGCGGAAGTGCACGACCGGGATCGTCTCCGGCAGCCGTACCGAGCCGAGGCCGGCCGCCTCCGTCATGGCGCGCACGACCCGGGTGAGGACCGCCATCACGTCGCGGTGGTCGCGGACGAACCCGAGCTCGGCGTCGAGCGACGTGTACGTGGCGAGGTGGCGCGAGGTGTCGTGCGGCTCGGCCCGGAACACCGGCCCGACCTCGTAGACGCGCTCGAACACCCCGACCATCGTCTGCTTGTAGAGCTGCGGGGACTGGGCGAGGTACGCCCGCCGCCCGAAGTAGTCGAGGGTGAAGACGTTCGCGCCGCTCTCGGTGGCGCCGCCGACGATCTTCGGGGTGAAGACCTCCGTGAACCCGAGCCCGTCGAGCGTGGCTCGGAACGCCCCGACGGCGGCCGCACCCGCGGCGAACACGGCCCGCCGGGCGGGGTGGCGCAGGCTGACGGCGGCGTGGTCGAGCAGCGCCGGCAGGCCCGCCTCGAGCTCGGGGCGGAACAGCTCGACCGGCGGCGGCTCGGCCTCGGACAGCACCTCGATCGCCTCGTGGGCGACCTCGAAGCCGCCGGGCGCGGCCGCGTTGGCCACGACGGTGCCGGCGACCTCGACCACGGACTCCTCCGGGGGCACGGGGACGCCGGCGGGGACCACGACCTGGGCCAGGCCCGCGCGGTCGCGCACGATGAGGAACGTGACGCGGGCGAGGACGCGGCGGCGATGGACCCACCCGGCGAGCCGGACGGACTCCCCCACGTGCTCGGCGAGGTCGGCGGACATCATGCGGCTGGACATGCAACACCTCCTGGGAAGGGACGCTCCCCGCAGGTGTGGGCGATGGGGCCGGTCGCGGTGCCACCACACCTTCACCGCGGCGGGCTCGCCGCGGCCTCTCGCCCATGTGCGCCGGGCCACGCGGCGGGGCGTCCACGGCGGTCGTCAGGCGCCCGCCCCGCCCTCTCAGCATGGCGGGTCACCCGCGGGGGCGCGACGGATTTCCACCCGGATCCCCGCCCGCGCGGGGGCACCCGGAGTGCGTGTGGCGTCACGGGCGCGTTTCCCGCGCGGGCGCGCTGGGAACGCCGTCGTCGTGAGCAGCACGAGGCAGGTGCCGGAGACCCGGTCGATGTCGCGGGACGAGCTCTCGGCCGACGACGCGTGGCAGGCGCTGCGTCACCACGGGGGCTGGTCCCTGCTGCACGAGGCGTTCCTGCGCTTCCGCTACGGCGACGGGTTCAGCCACGCGCGGGCGCTCGGCCTGCAGCTGTGCCTGGCCATCGTGCCCTTCCTCATCGCGCTGTCCGGCCTGGCCGGCAAGCTCGGCGTCGCGGAGGGCGGCGACGTGGTGGCCGACACCGTGCTCGCGCTCACCCCCGGCGCCAGCGAGCAGATCGTCCACGACCTCCTCGCGCCCGGGCAGTCCGAGCGGGCGGGCGAGGTCGCGCTGCTGCTCGGCCTGCTCACCGGGCTGGTCGCGCTCGCCACCGCGATGGCGCAGATCGAGCGCGGCGCCAACCGGATCTACGGGGTGGAGCGGGACCGGCCGGCGCTGCTCAAGTACGGCCGCGCCGCGGTCCTGGCCGCGGTCGCCGGGCTGCCCGCGCTCACCGGGTTCCTGATGCTCGTCGCCGGGGACGCCCTCGGGTCCTCGGTGCGGGTGCGGTACCCCGGCTGGGGCGCCCCGGTCGCGCAGGTGTGGCAGGTGGTCCGCTGGCCCGCGAGCGTCCTGCTGGTCGTGACCGCCGTCGCCGCGATCTTCCGGTTCGCGCCCCGGCGCCGCCAGCCGGCCTTCTCCTGGCTGCTGTTCGGCGCCGCGCTGTCCACCGCGCTGTGGTGGGGCATCAGCGCGCTGCTGGCCCTCTACGTGCAGGGCAGCGGGGCGTTCGGCGCGACGTACGGGGCGCTGACCGGCATCATGGCCCTGCTGCTGTGGGCGAACGCGACCGGCATCGTGCTCTTCCTC
The DNA here is from genome assembly GCF_050947935.1 of Dactylosporangium sp. CA-052675. Lineage (GTDB taxonomy): Bacteria > Actinomycetota > Actinomycetes > Mycobacteriales > Micromonosporaceae > Dactylosporangium. Next base: position 1,644,802 of record NZ_CP192010.1, on the reverse strand, counting down.
GGCATCGCCTTCAGCGCGCAGCTCGAGGCGATGCGCGTCGGCGTGCCCGGACCGGTGATGCCCGACAAGTGGGCGCCGCCGGGCGTCACGTCCGCGTCGTGACCTCGGGGCGGGCGTTGGTCTCGACGCGTACGGCGCCCAGGTCCGCCCGCCGCCCCGCCGCGCTGCCGGCCTCGAATCCCCCGCCGCTGAGCCGGCGCCGGCGGCCCGCCCGCACGTTGGGGTACTCCGCCTCCACGGCCAGGTCCACGGCGCGCTCGCGGTCGGCGAGGACCAGCGCGGTGCCCGGGGCCGGGGGCTCCTCCGCCCGTGCGGACGCGGCCGCGAAGCGCTGCTGCACCGCGGAGCCGAACCCGATCAGCCACGAGCGCCGCCAGGCCGCCGCCTGCTGCCCGTCCGGCACCGGCTCCCGCAGCAGCCCGCGCGCCGCCTGCACGAGCAGCGAGGCGAACAGCAGCTCGACGCCGGCGACGTCGGAGGCGAAGCCGAACAGGTGCACCGAGACCCGCAGCCCGTCGGCGGTGCGCCGCTCGAGCCGGATCGACCGGCAGCGCAGCGCGGCCGCCACGACGTGCAGCAGGTAGGCCTTCTCGCGCAGGTAGGGCGCGGACAGCTCGACGAGCCGGTTGCCGACCGTCTGCCGGCGCGCCTCACGGGCGTCGAGCAGGGCCTGGTCGATGCCGTACTTCGCGATGAGCGCCGCCGCCTTGGCCGTGAGCGCGTCGGCCTCCTCCGGCGTGCAGGCCGGGTCCTCGGCCTTGGCCAGCAGCTTGCGTACCTTGTCGAGCAACCTTCACTCGCCCGGCGCGGGGGTGCCGGCCGGGCGCGACCGCAGCTCGTGGCCGACGCTCGTGAGGCAGCGGCCGCTGTCCAGGTCGAACTTCCAGCCGTGCAGCTGGCAGGTCAGGGTCTTGCCGTCGACGATGCCGAAGCGCGTCAGGTCGGCCTTGAGGTGCGGGCAGCGGCGCTGGACGATCCAGTCGCCGAGCTTGATGTCCTCGGCGTCGGGCTTCTGCTCGGCGTACCAGCCCTCGGCGTACTGCAGCCGCTCCTCGGACAGGCACTTGAAGAACGCGTAGACGAACTCGTTGTACTGCCCGATCCGCGCGGCCGAGAACCGGCAGGACAGGAAGAGCGAGTTGACCCAGTCGACCTCCCCGATGAACAGCAGGTGCTCGACCAGCGCGCGATCGGTGCGGAAGCGGTACCGCACCTTCTCGTCGGCGTAGGTGCGCACCTGCTTCTCGGGGAAGTCCACCACGATCGACTCGACCGACTCGCCGTCGTAGCCGACGAGGTCGAAGCGCACCGGCCCGCCGACGCCCTTGGCCAGGTAGACCGACTCGTCCAGGAGCGGCTCGATGCGCGCCTTCATCTCCTTGAGCACGTCGACCTCGGGGTGGCGCCAGGTCGCCTTGGCCGCCTCGATCACCGGCTTCTTGCGCGCGCGCATCTCCTCGAGGTGCTCGCGCTTGTGCGCGAAGAACTCCTCGACGTCGGTCGGGTGGGTGGTGACCGCCGAGTCCGCGGTGAGCTCCATCACCGACCCGGGCAGCAGCACGGTCGAGTTCGTCCCGCCGGCCTTGGCGTATTCCCGCTGGAACACCCACTGGTCGGGGAAGATGTTGCCCTCGTCGCCGAAGATGTCGTTGAACTGCCACAGCTCGTCGTCGAGGAAGCAGGGCGGCCCGGCGATCGGCACGACGTTGGAGGCCTTCAGGTCGTCGATGTAGCGGAAGGTCCGGTCGAACTGCCGGTCGCGCTTCTGCTTGCCGAACGCGCGCTTGGCCGCCTCGGGCAGCTCGTAGACCATCGGATACCAGATCGCGCCCGAGAACTGCAGCAGGTGCGCGTGGACGTGCCCGAGCGCGTTGAAGGTGGTCAGGTCCGTCGGGCGCGCGTCGTTCTGGTTCAGCACGCGCACGCCGTCGTACTCCACCCACAGCGACGAGTCCCCGATCGGCCCGTCGGTCGGCGAGGTCAGCGCCTGGATCATGATCTTGAGTCCGCCGTCGAGCTCGTGGACCTGCTCGGACTTCGTCTCCAGGAACCGCGTGAAGCCCAGCGCCTCCAGCTCGTCGCGCATCTCGCTGGTCGGGAACTCCGGCAGCAGCACGGTCGCCTTCTTCGACACGAACCGCTTGAGGTGCTCGGCGTCGAAGTGGTCGCGGTGCAGGTGCGACACGTAGAGGTAGTCGCAGTCGCCCAGCGCCTCCCAGTCCAGCAGCGAGTTGTCCGGGAACGGGAACCAGGAGGCGAAGTAGGCGGGGTTCACCCACGGGTCGCACAGAATGCTCCCGGCCGGCGTGTCGATGCGCAGGCTGGCGTGGCCGGTCCCGGTGATCCGCACCGCTGTCCTCCTCGATCGGTACCGCAGATTGCGCGAACGACGCTACCCGACCGACCCGCAACCGTCCGGGCCGGTGCCGCATGCCAGACTCTTGTGCGGAAGCCTTTGCGGCCGCGGCCGCTATTTCGTTCGCCGAAAGGACCGAACCGTGTCCGAGCACGAGCCAGTGACCTCCCCCGACCAGCACAAGCCGGGTCACCCGCGCGCGGCGCGCTTCGGCGCGGCCGTCTCGGCGCTGGTCCTGCTCACCATGCTCGTGGGCAACCACCGCGGGCGGGTCGAGGACATCTTCCTCATCGTGTGCGCGGGCCTGCTCGTGCTCGCCCTCGTCGGCGACTGGGTGCTGCGCCGCAACGGCCTGCGCTGAGCGCTCCGGGCCGCTCGCCGCCCGGAGCTTCGGCACCGGGCACTGCCCGCTCGGCTCGGGTGACCAACCGCGGACCTGGCAGCGACGGCGCGCCAGCGCCGAGCGGTGTCTGGCGGGAGCGACGGTCCGCACCCCCGCGGACCCGAGTCATGCACCGTCCGTGGGGTCCGACAATTCGGGCACCATATGACCTCGATCGGTGACGCTGCGTGCCGATCGTCCGGTCCCGAACAAGTGTCATGTTTCGAACTGTGCGAATGACTGAGGGCGCGCCCGGCTCGGCCGGACGCGCCCTCGTCTACGTTGTGCGATCGGTCAGCGACGTCGCGTGACGATGTCGCGGACCTCCTTCAGCGCCGCGTCGACCTCGGCCTCGAAGTAGCCGCCGGGCACCAGGTTGAAGTGCGACGGGTCGAGGTCGCCGTCGGTCAGCGGGCCGCCGCGGCCGGTCAGCGAGGCCATCACGCCCTCGAACAGCCGGTCGACCTGGGCACGGTCGTAGCCGCTGCCGAAGCGGCGCAGCTGGAACGTGCGGCGCAGCTGGTCGATGCGGGCCACCTCGCCCGACTGGTGCTGTGGCGGGCCGCCGTACGGGTCGCCGCCACCCTGCGGGCCGCCGTAGGGATCGCCCTGGGGCGCGCCGTACGGGTCCCGCTCCGGCGGGGCGCCGTAGGGGTCGCGGTCCGGTCCGGGGCCACCGTAGGCCGGCGGCTCGGGCCGCTCCATGCGGATCTCGGCGGTCATGTCGGCCCGCGGGGCGCGCGGGCCCTGGTCGTAGCCGCGGTCGTCGTCGAAGGCGCCGCCGTAGGTGGGCTCGTCGTAGCGGCCGTAGCCGGGGCCGCCGGGGCCACCAGGACCACCGGGCGGGCCGGCCGGGGGCGGCGGCGCCGGGCGGGTCGGCAGGGGCGCGCCGGGCGGCGGAGGCGCGGGGCGCTCCATCGTGCGGTCGACCGGCCGGTCCATGCCCATGGTGCGGTCGGCGGGGCGGTCCATGCCCATGGTGCGGTCCACCGGGCGGTCCATGCCCATCGTGCGGTCGGCGGGACGGTCCATGGGGCCGCCCATCGGCGGGCCCATGCGGTCCATGCCGGGCGGCGGGCCCATGCGGTCGGGTCCGGGCGGGCCCATGCGGTCCGGGCCGGGGCCCATGCGGTCGGGTCCGGAGGGACCCATCCGGTCCGGGCCGGGCGGCGGGCCCATGCGATCCGGCGGGGGCGTCATGCCGACCCGGTCGGGCATGCGCTGCGGCTCCATCCGGTCCGGCATGCGCTGCGGTTCCATCCGCTCGGGCATGCGCTGCGGCTCCATGCGCTCCGGAGCCATCCGCAGCTCGCCGCTGCGGGAGTCGAGGGCCCGGCCGAAGCCGCCGCCGCTGCCGCGCTCCTCGTGCTCGGCCAGCTGGCGCTCGACGCGGTCGAGGTGCAGGTCGACCTGCCATTCGTCGTAGCCGCCGAAGCGGACACGGAAGACCACGTCGTGGACTTCCTGCGCGCTCACCGGCGCGCCCATGGAGTCTCCGGAGAGGGTTGCCTCCACCCGGTCGAGGAACGAGTCGACCTCGTCGACCTTGTATCCCCGACGCATCGCACGGCGCCGGAACCGCTGACCCTGACTCACTGTGTCTCCTCGTTCGCTCGCCGTGCTAGCAAGCCGTTCTTACGCTCTCCCACCTTGCCACCTCCGGAGGCCGCAAGCTGCCCGCAGGCACCGTCAATCTCCCGACCCCTGGTGTCACGCACCGTAGTGGGAACACCAGCGGCCCGGAGACGCCGGACGAACTCCCGCTCCACCGGCTTGGGGCTCGCGTCCCACTTGCTGCCCGGTGTCGGATTGAGCGGGATGAGATTGACATGCGCGAGACGACCGGACAAGAGCCGACCGAGCAGATCCGCTCGCCACGGATGGTCGTTCACATCCCGGATCATTGCGTATTCAATGGACACGCGCCGACCGGTGCGAGCCGCATACTCGAACGCGGCATCAAGCACTTCGGCGACCTTCCAACGTTGGTTGACCGGCACGAGCGTGTCGCGCAGATCATCATCGGGCGCGTGCAGCGACAGCGCAAGCGTCACCGACAGCCCCTCCTGCGTCAACCGGCGCATGGCGGGGACCAGCCCGACGGTCGACACCGTGATGTGGCGCTGCGACAGCCCGAGGCCCTCGGGAGCCGGTTCGGTCAGCCTTCGTACGGCCGCGATCACGCGGTTGTAGTTCGCCAGCGGCTCCCCCATGCCCATGAACACGACCCGGGAGAGCCGGTCCGGGCAGCCGGGCAGCGCGCCGCGCGCGGCCAGCCCCGCGAACCACACGACCTGGTCGACGATCTCCGCCGTGGACAGGTTGCGGGTCAGGCCGGCCTGGCCGGTCGCGCAGAACGGGCACGCCATGCCGCAGCCGGCCTGGCTCGACACGCAGACGGTGACGCGGTCCGGGTAGCCCATGAGCACGCTCTCCACGAGCGAGCCGTCGTGCAGGCGCCAGAGGGTCTTGCGGGTGGTGCCGTTGTCGGTGGCGAGCTCGCGCACGGGCTCCAGCAGCTTCGGCAGCAGCGTCCCGGTGATCGCCTCCCGGGTGCGGGCCGGCAGGTCGGTCATCTCCTGCGGGTCGCGCACCAGGCGGCCGAAGTAGTGCGCGGAGACCTGCTGCGCGCGGAAGGCCGGCTCCCCGAGCTCGGCGACGGCGGCGCGGCGGCCGGCGAGGTCGAGGTCGGCGAGGTGGCGCGGGGGCAGCGCGGCGCGACGGCCGTCGGGGGTGGTGCCGGCCGCGCTGGGGGACAGGTTCAGTACGGGAAGCTGCGTCATGGCTTTTCCAGTGTCCCATGCCGCGCCGCATGATCTCCAAGACCGCCGACCAGCACGGCTGGGCGACGCATCACGGTCCGGCTACCGCGCGTTCACCCTCGTTTCGGCTGCTCATCGGGTCCACGGCACCAGGAAGGCCAGGACCGCGTAGGCGGTCGGCAGCGCCAGCAGGACCGAGTCCAGGCGATCCATCAGGCCGCCGTGGCCCGGCAGCAGGTTGCTCATGTCCTTCACGCCGAGGTCGCGCTTGATCAGCGACTCGCCGAGATCGCCCAGCACCGACGCGATCGAGACCGCGACGCCGAAGATCGCGCCGTGCCACCACAGGGCGCCGTCGACCAGCAGCGGCAGGGCGATCGCGCTGCCGGCACCGGTCCACACCACCGAGCCCGCGAACCCCTCCCACGACTTGGCCGGGCTGACCGACGGGGCCATGGGGTGCTTGCCGAGGAAGACACCGGTGGCGTACCCCCCGGTGTCCGACAGCACCACGGCGAGCACGGTCACGAGGACCCGCACGCTGCCGTCGTGGGCCGGATAGGCGAGCAGGGCCGCGAAGGAGCCGAGGAAGGGCACGTACACGGCGATGAGCGCGCCGGCGGTCACGTCCCGCTGGTAGTGGGCGACACCGTCGGCGAAGCGCCACACGAAGACGAGCAGCAGCGTGGCCAGCAGGCCCAGCGGCAGCCGCTCGGCCCCGCCGAACCAGGCCAGGCTGACCATGAGCGGCGCGCCGAGCAGGAGCGGGACCAGCGGGGGGCGCGCCTTCTGCACGCTGACGGCGCGGACCATCTCCCAGACGCCGACGGACACGGCCGCGATCACGAGGCCGAGGAAGAGCCACTTCCACACGAACAGGGAGACGACGACGACACCGCCGAGGCCGACGCCGACGCCGATCGCGGCGGGGAGGTTCCGGCCGGCCCGGCTCTTGCGGGGGGCGTTGCTCTCGGTCGCGGCTGTGCTCCCGGGTTCGGCGGCGTTGCCGTCAACAGCGGCGTCCGCGGGGTGGGTGGGGGCCGCGCCCAGGGTGGCGGGGGGTCCGGCCGGCGCGCCGCCGTTGCGGTTCGTGGTTCCCGCGGCGGGCACGGTGCCGGGAGCCGTCGCGGGCGCGTCGTGCGCCGCGGGCGCGTCGTGCGCCGCGGGGGCGTCGGGAGCCGGGGCGGCGGCATCCGGTACGAAACCCGGCTCTTGCGCTTGTGGCTCTTCCCCGGACGGCGCGGGCGCGGCACTGTGCCGCCGCGCCCGCGCCGACGACGGGTCGGGGGCCTTCTGAGCCCGGTCGAGATGGGCCATCAGACCTCGAGTAGCTCGGCTTCCTTGTGCTTGAGCAGCTCGTCGACCTGCGCGACGTAGCGGTGCGTCAGGTCGTCGAGCTCCTTCTCCGCGCGACGGCCCTCGTCCTCGCCGGCCTCGCCGTCCTTGACGATGCGGTCGAGCTCCTCCTTGGCCTTGCGACGCACGTTGCGGATCGCCACGCGGGAGTCCTCGGCCTTGTTGCGGGCCACCTTGATCATGTCGCGACGCCGCTCCTCCGTCATCTGCGGCAGCAGGATGCGGATCTGGGTGCCCTCGTTGTTCGGGTTCACACCCAGGTCGGAGTCGCGGATCGCCTTCTCCATCGCGCCGATCTGCGACGCGTCGTAGGGCTTGATGATCGCCATGCGCGGCTCGGGGATCGCGATCGAGGACATCTGCGGCAGCGGGGTCGGGGTGCCGTAGTAGTCGACCATCACCTTGCCGAACATCGCCGGGGTGGCGCGGCCGGTACGGATGACCGCGAACTCCTCCTTGGCGTGCTCGATCGCACGATCCATCTTCTCTTCGGCCTCGAAGAGTGTCTCTTCGATCACGGGGTCTGTCCTCCTCGATCCGGGACGGGCTCGGCGGTGATGAGCGTGCCGATCCTCTCACCACTCAACGCGCGAGCGACGTTGTCCTCCCCCTCCGCGCCGAAGACCAGCATCGGCAGCGCGTTCTCCTGGCAGAGGCTGAACGCCGTCTGGTCCACCACCCGCAGCCCCTGCAGCAGCGCCTCGGCGAACGTGAGGCTGTCGAGCTTGCGGGCGGTCGGATCGGTGCGCGGGTCGGCGGTGTAGACGCCGTCGACGCCGTTCTTGCTCATGAGCACGGTGTGCGCGTGGATCTCCAGCGCGCGCTGGGCCGCGACCGTGTCGGTGGAGAAGTACGGCAGGCCGGCGCCCGCGCCGAAGATGACGACGCGGCCCTTCTCCAGGTGGCGGATCGCCCGCCGGGGGATGTAGGGCTCGGCGACCTGGGCCATGTTGATCGCGCTCTGCACGCGCGTGTCGATGCCTTCCTTCTCCAGGAAGTCCTGCAGCGCCAGGCAGTTCATCACCGTGCCCAGCATGCCCATGTAGTCCGCGCGCGAGCGGTCCATCCCGGCCCGGGAGAGCTCGGCGCCGCGGAAGAAGTTGCCGCCGCCCACCACGACGGCGACCTGCACGCCGCGGCGCACGACCGCGGCGATCTGGCGCGCCATGCCGCGCACCACGTTGGGGTCGACGCCGACGGCGCCGCCTCCGAACACCTCACCGGAGAGCTTCAGCACGACGCGCCGCGCCCCGAGCGGGGCGGGGGTCAGGGACTGCCTGGCCGCTTCGACGGCGGTGTTCGTCATGTGGGCACCCTTCTGTCTGCTTGTGGAAAGGGGGTCACGGCCTCCATCCGGTGGACCGTGACCCCCTCACTGCTGTTGTACCCGCCGGTCAGGCCTGGCCGACCTCGAAGCGCACGAACCGCGTCACTTCGATGCCGGCCTCCGCCAGCACCTGCTTGACCGTCTTCTTGTTGTCGCTGACCGAGGGCTGCTCGATCAGGACGAAGTCCTTGAAGAAGGCGTTGACCCGGCCCTCGATGATCTTCGGCAGGGCCTGCTCGGGCTTGCCCTCCTCGCGGGCGGTCTCCTCGGCGATGCGCCGCTCGGACTCGACCACGTCGGCGGGGACCTCGTCGCGCGTGAGGTACTTCGGCCGCATCGCGGCGATCTGCATCGCCACGGCGCGGGCGTCGGCGACGGCCGCCTCGTCGTTCTTGCCGGAGAACTCGACCGCGACGCCGACCTGCGGCGGGAGGTCGGGGCTCTTGCGGTGCATGTAGATCGCGACCGGCTCGCCGAGCACCGCGATGCGGTTGATGACGAGCTTCTCGCCGATGCGGGCCGACTCGGCCTGCACCAGGTCGGCCACGGTGGCGTCGCCGAGCTTGGAGGCCAGCAGCGCCTCGACGTCGGCCGGCTTGGTCGCGTCGACGTGCGCCGCGAGCTTCTGGCCGAGCTCGACGAACGCGTCGTTCTTGGCGACGAAGTCGGTCTCGCAGTTGATCTCGACCAGGCCCGAGCCCGAGTGCGCGACGAGGCCGTTGGCGGTGGTGCGCCCGGCACGCTTGCCGACGTCCTTCGCGCCCTTGATGCGCAGCAGCTCGACGGCCTTGTCGAAGTCGCCCTCGGCCTCCTCGAGCGCCTTCTTGCAGTCCATCATGCCGGAACCGGTCAGTTCGCGGAGCCGCTTGACGTCCGCGGCGGTGAAGTTGGACATGACTCTCTCTCGCTCTGTGGGTTACGCCTGGTTGTTCTCTTCGGCGGCCGGAGCCGCGGCGGCGGGAGCCTCGGCAGCGGGGGCCTCGGCAGCGGGGGCCGCCGCGGCGGGAGCCTCGGCAGCGGGGGCCGCCGCGGCGGGGGCGGCCTTGGCGCCACCCTCGAGCAGCTCGCGCTCCCACTCGGCGAGCGGCTCGTCACCGGCCACGACGCCCGGCTCGGGCTTCTGGTCGGCGCGGGTGGCCCGCCCGGAACGAGCGATCAGACCGTCGGCGACCGCGTCGGCGACCACGCGGGTCAGCAGCGCCGCGGAGCGGATGGCGTCGTCGTTGCCGGGGATCGGGAAGTCGACCTCGTCCGGGTCGCAGTTCGTGTCGAGCACGGCGATGACAGGGATGCCCAGCTTGCGGGCCTCGTCGACCGCGATGTGCTCCTTCTTGGTGTCGATGACCCAGATCGCCGACGGGAGCTTCTGCATGTCGCGCAGACCACCGAGGGTCCGGCTGAGCTTCGTCTGCTCGCGGGACAGCTGCAGGGTCTCCTTCTTGGTGTACCCCTGCGCGGTGCCGGTCAGGTCGAGGCTCTCGAGCTCCTTCATCCGCTGGAGGCGCTTGTAGACCGTCTGGAAGTTGGTCAGCATGCCGCCGAGCCAGCGGTGGTTGACGTAGGGCTGCCCCACGCGCGTCGCCTGCTCGGCGATCGCCTCCTGGGCCTGCTTCTTGGTGCCGACGAACAGCACCGAGCCACCCTCGGCCACCGTGTTGCGGATGTAGTCGTACGCCTTCTCGATGTAGTCGAGCGTCTGGCGCAGGTCGATGATGTAGATACCGTTGCGCTCGGTGAAGATGAAGCGCTTCATCTTCGGGTTCCAGCGGCGGGTCTGGTGCCCGAAGTGCACGCCACTCTCGAGCAGCTGGCGCATGGTCACGGCCATGTCGGCGGGATCCCTTCGATCCTGGTTGTTCACGGCGAACCGGTCGGCTCGCCGTCCTGGCGCCCGGTCGTCGGCCGTCTCACCCTTCGCACGCGCGGTGGTGCACCACGCGTTCACTCGGGACCAGGGCGGCCGCCGCCCTGGAATGCTCACCCGGCGCTGGGAATGCGGCGGGCTAGGGAGGGCGCGCGAGGTCGACCGCACGCTGTGCGGTCGCCGGTGGAAAGTGTACGCGCCGCGCCCGGGCTTCCACGAATGCCCCCACTGACGTGTAGTTCGCCCGGCTGTAGCCGTTTCGGGTGGGTTGCGCCTTTTGTCGTGCTGACCCGCTTGGTTCCATCGTCACGCACAGCCGTTCCGGCGCCGCTTGCGGCTGTTGTGCGCCTCGAATGCGACCGAAGCGCCGGTGCCGATGTCACCCGCAGCCGTGTCAGGGTGGTTGCGCTCGGTTACGACGTTTGCGGGGCTTGTGCTCGGCTATGGCGTAGCCCGCAGCTCGTCTCGGCGCGCTTTGTGCTGCTGCGACGTCGACCGGCTAAACGGGCCGCGGGGTCGCCGCCCGGACGACGGCCTTGGCCCGAGGTCTTCGCGGCGCGTCTCGGGCAGAGGCCCTGTTCACCGCGCGGCTCTGTCAGGCCTTTATGTCGCCCATTCGCATCTTCGCCTCTTCGTCTTCTCGCTCTTTCGCTTTTTCGCTTTTTCGCTTTTACGCACGGAGCCGGTAGTGCGGGCGTCGTGGCCCCCATGCCTCTACCGGCTCGCGACTTCCGCGGAAGCTGGCGCCCTATGCGGCGAGCCCAGCCGCGACGAACAGCAACAGCGCCACCGGCAGGTAGGCGAGCGGCGTCCGCAACCAGGCCCGCACCCCGGGCGCCGCCGCGGCCGCCCCACCGATCAGCCCATACAGCCCGAGCGAGAACATCGGCAGCGCCGGGATCATGAACATCCCGGCGAGCGTCGCCCCCGCGGGCACGTCACTCGCGGTCACGGCGTGGATGAACAGCCGCAGCACCGGCAGCTCGAACAACACCGTCAGCACCACCAGCACGACGGCCAGCCCCGGCCGCTTGCTCTGGTACACCGCACCGCCCGCCTCCGCCCCGTACTGCTGCCGAGGCGCCGGCACGGCCGCGGTCAACGCCGTCGGGCCGGCGAAGGCGTTCGGCATCGATCCGGTGTTCCCGGCTCCGCCTACTCCGCTCTCGGCCCCGGTCCCGACTCCGGTCCCGACTCCAGCCCCGACCCCGGCCCCGACCCCGGCCCCGACTCCGGCGAACCCGGCGCCGACCGGCGCGCCCGACCCCGGCACTCCCGAAACGGGCCCACCGGACACCGGCCCGGCCGCTCCGGCCCCGAGCGGGCTGGTCGCACCGCCCCCGCCAGCCACTGCGACCCCTCCCGGCCCGCCGGTCATTCCAGGGCCGCCAGCCATTCCGAGCCCACCGGTCGCCAGGGCCGCTCCGGCCCCACCTGAGCCGAGCGCCCCGGTGCTGGACGGCGTGATCGTCGGCAGCCCCTGGATCGGCGACCCCGAGGTGGTGAGCCCCGGAATCGAGGCCCCCGCGAGCCCGCCGGAGGCACCCCCGCCGGAGACCGGCCGCTGCAACGCGCTGCGGTCGATCGCCTCGGAGCGCCGCGACCGGCTGACGAACTCCCCCGAATACTCACCCGAGTCGCCACCTCGTCCGAGAGTCGAGTCGCCACCTCGTCCGAGGGCCGAGTCGCCGGCCCGCCCGAGGGCCGAGGCACCGAACTGCCCGCTGGGGCTGTCGCCGTAGCTCAGTGGGTCGGCGCCGTACCCACGGCCTCCTCCCCGCGGCTCCGGAACCCGGTACCCGCCGTCGTCGTACTCCCGCTCGTCCGCGTACCGCGTCGGGGTGTACCCGCGGTCCTCGCCGTATCCACGATCCTCGCCGTACCCGCGTTCCGAGTCGTCGCGGCCTCGCGAGCGCTCGTCCCGGCCCCGGTCACCCCGGCCGCGGTCGTCGTGCCCACGATCGTCACGGCGGTCGTCGTACCCGCGGTCGTCGTATCCACGGTCCTCCGGGTACCAGCGGGAATCCGAGTCCGGGTCCGGGGAGAAGTTCCGGCGTCCATCCACGGTCCGTCACGGTAGGCCCTCGGCATGATCCTCGCCACCCGGCAACGCTGCCTGTAATCTGCGTCGCTGCCGGCCCAACCGCGCCCCGTACCCCCTGACCAGGGCTCTCGGGATCGCAGGCGTTCCTCGTGCACGCTCCGCGGTCCTCCCGCACTTGACGCCGACCGGTCCGCGTTCGGGGCCTTTGCACTCGCGTGTCTCCCCCGGCCGCCAATCCAGCCCTCGGCCCGGAGATGCTCGCCGATCCCATCGGCCCGCACCCGCAGCGGGATCCACCGGGCCAGGACCGCAGCGGTCCGAGCGCTGCTCCCAGCCGCATACTCGGGGGGTGACTGACGCCTCGCGTGATCCGCTCATCGCCCGCATGCGCCCGTTCGGCACCACCATCTTCGCGGAGATGTCGGCGCTCGCCGTGCGCACCGGCTCCGTCAACCTCGGCCAGGGCTTCCCGGACACCGACGGCCCGGCCGCGATGCTCGACGCGGCGGCCGCGGCGATCCGCGGCGGCCGCAACCAGTACCCGCCGGGCCCCGGCATCCCCGAGCTGCGCGCCGCGATCTCGGCCCACCAGCGGTCCTTCTGGGGCCTCGAGTACGACCCGGACGGCGAGATCCTGGTGACCGCCGGCGCGACCGAGGCGATCGCGGCGAGCATCCTGGCCCTGTGCGAGCCCGGCGACGAGGTCGTCTGCTTCGAGCCGTACTACGACTCCTACGCCGCCTCCATCGCGCTCGCCGGAGCCGTCCGCCGCCCGGTCACCCTGCGGGCCGCCGAGGGCCGATACTCCTTCGACCCGGCCGAGCTGCGCGCCGCGTTCGGCCCGCGGACCCGCCTGGTGCTGCTCAACTCCCCCCACAACCCGACCGGCAAGGTCTTCACCGAGGCCGAGCTCACCCAGATCGCCGAGCTGTGCGTCGAGTACGACGTCCTCGCCGTCACCGACGAGGTGTACGAGCACCTGATCTTCAGCGACGCGGCCGCCCCGCACGTACCGCTCGCCGGGCTGCCCGGCATGCGGGAGCGCACGGTGCAGATCTCCTCGGCCGGTAAGACGTTCTCGTGCACCGGCTGGAAGATCGGCTGGGTGTGCAGCACGCGCCCGCTGGTGTCGGCCGTGACGCGGGTGAAGCAGTTCCTGACGTACGTCAACGCCGGCCCGCTGCAGCCCGCGATCGCGGTGGCCCTGGAGTCGCCGGCCTCCTATTACCAGGAGTTCCGCGACGAGCTGCAGCGCAAGCGCGACCGCCTGTGCAAGGGCCTGACGGAGGCCGGGTTCGCGGTGCTGCAGCCCGAGGGCACGTACTTCGTCACCGCCGACATCACCCCGCTGGGCGGCACCGACGGCGTCGAGTTCTGCCTGGCGCTGCCCGAGCGCTGCGGCGTCGTCGCGGTGCCGACACAGGTCTTCTACGACGACGCCGAGGCCGGCCGGCGGCTCGTCCGGTTCGCGTTCTGCAAGCGCGACGAGGTCCTCGACGAGGCGGTCGCGCGGCTGCAGCGACTCTGACTCGCTCACCACTGCTCCTCTCCGCGGACCGGTCGGGGCTCCGCGCTCCCCCGGCGGCCCGCCGGGCGCCCGGCCGGCGGAGATTCGCCCTCGACCGGACCGCGCGGCTCGCTGCTGAGCCGATAGCCGTCCGGCCCCGACACCACGAACCCGAGCTCCTCCAACAGCGGCAGATTCCGCCGGGCGTCGCGCCCGCTGACCCCGGCCGTGGCGGCGATCTGCTCCGCCGTCGTCGCCCGCCGCGGCCGGACCGCGTCAAGAATCCGAGCCTGCAGCGGATCGAGAACGTCCTCGGGCCGCCCGGCCCCCTGGATCGGCGTGGCCAGCTCCCCGATGCTGCCGATCTCCTCGATGATCTCCTCGACCCGGGTCACCAGCACCGTGCCCGGCTGCCGCAGCTCGACGTGGCAACCGACCGACATCGGCGAGTTGATCGGCCCCGGGACGACCATCGCGGTGCGTTGGAGCAGCCGGGCGTACCCGAGTGTGCTGCGCGCCCCGCTGCGTGACCCGGCCTCGATCATCACCGTGCCCCTCGTCGCCGCGGCGATCACCCGATTGCGGGTCAGGAACCGCGTCTTGTGCGGGTGGGTGCCGGGCGGCCACTCGGTGACCAGCAGCCCCTCGTCGCCGATCTGCTCGAGCACCGCCGCATTCGCCGCCGGGTACGCCTTGTCGATCCCGCACGCCAGCACCGCGACCGTCGCGCCCGCTCCGGCCAGCGCACCCCTATGCGCCGTCACGTCGACGCCGAGCGCTCCGCCGGACACGACCGTCCACCCGGACTCCGCGAGCCCGTACGCGAACTCCGATGCGACATACGCGCCATACCCGGTGATCGCCCTCGCGCCCACCACCGAGACGGCCCGCTCCAGCGTCTCGGCGAACCGCAGCGGTCCGCGCAGCCAGACACACATGGGCGGATCGGTGTCGCGGCGCAGCATGTTGCCCTCGCGGCTGGCCTTGACCAGGTCGTCGAGCGCCAGCGGCCACTCGTCGTCGACCGCGGTGACGATCCGCGCCCCGAGCCGCTGCGCCAGCTCCTCCATCCGCTCGGCGAGCTGCGCGCCCACGTCCGGCGAGCCCTCCACGCCGGAGCCCCGGATCCTCGCCTGCACCGCCCCCGCCAGCGCGCGCGAGATGCCGAACCCACCGACCGCCCGAGCCAACGCCTCCTGCGCGCCGACCGAGCGCACGAGCACACCGAGCTCGCGGCATCCGGGCTCGACGAGCATCCCGAGCGCCATGCGCGCCACCCGCTCCTCCCCCGGCCTCATCGCACGGTCCTCGAACGCAGCTCGAGCGCTTCCCGCACATCCGCCGCCTCGGGCCGGATCCGTCCATCAAGATCCGCGATCGTCCACGCCACCCGCATCGACCGCTCGAAGCCTCGAGCCGAGAGCCGGCCGCGGTCCATCTCGATCGTCAGCGGACGCAGCACCGACCTCGAGAGCCGGAACCGACCGTCGCGCAGCATCGAGGCCGGGACGTCGCCGTTCGTCTTCGCACTGCGCCCCCAGCGCGCCGCCGCTGCGCCGCGGGCCTCCAGCACCCGTTTCGCGATCACCGAGGACGGCTCCACGTGTTCGGTGCCGAGCAGCGCCGCGGAACGCACCGGATCGAGATCGACCTGCAGGTCCACGCGATCCATCAGCGGTCCGGAGAGCCGGGCCTGATACCTCCGGCGGACGATCGACGGGCATTGGCACGTCTGGCGGCCGCCCGGCCGAGCGCAGGGACACGGGTTGGCGGCCATCACGAGCTGCGTCCGAGCCGGGTAGACGGTCTCACCGTAGGCGCGGCGGAGCCTGACCTGTCCCTGTTCCAGGGGTTGTCGCAGGGAGTCGAGCACCCCGGAGGCGAACTCGGCACACTCGTCCAGGAACAGCACCCCGTGGTGGGCGAGGCTGATCGCACCGGGCTTGGCGAGCCCGGGCCCTCCACCGACCAGCGCGGCGACGGAGGCGGTGTGATGCGGGGCCTGCAGCGGCGCCTGACGAACCAGCGTGCCGCTCGGCGCGAGCGTCCCCGCGATCGAGTGCAGGGCCGTCACCTCGATCGCCTCCTCGTCGTCGAGAGGTGGCAGCACACCGGGCAGCCGAGCGGCCAGCATCGTCTTGCCGGCACCGGGCGGGCCGAACATGGCGATGTGATGGCGACCGGCCGCGGCGAGCTCGATCACGCGACGTCCTCGCTCCTGGCCGAGCACGTCGGCGAGGTCGAGCGTGGAGGACGTCTCCGGGACCCGCTCGGAGACAGGATCCAGCAGGTTCTGGACCCCGTGCAGGTAGCCGATGATCCGGCCGAGGCTGTCGGTGGCGCGGACCTCGATGTCGGGGACGAGGCGGGCCTCGGTGACGTTCGCCAGCGGTACCAGCGCCAGCTCCTTCCCGGCCCGGCTCGCGGCCAGAACGGCGGGCAGCACTCCGCGAACCGGCCGGACGGTGCCGTCGAGCCCCAGCTCGCCGAGGATCACGGCGCCCTTGAGCCGTCCGATGGGCAGTTCGGCCCCGGCCGCGAGCACCGCGATCGCCACGGCGGTGTCGAAGCCGGAGCCGTGCTTGCGCACGTGTGCCGGGAGGAGGTTGACGGTGATGCGTGCCTGCGGCCAGTACGCGCCGGAGTTCTGTACGGCCGCCCGGACGCGGTCGCGGGCCTCGCTCAGCGCCGCGTCCGGCAGGCCGGAGACGACGAGACTGGGCAGGCCGGGGGCCACGTCGGCCTCGACGACGATGACCTCACCGGCCACGCCGTGCAGGGCGACGGAGTAGACGCGGGCGTACCCCATCAGAACGCCCCACGCAGGTGCTGGATGGCCACGCCCCGGCCGACGAGCACGCCGATCACGTCGAACCGGACGCGTTCCCAGCGCACGTCGTTCGCGGCCAGCCACATCTGGGCGAGCTTGCGCAGGCGGCGGACCTTGGCCGGCACAAGCGCCTCGGCAGGCTGGCCGTATCGCGTGCTGCGGCGGGTCTTGACCTCGACGAACACCACGTCGGCGCCGTCGCGGGCGACCACGTCCAGCTCACCCGCCGGGCTGCGCCAGTTGCGGTCGAGCAGGACGAGGCCCTGTGAGACGAGGTATCGGCAGGCGACTCGTTCACCGAAGCCGCCGACGAGCTGGTTGTGGTTCGTCATGCGGGCGACTCTCGCGGATCGGGGTGATCACTGCGTCGCACTGAAGCCCAGACCTGTGGACAACGAGGTGCTTGTGGATAAGTTGGAGGGAGTTCGGCGATGTTGGTATGCGGAGGGGTCGCGGCGCAGGCCGGGCGGCTTGGGGCCGCAACCGGGCCGTCGTCAGAAAATTTTCCGCCAGTGCTGGTGTACGAGGTCCTGACCGTAGGCCGGCTTGCGCTCCTCGTGATCGAGCTCGAACCCGGCTCGCTGGTACAGGCGGCGAGCGGCGCCGAGGATGTCGTGCGTGAACAGGACCATGTCGCGGTAGCCGGCGGCGCGGGCGAAGCGGACGCACTCGTCGACGAGGCGGCCGCCGACGCCGAGTCCGCGCGCCTTGGGTTCGACGAGCAACAGCCGGAGCTTCGCGGTCCCCTCACCCGCGCGGACACAGAAGATCGAGCCGACGGGCTCGCCGTCGACCTCGGCGATCCAGCCGCGATCCCAGCGCGGGTCGTGCGACTCGGCGTAGTCCGCGACGATGCGGGCGACCATCGCCTCGAAATCGTCGTTCCAGCCGTACTCCGCGGTGTAGAGCGCCCCGTGGCGCTGGACGACCCAGCCGAGGTCGCCCGGTCCCGGCGGGCGCAGCACGACCGTGGGCGCGGACGCCGTACCGTCGCCGAGGATGGTCTCGATGGCCTCCATGGCACCGATGAGGCGCCGCCGGTCCACCGCCGTCACCGCGCCCAGCAGGGCCGCCGCCTGCGCGTCCGAGCGCTGGTCGAGCTCGGCCTGGGCCGTCCGCCCGGCGTCGGTGAGGCGGATGCGCTGCTTGCGCGCGTCGGCGTCCGAGCGCTCCCGCACGACCAGGCCGTCGCCCTCGAAGCGGCCCAGGATGCGGCTCAGGTAGCCGGCGTCCATGTCGAGCCCCTGCCGGAGGTCGGCGACGTCCAGCACGCGCGCGGGCGCGGCGGCCAGCTCGTAGAGCACCCGGGCCTCGGCGAGCGAGTACGGCGAGTCGAGCAGTCCGGCTCGCAGCACGCCGATCAGGTTCGTGTAGAAGCGGTTGAACCGCCGGAACGCGGCGACCGACTCGATAGTCATGGTTGACATCGTCATCAGATTCCTTGACGTTGTCAACGAATTCCCCGAAAGGCGGGCGACGTGGCGTTGTAACGGCCGGGAAACGCAGCGTCGTCAGGCTTGCCCCATGTCGCTACGTCACGTGATCGTCGAACTTCCCGACCGGCCCGGCTCGCTCGGCCAGGTGACCACGCTGCTCGGCCGCCTGGGCGTCGACATCCGCCAGATGCGCGTACTCGGCCGGGACGGGACCGTGGCGACGGACGAGTTCGTGGTCAGCGTCCCCGGCCCGGTAATCGACCGGATGCTGCCGGAACTGATCGAAGAAATCCAAGGCGTACGCGTCCGATCGATTGAGCCGACGAATAGCGATAGCGGGATATCGGGCGCTATCGTGGCGGTATGACTGCTCCGGTCGAGAAACTCGTGGAGTTGCTCGAGACGCTCCCGGCCACGACCCGCCAGGAGATCACCGCCTGGCTGCTCGGACGCACGGTGCCCATGGACCGCAGCGGGCTCTTCGCCACCGCGGCGCTGCGCGGCCGGAACCTCATCGGGCCGCCCGACCTCGGCCAGGAGTCGGCCTCCCACGGCGTCCTGGGTGGTTCGCTGCCGCCCGGTGAGGAGAGCCAGCTGGTCACGTTCCGGCTGCCGGCCGAGCGGCACGCCGAGCTGCGCGTGTGGTGCACCGAGCACGGCTTCACGATGGCGGCCGTGGTGCGCGGGCTCATCGAGCGGTTCCTCGAAGAGCAGCAGCGCCGTTGACTCCCCGCGAGGCATCGCCGGACGACTCCGGCGCCGACACAGGCGCGGACGCGACCGCGAGCACTGACGCAGACGCAGGCGCGGACGCGACAGCAGGCGCGGACACGAGCACTGACGCTGACGCGACCGCAGGCGCGGACGCGGACACCGGCACCGGCGCGGGCCCAGGCGCAAGCGCGGGCACAAGCGCGGGCGCCCGTGCACACGCGGCCGAGCGCCTGCGCGACATCACGGCGACCGCGCGGGCGAGCGCGGCGGCGAAGGCCGGCACGGCGCCCACCGCAGAACAGCCACGCCCGACCGCGCGCGGACGCGGTTCCTCCCCGTCGCGTGGCGCCGCCGCAGTCCGGAGCGGCGGACGTGGCCAGGCCGCCGCGCCCGCGCCCGGCACGGCGGAGCTGCACGAGCGGCTGCCCGCGAGCATGCGGGACGCGGTCGACGACTTCGCGCGGTACCTCGCGGCCGAGCGGAACCGGTCGGTGCACACCGTGCGGGCCTACGTCGGTGATGTCGTGTCGCTGCTCGACCACGCCGCGGCCGGAGGCGCGGACGCGCCCGCGGGGCTGAGCCTCGCGGTGCTGCGCGGGTGGCTCGCGCGCAGGCGCGCGGCCGGGGACGCCCGCACGAGCCTCGCCCGGCACGCCGCGGCCGCGCGGACGTTCACCGCCTGGGCCCTGCGCGAGGGACTCATCGAGACGGACCCCGGCCAGCGCCTGGCCAGCCCGAAGGCGCACCGGGACCTGCCGACCGTGCTGCGCGCGGACCAGGCCGAGACGCTGGTGACGTCGCCGTCGGGCCGCGCGGACGCGTTGGGGTTGCGGGACCGGCTGGTGCTCGAGCTGCTCTACGCCACCGGGATCCGCGTCAGTGAGCTCTGCGGCCTGGACCTCGGCGACGTCGACCGGATGCGCCGCGTCGTACGGGTGGTGGGCAAGGGTGACAAGGAGCGCTCGGTGCCCTACGGGCTACCCGCCGACCATGCGCTGACCGCCTGGCTCCGGCACGGCCGCCCGGCCCTCGAGGGTGCTCGGAGCGGTGCGGCGTTGCTGCTCGGCGCCCGCGGTGGCCGGCTGCAGGCGGGCTCGGCGCGGCGGATCGTCGACGCGTACGCGCGGGCGGCCGGGCTCCCCCACACCTCGCCGCACGACCTGCGGCACTCGGCCGCCACGCACCTGCTGGAGGGCGGGGCGGACCTGCGCTCGGTCCAGGAGCTGCTCGGGCACGCATCGCTGTCGAGCACCCAGATCTACACCCACGTGTCCATCGAGCGGCTACGCGCCGCATACGAGCAGGCGCACCCACGCGCGTAAAACGCGACGCACGCGACCGCGAAAGCCGCGAAAAGGCGCGACTCACGCATGCGCGCAGGACGCGAGCGAGGAGGACGCGGCCAGAGCGGCCAGACAAGCGCAGGACGCGAGACAGGCGAGGGCGCCGGACGCGAGGCGAGGTGGGCGAGCGGAATGGGTCCGCGGCAAGTAGGCGCGGGAGCCGGGTGGGAGCCCTAAGATCGTGGATGTGTCCGCTCCCGAGCCGATTCCCGGTGCTCGGCTGCTGTTCTCGCACGACGCAGCCGTCGCGCACCTGAACCACGGCGCCTTCGGGATGGTGCCGGTCCCGGTCCAGCGGGCTCAGCAGCGGGTACGCGAGGAGATGGAAGCCAACCCGCACCGGTTCTTCGCCGTCGGGCTCGAGGAGCGCATCGCCCACGTGCGGCGGCACCTCGCCGCGTTCGTCGGCGCCGACCCCGAGGGCACGGCGCTGGTCGAGAACGCCTCCACGGCGACGTCGATCGTGCTCGGGAGCCTTGATCTCGGTACCGAAGACGAAATCGTGACGACCGATCACGGCTATGGTGCCGTGGACCTGGCGGTCGCCGCGACGTGCCGGCGCACCGGGGCGGTGCATCGGGTCGCGCGGGTGCCGCTGGAGGCCGACGACGCGGCGGTCACGGCGGCGGTGCTGGAGGCGACCACGCCCCGGACCCGGCTGGTGATCGTCGACCACATCACCGCCGCGACCGCGCGCGTGTTCCCGGTGCGGCGCATCGTCGAGGCGGTGCGGGAGCGCCGGGGTGAGCGGGTGGCGGTGCACGTCGACGCCGCGCACGTGCCGGGCGTCATCGACCCGCGGGTGAGCGAGCTCGGGGCCGACTTCTGGGCCGGGAACCTGCACAAGTGGGCGTATGCGCCGCGCGGCACCGCGCTGCTCGCCGTCGCGCCCGCGCGGAGGGCGCGCATCCGGCCGCTGGTCCTGTCGTGGTCCGCCGAGGCCGGCTTCCCCGCGAACCTGGAGTGGCTCGGGTCGCACGACTACACGCCCTGGCTGGCCGCGCCCACCGGGCTGTTCGTGCTGCGCACGCTGGGGATCGAGGCGGTCCGGCGGCACAACACGGCGCTGGCGGAGTACGGGCAGCGCGTGGTCGCGGAGGCGATCGGCGCCGAGGTGCCGGCGGCGACCGGGCTGCCGATGACGGTGATCCCGCTGCGCCCGGGCGTGGCGAGCGACCCGGAGGCGGCGGCGGCGCTGCGCCGGCGGATCTCGGACGAGCTCGCGGCCGAGGTCGGGCTGGCGGCGTGGCGCGGGCGCGGGTATCTGCGGCTGTCCGGCCAGATCTACAACCGGGCCGAGGACTATCAGCGGCTGGCGGCGGGGCTGCCGAAGCTGCTCGCATGAGGCGCTCGAACGAGTCGCGGGAGCGCGGGTCAGTGCAGCGGGAGGAGGCGTACGCGCGCCGGGCGGAGCAGGGTCAGCGGGTCGAGGTACACGTTGCCGTCGGTTCTCAGACCCCAGTGCAGGCACGCCGCCACCGGGCAGTTGGGGTGGCCCGGTCTCAGCGTGCCGAGGGGCGTTCCGCGCGAGACCGCCTGGCCCCGGACCACGGTCGCGGAGACCGGCTCGTAGGTGGTGCGCACGCCGCCGGGGTGCTCGACGCTCACCACCGGCCGGCCGCCCACCATCCCGGCGAAGACGACCGTGCCCTCGCCGGCGCTGCGCACGGTCTGGCCGGGGGCGCCCGCGAGGTCCACGCCCCGGTGGCCCGCGGCATAGCGGTCCGAGGGCGGCTCGAAGCCTCTCGTCACGGTCACCGGGCCGTCGAGCGGCGCCTGGAACACGCCGTCCGCCGGAGCCTCGGCCGGCGCTTCGGCAAAGCCGGCCGCGAAGGCGGATGAGGGCTCGGAGGAGGCCGCGGCCCGCTTGGGCGTGGACAAGGCCGAGGCAGCGGCGGCGATGGCCGTGGAGGCGGCGGCAACGGCGGTGGCGGCGAGGACGAGGAGCCCGAAGCGGGTCAAGTTCTTCAACATGGCCGCGAGCGTCGCGGATTCCGGCGGCCAGGGCAAACGCGATCTTGCCGCCTGTGGATAAACGGACCCGGCCTGCACAGGGACTGACAGGCCGGGTCGCGGTGTGCTAACGCACCCGCCGCTGACGCATCAGCCGCCGAAGCCGTTGTCGGGCAGCGAGATGTCGGGCTTCTCGAGCTCCTCGACGTTGACGTCCTTGAAGGTCATCACGCGGACGTTCTTCACGAAGCGAGCCGGCCGGTACATGTCCCAGACCCAGGCGTCGTGCATCTCGACCTCGAAGTAGACCTCGCCGTCCGAGTTGCGCACGTGCAGGTCGACCTGGTTGGCCAGGTAGAACCGGCGCTCGGTCTCCACCACGTAGGAGAACTGGCGGACGATGTCGCGGTACTCCCGGTAGAGCTGGAGCTCCATCTCGGTTTCGTACTTCTCGAGATCTTCGGCGCTCATCGCGGTCCGCCTTCCATAGCCACATTGTCGCCCACTTGCGCCGGAACCCGTGCGGCCTCGCCGGGCGCCACGCCGACGTTACCGCGCCGTGAGCCCGGCCGCCCCACCGCCGCCACGTTCGCGTAGGAGAAACGGTGCTCGGGGCACGGCCCGTGGGCCACGAGGGCCGCGCCGTGCACCGGGGTCGCATAGCCTTTGTGCTCGTCGAAGCCGTATTGCGGGTACGTCTCGTGCAGTTGCTCCATGATCCGGTCCCGCGTGACCTTCGCCACGACGCTCGCGGCCGCGACGCACGCCGCGACCTGGTCACCCTTCCAGACCGCAAGGCCAGGGATGCCCAGGCCGTCGACCTTGAAGCCGTCGGTGAGCGCGTACTCCGGCCGCACCGGCAGGCTCGCGAGGGCGCGCCGCATGCCGGCCAGGTTGCACACGTGCAGCCCGCGGCGGTCGATGTCGCCGGGCGGGATGACGATCGCGGTCCACGCCTCCGCGCGCCGGACCACCTGTTCGTAGACGCGCTCCCGCGCGGCCGCCGTCAGCAGCTTGGAGTCGTTGAGCTCCTCGATCTCGCCGCGGCGGCCCTGCGGCAGGATGACGGCGCCCACGACGAGGGGTCCCGCGCAGGCCCCACGGCCCGCCTCGTCGGCGCCGGCGACCCGGTTGAACCCGCGCCGCTGCAGGGCCCGCTCGAGGGCCCACAGGCCCGCGGCGCGGTGCACGACGGTGCGCGGAGGCGCGAGCATCTCAGGCCACCTCCCGCAGCAGGCCGGGGAGGTCGGCAGGGTAGAAGCGCTCCGACGTCGCGGCGAGCTCGTCCGCCGACCACCACCTGGTGCCGTCGACGCTGGTCGCCTCGTAGTCGGCGAGGTGGGAGAGATCAGCGGTGAACGCCTCCGAGCGCACGACGAAGAACGTCTGCTCCTGCGAGTACCAACGGCCGTCGAAGGGAAACTCGACCCGATCGGTGCGGATGGGCCCGACCAGGTCGGACCCGGTGATGCGCAGCCCGGTCTCCTCGTAGACCTCGCGCACGGCCGCGTCGGCGAGGGACTCCCCCGCCTCCAGGCCGCCGCCCACGGTGAACCAGTAGCGGTGCTCGGGCCGCGCCGGGTCGCATCCGCGCATGAGCAGGACGCGCCCGGACGGGTCGAGCAGGAGCACCCGCGCCGCCCGGCGGTCGATGTCTGCCGCGGCCTCCGTCATACCGACGAGACTACGACGCAATCACTTCGAGGTCGGATCCGGCACCTTGTCGAAGGTGTCCGGGACGCTGAGCCACTTGGCCCGGTCGAAGGGCCAGAAGACCACGAAGGCCCGGCCGATCACGGCGTCCTCGGGGATCGTGGCCTGGTTGGGATCTTTCGTGCGGATGAAGTTGTACCGCGAGTCGCCCGAGCGGGACCGATGGTCGCCCATCACCCACAGGCGGTCCTTGGGCACCGTGACGTCGAACTGCTCCTCGCTCGGGAGGTCCTGCAGCCCGTCGGCGTTGGCGTAGATGTAGGACTCGTCCAGCGGGGTGCCGTTGACCGTGATGCGCTGCTTGTCGTCGCAGCACACGACGTGGTCGCCCCCGACGGCGATGACGCGCTTGATGAAGTCCTCTTCGGACGGGTCGTTGCGCCACGAGTCCGGCGCCGTGAAGACGATGACCTCGCCGCGATGCGGGGAGCGGAAGTCGTACACCAGCTTGTTGACGAGCACACGATCCTTGATGAGCAGCGTGTTCTCCATCGACTCCGACGGGATGAAGAACGTCTGCAGGACGAAGGCGCGTACGACGACGGCGACGATGATCGCCACGCCCAGCAACACCGGCAGTTCGCGCCAGAAGCTACTGGGCTTTTTGGTCTGCTCGTCAATCACGCCCTGAAGGGTACGTGCTCGTCACCATCGGCGACGCCTCAACCGCTCCTGACGCGCCGAACGGGTCGAAAGCGAGAACGAGACAGCGATCGGCACAAGTACCATATCCGGGACCAATGGATCGTTGTGCGCACGCGTGACATGCGGCCCGGGTGGCGGCAGAGCCTGCGGTTTCGGGATGTTCTTGAACGTGTCCGGCACCGGTAGCCAGCCCCAGCGGCTGCTCGGCCAGAGGATCACGAACGCGCGGCCGATGACGTTGTCGATCGGCACCTGGCCCTGGCAGCGCGAGTCCTGGGAGACGCCGCGGTGGTCGCCCATCACGAACATCTGCCCGGCCTGGACCTTGATCGGCCCGAACCGGCGCGCCGTGCACTGCCTCGGGTTCGGGGCGGCGTCGAGCGGTGAGTTGTCGTAGAGGTACGCCGACTCGTCGAGCGGGTATCCGTTGACCGTGACGCGCCCGTCGACGTCGCAGCAGGCGACGGTGTCGCCCGGGAGCCCGATCACACGCTTGATGAAGTCCTTCTCACCCGGTTGGGAGAACCCGACGAGGTCGCCGACGGTCTGGCCGAGCTCGGCGAAGAAGCCGGCGTTCTTGTCGACCTGGTTCTCGGGCGCCCACGTGTCCGGGCCGGTGAACACGACGACCTCGCCGCGCTCGGGCTCCCGCACGTCGTACAGCACCTTGTTGACCAGCACCCGGTCGCCGACGAGGAGGGTCTCCTCCATCGAGCCCGACGGGATGAAGAACGCCTGGACCAGGAACGTGCGGATGAGCACGGCCAGGCAGAACGCGACGATCAGCAGCAGCGGCAGCTCCTGCCACAGCGGCATGTTCTTGCGCTTGCGGCGGACCTTGCTGCGCCACGTGGACACCGAGTCGTCCTCGAGCGGGGCACCCCGGCGGGGCCGCGCACCCGAGCCCGTCGAGCGCTCGCCACGGTCATAGCCGCGTTCGTACCGATCCGCGCGCTCCCGCTCGCGACGTTCCCGCGGATCGTCGTATCCGGGCTCGTCGTAGCCGCGGTCGCGCTCGAACGCGCGGTCGCGCACCATCGGCGGCTCGTCGCGGTCCCATTGGCCGCGCCGGGAGCCGTACGGGTCGTCGTCCCAGGAGCGCCCGCGGTTTCGATCGCGCAGGTCACCGCGATCGTCGCCGCGGCTCCAGCCGCGCTCCGGCTCGCGACCCCAGTCGCCCCGGCCGCCGCCCGAACTCCAGTCGTCGCGCTGGTAGCCACCCCGGCCCGGCGCGGGGTCGCGCCCGGGCTCCACGTCACGACGACCGGGCACGACGTCGCGGCCGGGCGGCGTCTCGCTGCGCCCGTAGGCGTCGCGGGCGTCACGCTGCCAGCCACCGTCGTAGGCGCGCTGCCCCTCCTCGGCGTCCGAGCGCCCCGGGGTCGACCAGTAGTCGTGGCCCGGGTAGCTGACGCCACCGAAGGGTTGCTGCTGCCCGCGCCGTCCGCCCGCCTGGTCCAGGGGGCGATCGCGCGGGTGTTGGTCGTCGGCGCGATCGTCGTAACCATCGCGGCCGTAGGGGTCACTTGCCATCGGCGTCAGCCTAGATGCACAAGACCACTTTGGGGAGACCGGCTCCAGATGACCGAAAGATCCGATCCCGGACGCGACGCAGGGAGGGTGCGCGCCGCGCCCCTCCCCGTCGGCGATCCAGCGAAGCGCGAGGTCAGCTGCTGACCTTGGTCTCGCGCTTCTCCTTGATCTTGGCCTTCTTGCCCCGCAGGTCACGGAGGTAGTAGAGCTTCGCGCGGCGCACGTCGCCGCGCGTCACGACCTCGATCCGGTCGACGGCCGGGCTGTTCACCGGGTAGGTGCGCTCGACGCCGACGCCGAAGCTCACCTTCCGGACCGAGAAGGTCTCCCGCAGGCCGGCGCCCTGGCGACGGATCACGACGCCCTGGAAGACCTGGACCCGGGACCGGTTGCCCTCGACGACCCGGGCGTGCACCTTGACGGTGTCACCGGCGCGGAAGCTCGGGATATCGGTCCGCTGCGACTGTGCGTCCAGCGCGTCCAGCGTGTTCATCGCGGCTGTTCCTCGTCACTCAAGGCACGCCCGATCTCCGCGGCGCGCGAGGGTTTGTGATCATGGGTGCCGGACACGTCAGGCCGCGGCAACCTCACTACTTTGCCACATCGACGCGCAGAACCTGAAATCAGGCCCCTTGATCACCCTCGGCGGCCCGCCGCTCGAGGGCGGCGATGAGGTCCGGGCGGCGCTCGGCGGTGCGCTGCAGGGCCTGCTCGCGGCGCCACCGCGCGATGCGGCCGTGGTCGCCCGAGCGGAGGATGTCGGGCACGTCCAGGCCGCGCCAGCTGGGCGGCTTGGTGTACATCGGCGCCTCGAGGACCCCGTCGGCGTGCGACTCCTCCACCAGCGAGTCGGCGTTGCCCAGCACGCCCGGAAGCAGCCGGGTGACCGCCTCGAGCACCACGAGGACCGCGACCTCGCCCCCGAAGAGCACGTAGTCGCCGAGGGAGACCTCGCTCACGCGCATCCGCGCGGCGGCGTGGTCGAAGACGCGCTGGTCGATGCCCTCGTACCGGCCGCACGCGAACATCAGGTGCTCCTCGCCCGCCAGGGCGCGCGCGGTCGCCTGGGTGAACGGAGCGCCGGCCGGGCTCGGCACGATCAGGTGGGTCTCCGGGCCGGCCAGCGCGTCGAGGGCCTGGCCCCACGGCTCGGGCCGCATCACCATGCCGGGACCGCCGCCGTACGGCGTGTCGTCCACGGTGCGATGGACGTCGTGCGTCCATTTCCGCAGATCGTGTACTGCCAGCTGGAGCGTCCCGTTCGCGCGCGCCTTGCCGATCAGGGACAGATCGAGCGGCGCGAGGTACTCCGGAAAGATCGTGACGACGTCGACCCTCATAGGTCGAAGAGGCCTTCCGGCGGGGTGATCACGATGCGCCGCCCGGGCACGTCGACCTCGGGAACGATCTCGCGCACGAACGGCACCAGGCCGGTGCGCCCGTCGGCGAGCCGCACGACGAGCAGGTCGTGCGCGGGCGCGTGGTCGATGCGCAGCAGCTCGCCCACGTGCTCCCCCGCGGCGTCGACGACGTCGAGCCCGACCAGCTCGTGGTCGCTGAACTCGTCCGGGTCGTCGCTCGGCGGGATCGTGGCGCTGTCCACGCACAGCAGGACGCCGCGCATGTCCTCGGCGAGGTTGCGGTCGTAGATGCCCTCGAAGACCACCAGGAGGCGGCCCTGGTGCGGGCGGACCGTTTCGATGGTGAGCGTCGGCGGCGGCCGCCACGCGCCCGGCGGGACGGTCTGCAGATGCCGCACCGCCGTCGAGTCGGTCTCGAGGACCGACCCGACGGCGAAACGCTCAGCCGGCGCGTCCGTGCGCACGTCCACGACGACTTCGCCGCGGACGCCGTGCGCGCGGATGACCTGACCGACGACGAGCAGCATGCGTCAGTACGCGTCGACGATCTCGACGCGCACGCCGCGGCCGCCGATCGACGTGATGACCTGCCGCAGCGCCTTGGCCGTGCGGCCGCCGCGCCCGATCACGGTGCCGAGGTCCTCCGGGTTGACCCGGACCTCCAGCCGCTGACCGCGGCGGGAGTCGACCATGCGCACCCGGACATCGTCAGGATTGTCGACGATGCCCTTGACCAGGTGCTCGAGCGCCGGGCGCAGCACGTCAGGCCTCCGCGCCGGCGCCGGCACCGGACTGCTCCTCCGCCTGCGCGGCCGGAGCCTCGGCTTCGGCCTTCTTCTTCGGTTCGGCGGCCTTCTTCGCCTTCGGCGCGTCGGCGAGACCGGCGGCGGCCTGCGCCTCGGCCTCGTAGGCGGCCTTGCGGTCGGGAGCCGCGGCGCGGACCTTCAGCGGCTCGGCCGGGGCCGGCAGACCCTTGAACTTCTGCCAGTCGCCGGTCTTGGACAGGATGGCCTGCACGGCCTCGCTCGGCTGCGCGCCGACGGAGAGCCAGTGCTGGACGCGGTCGGAGTTGACCTCGATGCGCGAGGGCTCCTCCTTCGGGTGGTACAGCCCGACGAACTCGATCGCCCGACCATCACGCTTGGTGCGCGAGTCGGCGACGACGATGCGGTACTGCGGGTTGCGGATCTTGCCCATCCGCAGGAGCCGGATCTTGACGGCCACTTGGTTGCTCGCTCCTGGATCTGTTGGAAGCCGAGCGACCGCCCGGACACCGTGGGGATGGCGCCGTCGGCTGCTCTGTTGGACTGGCGCGACGCCGGGTTAGAGGGCTCGGACGCACACCGGATACCAGCAGACCATTGTGCCAGACCCGCTACCGTGCGCAAAAACGACCCCGCGTGAGCCCATCCTCTCCCGCGCCACGGCCGCTTGTTCCATTTTCGGCCCTTTTCGCCGGTACCTCCGGTGCAGCCCCCGCCCCTCACCCGAATTCGACAAGCCGGACGCCCTCGGCGATGAACGTTTCACGGCCGATCTCCCACGCGGGTGGCTTCGGCGACGTCTGACCTCGCGCCCGGCCGATCTCCCACGCGGGTGGCTTCGCCGACGTCTGACCTCGCGCCCGGCCGATCTCCCACGCGGGTGGCTTCGCCGACGTCTGACCTCGCGCCCGGCCGATCTCCCACGCGGGTGGCTTCGCCGACGTCTGACCTCGCGCCCGGCCGATCCCGCCCGCCGATCTCGCCCGACCGATCCCGCACGGCTGATCCGGCGCGCGGACGCGTGTAGCTGCCGCTCGGGCTGCGTCATCCGGGGCTTGATCCGCGCCACCGGAGGCCGACTACGCTGCGGCGCCCGTTTGGTCTCGCTGCGGCGCGCGCCCGTTTGGTCTCGCTGCGGCGCGCGCCCGTTTGGTCTCGCTGCGGCGCGACCGGTCGATGACCCAGCCGTCGGCTCGCCCCGTCGCCCCGGTCGCGCGCGGACGCCTGGGCGCTCGGATGCCCAACTGCCGGGTCGCCCAGACACGCGGGTTCTTAGGTTGCCCGGGTCGCTCGGGCCCGCCTGTTCGGACGCGCGGGAGCGCCGGGCGGATGTCAGCGAAGCGGGGGCCGGTCCCAGCCGGCTTCGAGGCCGGGCAGCTCCCACTCGGGCGGCGGCATGAAGTCCGTCCAGGTGCCGTCGAACGGAAAGCCCCCCGCCTCGATCTCCTTGACGACCCGCAGACCCTCCTCGCGCACCGCCGCCTCGTCCTCGACCCAGTAGTGCTCCGGCAGCGCGAGCCGCTCGAGGAACTCCTCCTCGTCCTTCCACTCCCAGGTACGGTCCGGCGCCACGATGATGTCGAGATCCTCGTCGGTCACGTCGACCCCGGACGCGGCCCCCGCATCGCTCCAGCGGATCGCCGGACGCTCCAGGTTGACGTACCACCCGGTGAACTCGTCAGCATCGTTGCGGAACCACCACACCGAGTGCGCGGGATCGCCGGGGCGGTGCAGCTTCAGCACGCCCGGCCCGTTCCAGGTGCCCTGCTTGAGCGAGGTCCCACGCGTGACGTAGTCGGCGAACGGCATCGTCCGCATCCCGTACCCGTCGCCGGACACCTCGTTGACCACGGGCGTGTGGCGCGCGATCCACAGCAGCAACCCGCGCTCGTCATCGGACACGACACGAGCGGGCCGCACCCACCCGATCCGCCCCCGCCGCACATTGCGATGCATGATCACCTGGCCGGGCGTGAAGACGATGCTCAACCGCGCTCCCTGGGTAGGCCCCGCCCCGCGGGGTTCCGGTGACACCTGGATTCACTCGCGCTCGGGAGCGGCCACAGCCGCTCGGGAGCCATCACACCCGCTCGCGAGCGACCACGCGCGCTCGGTAGCGGCCACGCGGGCACTCAAGAGCAGTCATGCCGCTCGAAAGCGATGGACGCCCGCTCGAAAGCGATGGACGCCCGCTCAGGAGCGGTGGATTCCCGCTCGGAAGCGGTGGATGCCTGCTCGGGAGTAGTTACGCCCGCTCGGAAGCGAGCATTCGCGCTCGGGATCGTCACGCCCGCTCCCGGGGCCGGTCCCAGCCCTCGGTCACCGGCTCCGGGATCGTCCACTCGTCCGGCGGCCGGAAGTCGGTCCACGTGCCGTCGAAGGGCCACTCCCCCGCCTCGATCACCGGGACGATCGCGTGGCCCTGGGCCCAGACGGCGTCGGGGTCGCTCACCCAGTACGAGTCCGGGTGCGCCAACCGCTCCTCGAACTCGTCCTCGTCCTTCCAGCCCCAGCGCCGGTCCGGCCAGATCCACATGTCGAGGTCCTGGTCGGTGAGGTCGACCCCCGCGACCGCGCCGTCGTCCCAGGTGATCCCGGGCTCCTCGAGGTTCACGTACCACGCGCGGAAGCGCAGCTCGGGGTCGAACAGCCACCACACCGAGTATGCGGCCCCGCGCGGGTGGAACTTCAGCGTGCTCGGCCCGCGGTACACGTCATGGATGATCTTCTTCGGCTCGGCGATCCAGCGCTCGAACGGCATCCCGCGCGGCCCTTGGCCGTCCTCGTTGACCTGCCGGATGACGGGGCTGCCGGTCGCGAGCCAGAGGCGGGTGCCCTGCTCGTCGTCGGAGACCACGCGCGTCAACGGCGCCCAGACCAGCGTGTCACGCGTGAAATGCCGGTGCAGGACCGGTCTTCCGGGACGCAACGGCACGCGGTCAGTGTATCGGCTCCGCGCTCCCGAGCCCGCCCTGGACCGCCGCCTGGCAGGTCACACCGGGCGGCGACCGACGGGTGGCATCCGCCGCTCGGACGCGCGGCTGCAGCCCGACAGAACGGTTGCCGCCGGATGGATGGCACCCGAATTGTGGCGGCCGGCGAAGGCATCGGCGCAGATCGCCGACCTGGTGGAGGATCACCTGAATGGGGGGGGGTGACCGGCGAAAGCGAGCGCGCGGACGCGACGCCCGGCCGGTGCTCGGATGCCCGGCAAATCCGCCCCGACGCGCGGGCGCGTCGTCTGATCGGCCGCGGAGAGCTCAGCGGACCGCTCAGCCCGCACCACGATGCGACGGGGCCGGAGCCGAGCGGTCAGGCCGGCGCTGGGTGGACAGGCCGGAGCCGAGCGGTCAGGCCGGCGCTGGGTGGACAGGCCCGAGCAGAGCGGACAGGCCGGCGCTGGGTGAACAGGCCCGAGCAGAGCGGTCAGGCCGTCGCTGGGTGGACACGCCGGTGCTGGATGGACAGGCGGTGCCGGATGGGACAGGTCGGCGCGGGGTGGTCGGGTCGGTGCCGGTGCGTTGTCCAGCCGGCGCTCGAAGGGGTCAGCGGACCACCCGGCCGCGCAGGACGATGCGGCGGGGCCGCAGCAGGGTGGTCAGGTCGGTGCGGGGGTCCTCGGAGTACACGACGAGATCGGCCAGGCCGCCCTCGACCAGGCCCGGGAAGCCCAGCCACTCGCGGGCGCCCCACGAGCCCGCGCGCAGCACGGCCTCGGCCGGCAGGCCCGCCTCGCGGTGCAGCAGGAGCATCTCCTCGGCGGCCAGGCCGTGGTCGATGCCGCCGCCCGCGTCGCTGCCGACGTAGATCGGGACGCCGGCCTCGTGGGCGGCGCGCACGATCGACGGGAAGCGGTCGCGGAGGGTGAGCATGTGCCGGGCGTACGCCGGGAACTTGTCCTCGGCCTGGGCCGCGATGCCACCGAACGTCGCGATGTTGATCATCGTGGGGACGAGGGCCGTGTTGCGGCGGGCCATCTCGTCGATGTCAGACTCGTTCAGGCCGGTGCCGTGCTCGACGGAGTCCACGCCTGCGCGGACCAGCGCGGCGACCGACTCCTCGGCGAAGGTGTGGACCGCGACCCGCGCGCCCGCGGCGTGCGCGGCCTCGATCGCGCCGGCCATCGCGGCGACGTCCCACGCGGGGGCGAGGTCGCCGACGCCGCGGTCGATCCAGTCGCCGACGAGCTTGACCCAGCCGCTGCCGAGGCCGGCCTGGCGGGTGATCTCGCCGGGCAGGTCCGCCTCGCCGACCTCGACGCCGATGTCGCGCAGGTATCGCTTCGGGGGCGCGACGTGCCGGCCGGCGCGCACGAGGCGGGGGACGTCGGGGTCGTCGTCGAGGGAGGCGTACGGGATCGGCGAGCCGGCATCGCGGATCGCGAGGACGCCCGCGTCGCGATCCACGACCGCGAGCGACCGCGCCTGGTCGATCCCGTCGGACGGCCGGCCGCCGGGCTGGATGCCCAGGTGGCAGTGGGCGTCCACGAGTCCGGGCAGGATGTAGCCCTCGTCCGCGACCGTGAGCGCACCGGCGACCGGCGCGAAGGTCAAGCGGTCGCCGACGAGCCAGAGATCGCGCCGCTCGCCGGAGGGCAGCAGCGTCCCCCGCACGTGGAGCGCCGGGCCGCCGTCGTTCCCGCGCGCGGACACATCGCGGGACACACGCGCGGACGCGCCGCCGGTGCCAGCCCCGGCCGCGCTGCCAACCCCACGCCCGGACGCATCACGGGAGCCACGCTCGGACGCACCGTGGGAAGCGAGCCCGGGCGCGTTGCCGGCGCCGGTCGCGGGCTCAGCGCCCTCATCGGGCGCGGACGTGCCGAAGGAGTCGCCACCGCGCGCGGGGGTGGCGTCGGGGCTACCGATGGGGCCGGATGCGGGCAGCGGGTCAGGAGTCCTTGTCACGCTTCTGCAGCTTCGAGAAGTCGATCTTCGGGAGGCGGAAGCCCGGGGGCATGCCCGCCGCGTTGGGGTCCATGGCGGCCGGGTCGAAGCCCGGCGGCAGCTGCGGCATGCCGCCGGCGCCGAGGCGGGGCTGGCGCATGCCGGAGTTGCCGCCCTTGGTGCCCTTGCGCTTGTTCTTCGGGCTCTTGGTCGCCTTCCGGCGGCCGCCGGGCAGGCCCATCATGCCGCCCATCTGCTTCATCATCTTCTGCGCGTCGGCGAAGCGGGTGAGCAGCTGGTTGACGTCGGTGACCGAGACGCCGGAGCCGTTGGCGATGCGCACGCGGCGGGAAGCGTTGAGGATCTTCGGGTTGGTGCGCTCCTTCGGGGTCATCGAGCGGATGATCGCGGTGACCCGGTCGAAGTGCTTGTCGTCGATCTCGGCCAGCTGGTCCTTCATCTGGTTCATGCCCGGCATCATGGCGAGCACGTTGGCGATGGGGCCCATGCGGCGGACCGCCTGGAGCTGCTCGAGGAAGTCCTCGAGGGTGAAGTCCTGGCCGCCCATGAGCTTGGCGGCCATCCGCTCCTTCTCGTCGTCGGCGAAGGCCTGCTCGGCCTGCTCGATGAGGGTGAGCACGTCGCCCATGCCGAGGATGCGCGAGGCCATCCGGTCGGGGTGGAAGACGTCGAAGTCCTCGAGCTTCTCGCCGGTGGACGCGAACATGATCGGCTGGCCGGTGACGTGGCGCACGGAGAGCGCGGCGCCACCGCGGGCGTCGCCGTCGAGCTTGGAGAGCACGACGCCGGAGATGCCGACGCCGTCGCGGAACGCCTCGGCGGTGGTGACCGCGTCCTGGCCGACCATGGCGTCGATGACGAACAGGACCTCGTCGGGGTCGACGGCGTCGCGGATGTCGGCGGCCTGCTGCATCATCTCGGCGTCGATGCCGAGGCGGCCGGCGGTGTCGACGATGACGATGTCGCGCATCTGGCGCTTCGCGTGCTCGACGGAGTCGCGGGCGACCTGGACGGGGTTGCCGGTGCCGTTGCCGGGCTCGGGCGCGTAGACCTCGACGCCCGCGCGGCCGCCGAGGACCTGCAGCTGGTTGACGGCGTTGGGGCGCTGGAGGTCGGCGGCGACCAGCAGCGGCTGGTGGCCCTGGCCCTTGAGCCAGCGGGCGAGCTTGCCGGCGAGGGTCGTCTTGCCGGAACCCTGCAGACCGGCGAGCATGATCACGGTCGGCGGGTTCTTGGCGAACTGCAGGCGGCGGGCCTCGCCACCGAGCGTCGCCACGAGCTCCTCGTGAACGATCTTGATGACCTGCTGGGCCGGGTTGAGCGCCTGCGACACCTCGGCGCCCCGCGCCCGCTCCTTGAGCCGGGCGATGAACGCCTTGACCACGGGCAGCGCGACGTCGGCCTCGAGCAGCGCCAGGCGGATCTCCCGCGCGGTCGCGTCGACGTCGGCGTCGGTGAGCCGTCCCTTGCTCCGCAGCTTCGAGAAGATGCCGGATAGGCGGTCACTCAGGGTGTCAAACACGACGGATCCGTCCTCGGTGTAGGAGTCCCTTGAAGGGTACGCGACCGCGGACCGTGCGTCGCGGCCCGCGGCGCAGCACGGTGGCGGAGCGTAAGAGGCCGGAAAGCCACAAAGCGAATGAGGCATCAACCGATGCCCGGGAGCGGGAGGCGGGGAGTTAGGGGCCGGAGACGGCAGGCGCCGGAGCAGGAGGCTAGGGCGGGAGCAGGAGGCTAGGAAGAGGTGGCGGCGGCGAGGACGGCCGACTCCACGAGGACGCGCGCGGGCGCGTCCCACTCGCCCTCCAGGTAGAACGCGTCCACCACCTCGCCGCCGAGGGTGGAGATGCGCGCCGAGCGTACGTCGGCGCCCACGTCCTCCAGCGCGCTCGCCACCCGGAACAGCAGCCCCGGCGTGTCCGTGGCGCGCAGCTCCAGCACCGTCGCGTCCGTGGCCGCCGTCGGGGGCTGCCACACCACGCGCGGGGGCGCGGAGGTGGTGTTGCGCCGGGCCGAGCGCTCGCGGGCGGCCAGGCGCTCGGCCACCGGCAGGTCGCCGGTCACGGCGCGGCGCAGGTCGGACACGACGGCGTCGTGGTCGATGTCGCCGTAGCGGGGCTGGACGGCGCAGACCATGCGGGCGAGGCCGTCGACCGTCACGGTGTCGGCGGTCACCACGTCGAGGCGGTGCAGGGACAGGCAGCCGGCGACGGCCGCCAGCAGGCCGCGGCGGTCGGGGGCGGTCACCGAGACGGAGTCGGTGTCGAGCAGGACCGCCGGGAGCCGGGACGGGACGGCGAGCCGGGTGGCGGGCGAGGGCGGCGGGGCCACGACGCCGGTGTCCAGGGCGCGGTCGACGTGGCGCACGAGCTCGGCGATGAGCCGGCCCTTCCACTCCGACCAGGCGGCCGGGCCGGTCGCGGCCGCGTCCGCGCGGGCGAGGGCGTGCAGCAGGTTGAGGGTGGAGGCGTCGCCCACGGCGCCGGCGACGGTGGCGATGGTCTGCGGGTCCGACAGGTCGCGGCGGGTGGCGGTGTCGGGGATGAGCAGGTGGAGGCGCACCACCTTCTCGATCTGGGCCACGTCGGCGGGGCTGAGGCCCAGGCGCTCGGCCGCCGCGGCGGCGATCGGGGCGCCGACGATGCTGTGGTCGCCGGGCAGGCCCTTGCCGATGTCGTGCAGGAGGGCGGCGAGCACCAGCAGGTCGGGGCGCTCGACGTCGCGGGCGAGGCGGGCGGCCTGGCGGGCGGTCTCGACCAGGTGGCGGTCGACGGTGAACAGGTGGACGGGGTTGTGCTGGGGCAGGCTGCGCACCCGGGCCCACTCGGGGAGCCAGTTGACGACGAGGCCGTACCGGTCGCAGGCCTCCCAGACCGAGATCATCGCGGGGCCGCTGCCCAGCAGGGTGAGCAGGGCGTCGCGCGCGGGGGCGGGCCAGGGGTTCGGCATGGGGCCGGCGAAGCCGCCGAGCCACTCCAGGGTGGCGTGGGCGATCGGCAGGTCCGCGCGGGCCGCGGCCGCGGCGACGCGCAGGGGCAGGGCCGGGTCCGGGCGCGGGGTGACGGCGGCGCGGGCGAGCACGACCTCCCCGCGCTGCTCGACCACGTCGCGGGCGAGGGGGCGGCGCTCGGCGTGGCCGCGGGTGCTCGGGGCGGCCCAGCGCTCCACGGCCCGCCAGGCGTCGTCGCTGGCGTAGGCGATGGTGCGGGCGGACTCGGCGATGCGGCGCAGGACGTCGTCGCGGTCGCCGTAGCCGAGCATCTCGGCGACCTCGTCGCGGTCCTGGGCGAGGAGGCGGTCGACGCGGCGTCCGCGCACCGTGTGGAGGGCGTCGCGCACGTCGAGGAGGGTCCGGTGGGCGCCGCGGACGGCGGGGCGGGGGCCGTCGGCGACCCCGGCGAAGCCGATGCCGCGCAGGACGCCGAAGTCGCGCAGGCCTCCGCGCGACTCCTTGACGTCGCCCTCCAGGAGGAACGCCAGCTCGCCGTGGGCCTTCCAGCGGTCCTGGGTGAGGGTGCGCAGGGACGGCAGCAGGTGGCGGGCCTCGCGGCGCCACTGGGCGACGGCGTCGGCGTGCAGCGTGGCGAGCATCTGCGCGTCGCCGGCGACGAGGCGGGCGTCGAGCAGGCCGAGCGCCACCTTGAGGTCCTGGCGGGCCAGGTCGAGGGCCTGGCCGGGGCTGCGGGTGGAGTGGTCGAGGGCGAACCTGGCGTCCCAGATCTGGTACCACAGGAGGCTGCCGAGCTCGTCGGCCGCCGCCTCGTCGCCGGGGCCGCCCGGGTGCAGCAGCACCAGGTCGAGGTCGCTGCGCGGAGCGCATTCGCGACGGCCCAGGCCGCCTACGGCGACGAGCGAGGCATTGGAGGTACAACCGCCGGCTTTTTGAAAGATCTCGACGAGCCACTCGTCGATCGCGTCCGAGCGCTCGGCTCGCGCGTCGGCGCCCGCCCCGGCGGAAAGGACCGGTGCGGGCGCCGACGATTGTGTCATGTGATGAGGATAGAGATCAGCAGCGGCTTAGAGCGCGTCGAGCCCGCGCTCGCCGGTGCGGACCCGGACCACCTCGTCGACCGAGGTGACCCACACCTTGCCGTCACCGATCTTGCCGGTGCGGGCGGCGGTCACGATGGCGTCCACGACCTTCTCGAAGTCGAGCTCGTCGGTGACGATCTCGACCCGGATCTTGGGGACGAACTCCACCGTGTACTCCGCACCGCGGTAGACCTCGGTGTGGCCCTTCTGACGGCCGTAGCCCTGAACCTCGCTCACGGTGAGGCCCGCCACGCCGAGCGCGTGGAGCGCCTCCTTCACCGCGTCGAGCTGATACGGCTTGATGACCGCGGTCACCAGCTTCATGCCCATTCCCTCCGACATCCCTCGACGCTATCCGGCAACCTTTTCCGACGCCGGGGCTTCCGCCGCCGGCGTGGGGGCCTTGCTCGTGCCTACGCCCGCCATCGCGAACGCACCCGTGCCGCCACCGCTGCCGGTGCCCGGGGTGAGGTCGTAGGCGCTCTCCGCGTGCTCCGCGATGTCGATGCCCTCGACCTCGGCCTCGGTGCTGACCCGGAAGCCGACCGTCTTCTGGATGACGAAGGCGAGCACGAAGGCGATGGCGAACGAGTAGACGGTGACGATAGCGCTCGCGCCCGCCTGGGCCCCGAGCTGACCCACGCCGCCGCCCATGAACAGGCCGTTCTTGGCCCCGAGGGCGCCGCTGATGGCCGAGTTGAGCTTGTCGTTGGCGAAGAAGCCCAGCCACAGGGAGCCGATCCACCCGCCGACGAAGTGCACGCCGACCACGTCGAGCGAGTCGTCGAAGCCGAAGCGGTACTTGAGGCTGACCGCCAGGGCGCAGACGAGGCCCGCGACGAGGCCGAGCAGCACGGCCGCCCACGAGTCGATGAAGCCACAGGCGGGGGTGATCGCGACCAGGCCCGCGACCGCGCCGGACGAGGCGCCGACGAGGGTGGGCTTGCGGTCGCGGATCCACTCGACGATGACCCAGCCGAGGACGGCGGCGGCGGTGGCGACCTGGGTGTTGACGAAGGCGAGGCCGGTGACGCCGTCGACGGTCAGCTCGGAGCCGGCGTTGAAGCCGAACCAGCCGAACCACAGCAGACCGGCGCCGAGGGCGACGAAGGGCACGTTGTGCGGCTTCATGCTCTCCCGCGGCCAGCCGACGCGCTTGCCGAGGACCAGGGCGACACCGAGCGCGGCCGCGCCGGCGTTGATGTGCACGGCGGTACCACCGGCGAAGTCGAGCGGGTGCAGCTTCTGGGCGATCCAGCCACCGCCCCACACGTTGTGGGCGACGGGGAAGTAGACCAGCGTGGCCCAGCCGAACGCGAACAGCAGCCAGCCGCCGAACTTCGCGCGGTCGGAGATCGCGCCGCTGATGAGCGCGACGGTGATCACGGCGAACGTCATCTGGAAGACCATGAAGACGTACGTCGGGATGCCGATCCCGCTCGCGTTGTCCGCGGTCGCGCCCCACATCTGGTCGATGTAGGTCTTGCTGCCGAAGTACTGCCCGAGGTCACCGAACAGCCCACCGGCCGTGTCGGAGCCGAACGAGGCGCTGAAGCCGTAGAACAGCCAGAGGACGCTGACGAGCCCGATCGTCGAGAAGCTCATCATCATCATGTTGAGGACGCCCTTGGAGCGGTTCAGGCCACCGTAGAACAGTGCCAGACCCGGCGTCATGAGCAGCACGAGAGCGGTCGACACGAGCAGCCATGCGGTATGGCCGGTATCGATGGTCGCTTCAGGCACGCTGGCCTCCTAGTAGTCGAGATCCTCCCTCCCGACCTTCGAGGCAGCATTGCCCTTCAGCCGGTTGCGCGAGAGCTTCGCGGGCTCACGTTTCGCGCACCGGCGCTGCGCGGTTTCTACCGCGTCACGTCATGTTTCCAGCGTGTGAAGAAGGGCTCACAGTCTGAAAACGTCCTACCGCAGCGCGTACTCCAGCGTGTGCCGCTCATAGTCGATGAGCCGCAGGTCACGCACGGGACGCCGGAGATGCCCCTTGTGCACGATGCGCACGAACGCCGGGTCGCCCGCAGCCGCCATCCGTCGAATGCCCTCGATGTGATCGACGATGCGTTTCCGGATGACGCGCACGAGGCGGTGCCGGTCGCGCGGGGTCAGGCCGTAGGCGTCGGCGAACATGCGCAGCCGGCGCGGGCGGTTCGGGCGCTTCCAGCCCAGGGTGTAGGAGTCGCGGTCGGAGAACAGCGGGACCCAGGTCCACGCGGCGTACGCGACGTCGTAGATCCGCGCGCCGGGCGAGGCCAGGTCGAAGTCGATCAGCGACAGGGTCCCGTCCGGGCGCCAGATGACGTTGTGCGGGGCGGCGTCGTGGTGGCAGATGACCTCGGTGTCCGGCGGCGGGGGGCCGAACGAGCGCCAGACGGCGTTCGGGGGCGGCCGGAAGCCCGCCTGGGCGTCGTGGAACATCCGCAGCATGGTCGCGACGGTGACCATCGCCTCGTCGGTCACCCAGTGCGGGGCCAGCGGGTATTCGCCGCACTCCCCCTCGAGGTACTGCAGCACCTCGCGCCCGCGCTCGTCGATGCCGAAGGCGCGCGGAGCGCCGGTGAAGCCGACGTACTCCAGATGGCGCAGCAGCGCGTGCACCGCGGGCGTCCACGGCCCCGCGTTGCGGCGCACGGTGTCGCCCGAGCGCACCACGACGGAGGTGTTCCCGCCGTGGAGCGGGATCTCCTGCTGCGTCACGTCTTCGTCCTTCGCTGACCTGACCGGGGAACCGAGCTGTCCTGCCTTGCGCCGGCCGCCGGAAGTGCGCGGCCGGGCCTTACCGTCTCAAGGTACCGTCCGAGGTTACGCGTCCGCGCCAACGAGGGCGTCCACGAACTGTCGGGCATCGAACGGAGCCAGATCGTCGGGGCCCTCGCCCAGGCCGACCAGCTTCACCGGAATGCCCAGTTTGCGCTGGACCGCGATGACGATGCCACCCTTCGCGGTCCCGTCGAGCTTGGTCAGCACGACGCCTGTCACATCGACCACCTCGGTGAACACCCGCGCCTGCTCCAGGCCGTTCTGCCCGGTCGTGGCGTCGAGGATGAGCAGCGTCTCGTCCACCGGCCCGTGCTTCTCAACGACCCGCTTGACCTTGCCGAGCTCGTCCATCAGGCCGACCTTGTTCTGCAGCCGGCCGGCCGTGTCGATCAGCACCGTGTCCACACCCGCGTCAATACCCCGTTTGACGGCGTCGAACGCCACCGAGGCCGGATCCGCTCCTTCGGGGCCCCGCACGACGTCGGCGCCGACCCGCCCGGCCCAGGTGGCCAGCTGCTCGGCCGCGGCCGCGCGGAAGGTGTCGGCGGCGCCGAGGACCACGGTGTGGCCGTCGGCGACGAGCACCCGGGCGATCTTGCCGCAGGTGGTGGTCTTGCCGGCGCCGTTGACGCCCACGACGAGCAGCACCGCGGGGCGGCCGTTGCGCGGGGTGGCGGCCAGGGAGCGGTCCAGGTCGGGCTGCAGCGCCGCGACGAGCTCGTCGGTGAGCATCGTGCGCAGGTCGGACGCGGTGGCGGTGCCGTGGACGCGGGCCCGCTCGCGCAGCTTGGCGACGATGTCGGTGGTCGCCTGGACGCCGACGTCGGCGCCGATCAGGGTCTCCTCGATCTCGTCCCAGGTGTCGTCGTCGAGCCGGTCGCGCGACAGCAGGGCGAGCAGGCCCTTGCCGAAGACGTTCTGGGAGCGGCTCAGGCGCGCGCGGAGGCGCACGAGGCGGCCGGCGGTGGGCTCGGGCCGCTCGATCTCGACGACCGGCGGGGCCTCGA
Source organism: Dactylosporangium sp. CA-052675 (assembly GCF_050947935.1). Taxonomy (GTDB): domain Bacteria; phylum Actinomycetota; class Actinomycetes; order Mycobacteriales; family Micromonosporaceae; genus Dactylosporangium. Next base: position 1,604,197 of record NZ_CP192010.1, on the reverse strand, counting down.
CGACCGGAGGGGCTTCTTCGACCGGCGGCGCCTCGACGACCGGCGGCGCCTCGACGACCGGCGGCTCCTTCACCACCACCGGGGCGGAGGGCTCCTTGGGCGGGGCCGACGGTGGCAGGGTCGGAGGCTTGCGGAAACGGGGAGCGATCAGCGCCAGTGTGGCCCCGATTATGACGACGAGCAGCACCAGGCCGAAGACGATGTACGACTCCATGGCAGGAATCCTCCCAGACGCGGCGCGCGGCGGCCTGCAGTGGCGCCGAGACGAGCCGAGCAGGATCATTCGGGATGCAGTCCGGCTCACCCCGCAACGCCCCGGAGGTCGCAACAGCATGTCCGAAACCGAGCTCGACAACGACCGTGGTCCGCTCGTGCTCGGCCCCGTCCTGCGGCGCGTCGAGGGCGACCGGGCGACGATCTGGGTGGAGACCGCGCACCCGGCGACGGTCGAGGTCGACGCCGGGCCCGCGGGCGGGGCGGCCCGGACGTTCAGCGTGCACGGTCACCACTACGCCCTGGTCGTGGTCGCCGGGCTGCCGGAGGGCGCCGTCACGCCGTACCACGTCAAGATCGACGGCGCCGTGGTGTGGCCGCTGCCGGACGACCCGTGCCCGCCCCCGGTGATCCGCACCCGGCGCGCGGGGGCTCCCGTGCGGCTGGTCTTCGGTTCGTGCCGCGAGGCGAGTCCGCTCAGCGTGACGCGCTACCCCCCGGACGCCCTCGACGCCTACGCGGGGCGGCTGATCGAGTCCATCCGCTCGGACGCGCCCACCGAGTGGCCCGATCTCATGGTGCTGCTCGGTGATCAAGTTTACGCCGACGAGACCCCGGAGAAGATCCAGCGCTGGCTCAAGCGGCGCCGCCAGCAGCGCCGCGCGGACGCGCCCACGACGCAGGTGGTGGACTTCCACGAGTACACGAAGCTGTACCTCGACTCGTGGGGCGACCCCGAGATCCGCTGGCTGCTGTCGACCGTCCCGAGCGTGATGATCTTCGACGACCACGAGATCATCGACGACTGGAACACGTCGCAGCGGTGGCGCGAGCAGATGTCGGAACTGAGCTGGTGGCCGCAGCGCATCCAGGCGGGCCTGGCGTCGTACTGGGTGTACCAGCACATGGGCAACCTGGCCCCGAGCGCCCTGGCCGAGTGCCCCGTCTACGCGGCCGTGAGCTCGGCCGGGGACGCGACCGAGATCCTCGACGACTTCGGCGCGCGGGCGGATCGCGACCGCGCGGTGGCGTACCGATGGAGCTATGCCCTCGACATCGACCGCACGCGCCTCATCGTGGTCGACAACCGGGCCGCGCGCGAGCTGGAACAGGGCCGGCGCGCGATGCTGCCGGACAGCGAGTGGGCCTGGCTCGCCAAGCAGCTCCCGGGCGACTACGACCACCTGCTCATCGGCTCCTCGCTGCCGTGGCTGCTGCCGCCGGCCATCCACCACCTGGAGGCCGCGACCGAGCGGCTGGCGGAGTCCCCGCGGGGCTGGGTGGGCCGGTTCGGCGAGAAGCTGCGCCAGGCCGTCGACCTGGAGCACTGGGCCGCGTTCGGCCGCTCCTTCGACGCGCTGAGCGCCCTGCTGACCCAGATCGGCGCCGGGCAGGGCGGCGTGTCGCCCGCGCCCGCCACGATCAGCGTCCTGTCGGGTGACGTTCACCACTCCTACGCCGCGCGGGCCGACCTCGGGCCGGAGGTGGAGAGCGCGGTGCACCAGCTGACGTGCTCGCCGGTGCACAACGACATGCCGCGCCTCGTCCGGCCGGCGATGAAGTTCGGCTGGAACCCGCCGGCGGCCCGGATGATGCGCTCCCTGGCGCGCACGCTGGGGCTGCGCAAGCCCGTCGTGCGGTGGAGGAAGACCGCGGGCCCGTACTTCGGCAACGCCGTCGGCCTGCTGCTGATGGAGGGCCGGTCGGCGCACGTGTCGATCGAGGGCACCCGGCCGGACAAGTCCCTGGGCGAGGTGGCGTCGCTCAAGCTGAGCTGACGCGCGGGTGCGTCACCGCCGGCTCGTTGAGGTCCGTCCACGTCCACAGCGTCGCCACCCGGGCCCGGCCGGTGAGATATGCCACAGCCGGCTCCCGGATCGGGGCGAACCACATGCGGCTCAGGCGGTCCACGGCCTCGGCCAGGGGCACCCACGCGCCCGAGTCGTCGTGCGGCCCGACGCCGGTCACCTCGAAGCCCAGCATCTCGTACTCCACCCCGCCCGCGGGGTAGCGCGCGACCCACAGCAGCCGCTCGGCGAGCACCGATGCGTAGCCGGCCTCCTGAGCCACCCTGGCCAGCAGCGGCTCCCCCGCCTCCACGGCCCCGCCCGGGAGCGCCCAGTCCGGCGGGTCGCTGATCAGCAGGACGTCCTTGCCCCGGCGCAGCACGGCGCCGACCGCGAGTTGGTGACCGGTCACGCTTCACCCTAGGCCGCGCGCCGTGCGGCATACGATCACGGGCATGAGCTTTTACGACGTCGAAATCGCCGACCTGCAGGGCAAGCCCCTCGATCTCGGCCAGTTCCGCGGGCGCCCGGTCCTCGTGGTCAACGTCGCGTCCCGGTGCGGCCTGACGCCCCAGTACGCCGACCTCGAGGCGCTGCACAAGGAGTACGCGGGCCGCGGCTTCTCGGTGCTGGGCGTGCCCTGCAACCAGTTCGCCGGGCAGGAGCCGGGCACCTCCGAGGAGATCGCCGAGTTCTGCAGCACCACCTACGGTGTGACCTTCCCCATGACCGAGAAGATCGAGGTCAACGGCGAGGGCCGGCACCCGCTCTACGACCTGCTGACCCCGGTGCCGGACGCCGAGGGGCACACCGGCGACATCCGGTGGAACTTCGAGAAGTTCCTGGTCGCGTCCGACGGCACCGTCGCCGGCCGCTTCGGCCCGCGCACGGAGCCGAAGTCGGCCGAGGTCGTCCAGGCCGTCGAGGCCAGCCTCTGACGGGCCGGCGGCCCGGCAGTCGAGCTACAGGCCCAGCGCCCGGCGCGGATAGCTGAGATCGTCGCCGGGCGTGTAGCGGTACGCCGTGAGGCCCGCCGCCCGCGCGCCGCGGATCATGCGGTCGGTGTCGTCGACCAGCAGGCAGCGCGGCGGCGGGGTGCCGATGAGGGCGCAGGCGGCCTGGAAGTACTCCTTGGCGGGCTTGTGCACCCCGAGCTCGGCCGAGAGGGCGACCGCGTCGAACTCGTCGGTGAGGCCGAACGACTCGAGCACGTCGCGGAACTCGATCGTCGAGTTGGTCGCGAGGCACACGGGCAGGCCGGCCGCCCGCACGTCGCGGACGAAGGCCAGGACGTCCGCCGCGACGTCGCCCGGGTAGAGCTGCCACTCCGCCATCAGCTCGGCGGCGCGCTCGGGGCCGCCGACCCGCTCCGCGAGGTCCGCGGCCACGGTCGCGAGCCACTCGGCGCGCGTCATGCGGCCCGTGATGGCCGGCAGCAGGCGATCCCACTCGAGGGCGGTGTCGAGGACCGTCCCGGGCTCCAGACCGTACCGCTGCTCGATCTTGGCGTTTGTCGAGGGGTCGAACGTGCGCAGGACCCCGTCGAAGTCGATGAGCAGGGCCGTCGGCCGTTGGATCACGCTGCCTCTTCCGTCCGCAGGCGTTGGGAGATGACCTCCGTGACGCCGGATCGCATGGTGACGCCGTAGAGGGCGTCGGCGACCTCCATCGTGCGCTTCTGGTGGGTGATGATGATCAGCTGGCTGCGCTCCCGCAGCTGCTCGAAGAGGGTGATGAGGCGGCCCAGGTTGACGTCGTCCAGGGCGGCCTCGACCTCGTCCATGATGTAGAACGGGCTGGGGCGGGCGCGGAAGATCGCGCACAGCAGGGCGACGGCGGTCAGCGAGCGCTCGCCGCCGGAGAGCAGCGAGAGACGCTTGATCTTCTTGCCGGGCGGCCGTGCCTCGACCTCGATGCCGGTCGTGAGCATGTCCTCCGGGTCGGTGAGCACGAGGCGGCCCTCGCCGCCCGGGAACAGCACCGAGAAGACCTGCTCGAACTCCCGCGCGGTGTCGTGGTAGGCGCTGGTGAACACCTCGAGGATGCGGTCGTCGACGTCCTTGACCACGGTGAGCAGGTCGCGGCGGGTGGCCTTGAGGTCCTCGAGCTGGTCGGAGAGGAACTTGTAGCGCTCCTCCATCGCCGCGAACTCCTCCAGCGCCAGCGGGTTGACCTTGCCCAGCAGGTTCAGCTCGCGCTCGGCCTTGGCGGCGCGCTTCTCCTGGGTGGCGCGGTCGAAGGGGACCGGCTCGGGCACGGGCCGCTTGTCCGCCTCGGCCGCGGCGACCTCGGGCGCGGTCGGCGGGACGGGCAGGTGGGGGCCGTACTCGGCGACGAGGGTGTCGGCGTCGAGCCCGAACTCCTCGGCCGAGCGGCTCTCGAGCTGCTCGATGCGCATGCGCTGCTCGGCCCGGGCCACCTCGTCGCGGTGCACGGCGTTGGTGAGCCGGTCGAGCTCGGCGGTGAGGTGCTTGGCGCGCCCGCGCACGTCGGTGAGGGCCGTCTCGCGCTCGGCGCGCGTGGCCGCGAGGGTGTCGCGGGTCTCCTGGGCCTCGGCGATCGAGTCGACGAGCCGCTCCAGGGCGAACGCGGCGCCGTCGGCCACGGCCTCGGCGATGCGGGCGCCGCGGGCGCGGGTGGCCTTGCGGGCGGCGGCGCGCTCCCGGGCGGCCCGCTCGGCGGCGGCCTGGCGCAGCAGCGCGTCCGCGCGGCCGGCGAGGGCGCCGACGCGCTCCTCGGCGGTGCGCACCGCGAGACGGACCTCCATCTCCTGCTGCCGCGCGACCGGCACCTCGCCGGCGAGGTCGTCGCGCTCCTGCGTGGAGGGGTCGTCGTCGATCGGGATCTCCTCGGCCGCCGCCAGGCGCTCCTCGAGGTCGGCGAGGCTGGCGCGGCCGGACTCCCGGGCCGCCTCCGCCTTGGCCTTCGCCGCGGCGTGCCGCTCGACCTCGGCCCGGGCCGACTTCGCGGCCGCGCCCAGCTCGGCGAGGCGGCGCGCGGCCGCGTTGCGGACGGTGTCGGCCTCCTTCTTGGCCGCGGCGGTCTCGGCGACGACCTGCTTGGCCGCGGCGGCCGCGGCGCGGGCCAGGCCGAGCAGCTCCCGCGCCTCGGCGACGCGGCCCTCGGCGTCGACCTTCTGCTGGCGGGCCTCCTCGACGGCCGCCTGGACCTCGATGAAGCTGTGCTGCTTGCCGGAGCCACCGGCCGCGGCGTACGCGCCGATGACGTCGCCCTCGGGCGTGACGGCGCGCAGCGCGGGCGCGTAGGACACGATGCGGCGCGCGGTCGCGAGGTCGGGGGCGAACACCACGTCGCCGAGGGCGCGCTCCAGGGCCGGGCGCAGCTCCTCGGGGGCGCGCACCAGGTCCATCGCCCACGCCGCGCCCGGGGGCAGCGGCACCCGCTCGACCGGCGGGGCGTCGAGCATGGGCGCGGAGGCGATGAGCAGCGCGGCGCGGCCGGCGTCGTCCTGCTTGAGCATCTCGACCGCGGCGACCGCGCCCTCGACGCCGGAGACGGCGACGGCGTCGGCCAGGGCGCCCAGCGCGGCGGCGAGGGCCGCCTCGTGGCCGGCCTCGACCGACAGCAGGGCGGCGACGCTGCCGAGCAGGCCGGGCACGCGGTCGGCGCGGGCCAGCAGGGTGCCGGCGCCGTCCTTGCGGCGCAGGCCCATGGCGAGCGCCTCCTCGCGGGCCTTCCACTGCGCGGCGTCCTTCTCCGCGGCGCGCTCGGCGTCGTTGTGCTGGCGCACCTCGTTGTTGATCGCGTCGAGCTCGCGGGTCGCCTCCTGGTGGCGCATCTCCAGGTCGGCGTTGGCGTTGTCGGCGACCGACGCGCCCGCGCTCGCCTCGTCGTAGAGGCTCTGGGCCGCCTCCGCGCGCGCCTCGGCCTCGGCGAGCTGGACGGCGAGCCGCTCGATCTCGTCGCCGGCGGCGTTCGCGCGGGAGCGGGCGGACTCGACCTGGCCGGTGAGCTTGGCCAGGCCCTCGCGGCGGTCGGCGATGGCCTTGTGGGCCGCGACGATGGCCTTCTCGGCGAAGGCGAGACGGCGCTCGAGGTCCTGGCGGCGCTCGACGGCCTCGGCGAGGCGCTCCTGGCTCGCCTCCAGCGCGGCGCGCAGCTCCTCCTCCTGCTCCCGGACCTTGTCGGCCTCGGCGGTGAGCTGGTCGGGGTCGCGCCCGGGCCGCTCGTCGACGGGGGCGGCGGCGAGGTTGCGGTGGCGCTCGGCGGCGAGCTGGTGCAGGGAGCGGTACCGCTCCTGCAGCGTCGACAGCTGGAACCACGTGTCCTGGGCGGCGGCCAGGGCCGGGGCGTCGGCGGCGTGCTCGGCCTCGAGGGCGGCCAGGCGCTCGTTGACCGCCTCGACCTCGGCCTCGACCTCCTCGCGCCGTGCGCGCAGGGCCGTCTCGTCGGCGATCTCCCGGTCGAGGGTCTCGCGCAGCGTGTGCAGGTCGTCGGCGAGCAGCCGCAGCCGGGCGTCGCGCAGGTCGGCCTGGATGCCCGCGGCGCGCCGGGCGACCTCGGCCTGGCGCCCGAGCGGCTTGAGCTGGCGGCGCAGCTCGGTGGTGAGGTCGCCGAGGCGGTTGAGGTTGGCCGCCATCGCCTCGAGCTTGCGGATGGCCTTCTCTTTGCGCTTGCGGTGCTTGAGGACGCCGGCCGCCTCCTCGATGAAGGCGCGGCGGTCCTCGGGCCGGGCGTGCAGGACGCCGTCGAGGCGGTTCTGGCCGACGATCACGTGCATCTCGCGGCCGATGCCGGAGTCGGAGAGCAGCTCCTGGATGTCGAGCAGGCGGCAGGAGTTGCCGTTGATCTCGTACTCGCTCTCGCCCGAGCGGAACATGCGGCGGGTGATCGACACCTCGGTGTAGTCGATCGGCAGCGCACCGTCGTTGTTGTCGATCGTGAGGGTGACCTCGGCGCGTCCCAGGGGGGCACGGCTCGCGGTCCCGGCGAAGATGACGTCTTCCATCTTGCCGCCGCGCAGCGCCTTCGCGCCCTGCTCGCCGAGCACCCAGGCGATGGCGTCGACCACGTTGGACTTGCCGGAGCCGTTCGGCCCGACGACACAGGTGATGCCCGGCTCGAGCTTCAGCGTGGTGGTCGACGCGAAGGACTTGAAGCCCTTGGCCGTCAGGGTCTTGAGGTGCACGGATCTCCACGGTGGTCGAGGTGTGTTACCGGGCAGGCTACCGCCGGGACACTACCCTCCCCTGCAGCACCGCACACCATAATGCGCGTGTCGTGGTCACGCGGCCCACTCGGGCCACCCAGATCACGTGCGCAACCAACCGGACGATCGGATCGTTACATGACTGCGCGCCGAGACCCAGAGGATGTCGGCGCGCGGGTTTACTGTGCAGTTCTGCGCGGGCTGCGGTGATCCTGAACGTCAGGCCATCGCTGGCTCGGCGAGACGGACCAGGTGGTCCGCTTCCGATGCCGCCGCGGCGAGCCGGTCGTTTTCGGCACGGAGCCGAACGACCTCGAACTCGAGCGCCCGAACCTTGGCACGCAGTTGGGTGACCTCGTCGACGAGGCGCCGGTCGGGCGCGCTGCCTACGTGGCCGTAGAGGGCCTTAGCCATATCGTCTCCTTGTTAAGCGCAGCCGGTCGACTCCGGCAAACGCGCGCCCAGCACCCGCGACCGAAGCACAAGGGCATGAATGGGCGCGACTGGCGACCCCTCTATGTTCCTTCCGGGGCGCGACTTAGTCAAGCGCAGAGGCACGCCAAACGTGCTGGCCAGGGTGTTCTCACTCACCCGGGTGCGTGATCATCACGCCGCGCCGATCGTGGCAGTGTGCCACCGGTTGCCCCGCGGCGCCACTGCAAAGTAGCGTCATGTCCGGGAATTCTGGGGACGACGGGCCGGGAGAGTGCGATGACGGGTCTCACGGCGAGACTCGGCCCGACCGGAATCGCCGCGATCGTCACCGCCGTCCTCATCGTCTTCGGCCTCGGCGCCGTGATCATCCCGTCGCTCGGCGGTGACGGCGACGCGTCGGCCCCGCACGCGGCCGGTCCCCCGCCCGACGCCGCGCCTCCGAGCGCCGCCGACACGAGCAGCGCGCCCGTGCCCGCACCGACCACGGAGGACCCGGCGCCGACCACGGCCCGGACCACGCTCGTGGCCGCGAACTTCAATGCCGGCTACGAGGACCGCGTCGTGCAGCAGATCAACGGCGAGCGGCGCAAGCACCGGTGCGAGGCGTTGCGGGTCGACGCCAAGCTGCGCACCGCCGCCCGGGGGCACGCGGCGGACATGGCGGCCCGGGACTTCACCGGCGCCCGGGGCAGCGACGGCAGCAGCCCGCAGGACCGGATCAGCGCCGCCGGCTTCAGCGGCGGCTTCGCCGACGAGCTGACCGCCAAGGGCGGCGACGCCGGCGACGTGGTCAAACGCTGGATGCACGACGACGACACGAAGGACATGCTGCTCGACTGCGACATCACATCGATCGGTGTCGGGGCCGCCATGCGCGGCCGCACGGCCTACTGGACCGTGGACACCGGCCGTGCTTGAGGGGGCCCAGCATCGTTAGTCCGGTCGTGGACCGGGTTCCGACGCTCCTGCCACTGCGGGCGCATCCGCTGGCCCGGCCACACGCATGGGAGATCGTCGCGCGACACGGTCCGGCGTTCACCGTCGTCGTCGACGTCGCGAGCGGGCCCGGCAGCGGCCGGGACCCGCTGTGGACCGCGGCCATGAGCCGCCTGGCCGCGGCGGGCGTCCGGCTGCTCGGCTACGTGGACGTCGACTACGGCACGCGCCCGGTCGCGCAGATCCGCGCGGACGTGTACCGCTGGAGCGGGTACCCGGTGCGCGGCGTGTTCCTCGACCGCACGCCGGTCAGCCCGTACGCGATCGGCCCGGTCGCGGTCGTCGCGCAGTCCGCCGCCCGCGCCGACCTGCCCGAGGTGGTGCTGAACCCGGGTGAGCCGCCGGACGAGGCGTACCGCGATCTCGGCCTGCCGGTGTGCGTGTTCGACGGCAGCTGGCGGGAGTACCGGCGCTGGTCCGGCGAGGGCGCGCGGCCGGGCGACGGGCACCTGGTGCACGCCGTGCCGCCGTGGGAGCTCGACGAGGCCGCGCGGATGCAGGTGAGCCGCGGGGCCGGCTTCGGGCTCGTCACCGACCTCGGCGCGCCCGACCCCTACGCGGACCTGCCCGCCTGGTGCGGCCTCGTGCCCGGCCTGGCGGAGCTCGGCGCCGAGCGCGACCGGCCCACCCCGGCGCCCCGGCGCCCGCGCCCCTACCGCGCGCTCAGCGTGGTGCGAGACGGGGCCGCGGCTGGCAGCGCGGGCAGGAGTACGAGGACCGGTTCATGAACGCCTCCCGCCGGATCGGGCTGCCGCACCGGTTGCACGGCAGGCCCTCGCGGCCGTAGGCGTTCAGGGAGCGCTCGAAGTAGCCGCTCTCGCCGTTAACGTTCACGTACAGCGCGTCGAAGCTCGTCCCGCCCTGCCCGATGGCCTCGTTGAGCACGTCGCGGACGTGGGCGAGCAGGCGGCGCACGACGGGCCGGGACAGCTGCGACGTGTCGCGCGCGCCGTGCAGCCGGGCCCGCCACAGCGCCTCGTCCGCGTAGATGTTGCCCACGCCCGAGATCAGCGTCTGGTCGAGCAGCGCCCGCTTGACCTCGGTGCGCCGCTTGCGCAGCCGCTCCACGAACACGTCGTCGGCGAACAGCGGGTCGACCGGGTCGAGCGCGATGTGCGCGAGCTCGCCCGGCAGCACGGCGCCCCCGAGCGAGACGCTCAGGCCGCCGAACGTGCGCTGGTCGACGAAGCGCAGCTCGGGCCCGTCGTCGTCGAAGGTGAGCCGCACCCGCAGGTGGATCTCGGCCGCGGCCTCGGCGGGCTGCATGAGCAGCTGGCCGGACATGCCGAGGTGGCCGACGAGGGCGTCCTCGTCGTCGAGGGGCAGCCAGAGGTACTTGCCCCGGCGCATCACCGAGCCCACGCGCCGGCCCGCGAGGATGCCCGCGAAGTGCTCGGGCCCTGGGACGTGGCGGCGGATCGCGCGCGGGTGCAGCACCTCGACCGTGGCGATGCGCCGGCCGGACACCCACTTGTCGAGGCCGCGCCGGACGGTCTCGACCTCGGGCAGCTCAGGCATGGAATCCCTCTAGATCGCGTAGTGCCAGACGGTGATCAGGTATGAGCCGTACCACAGCCCGAACGCACCGCAGGCGGCCAACACTAGCGCCGCGGTGCGCGGCCGCGCGCGTCCGAGCGCCACCGCGGGCGGCACCAGGATCAGCAGCGCGGGCACGAGCAGGCGCGGCTTGGAGTGGTAGTACCCGGCCTGGCCGAGCACCAGGACGAGCACGATCAGGCCGTAGACGGCCAGCGGCGGCCACACCCGCCGGACCAGCGCGACGACGGCGAGGATCACGACGCCGACGAGCATCCACGCGATGCTGACCTGGATCCAGCCGTCGCCGGCCTTGAACGCGTCGCGCAGGAACGTCAGCGTCGAGTCGCCGTAGTCGAACGTCGTGCCCCAGCCCGCGGTCTGGATGTCGAACCACGCGCGCAGGTCCCCCACCCGCAGCCCGACCCACAGCAGGTACGACGGCACCCCCGCCAGCGCGATGACGGCGCCCAGAATCGGCTTCCAGACCCCTCCCCCGGCCTCCCCGCGGCGCTGCCTGACGATCGCGATCACCGCGGCCACCGCGAGGGCGATCGCCGCGGCCGCGCCCGTCGGCCGGGTGAGCCCCGCGGCGAGCCCGAGAACGCCGGCGAGGATCCAGGCGCCCCGGTGCGCGCACAGCAGCATGCCCACGACGAAGGCGGTGAACAGCGCCTCGGAGTAGCCCATCGACAGCGCCATCGACATCGGCTGCACGCAGAACAGCGCGGTGAGGGCCAGGCCGGTCCGCTCGTCGTAGAGCCGCGTGCCCAGCGCGCACAGCAGCACGGCCGCGACCGCGCCCGCGAGCCAGGACACCGTGATCGCGGCGGTGCCGTAGTCCAGGCGGGTGATGAGGTGCACGAGGCGGACCGTCATCGGGTAGCCGGGGAAGAAGGCCAGGCCGTTGCCGGTCAGGTGGCCCTCGCCGTCGTAGCTGTAGCCGGTCGGGTAGCCCTCCTCGGCGACGCGGACGAAGTGCCCGCCGTCCCAGGCGAGCAGGCGGTCGCGGATCTTGTCGTCGGGTGCCATCCACCACAGCAGTGCCAGCTGCACCAGGCGGCTCAGCGCATAGACGCCCAGTGGGAGCGCGATGAGCGTGGTGCGGACGCGCTGGGTGATCTCATTGACCGGCGTCATCGTCGTCATCGGGGCGCGGTTCCTCGGCGGTCTCGGTCTCGGTGATGTCCGCGTTCGTGTGCTTGGTCTTGCTGCCCTTGTGCGTGTCACCGGCCGCCTCGGCGATGGCGTACGCGGCGGACTCCGGCTGGACCCCGGAGAGCTCCCGCCAGGCCGCCTCGGCCGCGCGCTGCTCGGCCTCCTTCTTGCTGCCGCCCTGCGACCCGCCGTAACGCTTCCCGGCGACGATCACCCAGGCGGTGAACCGCTTGGCGTGGTCGGGGCCCTCCTCGTCGATGCGGTACTCGGGCACCCCGAGTCCGCGCCCGGCGGTCAGCTCCTGCAGGCTGGTCTTCCAGTCGAGACCGGCCCCGCGCATCGCCGCCTCGGCCATCAGCCCGTCGAAGAGCTTGTGGATCACCTGGGCGGTGGTGTCGAGGCCGTACTGCAGGTAGATGGCGCCGATCAGCGCCTCCAGCGTGTCGGCGAGGATGCTGGCCTTGTCGCGGCCGCCCGTCGCCTCCTCGCCGCGGCCGAGCAGCAGGAACGGCCCGATGCCGCCGGGCCCGAGCCGCCGCGCGACGTCCGCGAGGGCGCGCATGTTGACGACGCTGGCGCGCAGCTTCGCGAGCTGGCCCTCGGCGAGCTTCGGGTGGTTCTGGAACAGGGCGGTCGTGATGACCACCCCGAGCACCGCGTCGCCGAGGAACTCGAGCCGCTCGTTGGTGGGCAGACCCCCGTTCTCGTACGCGTACGAGCGGTGCGTCAGCGCCCGCTTGAGCATGTCCGGGTCGAAGTCGACGCCGAAGGCGGCCTCGAGGCTGTTCTGGTTCTTCACGAGCGCTCTCCCAGTGCGTCACGGATGGTGAGGCCGCCGGCCGAGGAGAGTTCGGTCAGCAGGTCGTCGGCGAGTGCCGCGACCGCAGGGGTGATGCGGTCGCGGTGCAGGCGTGCGGCGAGGGCGATACCGTCGGCGATCTCCGCACCGGCGGCCGAGCCGTGGCAGACGACGACGTCGCCGGCCACTCCGAGCAGCACGGCCGCGGCCTCGTGCCGCGCGTGCCCGTCGGGGCCGGCCGGCGCCGCGCCGTCGGGTGATCCGCCGGCCGCGACCGAGCGCTGCGCCGGTGCGAACGCCGGGCGAGCCACGGCCATCGCGCCCTCGAGGCCCTTGAGCAGGACGTTTCCGGTGAAACCGTCGGTCACGACGACGTCGGCGGGGCCTCCGCGCGGTACGTCGAAACCCTCCACGAGACCGACGTAGCGTCCGCCCGCGGGCAACGGAATGTCCGACAGCGCGATCGACACCGCGCGGCGCAGCCGGTCGCCCTTGCCCGGCTCGCTGCCGATGGACAGCAGCCCGACGCGCGGGCGCGCGATGCCCAGGCCCACGGAGGCGTAGGCGGTGCCGAGGACGGCGTGCTGGACGAGCTCGAGCATGGTCGCGTCGAGGGTCACCCCGACGTCGATCAGGAGCACGGGCCCGTGCGGGGTGGGCAGCTGCGCGGCGAGCCCGGGGCGGCGCACGCCGCGCATGCGCCCGAGCACGTGCGCGGACGCGGCGACGGCGGCGCCGCTGGAGCCCGCGGAGACCATCGCGTCCGCGCGGCCCGTGTAGACCGCCTCCGCGGCCGCGCGCACCGACGTGGAGCGGCGGATGTTGCGCAGCGGCGAATCGGCCATGCCGATGGCGGCGTCGATGACGCTGACACCGACGCGCTCGCGGTCGGTGACCGGGAGCGCGCCAATGACCTCGTCGGCCACGTCCCGTGGTCCGGCGAGGAGAAGATGGAGGTCTGGATCGGCGCTGCATGCGCGCAGAGCGCCGTCAACCACGACGGCGGGAGCCCCGTCCCCGCCGAGGAGGTCGACGGCGATCCGCGCGACGCCGGACGGGATTTCCCCGCCGTGCGGCGATCGGTCGGATCGCGTCACCCGGATCCGGTAATCAGACCTCGATGACCTGGCGGCCGTTGTACGTGCCGCAGACCGAGCACGCCGCGTGAGGCAGCTTGGGCGAGCGGCACTGCGGGCACGGCTGGGTGGAGACCGCGACGGCCTTCCACTGGCTCCGGCGCGACCGGGTGTTGCTGCGCGACATCTTCCGCTTGGGAACGGCCACGGGACCTTACTCCTCTGACGTCTTGATCTGGGACAGGGCGGCCCAGCGCGGGTCGAGCTGCTCGTGGGTGTGGCCCGCGGGCAGTTCGTCGATCGGTGTCCCGCATTCGGGGCACAGACCTGGGCAGTCTTCGCGGCACACGGGGTTGGCGGCCAGGGAGAGCACCACCGCGTCCCGCAGTGCCGGCTCCAGGTCGATCAGGTCGCCCTGCAGCCGTCCGACCTCGTCCTCATCGGTCGTCTCGTCCGTCGTGCTGTGCTCGTAGGCATAGAACTCTTGGATCGGGACGTCCAGCGTGTCGCTGATCGGGCGTAGGCAGCGCCCGCACTCGCCGACCAGCGGGCCGGTGACGGTGCCGGAGACGAGCACGCCTTCGGACACCGACTCCATCCGTAGCTGGAGGTCGAGCTCGGCGCCCTGGGGCACGCCGATCAGCTCCAGGCCGAGGTCCGCCGGCGCCGGCACCTTCCGCTGTACCGCATGCAGAGCTCCCGGTCGGCGTGGGAGGTCTCTCGTCTCGAGGACCAGCGGCGACCGGGGATCCAGGTGCGGGTGCTGTGGTTGATGTGGCATCTTCAGACTCCGGCCAGGTAGGGCCGACGGACTAGGGTACCCGAGCGGCAGATCTCGCGTCGAATCGCCCCCAACGGTACCGCGTCCGTCAGAACGGCAGCGGCCGGTCGTCCTCACCGTGCGGGGTGAACGAGCCGATCTCCCGGAGGGCGTGCATCTTGTCGCGCCCGCGCTCGATCGAGGCCAGCGACCGGGTGAGGAACTGCTCGAAGTTGGCCAGCGCCGTGTCGACGTAGTCGTCGACCTCGTCGCGCAGCCGCTGCGTCTCCGCGCGGGCCTCGTTGATCATCCGCGACGCCTCGTGCTCGGCCGAGACGACGATCTCGTTGATCGACACCAGGCGCGTGTGCTCCGCCTCGGCCTCGGCGATGATGCGCTCCGCCTCGCGCCGCCCGGCGTCGACGATCTTGTCCCGCTCGTCGAGCAGGGCGCTCGCGCGCCGCAGCTCGCCCGGCAGGTCGGCGCGCAGCTGGTCGAGCAGGTTGATCATGTCGGCGCGATCGAACACGAAGTTGCTCCGCGACATCGGCGCCGACCGTGCACTCTCGACCATCGCGATGATCTGGTCGATGCTCTCGAGCGGGTCCACCTGCGGTCACTCCTGTTCCAATGTCGAACGACGTAACCATCATGCGGCCCGCAACCCCGGGCCGCTTCCATCGCCACTCGGATTTCGCAGTTAGTTTCGGACCGATGCGAATCGTTCACGCAGGCGATTCGCCACGAGATCGGGTACATGCGGCGAAACGTCGCCGCCCCACTTGGCGACCTCTTTGATGAGGCTCGACGAAACGAAGGAGTACTTCGGATTGGTCGGCATGAACAGCGTCTCGATGCCGCCCAGGCCGTAGTTCATCTGGGCCATCTGCAGTTCGTAGTCGAAGTCCCCGGCCACGCGCACGCCCTTGACGATGGCGCCGATGTCGTTGGCGTGGCAGAAGTCGACCAGCAGCCCCTGGAAGGCGTCGACCCGGACGTTGGCGTACGGCGCGGTCACCGTCGCGAGCATCTCCAGCCGCTCGTCGACCGTGAACAGCCCCGCCTTGCTCTGATTGATCAGCACCGCGACGACGACCTCATCGAACATCTGCGATGCCCGACCCACGATGTCCAGGTGCCCGTTCGTGACCGGATCGAACGAACCCGGACAGACCGCGCGCCTCATTGCACCAGCCCAAGCCTCATGAGCGGGGACCGTACCAAAGGATCGCTTAACTCGTGCGCGAGCCGTCCTGATCAAGTCGGGCGTACCACAGCGCGGTCTCGCCGTAGCGCCGCTCGGCGACCGCGCGCAGCCCGTCCGGCCAGGCCATCGGCGCGCCGCGGCTGGAGCGCTCGACCACCACGACGGCGTCCGGGGCGAGCCAGCGCGCGACCAGCGCCTCGAGCACCGCGCGGACGCGCTCGTCGGTCACGGCGTAGGGCGGGTCGATGAACACGGCGTCGTAGGCCTCGTCCGCTTCGCCCGCGAGCAGGCGCTCCACCTTGTCCGTCACCAGTCGTACGCGTCCGGCCACCCCGAGCGCCGCGATGTTGCCCCTGATCACGCGGGCCGCCTTGGCGTCGGCCTCGGCGAGCAGCACGTGCACGGCCCCGCGCGAGCACGCCTCGAGCCCGACCGCGCCCGAGCCCGCGTACAGGTCGGCGAACCGCGCCCCGTCGAGGTCGAGCAGGTTGTCGAGGCTGCTGAACAGCGCCTCGCGCACCCGGTCCGACGTGGGGCGCGTGCCCTGCCCGGCCGGCACGGTCAGCCGGCGGCCACCGAGCGCTCCGGCCACGATCCGCGTCACACGATCCACAGTAGGCGGTGACGTACGCCACTTCGCGCCGCGTCCTCGCCGCCCGCCGCGATCGATGTGATCCGCGTCACCCCTTTTCGAGGTACTCGGCCCGCTCCTCGTCCACCAGCCGCGCGATCGTCGCGGCGAGCGCCGGATGCCGCTGCAGCTCCCGGTCCTGCTCGATCAGCTCCGCCGCCTCCGCCCGGGCCTCCCCGATCAGCTCCGCGTCGCGCAGGAGCGACAGCAGCCGAAGGTGCGAGCGGTGACCGGACTGCGAGGCGCCGAGCACGTCGCCCTCGCGGCGCTGCTCCAGGTCGAGCTCGGCCAGCTTGAACCCGTCGGTGGTCGAGGCGACCGCGTCCAGGCGCGCCCGCGCGGGCGTGCCCTCGCCGGACTCGGTGACGAGCAGGCACAGGCCCGGCGCGCTGCCCCGGCCGACGCGGCCGCGCAGCTGATGCAGCTGGGAGACGCCGAAGCGGTCGGCGTCGAGGATCATCATCATCGTCGAGTTCGGCACGTCCACGCCGACCTCGATGACCGTGGTGGCGACGAGCACGTCGAGGCGGCCCTCGGAGAAGGTACGCATGATCGCGTCCTTCTCGTCGGCCGGCAGGCGCCCGTGCAGGACCCCGATGCGCAGGCCGTGCAGCGGGCCCTCCTCCAGCTGCGGCGCGACGTCCAGCACCGCGACCGGCGGGCGGCGCCCGTCGTCGTTGGTGGGCGGCACGTCCTCGCCGTCGGACTTGGCGGCGTCGCCGATGCGCGGGCACACGATGTAGGCCTGGTGCCCCTTCGCCACCTCCTCGCGCAGCCGCCGCCAGCCCCGGTCCAGGAACGCCGGCTTCTCGGTGACGGGCACGACGTGCGAGGCGATCGGCGAGCGCCCGCGCGGCAGCTGGCTGAGCACCGAGGTCTCCAGGTCGCCGAAGACGGTCATCGCGACCGTGCGCGGGATCGGGGTCGCGGTCATGACGAGCACGTGCGGCGGCTGGTCGGCCTTGGTACGCAGGGCGTCGCGCTGCTCGACGCCGAAGCGGTGCTGCTCGTCGACGACGACGAGGCCCAGGTCGGCGAAGTCGACGCCCTCGTAGAGCAGGGCGTGGGTGCCCACGACGATGCCCGCGGTGCCGCTGCGCAGGTCCTCGAGCACCTTGCGCCGCGCGGCCGCGCCCAGGGACCCGGTCAGGAGGGTGACCCGGGTCGCCTCCGGCGCGGCGTCCAGCTCGCCGGCCCGCGCCATCGCGCCGAGCAGGTCGGTGACGTTGCGATGGTGCTGCACGGCCAGGACCTCGGTCGGGGCCAGCATCGCCGCCTGGCCGCCGGCGTCGACGACCTGGAGCATGGCGCGCAGGGCGCACAGGGTCTTGCCCGAGCCGACCTCGCCCTGCAGCAGGCGGTGCATCGGGTGGGCGCGCTCCATGTCGGCGGCGATCTCCTCGCCGACGTCGCGCTGGCCCCGGGTCAGCTCGTACGGCAGCCCGGCGTCGAAGGCCGCGAGCAGCCCGTCGGCGCGGCGCGGGCGCGGCACCGCCGGCCAGTCCTCGGCGCGCTTCTTGCGCTGGACCAGGGTCAGCTGGAGCGCGAACGCCTCGTCCCACTTCAGCCGCCTCCGCGCGATGGCGAGCGACTGCTGGGACTCGGGCCGGTGGATCTCGCGCAGCGCCTTGTCCAGGGAGGTCAGCCGCCGCGTCGCGCGCGTCGAGGCCGGCACCGGGTCGGGCGTCGGCGGCAGCACGTCGAGCACGGTGCGCACGGCCGCGGCGATGCGCCACGTGGGCACGCGCGCGGTCGCGGGGTACACGGGAATGATCGCCCCGGCGAACTCCTCGACCGCCTCCTCGCCCTCGCCCGCGTCGAGCAGGACGTAGTCGGGCTGGTTGAGCTGCAGCTTGTGGTTGAACCGGCCGACCTTGCCGGAGAACAGGCCCCACCGGCCCGGGCGCAGCTGGTTCTCCCGCCACGGCTGGTTGAAGAACGTGACGCTGATCTCGCCGCCGCTGTCGTCGCCGATGACCGCTTCGACCAGCGAGCCCCGCTTGCCCCGGGTGTTGCCGCGCTGCTGCACGAACTGCCGGGAGTTGACGCGTTTGACCTGCCCGAACACGGTGACGTCGGTGTCGATCTCCAGCGCGCGGATGTCGGTGTGCTCGCCGCGCTCCTCGTACCGGCGCGGGAAGTGGTACACGAGGTCGCCCACCGTGTGCAGGTCGAGGTGCTCGGCGAGCAGCTTCGCGCCGTTGCCCCCGAGGACCTTCGACAGCGGTGTGCTCAGGTCGATGTCGGCCAACTCCAGGTTTCCTTCACTCGACTTTCCTCTACTCCACGTTTCCTCTGCTCCACGTTTCCTCTACTCCACGCCCACCAGGAGTGGGTAGTGCGGCTGGCCCCCTTCGTAGCACTGGACCTCCACGAACGGCCACGAGCCCTCGACGTGGGCGCGCAGGGCCGCGCCGAGCCCCTCGGGCGCGTCGCGGCCGGCGATGAGCGTGACGAGCTCGCCGCCGCCGGCGAGCATCCGGTCCAGCAGCCGGCAGGCGGTCTGCGGCAGGTCCTGGCCGATGAGGTTGACCTCGCCGTCGACGATCGCGAGCACGTCGCCGGGCTGGCAGCGCCCGGCGACCGTCAGCGCCTCCCGCCCGGCGATGGTGACCTCGGCGGACCGGCACCGCGCGGCCGCCTCGGCCATGGCGATCACGTCGTCCTCGAAGCGCCGCGCCGGGTCGCGCACGGCCATGGCGGCGAGCGCCTGCACCGGTGAGCGGGTGGGCACCACGCCCGCGCGGACGCCGGCGGCGCGGGCCTCGCCCGCGGCGGCCGCGGCGACGGCCAGCACGTTCGCGTCGTTGGGCAGCACGACGACGCGGTCCGCGCCCGCGCGCACGATCGCGTCGAGGAGCTGGCGCGTGGACGGGTTGCCGGTCAGCACCGTCGCCCCCTCGGCCGCGAGCAGCTCCGCGAGCCCGCGCCCGTTGCACACGACCACGACGGCGCGGTCGGGGTGCCCGTCGCCCTCGCCCGCCGGGGCGGCGGCGTCCGTGCGCGCCGCGATCTGGTCCTCGAAGCGGGTCACGGTGATCCGGCTCGGGCGCCCGGCGGCGATGCCGGCCTCGATCGCCGCCCCGACGTCGTTGACGTGCACGTGGACGTGCCAGGTCGGTTCGTCGCCGACGATCACGAGGGAGTCGCCGAGCGCGGTGAGGGCGCCGCGCAGCGTCTCCACCGTGTCCGCGGGCGCCTCGAGCAGGTACTGCACCTCGTAGGCGAAGTCGGCCGACCCGGTCTCCCGTTCGGCCGTCGCGCCCGGGCGGCCACCGGCCGGCACGGCCGCCGTGACCGGGCCGTCGGGCGGCTCGTCGCCGGTCAGGGTCTCCACCAGCGCGTCGAGCAGCACCACGAGGCCGCGCCCGCCCGCGTCGACGACCCCGGCCCGGGCCAGCGCCGGCAGCTGCTCGGGCGTCCGCGCGAGCGCCTCCCGCGCGCCCTGCGAGGCCGCCCGGGCCACGGCGACCACGCCCCCGTGCGCCGCGGCGGCGACGGCGGCCTTCGCGGCGGCGACGCCGACGGTCAGCACGGTGCCCTCGACCGGCGCGGCGACCGCGTCGTAGGCCCCGCGGGCCGCGTCGTCGAGCGCCCCGGCCAGCACGGCGCCGGTCACCGGGGCCGCGCCCGCGCGCTCCAGGCCGGCCGCGAGCCCCTTGAAGAGCTGGGCCATGATGATCCCCGAGTTCCCGCGCGCGCCGAGCAGCGCGCCCCGGGCCGCGCCGCGCATGGTCTCGGCGGCCGTCGCGCCCACCGCCGCCTCGACGGCCGCGGACATCGTGAGCACCAGGTTGGTGCCGGTGTCGCCGTCCGGCACGGGGTACACATTGAGCGCGTCGATCTCGGCCTGATGGCGCCGCAGCGCGGCCAGGCCACCGGCACACCACCGGCGGACGGCAGCGGCGTCCACACTGTCTGGCACGCGCCAGAGCCTAACGGTGAAGCCGGTCATTCCCCACCGATGCGGGCGCCGACAGGGCCGATTGGGTGTCGAGGGGCCGGATCAGGTAGCCTTACCGGGTTGCCCGCCGTTCACCCGGCCGGTGACGCCTGGAACGAGAGCCGCGGCGCGGGTCCGTTCCGCTCCGAGACTGCAATCAACCCAGGAGATCCCCGTGGCTAGCGTGTGCGACGTCTGCGGCAAGGGACCGGGCTTCGGCCACAACGTGTCCCACTCGCACCGGCGGACCAACCGCCGTTGGAACCCCAACATTCAGACGGTGCGCACCCCGGCCGGTGGCGGCACCACGCGGAAGGTGCAGGTCTGCACCTCCTGCCTCAAGGCCGGCAAGGTCGTCCGGGGCTGACCCCAGGCACCGCGAAGGCCCCGTGACACGGTCACGGGGCCTTTCGTCGTGCCCGGGCCGGCCTCAGAGGTCCCGGCCGAACGAGCGGACCTCGGGGTAGCCCTTGTAGTGGCCGAAGTCCTCGATCCGCACGTATCCGCTGCGCTCGTACAGCCCGATCGCCTCCGGCTGCGCGGTGCCCGTCTCCAGCCACATGCGCTTGCGGCCCGCCTCCCGCGCGGCGTCCTCGACGGCGCGCAGCAGCGCCTTGGCGATCCCGAGGCCCCGGAACCGCGGCGCGACGTACATGCGCTTGAGCTCGGCCGTCGTCTCGTCCTCGGCGAACGTGCGGAAGCCGACGCAGCCGGCCGGCACGTTGTCCACGTAGGCGACGAGGAACGCCCCCTCGGGCGGGTCGAACTCGACGGGCTCGACGGGGGTGGAGTCGCCCTCACCGCCGTACCGCTCGCTCAGGTCCGCGAGCGCGGCGGTGGTCAGCTCGGAGGCGACCGGCGCGCCGTAGCGGGTCAGCCGGATGTCGATCTCGGTCACGAGCGCCGAGCCTACCGGCCCTTACCGGAAGTGGTCCCAGCCCGGGGCCCCGCCCGTGTATCGGCGACCGTCCACGGTCACGCCCTCACCCGCCGTGAACATGCTGGCGGTCACCACGGAGCCGACGACGAGCCACTCCTCACCCAGCTCGACGTCGGGCGGGAAGGTGGCCGCCAGCGCGTGGTCGTCGCCGCCGGCGAGCAGCCAGCCGTACGGGTCCACGCCCAGCGCGGTCGCGGCGGCGTGCATGGCCTCGGGCACCGTGAACGCGTCGCGGCGCACGTCGATGCCGACGCCGCTGGCCGTGGCGATGTGGCCCAGGTCGGCCAGCAGCCCGTCGGAGATGTCGATCATGGATGTCGCGCCCATCCGCGCGGCGGCGGGGCCGAGGTGGTACGGCACGTCGGGGCGCCGGTGCGCGTCGACGAGCAGCTTCGGCGAGCGGAAGCCCCGGGAGAGGATCGTGTACCCCGCCGCGGCGTGCCCGATCCGGCCCGCGACGGCCACCACGTCGCCCGGGTGCGCGCCCGAGCGCAGCACCGGCGCCTGCCCGTCCAGGTCCCCGAGCGCCGTCACCGCGATGGTCAGCGTCGGGCTGGACGACGTGTCCCCGCCCACGACCGTCGCGCCGGTCTTCGCCGCCTCCGCGGCCAGGCCGTCGGCGAGTTCCTCGGCCCACGAGATCTGCAGGTTCGCCGGGGCGCACAGGGCCACCAGGAGGGCCGTGGGCCGGGCCCCCATGGCCGCGATGTCGGCGAGGTTGGCCGCGGCCGCGCGGTGTCCTACATCACGCGCGCTGGACCAGTCGCGGCGGAAGTGGCGGCCGTCCACGAGCACGTCGGTGCTCGCGACGACGCGCGCGTCCGGGGTCGCGACGATCGCCGCGTCGTCCCCCGGTCCGAGCTGCACCAAGGGCGACGCCGCCCCGAGCCGGGCCGTCACCCGTGAGATGAGCCCGAACTCTCCGGCGGTTGCTACGGTCACCCGTCCTCCAAGCTGATGCTCGATAGTGTCGCCGACGCCGCGTGTCATGGCATGATCACGCACGGCGGTTGATTTGCCGATTCCATTCTTGCGGTAGGTTGACGCCTGATCAGCGTGCGGACGGCAGGGAGGGAGTCGTGTCGTGGTACAGGCATACATCCTGATCCAAACAGAGGTCGGCAAGGCCCGCGACGTGGCCACGGCCATTCAGGGGCTCAACGGGGTGGTCCGCGTCGACGCGGTCACCGGGCCGTACGACGTCGTGGTCCTCACCGAGGCCCGCAACATCGACGAACTGGGTCAGCTCATCGTCTCGAAGGTCCAGCTGGTGCCGGGCATCACGCGCACGGTCACCTGCTCGGTGGTGCACTTGTAGTGCCGAGCGTGACGAGCCCGGACGCGCCCGCGCGCCCCGCGCCGAGCCCGGCGAAGCTCGCGACCCTCGCCGCGCTGCCCGTGGCGCTGGTCGCGGGCATCGTCGCGTTCTGGATCCTGGGTGGTTTCCCGTCGGCGCCGAGCACCGCACCGGTCTCCGCCGAGGCGCCGCGGCTCGACCCGTCCCCGGCCGCGGTGTGCCGCGCGCTGGTGTCCCGGCTGCCCGAGGAGCTCGGCGGCCTGCACCGTCGCCAGGTGACCGCCGGCGGCGAGCAGAACGCCGCGTTCGGCGACCCGGCGATCGTCCTGTCGTGCGGGGGTGCCGCCCCGGCGGTTCCGCAAGACCCGCAGCTGCTGGGGCTGTCGGACGTGTGTTGGTACGCGGACGAGCAGTCCGGGCGGACGGTCTGGCACACCGTCGACCGCCAGGTCCCGCTCCAGGTCGTGGTTCCGAAGGGCGCCGAAGGCTCGTGGCTGGTGAATCTTTCACCGGCGATCGTGGCCACCGTCCCGTCCGCGCCGGCCGGCGACCTGCACTGCTGAGTTCTGCGGCATCGGCCCTGAGCCACTGAGCCTCCCCGGTCCGGATCCGCGCGCCTCCGGGCGGCCGATCTCGAGGAGGCTGCCGCACCCCCTCCAGGTCCGTACGGTTCACGGTGCTCGCGTCCGCCGCTCTGCCGACCTCCGCCGCGTCGGTCGCGGCAGCAGCTGAACCTGGCCACGACGCTGAGCGGCCGGTCGCGTCGGGGTCACCCGCTGCCGTGAGCACGCTCCCGCGCGGCGCCCCCGGACACGAACCCGGGGTGCCGCGCGGTGGCGTTCAGCCCAGCGCGGCGTCCAGCGCCCGGCGCACGTCCGCGACCAGGTCCGCGGTGTCCTCGACCCCGCACGAGAAGCGCACGAGCCCCTCGGGCGCGTCGTCGCCCCACTGCGCCCGCCGGTCCGCCGAGGAGTGCAGGCCGCCGAACGACGTCGCGGCGAACACCAGCTCGGACGCGTCCAGGAAGCGCTCGACGGCCGCCTTGTCGGCCAGCACGAACGTCACGATGCCCGGGATGCGGCGCATCTGCCGGGCCGCCGCCTCGAACGCGGGGTCGCCGGGGCGCCCGGGCCACCGCACGGACGCGACCGCCGGGTGTCCGGCCAGCAGCTCCGTCACCGCCGCGGCGTTCGTCGTCTGGCGGCTCAGGCGCAGGTCGAGCGTCCCGAGCGAGCGGTGCGCGAGCCACGCCTCGAACGCGCCCGGGATGCCGCCCGTCTGCGCGCGCCACGTGCGGATCGACTCGGCCAGCTGCGGGTCGCGGGCGCAGACGTAGCCGAGCAGCATGTCGGAGTGCCCGGTCAGCGCCTTGGTGGCCGAGGCGACCGAGAAGTCCGCGCCGAAGTCGAGCGGCCGCTGCCCCAGCGGCGTCGGCGTGGTGTTGTCGACCGCGACGAGCCCGCCGCCGGCGTGCGTCCGCGCGGCGAGCCCGGCGATGTCGCACACGTCGAGCCCCGGGTTCGAGGGCGTCTCGAGCAGCAGCAGCCGCACGTCGTCCAGCGCCGGGTACGGTCCCGCCGTCGGCATCGTCCGCACCTCGATCCCGCGCTCGGGCAGGTGCTCGCCGGCGAAGGCGCGGGTCAGGAAGTAGCCGTCGGAGGGCAGCACGACGGCGTCACCGGTGCGCAGCGTGGCGAGCAGGACCGCGCTGATGGCCGCCATGCCGGAGGCGAAGACGACGCACTCGCCGCCCTCCAGGTCCCCGATCGCCTTCTCCAGGTTTCGGTACGTCCGGTTGTCCGACCGCCCGTATCCGTCCACGCCCGGCTTCGGGCCCGCGACCGGGTCGAGGTGGTACGGCGCCACGAACACCGGCGACGGCAGGAACGGCTCCCCCACGACGGCCGCCGGCACTCCGGCGTGCACGACCCGCGTCCCGTCCCCGCGCCCGGGCGTACCGCTCTCGCTCGCATCCACGCTGCTGTCCCCCTTCATCAGGCGTCTCACTCCCCTGCGCTCGCTCCGCACGCGCGCCGCCGTACTCGCCGCGCGGATCGCGCCGCCACCCGTGTCCGCGCGGATCGCGCCGCCGTACTCGCCGCGCGGAGGCGCCGCCGTCCTCGCAGCGCGGAGGCGTCGTCGCACTCGCCGCGCGGATCGCGCCGCCGACCGGGGCGGGCAGGTGCTCGGGGGCGGGCGAGCCGCGTCACTGACCGGTCGACGGGACGCCCGGGCGCTCCGGCTTCGTCTCGCGGGCCATCAGCGCCGCCAGGGCCTTGAGCGGGTCGACGCCCTCGTGGCAGACCTGCTCGACCTGCTCGGTGATGGGCATCTCCACGCCGACGCTGTGCGCGAGGTCGCGGATCGACTTGCAGCTCTTGACGCCCTCGGCGGTCTGGCGGGTCGCGGCCTGCGCCTGCTCCAGGGTCTCGCCGCGGCCGAGGCGCTCGCCGAACGTACGGTTGCGCGACAGGGGCGACGAGCACGTCGCGATGAGGTCGCCCAGGCCGGCCAGGCCCGCGAACGTCATCGGGTTGGCGCCGAGCGCCGCGCCCAGGCGGGCGGTCTCGGCCAGGCCGCGGGTGATCAGGGTCGCCTTGGTGTTGTCGCCGAACCCGAGCGCGGAGGCCATCCCGTAGGCCAGCGCGATCGCGTTCTTCACGGCGCCGCCGAGCTCGCAGCCGACGACGTCGTCGTTGGTGTACGGCCGCAGGTAGCGCGTGCTGATCGCCCGCTGGACGAGCTCCGCGCGACGGATGTCCTGGCAGGCCACCACGGTGCCCGCGATCTGCTCGGCGGCGATCTCCGGGGCCAGGTTCGGCCCGGTGACGACGGCGACCCGCTCCGGCTCCACGTCGGCGACCTCGACGATCACCTCGCTCATGCGCTTGAGGGTGTCGAGCTCGATGCCCTTCATGAGGCTCACGAGCGTCGCGTCCGCGCGGATGGTGCCGCGCCACGCGGAGAGATTCACCCGCAGCGTCTGCGACGGTACCGCCAGCACGACCAGATCCGCCCCGTCGATCGCCTCGAACGCGTCGGAGGTGGCCGTGACCGAGCCCGGGAGCCACGTCCCGGGCAGGTAGTCGGGGTTGTGGTGCTCGTCGCGGATGGCGGCGACGAGTTCGGGCCGGCGCGCCCAGACGGTGACGGAGGGCGTGCCGGCGTCGGCGAGCACCTTGGCGAACGCCGTGCCCCAGGAACCCGCCCCGAGGACGGCCGCGCGCTGGATGCTCATGCCGTCCGCTCTTCGGGGCGCTGGGCGGGCCGCGGCTCCTCCGGGAGCTGGGCGGATCGGCGCTCGTCAGCGCCCGGGGCGGAGCGCTTCGGGGTCCACAGCGGCGGCGGGGTGCCGCCGCGGATCTCCACCAGCATGTCGCGCAGGTGCAGCATGATGTGGTCGGTGATCTCGTTCAGCGTCTGGGCCGTCGGCTGCGCGCCCGACCAGGCCGACAGGTCGATCGGCGCGCCGGTGACGACGGTGACCTTCGCGCGCGGGAGCAGCTTGAGCTTCTTGGTCCGCGGGTCGTAGATCTGCTCCGGGCCCCACATGACGATCGGGATCATCGGCGCGCCGGTGTCCAGCCACAGCCGCGCCGCGCCGGTCTTGCCGCGCATGGGCCACAGGTCCGGCTCCCGCGTCGTGGTGCCCTCGGGGTAGATGACCACGGCCTCGCCCGCGCGGACGCCCGCCCGGGCGGCCTCGAGCGCCTTCACGGCGTCGGTGGTGCCGCGGCGCACCGGGATCTGGTGGACGGCCTTGAGCAGGTAGCCCAGCACCGGCACCTCGAACAGGCTGGACTTGGCCAGGAACGACGGCCACCGCCCGGCGTCGTAGATGTAGTGCGCGACGGCCAGCGGGTCCGCGTGGGAGATGTGGTTCACGACGATGATCACCCCGCCGTCGCCCGGGATGTGCTCCATCCCCCGCCAGGTGCGGCGGGTCAGCACCTGGATCGCGGGCTTGACGGTCATGACGGCGAAACGCCGCCAGAAGCCGAGCCTCCGGCGCACCATCTCACCCTCCCCTCACGGTTCTGCTGCGAATCATGCCACTGCCAGGCGCCCGGTGGCCGTGTCAGGATGGCTCATGCATTGCCACGGCCAGTCGACGACCCAGGCGACGGCGCCCGAGCGGGCGGCCGCCTGGGTGGCGGTGGTCCCGGTCAAGCCGCTGCGAGCGGCCAAGACGCGCCTGCGGGGCGCCGTGCCCGAGGCCGTACACCCCGATCTCGTCCTGGCCATGGCACGCGACACGGTAGCCGCCGCGCTCGCCTGCCGCGCGGTCGCCCGCGTCGTGGTCATCTGCGACGACCCGGCGGTGTGCGCGGAGCTGACCGATCTCGGGGCGTTCTGCCTGCCCGACGCGCCCGCGGCGGGCCTGAACGCGGCGCTCGCCTACGGGGCCCAGGCCGCCTGGGCGCCCGAGCCGGTTGGCGTCGGCGCGGACGCGCAGGCCGGCCGGCCGGAGCCGGGCGCTCGCGGGGACCGGCTCCCCGGGGCGCGGGAGCCCGGCATCGATGCGGCGGGGCGCTTGGATGACGGCTTGGACGGCCGCTCAGGCACCAGCTCGGACGGTCGCTCGGACGGCCGGTCGGGCACCAGCTTGGACGGTCGCTCGGACGGCCGCTCGGGCAGCAGCTTGGACCGCCGCTCGGCAAGCAACTCGGGTAGCGGCTCGGACGGTCGTTCGGGCAGCACCTCGGACAGCCGCTCGGGCAGCGGCTCGGACGATGCCGGGGATGTCGGGGGGCGGAGGCTGGGCGTGGTCGCGCTGACCGCCGACCTGCCCGCGATGCGGCCCGAGGATCTCGAGTCGGCGCTGGTCGCGGCCGCGCGGGCCGGGCGGCGGGCGTTCGTGCCGGACCTGGAGGGCACCGGGACGGTGCTGCTCGCGGCGCCGGCCGGGGAGGCGCTCGCGCCGCACTTCGGGCCCGGGTCCGCGGTGGCGCATCTGCGCTCGGGCGCGATACGGCTCGATGGCGCCTGGCCGAGCCTGCGCCGCGACGTCGACACCGCGGCCGATCTCGATGCCGCGGCGCGACTGGGACTCGGCACACATACCGGACAAGTTCTCTGCACGGTAGCGTGATCGGTATGCAGGGCACGGTCGCGACGTTCGACGACGCGAGTCGCACCGGGACGGTGCTGCTCGACGACGGGGTCGAGGTGAGCTTCCCGGCCGCGGCGTTCGACGCGTCCGGGCTGCGTCACCTGCGGCTGGGCCAGCGGGTGCGGCTCGACCACGACGATGTGGGCACGATCACGAAGGTCACACTGCCCACGCTTCCGTAGAGGGCGGGCAGCGCGAAATCCTCGCCGGCCGGCGAGCGCGACGATGTGGGCACGATCACGAACATCTCGCGCACAACCTCCCGTCGAGGCCAAGCAGCGGGAAGTTCATGTTCAGACCGGCACAAACGGGCCATGATGATCCGGTGGACGAGAGCACGACCGGTCGGAGCCGCCCGCGCAGCGCCGCCCCGCGGCCCGAACCGGAGAGTGCGCCGCCCAAGACGACGAGGTCCGCTGGGGACGGGGCCCCGGCCCGGGCTCGTCGGGCCACCAAGGCCGCGCGCCCGGCGCCGGCCGACGAAGCCACGGTGAGCGAGGTCACGGTGAACGAGGCCACGACGGAGTCGGCGAAGGCGTCCGAGCGGGTGCCGACTCAGAAATCCCCGGCTAAGGCTCCGGCGGTGAAGCCGGCCGAGTCCGCCCCGGCCGAACCCGCTCCCGCCAAGCCCGCGGCTCCTACCTCGGCCGCAGCTCCCGCCCAGCCCGCCACTGCGACCCAAGGCACGGCGACCGAAGCCGCGGCGACCCCGTCTGCCGCGACCGAGCCGGGCACGAACGCGACGAAGCCGGCCGCCACCGCGCGTCCGGCCGCCCGGCCCGTGACGGCCGCGAAGGCGACGACTCCGGCCCGGCCCGTGGCCACCGCCAAGGCCACGAGCGCGACCACGAAGCCGGCGCCTGCGGCGGCCAACGGAGCGGCCCCTGCCAAGCCGGTGGCCACCGCCGCCGCGACCAAGCCGGCGCCTGCCGCCACGAACGGAGCCGCCTCCGCCAAGCCGGCGACCACCGCTGCCAAGAGTGCCGCGAACGGGGCCGCCGCCGTGCCGGCGAGCGACCCATCGCCCGCGGCCGCCGCGAAGCCGGTCGAGAGCGCCGCACCGGGCACGAGCCGGCCCGGGGCAGGCACGGGTGAGCCCGCGGCGGCGCAGGACGGCCAGGGCGCGAACGAGACGGGCGCGGACGCGATCGAGGGGGACGCGACCGCGCGCGACGGGGACGCCGTCACGGAGTGGTTCGGGTCCGAAGGGAGCGCTGTGGAGGTACCGGAGGAAGAAAAGCCGCTGCCGGAGGACCGGTATCTCAACCGCGAGCTGTCGTGGCTGGACTTCAACGCCCGGGTGCTGACCCTCGCCGAGGACCCCGCGACGCCCCTGCTGGAGCGGGCCAAGTTCCTGGCCATCTTCGCCAGCAACCTCGACGAGTTCTACATGGTGCGCGTCGCCGGGCTGAAGCGGCGGCTGCAGACCGGCCTGCCGGTGCGCCGTCCCCCGGGCTTCCTGCCGCCGACGGAGCAGCTCGAGCAGATCGCCGAGCGCACGACGGGGCTGATGGCGCGCCAGTCGCGGGTCTTCGCCGAGGAGATCGCGCCCGCGATGGCGGCCGAGAACATCCACATCGTGCGCTGGACGGAACTGGACCCGGCCGAGCGCGAGCGGATGCGCGCCTCGTTCCGCGAGCAGATCTTCCCGGTGCTCACGCCGCTGGCGGTCGACCCCGCGCACCCCTTCCCGTACATCTCCGGCCTGTCGCTGAACCTCGCCGTCGTGGTGCGCGAGAAGGACGGCGGCCCCGAGCTGTTCGCGCGGATCAAGGTGCCCAACAACGTACCGCGGTTCTTCGCCCTGCACGCCGCGCGCGACGGGGCGCGGGTGATGCGCTTCCTGCCGGTCGAGGAGCTCATCGCGGCGCACCTCGGCCAGCTGTTCTCGGGCATGCAGGTGGTCGAGCACCACCTGTTCCGCGTCACGCGCAACGCCGAGGTCGAGCTCGACGAGGACCGCGACGAGGATCTGCTGCAGGCGCTGGAGCGCGAGCTCGCGCGGAGGCGCTTCGGGCCGCCGGTGCGGCTGGAGGTCGCGGCGTCCATCTCCGACCACGTCCTCGAGCTGCTCGTCCGCGAGCTCGACATGGACTCCCACGACGTGCTGCGCGTGCCCGGGTGGCTGGACCTGACCGCGCTGTGGGAGGTCTACAACGGCGTCGATCGCCCGGATCTCAAGGATCCGCCGTTCGTACCGGCGACGCACCCCCACTTCGCCGAGGGCGAGACGCCGCGCAGCGTCTTCGCGCGGCTGCGCGACCACGACATCCTGGTGCACCACCCGTATCACTCGTTCTCCACGAGCGTGCAGCGCTTCATCGAGCAGGCCGCGGCCGACCCGAACGTGCTGGCGATCAAGCTGACGCTGTACCGCACCAGCGGCGACTCCCCCATCGTTGACGCGCTCGTCGACGCGGCCGAGGCCGGCAAGCAGGTCGTGGTGCTCGTCGAGGTCAAGGCGCGCTTCGACGAGAAGGCGAACATCGGCTGGGCGCGGACGCTGGAGCGGGCGGGCTGCCACGTGGTGTACGGCCTCGTGGGCCTCAAGACGCACACGAAGACGGCCCTCGTGGTGCGCCAGGAGGGCAACCACATCCGCCGCTACTGCCACATCGGCACCGGCAACTACCACCCGAAGACGGCGCGGCTCTACGAGGACTACGGGCTGCTGACGGCCGACCCCGAGGTGGGCGCCGACCTGACCGACCTGTTCAACGTGCTCACGGGCTACAGCCGCCAGACGTCGTACCGCCGGCTGCTGGTCGCCCCGCACGGCGTGCGCCGGGGCATCATCGAGCGGATCGAGCGCGAGGTCGCGTACGGCGCGGACGGGCTCGTCCAGCTCAAGGTGAACTCGCTGGTCGACGAGGAGGTCATCGACTCGCTGTACCGGGCGAGCCGCGCGGGGACGCGCGTGGACCTGATCGTGCGCGGCATCTGCGCGCTGCGCCCGGGCGTGCCGGACCTGTCGGAGAACATCCGGGTCCGCTCGGTCCTGGGCCGGTTCCTCGAGCACTCGCGGGTGTTCCGGTTCGGCCACGGCGCCCGCGCGGAGTACTGGATCGGCTCAGCGGACCTGATGCACCGCAACCTGGACCGCCGCGTGGAGGCGTTGGTCCAGGTGACCGACCCGGCCGCGACGGACGAGCTGCACCGGGTGCTGAGCCTGATGATGAGCGACGACACCGGCGCCTTCGAGCTCTCGGGCAACGGCGAGTGGCACCGGCGGCCGGGCAAGAATCCGCAGGAGGCGCTGCTGCGCCGCATCGTCGACCGGGTGGAGTGAGCCCGGCGGCCGGGGGAATCGGCACGAGGCGCTGCCGCGCCGCATCGTCGACCGGGTGGAGTCAGCCCGGCGGCCGGGGGAATCGGCACGAGGCGCTGCCGCGCCGCATCGTCGAGCGGGTGGATGAGCCCGTCTGACCTCTTTAGGGTGACTGGATGCTGGAGGAAGAGCGCAAGTACCTCGTCGACGACGGGTTCACGATGCCTGACCTCGGCGCCGCGGGCCGGGTGCGTGCGCGGGAGCCGGTGACGCTGCGGGCGACCTACTACGACACCCCCGAACGGCTGCTCGCGCGCCACGGGGTTTCGCTGCGGTACCGCAAGGGCGACGCGTCGGCGAAGGTGTGGACGGTGAAGCTGCCGTCCTCGCGGGCGGGGATCCGCCATGAGCACTCGCGGCCGTCGCAGGGCTCGGGCGTGATCCCGCCGCAGCTGCTCGACCTCGTCACCGCCTATCGGCGCAGGCGCCCGCTCGACCCGGCGGCGGTCCTGCGCACGGTGCGCACCGTCTACGAGGTCACCGACGCCGACGGGCAGCTGCTGGCGGAGGTCGCCGACGACACGGTGAGCGTGCTCGACGGCCGCGAGGTGGTGCTGCGCTTCCGCGAGATCGAGGTGGAGCGCGCCGCCGGCGACCGGCGCTTGCTCGACGAGATCGAGGAGCTGCTGCTGGGCGCGGGTGCGCGGGCCGGCGCGTTCGTGGCCAAGCACGTGCGCGCGATGGAGGCGGCCGCGCCGCTGGACGGGCCGGTGCTGGTCGCGCCCGCGCAGCGGCGCACCGCGTACGCGGGTGACATCGTCACCGAGGCGATCCGCCGCGACGTCGCGCGGATCTTCAAGCACGACCCGTTCGCGCGGCTGCGCCAGACGATGCCCAACGGCGACACCCCGGTGCACCAGATGCGGGTCGGCACCCGGCGCCTGCGCAGCGACCTGCAGACGTTCCAGGCGCTGCTCGACCCGCACTGGACAGCCAAGCTGCGCGGCGAGCTGGCGTGGCTGGCCGGCGCGCTCGGGGGCGCCCGCGACGTGGAGGTGCTGCGGGAGCGGCTGCACCGCACGGCCGCCGCCGACCCGCTCGTGCCGGCCGACCCGCGCGCGGTGGCGCGGATCGACGCGGCGCTGGCCGCCCGGCAGGACGCGGCGCTGCGGGAGCTGGACGAGGCGCTGCGCTCGCGGCGGTACGTGAAGCTGCTCAACGCCCTCGTCGGCGCGGTGGAGGCCCCCCGCCTCGCCCCGCCGGCCTGGGAGCGGGCCGAGGACGTCCTGCCGGACATCGTGCGCAAGCCGTGGCGGCGCCTGGTCGAGGGCGGCGGCGGCGTGGTCGGCGCGGGCGAGCTGACCCCGGACCTGCCCGACGACGACTGGCACGAGGTGCGCAAGCGGGCCAAGCGCGCCCGCTACGCCGCGGACGCGGTCGCCGCGGTCGTCGGCCCGGAGGCGCAGCTGCTGGCCAAGGCGGTGGCGCGGGCGCAGGGGGTGCTCGGCGAGCACCAGGACGCGGCGATCGCCGCGGACGCGTGGCTGGCGGCGGCCGCGGCCGAGCCGGGCGACCACGCCCTCGCGGTGACGGCCGGGCGGCTCTTCGAACGCGAGCGCGCCGCGGTGACACGGGCCCGCGCGGACTTCCCGGCAGTGTGGGAGACGGTCCTGGAGGATAGAAACATCGCATGGCTGAAGTGAACTCGGTGGTCCGCGCGGCGGGCGGCGTGGTGTGGCGGCGGTCCGCCGACGGGACCGCGGAGATCGTGCTGGTGCACCGGCCGCGGTACAACGACTGGTCCCTGCCGAAGGGCAAGCTCGATCCGGGCGAGCACGAGCTGACCGCCGCGGTGCGGGAGGTCTTCGAGGAGACGTCGGTCGAGGCGGTGCCGCAGGTGCGGCTGCCGTCGGTGCGGTACCTGACCGGGGAGCCGGGCGTCGAGAAGAGCGTGGACTTCTGGTCGATGCGCGCGACCGCGTGGGCGCCGCGGGCGGCCGACCACGAGATCGAGGAGGCCCGGTGGGTGCCCGCGACCGGCGCGCACACGCTGCTGAGTTACGCGCACGACCGCGGGGTCGTGCGCGCCTTTCTCGACGTGCCGCCGGTGACCGGGGTCGTCGCGCTGGTACGCCACGCCAAGGCCGGCAAGCGCAAGGAGTGGACGGGTCCGGACGCCGAGCGGCCCCTGGAGGCCGCCGGGGAACGTGATGCGCAGGGCCTGAGCGGCCTGCTGACGCTGCTTCGGCCCGACCGGGTGGTGTCGGCCACCCCCCTGCGCTGCCGGCAGACGGTGGAGCCGCTGGGGCTGCCGGTCGTGGTCGACCCGGCCTTCGACGAACTGGCCGCGGTGGAACCGGCCGCGGAGGCGCTTTCGGCTCTGGCGCTGCAGGGCGGTACCACCGTGGTCTGCAGCCAGGGAAAACTCATGCCGCCGCTGCTCAGCGCGCTCACGCACCGGGCCGACGTCAACTTCCACACCCGCAAGGGCGCCGGCTGGGTGTTGTGTTTCGCGGGCGGCCGCGTCGTCGGGCGGGATCGCCTCGCGCCGCTGACGCTGCGATAGCGGCGGGTATGGCGAAAGGGCGGCCCCGCAATCGCGGGACCGCCCTTTGTGTTGCCTGACCTACTTGGCGGCGGCCTTCTTGGCCGGCGCCTTCTTGGCGGCGGTGGTGGTCTTGGCGGCGGCCGTGGCCGTCGTCGTCTTGCGAGCCGTCGTGGAAGCGGCGGCGCGGGTCGTCTTGGCGGCGGCCTTCTTCGCCGGGGCGGCCTTGGTGGCGGCCTTCGCCGGCGCGGTCTTGGTGGCGGCGGCCTTGGCCGGAGCGGCCTTCGCCGTCGTCGCCTTCGCGGTGGTGGCCTTCGCCGTGGTGGCCTTGGCGGTCGTCGCCTTGGCGGCGGTGGTCTTCGTCGCGACGGCCTTCTTCGCGGCGGCGGCGGCCTTCGGCACCTTGCCGCTGGCGACCATCTCGCGGAAGCTGGCGCCCGCGCGGAAGGCGGGAACCGACGTCTTCTTCACCTTCACCGCTTCACCGGTGCGCGGGTTGCGGGCGGTTCTCGCACCGCGAATGCGCTTCTCGAAGACACCGAAACCGGTGATGGCGACCTTGTCGCCCTTGGTCACGGCGGCCTGGATCTCGGCCAGCACCGCGTCCAGCGCCGCGTTCGCCGACTTCTTGTCGCCCAGGCGAGCGCTGAGCGCCTCGATGAGCTCGGCCTTGTTCACGTTTCCTCCCGTACCAGAATTGAAGTCCCTGTGGGCAAGGTATCCCAACGCACACAGGATACAAACATATGACGGAAAAGAAATCGTTGTGGAGTAACGGATTCGGCCGGAGGCTCATCGAGACGCCCTGCGAGGGCTAGTGAACGACGGGTGTCCACTCCGGACGGCCTTGTTCGAACTCGGTGATAGCGCCTTCGTGGCGCAGGGTGAGGCCGATGTCGTCGAGGCCTTCCAGCAGCCGCCAACGACTGAAATCGTCCAGCGGGAAGTCCCATTCGTGGGCGCCCGCGCGCAACTGGCGACTCTCGAGGTCGACCGTTACCTCAAGCTTGGGGTCGGCCTCGATCGCAGCCCACAGGGTCTCGATGTGCTCGCTGCCGATCTCGACCGGCAGCAGGCCGCCCTTGAGCGCGTTGCCCCGGAAGATGTCGCCGAAACGCGGCGCCACGACGGCCCGGAAACCGTAGTCCTGCAAAGCCCAAACGGCGTGCTCACGCGATGATCCGGTGCCGAACTCGGGCCCGGTGACGAGGATCGAGGCGCCCTCGTAGGCGGGATTGTTGAGCACGAATTCGGGGTCGGAACGCCAGGCGTTGAACAGTCCGTCGGCGAACCCGGTGCGGGTGACGCGCTTGAGGTAGACGGCGGGGATGATCTGGTCGGTGTCCACGTTGGACCGGCGCAGCGGAACGGCCGTGCCGGTGTGGACGGTGAACTTCTCCATGAGTGTCCGTGTCCCTTTTAGTTCAGGTCGGCAGGGGCGGCGAGGTGGCCGGCGACGGCGGTCGCGGCGGCAACCGGAGGCGAAACCAGGTGGGTGCGGCCACCGCGGCCCTGGCGGCCCTCGAAGTTGCGGTTGGAGGTCGAGGCGGAGCGCTCGCCGGGCTTCAGTGTGTCGGGATTCATACCCAGGCACATGGAGCAGCCCGCGAAGCGCCACTCGGCACCGGCCTCGGTGAAGACCTTGTCGAGGCCCTCCTCCTCCGCGGCCGCGCGCACGGACGCGGAGCCGGGCACGACGAGCATGCGGACGCTCTCGGCGACGCGGCGCCCGCGCAGCACCTCGGCCGCGGCGCGCAGGTCCTCGAGCCGGCCGTTGGTGCAGGAGCCCAGGAAGACCACGTCGATCGCGACGTCGCGCAGCGCCGTGCCGGGGGTCAGCGCCATGTACTCCAGCGCCTTCTCCGCCGCGGCCCGCTCCGCGCTCTCGGTGAAGTCCTCCGGGCGGGGCACGAAGCCGCCGAGCGGCGCGCCCTGGCCGGGGTTGGTGCCCCAGGTGACGAACGGGGTCAGCTGGGAGATGTCCAGCGTCACCTCGGTGTCGAACTTGGCGCCGTCGTCGGTGCGCAGGCTCGACCAGTACTCCTTGGCGCGATCCCAGGCCTCGCCCTTCGGCGCGTACTCGCGGCCCTCGATGTAGGCGAAGGTCGTCTCGTCCGGCGCGATCATGCCGGCCTTGGCGCCCCACTCGATGGACATGTTGGAGATGGTCATCCGACCCTCCATGGACAGCTTCTCGATCGCGGGGCCGCGGTACTCCACCACGTGCCCGCGCCCGCCGCCCGTGCCGACCTGGCTGATGAGCGCCAGCACCAGGTCCTTCGCGGTGACGCCGGGGCCGAGCTCGCCGACGACGTTGACCGCCATGGTGCGCGGGCGCGCCTGGGACAGCGTCTGCGTGGCCAGGACGTGCTCGACCTCGGAGGTGCCGATGCCGAACGCGAGGGCGCCGAACGCCCCGTGCGTGGAGGTGTGCGAGTCGCCGCACACGATGGTCATGCCCGGCTGGGAGAGTCCCAGCTGCGGTCCCATGACGTGGACCACGCCCTGCTGGGCGTCGCCCAGCGAGTGCACGCGGATGCCGAACTCCTCGGTGTTGCGCCGCAGCGTCTCGATCTGCGTGCGCGAGACCGGGTCGCTGATGGTCAGCAGGTTGTCGGTCGGCGTGTTGTGGTCCTCGGTCGCGATCGTCAGGTCGGGCCGGCGCACCGGCCGGCCGGTCATCCGCAGGCCGTCGAAGGCCTGCGGGCTGGTGACCTCGTGCACCAGGTGCAGGTCGATGTAGAGCAGGTCGGGCTCGCCGGCGGCGGACCGCACCACGTGCGCGTCCCACACCTTCTCCGCCAGCGTTCGCGGCTGCTGTCGTGCTTCTCCCACCATCTGGACATCCTAAAATTTGGGAGGTATGTTTCGGTCTGTGGGACACAGTATGAGCGGTGTCGGCGTGCTCGACAAGGCGGTGGTCATCCTTGCCGCCTGCGTCGACGGCGCCAGCCTGGCGGAATTGGTCGAGCGGACCAAGCTTCCGCGCGCCACCGCGCACCGCCTGGCGCAGGCGCTGGAAATCCACCGCTTACTGGTTCGTGACGCGCAGGGGCGCTGGCGGCCGGGCCCGCGGCTGGGTGAGCTCGCCAACGCCGCGCCCGACGTCCTGCTGACCGCCGCCGAGCCGATGCTGACCGCCCTGCGCGACGCGACCGGAGAGAGCGCGCAGTTGTACCTGCGCCGCGCCGACGAGCGGCTGTGCGTGGCCGCGGCCGAGCGGGCCAGCGGTCTGCGCGACACCGTGCCGATCGGCGCCGTGCTGCCCATGACCGCCGGCTCGGCCGCGCAGGTCCTCCTCGCGTGGGAGCCGCCCGAGGCCGTGATGCCGCTGCTGCCCCGGTGCAAGTTCACCGGGCGAACCCTCGCCGAGGTGCGTCGGCGGGGCTGGGCGCAGAGCGTCGCCGAGCGCGAGCCGGGCGTGGCGAGCGTGTCCGCGCCGATCCGGGACCGCACCGGGCGGGTCATCGCGGCGATCAGCGTGTCCGGGCCGATCGAGCGCCTGGGCCGGCGGCCCGGTGACCGGCACGCGATGGCTGTGGTGCGTGCCGGGCAGCGCCTGTCCGGGCTGTAGGCCCTCACCTACGACCAAGCCCCCATCCTCGACGTCGACCGGCCCGGACCCCCGCGTCCGGGCCGTTCGCGTGGCCGGGCGCGGGCGGGTTGCGGGGCGCGCGGAAACGCCTGGGTGCGCGGGTTGCGGGGCGCGTGGGTGAGCGGGTTGCGGACGAGCGGGTTGCGCGGTGCGCGGACGCGCTTACGATTCGGCGGGACGTGCCGTGCGGAGTCCGGGGTGTACCGGCGCGCGGGCGCGTACTGCAATCGGCGGATCCGGGGCGCGGTCCCGGAGCGCATCAGCTGGAAGGAACGCCAGTGCCCGAATCGACGACACCCGCCAGCCCGGAGCCGGACGGCTCGGCCGGCCTGCACGCATCACCCTCGTCGGGGACGCCGTCCAACCCGCCCGGCAACGGCCCGAGCGGCCCGGACGCGCCCGACTCCCCCGCGACGCCGACGGAACCGCAGCTCCCGCCCGCACAGCCGGGTGGTGGCGGCAGCAGCAGCCGCGGCGGCTGCATGTCGATGATCATCGCGCTCGTCGTGTTCATCGCGGCGATCCTCGGCATCGCCACGCAGCTCTAGATCGCGTCGCGCGCCGGTCCGCGGCACGGCCCCGCGCGCCCGCGCCGCCGACTCGGCGGATTCATGACCGTGCACTCCCCCGCTAGCATCTCGGTCACGTCCAGCGGGGGAGGCACAACCATGTCATCGACGGACGATCCGTCACAGCCGGGCACCACCGAAGACCCGCCCGGCGCTCCTGAGGTGCCGTCCGGCACTTCCGCGGAGCCGCTCGACACTTCCGGCGAGCCGCTTGGCGTCGCCGAAGAGCCGCCGACCGACGGCGAGCCGGCCGCCGAGCACTCCGACATCCAGCCCGTCGAGGCCGAGCGCCCCGCCTCCGGGAGCTTCACGCCCGTCGCCGCCGTGCTCGCCGGCGCGATGTCCGCCGAGGGCATGCTGACCGGGCCCGGCGGGGCGGACGCGCCCGGGCGGGCGCGGCGGCGCCTCGCCCTGGTGCTCGGCGCCTCGGCCGTGGTCGTCGCGGTGCTGGCGGCGGGCGCGGCGTACGCGGTGATGCAGCGCTGGGACAAGCCGACCGGCGCGCTGCCGGAGGACCGGCTCCCGGCCTCGGTCGCGGCGTTCGCGCGGGTCAACCTGACGCCGGGGCTGGGCCAGCGGGTCAAGTTCGAGGAGCTGCTGCGCAAGAGCAAGGGCGCGCCCCCCGACCTGGACGGGCTGGAGCGCGAGCTGTTCGAGGACCTTCGGGCGCCGGTGACGTACGCGGACGTGGCGCCCTGGTTCGACGACCGCATCGGGGTCGCGATGTGGGCCGCGCCCGCGCGCCCGGACTGGGCGGTGACGCTCGTCGCGGCGTCGGCGCGGGACGAGAAGCAGGCGCGCGGGTCGCTGGAGGCGCTGCAGCGCCGGCGCGGGACGGACCGGGTGGGCTTCGTGGTCGAGGACGGGTACGTCCTGCTGGCCGTCGGCGACCTGGACGCCCAGGGCACGGCGACGGCCGCGGCCGCGGAGGCGAAGCGGGCGCCGCTGGCGAAGGCCCCCGGGTTCCGTGCCGCGATCGCGACGCTCCCGGGCGACCAGCCGGCGATCGGCTGGGCCGACCTGGCGAAGGCGAACCGGCTCAGCCCGGAGCTGGACGAGGAGTACGTGTCGAGCCTGATCGGCGGGGTGGGCTTCGTCGAGGACCCGGTCGCGGGGCCCGGCGCGGGTCCGAGCACCTCGCCGGGGCCGGCCGACGTGCCGGCCCTCGACCCGCACGGGGTCGCCGTCTTCGGCCTCCGCGCGGCCGACGATGCCCTCGAGGCGACCGTGCGGCTCATCGGGGTGGACGGGCTGCCGCTCGGTACCGATGCCGGGAAAACGGACGTCGTGGACGCTCTGGGCGGCCTCTCCGGCGATGCCTCGGCCGCGGGCGTCCTCGCGGGGCCGCTCGGTGACCTGACGAAGGTGCTGGGGCCGGGCGCCGGGTATCTGCCGATGAGCCTGTTCGGCACGGCCATGCTGCCGCCGGGTCCGCTCAGCGAGGGCGACCTGGGCGAACCCGGCGACCTGCCGCCGGGGTTCGTCGTGGCCGACCCGGAGGCGCTCAAGCGGTACATGCGGGAGCATCCGGAGATGTTCGCGGACGTGCCGGAGGGCGACCTGAGGATCATCACCGGCGACGAGGTGGTGGAGCGGCTGCGGGACGGGACGCAGCCGGACAAGCTCGCGGCGGCGCTCGCGTCCGGGCTGGGCGCGGCGCGTGTGGTGTCGTTCGTGGTGGCCGGGAAGGCCGGCGAGGAGTCGCCGGAGGCTCCGTTGCTGCTCGACCTGCGCATGGCGGACGCCGCGGCGGCCGCGCGGACGCAGCAGGAGCTCGCAGACCTCGCGAAGATCACCAAGGTGAAGTGTGAGCAGCACGAGGACCGTGTGGTGCTGCGTTCGGACGCGTACGCGGGCGGGACGTCGCGGCTGGCGGACGATCCGCTGTTCCGGCGCGCGATGGCGGGCGCGGTCGCGAGCCCGGTGGCGGCGGTGTACCTGGCGGGGTCGGCGGTCGGCGAGCAGGTCCGGGCGGTCGGGGTGACGGCGGGGCGCGCGGGCGCGGACACGGTGCTGCAGGCCCGGCTGGTCGTGGCCTAGAACGCGCGCGGCGCCCGGCTACTCGTCGCCCGAACCTGCGCGACGGCGGCTGTCCGTCGCGTGAACCTGGGCGACGCCGGCTGTCCGTCGCGTGAACCTGCGCCGCGGGCGGCTGTCCGTTGGCTGAACCGCGACCGGGGGCCTGGAGGTCACGTCTCCAGGCCCCCGGGCCGGTCCTCGAAAACACAACAGCCGCTCCGAGGTCTGACTCCTCGAAGCGGCTGAATCGTGCGTATCTGTAGCCCCGACCGGATTCGAACCGGCGCTACCGCCTTGAGAGGGCGGCGTCCTGGGCCGCTAGACGACGGGGCCCCAGTACTTTCCTTACGTGCTGACGTGCGGTGAAACACTACAGCACCGCGATCTTGCTGCGGCGCTGGGGTACCAGGACTCGAACCTAGACTAACTGAGCCAGAATCAGTCGGGCTGCCAATTACCCCATACCCCATTGGCGCTTACCGCGCCGGAAGAGAACTTTACCGGAGAGCCCCTTCCACGCCAAATCGGTTGTCGCCAACACGCCTAATCCAAGGTCAGGACCTTGTTGCTGAGCGCGCCGACCCCCTCGATCGAGACCACGACCTCGTCGCCGCTGGCCATCGGGGAGACGCCGGCCGGGGTGCCGGTGAGGATCACGTCGCCGGGCAGCAGCGTCATCACATGTGACACATATGACACGAGCGTCGGCACGTCGAACACCATGTCCTTGGTCCGGCCGAGCTGGCGGACCTCCTCGTTGACCTCGCAGCGGACCTCGACGTCGCTGACGTCCACGCCGGTGACGATCCACGGGCCGATCGGGCAGAACGAGTCGAAGCCCTTCGCGCGGGTGAACTGGACGTCCTTGCGCTGCAGGTCGCGCGCGGTCACGTCGTTGGCGCAGGTGTAGCCGAAGATCGCCGCGGCCGCGCCCGCGCGGTCGACCCGCCGCGCGCCGGTCACGCCGATGACGACGGCGAGCTCCGCCTCGTGCTCGACCTGCTGCGACTGCGGGGGCAGCCGGATGGCGTCGTTGGGCCCGATGACGGACGTGGAGGGCTTGAGGAAGAGCAGGGGCTCCTTCGGGACGTCGTTGCCGAGCTCGGCCGCGTGGTCGGCGTAGTTCCGCCCGACGCACACCACCTTGCTGGGCAGGATGGGCGAGAGCAGCCGCACGTCGGCGACGGCCCAGCGCTGGCCGGTGAACCGGAGCTCCCCGAAGGGGTGGCCCTCGATCTCGGCGACGGTCAGCCCGGACGCGCCGGCCGACGACTCGCCTTCAACGACCCCGAACGACATGCCACTGCTGTGGGCGAAACGAGCGATACGCACGGGTGGAAATCTACTCCCCGAGCACGTGACGCTCCACGAACGCGTTGCGGAAGGTGCCCGCCGGGTCCAGCCGCGCGGCGAGGGCGGCGAAGTCGCGCCCGCGCGCATACCCCGGCGCGTGCCGGAAGACCTTGCCCCAGTGCGGGCGCGGGGCGAACGGCGCGAGTGCCGCTTCGAGCGCGTCAACCGCCTCAAGAACAAGATCATGATTCGGTACCCACGTGAAGTGCAGCGCCACGCTGTCGCGCTCGAAGTGCGGGCTGAGCCACATCGAGTCCGCCGCGACCGTGCGGATCTCGGAGATCTGCAACGCCGGCACGACCTGGTCACAGACCCGCTCGACGGCCGCGAAGGCCGCGACCGCGTCCGCGCGCGCCACGAAGTACTCGGTCTGCAGCTCCTCGCCGCTACTCGGGGTGAACTCGAGCTTGAAGTGCGGGAGCCGCTCGTGCCACGGCCCGGGCGCGCCGCCCTGCTCGGTGCAGTGCTCGGGCGACATGACGGCGATCGGGTGCCGCTTGCCCGCGGCGGGGACGGCGCCGAACAGCTCCGCGGGCGCGGGCGCGTCCTCGTCGCGCCGCTTGAGCCAGACCTGGTCGACGGTGTCGCCGTGCCAGCCGGTGAAGAGACTCACGCTGTACGCCGCCGACGCGATCTCGTCCCAGTGCGCGTCGAGCTCGGCGCGCGGGAGCTGTTCGTAGACGTGCTGGCTGATGCGGTACCGCGGCTGGATGTCCAGCGTGACCCGCACGACGGCGCCGAGCATGCCGAGCGCGACCACGGCACCGTCGAAGTCCGCGTCCCCGCGCCGCAGCGACACCAGCTCGCCGCCGCCGGTCACGATGTCGACGCCGGCGACC
Source organism: Dactylosporangium sp. CA-052675 (assembly GCF_050947935.1). Classification (GTDB taxonomy): domain Bacteria; phylum Actinomycetota; class Actinomycetes; order Mycobacteriales; family Micromonosporaceae; genus Dactylosporangium. The sequence goes on along the minus strand of NZ_CP192010.1, from coordinate 1,562,948 downwards.
GCGGTGGCCAGGTTGCCGAGCCCGGCCCCGGACCCGTGCGTGGCGGTCGCGACCGCGCCCGCGATCGAGATGTGCGGCAGCGACCCGAGGTTGTGCAGCGCGTAGCCGTCGGCGTCCAGGCGGCGCGCCAGCTCGCCGTAGCGCACCCCGCCCGCGACGCTGACGGTTCCCGCGCCGGCGTCGATCCGGATGTCGGCGGGCAGCCCGGCCACGCTGAGGAGGTCGGCGTCGGTGTCGGCGATCGTGTTGAACGAGTGGCCGGTGCCGAGCACCCGCACCCGCTCCGCCCGGGCGACGATCTCCTGCACCTGCTCGACGCTCGCGGGGCGGTGCACCCGCGCGGCGCTGAACTCGATGTTGCCGGCCCAGTTCCGCAGCCGCTCGCTCATTTCTGCCGCCTTCCAGCCCCTGTGAAGCCCGGTACTGCCCGCCACGGTAACGACCTCGGGTGACTTCCGCCTCCGCGCGTCCTCGGCGCCGGCTTCCACGCTCCGACGGGGCGCGCGCCTGCACCGCGCTCAACTCGGGCCGGTTGACGGCCTCCGCCCGCGGTGTCTCGCCTCCGCGCGGTCCCTCGCCTGCGTATGGGGCATGCCGGCGGTCGCGGTAGGGCTGCGGTGTGGGCGGGCGCGACGCAGACGATGCGCGCAGACGCGACACAGGCGCGACGCAGACCGCGCGGGCGCGACACAGACCGCGCGGGCGCGACACAGACCGCGCGGGCGCGACACAGACGGCGCGGGCGCGACGCGAACGGTGTGCGGGTGCGACGCAGACGGTGCACGCGATGCACGCGGCGCGACGCAGGCCCGACGCAGACGGCGCGCGGGCGCGACGTAGACGTGACGCTGACGGTGCGCGGGCGCGACGCAAATGGTGCGCGCGGACGCGACGCTGACGGTGCGGGGGCGCGACGCGAACGGCGCGGGCGCGACGCGACGCAGGCGGTGCGGGTGCAGCGTGTCCATGACGGTCGACCCGCGGACGGATCGGTTGCCAGCCCGGGAACGGATTGAGTGCCGTGGCCGCGCGTTGCCCGGTGGGCGCCAGGCAACGCGCGGCGGCTCGGGGTGGCGCCGGTGGGCGGATGCGGGGTCAGGCGGGCTGGTTGAGGTACCGGAGCATCTGCTGGATCTCGGCGGTGCGCGACTCGTCGATGCGCTTGGCCAGGTCCAGCGCCCCGGGGTTGACTCCCGAGCCGGTCTCCATGCGCGCGATCTCGATCGCGTTGTGCTGGTGCGCGATGAGCAGGTTCAGGAACTTCGTCTCGAAGTCTGCTCCGGTCGCGGCCTGCAGCGCCTTGATGTCGTCCGGGTTGGCGCCGTGCGCGCCGCCGTGGCCGGCGTGCGCGGACGCGTCGGCGTTGGGCGGCTGGCCCCACGACTCGAGCCAGACCTGCATCGTCTTGAGCTCGTCGGTCTCGGTGGCGTCGATCGCGGCCGCGAGGGTGCGTACGTCCTCGCGTGCGGCCTTCGTCCGGGCCAGGCGCACCATCTCCAGGGCCTGGCTGTGGTGCGCCGCCATCATCTGACTGAACATGACGTCGGTGTCGTTGAAGACGCGTTGCTCGGTTCCTGCCGGGGCGGGCTGGGCCGGGGCGGCGGCGCAGCCCGCCAGCAGGAACGTCGCGAGCAGGAGCGCGATGCGTTTCATGGGTCTCCCTGCGCGCGGGGGCGTCCCGGGGGTGCCGGGACGCCGCCCTTCTTTCAGCGGTACCGGATGATCAGACGCGTTGCCACAGAGCCGGGACGTTGGGCGGTTCCCAGCCGGGGATGGCGGTGTGCGCCTGGCGGCACTGGTACGTCACGCCGTTGTACGTGACGCGGTCGCCGGCCTTGTACGCGGTGCCGGCGGCCCAGGTGGTCGTGCCCGTCGGCGGCTGCGAGGTCGGGGAGGTGGACGGTGAGGGGCTCGGACGCGTCGGCGACGGCGACGGCTGGGTGGGCGTCGGCGTCGGGTTCCCGCCGCCGGTGCCGACCTGGAGGTCGACGCACGAGTAGAACGCGTTGCCGGTGTCGGCGATGTTCCAGCGCGCCAGCACCAGGATGCGGCCGGTACGGCCGCCGAGGTTCACCGTGTGGGAGACGGTCGCGTCGGGCTGACGGTTACCGCCGTCGATGTTGGCGATGCGGGTGCCGCCCACGAAGTACTCGAAGTTCGTCGTGGAGTGGCGTGCGGTGAACACCCACGTGAACGTGACGGTGTTGCCGACCGACGTCGCGGGCCAGCCCTTGTTCGGGTCGTCCAGCTCCGCGAACCGGCTGTTGCCGCCGCTGCAGCTGGTCAGGCCCTTCGGGCCTTCGACGCTCTGCGGTTCGTAGACGATCTCGCCGCAGTTGGCCACGCGGCCCTGGGCGCACATCGCCTGGCGGCTGGGGGGTGAGGAGATGTACCCGTGCGCGGACGCAGGGGACGCCGTCACGAGGAGTGCGGCGGCCACGGCGGCCAGCGTGAGGGGTACCGCAGCGATCGCTTTACGCATTCAATCGCTCCTTCCAGCGGTGGGGGGTGATGCCGCCCAATGTAAGGGAAGGATTGTTAACAGTAAATAACCTTTATGAATATTGGTCGATGGAGCGCTCTCACTTCAGGTAGGGTTGACCAGCCTTTAAGGCGCGGCTGTGCGCGAGGCGCGGCTGTGCGCGAGGCGCGGCTGTGCGCGAGGCGCGGCTGTGCGCGAGGCGCGGCTGTGCGCGAGGCGCGGCTGTGCGCGAGGCGCGGCTGTGCGCGAGGCGCGGCTGTGCGCGAGGCGCGGCTGTGCGCGAGGCGCGGCCGTGCGCGAGGCGCGGCCGTGCGCGAGGCGCGGCTGTGCGCGAGGCGCGGCCGTGCGCGAGGCGCGGCCGTGCGCGAGACGCGGCCGTGCGCGAGACGCGGCCGTGCGCGAGACGCGGCCGTGCGCGAGACGCGGCCGTGCGCGAGACGCGGCCGTGCGCGAGACGCGGCCGTGCGCGAGACGCGGCCGTGCGCGAGACGCCGGTGCCTCGCTGCTTCGTGGCCGGATGCCGGCCCGGGCTCACGCTCGAGCGCCGGCCACGCGTCCGCGCGGCCACCCCGGTGGGCGAGGTTCGCCCTCCCGATCGCGGTCAGGTCAGCACGGACCCGTCCGACCCGGTTCGCGAGGAGTCGTCATGCCTTACATCGCAACGTCCGACGGCGCGCAGATCTTCTACAAGGACTGGGGCTCCGGCCGCCCCGTCGTATTCAGTCACGGCTGGCCGCTCAACGCCGACGCCTGGGACACCCAGATGATGCTGCTCGCGTCGCAGGGCTTCCGCGCGGTCGCGCACGATCGTCGCGGCCATGGACGGTCCACGCAGACGTGGTCCGGCAACGACATGGACACCTACGCCGACGACCTCGCGGAGCTGGTGGACCAGCTGGGACTCACCGACGCCGTCCTGGTCGGGCACTCCACCGGCGGCGGCGAGGTCACCCGGTACCTCGGGCGCCACGGCACGTCGCGCGTGTCGAAGGCGGTGCTGGTGGGGGCCGTTCCGCCGCTGATGCTCAAGACCGACGCCAACCCCGAGGGCACTCCGCGCGGCATGTTCGACGAGATCCGCGCCGGGTTGCTCGCCGATCGCTCGCAGTACTACCGGGAGCTGAGCCGTCCGTTCTACGGCGCCAACCGGCCCGGCAGCAACGTCTCGGACGGCCTGCGCGAGCAGTTCTGGCGGCTGAGCATGCAGGCGGGGCTCAAGGCCGCGTACGACTGCGTACGCGAGTTCTCCGAGACCGACTTCACCGAGGACCTCAAGCGCATCGACATTCCCGTGTTCGTCGCGCACGGCGACGCCGACCAGATCGTGCCGATCCAGGCCGCCGCGCTCAAGTCCGTGCGGCTGCTCAAGAACGCGAGCCTGAAGGTGTACCCGGGCGCGCCCCACGGCATCAGCGGCACCTACGAGGCCGCGTTCAACACCGACCTGCTCGCGTTCGTCCAGGACTGATCACGAGCCTTCGCAAGCCGGTTCGCCGTGAGCGTCCAGCGTCGCGAGGAAGCGGACCAGACCAGACCGTCCAGCGTGGCGAGGAAGCGGACCAGACCGGACCGTCCAGCATCGCGAGGAAGCGGACCAGACCGGACCGTCCAACGTCGCGAAGAAGCGGATCAGCCCAGACCATCCAGCGTCGCGAGGAGGCGTTGCACCACGGGGGTCGCGGTGCGGACGTTCCAGGCGAGGCCGATGTCGACGGTGGGGGTCGGCGGGGTGAGGCGGCGCAGCACCACGCCGCGCAGTCGCAGGGCCTTCGCCCGGCCCTCCGGCACCGCCGCGACCACGCCGCCCGCCGCGACCGCGCGCAGCAGTTGCTCGTCGTCGGGCTCGTAGCGGACCAGGTTGATCCCGGACGGCCACACCTGCGCGACGATGCGGTCGAACATGCCGGGGCCGTTCTCGCGCGGCCACATCACCGCCGGCTCGCCCGCGACCTCCTCGCGCGAGACCCGGCGCAGGCGGGCCAGGCGGTGCCCGGACGGCAGGGCCAGCCGCAGCTCCTCGGTGTCGACCAGCCGCCAGTGGATGCCGGGCTCGTCGAGCGGCGGCCGGACGAATGCCGCGTCGTACCGCCCCGCCGTCAGTCCCGCGACGTTCGGCGCGTGCCAGCCGGTCTCCGGCAGTACCTCGACGTGCGGGTTCTGCGCCCGGAAGCGTTCGATCAGCGCGTCGACCCGCCCGCCCCGGGCCGAGCGCGTGTACGCCAGCCGAATGCGCCCGTCCTGCCCGCGCGCGGCCGCGTCGATGTTCTCCCGCGCGGCCCGGGCCTGCGCGAGCAGCAGCGTGGCCTCGGCCGCCACGACCTTGCCGACGGCGGTGAGCGAGCAGCCGCCGGGGCGGCGTTCGACGAGGCGGGCGCCGACCTCGCGCTCGAGCGTGCGGATCTGCTGGCTCAGCGCCGGTTGGGCGATGCACAGCTCCTTGGCCGCGTGGGTGAAGTGCAGCTCCCGGGCCAGCACCACGAAGTAGCGCAGCCGCCGCAGATCCAGCGGTTCCATCGGGCGAGCATAGGCGCGGGCGCGACGGGTGGTCCAGGTCATGGAGAGGCGGCCTCACGCGCGGGCCATAAGCGTGGCTTATCGCGCGATAACCCGCGCGACCTGGACAAAGTCGGCCGGACGCTGGTTGCCTGCAGTGCATGGATGACGTGACTGTTGTCGGTGCCGGGGTCATTGGACTGACGTGTGCGGTGCGGCTGCTCGAAGCCGGGGCGCGGGTGCGGGTCGTCACGGCCGACGAGCCGCTGCGCACGGTGTCGCGCCTCGCGGCGGCCGTCTGGTACCCCACGCACACCGCGGCTGATCCGCGGGTGCTGGTGTGGGCGCACAGGACGTACGACTTCTTGATGGCGCAGGCGGGTGACGGCATTGCCGGCGTGGCGCCGCGGCCGACGCGGATGCTGCTTCGCCGGCCCGCCGGCGCGCCGTGGTGGGCATCGGCGGTGCCCGACTTCGCGACGCATCCGGGCGAGTGGCGGTTCACGGTGCCGTCGGTGGAGATGGAGGCGTACCTCCCGTGGCTGGCCGAGCGCGTCCGGGCGCTGGGCGGCACGATCACGCGCGGGCGCGTGGAGCACCTCGCCGACCTGGGCGGGCAGGCGGGCACGGTGGTCAACGCGACCGGGCTGGGCGCGCGGGCGCTCGCCGATGACGCGGCGATGTTTCCGGCCCGGGGGCAGATCGTGGTCGTGGCCAATCCGGGGATCGAGACGTCGGTGCGCGACGAGGAGCATCCGGACGGCATGACGTACATCCATCCGCGCTCGCGCGACGTCGTGCTCGGCGGGACGTTCCAGCCCGGCGACTGGAACGAGGCCCCCGAGCCCGCGACGTCGGCGGCGATTCTGCGGCGGTGTGCGGAACTCGTGCCCGAGCTCGCCGGCGTGCGAACGCTGTCGGAGGCGGCCGGGCTGCGGCCCGCGCGGGAGGGTGGGCCGCGGCTCGAGGTGGACCCGGAGCGGCTGCCGGGTGGCACGCGCGTCGTGCACTGCTACGGCCACGGGGGCGCGGGCGTGACGCTGTCCTGGGGGTGCGCGGACGAGGTCGCGGGCCTCGTGTCGCGGAGCTGAAGCCGGATACGCGAGACAACGGCAAGCCGGCCACACCCCGGAGAAGTCACACGGATGACGCGCGGAAGCGGGCAGCACCCCACCGCGCGGGAACCGGCACCACGCCGCCACGCCACCCCGCGGGAACAGGCACCACGCCGCCGCCACGCCCCCGCGGAAGCAGACACCCACGCCACCGCGCGGAAAAAGCAGACACCGTGCGGGAATGGGCACCGCGCGGGAACGGGCACCACGCCACCGCGCGGGAGCGGCGTGGTGCCCGGGTGAAGCCGGAGGGTCAGGCGTCGCGGGACTTGAAGAGGTACGCCGCGCTGATCAGCAGGATCGCCGTCCAGCCCGAGAAGACCGCGTACCCCTCCCACGGCGTCAGCAGAGACCCTCGCGGCACCGTCGGCTCGAAGATGAGCGATCCGGCGTTGGTCGGCATCCACGCGTGCACCCGCGCGCCCCACGTGCCCGGGAGCAGCGACGTCAGCTGCGACACGATGAGGATGAGGCCCAGGACGGTGGTGATCGCCCCGGCGGTGTGCCGGATGATCGCGCCGAGGGCGAGCGAGAACAGGCCCAGCATCGCCGTGAAGAGGCCGGCGCCGATCACGGCTCGGGTGACGCCCGGGTCGCTCAGGGAGACCGGGACGTGGGCCGAGATGATGGCCTTGCCCAGGAAGTACGCACCGAAGGAGAGCAGCTCGCCGACGGCCAGCATGAGGCCGGCGAAGACGAGGATCTTCGCGGACAGGACGGTCAGGCGGCGCGGTTGCGCCTGGAGGGTGGAGCGGATCATGCCGGTGGTGTACTCGGCGGAGATCACCATCACCCCGAGCACGGCGACGACGAGCTGGGCGATGAACACGGGGCGCGAGAGGATCAAGTCCAGCGGGTGCGTGCGCAGGTACTCCTGCCCGGACGGGTCGGCCGTGTCCCACTGGCGGATCACCGCCCACGCGATGAGCGACATGAGGCCGAGGGCGATGGCGGCCATGGCCACCAGCGACCACACGGTCGAGCGCACCGTGCGCAGCTTCGTCCACTCCGAGCGGAGCATGCCGGGCAGGGCGGCTCGGGGCAGTACCGGATCCGTCATCGCTTCTCCCCCGGGACGGCCGCGTGGTACTCCACGCTGTCCTTGGTCAGTTCCATGAACGCCTGCTCCAGCGAGGCCTGCAGCGGCGAGAGCTCGTGCAGCCGGACGCCGCCGTCGTAGGCCAGGTCGCCGACGCGCGGGAGCGGCAGCTCGGTAATGAGCAGGGCGCCGTCGGGCTCGGGCGCGACCGTGCCGCCCGCGGCGGTGACGAGCTCGGTCAGGCGGGCGGGATCGGGCGTCCGCGCGCGTACCGCCAGCGACGAGTTCCGGTCGATGAACTCACGCACCGTGCAGTCCGCGATGAGCCGGCCGCGGCCGATCACGAGCAGGTGGTCGGCGGTGTGCTCCATCTCGGACATGAGGTGGCTGGAGACGAGCACGGTGCGGCCCTCGGCGGCCAGGGAGCGCATAAGGTTGCGGATCCACAGGATGCCCTCGGGGTCCAGGCCGTTGACCGGCTCGTCGAACATGAGCACCCGCGGGTCGCCCAGCAGCGCCGCGGCGATGCCGAGCCGCTGGCCCATGCCGAGCGAGAAGCCCTTCGAGCGCTTCCGCGCGACACCGGTGAGCCCGACGATCTCGAGCACCTCGCCGACGCGACGGCGCGGCAGGTTGTTGCTCTGGGCGAGGCACAGCAGGTGGTGGTACGCGCTGCGCCCGCCGTGGATGGCCTTCGCGTCCAGCAGCGCCCCGACCTCGCGCAACGGGCTGCCGAGGGCCGCGAACGGCCGGCCGTTGACGGTGACCGTGCCCGCGCTCGGCGCGTCCAGGCCCACGATCATGCGCATCGTGGTCGACTTGCCCGCCCCGTTCGGCCCGAGAAATCCGGTGACCTGCCCGGGGCGCACGGTGAACGAGAGCCCGTCGACGGCGACACGGTCGCCGTAGCGCTTCGTGAGGCCGACAGCCTCGATCATGGTGGTGTCCCTCCGCTGCGGTGGCCGGTGCGCCCCCGCGCGGACGCACCGTCTCGGCACGCCGCCGCGCGCGGGGAAGGCGGCCGAACGAGGCCGGTCCCGCGCGGGCGCGCCGTCGAAGCGAAGGTAGAAGGGTGCTGCTGTGGCGAGGCTTTGAGAGGCTGTGAGGCCGCTCAGCCGCGCGTGTAGGTCAGGTCGAAGTCCTTGGACCACGTGAGGCCGTCCTGGGACATCTCCCAGTACGCGTCGATGCGCTTGCCGTCCGCGGTGATGGTGCCGGTGAAGCGCTGGTTGAAGCCCTCGGCCGCGCGCCAGATGCGCCACGTGCCGCCGTCGACGTCCATGCCGTAGGCCCGCAGCACGCCGCGCGCGTCGGAGTACAGCATCGTGAAGGTCTTGCTGCCGTCGTCGTAGCCGATCAGCGACGTCGTCGGGAAGGGCGAGTTCTCGATCCACTCGCGGGGGACCTCGTCGCCCGGCGGGTCCGCGTCCGCGCGCTGCACGAGGAACTCCCCGTCGTCCGCCCACGCGAAGCTCGCCCAGCCGCGCATGGTGACCTTGCCGTTCACGGTGGCGACGGTGTCCCACATGCCCAGCAAGGGCCCCAAACGCCGCCGTACCTCACTCATCGCCACTCCCCGGATCCGAGTTCCCGCCAGAACATGAACCCGACTTATACACCAGGCGCCCGCGCCCGGACTCCTCCCGGCGGTCAGTCGGCGACGGCCTCCAGGAGCCTCTCGCACTCGGCGATCAGGCGCGCCCGCAGCGGCGCGGCGCGCTCGGCGAAGGAGCGCTGCGCCTCGACGTAGCGGGCGCGGCCCTCGGGGGTCTCGATGCGCACCGGCTCGTAGCCGAGGTCGGCCAGGTCGTAGGGCGAGGCGCGCATGTCGAGCGTGCGCACGTCGCGGGCGAGCTCGAAGCAGTCGGCGATGAGCTCGGCGGGCACGAGCGGGGACATCTTGTACGCGTGCTTGTAGAGGTCCATGTTCGCGTGCAGGCAGCCGGGCTGCTCGTTGGCCGTCTGGGACTCGCGGGTCGGCCGGAGCAGGTTCAGCGGGCGCGCGGGGGCGGTGTAGAAGCGGTACGCGTCGTAGTGGCTGCACCGGATCCGGCTGCCCTCGACGACCGCGTCGGTGCCGGCCGGGCCCAAACGCAACGGCCACGCGTTGTGCCGCACCTCGTCCTGGGTCTGGCGGTACACCATCGCCCACTCGTGCAGCCCGAAGCACCCCAGGTGCGGCGTCCGGGCGGCGGTGGCGACGAGCAGGCCGCGGATCCACGCGATCGCCTCCGCGCGGCGGGCCGGCACGGTCGCCGCCTCCGCGCCCGAGCCGGCGAGCTCCACGCCCGCGCCCGGGTGCCAGCGGCGCAGCTGGGCGGGGCGGTAGGAGTAGTACGTGAACAGGAAGTCCTCGACGGGGTGCTTGCGCCCGAGCCGGCGGCGGGCGAGGTGCGGCTCGATCCACGCGTCCACGCGCGCCTCGTGGGCGGCGCGGCGGGCCTCCCAGGTCGGCCGGTCCAGAACGGTGAGCTGCACCGTACAAGTTTACGAAGGGGTAGCGTCGGAGCCATGCGCAAGCTCGCCGCTCTGCTGCTCGCCTGCTCACTGCCCCTCGCCGCGTGCGCGGACGCGCCCGGCGGATCGGCCGAGCCCGCGACCGCGCGGCCGGGGACCACGGGCGCGTACGGTACCGCCGCCCCACCGGCGCTCGGGGCGCCGACCCGGGTCAAGGTCGACGTGCCGTCCGGGCTCGGGGGCGCACCGTTCAACCAGGACCGGTACCTGCAGCTGCCCGCCGGCTGGAAGGCGTCCGTCTACGCGCGGGTCGACAAGGCCCGCTTCATGGCCCTGACGCCGAGCGGGGACCTGCTGGTCTCCCAGCCGGGCGCCGGCAAGGTGCAGCTCGTGCGCGCGGGCGCGGTGTCGGAGTTCGCGACGGGCCTGCGCCAGCCCCACGACATGGTGTTCGCGCCGGTCAACGGGCAGACGTACCTGTTCATCGCCGAGTCGAACCGTGTCGTGCGGTACCCGTACACCAACGGCGACACGAAGGCGCGAAACGGCGAGGTCGTCGCCGACGGGCTGCCCGACACCAGCACGCCCGAGCTGCGCGGCACCTACGCGCACGTGCTCAAGAACATCGCCGTGCACGGCCAGACGCTGTACGTCTCGATCGCCTCCACGTGCAACGCCTGCGTCTCGGACACCGAGAGCGACCCGGAGCGGGCGGCGATCTACACGTACGCCGCGGGGGGCACGAACGCGTCGCGGCATCTGCTCGCCCACGGCATCCGCAACGCCGAGGGCCTCGCCTTCCGCCCCGGCTCCGACGAGCTCTGGATCGTCGTGAACAACCGCGACAACACGCTCGTGCCGGACGACCGCGACGTCGACGGCGACGGCAAGTCGGACAAGGGCCAGCGCATGCCGCAGTTCGTCGACAACTACCCGCCCGAGGAGATGATCAAGGTCCGCGACGGCGGCTTCTACGGGTGGCCGTTCTGCAACCCGAACAGCGACAACGGCCTGCGCAACATGGGCTTCCTGCGCGACTACGAGCTCAACCGCGACGGCTCGAAGGCCGACTGTGCCAAGGCCGACCCGATCGACCTGGGGCTGCCCGCGCACAGCGCGCCGCTGGGCCTGACGTTCTACAACGGCGGGGCGATCGTGCCGCTGCACGGGTCGTGGAACCGCACGAAGCCGGCCGGCTACAAGGTGTTGTTCATTCCGTGGACGGCGAACGGCCCGGGCGACCCCGTCGACCTGGCGACCGGGTTCGTGGGCGCGGACGGGAAGTGGTGGGGACGGCCCGTGGACGCGGCGGTCGACACCGACGGGACGCTGCTGATCAGCGACGACGGCAGCGGTACCATCCTGCGCCTGACGCCCCCGCGCGCCGACTGACGCGCGGGCCGCCGCCGCCCGCCGAACCGCGCGGCCCGACGGGTTCGTGTCCCGAGCCGCCGACAGCGCCAGGCGCGGAGGCGCGGAGGCGCGGAGGCGCGGAGGCGCGGAGGCGCGGAGGCGCGGAGGCGCGGAGGCGCGGAGGCGCGGAGGCGCGGAGGCGCGGAGGCGCGGAGGCGCGGAGGCGCGGAGGCGCGGAGGCGCGGAGGCGCGGAGGCGCGGAGGCGCGGAGGCGCGGAGGCGCGGAGGCGCGGAGGCGCGGAGGCGCGGAGGCGCGGAGGCGCGGAGGCGCGGAGGCGCGGAGGCGCGGAGGCGCGGAGGCGCGGAGGCGCGGAGGCGCGGAGGCGCGGAGGCGCGGAGGCGCGGAGGCGCGGAGGCGCGGAGGCGCGGAGGCGCGGAGGCGCGGAGGCGCGGAGGCGCGGAGGCGCGGAGGCGCGGAGGCGCGGAGGCGCGGAGGCGCGGAGGCGCGGAGGCGCGGAGGCGCGGAGGCGCGGAGGCGCGGAGGCGCGGAGGCGCGGAGGCGCGGAGGCGCGGAGGCGCGGAGGCGCGGAGGCGCGGAGGCGCGGAGGCGCGGAGGCGCTAGGTCGGGCGGGCGATCCGGGCCGGGCTGCCGTCGGCGTTGTGGAACGTCACGCCGACCGGTCCATTGTGGACCGTCAGCTCCCCCGCGGCCGTGACGCTCACGTCCAGTTCGCCGTCGGCGATCTTCAGGCCTCGGACGCGGTACGCGCCGACCGGGGACGGGGCGAGCGGGGCGAACGTGACGCGGCCCGCGGGTACGTCGACGTCCAGGCCCAGCAGGGCGATCAGGATCGCGGGCGCCGCGGCGGCGGCCCAGGCCTGGGGGCGGCAGGCGAACGGGTACGGCGTGGGCCGCTCGTCGCCGCCGTACAGCTCCGGCAGCCGGTACTCGAACCGCTCCGCCGCGGCCAGCAGGGCCGTGATCACCGCCGACGCCTCCGCGCGGTGGCCGTCGTGCGCCAGGCCCAGCAGGGCGATCGCGTTGTCGTGGGGCCAGACGGAGCCGAGGTGATAGGCGAGGGGGTCGTACCCGGCCGAGGCCGGCGACGCCGTGCGGATCCCGAACGGCGAGCGCAGCCCGGCCAGGTGCCCGGCCACGGTGGCGCTCTCCTCCGGCGTCAGCAGTCCGGTGCCCAGCAGATGGCCCATGTTCGACGCCACCAGGTCGACCGGGTGGCCGTCACCGTCCAGGGCGATCGCCGGATGCCCGCCGGGGCACCAGAACGCCGCCCGGAAGCGGGCGCTCAGGTCGTCGGCCCAGGCTCGCCACCGCTGCGCCTCGTCCGCCGCGGACTCGGCCCCGGAGCCGCCCGCGCCCGCGCCGCCCCCGCCGCCCGCGCTGGCCACGCCCGCGCCGCCCCCGCCGCCCGCGCCCGCGCCGCCCGCGCCGGCCACGCCCGCGCCGGCCGCGCCGCCCGCGCCGGCCACGTCCGCGCCGGCCGCGCCGCCCGCGCCGTCCGCGTCCAAGGCGGCCGGGCGCGCCGGGTCCGAGCCCCCGCCGGCCTCCTCCGCGAGCCACGCATCCAAGCCCGCCAAGCCCGTCAAGCCCGCAAGAGCCTCCGCCGCGCCGGAGCGCCCGGACGACACAGCGAGGCCGGACAGCGCGGGGCGAGGAGTTGCGCCGTCCGAAAGCTGCTCCAGGAGCCAGGCGCCGTCGAGGGCGGCACGGTACGCGTACGCCTGCACCTCGCTCAACGCGATCGGCCCCCGCGCCGCGCGGCCGTCCGCGTGCTGGATGGCCTCCGCCGAGTCCTTCCAGCCCTGGTTGGACAGGCCGGGGCCGCCGGTCGAGTGGGTGATGAAGCCGTCGTGGCGCCGCAGCCAGGCCAGGGCGCGGCGGACGTTCGGCAGCAGGGCGCGGACGGCCGCGGCGGGCATGCCCCAGCGGTAGGCCTCCGCGAGGGTGCTCACGAACAGCGGGGTGGCGTCGACCGTGCCGTAGTAGGTCGGCGGGAAGCTCGGGGCGCTGTCGGCGCGGCGCAGCTCGTGCAGGATGCGGCCCGGCTGCTCCTCCGTCGCCGGGTCGTCCGCGGTGCCCTGGCGGTCCGCGAGGGCGCGCAGGGTGCCGGCGGCGACGTCGTGGCCGAGCGGCAGGGCCAGGCGGGCGGACCACAGGGCGTCGCGGCCGAAGAGGGTCAGGAACCAGGGGCTGCCGGCGGCGTAGTACACGTGCGCGCCCTCGGTGCGGCGCAGCGCGTCCAGGTCCTGCACGCCGGTGCGGACGAGCGCGTCCAGGCGGTGGTCCTCGGCGGCCACGCGCAGGGTGCTGAACCGCTTGGGCCGGGCGATCGGCGGGATGTCGGTGCGGGTCACGCGCAGTTCGGCGGACCAGCCGGCGCCCGGGGGCACGACCGCCCGCCACTGCAGCGTCGCCTCCGCGCCCGCGGTCGTCACGGCCGGCGGCGGCGTCGCCTCGATCCGGACCGACATGCCATCGGCCGAACGCCATTCGAGCTCGGGCGAGACGGTGCCGGTCACCTGGGCGACGCCGCCCGCGCGGACGAGGCCCAGCGGTGCGAAATCGGTCGCGGCCCGCACCCTCACCGTGACCGTGCGCGGCTCCGAGGCGGCGTTGGTCAGCGTGATGATCTCCGTTCCGCCCGTCGGCTCCGCGAGCCGGTCGCGCCGCAGGGTCAGGGCGGCATCGTGCAGTACCGCGGAACAACGCGCCGACGCCGCACCCGTCCGGTACGCCTCCGACACCGCGGGCTCGGCGCCGTCGACCGTCACGCGCCAGTGCGACAGCACGCGGCGGTCCTCCACGTAGAGGCCGTCGGCGCCGCCGGACAGGGTGCCCGAGGGCGGCGACAGCCACGTGGCGGGGGCGGCCACGCAGGTGAGGTGCTCGTGGACGTACGGCGGCCGCATCCCTCAGCCGCCGATGACGTTCACGGCCCGGGCCACCACCAGCAGGACCGTGACCAGGGAGACCACGGACTCGGCCAGCATCAGCAGCTTGGCCCGGACGGTCATCGGCAGCGTGTCCGTCGGGCTGAACGCGGTCGCGTTGGTGAAGGCGAGGTAGAGGTAGTCGAAGAAGCCGGGCTCCCAGTCGTGGGGCGCGAGGTCCGGCACCTGCATCGGGGTGAACAGCAGGTCGGGGTGCGGGTTGTCCGCGTCCGCGCGGGCGGCCGGGCCGCCGCGGTCGATCTCCCAGAACCACAGGGCGAACACGATCACGTTGGTGAGCCAGATCGCGGCGCCCCACAGCAGCAGGTGGGCGGGCGGCAGCTCGCTCTGGTGCTTCTCGAACAGCGCCCGGACGAGCAGCCACACCGACCAGGCGGTGACGACGGTCAGCAGCGCGACGAGGCCGAGCGCGAGGGGGCGCAGGACGCGGGTCTCGCGGTTGATGCGCAGCGGGTTGACGACCACGATCACGAGCAGCGCGGCGCCCTCCAGGCCGGGCAGCAGCCAGCGCGGGCGCGGCGCGAGATCGGCGGGCAGCACCAGGTGGATGACGATGGCGATCGCGATGACGAGCGCGGCGGGCCAGCGCTGCTCCGCTTCCGTGCGGCGCAACCAGCCGGGCACCTGGGCGGGCGGGAGATCACTCACAGACGCCAACCGTAGACCTGCGCGGACGGTCAGGCGAGGAGGTGGTACACCCGCCAGCCGATCGCCACGAAGCCGGCCAGCGCCAGGACGCCGAGGTAGGCCAGGACGAGGCGGGTGTCGCGCAGGACGCACTTCGACCGTGTGAGGCCGCGGCGGCGCGCGCGCACGTACCCGGCGAACCCGAGCAGCGCGAACCCCACCACCGCGATCGGCCCGAGCAGCCAGGCCAGGGCCGCGATCGTGGCGTACACGCACAGCCGCAGCGGGTCGTAGGGCTGCTCCGTCATCGCGCGGCCGCGCGCGGCAGGCGCTGGGCGGACAGCGCGGGCCAGGCCTGCACGGCGCAGAACGGCGCGCACTGGTCCTGCGGCCCGGACTCGCCGGGGCGGCGGGTCGCGACGTGCACGCAGCACTGCAGCAGCCGCTCCTCGATCATCGTGTGCATGTCCATGAAGGGCTTGACCGTGATGCGCTTGACCCGCTCCCCCAGCATCTTGCGCAGCCGCCGGCGGCCGCCCGGCAGCGACGCCGAGACGAGCGTCGTGAGCGTCGAGATGCCCAGGTCGCAGTTCTCGCAGATGTCGCGCCACAGGTCGCCCACGTCCGGGTGGGACAGCGACGACTGCTCCGAGAGCAGCCCGAGCAGCGAGTCCTTGACCGCGCCGCGCAGGGCCGCGGGGAGCTGGACGTCGGCGATGCGGTTGGCGACGAGGTCGGGCGCGAGGTCGAGGAACTCCAGGAGCCGGTCGTGGCCGATGAGCTTGGTCATCGACTGCCACTGGCCCGCGTCGTCGCGCAGCATGTACCCGACCGAGCAGCAGTGCGGGTGCGAGCAGGGCAGCGCCGTGAGGTCGCGCCAGGTGACCAGGTCGCCGGTCTGCGGGCCGAGCCGCGCGAGGACGCCGGTGTGGGTGAGCCGGTCCATCGGGTCGATCGGGCCCGAGCGGCCGGAGCCGAACTGGGGCTGCAGGGAGACGCCGCCGACGTACGGGGTGTCCAGCGCCCGCTTCACGACCGCGCCGATCTCGTCGTCGTTCACGCCGAGCGCGCAGGTCATCGTGAGCGTGGTGAAGATGCCGCGCGCGGAGAGGCGCTCCACGGCCTGGTCCTTGAGCCGGCGCAGGTCGGCGCCGCGGTGGTGGCGGGCGGCGCGCTCGGACACGCCGTCGTACTGCAGGTAGACCTCGACCCGCTCCCGGTGCTCGGTGAGGAGGTCCAGCAGCGCGTCGTCGCGGGCGATCCGCACGCCGTTGGAGTTGACGAGGACCCGCACGACGTTGCGCCGGCCGACCTCGTCGAGCAGCTCGGCGAGCCACGGGTAGAGGGTCGGCTCGCCGCCGGAGAGCATGAGCACGTCGATGCGGCCGTTCTCCCGCGACAGCTTCGTGTCGACACTGGCGAGCACGTCGGCGAGCGGCACGGCGCCCTCGATGGCCGGCGAGGAGTCGGTGAAGCAGGTCGGGCAGCGCAGGTTGCAGCTGTCGGTGAGGTCGGCGAGCAGGATGCAGGTGTGCTGGGTCTGCATCTCCGGCAGGCCGGCGAGGTAGGCCGACGGGACCGGGGCGAAGTTGCCGGCCAGGTCGGGCACGTGGGTCTTCGTGGGGGCGGTCCAGCGCTCGAGGTACCGCAGGATCTCCGGCTCCTCGTCGTAGAGGGTGCGCACCAGCCCGTGCGAGGGGCAGCCGCGCTCGAGCCAGATCCGCCCGTCGCGCTCCGCGAGCCAGCCCGAGAGGCGCTGGACGGTCTCCAGCGGACGATCCGGCCGCTCGGACGCGCAGGAGGGGCAGAACGCGTTGACGTAGCGGTGGATGCGGTCGCCGCGCAGCGGCATGCCGGAGGAGGTCATAGTTGTCCTTGGTTGAGGACGGCGAGGCACACGCCGATGCCGACGACGGGGCAGAGCAGGACGCTGGCGCCCCATCCGATGAGCAGGCCCAGGCCGATGCCGCGGTCCTTGCGCACGATCCAGATGATGCCGAACGTGAGGCACGCGGCGAACAGCGCGACCTGCAGCGCGACCTCCAGCCACAAGCCGATCAGGCCGTTGTTCGGGTCGGAGCTGCGGTTGCCCAGCGCGACCGCGCCGACGCCGAGCAGCACGGCGACGAGCTGCGCGCCGAAGACGATGCCGATGCCGGCGAACACGCGCCCGGGCCGGATGGGGCGGTCGGGCCCCGGCAGGGGCGGCGGGGGCGGGACGGTGAAGCTCATGACGCCTCCGCTTCGCTCCGGCGCCGTGAGCCGGCCCGGTATCGCCGATGAGCGGCCCCTCCGCCGCGCACCGGACCGCTCATGTCCCCTCCGCCGCGCTCCGGACCGCTCATGTCGCCTCCACGCGTTTGTTGGACCAGACGAAGCGCCCCAGGGTCAGGGGCAGCAGGGCCAGCAGGAACAGCTGCGAGCGGGTCAGGCCCGCCCACACGACCTCGTTGCCGCGCACGAACTCGACGCCGAAGCGGAACGCGGCGTACGCGGCGAGGTAGTACGTGAACAGGCGCCCGGGCGCGGTGACCCGGTCGCGCAGGGCGACGATGGCGGCGAACGCGGCCAGGTGGAACAGGATCTCGTAGACGAACGAGGGGTGCAGCGGCACGTTCGCGGGCACGTGCATGGCCGCGGCGTGCGCCTCGTCGAGCCGGATGCCCCAGGGCAGGCGCGTCGGGGTGCCCGGCGGCTCGGCCAGCAGGCAGCCGATCCGGCCGACCGCCATGCCCGCGGCGACGGCGGGGGCGAAGAGGTTGCCCGTCTTGTGCGGGTACCCGCCGATCCGCTTGCCGAGCAGGGCGCCCAGGTAGGCGCCGAGGAGCCCGGAGAGGATGCTGCGGTTGCCGTACGCCCACTGCTCCAGCAACGAGGCGTTGTCGCGCGGGTCGAGGTGCTGCGCCCAGGTGCCCAGCCGCGCGAGGATCGCCCCGCCGACGAGGGCGCCGGCCAGCACGTACCAGAGGCGCTCGTCCGCGGCCCGGCGCAGGCGGATCTCCTGGAGCAGCACGAGGGCGGCGATCCCGACGCCGAGCGCCACGAACACGTCGTGGGACAGGATCGCCACCGGGCCGATCCGCATGATCACCGGGTGCACGGTTGCCGAGCCTAGTGCCATCCGGGCGCGCCCGGGCGCGTCTGGCCCTTGCGTCGCTGCCCTACCCTGGTGGAATGGCCACCACGCAGGACACCCTGCCGTTGCTGCCCGAGAAGCCGGTCAAGCGGCGCAGCCGGTGGTGGAGCGTCGTGATGTGGCTGCTGGCGGTGCCGTTCGTGGCCTGGGCCGCGCTGCGCCTCCTCGGGCTCGACAGCGGCTTCCCGGCCGTCCAGCTCATCGCCTTCACGCCCTACGTCGCGGTCGCGTCGCTCGTCCCGCTCGTCGTGGCGCTGCTGACGAAGCGGGTCTGGCCGGCCGTCATCACCGCCGTCGCGACCGTCGCGCTCGCGGCCTGCGTGCTGCCGCGCTGGATCGCCGACAGCGACCCGGGGCCGCAGGACGGGCCGGGGCTGCGGGTGCTGAGCGTCAACATGCTCATGGGCGGCGCGGACGCGGGCACGATCGTCGCCCTGGTGCGGGATCTGCACGTGGACCTGGTGGCGCTGCAGGAGTACACGCCGGAGGCCAAGGCCGCGCTGAACACCGCGGGGCTGGACGCGATGCTGCCCAACGCGGTGTCGTACCCGCGCCCGGGCGTGACCGGCTCCGCGGTCTACAGCCGCTTCCCGGTGACCGACCTCGGCTACCGCCACTTCCCGAGCGACTTCGGCCAGGCCCAGGCGGGCGTGGCGGTGCCGGGCGCGACAGACGTGCGGGTGGAGTCGGTGCACCCGTGCGCGCCCGCGGACGCGCACGGGGCGGCGTGCTGGGAGCACGACATCGTGCGGGAGCCGGCCGCGACGCCGGAGGGTGCGGTGAACCTGCTCATCGGCGACTTCAACGCGACGCTGGACCACGAGAAGTTCCGGGCGGTGCTGGACACGGGCTACCGCGACGCCGCGGACGTCGCGGGGGCCGGGTTCGCGGCGTCGTGGCCCTTCGACGAGCGCTGGTTCATCCCCGGCGTGGTCCTGGACCACGTGGTGGCGGACAAGCGGGTGGGTGTTCGGAAGGTGTCCGTTCACCGCGTTCCCGACAGCGACCACAAAGCGGTCTTCGCCGAACTCATCCTGCCGAAGGGCTGATACCGGCCGAACGTACCGAAGGCGTACCTCCGGCTATACGCGGTTCGTTGGCCGGGAGTACCTTCACGTACGGATCGGGCCCCCGCCCGAGTGAAGACCACGTTGGAGCGGATGGGTGACACGTACGTTTCGCGGCCTCGCGCTCGCCATCGCCGTCCCGCTGATCCTGGGCGCGGCGGCTGCCTGCTCGGACAAGCAGGACGACAAGGCGGACCCCGCGTCGGACCGGCCGACGGTGGAGGTGACCGCGCAGCCGCAGGACGCGCAGTCGGCGCAGGTGACGGCCGAGCAGGTGTTCGACAACCTGTCGGACGGCGACTGGGCCGGCGCCTATGACCTGTGGACCGACAGCGCCAAGTCGGCGATCGGCAAGGACGCGTACATCGACCTGGTCGCCACCTGCACCGGGCAGCAGGGCGAGTATCAGGTCACGGGCGTGACGCCGGTGGACGACTCGACGGCGACGATCAAGTGGACGCACACCCCCGCCGCCGGGACCGGCCAGATGACGGGGCAGAGCACGGTGAAGTACCAGAACGGGCTCTGGCGTTTCGAGCCCGACGCCGCCGCGCTCGCCGCCTACAAACAGAGCAAATGCCCATAGATCATGGCTCGGGTCCGCGTCAGTAGCTGACCGTTGCTCCCGCCAGACAAAAGGGCGGTCCCGAGGGCCTTCGGCCGGAGGGACCGCCCTAGCCGTGTCCGCGGTGTCAAGGGCGAAGAACTGCTCAGACGCGCACCGCGTGCGACAGGCCGTAGGTCAGCGCGTCGACCAGCGCCTGCCAGCTGGCCTCGACGACGTTCTCGTGCACGCCGACGGTGGTCCAGTCGTCCCCGGTCGCGTGGGTCTCCACGAGCACCCGGGTCACCGCGCCGGTGCCGTGGCTGCCCTCGAGGATGCGCACCTTGTAGTCGGCGAGCTGGAAGCGGCCCAGCTCCGGGTAGTGGCGGGTGAGCGCGACCCGCAGCGCCTCGTCGAGCGCGTTGACGGGGCCGTTGCCCTCGGCGGTGGCGATGACCCGCTCGCCGCGGACGCGGACCTTCACGGTCGCCTCCGACACGACGGCGCCGTCCTCGCGGTGCTCGACCAGCACCCGGTACGACTCCAGCGCGAACGGCTTCGGCAGCGCCCCGTCGGCCAGCTCGGCCCGGGCGAGCAGCTCGAACGACGCGTCGGCGGCCTCGAAGGACCAGCCGCGGGCCTCGAGCTCCTTGACCCGGTTCGTGACCCGCGACAGGGCCTCGGGGTTGCCGGCCAGGTCGACGCCGAGCTCGCGCGCCTTGAGCTCGATGCTGGCCCGGCCGGCCATCTCGGTGACCAGGATCCGCATGTCGTTGCCCACGACGACCGGGTCGATGTGGTTGTAGAGCACGGGATCCACTTTGATCGCGCTCGCGTGCAGGCCCGCCTTGTGAGCGAACGCTGACGACCCGACGTAGGCCTGGTGGGTGTCGGGTGCGATGTTGGCGATCTCGGCGATGGAGTGCGAGACGCGCACCATCTGCTCGATGCACCCCTCCGGTAGGACGGGCATGCCGAGCTTGAGCTGCAGGTTGCCGACGACGGCGAACAGGTCGGCGTTGCCGGGGCGCTCGCCGTAGCCGTTGGCGGTGCACTGGAAGTGCGGGACGCCGGCCTCGACCGCGGCGACGGTGTTCGCGACCGCGCACGACGTGTCGTTCTGGCAGTGGATGCCGAGCCGGGCCACGGCCTCCTGCGCGCTGACCCCGAGCGCGACCGCGAGCCGGTCCTTGACCTCGGCGATCGTGCGGGTGATCAGGGAGGGCAGCATGCCGCCGTTGGTGTCGCACATGACGGCGGCCTCGGCGCCGGCGGCGAGCGCGGCCGCGGCGACGGACGCGGTGTAGTCGGGGTCGAAGCGGTACCCGTCGAAGAAGTGCTCGCAGTCGAGGAAGACCCGGCGGCCCTCGGAGACGAAGTACTCCACGGTGTCGCGGACCATCGCGAGGTTCTCCTCGCGCGTCGTGCGCAGCGCGCGCTCCACGTGGCGGATGTCCGACTTGGCCACGAGCGTCACGGCGGGGGTCTCGGCCTCCAGCAGCGCCCGGACCTGGGGGTCGTCCTGGACGCGGACGCCCGCCTTGCGGGTGGCGCCGAACGCGACGAACACCGCGTGTTTGAGGTCGAGCTCCGTGCGCGCCCGGCGGAAGAACTCGGTGTCCTTCGGCATGGCCCCCGGCCACCCGCCCTCGATGAACCCGACGCCGAACTCGTCGAGCAGCCGCGCGACCGCGAGCTTGTCCACGACCGAGTAGCTGATCGCCTCACGCTGGGCCCCGTCGCGCAGCGTCGTGTCGTACACCTGCATGGTTGTGCTCCTTTGGCGGGAAGTGGGGGCCTTCGGGCTCGGCGGATCGGGGCCAACAAAAAGACCCCCCGCAAATGCGAGAGGTCTGCGCGTCCGGCGGGTGGTTGCCGGGCGCGCTAGGGGCCAATAATGAGCCGAGTCACGTTCGGTAGCTTGCCACCAACGGGCCTTCCGTGACACGTGATTCCGGATTTTGAGATCCAGGGTGATCTGCTTCACGATTCACCCTGTTCGTCACGTCCTCGTAACGAGCGTCGGTCAAGGTTGGAGCCAGTCCGGAACGACGACCCGCCCGGGGGCGTCGATCACCGTTGGTGAGGGGGTGAGGTGACATGTCCATCGAGACGCTGAAGGCGGCGGTTCCGCCCTACGCGCACGATCTGCGGCTGAACCTCGACTCCGTCCTCGCCACGGAGCTGCTGACCGAGCGGCAGCTGTGGGGCGCCGTGCTCGCCAGCGCGATGACGACCCGCAGCGCGACGGTGATCCGCGAGGTCACCAGCGAGGCGGCCGGCCGGCTCAAGCCGGAGGCGATCGAGGCCGCGAAGGCGGTCGCGTCGCGGATGGCCATCCACAACGTCTACTTCCGCGCCAAGCACCTCATCGGTGACGAGGCGTACCAGAGCCTGCCCGCGCGTCTGCGCCGCCAGGTCTCCTCCACGCCCGGGGTCGGCGCCGCCGACGTCGAGGCGTGGTCAGTGGCAGTATCCGCGATCACCGGGTGCGGGGTGTGCCTGGAATCGCACGAAAGATCGCTTCGTGGTGCAGGGGTGTCCCGCGAAGCGGTCGACGAGGTGTTGCGCGTCGCCGCGGTTGTTCACGCGCTGGCGGTAACCCTCGATGCAGAGGCGGCTTCCTTCTAGGAGCTTTCCTCTTGTACGGGTGTCGGAGTGGCGGCTCCGGCACCCGTACGCATTTTCCGGCCTCGTTCGCCCGTACCCCGCTCGTGCAAGTTGCGCACAGCGTGTCTGCGCCAGTCGCGGATTCACCGTTACCGTTGCTATCGGCACATCCGGTGCTCAATCGGGTGCGCAATCGGTCTCGGGGTCTTTTGGGGGCGCAGCATGGTCGAGTCTCACGTCTTCAGGGGCGCGGCATGATCGACGAGGTACCGCGTGAACCGGTCGAGCCGCCCGTCGAGCCGCCGCTCGGCTGCGCCGACCCGATGCTGTGGCGCGTGGCGCGCGCCCTGCGTGACGCCCACCGGCCGCGGACCGACAACTTCTGCGATTGCAAGGCGTTCTGGCCGTGCCCGGATGCGCAACTGTCGGAGGAGGCGCTGCAGCTGGCCTACGATCGGCCGTCGCCGCGGAGCTTACGGCCGGCGACGGGCCGCAACTCGAATCTGGGCCGCTGGTCGGCGTAGTCGGTTGCCGGCCCGGATATGTCGGCCGCTTCGCGGCGGCCGAAGCGGCCAACATATCCGACATTTACCCTGACCGGCGATATATGCGCAGCTCAGCCGTGGTGCATTGATCGCACCCGGCGGGCGCCTCGAAAATGGGTGCGATTGCCCCCGAGCCGGAAAAGTCCGGAAGAGCACAAACGGCGCCGGGAACGAATCCCGGCGCCGCTGTGTGAACGAGGCGTTACAAGACGCGATGGACCCAGCCGTGCGGGTCCGGCGCGGTGCCGCGCTGGATGGACACGAGCTGCTCCCGCAGCCCCATCGTCACCTCGCCGGCCTTGCCCTCGCCGACCGTGAACTCCCCGTCGGCGTCGCGGACCGTTCCGATCGGCGTGATGACCGCCGCCGTCCCGCACGCGAACGCCTCGCGCAGCCGGCCCGAGTTGGCGTCGGCGCGCCACTGCTCGTACGAGTACAGCTCCTCCCGCACCACATGCCCCCGGTCCGCGGCCAGGCGCAGGACCGACTCGCGGGTGATGCCGGGCAGGATCGAGCCGGTGAGCGGCGGCGTGCTGATCGAGCCGTCGTCGAACACGTAGAACACGTTCATGCCGCCGAGCTCCTCGACGTATTTCTGCTCCACCGCGTCGAGGAAGACCACCTGGTCACAGCCGTGCTCCATGGCCTCGGCCTGGGCCACGAGGCTCGCGGCGTAGTTGCCGCCGCACTTCGCCGCGCCGGTGCCGCCGGGGGCCGCGCGGGTGTACTCCCGCGACACCCACACGCTCACGGGCTGCACGCCGCCCTTGAAGTAGCTGCCGACCGGCGAGGCGATGACCAGGAAGAGGTACTCCGAGGACGGCTTGACGCCCAGGAAGACCTCGCTGGCGTACTGGAAGGGCCGCAGGTAGAGGCTGCCCTCCGGGTCCGTCGGCACCCAGTCCCGGTCGGCGCGGATCAGCGCCTCGAGGGAGTCCAGGAAGAGCCGCTCCGGCACCGGCGCCATCGCCAGGCGCCGGGCCGAGTCGCGGAACCGCGCCGCGTTGGCGTCGGGGCGGAACATCGACACCCCGCCGTCGGCCGTCCGGTAGGCCTTGAGCCCCTCGAAGATCTCCTGCGCGTAGTGCAGCACCGCGCTCGCCGGGTCCATCGGGATCGGGCCGCGCGGCTCGACCCGGGCGTCGTACCAGCCCTTGCCCTCGGCGTAGCGCACGGTGACCATGTGGTCGGTGAAGATCCGGCCGAAGCCCGGGTTGGCCATGAGCGCGGATCGCTCCGCGGCGGCTACGGGCTGGGGATTCGGACGGATCTCGAAATCGAGCGTTTCACCGCCGTTCATGCATGCCTCCACAAAAGGTCGCGGTGGCACGCTCAGGCCGCGTGCCGTGCCGCCAACTTACCCGAACGGACGTTCAATCGCAGCCAGCGCGCGGAGGTTCCAATGGTGTGGAGGATTCCGGCGTTGAGCCCGGGCCGATCGGCCCGGGCTTTCCCCTCGTTCGACGCTCTGGAGCCGGGGTGTGGCCCTGCTGACGCGTGGCGGGTCAGGCCACCGCGGCCGCGAGCCGGTCGCCGATCGCGTCGGTGGACAGGGCCGAGCCGGGGGTGCGGCCCGCGACCTCGTTGCCGACGGCCTCGGTCACGCGCGCGGCCGCCTCGGGGTGGCCGAGGTGGTCCAGCAGCAGCGCGGTCGAGAGCACCGCGGCCGACGGGTCGGCGACGCCCTTGCCGGCGATGTCGGGAGCCGATCCGTGCACGGGCTCGAACATCGACGGGAACGCCCGCTCCGGGTTGATCGAGCCGCTCGCGGCCAGGCCGATGCCGCCCGTGACGGCCGCGGCGATGTCGGTGAGGATGTCGCCGAACAGGTTGTCGGTGACGACGACGTCGTACCGCTGCGGATTCGTGACCAGGAACATCGCGGCCGCGTCGACGTGCTGGTATTCGGTCTCGATGTCCGGGAACTCGCCCTTGACCGCGTTGAAGGTCCGCGCCCACAGCCCACCGGCGTGCGTGAGCACGTTGGTCTTGTGCACGAGCGTCACCTTGCGCCGCGGGCGCTTGGCCGCCCGGGCGAAGGCGTCGCGGATGACGCGCTCGACGCCGTGGCGGGTGTTGAGGCTCTCCTCGGTGGCGACCTCGGCCGCGGTGTCGGGGTGCAGGTTGCCGCCGGCGCCGACGTACAGGCCCTCGGTGCCCTCGCGGACCACGACGAGGTCGATCTCGCCCGGCTTCACCCCGGCCAGCGGGCTGGTGGTGCCCGGCCAGAGGCGGGAGGGGCGCAGGTTGACGTACTGGTCGAAGTCGAACCGCAGCTTCAGCAGCAGGCCCCGCTCCAGCACGCCCGGGGGGACGCTGGGGTCGCCGACCGCGCCGAGCAGGATGGCGTCGTGGCCGCGCAGCTCCTCGAGCACGCTGCCGGGGAGGACCTCGCCGGTGCGGTTGTACCGGGCGGCGCCCAGGTCGTAGTCGGTCGTCTCGACGCCGGGCAGGACCACGCGCAACACCTTGAGCGCCTGCGCCACCACCTCGGTGCCGATGCCGTCACCGGCCACAACCGCGATCTTCGCCACCTCTGACCCCTTTCGTAGACCGCTCAACCGTACGCCGCTGTCCTATTCCGTGGACGCGCGTCCCGCTCCATGAGAACACGCGGGGTGATGCCGGGCCGGCTGCGGCGGCCGCTCGCGTGCGGCCCACTCTGCCATTCGCCCCCGCGCGACGACGAGGCACCCACTCCCCTGCGCCCGCGCGACCGGGCCACGCAAGGAATGAGGGCGGGGAGCGCCGCCACGCTCCCCGCCCTCGTGAGAGGAAAGTCCTAGTCGGCGGACAGGTCCGCCGTGCTCGCGGCGGTCGCACCGATGGCCTGCTGGGCCTCGCCGAGCAGATCCGCCGCCACCGCCTGGTCGACGGTCAGCGTCATGAGCGCCTCCCCGCCGGCCTCGCGCCGAGCAACCTGCATCGAACCGATGTTGACCCCCGCCGAACCCAGTATCGACCCCACCGTGCCCACCACACCGGGGCGGTCGGCGTAGCGGAAGAACAGCAGCACGCCCTCCGCCGCCAGCTCGAGACTGAAGCCGTCGATCTCGGTCAGCTTCAGCGCCTCGCGCGGGCCCGCGACATACGTACCGGACACCGAGGCTACCCGCCCGTCCGGCAGGGCTCCACGCACGGTCACCAGGTTGGGCTGGTCGGATGAGTCGGTGAAGACCGCGAGTGCTACTTCGACCCCGCGGTCGGCGGCCAGATGGGGGGCGTTGACGTAGGTCACCTGCTCCGCCACCACGCTGCCGAACAGGCCTTTCGTGGCGGCCAGCTTCAGCACCGACACATCGTGCTTGGCCACCTCGCCGTGCACCTCGACGGTCACCGACGCCGCGATGCCGCCCGCGACCGCGGTGAACACGGCGCCGAGCTTCTCCGCCAGCGGCAGCAGCGGGCGCACCTCCTCCGCGACCATGCCGCCGACCTGGACGTTCACCGCGTCCGGCACGAACTCGCCGTCGAGGGCGAGCTTGACGGAGCGCGCGACCGCGAGCCCGGCCTTGTCCTGCGCCTCGACCGTGGAGGCGCCCAGGTGCGGGGTGGCGACCACGCTGTCGAAGGCGAACAGCGGCGAGGCGACGCACGGCTCCTTGCTGAACACGTCGATGCCCGCGCCGGCCACCCGCCCGTCGGCGATCGCGTCGGCGAGGGCCTGCTCGTCGACGAGGCCGCCGCGGGCCGCGTTGATGATGCGCACGCCCGGCTTGACGATCGACAGTTCGCGCACGCCGATCAGCCCGACGGTCTCCGGCGTCTTGGGCAGGTGGATCGAGATGAAGTCACTCTCCCGGAGGAGTTCGTCCAACCCCAGCAGCCGTACTCCGAGCGCCGCCGCGCGCGCCGGCTGGATGTACGGGTCGTAGGCGACCAGCCGGACCCCGAACGCCGCCATGCGCTGGGCGAAGAGCACACCGATGCGCCCGAGCCCGACCACTCCGACGATTTTTCCGGACAATTCCACGCCGGTGTACTTCGAGCGCTTCCACTCCCCCGCCTTCAGCGCCGCGGACGCGGCGGCGGTGTTGCGCGCGACGGCGAGCAGCAGCGCGACGGCCTGCTCGGCCGCGGAGACGATGTTGGACGTGGGCGCGTTGACGACCATCACGCCGCGCGCGGTGGCGGCCGGCACGTCGACGTTGTCCAGGCCGACCCCGGCGCGGGCGACGACCTTGAGCCGAGGCGCCGCGGCTACGGCCTCGGCGTCGATGCGGGTGGCGCTGCGAACGATCACGGCGCTGGCGTCGGCGAGCTCGGCCAGCAGAGCGGGGCGGTCGGTACCGTCGATGTGACGAACCTCGTAGTCGTCGGCGAGCACCTCGAGAGCGGACGGAGCCAACTCCTCGGCGATGAGCACCACCGGGCGGTCAGGAGGGAGGGTCATGGGACCTCGACTTCCAGGCTTCGGTTGGCGTCGGCTGCGGGGCGCGCGACACTGCCCGCCACGCACTGGGGAAACCGCGACGGGGCCGGGCGGACGGCCTCTTCAGGCGATGGTAGGCCCGCCGTCCCACCCCTTCCCGACCCAATCAAGTGAGCGCGATCACAGCGTGAGCCGGCCGGGCCCCGCGCCCGCGCGCCCGAGATCCGCGCCCCGCACACGACCACCACGCGGCCGCGCGAACAAGGACCACGACGCGGACAGGGGCCGGGTGCGCTGCTGAGGCCGAGTCAGGCCGCGTAGCGCCAGAAGTCGCGCACCCACGCCGGCAGCCCCGGGCCGTCTGCCCCGAGCTGGGTGAAGAGGACGGCCACGGTGGAGGTCGACGGGGTCACGTACGCCGAGGTGCCCGTGCCGCCGACCCAGCCGTAGCGCCCCGGCACCAGCCCGGGACCCGCGGCCGTCAGGTCGACGGAGCCGCCGTAGCCCCAGCCCTGGCCCTCCTCCAGGAACAGGCCCGCGGAGGCGCGCTGGGCGGGCGTCGTCCGGTCGGTGGTCATCGCCCGGACCGACGCCTCGGACAGGACGCGGCGGCCGTCCGGGGCCGTGCCCCCGCGCAGGAGCATCCGGCCGAACGCGACCCAGTCGGCCGCGGTCATGACCAGGCCGCCGTTGCCGAGCTCGAAGGCCGGTGGCGTGCTCCACTGGCCGTCGGGCGCGTCCCCGAGCTCGAATCGGCCGGGTTCCGCGCCCGGGCGGTAGTACGCGGTCAGGCGGCCCAGCTTCGGTCCCGGGACCGAGAACGCCGCGTCCGCCATCCCCAGCGGGGCGAAGACGCGCTCCGTCATCGCCTCGCCCAGGCCGCGACCCGTGACGCGTTCGACGAGGGCGCCCTGGATGGTGGAGCTGGTGTCGTACAGCCACGCCTCGCCCGGCTGATGGAGCATCGGCACGCGGGCCAGCTCCGACAGCCACTGGTCGCGCGGGGGAAACGCCTGCACGTTGCGGCCGTCCTGCTGGACCGGGAACAGGGCCTCGACCGCGGGCAGGGTGAAGTCCGACGGGAAGCCCCAGCCCGTCGTCGAGGTCAGCACGTCGCGCACGGTGATCGGGCGGGCCGCCTCGACCACGTCGCCGGCGGGCGCGTCCGGGGTCCGGACCACCAGCGGGGACGACAGCTCCGGCAGCCATTCGCGCACCGGATCCTCCAGGCGTACCGCGCTCTCGTCGACCAGGCTCAGCACGGTCGCCGCGGTGATGGGCTTGGTCGCGGAGGCGATGCGGAAGAGGGCGTCCTCGGTCATCGGGGCGGTGCCGAGGATCGCGTCGCCGACGACGGCGACCTCGCGCCGACCGGCGCGATCGAGCACGGCCACGGCGCCGGGGATGGCGCCGGACCGGACATATGGTGCGAGAATCTGCTCCAGCTCGCTCATCGGGTCACGGTAACAGCGCGGGTTTCATGCCGATAAGTCGGATAAATTCGGACACGAAGAACTCGGACTTGTCCCGCTCCAGAGGATTGACTCTCCAGCGGCTGGAGACCTCAGGCTGATGGCATGACGATGAACCTGACACCCGAGGAGAAGCGGGACCTGTTCGGCTCCTTCGATCCCGATCAGCACGCTGAGGAGGCCGAGCAGCGCTGGGGCTCCACCGAGGCGTACCAGCAGTCCGCCCGCCGCACGGCGCAGTACACCAAGGCCGACTGGGAGCGGATCAAGGCCGAGGCGGCCGAGAACACGGCGCGGTTCGCCGCGGCGTTCGACGACGGCGTCCCGGCCGGCGACGAGCGGGCCATGGACCTCGCCGAGGCGCACCGCCAGCACATCAGCCGCTGGTTCTACGACTGCTCGACCGAGGTCCACCAGGGGCTCGGCGAGATGTACGTGTCCGATCCCCGGTTCACCGCGAACTACGACACCGAGCACCCGGGGCTCGCGGCGTACATCCGCGATGCCATCCGGGCCAACGCGGCTCGAATGAGCTGAGCCGGCTCTTCGCCACCCACGGACGTCGGGATTCCTGGCGGGAGCGACGGTCCGGACCACCGCGGACCCGAGCCATGAACAACCGCGGCCCCTCTCGAAGCGAGAGGGGCCGCGTTGTTCCAGATCAGGCGCTCTGATCAGGCGCTCTGATCAGGCGATCTGGTCAGGCGGTCTGGTCAGGCGGTCTCGGTGATGGGGCGGTCGACCCAGCTCATCATCGAGCGCAGCTGCTTGCCGGTCTCCTCGATCGGGTGGTTGGCGCCCTGCTCGCGGTACTTGGTGAAGTTCGGGCGGCCGGCGTCGTCCTCGGCGATCAGCTCGCGGGCGAACTCGCCCGACTGGATCTCGCCCAGGATGCGCTGCATCTCCTCCTTGACCCGGGCGTCGATGACGCGCGGGCCACGGGTGTAGTCGCCGTACTCGGCGGTGTCGGAGACGCTGTAGCGCATGCGGGCGATGCCGCCCTCGTACATCAGGTCCACGATGAGCTTGAGCTCGTGCAGGCACTCGAAGTAGGCGATCTCCGGGGCGTAGCCCGCCTCGGTGAGCACCTCGAAGCCGGTCTGGACCAGGGCCGACGCGCCGCCGCAGAGCACGGCCTGCTCGCCGAAGAGGTCCGTCTCGGTCTCCTCCTTGAAGGTGGTCTTGATCACGCCGGCGCGGGTGCCGCCGATGCCGGCCGCGTAGGCCAGCGCCAGCTGCAGCGCGTTGCCGGTCGCGTCCTGCTCCACCGCGACGAGGCAGGGCACGCCCTTGCCGTCGACGAACTGGCGGCGGACCAGGTGGCCCGGGCCCTTCGGGGCGACCATGCACACGTCCACGTCCGCGGGGGGCGTGATCAGCCCGAAGCGGATGTTGAGGCCGTGGCCGAAGAAGAGCGCCTTGCCGGCGGTCAGGTTCGGGGCCACGTGCTCGGAGTACAGCGAGCGCTGCACCGTGTCGGGCGCCAGGATCATGATCACGTCTGCCTCGGCGCTCGCCTCGGCCGGGGTGAGGACGCGCAGGCCCTGCTCCTCGGCCTTGGCGCGGCTCTTGGACCCCTCGGGCAGGCCGATGCGCACGTCGACGCCGGAGTCGCGCAGGCTCAGCGCGTGGGCGTGACCCTGGCTGCCGTACCCCAGCACCGCGACCTTGCGGCCCTGGATCAACGACAGGTCGGCGTCGTCGTCGTAAAACACCTCGGCGGGCATGTGCTTGTTCCTTTCGAGAATTTCAGGAGGCGGCGCGGAGCGCCGGACCGGTCGTGATGGAGCGGGAGCCGCGGCCGATGGCCACGACGCCGGACTGGACCATTTCCTTGATACCGAACGGCTCCAGGTCACGAAGCAGCGCGTCCAGCTTTTCCGACGTGCCGGTCGCCTCGATGGTGAGGGCGTCGGCGGCGACGTCGACCACGCGGGCCCGGAACAGGTTCACGGTCTCGAGGACCTGCGAGCGCACCGGGCGTTCCGCGCGCACCTTCACCAGCAGCAGCTCGCGCTGCACGCTGGCGGTGGTGTCGAGTTCGACGATCTTCAGGACCTGCACGAGCTTGTTGAGCTGCTTGGTCACCTGTTCCAGCGGGGATTCGTCCGCGTTGACCACGATCGTCATCCGGGAGACCTCGGGGTGCTCGGTCTCGCCGACGGCCAGGGAGTCGATGTTGAAGCCGCGGCGGGCGAACAGCCCCGCGACGCGGGCCAGTATGCCGGGCTTGTTCTCCACCAGGACGGAGAGGGTGTGCTTGGCCATGGTCGGTGCTACTCCTACACGTCGTCCTGGTCGAACGCGGGACGGACGCCCCGCGCGAACATGATCTCGTCGTTGCTCGTGCCGGCCGGGACCATCGGCCACACCATCGCGTCCTTGCCGACCACGAAGTCGATGACGACGGGCTGGTCGTTGACCTTCATCGCGGCCTCGATCGTCGCGTCGACGTCGCGCTTGGTCTCGCAGCGCAGCCCGAAGCAGCCCAGCGCGTCAGCGAGCTTCACGAAGTCCGGGATGCGGTGCTTGTGGGTGCCGAGCTCGGTGTTGGAGTACCGCTGGTCGTAGAAGAGCGTCTGCCACTGCCGGACCATGCCCAGGTTGCCGTTGTTGATGACGGCGACCTTGATCGGGATGCCCTCCAGCGCGCAGGTGGCCAGCTCCTGGTTGGTCATCTGGAAGCAGCCGTCGCCGTCGATCGCCCAGACCACCTTGTCCGGCCGGCCGACCTTGGCGCCCATCGCGGCCGGCACCGCGTAGCCCATGGTGCCCAGGCCGCCCGAGTTGAGCCAGGTGGCCGGGTGCTCGTACTTGACGAACTGCGCGGCCCACATCTGGTGCTGGCCCACGCCCGCGGTGTAGATCGCCTCCGGGCCGACCAGCTTGCCGATGCGCTCGATGACGTACTGCGGCGACAGCGTCCCGTCCGAGGGCTCCTCGTAGCCCAGCGGGTAGCGGCCGCGGATGTCGTCCAGGGTCGCCCACCAGTCCGTGAGCACCGGCTTGCGCCCGGCCGCGTGCTCGGCCGAGACGGCGGCGAGCAGCTCCTCGATCACGTGCTTGGCGTCGCCGACGATCGGCACGTCCGCGGTGCGGTTCTTGCCGATCTCGGCCGGGTCGATGTCGGCGTGGATGACCGCCGCGTTCGGCGCGAACGTCGACAGCTCGCCGGTCACCCGGTCGTCGAACCGCGCGCCGATGGTGATGAGCAGGTCCGACTTCTGCAGCGCGTAGACCGCGCCGACCGAGCCGTGCATGCCCGGCATGCCCATGTGCTGCGGGTGGGAGTCCGGGAAGGCGCCGCGGGCCATCAGCGTCGTGACGACCGGGGCGCCGGTCAGCTCGGCCAGCTTCAGCAGCACCTCGGAGGCGTGGGCCTTGATGACGCCGCCGCCGACGTAGAGCACCGGGCGCTTGGCCCCGGCGATCAGCCGGGCCGCCTCGCGGATCTGCTTGCCGTGGGGGTGCAGGGTCGGGTGGTAGCCGGGCAGCTCCATGGTCGGCGGCCACTTGAACGTGGTCTTGTTCTGCAGCACGTCCTTGGGGATGTCGACCAGGACGGGGCCCGGGCGCCCGGTGCCGGCCAGGTGGAACGCCTCGGCGAGCACCCGGGGCAGCTCCTCGCCCGACTGGACCAGGTAGTTGTGCTTGGTGATCGGCAGCGTGATGCCGGCGATGTCCGCCTCCTGGAAGGCGTCCGTGCCGATCGAGCCGGAGGCGACCTGGCCGGTGATCGCGACCATGGCGACCGAGTCCATGTAGGCGTCGGCGATCGGGGTCACCAGGTTCGTCGCGCCCGGGCCGGAGGTGGCCATGCACACGCCGACCTTGCCGGTCGCCTGCGCGTAGCCGGTGGCGGCGTGGCCGGCCCCCTGCTCGTGGCGGACCAGGATGTGCCGGACGTTCTCGGAGTCGAACAGCGGGTCGTACGCCGGGAGGATCGCGCCGCCCGGAATGCCGAACACGACGTCGGCGCCGAGGGCCTCGAGCGAGCGGACGAGTACCTGCGCCCCGGTGAGCAGCTCCGGCTGGGCCTTCTTGTCGGCGGCCGGCGCGGTGGCGGGCGGTGCGGGGTGCCCCCGGTGGGCGAGGACTTCTGGCGTGGGTCTCGTCATCGCTTTCGCACTTTCGCTCGAAGGTGTCTAGGCAAGGCTCCGGACATGAAAAAACCCCACGTGCTCGGCACGGGGGGCTAGCGCGCTGACGGCAGGCGTCGGCGCGCTAGATGATAAGTACTCGGAGCGACCTCGACGACATGAGCCCACTCTGGCGCATCTCATGGCCTGAGTCAACCTATCCCAGGATGCGGAACGTGTCAGACTCGCAGGTATGCCCGAGCTGCGGTCCAAGACTTCCACTTCTGGTCGCAACATGGCCGGCGCACGCGCCCTGTGGCGCGCCACCGGCATGACCGACTCCGACTTCGGCAAGCCGATTGTCGCCATCGCCAACAGTTTCACGCAGTTCGTGCCGGGCCACGTCCACCTCCGCAACCTCGGCATGATCGTCGCCGACGCGGTTGCCGAGGCCGGTGGGGTCGCCAAGGAGTTCAACACCATCGCCGTCGACGACGGCATCGCCATGGGCCACGGCGGGATGCTCTACTCGCTGCCCAGCCGCGAGCTCATCGCCGACGCCGTCGAGTACATGGTGCAGGCCCACTGCGCCGACGCCCTCGTGTGCATCTCCAACTGCGACAAGATCACGCCCGGCATGCTGCTCGCCGCCCTCCGCCTCAACATCCCCACCGTCTTCGTCTCCGGCGGCCCGATGGAAGCCGGCAAGACCATCTCGATCGAGGGCGTCGTCCACGAGCAGGACGCCAAGCTCGACCTCATCGACGCGATGATCGCCTCCGCCAACGAGTCCGTCACGGACGAGCAGCTCGGCCAGATCGAGCGCTCCGCCTGCCCGACGTGCGGCTCGTGCTCGGGCATGTTCACCGCCAACTCCATGAACTGCCTGACCGAGGCGATCGGGCTGGCCCTGCCGGGCAACGGCTCGACGCTGGCCACGCACGCGGCGCGCAGGGCGCTGTTCGAGCGGGCCGGGTCGCTGATCGTCGACCTCGCCAAGCGCTACTACTTCTCCGACGACGCCTCGGTGCTGCCGCGGGCGATCGCCTCGCGGCCCGCCTTCGAGAACGCGGTGGCGCTGGACGTGGCGATGGGCGGGTCCACCAACACGGTGCTGCACCTGCTGGCCGCCGCCCGGGAGGCCGAGCTCGACTTCTCCGTGGCCGACATGGACGGGATCTCGCGCCGCGTGCCCTGCCTGGCCAAGGTGGCGCCGAACACGCAGAAGTACCACATGGAGGACGTGCACCGCGCCGGCGGCATCCCCGCCATCCTCGGCGAGCTGTCGCGTGGCGGGCTGATCGACGAGTCGGTCTGGTCGGTGCACTCCCCGACCTTCCGCGAGTGGATCGACGAGTGGGACATCCGCGGCGGCAAGGCCTCGGAGCAGGCGCTGGAGCTGTTCCACGCCGCGCCCGGGGGCGTGCGCACCACCGAGCCGTTCTCCACGCAGAACCGGTGGAACTCGCTCGACACCGACAGCGAGAACGGGTGCATCCGCAGCGTCGAGCACGCCTACACCAAGGACGGCGGGCTGGCGATCCTCTTCGGCAACCTCGCGCCCGACGGGTGCGTGGTCAAGACGGCCGGCGTGCCCGAAGAGAACCTGACGTTCTCCGGCCGCGCGAACGTCTTCGAGTCCCAGGAGGCGGCGGTCGACGGCATCCTGGCCAAGGAGGTCGTGGAGGGCGACGTCGTCGTCATCCGGTACGAGGGGCCCAAGGGCGGCCCCGGCATGCAGGAGATGCTGTACCCGACCAGCTTCCTCAAGGGCCGCGGCCTCGGCCGCGCCTGCGCGCTGATCACCGACGGGCGCTTCTCCGGCGGCACGTCGGGCCTGTCGATCGGGCACATCAGCCCGGAGGCGGCCGGCGGCGGCCTCATCGCGCTCGTCGAGAACGGCGACCGCATCGACATCGACATCCCGAACCGCTCCATCCAGCTCGTCGTCAGCGACGAGGAGCTGGCCGCGCGCAAGATCGCGCAGGACAAGCGGGAGCGGCCCTACACCCCGCTCGACCGCGAGCGGCCGGTGTCGGCGGCGCTGCGGGCGTACGCGTCGATGGCGACCTCGGCGAGTGACGGAGCTTATCGCCGGGTTCCCTAAGTTCCACTAGGATGTGCGTCAGTCATCGCGACTGGCGCACATCAAGGTGGAACCGACCACCGGGGAGCTTCCGATCGCGGGCACCGCGCGCCTGGGTGTCCCGACGTATCAGGAGGCTGCATGTCTTCTTTGCGCTTGGTGGATCCCGAGCTGGCCGCGCTCGTCGAGGGCGAGGAGCAGCGCCAGCACGACACGCTGCGGATGATCGCCTCGGAGAACTACGTGTCCCGGGCCGTCCTCGAGGCGACCGGCTCCGTGCTGACCAACAAGTACTCCGAGGGTTACCCCGGGAAGCGGTACTACGAGGGCCAGCGCTTCATCGACCCCATCGAGGAGCTCGCGATCGCGCGGGCCAGGCACGTGTTCGGCGTCGAGCACGCGAACGTCCAGCCGTACTCGGGCTCGCCCGCGAACCTCGCCGTCTACCTGGCCATGGCCAAGCCCGGCGACACCGTCATGGGCATGGCGCTGCCGATGGGCGGGCACCTCACGCACGGCTGGCCGGTGTCGGCGACGGGCAAGTGGTTCCGGCCGGTGCAGTACTCGGTGCGCCGCGATACCGGCCGCGTGGACCTCGACGAGGTGCGTGACCTGGCGCTGCGGGAGCGCCCGCGGCTCATCTTCTGCGGCGGTACGGCCATCCCGCGCACGATCGACTTCCCGCGCTTCGCCGAGATCGCCCGCGAGGTGGGCGCCGTGCTCGTCGCGGACATCGCGCACATCGCCGGCCTCGTGGCGGGCGGGGCGCACCCGTCCCCGGTCGGGCACGCCGAGATCATCTCGACCACGACGCACAAGACGCTGCGGGGCCCGCGTGGCGCCATGCTCATGTGCACCGCGCAGCACGCGTCCGCCATCGACAAGGCCCTGTTCCCGGGCCTGCAGGGCGGCCCGCACAACCACACCACCGCCGGGATCGCGGTCGCCCTGGGCGAGGCTTCCCAAGATTCCTTCAAGGTGTACGCCCAGCAGGTGGTCGCCAACGCCCGCGCCCTGGCCTCGGCCCTGCTCGAGCACGGGTTCGACCTCGTGTCCGGCGGCACCGACAACCACCTGCTCCTGCTCGACCTCACCGGCAAGGGCATCGGCGGCAAGCCGGCCGCGAAGGCCCTCGACCGCGCGGGGATCGAGACGAACTACAACACGGTGCCGTACGACACCCGCAAGCCCTTCGACCCGTCCGGTCTGCGCCTCGGCACTCCCGCGCTGACCACCCGCGGCCTCACGGAGTCCGCGATGCCCCAGGTGGCCTCGTGGATCTCCCGCGCCGTGGACGCCGCCCTGAAGTCGGACGACGCCGCGCTCGACGTGATCGCCGGTGAGGTTCGGGAGCTGCTCTCGGCCTACCCGCTGCGCTGACGCCCGAGGGGGCGCTCCGCTGCATGTGGCGCGTGAGGTTCGGGAGCTGCTCTCGGCCTACCCGCTGCGCTGACGCCCGAGGGGGCGCTCCGCTGCACGCGGCGCGCCCCCTCGTTCGGCTGTTCGATCACTTCCGGCGCAGGAACCTGCGGGTCTTCTCCTTCGGCTCCTCGTCGAGGTTGAGCTCGAGCGGGGCGAGGTCCTCGAACGCGGAGAGCTGCTGCTGCTCGCGTTTGCGCTGCTCCGGGATGCGCTCGCCGCCGTTCCAGCCCTCGTGGCCGGGCTCCTCACTCCGCGACGCGGCCCGCTCCCAGCCCTGGTTGCGCGGCTCCTCGTTCCTGGGCGGCGCGGCGCGATCCCAGCCCTCGTTGCCGGGCTCCTCGTTCCTGGGCGGCGCGGCGCGATCCCAGCCCTCGTTGCCGGGCTCCCCGTTCCTGGACGGCGCGGCGCGATCCCAGCCCTCGTTGCCGGGCTCCCCGTTCCTGGACGGCGCGGCGCGATCCCAGCCCTCGTTGCCGGGCTCCCCGTTGCGGGGCGCGCCGGGGTTGTCCCAGCGCTCGCCCGGCTCGGAGGCCCAGGCGCCGGCGGTCTCCTCCGGGCCGCTGCGCTCCTTCTTGTCCTTGTCCTTGTTGCGCCCCCAGCGGGACTTCTTGGTCTTCTCCCCGCTGCCGCCCCCACCGTCGACGACGGGCGGCGGCACTGGCGCCTGCGCGGACCCGTCCCACCAGGCCTCTTCACCACCGCGCCCAGCGGGCGGCGGCGCGGCTTCCCGCGGGGCCCGCTGCGGCCGGGACTCCCACGCGTCGGTGGTACGCCCGTTCCGGCTCGGCCACGCCTGCGTGGCCGGCTCGTCCCGGCTGGGCGCCTGAGCCTCCCACGGCTGCTGGGTGCTCGCCGCTCCCCCGGCCGCGTGGTCGGGCTGGGCCTGGGCCTCCCGGCCCGAGGAGGGATGCGGAGCCCACGGCTGGCTGTTCCAACCACCGGCGGCCGGGGCGGCGGCCTGGCCCTGCGCGTTCGGCCCTCTCCCGGCCGGGCTCTCGGACCTGGGGTCCCACGCGTCGGCGGCACGCCCGCTGCCGGCCTGGCTCTCCCACGAATCGCCGGCACGGCCACTACCGGCCTGGCTCTCCCACGAATCGCCGGCGCGCCCACTACCGGCCTGGTGCTCCCACGAATCACCGGCACGGCCACTACCGGCCTGGTGCTCCCACGAATCACCGGCACGCCCGCTGCCGGTCGCGGCCTGGTTCTCCCACGCGTCGGTGGTACGCCCGTTCCCGGACGGAGCCGCGATCGGCTGCCCCATGCCCGTCATCGGATCGGCGTCCGCCGCCGGCACGCTGGGCCAGCTCGCGGTCCGCCCCTGCTCCCGAGCGTCGACGCTCTCGCCCTCGGGCGCCTGCTGCCGGTCCCGCCGCCGAATCGACCGCGACGCGGCATCGGAGGACTCCCAGGACCGCCGCAACTCGAGCGGCTTGGCGACGAGCTCGGGCGCGTCGCCGTCGAACAGACTCCCGGTGAAGGCCGCCCGCTCGGGCCGCCGCCGCGCCTCTCCGGCCGTCGGCTGCTGCTCGCGGCCCGGCTCCGAGTTCCGCCAGTCCCCACCACCGGCGGCCCCCGCCTGGGGCGCCGCCCGCCAGTCACCGGACGGCCCGGCCTCCGCCCCGGGCTGCCAGTCAACGGACGGCCGCTCCGCCGCGGGCTGCCATTCGACCGACGGCCGCTCGGCCGCCGGCTGCCACTCGACAGACGGCCGCGCGGACGCGCCGTTCTCGCCCGCCGACTGCCACTCCACGGACGGCCGCCCGGAAGCGCCGTTCTCGGCCGCCGGCCGCCACTCGACAGACGGCCGCCCGGTCGCGCCGTTCTCGGCCGCCGGCTGCCACTCGACGGACGGACGCGCACTCGGCCGCGCCTCATCGGCACCACGCCCCGCCGCGGGCGCCTCGCCGGACCGCCACTCC
Source organism: Dactylosporangium sp. CA-052675 (assembly GCF_050947935.1). GTDB lineage: Bacteria > Actinomycetota > Actinomycetes > Mycobacteriales > Micromonosporaceae > Dactylosporangium. The sequence goes on along the minus strand of NZ_CP192010.1, from coordinate 1,525,157 downwards.
ACGGACGGCCGCTGCGACGGACCCGCCTCGGTCGCGGACCGCCACTCCACGGACGGCCGCTCGGGCGCGGACCGCCACTCGACCGACGGCCGCTCGGACGCCGCCTGCCAGTCGACCGACGGCCGCTCGGACGCCGCCTGCCAGTCGACCGACGGCCGCTCGGACGCCGCCTGCCAGTCGACCGACGGCCGCTCGGACGCCGCCTGCCAGTCGACCGACGGCCGCTCGGACGCCGCCTGCCAGTCGACCGAGGACGGCTCGGACGCGCCCTGCCAGTCAACCGAGGGCTGCTCGGGCGCGGAGGAATCGGGCGTCCGCCAGTCCACCGGAAGGCGCTCGGCTCCCCGCGACTCGGCCGGCGGCGGCCATTCCACAACCGGCCGCTCGTCCGCCCGCCCCGCGTCCTGGGAGTCGGACGCCCACGGCTCCCGACCCGACGTACGCCAGTCAGCAACCGGCTCGGGCGCCCGCGTCTCCGCGACCGGCTCGGGCGCCCGGCGATCCCGCCACGGCTCCTGCACCGGCTCGGGAGCGCGGTTCTCACGCCACGAATCGGCCACCGGCTCCGGCGTGCGCGTCTGCCGCCACGAAGGCTCGACCACCGGCTCGGGAGCGCGGTTCTCACGCCATGAGTCGGCGACGGGCTCCGGCGTGCGCGTCTCCCGCCACGAGGGCTCCGCCACGGGCTCGGGAGCGCGGGAGTCACGCCACGTGTCCGCTACCGGCTCGGGAGCGGACGAGTCGCGCCACGAGTCCGCGCCCGGCTCGGGAGCGGACGAGTCGCGCCACGAGTCCGCGCCCGGCTCGGGAGCGCGCGAGTCGCGCCACGAGTCCGCGTCCCGCTCGGAAGCGCGGTTCTCGCGCCGCGACTCCGCGTCCGGCTCGGGAGTGCGGGAGTCGCCGCTCGCATCGGTGGTGCGCGTCTCGCGCCGGGCGTCCGCGCGGGCCGGCTCGGCGTCGGTGGCGGGGTCGAGCCAGTTGCCCGCCTCGTACGCCACGGGGAAGTCGTCCGCCGCCTCGCTCGACCAGCGGAAGCGCTCGCCCGGGGCCGGGGTCTCGCCGCCCATCGGGGACCAGGCACGCCGCGCGGAGGCGCGGGCGTCGGGCTCGGAGGTGTCCTCCGCGGCCCAGGCCGCGAGCCGGCTGGCCGAGTCGTTGTCCCAGTTTCCGACGAGTTCGCGGGTCAAGCGGGCCTCCCAGGAGCTCTCGGGGTCGTCGTCCTTGCGCGAGGAGACATCCCCGCCGGCGGAGGCGCCATCACGGGCGGCGGCACCATCGCCTCCGCGCGCGGAGGCGTCGCCGCCCCGGCGGGAGGAGGCTTCGCCGTTCGGGCGCGCCGAGGCGTCGTAGCCGGACGCCACGCCGAAGTCCGAGTCGCGGCCCGCACGCGCGGAAGCACCGAAGTCCGAGTCGTTGCCGGCACGCGCGGAAGCACCGAAGTCCGAGTCGTTGCCGGCACGCGCGGAAGCACCGAAGTCCGAGTAACTTCCATGGTCGCGGTCACGGTCGAAGCCCGACGCCGCACCGAAGTCCGAGTCGCGGCCCGCACGCGCCGAAGCACCGAAGTCCGGGTCGCGGTCGGTGCGCGCGGGGGCGCCGTAGTCGGCGTCGCGGTCGCGGCGGGACGGGGCGCCGAAATCCGCGTCACGGTCGTGATCGCGGTCGAAGCGGGACGCTGGGCCGAAGTTGGAATCGGCATGGGAGCGCAACGCGGCCTCCGGGGTAGCGGGGTCAGGTCCGTTGCCATCTGTGGGTGGTTCAGGGGCTGGCTCGGAGCCCGCGATTGTGGCATCCGCATGCTCGCCGCGGGCTGCGGCGCTCTTGGCCAGGCGACTCAGGCGCGCACGCATGACGCCGTTGCCCGGGCGCCAGGCGGTGGTCGGGGCGGTGGGTTCGCCGGCGCCGCCCAGCACCGTCGGCATGCCCGCCGCGGCGGGCGGGCCCGAGGGCGAGGACGCCGCGGCGGCGAACGCCGCGTCCGTGGGCGACGTCGCGTCCGAGCGCTCGCCGGACGACGCGGTCGCCTCGCGGGCGAAGGTGCGCGGGAGCGACAGGGGCTCCGGCAGCTCGTTGCCCGCTGCGAGGACGAGGAGGCGCTCCATGACGTGCAGGTCGACGCGGTACGGCTCGGCCGCCAGCCAGCGCCCGGCCGCGTCCGCCATCTCGTGGGCGTGCACGAGGTGCAGGTGCTCGCCGGGTGCGACGGAGATCACCAGGTCCTCGGAGACGTCGCCGCGGGAGGGGGCGACCACGAGGTACCCCCGGACGGAACCCCCGACCTTGGCCAGCTGCTCGCGCCAGGTGTGCACCTCCGCGGCCAGGCCGTCGACGTCCTCCGAGCCGGGCACGAACAGGCGGCCGCCCCGTAGGACCTGGCCCGCGGCGTCCATCGTGAACTCGCCGTGGGGCCAGACCGTCGGCAGGAACAGCGCGACGCGGCGGCCGGCGGAGACGAGATGCGTGCAGCCGCCCTCGCCCAGGGCGAAGAAGCGGGAGCTCGGGATGGCCTCGAGCTCCTTCAGGCGCGGGAGCGTGTCGTCGGGCTTGCCCCACCAGCGGCGCCCGCTCACGGCCTCGTCGATGGACGAGCGGGACACCCGCCGCGCGTCGAGGAGGAGTGCGGAGAGAAAAGCGCCTGCCAGCGGTACGACATAAGCGAGATTGATCCCGAGAAAGCCCAGCACGCCGAGGAGGTCGAGCCAGCTGTCGGGCAGGCGACCGCGCGTGGCCACGCCCCAGGCGACGGCGCCCGCGGCGATGGTCAGGATCGCGAAGAGCGGGAAGCCGCGCAGCGTGAGCACCACCACACCGGCGAGCGCCAGGATCGCCGCGGCACCCCACAGGATGCTCAGCTCCTTGATCGCCCAGCCGGCCACGGCCAGCGCGACCAGGACCGACAGGCCCAGCAGCCCGGCGGCCACGGCTCCGGTCGGGCGCACGGCGACGCGCTTGCTGCGCTTGATGCCCTCGGCCCACGGGGCGGGTGCGTTGCGACGGAACGTGGAGGTCACGTTCTGCCCTCCCCCCACGGGCAGGCTCCCACAAAGCCGGACATACTGTCGCGGATCGCTCGACGAGCCCCCCGGCCGGTCGCGATCTCGTCTGACACGGCACCGAGCGTAACCCCGGCCGCCCGTGGCGGCGAAGGGCGGCCGTTCTCATCCCCCACGGCGCTCAGTATGCCCGCCCGGGCGCCCGGGGGCAGTTCCTCGAAAGGTGGGAGGATGGCGGTGTGAGCAACCAGGTCAAGGTCAAGTTCCGGCGCAGCGCAGCCCTCGCCGTGGCGGCGGGCATCACCGTGATCGGCGCCATTCCGCTGCTCGCCGAGAGTGTCTGGTTCCTGCTGGTGCTGCTGGTTCCGCTCGCCGTCACCATCTGGGCCTGGCGCGCGGGAACCGACGTCGACGAGCGCGGGTTCACGGTGCGGGCCCTGTTCGGCCGCCGCACGGTCCCGTGGAACGCCGTGGACGGTCTCGTCGTCGACGGTGCGCGGGTGCAGGCGCGGCTGGCCAACGGCCACCTGGTGCCGCTGGACGCCGTGCGCGCCGCGGACGTACCGCGCCTGATCAAGGCCAGCGGACAGCCCCTCGGGACCGACCGCGCCGCGACCACCGCCGGCGAGGACGACGCGGACGCGGCGGACGACCCCGAGCGGGCCGCGCAACCGGCCGGCTAGCGCGCTCAGTAGCCGTCGGTGACCACGTTGTCCAGCGGCTCCTCCGCGAGGAAGCGGCGCAGCTGGGAGGCGGCGAGGGTGTAGCCGCGGCGCCACAGGCCCGGCACCGAGCCGGCGACGTGAGGCGTGATGAAGACGTTAGGAAGGCGCCACAGTTCGTGGTCGGGCGGTAGCGGCTCGGGGTCGGTGACGTCCGTGGCGTAGGCGATCCGGCCGGTGCGCGCGGTCGCGGTCACGGCCTCGGTGTCGACCACCGGGCCGCGGGCGGCGTTGACGAGCAGGGCTCCGTCGCGCAGGTGGGACAGGAACTCGGCCGAGACGAGGCCGCGGGTCTCGGGCGTGAGCGGTACCAGCAGCACCACCACATCGGCGTCGGGCAGCAGCCGGGGCAGCTCCCCGACGCCGTGCACGCCCTCGCGCGGGCGCCGCGCGACGCGGGTCACCTCGACGTCGAACGGGGCCAGGCGCGCCTCGGTCGCGCGGCCGATCGAGCCGGAGCCGACGATGAGCACGCGCTTGCCGGCCAGCTCGTCCGTGCGGCGATACGCCCACTCCCCCCGCTCCTGCGCCCGCGCGAACGACGGGAACTCGCGCACGCAGGCGAGGACGGCGCCGACGACCCACTCGGCGGTCGAGGAGTCGTGCACGCCCCGGGCGTCGCAGAGGGTCACACCCTCCGGGACCCGGCCCGTCCACGCGTCCGCGCCCGCGCTCAGCAGCTGGACGACCCGCAGCTTCGGCATCCGGTGGGCGAGCGCGGTGACCTCGGGCCTGGCCAGGAACGGGGGCACCCAGAAGGCCACGTCGTCCGGGTCCGACGGCAGCTCCCCCGGCGCCGGCATGACCTCGACGACCGCCTCCGGCCGCGCGGTCGCGGCGCGAAGGAGCTCCGAGCCGTACTCGTGGGCGACCCAGATCTTCACCATGCGCTCGATGATGCAGGTCCCCGCGGCGGGGGCAAAACGACGCGCGCGGTGATATGCGCAAGACGCGCGGGGTGGGGAACGACGGTGGAAAAGGTGGCTCCCGGGCGGCAACGCTACGCTTGGCCGGGTGAACGCCCGGACGCACCGTTCTGCCCGCCGGCCCGCTGGTCGGAGCCTCGCCGTGCTCTGCGCGGCCGCGGCGGTCCTCGCCCTCGCGGGCTGCTCGTTCGGGCCACCGCCGCCGGACGAGCTGGGATCGCCGCCGAAGCTTTCGCCGTACCCGTCGCCGTCGAGTTCCGGCGGCAGCGACGAGGGCGGGGCCGAGGTCTCGATCACCGTGCTGGCCAAGGGGCTGGCGGTGCCGTGGGGCATCGCGTTCCTGCCGGACGGCTCCGGGCTGGTCACCGAGCGTGACAGCAAGCGGCTGCTCAAGGTCGGCAAGGAGACCACGTCCGACGGCATGCTCGTGGCGGAGCTGCAGAAGATCGACGCCGCGGTGCCGGGCGGCGAGGGCGGACTGCTCGGGATCGCGGTTTCGCCGCAGTACGACACGGACAAAACGGTGTTCGTGTACTACACCGCCCAGGACGACAACCGCGTCGCCAAGCTGACCCTCGGGCAGGCGCCGGTGCCGATCCTGACCGGGATCCCCAAGGCCAGCATCCACAACGGCGGCCAGCTGCGCTTCGGGCCGGACGGATTGCTCTACGTGGCCACCGGCGACGGGAACAAGCCCGAGACCGCCCAGGACCTCAACAGCCTCGGCGGCAAGATCCTGCGCATCCAGCCGGACGGGAAGCCGGCGCCCGGTAACCCGTTCGGAACCGCCGTGTACAGCTATGGACATCGCAACGTGCAAGGGTTCGCGTGGGACAAGAACCAGCGCATGTACGCGATGGAGTACGGGGCCAGCGATGCCGACGAGCTCAACGTGATCGAGGCGGGCAAGAACTACGGGTGGCCGACGGTCGAGGGCCGCGGCACCGACCCGAAGTTCACCAACCCGATCATGACCTGGAAGACCGCCGACGCCTCGTGCGCGGGGCTGGCCTACCTGAGCGGCTACCTGGTGACCTCGTGCCTGAAGGGGCAGCGGATGTACGTCATGCAGGTCACCGAGGCCGGCACGCTCCTGGGTGCGCCGGTGCCGCTGCTGCAGGACAAGTACGGTCGCCTGCGCGCGGCCGCGGTCGCGCCCGACGGCAGCCTGTGGATCTCCACGTCCAACAAGGACGGCCGCGGCACGCCGAAGGCGGATGACGACATGCTCCTGCGCCTGGTGATCAGCGACGTCGGCGAGGCCGGGAAGAGTTGATCTCGCCGTTCCGCCGTCGTGCCGCACTGGCCACCCGACGGGCCCGTCGCCGCGCGATCATCATGGCCGCCGGTCGCCGGCGGCACCCGGCCGGGCCCGGGAGCGGCCGCGCCCGGGCGCCGCGACACCCGCACCTGCGGCGGATCGGCCGCGGGCTGCTCGTGGGTGCCGTCGCGGTGGTCGGGATGATCATCGGCGTCGAGCTCGGCGGGACCACGACGCAGGACATCGGGCCCTTCCGCGCGCAGCTCTCGCTCGCCCCGTCGTGGCACGGCGACACCTCGGTGGAGATCCCGCCGCTGGGCTCGCTGGAGCTGGACAGCCACGACGGCCCCGTGCACCTGCGCATCCGGCTGGAGTCGCTGGACGAGGCGCGCACCCGCGCGTTCGCGGCGAAGTCCGGCAACCTCGAGCAGATCAGCCACGACGCGGTCGACCAGCTCAGCCTCGGCGTGCGGCGGCTGGCGCTGCAGACGGCGGGCTGCGGCCTGCTCGGCGCGATGATCCTGGTCGCGCTGGTGTTCCGGGCGCGGCGCGAGACGGCGGTCGGGGGCCTCGTGGTGATCGGGGTGCTCGCCTCGACCGGGGCCGCGACGCTGCTCACGTTCAACCCCGCGGCGATCCAGGAGCCGACGTACCGCGGCCTGCTCGTCAACGCCCCCGCCATCATCGGCGACGCGAAGCGGATCACCGACCGGTACGAGGAGTACCGCTCGCAGCTGCAGAAGCTGGTGCTCAACGTCAGCAAGCTCTACGGCACGATCTCGGCGCTGCCCGTGTACGAGCCGGACCGGAGCACCACCAAGGTCCTGCACATCTCCGACATGCACCTCAACCCGGCGGCCTGGGGCGTCGTGCGCTCGGTCGCGGACCAGTTCGACATCGACATCATCGTCGACACGGGCGACATCAACGACTGGGGCAGCGAGCCCGAGGCGTCCTACGTCAACGTCATCGGCGATCTGAAGGTCCCATACCTCTACATCCGCGGCAACCACGACTCGGCCGTCACCGCCGCCGCGGTCGCGCGGCAGCCCAACGCCACGGTGCTCGACGACACGATCGTCTCCGTGAAGGGGCTCACCTTCGCCGGCATCGGCGATCCGCGGTTCACGCCGGACAAGTCGACGGACGAGTCGAACGAAGAGCAGCACCAGCAGGTCGTGACCTCGGGCGACATCCTGGCGGAGAAGATCCGCTCCAGCGCCAAGCCGGTTGACGTCGCGATGGTCCACGACCCGGTGGCGGCCCAGGAGCTCGCCGGGCTCTGCCCGCTGGTGCTGGCCGGGCACAAGCACGAGCGCTCGATCACGCGCCTCAACCCGAACCCGGGCGGGGCCGCGCCGGCCGCGCTGCCGGCTCCCGCGACGTCGCCCTCGGCCTCGGTCTCGCCGTCCGCGGCCGCGCGGGCCCTGCAGGAGCGCACCCTGCTCATGGTGGAGGGCTCGACGGGCGGGGCGGGGCTGCGCGGGCTGGAGAGCTCGAAGCCCCTGCCGCTCGCGCTGTCCATCCTGTACTTCGACGAGGACCGCCACCTCTCCGCCTACGACGACATCCAGGTCGGGGGCACCGGGTTGACCGAGGTGGCGCTGCAGCGACACATCGTGCAGCCGGACACGAAGGGTGCTGCGGCACCGGCTCCGTCCGTGTCGTCGTCGTCCTCGTCGCCGGCTCCGTCGCTGAGTCCTACGCCGTAGGGATCGTTTGGGCACGAAAAGTCGGGCGCTCCGCGCCACGACTTTTCGGATTTTTCGCCTGTCGGGTTGTATATCCGGTTTGGGGGGATTCGGCGGGCGGGTCGTGGCGCTCGGGGGCGTTGACGAGGTGCGCGATTCGGAGCCGGCGGTACGACGAGGCGGGTCGGGGCCGGGCGCGCGGGAGCGGCTTGCGAGAGGGCGAGGTGCGACAGCCGGGGCCGGGAGCGCGGCTCTACAAGGTGCCGGGATGCGAGAGCCGGAGCCGGGCGCGCGGGGACCTTCGGGGCGGCTGGGAGTCGCGGCAGAAGTTACGGCGGGTTCTTCGTCCTTGGCACCGCGGGCCTGGCTGGGCGGTCCCATCCGGCCGAAGGCCCTCCGGGACCGCCCATTTGTCTGGCGGGAGCAACGGTCCGCAAGTGACGCGGACCCGAGCAAAAAATGGACCGAACCGTCAGGACAGCCGCGCGATGATCAGCTCGCGCACGGTCTTGGCGTCCGCCTTGCCGCCCGTTGCCTTCATGACCGCGCCGACCAGGGCGCCCGCGGCCGCCACCTTGCCCTCGCGGACCTTCGTGGCGATGTCCGGGTTGGCGGCGATCGCCTCGTCGACGGCCTTCGTCAGGGCGCCCTCGTCCGAGACGACCTCCAGGCCGCGCGCGGTCACGACCTCGGACGGCGTGCCCTCGCCGGCGATGACGCCCTCGAGGACGACGCGCGCGAGCTTGTCGTTGATCTTGCCGCTGTCGACCAGGGACTGCAGCTCGGCGACCGCGGCGGGGGTCACGCCCAGGGCGTCGAGCTCCGTCTCGGTCTCGTTGGCGCGGCGGGCCAGCTCGCCGAGCCACCACTTGCGCGCGGACGCGGCCGACGCGCCGGCCTCCACCGTCGCGGCGATGAGCTCGACGGCGCCGGCGTTGATCACCGACTGCATGTCGAGGTCGCTGAAGCCCCACTCGGACTGCAGGCGCTCGCGGCGCACGCGCGGGAGCTCGGGCAGGGCGGCGCGCAGCTCCTCGATCCACTCGGCCGACGGGGCGAGCGGGACGAGGTCGGGCTCCGGGAAGTACCGGTAGTCCGTCGCCGTCTCCTTGCTGCGGCCCGAGGTCGTGTCGCCGGTGTCCTCGTGGAAGTGGCGCGTCTCCTGGGTGATCGTGCCGCCGTCGGTGAGCACGCCCGCCTGGCGGATGATCTCGGAGCGCACGGCGCGCTCGACGCTGCGCAGGGAGTTGACGTTCTTGGTCTCCGTGCGGGTGCCCCACGGCGCGCCGGGGCGGTTGAGCGAGGTGTTGACGTCGCAGCGCATCGAGCCCTGCTCCATGCGCACGTCGGAGACGCCGAGGGTGCGGATGACGTCGCGCAGCTCGGCGACGTACGCCTTGGCGATCTCCGGCGCCCGCGCGCCCGTGCCCGGGACGGGCTTGGTCACGATCTCGACCAGCGGGATCCCGGCCCGGTTGTAGTCCACGAGGGACTCCGTCGCGCCGTGGATGCGCCCGGTCGCGCCGCCGACGTGCAGCGTCTTGCCCGTGTCCTCCTCGAGGTGCACGCGCTCGATGCCGATGCGCACCATCTCGCCGTCGACCTCGACGTCGAGGTAGCCCTCGACGCACAGCGGCTCGTCGTACTGGCTGATCTGGAAGTTCTTCGGCATGTCCGGGTAGAAGTAGTTCTTGCGCGCGAAGCGGCCCCACGGCGCGATCGAGCAGTTCAGGGCGAGCCCGATGCGGATCGTGGCCTCGATCGCGGCGCGGTTGGCGACCGGCAGGGCGCCGGGCAGCCCGAGGCACACCGGGCAGACCTGGGTGTTGGGCTCGGCACCGAACACGGTCGGGCAGCCGCAGAACATCTTGGTGTTGGTGCCGAGTTCGACGTGCGTCTCCAGGCCGATGACCGGCTCGAACGCGGCCACCGCCTCCTCGTACGACAAGTGCGTCACGGTGCTCATGAAGTGCCTGCTTTCAGCCTTGGTGTATCAACGCACGACATTGGGTATCCCTCGCACACCTGGAAGGAGCGACGTCATGCCGGTGCAGTTTCGGAAGAGCAAGAAGATCGGCCCGTTCATTTTCCACTTCACGCAGGACGGTTTCTCCTCGTGGAGTTTCAAGCTGGGCCCCTGGTCGTGGAACTCCCGTAGCAAGAAGAACCGGGTGGACCTGCCCGGCCCGTTCTCCTGGCGCCAGGGCAGCCGGGGCTGATCCGGCCGCGGTCACAACGCCGGCGGGACGAGTGGCGGCAGCGCTGACTCCAGCGCGGCCGCCACTCGGTACATCCGGTCGTCGGCCATCGTCGGAGCCATGATCTGCAGCCCGACGGGCAGCCCCTCGCTCGTGCCGGCCGGCACCGAGATGGCCGGCCCGCCGTAGAGGTTCGACGGGATCGTGTAGAGGTCCGCCAGGTACATCTGGTATGGGTCCGAGGTGCGCGAGCCCAGCGGGAACGCCACGAACGGCGTGGTCGGCGCGACGAGCACGTCGGCGACCTCGAACGCGGCGGTGAAGTCGCGGGTGATCAGCGTCCGCACCTTCTGGGCCTGGCCGTAGTACGCGTCGTAGTACCCGGCCGACAGCGCGTAGGTGCCGAGGATGATGCGGCGCTTGACCTCCGGGCCGAAGCCCGCGTCGCGTGTGAGCGACATGACCTCTTCCAGCGAGTGCTTGCCGTCGTCGCCGGTGCGCAGGCCGTAGCGCACGCCGTCGAAGCGCGCGAGGTTGGACGAGCACTCGCTCGGCGCGATCAGGTAGTAGGCCGGCAGCGCGAACTTGAAGCTCGGGCACGACACCTCGACGATCTCCGCGCCCAGCTTCACCAGGGCGTCGATCGACTCACGGTACGCCGCGGCGACCCCGGGCTCGGCGCCCTCGCCCGCGAACTCCTTCACCAGGCCCAGGCGCACGCCGCTCAGGTCGCCCGTCGCGCCGAGGCGCGCCGCCGCGACGACGTCCGGCACCGGCTGCGGGATCGAGGTCGAGTCGCGGGGGTCGTGGCCGCCGATGACGGCGTGCAGCAGCGCCGCGTCCTCGACGGTCCGCGCGCAGGGGCCCGGCGTGTCGAGGGACGAGGAGAAGGCGATCAGTCCGTACCGCGACGTGCCTCCGTAGGTCGGCTTCGCGCCCACGGTGCCGGTGACGGCGGCCGGCTGGCGGATCGAGCCGCCCGTGTCGGTGCCGATGGCCAGCGGCGCCTCGTACGCGGCCACCGCCGCCGCGGAGCCACCGCCGGAGCCGCCCGGGATCCGCGTGGTGTCCCAGGGGTTGTACGTCGGGCCGTAGGCGGAGTACTCCGTCGAGGAGCCCATCGCGAACTCGTCCATGTTGGTCTTGCCGACCATCACGAGCCCGGCCTCGCGCAGGCGCGTCATGATCGTCGCGTCGTACGGCGGGCGCCAGCCCTCGAGGATCTTCGAGCCCGCGGTCGTGGGCACGCCGCGCGTGGTGATGACGTCCTTGACGCCGATCGGCACGCCGTCGAGCGGGCCCAGCGCGGCGCCCTGGGCGCGGCGCTCGTCGGTGGCGCGGGCGGCCTCGAGCGCGCCCTCGCGGTCGACGTAGAGGAATGCGTGGACCTTGTCCTCGACGGCCTCGATGCGATCCAGGTGCGCGGTCGCGACCTCGACGGCCGAGACCTCCTTCGCGTCCAGGCGACGGCCCAGCTCGGCCGCGGACAGCTTGGTCAGGTCACTCACGGCTCAGGCCTCCTCGTCCAGGATCCGCGGGACGCGGAAGCGGTTCTCCTCGGCGTCGGGCGCGCCGGCCAGCGCGTCCTCGCGCGCCAGGCCGGGGACGACGACGTCGTCGCGGTACACGTTCGTGAGCGGCACCGAGTGCGAGGTCGGCGGCACGTCGGCGGCGGCGACCTCGCCGACCTGAGCGACGGCCTGCAGGATCACGTCGAGCTGCCCGGCGAAGGTCTCGAGTTCTTCATCGGTGACGGCAAGCCGCGCGAGGCGCGCGAGATGCGCCACCTCCTCGCGGGAAATCGTGGCCATCGGCGCGCTTCTCCTTCAGATCGTCGGCTCGGGACGCAGCGTGACATGCGCGCGTCAACCCGACGAGTCTATTTCGTGGTGATGACGGGGCGTGCGGCAGTCTTGGACAGCCAGTCGAGCAGGCGATCCGGCGGCATCGGACGGGCGAAGTACCAGCCCTGCGCGACGTCGCAGCCGGCCTCCACCAGCATCCGCCAGGTGCGCTCGTCCTCGACGCCCTCCGCGACGACGCGCAGGCCGAGCGCCCGGGCCAGATCGATCATGGAGCGCACGATCGCGGCGTCGTCGGGGTCGGTGGCCACGCCGAGCACGAACGAGCGGTCGATCTTGACCTCGGCCAGGGGCAGGCGGCGCAGGTGGAGCATCGAGGAGTACCCGGTGCCGAAGTCGTCCAGCGCGATCGCCACCCCGAGCTTCTTCAGCCGCGCGAGCGTGGTCAGCACCCGGCGGGGGTCGGCCATCAGCGCGCTCTCGGTGATCTCCAGCTCCAGCCGCGACGCGTCGACCGACATCTGGGCCAGCCGCGCCGCGATCCGGTCCGCGATCTCGCCGGTGTGCAGGTCCCGCACGCTGACGTTGACCGCGACGCGCACACCCTCGGCCGCGGGCGCGGTGTCGCGCCAGGCCGCGAGCCGCCCGATCGCCTCGTCGATGACCCGCAGCGTCAGCAGCCGCATCACCGGGCTGTGCTCGGCGACGCGGATCAGCTCCTCGGGGTCGATCGGGCCGCGCTGCGGGTGGCGCCAGCGCAGCAGGGCCTCGACGCCGACGACCGTGCCGGTGGCGAGCTCGACCTGCGGCTGGTAGTACAGCTCGATGCCGCCTTCCGGCCCCGACTCGAGCGCCTTGCGCAGGTCCGCGAGCAGGCTGAGCCGCTCCGGGGTGTTGTGGTCGGACTCGGGCGCGTAGACGGCGAGGTTGTCGCCGCGGCCCTTGGCGTCGTACATCGCGACGTCGGCGTGCCGCATGAGCTCGGCGAAGTCGGCGCCGTGCTCCGGGTACACGGCCACGCCGACCGACGCGCCCACGTCGATCGGCAGCCCGTCCAGCAGCACCGGCTCGCCGAGCGCGGACATGATCTCCGCGGCGCACCGGCGCGCGTCGGCGACGTCGCGCAGGTGCGGCACCACGACCGCGAACTCGTCGCCGCCGAGCCGCCCGACCAGGTTGTCGGCCCCGGACGCGCGCGCGGCCGCGGTGAGCCGCTCGCCGACCTCGACCAGCAGCCGATCCCCGACCCAGTGCCCGAGCGCGTCGTTGACCTGCTTGAACGCGTCGAGGTCGAGCAGCAGCAGCGCGAGGCGCCGCTCGGCCGCCCCGCCCTCGGCCCGCTCGGCGTGCTCCTGCAGCCGGGCCGCGACCTCGCGCTCCAGGGCCTTGCGGTTCGCCAGTCCGGTCAGGGGGTCGAGGCGCCCGGCCCGCGCCCGCTGGGCCGCCAGCTTCGTCATGCGCCGGACGGCGAAGAGCGACAACAGCGCCAGCGGTACCAGCAGTGCGTCGACGTGCGCCGCCGCGACCAGCCCCGGGGCGGACAGCAGCAGCGCCCCGTTCGGCAGCGCGTCGTTGCGGACCGCCCGCGAGAACACGGCCCACCAGCGGCCCCCGAAGCGCAGCCACAGCGCGGTGGAGACGAGCAGGTTGTTCACGACGAACCAGGTCACGGCCGCGGCGAGCACCCACCCGATCCCACCGGCGTCCAGCAGCGCGTGGGCGTCGCCGCGCGGCCCGTGGGGCAGCAGCATCCCGGCGGCCAGGAACGACAGCATGTACTGCGCGGCGTTGAACGCGGCCCGCCAGAACGTGTGCTTGAGCCAGACCGCGGCGACCACAACGGCGACGAGCTGGACGGCGACGGCGGGGGCGCAGCCGTACGCGATCAGCATGGCGAACGTGAAGCACACCGACGGGAACGTCTGGATGTTCTCGTCGCGCGCGCCCTGCACGAACGGCGGCGTGTCGGCGATGACCGCGAGCCCGGCGAACACCCAGAACGCGGCGTCGAGCCGGATCCCGTCCCTCAGCTCGTGCACGAAGCTGCCCACGAGCAGCAGCGCCGCGACCGCCACGACAACCGCGACGTACGCGAAGAACCGATGACGATGCCGAGGCGGCGCGACGTTGCGCAGCGCGCTCTGCTCCATCCGTTCCCCCCGCTCGTGCACCAGGCCGGCCGTACCGATTCGGACGCCTTGCGAGCCTGCACCCTCCCCGAGGGAAATTTCCGGAAAGGATGCCGAATCGATGCAGAACAGGACCCGCATTCAACCGACCGGGCGATGCCCCGGTAGACAGATCAGCTTGAATATCCCCGCCGCGTGACGGCAGCCAAACTTTCCGTGACGATTCCGCATTGACTACGACCAGCTTGATTGCACATCACTGATATAGCTCGGGTCGATTACGCTCCGCGGCTTTCTTTCGACTCGCTCGGACTCGGACCGCACACATGCTGACATGAGGAGCCGCCGCTCTCCTCATCACGCCTCAGCGCCCTTCCCCGCGCGCCGTGCTCCAACTCGCCGGTCCACCCCGGCGCCGAGCCCTCCCCGAGCTCGGGGCGCCGGGCCAGCCCCGGTCGTCGCGAAATCTGGACCTCGTCCCGGCTCGGCATGATCGACAGGACGGGCCCGAACACCGGCGAGCGCCCGGCTCGCGATGCCCGGTGGAGCCGCTCGGCGCGCACGCACGAGCCGCCCCACACGGGCCCGCGAAGCCGTCGGGCTCCCCCTGCACCGCAGCGCCCAGCCTTCCCCGTGCGCGACGTCCGCCTGAGCCGGCACGGCGCCGAACGAGCGCGCCACGCCTACCCGGCCGTCGGAGGCCCGTCGCGCCCTGCTCAGCCGCCGTCGTCGGCCGCGGGGCCTCGCCCTTCCCGTGCTCGGCGCCCGCCCGAACCGGCGGCCAACACCGAGCCCGCGCTTCCCGTGCTCGGCGCCCGCCTGAACCGGCGGCCAACGCCGAGCCCGCGCGCCACGCCGGCCACGAGACGCTACTCGGCTGCCGCGGCCTCCGCCTCGGCCTGCGCCTTCGCCGCGGCCTCGGCTGCCGCTGCCGCCTCCTCGTCCGCCGGCTGAGCCGCCGCCCGTGCGGCGTCCGGGCCCTCGGTGAGCAGGACGTCGAAGCCCGTCTCGTCCAGGATCGGCACCTTCAGCGACGCCGCCTTCTCCGCCTTCGAGCCCGGGGACTCCCCCACGACCACGAAGTGCGTCTTCTTCGACACGGAGCCCGAGACCTTGCCGCCGCGCGAGGTCACCGCCTCGGTGGCCTGGTCGCGCGAATACCGCTCCAGCGACCCCGTCACCACCACCGTCACGCCCTCGAGCGGGCGCGGGCCGGTGTCGACGCGCTCCTCCTCCATGCGTACCCCGGCCGCGGCCCAGCGCTCGACCCACGCACGGTGCCAGTCGACCGCGAACCACTCGTGCACGGCGCGGGCGATCGTCGGCCCGACCCCCTCGACGGCGACGAGTTCCTCGGTGGTCGCGTTGGCGATCGCCTCCATCGACCCGAGCGAGCGGGCCAGGGCCTGGGCGGCGGTCGGCCCGACGTGGCGGATGGACAGCGCGACGATCACCCGCCACAGCGGGCGCTGCTTGACCTCCTCGAGGTTGGCCAGCAGGTTGAGCGCGTTGGTGCCGAGGGCGCCGTTCATGTTGACGAAGAACGGGGACTTGGCGAGGCGCTCGGCGTCGATGTCGAACAGTTCGCTCTCGTTGGGGATCACCGACTCCAGCAGCGCCGCGGCCGCCTCCCAGCCGAGCGCCTCGATGTCGAGGGCGCCGCGGGAGGCCAGCCCGAAGAGCCGCTCACGCAGCTGGGCCGGGCAGTGCTGGGCGTTGGGGCAGCGGATGTCGACGTCGCCCTCCTTGCCCGGGGCGAGGGTCGTCCCGCACGACGGGCACTCGGCCGGCATCACGAACGCGTGCTCGGAGCCGTCGCGGCGGTCCACGACCGGGCCGAGCACCTCGGGAATCACCTCGCCCGCACGGCGGATCACGACCGTGTCGCCGATCAGCACACCCTTGCGCACGACCTCCTGCGCGTTGTGCAGGGTCGCCTGCCGCACCGTGACCCCGCCGACGAAGACCGGCTCCATCACCGCGAACGGCGTGACGCGCCCGGTCCGCCCGACGTTGACCTGGATGTCGAGGAGCTTGGTCATCGCCTCCTCGGGCGGATACTTGAACGCGATCGCCCACCGCGGTGCCTTGCTCGTCGAGCCGAGCCGGCGCTGGATCGACATCTGGTCGATCTTCACGACCACGCCGTCGATCTCGTGCTCGAGCTTGTGCCGGCGCTCCCCGTACTCCGCGATATACGCCCGCACCCCCGCCATGTCCTCGCACACCCGGTATCGGGCCGAGGTCGGCAGGCCCCACGCGCGCATCAGCTCATAGGCCTCGGACTGGCTGGCCGGGTTGAACCCCTCCCGCGCGCCGAACCCGTGCACCAGCATCCGCATCGGCCGGCTCGCGGTGATGTGCGGGTCCTTCTGGCGCAGGCTGCCGCTGGCCGCGTTGCGCGGGTTGGCGAACGGCCGCTCCCCCGCCGCCACCTGGGCCGCGTTGACCTCCTGGAAGCCCTCCAGCGTGAAGAACACCTCGCCGCGCACCTCCAGCAGCTCGGGCACGTCGTCGCCGGCCAGCTGCTCGGGGATCTCGCGGATCGTGCGGGCGTTGAACGTGATGTCCTCGCCGGTGCGCCCGTCACCGCGGGTCGCGGCCCGGGTGAGCCGCCCGTGCTCGTAGGTCAGGTTCAGCGCCAGCCCGTCGATCTTGAGCTCGCACAGGTATCGCGGCCGGCTCCCCGCATCCCGCTCGACCCGCTCCGCCCAGGCGTCCAGCGCCGGCTCGTTGAGCGCGTTGTCGAGGCTGAGCATGCGCTCGCGATGGTCGACGGAGGCGAACTCGGTCGAGAACGTGCCGCCGACCCGCTGGCTGGGCGAATCCGGCGTGACGAGCGCCGGATACTGCCGCTCGATCGCCTCCAGCTCGCGCATGAGCCCGTCGTAGACCGAGTCGTCCACCGCGGGCGACTGCAGCACGTAGTAGCGGTACTGGTGCTCGTCCAGCTCACGGGCCAGTTCCGCGTGCCGCTCACGCGCCTCGACGGTCGGTTCGGACTCAGCGTCGGTCATGGCTGAGAACTTACCCCGCGGGTACGACAAAAACTGCGTCAGTCCAGGTCAGCCGTCAGACGCCGACCGGCCTCGCGGACCGCCGTGAGCGCGGCGGTGATCCGGGCCTCGCCCGGCAGTCCGCACGGCGGCGTCACGACCACCTGCGCGGGCAGGGACTTCGGCGGGAAGCCGAGCTTGCGCCACAGGTCGCGCACCTGGTCGGCCTGCGCGGCGGCCGTGCGCCCGGACACGCCGGCGAACAGGCCCATCCCGCTGTCCAGCTGCTCGCCCAGCGCATCGAGGTCACGCAGCAGCGACAGGTCGAGGGCCACCCCGACGGCGCCGGCCTCGCGCAGGAGCGAGAGCGGAACCGACGCGGCACAGCAATGCACGACGACCGGGACCCCGGCCGCGGCGATGACCGCCGACAGCGCCGACCGCGCGACCGACGGGTCCACCGACCGCAGCGTCCCGAACCCGCTCTCGGTCGGCACGCGCCCTCCCAGCACCGCGGGCAGCGACGGCTCGTCGAGCTGCAGCAGCACGCTCGCGTGCGGGAGCCGGGCCTTGACCTCCGCGACGTGCAGGCGCACGCCCTCGGCGAGCGAATCCGCGAGATCGCGCGCGGCGCCGGGATCGCGCAGCACCTGCCCGCCGATGGGCAGGCCCAGCGACGCGGCGAGCGTCCACGGCCCGGGCACCTGCACCTTGAACGTCCCGGCGAACTCGCCCGCCTGCTCCGTCATCTGGTCCAGGTCGCGTTCGAGCAGGTCGCGCGCGACGCGCAGATCGTGACCGGGCCGCGCCGCGACGCGCCACCGCGCGGCGTACAGCTCGATCGGCAGCTCGGTCAGGAACGCGCCCCCGCGCCCGATCATGTCCGCCCCGGGCCCCCGCTCGGGCAGCTCCGGCAGGTGCGGCAGGTCGGGCAGCTCGCCGAGCACGACGCGCTGCGCCTCGGCGACGTCGGTGCCGGGCATGGAGCCGATGCCGGTCGCCGCTCCGACCGGCCAGGGGAATGAGGTCACTGCCGCTCCGTGGTCACGAGGTGTGCGAGATGGTGGCCGACCCGAGCACGATGTCGCCCCCGGGTGAGGGCTCGTAGCAGACGATGGCCTGCCCGGTCGCGATCCCGCGCGCGGGGCGCCCGAGCGCGGCGACGAGGCGGCCCTCCTCGAGCCGCACGGTCGCGGGCAGCGTCTCGCCGTGCGCGCGCATCTGCACCTCGCACGCGACCGCGCCGTCGGACGGTACCGTCCACACCGGCCGCTCCCCGACCACCGTCGACACGTCGAGCGCGGACGCGGGCCCGACGGTCACCGTGTTCGTCACGGGCGTGATCGACAGCACGTAGCGCGGCTGACGGTCCGGCGCGGACACGCGCAGGTCGAGCCCGCGCCGCTGGCCGACCGTGTAGGCGTAGGCGCCCTCGTGCCGCCCGATGACGGCCCCGCTGGTGGCGTCGACGATGTCGCCGGGCGCCTGCCCGAGCCGCTCCGCGAGGAAGCGCTTGGTGTCGCCGTCGGCGATGAAGCAGATGTCGTGGCTGTCGGGCTTGTCGGCGACGGCGAGCCCGCGCGCGGCCGCCTCCGCGCGCACCTCGGCCTTGGTCGAGTCGCCGAGCGGGAACATCGCCCGGTCCAGCTGCGCGCGCGTGAGGACGGCGAGCACGTAGGACTGGTCCTTGGCCAGGTCGACGCTGCGCCGCAGCAGCCCGTCGCCCCCGAGCCGCGCGTGGTGCCCGGTGACGACGGCATCGAACCCGAGCGCGACCGCGCGATCGAGCACCGCCGCGAACTTGATCTTCTCGTTGCACCGCAGGCACGGGTTCGGCGTCCGCCCGGCCGCGTACTCCGCGACGAAGTCGTCCACCACGTCCTCGTGGAACTGCTCGGCCATGTCCCACACGTAGAACGGGATCCCGATCACATCGGCGGCCCGCCGGGCGTCCCGCGAGTCCTCGAGCGTGCAGCACCCGCGCGCGCCCGTGCGGTAGGTCTGCGGGTTGCGCGCCAGCGCGAGGTGCACGCCCGTCACGTCATGCCCGGCGGCAACCGCCCGAGCAGCCGCAACGGCCGAGTCGACCCCGCCGGACATCGCCGCTAGCACTCTCACGCTCCCAGCGTACCGGCGCGCGGAGGCATATTTTCCGGGGCGGTTTTCCATGGCTCGGGTCCGCGTCAGTAACTGACCGTTGCTCCCGCCAGACAAATGGGCGGTCCTGAGGGCCTTCGGCCGGAGAGGACCGCCCAGCCAGGTCCGCGGGGCAAGGACAAACCCGCACCGTCCGCCTCCGCCACCGCGGACGCTGGACGCCCACGCGCGGCCGCGAACTCGGCCCGTGGGCGACGCTTGGCCGCGACGTGGGCACGACGCCCGGGCGCGGGCGCGACGTGGGGCGCGACTCGCGAGCGCCGGCGCGCGTGCGCAGCTTGCGCGCGGCGCGGGCGCGCGGGCGCGGCGCAGGTGCGGGCGCGGCGCGGGCGCAGCTTGCGCGCGGGCGCGGGCGCAGCTCGGGCGCCAGCCCGGCGCGGGCGCAGCTTGCGCGCGGCGTAGGCGCGGGCGCAGTTTGCGCGCGGCGCGGGCGCGGCGCAGGCGCGGGCGCGGCGCAGGTGCGGGCGCGGCGTGGGCGCGACGCGCGAGCGCGGTGTCCGGACGCGACGTGTGAGTGAGGTCGCGGCACGCAGGCGCGGTGGCTGGACGCGGCACGCAGACGCGGTGCCCCGACGCGGTTCCCGCCCGCGGCACGCAGACGCGGTGCCCCGACGCGGTTCCCGCCCGCGGCACGCAGACGCGGTGCCCCGACGCGGTTCCCGCCCGCGGCACGCAGACGCGGTGCCCAGACGCGGCACGCAGACGCGACGCATAGGCGCGGTGCCCAGACGCGGCACGCAGACGCGGTGCTCAGACGCGATGCTCAGACGCGGTGCTCAGACGCGACGCATAGGCGCGGTGCCCGCACACGCCGCGTGAGCGAGGTGCGCGGTGCCTGGAAGCGGACGTGGACGTGGACGTGAGTGCGACCGGCGATCAGGCCGAGATCTCGTACGCGTCCCCGCCGCGGACGCCGCACGCCCACGCGCGGGCGCGGCGCGTGGGCGTGTGGGTGGGTGTGCTGTGGACGTGGTGCGGGTGTGGGGTGGCCGGCGATCAGACCGAGATCTCGTACGTGTCCCCGTACACCCGCCACCGCAGCGGCGGATCGAGATCGAAGTTGCGCGCCGCCAGGAACACGCGCTGCGCGTCCTCGACCCGGCTCTCGTCCTCGTGCGCCTCCTCGGCCTCCATCAGCCCCACGCGGGCGTTGAGGAAGGCCTCGAGGTACGCCGCCTCGTCGCCCCCGCGCGCCGGTGGAGCCGCCTTGGCCGCCGCGGCCCGCCGCAGCTTCGCGAGCCCGTTGGCGCCGTGCATGACGATCGCGTCGTAGTACATGAACTGTCCCAGCACCCGCAGCCCGTCCTGCTTGGCCTGGCTGAGCGCCGGGTTGAAGTACATGCGGTCCCGCTCGGCGTCCTGAGCGGCCCGGAACGCGGGATCGGCCGCGGCCGCCTTCCAGTCCGCGGTGAACGTCGGATCGAGCCCGGTGTGCGCGGCGCTGCCGTTGAGCCGCTTGAGCGCCGGCAGGTACTTCGCGAGCTTGTTGCCCGGCACGGCTTCCGTGTACCGCTGGATGACGGCGCGCATGTCCCCGGTACCGCTGCAGAACCCGACGATCCCGCCCGTGTACCCCCGCCCGTCGTGAATGTCCTCGATGTAGCCGTACTGCGCCGTCCAGTCGAGCGTCGAGTTCTCCGCACTGGACACCAGCCGCATGGCGATGTCCTTCTTCTGCGGGTCGGACAGATCCCCGGCGACCTTCTGCATCGGCCCGACGCGCACGGAGCGCCGCCCGTCCGGGCTGCTCGGCACCGTCGCGCTGTTCCCGGGCGCCGGCGCACCGGCCGGCGACGCGTGCGCCGCGGTCTGCTCGACGCCCCCGGCATTCCCGCCTTCGGGCGCCCGTACCGCCAGCGAGGCCAACGCGAGCGACGCGACGATGAACGCCGCGGCGCCGAGCCCCCGGCGCAACGAGATGCGCGGCACTCAGTCCACCTCCCCTTCGACCGCGGCGGGCGGCAATCCCCGCACGACCACGGCCGAATGCGACCGCAACACTCAGTCCTCCTCCCCCTCGACCCCGGCCGGCGGCGATCTCCGCCCGCCCGGGGCCGAACGCAACCGCGGCACTCGGTCCTCGATCCCTCGACCGAGGGCGCAGTCGCGCCGGGCCGAGGCCGAATGTGACCGAGGCGCTCAGTCCTCTTCCCCGCCGACCTCGGCCGCCCGCGACCGCAGCACCGAGGAGTACGACGCCGCGTACAACACGGCCGTGTGCTCGGAAACCCGACGCCCGGGCGCGGAGGCCTGCGGCACCTGGGCGACGCCGCGACTCTGCGCGCCCTCGCCGTCCTCCGGCACCCGCTCCCGCGCGGAGGCGTCATCGCCCCGCCGCCCGGATCCGGCCCGCTCGTCGCCGCCGTACGCGGATGCGCGGCCATTACCGCCCCAGGGCCCGTACCCGTCGCGATCGCCCCGCGCGGAGGCGTCATGCCGCGGGCGCCCGGACTCGAACCCGCCGTCATTCCACGACCGGGGCCGGTCACGGTCGGGCCCGAACGCGTCTCCGTTCCCGCGCGCGGAGGCGGTCACGTCGCGGCTCACCGAGGCGAAGCCGTCACCGACCACCGGTGCGCCGTCCTGAGCCGCGGCCGACGAGCCGTGCGCGGACGTCCTGTAGACGGACCCGGGAGCCGTGGACGTGCGCGCGGACGCGGCGGGCTCGGACGCGGCAGGCCGGGACGCAGCCGGCTGGGACACGGCGGACGTCTCGGGTGCGAGCGCCTCGGACGCGGCCGGGCCGGCAGCCGCGGCAGGTGCCGAGGGCTGGGACGGGATCGGGGCGCTCGCGCCCGCCGAGCCCGCGCGGTGCAGCTTGTGCCACCGCAGCCGGGCGCCGGTCAGCGCCGTGCCCAGGGACTGGATGAGGACGATGTACATCAGCTGGCGGTACACGAACTGCTGCAACGGCAGCACCCAGAGCGGCCGCAGCTTCTCCTTGTCGAGGCGGAACGCCACGATCGCGGTGAGCAGCTGCATCAGGAACATGGCGACCCACGCGATCGTGGTGATCTGCCAGCTGGAGAAGAACAGGCCGTAGACGAGCAGGATGTCGATCAGCGGGGCGAGCAGCGGCAGGGCGATGCCGAAGAACGCGATGAACGGCAGCCCCACGCGACCGAAGCGGCCGGACGGGCCGTGGTCCACGATGGACCGACGGTGCTTCCACATCGCCTGCATCGTGCCGTAGCTCCAGCGGTACCGCTGCAGCCACAACTGCCGCAGGGTGCTCGGGGCCTCGGTCCACGCGCGGGCGCGCTCCTCGTAGACGACCCGCCAGCCCGTGCGGCACAGCGCCATGGTGGCGTCGGTGTCCTCGGCGAGCGTGTCGTGGCTGATGCCGCCGATGTCGCGCAGGGCCTGCCGCCGGAACGCCCCGATGGCGCCGGGGATGGTCGGCATGACCTGCAGGAGGTCGTACAGCCGGCGGTCGAGGTTGAAGCCGATGACGTACTCGATGTGCTGCCACCGCGCGACGATGGACTCGCGGTTGCCGACCTTCACGTTGCCCGCGACCGCGCCGACGGACGCATCGGCGAACGGCTGGACGAGGTGCCGTACCGAATCCGGCTCGAACACGGTGTCGCCGTCGACCATGACGATGATGTCGTGCTTGGCCAGGGCGACGCCGACGTTGAGCGCGTTCGGCTTGCCGCCGTTGGGGATGCGCACGACGCGCACGTTGGGCAGCCCCATCGCCTCGACCAGCTCGGAGGTGTTGTCGGTCGAGCCGTCGTCGACGACCACGACCTCGATGCCGCCGGGATGGTCGCCGCCGGCGAGGGAGCGCACCGCGGCCTCGATGCCCTCCTTCTCGTTGTAGGCGGGCACGATGACCGACACCGGCTCCTCGACCGGCGGGCCCCACTGCCACGTCTTCGCGCGCCGCTTCCGCGCGTGGCGGCCGGCGAGCAGGAACAGCGCGGCCGTGCGGCCGATCGTCAGGATGCCAACGATCAGGAACAGGACGCGCAGCAGTTCCATGATCCAGTCGGCCACCGAGACGGCGGTGACGAGCGCGAGGGCGCGGCGCTGATCGGTGGGGGTCGCGGGGGCCTCGAGCGCGACGCTCTGCCCGGCGAGGGCCTTGGTCAGAGCCCCGGAAACGGTCGTGAAGGTGTACCCGCGCTGCTGCATCATCGGGATGAAGCGGTCGAGGGCCTCGACGGTCTCCTTGCGGTCGCCGCCGGCGTCGTGCATGAGCACGATCGAGCCCTTGTCGCCCTCGGGCGTCGCGCCGCGCACGATCGCGTCCACGCCCGGGCGGCTCCAGTCGCGGCTGTCGGTACTCGTCATGATCGACAGGTAGCCGAGGCGCCCGGCGTCCTTGATGAGCGGCCAGTTCGCGTCGTCGATGGCGTCGGCGCTGGAGGAGTACGGCAGGCGCAGGAGCGCGGACTTCTGCCCGGTGGCCTTGACGACGGCGAGCTGGGTCTGGGAGTACTCCAGCTCGCGCTGCCACTGCGAGAGCTGGTCCAGGCGCGGGTGCGTGAAGCTGTGGATGCCGATCTCGTCGCCCCCGCGCGCGAGCTCGGTCACGATGTCGGCGTGCCGGGTCACCTGCGTGCCCACGACGAAGAACGTCGCGTTGACCTGGTGCTTGCGCAGCACGTCCATGATCTCCGGCGTCCACTTCGGGTCGGGCCCGTCGTCGAACGTGAGCGCGATGGTCTTGTCCGGTATCGCGTACGAGCGCACCTGGTTGTTGCGGGTGTCGATGATCGGGCCGCCGTCGACGACCTCCTGCGGCACGGTCGTCTGGCTGCCGGCGTTCTCGCTGTGGTCGGCCGCGAACTCGGCGTTGACGTACGCCTCGACGAACAGCACGCCCGCGAGCATGCTCAGCAGGACGATGCCGAAGACGAGGCGGGGGTACGAGAACCGCTTCCGCGCGCTCTTCGCGGCCCTCCTCCTGCGGCTCACGCCGCGCCCAGGCTCGCGGTGGCGCTGGGTGTCGCGACGGTACCGGTGGAGCCCTCACCGCCGCCGACGCTCGAGGCGATCGGCGTCGCGGCCGGGAGCCCGCCCGCCGTCTCGCCCACGGGCACCGTGCCCGCCGAGCGCGTCGGCGTCGCGCCGGTCGTCGGGATCTCACCCGGGAGCGCCGTGCCGGCCTCGCTCGTGCGCGGCGTCGGCTGAGCCGTCGTCGGGTCGGTCGTCGGCTCCTTGGTCTTCGTGGGGGTGGGCGTGGGCTGTGTCGTCGGCCCGCTGCTCGGCTGCGTCGTCGGCGGGGCGTCCGTCGCCTCCGCGGGCGGGGGTGTCGTCGTGGTCGTACCGGGGCCGGGCCCCCCGGGCACGGTGCCCGACGGCACCGGAAGCGCCCCGCCCGGGACCGGCTGACCGGTCGGGTTGATCTTCTTCGCCGTGGTGAGCGCGGACTTCTTGACCACCGGGGTGTTCTTGGCCCCCGGCTCCGCCGCGGGCTGCCCCTCGTCGAGCACCGGCAGGTTGTTCACCAGATCCGGGAACGGCACCAGCTGCTGCGGCTTGAGCGGCCCTCCGGCCAGGCTCGTGGCAACCAGGGCTCCATAGACGAGCGTCGCCGCTCCGAGCATGCCGAAAACGATTCGGATTCGCTTTCCCCGGCGACCGGAAGCATCGACGAATACCGGCGACGAAAGATCGTTCTTGGCGATGATGTCGGTTGCTTCATCCATGGAAGGGGTTTCGACAGACACGGCGCAAACATAGGGTGAGCGGCCCACTTAAGGCGCAGGAAAAACGTCAAAGAAAGGCCGTAACCAAATCCGCCGCCGCGCTAGCTGGCCATATTTGCCGCTGTCGGTGCCGAATCACCCAATCGGATTCACCCCGACGACCGACCTCGTACGGTGGCTCTCACTCCCGCCTCACCCTCCTCGAAGCCGTTCGGATGAGGTCGTTCCGGCTGATCAGCGGCCATGCGCGGCCCGGTCGCCGAGATCGTTCCGCGTGCGCGCCCGCCGCCCGGATTCGTGACTCCGCGCTTTCGCGTTGACCATGCCGGCGGCACCGGCGTGCGGGACCGCGCCCGGTCACGTGCACGGCCGCCGTGTGCGCCGCCCACCAGCGCTCTTGGCGACACCGCACTCCTGGCGACACGCAACTCTCCTGGCGACACGCAACTCTCTTGGTGACACGCACGCGACCGCGCGGGGCGCGAGAGCGGGCAGCGCCGGCTGTCGCCGCTGCGAAGACGCCGGGACGCGCGGGCGCGCGGATGCGCGGATGCGCGGATGCGCGAGTGCGGGGACGCGCGGATGCGCGGATGCGCGGATGCGCGGATGCGCGGATGCGCGGATGCGCGGATGCGCGGATGCGCGGATGCGCGGATGCGCGGATGCGCGGATGCGCGGATGCGCGGATGCGCGGATGCGCGGATGCGCGGATGCGCGGATGCGCGGATGCGCGGATGCGCGGATGCGCGGATGCGCGGATGCGCGGATGCGCGGATGCGCGGATGCGCGGATGCGCGGATGCGCGGATGCGCGGATGCGCGGATGCGCGGATGCGCGGATGCGCGGATGCGGGACGCGCGGATGCGCGGATGCGCGGATGCGCGGATGCGGGACGCGCGGATGCGGGACGCGCGGATGCGGGACGCGCGGATGCGCGAGTGCGCGGATCAGGCGTCGTTGAGCAGCGGCTTTGGCGGCCGGCCGACCGCGTCCGCGCGCGTGGCGCGTCAGCGGCTCTTCGTCGCCGCCCGGTGGGCCCGCTCCACGGCCGCCGGCAGCGCCGCGACCAGGGCATCCACGTCCGCCATGGTCGACGTGTGGCCCAGGGTGAAGCGCAGCGAGGAGCGCGCCCGCGCGTCGTCGGCGCCCATGGCCAGCAGTACGTGGGAGGGCTGCGCGACCCCGGCCGAGCAGGCCGAACCCGTCGAGCAGGCGATGTCCTGGGCGTCCAGGAGCAGCAGCAGCGCGTCGCCCTCGCAGCCGGGGAAGGAGAAGTGCGCGTTGCCCGGCAGGCGGTCGGACGGGTCGCCGTTGACAATGGCCTCCGGTACGGCCGCGCGGACCCGCTCCACGAGGGCGTCCCGCAGGCGTCCGATCCGCTCGGCCGACTCGCGCTGGGTCTTGACCGACAGCTCCAGGGCGACCGCGAACGCGACGATGGCCGGCACGTCGAGGGTGCCGGAGCGCACGTCGCGCTCCTGGCCGCCGCCGTGCGCCAGCGGCGTGCAGTCGATCTCGCGGCCGAGCAGCAGGGCGCCCGCGCCGATGGGGCCGCCGAGCTTGTGGCCGCTGACGGTGAGCGCGGCCGCGCCGCTGGCGGCGAAGTCGACCGGTACCTGGCCGACGGCCTGCACCGCGTCGGTGTGGAAGGGTACGCCCGCGCGGGCGGCCAGCGCGGCCAGCTCGGTGACGGGCTGGACGGTGCCGACCTCGTTGTTGGCCCACATGGAGGTGACGACCGCGACGTCGCCGCCGGCCAGGACCTCCTCCAGCGCCTCCGGGTGGACGCGCCCGGACGCGTCGACCGGCAGCCAGGTGACCGCGGCGCCCTCGTGCTCCTCGAGCCAGGCCACGGAGTCGAGCACGGCATGATGCTCGACGGAGCTCGCGACCACGCGCCTACGGGCCGCGTCGGCGGCGCGGCGGGCCCAGAAGATGCCCTTGACGGCGAGGTTGTCGCTCTCGGTGCCGCCGCCGGTGAAAATCACCTCCGAGGGCCGAGCCACCAGCGAGGCGGCGATCCGCTCGCGCGACTCCTCGACCCGGCGGCGGGCGAGGCGGCCGGGGGCGTGCAACGACGAGGCGTTGCCGACTTCGCGCGCGGTGGCGACGTAGGCGTCGAGCGCCTCCGGGAGCATCGGCGTGGTGGCGGCGTGGTCGAGGTACGGCATCGAGGCCAAGCCTAACGGCCGGGCACCCCTTACCTTCCCTCCGGTGGGGCGGCGATCACCACGCTCCCGCGCGCCGTCGGCGGCCGACCGCCCCCGTGAGGGCACCGGCTGTGACGGGCACACGCACCGCCGCGCGGACGCGGCCGACCCATCGATCCGGAACAATGCTGGTCGGCGCCCCGATCTGGCCACCCGAAACGCGGTGAGCTGGTCACGAAGCGTGATGACGACAGCGCGGTGCGCCCTCATTCTCGCCATCTGAAGAGATTTTCGTCGCTCGCCGCATCCGCGGCGCCCCCGCGCGCCGAATGCTGGGTCAGGAACTCCCTCCGTGACTGCGCTAGTTTCAGGACGTGCCCGTGCGATGGTGGCGACCGCGGCATCCGGGCGGGCCCCGGTGAATGCCCGGCGCCCGCGCGGCGATGACGGCTTCGCGGAGCCGTCCCGCACCCCGAACCAGGCCGCCCCACGCGAGGGGCTCCATGAAGCCGTCCCGCACCCCGGGCGGGCCCCGGTGAATGCCCGGCGCCCGCGCGGCGATGACGGCTTCGCGGAGCCGTCCCGCACCCCGAACCAGGCCGCCCCACGCGAGGGGCTCGTGGAACTGTCCAGCGACCCGGGCAAACCCGCCCCGCGTGACGGAGGCGGCCCGCTTCCGCGCGCCGACGAGCCGCCGGCCGACCGGCGGAACGCGACCGGGCACGACCGGCACAACGGCCACTCGCGGGAGGCCGAGCCCAAAGCACGTGACAAGCCCGAAGAGCGTGCCAAGCCCGAAGAGCGCGACAAGCCCGGAGAACACGACAAGCCTGAAAAACGCGACAAGCCCGAAGCGCACGACATGCCCGAAACGCGTGCCAGGCCTGGAGAACGTAACGAGCCCGGAGAACACGACAAGCCCGAAGCGTGCGACGCCGGCTTCGCAGGGCCTGGGGAGCAGCCCCCCGACAGCAGGCGCGCGGTGTCGAACAGCGGCGTCGGCGCCCCGGACGCAGGGCGCGCGGTGTCCAACAGCGGCGTCGGCGCCCCGGACGCAGGGCGCGCGGTGTCCAACAGCGCCGTCGGCGCCCCGGACGCAGGGCGCGCGGTGTCCAACAGCGCCGTCGGCGCCCCGGACGCAGGGCGCGCGGTGCCGAACAGCGGCGTCGGCGCCCCGGACGCGCAGGACGAGCCCGACGACGGGTTCGCGGAGCGGTTCCGGGCCGGGGACGAGCGGGCTCTGCGCACGGCGTACGAGCAGTTCGGCCCGGCGGTGTATCACCTCGCGGTGCGCGGCGTCGGCAGCGTCACCGACGCCGAGGACGTCACGCAGGCCGTGTTCGTCGCGGCGTGGCTCGGGCGCGAGGGGTTCGACCCCGCGCGCGGGTCCGTGCTCGGCTGGCTGCTCGGCATCGCCCGGCGCAAGGTCGTCGACCAGATTCGCGCGTCCGCGCGGGACGGGCGCATCGGCGAGGCGATCCGGCGGCTGGCCGTGCCCGAGCGCGACGGGGCCGCGGACGCGCCGCCCGAGCGCATCGTCGATCGGCTCGTGCTGGCCGACGAGATGGCCCGGCTCCCGGGCGAGCAGCGGCGCGTGCTCGAGTTGGCGTTCTACGACGACCTGACCCATCCTCAGATCGCCGCGCTCACCGGCCTGCCCCTCGGCACCGTGAAGAGCCACCTGCGGCGCGGGATGGCCCGGCTGCGCAGCCGATGGGAGGTGGACGGTGCCGCATCTGGAGCCCGAGCGGCTGGTACTCCTGGCGCTCGGTGAAGAGACCGTCGAGCAGCACGAGACCGGCCACCTCGACGCCTGTGAGCAGTGCCGCGCGGAGATGGACTCGCTGCGCAACGTCGCCGGGCTGGGGCGGCAGGCCTCGCGGCTGCGTGCGCTCCCGCCGCCGCCGGAGCACGTCTGGCAACGCATCCGCGCGGAGCTCGCCGCGTCCGGACGCAACCAGCCCCCGCCCGCCGTGAGCCTGCACAGCGACCCGCCACCCGCCCGGCCCGAACCCGCGGCGGCTCCAGACGAAGCAGCTCCAGACGAGGCGGCTCCAGACGAGGCGGCTCCAGACGGCACGGGCGCGGGAGAGCCCGGACGCAACCAGCCCCCGGCCGCCGCGAGCCTGGCACAGCGACCCGCCACCCGGCCCGGCCCGAGCCCACGGCGGCTCCAGACGACACGAGCGCGCAAAAGTTCGAACGGCCCGCACAGCGACCCGCCAACCGCCCGGCCCGAACCCGCGGCGGCCCCGGGCGACGCGAAGGCGCGAGCGCGGGGCGGAACCGGCGCGCGGGGGCGGCAGAAGGCGCCTCGGTGGCGGGTCACCCTCACCGTCGCGGCCGCGGCGGCCGTCGTCGGGGGGCTGCTCGCGGCCGGGGGAACGGCGCTGTGGATGCGGGGCGGCCAGACCGCGGCGGGCTGCCGGACGCAGGACGCCCGCGTCGCGCTCCAGCCGCTCCCGGGCGCGCCCGCGGGGGCCGGCGGGTACGCGTGCCTGCGCGTGGTCGACGGGGAGCGGCGGCTCGTCGTGCACGCCGAGGGGATGCCGGTGCGCGACGATGCCGACTACGAGGCCTGGCTGCTGGACCGGGAGGAACCCACCGTGCGCATGGAGGCGCTCGGGGTGCTCGGCAAGGAGTCCGAGCTGACGGTGCCGGCGTCGCTGGATCTGTCGAGGTACGACATCATCGACATCTCGGTCGAACCGCACGACGGCAATGCCGCGCACTCCGGGCTGAGCATGCTGCGGGGCACCCTGCGCTGAACGAACCACGAACAGCCGCACGAGCCGCGAACGGCCAAACGACCCACGAACAGCTGCACGGACCACGAACACGCTGAACAGACCACCAGCACCCTGAACAGGCCACCAACACGCTGAACAGGCCACCAACACGCTGAACAGACCACGAACACGCTGAACAGGCCACGAACGCACGGAAGCGCCCGCCGCGGATCAGAGCGGCGGGCGCTACGCGTCCAGGGCTGTTACTTGCGCTTGCGAATCTCGTCCGCCGCCTGCGGCACGACCTTGAACAGGTCGCCCACCACGCCGAAGTCGGCCAGCTCGAAGATCGGCGCCTCCGGGTCCTTGTTGACCGCGACGATCGTCTTCGACGTCTGCATGCCCGCGCGGTGCTGGATGGCGCCCGAGATGCCCAGGGCGACGTACAGCTGCGGCGAGACGGTCTTGCCGGTCTGGCCCACCTGGAACTGGTGCGGGTAGAAGCCCGAGTCGACGGCCGCACGCGAGGCGCCGACCGCGCCGCCGAGCAGGTCGGCGAGCTCCTCGACCAGCTTGAAGTTGTCCGCGCTGGCCACGCCGCGGCCGCCGGAGACGACGATCGAGGCCTCGGCCAGCTCCGGGCGGGCGCCCTTGGCCTCGACCTTGCGCTCCACGACCTTCGCGAGGCGGTCGCGATCGGTCACGTTGACCTCCACGGCCTCCACCGACGGGGTGGCGGGCGCGGGGGTGGGCGTGAGGGAGTTGGGCCGGACGGTGACGATCGGCAGGCCCTTGGTGACCTTGGACTTGACGATCGTGGAGCCGGCGAAGACGACCTGCGTGGCCGTGCCGTCGGCGTCCAGCCCGACGACGTCGGTCAGCACGCCGTTGTCCAGCTTGACCGCGACGCGCGCCGCGATCTCCTTGCCCTCCTGGGAGGAGGCGAGCAGGACCGCCGACGGGGAGACGCGCTGGATGAGCTCGGCCAGGACGGTGGCCTTGGGCGCGACGAGGTACTCGTCGAGGTCCGCGCCGGACGCGGCGTAGATCTTCGCGGCGCCGTACTCGCCCAACTTGTCCGCGATCGGGGCCGGGTCCCCGAACACGACCGCGGAGACGTCGCCACCCAGCGTGCGCGCGAGGGTGAGCATCTCGAGAGTGACCTTCTTCAGGCTCTCGACGACGACCAGAACTTCAGCCATGTGACGTCTCCCCTTACACGAACTTCTCGGAGGCGAGGTACTCGACGAGCTTCACGCCGCCGTCGTCGCCCGCGTCGACCTTGTTGCCGGCCTGGCGGGGCGGGCGCTTGCTGTGCTCGACCACGGCGCTCGTCGCGCCGTCGAAGCCCACCTCGCCGGCCTCGACGCCCAGGTCGGCCAGCGACAGGGTCTCCAGCGGCTTCTTCTTGGCCGCCATGATGCCCTTGAACGACGGGTACCGCGGGTCGTTGATCGTGTCCCAGACGCTCACGATCGCGGGGGTCGCGGCGGTGACGACCTCGTAGCCCTCGTCGGTCTGCCGCTCGATCGTCAGCTGCGAGCCCTCGACGGTGACCTTGCGCGCGCCGGTGAGCGCGGCGATGCCCAGCCGCTCGGCGATCATGTGCGGCATGACCTGCACGCGGCCGTCCGTCGACTCGGCGCCGCAGATGACCAGGTCGGCGTTCTGCCGGGCGATCGCGGCGGCGAGCACCTTCGACGTGGCGACCGCGCACGAGCCGTGCAGCGCGTCGTCGGCGACGTGGACGGCCGAGTCCGGGCCCATGGACAGCGCCTTGCGGATCGACTCCGTGGCGCGGTCGGGACCGACGGTCAACACGACGACCTCGCCGCCGTGCGCCTCCTGGAGGCGCAGCGCCTCCTCGATGGCGTACTCGTCCATCTCGTTGATCACATTGTTCGCCGACGCGCGGTCGACGGTGTTGTCGTCACTGCGCAGGTTGCGCTCCGCACCGGAGTCCGGCACCTGCTTGACGAGTACGACGATCTTCATCGTGGTCCGAGGTCCTCCTGCTTGACAGTCACCGCGCCGTCGCTGGTGACATGCGCCCCACGTTACGGCTCAAGGGAAGTGGTACTAGGTTGCCCTCCCGAATGTTACTGGGCAGTAGGTTCGCGGTGGCGGTGAAAAGCGTCACGAATCGGGCGCACCCTGGAGCGCGGGGGTGGGTGAAATGTCGCCTAAAACGGTCATCTTCGAGCCGCAGCGCCCACTGTCGGCGGCGGTCGCCCAGCACGCTGCGGAATTGGTCACACACCGGCGCCGCGAGGCCCCGGACGACCATTTGTGCACGTGCGGACGCCTGCGGGAGTGCTGCGTCTCCGACGCCGTCCGCGAACTGTGGCACGCGCCGGGGCATTAGCCGGCAGCGCGCGGCGAGCGCGGCCGCCGGCCGACGCGTCCAGGTTGTGGGCCGCCCGGATCGAGGTCGTCGAAGCACGCCGCGCGCGCAGTGCCCCCGTGGACGAGGTCCCCGCGAGGAATCCCACACCGATCATGACGGCGACGGCGGTCAGCACAGGACGTACCTTGTGAGCACGCAGCCGGCGAGCGTCGTGCGGAGCACCGGGCGACCACAGTGAGGGGGACTGACGAGCCATGTCCATGTGGTCGGCGATCCGATCCTGGTTCGACCCGGACGAGGTCCGCTCGGTGGGCACCACCCCCGACTACCGCTTCTCGCTGGCGAACGAGCGCACGTTCCTGGCCTGGATGCGCACCGCGCTGGCGCTGATCGGCGGCGGGCTCGCGGTCGCGCAGTTCCTGCCCGAGCACCGCCTGCGCATCGTGATCTCGGTCTCGCTGCTCGCGCTCGGGGGCCTCGTCGCGATCCGGGCGGTCGACCACTGGGCCCGCAGCGAGAAGGCGATGCGCAAGGGGGAGGCGCTGCCGCCCTCGCGCTTCCCGGCGATCCTCGCGCTCGTGGTCACCGCGGGCGCGGCCGCGCTGCTGTTCGCCACGCTGCTGTGAGCGAGACGCCGCCGGGCGCGCAGCTCGAGCGCACCCAGCTGTCGTGGCGGCGGACGCTGGTCTCGGTGACGGCGGTCGCGCTGCTGCTCGCCCGGCTGGCCGCGGTACACCTGCGAGATCTGGCGGCCGCGTGCGCCCTCGCCGCCGTCGGGCTGCTCTGGGCCGCCGCCGTGGCGCTCGCGCTGCGCCGGATGCGGTCGGTCGCCACCCCGATCGGGCGGGAGCTGCCGTGGATGGTCGCGCTCATCCTGCTGTACTGCGTGATGGGCACCCTCTTGCTGGTGTCATGACCCCCGTTGCTGAGTCATGATGGCGCCATGGGACGCGCACTGCCCTTCTTGATCGTGCTGGTCGTGACGCTGTACGCGCTGATCGACTGCCTCTCCTCGGAGCGCGGGGACATCCGCGGGCTGCCCCGGCCCGTCTGGGTGCTCGTGATCCTGCTCGTGCCGGTCGTCGGCCCCGTGGCGTGGTTCTTCGCCGGGCGCCCGGTGTCGCTGGAACAACGCGCGGGCGTGGTCGCGGGCGGGCGGCCCCGCAAGAAGGTGACCGCCCCCGACGACGACCCCGACTTCCTGCGCGGCATCGACACGGCCCAGTCGCGCAAGGACGCCGAGCTGCTGCGCCGGTGGGAGGAAGACCTGAAACGCCGCGAGGACGACAATCCGGGCGCCTAGCCCGGATGGCTCACGGCACGCAGACGACCAGCGCGCCGGGCCGGACACGTGCGGCCAGCCGCCGCGCGGGCGCGATCACGTCCCCGTCGAGCTCCCGCGGCTCGTCCCGCGCCGCGTGGATCTCGACGGATCGCGCCCGGAACGTCTCCAGCCCGTGGGTGGCCGGGCCGCGCCGGAGCAGTACGCCACCCGCCAGCCGCACCCAGTCCCCCACGTGGCGGGGCGTCAGCACCGCGACGTCCAGGCAGCCGTCGTCCGGCTCGGCGTCGGGCAGCAGCGGCAGCCCGCCCTGCAGCCTTCCGACGTTGGCGACGAGCACGCTGGTGGCCCGCCGGTGCAGCCAGCGCCCGCCGTCGAGGCGGATGCGCACCGAGGCCCGGTGGCGGGTGAGATTGCGCAGCCCGGTCGCGACGTAGGCGGCCCAGCCGAAGCGCGCCTTGGCCGTGTCGGGCGTGTCGCCGACCATCGCCGCGTCGAAGCCCATGCCCGCCATCACGGCGAACACGCCCACGCCCTCGACCTCCCCCACGTCGATGCGGCGCCGCGTGCCGGTGATGGCGACCGCGACCGCATCGGCGACGTCGCGCGGGATGCCGAGGTTGGTGGCGAGCAGGTTGCCGGTGCCGGAGGGCACGAGCGCGATGGCGACGTCGGTGCCGGCCAGCTCCCCGGCGACCGCCATCACGGTGCCGTCGCCGCCGCACACGAGCACGACCTCCACCCCGGCCGCCGCGGCCTCGCGGGCCATGCCGCAGCCGGGGTCCTCGGGCGTCGTCTCCAGCCACAGCGGCTCGGGCCAGCCGGCGTCGGCGAGCGCCCCGCACAGCTCACGGCGGCGCTCGTCGAGGTCGAGGACCTTCGACGGGTTGATCACCACCGCCGAGCGGACGCTCATGAGCCGACCTTGCGGTACTTGGCCTGGAAGAAGCAGTAGACGCCGAACGCGGCCACGCCGAGCGCGACGGCGAGGAGCAGGAACTTGCCGAACGGCTGCCCGGCGAGGGTGTGCAGGGCCGCGTCGAGGCCGCGCGACTTGCCGGGGTCGTTGGTGACCGCCGCGTCGATGAGCAGGTACCCCACGATGCCGAAGGCGACACCTTTGGCCGCGTAGCCGATCTGCCCCGCGCGGGTGGCCGCCTGGTTCCCGTGGGCCCCGGCGAGGTGCAGCTTCTTGGCGAACTTGCGCTTGAGGCCGTACCAGATCATCCCGATGCCGAACCCGAGCACGACGAGCCCGGCCAGCCCGACCAGCCACGCCCCCGCGGGCTTGGCCATGATCCCGGCGGCCGCCTGCTGCTGCTGGTTGGCGCTGGACGCGGGCGCGCCGAGGACCACCTTGCCCGCCGTCCACGCCAGGGCGCCATAGATGACCACCCGGGCGCCGGAGGAGACGCGCTCGAAGACGCGCTCCTTGCCGTGGCTGTCGCGGTGTCCCCAGACGGCCAGGATGACCTGCCACACCGCGAGGGCCACGAGGCAGACGATCACGAACCACAGCAGCACCTCACCGAAGGGCTGCTCGGCGAGCTTCTGGAAAGCGCCGGACTGGTCACCCTCCTGCCCGCCCTGACCGAACGCGATCTGCGCGGCGACCCAGGCGAGGGCGAGGTGCAGCAGCCCGTAGCCGATGAACCCGACCCTCGTCAGGTACTTCAGGAGATCGTTGTTCGTCATGTTCTGCCAATCCCCATCCTGGGCATGTTGGCAAACGTGAGACGTGACAAGGCGACTCTGATCAGAATGACGAGCTTCGGCGTCGCGGCCCTGCTGTTCAGCCTGCTGGTGATCGCCGTACGCGTGCGCTGGCTGCCCCTGGAGTCCGTGGACCGCGGGGTCGCCGACGGGCTCAACGCCCAGGTCGCGCCGAGCGCGTTCCTGGTGCAACTGATGGGCGGGATCAGCCGGCTGGGCAGCTTCGGCGTGCTCTCCTGGCTGATCGTCATTGCCGCCACGGTACTGCTGGTGCGCCGCCGATACCGCCTGACCGGCTTCCTGCTGGCCACCGCGCTCGGCGGGCTCGTGCTCGACCCGGTGCTCAAGCACGCCGTGGGCCGCCTGCGGCCGGTGGTCGAGCAGCCCGTCGCGCACGGGGGCGGCAACAGCTTCCCCAGCGGGCACTCGCTGAACTCGTTCATCTGCTACGCCGCGCTGCTGCTGGTCTTCCTCCCCGCGCTCAGGCCCAGGTGGCGCCGCCCGGTGATCATCGCCATCAGCGCGGTCGTGGTCCTGATCGGCTTCAGCCGGCTCGCGCTCGGCGTGCACTTCGTGTCCGACGTGCTGGGCGGCTGGTCGCTGGGCTTGGCGTGGGTCGGGCTCTGCGCGGCCGCGTTCGAGCTGTGGCGGTACGAGCGCGGCAAGAGCGTCACCGTCCCGCTGGCCGAGGGCCTCGAGCCCGAGGCCGCCGACGACCTCCGCCCGACCGAGCAGCACCCGCACGAGCCGGAGCGGGCCGGGCACGGGCGCGCCTGGGTGCTCGCCGGGCTCGGCGTGGCGTGGGTGCTGACGTTCGGGGCGCTGGTCGCCCTCGGCATCCCGCTCGCGCACTACCGCGACGGCAACGGCAACATCCTGGGCGACCGCACGATCCCGCACTGGTTCGCCGGGCATCGCGGGGACATGCTCGGCCACGTCACGATCGTCGGCAGCGAGGTCGGCAACACCCACGCGATCCTCGCCATCGGCCTGGTCATCGGCGCCCTCGCGCTCGCCGTCGTCCGCCGCTGGCGCCCCGTGATCTTCCTGGTCACCGTCATGTTCGGCGAGCTGAGCCTGTTCCTGGGCTCGGCCGCGATCGTCGGGCGGGCGCGCCCGGACGTGGAGAACATGGACGGGCCGATGCCCACCTCCAGCTACCCGTCCGGGCACGTCGCGGCGACGATCTGCATCTGGGCCACCGCGGCCGTGCTCGTCCTGCCGCGCACCCGCGCGTGGTGGCGCTGGCTGTTCGTGGTCGCGGCGGTGCTCATGCCGCTGTGGGTGGCGGTGTCGCGGATGTACCGCGGCATGCACCACCCCACCGACATCCTGGGCAGCTGCCTGCTCGCCGGGCTCTGGGTCACCGCCGTGTGGTGGCTGCTGCGGCCCAACCACGACCTCGAGACGGAGCCGGCACCCGAGCGGAAGCCGGAGCGGGAGCCGGAGCGGGAGCCGGCCGAGGCGGTCGCGTCAGGGGCGGTCCGCAGCGAAGCGGAGGTCGCATGAGCGAGTGGTTCTTGAGTGCCGAGGAGCGCGGCAACCCGCACACCGGCCTGGCCCCGTGGACCGACGGCAACGCGGTGCGCCCGCTCATCGACGGCCGCGAGTACTACGACGCCCTCCTGCCCGCCATCCGCGGCACCCGCCGCGGCGACCTGATCCTGTTCACCGACTGGCGCGGCGACCCCGACCAGCGCCTCGACGGCGACGGCACCGAGGTGTCCCGGGTGCTGTGCGAGGCGGCCGAGCGCGGCGTGATCGTCAAGGGCCTGATGTGGCGCTCGCACTTCGACCGGCTGCAGTTCAACGAGGAGGAGAACCAGCACCTCGGCGAGGAGATCGAGGCGGCGGGCGGCGAGTGCCTGCGCGACATGCGCGTCCGCGCGGGCGGCTCGCACCACCAGAAGTTCGTGGTCCTGCGCCACCCGGGCCGCCCCGAGCGCGACGTCGCGTTCGTGGGCGGGATCGACCTGTGCCACAGCCGGGGCGACTCCCACGAGCACGAGGGCGATCCGCAGGCGATCTCGATGGCGCCGGTGTACGGCCCCCGCCCGCCCTGGCACGACGCGCAGGTCGAGCTGCGCGGGCCGGCGGTGGGGCAGGTCGAGGCGACGTTCCGGGAGCGCTGGACCGATCCGACCCCGCTGTCGCGCAACCCCTTCTTCCGCCTGCACGACCGGTTCTACCACGAGGACACGCACGCCGACCCCCTGCCGGAGCAGTTGCCGGACCCGCCGCCGGCCGGGGATCTCAGCGTGCAGCTGCTGCGAACGTACCCGCACATGCGCTCGGGCGCGTACCCGTTCGCCCCTGACGGCGAGCGCAGCGTGGCCCGCGGATACCGCAAGGCCGTCGCGCGGGCGCGGCACCTGATCTACATCGAGGACCAGTACCTGTGGTCGCCCCAGGTCGCCGAGTGCTTCGCCGACGCGCTACGCGCCACGCCGGGGCTGCACCTCGTCGCCGTCGTGCCCCGCCAGCCCGACGCCCCGGGCAAGATCGGCAAGACCCCGCAGCTGTACGGCCGCGAGCGCGCCCTCGCGATGCTCGACGAGGCCGGCGGCGACCGCGTGCACGTGTTCAGCCCCGAGAACGCCGACGGCACGCCGATCTACGTGCACGCCAAGGTGTGCATCGTCGACGACGCCTGGGCGACCATCGGCTCCGACAACGTCTCGCTGCGCTCGTGGACCCACGACTCCGAGCTGACGTGCGCGGTCGCCGACCCCACCGGGCGGTACGCACGGTCACTGCGCCGGCGGCTGGCCCGCGAGCACCTCGGCATCGACATCGACGACGATGACCACGAGACGTTCGTCGGCGCCTTCGAGCGCGCGGCCACGGAGCTGGAGCGCTGGTACGCCGATGGCCGCCCGGGCCCCCGGCCGCGCGGGCGCGTGCAGCGCTACGAGGCACCGCACCTGACCTGGTGGACCCGGCAGTGGTCCGGGGTGCTCTACCGCTTCGTGCACGACCCCGACGGGCGCCCGCACGGCATGCGGCGGGCGGGTGCCTTCTGACGGTTTTGTGCCGTTCACTCTCCGGCCTCTTCGCCGTGCTCCCATCGCGTGATGACCGCGTGGCAACTCGCCTGCATCGACATGGCAGGCACTACGGTGCGTGATGACGGCCTGGTCGAGCAGGCCTTCACGGTGGCCTTCGCCGGGGAGGGCGTCGCTCCCGGCACTCCCCAGCACGAGCGCATGCTCGCCGTCGTGCGCAAGACGATGGGGCAGAGCCGGATCGAGGTGTTCCGCCTCCTGCTCGACGGGGACGAGGAGCGGGCCCAGGCCGCCAACGAGACGTTCGAGGAGGCGTACGGGCTGCTCGTCGACGAGGGCGCCGTGCTGCCGATCCCGGGCGCCATCGAGGCGATCAAGACGCTGCGCGCCAACGGCGTCAAGGTGGCGCTGACCACCGGCTTCGCCCGGGCCACCCAGGAGGCGATCATCGACGCGCTCGGGTGGTGGGGCCAGGTCGACCTGGTGCTCTCCCCCGCCGACGCCGGCCGCGGCCGCCCCTTCCCCGACTTCATGCTCGTCTCGGCGCTCAAGCTCGGGGTCGAGGACGTGCGCCGCATGGTGGTCGTCGGCGACACGCCCCTGGACCTCATCGCCGGCCGGCGCGCGGGCGCGGGCCTGCTCGTGGGCGTGCTCACCGGGGCCGGCGACCGGCAGGCGCTGCAGGCCGCCGGCGCGCACGAGGTCATCGGCTCGATCGGCTCCCTGCCCCGGTTGCTGGGGCTGGAGTAGCGGCTACGCGAGGTTCGACGAACGCGGGTAGGCGTCCTCGGGGTCCGTCAGGACGTTCACGAGATAGGGCACCCCGGCGGAGAACGCGCGTGCGAGCGCCCCGGCGAGATCCCCGGGCTTCTCGACCGTCTCCCCGGCGCCCCCGAGCGCCTTCACCACGTCGTCGTAGCGCAGCCCCGGCTGCAGGTCGGCCGCGAGGTCGTAGCCGTAGATCTGGCGCATCGGGTGCTTCTCCAGCCCCCAGATGCCGTTGTTGCCGACCACGATCACGACCGGGAGCCGGTGGCGCACGAGCGTCTCGACGTCCATGAGCGAGAAGCCGGCCGCCCCGTCGCCCATGAGCACGCAGATCTGCCGGTCCGGGTAGGTCACCCGCGCCCCCATCGCGTAGCCCATGCCGGTGCCGAGGCAGCCGTACGGCCCCGGGTCCAGCCAGGTGCCGGGCCGCGCGGGCTCGAGGTACTTGCCCGCGTAGGAGACGAAGTCCCCGCCGTCGCCGATGGTCACCGCGTCCTCGGCCAGCACCTTGCGCAGCTCGCCGTAGACGCGGCTGGGCTTGATCGGGTCGGTGTCGGCCTCCAGGGCCTCGGTCTCGCGCCCCCGGGCCGCGTTCTCCGCGGCGCGCAGGGTCGCGATCCACTCCTCGTGGTCCGCCACCAGGCCGCCGTACGCCGCGAAGGCCGACAGCACCAGGCGCAGATCGCCCGTGGGCGCCGCGGCCGGGGTGACGTGCGCGGCCCGCTGCGAGGGCGCGTCGGTGACGTGCACGACCTGGGCCCCGCCGAAGTCGCCGAAGTTCAGCCGGAAGTCCAGCGGGGTGCCGATGACCGCGACCACGTCCGCGCCGCCGAACGCGGGCTTGCGCGCCCGCGCGAACGCCAGGGGGTGCCCGGGCGGCAGGGAGCCGCGGCCCATGCCGTTGGCGAAGACCGGAATCCGCAGCGCCTCGGCGGCCTCGCGCAGCGCCGCGGTGGCGTCGCCGGCCCACACGTCCGATCCCGCGACGATGACCGGGCGCTCGGCCGCGGCCAGCAGGCTCACGGCGCGGTGGACCTCGTCGGGGTCGGGCTCATCGGACGGTACGACCGCCGGATCCTGTTCCTGGATGCCGTCCGCGGTGGAGAAGACCACCTCGAGCGGCAGGTCGACGAAGACCGGCCCCCGGTGCGGGGTGAGCGCGGTGAGC
The DNA here is from genome assembly GCF_050947935.1 of Dactylosporangium sp. CA-052675. Taxonomy (GTDB): domain Bacteria; phylum Actinomycetota; class Actinomycetes; order Mycobacteriales; family Micromonosporaceae; genus Dactylosporangium. Next base: position 1,485,460 of record NZ_CP192010.1, on the reverse strand, counting down.
GCGGCCGCGCGCATCCGCGCGTAGACCTCGTCGGTGGAGAAGATGGTCTCCGCGTGCTTCGTGACCGCCTGGACGATCGGCAGGTGGTCCATCTCCTGCAGGCTGCCCGAGCCCCAGCGGAATTGCGGCGCGCGGCCGCCGAGCACGACCACGGGCGCGCCGTTGAACATGGCGCTGGTCAGGCCGGAGACGCCGTTCGTGACGCCGGGGCCGGCGGTGAGCACGGCCAGGCCCGGCCGCCGCTGCAGCTTCGCGACCGCCTCGGCCGCGAAGACCGCGGACTGCTCGTGGCGCACGTCGACGACGCGCACGCCGGCCCGCTTCGCCGCGTCGTACAGCGGGAAGACGTGGCCGCCGGAGAGGGTGAACATCTCGTTGACCCCGAAGCCGCGCAGCGCCGCCAGCGCGAGGTCCCCGCCGTGCCCGTCGATCGTCGTCATGCGCGAATCCTACTCACGTTCGCCGCTACGAGGGGTTCGAGTCGAACCACTCCCGCAGCAGCGGCGGCAGGTGGTCGGTCGTCAGGTAGTACGAGATCACGCCGGCGACCAGCGGAACGGTGACGAGCAGCACGACCACGAACAGCACGCGGAAGAACCGGGCGGCCGGGCCGCGGCGCGGCTTGCCGCCGGAGTACACGTGCGCGTGCTCGGCGACGCGCTGGGGTTGCGGCTGAGGCTGGGGCTGGGGCCTCGGTGGCTGCTGTGGTTGCCGCTGGGGCGTCTCGTTGCGGAAGGCGCGGCCGTATTCGTCGTAGCGCGTCACCGACTCGGGGACGCCGCCGCCGGAGCCGTAGACGCGCCCGGCGTTCACGGGCCGGTTCGGCGGCGCCGAGACCGGCGGCGACGACACCGGGGGCGACGACACCGGGGGCGGCGCGGAGACCTGGGGCGGCGCCGAGACCTGGGGCGACGCGGAGACCGGCGGCGGTGCGGAGACCGGCGGCGGTGCGGAGACCGGCGGCGGTGCGGAGACCGGGGCGACGGGTGGCAGGTCCGGCCACATCGGGCTCTGGGCGGGCGGGGCCGAGACCGGGGTGCCGAACCGGCTCGGGGGCGGCATCGAGAACGCCGGCGGCGTGGAGACCGGCGGGGCCGAGACCGGCGGGGCCGAGACCGGCGGCTGCGCCGCCTGCTGCGCCGGCCGCTCCCACGGGAAGCCCGGCACCTGCGGCAGCACGCCCGTCGACGGGCCCGGGGCGGGCTGCGCGCTCGGCTGGGTCGACTTGGAGCCGGTGAGCATGCTGCCCTCGGCCACCACGAGCTCCGGCTGCTCGATCGCGGTCGGCGCGGTGCCGAGCATGCGGTGCAGCAGCGTGGCCACGAGCGGCATCCGGCTGGAGCCGCCGACCAGGAACACGCCCGCGACCGAGCCCTCGCTGAGCTGGGCCCAGCGCATCACGCCCTGGGTCACGCGCACGGTCTGCTCGATCATCGGCCGCGCGAGGGTCTCGAGCTCCTCCCGCGTCAGGTGCACGTCGAAGTTGAGCAGCGGAATCGTGAGGTCCGACGCGGGCTGGCGGGAGAGCCGCTCCTTCGCCACCCGCGCGTCGTCCCACAGCAGGCGGCGGTGCCGGCGGTCCTCGACGGTCTGCGGGCTCATGAGCCGCGACCACTCCTGCGGCGCGCGCGGCTCGCAGATGGTGCCGATGTGCTTGACGACGGCGTTGTCCACGTCGATGCCGCCGATGTCGTCGCGGCCGTCGACCGCGAGCGCCTCGAAGCCGTCCGCGGTGCGCGCGACCACGCTGGCGTCGAACGTGCCGGCCCCGAAGTCGTGCACGACCACGACCGAGCCGACCTTCACGTCGTGGCCGAGGACCTGGGTGAAGTAGGCGGCCGCCGCGACCGGCTCGGGCACCAGGCGCACCCGGCCCAGGCCCGCGGCCTCGGCGGCGTCGGCGATCGCGAGGCGGCGGGTCGCGCCCCAGGACGCCGGGATCGTCACCGTCGCCTCCGGCACGACGTCGCCGACGGTGCGCACCCACTCGTCCCGGACCCGGCGCAGGACGGCCGCGATGAGCTCCTGGACCGGCACCTCGCGGTCGCCGAGCAGCACCGTGCCGTCGTCGATGCGTCGCTTCGGGTTCGGCTCGAAGCGGGCCGGCTCCAGGCGCGCGCTGTGCACGGCGTCGCGGCCGACGATGATCGCGCCGCCGGGCTCGGCGTAGACGGCCGAGGGCAGCAGCGGCGACCCGTCGAAGATGAGGGGCCGGGAGCGCCCGTCCGGCCACCGCACGACGGCGACGGTGTTCGAGGTGCCGAAGTCGACCCCGAGCCGGATCCCTGGCGTAGGCATGCCGTGAAGTCTAGGCCGCGCTCACGACCCGGCCTGCCTGTCGGTCGGCTTCAGGGCAGCCGCCTTCGGGCGCGCCTGGAGCTCCGGGCGGCCGCACCCGGCGTTTCAGGGCGCGCTCACGGCCCGGCCCGCCTTCGGGGGGCGCCGCGTCCAGCGCCTCGACGCGGGCAGCAGGAGCATCGCCGTCGACAGGCCGAACACCACCGCGGGCACGAGGGTCCAGGCGCCGCCGCCGGGCGAGGTCAGCGCCGCGTTGCCGACGGCCACGACGAGGCAGAGCGCGAGGGGGTACCAGTGATGCCCGCTCGCCGGCCGCCGCGCCCGCATGGCACCGTTGAGCAGCAGCGTGGCCGCGACCGCGCAGATGCCCGCCCACTGCAGGGCGTCGGTGGTGAGCTGGTCGATGCGCGCCTCGTCCCACTCCGGCGGCGGGTTGTCGCGCAGGAGCTGCGGCAGCCCGGCGGCGAGCAGGAGCAGGCCGGTGAGCAGGTAGAGCAGGATGCCGTAGGTCGTCATGAACGCCGCCGGCCAGCGGATCGACCACGGGCCCTTGGGGATCGGGATCGGGGCCACGGGGTAGTACACGATCTGCGGTGGGGGCGGCGGCAGGTGGACGGGGCGCGGCGGGACCGTGTACCGCGGCGGCATCGGGCTTGTCGGCACCGGGCTCACCGGCACCGGGCTCACCGGGCTGGCGGGTGTGGGGCTGATCGGACGGCCGGGTGGCGTCGCGGGTGAGACCGGCAGCGCCAGCGGCTCGGAGCGCGGCGCCTGCTCCGGCACGACCTCGCCGGTCTTCGTGGTGCGCACCGCCCGGCCGACCAGCACGGCGCCCTCGGCGACCACCATCTCCGGCTGCTCGATAGTCACCGGCGCCCGCCCGAACTCGCGGTGCAGCTCGGTCGCGACCAGGGGCATCTGGCTCCCGCCGCCGACGAGGAAGATGCCCGCGACCCGGTCCGCGGCGAGCCGCGACAGGCGCAGCGTCTCGGCGAGCGAGCCGACCGAGCGCTCCACCAGCGGCCGGGCGGCGTGTTCGAACTCTTCCCGCGTCACCGGTACGTCCACGTCGAGCACCGGCACCATGACCGTCGCCGACGCGGCCCGCGACAGCCGCTCCTTGGCCTCCCGCGCCTCGGCGCGCAGCCGCCGGCTCGCGCGCGGGTCGGCGGTCACCCGGGCCCGGTCGTCCGCGGGGAGGGCCCGGCTCACGAGCCCGACGACGAGCTCGTCGAAGTCGAGGCCGCCCAGGTCGTCGCGTCCGCCCACGGCCCGCACGTCGAAGCCGGCCGCGGTCCTGGCGACCACGCTGCCGTCGAACGTGCCCGCGCCGAGGTCGTACACGACGACGCCCGAACCCACGGGAACCATGTGCTTCAGGACGCTCACGAAGTAGGTGGCCGCGGCGACCGGCTCGGGCACCAGCACGGCCCCGGCCAGCCCGGCCCGGCGCACCGCCTCGTGCAGCGTCGCGCGCCGCGTCGAGGCCCAGCCGGCCGGGTGGGTGACGGTCACCGCGCCGGGCGCCCCGCCGGTGGTGCGGACGAACTCGGCCAGCACCCGCCGGAACACCGCGGTCATCATCTCGGCCACCGCGACCGCCTGCTCGCCCAGCAGCACCGTCCCGTCGTCGATGCGGCGCTTCGGGTTCGGCTCGAACCGCTCGGGCGCGCGGCGGGCGGCGTGCACCGCGTCGCGGCCCACGACCAGCCCCTGCTCCTCGAGCGTCACGGCGGAGGGCAGCAGCGGCGAGCCGTCGAACAGCAGCGGGCGCGTGCGGCCGTCGGGCCAGCGGGCCACCGCCACCGTGTGCGACGTGCCGAAGTCCACGCCGAGCGCCACCATGCCGCGCAGTCTAGGCGGACTGCTCGACCGCCCGCTGGAGCGCTCGATAGATCTGCCCGAATTTGGGGGCGTCGGTGGTCGAGTAGATCATCGAGTCCCCGTCGGTGGTGCGCACCCAGATCTCGTGCACGCCCTTGCCGTGGTCGTGGGCGCGGTCGAGCAGGTCGAGCAGCCCCTCCAGGCAGAACGCGACCACGCCGCCGATGACGATCACGGCGAGGATGCCGCCGGCGATGTACATCGTGCGCTGCTCCCCGCGAAAGTCGATCCGCCGAGCCGCCATCGCGGCCGCGACCAGCAGCCCGATGACGAGGAGCACGGCGCCGCCGCGGGTGCCGATCATGTACGCCCCGTGCCGCAGCCGGCCCGTGCGCTCGTGCCAGATGTAGGTGAGCGTGTCGAGGGGATACCAGGCTTCAGCGACGCGCACACCGCCGGAGCTGATGTGCACCACGTTGTCGCGGTAGTACGTGGTGGCCATGGCACCTCAGACGGTACAGGCGAATACGCTCCGGGCAACGACAACGACGTTGAGGAGACACAAGGTGACTTCTTTGGTCAGGCTCGAGGCCGCGGACGGCATCGGCACCATCCGGCTCGACCGCCCGCCGATGAACGCCCTGAACATCGCCGTGCAGGAGCAGCTGCGCGCGGCCGCCCAGGAGGCGACCGCACGCGACGACGTGCGCGCGGTGGTCATCTACGGCGGCGAGAAGGTCTTCGCGGCCGGCGCGGACATCAAGGAGATGGCCGGCATGGGCTACGCCGAGATGTCCGCCCGCGCGGTCGCGCTGAGCTCCGCCTTCGACGCCGTGGCGCGCATCCCGAAGCCGGTCGTGGCCGCGATCACCGGCTACGCCCTGGGCGGCGGCTGCGAGCTGGCCCTGACCGCCGACTGGCGCGTCGCCGCCGAGGACGCCCAGCTGGGCCAGCCCGAGATCACCCTGGGCATCATCCCCGGCGCCGGCGGCACCCAGCGCCTGGCCCGCCTCGTCGGCCCCGCCCGGGCCAAGGACCTGATCATGTCGGGCCGCTTCGTCCCCGCCCCCGAGGCGCTGGCGATGGGCCTGGTCGATCGCGTCGTACCGCGCGCCGACGTCTACGAGGCCGCCCTCGCCCTCGTCCGCCCCTACGTGAACGGCCCGGCCCTGGCCCTGCGCGCCGCGAAGCAGGCGGTGGACGGGGGCCTGGAGATGGACCTCGCCTCGGGCCTGGCCTGGGAGAGCCAGCTGTTCGCGGGGTTGTTCGCGACCGAGGACAAGGCCGAGGGCATGACCGCCTTCGTGGAGAAGCGCAAGCCGTCCTTCCGGGGCCGCTGAGCCTTGGCCGCACGGGGGCGCCGCGACTCCGACGGGGCCGGCGCCCCCGTGCCGTCCCCCGATCCGGATTGCCGGATGACGACCCGCGGCGCCCGGTCACCATCCGGTGATCGGCATGGGCGGACGCCGTCCGTGTCCACCGGACACGACCCAGGAGCGACCGCGGCGAGGCGCGGACGCTACGGCACGGGAAGGCGCGGCGCGGACGTGAGGGCGCCCACGCCGGCGCGCAGACGCGGCGGCGGGCGCGCTACGCCTCGGACTGGGCGTGGAAGCGGCCGTCCACCGTCGTGAGCTTCAGCGGCATGCCGAACGCCTTCGACAGGTTGTCGGCCGTGATTGTGTCGTGCAGCAGGCCCTGCGCCACCACGCCGCCCTCGCGCATCAGCATCGCGTGGGTGAAGCCGGGTGGGATCTCCTCCACGTGGTGGGTGACCAGCACGATGGCGGGAGCGTCGGGGTCGGCCGCCAGATCGGCCAAGCGGCGCACCAGATCCTCCCGGGCGCCCAGGTCCAGGCCGGCCGACGGCTCGTCCAGCAGCAGCAGCTCCGGATCCGTCATGAGGGCCCTGGCGATTTGGACCCGCTTGCGCTCACCCTCCGACAGGGTGCCGTAGACGCGGTCGGCGAGCGCCGCGACGCCGAGCTGGTCGAGCAGGGCCAGGGCGCGGCCCTCGTCCATGCGGTCGTACGCCTCGCGGTAGCGCCCGACCACGGCCCACGACGCGGTCAGGACCACGTCGCGCGCGGTCTCCTCGAAGGGCAGGCGCAGGGCGTTGGAGGAGAAGCCGAGGCGGGTCTTGAGCTCGGCGATGTTCGTCCGGCCCAGCTGTTCGCCCAGCACGGTGACGGTGCCGCTCGACGGGTGCATCCGCGCGCCGGCGAGGTTGAGCAGCGTGGTCTTGCCGGCCCCGTTCGGGCCGAGGATCACCCAGCGCTCGTCCAGCTCGACCTGCCAGCTCACCGATCGGATGAGATGGTTGCCGTTGCGGGTGACCGTCGCATCGTCGACGGCGATGACAAGGTCATCTGACACGTGCCAATCCAACCACGCCGCACATATCGACGACTGGCGGGGCCACGCCGACGTGACGAAGGCCGTATTCTGCGCTCCGATGACACCCGCACTGGAAATCGACGGTCTGGTCAAGACGTATCAGAGCGTGTTCGGCCGGCCGCGCGCCGCTCTCGACAAGCTTGACATGCTGGTCGAACCGGGACAGATCCACGGGTTCCTGGGACCGAACGGCTCGGGCAAGTCCACGACGCTCAAGACGCTGCTCGGGCTCCTGCGCGCCGACGGCGGGCACATGCGCATCTTCGGCGAACCCGTGCCGCGGTTCCAGGCCGAGATGGCGGCGCGGGTCGGCGCGATCGTCGAGGCGCCGGCGTTCTTCGGCAACTTGACGGGCTACAAGACCCTCTCCCTGCTGGCGAAGGCCGGCGGGGTGCCGAAGCAGCGGGTGGGGGTCGTCCTCGACCAGGTCGGGCTCTCCGATCGCTCCGAGGACATGGTGCGGTCCTACTCCCTCGGCATGCGCCAGCGCCTCGCGGTCGCGTCGGCGCTGCTGAAGAACCCGGACCTGCTCATCCTCGACGAGCCCAACAACGGGCTCGACCCCGCGGGCGTGCGCGAGATGCGGGACCTGCTGCGCGGCCACGCGGAGCAGGGCAAGACGGTCGTCATCTCCAGTCACATCCTGGCCGAGATCGCCCAGATCTGCGACTCCGTCACGATCATCTCCCGCGGCCGTACGGTCGCCGCCGGCCCGGTCTCCGAGGTCCTCGCGGTCGCGGACAAGGGCTCGTACCGTGTGCGCGTCGACGACCACGAGCGCGCCGCCGAGATCCTGGCCGAGGCGGGCGCGGACGTGAGCGTCACCGGCGACCACCTCGTCGTGCACGACCTGGCGGAGCCGGCCTGGGTGTCGTACACGCTGGGCGTCCACAACATGTGGGTGCGCGAGCTGTCCCCGGTCGCGCAGCTGGAGGACGCGTTCCTGACCATCACGGGCGGCGGCTCCCGCGGCTCCTTCCGGCCCGTCGACGACTCCGAGTGGACCCCTGAGGAGCGGCCGGCATGAGCGGTACGCAGCGCGGCGGAGTGCCCGCTCATCAGCAATGCGGGCCGGATGCGGGCCGGCGCGGCAGCGAAGCGGAGGTGTCGGCATGAAGCACCTGTTCGCCGCGGAGTGGTCGCGGCTGTTCGCCCGGCGCATCACCCTCGTCACCGCGGTGCTGGTCGGCACGCTGCTGGCGTTCCTCACGTTCGGCTTCACCCTCACCGGCAGCAGCCCGACCGCGGCCGAGCAGGCGGCCGCCGCGGAGCGCGCCGGCCCGCTGGCGCAGCTGTGGGACCAGCGCACCGAGCACTGCGGGCGCGTGCAGAGCGGGCTGGAGCCGGCCGAGCCGGGCGAGGACCTGCCGAAGGCGTGCGACTACGGCCCGCGCCCGACCGCCGACTCGCTGCTGGACTACGGGTTCTCGTTCCACCGCCAGTGGCCGTCGCTGTACTACGGCGCCGCCGTGCTGTTCGCCCTCGCCGGATTCGTGCTGGGCGCCTCGTTCGTGGGCGTCGAGTGGAGCTCCGGCGGGATGGCCGGCCTGCTGCTGTGGGCGCCCCGGCGCGGCACCGTGCTGGGGGCGAAGCTGCTGGCCGTCGTCTCCGGCGTCGCCCTCATGTCGGTCGTGTACCTCGGGCTGTGGACGGCCGCCTTCCTGGCCCTCGCCCCGGGCGAGGAGAACGTGAGCCGGATGAGCGCGCCCGAGTTCGGCTCGCTGCTGCTCACCGGCCTGCGCGTGGTGTTCGTCGCCATGGCCGGCACCGCGCTGGGCTTCTCGGTCGCCTCGATCGGCCGGCACACGTCCGCCGCCCTCGGCGCCGGCATCGCGTACCTGCTGCTGTGGGAGTTCGGCAGCACCCTCGTCTTCACCGTGGTCGAGACCACCGACTACGCGGAGCCGTACCGCCTGTCGAGCTACGCCCGCGCCTGGCTGAGCCTGGGCGTCCTGCCCGACGCGGGCACCACCGCGAGCGTGGCCCGGTCGACCTTCAAGGCGACGTGGCAGACGGGCGGCCTGGTGATCGCGGCGGTGGTGGCCGCGGTGGCCGCCGCGGCCTTCCTCTCCATGCGCCGCCGCGACGCCCGCTGAACGCCCGACCGGCTCGACGGCGTGAAACGTTCACGCCGTCGAGCCGAAGACCTCCTCGCGCACCGCGTCCAGCCCCGTCAGGATCGCGCCGTGCAGCACCGGCTCCGAGGACACCTCGGTCGCCACCACGCGCGGTGAGACCACGGCGATCGCGGCGACCTCGTGCTGCACCCGCTGCGCCAGATCCGCCCCGCCGGCCTGCCCCACGTCGCCCGCGAGGACGACGAGCTCCGGGTCCAGCACGAGGCCTACCGAGGCGACGCCGAGCGAGATGCGCCGCGCCAGCTCGTCGAGGAACGGGCTGCCCGCGGTGCCGGCGGCGATGGCCGCCCGGACCGCCTCCGCCGCCCCCGCCGACTTGAACCCGTGGGTCTTGGCGATCGAGCGCACCGCCGCCGCGTCAACCAGGGTGCGGAAGCCGTTCTTCGAGCGCCGGGACACGTCGCGGCTGATCTGGGTGCCGGCGACCGGCAGGTATCCGATCTCGCCCGCGGCCCCGGCCGAGCCGCGGTGCAGGCGCCCGCCGAGCACGACCGCGGTGCCGACGCCGCGGTCCAGCCAGACGAGCACGAAGTCCCGCGCCCCGACCGCCGCGCCCGAGTGCTGCTCGGCGATCGCGGCCAGGTTCACGTCGTTCTCGAACATGACGGGGCGGCCGAGGTCCTCGCGCAGGGCGGTGAGCAGGCCGCGGTGCCAGCGCGGGAGATCCCAGGCGAACGTGATCTCGCCGCTGCCGGGGTCGACGAGGCCGGGCGTGCCGAGCACGATCCGCCGGATGCGGTCGATCGGCGCGCTCGCGGCCGAGGCCGCCTCCACGACGGCGGCGTGCACGACCTTGACCGGGTCGTCGCCGTCGCCGATGGCCACGTCGGTGCGCCCGACGATGTTGCCCGTGATGTCCGCCACGCCGGCGACCACGTGCGCGGGGCCGGCGTCGACGCCGACGACGAACGCGGTGGAGGGCACCACGGCGTACATCTGGGCGTTCGGCCCCCGCCCGCCGGCCTGCTCGCCGACGCGGGCCACGAGGCCGCGCTCCTCCAGCCGCTCGACCAGCTGCGACGCGGTGACCTTGGACAGCCCGGTCAGCTCGCCGAGCTGCGCCCGGGTGAGGGGGCCTCGGCTCAGCAGCAGCTCGAGGGCGGCACGATCGTTGAGGGCGCGCAGCAGGCGAGGCGTGCCGGGCAGTCGGGCGGAACTCATCGTGACGAAGACCCCTAGTATTTAGGAAACTTTCCTATTAGCGTGCCACAAGCAACCTATTCGGAGAGCGTACGGCCGGACCCACCACTCGGCCTACGCACAACCGGTCAGAAAGCTCTTACGATCGTGGATAGCGCACCGGAACGAGTGTGCGGCGCCCGCGCCGCACCCGCGCCCGCGCTGAGGGGGGAACCAACGTGTCGACCGATCCCGGACTCCACCGGCTGGCCATGGGCACGCTGCTGGGCGCCTTCCGCGGGGAGGAGGCCCCGGCGTGGGCCCTGGACCTCCTCGCCGAGGGGATGGCCGGACACCTGCTCTTCGGCTTCAACATCGTCGAACGCGACCAGCTCGCGAAGCTGACCGCGAGCCTGCACGCCGTGCGCGACGGCGTGCTCCTCGCCATCGACGAGGAGGGCGGCGACGTCACCCGCCTGGCGCACCGGGCCGGCAGCCCCTACCCGGGCAACGCCGCGCTGGGCGCCCTCGGCGACCCCGCCGTCACCCGCAGGGTGTACCGCACCATCGGCGCCGAGCTCGAGACCCTCGGCATCAACCTCAACCTCGCGCCCACCGTGGACGTCAACACCGCCGACGACAACCCGATCATCGGCACCCGCAGCTTCGGCGCCGACCCGATCGCCGTCGCCACGCACACCGCCGCCGCGGTGCTCGGCCTGCAGGGCGCGGGCGTCGCCGCGTGCGCCAAGCACTTCCCCGGCCACGGCGCGACGCTCGCCGACTCGCACCGCGAGCTGCCGACCGTGGACATCGACCCGGCCCTGCTGCGCGGCCGCGAGCTGCCGCCGTTCGTCGCGGCGATCGAGGCCGGCGCCAAGTCGATCATGTCCGCGCACATCCGCGTCCCCGCGCTCACCGGCGACGCCCCCGCGACCTTCAGCCGCGCGGTGCTGGTCGACCTGCTGCGCGGCGAGCTGGGCTTCACCGGCGTCGTGGTGACCGACGCGCTGGAGATGCTCGGCGCGGCCCGCTACGCCGGCGGCATCCCCGAGGGCGCGGTGCTGGCCCTGGCCGCGGGCGCCGACCTGCTCTGCATCGGCGCCGACATCGACGAGCAGATCACGCGGGCCTGCGCGGACGAGATCGTCGCGGCCGTGCGCGACGGGCGCCTGCCGCTCGCCCGCCTCGAGGAGGCCGTGGCGCGCGTGGCCGACCTGAGCGCGTGGACGCGCAGCGGCGACCGCACCGACCGCGAGGAGCCGGGCCTGGGCTACCCCGCGGCCCTGAGCGCCGTGCGGATCGAGGGCACCCACGACCGCGCGACCGCGCCGCTGATCGTCCAGCTCGAGTCCGAGTCGTCGATCGCCGCCGGCCGCGTGCCGTGGGGCCTCGGCCCGCACGTCAACGGCACCGAGCAGCTGCGCGTCGTGGCCGCCCAGGCGGACCCGGCCGAGCTGCGCGCCCGCGCGGGCGCCCGCCCGATCGTGGTGGTCGGCCGCAACGTGCACCGCCTCCCGGGCGCCCGCGCGCTGGTGGAGACGCTGGCGCAGACCCACGCGGTGACCGTGGTCGAGATGGGCTGGCCGTCGTCGTGGCGCCCGAGCGGCGCGAAGGCGTTCATCACGACCTGGGGCGCGAGCCACGCCAACGGCCGCGCCGCCGCGGAGACGCTCGGCCTGGCCGCATAACAGCGCGGCCCAAGAGCCAAGACCAAGAGCCACGAGCTTCTTTGCTCGGGTCCGCGTCACCTGCGCACCGTTGCTCCCGCCAGACAAAAGGGCGGTCCCTGGAGGGCCTTCGGCCGAAAGGGACCGCCCTAGCCGTGTCCGTGGTGCCAAGGACGACAGCCGCTACGCGGCTGAGGCCCGCACCAGCGTACGGATCTGGCGCAGCAGCACCGACAGCGCCGCCAGGTCTCCGGGCGACTCCCCGAACTCGCCGATCGCGTTGCGCGTGCGCGCGATCGAGGTCGCGTTGCTCTGCTCCCACTCGTGCACCCGCTCCTCCGGGTCCGCCTCCGGCGTGGTGCCGTTGAGCACCTCCGCGGTGAGGGCGGCCAGCGCGGCGTACAGGTCGTAGCGCAACGCCATCCGGGCGAGCGTCTGCCACCGGTCCTCGCGCGGCAGCGCCGAGATCCGCGACAGCAGATCGTCGACCCGGAAGCGCTCGGAGAGCAGGTAGTAGACCGTCGCGACCTCGTTCACGTCGCGGTCCGTCGTGGAGGCGACCTCGACGATGTCGAGCAGGCCGAAGCCGTACATGATCCGCGTCGTGCTGTCCGCGATCTCCTCGGGCAGCCCCAGCTCCCGCAGCCCCTCGGTGTTGGCGTGCAGCGCGTCGCGCTCCCGGCCCCGGAACAGCGTGTCCAGCTGCGGCAGCAGCCGGGCGATGCCGGGCTTCAGCCGGGCGATCTCGGCGGGCACGTCGATCGGGAGCCGCCGGTTGGAGACCAGCCAGCGCACCGCCCGGTCGAGCAGCCGCCGCATCTCCAGGTAGACGGCGGTCTGCGACTTCGTCGGGATCTTGTTGTCGAGGGACTCGACGGCGCGGCGCAGCTCCGACAGCCCGTACACCTCGTTGACCACGACCGAGGCGCGCAGCACGTCCGCGGCCCCGGCGCCGGTCTCCTCGGAGGCGCGGTGGAAGAACGACGTACCGCCCCGGTTCACGGCCTCGTTGACGACCGCGGTGGTGACGATCTCGCGGCGCAGCGGGTGCTCGGCCATCGCCCCGGCGAACCGCTCCCGCAGCGGCGTCGGGAAGTACTCGACCAGGACCTCGTCGGTCCACGCCTCGTCGGGCAGGTCGGAGTCGAGGATCTCGTGCTCCAGCACGATCTTCACGTACGACAGCAGCACCGCGAACTCGGGCGAGGTGAGCCCGACCCCGGTGGCGGCCCGCTCGTCGAGCAGCTCGTCGCTCGGCAGCCCCTCCAGGGCCCGGTCGAGCTGCCCGCGCCGCTCCAGGTCGGCGATGAGCCGCTTGTGCACGGGCAGCAGCGAACGCGACTGCGCCCGTGCGTTGCCCAGCGCCGTGGCCTGGTCGTAGTTGTCGCGCAGGACCAGCTCCCCGACCTCGTCGGTCATCTCGGCCAGCAGCGGGTTGCGCTCGGCCGCATCCAGCTCGCCCGCGGCGACCGCGCGGTCGAGCAGGATCTTGATGTTGACCTCGTGGTCGGAGCAGTCGACACCGGCCGAGTTGTCGATGAAGTCCGTCGCGATGCGGCCGCCGTTGAGCGCGTACTCGATGCGCCCCCGCTGGGTCAGGCCCAGGTTGCCCCCCTCGCCGACGACCTTCGCGCGCAGCTCCCGGCCGTTGACCCGCACGTAGTCGTTGGCCTTGTCACCGACGTCGCCGTGGGACTCCGCGGTGGCCTTGACGTAGGTGCCGATGCCGCCGTTCCAGAACAGGTCGACGGGCGCGGCGAGGATCGCGTGCATGACCTCGTTCGGGGCGAGCGGCCCGGTGGCCGTGATGCCCAGCACCGCCCGGGCCTCCTCGGAGAGGTTGACCGACTTGGCCGTGCGCGGGTAGATGCCGCCGCCCTCGGACAGCAGCGATCGGTCGTAGTCGTCCCACGAGGAGCGGGGCAGGTCGAACATGCGCCGCCGCTCGGCGTAGGAGGTCGCCGCGTCCGGGGACGGGTCGATGAAGATGTGCCGGTGGTCGAACGCGGCCACCAGCCGGATGAACGGCGACAGCAGCATCCCGTTGCCGAACACGTCGCCGGACATGTCACCGACACCCACCACCGTGAACTCGCTCGCCTGCGTGTCCACACCCAGCTCACGGAAGTGCCGCTTCACCGACTCCCAAGCACCCCGCGCCGTGATCCCCATCCTCTTGTGGTCATAACCCGCCGACCCACCCGACGCGAACGCATCACCCAACCAGAACCCGTACCGCACCGAAATCTCGTTCGCGATGTCCGAGAACGTCGCCGTCCCCTTGTCCGCCGCTACCACCAGATACGGATCATCCGGATCATGACGCACCACATCCGGCGGCGACACCACCTTGCCACCGTCAAGATTGTCCGTCACATCCAGCAACGCCGAGATGAACAACTGATAGCACGCCACCGCCTCATCACGGTCACCCGGATTCTGCTTCAGCACGAACCCGCCCTTGGCCCCCGTCGGCACGATCACCGCGTTCTTCACCATCTGCGCCTTCACCAACCCGAGAATCTCCGTCCGGAAATCCTCCCGCCGATCCGACCACCGCAGACCACCCCGCGCGACCGAACCGAACCGCAGATGCACACCCTCGAACCGCGGCGAATACACAAAAATCTCGAACCGCGGCCGCGGCGCCGGCAGATCCGGAATCGACTGCGGATCCAACTTGAACGCCGTGTACGACTTCGGCCGCCCACCATCCCCACGCTGGAAGAACGACGTCCGCAACGTCGCCTGGATCAGATGCAGGAACGAACGCAGAATCCGATCCTGATCGAGACTGGTCACCTCGTCGAGGTCGGCGTTGATCGCGGCGACGAGCTCCTTGGACTGCACCGAGCGGGTCGCCTCGGACAGCTGCAGCCGCGGGTCGAACCGGGCGGCGAAGAGCGCGACGAGCTTGGAGGCGACGGCCGGGTACGCCAGCAGGGTCGTCTCCATGTAGTCCTGGGAGAACACGGTGCCGGCCTGGCGCAGGTACTTCGCGTAGGCCCGCAGCACCACGACCTCGCGCCAGGTCAGCCCGGCCTTGAGCACCAGGCTGTTGAAGTTGTCGACCTCGGCCTCACCCCGCCAGGTGGCCGAGAACGCGTTCTCCAGGTGGGGCCGCACCTCGGCGATGGCGCGGGAGTCGGGCGGCAGCTGCAGCCCGAAGTCGTACAGGTAGATCGTCCCGTCGGAACGCACCACCTCGTAGGGCCGCTCGTCGGTGACCCGCACCCCGAGGGAGTGCAGCACCGGCAGCACGGCCGAGAGCACCATGGGCTCGCCGTAGCGGAAGACCTTGAAGCGGATGTCGCTTTCGTCCTGGCGCCGGCGGTACACGTGCATGACGAGCTGGCCCGGCTCGTCGAGCAGCTCCAGCTTGGCGACGTCCTTGACCGCCTCGTAGGGCGTGTGCTCGTCCTTGTAGGTGTCCGAGATCGCCCCGCCGTAGCGCTGGTACAGCACCTTGGCCTGGTGCTCGTCGTTGAGCTTGCGCTCCAGCACCAGCCGGAAGTCGTCGTCCCACAGCCGGGTCGCCTCGGAGAGCCGCTCGGTGAGGTCGTCGACGTCGACCCAGCCGGGCGGGTTGCCGGGCTCGGTGCGCACGATGAAGTGCACGCGGGCGAACTTGGACTCGCTCACCCGGGTGGTGTAGTCCACCCCGACACCGTTGAGCTCGGCGAGCAGGATCTGCTGGATGCGCAGCCGGTTCGCGGTGGTGAACCGGTCGCGGGGCAGATAGACCAGGCACGAGATGAACCGGCCGTAGGCGTCGCGGCGCAGGAACACCCGCAGCTGGCGGCGGCCGGCCAGGCGCAGCACGCCCATGACGGCCTTGTAGAGCTCGTCGGTGCCGATCTGGAACAGCTCGTCGCGCGGGTAGGTCTCCAGCGTCTCCATCAGGTCCTTGCCCGAGTGCGAGCGCGGCGACAGGCCGGAGCGCTCGACCACCTCGGCGACCTTGCGCTTGACGACGGGGAGGTCGCGGACGCTGGTGCGGTACGCCGCCGAGGAGAACAGCCCGAGGAAGCGCCGCTCGCCGGTCACGTTGCCGTCGGCGTCGAACATCTTGAAGCCGATGTAGTCCAGGTAGGCCGAGCGGTGCACGGTGGCGCGGGAGTTCGCCTTCGTGATGATGAGCAGCCGCTTCTCCAGGGCCTTGGCGTAGGCCTCCGCGGTCATCGACGACAGCACCCGCGGCTGGACGCGGTCCCCGCGCAGGATGCCCAGGCCGCTGCCCAGGACCGCCTGCAGCAGCTCCTCGCCGTTCTCGCCGCGGATCAGCCTGTACTGCCGGAAGCCCAGGAACGTGAAATGGTCGTCGACGAGCCAGCGCAGCAGCTCGACCGAGTCCGTGATGTCCTTGTCCGGCACGGGCAGCTGCGCGGAGCCGAGCTCGTCGGCCAGCGCGAGCGCCTGGGTGCGCATCTTCGGCCAGTCCTCGACCGCCTCGCGCACGTCGTTGAGCACGCGGGCCAGGTCGGTGCGCAACTCCTCCAGCTCCGCCTCGTCGCGGATGCGGTCGACCTCGATGCGGATCCAGCTCTCGACGATGTCGCCGGCGATCGCGTCCTCGGGCTCGACCCCGACGCGGACGTCCTCCAGGGCGCCCAGCGGGGCGCGGCGCACCACGACGAGCGGGTGCACGAGCAGGTTGACGTCGATGTTGCGCGACGACAGCGCGCTGGTGACCGAGTCGACCAGGAACGGCATGTCGTCGGTGACGATCTCCACCGCGGTGCCGCCGGTGACGCTCAGCCCCAGGCGGAGCTTGAGCTCGCCGGGCACGCGCTGCTGCGCGAGCTCCCGGTGGGACCGGGTGGCGTCGACCATCTTGGCGACGTTGCAGGCGGCCAGCTCCTCATCGGGAACCAGGCGCCAGTAGGCCCCGACCAGCTCGGGATCGGCATCCCGCGCGGTGGCCAGCACCACCGCCTCCGCGACCAGGTGCTCCGCGTTGGGCACTGACTGCTCCAGCTCGTCGTCTTCGATCGCGTCGGCATTTCGCGCGGCGCCTAAGTCCCGCGTGTCGTCCTTCACCGGGGTCGCCCCAGGCCGATTCATCGGTTGTTCTCCCCTCGCCCACGTCGTTGTGGGTTGTCCGCCCTCAGCCTAAGACTCTGCGGGAGGTTCGCCTCAGTCCGGTTCACCATCGTCGTGTACCCGATCACGCGGGGCTCGGCGTACTGAATTGTCCCGCTTGTGCGATCTTGGGGCGTGCAGAACCGAGCTTTCATGGCGCAGAATCGCCCACATGGCCGTTTCGATCCGCCGTGTCACCGCACTCGCCGCCGCCCTGGCGCTGCTCGGCACCTTGCCCGCGTGCTCCAGCAAGCCCCCGGACGACTCGCTCAAGACGTTCCTCGGGGCCTGGGAGCAGGGCAACCTCGCCGGGCTGAAGTTCTTGGGTCCGGACGGTAAAGCCCTGGCCGGCGACGCCGCGCAGAAGCTGTGGACGACGGTCGCGGGTGACCTGGCCGCCAAGCCGCCGAAGCTCACCCTCAAGGGCGCGCCGGTGGTCAAGGACGACAACAGCAGCGCCGTCGTGCACGTGGCGTGGCCGGTGGCCGACTCGACGTGGGAGTACGACACCACGGTCGACGCCAAGCGGGTGGACAAGCAGTGGCGGGTCGTCTTCGACGCCAAGACCATCAATCCGAAGTTCGAGGCCACCGACAAGCTTTCGATCCGCAAGACCGCGGGGGCGCGCGGCAGCATTCTCGACGGTTCCGGCCAGCCGATCGTGAGCAGCAAGCCGGTCGTGATCATCGGCGTGCAGCCGCGCTCGATCACCGACATCACCATCGTGGTCAGGAATCTGACAGACGCGTTCAAGCAGGCGAACGTGGACGTGGACGTGTCGGGCCTGCCGGCGAAGGTCAAGAGCGCCGCGCCCGACGCCTTCGTGCAGATCGTGACGCTGCGCAAGGAGGTCTACGACCCGATCGCGAACAAGCTGAACTCGACCCCCGGCGTGATCGCCCGCAACTCGACCCAGGCCCTCGCCCCCTCCGCGCAGTTCGCCCGCGCCCTGCTGGGCACGACCGGCGAGGTGACGAAGGAGATCATGGACAAGAACCCCGGCAAGTACCAGATCGGGGACGTGGTCGGGCTCGGCGGGCTGCAGCAGAGGTACGACTCCGTCCTGCAGGGCAAGCCGGGCGTCAAGGTGATCGTCTCCATGCCGCAGGGCACGCCCGACAAGGAGTTCTTCTCCTCGGACGCCACCACCGGCGGCACGGTGAAGCTCAGCCTCGACCAGAACATGCAGAACGCGGCGGAGCAGGCCCTCGCGGGCGACACGCGCCGCTCGGCCCTGGTGGCGATCCGCATCAGCGACAACTCGATCGTCGCGGTGGCCAACGGTCCCGGCGCGGCCGCGAACAACTTCGCGCTCGTCGGCCAGACCCCGCCCGGCTCGATGCTCAAGGCGGTCACCGCGCTGGCGGTGCTGGACAAGGGCATGACCGGCGAGTCCGTCGTGAACTGCCCGAAGACGCTCACGGTCGACGGCCGCACGTTCAAGAACTCGCACGACGAGGAGCTGGGCAGCGTACCGCTGCGGACCGACTTCTCGAAGTCCTGCAACACCGCGTTCGCCTCGCTCGCGCCCCAGATCGCCCCCGACGGGCTGGGCAAGACGGCCCAGACGCTGGGCCTGGGCATCCCGTGGGACCTCGGGGCGGACGTGTTCACCGGCAAGATCTCGGTGAACGGCTCCAAGGCCGAGCAGGCGGCGGCCGCGTTCGGCCAGGGCACCAACCTCGTCTCCCCGGTCATCATGGCGGCCGCGGCGGCGGGCATCGCCCGGGGCCAGTGGAAGCAGCCCCAGCTGGTGCTGGAGCCGGCCCCGAAGAGCCCGGCGGCCGACGGGCCGCAGCTCAACCAGGCCTCCGTCGACGCCCTGCGGCAGATGATGCGCGAGGTCGTCACCGAGGGCACGGCGAGCCAGCTCAAGGGCCTCTCGGGCGACCTGCGGGGCAAGACCGGCACCGCCGAGTACGACAACGACCCCGCGCACACCCACTCCTGGTTCATGGGCTACCGCGGCGACATCGCCTTCTGCGTCTTCGTCGAGAACGGCGGCGCCTCGACGGCGGCGGCCGTGCCGATCGCGGGCAAGTTCTTCCAGACCATCGGCTGAGGCGACCGCGCCCGGGCTCCCGCATCCATGACGGGAGCCCGGGCGCGCTCAGCTCGTGGTCTCTTCCTCCTCGACCGGCGTGCGGGGGGCGGGCACGACATCGGTGAGCGGCGACTCGGGCGAGTCCTCGACCCCGCGCCGGGCGGCCTGCGCGGGCACGCTCAGCTCGTGGTCTCTTCCTCCTCGACCGGCGTGCGGGCGGCGGGCACGACATCGGTGAGCGGCGACTCGGGCGAGTCCTCGACCCCGCGCCGGGCGGCCTGCGCGGGCACGAACGGCCCGCCGGCGCGCTTCAGGCCCCCGGGCCCGATCGAGTCGCGGGGCAGCGAGTCGAGGGAGAGCGAGGAGGACCGGCTGTAGCGCCCGAGCAGCCAGGTCGGCTTCTCCGGCGCGGCTTCCCCGTCCACCCCGACGCCCACGGCCGCGACCTCGGCCACGGCTTCGGGCTCAGGCTCAGCTTCGGGCTCAGGCTCAGCTTCGGATTCAGATTCGGGCTCGGCTTCGGACTCAAGCTCGGCCTCGACCCCGACGGGCGACTCCCCCGCGGTCAACTCGTCCCGGCCCCGGGCGCCGGCGGCCGGCTCCTCCCCGGGGCCGTCCGCGTCATCGTCGGCCCCGGCATTCGCAACCGGCTCATCATCGACCGGCTCATCATCGTCGAGCACGCCGCGATCGATCTGCGCCGCCGCCCCCGCAGGAAGCGCACTCGTCCCCGCCCACCCCCCGCCGTCGGACATTTCCGACACGTCAGAGATGCGGGGAGCGACGTCGACGAACCGCGGCACCGCGGCGGCCGCGGCGGCCTCCGCGGCCTCCGCGGCCTCGGCGGGCGAGTGCCCGTCCGGCGACGGCATCAGCGGCGGCAGGGCGGCCGGCGGCCGCGGCGTGGCCAGCGGCGGCGCCGAGATCGGCGGGGCCGACACCGGAGCCGCGAACGGCGGCGCCGAGATGATCGGGTCCGGCGACGCCGCCACGAGGGCCGAGGACGTGATGAGCGGCTCGAGCCCAGCGACGAGCACGTCCGCGACCTCCGCCGCGTACTGCCCGTCCGGGTCGTAGTCCGGGTCGAAGACGGTGACCTGCGCGCCCAGGCAGCGCGGGTCGCTGACGAGCCCGCTGAGCAGGATCTCCAGCTCGCGGTAGGCGATGCCGCCGACGTCGGGGGCGTCCACCGCCGGCATCACGGCCGGGTCGAGGACGTCCACGTCGATGTGCACCCAGAAGCCGGCGCAGTCGCGCAGCTGCTCGCGGGCCCACTGCGCGGACCGGGCGGCCCCGTTGGAGCGCAGCTCGGGCACGGCGCGGGCGACGATCCCGGCGGCCTGCAGATCGAGGCGGTACTCGTCGTGGGTGCGGATGCCCAGGAGGGCGACGTCGACGTCGCGGAAGTACGGCCGGCGCTGCTCGATCGAGGCGAGGTTGGCCTGGCCCCGGCCGGTCGCGAGGGCCAGCGCCTCGCCCGCCGCGGCGCCCACGTAGGAGGCGTTGCCCTCGTGGCGGAAGTCGGAGTGCCCGTCGACGTAGACGAGGCCGATGCGCCCGCCGGCCTCGTTCTGGTAGCGGCGCATGGCCAGGCCGGCGCCGAGCAGGATCGAGCAGTCGCCGCCGAGCACGAGCGGGAAGTCGCCGGCGCTCAGGACCGAGCCGATGCGGTCGGCGAGGCGCTTGACGAACACGGCGATCTCGGCCGACTGGGCCACGCCGTCGCCGGGCTGCCACCCCGCCGGGTCATACCGCGGCGGGGTGATGCAGCCGGCGTCGCGCGCGCCGAGCCGGGTCAGCAGGTTGTGGTCGCGCAGCGCGCCGGGCGCCTTGGCGCAGCCGGGCACCGAGGTTGCGGTCGGTGGCCGTAACCCGAGGTTGCTCGGCGCGTCGACGACGGCGATGCGGCGCACGGCGGCCGCCGTCAGAACAGCGCGCTCGCCAGTGCCCGGCGGGCCTTGGCGACGGCGGGGTCGTCGGGGCCGGCGATGGCGAACAGCGAGAGCAGGTGCTTGCGCACCGCCTCGCGCTCCTCGCCGGCGGTGCGGCGGACGAGCCCGACGAGGCGGGTGTACCCCTTGTCGGCCTCGCCGGTGAGGACCTCGACGTCGGCGGCGAGCAGCTGGGCCGGCAGGTCGTCGGGCGCGTCCTGGGCCGCGGCGAGCGCGCCGGCCAGGTCGACGCCGTCGGTGCGCCGCAGCAGGCCGACCTGGGCCAGCCCGGACTCGGCGATGATGTCGTTCGGGGTCTCGTCGAGGATCTTCTGGTAGGCCGCCTCGGCCGCGTCGAGATCCCCGTCGGCCATCGCGTCGTCGGCCGCGAGCAGCCGCGGGTCCTCGGGCCGCTCGACCTCGACGCCGGCCGCCTTCAGCACCGCGTCGATCCACTGGCGCAGGTGCGGCTCGGGCAGCGCCTGGTTGAAGGCGTCGACCGGCTGCCCGCCGACGATCGCGACGACGAACGGGATGTTCTGGATGCGGAACATCTGCGCGAGGCGCGGGCTCGTCTCGACGTCGACCCGCGCGAGCGTCCAGGTGCCCGCGCCCTCGGCCGCGAGCGCGGCCAGCAGGGGCGAGAACTGCTGATCCGGAGCGCTGCCGGCGACGTAGAAGTCGATGACGACCGGCGCGGTCAGCGAACGCTGGATGACGTCCTGCTGGAAGCTCGCCTCCGTGACCTCGATCACGTTGGCGCCGGCCGGGGCGCCCGCGGGGGCATCGGGGGCGGGCCGCGCCGCGGCCGCGGTGTTGCGAGCGGCCAGGGCGCCGAGGTCCACCGCCCCGCGGGTGAAGATCGACTGTGACTGGCGTGGGTCGGTCATGGCCCTAGTTTTGCACGCGGCCCTAGTGGTCTGCCGCAAGTGATCGGTCGGATCCACCCGCTACCAGTGTGACGGCCCCGTCGATGTGCTCGACGGTGAAGAGCGTGCCGGGCGGGAAGTCGCCGAGAACCTCCGGCGGCAGCTGCACCGTGCCGTCGCCCGCCACCACCGCGAAGTCCTGGCCGTCGCGGCCCTCGGCGCCGACGCGGCCGTCGCGGATGGTCACCGCGCGCCCGAGCCGGGTGCCGACCTCGCCGTCGTGGGTGACGACGACGATCGTGGTGTTGCGCTCGCGGTTGACGGTCTCGAGGGCCTCCAGGACCTCGTCGCGGCCGTGCGTGTCGAGCTGGCTGGTGGGCTCGTCGACGAGCAGCAGGCCGGGGCCGGCCGCGATGCCGACGGCGAGCGCCGCGCGCTGCCGGGCGCCGGGGGCAAGCTCGTCGATGCGGGCGCGGCCGAGGCCGGGCAGGCCGACGAGGTCGAGGATGCGGTCCGGGTCGTCGAGCTTGATGCCCTCGGTGCGGGCCGCCCGCCGCTGGGCCAGCCAGATGTTGCGGTGCAGCGACGCGTACGGCAGCAGGTTGCGCGCCGCCCCCTGCAGCACGACGCCGATCTCGGTACCCCGCAGCCGGGCGATCTCCCCGTCGGAGAGCTTGCCCATGTCGTACGTGCCGATGTTGACCCGGCCGGCCGACGGGCGCATGAGCCCGGCGAGCAGGGCGATGAGCGTCGACTTGCCCGACCCCGAGGGCCCGACGAGCGCGAGCGTCTCGCCGGGGCCGATCGACAGGTCGACGCCGGCCAGCGCCACCACGTCGCCCGCCTCGGCCCGGTAGATGTGCACGACCCGCCGGCAGGCGACCGCCAGTCCGTTCATCGCGTCCCCATTCCCATCGCGGTTCCTCAGCGCTTCAGTGTCGCGGCCGCACGCAGTCTCGCGCCGGCGACGAGCGCCGCGACGGCGAGCAGGACCGCCGCGGCTGCCCAGGCGACGGCGACCGGCAGCGGCGAGGGCCAGTATGCGGCCTGGAAGCCCTGGGCATCGTCGCTGAACACCGGAAGATACTCGCGCACCAGCAGCCAGCTGGCCAGCGCCGCGAACGGGGCCAGCACGACCGCGGCCCCGACCAGCGCGAGGTAGCCGCTGGCGGCCGCGTCGCGCCGGGCGATGCCCTGGCTGCGCAGGGAGCGCATCTCCCCGGCCCGGCGCTGGCGGTCGAGGCTCGAGACCAGCCACAGGGCGCCGATGGCGAGGATCACTCCGAGCACGCCGGCCAGCTCGTGGAAGCGCAGCGCGATGGCCGGCCCCTGCTCGTCGAGCGCGTCGCGGACCGGGCCCAGGGGCCGGTCGAGGCTGATCGTCAGGCCCTGCTTGCGCAGCTGGTCCACGACGTCCGCGGGCGCCTTGGGACCGAGGAAGATCTGCGGGTACAGCGCGTCGCCCCCGTCGGTCGAGAGCCGCTCGGCGTAGTCCAGGTCGACCAGCCCGCCGCCGTAGCCGAGCCGCGGCACGGTCTCGACCTCGCCGGCGAGCCCGATGGGCTGCACCGTGCCGTCCAGGCCCGCGATGTGGTCGCCGAACCCGGCGGTGCGGGCCGCGATCAGGGGCAGCGGCGTGGGCACGTCCGTCGGCATGACCCGCATCGCGGTGTCGGCGCCCTTGTAGTTGGAGATCTCGGCCCGCAGCCCGTCCGGCTGCGCGGTGAGGGTCGGCACGAGCAGCTTCGGCCCGGGCGTGTCCGGCACCCGCCAGCCGTCGGCCTGGGCGAAGCCCGCCTCGTCGACGATGGCCTTGCCGTGCTGGCTGAGGCTGTGCAGCACGACGTTGGCGTCGAAGCCGCGCGCCTCGGGCTGCTCCATCTCCAGCGCCGCGAGCCGGCAGCCGTTGACGCACATCGGCAGGTTGCGCACGTAGGTCTTGCGGCCGGTGCTCACCTGGCCCAGGTCGACCCGGCCGACGTCGGAGCCGTCCTTGGGCACCACGACCGCGACCCAGTGCACGCGGAAGGCGTCGACCAGGTTGTCGATGCTGACGTCGAGCGACAGCTCCTTGTTGTCGACCTGGATCGTGTCGCGCCCCAGCGGCGGGTGCAGCAGCTCCGCCGCCTTCTGCGCGGACAGCCGCGGGTCGTCCCACAGCGCGGTGGCCGCGAGCGCCCGGCTGTCGACGGCGAGCACCGGCGGCGTGGCGTCCTCGGTGACCGGCAGCATCGCGGTCGCCATCGCGAACTGCCCGTTCGGGTCGACGGCGCGGACCTTGGACAGCAGCGCGGCCCGGCTGAGCGGGTCGACGGTGAGCACGCGGGGCGCGCCGAGCTGCACCCGGGCGCGGTGGTCGCGGGCGTCGGCGGACGCGCTGGCCGCGGTGGAGGCGAAGACCAGCAGGCCGATCGCGACCACGAAGAGGGCCAGGATCCGCTGGGTGCCGGGGCGCCGGGAGAGCGCGTAGGCGGCCAGCATGGGCCCGATCCGCCCGCGCCGGGAGGCCCGCCGCCCGACGCGCTCGGCGACGGGCAGCACGAGCCGGGCCGCGACCAGGGCCACCGCGATGACCACGGCGGACGGGGCGACGAGCGCGAAGCCGGTGAGCCCGCCACCGCCCCGGCGCAGCTGGACGACGGAGACGACGGCCAGCACCACGACGACGACCTCGAAGACCGGCGCGCCCCAGCGCGAGATCCGGCTGGGCACGTTGCGCAGCAGGTCGACGGTCCGCTTGGCCAGCTCGGCGCGCTGGGCGAACAGCGCGGCCAGCAGCGCGCCGGCCAGGGCGACGGCCGCCCACCAGTTCAGCCCGGCCTTGATCGGCACGTCCGAGGAGGTGCTCAGCAGTGCCCAGGCGGCCAGGCGCACGACGTAGTGGCCGAGGAAGAACCCGGCGACGGCGCCGGCCAGGATCGGCACGATGCTCTCGCCGGCCGCGAGCCACCAGCGCCGCGGGACGGTGAGCCCGCGCAGCGAGAACAGGCCGAGCTCCCGGCGCCGTTCCTGGGTCGCGGAGGCCACGGCGATGAACAGCACGAACCAGCAGAGCAGCACCAGCGGTACCGCCGCCACCGGCACGACCTGGGCCACCAGGCTCCGGTCGCCGTCGATGCGCTTGAGCAGGGCCGGCAGCCCGGTGCTGACGACCGCGTGGCCGGGCAGCGCCTCGAGCTTGCTCTTGCCGTCCTGGACCTGGGCGCTGATGCCGTCCAGCGACTCCCGGGTGATGGCCGAGTCGTCGATGACGACGTCGAGGGCCTGCTTCTCCGGGCCGTGCTCGAGCGCCTCCAGCGTCAGGCGTCCGGCGAAGGCGGGCTCGGTGGTGAACCGGGCGCTCGGGCGGGGGTTGAAGTAGTCCAGGTCGGACCAGTACTGCTCGGCCTTGTTGCGGGGGTCGTAGGAGCCCACCAGGGTGAGCGAGGCCCGCTTGCCCCGCTCGACGAAGTCGCCGCCCTGGGGGTCGACGGTCGCCCAGGCGGCCTCGAACACGTCGCCGATGTGCAGCCCGAGATCGCGCACCTGGGCCGTGCTGAGGATGACCTCGGTCTCGCTGACGAAGCACCGGCCGGCGGTGATGCGCAGGTGGGAGCAGACGCCGTCGCGGTAGACGAAGCGCGGCGCGATGCTGTTGGCCTGCGGCGCCGGCGGGGGGATGAGGATGTCGTACTCGGTGCTGAAGACGCTGGCGAATCCGCTGCCGTTGAACAGCTGCGGCAGCAGGTTCTCGAAGTCGTGGTCCGTGGGGGTGGGCGAGGTCCGCCGCGCCTGCACGACCCGCTCGCTCGTCGTCGCCGCGGCCACCTGGCTGTGCACGACCGCGCGGTCGGCGGTGGTGGAGTAGACCGGCGCGCTGACGGCCGCGGCCATCGCGAACACGGCCAGCAGGAACGCGGTCAGAGCCTGCCCGGGCCGCGCCCGCACCATCGCCAACGCAAGACCGATCATGCCGCCACCTCCGCGAGCGCCGGCGCCGGCCCGACCACCGAACCGGACCCCTGGTGAGCGGCCCCTCCGCTGCCAAAGCTCACGGCTTGCTCCAACCGTCGGCGAAGTAGGGCAGGACGTCGCCGATGTAGGCGCGGATGACGGCGGCCAGGATCAGCCCGAATATCAGCGAGGTGAGGGCCAGCACGAGGTACCCCTCGACGCCCACGCGTTTGACCATGCGGGCCGACGCGCCCTGGGCTCGCAGAGCGCCCAGCTCCCGGGCCCGCGGCCGGCGCTCGACGGCGGCCACGACGACCGCGGCCCCGATCGCCAGCGCCAGCCCGACGATCGCCGAGAGCAGCATGAACTGCAGGGTGAGCGGCGGGCCGAAGGACGCGTACCGATCCGCCGTGCCCGCGATCGACTCCTCGCCGAGCACGATCAGCCCCTGGTCCCGCAGCAGCCGCGTGATGTTCGCCGGGGCGCTCGCGTTCAGCCACACCTGCAGCGAATCGCCCGCCCCGAAGTCCGCGCCGAGCCGGTCGGCGTACTCGAGATCGAGCAGCACCCCCTTGGTCCCCAGCTGCGGCAGGGCCCGCGCGGTCGCGGCGATCTCCTCCGAGATCGACACCGAGCCGAATCCGACCCGCTGGTCGCCCACGAGCCGCTGCTGCAGCCGGGTGGCCCGCACGCTCGGCAGCGGGGCCGGCGTGTCCAGCGGGTACACGCCCGGATCGTTGGTGCCGCCGTTGCGCTGCGGGGCGACGGTCAGGTGCAGCCCGTCGTCGACCGGCGCGGCCACCAGGTTGGGCGGGTTGCCGTTCACGCCCAGCCGCCAGCGGGTCCGGTCGGCGAGCAGGTCCTTGCCCAGCACCGGCTGCCCGCCCGCGGTCGCGCCGTGCACGACGACGTCCACGCCGGCCCGGGCCGCGAAGAAGACCTTCTGCTCCGTGGTCGACTGCACCAGCTGCAGGGAGCTGAGCCGGCAGCCGGGCGCGGTCGCGCAGGCCGGCAACGATGCCCGCAGCGTCGCCCGGCCCGAGGCGAGCGGGCCGAGCCGCGCCGCGACCCGCTGGCCCTTCGCGTCGGCGAAGACGACGTCGAGGTACACCACCCGGTCGGTGTCCCCGTCGATCCGGGCGGTGAGGTCCACGGCCAGGTCGCCGCCGGTCATGGTCACCGGCGCGGGGGCGTCGGGGTGCAGCAGGGCCGCGGTCTGGGCGGCGCCCGGCCCGTACTCGGGCCGCCAGGTCGCCACCTTGGCCAGCCGCGGGCTGTCGACCAGCAGCACCCGGTCGCTGTTCGAGCGCACCGAGGCCACCGCGGCCATCGCGTATTTCCCGGCCGGGTCGGCGGCCCGGACGGCGGTGAGCAGGGCGAGCCGGTTCTCGGCCCGGACGGTGAGCACCCGGTCGGCGCCGACCTCGAGCTCGGCCCGGGTCTGCCCGTCGGTGCGCCCGGCGTTCCAGGTCAGCGCGGACGTGGTGAGCAGCGCCACGGTGGCGATCATGAGCGCGGCGAGCCGGTGCACGCCCGGCCGCCGGGCCAGGTAGATCGCGGTGAGCGCGCGGGCGGGGTGGCCGTGGCGCAACGCCCCCTCGACCGCGCGCCCGGCCGCGAAGGTGATCAGCCGCGCGGCCACCAGCGCGAAGGCCAGCGCGGCGAGCCCGGGCGCCAGCAGCGCGAGGCCGGCGGCGTCGCCCTCCGCGCGGTGCTTGACCTGGTAGACGGCGACGACCGCGAGCACGACGAGCAGCAGGTCGAACAGGTCGCGCCAGACGCGGCTGCGGGCCGAGGCCTGGCGCAGCAGCTCGGAGACGCTGGAGGACAGCGCGCGACGCTCGGCCAGCAGGGCGGCGAGCAGCGCGCCGAGCACGGCCAGGACGACCGCGCCCACCGACAGGGCGAGCGCGAGCGCGTTGACCTCGGTGTCCTGGATGGCGCCGGTGACCGCGGTCGCGGCGGCCCACCCGATCGGCAGCCCCAGCACCGCGCCGACCAGCATCGGCAGCGCGCTCTGGCCGCTGACCAGGGCCCAGGTGCGCATGCGGGTGGCGCCGCGCAGCTTCACCAGGCCGATGTCCGGGCGCCGCTCCTCGCCGGTGTACTTGACCGCGAGGTACAGCGCGAACCAACACAGCACGAGCAGCTGGAAGGCGCCGACCGGCACGCCCAGCGACACCAGCCGGCGATCGCGCTCGACCTTGTCGATGGTCACCGGCAGCTGGGTGTTGAGGGTCAGCCGGTTGTTGCCGGCCTCGACGGTCGCCCCGGCCAGCCGCGAGCTGACGTCCCCGGGCGCGTTGTCGACGAGCAGCCGCGGCTCGGCCACCATGTCGGTGATCGTGCGGACGGCGACCCCGGCCGGGGCCAGGCTGTGGTCGAACAGCGCGGGGGCGGCGAGCACGGCGTCGTCGACCGGCTCGGTGATCTCGGGCGGGGCGCCGGTCGGCAGCTGCTTGGCGACGAGGTCGTTGTTGCTGCTCCAGAACGGGGCGTTGGGGTCGTCGGGGCGGTACACGCCGACGACCTTGAGCGGCAGCGGCCGGGCCAGCTTCGGCGTGACGTAGGTCAGCGTGTCGCCGGCCTTGACCCGCAGCCAGCGGGCGGTGCGGTAGCTGAGCGCGACCTCGTCGGCGGCGGCCGGGCAGCGGCCCTCGAACGTCGCGTGCGAGCAGGCGTCGGTGCGCACGACGAGCTGGGAGTCGGTGGTGCGCTCCTCGTTGCCGCCGCCCTTGGCCGTCTGCGAGCTGCCGGTGGTCGGGCGGCCGTCGAGATAGGCCTCCGTGTACGTCACCAAGCCCGACAGCCCCACGATGCGCTGGGTCAGCTGGGCCTGGGCGGCGATCTGCGCCTCGACGGACCCGCCCTCGACGGGCCCCTCGCCGATCGTCTCAAGCGACCGTTCCTGGATCGGCGCGTGCTCCACGTGCCGGTTGGCGATCCGCTCCGTCGAGGCCAGCACATACCAGGGCGCGGCCGCCGCGGCCGCGGCCGCGAGGGTGCTGAGCAGCACCAACGTCAGCGCTTGGACACGGCGGGCCCGCAACGCTGCAAGCACGACTGCCAGCAAGGCCCCTCCCCCGAGGTCTAGTCGTTCGTAAGAAGACCAGCGGGGGAAGGTGCCGGTTGCGGAGTTACATTGCGGTTCGGTAACGCCAGAGGGCTGGACCGGTGCGGCTAGAAGCGGGCCGGCTCGCGGTAGATGCCCCACTCGTCCTTGAGCGCCCCGCAGATCTCGCCGAGCGTCGCCTCGGCCCGGGCCGCGTCCAGCATCGACGGGATCATGTTCTCCTCGCCGCGCGCGGCCGCGACCATGCGCTCCAGCCGCTCCTTGACCGCCGCGTTGTCGCGCTGGGCGCGCCGGGCGGCGAGGAGCTTGTTCTGCTCCAGCTCGACCTCGTGGGAGACGCGCAGGATGTCCAGGTCGCGGGTGACCGAGCCGGTGTGCACGTTGACCCCGACGACGCGCTTGTCGCCCTTCTCGACCGCCTGCTGGTAGGCGAAGGCGGAGTCGGCGATCTCGCTCATGAACCAGCCGTCCTCGATCCCGCGCAGGATGCCCGCGGTGATCGACCCGTCGTGGCCCATGTCCCGGATGCGGGCGAAGATCGCCTCCGCCTCGGCCTCGATCTTGTCGGTGAGCGCCTCGACGTACCAGGAACCACCGAGCGGATCGGCGACGCTGGTGATGCCGGTCTCCTCCATGAGCACCTGCTGGGTGCGCAGGGCGATCTCGGCGGCCTCGTCGGTCGGCAGCGCGAGGGTCTCGTCCAGCGCGTTGGTGTGCAGCGAGTTCGTGCCGCCCAGCACGGCCGCGAGCGCCTCGACGGCGGTGCGCACGACGTTGTTGTACGGCTGCTGCGCCGTCAGCGAGACCCCGGCGGTCTGGGTGTGAAAGCGCAGCCAGAGCGCCTTGTCGCTGGTGGCGCCGTAGACGTCGCGCAGCCAGCGGGCCCAGATGCGCCGCGCGGCGCGGAACTTGGCGATCTCCTCGAAGAAGTCGATGTGCGCGTCGAAGAAGAAGCTGAGCCCGGGCGCGAACGTGTTGACGTCCAGCCCGCGGGACCGGCCCAGCTCGACGTAGCCGAAGCCGTCGGCGAGGGTGAAGGCGAGCTCCTGGGCGGCGGTCGAGCCGGCCTCGCGGATGTGGTACCCGGACACGGACAGCGGCTTGTAGCGCGGGATGTTCCGGTTCGTGTACTCCATGAGGTCGCCGATGAGGCGCAGGTGCGGCTCGGGCGGGAAGAGCCACTCCTTCTGGGCGATGTACTCCTTGAAGATGTCCGTCTGCAGCGTGCCGTCGAGCCGCGCGAGATCGGCGCCCTGCCGCTCAGCCGCCACCAGGTACATGCAGAAGACCGGCACCGCGGGCCCGGAGATGGTCATGCTCGTGGTCACGTCGGCCAGCGGGATGCCGTCGAAGAGCACGTCCATGTCGGCGGCGGAGTCGATCGCAACGCCGCAGTGGCCCACCTCGCCCAGCGACTGCGGCTCGTCGGAGTCGCGGCCCATGAGGGTGGGCATGTCGAAGGCCACCGAGAGGCCCCCGCCACCCGCGCCGAGCAGCATCTTGTACCGCGCGTTGGTCTGCTGCGCGTTGCCGAACCCGGAGAACTGGCGGATGGTCCACGTGCGGCCGCGGTACCCGGTCGGGTGCAGGCCGCGCGTGTACGGGTATTCGCCGGGCCAGCCGATCCGCTCGAAGCCGGGCACGTCGGCGCCCTCGGGCGGGCCGTACACGGGCTCGACCCGCGTGCCGGACAGCGTGGTGAAGTCGGCGTCGCGCTTGCGGGCCTCGTCGTAGCGGCGCTGCCAGCGGGCGCGCCCCTCCGCGATGTCGTGGGCATCCATACCACGATGCTAGCGGGCCACCTGAACGATCGCTAAGGCCCGCGCCGCTCGACGCGGGCCTCGCCGATCCCGCCTACTTCGCCGCCTTGTCCCGCTCCTCGACGTGCACGTCGTCCACGACGATGTCCACGGCGGTGACCTCCAGGCCCAGCAGGTTCTCCACCGAGCCGATGACCTGCGTGCGCACCTTCTCCGCCACCGAGTACACGACGTAGCCGTACTCGATCACGAGCGTCACCCGCACCGTGGCGTTGCGGCCCTCGAGGCGCACCGAGACGCCCCGGTTGCCGTGCTCCCGCTCGTCGTCGCCGAGGCCGATGCGGTCGCGGACCGCGGCGAACACGCGGGCGACGTCGCCGCCGAGGTCGTAGACGCCCTCGACCTGCCGCGCGGCGATGCCGGCGATCTTCTCCACCACCTCGTCGGCGATGGTCGTGGTGCCCCGGTCGGCGGTCAGCTCCGCGTTGTTGCGCAGCCGGTCGACCACCTGCGACGCGACCCGCCCGGAGGCGGCGGCGGTGCTGGCCGCCAGCTCGCCGACCCGGTCCGCCGCGCCGGCCGCGAACGTGGTGACCTTCTCGGCCGCGTCGTCGAAGCGGGAGTGCTCCTGCCCCGGCGCCCCGGCCTGGGCCGGCACGACGACGCCCGAGGCCGGCTCGACGGTGGCGAGCGCGTCGCCGGTGAGATCGGGGTCGTGGATGTCGGTGGTTTCGCTCATGATCACTACTCCCCAGAGTCA
Organism: Dactylosporangium sp. CA-052675; assembly: GCF_050947935.1. GTDB lineage: Bacteria > Actinomycetota > Actinomycetes > Mycobacteriales > Micromonosporaceae > Dactylosporangium. Next base: position 1,454,562 of record NZ_CP192010.1, on the reverse strand, counting down.
TGAAAAACGCGAGCAGCGTACTCGCGAATCAGGCCCCGAAGGTGGCTTGAGTCACGGCGAAGACAGTGCGGTCAGCCGCGCACCAGCTGGGCCGCCCCGTCGGAGAGGTGCAGCTCGCGGTCGCAGGCGGCCGCCGCCTCCGGGTCGTGGGTCGCGAACACCACCGCGGCGCCCCGCCGGGCCTCCTCCTGCAGCAGCTCCATCACCTTCTGCCGGTTGGTCGCGTCCAGCTCGCTGGTCACCTCGTCGGCCAGCAGCACGTCGCCGTGCAGGGCCAGGCCCCGCGCGATCGCCGTGCGCTGCTGCTGACCACCGGAGAGCTCCTCCACCAGCTGGTCGGCCTGCCCGGCGAGGCCGAGCCGCTCGAGCGAGGTGACGGTGGCGCGCCGGGCGTCGGCCGGGGCCGAGCCGCCCGCGATCATGGCGACCTGGATGTTCTCCTGGGCGGTGAGGATCGCGGCGAGCCCGTTGTCCTGCGGGATGAGCACCACGCGCTCCGCGACGGCGTGGTCGCGGTCGCGCAGCGGCGTGGCGTCGACCGTCACGACGCCCTCGGCCGGGCGCAGCAGGCCGGCCATCGCCCACAGCAGCGTGGTCTTGCCCGCGCCCGAGGGCCCGGTCACGGCCAGGATCTGGCCCGGGGACACGACGACCGAGACGTCGCGCAGCACAGGGTGGTCCCGCTCGTACGCGACCGTGACCCCGTCGACCGTCAGCGTCTTCACTGCAATCCCTCCACGTTGGCTCCACGTCCTGCGGCAGGTGCACCGTACCGTCCGGCCCGAGCGCCGACCGCCGACGCTCACCAGGAGAGAGTCGCCGCGGCCGCCGCCGGTTGCGTCCGCGCGGCGGATCGACGGACCGGTCGATCCGTGGACACTAGCCGAGCTGGGCCAGCAGGGCACCGGCCGCGGCGTAGGGGTCGGTGCGGCCGCCCGCGACGTCGCGGGCCAGCGTGGCGAGGGCGTCGCCGCGGCGCAGGTCCTTCATGCGGGCCCGCAGCGTGCCCAGCGCGATCGCCTCGATCTCGGCCTCGGCGCGCCGCACCCGGCGGGCGTCGAGCTCGCCGGAGTCGCGCAGGTGCCCCCGGTGCGCCTCGATCGCCTCGACCAGCTCGTCGATGCCCTCGCCCCGCGCGGCGACGCAGCGCACGACGCGCGGGCGCCACTGCCCGGGGGCGCGCTCGCCGAGGCCGATCATGTTCTGGATGTCGCGGTAGGTGGCGTCGGCGCCGTCGCGGTCGGCCTTGTTCACCACGAACACGTCGGCGATCTCCAGGACGCCGGCCTTGGCCGCCTGGATCGCGTCGCCCATGCCCGGGGCGAGCAGCACGACGGTGGTGTCGGCCAGCCCGGCGATCTCGACCTCGGCCTGGCCGACCCCGACGGTCTCGACCACCACGGGGTCGCAGCCGGCGCCCTCCAGCACCCGGGCCGCCTGGGGCGTGGCCGCCGAGAGCCCGCCGAGGTGGCCGCGGCTGGACATGGAGCGGATGTAGACGCCGGGGTCGGTGGCGTGGTCCTGCATGCGCACGCGGTCGCCGAGGATCGCGCCGCCGGTGAACGGGCTGGACGGGTCGACGGCGAGCACCCCCACCCGCCGCCCGGCCTTGCGCAACGCCCGGACGAGCTCGTTCGTCGTCGTGGACTTGCCCACGCCCGGCGAGCCGGTCAGCCCGATCACCGCGGCCGCGCCGGTGTGCGGGGCGAGCGCCGCCGCGATGGCCGGCAGCGCCTCGTCACCGTCCTCGACCAGGCTGATCAGGCGCGCCACGGCGCGGGGGTCGCCCTCCCGGGCGGCCCCCACGAGCGCGGGCACGTCGCGCGAGCGGCGGATCGTCACTGCTTGGGCACGCGCAGCAGCAGCGCGTCACCCTGGCCGCCGCCCCCGCACAGGGCCGCCGCGCCGAGGCCGCCGCCGCGCCGGCGCAGCTCCAGGGCCAGGGTGAGGGCGAGCCGGGCGCCGCTCATGCCGATGGGGTGGCCGAGCGCGATCGCGCCGCCGTTGACGTTGACGATCGCCGGGTCGATGCCGAGGTCGGCGGTGGACTGCACGCCGACGGCGGCGAAGGCCTCGTTGATCTCGACCAGGTCGAGGTCGGCGGTGCTCAGCCCGGCCTTGCCCAGCGCGTGCTTGATGGCGTTGGAGGGCTGACTGGTCAGCGAGTTGTCCGGGCCGGCCACGTTGCCGTGGGCGCCGATCTCGGCGAGCCAGGTCAGGCCCAGCTCCTCGGCTTTGGCCTTGCTCATCACGACCACGGCGCAGGCCCCGTCGGAGATCGGCGAGGAGGTCGCGGCGGTGATGGTGCCGTCCTCGGTGAACGCCGGGCGCAGCTTGGCCAGGCTCTGCGTCGTGGTCTCGGGCCGGATCTGCTCGTCGTCGGCGACGACCAGCGGATCGCCCTTGCGCTGCGGGATCTCGACCGGAACGATCTCCTCGGCGAAGTGGCCGTTCTTCTGCGCGGCGGCGGCCTTCTGGTGGCTGGCCGCGCCGAACGCGTCCTGGGCCTCGCGGGTGATGCCGAGGCGGGCCACGTGCCGCTCGGTCGACTCGCCCATGGAGACCTGGTCGTAGGCGTCGGTGAGCCCGTCGAGGGCCATGTGGTCCTTGATCACCACGTCGCCGTACTTGTACCCCTGCCGCTGCCCGATCAGCAGGTGCGGCGCGTTGGTCATCGACTCCATCCCGCCGGCCACGACGATGTCGAACTCGCCCGCGCGGATGAGCTGGTCGGCGAGCGCGATCGCGTCGAGGCCGGACAGGCACACCTTGTTGATCGTGAGGGCGGGGACGTGCATGGGAATCCCGGCACCCACCGCGGCCTGGCGCGCGGGGATCTGCCCCGCGCCGGCCTGCAGGACCTGACCCATGATCACGTACTGCACCTGCTCCGGCGCCACCCCCGAGCGCTCGAGCGCGGCCCGGATCGCGATCTCGCCCAGTTTGGTGGCCGGGAAGTCCTTGAGGGCGCCGAGCAGGCGGCCCATCGGCGTGCGGGCGCCGTTGACGATCACCGACTGAGTCATCGCAGGAGACCTTCCGAGAGAAGGTTCACATCGCATCGTCGCGACCTGAACGTTGGATCAGTTCAGACTATCGCCATGGAGACCTCGACTCAGAAGTTGGATATATCACCCATCGGCATCCAGCGCATCGACCACGTCGGCATCGCCGTGGCGGACCTCGAGGAGGCGATCGCGTTCTGGGGCCGCGTGTTCGGCATGCGCTGCGTCCACGAGGAGACCAACGAGGAGCAGGGCGTGCGCGAGGCCATGCTCTCGGTCGGCCCGACACCCGAGGGCGGCTGCCTGCAGCTGCTGGCGCCGCTGTCGCCGGAGTCGCCGATCGCCAAGTTCCTCGCGCGCAGCGGCCCGGGGATGCAGCAGCTGGCCTACACCGTGACCGACGTGGACGCCGCGTGCGCCGCCCTTCGCGAGCGCGGGGTGCGGCTGCTGTATCCGGAGCCCCGGCGCGGCACCGCCGACTCCCGCATCAACTTCGTGCATCCCAAGGACGCCGGGGGCGTGCTCGTCGAGCTGGTACAGCCCGCTGATGCAGTTTCTCACTAGCGCCTTCCGCGCCTAGTTACCGGTCAGTAACGTCCGGCCCGGGGATCGAGATGTGTGGGTGGTCCCCATGGTCGTCGGCCGCCGTGTGCGGCGACGCTTCCTCACCGGACGTTAGGAGCGCCAGCGATGCAGCACATCCTCGACGCGATCATGCAGGCGGAAGGAGCCGCGGACCCGGCGGCCGAGCTGCGGGCCGTGGCCGGGCTCCCGGTGCCGGACAGCTACCGGGGCGTGGTGGTGCGCGCCGGCGAGGCGGCCATGTTCGACGGGCTCGAGACGCGCGAGAAGGACCCCCGCAAGTCCCTGCACGTGCAGGAAATCCCCACCCCCGAGGTCGGGCCCGGCGAGGCGCTCATCGCCGTGATGGGCTCGGCGGTCAACTACAACACGGTGTGGACCTCGATCTTCGAGCCGGTTTCGACGTTCGGGTTCCTGCGCCGGTACGGCAGCTTGAACGCGCTCGCCGCGCGCCACGACCGGCCGTACCACGTGGTCGGCTCCGACGCGGCCGGCGTGGTGCTGCGCGTCGGGCCCGGGGTGAGCAAGTGGAAGCCGGGCGACGAGGTCGTCGCGCACTGCCTGAGCGTCGAGCTCGAGGACGCCGCCGGGCACGACGACACGATGCTCGACCCGCAGCAGCGCATCTGGGGCTTCGAGACCAACTACGGCGGCCTGGCCGAGCTGGCCCTGGTCAAGGCCAACCAGCTCATGCCCAAGCCCGCGCACCTGTCCTGGGAGGAGGCGGCGTGCCCCGGCCTGGTCAACTCGACGGCGTACCGCCAGCTCGTCTCCCACCACGGCGCCCGGATGAAGCAGGGTGACGTCGTGCTCATCTGGGGCGCGTCGGGCGGGCTGGGCTCGTACGCGGTGCAGTTCGCCCTCAACGGCGGCGCGACGCCCGTGTGCGTGGTCTCCAGCCCGCAGAAGGCGGAGCTGTGCCGGGCGATGGGCGCCGAGCTGGTGATCGACCGCTCCGGCTTCCGCTTCTGGCGCGACGAGCACACCCAGGACACGGACGAGTGGAAGCGCTTCGGCGCCGAGATCCGCGCGCTGACCGGCGGCGAGGACCCCGACATCGTCTTCGAGCACCCGGGCCGCGAGACGTTCGGCGCCAGCGTGTTCGTGGCGAAGCGGGGCGGGACGATCGTCACGTGCGCGTCGACCTCGGGGTTCGCGCACCAGTACGACAACCGGTATCTGTGGATGCACCTCAAGCGCATCGTGGGCTCCCATTTCGCGAACTACCGGGAGGCGTGGGAGGCCAACCGTCTCATCGCCCGGGGGCGCATCCATCCGACCCTCTCCCGGGTGTACTCCCTGGAGCAGACCGGGCAGGCGGCGTACGACGTGCATCGCAACCTCCACCAGGGCAAGGTCGGGGTGCTGGCCCTCGCCCCGTCGGAGGGCCTCGGCGTGCGCGACGCCGCGCTGCGCGCCCGGCACGAGCCGGCCATCAACCGCTTCCGCAACCGCTGACCCCACGCACCCGGCCCCGCTTCCGCAATCGCTGAGCCCACGCCGCCCAGTCCGCCTCCGCGACCGCTGAGCCGAGACCGCCCAGTCCACTTTCGCGACCGCTGAGCCGAGGCCGCCCAGTCCACCTCCGCGACCGCCGAGCCGAGGCCGCCCAGTCCACCTCCGCGACCGCCGAGCCGAGGCCGCCCAGTCCGCCTCCGCGCCTCACACCCGCGCCCGGTTCCCCCGGGCGCGGGTATGTCGCCCGCGCCGGGCCGGGTGCGGGCGCAAAACGGCGCGGACCGGGCACGACCAAGGCACGGACCCGGGCGGCACGGGCGTGGGGCCGGGCGTGGCGCGGGGCGGGCGCGGCGCGGGCGCGTGACGGGCGCGGGCGCGGACGCGTGACGGGCGCGGGCGTGGCGGGCGCGTGACGGGCGCGAGCGCGTGACGGGCGCGGGCGCGGTCGCATGGCGGGCGCGGGCGCGGTCGCGTGGCGGGCGCGGTCGCGGTCGCGTGGCGGGCGCGGTCGCGGGGCGGGCATGGCGCGGTCGCGGGGCGGGCATGGCCGGGCGCGGGACGCGCATGGCCGGGCGCGGGACGCGCATGGCGCGGGCGCGGGGCGGGCCGCGGCGGGCACGGGCGCGGCGTGGGTGCGGACTCGGCACCCGCGCGGTGCTCACCCGCGGTCACTCGATCCCCACTCGCGCGGTGGGGATCAAGCACCCCCGCGTTCCGGTCATCCGGCCGTTCGCGCCGCGCGTCCCGATCATCTCGCCACGCCCAGAAAGCGTGACAAAAACGCGGCGTGTCCTGGCCTGGGAAAGTTGACCATGAGGGCCGTATGGAAGATAGCCGTTCCACCCTTGCGAACTCCCCCGGGTGGTCTGCAAGTATGTGCCAATGCCCCAGCAGCAGTCCTCGGTTGACTTCTTCCAGAACGGCTCCGATCACGAAGAGCTGAGTGTCGTCCTGCGCGGTTACGACCGTCAGCAGGTCGACAGCAAGCTGCAGCGCCTCACCGCGCAGATGCAGCAGGCCAATCAGGCCCGCGAAGAGGCCGAGGGCCGACTCGCCGAGGCCCAGCGCCGGGTCCGTCAGGCCGAGCAGCGCCTCGGCACGATGGAGCAGAAGCTCAGCGACACCAACAAGCAGCTGGAAGAGAACAACCGGCCGACGCTCTCGGGGCTGGGCACGCGGGTCGAGCAGATCCTGCGGCTGGCCGAGGAGCAGGCCAACGACCACCGGGGCGAGGCCAAGCGCGAGTCCGAGGGCATCATCTCCGCGGCCCGGCTGGAGGCCCGCGAGATCACCGACAAGGCGCGCGCCGAGTCGGCGGCCATGAAGGCGACCGCGGAGCGCGAGGCGGGCAACCTGCGCACGGCCGCCGAGCGGGAGGCCGCCGAGGTCCGGGTGCAGGCCCGGCGCGAGGCCGACACGCTGCGGGCGGACGCCGAGCGCGAGACCAAGCAGCTGCGCACCGCCACCGCGCACGAGGTCGCCGAGCTCAAGGCGACCGTCGAGCGCGAGGTCGCCACGCTGCGGGCCACCGCCGAGCGGGAGATCACGCAGCTGCGGGCCAAGGCCGCTCGCGAGGCCGAGGAGAAGCGCGCCGAGGCGACCAAGCTGCTCACCGACGCCCGCGACAAGCGCGACAAGGACCTGCAGTCCCTCGCGCTGGAGATCGCCGAGCGGCAGGAGAAGGCCGAGCGCGACGAGTCCGCGCGCCACGCCTCCGCCGTCGCCGCCACCCAGAAGCTGGTCACCGAGGCCGAGGGGCGCGCCCGGGCGGCCGAGGACCGGGCCAAGGAGATCGAGCAGCGCGCCGAGACCCGCCGCGTCGAGTCCGAGCGGGCCGCCGCCGAGACCGTCGACAAGGCGAAGAACCTCGCCGACAAGACCGTCAACGAGGCCCGCGCCGAGGCCCACCGGGTGCTCAGCGAGGCCCGCAGCGAGGCCGAGGAGACGACGCAGCGCGCTCGCCGCGAGGTCGAGGATCTCACCCGCCAGAAGGATGCGGTTACGTCGCAGCTTGGGCAGATGCTCTCCGGCCTGGCCGGCATCATGCCGACCGCGCCGCCGGCCCAGGGCGGCGGCGACAAGAAGGGCAAGTCCGGCGACGGCGAGAAGGTCTCCGCCTGACAGCAGCGGGTCGCGGCGATCGTGCCGCTGCTCAGGATTGCGGGCCGCTACCGGAACCGGACCGATTGCAATCATTCACGGGGAGTTCGATCGCACGTCCCGTCACGCGCAGTGTGTAATTGCGCGTGGCGGGACGTTGCGTGTGAGGATGGGTGTTATGTCAGACGGCGGCGACCTCTTCAACTCGGGCACCGGGGTGTCCTCGGAGCCAGACTTCGAAACGGCGATCCGCGGATACCGGCGTGACCAGGTCGACAAGTACTGGACGCAGTCCGAGAACGAGATCGCCGCGCTGAAGCTGGAGAACGAAGAGGTGTGGGGCCAGGTCCAGGCCCTCGCCTCGCAGGTCCAGGACCTCCAGATGGAGCTGCAGGAGCTGCGCCGGCACGCGCCCGGGCGCGGCGAGGTCGTCTCCTTCCGCCACCTCGGCCCGCGCGTCGAGCAGATCCTGGGCCTCGCCGAGGACCAGGCCGCCGACATCCGCGCCGGCGCCGTGCAGGAGATCGCCGGGCTGCGCGCCGAGGCCGAGCGGCTGCTCGCCGAGGCCCGCAACCGGGCCGCCAAGGCCAACGAGGACTTCGAGCTCGCCCTCGCCGCCCGCCGCGCCGAGGAGGAGCGCTCGGTCGCCCACCGCCGCTCGTCGCTGGACGCCGAGGCCCGCGCGATCGAGGACCGCGCCGCCCAGGCCCGCGACGAGGCTGAGCGCATCGTCGCCGCCGCCCAGGCCGAGGCCCAGCGCATCAGCCAGGTCACCACCGCCCAGCTCGAGCAGGCCCGCGCCGAGAACGAGGCCCACGCCCACCAGGTGCGCACGGCCGCCGAGCAGCACGCCGCCGCCGTCAAGACCGAGGCCGACCAGCACGCCCACGCCGTGCGGGCCGCCGCCGAGCAGGAGACCGCCGGCGCCAAGTCGCACGCCGCGGCGCTGATCGCGCAGGCCCAGGAGGAGGCGGCCACGCTCGCCGCCCGGGCCAAGCACGAGGCCGACACGCTCACCGCCCAGGCTCAGCAGGCCGCCGCGGCCGTGGCCGCCAAGGCCCAGGAGGCCGCCGAGGCGATCGCCAAGCAGGCCCAGGAGCACGCCGCCACCGTCGCCGCGCAGGCCCAGGAGGCCGCGGCCGCCCTCGCCGCCCAGGCCGAGGCCGCCGCCGCCGAGGCCGCCGAGCAGGCCCGCCGCAAGCTCGAGGCCGACACCGTCACCGCCAAGCAGGCCGCCGACGCCGAGGTCGCCACCCACCGCGAGACCCTCGAACAGCAGCTGCGCGACCTGCGCGCCGCCCACGACGCCGAGCTCGCCGAGCTGCGCGCCGCGGCCACCGCCGAGGCCGAGTCCCTGCGGACCGCCGCCGCGACGGAGGCGGACACCCTGCGCACCGCCGCCGCGACGGAGGCCGACACGCTGCGCGCCACGGCGTCGACGGAGGCCGAGTCCCTGCGCACGGCCGCGGCCGCCGAGGCCGACTCGCTGCGCACCGAGGCCGCGACCCACGCCGAGACGGTCAAGGCCGAGGCCGCCACGCACGCCGAGACGGTCAAGGCCGAGGCCGCCACGCACGCCGAGACGGTCAGGGCCGAGGCCGCCACCCAGGCCGAGGCCCTGCGCGCGCAGGCCGCCACCAAGGCCGACGAGGCCCTGAAGGCCGCCGAGACCGCCCGCGCCGCCGCCGAGGCCGAGGCGGCCGAGATCCGCGCCGCCGCCGACACCGAGGCCGAGCGGTTCAAGGCCCGCATCGCCGCCTTGGAGGCCGAGGCCGACTCGCTGCGCGCGGCCGCCGCCGAGGCCGAGACCCTGCGCGCGACCGCGTCGGAGGCCGACTCCCTGCGCACCGCGGCCGCCGAGGCCGAGACGCTGAAGGCGAAGGTGGCGACGCTGGAGGCGGAGGTCGCGACCGCCCGGGCGGCGCTGGAGTCCGCGAAGGCCGAGGCGGCCGAGGCGCTCAAGGCCGCGGAGGCGAAGGCCGCCGAGGCGCTCAAGGCAGCGGAGGCGACGGCAGCGGAGGCCAAGGCCGCCGAGACGAAGGCGGCGGAGGCGAAGGCGGCGGAGCCCAAGCCGAGCACGAACGGCAACGCGAAGTCCAAGGCCCAGGGCGCCAAGGCCACGAAGACCGAAGAGCCCCGGGCCGCGAAGGCGGAGGAGCCCAAGACGGACGGGGTCGAGCTCGACGAGGAGCTGACCGCCACCACCGCCGCGCTCCCGACCAACGGCAAGGTCACCGTCGAGGCCAACGGCACCCGCTGACCCCGATCCCCCAAGAGACCCGGATCATCCCCCAGGACGCATAAGTCAGGAAATCGACAGACGACACCGCGGCCGTCTGGCGAACCATAAACTCACCTCCCACCCGTCGACGATCGGGAGCTTCGCTATGCGCGTGCTCGTCACTGCCCATGACCGCCGGGAAGCCCGGCACGAGCGGCGGGTGTCGGCGTGACCACGGAGCACGTCCCCCGCGTCTGTGACGCCTGCGACGAGGACAAGCTCGTCCCATTCGCCGAGCTCGGCGACGTCCCGGTCCTCAACGGCGTGCACTGGGAGGCGCACGGCGACGCCGTCGCCTCGCCGACCGGCCGGATGACGCTCGCCGCCTGCCCGCGCTGCGCGTACGTGCGCAACATCGCGTTCGAGCCGGACCGGCTGGCGTACGACACGACGGTGGACACCAGCCGGTACTTCTCCCCCGCCTTCCAGCGCTTCTCCACCGAACTCGTCGAGAACCTCAACGAGCGGTACGACCTCAACGGCAAGCTCGTGCTGGACATCGGGTGCGAGCAGGGCGAGTTCCTCAAAGAGCTCACCCGGATCGGCGGGGCCACGGGCGTCGGCTACGACGCGCGGTACGCCGGCGAGGAGGGCCAGCAGGGCGCCACCACGTTCCACAGTGCGCTGGCGCCCCGCAAGGACGGCCTCCCACGGTACGACTTCTTCACCTCCCGCCACTGGTTCGAGCACCTCGACGACCCGTACGAGTTCCTGGTCGACCTGCGCGAACAGGCCGCCGGGCGCGAGGTCTTCGGCTACGTCGAGGTCTCCGACGCCGCGCACGAGCTCGCCGGCGCCGGCTGGGAGGTCACGTACCCGCGCGTGTCGTACTTCGGCGCCTACGCCCTCGCGAGCATCTTCGGCCGGGCCGGCTGGACGGTCGAGTCGACCGGGACGCTGTTCTCCGGGATGTACCGCTACATCGAGGTCTCGGCCAACCGCCCCCGCGCCGGCGGGCACGTCGCGCACACGGGCGAGCTGCCCTCGCTGCGGGCGCGCGACAAGCAGCTCGCCGCCGGCGCCGGCTTCGCGGAGCGGCACCACGCCGAGCGGGAGCGCTGGCGGGCCACCATCGCGCGCCTCGACGCCGAGGGCGCCAAGCCGGTGCTGTGGGGCGCCGGGTCGCGGGGCGTGCAGTTCCTGGCCCTCGCCGACCGCGAGCTGACCCTGGCCGGCGTCGTGGACCTCAACCCGCGCAAGTGGGGCCGGTTCCTGCCCGTCACCGGGCACCGGGTCGACCCGCCGTCGTCGCTGACCGCGCTGCAGCCGAAGGCGGTCGTCATCACCAACCCGGCGTACCAGGAGGAGATCGCCAAGACCCTCGTGGAGCTCGGGGTGGCCGCCGAGATCCACGTCGCCTGAGCGGCGGGCACCGGCGACCATGGTCAGCATCGTCATCCCGGCCCACAACGAGGCCGCGGTCATCGGGCGCAACCTGAACCGGCTGCTCGAGGGCGCCGAGCCGGGCGAGTTCGACGTCATCGTCGTGGCCAACGCGTGCAGCGACGGCACCGCCGAGGCCGCGGCCGCCGTGCCCGGCGTGCGCGTGATCGACACGCCCGTGCCCGGCAAGGTGCCCGCGCTGCGGCTCGGGGACGAGGCCTGCCGGACCTTCCCGCGGCTCTACCTCGACGCCGACGTCGAGCTGACCGCCGAGTCCGTCCGGGCCCTGGTCCGGGCCTGTGCCAGGCCGGGCGTGCTGGCCTGCGCGCCAGTGCCCGAGCTCGATCTCGACCGGGTCGGGCCGATCGCGCGGCGCGTCCACCGGGTGCACCACCGGCTCCTCGAGCCGACGCGCGCGCTCGCCGGGGTCGGCGTCTACGTGCTCACCGAGGCGGGCCACGCACGGGTCTTCCCGATGCCGGACGTGATCGCCGACGACGGCTGGGTGCACACCAGGTTCGCCCCGGACGAGCGCCTGGTGGTGTCCGAGGCCCGGTCTTTGGTGCGCCCAGCTCGTACCGTCACATCGCACCTGAACCGAAGGATCCGCGTCCGCCGGGGCAACCGCCAGCTGGCGGCCCTGCAGCGGCCGCACTCGACCGGCGGCGAGGGCGGGCCCGGCCTGGGCTCGCTGGCGCGTCTGCTGCGCCGCCGCGAGGTGAGCCCGGTCGACGCGGCCGCCTACCTCAGCGTGCTCGTGCTGGACCGCACGCTGAGCCGGGTCCGCCGCGACAAGGGCGGCTGGGGCAGCGACCTCAGCACCCGCTGAGACAGCCGGCCCCCGCTGCCTGCTGAGACGAAAAATCCCCGGCGAGCGGGCTCGCTCGCCGGGGGTCCGTCGTGAGCGTTCAGTAGGCGCCGGTGCCCCGGACGACCGCGCTCGCGGTGCGGGCGAGGATGCGCAGGTCGAGCAGCGGGGACCAGTTGTCGACGTAGTTGAGGTCGAGCCGCACCGACTCCTGCCAGGACAGCTCGGAGCGGCCGCTGACCTGCCACAGCCCGGTCATGCCCGGCTTGACCAGCAGGCGGCGGCGCACGTCGTCGTCGTACTCGGCGGCCTCCGACAGCAGTGGCGGGCGCGGGCCGACCATCGACATCGTGCCGTTGATGACGTTGAACAGCTGCGGCAGCTCATCGAGCGAGGTGCGGCGCAGGATCGAGCCGACCTTCGTCACCCGCGGGTCCCGCTTCATCTTGAACAGCAGGCCCTCGGTGTGCTGGTTGAGGTGCTCGATCTCCTGCCGCAGCTTGTCCGCGTCCTTGACCATGGTGCGGAACTTGTAGCAGGTGAACTCCTTGCCGTTGATCCCGGCGCGCGGCTGGCGGAACAGGGCCGGCCCCGGGCTCGTGGCGCGGATCATGATCGCCACGACCAGCATGAACGGCCCGGCCAGGATCAGCAGGATGCCGGCCAGCAGGCGGTCGAGCACGTTCTTGACCGCGCGCTGCGGGCCGGTGAGCACGGGGGCGCGCACGTGCAGCAGCGGGCCGCCGCCGCTGGGCAGCACGGCGACGCGCTCGGGGGCGACCTCGGGCAGGGCCGGCGCGACCAGCAGCTCGATGTCGTTGTCGGAGAGCTCCCAGGCCAGGCGGCGCATCTTGTACGGGTCCATCTCCAGCGGCAGCGCGACCAGCACCGCCGTACAACCCGTGCTGAGTGCGGTGCCGGCCACGTCCTTGAGGTCGTCGTACACCGGGATGGAGTGAGCGGTGACCTTGCGGGCCTGGTCGAGGTCGGTGATGCAGGCGCCCGCGACCCGAAGGCCGTAGGAGCGGTCGCGGCGCAGCGCCGTGAGGAGCGTGACGACGGAGTCGGCCGGGCCGATGACCAGGGTGCGCTGGCGGACGTACTCGCGCTGCACCGTGCGCAGCACCGCGAGCGTGGCGTAGCGGCCGGCGATCGTCAGGCCGGCGGCGACGGGCACGGCGACGATGATCGGCTTGAGCAGGTACAGCAGGTCGAAGAGCACGCAGATCGGGGCCAGAATCGCGACCGCGATCACCGCGGCGCGCAGGCTCCGGTAGATCATTCCGGTGCGGTTCTCCAGGAACCACCGGTCGTACATGCGGTTGCCCGCGAGCAAGAGCAGCCAGAACAGTCCGAACGCGGTGACGGAGTACACGGGCGCGACCCCCACGCCCGGTGCGACGAATGCCCCGCCCATCAGGTCGCCGGCCATAAACAGTACGACGGTCGTGATGGTGATCGTGACAGCCAGGGTATCGCCGAGGAACGCAACGAGAAGATTGCGCCCGGTCGACCTGAGCCGGCGCCGCTGAACTCCTGGGAAAGCCGCCATCACCGCGGTCTCGACCGTGGCCGAATCCGCCAGAACCATCCCAACCCCCTTACGTGCTGCTCAATCCACTTATCGAAGGTGAAATGCGGTGGCGTTCGTCACCTGACTGCCGTTGGGCGGCCGAACCCCGGCGGTAAGGTACCCAGGCAGCCGCCATAACGGGAACCATCGTGCCGCATTCCCGACGTGGCTGAAGGTGCTATTGACACCAACGGTGCTGCACCTTTGCCGAAAGCATCGTCCAATAAGGGAAAAAAGGACAAGACGCCGCCCGTGCGCGGGAAACTTCTCCGGAAATCACGCTGCGTCGCCTTAATTGAGTTCTATGCCGGACTTAAGGATCGCGCAGTGACGGCGACCTATCAAACCGGGCGGCGATGACCAGGCTGAACGCTTGATCACCGATGGACATCGCATGATCACCGTCCGTCCTAGCGCCATCACGCACCGCAGGGGTTTAAACCGAGCGTCACCGTCAAGCCGTCGCCCCGGCCGCCATCGAGCATTGCGTTCGTTCCCCGTTTCCGGCTGCGGTCCGTTTCAGGCCCGCAAGGCAATGGTCCGGGGAATGTTTGAATGCATGAGCACAAATAGCCGGCCGGGCTTTCCTGCGCCGCCGTCGAGAGGATAGCAGCGACACGCCACCCGGCGGCAGTCGGACCCGGGCGAAGTTCATGTCCAATTTCTACGTTTTCGCTGCTCGCAGGGCCGATCCACCGGAATGTCACCCGCCGGATCGGCCAAGCTCCCTCGGTACTTTCGGCTCGTGTCACCCCGGCCGCCGGTACTATCCGGGAAGCTTCAGCCTCGCCGTGGGAGCCACTCGTGAGCAGTAGCCAGCCAGCGCCGGTCGTCAGCATCGTCTCCGTCGCGCACAACGCGCGCGGGGGTCTGCTGCGGGGACTCGGCGCGATCCAGTCCGGGACCGAGGTGCCGGCCGAGATGATCGTGGTGGACAACGGGTCCACCGACAACACCGCGGCCGCCGTGCGCCACGCCTTCCGCGACGTCACCCTGATCCGCCAGGACGAGCCCCTACCGGCGCCGGCCGCGCTGAACCTCGGGGCGGCGAGCGCCCGCGCGCCGTGGCTGCTCTTCCTCGACCCGGGCCTCGAGCCGGTCGGCGACGCGATCCGCACGCTGCTCGAACACGCGGGCTCCCACCCCGACGAGCGGCTCTGCACCGGCCGCACCCTGCGCGACGGGGCCGACGACGGCCGCACCGTCGAGGCCGCCCCCTCCCTGCTGGGCACCGCGTGCCTGGCGCTGAGCCTGCCGTTCGACCCCGAACGGCTGCCGCGGCTGGACCGCGCGATCGGCGGCGCCGTGCCCGCCCTGACCCCGCGGATGCTGCTCATCGAGCGCGGTCTGTGGGACATGCTGGGCGGCTTCGACGAGCGCCTGCCCACGGCGGATCTGTCGGTACGCGCACGAGCCCTCGGCGCCCGCCCGACCCTCGTGCCCGACGCGCAGATGACGGCGAACTCGCCCTCGCCGCGCCCGGCGCGCCTGGTGAGCACGGCCCTGCTGACCGAGCGCATGGCCTTCGCGCACCGGCACCTCACGCCGGGCCGGACCCGGGCGATGGGCCTGATCCTGAGCGCGGCGGCGCTGGCCCGCTCGGTCGCGGGCGAGCCGTGGCGGTCGATCCGCCGCCGCCGGTCGACGTGGCTGTCCTCACCGGAGCCGATGCCGTTCGTCGCGGTGCAGACGCGCTCGTTCGTGCGCCGCGACCTTCCCCAGCCCTAGCCAAGCCCGTGCGCTCGGGCCCCTTCGCACCATCGGCGGCTCGCACCGGTTCGGCGCTTCTCAGCCGTAGCGGGGCGCGCTGCGGCTCCGCTGGATGTTGGGCCCGCGCCGGTCGCGGGCGCGCCAGCACCCGGTGTGCCAGTGCCGCCGATCGGTCAGGTCACCGCGCTCGTCCGCGGGCCAGGCCACGAGGTGCGGCACCCCCGGCCCGATCTCCTGGTCACAGCCCGGGCAGCGGTACGCCTTCGTCGCCCCGCCCGCCGGGATGTTGCGCACCTGCCACTCCCCGTCGCTCCACTGCTGCACGGCGCCGACGCCCCGCTTGACCCGATCGAGATCGATCGGCGGCGGTGCGTCGTCGCGCCTGGGGTGGTTGCGCCGGGGAGACACGTGTCCAGCCTATCCGCCGCTCGCCATCGGCTCGCACGCTCGGCTCCTGCCCACCCACCGCGTCCGAGCAGCGCGAGCACCCTCGGCCCGCGGCCGGAGCCGGTTGCTGGAGGCGCGGGCCGAGGGCCCCGGTCAGCTTCGGGAGTAGTCGCGGAAGCCGCGGCCGGCCTTGCGGCCCAGGTACCCGGCCGTCACGAGGTGCTCCAGCAGGGGCGCCGGGGCGAAGCCGGGCTCGCGCAGCTCGAGGTACAGCTCGCGCTGGATGGCCAGGGCCACGTCCAGGCCGATCACGTCGAGCAGCTCGAACGGGCCCATCGGATAGCCGCAGCCCAGCTTCATCGCGTGGTCGATGTCGTCGGCGGTCGAGTACGAGGCCTCGACCATTTTCACGGCGTCGTTGAGGTACGGGAACAGCAGCGCGTTCACCACGAACCCGGACCGGTCCGCGCACACGACCGGGTGCTTGTCCAGGGCCCGGCAGATCGCGGTGGCGGTGTCGACGGCCTGCTCGCGGGTGCGGATCGTGCGCACGACCTCGACCAGCCCCATCGCCGGCGCCGGGTTGAAGAAGTGCAGGCCGACCACGTCGGCGGGGCGCTGGGTGGCGACCGCGAGCTCGATGACCGGCAGGCTCGACGTGGTGGTCGCGAGCACGACGCCGGGCTTGCAGATCTCGTCCAGCGAGGCGAAGAGGGCCTTCTTGACCGACAGCTCCTCCACGACCGCCTCGACGACCAGGTCCACGTCGGTGAGGTGCTCGATGGTCGCGGACCAGGTGACCCGGCCCAGCGCGGCGTCGCGCCCGGCCTCGTCGAGCCGGCCGCGCACGACGGCCTTGTTCAACGACGTCTTCAGCGCCTCACAGGTGCGGCCGGACTGCTCGGCGCCGCGGGTCACGGAGACGACCTCGAACCCGGCTCGGGCGAAGACCTCGATGATGCCGGTCGCCATCGTGCCGGAGCCGACGACCCCGACCTTCGCGACCGCGCCCAATCCTCCCACCGCCGCACTCGGCGACGCCGCCACCGCCCCGCCGGACGCCTTCGGACCCGTGGCCGCCATCGCCTCACCGGACGCCTTCGGGCCCGTGGCCGCCACCGTCCCGCCGGACGCCGTCGGACTCCCGGCCGCCATCGCCTCACCGGACGCCTTCGGATCCGTGGCCGCCATCGCCTCGGACGGGGCGGGTCGCAGCGACGAGCCGCGCGCGGCCGCGAGGCCGGTGAACTCGTCGGGCACGACGACGGGCGAGCCCGGCCTCTCGTACGTGTAGAAGCCCCGCCCCGACTTCCGCCCCAGCAGCCCGGCCGTGACCATCTGCTTGATGAGTGGCACCGGGGCGTGGCGGCGGTCGCGGCCGCCGCGGCGGTACATGGTGTCGAGGATCTCGTACGCGGTGTCGAGGCCGATGAGGTCCATGAGCGCGAGCGGGCCCATGGGCAGCCCGCAGCCGAGGCGCATCGCGGCGTCGAGGTCCTCGCGGGTGACGTACTTCGCCTCGAGCAGGGACACGGCCTGGTTGAGGTAGCCGAACAGCAGCGCGTTGGCGATGAAGCCGGCCCGGTCGCCGATGGTCACGTCGACCTTGCCCAGCCGCGCGCACAGGCCCTCGATGTCGGCGACGACGTCGTCGGCGGTGACGACCGTACGCACGACCTCGACCAGCTTCATGATCGGCGCCGGGTTGAAGAAGTGCATGCCCACGACCTGGTTCGGGCGGCTCGTGGCGACCGAGATCTCGGTGACGGAGAGGCTGGACGTGTTCGTGGCCAGGATCGCCTCGGGCTTGCACACCCGGTCGAGCTCGGCGAAGATCCGCTGCTTGAGCGGCAGCTGCTCGGGCACGGCCTCGACGACCAGGTCCGCGGCGTGCAGCGAGGGCAGCCCGACGGCGAACGTGACGCGGCTCAGCAGCTCGTCGCGCTCGGCCTCGGAGAGTTTGCCCTTGCGCACGGCCCGGTCAACGCTGCCGCGCAAAGTCTGCTCGCCGCGGCCGAGGGCGGCGTCGCTGACCTCGACGGCGAGGACGTCGATCCCGTTGCGGGCGAAGACCTCGACGATGCCGGCCCCCATGGTCCCGAGCCCCACCACCCCGACGGATGCAAACTCGCGCCCCATGCGGCCGCCCTCCCTAACGATGATTCAGGTCCCGGCCGAGTCTGCCACGCCGGCCCTCGCCGACCCGACATCGTGTGGCAAATCCCCCTCACGGCCGCAAAGCGCGAGCGACCGAGGCGCAGAAGCAGGGACGGGAGAAGCAAAGCGCGAGAGATCAAGGCGCAGAAGCAGGGACCGGAGAAGCAAGGCGCGAGAGACCAAGGCGCGGAGGCAGAGGGCGGAGAAGCGAAGCGCGAGAGGTAAGAGGAAGTGAGGGAGAGGAGGTCAGGTCCAGCGGATCGTGGCCCGTTCGCGCCACAGGGACAGCACCGACCCGTTGCCCTGGACGTCGAGGTCCGCGGTGGGGCGGCGGTTCCACAGGGCCAGGTAGAGCGCGCTCGCCGGGCCGCGCAGGGTGCAGTCGGCGCCGGGGGTCGAGCCGCGCGTGATGGTGGCGCCCGCGGGGGTCATGGTCACCGTCCACGCGTGCGGGCCGTCCGCGCCGGCGCCGTCGACGGCGTGGACCGACAGGGTGCAGGGCGTCTCGGCGCGCAGGCGGCGGCCGCGTGTGCCGTAGAAGCCCATCAGCAGCTCGTCGATGCCGTCGAGGCCGAGGTCGGCGTCCACGCCGGCGATGTCGCCCACGGCGCCCTCCAGGTCGGCGCGGTGGATCGTGGTCTCGTGGGCCTGGCGGCGGGCCCAGAAGGCGAGCGGCGACTCGGCGGGCAGGAAGTGCCAGCAGGGGGTGTCGGCGGGGGCGGCGCGCAGGGTGTCGACGAGCGCGGTGTGCCCGGCCTGGAACCAGTCGAGCAGCGCCGGGTCCGCCGGGAAGGGGCCGACCGCCTCGGCCTCCTCGTCGTCGGTCAGGATGCGGGTGCGGCCGTCGCGGACGTAGGCGGCCGCCCAGCGGTGCACGTAGCCGACGTGCTGGACCAGCTCGCGGACGGTCCACTCGGGGCAGGTCGGGACCGGGGCGTCGAAGCCCGCCTTCTCCGCGGCGTCGACGAGATCCAGCCCGGCGCGCTCCAGGGCGTCGATGTGCCGACCGATCTCCATGCCGACACAGTGCCACACGGGTACGACATTTTTGGTCGGCTACCGGATCGACGAGGGAGCAACCGGGGGTCGGGCCCGGGCCTAGGCGACGAAGACGCCGGCGAGCCAGACGGCCGCGATGATCAGGCCGGTCGCCAGCTCGATGAGCATCGACAGCCCGGCCGCCTTCAGGGCGTGCTTCGTCGAGCCCCAGGCCGCCCGCGAGTCGTGGTGCCGGGCCAGCTCCACGAGGAAGATGGCCAGCACGAAGCCGATGACGAGCCCCACCACCGGGATCAGGAAGAAGCCGACGATCCCGCCGACCCCGCCCAGGAACAGGGTCAGGTTCGACACGCCGGCGCGCTTGAGGTTGCGGCCCGGCACGAGGTACTTCGCCACGAACCCCAGCGCGAGCACCACCGTGGCCGCGATCCCCACCGCCCACCCGGTCGCCCCGTGCCCGCCGAACACGGCCCACGCCGCCACGCCGGCCCAGCACAGCACCAGGCCGGGCACCATGGGCACGAGCACCCCGATCAGCCCGACGATCACGCAGATCGGGGTGATGACGGAGACCAGGCCGCTGCTGTCGGTCGCATCCACACGCAACACTGTGCAGCACACCGCGGCCCGGCGCATCCGACGTCAGGCCCCGACGACCTCCCGCAGCGCGGCGGCGAACTCCTCCGGGCGCTCGACGTGCGGGCTGTGCCCGACGCCCGCCCACGCGAGCTCGCGGTAGTTGCCGTAGCGCTCCAGCACCGCCCGCGTCTGACCGATCATCGGCTGCGGCGGGCACGCCTCCTCGCCGGGCCACCCGGGCACGAGGCCCATGCTGCCCAGCTGCGCGAGGTCGAAGAACGAGGTGTCGGAGACGATCGCGTCCAGCTCCCCGCGAATCCAGGTGATCGGCGGCTTCTCGGCCAGGTCGACGATCCCGGACAGGTTCAGCCAGCGGGGCGAGAGGGTGTTGAGCACGCCCTTGGTGCCGGGCCCCTGGCCGGGCCAGTTCTCGCTGGGGGTGCCGTCGCCGGGGTAGTTCGCCTCGCCGATCGCCGTGGTCAGCATGCTGTCGAGGAGCAGTTCCTCGTCCGCCCCGAAGTCGAACCCGGGCGCGGCGTAGAACGCGTGCATCACGTTGCGGGGGCTGGTCTGCTCGTCGGTGCCGCGGTCCTTCGCCTCGAGCAGCCGGACGAAGTCGGGGTTGGCCGAGGCGCCGCCGGTGCCCGCGAAGTCGGGCGTGGTCGGGGTGCCGTCGAGATCGCGGGTGCCGCCGAAGCCGTAGGGGGAGACCGGCGCCTCCAGCACCAGGGCGCCGATGTGCTCGGGGTGGTCCAGCAGCAGCTGCATCGCCACGCCGCCGCCGAGCGAGTGCCCGACCACGGTCACCCTGCCGCCGGCGGCGAGCTCGGCCAGCAGCGGGGCCACGTCGTCGGCGAAGTCGCGCACCCCGCGGGTCGCGTCGATGGGGAGGGCGGGGCTCTGCCCGTACCCGCGCAGGTCGGGCAGCGCCAGCCGCCAGTGATCGGGCAGGTGCCGCAGGAGCGGCTCCCAGAAGGCGGACGAAGAACAGTTGCCATGAATCAGCAGGACGGGCGGGCCGGTCTGCGGCCCTCTGGTCGTGACGTGCATCACCGCATCGTGGCATCGGGCCGCAGGCCGGTCACATGTGGCCGGCCCACACACTGTCAGCTCAGAACGGCCTCGTCACGCCCATACCGCGTCAGCGCCCAGATGACCGCCACGTCCGCCGCGATGATCAGCATTGACCACAGCGGGTAGTACGGCAGGAACAGAAAGTTGGCGACCGCGCTCAGCGAGGCCAGCACGATGCCGAGCACCCGTCCCCACAACCGCCCGGCGAGCACGGCCCCGCCCCCGAGCGCGACGATCACGCCGAGGGTGAGGTGCACCCAGCCCCAGGCGACGATGTTGAAGCCGAAGAGGTAGCTGTCGGCGAGGATGTAGAAGGTTCGCTCGAAGATCGCCGTGAGCCCGACGATGATCTGGAAGATGCCGACGACGAGCATCATGCTCCCGCCGAACACGGCGAACCCGGTGACCCAGCGGGACTGCCGGTGCAACGTCTCCATGCGGACACGGTGGGCGCCCATCGGATGAGCCCCCATCACCCGCCGGCGGGGAACGCGGCAAATGCTTGACGCTTCAAGCAGATGTGCCCACAATCCCGGGCATGAACGTTTTCCTCTGGGTGCTGCAGGCGCTGCTGGGCGCGGCCTTCCTGGGCGCGGGCGCGATGAAGGCGTCACAGCCCGTCGAGAAGCTGGGCAAGAACATGACCTGGGTGCATCGGTACAGCCCGGGCACCGTCAGATTCATCGGCGCCGTGGAGATCCTCGGCGGCCTCGGGCTGATCCTGCCGTGGGCCACCGGCATCGCGCCGATCCTCACCCCGCTCGCCGCCGTCGGGCTGGCCGTCATCATGCTGCTGGCCGTCGTGGACCACGCGCGCGCCGGGGAGTACCCCATGATCGGCGTCAACGTGCTGCTCGGCGCCCTCGCGGTGATCATCGCGATCGGCCGGTTCTGACGCCTTTCGGACGCGTCGTTGGCTCATTCCCGCAAGATCCGGGCACCATGGAACCCATGACGGACGAGCCGCGATGGCTGGACGACACCGAGCGGCAGGCTTGGATGTCGCTGCTGGCCGTCGTGCTCGTCGGCTTCCCCGAGCTCGAACGCACGTTCCGGCCGCACGGCCTGGTCCACGTCGAATACGGGCTGCTGGCCGCGCTCGGCGGCGCCTGCGACGGGCTGCGCCTGTCCGACCTCGCCGGGCAGATGAACATGTCGGCGAGCCGCCTGAGCCACCGCATGCGCAAGCTCGTCGACCTCGGCTACGTCGAGGTCTCCGGCGACGCCTGCGACGGGCGGGTCAGCATCGCGCGGGTCACCGACGCCGGGCGGGAGTTCGTCGAGCGCGTCGCCCCGGCCCACGTGGCCGACGTACGCCGGCTCATCTTCGACCATCTCGACGAGGCCCAGACGCGGGCGCTGGCCGATGCGCTCGGCGCCGTCGCGGCGAAGCTCGGCGACACCTGTCCGGGCGCGCCGAAGGGACCACCCGTCCCCGGCGCACGGGCCATATAAATGACCCCGCGACAGGAATAGAGTGACCGCATGCGTGCCGTCGTGATCACCGGGGTGTCCCGCGGCCTGGGCGCCGCTCTCTTCGACGTGTCCATCTCGCGCGGCGATCGGGTCCTCGCGATCGGGCGGCACTTCACCGAACAACAGCAACTGTTGCGTGACGAACGGCCCGGGGACGTGACGCTGTTCTCGACCGACATCGCGGACGCGCACTGGCTGCCGGACTACGACATCATGCGCGGCTTCCTGCGCGATGCCGACGAGGCCGTGCTGATCCACAACGCCGCCGTCGTCGAGCCCATCGGCGCCGTCGGCCGGCTAACCACCGAGGCCATCACCAACGCGATCGCGGTCAACCTCACCGCCCCGGCCGTGCTCACCAACACGTTCCTGCGGGCCGCCCCGGCCGAGGCGCGCAAGCGGCTGCTGTTCATCTCCTCCGGCGCGGCGCACCGGATCATCGACGGCTGGGCGCTGTACTGCACCACGAAGGCGGCCGGCGAGACCTTCTTCGACGCCGTGGCCTCGCAGACGCGCGACGACGACAAGATCAGCGTCGTGAACGTCGACCCCGGCCAGATGGACACGCACATGCAGGAGAACATCCGGCGCGCGGCCGCCTCGGGGGCCTACTTCCCGGGCCAGCAGCGGTGGGTCGACGCGCCAGCGGAGGGCCGGCTCGCCGACCCCCTCGCCGTCGCCGAGCGGATCATCAAGGAGCACGCCTCCTGAGCGCCGGCGAGCCCGAGGGCTCACAGACGATCAAGGCGGGGTGACCGACCGCGGACCTGGCAGCGTCGGCGCGCAGCGCCGAGCGGTGTCTGGCGGGAGCGACGGTCCGCACCCCTGCGGACCCGAGTCATGGATCTTGCTCTTGTCCCGCTACGACAGCACCGCTTTGAGCTTCGCCGCGAAGGGCCCCGCGTCGCCGAAGCCGCCGTGCCCGCCGGGGAACTCGGCCACGGCGGCGTCCAGGCGCGCGCCGAGCTCACGGGCGGAGCGGTTGGGCGGCTCCCCCATGCTCGCCGCGCCCACCGCGGGCACGATCCGCACCGGGCCCGCGCGCAGGCCGTCGAGGTCGGGCACGAACCTGGCGACGGGCGGGATCTCGTACTGCACGAAGAACTCCATGTTCGCCTCCATCCGCGCCGCGAACTCGGGCGAGGGCGGGGTCCCGGGCGTGCCGTCGTTGCCGTGCATGTCCATGGCCGCGCCGAAGACGCCCATCGCGGCCCCGACGCCGCCGTCGCGGTAGGCGTCGGACACCTCGGTCATCACGCTGCGCCAGTAGTCGAAGTCGGGCAGCAGCTCGAACAGCGGCGGCTCGTGGGCGACGACCGTGCGGACCATGCCCGGGTACCGCGCCGCGAGCTCCAGCGCGATCACCGCGCCCGAACTGTTGCCGAACACGTCGGCCGGCTCGTCCTCGGTCACGCCGACGGCGCCCAGCACGCGGTACGCGTCGTCGGCCTGCTCCTCGAGGATGATTTCGGCCGGTGGGCCGTCGAGCACGCTGCGCGAGTTGCCGCGCCGGTCGTAGGTGACCACGGTGTACTCGCCGGCGAGCCGGTCGGCCAGGGCCGCGAAGCCCTCGGCGTCGTAGATGCCGCCACAGATCAGCAGCAGCACCGGGCCGTTGCCGCGCACTTCGTAGTACAGGGTCGCGCCGGGTACGTCGAGCTTCTCGGTCTTCACGGTTCCTCCTGCGGTCGTGGTACCCAACGGTCGGAGACGGGCACCGCATTTCGACGGCCGATCAGGGCCTACTCGTGAGTAATTTCCGGGTTTACACTCGCGCCATGACCGTCACGCGAACGCCCGGCGTCCCCGCCATCGACGAGGGCTCGCTGATCTCGACCAACCCCGCCACCGGCGAGGAGGTCGGCCGCTTCCCGGTCGCCTCCCCCGATTCTCTCACCGGCGCGGTGGCCCGCGCGCGTGACGCGGCCGCCTGGTGGGGTGGACTCGGGTTCGGCGGGCGCCGGCAGCGCCTGCTGGCGTTCCGCAGCGTGCTCACCAACCGCCTGGACGAGCTGGCGGCGCTCATGCACCGGGAGGGCGGCAAGCCCCGGGCCGACGCGCTCGTGGAGGCCATCGCGGCGATCGACCACATCGCGTGGGCCGCGCAGCACGCCCGCAAGGTGCTGGGCCGGCGCCGGGTGGGCAGCTCGATCCTGCTCAAGGAGCACACGTCGTACCTCGAGTACCTCCCCTTCGGCGTGATCGGGGTCATCGGGCCGTGGAACTACCCGATCCTGACGCCGATGGGCTCGATCGCCTACGCGCTCGCGGCCGGCAATGCGGTGGTGTTCAAGCCCAGTGAGTACACGCCGGCCGTCGGCCAGTGGTTCGTGGACCGCTTCCACGAGGTCGTCCCCGAGCACCCGGTCCTGCAGATCGTGCACGGCCTCGGCGACGTCGGCGCCGCCCTGTGCCGCAGCGGGGTCGACAAGATCGCGTTCACCGGCTCGACCGCCACCGGCAAGAAGGTCATGGCCGCGGCCGCCGAGTCCCTCACCCCGGTGCTGCTGGAGTGCGGCGGCAAGGACGCGATGGTCGTGGCGGCCGACGCCGACCTGGACGCGGCCGCCGCCTCCTGCGTGTGGGGCGGGCTGACCAACGCCGGTCAGACGTGCGTCGGGATCGAGCGGGTGTACGTCGCCGAGCCCGTCTTCGACGACTTCCTCAACCGCGTGGTGGCGCGCGCGGCGAAGCTCAGCGTCGGGGCGGAGCCGGACTCGGACATCGGCCCGATCACCATGCCGTCGCAGATCGACATCATCCGCCGGCACATCGAGGACGCCCTGACCCGCGGCGGCCGCGCGGTCCTCGGCGGCGCGGAGGCCGTCCAGCCGCCCTTCGTCAACCCGACGATCCTGGTCGACGTGCCCGAGGACGCCGCGGCGGTGCAGGAGGAGACCTTCGGCCCGACGCTCACCGTCACCCGCGTCCGCGACGCGGCCGAGGGCGTGCGCCGGGCCAACAGCACCGGATACGGCCTGGGCGGCGCGATCTTCTCCAAGTCCCAGGGCCTCGACCTGGCCCGCCAGGTCCGCTCGGGCATGACCTCGGTCAACTCGGCGCTCACCTTCGCCGGCATGCCCACGCTGCCCTTCGGCGGCGTGGGGAACTCCGGCTTCGGCCGCATCCACGGCGCGGACGGCCTGCGCGAGTTCACCCGCCCGAAGGCGATCGTGAAGCGGCGGGGCCCGACGGTGCTGGCGGCGATGACGTTCGACCGCACCGAGAAGACCATGCAGCAGATTGTCCGCGTGGTGAAGCTCGTGCACGGCCGCAGCAAGTAGTGCGGGGCCGAGGCGCTACGGGGCCGGGCGGTACCCCTGGGCGGCGGCCCACTTCGCGGCGGCCTTCTCCTCCTTGCGCTTCTTCCGGCGTCGCATCAGCCAGCCGAAGCCCAGGAACAGCAGCAGCAGGAAGAGCAGGACCACGATCGGCAGGACGATCGCGATCACCGACAGGAAGACGCTGAAGAAGTCCTCGATGGTGCTCACGATCGGGGCGCCGAAGCCGACCGTCGTGGCGTTGATGACCGGGCGGGAGACGGCCTTCATGCCGTGCACGCCGAGGGATATCGCGCCGCCGACGACTATCGGCACCCACTGATGGCTCGTGAAGAACGAGCCCGGGTCGGTGACCGTGACCGTCTCGGAGCTCGACGCGGCGCCGAAGGCCAGGCCGCCGGCGGTCGGGCGGATGAATGTCTGGATGACGTCGTTGACGTGGTCGAGCATCGGCACCTTGTCGGCGACGAACTCGATCGCCAGCAGGATCGCGACGATCGTCAGCGTCCAGCCGTTCTCCATCCACTGCCAGTTCGACGGCAGCGTGATCAGGTCGGTGTACCGCGCGAGCACGCCGATCGCCAGCAACGGGATGTAGGCGTTGAGCCCGGCCGATGTGGCGAGGCCGAGACCCGTCAATGACTCCAACACTCCCCAAGCATGACATCGGGGTGCCAGTCCCACCCGGTGGGCGGGTTAGGCTGTCGGCCGTGCGTCTCGTCATCGCCAAGTGCTCGGTCGACTACATCGGCCGGCTCACGGCCCACCTCCCGCCCGCGACCCGCCTGCTGCTCATCAAGGCCGACGGGTCGATCTCGATCCACGCCGACGACCGGGCGTACAAGCCGCTGAACTGGATGAGTCCGCCCTGCCGGCTCGAGGAGTCCGACGGCCTCTGGCGCGTGGTCAACAAGGGCGGCGAGGAGCTGCGCATCACGATCGAGGAGATCCTGCACGACAGCTCGCACGAGCTCGGCGTCGACCCGGGCCTGGTCAAGGACGGGGTGGAGGCGCACCTGCAGGAGCTGCTGGCGGCGGCGCCGGAGACCCTGGGGGCGGGCTTCACGCTGGTCCGCCGCGAGTACATGACGGCGATCGGCCCCGTCGACCTGCTCTGCCGCAACGGCGAGGGCGCGACCGTGGCGGTCGAGATCAAGCGCCGCGGCGAGATCGACGGGGTGGAGCAGCTGACCCGGTACCTCGAGCTGCTCGGCCGCGATCCCCTGCTCGCGCCCGTGTCCGGGATCTTCGCGGCGCAGGAGATCAAGCCGCAGGCCCGGGTCCTGGCCGAGGACCGCGGCATCCGCTGCGTCGTGCTGGACTACAACGCGCTGCGCGGCGTGCAGAAGGACGAGCTGACGCTGTTCTGACGCCGGGCCGCCACGGGCTCACGAGCCGTCGACCCCGCCGCGCCGATCACGGAGTGTCGGACTTTTCGGGCAAGGCCCGTCACAGGTTGTGCGCCTCCCGCACCACTGTCACAAGCTCGTCCACGACATCCGTGATGGCGAAGTCCTTCGGCGTGAAGACCCGCGCCACGCCCGAGGAACGCAGCGTCTCGGCGTCCCCGGGCGGAATGATCCCGCCGACCACCACCGGCAGGTCGCCCAGCCCCGACTCGCGCAGCCCCGACAGCACCGACGCCACCGCGGCCAGGTGGGACCCGGACAGCACCGAGAGCCCCACCAGGTCCACGTCCTCCTCCACCGCCGCCGCCACGATCTGCGCCGGGGTGAGCCGGATCCCCTGGTACACCACCTCGAAGCCGGCATCGCGCGCCCGCACCGCGATCTGTTCCGCGCCGTTGGAGTGGCCGTCCAACCCGGGCTTGCCGACCAGCATGCGCAGGCGGCCGGTGCCGAGGTCCTCGGCGGTGCGGCGCACGCGGGCGCGGACCGCGTCCAGGTTCGCCGTCGGCGTCGAGAGCGCGGCGGTCAGGCCGGTCGGGGCACGGTACTCGCCGAACACCTCCCGCAGGGCCCCCGCCCACTCGCCGGTGGTCACGCCCGCCTCGACGCACGCGAGCGTGGCCGCCATCAGGTTGCCCTCGCCGGCCGCGGCCGCGCGCAGGGCCTCCAAGCACGGCGCCACGTCGCCGCGGGCGGCGCGCCAGGCGGCGATCGAGGCCACCGCGGCCTGCTCCACGGCCGGGTCGATCTGCTCGATCGCGGCCGCGCCCGCGGCCAGCAGGGGCGACGGCTCGGTCTCGGTGAAGCGGTTCACGCCCACGACCACGTCGTCGCCGCGCTCCAGGCGGGCGCGGCGCTCGGCCAGGGAGGCGACCAGGGCGCTCTTGAGGTAGCCGGACTCGACGGCCGCGACCACCCCGCCCATGTCCAGGACGCGCCGCAGCTCCTCGGTCGCGCCGTCGACGATCTCGGCGACCAGCGCGTCCATGACCTTCGAGCCCTCGAACAGGTCCGGGTACTCCAGCAGATCCGACTCGAACGCGAGCACCTGCTGCATGCGCAGCGACCACTGCTGGTCCCACGGCCGCGGCAGGCCCAGCGCCTCGTTCCAGGCCGGCAGCTGCACGGCCCGGGCCCGGGCGCCGCGGGAGAGGGTCACGCCGAGCATCTCCAGCACGATGCGCTGCACGTTGTTCTCGGGCTGGGCCTCGGTCAGGCCGAGCGAGTTGACCTGGACGCCGTACCGGAAGCGGCGCGCCGAAGCCTCCGCCACCCCGTAGCGGGAGGCCGTGAGCCGGTCCCACATCGCCGTGAAGGCGCGCATCTTCGCCGTCTCCTCGACGAAGCGCACGGAGGCGTTGACGAAGAACGAGATCCGGGCCACCACGTCGCCGAAGCGCTCGGGCGCCACCTGGCCGCAGTCGCGCACGGCGTCGAGCACGGCGATCGCGGTCGCCAGCGCGAAGGCCACCTCCTGCACGGGGGTGGCCCCGGCCTCCTGGAGGTGGTACGAGCAGATGTTGACCGGATTCCAGCGCGGGCAGTTCGCGACGGTCCACGCGATCGTGTCCGTGGTCAGGCGCAGCGACGGCCCGGGCGGGAAGATGTGCGTGCCGCGGGAGAGGTACTCCTTCACGATGTCGTTCTGCGTCGTCCCCGCCAGCCGGGCGATCTCGACGCCCTGCTCCCGGGCGCAGGTCACGTAGAGGGCGAGCAGCCACATCGCCGTGGCGTTGATCGTCATCGAGGTATTGGCGCGTTCGAGGTCGATGCCGCCGAAGAGCTCGCGCATGTCGCCGAGGTGCGCGATCGGCACCCCGACGCGGCCGACCTCGCCCCGGGCGAGCTCGGCGTCGGGGTCGTAGCCGGTCTGCGTGGGCAGGTCGAACGCCACCGACAGGCCGGTCTGGCCCTTGGCCAGGTTGCGGCGGAACAGGGCGTTGGAGGCGGCCGCCGAGGAGTGGCCGGCGTAGGTGCGCATGACCCAGGGACGGTCGCGTTCGGGAAGCCTCTCATCGACCATACGCAGCACCCTACTGAAGGGTAACCAGGGGTCGTCGGTGAAAGTTGTCACCCCACTAGAGTGAGTGCCGTGGCGGATGCGATCACGGTGCGCGGGCTGCGCAAGGCCTACGACAAGGCGGTGGCCGTCGACGGGGTCGACCTCGACGTGCGCGACGGCGAGGTGTTCGCGCTGCTCGGCCCGAACGGGGCCGGCAAGACGACGACGGTCGAGATCCTCGAGGGGTTCCGGCACCGCACGTCCGGCGAGGTCACGGTGCTGGGCATCGACCCGCAGCGCGGGGACGCGGCCTGGCGGGCGCGGGTCGGCGTCGTGCTGCAGAGCACCGGCGAGTTCGACGACCTGACCGCGCGCGAGGTCGTCCACCACTTCGCGAACTACTACCCGTCCGCCGCCGACCCGGACGAGATCATCACGCGCGTCGGGCTGGCCGAGAAGCAGAACGCCCGCACCCGGACGCTCTCCGGCGGCCAGAAGCGCCGGCTCGACGTCGCCCTGGGCATCGTCGGGCGGCCCGAGCTGCTGTTCCTAGACGAGCCGACGACCGGCTTCGACCCCGAGGCCCGCCGGGAGTTCTGGGGGCTGATCCGCGACCTCGCCCAGGCCGGCACCACGATCCTGCTCACCACCCACTACCTCGACGAGGCCGAGGCCCTGGCCGACCGCGTGGGCGTGCTGGCCGGCGGGAAGCTCATCGCCGTCGACTCGCCCGGGCGGCTCGGCGGCCGCGGCGACGGCGGCGCCACGGTCGGCTGGCACTCCCCCGACGGCCCGCGCAGCGAGCGCACCGACAGCCCGACCGCCGTGGTCGCGCGCCTGGCCGAGCAGTTCGGCGGCGAGGTGCCGGGCCTGACCGTCACCAGACCGAGCCTCGAGGATGTGTACCTGCGGATGATCGGCAGCCCCCAGGAAGTGAGCAAGGAATGACCACCCTGCGGCTCGGCCTCCTGCGGGGCGGCCTGGAGATCAAGCAGTTCCTGCGCAGCCGCGAGTCGGTGGTCTTCACCCTCGCCTTCCCGCTGATCCTGCTGTGCGTGTTCGGCGCGGTCTTCGGCGGCGAGATCGCGCCCGGGGTCACCTTCACCCAGTACTTCGCGGCCGGCATGATCGCCGCGGGCCTGCTCGCCACCGGGTTCCAGAGCCTGGCCATCCAGATCCCGATCGAGCGGGAGAAGGGCATCCTCAAGCGGCTGCGCGGCACGCCGATGCCCCGGGCCGCCTACTTCATCGGCAAGATCGTCATGGTGCTGGCCATCGGCCTCGTCGAGACGGTCCTGCTCGTCACGGTCGCGACCCTCTTCTTCGGCGTCAAGCTGCCCGCCACCGGCGAGAAGTGGCTGACCTTCGTCTGGGTGGCGCTGCTGGGCATCACCGCCTGCACGCTGTGCGGGATCGCGTTCTCCTCGCTGGCCCGCTCGGGCCGCAGCGGACCGGCGGTCGTGACCCCCGTGGCGATCGTGCTGCAGTTCATCTCCGGGGTCTTCTTCCAGTACACGGAGCTGCCGAACTGGATGCGCGGGATCGCCTCGGTCTTCCCGCTCAAGTGGATGACCCAGGGGATGCGCTCGGTGTTCCTGCCCGACTCGTTCGCGGCCCAGGAGCCCGCGGGCAGCTGGCAGCACGGCGCGATCGCGCTCGTGCTCGGCGGCTGGATCGTGCTCGGGCTCGCGCTGTGCCTGCTGACCTTCCGCTGGACCGAGCGCGACTGACCAGACGCGCGAGCGAACGAACGGACGCGGCTCACCGAGCGCGATCGGCTGACCGAGCGCGAGCGAACGGTTCTTGCCACCGCGGACGCCGGGATTCCTGGCGGGAGCAACGGTCCGCAGGTGACGCGGACCCGAGCAAAAAATCCTGCATTGCACCCGTTCACTGCCGATCAGCGTTGGGTGACGGGTCGGCTCGGCAAGGCGATCCGCCGGGTCGGCCGCACCGGCGCCCTGGCGATCACGCTCGTGCTCGCGCTCGGCCTCGGCGCGTCGTGGCAGGCCGCGCACGCCATCCGCGACGGGCAGCGGGAGCGCGCGCAGGGCGTCCTGGACCGCGCGGCCATGCTCTCCGACGCGTCCGTGCGCTCGGAGATCCACCGCTACCTCGACGCGCTGCGCACGGTCGCCGCCGCCGTCGGCTCGCACGACGAGCTCACCGCCGACGACTTCGCCGCGACCACCGCGCCCCTGCGCCAGGCCGGGCTCGTCGGGGCGACCTCGCTGGTCTTCCTCGTCGCCGCGGACGACACCCAGATCGCCTCGGTCCAGAACTACTGGCGCGACCGCGGCGCCGCCGACCTGCGGTTGCACCCCCAGGGCAGCGGCCACGAGCACCTGTTCACCATCTTCACCCGCCCGCTGGACACCTCGGCCGTCCTGCCCGCCGGCACCGACCTGTCCCAGGCCTCCGAGCCGACCACCGCGCTGTGGGAGTCGCGGCGCTCCGGCGAGGCCGCCGTCTCCGACACGTACGTGCTGCTGCGCGACCGCGGCCTGCCCGCCGACCGGCAGCAGCTGTCGTTCGTGCTCGCCGCGCCCGCGTACGGCGATCCGGCCCCGGACGGGCGGCGCGACTTCAAGGGCTGGGTCGTGCTCGGCCTGCGCGGGCAGGACTTCATCGGCGGCGTGCTCACGCGGGCGACCCAGGGGCAGGCCGACGCCGAGCTGTGGGCGCAGAACGGCGGCGGCCAGGAGAGCCGCGTCGCCCGGCTGCACCAGGCCGGCCAGCATCCCGACAGCCACCGCGACCTGCACGTGCAGATCGCCAACCGGGAGTGGCGGCTGGTCGTCTCGGTCGACGCGGCGAGGATGGGCGGCTCGGCGCCGATCCTGCCGCTCGTCGTCGGGCTCGGCGGCACCCTGCTCACCCTGCTCGTCTGCGCGATGCTGTGGGCGCTCGCGGGCGCCCGCGGGCGGGCCGAGGAGCGGGTCGTGACCGCGACCGCGGGGCTGCGCGCCGCCCAGCGCACCGCCGACAACCAGCTCGCGCTGCTCAACGGCATCCTGGATCGCATCAGCGACGGCGTCGGGGTGGTCGACGCCGACGGGGCGTTCATCGTGCACAACCCGGCCGCCCAGGCCATGCTCGGGCGGACGCTCGACGGCGACGAGTCGGGGGCGTCGCGCTTCCTGCGGCCCGACGGCGTCACCGAGTTCCCGGCGGACGAGCTGCCCCTGGTGCGCGCCCTCGCCGGCGAGTCCACCGACCGCGTCGAGATGATCCTGCGCGGGCCCGACCGGCCCGACGGGGTGTTCCTGTCGGTCAGCGGGCGGCCGCTGGACCACGACGGGCAGCGCGGCGCGATCGTGGTGTTCCACGACATCACCGAGGCCCGCGAGCGGGAGGCCGACCTCGCCGCGTTCGCCGGGATCGTCGCGCACGACCTCAAGAACCCGCTGACCGTCATCGGCGCGCACGCGGAGATGGCCCGCGACGCGCTGCCGGACCGGCCCGACCAGGCCTACGACAGCCTCGAGCGCGTCGGGGCGGGCGTCGTGCGGATGCGGCGCCTGATCGACGACCTGCTCGCGTACGTCACCGCGCGCGACGCCGCCCTCAAGCCGTGCGAGGTGGACCTCGGCGAGCTCGTGGCCGACGTCGTGGCGGAGCGGGTCGGGCACCTGCGGGTGCGGCCGGACGTGTACGTCGGCACGCTCCCCCGCGCCGAGGCCGACCCCGCGATGCTGCGGCACGTGCTGGACAACCTGGTCGGCAACGCGCTCAAGTACGTGCGGCCGGGCCGCGTGCCGAAGGTCGACATCAGCGCCCAGCCGTCCGGCCCCGGCTGGATCCGCGTGGAGGTCGCCGACCGCGGGATCGGCATCCCCGACGCGGACAAGCCGCACGTGTTCGAGTCGTTCCACCGGGCGCACGCCGGTCAGTCGTACGGCGGGACCGGCCTCGGCCTCGCGATCTGCCGCCGCATCGTGGACCGCCACGGCGGCACGATCACGGTGACCGACAACCCCGGCGGGGGCAGCCGCTTCAGCTTCACCGTCCCGGCCGCGGTGCCCGTGGCGCCCGCGACCGTGGACGCTCACGAGTACGTGTAGAAGGCTCCGATACGTGATCAACTGGTGGCAGACTGTGCATGTGCCCCTCATGTACCTCGCGGGATGGGCCGCTTCCGCCGGCGTGCTGGCCGCGCTGCTGCTCATCATCCGGCTGCTGAAGTACGGCGTTCCCGCCTCGCCCCCGCCGCGCCCCTCGGTCGACTACGGCCTGCTCCGCACGGTGTCGATGGTGGGCGAGCTGGCCTTCGCGCGCGACGTCCGGGACCGCCTGCGCAGCAACGGCGTGCGCGCGACCCTGGCCACGGGGCCGGACGGCATGGTGCGCATCCTGGTCTTCGCCGACGAGCTGGACCGCGCCCGGCGCCTGATCAGTTCCTAGCCCCGCCGCGCTACGGTTCGACGGTGACGAATACGCCCCGCGAGGCGGAGACCCGCATCGGACCGATCGGCGCGCTGCTGAGCCGGCTCGCGTTTCTGGCCATCTGCCTGCCGGGACCGATCGTGCTCATCGGCGCCCTCAAGTCCGGGCCGCCCCTGTCGCCCAGGGACCTCTGGATCCTGCTGGCCGGCGACCTGCTGGTGACGGTCGTCGGGGTCGGCTTCGGCGTCTTCGGCTGGCGGCTCGTCACCCGCTCGCGCCGCGACGCGCGCCGCCTGGCCGCCGCCGGCGTCGACGCGACGGCCGAGATCCTGACGGTGGCGAACCACCTCGGCGGCGAGGAACCCGGCCTCGAGCTGCGCCTGCGCATCAGCGGCCCCGGGTTCGCCACCTTCGAGGCCGACACGATCCGCCCCGACGACCCGGCCCTGCGGCCCGGCGCGGCGCTGCCCGCCGTCGTCGACCCCGCCGACCGGCTGTTCCGGGTCGGGTAGCCGCTCAGAAGTCGAACTGGTCCGGCGGGGCGACCGAGCGCTCGACCTCCACGCCCAGGGCCCGCAGGTCGGCCTCGAAGCTCGGGTAGCCCCGGTCGATGTGGTGCACGTGGCGGATCTCCGTGACCCCGTCCGCGCACAGCCCGGCGATCGCCAGCCCGGCCCCCGCGCGGATGTCCGTCGCGGTGACCGGGGCCCCCGACAGCCGGTCCTTGCCCCGCACGACCGCGTGGTGCCCGTCGGTGCGGATGTCCGCGCCGAGGCGGGACATCTCGTTGATGAACATGAAGCGCCCGTCGAAGATGTTCTCGGTCACCAGCGACGAGCCCTCGGAGACCGCCGCCAGGCCCACCGCCATCGGCAGCAGGTCCGTCGCGAAGCCCGGGAAGGGCAGGGTCACCACGTCGACGGCCTTCGGGCGGCCCGGCATCACCACGCGGAACGAGTCGGCCGCGGTGCTCACCTCGCCGCCGGCGGTCACGACCTTGTCCAGCGCGATCTCCAGGAACGCCGGGTCGATGCCGTGCACGGTCACGTCGCCGCGGGTCATGGCGGCCGCGAAGGCCCACGTGCCGGCCACGATCCGGTCGCCGACGGTGCGGTGCTCGACCGGGTGCAGCTCCGGCACGCCCTGCACGACCAGGCGCGAGGAGCCGGCCCCCTGGATGTCGGCGCCCATGTCGGTCAGCATGCGGCAGATGTCCACGATCTCGGGCTCGCGGGCGGCATTGTCGATCTCGGTGCGGCCGTTCGCGAGCACGGCCGCCATGAGCAGGTTCTCGGTCGCGCCGACGCTCGGGAAGTCCAGCCAGATGGTGGCGCCGTGCAGCTTCGGGGCGGTGGCGATGACGAAGCCGTGCTCGCCCGAGATGTCCGCGCCCATCCGGCGCAGGCCCTCGACGTGCATGTCGAGGCCGCGGGAGCCGATCGCGTCGCCGCCGGGGTGGGCGACGCGCACGTGGCCGCGGCGGGCCAGCAGCGGGCCGAGCACGCAGATCGAGGCGCGCAGGCGGCGCACGAGGTCGTAGTCGGCCTCGGTGCCGAGCTCCTCCGGCACGTCGATGGTGACGCGGTCCTCGTCCTGCTCGACCTCGCAGCCGAGCCGGCGCAGCACCTCCGCCATGATGGCGATGTCGGTGATGCGCGGCACGTTCGTCAGCACGCTGCGGCCGGTCGCGAGCAGCGCCGCCGCCATCAGCTTGAGGGCCGAGTTCTTCGCCCCGACCACGGATACGTCACCGGCCAGCCGGGCGCCGCCCATCACACGGATCACGTCCACGTCCGTCATCGTAGGGGGATTCCGTACCGTGAAAACCATGGCCATTCACCTCACGCGGATCTACACGAAGACCGGAGACACCGGCACGACGGGACTGGGCGACTTCTCGCGGGTGTCGAAGACCGACCCGCGCCTGGTCGCGTACGCCGACGTCGACGAGACCAACGCCGCGATCGGCGCCGCGCTCGCGCTGGGCGCGCTCGACGAGCGGATCGCGACGGTGCTGCGGGCCGTGCAGAACGACCTCTTCGACGTCGGGGCGGACCTGTGCAACCCCATCGCGGCCGACCCGCCGCACCCGCCGCTGCGCGTGACGGCCGGGCAGGTGGAGCGCCTGGAGCAGTGGTGTGACGAGTTCAACGAGGAGCTGCCCAAGCTGGACTCCTTCATCCTGCCCGGCGGCACCCCCGGCGCCGCGCTGCTGCACGTGGCCCGGACGGTGGCCCGGCGGGCCGAGCGCAGCGCCTGGGCGCTCTGGGAGGCCGATGCGCGACGGACCAACGAGATTGCGCTGCAGTACCTCAACCGCCTGTCGGACCTGCTGTTCATCCTGTGCCGCACGGCCAACCCGGGCGGCGACGTGAAGTGGGTGCCCGGCGGCGAGCGGTAGACAGGCTCAGCTCGCCTTGTAGCGGTACGGCCGCGTCTCCGGGGTCGAGTCCCCCGGGGGCGCCGCCTCGACCCAGGACAGGAAGCCGGTCAGGGCCCGCTCCGCCATCGCGATCTCGACGGGCGACTGGCGGCTGACGCACCGGACGATCACCCAGTCGGGCGGCAGCACGAGCAGCTCGGCCGCGTCCGGGGCACGGCGGCGGTCGACGGCGAGCCCGCGCCGGGAAAGCACTCGGCGCGGGCCCGGCCAGAAGCTGAAGATGCGATACCACCGCAGCTCGTCGCCGGCGAACCGGGCGAGCCCGGCCGACCAGCCGCGACCGGGGATGATGGTGCTCAGGCGCACCCCGAGCTCGATGGTGCCGCCCTGCCGCGCGATCACGAGCCGGCGCAGGAACAGCACCGCCAGGGCGGCCAGCAGGATCAGGACCGCGATGCCGATGCCCTCGACGATCCTCACCTGCGCCGCCCGGCCGTCAGTGGGCTGCGGAAGCGGTGGCGGGGGTGCAGCTCTCGGCGAGGACCGTCACGCCGGTGCCGCTGACGGAGATGAACCCGCCGGCGACGTCGTACGCCAGTTCCTGACCGTTCTGCTTGATGCGCACCTGGCCCTCTTCGGCGAGCTGGCCCAGGAGCGGCTCGTGGCCGTAGAGGACGCCGAGTTCACCCTCCGTCGTGCGCGCCACGACCATGTCCGCGTCGCCGGACCACACTTTTTCCTCGACGGCTACGAGCTCCACGTGCAGCTGCCTCGCCACGCTAGTTACTCCTCGTGTGCGCGATTCGGTTTGGACGAGTCTAGTCAATGATCCGACGCGCCGAGCAGTGGGCCTCACCACGTTGGCACACCTGGTGAAGCGCGCTTGCCACGCCGCGCGCGGAGTCTCGGGTCGAACACTTCAGAGCGTGACGCACGTCACCGCCCAGCGAAGTGGCTTTGCCGAAAATTGCAGATGTTCATCAACAAAGGAGAAGGCGCGCCACCGGCCCGGCGACGCGCCTCCCGAAGACCGACGAAGGTCAGTCCTTCATCAGGTCGTGCGCCTTCTTCTCGAGGTCCTCGAGGCCACCGCACATGAAGAACGCCTGCTCGGGGAAGTGGTCGTACTCGCCCTCGCTGATCTTCTTGAACGCCTCGATCGTCTCCTTGAGGGGGACGGTCGAGCCCGGGATGCTCGTGAACTGCTCCGCGGCGTAGGTGTTCTGCGACAGGAACCGCTCGATACGGCGGGCCCGCGCGACCGTCACCTTGTCCTCTTCGGACAGCTCGTCCATGCCGAGGATGGCGATGATGTCCTGCAGGTCCTTGTACTTCTGCAGGATCCGCTGCACCTCGCGGGCGACCGTGTAGTGCTCGATGCCGACGAACTCCGGCGCGAGGATGCGCGAGGAGGACGCCAGCGGGTCGACGGCCGGGTAGATGCCCTTGTCCGAGATCGACCGCTCGAGGTTGGTCGTCGCGTCGAGGTGGGCGAACGTCGTGGCCGGCGCCGGGTCGGTGTAGTCGTCGGCGGGCACGTAGATCGCCTGGAGCGAGGTGATGGCCTTGCCCCGCACGGAGGTGATGCGCTCCTGCAGCAGACCCATCTCGTCGGCCAGGGTCGGCTGGTAACCGACGGCGCTCGGCATACGGCCGAGCAGCGTCGACACCTCGGAGCCGGCCTGCGTGAACCGGAAGATGTTGTCGATGAAGAGCAGCACCTCCTGGTTCTGCACGTCACGGAAGTACTCCGCCATGGTCAGCGCGGAGAGCGCGACGCGCAGCCGGGTGCCCGGCGGCTCGTCCATCTGGCCGAAGACCAGCGCGGTCTTGTCCAGAACGTTGCCCTCGGCCATCTCCAGGATGAGGTCGTTGCCCTCACGGGTGCGCTCACCCACGCCGGCGAAGACCGACGTACCACCGAAGTTGCGGGCGACACGGGTGATCATCTCCTGGATGAGCACCGTCTTGCCCACGCCGGCGCCGCCGAACAGGCCGATCTTGCCACCGCGCACGTAGGGCGCGAGCAGGTCGAGGACCTTGATGCCGGTCTCCAGCATCTCGGTCTTCGGCTCGAGCTCGGCGAACTTCGGGGCCGGGCGGTGGATCTCCCAGCGGTCCTTGATCTCGAGCTTCGACTCGTCGGCGTTGAGGACCTCGCCGAGCGCGTTGAACACGTGGCCCTTGGTCACGTCGCCGACCGGCACCGAGATGCCCGCGCCGGTGTCGCGCACCTCGGCCCCGCGGATGAGGCCGTCGGTGGGCTGCATGGAGATCGCGCGCACCATGTTGTCGCCGAGGTGCTGGGCCACCTCGAGCGTCAGCTTCTTCGTGCCCTCGGAGAGGGTCACGTCGACGTGGAGCGCGTTGTAGATGTCGGGCATGGCGTCACGCGGGAACTCGGCGTCGACGACCGGGCCGATGACCCGGACCACGCGGCCGACCGCGGTCTTCGTGTCTGCTGGTGCAGTCATCACACATCACTTCCCGCCGCCGCCAGCGCGTTGGCGCCGCCGACGATCTCGCTGATTTCCTGGGTGATCGCCGCCTGCCGCGCGGAGTTCATCTCGCGGGTGTACCGCTTCAGCAGGTCGTCGGCGTTGTCGGAGGCGCTCTTCATGGCGCGCCGGCGGGCGGCCGACTCGCTGGCCGCCGAGTCCAGCAACGCCGCGAAGATGCGCGTGTTGATGTACTTCGGCAGCAGCGCCTCGAGCAGCGCCTCGGCGTCCGGCTCGAACTCGTACGCCGGCAGTGGTCCGCTGACCTCGGTCTCCTCGACCTCCATCGGCGCGACGATCCGCGCGATCGGGGTCTGGGTCATCAGGGAGCGGAACTGCGTGTGCACCATGTACAGCTCGTCGATGCCGAGGATGCCGTCCGCGCCGGGGCCGTCGACCGAGTCGTCGGCGCCGTTGACGAAGGCCTGGATGAGCGTCTCGCCGATCTCCGACGCGTTCTCGTAGCGCGGCTGCTCGGAGAAGCCCGTCCAGCTCCCGGCGATCTCACGACCGCGGAAGCGGTAGTACGCCACGCCCTTGCGACCGGCGACGTACAGCGCGACCTGCTTGCCCTCGCCGCGCAGCTTGGCGATCAGCTGCTCCGCGGTGCGCAGCGCGTTGGCGTTGTAGCCGCCGCACAGCCCCCGGTCGCTGGTGACGACGAGCACGCCGGCCCGGTGGACCGGGGTGCGCGGCGCCAGCAGCGGGTGGTCGAGGTTCGCGTTGCTGGCCAGCGCCGTCAGCACGTCCGTGATCGCG
The DNA here is from genome assembly GCF_050947935.1 of Dactylosporangium sp. CA-052675. GTDB lineage: Bacteria > Actinomycetota > Actinomycetes > Mycobacteriales > Micromonosporaceae > Dactylosporangium. The sequence continues at coordinate 1,416,272 of NZ_CP192010.1, read as the reverse complement.
TCGGCGTAGGGGCGGGAAGCGGCAACCCGCTCCTGCGCCTTGCCGATGCGGCTCGTGGCGACGAGCTCCTGCGCCTTGGTGATCTTCTTGGTCGACTTGACCGTGCGGATCCTCCGGCGCAGCGCCTGTACCTGACCGGCCATGCGTCAGCCCGACTTCCGGACCTGGCGGGTGACGGTCTCGCGGGACTGCTCGCCCTCCAGCGCCTTGGCCGGCGCCTCGTTGACCGCGGTCTCGCCGTCCTTGGCCGAGAACACCTGCTTGAACGAGTTGATCGCCTCGGTCAGGCCGTCGATCGTGCTCTGCTCGAGCTTCTTGGTCGAGGCGATCGCGTCGAGCAGCTCCTTGCGGCTGGAGCGCAGGTGCTGCAGGAACTCGGTCTCGAAGCGGCGGATGTCACTGACCGCGACCGAGTCGAGCTGGCCCGTGGTGCCGGCCCAGATCGAGACGACCTCCTCCTCGACCGAGAAGGGCGAGTACTGCGGCTGCTTGAGCAGCTCGACCAGGCGGGCACCCTTGTCCAGCTGGGCGCGGGAGGCCTTGTCCAGGTCGGAGGCGAACGCGGAGAACGCCTCGAGCTCGCGGTACTGCGCCAGGTCGAGCCGAAGCCGGCCGGCGACGTCCTTCATGCCCTTGACCTGGGCCGAGCCGCCGACCCGCGACACCGAGGTGCCGACGTTGATGGCCGGGCGGACACCCTGGTTGAACAGGTCGGACTCCAGGAAGACCTGGCCGTCGGTGATGGAGATGACGTTCGTCGGGATGTAGGCCGAGATGTCGTTGGCCTTGGTCTCGATGATCGGCAGGCCGGTCATCGAGCCGCCGCCGAGCTCCTCCGACAGCTTCGCGCAGCGCTCGAGCAGCCGCGAGTGCAGGTAGAAGACGTCGCCCGGGTAGGCCTCGCGGCCCGGCGGGCGGCGCAGCAGCAGCGACACGGCGCGGTAGGCCTCGGCCTGCTTGGTCAGGTCGTCGAACACGATCAGGACGTGCTTGCCGCCGTACATCCAGTGCTGGCCGATGGCCGAGCCGGTGTAGGGGGCGAGGTACTTGAAGCCCGCCGGGTCGTCCGCCGGGGAGGCCACGATGGTGGTGTACTCCATCGCGCCCTGCTCTTCGAGGGTGCCCTTGATCGCGGCGATCGTGGTCGCCTTCTGGCCGATGGCGACGTAGATGCAGCGGACCTGCTTCTTCGGGTCGCCGGACTTCCAGTTGTCCCGCTGGTTGATGATCGTGTCCAGCGCGACCGTGGTCTTGCCGGTCTTGCGGTCACCGATGATCAGCTGGCGCTGGCCGCGGCCGATGGCGGTCATGGCGTCGATCGCCTTGATGCCCGTCTGCAGCGGCTCCTTGACCGGCTGGCGGGCCATGACGTTCGGCGCCTGCAGCTCGAGCTCGCGGTAGCCCTCGTTGGCGATGTCGCCGCGGTCGTCGATGGGCTCACCCAGCGGGTTGACCACGCGGCCGAGGAAGGCGTCGCCGATCGGCACCGAGAGCACGCGGCCGGTCCGCTTGACCTGCTGGCCCTCCTCGATGCCCTCGAACTTGCCGAGGACGACGACGCCGATCTCGCGGACGTCGAGGTTGAGCGAGACGCCGAGCGTGCCGTCCTCGAACTCGAGCAGTTCGTTGGCCATGGTCGAGGGAAGGCCTTCGACCTGGGCGATACCGTCGCCGGCGTACGAGACGACGCCGACCTCCTCGCGGGAGATCTTTGAGTCAACGGACGAGACGTAGCGCTCGAGTGCGCCCCGAATGTCGTCCGAGGAGATGGTCAGCTCGGCCATCCTCAACCTTCTATCTGGAGTATCAAGCTTCGGGGTAATTACTTCGAGAGCGCCGTCTTGGCCTCGGCGAGGCGCCGGGCGACCGTGCCGTCGTAGAGGTCCGCGCCGACCTTGACCCGCACGCCACCGATGATGCGCGGATCGACGTCGACCTTCAGGGAGACGTTCCGACCGTACAACTCGGCGAGGCGAGCGGCCAGGCGCTGCTCCTCGGCCTCGCTCAGCGCGACGGCGGTGGTCACGTAGGCCACCGACCGGTCCCGCTTCGCGGCGGCCAGCTCGACCAGGCGGCTGATCGAGCTGTCGAAGCCCCGGCCGCCGAAACCGGCGACCGCGAGCTGCGTGAGGCCGAGCGTGGCCGGCTTGGCCTTGCCCTTCAGCAGGCCCGACACGAGCTCCGAGCGCACCGCGACGGGAGCGGTGGTGTCGCTCAGGGCACCGGCGAGCCGCGGGTCGCCCGCGACGATCTGGCTGAAGCGGAAGAGCTCGTCCTCCACGTCGGCCAGGTCCCCGGCCCGGTCGGCGGCCGACAGCAGCGCGTCGGCACCGAGCCGCTCGACGCCGTCGAGCAGCGCGCCCGGCCCGGACCAGCGTCCGGACACCAGCACGCTGAGCAGGTCGACGGTCTCGGTGCCGACCTTGCCCGACAGGATCGAGCCGATCAGCTCCGCGCGGTCGGCCCCCGGGCGGCCCGGGTCGGCCAGCGCCCGGCGCAGCCGCGGCTCGCGCCGCAGCAGGTCCGCGACCGCGAGGATCTCGTCGGCGGCCTTGGAGATCGCAGCGACGTCAGCGCTCGCCGAGAACCCGGCGAGCCTGTCGGCGGCGGCCCCGTAGGCGTCGCGGTTGGCGGTGTTCGTGAACGCCGCGTCCATCAGCGCCGCCCGGCGGCACCGGCCGCGTCGCCTTCGCCGATCTCCTCGAGGAACCGCTCGACCGTGCCACGGCGGCGGGCCTCCTCCTCGAGCGATTCGCCGACGATCCGGCCGGCCAGGTCGACCGCGAGCGAGCCGATCTCGGCGCGCAGCTGGCGGACGATGGTCTGCCGCTCCGTCTGCAGGGCGTCGCGCCCCGCGGCGATGATGCGGTCGCTCTCCTCGCGGGCCTTGGCGAGGATGTCCTCGCGGATGCCCGTCGCGTCGGCGCGCGCCTCATCACGAATGCGAGCCGCCTCGGTGCGGGCCTCGGCGAGCTGCTCCTTGTACTGCTGGAGCAGCCGGTTCGCCTCGGCCTGCGCCTCCTCGGCGCGCTTGATCCCGCCCTCGATCGCGTCGACACGCGCCCGGAAGGTCTCCTCCATGCGCGGGAAGACGAACTTCATGAGCACGAAGCACAGGATCGCGAAGGCGATGCCGCCGACGACGATCTCCTGCCAGATCGGGATGATCGGGTTGTGCTCAGCTTCTTCAGCGAAGATCAGCATGGGAAACCTCCCGGCTCGTTCGAAGGGGGGAGGTTACTTGCCGAACACGAAGCCGAAGGCGATACCCAGCAGGGCGAGCGCCTCGACCACGGCGAAGCCGAGGAACATGTACGTACGGGTGAGGCCGGCCGACTCGGGCTGACGCGCCGTCGACTGGATGTACGAGGCGAAGACGATACCGACGCCGATGCCGGGGCCGATCGCGGCGAGGCCGTAACCGACCGCGGCCATGCTTCCGGTGATCTCTGCCAGAGCCATCTGTGAATCCTCCTGGGATCTCGCGTGAACGGTTCACGCGGGACAACTGAAAAAGGTGGAGCGGCAACGCTTTCGAAGTTCGAGAAGCGGGGGTGGGTGGTGCGGGGACGCCGGGTGCGGCTCAGTGCTCTTCGGCCAGGGTGCCGGCGAGGTAGTTGGCCGTCAGCAGCGTGAAGACGTAGGCCTGCAGGGCGGCGATCAGCAGCTCGAAGAACGTCAGCATGATCGTCATCGCCCAGGAGACCACGGAGATCGGCTTGAGGAAGAGGCTCTCCGCGTTGAGCAGCGCGAACCCGCCGAGCGTGAACACCAGCAGCAGCATGTGGCCGGCGAACATGTTGGCGAAGAGCCGCAGCGCCAGGGTGAGCGGCTGCAGGATGAACGCCTGCAGGGCCTCGATCGGCAGCAGCAGCGGCTGCATGAACCACGGGGCCGGCAGCACCGTCGCGTGCTTGAGGTAGCCGAGGAAGCCGTGCTTCTTGAAGCCCTGGTAGAGGTAGAGCCCGTAGGTGCACAGCGCCAGCATCAGCGGGAAGGCGATGTGGGCCATCGGCGACACCTGGATGAACGGCACGATCGAGAAGACGTTGCCGACCAGGATGAAGATGAACAGGCTGGCCAGGTAGGGCGCGAAGCGCAGCCCCTCGTGGCCGATGACGTCCTTGGCCACGCCCTCGCGCACGAACCCGTAGAGGCTCTCGGCGAGCCACTGGCCCTTGGTGGGCACGACCTTCGGGTTGCGGTAGGCGACCAGGAAGAAGACGATCACGATCGCGGCGGCCAGCCACAGGAACAGGCTGAACTTGGTAAGCCACTCCGCACCGCCGAACAGGGCGGGCGGGTAGATGTCATTCACGCTGGGCGGGAAGGGCACCTCCGCCAGAACCTGACCGCTCACCACGTTCCTCTCGACATGTATTGAAGTGCCACCGGCTCAGGCGCCGAGCTTCTTGACCACGAGGTAGATGCCGCCGGCCGCGCCGAGCACGCATCCGATCCCGGTGACGATCCCGTCCGACCCGAGCCAACGGTCGATGAGCCAGCCGACGAAACCCCACACGGCAATGCCCGAGATGAGGTATCCGACGGCGGCCCAACCTGTATTGGCGCCACTCGCACCGGATTGCTTTGGTGTCTGGTTATCCGCCATGACGCGGTGACCATATCAGCCTGCCGGGAGCACCCGTGCATCGACCCCCGCGTGCTCATCGCGCGGGGGTTCCTCATCGGGCCGGGGCCATCAACCGGCGGTCGTCAACGCTACTCCTCTGAATGCTCGCGGAGGGTCAACTACACGACTGACGCATGAGTGAATGTTGCGCACGGTCACCCCCAGGGGCTTAGCTAAGCGTGCATCCTAACAATGGGTACCCGGGTGGTGACCATGCGCAACGCCGCCATCGCTTTCTTGTTGATCCTCGCGGCCGTCGTCGTGACGAAGACCGGCCGCGACCAGACGCCTCGCCCCGTGGGCGGGATCACGGGGACACTGTGTTCCATTTCACCACAGCGTGTCACACAGCGTGACGGAAAACTCGTCGGCGAGGCTCGCTTCCACTGCGACTCCCCCGGCCCGGACCGGCTCGCGCTGACCGTCCGGCTGCAGCGCAGTACCGATGCGGGCTGGACGACGGTGGCGCAGCAGACGTTCACGGCGGCCAAGGGCGAGACATTGCGCTCCGTACCGGCCGCTCAGCGCGCTCGGCAGGTCACCGCGGCCTGCTCGGCCGGCACGTATCGAACAGCGGCGGAATGGTCGGTGAACGGCGGCCGAACCGGCGCGGCGCTCGGCTCCGAGCGGCGCAGTCCGTGCGGCTAGACCTCGACGTAGGGGATCTTGGCGCGCCACACCCACACCGCGTGCGCGGTCATCCAGGCGATCACCGACACGATCACCGAGACGCCCATCCACGGCAGCCCGGCCCAGTTCGTGTTCAGGGCGGCCCACATGGCGAAGCCGATGATCGTGAACTTGATGATGTAGGTCGCCAGCGCCACCGGCAGCAGCATGTGGTGCGCCTTCAGATCGGTCCAGGCGATGACCAGGCTGGAGACCACGTAGCTCAGGGTGACCAGCGCGACCCCGGCCGCGTCCCCGCCGACGCCGGTCCAGCCGTCGCGCCACAGCGCGATGGGCACGGTGACGACCAGCACGATCGCCATCGCGAGCAACTGGGCGGGAAGGTGGTGCAGCCGCTTCTTCATCGCGTCGAAGGATACGCGGGGAACGCGGATGTGAGCTCCCGCACCCGCTCCGCCACCGGCTCGCCGCGGACGGCCGCGGCGATGAGCGCCGCGATCCGCCGCATCTCGGGCTCCTTCATGCCCTGGGTCGTGACCGAGGGCGTCCCGACGCGGATGCCGGAGGCGGTCATCGGCTTCTCGGGGTCGTACGGGATGGCGTTCTTGTTGAGCGTGATCCCGCCGGCGTCGCAGCGCTCCTCCGCCTCGCGGCCGGTGATGCCCAGCGCGCGCAGGTCGATGAGCGCCAGGTGCGTGTCGGTGCCGCCGGACACGGGCCGCATGCCCTCGCCCTCCAGCGCCGCGGCCAGCGCCTTCGCGTTCGCGACGACCTGGCGGGCGTAGTCGGCGTAGGCGGGCTGGGACGCCTCCCGCAGCGCCACCGCCTTCGCCGCGACCGCGTGCATGAGCGGGCCGCCCTGGGTGAAGGGGAACACGGCCTTGTCGATGCGCTGGGCGAGGGACTCCCGGCACAGGATCATGCCGCCGCGGGGGCCGCGCAGCACCTTGTGCGTGGTCGCGCACACGACGTCGGCGTGCGGCACCGGCGACGGGATCGCCCCGCCCGCGACCAGGCCGATGAAGTGCGCGGCGTCGACCATGAGGTAGGCGCTCACCTCGTCCGCGATCGCCCGGAACCGCGCGAAGTCGATCAGCCGCGGGTAGGCGGTCGCCCCGCAGACGATGAGCTTCGGCCGGTGCGCCAGGGCCAGGTCGCGCACCTCGTCGTAGTCGATCAGCTCGTCGTCCTTGCGCACCGGGTAGCCGACCGTGGTGAACCACTTCCCGGAGAAGTTGACCTTGCTGCCGTGGGTCAGGTGGCCGCCGTGCGGCAGCTCCATCGCCAGCACGGTGTCGCCGGGCATGAGCAGGGCGGCGTACGCGGCCAGGTTGGCGCTCGACCCGCTGTGCGGCTGGAGGTTGGCGTGCTCGGCGCCGAAGAGGGCCTTCGCCCGCTCGATGCCCAGCGCCTCGGCCCGGTCCACCTCGCCGCAGCCGCCGTAGTAGCGGCGGCCCGGGTAGCCCTCGGCGTACTTGTTGGTGAGCGTGGAGCCGAGCACCGCGAGCACGGCCGGCGAGGTCAGGTTCTCGCTCGCGATGAGCTGGAGCCCGCCGCGCAGGCGCGCGAGCTCGTCGAGGACGACGTCGGCGATCTCGGGATCGGTCTCCCGCAGCGCGTCGAAGTCGGGCCCCCAGTACATGTCGCCCATGAAATGAGTCTAGGGGCCGATTGCGCAGGGTAAGCATGAAGTCATGCGATGTCTGGTAACCGGCGCGACCGGGTACGTCGGCGGCCGCCTGGTCCCCCGCCTGCTGGCGGCCGGACACGAGGTGCGCTGCCTGACCCGCGACCCGCGCCGCCTGCGCGACGTGCCCTGGTCGGAGCGCGTCGAGATCGTCACCGGCGACGTGGCCGAGGACGAGGGCCTGGCCGAGGCGATGCGGGGCGTCGAGGTGGCGTACTACCTGGTGCACGCCCTGGGCCAGGAGTCCTTCGAGGACGTCGACCGCCTCAGCGCGCTCAACTTCGCCGTCGCGTGCGAGCGGGCCGGGGTGGAGCGGATCGTGTACCTCGGCGGCCCCGTCCCGCCCGGTAAGGCCTCCGCGCACCTGCGCTCCCGCGGCGAGGTCGGCGACATCTTCCTGCGCTGTGCCGTGCCGGCCACGGTGTTCCGCGCCGCGGTCATCATCGGCTCGGGCTCGGCGTCGTTCGAGATGCTGCGGTACCTGACCGAGCGGCTGCCGGTCATGGTCACCCCCGCCTGGGTGCGCAACCGCATCCAGCCCATCGCGATCCGCGACGTGCTGCGGTACCTCGTCGCCGCCGCCACGGTCTTCCCGCCGCCGGTGAACCGCGCGTTCGACATCGGCGGCCCAGACGTGCTCACCTACGCCGGGCTGATGCAGCGCTACGCCCGCATCGCCGGCCTCCGGCGCCGTGTGCTGGTGCCCGTGCGCGTCCTGACCCCGCGGCTGTCGTCGCACTGGGTGGGCCTCGTCACCCCGGTGCCCAACCGGATCGCCCGCCCGCTCGTGGGCAGCCTCATCCACGAGGCGGTCTGCACCGAGCACGACATCGCCGCCTACGTACCCGACCCGCACGACGGCCTGACCGGCTTCGACACCGCGGTCTCGCTCGCCCTGCGCCGCATCCGCGACGCCGACGTGGAGACCCGCTGGTCCGGTGCCATGCCGTCCAGCGCGCCGAGCGACCCGCTGCCGAGCGACCCGGCCTGGTCGGGCGGCAGCGCCTACCGCGACGAGCGCGCCCATTCCACGCAGGCGTCGCCCGAGCAGCTCTGGCACGTGATCGAGTCGATCGGCGGCGAGCACGGCTGGTACTCCTCCCGCCTCGCCTGGTCCCTGCGCGGCGTCGTCGACCGGCTCTTCGGCGGCGTGGGCCTGCGCCGGGGCCGCCGGGACCCGCAGCGGCTCTACGCCGGGGAGGCGGTGGACTTCTGGCGGGTGGAGGAGATCGTCCCCGGCGAGCTGCTGCGGCTGCGGGCCGAGATGAAGATGCCCGGGCGCGCGTGGCTGGAGCTGCGCGCCGCCGTCGACGAGCAGGACCGCACCGTCTACGAGCAGGTGCTCGTGTTCGTCCCGCGGGGGCTGGCCGGGCACGTGTACTGGCGCACGGTCGCCCCGCTGCACGGGCTCGTCTTCGGGCGCATGGCGCGCAACATCGCCAGGGCCGCGCTCAGCGTGCGAACAGCGCCTCAGCCAACGGCGCGGTCGTAGCGCGGATCTCGTCGGCGACCCGGCTGAAGTAGGAGTCGGCGCGGCCCCACGGGTCGTCCAGCTCGTCCGACGCCAGGGCCGGCCGCCCCGCCCGCGCGCGATCGGCCGCCTCGACCAGGGCCACCCCGCGCTCGTACACGCTCGCCCCGGCGGGTGGCTCCAGGCCGCGGATCAGCCGGCCGAACTCGCCGAAGACGAACGTGCGCGCGGCCGCGTCCGGGCGCAGCTCGGCCACGAACTCGACCTGCTCGATCGTCGCGGTGAGCACCAGGTCGGAGGCGTCGACGTGCTCGGCGAGCAGCTTGCGCGCCCGGAACCCCTCGACGCTGCCGCCGCGGGCCCGCACCTGCCGGGCCGCCTGCGGGTCCATCGGCTCCCCCGCGTGCCAGCCGCCGGTGCCGGCGCCGTGCACGTAGAGATCGTCCGCCGAGCCGCCCAGCGCGAGCGCGTCGGCCACGAGGAGCCGCTCGGCCATCGGCGAGCGGCAGATGTTGCCCATGCAGACGCACAGCACGCTGAACGGCGCCATCGGCAGGCCTGTCCGGACCCGGGCGCGATCAGGACTCGAGCGCGATGAGGTCGGGCACGACCTCCCGCAGCTTCTCCAGCGGGATCGCGCCGGCCCGCAGCACCCGGTGCTCGCCGCCGACGACCGAGATGATCGTGGACGCGACGGGCTCGGGGCAGGGGCCGCCCTCGAGGTACACGCTCACCGAGTAGCCCAGCTGGTCCCGCGCCTCGGCGGCGGTCTCGGCCGGCGGCTGCCCGTGCTTGTTGGCCGACGACACCGCCATCGGGCCGGTCTCGCGCAGCACCTCCAGCGCGATGGGGTGCAGGGGCATGCGCACCGCGACCGTGCCGTCGGTGCTGCCCAGGTCCCACTGCAGGCTCGGCGCGTGCTCCACCACGATGGTCAGCGCACCGGGCCAGAACGCGTCGACCAGGTCGCGGGCGGCCTGGGGCAGGCCGAACACGAGCCCGTCGAGCGTGTGCCGCGAACCCACCAGCACCGGCACCGGCGTGGTGCGACCCTTGGCGTTGTTGAGCGCGGTGACGGACCAGGACTTGAACGCGTCGGCGCCGATGCCGTACACCGTGTCGGTCGGCATGACGATCAGGTCCCCGCGGCCAACGGCCTCGATGGCGGCGGCGATCCCGCGCTCGCGCTCGGCGAGCACGCTGCAGTCGTAGAGCATCACGAGACGCTAGTCTGCCACTCGCCGAACCGCGCCGAACGGTGGCCGTCCGGTGCGCATAGCCGACACTCGAAGATGTTTCGGCATCGCCCGCCGGACCGGCAGGATGGACGCGCCCGGACGACGCTCGCGCGAAGCGACTTGGGGAGAAGACACTAGGTGAAGATTTCGGTTGTCCGTGCGACTGATCTCGGCCCGGCGGAACTGGATCGCTGGCGCGCCCTGCAGCGGGCCGACCCGGCCCTGGCCAGTCCGTTCCTGTCACCCGAGTTCACCCTCGCGGTCGCCCGGGTGAGGCCCGCCGCGCGGGTCGCCGTGCTCGAGGACGACGGACAGGTGGCCGGCTTCTTCCCCTACGAGGTCCGCCGGCGGGTCATCGGCGTGCCGATCGGCTTCGGCATCTCCGACTGCCAGGGGCTCGTGCACGCGAAGGGGCTCGAGTGGGACCCGATCGCGCTGCTGCGCGCGTGCAACCTCCCCGTCTGGGAGTTCGATCACCTGATGGGCGACCAGGCCCCGTTCGCGCCCTATCACCGGGAACGCGCGGGTTCGCCGATCATGGACGTGTCCAAGGGCTATGAGGAGTACGTCGCCGACCGGATGCGCGAGGGCGACGTGATCCGCCAGGCCAACCGCAAGCAGCGGGGCATGGTGCGCGACCTCGGCGAGGAGCGCTTCGTCTGGGAGGACCGCAGCGACACCGCGTTCGACGCGCTGCGGGCCTGGAAGTCGGCGCAGTACCAGCGCACGCAGCAGTACGACCGGTTCGACACGCCCTGGATCCGCCAGGTCATCGACGAGCTGATGACCTCCGGCGCGCCCGGGTGCCGCGCCGTCGTCTCCACGATCTACGCGGGCGACCGGCCGGTCGCGGCGCACCTCGGGCTGCGCAGCGAGTCGGTGCTGGCCTACTGGTTCCCGTCCTACGACACCGAGCTGCACAAGTACTCGGCCGGCATCCTGCTCTGCCTGCGCATGGCCGAGGCCGGGGCGGCGGACGGCATCGGCCACATCGACCTGGGCAAGTCCAAGGCGCTGTACAAGGACCGGCTGCGCAACGACGAGCTGCCGGTGGCCGCGGGGCGGGTCGGGCGGTCGTGGTCGGTCACCTCCGCGCGGCGGGCGCAGGACGCGATGATGCGGTCGGTGAAGACGGGCAAGGTGGGGGACGCCCTGCGCAGCGGGCGCACCGGCAAGCTGTTGCGCATGGTCAAGTCGCGGCTGGCGGGCAAGTGAACGCGGAGGCGAACGTGCAGGACGAGGCCGTCGCGGTCGTCGTGGTCACCTACAACAGCGAGCAGCTGCTGCCGGCCCTGATGGAGTCGCTCGGCACCGGCCTGGACGGCGTGCGCTGGCACCTGACGGTGGCGGACAACGCCTCGGCCGACGGCACCGTCGAGGCGCTGCGCCGGCTCGCGCCCGAGGCCACCATCGTCGAGATGGGCCGCAACGCCGGCTACGCCGCGGGCATCAACGCCGCCGTGGCCGTGGCCGGTCCGCACACGGCCGTGCTCGTGCTCAACCCGGACGTCCGGCTCGGCCCCGGCTGCATCCGCACGCTGCTGGACACGCTGCGCACGCCCGGGGTCGGGCTCGCCGTGCCGCGCATCGAGGACGGCACCGGGCGGCTCATCCCCACCCTGCGCCGCGAGCCCTCGATCCCGCGCATCCTCGGCGACGCGCTGCTGGGCGCCCGGCGGGCCGGCAAGTTCCGGGTCCTCGGCGAGGTGATCACCGATGACGCGTACTACGAGCAGGAGCGCATGGCCGACTGGGCCGAGGGGTCGACCATGTTGGTGAGCAAGGAGTGCTGGGAGCGCTGCGCACCCTGGGACGAGTCCTTCTTCCTGTACTCCGAGGAGACCGACTTCGCCCTGCGCGCCCGCGACGCCGGCCTCGGCACCCGGTACAACCCCGCCGCCCGCGCCGTGCACCTGGAGGGCGACTCGCGCGTCTCGCCCCGGCTGTGGGCGCTGCTCACCACCAACCGGGTCCGGCTCTACCGCCGCCGGCACTCCCTCGCGGCCACGTCCGTCTACTGGTCCGCGCTCCTGCTGCGCGAGTCCAGCCGGGCCGTGACCGGCAAGCCGCAGAGCCGCATGGCGGTGAAGTCGCTGCTCAGCCCCACCCGCATGCGCGAGACGCCCGGCCCGTGGACGGTGCACCCCTCGGTGCCCCGCCCGTCGTAGGGGCGCTCAGCGGAGGCGCTTGACGGTCCCGGCCAGCGCGTTGCGGGTGCGCATGGCCGGGGTCCGGCTCGCGGCGATCTGGGCCCGGAAGCTCGCCGCGGTGTCGCCCCGGCGGACGCTGTACCGCGGCTGCAGCCATCGTCCCCGGCGCGCGTAACGGCGATCGCTCGTGAACACCTCGGCGTAGCCCAACCGGCGCAGCTCGCTCAGCGTCTGGCGGTCGTAGCGGCCCAGCGGGCAGGCGGCCTGCGTGACGGGCGCCCCGATGACCTCGGCGATGGTCTCGCGGGCGGTCACGAACTCGTCCCGGCGCCGGTCGGCGTCCAGGCCGCGCCACGGGTGGTGGTGCATCCCGTGGGTGCCGATGTTCATGCCCTGCCGCCGCAGCTCCCGCACCGCGTCGGCGTCGAGGCTGCCGGGCGAGCGCAGCCGGCCCGCCAGCACGAAGAAGTCGGCGGTCAGGCCCCGCTCCAGCAGCGCCGGCAGGCCGACGGTGATGTCCGAGGTGTTGCTGTCGTCGAAGCTGAGCCGCAGCGCCGGCAGATCGCCCGCGGCCGAGGCGGCCACCACGTCGTCGAGGATGCGGTGGAACGTGTCCGCGTCGATCCAGTACGTGTCCTCGCCCGGCTCGAGCTCGCGCTCGGGCGTGCCGATGCCGTGGAACAGGACGTTGAGGACCTCGCCGTCCGACGACGTCATGAGGCTGAGGCCTGGGCCCGGCGCAGCCGCTTGGCCAGCAGACGGTTCCACACCTCGATGTAGCCGCGGCTCTGGTGCTCCCAGGACAGCTCGTGGGCGAAGCGGGCCAGCCCGATCTCGCGCATCCGCTGCCGCTCGGCCGGGTCGTCCAGCAGCGCGGCCAGGGCGGTGGCGTACTCGTGCGGCGTGCCGTGCTCGACGTACACCGCGGCCTCGCCGGCGCTGCGGCGGGTCTCGATCAGGTCCGCCGCGACGACGGGCACCCCGCGGCCGAGGTACTCCACCGTCTTGGCCATCGTCGAGAGGTTGTTCATGCGCGTGGGCAGGTCGGGCTGGATGGCCACGGTCGCCTTGCGCAGCAGCTCGTCGATCGCCGGGCCCTCGAGCCAGCCGGTGAACTCCACGACGTTGCCGAGGCCGCGATCCGCGACGAGCTTGGTCAGCGCGGGCAGGGTCTCGCCGTCGCCCGCGATGACCATCCGCCAGTCGGGCCTGGGCCGCAGCCGGATCAGCTCCTCGGCCGCCAGCACCGCGCCCTCGACGTTGTCCTGGGGGCCGAGCACGCCGAGGTAGACGATCGTGTGCTCGTCCGGCGCGCTCGGCGGCGGGGCGGGCTTGATCTCGCTCGCGCTCGGGCCGTTGCGCACGACGGTGATCTTCTCGGGCTTGACGCCGCGGCCGAGGGCGTTGGTGCGGTACGACTCGTTGGTGGCGAAGACCGCCGTCGCGGTGCGCAGGGTGAGCCACTCGAAGGCGACCAGCGTGCCGAACACGAGGCTGTTCGGCGTGCCGGAGCGGGTGGCGTAGACCTCGGGGCACAGGTCGTGGTGGTCGAACACCCACGGGCGGCCCAGCGCGCGGAACAGGATCGCCAGGGGCCAGTACGCGTCCGGCGGGTTGCACACCTGGACCGCGTGGGCCCGCCCGGCGAGGATCTCGCCCAGCAGCCGGAACGCGATGCAGATGAACGACCAGGCGAACTCGACCGCGAAGGTGACGACACCACTGCCGTAGACCTTGACGGGGTACGGCTTGAGCCGGGTGTTGCGGCTGTTCGGCAGGGTCTTGAGCGACGGGTCGCCCCGCGGCGCGATGACGGTGACGTCGTACCCGTTCGCCTCGAGACTCAGGCACTCGCGGATGACGCGACGGTCTCGCTCCGCGGGCAGGTTGGCCACGAGGATTGCGACGTGCGGCCGCGTGTTGGCCATGGTCCGGATCGCCCCGTTCCGCCGTTGAGACATGAAAGTACGGATGTACGCTGCGCGACTCCTCCGGCGAAGGCAATGGGCCGGTCAGGTGCCAACCTGTCGCCTTTCTTACATGGGCGGCGGCGACGGCGGCGGGCGTTAGGATGCCGCGATGGACGAGCTGCAGGAGGAGCCACGCCCGGCCCGGGTGATGGCCAGCGCGGATGTCGACGATCGGGCGGAGATCGGCGCGGGTACCACCGTATGGCATCTGGCCCAGGTACGTGAGGAGGCCCGGCTCGGACGCAACTGCGTCATCGGCCGCGGCGCCTACGTCGGCCCCGGCGTCCGGCTCGGCGACAACGTCAAGATGCAGAACTACGCGCTGGCGTACGAGCCGGCGACGCTGGGCGACGGCGTCTTCCTCGGCCCGGCGGCGGTGCTGACCAACGACACCTATCCGCGGGCGGTCACGCCGGAGGGCCGGCTCAAGACCGGCGAGGACTGGGAGGCGGTCGGCGTGGTGATCCGCGACGGCGCCGCCATCGGGGCCCGGGCGGTCTGCGTCGCTCCGGTGACCGTCGGGCGCTGGGCGCTCGTCGCCGCCGGCGCCGTGGTCGTGTCCGACGTGCCGGACTTCGCCCTGGTGGTCGGGGTGCCGGCCCGGCGGGTCGGGTGGGTCGGCCGGGCGGGCGTGCGGCTGGTGGCGAAGGGGGACGGGCGGTTCGTGTGCCCTTCGACCGGCGCGGAGTACGTCGAGTCGGACGGGCAGCTGACCGAGGTCTGGACCGGCCTGGACCCGCTTGGACCCGCCTAGGCCGCGCCGGCGGCCAGGCTCCCGCCGGCCGCCTCGGCCGCCTTCCTGGCCTCGCGAAGCCGGCGGCGGCGCCGGACGTACTTGTCCACCCACAGCGGCACGGCCAGCGTGGCCAGGCCGCCCAGGAGCGCCGAGCCGAGCAGCGCCCGCACCGCCGAGTGCGACAGCATCGTCACGCTCGGCGCCACCAGGGTCGAGACCGTGAACCGCAGGTCCTGCCGGACGTTCCAGCGGTCCTGCAGCTCCTTGAGCTTCTCGGTGTAGGCCTCCGTCAGGATGCGCAGCCCCAGGAGCCCCTGCTCCTCGCTGTCGGTGGTGTTGCTGACCGTCAGCGACGAGATGATGTAGCGGGGCTCCTGGTTGGTGCCCGTGTTGCGGGGGGCGAACTCGTAGGTGCCGGTCACACCCGCCCGCCGGAACCGCTCCTCGTAGTCCGGCGTCCGCAGGCTCGTCGCGACGGCGGCCGCCGTGATGGCGACGGGCGGGTACAGCCCGGTCAAGGGGTTGGGTGAGTCGGGTGAAACCGGATACTTCACCACGAGCACCTCGGAGGCGAGATACACCGGCTTGACCCGCGCGGCCTGGTAGCCGAGCCCTGCGGTCAACATCACCCCGAGGACGACGACGATCCACTGCCGGCTCAGCGCGCGGACGACGTCGTTGAGATACATCCGCTGACACCCCCTCCGGCTGGGCTTGCGCTACCCAAGTCCGGGCAATGGTGACATGATGGCGTCCCGGTGCGCCACGCAGCATAGAACCCGACTCAACTTCCGCTAGCCGACGCACCCACGTGCCGTATAGCGTGGTGGCCGAGCGCGCTGGACGCGGCCGCATGTCCGAAATCGAGACGCTGTCGCGCTGATCATCACGCGTCTCATCACGCGTCTCGGCGGGACTTGGAGGGGGCCATGGACCTCGGCGAGATCCTTCGTGTCCTGCGAAAGCGCTGGCGCATCGTCGTGCCGATGTTCATCGTGGCGATCGGTCTGGGCGTCACCGCGTCGGTCGTGGTGCCCAACACCTACGAATCGTTCACGACGGTGAGCCTGCTCAGCTCGCCCATGGCCACGACGGTCGCCACCAAGGGCAACGACAACCCCTTCATGACCTTCGACGCGTCGCTGATCGCCACGGCCGACTTCCTCGGCCGCAGCATGCAGTCGACGGACGCGGTCGAGGAGCTCAAGAGCCGGGGCGTGACCGAGAAGTACGCGGTCTCCCTCGCCGACGGCGCGCAGGGGCCCTTCCTGACCTTCACGGTGACCGGCGACAACAAGGCCCACACGCTGCAGTCGACCAAGGCACTGGCCGTGTTCGCGCAGGAGCGGCTGACCCAGATCCAGCAGGCCAACGGGGTCAAGACGCAGGACCAGATCCGCATGACGGAGATCGTCCCGCCGCAGACGCCGACGACGAAGCTGAAGAAGAAGATCGAGGTCATCCTCGGCGTGGTCGGCGGCATGAT
The DNA here is from genome assembly GCF_050947935.1 of Dactylosporangium sp. CA-052675. GTDB lineage: Bacteria > Actinomycetota > Actinomycetes > Mycobacteriales > Micromonosporaceae > Dactylosporangium. Next base: position 1,400,271 of record NZ_CP192010.1, on the reverse strand, counting down.
CGCCCTGACGCTGCTGCTGACGTTCGTCCTGGAGAGCGTGGGCCGGAACAAGGCGCGCCGCCAGGCCGGGGACCAGAAGTCCACCTCGGACACGCAGCCGGTCCCGGCGCTGCCCGCGTCGGGGGCCGCGGTCGTGGTGAAGTCGCCGTCGCGCGCCACCCCGATCCCGGTCGTGTGGTCGGACGTGCCCCTCGACCAGACGGTCATTCTCGACGTGGACGCCAAGCAGGCCGCCAACGCCAACCAGCCCGGCCCCGACGCCGACCGGCCGGCGGCGGCCGACCAGACGGTCGTGCTCCAGATGCCCGTGAAGCCGGGCGCGTCCGACGGCCGGGGCGGCCGGCGCCGCAGTGACGGAGGCAAGCCCAACGGGCGCTGGGGCTCGGCTCGCTGAAGTGGTCGCTGTCGTCCCTCCGTCGAAGCAGCCGAGTCAGCCGAGCGAGGCCACGTCCGTGTCATCGACCGCCACCGCGCGCGGGTCCGCCTCACCCTCGGTGCTGCGGCGGCTCGGCGCGATCTACACGTCGCGCCGGTCGGCCGGCCAGGGCCCGGTCACCATCCTGGCCATCTACATCGTCCTGCTGCTGCTGATCCCGTCCCGGATCGTGCTGCCCGGGCTGGGCGCGACCGGCACCATCGCCAACGTCTTCATCCTCGCCGCCCTCGTCTGGTACGGGGTGAGCTGGCTGATGCGCCGGATCACCCCGGCGCTGTTCACCCGGGCTCCCCGGCTCGCGATGTTCTTCTTCGCCGTGGCCGTGCTGCTGAGCTACATCGCGGCCGCCCGCCGCGACAGCTCGGCGCTCGAGTCCAGCGCGGCCGACCGGGCGCTCATCCAGCTGCTGGCCTGGTTCCCGGTGGTCCTCATCTCCACGTCCCTGCGTGACTACGCGGACCTGGACCGGCTGCTGCGGCTCTTCGTGCGATGCGCGGCCGTCGTCGGCTTCGTCGCGATCCTCGAGTTCCTGTTCAAGACCAGCCTGACCGCCTGGATGAGCATTCCCGGCTTCTCGAACGGCGGCCCCGAGCTGATCAGCCGGGGTTCGTTCGTCCGGCCGACGTCGACCGCGGCCAACACCCTCGAGCTCGCCACGATCATGGCCATCGCCCTGCCGTTCGCGCTGCAGCAGGGGTTCAACCCGGTGAAGCGGGGCGTGCTGCGGCAGTGGCTGCCGGTCGTCGTCATCGCGCTGTCGGCCGTGATGACGGTGTCGCGCACGTCGATCATCGGGCTCGCCATCGTGTTCCTGACCCTGCTGCCCACCTGGCCGGCGAAGCGGCTGCTGCCGACGATGGGCGCCCTCACGGTCGGCATCGGCGCCTCTCCGGTCGTGCTGCCGGGCCTCGCCGGCACCGTGATCGGGCTCTTCACCGCCATGTTCAACGGCGGCGACAACAGCACGAACTCGCGGACCGCGACGTCCGCCGTGATCTCGACCTACTTCAACGAGCGACCCTGGACCGGCCGGGGATACGGCACCTTCCTGCCACTGATGTACCGGTACACGGACAACGAGTACCTGCTGGCACTGGTCGAGATGGGCATCGTGGGCGTGGCCGCCGTCGTGCTCATCTACATCGTGTGCTTGCATTGCGGCGGCGCGGGACGCCGGCGATTCGCCGACCCGGCGCGCAAGGAGACGGGGCAGGGCTTCGCCGCGGTCGGGTTTGTCATGTTGGTCGTCACCGCGACCTTCGACACGCTGAGCTTCCCCATGGTCGCGGGGTCGTCTTTCTTGATGATGGGACTCGCCGGGGCCTACCTCGGCATGGCCCGTCAGGACCAGCTGCTGAGGGGAGAACCGTCGCTGTGACGGAGCTGAACCGCAAGGTCGCGTCGGCAACCCGCTGGAGCCTCATCAACACCGTCGTACGCCGCGTCGGCACGTTCGCCAGCGGTGTGGTGTTGGCCAGGCTCTTCTTCGGCCCGACCGAGTGGGGCCTCTACGCCGTCGGCCTGCTGGTGCTGGCGATGCTGCTCTCCCTCAACGAGATGGGCGTGAGCCTCGCCCTCGTGCGCTGGGAAGGCGACATCAGGCGGTTCGCGCCGACGGTGCTCACCCTCTCGACGGCCTCGAGCACGGCCTTCTACGTGCTGCTCTACTTCACCGCGCCCACGGTGGCCCGGCTGCTGGGCTCCCCCGACGCCACGCTGATGCTGCGCCTGCTGTGCCTGAGCGTGATCATCGACGGCATCGCCTGCGTGCCCCTGGCGAAGCTCAACCGCGACTTCCAGCAGTTCTGGCGGACCGTGGTCGACATCCTCAACTTCGTGGTGAACACCGCCGTGACGATCGTGCTCGCGGCCATGCACGTCGGCGCGCTCGCCTTCGCGTGGGGCTCGCTGGCCGGCAACCTGGTCGCGCTGGTCGGCTTCGCGCTGGCCGCCCCGGGCATGCTGCGCTTCGGCTGGAACCGCAAGCTGGCCGGCGAGCTGTACAAGTTCGGCCTCCCGCTCGCCGCCGCCAGCCTGCTCACGCTCGGCATCGTCAACCTCGACTCGGTGGTCGTCGGTTCGATCCTCGGCCCGGCCGCGCTGGGCCTCTACGCCATGGCCTTCAACATGTCGAGCTGGCCGGTGCGCATGGTCTCCGAGACGGCGCGGCGGGTGTCGTTCGCGGGCTTCTCCCGGCTCGCCGAGTCGCCGGCCGAGTTCGCGGCCGGCTTCACCCGGGCCCTGGGCCTGGTCGTCGCGGCCGCGGTGCCGATGTGCGTGGTGCTCGGCGTGCTGGCCGACCCGATCATCCGGTTCGTCTACGGCGACCAGTGGGACGGCGCCGCCGTGGCCCTGCAGTGGCTGGTCGTGCTCGGCCTGGTCCGGGTGACCGTCGAGCTCGCCTACGACGGCATCGCCGCGCGCAAGCGCAAGACGCTGATGGTCATGCAGGGCTGGTGGCTCTTCTCGCTGATCCCGGTCCTGATCTGGTTCGCGCACGTGTGGGGCATCAACGGCGTGGCCGCCGGCCAGGCGGTCGTCGCGGGCCTCCTCGTCGCTCCCGTGTTCCTGTTCGTCCTGTCCCGAATGGGCATCCGCGTGGGCGACGTGGCGCGCGCGTGCCTCATGCCGGCCCTCGGCGGCATCGCCATGGGCCTGGCCGCGTGGGGTGTGCACCACGTGGTCGGCAACGGGTTCATCGGGCTGACGCTGGGCGGGCTGGCGGGCGTCGTCGCCTACCTGCCGTTCGTCTGGCCCCTGGTGCGCAGCCTGCGCGCCAAGCGGGAGCAGCCCACGGAACCGACCCCCGCCGACGACCCGCTGATCCTCGCGGCCGCCGCACCCGAAGTCTCCTAGGAGCCACAGTGATCCGTTTGGTCAAACGACAGCTGCGCGCCCGGTACGGGTGGCTGCCGCTGGAGGAAATGCGCAACAAGGTGATGCTCGGCCACACCGCCATCGGTCTGCGCCGCTTCGAGGACAGCGAGGTGCGCCGCCTGCTGGCCACGCTGCCGGGCGGAGAGCGGCCCTCGGCGCGGGTGGCGACCGTGGTGCTGACCTACAAGCGCCCCGACGGGCTGCGGCGGGCCGTGGAGTCGGTGCTCGCCCAGACCGTGCGCGACCAGGTCGTCATCGTGGTCGACGACGGCGGCGGCGGGCTGCCCGAGCTGCCGGCCGACCCGCGCCTGCACGTCGTGAGCCTCCGGCACAACATCAACGTGCTCGGCGTGAGCCGCAACATCGGCATGCGGCTGACGGACTCGCCGTTCGTCGCGTTCCTCGACGACGACAACGCCTGGCACCCCAACCACCTCGAGGTCGCGCTCGCGAAGCTCGAGGAGCCGGCCGAGTCGCGGCCCGACGCGGTCTACACGGCCATGCGACGGCTGACGCCGGACGGCGAGGAGCGCGACGTCCTGTCGGTGCCGTTCGACCGCAAGCTCGCCTGGGAGCGGTGCTTCCTCGACTCCAACCCGTTCGTCGCCCGGCGCAGCCCGGATCTGCGCTTCAGCCGGCTGCGGCGCAACTCCTCGGTGGCGCCGAAGGAGGACTGGGAGCTGATCTACCGCTTCAGCAAGAAGCACCGGGTCGAGCACATCCCCAGCGCGACCGTCGACTACGTGGTGAACCCGAACAGCTACTGGACCAACTGGGAGGCCCCGGCCCAGCCGTAGCCGGCCCCGTGACAAGAGCCCCCGTGCCGGGCACGGGGGCTCTTGTCGTGTTCAGATGCCGCGGCGCTTCCAGGACTGCCACCACAGCCACTCGCGGCCCTTGTGCGCGACGGCGGACAGCACCAGCGGCTGCAGGTACGGCATCGCCGTCGGGCCGATCTGGCGGCGCACCCGCAGGCCCCGGTACTCCGGCAGGCTGCGGTACTCCGGCCAGCAGTCCGCCGCGAACGCCATGAGCTCGTCCAGCGGCACCTCGGCGGTGCGGCCGCGGTCGTAGGCGCGCACGACCCGGCGCAGCGCGAAGCGGGCCAGCCGGCGGTGCACCATGGCGTCGAGCTCCGCCGCGTTGGGCAGCAGGTCCCCGCAGCGGGCCAGCACCGCCTCGTAGGCGGCCTTGCGCTGCCGCAGGTCGTTGACCGCCCCGGCGTAGTCGGTCAGGGACATGTTGTCGCCGTGGAGGCGGTAGTAGGCCTGGTCGGCCCGCACGTAGCCGACGTCGGCGTGGGCGGCCAGCCGCATCCACATCTCGATGTCGCCGGCGTGGGGCAGGTTGACGTCGTAGCCGCCGACCTTGTGCTGCAGCGAGGTGCGGACCACGACCTCGGGCGAGGTGATGCAGCCGGTGGCCTCGCGGAACCGCCGCTCCAGCCACCAGTGCCCCGGCCACACGCTGGTGCCGCGATCCTCGGTCCGGGCCGGCGGGGGCGGGCCGGGGTGCTGGAAGTGCACCGGGTGCCCGTAGACGAAGCCGACGTTGGGGTTCGCGTCGAGCAGGGCCACGGCCCGGGTGAGCGCGCCCGGGGTCAGCAGGTCGTCGGCGGACAGCAGCACGCAGTAGTCACCGTCGGCCCACTCCATCAGGCCCTCGTTGTAGGTGGCCGTGTGCCGCTTGTTCTGCTCGTGGACCCGGACCTCGACCCGCGGGTCGGCCGCCGCGATCGCGTGCGCCTTCTCGGCCGAGTCGTCCGGCGAGGCGTCGTCGATGATCAGGACCCGGATGTCCAGTCCAGGATTGGTGTCGACGATGCTGCTGACGCAATCGGCGAGGTAATGGCCGTACTTGTAGCACGGAATGACCACACTGACCGAACTCATCTGCCACCCTCCGGGCCCGGCCGGCCCAATGTCGCACGGAGAACCATGCCGCGCGGCGTTTGACTGGTTGCAAGACAATGGCCCGCACCCGAACCCGGGTGCGGGCCATTGCATCGTCTCACGGCGTCGTGAAGATCACATCGACCCAGTAGTTGTTGGAGTTCCAGGTCGATGTCGGGAAGGCGACGCTGTTGCTGAGCAGGAACAGGCCGTTGTGGCCCGTCGCCGTGTCGGCGACCGCGGTCAGCGGGTAGGACACCAGCGGGTCGGTGAAGAACCCGGCGTTGTACGCGTAGTGCCCGACCGTCGTGTGGTACGAGACCACGTACGGCGTGTCGGCGGTGATCGACACCGGGGTGGCGAACGTCAGGGTCTGCCACCCGGACGCCGTCTCACCGGTGAAGGTGCCCGTCGCCAGCTGCTGCCCGGTGTTCGACCAGAGCGTCCCGGTGTGCGTGCCGGTGTTGTCGACGCTCTTGTAGAACCGGACGCCGGTGACCTTGCCGTCCACCGCCGAGGTGAAGCGCATGCCCAGCTCCAGCGAGTTGGCCTCGCTGGCGCTCGGGTTGGCCGGCACCGCCGAGTTGGACCAGATCGAGCACGGGCAGGCGATCGCGGAGCTGGAGCCCGTGGTGAACGACCACACGGTGGGCGCGGCCATCGCGGTGCCCCAGGCGTCCGAGGCCTTCACCGAGGCCTGGTACGCGGTGGACGGGGCCAGGACGCTGTTCGGCTGCAACGTCGCCACGCGCGTGGTGTTGTTGTAGCTGACCGCGGCCGGGACCGTCGCGCCGCCCGGAGCGCTGAGGGTGAACTGCAATGAGGTCGGGTCGATGTCCTGGCTGAACGTCGCCGTCACCGCCGTGTTCAGCCCGACGCCCGTGCCGGAGGTGGCCGGCGTGTGCGCCGTCACCGTCGGCGGGTTCTGGCTGGCCCCGGCGGAGTCGACGATGACGTCGACCCAGTAGTTGGTGTCGTTCCAGCTGAGGTTCGGGAAGCCGCCGCCGGTGCCGTACTTGTAGACGCCGTTGGAGCCGTCGACGCCGGACTTCAGCAGCTGCACCGCGGTCGGGCCCGCGCCCTTGGTCGCGAAGTAGGCGCTGTCGTACGAGTAGTGCCCGGTCGGCGTGTAGTACGAGGCGATGTACGTGGTGTTGGCGGCGATCGGCACCGGGTTGGCGAACTGCAGCGTCTGCCAGCCCGTGGCGCTCTCGCCGGTGAAGGTGCCCGACGCCAGCAGCTGCCCGCTGGAGTTCCAGAGCTTGCCCACGTGCGTGCCGGTGTTGTTGGCGGCCTTGTAGAACTTGACGCCCTTCACCGAGCTCGCGGTCGGCACCCGGAACTTGACGCCGAGCTCGTTCGGCGAGCCGTCCTGGGAGTCGGCGTTCGTCGGCACGGTCGAGGCCGTGAACGCGGTGCACGGGCACTGCTGGGCGCCGACGGTCACCGACTGGGTCGCGACGGCCCCGATGTTCAGGCTGTCGTCGGCGGCCCGCACCTTGATGCTGGCCGCGCCCTGCGTGGACGGGGTCCAGGTGTAGCTCCAGGTGCCCAGCCCGTTGGCCGGCTTCCAGGTGGTGCCGCCGTCGACGGAGATCTCGACGCGGCCGACCTTGCCGCCGCCGACGTCGACGGCCGTGCCGGTGACGGTGACCGGGCTCAGCAGCGGCACCGAGCTCCCGGCGGTGGGCGACGTGATGGTCACCGTCGGGCCGGTCGTGTCGGAGGACTTGGCGGCCTGGGTGAGCCCCGCCATCAGGGTCAGCGGCTGCGCGCTCATGTCGGCGAGGATGTTGATCGTCGCCTGCTGCATCCGCGGGTCCTCGGTGCTGGCCTGGCCCGAGTGGAAGGAGCTCAGGCCCCACGACCACTGCACCGTGCCGGCCCCGAACACCAGGGCCTTGGAGGTCTGGTCACGGTAGGCGATCAGGCTGTGCGTCGCGACGCCGTTGCCGTAGTTGTTGCCGTGGTCGGGGTCGAGCAGCAGCGTGCTGTCGTTGATGTTCACGGTCGTCGAGGAGAACGCGACGGCGCCCGCCGGGCGGGTGGAGTTCTCGACGTCGACGTCCCACTCGTAGCCGAGGGAACCGGCCGTGAGCGTGGCCGACTGGCCGGGCTGCAGGTTGTTGATCGAGCTGATGCCGCGCCACAGCCGCATGTCCTTGTAGGCGGCCGGGACCGTGATCGCGTCGTGCCGGTAGCCGTTGACCATGAACTGGGTGCCGGTGAGCTGGTTCGGGTTGGTGTTGCCGCCCTTGCCCGCGCCGTCGGTGTCGACCCAGGTGCCGGTCCACTGCCCGCTCGGGTCGGCGGTGCCGTTCGGCGGGTTCTGGCTCAGCTTGGTCGACTTGTAGCAGACCAGCGTCCGGTCCGGGGCCGTGCCGGTGGAGATGGACGGCTCGAAGCGGGTGCGCCAGAACACCTCGTTACCGCTGAAGAACGCGAGGTTGACGCCGGCCGAGCGGGCCGCGGTCACGTGGTCCCACTGGCCCTGGTTCCAGTACTCGTCGTGCCCGGAGGACATGAAGACCTTGTGGTTGAGCAGCAGCGAGGCGCTGTTGGTCACGTCCACCGAGGCGGCGTAGCTCACGTCGTACCCGTTGCGCTCCAGGAACTGGATCATCGGGAACTCGGAGGAGAAGACGCCGTTGTCACCGGCGATGCGCATCGGCCGGTTGTAGCTGACCTTGTAGGCGCGGCCGTCGAGGGCCGGGCCGCCGCCCTGGTAGAGGTTCTGCCCGCCCCAGTCGTTGTAGGCCTGCCAGGTCTGGTCCGAGGTCTGGACCAGGATGTCGGAGTGGCTGGACGCGTTGCCCACGACGAACGGGTAGGGCATGAACCCGTTGTTGTCGAGCTGGTCCATCATCACGAGGTAGACGCCGGAGACGGCGTCCGAGGGGATCTGCCAGGTGACGTTCGTGGTCCAGTTGCCGCAGTCGACCAGACCCGTGGCGTCGTGGTTGCACTCGTCCTGGGCCTTGATCGGGTACGTCCCCGTCGGCGACGTCGGCATCTTGCGGGCGCCGAGGCCGCCGTAGTAGCCGAGGCGGTAGAACGAGATCCGGAACGCGGAGCTCGGCGAGTCCACCTTCACCGAGACCGTCTCGCCCGGCTGGTAGCTCGACTTGGTCGTGAAGCCCTGAATGTCACCCCAGGAGTTCTCGGAATACCAGTCGTTGACCGGTGTGCCCGTCTTGGAGTTCTCGCAGACGATCGGATTGGACCCCGCTCCGCACGGGTCCGAAACGGCCGCGCTGGATGCGGACGGTACGCATGCCACTACCGCTACGACCGCGACCGCGGCTAAGCCGGTTATGAACCGAGACTTCATGTCTTCGCCCTATTCCTGAAACCCCGAAACGACGTCAGCATCCGCAGCGCCCCAGACTCGTTCGGCAGCGTACGTTCCCCTAGCTGACAGGCAAGAATTTATCGCATTAGAGCATGTAACTTGCTGTCAAGTTTTCTGACAACAAGGTCACACGGAAGCAGCCGGACGGCCTGGTGTCCTCCGACGTTCGGGCCGAATCGGGCCTTTCCGCGCGGATGTTGCTCCGAACGGCCGCTCGGGCGCGTTCGGCGTGGTCGGCCCGGCACCGCGGGCGGCGGCCGGGCCGGGCCCGGCTACGCACGGTGCCGAACCGACGCCGTTTCCGATCAGGAACGGCGCGGGACGACGGTGGTGGTGACGACCTTGGTCTTGACCGCGTGATTCGCCGGTACCGAGGTCACGATCACCGCCCCGGACGCTACCTGGACGCCGTCACCGAGCACCACCCCGGGCTCCAGGAAAATGCCGGTGCCGAGCCGGACCCGGTCGCGCACGGTCACCTTGCCCGACGATACGCAGCTCGGACCGGTCGCGTTGTCGGAGCCGATGACGCTGTGGTGGTCGAAGGAGTTGTACGCGGACAGGAAGTTGTTGTCGCCCATCCGCACGCCGGTGCCGAGGTGGCAGAACGCGCAGATGATGTTGCCCTGGCCGATGACGACGTCGGTGGCGATCTTCGCGGTCGGGTCGATCGCGTTCGCCAGCGGAATGCCCGCGTCCGCGCAGATCTTGCGGAACCGGGCGCGGGTGTCCACCGACGAGCCGATCGCGATCACGGCCGCCTCGAAGACGCCCTCGGCGAACAGCGCGGCCAGCCGGTCGCTGCCCCCGACGATCGGCACCCCGTGCACGTCGGTGCCCCAGCGGCCGGGGTCGTCGTCCACGATCGCCACCGCCTGCTGGGTCGGCACCTGGCTGAAGATGTCGATGACCTGCGTCGCGCCCAGTGCGCCACCGATGAGCAGAATCCGGGCGACGCCCGGCTCCGTCGCCAGCGCCGACGGCATCGCCGAGTAGTCGACGGTGGCCGGCTCGGCCTGGACCGCGCTCGCGGCCGCCTCGACGTCCTTCACCGTGATCAGGCGCGAACCGTCGAAGGTGGACAGGTCGACGCCGAGCTCCTGCGCCCGCTGGATCGCCTTGACGGAGGCCCGGACCGCCCCGGGCGCCGCCGCGCGGGCCTCGGCCTCGGCGGCGAGCCGGTCGGCGTAGGCCGTGAGGTCGGACACGCTGTCGAAGAGCATCGCCACCGGCTCCGTCAGCGGCACCTCGGTGCCCTGGCGGACGAGGTGCAGCACGACGCCCGGCTCGGGGGCGTACACCTCCAGCACCGCCTTGCTGGTCTCGACCTCCACGAGCAGGGCGCCGGCCTCCACCTTGTCGCGGTCGTCGACGAACCAGTTCACGACGATGCCGTGCTCGCTGTTGACGTCGTTGGTCGGAACCAGGACCGGCTTCACGCGCTGTCTCCTCAAAAGCACAAAAAAGGCGTCATGCGGCGGCGCGGACGGCCGCTTCGATCTGGTGTTCGCCGACGAGCATCCGGCTTTCCTGCGACTTCGACGACGGAATGATCGTCGGATCGCTGGCGACGACCCGGACCGGGCGGCGCAGCCGGCCGAAGAGCCGCTCGGAGACGACGGCGGCGGCCTCGGTCCCCCAGGACCAGCCGCTCACCCCCTCCTCGACGGTGATGAGCTGCCCGGTGGCGCGCACCGACCGCTCCACGGGCGCCCAGTCCATCGGGGCGATCTGGGCCGGCACCAGCAGCTCGGCGAAGATCTCCTCCTCGACCGCCAGCCGCTCGATCACGCGGGCGGCGAGCAGCGCCTGGTAGCCGTAGGCGAGCACGGTCATCGTGCAGTCCTCGCGCGGCACGGCGGAGAGCCGGACGGTCGGCAGGGCGCCGGGGCCGGCGTCGTGGGAGGCGATCAGGTCGCCCACCGCGCCGCCGCTGGGCAGCGCGAGGTGCTGCGGGTAGAGCAGCTTGTGCTCGATGTAGAGCACCGGGCTGTCCTGGCCCAGGAAGTCCGCGAAGACGGCCCTCGGGTCGTGGTACAGCGAGGCCGCGACGACGCGCAGGTGCGGCACGCCGAGGAAGTGCTTCTCGAGGCTCTGGCTGTGCGTGGGCCCGTAGCCGCGGTGCCCGCCCGAGGGCGCCCGGATGACGACGGGGCACGTCGCCTGCTCGGCGTACATGGCCTGGTACTTCACGATGTGGTTGACCACCTGGTCGAAGACCAGCGTCAGGAAGTCGCCGAACATGATCTCGGCGATCGGCCGGTAGCCCGCCAGCGCGAGCCCGGCCGAGATCCCGGCGACGGCCCCCTCGCTGATCGGGGTGGTCCGGACCCGGGCCGGGAAGTCCGTCGACAGGCCGCGGGTCACCTTGAACGCCCCGCCGTACGGGTCGGCGATGTCCTCGCCGAGCACGACCACGCGCGGGTCGTCGGTCAGGCACCCGCGCAGCGCGTCGCCCAGTTCCTTCGCGAAGATCACGGCAGGTTCCTCGCCGTCGCGACCACCTCGGCCAGGGCGAGCTCCACCTCGTCGTCGATCGCGCGCCGGTCGGCGTCGGCGAGCCGGCGGCCGTGCACGACCAGCGGCTCCACCAGCCAGTGCGCGGCGATCTCCTCGGCGGGGCGCTCGTCGTCGCTCTTCGAGTGGTGGCACAGCCGGTAGGTGTGGATGAGCAGCACGCGGGGGCCGCCGCCGGCCCGGACCGCGTCGAGCTCGGCGCGGGCGGCCTCGCGCAGCTCGAGCACGTCCGTGCTGTCGATCTCGCGGACCGGCACGTCGAACGCCTCGAACCGGGCGGCCATGCCGCCGGCGAGGTTCGCCTCGACCGGGGTGCTCTGGGCCCACCGGTTGTCCTCGCACACCACCAGCAGCGGCAGGCGCCACAGCGAGGCCATGTTCATGGTCTCGTACACGGCGCCCTCACCGAGGGTGCCGTCGCCGATGAACACCACGCTCACCATGCCGGAGCCGTCGAGCTGGCCGGCCATCGCGATGCCCGCGGCCGCCGGGACGATGCCGCCCTGCACGCCGTTGGACTTGAACCCCGGCGCGCAGATGTGCTGACTGCCGCCCTTGCCGTGGCAGACGCCCGCCTCCTTGCCCATGATCTCGGCGAGCAGGCCGAGCGCGTCGCCGGTGCGGGCGAGGTAGTGGCCGTGGCAGCGGTGGTTGCTGAACACGTGGTCGACGTCGGAAAGGTGCTCCATCACGGCGACCGCGTCGGCCTCCTGGCCGATGCAGGCGTGCGTGGTGCCGTTGAGCACGCCCTCCTCGAACAGGGCCAGCAGGGTCTCCTCGAACCGGCGGATGAAGCGCATCCGGCGGTAGAGCCGGTGGTTCTCGGGCTCGCCGAGCCGTCCGGTCAGCCGTTCGTCGCCGGCGGCCGGCGCGGTCGGGCGCAGTGCCGTCCGGGCCGGCGGGGATGCCGTCGACACCATAGGGCTTTCCTCCCCAGCGTTATATGCAAATGCGTGGAAATCGCGAGGTTTCACCGGCCGATGACCGGCGACCGGTGCGCAACAATACCGGGCCACCGGCCTGGAAAGAGTCGGACCGAAGAGCAGAAAATCACGCGAGGCAGTCTCAAATCCGACTCGCGACCAGGTGTTGTGGTGATCACATGGATCAGGACGGCTTCTGCACCTGCTCGCCCGTCGGCGTTCCGTCGATGGAGCCGGCCACATTGTCGGCCCACTCCGAGTAGGTCACCCGGCAGCCACCGGAGCAGGGGCCGGTGCGGCCCCAGTGCGTCGGGCCGAAGACGTTGCCGCGGACCCGCAGGTTCTGGCCGTCCTGGGCGTAGAACCCGTAGGCGCCGAGGGAGATGAAGCTGTCGGTGACGCTGTAGTTGGTCAGCGTCGAGCCGCCGGAGCTCTGGGTGAACAGCACCGCGGTGATGGCCTGCCAGTAGTTCGGGATCTCCTGGCCGGTGTAGGCGTTGACGCCCGGCTCCAGCCGGCTGTTCCGGATCGTCAGCGGGCCGGTGCCGCCGTACGGGAACACGCCCCCGGTGTGCGCCGCCGACGGGTCGGTGAGGTTGGCGATGTAATTGTCGTGCAACCAGCTGTTCTCGATCGTGACATTCTGGCCGCACAGGCACATACCGCCGGTATTGGCCACGTCGACCCGGTTCAGGTGGATGGTGCACGTCCCGCAGTCGTTGATCGCGTGGTCGTTGAGTGACCCGCTCTTCTGTCCCAGACCGACCGGCTCCGGGCGGATGGTGGTGTTGGATATGTTCAGCGTCAGTTTGCCCGAACCGTTGGCATTCACGAGAATCGCGCGCTGATTCGAGCCCGGCGGCGGCGCGATAATCGAGTTCGTGATGTTGACGGTGCCGTGACAGTCCGTGCCGATGTAAATGAATCCGTGGATGTATTTGTGATCAAGGGTGACGTTGCCGCAGGTGTACAGGTTGTACGCCTTGCTCTGGCTGTCACTGGCGGCCACTTCCTGGTAACCGGGGGGCACCGGGAGCTTCGCGTCGCTCTGCTTGTACTTGCCGACACCCGGCGCGCCGACCGAGTAGCGGGCCGGATACTTTCCGCTGGCGGTGCTGCCGCCGGCCCCGCCCCCGCCGGCCGAGGACGCACCGGGGGCGGCGCTGCCGGACGGCTTGGCGCTGCCGATCCCCGCCTTGCCCGGGTCGGCCCCGTCCCCCAACTGGCCCGACGAGTCCCCGTCGGCCGATCCCGTGCCGCCGGTGAGCGCCCGGCACTCGGCTGCGCTCTGGCCCGGCGCGCACTTCGGCACCGAGCTGGCCCGGCTGGTCACCACCCACAGCCCGGCCCCCGCGAGCAGCAGCACACCGGATGCAGCGATCAAAATCAATCCCTTGCGGCCCAGTCGTCTGCCCTGATTCGAGTGCACCATTGGCCATGTCCCCCTAAGGACGGCAATCAAGCCGCGGCTACCTCAGTTCCAAGTTCGTCGCAGTGTATGCGACTTTCAATCCGTGTCCATTCACGGGCCGACATCCCGGCGGGGTGCCGGCCGAGCCCTTAGCGGCCCGCGCGCGACTCGGCCGACCGGCCGGAATCCACGACCGTCACGGCCACGATCGTCTCTATTTACGACGAGAGATGGCTGCTCAGGCTGTTGCCGAAATAAGGATCACTGTGCCAGATTTCCGTCAGTGCCGCGCCATTGCTTGACCGTGGCGGTAGCTTGCCCGTGCCGCGTGCGCGCCGTGCTCAACACGTTGTGCCGGAAATCGTCCACCTCTCGGCCTATGTCGGGTTGACCGAATCGAGTATGTGTGAATTCAACAAACGTCCAGGCCGACTCTGAGCCGATCGGCGTTGCCGTCGTGGGGGCCGGCTACTGGGGGCCGAATCTCGTGCGCAACTTCATGGCATCGCCGTCCTTCCGATTGCGAGCGCTGTGCGACCTGGACGTCACGCGCGCCCGGCGGGTGCTGGGCGGCTACTCCACGGTCGAGGCCACGAACGACCTGTCCACGGTGCTCGCCGACCCGGCCGTGCAGGCCGTCGCCATCGCCACCCCCGCGGGCACACACGTGGACGTGGCGCTCGCCGCCCTGCGGGCGGGCAAGCACGTGCTCGTCGAGAAGCCGCTGGCGGCCACGGTCGCGCAGGGGCGCCGGCTCGTGGCCGAGGCCGACGACCGCGGCCTCGCCCTGATGTGCGACCACACCTACTGCTACACCCCGGCGGTGACCCGCATCCGCGAGGCCGTCCAGAGCGGTGAGCTGGGCGAGCTGCACTATCTGGATTCCGTACGGATCAACCTCGGCCTGGTGCAGCGCGACATCGACGTGCTGTGGGACCTCGCCCCGCACGACCTGTCGATCCTGGACTTCGTGCTGCCCGACGGCGTGCGCCCGATCTCGGTCAGCGCGCACGGCGCGGACCCGATCGGCGCCGGACGCGCCTGCGTCGCCTACCTCACGCTGCAGCTCAACACCGGCGCCATCGCGCACGTGCACGTCAACTGGCTCTCGCCGATCAAGGTGCGCACGACCATCGTCGGCGGCTCGAAGCGCACGCTGGTGTGGGACGACCTCAGCCCGACCCAGCGCATCGCCATCTACGACCGGGGCGTCGAGGTCGCCGCGCCGGACGAGCTGGCCCCGGACCAGCGCCGCGAGATGCAGATCTCGTACCGCTCCGGCGACATGCTCGCCCCCGCGCTGACCGAGAAGGAGGCGCTCGGGCAGATGGTCACCGCGTTCGCGTCCGCCATCCGCACCGGTGTGCCGTCGCTCACCGACGGTCGTGCGGGGCTGCGGGTCCTGGAGATCCTCGAGGCCGCGTCGCGTAGCCTCGCCGACGGCGGAGTGGCTGTCCCCCTGGAGGGTGAAGACTGATGGGCAATGCGTCTGTGCCGATTCGCGGAGCGCGCGTCCTGGTGACCGGGGGCGCCGGCACCATCGGCTCCCACGTGGTCGACCTGCTCGTGCAGGGCGGGGCGGCCGAGATCGTGGTCCTGGACAACCTGGTGCGGGGCCGGATGGCCAACCTCGCCTGGGCGATCGCCAACGGCCCGGTCCGCGTGGTCGAGGGCGACATCCGTGACGCCGCGCTGGTGCACGAGCTCAGCCAGGGCATCGACCTCGTCTTCCACCTCGCGGCCATCCGGATCACCCAGTGCGCCAGCGAGCCCCGGCTGGCCAACGAGGTGCTCGTGGACGGCACCTTCAACGTGCTCGAGGCGGCCCAGGCGGCCGGCGTGCGCAAGGTCGTCGCGTCGTCGTCGGCCTCGGTGTACGGGCTCGCCGAGCAGTTCCCGACCACCGAGCGCCACCACCCGTACAACAACGACACGTTCTACGGCGCGGCCAAGGCCTTCAACGAGGGCATGCTGCGCAGCTTCCACGCGATGTACGGGCTGGACTACGTCGCACTGCGCTACTTCAACGTGTACGGCCCGCGCATGGACGTGCACGGGGTGTACACCGAGGTCCTCATCCGGTGGATGGAGCGCATCGAGTCGGGCACGCCGCCGCTGATCCTCGGCGACGGGCTGCAGACGATGGACTTCGTGCACGTCGCCGACATCGCGCGGGCGAACATTCTCGCCGCCGAGGCCGACGTGACCGACGACGTGTTCAACATCGCCAGCGGCGAGGAGACCAGCCTCAAGGAGCTGGCCGCCGCGCTGGGGGCCGTGATGAAGTCGGACCTGAGCCCCGAGCACGGGCCGGCCCGCACCGTCAACAGCGTCACGCGCCGCCTGGCCGACACCTCGCACGCCGCGCAGAAGCTCGGGTTCCGCACTGAGCTCACCATGCGGGAGGGCCTGCAGGGCCTCGTCGAGTGGTGGCGGGCCGAGCGCATCGCCGACCAGCCCGCGGGCGGGGCGAGCGCATGAGCGCCACCATCCCGGTGATGATCCCGATGCTGGGCGAGGAGGAGGCCCAGGCCGCCGCCGACGCCGTGCGCAGCGGATGGGTCGCGCAGGGCCCGCGCGTGGCCGAGTTCGAGCGGTCGTTCAGCGCGCTGGTCGGGGCCGGCCAGGGCGTCGCGGTCAGCTCCTGCACCACGGCCCTGCACCTGTCGCTCATCGCGCTCGGCGTCGGCCCGGGCGACGAGGTGATCGTGCCCTCGTTCTCCTTCATCGCCACCGCGAACGCGGTCCGCTACGTGGGGGCCACGCCGGTCTTCGCCGACGTGGACCTGCAGACCGGCAACGTGACCGTGGAGACGCTGGACCGGGTGCGCACCGGGCGTACGGCCGCCATCATCGCGGTGCACCAGGGCGGCGTCCCGTTCGACGTGCGAGCGGTGCGCCAGGCCGCGGCCGGGTGGGGCGTCCCGCTGGTCGAGGACGCGGCCTGCGCCGCGGGCTCGACCGCCTACGGGGCGCCGGTCGGGGCCGGCTCGCTGATCTCGGCGTGGTCGTTCCATCCGCGCAAGGTCATCACGACCGGCGAGGGCGGCATGCTCACCCTCGACGACGCCGACCGCGCGGTCCGGCTGCGGCGGCTGCGCGAGCACGGCATGAACGTCTCGGCCGCGGACCGGCACGCGAGCGCCCAGCCGATCCTCGAGGCCTACCTCGAGACCGGCTGGAACTTCCGGATGACCGACATCCAGGCCGCGGTGGGTCTGGTGCAGCTGGGCCGGCTCGCCGGGCTGGTGGCCCAGCGCCGCCGGCTCGCGGCGCGCTACCAGGAGCTGCTCGCCGGCGTCGAGGGGCTGTGGGCGGTGCGCGATCCGGCCTACGGCGAGACCAACTTCCAGTCGTTCTGGGTCCTGCTCTCGCCGGAGTTCGGCGTCGGGCGCGACCGGGTGCTGTCCGAGCTCGCGGCGGCGGGGGTCTCCGCGCGGCGCGGCATCATGGCCTCCCACCTGGAGCCGGCCTACCAGGACGCCCCGCCGGCCGACGGCCTGCCGAACACCGAGCGGCTCACCCGCGACTCGCTCATCCTGCCGCTGCACCACAAGCTCACCGAGGCCGACCAGGACCACATCGTCGGCATCCTCTCCAAGCTCGTTGGGAGTTCCGCTTCATGATCCCCCTTGTCGACCTGAAGGCGGCCCACGCCGAGGTCGCCGAAGACGTCGCCCTCGGCTTCAAGCGCATCCTGGAGAACACCGCGTTCATCGGGGGCGCCGAAGTCACGGCCTTCGAGCGCGAATACGCCGAGTTCAGCGGCGTCGCGCACTGCGTCGGGGTCGCCAACGGCACGGACGCCCTCGAGCTCGCGCTGCGGGCGGCCGGGGTCGGGCCCGGCGACGAGGTCATCCTGCCGGCGAACACGTTCATCGCCACGGCCGAGGCGGTGGCCCGGATCAACGCCCGCGTGGTGCTCGTGGACTGCGACCCGCGGACGTACCTCATCGACGTGGACGCGGCGCTGGCCGCGGTCGGGCCCAAGACCCGGGCGATCGTCCCCGTGCACCTCTACGGCCAGCTCGCCCCGGTCGAGCGGCTGCGGGCCGGCCTGGCCAGCACGGCCCGGACCGACGTCGTCATCGTCGAGGACGCGGCCCAGTGCCAGGGCGCGACGCGGTTCGGGGCCGGGGCCGGCGCCGAGGGCATCGCCGCGACGAGCTTCTACCCGGGCAAGAACCTCGGCGCCTACGGCGACGCCGGGGCGGTCGTCGCCGCCGACGAGGCCCTGGCCGTCTCGGTGCGCACGATCAGCAGCCACGGCGGCCTGACCAAGTACGTCCACGACGTCGTCGGCTTCAACAGCCGCCTGGACGCGCTGCAGGCGGTGGTCCTGCGGGCCAAGCTGACCCGCCTCGCCGGCTGGAACGCCGCGCGCCGGGCCGCCGCCGCCCGCTACGACGAGCTGCTCGAGGGCCTCGACGTGACCCGTCCGGTCACGCTGGACGGCAACGAGCACGTGTGGCACCTTTACGTGGTCCGGGAGGCGAGCCCGGACGGCTCCTCCACCCGCCGCGACGAGGTCCTGGCCCGGCTCAACGCCGCCGGGATCGGCGCCGGCATCCACTACCCCTACCCGATCCACCTCACGCCGGCCTTCGCCGGCCTGGGCCATGCCAAGGGCAGTTTCCCGCACGCGGAGCAGGCGGCCGTGGAGATCCTGACCCTGCCGTTGTTCCCGCAGATCACGCCCGACCAGCAGGAGATCGTGGTGGAGGCGCTGCGAGCCGCACGAAGGTGAGACGCACCAGATGTACCTGACCCTGCGGGACCGCCCGGGTGGCAAGTCCGGCTCCAAGTCGCCGTCCCGGGCGGCCCCGCGGATCGCCACGACGGTGGTGCTGCTCGGCATCGTGAGCCTGCTGACCGACGTCTCCTCCGAGATGGTGTCGGCGGTGCTGCCCCTGTACCTCACCGCCGAACTCGGCCTGGGCGTGCTCGCGTACGGCTTCGTCGACGGCCTCTACCAGGGCGTCAGCGCACTGCTGCGCATCGGCGGCGGCTACGTCAGCGACCGGTCCAACCGGCCCAAGTGGGTCGCGACCGCCGGCTACGCCCTGTCGGCCCTGAGCCGCGTCGGCATGCTGGTCGCGCACAGCCTCGGCCCGATCAGTGCCGTGGTGACCGCCGACCGGCTCGGCAAGGGCCTGCGGACCGCGCCGCGGGACGCCATCATCGCCGACTCGTCGGACCCGAAGGCGCTCGGCCGGGCCTTCGGGGTGCACCGCACGCTCGACACCATCGGCGCGGCCATCGGCCCGCTGGTGGCCTTCTCGATGCTGCTGCTCGTGCCCGGCGACTACAACTCGGTCTGGATCGTCTCGGCCGGGTTCGCCGCGGTGGGCGTGGCCGTCATCGTGCTCTTCGTGCCCAACCACCGGGCGAAGACCGCGCGCGCGGCCCAGAACGTGCGGCACCTGGTGCGCGAGGTCACCGGGCCGCGGCTGCGCCGCCCGCTGGTCGCGGCCGGGCTGCTGGCGCTGTTCACGGTCGGCGACGGCTTCCTCTACCTCTCGCTGCAGGAGCGCGACCACTTCGCCGCGAAGTACTTCCCGCTGCTCTACGTCGGCACCAACATCGCGTACCTGCTGCTGGCCATCCCGTTCGGGCGCCTCGCCGACCGCATCGGGCGGACCCGCGTCTTCCTCGGCGGCCACGTCGCGCTGCTGCTGGTCTACCTGTTCGCGGCCGGCCCCTTCACCGGCCTCCCGGCGACGATCGTCGTGCTGGCCCTCATCGGCACGTACTACGCCGCCACCGACGGCGTGCTGCCGGCGCTGGTGACCCCGCTGGTCGACCCGCAGGCGCGCGGCAGCGGCATCGCGGCCGCCCAGACCGTGGTCGTGCTCGCCCGCTTCGCGTCCTCGCTGGCGTTCGGCAGCCTGTGGCTGCTGCTCGGCAGCAGCCATGCGCTCTACCTCGTGGCGGGGCTGCTCACCGTCACCCTCGCCGTGGCCGTCTGGCTGCTGCGGGGCGCTGCGGCAGCGCCGACGACGGAGGCCGCCGCGTGAGCAACCGCGCCAAACTGATCGCCCTCGGCGTCGTCATCGCCGTCGCCCTGCTCAGCTCCGTGGGCTACGTCGTGTTCGCGCGGCGGGCCCAGACCAGGGCGGCGCAGGACGCGCCGCCGGTGCCGACCATCCAGGATCTCACCGCCGTGCAGAGCGCGCCGCGCATCGTCTTTCGCAGCACGGCGCTGGGCGAGCGGTACGGCAAGGTCGCCGAGGTGCCGCTCACCGCGCCGTCCGGCCCCCGCGCGTTCACGTCGGTGAGCTGTGACCGCGTCTACGCCCGCGAGGGGCAGGCGGTGTGCCTGGCCGCGAAGCCCGGCGTCGTCACCACCTACACCGCCCGGGTGCTCGGCGCGGACTGGTCCCCCGTCCTGGACCTGCCGCTGTCGGGCGTGCCGAGCCGGACCCGGCTGTCCCGCGACGGCGCGATGGTCGCGACCACGACGTTCGTCTCGGGCCACGACTACTCCTCGCCGGGCCAGTTCTCCACGGAGACGCTGGTCACGATCATCGCCAGCCGCAAGACCACGAACATCGAGCAGTTCACGCTCACCGTCGACGGCAAGGCGATCGACGCCAAGGACCGCAACATGTGGGGCGTCACGTTCGCCGACGACGACCACTTCTACGCCACCGCGGCCTCCGGCAAGAAGACGTGGCTGGTGCGCGGCACCATGTCGACGGGGCGGCTGGAGGCGCTGCGGGAGGACGCCGAGTGCCCGTCGCTGTCGCCGGACGGCAAGCGGATCGCGTTCAAGGAGCGGGCCGGGCGGCCCGCCGGCGAGTGGGGCGTGACCGTCTACGACATCGCCACCGGCAAGGCCACCCGCCTGGCCGAGCCGCGCAGCGTGGACGACCAGATCGAGTGGCTGGACGACTCGCAGGTGGTGTACGGCCTGCCGCGCGCCGGCGAGGGGCCGGCCGCCAGCGACGTCTGGGTCGTGCCGGCCGACGGGTCGGGCGCCTCGCGGGTGCTCATCCCCGACGCCTGGTCCCCCGCCGTCGTGCGCTGATCAGGCGCCGTCCTTCGCCAGCTCGCGGTGCGGCCCGGCCGGGTCCGCGGCGGGCGGCGGCTCCGCCCGGCGGTTCCGGCGGCGCGGGGTCCAGTCCTTGAAGCCCATCGCGGGCCGCTCGACGAGGTGCCAGGACGGCACGGCCAGGACGAACGTGCCGGCCGTGGAGAGCGCGATGTAGGCGGGCATGCCCCAGTCCGGCACCCCCAGCAGCGCCAGCAGCTGCTGGACCGGGAAGGCGTAGATGTAGAAGCCGTACGAGTAGTCCTGCTTGCGGCCGATGCCGCGCAGCCATCGGGGCAGCCGGATCGCCAGCCACAGGATGAGGTAGGCGAAGGCCGGGTAGCCCAGCACCGCGACGCCGCCGAACTGGATGGTGCCCAGCAGGACGACGACGGCCACGAGGGCGCCCGCGTCGTTCATGACGATGCGGTTCTTGTACAGCTCGAACAGCGCCCCGAGCAGGAACAGATACGTCAGGTAAATCAGCGAGTACCGGTCCAGGCCGTTGAAACCGAGGACCGGGCCGTGGATTCCCTGCGGGCCCGGCACCCGGGGGGCCTGGATGAGGTCGTAGACCATGATGCCGAAGCCGGCCGCGGCCATGACGAGCACCACGAATTTGGCGCGCCGCAGCACCCCGACGAGCGCCAGGCCGCCGACCATGAAATAGCAGCCCACCTCGTACATCAGGCTCCACAGCGAACCGTCGAACACGCTGTCGCCGGTGCGGTGCGCATACGGGGTGTCCAGCAGCAGATCGGAGATCCCGTATTGCTGCATGGCCACGAACAGGTTCTTGGCGACGTATTGCGCCGGGCCGTCGGGATGCGACCAGAATCCGCTGAGGTTGCCCCGCTCCAGCAGCGCGACCAGCGGCGCGAGCACGAACGCGGTCACCACCAGGCAGACCCAGAACCCGGGCAGGATGCGCAGGGCCCGGTGCCAGAGAAAGCGGCCGAGCCCGAAGCGCAGCCCGCTTCGGGTGATCAGGAACCCAGATATGACGAAGAAGCCGATGATGCCGATTTCGCCCAATTCGGCCTGGCCGTTGGTGATGCCGGCCCCGGGATCGTCGCGCGCGTAACCCAGCGGAAAGGTGTGCGACAGCAGGACCAGGAAGGCGAACAGGAGCCGCAGGAAGCCGAAGCTGTTCTCCCGTGACGAGAAAGCCTCGGCCAGCGTTCGCCTCGCCCAGATTCGACGCAACACCCGCAGAGTTAACCACAGACCCGAGGCGCGAAAACCTGGCAATTCCCGGCGAAGGTCGCAGCCCGCGCGATGTCAGGTTTGCGTCATGGGTGAGACATCCCGCCGATCGGGGTGAGGTCTACGATGACGACCATGTTTTCGCGTCCTGCGCAGCCATTCTTCCCTGCCGCGCGGTGGTCGCGGTGAGGTCCTTCCTCGCGGTCTCGTTCGCCCCGGGCGCAGCGCCGGGCACGCCGGCACCGGCCGCCGTCGCGGCCCTCGGCGAGGCCACCGTGTTCCCGGGCGCCGACGGCTGGGTCGCGCTGGGCGCGCAGGACCCGGGCGACCGCGTCGAGGAGCAGGCCCGCGCGTTCACGGTCCGGCTCGGCCGCGCGGCGCGCACCCGCTCCGGCGAGGTCTCCACCGACGCCCTGGCGGGGCTGCTCAAGGACGGCTCCGGGGTGGACGGCACGGCCCTGGCCGCGCTCGTGCCGCCGTTCGCGGCCGCGCACCGCTCCTCCCCCACCGCACCGACCGTGGTCGCGACCGACTGGCTGGGCTTCCTGCAGGTCTTCTCCTGGCAGGGCGACGGCGTCGCCGCGGTGTCGACGAGCGCGCTCGCGCTCAAGGCGCTGGCCGGCTCGACGCTGAACACCGCCGCGCTGGGGCTGCAGAGCCTCGTGGGCTGGCAGGTCGGGCTGGGCACCGTGTTCGGCGACGTGTTCAAGCTCGAGGCCGGATCGCTCGCCGTGCTCTCCGGCGGCCGGGTCCGGGCCCAGCGCTACATCGAGCCGTCCCTGCAGCTCGACGGGGCGACGCCCACCGTGGAGACGGCCGTCGAGGAGATGGCCGGGCTGCTCGAGGACTTCCAGACCGCCTACCTCGGCGACCACCCGGCCACGGTGCTGCAGCTGACCGGCGGCCAGGACACCCGGGTGCTGCTGTGCGCGGTGCCGGCCAAGCTGCGGCCGGGGCTGCGCGCGCTCACCGTCGACGTGCACGGCGGCTCCGACGCCCGGCACGCGGCCAGGCTGAGCGAGCTGTGCGGGCTGGACCACCAGATCTACTGGCTCGACGACCAGCCGCCGGTGACGCCCGCGGACGCGTGGCGGCTGGCGCTCGAGGCCTCGGCCGCGCTCGACTGCATGGCCAGCCCGCTCGCGCTGGCCCCGCTCCTGCTGGCCGAGAGCAACCTGGAGCAGGGCCACCGGCTCTCCGGCCTCGGCGGCGAGACCTGCCGCGGCTTCTACTACTTCGGCCAGCCGCGCGGCGCGACGACCTCGCAGGCGCTGGTCGCGAAGCTGGCCAACTGGCGGCTGTACGCCAACGAGGCCGTCCTGCCCCAGGCGCTGGAGCCGGACTTCGCCGCCCGCGCGCAGACCGACGCGCTGGAGCTGATCTGGGCCGGCTTCGAGGGCACCTCCTCCGAGTGGCTGCGCGCGATCGACCAGTTCTACCTCTTCCAGCGGATGCAGCGGTGGGCCGGCGCGCACGGCTCGGTGGCGGCCACCAACCGCTTCTTCATCAACCCGATGTTCGACCGCCGGTTCGTCCAGCTCGCGCACGCGGTGTCGCCCGAGGACAAGCGCGGCGGCCGGCTCACCGGGCAGCTCATCGAGCGGCTCGACCCGAAGCTCGCCGCGGTGCCGCTCGACTCCGGGCTCATCCCGGCCAAGCTGGGGCAGGGCGGCATCGGCACCCGGGCGGCGGCCGCGCGCGTCACCGCCGGCCGGCTGGCCCGCAAGATCCGCCAGCGGGTGCGGGGCGGCAGCAAGGCCCAGCTCGGGGCCGGCGAGTGGGCGGCGCTCGTGGTGGACCACTGGCGCGCGGACCCCGGGGCGGTGGCCCCGCTGCGGGGCAACGGCATCGTCCGGGAGTCCTGGCTCGACGAGACGCTCTCCGGCACCGCCGCGGTCCCGGCCGCCACGGTGGCGTTCCTGACCAACCTGATCGTGGCGGCGCGCTAGCCGCGGTGCTGGTCGCCCCGGTTCGCGGTGACGAACCGGGGGCGGCCGGCCAGGTCGCGGTGGTCCTCGACGACGGTGAACAGCCCGGTGCCGCGCAGCAGCTCCGGCAGCGACTCGCCCTGGGTGTCGTCGTGCTCGATGGCCAGCCGGCCGCCGGGGCGCAGGAGCCGGGCCGCCGTGCGGGCGATCGCCGGCATGAGGGCCAGGCCGTCATCGCCGGCGAAGACCGCGTCGTGCGGGTCGTGCTCGGCCACCTCGACGTCGACCGGGGTCGCCTCGGGGACGTAGGGCGGGTTGCACAGCAGCAGGTCGACGGTACCGGATATATCGGAAAGCACCGATTCGTCGGACACATCGGCCTCGACCACCCGGACCGCCGGAGCCAGCCGCGCGACGTTCTCGCGCAGCCAGGGCAGCGCCCGCTCGGAGCGTTCGACGCAGTGCACCTCCGCCTCGGGGCGCCGGGTGGCGAAGGCCACGGCGATCGCCCCGGAGCCGGAGCACAGGTCGACGACGCGCCGGGCCGGCTGCTTGAGCGCCCACTCCACCAGCAGCTCGGTCTCGAACCGCGGGATGAACACGCCCGGTCCGACGGCGAGCTCGAGCCCGTAGAAGGGCGCGGTGCCGGTCAGGTGCTGCAGCGGCTCGCGCGCGGCCCGGCGGGCCACCAGCCGCTCCAGCTCCCCGGCCTGCGGGCCGGTGACGGCGGCGGTCAGCAGGCGGGAGCGGGGCACGCCGAGCACGTGGGCGGCCAGCAGCTCCGCGTCGACGCGGGGGGAGGCCACGCCCGCCCGGGCCAGGGTCGCGGCCGCCGCCGTGATCAGCTGCGAAAGCGTGGGCAACTCGCGTTCCGGCGTGTCATCTTCGAGTCGGTGCACCCCATAATCATGAGGCGCGCTGGAGGGGGTTCGGATGGCGGTGGGCGACCGCACGGCTGAGCTGACGCGCGCGCGCCGGCTCATCTTCGACGATCGCCTCGGCGAGGCGCTGACGGTCGTGGAGCGGGTGCTCGAGGGCGACCAGGCCCCGGCCGAGCGGGTCGAGGCGCTCAAGCTGCGGCTCATCACGCTGATCAACCTGGGGCGGTCGGAGGAGTACGCCGCGGCGCTGGACGCCGGGTTGTCCGCCGCCCGGCATCTGCAGGACCCGGGGCAGTACGGCGAGCTGCAGGCCCTGGCCGCGATCGTGGCCCTGCGCGCGGGCTCGCTCGACCGCTGCGTGCGCGCCCTCGTGCACGGCTCCCGGGCGCTCGGCGCGGTCGAGCGGCGCGACGAGACCACGGCGTGGGGCTGGCACAACCTCGCGATGGCGTATTCGTACACCGGCTTCCACGGCCACGCGCTCTCCGCCATGGACCGCGCCCGCGCGGTCGCGGTCGAGGCCGGCGTGCCGACGGCGAGCACCGACTTCGCCGCGCCGCAGATCCGCCTGCGCCTCGCCGTGGACCTCGACCACCGCGGCGACAGCGAGGGCTGCCTGCGCATCCTGCGCGACATCGCCGCGGACCTCGAGCGCCGCGTCCACGACGACGAGGTGGCCCGGCTGCGGCCGGTGGCCCGGGGCGCGATGGGTTATGCGGCCGTACGGCTGTGCACCCTCGGCGCCTCCGCCCCCGCGATCGACCCGTGGCCGCTGCTCGACTCGGCCGGCCTGTCCACGCGCGCGCGGGACTTCCGCACGTTCGGCGCCGTGTGCCAGGCGATCGCCGAGCGCCGCCCGATCGAGGCCGTGGCCCGGCTGCAGACGGCTCGGGTCAGCGACGACTCGCTCGGCCCGGCCGAGCTGCTGCGGCTGCGCGCCCTGGCGCACCTCGGCGCGGGCGACTACCGCTCGGCGTACCACGCGGACCGCCTCGCCTACCGGGCCGCCAACACCCAGCTCGACCTGCTGCGCGACCTGTTCGTCGACGGGGTCGCGGCGCTGCTGGACCACGAGGACCTGGTCCGCAAGGTCGACTTCCACCGGGGCGAGGCGCAGACCGACCCGCTGACCGGCCTGCCGAACCGCCGCTACCTGGAGGAGCACATCACCAAGCTCGTGGCGGCGGGCGGCCATGCGGCCCTCGGCGTGTGCGACCTGGACGGCTTCAAGCAGGTGAACACGGTGCACGGCCACCTGTCGGGCGACCTGGTGCTGCAGCGGGTGGCCGGGGTGCTCAACCGCGTCATGCGCAAGGGCGACTTCGTGGCCCGCTACGGCGGCGACGAGTTCGTGGTGGTGCTGCCGACCACCTCGCCGGGCGAGGCGCGGGAGATCTCACGGCGGATCGAGAGCGCGATCGCCGGCGAGGACTGGCAGTCGCTGGTCCCGGGCACGCCGGTGGGCGTCACGATCGGCTGGGCCGGGCTCTCCGGCGAGGACTTCCAGAGCGTGTCGGAGGCCTTCGAGGCGGCCGACCACGCGATGCTGCGCGCGAAGACGCCGCGCCCCCGCGCGGCGTCCTAGCGGCCAGTAGCCGGCCCGGCTCAGCGGACCAGCAGGATCCGGGCGTTCTCCTCGCGGATGCGGGCGCGCTCCTGGTCGGCGCACACGGCCGCCCACGCGTTCGCCTTCGCCGTCGGGACCTTGTCGGCGCCGAGCACCGAGCGTCCGACCCGGAAGATGAGGTCGGCGGCGGTGCTCACCACGGCCCGCGGAGCCGCAGAGATGTCGACTGGCGTCGATGACGACGGCATGGCAGCCCTCCGGATGTGTCGGCGATCACGCTGAGTGCGGCTCGGTTTCGCGAGGAACGCTACCCGAGACTAGGGTGCCCCTGCACCGTTTCCGGAATGTGACGTCGGCGTTAGACCCCCGTCACCCTCGGCTGAGCTGGTCCTCCCCCGCGAGCCGCGCCTTGCGGTCGGCCTCGGCCAGGGCATCCAGCACGCTGTCGAGGTCCCCGCCGAGCGCCAGGTCGAGGTTGTACGCCGTGTAACCGATCCGGTGGTCGGAAATCCGATTCTGCGGGAAGTTGTACGTCCGGATGCGCTCCGACCGGTCGACCGTGCGGACCTGCGAGCGCCGCGCGTCCCCGGCCGCGGCCGCCGCCTGCTCCTCGGCCAGGGCCACGAGCTTGGCGTGCAGCATCCGCATCGCGCGGTCCTTGTTCTGCAGCTGGGAGCGCTCGTTCTGGCAGGAGACCACGATCCCGGTCGGCAGGTGGGTGATCCGCACCGCCGAGTCGGTCGTGTTGACGCTCTGGCCGCCCGGCCCGGACGAGCGGAACACGTCGACGCGCAGGTCGTTCTGGTCGATCTCGATGTCGCCGGTCTCCTCCGCCTCGGGGGTGACCAGCACGCCGGCCGCCGAGGTGTGGATGCGGCCCTGCGACTCGGTGGCCGGCACGCGCTGGACGCGGTGCACGCCACCCTCCCACTTCAGCCGCGACCAGACGCCGTTGCCGCCGTCGGGGATGCCGCGGGTCTTGATCGCGATGGCGACGTCCTTGAAGCCGCCGAGGTCGGACTCCTGGGAGTCGAGCACCTCGGTGACCCAGCCGTGCCGCTCGGCGTAGCGCTGGTACATCCGCAGCAGGTCGCCCGCGAACAGCGCCGACTCCTCGCCGCCCTCGCCGGCCTTGACCTCGAGGATCACGTCCTTGGCGTCGTTGGGGTCGCGCGGGGCGAGCAGCTCGGCGAGGCGCTCCTCGATGAGCGGGATGCGCTCCTGCAGCTCCTCGGCCTCGGCCGCGAACGCCGCGTCCTCGCTGGCCAGCTCGCGCGCGGCCGCGAGGTCCTCGCGGGCCTGGTCGAGCTCGCCGGCCGTCTTCGCGATCGGCGACAGCTCGGCGAACCGGCGGCCGGTCTTGCGGGCCAGCGCCTGGTCCGCGTGGATGCTCGGGTCGGCGAGCTTCTGCTCGATCTCCTGGTACTCCGCCAACAGCGTGGCGAGCCGGGTGTCGGCGGTCATGTCCTTCCAGTCCTCTCCAGCGTGGTCCGGTTCCTCAACACGAAGACGGCGCCCGTCCACAACCCTTGCGGGGTCGTGGACGGGCGCCGGAAGCGCAGCTACTTGCCGGCCTTCTTGGCCTGGACCTTCGCGTACTTCTGCTGGAACTTCGCGACCCGCCCAGCGGTGTCGAGCACGCGCTGCTTGCCCGTGTAGAACGGGTGGCAGACGGAGCACGTCTCCACGTGGATCTGCCCGCCCTTGGCGGTGCTGCGGGTGGTGAAGGAGTTGCCGCAGGAGCAGGTGACCTCGGTGGTCACGTACTCCGGGTGAATGTCCGGCTTCATGGCCGCGGTCCTTTCGATCAGTCGGTCGCCGGGTCGCCACGTGGACGTGAACCGGAACCTGAGTTGGCCGTCGGTCAAGTCTGCCATGTCGTCCGCACGGCTCTTTGACCGCCCCGCACAACGCGCCGCACCCTGCCCGTATTCCCGTCGCGACCGGTGGCGCGGCGCGCCTACGCTGTACCGCGCCATGAGCCTCCACATCGATGACCTCTGCGACCCGAAGCTGCTGGCCGAGATGGTCGGCGGCGGGTACATCCGCACCCAGAAGCACCCCTCACTGCCGCTGGTGATCCACAACTACACGGAGAAGACGCAGTACGACAACGTCTGGAACGCGGCCACCCTGGCGTGCCGCGGCCTCGTGGTGGCCCGCGACGGGCAGGTCCTGGCGCGGCCCTTCACGAAGTTCTTCAACCACGGCCAGCCGGGCGCCCCGGAGCTCGACCTCGAGGGCCCCGTCGCGGTGACGGACAAGGCCGACGGCTCGCTGGGCGTGCTCTACCCGACGCCGGACGGCTGGGCCCTGGCGACCCGCGGCTCGTTCGACTCCGAGCAGGCGCGGCACGCGACGGCGGTGTTCCGGGCACGGTACGCGGGCCGCTTCGAGCCGCCCGCGGGCCTGACGGTGCTGGTCGAGATCATCTACCCCGCCAACCGGATCGTGCTCGACTACGGCGAGCTGGACGACCTGGTGCTGCTCGGCGCCGTGGACATCGCGACCGGCCGCAGCCACGGCCCGGAGGCGGTGCCGGGGTGGCCCGGGCCGGTGGTGGAGTCGTTCTCGTACCGCACCCTGGCCGAGGCCCTCGCGGCCCCGCCCCGCGACAATAGGGAGGGGCTCGTGGTGCACTGCACAGGCCCCGACACCCGGGTGAAGATCAAGTACAGCGAGTACGTGCGGCTGCACCGGATCGTCACCGGCCTCAACCCGTGGGTCGTGTGGGAGGCGATGCTCGCCGACCGCCTCGACGAGCTGCTCGAGCCGCTGCCCGACGAGTTCCACGCGTGGGCGAGCGACGTCGCGGCCGGGCTCACGGCCGCGGTGGCGGAGCTGAGCGAGGCCGTCGAGCGGGAGTACGCGCAGGTCGTGGCCGGCCTGCCCGAGGGCTGGACGCGCAAGGACTTCGCGTTCGCCGTGGCGCGCAGCCCCCGGCGCGGGTGCCTGTTCCTGCGCCTGGACGGCAAGGACTACGCGGCTCTGCTGTGGCAGCAGGTACGCCCGGCCGTCAGCGCCACCGAGGACGACGGGAAGGCCGAGTAGATGGCGACGCTCACGATCACCCGAGGGCTGCCCGCCTCGGGCAAGACGACCTGGGCCAAGCAGCAGGCGCACCTCGTGCGGGTCAACCGCGACGACCTGCGCCGCATGATGCACGGCGGCCGCGTGGCCGACGACGACCGGCGCGGCCGGGCCGAGCGCCAGGTCACGCAGGCGCACCACGCGGCCGTCGAGGCGCTGCTGCGCGGGGGCGCCGACGTGGTCTGCGACGACACGAACCTGCGCGGCCGCGTAGTGCGCGAGTTCGCCGAGCTGGCCGCGAAGTGCAAGGCGCACTTCGCCGTCCGCGACTTCACCGACGTGCCCGTGGAGGAGTGCATCCGCCGCGACGCCCTGCGCACGGGCGAGGGGCACGTCGGGGAGCCGGTGATCCGGTCGATGCACGAGCGGTACCTCGCCGGCCGGTCGCTGCCGCTGCCCCTGCCGGTGCTCGACGAGACCGTCGGCGTCGTCTACGAGCCGCCGCCGGACGCGCCGCGCGCGGTGCTCGTGGACATCGACGGCACCGTGGCGCTGTTCAACGGCCGCAGCCCGTACGACATGTCCCGCGTCGGCGAGGACCTGCCCAACGAGCCCGTGATCGCCGCGGTCCGGGCCATGCACGCCGCCGGCTACGAGATCGTGTTCTGCTCGGGCCGCAGCGACGACTGCCGCGCCGACACCGAGACGTGGCTCGCCGAGCACGTGGGCGTGCCCCACCGCGGGCTGTTCATGCGCCGGTTCGGCGACCAGCGCCGCGACTCGATCGTGAAGGCGGAGATCTTCGAGCAGGAGATCCGCAGCCGGTACCACGTGATCGGCGTGTTCGACGACCGCCAGCAGGTCGTGCGGATGTGGCGCGCCCTGGGCCTGACGGTCTTCCAGGTGGCCGAGGGCGACTTCTGACGCGGGGGCCCCAGGGCCCTCGCCGTGCCTCCGCCGGGCGAATTCCGGTGGTCGGCTGCGAAACCTTTCCGGGCACCAACTATTTTTTGCACGTGCCGTCCGCGGCGACGCACGTCGATTGCCGCGCAGGGCGCGTTCATGCAGAATTCCCGGGCCGCGACGCCAACCGCGGGCGGGCGGAAGGGCGTCGTGGATGGTAGACATAGGTGACGCCCAGTGAAGGCAGGCCTTGTGGGGGATGGTAGCAAAACGGATACTCCGGACCGGCTGCACGCGACATTGACCGACCTTTCGGGCAATCCGGACAGCGGGTTCGAGCCCGGCTCACCCGACCTGGATGCGCTGCGTGACGGACCGATCCTGAATGCGTTTCGTGATCCGGCCCGGCTGGCCGCCCTCGGCAACGGTGTCCTGGCTCACACGATCCGCCGCGTGCTGGGCGAGGTCGACGAGCCCCACGAAACCGTCGCCGGCTTCAACTCGGCCATCTGACCGGACCGCGCTCTGAACACCCGCAGCCCCTCTCCACGACCGCGCGCCCTGGTCATCGGCCCCGAGGACCTGGACGAACTCGCCACCGGCCGCGGCGGCGAGCGGGTCCTGGACACCCTGCGCGCGGGCCAGATCACCAAGCACGTCCTGCTGGTCCGCGCGATCGCCGACGCCGCGCGCGACCGCGCCGCCGAGGCCGCTCGGGTCCTGGCCGCCGCCGACGCCCGCAACCCCGCGGCGGCGAGGGCGGTCCTGGGCCACCCCCAGGTCGGCGCCTGGGCCATCCACTGCCTGACCGGCCCCGCGACCCCGGCGGACCTCGACCACCTGCACGGCGTCGCGGCGGCCGCGGCGCTGGCCGCGGGCCTGGACGCGACCTGGCCCGCGCCCGCCCCGAACGGCCGCCTGGCGATCCCGGGGCAGGGCACGGCCCTGGTCGACGGCCCGGCCACGGTGACCGTCTCGCCGTCCGGCCTGTCGGTCGCCGGGGCGTCGGCCTGGTTGCCGCTGCTGCGGCTGGAGGCGGGCCCCCTGCGGCTGTACCTGGACGACCTGGACCCGTACCGCGGCGTCTACGACCTGCCGCTCACCGACCGCCTCCCACCCGGCGAGGCCGAGCGCTGGCGAGCGGACACGGCCGCGGCGGGCGCGCTGCTGGCCGCCCACCACCCCTGGCACGTCCGGTCGATGTCCCGCTGCCTGACCTCGGTGGTCCCGCTGTCCGCGGCCGGGCGCAGCGCCACGTCCCGCGACGCGTTCGGCGCCGCGGCGCTGGCCCGCCCGCCGGACCCGCGCCGCCTGGCGGCGAGCCTGGTGCACGAGCAGCAGCACGGCAAGCTCAACGCGCTCCTGCTCTTCCACGACATGCTGCGCCCGGACCCGCCGCCCCGCCGCTACTACGCCCCGTGGCGCAGCGACCCACGCCCACCGGGCGCGCTGCTGCACGGCTGTTACGCGCACCTGGCGATCGCGGACTTCTGGCGCACCGAGTACTCCCGCACCGCCGACGACACCGCCGCCTTCGAGTTCACCCGGTGGCGGGTCGCCGTGGCCGAGACGCTGGAGACCTTGCACACGTCGGACGCCCTGGGGCCGGCGGGCCGCCGCCTGGTCGACGGCATGCGGGCGCGGCTGGACTCCTGGCTGCCGGACCGCGTGCCGGCGATCCCGCGGCAGCGCGCGCTGGCCGCGCTGGCCGCCCATCGGGCCGAGCACGCGGTCGCCTGACCCGCACGGGCCCTCCGACCGCCTACTGCACCACCCGCTTTGCCGCACGGGCCTGCCGCCCGGCCCACATCACCGCACTAAGACGGGCCAACTGCCGCCCACAGCACCGCACCACAAACTGGCAGCCGTCGGGCTCACCGCCGCCATGCGCTGACGGGCCACCGCCACCCGCGCCGCCGTCAACCACCACGCACCCCATGCCCGAGCCGCGCCCCGCCGCAGCCCCAGCCGCACCCGCCCGGCCCGCCACCGCACCAAGACCGCCGCCGCCCACCGACGCCACGCCCGCTAGACCGCCCGCCCCACCACCGCACCATGGCTGCCGCCCGCTAATGCCATGCCCGCTAGCCGCCCGGCCCGCCAAAGCACCGAGACCGCCGGCGCCGCGCTTGAAGTGCCGCCAATCCGTCCGGCCAGGTCGCTGGAGCGCGGCGCTCACCGGGCATGTCACCGTCGCCCGCTCTTTGCGCGCCTCACGCATACAACCTCATCGGATCGAGCGGCCCGATCGGTTCACGAGCCGAACGCCAGATCCGAAAAGGCCCACGAAACGGATTTGTCGCCCGTCAGGCGAAAAATCCGAAATATCCGGTGAGGGACGAGCCGGATATTTCGGGACCAGGCCCGGACAACGGGAACTCAGGTCGCCGGCAGCTCGATGTCAAACTCGAGCCGCCGCCCAGCAAACGCCGTCTGCGTAGCCGGATGCGTATCGCCGAGCCGCCGCCGCAGCGCCTCGGCCGCCGCCGCCACGGTCCCCCGATCCTCCCGGGCAGGATGCGCCGCCCGCAGGTCGAGCGCGTGGTTGAAGCCCGCGACGAGCAACGCCGGATGCTGGGCCCCGAAGGCGGACTGCGCCACGCGGACCGTGTCCTTCGAGGCGATCACGGCCCCGGCCGTCTGCCCGGACTGGGCGAGGTCGGAAGCATAGCCGATGGCGCAGGCGACGGAGAACGGATGCTCGGCCCCGACGGAGTGCGCGAGGCCCACGAGGGCGTGCCGGTCCAGTTCCGCGGCCGCGGCCGGGTCGCCCTCGGCGCGCAGGGCGGCCGCGAGCGCGGCCTGGGCCGCGTGGGTGAAGGGGTGCTTCTCGCCGAGGATCGTGGCGAAGCCGTCGGCCGCCTGCTGCGCCGCGGTACGCGCGGCCCCGAACTCGCCGCTCGCGCGGACGCAGTTGGCGTAGGTGAGGACGGCGGAGAGGGAGTCGGCGCTGTGGTCGCCGTACTTCTCCAGCCACAGCGCCATCGTCGCCTCGGCCTCCTTGCGCGCCCGGGGATAGGCGCCCGCGCGGCGCAGGGCCATCGCGAGGTACCGCCGCCCGGTGAGCACGCCCGGGTGGTCGTCCCCGAACGCGTCGGCGTGCACCGGCAGCGCCTCGGTGAGGATCTCGATCGCGACCTCGTGCTCGCCCAGGCCGAAGCGGTTGTGCGCCAGGCTGACGAGCGACCACAGCGTCTCCGGGTGCGGGTTGGGCAGCACGCGGCGGCGGTGCATGAGGGTCTGCTCGTCGATGATGCGCGCCTGGCGGAAGTCGCCCAGCAGGCGCATGTCCACCGCGAGGTTGTTGGCGCAGCGCAGGGTGCGCGGGTAGGCCTCGCCGAAGAGCCGGCGGTAGCGGTCGAGGTTGTCGAGGTCGACGTTGCGCGCCGCCACGAACTCGCCGCGCAGGCGCAGGTCCGCCCCGACGCTGTTGGCGGTCATCAGCGTGCTCTCGTCGTCGTCGCCGAAGACGCTGCGCAGGGTGGCCAGGGTCTGCTGGTTGAGCTTGGCCGCCTCGGCCGCGTCGCCGCCCGCGCGCATGGCGTTGGCGAGGTGGTACGCGGCCGCGAGCGTGTCCTCGTGCTCGTCGGTCAGGGCGAGACGCCAGCGGTCGTACGCGTGCTGGGCCACGGTACGGCTGCTGTCATGATCGCCGCGCACGAACAGGAAGCGCACGTAGTGCAGCATGAGCTGGCGGGACTCGTCGGTCGCGCCGGCGAGCAGGTCCGAGTAGAGCAGGTGCGCGCTGAGCTCCTCGTAGCGCGGCCAGCTCGACGGATCGTCCGGGATCGCCGGGTCGGCCGCGGTGAGCACGTCGTGCGCGGCCTGCTGGTAGATCGGATACTCCTTGACCCCCAGCCGCTCCAGCAGCAGCAGCTGCCCGAGCCGGTGCACCTGCACCGACTGCAGCGCCGGGTCGACCTGCGCCAGCCCGAACTGCGCGAGCTCCCGCAGCGCGGTGCGCAGGGCCTTCTCCACGCGCACGAGGGCGCCCAGCGGGGCGGGCAGCCCGGCGCCGCGGCTCTCCCACAGCACGTTCCACGACACCGGCTCGCCGGCCAGGAACGCGCACACGTCCAGCAGCCGGGCGGCGCCGGGGTTGCGCTCGGCGAGCTCGGCGTAGGCGAGGTTCCACGTGACCACGATCGGGCTGGGGTACTCCGGCCGCTCCGCCGTGCCGCCCATGTCCCGGCGCAGCTCGTCGTACCGGTCGAGGTACTCCGTCGCCGCCCAGCCGGTCGCGTGCTGGGTCGCCGCGGCCTGCTCCATCGCCATGGGCACGTCGCCGAGGCGCGCGGCGAGCGTGTGCGCCTGCGAGCCGCTGATCGCCGGGGTGCGGCGCCGCAGCAGCAGCACGCTCTCCGCCCGCGTGAACGCCCCGACCTCGATCGCGTGGCCCATCTCGGCCCAGCGCGGGTTGCGCGACGTCACGAGCACGTGGCCGGCGCCGCGGGGCAGATAGGGCTCGATGTCCTCCGGACGGCTCGCGTTGTCGAAGATCAAGAGCCAGCGGCGGTACTGTGAGTCGCGCTCGAGCGTCTCCCGCAGCAGCTGCAGCGTCCGGTTGAGGTCGCCGCTCTCCCGGATCTTCAAGGCCCGCGCGAGCCCGGCCAGGGCCACCCGCATCGGCGCGACCTGCTCGGCCGGCACCCACCACACGAGGTCGTACTCCCCCGCGTACCGATGCGTGTACTCCAGCGCCAGCTGGGTCTTGCCCGTGCCGCCGAGGGAGTGCCGGGCGTCGGGCAGCAGCGCGACGAGGCCGGTCTCGAGCTTGCGCCCGATCTCGTCGAGCACCGCGTCGCGGCCGACGAAGCCGGAGTTGCGCGGCGGCACCGCGTTGCGCACCTGCTGCGGCGTCTTCACGTGCACGTCCCGCTCCCCCGCCGCCGTCGCCGCACCCGTCGCACCGTCCCACCGCTCGGCCGCCGCATCGGCGAACTGCGCCACCACATCGATCTCGGTCACCCTGCCGTCACCGTCGGCGTCGCCACCTCCGGCCAGAAGGCCAGAACTCGCCGCCGCCGTGTCCGCCCGCGCGTCGGCCGCGACCGGGCGCCACAGCCGCTCGGCCAGCTCCGCGTGGGCGCCGCCGAGCGCGCGCAGCACCGGGGCGGCCGCCTCGGTGAACGCCGGGCCCAGGGCCGCCAGGGGCCCGGGGTCGCCGGCGATGACGGCCGCGTCGAGGTCGGCCGGGCCGAGGTGATCGGCCACGAGCCGTACCACTGCCAACGCTTCGGCGGCGTCCAGCGCCGGCAGCAGGGCCTCCCGCACGCCGGGCCGGAAGTCGTAGCCGTCCCGGGCCACGAGCAGGCCGCTCAGGAAGACCTCGGCCAGGTGCTCCGGCCCTGCCTCGGCCAGCCGCTCCCGCGCCACCAGGCGCATGACGGGCACGGTGAGGGGGGCGGCGGCGAGGAGGGCGGCGAGGCGGTACGCGGTCGGCGAGGCCGCGGCGCGGAAGGCCCGGACCCGCCGCTCGGGGCCGCGCACCGGCTCGGCGTCGGCGGGCTCGCCGCCGAACCGCCCGGTGAACAGCGCGACGCCCGGGATCGTCTCCGGTGCCCCGGCGACGAGCGCGGCCCAGGGCCCGAGCCAGCGCGGGGCGAGCTTCAGCACCGGGATCGCGACGCCGGCGCGGGCCGGCTCGAACCGGCCGTCGGACACCTCGACACGCAGCTCGGCGTTGGCGGCGGCCGGGCCGGGCGCGCCCAGCCGGACGCGGTGCGGCTCGGCGCCGCCGCGGGGCCACATGCGGGCGGGCAGGAGCTGCAGGATCGCGGTCGGGCCGGACCGGCCGAGGCGCTCCAGCAGCGGGGCCAGCGCGCCGTCCCAGGCCGGGCCGACGCCGTCGGTGACGACGAGCGCGACGCGCCGGGCGGGCGGCAGCTCCAGTCCGGGCTCGAGCGGCCGCTCGGCGACGGGCGGGCCGCCGAGGCCGGCCAGCGCGGCGCGCAGCTCGGCCAGGACCGGCTCCCACAGCGTCAGGGACTCTCCGGTGTCGACCAGCAGCGCGAGCTCGTCGAGGCCGAGCGCGGTCAGCGGGCGCAGCGCGTCGAGGTTCATCGCCGCTCCCCCGCCTGGCCGGGCGGCCGCCAGCGCGGCGCCGGCTCCTCGGGGCGGCGGCCGGACTCGTCCCACAGCAGCGCGAGATGGGTGCCCGGATGGGATTCGCCGCCGGGGGCGCGGGCGGCCTCGCGGCGCAGGCGCAGTACCAGACCGGGAAGCTCGGCGACGCTGGACACCTCGAGGATCTCGTCCAGCCGCCCGGCCGCCCGCGGGTCGTAGCCCGGGCGGCACCAGACCGCGACCGGCAGGCCCATGCTCAGCGCCACGCCGAGCTCGTCGGCGGCCAGGCTCGGCTCCTCGCGCGGCGGGAACTCCTGCATGAAGCAGATCCGCGGCTCCTCGGCGAGCTGCGCGCCCAGCGCCGCGAGGTCGGGCTCGGGCCGGTCGAGGAAGAAGACGGCCTTCGGGTCGCTGAGGTGGCCGTGCGCGCGCAGCCGCTTGGACTTGCGGCTCCAGTTCGCCCGCAGCGCCGGGTCGGCGGCCCGCTCCCACGAGCGCAGCACGACCGGGTGCCGCGCGCCGAGCGGCAGCGGTTCGGCGCCGAACCGCGGCCCGACGGGCCACTGGTCGACCGGGAGGTTGCCCAGCGCCTTGGGCAGGATGCACTCGACGGCCACGTCATTGGGGTCGGAGGCGTGCGCGGCCAGGACGGTGGCGAGCCGGCGGTCGACCTCGGCCGGCAGGTCCGCCTCGGCGATGACGGTCTCGGCGGCGGCGAGCGCGATGCCCGGCGCGCCGTCCTCGCCCTGGACCCAGGCCCAGAGCAGGAAGCCCTCGTCGAGCCGATCGCGCTCGATGCGCAGCACGAGGATGGTGCGGGAGCCGCGGCCGGCGCCCGGGGTGAGCGCGGCCAGCCAGTCGGCCGGGGCGCCGGTGCGCGCGAGGTGCTCCTCCAGCCAGGCCCGCAGCCCGGCGCGCAGCTGCGCGCCGGCCTCGGCGGCGAGCGCGGCGACGAACGCGAGCAGCGGCGGCGGCTGTTCGGGCGGGCGCAGCAGGCCCTCGAGGTGCGGCAGGAGCTCGGAGGCGGTGCCGCCGGCGGGCCGATCGGGTCCGGCCGGGCCGACGGCCGCGCGATAGGGGCCCGCGACGGGCAGGTGGGCGGCCTGGGCGGTCAGCGCCAGCAGGCGCCGTCGTTCCGCGGGCAGCAGCAGCGGTACCGGTACGGCGCGCAACTGTTCCCGGAAGTCCTCGTCGAGCCGATCGCCCAGCGCGTGCAGGGCACCCGGGATCCGGGCGCACCGGTCCAGGAACGTCTCGGCCTCGTCCGAGCCGCCGATGGGCAGGCCCAGCTCGGTCTCCAGGGCGGTACGCAGCGACGGCAGATCCCGGCCCCGCAGGCCTTCGGCCATCGCCGTGAGGACGGACCCGCCCAGGATGCTCAAGGCCGCGCCTACCCTTCGTCCGCGGCGCCGAGGCCGACCCGCACACCAGGGGGCCGCCCACTCCGATCTGCGTCACCGTACGCCAGAGAAGCGTCACTGAAAACCCGCGTATGCGTTGGGGTTTGTACGCCTGTCTATGAGGCTGACGGTCTATGCGTGCGAAAGGGTCGGATTGTGCAGCCCCCGATGGCCGGCCCGCGCCGGACGCCGGATACTGCTGGTGTGGCGGAAATCCCCATCCGCGCCCGGCGCGAGCCCGACGGCGGCACGGTGCTCGCCGTGTGCGGCGAGGTCGACGTGGCCACGGCGCCCGCGCTGCGCGAGGCGATCGTGCGCGCGGTCGACGGCCGCCCGGCTCGCGTGGTGATCGACCTGGCCGCGGTGTCCTTCATGGACTCCAGCGCGCTGGGGGTGCTGATCAGCGGGTACAAGTACGCGCAGGGCGCCGGCGTGGCGATGGTGCTCGCGAGCCCGGGGCCCGGGGTGTACCGGCTGCTGCGCACGAGCGGCATGGTGGAGATCTTCGAGGTCGTCGACCCGCCCGACCCGTCCACCGAGCTGCGAGGCTGACTTCTTCGCTGCTCTCGCCCGCTGCTCTCGCCCGCCACCTCGGTCCCGGCCGCGCACCCAGACCGCTCACCCCGGCCGCCGCCGTCGTCCGCGGCCCCGGCCACGCACCCCGGCCGCCGCCGTTGCCCGCAGCCCCGGCCGCCGGCTTCGGCGGTTCCCGCCCGTCCCTGGCTGAACATGCCGATGCCCCCGGAGCGGCTCGCTCCGGGGGCATCCGCGTTGCCGCCTACTCGCCCGGTGTCGTCTGGGCGATCTGCATGAGGAACTCGACGTTGGTCCGGGTCTTCTTGAGCCGGTCCAGCAGGAGGTTCAGCGCCTCCTGCGAGTCGAGCGCGTGCAGCACCTTGCGCAGCTTGATGACGATCGCGAGCTCGTCCGGCGCGAGGAGGATCTCCTCCTTGCGCGTGCTGGACGGGTCGATGTCGATCGCCGGGAAGATGCGCCGGTCGGCGATCTTCCGGTCGAGCTTGAGCTCGGCGTTGCCGGTGCCCTTGAACTCCTCGAAGATGACCGTGTCACCGGTGGAGCCGGTCTCGACCAGCGCCGTGGCGATGATGGTCAGCGAGCCGCCGTTCTCGATGTTGCGCGCGGCGCCGAGGAAGCGCTTCGGCGGGTACAGCGCCGTCGAGTCGATACCACCGGACAGGATGCGGCCGGAGGCGGGCGACGCGTTGTTGTAGGCGCGGCCGAGCCGGGTGATGGAGTCGAGCAGCACGACGACGTCGTGGCCCAGCTCCACCAGGCGCTTGGCCCGCTCGACGGACAGCTCCGCGACGGTGGTGTGGTCCGTCGGCGGCCGGTCGAAGGTCGAGGCGATGACCTCACCCTTCACCGAGCGCTGCATGTCGGTGACCTCTTCGGGCCGCTCGTCGACCAGCACGACCATGAGGTGGCACTCGGGGTTGTTGCGGGTGATCGCGTTGGCGATCGCCTGCAGCACCATGGTCTTGCCGGCCTTCGGGGGCGACACGATGAGCGCGCGCTGGCCCTTGCCGATCGGCATCACCAGGTCGATGACGCGCGTGGTCAGGATGTGCGGCTCGGTCTCCAGCCGGAGGCGGTCCTGCGGGTAGAGCGGGGTGAGCTTGTAGAACTCGGGGCGGCGCTTGGCCTCCTCCGGGTCCATGCCGTTGACGGTGTCGAGGCGCACCAGCGGGTTGTACTTGTCCCGCCGCTGCTCGCCGTCGCGCGGCTGGCGCACGGCCCCGGTGACCGCGTCGCCGCGGCGCAGGCCGTAGCGCTTGACCTGCGACATGGCGACGTAGACGTCGTTGGAGCCGGACAGGTAGCCGGTCGTGCGCACGAACGCGTAGTTGTCCAGCACGTCGAGGATGCCCGCGACCGGCACGAGGACGTCGTCCTCGCTGACCTGCGGCTCGTTGCCGCCGCGCCCGCCGGTGGCCTCGACGCCGTCGCGGTCGCGGCCCCGGCGGCGGTCACGGAACCGGCTGCGCCGCCCGCGACGGCCGGTGCCG
This sequence comes from Dactylosporangium sp. CA-052675, assembly GCF_050947935.1. Classification (GTDB taxonomy): domain Bacteria; phylum Actinomycetota; class Actinomycetes; order Mycobacteriales; family Micromonosporaceae; genus Dactylosporangium. The sequence continues at coordinate 1,360,822 of NZ_CP192010.1, read as the reverse complement.
TCGTCGTCGCCCTCGTCGTCGGCGAAGCCGCCGCGCTGGTTGCGGTCCCCGCGATCGCCGCGCTCGGCCCGCTCGCCACGGTCGGCGCCGTTGCGCTCGGCCCGCTCGGTGCGGTCACCGCGCTCGGCCCGGTCACCGCGGTCGTTGCGCTCGGCCCGCTCGCCGCGCTCGGCCCGGTCACCGCGCTCGGCCCGCTCGGCCCGGTCACCGCGCTCGGCGCGCTCACCGCGCTCCGCACGCTCGCCGCGCTCGGCCCGGTCACCGCGCTCGGCCCGCTCGGCCCGCTCGCCGCGCTCCGCCCGCTCGGTGGTGCCGCGCTCGGCCCGCTCGGTGGTACCGCGCTCCGCGCGCTCGGTGGTGCCGCGCTCCGCGCGCTCGGTGGTGCCCCGCTCGGCCCGCTCGGCGCGGCTGGGGCGCTCGGCCCGCTCGGCGACCGGTGCCGCGTCGGCCGGCTCGGCCGTGGCGGTCTCCTCGCGCGCGGCCCGCGGCTCCGGCGGACCCGCGGCGCGGGTGGCCCGACGAGGGGAGCGGGCCGGCGGCTCGGTGACCTCGGTGGCCGAGGGCCACTCCGCCTCGGGGGCCTCGGTGCGGGCCCCGGCGGCCGTGCTGCGCGACCGGGTGCGGGTGGGGGCCGCGGTGGCGGTGGCCTTCGCCTCGGTGGCCTTCGCTTCGGCGGCGGGGCGCGAGTCGCCCGCCTGGCGCTCCTGGATGGCGGTGACGAGCTCGCCCTTACGCATGCGAGCCGTGCCGGAGATGCCCAACGAGGCGGCCAGGCTCTGCAGCTCGGGAAGCAGCATGCCGGCCAACCCCGTGCCAGAGCGCCGCCGACGCGTCGCGCCGGCCTCGGCGCCGTCGGCCTCGACCGCGGCGCGGTCGGTGGAGACATCCGACGTGACGTCGGTGGTGTCGCTCAATGGATTCCTTCCCTCGTTAGGTTCCGGGGCCGGCCCGTATTCGACTGTGGTGGCCGGGCGGCCCGCGGGTGCTCCTCGCCGCCGTCTTGCGCATTGCGGTGTGGAGGTCTTGCGTTGCCCCGTTTCCGGGGGTGGTGCGTGTTCCCGCATCGACGGTGTGCCGGGGTCTTGCGTGCTCCCATCTCGACCTTGCGATGCGGAGTTGTTCCTGCTGCTCCCCCGGGTTCGCCGTGAGGCCGGGAGGGTGTTGCAGCGCTTTCGGCGGTAGGCCCTGGCGCCACCCTGTGCGTCACCGGCCCAGCCGAGTGCGCGCGACCACAGGAGACGCGGGTTGGCGGCCGGGCGTGCGCAAGGGGTGCCACGGAATTCGGAGCACGCCGCCCCGCATGAGATCGCCGCACTGAGCGGCTGCTTAAGACTAGAGAGTAATCAACTCCGCCAGCCAGCGGCAACAGGGCCCCGCTCGGCGTGTTCCAGGGTACCCCATGCCGGCCCACCACCGGGCTCGACGTCCACGACATCGACAACGGCGCATCGCGCGCCCCACCTGCCATCTTGGGGCGGTGGCGGCACACGGCCCACCGCCCGCGGCCGACGGCCACGGCTGCCCCCGGCCGGGGCGGGACACGGCCCACAGCCGTGCACGGCCTGCGGTGCGGCACCGCCCGCGGTGCAGCACAGCCCACAGCCGTGCACGGCCCGCGGTGCAGCACAGCCCACGGTGCGGCACGGCGCACGGTGCAGCACGGCGCACGGTGCGGCACGGCCCACGGTGCGGCACTGCCCACAGCTGTGCGCGGCCCGCAGCGCGGCGCAGCTCGCGGTGACCGGATTTTGCAGATTCTGCGGATCAGGTCAGTTCGCCACCGAGCCCGGCATCGGTCAGTCGAGCTCCAGCCGGGCGCCGGTCAGGTCGACGTCGAGCGGCAGGACGCGCCAGCCCGCGACCGGCCGCGGGGTCCACGCGCCCACGCCGAACGCGAGCACGCTCGGGCCCGCGCCCGAGACCACGGCGGGCACGCCCTCGGCGCGCAGGCTCGCGACCAGGTCGGCGGTGCCCGCCATCCCCTCCGCGCGGTAGTCCTGGTGGAGCCGGTCCGCGGTCGCCGCGAAGAGCGCGCCCGGGTCGCCGTCGAGGGCGTGCACGAGCAGCGCGGCGCGCCCGGCGTTGAACGCGGCGTCGCCGTGCGGGACGGTCTTGGGCAGCGCCGCGCGCGCGACCTCGGTGAGGCCGCGCTCCTCGGGCACGAAGAGCACGGGGCGGATGTCCGGGGAGGGCTCCCGGCGTACGGCCGCGGCACCCCCGTCCCCCGTCCACGCGATCGTGAAGCCGCCGAGCAGGCACGGCGCCACGTTGTCGGGGTGGCCCTCGATCTCGTCGGCCAGCACCAGCGCGGCCGCGTCGTCCATGCGCTCGGCGCCGCCCTCGGTCAGGGCCCGGGCCAGTACGATCCCGGCGACGATGGCGGCCGAGGAGGAGCCGAGGCCGCGAGCCTGGGGAATGCGGTTGCGGCACCGCAGCGCGAGACCGGGAGGCTGCCCGCCGAGCACGGCGAAGGCGCGGCGCATCGCGCGCACGACCAGGTGGGTCTCGTCGGCGGGCAGGTCGCCCTCACCCTCGCCGCTCACCTCGACCCTGACGCCGCCGGCGGTAACCTGGGCCTCGACCTCGTCGTACAGCGTCAGCGCCAGGCCGAGCGCGTCGAATCCGGGGCCGAGGTTGGCGCTCGTCGCGGGAACGCGCACGACGACGGGTCGGGACAGGAAGGCCATGCTCATCATCTCACCATGAGGACGGCGCGCCCATTTCCCGGGATCGCTACCGCCGCTCGGAACTCGCCCGGCGCGGGCGGTGAGGGCGAGTGGTGAGCCCATCGGCCGCCCCGCACGAGTGGGTGAGCAGGCCGAAGCACGCCACCACCCCGCACGAGCCGGTGACCACGCCACCGCTCCGCGAGCCGTCGGCACCCGCCCCGCGCGAGCCGTCAGCACCCACCGCCCCGCGCGAGCAGTCCGCACCCACCGCCGCGGCGCGAGCTCGGAGCCCGGCAGCCGGGGCGCGCTGAGGGGAGCGGCATCGCCTCAGCCGCCGGTTTCCCCTCCGTCGCCGGAGTCGCCGGAGTCGTCGGAGTCGCCGGCTTCGCCCTCGGCAGCGGAGTCGGGGTCCGAGCCGGAGGAGGGCTGGCCGCGTTTCGGGTCCCGGCCCGCCTGGCGCAGCGCCATGCGCAGGGCGAACTCGATCTGCGCGTTCACGCTGCGCAGGTCGTCGCCGGCCCACCGCGCGATGGCGTCGTAGACCTGGGGGTCCAGCCGCAGCAGCAGCTTCTTGCGCTCGGGCACGACGACCGGTCAGGCGTAGAGCGTGCCGGTGTTGACCACGGGCTGCACGTTGCGGTCGCCGCAGAGCACGACGAGCAGGTTGGCCACCATCTGGGCCTTGCGCTCCTCGTCCAGCTCGACGACGTCGAGCTCGCTGAGCCGCTCCAGCGCGCTCTGGACCATCCCGACGGCGCCTTCCACGATTTTGTACCGCGCCCCCACGATCGCGCTGGCCTGCTGGCGAGCGAGCATGGCCTGGGCGATCTCGGGCGCGTAGGCGAGGTGGGTGATCCGCGACTCGAGCACCTCGACCCCGGCCAGCGCCACGCGCTCGCCGAGCTCGACGGTGAGCTCCTCGCTGACCACGTTGCCCTCGCGCAGGCTGGAGCGGCCGTCGCCGTGGGACTCGTACGGGTAGCTCGTGGCGAGGTGCCGCACGGCCGCCTCGGACTGCACCGCGACGTACGAGATGTGATCGTCCACCCCGAAGGACGCCTTGAACGTGTCCACGACGCGCCAGACGACCACGGCCGCGATCTCCACCGGGTTGCCGTCGGCGTCGGAGACCTTGAGCCGGTCGGTCTCGAAGTTGCGCACCCGGCGGGACAGGCGGCGCTTGGTGGTGAGCGGCACGGTCCAATGGAAGCCGGCCTCGCCGATGGTCCCCACGTACCGCCCGAAGAACTGCATCACCCGGGCCTCGTTCGGGTTGACCACGGTGAACCCGCTCAGGATCAGGGCGGCGACCAGCGAGAGCAGGACGACGACCGCGGCGCCGGCCTCCTCGGGCAGCTGGGCGACGGCGGCGACGGCCCCGCCGACCACGATGAGCAGCGCGCCGAGCATCACGAACCCGGCTACTCGAAACGCCCGTCGCTCCATGACTCCTCCAGGGGGGTGGCTATCGAAGTGATATCACCACGATAGCTCAAGCGCGCAAGACCTCGAAACTTTCATGATCTTCGGCCGAATCGGATACGTGACCCGTCGGGGTATAAATGGGATATGTCCGATCGCGGAGCGTCGGACATATCGAGCACCTTCCGGCGGCACGGGACATGTCCGATTGCGGAGCGTCGGGCATATCCCGCACCTTCCGGCGGCACGGGACATGCCCGATCGCGGAGTGTCGGGCATATCGAGCACCGCCCGGCCTCAGGAGCTACTCCGTGGCCGGAGCCGGGCGGCGCAACGACACCAGCGACCAGCCCGCCGCGTACAGCAGCGTCACCGCCCCGCACGCCGCCACCAGCACCCGCGGGTCCGTGTGGTCCACGAAGACGCCCACCGCCAGCTGGCTGGCCGCGACCGAAAGGGTCGCCAGCATGAAGTCGGTCGCGAAGACCCGTCCCCGCAGCGCGTCGGGAACCTCCGCCTGCAGGACGTAGTTCGACATCATCCAGTTGCCGCCCGCGGCCAGATGCGCCACCACCACGCCGGCCAGGGCCAGCGGAAACAGCGTCGTCAGGCTGACGCCGATGTAGGCCAGGCCGTACAGCGACATGGACAGGGCCAGCCCCGGCAGCAGCCAGGAGCGGTGCGACAGCACCCTCCGCAGCACCATGGGGCCGACCAGCGCGCCCAGGCCCCGGGCGGCGAAGAGCAGGCCGGTGCCCAGCGGGCCGGCGCCCAGCGCGAGCGCCAGCAGCGGGAAGACCGTCAGCACGCCGTTGCCGAAGCCGACCGCGGACTTCACGGTCACCAGGGAGGCGATCCTCGGGCGGGCGCGGATGTAGCGCAGGGACTCGGCGATCGCGGCGAACGCCGGGGCCGGGGGCTCGGTGCGCTCCGCCTGCAGGGGGCGGCGCACGCGCCAGACCTGCAAGGCCGAGAAGAGCAGCAGGGCCGAGGCGATGACAAAGCACGGGTAGGCGCCGAAGGCCTCCGACGCGATGCCGCCCAGCGACGCGCCGATCACGAGCATGGTGCCCCAGGCCGAGCCCGCGAGCGCGTTGGCCGCCGGCAGCTCCTCGGGGTCGACCACGTTGGGCAGGGCGGCCTGGGCGGCGGGGGTGAAGAAGGCCTTGGCGACCGCGATCGCGCCGACGGCCACCAGGGCCACCCAGGCCGTCGCGGGGGTGCGCACCAGCAGCAGGAACAGGGCGCACACGGCCATGGCGAGGTCGGCGGCGATGACGATGCGGCGGCGGTCGAGGCGGTCGGCGATCGTTCCCGTGAAGGGCAGCAGCAGCGCCGTCACCCCGGTGTCGGCGGCCAGCACGAGCCCGCCCCACAGGCCCGAGCCGGTCAGGTGGGGCAGCAGGGTGAGCAGGGGGATCATCACGAACCAGTCGGCGCCCAGGCCGATCAGGTCAGCGGTGAACAGGTTGCGGAAGTCCTTGTTGCGGGTAAGGACCGAAAGCGCTGGCGGCACCTGAACACCCTAGAGGGTCCTCCGCTCTTGCCACCGCGGAGTCGCAGGGCTCAAAAGCGACTCAGGCCAGCGAATGCTGGGCCCCGGCCCGAGTCCTGCGGGAGCAACGGTCCGCAGGTGACGCGGACCGGGGCAGAAAGGTTAGGCCAGATCGAGGGCCTTCGCGGCGGCGAGGGGCTCGGCGGGGATCGTCGTCGGCGCGGGGGCCGTGGAGATCGCCCACTCCGGGTCCTTCAGCCCGTGGCCCGTCACGGTGCACACGATCGTCTGGCCGGGCTCGATGCGGCCCTGCGCGGTCGCCTGCAGCAGGCCGGCCACGCTCGCCGCGCTGCCCAGCTCCACGAAGACGCCGACCGAGCGGGCCAGCAGCCGGTACGCCTGCAGGATGTCGCGGTCGGTCACGGCGTCGATGAGGCCGCCGGACTCGTCGCGGGCGTCGACCGCCTTCGTCCAGCTCGCCGGGTTGCCGATGCGGATGGCGGTGGCGATCGTGCTCGGTTCGCGCACCACCTCGCCCCGGACGATCGGGGCGGCGCCGGAGGCCTGGAAGCCGAACATGCGCGGGCGCCGGGTGGCGTGGCCGGCCTCGACCTCCTCCTTGTAGCCCATCCAGTACGCGGTGATGTTGCCCGCGTTGCCGACCGGCAGGCAGTGGATGTGCGGCGCGTCGCCGAGGGTGCGCACGATCTCGAAGGACGCGGTCTTCTGGCCCTGCAGCCGGTCCGGGTTCACCGAGTTGACCAGCGAGACCGGGTAGTCCAGCGACAGCTTGCTGGCCAGCGCCAGGCAGTCGTCGAAGTTGCCCGTCACCTGCAGCAGGCGGGCGCCGTGCACGAGGGCCTGGGCGAGCTTGCCGAGGGCGATCTTGCCCGTCGGCACGAGCACGGCGCAGGTGATGCCGGCCCGGGCGGCGTACGCGGCGGCCGAGGCCGACGTGTTGCCGGTGGAGGCGCAGATGATCGCCTTCGCGCCGTCCTCGACCGCCTTGGAGACCGCCACCGTCATGCCGCGGTCCTTGAACGAGCCGGTCGGGTTGGCCCCCTCGACCTTGAGGTACACGTCGCAGCCCGTGCGCGCGGAGAGCTCCGGCGCCGGCAGCAGCGGCGTGTTGCCCTCCTGCAGCGTGATCACCGGAGTCTGCGGTCCGACCGGGAGACGGTCCCGGAATTCCTCGATCAATCCACGCCACATGGCGCCTTACTCCCCTTCGACCCGCAGGACGCTCGCCACGGCGCGAACGATGTCCAGTGCCCGCAGCTCGGCGACGGTCGCGGCGAGGGCGCGATCCGGCGCGGCGTGCGTGACGATGACGAGCACGGCCTGGTTGCCGCGGCCGGACTGGTTCACGGTCGCGATGCTGACGCCGTGCTTGGCGAAGACGCCCGCGACCGCGGCGAGCACGCCGGCCTTGTCGGAGACGTCCAGGCTGATGTGGTACCGCGTGTACACGTCCCCGATCGGCGAGACCGGGAGGTCCGCGTAGGCGGACTCGGACGCGCTGCGCACGCCGGCGAGGCGGTTGCGGGCCACGGCGACGACGTCCCCGAGCACCGCGGAGGCGGTCGGGGCACCGCCCGCGCCGCGGCCGTAGAACATCAGCTGGCCGGCCGCCTCGGCCTCGACGAACACGGCGTTGAAGGCGTCGCCGACGCCCGCGAGCGGGTGCGTGCGCGGGATCATCGCCGGGTGCACACGCACCGAGACGGCCCCGTTGGCCTTCGACGCGATGCACAGCAGCTTGATCGTGCAGCCCATGGCCTTCGCGCTGGCCACGTCGGCCGCGGTGACCTCGGTGATGCCCTCGCGGTGGACGTCGGCCGAGGTGACCCGGCTGTGGAAGGCCATCGAGGCGAGGATCGCGGCCTTGGCGGCGGCGTCGAAGCCCTCGACGTCGGCGGTCGGGTCGGCCTCGGCGTAGCCCAGCGCCGTCGCCTCCTCGAGCGCCTCGGCGAAGCCGGCGCCGGTGGCGTCCATCGAGGAGAGGATGAAGTTCGTGGTGCCGTTGACGATGCCGGTCACCCGGGTGATCCGGTCGCCGTGCAGCGAGTCGCGCAGGGGGCGCAGGAGCGGGATGGCGCCGGCGACGGAGGCCTCGTAGTACAGGTCCGCGCCGCAGTCCGCGGCCGCCTTGTGCAGGGTGGCGCCGTCCTCGCCGAGCAGCGCCTTGTTGGCCGTGACCACGCTCTTGCCGGCGTGCAGGGCCTCCAGCAGCCAGGTCCGGGCCGGCTCGATGCCGCCGACGACCTCGACCACCACGTCGACGTCGTCGCGCGTGACGAGCCCGAGCGCGTCGGTGGTGAACAGGGCGGGGTCGATCGGCAGCTCACGCGCCTTGGTGAGGCGGCGGACGGCGACGCCCACCAGCTCCAGCGGCGCGCCGATGCGGGCCGTAAGGTCGTGCTCCTGCTCGTGCAGCAGGCGGACCACCTCGGAACCGACGGTCCCGCACCCCAGCAGCGCTACCTTCACCGATTGCGGCATCTGTCACCCCACGTCCAGTCTCAGCAGATCGTCCACGGTCTCCCGGCGGACGATGACGCGCGACGCACCGTCGGCCACCGCCACGACCGGCGGGCGGGGCACGTGGTTGTAGTTGCTCGCCATGCTGCGGCAATAGGCGCCGGTGCCCGGGACCGCAAGAAGATCTCCGGCCTTGACGTCGGCCGGCAGGAATTCATCTTTCACGACGATGTCCCCGGACTCGCAATGTTTTCCCACCACGCGGGCGAGAATCGGCGGTTCGGAGGACGCCCGTCCGGCCACGGTGGCCGAGTAGGCCGCGTCGTACAGCGCGGTGCGGATGTTGTCGCTCATGCCGCCGTCGACGGAGACGTACGTGCGGATGCCGTCGACGTCCTTGACCGTGCCGACCTCGTAGAGGGTGAACATCGCCGGCCCGACGATGGCCCGGCCCGGCTCGACCGAGAGGTGCGGCACGCTCAGGTGCAGCGCGGCGCACTCCTGCTTGACGATCCGCAGCAGGTCCCCGGCCAGATCGTGCGGGTCGGCCGGCTCGTCCTGGGTCGTGTACGCGATGCCGAACCCGCCACCGAGGTCGAGCTCGGGCAGCTCGCGGCCGTGCACCTCGCTGACGCGGGCCTGCAGCGACAGCAGCCGCCGGGCGGCGACCTCGAAGCCGGAGGCGTCGAAGATCTGCGAGCCGATGTGCGAGTGCAGGCCGCGCAGCTCCAGCACGTCGTCCGCGAGGATCTTGTCGACCGCCTCGGCCGCGGCGCCGCCGGCCAGCGAGAAGCCGAACTTCTGGTCCTCGTGCGCGGTGGCGATGAACTCGTGCGTGTGCGCCTCGACGCCGACGGTCACCCGGACCATCACGTTCGGGCGCTTGCCGGACTCGATCGCGATCCGGGTGAGCCGCTCGATCTCGTCGAAGGAGTCGACGATGATCCGCCCGACGCCGGCCTCGACGGCGGCGGTGAGCTCCTCGACCGACTTGTTGTTGCCGTGCAGGCCGATGCGCTGCGGCGGCATGCCGCCCCTCAGGGCGACCGCGAGCTCGCCGCCGGTGCACACGTCCAGGCTGAGGCCCTCCTCCACGAGGATCCTGACCACGGCCGTGGCGATGAACGCCTTGCCCGCGTAGTAGACCTCGGCGCCGCCGAACGCCGCCTTGAACGTGCGGCACCGCTGCCGGAAGTCCTCCTCGTCGAACACGTACGCGGGAGTGCCGTACTCCTGGGCGATGTGCCGGATGTCGACGCCGGCGACGTGGAGCGCCCCGTTTTGTCCACGTGTGACCGTTCTGGGCCACAGCATCGGGACTAACGCGTTCACGTCCTGCGGCGTACGCAGCCAGGACGGTCCGTTGGAGCCGAGGTCCGCGTGGAGCGCCCCAGCCTCGTGTGCGCGCATGTCTTCCTCTACATCTGTTCCGGCGCGGAGACGCCGAGCAGGTCCAGGCCGTTGACGATGACCTGCCGGGTGGCGGCGTTGAGCCAGAGCCGGGCCCGGTGGGTCTCCGTGAACGGGTCGTCGCCCCGGGGCAGCACGAGGCAGTTGTCGTAGAACCGGTGGTACTGCCCGGCCAGGTCCTCCAGATAGCGTGCCACGCGATGCGGCTCGCGCAGCTCCGCCGCGGTGGCGACGACGCCGGGGAAGTCCCCGAGGGCCTTCAGAAGATCCAGTTCCTTCTCGTGTACCAGCAGAGCCGCGTCGTACGTCTCGGAGCGCTCGTAGCCGTACTCCGCCGCGTTGCGCGCGATCGACGAGATGCGCGCCCCGACGTACTGCACGTAGAAGACCGGGTTGTCGTTCTTCTGCCGCGTGATGACCTCGATGTCCAGCGTCAGCGGCGAGTCGGTGGAGGAGCGGGCCAGCGAGTACCGGGCCGCGTCCACGCCGACGGCGTCGATGAGCTCGTCGAGGGTGATCAGGGTGCCGGCGCGCTTGCTCAGCCGGACCGGCTCGCCGCCGCGCAGCAGGCTCACCAGCTGGCCGATGAGCACCTCGATGTTGCGCCGCGGGTCGTCACCGGCGCAGGCCGCGATGGCCTTGAGGCGGCCGATGTAGCCGTGGTGGTCCGCGCCGAGCATGTAGATGCAGCGCTCGAAGCCGCGCTCGCGCTTGTTGATGTAGTACGCGGCGTCGGCGGCGAAGTAGGTCTTCTCCCCGTTGGAGCGGATCAGCACCCGGTCCTTGTCGTCGCCGAAGTCGGTCGTGCGCAGCCAGACGGCGCCGTCGGACTCGAAGACGTGGCCCTGCTTGCGCAGCTCGTCGAGGGCGTGCTCGACCGCGCCGCCCTCGTGCAGCGTCTTCTCGGAGAACCACACGTCGAAGTGCACGCCGAACCGTTCGAGGCTCGCGCGCATCTCCTGGAGCATCTTCTCGTACGCCTTCTGCAGGAACGCCGCCTTCTGCTCCTCCTCCGGCAGCCGCAGCAGGTCCGGATCGGCGGCTTTGATGGCGTCGGCGATGTCCTGCACGTATTCGCCGGGGTAGCCGTCCGGCGGCGTGGGCTGCCCGTGGGCGGCGGCCATGACGGACTCGCCGAACCGGTTCATCTGCACGCCGGCGTCGTTGATGTAGTGCTCACGCGTCACGTCGGCACCGGCGGCGGTCAGGATGCGGCCCAGGGCGTCGCCGACGGCGGCCCAGCGGGTGTGGCCGAGGTGGACGGGGCCGGTGGGGTTCGCCGAGACGAACTCCAGGTTGACCTTCTCCTTGGCCAGGGTCTCGCTGCGCCCGTAGCCGCGCCCGGCGCGCACGATGAGCCCGGCGAGCTCGCCCACGGCCCCGGCCGCGAGCCGGATGTTGAGGAATCCAGGCCCGGCGATCTCCACACTCGCGATCCCGGGAGTTTCCTGCAAGTTTTTCGCGACCGCCGCGGCCAGTTCGCGCGGGTTCAGCCCGACCCGCTTGCCCAGCTGCATGGCGATATTGGACGCATAGTCACCATGCTCCGGGTTTCGGGGTCGCTCCACGCTGGTCGTCGCCGGGAGCACGGACGCGTCGAGGTCACGCTCGGTGATGGCCGCACGGGCGGCGGCGAGGACTGCTACGGCGAGTTCAGCGGGAGTCACCGACAAATGCTATCGGGGGTAGACTCCGGTACTTGGCGGCGGCCCGTTGTGCTGGTCACAATGCGGGACGGCTGGAACCGGATTCCCCCCGCGGGGGAGGGAGCCACCGGAGCAGTTCCCCGCCGCGACCCCCGACCGTTGACCAGACGAGGCCCGATGAGCGAGCACAACGCTGAGCGTTGCGAGGCGACGAGATGAGCATGAGCACCCAGCACGGTGGCGGCAACCGTAAGCCGTCCACCAAGGCCGTCTCCGGCGCGAAGCCGAAGCAGGGCGGCGACGAGGACGCCGACCTGGAGAACGTGGACGCCGTCGAGGATTCGGACGTCTCGGATTCCGCGGAGACGGCCACCCCGGCCAAGCCCAAGGCGAACCCGCGCAAGTCGGCACCGGCCCGCAAGACCGCCCCGGCCGGGAAGCGGCCCGCCACCGCCCGGCCCGCGGCCAAGAAGATCGCGCCGGTCAAGGTCAAGCAGGGCATGAGCTGGGGCCCGATCGCGCTGTTCACCACGGTCGGCGTGCTGGCCCTGGGCATCGTGGGCTTCGCCGGCTACCAGGTGTACGAGAACGGCCTGGGCTGGCACGACCGCGCGGACCAGATCAGCGGTCTCAAGGACTACTACAAGCTCGACAAGGCCATGGTCGGCCAGCGCGAGCACGTGTGGGGCCCGCAGACCTACAAGATCAACCCGCCCGTGGCCGGCAACCACAACCCGAACTGGCAGCGCTGCCTGGGTGACGTCTACACGTCCCAGATCGCCAGCGAGCACGCGCTGCACAGCATGGAGCACGGCGCCGTCTGGATCACGTACAACCCGAGCCTCCCCGCCGACCAGGTCGAGGCGCTGGCCAAGCGTGTGCGCGGCAACGACTACATGCTCATGAGCCCGTACCCGAACCTGGACTCCCCGATCTCCCTGCAGGCGTGGGGCTTCCAGCTCAAGGTCGACAACGCCGGCGACAAGCGCATCGACGAGTTCATCAAGGCGCTGCGCCAGAACGCGACGCTCGAGGCCGGCACGCCGTGCTCCAGCGGTGACATCATCACCGAGACCGGCAGCACGCCGCGTGACCTCGGCAAGGACGGCGGCTCGACGCAGATGGGCAGCAACTAGCCCGTGTTCGCGCAACTTTCACGGCGGGCGCGCCTGAGCCTGGGCGCGCTCGCCGCCGTACTCCTCCTGGTGACGGGCATCGCGATCGGGTACCTCATCCCGATCATGAACCGCCCCGGCGAAAACTCCATCGACGCCGGCTTCGCCCGCGACATGAGCGTGCACCACGCGCAGGCGGTCGAGATGGGGATGTTCGCGTACCGTCTCGGCACCACCGACGACATCCGCAACCTGGGGTACGACATCGCCGCGAGCCAGCAGTGGCAGATCGGCCAGATGCAAACTTGGCTGACGGAGTGGCACCTCTCCCCCACGTCGTCCAACCGCCCCATGGCGTGGATGCCGTCCGGGATGAACACCCTCCAGGCCGACGGCCGCATGCCCGGCATGGCCTCGGACGCGGAGCTGAAGAAGCTCAAGTCCTCCCAGGGCAAGGACTTCGACACCCTCTGGTGCCAGCTCATGCTGCGCCACCACCTCGGCGGCATCCACATGGCGGAGATCGCCGCGAAGGACGCCTCAGACCCCGAGGTCCGCGACGCCGCGGAGAAGATCCGCGTGTCCCAGTCGTACGACATCTCGCAGCTGACGGAGAAGCTGAAGGACCTCGGCGCGCAGCCGCTGTCCTCGTAGGTTGGCCCTTTGTCACCCGTCCCACGCATCGCAGGGGAACCAGTTCGTGGGGCGGGTGGGGGCTCTGCTAGTCTGTTCGAGGTCGTAAGGCCCCCGTAGCTCAGGGGATAGAGCACCGCCCTCCGGAGGCGGGAGCGCAGGTTCGAATCCTGCCGGGGGCACCAAAAAGAACTGCGCCATCCTCCGGAGTGCGCTAATGATCAAAGCGACCTACCCCTTGCCGCCGCTACGGCCTTCCTGACCTGCGGTACGCGACCTTCCGGCTATGAGTGGTCCGACGAACCTGGGCCACCCATAGCCACGGCCCTCCGCCGTGGGCACTGAACCGACCGAGCCGACCAGCCGGCAGCCGATCATCCCGCCACGATCGTTCATGCGACGACGCACCCTTCTGGCCGATGTGCGGGCGCCGCAGCCAGGTCGACGGCCGCTGTGCTCGGCCGGGAGGACCGTGGCGAGATCTCTGAGTAGTTGACCTTGTCCGGTACGCTCCGGAGGTGACGGCACCAGGATGCTCGCCTGTCTCCGATCCCTCATGTCGCGCTCGTCCGACCCGATGTCTAACAGCCGGCCCAAGGAGTTGACCGTGTCCCGCTGGGACGATCTGCTCGGCCATGCGTTCGGTCTGCTGCTCGGCCGCCCGTTGACGGAGTTCGACCCAGCGGCGACATACGCGGTCTTCCACTACGACGACGAGACAGCCGGCGAGGCTCTCGGTGAACTCGATCCCGCCAAGCTGGTCGCTGAGGTGTCCGGGCCGTCCGAGGACCGGGGCGGCGCGTGGCTAGGCCTGGAGCGGTGGGTGCCGGACCTCGCCGGGTCGGCGTTCGTGGCGAAGAGCGTGCGGCCGGCCGCGCTCAAGGCGTTGCTCGCAACGCCGACGGGCAGTGGCCCTGCCGTGGTGTTTGGCAGAGACCTCGGCCGAGCGCTGCTCGAGGGTGCGCTGCGCCTCGACGAGCTCAGCCCCGACGCCTTCAGGCTATACCCCGTCCTCCTGCTGCGGCCAAGGACGGACGGCTCACTCCTGGACGCGATGCGGGCAGCCACGTTCACCATGAGCGCCCCGGACGGCCTCACCGACATCGAAGGGACCCTCGCCAGGCACGGGTACGTGAAACCCGGCGCGAGTGCGGTGGACCCACGCTGGGAGCCCGTCCTGAACCAGCTCGACGATGACGCCCTGCGGCGGCACCTGCGCGGGCTGTGCCTCAGCGCGCACTGGGCACGAAGCGCCGGCGCGTACTACCTCGGCCCCGGCGAGTGCCCGGCCGACCTGCAACCGATCGCCGACCTGCCGGGCAGCACCGCCATCGCCGGCTGGGAGTTCGGCGAAGGCCAGGGCGCGACACTCGTCGTGGCTGTGAAAGATTCGCACAGCCGGTAGCGCACCGGCTTGAGTTCGACCGGCAGTCCAGAGATCACCGGCGCCCCACGAGGTCGAACACACCCCTGATCACGGCTACCGGATCTATAAGTAGCCGATGAGCGCGCACGTGATCATGGCCGTGCCGGATCAGTCATTTGCCTGGCCCTTCGGAGTGCTGGCGATCCAGGCGGCGCGCTGCGGGGTGACGAGCGGACTCAGGACCGGATCGGTGAGCAGCGTCACGGGCGCGATGCGCAGGGGGTCGTCGCTGCGCCAGCGTGGCACCGCTACGGCCACGACCGACCAGGCTGCCTCGGTGTCGCCGCGGCGCGCCGGCTCGCGGGCCTGTTCGAGGGCGGCGGCGAACTCTGGCGGCTCTGACGCTGCCGGTAGGTCGCCGGCGTCGCCGAGCGCCTCCGTGACGATCCGCCGGGCCCAGGCGCCGGGCTCGCGCTGCAGGAACAGCGGTACGAGCTCGGCACGCACTCGCCCGGCACCGACCGCATCGACCACGTGTGGATGCGCCAGAACGTCGTTACGGATCCTGTGGTGCACGTCGGGTCGCAGGAATGCCCCTATGACGACGGCGAGGTACTGCCCCGCTCCCGACCCCTTGCGAGCTGCCGCCTTGAAGCGCTCGGCCGCTCCCTCAGCGTCGCCCCGCAGCGCCATCAGCCGTCCCTCGGCGATCAGCTCAGCTGCCCCGGCGGGCTCGACAGCCCGCCCGTCGCGCGCATTGAGCTCTTCGAACGACTCCCGCTCGGCGGCGACGAGATCGGCGAACGAGTCGAAGCGGTCGCCGAGGCCCGGATACCACGACGCCCACACATACGCTGCCCACTCCCCGTCGTCGCTGACATCCGCAGGGTCGAGGAGCCAGTAGCAGGCGTCTGTGTCGGCGGACACCAGCAGCGCTCGCGCCAGCACCTCGTCGTCCTCGTCACCCAGATCGCACATGTCGGGCTCGATGTCCCGCAACCATCCGACGTCGGCCGTAGTCCGCATCGTCCACGCGAACGGCCCGATCTCAAGCCACCCGTCAGAGGCTTCCAGGAAGCCACGGTAGCCGGGTGGCAGCGTCACCCCGAGCCGCTCCTCGACGGTGGCAAGCGCGTCCTCACCCGCACCGGCGAACCCGAGCCACCCGGAGGCCCGTCGTTCTTCCCCGAGTTGGTCAAGCCGATCGGCATCGGCGACGCGAAAGAAATCTGCGCTGTACTCGGCGAGGTAGACCCGCCACTGCTCGGCGGTGCGGGGTCGGTCGGTCAAAGCCACGCCCGTACCTTACGGACGCTCGCGGACGTGCTCGCTCATGCCGTAACGGGTGCGCGTAACGGCCGGCTGCGTCATCACAGTGAGTGACGATCACGGCGAGGCCGATGCTTCCTACCCACGGATGGGCAGACGTCCCGATGCCGAAGTACGGATGCCCTCGGACGCCGTCCCCGGAATGTCGAACGTGGCACCGGTGGTCGTGGCTAGACCAACTCGGCTAGGGCTTGCCGCACGGCATCAGCCGAGTGTCGAGGGAGGATAATTTCCCGGTTCGCGATCGGCTCGGTCAGGGTACCGTCGTTGCGGCGGCGTCGGTACACCCGCCGCGTGACGCGACCGTCGCCGACCTGAACGCGCCGACCGTCCTCGTGGCCATCCACCCACTCAGCCGACGCCTGCTCGCCGTCGGACCCTTCACCGGCCCCGACCGAGCCCGGCAGTGGTGGCACGCCGACTCCAACTCCCATGCCTGCTATACAGCCACTGGCCTGGCTTTGCTGGCCAGTTCACAGACTCCCACTCGCTCCAAGTGATCTCGAGTTCAAGCCGGACGGCGCACCGAATTTGCGCGGATCACTTGCTGCCGCCGCGGAGTGTCTGAGCAGCGGGACGGCGTCGTGCGGTCGTCGACGAGGTTCAGCCTCTCCCCCCGCTCGCGCGGGCTATAGGGTCGGGGGCGTGACCGTGGGCTTTGCGCTGGCCGGGCGTACGGCGAGCGAAATCTCCGCCGCCGTCGAGGCCGGTGTGCGCTCCGGCAGCCTGCAAGCCGGCGACCCCCTCCCGCCGATTCGCGCCGCGGCCACGCAGCTCGGGGTCAGTCCCGCGACCGTCGCCGCCGCGTATCAGGCGTTGCGCCAGCGGGGGATCGCTGAGTCGGCGGGGCGGCACGGTACTCGGGTGCGGCCGCGGCCGGCCGTTGCGCCCGCGCGGGGGCAGTTCCGGCTCGAAGTGCCCGAAGGCGTGCTCGATCTGGCCACCGGGGCACCCGATCCCCGGCTGCTGCCGGATCTCGGGCCGGCCCTCGCGCGCGCCGCCGCGGCGGGGACGTCCACCGGGTACGCCGCGGGGACGGTGCATCCGCCGTTGCGCGCCGCGGCCCGGGAGAGGTTCGAGCGCGACGGGGTCGACGGGAGTGAACTGGCCGTTGTCGGGGGTGCGCTCGACGGGATCGAGCGGCTGCTCAACGCGCACCTGCTGCCCGGTGACCGCGTCGCCGTCGAGGATCCCGGGTGGGCGAATCTGCTCGATCTCGTCGCCGCGCTCGGGTTGCGGGCGGTGCCGGTGCCCGTCGACGAGGACGGGCCGGAGCCTCGGGGGCTCGCGGACGCGCTGCGCGGCGGGGCTCGCGCGTTCGTGGTGACCAGCCGCGCCCACAATCCTACGGGGGCCGGCGTCACCGCGGCCCGGGCCGTCGATCTTCGCGCCGTGCTCGCCGAGCACCCCGACGTGCTCGTGATCGAGGACGACCATGCCGGGGAGCTCTCCGTCGACGCGCTGCATCCGCTGGCCGGGGCTACGGGGGCGTGGGGATTCGTACGGTCGGTCAGCAAGTCTTATGGGCCCGACCTCCGGCTCGCCGTGGTCGCCGGCGATGCCACCAGCATCGGGCGGCTCGTCGGGCGTCAGCGCGTCGGCACCGGGTGGGTGTCGCTGCTCCTCCAGCGGCTCGTCGCCGACCTGTGGTCCGATCCGGCCGTGGCGGCTACGGTGGCGACGGCGAAGGAGGAGTACGAAATCCGCCGAACCGCCCTCGTGGAAGCGCTGCGGGCCAGAGGCCGGACGGTCACCGGCCGCACGGGGCTCAACGTCTGGGTGTCGGTGCCCGACGAGACGACCGCGGTTGCGCGGCTGCGGGAGGCGGGGTTCGCGGTGGCGCCCGGCGCGCTGTACCGCATCGCCACGCCCCCGGCGATCCGCATCTCGGTCGGCGGCCTGGAGACGGACGCGGTCCCCGCCGTGGCGGACGCCACCGTCCGGGCCGTGACCGGGTCGGCCCACACGCCCGGGGTCTAGCGCACGAGCCGGAAGCGCTGCAACACCGCGAGCGTGTCGTCGTCGACGGTGAACGCGGGATCGCCCAGCCAGCCCCGGTACTCCGGCCCGTGCCAGAAGCGCTCGTGCGTCTGGCGCCACTGCGCGACGGAGGCGTCCCCTTCCCCCTCGTCGACGGCGTGCGCGAGGTCGACGTCGCCGAGCCGGGCCACGCGAACCTCGACGACCTCGATGACCCCGACGCGCCGCCCGCCGGAGTCGACGACCGCGGCCCGCTGCCCGGCCTGCGGCAGCGGCTCCTGGTCGATCGCGTAGTCCTGCAGCAGCCCGGTCGTGGTCGTCTTGCCGCCGCCGAGCACGGCCGCGACGAGCTTGTCGCGCAAATCCCCGGGAAACCCGAACTCAACGATCGGCAACTCGTCCACGGCTCGCCACTCTAGCCGTGCGGCTCCTCAGCCGGACGCGAGTACGGCGGCGGATCAGCGGCGTCCGAGGAGGGGCGGACGAGCCCGGTCTCGTACGCCAGCACGACCGCCTGCGCCCGGTCGCGCAGGCTCAGCTTGGTGAAGATCCGCGTCACGTGGGTCTTGACCGTCGCCTCGCTCAGGGTCAGCGCCGCGGCCAGCTCCGCGTTGGACAGGCCCTGGCCCATGAGGGTCAGGACCTCGAGTTCGCGGGGCGTGAGGGGCGTCAGGTCGCGGTGCAGGGGCGGCGGCTCCGACGCGGCGGCGAAGCGCTCGACCAGGCGGCGGGTGATCGACGGGGCCAGGAGGGCGTCGCCGGTGTCGACGAGCCGGACCGCGTTGGCCAGGTGCTCCGGCGTCACGTCCTTGAGCAGGAAGCCGCTCGCGCCGGCGGCCAGGGCCGCGTACACGTAGCGGTCCAGGTCGAACGTCGTGAGCATGATGATCCGGCACCTCGGCTGCCGCTCGACGATCTGGCGGGTGGCGGCGAGGCCGTCGAGGTTGGGCATGCGGATGTCCATGAGGATCACGTCGGGGCGCAGGCGGTCGGCCGCGGAGACCGCCTCGACGCCGTCGGCCGCCTCGCCGACGACGTCCACGCCGCGCGCGTTGAGGATCATGCGAAAGCCGGTGCGAACCAGCGCCTGGTCGTCAGCGATCAGCACCCGCGGACCGCTCATGCCGCGTCCAGGGGGATGCGGGCGCGGACCCGGAAGCCGCCGCCGAAGCGCCGGCGGGCGTCGAAGTCGCCGCCGTACACCGCGATGCGCTCCCGCAGGCCGAGCAGGCCCCGTCCGGTGCCGACGGGCGAGGTGCGGCGCGCGGGCCGGGCGGGGCCGGTGTTGAGGACTTCGATGCGCAGGGAGCGTTCGGCGTACCGCACCGAGACCTCCGCCCGATCCGCCTCCCCGTGCTTGAGCGCGTTGGTGAGCGCCTCCTGGATGATCCGGTACGCCGTGGTGTCGATCCCGGCCGGCAGCGGCCGCGGCTCCCCGCTGATGAACACGTCGACCGGCAGCCCGGCGAACGCGATCCGGTCCACGAGCCGGCTCAGCCCGTCGAGGCCCGGCTGCGGCTCGAAGTGCTCCTCGGCCCCGTCGGCCGCGGGGGCGAGCAGGCCCAGCAGGTGCCGCAGCTCCTTGAGCGCGTCGCGGCCGGCCCCCTCCACCGCGGCCAGCGCGCCGGCCACGTCGGGCGGGACGTCGGCGGCCGCGGCGGCGAGGACCTCGCGCGCGGCTCCGGCCTGCACGACCATCACGCTCACGTTGTGGCTCACGATGTCGTGCAGCTCGCGGGCGATCCGGGCCCGCTCGGCCGCGACGGCGCCGCTCGCCGCCGCCTGCCGCTCGCGCTCGAGCAGCCAGCCGCGCTCGTCCAGCGCCCGCCGGTGCCGCCGCCGGGCCCGCGCGGCCGCGAGTCCCGACGCGACCGCCGCCGCCGCGGCGACCACGAGCGCCGCGAGCAGCACGGCGGCGAGGACGGTCACCCTCGTCACGATGCCAGACGCGCGCCCGGGCGCGCATCGGACCACGGAGGCACCGGCATACATCCGCAGGATGACCCCGGGCGGCGGGTTGCATCCGGCAGCGGACGCCACGGGCGGTACACCCGAAATAGCGTCGTGGCATGACGACGGTGGTGCGCCTGGACGGGGTGCGCAAGGAGTTCGGCGGCACGACCGCCCTCGACGGGGTCTCGCTCAGCGTCGAGGCCGGCGAGGCGGTCGCGGTCATGGGCCCCTCGGGCTGCGGCAAGTCGACGCTGCTGAACATGATCGCCGGGCTCGACCGGCCGACGGCGGGGCGGGTCGAGGTGCACGACGAGGACCTGGGGGCGCTGAGCGAGACGGGGCTGGCGCTGTTCCGGCGGCGCCGCATCGGCATGGTGTTCCAGTTCTTCAACCTGCTCGACGACCTCTCGGCGCTGGACAACGTGGCCCTGGCCGCGCAGCTCATGGGCATCCGCGCCGCGCAGGCCCGGCGGCGTGCGCTGGAGCTGTTCGACGAGCTGGGGATCGCCGACCGGCGCAACGCCTACCCGGCCTCGCTCAGCGGCGGCGAGCGGCAGCGGGTCGCGGTCGCCCGGGCGCTCATGAACCGCCCGGCGCTGCTGCTGGCCGACGAGCCGACGGGGGCGCTCGACAGCCGGGCCGGCGAGCAGGTGATGGACCTGCTGCTGGACCTCAACCAGATCGGGCAGACGCTGCTGCTGGTCACGCACGACACGGCGATGGCCGAGCGCTGCGCGAGCCGGATCGTCGAGCTCGCCGACGGCAAGGTCGTGGCATGAGCGCCGTGTGGCGGGCGGCGCGGGCGGCGGTGCGGCGCAGGAGGCTGCAGACCTTCGTGATCGGGCTCGTGGTGCTGTGCTCGACGGCCACGATCGTGGTCGCGCTCGGGCTGCTCGACGCGTCCACGGGCCCGTTCGACCGCGCGTTCGCGCAGCAGCGGGGGGCGCACGTCATCGCGGCGTACGACACCCAGAACCCGGCGACGAACGCCCCCGGCGTCGAGGCGGTCGCCGGCCCCTTCCCCGAGGTGGTGCTCGACGTGCCGGCCGACGGCGGCCCGATCTGGGCGACCGGGCCGCTGACCGTCGTCGGGCGCGCCGACCCGGCCGGGCCCGTGGACCGCGTCGACGTGTGGGTCGGCCGCTGGGCCACCGGCGCGAACGAGATCGTCGTCACCGCGCAGCCGCCGCCGGACCGGGCCGACGCCGAGCGCTTCGGCGGCGACATCCTCGGCAAGACCGTCTCCGTGCCCGGCCGGCCCGTCCTGACGATCGTCGGGGTGGCGTACAGCCTCGGCAACACCGCCGACGCCTGGGTCTCCCCCGCGACGATGGCCGCGCTCGGCCCGTCCGGATCGCAGGTCCTCTACCGCTTCCGGCACGCGGCCGACCGGGCCGAGGTCGACGCGGCGATCGCGTCCGTGCCGCGCGACGGGCTCACCGGGACGCAGTCTTACCTCACCCGCAAGGCCGAGGTCGCGGCCGGACCGGGCACGATGCTGCCCTTCCTGGTCGTCTTCGGCGTGCTCGGCCTCGTGGTCGCCGTGCTGATCGTGGCCAACGTGGTCAGCGGCGCGGTCATCTCGGGGTTCCGGCACATCGGCGTGCTCAAGGCCATCGGCTTCACCCCGCGCCAGGTGGTGTCCGTGTACCTCGTCATGGTGTCGGTACCGTCCGTCGCCGGCGCCCTCCTCGGCACCGCGCTCGGCACCGTCGCCGCCCGGCCGCTGCTGGCCGGCGCGTTCCAGGGCCTCGGCTTCGGCGCGCGGGTCGACACCGGCCTGTGGGTGCCCCTCACCGGCGCCCTCGGCGTGCCCGTCCTGGTCGCGCTCGTCGCGCTGGTGCCGGCCCGGCGCGCCCGCCGGCTCTCCGCCGCCGAGGCCATCAGCGCCGGCTCCGCCCCGAAGGCGGGCCGCGGCCTGCGGGTGCAGCGGGCGCTGTCCGGCACCCGCCTGCCCCGCGCGGTCAGCCTCGGCCTCGGCCTGCCCTTCGCCCGGCCCGGCCGCACCGCGCTCACCATGGCCGCGCTGCTGCTCGGGGTCACCACGGTCACGTTCGCCGGCGGCCTCGCCACGTCGGTGATCCGCTTCGGCGACGCCGTGGACCGCGCGGACGCGGTGCAGGCCCAGGTCCGCCCGAGCAACCCCGACCTCGGCGGCGTCTCCACGGACAGGACCGACCCGCAGGTGGAGGCGCTGCTGCGCGGGCTGCCCGGCACCGTCTTCGTCACCGCCGACCTCACCCTGCGCCTCGCCGTCGCCGGCCACCGCAGCCCCGTGAACGTGGACTTCCTGCGCGGCGACGCGAGCACGCTGGGCTACCAGGCCGAGCTCACCGAGGGCCGCTGGATGGCCGCCCCGGGCGAGGTGGTCGCCGCGTCGAAGGCCCTGCGGAACCTCGGCCTGCGCGTCGGCGACACGATCCGGCTCGCCTACGACGGCCGCGAGACCCCCGTCACGATCGTGGGCCGCACCATGGAGGCCGGCATCGCCGGCGGGGACCTCTTCGCCGACTGGTCCGTCCTCACCGCCGTCGCGCCGTCGTACCACCTCGTGAACCACGAGGTCATGTACTCCGTGCGCGTTCAGCCCGGGACGAGCGTGGAGTCGTACCTCGCCGCCGTGCGCGCCGCCGACCCCGGCCTCTACGCCTGGTCCGCCGTCAGCGGTCTCGGCAACACCTACACGGTCTCGGTGGTCACCGTCTCGGTCGTGTTCTCACTGATGATCGGTACCGTGGCCGCGCTGAGCGTCTTCAACACGGTGCTGCTCAACGTCCGCGAACGCCGCCGGGACCTCGGCACGCTCAAGTCGATCGGCATGACGCCCCGGCAGGTGGTGGCCATGATGGTCACGTCGATGGCGGTGCTGGGCCTGCTCGTCGCGGTCGCGGGCATCCCGGTCGGCATCGCCGCGCACCGCCTGATCCTGCCGATGGTGGGCCGGACGGCGAAGATCGACCTCCCGGCGGCCATGTTCCACGTCTGGAACCCGGGGGCGCTGGCCCTCATGGCCCTGGCCGGCGTGGCGATCGCGGTCCTCGGCGCGCTGCTGCCGTCACGCACCGCCGCGCGGCTGCCCATCGCCGAGGTCCTCCACAACGAGTAGGCCGTCACCCACCAGGAATGGATCGGGGTCCTCCGACGGCGGCCGCAGGGCGGTCACTGTCGCGTACCCCGCGGCCAGCAGCGCCAGATCGCTGCCGGGCGGCGCCGGCTCCTCGCGGACCTCGACGATGATCCGCGCGAAGTCCTGCGCCGCCTCCGCCACCGCCATCCGGACCTGCCCGAACGGCGCCGGGGCCGCGCGCCGCAGCCCCTTGATCGCCGGCAGCGGCAGGTTCGGCGCGTTGAGGTTCAGCACCGTGGCGGCGGGGGCGGCCGCCAGCCGCGGCAGCAGCCGCGCGGCGAGCGCCCCGGCCGTCGGCCAGTGCTGCTCGACCACCGGCACCGCCCGGTCCTCGTGGGGCAGCGCCGTGGGCACGTCGAGGGAGACCGCGAGCGCGCGGATGCCCTCGTTCGCGGCCGTGAGCGCGGCGCCGACGGTGCCGGAGTGCAGGATCGCGTGGCCGACGTTGGCGCCCTGGTTGATGCCGCTGAGCAGGATGTCGGGGGCCGGGCCGAAGACGCCGAGGGCCGCGAGCACCGCGATGTACGCGGGCGAGGCGGCCACCGCGAACGCCGCGATCCCGCCGAACTCGACCGGCTCCAGCACGAGCCGCCCCTGCTCGGTGACGGCGGTGAGCGCCGCCCCGGCCCCGCTGAACTCGGTCTGCGGCGCCGCGACGGTGACGTCGTGCCCGTCCCGCGCGGCGGCCTCGGCCAGCGCCCTGATCCCGGGCGCCCCGATGCCGTCGTCGTTGGTGATCAGCAGTCGCACGGTTGCCCAGGTTAGCGTCGAGTGCATGTCTGTGCTTGTCGCGTTCAGTGTCACGCCGCTCGGGCTCGGGGAGGACGTGGGTGCGCTCGTCGCCGAGGCGGTGCGGGTGGTCCGGGCCTCGGGGCTGCCGAACCGGACGGATGCCATGTTCACCACGGTCGAGGGCTCGACGTGGGAGGAGGTGATGGCGGTCGTGCAGGCGGCGGTGGCGGTCGTACAGTCCGCGGCCCCGCGCACCAGCACCGTGATCAAGGTCGACTGGCGCGACGGCCCGGTGGGCCGCCTCGAGTCGAAGGTCGCCACGGTGGAGCAGCACCTGGCCGCGGGCTAGGCGCCGGGGAGGCGCCCAGCCCCGCGGTGGTGCCGGGCCGGCGGATCAGCCCAATTCGTGCCCGGCGGTGCTGTCGACGTGCGCGGGGATCTCGCCCACGGCGGCATCGCCGGTCGTGAGCGTCCCGGTCGGCTCGAACATGAGGATGGAGCCGCCCGGCGAGGAGGGTTTGTGCTCGGTACCGCGCGGCACGACGTACGTGTCGCCCGGATGCAGCACGACGGTGTGCTCGTGGCCGTCCGCCTCGCGGATGGCGATGTCGAACCGCCCGTCGAGCACGAGGAAGAACTCGTCGGTGTCGGTGTGGGTGTGCCACACGTGCTCGCCGCGCGTGTGGGCGACCCGGACGTCGTAGTCGTTCATCCGCGCGACGATCCGCGGGCTGTAGACCTCGGTGAACGACTGGAGCGCCTCGGTCAGGTTCACGGGCTTCGCGGTCATGCTTGGCATTCTCCTCCCCTGCACCCCCGGGCGCCTTGTACAAATTGCACGTGGATGATCGCTGGCTGACCGACCCCGACCCGGCCCTGCTCCCCCGCGCCCGCACGCCCGAGGTGCGCTTCGACAGCGCCGGAGTGCCGCTGCTGGGTGTGCTGCACCTCCCCGCCGGCCCCGGGCCGCACCCGGTCGTCGTGGTGCTGCACGGCTTCCCCGGCAACGAGCGCAACTTCGACCTCGCCCAGGCGCTGCGGCGGGCCGGCTACGCCGCGCTGGTCGTGCACTACCGCGGCTCGTGGGGCGTCGGCGGCGCGTACCGCTGGTCGAACGTGCTCGCCGACGCCGCCCGCACGGCCGCCGCCGCGCCCGGGCTCGACCCGTCGCTGGACCCCGGCCGCGTCGCGGTGGTCGGGCACAGCGTCGGCGGCTTCGCGGCCCTGCACACGGCGGCCGGCGACCCGTCGGTGCGAGCGGTCGCGGCCCTGGCCGCCTACGACCTCGGGGCCGTCTCCCAGGCGCCGGAAGGTGTACTGGAGCAGGCCCGCGCCATGTTCGCCGAGGACCCGCTGCCGTTGCGGGGCACCAGCGGCGACGCGTTGTTCGAGGAGATGCGCGCCAACGGCCCGGCGTGGCGCCTGGCGAGCCTCGCGCCCCGGCTCGCGGGCCGCCCGGTGCTGCTCGTCGCGGCCGAGCACGACACGGTCGCGCCCCCGGCCCTGCACCACGACCCGCTGGTGCGCGCCTACGCCGGCCTCGAGCGCTGCGAGACGGTTCTGCTGCCCTCCGACCACGCCTTCTCGGACCGGCGCGTCGCCCTGACCCGGGCGGTGATCAGCTTCCTGGACCGGTCCCTCTAGCGCGGTGCCGGGCCGGGCGCTCGAAGGCGATGGTGCCGTCGGCGCGCTCGGCGACCGGCACGTACCCGGCCTGACGCAGGGCGGCCAGGGTCTCCGCGGGGCCCAGGGCGCTCGACAGCACGGTCGGCGCCAGCTCGGCCAGCTCCAGGCGCGCCAGGCTGCGCACGCGCATGATCTCGCCCAGCAGCGCGGTGTCGTCGCTGCGCAGCACGCAGCCGACCGTGCGCACCCGCACGTTGCCGTGCTTGCGGCCGAGGTCGGCGACCAGGTACTCCAGCGGCTGCGGCACCCGCCCGCCGGCCGCCGCCGCGCGGATGCGCGCGATGAGCTCGTCGGCGCCCGTGCCGGCGTCGAACGCGCGGCGCACCGAGGCCTCCGTGAACCGCCAGGTGGAGCCGCCGCCGCGGGACTCGCGCTCGGCGGCCAGGTCGAGCAGGTCGCTCAGCGACGCCGACGGGGTGCCGGTGGCGATCGCGGTCAGGTCGCTCTGCAGCAGTACCGTCTCCTCGGCCGCCGGCAGGAAGTCGCGCAGGACTCCGGCCAGCCGCTCGCCGTCGCCGGACGCGAGCGCGTGCCCGAGCGACGTCGGGGCGTAGTGCGCGCCCACGCCCATGAGCTCGCATTCGCGCCAGAGGGCGGCGGCCAGCGGTACGACCTCATCGGCATCGCCGGCGACCAGCGGCCGCAGGTAGGCCAGCATCGCGGCCAGCCCGTCCAGCCCGGCCGCCCCGCGCCCGGGCGGGAGCGAGGCGAGCACGGCGGCGAGGGTCACCCGCAGCACGGCGCTGCTCTCGTCGTGCTCGCCGCCGACCAGCGCGGGGCGGCCGTCGAGCAGCAGCGGCGCGGCCCGCATCCGCATCCAGCCCTCCAGCAGCCAGGCGAAGCGCTCGGCCGGGTCGAGCTTGAGCCAGGCGTCGAACTCGGCCGACGGCGCGACCCGGTCGCCGGCGATGCCGATCAGCCCGTTCATGCCGGCGACGGTGAGCCAGAACCGCACGCCCTCCTCGTCGGAGTCGATGAGCCGGGCCAGCTTGCGTACCTCGCGCAGCCCGATCCCGCCCGCCTTGAGGATCGGCACCGGGGTCCGGCCGCACTCCTCCAGCAGCGTGACGACGGACGCGAGCGCCGCCCCGGCCGCGGCCGCCCCGGACCGGTCGACGGCCTCGGGACTGACCGCGACCGACGGCGGCGCGGGCGGGGTGGTGTCGAAGTCCGCCCGGAACCCGGGGCGCAGCGCGGCCCCGACCTCGCTGGGCATGGACAGGGCGGCGCCGTAGTACCCGTTGAGGACGAGCAGTCCCCGGTCGACGGCGAAGCGCAGCGGGGTGCCCCGGCGGTTGGTGCGCAGCGCGAGCAGGGCGTGCGGGTCGGCGTAGAACGGCTCCCCGGTCGCGAGGTCGCGCAGGATGTCCTGGGCCGCCTTCGGGGCGAGCCGGAACTGCTCGCGCACGAGGTCCGGGTCGGCGAGCGCGGCGCCGACGGCCCGGACGAGCCGCGCGTGGTCGCGGTCGCCGAGGCCGCCGGGCACGCCGAGCTCGTGGGCGATGCGCTGCAGTTGTTCCAGGGGGAGGTACGTCATCTCGTGCGCGGCGGCCCGCCCGAACCCGTAGCTGTTGGCGAGGACCTTGTGCAGCTCGACGGTGCGGATCCACTCGCCGTCCGGCCATGCGAGCCCGCTGTCGCGCAGGGCGTGCAGCGCGGCCTCGAGCCGCGGGTCGTCGGGCTCGACGCCGAGCGCCCGCGCCAGATCCCGGCGCCGCGTGCCCTCGGCCCGCAGGGACAGGACCTCGGCGACCTGGAGCTGCGGGAGGGTGAGCAGCGACGCGTGCTGCAGGATCTGCGCCGTCTCCACCGGCGCGATCCTATTCCGGGCCACCCGGCACCCTCGACGACTACTTTGTGTGATCGTCCCGCGCCGACTTCAGCATTCCCTCAGGCAAGGGCCCGTGCACACTCGACGGCATCGAAGCCGCGACATGTCCGCGACCGCGACCAGACCGCGCATACATCGAGGTTCGTCGTGGCATACACCTAGCGTCCTGCCACCATCACGCAGCGGCAGCACGGCCGCCAGCTCGGCGTTTGCCCTTATGTTGTAACGGGTTCACCGCATCGAGTGATTAAGAGGATCATAGATCTTCATTATTTTTTTGCAGAATCCGGACAAACCCGCACCACTCGCGGATTTCTATGTCCTTACGACTGTCGCCGACGGGCCGCCTCGCACTATGTTGTGTCGTCGCTAAGTTCTGCCCCGTAGGAGACGACGTGAAAAACTCGCTGTTCAGGAAGGCTGCCGTCGGCACTTTCGCCGCGGCCGCCGCCGTCGGCCTATCGACCCTCTTCGCTACCCCGGCCAGCGCGCACAGCGCGGGTCCGGCTGGCAAGGCGGACTGCGGTGTCAACGGCACGTATACGGTGACCTGGACGGTCAGCAACGACTACAACAAGACCGTTGATCTGACCAACATCAAGATCAACGAGACGGGCGAGACCCACGCCGCCATCAGCCTGGCGGAGAAGGGCAAGTCCGGCAGCAGCAGCTCGTTCACCACCACGTACGCCGGCACCACCAGCAAGAGCCTCACCCTGAGTGTCGACGCCCGCTGGTCGGACGGATACACCAAGTCCTTCACGAGCCGGCCCGTCCAGCTCAAGGGCGACTGCAAGACGACGGAGCACACGCCGTCGCCGTCGCCCTCGAAGTCGCCGTCCAAGTCCCCGTCGCCGACGCCCGAGACGTCGAAGTCCGTCACCCCGCCGCCGCCGTCGGTGTCGCCGAGCCCGAGCCTGCCGGTCACCGGCTCGTCGAGCACGCTGCCGATGGTCGGCACGGGCGCGGCCCTGATCGCGGGCGGCGCGGGCCTGGTCTTCGCCATCCGCCGCCGTCGCAACGTGACGTTCACGGCCGAGTAGGGCAGCTCGTTCCGAGGCGCCCGCCGGGTTTCCGGCGGGCGCTTCGTCATGCCCGGCGACCCGCTCCCGGGGTTCGTGGCGGCGCCCCGTCACGTCCGGCGGGCCCGAGTTCGCCGCCCTCCTGGCCTGAGGATCTTCCCCGCGACCGGATCGCTTACCGTGTTCGGCGTGACCATGCCCGTGCTGCACGTCGGCTGCGCCATGTGGAGCCTCAAGTCCTGGCAGGGGCGCTTCGTCGAGCACCCGCTGCCGGCCGGGGAGCGGCTGCGCGCCTACGCGGGCTGGTGCAACGCCGTCGAGGGCAACACCACCTTCTACGCCACGCCGACGCGGGAGACGGTGCGGACCTGGGCCGAGCAGACCGGCCCCGAGTTCCGCATGGTGCTCAAGCTGCCCCGCCCCGTCACGCACGAGCACCGCCTGACGGGCGCGGACGACGAGCTGCGCGGCTTCCTCGACGCGATCGAGCCGCTCGGGGCGCGGGTGCACGCACTGTGGGTACAACTTCCGGCGTCCTTCGGCCCGTCGGACGTGCCGCGGCTGGCGGCGTTCCTGCGCCGGCTCCCGTCCGGGTATCGCTGCGCCGTCGAGGTCCGGCATCCCGCGTTCTTCGCCGGGGCGGCGACCCAGCTCGAGGACGTGCTCGTCGCGGCCGGGGCCGAGTGGGTACCGTTCGACACCACGGCGTTCTTCGCCGCGGCGCCGACGAGCGACGCCGAGCGCGACGCGTGGCTGAAGAAGCCGCGGCTGCCCCGGCGGACGGCGGCGCTCACCTCATGGCCGATCGTGCGGTACCTGGGCCGCGACGATCGGCAGCAGACCGTCGACGGCTGGCAGGGCTGGGCCCGCCAGGCGGCCGCGTGGCTGCGCGAGGGCCGCTCCCCGACGTTCTTCATCCACACGCCGGACAACGCGGACGCGCCGCAGCTGGCCCGCGACTTCCACGCCGCCGTCGCGGCGCTCGTGCCCTCGTTGCGCCCGCTGCCGCAGCCGCTACCGGTCGGGCCGCTGACCCTCTTCTAACGTCACGCTCGTACCGTCCGGAAGCTCGAGAAACTCGAGCAGCCTCTCCGCCTCGGCGCGGACCGCCGCGGGGTCGAGCAGGGGCCGGAACGGTTGCACGGCCAGGGTTTCGCCGCGGACCTCCCACGTGCCGGCGACGAACCCGTCCTCGAGGAACGTGGGGCGCACGACGGAGAGGCCGGGGCAGATCACGGCCCGATCGGCGGCACTGGCGACGATCCGGCTCCGGTCCTCGTGGCTGAGCACGAGGTTGTCGAACTCGGGCAGGAACCGCACGGGAGCCGGCTCGTCCGCGTCGGCGAGCTCGGCGTCGGGCAGGTCGAACAGCTCCCGCCCGTCGTCGCCGAGGTACACGCGCAGCGAGCGGCGCATCCCCTCGATGTCCTCGCGGACCCGCCGGAGCCCGGACCAGTTCTGGAAGTCGGCGACGGTGGCGGGCCCGCAACTGCTGAGGTACCGGCGGAACAGCTCCCGCACCCGCCCCTCCCGCCCGTCCTGCAGCGGCGCGCCGATCCACTCCTCGGCCAGCGCGACGTGCACGTGCCCGCGCCGCCGCCACATCCCGGTGGGCGGCGGGTGGATCAGCGCGAGCTGGTGCTGCGCGGCCCAGGCGAGCGCCATGGTCTCCCGCCCCGGGTACCGGGCCACGAGCGCCTTGGCGAGCTGGGGCCGGGTCATGCTCCGCCCGTGGAGCACTTCCCGCGCGGCGGCGGCGAGCTCGGCGAGCTCGATCCCGTCGAGCTGCCGCCGGAACGGGGAGAGCCCGGTGCCGCCCATGCTGCGCGAGATCAACGGCCGGAGCCAGAGGTAGTCCGCGGCGGCGACGATGTGCTGCGTGCCGCGGAGCAGCCCACCCCGGACGACGCTCTTGCCGGCCAACGCGTCCTGCAGCTCGGTGTGCACAAATCCTTGCGTACGCGCCCAAATCCCGACATATGGCGCGTCGACCTCCTGGGCCTGCACGGCCACGAGGTGCGCGACCACTTCGGCGACGCTTCGGGGGCTGTCGCCGCCACCGCCTTCGCCTTGGCTGAGGAGCTGCCGCCGCAGGTAGGTCCGATTGAGCGCCCGCAATGAGATCCGCACACGGGTGAGGCTAGGGCGAGATGCGGCCGGCTTCTGACCGCTTCGCGCGGGGACGTGGGCGGCGGCCCCGCCGCTGGCGCGAGGTGATGCGCCCGGCCGCGGCGGCGGGCGACCTCGCCGGCGTCGGCGCCACGATCCGCCAAGGCTCGGCCCCGATCACGACTCGCGCGGGCCGCCGCCCACGACCGCCTCGCCGCGATCCGCTGTCACCGCACGCAGCTACGCCGGGCGGCAGACGCGGATCCAGGGCACCGAAGCGCGGCCCGCGAGCGGCCGGCAAAACCCCGCGGAGGAGACGGACTCGCACATGTCAACGCCACCAGGTCAGAACAAAGCAAGAGCAAAAGCCTTCGATTTTCCGAAGAGGGAAAAACAATAGGCCGGGCGGCCGCCGAGGAGTGCCCGATCCCGAGGTGTTGCCGTGGCCGGCCACCGTCGGCGTTGAAGAGCATCCTGACCAGCGGCCTTGGCGAGCGTCGAGTGCTCGGTGCACAGCTTCTCCGAGCACTCCAGCCGCGATCGAGATCCCCCATCGCGGCCCAACGGCACGGCAAGTTCGACGTCGTCCTCAGGACCAGGTGCACTGCACAACGGCCGGTCCAGAAGCTGCTGCGCCACACGGCTGGGCTGCAACCGAGATGCTCGGTCACATCGTTTGCCACCATCGTCCTCAGGCCGGCGGTGTGCGGCAGATGACGAGCGGGACCGAGAACAGAAGGACGCGGGTCGCGCGTGCTGTTCCGATTGCTCAATGCTACCCGACGCCAAAAAATCCGGGCCCCGAGCGCTTCTCGATCGACTCGGAACGCGATGACGAAATCACAGAACGTGGAAGGGCCGGCGCCCCAGGACAAGGGACGCCGGCCCAGGAAACAGGGAGAGCCTACTCAGCAGTGGCCGAGGTCTTCCCAGTTGGCGGTCCAGCCGGGCTCCGAGCCCTGTGTCCACCACTTCGCGCGCCACAGGTGCTTGCCCTGGCCCGAAGCCGGGCCGTTCGGGTTGCCGTTGGCGCTCTTCTCGTGCTTGACCGTCTGGCCGGCCGTGTAGATGCCGCTGATCGTCCACTCAGGAGCGGACGCGCAGTTGGTGGCCGGCGGGGTGGAGGTCGACGGCGACGGTGACGCCGACGGGGACTTCGACGGCGAGGCCGACGAGGACGGAGTCGCGGAGCCGGTCGGCGTCACGCACGGGCCGGACGAGTCCACCGTGTCGGTGAACGCGTTGCCCGCGCCGCGGTAGGCGGCCGCCTGTGCCGTCGCCTGGCTCGGGGTGAGGACCTGGTTCTTCGCGTACAGCACCCAGTCGACCTGCTGGATGTAGGTCGAGAGGCCGCCGGAGTGGGCCGCGGTGTCGATGAACCACAGGTTCCAGTTGATGGTCATCGTCTGGCGCGGGTAGAACTTGCCGGAGTGGTCGCCGACCTGCTGGCCGTCGATGTAGTAGATGACGTGCCCGCCGGAGACGGTGATCACCAGGTCGTGCCAGCCGTCGAAGCTCTTGCGCTCCTCCGAGTGCACGTTGTCGGCGTACCACGGGTCGTTGCGGTACGTGTACCAGGTGGTCTGGTAGTTGATCGGGCCGGTCTCGCCCCAGCCGCCGTTGGGCAGGTACTCCGAGAAGTCCAGCTCGCTGTAGGTGGGGTCGAGGTCGCCGTTGAGCGGGCTGATGGTGAAGAACGTCTCGTTGATGTGGTCGCCGTCGTTGCCGCTCGTCGGCGTGTCGGTGAAGCGGATGCGCGAGGCGTAGGTGCCCTCGAGGTACCGCTTCTGGCTGGTGTAGAGCTCGGCCTGGTTGGTGCCCCCGCCGGTGCCGTCCGTCGACGCGGTGAGCTGCATGACCTTCTGGCCGCCGCTGGTCGGGAAGCTGATGCTGTTGGCCGACCAGGTGGCACCGGGCACGCCGGGGCCGCCGGAGTAGGTGCGCGGCACCCACCCGTGGGCGGTCAGCGACGCGTCCGAGGACGAGCTGTAGTTGAAGTCGTCGAACAGGTAGCCGCAGTTGTTCGCGGCGGCACTGGCGGTGCCGACGGTCGCCGCGGTGATCGCGAACGCTCCGACGGCGCCGGCCAACGCGATGCCGGACGCGATCGCGATAGATCGACGTTTACCGATGGACATGGATAGAGCCCTCCCCACACACAATCACGGGTTCTTACTTGACCGCGCCGGCGGTCATTCCGGCGCGGATGTGCCGTTGGAACGCGACGTAGGCGATGAGCACCGGCAGCATGGCGATCGTGAGGCCGGCGAACAGTCCGCTCCAGTCGCTGCGGTAGCCCTGGCTGACCGACAGGGAGGCCAATCCCTGCGCCAGGACGTACCGGTCCGGGTCGGGGTTGAGAACCAGCGGCAGCAGGTACTGGTTCCAGAGCCCGAGGAAATTGAAGATGCCGACGGCGACCAGGCCCGGCCGGGCCATCGGCAGCATCACGCGGAAGAACACCCCCGCGTGCGAGCAGCCGTCCATGAACGCGGCCTCGGCGACCTCGCCCGGCAGCGTGCGGAAGAACGCGTGCAGGAAGAAGACGGTGAACGGCACCGCGTAGGCCGCGTAGACCAGGATCAGCCCCTGGTAGGTGCCGAGCAGGTGCAGCTGCTGCACGACGAAGAACAGCGGCACCAGCGCGAGGAACACGGGGAAGAACATGGCCGCGACGAACGTGTAGTAGACGAGGCGGTTGCCCCGGAACTCGTACCGCGCCAGGGCGTAGGCCACCAGCGCGCCCAGCAGCATGGTCAGCAGCAGCGCGCCGCCCACGACGATGACGCTGTTGAGGAAGTACCGCCCGATGTCGGCCTGGTTCCAGGCGCGCGACCAGTTCTCGAAGTGCGGACGCGACGGCACCGACCACGGGTCGTTCAGGATGTCGTTGTCCGTCTTGAAGGAGCTCATCACCGCCCACAGCAGCGGCAGCGCGGTCACCACGCCCCAGCACAGCATCGCGATGTGCGGCAGCACCGCCCCGGCCCGGGCGCGGGGACGAGCGGGGCGCGGCGGCGCGGTGACCGCGGCCGTGCGCTCCAGCGAAGCCAGGCTCATGCCAGCTCGACCCTTTCCTTGCGGCCCGCGCGCAGGGCGAGCACCGCCAGCGTCAGCGTCGCGAAGAACAGCGCGACCCCCATCGCCGAGGCGTAGCCGAACTTGCCGTACGTGAAGGCGTTGCGGTACAGCGACAGCCCGATCACCTCCGTGGCCCCGTCCGGCCCGCCCGGCCCCACCGTCATGACCTGCACGACGGCGAACCCGTCGAGGGCCGCGATGCCGAGGTAGACGAACGCGACCTGCACGGTGTCGCGCACGAGGGGCAGCGTCACCTTGCGAAACGTCGCCCAGCCGCTCGCCCCGTCGAGCAGGGCGGCCTCGAAGAGCTCCTTCGGGATCGAGTCGATCGCCGCGCTGAACAGCACCATGTAGAACCCGGCCGACGACCAGACCAGCACGGCCATCACGGCCGGCAGCGCCAGGTTCGGCTCGGCCAGCCAGCTGCGCGCCGCCGAGCCGAGTCCGGCCGCCCGCAGCGCCCCGTTGAGCAGGCCGTTGTTCGGGTTGTAGATGAACTGCCACAGCACGGCGACGATGACCAGCGACAGCAGCTGGGGGAAGAAGTACACGATCTGGTAGACGCGGGTGCCCGCGATCCCCCGGCGCCCGTCGCGGCCGCCGAGGTGCAGCATGCTCGCCAGGAACAGCCCGAGCCCGATGGTCACGACGGGCACCACGACGAGCATGATCGCGTTGTTGCGCACCGCGTCGAGGAACAGGGAGTCGCCGCCGAGGCGGGCGTAGTTGCCCGCCCCGACGAAGTGCGCCTCGCCGGCCACGCCGGTCCAGTCGGTGAGCGAGAGGTAGAACGCCTGCGCGTACGGGGACAGCACGAACAGCACGTGCAGCACCAGCGCGGGCACGAGCGCACCGAGGAGGAACCGGAGCCGACCGTGTTTCATCAGCGGGTGTACTTCTTGACGCCGGAGTCCTTCGCGAGCGCGTCGGCGGCCTTCTGGACCCGCTCCGCCCACTCGGCGGCGGTGGCGCGCTTGTTGACCAGCTCGCCGGTCGCGTCGTCGACGGCCTTGGCCAGCGGGGCGTACCAGGTGCGGAACCGGAAGCTGAACGCCTCCTTGCCCGCCGCCGTGATCGCGTCGCGTGTCGAGCCGAGCCCGCTGCTCAGGGTCAGCCCGTCGGTCGCCCCGGCCACGGCCGGCAGCGTGCCCGCCGACTGCGCGAAGCTCTTCGCCGACTGCTTGGAGAACAGGATCCGCAGGTACTCCATCCCGCCGGCGACGTTCTTGGCCTTCGACGGCACGATGTAGGACTCGGAGCTGGCCGCCTGCACCGCGGCCCCGCCCATCTTGTCGCTGCCCGTGCGGGAGGGCACCGGGCCCATCACCATGTCGAAGCCGTTGGGGGCGACGCCCTTCTGCTCGCTCTCCAGCCAGGAGCCGCAGGGGATGAACGCGGCCTTGCCCTGGCACCAGGCGGCCTGCGCCTCGGTGTGGGACAAAGCCTCGGAGCCGCTCATGATGTACCCCTTGGCGGCCAGCTCGGCGAACGCCTCCGCGGCGGCCTTGAGCCCGTCGGCCTTCCACGCGTTCGGCTCGAGGTTGTCGACGCTGGACAGCAGCGCCTCCCCGCCGATCTTGGCCGCCATGGTGAGCAGCGGGTCGTTGATGTACTCGGGGTACTTGCCCTGGTAGGTCCAGGGCGCGATGCCGGCCGCCTTGATCGTGGCGCACAGGGCGAGCATCTCGTCCCACGTCTTCGGGTACGCCCAGCCCTTGCTCGCGAAGAGCGGCTTGGAGTACCACAGGCCCCACACGGTGTAGGTGAAGTTCAGCGTGAGGACCTGCTTGTCGAAGGTGCCGTCGTCGACGACGCCGGGCAGCAGCGTGTCGCGCACCTTGGTGTTCGGGTCGTCGAACGACGGGGCGTCGAGCAGCTCGGTGAGGTCCGACAGCTGCTTGGCCGAGACGAGCGTGGCCAGGTCGAGCCGGCCGGCGCCGGTGTTGTCGACGACGTCCGGCGGGGTGTTGGCCACGAACCGGGGCTGCAGCGCCTCGCCGACCTTCTGGATGCCCTTGTGGTCGATGGCCGCCTTGGCGTGCTTGCCCTTGTAGAGGTCCTCGGCGTGCTTGGCGTAGTCGTCGCCGTAGCCGCCCTTGAAGATGACGACTTCGAGCGGGGCGTCGTCCTTGACCCCGAGCGGGTTGTCGGCGCTCTTGTCGCCCGCGCCGGCCGCGGGCTCGTCGTCGCTGCTCCCGCTGGTGACACAGGCGCTGAGCAGGGGCGCGGCGATGGCGACGCCGGCGGCACCCTTCAAGATCGAACGACGACTGGGATACGGTGGGGTGGAAGGTGAGGGGTTCATGACTTGGACCATGTTCGAGCTCGCTCTCCTTTTATGCGGTACGCCGGATGCGCCCGGCGTACCGCGCCTCAAGTGCTGCGTTGTGCTCCCGCCCGCCCGGCACGTTGTCGGACAGGTAGACCGGCGGCGTGACCCCGGCGGCCAGCAGGCGCGCCACCACTTCGATGACGATCTGCTGGGCCAGCAGGGCCGCCGTGATCGAGGAGACCGCGCCGACGGCACCGCCGCCGGGCAGCGGCAGCGACGCGTCGCCGTAGGGGGCCCCGTTGTCGAGGACCACGTCGGCGAGGTCGCCGAGCTTCAGGCCGCTCTCGTGCCGCGAGTCCACCCGGGCGGAGTGTTCGAGCGACGTGATCGCGATGAGCGCGTGCCCCCGCTGCTTGACCAGCTGCGCCATCTCCACCACGGCGCCGTTGACGCCGGAGTTGGAGGCGATGACGAACGTGTCGTCGGGCTTGACGGGGGCGAGGTCGTAGAGGCGGTGGGCCACGGCGGGGGTGCGTTCGAGCTGGGGGTCGGCCAGCGCGCTGAGCGGGTCGCCGCCGTAGAGCACGATGTCGCGCAGGGCGATGCGGCTGGTGGGCACGAGCCCGCCGGCCCGGCCCGCGATCTCCATGGCGAGCGCCTCGGAGTGCCCGCAGCCGAACGCCTGGATCACCCCGCCGGCCTGGACCGTCGCGGTCATCAGGTCGGCGGCGTGCGCCACCTTGTCGCCCTGGGTGGTCCCGACGCGGTCGATCGCGGCGCGGATCACCTCGACGTAGTCGGCACTTCTGATGGTCACAGCGGCTTGTCCCTCCGTGGTCGCTTGCGGGTGGTGGTCGTGTCGGGCAACCGGTGCGCCTCGACGGCGCGCACGGTGAGCTCGAGGGCCTCGGCGGTGCGCTCGTAGGTGCGCTGCGCCACCGCGACGTAGATGAGGTCCAGGACCAGCAGCTGCGAGTGCAGCGCGGAGAGGGCCGCGACCCGGAAGGTGGTCTCGTGGACCGAGGTGGTGAACACGACGTCGGCCACCTCGGCCAGCGGGGAGCGCCCGAAGGACGTCACCGCGACCGTCGTCGCCCCGTGGTCGGCGGCCTCGGCGAGGGTCTCGATGACCTCGCGGGTGCGGCCGGAGTGCGACAGCCCGATCGCGACGTCGCCCGGCCCGAGCAGGGCCGCGTTCGTGAGCGCGGTGTGGCTGTCGGAGCGGTACCAGACCGGGACCCGGATGCGTTCGAGCCGGAAGGCCATCTCCCGGCCCGCGGTACCGCTGGAGCCGAACCCGATGATCTCGACGCGCCCGGCGCCGGCGATGGCCTCCGCGACCCGCTCGACCGCGGCGACGTCCAGCCCCGCGGCGGTCGCCTGGATCGCCCGGGTGTCCGCGGCGGTGATCACCCCGAGGACGTCGCCGAGCGGGTCGCCCGGCGCGATGTCGCCGCTGATGTCGGTCTCCCAGCGCGCCTGCTCCGCCCGCCCCGTCTCGGTCGCGATCGCCACCCGCAGGTTCGCGTAGCCCTTGAAGCCGAGCGTCCGGCTGAACCGCGTGACGGTGGCCGTCGAGGTGCCCGAGCGTTCGGCGAGGTCGACGATGCTCGCGTGCGCCGCCGTCTCGGGATCGCCGAGGATCGTCTCGGCGATCTTCGCCAGGGCCTCCGGCATCGTCGGCCCCTCGATGCGCAGCCGCCCGAGCAGCCCGCCACTCTCACCCGTCACCGGTCATCCTTTTCATCGTTCCGCCTTGGCGATGAAAATTACGACCACTTCAACTTCTAGTCAATAAGCATTTTCTATGTTTCCATCGATGCCATGGCAGTCGTGGCCCGGTCCGTGGTGGTCGGCGTAGACGCGGGCGGGACGGCGTCCAAGGCGGTGGTCGTCGACGAGACGGGCGCCGTGCTCGGGCGCGGGTCCGCCGGTCCCGGCAACCCGGCCGCCGGCGGCCCGGCGGCCGTGCGCGCCATCGGGTCGGCGCTGCGGGCCGCGCTCGGGCCGGCCCCGGCGACGGTGACCTCTGGGGTGGTCGGCGTCGCCGGGGCCAGCGCCCTGGCCGATCCCGCGATCGCGGCCGCCTTCGCGGCGGAGTGGGACGCGCTGGGCCTGCGCTGCCCGATGACGATCGCGGGCGACGCGGTCACGGCCTTCGCCGCGGGCGGGGACTGGGCGTCGGGCGCGGTGCTCATCGCCGGGACGGGCGCGGTCGCCGCCCTGGTCGAGGGGTTCGAGATCACGCGCGTCGCCGACGGGCTGGGCTGGCTGCTCGGCGACGAGGGCTCGGGGATGTGGCTGGGGCTGCGGGCGGTACGGCTGGCGGCGCGTCGATGGCGGGCACCGCTCGCGCGCCGGGTGGCCGCGCACGCCGGGGCCGCGACCGCGGACGACCTCGTGCACTGGGCCCAGGCGCGGCCCCCGTTCGGCGCCCTCGCGCCGGTGGTGTGCGAGCTCGCCGACGCCGGCGACCCGGACGCCTCCGCGATCACCACCGAGGCCGCGCGGCGGCTGGTCGCCACCCTCGACGAGCTGGAGGCCCCGGGCGCCCCGGTGGTGCTGGCCGGCGGCCTGCTCGTCGCCGACACCCCGGTGCGCCGCGGCGTGCTGGCGCGGCTGGCCGAGCGCGGACTCGTGCCCGGCACCAGCGTGGGCACCGCACACGACCCCGCGCTCGGCGCGGCCCGGCTCGCGCTCAGAACCGCGTCAGGAAGTCCCGCACCGGCAGCGCCGCCGCGGTGATCCGCACGTCGCCGATCCAGCCGTAGAAGCCCTGCGAGAACCGCTCGGCGAACTGGGTCGCCCCGATCACGAACGGCTTGCCGAAGGTCGTGATGCCCTTCGACGGCTGGGTTGGGTTGCGCGCGATCGGCGAGCCGTCGACGTACACCACCGTCTTGCGCGAGTCGTTGACCACCGCGAGATGCATCCAGCGGCCCACCGGCAGGGCGTGGCTCCACGACGTCGGGTCGGCGTCGCGGTCGGTGGGGTAGACGACGAACTGCAGGAACCGCTCCGGCGACAGGTTCAGGCTGCACGTGGGCTCCTCGGGGGACCAGCCGCTGGTCTTGCCCGCGTCGCCGTTGCGCCCCTCCCACGAAAGGATCCCCATCCAGGCGTGGTCGCCCTCGAACGGGTCCGGGAACTTCACGAACGCCTCGATGGTGTAGCCGCGCTCGAAGCGCTGCGCGTTGATCGGCGCGGAGCGCACCGCCTCGAGGATCGCGCCGCGGTCCGGGGCCTTGCCGCCGTCGAAGCGCAGGCTCGCGTGGGCCGGGGCGCCGGGGTGATGCTCCGGCGACCACGTCAGGGCGCCCGGGCCGCTGCCGTGCAGCCGGTGCACGACGAGGTCGTTGCCCTTGCCGGTGAGGTCCTTGACGACGGTACCGTCGGCGACCGCCGCGCCCGCCGGGCCGCCGGAGGGCAGCCCGGAGGGGTCGAAGCGCCAGTACGCCGCCGTGTCCCGCCCGATGACGGCCGCGGCGGGCCGGGGCGCGGGCGGCGTGACGGGCGCGAAGCCGGCGAACCGGGCCGCGAAGTCGATCTCCAGGCTGAAGCGGTCGGCCGGCCCGGTCAGCTCGATCGTCTCGGCCTCCAGCGGGTTGCGCTGGTGCGGGTCCCGGCGCAGGAACCACGGCGAGAACGTCTCCACGTCGATGACGCCGCGGGCCAGGTCGAAGCGGTAGAGGCGGATCATGCCGGCGCCGCCGTAGTACCGGTCCTGGTAGTTCGTGATGTGCACGTGCACGTCGTGGCCGGCGTCGTTGCGCAGCACGGTGCGCCCCGGCGGCCAGAAGTGCCCGTTGAGGGTGAGGAAGATCTGGTCGTTGCGCTTGATGAACCGGTCCCACAGCCGCTGGCCGTAGTCGGACAGGTGCGCCTGCCCGTTCTCCTCGGACCAGGCCAGTTCGTGCGTGGTGAGCACGACCGGCAGCGTCGGGTGCGCGTCGAGCACGCCCTGCGCCCACGCCAGGCCCTTGTCCGACACCCGCCAGTCCAGCGCCAGGACGAGCCACTGGCGCCCGGCCGCACGCAGGGTGTGGAAGCTGTTGTACCCGTCCGGCGACGCCCCGCCGAAGGTCGGCATCCTCCTGAAGCGCTTGGCCGCGGCCCCGAACGCCCGCAGGTACGCGGAGTCGCCGCGCTGGTCGTCGGTGGAGCCGTTGACGTCATGGTTGCCGGCCAGGACGCTGTAGGGCATCCGGCCGTCCAGCGCCTCGAACGTGTCCGAGGCGAGCCCGATCTCGTGCTCGCTGCCGTGCTCGGTGACGTCGCCGAGGTGGGCCATGAACACGATGTTCGAGTCGGCGCGCTCGCGCAGCAGGTAGTCGAAGGTCTCCCGCAGCGGCTCGGGGCGGGAGCTGTCCTCGTCGAAGAGGTACTGGGTGTCCGGCAGCACGGCGAGCGCGAACCTCGGCACGCCCGGGTCGGACGTCTGCGGGGCCGCCGCGGCGGTGGTCGCGGTGGTGGTGACGACGGCTCCCACGGCGGGGACGGCGACGGCGGCCTGGAGCAGCGCCCGCCGTCCGAATTGCCCTTCAGTCATGAGGTGGACCCTTATGTCCGCGTCTGACCGCCCGATGCCAACCAGCCGAACTCCGATCGAAGTTTGCTCACAGCTCGGGCTACGAGGTAGAGGACCACGGCGTTGAGGCAGTGCCAGGCCCAGTGCAGGCCGGTCGGGACCGTGCCGCACAGGGGCTCGTCCAGGGTGCGCAGCGTGAGCGAGACGGCGAAGACGCCCGCCGCGACGGCCAGCGGCCGCGAGCGTAGGGCGGCGGCGAACCCGGCGAGCCCGAGCAGGGCGGGCAGATAGCCGCCGCGGGTGTACTGCCGGCCCGCCCGCGCCAGCAGGACGTCGACGAGCGCGGCGAACACCACGAAGGCGGGCGCGGCCAGCCACGCGCGCCCGGGCCGCACGCCGAGGCCGTACCGCGCGAGGAGCACCACGGCGACGAGGACGAACACCAGGATCGACAGCGAGTCGAGCGCCGCGGTGAAGCCGTCGGCGAACGTGTGGAACGAGAGGCTGCACAGCCCGACGACGCCGAGCAGGATCGGCAGGGCCCGGTGCCGGGTCTGCGCCAGGAGCACGGCGCAGGCGACGAGGAACGCCGCGTTCGACACCGCGTTCAGGGGCTCGGCCCACAGGCCCGGGCCGAGGCGCTCGCAGTAGCCGTCCACGCGGCCGAAGCTAACCGTCCGAGTTGACGGGCGGGCGAGCGGGTAGCGTCGGGATCATGACGAGCCTGACCCGCGGCGAGGCGATCGAGCGAGGCCGGCTCATCGCCGTGCGCTCCTACGCGATCGAGCTGGACCTCACCGAGCCGGACACGTTCACCTCGCGCACGGTCGTCGAGTTCGCCTGCTCCTCCCCCGGGGCCGCGAGCTTCGCGGAGGTCAAGGGGGCACAGGCCGTACGCGTGACGCTCAACGGTCGCGAGGCACCGGTCGCGGACGGGCGGGTGGCGCTGGCGGGCCTGGCCGCCGAGAACCGGCTCGAGGCCGAGTTCACCGCGCGGTACTCCCCCAGCGGCGAGGGCATCCTGCGCTTCACCGACCCCGAGGACGGCGAGACGTACCTCTACGGCCAGGCCCCGCTCGACGACGCCCCGCGCATGTTCGTCTGCTTCGACCAGCCCGACCTCAAGGCGCCGATGACCCTGACGGTCCTCGCCCCCGCGCAGTGGACGGTCCGGGCCAACGCGCCGGTGGCGACCCGCACCGGCGGCCGCTGGGCGTTCGAGCCGACGCCGCCCCTGTCCACGTACCTCTTCAGCTTCGTCGCCGGCCCCTGGCACGTGCGGGAGCGCGAGCACGACGGCATCCCCCTGGCCCTGCTGTGCCGCCGCAGCCTTGCCGCCGGCCTCGACGCCGACGCCGACGAGCTGTTCGCCGCGACGGCCGCGGCCTTCGACCGCTACCACGAGCTGTTCGGGGTGCGCTACCCGTTCGCCAAGTACGACCAGGCCTTCGTGCCCGAGTTCAGCGGCGGCGCGGTGGAGAACCCGGCCCTGGTCAACTACCGCGAGGAGTTCCTGTTCCGCGCGGGCGCGACCGACAGCGACCGGCACCGGCGCTTCGTGGTGATGGCGCACGAGATGGCCCACATGTGGTTCGGCAACCTGGTGACGCTGCGCTGGTGGGACGACGTGTGGCTGAACGAGGCGTTCGCGGAGATCATGGGCTGGCGGGTCGCGGCCGAGACCGGGCGGCACCCGTCCGCGGCGGCGGACTTCGCGATCTGGCGGGAGCGGTGGGGCCTGCTGGCCGACGAGCGCCCGTCGACGCACCCGGTCGCCCCGGAAGGGGTCTCGGACACGGCGGTGGCCTTCCAGAACTTCGACGGCATCTCCTACGCCAAGGGCGCCGCGGCCCTGCGCCAGCTCTCGATCGCGCTGGGCGACGAGGTCTTCCTGGAGGGCCTGCGCGAGTACTTCTCGGCGTACCGGTTCGCCAACGCCGATCTGTCGGACTTCCTGGCCGTGATCGGCTCGGCCGCCGGCCGCGACCTCACGGGCTGGGCCGAGCTGTGGCTGCGCAGCACCGGCGCGAACACGCTGCGCGCGGTGCCGTCCCGCGGCGAGCCCGGCCTGCGCATCGAGCAGTCGGGCCGCCCGCTGCGCCCGCACCACCTGACCGTGGCGATGTTCGCCTCCGACGGCTCGGTGACCCGCGAGCCCTGCGCGATCGACGGCCCCGGCGCGCTCGTGCCGGGCGTCACCGCGGCCGCCGGCACGGTGGTGCTGCTCAACGCCGGCGACGAGACCTACGCGAAGGTCCGCTTCGACCCGTTCAGCCGCGCGGCGCTGGCCGCGGTCCTGCCCGGCCTGGACGACTCCCTGGCCCGCGCGGTGATCTGGGCCGCGGTGACCGACGCCGTGCGCGACGGCGAGATCCCGCCGTCGGAGCTGCTGAGCCTCCTCGTGGCGGCCCTGCCCGCGGAGCGCC
Source organism: Dactylosporangium sp. CA-052675 (assembly GCF_050947935.1). Classification (GTDB taxonomy): domain Bacteria; phylum Actinomycetota; class Actinomycetes; order Mycobacteriales; family Micromonosporaceae; genus Dactylosporangium. The sequence goes on along the minus strand of NZ_CP192010.1, from coordinate 1,318,509 downwards.
AGGAGGGCGTCTTCGACGAGGTCCTGGCCTTCGCCCGCGACGCCCTGGCCCGCCGCGGCCTGATCCCGTTCGCGCCGCTGGCCGAGGTGTGCGCGGCGGCGCTGTCGGCGGCGGCGCCGGGCTCGGGCCGCCAGCTGGCCACCGCGCGGGCGCTGGCCACCGTGGCTAGGCGCGCCGGTGCTGCGCGCGTGGCTCGGCGGCGGCGCGGGCACCCCGGACGGCCTGTCGATCGACGCCGACCTGCGCTGGTCGCTGCTGCTGCGCCTGGCCGCCCTGGGTGACGCCACCCCCGAGGAGATCACCGCCGAGGAGCGCCGCGACCCCAGTGCCAAGGGGGCCGAGCGCGCCGCCGCCTGCCGGGCCGCCCGCCCCGCCGCCGAGGCCAAGGCCGCGGCCTGGGACACGCTCGTGCACGACCCGAACCCCCGCCTCGCCGTCGCCAACGCGGAGGCGTTCTGGCAGCCGGGCCAGGAGGCCCTCACCGACCCGTACGCCGAGCGCTACTTCGCCGACGTGCCCGCCATGCTCGAGGGCCGCTACCCGCTCGCGGCGCTGAAGGTGGTCCGGTTCGCGTTCCCCCGGTTCTCCCCGCGCGCGCTGGCGCCGGCCGAGGCGATGCTGCGCCGCACCGACCTCGACCCCCTGCTGCGCCGCGAGATCGCCGACGGCGCCGACGAGCTGCGCCGCTGGGACCGTGACCGGGCCCCTGACCGTGACCTCGACCGTGACCGCGACCGTGACGCTGAGCAGGACCCCGTCACGCGGTGAGCGCCTCCAGCCGGTCGACCACGGCGGCCGGGTCCGGCATCGCGGCCACCTCGGCGCGCAGGGCCTGAGCCGCGGCCGCGTACGACGGGCCGGTGAGCACGGTCCGCAGGGCGGCGGCCGCGTCGGCCCCGGTCGCGGCCACGGCGTCGAGGACCACGCCCACGCCCAGCTCCGCGCACCGGTCGGCGTTCGCGGGCTGGTCGGCGCCCATCGGCACCAGCACCATCGGCAGGCCGTGGGCGAGGGCGCCGACGACGGTGCCGGAGCCGGCGTGGGTCACCACCGCCGAGCAGCGGGGCAGCAGCGATGCCTGCGGGATGTACCGCTCCACCCGCACGTGCGCGGGCTGCGGGCCGAGCTCGGCGGGGTCGATGCCCGCGCCCACCGTGACGACGAGCCGGATCGGCAGCGAGCGGAGGCCGGACAGCAGGCGTGGGAAGAGGTCGCCCGACTCGGTGTTGAAGATCGTGCCGAGCGTGAAGTACACGGTCGGCGGGTCGGTCGGAGCCGGGGCCACCGGCTCGAACGGGCGCATCTCGCACCGGCGCGTGCTGCTCGCGGCCCGGCGGAACGTCGGCGGGACCGGCGAGATCACCAGGTGCCGCTCCAGCATGGCCAGCGACGGGTCGGCGGGCAGGCCGTGCGCGGCGCGCGTCTCGTCCAGCAGCGCGGACAGGCCCGCGGGGCGTCCGAAGCCGCCGGCCGCCAGCACCACCACCGACGCGTGCGGCAGGCCCAGCGACTCCGCGGCGATCATGCTGCCGAAGTCGCCCTCGTCGCACACGATCAGGTCCGCGCGCCACTGCCGCGCCACCGCGCCGGTCGTCGCCGCGCGCTCCCGGGCGATCCAGCCGCCGAAGCCCCCGAGGAAGTCGCGCTCCTCGCGGTCGCGGTCGACGGGCCGCAGGGGGCGGCGATCGTCCGGCTCGTCCGCGCCGGCGGGGAAGCCCTCGAACTCCTTGGGCAGGACGCCGGGTCTTCCGGTGAAGGCGACGGCGTGGCCGCGGGCGGCGGCGGCCCGGGCGAGCGGGAGCAGCGGCTGGACGTGGCCGTTGCCGCCGGCGAAGCCGAAGAGGATGCGCATGAGGATCTCCCGGAAAAAACTCGTGGGGGCGTTGTCGAAATCCGCGGACCGAACTCGACGCGGTGGTGAAGGCTACAGAAACCACGGAAGGGAACCCGAAATGCGCTACATGATGATGCACAAGCTGGACGACTCGAACCCGGCGCTGTGGCAGGCGACCCCCGCGTTCATCGAGCGGTTCGCGCAGTACATGGACGAGGTCAGCAAGGCCGGGGTGCTGCTCGCCGCCGAGGGCCTGCTGCCCAGCTCGGCCGGGGCGGCGACGATCTCCAAGCGCGACGGCGAGACCACGGTCGTCGACGGGCCGTTCGCGGAGGCGAAGGAGGTCATCGGGGGCTTCGGCATCGTGCAGGTGCGCGACCAGGCCGAGGCGGTCGAGTGGGCGCGGCGGTTCGCGGACCTGTTCGACCACGACATCGAGATCGAGGTGCGGCGGGTCTCCGAGTACGAGGGCTAGTTATGTTGGCCGGGTGAGCTCTTCCGGTACCGATGCCAGATCCGCGATCGAAGCGGTCTGGCGGATCGAGGCGGCGCGCGTCATCGCGGGCGTCGCCCGGCTCGTCGGCGACGTCGGCCTCGCGGAGGAGCTTGCGCAGGACGCCCTGGTCGCGGCGCTGGAGCAATGGCCGGCCGAGGGCGTCCCGCGCAATCCCGGGGCGTGGCTGACCACGACGGCGAAGCGGCGCGGGATCGACACCATCCGGCGGCAGCAGGTGCTGCACAAGCACCTGCCCGCCCTGGCCGGTGAGGAGCGGCTCGACGATCCGGCGCTGGAGGCGGTGCTCGAGCAGGAGCCCATCGAGGACGACCTGCTCCGGCTGATCTTCACCGCGTGCCACCCGGTGCTCAAGCCGGAGGCGCGCACGGCCCTGACCCTGCGCCTGCTCGGCGGGCTGTCCACGGACGAGATCGCGCGGGCGTTCCTGGTCCCGGACACGACGATGGGCCAGCGCATCAGCCGCGCCAAGAAGGCCCTCACCGAGGCGAAGGTCCCCTTCGAGCTGCCCACGGGCGCGGCCCGCACCGAGCGGCTGGCCTCGGTGCTGGAGGTCATCTACCTCATTTTCAACGAGGGGTACTCCGCGACGGCCGGCGACGACTGGATGCGCCCGGCCCTGTGCGGGGAGGCGCTGCGCCTCGGCCGCGTGCTGGCGGGGCTGATGCCGGCCGAGGCGGAGGTGCACGGCCTCGTCGCGCTGCTGGAGATCCAGGCGTCCCGCGCGGCCGCCCGCACGGGCCCCGGCGGCGAGCCGATCATGCTGCTGGACCAGGACCGGCGCCGCTGGGACCGGCTGCTCGTGACCCGCGGCCTGCGGGCGCTCGAGCGCGCCGAGGAGCTGGGCGGGGGCGCCTACACGCTGCAGGCCGCGATCGCCGCCTGCCACGCCCGCGCCCGCACCGCGGAGGAGACCGACTGGGCCCGGATCGCGGGGTTGTACGCCCGGCTCGCCGCCCTCGCCCCGTCGCCGGTCGTCGAGCTCAACCGCGCCGTGGCGGTCTCGATGGCGCACGGGCCGGCCGCGGGGCTGACGGTGCTGGAGCCGCTCCTGGAGGACAAGGCGCTGCGGGGGTACCACCTGCTGCCCTCGGTCCGCGCCGACTTCCTCTTCCGCCTGGGCCGCCTGGCCGAGGCCCGCGCCGAGTTCGAGCGCGCCGCGTCGATGACCCGCAACGAGCGCGAGCGAACCCTGCTGCGGTCCCGGGCCGAGGCCTGCGGATGACGTTCTGGTTCGGGCTCGAGCCCGCCGAAGACCTCACCGACGCCTGGGTCGGCGACGCCGTGGACCGGGCCTTCGACGGCCCCGCGTGGCTGCGCCCGAGATTCCCGGGCGGCCGCGAGGTGGTCCTGAGCCCGCGCCCGTCGCCGTCCGGCACGGTGACCGTGACGTCGATCCGGCGCGTCGGCGGCTCGCGCAAGCGCCTGACCGCGGACCTCCACGTGCCCCGGGCGCACCGCCACCACCGCTTCGCCCTGCTGCGCGCCGCGGTGCTGGGCCTGGCGGCCGTCGGCGCCGAGCTCGGGCTGGGCCCGTGCCCGCTGCGCCGCCCCGGCCGCGGCGTGCGCGCCCCGGATAGTCACGCCCGGGCGCGGGAGCGGGCCGAGCGGCGGATGACGATCTCGGCGACGGCCAGGTTGAGCACCCAGGCCGAGATCAGCGCCACGCTGCGCCAGGCCGGGTAGTGCGGGCCGTCCGGGTTCAGCGGGATCAGGGGCAGGCTCGTGAAGACCTGGGTGCCGGCGCCCATGGCGAGGGCGTACGCGCGGATCATCCAGGCCTCGTGCGCGTGGAAGTCGCGGCGGCGGACGGCGGCGAAGCCGAGGACGATCGAGACCAGCATGCCGATGCCCACGACGTAGCGGGCCGCGTTGGTCGCGGCGTTGTCGCCCCTCGGCAGGTCGTAGAAGGTGGTCATCCACAGGCCGGACAGGGCCACGGCCAGGCCGCAGAGCACCAGGACGCGGCCGGTGACGCGGTGCCACCGGCGGTGCCGGCGTCGCAGGTGCGGGGCGAACTGCAGGGCGCCCAGGAACGCGTAGAAGACCGCGCCGACGATGTGGACGAGGACCGGGGCCGGCATGTCGACGAAGCGGGCGTTGGCCGCGGTGCGCTCGACGCCGCCGGTCAGCTGGGCGACCCGCACGCTACCGGCCAGGGAGGGAACGAGGGCGAGCACGAACAGGCCGGCGATGATGGGCCAGTCGCGGGTGCGGCTGCGGGTGGCAACGGTCGTCATGAACACCGATGGTGGGCTCCGCGCGGGTGCGGGCGCATCGATCCATGGGCCGGGGCCGGGCCCGACCAAAGTTCAGCTGCCGGGCCGGACCCGGTTGGTCTCGTAGGCCCACATCGCGATCTCCACGCGGTTGCGCACCCCCAGCTTCAGCATGAGGGCGGTCACGTGGGACTTGACGGTGCTGAGGGTGATGAACAGCTCGTCGGCGATCTCGTTGTTCGTGCGGCCCCGCGCCACCCGGGCCAGGACCTGCTCCTCGCGCTCGGTCAGCGGCTCGATCGGCTGGCGGGGCGGGGCCGCGGGGCCGTTGTCGGCGAAGGCGCGCAGCAGGCGGGTCGTGACGCTGGGGGCGATGAGCGCGTCGCCGTTCGCGGCCGCGTGCACGGCCTGGGCGAGCAGCGCCGGGCCCGCGTCCTTGAGCAGGAAGCCGCGGGCGCCGGCGCGCAGGGCCGCGTAGACGTATTCGTCGAGGTCGAAGGTGGTGATGACGACGACGGCGAGGGGGTCCTCGACGCCCGGGCCGGCCAGCTGGCGGGTCGCCTCCAGCCCGTCCATGGCGGGCATCCGCACGTCGAGGAGGCAGACGTCGGGGCGCAGCCGGCGGGCCAGCTCCACGGCCCGGCGGCCGTCGGCGGCCTCGGCCACCACCTCGATGTCCGGCTGGGCGTTGAGGATCATCGTCAACCCGGTGCGGACGATCTCCTGATCATCCGCGACCAGCACCCGCACGCTCACCGGCCAATGCTACGGGTGGCGTCGTACCGTCAGATCCGCCGAAAGTACGACCGGCGACGGCGAGCGCGGCGAGGGCGGGGACGAGCGCGACCGTGAACGCGGCCAGGTAGGCGCCGGGGCCGGCGTCGACGAGCGCGGCGAACAGGGAGCCGCCGACGGCGAGCGCGATGGTGGTCAGCAGCGCGTCGGCGACGGCGAGGGCGGAGCTGCCCGCGCCCTGCCGGCCCGGCTCGGACAGGCGCAGCACGAGCGCCGCCGAGACCGGGGACACCAGGCCCATGCCGAAGCCGGCGAGGCACCAGCCGGCGACGACGACGGCCACCGGTACCGCCGCCGAGACGACCGCCACCGCGGACAGCACGCCGGCCGCGATGCCCGCGGCGCCGAGCCGCAGCCGGGCCGTGTCGCCGAGGCGCCGGCCCGTCCGGGCCTGCAGCCACGAGCCGGCGGACCAGAAGAGCGCGCCGACGGTGACGCTGAGCCCGGCCAGCGCCGGGCTGAGGCCGCGCTCGCGGGTGAGGATGAGCGGGATGAACACGTCGGCCTGCACGAACGCGGCCCCGGCGAGGCCGCGCAGGAGCACGACGCTGGGCAGGCCGCGGGCGGCGGCGAGGGTGCCGCGCGGCAGCAGCCGCACCCCGCACACGGCGGCGATCACGAACCCGGCCGCGAGCAGGGGCAGCGACTCCTGCCCGCCGACGTAGAGCACGAGGGCACCCACCGCCGCGCCGATCGACCACGGCACCCGCGAGGGACGCGCCTCGCCCGAGCCGCCGCGGATGTCGCGGATCCGCGGCCACACCACCGCCATCGCCGGGGCGGCCGCCAGCACCACCAGCAGGAACACCCAGCGCCAGCCGACGAGTTGCACGATCAGCCCGGCCACCGCGGGCCCGGCGACGGCGGGCAGGACCCACGCCGCCGACATCAGCGAGAACACGCGTGGATGCTCGGCGGTGGGGTAGGCGCGCCCCACGACCACGAACAGCGCCACGTTGACCAGCCCGCCGCCGAACCCCTGCACCAGGCGCCCCAGCACGAGCACCCACATGTGCGGGGCCAGCCCGGCCAGCAGCAGCCCGGCGCAGAACAGCGCCACGCCCACGGCGGCCGGGCGGGCCGGGCCCGCGCGGTCGCACCACGCGCCGGCCAGCACCATCCCGACCACGCTGGTCGCGAGGGCGCCGCCGAAGGCGAAGCCGTAGAGCGGGAGCCCGTCGAGGGCGCGGGCGACCGAGGGCATGGCGGCGGTGACCGCCACCGCCTCGAAGGCGACCAGCGTGACCAGGGTCACGAGGCCGGCCGTGAGCGTGCGTCTGTTCTCCACGCGGCCCAACCTCGCACCTCAACAGGGCTTCAGGTCAAGCGAGGTGATGATTTCAGCACTCGTTGACATCTGCGTGCGCGTATGCCAACAATCGTTTGCCAACACTTGTTGGCATCCTCGATCCAGAGGGAGAAGCCATGAGGACCGTCATCGCCGGGGCCGGCCCCACCGGCCTGCTGCTCGCCGGGGACCTGGCCGCCGCCGGCGCCGACGTGACCGTGCTGGAGCGCCGCGCCGGGGAGTCGAACCTGACCCGCGCGTTCGCCGTCCACGCGCGCACGCTGGAGCAGTTCGACGCCCGGGGCATCGCCGAGGACGTCATCGCCACCGGCACGAAACTGGCCCGGCTGCGGCTGTTCGGGCGCGTCTCGGTGGACCTGGGCGGGCTGCCGTCGCGGTACCCGTTCGTGCTCATCACCCCGCAGTACAACGTCGAACGCATCCTCGAGGAGCGCGCGCTCAAGGCCGGGGCGCGGATCGTGCGCGGCACCACGGTCACCGGCCTGCGCCAGGACGAGCACGGCGTCGAGGTGCGCACCGACGGCGGCACGTTCGCGGCGGACTGGCTCGTCGGGGCCGACGGCGCGCACAGCGGGGTGCGGGAGGCGCTCGGCCTGCCGTTCCCGGGCCGGGCCGCGGTGCGCTCCCTGATGCTCGCCGACGTCCGGCTCGCCGAGCCGCCGGCCGACGTGATCACCGTCAGTGCGGTCGGCTCCGCGTTCGCGTTCGTGGCGCCGTTCGGCGACGGGTGGCATCGCGTCTTCGCCTGGAACCGCGGGCACCAGGTCGGCGACGAGGTGCCGCTCGAGATCGAGGAGGTCCGGGCCACGGTCCGGGAGGCGTTCGGCACCGACTTCGGGATGGGCGAGTGCCGCTGGCTCTCGCGGTTCCACAGCGACGAGCGGCAGGTCGAGCGGTACCGCACCGGCCGCGTCTTCCTCGCCGGCGACGCCGCGCACGTGCACTCCCCCGCCGGCGGCCAGGGCATGAACACCGGCCTGCAGGACGCGGCCAACCTCGGCTGGAAGCTCGCCGCGGCCGGGGCGGGCTGGGCGCCGGCCGGGCTGCTCGACACCTACCAGTTGGAGCGGCACGCCGTCGGCCGGACGGTGCTGCGCTCCAGCGGCGGCCTCATCCGCCTCGCGCTGCTGAGCTCGCGCGGCGCCCGGCTCGGCCGCGACGTGCTCGGCGGGCTGGCGCTGCACGTCCCGGCGGTGCAGCGGGGGCTGACCGGCACCGTGTCCGGGATCGGCATCGACTACCCGCACGCGCCCCGCCAGGCGGACGTGGACCTCGGCGGGACGCGCCTCTACGAGCTGCTGCGCCAGGGCCGGCACGTGCTGCTCGCGCCGGAGGCTCCGGAGGGGTACGAGGACCGGCTCCTCCATGCCCCGCACGAGCGCCGCGTGCTGGTGCGCCCCGACGGGTACACGGCCTGGGCGGGCACCCAGGGAGATCTCGCGGTCGCGCTCCGCGCGCATCTCGGAGAGCCTCGGTGACGAACGACACCTAGCTCGGATGATCTCTTGACACGGGAGTCTTGATCGATGTGTCATGCCGGTCACAGGAGCGGTTCTCGTTGGGTTGCTGCCGCCGCATGGACGACACACACGGGGACGACGGAACGCTTGCGAGACGTGCCGGGCCCCGCGCCGCCACGGGGGGCCCGGCACCCTCTCACCCGTGCAGTCTCGGCCGCTGTCCCCGTTCGACCACCACGAACTGGCCCATCATGCCCTCGTCCTCGTGCTTGAGGACGTGGCAGTGGAACATGTACGCCGTCGCCGGGTCGGCGTAGTCGGCGAACCGCGCGATCACCGAGTAGCGCTGGTGCGGCGCCATGAACACCGTGTCCTTCCAGCCCGACAGCTCCGGCGGCGGGGCGTGCCCGTCCACCGTCAGCACCTGGAACTGCACGTCGTGGATGTGGAAGCTGTGCGGGGTGTCGTGGCCGTTGGAGACGTTCCACACCTCGACGGTGTCCTTGACGACGACGGCGTCGACGCGGCCCATGTCCATCCTGTCGCCGTTGATCTCGCGGCCCTGGAACGCGAACGTCCGGGTCTGCGCGGCCCGGGCCGGGTCCAGGCGCGGGATGCTCACGAGCGTCTCCGGCAGCGTGGCCGGCGTCAGGGTCGCGGCCGCCCGCAGCTGCAGGATGTCGAAGCTGTCCTGGCCGCCGTTGAAGCGGCTGCCGAGGTCGCCGCCGAGGGGCCGCTCGCTGCGCAGGGCCAGCCGCTCCCCCGGCCGGAGCGCGACCACGATCTCGGCCCGCTCGCCGACGGAGAGGCGCACGCGGCTCGTCATCGCCGGCCGCGCGAGCAGACCGCCGTCGGTGCCGACGAGGGCGAACGGGCGGTGGTCGGCGAGGGTGAAAGCGTAGACGCGCGCGGTCGAGGCGTTGACCAGGCGGAGGCGGACGAGCGCGGAGCGGACGTCGACGTACGGGCCGGGGGTGCCGTTGACGAGGATCTCGTCGCCGAGCACGCCGATGTCGCTGCCGAAGCGGGCGTCCATGGACAACTGGTCCCCGTCGAACGACTTGTCCTGCACCAGGACCGGGATGTCGTCGACGCCGTAGTCGTGCGGCAGGGCCCGCTGGGCCGGCTCGTCGTCGTCGACCAGGAACAGGCCGGCCAGGCCCCGGTACACCTGGGTCTCGGTGCGAACGCTTGGGTGGGGGTGGTACCACAGCGTCGCCGCCGGCTGGTCGACCGTCCACGCCGCCCGGAACTCCCCGCCGGTCGGGATCGGGCGGTGCGGCCCGCCGTCCATCGCGGCCGGCAGGTGCATCCCGTGCCAGTGCACGGTCGTGGGCTCGGCAAGGGCGTTGCGCACGTTGACCACGACCGGCTCGCCGCGCTTGGCCCGCAGCGTCGGGCCGAGGTAGGCGCCGTTGTAGCCCCAGGTGCGGGTCGCGCCGTGGCCGAAGTCGCGTTCGCCCGGCTGCGCCCGCAGGTCGAACACGCGCCGGCCCTGCGCGTCGACGGTCGAGGCGGCCGTCGGCGGCACCCGCAGCGGCCGGGTGAAGTCGGCGCGCACGTCCAGCGGCGGGCGGACAACGCGGTAGACGAGCGCCGCGACCCCGCCCCCGCACAGCACGAGCAGCAGGACCAGGCCGCCGAGCAGCCACTTGCGCATCGGATGTCTCCCTACATGTAGAACGGCTACATGTAGGCTGTCTTGGGTTGCGCCCGGCGCGCCAGACCCGGGACCCGAACCCGGGGAAAGGTCAGGGACAACCCGGACTGCCCGCCGCGCGCCCGGGCGGCATGCTGAGGAGGTGCTGACTGCCGGCCCCATCGACGCCTACGTCGCCTCGCTGCGCGGCGCCCTGCGCGGTCCCCGCGCGGCCAAGGCGGACCTGGTCACCGAGGCCCGCGACGGGCTCGCCGACGCCGCGGAGCGTTACGAGGCCGACGGCCTGGACCGCCTCGACGCCGAGCGGGCCGCGGTCGAGGAGTTCGGCCCCGTCGCCGCCCTGGCCCCCGAGTACCAGCGCGAGCTGGCGCTGGCCCAGGGCCGGCGCACCGCGATCATCGTGGGCGCCGCGGTGGCGCTCCAGGCGCTGGTCTCCGAGGTGGCGTGGCGGCGCGCGGCGGTGGCCTGGAGCTGGGAGCCGGGCCGCGCGTACCTGGTCCTGGCGCGCACCGTCGACTACGCCACCTACGCCGTGGTCGTGGGGGCGCTGCTGGCCGCGCTGGCGTGCGGGATCGGCAGCCGGTACGTCGACGTCGGCCGCCGGTTCGTGCGCGCGACCGGGATCGCCGCGATCACCACGGTCGCCTTCTTCGCCGTCGGCGGCGTGCTGCTCTCCGTGTTCAGCCCCACCTGGGGCCACGGGAACACCGGCGGGGCGGGCGATCTTTCGCTGGCCGCCTCCGCGATCACGTTCACGCTGCCGGCGGTGATGACCTTTTCGGGCCTGCGCTGCGTCCGTGCGTCCTAGAGCGGTCCCGGAAGCGTCCCAGAGAGCGTCCCAGAGCGTCCCAGAGCGTGCTTGAGACGCCCTACGGCACCTGGTCGACGGTGCCGCGCGGGGTCGAGGGGTTGCACCGCTTGATCCGCGCCGCGGTGAGCCGCGAGCCCTCCACGAGGCCGTAGCGCTGGACCGCTTGCAGGCCGTAGTTGCTGCACGAGGGCACCTGGCGGCACTTGATCCCCAGATGCGGGGAGACGAAGCGCTGGTACCCGCGGATCGCCGCCATCCCCGCCCGCCCCGGCCCGCCCGGGTCCCGCCGCGGGGCGCGCGAGGGCGCCGAGATCGCCATGAGCGACAGCAGCGAGCCGAGCATGATGGGGCTGCAGTCGCAGACGTCGCAGTGCCAGTCCGGCCCGCAGTCGCCGTCGTCGCGCCGCTTCTGCTTCTGGCCGCGGCTGCGGTTGTGCTGCTGCTGCGCCCGCCGGTGCCGCCGCTTGGCCCGCCAGATCCCCACGTAATCCCCCAAACCCATGCCGGCGATTGTGACCACCGCCGCCGAGACGATCAAGGATTGGTCGCGGCTCCGACACGAAAACGCACCCGGATGGCCGACTTCGCGCGGGCGGCCGGGAATGTCCGGACAGTCCCGGACACCCGGACGAAGTCGAACAACCGAGTGCGTTGTGCCGTGGCCGAAGGGTGCGGGTCGGGTGCCGGCCGGCGGGGCTGATCCGCCGGCCGGGCCGAAGCCACACCATGAGGTACCGCGGTGCCTTACTTGGACGCGATCTGGGCGTCGCCGCCGTCCGCGTGGAACTGCGTGCCCTCGGCGAACGCGGCGTCGAAGCGCTCCTGCAGGGCGCTGAGCTCGCTGAACTGGGCCTGGTGCGAGGACTCGCTGCCCTCGGCCGCGAAGACGTGGTCGTCCGAGGTCGCGTCGTGCGAGTAGTTCGTGTAGTCGTCGGACTCGTAGTGCACGGCCGCCGGCGCGTCGTACTCGACGTGGTGACCCTGCGCGAAGTCCGTCGACTCGGCGTTGTGGTGGTCCTCCTCGTAGACGCCGAACTGCGACTGGGCGTCGGCCTCGGAGCCCTGCGCCTGGTGCAGCTGGTCCAGCGAGCCGTGCTCCTGACCGGCGTCGTACTGGCCGTAGTCGACCTCGTGGCCGCCGCCGTCGTAGCCCGTGTCGCCGGTGTCGTAGTCGCTCATGGTGCGCTCCCCTTGGAAGGTTGTGGTGTGTGGCCTTGCATGAAGAACGTTACGGTCGCGGCCACCGCCTCGAATCCCGGAAACGTGCCACCACTCGCCGTCGTCATTGGCGTCGTTTTCTGGGATTTTTTCCTGACCCGGCATCGATCAGGCGCGGCGCAGAGCCTCCGCGGTCGCCGGGTCGGCGGGGAAGAACGACTCGATCGCCAGCTCCTCGACCGTCACGTCGTGCGGGGCGCCGATGACCGCGGTGATGCCGAAGAGGCGCAGCTCCTCGCCGCCGAGCCGGATGCGCAGCGGGACCACGACGTCGTGCGGGGCGGCGGGGGCCTCTCCCCCGGGGTACCCCTGCAGCTCCTGGAGCAGGTCGCGCAGTGCGGGGTCGCCCGTCGCCGCGATCTGCCGGCGCAGGCGCGCGAACAGGTGCCCGCGCCACTGGTCCAGGTTGACGATCCGCGGCGCGAGCCCCTCCGGGTGCAGCGACAGGCGCAGCACGTTGACCGGGCCGCGCAGCAGGTGCTCGGCCGCGCCCCCGGTGAGGCGCAGCAGCGACCCGTTGGCCTCGAGCAGGTTCCAGCCGCGGTCGACCACGACGGCCGGGTAGGGCTCGTGCCCGGTCAGCACCTGCCGCAGCGAGGCCCGGATCTGCCGCAGCGCCGGCCCGTCGAGGCCGTGCTCGGGGTAGGCGGGCGCGTAACCACCGGCCAGCAGCAGGGTGTTGCGCTCGCGCAGCGGCACGTCGAGGTGCTCGGTCAGGCGCAGGATCATCGCGCTGGTCGGCCGCGCCTTGCCGGTCTCCACGCAGCTCAGGTGCCGGGTGGAGACCTCGGCCTGGTTGGCCAGCTCGAGCTGGCTGAGCCGCCGCCGCTCCCGCCACTGCCGCAGCAGCACCCCCACCCGCTCGCTCATGGGCGCAGCCTAGGGCGGGCCGCGCGCCGTTTCCAGCGGCTGCGCTGTCGTGCAAGACTTGCCTGCCGTGGACAGCGATACTTTCTGGTCGATCATCGACGGTGCTCGGTCCGCCGCCGGGGACCGCGTCACCCCGGGCTTCGCCGAGCGGTTCACGGCCGCGCTGCGGATGCGCCTGGCCACCCTCGACAAGAGCGAGCTGCTGGACTTCGACGCCCACCGCACCCGGCTGCAGGCCCGGGCCAACTCCTCGGCCATGTGGGCGACCGGCCGGGTGGTGGCCCGCTACGCCGACGCGTTCGTGGACGGGCTGATCGCGCGCGGCCGCGACACCTACGAGCGCGCGGTCGCCGACCCGGACGCGCTCGCCGACGACCCGGTGGTGCGGGCCGTGGCCGCGGGCGATCTCGCGGCGCACGAGCTGGCCCCGCGGGAGGTCGAGGACCTCGCCGAGGAGCTGTACGGCGAGACCGACGACTACCCGATGCTGCTGCGCGCCCGGACCGGGCAGGTCGCCCCGCTCGTCGAGGACGACTGGGACGACGATGACGACGACGAGGTACGCAAGCACCTGCCGAAGATCGCCGCGCTCTTCCTCAGGTAGCCGTGCTCGTCCCAGGTAGTCCGGAGCGCTTCGGCGCCCGCTCGCGTCCGCCGAGCACCGCCGGTCCCCGGGCGACGGCGTCGTGGCCAGCTCCATGACCGCCACATCGCCGTCCGGGGTGTCCTCCGGTTTACCGACCAGGGCGCCCGTTCGGGCGAATCCCTTCGGTACCGGCTGGGTAGCACGACGAAAAGGCCTGCACCAGGAGCGTGTTAGGCTCGCGACGCCTCACTACCTGGAGAGTTTGCGCATGAGCAATCACCGGTCGGTCGTCATCAACGGAGACCTCGGCAGCGGCAAGTCCACCGTCTCCGTCGAGCTCGCGAGCCGGCTCGGTCTGCGCCGCATCAGCGTCGGCGACATGTACCGGGAGATGGCCCAGCGCCGCGGCATGACCGCGCTGCAGCTCAACCTCCACGCCGAGCTGGACGACGCGATCGACAGCGCCGTGGACAGCCTGCAGACCGAGATCGCCCAGTCGGGCGAGCAGCTCATCGTCGACAGCCGGCTGGCCTGGTTCTTCTTCCACGAGGCGTTCAAGGTCCACCTCATCACCGAGCCGAACGAGGCCGCCCGGCGCGTGCTGGCCCGCCCGCACTCCGAGGTGGAGAACTACGCGTCGCTGGACGAGGCCAAGCGCAACCTGCACAGCCGCAGCGAGAGCGAGCGGATGCGGTTCCTGACGCGGTACGGCGCGGACAAGTACCGCCTGCGCAACTACGACCTCGTCGCCGACTCCACCCGCGCCAACCCCGACCAGGTCGTCTCGGCCGTGCAGGCCGCCTTCGAGGGCCGCCTGGGCACCGACATCCTGCGCGAGCGCCCGCCGCTGCTGCTGCTCGACCCGATGCGCATCTACCCCACGCGCGAGATCGACTTCGCGGACGGGACCCTCGCGCAGGAGCTGGCCGGCGCCGCCCCCGAGGACCTGGAGCCGCTGACGATCGGCCACAGCGGCCAGGACTACTACGTGATCGACGGCCACCGCCGCCTGAGCGCCGCCGTGCAGAACGGCGTGCACCTGGTGACGGGCAGCCTGCTCGCGGAGAGCGAGGAGCCGGTGACGAACCGCCTCAGCGCGAACGACTACTTCCGCACGCACGTGACGTCCTCGGTGATCGAGGCCTGGGAGCGGGCGCACGGGATCGAGCTGCCGGTGCCGACGCACAACCCGGCCGAGGTGCACGCGGCCAACCAGTAACGCTTTCGCACACCGCGCGGCGGCCCGGGCCCCTTCGAGGGACGCGGGCCGTTCGTCATGTCCGTGGACGACCGTTGGTCATGTCCGCGGACGACACAGCAGCACCTTCGGACACGGCGGGCTCTTCCGCCGCATCCGAAAAGTCCGAAATGTCGGGGCGCGCAGCGCCGACATTTCGCGCCAAACCCCTACGAACTCAGCCCCGCGGCGGCAGCTTGACCACGCTGACGAAGAACTCGTCGATCTGCCGGACCACCGCGATGAAACTGTCGAAGTCCACGGGCTTGGTGACGTACGCATTGGCGTGCAGCGAATAACTGCGCAGAATGTCCTCGTCCGCCTGCGAGGTCGTCAGCACCACGACCGGAATGCGCCGCAGATCCTGGTCCTCCTTGATGACCTGCAGCACCTCCCGCCCGTCCACGCGCGGCAGGTTCAGGTCGAGCAGGATGAGATCGGGCCGGGTCGCGTCGGCGAACTTGCCCTCGCGCCGGAGGTACGCCAGCGCCTCCTCCCCGTCCTGCACCACGTTGAGCTTGTTGCGGACCTTGTGCTCCTCGAACGCCTCCTGCGTCATGAGCACGTCGCCCGGGTCGTCCTCGACCAGCAGCACCTCGATCGGCAGGGACGCTTCCACGGGCGCGGTCATGCGGGAGACTCCTCTAGAGCGGGAACGGCTGCGGGCAGCGTAAACCGGAACAGCGTACCTTCGCGCGGCGAGGGATCGATCCAGATCCGCCCGCCGTGATACTCGACGATCTTCTTGGCGATCGCGAGGCCGATGCCGGTGCCGGGGTACGTCTCCTTGGCGTGCAGCCGCTGGAAGATCACGAAGACCTTGTCGGCGAACTCGGGCTCGATGCCGATGCCGTTGTCCTCGACGCTGATCTCGAACTCCCCGTCGCCGGCCGTGCTGGCGATCACGATCCGCGGTGGCACGTCGGGGCGGCGGAACTTGATCGCGTTGCCGATGAGGTTGCTGAACAGCGCGCCGAGCAGCGGCTCCTCGCCGCGCACGACGGGCAGGTCGGTGAAGATGATCTCGGCGCCGGTCGCCTCGCGCTGCGCGTCGAACTGCGCGGCCGCGTCGGACACCACCTTGTTCAGGTCGACCTCGGTGAACCCGCTGGTCAGACGGCCGATGCGGGAGAACGCGAGCAGGTCGTTGATGAGCCGCTGCATGCGCTGCGCCCCGTCGACGGCGAACCCGATGTACTGGTCCGCGCGCTCGTCGAGCTGCCCGGAGTACCGCCGCTGCAGCAGCTGGCAGAAGCTCGCCACCTTGCGGAGGGGCTCCTGGAGGTCGTGGCTGGCCACGTACGCGAACTGCTCGAGGTCCCGGTTGGACCGGGTGAGCTCGGCCGCCTGCTGCTCCAGCATGCGGTTGGCCTCCTCGACGAGCCGCCGCGCCTCCAGCACGTCCGTGAGGTCGGCGTTGATCCGCCGCCGCATGGTGTCGACGTCGTCGGCCAGCGCCGTCAGCTCCGGAGGACCGAAACTGCGGATCTGGTACTCGTAGTCGCCGCCCGCCACCCGCCGCACCTCGCCGGCCAGGTCGGTGACGGGGCGCGTGACCAGCCGTCGCAGGAGCAGCGCCAGCGCCACGCCGGCCAGGACGACCACGACGGCGGCGAAGATGAGCAGCAGTACGAGCACGTTGCCGGTGGTGCGCACCTGCCCGGCGACCTCGTCACGCCGCGTGACGATCTGCCCCGAGAGCGCGTTGATGCGCCCGGCGGCGTCGTTGTAGACGGCCCGCGCCTGGTCGGTCGGGGCGGCCGTCTCCGGGTTCACGCCGCTTGCCCGCGTCTGGGTGATCAGCGGCTCCGTGACCTCGCGGCGGTACCGCGCCGTCGCCACCGCGATCCCGTCCACGGTGCTCAGCAGCTTGGGCTCGTCCGCCAGCAGCTGCCGGGTGTCGGCGAGGATCGCGGCCTCCTGGCCCTGCGCGTCGCGGTAGTTGTCGAGATCGGAGTCCTTGCCGGTGACCAGGAACGTGCGGACGCTGGACTGCTGGCGCAGCAGCTGGGAGTACAACCGCTCGGCATTGACGAGCGCGGGCGTGAGGCGGTCCAGCACCTGCTCGGTCTCGCTGCGGTTGGCCGCGGCCGTCGCGGTGGCGCTGGCCGCGATCAGGACGAGCAGGCCGGCGACGACCGCGCACAGTGCGGTGATGCGCCGCCACAGCGACCAGTTGGAGGGGGTCATGAAGTCCTCGAGGGAGTCAGCACGAGCACGGCGATGTCATCCTGCACCGGCCCGCCGTTGTGGGCCTCCGCCTGCAGCGTGAGCCAGCCGGGCAGGTCACGGGGCTCGGCGCGGATCGGGCTGTCCAGCACGCGGCACAGCCCATCGACGCCGAGACGGTCGCCCGGCGCCGCGTCCGGGCCGGCCGAGCCTTCGATCAGCCCGTCGGTGTACAGCAGCAGCGACCACTGCCCCGGCGGGCCCAGCGGAATCTCGGCGGGCGGCCGCGGCATCCCCGGGATGACGCCCAGGACCAGGCCCGGGTCGACGTCGCACGGGACCGCGCGGTCCCCGGAGATCAGGATCGGCGGCGGGTGGCCGGCCAGGCGGATGCGGGCGATCCCGGCGCGCAGGTCGACCGTCGCGACCGCCACGGTGGCGAACAGCTCGTCGGTGCGGCGCTCGGCGACGAGGACCTGCTCCAGCGAGTCGAGGATCTGCTCCTCCGGCACCCCGGCCAGCACCAGGGCCCGCCAGGCGACCCGCAGCGCCACGCCGAGCGGCGCCTCGTCGACGCCGTGGCCGCAGACGTCGCCGATGAGCAGGTGCAGGCGGCTGCCGTCGTCGACCCCGATCGCGTCGAAGAAGTCGCCGCCGAGCAGGGCCCGGTCACGGCCGGGGCGGTAGATGCTGAAGAGGTCGGCGGGCACATTGCGCATCAGCGGCTGCGGGAGCAGGCCGCGCTCGAGCCGGGCCGACTCGGCCTGGCGCAGCTCGGACTCGCGCAGGAGCCGGGCCTGCTCGTCGGCGCGCTTGCGCTCGACCGCGTAGCGCACCGCGCGGGCCAGGCCGGCGCCGTCGACCGTCCCCTTGACCAGGTAGTCCTGGGCGCCCTCGGCCACGGCCGCGGTGCCGAGGTGCTCGTCCTCCAGCCCGGTGAGCACGCAGACCGCGGCGCCCGACACGTGCTGCAGCACCTGGCGCAGCCCGTCCAGGCCGCTCGCGTCGGGCAGCCCGAGGTCGAGCAGGATGCAGTGCACGTCGCGGAAGCGGGGCCGCGCCTCGCGCATGGTCTGCGCGATCTCGACGTCGAACGGCGCGTCGGCCTCCGCGAGCAGCTCGCGGACCAGGAACGCGTCGCCGGGGTCGTCCTCGACCAGCAGCACGCGGATCCGCTCGCCGGCGATCGGTCCGATGCGCCGGTGGCGAAGATCCACGGTCGTGCTGACGTCGGCCATGCTCACACCGGCCCGGAGGGCAGGAGTATTTGCCGCGCGGCACACATGAGGACGATCCTCCCCTAGATCACGGCTTACTGCATGTGCGGGTGCAGTCTCTCAGGCCCGGGCGGGCTCGCGCACGCGCCGGTCACCCGCGCCGTTCGGCGACCCGCCCTGTGGCGCCCGTCACTCGTAACGGCGGTGAGCGGCGGCGTGGATAAGCTTCGCCCGTGCACGGGCTCGGGAACATCGTCGGACTCATCGCGGTCGTGGTCGCGACCTCGGTCCTCGCGCGCCGCATCGGCGTACTGTCGCCGATTCTGCTGGTCGTCGTCGGCATCGTGATCTCGTTCGTCCCGGGGCTGCTCGAGATCGAGCTCGATCCCGAGGTCGTGCTGATCGGCATCCTCCCGCCGATCCTCTACGTGGCGGCGCTGGAGACCTCGGTGCCGGCGTTCAAGTTCAACCTGCGGCCGATCCTGCTGCTCGCGGTCGGGCTCGTGCTGTTCACCACAGCCGCCGTGGGGTTCACGCTCAAGATGCTGCTCCCGGCCGTACCGCTGGCCGCCTGCTTGGCACTGGGCGCCGTCGTCGCGCCGCCCGACGCGGTCGCGGCCACGGCCGTGGCGAGGCGCATCGGGCTGCCCCGGCGCGTGGTCACCGTCCTGGAGGGCGAAAGCCTCATCAACGACGCGAGCGCCCTGGTCACGCTCCGGGTCGCGGTGGCCGCGGCGGTCGGCGAGGCGGTCGACGGCTGGTCGATCACCGAGCAGGCCTCCATCGCGGTCATCGGCGGCGTCGCGTTCGGCGTGGCCGGCGGGCTGCTCATCGGATTCGTGCACAAGCGGGTCAGCAACCCGCTCATCGACAACGCGGTCTCGCTGCTCACGCCCTGGGTGGTGTTCCTGCCGGCCGAGTCCGTGCACGCCTCCGGGGTCGTCGCGGTCGTGGTCTGCGGCCTGTCCCTGGGCCACCGCATGCCGACCCTGATGTCGGCGGCCTCCCGCCTGCAGATGGACGCCTTCTGGCGGATGGTGAAGTTCCTGCTCGAGGGGGTCGTGTTCCTCCTCGTGGGCCTCCAGCTGCGCGCCCTCATCGCCGACGTGGAGCGCTCGTTCGCGTTCACCGCGGGCGCCCTGGCCGCCGTGGTCGGCGTGGTGATCGTGGCGCGGATCGTGTGGCTCTTTCCGACGACGTACCTCGCCCGGCTCATCCCCAGCGTCCGCCGCCGCGACCCGTCGCCCTCGCTGGCCGCCCCGGCCGTCATCTCCTGGGCGGGCATGCGCGGGGCGGTCACCCTCGCCGCGGCGCTCTCGCTGCCGGCGACGCTCGCGGACGGGATGCCGTACCCTCGCGGCCTCTTCGTCATCCTCGCCTTCGGCGTCATCGTGGCCACGCTGGTCCTGCAGGGCGCGACCCTGCCGACGGTCGCGCGCTGGCTCAAGGTGCCCGGCGACGATCGGACCGAGGATGCCCTGGCGGAGGCGTCGGTACAGCACGAGGCCACCCGAGCCGGCAAGAACCGCCTCGAGGAGATCGCCGGCGACGCGCCCGAGGGTGTCGTGGAGCGGCTGCGGCAGATGGCCCTGTCCCGCTCCAACATGGCCTGGGAGCGCCTGGGCCGCTCGGACCGGGAAACGCCGTCCGCCGCCTACGCCCGCCTGCGCCGCGAGATGCTGAGCGCGGAGCGGGAGGTTTTCCGCAAGGCCCGCGACTCGGGGAGAATCCCGGAGGAGACGTTGCGCCAGGCGCAGCGCGACATGGACCTGGAAGAGTCACTGCTTGAGCGGGGGGATCTGTGACCTGCGTGCATCTGGAAGCGGCCGAGAAGGTTGAGCCGCCGGCGGTGGACGGCTGCCCGGAGTGCAAGGAGGGCGGGTTCACCGACTGGGTGCATCTGCGCCAATGCCTCACGTGCGGCCACGTGGCCTGCTGCGACTCGTCGCCGCGCCGCCACGCGACCCAGCACTTCCTGGTCAGCCACCACCCGGTGATGCAGTCGATCGAGCCCGGCGAGTACTGGCGCTGGTGCTTCGTGCACGAATCCCTCGGCTAGGGGGTTCCCCCGGTCGGCCGACGGCTTTCGTGCACACCTTCCCACCTGCGGGTATGCGTGTTCTCAGCCATTTCAAAGGAGATGCGGGACACAATCGTGGTCAGTTGGGCATGCAGTGGGGTGCAGCCGTGTTGCCATGGTCAACGGGGGATCTCTCACACGGGGTAAAGGGGCAGGCCATGGCGAGTCCGGAATGGTGAGCGCGGTGCTGGACCTGGTGTCCGCGCCGGGCGTGCTCTATGCCACGGTTCTCGTCCTGCTGACCATCGACGCCTTCATTCCGGTCGTGCCCGCCCAGGCCCTCATGATCGGCGGCGGCATCCTCTCCGCCTCCGGCCACGTGCAGCTGCTGCTCCTCGTCCTCTCCGGCGCCGCCGGCGTCATCGCGGGCGACCTGCTGGCCTTCGCGGTCGGCCGCCGCCTGGCCCGCCGCGGCGAACGCCGCCGCCGCGAACTGCCCCGCCGCGCCGCCAAGGTCACCGCAAGGCTGAACGAGGCGATGCAGCGCCACATCTTCCTCGCGGTCCTCTTCTGCCGCTTCGTGCCCGCGGGCCGCATGGTCACCGCCCTCTACGCGGGCCGCAACGGCGTCTCGACCCGCCGCTTCGCCACCTACGACGTGGTGGCGGCCACGCTCTGGGCCACGTACGGCGCCCTCCTCGGCCACTTCGGCGGCGAGGCCATGGCCGACTCGTCCTGGCTGCCACTGCTGCTGATCGCCGCCGCGGCCCTGATCTTCGTGGCCGGCGCACCGCTGCTGGGCCTGGCCGGTCGCCTGAACAAGGGCAAGGCCACCACCGAGCCGGCCCTCCTTGCCCAGCCCGCCGTCGCGGCTCTGACCACGCTCGGCGAGTCCGCCGCTCTCAGCGCCCTCGGCCAGCCCACCGCCCTCGGCCAGCCCGCCGCTCTCACCGCCCTCGGCCAGCCCGCCGCTCTCACCGCCCTCGGCCAGCCCGCCGCCCTCGGCCGGCCCGCCGCTGGTGCCGCGCTCGACGAGCCCGCCGCCGGGGTGCCCGCCCAGGTCACGCGGGTCACCCAGCGCGCGGCCGCTCAGCCGCTGGGCCTGGTGAACCGCCTCCGCCGCCGCAACGCCTCCACCGAGTCCGAGGCCGCGACTCCGCGCCGCCAGCGCATCTGCCGCCGGCGCTCGGCGATGGAGACCCTGGCCGCGGTCGAGCCCTTGGCCGCCATCGAGGTCATGGCAGCCGCCGAGGCCGTAGCCGCCGCCGAGTCGGTGGTGGTCCAGGTGAACGGCCTGGAGTCAGCGGCCCAGTAGCAGGTCACGCCGGGACATCGCCACGGCCGGCCCGCACCCCACCGCCGCGTGCGCACCCTCGCAGAAACTTCGCGGACCGAGCCCATCCCTCCGACCTCGGCCGTGTTCCTCCGCGAAACCTCGATCGGGCACCGCTCCTCCTGAGACCAGCGCCGACTCACGCGACCACCTCAGCCACATGCGCCCCCGCACTCGCGAACTCATTCCGGCGCCTCAAGACGAGTCCCCCACCCCGCGAACCGGAAAGCATCTCGGGGGCCCGCCCTCGTGGACTCCGGCCAACCGAATTCCGTTGCGCTCCCACCGCCCCGCGAAAAGTCCGACACTTCGTGATCGGACTTTTCGGATTTATACCCTGACGGGGTACGTGGGTGATGCAAAGGAAATGCCCGACTCGATGCCGAGCCGGGCATTTCGCGACAAGGGTTCAGGCGGCCAGCCGAGCAACCTTCGACAGCAGCAGCGCCTCGGCGATGCACACGCGCTCGAACTCGGCGAGGTGCAGGCTCTCGTTCGGCCCGTGCGCGATCGTGTCCGGGTCCTCGACGCCGGTCACGAGGATCGCGGCCTTCGGGAACAGCTCCTGGAACGTGGCGATGAAGGGAATCGAACCCCCGATGCCCATGTCGACCGGCTCCGCCCCGTCCCACGCGGCCGCGAACGCCTCGCGCGCCGCGTCGTACGCGGGTCCGGTCGCATCGATCGAGCACGGCTCGCCGAGCTGCTCGAGCTCGACGGTCACGCGGGCACCCCAGGGCGCGTGCTTGCGGAGGTGGTCGGTGACGGCGTCGTACACCCGCTGCGCCGAGTCCCCGGGCGCGATCCGCACGCTGAACTTCGCCTTCGCCCGCGGGATCAACGCGTTCGGCGCGCCCGACGTGGCCGGCGCGTCGATGCCGAGAATCGAGATCGACGGGCGCGTCCAGAGCCGTTCGACCAGGCGGCCGGTACCGATGAACTGCACCCCTTCGAGCATGCCCGCCTCCTCGCGGAAGCGCTCCTCGGGATAGTCGAGCGGCGCCGAGTGCGTGCGCAGCAGTCCTTCGACGGCCACGTCCCCGGCGTCGTCGTGCAGGCTGGCGATGAGGCGCGACAGCGAGATGAGCGCATCGGGCACCGCACCGCCGAACATCCCACTGTGCACAGCATTGTCCAGCACTTGTACTTCCACGAAGCCGTTGACGATCCCGCGCAGCCCCGTCGTGAGCGCCGGCTGGCCGACGGCCCAGTTGCCGGAGTCCGCGATCACGATGACGTCGGCGGCGATATCGTCGCGATACTCGCGGAGCAGGTCCTCGAGCGACTCGGACCCGTACTCCTCCTCGCCCTCGATGAACACCACCACCCCGACGGGCAGGTCGTCCCCGAACGCGCGCAGCGCCGCGACGTGCGCCATGACCCCGGCCTTGTCGTCGGCGACCCCGCGCCCGTAGAGGCGCCCGTCCCGCTCCACCGGCTCGAACGGGTCGCTCTTCCACTGCCCGAGATCCCCGACGGGCTGCACGTCGTGGTGCGCGTACAACAGCACGGTAGGCGCCCCGGCCGGCGCCGGCTTGCGCCCGATGACCGCCGGCTGCCCACCCTTGCGCACGATCCGCACATCGGGCAGCCCGACCCCACGCAGCAACTCCGCAACGGCCTCGGCCGAGCGCTCGACGTGGCTGTGGTCGAATCCGGCAAACGCAATGCCGGGGATCCGGACGAGCGCCTCCAGATCGGCGCGCACACCCGGCATCTCCCGCCGGATCGCGGCGCGAAGCTCTTCCTCGGTTCGCACTGTCATACGGAGAACTTACTGCCCACCGCCCACGCCCGCCCCCGCCGCCCCGCTTCGCGACTCCCTGCCTCCCGCCCCCGCCACCCCGCTTCGCGACTCGCTGCCTCCCGCCCCCGCCACCCCGCTTCGCGACTCGCTGCCTCCCGCCCCCGGGACCCTGCTTCGCGACTCCTGCCTCCCGCCCCCGGCACCCCGCTTCGCGACTCACTGCCTCCCGCCCCCGGCACCCCGCTTCGCGACTCACTGCCTCCCGCCCCCGGCACCCCGCTTCGCGACTCACTGCCTCCCGCCCCCGGCACCCCGCTTCGCGACTCACTGCCTCCCGCCCCCGGCACCCCGCTTCGCGACTCACTGCCTCCCGCCGCCGCGACCCTGCTTCGCGACTCCTACCTCCCGCCCCCGCCACCCTGCTTCGCGACTCCCTGCCGTCACCCCCGAACCACCACACAAGCCAGATCAGCAGACCCGCATCGAACGGACCCGAGCCTCGATCTCACCCGCCTCTGGGGCGCGCTGCGATGCGAGCAGATGGTCGACCCGCGGAGTCTCACGCCGGCGACCACCCACCCACCCCGCGGGCGTCCCATCAGTAGCTCGCCGCGGCGAGCCCAGAACGCTCGACTTACGCACGCTCCCGGAACCCATCCCCTGGTGAGCCCTCACCCAGATCCCGTTCTCCACGCGCGATGACCGCCCGGTGCGCTGATGCACCGAGCACACCACGTCGAACGCCGCTCTCCACGCGCGTGACCTCAACGCCGACACCCCGGCTCCGGCACCCGGCTCGTCTCCGGCAGGCACCGTCGTCGTTCGACGCAGCCCGCCTGCGCGAACCCCCGGCCACCCCGGCGCATCACGGCATCGCAGAACCCACGGCCCCGCCGGAGCCGCTCGGTTCATCCCGCTGCGTGAGGTCGCGAACGCGGAGGGCGCCTGCAGCGGCGTCCGGATGCCTGGCCATCGGCCGGATAACCGGGTGACGTCGCATCCCGCCGGACGCACCCGGCCAACGGCCCGACCGCCCTACGATTCGGCCGTCCTGGTATCCCCTCCGTCCGAGCCGTCGCCCCGCATCCAGCCCCGCATCCGCCCGGCCCCGGCACCGACCCAGCCGCCGACGTCCGCCGCCCCGTCCCCGAGCTTGCGCAGCAGCGACACCAGCGGGTCCTGCGACCGGCTGAACGCCTGCCGGTACGAGGCCGCCGCCGCCTTGATCTCCTCGCTCACCGACGCGTTTCCGTCGTCCTCGCGCCGCGGGTAGTCGCCGGACAGAATCCGCTGGTACTCCCCGCTGTCGATCCAGGCCCGCACCTCGGCCGCCCGCGCGACGGGCATCGGGTGCGACCGCGCGGTCACCATCCGAATCTTGATCAGGCTGTCGCGCAGGTCCCCGGCCCGGTCGAACTCGGCCGCCTGCTCCAGGAACGCCGTCGTGTCGACCTCGGACAGGTCCCCGCCGCCGGCGAGCTTCATCGCCAGCCGCAACGAGGCGGCCGGGTCCTGGCAGGCGAGCAGCCCCGCGCGGTCGGCGGAGAGCTCGGCCTTGCGCCACCACTCCATCAGCGCCGCGACGATCGCCCGCAGCACCATCGACCCGACCGGCAGCCAGGCCAGCCGGACCGCCCAGTCCGTCAGGATCATGACCATCGTCCGGTACACCGCGTGCCCGCTCACCAGATGCCCGAGCTCATGCCCGAGCATGCAGCGCAGCTCGTCGTCGTCGAGCAGTTCCACGGAGCCCGAGTTCACCACGATGAACGGCTTCGACATGCCGATACACATGCCGTTGATGGACCGGTCCTGCTGCACGAACAGCTCCGGCAGCTCGGCCAGGTCCAGCGAGGCCGCCGCCTCGGCGAGCAGCCGGTGCACCCGCGGATACTGCCGGTGGTCGACCCGGATCGCGTTGCCGAGGAACTGCAGCCGCCACGCCCGCTCGTTCCACAGTGCGTGCAGCGACTTGAGCACGTCGTCGAATCCGCGCAGCTCACGCAGCGCCACCAGCGCGCCCCGGTCCGCCGGATGCTCCCAGGCCCGGGAACTGATCCCGGTCAGCACCACCCGCCGCCGCGCCGGAGGATTCCCGCTCTGCGCCTCGTCAGTGCTCATTCGCTCCACTCCTCCCCGTCCGGCCTGCTCTCCGGATCGTCCTCCAGTGTTGCGCGGGCCGTCCACCCGCTCGGGACGGCGATGTACTCATTTTCGGGATCATGGCCCTCCTCCGGCGCCCCATCGACCAGTACATCCATGGCGATTTCGGTCGGATCCGCGGCGAAGTGCTCGTCCTCGGCGGCCATCCAGCGCTCCCACTCGGCCCGCAACCCCTCGCCGTCGCGCTCCAGCCCGCGCCGCAGCCGAAGCCCCCGCGGCGCCTTGACCAGCACGCCCAGCGTCAGGAACGGCCGCATCGCCATCGACCCGCTGCCCACCCCCTCGACCACGAGCACATCCGGCGGCTCGACCGGCGTCCATTCGTCCACGAGCCGCTCGATCCCCCAGTCGTACCGCCGGTAAGCCCCCGCCTCCCCCCGTCCCAGCGGTTCGAGGACCCATTCCCGCATCCGCGGCTGCCAGGCGAGCAGCTTCGCCCACCCGTCCAGGAAGTCATCGGTGTGCAGCACCGTCACCCGCCGCGCCGTGCGCTCGGTCCCGTCGCCGTTCTCCCCGCCCTCCCCGAGCGCCCGAGCCAGCCGCCCGGCGAACGTGGTCTTCCCGGACCCGGCCCGCCCGTCGACCCCCACGACGCGGACGGCCCCCAACCGGGCCGGCCGGCTCAGCACCGACTCGGCCAACGCCCGATACGTCCTCACCATTACTCCCCCGTCCTCGACCACGCCGCCCGCCACCGACGCGGAAACCCGCTGCCTAACCGCCCGACTCATCGCGACCCGGCCGAGACCAGCGGCACCCTGTGGCGTCGAGACCGTTGCTCAGCCGTCCGGCTCATCGCAGCCCCACCGAGATCGTGGACAGCCCCTTGGGCGCCCCACCCTCGATCAACCGCCAGAGCGCATCGGTGTCGAGATGCTCCTCGACGAGGTCCCCCAGCACGTCCACGGTCCGCTCGCGCAGCGCCGCGAACGACGTGTCCGGCGCCGCCTCGAACCCATGCCGCCCGGCCAGCCGAGCCGCCTCCGCCAGAAACGCCCGCCGGAACCCGTCCGACTCGAACGCGCCGTGCCAGTGCGTCCCGAACACGTTCCCGGCCACGACTCCCTCCCCGGTCCCGTCCGGCAGCCGGATCAGCGGCGGCCCGTCGTTGCGGGTGACCTGCCCGTGATGGATCTCGTACCCCCGCACCGGCACCCCCTCGAATGCCGTCCCGCTCGGCAGCGCCAGGGTCTTGCGCTCGGCGAACGCGATGTCGACCGGTAGCAGCCCGAGCCCTGGGGCAGTGCCCCGCCGGCTCTCCACCTCGTCGTCGATGCGCTCGGCCAGCATCTGGAACCCGCCGCAGATCCCCAGCACCGGCCGCCCCGCCTTGGCGTGCCGGACGATCGCGTCCGCCAGGCCCCGCTCCCGCAGCCAGTCCAGATCGTCCACAGTAGACTTGCTGCCGGGCACGACCACCAGGTCGACGTCGGCCAGATCGGCCGCCTCCACCGTCAGCCGCACCTGCACCCCGGGCTCGCACGCCAGGGCCTCGGCATCTGTCGCGTTCGACAGGCGCGGCAGCCGGATCACCGCCACCCGCAACCATTGCGTCCCCCGCGCCGGGGCCGGGCGGCCCAGCACCCGCCCGTCGTACGCCAGCGAGTCCTCGGCATCCAGCCACAGGTCGTAGGACCACGGCACCACCCCGAGCGTCGGCCGCCCGGTGAGCGCGGTCAGCGACTCCACACCCGGCCGCAAGAGGCCGGCGTCGCCCCGGAACTTGTTGATGACGAACCCGCTCACCAGCGCCTGGTCCTGCGCGTCAAGCAGCGCGACCGTCCCGAACAGCGCCGCGAACACCCCGCCCCGATCGATGTCCCCGACGACGATCACCGGCAGGTCCGCGGCCCTCGCGAGCCCCATGTTCGCCAGGTCCATCGCCCGCAGGTTGATCTCCGCCGGGCTGCCCGCCCCCTCGCAGATCACCACGTCGTGCCGCCGCCGCAGGTCGTCGAGCGTCTCCAGCACCGTCGCGCGGAGCCGGTCCTTGATCTCCGCGTAGTTGGCCG
Organism: Dactylosporangium sp. CA-052675; assembly: GCF_050947935.1. GTDB lineage: Bacteria > Actinomycetota > Actinomycetes > Mycobacteriales > Micromonosporaceae > Dactylosporangium. Next base: position 1,291,335 of record NZ_CP192010.1, on the reverse strand, counting down.
CGCCGATGTGCCCGACCGCCTGCCCCAGCACGATGACCTGACTGCGCCGGTCCGAGCCGGGCTTGAGCAGCACCGGATTGAACCGCACGCTCGGTGCCAGCCCGCACGCGACCGCTTGCAATGCCTGCGCGCGCCCGATCTCACCACCGGTGCCGTCCGGCTCGATCGCCACCGCCGAGTTGTTCGACATGTTCTGCGCCTTGAACGGCGCGACGTTGACCCCTTGCCGATGCAGCCACCGACAGATCCCGGCCGTCAGCAGACTCTTGCCCGCATCCGACGTCGTTCCCGCGACGAGCAGACCACCCTTGCCTTCCACGTCGCCCATTCTCACCCGCGGGTACGACACAAATTTCAGCCCATCACCTTCAGTAGTCGAGAAACTTCACTGAGCGACTCCCCCGCGCCGGCTCCGAAAAAGTGTCAGAGCCTCCCGGTACGGTCGCGGCATGAAACTCTTGGCAGGCGCAAAGGCCGACGCGGCCGGGATCGCGCTCGGCGCCGCCCTCGACGCGGTCGTCGGCGACCCGCGCCGCTGGCACCCGGTAGCCGGCTTCGGTCGCTTCGCCGGCGCCCTCGAGCGGCGGCTCTACGCCCGCAGCCGCTGGGCGGGCGCGCGGTTCACCGCCGTCGCGGTCGGCGTGCCGGTCCTGGCCGCGGCCGCCGCCGCCCGCCTGACCCGGAACCGCCCGCTGGCCCGCACCGCCCTCGTCGCCGCCGCCACCTGGTCCGCGCTCGGCGGCACCAGCCTCGCCCGCGAGGGCCGGGTCATGGCCGCCAAGCTGGCCGCCGGCGATCTGCCCGCCGCCCGGGACCAGCTGCCAAACCTGTGCGGCCGCGACCCGTCAGGCCTCGGCGGGCCGGACCTGGCCCGGGCCACCGTCGAGTCCCTGGCGGAGAACACGTCCGACGCCGTCGTCGCCCCGCTCTTCTGGGCCGCGATCGCCGGAGTGCCCGGCATCGTCGGATACCGGGCCGTGAACACGCTCGACGCCATGGTGGGTCACCGTTCAGAGCGATATGCCAGATTCGGTACGGCCAGTGCCCGCCTCGACGACGCCGCGAACCTCGTTCCCTCTCGCCTGACCGCCGCCCTCACGGTCGCCGCCGCCCCTCTCGTCGGTGGCAGCCCGTCCCGCGCCCTGCGCACCTGGCTGCGCGACGGTTCCCATCACCCGAGCCCCAACTCGGGCCAGTGCGAGTCGGCCGCGGCCGGCGCCCTGGGCGTGCGCCTGGGCGGCCGCAACGTCTACGACTCCCGCGTGGAGGAGCGCCCCCACCTGGGCGACGGCGAGCCTCCGACCTCGTCCGACGTACGCCGAGCCGCAACCCTCACCGTCGCCGTCGGCACCGCCGCGGTGGCCCTGGCCGCGGCCACGCGCCTGACCCTCGCCCACCGCCGTCGCCGAAAACCCGCCCACCACCCGGCGCCCTGATCCCAGCCCGGCGCCGCACCTCCTAACCGCACCGCAGCACACCACGCCACTGCACACCGCACCGCAGGACTCCGCGGCGCGGCGACGCCGCACGGCCCAGCACACCGCGTGCGCCCAGCGCGCCGCGGCGCAGCGCGATGCGGCACAGCACTGCGCGGACCGGCACAGCACTGCGGACCGCTGCGGCGCGGCACGGACCAACGCGGCGCAGCACGGATCAGCACAGCACCGCGGACCACTGCGGCGCGGCACGGCACGGACCAGCACAGCACTGCGCGGACCAGCGCGGCACGTCGCGGACCAGCGCGACGCGGCACGGCGTAACCGAACCGGCCGAGCGCATCCAACGTCGCGGATCGTGAGCGGCGGTCCGGCCCGACGTCGAGCCGCACCAGACCGGCGTCCAACCAAGAGCAGACCAGCAGGCGCCACAGATCAGGATCGGACCGGCAGGGAGCGGATCAGGCTGGTGTGCACCTGGACTGGGAGGGCTCTCCACGGCAGGTTGAGCCCGAAGTGAGTCGACGATTCCGAACCGTTATCAAGCCCTTCGGCAGCTACGGAGGTGAATATGGACACATATAAGTGGTGCTGCCTGGGCGTTCGTTCTGGGCGCGCGCAGCTAGCAAGCAGATGGCGCAAAAACAAGAGCTTGTCTCACTTCCGGCACGGTCTTACCTTGCACTCGTGCAGCTCGTGCTCCTCCCCGTACTCGCACCGCTTCGCGACTTCCGTCGCGACGATGTGCACGCGCCCGTGCTCGATGAGTTCATGGGCGGCCTGGGAGTCGGCTACAGCTACGGCCCACCATTCGGCCAGCGTCTCGTCACGTGGGCCGATCTGCAACGCATGGAGCTTCCCCGCCGAATGCTGCGCCGCCAGGCCGCCCACAACCTCGACGCACGACTCGGTGCCGTTGGTGTCCACGGACAGCCACCGGCGCTCATGCTCACCTTCGAGGGCATCGCCTCCAGCCTCCTGCTCGCCGAGGGGTTGTGGGCGAGCCTCGAGCGCTCGGTGCCCGGCGAGCTGGTCGTCGGCGTACCGGCGCGGGACGTGGTCATCGTGACCGGCTCCCACTCGCCGCCCGGCATCGCCAAGGTCCAGCGCGCCGTCGACCGCATCTTCTTCGCGGGCGATCGGCACCTGCTCTCGCGCAAGATGCTGGTCCGACGGCGAGGCATCTGGGAACCGTTCGTGCCCAATCAGACGCGTACGCCCGAGGCCGCATTCTTCGAGACCGCCGGGTTCTAGGGACCACCGCGAAGGTCTCCGGGCCGCGGCGAACGCAGCCCAGCCGGGCGAACACAGCCCAGCCGGGCGAACGCGGCCCAGCCCGGGCGAACGCCAGCCGGGCCGCGGCGGGTGTTGAGCCTCCGGGCCGCGGCGGGTGTTGAGCCTTCGGGCCGCGACAACGGGGATCGAGGCGGCGATGGCCCCGCAGCAGGAGCCGCGTTAGCCACGGCGAAAGGGCAATCGGAGCGGGCCGAGCTCGTCGGCGCTGAGGAAGCCGTGAGCGCGGTAGGTGCCCGCTGCGTGGCCTCGACGCGCACGACGGCGCGGCGCCGGGCACGACAGTGGCGCGCCGACCGGGTGCAACAGCCCGGTGCAACAGCCGGGCACGACAGCAGTGCGCCCGGCGCACGAGACAGCAGCGCGCCCGGCGCACGAGACAGCAGCGCCCGCCTGGCGCGAGACAGCAGCGCCCGCCGGGCACGAGACAGCAGCGCGCCCGGCGGGCATGACAGGAGTGCCCCGGCATAGCGGATTCGCGACCGGCGGGGCAGAGGCGCGGCCGAGGTGCGGTGGGTGCTGTGGGTGCGGTCGGGGATGACGCACGTTGACGTTCTCCGGTGGGCGGATTGGTGAGTGACACGACGGGTCCGCGGTAAGAGTCGCGGCGGACGCTAGGGCGGGGGTGGTGGGCCCGAGGGCGACTAGGATTTCCGCGTGCGGCGGGATTGGCTGCTCGCGGCGCTCTTCGCGGCCGTGGTCGCGGTCGGCGGGTGGCGCGCGGGGCTTGGGCAGGACGCGCCGCGAGCGCTGGATGCTGCCGGGTTCGCGCTCATCCTCGTGGCCGCGCTCTCGCTGGGGTTCCGGCGCAGCCGGCCGCTGGTGCCGCTCGGGGTCGCGGTCGGCGTCAGCTCCGCGTACCTCCTGCTCGGGTATCCCTTCGGGCCGATTCTGCTGACCGTTGTGTGGGCGATGTTCGAGTACGCGCGGCGGAGGCCGTTGCGGGAATCGGCCGTCGCGCTGGCGGTGGCGGCCTTCGTGTCCGTGCTCGCCGTGCTGCCCCGGATGGCGCACGACCTCGATCTGCTCGCCGTCGGGCTGGTGCTCTGGGGGGCCTGCTGGCTGGCGGTTCCGTGGTCGCTCGGGGCGATCGTGCACCTGCGGCGGCAGGTCGCCGAGCGGGAGCGGGCCGAGCTGGTGCGGCGGGTGGTGCTCGAAGAACGGGTCCGGGTCTCGCGGGAGGTGCACGACGTGGCGGGGCACGGGTTTGCCGTCGTCGCGATGCAGGCCGGTGTCGCGCTCGTGGTGCTCGACGAGGAGCCGGGGCAGGTTCGGGAGGCGCTGCGGGCCATTCGGGACACGAGCCGGGCCGCGCTGGAGGAGCTTCGGGCGGTGATCGAGAACATCGACTCGCCGGCCGATGTCGAGGGGCTGGTTGAGCAGGTTCGGGCCGGTGGGGTTCGGGTGGAGCTCGAGTACGACGGGCTGGCCGGGGTCAGCGAGCGGCAGCGGCGGATCGCGTACGAGGTGGTTCGGGAGTCGCTCACCAATGTGGTCAAGCATTCGCCGCGCGCGGGGGCCGCGGTCTCGGTGCGGGTGGAGGGGGACGCGGTGGCGGTCGAGGTCAGCAATCCGGGGGCGGCCCGAGACGGTGGGGACGAGCCGGACGGGCCCGCACAGCGACGAGAACACGGGCACGAGCTTGGCGCCCCGAAACAGGGACGAGAACACGGGGACAAGCTTGGCGCCCCCGAACAGGGACGAGAACACGGGCACGAGCTTGGCGCGCCCGAACAGGGGCGGGACGGTGGGGACGGGCGGGGCATCGGCGGCATGCGGGAGCGGGTCGAGAGCGTCGGCGGGGTGTTCGAGGTGGCGGTGGGCGATGGGTTCGCCGTGCGGGCGCGGATTCCGCGATGAGTGCGCGCATCCGCGTCGTCGTGGTTGATGACGAGGCGCTCATTCGTGGCGGGCTTCGGCTGCTCATCGCGCGTGAGGACGACCTCGAGCTGGTCGGGGAGGCCGGCGACGGGGCGGCGGGCGTCGAGCTTGTCCGGCGGTGCCGACCCGATGTGGTGTTGCTCGACATCCGGATGCCGGGGGTCGACGGGCTCGCGGCGCTGCGGGCGATCGCCGGCGATCCCGGGCTGCGGCACACGCGGGTCGTCGTGGTCACCACGTTCGAGAGCGATGAGAACGTGTTCGCGGCGCTGGCGGCGGGGGCCGCCGGGTTCCTGCTCAAGGATGCCGAGCCGGCCGAGCTCGTGCGGGCGATCCGGGTGGTGGCCGGCGGGGAGGCGCTGCTGTCGCCGTCGGTCACGCGGCGGGTCATCGCGCGGTTCGGGGGCATCGGGGGGCCGGCCATCGCGCTGGATCAGCTCACCGAGCGGGAGCGGGAGGTGGCGGCCTGGGTGGCCACCGGGCGGTCCAACGACGAGATCGCGGCCGAGCTGGCGGTCAGCCCGGCCACCGTCCGGACACACGTGGGGCGGGCCATGGTGAAGGTGAACGCGCGGGATCGGGCCCAGCTCGCGGTCATGGCGATCCGGGCCGGGCTCACCGTCAGGTAGCGGCCGTATCCGTGCGGCTCATGGTCCGGCAGGAGCCGGATCCGTGCGGCTCATGGTCGGGTAGGAGCCGGATCCGTGCGGCTCACCCGGCCAGGTCCGTGGCGATGCGGCGCAGGACGTCGGTCGCCGGCTCGCCGGTCTGGCGTGCGTGGTCCAGCAGGATGAGGGCGGCCAGGTTCGTCATCCCCGTGAAGGCGCGGCCCACGTCCGCGACCGCGTCCTCGTCGCCGATCATCTGCTGCAGGTAGCCGCTTCTCGTTTCGGTGTCCTGCGGGGCCTGGAAGAGCAGGGTCAGGACACCGATGGCGTTGCGGGTGTCGTCCAGGCGGCGCTCGTCCATGCCGACACAGTACGGGCGCGGCGGAAAAGCGTTCGGCGCGGCTGTCGAAAGCGGCGGGGTGAGTTCGACGCGTGGGTGAAGGCAGGAGCCAACACTAGGGAGCAGAGATCATGTCGTTCCAGGCCTACATCGACGCGCTGGAGACCAAGACCGGGATGACGCCGCGGGCGCTGCTCGCCGTCGCCGCGGCGAAGGGGTTCGACGGGCCGCAGGTCAAGGCGGGGGCCGTCATCGAGTGGCTCAAGGAGGACTACGGGGTCGGGCGGGGGCACGCCATGGCGCTCGTGCACGTGATCAAGCACGGGGCGCAGATCCCGGGCAAGCACGTCGGGACCGCCGGCTCGCACCGCGACGCCTCCGACGTGCTGCTGCTCGACGGGGTGGCGGCCCGGCGCTGAAGACGATCCGGCCCGGCGCTCACGACAGGCCGGCTCGCGCGCGGACGAACCCGCGAACCGCGACTGGTCCGGCGGTCGCCCAAACTGGTGGGGGCGACCGCCGGACCGGAGCTACGGCGTGAACCCGCCGCCAGGTTGACCGTCACCACCCGCGGAGGGTGAGGCCACGGGAGTTACGGTCCGTACCCCGGCGGACATCGCGGTAGCTCGGCAATGCTTGAACAACGTCGCTATCCGACCGAGCAGACGTTGCCGTTCAGCGTGAACGCCGCCGGCGGGATGTTCGGGCCGTTGTAGGCGCCGACGAAGCCCACGCTCGTCGATGCGCCGGGGGCCAGGTCGCGGTTGAAGTCGGCCGGGGTCACGCGGACCGTCGCGCCCGTCTGGGTCCAGGTGCCGTTCCAGCCGCTGCTCAGGCTCTGCCAGCCCGTCGGCCACGTGAAGGTCAGCGTCCAGTTGCTGATGGCGGCGGTACCGGTGTTGGTGATGTCGATGTTCCCGACGTACCCGTTGCCCCAGTCGTTGGTGTCCGCGAACCGGATGCCGCAGGTGCTCGTCGCCGGGGCGCCCGTGGCGAACGTCAGCGGCGGTGAGGACCAGCTCGCGCGGCCCGAGCCGTCGCGGGCCACGATGTTCACCGTGTACCGCGTGCCCGGCGTCAGGTTGCCCGCGGTGAACGTCGTCGACGTCGTCTCGCCGAGCTGCTCGGAGCGCGCGCCGACCTGGCGGTACACCTCGTACTTCACGCCCGCCTGCGAGGCCGGCCACGTGAGCGTCGCCGTGCGGTCGGTGATCGCGCTCGCCGACGGGCGGCCCGGCGCCTTCGGGGCGTTCGCCTGGGACGTCGCCGGGTGCAGGGTGAGCACGGTCAGCGAGTACGGCGCCAGGGTCTGCGCGGCCGCGGTGCCCGACTGCGCGCTGGCGATGCCGCCGGCCCCGTTGAGCAGCGACTCGACCGTCGGCGCCGCCGAGGAGGGGGTGTACCCGTCGTAGGCGATCTTCACCGCGTGGCTGTTCGCCGGGTCCATGTTCACCAGCAGCACCGTGAGGTCGCCGTTGGCCCGGCGCGCGGCGTGCGCGGCGACCAGCGGGTTGTCGGTGCCGGCCCGGATGAGCTGGTCGCCGGGGTGCGCGAAGGAGTGCATGAGCTTCAGCGCGTGGTACGGCGCGAACGGGGTGTTCTTCGCGGGCTCGCACACGGTGTTGTCGGCGGTGCAGTTGCCGCTCGACAGCATGCCGAAGTCGCCGTAGTCGGTCTGGCCGGCGACGGTCGAGACGGTGCCGATGCCGTTGTGCACGTCCCACCAGTCGACGGTGAAGACGCCGTTCTCGAGCATGCCGCTGTAGGTCTGGGCCAGGAACAGCGCGCCGGGCTGGGTGTTCGGGCCGACGCCGACGTTGGTCTCGGTGAGGCTGATGCCGATCCGGCCCGGGTTCGCGCCCGCGTACCGGGCGAGCTGGTCGCGCACCATGTACATGATGTCGTCGATCTGGCCCGGCTTGGTCAGCGCGTCCGCCTCGCCGTTGCCGCCCGGGTACCAGTGCAGGTCCACGAAGTCGATGGACGGCCCCGCGATCGACAGCACGACCTGGTTCCACGAGCCCGCGTCGCCCGCGCCGACGAGCGCGTCGGGCCAGTTGGCCGGGGTCGTGAGCACCGCGCCGACCTTGATGTTCGGGTCGACGGCCTTCATCGCCTTCGAGTACGCGACGACCTCCTCGGCGTACTGCTTCGGGCTCTTGTCCGCGTGGTCGTCGGCCTCCCAGGCGGTGCCGTAGTGGCCGTTGCCGTAGTTCTCGTTGCCGATCGTCCAGTAGTTCGCGTGGTAGCCCTTGGTGATGTTCGCGTACCGCACCCAGTCCGCCGCCTCCTGCGCGGTGCCGGTGCCGTAGTTCGCGATGATCATGGGCTGGGCCCCGGTGCGCCGGGCGCCGGCCATGAACGTGTCGAAGTCCGTGTTCGGGGCGACGTACCCGCCCGGCGCGGTGTGGGTCTGCCAGTGGTAGATGTCGGCGTAGGAGCCGCCGGGGTAGCGCACCATGCCCACGCCGGCCGCGCCGAGCAGGTCGGACACGGCGGTCGTGCCGAGCTCCGAGTCCCAGATCGCGTGGTTCACGCCGAGCGCGGTGTCGGCGACGGTGGCCAGGCCGGCGCGGGTGTTGACGGTGACGTTGGTGGGGGCGGGATCGGCGTAGGCGCTGGCCAGTGGCAGGCTGGACAACGCGCCGGCCGCGACGAGCAGTGCGAACGCACCGGCGGCGCGGCGCACTGAACTCTGGGGCATGGCGGCGGACCTCTCGCTCGGAGTGTGAAACGCTTCGACCGGAAGCTGCGTCCCACCCGGCCCGGCGGGCAAGCGGCCGCCCGGCTTGTCAGCATTTGTCAGCGCGATCGCGGAGAACCTTTCATGGATGCGCTTCGCTTCCTCGCCGCACACCACGTGGAGGGCATCGCCCGCCTGCGCGAGCACCTGGCACGCAACCCGAGCCGCGACGAGCAGCGCCACGGACGCCTGCAGGCCCACCTCGCGGCGCAGGCCCTGCTGGCCGGGGTCCGCCCGGTGCTCGAACCCCCGGTCGGCGACCTCCGCCTCGGCGACGTGCTGCTGGAGCTGCGCGGATTCAACAGAGGCGGCAGCGGTACCGGCACCAGCCGACGCCTCGTCCGGGCGATCGAACTCAAGGCGAAACAGACCCGCACGGCCCCGTCGGTCTGGGTCTGGATCGAGGACGACGGCGCCTTCCCGGACCTGGACGACACGGCGGTCCCCGGCCTGGAGCGCGTCTTCGCCTCCTGGCCGCACCTGGAGGGCGTGGTGCTCTCGGGCCCCTTGCCGATCGCCTTCCCGCGCGCACACGGTTTCGGCCCGCTGACGGTGGTGCACCGGCCGGGGCTGCCGCCGGACCGGTACTCGCTCATCCACCGCCTGTGCTCGTCCGGCGGCCGCCCCTCCTGTGCCTAGGCTTGTGTCCAGCTGCATCAGGGTCCGGACCCGGGGGGGCGAGCAAAGCCTCTCAGCCGTCAGCCCCGCAAGGCAGCCCTTGCTGGAAGGGCCCGTCGCCGGCGCAGCGCCTGCGACCCCCGGGCGCCGCGATGTGGCCGGGCCCCCGAACTCCAAGGCGGTGACGCTTGCTTCGCGGGCGTTCCACCTCGGCTCGACCCGGTTGCCGTCGCGCCGCCCGCGCGGAGTTTGAACAGGTGGGGCAAGCAGCGGAAATGCTGGAGATGCGTGGTGCGCCCGGTAGGACTCGAACCTACGACCTTGGGATTAGAAGAAGCTCGCCGATGCCCCGTCAGTGGCCCCCGGCGCAGGCCACGGCGTCGGACAGTGTCGGCTGACGTCGGGTGAAGGCGGTGGCCTTGGCTGTACGGCTGGCTGTACAGCCAAGGCCGCAAGGACGCAGTTTATGAATAGCCTGCGTCGCAGGTCGCTCATGCACGCGAGTTGGTCGAACGTGACGTCTGCGAGGTCCGAGCCAACGTCTTACGCTTCACGAGGACGCACGGTAGCCGACCACCAGACCTACCAGTCCCATTCGAACGGATGTACGATGATGGGGCTGCTTGCGAGGTGCGACGACGAGGGGCGGTACAGTTCATGGAGATGGTGGACTTGCCTCGAGCGATTCCGGTTGCGCCCCAGACGGTCGCGGCCTACTTGGCCGTGCTTGACGTCGCTCGCCAAAATGGCATGCAGATCACCCGGACCAAGATAGCGAAGCTCCTGTACCTGGCTGATCTCGGTGCCGTTGAGGACGGTTCGGACCCGATCTCTGGCGTGGAATGGAAGTGGCTCGAACATGGCCCCTTCAACTACGATCTTCTCTCTCTAGAGAATCTTCTCGTGGCGAGGTCCGTAGTTTCACGGCAACGTGAAGAATTTTATGGCGGCTGGGAACTGAGACTCTCCGGTGAGCTACCGCAGAATTTTGAGCTGCCCGAAGAGGACCGCCAGCTCCTCAATCGGACGATGGAGCGGTACGGACGCTACGCAGCTACCACTCTCAAGGACATGAGCTACCAGACACCACCGATGGAGGACGCGCAGCGGCGTGGTCGCGGTGTCGTGCTTAACCTCAACCTGGCTCGACCGCTCCCCGCTCTCACCCGCACATCGGCTCGCATGAAGGCAGTCTTGCGTTCGCTCGCTGCGCAAGAAGATGATGAAGGTGCAATGGACGAGCTTGCCGAAGAGGTAAACACCTTCAGCGCTGGGCGTATTGCCGCGAACAGGATGCTTCTCGATGACAACTAGTGGGGCCGTCGTACAAGGCGGCCTCTACTGGGTGAGCGACGCTGCTCTTACGCTTCCTCCCAATGACGATCGCCAGCTCCATCCGCGACGGATGGTTGTGGTGCTGAGTGGACCTGACACCAACAGCGATCCCACCTGGCGGTTTGTGTCTGTCGCGCCGCTGTCGTCTGAGTCTTCGCGTAAGACGCGTTTCTGCGTAAGGATTCCAGCCGGCGAGGCAAATGTGACGAAAAAAGTCTGGGTGCGGGTGCCCGCCGTCCAGCCGTTGATGAAGAGCCATCTAGAGGACAAGGTGGGCGTTCTGGGTGCTGATCGGCTTGCAGAGATTCAGGCCCGGTTCTGGCAGTACCTCGGCATGATTGACGATTCGGCCGGAGAGGACGACGCCTTCTAGGCCGCCGCGCCGGCCGATGTCGGCGCTTGCGCCGCCAGCAGGCCGAGCGCGACTGGCGTAAGGAAAGAGGCACGCCCCCTTCCTCGGGTTCCGCAGCGAAGTCTCCCCGTATGCCGTCGGCCACCCCATGGGGAGCTGGGCGGTGCCGGCCGCGCCAGGCTCGCCGTAGGCGACCGCGAAGCGGCTTGGCCTGGCGCGGGTGGTGCCGGTCTGCTGGGCTTGACCTGGCCGATGGTGCGCGGGAGCGGAGCGACCTCCCCGGAGCCTGAGGTCCCGCCGGAGGCTAGAAGCGCGACTACACGCTTGGGGCGAGACTGCGGGAGCTGCGGTCGGGACCACGACGGACGTCGCGGTAGGCCAAAGAAACAACTGCCTACGGCGACGACACGACCAGCCGGCCAACACACCTAGCCATCGCCGCGCGCAGCGCGGCGCCTTGACGTTCCTGACCCTCACCCGCGACAGCTACGGCCGGGTTCGTGAGGACGGCACCCCGGTCGACCCGACGACGTACGACTACCGGCGTGCGGCCTGGGACGCGGTGCACCTCCCGGCGCTGCTCGATCGGTTCTGGCAGAACCTTCGCCGCGCCTGTGGGCGCAACGTCCAGTACTTCGGCGCGGTCGAACCGCAACGCCGTCTAGCGCCGCACGCCCATTTCGCCATGCGCGGCACTGTCACCCGGGAACTGCTCCGCAAGGTCGCGGCGGCCACCTATCACCAGGTCTGGTGGCCGCCGGTCGACGTCGTCCGCTACCCGGACCACAATGCGCCGGTCTGGAACCCGGACACCAAGCAGTACCTCGACCCGCAAACCCGTGAGCCGCTGCCGACGTGGGATGAGGCCCTGGACCAGATCGACGCCGACCCCGACGCCGAACCGGTCCACGTTGCCCGGTTCGGTCCGCAGGTCCACGCAGAGGGCGTTCTCGGCGGCACACCACAGGCGGACAAGTTGATCGGCTACCTCACCAAGTACCTGACCAAGTCCGTCGACACCTGCCACGAGACGACAACCAACCGCCAGACGGCCCACCTCGAGCGCTTCTGGACGGAACTGCGGTACACGCCCTGCTCGCCGCGTTGCGCCAACTGGCTGCGCTACGGCGTCCAGCCGAAGAACGCGCGGCCGAACCAGTACCCGGGCCGGTGCAAGGCGAAGGTGCACCAGCGGACGACCCTCGGCATGGGCGGCCGGCGCGTGCTCGTCTCGCGGCAGTGGTCGGGCAAGACCCTCGCCGACCACAAGCACGACAACCGCGCGTGGGTCAAGGCGCTGCTTGGCATCACCGACCCGCACGACAGGTCCCGGTCGTCGATGACCGACCTGGACAGCCGGCGCCGTGCGCCTGGGAGATGGCGCGGAACGACGACCCGGACGTACCACCGCTGCAACACCGGCTCCTGCGAGCCATCTCCGCGCGCATCCAGCAACGCGCGCAACTCAACGCGGCGAAGGAGCGACAACGAACCACCGGCAACGAGTCAACGGGGAAGGAAGCGGCTTGATCATCCGCAAGAGTGTGCGGCCCGCCGAAGCGGCACGACTGCTCGGCGTCTCCCGCAACACCGTGTACGTCCTGATGCGCAGCGGTCGGCTGCGGTCGGTGAAGCTCGATCGTGCCCGGCTGATCCCGCTCGCCGCGATCGAGGAACTTCTTTCGGCAACTGGAGAGGATGCCGCGTGACCGAGAAGCGACGGCGCTCGCAGGGCGAAGGGTCGATCTTCAAGTACCGCGACGGCTACGCGGCGATCCTCGATCTCGGCTGGGTGCAGGGGAAGCGCACGCGCAAGTGGGTGTACGGCAAGACCGAGCGCCAGGTCGCGGGCAAGCTCAACGACCTCCGGCGACGGCATGAGCGCGGGGAGAACCTCGCGGCTGGGCCGAAGGCGTTCGGCGACTGGTTGGACGAGTGGATGCAGCTCAAGGAGCACGACGGCACCCGGCCGACGACCCTCCAGGGGTACCGGAAGATCATCGAGAACCACATCCGGCCGACGCTCGGCAAGGTCAAGCTCGACAAGCTGACGCCGACGCTGATCCGCCGGCTGCTCGCGGAGAAGATTGAGGCTGGTCTTTCGGCAACCTCGGTGCGGCACGTGCACGGACTGATCCGCAACGCCCTGGGCGACGCCGAACGGGAGGAGCTGGTGCACCGCAACGTGGCGAAGATCGTCCGGCCGCCCTCGATGCATCAGGTGGAGCGCCGGGCGTTGACCGTGGAAGAAGCGAAATGCCTGCTGGCGTTGCTGAAAGGGCATCGGCTCGAAGCACTGTACGTGTCCGCGCTGACCGTCGGCCTGCGCCGTGGGGAGCTGCTCGGGCTGCGCTGGGCGGATATCGACTTCGCCGCCGGCACGCTGACGGTTCGGCAAACGCTGCTGCGGACGAACGGCCGGCTGGAGTTCTCGGCGCCGAAGACGGGCCGGTCGCGCCGTACGGTGCCGGTGCCGTCACCGACGCTGAAGCTGCTCAAGAAGCACCGCAAGGCGCAGAAGGCGGCACGCAAAGCGGCGGGCGATGGGTGGCAGGATCATGATCTGGTCTTCCCGGCCCGGCTCGGAACGCCGATGGAGCCGGACAACCTCGACCGGTCCTGGCATAAGCTGCGGGCAGCGGCCGGCCTCGACTGGCTCCGGCTGCACGACCTGCGGCACGCCTGCGCGACGTTCCTGCTGGTGTCCGGTGCGTCGCCTCGGACGGTGATGAAGGTGCTCGGGCACAGCCAGATCGGGTTGACCATGAACACGTACGCGCACGTCCTGCCCGAGATCGAGCGCGCGGCCGTCGATGACGCCGCCCAGCGCCTGTTCGGTGCTTAGGCTGTACAGCTGGCTGTACGGCCGCCTGAGCGGCGCTGAAAGTGGTGCGCCCGGTAGGACTCGAACCTACGACCTTGGGATTAGAAGTCCCCTGCTCTATCCACTGAGCTACGAGCGCATGTCGTCGCACAGGCTACCGTCATCCCCCGTGGCCGTGCTGAAGACCTGCCTAAGAACAGCACGCCGCCGGTTCCGGGAGCAACCGGGTAGACGGCGGGCCGGTGCCGTGGGCGGGGAAACCCCCGGCGCCGGCCCGCCGCCCGGTCCTCAGACGCCCACGGGCACCCGGGTGCGCGGCTTGCGCCGCGGCCGCGGGCCGGGACCAGGCTCGACCGCCTCCTCCTCGTCGAGCTCCACGTCCGAGTCGCCGTCGGAGTCGCGGTCGGAGTCGTCGTCGGGTTCGCCGTCGGAGTCGTCGCCGGCCTCGGTGGCGGAGCCGGGGGCCGGGGTCTCGAAGGCCGCGGCGAGGTCGTCGGTCGCGGCCAGCGACGCCAGGATCTCCTCGGCGAACGGGTCGCCGTCCTCGACCAGCGTCACCACGCCGCCGAGGTCGGGGTCGAAGGCCTGGCGGCGCGGCAGGCCGTTGATCTCGTCGGCCGGGACCGTCGGGGCCTCGCCGATGCGCGCGTCGCCGAGCTCGTCGTCGATCGTGCTGGTCGCGGTGTGCGGCCGGATGCGGGCGAACCTGGCGCGCCCGCGCGAGAGGTCGTGGCCCACGGCCTGCGCGTCGAGCTCGTAGCTCACCCGGCGGACGTGGTCCTCGGTCTCCCAGTCGCGGCTGTACAGCCGGCCGGTCACGATCACCGGATCGCCCACCTGCACGCTGCGCGCCACGTTCTCGGCGAGCTGCCGCCAGCAGTTCACCCGCACCCGCAGGCTGTCCCCGTCGATCCAGCGGCCGTCGGCCCGGTCGAGGCGCCGCGACGTCGACGCCACCTTGAAGCTCGTGACCAGCGTCTGGTTGTCCACGAGCCGGCGGCAGTCCGGCGCGTTGAGGACGTTGCCGACGACGGTGACCATGGTTTCGAACACGGTCTTGCTCCCTCCACATGTTCCCTTGCGGTGTCGGGAGAGAGCGTGCGCGAAGCGGGAGTCGTCCCGCTGGGCGCGGGCGCCGGATCTGTGGACGGCAAGGGGCTTGTGGACGGGGTCGCGGGCCGGGGCGAAGCGTGCTATCAGACGCGGAACTGGCCGACGAGGACGCGCAGCTCACGGCTCATGCCCGAGAGCTCCTCGACGGCCGTGCGGGTGTCGTCGACCCCGTCGGTGGTCACCCGCGCCGCGTCGGAGATGCCGGCGATGTTCGCGGCGATGTCGGCCGAACCGGCGGCCGCCTGCGCGATGTTGCGGCTCATCTCGTTGGTGGTCGCGGTCTGCTCCTCGACGGCGGCCGCGATCGTCGTCTGGTAGTCCCCGAGCCGCCCGGTGACCTCGACGATCCGGTTGATCGCCTCCGTCGCGGCGGTCGTGTCGGCCTGGATGCTGGCGACCTTGGCGGCGATGTCCCCGGTGGCGCGGCCGGTCTCCTGGGCCAGCTCCTTGACCTCGTTGGCCACGACCGCGAACCCCTTGCCGGCCTCGCCCGCGCGGGCGGCCTCGATGGTCGCGTTGAGCGCGAGCAGGTTCGTCTGCCCGGCGATGTCGGTGATCACCTTGACCACGTCGCCGATCTGCGCGCTGGAGCCGGAGAGCCGCCCGATGAGGTCGAACGCGGACTGCGTGAGCTCGGTCGTCTGCCCGCCGACGCGGGCGGCCTCGGCGGCCGTACCGGCGATCTGCTGGATCGACGCGCTCATCTGCTCGGCCCCGGTGGCCACGGTGTGCACGTTGCCGGAGACCTCGTCGGCGGCGGCGACGATCAGCCCGGACTGCGCCGAGGTCTCCTGCGCGCTGGCCATGATGCGCCGGGAGGTGTCGGTGAGCCGCTCGCTGGCGGCCGCGACGGTCGCGGCGGAGCCACTGATCGCCCGTACCGTCGCCGCGATCTTGTCCACGAACGTGTTGAACTCCCGGCTCACGGCCGAGAACTCGTCGTGCCCGCTGACCGTGAGCCTCTTGGTGAGGTCCCCGTCGCCCTCGGCGATGTCCGCGAGCCGGTCGTGCAACGCGCGCAACGGGCGGATGACCGACAGCGAGAGCGCGACGGCGAGCAGGATCGACAGGGCGAGGGCGATGACGCCGACCGTGTTGGCCAGGCGCTGCGTCCGGTTCGCGCGCGCGGCGGCGGCCTCGTGCGCGGCCCCCTCGAGCTTCTTGGCCGAGGCCAGGAGCGTGTCGACGCCGTCGGCGATCCTCGCGTACACCTGGAGCCCCTCGCCGACGACCAGCTCATTGGCCGCGCTGACCTGCGCGGGCGTGCCGGCCCGGTAGCCGGCGACCACGCGGTCGTCCATGGCGACGAAGTCGGCGTACGCGGTGCGGATGGCCTCCACCACACTCCGGTCGCCCGCCGAGAGCGGCAGCTTCGCCAGCGTGTCGAGCTCGGTGCTGAAGTCGCGCATCGCCTGCAGATACGCGGCGCGCGTCTCGGCCGTGTCGTCCGTGGCCCCGGGCTGCCCGCGCACGACGTCGAACGCGTAGCCGACCTGCCACCCCGAGATGTCGGTGATGCGGAACTTGAGCTGCTGTGCGGCGTCGAGCTGGGCCTGCGAGGCCGACAGCCGGACGGCGGTGTCCCGGGTACCGCGCGCCGCCGAGATCGCCGAGAGCCAGATGGCGACGACGCACAGCGACACGACGAGGAACCCGACCACCAGCCGCGTGACGACCCGCGTCCGCCGGAGCGCGTCCATGCCCGACCTATCGGCGCCACCGAACCGCACCGAAGCAAAAATGCAAGATCCAAAAGCGGCGAGCTACCGCGATGTCCGCCGTGGTCCGGACCGTAACTCCCGTGGCCTCACCCTCCGCCGGGGGCGCGGTCGACCTGGCGGCGCGCACCCGCGCTCGCCGGGCGGGGCCGGCGAGCGGCTGGCAGACTGGCCGGATGCCGACCTTCGAGCAGCTCTTCGCCCAGCACGTCGCGACCGGGATGGCCCACCAGCTGGCCCTGGCCGACCTGATCGGCGAACGCGACTGGCAGCTGGACCTGTCCACGGGCCAGGCGACCTTCGGCACCGACCTGCGCTACGACATCCAGCTGCTCGGCAGCGAGAGCCACAGCCACGAGACGTGGCTGTGGGCCTGGGCCAACGAGGCGAGCAACATCCCGCCGGACCTGCTGCGGCTGGGCACGTGGCTGCGGGAGTACGGCGCCGACGAGCAGGTCCCCGAGTTCGTGACCCCCGGCTTCCCCCTCGCCCGGGCCGACGGCCACCGCCTGGCCCTGGTGGCCGGGAGCCTCACCGGCCGCCCGTACTACCGGGGCCCCTACGACGGCGGCGCCGTCTTCTTCCACCTGGAGGGCACCCCGGCGCAGCTGTCGGCCCCGGTGCGCCCGGAGCGGGCCCTGACCGTCCTGCAGCAGGTGATCTCGGCCTTCCCGCTGGACCACCGCACGACGGCGCGATCCTTCTTCGAGCAGCAGACCTGGCGGATCGACGAGGCCGCGGACTCGATGACCGTCCAGCACCCGGAGGGCACCACGATCCGCATCTCCTTCGACGACCTGGGCCGCATCAGCAGGATCGAGGGCACGCTCAGCTGAGCGCGACCGGCGCGCAGACGTGAAGAGACCGGCATCCACGGGGGAAGACGCCGGTCTCACTATGCATCATAGTTGCCGCGGCACCGACCCGCCACCGCAGGCGCCATCGACTCGGCGGCCGCCCGGCTGGAGGCCCGCGGCGAGCAGGTACGGCACCTACGCCTCACCCGGGCGACGGCGGGGACGGGCGATGCCGCGCTCGCGTTCCCCGGCGGTCAGGGGCGGCCGCACCGGAAGACGGCGTACTGCGGCGGCTCGGCGTCGAACACCGCCTCACCCAGGAACGTCGCGTGACCCCGCGGCCCGTCCAGCGAGAAGGACGCGCGCCTGAGGGCGCTGCCCGCGAACCGGGTCGTGCCGTGGAACTGGGCGCCGCTGAAGTCCGCGTACTCGGCCGAGCACCCGCTCAGATCCAGGTCCACCAGCGTCGCCGCGCACAGGTTCACGATCAGGCCCGGCCAGCGGCGCAGGCGGTCGGCCAGGAGGCGCTGGGTGTCCCGGCGCCCCTCCTCGGTCAGCGACGGCGAGCGCAGCAGGGCGCACAGGGCCGTGACGATCGGCTGGCGCAGCTCGGGGCGGTCGGAGCCCAGGTCCGCCGCGGGGTCCCGCACCACCTCGCCGCCGGTTCCGGGGGCCGTCCAGCCGAGCGGGAAGACCGCGGTGCCGTCGCCGGTCCAGTGCGCGCCGGTCAGGTCGGCCGCCGGGTGGTCCAGGTGGAAGCGTCCGCCGAGCGCGGCCCCGGCGAAGGAGACCGCGCCGCCGAAGCGGGCGTTGTAGAACCAGGCCGGCCCGGCGAAGCGCGCGCCCGCGAACGTCACGTCCCCCGCGAACACGGTGCCGTCGCCGCCCTCCTGCCAGTCCTGGTAGTCCTCGACCAGCACCGCGACCGGCCAGTCGGGGTCGGGGCCGTCCAGGGCCTCGTCCCACGGCGGCGGCACGAGGTCGGTCTCCCAGCGCTCGTCGTCCTCCCACCACGTCTCGGTACCGCGGCCGAACCACGCCTCGGCGGCGAACTCGGCCCCGGTGAAGTCGGCGCGGCCACGGAACCGCGCCCGGCCGAACCCGACCGGTCCGGTGAACCGCGCACCGGCGAAGGAGACGTCACCGACGAACTCGGCCCGCTGGAAGCTGACCGGGCCGTCGAACGTCCGGCCGGAGAAGTCGGCATCGACCAGGCGCTGCCCCGAGAAGTCCATCACGGCAGCCTAGGCCAGGCCCAGCCGCGCCCCGCGGCGCCGAGCGGCGGCCTCCGGCGCGACGAGCACCGGGGCCACCGCCGGACCGTCAGGGCCACGCCTCGGCTAGGACCAGCCGGCGCCGAGCAGCTTCTCCGCCTGGGCGGTCATCTCGGCGATCAGCTCGGCCGCGGGGCGGATCTCGCGCACCAGTCCCACGCCCTGCCCGGACAGCAGCGCCATCTCCTCCAGGTCGCCCGTCGTCGCGTCGCGCATCGGGACCAGGTTGGAGAAGCGGTGCATCGGGATCGTCCGGCCGCCCAGGATCGTCTCGCCGATCACGGGCAGCGGGGAGTCGGGGATGTCGCCGGTGCGGTCGGCCCACTCGCGCACGACGCGGTTGCGCAGCACGCGCATCGGGTTGAACCGCGGGGTGTCCGGGCCGAACAGCGCGGTGCGCACGGTGTCCTCGGCGGCCGCGGCGACCAGGCGCTCCTTGTAGCCGTCGTGCGCCGCCGACTCGGTGGAGGCCACGAGGCGGGTGCCCACCCAGGCGCCGTCCGCGCCGAGCATGAGCGCGGCGGCCAGGCCGCGGCCGTCGGCGATGCCGCCCGCGGCCAGGACGAGCGCGTCCGCGCCCACGGCGTCGGCGACCAGGGGCAGCAGGGCGAACAGCGGCAGCGTCGAGGCGTTGTGGCCGCCGGCCTCCTGGCCCTGGGCGACGACCGCGTCGACGCCGCCGTCGACCGCGGCGCGGGCCGCGTCGACCGAGCCGACCTGCTCGAAGACCTTGACACCGGCCGCGTGCAGGCGGTCGGTCCAGTCCTGCCGCGGGTGGCCCCAGTGGAACGAGGCGACCGCCACGCCGGCGGCGCAGATCGCGTCGATCTGCTCGTCGTCGGTGAACACGGTGATGCAGTTGACGTTGAACGGGCCGGGGGTGCCGGCGCGGATCGCGGCGATCGTCCGGCCGAGCGCGGGCGCGGGCATGAGCCCCACGCCGAGGGCGCCGAGCGCGCCCGCGTTGCTGACGGCGACGGCCAGGTCGGGCGTCATGCCCACGAACGCCATGCCGGCCTGGGCGATCGGCGTGGTCAGGCCGAACGCGTCGGTGAAGCGAGTCCTCATGCACTCACCGTGTCGGAACCCCGTCGCAACCATGTTGCCGATGGCGCAGCCGGACGTTGCATGGGGTGCACAGACGGCTAGCCGACAGGAGGGGAGCATGCGCTGGTCGACGGGGGACCACGCGCCGGGCGAGCAGTTCGCGGCCTGGCGCGAGCTCATCTGCGCCGCCTTCCTCGCCCTGACGCCCGAGTCGGACCTGCGCGGCGCGTTCGCGGGCGACGTGGAGCAGTGGCGGCTGGGCGGGCTCGCGCTCGCCCGGATCGCGTCGCAGCGCCAGACGGTACGGCGGACCGAGGACGACATCGCGCGCTCGCCCGTGCACGGGTACTACGCCAACCTCCAGGTGCGCGGGACGAGCCTCATGGCCCAGGGCGGGCGAAGCACCCTGCTGCGCCCCGGGGAGCTGGGGCTCGTCGACACGGGGCGCCCGTTCCGGTTCGAGTTCGGGTCGGACTTCGAGCAGCTCTCGTTCTTCGTCCCGCGACCCCTGCTGGAGGGCCCCGTGCCGACCGCGGCCGCGGTGCCGACGCGCGCCGGGGTGGGCGCGGCGGTGCGGCTCGCGCTGGAGTCGGTGCCCGCGGTGCGGCGCCCGGAGCGGCTGGCGGTCCACGCGGCCGGGATGCTCGCCATCGCGCTCGATCCCACGGTTCCGGCTCCGGTACGGTCGCCGCGCACCCACGCCGCGGCGCTCGCGGACATCGAGGAGCACCTGAGCGACGACGACCTCTCCCCCGCCACGACGGCCCGGCGGCTGGGCGTCTCGGTGCGGTACGTCCACGGGCTCTTCAGCGCGCAACCGGAGTCCTATGCGGCGACCGTGCGCCGGCTGCGGCTGGAGAAGGCATCCCGGGACCTGCGCGACCCGTCCCGGGCGCATCTGCGCGTCATCGACATCGCCACGGAGGCCGGGTTCGTCAACGTCGCGAGCTTCCACCGCGCCTTTCGCAAGGCCTTCGGCCGCACCCCGCACCAGGTGCGTACACATCCGTAGACATCTATACAGTGACCGGCAATGCTGTGTTCATGAGCGGACTCGAAGGTGTGCCCATGAATAGGCTCAGCCGCCGCACGTTCGTCCTCGGTGGGGTCGCCGCCGCCGGGGCCGTGGTCGCGCCCCTGCAGAGCGCCAGCGCCGCCGTCCCCTACCCGTTCCAGCTCGGTGTCGCCTCCGGCGAGCCGGACGCGAGCAGCGTCGTGCTGTGGACCCGCCTCGCGCCGAGCCCGCTCAACGCCGACGGGCAGGGCGGGATGGCCAACGCCGACGTCGCCGTCGACTGGCAGGTCTCGGCCACCAGCACGTTCGCCTCGCTCGTCGCGTCGGGCACGGTGACGGCCCGCTACGCCGCCGCCCACTCGGTGCACGTGGTCGCCGGGGGCCTGCAGCCGGACGCCGAGTACTACTACCGCTTCCGCGCGCAGGGCCACATCTCCCCCGTCGGGCGCACCCGCACCGCGCCCGCGGCCGGCACGCTCGGCCGGGACTTCGTGATGGCCTTCGCGTCCTGCGCGCACTACGAGTCCGGGTACTACACCGCCTACCGCCGCATGGCCGACGACCGCCCGGACCTGATCCTGCACCTCGGGGACTACATCTACGAGGACGCCGCGACCTCCGGCTCGCTGCGCCAGCACGCCGGGGCCGAGATCGTCTCACTGGCGGACTACCGGCGCCGGTACGCGCAGTACAAGTCCGACCCCGACCTGCAGGCCGCGCACGCCATCGCCCCGTGGCTGGTCGTGCCCGACGACCACGAGGTCGAGAACAACTTCGCCGGCATGACGCGGGCCGACAACAGCCCGGCGCTCACCACGGCGCAGTGGACGGCCCGGCGCACCGCCGCGTACCAGGCGTACTACGAGAACATGCCGCTGCGCCCGGCCAACGCCAACAACGGCAACAGCATCCCCCTCTACCGCCGCGTCCAGTGGGGCCAGCTGGCCGTCTTCCACATGCTCGACACGCGGCAGTTCCGCAACGACCAGGCCTGCGGCGACGGGTGGAAGGTGTGCGCCGACGCCGATCTGGCCACCCGCAGCCTGCCGGGCACCGCGCAGGAGGCCTGGCTGCTCGACGGCCTCGGGCAGCACCTGGCGAAGTGGGACGTCATCGGCCAGCAGGTGTTCTTCGCCCGGCAGTTCGACGCGTCCGGCGCGAGCAACATGGACGCCTGGGACGGCTACCGGGCCTCGCGGGCACGCATCCAGCAGGGCTGGGTGGACCGCGGCGTGCGCAACCCGCTGGTGCTCACCGGCGACGTGCACGCCTCGTGGGCCAACAACCTCAAGGCCGACTACGCCAACGCGAGCTCCCCGGTCATCGGCACCGAGCTCGTGTGCACGTCGATCACGTCGGGCGGCAACGGCACCGCGGACACGGCGATCCCGAACGCCGCGACCAACCCGCACCTGAAGTTCTACTCGAACCGCCGCGGCTACGTGCGCACGACGATCACGCCGGCGCAGGTCACCGCCGACTTCCGCGGCGTCGCCTCGGTCACCGAGCACGGCGCGGCGGCCACCACGCTCAAGTCGTTCGCGATCCTCGACGGCCGTCCGGGCCTGCAGAGCATTTAGGAGTACGACATGCAGGCTCTTGTAGCGTTGACGCTCGCCTCGCTGACGTGGACGACGGCCAATTCCGTCGCCACCGGAGACCAGGACACCTCCGCCATCGCGACCAACCGCAACGGCCAGGTCGCCGTGGTGTGGGAGGACGACCGGGACACCTCGGCGCCGGAGAACAACAGCCACTCGGACGTCTGGGTGCGCATGTTCGCCAACGGGGCCGCCCAGTACGAGCTCAAGCTCTCCGCCGGCGGCACCGGCAACTGGACCCACCTCTCGCCCGACGTCGGCATCGACGACAAGGGCAACGCGGTCGTGGTGTGGGCCGAGGACGGCGACGGCAACGGGGTGTACAACGTCCAGTACCGCGTGATCTCCCCGACCGGCTCGGTCACCGCGTCCGGGCGCGCCAACGCCGACACCGCGGGCGACCAGATCCTGCCGAAGGTCGCGGTGGACCCGGACGGCGCCCCGACCAGCGGCGCGGTGGCGTTCACCGTGGTCTGGGAGGACGTGCAGGGCAGCACGTACACGGTGAAGGCGGCCGGGTACACCGGACCGACGACGAAGGCCTACGAGGTCTTCGCGTCCCAGCAGACCGGCCAGCACCACCGGCCCGACGTGGCGGTCTCCGCGTCCGGCGACGCGCTGGTCGTGTGGGACGAGGACGCCGACGGCAACGGCTACTCCAACATCGGGCTGGTCGGCCTGGCCAAGGCCAACGGGGCCGTCAACCTGTCCCGGCGTACCGCGAACAGCCTGGGCGGCGGCCAGCAGCGCCACGCCGCGATCGCGGAGGACTTCACCGGGGACTTCGCGGTGGCGTGGGAGTCCGACCACACCGGCACCGCGGGCGTGTGGACGCGCTCGTTCGCCCCCGGCGCGGCCGCGCGCGGCACCGAGGTGCTCGTCGCCGACGGCGGGACGAACCCGGTGATCGGCATCGACGGGCAGGCGAACACCGTCGTCGGCTGGTCGGCGACCGAGCAGTACGGCCGGGGCTTCAACCCCGACGGCACGACGACCGGCCGCCTCCCCGCGCAGGTGCTCACCCAGACGACGACCGGGCGGCAGGAGCAGCTCGGGGTGGCCGTCGACAACTGGGGCGAGTTCAGCGTGGCGTACACGGACGACAACGACGGCAACGGGTACGACCAGGTGATCCTCGGCTCCGGAGGCGCCAACTCGGACTGGTGACCGCGACGGCGTGCGCCGGGGCCCGGGCCGGCTCGCATCCGAGCGCGGGTCCGGGTCCGGCGACGTCGGTTCGAGCCGTTGCGGGCTGGTCGGCATCGCGGCGTGCGGTCCTATGTGGACAGCGTTGGACCGTTCAGGGCGGGCGTTCACCCGCCTTTTCGGATATTTCATGAAATTGTGCGACTCGACTTCGGCCTCGGCGCGAGTATTGTTGAAGCGTCAACGAGCTTGAGGAGCGCGCACATGATCCAGATCGAGGTCTGGTCCGACATCGTCTGCCCGTGGTGCTACATCGGCAAGCGGCGGCTGGAGCGCGCGCTCGCGAAGCACCCCGGCGAGGTCTCCGTCGAGTGGCGCAGCTTCCAGCTCGACCCGTCGACCCCGACCGGCGACCCGCGCACGGTCGGCGAGTCCCTGGCCGCGCGCAAGGGCCTGTCGCCGAGCCAGGTCAAGGGCATGTTCGCGCACGTGACGGCGATCGCGGCGGAGGAGGGCCTCGCGTACGACTTCGACCGCGCCCGCACCGCCAACACCCTCGACGCGCACCGCCTGCTGCACTTCGCCAAGGCGAGCGGCCGCCAGGGCGAACTGAAGGAGCGTCTGCTGCGGGCGTACTTCACCGAGGGCGCCGACGTCGGCGACCACACGGTCCTGGCGTCCCTCGCGGCCGAGATCGGCCTCGACGAGGTCGCCGCGAAGCAGGCTCTGACGGACGGCTCCTACGCCGAGGACGTCGAGGCGGACATCGCGCAGGCCCGGGAGTACGGGATCAGCGGGGTTCCGTTCTTCGTCTTCAACCAGCGCCTGGGCGTCTCGGGAGCCCAGCCGCTCGAGGTCTTCGAGCAGGCCCTGGCCCAGTCCTCGCTGACCGTCCTGCGCGCCCCGTCCGGCTCGTCTTCGTCTTCATCCTCGGCCACGGCCTCGGGCGAGTGCACGGACGACTCCTGCGCGATCTGAGGGCCGCAACTCGGGCCAACGCCCGCACGATCTCCGCACGATCCGAGGGCCGGAAGGCGAGGGCCGCAAAGTCTAGACCGTCCGGCCCCACAGTCAAGCGGTGACCACAGCGCCGTGAACATGAGTGACTACTTTCCGGCAAGCACACTTCGGCCGTCCGGTTCTACTCTGCACTCATGACCGCTGATGTACTGCACAGCTACCGCCAGCAGGTCGCCCGAGGCGTGCGCCGGCTCGCGCAGGACGACACCGACCAGGTGGCCCGGCTGCTGGAAAGTGACGGTCATCCGCAGGCCGACACCAACCTCGCCGAGCGGCTCCAGCGCTGGTGCGAGCACCCGGACGGGGCCGCGTTCGTGTGGGACGAGCGGGGCCGCCTGCTGGGGGTCATCGCCGCGCACGTCATCCCGTCCTTCGAGGTGGACGGCGCCTGGCTGCGCATCGTCGCCCTGGCCGTGGCCGAGTCCGCGCGCGGGCGCGGGATCGGCACCAGCCTGGTCGCGGCGGCGGAGACCTTCGGCCTGCTGCGGGGCTGCTCGAGCGTGGAGGCGACGAGCCTGCGCACGCGCGAGGGTGCGCACGCCTTCTACCGGGCGCTGGGGTACCAGGACCGCACCGACGCCGCCGGCCGCTTCCTGCGCCGCCTGCCCTGACGATTCCCGGCCCGCCTCGCCGCGGTCATGCGCGGGCGGGCCCGACGGCACCATCCCCGGCGCGACCGCCGCCGCGCCCAGCACCGCGCGGGCCGGCCCTACGGCACCATCCCCGGCGCGGACCGCGGCCGCGTCCAGCACCGCGCACCCCGGCCCGACGGCACCATCCCGGCGCGGACCGCGGCTCACCCGCCACCACGGCCACGGCCACCGCGTCCAGCACCGCGCGCGCCCCGGCGGCCGAGCCGGTCCGAGGGCACCGTTGCGGGCGCCACGTGCCTCCCGCGCGGTCGACGTCGATGCCGCGGAAGTAGCGACGCCGGCCCTGGCGCACCTATTGCGGCGCCGGGCCGGGCGCATCGATCACGGCGGCTCCGGGCCCGGCGCACCCATCACGGCGCCGCGGGAACTTCGGTCTCCGTCGATGCGCGTGGCGGTGGCGGCGCCGCACCGATTGCCGCCCCGAGGCGACCCTGCCGCACTCCTTCCGGCGACCCGCCGCCCCGGCCGGAGCCCTTCCCGCCAGGACCGCACCGATGGCCATTCCCCCACCACCGTCATACCCGGAAATACGCGAATATTTCCGGATCTAGCGGGTCACGAGGTCCGTCCGGTCTCGACCAATAAAGTCCCATATGTGAGTTCATGCAGGCGGAGCGAAAGAAGATCGCCCGCTCAGCCCGCCAAACGGGTGCCGAGCGCCGCCGCGACCTTCACGAGACCCTCCTCCGCCCCGGCCGGCAGGTCGCCCCCGCCGAGGTTCACCACCGACAGCACGACGATCAGGTTGCTCACCCGCATGCTGATCACCTGGGGCGCCCCGATCGCCTGCGTACGCTGCCGGATCGCCTGATCCCCCACCCCGTCGAGCTTCTCGGTGTCCCCGCCCGCGACCGCGGTGAGATAGCGCGACGCCAGCTGCGGGCCACCGACGGTGCCGTGCTTGGTGACGAGGGTGTACCCCACGTTGACCTGCACGCTCCCGTCCGACGCGGTGCAGTTGTCGCCGTCGGCCTCGACCTTCGCCGCGGTGACCACGGGCGCGAAGACCGACGGGTCGAGCACCCCGCAGCCCGGCACCGAACTGAAGCGGCCGGCCTCGGCGAAGAGGCCCAGTGAGTACGCCATCCCGAGCCCGGTCGCGGCCACCGCCGCGACCACAGCCGCCGAGACCAGGACAATTCGCCGGAGCCTGCGCATCGTCGCAGTCTACGGATCCGAAACTGTCGTACCCCCGTGCGAGCATGTCCCGCACAGGCACCCCCTGTGCACAACCTGAAGTCCCGATTAAGCCCGTGGCCGAGCAGGCCAGGGCCCTGGTATCACGATGGCAGTGGAACCGCATGCACCGTACGCAGAGACAACGATGACCGTCCCGAGACAGCGCCCGGCCGGCTCGCTCGCCGCCCCCGCGGCGCGGCCCGTCGAGCACAACAACGCCGGACGGTTCCTCCTGCGCACCCTCTTCTGGGGCGGCCTCGCGCTCGCGGTGCTGCCCTGGTGGCTCGGCACGAAGACCGGCTCGATCGACACGAGCGCCGAGGTCTTCCAGGCCGCCGGGCGGGTGACCGGCCTGATCGCCGGCTATCTGCTGCTCATGCAGGTGATCCTCATGAGCCGCCTCGCGTTCCTGGAGCGCTGGATCGGCGCTCGGCACCTGGGGCTCTGGCACCGCGAGCTCGGCGGCTCCGTCCTGATCACGATCCTGGCGCACGCGGCGCTGATCACGGTCGGCTACGCCTACGCCGACGACGTCGGGTTCACCGGCGAGCTGGGCACGCTCCTGAGTGAGTACTCGGACATGATCACCGCGTTCATCGCGGCCGGCATGCTCGTGTGCATCGGGCTGCTGAGCATTCGGGGGCTGCGGCGCGCCCTGCCCTACGAACTGTGGTACTTCCTGCACCTCAGCGCCTATTTGGCGCTGCTGCTCGGCTTCGCGCACCAGTTCTCCAACGGCCAGGAGCTGTTCCGGCCGGGCCTCGGGCGCACGGTGTGGATCGGGTTCTACGTCGTCACCATCGCCGCCGTGGTCCTCGGCCGCGTCGTCGGGCCGCTCTGGCTCAACCTGCGCCACCGCCTGCGCGTCGCCGACGTGGTCACCGAGGGCCCGGACATGGTGTCGATCTACATCACCGGCTCCCGGCTGCACGACCTCGACGCCCAGGCCGGCCAGTTCTTCCGCTGGCGGTTCCTCGGCCGCGGGCTGTGGTGGCAGGCGCACCCGTTCTCGCTCTCGGCCGCGCCCAACGGTCGCTGGCTGCGGCTCACCGTGAAGACCGTCGGCGACCACACCTCCCGGATGCGGGAGATGGCCCCGGGCACCCGGATCTTCGTCGAGGGCCCGTGGGGCGACTTCACCGCCAGCCGGCGCGTGAAGCAGCGCGCCCTGCTGATCGCGGCCGGCAGCGGCATCGGCCCGATCCGCGCGCTGCTGGAGGAGCTTCCGCCCGGCGCGATCGTCATCTACCGCGCGAGCGCCGTGCACGACCTGCACCTGCGCCATGAGCTCGAGCACCTGTCGGAGCTGCGCCACGCCCAGCTGTGGTTCGTGGTCGGCGACCGCCGGGACCCCGGCCCCCGGCGCCTCTTCACGCCGGCGGGCCTGCGAGAGCTGGTCCCGGACATCGCCGAGCGCGACGTGTACCTGTGCGGCCCCGACGGCCTGATCCAGCAGTCCCTGCAGGTCCTGCGCCGCCTGCGGGTCCCCCGCCGCCAGGTCCACCTGGACCCCTTCGAGTTCTGAGGAGTTGGACCGCACATGCGACGCGCCCTGATGGCCCTGATGGGCACCGCGGCGGGCACCATCCTGCTCGTCGGCGCCAAGGCGGGATTCAGCAGCCCGGCGAGCGACCCGGCGATACAGCCCCAGGCGGCCAAGAGCCCGATCCCCGGCGCCGACGGCTCGGCCGCCCCGGCCGGCGCGCCGTCCACGGGCACGGACCCGCAGGGCAACCCGGCCCCGGGCACGACCCCGACGCCCGGCACGAAGACCGCGACGACCCAGCCCGCGGGCACAAAGACGACGACCGCCCCGGCCTCGAAGCCGACGACGACGGCCGCCAAGCCCCCGCGCACCACGATGAAGGACGGGACCTTCAACGGAAACCCGATCTACGTCGAATACGGCAACGTCGAGCTGAGCATCGTGGTCTCCGGCGGCAAGATCACCGACGTCAAGGTCCTCGACTCGCCGAGCGAGCACTCCCGCTCGGTCCAGATCAACAACTCGGCCCTGCCGAAGCTGCGCGCCGAAGCGCTGGCCGCCCAGAGCGCGGACATCGACACCGTCTCCGGCGCCACGTACACGAGCAGCGGCTACAAGCTCTCCCTCCAGTCCGCCATCGACCGCGCGTTCCAGGGCTGACCCACCCCGAGGCCCGCCACCGCCGATACTCGTGCGCCCCACGAAAAGTCGGGCGCTCCGCGCCACGACTTTTCGGACTTATACCCCGTCGCCGTATACAGCCCGGATGTCTGATTCGCGGCCGACGGGCTTCGGGGACTCTGCGATCCGGCCGGCCGACACCGCTCAGCGGATAGCACCGCGCTCGTCGAAGCACGATGCGGCGCGTGGAGGCGAGGACGCGGCGCACGACAGGACGGCGGCACCGCGCGGAGGACGGCGGCGCGGCGCACGAGCGACGGCGACATCCGTATCAAGGACGCCGTGCGTGGCGGGACCGCGGCACCGGGTGGCGAGCGGCGACGGAGCACGCGGCAAACCACGATGCGGCACGCGACTCAGGCGATGCGGCACGCGGCACGCGGCACGCGGCACGCGGCACGCGGCACGCGGCAAAAACAACGCGGCGCGCGGCAAAGGCGATGCGGCGCGCGGCAAAGGCGATGCGGCCCCTGGAGGATGGCGACGCCGTGGGGCGGATGCGGCGGAGACGGGCAGAATTGAGCCGGGCGAGCAGAATGCGGCGAGCTGGGGTATGACGAACGGCATGACGGGTAGGGCGCGACAATGACGCACAGCCTGGTGCGGGTCGAGCACGTCATGGGCATGGCGATCAGCCTCGACCTGGACGATGACCTCCCCGTGCACGAGCTGGAACGCCTCGCCGACGGCGTGTTCGGGTGGCTGCGGCAGGTGGACGAGATCTTCAGCACGTACCAGGCCGAGAGCGAGATCAGCCGCCTCGCGCGCGGGGAGATCCGCCGGGAGGAGTGCTCGCCGCTCGTCGGCGAGGTGCTCGACCGGTGTGCGGAGCTCTGGGACGAGACCGACGGCTACTTCGACGTGAGCGCGGGCGGGGTGCTCGACCCCTCCGGGTACGTCAAGGGCTGGGCCGTCCAGCGCGCCTGCGACCGGCTGCTCGAGGAGGGCTCGGCCAACCACTGCCTCAACGCCGGCGGGGACATCTTCGTGCGCGGGGCGCCTCGCGGGCGGGAGCGGTGGCGGGTGGGAGTGCGCCACCCGTGGGAGCCGCTGGCCGTCGCCTGGGTGCTGGAGGTGACCGACACCGCGGTGGCGACGTCCGGCACGTACGAGCGGGGGCTCCACGTCCTCAATCCGCTCACCGGCGCCCCGGCGAGCGAGCTGCGCTCGGTCACCGTGGTCGGGCCGGACCTGGGCACCGCCGACGCGTACGCGACCGCCGCCCTGGCCATGGGCCTTCCCGGCATCGACTGGCTGGCGGCCCTTCCCGGCCACGAGAGCGCCGTGGTCACCGAGGACGGCCGGGCCCTGCGCTCCGAAGGACTCCACGTGGTCCCAGCGAAACTCACCGCCCCCTGACGAACCGACCCTCTGACGAACAGGCGACCAACGAACAGGCGACCAACGAACAGGCGACTAACGAACAGGCCACACGACGAACCGACCCCTGACGAGCCGTTCCCAAGGCCGCGCACCGGATGCGCGAGATCGCGGCCCGAACGACCGCCGCGCAGAGAAAAGAGCCGCAGCGGCAGAACGCCCCGCGGACGGCCGGGCGAACCCGACCCACGCGGCGGAGCCAGGCGACAGCCAGGCCCAGGTAGCGCAGTCAGGCGACCCCCGGCAGGTCCGGGTAGCGCACTCAGGCGACGGCCAGGTCCAGGTATTCGATCAGGTGCTCGCGCGTCGGGGCGCTGTCGTCCGGCTTGAAACTGAGGTATCGCACCCGCTTCCCGGTCCCCTCCAGCAGCCCGTGCGGATCGGGCAGGTCCGCGCCGTGCTCGAAGCCGACGGTGACGGAGTCGGCCCGGGGAAAGACCGCCGCGATGTACCCCCGCGACGGATGGTGGAAGCCCAGCCCGTGCCAGCCGCGATACACGCGCTCGGTCAGCTCCGGGCGGGCGCTCAGGATCACCTCGCGCAGGTGCCGGGTCAGCGCGCCGATGCTGGCGCAGTGCTCGTCGAGCAGTTCATCGAGTCCCTCCGGACCATCCCCCGTCATACCCCACACCTCACCACAGGGGTACGACATTTTCCGGCCCGTTTTCCTGCCAAGCGGGACGACCGGTCTACCAGTCGAACTCCACGCCGCGGACCTCGCCGTCCGGCAGCAGGGCGCGGTTCGTGTAGACCCAGTGCTGCACGACCACGTACCGATGCCCCCGCGGCAGGTGCGCCTCGAACGGGCCGCAGTCGTGGTTGGGCGCGAAGTCGGTGAACAGCACGCCGTTGCACTCGTGCGGGCCGTCGGCGGTGCGGCCCGAGGCGAGGTCGAGGATCGACATGCTGATGTCGGCCTGGACGCCGGGGATGCTCTGCATGTGCCCGATGGCCCGGACGCGGTCGGCGGCCAGGGCGTGGCAGGGCTTGCCGAGGGCGGGGTGGCCGAGGTCCCACGTGTACTGCTGGCCGCACACGTACGGCCCGAAGGCATCGGAGCCCTCGACCTGCGCGCCCGGCTGGAGGGACGCCGCGGCGCTGCTGTCGCCGCCGGTGCGCGACGAGCCCGGGCCACGGCTGGGAGCGGCGGCGGCCCCGGCGCTGCGCGCCGCGGCGGACGGGGGCGCCGCGGGGGCCGGAGTCGCGCGCACGCCGTCGGCGGTGTCGGTGGAGTGGTCGCGATGGAGGTACTGCCAGGCGGGGACGGCGATGAGCGCGAGCAGGATCAGTACCGCGGCCAGAAATGCGGACCGGGAACGGGTCGGCGCCGGGCGCTGCGCGGGCAGGGGCGGCTGGATCGTGGTGAGGCGCTCCTCCACCGACTGCGGTGGGAGCGGGGGCACGTCGGCGGTGCGGCGGGCCACGGCACGCAGGGTCGCGGCGAGCTCACGGGCGGTCGGGCGCCGGCTGGGGCGCTTGTCCATGCACTCCTGCACGACCTGCCACACGGCGTCGGGCATGCCGGGCACGCGCCGCGGGGACTCGTCGACGTGGCGGCGCAGGATGGCCCACGCGGGGCCGCCGGCGTAGGTCGGGCGGCCCGTCGTGAGCTCGAAGAGCACGACACCGAGCGCGTAGATGTCGGCGGCCGGGGCCGGCTGCCCGCCGTAGACCGCCTCCGGCGCGACGTAGTTGGCGGTGCCGACGAGCGCCCCCGGCGTCGTCATGCTCGGGGTGTCGAGGACCCGGGCGATGCCGAAGTCGGTGAGCCGGCAGTGCAGCTCGCCGTCGACGCGGTCGAGCAGGATGTTGTCCGGCTTGAGGTCGCGGTGCACGACGCCGCGGCGGTGCGCGGCCGAGAGCGCCTCGGCCACCTGGGCCAGCAGCATCGCGGCCTCGGCCGGGGCCAGGGTGCCCCGCTCGTGCAGGTAGTCGCGCAGGCTGCCACCCTCGACGAGGTCCATGACCAGGCCGAGCGAGGTGCCCACGGTGACCAGGTCGCGGACCCGGACGATGTGCGGGTGGCGGAGCATGAGCAGGATCGCGCGCTCCTGCACGAACCGGTTGACGGCCTTCGGCTCGGACATGAGGTCCTCGCGCAGCAGCTTGACGGCGACCTGCTCGTCGCCGTCCAGGGCGCGGGCCCGCCACACGGTGCCGGTCCCGCCGCCGCCGATGGGCTCGACCAGCTCGTACGCGTCACCGATCCGATAACCGGTCAGGTCACCGCTGTGGTGACCGTCCGTGTCGTAGCGCGCTTCGGGCGGAGTACGCATCGGGGTATTCGTACAGAATGCCCGATGAAGGTCACAAGCCGTACCAGGAAGTACGCCCCTCAAGGGGGACGCGACGGCGGTTGCACACCATCACAACTGCCGATACATGATATGAAAGTCGACCAGCCCGTGCTTCGTGCTCTGGAAGCCGTCGGGGATCGTGCCCACGATGATGAACCCGAGTGAACGCCACAGCCGCACGGCGACCGTGTTGGTCGAGACGACCGCGTTGAACTGCATCGCGGCGTAGCCGAGCTCGCGGGCCCGGTCGAGGCAGTGCTCGCCGAGGGTGCGCCCGAGGCCGCGGCCGCGGGCCCGGGACGAGACCATGAAGCTCGCGTTGGCCACGTGCGCGCCGAGGCGGCCCTTGTTCGGCCCCACCTTGTAGGTCCCGAGCACCTCGCCGTCCTCGACCGCGACCCACTGCTCCCACGGCGGCGCGAGCAGCCAGTGCCCGCGCGCGTCGGTCTCGGTCGAGGCCGGGTCGTTGTCGTAGCTCTCGCCGGCCGCGACCACCTCGTGCCACACGTCCCACACACCCGGCCAGTCGGTGTCCGCAAAGCGCCTGATCTCCACGCTGTTCATTCAACACGTGAGATGGCAGGCTCTGCACGTGGTGGATGCTGCCTTCGACGTGTTGCACGACGCCCTCGGCCGCCAAGCGTCCCCGCCGCGCGAGGTGGTCATCGCGACCGCCGTCGCCGCCCTGCTGGCGGTGCTGCTGCGGCCGGTGTGGAAGGTCATGCGCAACTTCGTGACCATCGCGCACGAGGGCGGCCACGCGCTCGCCGCGGTGCTCAGCGGCCGCCGCCTGTCGGGCATCCGCCTGCATTCGGACACCTCGGGCCTGACCCTGTCCCGCGGCCGCCCCAACGGCCCCGGCATGGTCGTCACCGGCCTGGCCGGCTACATCACCCCGTCGCTGCTGGGCCTGGCCGCCGCCGCGATCCTCGGCGCCGGCCGGATCACGATCCTGCTCTGGCTGCTGCTGGTCCTGCTCGTGCTCATGCTGATCATGATCCGCAACTTCTACGGCGTGATCTCGGTGGTCGCCGCCGGCGCGATCATCTTCGGGGTGTCGTGGTTCGCCGACGGGAAGATCCAGGGCGCCTTCGCCTACGCGTTCGCCTGGTTCATGCTGCTCGGCGGGGTGCGGGCGGTCTTCGAGCTGCAGCAGTCACGGTTCCGCCGGCAGGCACCGAACTCCGACGCCGACCAGATCGCGCGGCTCACCCGGGTGCCCGCGATCGTCTACGTGAGCTTCTTCGTGATCGTCGTGCTCGCCTGCCTGGCCTTCGGCGTGCGGCTCATGCTGGGCCCCGTCGAGAACCTCCTGGGCTGACGGTTCTCGATCTCACATAGCGTCACTGATCACTGTCCCACCGTCCGAACGGGGTGGGCATCCTTGCGCGGATCCATTAGAATGTATGTACGAAAGACGCTCTTGACCTGGGAGGAGAGCGCCAGTGACCGCGCCCGTAACCTCGACCGGATCCGTCCCCTACGCCACCCTGCTCAACTTCACCCGCTACGTCGGGCGGACCGGCCCGCGCAAGGCGAGCTTCGTCGGCGGCCTGCGCCGGCAGCGCGAGTCGGGGCACGGCTTCAACCCGCACGGCCAGCTCGTGAAGGCCCTGAAGGCGGACATCCAGTTCCGGACCGGCGGCACCTACCTCAACGCCGTCGTCGACCAGGTCAACGCCCGGTGGAAGCCGCTCTACGAGTCGGTGGTCCCCGGCGCCCTGCGCTACCTCGAGTCCATCCCGACGCCGGTCGAGGTGACACCGACGCGGGACGCGCTGTGCATGATCGGGACGCTCCCGGTGAAGATCAACCCGCACTTCGGCCTGCGCTATCCCGACGGGCGGGGCGAGGCGGTGCGGCTGCACTTCGACGAGGACCCGCCGCAGGACGAGGCGGCCGTGGCGACGCTGCACCTGATGGGGCGGCACATGGACCTGGTGCTGCCGAACGCTTCGCCGGTGCTGGTGGACCTGCGGCGCGGAGACGTGCTGCGGCCCGGCAACGGGGTGAAGGCCGACGAGGTGGAGCGGTGGCTGGCCGGGGAGGCGGCGGCGTTCTCGGCGATGTGGGGTGCGGTTGCCTGAGCAACCCTGATCTTCTTCTCCGGGAGGCCGGGGGCAGTGCCTCTCTTGGCCCGCGCGGCCGAGCGGTGGGCGCGGTCCGGCGGGCCGTTGCGGTCGTCCGTGGGAATGGAGAAGCACAAAGGCATCCCTGCTCGGGTCCGCGTCACTCGCTGACCGCTGCTCCCGCCAGGAATCCCGACGTCCGTCGTGGCAAGACCGCAGCCGAGTGCTCGGCTCCCTGAAGGCTTTACTCGCCCCCAAAAGTGCGGAAGCGGGCGCGATCCGCCATCCCCCCGGTGATCGCGCTCGCTTCCGCATGCGCCAGCGCCGGCGCGCACAAGGCTGGGACCTCGAAGTCGGACCTCGAAGGCCGGACCTCGAAGGTCCTGGCACCCCGAAGGCTTTACTCGCCCTCGAAAGTGCGGAAGCGGGCGCGATCCGCCATGCCCCCGGTGATCGCGCTCGCTTCCGCATGCGCCAGCGCCGGCGCGCACAGGGCCGGGATCTCCGACGGGGGCCGCGGGCGGGAGAAGTGGAAGCCCTGGGCCAGCCGGTAGCCGAGCTCCAGCAGCCTCGCCGCCTGTTCGGGGGTCTCCACGCCCTCGGCCACCGCCTCCAGGCGCAGGGCCTGGGCGATCTCGCTGATCGACGTCGCGATCGCCTCCTGCTCCACCGTGCCCGTGACGCCGTCGACGAAGGACTTGTCGACTTTCAGCACGTCGACCGGGCAGGTGCGCAGCAGGCCCAGCGACGAGTGGCCTGTGCCGAAGTCGTCCAGGGCGATCTTCGCGCCGAGCGCGTGCAGCGCCCGCACGGTGTCCAGGGCTCGGCCGCCGCCGAAGACCGCGGTCTCGGTGATCTCGATGTTCAGGCGGGACGGGTCCAGGCCGGTCTCGCGCAGGGTGGACTCGACCGTGGCGACGAACGCCGGCTCGAGCAGTTGGCGGGCCGAGGCGTTCACACTGATCTTGGCCGGGGCGGCGTCGCCGAGCAGTGCGGTCCAGTCGGCGGCCTGGCGGCAGGCCTGGCCCAGCACCCAGGCGCCGATCGGCACGATGAGGCCCGTGCGCTCCGCGACCGGGATGAACGTCGCCGGGGAGACCATGCCGCGCGTCGGATGGTGCCAGCGGACCAGCGCCTCCACGCCACGGATCTCGCCGCCGGGCAGGCCCACGATCGGCTGGTAGACGACGCTCAGCTCGTCGCGGTCGAGCGCCTGGCTCAGCTCCGCGGCCAGCTGGGCGTGCTCGACGGCGTGGGCGTCGAGCTCCGGGCCGTACTCGACCCAGCGGCTCTTGCCCAGCTCCTTCGCCGCGTACATCGCCATGTCGGCCCGGCGCAGCAGGTCGCTCGCCGCGCAGTCCGCCGTGTGCCGGGCGACGCCGATGCTCGCCTGCACCAGCAGCTCGTACCCCGCGGCCCGAACCGGCGCGGCGAGCGCGTCGATGAACGCCTCGGCGATGGCCGCGCTGCGGTTGCGGTCGGCCCCGCACAGCAGCACCGCGAACTCGTCCCCGCCGAGCCGCGCCACGACGTCGTCGGGGCCGACGGTCGCGCGCAGCCGCTCGGCCACCTCGACGAGCAGCGCGTCCCCGACCGCGTGCCCGAGCCGGTCGTTGATCGCCTTGAAGTCGTCGAGGTCGATGAGCGCGACGGCCACCCCGGCACCACCCTCGGCGGACCCGCCCACCACCGGCCCACCGGCTACAGCACCGCTGGCAAAGGCAGCACCGCCGGTCGCGCCATCAGCAACAGCACCACCGCCGGCAACAGCACCCCCGGCAACAGCAGCACCGTCCGCGACAGCAGTACCGCCCGCCGCGGCGCCACCGGCCAGGCTGCCGCCCTGCACGGCGTCCCAGCGCGACTCGGCCACCGCCTCGGCGGTCCGGGCCGCGAACAGCGCGCGGTTGGCCAGCCCCGTCAGCCCGTCGTGCGAGGCCTGGTAGCTGAGCTGATCCTGGTAACGCCGCGACTCGGTGATGTCCCGCGCGTTGGCGACCACGCCCCGCACGCTCGGGTCGTGCAGGAGGTTGGTGGTGACGACCTCGAACCAGCGCCAGGTCCCGTCCGGCTGCCGCAGGCGCAGCTGCAGCGTCGTCGTGCTGCCCGGCGTGGCGAGGCTCGCGGTCGCGCGGCTCAGGGCCTCCCGGTCGCCGGGGTGCACCATGTCCGGCAGCGAGATGGCCGCGGCCGAGCGCTCGCCGGTGAAGCGCAGCAGGCTCGGGCTCGCGTACGTGACGTGGAAGCCGGCGTCGCAGATGGCCGACATGTCCGAGGAGTGCTGGACCAGCGAGCGGAACCGGCGCTCGTGGCGGCGCAGCTCCAGCATGCTCGCGTCGACGCGGGCGAGCAGGTGCGAGTTGTCGTACAGCGAGACGAGCTGCCGCGCCACGACCAGCAGCGTGAGCAGCACCGAGCCGCCGACCAGGATGCGGCTCTCGCGCGGGCTCGCGCCGATCCCGGCCAGCACGAACGCGTCGGCGGCCAGGATCGCGGCGTAGGGCACCAGGCTGAACGGCCGCCGCCGGCGCCGGGTGGCGGTCGTCGCCGGCCCGCCGAAGGCCCGGCGCTGGCGGATCGCGGCGAGGGTGAGCCCGACGCAGCAGGCCGGGATCGAGATGTGGCAGTCGTTGACGTACGGCCGCGACTCCAGCAACGGCGCCGCCGAGCCCGCGAGCCCCCCGGCCAGCAGGGTGCCGCCCATGATCCACAGCGCTCGCCCGTCGAGCGCGCCGGCGCCGGCCAGGGCGACCTTGGCCAGGGCGAACATGGCCGCGAAGAGCATGAGCAGCACGCCGAACAGGGTCCACGAGGTGCCGGTGACGCCGGTCAGGCTCACCTCGGCCCGCGCGGCGAAGAACCAGGTCACGAGCATCGCGGCGGCCAGGACCACGGCCATGTCGAGGCTGAAGGTGAGCCGGTCGCGGCGGCTGCGCGGGCCCATCGGCAGGCGCAGGAGGGCCCAGACGACCACGACCACGCCCCCGAGGAACAGCACCAGCGTCAGCGGGCTGGAGCGCTGGGTGGGCGCGCCCGGCCCGAGCAGCGAGTCGTAGGCGCTGCTGCAGATCGCGGCCAGGAGCACGGCCATGACGAGGGTCATGTGACGCCAGAAGCGCCCGGCGCGGCGGTCGGGCGCGGCGCGGGCCGTGCGCAGGCACACGAGGGCGGTGAGCACGGTGCAGACGGGCGCCGGCAGCCAGCCGAGCACGGGGTGCAGCAGCGGCTGGGGCCACTGGGCCGCCAGCCAGGCGCCGCTGAGCACGGCGAACCCCGTGATCCAGCCCAGCAGCCGCCGATCCAGCGCCATCCCCGCCCGAACCTCCCCGACCGGCCGCGCGAGCGCACGGCCGAATAGATGCCACCGTGCAAAGAATCGGCCGGATCCGGCGCCAGATGAGCAGCCCGGGATGAGGCGTTCACCACGTTTTATCGGTTCGATCCCAAATCGCCGGATCTCCAGATACCGCAAGGCAAGTTCATGATCAGTACGTAGTCAGGCGGTCACATATAGACGCCCGCCGGTGCTAGGTTGACCGCATCGCGCGTCCGCACCTTTGCGCACCGTAGCGGGCTCGCGACGAGAGAAAGGGAGGCCATGACGGAGGGCCGGCACCACAGGCGTCGCGGCGACGACGACCTCACGGCCGACGGGATCTACGTCCCGCCCCCGCGCGAGACGCCCGCCCCCGCCCCCTCACCGTGGGCTCCCACGGCCTCGACGGAACCCCCACCGCCCGAGCGACCCCGACGGCAACCCCCGCCCCCCAGCGACGCACCATCGCCGGCGTGGGCCGCGCGCCCCTCCCCCTGGGCGCCGGCCGACGACGGCGACTCGTACTCCGACGACCACCCCGCGGAGTACGAGGAAGAAGGACCGTATGTGCCGGTGGAGGACGACCCCCCGCCTCCACCGGCACATACGGCCCGACCCCGCCGCGACGACTGGCTGCCGCCGCTCTACCCCGAGGAGTGGCCGCCCGCCCCCGCCCACCAGGAACACCGGGAACAACGGCCCCTCCCGCCCCCGCCGCGGCCGCCGGCACCGGCCGAGCAGCCCCCGGGCACCAAGCTGTGGGTCGCCGTGGGCGTGGTGATCGTCGCGCTCGCCGTGGCCGCCGGGGTCGCGGTCGGGCTCAACCTCGCCTCGCGCAGCAACGCCGAGCGCGCCGACGGCGCGGCCGGCGCGGCGGGTGCGACCTGCGGCGGCCGGGGGGTGCTGCGCACCACCGTCACGCCCGAGCTCGCCCCCGTCGTCGAGCAGGCCGCGGCCGACATCGGCGCCAACCAGCAGGGCGGCTGCAAGCTGGTCGCCGTCACCGCCACCGACACCTACGCCGGCGGCGAGGCCTGGGTCCCGGCCACCGCGGGCTGGGCCCGGCTGGCCAAGTTCGACTACGCCCCCGAGCCCGTCTCGCTGGCCCGCACCCCGGTCGTCATCGCCGCCCCCCGGTCCTACGCCGAGTCGCTGGGCTGGCCGGACAAGCAGCCGACGTGGGCCGCGCTGGGCGCCGCGCTCAACAACGGGCAGGGCCCGAAGCTCAGCATGGGCAGCCCGCTGCGCGACACCGCGGGGCTGCTCGCCGCGATCGAGATCCAGAGCGCGATGGCCCGCACCACGACCGACCCCGGCATCGCCCAGATGCGGGCGCTGTCGGTGCGGGCGCGGCTCGCCGACGCCGAGGCCGAGCCGGCCAAGCTGCTGGAGAAGCTGGCGCAGCAGACCGACTCGGCGCGGGCCCTGCGCGACGTGGGCCTGTTCACGCTCACCGAGCAGGACTTCTGGCGCTACCAGCAGACCCGTCACCCGGTGGCGATGGCCGCGCTGTACCCGGCCGACGCCATCGCCGAGGCCGACTTCCCGCTGCTGATGACCCCGAAGGCGGCCGGCGACGGGGAGCTCAAGGCGCTCGCGAGCCGGCTGGCCGAACGCATGCACGCCAAGGACTTCGCCGACCGGCTCACCAGCCGCGGGCTGCGGCCGGCCGGCGACGCGGCGCCGAGCGGCGACGGGCTCACGGCGAAGTACCAGGCGGCGATCGGGCTGCCGGACAACGTGGCTGAGTGGGCCGCGACCTGGGCGCAGTACAAGCGGCTGGCCTACCACACCCTGCTGCTCGTGGACGCGTCCGCCTCGATGAACGACGAGGTGCACGACCGGGCCGGCAACGTGACCACCAAGGCGGGGCTGCTGCGCTCGGCCGGAGTACAGGCGGCTCAGCTCTTCGGCGACGAAACCAGTCTCGGCGTGTGGATGTTCGCCTCGCCCGGGGCCGAGGCGCCGCCGTTCACCGTGGCGCTGCCGTTCGGCCCGATGGCCGACGCGGTCGGCGCCGTTCCCCGGCGCGAGGCGATGCGCCGGGTGGCGGAGCAGTACACGGCGTTGCCGAAGGCGGGGACCCCGTTGTTCGAGACGGTGCTGCGCGGGGTGGGTGACCTCAAGGACCGCTTCGCCTCCGACGCCGTCAACCTCGTCGTGGTGCTCACCGACGGCCGCGACCAGGACTCCCGGTTCTCCATGCCGAAGGAGCAGTTCCTGAGCCGGCTCACGGGGCTGCGCGACCCCGGGCGGCCGGTGATGGTCTTCGCGATCGGCTACGGCGGCGACGCCGACATGACCGTGCTGCGAGAGATGTCGCAGCTGACCGGGGGGCAGGCGGTCGCCTCGAACGACCCCGGCGACCTCGCCAGCGCCATGGCCAAAATCTTTCTCGCAGCCCACACGCCCAGATAGGTGCATCGGCCGCAATCCGGGTAGACAGGCGGAGCCCTCGACCGGGGCGATGCCATGTGTGTACGCGATTGGGGTGATGGCCATGAGCGGGCCTATCGTGGGCAAGCGCCGCCTCCGAGCCGAGCTGCGACGGCTGCGGCGCGAGCGGGAGCTGACCCAGGACCTGGTGGCGGCCGAGATGGAGTGGTCGCTGTCCAAGCTCATCCGCATCGAGAACGGCACGGTCGCCATCTCCGTGAGCGACCTGCGCAGCCTGCTGGCCTACTACCGGGTGCACGACCCGCGAACGGTCGACGAGCTGCTGGAGCTGGCCCGGGCGGCCAAGCGGCGGATGTGGTGGGACGAGTACCGCCCGACCCTGTCCGCGCAGCTGGTCACCTACGTCGGCTTCGAGGCCGAGGCGGCCCGCGTCGGGGAGTGGGCGCCGATCATGTTCCCGACGCTGCTGCAGACGCGGCGGTACGCCCACGCCACCACGGACGCCGAGTCCCCGGCGGCCGAGCGGCGGGTCGAGTTCCACCTGCGCCGCCAGGAGGAGCTGTTCGCCCGCAGCGAGCCGCCCCAGCTGCAGGTCCTGCTGGACGAGTCGGTGCTGCGCCGCGGCCCCGTCTCCGGCGACGAGGCGCTGCTGGTCGACCAGCTCGAGCACACGATCGAGGTGGCGCAGCGCCCGTACGCCGACATCCGGGTGGTGCCGCTCGGGGCGGGCTACCACCCGGGCTGGGACGGCGACTTCACGCTGCTGGAGTTCGGCGCCGACGACGGCGTGCTCTGGCGTCAGCACCTGCTCTGGGAGGAGCCGGAGCTCATCGCGGCGTACCGCACGATCCTCGAACGGCTGGCGAACCTCGCGCTGTCGCAGGAGGCCACGCTGGACCTCCTGCGACAGGTGGCGGGCGAGCTCAAGTAACGCCGCTCAGAGCTTCTCGTAGCAGGGCTTGTCGAGCTTGTAGTCCTTGGCCGTGGGGCCGACGAAGTAGTCCTTGACCAGCGGCACGTCGGTCGTGCCGTTGCCGGTGGCGGGGCTGTAGAGCAGCGACTGGCGGAACTGCCCGTCGGGGCCGCCGGCGTAGTTGCCGGCGCCGTCGGGCAGCATGCCCTCGTAGTCGACCTTGGTCAGCGACTTCGCGGCCTTCACGACCCCGGCCCGGGTCAGGTCGCCGTCGGCCTGGGCCTTCTTCAGCGCCGCGAGCAGCGGGTACGACCAGACCCAGCCGGACGTGTAGCCGTCGTTCGGGGTGACCGACGAGCCCAGCGCCTCGCGCATGGCCCTGTGGCCGGGCGAGTCGGTCGAGAACGTCTTCCACGGCGCGGTCTGCAGGTAGAGCGCCTTGAGCGCCGGGGCGGCCGGGCTCTGCAGCAGGCCCGGGTTCCACGACGGGCTGGTGCCGATGAACTTGCCGGTGTAGCCGCGCTGGGCGGCCCCGCCGACGACCGCGGCGGTGTCGGCCGGCCCGGTGGTGATGATGACCAGGTCCGGCTTCTGGCTCACGATCGCGTTGATCGCGCCGGCCTGCTTGTCGGTGCCGGAGTCGGTCTTCACGTCGATGAACGTGATGCCGTTCTTCTCCGCGGCGATCTTGGTGCCGGCGGCGGCGTCGTCGCCGTAGTCGCCGGCCAGGTGGACCGCCATGACGGACCTGGGCTTGAAGGCGTCCTTGGCGTAGTCGACGGCGTTCATCGACTCGAAGCAGTAGTTGGCGCCGGACTCGAGGATGTTGTCCTCGAACGCGTACGCCGACGTCCACGCGGCCGGGGTGGCCAGCACGTTGTTCTGCCGCATGTCGGGCAGGATCGCGGCCGTGGTCGGCGAGCCCAGCGACTGCGCGAGGGCCAGGATCTTGCCCTTCATCTCCTGGTACACCTCGTTGTGGGTTTGCGGGTTGTACTTGTTGTCGCGCACGTAGGTCTCGGCGTCGACGTCGTAGCCGCCGATCCCGCCCTGCGCGTTGACGCGCTGCCAGAACTTCTTCTGGGCCTCGGTGATCGGCACGGCGAGCGCGTGGAACGGCCCGACGGTGAGGTCGGAGATGATGCCGAGGTAGATGCAGCCGCGGTCCTTGTGCTCGGACTTCGGGCACGGTTCCTTGGTGATGCCGGTGTCGGTCTTCACACCGCCGGCACCCTGGGCGTCGGTCTTGTCCGCGCCACGACAGGCGGAGAGCCCGGCCACGGCGAGCACCGCGGCCAGGGTGAGGGCACCCAACCTTTTCATCGAGCCTCCTAGTACGAGAAGGGCCAGGATTTCCAGTAGTTGCGAAGCCGTATCCAGATGCCGAACAGCCCCCGCGGCTCGAAGATGAGGAACACGACGATCAGCACGCCGTAGAGGACGGTCTCGAGCTGGTAGGCGTTCGGCGACTCCGCCGGGGACGAGCTGATGAACGGCAGGAGCGACGGGATCTCCCGGGTCAGCCGCGGCAGCAGCGTGATGAGGAAGGCGCCGAGGATCGCGCCGCTCACGGTGCCGGCCCCGCCGATGAGGACCATGGCGATGTACTGCACCGAGAGCAGCAGGTCGAACGAGGTCGGGTCGAAGTAGCCGGCCCCGACGTAGAGCAGCGCACCGGCGCAGCCCGCGTAGAACGACGACACCCCGAAGGCGACCGTCTTGTAGCGGGCCAGGTTGACCCCGATCACCCCGGCCGCGATGTCACGGTCCCGGATGGCGGTGAGCGCCCGGCCCACGCGCGAGCGGGCCAGGTTGCGCGCGGCCAGGGCGCCGATGAGCAGCAGGACCAGCATCAGCAGGTACAACTTCTGGTCCCTGGTCAGGAAGGCACCCGACGTGTTGAGGTCGAGGCCCAGCAGCGACGGGGCCGGGGGCTGGCGGCCCACGCCGGGGCCGCCGGTCAGCTCGGACCAGCCGTTGATGACGTGCCCGCCGATGAAGACCAGCCCGAGCGTGACCACGGCCAGGTAGAGCCCGCGCAGCCGGGTGGCCAGCGGCGCGACCAGCATCCCGGCCAGCGCCGCGACCAGGCCGGCCGCGGGCAGCCAGACCAGGATCTCGGTGACCCCGAAGCCGATCGTGCGCCCGTCCGGGTCGCCGGCCAGCCCGGCCGCCGTGTAGGCGCCGATGGCCAGGAAGAACGCGTGGCCGAGGGACACCTGCCCGGCGAGACCGGTGACGATGTTGAGGCCGAGCGCGCCGAGGGCCGTGACGCACGCGAGGCCGAGCAACTGCAGCACGTCGTCCTGCGCCAGCAACGGCATCGCCAGCGCGACGAGCAGCCCGGCGAGCACGAACGAGCGCCGGACGGCGGTGCCGAACAGCGCGAAGTCCTGGGAGTACGCGGTGTGCAGCAGCGGGCGGTTTCTCATACGCGCGTGACCTCCCGGGTGCCGAACAGCCCGTAGGGGCGGACCAGCAGGACGAGCAGCATGACGACGTAGGGCGTGACGACGGAGAAGTTGCCGCCGAGCCACGGCAGGTGGCCCTGGTAGGCCGCGGTGACCTCCTGCACCACCCCGACCACGACCCCGCCGATGACCGCCCCGGGCAGCGAGTCCAGCCCGCCGAGGATGATCACGGGGAGCGCGGTCAGCGCGACCAGCCACAGCGACTCGCTGACGCTGCCGCCGACCGCGGCGAAGGTGCCGGCCACGGCCGCGAGGGCCCCCGCCAGCGCCCACGACATCGCGAAGACCGACCCGACGCTGACCCCCTGCGCGAGCGCGGCCTCCTGGTCGTAGGCGGCGGCCCGCATGGCCAGACCGGTGCGGGTGTACCGGAAGAAGGCGAACAGCCCCGCGATGAGCACCGCGGTCGTGAGCACCATCGCCACGTGCCGCTGCTCCACGACGATCCCGCCGGGCAGCCGGAACACCTTCAGCCCCCACGGGTCGCCGACGTGGCGCACGTCGAGGCCGATGAAGGCGTTGTCGACGACCCGCACGGCGATGTCGATGCCGAGCGTGATGATGGCGACGGTGAACACGGGGCGGCCGATCATCGGGCGCACCGCGAGCCGCTCGACGCCCAGGGCCAGGCCGCCGGTGAGCGCGGCCGCGGCGACCAGGGCCGCGAAGAAGCCGAGCGGGCCGGCGAGGTAGGTCACCAGCACCGCCCCGGCGAGCATGAACGACGGCTGGGCGAACGAGATCACCCGCGTCGCCTTGTAGATGATCACGAAGCCGAGGCCCAGCAGCGCGTACACGCTGCCGGTGCCGATGCCCCGCAGCACGCTTTCGAGCAGATCCTTCACGCGGGACTCCGGTACATCTCGTCGACCTCGGCGCGGAAGGCCTCGGCGACCGCGGCGCGGCGCACCTTCTGCGTGGCGGTCAGCTCTCCGGTCTCGTGGTCGAGCTCCTTGGGCAGCAACCTGAACGTCTTGAGCTGCTCGACCGGCGCGCGGCCGGCGT
Source organism: Dactylosporangium sp. CA-052675 (assembly GCF_050947935.1). Lineage (GTDB taxonomy): Bacteria > Actinomycetota > Actinomycetes > Mycobacteriales > Micromonosporaceae > Dactylosporangium. Next base: position 1,247,327 of record NZ_CP192010.1, on the reverse strand, counting down.
TGACCCCGTCGACGATGCCGCGCACGAGGGCCAGCACCTCCGGCTTGCCGGACAGGTCGCGGTAGGTGGTGTAGGCCAGGCCCCGCCGCTGGGCCCAGTCGCCGACGGTCTCCAGCTCGATGCCGACCAGCGCGGTGAGGAAAGCCCGGCGGTCCCCGACGACGACGGCCTCCCTGATGTACGGCGAGGCCTTGAGCGCGTTCTCCAGCTCACTGGGCGCGATGTTCTTGCCGCCCGCGGTGATGATGATGTCCTTGGCGCGGTCGGTGATGCGCAGGTACGTGCCGTCGAGCACCCCGATGTCCCCGGTGCGCAGCCAGCCGTCGGCGGTGAGCGCCGCGGCGGTGGCGTCCGGGTCGGCGTAGTAGCCGGCGAACGTCCCCGCGTGCCGGGTCAGGATCTCGCCGCCGTCGCCGATGCGGACCTCGACCCCGGGCTGGGGCTCGCCGACGGTGCCGAGGCGGACGCGGCCGGGCCGGTTGGCGGTGGCGATGGCGGCGTTCTCCGTCATGCCGTACACCTCGTGCATCGGCACCCCGATGCCCATGAAGAACCGCAGCACCTCGGGCGCGACGGGGGCGGCGCCGCTGGCCGCGTACCGCACGTGCCGCAGCCCGATCCGCTCCCGCAGCGCGCGGTAGCAGCACAACCAGCCCAGCGCGTAGCGCAGCCGGCTGCCGGGGGTGTGCCGCCCGCCGTTGGCGGCGAGGGTGGCCCCGATGCCGTCGGCGACCCGCAGCCACAGCCGGGCGTTGGCGCGCTTGAGCCGCGACGCGCCGGCGATGCGCGTGGTGACGCCGGCGAGCATCTTCTCCCAGATGCGCGGGACCCCGAAGAGGATCGTCGGCTGTACCTCGCGCAGATCCGCCTGCACCGTCGCGATCGACTCGCCGAAGTGCACGACCACGCCCGTGGCCGCGCCGAGCCACACGGTGAAGACGCGCTCGGCCACGTGACACAGCGGCAGATACGACAGCAGCAGGTCCCGGGGGCCGGGCGGCGGATCGGTGAGCCCGCCCTCGCCGCGCAGCACGCCGACGACGAAGTCCACATTGGACACGGTGAGCATCGCGCCCCTGGGCCGCCCGGTCGTGCCGGAGGTGTAGACGAGCGTCGCCAGGTCGCCGGGCTCGGCCGCGAGCCGCAGGTCCTCCTGGGAGACGCCGGCGAGCAGGTCGCCCCAGAAGAGCAGGCGATCGTTGCCGTACCGGTTGCGGATGCCCTTCGGATCGAGGTACACGATCTTGAGCAGTTGCGGGCAGTCCCCGAGCGCCGTCAGGGCCTTGTCCACCTGCTCCTGGTCCTCGGCGATGAGCACCTTCGCGCCGGAGTGGGCCAGCAGCCAGCCGATGTCGCCGGCCGGGCTGGTCGGGTAGAGCCCGACGGTCGCGGCGCGCAGCGCCACCGTGGCGACGTCGGCGAAGAGCCACTCGGGCCGGTTCTCGGACAGGATCGCGACCCGGTCGCCCGGCTGCACGCCGAGCCCGCGCAGCGCGTGGGCGAGCGACCGGGCCGTGTCCCAGTACTGCCGCCAGGTGATCTCGCGCCAGATCCCGCGGTGCTTCTCCCGCAGCGCGACCGCGTCCGGGGTCCGCCGAGCCCGATCGCGCACGAGGTCGGCGATGGTCATGCCCCCTCCCCCAGGTACGCCCGGATCACGTCCGGGTGCCGCTGGACCTCTTTCGGCGTGCCGCACGCGACCGGCACCCCGAAGTCGACCACCAGCACCCGGTCGGCGAGGTCCATGACCAGGCCCATGTTGTGCTCGACGAGGATCATCGGGAGGCCCAGCTCGTCGCGGATGTCGAGGATGTACCGCGCCATGTCCTCGGTCTCCTCGAGGTTCATGCCGGCGACCGGCTCGTCGAGCAGGAGCAGCCGCGGCTCCATGGCGAGCGCGCGGCCCAGCTCCACCCGCTTCTGCACGCCGTACGGCAGCAGCCCCACCGGCATCCGGCGCCACGGCGCGAGCTCGAGGAAGTCGACGATCTCCTCGACCCGGGCCCGGTTGGCCAGCTCCTCGCGGCGGGCGCGGCCGAGCCAGGCGACCGCGGCCAGGGTGCCGTAGCGCATGTGGTGGTGCCGGCCCAGCATCAGGTTCTCCACGACCGTGAGCTGGCGGAACAGCTCGACGTTCTGGAACGTGCGGGCGACGCCGAGCCGGGCGACGCGGTCGGGGCGCGCGCCGGTGATGTCGGTGTCGCCGAGCAGGACCCGGCCGTGCTGCGGGCGGTACACCCCGGAGATCACGTTGAAGATGGACGTCTTGCCGGCGCCGTTGGGGCCGATCACCGCGAAGAGCTCGTCGGCGCCGACGCTGAAGTCGACCCCGTTGATCGCCGTGACGCCCGCGAAGCTCAGCCGCACGTCGCTGAAGGTCAGCACGTCGCTCATGCGAGCCACCGCTTCCGCCGCTTGTAGTGCTTGACCTCGCGGAACGAGTGGGCGGCGTGCGAGCCCAGGTAGAACTCGCGGATGTCGTCGTCGGCGAGCAGGTCGGCGGCGGGCTTGTCGAGCACGACCTTGCCGTTCTCCAGCACGTATCCGTGCCCGGCGACGGAGAGCGCCATGGTCGCGTTCTGCTCGACCAGCAGCACGGCGGTGCCGGCCCGGTTGATCTCCACGATCAGGTCCCGCACCTGCTCGACCATGCGCGGGGCCAGGCCCAGGCTCGGCTCGTCCAGCAGCAGGTACTTCGGGTCGGACATGAGCGCCCGCCCCATCGCGAGCATCTGCTGCTCGCCGCCGGAGAGGTAGCCGGCCACGGCCGCGCGCCGCTGCTTGAGCACCGGGAAGAGCGCGTACATGCGCTCCATCGCCTCGGCCGCGCCGCGGCGGCGGGTGTGGGCGCCCAGCCGCAGGTTCTCCTCGACGGTGAGCTCGGCGAAGGTGCGCCGGCCCTCCATCACCTGACTGATCCCGCGCCGGACGATCGCGGCGGGGCGCAGGCGGTGGACGGGGGTGTCGCCCAGGGTGACGCAGCCGCGCGTCACGGCCCCGTCGTGCACGCCCAGCAGGCCGGAGAGCGCCCGCAGCAGCGTGGTCTTGCCGGCGCCGTTCGCGCCGAGGAGGGCGACGATCCGGCCCTCCGGGACAGCGAGGCTCACGCCCCGCAGCACCAGCATCACATCGTCGTAGACGACCTCGAGGTTCTGGACCCGTAGCACGTGCGGACCCCCGAACTATTTGCACCGGCGGTGTAAGAAGTTAGGAGTATTTAACCCGCTCCCGCGTAAGAATCAAGCCCCGAATCCGTAACCGTCCGGCACCGATGTCACGGTCCGATACGGGGGGCCAACCGGCGGTAATACGGACTTTTGGGGTAATAGATATCGAGCGGGACGCACGCCTTTCGCCCGGCGGATGCTCACGTTAAGTTAGGCGCTGGCCTGCTCGGCAGTCCGTCATCCACCCCGGATGGCACCGGGCAAGCGCCGCCGAATCGAGCTCCGCGCGCACCCACCTCCGGGCGCGCGCATCGAGCCGGGGACCCATATCTCCGGGGTGAATCCGCAACGCTGCGGTAGGGCGCTATCTCTTCCCGCCCGAACCCGTCAGCTAACCCGGTAGGCGGTCGGTGCAGAAGGGTCTTCCCTTGTCCACTGGACATCGTGCCCGCCGTTCGGCACTACGGACCCTGCTCATCGGGTTCGTGTCACTCGCTGTGATGGCACCCGCCACGGTCGCACACGCCGATCCGACGCTCGCCGAGATCGAGGCCCAGCTCGACAAGCAGAACGACGAGCTCGAGCACACGATCGAGGCCTGGAACAAAATCAACTCCGACCTGGCCACCTCCCAGACCAGCGCGAAGACGCTCGAGGACAGCGTGGCCAACGCCAACGCCGGCGTCGAGCAGATCGCGATCGCCGCGTTCAAGACAAACGGCAACCTGCGCAACCTCAACCTCGTGCTCAACGCGACGTCGTCGGGCTCGCTCATGGACCAGCTGTCGATGCTGCAGCAGATCACCCATCAGCAGCAGAAGGAGATCGACGACTACAAGGCCGCCAAGGCCAAGCTGGACGAGACGATCGCGGGCCAGAACGCGCAGAAGGCCGACCTCGAGAACAAGCGCAAGCAGATCGAGGGCGACGTCAAGAAGCTCCAGGACCTGCAGAGGAAGGCGGCCAACGCGGGCGCCAAGAAAGTGGCCTACAACAGCGTCAAGGCGCCCCAGGTCGACGACGCCACACGCCAGAAGGTCATCAACTTCGCCTACGCGCAGCAGGGCGAGCCCTACCACTGGGGCTCGGCCGGCCCGGACCAGTGGGACTGCTCGGGGCTGACGATGATGGCCTGGAAGCAGGTGGGCGCGAATCTGCCGCACGTCGCCGCCGACCAATGGAAGGTCGTGCAGCACATTTCCGCGTCGGAGGCCCGCCCCGGTGACCTCGTCTTCATGAACAACCTCGGCCACGTCGGCATCTACGTGTCGCCCGGCCGGATGATCCACGCCCCGCACACAGGCGATGTGGTGCGGGAGGCCAACATCAGCGGCAGCGTCTACGGATACGGCCGCGTCAAGATCTAGGCTCCCGACGACGAGCTGGAGGGCCGCGGATCGCGACGATCCGCGGCCCTCCATCATTGGGGCATGGCGTCCTGGGATCCGCAGCAGTACGAGCGCTTCGCCGGCGAGCGCGCCCGCCCCTTCCACGAGCTCGTGGCCCGCATCCCCACCACGTCCGCGGTCGCCGTCGTCGACCTCGGCTGCGGCCCCGGCACGATGACCGCCACCCTCGCGGCCCGCTGGCCGGACGCGGCCATCCTCGGCCTCGACTCCTCACCGGCGATGATCGCGGCGGCCGCGGAGCACCGGACCGCCCAGGTGACGTTCCAGCTCGCCGACGCGGGCGAGTGGCGGCCCGGGCGCGGCTCCCTCGACGTCATCGTGGCCAACGCCTCGCTGCAGTGGGTCGGCGACCACGAGACGCTGCTGCCGCTGTGGGCGGCGGCGCTCGACGACGGCGGGACGCTCGCCTTCCAGGTGCCGCTCTCCTTCGACCCGGGCATGGTCGCGGTGGCGGCGCGGGAGCGCTGGGCACCGCTGCTGGGGGGCGCCGCGGGCACCACGGGACCGCGCTCGGCGTCGCCGGTGCTGGGCGCGGCCGACTACGTACGGTTGCTGTCCGGGGCCGGCCTGACCGTCGACGCGTGGGAGACGACCTACTACCACGTGCTGCCCGGCGAGGACCCGGTCTTCGAGTGGTTCAAGGGGACGGGCCTGCGGCCTTACCTCGACGCCCTGTCCGGCGACGACCTCGTGGAGTTCACGGCGGAGGTGAAGGAGCGGATGCGGCAGCTGTACCCGCGGGACGCCTTCGGCACGATCCTGCCGTTCCCTCGCCTCTTCGTCGTCGCCCAGCGCGCCTGAGTCTCCCGGCTCGCGACTCCCTGTTTCACGGCCCTCGTTTCGCAGCTCTTGTTCCGCGGCTCGCTGCCTCGTTCACGGCTGCCGTTCCGCGGCTCGCGGCCCTCGCTCACGGCTCGCGTTCACGGCCCTCGTTCGCGGCTCGCGTTCCGCGGCTCGCTGCCTCGTTCACGGCTCGAGTCTGCAGCTGCCGGCTCGCGGCCCTCGTTTGCCACTCGCGTTCCGCGGCGTCGGCTTCGTTCGCGGGGATCGTCGCGCATCGGGCATGACCTGCGTCAAATGGTTTACATCAGGGCTTGATCTCGATTCATACGCTGAGGCCCGTGAGTAAAACCTGGAAGATCATTATTTTCGGCGCGATCGGGCTCTTCGTGCTCTGCTGCGGAGGCGGCATCGCCGGAATTTTCTTTGTCGTCAACGGCTCCACGAAAGAACCCAAGGCCGCGACCGGGGACTTCCTGACCGCGCTCGAGACCGGCAAGACCCAGGCCGCCTACGACCTGCTGTGCTCATCGGCGCAGCAGAAGTACGGGCCGGAGACCTTCGAGGCGTACGTCAAGAAGGACCCCATCACCGCCCACGACATCAGCTGGGGCGGCTCCTACAGCAACAACAACGGCAACGAGAGCGCCGTGATCGACGCCAGCGTGACCTACCAGAACGCCGGCAAGTCCAGCCACACTTTCGACCTGGTCAAGGAGAGCGGGTCCTGGAAGGTCTGCGGCGACCCGTTCTGAGGCCGCCCGCCTCATGGCCGTCTCGAGGGCCGCGGAGCTGTCCGGTTCCGCGGCCCTGAGCCATGTCCCGCCACCTGCTCCGCTGCTCAGTCCGCGCCACCGCCGCACCTTCGCAGTCGTTCGGTTCGCGCCATCGCTCGGTCCGCGCCACCGCTCGGTCCGCGCCACCAGCTGTTCCCCGCCGCGACGGTTCGCGCCGCCGTTCGGTTCGCGTCTTCGCCGCCGTTCGCCGCTGACCGGTCCAGTCTCGCGGCGCGAAAAGCCCCGGGTCCGCTCCGACCCGGGGCTTGCTCGTCTTGGGGGATGTCGCTGCTTGCTAGGCGGCCTGCAGGCCCTCCGCCCGGGCCAGCTCACGCAGCCGGCCGAGCGCCTGAATCTCCAGCTGGCGGATGCGCTCGCGGGACAGCGAGAACCGCGTCGCCACCTCGGTCAGCGAGTGCTCACGACCGTCCTCAAGGCCGTAGCGGGCCCGCATGATGCCGGCCGAACGGTCGTCCAGGTGGTTGAGAAGGCCCTCGATCCGCTGGCGCTCCAGCGCGGCCAGGACCACGTCCTCCGGCGACGGGGCGTCGGAGTCCGCGACCAGGTCGCCGAGGTTGGTGTCGCCGTCGTCACCCACGGGGGTGTCGAGCGACACGGTGTCCTGGGACCAGCGCATGAGCTCGTGCACCCGCTCGACCGGCACGCCGAGCGCGGTCGCCAGCTGCTCCGGCTCCGGGTCGTTGCCGAGCTCACGGGTGAGCTGCCGCGCGACGTTGCGCATCCGGTTGACGTCCTCGACGAGGTGCACCGGGAGCCGGACCGTGCGCTCCTGCTGCGCGATCGCCCGGCTGATCGCCTGGCGGATCCACCACGTCGCGTATGTCGAGAACTTGTATCCGCGCACGTAGTCGAACTTCTCGACGGCGCGCACCAGGCCGGTGTTGCCCTCCTGGATCAGGTCGAGCATCGGCATGCCGGACCGCACGTAGCGCCGCGCGATCGACACCACCAGGCGCAGGTTGGCTCGGATGAACCGGTCCTTCGCCCGCTCGCCGTCGGCCACGAGGCGGTGCAGCTCCTCCGCGGTCACGCCGTCGGGGATCTCGTCGCTGTCGAGCAGGTGCTCGGCGTAGAGCCCAGCCTCGACCGCCTTGGACAGCTCGACCTCAGAAGCGGCGTCGAGCAGCGGCGTGCGGGAGATCTCATGCAGGTACACGCCGACCAGGTCACGCTCCTCGGCGCCTGTATCGGGTCGCATCTCCACTTTCACGTTCTCCACCTTCGGGCCCCTCCCCGCTCCATCCTTCGCCTTCCCCGTTTCACCCTGCTAAAACGGGTGCCCCCCGGGTATGCCCCCTACACAACAGTCAGAGCGCCTTCCGAATTCCGCCCCTCAGGGCGATTCGGTGACGACCCCTGAGAGTTGCACCACTTACCAAGACGTTCGGGAGACTGCTCCGGTTCGCTTCGGTTGCAACAAGTGATACGTGCTCTACCTGCCCGTCAGACGCCTGAATTCGCTGTGAGTTCCCTGGGAACGCCCGCACGGGGGGCGCTGGACGCCTCGTGGGCACGGATGTTCATCGGCAACGGTCGGGGACACGACAGCCTTTTCCCGCTGTGGCGAGCGTGATACTCACGAACACGGGCCAGTCGCCGGCTCACCGCTCGTGCCATTCACGCAACAGCTGCGCCTCTTCATCGATACCCAGGCCGTTCTTCGCATCGATGTGGGATGCGTCACGAATGGCCGCGATGGTGTCGCGGACGGTCTCGGCGAGGGGCCGGATGCGCAGGCCGGCGGCGAGCGAGGCGGACACGTCACGGCTCAGGAAGCCCGCGTACTCCGGCAGGGGCAGCCAGAACGGCAGCGACCGCGGCCCGCTCCAGGGCGCCACCCCGCGATCGAGCAGGAAGTCCTGGGCGACCCAGGTGAGCTGCTGGGGTACGCCCGCCGCCTCGGCGAAGCCCGCGTGGAACTCCGCCCGGCGCATCGGCGCCCCGATGCCGTCGAGCGCCCCCGCCAGCCCACTGCCGCCCGCGGCGATGATCCAGTCGGCCAGGTCGCGCGCGTCCACGAGCTGCACCGCCTCGTCCGGCCCGCCCGGGGCCAGCACCTCGCCCCCGCGCAGCGCACGGCGCACCCAGTACTCGAACCGGTACGTCGGATCCTCCGGCCCCACGATCATCCCGGCGCGCACGAGGAACGTGCGATCCGCGCCGAACCCGTCGGCCGCGAGGCGCTCGCAGGCCACCTTGCACCGCCCGTACTCCTCCGCGCCCGCCCCCGGATCCCCGTCGAAGTCCGGCGGCAGCAGCGGCGCCGTCGCGGCGGTCTGTCCCGGGGTCGCGTTGTCGGCGTACGCCGAGCAGCTCGACACCAGCGTGTAGTGCCCCACGCGCCCGCTGAGCGCGGCCACGGCGTGCCGGACGTGGTGCGGGTGACGGGCGACGTCGACGACGGCGTCGAAGGCGCCCTCGATCGCGTCCAGGCCGTCGGGGCGGTCGCGGTCGACGCGGACGAAGGCGGCACCCTCGACGGGCTCGCCGGACTCGCCGCGGGCGGCGCAGACGACGTCGTGGCCGGCCTGGAGCGCCTGACGGGCGAGGGCGCGGCCGAGGAAGACGGTGCCGCCGAGTACGAGGATTCTCATCGGCCGATGATTCGCGGCCCGCCGCGGGTTCGCCAGGTCGTTTCGCCCCCAGCGGATTCCGCTGAGCGACGAAACCGGCGCCCGAGGAACCGCGCACCGCGGTCGCCGAATCGACCTATTCGGATTTATCGCCCGGCGGGGGATAAATCCGAAAAGTCGCGGCGCGAAGCGCCCGACTTTTCGCGCAAACACCAGCCGAGCGCCAACACCAGGCGAACGCAATCACCAGGCGAACGCAATCACCAGGCGAACCGCGCAGAATCAGGCGAACGCGCAGAACCAGGCGAACGAGCGGAACTCAAGCGCGGTGCGCGGAACTCAAGCGCGGTGCGCGGAACTCAAGCGCGGTGCGCGGACTTCGGCCGATGCGGCCGCGTCTTGTGCACGACCAGCCCGAACACCGCGAACGCCGCCGTAACCACCGCCGCCACCGCCAGCCAAAGCGACCAATGCCGATCCACGGGAGGCGCGGCCGGCATGGCCCCCTCCCGCGTCAACGGCGCCGCCCCCGGGCCCGGCGAGCCGGCGTCGTCCGGGGCGAAGGACCAGATGCGCAGATAGTCGATCTGGAACTCGGCCGGCAGCGCGGTCGACGAGCCCGGCGTCCCGGCCCGGTCGCCGGTCGTCACGGCGAAGCCGAACCACCGCGGCTCCGTCGACACCGCGGGATCGAGCCACTGCAGGGCGCCGTCCACGTACACCTTGAAGCCCGACGGGGCCCATTCGATGACGTACGTGTGCCAGTCCCGGAACGTCCCCGTCAGCGCCCGGGTGTTCGTCGTCGTGCCGTCGGAGTTGCTCACCAGGGCCTGCTCGGCCCCGGGCTTCGCCATGATCTCCAGCTGCGAGTCGTTGTGGTCCGCGGCCCGGTCGACCGGGCGCAGCAGGGCCATCGAGTCGATGCCCGCGCCGACCGGCACGCGGGCCTTGAACTCGTAGCGGCCGAACTGCTGGGCGGCCCCGACGCAGCGCAGCTCGCCGGTGACGTAGGGCTTGCCGCCGTAGGTGCGCTTGTGCAGGGCCAGGCTCAGGTGGCCGCCGGCGACCGTCACCGCCTCGGGGCGGAAGTAGCTCGCCTGGGCGCCCTCGGGCGCGCCGTCGTAGGCGGAGCAGCCGGTCGGCAGGGTGCCCGTGTCGTCGAAGGTGTTGGCGAAGACCGGCTTCCAGCCGTCGGGGTCGGCGGCGTTCACCCGTTCGGGGAAGATCATTCCACTCAGCGCGGCCGATGCGAGGACGACCAGCACCGCCGTGAAACGCCTCAGCATGGTGACCGCCTCCGTACGCGAGGTGCCCCTTCCCCGGCAACGTACTAGATACCTAGCGGTATTGCATCGTCGCGCAGTGTGTACCGCCCGTTCGGCCCGTGCGTTCCGTGCACGCTGCCGACCCTCGCTTTTACCCGTACGACACCGAACCGACGACCAGTGGTGCTCGCGCGCGGCGGACGCGATCGACAAGGATGTCCATCTACGCATGTGTCCCTTCCAAAAGGAGAGATCATGGCCCAGCCAAGCGCCCGCGGCTGGCGGTTAGCGCAGCACCTCGCGGTGCCCGCGCTCGCCGTCGCGGTCGTCGCACTGCTGCCCTTGGCCAAGACCGGCGGATCGCAGGCATCGGACCGGTGGACGCCACTGACCCCGGCCAAGGTCTCGTTCGCCGAGAAGACCGGCCCGACGACGACCGCGCAGCTGCTCGGCTTCAACGACTTCCACGGCAACATCGACCCGCCGACCGGCAGCGGCGGGCTCATCAACGGCGTTCCCGCCGGTGGTTCGGAGTACCTCGCGACCTACCTGACCAAGCTGCGCAACGACGCCAAGAAGGCCGGCGTCAAGAGCAGCGACACGGTGGTCGCCGGCGACAACATCGGCGCCTCGCCGCTGGTGAGCGCCGCGTTCCACGACGAGCCGGCGATCGAGGTCCTCAACGCGATGGGCGTCGACTTCGCCTCCGTGGGCAACCACGAGTTCGACGAGGGCGTCACCGAGCTCTACCGCATGCAGTTCGGCGGTTGCCACCCGACCGACGGCTGCCAGGACGGCGACGGGTTCGCGGGGGCGAAGTTCCAGTACCTCGCCGCCAACGTCACCCAGAAGTCCAACGGCCTGCCGATCCTGCTGCCGTTCACGATCCGCTTCTACGAGGGCGTGCCGGTCGCGTTCGTCGGCATGACGCTCGAGGCCACGCCGGGCATCGTCAACCCCGCGGGCATCAAGAACGTCGACTTCCACGACGAGGTCGAGACGGCGAACAAGTACGCCACGATCCTGGGCTGGCTCGGCATCAAGTCGATGGTCCTCGTGGTGCACGAGGGCGGCATGCAGAGCAGCCCGCCCGCGCCGCTGGACCCGTCCGGCTGCGCCAACTTCGCCGGCCCGATCACCGACATCACCAAGGGCCTCAACCCGGCCTACGGCGTCGTCGTCTCCGGCCACACGCACCGGTTCTACAGCTGCGAGCTGCCCAACTCCTCGGGCAAGAACTCGCTGGTCACGAGCGCGGGCACGGCCGGCACGCTGGTCACCGACATCCGGGTCACGCTGGACAAGAAGACGCGCAAGTTCGTCGACGCGTCCGGCACCAACGTGATCGTCGACAACGGCGTGAAGAACGCGGACGGCACCTACCAGAAGGACGCCGCCGGCAACTTCGTGCGCAACACGGCCCTGGTCGACGCCAAGGTGAAGAAGATCGCGGACAAGTACCGCGTCGCCGTGGCGCCGCTGGCGAACAAGGTCATCGGCAGCATCACCGCCGACATCACCACGACCCAGGTCGCCTCCGGTGAGACCCCGCTCGGCGACGTCATCGCCGACGCGCAGCTGGCCTACACCAAGGCCTCGGCGGGGGCCCAGATCGCGTTCATGAACCCGGGCGGCATCCGTGCCTCCCTCATCTACGCGAACTCCCCCGGCGGCGAGGCGCCCGGCCAGGTCACGTACGGCGAGGCGTTCACCGTGCAGCCGTTCAACAACCTGGTCGTCACCCAGTCGTTCACCGGCGCGCAGATCAAGGACGTCCTCGAGCAGCAGTTCGTGGGCTTCCAGGGCCAGACCGTCCAGCGCATGCTGCAGGTCTCGGCCGGCTTCACGTACAGCATCAGCGCCTCGGCCCCGGCCGGATCGAAGATCAGCAACATCCAGCTCAACGGGGTCGCCCTCGACCCGGCGGCCACCTACAAGGTGACCACGAACGACTTCCTGGCCAACGGCGGTGACGGCTTCCTGAACCTCGCGAAGGGCACGGGCCGCGTCACCGCTCCCGGCTTCGACGTCGACGCCCTGACCGCCTACCTGGCCACCGGGCCCATTGCTCCGGGGCCGGCCAACCGTTACACCTTGATCGGCTGATCGATACTCGTCCGGGCGGGCGGCGGGTTTGCTCGCCGCCCGCCCGCACGTATGCTCGGCGGCGAAGCGACCAGGTCGAGGAGTGTTGATCCGTGGATCGTCCCAGCTGGGCCCCGGCCGACGTCGACCTCGACCGGCCGAGTGTGGCCCGGGTCTACGACTATTACCTCGGCGGATCCCACAATTTCGCCGCCGACCGGGCCTTCGCCGAGCAGGTCCTCAAGGTCATGCCGGCCGTCGCCGGGCTCGCCCGCAGCAACCGGGCCTTCCTGCGCCGCGCGGTGCGTGAGCTCGCCGCGCAGGGCGTCCGGCAGTTCCTCGACCTCGGCTCCGGCATCCCGACCGTCGGCAACGTGCACGAGCTGCTCACCGACGCCGGCATCACCGACGGGCGGGTCGTCTACGTCGACCACGACCCGGTCGCGGTCGCGCACAGCCGCGCCATCCTGGCCGGGGTGCCCGGCACCGCGGTCGTCGCCGGCGACCTGCGCTCCCCGGCCGAGGTGCTGGCCCAGCCCGAGATCCAGGACCTGCTGGACTTCAGCCGGCCGATCGCCTTCCTGCTCGTCGCGGTCCTGCACTTCGTCCCGGACGAGCTGCGCCCGGCCGACATCGTCGCCGGGTACGCCACCGCCGGAGCGCCCGGCAGCCACGTGGTGCTCTCGCACGCCGGGATCGACCGCCCGCTCACCCCGGCCGAGGAGAAGGCCTGGGAGATGTACCGCAAGTCGCCGACCCCGCTCGTCCTGCGCACCAAGGAGCAGGTGGCGGCCCTGCTCGGCGACCTGACGCCGCTGCCGCCCGGGGTCGTCGCGACCCACCTCTGGCGCCCCGACGGCGACGAGGAGTCCCCGCCGGACGGCAACGCGGTCGGCAGCGCGGTCGTCGCGCGCAAGGATTAGCCGCGCCGACCATGACCGCCATCAGCCCCACGCCGACTTCGTGGGACCGCCCCCATCGCGCCGCCGAACGGATGGCGCGCGCCTGGTCGCTGGCGATCGCCGGGACCAGCTACGTGTCGATGAACGGCCTCGAGGTCCAGGACTTCCTGACCAGCCTCTCGACGCGGGTCATCCAGGCGCTGACCGCCGAGACCTTCGACCCCACCGACGTGCGCGAGGTCGGCTCGACGCTGGTCGCCGCGCACTTCACCGAGCCCACCACGCTCGAGCGGACCCTGGCCGTGCTCGCCGAGCAGTTCGGCAACGCGCCGGTGAAGCGGGTCGCCCAGATCCAGGGCGCGCTCGCGTCCGGCTACGCGCTCGCGCTGCGCGACCGGGTGCTCGACGAGCAGGAGGAGATCCGCACCGCGGCGCTGTGGGCCCGCGCCCGCGCCGAGGAGGGCCGGCGGGTCAGCGAGGCCCGGTTCCAGGCGATCTTCGCCGGGGCCGCGATCGGCATGAGCGTGAGCACCGTCGACGGCCAGGTGATCGAGGTCAACCAGGCGCTGTGCGACATGCTCGGGTACAGCGCCGAGGAGCTGCGCTCGATGTCCTTCGAGGACTTCGTGCTGCCCGAGGACCCGCCGACCGCCGGCGCCATGTTCGAGGAGGTGCTCTCGGGCGGGCGCGACCAGTTCCGCATCGAGAAGCCCTACGTGCACAAGGACGGCCACCGGGTCTGGACGGACCTGGTCGCCTCGATCATCCGCGACGAGGACGGCCGCCCCCGGTGGATGGTGGCCATGTTCGAGGACATCACGGAGCGGTACCTGCTGCAGGTGCGCCTGCGCCACCAGGCCCTGCACGACCCGCTGACCCAGCTGCCCAACCGCACGCTGTTCTTCGAGCGGCTCGGGTCCCTGCTCGACGGGGCCCGGGACGCCGAAGGCCAGGGCGGCGAGGCCCAGGGCGGCGAGGCCCAGGGCAGCGAAGGCCAGAACGGCGAGGGCCAGAACGGCGAGGGCCAAAGCGGCGAGGGCCAGAACGGCGAGGGCCAGAGCGGCGAAGGTCAGGGCGGCGAGGCCCGGGTCGGCGTGTGCTATCTCGACGTCGACGGCTTCAAGGTCATCAACGACACGCTCGGCCACGACGTCGGCGACCAGCTGCTGCAGACCGTCGCCCGGCGGCTGGCCCGCTCGATCAGCGGTGAGCGGCAGCTCGTGGCCCGCATGGGCGGCGACGAGTTCGTGGTGCTCGTGGAGCGCTGCGGCGGCATCGACGAGGTGGTCGCGGTCGCCGAGAAGGCGCTGGACACCGTGCGCGCCCCGGTCCACGTCGGCGGCCACGAGATCAGCATCTCGGCCAGCATCGGCGTGGTCGAGCAGCCGCTGCGCGGGACGAGCGCCGCCGAGCTCATGAAGGCCGCCGACACGACGCTCTACTGGGCCAAGGCCGACGGCCGCAACCGTCTCGCGCTCTTCGACGCCGCGCGGCACACGCGCGAGGTGAAGCGGTACGAGCTGTCGGCCTCCATGCCCGCCGCGCTCGAGCGGCGGGAGTTCTTCGTCGAGTACCAGCCGCTCGTCCGCCTCGGCGACGGGGTCACCATCGGCGTCGAGGCCCTCGTGCGGTGGCGGCACCCGCGCTTCGGGGTGCTCGGGCCGGACGCGTTCATCGGCATGGCCGAGGAGACCGGGCTCATCGTGCCGCTCGGCCGCTGGGTCCTGCACGAGGCCTGCCGGCAGGCCGCCGAGTGGCGCCGCGCCGTGGGCGACCGCGCCCCGATCATGAGTGTCAACCTGGCCGTACGGCAGATGCGGGACCGCACCATCGTGCGCGACGTGCGCGCGATCCTCGAGCAGACCGGGCTGCCGCCGGAGGGCCTGCAGCTGGAGCTGACCGAGAGCGCGGTCATGAGCACCGGCGACGACCCGATCGAGGCGCTCAACGCCCTGGCCGCGCTCGGCCCGCGCATCGCGATCGACGACTTCGGCACCGGCTACTCGAACTTCGCGTACCTGCGCAACCTGCCCGTGCACAGCCTCAAGCTGGCCGGCTCCTTCGTGGCCGGGCTGCGCCCGCCGGAGGGGCCGGACCCGGTCGACCAGGAGATCGTGGCGGCGGTCATCGGCCTGGCCCACACGCTCAAGCTGAGCGTGACGGCGGAGGGCGTGGAGACCGCGGAGCAGGCGAGCCGGCTGCTGGAGCTCGGCTGCGACACGGCCCAGGGCTGGTACTACGCGAGCTCGGGGCCGCCGAGCGCGATCAAGCTCCGGACGGCGTGAACGGGCCGGTCGGTGCGCTCCGGAGCGCACCGACCGGGACTCAGCCGGCGGCGTACGGGTTGACCTCTTCGTGCATGTCGGTCATGAACTGCGACCACATGTCGTTTTCGTCAGGGGCCGCACCCACCAGGTCGTAGTGGCCGTCCAGGAACGAGGTGTCCAGCTGCCAGTCGGGCAGGTCGATGTCCTGCTCGTCGAGGGTCAGCGGGTCGTCGTGGTGGGCGTCCACGGGGTCGAGCTCGGCCTCGGCGGTGTAGTCGTGGCCGTCCTGCGTGTTGTGGTGTGTGTCTTGGTGCGTGTCTTCGCTCAGGTGGTGCAGGTCGTGGCCGGCGTCACCCTCGTGGGTGGCGTCGGCGTATGGGTCGTGCTGGTCGTGTCCCTCATATACGTGCGCGTCCACCAGGCCGTGGTCGACTCCGCCGTCATGGTCGACGTGGAGTTCGTGCTCCATGCCCCAGTCGAGGTCAAAGTCGCTCATAACCTGCTCCCGGATTCTTCGATCTACCGCTGCGGCGCGGTACGTCTAGAACGGTAGGGAACGGCGGGAGCGACCGGCTCCCGGAAACGTGCCACTCAGCGCGTGCGGCGGTCCAGCCACCCGTCGCCGTTGACGTCCTCGTAGCGCGCGTCCACGACACCGTCGGAGTTCGAGTCCACGTCGGAGGAGTCGATCAGGCCGTCCCGGTTGACGTCGTGCCCGACGAACTCGGGACGCCCGTCGCCGTTCGTGTCGACCACGATGTCGACGCCGCCGTCGGCCCGGTTGACGTAGGTGTGCTGGTCCCAGCGCCCGTCGCCGTCCCAGTCCACGCGCGTGTGGTAGCCGTCGGTGGGCGCGGACCCGGGAACCTGGGCGTGCCCCGCGTGCTGGGCCAGGCCCGACAGGCTGCCGGCGATCCCGCCCTGCTGGGACTGCGACGGCCCGAGGCCCTGCTGACCGAGACCCTGCTGACCGAGATCCTGCTGACCAAAACCCTGACCGGCACCATGCTGACCGGCACTCTGCCGACCGAGATCCTGCAGCCCGGCGCCGAGCCCGCCGCCGTGCCCGCCGGGCTGGTAGCCGCCGAGGCCGGCCGCGACGCCGGCGCCCCCTTGGGCGGCGGGCTCGGCCGGGGTGCCGCCGGTCGCGCCGCTGTAGGTGCCGGAGCGGTAGACGGTGCCCGAGGTGTGGGTCTCGCTGTGGTAGTCGGTGTGGGAGTAGGAGCCGCCCGCCGCATGCCGGCCGGCGCCCGCGTCCTGGACGGCGTGCGCGATCGAGCCGCCACCCTGCGCGCCGCCGGCGGGCTCGGGGCCGGCGGGCTCGAGGGCGGCGTGGCGGCCGCCGGCCTGCTGCTCGACCACGTCGTGCATCCGCTGACCCAGGTCCGACCCGCCGGAGCCGTGCACCCCCAGGCCGCGGGCGGACACCTCGTGGGCGTTCGACACCCCGTGGGCGTTCGACACCTCGTGGGCGTTCGACACCTCGTGGGCGTTCAACCCGGCGCCGTGGCCGTGCAGCACGTCGCCGAGGCCGGAGCCGATCGAGGAGAACACGCCGAACATGCTCGCCTTGCTCGTGCGCTGCTCCACGTGGGCTTGGACGTGGGCTTGGCCGCCGCCGCCCGCCTCGCCGAGCTGGGTCTGCAGGATGTCCAGCTCGTCGGGGGTCAGCCGGTAGCCGGCCAGGGCCCCCTGCGGGTCGGCCGCCAGCCGTGCCTTGAACGCCGGATCGCCGAGCAGGCGCTCCAGCACCTCATCGAAGTCGGACATCGCAATCTCCCCCCAGATCGTGTACCACCCGGGCTCAGTCGAGCTCCGGCATCGGTATCGGCTGCGGCCGCGGGCGACAGGTCCCGCACTGCACCGCGTCCTCCACCACGAGCCCCTCCGCCCGCCCGCGGCGCTGCGAGCGGTGCACCTCGAGCAGGTAGGGGCCGAACTTCGCGTGGTCCTCGCACAGCCCGCGACCGCAGAACCGGCATGACCCCCGCGCCGCCTTGGCGCAGAACCAACAAAGCACGTGAACTCCAACTCAACCGATGTACTGGCAGGAGGTTACCGAGACCGTTGTCGATGCGGCCTTGGAGGTGTTACCGGCCGCGTCAGCCACGATGACGGTGACGGTGAACGTGACGGCGTCACCGTAGCCCTCCTGCGCCGGGAAGCTCGCCGACCATTTGCCGTTGCCGCCGGAGGGACGCAGCGACCCCGACTTGCCGCCGCCGGAGTAGGTGAGCGACTTGACCGTCGAGCCTTCCGTGCCGCCGGCGTCGATGGCCGTGACGGTGATCGTCGAGCTGATCGGGTCGCCGGGCAGCGCAGAGCCGTCGTAGCACGGGCTGCCGCTGAACGAGCGGTAGAACTTGGCCGGGGAGGCGACGAGCCGCGCGGTCGGCACGGTGGTGTCCGGCGGCGGGCCGGCCGTCGTCGTCGGCGGGACGGCGGGCGTCGTCGTGGGCGGCTTGGCGGTCGTCCTCGTCGGGGTCGGGGTCTTCGTCGGCGTCTTCGTCGGGGTCGCCTCCGTGGACGCAGGGTCCGAGGCCGAGGCCGACGCCGACGGCGAGTCGCTCGGCGAGGGCAGCTCCGACGGCGTGTCCGACGCCGACGGCACCACGGTCGGCGTCCCGCCCGGCTTCGGCAGCGCCACCCCGTCGCCGCAGGTCAGGTCGGCCGCCGAGCTCGGGTCGACGACGGTGCCGGCCAGCTTCACCACGCCCCGGCCCACCTCGGGGTCGCCGCTCGCGGGCAGCGCGAAGCGGGCCGCGCCCTCGTTGGTCACCGGGCCGACCGTGAGGCGCAGCGGCTCGAAGGCGGTCGTCGTGCTCGTCGTGTCGACGAGCAGCCGGCCCTGGTCGAGGCTCAGCGCGGCGGTCGGCTCGATCGGCGTGCCGAGGCCGCCGGCCGGGCCGCTGACGAGGGCGCCGACCCGCACGTCGGCCCCGGCGCAGAGCACCGTCGCGCTGCCGCCCCGGAAGGTCAGGGACACGGTCGACTTGACGCTGACGTGGATCGAGTCGCCCTGCTGGACGTACACCTTGTCATCGCGGGTCATGGTGCGGTCGGTGCCGTTGACGCGCACGGTGGCGTCGCCGCGGGTGACGGTCACCAGGGCGCTGTCGGTCGGCATCTCCGCCCACACCGGCCCGGTGAACAGGTTCGCGCCGGTGAGGAACACGGCGAGGAGCAGGAGCAGGACCAGCAGCCACCAGAGCCGGCGCTCGAAGCGGCGGTCGACGCTGTCGTCGGCGGGCGCGGGCGGTCCGGGCGGCGCGGCCAGCGGCGGGTAGTTCGAGGGCGGGTGGGCGCCCGCGAGCGGGCGGCGGCCGCCGGCCGGGATCGTGTCGGCGGGCCGGCCCAGCAGCAGCGGCAGCCCGGCGACGGCGGGCAGCAGCCACGCGCGGGCCGGGGTGCGGGCGGTGGCCACCTGGCCGGGCGAGCCGTCGCCGTACGGCCCGATCATCGACCCGCGGTGCAGCTCGACGCCCTCGGGCAGCACCAGCGAGCCCGACTCGACCACGAGCGCGTCGTTGCCGGTGCGCAGCACGACCGGCTGGCCGGGGCCGAGCTGCATGGGCCGGGCGCGGGTGAGCAGGCCGAGGCGGTCCTCGGGGCCGAGGCTCGACAGCGCGGGCGTCTCGTCGAGGAGGGTCTCGAGCTCGGCGCGCTCCACCGGCGGCGGGCCGGGCAGCGGGCCGACGGCGGCCGAGACGGTCGAGGCGGGGATGGCCAGCAGCGTGGTGCCCGCGGTCATCCAGCTCAGCGCGGCCGGGGCGCCGGTCAGCGCGTTGGCGAGGCCGACGACCCCGCCGCGGCCGACGCGCTCCCGGACGGTACCGGTGGGATCGCCCGGCCGCCTCGCCTCCAGGGCGCCGTCGACCACGACGAACACCGACGGCTGGGCGGCACCGGCGAAGACGAGCTGGTCGCCGGTGCGCGGGTGCACCCAGCGGGCGTCCCCGGCGAGCCGCGCGAGGGCGTCCGGCGGCAGGTTGGACAGCGCCGAGGAGCTCAGCGCGGCGAACCGGCGGGGCTCGTCGCGCCCGAGCCTGCGCTCGCCGAGCCGGTCGCGCACCCGCCGGCCGCGCCGCCGCAGCCAGCCGAAGAACAGGTACACCACCGGCGCGAGCAGCCCCGCGACGATCACGGCGAGCAGCCCCCGGGCGAGCCACCCGGCGTTCCACAGGCCGGTCACGACGCCGGCGACGCGGTCGGTGTAGACGCGGTAGACGAGGTTGACCGCGATCGCGATCCAGACGACGGCGAGCATGCCGTAGAGCGCGACGAGCCGGCCCTCACGGTCGAGCTCGGAGAAGCGCGGCGGGCGGCGGCGCAGCCGGGCGAGCACCCAGGCGAGGCCGCGGGCGCGCAGGTTCGGCACCTCGAGCCAGTCCATGAGCAGGTAGTAGCCGTCGAGGGCCATGAACGGGTTGAGGTTGAACAGCGCGTTGAGGTACCACGCGAAGGCCAGCTTGAAGGTCCAGGGCTCCAGCTCGGGGAAGAAGACGCCGACGAGCTGGCAGGCGCCGGCGAGCACCAGGCCGGTGGCCGGGCCGGCGATGGTGGTCACGAGCCGGGCCCGGCGGCCGGCCATCCACACGTCCGTGGTGTCCACGAAGACGGAGGGGATGCCGAAGTACACCAGGAAGCCCGCGACGGGCACGCGCCGGCCGGCGTGCTTGGCGCCCAGCGCGTGCCCGAGCTCGTGGCAGGCCAGCGCCACCACGTTCAGGCCGAGCAGGACGAGGGCGCCGGAGAAGTACGAGTCGTTGGTGAGGAACACCGACTGGTCCGCGCGGAACCAGTTCCACACGAACACGCCGAGGCCGGCCGCCGCCACGAGCCCGCAGAGCACCGCGACGATCCGGGTGAAGAAGAGCCGGCCGCCCGCCTTGTACAGGAAGGTCACGACCGGGTCCACGCGGGCGAGCACGACCCGGCGGCCCTGCGCGGTGGCCAGCAGCCCCCGGCCCAGCCGGATCGGCCACGGCCGCCGGTGCACGCGCTGGAGCTTGCTGAACGCGTCGACGGGCAGCTCGTCGAGCATCCGGTTGCCGGCGAGGTCGGCGACGATCCGGGTCACCTGGTCGGGGGCGAGCCGGCCCGAGATGCGCGCGAACTCGGCCACGAGCCGCGCCACCGTGCGGCTGCCGTCCATGAGCCGCGCGAGCCGGTACTCCTCCGGCGTCAGGCGCAGGTAGCTCGACTCGCCGTGGTCGGGCGAGCGCAGCATGACGTACTCGACCCCGCGGGCCGACGTCAGCGTGACCGCCTCGACACCCTCGCGCAGCACCGGCCGCGCCCGTGCCGGGTTGAGCCGGTCCGTCACCGCGTGCCACAGCCCGACGTCGGCGGGGCCGAGCGGGACACCCGGGGCACGCCCGGCGAGGGCCTCCCAGACACTCATGCGCGTCTCGATGACGGACACTGGCGCTCCTGAATGGACACGACTCCGGCCCCGGACTCTAGGGGCCGCCGCAGGAGCCGGAAAGGTTCCGTCCCGAACGTGACAGAGCTTCGGCGAAGATGGCACTGTGTTTATCCTCGCCATCGACCAGGGCACGACCTCCACCCGTGCGATCGTGTTCGACGCCGACGGCGCCATCGTGGCGCTTGACCAGCGCGAACACCGCCAGAGCTTCCCCCGCCCCGGCTGGGTCGAACACGACCCGGTCGAGATCTGGCACAACGTCCAGGCGGTGTCGACCCGCGCCCTGGACCAGGCCGGGCTCTCCCGCGCCGATGTCGCCGCCATCGGCATCACCAACCAGCGCGAGACCACGATCCTGTGGGACGCCCGCACCGGTGAGCCGGTGCACCCCGCGATCGTCTGGCAGGACACCCGCACCGACGCGCTGATCCGCTCGCTGGCCGGCGACGCGGGCCCGGACCGCTTCCGGGAGCGCTGCGGCCTGCCCCTGGCCACGTACTTCGCCGCCCCCAAGGTGGTCTGGCTGCTCGACAACGTGCCGGGCCTGCGCGCGCGGGCCGAGGCGGGCGAGATCCGCTTCGGCACCGTCGACACCTGGCTCATCGAGAAGCTGACCGGGCGGCACGTGACCGACGTGACCAACGCCAGCCGCACGATGCTCATGAACCTCACGACGCTGGACTGGGACGACGAGCTGCTGGCGGCGTTCGGCATCCCGCGGGTCATGCTGCCCGAGATCGGCTCCTCGTCCTACGTCTACGGCGAGGCGAGGACCCTGCTGCACGGCGTGCCCGTGGCCAGCGCGCTGGGCGACCAGCAGGCGGCGCTCTTCGGCCAGGCGTGCTTCGCGCCCGGGGAGGCCAAGTGCACGTACGGCACCGGCTCGTTCCTGCTGCTCAACACCGGCACCCGTCCGGTGGCGAGCGAGCGGGGGCTGGTGACCACCGTCGGCTACCGCATCGGCGACGCGGACCCGGTGTACGCGCTGGAGGGCTCCATCGCCATCACCGGCTCGCTCGTGCAGTGGCTGCGGGACAACCTGGGGCTGATCGCCTCCGCCCCGGAGATCAACGAGCTGGCCGCCACCGTGGCGGACAACGGCGGCTGCTACATCGTGCCGGCGTTCGCGGGCCTCTTCGCGCCGCACTGGCGCCCGGACGCGCGGGGCGTCATCACCGGGCTCACCGGCTACGTCACCAAGGGCCACCTCGCCCGCGCGGCCCTGGAGGCCACCGCGTGGCAGGTGAAAGATGTGGTCGACGCCATGATGGCGGAGTCGGCGGTACCGCTGGAGACGCTCAAGGTCGACGGCGGGATGACCGCGAGCGACCTGCTCATGGCCTTCCAGGCCGACGTGCTGGACGTGCCCGTGGTGCGCCCGACGGTCGCGGAGACCACGGCGCTCGGGGCCGCCTACGCGGCGGGGCTGGCGGTCGGGTTCTGGCCCGACACCGACACGCTGCGTGAGAAGTGGCAGCTGGACAAGCGCTGGGAGCCCTCGATGGCGGCCGAGCAGCGCGACCGCGGGCACGCGCTGTGGCTGCGGGCCGTGGAGCGCTCCTTCGGCTGGGCGGACTGAGCACGGCAAGAGGCGGCGCACTCCGCCAAGTGCGCCGCCTCTTGCTTTTCTGGGAGGGGAATCCAGCCTTTGCCGTGCGGACCCGTGCGGGCCGCACGGGTTTGCTTAACTGAGCAGCTGCTGAGCGACAGACTTGGCGGTGTTGCTGGAGATCGCGAAGCCGACGCCGATGTTGCCGGCCGTCTCGCTGGTCGAGGCGATGGCGGTGTTGATGCCGATGAGCTGCCCGGCCATGTTGACCAGGGCGCCGCCCGAGTTGCCCGGGTTGATCGCGGCGTCGGTCTGGATCGCGCCGGTGATCTTCGCGCCGGTCGATACCTGCTGGCCGCGGCCGCCCTGGCCCGACTCCGCGCTCTCGTCGATCTCACGGTTGAGCGCGCTGACGATGCCGGAGGTCACCGAGGCCTGCAGGCCCAGCGGGCTGCCGACGGCGAGGACCGCGTCGCCCACCTTGACCGAGGAGCTGTCGGCGAAGGCCAGCGGGGTGTAGGTGCCGCCGCCCATGAGCTTGACGACCGCGAGGTCGTCGGCCTCGTCGGTGCCGACGATCCGGGCGGTGGCCGACTTGCCGTCGGAGAAGCTGATCTGCACCGTGTTGCCGCGGGCCGTCGCGACGACGTGGTTGTTCGTGAGGATGGCGCCGTCGGCCGTGATGATCACGCCCGAGCCGACCGCGGAGCCGGTGTTGATGGAGACCACGCTCGGCAGCACGGCGGCGGCGACGTCGGCGAGGTTCGTGCTGCCCGTCTTCGATGTGCCGGAGTCCTGCGCGCTGACGACGGTGTTCGTCGCGCTCGGCGGCCGCAGCTCGAGGGCGGCGACCCCGCCGCCGAAGGCCGACGCGGCGGAGATCGCGACCGCGGCGACCACCGCGACGACGCCCTTGCTCAGCCGGCGGCTCCTGAGAGGGGCCGGCACCGCGGTGGCGGGTGTCACATAGGGTGACGACGGCGGGTACCACTGCGGGGGGTGCTGCATGTGCGGGACGTGCGGCGGCACGTGGTTGGAAGGCATGTGCTGCTGTGCTTCGGCGGCCGGCGTCTGCGCCCATCCCTGCTGTTCGCTCATGATTTGAGCTTGGCCGCAGTTGCTTGCGGGCCACCGGGAGCGGCCTGGGAACCGGCTGTGAGGGGAAGCCGGACCTGGAAGGTCGCTCCGCCACCCGGCGTGACGAAGACCGACACCGTGCCCTGGTGCACCGCCACGAGCGCGGCGACGATCGCCAGGCCCAGCCCGCTGCCGCTGTGCGAGCCGCCGGCCTGCTGGCGGGTACGGGCCTTGTCGACGCGGTAGAAGCGCTCGAAGACGCGGGCCGCCTGCTCGTCGGTCAGGCCCGCCCCGTGGTCCACGACCTCGATCAGCGCGTCGCCGCCGTCCCGGCGCAGCCGCAGCTGCACGGGGGTGCCCGGCGGCGTGTGGGTCAGCGCGTTGGTCATGAGGTTGCCGACCACCTGCCGCAGCCGCGCCTCGTCGCCGTTGACCTCGATGGGCTCGTCGGTCTCGAGCTCCAGCGCGATGTCGCGGTCGGGAGCCACGGCGGAGGCGGCCGCGACCGCGTCACCGGCGATCACCCGCAGGTCCATGTCGGCCAGGCTGAGCGGGCGCTCCTCGTCGAGGCGGGCCAGCATCAGCAGGTCCTCGACGAGCAGCCCCATCCGGTTGGCCTCGTCCTCGATGCGGCGCAGCAGGGCCGAGGTCTCCTCCGGGGCGCGGGCGGCGCCCTGGCGGTACAGCTCGGCGAATCCCCTGATCGTGGTGAGCGGCGTGCGCAGCTCGTGGGAGGCGTCGGCGATGAACTGCCGCATGCGCTCCTCGGACGCCTCGCGCACGCGGAAGGCCCCCTCGATCTGCCCGAGCATGACGTTCAGCGCGCCGGCGAGGTGGCCCATCTCCGTCTCGGGCGGGCTCTCGGGCACACGTTTGGTGAGGTCGCCCGCGGCGATCGCGGCCGCGGTGCGCTCGATGTCGCGCAGCGGCTGCAGGCTGGTCCGCACGATGGTGACCCCGACGGCGGCGATGACCACGAGCACGCCCGCGCCGATGAACAGCTCGGCCGCGACGAGCTCGTCGACCGCGTTGTCGATCATCGACAGGTTCTCGGCGACGCCGATGACGTTGACGCCGTCCTGCCGGGTGGTGGGCCGCTTGATGATCAGCACGCGCCAGCGCTCGCGGGTGCTGGCGGCGGTCACGGTGTAGGGCTCGCCGATGTGGTCGCTCACGTCGTCACCCACCGGCAGGGGCGGCCGGGGATCGCTGTCGGACAGCCCGACGATCTGCCAGCCCAGCTGGTCCTTGGAGTTGTAGGCCAGATAGAAGTAGAAGTAGTTGCTCTGCGTCATGACCGACGCCTGACCGCGGGTCTGGGCCTGCACCTGCGCCTGCAGCCGGTCGAGGTCGACGTTGCCGGCGAGCTGGCGCAGCTGGCCGTCGACCTTGTCGATCATCGAGCTGCGCATGACCAGGGCGCTCGCGACGCCGATGACGAGCAGCGCCATGGTTACCAGCGTCAGCACGGCCGCCACGAGCTTGACCCGCAGCGGAACGTCGGCGATGAACCGCACCGCAGGACCGGATCAGACGGGCAGGCGCAGGACGTAGCCCACGCCGCGCAGGGTGTGGATGAGCCGCGGCTCGGCGATGTCGACCTTGCGGCGCAGGTAGGAGATGTAGGACTCCACGATGCTGTCGTCGCCGCGGAAGTCGTAGTTCCAGACGAAGTCCAGGATCTGGGCCTTGGACAGCACGCGGCCGGCGTTCAGCATGAGGTACCGCAGCAGCTTGAACTCCGTCGGGGACAGCGCGATGGTCTGCCCCGCCCGGCTCACCTCGTGCGTCTCCTCGTCCAGCTCCAGGTCGTGGAAGACCAGGCGGTTGGGCCCGGGATCGCCGGCGGTGCGGCGCAGCACGGCCCGGATGCGGGCGGTGAGCTCCTCCAGGCTGAACGGCTTGGTGACGTAGTCGTCGCCGCCGAGCGTGAGACCACGGACCTTGTCCTCGGTGCCGTCGCGGGCGGTCAGGAAGACGACCGGGAGCCGTACCCCGCCCTCGCGCAGGCGCCGGATCACCTCGAAGCCGTCGAGGTCGGGCAGCATCACGTCGAGGACCACCAGGTCGGGCTTGGCCTCGCGGGCCGCGGTGACCGCCTCACTGCCGGTGGTCACCGCGTCCACCGCAAAGCCGGCAAAGCGCAGGCTGGCGGAGAGGAGCTCGCGGATATTCGGGTCGTCCTCGACCACGAGCAGCCTCGCCTCAGCCTGCGCCACGCCTGGCGACGATGCACCCCCGGATTGTGCGACGCCGCCTCGTACCCCCATGCGCATATCTTTCCGCCCTCCGCTGAAGTAGGGCTGGTGGTTGCCTGGGAAGTTCCTGGGCACCGTCCGGCCTACCTCAGCAAGCGTCTCACCTGGTCGATCGCGCCGTCCAACACCACCAGGGTGGCTCGCATGGTCTCCTGGCTGGCGCGGCCGGTGCGAGCCAGGCGGCGCACCTCGGCCAGCAGCAGCGCGGCCTTGTCCTCCAGCTCGCCGACGACGTCCGCGGGCGGGGCGGCCGGGCGGGCCCCGGTCGCGCCCGGTCGCGGCGGATAGCCCCACCCGAACGAGGTCGGCCCCGGCGGCGGGCTGTTGCGCACCTGCCGGCTGGCCTCCTTGAGCTCACGCTTGAGATCGCGCACGGAGCCGCGCACGCCCTGCTCGACCTCGTCGGCGAGCGTCGAGAGGTCGGCGAGCGAGGCGTTGATGTCGGCCTCGAGCGACTCGAGCTCGCGGGCGCGCCGGTCCAGCTCGGCCCGGCCGGCGGCGGTGATCTCGTAGACCTTGCGCCCGCCCTCCGCCGTGTGCGTGATCAGGCCGTCGGCCTCCATGCGCTGCAGGCGGGGGTAGATGGTGCCGGCGGACGGGGCGTAGAGGCCGTGGAAGCGGTTCTCGAGCAGGCGGATGAGCTCGTAGCCGTGGCGGGGGCCCTCGTTGAGCAGCTTCAGCAGGTAGAGCCGCAGCCGCCCGTGGCTGAACACCGCGCTCATGCCGTCTTCTCTTCTTCCTGGTCCTGGGGGCCGCCGGTCGGCGGTTCGCCGCCCATCAGGCGCATCGCTTCCTCGTCGTCCATGGGCGGTTCGGCGTCCTCGTCGTCCATCGGCGGCTCGTCGTCCACCGGTCTGCGCAACAACGAGATCGTGCCAGACGTGGCGCTGGCCGCCAGATGTCCACCGGACCCCGTGCCGAGCCGGCCGGTCACGGTGTTCTTCGCGTGCTGGTCGAGCTCGGGGAACCCGTTCACCACGTGCCCGGAGATCGCGTGCAGGCTCACCCGCAGGTCGCTGTCCTCCCGCACCCGAGCCGTGATCTCCCCCGACACCGTGTCGAGGCGCACCTCGGTCCCGGCCGGCGGGTTGTCGAGATCGCAGGTGACAGAGCCGGAGATGGTATGAGCCGAGACCTGCCCCGCCGTCGAGTCCGCCACCACGATCTCACCCGAGACCGTCTCGAACGCCACGGTGCCCCCGAGCGTGAGCCCCTCGATCGAGCCGGACACGACCCGCCCGGCCACCGGCCCGTCGATGCCGAGCAGCGTGATCCGCCCGCTGGTGACGTCGACGGTGGCCCCGTTGCGCAGCGAGGAGGCGATGACCGCGCCGGAGGCGAGGTGCAGCCTCACCGCGGCGCCCGTCGGCACCACGATCGAGACGTCGACCTTGAACCGCTGGTGGAACAGCCACCAGAGGAATCCCGGCCAGCCCTTCGGGAACTCCTGCGTGACGTCGAGCCGCCCACCACCGGCCTCGACGCGCACGGGGCGGTCCCCGATCTCGGCCACCTCGACGCGCGCGGGCCCGTCATCGGACCCGACGACGTTGAGCCGCCCCGCGACGAGCGAGACACTGAGGTCGGTGACGCCTGCATCGAGCACGATCTTCTGCGGCTCGCTTACTTCCCACGCGGTCATGTCGCGCTCTCCTCGCTCACGCTCCTGTGCCGAAGCGTAGCGCAAAACGCGATACATCGCGACTGTCACTCACGATATAACCCGCGCATCGAACGAGCATCGTCCCAGTGGTGGGTGTCGAGCTGGGCGGCCCCCGACGCGAGAAGCCGGACGGGCCTCAGAGGCTCGTCCGACTTCGGGGGAAGGGAAACGCGCGGGCGCGCGGGGGTCAGGCCGCCACCACGGCGGTCGCCGCGCGCGCCAGCACCCGGCGGGAGTGCGTGTGCGCGTGCGGGTGCGAGTCGCAGGGCGCCGGGTGCAGCTTCGGGTGGGCCCGCAGGCTGATCGAGAGGTCGCGAGCGGCCAGGACTCGCTTGAGCGAGGCCAGCAGGGTCTCGTCGCCGATGAAGGCGGCCACCGTCGTCGCCACCCCGCTCTGGGCGAAGGTGAGGCGGACGGGCACGACCGGTACGCCGGCATCGACCGCGGCCTGGAACATCGCCGGGCGGAAGGTCCCGCCCATGCGCCCGCACCAGGTCGTTCCCTCGGGGAAGACGGCGACCACGCCGCCGGCCGCGATGTTGCCGCGCACCTCCGCGACCGTCGACGGGAGGCTCTTCGGGCGGGAGCGGTCCACGAACACGGTGCCGAGGGTCGCGGCGAGACGGCCGATGAGGGGCCACGAGCGGACCTCGCGCTTGGCCAGCAGGCGGGCCGGCGCGTGGGCGAGGATCACGATCACGTCCAGCCAGCTCACGTGGTTGGCCACGAGCAGGGCGCCGGACTGCGGGATGCGGCCGGTCGCGGAGTGCTTGATGCCGAGGCCGGCGAGCACGCCGCGGGCCAGGGCGCGCTGGGCGCGGATCAGGCCGCGCTGGGGCAGCAGGGCCAGCACCGGCACCGAGAGGGCGGCGAAGAGCAGCACGGCGCCGGTGACCGCGATGCGCTTGGCCACGATCAGGCGCGGGACGTGCCGGTCCGAGGCGGCCGGCAGGCAGTCCGCGCCGCACGTCGAGCGGGGCAGCCAGAGGCTGTCCATGACCGCCATGGGGGTCACTCCTGTCCGAGGAAGTGGCGCATGTACCGCGGGTTGACCCGATCCAGCGACAGCAGCACGTAGAAGTCGGCGCAGTCGAAGTCGGGGTCGTGCGCCGGCGCGCCGCCCACCCAGGCGCCCAGGCGCAGGTAGCCCTTGAGCAGCGGCGGCACGTTGACCTTGGCCGGGGGCTCGACGTCGCTGACCCACGGGTTGCGGGGGCGCACCCGCCAGGCGCTCGGCACCAGGTGCTTGCGCTGGGCGAGGTCCCAGACACCCGCGGCGGTCGCGCCGCCGTCGGCCAGCGGGACCGACGCGCAGCCGCCGAGCCAGCGGTGCCCGTGCAGGTGCATGTAGCGCGCGATGCCGGCCCACATGAGGTTGATGACGGCGCCGCTGCGGTGGTCGGGGTGCACGCAGGAGCGGCCGGTCTCGACCAGGCCCTCACGCAGCTGGGCGAGGCCGGTGAGGTCGAACTCGGTGTCGGCGTAGAGCCCGCCGGCCGCGGCCGCCCGGTCCGGCGGGAGCATGCGGTAGGTCCCCACGACCTCGCCGGTGAGCTCCTCGCGGATGATCAGGTGGTCGCAGTGCTCGTCGAACGCGTCGGCGTCGAGACCTTCCTCGGTGCTGTGCAGGGTGGCGCCCAGCTCACCGGCGAAGACGTCGTGGCGGAGCCGTTGTGCGGCCCGGACCTGGGCGCCGTCGGTGGCCACCAGCAGGGTGTAGCGCTGCAAGTCGCCCAGCTCTTGCGGGCCGGCGGCGACGGCGAGAATCGTCATGCGTTCGGTGTAGGCGTCGAGGTCTGCGGATGGCTGACGCTCACAGGTTCGCCTGATGGCGCGCGGGTGAACTGTCGCTACCGTGGTCAGCCATGGCGGGATATTCAGGCACACCGTTACCCAAGAAGCTCGGGGTCCACGCGGGACATCGCGTCCTGCTGGATGGCGCCCCGCCCGGGTTCGACCTCGCGGAGCTGCCCGTGGACGTGGTGCTCCACCGCCGCAGCGCGCCGGGGCTGTACGACGTGATCGTCCTGTTCTGTCCGGACTCCGCCCGGTTGCGCCGCCGGTGGCGGGTTCTGCACCGGCTCACCCCGCCCGCCGGCGCGCTCTGGGTGGCCTGGCCCAAGCGCTCCTCCGGGCTGGCCACCGATCTCGACGAAAACGTCGTCCGCGAATATGCCCTGGCCAACGGCCGGGTGGACGTCAAGGTGTGCGCGATCGACGAAACCTGGTCCGGCCTGAAACACGTCATTCGCGTGGCAGATCGACCCTAGATCGCGCGCGACTTGTCCGGACATGCCATATTGGCGCCTTCACCTGTCTCACGGAGGGAGCGGCGCGTTGTCCAACGGGCAGATCGTCGTCTCCGGCCTGACGAAGCAGTACCGCAACGTCAGAGCCGTCGACAATTTGTCGTTCGTGGTCGAGCCGGGCCGCGTCACCGGGTTCCTCGGACCGAACGGTGCCGGCAAGACCACCACCCTGCGCATGGTGCTCAACCTCGTCACGCCGACGTCCGGCACCGCGACGATCGGCGGGCACCGCTACGCCGACGTCGCCGAGCCTCTGCAGCTCGTCGGGGCGATCCTGGAGGCCTCGGCCGCGCACAAGGGCCGCACCGCGCGCAACCATCTGCGCTGCGTGGCCGCGGCCGGCGGCTTCCCCGCCTCGCGGGTCGACGAGGTGCTGGAGCTGGTCGGGCTCACCACCGCGGCCAAGCGCAAGTTCCGCGGCTACTCGCTGGGCATGAAGCAGCGCCTCGGCATCGCGCAGGCGCTGCTGGGCAACCCGAAGGTGCTGATCCTCGACGAGCCGGCCAACGGCCTGGACCCCGAGGGCATCCGCTGGATGCGCGGGCTGCTGCAGGGCCTGGCCCAGCAGGGGCGCACGGTCCTCGTCTCCAGCCACCTGCTGTCGGAGATGGAGATCCTCGCCGACGACGTGGTCATCATCGCCGCGGGCAAGCTGGTCACCCAGGGGCCCGTCGACAAGATCATCGGCCAGGGCTCGACCCAGGCCGCGGTGCGGGTGCGCACGCCCAACATCCAGGAGCTGGTCACGGCGGTGCGCGAGGCCGGCGGGGCGATCAACCCCAACAACAACGGGGCGCACATGATCACCGGCCTGGACGCCCCGGCCGTGGGCAAGCTCGCCCTGCAGGCCGGGGTCGAGCTGCACGAACTGGTCGCCGAGCGGCCCGACCTGGAGCACGTGTTCCTCGAACTGACCCAGGGAAGGGCGGACATCCGATGATCCGGCTCATCCGCAGCGAGCTGATCAAGCTGCGCACCACGAACATGTGGTGGATCTTCCTGCTGTGCTCGGTGGCGTTCGTCGGGCTCGCGCTGCTCATCAACACCGCCCAGGCGGACTCGGACCTGTCCACGCCCGACTACCTGAACCAGGCGCCGCCGCCCGGCATGTCGCCGCAGGACCAGGCCGACTTCCTGGCCCAGCAGCAGGCCGCGAAGGACGAGGCGGCGGCCAACCACACCGCGGCCGGGCTGGCCCGCATCGCCGCCAACGTCTACACGTCGGGCCAGTTCTTCGGCCTGATGATGGTGATGCTCCTGGCGATCCTGCTGATCACGAACGAGTTCTACCACCAGACCGCGACGGCGACGTTCCTCGCGACGCCCAAGCGCACCAAGGTCATCGCGGCGAAGCTGATCACCGGCGGCGCGATGGCGGTGATCTTCTGGTTCATCGCCACCCTGATCAACATCGTGGTCGGCGCGATCTTCTTCTCCAGCGAGGGTGTGGCCAACAGTCTGGGGCACTGGACCGCGCAACAGGCGATCCTGCTCAACCTGCTCGTGTACGTCCTGTGGGGCATCTTCGGCATCGGCATCGGGGTGCTCATCCGCAGCCAGATCGGCGCGACGATCACGGCCGCGGTCGTCTACACCATCGGCACCTACGCGGCGCTGGCCATGCTGGCACTCATCCGGGAGTACCTCATCAAGGAGGACTGGGTGCTGGAGGCGGCCGTCTACATCCCGCCGCTCGCCTCCGAGCACGTGGTCGGCTCGCTGCGGGGCCAGATGGGCGACACCCACCTGCCCGCCCGCTGGGTCGGCGTCGTGGTGCTGGTCGGATGGGCCGTGATCCTCGGCACAATCGGCACCCTGATCACCCGCAAGCGCGACATCGCGTGACGGTGCGTGACGGGGTGCTCGCAACACCGCCTCAAGAGTTGCGCAAGATGTAACTGCAAGATCTTGGACAACTGTGGCCGCCCTCGGGCGGCCACAGTTGTAAGGGTAGGACGTCCAGGCCGCTCGCCAACATGGTCACTCCGGCGGCGTCGGCGACGAACGAGCGTTAGGCAGCGCGTAGCCTAAAGGACCGGACATCCGTAACCCCTAGCAACTCGCGTTTGGAAGAGGCGATCAAGAGCCGTGTCGACCCAAGCGACCAACTCGCAGGAGAATCCGCTGGCGGGATTTGGCCCGAACGAGTGGATCGTCGAGGACATGTACCAGCGGTACCTCGCGGACCCGGCGAGCGTGGACTCGGCGTGGCACGACTTCTTCGCGGACTACAAGCCCGCCCCGGACGTTGCCGAGGCCGCGGCGCCGGCCAAGCCCGCCGAGAAGCCGGTCGAGAAGAAGGCCGCCGCGCCCGCCGCGGCCGCCCCGGCGGCCAAGCCGGTCGAGAAGGCCGCCGAGAAGCCCGCGGAGAAGAAGGCCGTCCCCGCCACCAAGCCCGCGCCGACGCGTGAGACCCCCGCCCCCGCCGGCGGCGCGAAGCGCGTCCCGCTGCGCGGCGTGGCCGCCCGCATCGTGCAGAACATGGACGCCTCGCTCGAGGTCCCCACGGCCACGAGCGTGCGCGCCGTGCCGGCCAAGCTGCTCTCCGACAACCGGATCGTGATCAACAACCATCTCGCCCGCGGTCGCGGCGGGAAGGTGTCCTTCACGCACCTGATCGGATACGCGCTGGTCCGGGCCATCGCCGCGCACCCGGAGATGAACAACAGCTTCGCCGAGATCGACGGCAAGCCGAACCTGGTCGAGCCCGAGCACGTCAACCTCGGCATCGCGATCGACCTGGCCAAGCCCGATGGCTCGCGCTCCCTCGTCGTGCCCAGCATCAAGGGCGCCGGGGACATGGACTTCCGCCAGTTCTGGTCCGCCTACGAGGACATCGTCCGCCGCGCCCGGCGCAACGAGCTGACGATGGACGACTACGCCGGCACCACAATCTCGCTGACCAACCCCGGCGGCATCGGCACCGTGCACTCGATGCCGCGGCTGATGACCGGGCAGGGCGCGATCATCGGCGTCGGCGCGATGGAATACCCGGCGCCCTACGCCGGCATGTCCGACGAGACCCTGGCCGAGCTCGGCATCAGCAAGATCATCACGCTGACCAGCACCTACGACCACCGGATCATCCAGGGCGCCCAGTCCGGCGAGTTCCTCAAGGTCATGCACGAGCTGCTGCTCGGCGAGCACGGGTTCTACGACCAGATCTTCACCGCGCTGCGCATCCCGTACGAGCCGGTGCGCTGGGTCCGCGACGTGGCCCGCACCTCGGAGGGCCAGATCGACAAGGCGGCCCGGGTCGTGGAGCTCATCCACGCCTACCGGGTGCGCGGGCACCTGATGGCCGACACCGACCCGCTCGAGTTCCGCATCCGCCGCCACCCGGACCTCGACGTGCTCGAGCACGGGCTGACCCTGTGGGACCTCGACCGCGTCTTCCCGGTCGGCGGGTTCTCCGGCAAGCAGAAGATGAAGCTGCGGGCCGTGCTCGGCGTGCTGCGCGACTCCTACTGCCGCCGGGTCGGCGTCGAGTACATGCACATCATGGACCCGGAGGAGCGGCGCTGGATCGCCGAGCGGGTCGAGAAGCCCTACGAGAAGCCCAGCCCCGAGGAGCAGAAGCACATCCTCAACCGGCTCAACGCGGCCGAGGCCTTCGAGACCTTCCTGCAGACCAAGTACGTCGGGCAGCGCCGCTTCTCCCTGGAGGGCGGCGAGTCGCTGATCCCGCTGCTCGACGAGATCCTGCAGAACTCGGCCGAGGGCGAGCTCGACGAGGTCGTCATCGGCATGGCGCACCGCGGCCGGCTCAACGTGCTGGCCAACATCGTCGGCAAGCCCTACGAGAAGATCTTCTCCGAGTTCGAGGGCCACCTGGACCTCAAGTCGGCGCACGGCTCGGGCGACGTGAAGTACCACCTGGGCATGACCGGCAAGTACACGCACCCGGACGGCGAGCACGCGACCACCGTCTCGGTCGTCGCGAACCCGTCGCACCTGGAGGCCGTGAACCCGGTGCTCGAGGGCATCGTGCGGGCCAAGCAGGACAAGATCGACCTCAAGCTCGAGGGCTACACCGTCCTGCCGCTGCTCATCCACGGCGACGCGGCCTTCGCCGGCCAGGGCGTCGTGGCCGAGACGCTGAACCTGTCGCAGCTGCGCGGCTACCGCACCGGCGGCACCGTCCACGTCGTGGTCAACAACCAGGTCGGGTTCACCACCGCGCCGGAGTACTCGCGCTCCTCGCTCTACTCGACCGACGTCGCCCGGATGATCCAGGCGCCGATCTTCCACGTCAACGGCGACGACCCCGAGGCCGTCGTGCGGGTGGCGCGGCTGGCGTTCGAATACCGCCAGGCGTTCAACAAGGACGTCGTGATCGACCTGGTCTGCTACCGCCGCCGCGGGCACAACGAGGGCGACGACCCCTCGATGACCAACCCGCTGATGTACGCGATCATCGATCAGAAGCGCTCGGTCCGCAAGATCTACACCGAGGAGCTCATCGGCCGCGGCGACATCCCGATCACCGAGGCCGAGGCGCTGCTCAAGGACTACCACGAGCAGCTCGAGACGGTGTTCAAGGCGACCCGGGACGCCTCCAGCTCGCCCGCCGCGCGGCTCACCCGGCTGCGGGAGCCCGAGGCGGAGCCGGTGGTCGAGACCAAGATCGACGAGTCGGTACTGCGGGCGATCGGCGAGGCCCACGTCAAGCTCCCCGACGGCTTCACCCCGCACAAGCGCGTCCAGCAGCTGCTCGACCGCCGCGCGAAGATGGCCGTCGAGGGCGACATCGACTGGGGCTTCAGCGAGATCATCGCGTTCGGCTCGCTGGTCCACGACGGGGTCACGGTCCGCCTCTCCGGCCAGGACTCGCGGCGCGGCACGTTCGTGCAGCGCCACGCCGGGATCGTCGACGCCGAGACCGGCGCGGACTACATGCCGGTGTCGTCGCTGATCAAGGACAACGCGAAGCTCTTCGTCTACGACTCGCTGCTGTCGGAGTTCGCGGCGATGGGCTTCGAATACGGCTACTCGGTGGAGAACCCGGACGCGCTGGTCATGTGGGAGGCGCAGTTCGGCGACTTCGTCAACGGCGCCCAGTCGATCGTGGACGAGTTCATCTCCTCCGGCGAGGTCAAGTGGGGCCAGCTGGCCTCGGTCACGCTGCTGCTGCCGCACTCGCACGAGGGCCAGGGCCCCGACCACACGTCGGGCCGGCTGGAGCGGTATCTGCAGCTGTGTGCCGAGGACAACATGCGCGTGGCGGTGCCGACCACCCCGGCGAACCACTTCCACCTGCTGCGCCGCCAGGCCCTGTCGCCGAAGAAGAAGCCGCTCGTGGTCTTCACGCCCAAGTCGCTGCTGCGGCACCGGCTGTGCGTGTCGAGCGTCGAGGACTTCACCACCGGCACCTTCTCCACGGTGCTGGCCGACCCGGGCGTGAAGGGCACCGCGCTGGACCCGAACGCGGTGAAGCGGGTCCTGCTGTGCTCGGGCAAGGTCTTCTACGACCTGCTCCAGGCGCGCACCGACCGCGGCATCACCGACACGGCGATCATCCGCGTCGAGCAGCTCTACCCGATGCCGATCGAGGAGCTCAAGGCGGCGCTGGAGCAGTACCCGAACGCCGAGGACTTCGCCTGGGTCCAGGAGGAGCCGGCGAACCAGGGTGCCTGGTCGTTCATCGCGCTCAACCTGCTCGAGCAGCTGCAGGGCGTGGGGCTGCGCCGCATCTCCCGGCCGGCCGCCGCCGCTCCCGCGGTGGGCTCGACCAAGCTGCACGACGCCGAGCAGCAGGCGCTGATCGAGGCGGCCCTGCCGAAGCCGTGATCGCGGTTCGGTAACTTCCGGGGGCACGGCGGCGACGCCGTGCCCCCGTTTCGCATCTTCCGGAGGGACGCGTCATGTACTTCACCGATCGCGGCATCGAGGAGCTGGCCCAGCGCCGCGGCGAGGAGGAGGTCTCGATCGAGTGGCTGGCCGAGCGGCTGCGCGACTTCGTCGACCTCAACCCCGAGTTCGAGACGCCGATCGAGCGCCTGGCCGTCTACCTGGCGCGGCTGGACGACGAGGACGACGAGTAGGCCGGTCCGTCCATTTCGGACATTTGCCGCGATTCGGCGAGTGATCAGCGGGCGCCTATCCCCCTGAGGGTCGACACGTCGTCCAAATGGTTCATCCGGTGACATCCTGGTGTAGTCCGGCAAGCCAATCGAATGTCCCCACTCGGGCGATATGGCTTTAGCACGAGCCGCCCTTACATTTTTCTCGTGCCCGCACGTCGCACCCGAACCGCAACCGTCACGCTGCTGACCGCCGCCCTGTTGATCCTGGGCAGCGCCTTCGCCGCGTCCGGCAGCGACGACAGCGGCACGCCCTTCACCACCGCGGCCGGAGCGACCGCCGTCGACGCCTCCGCCAAGGTCCCGCACGCGGTCGGCATCCGGCACTTCACCTTCGCGCGCGGCAGCCGGTCGCTGCCGACGACCGTGTGGTATCCGGTGCGCGGCTCCGCCCGCCAGACCCGCGGCCGCGTGCAGATCGACGCCACGCCCCTGCCCGGCGAGTTCCCGCTGATCCTGTGGAGCCACGGCTTCTTCAGCAACCCGCAGATGCAGGAGGGCATGACGAAGTTCCTGGCCGAGTCCGGATACGTCGTCGCGGCCCCGGCCTACCCCTTCACCAAGAAGGACGGGCCGAAGTTCGACAAGACCGACGTGCCCAACCAGGCCGTCGACGCGTCATTCGTGATCACGCAGATGATGAAGGCGGGCAACCCGCTCGCCGGCAGCATCGACCCGGACCGGCTCGGCGCGATCGGGCACTCCGGCGGCGGCACCACGACCGACTGGCTCTTCACCGGCAAGCGCGACCCGCGGCTCAAGGTCGGCGTGATCTTCGCGGGCCGGCCGACGACGGCCTACAAGGGCTCCCCCGTGCCGCTGCTGTTCGTCCACGGGGACAAGGACCCGGTCGTCGCCTACAGCCAGGGCCGCGAGTCCTACGGCAAGAACCCGTGGCCCAAGGCGTTCCTGACCATCGAGGGCGGCGAGCACGGGGCGGGCACGAACGACCCGGAGCGCGGCCACGTGCAGGTGCTGGCCACGCTGCTGGACTTCCTCGACTACGCGCTCAACGGCGATGACGTGGCCCGGATGCGGCTGACGAGCGACGCCACGCTCCCGGGCTTCACGCACTTCGAATCGTCGGGGATCTACGCGGAGCCCAGCGCTCAGCCCAGCGCGACGAACAGCACGATCGCGAGCACCACGACGACACCGACGCCCACGCCGACCCAGAGCAAGGTCCTGGAGCTCGCGGGCTCGGCCGGCTGATTCCTGCTGTTGTCCACCCACGCCTGGAACGCCTGAGTGTTCTGACTCGGGTCGATACGCTCATCGGGCATGGCCGACACACTACCGAGCGTGTCGGGGCCGCCAGGGCCCGAACAGTGTCGGATTGCGGGCATACTCCCCCGGTCGGGGTACTCCGCCCGGTCAGACCGAGGCCGGGTCCTCGGCGGGGGCGGTCTCGCCGGCCCGGTCGCGCGACAGCAGCCGGCGCAGCGGCACCCCGAGGCCGATGAGCGCGAGGCCGAGCAGGAAGAACGCGACGGTGAAGCCGAGCGAGGTCTCCGTCACGCCGAGGCCCCCGAGCTTGTCGACGTCGATGAACGGGTACGGGTACTCGTGCACGAACGCCCCGCGCACGAGGGCGAACACCAGGTAGGCCAGCGGATAGCACAGCCAGGCGGCCGCGTACCACCACCGCACCCGCTCCCGCTCGACGACCAGCCAGGTGAGGGCGGCCAGGATCGGCACGGCCGAGTGCAGCAGCAGGTTGTGCAGCGTGTGCGCCCCGGAGTCGGCCTGGTGGAACGGGCTGGACGGGTTCGCCAGCAGGGTGTGGTAGACGATCCCGGTGATGCAGCTGTAGAGCGTCGCCGCGCCGCGGGCCCAGGCGGGCACCGGCCGGAACACGGCGACCGCTGACACGACGGCGATGATGACCGCGCTCTGCACCGTGAAGTAGACGAACGAGCCCCAGTCCCCGTGGTTCCACACCTGCAGCGCGACGACGCCGGCCACCGCGCACAGGGCGGTCAGCGCGCGGAACACGACACTCATGCGCCGGAAGGTAGCCGGATTTCGCCCCGCGGGGAAGCGGTCATGCTCCGGCGCCGCTCGTACCGTTGGTGCCATGCGCCGACTCGCCGCCGCCGTATGCCTGCTCGCCCTGCTCAGCGGCTGTTCGACGGCCCCGGCGCCGGCGCGCCGGGTGGCCGCCTCGCCCTCGGTCGCGCCCACCGTCGCGGGCGGGCTGGCCCCGGTACAGCTGCCGCCGTCCCTGACGCTGCCGCCGCCGGGGCTCTCCGTGTCGTCGCAGCAGGTGACGTACACCCGCGAGAGCCGCGTCCTGCGCACCGTCGTCTGGACGCCGGACCGGCCCGGGCGCTACCCCGCCGTCCTGTTCAGCCACGGCCTCAACGGCACCCCCGAGGAGTTCGCGCCGCTGCTGCAGAGCTGGGCGGCGGCCGGGTTCGTGGTCATCGCCCCCGCCTACCCGAACACGACCCGGGGCGCGGCGAACTTCGACATGTACGACGTGCTGAACCAACCGGCCGACGCGAGCTTCGTGCTCGGGCAGGCGCTCGCGGGCCCGCTGGGCAAGCGCATCGACGCCGGGCGCCTGGCCGCCGCGGGCCACTCGGCGGGCGCGATCACGACGGTCGGGCTGTTCACGTCCGGGCGCGACAAACGCCTGCGCGCGGGGGTGGTGCTGGCCGGCAGCGGCCTGGGGGTCGGCACCGAGTTCCAGGGCACGCCGGCGGCCCTCTTCTTCGTCCACGGCGACGCTGACCCGCTGGTGACCTACGACAGCGGCAAGGCGACGTACGACCTGGTCCCGTGGGCGAAGGCGATGCTGACCATCCCGGGCGGCAACCACAACGACCCGTACCTGCGCCCGTCCTCGCCGTCGTACCCGACGGTCGCGAAGAGCACGCTGGAGTTCCTGCGGCTGGAGCTGTACGGCGATGCCGCGGCCCGCTCCTCGCTGGCGCCCACCGCCGAGCTGGACTCGCACCTCTGAGCCGCGCCCCGGGGCACCGCGCCGCGCGACACGCCGCGGCGCCCCGGCCGACGAGGGGCCGGGGCGCCGCGGGCCGCGCGTTTCAGCTGGTGTGGTCCAGCACGACCTTGCCGAAGACGTCACCCGAGTGCAGCAGCTCGAACGCCTTGCGCGCCTCCGAGAACGGCACCACCGAGTCGATCACCGGACGGATGCCGGTGCGCGCGAGCAGGGCCATGAGGTCGGCCAGCTCCTCGGGCGTGCCCATGCTCGTGCCGAGGATCTCCAGCTGCAGCGCGAACATCCGGCGCAGGTTCACCTGCGGCAGGTGACCGCTCGTCGCGCCGGAGACGACGATCCGCCCGCCCGTCTTCGCGCACTTCATCGAGTGCTCGAAGGTGGCCTCGCCCACCGTCTCCACCACGACGTCGACGCGCTCGGGGAGGCGGCCGCCCGGCTCCACGGCCGTCGCGCCCAGAGCCGCGATGCGCTCGCGCTTGGCGGCGTCGCGGCTGGTGGCGTACACCCGCGCCCCGAGGGCCGTCCCGATCAGCACCGCGGCCGTGGCCACGCCGCCGCCCGCGCCCTGCACGAGCACCGCCCCGCCGGGCTCGAGGCGGCCCTTGGTGGTGAGCATGCGGTACGCCGTGAGCCAGGCCGTCGGCAGGCACGCGGCCTCGGCGAAGGTGAGCTCGGCGGGCTTGGGCACCAGGTTGTACGCCGGGACGGTGACCTTCTCCGCGACCGTGCCCGGGTAGTACTCCGAGAGGATCGTGAAGTCACCCTTCTCGTTGTAGACAACCGGGTAGACGACGACCTCGGCCCCGTCCGGGCCGATGCCCGCGGCGTCGCAGCCGAGGGTCATCGGCAACTGCTCCTCGCGCAGCCCGACGCCGCGCAGGGACCACAGGTCGTGGTGGTTGAGCGCGCTGGCGCGCACGTCCACCACGGCCCAGCCGTCCCTGGGCGCCGGCTCGGGAGCGTCGCCGATCTCGAGCACGGCGAGCGGGTCGGCATCGTTGAACGCGGTTGCGAAAGCGGCACGCATACCCAGGACCTTAACCCTCGTTAACGGGTGACGCCGTCGTGGCGGGCCGCCTCGGCCACCGCGGCCGCGACCGCCGGGGCCACCCGCGGGTCCAGGGCGCTCGGCACGATCGTGTCGGGCGCGAGCTCCCCGGCGCCGAGCACGCCGGCGATCGCCTCGGCCGCGGCGATCTTCATGCCGTCGCTGATGCGGGTCGCCCCCGACTCCAGCGCCCCGCGGAAGATGCCCGGGAAGGCCAGCACGTTGTTGATCTGGTTCGGGAAGTCGCTGCGGCCGGTGGCCACGACGCTCGCGTACCGCGCCGCGATCTCCGGGTGCACCTCGGGCGTGGGGTTGGCCAGCGCGAAGATCGCGCCCTCCGGCGCCATGCCCGCCAGCGCCGCCTCGCCGATCGTGCCGCCGGAGACGCCGATGAGCACGTCGGCCCCGCGCAGCGCGGAGGCGATGTCGCCGGTCACGCCGCCGGCGTTGGTCTCCGCGGCGAGCGCGGCCTTGACCGGGTTGAGGTCGGCGCGGCCCGTGTGCAGGCAGCCGCGCGAGTCCAGCACGACGATCTCGCCCGGGTCCGCGCCGCCGCTGATGAGCATGCGGGTCACCGCGACGCCGGCCGCGCCCGCGCCGCTGACCACGATGCGCAGGTCGCCGAGGCCGCGCCCGAGCACCTTGCAGGCGTTGCGCAGGGCGGCGAGCACCACGATCGCGGTGCCGTGCTGGTCGTCGTGGAAGACCGGGATCGGCAGCGCGTCCTCCAGCCGCCGCTCGATGTCGAAGCAGCGCGGCGCCGAGATGTCCTCGAGGTTGATGCCGCCGAAGGACGGCGCCAGCGCGGTCACGATCCGCACGATCTCGTCCGGGTCCTGGGTGTCGAGGCAGATCGGCACCGCGTCCACGCCGCCGAACTGCTTGAACAGCACGGCCTTGCCCTCCATCACCGGCATCGCCGCGCGCGGGCCGATGTTGCCCAGGCCGAGCACCGCGGAGCCGTCGGTCACGACGGCGACGGCCTTGCCGACCCAGGTGAGCCGGTGGACGAGCGACTCGTCCGCGGCGATGGCCTCGCAGACGCGGGCGACGCCGGGGGTGTACGCCAGGGAGAGGTCCTCGCGGGTGGACAGCGGGACCGTCGACTGCACCGCGAGCTTTCCGCCGGCGTGCAGGTCGAAGACGGGGTCAGACACGGAATCGGACACGGAATCGGACACGGATGTAAGCACCGGGGGCTCCTTTGCCACGGCTTGTGATACAGGAAGAACGCGCGGCGCGGGTGAAAGCGCGAAAGCATGTGCGAATGCGGCCGGGGGTCGCCCGTATCCGCCTCACCTTAGCGTGGGACGCGGCGCAGGCGCACCGGTTGTGGCCACCAGCGAAATGTCACACGACCGACGATGTCCGCGCGGCCGTAACGCGCCGAATCATCACTGGCGAAGGGGTTGTCGCCTACCACCCACCACCCGTCGGCGTCGGCCCGTTCCACGCGCTTGACGACCAGCAGTCCGGGCCGGGCGCGAAACCGCGCGACCACCACGTCACCGGGGCGCGCCGATGTCCCGCGCCGCACCAGAATCCGGTCTCCCGAGCGCAGCGTCGGCACCATGGACGGGCCCGAGACGAGTGCCGCAAACCACGGCAGGCGCATGAAATCCCCGAAGATGGATAGGAGTAGGGTCAGCACTGAGGATCATCGCAAATCACCCTGGAGGGTTCGATGCGACTGTCGCGGCTTTTCACCCCGCGCACCGTGGTGAGCGCCCACTGCGACCTGCCGTGTGGTGTCTACGACCCGGCGCAGGCCCGAATCGAGGCCGAGTCCGTCAAGGCAATCTGTGAGAAATACCAGGCGAACGACAACGCGGAGTTTCGCACTCGCGCCCTGCTGATCAAGGAGCAGCGCAGCGAGCTGGTCAAGCACCACCTGTGGGTGCTGTGGACCGACTACTTCAAGCCGCCGCACTTCGAGAAGTACCCGCAGCTGCACGGCCTGTTCAACGAGGCCACGAAGCTCGCGGGCGCGTCCGGCGCCAAGGGCTCGGCCGACCCGGCGGTCGCCGAGCAGCTCCTGGGCAAGATCGACGAGATCGCGAAGATCTTCTGGGAGACCAAGCAGGCCTGAACCGGCCTGTGGAGTCTGCGTCATCGAACCTCCCCCATCCCGCACCCGCGGGGTGGGGGTCGTGCTTTTCAGGGAGTAGCAGCATGATCCGCCCCGCCACCCCGGA
The DNA here is from genome assembly GCF_050947935.1 of Dactylosporangium sp. CA-052675. Lineage (GTDB taxonomy): Bacteria > Actinomycetota > Actinomycetes > Mycobacteriales > Micromonosporaceae > Dactylosporangium. Next base: position 1,205,504 of record NZ_CP192010.1, on the reverse strand, counting down.
CGACGTCCCCGCGCTCGTGAAGATGGTCTACGAGCTCGCCGAGTTCGAACGGGCCCGCGACGAGTGCCACCTCACCGAGGCCCAGCTGCACGCGGCGCTCTTCGGCCCCTCCCCCGCCGTGTTCTGTCACGTGGCCGAGGACGGGGGCGAGGTGCTCGGCATGGCGCTGTGGTTCCTCACGTACTCGACGTGGGAGGGCGTGCACGGCGTCTACCTCGAGGACCTCTACGTGCGCCCGGGCGCGCGCGGCACCGGTGCGGGCAAGGCCCTCGTCGCCGCGCTCGCCGCGGTGTGCGTCGCGCACGGGTACCGCCGCCTGGAGTGGGCCGTGCTGGACTGGAATCCGGCGCGCGAGTTCTACGACAGGCTCGGGGCGGGGCCGAAGCACGATTGGGTGCCGTACCGCCTCTGCGGCGCGCCGCTGGAAGCACTCGCCGCGTCGTCGGGTGCGCCGACGTCGTAGAGTCGCGGGCAGGCCATGGTGAAGGGGGGTTCGATAGCGTTGACTCAGGTCGCTCCGAAGAGGTCCGGCGCCGACGGCGACGACGTGGTGCTGCTGGCCGTGCCGGCGTCGCCCGCCTACCTCGGCGTGCTGCGCACCGCGACGGCCGGCCTGGCCGCGCGCCTGCAGTTCACCCTGGACGAGATCGAGGACCTGCGCATCGCGGTCGACGAGGCCTGCGCGATGCTGCTCGCCGTGGCCGCGGACACCCCCCAACTGGGTGACACGGTGGAACTCTCCTGCCGGTTCACCGTCACGCCCGACGCCCTGACGGTCTACACGACCGTGCCGCTGGGCTCGCCGGACGAGCGGCTGCCGGGCGGGGAGTCGTTCGCGTGGCAGGTGCTCAGCGCCCTGGCCGACGAGGTGTCGGCGAGCGTCGACGCGCACCAGGCCGGCATCCGGCTGACCAAGCGCCGGCCGTCGCGGGGCTGAGCTCGCACGCCGGCTCTGACGGCGGCTCGGACGGCGGTTCGGACGGCGGCTCTGACGGCGGCTCAGACGACGACCGGCACGCGTTCGGCCGGGCGGATGTTGTCGATGTGCGCGCGGGCCAGCTCCATCGCCCGGGCCACGTCCTGCGCCTCGATCGCGCCGAGCAGGTCCCGGTGGTCGCGGTCCACCGTCCGCCAGAACGGCTGCGGCGACACCCGGCTCACCGCCTCGCGGTTGGCCACGCTGTAGAGCGGGCGCACCACGAGGGCGAGCAGCGAGTTGCCGGTGGCCGCCGCGACCGCCAGGTGGAAGGCCGCGTGCGCCTCGATGCGCCGCTGCAGGTCGTCGCGCTCCGGGTCGAACATCGCGGCCTCGAGCTCCTCGAGGTGCCGCGGCTCGCGACGGGCGGCGGCCAGGCCCGCGGCCGGCACCTCGAGCATGCGGCGCACCTCGAGGAAGTCCTCGCCGGTCACCGCGCCGCTGGTCAGCAGCAGGCCCACGCCGTCGGCGAGGGACGCGCCCAGGGCGAACGCGTCGGGCTCGGCGACGAAGCTGCCGCCGTTGACGCCCCGCGTGGTGACGATCAGGTGCTGGCTGCTCAGTAACCGCAGCGCCTCGCGCACCGTCGAGCGGCTCAGGCCCGACTGCTCGCACAGCTGCGGTTCGGTGGGGAGGCGCTCGCCGGGGCGCAGCTGGCCGGACACGATGTCGACGCGGATGCGCTCGGCGAGGACCTGGTAGGCGGGAGCGACCGTCACGACAACCGAGCGTAAAGCACCGAAACCGTTTACGGATCAGTCACTGTGAGATAACGGACTCGCGGTGCGACACGAATTTCTGTCCGAGCCGCGAACAGGTGCGCACAGCGAACGATGAGGAGCGTTATATCCGTCGATCTAACGAACACCGAGAGCGATGCGCGTCGAGGGCGCGAACAGCAGCACAGCCCCGGTCAGCCCGAGCACGAAGAGTGGTCCGCCGATCCACGGCTGGCCCGTCTGCAGCATCGTGAGACCGATCGGCATCTGCAGCATCGAGACCACGATGCCGGGGCCGCGGGCCCAGCGCCGGCGGCGGTGCAGGGCGAACCCGACACCGGCGAAGCACACGGTCATGAGGGCGAGATAGACGGTCACCGAGACGGCGCCGGGCACCGAGGCGGCGTCGGAGGTCAGGTCGAGATACACCAGCCACAGGGTCACGGCGGCCAGCCCGGCCCCCTCCACCAGCAGCAGCCGGACCGCCCAGCGCAGGGTCGCCGGGGTCCGGCCGGGAACCTCCTCGACCGCGCCCACCTGCACGTCCCTCCTGCTCACGACATCCTCACGGGCCAACCTTATCGCGCAGCGAACCGGGTACAGTGCCGCCCATGCGAGCCCTTCTGGTGGTCAACCCCAATGCGACGACCACCACCGAGCGCGGCCGGGACATCCTGGTGCGGGCGCTGCGCAGCCAGGTCGACCTGGACGTGGTCTACACGCGCCGCCGGGGGCACGCCGCCGACCTGGCCCGCGACGCCGCCCGGGACCGCCTGGACCTCGTGGTCACCCTCGGCGGCGACGGCACCGTCAACGAGGCCGTCAACGGCCTGATGACCTTCGACGCGGGGCCCGCCGCGAACCGCGCCCAGGAGCGCCCAGCCCTCGCGGTCGTGCCCGGCGGCTCCACGAACGTGTTCGCCCGGGCGCTCGGGCTGCCCAGCGACTGGGCGGAGGGCACCGGCGCGATCCTCGAGGCGCTGCGGGACCGGCGCGAACGGCTGATCGGGCTCGGCCGGGCCGACGACCGCTACTTCACCTTCTGCGCCGGTCTCGGCCTCGACGCCGAGGTCGTGCGCCGGGTCGACCAGGCGCGGCACAAGGGCTCGACGTCCACGCCGCTGCTCTACCTGCGCGCCTTCATGGCCCAGTACGCGGCCACCAATCGGCGCGTGCCGCTGCTCACCATGCAGTTGCCGGGCGAACCGGCCACAAGCGGGCTAACGTGGATGCTGGTGCAGAACACGGCACCGTGGACGTACATCGGCGAGCGGCCGGTCAACCCGAACCCGCGCGCCTCGTTCGACACGGGCCTGGATGTGCTCGGCCTTCGGGAGCTGCAGATCGCCGGCACCGCTCGGACGGTGTCGCAGCTGCTGTCCAGTCGCCGGACCCCGAAGGGCAAGCAGGTGCTGCGACTGCACGACCTGCCGGGGTTCACGCTGACCGCCGCCAAGCCGATCGCGTATCAGGTCGACGGTGAGTACCTCGGCGAGGTTGACAAACTGGATTTCGCGTCCGTCCCGGGTGCGTTACGCGTAGTGTGTTGAGTCACCCCGGGCGATCATCCACCGAAGGGGGAGAAAGTTGCAGAGAGTCGCGACAGAGACACCGCGGCCGCATCTCCGAAAGCCCTCCGGTCGTTGACCGAACCGTACTACATTGGTCACTGACTGTTGCGATCCAGGGTCACCAGTCGCCATAAAATCGGACAAACAGTGCGTGAGCTTGCTCACCGACTTGGATTTTTTTGGTTTGGACCCCTTGACATCGCGGTAGTTCGTGAAAGCATTCACAAGCGAAACGACCACTGAGCGTTGCCCGCACACATGCAACGGATCTTCAGGCTCCGCCTAGCCGAACCGTTACATGAGATGCATAACGGGAATCACCAACAACGATCCGCGAAAAAACAAGGAGTGTTGCCGCCATGTCGGACTGGCGCCACCATGCCCTCTGCCGCGACGAGGACCCGGAGCTGTTCTTCCCCATTGGGACCTCCGGCCCGGCGTTGCTGCAGGTTGAGCAGGCTAAGGCGGTCTGCCAGCGCTGCTCCGTGACCTCCGAGTGCCTCCAGTGGGCCCTCGACTCGGGTCAGGACGCCGGCGTCTGGGGCGGAATGAGCGAAGACGAGCGTCGCCTGATGAAGCGTCGCGGTGGCCTTCGGGTCCGCGCTCACTCTGCCTGAGCCTTTCCCACGCACGCATCTAGACAACAACGCCCCGGCCATTCGGCCGGGGCGTTGTTGCATCTAGTCGAACAGCTCGCCGAAGAAACTCTCACGGTGATGGCGCCGGTGCTTTTTGTGATGGCCGTAATGCCCATAGCCACCGTGCGATTGTGGATATGGTTGCTGATAGCCGTATGACGGCTGGTGAGTCGGCTGATGGGATTGCCGGCTGCCCTGCCAGGCCTGCTCGGCGTCGATCAGCCGCTCCAGCTCACCGCGGTCGAGGAAGATCCCGCGGCACTCCAGGCACTGGTCGACGGTGACACCGCTCCGCTCGAACTGGCGCATCTCGCCACGACACTTGGGGCACGTCATCATCCTGCAACGGTAACCGTCCAGCGCCACGTAACGGTGCCGCAGGGGCCTCAGGCGGCTCGTACGAGCGCGAAATCCCCGATCCGGGACATCACCAGACGGGCGACGTCGACGTGGGCGCACAGGGGCGCGGCGACCGGCTCCAGCGCGCCGGCGCCGACCGCCGAGCCGACCACGAGATCGTGCAGCCGGCCGGGGGCGAGGAAGTACGACGAGACGGCGATCCGCTCGCAGCCCTGGGCCCGCAGCGCGGCCACCGCGGCGGCGCCGGTGACGGTGGACGCCGAGGCGTAGCCCGGCACGCACGGCACGCCCAGCGACGCCCCCAGGGCCGCCGCGGCCCCGTCGACGCTGTGGCGGGCCAGGTCGTCGCGGGTGCCGGCGGCGGCGAGCACGACCCCGTCGAAGGGCACCGGGGGCAGCAGCCGGCGCAGCGCCGAGAGCAGCAGCGCGGGCGCGCCGGCGCCGAGCACGTCGGTCGTGGTGACGTCGAGGCCCAGACCCCCGGCCCGGGCCCGCTCCAGCACCGCGGGCAGGTCGAAGCGGCCGTGGAAGGCGTTGGTGAGCAGCAGCGGCACGACGACGACGGCGCGGTGCCCGAGCGCCTCGAACGCCGCCAGCTGCTCGCCGGGGCGCGGGCCGGCGTGGTCGAGGAACGCGCAGCGCACGTCCAGGCCGGGCCGCTGGGCCGCGACCGCCCGCGTCAGCGCGCGAGTGGCCGCGGCCGCGCGCGGATCCGAGGACCCGTGCGCGACCAGCAGGACGCCATCCGCAAGGCGACGGCCGGTCATCCGGACGTGTGCAGCCCGCACTCGGTCTTGTCGAACGCGGCCCACCGGCCGCTGCGCGGGTCGCCGCCCGGAGGCGTGCGGCGCGTGCACGGCCAGCAGCCCACCGAGGCGTACCCCTGCCGCATGAGCGCGTTCACCGGCACGTTGTAGCGCGAGATGTACTGGTCCACGTCCGCCTGCGTCCACAGCGCCAGCGGCGAGACCTTGAACTTGCCCCGGGCCCGCTCGAAGCCCACGATCGGCGTGTTGGCGCGGCTCGGCGACTCGTCGCGGCGCAGGCCCGCGGCCCAGGCGTCGTAGTCCTCCAGGGCCCGCTCCAGCGGCTCGACCTTGCGCAGGAAGCAGCACTCGTCGGGCTCGCGGGAGTACAGCCGCGGCCCGAACTCGGCGTCCTGCTCGGCGACCGTCTGACGGGGGCGGATCGAGCGGACCGTCACCGGCAGCGTGCGCTGGACGATCTCGCGCACCCGCAGCGTCTCGGCGAAGTGCAGACCGGTGTCGAGGAAGATGACCGGCACGCCGGGCACCACCTTCGACACCACGTGCGCGAGCACCGCGTCGGCGAAGGAGCTGGTCACGCAGAAGCGCTCGCCGAACTGGCCGGCGGCCCACTCCACGATCTTCTCGGCCGTCTGGCCCTCCAGCCGCGCCGACGCGGCCGCGGCCAGCTCGATGGATTCTTGTGCGGTTCGGGCAACGGTCGTGCTGCTCATCGCTTCGCCTCCAAAGCGTTCGCCGCCAGTCCCAGGAATTTCAGTGAGAAGACGCGGGCGCAGCTGCGGCATTCCCATGCGCCGTGCGCGTCCTCGTGGGGCCGAAGGTCCTCCTCGCCGCAGTACGGGCAGTGCAGCGGCGCCATCCGTTCGCTCACCGCAGCTCCTCCTCGGGAGCGCGCATCACCCAGCGGGCGAAGGACTCACCGGGCTCGCGCCCGGCCAGGTAGTGGTTGGCGACCCGCTCGACGTACTCGGGCAGGGCCGCGGCGGTGGTCTTCAGGCCGCGCAGCTTGCGGCCGAAGCCGGCCGTCTGCCCCTCGGCCATGCCCAGCCCGCCGCCGAGGTGGATCTGGAAGCCCTCGACCATCTCGCCGTTGTCGTCGCGCACGAGCATGCCCTTGAGGCCGATGTCGGCGACCTGGGTGCGCGCGCACGCGTTCGGGCAGCCGTTGAGGTGGATCGAGATGTCGGCGTCGAGGTCGGCGACGCGCTTCTCGAGGTACTCGATGAGCTCCGCCGCCCGCGCCTTGGTCTCCACGATCGCGAGCTTGCAGAACTCGATGCCGGTGCACGCCATCGTGCTGCGCCGCCAGCTCGACGGGCGGGCCTCGAGCCCCACCCCGGCCAGGCCCCGCACGAGCGACTCGGTGTGCTCCTGCTCGACGTCGAGGATCAGGATCTTCTGGTACGGCGTGAGCCGCACCCGAGCCGATCCGTGCCGCTCGGCGAGCTCGGCCACCGCGGCGAGCTGGGTGCCGGAGCTGCGCCCGGCGATCGGGGCGGCGCCGACGAAGTACTTGCCGTCCCACTGCTTGTGCACGCCGATGTGGTCCACCGGCTTCTCCGGCAGGTCGGGCGACGGGCCGTCGATCAGGCGCCGGCCGAGGTACTCGTTCTCGAGGATCTGCCGGAACTGGTCCACGCCCCAGTCCGCGACCAGGAACTTCAGCCGCGCGCGGCTGCGCAGGCGGCGGTAGCCGTAGTCACGGAAGACCCGGATGACGCCGTGCCACACGTCGGGCACCTCGTGCAGCGGCACCCAGGCGCCGAGGCGCTGGGCCAGCATCGGGTTGGTCGACAGCCCGCCGCCGACCCACACGTCGAAGCCGGGGCCGTGCTCGGGATGGATGACGCCCACGAACGAGACGTCGTTGGCCTCGTACGGCGTGTCGGCCAGCCACGAGATGGAGGTCTTGAACTTGCGGGGCAGGTTCGACAGCTCCGGGTCGCCGATGTACCGGGCGTTGATCTCGTTGATCGCCTCGGTCGGGTCGAGCACCTCGCTCTCCGCGACCCCGGCGATGGGGCTGCCAAGAATGACGCGGGGCGAGTCGCCGCAGGCCTCCAGGGTGGACAGGCCGACCGCCTCGAGCTCCCGCCAGATCGTCGGGACGTTCTCGATCTCGATCCAGTGCAGCTGGATGTTCTGCCGGTCGGTGACGTCGGCGGTGTCGCGGGCGAAGCGCTGGGCGATCGAGGCGATCGTCTTGAGCTGCTCGAGCGAGAGCTGCCCGCCGTCGCTGCGGATGCGCAGCATGAAGTAGCGGTCGTCGAGCTCCTCCGGCTCCAGCACGGCGGTGCGCCCGCCGTCGATGCCGGGGCGGCGCTGGGTGTAGAGCCCGAACCAGCGGAACCGTCCGCGCAGGTCCGCGGGGTCGATCGAGTCGAAGCCCGCGTGCGCGTAGATGTTCTCGATGCGGGCCCGCACGTTGAGCGGGTTGTCGTCCTTCTTGCTGCGCTCGTTCGGGTTGAGCGGCTCGCGGTGCCCCAGGGCCCACTGCCCCTCACCACGGGGACGACCACCGGCCGCACCACGTCCGCGGACAGTGTTCACCGACATGTCGGCGTCCTCTCAGGATTGAGAGCACGCGGCCAAGCGCCGGCCGTCCCCGATGGAAGCGGGAACGGATGACGTCGATGTCATAAGCATTCCGGCGCGAAGTCGCGCACCCGGGAAGAAATTCGGCGGGCGGCGTTCAGCAAGCCGGACAGATGGCGCTGCGCACGCGACCGTAGTCGACGTGTCGGCGGCTGACGAGCCGCAGAGAAGCAGCGTGCATAGGGTGCAGTCTTCCACGGAGAGCGGTCCTTACGCCACGTCCACGTGAGGGTTCTCTCAGTAGGATTTGACGAACATGTAACTGGAATAACACTCAGCCGATAGGAATTCGGGGACGCGAATCAGCGCCGGGTCCGGTCACGGCGCCGCCTCGTCCCACAGTCCGGTTGGTTTACCGCTTCGCCAGCGGTACCACCATCACCGCCTCGGTGCCGCCCTCCGCCCGCGCGCGCAGCTCGATCGTGCCGCGCAGCTCCCCCGTGGCGAGGGTGCGCACGATCTGCAGGCCCAGCCGCTCGCTGGCGTCGAGGTCGAAGCCCTCCGGCAGCCCGCACCCGTTGTCGGCCACGGTCACGTGCAGCTGCTTGCGGAAGCGGTGCACCGAGACGACCACCTCCGGCGCGTCCGGCCGCGCGGGCTCGAAGGCGTGCTCGACCGCGTTCTGCAGCAGCTCGTTGAGCACCATGACCAGCGGGGTCGCGATCTCGGCGGGCAGCACCCCGAAGTCGCCCTCGCGCCGGACCGCGACGTTGAACCCGGCCGCCCCCACCTCGACGGCGGCCGCCGCGACCCGGTCCACGATGCCGTCGAACTCGACCGCCTCGTCCGTGGACTCCGAGGACATCGAGAGCGTCTCGTGCACCAGGGCGATGGAGGCGACCCGCCGTACCGACTCCTCCAGCGCGTGGCGGGCCGCCGGAACGCCCACCCGGCGCGCCTGCAGCCGCAGCAGCGCGGCGACGGTCTGCAGGTTGTTCTTGACCCGGTGGTGGATCTCGCGGATCGTCGCGTCCTTGGTCATGAGCTGCCGGTCGCGCCGCCGGACCTCCGTGATGTCCCGCACGAGCACGAGCGCCCCGATGGGCACGCCGGCCGGCATGAGCGGCAGCGCGCGCATGAGCACGGTCGCGCCGCGGGCCTCGAGCTCCTTGCGGGCGGGGGCCTCCCCGTGCAGGGCCTGGTGGATGCGGTCGGTCGCGTCGGCGCCCTCGAGCGGGTCGTCGACGAGCCGGCCCGTGGTCTCGGCGAGGCTCTCGCCCACCAGGTGGGCGGCGAGTCCCAGCCGGCGGTACGCGGACTGCGCGTTCGGGCTGGCGTAGGTGACCTTGCCGGTGGCGTCGAGGCGCACCAGGCCGTCGCCGATGCGCGGCGCGCTCGTCGTCTCGCCCGGGTGCCGGGGCGGCGGCCAGCTGCCGTCGGCGATCATCTGGGCCAGGTCGTCGGCCGTGGTCAGGTAGTTGAGCTCCAGCTGCGCCGGGGTGCGGGCGGTGCTCAGGTTCGTGTCGCGGCCCAGCACCGCGATGACCTTGTCGCTGCCGCGCCGGCGGACCGGGATCGCCTCGTGGCGGGCGGGCATGTCGCCGTACCAGACCGGGTCGCCCTCGCGCCAGATGCGCCCCTGCTGGCGCACGATCGCCAGGTGCGCGACCTCGGGGCCGCCGGCGATCCGGCCCACCTGGTCGTCCTGGTAGGCCGTGCCCGCGGTGGTCGGGCGCACCTGGGCCACGCAGATGAACTCGCCCCGGACCTCGATCGGCACCCACATGAGCAGGTCGGCGAAGCTGAGGTCGGACACGATCTGCCAGTCGCCGGCCAGCCGGTGCAGGTGCTCGATGTCATCGGGTTCGAGGCTCGTGTGTTCCTCGACGAGGTCGCGCAGGGTGGACACGAGGACAGACTAAGGTTGCCGGGTGCGGCGTTTGGTACTTCCCCTGTTGTTGGCCCTCTGGCTGGGCGGATGCGGCTGGCTGAGCCGAGCCGACGAGACGTCCAAGCCCGATGGGTTCCTGTTGCACGGCTACGTCAGCGTGGCCGGGGCGGCCGCGGGAACGCCGGGCAGCGCATGCCTGGCGCCGTCGCCGGTGCGGGACGTGTACCAGGGCGGCACGGTGCGCATCGCGGACGCCTCCGGGCGCCCGATCGCCGCGGCGGAGCTGGCGGCCGGCGTGCTGGCGGCCGGCGGGGGCGGGTTCGACTGCAACTTCGCGTTCGAGCAGCGCAACGTGTCCAGCGGCCGGGCGACGTACCAGATCTCGGTTGGCAGCCGCCCGGCCATCTCGTTCGCGACCAAGGACCTCGCGGAGGGTCGCCCCGCCGTGATCCCTGTTCCGGCCGCTGCAGCGTCGCCGTCGCCTTCCTGAGGCGTTCGGGGTGCTCGCCGCGCCGCCGCGCCGCCGCGCCGCCGCGCCGGGGCTCGCGGGGTTTGCCCCAGCGTGAGCCCCTTGGCGGCCGCTACAGCGTCGTCGTCACCTTCTTGAGGCCGCGGGGAGCGTCCGGGTTCTCGCCGCGCAGCAGCGCCAGGCAGAGCGCGAGGCGCTGCAGCGGCAGGATGTCCAGCAGCGGCGCGTAGCGCTCGTCCACGTCCGGCGTGCGCACCCAGCCCGAGGCGCCCTCGACCGCGGCCGGCCCGAAGACGACGGTGTCCGCGCGGCGCTCGCCGAGCCGGCCGACGACGTCGCGCATCGACTGCCCCGCGGGGCCGTTGCCGACGACCGCGAGCACCGGCACGTCCGGGTCGGTCATCGCGAGCGGGCCGTGCAGCAGGTCGGCGCCGGAGAACGCCAGGCCGGCCAGGTAGCACGTCTCCATGAGCTTGAGCGCGGTCTCCCGGGCGGTCGGGTAGGCGTAGCCGCGGCCGGTCGTGACCAGGCGGCCGGCGAAGCGGTACCGCGCGGCGAGGTCGACCACGGTGTCGTCGGCCAGCACCGCCTGGGCGTGCCCGGGCAGCTTGGCGAGCTCGGCGCGCTCCTCGTCGGGCAGGGCGCCGCCGCCGCGGACGCTCTCGATGAGCATGAGCAGGGCCAGCAGCTCCGCCGTGTACGTCTTCGTGGCCGCCACCGCCACCTCGTGCCCGGCCGCCACGTCGACGTGCAGCTCGGCCGCCCGGGCCAGCGGGGACTCGGCGTTGTTGGTCACGGCGAGCGTGTGCGCGCCCTGCTCGCGGGCGACGCTGAGCACGCCGTGCAGGTCGGGCGAGCCGCCGCTCTGGCTGACCCCGACGACGAGCGTGTCGCGCAGGTCGGGGCGGGCGCCGTACAGCGTCATCGCCGACGGGCTGGCGAGCCCGGCCGGGATGCCGAGCCGGATCTCGGTGAGGTAGGCGGCGTAGAGGGCCGCGTGGTCGGACGTGCCGCGCGCGGTGAACACGACGCTGCGCGGCTTCCACTCCGCGATCTTCGCGGCGACCTCGGCGATCTGGCCGGCGCGCTCGTCGAGCAGGCGAGCGAACACCTCCGGCTGTTCGGCGATGTCGGCCTTCATCCCGGCGCCGGTCATGACGGTCCTCCCAATGAGCGATCGATGCGCGTTGCTGCTCATATTCTGGCAGTTTCGCGCACCGATCGCTAGTTTTGGGAGCAACTTCGCGCATTGCGTGCGCGAAACTAGCCCTCTTGCGCAACCAGTGTGCGCTCGGACTCCTCGGCGGCCCCGCCGCGCAGGGCGACCTCGCGGATGAACAGCGCGATCACCGGCACGAGCACCGCGGCCACGGTCGACCACAGGAACACGCTCGAGGTCGCGCCCGCGATCGCGTCGACGACCGCCGTGCGCACCCCCGGCGGCAGCTGCGCGAGGGTGACCGGGTCGATCCGCGCGCCCCCGCCGCCGCTGGCCATCTTGTCCGCGGCCGCCGAGCCGAGCCGCTCGCCGAGCAGCGCGTGCAGCCGGTGGTTGAAGATCGCGCCGAAGACGGCCACGCCGAACGCTCCCCCGATGGACCGGGCGAACGTGGCGGTGCTGCTGGCCACCCCGATGTCCTTGAGCTCCACGCTGTTCTGCGCGATGAGCATCGTGGTCTGCATCAGGAAGCCCAGCGCGATGCCGAGCACGGTCATGTACAGGCCCGAGGTGAGCTTCGAGGTGTGCGGGCCGAGCTGGGCCAGCAGCAGCATCGCGGCGACCATGACCACGCCGCCGGCGATCGGGAAGATCCGGTACCGCCCGGTCTTCGTGATCACGCGGCCGACCACCAGCGAGATCACCAGCATGCCGGCCATCATCGGCAGCAGGAGCAGGCCCGAGTTCGTCGCCGAGGCGCCCTGGACGATCTGCTGGTACAGCGGCAGGAAGGTGATGGCCCCGAACATCGCGAAGCCGACGAGGAACCCGAGCACCGCGACCAGGGTGAAGTTGCGGTTCGCGAACACCGACAGCGGCACGATCGGCTCCGGGTGCCGGCGCTCGACGAGCACGAACGCGACGAGCCCGAGCACCGCCACGATCGCGAGGCCGCGGATCTCGGCCGAGCCCCAGGCGTACTGCGTGCCGCCCCACGTGGTGATGAGCACGAGCGCGGTCACGCCGATGGACAGCAGCAGCGCGCCCAGCCAGTCGATGCGGTGCTCGGTGCGGCGCTTCGGCAGGTGCAGCCGCAGCGCGAGCAGGACGAGCGCGGCCCCGCCCAGCGGCAGGTTGACGAAGAACGCCCAGCGCCAGTCGGCGTGGTCGGTGATGAAGCCCCCGACGAGCGGCCCGCCGACCATCGCGATCGCCATGACGGCGGCGAACTGGCCCTGGTACTTGCCGCGGTCGCGGGGCGGCACCAGGTCGCCCAGCACCGACATCGCCCCGACCATCAGGCCGCCGGCGCCGAGCCCCTGGAACGCGCGGAAGCCGATGAGCTCGGGCATGCTCTGGGCGAAGCCGCACAGGGCCGAGCCGAGCAGGAACAGCACGATCGAGGTCATGAAGACGGTCTTGCGGCCGTAGAGGTCGCCGAGCTTGCCCCAGAGCGGGGTGGAGACCGTGGTGCCCAGGACGTATGCGGTGACCACCCAGGAGAGGTGGTCGACGCCGCCGAGGTCGCCGACGATGCGCGGCATGGCGGTGCCCACGATCACGTTGTCGAGCATGGCCAGCAGCATGGCCATGAGCAGGCCGGGAAGGACGACCTTCACCGGGCTCTGCGCCGTCTTGTCTGCCATTGTCGATTGCTCCCCGAACTTACTTGTCGACCGGCTAGGTAACTTACTAGCCGTACGGTAAGCTGGGTACTAGCCGGGCGTCAAGTAGGATTGGTGGCGATGAACTCCAGCGAGCACGAGACCGCCGCGCGGGTCGTCCGCGGGCGCAATCGCATCCGCACGAGCGACGCCGACGGAGCTTCGGACACGCGCGCCCACATCCAGCGGGTGGCGCTCGACCTGTTCATCGAGGAGGGATACGACAAGACGTCGCTGCGCGAGATCGCCGAGAAGCTGGGCGTGACGAAGGCGGCGCTGTATTACCACTTCCCGACGAAGGACGACATCGTCTCGAGCCTGATCGAGCAGCGGATCGCGGCGGTGGACGACCTGCTCGACTGGGCGGAGTCCCAGCCGCGCGACTCGGCTACGCGGCTCGGGTTCATCGAGCGGTATTCGGTCCTGCACGACGGGTTCGCGCACGAAAACGTGATCCGCTTCTTCGAGCGCAACCAGACGCTGATCAACACGCTGCCGGCGGGCAAGCGCATGCGCGAGCAGATGCTGCGCGTGTTCGCCCTGCTGACGGACCCTTCGGATTCGCTGGGTCAGCAGCTGCGGCGGGCGATGGCCCTGTTCTCGATCCACGCGAGCTGGTTCCTGCTGCGGGAACGGCCCGGGACGGCGGAGGAGCGGCGGGCCGCGGCCCTGGAGGTGGCGTCGGAGCTCCTGGCCGCCGCCGACCGCGCCTCGCCTTCCGACTCGGACGTTTCGCCCGAAACGCCGGCCCCCGAGTCGCGCACCGCTCCCGAGGCACCCACCGCCTGAGGCTCGCCGCGGAAGCCGGCTCGGCCGGTTGTTCACGAGCCGGCGGGCCGCGTCCGGCTGGCTGCTGCAACGGGCGGACAGGCCCTGGCGGTCAGGGCCGGGCAGGGGCCTCGCGGTCAGGGCCGCGCAGGGGCCTCGCGGTCAGGGCCGCGCAGGGGCCTCGCGGTCAGGGCCGCGCAGGGGCCTCGCGGTCAGGGCCGCGCAGGGGCCTCGCGGTCAGGGCCGCGCAGGGGCCTCGCGGTCAGGGCCGCGCAGGGCCCGGCGGTCGGGGCCGGGCGAACTCCACGGCGCTCGTGCGGTGCAGCGACGGCGCGACTTCGGCCGGGCCGCGCACGGGGCAACGCGGGTCTCGCCTTGCCCACAACCTCGCGAGATCCTGGCCAGGATTGCCGCGAATCCGACCAATCCGGCCAATCCGCTTATAACGCGCTTTGTCGCCATAAAGCGCGCCAACCGGCGCCAACTCGGGCCAACCACGCAGGATCGACGATTGCCGCGGGCCCGCAACGCGTGCGCGCCACCATACCCTCGATCGCCCGCGCCCCGATCCGCACGCGCGCCGACCGACCGACCGCCAGTGACCGTGCGCGACCCTACGGACCCGCCGGCGGCGGGCTGGCGGGCGGCCCCGGCCGACCAGCGGCTATTTCGCCAGAGCCGGCAGCCCGATCCACAGCCCGAGCAGGTTGACCCCCGGCACCGGCGACCAGTCCCGCGAGGCATCCCGCACGAAGCCGAACCCCTCGTACAGCGCGAACGCCCCCGGATTGTCGTCCCGCACGCAGATCGCCACCCCGCCGCACCCGAGCCCGGAGGCGCGATCGAGGCACGCCCGCACCAGCGCCCGGGCCACCCCGCGGCGCTGTGCGGCCGGGTCCACGGCGAGCATGCGGAACTCGGCCTCGCCGGGCCGTGAAACCTCCGCGTACTCCCCGCCGGCCACCGTGAACGTCACCGCGCCCAGCGCCACCCCGTCGATCTCCGCCACGAGCACGTCCGCGGCCTCGGCGCGGCCCGCGACGTCGGCGAGCGCCGCCGCGTAGTCGGGCGACGCCTCCAGCTGCCCGTCGGCCCGGTAGGCCTCGACGGTCAGCCGCGCCACGGCGTCGTAGTCGTCCAGCGTGATGAGCCGTACGCGAACGGCACCGGCGTCGGGCATGGGCGCAACGCCCGTGGCCGACGGGCCGCTCGTGACCGGTGAGGCCGGTGAGGTCACCCGATCACGGCGATCAGGTCGCCCTCCTGCACCACGTCGCCCTCGTTCACGGCGATCTGGCTCACGGTGCCGTCGGACTCGGCCACCACGGGGATCTCCATCTTCATCGACTCCAGGATCACCAGGGTGTCGCCCTCGGCCACCTCGGCGCCCACCTGGGTCGTGACCTTCCAGACGTTGGCGACCATCTCGGCACGGATCTCGTCGGACATCCCCGGTCTCCCTCGCGGCTGCATTGTGTGCGCTCGCAGCATATCGGGGCATCACCCGCCGCGCGGCCCTACCGGCGCCGCCGCGGACCCCACCCATCGAGGCCCAGCGGCAGCTACCGAAGCAGAGGACCGGCGGCAGCCACCGAAGCAGAGGCCCGGCGGCAGCCACCGAAGCACATGCCAGCAGCAAGAGGAAAGCAACGAGGACGAACGCCCACGCAGAGCTCCAGGAAGCCAAGGCCCACTCAGGCGGTGCGCGGCCGATTCAAACCTAAGCCTACCCGACGCATCCAAATCTGACGATCAAGCTTCTACGCAAAGGTAGGAGCCGAACACAGAAAGCGACGAAGGCTAGTCGGTCCGCAGCTCGCGGGAGTCGGCGTTCACCACGAACTCCGAGAGCTTCGCGCGCAGGCGGGCCTTCAGCTCCGCCGGGGCCAGCTCCGAGCCGCAGCAGCGTGCCACCAGGGCCTTGACCTCCTGCTCGATGCCGAACTCGCGCAGGCAGGGCGAGCACTCGTCCAGGTGCTCGCGGATCACCGTGCGGCGCTCGTCGGCGCACTCGAGGTCGAGGTAGAGATACACCTCGGCGAGCACGTCACTGCAGTCGGTCTCGTGCGGGTCTCCACAGCTCATCGATCTCAGACCTCGCTCGGCTCAGCGGACGGAGTGCGGGTGAACCCACGGTCGGCAGCATAGGTCTCCAGCTGCCGGCGCAGGTTGCGCCGTCCGCGGTGCAACCGGGACATCACGGTGCCGATCGGCGTGTTCATGATGTCCGCGATCTCCTTGTAGGAGAAGCCCTCGACGTCGGCGAGGTAGACCGCCAGGCGGAACTCCTCGGGCAGCGACTGCAGGGCCTCCTTCACGTCGGAGTCGGGCAGCCGGTCCAGGGCCTCGGTCTCGGCCGAGCGCAGACCGCTGGACGTGTGCGACTCCGCCTCGGCGAGCTGCCAGTCGGTGATCTCCTCGGTGGGCGCCTGGACGGGCTGACGCTGCCGGCGCCGGTACGAGTTGATGTACGTATTCGTGAGAATCCGATACAGCCACGCCTTGAGGTTGGTGCCCGTCTCGAACTGGTGGAACGCCGCGTAGGCCTTCAGGAAGGTCTCCTGCACCAGGTCCTCGGCGTCCGACGGGTTGCGCGTCATGCGCAGGGCCGCGGCGTACAGCTGGTCGATGAAGGGCAGCGCGTCGTGCTCGAACCGGACCCGCTGCTGCTCCGCGCTCTCGCTGCTCACCACTCGTGCGACCCCCACCCTTGACCGTCCGGTCGAGGATACGCCGAGTTCCTGTGCGAGTTCTGTGTTTGTGGCGCCCGTCAATCGTTCACGGGCGATCGGCTGCCACGACGGGTCCGGCTCCGCGTCGGTCGTCCCGGGCCACGCCGGACTGAACAGCAACTCGCGGATCCGCAGGTCGTCACGCTCGAGTGTTGCCACGCTCTGGTTCCCTCCGCTGACGGCGCCGTCGGCAGCACCGCTCGGGTGGTGTAACACCGGAGCCCGGCCCGCCATTCCGCCTCACCCGCTCCAGCGGCCGGACCACTTTGGGACCGGGCCGGCCGCTGGGAGCGGGAAGGGCCTGGGAGTTGTGGCAGCGTGACCGGTGTATGCCGGCCACATCCCGCTCAACGAGGCAGTCAGGTCCCGGTGACGAAGGCCACGGCGGCCTCGGCGACGGCGGCGGGGCGCTTCGACAGCGCGTGGGTCTCGCCCGGCAGGATCTTCACCCGTACTCCGGGCGACTCCCCCGGCACCCCGAAGGCGTCGCGGTCGCCGTTGAGCACGAGCGTCGGCACCCCGGTGAGCAGCTCGTCCGCGCGGGACTTGTCCGGCTTGCCCGGCGGGTGCAGCGGGAACGCCAGCGCCAGGACGCGCGCCGCCCCGGCCTCGCGCGCGGTGCGGCAGGCGACCCGGGCGCCGCTGGAGCGCCCG
This sequence comes from Dactylosporangium sp. CA-052675, assembly GCF_050947935.1. GTDB lineage: Bacteria > Actinomycetota > Actinomycetes > Mycobacteriales > Micromonosporaceae > Dactylosporangium. Next base: position 1,188,601 of record NZ_CP192010.1, on the reverse strand, counting down.
CCCACGACGAGCGCGCCGAACTCGAGGTTGCGGCGCAGCCGGGCGACGACGGCCAGCCACGCGGCGTCGAGCTGGGCGGCGGGCGCGGGCGCACGCCGCCCGGCGACCCGGTAGGGCTGGGTCACCAGCGCCACGGCGACCCCGAGGCCGAGCACGGCGTCGTGCACGGCCACCAGGTCGGGCGCGTCGACGTCGCCGCCGGCCCCGTGGCCGAGCATGAGCAGCGTTCCGTTGTAGGGCTCGGGCACGTCGAGCCGGTACCGGGCCGGGCCGAACGGGGTCGCGACCGAACGCCCGCCGCCCGGCCGGGGCCGGGCGGCGGGCGCGGACGGCTTTACTGCGGAGCGCCCGCCCCGACCGGATCCGGCTGTTCCCGGCTCCGGGTCCGCTGCAACGGCAGGATCGGCAGGCACGCCATCGCGCCGAGTCGTGGGTCGCTCTGGCCGGGAACGCCCGGCCCCTGCCCCTCGCTGCGCCATGCGACGAGCATCGCACGCCGCTCGCGCGGTGTTGTGGCTCCCCAGACACCGTGACAGTCGCCGACGTCGAGGGCCCACGCGAGGCAGGCCCCCTGCACGTCGCACGTGCGGCACAGGGCCACCGCGGCGTCGGCCGGCTCCGTCGGAGCCGGGAAGAACGTCTCTGGGTCGACCGCCTGACATGCGCCGCGGATGCGCCAGGCTCCGTCGCCCTGCTGCTCCTTGACGGCTCTGAGCAGTCGCGGGTCTCGCTTCGCGGCTGCGACTTCGTGAGGGCGTGGCATCCTCGCCCGGGTCATACACCCACCTCCCCCGTGGGTCAAACGAACGCAAGGCGGGAAAACGTCGGGATGCCCCCATCCGACATAGACCCACCGGCGCTGTGTTGTATCGCAGAAAGGGCGGCAAATTCAAGAGTTCATCGGCCGATCCGCAAAAACGGTCGGATTTTTTTCTGGACTTACAGCCTAAAAAAGGGTCAGATCGATCGGCTCGACATCGCTCGATCGGAGAGGGGGCGCCGCAACTTTCGCGACCAAGTCAGGACCGTCGTTGCGTACATCGCCGACGCGGGCGCCTACAGGGCGTAGCTCCAGCCGTGCGACGTGCGACGACGGGGTCGGCAACAGGAGGCTTGCATCCGGTTGTGCGCCGAGCCAGTCGGCCCATCGCGCCCGCGGCAGCAGTAACGGCATGCGGTCGTGGATGAGCGCCAGGTCATCGACGGCCGGTGTGGTGATGATGCTGCACGTGAGGAGTCGATCGTCGCCTTTGCCCCAGACGGACCACAGCCCCGCGAATACGCACGGCTCGGCGTCGCCGAGGGTCATGAAGTAGGGCCGCTTGGATTTCCCGTCGTCACTGCGGACCCACTCGTACCACCCGTCCGCGGGCACCAGGCACCGCCGCCGCGCGAACGACTGCGCGAAGGCGCTGGAGGACTCGACGGTCTCGACCCGCGCGTTGATCATCCGGGCGCCCGCCTTCGGGTCCTTGGCCCAGGACGGCAGCAGGCCCCAGCGGGCCGTGGACAGCACCCGGCCGCCCGCCGACTGCGACACCCGCACCACCGGCACCGGATCGGTGGGGGCGACGTTGTAGTCCGGTTCGAGGCCATCGGTCTCGTCGGCCGCCTCGAACAGGGCGCTGAGGTCGGCGTTGCTGCGCGAGGTCGCGTACCTGCCACACATGCGTCCACGGTATCCGCGCAGTATGAGAAAAATCCCGCCCGGCAAACCCAGCAGTCGCTACTTATCGAAGTTGATTGCACACTGAGCGCGTGGAAACCGACGTACCGTGGCCAGCCCCGACCGCCGCCGGTCCGCTGGACGCCACGCTGCGGTTGCCGGGGTCGAAGTCCATGACGGCGAGGGCGCTGGTCCTCGGCGCCGTCTCGCACGGCGCCAGCACCCTGCGGACCCCGCTACGGGCCCGGGACACCGAGCTGATGGCGGCCGGGCTGCGCGCGATGGGCTGTCACGTGTCGACCGCCGACGACAACCTGTGGGTGCTGCGCTCGCGGCCGCTGCAGGGCCCGGCCCGGGTCGACGTCGGGCTGGCCGGCACGGTGCTGCGCTTCCTGCCCCCGGTCGCGGGCCTGGCCACCGGCGCGGTGTCCTTCGACGGCCAGCCCGCCGCCCGGCACCGCCCGATGGCCCCGCTGCTCGGCGCGCTGCGGGCGCTGGGCGCCCGCATCGACACCGACAACGGGCTGCCGTTCACCGTGCACGGCTCGGGGCGGATCGCGGGCGGCCCGGTGACCATCGACGCCTCGGCATCCAGCCAGCTCGTCTCCGGGCTGCTGCTGTCGGCGGCCGGCTACGACCGGGGCGTGGTCGTGCGCCACGTCGGCGCCCCGGTCCCCAAGCCGCACGTGGCCCTGACCGTGCACATGCTGCGCGCGGCCGGCGCCGGCGTCGACGACACCCGCCCGGACGTGTGGGCGGTCGAGCCCGGACGCCTCAAGGGACGGGCCTGGGACATCGAGCCGGACCTCGCCAGCGCCGCCCCGTTCCTGGCCGCGGCCATCGTCACCGGCGGGACGGTCACGGTGCGGGGCTGGCCGGCCGCGACGAGCCAGCCGGCCCGGCGGCTGCTGGACGTGCTGCGGCAGCTGGGCGGCGAGGCCACCCTGACGCCGGGCGGGCTGACGGTGCGCGGCTCCGGGACCGTCCACGGTGTCAGCGCCGACCTCACCGAGCTGGCCGACGTGTCCGCGGTGCTGGCCGCCGTCGCCGCGCTCGCCGACTCCCCGTCGCACCTGCGCGGCCAGGAGCCGCCCGACCGGCTGGCCCACGTGGCCGCGGCGCTGGCCGGCCTGGGCGCCGACGTGACGGCCGAGCCGGACGGGCTGCGCATCCGGCCGCGGCCGCTGCGGGGCGGCACCCTGCGCACGAACGGCGACCGGCGGCTCGCGCACGCGGGCGCGGTGCTGGGGCTGGCCGTGCCCGGGCTGTGTCTGGACGACGTGGCATGCACCGCGAAGACGCTGCCGGACTTTCCCCGGCTATGGTCAACGATGGTGTCCGGGCGATGAGGGTCGGGTTCAGCGGGAGGGTCGGCTGAGGCGGAAGCGCGAGTACGACGAGGATGACGTGCGGGTGCGCCCGAGCCGGTCCTCGCGACCGCGCACGCGCCAGCGCCCGAAGCACAGCGACGCCGTCGAGGGGCTCGTGGTGGCGGTCGACCGCGGGCGGTACACCTGCCACATCGGCGACACCGGCGCCACCGTCACCGCCATGCGCGCCCGCGAGCTGGGCCGGCACGGGGTGGTCGTCGGCGACCACGTGCAGATCGTCGGGGACGTGAGCGGCCGCCCCGACACCCTGGCGCGCATCGTGCGCATCGACGAGCGCACCTCCGTGCTCATGCGCACCGCGGACGACGAGGAGGGCGGCACCGAGGGCCGCTTCGAGCGGGTCGTGGTGGCCAACGCCGAGCAGCTGGTGATCGTGAACTCGCTGCAGGACCCGCCGCCCCGGACCGGGTTCATCGACCGGTGCCTGGTCGCGGCCTACGACGCCGAGATCGACCCGCTGCTGTGCCTGACCAAGGGCGATCTCGCGTCCCCGGACGCGGTGCTGGACTACTACGCCGAGCTCGACCTGCCCTACGTCCTGTGCCGTCCGGACCGCCCCCTGGACGACCTCGTGGCCGAGCTGACCGGCCGGGTGTCGGTGCTGATCGGGCACTCCGGCGTCGGCAAGTCCACGCTGGTGAACCGGCTGGTGCCCGGCACCGACCGGGCGGTGGGCTCGGTGAGCGCGGTCGGCAAGGGCCGGCACACCTCGACCAGCGCCGTGGCCCTGCAGCTGCCGGACGATCTCGGCTGGATCGTGGACACGCCGGGCGTGCGCTCGTTCGGCCTCGCGCACGTCTCGGCCGACAGTCTCCTGCACGGCTTCCCCGACCTGGTGGAGGCCTCCACGCGCTGCTCGCCCAACTGCGACCACACCGGCGCGGGCGGCGACTGCGGCCTGGACAAGCTCGTGGCCGAGGGCGGCGCCGACCCGCGCCGGCTCGCCTCGTTCCGCCGGTTGCTGGCCTCGAAGGAGGGCACGCCCTCAGACGACGACGGGGCCGCCTGAGCGCCAGTAGACGTTGTTGTCCCGGGACAGCAGCCCGCCGTCCACGAGGTAGCGCCGCAGCGCCGCGTGGTCGTCGTGCCAGGCGCGCAGGATCGCGTCGACCTCGCGCTCGGGGTAGCGCACCCCGGGCTCGAAGGACGACGCGATGTGCTCGAGCACGACCATGCGCTTGCCGTGCGCGGCCGGGATCTGGGTCAGCCGGCCGTCGCTGATGAAGGTGCGCAGGACGAGGTCGCGCTGCCGGTCCGGGTCGAGCTGCGGCTGCGGGCCGGCGCTCACCGCGGCGGCGCGCACGGCCTCCTTGAACGTCTCGGCCGACGCGGCGAGCTCGCCGCCCTCGACGCCGAGCAGGCCGCCCTGCTGCAGGCGCCGGATGGCGGGCTCGATGACGCGGGCGGGCAGGCCGGTGGCCGACTCGACGGCGCTGGGGGTGCGCGCGCCCAGGACCACGGCCGCGAAGACCTGGAGACGCTCGGACTCGGCGAGCAGGCCGCACAGGGCTGTGGGAGTCACAAACGGCGACAGTACTGCCAGAAGGTGGCGATCGTCGGCTAAGTTTCCGCGCATGGCTCGCTACGCGGACGATCTGGCCCTCGCTCATCTTCTCGCCGACACCGCGGACGCGATCGCCGTGCCGCGCTTCCGTGCCCAGGATCTGCACGTGTCCGAGAAGCCGGACCTGACGCCGGTGACGGACGCGGACACCGCCGTGGAGAAGGCGCTGCGGGCCACCCTCGGCCGGGCGCGCCCGCGCGACGGGGTGCTCGGCGAGGAGTACGGCGCGACCGAGGCGGCCGCGGGACCGGGCAGCCGCCAGTGGGTCATCGACCCGATCGACGGCACGAAGAACTTCGTGCGCGGGGTGCCGATCTGGGCGACGCTCATCGCGCTCATGGAGGGCGACCAGCCGGTCGTCGGCCTGGTGTCGGCGCCCGCGCTCGGGCGCCGCTGGTGGGGAGCGCTCGGCCACGGGGCGTACGCGGGGCGCCACACCGCCGCCGCGACGCCGATCCGGGTGTCGTCGGTGTCGCGGCTGGCCGACGCCTCGTTCTGCTACTCGTCGCTCGGCGGCTGGGAGGAGGCCGGGCGGCTGGGCGCCATCCTCGACATCAGCCGGCGCACGTGGCGGCAGCGGGCCTACGGGGACTTCTACGGGTACATGCTGCTGGCCGAGGGCGCCGTGGACATCATGGTGGAGCCCGAGCTGTCGCTGTGGGACCTGGCCGCCCTGGTGCCGATCGTGACCGAGGCCGGCGGCACCTTCACGGACCTGCAGGGCAATCCGGGCCCGGGCGGCGGCAGCGCGGTCGCGACGAACGGCCGGCTGCACGAGGACGTGCTCACCCGTTTGGGCAGCACCCGGCTGTCCGGTTTGTCCGGCTGAACCCAAAGGTCCGTATGCCCGGCACCCGCACGGGGTCTATCCTGCCCGGGTGGCATCTTGGAGTTGGCTGTTCCTCGGCGCGATGATCGCCGCCTACGGCGTCGCCAACCTGCTGCAGTCCGTGGCCGCCGCGCGCACCGACCTGCACCAGGGCTTCCAGCCGATGCTGCTGCTGCGCCTCGGCCGCCACAAGTCCTACCTGGTCGGCATCGCCTGCCAGTGCGCGGGCTTCGCGCTGGCCTTCTTCGCCCGCCGCGACCTGCCGCTCTTCCTCGTGCAGTCGGCCATGGCCGCGGGCCTCGGCGTGACCACGCTGCTGGGCGTGCTGATCCTCAAGTGGAAGCTGCCGCGCACCGAAGTCGCGCTGCTGCTGGCCCTGACCGCGGGCATCGCCGCGCTGGTGCTCGCGGCCAAGCCGGCCCCGTCCCGCCAGCTCGGCACGGGCGGCGTGATCGGCCTGGCCGTGGTGCTGGTGCTGCTGGCGGTGCTGGGCTTCTTCGCCAGCCGGCTGCACGGCGCGCCCGGATCGGTGGTGCTCGGCTCCCTGTCGGGCGTGGCGTTCGGCGCCGCCGCGGTGGCGTCGCGCCCGCTGGCCTCGGCCGACTCGCTGGGCCAGTTCGTGACCGACCCGCTGTCCTACCTGCTCATCGCCCACTCGCTCGTCGGCCAGCTGCTCCTGGGGCTGGCCATGCAGCGGGGCTCGACGACGGCCGCCGTGGCCGCGATGGACGCCGCCGGCGCCGTGCCGGCCGCGCTCGTGGGCCTGCTCTTCCTCGGCGACGGCGTGTGGCCGCATCGTGAGTGGCTGGTGGCGGTGGGCTTCGTGGTGACCCTGGCCGGCGTGATCGGCCTGAGCTTCTACGCGGAGCCGCAGCACCACCACCGCACGGTCACGGAGGAGCCGGAGCCCCCGCCGCCGGGCCTGGCATTCAGCGCGACTCGCCGCCCCGCCGGCCGATAGTCCCGGGACGGCGAAATGTCGGACGCTTCGCTAGTCCGACATTTCGGATTTATACCCCGACAGGCGTCAAGGGCGTAAAAATCGGTGCTCGGGCCCGCGTCACCTGCGGACCGTCGCGCATTGGCCAAACTGGCGCACCGGCCTCCGCGGTGGCAGGAACAAACAGAGCGTGACCGTCTGAGCACTTCTTGTCCACCGTTCGGGGGAACCGTCCGGCAACTCGCCCGACCCAGCCCGCACCCGGGTTCTCGTTCAGACTCCCTCCGCCTGACCGATTCAGGGATTGCACGAAGCCCTGGTCGTGAGCAGGAAGGAGGCGGAGCACGTGCTGAAGAACAAGCTCAGCGCCTGGTTCGCGGTCTGGATGGCCTTGCTCACCGTGGCGTTCTACCGCTGGCCCGACATGCACATGATCTGGTGGGGCGCGATCGGCCTGTCCAGCGTGGCCGGGGTCGTCGTGGGCGTCGTGGTGCACCGCCCGAGCCGCCGCTGGCCGTGGTTCCTCCTGGCCGCGGCGCTGGCCTGCTTCGGCTCCGGCGACTTCCTCTACAACCTGCTCACCGACGTGTTCGGCCTCGAGAACCCGTTCCCGTCGTTCTCCGACGTGCTGTACCTGGCGATGTACCCCATCCTCGCCGGCGGCCTGCTCGGCTTCATCCGCTCCCGCACCGGGCGCAACAACCGTGACAGCCTGATCGACGCGGGCACGTTCACCATCGGCCTGGCCCTGCTGTCCTGGATCTTCCTGATCGACCCGTACGTGCGCAGCACCGAGCTCACCCTGCTGCAGAAGCTGGTGTCGATCGGCTACCCGCTCGGCGACGTGCTGACCCTGGCCGTGTTCGCCCGCCTGCTCACCGGGGGCGTGCGCCGCACGGGCACGATCAACCTGCTCGGCCTCGGCACCGCCGGCCTGCTCGCGGCCGACGTCGTCTACGGCCTCATCCAGCTCAACGGCTCCTGGCACGTCGGCGGCCCCACCGACCTCGGCTGGGTCGCGTGCTACTCGGCGTGGGCCGCGGCCGCGCTGCACCCGTCGATGCGGGAGCTGACCGAGCCGACCCGCTCGGCCACCGCCGACCTCGGCGGGCGCCGCATCGCGCTGCTCGGCGCCGCTTCGCTGATCGCCCCCGGCGTGCTGCTGGTCGAGGCGAGCCTGGGCACCGTGCGCGACGCCGCCGTCATCGCGGCCGCCTCCGGTGTCATGTTCGCCCTGGTGCTGCTGCGCCTGGCGGGCGTCATGGGCAACCACCGCCAGTCGCTGGCCCGCGAGCGGGAACTGCGCGAGGCGACGTCCACGCTCCTCGCCGCGGCCGACACCCGCGAGGTGCTCTCCGCCGTGCAGACGACGCTCGTGCGGCTGCTGCCGGCCGACACGCCGCACGTGGTGACCCTCGTGCGCGTCGGCTTCGAGGAGGAGCTGCCCGCGCCCGGCCTGGTGCGCGTCGCCGGACTCGCCCCGGACGTGCGGTCCCGGCTGCGCGAGTTCAGCTCGTCGCTGCGCCACCCGCTCGGCGTGACCAGCGACGTGCTGTACCTCGCCGCCCCGACCGAGGTCCTGCAGCTGCTGCAGCCGACCTTCGAGGTGCTCGCCTCGCAGGCCGCCATGGCGCTGGAGCGCATCACGCTGACCGCCGAGGTCAACCGGCGCAACAGCGAGGCGTACTTCCGCACCCTGATCCACAACACGTCCGACGTGATCCTGATCGTCGACGACAACGACGTGATCCAGTACGCCAGCCCGGCGGCCGGCACGGTCTTCGGCGACGAGCGCATCGCCGGCTACGAGCTGTGGGAGTTCATCGCCCGCGACGAGCGCGCCCGCCTCGCCGAGCTGCTCGGCCAGGTCCGCTCCGGCGCGCACGGCCACGACGTCATGGACGTGCGGGCCGAGCGCGTGGACGGCTCCGACCTGCTGGTCGAGGTCGACTGCCGGGACCTGCGCGAGGACACCACCGTCGGCGGCCTGGTGCTGACCGTGCGGGACGTGACCGAGCGCCGGCGCCTCGAGGAGCAGCTCATCCGCCAGGCGTTCCACGACTCGCTCACGGGCCTGGCCAACCGGGTGCTCTTCGGCGACCGGGTGGAGCAGGCCGTGTTCCGCGGCCGGCGCGACGGGAGCCTGGTCGGCGTCCTCTTCATCGACCTCGACGACTTCAAGATCGTCAACGACACGCTCGGCCACGCCGTCGGCGACGAGCTGCTGCAGGCCGTGGGCAAGCGCATCACGGCCGAGCTGCGCCCGACCGACACCGTCGCCCGCCTCGGCGGCGACGAGTTCGCCGCGCTCATCGAGGCCGACTCCATCGCCGACCTCGAGCTGGCCGCCGAGCGCATCAACCTCGCGCTCGCCGAGCCGTTCGCCGTGGCCGGCGAGTCGGTCAACGGCATCAGCAGCATCGGCCTGTCCACCACGATCGACGCGAACTCGGCCGAGGAGCTCATGCGCCAGGCCGACCTCGCGCTCTACGTGGCCAAGGGCGCCGGCAAGGGGCAGTGGCGGCGGTACCAGTCCGACCTGCACACCGCCGTGCTGGAGCGCCTGGAGCTGCGCGCCGCGCTCGACCAGGCGGTCAAGGAAAGCCAGTTCGTGCTGCAGTACCAGCCGATCGTCGACCTGGAGACCGGCGTGCCGCTGGGCTTCGAGGCGCTCGTGCGCTGGAACCACCCGACCCGGGGCATGATCGCGCCCGGCCACTTCATCGAGGTGGCCGAGGAGAGCGGGCTCATCGTGCCGATGGGGCGCATGGTGCTGCAGCAGGCGCTGAACACCGCCGGCCGCTGGCAGCGCTCGACGGCGCCCGGGGCGCTGCGGTACATCAGCGTGAACGTCTCCGCGCGGCAGTTCCGCACTCCCGGCTTCGTCGAGGAGGTGCGCCAGATGCTGCGCACCTCGGGCGTGGAGCCCGGCACGCTGCTGCTGGAGATCACCGAGAGCCTGCTGCTGCGCAACGACGACACCGTCCGCGCCGACCTCGACGCGCTGCGGGCGATGGGCATCCGGCTCGCCATCGACGACTTCGGCACCGGCTACTCGTCGCTGTCGTACCTGCAGCACATGCCGATCGACGTGCTGAAGATCGACAAGTCGTTCATCGACGACATGCTCAGCTCGGCCCAGCAGCGGGCGGTCGTCACGGCGATCGTCCAGCTGGCCCAGACCTTCAACCTCTCGGTCGTCGCCGAGGGCGTCGAGCAGGCCGGCCAGCGCGAGGCCCTGCAACAGATCGGCTGCCCCTACGGCCAGGGCTACCTGTTCGCCCGGCCCCTGTCCGAGCCCGACGCGTTCGCGCTCATCCCGAAGACCGCGCCATTCGCCGCGATGGCGTGACTCGTCCGGCCACCCCGGCGAGGCGCACAGGAACACTCCTCAACCACGGAAGGTAGATCCGCATGACCGTCCACCCGCTGCACAGCACCCAGGGCACTTACGTTCGTCGCGACGGACGCTGGGACGACCTCGAGCGCCTGCGCACGACCAGCCCGATGTACGACGCCGTGATCGAGGAGATCGACGGTCGCCGCATCCGGGTGGGCAGTCACTGGCTGACCGACTGGGCCTCGTGCAACTACCTCGGCTTCGACCTGGAGCCGGAGATCATGGACGCCGTCGACCCGTACATCCGCACCTGGGGCACGCACCCCAGCTGGTCGCGGCTGCTGGGCAACTCCCGGCCGTACATCGACATCGAGGAGCGCCTCACCGAGCTGCTCGGCGCCCCGGACACCCTGCTGCTGCCGACGATCACGCACATCCACATGTCGGTGATCCCGATCCTGGCCGGCGACGGCACCATCTTCCTCGACTCGCAGTCGCACAAGACCATCTACGACGGCTGCATGTACGCCAAGGGCCTCGGCGCCACGGTCCAGCGCTTCAAGGCCGGCGACCCCGAGCACCTGGCCGAGCTGCTGGCCAAGGCGCCGGCCGGCAAGGCGAAGCTGGTGGCGATGGACGGCGTGAACAGCATGACCGGCCTCGCGCCCGACCTGGCCCGCTTCGCCGAGGTCTGCCGCCGGTACGACGCGCTGCTCTACGTCGACGAGGCGCACGGCTTCGGTGTCATCGGCGAGCGGCGGCCCGACGAGACCTCGCCGTACGGCTCGCGGGGCAACGCGATCGTGAAGTACGCGGGCGAGACCTACGACAACATCGTGCTCGTCGGCGGCTTCTCGAAGTCCTACTCGTCGCTCATGGCGTTCCTGGCCCTGCCGACGTGGCTCAAGAACCACCTCAAGGTCGCCGCCCCGCCGTACCTGTACTCGGGCCCGTCCCCGACGGCCTCGCTGGCCACGGTCATGGCCGGCCTGGAGCTCAACGAGAAGCGCGGCGACGAGATCCGCGCCGACCTGTACCGCAAGACCATGCGCGTGCTCGACCACGTGCGCGCCCTCGGCGTCTACACCCCGAACTCCGGCACCACGCCGATCATCGAGCTGCCGCTCGCCCCGGGCGAGGACATCGCCCAGGTCGGGCAGTTCCTGTGGGACCGCGAGACCTACGTGACCCTGGCCGCCTACCCGCTCGTCCCGCGCGACCAGGTCGGCTTCCGCGTCCAGGTCACCGCGGCCAACACCGACGCCGAGATCGACCAGCTCAACGGCGTCATCACCGAGCTCGCCCACGCCGGCCGCCTGCTGCGGACGGACGTGAACGCCCTCGGGAACGCGGCTTGAAGCACGTCTTCGAGGCCCGGCACCGCGCCAAGCGGGAGCTGCCGGGGCTGCTGATCCCGCTGCGGGTCCGGGAGTTCCGGCTCCTGTGGACGGGCATGAGCAGCTCGCTGATCGGCGACGGGATCCTGCTCGTCGCGATGGCCTGGCAGGTGTACGCGCTGTCGGACGCCCCGGCGGCCATGTCCGTCGTCGGGTTCGCCCTGACCCTGCCCCAGGTCGCCACGCTGCTGTTCGGCGGGGTGGTCAGCGACCGGTTCGACCGGCGGAAGATCATGCTCGCCACCGACCTGGTGCGGGGCGCGGTGCTGACGGTGCTCGCGGTGCTCAGCCTCACCGGCGTCGTGCAGGTGTGGCACATCGTGGCGCTGGTCGCGGTCTACGGGGCGGCGTCGGGCTTCTTCGGCCCGGCGTTCGACGGGCTCGTGCCCACCCTGGTCGACGAGGAGGAGCTGGTCCAGGCCAACGCGCTGGACCAGTTCGTCCGGCCCGCGGCCCTGCAGATGGCCGGCCCGTCGCTGGGCGGCGTGCTCATCGCGGTCGCCGGCAGCGGGCTGGCCTTCGCGGTGGACGCCGTGACGTTCGCGATCTCGGCGGCCTGCCTGCTGCTGATGCGGACCCCGGCGGCGGCGAGCCCCGCGGAGGCGCCCGAGGCCTCGGTGTGGGAGGAGTTCAAGGCCGGCATGAACTACGTGCGCGGCAACGTGTGGCTCTGGGGCACATTCGTCGCGGCGACCTTCGCGTACCTGCTCTTCATCGGCCCCACCGAGGTGCTCCTGCCCCTCGTGATCAAGCACGAGCTGCACGGCACCGCGGGCGACCTGGGCCTGGTCCTGGCCAGCGGCGGCATCGGCGCCATCGCGGCGGCCCTGATCGTCGGGCAGCGCGGCGTGCCGCAGGAGTACATGCGCTTCATCTACGTCACCTGGACGCTGGCGACCCTCGCGGTGGCGGGCTACGGGCTGGCCACGGCGTCGTGGCAGCTCGCCATCTCGTGCGCGCTCGTCAACGGCCTGGAGGCGGCCGGCACGATCGCGTGGGCGACCGCGAAGCAGCGGCTCGTCCCGGAGGAGCTGATGGGCCGCGTGAGCTCGGTCGACTGGTTCATCTCGATCGCCCTGGTACCGCTGAGCTACGCCATGGCCGCGCCCGTCGCGACCGCGATCGGCGTGCAGAACACCCTCATCGGCGCGGGTGTGCTCGGGGCCGCGGTGACCCTCGCGTTCCTCTACCTGCCGGGCATGCGCTCGCCGAAGCAGCTGGTGGTGTCGTCATGAGCGACGTGGTCGAGCTGGTGGACCGGCTGGGGCAGGCCTTCCTCGCCCGCGACCTGGAGGGCGCACTCGCCTGTTTCGTGCCCGACGACGACATCACGTACGTCGGTTCCGAGGCCGGTGAGTGCGCCACCGGCCGCGACGCCGTGCGGGAGCTCCTGGCGGGGCTCTTCGCCCGGCCCGCGGCGTACACCTGGCAGGCGACGTCGGCGACGGTGCACACCCTGCCGGGCGGCGCCTTCGTGATCGCCGAGGCCGACGGCGCCGAGCACGGCCCGGACGGGACGGTGGAGCCGTTTCCGTACCGCATCACGGGCCTGCTCTCGCGCCGCAACTCGGGCGCCTGGCTGTGGCGCGCGGTCCAGGGCTCGGAGCCGACGTAGGGAACCACTCGAAGGCGAAACCGCCGGGCGTACCGGGCCACGACCGCTCGAAAACGACATGTCGGGCGCTCCGCGCCACGACATGTCGTATTTATACCCTGACCGGCGAAAAATGCGATAAGTCGCGGCGCGGAGCGCCCGACTTATCGGGCAAACATGCAGCTATCGGTTCACGTCCGCGCACGAGGACTCGTGCGGCAGGAGTGGCCGCAGTCCCACCTCCCACCGCGCGCCGCCCGACACCCAGGGCGTGCGCGCGTTGGCGTTCCTCGCCGCCGCGAGCACCGGTGCGGCGTCGGCCGTCACGCACCGCACGTTCAGGTTGCCCACGGGATCGCCCGGCAGCGGGGCCGCGCCGGGCCAGTCGACCGGCGGCGGGTCCGTGGGCAGGCCGTCCTCCCGCGGCCGCCACTGGTGCCCGACGGCGGCGACCAGGCTCGGCTCGAAGGCGACGGGCTCGCCCAGGTCCAGCTCGCGCAGGTAGCGCACCAGTTCCACCAGCGGCTTGCGGGCCTGGTGCTGGGCCGCGCTCAGGCCGTCGTCGCCGAGGCCCAGGGCGGGCGCGTCGGACGTGACCAGGCCCGCGCCGGTGCGCACGGTGATGATCGTCGTCCCGGCGTCCATGATCTGCGGGGTGCCGAGGTCCGCGCCGTTGCCGACGCCGGCCTTGACGGCCCGCTCGGCCAGCTTGCGCACGGTCTCGGGGCTCGCGTGGCGCACCTGCACGTTCGGCAGGGCCGGGCCCGGGTACATCTCCGTGACCGGGCCCGCGGTGATGACCCTTCCGTCGCCGTACACGCTGATCTCCGGCACCTGGGTCACCAGCATCTCAACCGGCAGCATGCCGCCGGAGCTGCGCACCTGCAGGACGAGATCGTCCGGGGCGTAGGCGGTGGGCGGCTCGCCGACGGTGGACGGCGAGCCGCAGGCGGCCGCGAGGAGCGCGGTCGCCAGGATCAGGCGCGAGAGCTTCATGGCGGGTTGGACGCGGGCGACCGCCGGACGGTTCCACGGCCGACTAACAGTGTTAGTTTATGGGCATGCGAACCGTGTACTTTGCCGCCGCCCGGCGCACACCGATCGGGAGGCTGCGTGGGGCGCTCTCCCACGTGCGGCCCGACGACCTCGCGGCGGCCGTGGTCAGGGAGCTGGTGTCGGGCGTCGACCCGGCCCGCGTCGACGAGGTCTACTGGGGCGCGGCCAACCAGGCCGGCGAGGACAACCGCAACGTCGCTCGGATGGCGGTACTGCTGGCGGGCCTGCCGGACAGCGTGCCGGGCGCGACCGTCAACCGGCTCTGCGCCTCGGGGATGGAGGCGGTCACCGTCGCCGCCCGCACCATCGCCGCGGGCGAGGCCGACGTGGTCGTGGCCGGCGGGTCGGAGTCGATGAGCCGGGCGCCGTTCGTGCTGCCGCGGCCGGACGAGGCGCTGCCCCACGCGATGGCCGTCTCCGACACCCGGCTCGGCTGGCGCCTCGTCAACCCGCGCATGCGGGAGCTGCACGGGCTGCTGAGCATGGGCGAGACGGCGGAGGAAGTGGCGGCGCGCCACGGCATCGGCCGCGAACGCCAGGACGCGTTCGCGCTGCGCAGCCACCAGCGGGCGGCCGGGGCGACCGCGAACGGGCACTTCGCGGCCGAGCTGCTGCCGGTCGACGGGGTCGGCGCCGACGAGGGCATCCGGGCCGACACGAGCCTGGCGAAGCTGGCCGAGCTCAAGCCGGTCTTCCGCGACGGCGGCACGGTGACCGCCGGCAACTCCTCGCCGCTCAACGACGGCGCGGCCGGGCTGCTGCTGGTCAGCGAGGACGCGCTGCGCGAGTTCGGCCTGGAGCCGCTGGGCCGGTACGTGGCCGGGGCCTCGGCGGGCGTGCACCCCGACGTGATGGGCCTCGGGCCGGTGCCGGCGACCCGCAAGGCGCTCGCCCGGGCCGGCTGGTCCGTCGGCGACGTCCAGCAGGCCGAGCTCAACGAGGCCTTCGCGGCGCAGGTGCTCGCGTGCGCCGACCAGCTCGGGCTCGACCCGGAGCTGATCAACCCGGACGGCGGCGCGATCGCGCTCGGGCACCCGCTGGGCTGCTCCGGGGCGCGGATCCTCACGACGCTGCTGCACCGGATGCGGCGCACGGGCGACTCGCGCGGGCTGGCGACGATGTGTGTGGGTGTCGGTCAGGGTTCGGCAGTACTGGTTGAGAGGGACTGAGCATGCGATTCGAGGGCAGGACGGCCGTCGTCACCGGCGGGGCACAGGGCATCGGGGCGGCCACCGCGGCGCTGCTGCGCGAGCAGGGCGCGAACGTGGTCGTGCTCGACCTCAAGGCCGCCGACGGGGTCGTGGCGTGCGACGTGACCGACAAGCGGCAGGTCGACGAGGTGTTCGCCGGCATCGGCCGGATCGACATCCTGGTCAACAACGCCGGCATCACGCGGGACAACCTGCTGTTCAAGATGCCGTTCGACGAGTGGTCGGCGGTGCTCAACACCAACCTGACCAGTATGTTCCTGTGCTGTCAGGCGGCGCAGAAGGTGATGGTGCGCGAGCGGTACGGCCGGATCGTCAACCTCAGCAGCCGCTCGGCCCTGGGCAACCGCGGCCAGGCCAACTACGCCGCGGCGAAGGCGGGCGTGCAGGGGCTCACCGCGACGCTGGCGATCGAGCTGGGGCCGTACGGCATCACCGTGAACGCGGTGGCGCCGGGCTACATCGCGACCCCGATGACCGCGGCCACGGCGGCGCGGGTCGGCAGCACCGCCGAGGAGCACCAGGCGATGGTGGCCGAGCGCACGCCGCTGCGCCGGGTCGGCCGCCCCGAGGAGGTCGCCGCCGTCATCGCGTTCCTGGCCAGCGACGAGGCCTCCTACGTCTCCGGCCAGACCCTCTACGTCAACGGCGGCGCCCGCTAGTCACTTCAGGGTGAGGTCGACCTCGGCAACGTCGCCGGCCTGCCGTTCCTTGTGGTCGCCGAGGTCGACCAGCCGCAGCTTGTACGTGCCCGGCTGGTCGATCTTCACCTGGAACGCGAGGTCGGTGCCGACCGCCTTCTGCCCGCCGGACAGGGCCTCGTTCGGCGCCGTGTCCGGGCCGAGCTCGGAGTTGTCCGGCGTGCCCAGGCGGAAGTGCTCCTGCCCGATGTACTCCGAGGACTTCCCGGTGTACTGGATGTCGACCTTGCACATCACCACGCGGTAGCCCTTCTTCGCCTGCCCGTTGTAGTCGAAGAAGCCGCCGCGCAGGTCGCACGTGGTGAACGTGGCGGTCACGTCCCGCACGGTCACCTTCTGGTCCTTGATCAGGTTGACCGGCTCGTACGCCTTGACCTCCCCGCTCGCCAGCGAGATCTTCGGCTGCTCGCGCTCGGCCTCGCCGAAGATGAGCTCGCCCGTGGCGATGCTGACCTTCAGCGGGTCGTAGATGCCGAAGTCCAGGGTGTAATTGCTCTTCTGGCCGCCCGCGACCGTGGTGCTTTCCTGGAACTGGCCCGTGTACTGCTGCCCGCCGACGTTGAAGATCGTGGGCAGGTAGGGCCGCTCGTTGTCCGGGCCGAGGTTCTCGATCACGAGCTCGGCCGTGAGCTTCGGCGTGCTGTCGGTCTTGGCGTCGTACGTCACCTTGTTCACGGTGACCTTGAACTGCGCGTACCAGATCGTCTTGTTCACGTCGACGGTCTGCGTGGCCGCGCCCGGCTTCGCGTTGGCGGTCGGGGCCGCCCCGCCGCCGCCGTCCGACCCGGTACCGCCGGTGCCGCGACCGCCGTTGCCGGCGGTGGCGGTGCGGTCCGTGTCCGGCTTGTCGTCGCTCACCGCGTTCCAGGCGACCGCGCCGCCGACGCCGAGCAGCAGGACGGCGCCGACCACGATGAGCACGAGCAGCCCGGTCTTGCTGCCCCCGTCGCGCCGCGGCGGTACGACAGGCTTGAACGGTGGCGCCACGGGCGGAGGCGCCCCGAACACGGCGGTCTGGGTGGGCGGCCCGCTGACCGGCGGCGACTGCGGCGTGGCGGCCGACTGGAAGGCCGCGGGCGAGACCGGACCCGGCACCGGCGCCGAAACCGGACCCGGCAGGCCCGGTCCCGAGACCGGAATCGGGGTCGGGCCGGAGATCGGGGCGTTCGGCGGGGCCATCATCGGCGGGCGCGGGCCGGCGGGCGGCGGCGGGCCCTGCGGGAAGGGCGCGGGCCGCGAGGGCATCGCGGCCAGCACGCTGCCGAGGGCGACGACGAGCTCGGGCTGCTCGATGATCGTCGGGGCGACCCCGAGCCGCTGGTGCAGCAGCGTGGAGACCATCGGGATGCGGCTGGAGCCGCCGACCAGGAACAGCCCGCCGATCTGGTCGGTGCGCACCCCGGCCCGCTGCAGGGTGCTCGCCGTGAGGTCGACGGTGCGCTGCAGGTAGGAGCGGGACAGCTGCTCGAACTCGGAGCGGGTGACGTGGATGTCGGTCTCGAACAGCGGCAGGTGCACGCTCGCCGTCGAGGCGCGGGAGAGCTGCTCCTTGGCCGCGCGCACGTCCTCGCGCAGCAGGTGGTGCCGGCGGCGGGCGGCGTCGTCGGCGGGCTCGACCAGCTGGCGCCAGCGGTCCGGGTCGGTGGCGGTGAGCGACTGGCCCAGGTGTCCGATGATCGCCGCGTCGAGGTCGACCCCGCCGACGTCGGGCAGGCCGTCGCTGGCCAGCACGTCCCAGCCGCCGTCGGGCCGGCGCCGCAGGATCGTGGTGTCGAAGGTGCCGCCGCCGAAGTCGTACACCACCAGGACCCCGCCGGGCACGATGGTGCGCCCGAGGATGCTGGTGAAGTAGGCGGCGGCCGCGATCGGCTCCGGCACGAGGATCGGCGACGGCATGCCGGCCCGGGCCGCGGCGTCGGCGAGCACCGAGCGGCGGTGGGTGGCCCAGTTCGCCGGGTAGGTCAGCACGGTGCGCACCGGCATGACGCCCAGCACCCGGGACGCCTCGTCCGCGGTGCGCCGCAGCAGCGCGGCGAGCAGGTCGGAGACGGCATACTCGCGCTGGCCCAGCAGCACCGTGCCGTCGTCGACCCGGCGCTTCGGGTTGGGTTCGAAGCGGGAGGGATCGAGCCGGGCACTGCGCTCGGCATCCCGGCCGACGAGCAGGTGCCCGTCGACCTCGGCGTACACCGACGACGGCAGCAGGAAGCTGGCGTCGAACAGCAGCGGCTGGCTGCGACCGTCGGCGGCGGTCAGCGCGGCGACCGTGTGCGTGGTGCCCAGGTCGATGCCCAGCTGCGACTCGATATGCCTCGTCACGCCGCCACGGTAACGCCTCGCATCAACGCCGTCCGTTGGCGGACGCCCTCGTCTCCTCCTCCGTGTGCACGAGGGGCGTGTCGACCAGGTGCTCGGCGAGGAACCAGGCCTGCAGCTCGTTGCGGCGGATGACGTCGGAGACGAGCAGGTCGTTGGTGCCGTCGTCGCCCTGCTCCATGACCCGCCCCGCGGCGTCGTGGCACTCCTGCAGGATCATCTCGTGCGCCTCGAGCATGCGCGAGAGCATCGCCGGGACCTCCTCGGCACCGTCCGGCGGCCGCGGTACCCGGGTCAGCTCGGCCACGTGCCGGGGGTCCCCGACGGCGATGCCGCCCAGCGTCTGCACCCGCTCGGCGAGGGTGTCGACGAGCTCGAGCTGCTCCTCGGCGTGCTTGTCGAGCAGCAGGTGCAGCTGGTAGAAGGTCGGGCCGCGCATGAGCCAGTGGTGCTTCTTGTAGAGCGAGTAGAGGATCTGGGTGTCGGCGAGCACCTGGTTGAGCCGCTCGCAGGAGTACAGGCGGGCGTCGTGGGACAGCGCGACCGGGAACTGGCGCAGCTGGCCGAACCGCTGGATCTCGCGGCCCTGCTGGTGCAGCCAGGGCTGGCTGCCGCTTTTCTTCTTGGTGGCTGGCTTGGTGGCTGGCATGGACCGACCTGTGCCCGGCCGGCGCCGTTCAACCCTCACCCGGGGCGGTGACTCGGGCGGTGCGGCCGGGACGGTACCCCGCGGCCTGCTCCGAAGGTGCGCGATCGCCGGACCGGGGCGGTGACCCGGCCGGCGCTGCCGGGACGGTACCCCGCAGCCTGCTCCGAAGGTGCGCGATCGCCGGACCGGGGCGGTGACCCGGCCGGCGCTGCCGGGACGGTACCCCGCAGCCTGCTCCGAAGGTGCGCGATCGCCGGACCGGGGCGGTGACCCGGCCGGTGCGGCCGGCGGATACCGCACAGCGTGCTGCGCCGGTGCGCGCGATCGCCGCGCCGGGAGGGATGATGAGGGTGACGCGGTACGCTCTCCCGCCTGCCCCCATAGGGTGAACGGGATAGGTAAGCTGCGATCCCGAACGACGAGTTGAGCGGCTAGAGCTACGGGGGGTGCCGGCCGGATGACACAAGCGCCCGCGTCCGCGCGGGGCAGCGCGACCGCGCCGCCCGCCGGACGACCCGACGCCGTGGACCGGCCGCGGCTGCGGCGCCGGCCCGGATACGTCGGCGGGGTCCACATCGGGCGTCTGGTGCTGGTCGAGGCCGTCGTGCTGGGCATCGCGGCCCTGCTGCCGCGCGGGCCGGTCGTCGCCGGGATCGCCGGAGCCGTCGGCCTGGCCGTCATCGTGGTGGCCCTCCTGCGCAGCCACGGCCGCTGGTGGCTGGAGCGGCGCGCGATGACCCGCGAACACAACCGCCGCCGCTTCGCCGCGCCCGACCCCGCCCACGAGCCCGACCGCCGCCTGGTCATGCTGCGCACCCTCGCGCCCGGGATGCTGGTCCGGGAGGTGCCCGGCGCCACCGCCGACGGCCCGAAGATCGGCATCGGGTGCGACGCCGCCGGGTGGTACGCCGCGGCCGTCCTCGGCACCGAGACGTCCATGCGGGGCGATGCCGAACCGGGTGTACCGCTGGATCTCCTCGCCCGCGTGCTGGACGAGGCCGAGCATCCCGGCGCGGTCGTGCAGGTCACCACCGTGAGCGTCCCGGCGCCGTGGCAGCGGGTGGACAACACCCAGTTCGCCGCGCGTTCCTACCGCGAGCTGCAGCAGCTGCAGCCCGGCCCCGCCCTGCCCGCCGAGCGCACCACGTGGGTCGCGGTCCGGCTCGAGGCCCGCGCCCGCGCCGAGGTCGGCATGGCCGGCAGCTACGACGCCGAGCACGCGCCCGCGCTCGTCGGCTCGCTGATCCGCAAGGTCGGCCGGCTGCTGCGCGACGCCGGCCTCGAGCACCGCATCCTCACCGGCGACGAGCTCACCGACGCCCTCACCCGGGCCTGCGAGCTCGACCCGGCCGCGCCCGGCGAGTCGTGGCGGCCGCAGGAGGACTGGACGCTCTGGCGCTGCGGCGAGCTGGCGCACAACGTCTTCTGGCTCAAGGCCTGGCCGCGGCTGGATAACACCTCGGCGCTGCTGGAGCACCTGATCTCGCTGCCGTCCTCGTCGTCGGCGACCTCCCTGGCGCTGACCCGCGACGGCGGGGGGCTGGCGCTGCGCTGCCTCGTGCGCGTCTCGGCCCCGGCCGCGGCGCTGGAGGCCTCGGCCCGCGCGGTGACGGAGGCGGCGGCCGCGGCGCAAGCCGAGCTCGTGCGGCTCGACGGGGAGCACGGGCCGGGGATGTACGCGTGCGCCCCGACCGGGGGCGGTGCGAAGTGAGCCACCCGCAGCAGCCGCCGGAGCCCTACGAGGAGCAGCACGGGCGGCACAGCGCGCCGCCGCCGGAGCAGATCGGGCTGCACCGGGGCGGGGTCGGCCGCGCCCAGGTGCCGCCGGCGGCTCGGGCCGCGGAGTACTCCCCGGAGCAGGCCGCGGCCTACGCGGCTCAGGTCCAGGCGGCTCAGGCCGCTCAAGCTCAGGCGGCTCAAGCTCAGGCGGCTCAAGCTCAAGCTCAGGCCGCTCAAGCTCAGGCCGCCGCGCAGGCTCAAGCCGCCGCTCAAGCGCAGGCCGCTTACGCCGCGCAGCAGGCGCAGTATGCCCAGGCTCAGGCCGCGGCCCAGGCACAGGCCGCCCAGACTCAGACCGCTCAGGCTCAGGCCGCCCAGGCTCAGTACGCCCAGCAGGCCCAGTACGCCGCCCAGGCGCGGGCCGCCGTGCCGCAGCAGGCCCAGCCGGTCCGCGAGCACGTGACGACCGAGGTGCGCCCGGCCGCCGCGCCGCCGCAGTTCGACCTCGAGAGCTCGCTGTCGCGCACCGCCGCACCCAGCCTGCCGTGGCAGCAGGCCCAGGCCGCGGCCGGGACGCTCGGGGCCACCCAGCACACGGTGCCGGCCCAGGCCCGCCCCGAGGATCTCGCGGTCCGCCGGCCGGGCCCGACCGGGCCGCCGACGAGCACCCCGGCCCCGGCGCGGCGCACGGGCAAGCCGCTCGGGCCGAGCCTGCCCCGGCTGCACGTGGGCTGGCACGACGTGAGCGCGGCGGCGCTGCGGCAGATGCGCGGCGGCACGGGCGCGACGGGCCTGATGCTCGGCGTGGACTACCAGCGCCAGCCGGTGCCGATCCGGCTGTTCCGCCCGGAGCCGACCCGCGTGACCCTGGTCGGCGGGCTCTGGGCGCAGCGGCTCCTGGTGTTCCGGACCCTCGCGCTGGGCGCCCGCGTGATCGTGATGACCGGCGACCCGCGCCCGTGGCAGGGGCTCGGCGAGTGGGCGACCGGGATGAGCGACCGGCTGGTGCTGTGGAACGACCCGCGCCCGCCCACCGCCCCGGCGAGCGCCCGGCAGCCGCTGCTCGTCGTGACCGACGTGAGCCAGGTCGGCTTCGGCGCGCGCCCGGAGCTCGGGGCGTGGCAGACGCAGGTGACGGTGGTACGAAAGCTCGGCGCCGAGCACGCGCACACGCTGCAGGGCTGCAACCTCGTGATGCTGCAGAAGCTCAGCCGCCAGGAGGCCGCGGTGGCGGGCCAGGCGCTGAACCTCACCGAGAGCGGGGCCGGCCTGCTGCAGGAGATGACCCCGGAGATGCTCGCGCTCATGGGCAGCGGGGCCAACCGATACGTCTGGCTCTCCCCCACCGCGGTCGAGCAGCAGTACCACGGGCCGCCGCAGCGCTGATCACTCGTCGCGCGCGGTGTGCTGCTCGTGCAGGGCCGCCATGAACAGCCTGTACATCTCCGCGAGGGCCTCGGGCGGCAGCTCCACCCCGTTGGTGCCGCCCGGGTTGAGCCGCAGCGCCGGCCGTCCCTGCGACCCGATCCTCGACTCGGTCCGCGACCAGCTCCCGGTTCCGCTCTCAGACCCGGCCCGCGACCAGCTCCCGGCCCCGCTCTCAGACCCGGCCCGCGACCAGCTCCCGGCCCCGCTCTCAGACCCGGCCCGCGACCAGCTCCCGGCCCCGCTCCCGGACCCGGCCCCCGACCAGGGCCCGGCTCCGCTCTGCGGGCCGCTCTCCGGCTCGCCTTCCGGCCAGGCGACCACGATGTCGATGAACGGTACCGAGACCCATTCGCGGTCGCCGACCTCGGCCTGCATGTGCGCGACCGACGTGAAGGCGAAGATGATCTCGCGGCCGTCGACCAGCTCGGCGCGCCACCACGGGAACTCGGGGTCGGTCACGTCGCGGGAGATGCTCGGCACGATGCGGTCGGTGCGCACGACCGTCCAGTAGGCCGCCTCCGGATCGTCGGGCTCGGGCCGCGGGTTCGCCGCGGCCAGTTCCTCCTCCGTCGGCAGCGGCAGCACCAGGTGGGCCTCGAGGAGCGCGGCCATGTACGCCTCCCGGTCCTCGGCCCGCACCGCCCGGCGCAGCGCGTCGTCCAGCGGCCACCACTCGGGCTCCCACGGCGGCAGGGTGCGCACCGCGTCCGGCGACAGGTACGCCTGCACCGGCAACCCGGGATCCACGGCGATGCCCCAGCCGAGGTCCTGGATGGCGTGCACGACCTCGAAGAGCGGGGCGCGGCGCACGGCCTGGACCTCGGGCGGCAGTGCGGGGCCGGACGTCCAGGCCAGCACGTAGGTCGTGCCGCCGGCCGGGGACGTCGCCAGGGTCACCGGCTCGCGCCCGGCGGCCGCGGCCGGGGTGATCGGCAGGTAGAGCGCCTCGTCGGACAGCGCCTTCAGGTAGGCGATCTGGTCCTGCGCCGCGACCGCCGCCGCCATGGCCTCCTCGGCCTCGGTCGACGGCCGCCACTCCCCGCCACCGATCGACGGCCGCGGATCTCCGGCACCGTGCAACGGCCGCGGATCGCCGGCACCGTGCAAAGGCCGCGGATCTCCGGCACCGTGCAACGGCCGCGGGTCACCGGCGCCGTGCGACGGCCGCGGATCGCCGGCACCGTGCAAAGGCTGTGGGGCGCCGGCACCGTGCGCCGCCCGCGGGTCTCCGGAAGCGTGCGAAGGCCGCGGGTCGCCGGCGCTCGGCGACGGGCGCCGGTCCTCGCGCGGGTCGTGTGCGCCGGCGGGGTCCGAGTCGTAGGACGGTGTCATGACCAGGTGCCGTCGTCGGTGACGCGGGCCGGGAGGCGGCCGCCGAGCAGCGTGGCGATCGCCTCGTCGACCGTCGCGCCGGCGAACCAGTCGGCGGTGTGGTCGAGCAGGAAGACGCGGCCGTGTTCGTCCATGGCGAGCAGGCCGGCGCCGTCGTCCTGCTCGCCGATCGGCGTGAGGCGGGCCCGGATCAGCTCGCCGAGCCCGGCCAGCGTCGTGGCGGCGTGCAGGCCGCGCAGCGGGTCGAAGACGATGCCGGTGCGGGCGACCTCGGCGCCCTCGCCCTCGGCCCGGACCGTGAGGCCGCCGAACTCGGCGAGCACGGCCAGGGCGGCGGGCACGACGGTGTGCTGCTGCCCGGAGGGCGAGGCGTGCGAGGCCAGCGCGAGGCCCCACATGCGCGCGCGGGGCGTCACGTCGCGGCCGGGCGCCCAGCCCGCCTCGCGCAGCGCGGTCTCCACGTCGGGGGCGAAACGCGCGGGGCCGCTCATGAGGCACCGTCCGGCAGCGCGGCGCGGATGCGGCCGGGCGCCCAGCCGGCCACGCGCGGCGCGGCACCCACGCCCAGGACGAAATGCCGCGCGGCGCCCACGCCGGGGACGAAACGCGCCGGGGCGTCCACGCCCGGGGTGAAACGCGGCGCGGTGTCCACGCCGGGGACGAAACGCGGCGCGGTGCTCATGACGTGCCCGCCTCGATGCCGAGCCAGTCCAGCAGCGCGGCGCAGGTGCGGCAGGGCCGGGCCGGGGTGCCGTGCACCGGGTCGCCCTCCTCGCGGATGTGCACCAGCGACAGCCGCGCGCCCCAGAGCTCGGCCCGCGCGGCCGCCGGGGTCAGCGGCGTGCCGCCGAGGACGCGCTCGGCCTCGTGCAGGCGGTCGGAGACGAGGACCATCTCCGCGCAGGAGCCCGCGTAGCGCTCCCGCGACTCGACCGGCAGCTCGTGCAGGAATCGCCGGATCAGCGCGTGCAGCTCGGGCGGGGTGTCGCCGCGGACGGAGGTGTGCCGGTAGACCGTGTCGCCCACGAGCAGCGCGCCCGCGGTCAGCGGCAGCCTGCGGCCGGTCGTCGCCCTGGTCGCCATGCCGCACAGCGTAGCCGCCCGGACGCGGACTGACTGCCCATAGGCGGGCGTCGTGGTGAGCACGGCTGGCTGCGATAATGCGAGGGCACCTTCCGTCTTCAGCACCGGGGGCCGTCATTCGCACACTTCTCGTTTCACCGCAGCAGCGGGGTGCGTACGCCACCATCGGTGACGCGCTCGCCGCGGCCACCGACGACTCGGTGATCGCGGTGGCACCGGGCACCTATGCGGAGGCCATCTTCGTCACCGGCAAGCGCCTGAAGCTGGTGAGCTCCGACCCGTCGGGCGGCGCCGTGACGCTGGACGCGTCCGCGATCCCCTACCCGGCCGTGAGCGCGCGCAACGCCACGCTGACGATCGAGGGCTTCACGCTGGTGGCGGCCGACGCGCCAGTGGTCACCGCGCGCGGCACCCAGCTCGCGCTGCACGCTTGCGACCTGACCGCGCGCTTCGGGCCCGGCGTCGACCTGGCCGGCGGCTCGATCGACCTGCGCAAGTGCACGATCACCGGCGCGCAGTACGGCGTGGTGGTCGAGGACGCCCCGGGCACCATCGACGACTGCCAGATCAGCGAGGTCGCCGAGGACGGGATCATCGTGCGCATCGGCGCCGACCCGGTGATCACGGCCACGGTCGTGCGCGGCTGCGGGCGGCGGGGCGTCTACGTGTACCAGTTCGGCAAGCCGACGCTCGAGGGCTGCGAGGTGACCCAGACCGGCGACGCCGGGGTGGTCGTGGCCCACCAGAGCTCGCCGACGATCCGCCGCTGCAAGATCCACGACACCCAGGGCGTCGGCGTCTCCGTCGCGCGCGGCTGCGGCGGCGCGATCGAGGAGTGCCAGATCGAGAACACGGGCGTGCCGGCCGTGGACATCGCCGAGGGCGCGACCACGACGCTCGTCACCGCCCGGCCCGACGCGCCGCCGCTGACGATCGGCGACGGCGCCCCGGCGGCCGGCGGGGACGCGGCTGCGGTCGAGGCACTGCTGGGCGAGCTGGAGACGATGGTCGGCCTGGCCGGCGTCAAGGACGAGGTCCGGGCGCTCATCGACGAGATCCAGGTCAACGAGTGGCGGCGCAGCGCCGGGCTCTCGGTCGGCGCGATGAGCCACCACCTGGTGTTCGCGGGCGCGCCGGGCACCGGCAAGACCACCGTGGCCCGCATCTACGGCAAGCTGCTCGCCGCGCTGGGCGTGCTGCCGAAGGGCGCGTTCAAGGAGGTCTCGCGGCGCGACCTGGTCGGGCAGTATCTCGGCCACACCGCCGAGAAGACGTCGGCCGCGTTCGAGGAGGCGCGCGGGGGCGTGCTGTTCATCGACGAGGCCTACACGCTGTCGCGCACCATGGGCTCGGGCGGGGACTTCGGCCAGGAGTCGATCGACACGCTGGTCAAGCTCATGGAGGACCACCGGCACGAGATCGCGGTGATCGCGGCCGGCTACACCGCCGAGATGGACGAGTTCATCTCGGCCAACCCTGGTCTCGCGTCCCGGTTCACCAAGACGATCGTGTTCGAGAACTACAGCCCGGAGGAGCTCGTCCGGATCGTGCGCCGGATGTGCGCGGCCGACGACTACGTGCTCGGCGACGACGTGGAGCCGGTGCTGCTGCGCCACTTCGCCGCCGTCGAGCGCGACGCCAACTTCGGCAACGCCCGCGACGCCCGCAAGCTCTTCGAGAGCGTCCGCAAGGCCCAGGCGCAGCGCCTGCGGGTCCTGGGGCGCCGCCCGAGCCTCGACGAGCTGCGCATCCTCCAACTGGCCGACCTCGAGGCGGTGGTGACGGCATGAACGAGCCGGAGGAGTTCCGGGCGAGCTGGGCGCAGACCTGGCACAACTACAGCAAGCCGTTCCTGCCCACCAACATTCTGGTCGCCCTGCTGATGTTCGTCATCGGCTACATGATCGCCGGCTACGCGGGCATGGTGCTGGGGCCGGTCCTGGTGGTCGGCGCCATCACGCTGCTGCACCGGGTGGCGAGCCGCCAGCAGGGCCTGCGCCTGTCCCCCAACGGCGTGGAGTTCCTGCGCCGCGACGGCAAGATCGTGCGGATGCGCTGGGCCGACATCCAGAGCATCGTCGTCATCAACCGCCGCTCCGGCACCGTCATCGCGCCCTACGGCGTGGGCCGGGCCGCGGCCCAGGCGGGCGTCGACATGTTCGCCGACGCCAACACCGGGCCGGGCCTCACGGGCGTCGGCGAGATCCTCGACCACGGCCAGGTCGAGCGGCAGCGGCAGCACGGCGCGCAGTGGGTGCCGTTCGGCGACCCGCTGACCGTGAACATGAGCCTGGCCATGATCGACCGGGGCTGGACGTCGGGCCGGATCGGCGACTGGTTCCGCCGCTACCGGCCCGACCTGCTGCCGTAGACAGACCTGGTGCGGCTTTCCGGTGCCGGGCACTGACATGAGCAAAGGGTGACCAACGGCGGGCCTGGCAGCGACGGCGCGCCAGCGCCGAGCGGTGTCTGGCGGGAGCGACGGTCCGCACCACCGCGGACCCGAGTCATGCGCTCAGGAACCACCCTCGGCCCGCACGCCCGGAAGCTCGACCGGCCAGGGCTTGTTGTCGTCCTTGCCGTTCCAGGCCCGGTAGGTCAGGTGGTCCGGGCCCGGCACGCCGTTGACGTCGCGGAGGGCGACCACCACGGCGTCGACGATCTCGCGGTACTCCGCGCTGGTCGGCGGGTAGGGAACGGACCGGTGCCAGCGGTAGCCCTCGCGGCGCATCGGCGGCGCCCAGCCGAGCGACTCGAGGATCCGCGTCCCCTCCGGCGTCGGGGCCTCCTCGACCGCCGGGTCCTGCACCGTCTCCCCGCTGACCTCGGCGAAGGTCTCGTCGAGGTACTGCGCGAACTGCGCGTAGTGCCAGGGCTGCTCGCGATGGCTGATGACGAAGAGGACGCCGTCGCCCATCCGGCCCAGCTCCGTGCGCAGGGCGGCGGCGAACTCGTCCCACGTCGGGGTCGTCGGCGCGGTCACAGGTACTCCTCCTCATCCGGGATCCACTCCCGGGCCTTGAGGTCGATCGGGCGCCACAGCCACAGCTTGACCCCGATCGGCGCGCGGATCAGGTTGATCGCCGAGTCGCCGATGCGCCACTTCAGCTTCGGCAGATGGCCGCCGTCGAGCGCGTAGGGCTTGCCGAACTCGGCGGTGATGGCCCGGCCCGCCACCGAGTACGCGTCCTGGCGGAAGTCGCGCCGCTCGTCGGTGTCGCGCCCGCGCATCTGGGTGTGGATCGACGCCGTCACGACCTCGGGCGTGCCGTCGTCGCCGAGGCCGACGCTGCCCTCGCCGAGCCCGTCGCCGGGGTCGGTGAAGAACACCTCGTCGTTGTGCTCGATCTCGGTCCAGCCGAGCTCCTGGATGATCCGCTCGGCCGGGGCGTTGCGCAGCAGCGGCCGCACGGTCATCAATGTGCGAACCAGCGCGACGACCTCGTCGCCGCTGAGCATCCGCAGGTCGGTCGACATGGCCCTACCTTAGCCAACCGCTCCCCGCGCGGCGCGACTCGGCGGGAGCCACGCCGCGCACGAGCGCGGTGAGGGCCTCGTCGATGTCGCGGCCCAGGAACCGCTCGGTCTCGCCGGCGGTGCCGATGCCGTGCTCCGGGTGCAGCACGATCTCGCAGTTCCAGCCGGGCACCGAGCCGAGCGGCAGCAGCGGGCCGCCGAGGCGCCGGGCCGCGGCCGCGAGCCGGTCGGGGTCGCTCGGCGGGCCGTCGGGCAGCAGGTGGAAGGCCGTCACCCGCCAGTCGCGCACGTAGCCGTAGACGGGGTAGGTGAGCCCGCCGAACTCGGTGAGGATCTCCGCGGCGCGCGGGTCGAGCCCCTCGGCGACCGGGCTGCGGCGCCCGGGCGTCCAGCCCACGGTGAGCAGCAGGTCGTACACGTCGGGCGGCAGGCGGAACTGCATCGGCGCGGGCGGCTCGAACGGGCCGGGCATGCGCGGCAGCAGCGCCTGGTGGGCCTGGCCGCACCGGTCGGCGTGGACCCGCAGCGGGAAGTGGGCGCGCTCGGTCATCACGTCGAGCAGGCCCTTGGGCGGGGCGACGCCGTGGTGCTCCAGGTAGTACTCCAGCGCCAGCGGCCAGATCCACTCGCCGTCGGTGCGGTAGCCGCGCGGCACCGCCGGCTCGGCCCGCGGATCGAGCGCGTCGGCGCCCCTGGTCAGCGGGTCGCGGATGACCCAGGAGCCCCGCCGCAGGTAGCGCAGGACCCGGAAGAAGCGGCGGTCGTTCCCGGCGGTCATCTCACCCGGCACCAGCTGCCCGCCGGTGTGCTCGCCCAGCACGACGAACTGGAACGGCTCGTCCGACTCGCCGAGACTCATGGCTGTCCCCCATCGAGACGTTCGAGGTCGGCGTGCTCGGCCTGCCAGTCGCGGTACCACGCCTCGAACCAGGGCCGCCCGGCGGCGAGCGGCACGATGGTGGCGACGGTCTCGCGGTAGTACGAGGCCCGCTTGGCCGGGCGCGGGTGCGTGCGCAGCCGCTGGACGTTGCTCACCCGGTCCGCGAGCTTCACGGCGAGCGCGGCGTCGGGCGCGTCGCGCAGGGCGGCCAGGTACGCCTCCCGGTCCCCCTGCTTCGTGACCCACCCGACCAGCTCGGCGACCCGCGGCCCGAAGCGCTCCCGCACCTCGTCGAGCGTCGTCGGGGTGTCCTCGACGACGTCGTGCAGCACCGCGGCGCACAGGGTGCCGGGATCGCGCTCGCCGACCGCCTCGACCAGCACCTCGAGCGCCTCGAGCAGGTGCTCGACGTAGGGCTCCCCGGCGGGGCGCCGCTGGTCGCCGTGGCGCTCGACGGCGAAAGCCACGGCCGCGTCCAGCGCGGCGAGGGTCGGCGGCGGGAGCCGGTCGGCGAAGCGGGCGCGCAGCACGGGCCAGCCCACGGAGCCGTCAAACGTGCGCGGCACCGCCCGCCCCTCCCCGCGCCTCGAACGTGGTGGCGTCCACGACCGGGGAGGCGCCGGTCAGCCGCACCGCGTTGTTGCGCCTGCTCCAGACGGCGGTGATCGTGTACCCGGACCGCTCGGCCGGCAGCGTGACGTACCCGGGCGACTCCTCGACGGCCGCGACCGTCCAGCCGCCCGCGCGCAGCGCCCCGGCGACCTGCCCCAGCACCGTGCCGGCGTCGGCGCCGGCGGGCGGGACGGCGAGGTACTCGCAGTCCGTCCGGTACCGCTCCTCGGCGAGCACGACGGAGCCCGGGCCGACCCGGTGCGCCTGCGCCTCCCGCGTGCGCCGCACCCGGGCCCCGGGCACCGCGCCGGCCGCCGCCGCGAGCTGCGCGTCGAGCCACGCGCGGGACTGCTCCAGCCAGCGGCTCATGTCGTCCCAGCCCGCCGGGGTCGGCTGGACCTCGGGGCGGGGCCGCACGCCGATCGGCTCACCGCGCTCGAGGTGCCGCGCCCGCCACTCGGGCCACGAGGGCAGCGGGGATCGCGGGGTCTCGGGTCGTACCGCCGAAGTCTCGAAATCCGCGATCAGCCGCCGGTCGCCGAGGGCCGCCCGGGCCGCCCCGACGGCGGCGCGCACGGCCTCGTCGTCGGGGTAGTCGCGGCCGTCGACGACGAAGGCGGGCGTGAGGTCGTCGTCGGCCTCGCCCAGCCGGAAGACGTAGAGCGACTCGCGCTCGGTCATGAGCTGTCCTCCAGCTGGTCGAGGGCGGCGGCCTCCTCGAACGCCTCGCGGACCGCCTGCGCGTCGGCCGCCGACAGGGACACGTAGGGCTTGTAGAGCGAGTTGTGCTCGATGTCGGCGGCGATCGACGCGCGCAGCGTGGTCAGCTGCAGCTCGAACGCGTACTTGTGCCCGTTGACCTCGATGCCGATGCAGAGCGGAATCACCCGGTACTGCGGGCTCTTCGACTTCGGGGAGGCGTACATGTTGTCGACCTCCACGATCCGCCCGCCGTCGCCGACGCCGAACTCGTCGACGACCGCCTGCAAAGTCTTCCACAGGCTGCTGGTGTCGGGCACGGTGATCCGCGCGCCGACGGCGTCGATGATATCGCCGACGCGGTACCAGGGGCGGCCGGGCGCGTTCTCGCGGCCCCGGCTCATCCGGCCGACCTTGTCGATGAGGCCCTCGGCGTCCTTGGCCCGGCTGTTGTAGTCGACCGGCCCGTCGGTGGTCTCGCGGATGCGCCGGGCGATCTCCCCGAGAACCCGGTCGACCTCCGGCTTGAGCTCGCCGGTGAGCCGGTCCGCGTATTCGCGCACCAGCCCCATCTCGGCCCGGGTCGGGTCCGCGCCGACGCCGAGGGCCGGATCGGAGGCCTTCATGTCCGCGACGTACCGCCCCATCCGCGACTGCTCGGCCCCGTCCACGACGACCTTGTTGACCCACTCCGGCACCTTGGCGTAGAGCGGCCCGCGGCCCGGGTTCTCCTGCAGGAACTGGTGCAGGTCGCCGCCGTAGCGGGCCAGGGCGTCGCCGCGGGCCAGCTCCTCGATGTGGCGCAGCACGAGGTCGCGCAGCAGCGGGTTGCGCAGCGAGTTGGTGACGTTGAGCGCGTGCGGGTCGTCCAGCAGCTTCTCGACCACGCTCGCCAGCTCCGGCGAGTGCGGCGCGATCCGCTCCTGCACGAGCCGGTGGGCCGTCAGGTTCGGGTCAGCAGGATCCGGCGCAGCTCCGCCTCCGAGGGCATGATCGTGCGGGCCGCCAGCAGGGTCTGCTCCGCCTGCTCCCGGGTGATCTCCTGGGAGCCCGGCGGCGGGCTCGCCGCCCAGGATCGAGAGAATGTCGCCAGCTCGATAGCCACCGCCCGGCTCGTCCCCGGTGAGTCCTCC
Source organism: Dactylosporangium sp. CA-052675 (assembly GCF_050947935.1). GTDB lineage: Bacteria > Actinomycetota > Actinomycetes > Mycobacteriales > Micromonosporaceae > Dactylosporangium. The sequence continues at coordinate 1,157,587 of NZ_CP192010.1, read as the reverse complement.
GAGATCGTGACCAGCGCCGCCGTCGCCAGGTCCGGGGTCGCGTGGTAGCGGTACGCCACCACCGGGCTCTCCTCCACCTTCAGCATCACCCCCACGGCCGCCGGGCTCGGCGTCGTGGGCTCCAGCCGCAGGGTGACCCACCCCTGCGCCCGGTCCCGCGGGCTCTCCGGCTCGATGCCCAGCACCGTCGCGCGGTTCCCCGTACCGTCGCCCAGCCTCATCCCCGGCTCGATGATGCCCCCCATCTGGAACCCCGAGACCATCAGACCCCGGCCGGTCCAGTCGAACAGGCTCTCCACCATGATGCGGATCACCGGCACCCCCTCCGTGTTCGCGCAGCGTCGCGGCCAGCGTGTCGCGGTCGGCGAACGCGGCCGGCCCGAGCACCACCACGCGGCCGCCCTCCTCCGGCGGCACGATCGCGGGGACGCCCTGCTCCCGCATGTACCGCGCCAGCGCCGGGTCCTCGGCCACCCGGATCTCGACGCCGCGCAGGTCGATGCCGGCCTCGTGCGCGACGGCGTACGCGTGGCCGGCGGTCATCGGCTCGCCCGCCGGCGCCGGCGCGTCGACCGGCAGCCCGGCGTCGTGCAGATCGCCCGGCCGGGGACCGCCGTCCTCCAGCAGCCGTCCGTCGATCGTGGGCGGGTCCTCGAAGCCGGTATAGCGCAACCGCAGCTCGAACCGGTCGATCCCGGTCTGGCGCAGCTCCGTCACGTGCAGGCGCGCCCCGGCGGGCAGCAGCACCTGGCCCTCGGCGTAGTCGTGGGCGCCGCCGATCCAGGCCATCGGCGTGCCCGCCGGCGCGTCGACCACGATCCGCACGTCGCCGCTCGAGCGCAGGTGCTCCTCGGGCATCACCCGGGTGAACCCGTCGAGGGTGATCTCCCCGTGGACCAGCCGCGGCAGGTCGACGGCGCCGCGCAGGCCCAGGTCCCGCCAGAGCAGGTCGCCGGTGAGCCGCATCGCGGTGGGCGACTCGCGCATGGCGCTCTGGATGCGGTACGCCTCGGCGCGGGCGGCCGTCCGCTGCTGCGCGTCGCCGGTGCGCAGGTACTGGTCGGCACTCGAGCGCCCATTCGCGTACCGCTCGAGCGCGGCGCGCTGCTCCGCGCTCCATCCGGCCGCGTGCTGGGCGCTCTGCCGCTCGACGACCTCCGGCGACGGCTCGCGGAACGGCGAGCCCTCCGGGTCGAAGCGCGGCGCGTGGTTGGTCGCGAGGTCGAGCTCGGTGATCGCCTCGTGGTAGGCCCGGCCCTCCGGCGAGTCGAGGAACCTGGCGATCGTCCGCTCGAAGGTCTCGTGGCGGTTCGGCTCGGGCATCAGCCGGTCCAGCGCGCGGGCGGCCTCGCGGACCGTCATGCCGTGCGCGTACCTCTCGGTGTTGCGGATCGACGCCTCGCGCAGGGCCTCGTACACCTCTCGCGGCGACGGGTTGCGCCCCAGCAGGCCGCGGGCGTCCCGGGCCATGGCATGCACCGCCTCCGGCGCCGGGGGCCGGAAGTTGCGCTCCAGCACCGCGTCGCGCCGGGCGGCGAGCTCGGTGGCCATGCGCGCGGCCGCCTCCCCGGCCACCCCGGCCCGGTCGACCAGCGCCGCGATGCGCTCGTCGGACACGTTGCGCAGCGAGGCGATCGCGCGGTCGGTGTCGCGCGGCGGCCGCACGGGCTCGCCGTCGCGGCCCCCGGCGTGCAGGGTCTCCTGGCCGGTCCGCTCGGCGAGCAGCCGGTCGAGCTCGGTGAGCACGTGGTCGGGGCGGGCCGGCGGGCGCGGCTCGCCCACGGGCTCGCGGTGCGGCGCGGCCAGCCGGTCCAGCTCGCCCTGGATGCGGTCGCGCAGCTGGTCCGCGCCCTGGAAGGCCAGGTCGGCGTCGGTGGCGGTGCCCTCGCGCTCGGCCGGGAAGCGGAACCCCTCGGCGTCCGGCCCGTCGTGGCGCGCGGCCTGGAGGAAGTCGCGCACGCCCGCGCCGTCGACCTCGATCACGCGGCCGTCGGTGAGCTCGACCCGCAGGACCGCCGGCCGCTCGGCCCGGCTCATCTCCACGTGACTGGTCCCGCGGCTGACGCCGGCCACGCCGTCGATCTCCCCGGGCCGGTTCAGCTCCGCGATCGCCCGGTCGAAGGCCTGCTCGCCGCGGGCCCGCGAGTGCTCGGTCGGCTCGGGGCCGACGTCGGCCCGGAACTCGGCCCGGGTGAGGTCGGCGCCGAGGTGGACGAGCGCGTCGCGGGCCCGGGCCACGTGGTCGGCGACCGGCGTGTAGTGGCCGCTGGCGTTGTCGACCCCGAGGATCCGGCCGTGCTCGATGCGCAGGGTGCCGGCCGCGTCGACCGGGCCGCCCGCGAGCAGGCTCGAGTGGCGGGTGTTGTCGGCCATGAACGGGTGCGCGTGCAGTTGCTGGGTCCGCGGGTCGACCGCGTAGATGTACTCGCCGTGCAGGGGCAGGCCGCCCGCGTCGTACAGCCGCCCGTCGACGACGCGCACCGGGACCCGGGGCGGGACCGAGGGGTCGGTCCCGAAGTAGGGCACCCTGTTGGCGCGGTCGTTCGCGACGGTGGTCTCGGGCAGCGTGATCGGCTCGCCGTGCAGCCGCGGCCCGTCGACGGTGATCCGCGGCGGGGCGACCGGGTGGCCCGGGTCGGGCGGCGTGAACTCGACGCGGGTGTGCTCGATCAGCCGGGCGGTGGCCGCGTCGATGCCGTGCGGGGCGTGCACGACGATCCGCGGCGGGGCGCCGTCGACCCACGTCCGCGGGTCCGCGGCCCCCTCCAGCAGCCGCTGCACGCGCGCCTCGACCTCGTGCGGGGCCGCGGGCCCGAACTCGCCCACCCCCAGCTCGGCGTGCCAGACCCGGCCGCCCTGAGCGGTCCGCACGTCGTACACGCGCTCGGGGTCGTAGCCCGACAGGCGCTCGGGCACGTGCTCGCCCCGCGCGGCGGCCGCCTCCTCCGCGGCCCGCACCCCCGCTTCGTAAATCTTCTGCGGGTCCGGGTCGACCTTGCTCGGGTCGAAGGAGTTCCGCTCGTGGCCCCCGCGGTCCACGCCGTCGAGGCCGAACTCCCGCACGTGGGTCCGGCTGCTGCCGTCGACCAGCTGCGGCCGGCCCGTCTCCGGGTCCCGCACGATCCGGCCCGCGCCGTCGCGCACCGGCTCGAAGCGCTCGGTCGTGACCTTGTGGTAGGCGACCGTGACCTTGCCCGTCTGGATGTCGGCGAGCAGCGTGGGGTGCTCGGCGTACAGCCGCAGCATGGTCGGGTCGTGCTCCAGCATCCACTTCAGGTAGGGCCCGCTGCCCTGCTGGGCCCGCTTCCCGCCGAACTCGGGGATCTCGTGCCCGCCCAGGGTGCCGGAGTTGCCCTTGGCCTCCCAGATGTCGAGGCGGTTGTACCGCGCCGGCGCGTCGCCCGAGCCGTCGTAGCGCAGCGCGATGATGTCCAGCTCGTGGTTCTTGGCCGAGACCGGGTCGCCCGACAGGAACACGTGCTCCGGGTTGACCTGCGTGTGCGGCGTCGGCAGGTTGCTGTGCATCGCCTCGTGGAACGCCACCCCGAGCCCGGCGTGCACGCCCACCGCGTTGCTGGCCATGCGCACCGGATGCATGTCCTTGTTGAACTGCCCGGCCGCCTCCCGCAGCTCGGTCGCGAAGCGCGAACCCACCCGGTCCTGCTTGAGGGTGTCGAGCGCGGTCTCGAACTCCTTGGTGCCGGGCTTCAGGTCCTTCGGCCCGAAGTCGCTGAAGTCGGCGCCGGTCTCCTCCTCGTACCGGCTGATGATGTCGTCGCGCTTCTCGTTGAACGCGTCGTAGGCGCGCTCGTGCGCGTCGTGGTAGTCCCGCGAGGCCTCCCGGACCTGCTCGACCGGGTTCTCCGGCCGGGCGGGGTCGTGGGTCAGCTCGTGCGGGACCGGCTCGCCCTGGTGCGCCATCGCGACCATGTCGTTGCGGATCGCGGTGTGCCAGTCCGTGACGAAGCTTCCGCCGCGCTGGAGGTTGCCCTTGATGGTCCGGGAGGTGTCCTTGGGGTCGCCCTCCATATGCAGCTTGCCGTCGTCGCCGAGCTGCAGCTTGACCGGGATGTCCTCGCCGATGACGTGCTCGGCGCTCAGCTCGTGGGCCTGGTAGCCGTCGATCGGCCCGGCCCCGCCCGCGTGCGCCGGCCCGTCGCCCAGGCCCGTCGTGTGCTGGATCGGGTGGAGCGGCTCGCCGTGCGCGTCGAGCGTGATGGACCAGACGCCGGCGACGTTGTCGTGGTACATCGGCCCGTGGTCCGAGACGACGTTGTGCTGCATGTCGACCCAGACGATGTCGCCGTGGATGTTCAGGGCGTTGAACGCGTGGCCCTCGCCCGTGTCGCCCCACTTGATGACGACGACGGCGCCGGAGCCCGGCCCCGCCTCGCGCAGCTGCCGGTCGATGCCGTCGAAGCCGCGGTGGTCGCTGCCGTGCATCTCCCACTCGCCGCCGGTCCAGCGGGAGATGCGCTCGGCGGCGCCGCGCTCGCCGGCGGCGTGCGGGTCGCGCAGGGCGCCGGCGACGGTGGGCTCGCCGTAGTGGTTGGCCAGCACGGCCATGGCCACCTCGGGGCAGTTGTTGTTGCGCCCCGGCTCGGTGTGGCCGCCGTCGTTGGCGTTGTGCGCCCAGTCGCCGACGCGCACGTCGGGCTGCGTGAGCGGCCGTCCGTGCTCGTCGCGCGGGAATGCCTCGTTGAGCTCGCGGATCTCGTGCGGCGTGGGGCCGTGGTACTCGTTGGTGCGCGCCTCGGACAGCGGGCGGTCGGTGATGCCGCCCAGCGTCTCGGGCGGGCGCACGCCTTCGCCCTGTCCGTGCTCGCCGGGGACGCTGCCCGGGTCGTGCTCGCCGGGGACGCTGCCCGCATCGTGCTCGCCGGGGACGCTGCCCGCATCGTGCTCGCCCGGGCGGCCGCCGGTCGGCTCGTGCGGCCCGGTGGCCGGTCCGTGCGCCGCGGCGCCCTCGTGCGGGTCGACCGGGTGCAGGCCGAAGTCCTGCACGAACGGCTCGCAGGACGCACACGGGGGCGCGTAGTCGCCGTGCTCCTGCCGCCCGCCCTCGCCGATCCAGTGCGTGGCGACGACACCGTCGCGCAGCTGTTCGCGCGCGTAGGTTCCGAAGTCCCCCGGCTCCCCGGCCTCGTGCCACTGCCGCTCGAGCTCGTACAGCTTGTCGGAGACGAGCACCACCTCGGCGCACTTGCCGTGGTTCTGCCCGATCCGTTTGTCGGGGTCGTGCTCGGCGGCGGCCTTGATGTCGTCCAGGACCCGTTGGGCTTCCGGGTGTACTCGCAGGTCGGTGGCCGTACCGTTGTCGTGCTTCATCGGCCGCGTGCTCGTGTGGCTGGAGATCGTCGGGTCCTCCGGCGTGAGCAGCGCCCCGGCCACGCGCACCCGGTTCTTCTTGCCCAGGTTCTCGGAGTTCATCTGCTCGCGCACGGCGTCGGCGAGATCCCGCGCCGACTCGTCGACGGCGGCCCGCCCCTCGCGGCTGCCGGGGTCGCCCTCGAAGTGCCGCGGCGGCCCCTCGTACCCGCGCGTGCCCCCGGCCGTCTCCGTCGTCGACAGCTTCGAGGCCGGCTCGTCCCCGCCGTTGGGCCGGTCCCCGGGCGGCGGAGGCTCGTCGCCACCCCCACCGGGCGGCGGCTCGTCCCCGCCCCCGCGAGGCCCTTCGCCCCGGTCGCCGGGCCCGCCCCCGCGAGGGCCTTCGCCCCGGTCGCCGGGCCCGCTCCCGCGATCGCCCGGCCCGTGCTCACGCCCCGGCAGCGTGTCGGTACCGCGCCCGCCACCCTCGTGCGTGGACACGGGCCGCGGGGAACCCGCCCCGGGCTCGCTCCCGCCGAGCCGGACGGGCATGTCGTCGAGCCGCGGCAACGGCACGAACACGGCCGCGGGCTCCTCGGCCCGATGCCGCCCGGCGCCATCACCGCGCTCGGTCCCGTCGTGCACCGGCGCGTGCCCGGGCCCGCGGCCCTGCTCGCCGGCGTGCACCGGCTGATGCTCCCCGGGCCGGGCCCCGGGCTCCCCGGGCCGCGCTTCGCCGACCCGAACGTGCTCGCCGGGCTGGGCCCCGCTCTCGCCCGGCCGGCCGTGCTCTCCCACCGGCACGTGTTCGCCCGGTCGAGCCCCGACGTCCCCGGCCCGCTCCGGCGCCCGGAACGACCCATTGGTGCGGTTCTGCTCGGTCGTACGCCCCCCGTCGGTCGTACGCGCCCCGTCCCCGCCGCGCTGCCCCGCCTTCTCCCCGCTCCGAGCCCCGTCGGAGGAGGCCCGCCCCGAATCCCCGGCCCGCGCCCCTTCGTGCCCGCGCCCGGCACCCTCCGAACCGCGCCCAGCACCGTCCGAACCACGCCCGGCCCCCTCGGAGCCACGGCCGGCACCTTCCGAACCACGCCCGCTGCCCTCAGCACCGCGCCCAGTGGCCTCAGCACCGCGCCCAGTGGCCTCAGCACCGCGGCCGGTCCCCTCAGCACCGCGGCCGCCGGTCCCTTCAGCACCGCGCACAGCATCGGCCCCGCGCCCGGTCCCGTCGGCCCCGCGCCCGACGGCGTCCGTGGTCCGCGCCCCGTCCGCCCCGGCCGGCCGGTCGACCCCCATGACCGCACCCGGATGCTCCGACACCGGCCGACCGGCATCCGTCGCCGCCCGGTCACCGCCCGCCGCCGGCCGATCCGCGCCCGGCCCACTGTCGCCCCCGGCCCGCGCCCCGGTCTCCCCGCCGCGGGCACCCGCGCTGCTCCCGGCCTGCGTCTCACCGGCCCGCGCGCCGCCGGCCTGTGTCTCTCCGGTCCGTGTCTCACCGGTCCGTGTCTCGCCGGCCTGCGTCTCGCCGGTCCGCCCGCCGCCGTCGCCCCCGCTCGCCCCGTTTCCGGAGTCCGCCGCGTGCTGCACGACCGGATCCCCACCGCGCTGGGTGACCGGATCGCCGCCGCCGTGCGCGTTCTGCCCCGCACCCGAGTCGCCGCCCTGCGTGGCTCCCGAGTCGCCGTGCGCGTTGGCGTTGGAGTCCACAGGGGCCGCGACCGAGCCGCCGGCCGGATTGTCCGAGGTTGGTGCGAGCGATTGCCCGTCCCCTGGAGTGTAGTCGGACCCTGTGACATCAGCCCCGGGCCGATTACCGCTCGTGGTCCCGCCATCACCGGTAGCGGCGCCGTCGCCGGTCACGCCCGAGTCGCGCACGTTGGTGTCGAGGCCGGGGTCGCCGAGGTTGGTGTCGCCCGGGCCGCGGGTGCCGTTCTCGCCGCCCCGGGTCGTCTCGCCGGGCCGGCCGACCTCGCCGTCGACGTGCGGGGCGGCGCCGTGCGCGCCCGGCTTCGGGCCGCGGATGGCGCCGATGCCGCCCATGCCGCCGCCCATCGCCGCGCCGTTGATGAACGACTGGAGGTTGATGCCCTGCGTGATGTTCTTCCAGCTCCAGTCGCCGGTCATGAAGCCGGTCGTGAGCATCATCGAGGCGGGCATGATCAGGGCGTTGGCCGCGCCGTGGACGGCGGCGTTGGCGGCCACGCGGGGCAGGCGGCTGTTGATCGGCAGGTGGACGAAGTTCAGCGGGAACGTCAGGGCGCCGGTGACGAGGCCGGAGACCAGGCTGTTCATCAGGGAGTGGGTGTCGAGCTCCTTGCGGTGCCCCTCCGCGATCTGGATCTCCTGCGCCAGCCAGTCGGTGCCGACCGAGAGCACGACCTGCTGGATCTCGTGGATGATGAATTTTTGGATGTACTTCTTGACGAACTCCTTGCCCAGGAAGCTGATCAGCCGCTGCAGCACGCGCCCGGCGATGGTGCGGGCCGCGGTGACGGCACCGGCCGCCGCCGCCTCGGAGCCGCCGAACGTGAACGCGGCCAGGATCTGGCAGATGACGATCGTGATGACCGTGACGATCAGCGTGATGCCGAGGACGAGCTTCGCGTACTCGATCTCCATCGCCGCGTTGCCCGCGGCCGCCGAGTAGTTCAGCGCGATGTCGGCGACCTGGGGCAGCCCGTTCTGGGGACCGACCGCGAGCGCCGTCCAGTACTGGTTGAACGCCTCCCCCGCGTCCCCGCCCCACGCCTGCGCGATCTGCATCGCGACGGTGTCGGAGTTGTTGAGCAGCCCGTTGAGCTCGGTGCCGAGATCCTGCCAGGCCTGCGCGAGCTCGCGCAGGTGGTCCTCGTTGCCGTCCGGCCACGCGGAACCGCCGCCGATGATGCAGACGGCGTCCCACAACCAGTCGATGGGATGGAGGTCGGGCTTCTCAATGGCCAACTCGGACGGCTCCCCGTGTCGAACCCCAGGCGGGGAGCGCTACTTCTTCTTGAACCACTCGGCGGTGAGGTCGTCGATGTCGACGACGCCCTGGACGCCCTCCCGGACCTGCTCCCCGAGCTTCGACACGGCGATGACGAGGCTCTCGCCGCCCTCGAGCACGCTGGTGCAGGGCGGGTGCTCGCCCTCCATGTAGTACTTGTTGAAGTTCTTGCCCGGCTCGTCGTTGCCCCACGGCTGGCTCGCGTTGAGCTCGTCGATCCGGCCGCGCAGGGCGCGCCACCGCTTGAGCATCGCGTCGCCGGTGGTCGTCAGCTGCGACGCGGCACCGAGCGCCTGGGTGGGGTTGACCGCAGTGCTGTCCGTCATCGCTTCTTCTCCTTCTCCGCATCCATGTCCGCGGCGAGCAGGCCGAGCTCGGAGTCGAGCTTGTGGGTCATGCCCTGCAGGTCGAACTCCAGGTGCGCCTGCACGGTCGACTCGGCCATGAACGGCTTGCACGCCTCGGTGACCTGGCGCATCGCGTCCGCCGACGCCGCCTGGATCGTCTTGGTGATCGACTGCGCGAGCTGGCGGGAGTCCGGACGACGGTAGACGCGCGCGTCGATGTCCAGCCGGATCAGCTGGCCGCGGGGCCCGACGACGGCGGTGATGAACCCGTCGTCCGACTTGGCCGTCGCCGTGATGGCCTGGAGTTTCTGCTGCAGCGTGCCCATGCCGCTGCGCATCCGTTCGAGCTCGCCGGCCAGTTCGTCGGCGCGCGCCCGGAGCGCACGGTTGTCCATGGTGCCCTCCCCGTCGCAAGCCGTCCAACCGTACGATACTCAACAACGGCAATACGCCACCAGTACGAATCGATGTCACAGAAGGGCTCCGACGTGCAGCGCAAGCGTTGGTTCGCCGCCATCGCAGCGCTCGGTGCCGCGGCGATGACGCTCGCCGTGCCCCGGACCGCACTCGCGGGGCCGCCCCCGGCCGGAACGTGCAACAACCCGGCCAAGGCGGGCGAGGTGGTCAAGGAGACGCCCTGGCCGCAGCAGACCTTCGGCATCGGGCGGGTCTGGCCGACCACCAACGGCGGCGGCATCACGGTCGCGGTCCTCGACTCCGGCGTCGACGGCGCCCATCCCCAGCTGGCGGGCCAGGTGCTGCCCGGCTACGACTTCCTGCGCAACGCGGCGGGCGCGGACTTCGACTGCACGTCGCACGGTACGGCGGTGGCGAGCCTCATCGCCGCCAAGCACGCCAACGGCGTCGGCTTCGAGGGCTTGGCCCCCGGCGTGAAGATCCTGCCGATCCGCGTCTCCGACCACGAGGACGGCACCAACGGCGAGGCCGCCGGGCCGGACGTGTTCGCCAAGGCGATCCGGTACGCGGCGGACCAGAACGCCCGCATCATCAACGTCTCGCTGAGCCTCGACGCCGACTACCCCGCCGTCGCCGAGGCCGTCGACTACGCGATCAACACCAAGGGCGCGCTCGTCGTCGCCGCCGCGGGCAACCACCACGTGAGCGCCGAGGCGACCCCGCCGCCGATCGGCTCGGCGCGCAGCGCGATCCCGAACGACCCGCCGTCGTATCCGGCCGCCTACCCCGGCGTTCTCGGCGTCGCCGGCATCAACCAGGACGGCACCCGGGTCGACGAGTCGCAGGTCGGCTCCTACGTGGACATCGCCGCCCCCGGCAACCTCGTGCTGGCCGCGACGCGCGATCACGGCCACCAGTACTACAAGGGCACCAGCTTCGCCGCGCCCATCGTGAGCGCGGCCGCGGCGCTGGTGTGGTCGGCCCAGCCGGGCCTCAAGAACAGCGACGTGGCCTGGCGGCTGCAGGTGACCGCGGATCGCATGGCGGGCGCGCAGCGCAGCACCGAGTTCGGCTACGGCCTCGTCAACCCCTTCCGCGCCGTCTACGAGACCCCCTCGAAGCAGGGCGCGGCCACCCCGACGCCGATCCCCGCCACCGCGAGCGACCCGGCCGCCGTGGCCCGCCTGAGCCGCTGGCGGACGGCGGGGCGCATCGCCGCCTTCGCCGGCGTCGCGATCCTGGTGGCCGCCCTGGTGATCTTCGCGATGCGCGGCGCCGCCCGCCGCGGCCGCGCCCGCGACTGGCGCCCGGGCGAGGTCCAGCCGGTCAAGCGCCCGGAGCGGGACCCGGACATCGAACCGGAGGACGTGTTCTTCGCGCTCCCGACGCGTTCCCGCACCGACTGACGAACGCAAGAACCCCGATGCAAGCGCTCGGGACGTCACGGTCATGAAATAACCGATAAATCGGATAAGTCCGGACACGGAGTGTCTGGACTTATCCGCACCGGCCCCGACATGCCCATGCCCCGCCGAGGTCAGCCCGGCAGAGGCACGGACACGGAGTGTCTGGACCTCTCCGCACCGGCCCCGACATGACCGCGCCCCCGCCGAAGCCAGCCCGGCAGAAGCACCGACACGCCGTGTCTGGACTCCTCCGCACCGGCCCCGACATGACCGTGCCCCCGCCGAAGTCGGTCCGGCGGGGGCACGGTGCGAATGGTGCTACAGGATCACGACCGCCCGATCGCCGGCCCGGCCTCCGGCGACTGCGGCAGGTTGGGCGTGTCGATGACGGCGCCGCCCTGGTTCGGCCGCTCCACCGCCCACAGCTCGTCCTCCGTCGCCTCCGCGTAGTCGTCGTGCTCGGCCCGCTGGTCGCGGCGCACCGGCCGGAACGGCGACTCGCCGGAGCCGGAGCCGCCGCGGCCGCGCAGGGCCGGGCCGCGGCCCTCGCCCTCCGGCAGCGGGCCGCCCGCCGGGCGCTTGATGCCGCCGCGGCCCTCGATCGCCGGGCGCGCCGCCTGGCGGTTGAAGCCCTCCTGCTCCTCCAGCGGCAGGCCGGGCGCCCGGCGGCCGTTGAGGCGCTCGCCCGGGGCGCTGGCGCGGCCGGCGCCCCGCTGGCCGGGCGGCAGGCCGTTGCCGCGGCCGCCGAGGCGCTCGTGCTCCGGGCCGATGTGCCCCGAGGGGCCGCCGGGGCCGCGCCGCCCGCCCAGGCGGGGCGGCATGGGGCTGCGCGGCGCACCGCGCCCCATCTCCTCGTTCAGGTCGGGGCCGTGCACGCCGCCGGGGAGGCGGCCCTTGGACCCGCGCAGGTTCGGATTGCCGCGGCCGGGCGGCATCGGCGGGCGGGCGCCGCCGCCGGGCGGCGGGCGCATGCCCGAGAGGTTCGGGCGGCCGGGCAGCTGCGGGCGCATGCCACCGGGGCCTTGACCGGGGCCTTGACCGAGCCGCTGGGCCGCCTCGGCCGGGTCGAGACCCGCGAGGCCGCCGGTGGCGCGGAAGTTCGGGCCGCCCGGGAACGCCGGCAGGCCCGGCACGTTCATCGAGGGCACGACGCCCGGGCCGCCGGGGGCCGGGGGCAGGTGCATGTCGGGCAGCGGCGGCAGCGGGGGCGCGACCGCGCCGCCGGCCAGGGTCAGGGCGTGGTCCGGGTCGTAGCCGGGCACGCCGAGGCCCGCGAGCTGCGACTGCAGCCGGCTGGGGTCCGGCGGGCTGATCTTCGGGATCGACGGCGGGTTCAGGATCGGCGGCGGCGGGAGGCTGCCGCCGGGGCCGCCGCCGTGGAAGTTCGGCTGCACCGCCACGGCCGCGTTCGTCGGGCCCTTGTACGTCGAGCCGTGCGTCAGGAAGTTGTAGTACACGTTGAGATACGTGTCCGCGAGGTCCTTGACGAACGGCTTGATCTGCTCCGTGTAGTGCTTGACCAGCCGCTTCTTGCGGTTGTCGTCGGTCTCGGTGTTCGAGATCGCGCCGCCCTTGCCGGCCGCGACGACCCTCGACGTGGGGGCGGAGCCGGGCACGCTGCCGGGGTTGTTGATCGCCTGGCAGTACTCGTTCCAGACCGCGAGCGCCTTCTTCTGGTTGTACTTGATCGTGCTGGCGAGCACGTCGAGGCCCGTCGCGTTGGTGTTGGCGACGTCCTTCCACTCGTCGATCGAGGACAGCGAGGCCCCGATCTCGCGCAGGAAGACCTTGGACGCGTCGGAGTTCCAGTGCGACGCGAGCTCGTCGGTGTAGCGCCGCAGGTTGCGGCTCGTGTTGTCCAGCAGCGTGTGGACCCGGCGCCACATGTCGGCCAGGGCCGTCGCGCGCGCGTCGGAGTCGATCTGGATCCAGGGCCACATCATCTCGATCGTCGTCGACTCGGCGTCCCAGTCGGTGGGCTCGTAGTCGACGATCTGGTTCGAGGCGCTGTAGTTGTCGTACTGCGAAACGCTCGGGGGAAGCGTGTACTTCACATACCCGTAGTACTGATCGGTCATCGGTTCCCCCGTCTCACTTCTTCTTCAGCGGGTCTTCAGGGGCGCCCATCATGTCGTTCTCGTTGTTGTACACGTAATACGAGTTGGCCCCCTCCCCCACCGAGAAGCCCTGGTCCCAGGTGTTGAAGTAGGCCGAGCCGTCGGTGGGCGGGATGGCACCCTCGGTCTGCATGCGGTGCTCGGCCGCGTTCGCCGAGCCGGTGAAGGGCGCGTCGTCCGTGCCCTGCCCCGGCTGGGCGGCCTTGACCTGGTCCTGCAGCGTCGGGCGCCCGTCGGTCGGCCAGAACACGTCGTAGACGTCGTCGACGTTGGCCTTGCCGAGGTCGTCGCCGCCGAGGTACTCGTAGTAGATCCCCAGCGCCGCCTGCGCGATCGCCTGCAGGCTGAACGAGACGTCCTTGAGCAGGTCACCCGTCGCGGCCAGCGCGTTGGCGTGCACCCCGCGGTAGAGCTTGGCCTCGCCGAAGCCGGCGAAGGTCGACTGGACCTTCGTCATCGGCAGGACGCCGTCCTTGAGGTTGGTGTTGTAGTCCTCGACCTCTTTGCCGATGAGCTTGACGTAGTCGGCGAGGCTCGACACGTTGACCTTGATCGGCGAATGGTCGACCGGTGTCCACGAGTCGTGCCCCGGCTTGTACTCGTAACCGTCTCTGGTCATTCGCCCTCCCCGTCGGCCGAAGTCGAACCCGATAGACCCAACTCAATCATATCGTTCACGCACCACAAGAAGCTCGGGTTCATCAGCTCGGTGGCGGGCGCCATGCGAGCTGGACGAGCCGGCCGCCCTCCTTGCGCGTCACGTAGTACCCGCGGCCGGGCGGCTGGTGCGAGGAGCGCACGTTGCCCAGCAGGGCGCCCTCGTCCCGCTCACCGGACAGCAGCACGCCGGGCGAGCCCAGCTCCCGCAGCCGCATGAGCACCGGCTCGTAGAGCGCGCGGCTCGCGCCGCCGGTGCGCCGGGTCAGGATCAGGTGCAGGCCCACGTCCCGGGCCTGGCTGAGGAAGTCCAGCAGCGGGGTCACCGGGTTCGTGCTGCCCCCGGCGACCAGGTCGTAGTCGTCGACGAGGACGTACAGCTCCGGGCCCTTCCACCAGCTGCGGTTGCGCAGCTGCTCGATCGTGACGTCCGGGCCCGGGAGCCGGCTCTTGAGCACCCCCACGACCTCGGTCATGATCGTCTGCGCCGTCTGCGCGGAGGTACCGGTGCCGATGAGGTGCTTGCTGTCGAACGCGCCGAGCAGGCTGCGCCGGTAGTCGACCACGATCATGCGAGCCTCGTTGAGCTCGTACCGATCGATCAGCGACTGCCCGAAGGCCCGCAGGAACGCGCTCTTGCCCGACGCGGAGTCGCCGAAGAGCAGGAAGTGCGGATCCTGGTCGAAGTCCACCCAGACCGGGCGCAGGTCCGCCTCCGCGATGCCGATCGGGATGCCGGAGCGCTCGCGGTCGGTGACGGGCAGGCTCTCGTACGGCAGCATCGCCGGCAGCAGCCGCACGGGCGGGGCACCGGCGGCGGGCCAGCTCTGGCGGATCTCGGCGACCAGCTTCTCGACCCCGTCGGAGAGGTCCTCGACCGTCTGCTGCCCGTCGACGCGCGGCAGGGCACCGAGGAACTGCAGGCCGCCGGGGACGATGCCGCGGCCCGGGGTGCGATCGGGCACGTTCATCGCCGCGCGCCGGTCGAGCTGCGAGTCGCTGGGATCGCCCAGGCGCAGCTCGAGGCGGCTGCCGAAGAGGTCGCGGATCGCGGGCCGGACGTCGTTCCAGCGGGTCGCGGAGGCGATGACGTGGACGCCGTACGTCAGCCCGCGGTTGGTCAGGTCGTTGATCGCGCCCTCGAGGTCCTCGAAGTCGGAGCGGATCGTCGACCAGCCGTCGATGACCAGGAACACGTCGCCGAACGGGTCGTCGGCGTGCTGCCCGGCCCGGCGCGCCCGGCGGTAGGTCGCCATCGAGTCCACGGCCGCCGCGGCGAAGCGCCGTTCGCGCTCGGCCAGCAGCACGTAGAGCTCGGCGACCGTGCGGCGCACCGCGCCCGGGTCAAGCCGCGTGGCGACCCCGCCGACGTGCGGCACATCGCGCAGCGTGCCCAGGGCGCCGCCGCCGAAGTCGAGGCAGTAGAACTGGGCCTCGCGCGGGGTGTGCGACAGGGCCAGGCTCAGCACCAGGCTGCGCAGGATCGTGCTCTTGCCGCTGCCCGGGCCGCCGACCACGACCGCGTGCCCGGCCGAGCCCGCCAGCTCCCACCAGACCGGGTCGCGGCGCTGGTCCAGCGGCCGGTCCACGATGCCGAGCACGGCGTGCAGGCTGCCCTGCAGCTCCGCCACCTGCACGGTGAGGCCGCGCTCCGGGTCCACGATCCGCGAGGGCAGCAGCGCGTCGAGCGACGGCGGTTCGGCCAGCGGCGGCAGCCACACCTGGTGCGCCGGCATGCCCTTGCCCCGCATGCGGTCGACCAGCAGGTCGAGCATGCTGTCGCCGACGACGTTCTCCTCCTCCTTGACGACCACCGGCTCCTCGGTCACCGGCGGCGCGACGTATCCGCTGACGTAGTCGCGCACGACCGGGCCGCCCCCGGCCGCGGCCAGGGCGACGGCGGTGTCGCGGCGGTAGACGCCGGAGACGTACGCGGCCCGGAAGCGCCGCAGCGGCTCGGTGCCGAAGCGCAGGTAGCCGTGGCCGGGCGAGCGGGGCAGCTCGAACGCCGCGACGTCGCCCAGGACGATGCGGCTCTCGACCGCCGAGAAGGTTCGCAGGCCGATGCGGTACGACAGGTGCGTGTCCAGGCCTCTGAGGCGGCCCTCCTCCAGCCGCTGGGACGCGAGCAGCAGGTGCACGCCCAGCGACCGCCCGACCCGTCCGATCTGCACGAACATGTCGATGAAGTCCGGCTTGGCGGTGAGCAGCTCGCTGAACTCGTCGCAGATGATGAGCAGGCTCGGCAGCGGCTGCAGCGGGGCGCCGGCCGTGCGGGCCTTCTCGTAGTCGCGCTGGGAGGCGTACATGCCGGCCTTGCGCAGCAGCTCCTGGCGCCGCAGCAGCTCGCCGTTGATGGCGTCGGTCATGCGGTCGACCAGGGGCAGCTCGTCCTCGAGGTTGGTGATCACCGCGCTGGTGTGCGGTAGCACGTCGAGCTTGGTGAAGGTCGCGCCGCCCTTGAAGTCGATGAGCACGAAGTTGAGCACCTCGGAGCTGTGCGTGACCGCGAGCGCGAGCACCAGCGTGCGCAGCAGCTCCGACTTGCCGGAGCCGGTGGCCCCGATGAGCAGGCCGTGCGGGCCCATGCCGTCCTGCGCCGACTCCTTGAGGTCCAGCTCGACCATCGTGCCGTCCGGCGACCAGCCGATCGGCACCCGCAGCCGGTCGCGCTGCGGCCGCGGCACCCAGTGGCGGGTCGGGTCGTAGTCGTCGGGCGAGCCGATCTCGAGCAGGTCGGTGAGGTCGATGGTGCCGGTGGCGCGCTGCTCGGTGCGCGAGGCCGCCGACAGCCGCAGCGGCGAGAGCTGCAGCGCCAGGCCCTCGGTCTCGGTCAGGCTGAGCCCGTCGGCCCGGCCGACCTCCGCCTTGCCCTCGAAGGTGCTGCTGGACAGGGCGCCGCCGGGCTCGATGCCGAGCACGAGCGCGGTCTGGTCGAGCAGCCGGGGCGGCGGGGTGGACAGGTCCAGCACGGTGACGCCCTCGACGCCGCCCTCCGTCATGAGGTGGTCGGAGCCGAGCACGTCGCCGCCGTCGAGCACGACGATCAGGTGCGGGCCGCCGACCCGCTCGGCGCTGCTGACGGGGTTGAACCGGGGCCGGGAGCCGAGCACGTCGTCGAGCATCGCCTCGAGGCCCGGCACGTTGGTCGAGACCAGGCGCAGCTGGCCGAGGGCGTCGTTGCGGTTCGGGTGCAGCGCGTGCGGCAGCCACTTCGCCCACTCCCAGTGCCCGCTGCTCGCCGGGCCGGCGCACACCGCCACGAGCAGGTCGTCCGGGGAGTGGAAGGCCGCCGCCTGGGCCACGATCGCGCGGGCCAGGGCGCGGGTCCGCTCGATCTCGCCCTGCAGGTAGACGCGGGCGAAGCCGTCGAGGGCCATCACGATCGGCAGGTCGTCGACGGTGGCGTAGGTGGTCATGAACCGCCGCAGCGCGACCGCGCACATCGGGTCGAGGTCCTCCAGCGGCTTGCTCGCCGGGGGCACCAGGGGCGTCGCGAGGTCCTGGGGGCCGAGCGCGATGCGCACCATCCCGAAGTCGGCGTCGCCGGGGCGCCGTTCCCAGAGCCGCTGGCTGGCCGGGATCGACCACAGGGCGTCGGGGTCCGGGTAGCGGTACAGCTGCGCCGCCCGCTGCTTCTGCCCGGCCCGGCGCACCTGACGGCGCCGCTGGGAGAGGTGGCGCATGTAGTTGCGCCGGGCGAGCAGCATCTCCTGGCGTCCCGGGCCGGCGCTCTGACCGAACTGGGAGGCGAGCATGCCGATCGCGGACAGGCCGAACATCGCGCCCGTCATGTAGGCCAGGGGCCCGCCGCGCTGACCGGCGAACATGAGCGCCATCGAGCCGGAGCCGGCCAGCATCGGGATCATCATGAGCATCTGCGCCCAGCCCCTGCCGGTGGGCGCGGGCACCTCGGGCGGCGGCTCGAGCAGCACCTCGCCCGAGGGGTACTCGGGCTCGGCCCGCCGCGACGGCCTGCGGCGCACGACTGTGCTCACTCGAGTCCACCCTCCCCGTAGCGCCCGTTCGATCACACATGCTAACCAGAGGGCTGCTAGGTTGGGCACTCTCGATGGCGGGCGGAAACGGCGGGGAGCACGGTCGATGGCCGAGAACGTTGGTGCCGGGCTGGCCCGGGTGGTGCTCGCGGCCCCCAAGCGGCGCCTCGACCTGGCGCTCCCGGAGCAGATCCCGCTGGCCATGCTGCTGCCGGGGGTCCTGCCCCGGGCCGGCGAGGCCCTCGCCGACGACGGGCTCGACCACGGCGGATGGGTGCTGCGCCGCACCGACGGCACCACGCTCGACATGAGCCGCACGCTCGCCGCCCAGGACGTGCACGACGGCGACATCCTGCACCTCGCGCCGCGCTACGAGGAGTGGCCCGAGCTCGAGTACGACGACGTGGTCGACGCGATCGCGGCCGGCGCCCGCCGCTACGGCGCCGCCTGGACCCCGGCCGCGACCCGCGTCACCGGCCTGGCCACGGGCGTGCTGCTGCTGCTGGGCACCCTCGCGCTGCTGCTGCTCGCCGGGCCGTCCTGGACGCTGCCCGGCATCGTCGCGCTCGTGGTCGCGGCGGGCCTGCTGACCGGCGGTTTCGTGCTGTCCCGGGCGATGTCCGACGCCACCGCGGGCTCGACCCTGGGCGCGGCCAGCCTGGTGTACGCGTTCGTCGGCGGCCTGCTCGTGCTCGGCGGCGACGAGCGGCTGTCCCGCCTCGGCGCCCCGCACCTGCTCACCGGCGCGGGGGCGCTGCTCGTCTTCGCCGTGATCGGCTACCTCGCGGTCGGCGCGAACATCCGCCTCTTCGTCGCGGGCATCTTCGCCGGGGCCCTGGGCGTGCTCGCGGGCCTGCTCGGCCTGACCTCGCTCGGCGCGCCCGAGTGCGCCGCGGCCGTGGTCGGCCTGCTGGTCCTGCTCGCGCCGGCCCTGCCGCTGGCGTCGGTGCGGCTGGGCAAGGTACCGGTGCCGCAGCTGCCCCGCACCACCGACGACCTGCTGCAGCAGGACCCGGTGCCGCCGGCCGCGACCACGTACGCCACCGTGGCCCGCGCGGACGAGATCTTCACCGGCCTGCTCTTCGCCTTCGCGGTGCTCGATGTCGCCTCGTTCTGGCTGATCAGCCGCGAGCCGGGGATCATGACGGGCATCCTGGTCGGCGTGGTGGCCGCGGCGAACCTGTTGCGCGCGCGGCTCTTCGGCACCGTGCGGCACCGGCTCCCGCTGCTGCTGACCGGGCTGGCGGGCCTCGCGCTGCTGATGGCCCGGCTGACCGGTGCGAGCCTGGCCGTGCAGGTCGGCGTCGGGGTGGGGCTGCTGCTGCTCGCGGTGCTCGCGGTGACGGCCGGGATGCGGTACAGCGTGCGGCCGCCCTCGGTCTACCTGGGCCGGCTCGGCGACATCTTCGACGTGCTGCTCGTGCTGGCCACGATCCCGATCGTGTGTCAGGTGCTGGGCGTCTACAGCTGGATTCGCGGCCTGGCCGGCTGAGCCGCCTCCCGCGGGCCCGGCGCAGCGCGGGGCACACGGGCCGCGGCACGCGGGGCGCGTGGGCCGCGGGGCGCGCGGGCCGCAGGGCGCGGGGCGCGCGGGCCGCAGGGCGCGGGGCGCGCGGGCCGCAGGGCGTGGGGCGCAGGGCGCGCGGGCCGCGGGGCGCGTGGGGCGCAGGGCGCAGGGCGCGGGGCGCGGGGCGCGCGGGCCGCGGGGCGCGCGGGCCGCAGGGCGCGCGGGCCGCAGGGCGCGCGGGCCGCAGGGCGCGGGTCGCGCGGGCCGCGGCACACGGGGCCCGACGGTCGGGCCGGCGCCGGTCAGGACCCCAGAACCTCGCCGTGGTCGTCGACCTCGGCGAAGGGCTCGCCGCGGACCAGCCGGCGCATCGCCTCGTCCGGGTCGGCGCCGATCAGGAACTCGCCCGCCTCGTGCAGCAGGAAGACCCGCCCGTCCGCCGCCGCCACGATGTCGCTCGGCCCGTCCTCGAACCAGGCCAGCGGGAACACCGGCATCCCCAGGTCGCCCGCGAACTCGATGAAGAGGTCGGCCAGCACGCGGCCCTTCGTCGGCCAGAACTCCACGCTCCAGCCACTGGTCGCCACGCCCGGCTGCTTGAGCTGGCGGAAGCTCAGGCCGCCGAACTCCTCGAGCAGGCGCCGGGCCACCGGGAAGATCGGCAGGCGCTGCTCCAGGCCGGGGCTGGCCTCGTAGAGCTCCCGCAGCCAGCTCGCGATCCAGGTCTCGACGTTGCGGTTGGACTTCCAGCCGGCGGCGGTGAGCACCTGCCGTACGTCCTCGGGAAACCGGCGCCGGGCCGCCAGTTCGAGCTCGTAGAGCTCCGCGACCGCCTGCGGCGACAGCGACGGCCACGTGGTCAGCTCGCCCGAGTCCTTGTCGATCACGGCGAGGGGCGCCCCGATCACCTCCGGCGGGCGGTCCGGGTCGGACGGCGGCACCTTGGCCCAGGCCACGAACCCGTGCTCGAACTCGTAGAGCCCGACGTCGCCCCCGCTGGCCGGGAGGCTGGCCAGCGCCCAGGGCCGGGCGATCTGCGTGGCTTCATCAGGCGTCACCAATGCCGCACCTCCGTGGTCGCTGGCCTATCGTATGCAGCCGAGCCCTCCGCGAGCGCGAGGGCCACGGGGAGGGGACCAACCGGACATGCCGTCCCGACGGGAACAGATCCAGTCGTATCAGTACCTGATGCAGCGCGTGGTCAACGCGTTCGTGTCGGGTGAGGCCGACCCGTCGATGTCGCCGACCCGCCGGCTGGCCGGTGCCGGGTACGCCAGCGTGATGGTCGCCGTGCTGGTGCTCGCCGTCTTCGGGGTGATCGGGCTCATCAAGCACGGTGGCAACACGTCCTGGCAGGCCGCGAACGCGGTCGTGATCGAGAAGGAGACCGGGACGCGGTACGTGTACCGCGACGGCGTGCTCTACCCGGTCGCCAACTACGCCTCCGCGGTGCTCGCGATCGGCCAGGCCGCCACGACCGTCTCGGTCTCGCGGGAGTCGCTGACCGGCGCCACCCGCGGCCCGCTGATCGGCATCGCGGGGGCGCCCGACGCGCTGCCCCCGGCGAGCCGGATGAGCGCGGCCGGGTGGTCGATGTGCGCGGTGGCCGGCCGCGACTCCAGCGGCGGCGCCACGGTGTCGAGCCTCGCCATGGTCGCCACGACCCCCGCGGGCGGGCAGGACCTCGGCGACTCGGCCATCGTGGTGCGCGACAACACCAGCAGCCAGAAGACCTACCTGGTGTGGAACGGTCACCGGTACCGTGTCGACTCCCGCCAGATCTTCGCCGCCATGGGCATCGACGGGCAGCCACGGGTCCTCGTCGACGAGGCGTGGCTCGACACCGTGCCGCAGGGCCTGCCGATCACCCAGCCGCAGGTGGACAACAAGGGCAAGGCGTCCACCGCGATGAAGAACTACCTCATCGGCCAGGTGCTCACGGTCACCGTCGGCGGCTCCACCACCGCCTACCTCGTGCGCGCGAACGACATCCTGCAGGTCACGGCGGTCGAGCAGGCGCTGATCCTGGCCGACCCGGCCACCGCGGCGGCCTACCCGAACGCGACGCCGCAGGCCAAGGCGATCCAGGCCGCCGAGGTCGCCAACGTCTCCAAGGCCAACCGGCCCAAGTCCGACCTCGACCCGCCGGCCCAGGTGCCCTCCATGGCCACGGTCGACCCGGCGGCGACGCTGTGCACCACGTGGGCCGACAAGCAGGGCGCGCCGAAGTTCCTCATCAACGCCCAGCCGCAGTCGGACAGCGCCGGCATCGCGACCAACGGCAACGCCACCGACCAGGTCGCGACGCGGGTCGTGGTCCCGTCGGGCGGCGGCGCGGTCGTGCGGTCGGTGCAGTCCGCCGACACCGGCTCCGGCCAGGTGTTCTTCGTCACCGACCAGGGCCGCCGGTTCGCCCTGATGGCCCCCGCGCAGCCGGCGTGGTTCGGCTACGGTTCCGTGCGGCCGATCGAGCTGCCGTCCTTCGTCGTCGCCCGGATTCCCGCGGGACCCGGGCTCGACCCGAGGGCCGCGCAGCGTCCGCTGACGGGCTGACCGGCCCCGGCGCGAAACGGCCCACTACGGGAAGTGGGAGAACTTCGATACGGTGATATGCACAAGCGCCGCCCCACGGGGGCGTCGGCATCCGAATGGAGGTGGGTCTGACGATGGCCGGCAAGGGAGTAACCACTGACGCCGCGGTCATGGCGAAGACCGCTCAGGAGATCGACGGGGCCGCGGACCGGCTCACTGGCATGTTCAACAAGCTCATGAACGAGCTCACCCCGCTGCAGTCGTCCTGGGTGGGCGCCGGTGGCTCTTCGTTCCAGGGCATCAAGGACCGCTTCGACACCGACGTGGCGAACCTGAACGTCGCGCTGCGCAGCATCGCGCAGGCCGTGTCGACCGCGGGCCGCGACTACACCCTGAGCGACGACGAGATGCGCCAGGAGATGCAGCAGGCCGGGGCGAGCGCCGGCGAGATCACGCGCGCACTGATGATCAACTGAGCCGAAACGGGGAGGGAAACACCATGGCCGGTGACGAGATCGTCGTCGAATTCGCCGCGCTCAACCAGGCCGCGTCCGACATCAGCGCCGCGCTGTCGTCGATGCAGTCCGAGCTCGACAGCGTCGACCAGCAGGTCGCGCCGCTGCTGCACACCTGGCAGAGCGACGCCCAGGAGGCGTTCGCCCAGCGCAAGGCCGAGTGGACCAGCGCGGCCAACGACCTGCACCAGCTGCTGACCGGGATCAAGGGGGCCGTGCTCAAGTCCGCCGAGATCATGCAGGCCCGCGAGAAGGCCAACGTCGCCAAGTTCTCGCGCTGAGCGGCAGGCGCGATGGCCCGATCCCGGACGGGGACGGGCCATCGCGCTACACGGCGGGGAAGGCGTCCGCGAATGCCCGGTAGACCGGGGTGTCCGGCAGGCGGTCGTAGATCGCGAAGATCACGCGGTCGAAGCAGGGCACCCGCTGCATCGCCACCGCGAAGGCCCGCGCCACCTCGACCGGCTCGTTGCGGAACACGCCGCAGCCCCAGGCGCCCAGCACCAGGGTCCGATGCTCGTATGCGGCCGCGATCCGCAGCACCCGCGTGGCCCGGCGGCGCAGGATCTCCGGCACGCCGGTGGCGTCGGCGGCCTGGCTGCGCAGCAGGGCACCCAGGTTCGGCGCGGCGGCGGTGAGGAACGCGGTGTGGAAGGGCGCGTCGAGCAGGCGGCCCTCGTCGTCGCGGAAGCACGGCACCGCCGGCGAGTAGATGACCCGGTCGCTGTAGCGCAGGTCGTGCTGGTGGCGGTGGAACTCGTAGAAGCCGGACGCGGCGCGCTGGCAGGCGTAGAGCGCTGACGCGCGGGCGAGGCTCTCCTCCTGGGCCTTCGCGCCGCCGAGGAAGCCGCCGCCGGGGTTCTTGGCCGAGGCGAACACGAGCGTCGCGGCGCCGTCGCCGACCCGGCGCGCGGCCTCCAGCGTCGACTCCCGGGTCACCTCGACGGCGACGGCCGGGGCCGGGGTGCCGGGCCGGACGGGGTCGTCGGGCTCGAACAGCCGGGTGCCGGCGGCCGCGGCCGCGGTGGCCACCGGCACGATCGCGCCGGCGGCGTTGACGTAGGCGCCGCGCTCGGCGATCGCCACGGTCTGACGGGCGATCTCGCGCAGCCGGCCACTCACGGGCCACACCGTAGCAGCGCCTCCGGCGCGGCGGCCGGGTATTTTCCACGCCCCGCCGAGGCGCGCCGTGAGCCTGCCCTCGCGGCGCACCTCGACCAGGTGCGCCGGCAGCGCGGCGGTGCGCACCGCCAGCAGCATCCCCCGAAGAGCGACAGCTCGTCCGCGCACTGCCGCGGCCGGGCCGGTGACCAGCTCCGGATCGAGACCGGCCTCGGGGCTCACACGCCCATGCCGGAACGCCGCCGGGCCGCGGCCCGCACGGTCGCGCCCAGCGCCACCAGGGCAGTCCCGGGGCTCACACGCCCATGCCGGAACGCCGCCGGGCCGCGGCCCGCACGGTCGCGCCCAGCGCCACCAGGGCGATCCCGGCGCCGGCGATGAGCATGACGTTCAGGCCGGTGCGGGCCAGCCCGCCGCCTCCGCCGTTGCCGTCCTTGCCGCCTCCGTCGCCGCCGCCGGGCGTCGGGCTCGTCGTCGTCTCCGGATTGCCGCTCACCACGACCTGGATCTGCATGCCGCCGTCGCCGTCGTCGCGCGCGAGCGCCCCGGCGTGCGCGGGCGACCCCGTCAGGAGCAATGCGACGACGGCCGCGAACACCAGGGCGAATTTCATGAATGGTCCGTTCCGGTGAATGGCGAAAAAAGGGATGTGCGGCATCGTCACGCGGTCATTCGCTCGACCGTCCGCGGCGGTTCCCGCAACGACCGCCGGCCGTCGGTGAGCAGCCCGTCGGGCAGGGCGGCGAGAAATCGGCCGACGTTGTACTGGCATTCCCGCGCCCGCAGATAGGAGCGGTGCGAGACGGCGACCGGCACCCCGTCCAGCTCGACGCGCCACACCCAGTGCCCGCTGCTGCCCAGCGCCGTCGAGACGGGCGTGAGCCGGTCGGCCGCGCGCACCAGCGCGAGCACGGCCTCCCGGCACTGCGTCTCGGTGTCGAAGGGCTGCTTCCCGCGGCCCAGGATCCGGTTGTTGGGCGAGCACAGCATCCATGCGGTCCGCTGTTTGCGGTCGGCGAAGGACGCGTCATCGTCGGGTGTCACGATGGCCAGGAAAATGAACCGCGGCGGCAGCATGTGGACATTCCTCCCCGAATGTTCGTTACCGGCGCGCCGGTTCGCTCGTAGCAAACCGGCGCGCAGGCCACCGTGGTGAACCCTCGATATCGGCGATGACGCGCCGCGCGTTCCCAACCACACGCCGGACATGCACGAGATGAACATCAAGAAACGGTGAGTAAGCCATTCAGCAGAAACGAATGGCCGAACGGTCAATAGCCGGAACCGCGCCGGCGGGCCGCGTATCGCAGACCGATCCCGACCCCGATCATCGCGACCGCGACGGCGGCGATGGCGGCCACCGCGGCGCCGGTGACCGGCAGGTTGCCGGTGCCCGCGGCGGGGGTCGGCGAGATCGAGCCGGTGGCCTCGGGCGTCGGCGTCGTCTCCGTGGCGGTCGGCGTCGGCGTCGTCGTGACCGTCGGCGTCGGCGTCGCCGTCCGGGTGACCGTCGGCGTCGGTGTCGGCGTGCCCGGCGTGGTCCCGTGCACCAGCCAGCTGCCGTCGGACTTGAAGTCCACCTGCACCGCGTCGGTGTAGGTGCCGTGGCCGGCCCCCGTGCGGCAGTCGACGAGGAACAGGAACGACTCGTCGCCCCCGTCGCCGGCCAGCGACTGCACCGTGGCCATGTCGGTGAAGAACGTGCCGCCGAAGCCGGCCGAGGAGATCGCGGGCAGCGAGGCGTTGTTGGACAGCGTCTGCTCGGTGCCCGCGAGGTCGATCGTGTTGACGTTGGCCAGCGTGGCGGAGTCCGGGCAGGCGTGCTCGGCGGTGAAGCTCGGCATCTCGGCGCCGGTGCCCGAGGTCGGGTTCAGGTGCAGGCCGCCGAGCTGGATGCCGTCGGGCAGCGGGTTCGGAACCGCGGGCATGGCGACGGCGGGCACGAGCATGCTCACCCCGATCGCCCCGATGACCGCCGCGAGCGCGAGGCCCAGCCGTGTCGAGCGCTTGCTCTTCATGAGGGGTAGCAGACCTTTCTGATGTCGGCGTGGCTCAGCCGATGTCGGCGTGGCTCAGCCGAAGCGGCCGTTGACGTAGTCGGAGGTGCGTGGGTCCTGCGGGCTGCCGAACATGGCCTCGGTCGGTCCGTGCTCGACGATGTAGCCCGGCGTGCCCTGCTCGGCGAGGAAGAACGCGCAGTGGTCGCTGATCCGCTGGGCCTGCTGCATGTTGTGCGTGACGATGACGATGGTCACCTCGGCCACGAGCTCCTGGATGGTGTCCTCGATGACCCGGGTCGAGGTCGGGTCCAGCGCCGAGCAGGGCTCGTCCATGAGCAGGACCCGCGGGCGAACCGCGAGCGACCGCGCGATGCACAGCCGCTGCTGCTGGCCGCCGGAGAGCGCCCCGCCCGGCTGGCGCAGCCGGTCCGCGACCTCGCGCCACAGCCCGGCCTTGGTCAGGCACTCCTCGACGAGGGCGTCCTTCTCGGCGCGGCCGGCCCGCCGCCCGGTGAGCTTCAGGCCGGCGACCACGTTGTCGTAGATGGACATCGCCGGGAACGGGTTCGGCTTCTGGAACACCATGCCGACCTGCCGCCGGGCGTCGGTCAGGCGCCGGGCCGGGTCGTAGATGTCCAGGCCGTCGAGCAGGACCTCGCCGGCCAGGCCCGCGCCCGGGATCAGCTCGTGCATCCGGTTGAGGATGCGCAGGAAGGTCGACTTGCCGCAGCCCGAGGGGCCGATCAGCGCGGTCACCTCGCCCGCCTTCATGGCCAGGCTCACCCGGTCCAGGACCTGCCGCTCGCCGAACCAGGCGCTGATCTCGCGGGCGTCGAGCCCGGCGAGCGAGGGCAGCTCCCGGTGGATGCCGAGGTACTCGTCGTACGCGGCCATCGCCGCATGGGAGCTCGCCCAGGCGGTGTCGTCGCTGGCTGGCAGAGTCACCATGATTTCCCTAGTCCGTCGTCGTCACATCAGGTTCGGCGTCGCATCAGGTTCGGCGTCACATCAGGTTCGGCGTCACATCAGGTTCGGCGTCACATCAGGTTGGGCAGGAGCCGCGAGACGTAGTCGGCGGTCATCAGGCCCAGGAAGCCGACGACCGGCACGGCCACGATCCAGGTCTGCCAGGTGCCCCAGAACACCCGCGCGGCCGAGAGCAGGGCGACCGCGAGCAGCAGCGCCTCGCCGACGAGGACCAGCGGGAACCAGACGCCGGTGTCGATCGCCATGACCTGCTCGGCCGGCAGCAGCTGGGACGCGCCGAGCCGGGCCCGCGGCGTCGGCATGACCTCGGAGACCAGGTCGGCGTCGACCCGCAGGGCGTCGGAGGGCACGAACATGCCGCCGTACGCCGTGGTCAGCGTCAGCCGCCCGGCGCCCGCGGCCGGCCGGGGCGGCTGCGGCATGCCGCCGTGCCGCACGTCGAGCACCCGGTAGCGGTGCTCGCCCTGGCCGGTGAGGACGGTGAACTCGTCGCCGGGCACCAGCGTGGCGAGGCCGCCGAACGGGCCGCCGTAGGTGGTGGCCCGGCCCATGATCACGCTGACCCCGGACTGCCCCGGCAGCGGCGTGTCGCGCCGGTGACCGGGCCCGCTCTGCAGCACGGCCCCGGTCGTGCCCTCGAAGACGACCTCCTTGCGGTGCAGCTTCGGGATGTCGAGCACGGCCACCGCAGTGCCGAGCGCCAGCAGCTTCGCCGGGTCCTCGGGACGGGTCGGGCCGGTCGGCGCGAGGCCGAGCGCGAGCTCCTTGCGGAAGTTCGCGTACGCGGTGAGCTGGGCGCGGTCGTGGTGCAGCCGCGACACGAAGCCGACGTAGGCGCCGAAGCCGAGCAGCGCCAGCGAGAGGATCGTGAGCGCGGTCGTGAGCACCCGCACCGACGGCCCGGCCTGGCGCCGGGGCCGCGGCGGTGGGGCGCCGGGGCCCGGGGCGACGACGTCGGGGGGCGGCAGCACGGCGGTCGCGGTCATGAGGGCGTCACTCCGCCCCGCCGCCGGCGGCCGCATTCGCCGCCAGCGCCTTCTTGCGCAGCTCCTCGACGGTCTCCTGGCGCGCCTTCGCGACCGCGTCGGCGACCACGCGCTCCTGGCGTCCGCGCCGCCGGCGCCGCAGCCACCGGACGCCGACGAAGCCGCCGGCGAGCAGGATCAGCAGGAGCAGCAGCGACCAGGGGGTGGCCCACAGGAACGCCTCGGCCTCGACGGTCTGCGGCTCGGTGGGCGCCTTGGGCAGCCCGAGCGCGGTGATCTGGCTCGGCACGGCGCGCACCCGCGCGGTCATCGGGCCGAGCGGATAGACGCCGTCGAGGTGCACGGTGAACTGCACCGAGGAGCCGGGCAGCAGGTTGGGCAGGGTCTGGCCGGTGACGCCGGCGACCTTCACCCAGTACAGGCCCTTCACGGCGACCTCGGGGCTCAGGTTGAGCCGGACGTTGCCGGTGTTGTGCACCGTCAGGGTCACGTCGGTGCTGCCGCCGCCGAACGGGTTGGCGGTGCCGTGGTAGGCGGCGCTGACGGACTCGATGGCGATGCCCGGGCTGAGCGGGCCGGAGACGCGTAGGTACAGCGGGACGCCCAGGCGGCGGTCGACCTTCACGGGGCCGTTGGCGCTGTTCTCCTCGACGCCGATCGAGGCCAGCACGCCGCCGGTGTGGTCGCCGGGGGTGGCGGTCTGCGGGATGGTCAGCGTGAACGGCTCGATGGCCCGCTCGTTCGGCTTGAGCGTGACGCTCGTCTTCTGCATCGTCACCCAGGAGCCGATGTCCTTGGGCTTCTCCGCGGCCGGCTGCAGCTGCAGCACGCCGTTGTTGCCGTTGAGCGCGTCGGTCGCATAGATCTGGAACGTCACCGGCGCCGCGCTGAAGTTGGTCACGGCCACGTAGTCGTGGATGACGGTGCCCGGCTTGAGGTCGAGGTACGAGAATTCCTTGCGGCTGTCCGGCCCGTTCGCGCTCGAGGGCTGGACCGCCCACGTGATCGAGCCCGACGGCGTGGGCTCCGCGCCGGCCGGGGTGCCCAGGAGCAGGGTCGCGGCGAGGATCAGCAGGCCGAGCACGGCGCTGATCGCGCGCGGGGGGCGCGGAGTGGTCATGTCACGTCCATTCAGATCGACGGTTCGAGGAGGAGCGCGCGGGCGACGCCGCGCGCCCCTCCCTTGGTGCGCTGGGCCTTAGGCGAGCGGGGTGCCGCCGAGCCCGGTGATGGTGATGGTCGCGGCGTAGGTGCCCGGCGTGGTGCCCTTCGGGAAGTCGAGGGACAGGGCCGCACCGAGCTTGCTGTCGCCGAGACCCTTGCCCGCCTGCGCCCCGCCGAGGCTGCTGGCGCTGGTCAGGCCGGGGTTGACGCCGGTGCCGACGGCCGGGCCCGCGACGACGTTGCCGGCCGCGTTCTGCGCCACCACCGCCGGCTGCCAGCCGAGGCTGGTGCCGGAGAACTTCTTGGTGGCGTCGGCGGTGTTCGTGAAGTCGCCGACCTGGCCGGTGACCGACCAGCCGGGGACGGTCTGGTCGCGACCGTCGGAGACGTTCACGTTCTTGAGGTTGCCCTCGGCGTGGAAGTGGCGGGCGTCGCCCGTGCCCTGCAGGTGGGCGGTGCCCATGTCCACGATGCCCGGGTCCACCGTCATGGTGAACACGCCCTGCTCCTGCGGAACGCCGACCTGGATGTTCTCCGTGGCCGTGGTCGTGTCGCTGGCGATCACGACGGTGGCCGCGGACGAGGTCGAGTCACCGTAGGCCGCCGCGTTCGCCGCGTGGAACGTCGCGGTGATGTTGTGCGTGCCCAGGGAGAGGGCGGCCGAGGAGAAGGTGAAGGTGCCGCTGCCCGACGGGGCCGTGAACAGCGTGGTGGCGCCTTCCTTGAACTCGACCGTGCCGGTCGCGGCGGCCGGGCTGACCGTCGCCGTCACCGTCACGTTGGTGCCCGGCGCCACGGTCTGCGAGGCCGGGGACACCGTCGTGGTGGTCGGCTGCTGGACCGGGCCCGAGCCGTGGATCTGCCAGCTGCCGTCGGCGGCGAAGTCCACCTGGACGGCGTCGGTGTAGGTGCCGTGACCGGCACCCGTGCGGCAGTCGATCAGGAACAGGAACGACTCCGCGCCGCCGTTGCCGGCCAGCGCCTGAACCGTGCTCATGTCCGTGTTGAACGTGGTGCCGAAGCCGGGCGACGTCGCGAGGATGCCGGCGACGTTGTTGGAGATGGTCTGCTCCACGCCACCGAGGTCGATCGTGTTGACGTTCGCCAGGTTGGTCCCCGCCGGGCAGGCGGAGTCGGCGGTGAAGCTCGGGGTCTCGCCACCGTTGCCCGAGGTCGGGTTGAGGTGGAGGCCACCGAGGTTGATGCCCGCGGGCAGCGGGTTCGGGACCTCGGCCTGGGCGATCGAGGGCGCGAGCAGGGTCGCGCCCATCGCCCCGAGCACCACACCGGCCACGAGGGCCTGGCGCTTCAGGGAAGTGGTCTTCATCAGGGGCTACACTGACCTTTCGGATAGAGGGCAATGCCCGCTGCACAGCCCTGGACGACCCCGGGATGGCCCCCGGGGAGTCTGAGTTCTGGAGCTGGTCCAGGGCGCTGCACGAAGGTCCGGTGCCCGGCTCGGTTCCCGCCGGCCAGGCACCGGCCCGGATGCACGGTTCTCAGTCGGTGCCGTAGGCCCGCAGACCGTCGACGATCGCGCCGCAGGTGTGGCCCAGCGGAGCGCTGTTGAGCAGGCCGAAGCCGTAGTTCAGGATGACCGCGGACTTGCCGCAGAGACCCTGGCCCGGGCCGAAGACCGAGTAGAGCTTCGCGTCGAAGGCCGCGTTGCCCACGTTGACCTTCTTCCACTCCACGACGTTGAAGACCTCGCGGCGGATGATGAAGGTGGCGTTCAGGTTGCCCGTCTCCACGGTCGGGAAGTTGCCCGCCAGCGGGTTGACGGTCGCGTTCGGCGTGACGCTGACGTTCACGAGGCTGTGCAGGTGGGCGTTGTGGCGGCGGTCACCGTGACCGTTGCGCTGCGAGACCCACTGCGCGATCGAGAACGGGGCGATGCCGTTCGCGTCGTTCTGCAGGACGGTGCCGTCGTGCTCCTCGACGAGCGCGCCGCTGTAGTCGGTGCCGGTCCAGGCGTGGTCGTGCAGCCACGCCGGCACGGTGCCGATGCCCATCTTGCTGAGCCAGAACGAGCGCGTGCCCGAGCCGTTCTGCGGGATGTAGAGGTGGATCGGCGTGGCGCCACCGTTGCACGGCGCCGCGTTGCACTGCGGGTCGTAGGTGGTGCCGTTGATGACCACCGCCTGACCGTCGCGGTACAGCTTCTGCAGCGTGCCCGTGCCGGTCGCGGCGTTGGTCGGGTCGTAGCTCAGCGCGTTGTAGTTCGCGGCGGTGGCGTCGCCGTAGTGCTGGCTGGCCACGCCGACCGCGTCGAGGGCGAACGGGATGTAGACCCAGCGGCCGTTGTTGGCCTGCGCGTTGCCCGGGTCGCTCGAGGAGCGGGCGAAGTCGACGCAGCCCGGCTCCGGCTGGTCGGCCTCGTCGGCGAACGGAGCGGCGATGGCCGCCGCCACGCCGCCCGACTGGCGCAGCGCGGTGACGCCCTGGCCCGAGCCGTTCGGCCGGTTGAAGGTGCAGCCCCGCTTGGGGTTGATCACCAGGTGCTGCGCCTTGGTGCTCGGGTCGATCGCGTCCCACGAGCCGATGAGGCCGAGGCCGACGCTGTCGGCGACGCCGTTCACCACGTCCTGGGTGGTGTCGGACCCGACGCCCACCAGGTCGGAGACCGGGTCGGCCGAGGCGGGCCCGGCCACACCGACGACGAGACCCGTGGCAACGGTCGCCGCGGCGATGCCGCCGACCAGCATCCGCCGCACGAGCCGCTTGGTGTTGTTCATGTGCGTCCTTTCCTGCGATGGGGGGAGCGACACCATCTTGTGGAGCCGGGCGGCCGGGCCGATACCGGATGTGTGTAGAAGGTGGCGATACGTGGGTGTACGCCAACATGAAGGGCGGGTTACGCGGATATGTAGGCCTATCCCCCGGCGCCCGGAGGCCGGCGACTGAGCGCCAAGCGCAGCAGCGGCCCGCCGACGGCCCCGCTCAGGCCGGCGATCATCACCGCCAGCAGGGCCCACCGGACCGCGCCCACCTCCAGGGCCGGCGTGGACAGGGCCGCGGGCTGGGGGCTCGCCGAGGTGACGGCGAAGGGCGCCGCGGAGGAGGCCGAGCTCGACGCCACCGGCCGCGCCCCGGTGTCGGGCACGCCGCCCGTGCCGTTGCCGCCCGTGCCGGAGCCGCCGGTGCCGGGCCCCTCCGACTCGCCGGCCGAGGCGGTGATGACCGGGGTGAGCAGCAGGTCGGCGACGGCCATGGCGGTGCCGCGCAGGCTCTCGGGCAGGGGCAGGAAGCCGTGGGGCAGCTGGCCGGGCTCCACGCCGGGCCGCTGGCCCTCGTTGACCGCGTACTTGATCAGCGCGGCATAGTCCGACAGCGCCGCCGCGTCCTGGTTGCGCCGGACCGCCGCGTAGGTGACCGTCGTCAGCGGGTACCCGCCGGACCCGGCGTTGGCCGGGTCGACGTGCAGCAGCCCGCTGCTGTCCTCCTTGGCGCTGCCGAGGGCGGTGGTGATCGACGCCGTCGAGGGCGACACGCAGCCGGTGCCGTCCGCCTTGCACAGCTCGGCCGGGACGACCCCGTAGTTGGCCAGGCTCGCGGTGTCCATGACACCCCACATGAAGATCTGGCCCGGGAACTCGATGGGCTGGTTGACCTCCCACCAGCCCGCGGTGCCGCTCGGCGAGCGCAGGTTCGGGTTCCAGTCGGCGCCCTCGGGGTTGTTGGCCGCGCGCACCCGGCTCGCGCTGTCGTCGAAGTTCTCCGTGTACGGCAGGAGATTCAGCGTGCAGCGGTCCGGGATGTCGTCGGCCGGCGCGCCGGTGTTGAAGCACAGGTTGGGGCGCGGGAACGAGTCCACCGGGCCGGAGCCGAGGTCCAGCTTCTGGTACAGCTCGTTGACGATCATGCCGTTCTCGTCGCGCTGCCCGCCGAGCCAGGCCCGCGCCGCCGGGTCGGTCAGGACCCAGGCCCAGACCTGCTGGATGACGCCGGAGTGGTCCCCGGTCAGCAGCGGCGCCATGAGCGAGCTGCCGGAGCGGAAGGGCAGCCCGGGATTGAGCTTCATGAACTCGGGGTCCGAGGTCATGAAGGTCGGGTTCTGCCTGGCCCAGTCGGGGCCCGCGCCCCCGTTGGCCCGCACGTCGGTGAGATCGCTCTTGTAGGACTGGGTCAGCGCCTTGGCGACCAGCCGCGGGCTCAGCTTGATCGGCTTGCTGACGTAGCCGTCCGCGAGGTTGACGTGGAAGCCGAACGTGATCGCCGAGACGGCGATCGGGGCGTAGGCCAGCGGTGGCAGGGTGGGCTGCGTTCCGCCGCCGCGGACGGCCTCGCTGCCGATCGGGATGGTGGTGAAGGCGAGCCCGGTCTCGGAGCCCGGGTGGTTGAGCTCGAAGGTGTTCGACGCCTCCGGAGTGGCGGAGTACCCGTAGATCTTCGAGCAGTTGGCCGCGGTGTTGAGCGCCAGCTGCCACGAGAAGACCGCGTGCGACACCAGCTCGGTGCCCTGGGTCTGGCGCTCCTTGGCCGAACCGAGGGGGCAGCTCGGCTCGGCCGGGCTGTACCTGAGCCGGATCTGCATGCGCTGGGCCCAGGTCGCGGCGCCGAGCGGCGACTCCTGCATGATCGAGGGCGCGTCGAAGTCCTGGAGCTTCCACCCGTTGGGCTCGTACTCCCCGCGCGGCACGATGACCAGCCAGCAGTCCCGTGGCTTGCCGTCGCTCTTGATCTCGCCGCAGCCGAGCCCGGGCGCCTCGCTCGCGGTCAGGGTGTTGAAGTACGTGTCGCCGGTCCCGTCCGCGCGCGTGCCGGCCTGCTGGATCTCGTTGCTGTTGTACTTGTTGAACGGCAGCTCACCCGGAATGTAGATCTTCTTCGTGGTGTCGACCGGCACGAAGGGCACCGTGTAGGTGTCGATCCCGGTCGTCGGGCTGTGGTGGCTGTAGCCGGGCGCGGCGGGGTCCTCGGCGGGGTCGCAGCCCAGGAACGCCGCCGAACCCGGCGCGGCCGGCGGCTCGGTGGTGCTGGGCTGGTGCTTGTCGCAGACGTTGCCGTTGCGGGTGCCGATGTAGGCCCCGCCGGTCTTGTCCTGCTTGAGACCCTCGCTGCCGAACTGGCAGTTCTCCGGGTCCGGGCCCGTGGGCGCGTCGCCGTAGCACTCCATGATCTGCAGGAAGTTGGCGTTGAACAGGCCCTTCATCGGCTTGCCCTTCCAGGTCACCTTGATGGCCTGGTGGACGAGGTTCTCGGTCTGCCCGACGGTGACCTCGAGGTCCTTGAAGTCGGCGTGCATGAAGGCGTACGGGTCGGCGGAGTCGCGCGGCTTGACGGTGGTCTTGTTGTCCGGGCCGAGCAGGCCGGCGTCCCAGCGGACGGTGACCGCCGAGTCGGTGATCCCGTTGCCGGTGATCTGGTCCGACGACGTGTCCGCCTTCGCGGGGCCGCCCGTGCCGAGCGCGAGCAGCCCGAGCGCGGCCGCCGCCGCCGCGAACGCGCTCGCCGCCCGGCGCCGGGCGGCCCGGGTGCCCAGGGCGCGCGTGATCCGGGCGCGCGTGATCTGGGCGCGCGTGATCAGGCCGGGCATCAGCGGCCGCCCGGGGAGTCGCGGCGCGACCGGCGGTTCGAGCCCAGCTGCGCGGCCAGGGGCGGGACCAGGCCGAGGCCGAGCAGCAGCACCGCGGCGACCACCATGAGCACGACCTCGAAGCCGTTGTTCAGCGCGGCCGACGTCTCCACCGCGGCCGCGTCGACCTGCCCGGGTGCTCCCGCGCCGCCGCCGGTGCCGCCGCCCGAGCCGCCGCCGGAGCAGACGCCGGTGTCCGCGTCGCACGTCTGCGCGGCCCCCGCGGCGCCGCCGGTCGGCGCCCCCGAGGCGTCCGTACCCGTGCCGGTGCCCGTGCCGCCGGTGCCGGTGCCGGTGCCGCCGGTGCCCGAGCCCGTGCCGCCGGTGCCCCCGGAGCCGCTGCCGCCGCCGGTGGTGTTGCCGGTGGCGCCGCCGGTGCCCTCGGCACACTGGACGGTGCCGACCTTGTCGCACTCCTGCGGGAAGGGGTCGTTCTTGGCCAGGGTGTTGGTGCCGTCGGTCGAGAACGTCGGGTTGTTGCACTTGCTCATGTCCGTCGGCGGCGGCACGTTGGAGCCGGGGACGAGGGCGAGCTGGCCGAAGCCCGCCTGGACCAGGTTGATCGGCAGGGCCGAGTAGCCGAGCACGTTGACCTGGCTCTGCCCCTGGCACAGCAGATACTTGCCGAACTCGCCGAGCGTGTAGCCCTTGTCGCTGTCGAAGCCGTACTCGCTCGTGGTCGGCAGGATCATGTACGAGTACGAGGACAGCACGTACGTGCGCTTGTCCTTGTTGGTGTAGACGCCCGAGAGGTCCTGGGTGAGGTACTTCGCCCGGTCGTTCTTGTCGTTGTTGATCTTCGCCCCGAGCAGCGACACGGCCACGTGCCCGGCGGTGGGCTCGGTGTAGTAGCCGGCGTCGTTGAGCACCTTGGCGACCGGGAAGCCGGCCGCGATCGCGTAGGAGTACTCGACGTAGCCGATCGAGCCGGCGGCGCCCGCCTGGCTGACGTAGCCGGAGACGCCGAGGTCACCCGGCTGCCCGATCATCGACGAGCCGCCGAGCACCGGGTACGCCGACGTCTGGGTGCACGGGTTGCGGCCGACCTTCTGGCAGTACGCCGTCCAGTACTTGCCCTGCGTGGCGATCATCCACTGGGTGAGCTGGGCGCTGGAGCCGGAGCCGTCCGAGCGGACCACCGGCACGATCGTGATGCCGGGCAGCGCCAGGTTCGGGTTGTCGGCCTTGATCGCCGGGTCGTTCCACTTGGTGATCACGCCGGTGAAGATCTTGGCGATGTTCTCGCCGGACAGCCGCAGGTTGGTGACCCGCTTGTTGCCGATCTTCAGGTTGTACATGAAGGTCGTGCCGCCGGCGGTGTCGGGCATGTAGACGAACCCGCGCGCCGGCGGGAGGTCGTCGCTGCCGCCGTCCTTGACGCCGTACGGGATGTCGGACGCGGCCCAGTCCAGGGCGCCCGCCCGGAACTTGGTGCGGCCGGTGGTGGAGCCGGTCGGCTCGTAGTCGACGCGCATCTTGTACTGGCCCACGTTGCCGATCCAGGCGTGGAAGGCGTTGTACGACCAGGTCGAGCCGCCACCGGAGATCGGGACGAACCTCGCCGCGGCCGCGGGCCGCCCGGTGACGACGAGGCTCACCATCGCCACGACGAGCGCGGTGACGACCTGCGCGGTCCGGCGACGCCATCGGAAACGCCGAGGGTTCATGGTCCGGTCTCTTCCTGGCTGGGAACGGGGAGTGGGGCGAACACAGCGGGGGTCGTGTGCCGCTGGGCCATGCGTCGCTGGTCGCGGCGCGAGGCGGCCGCACGGGCCCGGCGGCCGCGCGCGGTGAGCTCGCCGGGGCCGCGGCCGCCGATGACGCGGGCGACGATGAACAGCAGCAGCACGAGGATGAGCAGCACGGAGGCGGTGCCGAAGCCGCGGGCGATCTCGTTCTTCTCCGGCGACTGCACCTGCGTGAAGGCCAGCAGCGGCAGCGACATCATCGAGCCGTGCATCGGGTCGAGGTTGCGGTAGCCCGTCACGCCGGCGGTCAGCAGCACGGGCGCGGTCTCGCCGATCGCCCGCGCGGCGCCGAGGATCACCGCCGTGGCCAGCCCGGAGCGGGCGGTCGGCAGCAGCACGTGCCAGGTCGTGCGCCACCGGCTGGCCCCGAGGGCCAGGGACGCCTCCTTGAGCGACCCCGGCACCAGCCGCAGCACCACGTCGGCCGTGCGGATGATGATCGGCAGGATCGTCACCGCGAGCGCGACCGCGGCCGCGAAGCCCGAGGGCCCGAGGTGGAAGATCAGGATCAGGGTCGCGTAGATGAACAGCCCGGCGATGATGTCCGGCAGGGCGGTCATCGCCTCGACCACGGTCCGGACGAACCGCGAGAAGCGGCCGGGCACCTCGTGCAGGTAGATCGCGGCGATCAGGCCCAGCGGCACCGCGATGCCGAGCGCGATCCCCAGCTCGATGAGCGTGCCGATGACGGCGTGCAGGACGCCGCCCTTGGTGAGCGGGTCGGTGGCCAGGGTCGTGCGCAGGTCCTGCGTGTAGAAGTTCAGGTGGACCATCGCGCGCCAGCCGCGCGAGAACGTGTAGAAGATGACGAACACGAGCACCGCGATGAGCACCGCGGCCAGCGAGTGCACCACGAACGCGCTGATGCGGTCGCGCATCGCCGCGCGGCTCTCGTCGAGGGAGACCAGCACGGCGTAGCAGAGGACGGTCACCAGCCAGGTCACGACGACGTAGCCGAGCAGGCCGGTGAACGGTCCGAGCTGGGTCCACAGCACGCCGGTCGTGGCGCTGCCGGCGGCGATCGCGCCGGCGATCGCGAAGAGGTCGGTGCGGCGCACCCCGCCGATGCGGCGCCGGCGCTGCGCGCTGGGGCCCGTGGGCCGCTGCGGGACCACGGTCGCCTCGGGCACCGTGGGCTGCGTCGCCGTCTCCACCTGCCGCAGCACGGTCATGCCTCGCTCATCGCGCCGGAGCGGGACCGCGAGACCACGAAGGCGGCCCCGAAGTTGACGCAGAGCGTCAGCACGAACAGCGCCACGCCGGCCGCCATGAGCGCCGAGATGCCGAACGGGCTGGCCTCGCCGTATCGCAGGGCGATGAGCGACGAGACCGAGCTGGTGCCGTGCTCGAGCACGTGCGGCTGGATGTCGAAGCGGGGCGAGATGATCATGACGACGGCGATCGTCTCGCCCAGCGCCCGGCCCAGGCCGAGCATGGTGCCGCCGACGACGGCGCCGCGGCCGAACGGCAGCACGACGCTGCGGATCATGCCCCACCGGGTGGCGCCGAGCGCGTAGGCCCCCTCCCGCTCGCCCATCGGGGCCAGGCCGAACGCCTCCCGCATCACCGAGCACGCGATCGGCGCGACCATGAGCGCGACGACCACGCCGGCGATGAACGTCGAGGAGGTGTAGGCGGTCATCGTGGCGAGAGGATCGTGCCGCTCGACCCCGTCGACCTTGAAGAACGGGATCCAGCCGAACCAGTCGGAGATCCACCGCGACAGGTCGATGATCTTCCACTGCAGGAAGAACGCGCCCCAGAGGCCGAACACCACGCTCGGCACGGCCGCCATGAGGTCGACCATGGCGATCATCGTGCGCTTGAGCCAGCGCGGGGCGTACTCGGAGATGTAGAGCGCGGTACCCATGGCCAGCGGCACGGCCACCGCGATCGAGACGATCGCGATGAGCACGGTGCCCACGATCACGGCCGCGATGCCGAAGCCGCCGCCGTCGGGGTTCCACTGCTCGGTGGTGATGAACGACAGGCCGGCCTGGCTGAGCGCCTCCCAGGCCCGATAGGCCAGGAAGGTGCCGACGAGCACCATGAGCACCAGCACGAGCCCGCCGCCGGAGCGGGCCACGCCCCGGTAGACCTTGTCGGCCGGGCCGGCGTTGGCGACCAGCTTGCGCCGGACCGGCCGGACCGCGGGCGCGTCCGGCGGGGCCACGAGATCCTGGCTCATCGCGCGGCCCGGTCCTGCAGCGCGACGACCCCGTCGGCCGGCTCGGCCGCGGCGCACAGGGCGACGAACTTGGCCGCGCCGAGCAGGCTGAGCTTGTCCCGCCGGTACCACCGGCCGCTGACCGCGACCGCCGCGCCGTCGAGCTCGAGCCGCCAGCCCCAGCGGCCGGTCGGGCGCTCGGGGACGGGCAGCTGCACGAGGCGGTCGTGGCCCGCCTGGACCTCGGCGAAGGCGGCGAGCGCGGCCCGGTAGCTGCGGAAGCTCAGCGCGCTGCGGCCCAGCTCGTGGTTGTTCGTGCCGATGAGCCGCCAGGCGTACCACTCGTCGCGCCCGATCGCCCCCGTGGACCAGCCCATCCGGCGCGGATGCGCCGAGGGTGGCCCACACAGGACCTGGATTCGCACCTGGGGCATGGCCTCTCCAGCTTCAGCACTGCGCCCCGGGCGGGAACGCAGTGCTGAACCTCGCAAGGCTTAGCCAAGTGCCGAGGGAGAAATCGTGAACGCCGAACGAAGCGTGGACCGCCGGAAGTCGATCGTGACCGTTTCGAACCTTTCCCACGGAAAGGACCGCTGCTCGGCAATTGACGCCCGGCAGACGCCTCTGACCTGCCGATTCGTCCCCGCGAAATGCCGTTCGAATTGACTGGCCGATCGGTCGATACCGGGTCCTCCTAAATACCGATGGCCACGCGGATGAGCACCTTGCCGATTGCGCCGCTTTCCACCGCGGCGTGCGCCGCCGCCGTCTCGGCGAGCGGATATTCGTGCAACGGCACACCGGCCTCGGCGCCGAAGCGCAGCGCGCCGCCGGCCAGCGCCGCGTTCACCGCCGCGGCCCCGTCGGCCAGGGCCGCGCGCGGGACGGTGTAGAGCAGCACGAACTGGTACCGCACGTTGAGCACCATGTGCCGCCGCACGTCCACGGAGAGCGGCCCGCCGGAGCTGTCGTTGGCGTAGACCGCGATCGTCCCGCCGGAGCGCAGCACGGCCAGGTTCAGGTCGGCGTTGTGGGCCGCGGCCACCTCGACGACCACGTCCGCCCCGCCGGGCAGCGCGGCCCGGATCTGCTCGGCGGCGTCGGCGTCGCGGTAGTTGACCACGTGGTGCGCCCCGGCCCGGCGGGCCAGCTCCGCCTTCTCCGGCGAGCTGACCGTGGCCGCGACCGTGGCCCCGGCCCAGACCGCGAGCTGGATCGCCGCGTTGCCCACGGCCCCGGCCCCGCCGGCGACGAGGACGTTGCGGCCGGCGAGCGCGCCGGGGGCCAGCCGCGCGGGCGCGCCCTCGTGCACGGTGAGCGCCCGGTGCGCGGTCATCGCGGGCACGCCCAGACTCGCCCCGGCCTCGAACGACACCCCGTCCGGCAGCGGTACCACCCGATCGGCCGGCACCACCGTGAACTCCTGCGCGGTGCCGCTCCCCGGCCGCTGGTAGGCCGCCATGACCAGCCACACGCGGTCGCCCACGGCGAACCCGGTCACCTCGGGCCCGACGGCGTCGATCACCCCGGCGCCGTCCTGGTTGGGCACCTGCCCCTCGGCGGAGACGGGCGCCATGGCGGTGGCGCCGGTGCGGGTCTTCCAGTCGGTCGGGTTGACCCCGGAGACGGCCACGCGGACGCGGACCTCACCCGGCCCCGGCTCCACGAGCTCCCGCTCGGTCAGGTTCAGCACCGAGGCCGCCCCGAACTCGGTGTACACGATCGCCCTGTAGTTCTCGGTCATACGGCTAACGTAGCCGCCACCGCCTTGAGAAACAGGGTGGCGCCGCGGCCGTTGAGGACCCGGTGGTCGTACGCCAGCCCGAGCCCCACGTGCCCGTCCACCCGGGCGGTGAGCGAGACCGCGCACGTGGTGCCGGGCAGCACCAGGGGCACGGCGGCGGTCACGTCCGGGTCGGTGTGCAGGGCCAGCAGGATCGCCGGATCCGCGAGGTCGGCCGGGCGGAAGGCCCCGCGCAGGGCCGTGGTGCGCAGGGCCATCAGGCGCTCCGCGATGCCGGCGAGCGACAGGGCCGGCACGTCGCGGATGACCGGCACGTGCAGGCCCTGGCCGACGTCGACGGTCACCCCGATGTCCACCCTCGCGGCCCGGCGCACCCGGTCCGGCGGCACGAACGCGGCGAAGCAGTCCGGGTGCTCGGCCGCGACCGCGCCGATCGCGGCGATGGTGAGCTCGGGCAGGCCGATCAGGCGGCGGTACTGCCGCGTGAGCTCCCGCCCGCGCGCGACCGCGGCCTCGGCGGGCACGCGCACGGCCACGAACGCCTGCGGGACGTCCCGCGCCGACTCGGCCACGACGGCGGCCACCGCCCGCTGCACCGTGGACAGCCGCTCCTCCCGCGGCGCGCCCGGCGCCGGGGCCAGCTCGTCGAGGTCGGCGACCCGGATCACCCTGCGCCCGAGCGCCTCCACCTCCGCGCGTGAGATCCCCCGCTCGGCCATGGCCCGCAGCGCCGGCTCGGTGATGGTGACATCCGGCCTTCGCGGAACGTCGGAACCTCCGGAACCGGCGGGCTCCGCCGGAGCGGCCGCCAGGCGCGCGATCACCGCACCGGCCGAGCACACGGCACCGGCCGGGAGCAGGGGCTGCAGATACCCCGAGCCCGACGCGGGCAGCTCCTCGGCCGCCTTCGACGTCTCCACGGTCGCGACCGGCTCACCCTCGCGCACCAGGGTGCCCGGCGGCACGATCCATTCCAGCAGCGTGTATTCGGCGTCGTTGGTGTTGAGCTTCGGCACCCGGATCTCGGTCACGTCAGCGCCGCCAGGGCCGCCACGATCGTCGAAGCCTGCACGAGCACCTCCCGCTCCAGGTGGGCCGCGGTCGGCACCACCGTGTCCGCCGCGTGCAGCACCCGCACGGGCCGCCCGCAGTCCCGCAGCCGGTAGGCGACCTCGGTGCCCCAGGACGCGCCCGGCGGCCCGTCCTCGACCACGAGGATCTGCCGGGCGGGGTGGCGCAGCACCGGCCCGGGGTCCCACGGGTAGAGCCGGGTGGGCACGTGCAGGGCGCCGCAGCGCTCGTACCGCACCAGCAGCGCCTCCATCGCCTCGAGCGCGCGGTGGGCGAGCCCGCCCGGCGCCACGATCAGGAAGTCGTCGCCGGGGGCGCCGTCCACGACGACCGTGTCCCCCTCGGTGCGGAACAGCGGCGGCAGGTCCATCGACCGGCCGTACAGCACCTTGTCCTCGAACAGCACCGAGGGCCGTCCGGAGGCGAGCATCGCCCGCAGCATCGGCAGCGGCTCCGCGAACGGGCTCAGCTCGTGCACGTCGAGGCCGGGCACGCCCAGGAAGTGCTTCTGCGGGCTCTGGCTGTGCGTCGGCCCGTAGCCGCGGTTGCCGCCGGCCGGGCAGCGCACGACGAGGGGCATCGGCACCGGCCGGCCGAACATCGCCGTCGACTTGGCCGCGACGTTCACGATCTGGTCGAAGGCGAGCAGCGCGAAGTCGGCGAACATGATCTCGACGATCGCCTTGTCCCCGGCCAGGGCCAGCCCGTTGGCGACGCCGACGATCGCCGCCTCGCTGATCGGGGTGCCGAGCACGCGGTCCGGGAAGCGGGTGGACAGGCCCCTGGTGACCTTGAAGGCGCCGCCGTACGGGTCGGTGATGTCCTCGCCGAGCAGGTACACCGACGGGTCCTCGGCCAGCAGCTCCCCCAGCGCCGCGTTCAGGCGCTCGGCGACCCGCGTCACCGGGGCTCCCAGACCGAGGGCGGGCGAGCGGTCACGTCGGCGACCACGGCCGCGACCCGCGCGCGCTGCTCGGCGTCCAGCGCGGTGCCGGCGTGGCGGGGGTACCAGTCCGCCAGCGCGGCCACCTCGGCGGCCGCCCGCGTGTCGTCGCCCTTGCTGTGCGGACCGAGCCGGTGCACGGCGAACTCGACGACCAGCGGCCCGGCGCCGTCGCGCACGTGCTTGAGCGGCTCCTCCAGCATCGCCCGCATCGCGCCGACGTCGTCGCCGAGCTCGGCCGCGGGCACGTGCAGGTGCTCCACGCCGAACGCGGCCGCCCGCGCGGCGATGGTGCCGGCCATCGCGGCCGCCGCCGGGGTGCTCTGCGCGATGCCGTTGTGCTCGACCGCGACCAGCAGCGGCAGGCGCCACAGGGCGGCGAGGTTCAGCGTCTCGTAGACGGCGCCCTCGCCCCACGTACCGTCGCCGATGAACGCACAGGCGAGCCGTCCGGGCTCGCTCCGCGCGAGGTGCAGCGCGGCCCCGGCGGCCAGCGGCAGGCTCTCGCCCTGCACGCCGGTGGACAGGTAGCGGTCGCGGCGCAGGTGCTGGCTGCCGCCGACGCCGTGGCAGACCGCCCCCTCCCGCCCCATGATCTCGGCGAGCAGGCCGGCCGGGTCGTCGAAGCGGGCCAGGTAGTGCCCGTGGCCGCGGTGGTTGCCGAACACGAAGTCCTCGGGGTCCAGCAGCGGCAGCAGCGCGACCGGCACCGCCTCCTGGCCGAGGCAGGTGTGGGTGGTGCCGTGCAGCAGCCCGCGGGCGAACAGCTCCAGCAGCGCGGTCTCGAAGTGCCGGATGAGCAGCAGCATCCGCAGGTCCGCGCTCACAGGCTCACCAGGTACCGCTCGAGCGCGCCCCGGTCGAGTCCCTCGACGAAGGCCGAGGCGGCCGCCTGCCCCGGGACGGAGTATCGGGCGCAGTCGTCCAGGGCGGCCAGCCAGGGCTCGACGTCCTGCGGGGGCACGACCGGGCGCGGGTACGGCTCGCCGGCCCGCTGCGGCTCATAGGCGGTGATGGGCTCGACCGGCAGCAGGTAGGGCACCCCGAGCTTGGCCTCGCGCAGCCCGCCGACGTCCGAGGCGAGCACCGGCACCCCGTGCAGCATCGCCTCCACCGCCGTGTAGCCGAACGTCTCATCCCACAGCGACGGCATCAGCAGCGCGCGGCTGTCCCGCAGCACGTCGGCGATGTCGGGGGCGGCCGGCACGACATCGACGTTGGGCCGGGCCGCCAGCTCGGCGAGCTCCCCGTCGGTGCTGCCCCACGTGCGCACGGCCCGGAACCGCAGGCCGGGGCGGGCGTCGGCCAGGCCGAGCAGGATGGGCAGCCCCTTGAAGCCGCACGGATTGACCATGGTGACGCTTCCGGAGGCGTCG
This sequence comes from Dactylosporangium sp. CA-052675, assembly GCF_050947935.1. Classification (GTDB taxonomy): domain Bacteria; phylum Actinomycetota; class Actinomycetes; order Mycobacteriales; family Micromonosporaceae; genus Dactylosporangium. The sequence continues at coordinate 1,114,915 of NZ_CP192010.1, read as the reverse complement.
AAGGCCGGCGGGCCCTGGTGGTAGACGTGCGGGTGCAGCACGGTCGAGGAGAGCCCGCCGTGCTCGAGCACGTAGTCGTGCGCGGCCCGGCTCACCGACAGGATCCCGCGGGCCCGGGCGACCATCCGGCGGCCGGAGTCGCTCGGGTAGAACGCGCGCGGCCCGAACGGCAGCTGCTGCAGGGTGTGCACGAGGTACACGACCCGGTCCGGGGTGGCCCGCAGCGCGGTGCCGAGCACCATGAGGCCGGGGTCGTCCGACGGCACCAGGGTCCAGTCCGGCTCCTCGGCCGCGGCGACCTCGCGCAGCAGCCTCGGCAGCCGGGGACCGTCGGCCGCGAACACCTCGACGCCCGCGATGGTGCGCACGCCGGGGGTACCGCGGGTGACGGCCACGCACCGGTGCCCCCGGGCCGCCAGCTCCTGCAGCAGCAGCCGGTTCGACTTCGTGGCCCCGCCGTGCCCGGGCAGCCACGGCATGTTCTGCGCGAGCAACACCCGCATCGCTACTCGGCCCGGCTCAGCAGCTCGGCCACCTCGGCGTCGGACAGCTCGCCCAGGTCGGCGAGCGCGGCCCGGGTGATCGCCCGGGCCGCCGCCGCGACCGTCAGGTCCTCCTCGAACAGCTCGTCGACGGGGAGCTCGAGGCCCATCTCGTGCTGGACCCGGGCCAGGAACCCGACCAGCACCAGCGACTCGCCGCCGAGGTCGAAGAAGTCGTCCTCGGCCGACGTGGGCCTGAGCCCCAGCTCGGTCCAGATCCGCGCGACGGCGGTCTCCTCGGGAGTCATCGCCTACGCCCCCCGCGAGCTGGCCGGCCGCATGTCGGTCCAGACGCGGTCGATGTGGTCGAGACACTCCTGCCGCGGCCCCCGCACCCCCTCGGCGTGCCAGCCGGCCGGCAGCGGGTCACCGGCGGGCCAGATCGAGTACTGCTCCTCGTCGTTGCGCACGACGACGTAGTCATCCATGGGTCTGCTCCTTGCGGCGTTGGCGGACCTGGGCCCCGATGAGGTCGTCGGGGGCCGCGTCGGGCACCCGCTCGTCGAAGCGGGCGAGGCTCGGCAGCCGCAGCGAGACCAGCACCTGGGCCACCATCACGGCGGCCAGGAGCAGGAACAGCAGCGCGGTGCCGCGGCCCGGGCCGGTGCCGATCAGCGCGCCCAGGCTGCCGGCCAGGGCACCGTGCGGGGCCAGGAGCGGGTCGAGCAGCCGGCTGCCGAACGGCGCCACGACCGCGTAGCCGATCGGGATGGTGGAGAAGGCGATGACGGTGTTCACCGCGAAGACCCGGCCGTGGAAGCGCTGCGGCACCTTCACCTGCACGATCGTCGTGTAGACGCCGTTGGCCAGGGTCAGCCCGAGCGACATGCCGAGCGCGCCGGCGGCCACGAGCAGCTCGTTCGGGCGCAGGCCGGGCAGGGCGCTGCTCAGCGCGAGACCGAGCACGACCAGCAGCATGCCGCGCACCCGGTGCCGCCGCGGCCCGCCCCAGAGGCTCATGAGCAGCCCGCCCGCGACCGCGCCGAGCCCGCCCGCCATGCTCACCCGGGCCACCGCGCCGAGGTCGGCGAACGAGAGCACCAGCGGCGACAGCAGCAGGAACAGCGGGGTCATGAACAGGTTCAGCACCGCGAAGAACACGAGCACCGGCCGCAGGCTCCCGGCGCCGAGGGCGTAGCGCCACCCGCCGACGACCTCCTGCCAGAACGTCTCGCGGCGCGCCCACGCCAGCGTCCGGGGGAAGCGCACGGCGAGGGTGACGCCGACCGCGACGACGTAGCTGACGACGTCGAGCACGAGCACCCCGCGCAGCCCGACGGTGGCCATGAGCCCGGCGGCGACCAGCGGGACGAGGAACTGCCCGGCGCCGAAACTGAGCTGGACCATGCCGTTGGCGTGGCCGAGGTACCGCTTCGGCACGAGCTGCGGCACCGCCGAGGAGAACGCCAGCCGCTGGAACGTCAGCGCCACCGAGAGCACCACGAGCAGCCCGTACACGTGGGAGACCCGCAGGGTGCCGGTGAGCGCGAGGGCGAGCAGCACGGCCTGGCTGGCCCCGGCGGCGAGGTCGCCGCCGAGCATCACCTTGCGCCGGTCGAAGCGGTCGACGACGGCGCCGGCGAAGGGCGCGACGAGCATGCCGGGCACCAGGCCCAGCACCGCGAAGACCGCGAAGCGCACCAGCGAGCCGGTCTGCAGGTAGATCCAGAGTGGCAGGGCGAACTCGGTGAGCGCCGAGCCGACGATCGACACGAGCTGCCCGGTCGCGACCGCCATGAACCGGCCCAGGCTGGGCTCGGGGCCCTCCGGGCGGTCCGCGCGCGGCACCGTGGACGAGCGCGCGGCCACCTCCCAGCCGCCGTCCGGGTCCCGCAGACGCTCGCCGGTGCCGTGCACCTCGGTGACGATGTGCGCGAGCTCCGCGGCGCGGTACTTCAGGAAGAAGTGCCCCGCCTCGTCCAGCACCACCAGCGCGGTCGTGCCGGTGAGGAAGTGCCACTCCCGGTAGCGTTCGCGGTAGAACTCGGTCTGGGTGTCCTGGCTGCCGACGACCGAGACGATCGGCGCCCGCATGCGGGAGGCCTGCGCGGCGAACAGGCCGGTGAAGTACTCCTCGGCCAGCCGCGTGTGCTCGCGCATGTTGCGGATGATGAGGTCGGCCTCGTCCCGGTCGAACTCGGCCATCTCCACGCCCATCGAGCGCAGCCAGTTCTCGTAGACCCGGTTGGACAGCAGCGCCTCGCGCCCGGCCAGCCTGGCCAGCAGCCCGCTGAACCGCCCGGTGGGGCGCGCGAACGGGAACACCGCGCCGATGTAGACCGCCTCGACGGTGCGCCCGGCCGTCTCCAGCCGCCGGGCCAGCTCGACCGCGACGGAGGAGCCCACGCCGCAGTGGCCGTAGACGACGAGCGGTCCCTCGACGCGCTCCAGCACCTCGGCGGTGAGCCGGGCCGCGAGCTCGTCGAAGGGCAGCGCCTCCTCGCGCACGCCGATGTCCTGGCCGGGGATGGCGACCGCGTGCAGCGACCACCCGGCCGGGAGCGCGTCGGCGAGGGGTTGGTAGACGACCGCGCTGCCGCCGCCGTACGGCACCGCCACGATCGAGGCCACGCGCTGCTCGGGCGGCACGGGCCGGGTCAGCTCGTGCAGCAGCCGCCGCGGCCCCCGGTCCGCCTCGCCGAGCAGCCGGGCCAGCTCGCGGACCGTCTTGTGCTGGAACACGTCGAGCACCGAGACCCCGCCGCCGGCCCTGCGCAGCCGGGCGACGACCTGGGTGGCGACGAGCGAGTGGCCGCCGAGGTCGAAGAAGTCGTCGTCGGCGCCGACCCTCTCCACGCCGAGCAGCTCCTGCCAGATGCCGGCGACGAGCCGCTCGGCGTCGGTCGCGGGCTCGGCGAAGGCGACCGCGGCGCTGCGGGTGACCGTCGGGGCGGGCAGGGCGCGCCGGTCGAGCTTGCCGTTCGGGGTGAGCGGCAGGGCGTCGAGCCGGACGAACGCGGCCGGCACCATGTAGTCCGGCAGCGTCCTCTTCAACGCCGCACGCAGGTCGGTGTCCACGTCGGGGCCCGGTCCGGCCACGTAGGCGACCAGGCGCTCGTCGCGCACGAGCACGGCCGCGTCCTCGACGCCGGGCCGGGCCCGGATCGCGGTCTCGATCTCGCCGAGCTCGATGCGCAGGCCGCGCAGCTTGACCTGGGTGTCGAGGCGGCCGAGGAAGTCGATGGTGCCGTCGGGCAGGCGGCGGGCGGCGTCGCCGGTGGCGTACATCCGGCTGCCGGGCGGGCCGTAGGGGTCCGGGCGGAACTTCTCGGCGGTGAGGGCCGGGCGGTTGAGGTATCCGGTGGCCAGCTGCACCCCGGCGATGTAGAGCTGCCCGGGCACCCCGACGGGCACGGGCCGCAGCCGCTCGTCGAGCACGTAGAGCGCGACGTTCTGGACGGCGGCGCCGATCGGGACCCGCGCCCGTCCGGCCAGGGCGTCGCCGTCGCAGCGCCAGGCCGACACGTCGATCGCGGCCTCGGTCGGGCCGTAGAGGTTGTGCAGCTCGGCCGGGAGCGTGGCCACGCAGCGGCGGGCGAGATCGGCCGGGAGCGCCTCCCCGCTGCAGACGATCGTGCGCAGCGAGGTGCACGCCGCCACGTCCTCGGTCGCCAGGAAGACGGCGAGCATCGAGGGCACGAAGTGCAGGGTGGTGACCTGCTCGGCGCGGATGAGCTCGCGCAGGTACTCGGCGTCGCGGTGCCCGCCCGGCTCGGCCAGGACCAGACGGGCGCCGGTCATGAGCGGCCAGAAGAACTCCCACACCGAGACGTCGAAGCCGGCCGGGGTCTTCTGCAGCACCACGTCGCCGGGGCCGATCCGGAAGCGGCGCTGCATCCAGTCGAGGCGGTTGAGCAGGCCGCGATGGGTGTTCGGCACGCCCTTGGGCCGCCCGGTGGAGCCCGAGGTGTAGATGACGTAGGCGATGTCGCCGGGCTCGGGCCCTTCGACGGGCGATCCGCCGCCGGCCAGGGCCGCGTCGAGATCGAGCGCGGCGCAGTCCTCGCGCATGAACGCCAGGCGCTCGGCCGGGTACTCCGGGTCGAGCGGCACGTAGGCGGCCCCCGCCCGCAGCACCGCCAGCAGCGCGACGACCAGCTCGAACGACCGGTCCATGGAGACCGCCACGAGCGCGCCGCGCGGGATGCGGGCGGCGAGGCGGGCCGAGTGCTCGTCGAGCTCCGCGTAGGTCATGTGCCGGCCCGCGAACGTGAGCGCCACGGCGTCCGGCTGCGCCGCCATCCGCGCCTCGATCAGGGCCGGCACCGTCGTCGCGGGCAGCTCGACCGGCTCCGGCGCCGGCAGCACCACCGCGCGCTCGCCGGGCTCCAGCAGGTCCACATCGGACAAGCACCGGTCCGGGTCCGCGGCCACCTCGGCGAGGAAGCGGCGGAAGTGCCCGGCGAAGCGGACCGCGGTGTCGTGCGAGAACAGGTCCGTGTTGTAGACGACCGTCGCCCACAGCTCGCCGGGGGCCTCCCGCACGTACAGCTCGAGCTCGAAGCGCGTCGCGGACACCGGCGCGGGCCAGTGCCCGAGGGTGAGCCCGCCCCAGTCCCGCCCGTCGTACTCGTCGTAGTTCTGCAGCGCGAAGAGCGCCTGGAAGATCGGTGAGCGCCGCACGTCGCGCGGCAGATTGAGCTCCTGCACGAGCTGTTCGAAGGGCAGATCCTGGTGGGCGTACGCGTCCAGGCACCCCTCCTTCACCCGCCCGAGCAGCTCGGCGAAGGTCGGGTCGCCGGACAGCGGCGCGCGCACCGCCACCGTGTTGACGAACATGCCGATGAGCCGCTCCAGCTCCGGCGGCTGCCGCCCGGCCACCGGCGAGCCGACGGCGAACTCGGTCTGCCCGCTGAGCCGGCCGAGCACCGCCTGGAACGCGGCCAGCAGCGTCATGTGCAGCGTGACCCCGTGGTCGCGGGACAGCGCCGACAGCTCGTCGCGCAGGCCGAGCGGGAAGCTGTGCTCGGCCCCGGTGAACGTCTGCCGGGCCGGGCGCGGGTGGTCGGTCGGCAGGTCCAGCGGCTCGACGCCGGCCAGGGCGTCCCGCCAGAATGCCACGCTCGCCGCGAAGCCCGTGTTCGCGCGCTGCCAGGCGGCGTAGTCGCGGTAGCGGACCGGCAGCTCGGGCGGCGTGCCGCCGGCGTACAGCGCCGCGACCTCGCTCGCGAACAGGTCCATCGACCAGCCGTCGGTGACGATGTGGTGCACGGCGATGGCCAGGAGGTGATCGTCCGGCGCCACCTGGACGAGGGCCGGGCGCAGCAGCCCCCCGGCCGCGAGGTCGAACGGCTCCGCCAGGTGCGCCTCCAGCGCCTCCAGGGGCAGCAGCGGCAGCGGTACCGGTGCGGGCTCGTCGATGCCGAGGCGCGGCCTTCCGTCCCCGCCGTCCACGAACCGGCTGCGCAGCGGCTCGTGCCGGGCCACCACGGCGGAGATCGCGGCGGCGAGCCGGTCCGCGTCGAGGTCGCCGAGCAGGCGCAGCACGATCGGGATCACGGCCGCGGTGTTGCCCGGGGCGAGCTGCTCGAGGAACCAGAAGCGCTCCTGCGCGAAGGACAGCGGCGGCGGGACGTCATCGGGCAGGGCGGGGATCGTCCGGGTGGACCGGCCCCGCAGCCGCTGCTCCAGCAGGGCCCGCTTGGTGGGCGTGAGCGTCATCCGGACTCCCCCAGCAGCCGCTCCGCCTCGTCGTCGGACAGTTCGTTCAGGTCGGCCACGATCAGCTCCTCCACGGCCACGGCCAGGTCGGCGAGGACCGGGTGGGCGAACATGGTCCGCAGCGGCACGGTGGTGCCCGTCGCCGCCCGCAGCCGCCCGGCGACCTTCATCGCCAGCAGCGAGTGCCCGCCGGCGGCGAAGAAGTCGTCGTGCACGCCGACCCGCTCCAGGCCCAGCACCTCCCGCCACACCCCGGCGACCAGCTCCTCGGCCGCGTCGCGGGGCGGGACGAAGGCGGTCGCGGCCGGCTCGGCGACGGCCCGCGGCGCGCGGACCGAGCGCCGCAAGGCGGCCCGGGCCTCCGCGTCGCCCCCGGCGTCGACCGTCGACAGTGGACTGTCGGGATTGGACAGCAGCGCGGTGGCCAGCGCCTCGAAGCGGTGCGCGCACGCCTCGACGGTGGCCCGGTCGAACAGGTCGGTGCGGTAGCCGAACACCAGCCGCAGCCCGTCGGCGGTGCGCCAGACGTCGAGGCTCAGCTCGTACTTCACCTGCCGCCCGCCCGGGTCGTGGAACGCCGCGTCGACCCCGGGCAGCACGTCGGTGCCGGCCGCCTCCTCGGTGTGGAAGGTGAACATGGTCTGGAACAGCGGAGTGCGGTCGAGCCGCCGGGGCACGTCGACGGCGGCGAGGAGCCGGTCGAAGGGCGCGTCCTGGTGCGCGTACGCGGCCAGCGCGGTGTCCCGGGTGCGGCCGAGCAGCTCCCGGAAGGTCGGGTCGCCGGCCAGGTCGGCCCGCAGGGCGAGGGTGTTGACGAAGTAGCCGACCAGGTCCGCGACCTCGACCCGGGGCCGGTTCTCGATCGGGGTGCCGACGCAGAAGTCGTCCTGGCCGGTGAGCCGGGCCAGCAGCACCTCGTAGACCGACAGCAGCACCATGAACGGCGTGCACCGGGCGTCGGCGGCCAGCCGGCGCACCCCGGTGACGAGGCTCGCGGGCAGGTCGTGCACCAGGAAGTCGCCCTCGAAGCCGGTCATCTGCGGGCGGGGCCGGTCCGTGGGCAGGTCGAGGATCGGCACGCCGGTCAGCTGCCCGCGCCAGTAGTCGAGCTGCTCGCACCAGGAGTCGACCTGGTCGCGCTCGCGCTCGCGCTGCCAGACGGCGAAGTCGCTGTACTGCACCGGCGGCTCCGCGACCGTCTCCCCCGCGTACTCGGCCCGCAGCTGCCGCACCAGCACGCCCAGCGATCGCCCGTCCCCGGCGATGTGGTGCACCACCAGGGCCAGCACGTAGTCGTCTTCCGCGACGGTCACCAGCCCGGCCCGCAGCAGCAGCCCGGACTCCAGGTCGAAGGGGCGGTTGGTCCAGCCCGAGACGTCGGCCGAGCTGTCGTTGCCGCGTTGCAGCGTCAGGCGCGCGTCGGTGACCTCCTGCAGCGGCTCGTCCTGCGTGGGGATGAACCGCGTGCGCAGCGACTCGTGCCGGGCCACGACCGCGTTGAGCGCGGCCTCCAGCCGGTCGGCGTCGAGCGGGCCGCGCAGCCGGTAGGCGACGGCGATGTTGTACGAGGCGTCCTCGGGGTCGAGCTGGTGCAGGAACCACAGGCGCTGCTGGCCGTAGGAGAGCGGGCCCCGGCGCAGGCCCCGGCGGACCACCGGCGCCTCCTGGCGGTGCCGGTCCACGGCCGCGGCGAGCCCCGCGACCGTCGGATCGAGGAACAGCGCCCGCACCGGCACGTCCCGCCCGGTGGCCGCGCAGAGCCGGGCGACCGCGGCGATGGCCAGCAGCGAGTGGCCGCCGAGGGCGAAGAAGTCGTCGTGCGCGCCGACCCGCTCGACGCCGAGCACGCCGGCCCAGATCTGGGCGACCAGGTCCTCGGCCGGGGTGCGCGGGGCGACGTAGCCGCCGGCGGCCGCGACCGGGGCCGGCAGCGCGGCCCGGTCGACCTTGCCGTTGACGGTGAGCGGGACGCGGTCGAGCACCGTGCAGTGGGCCGGCACGAGGAAGGCGGGAAGGCGCTCGGCGAGCGCCCGGCGCAGCGCGTCCGGGTCGAGGCCCTCGCCGGCGGCGTAGGCGGCCAGGGCGCCGTCGCGCACGACCACCGCGGCCTGGGCGACGCCGGGCAGGCCGCCGAGCACCGTCTCCACCTCGCCCGGCTCGACGCGGTAGCCGCGGATCTTCACCTGCTCGTCGAGGCGGCCCAGGAACTCGAGGCGGCCGTCGGGGCGCCAGCGGGCACGGTCGCCGGTCCGGTAGAGGCGGGCGCCGGGCGGGCCGTAGGGATCGGGGCGGAAGCGGTCGGCGGTGAGCCCGGGGCGGCCGAGGTAGCCGCGGGCCACCCCGACGCCGGCGACGCACAGCTCGCCGGGGACGCCGGTCGGGGTGAGGCGCAGGTGCTCGTCGAGGACGTAGACGCGGGTGTCCGCGATCGGGGTGCCGATGGAGGTCTCGGCCGGGCCGAGCGGGCCGGTCGTGGCGATGACCGTGGTCTCGGTCGGGCCGTAGGTGTTGAGCAGCTCGACGCGGTCGCCCATCTCGGCGTACCAGGCGGCGAGGCGGTCGGCGCGGACCGTGTCGGCGCCGAGGATGAGCAGGCGCAGCGACGCGGGCCACGCCACGGTCCCGACGAGCTCGTGCCAGTAGGGCGTGGGCAGGTCGAGCACGGTGACGGGCTCGCGGGCCAGCAGGTCCGGAAGGTCCTCGTCGGGCGGCAGCAGCACCAGGCGGGCGCCCGCCGCCAGCGTCGGCCACACCTCCTCGACGTGCGTGTCGAAGCTGACGGTGGCGAACTGCGCGACGACGTCGTCGGGTTTGAGGTCGTACCGCCGCCGCATCCAGGACACCCGAGCGCTCAACGCCTGCCGGGTGATCCCGACGCCCTTGGGGGTGCCCGTCGAGCCGGAGGTGTGGATGACGTAGGCCAGGCTCTGCGGATCCACGGTGGACTCGTACGGCTCCGCCTGCTCCACGCTCGTCACCGTGAGCGCGCAACCCTCAGCGAGCAGTTCGCGGCGGGCGGCCGGGTAGCGCGGGTCGATCGGGACGTAGGCCGCGCCCGCCTTCAGCACCGCGAGCAGGGTGACGATGAGGTCGATCGAGCGCGGCATCAGCACCGCCACCCGGTCGTCGGGGCCCACGCCCTGCTCGCGCAGCCACCCGGCCTGCCTCGCCGCGCGCTCGTGCAGCTCGCCGTAGGTCAGGGTGGCATCCTCGAAACTGAGGGCGATCGCGGCCGGGTCCGGCGCGGGCGGGTCGAGCGCGTCGCCGGACGGGCCGGTGCCGAGGGCGATCAGGGCCTCGCGCTCGCCCGGGGCCAGCAGGTCCAGTGTGGACAGAGGCCGGGAAGGGTCGGCCACCGCGGCGCTCAGCAGGCGCTCCAGGCGGGCCAGCAGGCGCTCGGCGGTGACCGCGTCGAAGAGGTCGGTGCGGTAGTTCAGCGCGAGCTGCACCCCGTCCGGCTCCCGCCAGGCGTCGAGCATCAGGTCGAACTTGGCCTGGGCGAGGCCGTCGTCGACGTGCTCGGCGGCGATCCCGGGCAGCAGGGCGGTGCTCGCGCCCTCCTCGGTGTGCAGGATGAGCATGGTCTGGAACAGCTCGGTGCGCGACGGGTCGCGGGGCAGGCCGAGCTCGGCGGCGAGGCGCTCGAACGGGATCTCGGGGTGTGCGTAGGCGCCCAGGGCCACCTCGCGCACGCGGCCGAGCAGCTCGGCGAAGCTCGGGTCGCCGGAGACGTCGGTGCGCAGCACGAGGGTGTTGATGAACATGCCGATGAGCCCGGTGAGCTCGGGCCGGGCGCGGTCGGAGACCGAGGTGCCGACGCTGATGTCGGTCTGGCCGGTGTGCCGGGCCAGCAGCGCCTGGTAGCCGGCGAGCAGCACCATGAACGGGGTGCAGCCGTGGGCGCCGCCGAGGCGGTCGAGCGCGTCGGCGAGCCCGGCCCCGAGGCGGCGGCGGGCGAAGGCGCCCCGCGAGGTCTGCACGGCCGGGCGGGGCCGGTCGGTGGGCAGGTCGAGGTGGGCCACGCCGGCCAGCCGGCGGGTCCAGTAGGCGAGGTCGCGCTCGTCGCCGCGGGCCCGCTGCCACTCGGCGAAGTCGGTGTAGCGGACCGGCAGCGGCGGCAGCGGCGCCTGCGCGTAGGCCGCGCGCAGCTCCTCACAGAGGATGCCCAGCGAGCGCCCGTCGCCGGCGATGTGGTGCATCACCAGGCACAGCACGTGCTCGCCCGTGCCCGTGCCCGTGCCCGTGTCCGTGTTTGTGCCCGTGTTCGTGTCTGGGCCCAGGACCACGAGCCCGGCCCGCAGCAGCATGCCCTCGCCGAGGTCGAAGGGGCGGTTCGTCCAGCGCGGGATGTCGTCGAGCGAGCCGCGCTCCAGCACCGGGCGCCGATCGGTGACCACCTGGGCCGGCTCGCCGTCGACCTCGATGAAGCGGGTGCGCAGGGTGTCGTGGCGCTCGGCGATCAGCTCCAGCGCCGAGCGCAGCCGGTCGGTGTCGAGCGGGCCGCGCAGCCGGTAGACGAGCGCCATGTTGTAGGCGGCGTCGTCGGGCTGCAGCACCTGCAGGAACCACAGCCGCAGCTGGGCCGGGGACAGCGGGGCGGGGGCGGCGGGGTCGGGGCGCGGGGTCACCGGCACGTCGCGGGTGTGGTCCGGGGCGTGCACGAGCTCGTCCACGGCGGCGGCGAGCGCGGCCACCGTCGGGTGCGCGAACACCGTCCGCACCGCGACCTCGTAGCCGCACGCGACCGACAGCCGGGCCGCGACCGTCATCGCCGGCAGGGAGTGCCCGCCGAGCGCGAAGAAGTCCGCGTCCACGCCGATGCCGTCACGGCCCAGGGCCTCGGCCCAGACGTCCGCGACCAGCCGCTCGGTCTCGGTGCGCGGGGCCGGGCCGGTGGCCGCGACCGGTTCGGGATCGGGCAGCGCGGCCCGGTCGAGCTTGCCGTTCGGGGTCAGGGGCAGGGCGTCGAGGGTGACGTACACCCGCGGCACCATGTGGGCGGGCAGCTGCTCGGCGAGGTCGTTGCGCTCGGGCGCGCCGACCAGGTAGGCGACCAGGCGCTCGTCGCGCACCGCGACCGCGGCCTGCCGCACGCCCGGCAGCGCGGCCAGGTGGGCCTCGATCTCGCCGAGCTCGATGCGGTGCCCGGCCAGCTTGATCTGGTTGTCGGCCCGGCCGCGGAAGCGCAGCTGCCCGTCCGCGCCCCAGCGGGCCAGGTCGCCGGTGCGGTAGAGGCGGTCGCCCGGGGCGCCCCAGGGGTCGGGCCGGAACCGGTCGGCGGTCAGGGCCGGGCGGCCGAGGTAGCCCCGGGCCACGCCCAGCCCGCCGATGCACAGCTCGCCGATCGCGCCGGTCGGCAGCTCGTGGCCGTCCTCGTCGCAGATGCGGATGTGGGTGTACGCGATCGGCGCTCCGATCAGCACCTCGTCCGGCGCCTCGGGCACGGGCCACGCGGCCGACCAGATCGTCGTCTCCGTCGGGCCGTAGACGTTGAGCGTCTCGCGGCTGCGGGCCCGCAGCTGCGTCGCCAGGGCGAGCGGCAGCGCCTCCCCGCCGACGAGCGCGACGACGTCCGGCCGGTCGAACCCCGCCGCCAGCAGCAGCCGCCAGCGCGAGGGCGTGGTCTGCACGTGCGTGACCCCGGCGCGGGCGATGAGGGCGTCGAGGCGGTGCCCGTCGCGCTGGGCCTCGGCGTCGGCGAGCACGATCCGGCCGCCGGTGACCAGCGGCAGGAACAGCTCCAGCCCGGCGATGTCGAAGTTGAGGGAGGTGACGGCGAGCCAGCGGTGCTCCGGCCGCGACTGCAGCCGCGCCGCCATGTCGAGGACGAAGTTGGTGAGCGCGTGGTGCTCGACGACCACGCCCTTCGGGCGGCCGGTCGAGCCGGAGGTGTGCAGCACGTACGCCACGCCCGCCCCCGGGTCGCCGGCGCGCGCGTCCTCGCGGATCAGCTCCTGGCGCGCGGGCGGGTAGCCGGGGTCGACGGGCACGTAGGCGGCGCCGGCCCGCCAGACCGCGAGGACCTCCTCGACCAGCTCGGGTGTGCGCTCCTTCGCGATCGGCACGAGCCTTCCGCGTATCGCGGCCGCCCTCTTGTCCACATTGGACATCAGCTCGGCGTAGGTCCGGGTGCGCCCCTCGGCGTCCTGCAGCGCGATCGCGTCCGGCGTGCGGGCGGCCTGGGCGTCGATGAGGTCGAGGACCGTGCGGGGGTCCCGGCGCCAGTAGGTCGCCCGCGGCCGCTCGGCCGGGCGCCCCTCCGCGAGCCGCCGGACGTGCTCGGCGAAGTGCTCGAGCACCCCCTCCTCCAGCGCCGAGTGGCGGAAGGCCAGCGCCGCGCCCCCGTCGGGCCGGGGCGCGGCCTCGAGCACCAGGTCCGGCTCGACGCCGGCGACGTCGTGGTGCCAGACCTCGGCCCGCAGCCCCGGCCACCGCTCGGCGGCGTGCGGCTGGTGCAGGTGCAGCGCGACGCGGAACAGCGGGCCGCCGCGGGGCAGGGTCTCGAACGGCACCTCGTGGGCGAGCGCCCCGGCGACCGTGCGGCGCACCCGCTCGGCGACCGCGGCCTGGTCGCGGGCGCCGGTCAGGTCGGTGCGCAGCGGGACGGGGTTCAGGAAGCAGCCGACCACCGGCTCCAGCTCGACGCGGGGCCGGCCGGAGGAGATGGTGCCGATGCTGACGTCGGGGTCGCGGGTGTAGCGGGCCACCGCGTCGGAGAGGGCCGCGAGCAGGGCGGTGAACGGGGTCACGGCGCGCAGGCGGTGCAGCGAGCCGGGGGCCAGCTCCAGCCGCAGCGCTCGGGTCGGCGCGCCCGGGGCGTGCTCGCGGGCGAAGGGCAGGCGGGTGTCGCCGAGGCCGGCCAGCCGCTCCCGCCAGTAGCGGGCGTGCTCCTCGCGCACCGGGCGGGCCGCGGCCCAGGCGGCGTAGTCGGCGTACTGCAGCGCGGGCGGCGCCCCGAGGTCCTGCCCGCCGTAGGCCCGCGCGACCTCGGCCCGCACCAGGCCGACCGAGTGCTCGTCGAAGGCGATGTGGTGCCCGACGAAGAGCAGCACGTGGTCGTCGGGGGCGGTCTGGACCAGGGTGACCCGGAAGATCGGGCCGGTGGCCAGGTCGAAACGCTCGCGGACGGCCTCGGCGGCGATCGCGTGCGGGTCGCCGGCGCGCACGTCGAGGCGCACCTCGGTGCGCTCCAGCGCCCGCTGGACGGGCTGGTCGCCGACGAGCTCGTAGACGGTGCGCATGGCCTCGTGCCGGGCCGCGACCGCCACGAACGCGCGGCGCAGCGCGGCCACGTCGAGCCGGCCCCGCAGCCGCAGGCCGAAGGTGGCGGCGGGGACCTCGCCGAGCCGGTCGGCGACCCAGATCCGCCGCTGCGCGGGCGAGCACGGCACGGCCCCGTCGCCGGCCGGCCGCGGCGCGATCACGTCCTCCGCCCGGCCCGCGGCGGCCCGGCGAGCGGCGGCCAGCCGGGCGAGCGCGGCGCGGCGATCCGGATCGAGGCGGGCTAAGGCAGGCGTGACCATCAATCGTCCCCCGCGAACGTTTCGTGCCGGAATACTCGCGTTTAACAGGGTTGGGAGCGCTTCCAGTTGCCCGCACGCTACGCACGCCGGCAGCGCAGCGTCAAGGTCTACGTATTTCGATCTTCGGATTCCGCGGTCTTGAAACGCGGCCGCCGCCGTGGTCATACTCCACCGCCATGGCGGTCTTCCTGCTCGTCGCGCACGGCACGGCCGGCGACGTCCTGCCGTTCGCCCGCGTCGGCGCCGCACTGGCCGCGCGCGGCCACGACGTGACGCTCGTGAGCCACGCGCCCTTCGCCCGGCACGCGCCCTACGGCTTCGCCGCCATCGACACCGAGGAGCGCTACCGCGAGCAGCAGGCGCACACCCCCGAGCTGCTGGCCGTGCGGCACCCGGACGACCTGCGCCGGTACTACGAGGCCCGGGGCCTCTTCGACGACCTGCGCCGCGAGGTCGAGCTGCTGGCCGAGCGGCACCGGCCCGGCGAGACGGTGCTCGTGGGCCGGCACACCTCGGCGCTGTCGGTGCTGGTCGCCGGGGACCTGCTCGGCGCGCCGGCGGTCTGGGTCGCGGTCGCCCCGGTGCAGCTGATGGTGGCCCCGGTCGCCGCGGCGCACGCGCGCAAGGGGCTGGCCGCGGGCGTCGACGCGGTGCGGGCCGGGCTCGGGCTGGCGCCGGTGGCCGACTGGGCCGGGTTCCTGCGGGTGCCGACGCTGGGGCTGTGGCCGGGCTGGTTCGACGCGGCGGGGGTGCGGTCGCGGGCGGCGCTGACCGGGTTCGTCTGCGGCGACGAGGACGGCGAGACGGTGGAGCTGCCCGGGCGCCCGATCCTCGTGACGGGCGGGACGGGGCAGATGCTGCATCCGCGGTACTACGAGGTCGCCCTCGCCGCGGCCGGGCTGGTCGACCACCCGGTCGTGGTCGTCTCACCCGAACGGGTCGAGGGCTTCGCGTGGTACCGCCGCCTGCCCTTCCCCTCGGCGCTGCCCCAGTGCGGCGCGATCCTGCACCACGGCGGGATCGGCACCGCCGTGCGCGCCCTGCTCTCGGGCACGCCGCAGGTGATCCTGGCGCACGGCGCCGACCGGCCGGACGTGGCCCAGCGGCTGGCCCGGCACGACCTGGCGCGCTGGCTGCCGGCCGACGCCTGGACCCCGGAGGCGGCCGCCGACCGGCTGTGGGCGGCCCTCACCGACACCGGCTACGGGGCCCGCGCGGCGGGCTTCACGGAGCCCACGCCGGCCGGGCCGGAGCGGGCCGCCGACCGCCTGGAGGCCATGCTGGCCTGACCGCGCCGATCACGGTCGATCGCGCTACATCGATGCCTTCGGCAACGCGGAGCGTGAAAGTTCCACGGACACGGCCTCGGCCGCGCGGCGCGCCGAGTGCAGCGCGACCTCGGCCAGCATCCCGGGCGCGGCCACGCTGTCGCCGGCCAGCCACACGCCGTCGCCGCGGTCGATCGCGGGCCGGTCGCGCCAGGTCGAGCCGGGAGGGTCGACCGCGCCGGTGCGCCCGTTCGCGAACGCGTCGCGGCGCCAGGTGACCCGCTCGCGCCAGCCCGGCAGGGCCAGGTCGGCGAGGGCCTCCGCGCGCAAGGTGGCGGCCGGGATCGGCTCGTCCGGGCGGGCCGGCAGCTCCAGCTGCACCAGGGCGTGCCCGGGCGGGGCGAGGCTCGGGTCCGGCAGCGAGTAGCGCTCCACGAACCCGCCCTCGTCGAGGTCCGACACCACGAACGGGTCGCGGCGGTCCGCGCGCAGCCCGAGGTCGACGAGCGCGGCCCGCCCGCTCGGCCAGCGCAGCGAGTCGTCGCCCAGCAGGGCGCGGGCGGCGTCCAGGCCGGTGGCCACGATGACCGGGCCGCCGGGCAGGGCGTCGACCCGCTCGCCGGTGGCGATCGTGGCGCCGAGGCCGCGGGCGCGGGCCGCCATCCGCTCGACCATCGCGGACCAGCCGCCGCGCACGTAGCGCACCGCCGGCCAGCCCGGGGCGACGGCCCGCAGCAGGCGCTCCCACACGAACGCGGCCGAGAGGCGGCCCGGGTCGGCGGTGTAGGTGATGACGCCGACCACGCCCGCGGCGGCCCGCGTCGCCTCGGGGCCGAACCGGCGCGTGGCCCAGTCGCCGAACGACTCGTCCACGGGCGCGCTCAGCCGGCGGTGCGAGACCATGCGCAGCAGCGCGAGGGGCGGGGCCGAGCGGATCCGCCCGTCGCGGCGGAACCGGAACCTCGCCAGCTCGCCCGGCGTGGGCCTGCCGCACGGCTGGACCAGGCGGCGCGCGGCGAGCCAGCGGAAGGGCTCGCCGTCGCTGTAGAGCACGTGGGTCCCGTCGTTGGCGATGTACGGCCCGGGCGTCGAGCGGGCCCGCCCGCCCAGCGACCGGTGGGCCTCGTGCAGCGTGACGGCGAGCCCGCGCTCCGCGCACGCGATGGCGGCGGTCAGCCCGGCCACGCCGCCGCCGATAATGGTGATGGAGTTCCTCATGCGGGTGTGGACGCGGCGCCCCCCGCGCGACGTGACACCCGGGCGAGCTTCTCGGGGTTGGCGACGAGGAACACCGTGCCGACGCGCTCCCCGTCCGGCTCCACGGCGAGGACCAGGATCACGCGCTCCCCCACCCGCGCCACGATCGCCGGGGCCCCGTTGACGTCCTCGATCGCGATCTCGAACGCGGCCGGGGTGGGCAGGCCGATGGAGGCGAGGAAGCGCTGGGCGCCCTCGTCGTTGGAGATCGCGGTGAGGAAGCGCCCGACGCGCTCGGCGCTCTCGATGACCCGCAGCGGCGCCTTCGCCCGCCCGCCCCCGTCGGCGACCAGCCGCACGTCGGCGGCGAGCAGGTCGACGAGGCCCGCCAGGTCGCCGCCGAAGCAGGCGGCGAGGAAGCGCTCGGTGAGCCGGCGGCGCTGGGCCCGGTCGGCGCGGTAGCGGGGGCGGGCCTCGCGCACGTGGTCGCGGGCGCGCCGGGCCAGCTGGCGGGTCGCGGCCTCGCTGCGGCCGATGACCTCGCCGACCTCGGCGTGGGAGAGGCCGAAGGCTTCGTGCAGGACGAACGCGGCGCGCTCCAGCGGCGACAGCGTCTCCAGCACGACCAGCAGCGCCAGCTCGACGCTCTCGGCCAGCTCCGCGCGCGCCTGGGGATCGGGCCGGGTGCTGATCAGCTCCGGCAGCCAGGCGCCCGGGTAGGCCTCGCGGCGGGCCCGGACCTGGCGCAGCCGGTCGATCGCGAGGCGGGTGGTCACCGTGACGAGAAACGCCTGCGGGCTGCTCACCTCGGACCGGTCGGCGGCGGACCAGCGCAGCCACGCCTCCTGCACCACGTCCTCGGCATCCGTGACGGTGCCCAGGATGCGGTAGGCGACGTCGAGCAGCCGGCGGCGGTGCGGCGTGAAGTCATCGGAGCCCATGCGTGACAAGACGTCACCGCCGCCGGATGTGTGACATCAGAGGTGTCGCCTCACAGCCGTGCCATCAGAGCTTGACGACCTCGCCGGTGTCGGCCGAGCGGCGGGCCGCCTCCAGCACCTTCAGCGCGGCGATGGCGTCGTGCACGTCGACCGGGCTCGGGGCGCCGTCGCGCAGGGCGGCCGCGAAACCGGCGTAGAACTCCTGGTACGCCCCCGGCTCGGTCGCCACCGTGTGGTCGGCGCCGTCGTAGTCGGTGAGCACGCCGAACGCCTCCGGCCCCTCCTGGCCCCAGCCGGGCTCGGTGGGCAGCCGGCCCGCGCGCAGCGCGTCCTCCTGCACGTCGAGGCCGTACTTCGTGTAGGCCCCGCGATCGCCCAGCACCCGCAGCCGCGGGCCGGACTTGGCCGCGAGCGTCGTGGCCCACAGGTGCGAGCGCGCGTCGCCCTCGTGCCGCAGCGCGATGAACGTGTCGTCGTCCACGGTGAGCCCGGCGCGGCGGGTGTGTGCCTCCGCGTACACCTCGGTCGCGGGGCCGAGCAGCTGCAGCGCCTGGTCGACGAGGTGGCTGCCGAGGTCGTACAGCAGGCCGCCGGCCTCGGCCGGGTCGCCGCTCTCGCGCCAGCCGCCCTTGGGCACCGGCCGCCACCGGTCGAAGCGGGACTCCAGGCGCAGGACCCGGCCGAGCCGGCCCTCCGCGACGAGCCGGCGCACGGTGCGGAAGTCGCCGTCCCAGCGCCGGTTCTGGTACACGGTCAGCAGCTTGCCCTGCTTCGCGGCCAGCGCCGCGAGCTCCTCGGCCTCGGCCGCGGTCGGGGTGAGCGGCTTGTCGACGACGACGGACAGCCCGGCCTCGAGCGCGGCGCGGGCCATCGGCGCGTGGGTGCGGTTGGGCGAGGCGACGACGACGGCGTCGAGGTCACCCGCGGACCACAGCTCCTCGGCCCGCTCGACGATGCGGGCGTCGGGGTACCGCTGCGCCGCGCCGCGCTGCCGGCCCGGGTCCGAGGTGACGATCGCGGCCAGGCCGAGCCCGGGGGTGGTGCTGATCAACGGCGCGTGGAACGCGGAGCCGGCCAGGCCGTAGCCGATCAGCCCGACGCGCAGGGTGGTGTCGCTCATGGCGCCAGTCTTCCATCTCGCCCACCGGGCACCGGCGCCTGTTGGGGTAACATCGGCGCGCGTTGCCGTGGGAGCCGGCCGATGAACCCCCGCCTGTCTTCTCCGTGAGGAGTGCTCCCCGTGCTGCGCAGATCCTTCCTTCCTGCCCTGATCGCCGCCGCCCTGGCCGCGGCCGGGCTCATGCTCGTCCCGCCCGCCGGGGCCGCCCCGACGGCCGCGGCCCCCGTGCGCATCATGCCGCTCGGCGACTCGATCACCGCCGGCCCCGGCTGCTGGCGCGCCAAGCTCTGGCACCGCCTGCAGACCAGCGGCTACACGAACATCGACTTCGTGGGCGGCGTCTCCGACGGCGGCGGCTGCAACCCCGGCTACGCCTACGACTTCGACCACGAGGGCCACGGCGGCTACTCGGCGACGGGCATCGCCGACAACAACCAGCTCCCGCCGTGGCTGGCCGCGGCCAACCCCGACATCGTCCTCGTGCACCTGGGCACGAACGACATGTGGGGCGGCTACATCCCCCTGGCCACGAAGCTGACGGCGTTCACGAAGCTGGTCGGCCAGATGCGCGCGAACAACCCGGCGATCAAGATCATCGTGGCGCAGATCATCCCGATGAGCGCCGCGGCCTGCGCCACCTGCCCGGCCGACGTGGTCGCCCTGAACAACGCACTGCCGTCGTGGGCCGCGGGCCTGACCACGGCCCAGTCGCCGATCGTGCTGGCCGACCTGTGGACGGGCTTCGACGCGGTGGCCGACACGGGCGACGGCGTGCACCCGAACGACGCCGGCTTCCAGAAGATGTCGGACGCCTGGTACCCGGTGCTGGCCCGCGTCCTCGGCGGCACCACCCAGTCCCCGTCTGCGTCCCGCTCGGCCTCGGCCTCCCCGTCCCCCTCGCGCTCGGCCTCAGCATCCCCCACTTCCGGAGGCGGCAGGTGCTCGGCGACGTACAGGATCGTCTCGTCCTGGGGCGGTAACTTCCAGGGCGAGGTGGCGGTGACGAACACCTCCACGACGGCGTCGACCGGCTGGACCGCCACGTTCACCTACGCCAACGGCCAGGTGGTCAGCCAGGCCTGGAACGCCACCGTGGCACAGTCCGGCGCGGCGGTGACGGCGCGCAACGTGACGTACAACGGCGGTCTGGCTCCTGGCACCTCGGCCTCGTTCGGCTTCCTGGCCTCGTGGAACAACGCCACGAACGCCATTCCCGCGGTGAGCTGCACGCTGTCCTGACCCCGGCGGGGCCGTCCCGGTGCGGGCGGCCCCTACCGGTCGGCCGCACGGATCTGGGCGAAGCTCTCCCGCAGCCGGGACCGCACGAACCGGGCCGCGGGCCGCTCGTAGAGGCGGTTGACCAGCAGCGCGAACACGATGCAGGCCAGCGCGAGCCCGCCGGCGAGCAGCCAGGGCGAGACCCGGGTGTGCAGTCGCTCGACCACGATCCGGCCCAGCTGCATGTGCAGCAGGTACAGCGGATACGTCAGCGCGCCGACGACGGCCAGGCCGCGCCACCGCAGCCACGAGGACCAGCCCAGCGCGATCGCCAGCATCACCGCGAAGAAGGCCACCATGACGAGGAACGCCTCGTTGAAGGTGACGGCGTACCTGGCGTCGTGGAAGAACGCGACCCGCTTGATCAGCCCGGGCACCGAGGCGACGATCGTCACCGCGAGGCCGCCGAGCAGGAGCAGGTTCGCGCCGAAGCGGTGGATCAGATAGAGCAGGATGCCGGCGACGAAGTACGGCGCATACTCCGCCGACACGGTCTTGGCCACCGGCGGGAATCCCGTGTACTGCCCGTAAAGCGCGGCCGCCATCCACAGCGCGCAGAACAGCACGACCCGGCGGTAGGTCAGGCCGAAGTACACCAGCACCGCGAAGAGCAGGTAGAAGCGCAGCTCGACGGCGAGCGTCCAGTACGGGAAGTCGATGTCGCGGATGCCGAAGAACTGCTGCAGCATCGTGGTGTTGACCAGCACGTCGGAGATGCGCGGACGCCCGTCGCGCAGCGGGAACGCCATCAGCGCGACCGAGGTGAGCAGCACCGCGAACACGTAGACCGGCATGAGCCGGGTGACCCGCGAGACGGCGAAGTCCGAGACGCCCCGGCCCCACGCGCTCATGCAGATGACGAAGCCGCTGATCACGAAGAAGCATTCGACGCCGAGCCAGCCGTACTCGAACACGTGGTGCACGGTGTGCCCGAAGACCTGCTCGGACGGCCGCCCCCAGTGCCCGCGGCTGCCGAAGTCGACCAGGACGTGGAAGCCGACGACGGCCAGCGCGGCGAGGAACCGCAGCAGGTCCAGGGCATAGAGACGCCCGTGCGCCGGACGGACCCGTTCGACGACGGCTTCGGCGGCGGGTTCAACGGCGGGATCGGCGGCGGGATCGGCGTTGTGTGCCTGTTCGACAGCCATCCCGGCCCACTCCCGTCCCGCATCAGATCGGCGCCGGGGCGAGTCTAGCCGCCGCCTGCGCTCACAGGGTGCCGTCATACTGCACGGTGCTCGGGGCCGTGGCGTCCGGCCGGAGCCGCCTGCGGGCGGCCGCGTCGTCGTAGAGCGCGTAGCGCAGGAAGTCGAGCATCGTGCGGTCGACCGCGTCCCCGGCCGGGCCGGGACTGAGCAGCGCGGCGTTGTGGTCGCCGCCGGACACCGTGACGAAGCCCTTGGGCCACGCGCAGCTCTCGTAGAGCCGGCGTCCGTTGGCGTACGGCACGGTGTCGTCCCGGTCCCCGTGCACGAACAGCACCGGGGTCGCCGCGCCGCTGAACGGGCCGGGCAGGCTCTCCCCCGCCACCACGTCCCCGCCGGCCACGATGATCCCGGCCCGCAGGCGCGCGTCGCGGTCCGGGCCGGACAGCAGCCCCGCGGTCGTGTACCCGCCCGCGGAGTGCCCGGCCGCGCCGACCCGGCCCGCGTCGAGGTGCCCGGCCAACGGGGTGCCGGGGTCGAGGATCCGGCTGATCACGAACGCGGCGTCGGCCGGCTGGTTCGGCATGTCGCCGGCGTCGAACCGGGCGGCCCGGCCGTTGGTGAACGGGTACGCCGGGGCGGCCACCACGAACCCCGCGGCGGCAAGCTTCGCCGTGAACGGCTCGTAGCCCTCGGGCACGGCGTGCAGGCCGTGGCTCCACAGCACCAGCGGGAAACGCCCGGGCGCGACCGGCGCACCGGCCTTCGGCGCTCCGTCGCCCGGCCCGCCGGCCGGATACAGCACCTGGGTCCGCAGCGTGCGCCCGGCGCGCACGAACGTGAACTCGGCGGTCCCGACAGCCCAGCTGCGCACCGGGGCGGCCCCGTCGGCGACCCAGGCCAGCGAGCGCCCCGGCCCGGCCAGGCGGTCCCCGGGGCCGCCGGCCCGGGGCACGGCGAGCGGGCAGCCGACCGCGACGAGCATCGCCAGGCAGACGAGCATCTCGCGGCGCGTCCGGCTACGGGGCGCCGCTGGGTTCGCCGGCACGGGAATCCCCGGATGCGGGTGTCTGGGCGGCCGGCGTCTGGGCGGCGGCCAGGATGCCGGCGGCGATGCCGAGCAGCAGGGGCCACTGGGCCGAGTCGGAGAAGTAGGGGAAGGCCAGCAGGGTGATCGGGGTGATGAGCCCGAAGACCGCGGCCGCCCGGTGCAGCGCGGGGGCGCTCCGCCCGGCCAGGGTCCGCACCGACAGCCACGCGACCACGAGCAGGAACGCGGTCACGAGCAGGACCGCGCCCGGCCCGAAGCGCAGCCAGTCCTGCAGCCACTCGTTGTGGACGTACAGCACGGTGGTCCTGTCCGAGGCCAGGCCGGGCAGCTGCGGGTGCTGGGGGCCGATGCCGGTCCAGAAGTTCTTCCGCACGGCGGACCAGGCGACCCGGATGTCCTCGAGGTGCCCCTGGCTGGACTCGGCGGCGACGTCCTGGCCCCCGGCCTTCGGCGGCGGCTTCCGGCTAGGGCTCGCGACCGGGACCGGGCTCTTGCGGGCCGGGGAGGCGCTCGAGATCGGGCTTTTGGGGGCCGGCAAGGCGCTCGAGACCGGGCTTTTCAGGGCCGGGGGGGCGCTCGCGGTTCGGGGCGGCCCGGCGGACGGCCGGGCGGGGCTCGCCGGGGCTGTGGTGGCGGGCCTGTTCTTGGTGGAGGGCGTGGGCGCCACGGACGGGGCCACGGATGAGGCGCCGACGAGGCGCTCGGTGATGTCCGAGCGCATGCCGGGCAGGATCAGGATGCCGAGCCCGAGCGCCAGCGCGCTGATGGCCGCGCGCCGCGCCACGGCCGTCCACTCCCGGCTGAGCACCACCACGAGGACCAGCACCACGGCGGCGGCCAGCCAGATGGTGACCCGGAAGCCGATCAGCACCAGGGTGACCGACAGCCCCATGGCCAGCCCGGCGAGCCGGGTCAGGCGCGAGCGGGCGACCAGGAGCGCGCCGAAGACCGCTATCGCCACGGCGGGCAGCGCGGAGTCGTAGTAGGTGAAGTACCGGCTCACGCGATCATCGGCGGCCTGCCCGGTCGCCACCGCGTAGGCGGCGGCCAGCACGAGCACGCCCAGGCCGGTCACCGCGGCCACCTGCACTGCCCGGATCTCCTCCGGGAACGCGACGATCAGCAGGCCGATGGCGACTCCGAGCGCCACGGCGACGAAGTTGCGGCTGTTCTGGTTGGCGGCCGAGAAGGCCGACTGGCCGTACACGATCCCCAGTGCGAAGGCGAGGACGGCGAGCGCGGCCAGGATGCCGAGCAGCACCCAGGCCACCCGGCGCACGACGGGCCGGTCCCCGCGACGGCGCAGGCGCACCAGGGCGACGGCGATCGCCGAGAGGGCCAGCAGGTCGATCGCCGGGACCTTGCCCTCGTAGTAGATCTGCGCGCCCAGCCTGGTGACGGCGGCGAAACCACGGCCGTCCGGGGCCTCGCGGGCCGTGACGGCCAGGAACACGACGACGGCCGGCGCGTGGCGCCCGGCGACGATCGGCAGCGCGACGGCGGCCGCGAGCATGACGGCATAGTTCGGTGACCACACCGCGACCAGGACGCCGAGGGCGACGACGGCCGCGACCCGGGCCCACACCCGCACCGGACCGCTCACGGCTCGGTCGCCATCACCTGCACCGCTCCACCCGGGAACAGCGCGCACAGCTGGGTCTTGCCGCCCTCGGTCCGCGCGAAGACGCGCACGGCCCCGGGGTCCGGGGGCGGCGGGGTCGCCTGGGCCCGCAGGTCGAACGCCGGCCGCACCACGAGGTTCTTCGTGGTGTTGCCCAGGCCGTTGGTGAGCTCGATCTGCGAGCTCACGTTCGGGGTGCCGATCCACCCGAGGCCGCTGTTGGGCCTCAGGCGGCCGTCCTTGTCCCGAACGCCCGGCTGGGACAGGCTCGCGCGGATGTTCGACGCGCCCTGGTCGCCGGCGAAGTCGACGGCTGCCGTGCCGCAGTTCACGATCTTGGTGTCGACGATGCCGCCGGTCGGCTCCCCGGCCCGCGGACCGGCCACGAACTGGACCCCGATCTCCGTGCCGGGGCCGGCGAAGTTGTAGCCCAGGACCATGCCGCCGATCCAGCGCACCCCATTGCGCGAGATCCGCACGCCCACGCCGCCGTTGAGGTCGGCGTAGCAGTTCATGCAGCTGATGTGCCCGGCCGCCAGGTCGAAGGAGATGTCCTGGTCGATGCCCCAGGCGTGGCAGTTCACCATCAGGGTGCCGGCGCTGTTGCCGGTGATCCGGAAGCCGGTGCCACCGTTCTGGAAGGTCAGGCAGTTGAGGAACATCGAGTCGTGGGGGCCGTTGAAGTTGACGCCGTGCCCGTCGTTGTCGTGCGAGCGGATGCCGGACAGGCGGGCCTCCATCTGGTGCGACGGAGCCGGCAGCGCGCTCGAGGTGCCCCACTCGGTGAAGATGCCGTCGTTGCGGCAGTTGAACACGATGATGTCGCTGAGCTCGTAGCCGTAGCCGTAGAGGCGCAGGCCGTAGCCGCCGCCGGGGTTCTTCGCCTTGTTCCCGTCGAGGGTCAGGTCGCGCACGCTGAACAGCGTCGTCCCGCCGTCGGTGTTGCCGCCCGTGAGCCGATCGAAGCCGTCCGACTCGAGGATCGCCGAGCCGGCTCCCGGCCAGAGCTTGAGCACCGTCGCGTCGCCGCCGGAACCGCGCAGGTGAATGCGGGAGTACAGGGTCAGCTTGCGGGTCAGGAACGTGCCCGGCGGGAACTGCACGATGCCGCCCGTCGCCCGGGCCGCGTCGATGGCCGCCTGCACCTTCGCCGTGTCGTCGGCCCGGCCGTCCCCGGCCGCCCCGAAGTCGCGCACGTTGAACGCCGCCTCGGTGGTCCGGGCCGGGGCCGGCGAGGCGTTGTCGTGGCGGACCACGGCGCCGGCCGCCGCGGCGCTCGCGGCCGCGGCGAGGGCCCCGCCGGCGAGCGCGGCCCGGCGGGAGACGACCGGTGGCGCCGGCCGCCGGTCAGGACCGTCCTGGATCATGCGCACTCCTCATGCAACGGGCTGCCTTCCGATCCGGGCGCCGCGCCGCCTCAGCTGATCCTGAAGTATGCCGATGTCCTCGCGGTACGGCACGGTGAGCATCCGCAGCGAGGACGCCGCGCCCGTCCGGCGCACCGCCACCGCCGCGACCACGACCGAGATCGCGTAGCCGGCCAGGCTGGCCAGGGCAGCGCCGGCCGCACCGTGCGGCGCCAGCGCGAACAGCAGCGCCACGCCGCCGGCCGAGCCCGCGACCAGGGCGATCGAGGACCAGCCGGCCCGCCCCGCGGCGAGCAGCACCGCGGTGAAGAGGGTCATGGCGGTGTACAGCACCGTCGCCAGGCACAGGATCACGGTCGGCGTGACGGCCGGGGCGAACGCCCGGCCGAAGACGAGCGGCACCGCGAACGCCGCGAACGCCGCGAGAAACCCGCAGGCGAGCACGGCGGCGGCCAGGGCCAGACGGGCGGGCTGGGCGACGCGGCGCGGATCGTCGCCGGCCGGCTTGCCCAGCAGGACGGTCCGGGCCGCGGTGGCGATCACCATCGGGATCTCCGCGACGCTGACCGCGACGGCGTAGTACCCGAGCTGGCGCGCGCCGATGACCGGCAACCCGACGATCTGGTCGAGCCGCGCGCTCGAGACCGCCGCCAGCGCGCCCGGCAGGCAGGCCAGGGCGTAGGTGACCAGCGTCCGGCGCGGCACCACCGGCTCCGGCGTCTCCTCGGGGCCCGGCCGCACGCGCAGGCGGCGCAGCCCGGCCCCGACCCCCAGCACGGCGGAGACCAGGAACAGCCCGGCGGCCCAGAACGTGTCGAGGTCGAACGCCAGACAGGCGGCGATGACCAGTCCGGCCCGCGCGAGGGCCGGCAAGACCTTCACGAGGTTGACCCCGCGGATGTCCGAGGCGCCGGTGAGCGCGCCGATGAGCAGGTTGGACAGCACGTGCAGCGGGGCCAGGAGCACGAGGATGAGGTACAAACGGAAATGCCGTGCATCATCGGCGAAGACGAACCGGCCCAGGACACCCAGCACCGCGATGCCGAGCAGGCCCAGCGGCACCGCGGCGAAGAGGCTCACCCGGGCCGCGGACCGCCGCCCGAGAATGCCACCGCGCACGTGAAAGCTCAGCGAGTCCTGCAGGCCGAGGGTGCCGAGCCAGCCGTACACCACGATCGGCAGCGTCAGCGCCGCGTAGAGACCGCGGTTGTCCGGGCCCAGCTCGCGGGACAGGAACGGGCTGACCAGCAGTCCGCTGACCGGGATGAGCAGGTTGGCCAGCGACGCGGCGGCCAGCTTGCGCGTCGACATCAGCCGGTCCCGCCGACGCTGTGCAGGCCTGCCAGGAGCCGCTCGGCGAAGGACTCCTCGGAGAACCGCTCACGCACGAGCCGTACCGCCGCAGGCGCCATCCGGTCGAGGTCCGCCTCCGTGCTGGCGACGAGCGCCTCGGCCAGGCCGGCGGGCGTCTCAGCGAGGCGCACCGCCGCGGTCGCCGGCACGCCCTCCGCGCCGGCCGCAGTGCTGAAGACCGGCACCGCGTGGGCCAGCAGCGTCAGCGTCTTGAGCTTGACCCCGGCCCCGCTCCACACCGGCACCACCGCAGCCCGCGCGGTCGCGAGCACCGGCCGCAGATCCTGCACATAGCCCAGCACCTCGACGCCGTCGTGCCGGGCCAGCTCTACGCGGACCGCATCGGTCAGACCGGAGCCGATCAGGCTGAGGGTGTACCCCGCCCGCCGCGCCACCGCCCAGCCCTCGCCGAGGAACCGGCGCAGGCCCAGCAGGTTGGGCCGGAAGGCGAAGCTGCCCAGCCAGATCAGCCGCCCCGGCTCCGGCCGCGGGGCGTAGGCGTCGGGGAGGGGCACGCAGCTGGGCAGGATGATGTCCGCGCGCCGGCCGTGGTGGCGGGCCAGCCGCTCCGCCTCGGCCTCGCTGGTCACCGACACGCGGGCGGCGAGCGCGAGCGCCCCGGCCTCGAACCGGCGGGAGACGCGGGCGAGGTGTCGCGCCCGGAGCCGTTGGGCCGGCCCCGGCGCCTCCGCGATGTCCTGCAGCGTGCTGGCCGCGAGGACGTTCGCCTTGTCCCAGTGCCAGCGCAGCGTCGTGCCACGGAAGTACGCCCCGGCCGCCTCGCCGATGCCGATGGCCGCACCGGTACTGCCCCGCAGCCGCTCGTGCAGCTCATGGCTGTACCGGGTGCGCACCCACGGCGGTAGGCCGGCCAGCGCGGCCTCGGAGAAGCGGCCGAGCGGTCCGAGCCGCCCGAGCCGGTACGGCGTGGCCGGAAAGTCCTCCACCCGCACCCCGGGCAGCAGCGCGCGCAGCTCGGCGACCTCAGCCGGGGTGGTGGCGGGCCGCCGCACCACGAGCAGCCGGTAGGGGCCGCGGCGGGCCAGCGCGCGCAGCATCATGAGCACCCGCACCGGGTCGCCGCGGTCCGGGGGCAGCGGGAAATACGTCGACACGACCGTGAGGCTCATGGGGCCCCGTGCGCGCCCAGGGCCCGCCAGACGCCGAGCAGCCGCGCCGCCTGCAGGCCGGGGGCGAATTCGGCCCGGATCCGTTCCCGCAGCGCGGCCGCGCGCCGCCGGGCCTCCGCCGGCTCGGCGGCCGCGCCCGCGATCGCGGCGGCCAGCGCGACCGCGTCGCCGGGCGGCACCAGCCAGCCGGAGCCGGCGTCGACCAGCTCCGGAATGCCGGACACCGAGGTGGTCACGACCGGCACCCCGCACCGGGCCGCCTCCATCAGGAAGACGGGGATGCCGTCGACGTCGCCGTTCGCGGCCGGGCGGCAGGGCAGCACGGCGAGGTCGGCGGCGGCCAGCGCCCGCATCGCCCCGGCGTGGGGCGTAGCCCCGTGCAGGGTCACCGCGGCCGACAGCGCCGGGCTGGCCGCGACGGTCCGGCGCAGCCCCTCGGCCTGCGGTCCGTCGCCGTAGAGGTCGTAGCGCACCGGGTGCCCGGCCGCGGCGAGCCGCTCCACCGCGGCGAGGGCCGTGTCGATGCCTTTCTTCTCGATCAGCCGGGCGATGGTGATCACGCGCAGGGCCCCGGTCTGCGGCCTCGGCACCTCGTCGGTGCCGGTAGCCCCGTCACCGATCGTCCCGTCGAAGGCCGCGCGGACGATGCTGTGCGGGACGCGGGACAGTCCGACACCCTTGGCCCGCAGCTGCCGCTGCGCCGCCGCGGAGACGACGAAGAGGTGGGCCAGCGCCGACACCCGCCGGTCCAGTGCGGCCGGGGCGTCGTCGAGCAGGAAGTCGGCGGCGTGGGCGAACGCGGTCGCCGGCACGCCGAGGCGGTCGGCCACCAGCACGGCCACGGCGGTGGGCAGGTTGACGAAATGGGTGTGCACCACGTCCGGGGCGAAGGCCCGGACCGGCCCGGTCAGCGTGTTCGCGTAGGCGCCGGCCAGCAGCGCCCGCGCGCCGTAGGAGGCGCCGAGCAGGCCGACCTGCCGGGACAGCCGGACCGGGTGGCGAGCGAGGGTCCGCAGCACGTCGGCCGCCTCGGCCCGCGGGCTGCGCTGCGGGCCGCGGGCATGGAAGACGGCGACCTCGGCCCCGGCGGCCCGCACTGCGGCGATCTCCGACCGGATGAAGGTCTCGCTGTAGCCCGGCTCCCGCAGCAGCACGTACGCCACGCGCAACGGGAGCCCCCGCTCGGTCACCCCGCCTGCCGCCTCTCGCCGTGGTCCCGGACGTTGCGTACGGTACCGAAGAACGCCGCGTGAGCTTCCGCGCACGCTTCGTCGCCGAGCAGCCCCGGGGTCCGCGCCGCGCCCTCGGCCAGCCGGACGCGCAGGTCGCGCGAGCCGGCGAGCGAGCGCAGTGCGGCGGCCAGCGCCCCGGCGTCGTCCGGCGGCACCAGCAGCCCGTTGACGCCGGGCTCGATCCACTCGCCGGGCCCGCCGCCCTCGGTCGCCACGACCGGCCGGGCCCGGGCCAGGCCCTGCAGCACCGACTGGCCCAGCGGCTCAGGCCGGGTCGATGCGTGCACCAGCACATCGAGGGAGTCGACGAGGCCCGTGACGTCGTTCACATGGCCGAGGAAGTCGACCTGCCCGGCGATCCCGAGGCGGGCCGCGAGCTCGCGCAGCTCGCCCTCGTAGGCGTCCGGCCCGAACAGCGCGGAGCCGGCCAGACGGGCCCGCACCTCGCTGCCGGCGAACGCGTGGGCGAAGGCCTCGAGGAACACGTGCTGGCCCTTCCACCGCTGCAGCCGCGCGACCAGCCCGACCGAGCGCACCCGGTCGGCGACGTCCGGCGCGGCGGCCCGCGGTACGAGACCGCTCGGGCTCTGCAGCACGGCCCGCGGGACATCCGCGCCGAGGTATGGCTCGGCCGAGCGGAGGGTGGTCCGCGAGTTGGCGATGACGGCATCGGCCCGCGGCAGCGCGATTCGGGTGAATGCCTCGAAGCCGAAGCGGCCGAGGCTCTCCACCTCGACCAGGTCCCGCAGGTGGACCACGAGCGGCCGCTGCCGGCCCCGGTCGGCCAGGGCGCAAATGATGGCGGCCGCGGCCGAGTTCGCGTGCAGCAGGTCCGCTCCCCGCAGCGCCGGGCTCGCGCGCAGGGCCCGGGCGGCCGAGCGCAGCGCGGCGAGATACCGGGCGGCGAGGCCGAGATTGCGGCCCCGGGTCCCGCCGCCGGGCAGGACCGGCAGGTCCAGGTGTACCGCGATCCCGTGCGCGGCCGGCCCGGCGAAGACCGCACCGCCGGGCGCCGCGCACACCACCGCCCGCCACGCAGGGCCGGACGCCAGGAGCCGGGCCAGGGCCAGCTCGGCGCCGCCCGCCTTCGAGGTGTGGCTGACGTGCACGATCCGCATCGGCTCGGGCCGGCTCATACCTCGTCGCTCACCCAGGACGCGATGTTCGCCTTGAACACGTCGGTGTCGAAGCGCCAGGCGTGGGCGGCGATCCGGTCGCGATCGAGCTCATCCAGCCGGCGCAGGGCCTGCGCGTAGCGGGCGGGATCGTCCGAGTCGAGCAGGAAGCCGGTCTCGCCATAGACCACGGTCTCCAACAGCCCCCCGCGCCGTGCGCCGAGCACCGGGGTGCCGCACGCCTGCGCCTCGACCGGGACGATGCCGAAGTCCTCGTGGACCGGGAACAGCAGAGCGCGGGCACCCCAGTACAGCTCCCGGAGCCGCTCCCGGGACGGCCGGACCTCGAACGTGACCGGCACCCCGGCGCGATCGGCCCGCCGCCGCAGCTCCACCTCCTGCGGGCCCGCGCCGGCGATCACCAGCGGCATCCGCGCGGCGTCGGCGATCTCGATGATCAGGCCGAAGTTCTTGTACGGAATCCAGCGGCCCAGCCCCAGCAGGTACTCCCGCGTCTGGGTCCGCTGGTGCGCGGGGGCGGCGGCGAAGTACGCCACGTCGACCGGCGGGTTGATGACGCGCGCATCGCGGTTCCAGAATCGCCGCACCCGCGCCCGTACCTCGCGGGAGTTGGCCGCGTAGCTGGACACGTGCCGACTGAGCCGCACGTCGGCCCTCTGCAGCGCGCGCCGGGGCACCGACAGCAGGCCGCCCGCGCCCCGGCCGTCGAAGCCGGGGCTCCAGACGTACCGAGCCGGCGAATGCACGTAACTGAGGTAGGTCGTCGGCCCGGCCGAGGACAGCTTCACCGTGTGCGCGAAGGCGTGGCTGGAGGAGATGACGACATCGAAGTCCTCGCGGGTCAGGGTGCGCCAGGTCAGCGGCATGACCGGCAGGGCCAGCGGCTTGACGTGGCGCAGCGGCGTCCGGGCCAGCCACGACTCCCGGAAGCCGTCCCCGCGCCGGGCGTCCGCGTCGCGCCAGAGGACGAACGCCTCGGCCTGCGGCAGCAGCTCGCTGATGGCGACGAAGACGTTCTCGGATCCCCCGGTCGCGCCGAACCACTCGTGGACGAGGGCGACGGACCGGCCGGGCAGCAGCGGTGCCTGCATGTCAGCGTCCGCCGCCGCGGAACACCTCGGCGACGGTACGCAGGATGACCTTCACGTCCAGCCAGATCGACCAATTCTCGATGTAATAGTTGTCGAACCGGGCCCGGTCGGAGATCGGCGTATCCCCGCGCAATCCGCTGACCTGGGCCAGGCCGGTGAGCCCGACCGGCACGCGGTGGCGCATGGCGTAGTCCGGGTGCTGGGCGGTGAAGCGGTCGACGAAGTACGGCCGCTCGGGGCGCGGGCCGACGATCGTCATGTCCCCGCGCAGGATGTTCCACAGCTGGGGCAGCTCGTCGAGCGAGGTGCGGCGCAGAAACCGGCCCACCGGGCGCACCCGCGGATCGTGCGCGACCGTCCAGTGCGTCCGCGACTCCGTCTCGTCGGCCGGGCGCATGGTGCGGAACTTCACCAGCTGGAATTCCCGCCCGTACCGCCCGATGCGCTGCTGGCGGAAGAAGACCCCGGGACCGTCGATCCGCACGGCGATCGCGCACAGCAGCAGGACCGGGCTCAGCACCAGCAGGGCGGCCGCGGACAGCAGGATGTCGCAGCCGCGCTTGACGTACCACCGCACCCCGGACAGCACCGGCCGGTGCATCCGCACGACCGGGATGGCGCCGATGTGGTCCGGGCTGCCGGCGCGGGTGCTGAACTCGCGCAGCCTCGGCACCATCCACACGTCGAGCCGCGTGCTCGCCGCGCCGCGAACGATCGGCAGCAGCAGGTCCTCGGCGCAGTCGATGTCGGCGATGATGAGCACGTCGCACTCCGCGCGGCGGGCGACCCCCTCGAGGTCGTCGAGGCGGCCGACGAGCGGGGCGCTGTCGCCGCCCTCGTGTCCCGTCGCGTCGACGTCCACGAATCCGATAAACCGGAGGCCGTACTGCGGGTAGCGCCGCAGCAGCCGGGCCAGCTCCAGCGCCACCGGTCCGCCGCCGAGGATGATCGCGCTGCGCTCGACCCACCGCCGGCGCCGGGCCAGGCGCACCCCGGCGTAGACGATGGCCCGCCCGAGCAGCACCAGGCCCCCGGCAATGGCCACGACCCGCAGATAGGACGCGAGGTTGTCGGCCGAGGAGTGCCGGATCGCCACGACGATGCTCACCAGCGCACCGGCCACGAGCATCCGCCCGAGGAGCGTGGGGGCGTCGTCGAGCAGGCTCAGGTGGCGCCGGGCGGTGTAAAGGCCACCGGCCGCGAAGAGCGCCGCGGTCACGCCCGCCGTGACGACGATGGCCTTCCAGTGCTGCTGGAACCGCGCCGCCAGCAGGGCGAACACCAGCACGTCGACGGAGGCGGAGAGGATCCACACGCGCAGCGCGCCGGTGCGACGGGCGGTCTCGGTGCCCACGTAGGGCAGCACCACGGTGGAGCCGAGGATGGCATGGGCGTAGTCGTGGGCCGGCCCGGGGTTGGAGTCGGGCCCGCGGGGCGCGGGGATCGACGCCGACGGGCGCGCGTCATCACCTTCCGTGCGCGATACGCTGCCCCCGCCGGGCGCGGAATATCCCGATTCCAGCCTCATCGCTTCCCTTGCCGCATCGACGAATCCGCTTCGCCGCATCCTGGCGTCCGTCGGATCCTACGGCCGGACGAACGTCCTTCACCACCCACCGGAGCAGGCCGGGTCGCGGCTTGAGACCCCTATCACATTTTAATTGGTGCCAATATAAGGACGTCAGCGACGCCCACTGGGCATTTAGCCGTGGATCGATGCTTTCATCCGGCTCGGACCGGTCGCGGTCCGTGACTCCGCGTCAGTACGATCCTCGCCATGTCGAAGCGAGCACCGCGCACCGATCGCTCCGCAGCACACATTCCGGAGCCCCGCACGGGCTCGGACCCCGTTGACGCGCCGCCGGTCGGCGCACCCCTGGACGCGCCCGCCGAAGCGCCGGCGGAGGCGCCGCGCAAGCCCCGGAAGCGCTGGAAGCGGGTCACGCTGATCATCGCCTTGGTGCTCGTCGTGCTCATCGGCGGCGGGGTGCTCGGCGTGAGCCTGTGGCTGCGCTCGGTGTCGTCGGACGTGCAGCGGGTCGACGCGTTCACCGACGTGCCCAAGGACGAGCGGCCCCAGAGGGCGGAGCAGGCCAAGGACGCAATGAACTTCCTGCTCCTGGGCAGCGACTCGCGCGACCCGGACAATCAGGGCGGTTCCCGCAGCGACACGATCATCATCCTGCACCTGGACAAGAACCGCACGAAGGCGCAGATGGTGTCCATCCCCCGCGACACGTGGGTCTATGTGCCGAAGGCGAAGAACGCGGAGTACGGCAACACCAACGCGAAGATCAACGCCGCCTACGCGTGGGGCGGCGTGGCCGGCGTCGTGCAGACGGTGGAAAAGTTCACCAACATCCGCCTGGACCACGTGGTGATCGTCGACTTCTCCGGCTTCAAGGAGATCGTCGATGCCCTCGGCGGCGTGGACATCGACGTGCCGCAGGAGTTCACCTCGACGCACTCGCTCAACCCGGACGGCCGACGGCACTTCGACAAAGGCCCGCAGCTCATGGACGGCGCCGCGGCGCTGGACTACTCCCGCGAGCGCTACGCGTTCAAGGACGGCGACTTCGCCCGCATCCAGCACCAGCAGCAGGTCATCAAGGCGATCCTGAACAAGGCGGCCTCCGGCGGAACGCTGGCCAGCCCGAGCCGGCTCAACGCATTCCTGCATGCGACCGCCGACGCGGTGATCATCGACGGGACGCTGAACATGCTCGACCTGGCGATGGAGCTGCGCAACCTGCGCGGCGACGATCTGTCCTTCTACACCAGCCCGACGAAGGGCACCGGCAACGTGGGCTCGGAGAGCGTGGTCTTCGCCGACGACGCCGCGGTGGGGCCGTTCTACGAAGCGCTGCGCAACGACCAGCCGCTGCCGGTCAAGAAGTAGCCCGCGGACGCCCCGCGGTGGTGGCCACGGGGCGTCTGGCGAGGACGTCAGCTGTGGCGCTGCCAGAGGTCGCGCAGCACGTCCCAGTTGCCGCCCAGCACGTCGTCGCAGAGCGTCTCCATGTAGAGCGCCGAGTCCGCGCCGGTGCGGCTCCAGGCGATGCCGCAGACGGCCTTCGCGTCGGCGCCCTTCCGGGCGAACTCGATGTACTGCCCGGCCGTGCCGCTCCCGCCGTTCTTCTGCGTGACCGCAGCCACGCCCGGCGCGATGTCGGCCGAGGTCGCGTTCTCCTTCGTCGCATTGGCCTGCGCCACGTCGTGGTCGGTCATCGTCTTGTAGGACACGAACTGCAGCAGCACCCCGCCGTAGCGGCACGAGACGCGCTTGGCCTCGCCGCTGTACAACTTCGGTCCTCCGGCCTCGGCGCTGGTCTGACATCCGCCCATCTCGGTCAGCCACGGCGTGGCCAGGTCGAGCGCGCTGCCGTCGAACTTGGCCCTGTTCTTCTCGGCCTGGGTGGCCTCGAACGGGTGCAGCGACGGCGCGCTCGACACCGAGGGCGCCACGCTCGCCCCAGCCTGCGGTCCGGCTCCCCCGGCGTCGCGCGTCAGCCTGCCCCCGGTGCCGATCAGGTAGCCCCCGGCCCCGGCCAGCATCGCCACGACCACGGCCGTGACGACGGTCCACAGCACCGTGCGCCCGCCCGAGCCCGCCTCGAACCAGCCTGTGGGTTCGCTCTCGCCGGGCTTGGGCAGCGGCGGCACCGAGGGGTCGGGCGTCCACGGCTGCGGCAGCCCGAGCGGTCCGACCGACTGCGGCGCCCCGGACACGGACTGCGGCACGCTCGACACGGGCTGCGACAGGCCGTACGGACCGCCGGACTGCGGCGAACCCGACACGGGCTGCGGCGCTCCCGACACCGGGTGCGGCGCGATCGAGCTCGGCAGCGGCGGCACCGGGGCCGGCGGTGACTCGGTCCAGACTCCCGGCGGCGGCCCGGCGTACGACGGCTGCGGCGGAGCCTGCCCGTACCACGACGGCGGCCCGTACGACGGCGGCGGTCCGGACGGCAGCGGCTGCGTGGGCGGCTGCGGCTGGGCGGGTACCCCGTACGGCCCGGGCGGCATCTGCTGATATGGCGGCTGGTGCGGCGGCCCCTGGGCCCCGGGCGGGGGCAGTGGCTGCCCCGATGGTGACAACGGACCGGGCGGCGGCGGTGGCCAGGCCGATGACTGCTGCGCCGGCGGCAGCGGCCCGGGCGGCGCGGACACGGCCGGAGGCTGCGGCGCCCCGATCGGCTCGGTCGGCTGATCCTGATCCCAGACCGGCTGCACGTCGGCCATCGCCGTCGGCGGCACCGCCCACGGGGAGTGCGGGCTGATGCCGTCGACCGGCTCGCCCGGCCGGGTCGGCTGATTCCCCTGCTCGCTCACGTGCGGCAGGGTATCAACGCAAGCCACATTCGTAATACGGAGCGGTGCCCGGGCGTTCCCGGGTCAGCCCCGGCGCAAGCAGACCGCGAACTGCGCAAATGCCCACAGACGGCCCTCGGTCGATTCGCGGGTTCCGTGGTGGGGGGGCGTGGATCAGTACCATCGCTGCCATGCCGACGCAGGAGCGACACTCCGACGATGACCCCACCGAGGTGATCGAGCGGATCCCGGCCCCTCGGCGCTCCCCGGATCCCGGCACCGCCGAGCCCGCCAATGCCGTCCCCTCGCACGCCGCCCCGAAGAAGCGGCTCGGTCGCAAGGCACGCACCACGCTGTTCATCCTGTCGGCGCTGGCCGTCCTCATCGTCGCGACGGTCGGCGGCACCGCCCTCTGGCTCGAATCGGTGGCCTCCGGCGTCAAGCGGGTCGACGCCTTCGACGGCGTCCCCGCGGCCGACCGCCCGCAGAAGGCCGAGGCGGCCAAGGACGCGATGAACTTCCTGCTGCTCGGCAGCGACTCGCGCAACCCGGACACTCCGGACGGCTCCCGTAGCGACACGATCATCGTGCTGCACATCGACAAGGCCCACGCCAAGGCCCAGCTGGTCTCGATTCCCAGGGACACATGGGTGTACGTCCCGAAGGCGCCCGGCAGCCAGCACGGCAACACGGAGGCCAAGATCAATGCCGCGTTCGCGTGGGGCGGCGTGCCGGGCGTCGTGCAGACCGTCGAGAAGTTCACGAATCTCCGCATCGACCACGTCGTCATGGTCGACTTCTCCGGCTTCAAGGAGATCGTCGACGCCCTCGGCGGCGTGGACATCAACGTGTCGGAGAGCTTCACCTCGACCCACTCGCTGGACCCCTCGGGCACCCGCCACTTCGAGAAGGGGCTGCAGACCATGGACGGCGCGACCGCCCTGGACTACGCCCGCGAGCGTTATGCCTTCCAGGACGGCGACTTCGCCCGGATCCGCCACCAGCAGCAGGTCATCAAGGCCGTGCTGAACAAGGCGGCATCGGGCGGCACCTTGAGCAGCCCGGGCAAGCTCAACGACTTCCTGCGCGCCACCGCCGACGCGGCCACGGTCGACGACACGCTGAACATGTTCGACATGGCCATGGAGCTGCGCAACATCCGCGGCGACGACGTGACCGCCTACACCAGCCCGACGAAGGGCACCGGCATGATCGGCGACGAGTCCGTCGTCCTGGCCGACACGGAAAAGGTCAAGCCCTTCTACGACGCTCTGCGCGAGGACCGGCCACTGCCGGCCTGACCGGGTCCGGGGCCCGAACCTCGGGGCGGTCGAGGTAGCCGCAGACGTCGCTCAGGGTGAGCCCGGACCGGCGGGCCTCGGTCTCCAGGGTGTCGAGGGTCGCCTCGTCAATGCGGGGCAGCAGGCGTCGCCAGACCTCGGCCGCCCGGTCCCGCTCGTTCATGGTCCGGTTGATCCAGGCGCCGTCGCCCCGGTTCAGGTGGTTGAAGAGGTGGCGCGTCGGGGTGGTCCCGCGGGGCGCGTGCCGGTTGAAGATGGCGGCGATCCCGGCGACCGGCACGAGGCCCTCCAGCGCCGGGCGGACCCGCTCGGGCGACAGGCACATCGGCAGCCGGCCCCAGACCTCGGGCGCGACGCCGGACGCGGCGTCGATGGCGCACGACAGGGCCCTGCTCAGCTCCGCGACGAGCGCGTCCTCGTCCACGGACACCAGCGGGTGATCGAAGATCTGCCCGGTCTCGTGCAGATAGGCGGCGTGCAGGCAGTTGATGAGCACCAGCGACATCGTCGCGAAGAGGGCCCGGACCGGCAGCGCGTCGATCTCGCCGTAGAGGCGGTAGTAGTCGGGCCGGCCGGCCAGGGACGCGCAGTACACGCGCCAGGGCGAGGGCAGGCACTGCACGGGCGCGCGCAGCCCGTGCCGGGCGTAGATGTGCGCGCTGCTGCGGCCGTCGCGCAGGGCGCGCACGACCAGGGCGGGGACGTTCTCCTCCACGTAGTGCACCGGCATGGACGTGGTGGCGAGCCAGCCGATGCGCCCGCCGGCCGCGCGCAGCCGCAGGGCCAGGTCGGTGTCCTCCCCGGCGTGCGGGTGATGCTCCGTGTCGAACGGGGGGCCGGGCGGGGCGAGGTCGCGGCGGTAGCCGGCGTTCGCCGTGACCAGCAGGCCGCCCATCTGTCCGTCCATCGGGGCCGCGTCGTAGAACCGCTGGTGGTTCATGAACGCGGTGATCGGGCCGACGACCCGCAGGCGGACCGGGCCGCCCACGGCCGTGCTGCCGCTGTGCAGCGCCTGGTACATCTGCGTGCACCAGGGCAGCGGCACCACGAGGTCGTCGTCGACGAACAGGATGGTGTCGTGCCTGGCCGCCGCCACCCCGGCGTTGCGGGCGCGGGACACGCCGGGCGGGTCGGAGCGCAGGACCCGCAGCCGGGGGTCGGTGGGCCCGTCGTAGGTCGCGCCGGGCGGCACGCGGTTGGCGACGAGCAGCACCTCGGTGTCGGGGCCGAGCAGCGCGGCCGAGGCCAGGGCCGCCTCGACGCACTCGCGCACGTGCGGCCGTTCGAGGGTGGTGGGTATCACGACACTGACCGACACTCTGGTGCCTCCAGTCCGTTGCGGGCCTCTGCGTCCCGGTCTCTGCGTTGCGGTCGTCTACGCCTGCGGTACGAGGTCGCGGTAGTACGACCACAGCTCGTGATGCGGAATCCGGCCGCTCTCCGAGCGCACCTTCTGGAACTCCCCGGCCCAGTGCACGAGCAGCGTCGGCGAGCCCCCTTCCGGCGTGACGACCTGCCCGTCCCGCACGACGCCGATGTCCGCGCCGCCCCACCGCTCGAGCGGGATGGACATGTCGCCGGAGACGACCATCATCGCGAGCAGGCTGGTGTGCGGCCGCCCCGACGTCACGATGAGGTAGTTCAGCAAAGGCTGTTCGCGGCAGAGCAGCTCCATGTGCGGCGCGAGCGCGAGCGCGCGGTCCAGCTTCGCCCGCACCGTGTCCATGTCCAGCAGCCCCCTCTTGGAGCCGACGAACCCGGTGTTGGCCGCGAAGCTGATCTGCCGCGGGCTGAGCGCCCGGGCCCGCAGGATGGAGTCCCGCCACACCCACCGCCGGGCGTCGGGCACGTTGGAGTTCGACACGATGAAGTCGAAGTTCGCCAGGTGCGGGAACACCAGGTCGATCGAGTGCAGCACGACGGTGTCACAGTCGATGTAGACGAACTCGTCGAACTCCCCCGACCACATGGCCAGCTTGCGATATTGCCCGGCCACTTCGCCGTGGAAGCGCTTGCTGATGTCGTCGCACTCGCGCAACAATTCGGGCCGCTGCCATACGTCGAACGAGAATCGCGAGGCGAGCGCGGCGACCCGCTCCACGTTGTCGGCGAACGGCACGAGGCGCAGCGGGATCGTGGGGTTGAACCGGCGGAAGCTGCTGAGAAAGGCGACCGCCTGCTCGTAGACGGTGTCGTTGGCCAGGAAATAGACGCCACGCCGCACGGTCAGCCCCTCTCATGTGAGCGCTCCCACCGAGCGTGAAAAAATTTACCCGCCCCTGACCCGAACCCCGACCCCAGACTTTCGCGGGCCGGCCGGAACCGGTTCCGCCGAACGCAGTCCCTGCACACCGCCCGCGCGCCGGAGCAGGGCCTCGGGCCCGACGCGGAACACCCCCTGTCCGAGCAGGGGTTTGGCGAGGACAGGTAGGGGCCGCGCCCGGACGCCAAGGTCCATCGCTTGTCGCCAATCTCCTCCATATCGGCGCCGCTCACCGGCGGACCAACCGTTCAGGCCTTGCATTCCGCAAACGGGAACACTTAGCGTGTCGCCGTGCCTACGCCAGAGCAGTCGGTGCCGAGCGAAAAGGACCTGCGTCTCTTTCTCGCCATCCAGGAAACAGGCTCGATGGTGAAGGCCGCGAAGGAATGCGGAGTTTCGGACGCCCGGGCCAGCCAGATCATGAAGAAGATCGTCGGCCGCTATGGCGGTGAGGTCTTCCGGCGCGAGGGCGGCCAATACGTGCTCACCGAACTCGGCGCCCGGCTGCATCCCCAGGCGCGGCGAATCGTCAACGCGTACCGGAAAATGAACCCGAACCTGACGGTCGACGCCGGCATGCCGCGAATCGCCTGCCTGCCGCATCACATCGTGTTCGTCGGCCGCCTCGAGAGCCGGCTGATCGATCTCGATCCCGTCGGTCAGGAGAAGATCGAGGTCATGCCGCTGCGGCAGCGGCACCGCGCCGACGCGAACTTCGAAGAGCACGCCATCGAGCCCCTGCTCGACGGCGTCTACTCGATCATCACCGGGCCCCCGCCCAGTCCTGACTTCTCGGCCATCGACGAACTGCAGTTCGACAAGCTGTACAGCCCGCGCCTCGAGGCGATGGTCCACGAGAGCTACCCGGGCGAGTCCATCTCCCTGGTCGACCTCGTCCGCAGGCGGCTGCTGCTCCCGCCGACGACGCTTCGCTCCCGGGTGCTGCTGGATCGCACGATCGCGCAGGCCGGGCTGGACGACCTCAAGACCACCGGCCGGATCGCCGGCGAGTCCTACGAGACGCTCACCCACGTGCTGCGCGTCGTCGTGTCCGATCATCACCGGCCGCCGGACGAGCGCCGCGTGGTCGTGGTGCCCTCGGACGTCGCGCTGAAGTTCAAGCGGGCGGTGCAGGTCGGCGCCTGGGGGCCGGACCGGTACAAGTGGCTGCCCATCATCCACCAGGGGCGCGAGATCACCCACGACGTCTACCTCACGACGACGAAGGGGCGGTCCGGGATGCTCTACACCGCGGTCAAGCACCTGCGTGAGGTCTGCGAGGAGATGCAGAGCGCGCTGAGCGGCAACACGGTCACGCTCCCGGCGCCGCGGCGCGCTCCGGAGCGGTCGTTGCAGCCGGCCGCGAGCGCCGCGGCGCTACGGGCCATCGCCGACCGTCTCGACCGCGGCGAGGTCGGCGCGGCCGAGACGGTCCTGGCGGAGGTGGCGGAGGCCATCACGGCCGGGCGGGTCGCCGCGCCGTTCGACGCGCTGCACGACATCGCCGCCCGGCTCGACGCGGCCACCTGAGGCCTGTTGCACGACCGGGCCGCGGCGGGCCCAGTCGTGGAACAGGCCTTAGGCGCGAGCGGCCTCGACGGCGGCGCGGCGGTCGCCGGACCTCTCCCGCCGCGCGCTCAGCCACGAGCCCGCGAACCGGCTGCCGTAGCCGTCGGCGGCGAGCTCGAACAACGCGGTCGCGTCGGCATCGCGCGCGCGTTCCTCCCGGCCGAGGGCCAGGTTCTCCA
Source organism: Dactylosporangium sp. CA-052675 (assembly GCF_050947935.1). GTDB lineage: Bacteria > Actinomycetota > Actinomycetes > Mycobacteriales > Micromonosporaceae > Dactylosporangium. Next base: position 1,074,636 of record NZ_CP192010.1, on the reverse strand, counting down.
GCGGCCCCAGGTCGCCCGCGTCGGCCGCCTCACGCGCCACCTCGACCGCTGTGTCGAGCTCGCCCCGCCGCTCGTAGGCCTGCGTGAGGCGCCAGCGGGCCAGCCCGTCGCCCCGGTCGATCGCCTCCCGGTAGAGCAGCGCGGCACCGTGCCAGTCGCCCCGCGTCTCCAGCAGGAACCCGAGGTGGGTCAGCGCGGTGGGGTCGGGGTCCTCGCAGCGCGCCGCCTCGAGCGCGACGATGATCGCCTCCGCATACTGCCCGGCCCCCGCGAGGACCTTGACGAGGTGCTTGAGCACGCCCCCGGCCCGCCCGTCGTCGGATGCGCGGCGGAGGACGGCCCCGGCCGCGGCGATGTCTCCGCCGCGGGCCAGCCGCAGCCCCTCGGCGAGGAGGCCGGCGCGGTCGGCGGGCGTGCAGGTGATCGTCATGAGTACCTCTCTCACTGCAGTTCGGGAAGGGCCGGCGCGTTGGAGACGTTGCGCCGGGCCTTGCTGGTCGGCCAGTCGCGCCGCTCGCCCGTGCCCCGACCGGGCTTGGCATCGGCGAGCACGTCCCCGGCCGAGACGTCGGTGCCCGCCGGGTGGCACACGTGCCCGCAGCCGCAGGACGGCCGCTCGGTCTGGCGCCGCCGCCTGGAGACCCGGTGCAGCAGCTCCTGGAGCGCGGCCGGGGCCACGACGATCAGCACCGACCAGTACGGCCCCGGCAGGGTGGCCATGATGCCGAGCATCGTGGCGATGCCGCCGAGCAGCCGGGCGACCCGGTTGGTGACCTTGAACCGCCGCTGCCGGACCCAGCGGTCGGGGTTGTTGAGGTGACCGACGAGCGCGCCGATCATCATCGCCATCACCGCTGCGGCGGGGAGCGCCACCGCGCGGTCGACACCGATCAGCTGCGGCGCCTCGGACGCGCACACGAACAGCGGACCGAAGTAGGGCAGGGCGTGCAGGCCCGGCGCCGGGATCCGCCCGACGCCGACGACCCCGGCGTGGGCGACCAGCCACGGGATCGGCAGCCAGGGACGGTCCGGGGCGACAGCCCCCGGCGGCGCCGGATCGGAGGTAAGCTTGGCGTCGTTCATCAGGGCTCCTCGCAAATGGTGACCTGAGCGGACGGTCGGATCGGGCCCGGTGCTAGCGGGCCCGATCTCTTTTGTATCCGAACAGGTGATTGTGAGCGAAGTGAAAGCCCCGGTCGTTTTACGAGCGGCCCGAAGCGGAACTTTGGCCCGAAGGATCGCTGAACGCCCGAAGACTTCCTTCGCCCAGGTTTGCCCAGCTCAACGCCCAACACCCCCGCAAACCGGTAATTCCGCGAACGACAATCGCCCCGAGTTCTGACGGTTCGCGTTCAGCCAATCACTCGTAGCACCAAAGTATCGGTTGCAAGAAGCAACGAAATGCACTGCCAGATGGAAGCGATCACGCCGAGTAGTCGCCAAGAGGCCCAAGGAGCCAAAAAACAAGAGGCCCCCGCCCAAGGCGGGGACCTCTCATGTGGTAGCGGGGACAGGATTTGAACCTGCGGCCTCTGGGTTATGAGCCCAGCGAGCTACCGAGCTGCTCCACCCCGCGTCGCACCACCAACATTAGCCCACAAAGCCCAAGACCCCAAACCGTTTACCCAACGCACGAGAGCACCAGAGCCGATAAAGAAAGCCCGCTCACGACGAACCCGGCAGCGAAGGCGCGCAGCGCCGAGCGGTGCCTGGCGGGAGCAACGGCCAGCACCAATACGAACCCGAGCCAAAAAGACGAAGACCGGAAGACGGACGGTGCAAGCGCAACCAACGACGCTCTGATGGGGGGTGTTGGGGTGGCGAAGCCCCCCACTGGGGAGCGAACGAAGTGAGCGCGAAGAATGCTACAAATCGAAACGGCAAACGCCCCCCGCGTGCAGCAGGGGGCGTCGCGATTTGTAGCGGGGACAGGATTTGAACCTGCGACCTCTGGGTTATGAGCCCAGCGAGCTACCGAGCTGCTCCACCCCGCGTCGGCTTGTTTAGCTTAGCGGACGGGGTTGGTGAGTTCCAAATCGGAGCCGGGTGACCGTGTCGGGTGTCACCCGGGCCGGGGTCGTTACCGCCGGCCCGGGTGTGCACCGCAGCGGTCAGCCCGAGGACGGCTGGACCGACGGGGACGTCGAGGCGCCCGGCGTGGCGCCCGGGGAGCCGCTCGGCGACGGGGTGGCGCCCGCCGCCTTCGTGGCCTCCTCGTACCGCGCGATCGCGTCGTTCAAGGCCTTGAGCGCGCGGCCGTACGCCTCGAAGTCGCCCGACTGCTGGGCCGCCTTCATGTCCGCGATCGCCTTGTTCATGGCGGCGATCGCCTCCTGCACCTGGGGCGTGCCCGGGTTGCCGGACGGGTTGCCGGTGTTCTGGCCGGTGTTGCCGCCGTTGTCCGTCTGGGGCACCGGCGCCTGGCCGGTGACCTGTTTGACGAGCTGCTCCAGACCGTCCGCGAGGTTGTCGGCGTAGGCCATGTACTTCGGGCCGTAGGCGACGAGCACCTTCTGCAGCCGTGGGAACGCGGTCTCGTTCTTGGCCTTCAGATAGATCGGCTCGACGTACAGCATGCCGTTGGCGACCGGCAGGGACAGCAGGTTGCCGTAGAACACGTCCGAGTTCTGCGAGCTGAACTGGGTGAGCTCGCGTCTGGCGTCGGCGATCGACGTCATGCTGCTGTGGGTCTGGTTCGGGCCCTGAATCGCGGTGTTCGCCGGGAGCTCGAGCACCTCGAAGCGGGGCTGGCCGTTGACGTACGAGGCCGACATGAGCGCCGCCAGGTTGCCTCGCTTGCGCGGGGCCATCGCGGCGGTGAGCTGGAAGCGGGCCTCGTCCTGGCCGGGGAGCTGGGCGACGAGGTAGTACGGCGGCTGGTCCGCCGTCGAGTTCGCCGGGTCCTTCGGGACCTCCCAGAAGTCCTGGCCGGAGAAGAAGCCCTCGGGCGACGTGACGTGGAAGCGGCTGAGCAGGTCACGCTGGACCTTGAACTGGTCCTCCGGGTAGCGCAGGTGCTCCATCAGGCTCTCCGAGATCGCGGAGCGCGGCTGGACCAGCTTGCCGCCGAAGGCCTTGTTCCAGGTCTTGAGGACCGGGTCGCTCTCGTCGAACGCGTAGAGCTTGACCTCGCCCGTGTACGCGTCGACCGTCGCCTTGACCGAGTTGCGCAGGTAGTTGACGTCCTGGCGCGGCTCCGGGAACACCCGGCCGCCGGTCGAGGAGTCCTGGATCGCGGTGTTCCAGTCGAGCTTCTGCGCGTACGGGTACGTCGCCGACGTGGTGTACCCGTCGATGATCCACTGGATCTTGCCGTCGACGACCGCCGGGTACGGGTCGCTGTCCAGCGTCAGGAACGGCGCGATGTTGCGCACCCGGCTCTCCGGGTCGCGGACGTACAGCACCTTCGAGTGGTCGTTGAGCACCCCGGAGAGCAGGAAGTTGGTCTCACGGAAGTACGACGCGTAGAGCAACCGGCGCCAGAAGGTGTTGACGTCCACGCCGCCGCTGCCGTCGTACGTCGAGTACTGGTCCTGGTCGCCGGAGCCCCCGGTCGGCCGGTCGAACTCGGCGTTGCGGTCGGACGCCTTGCCCTTGCCGACGATCGCGTAGACGTCGCCCATCTGCTCGCCGTAGTAGATCTGCGGATGGGTGACCTTGATCTGGTCGTTGTCCGAGGCGCACTCTTCGCTGCCCTGGTTGTCCGGCTTGGTGTTCTCGCTCAGGAAGCCGGAGACGTAGTACGGCTGGCCGCCGCAGACGACCTGGTTGGCCGGGGCGGCGACGAAGCCGTAGCCGTGCGTGTACACGCTGTGCCGGTTCTGCCAGTTGTTCTGCTGGAGCTGGTCGTAGCGGATCTCCCGGACGCCGACGATGTAGTCCTGGGTGCGCGTCTTGCCCTTGTCGTCGGTCAGCGTGTAGCGGTCGATGTCCAGCTTCGGGTTGAACTCGTAGAAGCCGCGGACCTGCTGCTGCTGGGTGTAGGTGTCGCCGACGACGGCGGGGTCGAGGAGCCGGATGTTGTTCACCGTCGGATCGCTGCCGTTGGTCAGCGAGGCCGGCGGGTCGGTGTTGCTCGAGGCGTACGGGACGACCTTCACGTCCTTCAAGCCGTACGCGTCGCGCGTGGCGTCGATGGCGTACTGGAAGTACGGAGCCTCCTTCTGCAGCTGGCTCGGCTTGACGGTGAACGACTGCACCGCGGCCGGGTAGATGCCGCCGACCGCCACGGCGGACAGCGCCAGCAGACCCAGGGCCAGGCCGGGCCACACCAGGTTGCGCATGAAGGCGTTGGAGAACACCAGGATCGCGATCGCGACGACGATGGAGATCCAGGCGAGGATCTCCTTGGCCGGCAGCAGGGCGTTGATGTTCGTGTAGCCGGCGCCGTACAGGTCCTGCGTCGGGAACTTGTCCAGCAGCAGGCCGCGGCGGTCGAGGAAGTACGCCGCCGCCTTGAGCAGCACGAAGACCGCGACGAGGGCGGTGAGGTGCGCGCGGGCCGCGGCCGTCATCCGCTCGCCGGCCCCCTGGAGCCGGACCCCGCCGAAGAGGTAGTGCAGGGCGAGCGCGCCGATCAGCGAGAAGACCACGGCGGTGAAGGCCACGCCGAGCAGGTAGCGCCAGAACGGGTACTCGAACACGTAGAACGACAGGTCCACGTGGAACTGCGGGTCGGTGCGGCCGAACGGGGTGCTGTTGCTGAACAGCATCCAGTCCTGCCAGTGGCCCTGCGCCGAGAGGCCGGAGAACAGCCCGATCAGGCCGGCCACGAGGATGATCCAGCCGGTCATGTGCGGCAGCAGGAACAGCCGGTAGCGGTCCAGCGCGTGCTGCTCGGCCGAGTGCGGCCGCAGCAGCGGGCGGGTCCGGTAGGCCAGGTAGAGGTTGCCGGCGATGACGAGCCCGACCGCCACGCCGAAGATCACGAACATCCAGATGCGGGTCGTGAGCACCCCGGTGAAGACCTGGGGGTACTTGACCTCGGAGAACCACAGATAGTCGGCCCACGCCCCGACCACCCGGTCGAACAACGTGAACAGCAGGAAGACGACCACCAGGACGGCGATCGTGACCCGTCCTCGCCGGCTCACCCTGGTCATCGGATTACGCATTACCACGGTCGGCTCCGCCCGTTCGCGTATGGAAACTCGTCCAGCGTAGTCATCTACTACACAGCGTCGGCGTCCGACCGGCCCGCAGCGTGTCGAGGGCGGTCAGCGCATCGTCGATGTTGTTCACTTTGATCAATGGGAGGCCGGGCTGCGGATTGTCCATCGCCTCGCCGCAGTTGGCCGCGGGCGTGAGGAAGACCTTGGCCCCGGCGGCCTTCGCGGCCACGAGCTTCTGCGGGATGCCGCCGATCGGGCCGACCGCGCCGGCGTCGTCGATCGTGCCCGTACCGGCGATGATCATGCCGCCCGTGAGGTCCTCGGGCTTGATCGTGTCGATGATGCCCAGCGTGAACATCAGGCCGGCCGACGGGCCGCCGATGCGGTCGAGCTGGATCGTGAGCTTGAACGGGTGCGGCTGGCTGGTGCCGGCCTGGATGCCGATGCGCGGGTTGCCGTCGTCGCCGGCCTTGGTCGCGACCTCGACGGTGGAGGTCTGCCCGGCCCGCACGATCTCGATCTGGTGGCTGGTGCCGGCCGGCTTGGCCCGCACGAGCTCGGTGAGCTTGTCGGGGCTGTCCACCGCGGTGCCGTCGACGGACTTGATGACGTCGTCCTTCTGCAGCTTGCCCTCGGCGGGGAAGCCGGCCGTGACCTCGGCCACGGTGACCTGGACGGGGTAGCCGAGCTTGCGCAGCGCGACGGTCTCGGCGGAGGTCTGCGACTGCTGGAAGTCGCGGGCGTTGTCCTCGTCGACCTGCTGCTGCGTGCGGTCCGGCGGGTAGATCAGCTCGCGCGGCACGACCGCCCGGTCCTTCTGCCACCAGCCGATCATGGCGTCGAGCAGCGTCATGTCGGGCTGGACCGACACGGTGGTCATGCGCAGCTGGCCCTTGGACCTGGTCGCCTCGGCGCCGTCGACGCTGATGATCGGGTGCCCGCCGGGCTTGCCCGTGTCCGTGCCGAGCGTGTCGTAGGTCGGGCCGGGGCCCATCTCGACGTACGGCACCTTGACCACGGTCGCCTGCCAGGCCAGCACCAACAGCAGCAGCGCGCCGAACAGCACGGTCAGCCCACGACGTCTCATGGCGGCGAGCCTAGCGCTCCCGGCCTACCGCACCTGGAAGCGAGTACCGTTGTGACATGCCCGCAGATATCCCGTTCGGCTTCGGTCCGTCCGGCGGCGACGTGCCGGATCCCAATGATCCGCGCCAGATGCAGCAATTCCTGAGCCAGCTGCAGCAGCTGTTCGCCACGCCCAGCGGCGGTCCGGTCAACTGGGATCTCGCGCGACAGCTGGCGCAGGCCCACCTCACCGGCGGCGGCCCGGCGGCCGGCGTGTCGCAGTTCCCGGTCGGCTTCGCCATGCCCGGCGCCCCGATGCCGGCCACCGAGCCGGCCGACCCCGACGCCGCGAAGCCCGTCGGCGACCCGGCCGTGACGGCCGTGGAGCGCGCCGCGGTCATCGAGGCGCTGCGGCTGGCCGACCTGTGGCTGGAACCGGAGTCCGCACTCCCCTCCGGCGTGCGCTCGACCGCCGCGTGGAGCCGCGGCGAGTGGCTCAACCAGACCCTGCCGATCTGGCGCAAGCTCTGCGACCCGGTGGCGGCCCGCATGGTCTCGGCCATGACCGAGCTGGTCCCCGAGGAGATGCGCGCCCAGATGGGCCCGATGACCTCGATGGTGGCGTCGCTGGGCGGCGCGCTGCTCGGCGGGCAGCTGGGCACCGCGCTGGGCTCCCTGGCCGCCGAGGTGCTCTCGGCCGGCGACATCGGCCTGCCGCTGGGCCCGGCCGGGACCGCGGCGCTGCTGCCGGCGAACATCGCGGAATACGGCAAGGGCCTGGAGGTCCCCGACGACCAGGTGCGCCTCTACGTGGCCCTGCGCGAGGCGGCCCACCAGCGCCTCTTCGGCCACGTCCCGTGGCTGCGCGGCCACGTCTTCGCCGCGGTCGAGGCCTACGCGGCCGGCATCCACGTCGACCGCGAGGCGATCGAGGAGGCGATGAGCCGCATCGACCCGTCGACGCTCGGCAACGACCCGCAGGAGCTGGTGCTCGAGGGCATCTTCACACCCGAGGACACGCCGCAGCAGCGGGCCGCCCTGGCCCGGCTCGAGACGGCGCTCGCGCTCGTGGAGGGCTGGGTCTGCCACGTGGTGGACCGTGCCGCCGGCGAGCGCCTGCCCGACGTCGTGAAGCTCTCGGAGGCCTTCCGGCGCCGGCGCGCGGCCGGCGGCCCGGCGGAGCAGACGTTCGCCGCGCTGGTCGGGCTGGAGCTGCGCCCGCGCCGGCTGCGGGAGGCCACGGCGCTGTGGAACGCGCTGACCGAGCACCGCGGGGTGAGCGGCCGGGACGCGCTCTGGGGCCACCCGGACCTGCTGCCGGACGAGGAGGCGTTCGCCGACCCGGACCTCTTCGCCCGCACCCAGCTGGACCTCGGCGACCTGGGCTTCAGCGAGGAGTTCGGTTCGCTGGGCGAGCCGTCAGCCGACGAGAAGAAGCCCTCCCCCGGCGAGGAGAAGCCTCCGTCTGACGGCGAGAGCTGAGAGCGTCATGACTCGGGTCCGCGGGGGTGCGGACCGTTGCTCATTGGTAGAACTGGTGCTGCCCGGTCCTGTGGGGGCTGGGCGGCACCTGGCCGTTGGATCACTGCCATCCGTTGCTGCCCCGGTTGAGGGCTTGCGGGAGTGTTTGCGGGGTCTGGCGGTCCGGGACATCCCGACTGGCAACAGGGCTACTGCGCCGTAGAGCGCCCGTCAATGAGCGTCCGGCAGTGATGTCCCGAACCACCAGGTGCGCCTCCCACTGGATTGAGCAGCGGCAGGAGCAGCTTTGCGTGTGACGGATGCACGGTTCGCCGGGATCGACTGGGCGCAAGACTCGCACGCGATCTGCGTCATCGATGCGGCTGGGGAGCCTCTCGAGCGTCTGGTCGTGGCGCATACGAAGGCCGGGATCGGCAAGGCCGTCGGGGTGCTGCGCCGCCACGGCGTGGCCGGGGTCGGGATCGAACGTTCGGACGGTCCCCTCGTCGTGGGGCTCCTCGCGGCCGGTCTCGAGGTGTTCGTGATGCCGCCGTCGCGGGTGAAGTCGTTGCGGGGCCGGTACGGGTCGGCGGGGAACAAGGACGACCGGTTCGACGCCTACATGCTCGCCGATGTGGTCCGCACCGACCGGCGCCGGCTGACCCCGCTGCGGCCGGACACGGCGGCGACGACGAGTCTGCGGACCCTGGTCCGGGCCCGGGCTGACCTGGTGCAGCACCGGGTCGCCCTGGTGAACCAGCTGCGGGCGCATCTGCTGACGGTGCTGCCGGGGGTGGTGGGGTTGTTCTGCGAGCTGACGTCGCCGATCAGCCGGGCGTTCCTGACCGCGTTCCCGACCCAGGACGCCGTCGATGCGCTCACGGTCGAGGAGCTCACCGGGTGGCTGGCCGGGCAGCGTTACCGGAAACGGCCGCCCGAGGTGCTCCTAGCCCGGCTGCAGGACGCACCCACGGGAGTGACCGGCCCGGCCGGGACCGCCCTCGCGGGGGTCACCACCGCCTACCTGACCGCGGCGACCGGCCTCATCGAACAGATCAACGCCCTCGAAACCCAGATCGCGCAGGCCCTCGCCGAGCACCCGGACGGGGCGATCTTCACGTCCCTGCCCCGGGCCGGGACGGTCCGCGCCGCCCGGCTCCTGGCCGAGATCGGCGACGCCCGCGGCCGGCACCCCACCCCCGCGGCCCTGGCCGGCCTGGCCGGGGTGACCCCCTCCACCCGGCAGTCCGGACAGGTCAGGATGGTGGCGTTCCGCTGGTCGGTGAACAAACAACTCCGCGGCGCGGTCTGCGACTTCGCCGCCGACTCCCGCCACGCCAACCCCTGGGCTGCCGATCTTTACGCCCAGGCCAGAGCCCGCGGCCACCGCCACCCACACGCCGTCAGAATCCTCGCCCGCGCCTGGCTCACCATCATCTGGAAACTCTGGACCACCGGCACCCCATACAACCCCGACCAACACAACGCCCTACAGAAACTCCTCACCCAAACCCCTTGACCCCACAGGGCACTCCCGCCAGGCACCGCTCGGCGCTGCGCGCCGACGCTGTCAGGTCCGCCGTTGGTCACCCTGACCCTATCCACCAGCCCCATCGACGACGTCAGCTCAGCGGCACGCCGGTCACGTCGGCCGGGACCGGGACGGCGAAGATCTCCCGGCCCGCGCCGACGGCGCCGCTAGGTCAACAGCGCCCGAGTCGCGTCCCAGCCGTCCAAACCCAGATCGAGACGGCGAAGATCTCCCCGCCCGCGCCGACGGCGCCACTAGGTCAACAGCGCCCGAGTCGCGTCCCAGCCGTCCAAACCCAGATCGAGACGGCGAAGATCTTCCGGCCCGCGCAGACGGTGCCAGCCCGGCGCGGAGGCGACCATCGTCGGCTCCGGGGCCGGGCGGCGCGCCGTGGCCACGTCCCCGGCGTCGGCATCGAGCTCGGGCAGCCACGCCGGCAGCGGCAGGCGCGCGGCGGCGCCGAGCAGCCCGCCGTTGTGCGCCGGGGCGACCGCGAGGTGGCGGGTCGACAGCGGGCGCAGCAGCTTGCCCACGAGCATCGCCGGCAGATCGGGCGCGTCCGCGAGCAGGACGGCCGCCTTGTCGTGCCCGTCGGCGGCCGCGGCGGCGAACGCGGCCCGGATCGTCGGCGCCGGGACCTCGTAGATCCGGGTCGACGGCCAGGCGATCCTGGCGGCCAGCGGCAGATCGTCCGCGACGGCGGCGATGGCCGGCTGGACGCGCGGCAGCGGGGTCAGCAGGTCGACGAGGTCCTCGGCCATCGCCGAGCGCCAGACGTCGGGGTCGGTGCCGGGCGGCGCCCAGGCGACCGGCACCAGCAGCGCGACGACAGCGGCGACCGTCATTCGGTGATCCCCGAACCGGCCGTCGCCGAGCGCCAGACGTCCAGGTCGGTGCCGCGCGGCGCCCAAGCGGCCGGCACCAGCAGCGCGACGACAGCGGCGACCGTCATTCGGTGATCCCCGAACCGGCCATCGCCGAGCGCCAGACGTCCAGGTCGGTGCCGCGCGGCGCCCAGGCGACCGGCACCAGCAGCGCGACGACAGCGGCGACCATCATTCGGTGATCCCCAGACCGGCGGCCGCTGACACCCCCTCAAGATACCCCCGGGCCCGTTCGGCCTTCGGGTAGCGGGCGACCAGCGCCCAGAAGGCGCTGCTGTGGCTCGGGATCACCAGGTGTGACAGCTCGTGCAGCAGCACGTAGTCGATCACCCAGTCGGGCATCTCCTGCACGCGGTGGGAGATCCGGATGGTACCGTCTGCCGGCGTGCAAGATCCCCAACGCCCGTTCTGGTTCTGCACCCACCGCACGCTGGCCGGACGGCCGGCCGCGGCGTGGTCGGGCAGGTAGCGGGCGGCGAGCCGCTGCGCCCGGGAGGTCAGTTCGGCGTCGGTCCGCCGAGCTCGCTGCTCTCGCGCCGCCAGGCGCTCGAGCATCCGGTCGACCCACTCGCGCTCCTCGGCGCGCGAGAACTGGGCCGGGATCAGCACCACCACGCGTTCGCCGTCACGGTAGGCCGACACCGTGCGACGGCGGCGCTTGCTGCGCCGCACCTCGATGACCGGCTTGCGGGTCATGCCGGCCGCCCCCCTCGGGTCCCGCTCACGGGGGAACGCTAGCCGTAGGCAGCCATCCCTTCGCAAGGCCCAATCTTGGGGAGGGCGCCCGTAAGTCACCCATTCGTGGGCACTCGCCGGAAAGATTCCACCGGAAGTCCGGCCTGCTCCGGGTGCCCGCTGCGATTTCATCCACAGCAACCCACACCGTTGCCCACACGGTTATCCCCAGGCTGTGCATAGTGTGTACGGTGCGGCTGGAGGAAGATCTTCCGATTACGCTCGGCGTGTCCCGTCTAACCGCACTTTCCCCGAGTGTCCGACAAGGCACACTCACCACGTTGGCCTAGCTGGTCAGCACCGGTGCGCGGGGCGTGCCGGACCGAGATGAGGAGGGCATCGTGGCCGAGACCTACAACGGCTACTGCGTCAAGTGCAAGGAGAAGCGGGACTTCGAGGGCGAGATCGCCATCTCGAAGACCGGCATGAAGATGGCCAAGGGCGCCTGCCCGGTCTGCGGCACCACGGTCAACCGGATCCTCGGCAAGGCCTGAGCCCGGCGGCTCGCCACCCGATCGACCTCGCACCCGGCACCACCTCGGACTGGCCTGCGGCGCTGTACCGCGCCGAATGCCCTCCCCGCCCGGCATTCGGCCCGGACCCGTCGAGCCCTTTCGACGGACATATCCGGAATATCGGGCAACGAGGCGGGTCGAGCGAGTCCGGCATCCACGCCGGAGGGACCGAAAGCATCCCGCGCGAACCCCGCGCGATACATGGCCTTTGCCCCTTTCCCTGTGGATAACCAGCCCGCCGGCTGTGGATAACGCCGGCCGTCGGTGGATCGTCCTGTGGACAACCGCCGCCGGCCGGCGTCCGGCCATGGCAGCGTGGCAGCATGCGACCGACGCTGCTCCCGGGGCTGCGACGCCTCTGGCGCGACGAGCGAACCGTTCAGCTGGGCACCGATCCCGCCACCGCCGTCGTGCTCGAGCTGGGCCACCCGGCCCTGGCCCGGGTCCTCGACCTGCTCGACGGCTCCCGCACCCTGCGCCGCCTGCTCGCCGAGGCCCGCCCGTTCGGGCTGGACGGGGCCGAGGTGCTCGCCCTCGTCGACACGCTGCGGGCCAGCGGCCTCGTGGTGGCCGCGCACGCACTGCTCCCGACCGGGCTGGACCGCACGACCGGTGACGGGCTCACCGCGGAGGCGGCCGCGATCAGCCTCCGCCTGCGCGAAGACCCCCGGGACCGCACGGCCGCGGGCGTGCTGCGCCGGCGCGGCGGAGCCCGCGTGATCGTGGCCGGCGACGGCCCGCTCGTGGCCCCGCTCGCCACCGCGCTGGCCGGAGCCGGGGTCGGGCACGTCGAGCCGCTCGTCGAGGGCCGGGCGACGGACGCGGACGTGGCCGTCGGCGGCCTCGGGCGCGACGACGTGGAGTCCTCGCGGGTCCTGGCCATCACCTCCGCCATCACGCGGCACGCACCCTGGGCGCGGCTCTCGGCCGGCCGCGGGGACGGCGTGGACTTCGTGGTCCGCGTGGGTGACCGGCGCCTCGACGCCCTGGACCGCCGCGGGGTGCGCATGCACCTCCTGCCGCGCCTCGAGGTCCAAATCCGGCTGGGCACCGTCCTCGTCGGCCCCCTCGTGCGGCCGAGCCGCTCCCCCTGCCGCGGCTGCCTCGAGCTGCACCGGCAGGACCGCGATCCCGCCTGGCCCGCCCTCGCCGCACAGCTGGCGACCGCCCCGCCCGGCATCGGCGAGCCGTGCAGCCTCACCACAGCGATGGCGGGCGCCGCGTTCGCCGCCGACGAGGTGCTGTCCTATCTCGACGGCGGCTCCCTGCGCACCGAGGCGGCCATCGTGGAGATCCCCCGCCCCGGCGAGTTCCGCCGCCGGGAGTGGAGCGCCCATCCACGCTGCGACTGCCGACGCCGCCGCCGGGGCTCCCGCGAGGGCGGCTCCCCATGAGCGCGGCACCCCGCGAGGACGACACCCCGCGAACGCCGCAGCCCACGACCGCGGCACCCCGCAAGGACGACACCCCGCGAGCGCGGCTGTATGCGAGCGCGGCACCCTGCAAGGACGACACCCCGCGAGCGCGGCTGTATGCGAGCGCGGCAGCATGCGAGCGCGGCAGCATGCGAGCGCGCCACCCCACACAAGAACGAACACCCCCGTGAGCGCGGCACCCTGCAAGGACGACACCCCGTGAGCGCGGCACCCCGCGAGGACGACACCCGGTGGAAGCCGACGCTCCGCGAAGGCGGCACATCGACACGGGGCTCTCCTCAGAGTTCCGCAGGTCGATCTGCGTCTCGCGCGCACGGCGACCGCCGTCTCCACGGATGCGCCCGGCGCGGTGAACGGCATGTCCGACGGCGGCAATCGCCGGCCCGCACAACCCGGGAAGCGCCCGCATGCGGCCCGTTGCGGGGCGTGTCCAGCGGTGGAGATGAGCGGCACGAGCACGCTGTGACTGCCGTCGCGGTCGTCGGGGTGGCTCGAGCGGGTAAGAATGACTTGTGACCGAGATCCCCAGGGGCGCAGTCGCCCGCACCGCACGGCTGGCGTCGCTGCCCCTCGGACTGGCCGGACGGGCCGCGCTCGGGCTGGGCAAGCGCGTCACGGGCATGGCCGCCGACGTCGTCTCCGCCGATGTCCAGCGCCGCACCGCCGAGCACCTCTTCAGCGTCCTCGGGCAGCTCAAGGGCGGCGCCATGAAGATGGGGCAGGCGCTGAGCGTGTTCGAGGCGGCCCTGCCCGAAGAGCTCGCCGGGCCCTACCGCGCCGCCCTGACCAAGCTGCAGGAGGCCGCCCCTCCGCTGCCGGCCGCCAGCGTGCACAAGGTGCTCGCCGAGTCGCTCGGGGCGGACTGGCGCGAAAGGTTCAAGGAGTTCGACGACAAGCCGGCCGCTGCCGCGTCGATCGGCCAGGTGCACCGGGCGGTGTGGTCCGACGGGCGGGACGTGGCCGTCAAGGTGCAGTATCCGGGCGCCGGCGAGGCGCTGCGCTCGGACCTCAACCAGCTGGCGCGCTTCGCCGGGCTCTTCAAGGCGATCCAGCCGGGCCTGGACGTCAAGCCGCTCGTGGCCGAGATCCGCGACCGGGTCACCGAGGAGCTGGACTACGAGCTCGAGGCGCGCTCGCAGAGCGCGTTCGCCGCGGCCTTCGCCGACGATCCGGACATCTTCGTGCCCCCCGTGCTCGCCTCGTCCCCCCGCGTCATCGTCACCGAATGGGTGGAGGGCACGCCGCTGTCGGCGATCATCTCGGGCGGCACCGAGGAGCAGCGCAACCGGGCCGGGCACCTCATGGCGCTGCTGCACTTCTCCGCCCCCGCCCGGGCCGACATGCTCCACGCCGATCCGCACCCGGGCAACTACCGCCTGCTCGACGACGGCCGCCTCGGCGTGCTCGACTTCGGCGCGGTCGCGCACCTGCCCGGCGGGCACCCCGAGATCATCGGCCGGCTGACCCGCCTGGCCCTGGCCGGCGACGCCGAGGCGGTGCTCGATGGCCTGCGGCAGGAGGGCTTCATCAAGGGCGACGCGAAGGTCGACGCGCCGGCGGTGCTCGGCTACGTCCGGCCGATGCTCGACCCGATCGCCGAGGACGAGTTCCAGTTCACACGGGCCTGGCTACGCGCGGAGGCGACCCGGCTGGCCAATCCGAAGAGCCCCGCCTACGCGCTGAGCCGCCAGCTCAACCTGCCCCCGTCCTACATGCTCGTGCACCGCGTCACGCTCGGCTCCATCGGCGTGCTCTGCCAGCTCGAAGCCAAGGCCGCCTACCGCACCATCCTCACCGACTGGCTCCCCGGATTCGCCGAGCCCGAGGCCAAGAAGCCACGCCGCAAAAAGTAGCCGCGGCACAAGAACCGGCCGCGGCGCAACAGTGGCCACGGCACGAGAAGCGGCCGCGGCGCAACAGGAGCCGCGGCACGAGAAGCAGCCGCGGCGCAACAGGAGCCGCGGCGTGCGCGGGCAACCGCCACGTGCGAGAGCAAGCAACCAAGCAGACCGCCGCAGAGCCAGGCAAGCCGGCGAACAGGCAAGCCGGCGAACAGGCGAACAGGCGAACAGGCGAACGAGCAGGACACGGCAACGGGCCCCTCCACGGCGAAGGGGCCCGTTGCTCATCGATCACATCAGGGTCGGGTCAGGTGACGCTCCTGCTCGCGACGCGCGCGCATGGCGACCTGGCGGGCGGACGGGTAAGCCTCAGAGTGGATCGCAGTCTGAGGCCGACGCATTCGCGCTCTCGACAGTGCTTCGTGAAGTAGTTGCAAGGACATCGCGGAACTCCTGGGTCGGTCGGTGACGAACTCGGTGGAACGAAGCCGGGTCGGCTGCGCGGCGCGCAGTCCTCGGCTGGCCGGTCGGCGATGTGCGCTCATCTCAGGCCGCCACACCGGCGACCACGGCCGCCGTACGGGCGGCAACCTCGCCACGCAGGACGGCGTCGCGAGCGACGTCCTCCTTGCGCGGGCGGCCCCGCGGACGCTTGCGCGGCACCACGGCGCCACGCTCGAAGATCTCGCCACCCCAGACACCCCAGGGCTCGGCGCGCTCGATCGCGCCCGCCAGGCACTCGGCGCGGAGCGGGCACTCCACGCAGAGCGACTTCGCGAGCTCGAGCTCCGCCGGCGAGTCGGCGAACCACAGGTCCGGGTCGAAGGTGCGGCACGGCAGGTCGGACTTCACGACACCCCGCGCAGCCGCGCGAAGACGCTCGTCCGAGGCCGGGTCGACGCGCACGTCGATCGATGCCAAGGCCAGACTCATCCCGGTCACCCCTTTCTGTTGGTCGATCGTTTGGTGTGATCGTTCGGTGCAAATGAATGAGGCCGCGGATCCCGGTGTCGGGTTCCGCGGCCTCGAGGTGAGCCGGTGAGTCGGTCTTGTTAGACCGGCCTGCCTCGAGGTGGTATGCCGCGGACTCCGCCATTGGGCTTCGGAGCCGTCATGTCGTGCTTCGCGCTGAACCCAGTGGTCCCCTGAACCTGGATCCCGCGCTCGTCGAGCAGAGTGGTGCTGATTTCGGTGTCGTCGATCCGGACCTCGGCCTCGGTCACCCGAACCGTCAGATCCGTCAGATCCGTCCGGACCGACCCGGTAGCGCGCGCGACGCGCGCGGCCGGAACCAGAGCGGCCGGAACCAGAGCAGCCGGAACGACGGCAGCCGGAACGGCAACCGGCGCCGGAGCGACGGAGGAGGCGGCGAGGACAGACTTCTGCCATTGCAACGAGACGGTCGGCGAGACTGAGCGGGCCGGCGCGTTCGACGCGCAGAGGGCAGACAGCAGCGTGTGCCGCTCCTGGGTGAGATAGAGCTTCACGGGTGCCACCTTCTCTCCGCAGATCGTCGTGGTGCGACGGCCGGTCTTCCGGCGTCGTGTTCGCAGGCTATGCCGTGCCTCAACGGTAGGGCAAACGATTTATCGGGGAAAGTTTTTTGTCAGGTTCCGAGCCCCTGGCAACCCCCGGGCAACCGCTCGCGCCGGTCCTCAGTGTGCCACGTCGGCGCAGCTCATGGTGCCCCGACACGGTCAAAGTTCATCGATGGCTGCGGCCAGCTCGTCAACGCTCGTCCCGCGCACGAGGGCGAGCACGTCGTCGCCGTACAGCATCAGCTTCCGCGGCCCGATCCCCGCGATGGCGGCGAGCTCCTCGCGGCGCGACGGCCGCCGCTCGGCGATCGCGGACAGGGTCACGTCGGTGAAGACCACGAACGCGGGCACCTTCTGGATCGCGGCCAGCCGGGCCCGCCAGTCCAGCAGGCGGCCCAGCAGCTCCTCGTCGAGGTCCGACGGGCAGGCCGAGCACCGGCCGAGCTTGCGGTCGGCCCCGTTGACCAGCCCGGTGCCGCACACCCGGCACGACACGGCCATGACCCGCCGAACCCGCCCGGCCACCGCGGCCTTGTCCAGCGGCCGGCGCGGCCCCGCGGCGGCACGGCCCGCGGACGAACCGGACGCGGCCGCCGCCGGGGCGGTCGAGGGCACGAACCGGCTCGGGCGCCGGGGCCGGCCGCCCGGAGTCCGCGCCGCGGCGTGCGAGAGCCAGAGCGTGTGGCGGGCGCGGGTGAGGCCGACGTACAGCAACCGCCGCTCCTCCTCGACCGCATCGGGCGTGCGGGCGTGGATGACCGGCAGCGTCCCCTCGGTGAGCCCGACGAGGAACACCGCGTCCCACTCGAGGCCCTTCGCGGAGTGCAGCGACGACAGCGTGACGCCCTCGACGGTCGGCACGTGCTGCAGCGCGGCGCGCCGCTGCAGCTCGGTGTTGAACTCGTCGAGCGAGAGCGTGGGCATGCCCTCGGCCAGGCTCGCGAGCGCGGAGACGGCCTCCCAGCGCTCCCGCTGGGCGCCACCGGCGGGCGGGGCGTCGGGCCGCCAGCCGACCCGCTCCAGCGCGGTGTGCACGGTGCCGAGCAGCCCGTCGCCCTCCTCGCCGCGGTAGGAGCGCAGCGCGATCATCGCCTCGCGGACCTCGGTGCGCTCGAAGAAGCGCTCGGTGCCGTGCACCACGTAGGGGACGCCGGCCTCGGCCAGCGCCTCCTGGTAGACCTCGGACTGGGCGTTGACCCGGAACAGCACGGCGATCTCGCGGGCCGGGGTGCCGGCGGCGATGAGCTCCGCGCAGCGCGCCGCGACCGCCGAGGCCTCCTCCGGCTCGTCGGCGAAGGTGCGCACGGTCGGCTCCGGGCCGGGCGGACGCTGCCCGACGAGCTCCAGCCGCAGCCGGGACAGCTCGCCGCGGGCCCGGGAGATGACGGCGTTGGCGAGGCCGACCACCTGCGGGGTGGAGCGGTAGTCGCGGGTGAGCCGCACGACCGTGGCGCCCGGATGGCGGCGCTGGAAGTTCACGAGGTAGGACGCGCTCGCCCCGGTGAACGAGTAGATGGTCTGGCTGGCGTCGCCGACCACGGTGACGTCGTCGCGCCCGCCCAGCCAGGCCTCGAGGAGCCGCTGCTGCATGGGGTTGACGTCCTGGTACTCGTCCACGACGAAGTGCCGATACTGCGCCCGCACCTGCTCGGCGACGTCGGCGTGCTCCTCGACGGCCCAGATCGCGGCCCGGATCATGTCCTCGAAGTCGATCACGCCCGCGGCGCGCTTGGCCCGCTCGTAGTGGGCGTAGATCTTGGCGACCAGGGCCCCGTCGAACGGCGGCTCCCGCATCGCCTTGGCGGCCGCCGCGGCGTAGTCGTCCGGCTCGATCAGCGACGCCTTGGCCCACTCGATCTCGCTCGCGAGGTCGCGGAACACCTCGCGGTCGGTCTTCAGCCCGGCCTTGGTCGCGGCCAGGCTCACCAGCCGGGCCTTGCTGTCCAGCAGCTCGGGCATGTCGCGGCCGGAGAAGAGCCGGGGCGCGAAATACCGCACCTGGCGCAGCGCCGCCGCGTGGAACGTGCGCGCCTGGACTCCGCCGGCGCCGAGGCGGCCCAGGCGCTCGCGCATCTCGGCGGCGGCCCGGGCGGTGAACGTGACGGCGAGGACGTGCTGGGCCCGGACCTGCCCGGACCGGACGCGATGGGCGATGCGGTGCGTGATCGCCCGGGTCTTGCCCGTCCCCGCACCGGCGAGGATGCACAGAGGCCCCGCCGGGGCGGTCACCGCGATGGACTGGTCCCGGTCCAGTCCCGCGAGAATCTCTGAGGAGTCCGCCACAGCTGGACATCATTCCAGCTGGGTACGACGTTATGCGGTATCGCCTTGTGTGACCCCGCCGATGCTTTCTGGAGGAACCACCCATGCTGACCATGTACTCGACCACCTGGTGCGGGTATTGCCACCGGCTCAAGACGCAGATGGACCGCGAGGGCATCCAGTACCAGGTCATCGACATCGAGCGGGACCCGGAGGCGGCCAAGTTCGTCGAGACGGTCAACGGCGGCAACCAGACGGTGCCGACGCTGCGCTTCGACGACGGGACGTCGATGACCAACCCGACGATCGTGCAGGTCAAGAAGCATCTGGAAACCGTCGGTAGCTGAACGGGAACAAATCCGTTACGGTGGCTGGCTAGATAGCCGGGGGGCTATGAGTTCCTGAAGTTGGGAAGGCCGGCCACCATGCGGGTTGCCCGTCTGTACGCCGTGCGCGACGCGCCGGAGCGCCCACGGGTGGCCGATCCCGAGCGACGCCGCCTGATCGCGGACTACCTCGCCGGCGGCACGACCATCGGCCGCGGCCACGGCCCCTCGGTGCTGCACACCGACGGGCTGTGGCTGTGGCCGGAGCGCTTCGTGGCCGACATCCTCGACGACGGCCTCGCGCCCGAGCCGGACCTCCTCGCGCGCATGCACGCACACGCCTACCGGCCCGAGCGGCCCGAGGCCGGGGAGCGGCTCAACGACGAGGCCATGCGCTCCTGGCGGGCCGGGCCGCCGGGCGAGCCGCGGCTGCTGGTGACCTACTTCGTGCGGGTGAGCCCGGAGACGACCCCGGAACGCCCGCTGTCGCTGCTGCGCCGCACGGTCACGCCCGACGGCGGGGTGACCGAGGAGGCCGTCTGGCGCGACCTCGCCTGGCACCCCACCAACGCCTTCGTGAGCCAGCGCATCGACGACGAGCTGCGCGAGGTGCCCCCCGAGCACGCCGCCGCGGTGCTCGACCGCTGGTGCGCGGCCTGGCACCGGGAGGCGCTCAGCCGTACAGCCAGGACGTGATCAGGTAGTGCGCGATCGAGGCGCGAAACGGCAGCCCGAACGCCTTGGACTCGCCCTCGAGCACCGCCGCGATCTCGCGCCGGGTCAGCCAGCGCGCCTCCGCGATCTCCGCCTCGTCGACCGTGATCGCCGCGCCGGCCGCGGCGAGCGCGTGGAAGCCCAGCATCAGCGAGCCGGGGAACGGCCACGGCTGGCTGGCGAGGTACGTCACCTCGTCGACCCGGACCCCGACCTCCTCGAGCACCTCGCGCGCCACGGCCATCTCGGCGGACTCGCCGGGCTCCACGAACCCGGCCAGCGTCGAGAAGCGCGGCACGGTGGCGCCCAGCGCCTTCCACTGCGCGTTGAACCCGAGCAGGCAGCGCCCGTCGGGCCCGTCCACGCCGTCGTGCACGAGCATGATCACGGCGGGATCGGTGCGCGGCCAGAGCGTCTCCTCGCCGTCCTCGGTCACCCGCACCCATCCGCCCTGCGCGGGGCGGGTCAGCTTGCCGCTGAGCGGGCTGTAGGGGTGCCGCGAGTGCCAGTTGGCCAGCGCGACCGCGGTGATGAAGATCTCCGCCGGCAGCGCCGTCAGCGCCGCCCCGACCTCCCGCACGTTCACCCGTTGGGTGCCCTCGGGCGCGGTGACGTCCGCGGCCACGGCGAAGTACACCGTGCCGTCGGCCTCCTCGCCGAGGAAGAACCGCTCCCCCGCGGGCGCCGCGGCCGCGTCGATCAGCACCAGCTCCGGCGGCTCGCCCGGGTGGACCAGGACGTGCCCGTCGTCGACCACCACGATCCGGGCGCGCTCGAAGGCCTCGGCCAGCCAGGCCTCGTCGGTGCGGCGGTGCGCGGCCCGCTCGAGCGGGCCGCGCGCGAACGACGGGGCGTCCGGGACGATCGCCGTCATGACTCCGAGGCCCGCCGCACCGGGGTGAGCGCGGCCAGCGAGGCCTCGACCTTGGCCGCGTCGCCGAGCACGACGGCGGCGGCCCGGGACGGGGCCAGGTACTGCGCCGCGGCCGCGGCCACCTCGTCCTTGCCGGCCTTGGCCAGCTTGGCGGCGTGCTCGGCCAGGTAGTCCAGCCGCAGCCCGAAGCCCGCGTAGGTCGAGACCAGCCCGGCCAGCCCGGCCTGCGTGGACATCCCGAGCTGGAGCGTTCCCAGCGCGTACTGCCGCGCCTGCTCGAGCTCCTCGTCCTTCGGCGGCAGGCTGGCGATGCGGCCCAGCTCGTACAGGGTCTCCAGGAGGGCCGGGCCGGTCACCTCGGTGGCGACCTCGGCGGAGACCACGAGCGCGGAGCCGGCGACGGCGTGCTCGATGAGCGAGTGGGGGCCGTACGTGTACCCCTTGTCCTCGCGGATGTTCTCGACCCAGCGCGAGGAGAAGTACCCGCCGAAGACCAGGTTCGCCAGCTGGAGCGCGGCGTGGTCGGGGTGGCGGCGCGACACCGCCGGCAGCGCCAGGCGCAGCGAGGACTGCACCGAGTCGGGCCGGTCGACCAGGGTCAGCGGGCCCGGCTCCAGCGCCGGGGCGGGCGGCAGCTCGGCCGGGTGGCCGCCGCCGTTCCACTTGCCCAGCATCCGCTCGGCCGCGGCGACGGCCTGCTCCGGCTCGAGGTCACCGACGACCACGAGCGTCGCGCCGGCCGGGTGCAGCCGCTCGCCGTGCAGCGCCCGCAGCTCGTCGGGCACGACCGCCTCGACCCGCTCCGGGCTCGGGGTCTGCACCGCGTAGGGGTGGCTGCCGTACATCCGCTTGAGCAGGGCGACCCGGGCCAGGTGGCTCGGCTGGCTCTGCGCGACGCGGATGCGGTCGACGAGGCGGGCGCGCTCGGTGTCGACCTCCTCGGCGGGGTACGCCGCGTCGGTGAGCACCCCGGCGAGGATCTCCAGCAGCCGGTCCAGCCCGTCGACCAGGGCGTTGCCCGAGATCAGCAGGCGGTCGGGGTCGGCCCCGGCGGACAGCCCGCCGCCGACCTTCTGCAGCTCGGCCGCGATGTCCACGGTCGACATGGTCGAGGTGCCGGACAGCACCGTCTGGGTCAGCAGCGCCGCCCGGGCCAGGTCCGCCTGGGCGAAGGGCACGCGGAGGCGTACCTCCACCAGCGGCACCGACGAGCGGCGCACGGCGATCACGGTGAGCCCGTTGTCCAGCGTGTGCTCGGTGGTCGACGGCACCTTGAGGGCCCGGTTGGGGCCGAGCACCGGCAGGGCGCGCAGGGGCGTTGTCACAGTCACTTGGCTCCTCCGGCGATGACCTCGACCGCGGCGCGGCGGGACGGCACGAGCCGCGCCGCGGCCGCGACGATCTGCTCCTCGGTGACCCCACCGATCAGCGTGTGCAGCGTGTTGAGCAGCTCCGGCTCGCCGCGCTGCTGCTCCAGCACGGCCATCTGCAGGGCGCGGCCGAGCACCGCGTCGGTGTCGCGCAGCAGGTGGGTGGCCATGCGCGCCTGGGTCCGGCTCAGCTCGTCGGGGGCGAGCCCGTCGCTCGCGATCCGGGCGCACTCCTCCTCGACGCTGCGCAGCACCTTGTCCACGTCGCCGCCGGGAGGGAGGTGGGCCTGCAGCACCAGGGCGGTGGGGTCGCGCACCGCGAACGGCTCGCCCATGAAGCCGATGTACCCCCCGACGCTGGTCACCGACCGGTCCCGCAGCACCAGCCGCTCGACCAGCCGCGACGCGTCGCCGTCGGTCAGGACCTCGGCGAGCACCACGTAGGGCAGGTAGCCCGGCAGGTCGCTGACCGGGTCGGGCACGCGCCAGGCGGCCGCGACCGCGGGCAGCGGGGCCAGCCGGTCCTCGTAGGTGGAGCGGCGCTCCGCGGTGAGGTCGGGCTCGGCGAAGTCCGGGCGGGCCGGCGCGGGCCGGGCCGGGACGTCACCGAAGTGCCGCTCGACCAGCTCGGTCGCGGTGGCCACGTCGAAGTCGCCGGAGACCGCGAGCACCGCGTTGCCGCAGGCGTAGTACCGGTCGAAGAAGTCGGCCGCGTCGGCCACGGTCGCCGACTCGAGGTCCTCGAAGGAGCCGTAGCCGTCGTGCGCGTTGGCGAACGTGTCGAACATGACCGGGGGCAGCCGCAGCCAGGGGAAGCCGCCGTAGGGCCGGTTGAGCACGTTGACCCGGATCTCCTCCTTGACCACGTCGATCTGGTTGCGGAGGTTCTCCTCGGTCAGCCGGGGCGCGCGCATCCGGTCGGCCTCGAGGAACAGGGCCCGCTCCAGCGCGTTGGAGGGCAGCGTCTCGAAGTAGTCGGTGTAGTCGAAGTGCGTCGAGCCGTTGAAGGTGCCGCCCGAGCCCTGCACGTGGCGGAAGTGGGCGAGCTTCTCGAGGTTCTCCGAGCCCTGGAACATCAGGTGTTCGAACAGGTGGGCGAAGCCGGTGCGCCCCTGCGGCTCGGATCTGATGCCGACGTCGTAGACCACCGCGACGCCGACGACCGGCGCGGCGCGATCTGGGGTCAGCACCACCCGCAGGCCGTTGGGCAGGGTGAAGCGCTCGACGGGGTACTTGGAAGCCGGGATCCGCACAGCGGGGCTACGACTGGACACCCACCGAATCTACTTCGTTTCGAGCCGAAATCCGGATCCGGCGTTCCGCGAGCCCGGCGTAGACGCCCACCCCGGCGATCACGGCGAGCAGCGGCAGGCCCAGCAGCCAGCCGTACGGCCCCCGCGAGCGCGGCGACGAGGGCGCCGCGACCGGCGTGGCGGCCGGGGACACGCCGGGCCGCGACCCGCCCGCCGAGGGTGAGGGCGAGGGGCTGGGCAGCCGCCGCGTGAGCGCCTGCAGCAGGTCGAGGCGGCCGAGGCCGTATTCGGCGTCGGGTCCGGCCGCGCCCGCGTCGGCCGCGGTCAGCCGGAGCCGGCGGACGATCTCGGGCGCCTTGACGCCCGGGTAGGCCGAGCGCACCAGGGCGACCGCGGCGGCGAGGATGCCGGGCGAGGCGCTGCCGTCGTCGATGCGGTAGCGGTTGCCGGTGTTCGTGGTCATGATCTGCGACCCGGGGACGCCCAGGCCCAGCCGGCGGCCGCTGGTCGAGCTCACCAGCACCTCGCCGGTGCGGCCGAGCGGCACCGCGGCGAGCACGCCGTCGTAGGCGGCCGGGTAGGGGTCGAAGGCGCGGCCGGGCTGGTCGCCGTCGGCCGCCACGATGATCGCGTCGGCCGCCTGGGCGTCGCGGACCGCCTGCAGCAGCCGCTCGCTGCCGGCCACCGAGTAGCCGATCACGATGACCGCGGTGCGGTGGGCGATCGCCGCCTCGATGCCGGCCGCGAGCTCGTCGGCGGACGGCTCCCGGGTCGGGGGCGTGTCGAGCACGATCGGCTGGATCCGGGCGCCCGGCGCGACCCCGACGACCCCGTCGGCGTGCTCGGCGCCGTGGCCCTGGCCGGCGATGATCCCGGCGAGCGCGGTGCCGCGCCCGTCCGGGTCGTAGCCGGTGCCCTCGGCGACCGGCGGGCCCGACGGCGCGGGCGTGGCGTCCGGGCCGGCGCCCGCCGGGGCGCTGACGGCGACGGGGTCGAGCACGGCCCCGGCGAGGTCGGCGTGGGCGCGGTCGACGCCGCGGTCGATCACCGCGACCGTCACGCCCTCGCCGCGGGAGTGCCGGTTGGCCTCGGCGACGCTGAGGTACCGCAGATGCCACTCGTCGTCACGAATGACATCGGCCGGGGCGGCGCCCGCGGGCACCACGGCCGCGACGAGTCCCAGACCTAAGCCCAAGGCCACCGCGGCCAGCCGCTGCTTCATGCCGGACAGCGTGCCGGATCGACGCAAGTGACGCCACTCGCGCCGCTCAGACGGGGCGGATGCTCTGCGGGGCTTCGTCGGCGACGGAGTCGAACTGACGGTGCGTGTCGGGGATGGATACGTACAGGATCGCCGCCTCCGGCTTGCCCAGGTCCACGAGGGCGATGGAGACGAGCTCGCTCTTGGCCCGCAGCCCCGGCGTGTTGAAGTGCAGCCGGAACTTGAGCAGCCGGGCCGGACGGCCGCCCAGCGTCAGGTCCTTGGCCTCGATCTGCTCGAGCTGGTTGCCCTTGGGGTAGAAGCTGACCCGCACGTCCGCGGCGATCTGGTCGCCGACGCAGTGCAGGTCGAGCACCATGCCGTCGTTGACCGCGGCCGGCACGTGGCCCGACAGGATCGTGGCGTGGTAGTCGGAGCCGACCCCGTCGTAGTTGGGCTCGGTGACGAAGTCCTGGCCGATGCGGTACGTGATCTTGAGTTCGCCCTGGTCGCGCCAGTTCTCGGCGAGCGGGCGCCAGGGCTCGCCGAACTGCTTGTAGCTGATCCCGGACTCCGCGTCGGTCGTGCGCGGCCCCGGCGGGACCTCCTCGCCGCCCGGGCGCGGGTTGTCCGGCGGGATGCTCGGCGGCGGGCAGCGCCGCGCCAGCTCGGGGCGGGTGTCGCTGGGCGCCTCGGCCCGCTTGTTGAACAGGCCGCCCGGCGTGGTGGCGTTGTTGGTCAGCACCGATACGAGGATCACGACGAGCCCGATCGCGACGACCAGGACGGCCCCGCCGCCGAGCCACTTCATGATCTTCTGGTTGCGCCTGACCGGATCGTCGTCGTCGCCGCGGCCGTGTTCCAGCACGTCCGGCGGCGGGACCGGCGGCGGCGTCCCCGACCGCCCGACGCGCCCCGACGCGTAGCCCGCCGCGTCCCGCTGCTCGCGCCGGCGCAGCGGCTCGGCGGGTGCGGCTGATGGCGACGCGGGCACGGTGACCGGCTCGATCACGGTCTGTGTGTCCGGCGTCGCCCACGGCGAACTCTGCTCGGTCATGTCGACACCAGTGTCTCAGCCGAATGCCACGACGACCAGCAGCCCCCTCCCCGCTCAGCTGGGGATTTGCTGGAGGTTTCGGGTCACGGTTGCGGCTGGGGCGGCGGGTGCAGCTGGGTGACCTGCGGATATCGGTGCGAGTCGGCCGCCGCGACCGGACCGATCACGACGAGCGCAGCGGTGAGCACCCCGGCGGTGGCGACGCCCACCACCAGGGCGACTTCGCGAACGTGCGGTGCCTGCATGGTGCGCACTCCCCCTCGCATGCCCTCTTGGACAGCTTCGAGGAGGAGCCGGTTCCACCGACAGCCGCGTGTCAGAACCTTGCCAATGTATTGAGACTCGCTCGTGACCTACACGGCCGGCAGCGAGGTGATCAGCTCGAGCAGCCCGGCCTCGTCGAGCAGGTCGGCGGGGCGGACGGTCTCGCCGCTGCGCACGTAGAAGAAGGCGGCCCCGACCTGCGCCAGCGGCACGCCCCGCAGCTCGGCCCAGGCGAGGCGGTAGGCGGCGAGCTGCACCGCCGCGGCGGTCGCGTCGGCCCCGCCCGGGCGCCCGCCGGTCTTCCAGTCCACGACGTCGAAGCGGCCGTCGTCGTACCGGTACACGGCGTCCATCCGCCCGCGCACCACCACGCCGGCGAGCACCGACGCGAACGGCACCTCGACGTCCAGCGGCACCCGGTCGGCCCACTCGCTGGCCAGGAACCGCGCCTGCAGGTCGGCCAGGGCGGAGTCGGGCGCGGCGTCCTCGTCGGCCGCGCCCGGCAGCTCGTCGAGGTCGAGCAGCCGCTCGGCCCGGAAGCGCTGCTCGAGCCAGTGGTGGAAGGCGGTGCCCCGGCGCGCGTACGGGTCGGGGCGGGCGGGCAGCGGGCGGCGCAGCGAGCGGGCCAGGCGCTGCGGGTCGCGGCGCAGGGCGACCAGCTGCGACACCGAGAGGTGCCCGGGCAGCGAGACCTCGACGACGCCGCCGGCCCGGGGCGCGAGCCGGGCGCGCTCGGCCAGCAGCAGCTCGGCCTCGCTCGCCCAGCGCGCCACCAGCGGGTCGTGCACCGCCGGCGCCGCGGCCGGGTCGGCGGTGCGCACGAGCGCCGCGGCCGCCTCCAGCAGCGGGCGGCGGTGGCCGAGCGGGTCGGCGGGCCAGCTCGCGCTGGGCACGTCGGCGGCGGTCGGGTTCTGCGCGTCGGCCTCCGGCCTGGGCGCCCAGGCGTCCACGACACCGGCCCCGGCCAGGCAGCGCTCGCGGATCTCGTCCAGGAACACCGAGGCGCCGCGGGGCCGCTTGATGCCCTCGCCCCACCAGTACCCGCTGGCCAGCAGCAACCGGCGGGGGCGGGTGACGGCGACGTAGGCCAGCCGCCGCTCCTCGCGGATGTCGTGGTCGCGCCAGTCCCGCGTGAACTGCTCCAGTGCCCGGACCACGCCCTTGATGTCGCCGGCCTCGGACAGTTCGAGCGCGGGCAGCCCGGCGTGGTCGCCGCGCAGGGGGAAGGGCAGCACGCCGAGGCCGCGCAGCCAGTGGTCGCCCGCGTTGCTCGGCCCCGGGAAGACGTCCGCGCACAGCCCGGCGACGGCCACGACGTCCCACTCCAGGCCCTTGGCCGCGTGCGCGGTGAGGATCTGCACGGCCCCGGCGACGACCTCGACCTCGCCCGGGGCCAGGCCGCGCTCCTCGTTCTCGGCCGCGGCCAGGAACGCCAGGAACGCGCTCAGCGTCGCGCCCTCCGACTCGGACGCGAAGCGCGCCGCGATGTTCGCGAACGCGTCGAGGTGGCCGCGGGCCAGGCCGGCGTCGCCGGGCCGGGCGGCGACCTCGACGTCGAGGCCGGTGACGCGCTCGAGGTCGGCGACGAGATCGGGCAGCGGCTGGTCGAGCCGGCGGCGCAGGGCCCGCAGCTCTGCGCCGAGCCGGGCGAAGCGGCGGTGGCCCTCCTCGGAGTACAGCTCGGGCTCGCCGAGGTCGTCGAGGGCTTCGACCAGGACGGCCTCGTCCAGCCGGTCCGCGAGCTCCGGCTCGGCGGCACTGTCCCCGTGGCGGCGGGCGGCGGCCAGCGCCCGGGCGCGGCGGTAGAGGGCGACCAGGTCCCGGGGCCCGATCCGCCAGCGCGGGCCGGTCAGGATGCGCAGGAGGGCCGCGCCCTCGGCGGGGTCGGCGAGCACCCGCATGATGCTCACGACGTCGCGTACCTCGGGCGTGTCCAGCAGCCCGCCGAGCCCGACGACCTCGACCGGCAGGCCCCGCGAGCGCAGCGCGTTCTCCAGCGCCGGGATCTGGGCCCGGGTCCGCACGAGCACCGCCGTCGACGGGCGGTCCTCGACCGGGATGTCGTAGGGGAACGTGTCCGGATCGACCTTCGCCGCGAGCCGCCACGAGGCGAGCACCCGGTCGGCGAGCCAGGCCGCCTCCTCGGTGTACGTGTCGAGCAGGGCGCAGTGCACGGTCGCGGTCGAGGCGGGCTCGGCCAGCACGTCGGCCGGGGCGAGCTCGGCGACCTGGGCGCCGTACGCCCGCAGCGGCGCCGACAGCGTGTTGGCCACGTCGAGGATCTCGGGCCGGTTGCGCCAGCTGGTGGTCAGCTGCCGCAGCGGCGCCGGCTTCCCGTCGGGCCGCGCGAACTCGGCCGGGAAACGGTCCAGGGTGCCGGCCGAGGCACCGCGCCAGCCGTAGATCGACTGGCAGGGGTCGCCGACCGCGGTGACGGGGTGGCCGCCGCCGAAGAGCGCGCGCAGCAGCACGACCTGGGCGTGGGAGGTGTCCTGGTACTCGTCGAGCAGCACGATCCGGAAACGGTCCCGCTCGACCTGGCCCACCTCGGGGTGCGCCGTCGCGACCGTGGCCGCGCGCGAGAGCTGGTCGCCGAAGTCCATCGCCTCCAGCAGGGCCTTCTTCTCGCCGTACTGCCTGATCAACGGCAACAGCTGCAGGCGCGCCTGCTGCCGGGCGAGCACATCGCGCACCGGCTTGGCCATCTTGCCGCTCTTCGAGCTCATCTCGGCGAAGAACCGGCCCGTCCACGCGGCCACGTCCGCGGGCTCGCGCAGGTGCTCGGCCAGGTCGCCGGCGAGGTGCAGCACCGCGTCGACCACGGTCGACGGTGCGGCCGAGACGGCGGTCATGTCCCCGTCGTAGGCGCGCACCACCGCGTCGGCGAGCTGCCAGCACGCGGCCTCGGTCAGCAGCCGGGTCGACGGCTCGAACCCGGCGCGCACGCCGTGCTCGCGCACGACCCGGGCCGCGTACGAGTGGTAGGTGGCCACGGTCGGCTCGCCCGCGATGAGGTCGTCGCGGCCGAGCCGGCGCACCAGCTGCCCGAGGCGCTGGCGGATGCGGTGCGACAGCTCGCCGGCGGCCTTGCGGGTGAAGGTGAGGCCGAGGATCTGCTCCGGGCGGGCGTGGCCGTTGGCGACGAGCCAGACGACCCGCGCCGCCATCGTCTCGGTCTTGCCCGACCCGGCGCCGGCCACCACCAGCAGCGGCCCGACCGGGGCCGCGATGACGCCGGCCTGCTGCGGCGTCGGCGCCGGCAGTTTCAAGAGCCTTGCCAACTCCAGCGGCGTCATGTGACCTGGCGCCCCTTGCCCGAGACGGGGCACGAGGTCTTGACCGGGCACACGCGGCACTTGTTGTTCACCACGGCGCTGAAGGTCGAGGCGGCCATCGTCTTGGCCGTGCGCCGCACGAGGGCCTGGGCCCAGTTCGGGTCGTCGGCCTCGCCCAGCGGCGGCTGCACCTGCTCGCGCGCGGCGTTCGTCTCGCCGCCCAGCTGCACCAGCGCCGCCCCGCCGGCGACCGTGGACTCCTCGAACGCGCCGAGCTCGATCGCCGCCTGGTACGCGGCCAGCTGCGGGTGCTCGGCCAGGTTGGCGTTGGCCGGGATCGACTTGCCGGTCTTGAGGTCGACGACCACGAGCCGCCCCTGCTCGTCGAGCTCCAGCCGGTCGACCCGCCCCTTGATCTCCACCGGCGCCTCGGGATCGGCCAGCTCGACCAGGAAGTCCTGCTCGATCGCGACGAGCCGGCGCGGGTTGCCGGCCAGCCAGCCGATGAGCTTGTCGAGCATGGTCTCGGCGCGGTCCCGCTCCCGCCCCGCGAGCCATCGGGCCGAGAGCTCGATCGCGTCGAAGCGGTCGGCGACGTACGCCACCAGCTGCGCCCGGTCCGCGGTGGCGTCGGCGGCCAGCATCGCCGCGGCGTGCACGAGGTTGCCGATGGACTGCTCCGGCGACGGGGTCAGCGCCCCGCCGTGGCGTTCGAGCAGCCAGCGCAGGCTGCACCGCTCGACGCTCTCCACCGTCGACGGGGTCACCTGCACCGGCTCGCCCGGGTCGACCAGCGGCCGCTCGTCCGACAGCGCCGGCAGGCCCCACCAGCTGCCGGGATCCGCCCCCGGTACCTCCTGGGACGCGAGGCGCGCGAGCAGTGCCGCCGCGCTCGCCCGCCGCTGCTCGGGCGCGTCGGGGTCGACCAGCGCCACCCGCAGCTCGGCGACCAGCGTCGGCAGCGTGAGCGCGCGGGGCGCCTCGAACGCGGGCTGCTCCTCGTCGACGGACAGCTCGGTGAGGAACCGGCTCGGCTGCTCCTCGCCGTCGCCGGACGCGACCGCGGTGACGAGCACCCGCTCCCGGGCGCGCGACACGGCGACGTAGAACAGCCGCCGCTCCTCGTCGAGCAGCGCCGAGAGCCGCCCGACGGTCTCCATGCTCCGCCCGGCCAGCACCTCCACCAGCAGCTCCGAGCCCAGCACGCTGCCGCGCAGCCGCAGGTCGGGCCAGACGCCCTCCTGCACCCCGGCGACCGCGACGACGTCCCACTCCAGGCCCTTGGCGGCGTGCGCGGTCAGGATGCGCACCGCGTCGCCGCGGTCGGCCATCGGGGCGAGGTTGTCGGCCGGCAGGTCCTGGCCCTCGACGTGGTCCAGGAAGACATCGGTACCGGCTCCCGGCAGCCGGTCCGTGAAGCGCGCGGCGGCGTCGAAGAGCGTCACGACCGCGTCGAGATCCCGGTCGGCGGCCGCGCCCCGGTGCCCGCCCCGGGCGCTCAGCGCCGACCAGCGCTCGGCGAGCCCGCTGGCCTGCCACACCGCCCACAGCACCTCCTCGGCCGTCGCGCCCGGGCGGGCCGCGGCGTCACGGGCCTGCTGCAGCAGCCCGGCCACGGTGCGCGCGGGGCTAGCCCAGCGCCGCTCGACCATCGCGAGCTCGGCCGGGTCGCGCAGCGCCGCGAGCAGCAGCAGGCCCGACGGGCGCCGGTCCCCCGCGGCCAGCGCGAGCGCGCGCAGCCCCTGCCGCAGCCGCCGCTCGGCCAGCGGGTCGGCCCCGCCCAGCGGCGAGTGCAGCAGCGCCACGGCGGCGTCCTCGTCGAGCCGGGCGTCGTGCAGCGCGCAGCGCAGGAGCAGCAGCAGCGGGGCGATCGCGGGCTGCAGGTGCAGCGGCAGGTCCTCGGACTCGGTCGTCGTCGGTACCCCGGCGGTGTGCAGGGCGCGCTGCAACGGGGCGAGCTGCCGCGCGGTGGAGCGGACCACGACCGCCATCCGCGACCAGGGCACGTCGCGCAGCAGGTGCGCCTCCCGCAGCCGGTGCGCGATGAACGCGGCCTCGGAGGTCTCGGACGCGAACGTGCGCGTCTCCACGGTGCCGCCGGGCCGCTGCGGGAGCATCCGCCGGTGCCGCGAGGGGCCGCGCAGCCGGGCCGCGACCCGCCCGATCGGGGCGAGCAGCCCGGCCCCGAGCCGGCGCGAATGGGGCAGCGTCACCTGGACCGCACCGGGGAAGTGCTGCTCGAAGTCGGGCACGATCCCCGGGTCGGCGCCGCGGAAGGCGAACGTCGAGGAGTCGGGATCGGCGAAGGCCACCAGGTGCCGGCCGTCGCCCGCGACGAGCTCCAGCAGCTCGACCTGGGCGGGGTCGGTGTCGGGGAGCTCGTCGACGTAGACGTAGCGCAGCCGCCGGCGTTCCTGGTGCAGCAGGTGCTCGTCGTCGGCCAGCAGCCCGGCCGCGGCCCGCACCAGCTCGGCGTAGTCGTAGGCGACCGAGCCCCGGCCGGTCGCGTCGCGCAGGGCGAGCACCTGGAGGTATTCGCGGAAGAACGCGGCCGCGGCGCTCCAGTCCGCGCGGCGGTGGATGCGGGCCAGCTCCGCCAGCCCGTCCGGGGTCACGCCGCGCTCGACGGCGCGCAGCAGCAGATCGCGCAGCTCGGTGGCGAACGCGCGGGTGGTGAGCGCGCCGCGCAGCGCCTCCGGCCACGGCGCCCCCGACTCGGCCAGCAGCTCCCGGATCACCAGGTCCTGCTCGGGGCCGGTCAGCAGTCGCGGGGAGGCCTCGCCGCGCTCGACGGCGGCGCGGCGCAGCAGGCCGAAGGCGTACCCGTGAAATGTCCGGACCATCGGCTCGGCCGTCGTGCGCAGCCCGCTGGAGCGGCCGAGCCGCGCCTCGATCCGGTCGCGCAGCCGCACCGCCCCGCGCCGGCCGAACGTGAGCACGAGGATCTGTTCGGGGTCCGCGCCGTCGGCGACCCGCTGGGCGACGGCCTCGACGAGCGTGGTGGTCTTGCCGCTGCCGGGGCCG
This sequence comes from Dactylosporangium sp. CA-052675, assembly GCF_050947935.1. GTDB lineage: Bacteria > Actinomycetota > Actinomycetes > Mycobacteriales > Micromonosporaceae > Dactylosporangium. Next base: position 1,042,899 of record NZ_CP192010.1, on the reverse strand, counting down.
CCGACGACGAGCAGCGGCCCGCCCGTGTGCTCCACGACGAGCCGCTGCCACGGGTCCGAGAAGACCGGGACGGCCCTGACCGCGGGCCGGCGCACGAGTTTGTAGGCACGGCTGCGGCCCGCGGGGGAAGCGGTCGCGCTCACGCGACCAATGGAACCACGGCCGGCGTCACTGCCGGGACGTGCCCAGCAGAGACGCCTCGATCAGGTCCATCGAGGTGTGCACGTCGCCGGCGGTGAGGATCATCGACAGGGCCGTGGAGCGCACGAACTCCTGCGCGGCGAGGGTGCGCAGCCAGTCCAGCAGGCCGCCGTAGAAGCCGTCGTGGTCCAGCAGCAGGATCGGCTTGCGGTGCAGGTCGAGCGTCGCGGTGGTCCAGACCTCGAAGAGCTCGTCGAGCGTGCCCAGGCCGCCGGGCAGCGTGATGAAGGCGTCGGAGCGCTCGATGAGCAGCGTCTTGCGGGAGGCCATGCCGTCGGTGACCACCAGCTCGTCCGACTTGGTGTCGGCGACCTCGAGGTCGACGAGCTTCTGCGGGATGACGCCGTACGTGCGTGCCCCGCCCTCGCGCGCCCCGTCCGCGACCGCGCCCATCATGCCGACGCAGCCGCCGCCGGAGACCAGCTCGTGGCCGCGCCGGCCGATCTCGACGCCGAGGTGGTGGGCGAGGTCGAGCCAGCGCTGCTCGAGCCGCTGCGACGAGGCGCAGAACACGCCGATGCGCGCCATCAGCTACCGCCGCCCAGCTTGTCCTCTTCCAGGTGCTCGGCCGCCTCGCGGATGTGCTGCACCGCGGCGTCCACGTCGTCGGTGAGGTACAGCAGCTGCAGGTCCTCGGGGCCGATCTTGCCGTCCGGGAGCATCGTGCCCTGGATCCAGTCGAGGAGGCCCTGCCAGTAGGCCGTGCCCATGAGGACCACCGGGAAGCGCGTGACCTTGCGCGTCTGGACCAGGGTCACGGCCTCGAAGAGCTCGTCCAGCGTGCCGAAACCGCCCGGCAGCACGACGAACGCCTGGGCGTACTTCACGAACATCGTCTTGCGGGCGAAGAAATACCGGAAGTCGATGCCGATGTCGACCCAGTCGTTGAGGCCCTGCTCGAACGGCAGCTCGATGCCCAGGCCGATGGACAGCCCGCCGGCCTCGGCGACGCCCTTGTTCGCGGCCTCCATGACGCCGGGGCCGCCGCCGGTGATCACCGCGTAGCCGGCGCGCGCGAGGGCCCCGCCGATCTCCTCGCCCATGCGCCACTCGGGACTGTCGGGCTTGCTGCGGGCCGAGCCGAACACGCTCACCGCGGGCGGCAGGTCGGCCAGGGTGTCGAAGCCCTCGACGAACTCGCTGAGGATGCGCAGCGCCCGCCAGGCGTCCTTGGTCTTCCACTCGTGGCGCAGGTGGGAGTCCAGCAGTCGCTGGTCGGCGGTGCTCAGCGGGATGGCGTCGCGTCGCAGGGTCACCATGCCGCGATGCCGCTCCCGCGGCCGGCTGCGCTTGGGCTCGCTCATGCCTGTCACCGTACGTCCTCGCATGGTCCAATACGGCCATGGGGACACGGGGCTGGGCGGTGTCGGCGGCCGTCTGCGGCCTTCTGGCCGGGTCGCTGCTCCTCTGGTACTCGCTGCGCCCTTCGTCACCTTCCGGCGCCTTCGCGGAGCCCTCCCCGCCGCCTGCCCTGTCGTCGAGCCCGCCGTTCTCGGCACCCCCGTCGATCTCCGCGTCGCCGTCGAACCCCCCGTCGCCTTCGAACCTCCCGTCGCCGTCGATCTCCGCCCCGCCCGCGGTGCCGGGGCAGGGCAACGGGAAGTTCGACTTCGCGGCCTCCGGCGGCGAGCGCGTCGGCGGCGCCGGGCACCTGGTGCACTACGTGGTCGCGACCGAGGAGGGCTCCGGGGTCGACCCCGAGGAGTTCGCCGCGGCGGTGCAGCACACGCTCGGCGACGCGCGGAGCTGGATCGCGGGCGGGAAGTACTCGTTCCAGCGCGTCGCGGCGGGCAGCGCCTCCGAGCTCACCGTGCACCTGGCCACGCCGTCGACGACCGACTCCATGTGCGCGCGGCGCGGCGTGCGCACCCGGGGCGAGGTCTCCTGCCGCGGCGGCCGCGACGTGATCATCAACCTGAAGCGGTGGCTGCTGGGGGTCGCGTGGTACCCGAGCGTCGCGGAGTACCGCCACATGGTCGTCAACCACGAGGTCGGGCACTTCCTGGGCAACGGGCACGCGATCTGCCCGCGCGCGGGCGCCCCCGCCCCGGTCATGGCCCGCCAGTCGTTCGGGCTCGAGGGCTGTGTGGCCAACGCGTGGCCCTATCCGGACGGTAGGACCTTCGTCACAGGTCCGCCCGCACCGCGATGATCGGACATTCTCGGTAGGAAAACGGGTGCGGAGAGCAACGTTTCGCCCTACCGTCGCGTCCTACCCGATATACCGGTGGCAGGCGTGGGGGTGTGACCGGCATGACACGAGTCGAGGCTGACCGCCAGAAGCGGCAGATGAACCGACGGATTCGCGAGGTGCTCGCGGTGCGCCGCATGCTGCGCACGCTCGAGCCGGCCGCCGAGGAGCCACCGGCCTCAGCCCCGTAGCCATCCTGTCGGACGCCGGCCTCAGCCCCGTAGCCAGCGGCGCATGACCTCCGCGCCCTCGGCGATCTTGTCGATCTCGACGTGCTCGTCCTGCTTGTGCGCCAGGTTCGGGTCGCCGGGGCCGAAGTTCAGGCCGGGGATGCCCAGCACCGCGAAGCGGGCCACGTCGGTCCAGCCGAGCTTGGCCCGCGGCGGGCGGCCGATCGCGCCGAGCAGCTCCTGCGCCGCGGGTGCGTCGAGGCCGGGCAGCGCGCCCGGGGCCGAGTCCACGAACTCCAGGTCGAAGCCGTCGAACACCTCGCGCACGTGCGCCTCGGCGGCCGCCTCGTCGCGGTCGGGCGCGAAGCGGAAGTTGACCTCCACCACGCACTCGTCGGGGATGACGTTGCCGGCCACGCCGCCGGAGATGCGCACCGCGTTCAGGCCCTCGTGGAACTCGCAGCCGTCGATGGTGACGGTGCGGTCGCGGTACCGCCGCAGACGCTCCAGGATCGGGGCGGCCTTGTGGATGGCGTTCTCCCCGAGCCAGGACCGGGCCGAGTGCGCGCGCTTGCCGCTCGTGCGCACCATCACGCGCTGCGTCCCCTGGCAGCCGCCCTCGATCAGCCCGTGGGTCGGCTCGAGCAGCACCGCGAAGGAGGCGTCGGTGAGCAGGTCGGGGCGGCGGTCGGCGAGGATCTTCAGCCCGTTGCGCGCCGAGTCGACCTCCTCGCACTCGTAGAACACGTAGGTCACGTCGTGGCGCGGCTCGGCCTCGGTGACCGCGAGGTGCAGGGCGATCGCGGTGCCGGACTTCATGTCGGAGGTGCCGCAGCCCCACATGAGGTTGCCCTCCGTGCGCGACGGGAAGTTGTCGTGCAGCGGCACGGTGTCGAGGTGCCCGGCGAGCACGACCCGCTGCTGCCGGTTCAGCTCGGTCCGCGCGACGATCGTGTGCCCGAAGCGCTCGACCTTGAGCGCGGTGCCGCTCAGCGCCTCCTCCACGCGGTCGGCGATCTCGGCCTCGTGGCCGGAGACCGACTCGATGTCGACGAGGGCCCTGGTCAGGGCCACGGGATCGGCAAGCACGTCACGGGTGAGCATGACTCGACCTTAGACGGGCGGGCGATCCCGCGCGTGCGGTAGCGTTCGCTCCCGTGACGACCGCGTACATCGACTCGCCCGCCTGGGGCCTCGGCCTGGCCACCGTGACGTCCTCGGGACAGGTGCTGGACGCCTGGTTCCCGGCCGGCAACCTGGGCCTCGGGGCGTTCCCGTCCACCACCGGACTCGATCCCGCCACGGCCGTAGCCGCCACCGCCGCCTCCGTCGCGGACCCCGGCAGCGCGGCCGCCGCGGTCGCCGCCTCGGTGGCCGCGACCGGCCCCGAGTTCGGCTCGTTCGTGGAGGCGGAAGGCCCCCTCGGCCTGCGGTCCGAGATCGTGCGCGTGGAGATCCAGTCGCTCGGCGACGCGCCCACGAGCACGGCCGACGTGTACCTGCGCCTGCACCTGCTCTCGCACCGCATCGTCCGCCCGCACCAGGCGAACCTCGACGGGCAGTTCGGCCTGCTCGCCAACGTGGCCTGGACCTCGGCCGGCCCGTGCCTGCCCGAGCAGGTGGACGAGCTGCGCGCGCTGGAGCGCCGCGCGGGGCGCCGCCTCACCGTCTTCAGCCTCGACAAGTTCCCGCGCATGGTCGACTACGTGACCCCGTCGGGCGTGCGCATCGCGGACGCCGACCGCGTGCGCCTGGGCGCGCACCTCGCCCCCGGTACGACCGTCATGCACGAGGGCTTCGTGAACTTCAACGCCGGCACGCTCGGCAACTCCATGGTCGAGGGCCGCATCTCGGCCGGCGTGGTGGTCGGCGACGGCACCGACGTGGGCGGCGGCGCCTCGATCATGGGCACCCTCTCCGGCGGCGGCAAGGAGGTCGTCTCCCTCGGCGAGCGCTGCCTGCTCGGCGCGAACGCGGGCGTCGGCATCTCGCTCGGCGACGACTGCGTGGTCGAGGCGGGGTGCTACATCACGGCGGGTTCGAAGCTGACCCTGCCGGACGGGCGCGTGGTGAAGGCCCGTGAGCTCTCGGGCCTGCCGAACCTGCTGTTCATCCGCAACTCGGTGAGCGGCCGCCTGGAGGTCCGCGAACGCCAGGGGCGCGGCATCGAGCTGAACGCCGCACTGCACGCGAACTGAGCACTGGGCCGGGGCGGGCCTCGACCGAGTTCGGGGTCCGCCCGATATGTCGGGCGCTGCGCGCCACGACATATCGGATTTATACCCCGTCGCCGCTTAAGTCGCTTTTATCGCCTTGTTTGCCTTGTTCGCCCTGGTCGCCTTTTTCGCAAACGGCAGGCTCTTTCGCATACGGCAGGGCTGAGCGGACCAAGCGCGTGCACGCGGGAGTCACACTCCGGCGCACGACGGTGCCGGCCAGAGCCGCACTCCAGTGCGCGACCGGCGCCGGTCAGAGCCGTGACGCGGCGCGCATGACGGTGCCGGTCCGAGCCGCGACGCGGCTCGGCGCGGCGCGGCGCGCGCAACCGTGCCGGTCACAGTCGCGACGCGGCGCGCATGACGGTGCCGGTCCGAGCCGTGACGCGGCGCGGCGCGGCGCGGCGCGCGCAACCGTGCCGGTCACAGTCGCGACGCGGCGCGCGGCGACGGTGCCGGTCAGAGTCGCGATGCGGCCGAATCCACGCGCTCGTCCGTGGCCGTGAACGCGACCCGCACGTGCCGCTCCCCCGCCGGCCCGTAGAACGCCCCCGGCGCCGCGAGGATCCCGCGCTCGGCCAGCCAATCCACGGTCGCCCAGGAGTCCTCGCCGCGGGTCAGCCAGAGGTACAGTCCGGCCTGCGAATGCTCGACCGTGAACCCCGCGCGCTCGAAGGCCTCGCGCAGGACCGAACGGCGGCGACGGTACCGCGCGCGCTGCTCCTCCACGTGCACCTCATCGCCGAGCGCCGCGACCATGGCGGCCTGCACCGGGGCGGGCACGATCATGCCGGCGTGCTTGCGCACGGCCAGCACCTCCTCGACAAGGGCGGCGTCACCGGCCACGAACCCGGCGCGGTATCCGGCCAGGTTCGAGCGCTTCGAGAGCGAGTGCACGGCCAGCACCCCGTCGAAGTTCCCGTCGCAGACCGACAGGATCGACACCGGCTCCGACTCCCACGGCAGCGGCAGGTAGCACTCGTCGCTCACCACGATCGCCCCGCGCTCGCGCGCCCACTCGACGACCTTGCGCAGGTGCGCCTCGGGCAGCACCTTGCCGGTCGGGTTGGACGGCGAGTTCACCCACACCATGCTCACCCGCTCCGGCCCGAGCGCGGTCAGCGAGTCGGCGCGGACCACGCGGGCGCCGGAGAGCAGAACGCCCACCTCGTACGTCGGGTAGCACACCTGCGGAATGACCACGGTGTCGCCGGGGCCGAGCCCCAGCAGCGTCGGCAGCCAGCCCACGAGCTCCTTGGAGCCGATCGTGGGCAGCACGCCGAACTCGCCCGGGCCGGTGCCGCACCATCGCGTCACCCACTCCCGGATCGCCTCGCGCAGGCGCGGGGTGCCGGCGGTGAGCGGGTACCCGGGAGCGTTCGACGCCTCGGCCAGCGCCGCCCGGATCAGCTCGGGCACCGGGTCGACCGGCGTGCCGATCGAGAGGTCCACGAGGCCGTCGGGGTGGCGGGCCGCGGTGGCCTTGGCCGGCTCGAGGCGATCCCACGGAAAGTCGGGCAGCCCGGCCGCAAGCGCGCGCCGGGCCCCGAAGGCTGTGCCGGTCAGTGTTCGCGCTCCTGCGGCGGCAGGGAGGCGACGAACGCCGCGTCCTTCTCGACCTTGCCGACCTTCGACGCGCCGCCGGGCGAGCCCAGCTCGTCGAAGAACGAGTAGTTGGCGCCGACGAAGTCCTTCCACTTCTCCGGGACGTCGTCCTCGTAGAAGATCGCCTCGACCGGGCACACCGGCTCGCAGGCGCCACAGTCCACGCACTCATCCGGGTGGATGTAGAGCATGCGGTTGCCCTCGTAGATGCAGTCGACAGGGCACTCCTCGATGCAGGCCTTGTCGAGCAGGTCCACGCAAGGTTCGGCGATGATGTATGTCACGGGTCGCCCTCTTTCGCACCTGAGGCTGCCAACCTGGGGCTGGCAAGCCCCGCCGCATCCCTACCGCGGCGGTACGAGCCTAGTATCCAGGTTCACGGGAGGTCGATCGTGCTCGGGCCACAACATGTGGGACAGCGCGTCGTCGTGCGCCGAATCGTCGGGATGCGCGACGCACGACCCGTGTTTTCGGACATTCTGGGCCAGCTGCTCGAAGCGACCGAGACGCATCTCACAGTCCGTGCCCGCACCGGCGCGGTCCGCGTTCCATTGCATGAGATCGCACGGGCCAAGCCGGTCCCGCCGCGCCGCCGTTTCACGCCGACCGAGTCGCTGGAGGCCGCCGCGGCACAGGGCTGGCCGGCCCGCGAACAGGCCAACCTGGGCGACTGGCTCCTGCGCGCGACCGACGGCTGGACCCAGCGCGCCAACTCCGCCCTCGCGATCGGCTCCCCCGACCTGCCGACGCCGGACGCGATCGATTTCGTCCAGCAATGGTACCGCCGGCGCTCCCTCACCCCCGCCCTCTCGATCCCGGTCCCGCTCTTCCAGCGCCTGGACGACGAGCTGGAGCGCCGCGGCTGGACCGCGATGCCGACGACCCAGGTCATGACGGTCGCCCTGCCGCACCTGCTCAAGACCCTCTCGCCCGCGGCGCCGTCGGAGCACGCCGCCAGCGCCCTCCCCACCGTCGCGCCTTCGACCGCCGCGCCTTCGACCGCCGCGCCTGGTGAGCACGGGGGCGGCACATCCCCCGCCATTTCACCCTCAGCCACGACCCCGTCCACCACCTCCCAGAGCCCGGGTGAGGCCTCGCCCCCGACCGGCGGACGAATCGAGCTGGCCACCGAACCGTCGGCGGAGTGGCTGTCCGCGGTCGCCGGCCGCAAGGGCCCTTTGCCCGACTCGGCCCGGCACGTGCTCACGGCGGTGCCGAACGTGCGATTTGCCCAGTGGTACGACGAGCAGGGCAACCTCCTGGCCACCGCCCGCGGCTGCGTGGCCGACGACGAGTCGCGCTGGCTCGGCCTGTCCCTGATCGGCGTCGACGAACGCCTGCGCCGCCGCGGCCTGGCCCAGCGCCTGATCGCGGCCCTGGCCGAGTGGGCCGTGACCCTGGGCGCCCGCGACGCCTACCTGCAGGTGGAGCAGCGCAACACGGCAGCCGTGGCGCTGTACTCCCGCCTCGGCTTCACGGTGCACCACATCTACTCGTCGCGCCGCCTGCTGACCTGACCTGCAGCCGGATCTCCCCTGGCCCTTCACACACCAGGCGGCACGTTCGCGCATCGGCTCTGCACCGAGCGTCCCGCAACAACCCGGCGCCGATACGCACGCTCGCGCGCCGGCTCCGAACCGCCAGAGCGTCCCGCAACAACCTGACACCGATACGCGCGCTCCCGCGCCGGCTCCGAACCGCCAGAGCGTCCCGCAACGATCTAGCGCCGATTCGCGCTCGCGCGCCGGCTCCGGATCACCCGCGAATTCGCACGACGGCCTCGCGTCGATTGCACGTTCGAGCGCCCCACGGCCGCCGGCCGAGCCGGCCGAGGCGGGACTAGCGCCGAACGGCTTTGCGGGGCTTGGTGCCGGCGTGCTCGATGTACCGCTTCCAGGACTGCGACCTGTAGTCCAGCCCGGCCGTCATGAGCACCAGCAGCCCGATCACCGCGCCGATCGCGGAAAGGCCGACGAAGTAGAAGAACTGGCGGAACACGAGCCCGACGCCGTTGCTGAACGGCCCGACCCCGGACACGAACGGCCCGATGAGCACGGCCAGCAGGCAGGCGACCACAACGGCCAGCCCGAGCTCGCCGACGACGCGAATCATGGGCACCCGGCGGCCGTACCAGAACGCGACGGGAATCATCACCGCACCGACCGCGAACAGCGCCCAGAGCCCGATGGTGATCTGCTTGGCGTCATCGTCCCCGGCCGCGAACCGCACCACGAGCCGAGCGATGAGATTGACCACGAAGAGACCCCCCGCGACGAGCCCGACGGGCAACCACCGCTCCTTCATAGCCAGCCTCCGTCACTTCAGTTCCCCGATACGCCGAACCCTCGCAATCCCGGCGCGGGAACGTGTTTACCCGTCTACACTGCGTGTGCGCAAGACCCGCCACCTCAGAGTTCGCTGAACCTCTCCCGGGAACCGCTTCCGAGCCGGCGGTGGGTCCCCATTCGGCCGGGCATTTCCGCACCCCGAACCGACACGCACAATCACCGCCCCGCCGCGCCGCGTTGCGTTTCCGACGAGGCACAACGCGACGCTCCCCCGCCACCCGAAATCCAAACACGCCGTTCGCGGACCCCGACGGAACCGGCCGCCCCCGCGAACCGCCGGTCCAGACCGTTACGCAACCACGGCGACTGCGCGGCCCGCGGCCAACCGAAGACCCCGCGCCGCGCCGAACCAAGCACCGAAGCCAGTGGCCGGGTGCGACGAAGACCCCGCGCCGGGCCGAACCAATTGCCGAAGCCAGTGGCCAGGTGCGACGACTCGACGCGACGGCCTCGACGGCGTTGTTGCTCGCCATGGCGACTCGACGGCCGGAGGCATGCGCTGCCGCCAGGACCGCGTCGAGGCCAGCTGTCAGAGTCGCGGCTCTCGGCCGCTCGACACCAACGCAGGCGCCGAACCCGCCGCCGGCCGACGAGCCGGCGAGCGTCACCGGCCGACGGCTCAGGTGCCAGCCGGCGTCGGTGGAGTGGTGTCCGGCGGAGTCACGCGCGGCCGCGGGCGCATGGTCGAGACGTAGATGCCGATCGCGAACGCCAGCGGCCCCGCGAAGAGCGTCAGCAGCCCCACCCAGTTGTCCTCGGTGATGATCATGTCGCCTTCGGAGGTGCGGCCCGCCGCCATGATCCACACCACGCACCAGGCCGCCGCCGGCAGTAGGGCCGCCATCCGCCGCCGCGTCGTGGTGTAGGCGAACCAGCCCAGCAGCGGGTTGGTCACCAGCGCCATGAGCAGCGAGACGGGCAGCCGCCACCCGCCGATGCGCAGCGGCGAGTAGAGCGCCTCGATGATCGCCAGCGCCGCCCCGAGCAAGGTGGCCACGATCAGCCCGGCGATCGTGATGGCGATGTCGAGGGATCCCCGGGCCTCCGGCGACAGGTTGAGCCACGACCGCGAGGGCTCCGCGGCGCCCGGCCACACGACGTCGGACGGCACCGCGAAGCCGCCGTCGGGAGCGGAACCCCCGGCCGACGGCTCATCCGGCGCGAACCCGGGCACAGCCGCGGGCCCAGACGCCGACCCCGACCCGGCCGCCGGCCCAGACGCCGACCCCGACCCGGCCGCGGACCCTGACCCCGACGCCGACCCGGCCGCGGACCCAGACCCCGACGCCGACCCGATCGCGGACCCAGACGCTGACGCCGACACGGGCGCGGAGGCCGACCCGGCCGCGGGTCCAGATGCCGACGCGGCGGACCCGGACGCCGACGCGGCCGCGGACCCCGCAATTCCGGAGCGGGAAGCAGCCGCGGGCGTGTCGACGGACCCGGACGAGGCCCCGGAAACGTCGGCGGGCTCGACCGCGGACTCGCGAGTGAGAGCAGGCCCCGAAGCCGAACGCCCCGGCCGGGGCGACCCCTTGCGCTTGGTCGTCACGATGCCCCAGGCTCCAGTCCGGACGCCCCCAGCGCCGAGGTCCCCAGCACGGCGGCCGACGAGACGGGCGGCTCCAGCACCGAGGCCCGCGGCGTCGGCACCTCCACGTCGAGCCCGGCGAAGAGGTCCTCCTCCCACCCGTACGGCCCGACGCCGGGCCCCTTGGTCCCGCGCGCCAGCTGGTAATACTCCACGCCCATGAACTCGGCGCCGAAGTTTCCCGCGATCGAGAACAGCCACGACGTCGGCGGGATCTGCGTGGCGTGCGCCTTGAGGGCGGCCGTCTTCTCCTCCGCGAACTCGTGGGCGTCCACCCGCGCCGCGATGTCCGCGTCCGCGGTCCCGAAGGGCAGGTCCTCCGGATGCTCGATCTCGGCGAACGGGTTGTCGGACGAGTCGCGGAACTGCTCCATGCCCGCTTGCAGGACGGATCGGGGCACTGCCGTCCAGTACACCTTGGCGGGTCCGATCCCCTCCGCCTCGGCCAGCTCCACGGCCCGGGTCAGCACCCGGTGGGCCTGGATGTGGTCCGGGTGGCCGTAGAACCCGTTGGGGTCGTAGGTGACCGCCACCTGCGGGCGGGTCTCGCGAATCACCTCGAGCAGCTCACCCGCGGCCACGTCGAGGTCGGCGCCCCAGAAGGCGCGCGGGTGTTTGTTGGCCGGGGTGTCCATCATCCCGGAGTCGCGGTAGCGCCCAGCCCCGCCGAGAAAACGGTGGTCGGTCACGCCCAGGTGGCGACAGGCGGTCTGCAGCTCGGCGATGCGATAGCCGCCGAGCTGGTCGCCCTCGGCGGCGGCGATCCCGGCCAGCGCGGGCACGTGGATCTCGCCTTCCTCACCGAGCGTGCAGGTGACGAGGGTGACATGGGCGCCGTCGGCCGCGTAGCGGGCCATGGTCGCGCCGGTCCCCATCGACTCGTCGTCGGGGTGTGCATGGACGAACAGGATGCTCCGAGCACTCACGGGGGCAACTCTACGGCCTGCCCCCGACACTTTCCCCAACCGCCACCGTCCGTGTGAGCAGCCGCTCACCAAGAGTGACGCTGATGCCCGGTTCCGGGCCAATCACATGACAATCCGGCGGGCACGAGTCAACATTCCGGGGTGGACTATCCGGAGCTCGCCGCACGAACCCGACGTTTCTCCTACGGGGCACCCCGCGCCGTCACGGTGAGCCCGGACGGGGCTCGCGTGATCTTCCTGCGCTCGTCGGGTCCCGAGGACCCCACCGACGCGCTCTGGGTCTTCGACGTCGCCACGCGCACCGAGCGGTGCCTGGCCGACCCGGCGGCGCTGCTGCGGGATCAGCCCGACCTGCCGCCGGCCGAGCGGGCGCTGCGCGAGCGGCTGCGGCTGTCCGCGGGCGGCATCGGCTCGTTCGCGCTGGACGGGGCCGGAGTGCTGGCCGTCTTCCCGCTCGGCGGCCGGCTGTTCCGCGCCGACCTGCTCACCGGCGATGTGACCGAGCTCGACACCGCCGGGCCGGTCGTCGACCCGCGGCTCGACCCGACCGGACGCCGGATCGCCTACGTCACCGGCGGCGCCCTGCGGGTGATCGACGCCGACGGCACGGACTCGGTCCTGGCCGGCGAGGAGGGCGTGACCTGGGGGCTCGCCGAGTTCATCGGAGCCGAGGAATTCCACCGCTTCCGGGGATACTGGTGGTCGCCCGACGGCCACAGCATCCTCACCGCGCGCGTGGACGAGTCGCGGGTCCCCCGGTGGCACCTGCACGACCCGTCGCTGCCGGAGCAGCCGCCCACCACGATCGCCTATCCGCACGCGGGCGCGAGCAACGCCAAGGTCACGCTGCACGTGCTCGACCTCGACGGCGGCTGGGTCGACGTGCACTGGGACCGCGAGACCTACCCCTATCTCGTCGCCGCCACCTGGTCGGAGCAGGGTGGACCGCTGCTCGCGGTGCTGCGCCGGCTGCAGCAGCACGGCCTCGTGATCGCCGTCGACCCGCGCACCGGCGAGACACAGGTCCACGCCGAGCTCGCCGATCCGCGCTGGGTGGAGCCGGTGCCGGGCACGCCCGCGCACCTCGCGGACGGCCGGGTGCTGGTCGGCGGCGAGCTCGCCCACGACGGATACGACGCGCGCTGCCTGTTCGCCGACGGGAGCCTGATCACACCGCCCAATCTGTACGTCCGGCGCGTGGCCGGACGCCTCGAAGGCGACCTGATCGTGGAGGCCAGCGACGGAGAGCCGAGCGAGCAGCACGTCTTCCACATCCCGGTCACCCAGTCCAGCCCGCGCGCGACGCGCCTGACCACGGAGCCGGGCTGGCACGTGGCCCAGGCGGCCGGGCGGACCATCGTGATCGGGTCGCAGACGCTGGAGCGGGCGGGCTGGGAGTACCGCGTCATCCACAACGACGAGCAGGTCGGCGCGATCGCGTCCCACGCCGCGGCGCCGCCCTTCGCGCCGCGACCCGCCCTTGAGCGGGTGACCGACCGGCGTGTCCCGGCGGGCGTGGTCTATCCCCGCAGCCACGTGGCCGGGCGCCGGCTCCCGGTGCTGGTGGCGATCTACGGCGGCCCGGGCCATCAGGAGGTCGTCGCCGCCCGGGCCCGCTGGGTGGAGAAGCAGTGGTGGGCCGACCAGGGCTTCGCCGTCGTGTCCATCGACAATCGTGGAACACCTGGCGTCGCGCCCAGCTTCGACAAGGCCATCCACCGCCGCTTCTCCGACGTGATCCTGGCCGACCAGGTCGACGCGCTCGAGGCGCTCGCCGGCAAGCACCCCGACCTCGATCTCGGGCGGGTCGCGATCCGCGGCTGGTCGTTCGGCGGCTGGCTGTCGGCGCTGGGGGTGCTGCGGCGGCCGGACGTGTACCACTGCGCGGTCGTCGGCGCCCCCGTCACGGACTGGGCGCTCTACGACACCGCCTACACGGAGCGATACCTCGGGCTGCCCGCCGACGCCCCCGACGTGTACGCGCACAACTCGCTGGTCGAGCTGGCCGCCGAGCCGCCGGTGCGCCCCGAGGACGCGCGGCCGATGCTGCTCGTGCACGGCCTGGTCGACGACAACGTGGTCGCCGCGCATACGCTGCGCCTCTCGGCCGCCCTGCTCGCCGCGGGCCGGCCGCACTCGATGATCCCGCTGACCGGCGCCACGCACATGGCCGCGGGCGGGCTGGCCGAGAAGCTGCTGCGCATCGAGCTCGACTTCATCCGCCGCTCGCTGCCGGCACCGGGCTGATCGCCGTGCTCAGATCGCCGCAGATCAGCCGCTCGCGGCGGGAGCCAGGCTTGATCGCCACGTCGCCGCGGATCAGCCGCTCGCGGCGGGTGCCAGGCTGATCACCACGTCGCCGCCGAGGCGCCCGCCCTCGGGTGAGCGCCGCACGGCGCCGGAGTGCAGCAGCGCGGTGATGAGCTTCTGGGCGTCGGCAGCGCGGTACACCGTGTCCGTGAGCGCGAACCGCTTGAGCTCGGTGACGGTGAGCCCGCCGTCGCCGAGCCGCGCCAGCAGCTCGCGCCGCAGCGCGCCCGGGTTCGGCTCGAGCGAGATGTCCATCAGGTGCCCCTCGGGGTCGCGCGGGTCGCGGTAGCGCACGCCGGCGTACTCGTCCAGCGCCCACAGCTCGTTCTTGAACGCCTCCAGGCTCTTGTCCGAGCGCGTGCCGAAGCCGACGAGCATGTCGCTCTCGCCATCGACCAACTCGACACCCGCGGTGAGCCCCAGCCCCGCCGCGTGCAGTTCCGAGCGTTGTTTCTCCCAGGTACCGGCGGGGGCTGTGAGGAGTACGGCAGCCGCTTTGAAGCTTTTCGCAATGCTGTCGTCGACCATTGCCAGCAGTGGCCCACTCGCGGCTCCGGCCGCCTTGAGAACGGCGCCGACATTGCCGCCGGGCACAACGTGAACCGCCATTTCCGCAGGTGTACCGATTTCACGCTGCACAGCCGCGAACCGCCCCGCCAACGCCTCGGTTCCGGGCGCGACGAACAGCAGCGTAAGCCGCCCACGGAGCCGATCCCCGAACTCCCCGAACGCGCGCAACGCCGCCTCGGCCGCCTCATGATCGATCCCCCGCGCGGACGCGTAGAGAAACGCCGCGCCATGCGGCGCATGCAGATTCCCGGGCGCCCAGGTGTCGACACAGCGCACGAGCAGTTCCCGGGTTACCGCACGGATCGACATATCGTCCTTTCTACTCCAGCACCGCTCCCGCTACCTTAAGCACGTCGATACACGGGACGGGGAGGAACACCGTGGCGGACAAGCAAATCAAGATCGACCCGGAGGGCGTGCGCGCGTTCGGCGCCGGCCTCCAGTCGTACGTGGACAAGGACATCGCCCCGACGACGGACTTCGTGACGTACCAGCTGCAGTCCTTCGGCGCCTTCGGCATCCACAGCGCCAGCCCAATCGTCCAGGACGCGGCCTTGCAGTACTGGAACACGATGAACCAGGCCATCACGTTCCTGTCTGCGCTTTCGCACAATACGGGCGCCCTCGCCCGGACGGCGCACGACCTGGCCACGACGTACCTCGATGCCGACATCGACTCCGTCGGTTTCCTGAACGCCGTCGTGAGCGGCGCTTCCACGGATCTGACCTCCGCCGAGCAGGCTTCGCACCGTGCCGATCAGGTCCAGACCCGCGACAACCTGCTCGAGGAGCGACGCGATATGCACGGTGGTGCCGCATGAGCATCTACCAGGGCTTTACCGTGCGCGAGCTGTGGCAGATGGTGGCGCGCGAAAGCGCAGCCGACCATGCCGAGGCCATGCGCGGCTGGGAAGCGAAACGCTCGATGCTCAACGCACAGATCGGCAACCTGCGGCGACTTCGCCAAGACCTTGTCAGCGCCTGGAGGCCGGAGGGAAGTCCTGCCGCACAGGCGTATCTCGACCAGCTCGACCAAACCATCGCCGCCATGACTGACGCGCAGGATGCGGCCGGGCAGGCCGCAACGGTTTACGCGAAGGTGACCGACGCGTTGATCCACGCGCAGAGACGGATCAAGCCGCTACACGACTCGTACGACGATACGAATGCCGCGTGGCGGGCGTACCTCGCCCAGACTCCAGCCGGCCCGATGGTCAACGCACTGCCCGCCAGCTGGGCGCCGAACGTGGGCATGCCGGAGATCGCCACCGATGCGGTACTGCACCAGCATCGGAAGGAACTCGACCGACAGGCCCGCGCGATCATGGAGGACACCGACGCGAAGGTCGCCGCCGCAACCGCGCAGCCGGTCGTCATGCCGCGGATCAAGCGATACGACAATGGCACGCCGCCACCTCCACCGCCGGATCCGCGTCGAGGCCGCGGCGCCAGCTCGTCCAGCCACTACCTGCCCCCGCCTGTGTTCGATCCACCCGCACCCAACCCGGATTTGATCAATGTTGGCTCGGGACCCGCTACCCCGCCGGTGACCTTCGATCCCGGACCGTTCTTGACCGCGAATCCGGCACCAGCGTTTCCGCCGGTGCTGATGCCTCCCCCGCCGATCGCACCGGCCGTCGGGCCACCGCTCCCGACGCCGACGCCGCTGCCCATGCCGCCGATCGCCGACCACGTGCCGGGGCGGCTGACGCCGACCAACGGCCTCATTGAGCGTCCGCCTGCTCAGCCTGTCGTCGGGCGATCAGCCGGCGCTCCGCTCGCCGAGCACGGAGTGATCGGTCGCCCGGGCAGCGGAGCGGCCGCCCGTCCGGGTACCTCCGCAACCCGCTCAGCACGGCCGGTCGGGCGCAATCCCGGCCTTCGCCCCACGACCGAAAACGGCGCGGACGGTGGCGACCGGCTACCCGGTGGCGGCTGGCGAGACCGCAGCTACGAGGCGTATGCCCAACGCCGTCCCGGACGCGGGTGGCCCGAAGATGAGGCCTGGCAAATTGCGGAGGGGGTTCCACCCATCCTCGAGGCGCCACCAGCCGCACCTGCCGTCGACGTGCCCCCAGGCGTGATCGGCATCGACCGTTGATCCTGCGACGATCAGCTCTGACGCTCGTGGCAACAGTGCTTGCGACCGTCGCCGTGCCAGTTCCGGCGCAGGCAGAGGATGTCCGCGACCAACAGTGGCACCTGGGCTTCATGCATGTCGCCGAGGCTCAACGCCTCAGCCAGGGTAAGGGCGTGCTCGTCGCGGTTGCCGACTCCGGCGTCGATGCGACTGTGCCTGAACTCGCCGGAGCCGTCATCCCCGGCAAGGACTTCGGCGGCAACACCGGCGATGGGCGCCGAGACCCGGTGGGCCACGGCACCGCGATGGCCACGCTCATCGCCGGACGGGGGCGCGGCACCAGCAAGGGCGTGCTGGGCATCGCCCCTGAAGCTACGATTCTGCCCATCCAGCTCTCCCGGAACATCGACTTCGGAGGCAATCCGCGCGACGTCGCCGCCGCCATCGACTACGCCGTAGGTAGGGGCGCCAAGGTCATCTGTCTCTCGATCGGCACCAGCGACATCTCGATCGTGCGCGACGCCATTCAAAAGGCCCTCGATGCGGACGTCGTCGTGGTCGCGGCCGCCGGTAACAAACCCGATGTCGGCGGCGTCGACTTCCCGGCCAGAATGCCAGGCGTCGTCGCGGTCGGCGCCGTCGATCACGACGGCGAGCGAGCCCCCATCTCCGTCGCCGGCCCTGAGCTCACCCTCGTTGCGCCCGGCGTCGACATCGTCGCCGTCGGCATCGGCGGGCAGACGCGTACAGGCACCGGCACCAGCGATTCCAACGCCTTGGTCGTCGGCGCTGTCGCCTTGATCCGCGCGAAGTACCCACAGCTCAAAGGCCCAGAGGTCGTTCGCCGGCTGACCGAGACGGCACAGGACAAGGGCGAGCCGGGCAAGGATCCCGTGTACGGCTACGGCGTCATCGACCTCGTCAAAGCCCTCACCGCCGAAATCACCCCCGCCCCGACCAGCACCTCCCCGTCCCCACCAGCGGCAACCGGCGGAGGCGGAGGCCGGACCGCGGCCGTGATCACCGCCATCAGCGCCGCCGTCGTCGTCATGGTCTTCATCGCCGTACTCCAGATCATCATCCGCAGCCGCAGGCGCCGCCCATGACGCCGAGCCTGACTCACCCGTGGTCGCGCTCGTGCTCGCCGTCCCGGGCGATCGGACGCCGCAGTCGCCGGGGGCGGGGGTAGGTTCGGGGCATGGCTGACGTACTCGGCAATGACGACGTCTCCGCCGCGCTCGGTGAGCTCGCGGGCTGGTCCGGTGACTCGGAGGGCATCGAACGCTCGGTGACCGCCCCCTCGTTTCTCGACGGTATCCGGCTGGTCGCCGAGGTCGCGCACGTGGCCGAGGCGGCCGACCATCACCCCGACATCGACATTCGCTGGCGGACGCTCACCTTCCGGCTCTCCACCCACTCGGCCGGCGGGGTGACCGAGAAGGATCTCGCGCTGGCGCGGCAGATCAACGAGTTGATCGGGTAGCCAAGACATCGACGTAGGGTCGTGTCCGCCCAAAGTGTCATACCCCCTCGGTAGGGTCCAACCATGACCCACTTCGACGTGGCGACCGCGGCGGTGGAGGCGGCTCTCGCAGCCGGCGCCCGGTATGCCGATGCCCGCGTGATGCACCGCCGCTCCGAGTCGATGACCGCCCGCAACGGTGAGATCGAGGAGCTGAGCCAGGACGAGGACGCAGGCGTCGGTGTGCGGGCACTGGTGGGTTCGAGCTGGGGCTTCTTCGCGGTACCGGACCTGGGTTCCGCGGCCGCCAAGCGCGCGGGCGAGCGGGCCACGGCGATCGCGCGGGCCTCGGCGACGGTCCCGGGGCCGGCGGTCGACCTCGTCGGCGTCGAGGCGCGCGTGGACTCCTGGGCCAGCGCGTGCGAGGTGGACCCGCTCGGGGTCGCACTGTCGGTCAAGGGCGATCTGCTCACGGCCGCGACCGCGGAGTCGCACAAGGCCGGCGCGGACATCGCCGAGGGGCTCTACCAGATCTGGGACACGCGCAAGTGGTTCGTCTCGTCGCAGGGGCACCGCATCGACCAGCACATCCGCGAGTCGGGGGCGGGCATCTCGGCCACGGTCATCGGTGACGGCGAGACCCAGCGGCGCTCGTATCCCTCCTATCGCGGGCAGTACGGCACGCGCGGCTGGGAGATCGTCGACGAGCTGGACCTCACGGCGCACGCGGCCCGCATCGCCGACGAGGCGCGGGCGCTGCTGACGGCGCCGCAGTGCCCGGCGGGTGAGACGACGCTCATCCTCGGCAGCGAGCAGATGGCCCTGCAGATCCACGAATCCGTCGGGCACGCCATCGAGCTCGACCGCATCCTCGGCTGGGAGGCGGCGTTCGCGGGCACGTCGTGGCTGGACCTGGCCAAGATCAATCAGCTGCGGTACGGCTCCGAGCTCATGAACATCACCATCGACCCCACGATCCCGGGCGCGCTCGGGTCGTTCGGCTACGACGACGAGGGCACCCCGGCTCAGCAGCGGTACGCGGTCCGCGACGGCATCTGGGTCGGCACGCTCGCCGGTCGCGACTCGGCCGCGGTGGCGGGGCTGGACTACGCGGGAAGTGTGCGCGCCGACGGCTGGGCGCGCCTGCCGATGGTCCGGATGACCAACGTCGGCCTGCTCCCCGGCCCGCACACGCTGGACGAGATGATCGCCGCGACCGAGGACGGCGTGCTCATGGACATGAACCGCTCCTGGTCGATCGACGACAAGCGCCTCAACTTCCAGTTCGGCTGCGAGATCGGCTGGGAGATCAAGAACGGCCGCCGCGGGCGGATGCTGCGCAACCCGACCTACACCGGCATCGGCCCCCGCTTCTGGGGCTCGATGGACATGCTGAGCTCGGAGACCGTCTCCTGGGGCACCCCGAACTGCGGCAAGGGCCAGCCGGGCCAGATCGGCCACACCGGCCACCCGGCCGCCGCGGCCCGCTTCCAGAACGTCCGGGTGGGGGTCCGCGGATGACGCCCCCGAGCAGCACGAGGAACCCGGCTCGAACTCGCCGGCACCACGCCGGCCGAACCGGCCCACTCCCGGCACGTCCGAACGAGAGTCTGCGAAACGCCCGGCCCGCCGCGACGAACACGGCGGCAACAAGGGCGACGCGGAACGCGAGCGCCCCCGCGACTAACGGCACGCGAGAGCGCAGCACGGAAGAGCGCAGCACGAGACGGCGGAACGCGAGCGCCCCGCGACAGGCGGCACCCGAGAGCGGCCGGGAAGGCGCAGCACGCGCGAAGGCAGCGCAGGACAGCGCGGCGCGAAACAGCGCAACGCGGGACAGCGCGGCGCGGAACAGCACGGTGCGGAACAGCGCAACGCGGGACAGCGCAACGCGGGACAGCGCGGTGCGAGGGAGACCCCGCCGGTCAGCAGGAGCGGGAGCGGGAACGTGACGGATCT
Source organism: Dactylosporangium sp. CA-052675 (assembly GCF_050947935.1). GTDB lineage: Bacteria > Actinomycetota > Actinomycetes > Mycobacteriales > Micromonosporaceae > Dactylosporangium. Next base: position 1,023,270 of record NZ_CP192010.1, on the reverse strand, counting down.
GGACACGTGCGTAGGGGTGCGGGGATGAGCGTGACGGCGACGGAGACGGACCTGGCCCAGCGGGTACTGGAGCTGGTCGGCACCGGGATCGAGGCCGAGGTGACCGTCGAGCGGCAGGAGCTGGCGCTGACGCGGTTCGCCGGGTCGTACATTCACCAGAACGTGGCCGACGAGATCACCGGGGTGCGGCTGCGCCTGCACGCGGACGGCCGCACGGCCAGCACCTCGACGACGGTGCTCGACGGGCTCGACGATCTCGTGCGGCGCACGGTCGCCTCGATGCGGCTCGCGCCCACCGATCCGACCTGGCCCGGGCTCGCGCCCCCGGCGCCGCTCGCGTTCGCGGGCAACGTGGACGACGAGACCGCGGGGGCGTCGCCGGACGATCGGGCCGCCCGGGTGCGGGCCTTCGTGGCGCAGGCCGAGGGGCTCGACACCGCCGGGTACTGCCGGACGTCCGCGGCCCGCGTGGTCTACGCGAACTCGGCCGGGCAGCACCTGGCCGCGGCGCGCACGAGCGCGGCGATGGACGGCATCGCGCGGACCTCCAGCTCCGACGGGCTGGCCCGGCTCGCGGCGGTGCGCCTGGGCGACATCGACGGCGCGGTGCTCGGGGCGCGGGCGGCCGCGAAGGCCCGGGCCGGCGTCGACCCGGTGGAGCTGCCGCCGGGGCGCTACGAGGTGGTGCTCGAGGCGGCCGCGGTCTCCGACGTGCTGCAGATGCTCGCGATGTACGGCTTCAACGCCAAGATGGTCCTCGACCGCCAGTCGTTCCTGCAGGTCGGCGAGGCGCAGTTCGACCCCTCGGTGACCCTGGTCGAGGACGCGTCGCAGCCCGACGCGACAGCGACCCCGTTCGACGCCGAGGGCACCCCGCGGCGGCGGGTGGTGCTCGTGGACCGGGGCGTGTCGAGCGCGGTGGTGCACGATCGCCGGACGGCGGCGCGGGCCGGCGGCGGGGCGGAGTCGACCGGGCACGCGATCCCGGGCGGGGCCAGCTTCGGGGCGATCCCGTCGAGCCTGCGGCTGCTGCCCGGGGAGGGGCCGGCCCCGCAGGAGGTCGACGGGCCGGCGACGGACTCGACGGTCGCGGCGCTCGTCGCCGGGGTCGAGCGCGGGCTGCTCGTGACGGACAACCACTACACCCGGGTGCTCGACCCGCGGACGCTCGTCGTCACCGGGCTCACCCGCAACGGCGTCTGGCTCATCGAGGACGGCCGGATCACGACCCCGGTCCGGAACTTCCGCTTCACCCAGTCCTACGCGCAGGCGCTCGGCCCCGGAGCCGTGCTCGGGATCGGCTCGCACGCGGTGGAGATGCCCGGGCCGTGGGCGGAAGCGGGATTCGTGGCTCCGGCGCTGCGGCTGGCATCGTGGAATTACACCGGGGGCGCATCGGGCTGAGGATTCTGCGCGACGCAAAACCCGGCCCGCCGAACCGGCGAGGCAACGGCGGCCGGGTCAAAGCGCCGGCAAGTCGAACGACGGAAAGGCAAAGCGCCAACCACACGGCGTCCTAACTCCGGGACGCCAAGTAGCGGACAATGGGCAACTTAGGTAAACCTAACCAAAGTTTTGGATCATGCGAATGGCGTGGTCACCGCGGCAGGAGTGAAGTTCTCCACAACGGGCAGCAGGCTTTCGGCGAAGGTCTTTCGGTATCGAGTCGGCACACGCAAGACTCCCAACGCACGTCGCTGCGGGATCGGGCGTAACGTGTGCACCGACCGTAGATCGGTACATCAGAGAACTCTTCACCAGCCCGTCCAGGGAGTACTCACCATGACGACCACGCCTACACGGCCTCGGTCAGTTTCGGGCGCGGGGCCCCGCGCCGCGATCGGCGCCAAGACATTGCGGACGGACGGGTGGCGGACTTACCCGCTGTCCATCGCGGCGATTCTGCTGTTCTTCATCGTCTATTCGACGATCCGGATTTTCATGGCGAAGTGGTACTTCGTCGGGGAGCACGGATACCTGACCCCGCTGTACTCCCCGTGCCTGAGCGACTCCTGCGTCGAGGGCTCGAGCCACTTCGGCACCCCCTTCGGCGCGTTCCCGCGCTGGCTCCCGCTGGGCCTGGCCGCGTTCCCGTTCGTCGCCGGCTTCCGGGTGACGTGCTACTACTACCGCAAGAGCGGGTACCGCTCGCTCTGGCTGTCGCCGCAGGCGTGCGCCGTGCAGGAGCCGCACAAGAAGTACAGCGGCGAGACCCGCTTCCCGCTGGTCTTCATGAACTCGCACCGCTACTTCTTCTACGTGGCGTCGCTGATCCTGCTGATCAACATCTGGGACGCCTTCCACGCGTTCAAGGGCACCGACGGCGGCTTCGGCATCGGGCTCGGCTCGCTGATCATCGTCGTCAACGTGCTCGCGCTGGCCGGCTACACCGCCAGCTGCCACGCCTGCCGGCACGTGATGGGCGGGCGGCTCAAGCACTTCTCGAAGCACCCGGTGCGCTACCGCCTCTGGACGCTGATCTCCAAGCTCAACACCCGGCACGGCACGTTCGCGATGACGTCGCTGTTTACGGTCATCCTCACGGACGCGTACATCATGGCCGTGTCCGCGGGCTGGATCACCGACCTTCGAATCTGGAATTAGGACCCCCCGATGACGAACATCGAGCGACACACCTACGACGTCGTGGTGATCGGTGCGGGCGGCGCCGGGCTGCGGGCCGCCATCGAGGCCCGGCTCGCGGGCAAGAAGACCGCCATCATCTCGAAGTCGCTGTTCGGCAAGGCGCACACGGTCATGGCCGAGGGCGGCGCCGCCGCGGCCATGGGCAACGTCAATGCGAACGACAACTGGCAGGTGCACTTCCGCGACACCATGCGCGGCGGCAAGTTCCTGAACAACTTCCGCATGGCGGAGCTGCACGCCAAGGAGGCCCCGGAGCGAATCTGGGAGCTCGAGACCTACGGCGCGCTGTTCGACCGTACGAAAGACGGAAAGATCAGCCAGCGCAACTTCGGCGGACACGAGTATCCGCGGCTGGCCCACGTCGGTGACCGCACCGGCCTGGAGCTGATCCGCACGCTGCAGCAGAAGATCGTGTCGCTGCAGCAGGAGGACTACGCGGCGCACGGCGACTACGAGGCGCGCATCCGGGTGTTCCAGGAGTGCACGATCACGGAGCTGTTCGTCGAGAACGGCGCGGTGGCGGGCGCGTTCGGCTACTACCGCGAGTCCGGCGACTTCGTGCTGTTCGAGACCTCGGCGATCGTGCTGGCGACGGGCGGCGTGGGCAAGTCCTACAAGGTCACGTCGAACTCGTGGGAGTACACGGGCGACGGCCACGCCCTCGCCCTGCGCAGCGGCGCGACGCTGATCAACATGGAGTTCCTGCAGTTCCACCCGACCGGCATGGTGTGGCCGCCCTCGGTGAAGGGCATCCTGGTCACCGAGTCGGTCCGCGGCGACGGCGGCGTGCTGCGCAACACCGACGGCAAGCGGTTCATGTTCGACTACGTCCCCGACGTCTTCCGCAAGCAGTACGCGGAGACCGAGGAGGAGGCCGACCGCTGGTACTCCGACCCGGACAACAACCGCCGCCCGCCCGAGCTGCTCCCCCGCGACGAGGTCGCCCGCGCGATCAACAGCGAGGTCAAGGCCGGCCGCGGCACCCAGGCCGGCGGTGTGCTGCTGGACATCGCCAGCCGCCTGCCCGCCGAGCAGATCATCAAGCGGCTGCCCTCGATGCACCACCAGTTCAAGGAGCTGGCGGACGTCGACATCACCAAGCAGCCCATGGAGGTCGGCCCGACCTGCCACTACGTGATGGGCGGCGTCGAGGTCGACGCCGACTCGGCGGCCGCGGCGGTGCCCGGGCTGTTCGCGGCGGGCGAGGTCTCCGGCGGCATGCACGGCTCCAACCGGCTCGGCGGCAACTCGCTGTCCGACCTGCTGGTGTTCGGCAAGCGGGCGGGCGAGCACGCGGCGGCTTACGCGACCGAGACCGGCCGGCGCAAGCCGACCCCGGCGGCGGTCGAGGCGGCCGTGGAGACGGCGCTGGCCCCGCTGCAGCGCGGTGAGGGCGGCGAGAACCCGTACGCGCTGCACCACGAGCTGCAGGACATCATGGGCACGCTGGTCGGCATCATCCGCCGCGAAGGCGAGCTGCGCGACTCGCTGGTGCGCCTGGCCGAGCTCAAGGAGCGGGTGAAGAAGGTCGGCGCGACCGGCGGCCGGCGCTACAACCCCGGTTGGCACCTGGCGCTCGACCTGCGCAACATGCTCATCGTCTCCGAGTGCACGGCGAAGGCGGCGCTGGAGCGCACCGAGTCCCGTGGCGGGCACACCCGCGAGGACCACCCGAAGATGGACCCGGCCTGGCGCCAGGTCAACCTGGTCTGCTCGCTCGACGGGGAGGACGTCCGGCTCGAGCACAAGCCGCTGCCAGTCATGCGTCCGGAGCTGCAGGCCCTGTTCGAGCGCAGTGAGCTGGCCAAGTACATGACCGACGAGGAGCTGTGATGGGTACCAAGCGCCACTTCCGCGTCTGGCGCGGCGACGACACGGGCGGCCAGCTCGAGGACTTCCAGGTGGAGGTCAACGAGGGCGAGGTCGTGCTCGACGTCATCCACCGCCTCCAGGCCACCCAGACGCCCGACCTCGCGGTGCGCTGGAACTGCAAGGCCGGCAAGTGCGGCTCCTGCTCGATGGAGATCAACGGCAAGCCGCGGCTGGGCTGCATGACCCGGATGTCGACGTTCGGCGACAACGAGACCGTGACCGTCACCCCGCTGCGCACCTTCCCGGTGATCCGCGACCTGGTCACGAACGTCAACTTCAACTACCAGAAGGCCCGGGAGATGCCGGCCTTCGCGCCGCCGAAGGGCGTCGAGCCCGGCGAGTACCGCATGCAGCAGATGGACGTCGAGCGCTCGCAGGAGTTCCGCAAGTGCATCGAGTGCTACATGTGCCAGAACGTCTGTCACGTGATCCGCGACCACGAGGAGAACAAGCGGGCCTTCTCCGGCCCCCGGTTCTTCATCCGGGCCGCGGAGCTGGACATGCACCCGCTCGACGCGCGCGGCGACCGCAAGGAGATGGCCCAGACGGAGCAGGGCCTCGGCTACTGCAACATCACCAAGTGCTGCACCGAAGTCTGCCCGGAGCACATCAAGATCACGGATAATGCGATCATTCCCATGAAGGAACGCGTTGTCGATCGGAGGTACGACCCGGTGACCTGGCTTGGGCGCAAGATCTTCCGTCGTGACCAGCTGGACGAGCCGGCCCTGGCCCACGCGTCGAGCCCGACCGGCGCGGCCGCGGACACGTCGTCGCACTGGCACCAGCAGGGCCCCGTGCCGCAGGACCCCTCCGTGGGCGCCGACGGCAAGCTCCCCGTGGCCGAGCTCTACCTCGACCGGGCGGCCGCGGCCTCCCCGTTCGGCGACGACCAGGAGTTCCCGCTACCGCCGGAGAAGCTGCGGTACAACCACCCGGACGCGCGCTAGCTCGCGGTTCGCGATGCGGGGCCTCGGCCGACCGTCAGAGGTCCCGCATCGCGGCCACGTACCTGTCCGTGACCCGGGCCTGCACCAGCCGGGCCACGGGCGCGCCGAGCTTCGCCCACCACGTCGCCGGGCGGCTGAACGCCCGGACCTCGAACCACACGGCGCCCTCGGCGTCGGTGGCGAGCACGAACGCCTCCTCGCCGGTCTCCACGTGCCCCGGGAGCGTCCCGAACCCGAACCCGAAGCGGTCGGCCCGGTCCTCGATCCACACGATCTTGCACGGCACCCAGAGCCGCAGCGGCCCCACCCCGATGCCGGAGGCGAACTCGACCCCGAGCCCGGCCCGCTCCGCCTCGGTGCGCACCCGCAGCCCCGCCCCGCGCTGCGGCCGCCAGTGCGCGAGCGCCTCGGCCGCCTCGGCGAACCCCGCCGTGAGGCGGACCCGCCGGGTCACATGCAGATAGCCGGCCGGCAGCGGCCCCTCGCGCGTCGCGCCGACCTCGGCGTAGGTGACATCCACGCGGTTGACGGTAACAACGCCGCCTACGAGGGCAGCAGGGGCTCCAGGGCGTGCACGATCGGCGCGTCGGCGGGCAGCCACGGCACGCTGTCGAGCTCTCCGGCGCCCAGCCAGCGCAGGTCACTGTGCTCGAGCGGGATCGGCTGCGCGCCGTCGAGCAGCGTCGCGACGTACACCCGCAGAATCGCGGTCCCGTTCAGCATCGCGATGTCGTCCCCGACGCGCTCGCCCACGGCGACGTCGACGCCGAGCTCCTCCTGGCACTCGCGGACCAGCGCCTGCACCTCGGTCTCCCCCGGATCGACCTTGCCCCCGGGGAACTCCCACTTTCCGGCCATTTCGGGCGGCTGGGCGCGCTCGCACGCCAAAACCCGCCCATTCGCGATGATCGCCGCGCCGACGATGATCCGTGGCATCAACCGTTCGGTCTGCACGGGCAACCAGGGTGCCAGATCCATATGAAGTTCCGGTGGCGGGCTATGCCCTGTTGTTCACCAGACGAGGGAAAAGTGGCCGTGGACAGATCCACCGGTTGCTAGTCAGACTTGCAGACACCGTTGATGACGGGCAGGCTTCGAATCGGCCACAAGCCGGCAACGATGCCGTGGGAGGGTAGGTCGACATGCGGGCCCGGTGGAGCGACGATCACCGTGACTATCTCAGCGATGCGCTGGCCTTACTACAAGGCTGGACGCATGACGGCGGCGAGATCCGCCGGACGCTGCATCTCGACGATTCCCAGCATGCGGCACTCACCGAGCGAATGAAAGTGGTCGCCGACGCGGTCGGCGTCCGCCCGGACGTCCGCCGCCTGGACGGCCGCACGCAGATCCGCTTACGGGTGCCCGGCAGCGACGAGTCGGACCTGTCCCCGGGCGAGGTCACGCTGGCCGCGCGCATCGAGGATCTGTACAAGAACATCATTGCCGGAGCGGCATAGCTTCATGGCTCGGGTCCGCGTCAGCGGCGGACCGTTGCTCCCGCCAGAAATCCCGACGCCCGTGGTGCCAAGACCGCACCAGGCCCACGCTTGCCAGGGGGCGGATATGTCGGGCGCTGGCGCGCCACGACATATCCGACTTTTCGTATATGCGCGGTTCAAGGGTAAGACAACGACGTCCCCAACCGCGTCGTGCGCCGATTTCTCGACAAGGACATCGCGCGCCGGAGGGCCCCTTTCCGCGCACCCCGCGCCGGCCGAGAGCGACGCGCGGGGCGCGCCGCCCACGCACCAGCGTCAGTACTCGCCCTTGATGACGAAGAACGAGCCGCGAATGGTGCCGGCCAGCTTGGACCGCTGACGAGCGAACTTGAAGCGCTCGGCCAGCTCGGCCGGGACGTCCATGCCGTCGGAGAGCTTGAAGCCGACGGCCCGCTTCTGGCCGGCCTCGAGCGTGTAGAGCACGTTGACGGCCAGCCCCGAGCGGTAGAACACGTAGGTCCACCGGACGCCCTCGACCTCGAAGGACGTCGCCTCCAGCGGCTCGGAGCCGATGGCGAGGTCGCGCTCCTCGCGCAGGATGCGGTGCACGTACTCCACCGCATCCGCCGCCTCCGACGCCGGCTCGACCGTGAAGACGTGGTCGTACTTGTTCCTGAAGTAGCGCGCCTCGTTGGCGCGCAGGCCGGCCAGGGCCTCGGCCACGGGCGAGGACTCCAGCCCGACGGTGGAGACGTTCTCGAAGTCGACGACGTACGTCACGGGTGCTCCTAGACGTTGAAGCGGAACTCGACCACGTCGCCGTCCTGCATCACGTAGTCCTTGCCCTCGATGCGCACCTTGCCCGCGGCCTTGGCCGCGTTCATCGCGCCCGCCGCCATCAGATCCTCGAACGACACCACCTCGGCCTTGATGAAGCCGCGCTGGAAGTCCGAGTGGATGACGCCGGCCGCCTCGGGAGCCGTGGCCCCGATCGGGATCGTCCAGGCGCGGGCCTCCTTGGGCCCGGCGGTGAGGTACGTCTGCAGCCCGAGCGTCCGGAACCCCACCCGGATCAGCTGGTGCAGGCCCGGCTCCGGCTGCCCGATCGAGGCCAGCAGCTCCAGGGCCTCGTCCTCGTCGAGGTCGGTGAGCTCGGACTCGATCTTGGCGTCGAGGAAGATCGCCTCGGCCGGGGCGACCAGGGCCCGCAGCTCGCCGAGGAAGGCCTCGTCGGACAGGCCGGCCTCGTCGACGTTGAAGACGTACAGGAACGGCTTCGCGGTCAGCAGGTGCAGCTCACCGAGCTCGGAGACGTCGAACCCGGCCGCGTAGAGCGTGTTGCCCTCGTTGAGCAGCTCCGAGGCGGCCTTCGCGGCCGCGGCGACGCCGGCGCGCTCCTTGCGGACCTTCGCCTCCTTCTCGAGCCGCGGCAGCGCCTTCTCGATCGTCTGCAGATCGGCGAGGATCAGCTCGGTGTTGATCGTCTCGATGTCGTCGCGCGGCGAGACCTTGCCGTCGACGTGCACCACGTTGGGGTCCGAGAACGCCCGCACCACCTGGCAGATCGCCGACGCGTCGCGGATGTTGGCCAGGAAGGCGTTGCCGCGCCCCTGCCCCTTCGAGGCCCCGCGCACCAGGCCGGCGATGTCGACGAACGACACCGGCGCCGGGATGACCTTCTGCGAGTCGTACAGCTCGGCCAGCCGCCCGAGCCGCGCGTCGGGCAGCCCGACCACGCCGACGTTGGGCTCGATGGTCGCGAACGGATAGTTCGCCGCGAGCGCGTCACCCTTGGTCAGGGCGTTGAACAGGGTGCTCTTGCCCACGTTGGGCAGGCCGACGATGCCGATGCTGAGTGCCACGACATGTCAGCTTACGCAACCCGCCCTCAGCCCAGTTCGATCCCCAGCTCATCGGTCAGCGCTCGGAACGCCCGGGCCGCCTCCCCGAACCGCCGCGGCCCCGAGAGCACGTCCGGGAAGGCCGGGTCGGACAGGTGCGGCTCGAGCGAGGCGAACCCCGCGAAACCGTCGTCGCGCAGCGCGGTCAGCGTCTCGGCGAGCTGCCCGTCCCCGGCCCCGGCCGGCACCTCGATGCCGTCGGCGGCGCGGGCGTCCTTCACCTGGAGGTACTCGATGAACGGCCGCAACATCGCATAACCCTCGCTGAAGGGCCGCACGCCCACCTGGACGAAGTTCGCGTTGTCCCACGCGACCCGCAGCGCCGGCGACCCGACGGACTCGACGAGGTCCAGCACGCGGCCGGGCGTGTCACCGTAGATCGCCTTCTCGTTCTCGTGCACGAGCACGACCGACTCCCGCTCGGCCACGTCGGCGAACCCGCGCATCCGCCGCAGCACCGTGTCGCGCACGTCCTCGGCCGCGACGCCGTCGGGCCGGTAGAAGGAGAACAGCCGGACGTACCGTGCCGAAAGCCTCCGGGCCACCCACACCACCCGCTCCAGCCGCGCCTGCTCGACGGCCGGATCATCGAAGACCCCGCACTTGCCGATCGGCGACGCGACGGCCGAGACCCCGACCCCGTGCCGAGCGAGCACGTCGGCCAGCCGCACCACGTCCTCGTCGCCCAGCTCGGCGACGTTGACCCCCCACGCGCTGCGGACCTCGATGTGCCGGGCCCCAAGAGCCAGCAGCACCGGCAGCTGTACCGCCGGATCCGCATCGATCTCGTCCCCGAACCCGGACAGCGTCCACCGCACCATGCCCAACATTCTGTGACACCGATACAAAACCCGCCGAGGACGGTCGGGAAGCCGGCCGCCCCGCCGACGGAGATGATGGGCCGATGGAAGCCGATGCCGTAGCCCGCGCGACCCGCCCCGGCACGATCAGTACCATCGCCGCCGGGCTGCGCACCCTCGGCCTGCCCCCGGGCGCGACCGTGATCACCCACTCCTCCCTGTCGAGGCTGGGCTGGGTGGCCGGCGGCGCCCACGCCGTGGTGCTCGCGCTGCTGGAGGCGCTGGGCCCGGACGGCACCCTCGTCATGCCGGCCCACTCGCGCCACCTGACCGAGCCCGCCGACTGGGGCAACCCCCCGGTCCCCGAGTCCTGGTGGGAGACCATCCGCGCCGAGACCCCGGCCTACGACCCGCGCACCACGCCAACGGCCCACATGGGCGCGATCGCCGAGTGCTTCCGCACCTTCCCCGGCGCGCGGCGCAGCGCCCACCCGACGGTCTCCTTCGCCGCCCTCGGCCCCCTCGCGGAGCACGTGACCGCCGGCCACGACCTGGACGACGGCCTGGGCGAGTCCTCCCCGCTGGCCAAGCTGTACGAGGCCGACGCGTGGGTCCTCCTGCTCGGCGTCGGACACGACAACAACACCTCGCTGCACCTGGCCGAGTACCGCGCGGACGCCCCGAAGTCCTACCACCGCCAGGGCTCCCCCGTCCTCGTGGACGGCGCTCGCCGCTGGGTCACCTATCGCGAGCTCGACGACGACACCTCGCTCTTCGAGCCCCTGGCCAAGGACTTCGCCGCCGTCACCGGAGCCGAGCGCGTCGGCCCCGTGGGCGCCGGGACGGCCCGCCTGATGCGACAGCGCGAACTGGTCGACTTCGGCGCTCGGTGGCTGTCTCAGCGGGCCGCAAACGCCATCTGACGCGCCCTACCCCGCCCCCACGCACGGACGCGTCACATGGTCACGCGTCCACCCGGCACAGGACTCGGCGCGCGGGCGCACAGACGCGGCGCAGTGCACAGACGCGGCGCGGGTGGGGCGGTTGGATACGTGGCGATCGGCCCCGGCGGGCGGCGTGCGTGGTGAGCCGAGGAACTGGGTGGGCCGCGCGGCGTCGCTGAGGTGGAGGGCTGAACGACGACGCGCGGCCCGGGCATGGGTGATCGGACAGTTGAGGGGGGATCGTCCGAGCCACCCGACCGAGAAGTCTGAATCCCGACGCATTCTCGCGACATGTCCGGCCTGTGCCGTAATCCGGACATGGCGCCATGTGGACATCCGCGGCGTCAAGCCGAAGCTGTTCCGCGCCGGCCACGAAACCAGCGGCGACGGATCAGGTCAGCCAGCCCTGGCGGCCCGCCTCATAGGCCAGCCCCGCCCGAGTGTCCACCCCGGCCGTCGCCATCAGCCGCTCCAACCGCCGCTGCACGGTGCGCTTGCTCACCCCCAGCTGCGAGGCGATCGACTTGTCCGGGAAGCCGGCCACGAACAGCGACAACAGCAGCCGGTCCGCCCCGGCGGGACCCGCTTGCGCGTCGCCGTCCAGCAGTGGGGTGGCCCGCTCCCACGCCGCCTCGAACAGGGCCACGAACGCGTCCAGCAGCTCGCCCCGCCGGATCAGGGCCGCCGTCGGCTCGACCAGGCCGCGGTCGCGGTCCGGGACCAGCGGGCAGAGCGCCATGGTGCGGTCGGCGATCGCGAGGCGGACCGGCAGGGCGTCGACCACCCGTGCGCGTTCGCCCCGGCGCACCGAAGCGGCGATGCCGTCGAGCTCGCCGGGCATCTCGATGAGGGCGCGTTCGTAGATCGCACGGTACCGAACCCCCCTCGCCAGTGCCGAAGACTCCTCGGTGTTGTCGGGGCCGGCCATCGCGATGGGGTTGACGCGGCAGAACCACAGGATCTCCTCCTGCGCCGAGTCCTGCATGTCCCGCAGCCGCTCGCGCAGGGCCGAGGCGCCCACCACGATCTCGACGAGATGGTCGGCGATGCGCCGCCGGGAGGTTTCGCGGTACTCCTCCGTCAGCCCCGCCACCACCCGCCGCGCGGACTCGAGCGAGCGTTGCCGGCGCAGGAGGGCGTCGCCGAGCGCGACGTCGGGCGGCAGCGGCTCGAAGATCGGGCCGCCGCGCGCGAGGCCCTTGGCCCGCAGCGACTCCAGCAGGCGGGTGACCTCGGCGGCCGGGATGTCCGCGCGGTCGGCGAGGTCGTCGGCGCCGGCGACCGCCAGGCGCACCAGCAGCCGGTACACACTCTGCTCGGCCGGGTCCAGCAGCTCCGTGTCCTCCGACATGATCGCCAGCCTACGAACGGCCGCCGCCCGTGACGAGAGGGGCGGCGGCCGGTTCGCTCAGGCCTGGGCCAGCGGGTCGTGCTTCGGGTCGTCGTAGTGCACGGTGTCGAAGCGGCCGTCGTGGTCACTGTCGGTGATGGTGTAGTCGCGGCGGCCGTCGCCGTCCTCGTCGCGGGCGATGAAGTCGGCCCGGCCGTCGTGGTTCGTGTCGCGGATGTCGGTGTCGATGCGCCCGTCGCCGTCGGAGTCGACGATCACCCGGTCGAACTCGCCGTCGCCGTCGGAGTCGAGGATCGCGACGTCCTTGTGGCCGTCGCCGTCGGTGTCCACGAAGACCGCGTCGATGCGCCCGTCGCCGTCGAGGTCGCGCATCTCGGTCTCGAGCGTGCCGTCGCCGTCGGTGTCGATCGCGATCCGGTCGATCACGCCGTCGTTGTCGTCGTCGTACGCGGCCGCGTCGGCCACGTTGTCGCCGTCCTGGTCCAGTGCGTAAATGGTCTCGCCGTGCTCGCCGTGGACCTGGACGATCCGCGGCTCGGGGTCGGCGGCCTCAAGTCCCTCGGTGGCCTCGTGGTCAGTCATGCGCACCAGACTAGGGCCGGGGACCACCCACATGGACGTCCGAATCCCGCCAGTCGCCGGGTCGGGCACGGGGCAGGATGGAGTCGTGGAACTCGACTTCGAAACCTGCCGCAAGGCGGCCACCAGCCGTGACTCGCGCTTCGACGGCGTGTTCGTCACGGCTGTCAAGTCGACCAGGATCTATTGCCGTCCGTCCTGCCCGGCCATCACGCCGAAGCGGGAGAACGTGCGGTTCCTGCCGACGGCGGCGGCCGCGCAGCGCGAGGGCTTCCGCGCGTGCCTGCGCTGCCGGCCCGACGCGGCCCCGGGCTCGCCCGACTGGGACGTGCGCGGCGACGTGGTCGGGCGCGCGATGCGGCTCATCGCCGACGGGGTGGTCGACCGCGACGGGGTGCCGGGGCTCGCGGGCCGGCTCGGGTACACCGAGCGCCACCTGCACCGCATGCTCACCGCCGAGGTGGGGGCCGGCCCGCTGGCCCTGGCCCGGGCCCAGCGCGCGCAGACGGCGCGGGTGCTCATCGAGACGACCCGGCTCGGGCTGGCCGACATCGCGTTCGCGGCCGGGTTCGGCAGCGTGCGGCAGTTCAACGACACGATTCGCGAGATCTACGGCCGCACCCCGTCGCAGATGCGCGAGCGGCGCACGCAGCCGGAGGTGGACGAGGGCGTGGTGACGGTACGGCTGCCGTATCGGGCCCCCCTGCACGCCGAGGCGCTGCTGACGTTCCTCGGCGACCGGGCCGTGGCCGGGATCGACGGGCTGGACGAGGCGGGGTACCACCGCAACCTGCGCCTGCCCCACGGCCCCGGCCGGGCGACGCTGACCCCGCGGGAGGGCCACGTCGCCGCCACGCTGCGCCTGACCGACCTGCGCGACCTCGCGCCGGCGGTGGCGCGCTGCCGGCGGCTGTTCGACCTCGACGCCGACCCGGCCGCCGTCGACGCCGTGCTCGGCGCCGACCCGGCGCTGGCGCCGATGGTGCTCAAGGAGGAGGGCGTGCGGGTGCCGCGCGCGACCGACGGCTTCGAGATCGCCGTGCGGGCCGTCGTCGGCCAGCAGATCTCGGTCGCCGCCGCGCGCACGGTGCTGCGCAAGCTCATCGCGGCCGACGCCGGGCTGTTCCCGACCGCGCCGGAGCTGCTGGCGCTGCCGGACGAGGCGTTCGCGATGCCCGAGGCGCGCCGGCGTACCCTGCGCGGGCTCGCGGCCGCGGTCGCCGAGGGCGCGCTCGACCTCGACGGCGGCGGCGACCGCGACGAGACCGTCGAGCGGCTCAAGGCGCTGCCCGGCATCGGGGACTGGACCGCGCAGTACACGGCGATGCGCGCCCTCGGCGACCCCGACGCGTTCCTGCCGACCGATCTCGGGGTGCTGCGCGGGGCGCGGGCCGCCGGGCTCCCGGACACCCCGAAGGCTCTTGCCGCCCACGCCGAGCGCTGGCGGCCCTGGCGGTCCTACGCCGCCATTCGACTCTGGAGGATGCTGTGACCGTGTTCTGGACGACGACCGACACTCCGGCCGGGGAGTTCACGATGCTCACCGACGCGGACGAGACGGTGCTGGCCAGCGGCTGGACCACCGACGTGCCCGGGCTCATGGCGCTGGCGAAGCTCTCGGGCACGGTCGAGCGGCGCGCCGATGCGGGAGTACCGCTGAAGGCCCTGCAGTCCTATGTGGACGGTGACCTGACCGCGATCGACGGCGTCGCGGTGCGCCAGCGCGGCGGCGCGTTCATCGCGCACGCGTGGGACGTGCTGCGGCAGGTGCCCGCGGGCGCGCCGGTGACCTACACCGGGTTCGCCGAGCGGGCCGGACGCCCGGCCGCGGTGCGCGCGGCCGCGATGGCCTGCGCGACCAACGCCGCGGCGCTGTTCGTGCCCTGCCACCGGGTGCTGCGGCTGGACGGGACGCTCGGCGGGTTCCGCTGGGGGCTGCCGGTCAAGCGCTGGCTGCTGGATCATGAAGCCATCTGAATATCGGTTGGCGCCGATGTAATTGGGCCGTAGCTTGGATGCATGCCGACGACCGCCGCGCCCCCGCAGGCGCGGCGGTCCAGCGGCGCTCCCGGCAAGGCCCACGCGCTGTGGCGGATGCGGGTGTACCTGCGGCCGTACTACCGGCTCACCGCGTGGTCGATGGTCGCCGCTGTGCTGTCCACCGCCGCCAGCCTCGCGATCCCCCTGCTCATCCAGCGCGTCGTCGACGGCCCGGTGCGCCACGGCGACGTGCGCGGGCTGTTCCTGCTGGGCGGGCTCGCGATCGCGCTCGGGGTGTGCGAGAGCGCGCTGAGCTTCGTGCGGCGCTGGGCCCAGTCGGCCTCCTCGGCGGGCATGGAGGCGCGGCTGCGCGAGGACCTGTACGCCCACCTGCAGCGCCTCCCGATCGAGTTCCACGACCGCTGGCAGTCCGGCCAGCTGCTCTCGCGCGCCACCGCGGACCTGTCCTCGATCCGGCGCTTCCTGTCCTTCGGGCTCTTCTTCTTCGTGCTCAACCTGGCCACCTACCTGGCGGTGTCGGGCCTGCTGATCCACCTGTACTGGCCGCTGGGCGTGTTCGTGGCGCTCAGCGCGATCCCGCTGTTCCTGATCGTGCGGCGGTTCACCGCGCGGTACTTCGCCGCCTCCCGCGAGCTGCAGGACGCCATCGGCGACCTGACCACGCGGGTCGAGGAGTCGGCCCAGGGCATCCGGGTGATCCGCGCGTTCGGCCGGCGCGAGCACATGAGCGAGCACTTCACCGGCGGCGCCCGGCACGTGCACGACCTCGGCGTCGGCAAGAGCCGCATGGTGGCCCGCACGCTCTCGCAGTTCGACCTGGTGCCCAACGTGACGCTCGCGGTCGTGCTGGTCGCGGGCGCCGTGCAGGTCTCCCGCGGCCAGCTCACCGTCGGCACGCTGGTCGCGTTCGTGGCGCTGCAGGTGATGCTGGTCTGGCCGATCGACATCCTCGGCTGGATCATCGCCAACGCGCAGGAGGCGATGAGCGCGTCCGTGCGCATCTACGAGGTGCTCGACACCCCGCCGTCCATCGTGGACCGCCCCGGCGCCGTCAGCCCGTCCACAGTGGAGGGACGGGTGCGCTTCGCCGGTGTGGCGTTCGGCTACGAGCCGGGCCGGCCGGTGCTGCGCGGCATCGACCTGGAGGTCGAGCCGGGCGAGACGGTCGCGATCGTCGGGCTCACCGGCAGCGGCAAGACGACGCTGGTCTCGCTGGTGCCGCGGCTCTACGACGTGGACGCCGGGGCGATCACCATCGACGGGCACGACGTGCGCGACCTGAAGCTGGACTCGCTGCGGCGGATCGTGGGCACCGCGTTCGAGGACCCGACGCTGTTCTCGATGAGCGTGCGGGAGAACCTGACGCTCGGGCGGACCGACGCGACCGACGCCGAGATCGCCGAGGCGCTCGAGATCGCCCAGGCCCGGTTCGCGTACGACCTGCCCTGGGGCCTCGACACGCGCATCGGCGAGCAGGGGCTCTCGCTCTCGGGCGGGCAGCGCCAGCGCCTGGCCCTGGCCCGCGCGGTCGTCGGGCGGCCGCGGGTGCTCGTGCTCGACGACCCGCTGTCGGCGCTGGACGTGCACACGGAGGCGCTCGTCGAGTCGGCGCTGGCCACGGTGCTGGCCGGGACGACGGCGCTGCTGGTGGTGCACCGGCCCTCGACGATCGCCCTCGCCGACCGGGTGGCGTTCCTGCAGGACGGCCGCCTGGCGGCGATCGGCACCCACTCGCACCTGCTGGCCACGTGCCCCGGCTATCGCGAGGTGCTGCGTGGCGCTTGACGTGCAGCGGTGGCGGGGTACCGCGACGGAGGAGCCCGACCCGACCGAGCGCGTGGCCAGCCGGCGGCTGCTGGGCTCGCTGCTGCGCCCGCACCGGGCCGCCATCGGCGTGCTCGTCGCGCTGCTGCTGACCCAGAACCTGGCCGGGATGGCCGGACCGCTGCTGGTGAAGCTCGGCATCGACCGGGGCATCGGGCACCCGCCGACGCTCGTGCTCGTCACCGTGCTGTTCGGGGTGGCCACCGCGGCCGAGTTCGGCACCCGGCGCGCGTTCCTGGCGATGTCCGGCCGGGTCGGCAACGCGGTGCTGCTCGACCTGCGCACCCGCGTCTACGACCACCTGCAGCGGCTGTCGATCGGCTTCCACGAGCGGTTCACCTCGGGCCGGGTCATCGCGCGGCTCACCAGCGACGTCGACAACATCGCCGAGCTCACCGACGGCGCCCTGGACGACCTGGTGCTCGCCGCGCTGTCGGTGCTCTCGGTGGCCGGCATCCTGCTGTGGCTGGACCCGCCGCTGGCGCTGGTCACGCTCGCGTCGTTCCCGTTGCTGCTGTGGCTCTCGCGCTGGTTCCAGCGGGCCAGCGCGCGGGCGTACCGGCGGACCCGCGAGACGATCGCCCTGGTCATCATCCACTTCGTCGAGTCGCTGGGCGGCATCCGGGCGGTGCAGGCGTTCCGGCGCGAGCGGCGCAACGACGAGATCTTCGCCGCGGTCAACGACGACTACCGCGCGGCGAGCCTGCACGCGCAGCGGCTCGTCGCGACGTACTCCCCCGCGATCAAGATGATCGGCAACGTCTCGATCGCCGTGGTGCTCACCTTCGGCGGCTGGCGGGTGCTGCACGGGCGCACCGAGGTCGGGGTGCTGGCCGCGTTCCTGCTCTACCTGCGGCGGTTCTACGAGCCGATGCAGGAGCTGTCGCAGTTCTACAACACGCTGCAGTCCGCGACGGCCGCCCTGGAGAAGCTGGCGGCGGTACTGGACGAGCCGCCGGCGGTCGCCGAGCCGCGCTCCCCGGTCCGCCTCGCCGCGGCGCGGGGCGAGCTCACCTTCGACGCGGTCGAGTTCGCCTACGACGCCGGGCGCCCGGTGCTGCCGCCGCTGGACCTGTTCGTCCCGGCCGGGCAGACGATCGCGCTGGTCGGCGCGACCGGGGCCGGGAAGTCCACGCTGGCCAAGCTCGTCGCCCGGTTCTACGACCCGACCGCCGGCACGGTGGCGCTCGACGGCGTCGACCTGCGCTCGCTCGCCGAGGACGACCTGCGCCGGGCCGTCGTGATGGTGACCCAGGAGAACTACCTGTTCTCCGGCACCGTCGCCGACAACATCGCCTTCGGCCGCCCGGGCGCGACGCGGGCCGAGGTGGAGGCGGCGGCCGCGGCGATCGGCGCGGACGCCTTCATCCGCGGGCTGCCGCAGGGCTACGACACCGACGTTCGCAAGCGCGGGGGACGCCTTTCGGCCGGACAACGCCAACTTGTGGCGTTCGCGCGTGCCTTCCTGGCCGACCCCGCGGTGCTGATTCTCGACGAGGCGACGTCCTCGCTGGACATCCCGAGCGAGCGGCTCGTCCAGCAGGCGCTGCGCACGATCCTGGCCTCGCGCACCGCGCTGGTGATCGCGCACCGCCTGTCCACAGTGGAGATCGCCGACCGCGTGCTGGTCATGTCGGGTGGCCGGATCGTCGAGGACGGCCCGCCCGCGACCCTGATCGGCGGCGGCGGCCACTACGCCGAGCTGCACGCCCAGTGGCGCGACTCGCTGCTCTAGATCTGTCGGGTAACCGACAGCCATCCGCGCCCGCTCGCGTGAATGGCGGGGTTCACGCCGTCGATCTACCGTGGATACATCGGTTCATGGGAAGATTCTCGTCACGCTATGGATCTATGGAGGGTCATCTCGGTTGTTTCAGGGCATGACCACGACTCTGATACCGCGCGGATGAAGAGGACCGATGACTGGCGGACGCTGGAGTGGCCAGACCCGATTTCTCGTCGTGTTCGTCGGGCTGGCGCTGGTCGGCCTGGGTGTGCTGACGACGGTGCAGTTCCGCAGCACCGCCGGGGCCGCCGTTCTGGTCGGGGCCGGGGTCCTGGTGGGGCTCGCGGGCCTGTCCGGCGGGACGATCAACATCCGCTCCACCGACCGCGAGGAGCGGCTGGCCTCCGCGGGCCGGGCGCAGCAGGACGGTGACGCCGAGGGGGCGTACGACCGCTTCGTCCAGCTCATCCGCGGGCACGCCCCGCAGGCCATCGCCTACCACGAGGGCGCCAACGCCGCCCTCTACGAGGCCGCCGGGCGCGAGGGCCAGAAGCTGCAGCCCGTCTTCGGCTACTTCCTGGGCCCGATCGCCATGTCCGAGGCCCACATCATCGTCGACATCCGGGCCGGCACCGGCTTCTCGATCTCGCGCATGCAGGCGACCCTCCAGGCCCTGCTGGTCGGCCCGACCG
The DNA here is from genome assembly GCF_050947935.1 of Dactylosporangium sp. CA-052675. Lineage (GTDB taxonomy): Bacteria > Actinomycetota > Actinomycetes > Mycobacteriales > Micromonosporaceae > Dactylosporangium. The sequence goes on along the minus strand of NZ_CP192010.1, from coordinate 1,004,542 downwards.
CCTCGTTCCAGGCCGCGCTGGTCATCATCAACGCCTCGCCGGACGACTCGATCCTCGGCTCGGTCCGCCAGCTCAGCACCGCGCTGGACCGCCCGGTCTCGGCCGTGGCCTGGCGCATCGGCGACCACTCCGACGCCATCTCCGACGCCATCGTCTCCCTGCGCCGCGAGCTGCGCCGCCGCGAACGCGAGTCCCCGATCGACGTGCCGTCGGAGATCCTCGACGACTACGAGCCGGCCTACGACCAGCCGGAGCCGTTCGAGCCCGCCCGGTTCCCGGCCCGGCCCGCGCCCCCGCCGCAGCCCCCCATCCCCCAGCAGCAGCCCCAGCGCATGGACGATGACGACGACGTCTACCCGCACATGACGTCCTCGACCGTCTACGGCTCCCCGGCCGCCGAGCACCACCACGACGAGCCCGACCCGGCCGACTGGCCGGCCCCCGAGCCGCGCCGCCGCCCGTCCCCCGCCCCGGCGCCGGCCCCGCGCGTCTACGACGACTCGGCGACCTGGCAGCGCGCGACCGACCTGCACTGGCGGGGCCAGCTGCAGGAGGCCGAGGAGGCCTACCGCGAGATCGTCGACGCCCGCGCCCACGCCCTCGGCTGGGACCACCCCGACACCTTGACCGCCCGCGACCAGCACGCGACGGTCCTGCGCGACCTGGACCGCCTGGCCGAGGCCCTGGTCGAGTGCGACGAGGCCCTGACCGCCCGCGTGCGCATCCTGGGCGAGGACCACCCGGACACGCTGACCAGCCGCAGCCACCTGGCCACGATCTACCACCAGCTCGGCGACCTGACCCGGGCCGAGGGCGAGCACCAGCGGGTCCTGGAGTCGCGCACCCGCGTCCTGGGCGCCAACCACCAGGAGACGCTGATCAGCCGCAGCAACCTCGCCAAGGTCTACCAGGACATGGGCGAGCTCGACCGGGCCATCGAGGAGCATCGCACCGTGATGCGCGCCCGGGCCCGCCTGCTCGGCCCGGAGCACCGCGACACCCTCATGAGCCGCAGCCTCCTGGCCTCGGCCCTGCACCACGCGGGCCGCCTGGGCGACGCGGAGTCCGAGCACCGCGCGGTCCTCGGCAGCCGGCTGCGCCTGCTGGGCCCCGTGCACCTGGACACCGCGGTCTCCCGGCACCGGCTGGCGAGCGTGCTGCACGACCTGGGCCGGTTGGACGAGGCCATCACGGAGTACCGCGCGGCCCAGGCCGTCTACGCCGAGCTCCTGGGCGCGTCGAGCCCCTTCGCCCGCGCGGCGGCGTCGGACCTGACGCTGGCGGAGCGGGCGCTGCGGGGGGCTCAGGGCAGTCGCCGCTACTGAGGGGCCGCTCGGTCATGGCTCGGGCCGCCACCCGGCGCGGCGAGCGAACCGGCGCGGCACGGGCGCTGCTACTTCGCCGGTGGGTCCTCGCGCAGCGCGGCCAGCAGCGCCTCGTATTCGTCCTCGACCAGCTCCGGCGCCTGCAACTGGCGCGGCGTCGCCTCGACCTGGGGCGGGGTGGGCAGGGCGTCGCCGCTCACGCCCAGCTCGGCCAGCCGGCGCGCGCTCACCAGGACGCGGGCCTCCAGCGAGCCGACCGCGCGGTTGTACGACGTCACCGCCGTCGACAGCGACGTGCCGACCTTCGCGAGGTGCTCGCCCATGGTGCTCAGGCGCGCGTACAGCTCGCGGCCCGTCTGGTGCACGGCGAGCGCGTTGGTCGTGAGGGAGTCCTGGCGCCACGCGTAAGCGATCGTGCGCAGCAGCGCGACCAGCGTCGCGGGGGTGGCGAGGATCACGTTGCGGGCGAAGGCGTGGTCGAGGAGGCCGGGGTCGTGCTGCAGGGCCGCGTCCAGGAACGTGTCCGCGGGCACGAAGAGGACGACGAACTCGGGGGCGGGCTCGAAGGCTGACCAGTACCGCTTGGCCGACAACGCCTCGACGTGGGCGCGCACGTGCTTGGCGTGCTGGGTCAGCCTGGCCGTGCGGGTCTGCTCGTCGGGGGACTCGAGCGCGGCGAGGTAGGCCTCCAGCGGCGCCTTCGCGTCGACCACCACCTGCCGGCCGCCGTGCAGGCGCACGACCAGGTCGGGGCGCACGACGCCGTCCTCGGTCGCGGCGCTCACCTGCTCCTCGAAGTCGCAGTGCTCGAGCATGCCCGCGGCCTCCACGATGCGCCGCAGCTGCTGCTCGCCCCAGCGGCCGCGGACCGTGGGCGCGCGCAGGGCCGAGACCAGGCGCCGCGTCTCGGTGCGCAGCTCGCCCGAGACCTCGTGCATGGCCCGCACCTGCTCGCGGAGCGACTCGTAGGCCCCCACCCGGTCCCGCTCGAGGTCGGCGACCCGGCGCTCGTAGCGCAGCAGGGCCTCGTTCAGCGGCGCGACCGCGTCGGCCACGGCGTCCTGGGTCTGGCCGCGCGCCTCCAGGGTCAGCGAGCGCAGCGAGGCCTCCAGGCGCGCCTCGCCCTCCCGCGTGGCCTGCAGCGTCGCCTCGAGCTTGGCGAGGTCGACCGCCGAGCGGGATCGGGCCACATACCAGCCGAGCGCGGCGCCGAGCAGGAGGCCGATGATCAGGAGTGCGAGATCCACGGTATTCAGCATGCCGTAGGGGTATGACAGAAACCGGTACCGTCGAAGGCATGGGTTACTCGTCCTGGTTGGAGTGGTGACGGTGTTCGGCTTCGGTCGCAGGAAGCGTGAAGCGCAGCAGCTGGCCGATGCGCGGGAGGACGCCCTGCGCTGGTACGAGCGGCTCGGCGGCCAGCTCATGAACCTCTCCGGCGACGAGCCGGCCGTCAAGCAGGCGCTGGTCGACGCGAGCGAACGGTACAACGCGGCCGGCGGGCAGCTCGAGCGCGCGACGAGCCTGAAGCAGTACGACCTGGCGCGGGAGACGTCGCTGGAAGGCCTGATGTACATCCGCGCGGCCCGCACCGCGATGGGCCTCGACCCCGGGCCCGACGTGCCCCCGCTGGCGGGCGCCCGGGCCGGCCAGATCACCAAGGAGCGCGAGGTCTCCGTCCAGGGCCACTCGTACCGCGCGAGCCCCCAGCCCGGCAACGCCACCCCGTACTACTACCCCGGCGGCGCCGTGGCCGGCCGCGGCGTGCCCGCGGGCTGGTACTCCGAGCCCTGGTGGAAGACGGCCCTCGTGGCCGGCGCCTGGGGCATCGGCTCGGTGCTCGTCTTCGACGCCCTCTTCGACAACTCCTGGGGCGACCACGGCTACGACGCGGCGTACAACGCCGGCTTCGAGCAGGGCCAGGACGCCGGCTACGACCAGGGTTTCGACCAGGCCATGGACGACGGCGGCGACGGTGACGGCGGCGACTGGGACGGCGGCGGCGACTGGGGCGACGGGGGCGACTTCGGCGACTTCGGCGGCGACTTCTGACGATCCGGCGCGGACGGCTCCGGGCGGCGGGCCCGGGGCCGTCGGCTTGTCCAGGCCATGACTCGGGTCCGCGGTGGTGCGAACCGTTGCTCCCGCCAGGCACCGCTGGGCGCTGCGCGCCGACGCTGCCGGGTCCGCGGCCGGTCACCCTGGACTGATCCACCAGCCCCGACGGCACCGCCGCCGCCGCCGGCCGTGCGACGCGACGGCCCGGCGCCCCGGCGGTGACCGGCCGGCGCCACCTCCGGGCGCGACCGCGGGGTTCAGCGAGCGGTGGCGATGACGCTCACCGGTGGATCGCCGTGGCGGTACAGGGTGTCGACCACCACGCGCAGCCCCGGGTTCGCCTGGACGCGGTCGTAGCTTCGGTCCTTGATGCGGTCGCGGTCGAAGTCGATGCGGGCCGGGCTGCCGGGCTCGTAGCGCACCCAGGTCTCCTCGCCGATCATCGGCCCCGCGGTGCCGCGCAGCTTGACCTTGATGGAGGCCTCGAAGGAGGCGACGTCGTCGGGGTAGACGCGTACGCGCACGGTGTATCGAGCCGACCGGGTCCCGCCGTGGCTGTCGACGTTCTGCGAGCCGAAATCGACGTGCACGATCTCGCCGCGAACGGTGATCGCATTGGCGCCGGGTTTCCGGCCGAGTCCGAACATGGCGCGACCTTAGATGCCCGCAAGCACCGACTCGATCATGTCTGCGACAGAGGCGAGTACGGCCTCCGACACCGGGTGCCGTATTGCCCGGCTTTGGTGGGCATTTCCCGCCCGTTCCAGAGCCCTCCAGGTCCGCTCCGGCACTCCGGGCCACTGCCGCCCGGGCCGTCCGCGAGCCCGTCGAACCTCGGCCTGCCCCATCGAAGGCCGCGGGCCGAAAAGCCCGACGCCGTCGACCCCGCAGGCCGCGGAACCCCGAGGCGCCGACACGGTGAACGGCCGCGACGCCCGCCGGACGTGACAGGCAGCACGCCAGACCCAGGACCGCCCGGGATCGGCGGCACGGTCCGCGGCGCACGAAGGCGCGCGCCGCGGAGGCTCAGCCGAGGGTCTTGGCCACCTCGGCGGCGCGGGCCGCGGCCTGGGCCTTCATGTCGCGCTTCAGCTCCTGCGGCAGCGAGAACACCAGCTTCTCCTGCGCCGTCGTGATCTCGGCCACATCCGTGAAGCCGCGCTTGGCCAGGAAGTCCAGCACGTCCATGACCAGCTCGTCGGGGACCGACGCCCCCGAGGTCACGCCCACCGTCGCCGCGTCCGTCAGCCAGGACTCCTGGATCTCCGTCGCGTAGTCGATGAGGTAGCCGGCCTTGGCGCCCGCGTCCACGGCGACCTCGCGCAGGCGCTGGGAGTTCGACGAGTTCTGCGAGCCCACGACCAGGACGATGTCGCAGTTCGGGGCCATCGCCTTGACGGCGTCCTGGCGGTTGGACGTGGCGTAGCAGATGTCGTCGCTCGGCGGGGACATGAGCAGGGGCAGGCGCTTCTTGAGCCGCGAGACCGTCTCCAGGGTCTCGTCCACCGACAGCGTGGTCTGCGACAGCCAGACGACCTTCGACGGGTCCCGCACGGTCACCTTTTCGGCGCCTTCCGGGCCGTCGACGAGCTGGATGTGGGCCGGGGCCTCGCCGGTGGTGCCCACGACCTCCTCGTGCCCCTCGTGGCCGATGAGCAGGATGTCGTAGTCCTCCGCGGCGAAGCGGCGGGCCTCCTGGTGGACCTTCGTGACCAGCGGGCAGGTGGCGTCGATCGCGCGCAGGGCCCGCGCCTTGGCCTGCTCGTGCACCTCGGGGGCGACGCCGTGGGCGGAGAAGACCACGATCGCGCCCTCGGGCACCTCGTCGTTCTCCTCCACGAAGATCGCGCCCTTGGCCTGCAGCGTGCTGACCACGTGCTTGTTGTGGACGATCTCCTTGCGCACGTAGATCGGCGCGCCGTACAGCTTCAGCGCCTCCTCCACCGTCTGGACCGCGCGGTCCACACCGGCGCAGTAGCCGCGGGGCTTGGCGAGCAGCACGCGCTTCGAAGCAGTCACCCCGCCATGGTACGTGCCACCCGCTGCCACCCCCGGCCCGCGAGCGCGGCGAAGGCGGCGAACGGCCCCTCGGCATGACCAGCGTCACAGCCGGGTTCCGTAACGCCAGCACTACCGCGGGCGGCGCGCCGCGCCGGTACGGTCGGCAGCATGCGGCCCCGTTCGGTCATGGACGCGCTGCGGCTGCCGCCGATGCGGTTCCTGCGGTCCTGGTGGCCGTGGCGCTCACTGCTGTACCTCACCAGCGGCGCCGCCCTCGGCGCGGCCGCCGGCTCGGCGCTGATCGTCCTGCTGCTCGGCGGCGCGGCGCTGACCCTCGTGGTGATCGGGCTGGCCGGCTTCCTGGCCGCGGCGCTGTCGGGCATCGTGGTGGCCCGCGTCGAGCGCCGCCGCCTGCGCCTCGTCGACGACGTGCGCCTGACCGACCCGCACCGCCGCCCCGACCGCCCCGGCCTCCGCCCGTGGATCACGACCCGGCTGTCGGAGCCGGCCACGTGGCGCGAGCTCGGATACACGATGCTCATGGTCACGGCCCTGTGCTGGCTCGACGGGATGGTCGTGGCGCTGTGGGCGTGGGTCGTGGCCGCGCTCGTGGGCGCCCCGTTCTACGTCGACGACGGCACCCCGCTCGCGCTCACGCTCGCCGGGGCCGTCTTCGGCGTCGTGCTGGCGATCGTCCTGCTGTACCCGCTCACCGCCTGGGCCGCCGCCCGCGCCGCGATCACGCAGGCGGTGCTCGGCCCGCGGATGGAGACCAGCCCCGAGCTCACCGAGGTGGCGCGCTCCCGGGCCCGGCTCGTCGACGCGTTCGAGGTCGAGCGGCGGCGCATCGAGCGCGACCTGCACGACGGCGCCCAGCAGCGGCTCCTGGCGCTGTCCATGCAGCTCGGCCTGGCCCGGCTCGAGCTGGCCCCCGGCGCGCCGGGGGCCGAGCCGGTGGCCCGCGCGCACGAGCTGGCCAAGGAGGCGCTGACGGAGCTGCGGGAGCTCATCCGGGGAGTACACCCGAAAATCCTCTCCGACCGGGGACTGCACGCGGCCCTGCTCGAGGTGGCCGACCGCGCCCCGCTGCCCGTCGACGTCGACGTCGCCCTGCCCGAGCGGTTGCCGGCGACGGTGGAGGCCTGCGCGTACTTCGTCGTCGTCGAGGCCCTCGCCAACGTGGCCAAGCACAGCCGCGCCACCCGGGCCCGCGTCGCCGCCTCGGTGAGCGGCGAGTGGCTGCGCGTGCAGGTGCGCGACGACGGCCGCGGCGGCGCGGACCCGGCTCGGGGCACCGGGCTGTCCGGGCTCGCGGACCGGGTGGCGGCGGCGGGCGGAACCGTGGCGCTGGCCAGTCCGGCGGGAGGGCCTACGGTGGTACACGTGGAGCTGCCGTGCGGGTCGTGATCGCCGAGGACGGCGTGCTCATCCGCGAGGGCATCGCCGGTCTGCTGCGCCGCTTCGGCCACGAGGTCGTCGCGGCCGTCGGGGACCCGGACGCGCTGGTGGCGGCCGTGCGCGAGCACCGGCCCGACCTCGTGGTCACCGATGTGCGGATGCCGCCCGGGTTCAGCGACGAGGGCCTGCAGGCCGCGATCCGGCTGCGCGCCGAGGATCCGGGGCTGCCGGTGCTGGTGCTGAGCCAGTACATCGAGCAGACCTACGCCGCCGAGCTGCTCGAGTCCGGCCGTCGCGCCGGCGTCGGCTATCTGCTCAAGGACCGCATCGGCGACGTCGCCGAGTTCGCCGACGCGGTCGACCGCGTGGCCGCCGGGAGCACCGTCGTCGACCCGGAGGTGGTCGCCCAGCTCCTCGGCCGCCGCCGCGACCCGCTGGCCCGGCTCACCCCGCGCGAGCGCGAGGTGCTGGCGCTCATGGCCGAGGGCCGCTCGAACGCGGCGATCGCGCGGGCGCTCGTGGTCTCGGAGGCGGCGGTCGCCAAGCACATCAACGGGCTGCTGGCCAAGCTCGACCTGCCGCCCGACGACGACGTCCACCGCCGCGTCCGGGCGGTTCTGGCGTTCCTGCGCGGATAGGGTGTGGCGGTGACCGATGAGGCGTCGAGCAGTGAGAAGCCCTGGCCGGTCCGGGTCGTCAGCCAGAAGATCGGGCAGTGGATCGGCCGGCTCGGCTGGATCTGGGTCGACGGGCAGGTCGCGCAGGTCACCCGGCGACCCGGCACCAACACCGTCTTCCTCACGCTGCGCGACCCGTCGGCCGACCTCAGCCTGACCGTCACCACCAACCGCGACGTCGTCGACCTCGGCGCGCCGGGCCTCACCGACGGCGCCCGGATCGTCGTGCACGCGCGGCCCGAGTTCTACGCCGCCCGCGGCTCGCTGAGCCTGCGCGCCGACGAGATCCGCCAGGTCGGCGTCGGCGAGCTGCTCGCGCGCCTCGAGCAGCTCAAGAAGCTGCTCGCCGCCGAGGGCCTGTTCGCCCGGGAGCGCAAGCGGCGGCTGCCGTTCCTGCCCCGCCGCATCGGCCTGGTCACCGGGCGCGCCAGCGCCGCCGAGCGCGACGTGCTCACCAACGCGCGGCGCCGGTGGCCCACCGTGGACTTCCGGGTGATCAACGTCGCCGTGCAGGGCCCGTCGGCGGTACCGCAGATCATCGACGCCCTCGCCGTGCTCGACCGCGACGAGACCATCGACGTGATCGTCCTGGCCCGCGGCGGCGGCTCGATCGAGGACCTGCTGCCCTTCTCCGACGAGGCCCTGTGCCGGGCGGTGTTCGCCTGCCGCACGCCCGTCGTCTCCGCGATCGGCCACGAGACCGACGTGCCGCTGGTCGACTTCGTGGCGGACCTGCGCGCGTCCACCCCGACCGACGCGGCCAAGCGCATCGTGCCCGACCTCGGCGACGAGGTGCGCCTCGTCGGCCAGGCCAAGCAGCGCCTCGACCGCGCGCTGCGCGGCCTGCTGGACCGCGAGCAGCACCGCCTCGACGCGCTGCGCTCCCGGCCGTCGATCGCGCGCCCGCTGACGATGGTCGACACCCGCGCCGCCGAGGTGAGCGCCCTGCGCGCCCGCGCGACCCGCAACCTCGTGCACCGCCTCGACCGGGCCGGCACCGAGCTCGAGCACACCCTCGCCCGGCTGCGGACCCTGTCACCGTCGGCGACGCTGCAGCGGGGCTACGCGATCGTCCAGCGCGCCGACGGCGCCGTGGTCCGCGCCCCGGACGAGGTCACCGGCGGCGATCGGCTGCGCGTCCGGCTGGCCGAGGGCGAGCTGGCCGCGACGGTGACCGACGCTTGACGTCCGGCATTTATGCGAGATGATGTCGGTCCGGTCCGTTTCTGGTGCTTTCTGGCGGAGGGTTGGGCTTTGTCGCGTCGTCTGCAGGAGTACATGCTGGCCAGCGCCAAGAACGGGCGCGAGGTGGTGCGCACCGGGCCGTTCACGGTGACGATCACCGGGCACGACCCGAACGTGTACCTCAACTACGCCGTCCCCGACCCCGGCGCCGACCCGTCCGCGGCCGACATCGAGGCCCTGATCACGGCGTTCACGACCCGCGGGCGCACGCCCCGGCTCGAATACCTGCCGAAGCTCGCCCCGGCCGTGGAGCCGGCCCTGCTGGCCGCGGGCTTCACCGTCGCCGACCGCCTGCCGCTCATGGAGTGCGGGCCGCACGACGCGACCGACCAGCCGGTGCCGCCCGGCTTCGAGCTCGTCACCCCGAAGACCGACGCCGAGATCGAGGCGATGCTGGCCGCCCAGCACGAGGCCTTCGGCGAGGCGCCCCCGACCGCGGCCCACGTCGCCGCCACGCGCGCCAAGGCCGAGTCCGGCCAGCTGCAGCTCCTGGCCCGCGAGCTCGCGACCGGCGAGACGGCGGGCGGCGGGATCGCCGCGGCCGTGCGCGACGGCATCAGCGAGGTGGCCGGGATCGCGGTGCGGCCGGCGTACGAGCGCCGCGGCCTCGGCGCCGCCCTCACCCTGCACCTGACGCGCGCCGCGTTCGCCGCCGGCGCGACCCTCGCGTTCCTGACGCCCGCCGGCGACGCGCAGGAGCGGGTGTACGCGCGCGTCGGCTACCGCCGCGCCGACGCGGTCCTGTTCCTGTCGCACTCCGCGTGACACCCAGTAGGGTTCTGCGCGTGAGTGAGCCGAAGATGGCCGAGCCGGGTTCGGGCTCGGACGGACCGTCCCTGACCTACGAGCAGGCGCGGGCCGAGCTGGCGACCGTCGTCGAGCGGCTCGAGTCGGGCGGCTCGACGCTCGAGGAGTCCCTGGCGCTGTGGGAGCGCGGCGAGGAGCTGGCCTCGATCTGCCAGCGCTGGCTCGACGCCGCCCGGGCGCGCCTGACCCCGTCGGAGTCCTGAGCCGGATTCAGCCGGGCAGGCCGATGTAGCGGGCCTGCGCGCGCATCTGGTGCTCGAAGAACTCGGCCGGGTGGTTGACCGTGTTGCGCAGCTGGCCGAAGATCTCGAAGCTCACCTGGCCGAAGAGCGACACCCAGGCCGACAGGGCGCGCGCCAGGGTCGCCGGCGCGACGGCGGGGGCGATGACGGCCCGGATGCGCTCCAGGTCGGCGGCCGAGTCCGCGGGCGGGAGCGGGTCGTCGTTCGGCGCGAGGGCGTTCGCCTCCGCCGCGGCCTGCAGGATGCCGCCCAGCACCGTCACCGCGCGGATGCCCGCGGCCACGGTGTCCTCCGGCGCCTGGTAGCCGGGGACGGGGCTGCCGTAGATGAGCGCGTACTCGTGGGGGTGCTCGAGCGCCCAGCCGCGCACCGACGTGGCGAGGACGAGCCAGCGGGTGGTGAAGGCCTCGGACGGTACCGCTGCCACGGCTCGTTCGGCGCAGCCGCCCAGGGCGTTGTAGGCGTCCAGGATCAGGGCGGTCAGCAGGTCGTCGCGGCTCGGGAAGTAGCGGTAGATCGCCGAGCTCACCATGCCGAGGTCGCGGGCGACGGCGCGCAGCGACAGGTTGGCGCCGTCGGTGGCCAGGTGGCGGCGGGCGATCTCCTTGATCTCGTCCGTCATCTCGGCGCGGACGCGGGCCCGGATCGAGTTCGCCTTCATGCGCCCATCTTGACACACGCTCCGGAGCGAGAGCACTGCTCTTGCTTCGCCGTCCGGCGCGTCCTATGCTCCATTTCGAGAGCACTGCTCTCCTAACAGAGCACCGGGAGGCTGAGATGCACGTCGTCGTCGGGTCCGGGTCGGTCGGCAGCGCGGTGGCGCTGGAGCTGGCCGAGGGCGGGGAGACGGTCCGGATCGTCACGCGCGGCGGGGGCGGCCCCGAGCACCCGCGCATCGAGCGCGTCGCGGCGGACGCGGGCGACGCGGAGGCGCTGCTGCGCGCCGCGGAGGGGGCGAGCGTGGTGTACAACTGCGCGAACCCGCAGTACCACGAGTGGCCCACCGCCTGGCCGCCGATGCACGACGCGATGCTGCGGGCCGCGCGGGCGAACGACGCGGTGCTGGCGATCACGGCGCCGCTGTACGGGTACGGGCCCGTGGACCGCCCGATGACCGAGGACATGCCGCTCGCGGCCGAGACCGTCAAGGGCCGGGTGCGCGCGAAGATGTGGCTGGACACCCTGGCATCGGGCGTCCGCGCGGTCGAGGTGCGCTCCTCGGACTGGATCGGCCCCCGGTACTCCCTCATCGACATGGCGCTGCCGGCCATGCGCGCGGGCAGGACCGTGTGGCTGCCGGGGGCGCTGGACGTGCCGCACACGTACACGTACACCGGCGACGCCGCGCGCACCCTGGTCGCCCTGGCCCGCGAGCCGCGGGCGTGGGGCCGGCCGTGGCACACGCCGTCAGTGCCCGCCCTGACGGCCCGGCAGCTGCTCACGCGGGTCGCGGCGCTGGCGGGGCTCGGGGAGCCGCGGCTGCGGGCGTACCCGGCCCTGGCCGTGCGGGCGGCGGGGCTGTGGGACCGGTTCGCGCGGGAGTTCATCGAGGTGCGGTACCAGCACGACCGGCCGTTCGTCATGGACTCCTCGCGCGTGACCGGCGAGTTCGGCCTGACGGCGACGCCGCTGGACGACGCGCTTCGCGAAACGCTGCGCGGCGCCCGCTGAGTGCCGGCAGGGCATGGCTCGGGTCCGCGGGGGTGCGGACCGTCGCTCCCGCCAGGCACCGCCAGGCACCGCTGGGCGCTGCGCGGCGCCCGCTGAGTGCCGGCAGGGCATGGCTCGGGTCCGCGGGGGTGCGGACCGTCGCTCCCGCCAGGCACCGCTGGGCGCTGCGCGCCGACGCTGCCAGGCCCGCCGCCGGTCACCCTGGACCGATCCACCAGCCCCGACGACACCGCCCCTCCGGCACCGACCTCCACGGCGTCACGAGCGCCTCACCTGGGGCGATACCCAAAGATCGCGGTCCGCGGCGCGGTGCTTCGCCCACGACAGCGGCCGTCTGGGCCCTGTCTCCGAGCCGCGACATCTTGCGTATGCCCCGTCGGGGTATAAATCCGATATGTCGCGGCGCGGAGCGCCCGACATATCGCACGGGCGCCTCGACGCACACGGCGATCGAGGCGCCCCCAAGAGGCCGCTAGGAGAAGTCGACCAGCGAGTAGGCCCGCAGCTTCTCCAGCCGGTGGAACGAGTCGATCCACCGGATCGTCCCCGAGCGCGACCGCATCACGATCGACTGGGTGTACGCGCCGCCGGAGCGGTACCGGACCCCCTTGAGCAGGTCCCCGCTCGTCACCCCGGTCGCGCAGAAGAACATGTTGTCCCCGCTGACCAGGTCGTCGGTGTGCAGCACGCGCGAGAGGTCGTGCCCCGCGGCCAGGGCCTTCTCGCGCTCGGCGTCGTCGCGCGGCCAGAGCTTCGCCTGGATGGCCCCGCCCATGCACTTGAGCGCGACCGCCGCCACGATCCCCTCCGGCGTCCCGCCGATGCCCATGAGCACGTCGGTCTCGCTGTTCTCGCGGGCCGCGCTGATCGCCCCCGCGATGTCGCCGTCGGAGATGAAGCGGATGCGGGCGCCGGTCGCGCGCACCTGCTGCACGAGCTCCTGGTGCCGGGGCCGGTCGAGCACGCACACCGTCAGCTCCGAGACGCTCGAGCGCTTCACCCGGGCGATGCGGCGCAGGTTCTCCTCGACCCCGGCCTCGATGTCCACGACGTCCGCGCAGTCGGGGCCGACGGCCAGCTTCTCCATGTAGAACACGGCGGACGGGTCGAACATGGCGCCCCGCTCGGCCACCGCGAGCACGGCGAGGGCGTTGGGCATGCCCTTGCTCATGAGCGTGGTGCCGTCGACCGGGTCGACCGCCACGTCCACCTCCGGGCCGGTGCCGTCGCCCACGCTCTCGCCGTTGTAGAGCATCGGCGCGTTGTCCTTCTCGCCCTCGCCGATCACCACCGTGCCGCGCATGGGCAGCGAGTTGATCAGCAGGCGCATCGCGTCGACGGCCGCGCCGTCGCCGCCGTTCTTGTCGCCCCGCCCGACCCAGCGGCCCGCGGCCATCGCCGCCGCCTCCGTGACCCGGACGAGGTCGAGGGCCAGGTTCCGGTCCATCTCACGACTCATTCGTGCACTCCTCGCGCGTCGATGCGTGGGTGTGTGTTCAGAACAACGTTCACCACCAACCATCCTCGCAGCGATCCGGTCCGCATGACCTGTCAAGATGGTCACGTGGCAAGTACGACCGAGCAGCCCCGGGCGACCAAGGCCCGCCGGCCGCGGGACATGGCCCTGTCGATGCTGGTACTGATCGTGCCGGTGTTCCTCATCGTGGCCTTCTACCGGTATCTCGGCCACGAGAATCCGCCCGCCGTCGACACCACCGAGGTCTACGGCTCGGTGCAGCGCGCGGGCAAGTTCCAGGCGCTCAAGCCCGAGCAGCTGCCCGACGGGTGGCGGATCGCCTCGGCGACGTTCACCGACGGCGTCCTGCGCATCGGCATCACCGCGCCGGACAACGGCGCCATGCAGCTCGTCGAGAGCGCCGATCCGGCATCGGTGCTGGTCCCGGCCATCGTCGGGCCGAACCCGCACGACGACGGGGAGACGAGCATCGCCGGCCTGCAGTGGCACCGGCTGTCCCAGGGCCGCCCGGGTGAGCGCGCGATCGTGCAGAGCACCGCGAACCGCACGGTGATCATCGTGGGCCAGGCCAAGGAGAGCCAGCTGGCCGACCTGGCCACCCGCCTCAGAGCGTAGGCAGTGGCAGCCCGAAGCCGACCGTCGTGCCGCTGCCCTCGGTCGACTCGAGGGCGATCCACCCGCCGTGCGCCTCCACGATGGCCTTCGAGATGGCCAGCCCGAGCCCGCTGCCCTTGATGGCCCGGCGCTGCGCGTCCGCGGTACGGAAGAAGCGCTGGAAGATCATCCCCTGCTCGGCCTCGGGGATGCCGCCGCCGGTGTCGCGCACCCAGAGCACGACCTCGCCGTCGCGCTCGCGGCCGGTGACCGTCACGCTGCCCGACGGGTCCGAGAACTTCACGGCGTTGTCGAGCAGGTTGAGGACGACCCGCTCCAGCTGCTCCCCGTCGCCCCGCACGAGCGGGATGTGCTCGTCCACGTCCACGGTGAGCCGCAGCCCCGCCGTCTCGATGGCCGGCCGGATCGCCTCGCAGGCCGCGTCGACCAGCCCGCGCAGGCGCACCGGGCCCAGGTCGAGGGTGAGCGTCCCCGACTCGATGCGCGAGAACGTGAGCAGGTCCTCGATCAGGTCGAGCAGGCGGCGGCCGTTGCGGTCGATGATCCCGACGATCCGCCGCTCGGTCGGCCCGAGCGCGGTGGCGTCGCTGTCGGCCAGGATCTCGGTGTACCCGCGAATCGACGTCAGGGGCGTGCGCAGCTCGTGCGAGACCGTCGCCACGAACTCGCTCTTGAGCCGGTCGAGCTCCTGCAGGTCGCTGTTGGTCCGGGCCAGCTTCTCGGCCTGCCGCTGCAGCGCCTCCTCGGCCCGGTGCCGGTCGCTGACGTCGGCGATCTGGTGCACCACGCCGGCCGCGTCGCCGCCGATGAGCGACGCCGAGTACTGCCCCCACACCAGCGACCCGTCGGCCCGGCACAGCCGCAGCTCCCTGGTCACCTCGCCGGCCTCGCCCGCGACGAGCCGCTTGAGCCGCTCCTCGACCAGCGGCCGGTCCTCGTCGCAGATCAGCCCGGGCAGGAACGCGCCCGGCTCGATCCCGGTCATCCGGGAGAGCGCCTGGTTGACCTGCAGCACCCGGCCGGCGAGATCCGTGACGGCCATGCCGACCGGCGCGTGGTCGAACGCCGCCCGGAAGGTGCGCTCGGCCCGGTGCCGGTCGGCGAGCAGGCGCCGCTGCGACAGGGCGTGCTCGACCGCCGAGCCGAGCCGGCTCAGCCGGTCCTTGAGCAGGTAGTCCACGGCGCCGTGGCGCAGCGCGTCGACGCACGCCTCCTCGCTCAGCGCGCCACTGACGACGATGACCGGGATGTCGAGGCCGTCCGAGCCGAGCATCGCCAGCGCCTCGAGCGCGTTGAACTGCGGCAGGGAGTAGTCGGCGAGGATGATGTCGGGCCGCCCGGCGGGGTCGTGCAGCGCGGCGCGGAAGTCCTCGCGGGCGTCGACCCGGCGGCAGGCGGGCTCGAAGCCGGCCCGGCGCAGCTCCAGCACCAGCAGGTCGGCGTCGTCGAGGTTGTCCTCGAGCAGGAGAATCTTCATGTCTGCGGGTCCGTCAGGTTGAGGCCCAGCCAGTAGGCGCCGATGTTGTTCATCGCGGCCATGAACTGCTCCATGTCGACGGGCTTGACGATGTAGCTGTTCGCGCCGAGCTCGTAGCAGGCGCGCAGGTCGCGGTCCTGGGCCGACGAGGTGAGCATGACGACGGGGATGTGCCGGGTGCGCGGGTCGGACTTGACCTGCCGCAGCACGTCGATGCCGTCGACCAGCGGCAGCTTGATGTCCAGCAGCACGACCTGGGGCGGCTCGGGCCGCCGGGTGAACAGGTAGTCCAGCGCCTCGGCGCCGTCGCGGGCCACGTCGACGGCGGTGGCGGAGGTGCCGCGGTCGAGGGCCAGCAGCGCCAGCTCCAGGTCGTCCGGGTTGTCCTCGACCAGCAGCACCCGGTTCACGGGACGGTCTCCAGGGCCGGGACGAACGCGGGCAGGGTGAAGTAGAACGTGGCCCCCTCCCCCGGCGCGGCGTCGGCCCAGATCTGGCCGCCGTGGCGGTGCACGATGCGGTGCGCGAGGGCCAGGCCGATGCCCGTGCCCTCGTACTCCTCCGCCCGGTGCAGCCGCTGGAAGACCTTGAAGAGCTTGCCGGCGTACCGCATGTCGAACCCCGCCCCGTTGTCCCGGACGAAGTAGGTGGCCTCACCCGCGGCCGTCACCCGGTGCCCGACCTCGACGCGGGCCGGGTCGGCGTCGCGGGTGTACTTCACCGCGTTGCCGAGCAGGTTCGCCACCACGTGCCGGATGAGCCGCGGGTCGCCGAGCGCGTCCGGCAGCTCGCCGACGACGAGCTCGACGGAGCGCTCGCCGCGCTCGACCGCGAGCTCGTCCCACACCTCGGCGACGAGGTCGGCCAGGCGGACGCGGGAGTTGGCCATCTCCTGCCGCTGCAGCCGGGAGAAGGCCAGCAGCCCGTCGATGAGCTCGCCCATCTGCTGCGCGCCGGCCCGGATCCGCCCGACGTAGCGCCGCCCCTGCTCGTCCAGCACCTCCCCGTGGTCGAGCGCGAGCATCCTGGCGAACCCGTCGACGGCCCGCAGCGGGGCCCGCAGGTCGTGCGACACGCTGTACGAGAACGACTCCAGCTCGTCGTTGGCCTCGCGCAGGTCGGCCGTGCGCTCGGCGACGCGCCGCTCCAGGTCCGCGTTGAGCCGCTCGATGACCTGCTCGGCCTGCTTGCGGGCGGTGACGTCCTGGCTGACGTTGACGAACCCGCGCACCGAGCCGTCCGGGTCGCGCACCGCGGTCAGCTGCCCCTGCACCCAGAAGCGGGTGCCGTCCTTGCGCACCCGCGGCCCGTCGCTCTCGGCCCGGCCGGTCTCGCGGGCCTGGCGCAGCACGGTCCCGGGCCGCCCGGCCTCGCCGTCCTCGGGGGTGAACAGCCGCGCGTAGTCCTCGCCGATGATGTCCTCGCTGCGGTACCCGTTGAGGCGCTCGGCATTGCCCGACCAGCTGACGATCCGCCCGTCGGGGTCGAGCATGTAGATGGCGTAGTCCCGGGCCCCGTCCAGCAGCAGCTGCAGCAGCTCCTCGGAGGAGCGCAGCCGCTCCTCGGCCGCGTGCCGGTCGGTGATGTCACGCATGACCGCCACGGCTCCGGGGGCCTCACCGTCGTAGACCAGCGCGCGGACACGCACCTCGATGCGCCGCCCGGCCATCACGCACTCGACGAGCGTCTCGGTCCCCGCCGGGCCGGGCGAGCGGTTCCGGTACCGCGTGACCCCGTCGGCCTCGCGCATGTCCAGCAGCTCCGGCCACTGCGACGCGGACGCCTGCGACGCCTCGGGGCCGAGGATCGCCCGCGCGGTCGGGTTCAGCCAGGCCGCCCGCCCCTCCCCGTCGATCACCGCCACGCCGTCGGCGATCGTGTCCATCACGGCGCTGAGCAGCGTCGCCTGCGAGCGGGCGGTGGCCCCCGCGACCCGCAGCTCGGCCGTGGCCTCCTCGACGCGCTCCTCGGCCCGGCGGCGGGACGTCGCGAGGGTGTACACCAGCAGCGCCGTGACGAGCGTGAGCGCGGCGCCGCCGAAGAACATGCCCTCGTCGAGGTGGCCGCCCGCCCCGGCGAGCGCGCCGGAGTCGGTGGCCACCCGCAGCCGCCACTGCCGGTCGGCGACCTGCACGTCGACGGTGCGGCGCAGATCGGCGCCCCGGCCGGACGGGCGGCGCAGGACGGCGATGGTGCGCAGCTCGGTCCCGGCGTACGCGGCGAGGCTCACGTCGAGCAGCTCGCGCACGGGCTGGAGCATGGTGTCGCCGAAGAAGTCCTGGACGCGGACGGTCAGCTGGAGGTACCCGCGCAGGGCCCCGGTGCGCCGCTCGACCACCCGCTGCACGAGCGCGACGGTCTGCGGCTGCGGCTCGGCGGAGCTGGACGCGTCCCGCAGCGCGACGTACGGCTCGGACGCCGCCGGCAGCCCGGTCTTCTCGGCCCGCTCGACCGCGGCGCCCGCCTGCGGGGTGGCGGCCAGGTCGCGCCCCGGCCCCGGCCCGCCCGGCCGGCGCACGTCGAGCGGGCGGGCGAGCACGGCGAAGTAGTGCACACTGGTGCCCGGGGCCGGCGCGAGGTTCAGCTCCGGCACTCCGCGCTCGCGCCAGGCGGCCTGGGCCGCGGCGACGCCGGCGTCGGGCACCGCCACCACGTAGTCGACGCCCGTGGCGCCGGGCAGCCACAGCCGGCCGAGCGGCTCGGTCGCGGTGCCGAAGGCGCCGGCGTCCAGCACGGGCAGCGCCTCGAGCGCGCCGGCGGCGAGCTGGAGGGCGTCGACGTAGCGCTGCGTCGCCGACGCGACCGCGTCCTGGGCGGCGGCGGTGCGCCGGTCGAGCGCCTGGTCGGCACCGTCGCGCTCGACACGGTGCATGAGCAGCCCCGCGCCGCCGGACACCAGCAGGCCGAGGAGCACCACGCCGAGGACCTGCAAGCGGACGCCCACCACGCCTTGTCCCATCGGCGGTGCGCTTCGGCGGTTGAGGAGTTGCCGTGGCGGTGTGCGCCCGTGGCCGAGCCTGTCGGGTGTTGCGCCGATATGTCGGCCGCTTCGCGGCCGAACCAGCCGACATATCGGATTTTTCGCCTGACGGGGTATTCACCCACGTCAGCGCCGGTCTCCTCGCATTCGCCGGCACCGCCGCGCCGCTCGCACCCGGCGGCGGCTAGAGGCAGGATCGCGCCGGTCACGGGCGGCGCGGCGCCGGACAGTTCGACGCCGATCGCGATGGCAATGGCGCAACGACGACGGCGACGGCGGCGGTCGCGCGGCGGCGACGACGACGGTCGCGCGGCGACGGCGACGACGGCGGCGGCGACGACGGTCGCGCGGCGACGGCGACGGCGACGACTGCGGCGACGACGGTCGCGCGGCGGCGACGACGGCGGTCGCGCGGCGGCGACGGCGTCGCGCGGCGGCGACGGCGTCGCGCGGCGGCGACGGCGTCGCGCGGCGGCGACGGCGGCGATGGCTGCGGCAGTCGCGCGGTGGCGAGGGCGGCGGCGTGGGCACGGTGGCGGTGGCGGTGACGGTGGCGCGGTGGCTCGGCCTGGTGGAGATGGCGGGAGCCGCCCGCGACAGCCATGTGTCCGGCGCGCGACCCCGAGCGTCCGTTCGCGGCGCGGTGCCGAGGCAAGCGTTGCCGGCGCCCGCGCGAAGGCCGAGCGCGCCAACGGCCCGGCATGTGCGGCGCACCGCCGCAGGCGGAGGTGCGGATCAGCCGTTGTCGGACGAGTGGCCGGGGAACAGGTGCGCGGCCGGATCGATGATCACGGCGGCGTTGTTCACCGCGGTCGCCGCCTCGCCGAAGCCCACGGCGATGAGGCGGACCTTCCCGGTGTACTCGCTGATGTCCCCGGCCGCGAAGACCCGGGGCAGGTTCGTCGCCGTCGTGCTGTCCACGCGGATGTGCCGCTTGGACAGCTCCAGCCCCCAGCCGGCGAGCGGGCCGAGGTCGGCGGTGAAGCCGAGCGCGGCCACCACGGTGTCGGCCGGCAGCGTGCGCGCCTCGCCGCCGCGCACCGTGACGTCGACCCCGGTGACGCGAGCGTCCCCGTGCAGCCGGGTCACCTCGGCGTTGGTCACGATCTCGATGGGCAGCGCCTGCACCCGGGAGACGGTCGAGGCGTGGGCGCGGAACTTGTCGCGCCGGTGCACCAGGGTGACCGAGCGGGCGATCGGCTGCAGGGCGAGCGCCCAGTCGAAGGCCGAGTCGCCGCCGCCCACGATCACGACGTCGTGCCCGGCGAGGTCGGCCAGGTGCGGTACGAAGAACAGCAGACCCTCGCCGGAGAAGCCCTCGGCCGCCGGGAGCGGGCGCGCGGTGAAGCTGCCCAGGCCGCCGGTGATGAGGACCGCCCCGCAGGCCAGCGACTCCCCCGAGGACAGCCCGAGCACCGGGCGCTCGTCCACATAGGACAGCTCGTCGGCCCGGACCCCCAGGAGGTACTCGGGGTTGAACTGGGCCGCCTGCTCGACCAGGTTCGCCACCAGGTCGCGGCCGCGGATGCCCGGGAACCCGGCCACGTCGAAGATCATTTTCTCCGGGTACATCGCCGTGACCTGGCCGCCGGGCTCCGGCAGCGCGCCGATCACGGCGGTGGACAGCCCGCGGAAGCCCGCGTAGTAGGCGGCGAACAACCCGGCCGGTCCCGCGCCGACGATGGCGAGGTCGACGGTACGGCGACACGGGCCTTGTGGGTCGAGGCCCGATCGGCCCGCGACGGCTTCTCGCATGGGTGGGACGCTACGACAGCTCCGGGCCCAGGGATAGGGGGTCGACGTGCTCAACCGGGCGCGGGCGGCGCCGGCGGAACAGGATCGCGGCGACCAGCCCGGCCAGGAACCCGCACAGGTGACCCTGCCACGACACGTCCGGGTCGCCCGGGAGCACGCCGAAGAGCTGCCAGCCGTAGAGGAGCCCGACGAGCAGGCCGACGCCGATGTACCACAGCCGCCGGCCGACCACGCCGCGCATGAGGATGACGCCGAGGTACCCGAAGATGACGCCGCTGGCCCCGACCACGACGGTGTTGGCGTCCCCGAGGAACCAGACCCCGACCCCGGCGACGATCGCGATGAAGGCGGTCGTGAGCCAGAACCGGGCGCCCCCGTCGGCGAGCACGAAGGTGCCCAGCAGGATCAGCGGGATGCTGTTGCCCAGCACGTGGTCGAAGCCGGCGTGCAGGAACGGCGCGAAGATGATCCCGTCCAGCCCGTCGATGTGGTGCGGGCGGATGCCGCCCTCCTGGTCGAGCCGGTGCCCGCTGAGCCCGTCGAAGAACTCGATGAGGAACAGCACCGGCACGAACGCGCACATGGCTACGAAGGCCCGCCCGATGGAGGCGTAGAAGGCCTCGGTCCCGAATCGGGTGGGGTCGGCCTGCCGCTCGCTGTCGCTCGACACGCCCAAGTGGTAGCAGAGACGCGCCAGCGCCGCCACACGAGCGAGGTGTGACGGCGCCGACGAGCGAAACTCAGTACGAGTGGTGGCTGTTCCAGTAGTTCCAGGCACCGCAGGGCGTCTGGTACTTGCCCTTGATGTAGCCGAGCCCCCAGCGGATCTGCGTCTCGGGGTTCGTCTTCCAGTCGGCCCCGGCGGAGGACATCTTGCTACCGGGGAGCGCCTGCGGGATGCCGTACGCCCCGCTGGGGTTCGCCGCCTTGGCGTTCCAGCCGCTCTCCTTGTCCCACAGCTTCTCCAGGCACGGCATCTGGTCGAGCCCGAAGCCCATGCCGATGAGGACGGCGCAGCCGGTCTTCTTGTTGCCCGAGTACACGTCGCAGGAGGGCGGCACCGGGTACTTCGGCGCCGAGTTGGTCGGTGGCGGCGTGGTGGCGCGGGCCTTGTTGCGGCTCGCCTCCTCCTCGGCCTTCTTGCGCGCCGCGTCGTCGGCGGCCTTGGCCTGGGCGGACGCCTCCTCGGCGGCGGCCTTGGCCTTGGCCAGGGCGTCGGCCTCGGCGGCGCTGCTCGGCGAGCGCGACGCGGACGGCGTGGCGGAGGACGAGGAGACGGGGAATGCGGCGGTATCGGCAGCCTTGACGGCGCTGGCCGAGTCGTCGTCGTGCTGGGTCAGGCCGGCGATCACGAGGCCGCCGACGAGACCCGCGAGGATCACGAGAGCGAACACGGCTCGGATGGTGCCGACCCGGTGCCACAGCCGGATCACAGGGTCATCCATTCGTCGGGGACAGGAAGCGGCGCCCGCTCCTCGCGGAGCGGGTCCGGACGGGGTGTTACCCACCGCCCGGACCCTTACGCACCGTGAGCGCCTGATGCCCACTTGCGTGGCGTCACGCGCTCGAGACCCACCATCGCCCAGCACAATCGAGGGTGAGAACCCGAACGCTACCTTCTGTGAGCCTAATCACGCCGCAATTCGGGTGGTTCTCCTCAAGTCCGGCTCGCGGCCGCCGACGATCAGCGCTCGAACGGCAGGTCCTCCAGCAGATCCGTGACCACCTCGGCGATCGGAGAACGCTCCGAACGGGTGAGGGTGACGTGTGCGAAGAGAGGATGGCCCTTCAGCGCCTCGATCACCGCGGCGATACCGTCGTGCCGGCCGACGCGGAGGTTGTCACGCTGAGCGACATCGTGGGTGAGTACCACCCGCGAATTCATGCCGATGCGCGACAGTACGGTGAGCAGAACCCCCCGTTCGAGGGACTGGGCCTCGTCGACGATCACGAACGCGTCGTGCAGGCTGCGGCCCCGGATGTGGGTCAGCGGCAGGACCTCGAGCATGCCCCGCCCCGCGACCTCCTCCATCACGTTGTCGTGCACCAGCGCACCCAGCGTGTCGAAGACGGCCTGCGCCCAGGGCGACATCTTCTCGGCCTCGCTGCCGGGCAGGTAGCCCAGCTCCTGGCCGCCGACGGCGTACAGCGGCCGGAACACGATGACCTTCTTGTGCTTGCGCCGCTCCATGACCGCCTCGAGCCCCGCGCAGAGCGCCAGCGCCGACTTGCCCGTGCCGGCCCGCCCGCCGAGGGAGACGATGCCGATGGAGTCGTCGAGCAGCAGATCCAGCGCGACGCGCTGCTCCGCCGAGCGCCCGCGCACGCCGAACGCCTCGCGGTCGCCCCGCACCAGCCGCACCGACTTGTCGGCCCCCACGCGGCCCAGGGCGGACCCGTTCTGCGAGGTGAGCACGAGCCCGGTGTGCACCGGCAGGTCACCGGCGCCGTCGAGGTCGACGGCCTCCCCGGCGTACAGCTGCTTGACCTCGGCCTCGCTGATGCCCAGCTCGACCATGCCGGTCCAGCTGTGATCGGCGGCCGGCCCCGGCTGGTACTCGTCCGCGGCCAGACCCACCGAGCCGGCCTTGACCCGTAGCGGCATGTCCTTCGTGACCAGCAGGACGTCCTTGCCCTCGGCCTGCAGCGCGAGCGCCACGGCGAGGATGCGGGCGTCGTCGGTGTCGGCCCGGAACCCGGCCGGCAGCACGTGCTGGTCGGCGTGGTTGAGCTCGACCCGCAGGGTGCCCCCGGCGTCGGTCAGCGGCAGCGGCTCGTCCAGCCGGCCGTGCTTGGCCCGCAGCTCGTCCAGGAAGCGCAGCGAGCGCCGCGCGAAGTAGCCCAGCTCGGGGTGGTGCCGCTTACCCTCCAACTCGGAGATGACGACCAGCGGCAGGACGACGTCGTGCTCGCCGAAGCGCAGGAACGCGCCCGGGTCGGACAGCAGCACGGAGGTGTCCAGCACGAAGGTGCGCCGGGTGGGAACGGGGACCGGGTTCTCCTCGGCCTTCTTCCGGGTGCGCCGGACGGCCTTGACGGGCGGCGTCGCCTTGCTCGGTGCCCCGGCTGCGGCCTGGGCTGGCGCCGGCTCCGCGGAGGTTGAGGAGGATGCTGAGGGACTACGGCGAACGGTCACGGGATCTCCGGGGACGGGCACCTCGCCGCCCGCACTCGCGTCCTCCGACGCCCGCACGGGGTCGGGTGCTTGGCCCCGTGGCTTCACATGCGTTCGCTCGGTCCGGGCCTCGGATGCCGGGGAAAACCCCCGCCACAGCAATGACGCTATCCGGTAGTTGCAAAATCCACTAGATCGCGCAGCCGATTCCCAGCCGATCAGGTCCGAACACACGACAAACACCAGGTGCACGGCCCGCAACGGACAGTGACGGCCTGTGGCCCGTTTGTGCGCCACCACTCACACCGATCTCGGCCGCTTCCAGAGCCCCGCACAGGCGCCGGCCACGCTCGGACGCGCCCAGGCGCGGGCAGCGTGCGACCCGGGACGCGGTTGGCGTGCTCGGCGCCCCTCACCGCTCGTCAAGCCGCCCAGCCACGCACGGCCCCGCCCTCCCGCCCGGAGCCTTCGGCGCCCGTCCGCGCCCGCGAGCCACACACAGGCGCCGATAAGGACAGCCGCCGACGCCTCGCGACATCCCTTCAGCACGGCGACCACCACCCATGGCGCCCGTCAGCCGCCTTCGGACCCCGAGACCAAACCCCCGCGCGCCGACCCGGCGCCTAAAATACGGACAGAACCGATTTATCGCCCCGCAGGCGAAAAATCCGATAAGTCGCGGCGCGGAGCGCCCGAGTTATCGAAGAAACCCGAGCTCAAGCCCCGTAACGCCGCTGACGATTGGCATAAGACCGCAGCGCCCGAAGAAAGTCCGTCCGCCGGAAGCTGGGCCAGTGCACGTCGCAGAAGTAGAACTCCGAGTGCGCGCTCTGCCACAGCAGGAACCCCGACAGCCGCTGCTCCCCCGACGTGCGGATCACGAGGTCAGGGTCGGGCAGCCCGCGGGTGTAGAGGTGGTCGGAGATGTGGTCGACGTCGAGGATCTCGGCGAGCTCCTCGATCGTGGTGCCGGCCTTCGCGTGCTCGTGCAGCAGCGACCGCACCGCGTCGGCGATCTCACGGCGGCCGCCGTAGCCGACGGCCAGGGAGACCTGCGCCCCGCCGGTGCGGTCGATCGTCTTCTCCTGGGCCGCCTTGAGGGCCTGGGCGCTGGAGCTGGGCAGCAGGTCGAGCGCGCCCACGATGCGCAGCTGCCAGGGGTTGCGCTCGTCGGCGAGGTCCGCGGCCAGGTTCTCGATGATCTGCAGCAGCGGGTCGAGCTCCTGGGCTGGGCGCGAGAGGTTGTCGGTGGACAGCAGCCAGAGGGTGACGTGCTTGACCCCGGCGCCGTCGCACCAGCGGAGGAGCTCCTTGATCCGCTCGGCGCCGACCCGGTGGCCGTCGTTGGGGTCGACGTATCCCATCTCGCGCGCCCAGCGGCGGTTGCCGTCGACGATCACCCCGACGTGGTGCGGCTTCGGCTTGCCGAGCAGCCTCCGGGAGAGACGCTTCTCGTACAGCGAATAAACCACGTCACGCAGGCCCACGGCAGAGAAGACTAGCGACCCCGAGGGCGAAGCAACACCGCCAGGCGGGCACCGGACAGTACTGTTTCCGTAAAGTGACAAGCGGCCGGTCACCCGACGGACCGGCCGCTCACCAGCGGTTATGCGGCGCCGAGGCGGGCCCGGAGGGCGTCGAGCTCGGCCCAGAGAACTCCTGGCAACTTCTCGCCGAACTGTTCGAACCACGCCTGGATCTGCGGCAGCTCCGCGCGCCACTCCTCCGCGTCGACGTTCAGCGCCGCGGCCACGTCCTCGGCCGTCAGGTCCAGGCCGGCGACGTCGAGCGCGCCGGGCGCCGGGACCGCGCCGATGGGCGTCTCCACCGCCTCGGCCGTGCCCTCGATGCGCTCGACCACCCACTTGAGCACCCGCGAGTTCTCGCCGAAGCCGGGCCACAGGAAGCGGCCGTCGTCACCGCGGCGGAACCAGTTCACGTAGAAGATCTTGGGCAGCTTGGTCGGGTCGCCGTCGACGCCCTTGCCCATCTCGATCCAGTGGGCGAAGTAGTCGCCGGCATTGTACCCGATGAAGGGCAGCATCGCCATCGGGTCGCGGCGCACCACGCCCACCTGGCCGACCGCCGCCGCCGTGGTCTCGCTCGACAGCGTGGCGCCAAGGTACACGCCGTGCACCCAGTCGCGCGCCTCGGTGACCAGCGGGATCGTGGTCTTGCGCCGACCGCCGAACAGGATCGCGTCGATCGGCACGCCGCGCGGGTCGTCGTACTCGGGCGCCAGGATGGGGCACTGGGTGATCGGGGTGCAGAAGCGGGAGTTCGGGTGCGAGGAGAGCTCGTCCGAGTCCGGCGTCCAGTCGTGACCGCGCCAGTCGGTGAGGTGCGCGGGCGGCTCACCCATGCCCTCCCACCAGATGTCGCCGTTGTCGGTGAGCGCCACGTTGGTGAAGATCGAGTTGCCGCGCGCGAGCGTGCGCATGGCGTTCGGGTTGGTCTTCCAGTCGGTACCGGGAGCCACGCCGAACAGCCCGAACTCCGGGTTGACCGCGTACAGGCGGCCGTCCTGCCCGAAGCGCATCCAGGCGATGTCGTCGCCGAGCGTCTCGACCTTCCAGCCCGGGATCGTGGGCTCCAGCATCGCCAGGTTGGTCTTGCCGCACGCGCTGGGGAACGCCGCGGCGATGTACTTGACCACCCCTTCGGGGCTGGTGAGCTTGAGGATGAGCATGTGCTCGGCGAGCCAGCCCTCGTCGCGGCCGATGACGCTCGCGATGCGCAGCGAGTAGCACTTCTTGCCCAGCAGCGAGTTGCCGCCGTAGCCGGAGCCGAAGCTCCAGATCTCCCGCGTCTCGGGGAAGTGCGAGATGTACTTGGTCTCGCTGCACGGCCACGCCACGTCGGCCTGCCCGTCCTCGAGCGGGGCGCCCACGGAGTGCAGGCAGGGCACGAAGTTCGCGTCCGTGCCCATCTTCTCCAGCACCGTGGCGCCCATCCGGGTCATGATGCGCATGGAGGCGACGACGTACGGCGAGTCGGTCAGCTCGACGCCGAACATCGGGTCCTCGGCGCTGAGCGGGCCCATGCAGAACGGGATGACGTACATCGTCCGCCCCCGCATGCACCCGTCGTACAGCTCCGTCATGCGCCGCTTCATCTCCTGCGGCGCCATCCAGTTGTTCGTTGGGCCGGCGTCGGCCTCGTCGACGGAGCAGATGAAGGTGCGCTCCTCGACCCGGGCCACGTCGGAGGGGTCGGTACGGGCCCAGAAGGAGTTCGGCCGGGCGTCCAGGCGGACCAGCGCCCCGCTCTCGACCAGTTCGTCGGTCATCCGGCGCCACTCGCGCTCGGAACCGTCGCACCAGACCACGCGTTCGGGTCTCGTGAGCTCGGCGACCTCACGGACCCAGGCCAGCAGCCGGGTGTGGGCGGTGGGCGCCTGATCCAGGCCGGGCACTGTTACCGGGGCAGACATACGGTGACTCCTCTTGGTCGGCATTGACCTCGAACCGCCCGAGGATGCGCGCAAGCGCGGCGCGCGATGGTGCGAGCGCGTCGTGAAATCCAGCGGGTTTCTCCCAGCCTAGGCCCGCCGACCTGGCCCGGCATCGCGAGACCTTGTGAAAACCTGCACAAGAACGAAAGGCTTTCAAGCCCGCTCGCAGAATTTCGCGCGAACTTTTCGTTCAGCGCGCATTACTGCGCAAAGGGTGTCGTGCCTTACTCTGTCCTGCGTGACCGACGTGCAGTCGACGACCCCGCAGCCGACCATGTTCCAGAAGCTCTACGCGCGCTTCGAGGGTCTGGTGCGTGAGGCCGGCAAGTTCGGCACGATCGGCCTGATCACCTTCCTGATCGACACCGGCGTCTACAACCTGCTGTGGGGTCCGCTCAACACGCTGGTCGCCGGCACGATCTCGATGGCGGTCGCGGCCACGTGCGCGTTCATCGGCAACCGGTTCTGGACCTGGCGCGACCGGGCCCGCACCGACCTGCGCCGCGAATACGCGCTCTACTTCCTGTTCAACCTCGTGGGCCTGGTCATCGCGCTGTCCTGCCTGGGCATCAGCCACTACGTCTTCGGCTTCACCAGCCAGCTGTCGGACAACATCGCCAAGAACGGCGTCGGCCTCGTGCTGGGGACCCTGTTCCGGTTCTGGTCCTACCGCCAGATCGTGTTCCGCAAGCGCCCCGATCACACCGAGGCCACCCCCGGCAGCCCGGCTGTCACGGAGCGTGAGACCGCGGGGTGACCTGTCCCGCAGTCGGCCTCGGGGCCGCGCGCGGCTTGGTCGCTTACCGTAAGGTTGGCCGGTGCGATTCGCCAGCAGTCTCCGCGACCGCTTCCTGCCGGAGCGTTACCACGCGCTCGCGACCGAGCTGTTCAAGTTCGGCGCGGTCGGCTGCGTCAACACGGCCGTCGACTTCATCCTGGTCAACGCCCTGCTGTTCATCGGCCCGCTGAAGGCGAAGATCGTCGCGGTGGTCGTCGGGACCATCGTGTCCTACCTGCTCAACCGCCAGTGGACCTACAAGGACCGCGAGAGCGGGAGCGCGCGCCGCGAATACGTGCTCTTCTTCGCGCTCAACGGCGTCGGCCTGCTCATCCAGGAGGCGGGCCTGGCGGTGGCCAAATACGGGCTGCACTTCAGCGAGTCCAACCCCGACGACCGGCTGGCGTTCAACATCGCCAACGCCGCGGGCATCCTGCTGGCGACGACGTTCCGGTTCTGGGCGTACCGCACCTGGGTCTTCACCGCCAGCCCCGAGCAGCGCGAGATCGAGGCGCTCGAGGTGGCCTTCTCCGACACCGCGGCCATCGCCCCGGACGAGCGGCAGATGGAGGCGCTGGAGGCCGCGTTCTCCGACCCCGCGACCAGCCCGCCCGCGCCCCGCAAGCCGGCCGACGACCTGGAAACCCCCGCCGCGAAGCGCTGACGGGGGCACCAGAAAAGCCCGCGCACCGGGCGGAGCTCAGCTCGTCGCGTCGTCCCGCAGTTCCTTGACGAGCGCGTCGCGGTCGTCGTCGCCGAACGTGTGCTTCTGGCGGTCGGAGTCGACCAGCTCGTACAGCATGCTCTGGGTCTTCTCCACCTGCGGCAGGTCGGTCAGCTGCACCTGGCCCCGCTCGCCGGCCGACTCGATGGTCAGCGTGCCGCAGCCGAGCATCCGCTCGAACAGCGAGTGCGAGAACGACACGTCGTTGATCCGACCCATCGGAATGTCACGGCCGCTGCGCGAGAAGACGCCGCTGCGCATGATCACCCGCTCGTTGGTGAAGACGTAGTGCGTGGTCCGCCACTTGATCCACGGCCACACGGTGACCACCAGGACCAGCACGAGGGCCACGCCGGAGACGATGAGCATCGGGATCATGCCCCAGCCCGTGAAGATCGCCAGGACGACGACTGCCGCCACGGCCAGCACAAACCAGACCACCGGCAGGAACAACGCCTTCCAGTGGGGGTGCAGGTGCAGCACCACCTGCTCGTCCTTGGTCAGGACGCTTTCCGGGAACCCCACGCGAAACCCCTCCTCGTTCATGAATGTCGGAGGTGAGGCTAGACCCTGAACGCCACCCGGCGGGATGGACTACCCGGACGTATCCAGCCGCGCGTGGACCACATCCCCGGCGGCCACCGCCCGCACGGTGCCGAAGCGGTCCGTGACCTGCAGCCGGCCGTCGACGTCGACGCCGGCCGCCAGGCCCTCGAGCACTGTCCCGCCGGGCAGGTCGACGCGCACGCGGCGGCCGATGGTGCCGCAGTGCAAGGCGTACGCCTCCCGCAGCCCGGACGCCTCGGGGTCCCCGCCGTGCTCGGTGAAGCGCGCGTACCACTCCCCGATCGCCCGCAGCAGGGCCCGCAGCAGCGGGTCACGGTCCGTGTTCGCGGCCCCGGCCAGGGCGAGGGACGTGGCGTCCGGGCGGGGCAGCTCCTCCTCGCGGAGCGTGACGTTGAGCCCGATGCCGAGCACCACCGCCCCGTCGGCCGCCTCGGCGAGGATTCCGGCCGTCTTGCGGTCCCCGGTGAGCAGCAGGTCGTTCGGCCACTTGAGGTAGGCGTCCACCCGGGACACCCGGCGCACCGCCTCGGTGAGGGCCACCCCGGCCAGCAGCGGCAGCCAGCCCAGCCGCGCGGGAGCGATGTCCGGGCGCAGCAGCACGCTGAGCGCGAGCCCGGCCCGGGCCGGCGACTCCCACTGGCGGCCGAGGCGCCCACGGCCGGCGATCTGGCGCTCCGCGACGATCACCAGGCCCTCCGGGGCGCCCTCGCGGGCCGCGGCGATCGCGTCGGCGTTGGTCGAGCCGGTCTCCTCGACGATCCGCAGCTCGGTCCAGAGGCCGCCGGGGACGAGCAGTGCCCGCCGCAGCGCGAGCGGCCGCAGCGGGGGCCGCCCGAGGTCGGACCAGGAGCCCGACCCGGAGCCCGACGGGGAGCCGGTGGAAATGTTCACAGCTCGACCCTATGTCGGCGCCATTAAGCTGCCGAAGGTGACCACGAAGCAGGCGGACATCCACTCGACCTCGGGCAAACTCGCGGATCTGCGGCGCCGCACGGAGGAGGCGGTGCACGCCGGCTCGGCCCGCGCGGTGGAGAAGCAGCACGCCCGCGGCAAGAAGACCGCCCGGGAACGCATCGAGCTGCTGCTCGACCCCGGCTCGTTCGTCGAGCTCGACGAGCTGGCCCGGCACCGGTCCACCAACTTCGGGCTGGATGCGGCGCGCCCCTACGGCGACGGCGTGGTCACCGGCTACGGCACCGTCGACGGCCGCCAGGTGTGCGTGTTCGCCCAGGACTTCACGGTCTTCGGCGGCAGCCTCGGCGAGGTCTTCGGCGAGAAGATCGTCAAGGTCATGGACCTGGCGATGAAGATCGGCTGCCCGGTCGTGGGCATCAACGACTCCGGCGGCGCGCGCATCCAGGAGGGCGTGGTCTCCCTGGGGCTGTACGGCGAGATCTTCTTCCGTAACGTCCGCGCGTCGGGCGTCATCCCGCAGATCTCCCTGATCATGGGCCCGTGCGCGGGCGGCGCGGTGTACTCCCCCGCCGTCACCGACTTCACCGTCATGGTCGACCAGACCTCGCACATGTTCATCACCGGCCCCGACGTGATCAAGACGGTCACCGGCGAGGACATCGGCATGGAGGACCTCGGCGGGGCCCGCACGCACAACACGAAGTCGGGCAACGCGCACTACCTCGCGGCCGACGAGGACGACGCGATCGACTACGTGCGCGCGCTGCTGTCCTATCTGCCGTCGAACAACATGGACGACGCACCGGTGCTGGACGCGACCTCCGGGGCCGCGGCGCTCGAGATCACCGACGAGGACCTCGCGCTCGACGCGCTCATCCCCGACTCGGCGAACCAGCCGTACGACATCCGCACGGTCGTGGAGACGGTCGTCGAGGACTTCCTCGAGGTCCAGCCCCTGTTCGCGCAGAACATCGTGGTCGGCTTCGGCCGCGTCGAGGGCCACCCGGTCGGCGTGGTCGCCAACCAGCCGATGCACTTCGCCGGCTGCCTGGACATCGACGCGTCGGAGAAGGCCGCGCGCTTCGTGCGCACCTGCGACGCCTTCAACATCCCGATCCTCACGTTCGTCGACGTGCCCGGGTTCCTGCCCGGCGCCAGCCAGGAGTGGGACGGCATCATCCGCCGCGGCGCGAAGCTGATCTACGCCTATGCCGAGGCGACGGTACCGAAGGTCACGGTCATCACCCGCAAGGCCTACGGCGGCGCGTATGACGTCATGGGCTCCAAGCATCTCGGCGCCGACCTCAACTTCGCCTGGCCGACGGCGCAGATCGCGGTGATGGGCGCCCAGGGTGCGGTCAACATCCTGTACCGCCAGGAGCTGCGCGACGCCGAGGACCCGGCCGCGCTGCGGGCCGAGCTGATCCAGGAGTACGAGGACACGCTCGCCAACCCGTACGTGGCGGCCGAGCGCGGCTACGTCGACGGGGTCATCGCCCCCTCCACCACCCGGGTCGAGATCGTGCGGGCGCTGCGGCTGCTGCGCACCAAGCGCGAGACCCTGCCGCCGAAGAAGCACGGCAACATCCCGCTCTAAAGCCCGAGCACCGCAGCACCCCGCTGCCGCGCTTCGCTAGCGGGCGGCGGGTCAGCGCTGGGGGCTGGGCTGGAACGTGGCCCGGATGATCGCGTAGACGTTCTGCGCCGCCGGCTGGGTCCACATGTCGGTGGTGCACTCCCAGTAGATGGCCTGGCCGAGGTCGGGGCGGATGCGGCAGCCCAGGTTGGACACGTGCATGTGTCCCTGCGGGCTGTCGTACGTCCACTGCCAGTCGGCACAGTCCCCGATGTAGTCCTTGACCGCCACGATCTTGAGCCGGTGGTAGTTCGGGTACCGGTTGCCGGCGACCCGGGCCGCCTCCTGCTGCTCCCAGTCCTTGACCGGGTCGCCCTTCGGCGGCGTGAACGTGGTGTCGATGCCGACCCGCATGCCGGGCACCACGTTGGACTCGTAGTAGACCATCGAGTCCGACGACGGGTGCGGCTTGCGGATCCACCCGACCGGCAGGCCGACCCGCCAGCCGAACTCGGGGTCGGTGATCCACTCGTAGCCGTCCGGCAGCCGCACCGCGTCGCCGCCGATGCTGCCCTGCACGATCGGCGACCGGGTCGCGACCGTCGTCGCCGACTGCGTCCCCGGCTCCGACCGCGTCCCCGGCTCCGACGGCGGCGCCGGGGAAGCCGCGACGCCGATGCCGCGCGGGTCGTTCGCCGTGCCGTCCGGCTCGTCGCCGGAGCCGGTCAGCAGCAGCACCGCGGTGATCACGAGGGCCACGACGGCGACGGCCGCGGCCGCCCAGCGCCACGGCGACGTGCGGGGCACCGTGCGGTCGAGGTCGTCGCCGGCGGAGTGCGACGGCACCAGCTGGTCGCCGGCGCTGTCGCCGCTCGTGCCAGTGCCAGTGCCATTGCCAGTGCCAGCGTCATTGCCAGTGCCGCTGTCTCTGCCGGTGCCACTGCCGCCCGTCTCGGCCGGCCGCGGGGCGGGACCGAAGAACGAGGCCAGCTCGGGCGAGACGTCCGCGGCGACGCCCGGCTCGCGGCTCACCGCGACGACCGGCCGGGCCGCGGGGGCCGCGACGGGCGCCGGGCGGGCCGTCCCGCCGGACGGCGAGCCGGAGTGCCCCTCGCGGGACCGGCGCGGGCGGGGCAGCGCGGGCATGCTCCACCAGGCGCGACCCTCGCCGGACGCGGCGCGCTGCAGCAGCCGCTCGGTCTCGGCCACGCCGGCCCGGGCCCGCGGGTCCTTGCGCAGCAGGGCGGTCAGCACCGGCTTCATCACGCCGGCCCGCACGGGCGCGTCGGGCTCCTCCGTGGCCAGGGCGGTCAGGGTGGCGTACGTCGTCGAGCGCGCATACGGCGAGCGTCCCTCGACGGCGGCGTACAGCGTCGCCCCCAGCGACCACATGTCGCTCTCCGGTCCCGAGGTCCCCTCGCGGGCCCGCTCGGGCGAGATGTACTGCGGCGAGCCCAGAATCAGCCCCGGCCGGGTCACGGCCCCGTCGCCGCCGTCGAACACGGCCAGCCCGAAGTCGGTCAGCACCACCCGGCCGGTGTCGGCCAGCAGCACGTTGCCGGGCTTGACGTCACGGTGCAGGACCCCGGCGGCGTGCGCGGCCTTCAGGGCGCCCAGCACCGCGAGGCCGATCCCCGCGACCCGCTCGGGCGGCAGCGGGCCGTCCTCGGTGATCACCTGGTGCAGCGAGCGCGACGGGACGTACTCCATGACGATCCACGGCGCGTCCTCGGTGTGCACGACGTCGTAGATCCGCACCACGTTGGCGTCGTTGAGCCGGGCCGCCGCGCGCGCCTCGCGCAGGGTGCGCAGCTGGAGCTCGTCGCGCTCCTCCCGGGTCAGCCCCTCCGGCGGAACGACCTCCTTGATGGCCACGTCCCGGCGCAGCATCTCGTCGCGGGCGAGCCAGACGCGGCCCATGCCGCCGGCACCGAGCGGCTCGATCAAGCGGTACCGCTCGGCGACCAGCGCCCCGGAGTAGGTCATCACCTTGCAAAGTACCGAACCGGAGCACGCGCGAAAAACCCCGGTTCTGGTGAAGATCGCACGTCAGTCGGTGCGCGAGCGCAGGACCATGATCAGCAGGATGAGCAGGCCGAGCCCGACGAGCCCGGCCCCGATGAGGGCGACCGGCAGGACCCGGAAGGTATCGAGCACCTTCTGTTGCGTCGGACGGGCCGCGTCGGTGTCGAACGTGACCGTGACGACGATCGTGGTCTCCTGCGCGTCCTGGGCGTCGGCGGCGTTCTCGTCGCCGATCCGCAGGGTGCCGGGGATCGCCACCGGGGCGTCGCCCGGGTTCGGGTCGACCGTGGCGGTGACCGAGACCTTGGCGTCCTTGGTCGACGGGGTCTGCGGCTGCTGGACGGTGCACCGCGTCGGGCTGAGGAAGCCCAGCGGCGCCGGCAGCGAGGCCTCGCCGTTGTCGTCGCCGCCGAGCACGGCCCGGCCGCTCGAGCCGTCCTCGCAGTCGATGTCCACGACCACGGCCCCCGCGCGACCGGCCGCACTGCCGGCGAAGCGCACCGTGAGCTGCAGCTGCCGGGCGGGCTCGAACGTGTAGGTGGCCGTGCACCTGGCGGCGGGGTCGGAGGCGGTCAGCGGTACGACACCCGCCGCCCCGTCGTCGGGATCCGGCGACTCGCCCGGGTCGCAGGCGAAGGAGCTCAGCCGCCAGCTGCCGTCCACGGTCGACAGCGGCGCGATGGGCGTGACCAGGTATTCGGCGAACGTCAGCGACCCGGGCACGTCGCCCTTGGCCACCGCGGGCTCGCCCAGCGCCGCCGTGGTCGACACCCCGGACCAGCCGATCAGGCCCTGCTTGCGCGGCGTGACCGCGAACCCGGCGGCCGCGGTGCCCCCGACGGTGACCGCGCGCAGCTCGATCGAGCCGGCCTTGCGCGTGACCCGCAGCGCGCAGTCGGCCGCGGCGGCGGTCGCGAGCGTCACGGTGACCGTCCAGCCCTCGGGCTTGAGCTCCTGGTCGCCGCAGCCCGCGCCGGCCAGGCTCCACGCGGCGGCGTCGCCGGCGGGGGCGGTGAGCGTGACCGCATAGGCCCCCGGCAGCAGCGTGGCGAGGTCCGCCCCGGACGCGACCGACGCGGACCCGTCCCCGGTGGCGGCGGCGCTCAGGTGCCGGGCGGGGCCGCCGGCCGGGTCGGCGACCGCGAGGTCGAAGGCGCCGCCGGCCGTGTCGGAGTACAGCCGCAGCGTCAGCCCGGTTCGGACGGGCGGCGGGGCGAAGGTGAACGTGCACGTGACGATCTCGCCGGCGGCGAGCGTGACGGTGGCCGTGGCGGTCGGCACGTCGGTCGCGGCCAGGCTGCGCCCGGCGCCCGACTTGGTGCAGCTCAGGTCGGCGAGGCTCCAGCCGGCCGGGGTGTGCGCCACGACCGTGCCCGGCGCGCCGCCCGCGCTGCGCACCAGGGTGGCGTCGGTCTTGGCGTCGATGTCGATGCGCCGCTGCGGGTCGTAGCTGGCGCTGGAGTCGAACCGGAAGTGCTGCGGGTAGCCGGGGGCGGTCGTGGTGCGGGCCCGCACGATGAGGGTCGCGGTCGGCTGGGCGGCCTTGACGTAGTAGGCGTAGCAGAAGACGTGCCGGGCCCCGGACGGGAAGCCGACCCACTGAACGTTGCCGTTCGTGTGCCCGTCGATGGCGCAGCGGAGGGAGCCGAAGCCGTAGCCCGCCTGCCCCGGCTGCGCGGCGGCGAGCAGCGGGTCGCCCGGGCTGCCGCCCTGCGCCCAGAGCTGGTGCCGCGCGGCCGCCTTGGCCTGCTCGTCGGTGAGCGTGACGGTGACCGCGCCGTCGATCGTCTGGCCGGTCTTCTGCCCGGTGCGGTCGAGCAGCGGGGCGGCGGCCGCGGTCGGCCCCGAGCCGGCGGCCGGGGTCGTGACCGTCGACAGGGCGCCCTTCTTCTCGTGCCCGGCCCCGAGCGAGAACTGCCACCCGTTCAGCGGCGCGCAGCCGGCCGAGCCGGCCGCCTCGACCTGCGGGTCGACCTCGTCGCCGTCGTGGTAGGCGCTGTCGCGCCCGACCGGCGCCGCGTTCTCGGCGTTGTCGTCGCGCACCCGGTTGCCCATGACGTTCTGGTAGCCGTCGCAGGCCCGGGCCACGAAGGTCACCTGGTAGTGCAGCGAGGCGGAGACCGAGGCGGGCGACTCGCCCTCCCGGGCCGACGCCGGGCTCGCCACACCGGCCGCCGACGCCAGCGCGGCAGCGACAGTGATCGATATAAGCCTACAGACTCGGCGAATCAGGACGTTTGTCAATGCGCCCCCCAATTCGCCATCGACTCCCGTTCCGTTCGAGTATGCGCTGCTGAGGTGTGCGTATGCTCGCAGGACGGCAACGTTTCGCGAACAAGTCCGGGAGGTCTACGTGAGCCAGGAGCCGCTGTTCAGGGTGGTCAAGGGCGCGCCGACCGCCGAGGAGGTGGCCGCGATCGTGGGCGCCCTGTTCAGTCTCGCCCCGGCGCCGGCTGCGGCCGCTCGTCCCCGGTCGCGGTGGGCGGCGTCGGCTCGGCCGGGTCGGCCCCGCCATT
The DNA here is from genome assembly GCF_050947935.1 of Dactylosporangium sp. CA-052675. Taxonomy (GTDB): domain Bacteria; phylum Actinomycetota; class Actinomycetes; order Mycobacteriales; family Micromonosporaceae; genus Dactylosporangium. The sequence goes on along the minus strand of NZ_CP192010.1, from coordinate 969,144 downwards.
GGCGCGCCGTCGCGGGATCGTGATCGGCGGCAGCGTCGGCAGCGTCGGCCACTTGCGCGCCTCCCGCTCCAGCTGCAGCCGCTCGGCCTCCTGCGGGTCGGGCAGGTCGGTGACGAGCTGCTGGCCGCACGAGCGGCAGGTCAGCGCGGCCACCGGGATGCGGTCCAGGCAGTAGGGGCAGTTGCGCAGCTCCAGCGAGCGGCCGCGGTCGACGCCGATCAGCGTCATGAACTTGATGACGACGAACAGGCCGACGGCGAGCAGCATGAACTGGAGCAGATCGTTCAGGAACGTGCCGTACCGAATCGGCGTGCCGTGAACCGTGATCGCCAGTTCCTTGAAGTCCGGCTCGCCGACCGTCGCCGCGACCGCCTGCAGGAACAGGTTGGTCACGAACGACTGCACGAGCGTGGCGAACGCCGTGCCGATGATGAATCCCAGCGCCAGGTCGAGGACCGAGCCCCCGACGGCGATGGCCTTGAACTCCGCCCACAGCCTGCGCACGGACATAGATGGTAGTTCGCTAACGTTGCCGCCGTGAGAACCTTCATCCTCGCCTCCGCGAGTCCCTCGCGGCGGCGGCTGCTCGCCCAGGCCGGCATCGCGGCGCAGGTCGTCGTGAGCGGCGTCGACGAGTCCGTGGTCCAGGCCGGCGACGCCGCGACCCTGGCCGGCACGCTGGCCGGCCTCAAGGCCCGGGCGGTGCTGCCGTCGGCGCCGGCGGACGCCCTGGTGCTCGGCTGCGACTCGGTGCTCGGCTTCGACGGCGAGATCCTGGGCAAGCCCGGCACGGCCGCGGAGGCGACGGCGCGCTGGAAGGCGATGCGGGGCCGCTCGGGCGTGCTCTACACCGGGCACTGCCTGCTGGACGCGGCCACGGGCGCGGCGGCCGAGGAGGTCGTGGCGACGACGGTGCACTTCGCGTCGCCCTCCGACGAGGAGATCGCGGCCTACGTCGCCACGGGCGAGCCGCTGGAGGTCGCGGGCGCGTTCACCATCGACGGCCGGGGCGGCGCGTTCGTCGCCGGCATCGAGGGTGACCACACGAACGTGGTCGGCCTGTCGGTGCCCACCCTGCGTCTCCTGCTGGCGCGGCTGGACGTCCCGCTGGTGTCGCTGTGGAGTATTGGCGTATGACCAAGGAGACCCTCGCGCTGACCAGCGCCCTGCACGACTACGTCGTGGCCAACGGCAGCAGCCCCGACGAGATCGTCCGCGACCCGATCGAGGAGACGGCCCGGGTGCTGCCGGCCGACCAGGGCATGCAGATCGCCCCCGAGCAGGCCGGCTTCATGACCCTCCTGACCCGGATCCTGGGCGCCCGCAACGCGGTCGAGATCGGCACCTTCACGGGCCTGTCCTCGATCGCGATCGCCCGCGGCCTGCCGGCGGACGGCCGCCTGATCTGCTTCGACGTCTCGGACGAGTACACGCGGATCGCCCGCCGCTACTGGGACCGCGCGGGGCTGGCCGACCGGATCGAGCTGCGCATCGGCCCCGCCTCCACGACGCTGTCCACCCTGCCGCCGGACCCGCACCTGGACCTCGCCTTCATCGACGCGGACAAGACGGGCTACCTGGACTACTGGGAGCAGTTGGTCCCGCGCATGCGCCCGGGCGGCCTGATCCTGGTCGACAACGTCCTGCGCCACGGCCACATCGTCGACCCGGACCCGGCGGACACGGGCACCGTGGCGATGGTCGAGTTCAACCGGCACGTCCTGGCCGATGCCCGGGTCGAGTCGGTGCTGCTCCCGATCGCGGACGGCCTGACCATCGCGCGCCGGCTCTGACGCCCCGACGCCTCGACGCCCTGACGCTCCGAAGCCCCGACGCCCTGACGCTCCGAAGCCCCGACGCCTTGACGCCCTGACGCTCCGAAGCCCCGACGCCTTGACGCCCTGACGCTCCGACACTCTGACGCCCTGACGCCCTGACGCTCCGGGGACACTGGCGCCCCGGGGGACCCGGCGGCCGGGGTCACGGCCAGGCCCGAGCGCCGGCCCCAGCCGGCCGCGAAGGTCGCGCCGACCACGAGCGGGGCCACCAGGCCCAGGGCCGCGGCGGCCGCGTTCGCCTCGCTGATCGCGGCCGGGGCGGCGGTGCCGTGGTGGTCGGTCAGGCCGGCGTTGATGGCGTTGACCTCCAGGGCCGAGCCGATGCTCGCGAGCGTCGCGAAGGTCAGGGTCAGCGCGAGGTGGTGCGCGGCGTACATCCCCACCGCCGCGGTGCTGACGCACGCCAGGCCGATCCAGATGAGCCGCGCCCGGCCCAGGCGGCGGGTCAGGCCGGGCAGGAGGAGGCCGCCGAGCACGCCGCCCAGGGCGAACGCGGTGCCGTGCAGGCCGGCCAGGGTGCGGCTGATGTGCAGCTCGTCGCGCAGGATCGTAGCCACGGGGCCGAAGCCGTAGAGGGAGTAGACCCACAGGGCCAGCTGGACGTACATGACCCAGGTGAGCCGGTCGCGAACGAGACGAGGCACGGGCGCAACGCTGTCACGCCATCCCGGACCGCGGACGTGGCCACGGCGGTGAGCCTCATTACCGGTACAGCCTGATCGGCGCGGCGCCCCCGGTGCGGTCTTGGCACCGCGGACCCGGCTAGGGCGGTCCCCTCCGGCCGAAGGCCCTCCGGGGACCGCCCTTTTGTCTGGCGGGAGCGACGGTCAGTTACTGACGCGGACCCGAGCAGGGAAAACCCGGGGTCAGCGAACACCCTTGGCGAACGCCCGGGACGCCCACACCACCGTGACCACGGTCAGGACCCCGACGACCACCGCGGCCTGCCAGACCGAGTCGGCGCCCGGGTGGCCGTCGAAGAGGGCGCGCACCCCGTCCACCGCCCACGAGAACGGGTTCCAGTCGGCCACGGTCCGCAGCCACTTCGGGGCGAACGTCAGCGGCAGCAGGATGCCCGCGGTCAGCAGCAGCGGCTGGGAGATCGTGTTCAGCAGCGGGGCCAGGGCGTCCTCGCTGCGCAGCTTGAGCGAGACGGCGTAGGAGAAGGCCGAGAGCATCAGCGAGATCACGGCCATGAGGGCGAACGCGGCGGCGACGTCGAGGACGTTCACGCGCAGGCCGACCGCCACGGCGATGACGACGATGAGCAGCGCCTGGAACAGCAGGGAGACCACGTCGCGCAGGGAGCGGCCGATCAGCAGGGCGAAGCGGCTCACCGGCGTGACCCGGCTGCGCTCGATGACGCCGGCACGCAGCTCGGCGATCAGGCCGAAGCCGGTGAACAGCGAGCCGAACATGGCCAGCAGGACGAGCAGGCCGGGAACGAACAGCCTGTACGCCTCGGCGTTGGTGCTCACCCCCAGGGCCGGCTTCAGCAGCGGGGCGAAGAGCAGCAGGTAGAACAGCGGCTGGACGACGCCCACGATCAGCCAGACCGGGTTGCGCAGCATGAGCTGCATCTGGCGCTGGAAGACCAGCCAGGTGTCGCGGAGGAATTTCATCGGTCAGCTCTCCCTCAGGGAACGGCCGGTCTTGGTGAGGAACACGTCGTCGAGGCTCGGGCGGTGCAGCTCCATCTCGCCGAGGGTGACGCCGGCGTGGTCGAGCAGGCGCAGGATGTGCGGGATGGCGGTGGCGCCTTCGGTGACGTACAGCCGCAGCCGCCCGTCCGCGTGGTCGATGCTGCGCACGTAGTCCTGGTTGGCGAGCAGGCCGGCCGCGGTCTCGGAGGCGCCGTTGACGCCGACGGTCACCACGTCGCCGGCGACCTCGCGCTTGAGGGCGTCGATGGTGCCCTCGGCGACGATCTCGCCGTGGTCCATGATCGCGATCCGGTCGCACAGGGCGTCGGCCTCGTCGAGGTAGTGCGTGGTGATGAAGACCGTCATGCCCTCCTCGCGCAGGCGGCGCACCTCGTCCCACATGTGGGCGCGGCTCTGCGGGTCGAGGCCGGTGGTCGGCTCGTCGAGGAACACGATCTTCGGCTCGTGGATGATGCCGAGCGCGATGTCGACCCGGCGGCGCTGACCGCCCGAATACGTCTTGCAGCGCCGGTCGGCGTACTCGGTCAGCTGGAACGCGTCCAGCGCCCGGCTCACCCGCCGCTGCGCCTCGGCCTTGCCGATGCCGTAGAAGCGGGCCTGCAGCACGAGCTCCTCGCGCGCGCTGCTCTCGTCCCAGGTGCTGCCGCCCTGGGCGACGTACCCGATCCGCCGCCGCACCTCGCCCGGGTTCCTCAGCAGGTCGGCCCCCGCGATGGTGGCCTCGCCCCCGTCCGGCGCGATGAGCGTGGCGAGCATGCGCAGCGTCGTGGTCTTGCCCGCGCCGTTCGGTCCGAGAAAGCCGAAGATTTCCCCGCCCCGGACGGAGAGGTCGACGCCGCGCACGGCCTCGACGACCTTCTTGTCGCGACCGGCGCGGGAGCGGAACGACTTGCGCAGGCCCCTCGTCTCGATCATGTCCGTCTCCCCTGTCGATGGATTCGCAAGGAGACTGTAACGCGATATAATTTTGTCGGTCAAGTTTGAGTATGTCGCGTACTACTCGTCTTCGTCGTCGACGGGCTCGCCGTACTCGGCCCGGATCGCCCGGCGCCACTCCTCGGCCTCCCGCTCGTCGGCGTCCTCCCCGCGGTGGCCACCCTCGCCGGCCTCGATGCGCGCGGCGATGTCGTGGCACCAGCGGGCCTCGGCCTCGCAGCGCGCCAGGGTCAGCTCGAACTGCCAGCCGACGTGCGGCGGCTTGTGATCCAGCCACTGGTCCACGTTGTCGCGATAGGTCTTGGTCCAGTCCTCCAGCAGCCGGGCCCGGGCCCGCAGCGCGCCCACCGCCTCGGCGCGCGGCAGGTGCGGCAGGAACGCGAAGGCGGCCAGGAACGGGTCGTGCGGCTCCTGGTACTCCCACCAGAACCGCCGCAGCAGCGCCTGGTACTCCGCCGAGCCCGCCGCGGTCAGCCGGTAGAGGGTGCGCGCCGGCCGGTTGCCCACCTGCTCGGTCGCGACCTCCTCGAGCAGCCCTTCCTCGCTCATCCGGCGCAGGGCGTGGTAGATCGAGCCCGGCTGGACGTTGGCCCAGCTCTCGACGTTCCAGCTGGTCAACTCCTTGCGGATGTCGTAGCCGTGGACCGGCTGGAGGTACGACACCAGGCCGAGGATCATCAGACGCGTAGTGGACACGACACAAGCGTAATAGACAAGTTTGACTAAGCGTCGGGAGTGACTTTCTTGGCAACGGAAAGTGTCGGACCCTGGGCATAGACTGCCTGCGTGCGCAAGGTACTGATCGCCAACCGAGGCGAAATCGCCGTTCGGGTCATCCGGGCCTGCCGTGACGCCGGCCTGGCCAGCGTCGCGGTGTACGCCGACTCCGACCGCGACGCGCTGCACGCCCGCCTGGCCGACGAGGCCTACGCGCTGGGCGGCGACTCGGCCGCGGAGACCTATCTGCGCATCGAGAAGCTCGTCGAGGTGGCCGCGCGGTCGGGCGCGGACGCGGTGCACCCGGGATACGGGTTCCTGTCCGAGAACGCGGACTTCGCCCAGGCCGTCCTCGACGCCGGGCTCACCTGGATCGGCCCGAGCCCGCAGTCCATCCGCGACCTCGGCGACAAGGTCACCGCCCGGCACATCGCCCAGCGCGCCGGCGCCCCGCTCGTGCCCGGCACCGCCGAGCCGGTCGCCGACGCCGCCGAGATCATCGCGTTCGCCCAGGAGCACGGCCTCCCGGTCGCCATCAAGGCGGCCTTCGGCGGCGGCGGCCGCGGCCTCAAGGTCGCCCGCACGATCGAGGAGATCCCGTCGCTGTTCGAGTCGGCCGTGCGCGAGGCGGTGGCCGCGTTCGGGCGCGGGGAGTGCTTCGTCGAGCGCTACCTCGACCAGCCCCGCCACGTCGAGGCCCAGGTGCTCGCCGACCAGCACGGCAACGTGATCGTGGTCGGCACCCGCGACTGCTCGCTGCAGCGCCGGCACCAGAAGCTCGTCGAGGAGGCCCCGGCCCCGTTCCTCACCGACGAGCAGCGCGAGCAGATCCACTCCTCGGCGAAGGCGATCTGCCGCGAGGCGGGGTATCACGGGGCCGGGACGGTGGAATACCTCGTCGGCAACGACGGCACCATCTCCTTCCTCGAGGTCAACACCCGCCTGCAGGTCGAGCACCCGGTCAGCGAGGAGACCACCGGCATCGACCTCGTCCGCGAGCAGTTCCGCGTCGCCGACGGCGAGAAGCTCCGCTTCGACGCCGACCCCGTCCCGCGCGGCCACGCGATCGAGTTCCGCATCAACGGCGAGGACCCCGGCCGCGGCTTCCTGCCCGCCCCCGGCACCGTCACGCGGCTCGCCCTGCCGACCGGCCCCGGCGTGCGGGTCGACACCGGCATCGAGTCGGGCAGCGTCATCGGCGGCAACTTCGACTCCCTGCTGGCCAAGGTCATCATCGTCGGCGAGACCCGCGCCGAGGCCATCGAGCGCGCCCGCCGCGCCCTCGACGAGATGGTGGTCGAGGGCATGGCCACCGCCCTGACCTTCCACCGCAAGGTCCTGCGGGACCCGGCCTTCACCGACGAGCCCTTCCGCGTGCACACGCGCTGGATCGAGACCGAGTGGGTGAACGACGTGCCGCCCTTCACGGCACCGGCGACGGACACCGCCGAGGCCGCGGAGCGCTCGACCGTGGTGGTCGAGGTCGGCGGGAAGCGGCTCGAGGTCACGCTGCCGGCCGGGCTCGGCACGGCCGCACCGGCCGCCCCCGCCGCGTCCCCGCGCAAGCGGGCGGCGGGCAAGAAGGCCGGCGCCGCGGCGAGCGGCGACGCCCTGACCAGCCCCATGCAGGGCACGATCGTGAAGATCGCGGTGGCCGAGGGGGACACCGTCGCCGAGGGGGACCTGGTCGTCGTGCTCGAGGCGATGAAGATGGAGCAGCCGCTGAACGCCCACAAGGCCGGCGTCGTGACCGGCCTGCAGGCGACGGTGGGCGAGGTCGTGTCGGCGGGGGCGGTCATCGCGGAGATCAAGTCGTAGAGCATTGCTCGGGTCCGCGTCACCTGCGGACCGTTGCTCCCGCCAGACAAAAGGGCGGTCCGGATGGCCCACGCCACCGACACCCACGGCGCGACCCTGGCGAACTTCGCGCTGTTCGACCTGGTCGGCTTCCCGACCACCAGCGCCGCGGTGGCGTGCCCGCCCCGCACGGACGCGGCGACCGCTGCGCCTGCTGGCCAGCGGGACCGCCGCCCGCCGTGGCCCGCACGGCGAACGGCCGGCCCTGCGGACGGCCGAGCGCGCTCACCGAGCCGCTCGCGGCGACCTTGACCAGCTGCCCGGCCACGATGCCGTAGTCGCCGTCGGGTGCCGCCGCCGGCGTGTTGAGCTGGGCGGCGACGTGCCGGGTGCCGGTCACCTTGCCGGCCGCGGCATCCACGGTCAGCAGGTCGGTGCTGCGCCCGGCCTGGGTGTCGGCGCCGACCGCCCGGGTCAGCAGCGCCCGGTCGCCGGGGCCGCAGGCCGGGTTGAAGTAGGAGAACTGCACCCCGGCGGCGACCGCCGTGGCCTTGCCGGTGGTGGTGTCGACGACGGCGGCGAGGGCGCCGGCCATCATGAGCTTCGGATCGTTGGACGCCTTCACGGGGGCGAACACGACCACGGCGTACCGGCCGGACCCGGTCACGCAGACCGAGCCGCCCCACGGCCCGACATCGATGTCCGTCGCCTTCAGCGTGGCGAGGGTCTGCCAGCCGAATGCGTCCTTCTCCCGGGCAATGTACAGATGGTAGCCGTCGGCGTCACCGGCCCCGGTGACGACGACGTCGGACGAGGACCGCCACCTGCCGCCGAGCGCATGGTCGGGATCGGCGATTGCACCCTGGCCGGTGTGGGGCACGGTCGGTTCGGCCTGCGCCCGGCCGGGCAGGAACCCGACGGTCAGGGCGGCGGCCACCGATACGGCGAGGAGGCGCCGCAGCGCGGATTGACTGCGCATCGCGATCACCGCCACCCCGTGCACTGGGACGTGAAGGTGTTGGTGTCGCCCGGATCGGCGACGACCGTCGTGCTCCGGCAGAGCTTGACCGAGTGACCGGCCGAGTTCCACATGTGCGTCTCCAGGGCCCCGTTGGTAGTCACGCCCGATTCGAGAATCTGCTCGGCGCCCCCGTACTCCGGAATGGCGAACAGCGTGCCGTAGACGCCCCCGCTGGGCTCCTGCACTTCACCCCAGAAGGCGTGGCAGCCCGGGCTGTACATGAGCTGAATGGCGATGCCGGTGCCGATCACATAGTCGTCCCAGACCAGTTGGTTGGTCGCGAAATCGGTGCCGCTCAAAGCGACGTTGTCGCAAAAACATTGTCATTCATCAATGCAATAGATTCACGGATTGTGATAAGTTCGGTCCGCCAGCAACCGATCCGGGAGGGCGAATGGCGGTACGCACGGGACTGATGCTCGCGGCACTGACCGTGGGCACGTTGGCGGCGGGCTGCAGCCCGGCGGCAAAACCCGCCCCGACCCCCACGACCAATGCGCCGGCCGCCCGCGGCTCGGCGGGCACGGCCCCGGCCGGCGCCTCGGCCGGCCCGGCGGACGGCCTTCCGCACGGCGAGGGCCCCATCCCCGGCATCGCGGCCGACGCGGTCGCCAAGGCCTGGTCCGAGCGCTGGCACGCAAAGCCGACCCCGTACGAGCAGCTGAATGCGCATATGACCAGGCTGACGGTCGACTTCCCGGTCGTGCACGGCCAGCTGTACATGATCGTCGAACGGCCGAGCGCCGAGAGTACCGCCGTGAACATGATCTACTGCGGGGTCATCGACAATTCGCTGGGCGTGAACGGGTACATCACTATGACCCGCAATGCCGTCGAGCAGGTCGTCGCTGGCTGCGCCGGGCCGGCGTTGCGGGGCGACGAGGCGAAGCGGGTCACCGACTTCCTGGCCGGCCACGCCCAGCCCGACACCACGCCTTCGTGTTCCCCGGCCTTCAACGGCGCCTGCCCCCGCATGTCGGACCACCAGACCGACCTCGGGCGCTTCCAGCTCGTGGTCCGTACCGGGCCCGAGCACGTCGGCATGTGGCTGGTCGGCCACAAACCCTGAGCGGCGTCGCACTGCCGATCAGGGCGACAATCTCGCTGGCGGCCACGCTTGAATCGCCGACCGCTGCCGCCGCCGGGCACGGCCTGTCCGGCGCGCAGTGGTGGCTGCTCAGCGAACCGGCCGAGCCCGGCGGCGACGGCAGCGCACTGATCGAGTTGGCCCGCGCCCGCGGGCTCGCCGCGGCGACCGCCGCCAGCGAGGCGCCGGCGCCGAGCGGGGGACTGATCCGCCGCGACCGCGACCCGGCGAACCGGAGACTGGTCCGGGCCTGGATCACCCCGGCTGGCCGGGACCTGTCCACCGCCATCTGGCAGCAGGGCCGCACACAGATCCCGTCACTCGCATACGGTCCATTGTGAGAACGAGTCAGCAGCCCGGCCCCGAGCCGCGATTCCGGACCGGTTCCGTTCTCGCAACCCATTCTCACGCAAGCATGTCGCGACGAGGTTCTGAGAAATGTTTGTGCGAATGTCTCGGCATGACCGTCGATGAGAACCGTGAAGCCGGCTCGCGTGACGCCGACGACGTCGAGCGGTACCCGTGCCCACGCTGCCAGACGCAGCCCGGCTCGCCGTGCCGGTCGCGATCGGGCGTGGTCGCGGCCTCGTACCACACCGGTTGAGCATCGAGCCGCCCACCGCCTGCACGCTGACGAACGCGATCAACCACCCCACGCTGGGTGCCAGGCCGCACAGCAGGGAGCCGAGGGCGAACAACGCCAGCCCGAGCCGGAAGATCCGCTTGCGGCCGAATCGGTCGGCCATCGAGCCGGACAGCATCAGCAGGCAGGCCATGACCAGGGAGTAGGTGGAGACCGTCCACTGCAGGCTGCCGAGCGGACATACCCTCGTCGATGAGGTCAACGAGGTCTGCGCCGCCGCCGCGACAGTCGAGGGCGACGACCCGGCGGAGCGCCTTGCGACCTGGCTCCGCCGGTTCTTCCACTACGTCACCACGAAGCGGCCGGTCGTCATCGCGCTGGTCGAGCACACCGACACGAACAACCCCGTCTTCGACACCCGGGGCCGGATGCTCGCGGCCGGCCAGCCACTGCTCACGGCCGCCCAGGACGCCCGCCAGATCGACGCCGGCCTCGAGCTCAACCAGATCCTCGACCGCGCGGTCGTCGCCGGACTGCACCGACGCGACACCTGATCCGGCCCGCGGCGAACGAGGTGCAGGTCAGGCGGCGTGGGCCCCCGTCCGGGCGTGCATCGGGACCGCGACCACCGCGGTGCCGTACGCGCACAGCTCGACCCAGGTGTTCGTCACGTCCCGATGGTCGAAGCGCATCCCCACGATCGCGTTCGCGCCGCGGTTCTCCGCCGCCTGGACCATCTGGCCCACGGCCCGCGCCCGCGTCTGGACCAGGAACTGGGACATGTCCTGGCCCGGGCCGCCCTCCGTCGAGCGCAGGCCGGCCGCGAACGGGTTGCGGGACGTAGCGACAACGCCGATCACCTCGCCCAGCACGGCGGTGATCTCGTAACCGGGTAAGCCCTCGGTCGTTACTACCAGCACAAAATCGATGGTATGCACGGGTATGACCTTTACGGGGCGATCTGGGTGAATCATCCGATATCTGACCCGGATCGCCGGCGCGGAAATGCCGCGGCTCCCGCCGGAGACGAGGTATCCGCGCGGCGGCCGAACGAACCTCGCCACCCCGTGAATCAGCCCCGGATCACCTGCGCCGGGCGCGGCTCAGCCGTGGCTCACCTGGGCCGACGGGGTCACGCCGATGCCGGCCGCGAAGCGCAGCAGCACGTCCTGCGGCAGCGCCGCCGCCGGGCTCACCTGCAGCATCAGCGATCGGCCGCCGTCCACCGGGATCTGCAGGAACTGCACCTCCGGCGTCGTGGTCAGCCACGCCTGGCGGTCGCCGACGCGGACGCCGACGGTCGCCGGGCCCTCGAGCTTCGGCCGCCGGCCCGGCTCCTCGTCCAGCTGCACGACCAGCTTGAACAGGTAGCCCGCGTCGGGGTCGGTGCCGGGCGGGGCGAAGGTCACCACCGCGGGGCTGATGTCGTCCACGGTCCAGCCGGACGGCATCAGCGTGAAGGTGAACGGCGTCTCGGCCGTGGCGCCGCCGGGCTTGAGCGCCTCCGCGTACGCGACCAGCAGCGGCACCGCCGTGCCCCCGTCCGCGTCGAGGCGCAGCCAGGTGCGGGCCGACGGGTGCCAGACGAGCGAGACGCGGGGGGCCGAGTCCGGGTTCGTCCGGTCGTCGTCCGACCGGGACCACTCGTAGACCGTGGCCGGGCGCCCGGCGACCTCGGCCGGGGTCGTGCGGGCCTGCCCGGCCGGGCTCGGGGGCGGCGAGTCGTAGGCGGTCACCGTCACCGGGGCGGTCGTCGGCAGGGTCTGCGACAGCGTCAGGCGGTCCGCGGTCAGCGAGATCATCGGGGTGCCGTAGCCGTCGCCGGTGGGCGGCGTGACCGGGAAGACCAGGGACGGCGGCACCGTGGCGGCCACGAGCGTGGCCGGGCGCGCGGAGAACGAGGCCGGGGCGGACGGGGCGGCCGGGGTGGACGGGGCCGGTGCGGGCGAGGCGGGGGCGGGCGAGGACGGGGCGGCCACGACGGCCGGGGGCGCGCCGCGCAGGGCGAACGGGACAGCGGCGCCGATCGCGACCAGGGCCGCGGCGCCCGAGGCGAGGGCGGCCAGGCGGACGCGGCGGCCGCGGCGGGCGGACTCGGTCGTGACGGTGCTCAGCATCGACACGCCGGGCGGGGCGTCGCCCGCGAACTGGCGCAGGGCGTCGCGAAGCCGGGCCTCGACCTCGTCGTCGTTCATGATCTGCCTCCCGGCGCGGGGACGGTCTCCCGGTCACTGGCCAGGGCCGCCCGGAGCTTCTTCAGGGCGTGGAACGCGTGTACTCGTACGGTGGACTCGGCACACCCGAGCAGCCGGGCGATCTCGGCATCCGGCAGGTCCTCGTAGTAGCGCAGGACCACGACGGCGCGCGGCTGCCGGGGCAGCGCGCGCAGCAGGGCCCACATGGCGTCGGTGTCGGCGACCCGGGCCGCCGGATCGGCCGTCGCGAGCTCGGGGAGCTCGGCCACGGGCCGTTCGGCGAACGAGCGGCGTCGGCGCCACGACAGGTACTGCCGCAGCATCGTCTTTCGCACATAGGGCTCGGGCCCCTCCTGCCCCACGATCCCGGACCAGCGGCGATGGGCCCGCACGAGCGCCTCCTGCACGAGGTCCTCGGCGAGGTGCCGGTCCCCGGTGAGCAGGTAGGCGAAGCGCAGCAGGCCCTGCGAACGCCCGTGCACGAACTCGGTGAACTCGATCTGCACGGCTTCCCTCCCCCATGGCTCCACCGACGTAGACGAGGGACCGGGGCCCGGACGTTTACGGGTCGTGCGGCGCGGGGTCGTCGTACTGCCCGGAGCGCCCCCCGTACTCCCGCCCGTCGACGATCGGCCAGGCGTTGGCGACGCAGCCGTGCAGCCCCAGCGTCTGCTGCTGCATCACCGGCGCGGGCCGGCCGGGGCCGGGACACAGCTCGTGGCCGTGGTAGAGCCGGTGCCCGGTCTCGTGATTGATCACGTACTGCCGATAGGTGACCAGATCCGAGCCGTAGCCGGGCACGCCCCGCACCCAGCGCGCCACGTTGACGACCACGCTGTCGCCGTTGCGGCAGGAGGTGTACCGGTCGTAGGAGCTGGCGCAGAGCCGGTCGCGCGTCGCCGGGGTCGCGAGGTAGATCGTGAAGTCGAAGCGGTCCGCGGCCCCGGCCCGGCGCAGCCGCCACTTGCCGGTGCCGGGCCAGCTGCGCGGGTCGGCGAAGACCGCCTCGACGGCCTCGGCGAACCCGGCGGCGGAGATGCCCGTGATGTCCCGCTCGACGGCGATGCGGTAGGTCAGCAGCTGCCCGGCGGTACCGATGACGGGACCTCCGGCCGAAGCGATCTCGTATCCGCCGCTGCCCTGCGCCGGATAGGCGATCTCGGGCGCCACCGCGTGCGCGGGCTCGCGGCTCGGCTCGGCGGACGGGCCGCGCGATGGGACGGAAACGGGGACGGAAACGGGGACGGAGGAGGCCGCGGGCGCGGAACAGGCGGCCAGGGCGAGCACAGCCAGCCCCGCGCCCACGAGTCGAGGGACACTCACATCAACACTGACGGCTCGGGTACCGGATCCTGTTTAGGCGGGCGGCACGAAGCCTCGAGCAGCGACAGTGCCTCGGCGACCGGCAGCGCGGCGACCGAGCCGTCCCGCGAGCGCAGCGAGACGCTGTCCCCGGCCGCCTCCTTCGCCCCGATGACCGCCACGAAGGGCACCCGGCGGCGGGCGGCGTCGCGGATGCGGGCGGAGAGGCTGCCGGAGTACGACTCCTCGATGCGCAGCCCGAGCGCCGCGGCGCGCCCGAGCAACCCGCGCGCGTCCGCGTCCCCGACGGGCAGCACCTCCAGCTGCACCGGCGCGAACCACGCCGGGAACGCGCCGTCGTGCACCTCGATCAGGTGCGCGAAGAGCCGCTCCATGCTCCCCGCGGCGCTGCGGTGCACCATCACGGGCCGCCTGCGGGCGCCGCCGGCGTCCACGTAGGACAGGTCGAACCGGGCCGGCATGTGGTAGTCGACCTGGACGGTGGCGAGGGTGCTCTCCCGGCCGGCGTGGTCGAGCACCTGGATGTCGATCTTCGGCCCGTAGAAGGCGGCCTCGCCCGGCCCGTCGACGTAGTCCACGCCCGCGGCCGCGAGCGCCCGGCGCAGCACCGCGGTCCCGCGCTGCCACAGCTCCAGGTCGTCGACGTACTTCGGCCCGTCCCCGCGCAGCGACAGCCGCCACGACGACGGCGCGAAGCCCAGCGCCCGGTGCGCCTCCCGCATCACCGCCAGCGCCGCGACCACCTCGGCCTCGACCTGGTCCTCGGCGCAGAAGACGTGCCCGTCGTTGAGGGATATCGCGCGCACCCGCGACAGCCCGCCGAGCACCCCGGAGCGCTCGGCGCGGTACTGCCCGCCGATCTCGCCGATGCGCAGGGGCAGCTCGCGGTAGGAGCGCCCGCGGGCGGCGAACACCGCGGCGTGATGGGGGCAGAGGCTCGGCCGCAGCACGAACGCGTTGTCCTCGTCGAGCGCCATCGGGGGGAACATGTCGTCGGCGTAGTGCGGCAGGTGCCCGGAGCGGTGGTACATCTCGGCCTTGGCCAGCGGCGGGGAGTACACGTGCCGATAGCCGTGCCGACGTTCCAGGTCGAGCAGGTAGTCCTCGACGGCGCGCCGGGCCGCGGCGCCCCGGGGCAGCCAGAGCGGGAGCCCGGCGCCGACGAGCGGGTCGGAGTGGAACAGCTCGAGCTCGCGGCCGAGCCGGCGGTGGTCCTGCATGACGAACTCCTCGGAACACGGGGAGCGCCGCCTCGGGCCACAAAAAGGCTCCGGAGCGCGGTGCCCCGGAGCGGAAACGGTTGCTGACGTCGATCAGCGCCGCCGGGGAAGGCCCGGCGTCGTCGTGGACAGTGCGCTGCGACTCATGCCGCCGACAATAGCGCGCCACGCGCGCGACGGTCCGGGTATAAATGCCCGGTGCCCGAAGGTCACACCATCCACCGCCTCGCCGAGCGGCATCGCAAGCTGTTCGCGGGCCGTCCCGTCGCCGTCTCCAGCCCGCAGGGGCGCTTCGCGGCGGACGCGGCGCGGGTCGACGGCCGCGTGTTCGAGGACGCCTCCGCGCACGGCAAGCACCTGTTGCACCACTACGCGAACGGCGAGACGGTGCACGTGCACCTGGGGCTGTACGGCAAGTGCACCGACGGCGACGGCCCGCCGCCCGCGCCCGTGGGCGAGATCCGGATGCGGCTGGCCAACGGCGAGCACTGGCTCGACCTGCGCGGGCCGGCCGCCTGCGAGCTGCTCGACCCCGCGCGGCTGGACGCCCTGCACGCCCGGCTCGGGCCCGACCCGCTCGACGAGGACAGCGACGGCGGCCGGGCGTACGAGATGATCCGCGGCTCCGGGCGGCCGCTCATGGCGCTGCTCATGGACCAGTCGATCGTGGCCGGGGCCGGGCTCATCTACGTGACCGAGTCGCTGTTCCGGGCCGGGCTGCCGCCGACCACGCCGGGCACGCGGCTCAGCCGCCGCAGGTGGAACGACATCTGGGCGGACCTGCGCACCCTGATGCGCGCGGGCGTGGCCGAGGGGCGCATCGACACCGTGCGCAGCGCCCACACGCCGGAGGCGATGGGCCGGGCGCCGCGGGTGGACCGGCACGGCGGGGAGGTGTACGTGTACCGCCGCACCGGCCAGCCGTGTCTCGTGTGCGGCTCGCCCGTGCGCACCGCGGTGCTGAGCGCGCGCAACGCGTACTGGTGCCCGCGCTGCCAGCGGGCGCGCTGATGGTCGCGTCGGTGGAGATGTACCTGGACGAGCGGGCGTCCCGGCGCATCCGGGTGCTGTGGGACCAGCTCGAGGAGCTGGGCGTGCAGTCGCTGCGGACCCCGCACGACGGGCGGCACCGCCCGCACGTGACCCTGGCCGTGGCCCGGCAGCTCGACCCGGAGGCGGTGGCCGCGGCGCTGGCCGGCATCCGGGTCGCGGAGCCGTTGCGGGTCAACTTCCAGTACGCCGGCGTCTTCGTCGGCCGCGTCGTCTTCCTCGGCCCGGCCCCGACCCCGGAGCTGGTCGCGCACCAGGCGCGCGTGCACGGCCTGCTCAGCGCGGCGGGCATGGCCTCGCTGCCGCTCTACGAGCCCGGCGAGTGGGTGCCGCACTCGACGGTGTCGATGCGGGTGCCCCGGCCGCTGCTCACCGAGGCCCTGCGCCGCTGCCTGGAGTCGCTGCCGATCGAGGCCACGGTGACCCGGGCGGCCGTCGCCGACTACGCCCGGGGCATCTTCCAGGAAATTCCCTAGCGCAGGACTCGGGTCCGCGGTGGTGCGGACCGTCGCTCCCGCCAGACACCGCTCGGCGCTGGCGCGCCGTCGCTGCCAGGTCCGCGGTCGGTCACCCCGGTCCAAGCGGGCAGTCCTCGGCCGCCCGGGCCCGGGGCTCAGTCCTCGTCGTGCTGCATGAGCTGGCGCGCGGCCTCCGCGATCGAGCCCGAGATCGACGGGTAGATCGTGATCGTGTGGGCCAGCTGGTCGACGCTGAGGTGGTTCTCCACCGCCATCGCGATCGGCATGATCAGCTCGCTGGCCTTCGGGGCGACCACGACGCCGCCGACCACCAGGCCGGAGGCCGGGCGGCAGAAGATCTTCACGAAGCCGTCGTCGAGCCCGTCCATCTTGGCCCGGGCGTTGCCGGCCAGCGGCAGCATCACCGCGCGGGCCGGCACCCGGCCGCTGTCGATGTCGGACTGGGTGATGCCGACCGACGCGAGCTCCGGGTCGGTGAACACGTTCGCGGCGACCGTGCGCAGCTTCAGCGGGGCGACCGCCTCGCCGAGCGCGTGCCACATCGCGATCCGGCCCTGCATGGCGGCGACACTCGCGAGGGGCAGCAGCCCGGTGCAGTCGCCGGCCGCGTAGATCCCGGGCACGTTGGTGCGCGAGACCCGGTCGACGGTGACGTATCCGCCCGGCGCCACCTCCACGCCGTACTCCGCCAGGCCGAGCGAGGACGTCTGCGGTACCGAACCCACACACATGAGCACGTGGGAGCCCTCGACGACCCGCCCGTCGGCCAGCTCGACCTCGACCCCGCCGGCGGTGCGGCGCGCGGCCGAGGCGCGGGAGTTGTTGAGGATCGTCATGCCCCGGGTCCGGAAGACCCGCTCGATCGCCATGGCGGCATCGGGGTCCTCGTGCGGCATGACCCGGTCGCGGCTGGAGACGAGCGTCACGTCGACGCCCATGGCCAGATAGGCGGAGGCGAACTCGGCGCCGGTCACCCCGGAGCCGACCACGATGAGCTTCTCGGGCAGCTGGGGCAGGTCGTACACCTGGCGCCAGTCGAGGATCCGCTCCCCGTCCGGCGCCGCGGACGGCAGCACCCGCGGGGTCGCACCGGTGGCGATGAGCACCGTTGAGGCGGCGATCACATACGGAGCGTCACCGTCGGCCGGCGTCACCCGCACGGCGTGGGTGTGACCGAGCGTGTCCTCTCCGAGGCTCGCCGTGCCCGTGACGAACTCCACACCGGCCTTGAGGAGCTTGGCGTGGATGTCGCCGGACTGCGCGTGGGCGAGCCGCTTCACCCGCTGGTGCACGGCCGCAGCGTCCACCCGCACGTCGGGCCCCTCGGGGCCGATGACCCCGAACGCCTCCGTGTCCAGGTGCGCGGTGACCACGGACGAGCTGGCGATGAAGGTCTTGCTGGGCACGCAGTCGTGCAGCACGCAGGCGCCACCGGCGCCCTCGGCCTCGATCACGGTCACCTGGGCGTCCAGCTGCGCGGCGACCAGGGCCGCCTCGTAGCCCGCCGGGCCACCTCCGATGATCACGATCCGGCCCACGCCAGCCACCCCTCCTCGGCTCTTCTGATGCCATTCTCCCCCGCGGGGGGCAACGCTGCGTCGCCGGGCCACCCGCTCGGCCCATGGCGCGCCGACGAGTGGATCTGAATCCGACACGCTCAGCAGTATTCTCTCGCGTACCCGGTCGGGTTTATCGTCATCGCCGTGCGTCATTACGCCGCGTATGGCTCGAACCTGGACCCTGCCCGCATGCGGGCCTACTGTCCGTATTCGCCGATGATCGGGACCGGCTGGCTCGAGGGCTGGCGGCTGACCTTCGCCGGGGAGGACGTCCTCGGCTGGGAGGGCTCGGTCACCACGATCGTCGAGTCGCCGGGCGACCGGGTCTTCGTGGCGCTGTACGACGTGCACCCCAACGACGAGAAGCAGCTCGACGAGGTCGAGGGCGCGCTCGCCGGCACGTATCGCAAGCTCCACCTGCGCGTGGCCACCCTCGACGGCGAGGAGACCGCGTGGGTCTACGTGTTCAACGGCTACGAGGGCGGGCTGCCCACCGCGTGGTACCTCGCCGAGATCGCCAACGCCGCCGCGAAGGCGGGAGCGCCGGCCGACTACCTCGAGGCCCTGCGCGCCCGCCCGACGAAGACCGCGATGCCGTAGGCCCCGTCCGGCCGATCGGGCCGGCCCGCGACGGCCCAGACCTCGTCCCGGCTCGGACGTGACCGGCAGGACAGGGCCTAACGGCTCCGCTCGTACATGTCGGCGGCGAAGGCCACGGTCATCCCCGCGTTCGTGTAGAGGTGGTACGCCCCGGTCGGGTTGGTGAGGTCGACGCCCAGCCCGGCCGTCGTGCGCCCCTTCGCCGCGTAGATCGCGAAGGCCGCCCGCAGCAGCGCGCCGCCGATCCCGGTCCCGCGGTGCCCGCGCAGCACGGCCAGGTTCTTCACCCAGCCCTCGCCCCGCTCGACGCCCTGGTCCGCGGACTGCAGCACGCCCACGATCGCGCCGCCGGCCTCGGCCACGAGCCACTCGTCCCAGCTCACCGACGGCAGCGCGGCCAGGGCGGCCCGCCAGTGCGCGTAGGAGGTGGGCACGAAGTCGGGGGTGTCGGCGAAGGCGGTCTGCAGCACCTCGTGGAAGCGGGGCAGCTCCGCGTCGCGCACGGCCCGCACCCCGAAGCGGGGCTCGGGCGGCCGCTCCTCGCCGGTCAGCGCGCGGGTCATCCGGGCGTGGCGCTTGCGGAAGGCGAAGCCGCGGGCGGTGAGCGCCTCGACGTAGGCGGTCTCGCCGGGCACCACCCCGGCGCGCACGACCTCGCCGCCGCGCTCGGCCACCCGGGCCAGGGCCAGGTCCAGCAGCGGGCCGAAGGCGGGCCAGCCGTCCGGCGGCACCGCGTAGACCTCCACGTTGTCGCGGGGGCCGCGTTCGGGGTTGTCGACGTACGCCCACGCCAGCGCGGTCCCGTCCGGCCCGAACGCCAGCCAGGCGTCGGTGGCCGGGTCCAGGTGCGGCGCGGTGAGGGTCGCGACGACCTCCTCCTCGGTCCAGTCCGGCTCCCCGAGGGACGCGATGTCGCTCGCCCTGCTCACGGACAGGATCGCGGCCACGTCACGCAGCGCACACCCGCGAATCGTCCACCCCGGCAGGTCCATGGGTAGCAACCTAGCTCGGGAGGGCTTCCTTGACGGACTGCACGGCCGCCTCGAGCAGGTTCACCAGCTCGGCGCGCTCGGCCGGTGACAGCGCCCGGAACGCCTCCCCCGCGATCCGGTCGGTCAGCGCCTCCGCCCAGCTGCGGCGGCGCACCAGCGGCTCGAACGGCGGGTAGGGCGGCTGCCACCCGAACGCGGTCGCCTCGGCCTCGCCGTCCGGGCCGGAGATGATCGCCTCCAGCGGCGTGAGCCCGCTGGCCCGGATCGCCAGCAGGTGGGCCGCCCCGCGGTGCTCGCGCAGCAGGTGGGCGAGCACGGCGGCCCGGGCGCCCGGCGAGTCGTCCGGCAGCGGCATGGCGCGCCAAGCGGCGAAGAGGGGCATGCCCGCGGTCTCGGCGCTGACCACCACCCGCTCGGCCAGCTCGACGAGCTTGGGCAGGGCGTAGAAGCTCTCCAGGTGCTCGCGGCCCCAGCGGCAGCACTCGTCGAGGTTGTCGGCGGCGATCTGCTCGGGCGGGGCGACCTTGCGGGCCGCGTCCCAGCCGTCCTGCACCGCCTCGGGCGCGATGAAGCCCAGCGCCGCGGCGACCGTGTCGGCGCGCACCTCGCCCAGTGCGCCGCCGCGTCCGGCCACGTAGAAGGCCCAGCCGGTCAGGCCGATCTGACGGGCGCGGCGCATGGTCTTGGGATCGTCGCTGAAGGCGCCGCCCAGCACCAGCACCGCCTGCTTCGCCGCGGCGGCCGCCTGCTCGGGAGTCATCCCGGTCATTCTGCCTCCCCGCATGGATCACGGTGAAGGCACTCGTTCGGGTACTGACCGTGCGGGGAAACGGACGAACGACTCGGCCAGGGTCGGCCAGGGGCTCAGCCGAGGTCGGCCAGGGGCTCAGCCGAGGTCGGCCAGGGCGTCCTGGGCGATCTTCACCCGCTTCTCGGCCTGCTGGATCGCCTTGTCGGCGGCGGCCACCGCCCGTTCGGCCTCGGCCTTGGCGTTCTCGGCGTCGGCGACCTGCTGCAGGGCGGTCATCAGCTCCCGCCGCGCCTGCTTCTTCAGCCGGGCGTGCTCCTCCTCGGCCCGCCGCCGCTCCTCCTCGCGCCGCCGGGCCTCGGCCCGCCGCTCCCGCTCGCTCGCGTCGGGCGCGGAGCGCATCGGGGTGACGGTCGCCGTCGAAGGCTCGTCGGGCGCGCCGCGCACCGGCGTGACGGTCGCCGCCGCGGGAGCGGGGCCGCCCTGCACGAGCCGCAGGTTGGGGCGCGGGGTCTCGCCGAAGCCCGTGTACTCCAGCGCCTTGGTCAGCCGCCCCGCCCGCACCTCGGCGGCCACCTCGGCGTCGGCCAGCGCCGCGGCGAAGGTCGCCTCGACCTCGGCCACCGGCAGGTTCCCGGCCGAGCCGCGGCCGGCGAGCCTGACCGCCTCGCGGGCCAGGGCCGAGACGGTGCCGCGCCGGCGCACCGAGAGCTCGCGCAGGTCGGCCCCGCGCAGCTCGCGCTGGGCGGCGCGCAGCTCCTCGGCCAGCTCCAGCAGCTCGGCGACGAGGTCGGGGCGCTCGTGGGCGAGCCGGTTCACCAGCCAGGCGGCGACGGTGGGCTTGCGCAGCTTGCCGATCGCCGCGGCCAGGGCGGTGTCGCGGGCCGAGCGGGCCTTGGCGACCTCCTCGCCGCGCAGCGCGATGAAGTCCTCCGGCGGGGCCGAGTACAGCCGGGCCGTGACGGCGGCGAGGGCGTCTGCCATGACTGCAACGCTAGATGGTCGTACCCGGTTCCAGGCGCGTGTAGTGGGTGCCGGACAGGCGCGTCATGTGGCCGGTGACCATCTGCTGGCCGGCGTCCACGAGCAGGCTGTCGTGCAGGGCGAAGGCGCGCTCCGGCGCGACCGCCCGGGCGAAGTCGATCGCCTCGGCGAGCTTGAGCCACGGAGCCGAGACGGGCACTAACAGCGTCGCGATCTCCTCGTCGGGCACGTGGAACGAGTCGCCCGGGTGGTAGATCGGCCCGTCGGGGGCGTCGATGACGAAGCCGAGGTTGACGATCCGCGGGATGTCGGCGTGGATGACCGCGTGCTGCCCGCCGTGCGCGCGCACGGTCATTCCGGCCGCGACGAAGATGTCGCCCGGGTTGACCGGGAAGACGTCGGCGTCGAGGTCGGTCAGCTGCGCCTCGACGTCGGGGTGGGTGTGCACGGTCAGCGCGGGCTGGCGGGCCGCGGCGGCGCGCAGCTTGTCCAGGTCCACGTGGTCCATGTGCTCGTGGGTGATGAGCACCGCGTCGGCGCCGTCGAGGGCCTCCGCCTCGCTGAACACCCCCGGGTCGATCACCAGCACCCCGCCGCTGTGCTCGAGGCGAAGGCAGGCGTGCGTGTACTTCGTGATGCGCATCCGTTGACCCTCTCGTGGCAGAACTGTGACCCGCGGGGGTGGAACGCGCCCGCCCCGCCCCGCGTCGGACCGGCGCAACCCCCACAGGACCCTACCCAGGAGGCGTCATGTCAGTCAGGCGCACGACCGTGTTCCTCGCGGCGGCCGCCGGCGCGTTGGTCCTCGCGCTGAGCGGGTGCGGCTCCGGCGCGAGCGACACACCGACCAGCGGCGGCAACAAAGACGCGGCGGGGCCCGCGGCGGCGCCGCAGCAGGAGGGCGCCGCGGGCGCGGGCGGCAAGGCCGACCAGGGTCAGTACCAGGGCCAGGACCAGGCGCAGAGCGGGCAGAAGGCCCCGGACAACCTCGACACCGTCAACCGCTCGATCATCTACGCGGGCACGATGACGGTCGAGGTCAAGGACGTCAACGCCGCCGCCGCGCAGGCGATCGCGTTCGCCACCGGCGCGGGCGGGTTCGTCGGCGGCGACAACCGGCGCATCGACGGGCAGAGCTCGACCGCCACCATCACGCTGCGGGTGCCGGCCGAGAAGTTCCAGGCCACGCTCGACCAGCTCAAGAGCGTCGGCGACGAGAAGAGCCGGCAGGTCTCCGCGCAGGACGTGACCGACCAGGTCGTCGACGTGGAGTCGCGGATCGCCACCGCCCAGGCCAGCGTCGAGCGCATCCGGGCGCTGCTGGCCAAGGCGCAGACGATCGCCGAGATCACGACCCTGGAGTCGGAGCTGTCCCGGCGCGAGTCCGACCTCGAGTCGCTGCAGTCCCGCAAGCGCAAGCTGGCCGGGCTGACCTCGCTGTCGACCATCACGCTGGTGCTGCAGGGCCCGGAGGCGCCCGCGGTGTCCGAAGAGGACACCGGCATCCTGGTCGGGCTGCGCCACGGCTGGGACGCGTTCACGGCGTCGCTGCGGGTGGCACTGACGATCTTCGGGTGGCTGCTGCCCTGGCTGCTCTTCCTCGGCGTGCCGATCTGGCTGGTCCTCTGGCTCACCAGGCGCTACCGCCGCGCGCACCCGCAGGCGCTGCGGGCCCCGATGGCCGTGCCGGCCGCCCCGGCGCCTATGTATCCGCATCCTCGTCCGGCGCCGCCGATGCCGCCGGCGCAGCGTCCGACCTCGCCGGCTCAGGCCCCGGCTCCGGCACCGGCTCAGGCAGCGGCTCCGGACCCCGCGGCCGCGAAACCGGCTCCGGCTCCGGACCCGCGGCCCGAGCCGCCGGCGGAGACGGCACCGCGGGACGACGCGGAGCCAGATCCGCCACGAGCGCACTGACCACCGCACCGAACTCCGGCCGCAGCTGATAGCCGGAATGGCCGTCGACCTTGGGGAACACCGTGTCGCCGGGCGGAACCGCGAAGCCCGGCGGATCGACGAGGCGCACGTCGCGCGCCGTCGGTGACTCCACCGGCCCGCCGATGGGGTCGGTGTCCCGCCACAGGTTGACCCAACGGGGGGTGTGCTCGCCCGGCCCGGGCGCTCCGGGCCGGGCGAGCACCGCGCCGACCTGCTCCAGGACCGCGTCGCTGAGGTAGGCGGGGAAGAACCGGGCGTACAGCCGGCGCAACGGCGAGCCGTAGGTCAGCAGGGCCGTGCGCGCCCGCGCCTCGGGCGGCATCTGCAGCACCGTCGCCGCCGCGAGCACGCTGCCCTGGCTGTGCCCGGAGAGGATCACGCCGCCCTGCTCGGCGGCGAGCCAGGCGCCCCGCTGGGCCAGCTCCGGCACCACGCGCTCGGCGTAGCAGGGCGGGGCGAGCGGGTGGGCGGCGCGGGGCCAGAAGGTGCCCAGGTCCCACAGCACCCCGACGATCCGGCGGAAGCGCTGGTAGCGGTAGGCGAGCACGCCGATGAGCACGAGCGCGAGCGCGGACAGGCCGATGAGGTAGGTGCCGAGGTTGACCGCGAAGGAGATCACCTCGGCGCTCGGCGAGCCCGACGGCGCCAGCGCGATCGGGCGGCGCCCGGCGATCGCGAAGCCGGTCGCGACCACGGCGGCCAGCGCCGCCGGGATGAACACCCACACGAGCAACCGTCCGATGTGGTCGGTCACGCGCGCGTCGGCGACGGCGTGGTCGATGTGCCGGGCCCGGGCCGCGTCCCGCTCGCGCCCGCCGCGGAAGTCGGCGTCGGTGACCGTCCGCGCGTCCCTGCGCAGCCGCCGCAGCAGCGGAAGCCCGCCGGCCAGGGCCACCGCGACGGTGAGCCCGAGCAGCAGCACGAACCCGGCCGCGGCCCACTCGTAGGCGGGCGGCGGCTGCAGCGGCTGCCAGGCGGCGTAGTCGGCCGACGACGGGCGGGAGCGGCGGTCGAGGAAGTCCGCGGCCCGGTACGCCAGGCCGGCCGAGAACGCGACCGCGACGCCGAGCCCGGCGCTGGCGATGAGCGGCCCGGCCAGGCCCTGCAGGAACGTGCCGCGCGGGCGGCTGGCCAGCACCACGGCGCCGAGCACGAGCATGAGCAGGACCTGCGCCGCGAACAGCCCGGTGATGGTGCCCCCGAGCACCGGCAGGCGGCCGGCGGCCGTCCACGGGTCGCGGGGCAGCAGCGCGTAGCCGAGCACGAGCACGGTGAGGGCGACGGCGGCGTGGCTGAGCAGCCGGGTGCCGGGCGTCGCCCACGGGGCCGGGTTGTCGCGGTCGACCACGGCCCGCACGGCCACCGCGAGCACGCACAGCACGAGGACGAGGCCGGTCAGCGCGGCGAGCGCGAGGCCGGGGCCGGGCCAGCCGTGCGGCAGGAGGTTGCCCAGCAGGATCGCGTCCAGCGTGGCGAACGCGAACGCGATGTGCAGGGAGCGGAGCCGGCCGACGAGCGGCTTGCCGTTCCAGAAGCACGGGTGGGCCAGCCCGTCGCCGTCGCCCTCGGTCTGGACGGGGAAGGCCTCGTACCGCGCCCACGTGCGCCGCCCCAGGAACCACAGGAACGCGATGGCGAGCACCGGCCCGAGCGCGGCCAGCGCCAGGCGGCGGCTCGGGGTGGCGAAGAACCCGTCGGCGAAGAGCGCCAGATAGCCGCGGCCCCGCAGGCAGCGGGGCAGGCTCGCGCACTGCCAGCCCACGAGGTCGACGGCGACCTCGACGAACGACAGCACGAAGGAGGCGGTCATCGACAGTGCGTAGACGCGCACCAGGGCCCGGATCGCGGCGCGGGGGCCGGGGCGGGTCGCGGGCCGCAGCCACAGCGCGACGTTGGCGAACATGAACGGCAGCAACAGCAGCCAGAGCGCCCGGGCGGCGGCGCCGGCGGTCAGGTTGCCCCAGCGGTAGGCCTCCAGCATGGCGCCGCCGGGCCCGGTGACGGCGCCGTATTCGGCCCGCGGGCGGAAGAAGCCCGCGTCGGTGTCCCCGGCGACCCGGCGCAGCAGGGGCCGGTCCAGCACGTCCTCGGCCGGGGAGCCGGTGACGCCGTGCACGCGCAGCTCGGTGACCACGCCTGGTGTGGTACCAGACGTGGACGACCTTCGCTGTCCGAAACCTTGCTAGAACGCTCCGGCGCTCAGCGCCGCGAGCGCGGTGTGGACCATGATCCGCACGCCGTGGCCGATCGCCCGCTCGTCGACGTCGAACGCCGACTGGTGGATGTCGAACTTCGACTCCGAGCCCGGGATGCCGGTGCCGAGCCGGATCATCGAGCCGGGGACGTTCTCCAGGTAGAACGCGAAGTCCTCGCCGCCCATGCTGATCTCGGCCTCGACCACGCGGTCCGGCCCGAGCGCCGCGCCGGCCGCGCCCGCGATGATCGCGGTGGCGATCCGGTCGTTGACCACGGGCGGGACGCCGCGGGTGTAGGTCACCTCGACGTCGGCCCCGGTCGGGGCGATGACGTCGTGGACGAGCTTGGTGACCAGCTCCGGCACCTCCTGCCAGGCCTCGCGGCTGAGCACGCGGATCGTGCCCCGGGCCATGCCCTCGATCGGGATGGCGTTGGCGGCCTCGCCGGCCCGCACCGCGCCCCACACCATCGAGACCCCGGCCCGCGCGTCGAGCTTGCGGTCCAGCAGCGACGGCACGTCGACGAGGATGCGGCCGAGGGCGTGCACCAGGTCGGCGGTCAGGTGCGGGCGGGCGGTGTGCCCGCCGCGGCCGGTCAGCCGGACCTCGATCTTGTCCGCGGCCGCGGTGAACGGCCCGGAGCGCACGCCGACCAGGCCGACGGGCAGGTGGGGCGCGCAGTGCAGCGCGAAGATGGCCGCGACGTCCTTGAGCGCGCCGGCCGCGATGACCTCGGGGGCGCCGGACGGCATCGTCTCCTCGGCCGGCTGGAACAGCAGCCGGACCCGCCCGGGCAGCTCGCCGCGCTCGGCCAGCTGGGCCAGGGCCAGGCCGACGCCGAGCAGGACCGTCGTGTGCACGTCGTGGCCGCAGGCGTGGCAGACGTTGTCGACCGTCGAGCGGTAGGGCACGTCCTTGGTGTCCGGCAGCGGCAGCGCGTCGAGGTCGGCCCGCAGCGCGATGACGCGGTCGCCGTGTCCGATGTCGCACATGACGCCGTTGCCCTTGGGCAGCAGGCGGGGCGACAGGCCGGCCCGGGTCAGCTCGCGGGCGACGAGCGCGGCCGTCTCGAACTCCTGGCCGGACAGCTCGGGGTGCGCGTGGATGTGACGTCGGATGGCCACCAGCTCGGCGCCCCGCGAGGCGAGCCAGCGGTCGAGCTGCCCCGGCAGCGGGTCCGCCCCGGGTGGGGTCTCGGGCCAGCCATCGGCAAGACGCTCGGCCCTCGACGACGTCAACTTGCCGACCGGGCGTGCCGCAGCGGCGGCCTCGGTCAACGTCAGCGCTCTCGTCACGGTGAGTTCTCTATTTCGGTCTAATGGAGCGGCCCGCCCCATGCGTGCCATGGACAGACTAACCGGGTGAAGGTGACGCAGCGCAACATCATTCTCGTGATGCCGGTATAGCTGAGCGTCACTTAACCGCAGCTAAAGGCGCGAAACTGCAGGCGTCACCTCATCCTCTCTAACGCGCGACCATCGTCACGGTCACGCGGTGTCGCGAATAAGTTTCCGCACTGGGTTCCGCGACCTGCGTCGCCACGGTTCAACACACAGTGACGGAAGACGTCGCAGGGTGGCACGGACCACACGACCGGCGACGCACCCCTCGTCCGTCCATCGGCAGGCGAGATCGAGAATCCAGCAAAGCCGAGTCGCCGATGTTCCCGAATGGTTTCCGTCTCCTGCGTAGACGCTCCATCCGCCTGTCCAGGTTCCCCGGATGAACGATTTCAATCCTGCGACCGTCCGCAGGGCGACATGATCGGCACGGTCGGTTGTCCGCGGGTCACGGTACGGTGAAGGACCGGACCCCACCTTTCTTCGACGGGCGAGAGCAAGCAAGATAGTGGGGCGAGAAGTCAACCTTCCCCCTCCCCATGACGGTTAACTGCCTGTGACTCAGCTTCCGACGTGGCATGGCGAGCCCCTGCCACCCACCGGTGCTCTGGCCTCGGCCGGAGCCGGGCGCGAACCTGCGCACGGCTCCGACTCCCCCTCCAACGGACCCGCCCGCGAACCACGCGAGCCGGGCTCGACCGCGCCCCCGGTTCCGGGGCAGCGCGCCGCGCCCGGAGTCGTGATCGGCGGACGCTACGCCCTGCGCACCGCCATCGGACACGGCGGCATGGGCACCGTCTGGCGCGCGAGTGACACGCTGCTGCGCCGTGACGTGGCGGTGAAGGAGGTGATCCTCCCCCCGGGTCTCGCCCCGAGCGACCGCGACTCGATGTATCAGCGGACCCTGCGCGAGGCCCGCGCCGCCGCCGCGCTGTCGCACCCGTCGGTCGTGCAGGTGTACGACGTCGTGACCGAGGCCGGCCGCCCGTGGATCGTCATGGAGCTGCTCCAGGCGCGCAGCCTCGCCGAGATGATCGTCGAGGACGGCCCGCTCGCGGCCCGGGCGGTCGCCAAGATCGGCATCGCGCTGCTCGGCGCGCTCGAGGTGGCCCACGCCGCCGGGGTGCTGCACCGCGACGTGAAGCCGGCCAACGTGCTCATCTGCGGCGACGGCCGCTGCGTGCTCACCGACTTCGGCGTGGCCCGCATGCCCACCGACAGCGAGCTCACGACGCCCGGCATGGTGCTGGGCTCGCCGCACTTCATCTCCCCCGAGCGCGCCATCGGGGCCAAGTTCGGCCCCCCGAGCGACCTGTTCTCGCTCGGCGTCACGCTGTACACGGCCGTCGAGGGCCGCCCGCCGTTCGACAAGCGCGACCCGTTCGAGACGATGCGGGCCGTCGTGGAGGAGCCGCCGGCGCAGTCGATGCGCGCCGGGGCGCTGGCCGGGGTGCTCTACGGGCTGCTGGAGAAGGACCCGGCCCGCCGCTGGAACGTCGAGACGGCCCGCGCCGTGCTGCGCGACCTGCTCGCCGGCCCGCTGGCCAGCAACGCGCCGGCGCACATGACCGATCCCTACGCGGTGGTCCGCCCGACCCACCAGCCCACGATGATCCACCCGCAGCAGCCGACCGGCCAGATCGGCGGGCGGGCGATGATGGCCCCCGGCGAGACGGTCAGCGGCGCGATGCGGCGGATGCACTCGGGCGCGCCCGCCCCGAGCGGGGCCCCGCACGACGCCGAACTGGAGCGCACCGGGGCCGACGCCTACAACGCGTATGCGCCCGAATACGCCCAGGACGACTGGGCCCAGGGCCCGACCACGGCCACCCCGCCCAGCCCCGGCCGGACCTTCGGCGGCGGCGCCGGCCTCGTGGCGAAGCTCAAGGCGCTGCCGACCCTGGCCAAGGCCGGGATCGCGGCCGGGCTGGCGCTCGTGCTCTTCCTCGGCATCGGGGCCGCGGCCGGGCTGTTCTCCGGCGGCGACAGCGGCAAGAACGGGCTGCCCAACGCGGGCGGCTCCAGCGCCCCGGCCGGGCCGGCGTTCGAGGTGGAGCCGTTCACCCACCCGGGCGGCATCACGGTCAGCGTGCCCAAGGGCTGGAAGGTCACCAAGCTGGGCACGGCCGCCGCGCCGTATTTCGACATCACCGACCCGGCCGACGCCAACCGGCGCATCCGGGTCAACATCGACAAGACGTCGGCCGCGCCGCGCGCCTTCCTGGAGTCGGCCGAGAGCCGGCTCAAGTCCACGCCGGGCAGCTGCGAGAGCCCGTATGCGCGGGTCGACCTCACCGACGCCAAGCTCGACGGGCAGGCGTCGGCGGTGCTGGAGTACACCTGCGGCTCCGGCGACCACCTGCGCCACGCCCTCTGGGACGCCGTCGTGGCCAACGGCAAGGCGTACCACTTCTTCGTGACCGTCCCCGACGCCCGGTTCGCCGAGAGCAAGGCGATCTTCGACGCGATGGTCAACTCCTTCAAACTGACGCCGCCGACCGGCGGCTGAGGCATGTTATGAAAGGCAGATGACCGCATCCCTCCGCTGCGCGGCTGAAGCCTGGCTCGCCGACGATCCCGATCCGGCGAGCCGGGACGAGCTGCGGGCCCTGCTCGACGACGAGACCGAGCTGGCGGACCGGTTCGCCGGCCCGCTGCGCTTCGGCACCGCGGGCCTGCGCGGGCCGCTGCGGGCCGGGCCCAACGGGATGAACCTCGCGGTCGTGCGCGGCGCCGCGGCCGGGCTGGTGCGCTGGCTCGCCGCCCAGGCCGCCGGCCCCGACGACCGGCCGCTGGTCATCGGCTACGACGCCCGGCACGGCTCGCACGCCTTCGCCGTCGAGACCGCCCGGGTCGCGACCGGTGCCGGACGCCGGGCGCTGCTCATGCCCCGGCCCCTGCCGACCCCGCTGCTCGCCTTCGCCGTGCGCCGCCTCGGCGCCGTGGCGGGGGTGATGGTCACCGCGAGCCACAACCCTCCGCAGGACAACGGCTACAAGGTGTACCTCCACGACGGCGCCCAGCTCGTCCCGCCCGCCGACGCCGGGATCGAACGCGCGATCCGCGAGGTCGGTCCGCTGGCCGACGTGCCGCTCGGCCCGCCCGGCGAGGTGCTCGGCGAGCAGATCGTGCGCGAATACGTCGACGCCGCGGTCGGGGTGATCGACCCGGAGGTGCCGCGGGACCTGGCCGTGGCCTACACCCCCATGCACGGCGTCGGCCGCGAGGTCTTCGAGGCCACGCTCGCCGCGGCCGGCTACCCGGCCCCGTCCGTCGTCGCCGAGCAGGCCGAGCCCGACCCCGACTTCCCGACCGTGGCCTTCCCCAACCCGGAGGAGCCCGGCGCCTCCGACCTGCTGCTGGCGCTCGCCGCGCGGGAGGGCGCCGACATCGCCATCGCCAACGACCCCGACGCCGACCGGTGCGCGGTCGCCTTCCGCAGCGGCGAGCAGTGGCGGCAGCTGCGCGGCGACGAGGTCGGGGTGCTGCTCGCCGACCACCTCATGCGCCGCGGGGTGCGCGGCCGCTACGCGACCACCATCGTCTCCTCCAGCCTGCTGTCCCGCCTGTGCGCGGACCGCGGCCTGCCCTACGGCGAGACGCTGACCGGCTTCAAGTGGATCGTGCGGGCCGGCCCTGACGGCATCGACGGCGCCGATCTGGCCTACGGCTACGAGGAGGCCCTCGGCTACTGCGTCGCCCCCGAGCTGGTGCGCGACAAGGACGGCATCACCGCCGCCCTGCTGGTCTGCGAGCTCGCCGCCGGGCTCAAGGCGGAGCTGCGCACGCTCGGCGACCGGCTGGACGAGCTGGCCCTGCGCCACGGGGTGCACGCCACCGACCAGCTCTCGGTGCGCGTCGAGGATCTCGCCGAGATCACGGCGATGATGGCCACCATCCGGTCCCACCCGCCGGCCGAGCTGCTCGACGAGCCGGTGACCTCGATCGAGGACCGCCTGCCCGACTCCGACGTGCTCATCCTGCGGGCCGGGGCCAGCCGGGTCGTGGTCCGGCCGTCCGGGACCGAGCCGAAGCTGAAGGCCTATCTCGAGGTCGTCGAGCCCGTCGCCGGCGGCGACATCGCGGGGGCCCGGGAGCGGGCCGCCGCCGCCCTCGTCGCCCTGCGCACCCAGACCGCGGAGGCGCTGGGCCTGCGGTAGCTAGAGCGTCACGGAGAAGACCTGGGACTCGGCCAGCTTGCGGAACTCGCTCAGCGCGGGCTGGGACGAGTCCGGGCGGGTGTCGCCCTTGGGGGCGTTCGGCGAGTCGAAGTAGACCAGCGCCCGGATCGCCGGGAACCTGCCGATCTGCTGGGCGACGGTGGAGAAGATCCAGGCCTTCTGGGCCGGGTCGGCGGCGTGCTCGTAGACACCCCACTCCGCGACCATGAGCGGCTTGCCGCCGTGCGTCCTCGTCACCCAGGAGTAGAAGCCGGGCCAGACCGCCGGGTTCGACGTGTGGTCGACCAGGTACGCGAAGTCGCCGTAGCCGTAGCCGCCGGGCCTGGCGAACAGGTACGGGTCCATGCCGATCCAGTCCACGACGTCGTCGCCCGGGTACAGCTCGGCGAACCAGTCCTTCTCGCACCACGGCTGGTAGGCCATGTAGACGAGCACGAAGACGACGTTGCGCACCCCGTCGGCGCGCAGCCGCTGCACGGTGTGGCGGAACATCGCGGCATAGTCGCGGGCCGTCATCCCGCCGCCCGCGCGCACGTCGTTCTCGGGCTCGTGGTGCAGCGCCAGGAACATGGTCCCGGGGAACGACCGGAACCGCGCGGCCGCCCTGTCGATGCGCGCGTCCTCGCCGCCGGCGGCCACGTCCGCCCAGGTCGTGTCCCAGGCGACCTTCCAGTTGGCGAACAGGATGCGTTTTCTCGGCTGCTGTACCGCGGCGATCTCGTCGGCGGTCGGGAAGACCTCGTCGCCGCGGTGGTACGAGTGCAGAATGTCGGCCGGGCGGCCCGTCGTGCTCTCGAAGTTGCGCAGGGCCTGGCCGGACGAGAGGTCCGTGAACGCGCCGGGCGCGACGCCCCACAGCAGCCCGCAGCTCGGCACGAGCTTGGCGTCGACGACGCAGCGGCGCTGCCTGTTCTCGTCGTGGCCGGCCTTCGGCGTCGTGCGGGCCTGGATGCCTTGGCGGGCGTCGGCCTCGCTCAACCCCGCCACCGGCTCCCGCAGCGTCGCCGAGGCGATCGCGCCGCAGCCGGCGAGGGCCAGCAGGATCGTGGCCGCGATCAGGAGCTTCTTCCGGTATCTCATCGCGGGCAAACGTAAGGCCGGACCCGTTCACCCGTTCAAGGGCCCGGCCGCCGTTGTCCCTCGTTACGGCGACCTTTCTTAAGCAGGCTTTTAAGAATCGCCGAAGCGCGGCATGCCGCCGAACTGCCGGTCGCCCGCGTCGCCCAGGCCCGGGACGATGAACTTGTGCTCGTTGAGCCGCTCGTCGATCGCGGCGGTGACCAGGCGCATCGGCAGCCCGGAGTTGGCCAGCCGCTCGATGCCGGCCGGGGCCGCGAGCACGCACAGCACCGTGATGTCGGTGGCACCGCGGTCGACCAGCAGCCGCACGCAGTGCTCCAGCGAGCCGCCGGTGGCCAGCATCGGGTCGAGCACCAGCACCGGGATGCCGGACAGGTCGCGGGGCAGCGACTCCATGTAGGCCCGCGGCTCGAACGTGAGCTCGTCGCGCGCCAGCCCCACGAACCCCATGGACGACTCCGGCAGCAGCGCCAGCGCGGCGTCGGACATGCCCAGCCCGGCCCGCAGCACCGGCACGAGCAGCGGCGGGTTGGCCAGGCGGGTGCCCTCGGTCGTCGCGACCGGCGTCTTGACCGGGAACTGCTCGGTGGCGAACGAGCGGGCCGCCTCGTACACGAGCATCGTCGTGAGCTCGTGCAGCGCGGCCCGGAAGGAGCCGTTGTCGGTGCGCTCATCGCGCATCGCGGTCAGCCGCGACTTGGCCAGGGGGTGATCCACCACGAGTACGTCCACGATGCGAGAGCCTAGTATTTTCCCCATGAGCCTCACCGCCGAGGTCACGCCGCGTTCACAAGGCGCGCTGCGGACCTTCCTGCACGGCCTGCCGGGAGTCGACCAGGTCGGCGCCGAACAACGCGCCGCGATGCTGGGCACCCGATCGATCAAGACCACGGCCAAGGCCCAGGCGCTCGACCTGGCGATCCGGATGGTCGACCTCACCACGCTGGAGGGCTCGGACACGCCGGGCAAGGTGCGCGCCCTGTGCGCCAAGGCGGTGCGGCCCGACCCGGCCGACGCGAGCTGTCCGAGCGCCGCCGCCATCTGCGTGTACCCCGCCATGATCGCCACCGCCGCGGAGGCTCTGCGCGGCTCGAAGGTCCACCTGGCCAGCGTCGCCACCGCGTTCCCCTCCGGCCAGGCCCCGCTCGCGGTCAAGCTCGCCGACACCCGCGCCGCGGTCGCCGACGGGGCCGACGAGATCGACATGGTGATCTCCCGCGGCGCGTTCCTGTCCGGCCGCTACGCCGAGGTCCACGACGAGATCGCGGCGGTCAAGGAGGCCTGCGGCGACGCCCACCTCAAGGTCATCCTCGAGACCGGGGAGCTGGCCACCCTCGACAACGTGCGGCGCGCCTCCTGGCTGGCGATGCTGGCCGGCGCCGACTTCATCAAGACCTCCACCGGCAAGGTGCAGCCCGCGGCGACCATGCCGGTGACGCTGGTCATGCTCGAGGCGGTGCGCGACTTCCGGGCCGAGACCGGGCGGGTCATCGGCGTCAAGCCGGCCGGGGGCATCCGGACCGCCAAGGACGCGATCAAGTACCTCGTGATGGTCAACGAGACCGCGGGGCCCGACTGGCTCGACCCGGACCGGTTCCGCTTCGGCGCCTCCACGCTGCTCAACGACCTGCTCATGCAGCGCACCAAGCTCGCCACCGGCCACTACAGCGGCCCCGACTACTTCACCCTGGACTAGCGATGGACTTCTCCTACGCCCCGGCGCCCGAGTCGCGCGCCATCGTCGACATCGCCTCGTCCTACGGCCTGTTCATCGGCGGCGAGTTCGTCGACGGCAAGGGCGAGCCGTTCAAGTCGATCAACCCGGCCAGCGAGGAGACCCTCGCCGAGATCGCGTGCGCCGACGCGGCCGACGTCGACGCCGCGGTGAGCGCCGCCCGGCACGCCTTCGACACCGTGTGGGGGCCGATGCCCGGGCGCGAGCGGGCGAAGTACCTCTACCGCATCGCCCGGATCATCCAGGAGCGCGGCCGCGAGCTCGCGGTGCTGGAGTCGCTGGACAACGGCAAGCCGATCCGCGAGTCGCGGGACGTGGACATCCCGCTCGTCGCCGCGCACTTCTTCTACTACGCCGGGTGGGCCGACAAGCTCCCCTACGCCGGCTTCGGGCCCGACCCGCGCCCGCTCGGCGTCGCCGGCCAGGTCATCCCGTGGAACTTCCCGCTGCTCATGCTCGCGTGGAAGATCGCCCCGGCGCTGGCCGCGGGCAACACGGTCGTGCTCAAGCCGGCCGAGACCACGCCGCTGACCGCGCTGCTCTTCGCGGACATCTGCCGCCAGGCCGAGCTGCCGCCGGGCGTCGTCAACATCGTCACCGGGGCGGGCGAGACCGGCCGGCTGCTGGTCGAGCACCCCGGCGTCGACAAGGTCGCCTTCACCGGCTCGACCGAGGTCGGGCGGGCGATCGCGCGGGCGGTCGCCGGCACGGACAAGAGGCTCACCCTCGAGCTGGGCGGGAAGGCCGCGAACATCGTCTTCGACGACGCGGCCGTCGACCAGGCGGTCGAGGGCGTGGTCAACGGCATCTTCTTCAACCAGGGCCACGTGTGCTGCGCGGGCTCGCGGCTGCTGCTGCAGGAGTCGATCGCCGAGGACTTCCTCGCCGCCCTCAAGCGCCGCATGGCGCAGCTGCGCGTCGGCGACCCGCTGGACAAGAACACCGACGTCGGCGCGGTCAACTCCGCCGCCCAGCTGGCCCGCATCCGGCAGCTGTCGCAGGTCGGCGAGCAGGAGGGGGCCGAGCGCTGGTCGGCCCCGTGCGAGCTGCCCGAGCGCGGGTTCTGGTTCGCCCCGACGATCTTCACCGGGGTCACCCAGGCGCACCGGATCGCCCGGGAGGAGATCTTCGGGCCGGTGCTGTCGGTGCTGACGTTCCGCACGCCGGACGAGGCGGTCGAGAAGGCCAACAACACGCCGTACGGGCTCTCCGCCGGCGTCTGGACCGAGAAGGGCTCGCGCATCCTGCAGATCGCGGACCGGCTCCGGGCCGGCGTGGTGTGGGCCAACACGTTCAACAAGTTCGACCCCACCTCGCCCTTCGGCGGGTACAAGGAGTCGGGCTACGGCCGCGAGGGCGGCCGACACGGGCTGGAGGCCTACCTTGAGCACTGAAGGCCGGCTGGCCGTTCGCAAGACGTACAAGCTGTTCATCGGGGGCGCGTTCCCCCGCAGCGAGTCGGGGAGGTCCTACCAGGTGCAGTCGGCCTCGGGCGAGTTCCTCGCCAACGCCGCGCTCGGCTCCCGCAAGGACGTCCGCGACGCCGTGAAGGCGGCCCGCGCGGCCGTGGGCAAGTGGTCCGGGGCGACCGCGTACAACCGCGGGCAGATCCTCTACCGGATCGCGGAGATGCTGGAGGGCCGCCGCTCGCAGTTCGCCGAGGAGGTGGGGCTGTTCGAGGACGACGCCGCCTCCCTCGTCGACGCCGCGATCGACCGCTGGGTCTGGTATGCGGGCTGGGCCGACAAGATCGCCCAGGTGCACGGCGGGGCCAACCCGGTCGCCGGGCCGTACTTCAACCTCTCCGCCCCGGAGCCGACCGGCGTCGTCGGCATCGTCGCCCCGGCCGACTCGTCGCTGCTCGGGCTGGTGAGCGTGATCGCGCCCGCGATCGTGACCGGCAACACGGTCGTCGTGCTCGCCGCCCCCGACCGGCCCCTGCCGGCCGTGACCCTGACCGAGGTGCTGGCCACCTCCGACCTGCCCGGCGGCGTGGTCAACCTGCTGACGGGCTCGGTCGCCGAGATGGCACCGTGGCTCGCCGCGCACATGGACGTGAACGCCATCGATCTCACCGGTGTGACGGACGCCACACTCGCGAAGGCGTTGGAGGCGGCCGCCGCGGAGAACCTGAAGCGGGTGATCCGGCCGAGCACTCCGGACTGGGGCGCCGACCCCGGCGTTTCCCGCATGCTCTCGCTGCTGGAGATCAAGACGGTCTGGCACCCCAAGGGGGTCTGACCGCCGCAGACGGTGCACACTAGGGTGTTTTGTGCGCGAGGCCACACACGCCCTGGTGTGCCCGCACGCCGAGCCCGACTACGGAGGTCACAGTGGCCCGCCAGTCTTCCCGGTCTTCCCGGCCCGCATCCTCGCGTCCGGCCAAGCCCGAGCCGGTGGAAGAGGACATCGAGGAAGCCTCGGCCGACGCCGACGTCGACGCCCTGGCCGACACTGCGATCGACGACGACGTCGATGCCGCCGATGCCGCCGAGGACGCCGACATCGAGGACGACGAGGACGACGCCGACTTCGACGAGGAGGAGGGCGGCCGGGAGCGCACGGCCCAGGCCGACGCGATGTGGAACGACGTGCGCATCGAGCCCGTCGAGATCGCGCTGCTCAAGGGCGTCGGCTTCACGCTGCGGGCCTACCGGCTCAACACCGAGCTGACCCCGACCGAGGTCGACGAGGAGGAGGACGACTTCGCGATCCTCGACCGGCGCCCGGCGCACGACGAGGACGACGAGCGCGTCGTCATCCTCGAGAACGCGGAGCTGTTCGAGGACGAGCCGGAGCCGGCCGCCGTGGAAGCTTCATCCACGAGGTCCCGCAAGAAGCCGGCGAAGAAGGATGACGCGGATTCCGACGAAGCCGCCGAATCCGACGAGCTGGACGAGGCCGCCGACCTCGACGAGGACGCGGACAAGGCCGACGACGAGGACGCCGAGGCCGAGGCCGACGCGCAGGACGAGGACGAGGAAGAGGAAGAAGAGGAGGCCGAGCCCGAGGAGGTTCCGGCGTTCCTCTCCCACCGCGGCAAGCTGCTGCTCTTCCGCTCCGCCGAGGGCCTGGTCGAGTTCGTCAAGAGCGACGCCGAGCACGACCTCACCCAGCTCGACACCTGGGAGAGCCTGCGCAAGCGCATCACGGCCTCGGCGGTCGTGCCCACCGAGGAGAACCACTACGAGCTCGACCTCGTCGTGGAGAACCTCCGCGGCGGCCAGGACGCGTGGGACACCGACCTGCTCCTCGCCGCGGGCGAGGCGGCACGTGACCTTGCTTACGCCCTGCGGCTCGAACCGGTCCGCACGGCGCTCGCCCCCGGCTCCCCGCTCGACGACCTCGACGAGGGCCTGCGAGCTGCGGCGGCGGGCGGCATGGGCGGCTTCTTCGCCAAGCGCCGGCTCAAGAAAATCGGGGCACAACAGGCGGCCCTCGGCTGGCGGACGATTATCGGCAAAATTTCTGCCGCCGTGGACTGGCGTGATTGATTTGTGACCGACAGGATCTAAGCCGTGGGCATTTTGGCACGGCGGGCCCGACCCGGCTCCTAGCCGGACGGGTGGCGACGGTGGACGACGATCAGCCACTGGGGCATTCAGCCGTTTCGGCTGATCGCGTCACCGGCCGTCAACCTGTTCACTAGAGGTCGTTCAGTTTGACCTGCGGCAACACGACGGCGGGGCGCCGGGACAGTCCCCGCCGACGTGACGAAAGCTCAACTGATGTCCCGAGAGGAGGACGACGCGGTGGCGCTCGTTCGGGTGTACTGCGGTCTGGCGTCGGCTGACCCCGCCGAGCCGCAGTCGGGTTCCGACATCTGGTTGACCGTCGCGGTCGTCGACGACGCCGGCCGACTCATCGACATCTGCGAGGTGAGCGACGACGCCGGCGGCTACGCCGAGCTGAGCGCTCTGCTGGCGCAGCGCTCCGGCGGCACCTCCGCCGTGGCGGTCGCGGCCGAGAGCGACGACCACGTCGTCACCCAGCTGCTCACCGCGGCCGGCCGCAACCTCGCGTTCACCGACGACGACTCGGCCGACGACTACGCCGAGCGCTTCGCCGACGACGAGTCGCCGGAGGAGATCCAGTCCAACGCCGCCGAGCGCCGTGCGGTCGGGCTCGCCCGGGCACTGCAGGCCGGCGTCCTCTCCGCGGTCGGCCAGGCCGCGCCGCGCGACATGCTCCCGCTCAAGCCGGTCCTCGCCGCGCACGCCGCCGTCGTCTCCGGCCGGCAGAGCGCCGCGGCCACGCTGCGCGAGGTGCTCCGCGAGCTCTACCCCGCGGCCCTGCGCGCCTACCCGGACCCGGCCGAGTCGATCCCGCTGGCCATCCTCGACGCGCTGCCCGAGCCGGGCATCCTCGGCGGCGGCGCCACCGGCCGCAAGGGCGACCAGGCGGTCGTCGCCGAGCTGGCCAAGGCCGGGGTCGCCGACGCCGTCACGCTGGGCGAGGCGATCACCGCGCTGCGGGTCGCGATCGCCGAGACCCCGCGCCGCACCGGCGTCAACCGCGCCATGACCACCGCGGTCGCCGAGACCATCCGGCAGTCCGTCGCGGCCGTGCGGGCCGGCGACGCCGCGGCCGCCGCACTCGTCGCGGTGCTCGCCGACAAGATGAGCCCGGCCGCCCACCGCACGCTGCCCAACCGGCAGCGCCCGGCCACGCCGCTCAGCCCGGCCGCCGCCCTGAACCAGGGCACCCCGCTCGGCGCGCCCACCGGTCCGCTGAGCCCCGCGACCCCGCTGCGCCCGGCCGCCGCCCAGGACGCGCCGTCGCGCTCCCGGGCCGCCGCCGTCGCCTCCAACGCCCGGCCGGCCGCCGCCGCGAGCGACGCCCAGCCGACCCGCTCCCGCGCCGCGACCCGGGCCGCCGAGGCCGCCCGCGCCGCCGAGGTGGCCCGGTCCGAGGAGACCTCGACCGCCCGCGCCGCCGGCGGCCGCCGCCGCGCCCAGAACGCGCCGACCATGCCGGCCCAGGCCCAGCCGCCCGTCGTGTCGGCGCCCCCGGCGACCATCGGCTCCGCGTCCGCCGTCGTGTCCGGCCCACCGGCCGTGGTCTCCACGCCACCGGGCTACGTGCCGTCGGCCCCGCCCGCCTACGGGTCGGTGCCGTCCGCGCCGCCCGCCTACGGGTCGGTGCCGTCCGGGCCGCCCGCCTACGGCTCGGTGCCCTCGGGCCCGCCGGCCTACGGGGTCACCTCCGCGCCGCCGGTCACCTCGACGCCGCCCGGATACACGCCCTCCCCGCACGCCGCCCCGCCGCCGTACCAGCCGGCCGCCTACCAGCCGCCGACGCCGATGTACGCGCCCGCGCCGCCCGTGCCCCCGACCTACCAGTCGCAGGCGCCGACGCCGGCCTCGATGCAGTCGATCCCGGTCCCGCTGCAGCCCGCGCCGCCACAGCCGACGCCCGTCGCGCCGCTGCCGGTGGCCCCGGCCCCGGTCGCCCCGCCGCCGGTCGCGCCGACCCCGGTGATCCCGCCGCAGCCGACGTCGTCGAGCAACGAGCCGCAGTTCACGTCGCTCATGCCGCCCCCGCCGCCGGGCATCGCCCCGCTGATCGGCGGATCCGAGCCGCACGAGCTGCCGCGCTTCGACTCCTACGGCTACGACCCGCTCTCCGGCCCGTCCTCCGCGCCGCCGGCCGCCTCGGTCTCGTCCCCGGCCGCGACCGCGCCCACCTCGGGCGGCGGCCTCGACGGCGGCCCGCGCCTGAGCGACCTCGCCGCGCTGGGCGAGCCGCCGACGCTCGACACCGCGAGCGCCGCGGGCTCCCGCTGGCCGCTCGGCCCGTCGGACGCGCCCACCACGGAGACCTCGGCCGCGGCCTACAAGTTCGGCGCCGACCCGCTTGCCTCCCCCTCGGAGCTGAGCAGCCTGCCGAAGCTCAGCGACATCCCGCAGCCGCCGGACTTCTCGGCGCTCGACGCGACGCTCGAGGCCACGACGAAGCCGGCCCTGCCCCCGCGCCGCGGCTCCGACGCCGCGGCCTCGCGCGGGTCGGCGACGGATACGCTGTCCTCGTTCGGCTCGGGCGAGTTCCCGCCCCTCAACGGCGAACGCTCCACCCGCTCCCGGGCCGAGTCCCCGGCGGCGGCCGCCTCCGCGGGGCTGTCCCGGGCGGAGCGGCGCGCCGAGCGCGACCGGGCCGAGCAGGAGGCCGCGCAGTCGACCCGTGCCGCCTCCCGGCACGCCGACCGCAGCCAGGACGACGAGCAGCCGGCGCGCAGCGAGCGGGCCCGCACCGAGATCCCGCGCTCCTCGCGCACGGAGATCCCGCGGTCCGAGCGCTCCCGCACCGAGATCCCCCGCTCCGAGCGGGCGCGCACCGAGATCCCGCGCAGCGAGCGGTCCCGGTCGGCGTCGGCCGAGCGCCACGTCGAACTGCCCCGCCAGCGCGAGGGCCGCGTGCCCCCGCCGTGGCAGACGGGCGAGCTGCCGCTCGAGTCCGCGGGCCTGCGCCTCGTCGAGCCGGCCCCGGTCGCCGACCCGGCGCTCAAGGCCGGCTACCCGGACGAGCTCAGCGGGGAGTACAGCGGCGAGTTCCCGTTCGAGCCCCCGGCCCTGCGCCTGGTCGACTCGGACCGCCCGGCGGAGCGCGCGACCGCCCGCAGCACCGGTGCCGGCCGCAGCCGCCGCGCCCCGGCCGCCGACCGCGAGGCCAAGCCGGCCGACGAGGGCGACGGCGACCTGCTGATCTTCGCGGCCGCCCGCTCGGCCTGGTTCACCGACTGGGACGCGGACTCCGAGTCCACCGGCGAGACCGCGGCCCCGCGCGCCACCCCGAGCTGGGAGAACTCGAACGACTCGGCGTGGCAGGCGGCCCAGCGGGCCAGCGCGCCGGAGATCGGCGACGAGACCCGCTCCGGCCTTCCGCGCCGCGTGCCGCAGCAGAACCTGGTGCCGGGCGCCCCGGTGAACAACCCGGAGCGGCCGCTGCGCATCGTGCGCGACGCCGCCCAGATCGCGGCGCACACGACGGGCTACTTCCGCGGCTGGCGCCGGGGCCAGGAGGTCGGCGGCTTCGCGGTCGGCGGCCGGCCGGGGCGCGAGTCGGCGGGCGGCTGGGACTTCAGTCGCGAGGCGAGCCGGGACTACCAGGAGCGGGAGTACGAGTACCGCTCCGCCCGCCGCTAGCCGGCACCGCACAGCGTTTCGAGGGCCGCTCCCGATCGTCGGGGGCGGCCCTCGCTGGTTTCCGTTCTGACGCCGGCGCCGAACCACAGGCTCGCCCGGGACATCACGGCCACGCCCACGGCCGCAGGCCACACGCCGCCCGCCACACGCCGCCCGCCACACGCCCCGCCACGCACCGCCGGCCACGCGCCGCCCGCCATATGCCCCGCCACGCACCGCCGGCCACGCGCCGCCCGCCACACGCCCCGCAGGCGCCCCCCGCAACACACCACCGGCCACGAGCGGGCCGCGGCGGGAGTCGTGCCCGTGCAGATGTCGTGGAGGATGGCCGCGCGAATGCCCGTGCAAACGGCCTGTGCGCGCCGTCAGGGCGCCGAGCCGGGCCGGGGCATCCCGAGGACACCGAACGGGGTACGAATCGCTCAGCGAGCCCGAGAACGGAAACGGGCGCGTTCCGCACTCGGAACGGTACGCAGCGTGAAGTCCGCCAACGCAAACGCGCACCGGGCGACCCTCACGGGTGCTCGGTGCGCGTCCACGGCTGAGTGGGGTGTTGCGGGGTGTTACGCCGGCGCGGTCGCCCGGCTCCGGCGCATCGACAGCACGTACTCGACGAGCGAGATGAGCACGTTCTTGGTCGACTCGCGGGAGCGAGCGTCGCACGACACCACGGGAACGTCGCTCGAGATCGCGAGCGCCTCCCGCACGTCGTCGGCGTTGTGGTACTGCACGCCGTCGAAGCAGTTGATGGCCACCAGGTAGGGCAGCCGCCGGTGCTCGAAGAAGTCGATCGCGGCGAAACAGTCGGCCAGACGCCGGGTGTCCACCATCACGACCGCCCCGATGGCGCCCCGCACGAGCTCGTCCCACATGAACCAGAAACGGGTCTGGCCCGGGGTGCCGAACAGGTACAGGATCAGGTCCCGGTCGATCGAGATACGACCGAAGTCCATCGCGACAGTGGTCGTCGTCTTGCCGGGCACATTGCGGGTGTCATCCACACCGACACCGGCGGAGGTCATGATGGCCTCGGTGGTCAGCGGCGTGATCTCCGAGACCGAGCCGACCAGTGTGGTCTTGCCCACGCCGAAACCGCCGGCGATGACGATCTTCGCTGACGTGACCCGCCCTGGGCGGTGTGCCACGTCAGAGCCTCCGAAGTCCACTCAGCACCCTCTCAAGCAGTTCTGTGCCCACCGACTCGTTATCGTCGAGCGAGGTCGGCTCGTACACCGCGACCAATCCGTCGGCAGCCATGTCTGCCACGATGACGCGGGCGACACCCAGCGGAAGCTGCATGCGCGCCGCGATCTCGGCGAGAGACTGCAGGCGACCGTCGCAAAGCGTTGAAATGTATTGCTGCTCCTGGCCGTGAGCACCACCCGGCCTGGTATTGGCCGCCCGGCCACGCACGGTGGTCTCGACCAGCGCCTCGATCGCAATCTCCAGCTTGGGCCGGGTGCGACCTCGGGTGACGGCGTACGGCCTTACCAAAGCGCCCGTTGGCTCATCGCGTTCGGCCATGTTCGCCGTTCACCTCCTCACTCGTCGGGCCTCGTAAGCAGCCAATGAGTATGTTGTTGCCACTAATGGATATTGCTCTGTCACCGAGTTCAGTTCAGCTTCAGCCGAGCATCGAGGCCGTGGGGCGAGGCGGTGGCGTGAGAGCGTCACCGACCCGGTCGACCAGCAATGCCATTTCGTAGCCGACCTGGCCGACGTCGCAGGCGCGGGCCGCGAGGACCGCGAACGACGAACCGTCGGAGATCGACATGAGGAACAGGAAGCCGTTGTCCATTTCGACCACAGTCTGCAGCACGGCCCCGCCCTCGAAGCAGCGGGACGCACCCTGGGTCAGGCTCACCAGACCGGACGCGATCGCGGCGAGCTGATCGCCACGGTCGCGGGGCAGGTCGCGAGAAGCAGCCAACAGCAGACCGTCCGCCGAGACGGCGACCGCGTGGGCGACCCCCGGCACTCGGTCCGCGAAGTTGGCTAGCAGCCAACCGAGATCCTGCGTAGATGTCATGCCTCGTGCTCCTTGCCAACCTGCGAGTTTTGAGGCCCGGCCGAAGTCGGCTCCGGGGTTGTCGAGTCGTCGGACCGCGTGCGGCCGCGCTGAACGCCTCGGTGATACGCCGACAACAGACCGCGCACGGACTCCGGCGTCCGCTTGTGCGCAACGGTGGTGTTCTTCTCAACGCCACCCGGAACCAGCTGCGACATCGGCACGCGCTTGGGCAAACCCATGTCGGTCGTCGCAAATTCCTGCGCCTCGGCGATTGCCGCTGCCGCTTGCCATCCTTCGTCTGCCGCAGTGTGCCAGTTTACTGCCGAACCGCTCGACGCCCGGTCGGCCGAACCTCGCGAAGGTTCACCCGGAGTGCGGGTTTCAAATCGCTGCGGCGGGACGTATGGGGACGGCGCCTCACTGTACGTGACCTCGACCGGCCGGGGGCCGGACGAGGGCGGCTGCGCCGCGGCCGGAGCCGGAGCGGGGGCCGCGGCGGGCGCCGGGGGCGTCGGGTCTCCCAGGGGCTGGCGCGTGGTCGTGAACCAGGCGGACTCCAGCTCCCGGAAGATCGGCAGCTCCATCGTCTCGTCGACGAAGCGCTGCCGCGAGTCTTGGGATTCGGTCTCGCTCGGTGCCGGGTCCCAGTCGAGCCGGACGCGCGGAATCTCCGCGGTCATGTCGACCGGGGCGTAGGGCTCGGCCGCGGGTCGCTGCTGCGGCTCGGGCTCGGCCGCCGGCCACGGCGACGGGGCCGCCGGCTGGGCGGCCGGCGGGGTGGAGAACCCGTTCTGCGTCGCGGGGGCGCCGCCGAACGCGGAGTCGCCGTCGAACTGCCCGCCGAAGCCGGGCCGCTGCCGCGGGATCGGGCCGCCCGCCTCCTCGGCGTCGGTCGCCTCACCCTCGCTCGGCCACGCCTCGTTGGCGCGACGCTGGGGCAGCGGGTTGAGCCCGCCCGGGCCGCCGGGCGCGTCCGAGCGGTCGCGCCGGTAGGCCTCCTCGCCGCCGACGTCGCCCACGCCGGTGAGGTCGGACCAGGCCGGCAGGTTGCGCCCACCGCCGTTGCGCTCGGCCGGGCGCTCCCCGCCGAAGCCGTTGCGGCTCACGCCGCCGGTGTCACGCTCGGGGTCGCGGCCGCCGAAGCCGGCGCCGTCGCGGCGGAAGCCGCCCGTGTCGCCCCGGCGGAAGCCGCTGCCGTCCGTGTCGCCGCGCCGGAAGCCGCCGCCGTCGGTGTCGCCGCGCCGGAAGCCGCCGGTGTCGCCGCCCGAGGGCGGCAGCGTCGGGCGGGCCGGGGGCGCGGGCGGGGCCGGGCGCGGCGGGGCGCCGTTGGCGAAGCCGTTGACGGTCGGGCGCTCCCCGGTGCCGGGGCCGCCCACGCCGTTGCGCTCGGGACGGTCGCCGCTGAAGAGGCCGCTGCTGGTCAGGGTGCCGAAGCGCGGGCCGCCGCCGTTGCCGCCGGAGGGGCCGGTGCCGGCGCCCGCGAAGCCGCCGAGACCGCCCGGCGTCGGGCCGCTCTCCAGCGCCAGCGGCGAGG
This sequence comes from Dactylosporangium sp. CA-052675, assembly GCF_050947935.1. Lineage (GTDB taxonomy): Bacteria > Actinomycetota > Actinomycetes > Mycobacteriales > Micromonosporaceae > Dactylosporangium. The sequence goes on along the minus strand of NZ_CP192010.1, from coordinate 925,198 downwards.
CGAGCGGGGAGCGCGGGGCGGGGGTCGACGGGATCGGCCGGGCCTGCACGACGTCGTTGGGGCCGACGGCGGGCATGCCGGCGGTCGGCATCCCGGCGGCGGCGCGCCCGGACAGCGCCCGCGGCACGAGCACGCCGGCCGGCAGCGTCATGTCGGCGATGGTGCCGCGCTCGCGCGCCGCCCGCAGCTCGACCTTGACGCCGTGCCGGGCCGCCAGCCGGGCGACCACGACCAGGCCCATCATCCGGGAGACGGCCACGTCGACCATCGGCGGGTTGGCGAGGCGGTCGTTGAGCTCGGCGAGCTGCTCGGGCGAGATGCCGATGCCGTGGTCCTCGACCAGCAGCACGGCGCGGTCGCCGACGCGGCGGGCCTCGACGATGACGGCCGAGTCCGGCGGGGAGAACGCGGTCGCGTTGTCCAGCAGCTCGGCGACCAGGTGGACCATGTCGTTGACCGAGTGCGCCGCGATCTCGATGTCGCGGTCGATCATGCCGAACTCGATGCGCGTGTAGTGCTCGACCTCGGACTGTGCGGCGCGCAGCACGTCCATCAGCGGGGCCGGCTCGCGCTGGATGCGCGTGGAGTCGGCGCCCGCGAGGACCAGCAGGTTCTCGTCGTTGCGGCGCATCCGGGTGGCCAGGTGGTCGAGCTGGAAGAGCTCGGCCAGCCGGTCCGGGTCCTCCTCGCCGCGCTCCAGCCGGTCCAGGTGACCGATGAGCCGGTCGACCAGGATCTGCGAGCGGCGGGCGAGGTTGACGAACATGGTCGCGACGCTGGCCCGCAGGGCGGCCTGCTCGGCCGCGGTGCGCACGGCCTCGAGGTGCACCGCGTTGAACGCCTCGGCCACCTGGCCGAACTCGTCGCGGCTGCGGATCGGCAGCGGCTCGGCGATCTGCAGGGCCAGCTGGTGCGGCGACATCTGGGTGGCCAGCGACGGGTCCCGCAGCCGCTGCACCGCCTGGGGCAGGCCGAACTGCGCGACCGTGAGCGCGCCGTGGCGCAGCTCGCGCAGCGAGCGGGCCATCGACCGGGCCACGATCCAGGCGAAGAGGATCGCCAGCAGCAGCATGCCCAGCAGCGCGCCGGCGGTGACGAGCACCCGGCGCTGCAGGTCGTTGCGGGCCGCGGTGGCGCTGTCGATGTTGTGGTCGTCGAACTCGATCTCGATGCCGCGCAGCAGGTTCGCCTTGTTGATCATGGCGTTGTCCCACGCGGCGGCCGTGAAGTTGACCTCGGCGGGCAGCTGTTCGGTGGTCAGCGGGCCGAGGATGCCCTCGAAGGTGGCGGCCTCTTTGAGGTCCGAGCCGGAGCGCTTCTTGTCGAACACGTCGCGGTGCCAGGGCTGGGAGTTGGTGCGGAACTGCTCCTCCGCCTGATCCTGGCCGGTCAGGGCGGCCTGGAACTCCTTGCGCAGCTGCGGCGTGAACGCCTTCGTCGTGAGCGCCCGGATGCCGACGACCCGCTCCAGGGCCACCTGCTCCTTCATCTCCGAGATGGCGGCCGCGGCGCGCATGTCGACGCCCAGCGACGGGTTGTTCGACAGCTCGGCCGAGCTGCCGCGGATGCTCAGCAGGTCGTCGATGAGCGACTTGTACCGCGCCACGACGGTGCTGGCCAGGATGTCCTTGCTGCCCTCGGTGATCTTCTTGCGCATGCCGGAGAGGTCCTGCAGCTGCGTGTCGATCGAGCCGAGCTGCTTGCGGAAGTCCTCGGGCGGGTCGGCCAGGCCGGAGCGGGTCTGCTCGTAGTCCCGGCGCGCGTCGTCGGTCTTCTGGGTCTGGCGCTCGAAGATGCTGCGGGCCTCGACCGCCGCGTCGGTGTTGAGCTGGCCGAGCAGCATCGTCGCGTTCGCGCGCTCGTTCTGCAGCTCGTGCACGAGGGCGGAGGCCTGGGCGGACAGTCCGGAGAGCGTGCGGGCCCGATCGGCGTCGTTCGCGTCGCCGATGTTGCCGACGAGACCGTTGGTGCCGACCACGATCGTCGCGATGATCGGGACGATCATGATGAGGCCGAGCTTCGACCAGATCGGCAGGTCCCGGAGCCGGCCGATCGGGAAACGCAGACGCGACGAGACCGGCTCTTGCGTCGATGGCCGTTTGCTCACTTCACCGCCCTCCGAACCGGCGCCTTGTGGAACAGCAGGCACCCGCGACCGGCCGACCCTACTGGGCCAGACCTCCGAGATTCCACCATGTCCCGTGCCAAGAAGAAAGCCCAGGTCTGCCGCTGTGGCTTATGTGCAATCTTTGCGGATATGTCCGTTTAATTGTTACTTGCGAAGAAGGGTGGGCTACATGCGGAGATCACACCAGCTTCGCGTACGCCGGCTTGATGACGTCGTTGATCAGCGCGAGGCGCTCGTCGAACGGAATGAACGCACTCTTCATCGCATTCACCGTGAACCACTGCAATTCCGGCCAGCCGTAGCCGAACGCCTCCACCAGCAGCGCCATCTCCCGCGACATGCTGGTGCCGCTCATGAGCCGGTTGTCCGTGTTGACGGTGACGCGGAACCGCAGGTCACGCAGCAGCCCGATCGGGTGCTCGCGGATCGAGGGGGCCGCGCCGGTCTGCACGTTGGAGGAGGGGCACAGCTCGAGCGGAATGCGCTTGTCCCGCACATATGCCGCAAGCCGCCCCAGCGTGTTGCTCTGATCGTCGCCGCGTGCGATGTCGTCGACGATGCGCACGCCGTGCCCGAGCCGGTCCGCGCCGCACCACTGCAGCGCCTGCCAGATCGAGGGCAGGCCGAACGCCTCGCCGGCGTGAATGGTGAAATGTGAGTTCTCGCGCTGGAGGTATTCAAAGGCGTCGAGGTGCCGGGTGGGCGGGAAGCCGGCCTCGGCCCCCGCGATGTCGAAGCCGACGACGCCGGCGTCGCGGTACCGGATGGAGAGCTCCGCGATCTCCATCGAGCGCGCGGCGTGCCGCATCGCGGTGAGCAGGGTGCCGACCCGGATCGGGTGGCCCGCCGCGGCCGCCTCGGCCGAGCCGGTCCGGAACCCGTCCAGCACCGCCTCGACGACCTCGGGCAGGGTGAGCCCGGCCTCCAGGTGCTGCTCGGGGGCGAAGCGGACCTCGGCGTAGACGACCCCGTCGGCGGCCAGGTCCAGCGCGCACTCGCGGGCGACCCGGTGCAGCGCGCCCGCGGTCTGCATCACCGCGACGGTGTGGGCGAAGGTGGTGAGGTACCGCTCCAGCGACCCCGAGTCCGCCGCCGCGACGAACCACTCCCCCAGCCCGTCGGGGGTGGCGGCCGGCAACTCGTGGCCGATCTCGGCCGCGAGGTCCAGGATCGTGGCGGGGCGCAGGCCCCCGTCGAGGTGGTCGTGGAGGAGGGCCTTGGGCGCGCGACGGATCTCGTCGAAGGTTGGTACAGCCATGGGCCGACACTAGTGGGGTGCGACCGGCTCTCATCACACATCTGCGCTGTCCCGTGTGCCGCGCCCCGTTCTCCCCCGGCGAGCGGGCGCTGCGATGCCCGCAGGGGCACGCTTTCGACGTCGCCCGGCAGGGGTACGTCGATCTGACCGCCGGCCGCCCCGCTCCCACCGGCGACACGGCGGAGATGGTCGCGGCCCGGGAGGCCCTGCTGGCCGCCGGCCACTTCGGTGCCCTGAGCGCGGCCGTGGCCGAGCTGACCGGGCGGGAACGGCCGGGCCTGGTGGTGGAGGTCGGCGCCGGCACGGCCCACTACCTCGCCGCCGCGACCGCCGGCGAGCGCGACGGGCTCGCGATCGACACCTCCAAGCCGGCCCTGCGCCGCGCCGCCCGGGCCGGCGAGCGCATCGGGGCCGTCCGCGCCGACGTCTGGCAGGGCCTGCCCGTCGCCGACCACGCCGCCGCCGTCATCCTCGACGTCTTCGCGCCCCGCTCCGGGGCCGAGTTCGCGCGCGTGCTGCACCCGCAGGGCGCCCTGGTCGTGGCCACCCCGGCCGCCGGTCACCTCGCCGAGCTCGTCGACGCGCTCGGCCTGATCCGCGTCGACCCGGCCAAGGGCGAGCGGCTGCACCGCAGCCTCGACCCCTGGTTTCTGCGCGCCGAGGCCCGGCGGGTCCGCACCCCGCTCGCCCTCGGCCGCGCCGACGCCTTCGCCCTGGTCGGGATGGGTCCGAGCGCGTGGCACACCGACCCGGACAAGATCCGCGCGGCCCTGGAGGGGATGCCGGAGCCGATCCCCGCCACCCTCGACGTCGACCTCACCGTGTGGCGCCCGCGCCCGAAGGACTGAAGCTGGATGGCGGGTGACCAGCGGCGGACCAGGCAGCGACGGCGCGCAGCGCCGAGCGGTGTCTGGCGGGAGCGACGGTCCGCACCATCGCGGACCCGAGTCATGGGCCGCTACGTGCTGAGATCGACCTGTTCCCAGCTCGGCGCCGCCCCGTGGTACGGCCCGGTGAACACCACCGCCCACTCCAGCGCCCACCGCCGCTGCCCCGCCGCGCCCGCGTCGAGCTGCCCGGGCAGGGGCAGCCGCCGCAGCGCGCACTCCCGCAGCGACCAGTCCAGGCAGTAATACAGGTCGAGCTGGCGGGCCGCGTCGGTGACCGAGCGCGGGGCGGCCAGGGTGCGCCGGCGCCAGGCCGCGAAGCTCTCCCCGTGGGCCAGGTCCGGCAGCCGCTCCATCAGCCCGTCGGCGGCGCCCCGCAGCGGGTCGAGGTCCATCGCGATGCCCAGCAGCCACGCCAGGGCGAACAGGGCCTCCACGTGCAGGGCGAACGCGCGCTCGTCGCCGTCGGCGTCGGCCACGAACCGCCACTCCGGCGGGGTGAGCCGGTCGACCAGCCGCGCCTCGGCCAGCCACTGCACGCCCAGCTCGGGCGGCATCCCCCAGGCCCGGGCGAGCACGACGTTCAGGCACGCGGCCCGGGCCTCGATCTCCGGCCCGGGGCGCAGCTCGATGTGGTCCCCCGGCTCCCAGACCAGCGGGAAGTCGGGCGGGGGAAGGGGGAGCCGCAGGCGGTGCAGCTCCTCGAGGCTCGCCTCCCGCACCCGCTGCGGATCCGGCGCCGTGGTGCTCACCCGCGCACAATAACCGCCCGTTCGGGCCGGCCCGGCATCAGGAGATCCGGTCGAGAATCAGCGGCCGCTTGGCCGGGGGCGCCTCGGCGAGCGTGATCGCCCCGCGGGCCACCTCCAGCGCCGCCGGCAACTTCGCGGCGTCCTCGGCCCGCAGCTCCATGATCACGTCGCCGGCGTGCACCGGCTCGCCCGGCTTGCGGTGCAGGATGATGCCGGCCGACGTGCTGACCGGGTCCTCCTTGCGGGCGCGACCGGCCCCGAGGCGCCACGCGGCCACGCCGACCGCGTACGCGTCCAGCCCCGACACGAACCCGTCCGCCGCCGCGGTGATCGTCTCCACCTCGTTCGCCACCGGCAGCGGGGCGTCCGGGTCGCCGCCCTGCGCCCGCACCAGGGCCCGCCACGAGTCCATCGCGCGGCCGGAGGCGATCGCGTCCTGCGGGTCGGCGTCGAGCCCGACCGCGTCGAGCATCTCCCGGGCCAGGGCCAGGGTGAGCGCCACGACGTCCTGCGGCCCACCGCCGGCCAGCACCTCCAGGGACTCCTCGACCTCGACGGAGTGCCCGACGGCCCGGCCGAGCGGCACCTCCATGTCGGTCAGCAGCGCCACGGTCGTCACGCCGTGCGCCTTGCCCAGCTCCACCATGGTGCGGGCCAGCTCGCGGGCGTCGGCGACCTCGCGCATGAACGCGCCCGAGCCGAACTTCACGTCGAGGATGAGCGCCGACGTACCCTCGGCGATCTTCTTGCTCATGATCGAGCTCGCGATGAGCGGGATGGCCTCGACCGTGCCGGTGACGTCCCGCAACGCGTAGAGCTTGCGGTCGGCCGGGGCCAGACCGTCGCCCGCGGCGCAGATCGCGGCGCCGATCGAGCGCAGCTGCTCGGTGAACTCCTCGTTGGAGAGCCTGGTGCCGAAGCCGCGGATCGCCTCCAGCTTGTCCAGCGTCCCGCCGGTGTGCCCGAGGCCCCGGCCGGACAGCTGCGGCACCGCCGCCCCGCACGCGGCCACGAGCGGCGTCAGCGGCAGCGTGATCTTGTCGCCGACCCCGCCGGTGGAGTGCTTGTCGACGGTCGGCCGGCCGACCTTGGACAGGTCCAGCCGCTCCCCCGAGGCGATCATCGCCGCGGTCCAGCGGGCGATCTCCCCGGGCGTCATGCCGTTGAGCAGGATCGCCATCGCCAGCGCCGACATCTGCTCGTCGGCGACCTCGCCCCGGGTGTAGGCGGCGACGACCCAGTCGATCTGCTCGTCGCTCAGCACGCCCTTGTCGCGCTTGGCGCGGATGACGTCCACGGCCGCGAAGCTCATCGCGTGCTCCAGTCCTGTTCGATGCCGGCCGGGCGGGGGGTGTCCCCGGCCCAGCTCGCGGTGCCCTGCGCGTCGACGACGACCACGCGGGGGGTGCGGATGCGGCCCCAGTCGACCGCCTCGGCCGGCGTGGCGAAGATCGGGCCCTCCTCCAGGATGCCCGCCGGTTCGTCGTCACCGGTGCCGGATGAGCGTTCCCAGTACGACGTCCAGACCTGCCGGCCCTCGGCGACGTCCGGGTGCACGAAGACGGTCCCGCTGCCGACCTTCAGCGCGAGCGCGGCGGGGACCGTCGGGCCCAGATCCACCTCGCGCTCGTTGACGCGGGCGAGGTCGGTGTCGTCGAAGGCGTACGGCAGCAGCGCCGACATCGGCAGCGGCCCGCCCACGTGATCGATGAGCAGCGTGGCCCCGCCGTGCTCCCAGAGCAGCTGGCGGCATCGCCCGCACGGCATGAGCGGCCGGCCCTCGGCGTCCACGCAGGCCAGCGCGACCAGGCGGCCGCCGCCACTGACCTGCAGGCTCGAGACCAGGCCGCACTCGGCGCACAGGCCGAGGCCGTAGGAGGCGTTCTCGACGTTGCACCCGACCACGACCCGGCCGTCGTCGACCAGCGCGGCGGCGCCGACCGGGAACTTGGAGTACGGCGCGTACGCCCGTTCCATGGCCGAGACCGCCGCGCCCCGCAGCGCGTCCCAATCAATCACGAGAGAGTTCACGGCTCAATAGTGCCTGGGCAAGGTCCTCCAAGGTCATCCGCCGCGGCGATAGGGCTTGCCGTCGGCCGCGGGCATGCGCAGTCGCTGGGCGGCCAGCGCCAGCACCACCAGCACCGTGATGTAGGGCGCGGCCTGCACGAGCGCCGTGGGGATCTTGTCGACGGTGAAGTAGATGACGTACGACAGGATGCCCAGCACGCCCGCGGCCACCCCGACCACGGTGTTGCGCCGCACGAACTCCCACACCGCCAGGGCCAGCAGCAGCGCCCCGACGAGGATGAGCAGCGCGTGCACCGACTCCGAGCCGCGGCGCAGCTGCAGCGCGTCGGTGTAGCCGAACAGCGAGGCGCCCAGCGCCAGCCCGCCCGGCCGCCAGTTGCCGAAGATCATCGCGGCGAGGCCGATGTAGCCGCGGCCGCCCGTCTGCCCCTCGCGGAAGATCACCGAGCTGACGGTCGAGAGGTACACGCCGCCGAGGCCGGCCATCGCGCCGGAGATGACGACGCCGTAGTACTTGTACTTGTAGACGTTGATGCCGAGGCTCTCGGCCGCCCGCGGGTCCTCGCCGACCGAGCGCACGCGCAGGCCGAACGGGCTGCGCCACAGCACCAGCCAGGTCCCGACGATGAGCAGCACCGCGAGCACCGTCACCAGCGACACGTCCACGAGCAGGCCGCGCAGCACGCCCGCCAGGTCGCTGACCAGGAACCAGTGGTGCTTCTCGAGCCCGGCGAGCCGGTCGACGAACGGCACCGAGACGCGCGGCACGGTCTGGTCGGGCTTGAGCGCGGGCGACTGGGTCGCGCCGCCGCTGCCCCACACGATGAAGGAGAGGTACCGCGTGATGCCCGGCGCCAGCAGCGTGATCGCGACGCCGGAGATGATGTGGTCGACCCCGAACGTCACCGTGGCCAGCGCGTGCAGCAGGCCGCCGATCGCGCCGCCGGCGATGCCGATGAGCAGGCCGACCCAGGGCCCGTAGTTGAGGCTGCCCCAGGCGCCGAACCAGGTGCCGAGGATCATCTGGCCCTCGAGGCCGATGTTGACCACGCCGGCCCGCTCCGACCACAGCCCGCCGAGGCCGGCCAGCCCGATCGGCACCGCGGCCTGCAGCGCGGCCTGGATGGCGCCCTGCGAGGTGACGTCGTCGGCCCCGGTGAGCAGGTGCACCAGCGACAGGCCGATCAGCGTGCCGGCGATGATGAGCAGGATCCGGGAGGTACTCATGCGGCGCCGCTTGGGCGCGGCCGGTCCCGCCGCGACGGCGGAGAGCATCGCGTCGGTGCTCACTTGGACTCCTCCGAGCTCGCGACCAGCGGGGCCGAGCCGACCGGGGCCGCGGTGGCGGCACCGACCCGCCGCTGCTGGGCGCGGCGGCCGATGCGGTTGGCCAGCTCATAGGCGACGACCACGGACAGGACGGCGACGCCCTGCATGATCACCACGATCTCCTTCGGGATGCCGTCGAGGTCGAGGATGAGCTGGGAGCGGGCCAGGAAGCCCCACAGGATCGCGCCCAGGGCCATGCCGACCGGGTGGTTGCGGCCCAGCAGCGCGACCGCGATGCCGGTGAAGCCGATGCCGCCGAAGCCCTCGGTGTAGGTGTGGGTCTCGCCGAGCATCCGCGGCAGGTTGACCAGGCCGCCGATGGCGCCCGAGATCACCATCGCGGTGATGACCATCTTCTTGGCGCTCACGCCGCTGGCCGTGGCCGCGAACGGGTTGTAGCCGGTGGCCCGCAGGTCGAAGCCGAAGCGGGTGCGGTTGATGGTGAACCAGTAGACGATGCCGAGGACCGCGGCGATGGCCAGGAAGCCCAGCACCTTCTGGTCGGTGCCGGAGACGATCGGCAGGCCGGGCATCCAGGAGCTCTCGGGCAGCACGCCCGTGGTCTTGATCTGCGCGCCGGGCTGCTGCACGCCCCAGTGGTCGTTGAGCAGCCAGGTCACCACCTGGCCGGCGATCGCGTTGAGCATCAGCGTGGAGATGACCTCGCTGACCCCGCGCTGGGTCTTGAGCAGCGCGGCGATCGAGGCCCAGATCGCGCCGACGATGGCCGCGACCACGATGATCAGCACGATCCGCAGCGAGCCGGGCATCCAGCTCATGAAGGAGGCGCTGGCCAGGGCCCCGGCCATGAACGCGCCGATCTTCGACTGGCCCTCGACGCCGATGTTGAACAGGCCCATCTTGAAGCCGATGGCCACGGCGACGGCGGCGATGTAGTACTCGCTGGCCTTGTTCAGGATCTCGACGATCGAGTCCGGCTGCGTGCCGAAGTCCAGCATGTCGCTGAAGGCCTGGGCCGCGTCCTTGCCGGTGAGCGAGAGCGCGATCCAGGAGATCACGGCGGCCAGCAGCAGCGCCGCGACCGGCGCGATGAGCTGGGGCAGGAGCTTGGCCGGGTCGACGCGCCGCCAGAACGGCGGCGGGGAGGCGGTGATGGTTCCCGCGCTCACTGGGAGGCCTCCTCGATCGTGGCGCCCGTCATCGCGACGCCGAGCTGTTCCGGGGTGACGGTGGCCGGGTCGGCGTCGGCCACCAGCCGTCCACCGTAGATGACCTTGAGGGAGTCCGACAGGCCGATCAGCTCGTCCAGGTCGGCCGAGATCAGCAGCACGCCCATGCCGGCGATGCGGGCGTTGCGGATGTGGTCCCAGATCGCGGCCTGCGCGCCGACGTCGACCCCGCGCGTCGGGTGGGCGGCGATGAGGACCTTCGGCTCGTGGCTCATCTCGCGGCCGACGATGAGCTTCTGCTGGTTGCCGCCGGAGAGGGCCACGGCGGCGACGTCGATGCTGGGGGTGCGCACGTCGTACTGCTCCACGATGCGCTGGGTGTCGCGCCGGGCGCCGCCGACGTCGATGAGCACGCCGCGGGCGTTGGGCCGCTCGGTCTGGTGGCCGAGGATCCGGTTCTCCCACAGCGGCGCGTCCAGCAGCAGGCCCTGGCGGTGCCGGTCCTCCGGCACGTAGCCGATGCCGGCCTCGCGGCGCCGCCGGGTGCTCCAGCCGGAGACGTTGTCGGCGCCGAGCCGGATGGTGCCGGTCGACTCGCGCATGCCGAGGATGGCCTCGGCCAGCTCGGCCTGGCCGTTGCCCTCGACGCCGGCGATGCCGACGACCTCGCCGCGGTGGATGGTGAAGGTCGCGTCGCTCACGACCGGGCGGCCCCCCGCCCCGAGGACCGTGAGCCCCTCGACGACCAGGGCCGGCTCGTCGGTGACGGTCGACTCGCGCGCCTCCGGGCTGGGCAGCTCGCTGCCGACCATGAGGGTGGCCAGCTGGCGGGCGCTCACGTCGGCCGGCTTGACCGAGGCGACGGTGGTACCGCGGCGGATGACGGTGATGTCGTCGGCGACCGCGCGGACCTCGTCGAGCTTGTGCGAGATGAACAGGACGGTCAGGCCCTCGCGGATGAGCTCGCGGAGGTTGCCGAAGAGCTCGTCGACCTCCTGCGGGACGAGCACCGCCGTCGGCTCGTCCAGGATGAGGATCCGGGCGCCGCGGTAGAGCACCTTGAGGATCTCGACGCGCTGGCGGTCGCCGACCCCGAGGTTCTCGACCAGCTCGTCCGGGCGCACGCCCAGGCCGTACCGCTGGGAGATCTCGGTGATCTTGGCCTTGGCCCGCGACCCGATGCCGTAGAGCTTCTCCGCCCCGAGCACCACGTTCTCGGTCACGGTGAAGTTGTCGGCGAGCATGAAGTGCTGGTGCACCATGCCGATGCCGGCCGCGATCGCGCCCTGCGGCGAGGAGAACCTGACCGCGCTCCCGTCGACGATGATCTCGCCCTCGTCGGGGGGCTGCATGCCGTAGAGGATCTTCATCAGGGTCGACTTGCCGGCACCGTTCTCACCGACGATCGCGTGGATCGTGCCCTTGCGCACGGTGAGGTTGACGTCGGAGTTGGCCACAACGCCGGGGAACCGCTTGGTGATCCCCTTCAGTTCGACGGCGGGTGGTTCCGCGGTCATCCAGGCTCCTAACAGATGAGGCGGGGGACCGGATCACAGTCCCCCGCCGAGCACCCGATGTCTACTACCGGGACGTACTACTTACTTGGACGGCCTTACTTGGACGGCACCGTGATCTTGCCGGAGGCGATGTCGGCCTTGGCCGCGTCCAGCTTGTCCTTGATGTCGTCGACCTGACCGCCGGAGGTGGCGTAGCCCACGCCGTCGACCTTGAGGTCGAAGACGGTCGCGCCGGCCGTGAACTTGCCGTCGGCGTAGTCCTTGACGAAGTTGAACACCGCGTTGTCGACCCGCTTGAGCATCGAGGTCATGATGACCGGCTTGAGCGAGGCGTCGGAGACGGTGTTGTACTGGTCCGAGTCGACGCCGATGGCCAGCGCCTTCTTGTCCTTGGCGGCCTCGAAGACGCCGGTGCCGGAGCCGCCGGCGGCCGCGTAGACGATGTCCGCACCCTGGTCGAACATGCCGCTGGCGGCCGTCTTGCCACCGGCCGGGTCGTTGAAGCCCTTGCAGGCGTCGGCCGGGGTCGACAGGTAGTTCGTCAGCACCTTGATGTCGGCCTTGGTGGCCTTGGCGCCGGCGGTGAAGCCCGCCTCGAACTTCTTGATCAGGTCGACCTGGCAGCCGCCGATGAAGCCGACGGTGCCCTTCTTGGTCTTCAGGGCGGCGGCGACGCCGACCAGGTAGGAGCCCTGCTCCTCGGCGAAGGTCAGGTCAGCCACGTTGGCGGCCTGGGTCCCGCCGTCCACGATCGCGAACTTCGTGTTCGGGCAGTCCTTGGCGGCGCGGGCGAGCGGCCCGTTCGCGGCGTCGGCGCCGTCGTAGACGAAGCCCACGGCGATGACCGGGTTGTAGCCGCTGGTGCAGAGCAGCTTCAGGCGCGAGTACTTGTCGTTCTCGCTCTCGCCGGCGACCGCGGCCAGGTCCTTGACATCGAGGTTGAGGTCGCTCTTGACCCGGTCGAGACCAGCGGCGGCGGAGTCGTTGAACGACTTGTCGCCCCGGCCGCCGATGTCGAACGCGAGGCCGACCTTGACGCTCTTCTTCGCGGGCGGCGCGCTGCCGTTGTCTCCCGTGCCACTGTCCTTGCTGTCACCGCAAGCGGCAGTGCTGCCCAACGCGACAAACGCCACCGCGGCGGCCGCGAGAACCTTCATCCCACGCACTCGGCGCAAGACGGTCTCCCTTCCCAATGCACCGCCCGAACGCGGTGAACCCAACGGCGGGAGCGTACGCCCTCGACGGTCCTGAACCATCGTTTGCTGCCGGGTTGGGAGGAGTGCGTTATAGGGCCGTGACGTGCGGAGCGCGCTCCCGCCCCGTGGGATCGATCTTGTAACACGCCGGTTACCGCCAAAACACGGCGACCGCGGCGTTCACGACCGTCAACCCGCCCAAAGCGAGGAAGTGGCCCCGGTTGACCTCGTCCCGCTTGCGGGAGAAGAAGGCCATCACGAAGATCATCAGCCCGATCACCAGCTTCACGGCGAGCTTGGCGGTCGGCGGCTCGTGATCCCCGCCACCGCGCAGCGGAGCGGCGAGCCCGAGACCGGTCACCACCTGGATGGTCGCGCCCCAGAGCATGGCCGGGTTGATCCGGAACTTCCCGGTGAGGTACTGCGCGATCGAGCCGCCCAGCAGCATCGCGAAGCCGATCAGGTGCAGGAAGAGGAGGATGAGCCGCAAAGGTTCCACCCGCGCAACCTAGCGACCCCTTGACTCTCCCGCAGCTGGAGGGTCGAGGATCCGCGGTATGAACATCGGCGAGCTGTCACGCCTCACGGGCCTGCCGGTCAAGACGATCCGGTACTACTCCGACGTCGGCCTGGTCCCCGAGGCGGAACGGTCGCACGCCGGGTACCGTCGCTACGACCACGGCTCGATCATGCGCCTGGAGTTCGTGCGCACGCTGCGCGAGCTGGGCCTGGACCTGGCCACCATCCGCCGGGTGCTGGAGCGGCGGGCGGACCTGGGCGAGGTGGCCGCGGCCCACGCGGCGGCCCTGGGCACCCAGATCCGGGTCCTGCGCCTGCGCCGGGCGGCCCTGCGCGCGGTGGCGGAGCGCGACGCGACCCCGGCCGACCTGGAGCGGCTGGCCAGGATCGCCCAGGCGAGCGCGGCCGAACGACAGCGCATCATCGACGAGTTCTTCGACAGCATCTTCTCCGGCATCGCGGACTCGTCGGAGTCCCGCGAGTTCACCGCGGGCCTGCGCAGCGTGTCCGCGGACCTGCCGGACGAGCCGACGGACGAGCAGGTGGACGCGTGGATCGAGCTGGCCGAGATGCTGCGGGCGCCGGACTTCCGCGAGCGGCTGCGGGAGATGGGCCGGCGCAGCTTCGCCCCGGACGCGCGCCGGATCGTGCCGACGGACCCGGCCGGCCTGCAGTGGTTCATCGGCCTGGTGGCGGACGCCCAGGACCGCGGCACCCCGTCCCCGGAGGCGGCGGTGGACGAGGTGATGGCCCGCTGGGCCGCCGCCGCGGGCCGGACCGACGACGCGGCGCTGCGCCGCGAGGTGGCGGACGCGATCGAGCTGTCGATCGAGCCGCGGGCGGAGCGGTACTGGCAGCTGATGGCGGTGATCAACGGCTGGCCCCCGATCCCGGCGACGATGCACCGCTGGGCCTGGTTCCTGGATGCCCTGCGCGCCACGCTGCCCGCCTGAGCACCGGTCCCGTTCCACCCTCGCCCGCCCCGGAGCGTCGGTAGCGTTGATCACGTGGAGTGGTGGCGTACCGCGGTCATCTATCAGATCTACCCCCGCAGCTTCGCCGACTCCGACGGCGACGGCATCGGCGATCTGCCCGGGATCACGTCGCGGCTGCCGCACCTGGCCGACCTCGGCGTGGACGCCCTGTGGCTGTCGCCGTTCTACCGCTCCCCCATGGTCGACGGCGGCTACGACGTGTCGGACTACCGGGACGTCGACCCGGTCTTCGGCACGCTGGCGGACTTCGACGCCCTGCTGGCCGAGGCGCACCGCCTGAACCTCCGGGTGATCGTCGACATCGTGCCGAATCACACGTCGTCGGCCCATCCCTGGTTCGCGGAGGGCCTGCGGGACCGGTACGTGTTCGCCGACGGCCGCGGCACCGACCCGCCGAACGCCTGGCGGTCCCTCTTCGGCGGCCCGGCCTGGAGCCGGTTGCCGGACGGCGCCTGGTACCTGCACTTCTTCGATCCCGGTCAGCCCGACTTGAACTGGGACAATCCGCAGGTGCGGGCCGAGTTCGCGGACATCCTGCACTTCTGGCTGAGTCGCGGCGTGGACGGCTTCCGCGTAGACGTCGCCCACGGCCTCATAAAGCCCGAAATTTCCGACATTTCGCCTATTTCAGTTTTTGACCAGGATCGCGTGCATGAGATCTATCGCGACTGGCGCAAGATCCTCGACGAGTACCCGGGCGAGCGCATGGCCGTGGCCGAGGTCTTCGACACCGAGCCGGCGCGGGTCGCGCGGTACGTGGCCGCGGACGAGCTGCACCAGGCCTTCAACTTCGACTTCCTCGATGCCCCGTGGGACCCGGCCGAGCTGCGGCGGATCATCGACGCCTCGCTCGCCGCGGCCGCCGGCGTCGGGGCGCCGCCGACCTGGGTGATCTCCAACCACGACCGGCGCCGGCCCGTCACCCGCTTCGGCGGCGGCGTCGTCGGCCTGCGCCGGGCCCGCGCCGCCGCGCTGCTCATGCTCGCGCTGCCCGGCGCCGCGTACGTCTACCAGGGCGAGGAGCTCGGCCTGCCCGAGGTGCTCGACCTGCCCGAGGAGGTCCGCACCGACCCGCAGTGGGTCCGGTCCGGCGGCGCCGAGCCGGGCCGCGACGGCTGCCGCGTGCCGCTGCCGTGGGAGGGCGACGAGCCGCCGTTCGGGTTCGGGCCGGGCGAGCGCGCCTGGCTGCCGATGCCGCCGGACTGGGCCGGGCGCACGGTCGCCGCGCAGCGCGTCGATCCCGACTCGATCCTCAACCTCTACCGCGACGCGATCCGCCTCCGCCGGCCCGCCACCACGCTGACCTGGCGGCCGGCCCCGGACGGCGTGCTGTGCTTCGAGACCGAGGGATTCCTGGTCGCGGCCAACCTCGGCGGGTCGGCGTTCACGCTGCCGGGCGAGCCGGTGCTGGCCAGTTCGCCGGTGGGCGGCACGCTGCCGCCCGACACGACGGTCTGGATGGAGCCGGGCCCCCGCCGCAACCCCTGAGACCCGCGAACTCCGTGAGCCCGTGAGCCCGTGAGCCCCGTCGCCGCCGCCGCGACAAGGAACCGGAGATCAGGGACCGGGCGGCGAGGGCGACGGGGGAATCACAGGACGCGCGAGGTAGAGCCGGGAAGAGAGGGCGACCGGGTGTGTGTGCCCGTTCCGCTTCTTGGCACCATACACAACCCGAAAAAGTTGGATCTTGCGATCTCACCCAGGGCGAGTCAGATACCGCGAAGCGTAGTCAGCTCGACAGCTTGGCGGCGATCCGGGAGAAGCCCGCCCGGATCTCCTCCACCGACGGTGGCTCGTGCGCGTGGTCGTCGTCGCCGTGGTCGTGGTCGTGGTACGACTCCTCGTAGCCGGCCAGCTCGGCGTCCAGCGCCGCCGTCTCCACGTCCTCGTTCTCCGCCGCCAGCCGGGACGCCGCGATGTCGCCCTGGATCTGGTCCACCGTCACGTGCGGCTGGAGCGGCTCGACGACCGCCATCAGGTCCTCGTCGGCCACCACGGCCTCGGCGAGCGCGAGCGCGTGCGCGCGCTCGTAGGGGCCGCACACGACCGGCTCCCACTCCTCCTCGTCGTTCATCGGGCCGAAGGTGATGATCCACGGCAGGGTCAGCGCCGGCGCGTCGGCCGGCAGGTCCAAAGTCACGAGTGCACCCACGGCGCCCATCATGACGGGTCGGAGCGCTCCGCACCCGCCGAACCGCCGGACGGCACGACCGGGGGTGTCCCCGGTGGCGCAACGTGAGCGGCCACCTCCGCGGCGTGTTCGGTCGCCACCGCCGCCTTTTCGACCAGCTCCGCCGCCCGCCGGGCCGCCTGCACGTCGGCCCGGGGCGCCCCGCCGGCGAGGTCGCGCATCCGCCCGTGCGGGCTGGTCGCCGAGAGCGCCGCCGCGAAGAGCAGGAGCTGGTGCAGCAGGTACATGTACAGCAGCAACCCGATCGTGCCCGCCACGAGCTGGTAGGCGGGATTGTGTTCGGTGCGGGTGATGTACCACTTCCCGACCGTCTTGAGCAGGCCCAGCCCGATCGCGAAGAGCAGCGCCGAGGGCCACAGCCGCCGCAGCGACATGCGCAGCCGGGGCACGCCGACGAGCAGGGCCGCGCCCAGGAACAGGTCCACGACCCCGGAGAGCAGGGTCGAGAAGCCGCGCAGCGCGACGCGCACCGGGTCCTGGTCCACGTCCCCGGCGAGCCAGTAGATCAGCTCCTGCATCCCGGCGAAGATGCCGATCGAGACGAGCAGCAGCAGGCCGAGCCCGACCAGCACCGCGAGGTCGAGCAGCCAGCGGACCACCGCGTTGCCGGGGTGCTCCTGCAGCTGCCACAGCGCCCGCTGGGACGAGCGCAGGTTCTCCACCCAGCCGACCCCGGCGATGATCAGGCCGGCCAGGGCGATGATGCCGATCTGCTGGCTGCCGGCGAAGATCTGGTCGCTCTGCAGCTGCGGCAGGTTGGCCTGCAGGTAGATCTGCACGCGCTCGACGACGAGCTTGTTGCCGCCCAGGACCCGGCCGAGGATGAAGAACAGCACGACGACCATCGCGAACACGGCGAAGAAGCCGTAGTACGCGGTCGCGGCGGCCAGGCGGACGGCGTCGACGTCGAAGTACCGCTCCTGGGCCCGCCACACGTGGTCGAACACCCGCGAGCGACTCCGGGCCGCCGCGACCATGCGATCGAAGCCGGCCTCCAGCCGGTCGAGAGCACTCACGCCGTCACCTCCGCAGGCTCCGGTGCCGGCGCGTCAACCCTGCGCCCCCGGTGAGCGGCCCCCCGGCCCGCTCCGGACCGCTCCGGACCGCTCACGTCAATCGTCCGCCGTCAGGCGGTACTCCGCATGGGGACGCCACCGGCCGCCGTCCTCGTGCTCGAACAGCGTGAACCCGCCGACCGTGAACGACGCCTCGTAGCCGGCCAGGTCCGCGAACGCCGCGTCGAGCTGGGCGGGCGAGACGTCGTGGGCGATGGTCACGTGCGGGTGGTACGGGAAGCGGGACCCCGAGAAGATCGTCCCGCCACCGAGCACCGCGGTGTGCAGCTGCTCGCACTCGCTGATCCCGGCCGCGACCGCGACGAACACGACCTGCGTGACGGGCCGGAACGTGCCGGTGCCGCGCAGGCGCACGGTGAAGGGCCGGTGCGCCCGCGCGACCTCGCCCAGGTGCCGGTCGATCGCCGGCAGCCGGGCGGCGTCGATCTCGGTCGGGCCGAGCAGGGTGACGTGAGCCGGCACGTGCTGCGCGACCAGGTCCCCGGCGGCCAGGCGGGCGGCGGTGAGCTCGCCGCCCCAGGGCTGCGGGATGTCGATCGCGACGCCGATGGTGGTCTTGGGCACCTCAGTGCGAGGCCGCGCCGGGAGCGAGGAAGCCGATGCGGTCGTACACCGTCTTCAGTGTCGGCACCGCGACCGCCCGCGCCTTCTCGGCCCCGATCGCGAGCAGCTTGTCGAGCTGGCCCGGGTCGTCGAGGTAGGCGTTCGTGCGCTGCTGGATCGGCTTGACGAACTCGGCCACGACCTCGGCGAGGTCCTTCTTCAGGTCGCCGTAGCCCTTGCCGTCGTACGCCGTGACGAGCTCCGGCACCGTCCGGCCGGTCAGCGCCGAGTAGATGGTGAGCAGGTTGGACACGCCCGGCTTGTGCTCCGGGTCGAAGATGATCTCGCGGCCGGTGTCGGTGACCGCCGAGCGGATCTTCTTGGCCGCGCGGGCCGGGTCCTCCAGCAGCTCGATGAGGCCGTTGGGGGTGGAGGCCGACTTGGACATCTTCGCCGTCGGCTCCTGCAGATCCGTGATCTTGGCGGTGTCCTTGATGATGAACGGCGCCGGGAGCGTGAAGGTCTGGCCGAACGTGGTGTTGAACCGCTGGGCCAGGTCGCGGGTCAGCTCGAGGTGCTGACGCTGGTCCTCGCCGACCGGGACGGCGTCGGCCTGGTACAGCAGGATGTCGGCCGCCTGCAGGATCGGGTAGGTGAACAGCCCGACGCTGGTGCGGTCCGCCCCCTGCCGGGCCGACTTGTCCTTGTACTGGGTCATCCGGGCGGCCTCGCCCATGCCGGTCAGGCAGTTCATCACCCAGGCGAGCTGCGCGTGCTCGGGCACATGGCTCTGCACGAACAGGGTGCAGCGCTCCGGGTCGAGCCCGATGGCCAGCAGCTGGGCGACGCCGACCCGGGTGCGCTTGCGCAGCAGCGCCGGGTCGTGGCCCATGGTGATCGCGTGCAGGTCGACCACGCAGTAGAAGGTGTCGTGCGTCTCCTGCATCGGCACCCAGTTGCGCAGGGCGCCGAGGTAGTTGCCCAGGTGGTACGAGTCGGCGGTGGGCTGGATCCCGGACAGGACCCGGGGCCGGGCGGGAGACGACATGACGCCATTCTGTCAGGCGCAACCGGATGCTTCACACAGGCGTCTGTCTGGATAGCGTGCTACTCCGCGCCGGTCGAAGAGGGAGGTGGACGAGTGGGCGACGAGCTCGAGGCCCGTGAGGCCGTGCGCGATGCGTATCAGGCGCACTATCGCCGGCTCGTGGCCGCCCTCTACGCGCTGACGGGCGACCACGCCGAGGCGCAGGACCTCGTGCAGGAGGCCTACGCCCGGGCGCTGGCCCGGCCCCGGCAGTTCCTCGACGTCGCCGACCCCGAGGCCTGGCTGCGCACCGTCGCCATGAACCTTGCACGCACGCGCTGGCGGCGGCGGCGTCTGTTCGACACACTGGTGCGCAGCGGCCGGGTCGCCCGTCCGGTGGAGAGCGTGCCGGGCGTCGACCCCAACCGGGTCGCCCTGGTCGCCGCCCTGCAACAGCTGTCGCAGGCCACGCGGGAGACGATCGTGCTGCACCACCTGGCCGACATGTCGGTCCACGAGGTCGCCGACGCCCTGGGCGTGCCGGTGGGCACGGTCAAGGCGCGGCTGTCGCGCGGCCGCGCCATGCTCGCCCAGCTCTTAAGCGACGTCGAGTCCGACCCGAGCACCCCGCGCCGCCGTCCGGCCCCGTCCCCCGCCCCGAGCCCCAGCCAGCCCCAGGAGGTGCGAGATGCGCCCTGAGCTGGACTTCCGCACGCTGCGGCAGCAGATCGAGGCGGCCACCTGGGTGCCGGACTTCGTGACCTTGTATCGCCGCGCCGGCCGCGTGCGCCTGCGGGACCGGCTGGCCGTGCTGGGCGCGCTGCTGGGCACCCTGGGGGTGCTCGCCCCGGTCGCGCTGGCCGGGATCTACGGCCGCCCCGGCCCGATGGTGCTCGGCCCCAACCCGGACCTGGGCGAGGCCTGGAGCCCGTCGGTCTCGGACCCGCCGACGGCCCCGGGCAAGTATCCGTCCACGACGACCGTGCTGGCCGCCGCCGGGGACCTGACCAACCTCGTGGCCGCCGTCGACGTCTGCGTGGAGATCCCCCAGGCCCGCCGCTGCAGCCTGCAGGTGACCGCGCTCGGCGGCGCCGCCCAGCGGCCGAGCCCCTACGTCGTGGACGCGCTGCGCAGCAGCCCGCTGGAGCGGCTCGCCAACGTCCAGCTGCTGCGGATCGCCGCGGCCACGTTCATCCTCAGCGGCGAGGTCGGCGCGGGGTCGCGGGCCAGCGTGCGCTTCGTGCTCTCGCCCGACGCCCAGACCCAGCTCGATCCGCAGGACACCCCGCCGGTGACGGGGCCCGGCGACCGGCTCGTGCTCGGGCCGGGCGACCGCAGCGTGCAGCTGGTGCAGTACGGCGACCTGTTCGGCGTCCGCGAGAGCGACGGCGCGCTGAGCATCATCGGCCAGCCGCCGATGGCCCGGCGCACGATCGCCCCGGGCCTGCCCGCCAAGGCCGGCTGGTGGGTCACCGGCGCCGATCTGCACTCCGGGGCGCCGGCCGTGAGCGTCAGCGCCGACCAGGGCGGGAGCTGGCTCGCCCGCACCCTCGACGCCCCGGCCGGCAGCGACGTGCCGACGGTGGCCTCGGCGGACGGGCACAGCGCGTGGGCCTTCGTGCCGTACAGCCATGCGATCAAGGTGTTCCGCACGACCGACGGCGGGTTCAACTGGCGCGAGGTGCGCGGCGCGGTCGAGCTGCCGGCGCAGCTCAAGACGCTGGACAACCGCTCGCTCGGGGCGCTGGTGCGCGCGGACCGTTCGGTGCTCATGTGGGTGCACTCGGAGACCGAGACGGTCTTCTTCGGCAGCAACGACGGCGAGCACTTCGCGGTCGTCCCGGGGCCCGGCGGGGTGATCGCCCCGCTCGACAACGGCTACGCGGCGCTCGGCGACCCGCCCAAGGTGTCGTCGGACGCGAAGGCCTGGCAGGACGCCGTGCTGTCCGGCACCGTCCTGCCCAACTGAAGCCCGGAAAGCCCGAACCGAAGCCCGGGAAAGCCCGGCTGAAGTCCGGGAAAGTTCTGGGAACCGGCGGGGTTCGCAGAGGATCGTTGTCAGCGTGGGCGACGTCGGCGAGGTGTACCACGCCTGTTACCGCAGGCTCGTGGTGCAGCTCTACGCGTTCACCACGGACCTGCCGGAGGCGCACGACGCGGTGCAGGAGGCGTTCGCGCGGGCCGTCGCCCGCCCGCGCGGCTTCGCCGGCATCGACAACCCCGAGGCCTGGCTGCGCGCGGTGGCGCTGAACGTCGTGCGCCGCCGCTGGCGCCGCCGCGGCATCCTCGACCGGTTCCTGCTGCGGGAACGGCCGCTGCAGGAGCACGCGGACCAGCCCGACGCCGACACCCGCACCGACGTGACCGACGCCCTCGACGCCATCCCCCGCAGCTACCGGGAGGTCATCGTGCTGCACTACTACGCCGACCTCAGCGTGGAGGAGATCGCCGCCGCGCTGAACGTGCCCACCGGCACCGTCAAGTCGCGCCTCTCGCGCGGCCGCGCCGCGCTGGCCGTGCGGCTGCCCGGATACGAGGTGGCGCGTGCCTGAGCAGCCCGTGCGCGATCCGCTGGAGTCGCGGCTGCGGGCCGAGCGCGACCGGCTCGACATCGAGCAGCCGCCGATGGAGGTCATCGCGGCCCGGGCCGCCGCCCTGCGCCGGCGCCGCTTCGCCGCCCGGGCCGGGGCCGCCGCGATCGCCGCGCTGGTCGCGACCGGCGTCGCCGCCGTCGCGCTGGAGCGCCGGGACGGCCCGGCCCCGACCGCGGCCGCGTCCGACCCGGCGGCGGTGTGGAGCGCCGACGGCATCACGATCAGCGGGCTGGCGCACCTGCCGGCCGACCTGCCGGGCACCGTGCGCGACGCCGAGTTCCTCGACGCCGACCGCGGCTTCCTGCTCACCGCGGACGGCTCCGGCACGTGGATCAGCCGCACCGTGGACGGGGGCCGGACCTGGAGCACCGTCCGCTCGCCGATCGCCGACCGGCCGGAGCTGATCACGATCCCGGGCGGGGCCGTGCTCGTCGGCCCCGGCCCGGGGCACCCGCGCGCGGCCACCACGGACGGGGTGCGGTGGAGCGGCGACAGCGCGCCGGTGGGGCCGGCCGCGGCGCTGACCGGCAACTCCCGGCTGATCGCCCTGGCCGGCGACGCGTGCGGCGCCCCGACGGGCTCGATCACCACGACCGATCTGGCGGCCGTACCGCAGCAGCCGCCCCTGACCGTGTGCTGGCGCTCCCGCGTGCGGGCCGGCGACGGCTCGTGGTGGGTGGGCGGGCGCGCCGCGGACGGGTCGCCGGCCGTGGCGGTCTCCCGCGACGGCGGCGTGAGCTGGGAACCGCACGTGTTCCCGGGCTTCCCCGCGAACGCGTCGGCCCGCGCGGCGATGCTCGGCCGCACGGTCTTCGCCGCGATCGTCGCGCCCCAGGAGGCGGCCGCGGCCCCGGAGCGCCTGCTCGCGGTGGCGACCTCGACGGACGGCGGGGCTTCGTTCGAGGCGCCCCACCCGACCGCGGGCCAGGCCACCATCGGCGGCGACCTGGTCCCGTTGCTCGACGGCCGCCTGCTCATCGTCGACGGCTACGGCCACTGGCTGGTCTCGGAGGACGGGGGTGCGTCCTGGGTACGGCTGGAGGGCCTGCACCAGACGATGCGGCTGGCGCGCACCGAGGCCGGCTACGTCGCCTACCGGATGACGACCATCTACACCGCGTTCTCCGTCGACGGCCTCACCTGGCAGAAGCTCGACGCGCAGTGATCCCGCCCGGCCCGGTTGTCAGCGGCTGCGTCCCGCGCGGTGGTGTCCTCAGCGGTTCATGAACGCCCAGGCGTCGGCGACCATCGTGGCGAGGTCGACGTGCCGCGGCGTCCAGGCCAGCTCGCGCTTGGCCTTGTCCGAGGACGCGACGAGCTGGGCCGGGTCGCCCGGGCGCCGCGGCGCCATCTCGACCGGGACGGGGTGCCCGGTGACCTGGCGCACGACCTCGACGACCTGGCGGTTGGAGAAGCCGGTGCCGTTGCCGAGGTTGAAGACGCGGTGTGCGGGCCCGTCCATCGTGTCCAGC
Source organism: Dactylosporangium sp. CA-052675 (assembly GCF_050947935.1). Lineage (GTDB taxonomy): Bacteria > Actinomycetota > Actinomycetes > Mycobacteriales > Micromonosporaceae > Dactylosporangium. The sequence goes on along the minus strand of NZ_CP192010.1, from coordinate 902,553 downwards.
GCCAGCAGGTGGGCCGCGCCGAGGTCGGCGACGTGGATGTAGTCGCGGATGTTGGTGCCGTCGGGGGTGTCGTAGTCGTCGCCGAAGATCTGCAGCTTCTCCCGCTTGCCCGCGGCGACCTGCAGCGCGATCGGGATCAGGTGCGTCTCCGGGTCGTGGCGCTCGCCGATCATGCCGCCGTCGGGCCGGCGCAGGGCTCCGGCGACGTTGAAGTACCGCAGGCTGACCGCGCTGAGCCCGTGCGCGACGGCGAACCCGCTCAGCGCGTGGTCGGCGGCGAGCTTGGAGGTCGCGTACGGGTTCGGCGGGCGCACCGCCGCCGTCTCCGGGATCGGCACGGTGTCGGGGTCGCCGTAGACGTTCGCAGTGGACGAGAACACCAGCCGCCGGATGCCGGCCGCCCGCATCGCGTCGAGCAGCCGCAGCGTGCCGATCGCGTTGTTCTCCCAGTACTTCTCCGGCTTCTGCACGCTCTCCCCGGCGGCGATGAAGGCCGCGAAGTGCAGCACCCCGTCGAAGTCGGGCGTCAGCAGGTCGCCGATCGCGTCGTGGACCCGCCCGCGCACGAAGGCGGCGCCGGCGGGCACCGCGTCCTCGTGGCCGGTGGAGAGATCGTCGAGCACGACCACCTCGTGCCCGGCATCGAGCAGCAGCGCGGTCACGATGCTGCCGATGTACCCGGCACCACCGGTGACGAGTAGCTTCACTACAACCTCCCAAAAGTCGACGCGTTCCAACAAATTTACACGTCGAAGGTGGTATGGAAAAAGGCGCCTACACTGTCATCCATGCCGGAGCCCGGCCATCAGAGTGGCCCCGGAACCCTACGGCAGGCTGCGGCCGCCCTGCTGACCCGCTGGGCGGAGCGCCTTCACGCTACCGCGACCCCGGCCCGCATCTCCGAGGCGCAACTGCGCACGCTCATCGCGGTGACCGCCGGCACCGGGCACGTGCGCGAGGTCATGGTGCCGCGCACCGAGGTCGTGTTCCTCGACGCCGCGCTCTCCGTCGCCGACGCCGTCCTGGCCGTGCGCGGGGCCCGGCACTCCCGCTTCCCGGTGATCGACGCCGACCCGGACGACGTGCTCGGCTTCGTGCACCTGCGCGACCTGCTGCTCACGCCCGCGGCCGGCAACCGCGAGCCGGCGGCGTCCCTGCGCGGCCTGACCCGTGAGGTGAAGCGGCTGCCGGCCAGCAAGCCGGTGCTGGCCGCGCTGTCGGAGATGCGGCGCGAGGGCCATCACCTTGCGGTGGTCGTGGACGAGTACGGCGGCACGGCCGGGATCGTCACGCTGGAGGACCTGATCGAGGAGCTCGTCGGGGAGATCCACGACGAGTACGACGCCCCGCCCGTCCCGGCCCGGGTGGACGAGGTCGACGGGCGGCTCAACCTGGCCGACCTCGCCGAGCGGATCGGGCTCCGGCTGCCCAGCGGCCCCTACGAGACCGTGGCCGGCTTCCTCATGGCCCGGCTCGGGCGGGTGCCCGAGGTCGGTGACCAGGTGCGCCACGACGGCTGGCACCTCCGGGTGAGCACCGTGGAGGGCCGCCGCGTGGCGCGCATCTCGGTCAGCCGGCCTCGATGATCATCCCGGCGCCGACCGTCCGGTTGGTCGACTCGTCGATGATGATGAACCCGCCCGTGGTGCGGTTGCGGCGGTACTCGTCCGCCAGCAGCGGCACCGTCGTGCGCAGCCGGACCCGGCCGATCTCGTTGAGCGCGAGCTGGTTCGCCGACTCGTCCCGGTGCAGGGTGTTGACGTCGAGGCGGTACTGCAGCCCGCGCACCACGGTGCGGGCCGAGCGGGTCGTGTGCTTGATGGCGTACTTCCCGCCGACCGTCAGCGGCCGGGTCTCGTCCATCCAGCAGATCATCGCCTCGATGTCCTGGGCGACCTGCGGGGCGTTGTTGGGCCGGCAGATGAGGTCACCGCGGGCGATGTCGATCTCGTCGGCGAGGCGGATCGTGACCGACATCGGGGGGTACGCCTCGGACAGCTCGCCGTCGGCGGTCTCGATGTGCGTGATCTTCGTCGTGAAGCCGGACGGCAGCACCATGACCTCGTCGCCGGGCTTCATCACGCCGGAGGCGATCTGGCCGGCGTAGCCGCGGTAGTCCGACACGGTGGTGGACTGCGGGCGGATCACGTACTGCACCGGGAACCGCACGTCGACCAGGTTGCGGTCGGAGGCGATGTGCACGTGCTCGAGGTGGTGCAGCAGCGACGGGCCCTCGTACCACGGCATGTTCTCGCTGCGGGTGACGAGGTTGTCGCCGTGCAGGGCCGAGATCGGGATCACGGTCAGGTCGGGCGCCTCGAGCTTGGCCGCGAACGAGGTGAACTCGTCGGCGATGCGCTCGAAGACCTCCTGCGAGTAGTCGACCAGGTCCATCTTGTTCACGCACAGCACGAGGTGCGGCACGCGCAGCAGCGAGCACAGGAACGCGTGCCGCCGGGACTGCTCGACCAGGCCCTTGCGCGCGTCGACCAGGATCAGCGCCAGGTCGGCGGTCGAGGCGCCGGTGACCATGTTCCGCGTGTACTGGATGTGGCCGGGCGTGTCGGCGATGATGAACTTGCGCCGGGGGGTGGCGAAGTAGCGGTACGCCACGTCGATCGTGATCCCCTGCTCCCGCTCGGCTCGCAGGCCGTCGGTGAGCAGCGCCAGGTTCGTGTACTCGTCGCCGCGCGAGCGCGAGGTCGCCTCGACCGCCTCCAGCTGGTCCTCGAAGATCGCCTTCGAGTCGTAGAGCAGGCGCCCGATGAGCGTCGACTTGCCGTCGTCGACCGAGCCCGCGGTCGCGAAGCGCAGGAGGTCCATCTGCCGCTGCTGCGGCGTCTCCAGCACGGAGGTCATGGCTTAGAAGTACCCCTCACGCTTGCGGTCTTCCATGGCCGCCTCGCTCACCTTGTCGTCGCCGCGGGTCGCCCCGCGCTCGGTGATGCGGGTGGCCGCGACCTCGTCGATGACCTTGTCGATCGTGTCCGCGTCGCTGCGGACGGCGGCGGTGCAGGACGCGTCCCCGACCGTGCGGTAGCGCACGCGCTCGGTGAACGGCGTCTCGCCGGCCTTGAGCGGCAGGAACTCGTTGATCGCGTAGAGCATCCCGCCGCGGTCGACGACCTCGCGGTCGTGCGCGTAGTAGATGCTCGGCAGCTCGATGCCCTCCCGGGCGATGTAGTGCCAGACGTCCAGCTCGGTCCAGTTGGACAGCGGGAACACGCGGATCGACTCGCCCGGGGCGATCCGGGCGTTGTACAGCGCCCAGAGCTCCGGCCGCTGGTTGCGCGGGTCCCACTGGCCGAAGTCGTCGCGGAACGAGAACACCCGCTCCTTCGCGCGCGCCTTCTCCTCGTCGCGCCGGGCGCCGCCGAAGAGCGAGTCGAAGCGGTACTTCTCCACCGCGTCGAGCAGCACCGGCGTCTGGATCCGGTTGCGCATCCCGTCGGCGGACTCGCGGACCATGCCCGCGTCGATCGCCTCCTGCACGCTGGCCACGATCAGCTGCACGTTGAGCTCGGACACCCGGCGGTCGCGGTACTGCAGCACCTCGGGGAAGTTGTGACCGGTGTCCACGTGCATGACGGGGAACGGGATGCGGGCGGGCGCGAACGCCTTCTCGGCCAGGCGGAGCATCACGATCGAGTCCTTGCCGCCGGAGAACAGCAGCACGGGCCGCTCGAACTCGGCGACCACCTCGCGCATGATGAACAGGCTCTCGGCCTCGAGAGCATCCAGGTGCGAGACCCGGTAGGGCGGCCGGCTCATGAGTGGGCAGGACCTTTCAGCTGTTGATGGCGGCGAGCAGTGACGGTGCCAATGCTTTCCGACACACCACCAGGTCGGGCAGGCGGGGATCGGGCTGGTTGTATTCCAACGTAGTCCCGTCGATACGGGAAGCGTGCAGGCCCGTGGCGAGAGCCACAGCGACCGGAGCGGCGGAGTCCCACTCGTACTGACCGCCCGCGTGCACGTAGGCGTCGACCGCCCCGTCGATCACCGCGGCGATCTTCGCCCCGGCCGAGCCCATCGGCACCAGCTCGATGGGAAGTTTCTCGGCGAGGGCGCTCAGCAGGGCCGGCGGGCGGGTGCGGCTGGCGGCCATCCGGATCGGCTCGCCCTGGACCCCGGGCATCGGCGGGAACGGCGGCGGGGCGTCGGTGCCGAGCACGCAGTGCTGGGCCGGCAGGGCGACCGCCCCGGCGACCAGGCGGCCGGAGCCACCGCGGGCCGGCCCGGGCTCGGACGACGGGTCCTCGGCCAGCCGGGAGTCGGGGGCCGTCTGGCAGTACAGCGCGACGTGCACGGCCCAGTCGGCCCGCCCCTCCTCGCCGAACTCGCGGGTGCCGTCGAGCGGGTCGACGATCCAGACCCGCTCGGCCCGCAGCCGGGCCGCGCTGTCGGCGCCCTCCTCGGACAGGATCGCGTCGGCCGGGCGCCAGCGCGTGAGCTGCTCCACCAGCAGCTCGTGCGAGAGCCGGTCGCCGGCCTTGCGCAGCGCGGCGGGGTCCGAGTAGCCCATCTCCTCGCGCAGCTTCAGCAGCAGGTCCCCGGCCCGCTGGGCCAGCCAGCGCGCGAATCCGCCGTCGGTGGCGGGTGGTAGGTCGGTCATCAGTACGCTCCAGCCCCTCGGGTCACAGCGCTCAACGTTCGCAGCAGGATGACCAGGTCGAGCGAGAGCGACCAGTTCTCCACGTACTGCAGGTCGAGGCGGACCGCTTCGTCCCACGATAGGTCCGACCGGCCGGACACCTGCCACAGGCCGGTCATCCCGGGCCGCACGGCCAGCCGGCGCCGGGCGTCGTCCGGATACACGGCGACCTCCTCCGGCAGCGGCGGGCGCGGCCCGACCAGCGACATGCTGCCGCCGATCACGTTGAGCAGCTGCGGCAGCTCGTCGAGCGAAAACTTGCGCAGAAGCCGCCCGACGCGGGTGACCCGCGGGTCATTGCGCAGTTTGAACAGTGCGCCGTCGACTTCGTTGAGGTGCCGTAGCTCCGCCAGGCGGGCCTCGGCATCGATGTGCATCGTACGGAACTTGAAGATCACGAACTCGTGACCGTCCTTGCCCACTCTCGTCTGTCGGAACAGTACCGGTCCGGTGGAGTCCATGCGAACCGCAATGGCGAGAACCGCTAGAAGGGGGCTGGCGAGCACCAGCAGGGCGACCGCGCCGACCCGGTCGACGAGCGCCTTGACCAGTCGGCGGGCCCCGTTCAGGGTCGGGTGTTCGACGTGCAGCATCGGCAGGCCGTCCACCGGGCGGATGGTGGTGCGGCTGCCGGCCACGTCGATGAGGGTGCTCGCGACGATCAGGTCGATGTCGTCGCGCTCGAGGTGCCAGGCCAGCCGGCGCAGCGCGTGGCCGTCCAGCTCCGGGCACGACAGCACCAGCACGGTGTCGGCCCGGGCCCGGCGCACCGCCCCCGCGACCTCGTCGAAGCGGCCCAGGATCGGCACGTCCGCGACCTCGCCGGGGCCGGGCAGGCAGGCGCCGACGACCTTCAGGCCGTGGTACCGCTCGCGGCGCAGCTGCCGCGCCATGGCCTCGACCGCGAGCTCGTGGCCGACGACCACGACCCGGCGCATGCACGCGCCGCGGCGCTTGCGGGCCCGGTGCAGCAGCTGGCGGAGCAGGAACCGGGCGAGCAGGCAGCCGAAGGTGACCAGCGGCAGCGCGACGAAGAACCAGACGCGGGCGATGCGGGTCTCGGTGGTGTACGCCACGAAGACGGTCGCGGCCGTCAGCGCCAGGCCCGCCCGCAGCACCCGCTGGTACTCGTCGGTGCCGACGAACAGGTAGCGCTTCTCGTAGGCGCGGTTGGCCGCGAGGCTGGCCGTGAACGCGACCGGCAGCAGGACCGACAGCAGGACGTAGCGGGCGTTGTACAGCGTGAGGCCACCGGAGAAGCGGGCCTCGAACGCCACCGCGCCGGCCATGAGCCCGATGACGAAGTCGAGCACGAGCAGGGTGCGCAGGTAGCGGCCCTCCCATGCCCAGCGGGCGCGGTGGCGGGACGTGCGGCCGGCCCCGGCGGACATGTCCGGCGCGGCGATGCGCACCGGCGTGCGGGTGAACGGGGTGGTGCCGCGCACGGCCGCCTCGACCTCGGCGGCGAGGGCCGGGTCGACCTCGGCGGCCGCGGCGGCGCCGGGCGCGGGGGCGGGCGAGACGGGCGCGGCCACCTCGGCGCTCACCGGGCGCGGCTTCCTCGCGGAGACCTGGCGGATCTGGTTGCGCACCGGGCTGGGGCGGCGGCCGCGCGCCGGGGCGGCCGGGCGGCCGTAGACGGGGGGCGGGGCGGGCGCGGCCTCGGGCTCGGGGCGGGCGTCGACGGTCCGCTCGGGGCGGCGCAGGCCGGCCGGGCGATCCTCGCGGCGGAGATGGGCCGGGCGGTGGAACCCGTCCCGCGTTCGTCCGCTGTCGATCGCCACGCTGCCTCCTTCAGAAGGACCGTTTCCATCAAACGGTGCAACCTGGAGTACAACGTGCAAGTCGGACATTCGTCACGCCGACGGGTTATCGTGACGGGCGTTATCAAATGGCCGAACGGCGCGACTATGCGGCGTGATAACGGTTCTGGGCCGCCTCGAGGCCCTGGTCGACTATCATCTCGACCGCGTCGGCGGTGCGGTCCACGAAGTAGTCCAGTTCCTTGCGCTCGACCGCGGAGAAGTCGGACAGGACGAAGTCGGCCGGGTTCTGCCGGCCCGGCGGGCGGCCGATGCCGAAGCGCACCCGCAGGTAGTCCTTGCCCCCCAGCGAGCTCGACATGGAGCGCAGGCCGTTGTGCCCGCCCTCGCCGCCGCCCTGCTTCAGCCGCAGCTCGGTCCACGGGATGTCGAGCTCGTCGTGCACGGCGATCACCTGCTCGCGCGGCACCTTGTAGAACTGGGCCAGCCCGGCCACCGGGCCGCCGGAGAGGTTCATGTAGGTCAGCGGCTTCACGAGCACCAGGCGCGGGCCGCCGACGCGCAGCCGGCCCTCGGCCACGTCGGCGACGACCCGGCGGTGCTTGCCGAAGCGCAGCCCGGCCCGCTGGGCGAGCAGGTCGGCGACCATGAAGCCGACGTTGTGGCGGTTGCGCGCGTACTCGGGGCCGGGGTTGCCCAGCCCCACGACGAGCCAGGGTGCGGCGTCGGTCACCGGGTCTCCTCACTCACACAGCAAAGTCGCGGCCGCCCGGAAGGCGGCCGCGACTCCACGAAGCTGGTGCGCCGATCAGGCCTCGGCGGCCGCGGGCGCCGGCTCCTCGGCCGGCGCTTCCTCGGCACCCTCGGGCTCGATCGCCTGGTCCTGCGCGGCCGAGACGATCGCGATGACCAGCTCGGGGTCGGCGGCGAGCTCGACGCCGCCGGGGAGCTGGACGTCGGCGGCCTTGACCTGGCTGCCGGCCTCGAGTCCCTCGATCGAAACCTCCAGGTGCTCGGGCAGCTTGGTCGCGTCGGCCAGCACGGCGAGCGTGGTGCTCTCCGTCATGACCAGGGTGTCGCGGGCCGCGTCGCCGGTGAGCTGGACGGGGATCTCGACGGTCACCTTCTCGCCGCGGCGGACCACGAGCAGGTCCACGTGGTCGAAGGTGTCCTTGATCGGGTCGCGCTGGATCGCCTTGGGCAGGGCCAGGGCGGCGCTGCCGTCGGAGATCTCGATGTTGAAGACCTGGGTCATGCCGCCGTGGCGAATGGCCGCGGCGAACTCACGGGCGGGAAGGGCGATGTGGCGGGGGGCCTCGCCGTGGCCGTACAGCACGGCTGGCACCTTGCCGGCCCGGCGCGTGCGGCGGGCACCACCCTTGCCGAACTCCGTGCGGGGCTCGGCGCTGATCTTTACCTCGGACACGACAGAACTCCTGATGCGGTTGTGCGGCGGGCACCGGCCTGCGCGACCGGCTAACAGTTGTCTTCATGCGGCGCTCGGGCGAGGGGGCGCACGGGGCACAGGCCCGGAGCGCCGCGTCGATCACGGAGCCCGCTTCGGCCGTCATGCCGGTTCCTGGGTGGCCGCCGGGGTGACCATCACCCGGCCGTCACACAGCAACCGCACGCCCGGCCCGTGGGGAGCACCCTCGCCGTGGCAACCTGCCTAGCTTACCCGAGGCGGTTCGGCGCCCGAACACCCTCCCCCACAGGCATGACGCACTCCGAAACTCCGGACAAACCGCCGCCGGGCGTGTGGAGGAGGGAATCCCCCACACGCCCGGACTCGTGCGGAACTTCTAGGACAGCCCGCCGAAGAGGGTCGTCACCGAGCCGTCGTCGAACACCTCACGAATCGCCCGGGCCAGCAGCGGGGCGATCGAGAGCTGCGTGATCTTCTCCACCTTGCGGTCGGGCGGCAGCGGAAGGGTGTTGGTCACCACAACCTCGCTGATCCGGCTGGCATCGAGCCGGGAACACGCGGGGTCCGACAGCACGGGGTGGGTGGCGGCGACCACGACCTCGGCCGCGCCCTCGTTGAAGAGGATGTCCGCGGCGCTGACGATCGTGCCGCCGGTGTCGATCATGTCGTCGACGATGAGGCAGACCCGGCCCTCGACCTCGCCGACCACACGGTTGGCCACGACCTGGTTGGGCTTGCTGGGGTCGCGGGTCTTGTGGATGAAGGCCAGCGGGCAGCCGCCGAGCCGGTCGGTCCACCGCTCGGCGACGCGCACCCGGCCGGAGTCGGGCGCGACGACCGTGATCGGGCGGCCCGCGTACTTGGCCTCGATGTGGTCGGCGAGCGTGTTCATGGCGAACAGGTGGTCGACCGGGCCGTCGAAGAAGCCCTGGATCTGCGCGGTGTGCAGGTCCACGGTGAGGATGCGGTTGGCGCCGGCCGTCTTGAGCAGGTCGGCGATCAGCCGGGCGGAGATCGGCTCGCGGCCGCGGTGCTTCTTGTCCTGCCGCGCGTAGGGGTAGAACGGCAGGACGACCGTGGTGCGCTTGGCCGAGCCGCGCTTGAGCGCGTCGACCATGATGAGCGTCTCCATCAGCCAGTCGTTGATCGGCGAGACCATCGACTGCACGACGAACGCGTCGGAACCGCGGACGCTCTCGCGATACCGGATGAAAATCTCACCGCTGGCGAAGTCGTAGGCGTCCATCGGAGTCGGGTCGACCCCGAGCACGGCGCCGATCTCCTCGGCCAGCGCGGGGAACCCCCGGCCGGAGAAGAGCATGAGGTTCTTGCGGTTCTCCGAACTGATGCTGGCCATTGGGGTCGCCCGCTCCCGATCTCGTGGTTGCGCTCATTGTTCGTCGGGAAGACCCGTTTCAGCCACCTGACCGGCCCCGGCGTGGTTTTCTTCACGTGCCTGGGCCGCCTGCGCCGCCTCGGCGGCCGCGGTGCCGGGGCGCTTGCGCTCCACCCAGCCCTCGATGTTGCGCTGCTGGGCGCGCGAGACCCCGAGCGCGCCGGCCGGGACGTCCTTCACGATGATGCTGCCGGCGGCCGTGTACGCCCCGTCGCCGACGGTCACGGGGGCCACGAACATGTTGTCGGCGCCGGTGCGGGCGTGGGCGCCGATGGTCGAGCGCTGCTTGCGCACGCCGTCGTAGTTGACGAAGACCGTGGCGGCGCCGATGTTCGTGTGCTCGCCGATGGAGGCGTCGCCGACGTAGGACAGGTGCGGCACCTTCGCGCCCTCGCCCAGCGTCGCGGCCTTGGTCTCCACGAAGGTGCCGACCTTGGCCTTGCGCCCGAGCTCGGTGCCGGGGCGCAGGTAGGCGAACGGGCCGACGGAGGCCTGCGGCCCGATGTGGGCGGAGAGGGCGTGGGTGCGCACGACCGAGGCGCCGGGGCCGACGACCACGTCGATGAGCGAGCTGTCCGGGCCGACCACGGCGCCCTCGCCGATGCTGGTCGCGCCGCGCAGGTGGGTGTTGGGCTCGACGACCGCGTCGCGCTCGAGGGTCACGGTCACGTCGATCCAGGTGGTGGCCGGGTCGATGATGGCCACCCCGGCGCGCATCCACTCGGCGTTGATCCGGTCGCGCATGAGCGCCCGCAGGCCGGCCAGCTCCGCGCGGTCGTTGGCGCCGAGGGTCTCGGTCGCGTCCGGGGCCCGGTGGGCGACGATCGCCGAGCCGGCCGCGGCCAGCAGGGCGATGACGTCGGTGAGGTACTCCTCACCCTGGTCGTTGTCCGTGGAGAGCTTGCCGAGCATCTCGCGCAGCGCGCCGGCCTCGAAGACGTACGCCCCCGAGTTGATCTCCCGGATCGCGCGCTGCTCCGGCGTCGCGTCGCGCTCCTCGACGATCGCCGCGAACTCCCCGCCCCGGTTGCGCACGATGCGCCCGAGTCCCGTGGGGTCCGGGACCTCGGCGGTGAGCACGGTGGCCGCCGCCTTCGTGGCCTCGTGGGTGTGCACGAGCGCGGCCAGGGTCTCGGCCCGCAGCAGCGGGATGTCGCCGTTGAGCACGACCACGGTCCCGGTCAGCTCGGGGTTGGCGTCGAGGGCGATGCGCACGGCGTGGCCGGTGCCCCGCCGCTCCTCCTGGGTGACCGGCCGCGCCTCGGGCGCCACCTCGGCCAGGTGCTCGCGGACCTGCTCGCCGCCGTGGCCCACGACCACCGTGACGGTGCCGCTGTCCAGGAACGGCTCCGCGGCGGCCAGCACGTGCCCGAGCAGGGTGCGCCCGAGCAGCGGATGCAGGACCTTGGGGACCGCGGACTTCATCCGCTTGCCTTCGCCGGCGGCCAGGATGATCACGTTTCTCACGGAGCGCTCCTCGACGGTGTCGGTGCGCCTCATCGTAGTCAGGTGGCTGGGGTGCCTGGATTCGAACCAGGACTGCGAGGCTCCAAAGGCCTGCGGGCTGCCGTTACCCCACACCCCACTGCCACCGCCGTTTGAAGCCTAACCTGCGCGTCGATCCCTTTTGCCCCAGGGGCATCCGCCACCCCGCGAGACGAAGTTCAGTCGTTCGGGTCGGGGCCGGGACCGACGAAGATCACAATGGAGCCCCGGGTAACCACCTTGACACGAGCACCGTATGGCCAACCTACGCACCCGTAAGTTACGGTGACGTAGGCGTAGCTCCACCGGCGACGACTCCCCTTTGAGAGGTGCCATGTCCGTATCGGTCCTTGATCCCACGTCCACCGACGGCCCCGATCGCGGGCCGAAGCCGCTCACCGAGGGCAAGCAGCACCCGGGGATCATCGTCGCGCTGTGGGCCTTCGTGATCCTGCCGTTCGTCGCGCTGGTCGCCGCCGTCCCGGTCGCCTGGGGCTGGGGTCTGACCTGGCTGGACGTCGTCCTCGGCGCGATCTTCTACGTCATCGGGGGACTCGGCATCGGGACCGGTTTCCACCGGTACCTGACCCACGGCGCGTTCAAGGCCAACCGCGGCCTGCGCATCGCGCTGACGATCGCCGGCAGCACCGCGATCGAGGGCAACCCGACGCAGTGGGTGGCCGACCACCGCCGCCACCACGCGTTCTCCGACCGTGAGGGCGACCCGCACTCGCCGTGGCGCTTCGGGGAGTCCTTCGGCGGCCTGGTCAAGGGCCTCTTCTACGCCCACGTCGGCTGGCTGTTCTTCCGCGAGCTGTCCAACCGCGAGCGTTTCGCCCCCGACCTGATGGCCGACAAGGACATCCAGCGCATCGACAAGGCGTTCCCGCTCATCGTCACCCTGTCGGCGAGCCTGCCCGCGATCATCGCCGGCCTCGTCACCTGGTCGTGGCAGGGCGCGCTCTCGGCCTTCTTCTGGGCCGGCCTGATCCGCATCGGCCTGCTGCACCACGTCACCTGGTCGATCAACTCGATCTGCCACGTCTACGGCGAGCGGCCCTTCGAGACCCGCGACGGCGACAAGGCCAGCAACTTCTGGCCGCTGGCGATCCTGTCCTTCGGCGAGAGCTGGCACAACCTGCACCACGCCGACCCGACCTGCGCCCGCCACGGCGTGGACAAGGGCCAGATCGACATCAACGCGCGGCTGATCTGGATCTTCGAGAAGCTCGGCTGGGCGACCAACGTCCGCTGGCCCAAGCGCGACCGGCTCGACGCCAAGCGCGTCGCGGCTGGCACGATGCACGGGTGACCGAGCGCCCGGAGGACCTCGCGCAGCCGCGGCCGCTGCCGCCGCCGCCCGTGATCTCGACCAAGTCGCGGGTGCGGATGTCCTCCGCACAGCGCCGTGAGCAGCTCATCGCCATCGGGCGCGCGCTGTTCGCCGAGCGGGGCTTCGACGCCACCTCCATCGAGGAGGTGGCGTCGCGGGCGAAGGTGTCCAAGCCGGTGGTGTACGAGCACTTCGGCGGCAAGGAGGGCCTCTACGCGGTCGTCGTGGACCGCGAGGTGCGCTCGCTGCTCGACCGGATCACCAACGCGCTGACCGCCGGCCACCCGCACGAACTGCTCGAGCAGGCGGCGCTGGCGCTGCTGGACTACATCGAGGCGGAGACCGACGGCTTCCGGGTGCTGGTCCGCGAGTCCCCGGTGATGTCGCCGACCGGCAACTTCATGAGCGTGCTCAACGACGTGGCCCACCAGGCCGAGCACATCCTGGGCGCGGAGTTCAAGCGGCGCGGCTTCGACCCGAAGCTCGCCGAGCTCTACTCGCAGGCGCTCGTCGGCATGGTGGCGCTGACCGGCCGCTGGTGGCTGGAGGTGCGCAAGCCCAAGAAGGAAGTGGTGGCCGCGCACCTGGTCAACCTCGCCTGGAACGGCCTGTCCAACATGGAGGGCAAGCCGACGCTGGTCACCCGCGCGGGGAAGTGAAGAACGGGCTGCAGTAGGCCACGGCGTGCCCGGCCGAGCGATAGCCGGGCAGGTCCGCGGCCCGCGGGTCGGCCGGGCGGGCCGGGTCGGTGACCCGCAGCACGGTCCAGTCGCCCTCCCGCAGCGGCGCGCGCAGGCGCAGCGTCCCGCCCGAGACGCGGAAGTCGTGCTCGGCGACCACCTCCGGCACCGGCTCGCCGCGCTGCAGCACCTGCAGGCGCAGCGGGTGCCCGAGCCACTCGTCCGGCGCCGCGAAATCCAGCTCGATCCGCGCGATCCGGCCCTGGTACCGCACGTGCCGCCCCATCGCCGCGCCGTTGAGCCGCGCGTCGGCCCGCAGGCCGCGCTCCCGGGTCGCGAACATGCGCCGGCCCAGCATCGCCGCCCGCACGCCGTCGCGGGTGCGGCTCGGGGCCCACAGGCCCGTGCGCCCGAGGCCCGCGTGGAATCCCCAGCCCTCGCGGTGCTCGTCGGTCACCCCGGCCAGCCCGACCCGCCAGCCGGCATCCAGGCAGGCGACCAGCGGCGAGAGCTCCCCGCCGTCGACGCCCTCGAAGAGGTAGTCCTCGTCGCGGTTGAACATCTCGAGCGCGACCAGGCGGCGGGCCAGGCGCGGGTCGTACCGGAACCGCCCGAAGCGGCCGGGCTCGCGCCCGGGGTGGTTGAAGCCGACGAGCTCGTCCCCGGCCGCGAGCCACTCGTAGAACGCCGGGATCGCCGTGCCCGCGCCGCCGGTCTGCAGCGGCTCCACCCAGCGGTCGCCGCCCCAGACGTTCATGTGCCCGAGCGTCGTGCTCGACCACTCGAAGCCGCGCAGGGCCACGAATGCGCCGGGCTCGTCGGCCGCGTCGGCGAGCTTGCCGAGCCGCCGCCAGCCCTCGTCGTCGATGGTCTTGGCGGGCTCGCAGGGGCCGTACGCGTGGTCGGTCACCGCGGCGACGTCGAGGCCGGCGGCCCGCATCGAGGCGAACGCCTCGCCGGCCCAGCCGGCCCCGTCCGAGAGCCGCGTGTGGTTGTGCAGGTCCGCATGCAACAGCAGCTCGCCCCGGGCGGGCGGCTCGTCATCACCCTCGGTGATCAGTAGCGCGTCCGGCATCTCCCCAGCCCAGCACCGCGGGGGTACGAGGGCGAGGAATCGGTGCGAACTCCTGGCGAACGCTCGTGCGCCCGGCAGGCGGTCAGGCGACCGGCGGGCGGTCAGGCCAGGGTGGCGCTGTGGCGGTGCTCATCCGTGGCCGTCGCCGCGGCCGTCGGGCCGACGCGGTCGTAGAGGCTCGCGGTGCCGATGATCCCGGCGAGGATGAAGGTGACGATCACGTTGACCATGGAGAAGGCGAACACGTTCGCCTCGGTCTGCATGAGCGCCAGCGACGCCATGCCGACCACGGTCAGCACCACGCCCGCGAGCGTGTTGATCGCGTGCGCCACGTTGCGGCCGATGATGTTCGCGCCGAGCACGATCACGCCGGCGACGATCGAGAGCAGGGCGAACGCCGGGTTCGTGCGCAGGCCCAGCACCCACTCGGCCTCGTCGCGGGTGAAGAAGTCCGAGCCGGACGTCTCGATGAAGCCGACCACGCCGTAGACGAGCATGTAGAGGCCCGTCACCGCTGCGAGCAGCCGGTAGAGCGGCCGGAGGTGGTGGTTGACCGGGAAGTGTGAGGCCATGTAACCAATCCTAAGATGACCTCACCCGGCGATCTCGGCCAGGGCGAGCCATTGCTCCTCGATATCGGCTTTTTCCTGCTGTACGGCCCGAAGCTGAGCGTCCAGCTCGGTGATCTTCGTGTAGTCGGTGGCGTGCTCGGCGAGCTGGGCGTGCAGCTGCGCCTCCTTCTGGCTCAGCTTGTCCATGCTGCGCTCGAGCTTCGCCAGCTCCTTCTTCGCCGCCTTCTGGTCCTTCTCGCTCGCCCGCAGATCGGGCGCCCGCTCGGTGACGACCGGCTGCGGCTTGGCCGCCCCGAAGCCGGATGAGTCCGACACGTGGGCCAGGTACTCCTCGACGCCGCCCGGCAGGTGCCGCAGCCGCCCGTCGCCGTGCATGCCGTAGACCACGTCGGCGACGCGCTCGACCAGGTACCGGTCGTGGCTGGCCACGATGAGCGTGCCCGGCCAGGTGTCGAGCAGGTCCTCGAGCGCGGCCAGGGTGTCGATGTCCAGGTCGTTCGTCGGCTCGTCCAGCAGCAGCACGTTGGGCTCGGTGGCCAGCAGGCGCAGCAGCTGCAGCCGGCGCCGCTCGCCGCCGGAGAGGTCGCCGACCGGGGTCCAGACCCGGGCGCCGGTGAAGCCGAAGACCTCGGCCAGCTGGGCGGCGGACAGCTCCCGGTCGCCGAGCTTGACCCGCTTGGCCACCTCCTCGACCGCCTCCAGCAGCCGCAGGTCGTTGGGCAGCTCGCGCAGCTCCTGCGACAGGAACGCCGGGCGGACCGTGGTGCCGCGCAGGACGCGGCCGCCGTCGGGCTCGCGGACGCCCGCGAGCACACGCAGCAGCGTGGTCTTGCCCGCGCCGTTGGCCCCGAGCACGGCGATGCGGTCGCCGGGGCCGACGATCCAGTCGGTGGGATCGAGCAGGGTCCGCTCCCCCGCCCGCAGCGTGACGCCGTCGAGCTCGTAGACCTGCTTGCCCAGCCGGGTCACGGCGAGGCGCTGCAGCGACACGGTGTCGCGGGCGGGCGGGACGTCGGCGATGAGCGCGTTGGCCGCGTCGATGCGGAACTTGGGCTTGCTGGTGCGGGCCGGCGGGCCGCGGCGCAGCCAGGCGATCTCCTTGCGCAGCAGGTTCTGCCGGCGGGCCTCGGTCTCGGCCGCGACCCGCACCCGCTCGGCCCGGGCCAGGGTCCAGGCCGCGTAGCCGCCCTCGTAGGCGCGCACGGTCGCGTCGGCGACCTCCCACGTGGTCGTGCACACCGCGTCGAGGAACCAGCGGTCGTGGGTGACGACGATGAGCGCGCCGCGGCGCTGCAGCAGGTGCCGGGCCAGCCAGGCGATGCCGGCCACGTCGAGGTGGTTGGTGGGCTCGTCGAGGATGAGCAGGTCGGCCGGGCGCACCAGCAGCGCGGCGAGCGCGACGCGGCGCCGCTCGCCGCCGGACATCGGGCCGACGGGCGCGTCCAGGCCCAGGTGCGGCATGCCGAGCCCGTTCAGCACCGTGCGCACGCCCGCGTCGCCCGCCCACTCGTGCTCGGCGGCGAACCCGGCCGGCAGCCAGGCGGTGCCGAGGATGACGTCCCGGACGGTGGCCTGCGGCGGCAGGTCGAGGGTCTGCGGCAGCGCGGCGACGCGCAGGTCGCGGCGGTGGGTGACCCGGCCCTCGTCGGGCTCCTCGGTCCTGGTGAGCATCCGCAGCAGGGTCGTCTTGCCGGCGCCGTTGAGCCCGACGATGCCGATCCGGTCGCTGTCGTCGATGCCGAGGGACACCTCGTCGAAGATGCGCCCGGCCGGGTAGGTCTTGGAGACCTTGTCGAGACTGACGATGTTGGCCATCTACGCCCTCACAGCACTCGGGCGCCCGGGACGGGGCCGACGGCGGTCTTCACGGCCCGGCAGCACTGCCGGGACTCCAGCTCGGCGGCGAGCAGCGCGGCGTGGCGGGCGTCCTCGGCCAGGAACACACAGGTCGGGCCGGAGCCGGAGACCAGGCCGGCCAGGGCGCCCGCGTCCAGCCCGGCGTCGAGGACGGCGCGCAGCTCGGGGCGCAGGTGCAGCGCGGCGGCCTGCAGGTCGTTGGCGAGCCGGTCGGCGAGCACCTCGGGGTCGCGCTGGCGCAGCGCCGCCAGCAGATCGTCCGGCGTCGCGGCCGTGGAGTGGCCGCCGAGCTGGTCGAACGTGCGGTACACCACCGGCGTCGACAGCCCCTCGTCGGCCACGGCGAGCACCCAGTGCCAGGCGTGGCCGCCGGTGAGCACGGGGCTCACGAGCTCGCCCCGCCCGGTGCCCAGCGCGGTGCCGCCGAGCACCAGGAACGGGATGTCCGAGCCCAGCGTGGCGGCGATGGCGGCCAGGTCGTCGCGGGACAACCCGGTGCCCCACAGGTGGTCGCAGGCCACGAGCGCGGCGGCGGCGTCGGCGCTGCCGCCGGCCAGCCCGGCCGCGATCGGGATCTGCTTCTTCAGGTGCAGCCGCGCGTGGGCGTCGTGCCCGGTCTCGGCGGCCAGCGCCCGCACCGCGCGCATGACGAGGTTGTCCTCGCCCAGCGACAGCTCGCCGGCGCCCTCGCCCTCCATGGTGAGCGTGAGCGTGTCGCCGCGGCGGGCGGTGAGCTCGTCGTAGAGGCCGATCGCGTGGTAGACGGTGGTCAGCTCGTGGAAGCCGTCCGGACGCGCCGGCCCGACGTGCAGGTGGAGGTTGATCTTCGCGGGCACGCGGACCCGGACCGGTCCGTGCGCGGCCAGGCGCGGCCGGTCGAACTCCTCGTCCTCGGAGAAGAGCGGCTCGGTCACTGCTGCACCCTACCCGGGCGCGTCGCCGGGACCGCGATGGCTCGCGATCCGGGTGAAGTCGTCCACCGTGAGCTGCTCGCCGCGCAGCCGCGGGTCGACGCCGGCCGCCCGCAGGATGCGCTCGGCCTCCGGCGCGCCCCCGGCCCAGCCGGCCAGGGCGGCCCGCAGCGTCTTGCGGCGCTGGGCGAAGGCGGCGTCGATCACGGCGAAGGTCGCCGCGCGATCCGCCCCGGCGCCGCCGTGCACCTCGAAGCCGACCAGCCCGGACTCGACGTTCGGCACGGGCCAGAAGACGGCGGCGGGCACCTTGCCGGCCTGGCGCGCGGTCGCATACCAGGCCAGCTTCACGCTCGGCACGCCGTAGACCCGCGATCCCGGCCCGGCGGTGAGCCGGTCGGCGACCTCCTTCTGCACCATCACCAGGCCGCGCCGCAGGGAGGGCACGGTCGCCAGCAGGTGCAGCACGACCGGGACGGCGACGTTGTACGGCAGGTTCGCCACCAGCGCCGTCGGCTTCACGCCGGACAGGTCGGCCCGCAGCGCGTCCCCGGCGATGACGGTGAGCCGCTCGGCCTGCTCCGGCGCGAACTGCCGCACCGTCTCGGGCAGCGCCGCGGCCAGCGGCGGGTCGATCTCGACGGCGCAGACCGCGAGCTCGCGCTCCAGCAGCGCCAGGGTCAGCGAGCCCAGCCCCGGCCCGACCTCCAGCACCAGGTCGTCGGGGGCGAGATCGGCGGCGCGCACGATCCGGCGCACGGTGTTGGGGTCGTGCACGAAGTTCTGCCCGAGCTGCTTCGTGGGGCGGATGCCGAGCCGGTCCGCCAGCTGCCGCACGTCGGCGGGGCCGAGGAGGGTCACGTCCAGCTGCCGAAGGCTCGTTCGCCGTTGGCGGAGATCGCGGCGCACAGGGCGTCCAGGTCGTGCCCGCCGACCTCGGCCAGGGCCCGGACCGTCAGCGGGATCAGGTAGGACGCGTTCGGCCGGCCGCGGAAGGGGGCCGGGGTGAGAAACGGCGCGTCGGTCTCGACCAGGATCGCGTCCAGCGGGGTGACGGCCGCCGCCCGGCGCAGGTGGGCGGCGTTGCCGAAGGTCACCGTGCCCGCGAAGCTGAGCAGGAAGCCGCGGTCGAGGCACTCCCGGGCGAAGTCCTCGTCGCCGGAGAAGCAGTGCATGACCACCTGGTCCGGCGCGCCCTCCTCGTCGATGACGGCCAGGATGTCGTCGTGCGCGTCGCGGTCGTGGATGACCAGCGCCTTGCCGTGCCGCTTGGCGATGGCGATGTGCGCGCGGAAGCTCTCGTGCTGGGCCTTGCGCCCCTCGTCGCCGGTGCGGAAGTAGTCCAGCCCGGTCTCGCCGATGCCCCGCACGCGCGGGTGGGCGGCGAGGCGCTCGATCTCGCGCAGCGCGCCGTCGAGGTCGGCCAGCCGGGGCGCGTCGTTGGGGTGCAGCGCCACGGTGGCGAGCACCGCCGGGTGGCGCTGCGCCGCCTCGACGCCCCACCGCGACGACTCGACGTCGACGCCGACCTGCACCAGCCGGTCCACGCCGGCGGCGCTCGCGCGGGCGATCGCGTCCTCGATCGTGGCCGGCCCGCCGGCCGTGCCCCCGTCGCGGTCCCCGTCGCGGTCCCCGTCGAGCGTGATGTCGATGTGGGTGTGGCTGTCGAGCACCCTGACCGGCAGCGGCTCGGGCGCGGGCGGGAAGGCGCCCTGGCGGCTGTGTTTTCTCGCACTCATCGGGGTCAAGCATGCCACCCTCGGTTTGCCGTTCACGCGCCGTTCACCGAGCCACAATCACCCGCCCCTAGCGTCGGGCAGGTGACGGTAATCGGACACGCGGAAGGGTCCGCGACCCACAGCGTGACGATCGACGGGGTCAGCTACCCGGCCGAGGAGATCGCCCAGGGCGCGGCCTACGAGGTGTATGCGACCCACCCGGCCCCCGGGTTCCTGCCCAATCCGCGGCCGGGCGCGAAGTGGCCGTACCGCCGCTTCGTGCACGCCACGGAGGTGACCTCCGCCCTCGACGGGCTGGAGGACGAGCCGCTGCTGATGCCGGTCACCCGCGCGCTGGACTGGCCCACGATCCACCGCCTGAGCCAGACCCCGGCCGCCGCGTCCGCGCTCGCCCCGATCCGCCGCACCGCGCTCGTCCGGCGGGGCACCCGGATGATCAAGTTCCTGTCCGGCCGGCAGCTGCACGGATACCTCAAGGGCTGGCCGATCAGCGGCTTCTGCTACCGCGCCTTCGACGTCGCCCACCTGCGGACCCCCGAGGACCTGACCATCCTGTCCGGCGACAACACCGGCGGCGTGGTCTTCGCGGTGCGCTGGCGGGCCGTGGACGCCCACGACTACGACGTGCCGCTGGCGAGCAACTACGGCGGCCTGGTGACCATGCCCCCGCACGACCGCCTCGGCCCGCCCGTGATCGGCACCGGCTTCGCCCCGAGCGGCAAGCACATCGTGCCCGAGTTCGTCACCGCCGACCTGGCCGAGCTGCCGGTGCCGGCGAACACGTCGCTGGTCGCCTACACCGGCGACGGCACCGAGGTCACGCTCTACACCTACCTGCCGGAGCAGCGCGCCTGGAGCCGGATGCACGGCCCGCAGTGGCGCCACCTGCTGCCGGACTCCTCCGACCAGGAGTACTTCCCGGTCACCCCGCCGATGACCCGCTACGTGGGCGCCTACCGCGACAACGTGTTCGAGGCGATCGTCGACCCGCCCGGCGAGTTCCGGGTGGCGGCGAAGACCCGCGCGGCTCGCTACCCGCTGGAGACCCTGGCCCGCCGGGTGCCCCGCGCCACCTGGCGCGACGCCCGTTGCACGGTGATCCGCCAGGAGGGCGACTGGCTGCGCCTGCGCCTGTCGCGCCCCGACGGCGACCAGGTGGCCCGCTTGGGCGCCCACTGCGTCGAGCGGGGCCTCTACGAGGCGTGGGCGCCGGCCGGCGAGGTGACCGACGCCCACGAGAGCGACCACTGGTATCAGCTATAGGCTTGGCGCCCGCTTCGCGGGGTACGCGGCGGGGGGTTCCCACCCCGCGCCCCCCATGCCCGCTTCGCGAGCACTTCCTGTGGCGCTTCGCGGGCATTCCCCCGCAGCGCTTCGCTCGACCGGCTAGCGTCCGGCGGGCGGCTCGGCCGCCCGCCGGACGGCCGCTAGCTCTGCAGGCGGGCGAGCTCTTCCTCCACGATGGACTCGTCCAGCTTCTTGAAGACCGGGGTCGGGGCCTCGAGCTTCGTCCCGGCCTCGATCGCGACCGGCTCCCACTTGGAGCCGACGGTGTAGTCGCCCATCAGCACCGGGTAGGTGCGGCCGTTGTCGAGGTCCTCGACCTCGCGGATCTCGGGCATCGGCGCGTGCACCCCGGTGCCGCCGAGCAGCTCGTGGATGCGCTGGGCCGCGTGCGGCAGGAACGGCGTGAGCAGCGTGTTGCAGTCGCGCACGGCCTGCAGCGCCACGTGCAGGACGGTGCCCATGCGGGCCTTGTCCTCCTTGAGCTTCCACGGGGCCTGGTCGGAGAAGTACTTGTTGACCTCGCCGACGATCCGCATCGCCTCGGTGATGGCGGCCTTCTGCCGGTGCTTGCCCAGCAGCTGCCCGACCGACTCGAAGCCGGCCCGGACCGCGGCCAGCAGCGCGTCGTCCTCCGCGGTGCGCTCGCCCGCGGCCGGGATCTCGCCGAAGTTCTTGGCGGCCATCGAGATCGAGCGGTTGACCAGGTTGCCCCAGCCGGCCACGAGCTCGTCGTTGTTGCGCCGGCGGAACTCCGACCAGGTGAAGTCGGTGTCGTTGGACTCGGGGCCGGCCACGGCGATGAAGTACCGCAGCGCGTCGGCGTCGTAGCGCTCGAGGAAGTCCCGCACGTAGATGACCACGCGGCGGGACGAGGAGAACTTCTTGCCCTCCATCGTGAGGTACTCCGAGGAGACCACCTCGGTGGGCAGGTTCAGCGCGCCCAGGGACTGCGGCTTGGGCCCGGAGTAGCCCAGCAGGATCGAGGGCCAGATCACCGAGTGGAAGACGATGTTGTCCTTGCCCATGAAGTAGTAGCCCTGGGCCTGCGGGTCCTGCCACCACTGCCGCCAGGCCTCGGGGTCGCCGCTGCGGCGGGCCCACTCGATCGAGGCCGACAGGTAGCCGATCACCGCGTCGAACCACACGTAGATGCGCTTGTCGGCGCGGTCGCGCCACGCCTCCAGCGGGATCGGCACGCCCCACTCCAGGTCGCGGGTGATCGCCCGCGGCTGGAGGTCGTCGATGAGGTTCCGGGAGAACTTCAGCACGTTGGGCCGCCAGCCGTCGCGGGTGTCGAGCCAGGCGTTGAGCTGGTCGGCGAAGGCGGGCAGGTCGAGGAAGAAGTGCTCGGTCTCGACGAACTCCGGGGTCTCCCCGTTGATCTTCGAGCGCGGGTTGATCAGCTGGTCGGGGTCGAGCTGGTTGCCGCAGTTGTCGCACTGGTCGCCGCGGGCGCTGTCGTAGCCGCAGATCGGGCAGGTCCCCTCGATGTACCGGTCGGGCAGCGTGCGCCCGGTCGACGGGGAGATCGCGCCGAGCGTGGTCTTGGCGATGATGTACCCGTTGTCGTAGAGCCCCGTGAACAGCTCCTGCACGACCTGGTAGTGGTTGCCGGTCGTGGTGCGGGTGAACAGGTCGTAGGACAGCCCGAGGCCGTGCAGGTCCTCGACGATCACGCGGTTGTAGCGGTCCACCAGCTCGTGCGGGGTCACGCCCTCGGCGTCGGCCTGCACCTGGATCGGCGTGCCGTGTTCGTCGGTGCCGGAGACCATCAGCACGTCGTGGCCGGCCATCCGCATGTAGCGGCTGAAGACGTCGGAGGGCACCCCGAATCCGGACACGTGACCGATGTGGCGCGGGCCGTTGGCGTAAGGCCAGGCGACCGCGGCGAGAACACGACTCATGACCTGCAAGCGTAGTGACCCGTCGTGGTGTTCCGCGAACAGGTTCGTGGTGTTGCGGAACCGGACAAGTTCGCCCGACACGCGCCCCACGTCCGAAACGTCGGCTATCACCCGTTGTCCAATGAAAACGTGAGCGAAGAGGCAGTTCGGCGCGCAGGCGCAGGGAACCCCGCCGGAACCCGGGGATGGCGCGGCGAGGCCGCGGGGATTCCGCCGGTCCGGGTCCTGGTGCCGGCCGCCGCCCAGCCGGTGTCGGTGTCCGAGGAGCGCGGTGCCACCGTGCCCCCGTCGGCCGCGGCGCCCCTCGAATCCGGCCCGGCCGCCGCCGATCGGGCCGCCGCCGCGGAGACCGGGGCGGAGCAATTCCCCCTGTGGCCGACCACCACCACGCTGGCGCTGCATGAAAGCACGCCGGCGCACGGCGAGGCCGACGCGACCGCGACCGGCGAGCTCGCGGCGCACGAGGCCGGGCGGGCCGCCGTCGCCGACCACCTCGCCGGGCGGGCCGAGGCCTGGCCGCCGCCAGCGATGCGGGTCATGCGCCAGCCCCGCGACGAGCGCCGCAGCGCGCCGCAGCGCCGCGCCCGCCAGCGCCGGGTCCGGCCCGCGCGCGGCCCGGTCGCCGGGCTCACCGCGATGCTCGTCCTCGCCCTGCTCACCGGGTTCTTCGCGTGGACCAGCGCGGAGCCGTTCTGGCTCGACATGGGGCACCGGGTGCGGGGCACCGCCGAGATCACCTCGTGCAAGGGCACCGGGGTGCTGCGCCGGTGCCTGGCCGAGTTCACCCGTCCGGGCGCGGAGGCGGTCGACGGCACCCGGCTGATGGGGCTCGACGAGCCGACCGGCTCGTCGGTGGCCGCGGTCATGGTGCCGGGCGGGCGGGTCGCCTACGCCGGCAACCCGTCCGGCCTGCGGGTGCGCTGGGCCACCGGGTTCGGGCTGGTGCTGCTGTGCGGGCTGCTGCTGGCCTGGCTGACCGGGGCCTGGCGCTTCGCCCGCCTGCGCGACCGGCTCACGGCCTGGACCCTGACCGTGACCGCCCCGCTGGTGCTCGCCGCCGCGATCGTGCTCGCCGCGTACTGAACCGTCACCCTGCCGAGGGGCCCTGTTTGTGAGCGATGACCGCCGCGTAGACCTCGCGCTTGGCCAGGCCGTGCCGCTTGGCCACGTCCAGGGTCGCCTCCTTGCGATCGGCCCCCGCGGCCACCAGCTCGGCCACCTCGGCCGCCAGGGCCTCGTCGGAGGGGCGCCCGGCCGCGGCCGGGGGCGCGCCCGCGACCACGAGCGTGATCTCGCCCCGGGCCGTCTCGGCGTCCACGGCCAGTTCGGCCAGGGTGCCGCGGCGGATCTCCTCGTACGTCTTCGTCAGCTCCCGGCACAGCGCCGCCGGGCGGTCGTCGCCGAAGGCCTGCGCGAGATCGGCCAGCGTGGCGGCGACGCGGTGCGGGGACTCGAAGAAGACCAGGGTTCTCGGCTCCGCGGCCAGCGCCGCGAAGTACGAACGCCGCTCTGCCTGCTTGCGGGGCGGGAACCCCTCGAAGCAGAAGCGGTCGCACGGCAGCCCCGACACGGCGAGCGCGGTCACGACGGCGCTCGGGCCGGGGGCGGCGGTGACCGGCACGCCGAGCGCCACGGCGGCGCGCACCAGCCGGAAGCCGGGGTCGGAGACGCTCGGCATGCCCCCGTCGGTGACCACGGCGACGGTGCGCCCGGCGGCGAGGTCCTCGGCGAGATCCGGGGTGCGCCGCTCCTCGTTGCCCTCGAAGTAGCTCACCAGCCGGCCGGTGATCTCGACGCCGAGGTGCTGCGCGAGCCGCCCCAGCCGGCGCGTGTCCTCGGCCGCGACGACATCGGCGGTCGCGAGTGTTTCACGCAGGCGGGGGGACGCGTCCTCGGGATTTCCCAGCGGCGCTCCGAGCAGAATCAACGGCACATGTGCGATGGTGGCATCCCGACCCCTACGATCGCCCAATGACCTCGGGTGTGCTGACCCAGACAAGCGAGCCGGAAAGCCCCGCCCCCGCGCCGGAGCCCACGGTGCGCGTGGTGCCCGACATCGTCCGCCGCCGGCTGGCCCGGGCGCCGAAGGGCGGCCTGAACTTCTGGCTCGTCGCGGCGCTGATCACCGGCATCGGCCTGTTACTGCGCCTGGTCAATCTCGCGCATCCGAAGGACGTCATCTTCGACGAGGTCTACTACGCCAACGAGGCGCAGGACCTGCTGCAGCGCGGGGTCGAGTGGAATCCCGAGGACAACACCCCGCAATACGTCGTGCACCCGCCCATCGGCAAGTGGATGATCGGGATCGGCGAGCAGCTCTTCGGCTACAACTCCTTCGGCTGGCGCATCTCCGCCGTCACGGTCGGCGCCATCTCGATCCTGCTGATCGTCATCGCCGCCTACAAGCTGTTCCGGTCCACGATCCTCGCGGGCGCCGCCGGCCTGCTCATGTCCCTCGACGGCATGCACTTCGTGCTCTCGCGGGTGGCCCTGCTCGACGTGTTCCTGATGTTCTGGATCGTGGTCGCGTTCTTCTTCCTGGTCCTCGACCGCGAGCAACGCCGGGCCCGCTGGCTGCGGCTGCTCGAGGACGGGTTCGACGCGAGCAAGCCGGGCCTGCGCGCACGACTCGGCTTCCCCTGGTACCGCCTGCTGTGCGCGATCTGCCTGGGCCTGGCCTGCGGCGTGAAGTGGAGCGGCATCTACTACGTCGCGATCTTCGCCGTGGCCATCTGGTTGTTCGATCTCAGCGCCCGCCGCAGCGCCGGCGTCAAGCACTGGGTCCTCGACACCGTCCTCAGCACCGCCTCGATCTGGTTCTTCGCGATCTTCGTCATCGCCCTGGTCGTCTACATCAACTGCTGGTGGGGCTGGTTCCTCTCCGACGGTGGGTACTTCCGGCACTGGTACGCCGAGAGCAACGGCCTGCCGCACGACCGGTTCATCGACCCGCTGGTGAACCTGTGGCACTACCACTCCGAGGCGTACGCGTTCCACACCGGGCTGAGCACCAAGCACCAGTACCAGTCGTGGCCGTGGCAGTGGCTGCTGCTGGGCCGCCCGGTGGCCTTCTACTGGGACCAGTCCGGCCCCTGCGGCGCGCCCAGCTGCGCCTCCGAGATCCTGCTGCTCGGCACCCCGCTGCTGTGGTGGTCGTTCTTGCCCGCGCTCGTCGCGCTCGGCTGGCTCGCGATCGCCCGCCGCGACGGCCGCGCCTGGCTGATCATGGCGGGCGCGCTGACCGGCATCCTGCCCTGGTTCAACGAGATGCCCGAGCACCGCACGATGTTCTACTTCTACTGCCTGCCGGCCGAGCCGTTCCTGGTGCTGGCCGTGGTCTACGTGCTCGGCGCGATTCTCGGCCCGGCCCGGAGGCTGCGGCCCAACAGCGACCAGCGGCTGATCGGCGCGATCATCGTCGGCGCCTACATGCTGCTCGTGGCCGCCTGCTTCGCGTATTTCTACCCGATCTACGCGGGGATGGACATTTCGTATACGGAGTGGTTCTCCAGAATGTGGCTGGGCTCCCGCTGGGTGTAGATCCCTTCCGGGAGTGGGTAGATGAGAGCCGGAATACCTGCCTTATATTATTTGCCGCACGGCAAGCAAAGGCTGGCGAAAGGCTCGAATGTCCGGCGTTGGCTCCATCGACAAAGCACTGCGCATCACTCCACCGGATCGCCTGGTGGAGACGCTCGACGCGTACCTGAGCGCGACCCACGGCACCAAGAGCAGCACGGTCTGGCTGGCCGACTATCGCACGACGACGCTGTCGCCGAGCGGGGCCGAGCCCGAGGAGGCCCTCGGCGAGCAGCTGGCGTCGGCGATGCGGGCGTTCGCGAGCCAGACCCCGGTGGTGGAGGCCCGCGACGGGCAGGCCCTCGCCCGGCTGCACCTGCCGGTGAGCGCCTGGGGCGAGCGGGTGGGCGTGCTCAGCGTCGGGCTGGACGCCGACCGGGTGCCGGCCGAGCGGCCGCGACTGGAGGAGCTGGCGGAGAGCTTCGCGGTGGCGTTGTCGGCGGCCTACCGGCGCACCGACCGCTACCACCTGGACCGGCGGCGCGGCGGCCGGCTGACCATGGCCGCCGAGATGCAGTGGGACCTGCTGCCGGCCCGCGCCTACGAGCAGCCGGGCGTGAAGTTCGCCGGGCAGCTGGAGCCGGCCTACACGGTC
Source organism: Dactylosporangium sp. CA-052675 (assembly GCF_050947935.1). GTDB lineage: Bacteria > Actinomycetota > Actinomycetes > Mycobacteriales > Micromonosporaceae > Dactylosporangium. The sequence goes on along the minus strand of NZ_CP192010.1, from coordinate 876,297 downwards.
GGCGGCGACCACTTCGACTGGTCGATCAACGGCGAGTGGCTCACCGTGACCGCGCTCAACGGCATGGGCAGCGGCCTCGACGCGGCCCTGCTCACCACGCTCGCGGTCAACGCGATGCGCAACGCCCGCCGCTCGATCCCGGCGGGGCAGTCCCGCCCCGGCGACCTGACCGACCAGGCGGTGCTCGCGGCGGATGCGGTCTTCTCGCAGTACGGCGGGGCGCGGCACGTGGCCACCCTCCTGCTCGCGCTGAACGTCGCCACCGGCGAGCTGCACATGATCGACGCCGGCTCGCCGCGCATGATCCTGGTCCGCAACGGGCAGGTGAGCGACATGGCCCTCGACGCCCAGCTCCCGCTGGGGATGTTCGGCGACACCCGCTACGTCGAGGAACGCACCACGTTGAACCCTGGAGATCGACTTTTCGTAGTCAGCGACGGGGTGCATGCCGCCACCCGGCCGAACGAGGCGACGTTCGGTGAGCGTGAGTTGAGCCGTGCCATACGATCGACCCGGTTGCAGCCACCGGCCGAGGCGATCAGCAGCGTCATGCGGAGCCTTCGTGAGTATCACGCGGGCGCCGAGTTTGCCGACGACGCCCTGATCATCTGCCTGGACTGGTCGCCCCGAGCTGACCCGTGACCGCCGCGACACCCGGAGGACAACGTGCGGAGCCGACCCTCACCGCACCCGTCGAGCCACGATGACCTCGCCCGCGCGGCGGCTCTGGCGGATGCCACGAGCCAGGCGCTGGTCCTGGCCACGAGTGCGGCCAACGACAACTCCGGCGTGTCCGCCGCCCAGCTGCGCGTGCTCGGCGTCGTCGACCAGGCCGGCTCCGTCAACCTGACCCAGCTCGCCATGGCCCTGCACACCGCGCCGTCCTCGGCCAGCCGCCTGTGCGACCGCCTGGAGGCCGCCGACCTCCTGCGCCGCACCGCCGACGAGCGCGACCGGCGCGAGGTGTGGCTCGTGCTCACCCCGACGGCACACCGGCTGCTGGACGGTCTCGGCCGGCAGCGCCAGGAGACGATCGCGGCGGTGCTGCGGCGCATGTCCCCGGACGACCGCGCGGCCCTGCTGCAGGGCCTCTCGGCGTTCGCGCAGGCGTCGGGCATCCCGGTGGCCGAGGACGACGCCGCCGCCCAGGCGAGCTGAGCGCCGCTTCCCGCCGACCGCCGGTTCCGCTGACCGCCGCTCCCCGCTGACCGGCACTCCCCGCTGACCGCCACTCCCCGCTGATCGCTGGTGCCCGGCGGCCGCCGGTTCGCGCCGATCGTCGCTTCGCGTAAGGCGCGCGGAATTGTCCGACCTTTTCGACGCGGATTCGATCGGGACATTCTCAACGTATGCCGCCAATGCGCTCGCGGCCCATCGACGGTCGGCATTTGTCACCGGGCCGCCCCGCCGTCCGAATCGCCCGTTGTGCACGCCCTTACCGGATGCAATTTGCAAGTTGGCACGGGTTTGAGTAAAACGATCTCAATCTCAGAGTAATATCACTGATGACACGCTTGTAATTTGGAGCAAAACCTACGGCCTTAGGCATGACTCCCGAGCAACTTCTTCGGCTCGAACCGGGAAGTTGGGGCCGCGACACGCCGTGATAGTCCGTAATGGCCCGAACTCCATCGTGTTAGGGCGCCATTCGCCTGCGTTTTCACGCACGGTCGGCGCAACGCTACCCAAACGTAAGAGACGGCGCATCACGCTCGGTAGCGTGGGCGCGGCCGACAGCACGGAACCCCGCCGAAAAATTTGGGCAAACGCCCCCCATTCGGCAGCCCGGTCGCGCACGCGCCGTGCGCTGCACAGTAGCAACATATCGATGAACATCTATTGATCACTTCGGCCGAGCGGGAAAGCGGGGGACCCTCCACGGCTGGTTCTATCGATGAACGTCGATGAAACACTCCACGAAACCGGGTCCGGGTTCTATCGTGTTCGACGTCGAACATGGCCGATCTGGAACGGGAAGGTGCCAGTCCGGGCACGTCGTAGACCCGCCTCTTCGGGAGTGACGGTGCATACCAGCCACCACGGCGAAACCACGCTTGGCAGATTGGCGCACAACGACGCCGCCGAGCGGTTCCTCGGCTCGGCGAGCTGGGCCGGGCCCGCGCGGCCCCTGGAGGTGCGGCCGGTGCCGGTCGAGCTCGTGCCCGACCGGGAAGTGCCGGGCCTGCCCGCGGTGCATCTGGAGCGCCGGCGGCTGCTCGACCAGCTCGACGCGGCGGTGGAGCAGCCCGTCACCCTGGTCTGCGCGCCGACGGGCTGGGGCAAGACCGTGCTCGCCGCGTCGTGGGTCCGCGCCGGGCGCCCGCCCGGGCGCATCGCCTACGTGCGGTTCGAGCCGAACTGCGGCGCCGCGGCCTGGCGCGAGCTCACCGCCGCCCTCAACGCCGCGGGCATCGCGCTGGACCCCGCCACCTATGCCTGGACCAGCGGCCGGCTCCCCGAGCGCCCCATCGTGGTCCTGGACGACCTGCACAACGTCACCAACCGCACGGTGCTGCGCCGGATCGAACGGCTGATGACCCGTCTCGGCGAACGCATCGGCTTCCTGCTGCTGGCTCGCAGCGAGCCGCCACTGTCGCTGTACCGCTGGCGCGTGCGCAGCCAGCTCACCGAGCTGCGCGCCGACCAGCTCGCCTTCGCCCAGGCCGAGATCGCCGGGCTGGCGGAGCGGCTCGACGTGCGGCTGGCCCGGCAGTTCCAGCACGCGCTGTGGCACGTGACCGAGGGCTGGCCGGCCGCCGTCGCGGTGGCGCTCTCGGCGATGGTCGGCCGCCACGAGCCCGAGCGGGTCGTGACCGACCTGGTCGCGGGCGAGGCCGGGCCGAGCGATCAGGTGGGGCTGACCGAGTACGTGCGGCGGGAGATCCTGGCCCACCTCGACCCGGACGTGCACGAGGTCATGCTGCGCACCTCAATCGTGGAGACGGTCTGCCCGGGCCTGGTCGAGGCGCTGACCGGCAGCCGCAACGGCACCCGCCAGCTGGCCCAGGCGAGCCGGGCCGACGCGCTGGCCACCTTCTACGGCGGCTCGCACTCGTGGTACCGCTACCGGCGCCTGGTCCGCGCGGTCCTGCGCGCCGAGGTGCGCACCAGCCTCGCCGCCGAGGAGCGCGGCCTGCACCGGGCGGCGGCCGGCTGGTACGCCGCGAACGGGCTGCCCGGCGACGCGGTGGTGCACGCCGTCCTCGGCGCCGACTGGGTCAGCGCCGAGCGATTATTTCTGCAGTACTGGCCGGAGCTCTGCGGGTCGGGGTCGCGCGCGATGGCGTTGCGAACCGGCCCGCAGCCTCCCCAGGACATCGCCGAGCGGCCGATGCTCGCCTTCGCGCTGGCGATCTGCTGCCGCGACACCGGCGACGCGGCGGCCATGTCGGCGTTCATCCGGCTCGGCGAGCGGGCGCTGGGCGAGGCCCCGAGCCCGCTGGACGCCGAGATCCTGGCGGCGATGCGCATGGCCGAGGCGATCGCCGCCGACGACCTGGACCGCTTCGCGGACGCGGCCGAGCGGCTGCTGCGGCGCGTCGAGGAGGCCGCCGGCGAGCACCTCTACGCCGACGCGGCCGACGGGGCCCGCGCGGGCGCGCACCTCACGCTCGCCGGCGCCGGGGTCGCCCGCGACGCGGTCGAGGACGCCGACGCGGCCCTGGAGCTGGGCAACGCGCTGGCCCGCAAGTCCGGCTTCACCCTGCTCGTCGTGCAGGCGAACCGGCTGCAGGCGCTGGTGCACCTGCGACGGGGCCGGCTCTCGGCGGCCGCCGCGTGCGCGCGCCGGGTGCTGGACGCGAGCCGGGACGCGGGCATCGCGGAGTCGCGCAACATCAGCGACGCCCGGCTGGTGCTGGCCGCCGTCTGCCGGGTCCGCGGCCGGCTCGACGAGGCGCGCTTCCACCTCGGCGAGAGCATCACCGCGGAGGCGCCGCCCGACCCGCACGGCTGGCTCAGCGGCATCCTGAGCCTCGCCCTGCTGCTGTTCGAATCCGGCGACCCGGCCGGCGCGGCGGAGGCGCTGGAGCCGCTGCTGGGCGACCGGATCGGCGCCCTGCCGCCGGCCGCCGAGCTCACCGCCCGCATCCTGCACGCCGACCTGTGCCTGGCCGAGGGGCAGCCGGCGAAGGCCCGCGCGGTGCTCGACGAGCTCGACCGGCATCGGCCCGGAGCCCCCGCCGTGGCGCTCGCCCGCGCCCGGGTGGCCCTGGCCGCGGACCGCCCGCAGACGGCGCAGCACGCGCTGGAGGAACTGCTCGCCGCGCCGGTGTCCTCGCTGGTGATGGCGGTGGAGGCGGGCGTCGTGCTGGCCCAGGCCCGGCACCGCCTCGGCGACGCCGCCGGCGCGACCGAGCAGATCGAGCGGGCGCTGCGGCTGGCCGCGCCCGAGGGCATCCGGGCGCCGTTCGCCGGGCACGGCTCGTGGATCGCCGCGCTGCTCGAGGGGCCGGTGATGGCCCGCCGGGCCGGCCGCGAGGAGATCGGCCCCGAGGCGGCCGAGCACAAGGCGGCGGAGCATCAGGCGGCGGAGCATCAGGGCGCCCGTCATGCGCGGGCCGATCAGGAGGAGGCCGGGCGCGTGGAGGCCGAGCGCGAGGAGGCAAGACAGGAGGAGGACGATGCCGTCGCCCACGTGTTCGACGTGGCCGCCGAGCAGATCATCGACCCGCTGACCGAGCGGGAGACGCTGGTCCTGCAGTACCTGCGCAGCATGCTGTCCATCGCCGAGATCGCCACGGTGCTGAGCGTCTCGACCAACACCGTCAAGACCCATGTCCGGCACGTGTACCGCAAGCTGGGCGTGAGCCGCCGCCGCGACGCCGTGCGACGGGGGCGCGCGCTGAGCATCATCTAGGCCCTCACCCGCCGCAGGCGAGTCGGCCGGGGCCGGGCCGGGGACACGATATGCGGCATGAACGGTTTACGGGAGCAGGTCAACGGGGTGCGGGTGGGCGTGCGGTACGCCGTCGCGAGGCACTCCGGGCCCGTCGGCGGGGACTGGTACCTCAGCACGCCCCTGCCCGGCGGAGACGTCATGCTCGCGGTCGGCGACGTGATGGGCCACGGCCGGCCCGCCGCCGCCACCATGCTGCGCCTGCGAGCCGCGATGACCCGGCTGGCGCTGGCCGGCGACGAGCCGGGCGCGATCCTGGCCGCTCTCAACCGGATGCTCTGCCGCCGCCCGTCGACCGTGCTGGCCACCGCCGTGTGCGGCCGCTTCCACCCCGCCGACCACTCGCTGACCTGGGCCCGGGCCGGGCACCTGCCGATCCTGCGGGCCACCACGGCCGGGGTGAGCGCGCTGGCCCAGCCGTTCGGCATGGCGCTCGGCGTCGACCCGGCCGCGCCCTACCCCACCACCTGCGTGGTACTCGACCCCGGCGACCTGCTGCTGATGTTCACCGACGGCGTCGTCGAGCGCCGCGACCGCGCGATCGACCAGGGCGTGCAGGGGCTCGCCGACGAGGTCGGGGTGGCCGTGCGCGGCTCGGCACCCGGCGAACGGCTGCGCACCGCGCTGGACTGCGCGCCCCGCGGCAACCCCGACGACGACGCCTGCCTGCTGGCCGCCGAACCGGTGTAGATCCGCCACCCGGCCGTTCACCCATCGAGGGTGATCCGCATTCACCCGGGCCACTCGAATCATGTTCTCAGGCACGACACGTTGCCGACTTGCGGCAGGCGCCGAAGTCCGGGAACGGGAAGGCCGGGGGATCTGCCCACGTCCGCGGGCGGGATCAACCGGCGGTCCGGGACCGGCGTGGAGGGGTCTGCGCCGGTGTCCGGTCCCGCGGGCGGCGGGACCGGGCACCACGGGTCGGGCCTGTTCCGGGGGGAACAAGTTCACGGGGGATATAGGGCCGTGCTGGTCCTCGGTTTCGGAAAGAACCGGGGATCGGCACGGCCTCATCGTTGTATGCCGTCATGTGAGAACGAGGAGAAAACGGCGGATGCGGGTCAAGGAATTTCGGGCGTTCGGGACGTCCATGCTCACGCTGGTGGGCGCGCTCAACGTCGCGCAGGGACTGCTGGTGGGATTCGCCGGCGACAAGGTCGGATTCGACCGCAACGATGTGGCGTTCACCAGCGCGGGCACCTGGGCCGCGGCCACGGTGACGCTGGGCGTGATGCTCGCGGGGGCCGGGATCGCGCTGCGGGGGCGGCGCCCCAGCGCGAAGGCGGTGGCCGCGAGTGTGGTGGCGTTGCACGCGATCTCGCAGCTGGCCATGCTGAGCGCCTACCCGGCGTGGTCGCTGCTCATGGTCACGCTGGACGTGATCATCCTGTTCATCCTGACGGTCCCGCGCGGCAGCGTCGTGGCCGCGCCGGACGATCCCGTCCAGCCCGCGCGCCCGGCACCGACGGCGAAGCTGACCCTGCGGCGCAACAGCCGCTCGGACGCGTACCGCGGCCGCCACAAGGCCGGTCGCCCGCCGGTGCGGCACAGCGTCTCCCGCGACGACATCATCACCATCGACCTCCTGCCGCCCGAGGTGGTCGCGGCCCCGTCGGTGCCGGCGCAGCCGGCCGCCTTCGGCCACCAGGACGACACCGTGGTCGTCAAGGCGCTGGTGGGGGCGCCGGTGAGCGCGGCGCTGCACGAGGAGACCGTCGAGGCCGAGCTCGTCGGGGACACCCCGACGGTCTGGGTGCGCGCCGTGGGCCAGGCGAGCGTGCCGCCGGGCGACGCGGCCATGCCGGTCCAGCGCGCCTCGCTCGAGTCGCTCGACCCGCTCATCGACCCGCTGCCGCTGGTGCTGGCCGAGGAGGAGGCGATCGCGGCCGAGGAGCTCGCGGCCATCGGCGCTCGGCCGTACGTGAACCGCTGAGCCTGTCCACTCCCCGCCGGAAGCGGCGGCGGTCCTCCCCAGGGGGCCGCCGCCGCTTCGCTTTGTGCCCCGCCCCCTCGGCGGTGCGCGATCGCGCGGCCGCGGCACGCCGGGCGCCGGCGGGCTTCGCCGTGCGGCGCAGCGCTTCGCCCGGTGAGCACGCAGTCCGGCCGCAATCCAAGCCCGTGAGAACCCGTGGGAACGCAACTGTCCTGATGGGAACGTAATACGTTCCCATCAGGCCTGACGGGAACGTAACCTGATGGGAACGTGAAAGGAGCGCGGCCCCGGGATCGGGTCCGCGCTCCTAGCGACGGCGGGCGCTACAGCAGGTTGAGTTCACGAGCGCGCTCGATCACCTCCCGCCGGCGGCCGACGCCGAGCTTGCGGTAGATGTTCTTCATGTGCGTCTTCACCGTGTTGACGGAGACGTACAGCATCGAGGCGATCTCCCCCGCCGACAGCGTGCCCTGCAGGTACCGCAGCACGGCCAGCTCCCGCTCGGTCAGCGGCTCCGCCAGCTCCCCCGCCGCGGCCGGGGCGCGCCCGAACCCGGTGAGCTCCTGCGCGATCTCCTCGGCCAGCCCCCGGTAGCCGCTGCCGGCCGGGAGGTACGTCACCAGCAGCTCCCGCACCGGCTGCCCCCCGGCCACGAAGGGCCAGCGGATCGCCTCGTCGTCGGCGTGGCGCAGGGCCTGTTCGAGCGCCCGGCCGGCCTTGGAGCGGTCGCCGAGCGCGCGCAGGGCGCGGGCGCTGGTGAGGTTCGCGTCGACCGTCCACACCAGCGAGCCCGTCGTGTGCTCGAGGTAGGGCTGGACCGCCCCGAGCGCCGCGGCCGGCCGGCGCTCGGCCAGGTGGGCCTTGGCGCGCACCACGCCGAGCCAGGGCGCCAGCATCTCGACCGGCTCCAGGGTCAGCAGCCGCTTGGCCGCCTCGGTGTCGCCCGCCGCGAGCCGCAGCTCGGCCTCGGCCAGGGTGACGCAGTGCTGCATCCTCGGCGTGTACCGCCAGTCGGCCAGCTGCCGCCGGATCGCGGCCAGCTCCGTGCACGCGGCGCGCGCATCCCCCGTCGCGGCGCGGATGTGGGCACGGGTCATGGTCGCGACCGCCACGAGCGCCGGGTCGGCGAGGCCGCCGTCCAGCGCGCGGTCGAGGTAGTGCCCGGCCGCCTGGACGCGGGCCTGCAGGTAGCAGACCTCGGCCACGGTGAGCTGGGCCCACACCACGTCGCTGCCCTGGGTGCGCCCCTCGCGGTCGGCCAGCGCCAGCGTCTCCTTGCCGTAGCGCAGGGCCGCGGTGAGCCGGCCCCGGGCCGCGTTGAGCTGCGCGAGCTGGCGCAGCGCGGCCAGCTGGGACTGGACGCTGCCGCACCGGCGGGCCAGGTGCAGCGACTCCTGCAGCGCGTGCTCGGCGGCGCCGAGGTCGCCCTGGATGAGCCGGGCCCCGCCGACCGCGACGAGGGCCAGCGCCCGCATGCGGGCCTTGTCCTGGTCGTCGAGGCCGGTGTCGTCGCGCAGCAGCAGCGGTGCTGTCGCCAGTACCAGATCGGGCTTCTGGCTCTGATGGGCCTCGGCCATGCGGAAGCTGTCGACGATCGGGCGCAGCTCCGCCCGCGCGGAGTCGACCAGCGCGTGCTGCGAGCGGTCGACCAGGTGCAGGAACGTCTCCGTGCCCTGCGGATCGCTCGCGTCGAGCCGCTCGGCCGCGAAGGCCAGGGCCAGCTTCGGATCGTTGCGCACCTCCTGCGGCGGCGGCGGCACCAGCTCCTTGATGGTGCGCAGCCGGGCGCCCGGCACCAGCTCCTGCCAGCTCGCGGCGAGCAGGTCCGAGGCCTGGCTCCAGTTGCGCGCGGCCAGGGCGTGACGCAGGGCGTCCGCGGGCTGGTCGTGCGCGGCGAACCAGTCGGCGGCGCGCCGGTGCAGCTGGCGCACCTGCTCGGGCCGGCGGTGGCGCAGCTCGTCGTAGAGCATCAGGCCGAAGAGCGGGTGGCAGCGGTACATCCCGGTGTTCCCGCTGCCCTGCACCACGAAGAGGTTCGAGTGCTCGAGCTGGGCCAGGATGCGGGCGCCGTCCACCCGGCCGGTGAGCGCCTCCACGAGCTCGGCGCTGACCTGGTCGAGCACCGAGGTGCACAGCACGACCTCGCGGACGTCCTCCGGCAGCGTGTCGAAGACCTCGCCGACGAGGTACTCCCCCAGCGCCCGATCCTGCAGGGCGAACCGCGGCATCAGGCTGTCCGGCTCGGGGTGACCCTGCACCGCGAGCGCGGCGAGGCGCAGGCCGGCCGCCCACCCTCGCATCACCGCGTGCAGCTCGACGAGGGCCGACTCGGCCAGCCTCACCCCGTGCGCGTGCAGCATCTGCGCGGTCTCGTCCAGGGTGAAGCCGAGCGGACCCGTGCGCAGCTCGCTCAGGGCGCCGCGGATCCGGAAGCGGTACAGCGTGAGCGCCGGATCGGTCCGGCAGGCGATCACGAGACGCAGGCGGTCACCCGCCTGGGAAAGCAGCGTCTCGAGCTCACCCCACACGCGGGGCACCGACAGCTCCTGCAGGTCGTCGAGGATCAGCACCACCGGCGGCCCGGCCCGGCGCAGCAGGGCGACGAGCGACTCCAGTGCCTCACCCGGGCCGTCGGCCGCGGATGCCTCGCCCGGCTCCTCGCCGGTGGCCTGGGTGACGGCACCGAGCACGTGCTCCCAAAAGCGTGGGCCGTGGTGCGCCTCCACCGTCAACCACGCCAGCGGCCAGGGTGCTCGCCCGGCCGCCACCCACTCGGCCAGCAGGGTGGTCTTGCCCCACCCCGCCGGAGCGGAGATCAATGTCAAAGGCCCCGCCACGGCGCGATCCAGAGCGTCCAGCAGACGCGGTCGCGGCACGTGATAGCGGGGCGGCTCGGGCACTGCGAAGTGCAGTGCGGGACGGGTGATGGTGTCTACGAGCGTTTTCTGCCCCAACGTATTTCGCCCCCTCCCACCCACCGCAGCACGGCGGATGACCACGGGATTGTGAGGCGACAAAAGGTGATGTCGCCTCACCCGCAGGGGGTGAACAAGCACGTTGCGTGATCAACTGGGGTGCGCGGGCCGCCTGGTCACGCGCTGCCGGGGGCCTGTCTCCGGACGCATCGGAAGCCGACATGGCAGCTACCGTTGTCGATGGGTTCGGGCTGGCGGGCGGCGGGCCGGAAGCGGTGGTCGTACCCCGTGGAGCAGAGGTAGGAGCCACCCTTCACCACCCGGCTGCTGAACACGGTAGCCCCCGGCGGCACGTCCACGCGCGGGTTCTGCGGCATCTCACCCTCGGCCTCGCCGAAGCGCGCGTTGCCCGAGCGGTAGTAGTCCGACGTCCACTCCCACACGTTGCCGACGACGTCGAAGAGGCCGTACCCGTTGGCCGCGAACGCCCCGACCGGGCTCGTGCCGTGGCCGTCCTCGCTGCGGTCCAGCCACGGGAAGATGCCCTGCCAGATGTTGGCGCGGCCCGGCTCCGGATCGTCGCCCCACGGGTAGGGCGCGCCTTCGAGCCCGCCCCGGGCCGCGAACTCCCACTCCGCCTCGGTGGGCAGCTCCTTGCCGGCCCAGCGCGCGTATTCGGCGGCGTCCTCGTAGGCGACGTGCACCACGGGGTGGGCCGAGCGCTTGCGGATGTCCGTGCCCGGGCCGAAGGGGTGCCGCCAGCACGCGCCCGGCCGCAGCTCCCACCAGACCCGCCAGTCGCGCAGCGGCACGGGGCCGGGCGGCTGGACGAACACCATCGAGCCCGGCGGCCCCTGCCCGGCATCGCGCTCGGCGAGCGTCTGGTAGCCGGTCTCCTGCACGAACAGGGCGTACTCGGCGTTCGTCACCGGATGCGAGTCGATCCAGAAACCGTCGACGGCGACCTTGCGAACGGGCGCCTCTTCCGGATAGAAGCCCTCGGCACCCATGGCGAAGGTGCCACCGGGGATCCAGGCCATCTCCACGAGCGCATTGTGCGAACGGCCGGGGGTGACTGGTCCTCACCCACCCGGGGTGAGGACCGGCGCCGGAGACCTTCATGCCCACGGGGTGATGCCCGCTCATCCGGGCAAGCCGAACGATCGCTTGCAAAAGCACCGTTGATCGAGGGAGGTCGCCACACGAGATTCGCCGGATTCGGCCGCGGCGCCTCCTCTCTTGTCCGCCGCGGCCCATCCCGGAAGGAGAACGACATGGCTGACACCGGTACCTCGCGCAGTACCGCGCAGAGCTCCGCCTGGTTCGGCTGGATCATGTTCGCCGGCGTCCTGCTCGCCGTGATCGGCGTGCTGAACATCCTCGAGGGGCTCGTCGCACTGCTGCGGCGGCAGGTCACCTTCATCGACGGCGACAGCCTGGTGGTGGTGAACCTGACCGGCCTGGGCATCGTGATGATCGTCTTCGGCGCGCTGCTGGTGCTGTGCGGTGCCGGGCTGCTCCTGCGCAACCGCGTGGCCCGGGTGACGGCGATCGTCATCGTCGCGCTGCACGCGCTGACGCAGATCGGCTGGCTCGGGGCGTACCCGGTCTGGTCCCTGCTCATGATCACGCTGGACGTGATCGTGCTGTACGCGCTGACCGTGCACTGGATGCCGAGCGAAATCACGGCCCCGGCCCCGGCCGGCGGCGTGCACCGGGCCGATCACCAGCCGCGGGACACCGATTTCCCGCTCAACCAGCCCCGGCCCACCCACACCCACAGCCACGAGGCCGACTCACCCGCGTCCGGCCGCACCGCCGCGGCCCACCGCGCCGAGGACGCCACCGAGGCGCCCACCTCGGGCCCGGGCACATCGCTCTGAGCGACCCCGCGACAAGGTACGAAAAGCCCGGCGACGCGCGTCGCCGGGCTTCTTCGTGCGGTCAGTGCCGGTGCCCCGCGGGGGGATGGCGGTGGTGCCGCAGGGCGTCGTGCGCGTGGGCCGACTCCGGGTCCGGGTGCACCGTCGCCGCCGCCAGCCGGGGCACCGCGTGCAGCAGGCGATGCTCGGCGTCGACCGCGATCTCGTGCGCCCGCGCGAGGGTCAGGTCCGGGGCGAGCACCAGGTCGGTCTCGGCGTGCAGGCGATGGCCGATCCAGCGCATCCGCAGGGCCGCGACCCGCAGCACGCCCGGGGTCGCCGCCAGGACCGCCTCCGCGTCGGCGATGAGGGTGGGCTCGACCGCGTCCATCAGCCGGCGGTACACCTCACGCCCCGCCTTGCCGCCCACGACCAGGATCGCCAGCGTGATGAGCAGCCCGACCAGCGGGTCGGCCCAGGACCAGCCCAGCGCGACGCCGCCGGCGCCGAGCACCACGGCCAGGGACGTGCAGCCGTCGGTACGCGCGTGCAGGCCGTCCGCGACGAGGGCGGCGGAGCCGATCCGGCGGCCGGTGCGGATGCGGTAGCGCGCGACGAGCTCGTTGCCCACGAAGCCGGCCAGGCCCGCGGCGGCGACGAAGGGCAGCCCGCCCACGGCCCGGGGGTGGGCGAGCCGGTCGGCCGCGGCCCAGGCGGCCAGCGCGGCGGACGCGGCGACGGTGAGCACGATGACGATCCCGGCGAGGTCCTCGGCGCGGCCGTAGCCGTAGGTGTACCGCCGGTTCGCGGGGCGGCGCCCGAGCAGGAAGGCGATCCCGAGCGGTACGGCCGTCAGGGCGTCGGCCGCGTTGTGCAGGGTGTCACCGAGCAGCGCCACCGAGCCGGACCAGGCCGCGACGAGCGCCTGGAGCACCGCGGTGAGCCCGAGCCCGGCGACGGAGACCCACAGCGCCCGGATGCCCTCGCGGGATCCCTCCATCGCCGGGTCGGCCCTGTCCGCCGCGTCGTGCGAGTGCGGGTTCAGCACGTGCCGCAGCCGGTGGAGCAGCGCGGGCACCATGCCCGTCACGACGGTGCGGCACGACGGCAGAGAACACGACAGAAAAAAGGACGGCGCGGGCCTGGGAGCGCGCCGTCCTCGTTCATGCGGTGACTTGCGATGGGTGGGCGGCCTCCTCCGGATCAGCCGCCCACCCATCGGCTCCCGCCGCCCTCGCTGAAGGCCGGCCGGTGCTCAGGACGCGGGCCGTGTTCACCGCTGACTCCTGGACCGTCGAGTACCCCCTGCTCGACGGTGTTCACCGAACGACCCAGCTGGGTCCGTCGCGCCGGGGACCACCGACGGCGCGACGCCCGCGGCTGGCGGGACCGGACGGAGCACAGTGGACGGTGCAGCAGTCACCGGCCCTGTTCCGTCCGTCGTTTGCCTTGTCACATCAGCAATCTTGGCCTCTGCCGGAGTGACGCGTCCTCACCCACGGTGGGTGAAGCACCTGCCGGATCGCCATCACGCCGACGAGAGGTCGGCCATCCCCTTCTCGGCCGTCTCCACCTCGGCCAGCAGCTTGGTGTGCTCGGCGATGAGGGCGTCGAGCAGCCGCCGGGTCACCTGCACGGTGTCGGTGCCGACCGAGCGCGTCGTGGCCAGGAGGTTCTCGGCCGCCTCGCGCTGGCGCTGGCGGCGGGCGTCCCACTGGGCCCGCCGGTTCGCCTCGACGCGGGCCTCCTCGGCCCGGCGCTGGGCCAGGGCGCTCTGGAAGTCGCGCATGGCGTCCTCGGCGTGCGCGCGGGCGTCGGCGAGCATCGCCTCGGCGGCCTTGCGGGCGTTGTCGAGGTCCTGCTCGGCCTGGGCCCGCAGGGCGCCGGCCTCCTCCTCGGCCAGCTCGATGATTCGCTGGATGCGCCCGCCGACGACCTTGGCGGACTCGTCCGCGCAGGTGCACTGGGCCCGCTCGGCGCCCAGGCGCTCCACCCGGCCGGTCAGCTGCTGCTCGCGGTAGCGGGCCGCGGCGAGCTCCGTCTCCGCTGTGGTCAGTCGCATCTGCAGGGTGGCGATGTACCGATCGACCTGCGCGCGGTGGTAGCCCCGCAGGCTCAGCTCGAATCCGTTCGCGGGGCTCAGCTCGATCTCGCCCACAACCGCGCTCATGCTCGCTGGTCCTCCTCCCCGACGCCCGCGTCTCGATTGCGCGGGCGGCAGCGCTCAACGCTGCCGAGCATCGTGGTGAGCACGCGTCATCCTTTTCGGGTGAGGCTCCGGCGGGCGGCGCGGCGTTGCAATGGTGTCAATGGAACCGTTGGCACACAAGGGAAATCGCCGGACCGGAAGCGAGTGGACCACCCGGGCCGGGTGAGGCGGCGCAGCGTGCGCCGATGCTTTGCTCGTCTCGTTCAGCCCGGATGAAAGACGAGTGGAAAAGCGCGGCCGGGAAAGCGATTTCGGGGGGCACGGGTGTCACAAGCGTTGGTACAGCAGGATCGCCGGAGTTACACGGCGCCGCCATCGGTGGCGGTGCCGGACCTGCCGCCTGGCTACGTGCTGCGGGAGCGGGTCGTCGCCCAGCTGGACGCCGCGGTGCGCGCCCCGCTGACGCTGGTGACCGCGCCCGCCGGCTGGGGCAAGACCGCGGCGCTGGTCGCCTGGGCGCGCACGGTGCGCGTCGGCGACGGCGGGGAGCCGCCGGTGGTCCGCTGGGTGACCTCGCACGCCGAGCGGGGCGCGGACGTGCCCGGGCAGCTGCTCGGCGCGCTGTCGGAGGCCGACCGGCCCGCCAAGCGCGACGGCGACGACCTGCTGCGGGTCGTCGACGAGCTGCAGCGCCCGCACGTCGTGGTCGTCGACGACGTCCGCGAGATCAGCGACCCCGGCGCGCTGGCCGACCTCGAGGCGCTGGTCCGTCACGGGATGGGCCGGCTGCGGCTGGTGCTGTCGTGCCGCCGCGACCCCTCCCTGCCCCTGTACCGCTGGCGGGTCGACGGCTCCCTGACCGAGATGCGCACGAACGACCTCTCCCTCACCATCGCCGAGACGGCCGAGCTGCTCGCGGCGCACGACGTGGTGCTGCCCAGCGCGACGCTGTACTCGCTGCACTCCATCACCGAGGGCTGGCCGGCCGGGGTGCGCCTCGCCGCGATGGCGATGCGCGGGCACCCCGAGCCCGAGCGGGTGCTCGACGACGGCGGCCCGTTCAGCACCGCGGTCGGCGACTTCCTCACCGGCGAGGTGATCGACCCGCTGCCGGTCGAGACGCGGCGGCTGCTGCTGGAGACGGCGATCGCCCCGCGGCTCAACGCCGGGCTGGTCGAGGCGATCACCGGCCGCGACGACGGCGCCCGCGTCCTGGCCGAGCTCAAGGGCTCCAACACGTTCCTGACCCGCAACGCCGGCCCGGGCGGCTGGTACCGCTTCCACCCCCTCTTCGCCCGCACCCTGCACGCCGAGCTGCTGCGCCGCAGCCCCGAGCGGGTCGCCGAGCTGCACCGGCGGGCGGCCGCATGGCACAACGCCTACGGTCTGCCCGCCGAGGCGCTGCGCCACGCGCTGCTGGCCGAGGACTGGTCCGGTGCCGTCGAGACGCTCGACCGCGCCTGGCCGGACATCCTCGCCGGGGTGCGCTACGACCGCCCCCACGAGTCGGCCCCGCACGCCCCCGCCGCCGAGGAGTCGACGGACCCCCGGCTCCCGCTGGCCTTCGCGGCCGAGCGGCTGCGGGTGGGCGACCTGGAGGGGACCCGCGACTTCCTGCGCCGCGCCGGCGGCGTGCGCAACGTCGACGAGCGCACCGCGCCCATGTCCCGCGCGTTCGCGGTGGCCGAGGCGTGGCTCGGCGGCGACCCGCGCCGGATGCTCGCCGAGTTGTCCGAAATATCGGCAAATAACGATGAAAGCAGGGCGCTGACCCTCCTCGACGAGGGCGAGGCCCGCCTGCGCCTGGGCGAGCTCGGCGCGGCCGGGGCCCCGTTGCACGGCGCGCTGGTCCTGGCCCAGCGGGCGGGCATGGCCCAGGCCCAGGTGTGCGCGGCCAGCCGGCTCGCGGTGCTCGAGTCGATGCGGGGCCGGCTGCGCGCGAGCGCCCGGCTCGGCCGGCAGGCGCTGGTGACCGCGGACCGCTTCGGCATCACCGACGCCGTCGACCTGGGCTGGGTGCGCATGGCGCTCGCCGGCGTCTACGGCGAGTGGGACCGCATCGCCGAGGCCGACCGGCTGCTCGACGAGGCGCTCGACCTCGCGGCCGGGGACGCCGACCTGCTCGTGTCGATCGCGACCGTCCGCGCGAAGCTGCGCCACGGCTCCGGGCGCCTCGCCGCGGCGCTGGAGGTGCTGCACACCGCCCGCCGCGACCTGGGTGGGGCCGCGCTGGCCCCGGCGGTCGATCGCGCGCTCGCGCTGACCGAGGCGGAGCTGCGCATCGGCGGCGGCGACCTGGGCGCGGCCCGGCGGCTCGTGGCCACCGGCGGCGACCCGGACGTGTTCCCCGGCTGGGCCGCGTGCGTCGACGCCTCGGCCGCGCTCATCGAGGGCAAGGCGGCGGCCGCGGCGACGACCGCGGCGCAGTTCGCCACCCCGTCCGTCGACACCGCGCTGACCTGGACCGTGCAGGCGGCCATCCTCACCAGCCTCGCCGGGCGCACGCTGGGCGACCGCAACCGGGTGCTGCGGGGCCTCGAGGTGGCGCTGGACATCGCCGAGGAGGAGAGCTTCCGCCGTCCGTTCCTCGTCGGCGGGCACCCGGTGCGCGACCTGCTGGCCAACTTCGCGCCGCTGCTGCCCGTCTACCACCCGCTCGCCGCCGAGCTCGCGGCCGGCTCGTCGCCGCTGGCCGGGGGTGCGCGGGGCGGGGACACCAACCTCGTCGAGCCGCTGACCGAGCGGGAGCTCACGGTGCTGCGCTACCTGCAGGGCACCATGTCGAACCTGGAGATCGCCTCCACGCTGTACGTCTCGGTCAACACCGTGAAGACGCACGTCAAGAACATCTACCGCAAGCTGCACGCCGGGCGCCGGCGCGAGGCCGTCGAACGCGCGCGCGAGCTGCGGCTGTTGTGAAAGGCAGTGCGGTCCGGGTCGTGGAGCCGATGCCGGAGCCGGTGCTGCTGCTGCGCTCCGGCTCCCGCCCGGCCCGCGTCGCCGGGACCGCGACCGCCGCCACCCACCGATGCCTGTGGGGCGCGCTGGCGGCCGCGATCGCCTGGCCCGTCCTGTCCGCGTGCGGGGTGGGCCACCCGCAGGCCGCGGCGGTCGCGGTCGGCCTGCTGACCGTCCTGCCGTGGCTCGGGCCGCTGCTCGGAGTGCTGCTGGCGGCCGTGCTGGCCGCGCTGGTGCCACAGCCGTACGCCCCGCTGCTGGGCCTGGCCGCCGCCGCCCTCGTCACGCTCGCCGCCGCGCCCGCACAGCACCTGCCGGGGCGGTTCGGCCCGCTGTCGATCCCGGCCGCGTCGGCCGCGGTGGTGCTCGGCGGGGTCGCCTGGGGCGTGCTCGGGGCCCTGATCGCGCTCGCGGTCGCGAGCCTGACCGCCCGGAGTGTGGCCGCCCGCAGTGCAGCCGCCCGCAGCCTGACCGCCCGGGCCCGGCGGCCGCGGAGCGCGCGGTGATCGACTACCTGCGCGGGTTCCGCGTCGGCGTGCTGCGGCGCGGCGGCAACGCCGTGGAGCGCAGCCTCGCCGCGATCAGCGACGAGACCGGGCCCCGCCCGGGCCCGGCACGGGTCGATGCCGGGCCGTTCTGGCCGGTCGACCGCTGGGTCCACGCACTCTACGCGCTGGGGCTCACGGCGGCGGCGGCCGTGGCGCTCACCATCCACTGGCTCGACCCGCCCGTGCCCGTGCGCGGGATGCTCGCGCTCGCCTCGTCGACCGTGTTCATGCTGGCCGGGTACGCCCTCGTGCGCACGCCGACGCGGCGGGGGCGGGCGCTGCGGCGGTACCTGACCGACCCCCGCGACCGCACCGAGTTCGAGGCGGCCGCGGCCAACGCCGACCGCATCCGGCTCACCTGGCCGGCGCTGGAGCGGCTGGGCGACCCGGCCGACCCGACGCCGACGCTGGAGCGGGCGCTGTGGGACCTGGCCCAGGCCCTCGCCGAGCGCGGCGAGCTGCGCACGGCCGACCGGGACCTGCGCGCCTCCGTCGGCGAGCCGATCGGGGCCGGCAGCCTGTTCAGCACCGTCACCGACCGGCAGGCCGAGATCGTCCAGCGGCTCACCGACGTCGACGCCGAGGTGCGCCGGCGGGCCGGGCAGCTGCGCCGGCTGGCCGGGCTGTGCCAGGACTTCCTCGACCAGCGCGCCGCGCAGAACCGGGCCCGGCTGCGGGTGACGGCGGCCGAGGCGCTGCTGGGGTCGCTGCGCTCGCGGCCGGAGCCCGACCTGGTCTCGCGCACGGAAGTGGTGCTCGCCGCATACCGGGAGCTGGCCGACGAATACGGGTGATCCGGTACCCTGCCCGGGTGCGCCAGAAGGTGATGATCGGGGCCGGGTCCGTTGTCGTGGCCGTCGGGCTGTTCATAGGCCTGTGCGCCGCGTACCTGCGGATGGCCCGCGCGTTCCCGATCAACGGTGACGGGGCGAGCAACGCGCTGCAGGCCTGGGACATGTTCCACGGCAACCCGCTGCTGAAGGGCTGGGCACTGTCCGACGTGTCCTTCTACCCGACGGAGCTGGTGCAGTACGGCATCGTGCAGTGGTTCACCGGCGTCACGGCCGACCAGGTGCACGTGACCGCCGCCATCACCTACACGATGATCGTCTTCGTCGCGGCGGCGCTGGCCAAGGGCCGGGCCGAGGGCCGGGAGGCCTGGCTGCGGGTGGGGGTCGCGGTCGCGATCCTCCTGCTGCCCGTCCCCGGCACCGGATACCAGACGCTGCTGTCCTCCCCCAACCACACGGGCTCGGCGGTGCCGCTGATCCTGGCCTGGCTCGTGCTCGACCGGCTCAGGCACCGCGTGTGGACCCCGGTGCTCATCGCCCTGCTGCTCGGCTGGGGCGCGATGGGCGACCCGCTCATCACGTTCGTGGGAGCCGTACCGCTGGCCGTGGTCTGCGCCTATCGGGCCATTCGCCGCGACGATCGCCTCTACGAGCTGTCGCTGGTCGCCGCGGCCGTGGTCTCGGTGATCATCTCGCGCGGCTTCCGCCACCTGCTCGACGCGCTCGGCGCCTTCCAGTCGCCACACCCGCCGATCGAGCTGGCGCCGCTGTCGGACTGGCCGCACCGGGCCTGGATGACGGCCCGGATGGTCGGGGTCGTCTTCGGCACCCACCGCCCCGGCTGGCACCCGGCCGGGTTCGAGATCCTGCTCTCGCTGCTGCACCTGATCGGGTTCGCGGTGGCGCTCGTCGCCTTCGCCGTGACGCTGGTGCGCGCGGTGCGCGGCACGGCCGACCGGGTGGACTCGGTGATGATCGCGGCGATCACCTGCAACCTCGGCGCCGAGATCGTCTCCACCATCTCCGTCGACCTGATGGCGGCCCGCGAGATCGCGCCGGTCCTGCCGATGGGCGCCGCCCTGGCCGCCCGCTACGCCGGTCCCTGGCTGGCCTCCGGCGCTCCCGGGCGCACGGTGCGGATCGGGCGCGGCGCGCTCGCGGCCGTGCTCGCGGTCTTCGCGCTCACCGTGGTCGTCTACTCGCCGCCCCGGGCCGAGCCGTCCGAGGCCCAGGAGGCCGCGGACTACCTGCGCGAGCGGGGCCTGTCCTACGGCCTCGGCGCGTACTGGGCCTCGAACAACATCACCGTGACCACCGAGCACGAGGTCGTGGTCGCGCCCGTGGTCGGGGGCGGGGACCGGCTGGTGCCGTTCTGCTGGCAGTCGAAGGACTCGATGTACGACGCCGGCGCGCACGACGCCCGGTTCGTCGTGTTCGAGAAGGACCGCCCGTTCTACGGCACCCCCGAGCAGGCCGAGCACATGTGGGGCGCCCCGGTGGAGCGCCACGACGTCGGCAAGTACGCGATCCTGCTGTACAACGTCAATCTTCTGGTCGGTTTGCCGCCCCATTGCGGATAGCGCTTCGTCGCTACGATCGTCGCCGTGCGCAAGTTCGTCGTCTGGGGAGACAACGCGCTCGCCCGCCGGCTGGTCGGCGAGCTGATCAACACGTATTCGGCCCAGGTGACGGTCATCGTGGCCGACCTCACCGCCGGGCAGGCACCCGAGATCGCCGAGATCCGCGCCGACGACGACCCGCTGAGCCGCCCGGTGCTCATCGAGGCCCGCCGGCCGTCCCGCGCCGTGTTCGAGACCGCCGACCTGACCGACGCCGACGCGATCGCGTTCCTCGACACCGACGACGTGGCCAACGTCGACGCCGCCCTCATCGCCCGCGAGGTCGACCCGTCGATCCGGGTCGTGCTGCGGATGTTCAACACCCGCCTCGGCGCCGGGATCGTGCAGCGGCTCTCCAACTGCTCGGTGCTCTCGGCCTCGGAGATCGCCGCGCCCGCCTTCGTCGCCGCCGCGCTGGGCGACAGCAACCCGACGACGATCCGCCTCTCCGACGGCCAGCAGCTCATGGCCCTCGACCGCGCCTCGGCCAACCCCGGCAACGTGCGCTGCGGCCTGGCGATCACGGCCGAGAACGAGACCCTGCCGGCCGACGAGGAGCGCGCCGACCTCGTGCTCACGAGTGTGTACGGCAACCGCGACGCCGACCCGCCGCGCCCCCGCCGCCGCCACCCGATGCGCCTGTCGCGGCTGCTCATCGGCGGCGGCCTGCGCCGAATCCTGGCGAGCATCGTGGGCGTGCTGGCGCTGGGCACCATCGCGGTGGCCGCCGTGCGCCACGTCGGGGTCTGGAAGGCGCTGTACCTTGCCGTGCTCACCGCGCTCGGCGGCGCCAACCCGCAGGAGGACGCCCCGGTCCTGTCCCAGGCGGTCGACGTGGTGCTGGTCGTCGTCGGCGTGGCCGTCATCCCCGCCATCACCGCCGCCGTCGTCGGCATCGTGGTGAAGGCCCGCCTGGCGATCGCGGCCGGCGGCCTGACCGAGCGCGTCTCCGGCCACGTGGTCGTGGTCGGCCTCGGCAACGTCGGCACCCGGGTGCTGCGGGAGCTCAACGACCTCGGCATCGACGTGGTGGCCGTGGACCGCGACGAACGCGCCCGCGGCGTCCAGGTCGGCCGCGACCTCGGCCTGCCGGTCATCATCGGCGACGTCACCAACCCGGACACGCTCACCGCCGCGTCCGTGGCCACGGCCCGCTGCCTGGTCGTGGTGACGACCGCGGACGTCACGAATCTCGAGGCCGCCCTGATCGGCCGCAACCTGCACCCCAGCCTGCGGGTCGTGCTGCGCCTGTTCGAGGAGGAGTTCGCCCAGCGCATCAAGACCGCGTTCGACATCAACCTCTCGCGCAGCGTGTCGTACCTGGCCGCGCCGGCCTTCGCCGCGTCCATGGTCGGCAGCGAGGTCATCGACACCATCCCGGTCGGCCGCCGGGTCCTGCTCGTCGCCGAGGTGCCGGTCGGGGCCGGCTCGCAGCTCGAGGGGCAGTACTTCCGCGCGGTCAGCGAGCCGGGCCTGGTGCGCCTGGTCGCCGTCCAGACCGGCCGCGCGGGCCTGGGCGTGGGCGTGCAGACCTTCTGGGCCCCGGAGCAGAACCGCTGGCGCACGCTGGACCGCACCCACACGATGGTCGTGGTCGCGACGCGAGCCGGCCTGGTGGCGCTGCTGGAACGCGCCGCGGGCATCGAGAACCCGCCCCCGTTCCAGCCCCCGGCGGCGCCACCGCTGCTGACCCCCCGACCCCGCCGCTGAGTGCCTCGTCGTTGGTGGCACGTTTCCGGGATTCGCCGGGTCCGGCGCGCTCGTACGGTATTGCTCAACGACGACTTCCCAGGGGGACATGATGAGCGACTACGACATGGGCGACACCGGTCACGGCGACGTGGACTACGGCCACTACGAGGCCGGTCAGGAGCAGGGCTCGCTGGACCAGATGCACCACGCCGCGGGCTCGGAGGCCGACTACAACAACCAGTACGGCGTGTACGAGCAGGACCACCACAGCGCGGAGTCCACGGACTTCGCGCAGGGCCACCACGTCGAGTACGACGCGCCGGCGGCCGTGCACTACGAGTCCGACGACTACACGAACTACTCGCACGACGCGACCTCGGACGACCACGTGTTCGCGGCCGAGGGCAGCGAGAACGCCCACCAGGCCAACTTCAGCGAGCTCGACCAGCTGGAGCAGAGCTTCGGCAAGTCGTTCGTCGACGGCACCGAGTTCCACGCCGGTGGCGGCCAGTTCGGCGTCGCGGCCAACTAGCCCCAAAACCGCACGAACGGCCGGCCACCCCGCGGGGTGGCCGGCCGTTTCGCTGTGCGTCAGCGGCTGTAGAACTCGACGATCAGCTGCTCGTCGCAGAGCACCGGGATCTCCGGGCGCAGCGGCAGCCGAATCAGCCGCGTGGTCAGCCCGGCCAGGTTCGTGTCCAGGTAGGGGGCGGTGCGCTCCCCCGCGTGGGCGCCTGCGGCGGCGACCATGAACGGCGTCTTCGCGCGGCTGCGCTCGGCGATCTCGATGACGTCGCCGGGGCGGACGCGGTACGACGGGCGGTCCACCCGCCGGCCGTTGACGTTCACGTGCTGGTGCGTCACCACCTGGCGGGACTGGTAGATCGTGCGCGCGAACCCCGCCCGCAGCACCACGGCGTCCAGCCGCAGCTCAAGGTCCACCACCAGCTCCTCGCCGGTCTTGCCGGGGCGGCGCACCGCCCGGTCGAAGGCGGCCCGCAGCTGGTTCTCGCGGATGTTGTACTGCGCCTTCAGCCGCTGCTTCTCCAGCAGCCGGACCTTGTAGTCGCTGACCTTCGGGCGCGCGCGGCCGTGCTGGCCGGGCGGGAACGGGCGCCGCTCGAAGTACTTGACGTCCTTGGGGGTCAGCGCGATGCCCAGCGCGCGGGAGCGGCGGACCTTGGGGCGTGACTGGTTCACGGGGCTCCTTTCGAATAAGGTAAGCCTAACCTTAGGAGGTCGGATGTCAACGTTCCCCACCCCGGCCGAGCGCCTGCGCTCGCTGCTGGCCGCCGCCGGCTCGCTCACCCTGCACGTTCCCGGGCGCCGCTGCGACCTGGTCGGCGCGCATCGGGTCGAGGGCGGGCGCATCCTGCTCGACGTGCCACCCGACGCCTTCGCTGCGTACGACAGCGCCGCCGCACTCGCCGCCGACGACAGCGCCGCCGCGCTCGCCGCGGACGACAGCGCCGCCGCGCTCCAGGTCGACGACAGCGCCGCCGTGCTCGAGCTCACGGACGTCGCCCCGACCTCGGTGCGCTCGCGCGTGCGGGCCCGCGCCACGTTCGGCGGCTGGCTCGGCGTGCACCCCGCAGGCGGGCTGGCGCTCGATCTGGCCGAGGCCACGCTGCAGGACCCCGCCTACGGCCGCGACGCCGAGATCACCGTCGACCCCGACGAGTTCGCCGCGGCCGAGCCCGACCCGCTCGCGCACGTCGAGGCGGACCTGCTGTGCCACCTCAGCGACGCGCACCCCGACGCGGTCGACCGCCTCGCCCGGCTCGTACCGCCGCACCACCTGCACGGCGTCAAGCGTGTCGTGCCCGTCCGCCTCGACCGCTACGGCGTGGTCCTGCGCCTGGAGTTCGCGGGGCGGGCCCGGGACGTACGACTCCCGTTCCCGACGCCCCTGAACCGCCCCGAGGAGGCCGGCGACCGGATGCGGGAGCTGTACGCGCTGGCCCGCTGCTGCCCGGGCGGCCACTAGACACCGCTGGGCCTGAAGACCTCAGGCACTAGACACTGAAGCGCGACACGAGCGTGCGCAGCCGGCCGGCGGTCTCGGTGAGCGACGACGCGGCCCGGCTCGAGGCCGCGGCCGCCTCGGTGACCGCCTGCGCCGTGGTCGCCAGGTGCGTCACGTTCGCCGCGATGACCTGCGTCCCGGCCGCGGCCTCGCTCACCGAGCGGTTGATCTCCTCGGTGGTGGCCGTCTGCTCCTCGACCGCGGACGCGATGGTGTTCTGGTAGTCGTTGATCTCGTCGATGATCCCGGCGATGCGCCCGATCGCCTCCGTCGTCGCGCCGGTGTGCGTGCGGATCGACCCGATGCGCCGGGCGATGTCCTCGGTGGCGCGGGCGGTCTCCTGGGCCAGGTCCTTGACCTCGCCGGCGACGACCGCGAAGCCCTTGCCGGACTCGCCGGCCCGGGCCGCCTCGATGGTCGCGTTGAGCGCGAGCAGGTTGGTCTGCGCCGCGATGCTCGTGATCGTCTTGAGCACCTCGGCGATCTCGCCGGAGGCCACCCCCAGCAGCTGTACCGTGCCCGAGGTCTGCGCCGCCGTGTCCACCGCGCTCATGGCGACCACCGCGGCCCGGGACGCGTTCTGCGCGATCTCGGCGATCGCCGCGGTCATCTCCTCCGAGGCCGTGGCCACCGTGCTCACCCCGGCCGAGACCTCCTCCGCCGCCGAGGCCGTGGTCTGGGCCTGCAGGTTCGCGTTGTCGGCGCTCACGGCCGTCTCCCCGGCCGAGCGGCTCAGGTCGCCGGCGGTGTCGGTCAGCGAGGTCGCCGTCGAGCCGAGCGCGCCGACCGTCTCGCGCATCGCCGCCGTGGCCCGGTTCAGCGCCCGGCCCATGTCCGCCAGCTCGTCGCCGCCGCGCACCGCGACGCTGCCGGTGAGGTCGCCCCCGGCCACCCGCCCGAGCGCCGCGACCGCCGCGCGCAGCGGGCGCACGATCCCGCGCACGATGACGATCGCGAGCGCGGTCACGATCGCCAGGGCCGCGAGGGGGATGAGGACCGCGAGCCAGGCCCCGCGGGTGACCTGCCGCTCGCCGGCCACGGTGGCCTCGGCGATGGTGGTGGTGTTGAGGTCCTCCAGGTCCGTGAGGCCCTTGAAGATCTTGTCCTCGAGCGGGCCGAGGACGTCGTTCGAGGCCCTGGTCGCCGCGGCGGGGTTCCCGGCCTGGACCAGCGCGACGACCTTCTGGGCCTCGCTCTGGTACGCCGCGTCGGCGCTCGTCACCGTGTCGAGCACGCTCGCCTCGTGGGGGGAGATGTCCAGCCGGCGGTAGGCGTCGAGCCACCGCACGAACTCGGCGTGATCGGCGTCCCACTCCGCCAGGAACTCGCGATCGCCGCTGGCGACGTAGCTGCCCAGGTCGTCGGCCTGCCCGGTCTTGGCGACCTCCATCTCGAGCGCGGCCCGCACCGACGGGTGGTCCTGCTCGGCCACCTCGTCGAAGCGGCTCGCCAGCCCGTTGAGCAGCGCGCCGAGCACCACGGCGGTGGCGGCGACGCCCAGCGCGGCGAGCACGATGAGCGCCGCGAGCTTGCGGGCCACGGTGACCTTCATGTCCGACTCTTCGGCGCCCTGCCGCGGCAGGTGAGCGAAACGAGGCGAGCCGCGGCAGGTGAGCGAAACGAGGGCGAACCGCGACAGGTGAGCGAAACGGGGCGAGCCGCGGCAGATGCGCGCAACGGGGCGAGGCCGCCGCCCGATGACCCTTCGGGCGGCGGCCTCGTCACCGGTGGTGCCGGTCAGCAGGCTCCGTTGTCGGTCCACACGTTCTGCGAGTTGTTGCCGGGGATGTCGCCCTGGGTCCACCACTTCGCGGTCCACTTGTGACCGCCGTAGGAGACCGTCGCCCCGCCGCTGTACGCGGTGCCCGAGTTCCAGGCCGCCGGGCAGGTCGGCGGCTGCGTGGTGCCCCCGCCGCCGCACGCGCCCTGGTCCACCCAGACGCTCGCGGTGCCGGGCGTCTCGCCCTGGGTCCACCAGGCCGCCTTGTAGGTGTGGCCGTTGTACGACACCAGCGCGCCGCCCGAGTACGCGGTGCCCGAGTTCCAGGCCGCCGCGGTGCACGTGCCGGTGCCGGGCGTGGTGGGCGGCGGGCCGCCCGTGGTCGGGTTCGTGGTGGGCGGCGTGGCCCCCGCGAAGCGGGCCGTGTACTTCGTGAACTCCCACGCCGTCTGCGGCACGCTGCTGCAGGTGCCCGACGTGGTGGACTGGTTCGGGTCGGCGCACTGGCGGTCGCGGTTGACCGACCAGTAGGTGTACCGCGCCAGGTGGTGCGAGGTCGCGTAGTCGAGCACGGTCTGGAAGTCGGCCTGGCGGAAGTACTCGCCGGCGTCGCTGCGCCCGTTCATCAGCGAGACGCCCTCGTGGGCGTAGGCCGTGGCGCTGTCCCAGCCGAACGTGCTCATCAGGATGCCGTGGAACGCCTCGGCCGCGGCGGTCTGCGAGGACGCGCCGTTGAAGCCGCCGTCGAACGGCATGATCGAGTAGTTGTTCGGGGTGAAGCCGAGGCTCTTGGCGTTCTTGAGCATCTCGGTGCCGAACCAGCCCGTGCCCGCCGCCGTGCCGGCCGTGGTCACCGAGACGTAGAGGCCGGGGTTGTCCCGCTGCAGGATCTGCGCGGCGCCGAGCTCGTTGTTCACGGCCGCGGCGTTCTCGTACTCCGGCTCCTCGAGGTCGAAGTCGATCGCCTTGAGGGAGTACTTGGTGACCACCTGCTGGTAGGCGGCGGCGGTCGCGGCCGGGGTGCCGCAGGTCTGGCCGAGCTTGGTGCCGCCGTACCCGCCGATGGAGACGCTCACGTCGCCGCCGGCGGCCCGGATGCGCGAGATGAGCGCCGCGGCCTCGGTGTCGGAGGACACGGGCCGGGTGCCGTCCCACGTGGGCGTGCAGCCGCCGCCGTTGGGGGCGAGGATGAAGGCCAGCTGGAAGGCCTTCTGCCCGGTCGCGTTCATGACCGCGATGGCGTCGGGCGGGCTGTTGTCGAACGGCATCAGGTACGGCGCCGAGGCGTACCAGTTGCTGGTCAACGCGGCACTGGCGGACTGCGCGTTGATCACGCCGAGGGTCGTCGCACCCAGGGTGGCGGCGGCGGTCAGCGCGAGGGGGATCAGGGTTTTGCGTTTCATGGACCCCTCCACGAGCACTACGGACGTGACGCTAACTGTTAACAAAGTTAAGCGTTGTGCGAGGAACGTACAGCGTTGTCGATGCCTCCGCAAGTGCTCTTAAGGTCCTTAACAGTTTGAATATTTTCTATGCCTGCCCGGCCGCGGGCGAGCGCGTCGACGCGGCGCGGCGCGCCCGGCATCCGGCAGGAGCCGCACACAACCCAGCCCCGCGCCTACACCCAGCCGCGCGCCAGCGCATCGACCCGGCGCGGCGCGCCCGGCACCGCGCAACCCGCCCCGCGCCTACGCCCGGCCGCGGGCGAGCGCGTCGACGCGGCGCAGCGCGTCCGGCATCCGGCAGGAGCCGCGCAACCCGGCCCCGCGCCTACACCCGGCCGCGGGCGAGCGCGTCGACGCGGCGCAGCGCGTCCGGCATCCGGAAGGGGCCGCACATCCCGGCCACGAGGGCGGCCGCGTCGGACCGCGGCAGGCCGGTCGCGGTGACGAAGAGCGGCTTCGACGCCCCGCCGCGCAGCACCGGCACCGCGTGGGTCGCGGTGTGGAAGGACGTCTTGGCCACGCCGATCACCGGGATGCCCAGGGCCTCGTGCACGTGGGCGCCGAGCCCCGGCCGCCCGCCGGGGTCGAGGTCCACGTAGCCGTCGACGATCAGCAGCTCGACGGGGTCGACGCCGGCCAGGACGGCCCGGATCGCCGGGAGCTCGCGCCGGTAGAACTGCCCGGGGACGTACGCCTCGACCTCGTCCAGCCACGCGACGCGCTCGGTCTCGACCGCGAACCCGGGCAGGGAACCGGCCACGAGCGCGGCCCGGCCGCCGCCCGAGTCCGGGTAGTCCACGTCGACGGCGCCGCTGCGAATCATGCCGCTCAGACCAGCCCGAGCCGGCGCGCGGCCGCCGCCGCCCGGGTGCGCGAGCTCGCCGACAGCTTGGCCAGGATCGCCGAGACGTGGTGCTGCACCGTCTTCTCGGACAGCGTCAGGGCCGCGGCGATCTCGGCGTTGGAGCGCCCGTCGGCGAGCAGCCGCAGCACCTCCGCCTGCCGGCCGGTCAGCCCGGCGGCGTTGGCGGCGGTCGCCGGCCGGGGCCCGCGCGGCACCCCGCTCACCCCGCGCCGGCGCAGGTCCGCCCGCAGCCACGCGGCCGCGCGCCCGGCCCCGAGCGCGTCCAGCGCGGCGAGCGCCTCCCCCGCCGCCGCCGCGTCCCCGAGCCCCAGCGCGTGCACCCGCGCGAGGTGCCGCCCGCCGCGCGCGAAGCCGTCCGCCGCCGCCCGCCAGTCCACATCGGACGGTGCACCGGTCGCCCGCAGCAGAGCGAAGGACAGTTCCCGGACGTACCTGCGGTGCCCGACCGACTCCGCCAGCTCGAGCCCCCGCCGGGCCTCGGCCGCGGCGCGCCCGGCCTCGCCGAGGTGCAGGAAGTGCTCGGCGCGGGCGATCGCGACCGGCCCGATGCGCTGCAGCTCCTCGGTCGCGAGCGCCTCGCGCAGGGCCGTGTCCAGGGTCGCTTCCGCCTCCGGCTCGCCCCGCGCGGACTGCACCCGGCCCCGCGCCACGAGCGCGGGCAGCGGCCCGACCCCGCCCCGGCTCGGGTAGGCCAGCGACTCCTCGGCGTCGGCCAGCGCCGCCTCCCAGTCGCCCGCCTCGACCCGCACGGCCGCGCGGACGCCCAGCAGGTACTGCCGGTAGCCCCCGAGATCGTGCCCGTCGGCGTAGGCGAACGCGAGCTCGATCGCGGCCAGGGTCGCGGCGAGGTCGTCGCCGATCCACAGGTCCGTGGCGGCCCGGTTGACCAGGGCCCGGGCCGCGTGGTCGGCGAGCCCCGCGGCGTCCGCGCGCTCGTGCAGCCGCACCAGCTCGGCCGCCGCCCCCGGCTCGCCGCGCACCAGCCGGGCGGTGGCGACGTTGATGCCGGCGTGCACGGCGGTCTCGCGGTCGCCGAGCCGCTCGGCCAGCTCCGCCGCGCGGGTGCCCCACGCGACGGCCGGCTCGACCTCGTAGGCGAGCATGTGCAGCTGGGCGCGGGTGCTCAGGGCCATCGCGAGCTCGCGCCCGGGCGGGCCCTGGCTCAGCGTCGCCACCGCGTCCTCGACCGCGCGCCGGGCCAGCGCCGTGTCGCCGCTCCACCAGGCCAGGCGCGAGATCCAGCGCTCGTTCGCCCCGGCGCCCTCCCATTCGCCGGCCGCGCGCCGCCGGTCGGCCGCCCGCCGGCGCGCGTCGAGGGCTTCGGCGGACAGGCCGGCCAGGTACGCCTGGAACGCGTAGGCCTCCAGGACCTCCACCCCGGCGTCGAGGTCCACGACGGCCCGGTAGTGCGCCGCGGCCTCGCGATGGGCGCCCTGGGCGGCGGCGGACTCGGCGGCGATCAGGCAGTACCGTCGCAGCAGTTCCGGCTCTTCGCCGTGTCTGGCGTGATGGGCCAGGCGGGCCGGATCGACCCCGGGGCGGGCCGCCAGACGCTCGACCGCCCGCAGGTGCAGCGCGCGGCGGCGGCCCGGCGGCAGCGCGTCCTCGACGGCCCGGCGCAGCAGCTCGTGGCGGAACCCGGCTCCGCCCTCCGCCGCGACCAGCACCCCCTCGGCCACGCAGCGGTCCACGAGCGCCCACTCGGCCTCGTCGGCCCCGTCGAGGCGCTGCATGACGGCCGCGAGCTCGGCGAGGTCCCGCGCGGGGGCCGGCAGCCGCTCGATCCGGGTCAGGATCAGATGCCGTACGGCACCCGCCGGCTCCTCGCTCAGCGCCTCGGTCACGAGCAGCGGGTTGCCGCCGGTGAGGGCGTATACGGCCGCCGGGTCGCGACCGGCCCGCCCGGCCTGCTCGGCGACGCAGGCGCGGGACAGCCGGGGCAGCGGCACCCGGCGCACGATGTCGCGCGGGAAGGCGGCCAGGGCCGCGTGCAGCGGGTGGCCGGGGGTCTCGTCGTCGCGGTAGGTGAGCACGAGCCGCGCCCGGAGCCGCTCGATCCGCCGCGCGAGCAGGACGAGCAGGTCGAGCGAGGCCTCGTCGGCCCAGTGCAGGTCCTCGATCACCAGGACCGGCCGCGCTCCGGGGCGTTCGAGCGCGTCCAGCAGGGCGGGCAACGGGGGCCGCTGGGCGTCGAGGGCCTCGGCGAGCGCGCCGCCGGCCTGCCGGGCGATGTCGTGCCACGGGCCGAGGGCGCGCGGGGTGACCAGGGGGTCGCAGGCGCCCAGCCACACCGGGTCGCGCGCGGCCGCGGTGAAGGCCCGCACGAGGCTGGTCTTGCCGATGCCGGCCTCGTCCGCGACCAGCGCGATGCGTCCGGCGCCGAGGCCGCGCAGGTCGTCGAGCGCCTCGGTGCGCTCCCACAGGGTCATGGCGGGCGGGGCCGGTCAGGCCACGCGGCTGGTCGCCTGCGGCTTGTCGTCGCCGAGGGCCCCGGCCAGCGTGGTCAGGTCCAGCCCGAGCACCCGCGCGAGCGCCGCCACGGTGAAGAACGCCGGGGTCGCGATCGCCCCGCGCTCGATCTTGCGCAGCGTGTCGAGCGAGATCCCGGCCTCGAACGCGACGGCCGCCGCACTGCGCGCCCCGCGCGCCTGCTGCAGCATCCGGCCCAGCACCAGCCCGCGGTGCCGCTCGTCATCGGTCAGCGGGTTGCGCACCATGTGTCGATGATAATCCTGGTATTAGAATATCCGGCATGGTGGTCCTGAAGAGTGCGGCGGAACTCGCGACGATGCGCGAGGCGGGCCGGGTGGTCGCCCAGATCCTGACGGCCGTGAGCGCGGCCGCCGAGCCGGGGGCGACGCTGCTGGAGCTGGACGACCTGGCCCGCGAGCTGCTGGCCGAGAAGGGCGCGAAGTCGTCGTTCCTGCACTACCACCCGTCGTTCGCGCCGATCCCCTACCCGGCGGTGCTGTGCCTGTCCGTCAACGACGCCATCGTGCACGGCATCCCGGACGCCCGCCGGCTGCAGGAGGGTGACCTGCTCTCCATCGACTTCGGCGCCCACATCGACGGCTACCACGGCGACTCCGCCGTGACGGTCGGCATCGGCCCGATCGACGAGGCCGCCCGGCGCCTGTCGGACGTGGGCCGGCAGGCCCTGGAGGCGGGCATCGCCGCCGCGGTGCCGGGCAACCGGCTGGGCGACATCTCCCACGCGGTGCAGAGCGTGTGCCGCGCCGCGGGGTACGGCATGCCGACGGGCTACGGCGGCCACGGCGTCGGCACCGCCATGCACGAGGACCCGCACGTGCCGAACGAGGGCCGCCCCGGCCGCGGGCTGACCCTGCGCCCCGGCCTGGCCCTGGCCATCGAGCCGATGGTGGTGGAGAGCGGCTCGGACCGCCACCGGCTGCAGCGCGACGGGTGGACGGTGTCGACGGTCGACGGCTCCCGGGCCGCCCACTGGGAGCACACGATCGCGGTCACCGACGACGGCCCGGTGATTTTGACCGCCCTCTGACCCGCCCGGACCACAGCGAAACGGCCGGCCACCCCGCGGGTGACCGGCCGTTCGTGCGGTTTTGGGGCTAGTTGGCCGCGACGCCGAACTGGCCCTCGCCACCCGCCGAGTGGAACTCGGTGCCGTCGACGAACGACTTGCCGAAGCTGTTCTCCAGCTGGTCGAGCTCGCTGAAGTTGGCCTGGTGGGCGTTCTCGCTGCCCTCGGCCGCGAACACGTGGTCGTCCGAGGTCGCGTCGTGCGAGTAGTTCGTGTAGTCGTCGGACTCGTAGTGCACGGCCGCCGGCGCGTCGTACTCGACGTGGTGACCCTGCGCGAAGTCCGTCGACTCCGCGCTGTGGTGGTCCTGCTCGTACACGCCGTACTGGTTGTTGTAGTCGGCCTCCGAGCCCGCGGCGTGGTGCATCTGGTCCAGCGAGCCCTGCTCCTGACCGGCCTCGTAGTGCCCGTAGTCCACGTCGCCGTGACCCGTGTCGCCCATGTCGTAGTCGCTCATCATGTCCCCCTGGGAAGTCGTCGTTGAGCAATACCGTACGAGCGCGCCGGACCCGGCGAATCCCGGAAACGTGCCACCACGGCGAGACGGAGATCGACTACCGAATGTCAGTACGGTTGCCGATATGCATCGCCAGCCGTAACGTGTCGGCCATGGCTGCCATGCGGGAACCGACGTTGCTCATCCTCACTGCGCTGGCCGACCGGCCCCGGCACGGCTACGGGCTGATCCAGGAGGTCAGCGCCCTGTCGGGCGGTGAGGTCGTGCTCGGCGCGGGCACGCTCTACGGTGCGCTGGACCGGCTGGTCGAGCAGGAGCTCATCGTCGTGGAGCGGGAGGAGGCGGTCGACGGCCGGCTGCGCCGCTACTACGCGCTCACCGACGGCGGGGCGAGCGCGCTGGCCGCCGAGGCGGAGCGGCTCCGGCGGCACGCGGCGGCCGCCACCGAGCGGCTGCGGCGCCGGGCCAGCCCGGGTCCGGTGACCGCGTGAGCGCCCCGGAGACCCTCCTTCGACGGTACCGTCGACTGCTGCTGGCCTACCCCGCGCGCTACCGGCGCCGGCACGGCACCGAGATCCTCACGACGCTCATGGACGGCGCCGAGCCCGGGCGGGAGCGGCCCACCACGGCCGAGGTGCGCGACATCGTCGCGGGCGGGCTGCGGCAGCGGTTCCGGCTCGCGACCGGCCGGATCATGGTGCTCGCCGCGGTGCTCAGCGCGCTGATCGCCGGCGGGCTCGGGGCCGGGCTCGGCAGCGTCTCCGGCTGGGCCGTCGCCGTGCGCCCGGGCGACGCGGTCGCCGGCGAACTGCTCGACGTGGCCGCGAGCACCGCGACGGGGCACCGCACCGAGCGCCTTTCGGAGGCCTTCGGCCTGCGCAGCCGGGTGATCGCGCAGGCCGTGCGCCCGCCGCAGGTCACGCCGGACGAGGCCGGCGCGCGACTGGCGGCGGCGGGCTGGCAGGTCGAGCCCACCGAGTTCGACGGGACCCTGCGCGCGACCCGCGGCGGCGTCGAGGCCTACGTGCAGGTCATCGCGACCGGCCCGAACACCCTGCTCCTCGTCGACGTGACCCCCGTCCTCCCCGCCTTCGCCGCCCCGCTCACCGTGGCCGGCGCGATCCTCGGGCTGGCCGCGGGCTGGCTGCTCGCCGCCCGGATCGGATATCGCCTGCGCCGCGCCCCGCTCTGGCAGCGCGTGGCCGTCGGCGAGCTCGCGGTGCTCTCGGTGCTGCTCATGGCCTGGCCCACGCTCGCGGCCTGGGGTTACCTGGTCTGGCCGGGCCCGGCACTGACGAACGCCTATGCGGCCTACGAGTCCCTCCGCCCGGTTGCGGCGGCCGGCCTGGGCCTGGCGCTCGTCGCCGTCGCGCTCGCGACCGTGATCAGAACGCAAGCAAGGGTGGCTACGCTGCCCTGATGGCGCAGCAGTACGACGTGGTCGTGGCCGGCCTCGGCGGCATGGGCAGCTCGGCCGCCTATCACCTCGCCGCCCGCGGACAGCGGGTCCTCGGGCTCGAGCGCTTCGGCCCCGCCCACGACCAGGGCTCCAGCCACGGCGGCTCGCGGATCACGCGGCAGGCCTACTTCGAGGACCCCGCCTACGTCCCGCTGATCCTGCGCTCCTACGAGCTCTGGGAGCGCCTGCAGCGCGACTCCGGCCGCGACCTGCTCACGCTGACCGGCGGGCTCTTCATGGGCCCGCCGGCGTCGCTCACGGTCGAGGGCAGCCGGCGCGCGGCCGAGCAGTGGGGGCTGCCGCACGAGATGCTCGACGCGGCCGGGATCCGCCGGCGGTGGCCCCAGTTCGCGCCGCGCGACGGCGAGGTGGCGCTGTTCGAGCGCAACGCCGGCGTGCTGCGGCCCGAGGCGGCGGTCCGGGCCAACCTCGACCTCGCCGGGCGCCTCGGCGCCGAGCTGCGCTTCCACGAGCCGGTGGAGGCGTGGACGGAGGACGGCGGCGGGGTCACCGTGCGCACCGCGGCGGGCACCTACCGCGCGGGCGCGCTCGTGATCTGCCCGGGCGCGTGGGCGCCGGAGCTGCTGCCCGAGCTCGGCGTGCCGCTCGTGGTGGAGCGGCAGGTGCAGTTCTGGTTCGAGCCGAGCGGCGACATCGCGACCTTCGGGCCCGACCGGCACCCGATCTTCATCTGGGAGGACCCGCCGGGGACGCAGGTGTACGGCTTCCCGGCCCTCGACGGCCCGGCCGGCGGGGTCAAGTTCGCGTTCTTCCGGCGGGGCGAGACGACCACGCCGCAGACCATCGACCGCGCCGTGCGCGACGAGGAGATCGCGTTCCTCGCGCGGCACCTGGCCGAGCGGGTGCCGGCCGCGCCCGGGCGCTTCCTGCGGGGCAAGACCTGCATGTACACCAACACGCCCGACCAGCACTTCGTGATCGCCCGGCATCCGGGCCGGGAGCGGGTGACCGTGGCGTGCGGGTTCTCCGGGCACGGGTTCAAGTTCGTCCCCGTCGTCGGGGAGATCCTCGCCGACCTGTGCCTCACCGGCGTGACCGCGCATCCGATCACCCTCTTCGATCCACTGCGAGGGTGGACGAGCGGGGCCGAATAGTCCGGATCGCCGGTAGCTTGCATCGAGACAGCGGAAAGTCTCGATGTGGAGGTACCGCATGACCCGATTCCGACGGGCGCTGCTCAGCGTGGCGCTGATGCTCGGGATGCTCGGCACCGTGGCCGTGGCCGCGCCCGCGTCGGCCGCGACGGAGACCGACATCAAGGACCGCCTGGCGGCCGTGCCCGGGCTCACCGTGCTCTCGGAGCAGCCGGTCGCCGCGCCGTACCGCTTCTTCATCCTCAGCATCACCCAGCCGGTCGACCACACCAACCCGCGGGCCGGCACGTTCCAGCAGCGCTTCACCCTGCTGCACCGCGGCACCGACCGGCCGATGGTGCTGCACACCACCGGCTACAACGTGCCCGAGTACGCGTTCCGCTCCGAGCCGACGCGGCTGATCGACGGCAACCAGATCTCGGTCGAGCAGCGCTTCTTCACCCCGTCGCGCCCGGCGAACCCGAACTGGCAGCAGCAGATGACGATCTGGCAGGCGGCCACCGACCACCACCGCATCGTGCAGGCCCTCAAGCCGATCTATGCGCGGAAGTGGGTCTCCACGGGTGCCAGCAAGGGCGGCATGACCTCGGTGTACCACCGCCGCTTCTACCCGGGCGACGTGGACGGCACGGTCGCGTACGTCGCGCCGCAGGACGTCGTCAACGACGAGGACTCCGCGTACGACACGTTCTTCACCAAGGTCGGCACCGCGCAGTGCCGGGCCGCGCTGGACGGCGTGCAGATCGCGGCCTTCCAGCGGCGGGCGGAGCTCGTCGCGCGGTACCAGGCCTGGGCCACCGAGAACCAGCGCACCTTCGACATCGTCGGCGGCGTCGACCGGGCCTTCGAGTTCATGGTCAACGGCACGACGTGGGCCTTCTGGCAGTACAGCCTGGAGAGCGACTGCGCCGACGTGCCCCCGGCCACGGCCGGCAGCGACGACATCTGGAACTGGATCGACCTGATCTACGGCCTGGACTCCAACACCGACCAGGGCATCACGCCCTACATCACGTACTACTTCCAGGCCTCGTACCAGCTGGGCTACCCGGACACCTCCCAGCCGCACCTCAAGGGCCTGCAGCACTACCGCGGCCAGGACCGGGCCCAGTCCTACATCCCGCGCGAGCTCGTCCCCCGCTTCCAGCCGTTCACGATGCTCGACATCGACATCTGGGTGAAGTTCGCGGGCAGCCGGCTGCTGTTCGTCTACGGCGCGAACGACCCCTGGGGCTCCGAGCCGTTCCGCCTCGGGCCGTTCACCCGCGACTCGCAGTGGTACGTGGCGGCGGGCGCCAACCACGGCGCGAACATCGCGGCCCTCAAGCCCGACGAGACCGCGAAGGCCACTGCCGCACTGCAGCGCTGGGCGGGCGTGACCCCACCGGCGGCGTCCTTCGGGGCGTCGGGGACGTCGTCGTACATCCCCGGGCTGGACGACCACAACCTCGCGCTCGACCGCAGGTACAGCCTGTAGCACGCCGATCCGAACCGGTGGCCGGGACCCCGTGCGGGTCCCGGCCACCGCCGTGTCACGGGACGACGATGTTCGCCGTCGTCGTCCTGGTGTTCCTGACCTGGTAGGTCGTGGCCGACGCGAAGTCGGTGCCGCCGGCCCAGCCGCTGTGCCCGAAGCCGGCGTAGTAGAACAGCTTCACCGGCTGCGGCGCCGCGAGCAGCGACAGCGCGTAGGGCCCGCCGCCGTAGGCCTGCGCCCCGAGCGAGACCGCCTCGCCCGTGACCGCGTTGTAGGCGATCACCGTGCCGTCGATCGTGTGCCCGGCGGCGTCCTTGATGGTGCCGGAGACGGTGCCGCCCCCGGTGCGCAGCTTGATGTTCGCCGCGACGCTCTTGCCCACGCGCACGGTCACCTTGGTCGCCTCGGGCCGCGTGACCTTGTTGCCGGACCAGCGCCACTGGTAGGCCTGGTGCGAGAACTGCACCGGCCACGCGTAGGGCCCGAGCCCGCCGATCGTGTAGGTGCCGTCGGGGGCGGTCGCCTGGTGGCAGCCGTCGCCGCTGAAGCCCGGCGTCCGCGCGACGACCGAGACGCAGGCGTAGGGCACCGGGGCGCCGGTGCTCACGTCGGTCACGGTGCCCCGGATCGAGCCGGCCCCGTCGAAGCGCACCGGCGTCAGGGTGGTCTGGTCGCCGGCGGCGAGGGTCACGGACGCCGCCGCGTCGCGGTCGCCGGTGCCGCCGGTCGCACCCACCCACTGCGACCCGAGCGCATCGCCACTGGGGTCGGCGAAGACCTGGTACGTCCCCGGCTCCAGCGGCCCGATGAGCACCGAGCCCGGGGTCGGCGGCGACTGCCAGTCGGAGCAGCCGGAGCCGTAGGGGACCGGGAACTCGCCCCCGGACCGGGCGACCTGCGCGCAGCCGTCGGCGGCGGCCCCGCTCGCCCGCGCGGTCATCGGCACCGTGAGGGAGGCCCCGAGGCGCATCGCCACGTCCACCGTGGTGGTCTGCCCCGCGGTGACGAAGGCCGGCTGGTCGATGACGTCGAAGTGCCGGTGGTCGCCGAGGTTGACCGAGAAGTGCCAGGTGCCGACGAACATGTCCGCCACCACGAGCTCGGTGGTCCCGGCACAGCCGCCGACGCTCGAGGAGGCCTCCCACGCGCAGAAGCCGGTCAGCGGCGTGCCGGTGGTGGCGTCGTGGGCGAGGAGCCGCACGGACCCGGTCGGCAGGAGCTGGTCGTCCACGGTGGTCACCTGGTCCTCGGTCACCGCGACGCGGTCCGCCGCCTCT
This sequence comes from Dactylosporangium sp. CA-052675, assembly GCF_050947935.1. Taxonomy (GTDB): domain Bacteria; phylum Actinomycetota; class Actinomycetes; order Mycobacteriales; family Micromonosporaceae; genus Dactylosporangium. The sequence continues at coordinate 839,530 of NZ_CP192010.1, read as the reverse complement.
TGGGTGAGCTTGCCGTGGGCGTACTGCTTCTGACCGCCCGGCCCGCGGAACACGACGTACCAGTCGGCGCGGACCGGCACGTCGTCCATGCGGTAGCGGCCGTCCGCGCCGGTCGTCGTGTAGCGGCCGAGGCCGTCGAGCACGTTGGCGGAGACGCTGACGCCCGCGGCCGGGGTGCCGTCGGCCTTGAGCAGCCGCCCCGCGATCGAGCCGGTCCCGATGACGGTCTCCGCCAGCGGCGTCGCCTGGCCGGCCACGACCGTGATCGCGGCGGCCGACCCGGAGGTGAAGGTGCCGCCGTTCCACTGGTACACCAGCGGATACTGGTAGAACTCGATCTTGTAGGCGCCGGTCAGCAGCTCGAAGGAGAACGTGCCGTCGGCCGCGGTGTTCACCGTGCCGGCCATGACCTGTTCGTCGGCGGTGTAGGCGGTGAGGTAGGCGCCCGCGACCGGTGAGCCGTCGCGCTTGTGCAGCGACCCGGTGATCCGGCCGGACGGCAGCGCCTGGTCGTCGACGACGACCGTGGCCCCCGCGGCGACCGCGATCTGGTCGGCGGTCTCCCAGGTGCGCTTCTGGTGGGCGTACTGCCGGAACTGCGCGCCGGCCGGGACGAAGGACACGGTGTAGCTGCCGGCGTCGAGGCCCGGCGCGCTGTAGGCGCCGCTCGCGTCGGTGGTGACCTGGAACGTCTGCTGGGCGTTGGAGACCTGGACGGCGGCGTCGGCGAGGGGCTGGCCGGAGGAGTCGGTGAGGTGGCCGGTGATGGTGGCCGTGCCGGCGGCGAAGGCCGGCCCGGACGGCACCGCCATGGCGCCGATGATCGTGGCCGTGGCTGCGGCGGACAGCAGCGAACGGCGCAGGGCATGCTGACGCAAACTGCGCTCCCGAGGGTGGTTGGGGTTGCGCATCGATCATTGCCGAATCCGGGCCGGCCGGGGGGCCCGGGCGACGTTCTACGCCGTTCTAGGTTGCAGGGGTCAAAACCGGGCGGAGCCGCGCCGGCGGGGTCGCCCGTTTGCGCCATTCGCGGGGGTACCCGACCGAGACCTCCTCGTGCCGGACGCCGTCGTGCCACGTGGTGCGCGGGATGTGCAGGTGGCCGTAGACCACGACCTCGGCGTTGAAGCGGGTGGGCCAGTCGCGCGTGCGGGTCGTGCCGCACCAGAGCGCGAACTCGGGGTACCACAGCACATCCGTCGGCTCGCGCACGATCGGGAAGTGGTTGACCAGCACGGTGGGGCCGTCGATCGCGGCCAGCCGGGCCTCGGTGTGCTCGAGCCGGGCCGCGCACCACTCGGCCCGCCCGGGGTAGGGGTCGGGGTGCAGGAGGGCCTCGTCGGTGCCCACGATCCCGGCCGCGTGGGCCATCCGCAGGGCCTCGTCGGTCGAGGTCGCGCCCTTGGGCCAGAACGAGTAGTCGTACAGCACGAAGATCGGGGCGATCGCGAGGCGGTCCTCCCACAGCGCGTACGGGTCCTCGGGCGTGAGCACGCCGAGCTCGCGGCACGCGGCGACGAGCCGCTCGTACCGCGCCACCCCGCGCGACTGCTCGGGGTCGTTCTGCGGCGTCCACAGCTCGTGGTTGCCCGGCGCCCAGACGACCTTCGCGAACCGCTCGCTGAGCGTGCGCAGGGCCCACGTGACGTCCGCGAACCGCTCGGCCACGTCGCCGGCCACGATGAGCCAGTCGTCGGGGTGCGTGGGCCGCATCTGCTCGACGAGCGCGCGGTTCTCGGCGTAGCCGACGTGGAGGTCGCTGATGGCCAGCAGTCGCCCGGTCACCGTGGAAGCCTACCGACCCGCCCCGCCGAGCGCCGCGATCCGGTCAGGGCGCCAGCTCGCGGCCCAGGCGCATCGCCAGGGCGGACGGGTCGGCGCCGTACGCCCGCAGCATCTGCGCCCCGGGGCCGGTCGCGTCCGAGGCGATCGCGAAGAGCAGGTGGGACGAGCCGGCGTACCGGTGCCCGAGCTCGCTCGCGAGCCGGGAGGCCTCGCCCGCGGCGTGGTAGAGGTCGGCGCCGAACGGCGGGTCGCCCCGCCCGGCCCGCCAGGCCTTGTCCTCGCGCGGGATCTCGGCCGGCCCGGGCGAGAGGTCCATCGCGAAGTTCTTGACGTCCGGATACGTCACGCCCAGCTCGGCCAGCGCCCGGGCGCCCCCGTTCGCCGCGACGGCGTCGTCGGCGAGCCGGACCCGGGTGATCGCCATCAGGTAGTCCAGCGCGCAGACGGCCATCACCGCGTGCGCCTGCCCGACCAGCGCGCAGCCGCCGCGCACGGCCTGCTGCACGGCCTCGCCCCGCAGCACCGCCGGGGCGGCCAGCGCCGAGAGCACCGGGTCGCCCTTGCGGACCGGCTTGAGAAACGCCGAGGCCGAGCTGACCGGGGGCGTGCCGTCGAGCAGGAACTCCTCGTCGGGGCGCAGGTGGAAGCGGCGGATGAACTCGCTCCACTCCCCCGGCGAGGCGCACTCCACCAGCAGCGCGCGCAGGAACAGCCGGAAGCCCAGGCAGCGGATCGAGGGCTCCTCGGCGGCGGCCGCGAGGGCCCGCCCGAGCCCGACCCGCACCCGCGGATCCCACTCCGGCAGCGGGTCGGCGGCCGAGCGGCGCAGCTCCCGGCGGGCCCGCCACTGCGCGAGCCGGAGCGTGGCCTCGACCTCGTCCTCCTGCGCGGCCGGCACGCCCTCGCCGGAGGCGCCCCAGCCCGGCAGCATCTGCCAGCGGACCTCGTCCGCGCCGAGCATGCGCAGCATCGCGTCGGCGGCCCGCTCGGCGCTGACGCTCGGCTCGCGGAACTCCAGCGCCCGGCGGACGGCCCAGGACAACGCGACCTGGATCTCCAGGGACGCGACGGGTTGACCGAAGCTCACCGCGCCACCGTACGCCGTGCACAGACGAAACTCCCCCCGCCGGTCGGCCGACCGGCGGGGGGAGTCCGTGGGTTACGGGGTCAGAACACCTCGCCGACGTTGATGACCTGGAAGACCTCCCAGGCCCCGACGGCGGTGCGGTTGGCGGTCAGCGTCCCGGCGTTGTTGAGGTCCGCCGTGACGTACCGGCCGTTCGCGTTGGCGTAGAAGCCCGAGACGAAGACGCCCGCGGCGTTGGGCGAGAACTTCTCCCAGGCGCCGATCGCCGTGCGGTTCGCGATGAGCTTGCCGCCGTTGGTGAGGTCCGCGGTCACGATCTTGTTGTTCGCGTGCGCGACGAACGCGGCGTAGCCGCCCCCGTCCACGACGTCGAACTGCTCCCACTGCCCGATCGACCCGCGGTTGGCGATCAGCGGCGAGTTGCCGCCGTTGTCCGCCGTGACGAAGTAGCCGTTGGCGTTCGCCCACAGGACCACCGTGGTGGCCGCGCCGGCGAAGTCGAACGTCTCCCACGGGCCGACGGCGTCGCGGTTGGCGATGAGCTTGCCGCCGTTGTTGAGGTCGGCGGTGACGAACTTGCCGTTGACCGCCGCCTTGAAGCTCACGCTGCCGTCGGCGTTGTTGACCAGCGTGAACTTCTCCCACGCCCCGATGCTCGCCCGGTTGGCGATCAGCGGGGCCGCGCCGCCGGACTCGGCGGTGATGTACTTGTTGTTGGCGCTGGACTGCAGGCCGACGAGGCCGCCACCGGCGTCCACGACGGTGATGCCCTCCCAGGCGCCCTTGTTGAAGCGGTTCGCGGTCATCGGCTGGTTGCCGCCGCTCTCCGCCGTCACGACGAGCCCGTTGGCGCGGGCCCGCAGGCCGAACTGCTGCGAGGTGACCGCGGCGGGCTCGCCGACGCGCAGCAGCTTGGTGGGCGATCCGGGGCCGGCCGCGTGGACCGTCCCGCTCACGCCCGCCTTGAGGATCGCCGCCTGCACCTGGGCCGGGGTCCAGTCCGGGTGGGCCTGCAGCAGCAGGGCCGCGTCACCCGCGACGAGCGGCGCCGCCATCGAGGTACCGCTGGCGAACGCGGACTGCGACCCCTGGGAGAGGTCGTAGTACGCCGACTGGATGCGCGCCCCGGGCGCGAACAGGTCGACGCACGAGCCGTAGTTCGAGAACGACGCACGGAAGTCGGTCTCGTCGGTGGCCCCGACGACGATCGCCTCCTGCACCCGCGACGGCGACTCCGTGCAGGCGTCGACGTTGTCGTTGTTCGCGGCCACCGCGTAGGTGATGCCGCTGGCGATCGACGCCCGCATGGCGTCGTCGACGGCCTGGCTCGTGGTCTTGCTGCCGATGCTGACGTTGGCCACGGCCGGCTTGACCGCGGTCTCCGTCACGTGGTTGATGCCTTCGATGAGCTGGTCGGTGTAGCCGCCGCCGGTGCAGTCGAGCACCTTGACGGACTCGATCGCCACCCGCTTGGCCACGCCGTACGTCGAACCGGCGATCTCACCGGCCACGAAGGTGCCGTGGCCGTTGTCGTCGGCCCCGGCGGCGGGGGTGCCGCACTCGGCCTTCTGGTCGTCCTTCCACACCGCCGACCAGGGGTGCTGGAAGCCGGGGTTGCCGGAGAACTCCGAGTGCCCCGCGTTGACGCCCGAGTCGATCACGTACACCGTGACGCCGCTGCCCGCGGCGGGGTAGGTGTAGCGGTGGTCGAGCGGCTGGAACGCCTGGTCGATCCGGTCGAGCCCCCAGAGGTTCCAGTCCTGGGCGTTCGGCCAGGTGTTCTGGACGTCGGCCCGCTGGATCCGGGTGTTCTGCTCGACGTAGGCGACGTCCGCGTCGGTGGCGAGCTTGCGGGCGTCGGCCTCCGACATGGTGGTGGTGAAGCCGTGCACCGACTTCGACCAGACCTTGCCGACCTTGCCGTTGTGGGCCTTGGTGAGCGCCGCGGCGCTGGCGGTCACCTGGTCCTGGGTCGCCTTGCCGTTCTTGAGCACCACGATGTAGTCGTTCGCGACCGCTCCGGCGCCGCCGGAACGGAACTTGCCCGACACCGTCGGCGCCTTGACCTTCTGGCCGGAGACGTCGGTGGTGAAGTCGAGCTCGTGGGATGGTGTCTTCTTGCCGGCCGGGCCGGCTGTGCCTTGCTTCTCGGGCGCCGCGAACGCCGCGGTGGTTCCGGCGGCGACGAGGGCCGAGGCGACCGCACCGATGACCGCGATGCGGGTCATCGAGGTGCGCCTGGGAAGGCGCGATTCAGTCACTGGCTGAACTCCCCGTTGAAGTGGACCCTTATCCGAAAGGACGAGGGATGGGTCACAACGGGGCCATGATCCTCAAGGGCCGGGGCTCCCGGCTCCATCGATCGGTCAGACTTTGCCGTACGAATAGCGAATCACGCGGTTAAATACCGCACATCGACCCGCGCTGAGCTGCGGATCGACGGCGGTCGGCGAACCCGACCGCCGGACGCCGTCGTCAGATGTTCTTCGGGGGTTTACGGATCCGCTCCTTGAGCAGAATCCAGAGCGCCTCGACCCCGTCCATCGCGGTGATCTTCTTGCCCTCTTCCCGCGAGCGGGCGGCGTAGCTGATCGGCACCTCGAACGGACGCACCTTGCGGCGCAGCAGCTTGCCGGTGACCTCGGCCTCCATGCCGAAGCCCTTCGACTTGACCGCCAGCGAGCGGTACAGCGCCAGCGGCATCAGCTTGAAGCACGTCTCAAGGTCGGACAGGTAGCAGTTGTAGAGCATGTTCGCGGCGGTCGTGACGGCCTTGTTGCCCATCACGTACCAGAACGAGAACGAGCTGTGCGACCCGAACGTCCGGTTGCCGTAGACGACCTCGGCGCGCCCGTCGAGCACGGGGTCGAGCAGCCGCGGAATGTCGTTGGGGTCGTACTCCAGGTCGGCGTCGAGGATGACCATGTAGTCCCCGGTCGCCTCGGCCACGGCGGTCTTGATCGCCGCACCCTTGCCCTGGTTGCGCGGATGCGTGATCGGCCGGAGCCGGCTGTCGTCCGCCGAGGCCAGGATCTGCGCCGTTCCGTCCTTGCTGCCGTCGTCGACGACCACGAGCTCGATCTCGCACGGATAGTCAACAGCGAGGGCCTGCTTCAATGCATCAGGCAGCCGGGCCTCTTCGTTGTACACCGGCATCAGGATGGAGAGCTTCACGGAGGACTCCAGCAATCGGTTACGAGACTGGCTCACAGTACGCTGCCGGAGCCGCCAGGTCACCCAGCCCTCGTCCAAACAACCCAACCACCCAACGTAACTACACCCCCCACCCCAAACCCCCACCAAACCCCCCCAAAGCCAGCAAAGCAAGCAACCAACCGCGCCCAAACAACGAACCGCCCGCCGACAAGGGGGCGTGGGTGTGGGTGCGGGGGGGTGGCGAAGCCCCCACCGAGAGCGAGCGAAGCGAAGCAGGCAACACCCGCGACACAACGACGAACCGCACGCCGCGATGGGGGTGTGGGTGGCGAAGCCCCCACCGAGAAGCGAGCGAAGCGAAGCAGGCAACACCCGCGACACAACGACGAACCGCACGCCGCGATGGGGGTGTGGGTGGCGAAGCCCCCACTGGGGAGCGAGCGAAGCGAGCGCGAAAAACCAACTCCACCACAAACGCGAACAGGCCCAGCCTGTGAACAGGCTGGGCCAATTGGTGGAGTTGAGGGGACTCGAACCCCTGACCCCCTCGATGCGAACGAGGTGCGCTACCAGACTGCGCCACAACCCCAATCGGTCCCGGTGAAGCGGACCGGCGCTAAGACTAACAGGTGGGGGAGAGGGATTGCGAACGGGTTCACTGTCCCGATGCCCGCGTGTCGTAGGGGCGGCCGCGCAAGGCGTTCAAGCGGGCCGCTTCCCGCCGCGCGCGGTCGCGTTCGGCCAGCTGACGGGCCAGGGCCTCGCGGCGGGCGGCGGCGCGGCGCGACTGCTCGCGGCGGACCAGGGCCTGGCGGCGGGCGATCCAGGCCGCGTACCGCGCCTCCTCGCGCCGCCGCCGGCGGTCGCGCAGGGCCCGGGTGCGCAGGTGCGCGAGGTAGTAGACGAGCAGTCCGCCGGTCACGGCGAAGCTCACCCAGAAGCCGGGGCTCACGAGCGTGATCCCGCACACCTCGGCGAGGTTCAGCAGCACGAGCGCGAGCAGCACCCGGCGGCGGCGGTAGATCGCGCGCGGGGCCCGCTGGACCCGGCGGCGGGCGGCCGGTGACACGGTCGTCAGGCGCGGGGCGGGCAGCGGGCCGTGGGCCGAGGAGACCCGCGGGACGAGCAGCCGCGGCGGGTTGACCGGGCGGCGGCCGGGCACGGTGCGGCGGCGTCGATCGGCGCGGGACAGCACCCGCGCGGTCGACAACGCCCGCTCCGCCACCAGCCGCTCTGTTGCGTCGTATCGGCGCACCAGTGCGGGCGCCAGGGCGAGGAGCCCAGCAGCGGCGAGGACGGCGAGGAGCACCGAGGTCGGCACCCTCACCCCTCCTGTTCCAGCCTCGTGCGCCGGTCCCCCCAGGCGCGCGAGTCATCCAAGTCTGTGGAAGTTACAACGCGGTAACTCCGATTCATGACCTTACGACGCGCCGGGGCCGGTACCACGTCAACACGCAGGAGGAAACGCCCGAAAGGGCAAATCGGATTTGTCCGAAAAGACCGAAATGTCTAGGTTGACGCGAGGGTCTTGTGCCAGCGGGCCAGCAGCCCGCCCTCGCCGGCGAGATCCTCGGTGGTCATCGCGTAGCCGAGGTGGTCGCGCCAGTCGCCGTCGATGTGCAGGTACCGGTGGTGGTAGGCCTCCTGCCGGAAGCCCAGCTTCTCCACGACCCGCCGGCTCGCGGCGTTGTCGGGGCGGATGTTGACCTCGATGCGGTGCAGCCCGCCGACGGCGAAGGCGTGGTCGACGACCAGGGCGAGTGCGGTGGGGATGATGCCCTTGCCGGCGACGCGGGAGTCGACCCAGTAGCCGGCGTAGCCCGAGCAGAACGCCCGCCGCACGATGTTGCCGAGCGTCAGCTGCCCGACGAGCCGGTCCTCGTAGCAGACCGCGAACGGCATCGCGGTGCCGTGGCGCGCGGCCCGGCGCAGGTCGGCGTGGACGGCCCGGAAGGCGGCCACGGAGTTCAGGTCGTGCCAGGTGCCGTACGGCGTCGGCTCCCACTTGCCCAGCCACTGCTCGTTGGCCCGGCGCACCTCGGACCACGTGCGCGCGTCGGATCGCCGATACGGCCGCAGCGTGACCGGACCGTCCTTGAGGACTGCGGGCCAACCGGGCTGACTCATCGCCGCCTATCCAGAAGTATGACGTCCACCGTGGAGCCTGCGGCCGCGCTGATGACCTTCTCCCCCAGCACCATGAGGCCGTTGGCGTCGGCCAGGCCGGAGAGGGTGTACGGGCCACCGGCGAGCGGAGCGACAGTGTACCCGCCACCGCGGCGCTCGGTGATGTACGCGGGCCGGAACTCGCGCATCCCGGAGGGCGAGTTGACCGTCTCCAGCAGGTGGGCGCGCACGCTCGGACGGAACACGGGATCGGCCCCGGCCAGCAGCTGGATGACCGGGCGGGCGAGCACCTCGAAGCCGATGAGGGCCGCGCCCGGGTCGCCGGGCAGGCAGACGATCGGCACCCCGTTGGGGCCGCCGACCGTTCCGTAGCCGAGGGAGCTGCACGGGTACACGGAAAGATCGGAGAAGACCACGGTGCGCGAGAGGATCCGGCGCACCATGTCGCCCGGGCCGGTGCCCGTGCCGCCGGTGGTGATGATGAGGTCGGCCCGCAGCATCTGGTCGTCGAGCAGGCCGCGCAGGCCCTCGGGGTCGTCGTCGCAGATGCCGACGCGGTACGCGTGCGCACCCGCCTCCGCGGCGGCCGCGGTCAGCGCGTGCGAGTTGGCGTCGACGACCTGGCCCGGCTGGCTGGCCCGGCCGACGTCGACGAGCTCGTCCCCGGTCGCGATGACCACGACGCGCGGGCTGGGGCGGACCACGACGTGCCCGATGCCGCTCGCGGCCAGCACCGAGACCAGCGGCGGGGTCACGTAGGCACCGGCCCGGGCCAGGATCGCCCCGGCCGGCAGCTCGTCGCCGGCGCGGCGCACCCCGTGGCCGCGCTTCGTCGGGTGGTACACCTCGACCGCGGCCATCCCCTGGTCGGTCATCCCGGGCGGGACCACCACGTCGGCGGAGACCGGCATGAGCGCGCCGGCCGCGACCGAGAAGCAGGTGCCCGGGGTGAGGCGGACCGGGCGCCAGCTCGAGGCCACCAGGTCGCCGACGACGCTGAGCCGGACCGGCCGGCCCGGCTGAGCGTCGCTGATGTCGTCGAAGCGCGCGGCGTAGCCGTCGATGGCGGCGTGGTCGAACGCGGGCACCGGGCCCGGCCCGACCACGTCCTCGGCGAGCACGTTGCCGTGCGCCGCGGTGATCTCGAGGTCCAGCGGGGGCAACGGGCGCAGCCCACGGAGCACGCCGGCGAGATAGTCGGCGAGGGGGACGCGCGCGTTCGGCCCGACGCCGGCGTCACGCGCCGCGTCGTGGTGGGAGCCCGTCGCTGGAACCGCTGTCACCCGCGCAGATCCTTCTCCACGAACTGGGTCAGCCACTGGCTGAACGCCGGACCGAGGTCGTCGCGCTGCACCGCGAGCTGGACGACCGTCTGCAGGTACCCCAGGGGCATGCCGGTGTCGTACCGGGTGCCCCGGTAGACGATCCCGTGCACCGGGGTGCCCTCCGCCAGCAGCAGCGCCATGGCGTCGGTGAGCTGGATCTCGCCGCCCGCCCCGGGGCCGATGCGGCGGATCGCGTCGAAGATCTCGGCGGGCAGCACGTACCGCCCGACGATGGCGAGGTTGCTCGGGGCCTCGTCCGGCTTGGGCTTCTCCACCAGCGCGGTGACCTTCACCGTCTCGCCGGCGTCGACCTTGAGGTCGCAGGGCTCCACGGCGGCGATGCCGTAGCGGTTGGTCTCCTCGGGGTCGACCTCGATGAAGGCGAGCACGATGCCGCCGGTCTGGGCCTGCAGGTCGAGCATGGCCGGCAGGAGGGGTTCCGCCTCGTCGCAGAACTCGTCGCCCAGCAGCACCGCGAAGGGCTCGGGGCCGACGTGGGACTCGCCGTACGACACCGCGTGGCCCAGCCCGAGGGGTTCGGCCTGGCGGCAGGTGTAGATCTCGGCGAGCTCGGCCGGGCGCTTGATCGCCTCCAGGCGCTTGGTGTCGCCCTTCTCGATGAGGCGGGCCTCCAGGTCGGGGCGGCGGTCGAAGTGGTCGACCATCGAGGTCTTGCCGCGGCCGGTCACCAGGAGGATGTCCCTGATGCCGGCGGCGGCCGCCTCCTCGACGATGTACTGGAGCACGGGCCGGTCGACCACCGGCAGGAGCTCCTTGGGGACGGCCTTGGTTGCCGGGAGGAAGCGGGTGGCTAGCCCCGCCGCCGGGATCACGGCTTTGACAGCCCGCTGACGCGTCGCGGACTGGTGAGGAGTCGTGTCAGGCATGTAAGCAGGCTAGCCGCCGCGGCTCTGTCGCGGTGGTTGCGACGCCTTTGGCGCGCCGGGCGTCACCTCGGCGCTCGCCTTCACGCCGCCGCCACCCGCCGCCAGCCGATACGTGTCGCGGCCGCCGGCCTTGGCCGCGTACAGGGCGTCGTCGGCCGCCTCGAGCACCGCCGCCCCGGTCGCGCCGTGGTGCGGGAACACCGCGATGCCGATCGATACGGTGACGGGAATCCGACGCGGCGCCGGGGCGCCCGAGGCCGACACGACGAGCACCGGGCTGCGCCGCACGGCCGCGCCGAGCCGCTCCGCGAGCGTGGCCGCGCCGGCCGCGTCCGTCTCCGGCAGCAGCACCACGAACTCCTCCCCGCCCTGGCGGAAGGCGAAGTCGACCTCGCGGATCTCGGCGCGCAGCCGCCGCGCGAACTCGGCCAGCACCGCGTCGCCCGCGGCGTGGCCGTAGCCGTCGTTGACCTCCTTGAAGTGGTCCAGGTCGAGGGCGAGCACGGCCAGGTCGCGGCCGAAGCGGCTGGCCCGCTCGACCTCCCGGCGCAGCGACTCGCGCAGGTAGCGGTAGTTGGACAGGCCGGTCAGCGGGTCGGTGAGGGAGAGCCGCTGGGCCTCCTCGTGCACCCGGACGTTGTCGACGGCGACGGCCGCCTGCCCGGCGAAGGTGCGCAAGGTCACCAGGTCGGCGTCGTCGAACTCGTCGAAGCCGTGCCGGTCGTAGAGGGCGAGCACGCCGCGGGCGGCCGGGGGTCGCTCGGTCGACGGCTCCAGCCCGGTGGTCGGGCCGGCCGCGGGGGCGGCGATGGGCACCGCGACGTACGTCACGCACCGCGGTTCGTTCGCCGAGAGCACGGGCCCGTCGCGGTCGACCCGCCCCCGCATCGGCTCGCCGGACGCGGCGACGGTGCCGAGCAGCCCCTCACCCGGCGAGAGCCGCAGCTCGGTCACGTCGATGCCGCCCGGGATCGACGTCAGGCCCTCGGCGACCTGGCCGCGCAGCTCGACGCCGGCCGGGTCGGCCATGAGCACGACCCCGGCCTGCGCGCCGGTCGCGGCCGTCGCGGTCTGCAGGATCACCTGGAGGATGCGGTCGAGGTCGTGCGTGCCGGCGAGGGTGTCGCCGAGCACGCCGAGCTGGCCGCGGAGCTGGTCGCGGCTGGCGGTGAGGGCCTGGACGTAGCCCTGCATCTCCCGCGTCATGCGGTTGAACGTCTGCCCGAGCCGCCCCACCTCGTCCTGGCTGCGCACCGGCACCCGGGCGCCGAGGTCGCCGTCCGCGACCCGCTCGACGGCCTGGGCGAGCTCGGTGAGCGGCTGCGTGGTCGAGCGGGCCAGCCACCAGGCGACGCTGATCGCGACCAGGCCCGCGCAGACGACGACGGCGACGAGCACCGCGTAGAGGCCCTGCACGTCCGGGGCGGGCACGCTCACGGCCAGGGTGAGCGGCTGGCCCGGCTGCGGGTCGAGCCGGCGCACGAGCCGGCCGCCGTCGGTGGTGCCGGTCGCGCCCGGCACCAGCCCGCGGGCGAGCTCGGCGATGGCGCCGTCCTCGGCGGTGGGGGCCGGGCCCGGGGCGAGCGAGCTGACGCGCACCCCGCTGGCCGAGGCGAGCCGGCCCAGCAGGGTGGAGTCGACGGGCTCGACCGCGTACGCCCGCCCGGCCCGCCGCCCGTTGACGTCGAGCACGTCGACGGAGGCGGCGATCGCGGCGAAGGCGCTGCCGGTCGGCGCGGCGCAGTCGGCCCAGGGCCGGGGCGGCAGGTCGCCGGCGCTGGCCAGCACGCCGCCGTCGGGGCCGGTCACCTCGACCGTGCGGGCCAGGCCGCGTCCGACGGCGGTCTGGGCCGCGTCCGGGCGGTCACCGAGCAGCGCGGCGGTCTCGGCCGCGAGCCGCAGCCGCTGGCAGGTGACGGCGAGGGCGGCCCGCAGGTTGTCGGCGCCGGCTCCGAGCCGCTCCGAGGCACGCTGGTCGCTGACGGTGGCCACGGCGATGCCGACGAACACGGCGCCGAGCAGCACCGGGCCCAGGACGACCGCGAGGAAGGCGGCGGTGAGGCGCGCCCGCAGCGTCATGATGCGATGCTGTCACAGATCGGGAGGAATCGAGTGGTGCTGCCTGGGGTGTCCCCCAAAACCGAGCTCAGAGCGCACATCCGGTCCGTCCGCCGCGCCATGCCGGCCGCCGATCGGGCGAACGCGGACCGTTGCCTGGTGGCCGCGGTTGTTGACCTGGTACCGGAAGCAGGCGCCCGGACCGTGGCCGCCTACGTGCCGATGGCGTTCGAGCCGGGCGGCCCGCAGCTGGTCGCCGCCCTGGCCCGGGTGGCCGAGCGACTCCTGCTGCCCGTCCTGCTCGACGACGACGACCTGGACTGGGCGCCGTACGACGGAACCCTGACCGAGGGCCGCCGCGGCATGCGCGAGCCGACCGGCCCGCGGCTGGGCCCGGACGCGATCGGCCGGGCGGACCTGCTGCTGCTGCCGGGGCTGGCCGTGGCCGAGGACGGCACCCGGCTCGGCCAGGGCGGCGGCTCCTACGACCGGGCCCTGCGCCGGGCCGCGGCGCCCTCGATCGTGCTGCTCTACCCCGGCGAATGGCGGCCGCGACTCCCGGCCGAACCGCATGACCAGCACGTCTGCGGAGCGTTGCTGGGTTATGACACCGCGCACGTCCATTGGACGAAGGGGTGTCCGATACCGCATCATTGGCACTCGAAGTATCAGAGTGCCAATGATGGAGGCTGAGCGGTGCCTACCTACCAGTACGCCTGCACGGTGTGCGGCCACCAGCTCGAAGCTGTGCAGTCGTTCACCGACGAGCCGCTGACCGAGTGCCCGCAGTGCCAGGGCCGGCTGCGCAAGCAGTTCTCGGCGGTGGGCGTGGTGTTCAAGGGCTCGGGCTTCTACCGCACCGACTCCCGCAACTCGGGCAAGTCCTCGTCGTCGTCCACGAAGACCGAGTCTTCCAAGAGCGAGACGAAGAGCGAGTCGACGACCACGAAGACGGAGACCAAGACCGAGTCGAAGCCGGCCAGCAGCGCGACGTCGTCGTCTACCGGCACTTCGTCCGCTTCGTCCTGATCCGCGGCGGCAGCAACGCCCGGTCCGCGCGCGGGCCGGGCGTTCTCGCGTGCCCGATGGCCTGGCCACCGTGTGAATGGCCTGATCACCGTGTGAATGGCCTGATCACCGTGTGAATGGCCTGATCACCGTGTGAATGGCCTGGTCACCGTGTCAATGGCGTGGTTCACGACTGCGGCGGGGCCGCGCCCGGCCCGGTCGTGAACGGGCGCTCAGTCCCAGTGCGGCGGGCGGTCGGAGAGCAGGCGGTCGTCGTTCGTCGCCGCGCGCTCGCCCCAGCCCGAGTCGGTGTCGTCGGTCGTGTGATCCGGGAGCACGACCAGTTCGTCGGCGAAGTCCTCGAAGCTCACTTCGCGCTGCTCATCGGTGGGCGCCCACCCGTTCGTACCAGCCACGGCAGCGAGACTACTCCCGCGAGTTTGCCGGAAAGTGGCCGAATGACGACAGTCGCCTCCGGGGTGCACAGGTCACACTCGGCGGCATGACACAACCCACCCCCGAGCCCGTCGACCCCTTCGCCGACGAGCAGGAGACGCTGCGCCTGCAGCAGCACACGGACCAGCCGGACCCGGACGCCACCCGCCCGATGTCCCTGGCCGAACTGCGCGAACTCGGCAACGACTGACCGCCGGCGCCCATCACCGGGGTGAGCCGGTCGATTCACCCCGGTGATGGGTACTGTCGAGGCGTGAGCGACGACGCGTACTGGCGACGCCCCGCCGAGGGCACCGAGGCCGCGCCCCCTCCCGCGCCGCCCGGGCCCCCGAGCGTCCCCTATACCGGCGCCCCGCGCACCACCCCGCCGCCGCGCGGCTGGCGCCCGCCCGTGGTCGAGCCGCCCGCCCCGCCGCGCACGCTGCCGCCCCAGGACGACGAGCGCGTCGACCGCGAGGAGCAGGCGGCCACGATCCTGACGAAGGGCATGGGCATCTTCGCCGGGGCCGTGCTGGTGGTCGTGCTCCTGATCCTCTGCGGCCGCGCCCTGTTCTGAAATCCTGTTCCGGCGGCGCTGTTCTAGAAGCCGTCCCAGACCATCTTGGCGCCGGAGTCGCCGGTTTTGTACACGTAGAACGCCGCGACGACCGCCAGCACCACCGACAGCCCGGCGGCCGCGTAGTGCGCCGCCACCGGAGCCTTGATCCTCGCCGCGCCGTCGCGGTCCGCCGGGATCATGAACGCCATGACCAGGGCCACGATCGCCAGGCCGAGGATCACCCAGAACAGCGTGTCCGCGTACTCCTCGTGGCTCTCGATCGCCGCTCGCATCTGCGGCGACTGGAACGCCTTGTTGGCGCTGAACGACTCCCCGGACTCCTTGGCGAAGAAGACCGAGCCCGGAGCCAGGACCGCGAACGCCACGAGCGGCCAGCGGATGTGCCGGCGACTCGCGGGCCACGCCCCGTAGAGGACCGCGACCAGCGCCAGCAACGGCACCAGCACGACCGCCGCGTGGATGAACAGCGGGTGGGCCGGGATACCGGCTACACGATCGAACACGAAGCCTCCTTCTGATACGGATCCTCCCCGCCGGGGCGTACCCGCGGGCGAGTTGCGGGGTTCAAGAGTCCGGAAACATTTGAACGGTTCCAGGCTGCGTGGTCTCATGGAAGTGTGTCGGGTGAAGATCTGCTGCGCGCCCGGGGTCTGCGAGTGACGCGACCCCGGCTGGCCGTGCTGGAGGTCCTCGAGCAGTCCCGCGGCCATCTCGACGTCGAGCAGATCGCGGCCCGGGTGCGCCGGCGCCTCGACACGGTCTCGACCCAGGCGGTGTATGACGTGCTCAGCGCGCTGTCCCGGGCCGGGCTGGCCCGGCGGATCGAGCCGGCCGGGAGCCCGGCGCGATACGAGTCGCGGGTCGGCGACAACCACCACCACGTGGTGTGCCGCGGCTGCGGCGAGATCGCCGACGTGGACTGCGCGGTCGGCGAGGCGCCCTGCCTGACCCCGTCGCAGGCCCACGGTTTCGTGCTGGATGAGGCCGAGGTCACATTCTGGGGGCTGTGCCCGGCGTGCCAGCTCAAGCGGGCCGAAGAAACGGCGCCGTGACCGACCACGGCCTCTTCGGTCCGGACTCGGTCACCTGGCGCGTGCACCGGGAGCCGATGGTCACCGTGGGCGGGCTGCGCAGCCTCTACCTGCAGGCCCTGCACCCGCGCGCGGTCGCCGGGGTCGAGCAGAACAGCCGGTACCGCCAGGACCCCTGGGGCCGCCTGGCCCGCACCTCGACCTACGTGACCACCGTGATCTACGGCACCACGGAGGAGGCCGAGCGCGCCGGCCGCCGCGTCCGCGCGCTGCACGCCCGGATGACCGCCGTCGACCGGCGCACCGGCGAGCGCTTCCGCGTCGACGAGCCCGAGTTGCTGCGGTGGGTGCACGTCACCGAGGTCGAGTCGTTCCTGACCGCGGTCCTGCGCGGCGGGCTGCGGCTGTCCCCGGAGGAGTCCGACGAGTACTTCCGCGAGCAGACCCGCACCGCGGCGCTGGTCGGCCTCGACCCGGCGACGGTCCCCGACTCGGTGGCGGCCGTCGAGGCCTACTACGCGGCGATGCGGCCCGAGCTGGAGCTGACCGCGGACTCGGCCGCGACCGGCATCTTCCTCACCATGCCGCCGCTGCCGTGGGGGCTCGGGCTGACCCCGGTGCGCGGGGCCGCGTTCAGCGTGTCGGCGCTGGCCATCGGCCTGCTGCCGGCCTGGGCGCGCCGGCTCTACGGGCTGCCCGGCCTGCCCGCGACCGACCTGGTGACCTCGGTGAACGCCCGGATCGCGGGCCGCCTGCTGCGCGCGGTGCCGATCGAGTGGATCGAATCCCCGGCCCGCAAGCGCGCGATGGAGCGGCTCAAGGCGCGCAACTGAACCCGGGTCCGCACCGTTCAACCGGGCGTGACCCGCTGGCTCCCGGCGCTCACCGTAGCCGCCGCCGTGACCGGGGTGCTGATAGCCCTCAAAACCGACATTTCCGATATCGGGTGGTATTACGCCTACGTGGGCGCCGCCGTGGTCCTCCCCGGCACGCTGATCTACCGGGCACTGCGCCGCACCCCGCACAGCCTGGTCGAGGACCTCGCCTTCGGCACCGCCACCGGGCTCGTCGCCGAGACCGCCGCCCGCCCGATCTGGTGGGCCTGGCCGATCCTGACGGTCATCCTCCTGCGCCGCCACCTGCGCACCCCCGAATACCCGCACCGGCCCACCCGCGGCTGGTCCTGGTCGGTCGCCGCGGTGGCGACGGGCTTCGTGGCGTACCTCACCTGGGCCTTCCTGCGCGTGAACCCCCCGGTGCCGACCGGCCGCCCGGCCGACTACATGATCGACCAGCTCAACCTGCTCGCGGTCGCCGCCGACCTGCGCCACCACTTCCCGCTGGCCGTCCCCGAGCTCGGCGACGAGCCGCTGCCGTACCACTGGTTCGCCTACGCGCACCTCGCCGCCGCGGGCCGCCTGACCGGCGTCGACCTGCCGGTGCTGTGGTTCCGGCTCGACCTGCCGGCGCTGGCCGTGCTCGCGGTCGTCCTGCTCGCCGTGGCCGCCTGGCGGGTCACCGGGCGCGCGTGGGCCGGTCCGATCGCGGCGGCCCTGATGTACACCGTCGGCGAGGCCGTCCTGCCCGCCCGGGCGCCCGCCTTCTTCGGCACGATCACCGCGTACTACTCCTGGTCGAGCCGCTCCGTGCTGTACGCCTCGGCGCTGTCCATGCCCCTGATCGCCGTGCTCGCCCAGATCCTGCGGCGCGAGCACACCACGCGCACCTGGCTGCTGCTCACCGTGCTCGCGGTCGGCGTCGCGGGCGCGAAGTCGACGGTGCTGCCCGTCGCGCTGGCCGGGCTCGTCTGCGCGGGACCGCGCCGGGCGGGGCGGCCGTTGCTGGTGCTCGCCGGGGTGACCGGGCTCGCCGTGGCGCTGCTGTACGGCGCCGAGGGCGGCGGCCTGACCTGGGCGCCCTTCGGCATCATGGCCGACTTCGCGCACGGCCGCCCGGTGGTGATCGCGGCCGGCCTGGGCGCCTACGCCGTCGCGATGGGCTTGCGCCTGGCCGGGGCGCTGTTCGTGCCGCGCCCCTGGGGCCCCGTCGAGCGCTTCCTGGCCGGCGCCGCGCTGGCGGGCTTCGCCGCGACCGTGCTGATCTGGCACAACTCCTGGGGCCAGCACTTCTTCGCGATCGCCGGCTTCCCGTTCGGCGCGATCCTGTCCGCGGCCGGGGTGCGCCGGGTCCCGCTCGCCGGCCTGCTCGGCGCCGCCGGCGTGGCGGTCGCGGCCTGGACCGCGACCGTCCCGCCCACCGACCCGGTGGTCCCCGTCTACGCCTTCGCCGCGCTGACGCTGCTCGTCGCGGCGGCCACGCGCTCGAGGCCCGCCGCGCTGGTCGTCGTGGTGTTCGCGGGCGCCGCCGGGCTGCCCTACGACGCCGTGCACCACGCCAACCTCGGCACCGCCTATCACGTGCGCGTCACCCCCGATCAGGCCGCCGGCGCCCGCTGGCTGCGCGCGCACAGCGCACCGGACGAGTACATCGCCACGAACGTGCACCGCGTCGGCTCCGGCGAGCAGGGCCGCCAGAGCCTGGCGTACTGGATCTCGGCCTACTCCGAGCGCCGGGTCCTGCTGGGCAGCTGGGGCTACTCCCCCGAGTCCAACGCGATCCAGGCCGCCCGCCACGGCGTCGGCCCGGCCCTGGACTACTGGGACCCGGCCCGCCTGCGGGCGAACGACCTGGCCATCTACGAGCCGACCCCGGCCCGGCTGCGCTGGCTGCGCGAGCAGCGGGTCGGCTGGATCCTCGTCGACCGCGCGCAGGGCCGGGAGTCGCCGCGCCTGGCGGACCAGGCCTGCTATGCCTGGTCCGCCGGCGACATCGTGATCTATCGGCTCAGCGCGCCGTGCAGGTGAGCGTGGCCGGGGCCGTGTTCGTCCCCGAGTAGCTCGCCCCGAAGCCCGGCGCGACCGAGGCCGCGGGGGCGAGGGTGCCGTTCCAGTCGGCGTTGGCCACGGTGACCGCCGCGCCCGACTGGGTCCACACGCCCGACCAGCCGTTGCTGATCTTCTGGTTGCCCGGGAACGTGAACGCGACCGTCCAGCCCGTCAGCGCCGTGGAGCCGGTGTTCGTCACCGTCACCTCGCCGTTGAAGCCGTCGCCCCACTGGTTGGTGACCTTGTACGTGGCCGAGCAGGACTTGCCCGTCGAGCCCCCGGTCGTGGTCACCGACACCGGGTCGGACGTGGTGGAGAGGTTCCCGGCCGCGTCCTTGGCCCGCACCGCGAACTGATAGGCGGTGTTCGCGCTGAGTCCGGTGATGTTGGCGGTCGTACCGGTGGTGGTGGCCACGACCACCGGACCGGCCGTGCCACCGAGGCGCAGCACGTCGTAGCCGGTGACGCCGACCGCGTCCGTGGACGCCGCCCAGGTCAGCGTCACCCCCGAGGCGGTGATGCCCGAGGCCGTCGGCGTGCCGGGCTTGGTCGGCGGGGTGACGTCCCCGGTCTGGGCCGAGGTCGTGACCGTGCCGGCCGGCGAGGCGCTCGAGGCGTTGCCGGCCGCGTCGAGCGCGACGACGGTGAACGAGTACGCGGTCGACGGGGTCAGCCCGGTGATCGCCAGCGACGTCGTGGCGCTGGTCCCCACCAGGGTGCTGCCGTTGTACACGCTGTAGCTCGCCACCCCGACGTTGTCCGTGGACGCGGCCCAGGTCGCAGTGGCCCCGGTCGCGGTGACGTTCGTGAACGACGGCTTGCCCGGAGCGCTCGGCGGCGTGGTGTCGGCGGGCCCCGAGCCGGGCGCGTCGCCCCAGACCTTCGTGGTGCCGTCGAACAGCGTCATGTGGCTGTTCGCGGCCTGGGTGGTGCCGGCCGGCAGCGACCAGTCGTTCGACGGGTCCCAGGAGCCGGCGCTCGAGATGCGGAACTGCACCTCGCGCCGCCACGCGGACTGCCCGGCCGGGGCGATGTTCTGCCCGGCGCAGCTCACGGTCACGTAGTACGTGCTGCCGCTGACCAGCGTCGGGCCGGTCGGCGCCGAGCACTGGTTGTAGGCGCTCGTCAGCGAGATCTGGCTCGGCGTGGTGGCGCCGTCGAGGGTGAAGTAGTAGCGGAAGGAGCCCTGGGTCAGGGCCCGGGCCGGCCACGCCGACTTGTTGTAGACCAGGGCCTTGACCTCGGTGAAGTTCGTGCCCGGGGTGTTGATGGAGGACTCGATGTACATCTCGGGCCCGTCCGGGGTCTCCGCGACCGGGAAGTTCGCGAGCGCGGTGCCGCCGTACTCGCCGTACATGCGGGCCAGGGCGCTGGTGAACCCGGCGTTGTAGTCGGTGGCGACCTCGTTCATCGTGTAGTCGTTGCGGCTGTCGGTGTAGGCGTCGTTCGGCGCCGTCGGGCCGCCGACCAGCGCGCCGTAGAGCGTGTGGCGCGACTGCGCGGGCTCGTTGATGTTGTCGCTCCAGGAGCCGTGCGCGGTGCGGTGGTGCGGGTTCTTCGGCGGGTTGGCCCCGAAGCCGATCATGTAGCTCGAATTGCGCGGGTTGTCGCCGAGGATGTAGTTGATCTGGCGGACGCCGAAGTCGTGGTAGCGCGCCTTGCGGGTCGCGTCCGTGAGGTAGTCGCTGTAGACGAACGCGACGAAGGAGGTGTTCGCGGCGTACCGCAGCGACCCCCAGCTGTCGAGGACCGCCTCACCGCCGGGCGACGTCGGCACCTTGGCGCCGTTGACGCCCACGGTCCAGTAGTCCAGCCAGCGGTTGGCGTCGTCGATGTACTTCTGCTTGCCGGTGAGCTTGGCCAGCAGGACGTAGCAGCCGTACGACTTGTCGTCCCAGGCGATCGTCCAGCGGTACGACTTCGTGGTGGTCTGGTTCTCGTTGCTCAGGTTGTCGTAGCCGCTCTCGGCCTTGGCGAGGTAGCTCGCGTCGTTCGTGGCGCGGTACAGCCAGATCGCGCCCCACACGAGCTCGTCGTTGTAGCCGCTCCACGAGTTGTAGTAGCTCGCGGCGTCGGTGATGCAGTCCGAGTACTTCTTGCGGACCGTGTCGGCGAAGGTGTACAGCTGCTTCGCGTGCGTGACCAGGGTGTCCGCGTAGGCGGAGTCGGTCGGGCGGATCACGATCGAGGAGGCGGCCATCGCGGCGGCGGTCTCACCGGCCAGGTCGGAGCCGCCGCAGGTCGCGTCGATCTTGTACGACGGGCGCGCCATCGGCATCACCTCGGCCGGTCCCCACCAGGCGTGGTCGGGATTGCCGCTGCCGATCTGTCCATAGAGGACGTTGGCGCTCGGGTGCGCCTTGATGAAGTAGTCGTTGACGAACTTCAGGTTGTTGACCAGGTTGGTCAGCTGGCCCGAGCGGGCGTAGGCGTCGCGGTACTCGACCGCGCCCCAGGCCAGCATCGTGGTCGAGAACGCCATCGGGAAGCCGAACTTCACGTGGTCGCCGGCGTCGAACCAGCCGCCGGTGAGGTTGAGCCCGACGTCGGAGCCGTCGTTCATCGCGGAGTTGCCGCGCCAGTTCACGCGGTTCCACGACGGCTTCGGCCCCGACTGCTGGGCCTCGTAGAACCAGATCGACTTCTGCAGCGCCTCGGCGTAGTTGTACGCCCCGGCGGCGTGCGCGGACGGCTGCTGTATGGCGACCCCGAGCGCGGCGGCCGCGGCCATGCCCACGGCCGCGAGCGCGCTCAGCCACTTCTTCCTCTGTCGCATCGATCTTCCTCCCTGGCGACTGGCGTGCTGGGATTGAACCCAGCGGCGCCCGCCATCCGGAAAGGAAAGCTGCGTATTCCCGCCATCGGCGCAGGTCAGCACCTGAAAGTTGCACGTCCGCGAGCTGCTGCGACAAGGCCCGGAGCCGCTCGGCGCCGGCCGCCCGCGTGAAGAGCACTGAGCGACCTGGGCCGGTCCGCCAGGCGTTGCGCGTCTTCACCGACAAGTTCTGGGAGCACCCGGATTCTGGGAGCACCCGGAGCGGTAGAGCCGCCTGGCCCGCGTGACGGTGGAGACGCCGGCGCTGCTGGGCCGCTACCTGGAGCGCCAGGCCGCCTGGAGGCGGACCCTGACCGCCGAGCCGGCGCGCCGCATGGCCGTCGACCCGTCGGCCGACCTCCGCCCGTCGATCCTGGTCGCGATGGCGTTCGCGGCCTTCGACACCGCGCTGACGCGCTTCGCTCGGGCGGGGTGATCCGGGGGCAGGGCGCAGGCCGGGTGCCGCCGGGCATGTTCCCCCGGGCTATGTTCCCCCGGTTTCTACGCTTTCGCTCGCGCGGGGTGATCCGGCGGCAGGGCGCAGGCCGCGGTGCCGCCGGGCATGCGGTGGCGGTTGCGGGCGACCCAGCGGTAGACCGGCCAGGCCAGTGCCGTGATCGGGCGCAGCCCCAGCACCGCTCCCGCCGCGCGCCAGCCGAGCCCGGCCCGGCGCAGCAGGTCGGCGATGGCGACCGGGCCGGCGCTCACCCGTCCGGGGGCGACGTAGCAGACGGCCGAGCTCACCTGCTCCTCGGTCACGCCCAGCTCGGCGAGGTCCGCGAACTGCCACGCGAGCACGTCCGCGGCGGGCCTGATGCGCCGCTCGATGAACCGGGCGCATGATGAACAAAAGGCACAGTCACCGTCGAACACGAAGACCGGGCGGTCGGTCGCAGCCACGTGACCATCATCCCTCGGATCGGTTGGGAATGCCGGTAAGGGGTATCTGGTTATGACGGTGCATACCCGAGACGCCCTGAGGGATCGGAGCTGAAGCAGCATGGCAACCGTAGAGCTGACCGCGGAGAACTTCGCCGAGAAGATCGGCGGGGAGGGCATCACGCTCGTCGACTTCTGGGCTTCCTGGTGCGGGCCGTGTCGCATGTTCGCGCCGGTGTACGAGCGCGTGTCCGAGCTCAACCCCGACATCACCTTCGGCAAGGTGGACACCGAGGCGGAGCAGGTGCTCGCCGCCGAGTTCAACATCCGTTCGATTCCGACGCTGATGATCGTGCGTGACGGCGTGGCGCTGTACTCCGAGCCCGGCGCCCTGCCGCAGCAGGCCCTCGAGTCGCTGATCCAGCAGGCCCGCGACATCGACATGACCGAGGTCAAGGCGAAGGTCGCCGAGGCCCAGGCGGCCGCGGAGCCCGCCGAGGAGAGCGACTCCGTCACCAAGGCGTGACCCCCGGTAGTGATCCGTCCGATCGCCTTGCATCCCGTTAGAACGCGTGTTCGAATAAACTCGTGCGATGGGACAACCTCAAGGCGACCGGCGGTCCTGGCACCGGAGACCCCGGGCGGCCGCGAGCGCTACCGCTCGCGCTGCCCGGGGCCGTCGCCCGGACCTTCGACACACCGGAGTTCCGCGGCGTCACGTTCTACGAGGTCCAGGCCAAGTCGCTGATCAACAAGGTGCCCGGCGCGTCGCGGGTGCCGTTCCAGTGGACGATCAATCCCTATCGCGGGTGCTCGCACGCCTGCGTCTACTGCCTGACCGGCGACACCGCGATCCTCATGGCCGACGGCACCAGCCGGCCGCTGGCGCGGCTGAAGGTCGGCGACGAGATCGTCGGCACGGTGCGTGACGGGCGGCTGCGCCGCTACACGACGACCCGCGTCCTCGCGCACTGGCAGACCGTCAAGCCCGCGCACCGGGTCACCCTCGCCGACGGCACCACGCTGGTCGCCTCGGGCGAGCACCGCTTCCTCACCGACCGCGGCTGGAAGCACGTGACCGGGGCCCGCCACGGGCGCAGCCGCCGGCCCCACCTGACCACCGCCAACCGGCTCGCCGGGTTCGGCGCGCTGCCGCCCGCCCCGCCGGTGGACGAGCCCGCCTACCGGCGCGGCTACCTCTGCGGCTTCGTCAACGGCGACGGCCACGCCTCCCCGGTGCCGGACGGGGTGCGGCGGCGTGCGCACGACTACGCGGCGGCCTGCGGGGGGCTGCACGCGCTGACCAACGACTCGCGGGAGTTCGCCGGGGCCAGCGTGCGCGACGCCAGCGCCGTGCTGGGCTGGCCGGACGCGCCCGAGCCCGCGTGGCGCCTCGGCTTCGTCGCCGGCCTGTTCGACGCGACCGGCTCCCTCGCCGGCGGCCTGCCCCGCTTCGACGTGGTCGACAAGGTCGTCGTCGACTGGCTCGCCGAGTGCCTGGAGCGGGCGGGGTTCGCCGTCGCCGCCGGCGATCCGTTCGAGGGCGTCCGCGTGCTCGGCGGCCCCCGCGAGCGGGTCCGCTTCGGCCTGCGCTTCGGCCCGGCCCGAGCGGTCGGCGCCCCGGCCGGCGAGCAGGTGCGCGGCGACGACTCCCTGCGCGTGGCCGCGGTCGAGGCGCTGGGCGTGGACGTGCCGATGTTCGACATCACGACCGGCACCGGCGACTTCATCGCCAACGGGGTCGTGAGCCACAACTGCTTCGCCCGGCACACCCACACCTATCTCGATCTCGACGCCGGGCACGACTTCGACTCGCAGATCGTGGTCAAGGTCAACGCGGGCGAGGTGCTGCGCCGCGAGCTGTCGGCCCGTTCCTGGTCGGGCGCCCACGTCGCGATGGGCACCAACGTCGACGTCTACCAGCGGGCCGAGGGGCGATACCGGCTCATGCGCGACATCCTCGCCGCCCTGCGCGACCACGCGAACCCGTTCTCCATCCTCACCAAGGGCACGCTGATCACCCGCGACCTCGACCTGCTGCGCGAGGCGGCCACGGTCACCTCGGTGAGCCTGTCCATGTCGGTCGGCTTCGTCGACGAGGCCCACTGGCGCGCGGTCGAGCCCGGCACCCCGAGCCCGCGCCGCCGGCTGGACGCGATCCGGCGGCTGTCCGACAGCGGCTTCGAGGTGGGCGTCCTCATGGCCCCGATCCTGCCCGGCCTGACCGACACCCAGGAGTCGATCGACGCGACGGTGGCGGCCCTGTCCGCGGCGGGCGCGGCGAGCATCGTCCCGCTGGCCCTGCACCTGCGCCCCGGCGCCCGCGAGTGGTATCGCGCCTGGCTGCTGCGCGAGCACCCGGAGCTGGGGCCGCGGTATCGGGAGCTGTTCGGGGACGGGTCGTATGCGCCGCAGTCGTACCAGCGCGAGGTGGCGGCCCGGGTCCGGCTCGCGGCCCGCCGGCACGGCATGCACACGGGCGGGATCGGCTCGACCCGGACCGACTCGACCGGCACGACGCGGCCGGACGCAACCCACACGGGCCGGACCGGCCCCACCAGCACAACGCCGACGGACGCAACCCATAGGGGCCGGACCGACTCGGCCGGCACAACGCCCACGGACGCAACCCATACGGGCCGGACCGACTCGGCCGGCACAACGCCCACGGACGCAACCCATACGGGCCGGACCGACTCGGCCGGCACAACGCCCACGGACGCAACCCACAGGGGCCGGACCGACTCGGCCGGCACGACGCGGAGGGGATCAATCGGCACGGATCGGGTGGAGTCGGCCGGGACGAAGCCCAAGCCGCGGCGGGAGCCCGAGTCCGAACAGCTGACGTTGCTGTAGGACTCCGGACCGCCGTCGCCGATGCGCCGATACGGCTCCGGCTCGGTCCGGTTCGGGTCCGGCTCGGGTCCGGCTCGAACCGGGCCGGAGCCGGCTCGAACCGGGCCGGAGCCGGCTCGAACCAGGCCGGAGCCGGCTCGAACCGGGCCGGGTCCGGCGACGGCTTGGCGGCGGGCGCGGTCGGTGAGTTGGGGCGGCGGACGCGCCACGCCCTGTCCTCCGGGATCAGCTGCGAGAACAGCGACCGCGACAGGGCCCGCGTTCCGCCTGTCGGTCACGTCGAGCCGAGACGAGGCCACGTTTCGCGACGCCGAGGCCGGCCCGGCGCGCTGCGGCCAGGCCACCCTCAGCCAAGGCGCCGCGTGTGCCCCGCGGAGGCCCGGCTACCGATGCCAGGCGGAGCGCGGCGGCAACAACCACGTCTCCGCGGGGCGTGCGCAGACGAGATCCGGCCCGTCGCCATCCGGCCCGTCGCCGGCCGGCACGAGCGGCGGGACAGGGCCTACGCGGCGACGGCCGGTTCCGTGGGCTCCTCGGTGCGGTTGCGCCACCGCCGCCACCACGCGATCGGGGTGACCTTCTCCAGCGGCAGGAAACCCGTCATGGCGATCTGGTGCGGGATGAAGGAGATCGTGATCAGGCTGAACGTCATCAGGTGGAACAGGTAGAAGCCGGCCACGATCGCGTAGCGCCACTTCGGCTTCACGAAGAACACGATCGGGCTGAACAGCTCGAAGCCCACGATCCCGAACTGCGACACCGTGGTGAAGCCGGGGACCTTCAGCAGCCACTGGGCCAGCAGCGTGCCGCGCCGGATGAACGCGCGGGTCAGCGTCGCGCCGGTCAGCCACTCCAGGCCGCCGAAGCGCAGCTTGGCGATCGAGGAGAGGAAGTACGTGGCGACGACCGCCATCTGGGTGACCCGCAGCGCGAAGCCGCCCGCCTCGGACGGGGTCTGGTCGCCGTGGCGGGCCTTGCCGGCGGTGGGCAGCGCGGCGAGGGCGACCAGGATCGAGTACCGATCGTGGTCGATCTTGCCGTAGCTCATCGCGATGATCATCCACTCGAGGTAGAGCGCGAACACCGCCCAGCCGAGCAGGCGGGGGGCGCGCCCGGTCGCCGCGAGCAGCGAGAGCGGGATGAGCGCGTAGTAGATCGCGTCGACGAGCAGGTGGGTCGGCGTGGGCAGGTGCAGCAGGCGGCCGACGATCAGCGGCTGGTAGAGGTTGCCGGGCAGGCTGCCGTGCGACTTGATCCAGGCGCTGAAGAACACCACGTCCAGCGGGACGAACAGGTACACCAGGGTGCGGAAGGCGGCGATGCGCGCCTTGGGCACGGGTGCGAACAGCCAGCGCGTCACGGGCGGTACCTCGCCAGAACCACCTCGGTGATCTCCCCCGTCGGCTGGGCGTTGTGCAGGTGGTGCTGCACCTCGACGATGTCCACCTCGGCGAGCGGGGGCTTGCCGGGGTTGCGCGCGGCGTAGGACTCCCGGATCGAGGACAGCAGGGACGGATCGGCCTTGAAACGCTCGATCTGCGCCTCGATCTCGGCCCGCCGCACGCCCGCGTTGCCCTCGTCGAGCTCGAACCGGCGCCCGGTCGTGTCGATGCCGTCGGTGCGCAGCACGAGCACCGGCTCGTTGGGCTTGTCGGCGATGGCGAACATCTGGAACGGCGCGAACGGGAACGCCATGTCGTCGCCCCAGAACGTGCCCGCCAGGGTCAGGGCGCCGAAGACCAGCGTCGCCACGATGCGCAGCACGCGCCCCCGCGCGTTCAACCCTTCCATCGGCTCGGGACTTTACCCCACGGTGAACAGGTCACGCTCTGTAGTGCGAGTGCGGTCACAATGCGTAGTGAACTCGTCCGACTTTGCCGGACTGTGACGCGCGTCTCTATACGGAGCGTTGCGATCGGGGTCGATGGCGGACCAAGATACTCACCACGAAGCGTGGGCGGCGGGCGCCAGGCAGAGCCCCGCCGCTTGCTGCGTTTTGTCACACTTGCCCGCTTCCCCCTATCGAGTGCCCGATCCGGCCCGGCATGCTGCGCAGACACCTGACAGAGGGGGCGACGATGCAGTTCGGCCGGTACTACGAGGAGTTCGACATCGGCGCGGTCTACCGGCACTGGCCGGGCAAGACGGTCACCGAGTCCGACGACCACCTGTTCTGCCTGCTGACCATGAACCACCACCCGCTGCACCTCGACGCGCACTACGCGCAGACCTCGACGCAGTTCGGGCGCAACGTGGTCGTCGGCAACTACGTGTACTCCATCCTGCTGGGCATGTCCGTCCCCGACGTGTCCGGCAAGGCCATCGCCAACCTGGAGGTCGAGTCGCTGCGGCACACCGCGCCGACCTTCCACGGCGACACGATCTACGGCGAGACGGTCGTGCTGGACAAGCGCGAATCGGAGTCGAAGGACGACCGCGGCGTCGTGACCGTGGAGACCAGGGGATACAAGCAGGACGGCACGCTCGTCTGCGTCTTCCGGCGCCGGGTGATGGTGCCGAAGCGGTCGCACGCGGGGCCGGAGGCGCCCAGCTTCCCGGAGCCGAAGTCGTAACGGCAGGACCAGGCAAGCGTCAAGGAGGACGGCGTGGGGTTGCTCCGCAGGCTGCTGGGGCGGGAACCGGCGTGGCAGGAGCGCTGGGCGGTCTACCCGGGCGAGGTGGGCGGCCGGCTCGCGATGTACAACATCGACCTCGGCGCGGTCGAGGCCGCCCCGGTCGCCCGCTTCCCGCGGCGCTTCGACGTCGACTTCGCCTACACCGGTGACGGCGCCAGCGGCATGCCGGCCGCCGAGGAGCTGGCCTCCATCCACGAGCTCGACGCCGCCGTGCGCCAGGTCCTGCGCTCCGCCGGCGGCGCCCTCGTGGGCCGCGTGCTGTCGGACAACCACGGGCGCATCACGGGATACCTGCCCGCGGACGGCACCCCGCCGCCGCTGCCCGCGATCCCCGGCGTCACCCCGGAGATCTCGGTCGCGTCCGACCCCGGCTGGACCCGGGTCCGCGAGGAGCTGACCCCGGACGCCTGGCAGCGCAACATCATGGACGACAACCAGGTGGTGCAGGAGCTCGAGGCGCACGGCGACCGGCTCACCGCCCCGCGGGCGGTGGAGTTCCTGGCCTACTTCCCCGACCCGGACCGCGCCGAGTCCTCGGCCCAGGAACTGCGCGAGGACGGCTTCGCGGTCACGGTGGAGCGCGGCGACGAGGGCGACTTCGTCCTGCAGGCCATCCGGCGCGACTCCGTCGAGCCCCCGGCCCTGCACGAGGTGACGTGGAAGGTCCGCGGCATCGTCGAGCGCCACGACGGCATCTACGACGGCTGGGGCTGCATGGTGCAGACCTGACCCTCCCGTCGCGCCCCGCCGCGGCACGAGGGTCCGGTTCCGCCCCGGCGCGACCGATCCGACCGGGCAAATCGCCGCAATGAGCGGATCTTTCGGCATACGCTCGGCGTGGGAGGTCGCCATGCCGAGCAAGCCCGCATCCGGCCCGTCCGGTCGCCCCGACGCCGGGGTCGACCTGCCGCTGCGTCGGCAGGAGTGGGACCTGCTCGTCCGGCTGCCCCGCACCGTGCTCGTCACGGCCTGCGCCGGCGACGAGCGGGTGGACGCCGTCGCCGGGGTCGAGGCCATCGCCGCCGGCCAGCGCTCCCGCGCGCTGCTCGTGCGCGGGGTGGTCGCCGCCATCTTCGCCGAGCAGCTCACCGACAACGACATCGACGGCCCCTCGCTGGGCACCGCCGCCGTGCTCGCCGACTGCGGGTTCGCGATGCGGCTGCTGGCCGAGCGTCTCGGGGCCGACATCGCCCTCGCCTACGGCGAGTGGCTCATGGACATCGCCGCCAGCGTCGGGCGGACCGCCTGGCAGGCCGGGCGGATCCGCATCGGCGGGGTGGAGATCCAGCTGGCGGAGCGCCGCTTCGTCAACGGGATCGCCCGCGAGCTGGCGCGCGCCCTGCACCGCTGAGGCGGGCAGCACCCCGGCGCGCCGCGAACGCCGGTCGGGTGGGCTGGTCAACCCTTCTCACCCGACCGGCCTCCACCGGGCGGGCGCCGCGCGGTACCGTCGCCGCACCATGGAACCCGAGATCGAGCTCGCGGTCGGCGTAGGCCCCTGGATCGGGCCGTGGCCGGCCGAGCCCCACTACGACCCCGACCTGCTGGCGGAGGGCGACCGGCGCAACGTCGTGGACCGCTACCGCTACTGGCGCCTCGAGGCGATCGTCGCCGACCTCGACACCCGCCGGCACCCGTTCCACGTCGCGGTCGAGAACTGGCAGCACGACCTCAACATCGGCACGGTGGTGCGCAACGCCAACGCGTTCATGGCCGCCGAGGTGCACATCGTCGGGCGGCGGCGGTGGAACCGGCGCGGCGCCATGGTCACCGACCGCTACCAGCACGTGCGCCACCACCCCGACGTCGAGACGTTCCTCGCCTGGGCACAGGGCGAGCGCCTGCCCCTGATCGGGATCGACAATTTGCCCGGGGCCCGGCCGCTGGAGCGGGCCGAGCTGCCCGAGCGGTGCGTGCTGCTCTTCGGCCAGGAGGGCCCTGGCCTGTCGGAACCCGCCCGGGCGGCATGCGGCGCGGTGTACTCGATCGCGCAGTACGGTTCCACGCGCTCCATCAACGCCGGAGTCGCCAGCGGCATCGCCATGCATACCTGGATCCGCCAGTACGGGGCCGCAAACCCCTGAACGGCCTTACCGTGGGTATATGGGCGTCGCAGTCAGCTGTCCCCGCTGTGGTGGTCCGGTGCGACCGCCGGACCTCATGCACTCCGAGTGGCGCTGCGACACCGACGGCGCGGTGCTGCCGTTGCACGTCGCGCAGCACATCGGCCCCGAGATCGCGGAGGCGGCCAAGGCGAAACTGATCGCCGCCGCGGCGCGGGCCGGGGACAAGCGGCCGACCCCGCTGTGGTGCCCGTGGCCGCTGCCGACCGGCTGGACCGTCACCGGCCTCGGGTGGGTCGGCGACGAGCGCTCCGGGGTCCGGGCGACCGCGCTGGCCTGCAGCGGCCCGGGGCCCGTCGAGCACGGGCCGGCCGACTGCGTGATCATCGCCGAGGAGCCGGGCATCGGGCTCGGCACCCGGTTCGCCGGCCTGCCGGGCACCGACCCGGGCCCGTTCTTCGACGGGGACATCGCCACCACCACCGCGCACGCGAAGGTCCGGGCCGCCGGCTGGCCGACCCCGCTGTGGATGGCCAAGTCGCCCGAGGATCGATGCGCCTACGTCGGTGAGGCGGCCGGCATGTGGATCTACGTCATCACCTGGCCCGCCGCGGCCGGTTATCTGCTCGAGGAGGAGCTCGACCTGCACGATCTCGCCGAGGATGTGCCAACCCACCTCGTGTACGGCGCGCCGTCGCCTTATCTTCACGGCAAGGCGTAGACACCCGCGACTAGGATCAAGCTCCGATCAGACGCTCGGCGCGGCGCATCTGCACCGTGAGCCGCGTAGCTGATACGCTGAGTTTGGCCGGGGCGTCGGTGCGCGACGTTGCGGGGAGGGATTGACGGCGATGGTCAAGAAGGTCCTCACCTGGGGAAGCATTGCCTTCCTCATTTTCTTCGTGGCGTATCGGCCACAGTCGGCTGCCGAGGTGTTCAAGTCCATCGGCGGCGGCATCATGGACATCGCCACGGGATTCGGCGACTTCTTCTCCAGTCTCGTCGCCTAAGGGCCGGCCATGTCGACCGGCGCCGAGCCTCCCGAGGACGATCCGAACGCCCGGCGGTTCCAGGACCGGGACACCGAGCCGATCCCCCGCGCGCGGCCGGGCTCGCGCCCGGAGTCGCGGGCCGACTACACCTCGTCCGACGAGCCGCCGATCGAATACTCGCCGACCTCCGACTACGAGGCCGCGCGGGACTACGAGGCGCACGGCGGCGCGGAGCCGGTGCGCGGGGACTACACCACCGACGGCGACGACTTCAGCTCCGACCGGTATGCGGATCCGATGACCGACGGCGCGCACGCGCGCGGCGCGGCGGCCCCGCAGTACAGTGGCGCCCCGCCGTCGTTCTCGCAGGACGAGTTCGCCCGGCTCCAGGGCGGCGACTCGGTGCCCTCGGTGCCGCCCGGCAGCCGCATGGCGCCCCTGGAGGACGAGGCCAGCCGGCACGCGGCCCGCTATCTGTTCCCGACGGAGAAGTTCCGCGGGGAGTGGAAGCGGCACTGGATCCAGCTCGCGAAGGAGGGCCTGATCGCGATCTTCGCGACGATCGCGATGGGCTACATCGCCGGCTGGCTCACCAAGCACAACCAGGAGCAGCTGCGGACCGCCGTCGTGGTGATCTGGGCGGCGGTGGTGCTGTGGTGCGCGTGGAAGGTCGCCGACTGGTGGTACGACCGATTCATCCTCACCAACAAGCGCGTGATGGTCGTGTCGGGCATTTTCACGCGCAATGTGGCCATGATGCCGCTGCAGCGGGTCACGGACATGAAATACGTGCAGTCATTGACCGGTCGCATGTTCGGCTACGGACATTTCGAGCTCGAGTCCGCGGGTCAGGACCAGGCGCTGCGCAATATCCGCAACCTGCCCAACCCGAATGAGCTCTACCTGCGCATTGTCGAGGAAATGTACGAGCCCGAGGCCGTCGAGGCCCGCCTGGGCCGTGCGGTCACCGGCGAGGACGACGGCACCTGAACCTGAGAGATTCCTGAAAACCTCCGCGTTCGTGCAACCCCGGAGCCCCCTCATGGCGTCTTCGTACGTGGGCGCGGAGGGTGGAGGGGGCGGCCGGTGCCGGACGACGCAGGGTTCCGCGAGGAAGACTTTCGTGATTTCGTCGGGCTCCGTTCCAAGGCGCTGCTGCGCACGGCCTATCTGCTGGCCGGGGACTGGGCCACGGCGGAGGATCTGCTGCAGATCGCGCTGACCAAGACCTTCCTCGCCTGGAAGCGCCTCGGGCACATCGAGGCCGTCGAGCCCTACGCGCGGCGGGTCCTCGTCAACACCGCGACGAGCTGGTGGCGGCGGCGCTGGCACGGCGAGCGGCCGACCGAGATCCTGCCCGAGGGTGCCGCGGCCGACCAGCTCGAGGAGAGCCTGGAGCGCGACGCCATGTGGCGGCACGTGCGCAACCTGCCCAACCGGCAGCGGGCCGTGCTCGTCCTGCGCTACTACGAGGACCAGTCCGAGGCCGAGACCGCCCGCCTGCTCGGCGTCTCCGTCGGCACCGTCAAGAGCCAGACCTCCCGCGCCCTGGCCACGCTGCGCGAGAAGCTCAGCGCGGAGGGTGTGCGTCCCGCCACACGAACCCAGCCCGCCCGGCCTCCCACCGGCCCTCCTCCGGCGCCGATGGTGCCGGATGTCGAGGAGGTTGACGAGGTCGAACAACCTTTCACCGGGGCTGAAGCGCTTCTACCCGCGGACACCGTGGTCGAAGAACCGGTGGAAGTCTGACCGTGCGGTTGGGTTTGGAGACGTGACGAGCATGTTGGAAGACGAGCTCCGCGAGACGTTCGCGGCCAAGGCGGGCAGCCCCCCGCCGGGGTCGCTCGCGTCGCTGGACGGGTTCGCCGACGCCGCCATCCGGGGCGCCGCGCGGGTCCGCCGGCGGCGGCGCGCCGCGGTGACCGGGCTGACCGGGATCGTCGCGTTCGCCGTCGCCTCCACCGCGATCCTGCACACGCTGACCGCCGGCGCGCCCGGCGGCTCGCCGCAGCCGCCCGGGCCGCTCGCCCAGGAGAGCCCCACCCAGCGCCCGTCGACGGCCGGCACCCCGACCGCCCCGGTCGCCCCGTCGGACATGCGCGAGGTCACCGCCATCGGCCCGAGTGCCGAGGCGGCCACCCGGGTGCGGCTGCAGCTGCCCGCCAAGAGCACCGTCACCGCGGCCTACCAGGCCAAGGACGGCTACCTGGTGGTCAACACCCAGCCCGACGGCGACAAGCAGCTCGTCCTGCAGGACGACGACGACCGGCAGCAGGTGCTGGTCGACGACGCCACCAACATCGCGGTGGCCAAGGACGGCAGCACCGTGGCGTGGGCGTCGAAGGGCAAGATGAACGTCGGCACGCGCAGCGACCAGAACGCCAAGACGATCACCCAGGGCCCCTCCGTCTCCGTGCTGCCCAACACCGAGCCGGTCACCTTCGTCGGCACCAACCTGGTGGTCAGCAACGACGACAACGGCTTCGACGTCTGGCACACCGATCGGGGGTACAGCCCCACCTGGGACAACACCGTGGTGCGGGTCTTCGGCGGCACCCAGGACAACAACGGCGTCTACGCCGAGCTCAAGCCGGCCGGCGCCGCGGACACCGCGATGTGCCTGGCCCAGCTCCAGTTCGACCAGCCGTTCAAGATCATCAAGAAGGCCTGCGGGCTGCCGGTCGCGGCCCCGGCCGGCGCGCGCGTCTCCCCCAACGGCCGTTGGCTCGCCTATCCGGTCGTGGGCCTCAAGCAGGTCGCGATCCTGGACCTGACCGCGGTGTTCAACCCCGGCTTCAAGGCCAAGCTGTGGAACCTCGCCGTCACCACCAAGACCATGTGGCTGACTGCCACGACGTTCGTGGTCGACAACGGCAAGAAGTTCCTGAAGCTCGACCCCACCGGCCAGGCGGACCAGGTCGACCAACTGGACCAGGAGAGCGACGGGGTCGTGCTCATCGAACCGCTCGCGGCGAAGTAAAGGTTCATAAACTGGGGGCGTGCGAATCGATCTCCACGCCCACTCCACCGCCAGCGACGGCACGTCGACCCCGGCCGAGCTGGTCGGGGAGGCGGCCGCGGCGGGGCTGGACGTCCTCGGGCTGACCGACCACGACACCACCGGTGGCTGGGCCGAGGCCTTCGCGGCCCGCCCCGACGGCCTCACCCTGGTGCCCGGGGCCGAGCTGTCGCTGCGCTGGCACGGGGACACGAGGCCGATCGGCCTGCACATGCTCGCCTACCTCTTCGACCCCACCGACGCGCCCCTGACCGCCGAGCTCGCCCGGGTGCGGGCCGCCCGCGAGACCCGCGCCGAGCGGATGACCCACCTGCTGCGCGCCGACGGCATCGACGTCACCTGGGACGAGGTGCGCGACTACGCCGGCGGCGGCACCGTCGGCCGCCCGCACCTGGCCCAGGCCCTCATGCGCCGCGGCCTGGTCGGCAGCGTCACCGAGGCCTTCCAGCCGCAGTGGCTCGGGGCCCGCTACCGCATCCCGAAGGACGACATCGACGTCTTCGAGGGCCTGCGGCTGATCCTGGGCGCGGGCGGGGTGCCGGTCTTCGCGCACCCACGGGCCAGCGTCCGCGGCCCGATCGTGCCCGACTCGCTCATCGTCGAGCTGGCCGCCGCCGGGCTCTTCGGCCTGGAGGCCGACCACACCGACCACAGCCCGCGGGAGCAGGCCGAGATGCACGCGCTCGCCGAGCGGCTGGGCCTGGTCACCACCGGCAGCAGCGACTACCACGGCACCCACAAGACCGTCCGGCTCGGCGCCCGCACCACGGCCCCCGAGGTGCTGGAGCGCATCGTCGCGGCCGGGCGGGGAAGCGGCGTGGTGGGGTGACGACGGAGTACAGCGGCACCGGCGACCCGCGGCGCAGCATCGACCTGCTGTGGGGGCGGCTGCCGGCCTCGGCGGCGCGGCGCGGCCCGCGGCCCAAGTTCACCGTGCCGGAGATCGTCGCCGTCGCCGTGGCGCTCGCCGACGCCGAGGGGCTGGGCGCGGTGTCGATGCGCCGGGTGGCGCAGCGGCTCGGGGTGACGGCGATGTCGCTGTACACGTACGTGCCCAGCAAGGCCGAGCTGCTCGACGTGATGGTGGACGCGGTCAGCGCCGAGGCGGTCCGGGAGGCCCACGCGGCCGAGGGCTGGCGCGAGCGGCTCACCGAGGTGGCCCGCACCAACTGGGAGCTCTACCGCCGTCATCCCTGGCTGCTGCAGGTGGCGACGAGCCGGCCGGTCCTGGGGCCGAACAGCATCGCGAAGTACGACTTCGAACTGCGCGCCTTCGAGGGCACCGGTGTGTCCGATGTGGACACCGACCAGCTGCTGAGCCTGGTGCTCGACTACGTCACCGGCGCGGCGCGGGCCGCGGTGCTGGCCGATCAGGCCGAGCAGCGCACCGGCCGCAGCGACACGGAGTGGTGGGAGGCGTGGGCGCCGCTGCTCTCCGAGGTCCTCGACCCGGCCCGCTTCCCGACCGCGGCGCGCGTCGGACAGGCGGCCGGGGAGGAGTACGGCGCCGGCGACCCCGTGCGCGCGTTCACGTTCGGCCTGCAGCGGGTGCTCGACGGCATCGCGCGGTTCATGCCGCCGAGCACCCCGTGATCAGCGCAGGGTCGTGTAGATGGCCTTGGTGAGGGTGCCGTTGGCGTCGTCACCGTCGAGCGACCAGATCATCGCGCCGCCGTAGCCGGCGAGGCGGACGTACAGACCCTTCTGAGCCACGACGATCGGGTCGTCGAAGGTCCAGAACGTCGTGCCGTTGAACAGCCACGCGTGGCCGGACAGCAGGTCGTGGTAGACCTTGTAGCCCTGCTGCGGCAGCGTCGCGAGGACCTTGTAGTCCTCGTTGCCCGCCGCCCACGTGCCCGGCGCCGGTCCGGTCGCCGTCTGGAACAGGCCGTTCTTGGCGTTCGTGACGCCGGTCCAGCCCTGGCCGTAGTACGGCACGCCGAGCACGAGCTGCTTCTTGGGCGCGCCGCGGTCGGTCCACGCCTTGAGCGACGTCGACCCGCTGAAGTCCGGCGTCGTGGGCGCGTTGCGCGGCACGAAGAGCGCGGACTGCTGGTTGGTGGTGGTCTCCCAGGTGCCGTGGTAGTCGTAGCCCTGGACGGAGCCGAAGTCGAGGTACTTGAAGATCTGGTTCGCCTCGAAGCCGGCGTCGATCTTCGCCGGGGAGGCCGGCAGGAACGCGGTCAGCGTCGCCTTCTTGCCCAGCTGCTTGCGGAACTCCGCGACGAGCTTGGTGAAGTTCTGCTTGTCCTCGGGCCGGATCACGTTGCCCGGGTTGCCCTCGGAGCCTGGCCACTCCCAGTCGAGGTCGAAGCCGTCGAAGACACCGGTGGACATGAACGTGTCGATGCAGGACTTCACCAGCGCCTGG
Source organism: Dactylosporangium sp. CA-052675 (assembly GCF_050947935.1). Lineage (GTDB taxonomy): Bacteria > Actinomycetota > Actinomycetes > Mycobacteriales > Micromonosporaceae > Dactylosporangium. The sequence goes on along the minus strand of NZ_CP192010.1, from coordinate 803,535 downwards.
CGCGACGCGTCGGTCAGCGCGGCGTCGGAGAAGTTCGCCGACAGGGTCCAGCCGCCCAGCGACATGAGGACCTTGAGGCCGGGGTGCATCGCCTTGAGCTTGCGCAGCTGGTTGAAGTTGCCGGCGAGCGGCTGGCCGGCCTCGTCGGCCTTGCCGTCGACGCTCTCCGCCGCGGACACCGGGCGCTGGTAGTCGGCCCACGGGTCGACGGACTCGCACTTGCCGGCCGCGTTGACGCCGCCGAAGGCGTAGTTGATGTGGGTCAGGCGCGAGGCCTGCCCGCTGGTCTCGAGGTTCTTGACGAAGTACGAGCGGCCGTAGATGCCCCACTGGATGAAGTACCCGACCCGCTTGTACTCGTCCTGGTGCGCGGCACCGTGGGCGTCGGCCGCCGTCGCGGGGGCGAGGGCCAGCGACGTCACCGCCAGCGCGGCCGCGACCCCCGCCAGGAGCCTGCGTTTGCCCATGAACCCTCCATCTGTAAGGAAAGTTTGCTGTTCTCTGGCAACGTAGGGGCGGCATTCCATGACGTCAAGACCCTGGTATCCGCTCGATACGGGCCTGCTACGACAATCCGGTCGTGGATGTGAAGCTCTTCGGCGAAGTGTTCGTGACGCTGCTCGTGATCCTCGATCCCCCGGGCGCCGTGCCGATCTTCCTCGCCCTCACCGGCCAGCTCGAACGCCGCGCCCGGCACCGCGCGGCGCTGCAGGCGGTGCTGCTCGCGCTCGGCGTCATCGTCGCCTTCGCGGTGCTGGGCCGGCAGATCCTCGGCTACCTGCACATCGACCTGCCCGCGCTGCAGGGCGCCGGCGGCCTGCTCCTGCTCCTCGTGGCGCTCGAACTGCTCACCGGCAAGACCGACGACCCGCGGCACGAGGTGACGTCGAACGTGGCCCTCGTGCCGCTGGGCACGCCGCTGCTGGCCGGGCCGGGCGCGATCGTCGCCACGATGCTGTTCGTGCGGCGAGCCCACTCCTTCTCGGGCTACTCGGCCATCGCCGTGGGCATCATCGCCGTGATGCTGGTGGTGTACCTCGTGCTGCGCTTCTCCGGCGTGCTCGTGCGCATCCTGCGGCCGAGCGGCATCGAGGTCGTGACCCGGATCGCCGGCCTGCTGGTGGCCGCGATCGCCGTGCAGCTGCTGGCCGACGCCATCGGGGCGTTCGTGACCACCTACCTGCACTCGCCGCATTGACGTATTTGTCGTACCCCGATGGGCTGCTGGCCGACGCCATCGAGGCGTTCGTGACCATCTGTCCGCACTCGCCGCATTGACGTATTTGTCGTACCCCGACGGGCTGCTGGCCGACGCCATCGAGGCGTTCGTGACCACCTGTCCACACTCGCCGCACTGACGTTTTTGTCGTACCCCGATGGCAGGATGCTCGGTGTGGAGCAGTTGGGATTGTTCGCACCGCCGCCGCGCCTGTTCACCTGCACGCCCAGCAAACTCGGCAGCTACGAGGACTGCCCGCGCCGCTACCGGTTCACCTACGTCGACCGCCCCGCCCCGCAGAAGGGGCCGCCGTGGGCGCACAACTCCCTCGGCGCATCGGTGCACACGGCGCTCAAGAACTGGTATGCGCTGGAGCCCGGCCGCCGGGTGCCGGAGGCGCTGCCGGCCCTGCTGAAGGCGACCTGGGTCCGCGAGGGCTACCAGGACGACGCCCAGGAGCGGGAGGTCTACCGGCGGGCGCTGGGCTGGCTCGAGTCCTATGTGGAGTCGCTCGACCCGGCCGAGGAGCCCGTGGGGGTGGAGCGGACGGTCGCGGCCCGCACCGAGATCCTCGCGCTGTCGGGGCGCGTGGACCGGATCGACCAGCGCGGTGACGAGCTCGTGATCGTCGACTACAAGACCGGGCGGGGCGGGGTCTCACAGGACGACGCGCGCGGGTCCCGGGCGCTGGCGCTGTACGCGATCGCGACCGCCCGGGTGTTCCGCAAGCCCTGCCGCCGGGTCGAGCTGCACCACCTGCCGACCGGGACGGTGGCGGCATTCGAGCACACGGATGCGTCGCTGGAACGGCACCTGCGCCGGGCGGAGGCGACGGCGGCGGACATCCTGGCCGACTCGGACTTCGCCCCGCGGCCCGGCCCGCAGTGCTCGTGGTGCGACTACCGCAAGGTCTGCCCGGAGGGGTCCGCGTCCCCGCCGAAGGACCCCTGGACCGCGGTGACGGGGTGACGGCGCATGCGCCTCGGCATCTGTGTCTGCACGCTCGGGGACTTCGCGGAGCCGGCGCTGGTGGTCGACGTGTCCGTTGCCGCCGAGGCCGCCGGCTGGGAATACCTGTTCGTCTGGGACCACCTCGCCTTTGCCTGGGGCGTGCCCTCCGCTGATGCCTGGGTGACGCTCGCCGCCGTCGCCCAGGCCACCTCGGCCATCCGGATCGGGACCGCGGTCACGCCCCTGCCTCGGCGGCGGCCGGCCGTGGTGGCCGGCTCCGTCGCGACCCTACCCGCGTTGGAGCCCACCCTTCGCGCGGGATGCACGCGGAGGCATCAGGCAGGGTCTCGTGGGGCCCGGCGCGGTGAGGCAACGGGCCTCAGGCGAAGGAGATGATGGGGAGGCCGCACACGATGAGCAGGACCACGTAGCCGGTGACCATCGCCGCCAGGGCCAGGCCGGCGCCCGGGCGTTGCTCGCGCCGGCACTGGGACCACGCGATGTGGCCCATGAGAATGCCGAACGGGGGTAGCAGGACGGCGCAGATCAGGGCGGCGATCGCCAGGCCGTTGACTCGCACCTGAGAACCATTTCACAAGGCCCGTACCGCCGGAAGCTTGGTACACCCGGGATACCCGCCGGTAACTTCTTCGCAGGAGCCGATCCACGGAGGTCTCACATGGCCCGTCTCGCTCGGACGCCCGGGCTCAGCGATGTGCAGCAGTCGATGCTCGAGACCGTGCGGGCCTTCGTCGACAAGGAGATCATTCCGCACGCGCAGCGGCTCGAGCACGACGACGTCTACCCGGACGACATCGTGGCCGGCATGCGCGAGATGGGGCTGTTCGGCATCACCATCGCCGAGGAGTACGGCGGGCTCGGCGAGTCGCTGCTCACCTACGCGCTCGTCGTCGAGGAACTCTCCCGCGGGTGGATGTCCGTGTCGGGGATCGTCAACACGCACTTCATCGTGGCCTACCTCGTGGCCCAGCACGGCTCCGAGGAGCAGCAGCGGCGGCTGCTGCCCCGGATGGCGACCGGCGAGGTGCGCGGGGCGTTCTCGATGTCCGAGCCGGGCACCGGGTCCGACGTGGCCGCGATCCGCTCCAAGGCCGTCGCCGACGGCGACGAGTGGGTGCTCGACGGGCAGAAGATGTGGCTCACCAACGGGGCGCGGTCCTCCGTCGTCGCCACGCTCGTGAAGACCGAACTGGGGGCCGAGTCCGTCTACGGGAACATGACGACGTTCCTGCTGGAGAAGGAGCCCGGGTTCGGGCTCAGCGAGCGCCTGCCGGGCCTGAACATCCCCGGGAAGATCGAGAAGATGGGGTACAAGGGCGTCGAGACCACCGAGATGGTGCTCGACGGCGTCCGGGTGCCCGGCTCGGCGGTGCTCGGCGGCGCGGACAAGGCCGGCCGCGGCTTCTACCAGATGATGGACGGCATCGAGGTCGGGCGGGTCAACGTGGCCGCGCGGGCCTGCGGCATCTCCATCCGGGCGTTCGAGCTCGCGATCGCCTACGCCCAGCAGCGGCACACGTTCGGCCAGCCGCTCGTCAAGCACCAGGCGATCGCGTTCAAGCTGGCCGAGATGGCCACGAAGATCGAGGCGTCGCACGCCCTCATGGTCGGGGCCGCCCGGCTCAAGGACGCCGGGCAGCGCAACGACGTCGAGGCGGGCATGGCCAAGCTGCTGGCCAGCGAGCACTGCGCGGAGGTCGTCCAGGAGGCGTTCCGCATCCACGGCGGCTACGGGTACTCCAAGGAGTACGAGATCGAACGCCTCATGCGCGAGGCGCCCTTCCTGCTCATCGGCGAGGGCACCTCGGAGATTCAGAAGACCATCATCAGCCGGGGTCTGCTGCGGGACTACGGGGTGCGCTGAGCGCGTGCACCGCGCGGACGACCGCGATGCAGGTGTTCTCGAGGAAGTCGACGCCGGCGGCCTCGGCCAGGGCGCGGCCCGCGGGGCTGTAGATGTCCTGCTGCAGCCAGATCGCGGGCGCGCCGATGGCCAGCGCGTCCTTCACGACCTGGGTCGCGTCGGCCGACGGGCGGAACACGTTGACCACGTCGACCGGGAACGGGATGTCGGCGAGGCGGCGGTAGGCGCGCTCCCCGAAGATCTGGTCCGCGAACGGGTTCACGGGCACGATCCGCCAGCCGTGCAGCTGGATCTGCAGCGGTACCGCATGGGCCGTCTTCGAGCGATCCCGGGAGGCGCCCACGACCGCGATCGTCCGGGCCTCGCGCAGGATCTGTTCAGCGCTGCGCATGCCCCCAACCTAGCTCGCCGCCGCGTCCCCGCGCCCTGCCCGCACCGCGCGACCCGACCTCCACCGCACGACCCGGGGTGCACGACCCGGGGTGCACCGCGCGACTCGGGTGCCTCCCCGCAACGCGCGGGCTCAGCCGGCGGCGAGGATCGGGCGGGGGCCGCCGTGCAGGCCGGCGGCGAGGCGGGCCTCGAGCAGCAGGTTGTGCACGCGTCCGGCCTCGGCCGCGTCGCCGATCGCGCCGCGGAGGCGCGCGTGGGACTGGTAGTAGCCGAGCAGGTCGGTCAGGAACAGCAGGCTCGCGTCGACGCCGGCCGGGCGCAGGGTGACCGGGTGGCGGCGGCCCGCGACGAGCAGGTCGAGCCGCGGGTTGGTGCGGTCGCCGTTGAGCTCGACGGCTTCGATGCGCTCCCACGGGTACCGCCGCCCCCGCACCTGCACCCCGTCGGGGCTCAGCCGCAGCACGGAGGCGCCCACGGCCAGGCGCACCGACAGCTGCACGCCGACGAGCACGGACGGCGTGGCGAGGGCCGCGGCGACGGCCCACCCGACCGGGTCGCCGGTGACCAGCAGCGCCGCGGTCACGAGCGTGACGGCGAGGGCGAACGCGCGCCCGGCCCGGGCCGCGACGAGCCCCGGCGGCGCGAAGAACTCCCAGCCGGGGCGGGCGTCGGGCTCCTCGCGGCGGCGCAGATCGGTGAGCAGCTGGTCGAGCCCGATGAGCGCGACGGCGATGAGGCCGAAGACGACGTACCCGCCGGGCACGAACGCGTGCACGAGGGCGCCGACGGCCCCCACCAGCACCGACGGCGCGACGACCCAGGCCCAGCGCATGCTTTCCAGGCTAGGAACGGCCGGGGCGGGCCGCGTCGGGCGATCAGGTGGCCTGGCGGGCGAGGGTGCCGCGCAGGCGGACGAGCTCCTCCGGGGTGCCGATGTCGAGGCGCTGCTGCGGATGCTCGACGTACGTGTGGATCGCCCGGAACAGAAACCACAGCGACACGTCGAGCGGTACGTCCTGGCCCGGCTGGAAGCGCTTCACGCGGGCGCCCTCGATGAGCTCCGGGTGGGTGACCGTCCACAGCTGGTGCTCCGGCCCCGGCCCGAGCGCCGCCCAGGGCACGAAGCTGCGGCCCCCGTCGACCGCGATCCCGTCCCGGGTGAGCAGCAGCGGGCCGGAGCGGATCATGCGGAACAGCAGCAGGAGCACGGTGCAGCCGTTGACGACCAGGATCGCCCAGGCCATCGTGGGCACGATCCGCCCGGCGACCCGCATCCCGTTGAGCGCCATGAGCAGCAGGGCGGCGCTCAGCAGGCCGTTGAACACGCACTGGCGGCGGAACGCGGGCAGCGCGGCGAAGGCCGGCTCCCCGCGGTACACCGTCAGCTTGAAGGTCGACGGCCCCCGGGTGCTGCGGGTGAGCTGGACGAGCCCCACCACGATGCCGAGCACGGTCAGCGGCTGGAGCACGAGGATCAGCGGCAGGAACGCCTCGGGCTCGCCGGACAGCAGCACGACCTCGCACGCCGCCCCCACGGTGGCCGGCGGCGTCAGCAACACCACGTAGTCAGCCGGACGAGCCCCCATACGGCCAAACATAGCCAGCGAACCTGGGCATTCGCTGATGACCGGTCCGGGCCGGCGTCAGCGGTACTGCGCCTCCCGCACGCTGTTGCCGCCGTCGATCACGAGCATCTGGCCGGTGATGTACGACGCGCCGGGCGAGCACAGGAAGGCGATCGTGGCCGCGACCTCCTCCGGCGTGCCGGGGCGCCCCATCGGCGTGCCGAAGCCCTGCTTGAGCTCCACGAGGGTGGACGCGCCCGTGTGGATGATGCCGGGGGCGACGGCGTTGACCGTGATCCCGTCGGCGACGAGCTCCATGGCCAGCGCGCGGGTCAGCCCGACGACGCCGGCCTTGGCCGCGGCGTACCCGGCCTCGGCCGGCAGCGCGTTCACCGGCCCGGCGGTCGCGGCGAGGTTGACGATGCGGCCCCAGCCGTGCTCGGCCATGCCGCCGACGAAGGCCCGGCTGACCAGGAACGCGGTGGTGAGGTTGCGGTCGATCTCGGCCCGCCACTCCTCGTAGGTGAGCTGGGCGACCGGGCGCAGCACCTCGGGGCTGGCCTTGCTGGCCAGGCCGGCGTTGTTGACGAGGATGTCGACCGCGCCGAGCTGGTCGAGCACGGCGTCGGCGAGCGCGCCGACCTCGGCCTCGACGGTCAGGTCGGCGACGAAGCCGATCACGCCCAGCTCGCTGGCCCGGTCGTGGATGCGCCGGGTGGTGGAGACGATCGCGACGGCGGCGCCCATCTGCTTGAGCCGGCGGGCCGTGGCGTAGCCGATGCCGTCCGGGCTGCCCGCGCCGGTGACCAGGGCGACCCGTCCGTCGAGCCGGTCGATCGCGGCCGGGGTCTCCTCCTCGGCGGTGTCGCCGGCGAGGTCGGGACCGCTGGACGGTACGGCTCGCAGGGTGCGGCGCGCGGAGGACGGCCGGCTCGCGTCGCGCCGGCCGCTCTTGCCGGCGGGGCCGCTGGAACGTAGGTCGGGTGCCATACGGCAAATCCTGCCTGCCGGACGCGCCACCGGGCAATGCGACGCGCGTTTTCTCAGTTCGGCGGGGTGAAGACGGTGCCGCGTTTCATCCCTGCGGCGCGCCCCTTGGCCGCGATGACCAGGGCCATCTTGCGGGAGGCCTCGTCGATCATCTCGTCGCCGAGCATGACGGCGCCGAGGCGGCCACCCTCCTCGGAGGTGTAGTAGTCGTACGCGTCCAGGATCATCTCGGCGTGGTCGTAGTCGTCCTGGGCGGGCGAGTACACCTCGTTGGCCGCCGCGATCTGGCCCGGGTGCAGCACCCACTTGCCGTCGAAGCCGAGCGCGGCGCTGCGCCCGGCGACCTCGCGGAACGCGTCGACGTCGCGGATCTGCAGGAACGGCCCGTCGATGGCCTGCAGGTCGTGCATGCGGGCGGCCATCAGGATGCGCATGAGGATGTAGTGGTACGGGTCGCCCGGATACCCGGGGATGAGTCCGCCCACGACCAGCGACTTCATGTTGATCGAGGCCATGAAGTCGGCCGGGCCGAAGATGATGGTCTCGACGCGCTTGCTGGCCGCGGCGATGGCATCGACGTTGACCAGGCCGGCGGCGTTCTCGATCTGCGCCTCGATGCCGATCGTGTGGTGCGCGAGCCCCAAGGTCTTCTCGATCTGGGTCAGCGTCAGATCCAGCCATTCGATCTGACCGGCGCTCTGCACCTTGGGCAGCATGATGGCGTCGAGGTTCTCGCCGGCGCCCTCGACGACCTCGATGACGTCGCGGTACGTCCACGGCGTCGTCAGGTCGTTGACCCGCACGACACGCGTCTTGCCCGCCCAGTCGCCCTCGTTGAGGGCCGCCACGATGTTCTTGCGCGCGTCGGGCTTGGCCAGCGGCGCCACGGCGTCCTCGAGGTCGAGGAACACCTGGTCGGCCGGCAGCCCCTGGGCCTTCGCCAGCATCTTCACACTGGAGCCGGGCACGGCGAGGCACGAGCGGCGCGGGCGTCCCAGGGCGGCCATCGGCGGCTCCTTATCGAAGGTTCAGGCGGCTACCAAACGGTAACCTCGACGCGTGAGTACACAGAACTCCCCTGTGGGAGATCTCACCGGCCGTACGGTGGTCATCACCGGCGCCAGTTCCGGCATCGGCCTGGCCGCCGCGATCGAGATGGCCCGGCGCGGCGCGAACACCGTGCTCGTCGGGCGCAACCCCGCCCGGCTCGAGGCCGCGGCCGCCGCGGTCTCCCAGGCGGGCGGCGGCCGGACGGCCCCCGCGTACCGCAGCGACTTCGCCCGGCTCGACGACGTCCACGTGCTCGTCGACCACCTGCGCCAGCGCTACCAGCGCATCGACGTGCTGGCCAACAACGCGGGCGGCGTCGTGCGCGGCCACCAGATCACCCCCGACGGCTTCGAGGCGACCCTGCAGACCAACCACCTCGCGGCGTTCCTGCTCAGTAGTCTCCTGCGCGAACAGCTCCGCGGGGGCCGGATCATCAACACCGCCTCGGGCGCGCACGCGATGGGCGCCCTCGACCCCGCCGACCTGCGCGGCGCCCGGAAGCGGGGGTTGTGGCGGCAGTACGGCTCCGCGAAGCAGGCGAACATCCTCTTCGCCGCCGAGGCGTCCCGCCGCTGGCCGGACATCATGTCGGCGTCGTACCACCCGGGCTTCGTGCGCAGCCGCTTCGGCTCCACGATCGGCGTGAACATGGCGGCGCGGTTGGCCCCGTTCGCGCGCAGCCCGGAGCGCGGGGCGGACACGCTGGTGTGGCTGGCCGCGACTCCGGCGTCGCAGCTCACGGCGGGCGGGTACTACATGGATCGCAAACTGATCCGGCCGTCCCGCGACACCGACAGCCCCGCGCTGGCGGCGCGGCTGTGGGAGGAGAGCCTGCACGCCGTTGGCCTGGGGTGATGTCCTGGCCACTCAGCGCCATTTTCGATCTTGTCGGCGCGTGATCGATTAGGTGGCGGTGGGTAAGATGAGGTTTGAAAAAGGAGGACGGCCACCGGGCGATCTGACTCTTTCTCGCAGGTCAACGGCCTTCGCTCCACGGACTTTTGGAGGGGAACTGGCGAGCGGCTCACCGGCCCCGTGCGCCACGGACCTTGTGCAGGCGGAACGGGCGGCGCGGGATGCGGGTGGCGGGAGTCGGGCGGGGTGGGGCGGCCTGAGCGTCGTCGGGCATGTCCGCGGAGGCGCCGGCCGGGGTGAGACGGCTGACGACGCAGCGCTCGGCCCACGTCCGGACGAGGTCGTCGGCGGCGCCGGAGCTGTTGAGGCGCTTGGCGGCGAGCTGGGGGACGAGTTCGGTCCACGCCTCGTCCTGCGGGGCGATGCGGGTCACGTCGGCGGGGAAGGTGACGATCCGGCCGCCGTGGTCGCCTCGGAGGATCACGTCGGCGGTATCGGCCTCGGCGAGGCCGGGGATCGCCTGCTCGCCCTCGCCGGTCACGACTAGCAGGGCGCTGCCGAGCCAGGCGCACCAGGCGAGGGTCGGGGGGTTGCCGGCGACGGCGATCCAGGCTACTGCGGCTTTCTTTGCCGCCTCCTCGACCAGTGCGTCCATGTTTCACATCCAATCACGGCCGGGGGTTATGGGGCCGCTGGTGTTGGCGTCGATCTGGGCCGCTGGGGGCGCGTCGCGGCTTCGGGGGCGCTGCCGGATGGATTGGAACCGAGACGGAGATCTTGCGCGTTGGAGCCGGGTGGAGCGCGCGTCCTGGCCGCGGTTGGCCGCGGTCGCGGCGCTCAGCACGGCCACCGTGCCCCTGCCCGCTCCGCGCCCGCTCTCGCCGCCGCCCGCCCTCGCTTCCGCAGGCGCCCACCCCGGTCGCCGATCACGGTTTCCGCTCTTTTTGCGGGATTTAAGGCGATTTACAGGGACTTTTCGGACACCAACGCGCGGAATGGTTCGCGTCGGCGCTGCTTGAGCCGCCTGCGCTGCGGCATCTGCGGGTTCGCCCACTGCAGGATTCTTGCCGCGCCACGGCACGTACGCCGCGCCAGCAGCTCTGGGCGGTGGGTCTTGTGACGCTCGGCCGTCGTGGCGCGCTGTTGACTCCGAGCTGCGAACCGCTCGCGCGGTGCCGAGCCAATGCCCAGCAATTCGGGCAAAAGCCAACGAAAGCCGATTTATGCGGAAATTTCCGGTCGCGGCGCCGCGTCGTGGTACTCGGTCGACGTGTACCGCAGCGCCTCGACGCGCGCCGGCCACTCCCCCGCCGGCCAACCCCCCTTGCGCAGCAACGCATCCACGAACTGCTCCGCATCCGGCAGCTTCACCCACACCGCCGGCAAGAACGTCGCCCGCCGCGCCCCATCCCGCAAAATCAAGCCATCCTCGCCCGGCCGCAACCCGGCCACGAGGGCGGCCCGGGATTTCGCGGCAACCGGCTCGGCCCGGCTCAGCACCGACACCTTCACGTCGAGCCCCGGCCAGTCCTCAACCGTCACCGGCGGCAGCCGAGGATCGCGCATCGCCTGCACAGCGTTGCGCACCACGTCACGGTGCAGCGGCTGGACGGCTTCCAGGCTGCCCACACACCCCCGCAGCACCCCGGCCCGCTCCAGGGTCACGAAGGATGCGCCGTCGCGGCACAGTGGGCTGTCCAACGGAACCGTCGCGGCCAAGGGTGAGCCCGTGAGCCGTGCGTGAACCGCGTCCGCCGCCAGGCGGGCGAGGTACCGGCCATCCGCCGGCGACAACGCCGCCGTCACGGTCACGCCCCCAGAATAGGCCCGTCAGGCGACCAGCTCGCGGGCGCCCACCAGCTCCGGGACGGCTTCGAGGCTCGTCACCACCGGGCCGCGCCAGTCGGGCTCGGCGTGGAAGGTCAGGTGGGCGCCCAGGTCCGGCGCGCGCAGCTGGATCGCGGTGAGGCCGAAGCGCACCGCGCCCGTGAGCTCGCGGCTGCCGCCGTCGCCCACGTACAGGCAGCGGGCCGGGTCCACGTCGAGCTGGGCGCAGGCGGTGGCGTACATCGCGGCGTGCGGCTTGGTGTGCCCGACCTGGCAGGAGTACACGGCGGCGTCGATCACGTCGGCCAGCGGCGTGCGCGGCAGCACGAGGGGGAGTTCGAACCAGCAGTCGCTCACGATCGCGATGCGCACGCCGGCGGCCCGCAGCGCGTGCAGGACTCCGAGCGTCTCCGGGCGCAGCGGGGCGTCGGCCTGCACGGTGGCCAGCCGCAGCTCCGCCGCCTCGCGTAACTGGGCGGTCGTCGGCTCCACGCCGAGTTCGGTGCACAGCCGGCGCAGGCCTGCCAGGTGGCTGCCGTAGCCGCCGCGGGCCCGCTCGTCGTAGGTCCGGTCGAGCACGGAGAGCCACTCGGCCGGGTCGACGCCGAGCACCTCGGCGGTCCGGCGGTGCCCCCCGCTGCGGCGAACTGCGCTGGTACACGTGTTGTAGTAGTCAAAACAGACAGCCTCTATCACCGTTCGGTCCCCCTTACATCCTCCGAACGGTCTACCTGGTCCCCCGCGGCGTGTCGTGTCGGATCAACGACAATTCGCACCATGCGCAAGGTCGGTCTTTCCACTGCCGTCGCCCTGGTCGTCGCGATCGTGGCGGTGTCGGCCTCGGCGCCCATGATCGCATTCGCGGCCGCCCCCGCCCTTGCCATCGCGTTCTGGCGCAACGCGCTGGGCGCCGCGGCGCTGGCGCCGGCGGCCCTGCGGCAGGGGCGGGCCCGGCCCGGCCGGCGGGCGCTCGGCGTCACCGCGCTGTCCGGGGTGTTCCTGGCCGTGCACTTCGGCACCTGGGTGCCGAGCGCCAAGCTGACCAGCGTGGCGATGTCGGTCGCGCTGGTCTCGACCACCCCGGTGTGGACGGCGCTGGTCGCGGCGGTCCGGGGCGTACGGGTGCCGGGCAGCACCTGGACCGGCATCGGGATCGCGGTCGCGGGCGTCGCGCTGGCCACCGGTGCCGACCCGGACCTGTCGGGGCGGGCGCTGCTGGGCGACGCGCTGGCGCTGACCGGCGGGGTGGCCGCGGCCGGGTACACGCTGCTCGGCGAGCACGCGCGGGCCAGCCTGACGACGAGCGTGTACGCGTCGATCTGCTACGGCATCTGCGCGGCGCTCATCGTCGTCGTGTGCCTGGCGACGGGGGCGAGGCTGTGGGGGTACACCTGGAGCACCTGGCTGGCGATCGCCGGCATGACGATCGGGCCCCAGCTGCTCGGCCACACCCTGATCAACTATGCGCTGCACCGGGTCAGCGCCACGACGGTCGCGGTCCTGCTCCTGCTGGAGGTGCCGGGCGCGCTGGTCATCGCGTGGGTGCTGCTCGGGCAGCTGCCGGCGGCGCGGACGCTGCCGGGCATCGCGCTGCTGCTGGCGGGCGTGGCCGTGGTGGTCCTCGGCGGCCGGCGTCGTCAACCGACGAACGGTGGCACGATCATCTCGCCGGAGGCGATCGGCACCACGTGACCCGAGACCGTGGCCGACACGGCCGCGCCGCCCTGCGCCGTCACCGTGCAGTGCAGGGCCGACGGTCGGTGCATCTCAAGACCTTGGGCGATTTCGTACCGGCTCAGCCCGTCGGCCGCCACCAGCCCGCTCGTCACCAGCCACACGCCGAGCCCCAGCGCCGCCGAGCCGGTCGCCGGGTCCTCGGCCACGCCGACCTCGGGCACGAGCACCCGGACGTGCGCGAGCCGCCGCTCGGCGTCCCAGTGCAGGACGCTCAGGTTGTCCACGGGCCGCTGCAGCCGCAGCCGGGTCACGGCCTCGTCGGTGACCGACAGGAACGTGAACTCCAGCCCGCACCCGGCCTTGCGGGGCGCCGGGCCGACGTGGTCGGCCTCGGTGAGCCCGATCGACTCCAGCAGCGGCAGCGGGTCCAGGGCGGGTCCGACGGTCGGGGTGGCGCCGGTGACGGTCGCGGCGCCGTGCACCTCGTCGACGTGGACCGGCAGCAGCCCGGCCCCGCACTCCTGCACCACGTCGGGGCCCGTGATCACGCCGTTGCGCACGAGGGTCACCGCGCAGCCGACCGTCGGGTGCCCGGCGAAGGGCAGTTCGGTCCCCGGCGTGAAGATCCGGGCGCGGTACGTCGCGGCGGTGCCCGGCGTCGGCGGCAGCACGAAGATCGTCTCGGAGAGGTTGAACTCCCGCGCGATCGCCTGCATCTGCTCGGCCGCCAGGTCCCGGGCGTCGAAGACGATCGCCAGGGGGTTGCCGGTGAAGGGCCGGTCGGTGAAGACGTCGACGATCGCGTACCGCACCATGCTCATGAAGGCAGCCTAGGGGGCACACGTCACTCAGGTTCGGTCCAACGCCTGCTTTGTGGCCTGCTTCAGTAGGCTTAAGCCTCGTGAGTACTGCGCCGCGGGTCTACATCGCGCGCCTCGCGGGCCTGAGCGTGTTCGATCCGAACGGCGACCAGGTCGGCCGGGTGCGCGACGCCGTCGCCCGGGCCCGGCCGGGCAGCCAGCCGCCCCGGGTGGTCGGGCTGGTCGCCGAGATGCCCATGCGCCGGCGCATCTTCCTGCCGATCGGCCGGATCACCGCGCTCGAGCCCGACGCCGTGGTGCTCAACACGGGCACGCTCAACCTGCGCCGCTTCGAGAAGCGCCCGGGCGAGCTGCTGGTGCTCGAGGACTTCATGGACCGGCACGTGACCGTGGCCGCGACCGGGCGCACGGGGGCCGTGGTCGACGTGGCCATGGACGCCGATCGCACCGGCGAGTGGTCGCTGTCGCGGGTGGCGGTGCGGGAGTTCACCGGGCGGCTCACTCGCCGCGGCCACCTCAACCAGCTCGAGTGGTCCGAGGTGACCGGGCTCGCCGGGGAGCCGCAGACGCAGGGCACCGCGGGGCTGCTCGCCGTGCTGGACAACATGCGCGCCGCCGACCTCGCCAACGTGCTGCAGGACCTCTCCGAGACCCGGCGGGTCGAGGTCGCCGCGGCGCTGGACGACGAGCGCCTCGCCGACGTGCTCGAGGAGCTGCCGGAGCACGACCAGCTGGAGATCATCACCGCGCTGGAGCCGCAGCGCGCCGCGGACGTGCTGGAGGAGATGGACCCGGACGACGCCGCCGACCTGCTCGCCGAGATGCCCAAGCCCGAGCAGGAGGTGCTGCTGGACCTCATGGAGCCCGACGAGGCCTCCCCGGTCCGGGCCCTGCTGGAGTACGAGCCGGGCACGGCCGGTGCGGTCATGACCTCGGAGCCGATCGTGATGGCGCCCGACGCGACCGTGGCCGAGGCCCTGGCCCGCATCCGGGAGCCGCAGCTGTCGCCGGCGGTCGCGGCCGGCGTGTTCGTCACGCGCCCGCCGATGGCCACGCCGACGGGGCGGTACCTCGGCGTCGTGCACTTCCAGCGGCTCCTGCGCGAACCGCCGTCCGCCCTGCTCGGGGGCGTGGTCGACAACGACATCGACCCGCTGGCGCCGCACACGACGCTGGCCGAGATCACGCGCCGCATGGCGACCTACAACCTGGTGGTGATGCCTGTGGTCGACGACAACGACAAGCTGGTCGGCGCGGTCACCGTCGACGACGTGCTCGACCACCTGCTGCCCGAGGACTGGCGCGACCGCGACCACGCCGAGCCCCTGCCCATCGCGGTGCCGGGCGCGCCGGGCGGTACCCGTGGCTGAGCGCCGGCGGCTCGACCAGCCGCGCGCTTCCCGGATCACGCTGCCCCGCTTCGATCCGGAGGCCTTCGGGCAGTGGTCGGAGGGGATCGCCCGCTTCATGGGCACGGCGAAGTTCCTCGTCTACATGACGGTCGTGATCCTGGCCTGGATCGCCTGGAACACGCTCACCCCGAAAAGCTGGCAGTTCGATCCGTACACCTTCACCTTCCTCACGCTCATCCTGTCCCTGCAGGCCTCGTATGCCGCGCCGCTGATCCTGCTCGCGCAGAACCGCCAGGCGGACCGGGACCGGCTCGCGGCGGAGGAGGACCGCCGGCGCGCGGCGGCGCAGAAGGCGGACACGGAGTACCTGGCGCGGGAGATCGCGGCGCTGCGCATCGCGCTCGGCGAGGTGGCGACCCGCGACTTCCTGCGCTCGGAGCTGGCCCGGGTCGCGGAGGAGCTGGACGAGGCGGCCGACCGGCGGGCGAAGGCGGAGCGCAAGAAGGTGCGCAAGGCGCTCGGCTCCCTGGCCGATCCGCTGGGGTCGGACGAGCCGGACGACGTCGTGGACTCCGACGAGCCGCCGCGCCGCCGCTCCCGCCGCGACTGAGCAGCACGCCGGCTGCCCAGCAACACGCCCGCTGCCCAGCAGGTGGGACCGGACAGCATTACGCCGCGCGCCTCAAGGGGCGAGGCGCGCGGCGTTGTAAACGATGATCCCACCGTCTTCGGTACGCGGACAAGCCCCCTCAGGCGCACACGGGTGACATGCTTCGCTCAGTGGGCGTGTGACGCGTTCCTCGTGCAGGGTTGACGCGCCGGATACGGCGGGCTGCCCGACGTACCATGGCACCCATGTCTGCCCCGGCCACCACCGTCGAAGACGCGATCGCCGCCGCGCTCGCGACCGTCGACGACCCCGAGATCCGCCGCCCCATCACCGAGCTGGGCATGGTCCGCGACGTCACCCTCCGCCCGGACGGTGTCGCCGCCATCGGCATCCTGCTCACGGTGGCCGGTTGCCCGCTGAAGGACAAGTTGCGCACCGACATCACCCGCGCGGTCGGGGCCGTCAGCGGCGTCGCCGGGGTCGAGATCGAGTTCGGCGTGATGACCCCCGAGCAGCGCAAGGACCTGCAGACGAGCCTGCGCGGCGATGTGCAGGAGCCGGTCATCCCGTTCTCCCAGCCCGGCTCGCGCACCCGCGTCTACGCGGTCGCCAGCGGCAAGGGCGGCGTCGGCAAGTCCAGCGTGACCGTGAACCTCGCGGCCGCCCTGGCCGCCCGGGGCCTGTCCGTGGGCGTGGTCGACGCCGACATCTACGGCCACTCGGTGCCGCGCATGCTGGGCGCGGACGGCAAGCCGACGCAGGTCGAGTCCATGATCATGCCGCCGTCGGCGCACGGCGTGAAGGTCATCTCGATCGGCATGTTCACCCCGGGCAACGCCGCCGTCGTCTGGCGCGGCCCGATGCTGCACCGCGCGCTGCAGCAGTTCCTCGCCGACGTGTACTGGGGCGACCTGGACGTGCTGCTGCTGGACCTGCCCCCGGGCACCGGCGACGTGGCCATCTCGCTCGCCCAGTTGCTGCCCTCGGCCGAGATCCTCGTCGTGACGACCCCGCAGGCCGCCGCGGCCGAGGTCGCCGAGCGGGCCGGCTCGATCGCGCTGCAGACGCACCAGCGCATCGTCGGCGTCGTGGAGAACATGTCCTGGCTGGAGCTGCCGGACGGGCAGCGCATGGAGGTCTTCGGGGCCGGCGGCGGGCAGACGGTCGCCGACTCGCTCAGCCGGGCGGTCGGGGCGAAGGTGCCGCTGCTGGGGCAGATCCCGCTCGACACGCGGCTGCGCGAGGCCGGCGACGCCGGGCTCCCGCTCGTGCTGGCGACCCCGGACGCGCCCGCGGCGCAGGCCCTGGCCTCGGTGGCGGACCGGCTGGCGCTGCGGCGCGAGAGCCTGGTGGGCAAGCCGCTGGGCCTCAAGCCCGCCGGGCGGTAGATCAGGTCACGTCGTCCCAGCTGGCGCGGACCGCCGGCTGGGACGCTGGAGCCTTGCCCAGGTTCCTGGCGGCCGCCGCGGCGGTCGATCAGGTCACGTCGTCCCAGCTGGCGCGGACCGCCGGCTGGGGCGCTGGAGCCGGGGCCGCCGCCGGCGCGGGGGCCGTGGCCTTGCCCACGTTCTTGGCGGCCGCCGCGGCGTCCGAGGCGTCGCGCTTGACCTGGTCGGCGACGCCGCGCACGTCGTCGTAGATGCCCTGCAGGGGCTTGCGCAGCGCGGCCTCGTCCTCCTCGCTGAGCAGGTGCTTGCGCAGGAACGTCTTCGGGTGCAGGTCCTCGAGCTGGATGTCGGTGCCGAGCTCCTTGCTCAGGTCGCCGGTGGCGTTGCGGGCCATCTGGCGGACCTGGCGCAGCATCTTCACGCCGTCGCTGATCGCCTTGGGCAGGCGGTCCGGCCCGAAGATGAACACGCCGACCAGGATGATGACCAGAAACTCCCAGCCGCCGATGTCGAAGCCCATGTGCCGGCCCTCCCCTTGCTCTCGCTGCCCAGACTACGCACACCCGGGCCGGTTCCGGGAGGGCCGGTCAGTTCCTTACTTGGCGTCCGCGACGAGGGCCACGGAGGCCTTGGCCTTGGCGGCTCCGCGCAGGTACTGGATCTCCACGGTGTCGCCCGGCGCGTACTTGCGGATCAGGGCGGTGAGGTCCCACGACTCGTCGATCGGCTTGCCGTTGACCGCCATGACCACGTCGCCCGCCTTGAGGCCGCCCGCCGCGGCGGGGCCGCCCGCCTCGACGGTGGCCAGGCGCGCGCCACCCGCCGGGTTCTGGTAGGCGCTGTCGACCTGCACGCCCATCACCGTGCGGCGCGCCTTGCCCGTGTTGATGATGTCGGTGGCGACGCGCCGGGCGTGGTTGATCGGGATGGCGAAGGCGAGCCCGACGTTGCCGGCGCTGGCCTGGTCCTCGGAGAGGGTGCCGATGACCGAGTTGATGCCGACCACGCGCCCGGCCGCGTCGAAGAGCGGCCCGCCCGAGTTGCCCTGGTTCACGGCGGCGTCGGTCTGGATCGCCGCGTAGTACCGCGCCGTCCCGTTCTCGCTGGTGCGGATGGGGCGGTCGAGGTAGCTGACCACGCCGTACGTCACGGTGCTGGTCAGCCCGAGCGGCGCGCCGACCGCGACGACCGGGTCACCGACCTGGACGGCGTCGGAGTTGCCGAACTGGACCGGGGCCAGCTGACCGTCCGGCAGCCCGTTCGTGTCGATCTTGAGCACGGCGATGTCCGACTCGGGGTCGGTGCCCACGACGCTCGCCGCGGCCACGCTGGCGTCGCTGAAGCGGATGGTCGCCGCGCCGCTGCCGCCCTCGACGACGTGGTTGTTCGTGATCACGTGGCCGTCGCCGCTGACGACGAAGCCGGAGCCCAGGGAGGTGCCGTTGCCGACCCGCATGCTGATCGTGACGACGCTCGGGAGGACCTTCTTGACCAGCCCGGCGATCGACTCGGGGGCGCGGTTGTTCAGCGGGGCGTTGCCGACCTGGCCGGAGCCGAGGGTGGCGCCGCCCCCGCCCATCGCGAAGACGTAGCCGAGGGTGCCGCCGAGCGCGCCCGCGAGCAGGGCGGTGACGATCGACACGACGAGGACCAGCCCGATACCCACCCGGGGCCCGGGCGAGGGCGGCGGGGGCTTCTCGAGCGCGGGAGACTCGTCGGCGGGCGGCTTGACCACCACGACCGGAGCGTCCGGGTCGCGCCACGGGTCGGCCAGCGCGTCGGACCACCAGCTGTCGGGCGCCGGCCTGGGGGCGGCGGCCTGGGGTGCACCGGGTGTGGCCCATGCGGGGCGCGCTCCCCAGCCGGTGTTGCTGGCCGGCGCGCCGGGGCCCGGCTGACGCCAGGCCGAACCGTCTGTCACGATCGGCTCCTCCGTCCGTTTCGCATCCAGCATTACACGCCCCGGCTTCGAGCATGCGGGGGCGAGGTCTCCTAGGCTTGCGGTCAATCGACTTCTCTTAAGGGGTGTCCCATTACCGCCTCCGCCCGGACCGCTGACTTCATCGACGGCTTCGTCGCCGAGGACCCGGTGCTCGCGACCGCTCGCGAGCAGGCGTTCGAGCTGGGCATCAGCGCGGTGAGCCGGGGCTGCGGGGCGGCGCTGCGGGTGATCGCGGCGGTGAGCAACGCCAAGGCGGTCGTCGAGGTCGGCACCGGCACCGGGGTGAGCGGCGGCTGGCTGCTGCGCGGGATGCGCCGCGACGGGGTGCTCACCACGATCGACTTCGAGGCCGAGCACCAGCGCATCGCCCGGCGGGTGTTCTCCGCGGCCGGCAACGCGCCCTCGCGCACCCGGATCATCACCGGCCGCGCGCTCGACGTGCTGCCGCGGCTGGCCGACCGGGCCTATGACCTGGTCTTCGTCGACCACGATCCCAGCGAGTACGGTCCGGTGATCGCCGCGGCCGAGCGGCTCCTGCGCCCCGGCGGCACCCTGGCCCTGGCCGATGCCCTGGCCGGCGGCCGCGTCAGTGATCCCACGGTCCGGGATGCCGAGACGGTACTGCTGCGCGAGGCCGTCAAGTCCCTCCGCGAGAGCGAGGCGTGGATCCCGGCCCTACTCCCCCTCGGCGACGGGCTGCTACTCGCGGCTCGCGCACAGTAGCGACCGGCGGGCCGCCGACCCGAAACTGTCGTACCGGTGTTCGAAGATGCCCCCATGACCGAACTCGGCATCATCACCCACACGATCCTGTCCGCCACCGCCCCCTTCGACCTCCGCTGCTCCCTTCGCGCGCTCGCGGACTTCCGGCCCGGCCGCCGCGACATCTCGCTGCGCCCCGGCGAGTGGGTGCGCCGCGCCTTCCCGCACCCCGCCGACCCGGAGGCGGCGGTCGTGGTCGAGGTCGCCGAGCGCGACGACGGCGCCGCCGGGGCCGGGCTGACCGTGTTCAGCGCGGAGCCGCTCGCCGGGCCCGACCTGGACGCGGTGCGGGCCCGGGTCTCGGGCTGGCTCGGGCTGGACGACGACCGCGCCGAGTTCCTGCGCCGCGCCGAGGCCGACGAGTGCGTCCGGCCGCTGCTCGAGGTCGCCCGGGGCCTGCACCAGGTGCGGTTCTCGAGCCTGGCGGAGGGGGTCGTGTATTTCACGCTCCTGCAGAACTCCACCCAGTGGTATGCGACGCTGCGCAAGCGCCGCCTCACCCTCTACCTCGGCGCCTCGGTGCGGGCCGGCGACGAGGACTTCACCGCGATCCCGGACCTGCCGCGGCTGGCGCGGCTCTCGCCGGCCGAGGTGCTGCCCTACGTCGGCGCGCAGAACAAGGCCGAGCGCCTGACCGAGGTGCTGGCCGGGGTGGCCGCGATCGACGAGGAGCTGCTGCGCACCGGCCCCTACGACGAGGCCCACGCCGCGCTGCTGGCGGTGCGGGGCATCGGCGACTACACGGCGCACGCTCTGCTGCTGCGGGCCCTCGGCCGGCCGGACGCGGTGCCGCTGGAGATGGAGCAATACGCGCACACGGCCCGCGCGGTCTACGGGGCCGCTCAGCCGTCGCCGGACGAGCTGCGGGAGCGCTACGGGCGGTTCATCGGCTGGTGGGCGTACACGTGCCGGACCGCCCTCACCTGGCTGGAGCAGGACGAGAAGGCACGCGAGCGCTCCGCCCGGCGCCGGCCCCCGGCGGCGCGCCGGCCGCGCTCGGCCGCGGGCCGCACCCGCCCGCGGCCGGCTCCCCGGCACCCGGCCCCATGGAGCCCGAACGATCCCGGCCCGGCGCTCACCTCGCTTGCGCCGCCGGCCGCCTCGTTCACGCTTTCGCCCACTTCCCCGTCCTCGGCCTCGCCCACTTCCGAGCCCGGCTCCCCGTCCTCGCCCTCGGCCGCCTCCGAGCCCGGCTCTCCGTCCTCGCCGCCGCCCGCCTCCGAGCCCGGCTCCCCGTCCTCGCCGCCGCCCGGCTCCGTGCCCGGCTCCCCGTCTTCGCCCTCGCCCGGCTCCGAGCCCGGCTCCCCGTCCTCGCCCTCGCCCGCATCCGTGTCCGGCTCCCCGTCCTTCTCCTCGTCCGCTTCCTCCACGTTCTCGCCCGAGTTTGAGCCGGATCTCGCCATCGAGCCGTCGCCCGACGAGCTGCTGCCCGCGGAGGTCATGGTGGGCTGAGCCGCTCCGGGTCCGGGCCCGCGCCGCCCCCGAGCCGCGGCGGCCGCGGGTCCGGCCCGGCTCGAAGCTCAACCGGCCGCCGGACGTCGAGGCACCTCGGCACGTCCGGCACCGGACCCGAAGGCCCGGTGCGGACTCAGAGGATGCCCGCCAGGTGGTCCTGGTAGCCGAGGATCCGCTCCGGGTCGGCGTCGAGCACGTCGCGCAGGAGTGTCGCGTAGACCTTGCGGAAGTCGGTCGTGAACTTCAGGTCGCCGTTGTCCAGGTCGGCGAGGCTGGGCTGCTCGCCGTAGAGGCCGCCCTTCACCGGGCTGCCGAGGATGAACATGTTCGAGGCGGTGCCGTGGTCCGTGCCGTCGGAGCCGTTGGCGGCCACGCGGCGGCCGAACTCCGAGTACACGGCGACGACGACCTTGCGGCCGGCCTCGGTCTTGGCCATGCGGTCGGCGAACGTGGTCAGCGCCTCGTCGAGGATCTTGAGCAGGATCTCCTGCGAGTTGCGCTC
Organism: Dactylosporangium sp. CA-052675; assembly: GCF_050947935.1. GTDB lineage: Bacteria > Actinomycetota > Actinomycetes > Mycobacteriales > Micromonosporaceae > Dactylosporangium. The sequence goes on along the minus strand of NZ_CP192010.1, from coordinate 782,291 downwards.
CTCCGCGTGCAGGTCGAAGCCGCCGAGGGAGACGGAGAAGACGCGGGTGGCCACGTTGGCCTCGACGCAGCGGGCCACGAGACCGAGCTGGGTCTTGAGGTCGGAGCGGCCGCCGGTGCCGGTGCCGGTCGACGCGGACGCCTCGCCGTCGCCGTCGTGGTCGTCGACGCTGTGGATGAGCGCGTCGACCTCGACGAGGTCGGCGAAGGCGCGGGCGGCGCGGGCCTGCAGCGGCGGCTCGCCGTCGGAGGTCTTGCCGAACGCGGTGAGCACCTCGGGCTTGACCCCGCTGGGCAGGGTGAGGCCGGAGACGGGCACGGCGGCCCCGGCGGTCGTGGCCCCGGCCAGCAGCGGCGGCAGCACCGGCTCGAACGACACCGCGTGGCGCGGGTCGCCGCCGAACGCGTCGAGCCAGCGGCCGAGCCAGCCGGTGTTGCCGGGACGGTCGGGCTGCGCGGTCTGCCAGATGTCCATGGACCGGAAGTGGCTGTGGTCGGGCTTCGGGTAGCCGACGCCGCGCACGATGGCGAGCTTCTTCGCGTCGAACATGCGCTTGAGGCCGGCGAGCCCGGGGTTGAGGCCGAGGGTGTCGTCGAGCTTGAGGACCTCCTCGGGCTTGTAGGCGAGCTCGTGGCGGGCGGGGGCGTAGGCCTTGTCGGCGTACGGGATGACGTTGGCCAGGCCGTCGTTGCCGCCGTAGAGCGTGACGAGCACGAGCGTCTTGGCGTCGCCGGGGCGGTCGTCCCAGCCGGCGGTGTCGAAGATGTCGCGCAGCGTCCAGGCGCCCCCGGCGACGAGGGCCGCGCCGCCGGTCACGCCGCTGGCGATCAGGAACTTCCTACGGGTCAGGGCGTCCATGCCGCCTCCTTTTCAGCGTCGGTTGATCAGCGGGCGCTGGGGGTCGGTCGCGGCTTCGGTCGGCGCCGCGTCCATGCCGCCCCGATCCGGCGTCAGCAGGCGCCGGGCGTCAGTCGCGGCTTCGGTCGCCGCTTCGGTCGCGGCTTCAGTCACGGCTTCGGTCGCCGCTTTGGTCGCGGCTTCGGTCGCGGCTTCGGTCGCGGCTTTGGTCGGCGTCGCCGGGGTGGCGTCCATGCCGTCTCCTCTCGGCGTCAGTTGATCGCGTACTCGGGGCTGGCCAGGCCGAGCGTCAGCAGCCGCCGGGCGTCGTTCGCGGCCGGGGTCAGGGCCGCCAGCGTGCGGTCCGTGAACGCGTCGATCACGAGCAGCCGGGCCAGGGCCGTGGGGCGCTGGGCGGCGGGGACGGCGGTGAGACGGTCCAGGACCGGCTGCGGAGCCCGCGCGGCGAGGGTCTGGGCGAGCTTGATCCGGCCCTGGGTGGCCGAGGTCGTGAGCCACGCCGCGCCCGCCGGCCAGCCGCCCACGCTCGGCGGGCGCAGCGGGACCTGGCCCAGCTGGTTCAGGGCGCTGAGGAGCTGCTTGCGCTGGGCGTCGGGGAGCTCGCCGGGGCGGATCCGCAGCTGCCGCAGGGCGCCGACCAGCCACTCCACGGGCTGCTTGACGAGCTCGGCGTGGCCGTCGGCGGCGAGCAGGGAGCGCAGTACCGCCGCCGTCGTCTTCTGGGTCTTGGCGGCGTCGAGGACGGCCTGCGGGATGGGGGCGTCGCTGCAGTAGCGCAGCCAGAGGCGCCGCGCGACGAACTCGGGGCAGGCCGGCTGGGCGAGCAGGACGTCGGCGAAACCGTCGGCGTCGAAGGCGGCGGTCCGGCCGAGGATCGTCTTGGGCTTGTCGTCGTGGCGCTTGGCGTTGAGCGTCGCGGTGCCCGCCTTCTGGTCCACCACCCAGCCGGTCAGGGCCCGCGCGCCCTCGCGCACGTCCTGCTCGGTGTAGTGGCCGACACCGAGCGTGAACAACTCCATGAGCTCGCGGGCCAGGTTCTCGTTCGGGGCCTTGTTGGTGTTCTTCTGCCCGTCCAGCCAGATGATGAGCGCGGGGTCGCGCAGCATCGCGTGCACCTGGGTGGCGAAGTCGCCGAGGGCGGTGCGGAACAGGGTCTGCTGCTGACCCAGCATCAGCGGGCCGGACTTGACCTTGTCGGCGGACGTGGCCCAGTGGCCGTGCCAGAAGAAGGTCAGCTTCTCGTGCACCTGGTGGTCGGCCTGCACCATGCGGTCCAGCCACCAGAGGCCGACGGTACGGATCTGCTCGGCCCGGTCGGTCTTGTCGTTGAGGACCGGGCCGAGCTTGGGCAGTGGCGTGCGGGCCGCTCCGGCGTCGGGGTCGGGCGGGCCGAACAGGGCGTCCAGGGTCGCCGCCAGGCCCTTGGACTCGGCGGCGTCGACCTCCTCCGCCGTGGGCCCGAACGTCGCCCGGCGCAGCAGATGCGCAACCTTCTCACGATCGGCCATGGACCCTACGCTATGGCGCGTTTGTACGAGGCACGTTAAGCCAGGCTCAGCCCTCGTTGAAGAAGGTTCGCGACATATCCGATAAGTCCGATATGTCGCGGCGCGCAGCGCCCGACATATCGCGCGAAGCCCAGCCCCGCCCAGCGAGGCCAAGCCGCGCAGAGCGAGGCCAAGCCGCGCAGAGCGAGGCCGGGCCCGCTGGTGTGCGCGTTCCAGGCGGCGCAGAAGCGGGTCAGGGGCCGCGCCCGGTCGTCAGCGCCCCTCGTACACCGGCTTCTGCTTGGCCACGAAGGCCGCCGTCGCATTCTGGTGGTCCGCGCTGTGCCCGCACAGCGCCTGAGCCTCGGCCTCGACCGCCAGTGCGTCCGCCAGCGAGCCCGAGCCGCCCGCCGCCAGCTCGCGCTTGATCTGGGCGTACGCGACCGTCGGCCCCGCGGCGAGGCGCCCGGCCAGCTCCAGGGCCGCGGGCAGGACGTCCTCGTCGGACTCGGCCAGGCGGGTCAGCATGCCCAGGGCGAAGGCGGCCTCGGCCCTCACCGGCTCGGCCAGCAGCAGCAGCTCGGTCGCCTTCGCGTGCCCGACGATCCGCGGCAGGCTCCAGGAGATCCCCGTATCACCGGCCAGGCCGACGTTGGCGAAGGCCATCAGGAACGCGGTCTTCGGGCCGCCCACGCGGAAGTCGGCGAGCAGGGCCAGGGACGCGCCGGCGCCGGCGGCCATGCCGTTGACCGCGGCGACGACGGGCTTGGGCAGGCCGGCCAGCAGCGTGGCGATCGGGTTGTAGTGCTCGGTGACGGTGGACAGGGACGCGCCGGTGCCCGCCTCCAGGGAGCTCGCGTGCTCGCGCAGGTCCTGGCCGCCGCAGAACGCGCGCCCCGCGCCGGTGAGGACCACGGCGCGCACCGAGGCGTCGTCCGCGATGTCCTTGAGCGTGTCGCGCAGGGCCACCTTCAGGCCGTCGGTCAGCGAGTTGAGGGCGTCGGGGCGGTTGAGGGTCAGGATCGCCACACCGGTCTCGGTGCGCTCGACGAGCAGGTCATCCATGGTTGCTCCAAGGGGTCAGAGGGTCAGGCAGGCGTCCACGAACCGGTCGGCGGCGGGGCGCAGACGCAGGGCGTGGTGGTCGAAGAAGGCCGCCGCCGCGGTGCCGGCCCAGCGCTCGGGCAGCAGCTGCGGCGGCAGCTGGGGGTCGCGGAAGAGGAACCCGCGCCAGGCGTGGACCAGCGTGAACCGGACCGCGTAGGCCTGCTCGTCGGGGGTGGCCGGGCCGACGGACTGCACCAGCGGCGTGAGGCGCTCGACGAACTCGCCGTAGGCCGCGGCGATCGCGTCGAGGTCCCAGGCTCTGGCGACGAGATGCATCGCTCCATCGGTACCGCCGCAATGCTCCGCCGTAAAGCGGTCGTAGCGCACACCGGCCTCCGTGAGCAGCGCGTCGACGCCCTCCCCCGGGCGCGGGGCGATCCAGGTAGAGCCGTCGACCGAGCCGTAGCCGAGGAATCCGAGGTTCGCCACCAGTCTCGCCCGCGCGCCTCGGTGCGCGGGCGGTTCCAGCGTGATGAGATCGAACCTGCCGGTCCACGCGCTCCCGGGGCCGCCGGGTCGCTGGGTGCGGTAGATGCGGGCACCGGCGGCGTCGAGGCGGCGTGCCGCCTTGGGGGTGATGCCGTAGCCGGGGCCGGTCGGCAACCGTAGGGGTTGCAGCCAGCCCTGCCTGACCATCCGCGACACCGCGGTACGGACGGCCGGCGCGGCGATGCCGAGGGGAGCGAGCAGGCGCACGAGAGCGGCGACGGCGGCCCGCCCGCCACGCGGGCGCAGATGGTCGCCGTAGAGGTCAAAGAGGGCGGACCGGGCCTGCATGGCCGCTTATTGTGACAGTTGACCGGCATTTCCCGCCAGGAGTTGTCACAAGGTTCGCGCCCCGGTTTGGGTCTTGGGGCCATCATCAGGGAAAATCATCGGTTGGTGCGTACCTCACGGGGCCTGCGGGTCCGGTCGAGGCTCCGTGAACAGGCGCGCCGGCATGCGGGGACGGCTGTGCCACCTGGTGTCTGGGACATCAGGGAGCGAAGGGAGACAACATGGCGGCCATGAAGCCGCGGACAGGCGACGGTCCGCTGGAGGTCACCAAGGAGGGCCGCGGCATCGTCATGCGCGTCCCGCTCGAGGGTGGTGGACGGCTCGTCGTCGAGATGACCAAGGATGAGGCCAACGAGCTCAGCGAGGCGCTGAAGACGGCCACTGGCTGAGTCTTCCCGCATACGGCTCCGCTTTCGGGTTGACTGGGTTGGGAGGAGCGGCCGGCGTGCGGTCGCTCCCGTTGCTGTGCGCACGAACTGCGCCGGAACATGGAGGGTCTCCTTGCTGGACATCAGGTTCGCCACGGGTCGCGGCTCCTCCGGCGCGGTGGCCGTCGTGGTGACGTCCAGCGACCCCGAGTCCGCCGTCGACCTGCTGCACCTCGGCCCGGCCGACCTGGCCGAGTGCACGGCGTTCCTGGGGGACGTCGAGCACACCGGGTCGGCCGGCACCGTGCACAAGCTGCCACGGCCCGGCCGCAAACCCTCGCCGCTGCTGTTCGCCGGCATCGGCGAGGGCGACGAGTCCGGCTGGCGGGCCGCGGGCGCGGCGCTGGCCAAGCAGGCGCGCTCCGAGGCCTCGCTGCGGATTCTGGTGCCGGCGGACACCCCGCCCGCCGCGATCCGCGCGCTGGCCGAGGGCCTGTGGCTCGCCTCCTACCGCTTCCGCCTCGCCGACGCCGAGCCCGACCCGCTGCGCCGCGTCACCGTGGCGCTCCCGGCGAGTGACGAGCTCGACGCCGCGCTGGAGCAGGCCCGGGCCGTCGTCACCGCCACGACGCTGGCCCGCGACCTGACCAACATGCCCAGCGACCGCAAGACGCCGGCCTGGTTCGCCAAGCAGGTGGTCAAGGCCGCCGCCGGGGTGCCCGGGGTGACGGTCGAGGTCCGCGAGCCCGCCTACCTGCGCGAGCACGGCTTCAACGCGATCCTCACGGTGGGGCGGGGGGCCGCGGCCGAGCGCGGCCCGCGCCTGGTCGAGGTGTCGTGGCGGCCGCGCGGCGCGAAGCGGCACGTGGTGCTGGTCGGCAAGGGCATCACGTTCGACACCGGCGGCGTGTGCATCAAGCCGCTGGCCGGGATGAAGCTGATGCGCAAGGACATGGGCGGCGCGGCCGCGGTCGTGGGCGCGACGCTCGCCGCCGCCGCGATGCGGCTGCCGGTGCGGATCACCGCGCTGGCGCCGCTGGCCGAGAACGCGCTCGGCGCCGACAGCATGCGCCCCGGCGACGTGGTCACGCACTACGGCGGGATCACGTCGGAGATCCTCAACACCGACGCCGAGGGCCGGCTGGTGCTCGGCGACGCCATGGCCTACGCCGTGCGCCGCCTGCGCCCCGACGTGATGATCGACCTGGCCACGCTCACCGGTGCGCAGGGGGTCGCGCTGGGCAAGCGCACCGCCGCGATGTACAGCCACAGCGACACCCTCGCCGCCGGCCTCGCGGCCGCGGCCGAGGCGTGCGGCGAGTCGGTGTGGCGGATGCCGCTGAGCGAGGACTACGCCGAGGAGATCCGCGGCGACCTCACCGACATCATCAACTCCACCGACATCGGCGCCGGGTCGCTGCTGGCCGCGCTCTACCTGCGCGAGTTCACCGGCCCGCTGCGGGACCGCTGGGCGCACTTCGACATGTCCTCGCCCGCCTGGGCCGACTCCGGCGACGGCGAGCTGACCAAGGGCGCCACGGGCTGGGGCGTGCGGACGCTGACCCGCTGGCTGGAACAGCAAACCGCCGCCGCCTGAGCGGCGGCGGCGGTTTCGTGCCGAGCGTTACAGGATGGTCCAGGTGTCGCCGCTGTTGAGCAGCGCGCCGAGCTCCTCGTCGGGCGTGCCCTTCGCCTTGGCCTTGGCCGCGACGAGCTGGTCGCGCACGACGTCGTCGTAGGCCGGCCGGTCGACCGAGCGGAACACGCCGATCGGGGTGTTGCGCAGGTCGAGGCCGGGCAGGCGGGACAGCGCGAACGCGTAGGCGGGGTCGGCGACCGACTGGTCGTGCACCACGATCTCCTCGGGCCCGACCTCGGCGGTCGGCACCACGGAGAGGCCGAAGGCGCCGGGCGGGTGGGTGACCGCCCACTCGCCGTCCTTGCCGAACGTGATCGGCCGGCCGTGCTCGAGCCGGATGACGAAGTCGTCGCGGGTCGAGGGCTCCTTGAGGGCGTCGAACGCGCCGTCGTTGAAGATGTTGCAGTTCTGGTAGATCTCGACGAACGCGGAGCCGCGGTGCTCGGCCGCGGCGCGCAGCACCGACTGCAGGTGCTTGCGGTCCGAGTCGATGGTCCGCGCGACGAAGCTCGCCTCCGCGCCCAGGGCCAGGGAGATCGGGTTGAACGGCGAGTCGGCCGAGCCCGCCGGGGTCGACTTGGTGATCTTGCCGACCTCGGAGGTGGGCGAGTACTGCCCCTTCGTCAGGCCGTAGATCTTGTTGTTGAACAGCAGGATCTTCAGGTTGACGTTGCGGCGCAGCGCGTGGATGAGGTGGTTGCCGCCGATCGACAGCGCGTCACCGTCGCCCGTCACCACCCAGACCGACAGGTCCGGCCGCGACACGGACAGCCCGGACGCGATCGCCGGCGCGCGGCCGTGGATCGAGTGCATGCCGTACGTGTTCATGTAGTACGGGAACCGCGAGGAGCAGCCGATGCCGGAGACGAACACGATCCGCTCGCGCGGGATGTTGAGCTCGGGCATGAACGACTGGACCGCGGCCAGGATCGCGTAGTCCCCGCAGCCGGGGCACCAGCGGACCTCCTGGTCGGACTTGAAGTCCTTCGTCGTGAGCTTCAACTGCTCAGGCATTCTTGACCACTTCCTCGAGCACACCCTCCAGCTCGGCCGCGGTGAACGGCAGGCCGCGGACCTGGTTGTAGGCGATGACGTCGACGAGGTACCGCGACCGGATCACGCCGGCGAGCTGGCCGAGGTTCATCTCCGGGATGACGACCTTGTCGTAGGACTTGAGCACCTCGCCCAGGTTCTTCGGCATGGGCGAGAGGTGGCGCAGGTGCGCCTGGGCCACGGCCAGGCCCCGCTGGCGCAGCGCACGGGCGGCGGCGCCGATCGGGCCGTAGGTGGAGCCCCACCCGAGCACCAGCACGCGGGCCGAGCCGTCCGGGTCCTCGACCTCGACGTCGGGCACGTCGATGCCCTCGATGCGGGCCGCGCGGGTGCGCACCATGAAGTCGTGGTTGGCCGGGTCGTAGGAGATGTCGCCGGTCTTGTCGGCCTTCTCGAGACCGCCGATGCGGTGCTCGAGGCCGGGCGTGCCGGGGACGGCCCACGGGCGGGCGAGCGTCTTCGGGTCGCGCAGGTAGGGCAGGAACGTCTTGCCGTCCTCGCCGTTGGGCTCGGTGGCGAACTGCACCCGCAGGTCGGGCAGCTCGTCGACCTCCGGCAGGCGCCACGGTTCGGAGCCGTTGGCGATGTACCCGTCCGAGAGCAGGATCACCGGGGTGCGGTACGTCAGCGCGATGCGAGCCGCCTCGAGCGCGGTGCTGAAGCAGTCCGCGGGCGAGCGCGGCGCGAGCACCGCCACCGGGGCCTCGCCGTGCCGGCCGAACAGGGCCATGTTCAGGTCGGCCTGCTCGGTCTTGGTCGGCAGGCCCGTGGAGGGCCCGGCCCGCTGCACGTCGATGATCACCAGCGGCAGCTCCAGCGCGACCGCGAGCGAGATCGTCTCGCCCTTGAGCGCGACGCCGGGGCCGGAGGTCGTGGTCACGCCGAGCGCGCCGCCGTAGGAGGCGCCCAGGGCCACGCCGATCGCGGCGATCTCGTCCTCGGCCTGCACGGTGGTCACGCCGAACTTCTTGTGCTTGCTGAGTTCGTGCAGGATGTCCGACGCCGGGGTGATCGGGTAGGCACCCAGGAACACGGGCAGCTGGGCGCGTACCCCCGCGGCGACGACGCCCAGGGCGAGCGCCGCGTTGCCGGTGATGTTGCGGTAGTTGCCCGGCACCATGCGCGCCGGCTTCACCTCGTAGCGCACCGCGAAGTTCTCGGTCGTCTCGCCGAAGTTCCAGCCGGCCTTGAACGCGGCGATGTTCGCGGCGACGAGCTCCGGGCGGGAGGCGAACTTGCGCTCCAGGAACGACAGCGTCGACTCGTGCGGGCGCGAGTACATCCACGACAGCAGCCCGAGCGCGAACATGTTCTTGGCCCGCTCGGCGTCCTTCTTGGAGATCTCGAACGACTCCAGCGCCTTCACCGTCATCGAGGTCAGGCCGACCGGGGCGACGTTCCAGCCCTCCAGCGTGCCGTCCTCGAGCGGGTTGGACGAGTACCCCACCTTGGCAAGGTTGCGGTTGGTGAACTCATCGGTGTTGACGATGATCGAGGCGCCCTTGGGCAGGTCGGCGAGGTTCGCCTTCAGGGCCGCCGGGTTCATGGCCACGAGCACGTTCGGCGCGTCACCGGGCGTGAGGATGTCGAAGTCGGCGAAGTGCACCTGGAAGCTCGACACGCCCGGCAGGGTCCCGGCGGGGGCCCGGATCTCGGCGGGGAAGTTGGGCAGCGTGGAAATGTCGTTGCCGAGCTGCGCGGTCTCGGACGTGAAGCGGTCACCGGTGAGCTGCATGCCGTCGCCGGAATCGCCAGCGAACCTGATGACCACTCGATCCAGCTGGCGGACCTGCTTGGTCACGTGAGCTGACCTCCTGTGGCGGCGGATGGGTTCTCGTACACCCCTGAGGGTACGTCGGCGTGAACGGCTCGCCTGCGGCGCATATCCCTTCCGCGGCGCCCAAGGTGCGACTTTCGTCATTGCGCGGGAGGCGCGGGTGTGCCCTGGGGGTGCAAGCCACCGGTGCGGGCGCTCAGTCGCCGTCCTCGTCCCGCCCGGTTTGCTCCCGGTCGCGGAAGCCGGAGCCGGCCACCGGGCCGCTGGGCAGGCGCGGAAGGGTCAGCGAGCGGGGGACCGGCGAGCGGGTGAGCGCGGCCGACGGGCCGGTCGGGCCGCCGCTCTGGGCGGGCACCAGCACCACGTCCTCGACCTCGTCGGCGCTCAGCGCGTCGTCCTCGACGTCGTCGCGCATGCGGCGGCGCACGGAGAAGACCACCAGCGCGCCGACGATCGCGACCAGCCCGACGATGCCGCCCACGATCGGCAGGCTGGACATGGTCCCACCGTCGTTGGACTGCTTGCGCAGGCTGAAGTCGGTCTCGAAGGTCCGCTGGGCGACCGGCGACGGCGGCGCCGAGGTCGGCAGCGGGGCCTCCACGCCGGCCAGCGGAGGCGCGGTGATCTTGAAGTCGTAGCGGGTCTCGATCATGTCCTGCCCGGGCGGCACGAGGTACCCGTGCACCGCCCCGGTCAGCGGCAGCTCGGCGCGGGCGGCGGCGCTGACGGTCATCCCGAAGGCGGTCGAGACCTCCTTGCCGGCCGCGATGTCACCGAGCTCACACCGGTCCCGGTCGGGGCCGACGCGCTTGTGCGAGCGGCACACGGACGGGAACGTGACCAGGTCCACACCGGGTGGCGTGACGATCTCGACCGCGCCCGCGGCCCTGGTCGCACCGGTGTTGCGCAGGCGCACCGCGAGCTGCAGGGACTCGTCCCGCGCGGCGGCGGCGGCCGGCAGCGGCGGGGCCGAGGTGTTCAGCTCGATGCCGGGCGTCGGCGGGGTGGTGAACGCGAACGCGATCGGGACGTTGCGCTGGTACTGCCCGATCGCCGCGGTGACCTGCCCGAGCCCGATGGTCTTCCACGCGCCCTGGTCGACGTTCACCTTCACCACGATCTGGCCCAGGCCCTGCTCGGGCAGCGCGCAGCTGAAGCTCAGCGCGGCGGGGGCCACGGCGCAGCCGCCGGTGCCGTACGCGCCGGTGGCCTGGGCCCCGCTCGGCAGCGCGTAGAAGCCGGTGACGGTGTCCTTGCCGACGTTCTCGCCGGTGTTCTTGACCGCGATGACCAGCTCGCCGGCGCCGTCGCCCTGCCAGTACGCGTCGCCGAGCGACACCGTGCTCACGGTCATCTTGAACCGGTGCACGGCCGGCGGCGGGGGCGGCGCGGCGGTCGTCGGCGGGGGCGGCGGCGGGGCCTCGGTGGTGGCCGGGGCCTCGGTGGGCGCGGCGGTCGTCGGCTCCTGCGTCGGGACGTCGGTGGTGGGGGTCTCGACGGGAGCGGTACTGGTCTCGCCGTCGCCCGGCTCCGCGTGCGCCGGCACGGCGAACAGCAGGGCGCAGGCGGCGGCCAGGAGCACGAAGGAGCCGGCCCGCAGCCGCCGGGTGGTTCGGCGGCCCGAGGGTGCTTCCATGAGGGGGTGTCCTTCTGATCTCGTGTCCGGCGGGGGTTCATCCGCCTGGCTTGTTGCCGTGAGGCAAGAAACCTGAAGCACATTATCTAGACTGTTTCGCGTTTTCGGCATGTCGGAGATCGTGATGATGCGTGTACGGTGCGTGCCATGAGCGGATATCTGGGCGGATATGCGACGCTCGGGCTCCTGCTCCTGGTCGGAGCCGCGGTGTTCGTCGCCGCGTTTACGGCCAACCGGCTGCTGGGTCCCCGCCGTTCGGCCACCTGGACGAACGCTACGGACGCGAAGTACGAGACGTACGAGTGCGGGTTGGACCCGGTCGGGGGCGACTGGGCGCAGGCCCAGATCCGCTACTACGTGTACGCCTATCTGTACGCCCTGTTCGCCGTGGAGAGCGTGTTCCTCTTCCCGTGGGCGGTGATCTACACCGCGCCCGGCTACGGCGGGGCGGTCGTGGCCGAGATGTCGATCTTCGTGGCTGTGCTCTTCCTCGGCATCCTCTACGCGTGGCGCAAGAACATCCTGCGCTGGACCTGACCCGCGGCCCTACGCGAGGCCGCGCCGCGCCACCGACGGCTGGCGATCGCCCCGGATGGCCGCCACCGTGTCGAGCACCCGGCGCGTCTCGCGCACCTGGTGGGCGCGGAACACCCGGGCCCCCAGCCAGGCCGAGACCGCCGTCGCCGCCAGGGTGCCCTCCAGCCGCTCTCCCACCGGCAGGTCGAGCGTCTCGCCGATGAAGTCCTTGTTCGACAGCGCGACGAGCACCGGCCAGCCCGTCGCGACGAGCTCGCCGAGCCGGTTGGTGATCGCCAGCGAGTGGCGGGTGTTCTTGCCGAAGTCGTGGGCCGGGTCGATGAGGATGCCGTCGCGGCGCACCCCGAGCGCGAGGGCGCGATCGGCCAGGGCGGTCACCGTCCGTACGACATCCGCCACCGGATCCGCGAAGGCCGTGCGGTGCGGACGGGTCCGCGGGGTGAGACCCCCCGCGTGGGAGCACACCAGCCCCGCCCCGGTCTCCGCGGCGACCTCGGCCAGGGCGGGATCGGCCCCGGCCCAGGTGTCGTTGATCAGGTCCGCGCCGGCCGCGACGACCTCCCGGGCCACCTCCGCCCGCCAGGTGTCGATCGAGATCACGACCTCCGGGAACATCGCGCGGATCTTCTCCACCGTCGGCAGCGTGCGGCGCAGCTCCTCGGCGGCGTCCACGGTCTGCCCCGGCCCGGCCTTCACCCCGCCGATGTCGACGATGTCCGCCCCCTCGGCGACCGCGGCCTCCACGGCACGCAGCGCCGCGTCCTCCGCGAAAGTTGCACCCCGGTCGAAGAAGGAGTCCGGAGTCCGGTTGACGATCGCCATCACCGCGTAGTCGCCGTCGGCGAAGCGCCGGGCGCCCAGACGAAACATCGCATGACCTCCGTGTTTCCTACAGATGGGTGTGCCGGGCTCGCCCAGGCGTACTCAGCGTGCCACGATTCCCCCTATGGCTGAGTTCCTCCTGGTGTTGATCGCCGCAGTGGTTGTCGGGGCCATCGGGTTCGGCGTGTCCTTGTTGATCACCGGTGACGACCCGGGAATCGAAGGGCATGAGCCCGACGGACGCTCCGTACCCCTGCCGTCGTCCCGCCCGCTGGTCGAGGGTGACGTCAACCAGCTCCGGTTCGACACGGTCCTCCGCGGATACCGGATGAGCCAGGTCGACACCGCGCTGCGGCGGGCCGGATACGACATCGGCTACAAGGAGGAGCTGATCCAGGTCCTCGAGGCCGAGATCAAGGCGCTCCGCGAGGGCCGCCAGGAGGACGCCGACGCGCTGCGCGACGCCCGCCAGGCCGCGGCCTCGGGCGCCGCCACCGAGGCCCCGCTCGAGCCTCCCGCCGACGTCATCGAGGGCGGCCCGCGCAAGTCCACGGCCAGGACCACCGACGAGGACGCCCCCGCTGACGCCGCCGACGACGCCTCCTGGGACCGTTCCTCCCCGGTGGTGCAGTGACCGCGGACGACTACGCCGAGGCGGAGCGGCCCGGACCCGGCGAGGTGACGGCGACGGTCATCGTCGCCGCCCCCGCCGCCCAGGTCTTCGCGGCCCTCACCGACTGGTCGCGGCAGGGCGAGTGGATCCCGTTCACGACGGTCCGGGTGCTCTCCGGCGACGGCGGCGAGGGCAGCCAGATCGAGGCCGTGACGCAGGTCGGGCCCGCGTCGGTGCGCGACCTCATGCGCGTCGTGAAGGTCGACCCGCCGTTCGAGCTTCGCGTCGTACATCACGGCAGGGTCCTGCGGGGCCCCGGCGTGCTGCGCTGCACCCAGCTGGGCGCGGACCGCACCCAGGTCGTCTGGCACGAGTGGTTCCACCTGCCGGCGGGCAACGCCGGCAAGGTCACGTGGCCGCTGCTCTGGCCCGGCTCCAAGGCCGGGCTCACGGCGGCGCTGCGCCGGTTCGCCCGCATGGTGGAGTCCGGACTTTTTGTCGTACCCCCCGAGTAGGTTGCCTGTCATGGGCGACGTGGTGATGGGGGCGGACGGGCGGGCCCGCTGCGGCTGGGGCGCCTCGACCCCCGACTACCTGGACTATCACGACACCGAGTGGGGCCGGGCGATCCGCGACGACGACGGGCTGTTCGAGCGCATGTCCCTCGAGGCGTTCCAGTCCGGGCTGTCCTGGATCACGATCCTGCGCAAGCGGCCCTCGTTCCGGGCGGCGTTCGCCGGGTTCGAGATCGAGAAGGTCGCCGCGTTCGGGGAGGCCGACGTCGACCGGCTCCTCGCCGACGCGGGCATCGTGCGCAACCGGGCCAAGATCGAGGCGGCCATCGCGAACGCGCGCGCGGCGGCCGAGCTGCCCGGCGGGCTCGCGGCCCTGCTGTGGTCGTTCGCGCCCGATCCGCGGCCGCAGCGGCCCGCGGACTTCTCGAAGGTGCCGGCCGTCACACCGGAGTCGAAGGCGATGGCGAAGGAGCTCAAGAAGCGCGGGTTCCGTTTCGTCGGCCCGACGACCGCGTATGCGCTGATGCAGGCGACCGGGATGGTCAACGATCACGTGGCCGGGTGTTTCGTCGAGCTCCCGTGAGCGCGTGATGCAATGGCGCCATGGCTAAGTGGGTCGTGGTCGTCTCCGAGGAGCAGTACGCGAACGAGCGGGTGTACGGGGCCGGCGGGCTGACCGCCCCCGAGCTGGCGCCCGGGGACGAGGCGCTGCTCGTGGCCGGCGGCGACGAGCCCGTCGTGTTCGGGCTCGGGCGGGTCGACCAGGACGGGCGGCTGCAATACACGGTGAACCTGCTCGACTCGCCGCTGCCCGCCGGGGGGCTCGCGGCGCGCACCGGCCGCCTCGACGACGCCAACTTCCTGGCCGTCGCCCGGCAGATCGAGCCGCCACGGCCCGCGCCCCGGCGCACCTACCTGGTCAGCGTCGACATGCCCATCGAGGCCGCCTCGCCCGGTGAGGCCGTGCGGGCGTTCTGGAGCTACGTGCGCGAGCTCGGCCCCGCCGAGCTGCCCGCGTTCGTGTGGCCCGCCGGGGACGAGCTCGCCATGCAGGCCTACGTGCTCGGGGCCGAGGCCAACCAGGACCCCGAGGAGGAGTGAGCCGGCCCTACTCGACCGTCGAGAAGCGGATCGAGCCGGCCATGAGGTCCGGGTGCTCTATGGTCAGCGCCAGCGCCACCGACTCCTCCAGGCTCAGCGCGCCGCCCGCGGCGTAGGCGGTGTCGAAGGCCGCGTCGCCCATCGACCGGCGCAGCTGCGCCTGCTGCTCGGTCCAGAACACCCCGAACGCGCCGGTCGAGCAGCGCAGCCGGATGCGCGCCGACTGCGCCGCGCCGAAGAGCCGCGCCGCGGTCGGCAGGTCCTCGGCCAGGGCACAGCGCACCGCCACCGCGTTGAGGGTCTCGCAGACCCGCAGGTGGAAGCCGTGGGTCATCTGCGAGCGCAGCGCCACGATCAGATGGTCGTGGGCGGCGACGAGATCGCCGCGGGCCAGCGCGACCATGCCCAGCAGCATGTCCACGGTGCGGCGGCCGCGCTCCAGCGGGCGGCTGTTCTCCAGCGGGCGGGCGCTGGCCAGCAGGTCCGCGGCCTCGTCCAGGGCACCGCGGCGCCACAGCAGCTGCGCGAGGGCGAACACCGCCGACAGCGACTCGCCGGCCACGCCCTGCTCGTCGGACCAGGCGATGACGTCGCGGGTGAGCCGCTCGGCCTCGTCGGTGCGCCCCATCTCCAGCAGCGGGGCGCCCCGGGCCGAGAGGACGCGGGCGATCAGGCCCGGATCGCCGGCCCGGCGGGCGGCGGCCTCGGCCCGCTGCGAGAACCGCAGCTCCTCGACCGTCTCGCCGTCGGCGCCCGCGTGCAGGGAGTGCATGTGATACGCCGCGGCCAGCTCGGCGTCCGGCACCGGCTCGCCCGTGGCGCTGATGCGCTCGTAGAGCCGGAACAGCCACATCCGGCCCTCGCGGACCAGGCCGCGCTCGCGCCACCACTGGTCCAGCGAGCCGGCCAGGGCCAGCCCCTGCCGGGCGCTGCCGCGGGTCACGGCCCACTGCAGGGCCGCGCGCAGCTCGTCGGCGAGCGGGTCCAGCGTGTAGAGCGACAGCGTCACCGGACGGCCCTCGTGGTCCAGGTAGGCGTCGTGGGCCGCCTGCAGGCACCAGGCGACGTGCCGCTCGCGGGCCGGCTCCTCCTCGCCCGCCTCGAGCAGCAGCCGGGCGGCGAAGGCGCGGATGGGGTCGAGCATGCGGTACGTCGCGCTGGTCGCCCCCGCCTCGGCCTGCAGCAGCGACTTGTCCACGAGCGTGGCCAGCGGGTCGAGCGGGTCGCCGTCGTGCAGCCACTCGATCGCGGGCAGGTCCACCGGGCTCGCGAAGACCGAGAGCCAGCGCAGGAGCCGGGCCGAGCGCGCGTCGAGGGTGCGGTAGGACCACCCGACCGCGGCCTGCATCGTGCGGTGCCGGTCCGAGGCCTCGTCGAACGCGGCCGGGGAGCCGGCGTCGAGGGTGCCGAGGACGTCGCCGATGCGGTCGGCCAGCTGCGGTACCGACAGCAGGCGCAGCCGGGCCGCGGCCAGCTCGAGCGCGAGCGGCAACCCCTCCAGCGACTTCGCGACCCGGGTGAGGTGCGCGATGTCGCCGGGCTCGACGGGCCGGCCGCCGCGCGCCGCGGACGCGCGGTCCACGAGCAGGGCCACGGCGTCGCTGAAGCCGCCGCCGCTGGCCGCCTCGACCGACAGCGGCGGGATGCGCCAGACGACCTCGCCGGCGAGGCCGAGCGGCTCGCGGGAGGTGACCAGGACGGAGATCTCCGGGCCGGCCGACAGCAGCCGGGCCACGAGCCGGCGGGCCGCGGACAGCTGGGCGTCGGCGGTGTCGAGCAGCACGAGGAGCCGGCGGCCGCGGACGTGGTCGGCGACGGTCTGCACGACGGCGCGCCCGGGCTCGGGGCGCAGGCCGAGCGCGGCCGCGACGCTGACGTCGACGAGGTCGGCGGTGGCCACGGCGCTCAGGTCGGCGAACCAGACGCCGTCGCGGAAGCGCTCGACGATCTCGCCGGCCGCCTCGACGGCGACCCGGGTCTTGCCCGCGCCGCCGGCCCCGACGACGGTGACCAGGCGGTGGCGCTGGATGAGGTCGCGCACGGCGGCCCGCTCGGCGGCGCGGCCGATGAAGCGGGTGGTCTGCACGGGCAGGTTGTGCGCGGGCGCGTCGATGGTGCGCGGGCGCGGGAACTGCCGGTCGAGGCCGGGCGCGACGAGCTGGAAGATGCGCTCGAAGCCGTCGAAGCCGCGCAGCCGGTGCAGGCCGAGGTCGAGCAGCCACGCGCCGTCGCCGAGCGGGCCGTTCTCCAGCCCCGGGTCGGTCGGGTCGACCGGGGCGGCCGAGGACGACAGGCCGACGTGGGCGGCGGTCGCGGCCGAGCACAGGACCTGCCCGCCGTGGGCGGCGGCGGCGACGCGGGCGGCGCGGTGGACCTCCGGGGAGGTGTACTCGCCGCCGTACGGCTCGGCGAAGCCCGTGTGCAGGCCCATGCGGACCTTCGGGCGGGCGTCGGGGCTCGGCCAGTCGTGGGTGGCGAGCGCGCGCTGGGCCTCGGCGCAGGCGGCGAGGGCGCGGGCGGCGTCCGGGAAGGCCACGAAGAGCGAGTCACCCTCGGTGAACAGCTCCACACCGTCCGCTTTGGACAGCGCGCGGCGAATCACCTCCCGGTGCTCGTGGAGCACCGGCCGGTATCCTGCACCGAGCATCTGGGCCAGACGCGTCGAGCCCTCGATGTCGGTGAAGAGGAAAGTCACCAGCCCGCTGGGCAGGTGGGTCCGCCCCGACACGTGAAACCTCCGCCTTCCTGATTCAGGCGTGCCCCATATTTCCCCAACCAAGTGGCGCGCGCATCGTAGAAACGGTCGATCCCCGCTTGGTCATCCGGGGCGATCCGTGCTGGTCAGCAACGCCGGGAGGCAAAGCTTGAGTGGGTTTCGGGTGACGTAACGACAACACTCCGGCAGCGGTTGTGGCACGAGAGGACACAACATCAAAGCCGTTTCGGCAGTACAAAACGAAACCCACCCGTAACAATGTTTCAGCAACCGCAGGCGCCACCGCAGCAACCGCCGCCCGGCCTCGCGCCGGAGCCCCCGCTCGGGGCCCCGCCCGGAGCCCCGCCTGAGGCCCCGCCGACGGCCACCGTGGACAGCAGCTTCACCGTGTCGTCGTGGCCCGCCGGACAGGCGGTCTTCACATTCGCTTCACGCATCGGGCGTTGCACCTCGAAGGTGTCGCCGCAGGCCCGGCAGCGGTATTCGTAACGTGGCATTCCCACAGGCTATGCCACGTTGGCACATGCCCGGGAATTCGGAATACTCAACCTCGTGGCAAGCGACGACGAGAAGCCGGAGGGCCAGCGACCGACCACAATGGACACTCCGCCGACCCCCTCCGTCCGGCCCCCGACCCCCCGGGACCCGCACGAGCGGACGATCCCGGTGGAGATCCTTGCGCCGGAGCCGGGCCAGTCCACCGACCCGAAGCCGCCCCACCAGCCCAGACACGCGGCCGAGGAAGGGCGGCGACCCAGCTGGTTCCAGTCGCGGCGGGCGGCGGACGTCCTGGAGGCGCGCCCCGAGAAGTCGGCGCGCGCCGTGGCCCGGCGCGAGTGGTTCGACCGGGTGAGGACCCGGCCCGGCTTCCGGTTCCTGCTGCCCGGCGTGCTGCTGCTGGTGCTGCTCACGGCGGCCGGGATGGCCGGCCGATACGTGGTGCCCGCGGCGGCCAAGCCGCGCGTGGACGCCTCCGCGTCGGGGGCGGCTCCGGGCGGTACCAACGGCGTCCCCCCGATGACGGGTGCACCGGAGACCGGCGAGGCCCCGCGGCCCGACAACCCGTCCGCGTCACCCACCTTCAGCCCCCCGGCCGGCACCCGTCAGCGCCCGGCCGACGTCTACGGCGCATGGGCGGGCACCCGCTCGGTGCGGCTGAACATCCCGGTCGTGGCGCTGCAGGCCTACGGCTACGCGGAGGCGGTCACCGCGCGCTCGACCCCGAAGTGCCACCTGACCTGGACCACCCTCGCGGGCATCGGCAAGATCGAGTCGGACCACGGCCAGACCAACGGTTCGGTACTGCAGGACGACGGCCGATCCGTCCCGCCCATCGTCGGGCCGCCGCTGGACGGGCAGAACGGGCGGCAGTCCGTGGCCGACACCGACCAGGGCGCGCTGGACACCGACCGGACCTGGGACCGGGCGGTCGGGCCGATGCAGTTCCTGCCGGCCACCTGGAAGCAGTACGGCCTCGACGCCGACGCCGACGGGGTGATCGACATCAACGACATCGACGACGCGGCGCTGACGGCGGCCGCGTTCCTGTGCGACAACGGGCGGGACCTGGCCACGCTGGCGGGGTGGAACGCGGCCATCCACGCGTACAACGTGCCTGAGGAGTACCGGGCGGCCGTCTTCAACGCCACCAACGACTACGGGCGCAAGGACCGGCAGAGCTAGGCTTCCGCCCTTCGCAGCCCCCTGTCTTCGCTTCTGCCGGGCCGGGCCGGGCCGGGCCGGGTCCGCACTCGGGGCTCGGCCTCCCGCGGGCCGCACGGCCTCGGCTTCTCTGGGCGGGCGCGCGGCGAGCACGGCTTTCGCGGGCCGGTAAGCGAGCACGGCCCTCGCCGGCCGGTGCGCGAGCACGGCCCTCGCCGGCCGGTGCGCGAGCACGGCTCTCGCGGGGCGGTTCGGGGCTCGTCTCGGCCTCGGCAGGGGCGGTGGGACCTGGCGGAACCGGCTCTCAAGGTAGATCAATGCCACGCTCTGCGCTCTGGTACTTCCGCTCAGCCACAAACAAGGGCAGGCTTAGGGCGTGAAGGTGCGCGAATGGGACCCAGGGACCGCGCCCGCGGCCGAGCTCGAGGCGGTCCTGCGGGCGCTGAACGAGATCGTGGCGGTCGATGTGCCCGAGGACCCGCCGTGGCGCGAGACCATGTTCCGGGAGTATCTCGCCGTCACCATGCCGGGTGAGCGGCGCACGTCGTGGCTGGCCACGAGCGACGGCGGGGAGATCCTCGGGCACGCGAGCCTGCTCGCGCTCGAGGACATCGGGGTGCTCGAGCTGTCGGTGACCCCGAGCGCCCGCCGGAGCCGGGTCGGCACCGCGCTGCTGGCCGCCGTGGCGCGCCGCGCCGCCGAGGAGGGCTTCGAGTCCGTCGGCGTCGAGGTGATCGGCGGCACCCCGAGCGTGAAGTTCTTCGAGGCGCACGGGTTCGAGTGCGCCTTCATCGAGATGCGCAACCTGCTCGACCTGGCCGGCGTGGACTGGCTGCGGCTGGGCGAGATGGCGGCGGGAATCGGCGCCGGCTACCGCATCGAGTACTACCCCGGCGGCCCGCCCCCGGAGCTCTACGCCGGCTACGCCGCGGCCAAGGAGGCCGCCCGCGCCGCGGTCGTCGACGATCTCGCGCTGCGCCCGAGCTCGTACGACTCCGAACGGCTCGCCGCGAGCCTGCGCACGCTGCACGCGCGGGGGCTCAAGCCGTACATCGTGCTGGCCGTCCACGAGCAGTCCGAGACGATCGCGGGCCTGACCGAGGTCGTGGTGCCGGCCCAGCGCCCGACGCGCGCGGACCAGTACGACACGATCGAGGTCCCGAGCCACCGCGGCTACGGCATCAGCCGCGCGATCAAGGCCCGCATGCTGTTCGAGCTGCGTGCGGCCGAGCCTCACCTCCTCGACGTGCAGACGTGGAACGCGCTGGAGAACGAGCCGCTGCTGCAGGTCAACGCCGAGCTGGGCTTCAGGCCGGACCGCGAGTGGCGCGAGTACGAGGCCGACGTCGTCGACCTGCTGCGCCGGCTCAAGAGCTGAACCCGCCGCCACCCGGTCCGGCCCGGCCCGGCCCCCAACCAGCGGCCGCCCACGGTGCCCAGCGAGCCGATCAACGCGCCGACCAACCCCATCACCTGGCAAGCCAGCAACCAGCAACCAGCAACCAGCAACCAGCAACCAGCAACCAGCAACCAGCAAAGCGAGCGCACCGACTGGCTACAAGGACCGCGCCAGAAACACAAGATCGGCCGTTGCGCCCGCCTCATATTTCAAAACTCATTCTAGCCGACGCCGAAAAATCGCCCCGATGATCATGACTCAGGGTGAAGGCATCTCACCCCAGGGTCAGCTCGACGCCCACGGGCCCGACACGAAGGTGCCGTCCGTGGTAAAGGGGAAAGCGTTGGGCTTGCAGCCGTTCAGGGCGATCGTCTGCGTCTGCATCACCGGCGCCACCTGGCCCGAGCCCGGGCACTTCATGTGGTCGAAGCCGAGAAAATGGCCCATCTCGTGCAGGACCGTCATCGCGTGGAAGTCGATCCCCGCCGGGAAGCCGTCGATGCCCTTGAGCCACCGGCGCAGGTTCAGCAGGATCGTCTTGCCGTAGCGGCAGGAGTAGATGCCCTGCGTCGTCACGCCGACGGCCTTGCACAGCTTGTCCACGGTGCCCGGCGTCGCCAGCTTCAGCGTCACGTCGTAGTCCGAGCCGCTCACCCGCTGGAACTTCCAGCTCGCCCCGCTGATCTTGTTCGGCTCGTAGGTCACGGGGTGCTCGGCCGACTTCGTCCAGCCGTCCGGCGACGCGATCGCCCGGTCCACCTCGGTCGCCAGGGTCGCGGTCGTCCAGA
This sequence comes from Dactylosporangium sp. CA-052675, assembly GCF_050947935.1. Taxonomy (GTDB): domain Bacteria; phylum Actinomycetota; class Actinomycetes; order Mycobacteriales; family Micromonosporaceae; genus Dactylosporangium. Next base: position 761,436 of record NZ_CP192010.1, on the reverse strand, counting down.
CCGGGTTGCTGCCCCAGGTGATCCCGTTCTCCATCTCGACGCGGTACTTCACCAGCGTCGCCGCGTCCGCCGAGCCGACGAGGTCCGTGCCGCCCGTCGCCACGGTGAACGTGCCGCTCGCGGTGTTGGGCACGCCGTCGTTCGTGTTGGCCTTGCCACCGCCGGTGTCCCCGCCGGGGTTGACCTTCTTGACCGTGGCCGAGGGCTTCGCGCTGGCGGACTTCTTCGGGGCCGGCGCGAGCTCGGCGGCGCCCTCCAGCTGGCCCACCGGGAAGGGATCGGAGCTCGACGGCGCCTCGAACGACGCCGCCGCGTCGGCCGGCGGAGACGACGCCGCGTTCGATCCGCAGCCCGCCAGCACGGACAGTAGCGCCACCGTCAGCCCGAAGCGTCTCGCTCTGGTCCCCAGCACGCGCCGAGCCTAGGGGAACTTGCCCGTCGATGGTGCCCCTCGATGGAATCCGTCACGGTAAGCAACGCGAGGGAGGGGACTGTGCGTCTCAGTACAGTCCCCTCCTGCGAAACCGTCAGGACATCAGGCCGGCAGGGTCCACTTCTGAGCGCCGGTGCCGTTGCAGGTGTAGAGCTGCACGACGGTCCCGTCGGTGGAGACGCCGCCCGCCACGTCCAGGCACTTGCCCGACTGCGGGTTGCGCAGCGAGCCGTCGGCCTGGGCGGCCCAGTTCTGGGCGCCGGAGCCGTTGCACGTCCACAGCTGGATCTTGGTGCCGTCGGCCGAGCCGCCGCCGGAGACGTCCAGGCACTTGTTCAGGGCCCGCAGCGTCTGGCCCGACACCGTCCAGTTCTGGGCGCCGGAGCCGTTGCAGCCGTACAGCTGGATCTGCGTCCCGTCCGCCGTGCCCGCGCCCCGCACGTCGAGGCACTTGCTCGCGAGGCCGCGGATCGGGCCGCTCGCGGCCGTGGTGCCCTTGACGAACGTGAAGTCGTCCAGGTCGAACAGGCCGGTGCCGGTGCCCGTGAACGTCAGGTACACGTTCGCCGTCCCCGCGGGCACGCCGGTCAGCGGGGCGCTGACGTCGGCGTACGTGTCCCAGCTGCCCGTGTTGGGCACGGTGACGGTGCCGAGGATCGGGCCGGTGGCCGAGCCCGTGCGCACCTGGATCTGGCCGCCGGGGCCGCCGGAGACGACCCGGGCGCGCAGCGAGGTCGAGCCGCCGATGTTGAGCCCGTTGTACGCCGCCCAGTCCCCCGGGTCGATGTAGCCGAGCGTCTGGCCGTTGTGCGCGCCCGCCTTCGTGTACGGCTGCACCCCGCTCGCGGCGCTGAACAGCTCCGCCTGCTGGGCGTCGTCGGACGAACGCAGGCGGATGTTGCGGAACGACACGTTGTCGCCCGTGCCGTGGTTCTGGATGCCGATGTACCCGTCGAGGTTGCGGGCGGGGTCGGTGTTGGTGAAGTCGTTGATCAGCGAGCCGTTGAGGTACACCCGGATCCGCTGCCCCTCGACCGAGATCTCGTAGGTGTTCCACGCGCCGGGCGGGTTGAGCGCGGCGTCGCGGGCGGCGATGTTCGCGGACTGGAAGTTGTAGATCGCGCCGGTGGTGTGATCGGGCGTGTCGGTGGCGTCGATCTGGATCTCGTACCCCTGGTTGATCGCGATGTTGGGGTCGTTGCCCGGGTTCGGGAACCCGACGTAGACGCCCGAGTTGCTGTCGCCCGTGATCCGGAAGTCGGCCTTGAGCGAGTACGACGTGCCGAACTGCTTCGCGGAGTACCAGTACAGCCCCAGGCCGCCGGTCGAGCTCAGGGTGGCGTCGGCGTTGGTGAAGCCGCCCGGGCCGGCCTGCGACCAGCCGGTCGTGGAGCCGTTGTAGAGCGCGGTGTAGCCGGTCTCGGGCCGGCAGTCGGCCTGGGCGCGCTTGGCGGCGTAGCGGATGCCGCCGAGCAGCTCGTTCCGGAAGTTGCCGTCGGCGTACGACTCCTGCGTGTGCCCGAACCCGGTGTAGAACGACCGTCCACTGTCGATGGTCTTGCACCAGGTGATCGGGTGGTCGGCGCCCATCGAGCCGCCGGAGTACGACGACTCGTCGAGGGTGGCGAGCACGTGGGCGGTCGCGCGCGGGTTGGTCTGGTAGTTGTACAGCTCGTCGGTGCGGGTCCAGACCTGCGGCAGGTGCGCGGTGGCCGGGTTGGCCCGGTCCTCCGTGCGCGAGTTGACCTGCTGGATCGCGGGGTGGCTGGCGAACCAGGCCCCGACCAGCTGGCCGTAGAAGGGCCAGGAGTACTCGGTGTCGGCGGCCGCGTGGACGCCGACGTAGCCGCCGCCCCCGCGGATGTAGGACTCGAACGCCGCCTGCTGGGTGTCGTTGAGCACGTCGCCGGTGGTGCTCATGAACACCACGGCCTCGTACTGGGCCAGGTTCGCCGTCGTGAACGCGTTCGCGTCCTCGGTGGCGGTGACGGTGAAGTTGTTCGCCGCGCCGAGGTCGCGCACGGCCTGGATGCCGGCCGGGATCGCGTCGTGGCGGAAGCCCGCGGTCTTGGAGAAGACCAGGACGTCGTACGGCGAGTCGGCGGCCTGCGCCGGGGCGGCCGTCAGCAGGCCGGAGACCAGGATCGCGGCGAACGTCAGAGCTCGGAGCCTCATGGCAGGGTCCACTTCTGCGCGGTGGTGCCGTTACAGGTGTAGAGCTGCACGACGGTGCTGTCGGCGGAGTTCGCCCCGGCCACGTCGAGGCACTTGCCGGAGGCCGGGTTCTTCAGCGAGCCGTCCGCCTGCGGCACCCAGTTCTGGGCGCCGGTGCCGTTGCACGTCCACAGTTGCACCTTGGTGCCGTCCGCGGTCGCGCCGCCGGAGATGTCCAGGCACTTGCCGAGCACCTTGAGCTGCTGGCCGGCCACGACGACGACCTGGGCGCCGGTGCCGTTGCAGGTGTAGATCTGCATCTGGGTGCCGTCGGTGGAGCCGGCGCCGCGGGCGTCGAGGCATTTGCCCGCGAGCCCCTTCACCGGCCCGACGCCGTTGCCGCCGGCCCCGGTGACGAAGGTGAAGCTGTCGAGGTCGAACAGCGCGGCCGTGGTGCTGCCGGAGAACGTGAGGTACAGCGACGTCGTCCCGGCGGGCGCGTTGGTGATGGGACCGCTCACGGTCGTGAACGTCTCCCAGGAGCCGGTCACCGGCACCGTCGCGGAGCCGATCACCGTGCCGGTGGGCGAGCCGGTGCGCAGGGTCAGCGTGCCGCCCGCGCCGCCGGAGGAGACCCGGGCGCTGAACGAGGTCGCGTTGTTGAGCTTGTACGGGTCGAAGCCGATCCAGTCGCCGTTGTTGATGTTGCCGACGGTCTTGCCGCCCTCGGCCGACGGCTTGGTGATCTGGTCGACGCCGAGGAAGGACTTGAAGAACTCGCCCTGCCGGTAGCGGGGCGCCATGATGCTCTGGGCGTGGACGGTGAGCCCGCCCTTGTCGGTGTACTGCGCGTCGAAGATCGGGAAGATGTTCGACGCCGAGTCGTGCTCGCCGTCGACCGGGATGTTGATCGTGCCCGCGCAGCCGGTCTGTGAGGTGATCGCGTGCGCGTGCTGGTCGTGGCCGAGCACGTAGGTCATCGTCACCTTGCTGCAGTCGATGGCCCCGTCCTCGGGGTCGGTGACGGTGACGCTCCACGGCACCGAGTCGCCGAACGACACGAGCTGCCCGGGCCTGGGCCCGTTGATGACGACCGTCGGCGCGGTGTTGCCGACGCTGATGATCACGCCGGCGGTGCCGATGGCGCCCTGCGGGTCCTTGGCGGTGAGGGTGACCGAGTAGGTGCCGTTGGCGGTGTACGTGTGCGACGGGTTGGCGGCGGTCGAGGTGCCGCCGTCGCCGAACGTCCACGAGTAGGTGAGCGCGCCGCCCTCGGGGTCGGTGGAGCCCGCGGAGGAGAAGTTCACGGCGAGCGGGGCGGAGCCGGAGGTGACGTTCGAGCTCGCGACGGCGGTCGGGGCCCGGTTGCCGCCGGCGCCGACGTAGTCGTAGCGGTAGAGGGCGGAGTTCTGGTCGCCGTTGAAGTAGCCGGTGCCGTAGTCGAGGACGTACAGCGACCCGTCGGGGCCGAACTGCATGTCCATGACCTGTTTGCCGTTCCACGGGAAGTTGTCGATCGCGCCCGGGGAGCCGTCCGCGTTGATCTTGATCGGCTTGATCCAGCCGCGGCCGAACTCGCCGGCGAAGAAGAGCCCGTCGAGGGACTGCGGGAACTTCGTGGTGGACGGGTTGGCGGCGTCGTAGTGGTACACCGGGCCGCCCATCGGCGACTCCGAGCCGCCGCCGAACTCGGGCGGGCTGCCCGCGTCGCCGCCGTAGCGGATCCATGCCGGCTTGGCCGGGGGCAGGGTGCTCAGGCCGGTGTTGCGGAACGAGTTGTTGGTCGGGCCGCCGGCGCAGTTGTACTTCGCGCCCGTGGAGTTCGTGGCGAAGTTCCACTCGTTGTAGGTCTCGGTGCTGGTGTTCGCGCCGGTGCAGTACGGCCAGCCGTAGTTGCCGGGCGCGGTGATCCGGTTGAACTCGACCTGCCCGGACGGGCCGCGGTTGGGGTCGGTGGCGCCGGCGTCGGGGCCGTAGTCGCCGACGTAGACGATGCCGGTGGCCTTGTCGACGGTCATGCGGTACGGGTTGCGGAAGCCCATCGCGTAGATCTCGGGCCGCGTGTTCGCGGTGCCGGGGGCGAAGAGGTTGCCGCTGGGGATGGTGTACGTGCCGTTGGCGGCGACCTTGATGCGCAGGATCTTGCCGCGCAGGTCGTTGGTGTTGCCCGCGGAGCGCTGGGCGTCGTAGGCGGGGTTGCGCTCGGTGCGCTCGTCGAGCGGCGAGTAGCCGGCGGAGTCGAACGGGTTGGAGTCGTCGCCGGTGGACAGGTACAGGTTGCCCGCGGCGTCGAAGTCGATGTCGCCGCCGACGTGGCAGCAGATGCCGCGGTTGGCGGGCACGTCGAGGATGTTGACCTGGCTGGCCATGTTCACGCTGAAGTCGGCGTTGAGCGTGAAGCGGGACAGCCGGTTGACGCCGGTCCACGTGGTCCAGGTGGCGGCGGTGCCCGTGGCGGGGGCGTCGCCGGCCGGGGTGGACAGGGGCGGGGCGTAGTACAGGTAGATGTAGCGGTTGCTCGCGAAGTTCGGGTCCGCGGCGACGCCCTGCAGCCCCTCCTCGTCGTGGGTGTAAACGGGGATGGTCGCGATGACGGTGGTGGTGCCGCTCGCGTCGGTGCGCCGCAGGGTGCCGTTGCGGGCGGTGTGCAGCACGGACCGGTCGGGCAGCACGGAGATGGTCAGCGGCTCGCCGACCTCGGGCTCGCCCTTGGCGAGGGTGACCTGCTGGAAGTCGGCCGCGTTGATGGCCGCGGCCGCGGGCGTGGCGGGCTCCGCGGCGAGGGTGAACGCGGTGGCGGTGAGGCTGGAAGCGACGAGGATCAAGGCGGCAGCTATCGGCCGCCATCGATGCCCGGAGGGTTGCTGGTTCACGGTGTCCCTTCCTGACGTGGTGAGGTGCCAGGCGGGGCGCGCGCCGTCGCGCCGGATGCCGGAGTCGACCCCGCGGCTCCCCCGCATCCGGTGCCGATCCGGATACATTGATGAAACGCGCTGGTGTCGTGGGGGACACACTAGGGTCTTTAGCTACGACTGTCCATACTTTGCATCTTCAATGCCGTAACTTTTGCTCGAACGGTAAAAAGGCTTCCGGCCATATGCTGTAGCCATGGGGGCTCAGGGTGCTTTGCGCAAGGACGCCGAGCGCAACCGCCGGCAGCTGGTCGAGACCGCCAAGGTGGTCTTCGCCGAGCGGGGGCTGGAGGCGCCGCTCGACGAGATCGCCCGCCGGGCCCGGGTCGGCAACGCCACCCTCTACCGCCGCTTCCCCAGCCGCGGCCACCTCGTCGCCGCGGTGTTCGCCGAGGCGCTGCAGGAGGTGGTCGACGTGACCGAGCGGGCGCTGCGGGTCGAGGACCCGTGGGCGGCGTTCGCCGGGCACCTGACGTTCCTGTGCGAGGTCCAGGCGGGCAGCCGCGCGTTCGCCGACCTGCTCATCGCCACCGTGTCCGGGGTGCCGGAGCTGGAGAGCCTGCGCGGGCGGGCGTTTCGCGGGCTGGCGGCGCTCGTCGACCGGGCCCGGGCGGCGGGCGTGCTACGGCCGGACTTCCAGCCCGAGGACGTCGTGCCGATGCTCATGGCCAACGCGGGGCTGGTGGAGCGGACCGCGCAGAGCGCCCCGACGGCCTGGCGGCGCCAGTTGGGCTACACCCTGGCCGGGCTGCGCGTCACGGCCGAGACCCTGGAGGTGCCCGCGGACCGGACGGGGATCCTGCGGGCGATGCACAACCTGGCCGAGCGCTGCGGGCTCGGCTGAGCGCGGGGGCCGGCTAGCAGGTCTCGCGCCAGGCGTCGAGGTCCGTCTTCTTCTTCATCGACGAGAAGCGCAGGGCCCTGGTCTTGGCGCAGAAGGAGCCGGTGGAGCCGTCGTACTCGACGTGGAAGACCGGCTTGCCGGCGCTGGTGAAGACCTTCAGGGCGTCGCACTCGTCGTAGCGCGCGCACTCCTCGTTCACGGCGAAGTCGAAGGCGGGCGCGAGCGCCGCGGCCTGCTCGACGTCGTTCTTGAGGCCCACCCCGAGCCCGGCGCGGTGGGCGAGGTCGGCCACGCGCCGGTTGAAGGTCAGCTGGTCGGCGGCGGTGAGCGGGAAGCCGCTGCTGTTGCTGTAGCCGTCGACGTTGTCCGGCTCCACCGCGTCGAAGCCCTTGTCCTTGCACTGTCGGAACCGGGCCGACAGCAGCGGCTCGAGCACGTCCCAGCGCCGGATGTCGAGCCACTTCTCCCCCGGCCAGCCGTCGAGGCCCTTGCCCTGCACGGACTCCGGGAAGTTCCGGGCGTCGGCGCGGAAGTCCTCGTGGGCGCCCACGTTCACGTAGCAGATGACGTGCCGGCCCGCGGCCTTGAGCGCGGCCACGTCGGCGGCCGAGGTGTTGGCGCCGTCGACGTCGTAGACCTCGGCCGGGACGGACTTGTCCAGCGCCCCGGTGAGCTGCCACTGCCAGGTCAGCCCGACCGCCGGCTTCCACCAGCCGGCCGCGGGCGGGGCCGCGGCGCCGGACGGGCCCGCCGAGCCCGGCGGGGACACCGGCGCGGAGCCGAGACCGTCCGCGACGGACGGTCCGGCGCCCCCGGTGGCGGGGGCGTGCGAGCCGGCCCCGCCGACGTCCCGGCCGTGCTGGTCGCCGCCGGTGCAGGCGGCCGCGTAGAGCACGGTCACCGCGACGAGGCCGAGCAGCAGGGCGCGCAGCCGGCGGGAGATCACCGCGCGGCGGCCCGGGCCCGCAGGGAGCTGGGGACGCCCTCGTACGGCAGCGGCGCCGCGAGGTCCGTCACCAACCCGTGCCCGGCCCGGCGCAGCAGCAGCGCCGTCGCCTCGCCCAGCCGCGCCGTCGGCACCCCGTAGACGAGGTGCGCGGCGTTGGGCCAGTCGCGATCGGTGGCCGGCTGCGCGGCGTAGGACTCCCATGGCCCCTCGAACGTACACACCACGTCGGCGAGGGCCGCGTACCCGGGCAGGCAGCGGGTGCCGGGGTTGAGCACGACCGAGCCGCGCACCGCGCGCACCACCTGGGTCACGTAGGCGAGCCCGGCCGCGTCGGCGGGCACCTGGTCGAAGAAGATGCCGCCGACCGGGTACTGCGACCAGCCCACGATGTCGCACCAGACCTCGCCGTTGGCGCGCCCGCCGTAGCCGAGGTCGACGTAGCCGAGCATGCGGACGCCGGCCGCGTGCAGGCGTTCGGTCGCCTCGGCGTAAACCTCGTCGCGGCCCGCGCCGGGGCCGTTGTGGACGTTGACGATTGTCCAGCAGGCCCCGCCGCGGGGCAGGCAGTCCCACGCCTCGGGGTCGGCCAGGGGGTGGACGTACAACGGCAGCAGCATCATGCTCGGTAACTCTCCGGATCGCGCAGGACGAGCGCCGCGACGGCGAGCCCGGGCAGACCGGCCCCGAGCAGCGTCGCGACGGCGAGGGTTTCGGCGAACGTGGGCGCCACGTGGACCAGGGCCGGCGCCCAGTGCCCGACGCCCGTGACGAGCAGCGCCGGCCACCACACGACGATCGCGGCGGTGCCGGCGCGGCCGTGCGAGGCGAGCACCAGGCACAGCGCGTAGACGGCCATGAGCAGCACGGCCGCGGCGAAGGACTGCCCGCGCGCGAGCAGCCCGAACCAGACGGCCCCGGCGATGGCCGCGCCCACCACGACCGGGACGGCGAGCACGGCGACGGTGCCGGCGCTGATCCGGCCGAGCCGGCGGTCGAAGGCGAACCGGTCGGCCAGGTCGGCCCGCGCGGACGCGATCCGCCGCCGGTGCCACACGAGGGTCAGTTCCATCAGCGGTACCCCGAGCAGCAGCGGCAAGGCCGCCGGCGGCACCCGGTGCGGCGCGATCCCGTCGAGCGCGACGGTGCGCAGCAGCGCGGCCTGCCCGGTGCCGACGAGCCCGTAGAGGGCGGCGTAGCCGATGTCGTACCGCCACGTGCGCCACCGCCGCCGGGTGACCCGGCGCGGGAACCGTTCCCGCAGCACGGGCAGGTAGGCGACCCCGACGAGCACGGCGACGCAGGCGAGCAGCCAGGACACGCTCAGGCCCCGGCCGAGCCCGGCCGTCGCCACCCAGCAGGGCACGACGGCCAGGATCACCATCCGCTCCCGGTTGGTCACCAGGGTCACCGCGGCCACGGCGAACAGCGCGAGCTGGACGGCGGCCACGACGAACGCGCGGGCGCCGGTGCCGATCAGCACCAGGCTCCACAGGGCGGCCAGGGCGAGGAAGCCGCCCCCGAGCAGCCGCGCGGCCGCGGCGCGCCCGCGCTCGGACAGCGCCCGGTAGCCCAGGTACGACAGCGCCTGCCCGCCGCCCCAGCCGAGCATGAGCGTGCCGGTGGTGGCCAGCCCCGGCACACCGTCCACTTCGGACGACGCGCCGAGGCCGATGACGAGCGGGGTCAGGTAGATGAGCGCGCGCAGGAGGGTGTCGGCGACGACCCGGCCCGCGCCGGGGCCCTCGGGCGGCACCGGGCGGATCTGCTGGGTGTCGGCCGCGTCGAGGGTGCGCGCGACCACGCGCCCGGCGAGCACGAAGACGGACGGGGCGCCGTACTCGCGGTCGGCGACCCGGTCGTTGATGCCGTTCGCCTCCAGGATGGCCGCGATCTCGTCGATGTCGACGGCGCTGAGGCAGTCGTCGCGCATCTTGTCCGCGAGCGCGGCGACCGGGTCGGTGGCGACCCGGCCGACGTAGCGCAGCGGCTCCGGGCGGTCGAGCTCGCTGGGCCGCGCCCGCCGCTGCGCCGGCACGATCACCAAAGAATCACCGCTCACGCCGGCACCTCCGCTTCGCTCCGGCACCGGCGCGAGACCCAACCGCATCTATGGTTCGCGGCCACTCCGCTCCGCTCCGTACCGCTCACGCCGGCACCTCCGCTCCGCTCCGGCACCGGCGCGAGACCCAACCGCATCTATGGTTCGCGGCCACTCCGCTCCGCTCCGTACCGCTCACGCCGGCACCAGCCGGTCGGCGGGCTGCGGGACGAGGGAGCGGTACCGGGCGCGGTAGGCGGACACGCAGCGGTCCAATGTGTACTCCGACAATGCCCGCCGCCGTCCACTGTGGCCGATCGTGGCCCGGAACTCGGCCGAGGACAGGAACGCCACGCACGCGGCGGCGAACGCGGCCGGGTCCCGCGGCGGCACCACGAGGCCCGCGTTGCCCACGGCCTCGGCCACGCCGCCGACGTCGGTGCTCACCGTCGGGCGGCCGCACATCATCGCCTCCAGCACGGTGTACGGCATCCCCTCCGAGATGCTCGACAGCGCCGCCACCTGCCCGGCGGCGAACGCGTCGCGGCTGGACGCGCACGGCCCGGCCCACGTCACCGCGTCGGCGAGCCCGAGGGAGCCGGCGACCGCACGGCAGTCGGCGGCGTAGGACTCGTTGCCGTCCGGGACCGGGCCGGCCAGGTGCAGCCGGGCGTCGGGGATGGACTGCCGGACGATGGCGAGCGCGCGGATGAGCGTCTCGAGGTCCTTGAGCGGGTCGATGCGCCCGACCCAGGAGATGACCGGCTCGTCGGGCTCGCCGGGCAGGGGCGCGAAGCGCTCCGGGTCGACGCCGTTGCCGATGACGGCGAGCTTGGCCGGGTCGGCGCCGTGGCGCACCGCCCAGCGCGCGTTGAACCCGCTGACCGGGGTGATCAGGTCGGCCTCCCAGTACGCCAGGCGCGCCAGGGCCCGGTGGAAGCGCAGCAGCGCCGTCTTCACCCCGGGCGACTGGGCGCCGGCGGCGAGGTACCGCTCGCGCAGGTACACCCCGTGCTCGGTCATCAGAAAGGGCACCCCGAGGCGCCACTTCGCGGCGAGGGCGACCATCGCCGAGAGCCCGTTGGCGTTGGCGTGCACCAGCTGGGCGTCCTCGGGCAGCGGCGCGGCGAGCGGGCGGAGGGCGTGCTCCAGCAGTACCGACGCCTCGTCCGCCTCCCGCAGCGTGAGCCGCGGCAGCCGGATGCCGTCGGCCGCGGCCCGGGCCCAGGCGTCGAGCAGGATGTCGGCCAGGCCGGCGCCCGCGAGCGGGTGCCGGCCGACGCGGCGGCCGAAGCGGGTGCGGCCCAGCGCCAGCTCGGCGAGGGCCCGCAGGCCCTCGGCGAACAGGACGAGGTCGGGCGCCGAGTCGCCGAGCATGCCCCGGCACAGCAGCCCCGCGGCCCGCTCGGCCCGGCCACGCGCGGGGCGGGCCGGCCCCCAGACCGGCACCGGGCGCAGCGACCGGACGTTGCCGGGCAGCGCGACCGCGGGCCGGTCGGGCTCGGTGCCGACGATGGCGACGAGGTCCCACTCCACTTCGGACAGTCCGCGCACCAGCTGGTCGCACCAGGTGGTGACGCCGCCGGTGGCGTACGGGTAGGTGCCTTCGTTGACGAGGACGACACGCACGGCGACCGGCTCAGCTCGGGAGGCTCAGCAGCTGCCGGCCGTTCCTGGCGACGCTGCGCCAGGCCGAGCGCTCGCCGCCGTAGGCCTCGCCGAACGCGCCGCCGCCGACCTCGAGGCCCAGCAGCGAGGCGGTGACGAGCGTGGTGCCGCTCGGCATGGTCAGCGGCACGTCCAGCGCGGCGCCCTTGTTGGTGACGGTGACCTTGCCGTCGAGCAGGTACGCCTCGATCTGGCGGCTCTGCACCGCGGCGGTCCAGGCCGCCTGGCGCCGGTTCTGCAGCGCGGTCTCGGCGAACTTCACGTTCACCACGGGGGTCGCGGTGGTGTAGGTGTCGCGGTACCGGGCGAGGACGGCGTCCAGCACCGGGTACAGGATCCGGTCCTCGGCGAGGTTGCTCTGGTGGGCGTAGTGCGGGGCCGGGTTCGCGGAGACCACGTGGTCGTAGGCGATGCGCGACTCCGCCGGCACGATGTACTTCGTGAAGCCGCTCGCGCCCAGCGGGCTGACGCAGGTCGACTGCGGGTTGTTCTCGCAGATGCCGCTGCCGCCGTCGGCCGCGCTGGTGTAGAGCCAGTTGTACTCGTCGACCTCCTCGGCGACGGTGGCCACGTTGTAGTAGATGTTCATCGGGAACCGCGGCACGGTGACGGCGTTGCCCACGGGCCGGGGGGTCTGCTCGCGGGAGGCGTCCGAGGCGACGTACCGGACCCCGTTGGCGTTGAGCGCGGGCGCGAGGTTCGGGTTGTCGGCCGGCATCTGCGGCAGCGTCCGGAGGCCGGAGTGCTCGCCGGTGACGAGCTCGGCCGGGTCGATCGGGATGCCCTTGGACTTGGCCCAGTCCACGTTCTGCTTGATCTGCGCGGTGATGTCGGCCTGTGACACCCACTGCCCCGTGCACTTCCACGGCGTGACGGTGAAGTCCTGGACGCAGCCGAGGTAGGTGTGCTCGTAGGTGTGGTTGATGAAGCGGAGCTGGCTCTTGTTCGCCACGACGGCCGCGGTGAGCGGGTCGCCGGCGCCGGCCTCGACGCTGCCGCCGCCGTTGAAGACGACGTCGAGCTTGACCCCGCGCGCCTTCTGCCACTGGACCAGCGCGTTCACGTCGTCCTTGGTCATGCGGATGGTCTGGTTGTACGGCAGGGTCGCCGGGTCCCGCTGCGGGTTGCAGTCGTCGCCGACGGTGCAGTTGTGCACGGTGTCCCAGCGGTCGTCGGGCAGGAGGACGTCGTCGACGTGGACGCTGAAGTAGTTGCGGGTGTAGCCGAGGTGGGTGCCACGGGTCAGCCAGGTGATCAGGCCGTGCCCGAGTTCCATGGCGTGGGTCTGGAAGCGGTTGGCGGCCAGCGTCACCACGAGCTCCTCGCGGCCGTCGTGCGCGTAGACGCCCATGAGCGATCCGGTGGCCCCGCCGCCGGGCTTCGCCCCGGTGACCAGGGGCGTGAAGGTCGCACCGGAGGCGACGGCCGCGGCGCCGAGGTAGCCGAAGGACTCCGAGACCGCCGGGTCGCGGTCGTCGACCGGGACGGCGCCCTTGAGGTAGCCGAACCCGGCCGCCTTGCCGGCGTCGGTGACCTGCATGGTGGTGCCGTCGAGCACCCCGCTCCAGGTGTTGGTGAGGCCCACGTTCGAGCCGGCGAAGGTGTACGCGTCGATCTGGCGCACCTTGAACTCGCGCTCGAAGTCGGCCAGCGCGGTCGCCTCGGCCCCGGTCACCGAGCTCTCGTTCGGCACGATGACGCCCTGGAACCTGGCCCGGCGCACCCCGTCGACGGTGTCGGCGAGGTAGGCGGCGGTGAGCCGCGGGCGCCCGGCCGCGGCCAGGTCCAGCGCGTCGTAGGGCACGCCCTCCCGGTCGAGCTGGGCGCGCAGGGTGTCGATGCCGGTGCTGTCGTCGTCGAGCACGAGCACGCGCAGGTCGATGCGCTGTTTGGGGGCGGCGGCGGCCAGCGCGGGCTGGGCGAGGGCGATGCCGGCGAGGCCCAGCAGGGCCAGCGATCCGGCGACGATCCGGGACTTCAAGGTGCTCGTGCTCCTTCTCAGGCGGCCTTGACGACTTCGGCGATCGATGAGGTGACGATGGCGTGCAGGTTGTGGCGGGCACGCCAGCCGAGGCGGGCGCGGATGCGGGCGGGGCTGGCCACGACGGCGGCGGGGTCGCCGAGGCGGCGGGGGGCCTCGTCGTAGGGCAGCGGGCGGCCCAGTGCCCGGCCGACGGCGGCGATCATCTGCAGCACCGAGGCGCCCTCGCCGCGGCCGACGTTGAGCACCTCGTCGCGCAGCTCGTCCTCGTGCAGGGCGAGGGCCGCGCGCACGTGCGCGTCGGCGATGTCGGCCACGTGCACGTAGTCGCGCACGGCGGTGCCGTCGGCGGTCGGGTAGTCGGTGCCGAAGACGGTCGCCGGGATGCCGAGCGCGGCGGCGCGCAGCAGGCGGGGCACGAGGTTCGTGCCGCCCTCGTCGCGCAGGTGGGGGGCGGCGGCGCCGGCGACGTTGAAGTACCGCAGCGCGCCCCAGCGGAATCCGCCGCTCGCCGCGGCGTCGCGCAGCATCCACTCGCCGACGAGCTTGGTCCGGCCGTAGGCGTTCTCGGGCTCGGTGGGGTCCTGCTCGCGCACCGGGGAGCGGCGGGGCGTGCCGTAGACGGCCGCGCTGGAGGAGAACAGCACCGAGCGGGTGCCGGTCTCGGCCACGGCCGCAAGGACCGCGCCGAGGCCGTCGAGGTTGTCGCGGTAGTACCGCAGCGGGTGCGCGGCCGACTCGGCGACGTCCTTGCGCGCGGCGAGGTGGATCACCCCGTCGGGCCGGTGGCGGCGGAACACCTCGCGCACGGCCGCGGCGTCGCGCACGTCGGCGCGCAGCAGCGGCACCCCGAACGGCACCCGCGCGGCCCGGCCGGTGGACAGGTCATCGACGACAATGCATTCGAGGCCCGCCCCTTGCAGGGCGGCCACGACGTGCGCGCCGATGTAACCGGCGCCTCCGGTGACGAGCCATCTCACGATCAGCGCAACGAGGGCCTAACCCGCCCGATCGGGCAACTGTCGCGTTCCTGACACTTCGCGCGGACCGGATTTCACCGGCGCGGGGCCGTAACCAGGCCCATGACCTGCGACAACAATTCTGCGCCAGGGCCGGCGGGGAAATCGCCGCGACACGCCCAAAATGCCCGATTTGGGCGATGACGTCCGGCACCCCGAAACGCCGACGGTCCGGCCTTCCCGCCGAGTTCGTCGTCGGCGGGAGGACCGGACCGGATGCCCGAAGGCCCTAGATGCGGCTCAGGAGACGGGCGGCCTCGCTCGCCCAGTAGGTCAGGATCAGCTGGGCGCCGGCCCGGCGGATCGACGTGAGCGTCTCCAGGACGACCCGCTCGCGCTCGAGCCAGCCGTTGGCGACCGCGGCCTCGACCATCGCGTATTCGCCGGAGACCTGGTAGGCGGCCACGGGCACGTCCACCATCTCGGCGACCCTGGTCACCACGTCGAGGTACGGCAGCGCGGGCTTGACCATGACCATGTCCGCGCCCTCCTCGATGTCGAGGGCGACCTCGCGCAGGGACTCGCGCAGGTTGGCCGGGTCCTGCTGGTAGGCCTTGCGGTCGCCGGTGAGCGCGGACTCGACGGCCTCGCGGAACGGGCCGAAGAAGGCGCTGGCGTATTTGACCGCGTAGGCGAGCAGGGCGATGTCGGTGTGCCCGGCCCGGTCCAGCGCGCTGCGGACCACGCCGATCTGGCCGTCCATCATCCCGGACGGGCCGAGCACGTGCGCGCCGGCCTCGGCCTGGGCGAGGGCCATCAGCTCGTACTGCCGCAGCGTCGCGTCGTTGTCGACGGAGCCGTCGGCGGCCAGCACGCCGCAGTGCCCGTGCGAGGTGAACTCGTCGAGGCAGAGGTCGGCCATGACCACGGTGGCGTCGCCGACCTCGGCGATCACGTCACGGATGGCGACGTTGAGGATGCCGTCGGGGTCGATGCCGCCGGAGCCGGTCTCGTCCCGCGTCTGCGGCACGCCGAAGAGCATCAGGCCGCCGACGCCCTCGGCGACCGCCTCGGCCGCGGCCTTGCGCAGCGACTCCCGGGAGTGCTGCACGACGCCGGGCAGGGAGCTGATCGGCCGCGGCTCGGTCAGCCCCTCCTTGACGAACATGGGCAGGATCAGGTTGGACGGCTGCACGTGCGTCTCGGCCACGAGCCGGCGCATCGCGGGGGTGCGACGCAGCCGGCGCGGCCGGACCTCAGGAAAACCCACGGGAGCGATCCCCTCTCAACGTCACAGGCCTCGTCGGTCGAGACCGGCGCGGCCCGCGACGGCTACCGGAACCTCAGGGCGGTAGGGCCCTGCACCTTCGAGCCGCGGCGCTGCTTCGCGGGCATCGCGGCGAGCTTCTCGCGCAACTCCACAGCGTAGCTCGCCAGCGCCTCCACCAGGTCCGGTACCGAGGCGTGGGCGGGCTGCACGTCGACGCGCAGGCCGAACTCGACCGCCGTGTCCGCGGTCTTCGGCCCGATCACCGCGACGACCGTGCGGGCGTGCGGCTTGCCGGCGATGCCGACCAGGTTGCGCACCGTGGACGACGAGGTGAAGAGCACCGCGTCGAAGCCACCGGACTTGATCGCGTCACGGATGTCGGCCGGCGGCGGGGCGGCGCGCACGGTGCGGTACGCCGTCACGTCGTCGACCTCCCATCCGAGCTCGGTGAGCCCGGCGGCGAGCGTCTCGGTCGCGATGTCGGCCCGCGGCAGCAGCACCCGGCCGACCGGGTCGAGCACCTCGTCGTGCGGCGAGAACTCGGCCAGCAGGCCCTCGGAGGACTGCTCGCCGCTCGGCAGCAGCTCGGGCACGATGCCGAAGCCGCGCACGGCCTCGGCGGTGGCCTCGCCGATGCAGGCGACCTTGACGCCGCCGAAGTGGCGGGCGTCGAGGCCGTGCTCGGCGAACTTCTCCCACACCGCGCGCACGGCGTTGACGGAGGTGAAGACGGTCCACGCGTAGCGGCCGTCGACCAGGCCCTTGATCGCGCGCTCCATCTGCGCCGGGGTGCGCGGCGGCTCGACGGCGATCGTCGGCACCTCGCACGGGATGGCGCCGTAGGCGCGCAGCCGCTCGCTCATCGCGCCGGCCTGCTCCTTGGTGCGCGGGACGAGGACCTTCCAGCCGTAGAGCGGGCGGTTCTCCCACCAGCCGAGCTTCTCGCGCTGCCCGACCCCGGCCCCGAGGCACAGCACCACGCGGCCGGCGAAGCCGAGCGCGGCGGCGACCATGCTGTCGACGCTGGAGGCGGAGCTGTACTGCGTCTCGCCCGTGCCGTCCCCGGTGATCGAGACCGGCGTGGCCGGGTCGACCCCGGCGGCGAGGAGCCCGTCGCGCACGGCGGCGAGGTCCCCGGCGTCGACGGCGAGGGCGGAGGAGCCGCGGGCCACGGCGGCGGCGACGGACTCGAAGTCGACGGACTGCACGTCGTCGACGTCGGCGGTCACGCGCACGCCGGGCAGCGGCACCCCGGCGTAGGTGGCGACGCCGGCGGCCTGGCCGATGCCGGGCACGACCTCGAACGGCACCGCGGTGCGGGCGACGGCCTGCACCTCCTTGAGCACCGTCTCGTGCGCCAGCGGGTCGCCGCCGACGAGGTGGATCGCGCGCAGGCCGGAGCGGGCCGCGGACAGCAGCACCTTGGCGACGTCGCCGGGGGCGCCCTCGGCCGGGCTGAACTGGCACTCGGGGTCGGCCTCGGCGCGGATCGCGGCGAGCAGCGGCTCCGGGACGTTACGGTCGTGGACGACGTGGTCGGCGGTCACCAGCGCCTCATGGGCGCGGCGCGTCAGCAGGCCGGGATCGCCGGGGCCGGCCCCGACGAAGGCGATCCGGCCGGTGCTGCCCTTACGGGTGCGGGTCATGCTGCACTCCCAGTGCGTTGTCGGCGCCTTCTTCGCGCAGGTCGCGGGCCAGGGCTCGGCCCACCTCCGCGGCGTCGGCGAGCGTTCCGGTGCGCGAGAGCCGGAGGGCGAAGCCGCCGTCCGGGCTGAACACCGCACCGCGCAGATAGATCTCCGGCCCCTCGTCGCCCTCGGCGACCTCGGCCAGTGCCGCGATCGGGGCGGAGCAGCCCGCCTCGAGCTCGGCCAACAGCGCCCGCTCGGCGGTGACCGCCGCGCGGGTGTACTCGTCGTCGAGCGCGGCGAGAACCTCGCGCAGCTCGGCATCGTCTTCGCGGCACTCGACGGCCAGTGCGCCCTGCGCGGGGGCGGGCAGCATCAGCAGCGGATCGAGCACCTCGGTGGCCTCGCCGCCGCGGCCGAGCCGGGCGAGCCCGGCGTGCGCGAGGACGATGGCGTCGAACTCGCCCTCGGCGAGCTTGCGCAGGCGGGTGTCGACGTTGCCCCGCAGCGGTACCGTCTGCAGCCGCCGCCCCAGCACGTGGATCTGGGCGATCCGGCGCAGCGCCCCGGTGCCGATCCGCGCGTCGTCGGGCAGCTCGTTGAGCGTGAGCCCGTCGCGGGCCACCAGCGCGTCGCGCGGGTCCTGGCGGGCCGGGATCGCGGCCACGACCAGCCCCTCGGCGGGCGCGGTCGGCAGGTCCTTGAAGGAGTGGACGGCGAAGTCGATCTCCTTGGCCAGCAGCGCGTCGCGCAGGGCGGAGACGAACACGCCGACGCCGAGCTGCGGGATGGGCGCGCTCGAGCGGTCCCCGGGCGTGACGATCTCGACCAGTTCGACGTCGCGGCCGGTGCGCTCGCGCACGGCGTCCGCCACGGTGGTCGACTGGGCCATCGCCAGCGCGCTGCCCCGGGTGCCGAGCCTCAACATCACGGGTGCACCTCGGAGGCCTCGGCCGGATCGATGCCGGTGGTGGGGATCTGCAGATCGAACAGCTCGCGCAGCGCCTGAGCATAGGCCTCGCCGCCCGGGGCCGCCGCCAGTTGCCGCACGCGGACGGTCGGCTGGTGCAGCAGCCGCTGGACGATCCGGTGGATGCTGTGGGACACCTCGGCCCGGGCGTCGTCGCCGAGCTCGGGGCAGCGCTGAGCCAGCCGGCGCAGCTCGGCCTCGACGACCTCGTCGGCCCGGGCGCGCAGCGCGGCCACGGTCGGGGCCACGTCGGCGCCGCGCAGCCAGGTGAGGAAGGCCTCGACCTCGGCCGCGACGATCTCCTCGCCGGCCCGCTCCTGCGCGTCGGCGGTGGTGGACAGCGACTCGGACAGCAGCTCGATGTCGACGAGCATGATGCCGGGCAGCTCACGCACGGCGGGGGCGACGTCCCGCGGCAGGGCCAGGTCGAGCACGAGCAGGTCGTGCCCGGACGGGGCCCGGTCGGCGACGGCCCCGGCGAGCAGCGGCGCGTCGAGCACCGGCTCCGGCGACGCGGTGGCGCTCACGACGACGTCGACCCGCTCGAGC
The DNA here is from genome assembly GCF_050947935.1 of Dactylosporangium sp. CA-052675. GTDB lineage: Bacteria > Actinomycetota > Actinomycetes > Mycobacteriales > Micromonosporaceae > Dactylosporangium. The sequence continues at coordinate 743,081 of NZ_CP192010.1, read as the reverse complement.
AGCGACGGCAGCTGGGCGAAGGGCACCGCCTCGGCCCCGTGCAGCTCGGCGAGGCGCTCGGCGCGGGCGTGGCCGCGGTTGGTCACGAACAACGGCGCGGCTCCGGCCCGCCGCAGCGTCGCCAGCGACAGCGACCCCATGGCCCCGGCGCCGATGACGAGCGCGGGCCGGCCCTCGACCGGCGCGGTGGCCCCCTGGCCGTAGGCGAGCGCGGCGCTGACCACGCTCTGCCCGGCCCGGTCGATCTCGGTCTCGGCGTGCACCCGCTTGCCGACGCGCAGGGCCTGCTGCAGCAGCTCGTGCAGGAGGCGTCCGGCCGTGCCCCGCTCGGCGGCGGTGCCGTAGGCGTCGCGGAGCTGGCCGAGGATCTGGGCCTCGCCGACGACCATCGAGTCGAGCCCGGCGGCGACGCGGAACGCGTGCCGGACGGCGTCGGCCTCGTAGTGCACGTACAGCTGCGCGGCCAGCTCGCTCATGGCGAGCCCGGCGCGGGCGGCGAGCACCCCGCCGATGTCGGCGAGGCCGCCGTGGAACGCGGTGACGGCGGCGTAGATCTCGACCCGGTTGCAGGTGGACAGCACCACGGCCTCGTCCACGTAGGGCAGCGCGACGAGCTCGGCGAGCACGGCCGGCGTCTCGCCGGGGCCCAGCGTGACCCGCTCCAGCAGCGGCACCCCGGCGGTCCGGTGCGACAGCCCGACGACCAGAACATTGACGTTTCCGGTCACGACACCACCCCCGCTTCGCTCCGGTGCCGTCGCGACTGGAGCTGCGCCACCTGGTGAGCGGCCTCACCGCCGCGCCGCGAACCGCTCACGACGCCACCTCCGCTCCGTTGTGCTGAGGCTTCTGCACCGCCGGCAGGGCGGTGAGGGCCGACTTGCGGTGCTCGTGGAAGGACAGGATCTGCAACTCGATGGCCAGATCGACCTTACGCACGTCGACGCCCTCGGGGACGTTCAAGACGCACGGCGCGAAGTTGAGCACGCTGGTCACGCCGGCGGCCACGAGCCGGTCGGCCACGTGCTGCGCGGCGTGCGCGGGCGTGGCGATCACGGCGATCGCGATCTGCTCCTGCAGCACGGTCTCGGGCAGCTCGTCGATGTGCCGGACGGTCAGGCCGTTGATCTGCTCGCCGACGCGGCCGAGGTCGGCGTCGAAGAGGGCGGCGATGCGGAAGCCCCGGGTGCCGAAGCCCGCGTAGCCCGCGAGGGCGTGACCGAGATTACCCACGCCGACGAGCGCGACGGCCCGGCGGTGGGTGAGCCCGAGCACCTGCTCGATCTGGTCGATGAGCAGGGTCACGTCGTAGCCGACGCCACGGGTGCCGGTGCGGCCGAGGTGGGACAGGTCCTTGCGGAGCTTGGCGGAGTTGACCCCCGCGGCCGCGGCCAGACCCTCCGACGATACCGTGTCGTGCCCTTCCTCACTGAGGTGATGCAGGGCGCGCAGGTACTCCGGAAGCCTGGCGACGGTCGCCTCCGGCAGGTCCGGAAAGTCCGGTCCGTCCGTTGGGCCGGTGCGCTGCTGGCTCATGAGTCTCCGAGACGACGACGACGGTGTACGAGCCCGCTCGCGATGGCGGTTACCGCCTGTGCTAGCGGGATTCGTCGTTGCAACAGAGTAGGCGCTTGTGAAGCCGTGCACAAATCGCGATCTTGAAGAATCGGCGCCCACCACGTAGAGGTCAGCGCCCGCCCGTGCGGATCGCGCACACGAGAAATGCCCCCGCGGCACGTGGTGCCCCCTTTCTCCGACGCGGTCGGCAGCAGGCGGGCGCTCCGGCCATTATTCGCACAGATCCGGCATTCGGTGCACCCGACACGCGGCCCTGCCTGTGCCTTACGTAGCGACACTACACGTTTTTCCAGTAGGGCTGCCCCTACCATCAAGTGGCTGGACGACGGGATGGGAGGCGGGGGTCACGATGCCTAGCGTCAATGACATGACGACGACCATCACCCCGCTCGGCCCCGGCCGCTTCTCCCGCATCCTCCGCCAGCTGGGCATCGACACGCAGTACGTGCTGCTCGGCTTCCCCCTGTCGATCATCACCATCGTGCTGTGCGTCACGGGGTTCTCGCTCGGACTCGGGCTGATGGTCCTCACGGTGGGCTTCCCGATCCTGTTCGTCACGATCTTCCAGGCGCGCGGCTTCGCGACCCTCGAGCGCGCCCGGACCGGCCCGGTGCTGCGCACGCAGCTGCCCCATCCGTACTACAAGAAGGCCGGCCCCCGCGCCGGTTTCTGGCGGCGCACGTTCGTCCCGCTCACCGACGGCCAGTCGTGGCTGGACCTGCTGCACGGCGTCTTCCGGATCATCCCCAGCACGTTCGCCTTCGTGTTCGTGGTGACCTGGTGGGCCGCCGCGCTGGGCGGGCTGAGCACGGTGTTGTGGGACTGGTCCATCCCCCGCGGGCCGGGCTACCACGACCTGCCGGAGCTGCTCGGGCTCGGCGACGGCACCGGCACCCGCCTGCTGTTCCACACCGCGATCGGCCTGGTCTTCGCCCTCACCCTGGTGCCCGTCGTGCGCGGCGTCGCCCTGATCGAGGCGCTCTTCGCCCGCGCCCTGCTCAGCGGGGTCAACGAGCTGCGCGAGCGGATCTACGAGGCCGAGCGCAGCCGCGACCGGGCCCGCGCCCAGACCACCGCCGCCGTCTCGGCCGAGGCGACCGCCCTGCGCCGGCTGGAGCGCGACATCCACGACGGCCCGCAGCAGCGGCTGGTCCGCCTGGCCATGGACCTCGGCCGCGCCGACCTGCAGTTCGACCACGACCCGGCGGCCGCCCGGGCCACCGTCGCCGAGGCCCTCGCGCAGACCCGCGAGACCCTCGAGGAGCTGCGCGCCCTGTCCCGCGGGATCGCCCCGCCGATCCTCGTCGACCGCGGGCTGCGAGCCGCGCTGACCGCCCTGGCCGGCCGCTCGCTCGTCCCGGTCGACCTGGAGGTGCCCGAGCTCGAGCGGCTGGCCGACAACATCGAGACGACCGCGTACTTCGTCGTCGCCGAGGCCCTCACCAACGTGGCCAAGCACGCCCACGCCAGCGAGGTCAAGGTCACGCTGCAGCGCTCGGCCTACGGCATGCTGGTCACGGTCGAGGACGACGGGGTGGGCGGCGCCAGCCTCGCCAAGGGGCACGGGCTGACCGGCCTGGCCGACCGGGTCCGCGCGGCGGGCGGCGAGCTCACCGTGACCAGCCCGCTGGACGCCGGCACCAAAGTCGTCGCGATCCTGCCCATGTCCTAGCCGGCCCATGTCCTAGCCGGGCGACGCCTCCGGCCTGGAGCGTGCCGGGGGCTCACACCCCCCATGTCCGCTTCGCGGGCACGAAAGACCTGCGAGACCGGCACTAGTATCACCCGCGTGCGAGTAGTCGTTGCGGATGATGCGGTTCTGCTGCGCGAGGGCCTGGTGCGCCTGCTCACCGAGAGCGGCCACGAGGTCCTCGCCGCCGTCGGGGACGGTCCCAGCCTGGTCGAGGCGGTCGTCGAGCACCGGCCCGACGTGGCGATCGTGGACGTGCGGATGCCCCCGTCGCACACCGACGAGGGGCTGCGCGCCGCCGTCGAGGCCCGCGCCCGGGTGCCCAAGACGCCGATCCTCGTGCTGTCGCAGTACGTCGAGGTCTCCTACGCCGACGACCTGCTCGCCGACCGCGCGGGCGCCGTCGGCTACCTGCTCAAGGACCGCGTCTCCGAGGTCGCCGAGTTCCTCGACGCGATGCGGCGGGTCGCGGCCGGTGCGACCGTGCTCGACCCCGAGGTCGTCGGCCAGCTGCTCGTCCGCCGCCGGCGCGACGACCCGCTGCGCAGCCTCACCCCGCGGGAACGCGAGGTGCTCGGGCTGATGGCCGAGGGCCGCTCCAACACCGCCATCGCCCGCAAGCTGGTCGTCACCGACGGCGCGGTGGAGAAGCACGTCAAGAACATCTTCACCAAGCTCGACCTGCCACCGGACGACGAGCAGCACCGGCGGGTGCTCGCGGTCCTCGCCTACCTGCAGGGCTGAACCCGCCTACAGGGCCAGCTGGACCGCCTCGACGAGGGAGTACGCCACCGGCAGCCCGGTCGCCCTCAGCAGGGCGGCGTCGGTGAAGCCGCCGGCGTACAGCACCGCCGAGGCGCCCACCGAGCGCGCCGCGTCCCCGTCGTCCACGGAGTCGCCGATCATCACCACGTCGGCCGGGTCGAGCTCCAGCGCCTCGAGGTGCCGCTCCAGGTAGGCGGCCTTGCGGTGCCCGCCGACGGTCCCGGGCAGGCCGTCGACCCGCACCAGGCGCGCGCCCAGCCCGTGCCGCTCGACCTCGACCAGCAGCTCGTCGTGGAAGAACATCGACAGCAGGGACTGGCTGCCGGGCCACTTCGCCATGGCCGCCAGCGCGTCCGGGGCCAGCCGCACCTCGCCCATCCGCTGCCGGTAGGCGTCGTGGAACGCGTCGTCGAGCAGCTGGAACTCCACCTGGTCGACCGGGCGCTCGAGCACGTGCGCGTAGTAGTCCAGGATCGGCCGGCGGAAGTCGCGGCGGTGCTCCTCCGCGGTGATCACCGGCCCGCCGACCGTGGCCAGGCAGACGTTCGTGGCGTCGACCACGAGCTTGAGGTCGTCGAGCAGGGTCCCGTTCCAGTCCCACACCAGGTGTTTCACCCGGGTGAGGATAGCCGCAGATCGCGCCGCAGCCGGTCCTCCTCCACCCGCCAGTAGCCGTGCTCCTTGCCGTCCAGCATCAGCACCGGGATGCGGAAGCCGTACTCGTCCTCCAGCTCCTCGGAGTCCTCGATGTTGATCTCCTGATAGGGCTCGCCGACGCGGTCCAGGACGGCCTTCGCGTCGTCGCAGAGGTGGCAGCCGGGCCGGGTGAAGAGCGTGAGCCTCGTCGTCACCGCAGCACCCCCTTGCGCACCTTGCCGGTCGCGGAGTGCGGCAGCTCGGCGACGAACTCGACCGCGGTCGGGCACTTGAACCGGGCCAGGTTGCGCTCGCAGTGCGCGATCAGCTCCTCGGCGGTGACCTGGGAGTCCGGGACGCGCACGACGACGGCCTTGACGGTCTGGCCGGTGTACGGGTGCGGCACCCCGAGCGCCGCGGCCTCCACCACGGACTCGTGCGCGGCGAGGACGGACTCGACCTCGTGCGGGTACACGTTGAAGCCGCTGACGAGGATCAGCTCCCCGAGCCGGTCCACGATGAACAGGTCGCCGTCCTCGTCGGCGTAGGCCACGTCGCCGGTCGCCCACCAGCCGTCCGCGCCCGGGCCGCCCTCGCCGTCGGGCCAGTAGCCGCGGAAGAGGTTGGCCCCGCACGCCACGATCTCGCCGGGGTCGCTGGTGCCGTCCTCGTCGTCGAGCACGTCCTCACCCTCGGCGTCGACGAGCCGCACCCGCACGCCGGGGATCGGCCGGCCGATGGAGCCCGGCTTGACCGACGGGCTCGCCAGCGTGCTGGTCAGCACGGGCGCCGCCTCGGTGAGCCCATACCCCTGGTGTACCGCGCGCCCGGTCGTCCCGGCGAAGCGCCGCTCGGCCGCCGGGTCCAGCGGGGAGGCGCCGCACACCGCGAGCCGCACCCCGGACCAGGCCCGCGCGAGCCGCTCGCCCATGAGCGACCAGGCGATGAACATCGGCGGCACCCCGACCACCCCGGTCACGCCGTGGCGCTCGATCGCCTCCAGCGAGTCGGCCGGATCGAAGCGCTCGACCAGCACCCCGCACGCACCGTGGTAGGCCACCGCGCCGAGCCCGGAGTTGAGGCCGTAGGCGTGGAAGAGGGGCACGGCGAGCAGCAGCACGTCGTCCTGCGTGACCGGGGCGGGCTCGATGCGGGCCAGCTGCTCGTGGTTGGCGAGCAGGGCCCGGTGCGGCAGCATGGCGCCCTTCGGCGCGCCCCCGGTCCCGGAGGTGTAGAGGAGCACGGCCAGGTCCTCGCCGCCGCCGACCGCGTCCACCTGAGTGACGCCGGCGGGGGTACTGAGTAATCCGGTGAGGCCCTTGCCGAGCTGGTACCGTACCGCCGGCGCCGCGTCCCCGAGCGCCTCCAGCACCGGCCCGGTGGCGACGAGCACGGCCGCGCCGGAGTCGGACAGCACGTGGGTGAGCTCGCGCGCCGTGTAGGCCGGGTTGACGGGCACCGCGACCAGCCCGGCCCGCAGCACGCCGAAGAACACCGCGGCGAACTCGGGCACGTTGGGCAGGGCGATGGCGACCCGGGCGCGGCCCCGCTCGTCGGCGCCGAGGCCCAGCGCCCCGAGGCCGGCGGCGACGGCGTCCACCTGGCGGTCGAGCTCGGCCCAGGTCAGCTCGGCGTCGTGCGAGCGCAGGGCGGGACGGGCGCCGCCGGCGGAGGCGGCGCGCCGCACGGCATCGGCGAAGTTGCCGGCGGCTGAATGAGAGACATCCTGCACGGTCACGGAGTCTTCCACAGGGCCCCGCGCGGCATCGAGGCCCAAGCCGTCCCCGGCCGCCGATCAGGGCGGCGCCGAGGGTGAGAGCGCGGGCACTGGAACATCACCCGTCACCAATCACCCTCTTCCATGCCATCGTGCTCACGGCAACGGCCCGGCTGAAGGCCGCACCCGACGCTTTCCGGCTCCCAGCCGACCGGCACGACCGGCGGAGGGAGGGGGATGCGCGGGAGCGGTCCCCCGCAGGGGGCGAGCGAAGGGAGCGCGAAACCCAGCAGGGCCGACACGCCGACTGAGTAAGAGACCACCCGATCGTGTGCAACGGATGTGAGACGCCGGGGCGCCCTGAGGTCGTTTACGCACCGTTTTTCCGGTTTAGCGGCGTGTCGTACGGCGCGTCGCGGCCAAGTGACGGACAGCATGTGCGCCGATCGCACACGGATCCGTGGAAAGAATGTGCCCTCAGATCAAGAGCCGCCCACACGCGGGTGACGCCGGACCTATTATCACCGAAGTCGACTCACCCCATTTGTTGCGAGTTGACACCCCTCACCCCGAGGAGGCCGAAGTGCCCGTGATCGCGCCGAATAAGCCCTATGCCCGGGCTTGCGAAGCATGAGCGGTTACCAGCACGTGTTCGACGCTGAACACGATCTCGCCGGTGGACTGTCGATGCTGCGCGACTCGATGCGCGACATGTTCGCCACGGTCATCCGTGGTGAGGGAGGCAGCGTTCCGCGCACGCGCGTGCGCCCCCACACCAACGAGGCGCCCGCACGCTCGGGTCCGGCACCGAACGCAAGACCCAACGCCGGGATGAACGGCAAGCCCGCCGGCGGCGCCGGGGCCGGGCTGCTGGGCGAGGAGACCGTGCCGATCCCGCAGGACGTCGTCGGCACCGACACGCTGACCGAGACCGGCCCGCGCGAGCCCGTCCCGCCGCAGCCGACGCGCCCCGACCGCGGGGACCCGGCGTCGGAGGTCTGGGCGCTCATCGAGCGGGCCCAGGCCGGAGACGGTGCGGCATTCGGACTCCTCTACGACCGCTACTTCGACACGGTCTTCCGGTTCGTGTACTTCCGCGTCGGCAACCGCCAGCTCGCCGAGGACCTGACCGCCGACACGTTCCTGCGTGCGCTCAAGCGCATCGGCAGCTTCACGTGGCAGGGCCGCGACCTCGGTGCCTGGCTGGTCACCATCGCGCGCAACCTCGTCGCCGACCACTTCAAGTCCGGCCGGTACCGGCTGGAGGTCACCACCGGCGACGTGCTCGACGCGGACCGGCCCGACCGGGGGCCCGAGGGCAGCCCCGAGGCGGCCGTGATCGACCACATCACCAACGTGGACCTGCTCAAGGCAGTCAAGCAGCTCAACCCCGAGCAGCAGGAGTGCATCGTGCTGCGGTTCCTGCACGGGTTCTCCGTCGCCGAGACCGCGCAGACCATGAACAAGAACGAGGGAGCCATCAAAGCGTTGCAGTACCGTGCGGTGCGCGCGCTCGCCCGGCTGCTGCCCGACGGATTCCAGCCGTGACGGCTGTCACCTCCGGTTACAGTGCCCCCGCAGGCGCCGTAACCAGCTTCCGTGTTGCACCGTTGGTCCAGATGCGACCGTCGGCATGGCGCACGGCGGACGCGGTGGCCCACCATCCCGCTGCCCTTCCGCGCCTGAGTGACGCGATCAGCGAAGGGGGGTGCCTCAGGTGATTGGCTCCGTCTTCCATCGTCGACGGGCTGAGCGGCTCGCTCAGCTCCTCGACGAGGCCAAAGGGGCCCGGCGACACCACACGAGGACCACGCTCGACGACTCCCTCACCGACCTTGTGTCGGTCGGACAGCGGCTCGGCGACCTGCCGATCCGGGTGGAGGCGCAGCAGGAGTTCCGCGACGGTCTTCGGGCCATGCTCATGGCCACGATCGAGCGCGAGGGCATCGGAGCGACCGCCACGGCGCCCGAGCCCGAGCCGGCTCACCGGGTGGGCCTGCGTTCGCTGCGCCGGCCCGACGGGAGCCGACCGACCGTCAGCCGCCGGACCCGGACCCGGGGCGCCATCGTGGTCGGCCTCGCCGCCGGCACCCTGGCCCTGTCCGGCATGTCGGCCGCGAGCGGCGACGCGATGCCCGGTGACGCGCTCTACTCCGTCAAGCGGTCGACCGAGAAGGCCCAGCTCGCGCTGGCCGGCTCGGACATCAGCCGCGGCCAGCTGTACCTCGAGTTCGCCCGGACCCGGCTCGACGAGGCCCAGGCGGTCAAGGACCCGACGGGGCTCTCCTCGGTGCTCGACGACATGGACGGCGAGACGCTCGAGGGCGTCCGGCTCCTGACCGTCACCGCGGTGACCCACAAGGACACCGCGGCGCTGGACGCGATCGACGGCTTCGTGACCAACCAGCGCGGGGCGGCCGAGCGGCTCAAGACCGGGACGAGCGGCGACGCCCGCACCCGCGCGAGCAAGTCGGTCACCCTGCTCGACGAGATCGACCGCCGGTCCAAGGCCCTCCGCCCGCTCGTCAAGTGCGGCTCGGCCGCGGTGAGCGCGCCGGACTCGCTCGGCCCCGTGCCGGGGAGCGCCGCGTGCCGCCCGAACAGCAAGACCGGCGGCAACGGGACCTCGAACCAGCAGCCCGGCGCTCCGGTGCAGGGCAACCCGGGCGGCAACGGCAGCGGCGGGCACTCCCCCGCCACCGTTCCCTCCGGTGCCGCGGCGAACTCCTCGGCGACCGAGTCGGCCCCGGCCGCGCCCAACGCGAACTCGGTCTCCGATCCGACGCCGGCCCCGACCAAGTCCGAAAAGGGCGGCCTGCTCGACTGGCTGCTGCATTGATTCAACGCGGCGACATGACCGCGACATGACAGGGCCCGGTGCACGTCACCGGGCCCTGTTGCTGTCTGGTGCTTGTACCGTTGGCTCGTCAGAGGCCGACGGATGCTCAGCCCGTCGCCCGGGCGCCGCCATCGAAGGGAGTTCGACGTGCCGATCCGTCCCAACGCGCTGCGCCGCCGCCGGCCGAGCGGCCGCATCGTCGTCTCCGCCGCCGGCTGGGCGGCGGCCGAGGTCGAGGCCGCCCTGGAGATCCCGTCCGACCCGGGCGCGGCGGCGTTCTTCGACGTCGACAACACGATGATGCAGGGCGCGTCGATCTACTACTTCGCTCGCGGCCTGGCCAAGCGCAAGTACTTCACCAGCCGCGACCTCGCCCGCTTCGCCTACCAGCAGGCCCGCTTCCGCCTGCTGGCCTCCGAGCACGCGGGCACCGTCTCCAGCGCCAAGTCGGCCGCGCTCGCCTTCATCGCCGGCTGGAAGGTCGAGGAGATGGAGCGGCTCTGCGAGGAGATCTTCGACGAGCTCATGGCCGACCGGATCTGGTCGGGCACCCTCGCCCTCGCCCAGCTGCACATCGACGCCGGGCAGCGGGTGTGGCTCGTCACCGCCGCGCCCGTCGAGCTCGGCCGGATCATCGCCGCGCGCCTGGGCCTGACCGGCGCGATCGGCACCGTGGCGGAGATCCAGGACGGCATCTACACCGGGCGCCTGGTCGGCGACCTCATGCACGGGCCCGAGAAGGCGTCGGCGATCACCACCCTGGCGCTGGCCGAGCAGCTGGATCTGACCCGCTGCGCGGCGTACAGCGACTCCATCAACGACGCCCCGATGCTCTCCACGGTGGGCTACGCGGTCGCGGTGAACCCGGACCCGGCGCTGCGCCGCGAGGCCCGCAAGCGCGGCTGGGAGATCCGCGACTTCCGCACCGGGCGCAAGGCCGCCAAGATCGCCATCCCCGCCGCGCTGGCCACGGGGGTCGTGATCGGGGGCGTGGCCACGTTCGCCGCGATGCGCAAGCGCCGGCGCCGGACGGCGGCCCTGCCTGTGGCGGCGGCCCGGTCCGTGGCGGCGGCCCGTCCCGCGCAGCCGGCCGTCCAGCCCGCGCAGTCCTGAGCCCGGGCCGCGGCACCGTCCCGGGTCAGGCCGAGAAGGCGTCCGGGCGGCGGTCCAGCAGCTTGTAGAGGGTCTGCTGGATCGTCTCGCGGACCTGGTCGGCGAGGTTGAACACGACCATCGGGTCGTCGGCCGAGTCGACGTACTCCTCGGTCGGGATCGGCTCGCCGAACTCGATCAGCCACTTGCTCGGCAGCGGCACGAGCCCGAGCGGGCCCAGCCACGGGAACGTGGGCGTGACCGGGAAGTACGGCGCGCCCAGGAGCCGGGCCAATGGGCGGATGTTGGCGATCATGGGGTAGATCTCCTCGGCCCCGACGATCGAGACCGGCACGATCGGGGTGCCGGTGCGCAGGGCCGCCGAGACGAACCCGCCGCGGCCGAAGCGCTGCAGCTTGTACCGCTCCGCGAACGGCTTGCCGATGCCCTTGAAGCCCTCCGGGAACACGCCCACGAGCTCGCCCTCGGCCAGCAGGCGCTCGGCGTCGGGGTTGCACGCCAGCGTGGCGCCGGACTTGCGGGCCACCTCGGACAGGAACGGCATGCGGAACACCAGGTCGGCGCCGAGCAGCCGCAGGTGCCGCTCGGCCGCGGTCTCGTCGTGCACGGCGACCGAGAGCATCAGGGCGTCGAGCGCGAGCGTGCCGGAGTGGTTGGCCACGACGAGCGCCGCGCCCTCCTTGGGCAGGTGCTCGGAGCCGGCGACCTCGGTGCGGAACCACTGGTTGTAGAGCGGGCGCAGCAGCGGCAGGAAGACGCCGTCGGTGAGGTGCCGGTCGAAGCCGAAGCCGTCGATCTCGTATTCGCCGGTCAGCCGCTCACGGAGGAAGGCCAGCGCGCCGGCGACCCGATCGTCCCAGACGTCCGGGAGATCCGGGTCAGTCATTCGCCACGCTCCAACGCGGCCCGCGCCGCACGTGTCCTGCGGAAGCCGTCGAGCAAAGCCTGCTCGACCGAGCGCATCGTATCCGCGGGCAGCAGCTCGTTGGCGCTGCGGCTGCGAACGAACTCGTCGAACGCCTCCGCGGTGGTACGCGGGGTGAAGCCGAACGCGCGGATCAGCTTCGTGGTGTCCACGACGCGGCCGTGCACGAACAGGTCGAGCTGGTCCAGGGACACCCCGGCGCGGCCGAGGCCGGCCAGCACGTTCAGGCCCGGCTCGAGCACCGGCATGGTGACGCGGCCCGCGCGGCGCACCGCCTGCGAGAGCGTCAGGGTGCCGGCCCCGGCCACGTTGAACGTGCCCGGCAGCGGCTGGGTCACCGAGCGCACCAGCACCTCGAACGCGTCGTCGACGTGCAGGAACTGCAGGCGCGGGTCGCGGCCGAGCACGGTGGGCACGACGGGCCGGTCGAAGTACCGGGTCAGCCGCGTGTCCACGGCGGAGCCGATGAACGGCGCGAAGCGCAGCACCGTGGCCGCCACGTCGGGGCGCCGGCGGCGGAACCCGCGCACGTAGCCCTCGATGTCGAGCACGTCCTTGGCGAAGCCGCCGCGGGGCACCTCGCGCGGCTCGGTGTCCTCGGTGAAGATCGCCGGGTCGCGGAAGGAGGCCCCGTAGGCGGCCGTCGACGAGCGCACGATCAGCTTCCGCAGCCGCGGCGCCTGCTGGCAGGCGGCGAGCAGCTGCATGGAGCCGATGACGTTGAGCTCCTTCATGGCCGCGCGGCCGCCGTGCTGGTCGGTCGCGGTGGCCACGGCGAGGTGCGCCACCGCCTCCACGCGGGCGTCGACCATCGCCCGCAGCACCCCGGGGGTGCGCAGGTCGATCTGGTGCACGTCGATCTTGGACCCGGCGGCGGTCAGCACCTCGGCGAGGTCACCGGCGGGCACCGTGGCGTCGACACCGACGACGCGTTCGATGCGCGGGTCGGCGGCGAGCCGTGCGGCCAGATGCGCGCCGAGATACCGGCTCACCCCGGTCACCAGAACGACGCTGGGCGACGCGGTCACGCGGCTCCGATCACAGCGAAGCACACGTTCATCACCCGGCCGGAACCGAGACCGGCCGCCGGGCGATGAACGGGGACGCTACTTGCCGAGACGACGACGCTGGACGCGGGTCTTGCGCAGCAGCTTACGGTGCTTCTTCTTGGCCATACGCTTGCGGCGCTTCTTGACCACCGAGCCCATACGAGCATCTCCTCGATACAGCGGAACGCGTGCCATCGCTGGCACGCCGAAGACATGGTTAGCCGTTCAAGGGTAGCCGCATCGCCGCTGGATCGGAAAACGACCCCGGCAAAGATCACCACCGAGCGATGCCCGGCGGGGCGGCGGGGCCGCTCCCCGGCGGCACAGCATCGACGCATGTCATTCGCCGCGGTGTAGCGGAGGTGTCGCCGCGCGGGCTTACGCGGTCTCGCGGAAGGCTTCGCGGAGGTAGGCGTCGACCGCGTGCTCCGGGACCCGGAACGACCGGCCGACCCGGACCGCGGTCAGGTCCCCGGCGTGGACGAGGCGGTAGACGGTCATCTTGGACACCCGCATCAGGGTGGCCACCTCGGCGACGGTCAAAAACCTGACCTCGCCCAACCGGCCTTCGGTGGTGTGTGGCGTGCTCGACATCGCGACCTCCGACCAGCGTGCTCGCCCGGCGCTCGGCCCGGCAGCCCCGGATCGAGCGTTACTCAATCAGCGTGTTACCAGTACGGTAACGGTACGCCTGTGACTTGCACCCCAGGATCGACGGAATCTTTCCGCGAGAATTGATCACTCCGTGCGCAGCGCGACGACCGGGTCGAGGCGCCCGGCCCGCTGGGCGGGCACCACGCCGAAGATGATCCCGACCCCGGCGGAGACGCCGAAGGCCAGCGCGAGCGACCACCAGGTGATCGCGGCCGGTACCGGCGAGAGCGCGGCGACGACGAGGGCCGCCCCGATGCCGAGCCCCATCCCGATCACGCCGCCGAGCGTGGTCAGCAGCACCGCCTCGAGCAGGAACTGCACCCCGATGTCGCGCGGGCGGGCGCCGACGGCCTTGCGCAGCCCGATCTCCCGGGTCCGCTCGCGCACCGACACGAGCATGATGTTGGAGACCCCGACCCCGCCGACCAGCAGCGAGATGCCGGCGATGGCGGCCAGCACGCCGGTGAGCACGCCCAGGATGTCCCCGAGCACGCCCAGGATCTGCTCCTGGGTCACGGCGCTGAACCGGGTGCCGGGGTGGCGCCGGGTGAGCTCGGCGATGATCCGCGCGGACAGGTCGCCGATCTCGCCGCGGTCGGGCGCGTTCACCGCGATCGCGTCGACCCGGTCGGTCGCGAGCAGCCGCTGGGCCGTCGTGATCGGCACGTGTACCTCGTTGTCGCGATCGATCCCGAGACTCTGCCCGAGCTGCTCGAACACGCCGCTCACCCGGAACCGCACGCCCGCGATGGTCATCTGCTGGCCGACGGCGTCCCGGTCGCCGAAGAGCTTGTGGGCGACGCTCCAGCCGAGCACCGCGACCCGGCGCTGGGTGTCGACGTCGGAGCGGGTCAGGTACGTGCCCCGGGCCAGCCGGCGCACGAACACGTTCGGCGTCGTCTCGATGACGCCGTTGACGCTCGCGAAGGTCTGCGCGTGGCCGGCCGCCACGGTCTCGCCGGAGGCGACGGTCACCGCCACCCGGTTGCGGTCGCCGACGATCTTCGACACCGCGTCGATGTCGGAGAGGTCCATCCGCGAGACCGACGGCGCCGAGCCGAGGTTGACCTCGCCCGGCACGACGATGAGCAGGTTGGAGCCGAGCCCCTCGACCTGCTGCTCGATCTCCTGCTTGGTGCCGGTGCCGATGGCCACGAGCACGACGACGGCCGCGACCCCGATGATCACGCCGAGCATGGTGAGCATGCTGCGCAGCCGGTTCGCCCGCAACGCGTCGAGCGCGACCCGCCAGGCCTCCGCGAACCTCACGGCGCCTCCGGGCCGGGCAGCGTCTCGACGATCTCGCCGTCGCGCATGACGATCTGGCGGTCGGCGCGGGCGGCCACCTCGCGGTCGTGCGTGACGATCACGAGCGCCACCCCCTGCTCGCGGTTGAGCGCCTCCAGCAGCGCGAGGACCGCCTGGCCGTTGCGGGTGTCGAGGTTGCCGGTCGGCTCGTCGGCCAGCAGCACCTGCGGGTCGGTGACGAGGGCCCGGGCGATCGCCACCCGCTGCTGCTCGCCGCCGGAGAGCTGGTTGGGGCGGTGGTCGAGGCGATGGGCGAGCCCGACCCGCTCCAGCATCGCGACCGCCCGCCGGCGCCGCTGCGATGCGCGCATCCCGCGGTACACCAGGGGAAGCGCCACGTTGTCGACCGCGCTCGTGCGGGCCAGCAGGTGGAACGACTGGAAGACGAAGCCGATGGTCTCGTTGCGCAGCCGGGCCAGTTCCCGGGGGTCGAGGCCGGCCACCTCCCGGCCGCCGAGCAGCAGCCGCCCGGAGGTGGGCCGGTCCAGCCCGCCGAGCAGGTGCATGAGCGTCGACTTGCCCGAGCCCGACGGCCCGATGATCGCCACGTAGTCGCCGGCGTCGATCGTGAAGCTCACGCCCCGCAGCGCCGCGACGGTGACCCCGTCCAGCACGTAGTCCCGCGTGACCCGCTCCGCGACCAGGGCCGCGGTCATCGGGGCAGTTCCATGCCCTGCTTGACCTTGTCGGTGCCGCGCACGACGATCCGGTCGCCGTCGCTGACGCCGCTGAGCACCTGGACGCGGTCCTGGCCGGACACGCCGACGCTCACCGGCTGCTGGACCGCCCGGCCGCCCCGCACCAGCCACACGACGTCCTTGCCGCCGACGTTGAACACCGCCGCGGCCGGGACGGTCACCGCGTCGCGGATCGAGCGCACCTGCAGGTGCGCGACCGCGTTCATGCCCGGGCGGGGGCTCGGGGCCGGGCGTCCGTCGTCGTACGTCCCGGTGCCCAGCCGCAGCCGCGCGCGGTACGCCACCCCGCCCCGCGCCGAGGTGCTCGGCAGCACGTCGGCCGAGGTCACCGCGGCGTCGTACGTCGCGCCCGGGGCCGCGTCGAGCTCGACCTTCGCCGTGACGCCGGGCTGGACGAGCAGCACGTCGGTCTCGTCGACCTCGGCCATCAGCCCCAGCTCCGACACGTCGACCACGGTCAGGATCGCCGTGCCCGCGCTCACCCGGCCGCCGACCGGTACCGCGGGATCCACGCCCGGCCCGGCGCCGCCGCCCCCGGCCCCGCCCGTCGGCACCGAGACGGGCGCCTGCCCTCCGGTGGCCGCGCCGAGCAGGTCGGTGATCGAGGACGCGCTCGCCGCCGAGGTGCCGCCCAGCTGCACCACCCCGGCGACCGGCGCCCGCAGGGTGAGCTGGTCGACGGTGCTCTGGGCCAGGTCGAACGCGGACTGGGCCTGGGCGCGCTGGGCCTGGGTGAGCGCCGCCATCGCCTGCGAGACGCTGGCCAGGCCGCGCTGCACGCTCTGGATCACCGCCCGCGCGGAGGCGGCCGCCTCCTGGTAGGTCCGCTCGGCGAGGTCGATCTGGGTGGTCAGCGTGGTCCGCACGGTCACGTCGGCGATCTGCGCGGCCGCGGCGCGCGCGTCCGAGAACGCCTTGGCCGCGGCGTCGTCGGTCCGGCGCTGCTGGGCGGAGAGGTTCTTGACCCCGGCGCCGCCGCCCCCGGCGTTCTTGAGCGCGTCGAGGGCCGCGCCCGCCTCCTCCAGCCGCCGCCGGGCCCCGGGCGAGTCGACGACCGCGAGCACCTGGCCGGCCGTGACGGTGTCGCCGGGCTTGACGCTCAGCGAGATCAGGGTGCCGTCGGCGGCCGCGGTGAGCGTGGCGGCGGCCCGGGCGGTGATGGTGGCGGGGGCGTCGACGACCTCGGCCACGTCGCCGCGCCCGGCGCTGCCCAGGCCGATGCCGGAGTCGTTGCCCGAGCACGACGCGCCGGTGAGCGACACCGTGATCAGCACAGCGACGGCGATCGTTCGCGAGGGGACGCGATACACGCTCGTCAGTCTAGATACGTCACTGCGCTACACGTGACCCCGCACGTAGCGGGCGCAGTCGTTCGACACGTCCTTCCAGCTCGCCCCGAACGCCTTGCGGGCCGAGTCGTCGAGCGAGATCCCCTGGCGGGCGGCGTAGTCGAAGAACTCGAGCAGCTTGTCCTCGCCGAAGGTGTCGGCCAGGTACTGCAGCGAGAGGTACGCGACGCCGTAGCGGCCGCTGACGTCCGCGGTGCTCGCGTCGGCGGGCGGGTCGTCGAGGGCGACCTCGCTCTTCCAGTGCCCGCCGCGCAGGTAGGCGCGCACGTCGCCCATCTGGTCGAAGGGCTTGCCGCTGCCCTTGACGCGCACGTACTCCGCGATGCCCTCGACCAGCCACCACGTGTGCTCGTAGGACTTCTCGACCCCGGACAGCGTCACGACGTGCGTGAACTCGTGGCGCAGCGTGTCGAGGGTCTGCTTGGTGTCGACCCGGTTCGCGTTGAGCACGATCTCGGTCGCGCTCGCGGTGAGCGGCAGCGCGAAGCCGATCACCCAGGACTCCTGGCGCATGCCGTACCAGCTCGCCCACTCGTCGGGCCCGGCCAGGTAGACGACGTACCGCGCCGGCGGCGGCCCCCAGCGCGCGAACGTGTCGGTGAGCTCGGCCGCCTGCTCGGCCGCGGCGAGCATGGCGGGCAGCCGCGACGCGTACCGCGCGGTCGTCGCCATCACCACCCGGTTCCCGATCGCGGTGCGCAGGTCGCTGACCTCCCACGGGCGCGGGCCGAGCTCGCCGGCGGTGCCGAACTCCAGCAGCGTGACGCCCTGGTCGGTGACCTTCCAGCGCGTGCCGGCCGTGAGCTCCATCGGGTCGCAGGTGGTCACGACGTAGCAGTACCTCACCCGCACCGACACGGTCGCGGTGCCGTCGGGCTCGGTCTTCGCCGCGCCCTCGGCCCGCGGCTGCCACAGCTTCACCTGCAGCTGGCGCAGCGAGCCGAACCGGCGGGCCAGGTCCTCGCGCAGCCCGTCCGCGGACGGGTCGACGGGGCGCAGGAAGCCGTCCTCGTCGCCGCCGAGCAGCGCGGCCGCCTGGTCGCGCAGGGCCTTGCGGATCCGGCCGTCGAGGGTGTTGGGCAGCGCGTTCGGGGTGAGCGCGTTGGCGGTCGCGTCCGGGGCGCCCGGCTGCCCGGCCTTGGCCCCGGCGCGCTCGCCGCTCCGCTCGTCCCCGGCCCCGGCCAGGTCCTGGCCGGACACGAGCGTCGAGCGCTCGTGCCGGGCCGTGGCGTAGGCGATCGCGCCGGCCGGGGCGCCCAGCAGCACCGCGAGCGAGGCGAGCAGGGCCAGCCGGAAGACGGTGCCGCGGCGGGGCGGGGCGGGCTCGCCGGGGGCCTCGCCCGGGGCGGGACGGCGGGCGTCGCCGCGCTGGTGGGGGATGACGGGACGGGTCGCGGTGACGTCGTCGACGTCCGCGTACCTCCGTTCATCCCCAACCATCACTGCCGGACCGTACGTGAGACGGTCAAGGCGTCGCGTCGCCCATACGGACGAGAAGCCCCCCGATGTGACGAAGAGCCCGTTTCCGGGGGGCGGGCCGAAGCGTTGTCAGACCCGCGACCGCAGCGCCCTGGCCAGGAATCCGACGTTGGCGGGGCGTTCGGCGAGGCGGCGCATCATGTACGCGTACCACTGCGTGCCGTAGGGCAGGTAGACCCGCACGGTGTAGCCCAGCCGGGCGAGGCGCAGCTGCTCCTCGGGGCGCACGCCGTAGAGCATCTGGAACTCGAACTCGTCCGGGGTGCGCTCGTACCACTTCGCCCGGTCCTCGCCGATGCCGATCAGCCGCGGGTCGTGGGTGGCGAGCATCGGGTACCCGCCGCCGGCCATGAGCACGTTCAGGCAGCGCACGTAGGACTTGTCCACGTCGAGGCGGGTCTGGTACGCCACCGACTCCGGCTCCTTGTAGGCGCCCTTGCACAGCCGGACCCGCGAGCCCGCGACGGCGAGCTCCCGGCAGTCGGCCTCGGTGCGGCGCAGGTACGCCTGCAGGACCGCCCCGGTGGTCGGGAACTCCCCGCGCAGCCGGGCGAGCACCTCCAGCGTCGAGTCGGTCGTCGTGTGGTCCTCGGCGTCCAGCGTCACCGTGGTGCCGGACTCGCTGGCCTTGGCGCAGATCGCGCGGGCGTGCTCGTAGGCGACCTTCTCGTCGAAGACCTGGCCGAGCGCGGAGAGCTTGAGGCTGACCTCGGCCGCCGGGGTCAGCTCGGCGGCGTGCAGCGCGTCGAGGAGCTTGAGGTAGGCGTCCCGGGTCGCCTCGGCCTGGTGCGGGTTGGTGGTGTCCTCCCCGAGGTGGTCGAGGGTGGCGCAGAGTCCGTCCGCGACGAGCTCGCGGGTGCGCTGTAGCGCGTCGTCCGCGTGCTCCCCGGCGATGAAGCGGCGCACGATGCTGCGGCTGACCGGGGCGGTTTCAACGAGCCGCTCGACCCTCGTGGAGCGGGCGGCGGCGAGGATGACCGATCTGAGCATGTGCCGAGCGTAAACAGATCCGCGGTCGCCGGTGACGCCTGGTCGCCAGTGTGGCATTTCTTGACTACCTTGGTCGGGTGGACTTCGACGCGTATGCGCGGACCGCCGTCGACATCGTCAACGCGCCGCTCGAAAGCATGCAAGATCTTGCTGCCCTGTTCGGCGAGGACAGCTGGCAGACCGCCGAGGCGACGGAGCGCGACCTGGTCGCCTTCCGCCGGGCCCGCAAGCGGCTGCGTGAGGTGTTCGAGCACGGCTCCTCCGGCCGCGACGTGGCCGCGGTGGCCGAGCTCAACGCGCTGCTCGAGGCCTACCCGATGCAGCCGCGCATCTCCGGGCACGACACCCACGACTGGCACATGCACGTGACCGGCCGCGGCTCCTCGGTGAGCTCGGAGCTGCTGGCCGGCGCGGCCTGGGGCCTGGCCGTGTGGCTGTGCGAGCACGGCAGCACCCGCTTCGGGGTCTGCGCCGACGAACGCTGCGGCAACGTCTACCTGGACACGTCGTCCAACTGCTGCCGCCGCTTCTGCTCCGAGCGCTGCGCCACCCGCTCCCACGTCGCGGCCCATCGCGCCCGCAAGCGCGCCGCCGAGACGAGCGCGGCGGCCCCGCTGCAGCCCGCCGCGAGCCCGGTGGGTGACGCCGATCGGGCGGTCGTGACGGCGTAAGTCCCGGAAACGCCTGCGACGCGGGGAACTTCGGCATATCTTGCGTCATGTGGTTCGCTTTACCGTGCGTCCGACAAGTCGGACATGCGGGGTTGGGCGATGCGGTGCCGGCCTCAGCTCTCGGCCGGCCCCCGACACCGGGTACGTCACCGGATCACAACGCCCTACGAAGGAGAAACAGCACCATGGCCCAGGGAACCGTGAAGTGGTTCAACGCTGAGAAGGGCTTCGGCTTCATCAGCGTCGACGGCGGAGCCGACGTCTTCGTCCACTTCTCTGCCATCCAGTCGGACGGCTACCGCAGCCTCGACGAGAACCAGCGCGTCGAGTTCGAGATCAAGCAGGGTCCCAAGGGCCCCCAGGCCGAGTCCGTACGCAAGATCTGACGCCGACTTCGGAGACGGCCCCGGCCCGCGCACCACTCCCGCGGTCGGGGTCGTTTCGCTTTGGCGCGCGATATGTCGGGCGCTTCGCGCCGCGACATATCGGATTTATACCCTGACAGGCGATAAATACGATTTGCGCGCTTCAGTAGTGGGCGGCGCGCGGCGTTTGTGCAGCTCAAGTCGCCTAAGAGCACGCGGCACGCCCAGACAAGGCACGCGGCACGCCCTGGGCAAGGCACGCACGCGGCACGAATCACGCCCGGGCAAGGCACGCGGCACGCCCCGGGCAACGCACGCACGCGGCACGAATCACGCCCGGGCAAGGCACGCGGCACGCCCCGGGCAACGCACGCACGCGGCACGAATCACGCCCGGGCAAGGCACGCGGCACGCCCCGGGCAACGCACGCACGCGGCACGAATCACGCCCGGGCAAGGCACGCGGCACGGGTCGCCGCATCGGCGGGCCACCCGAGACGCAGCCGTCAGGAAGCGGGCGCAAGCGGTGAACGCCGCAAATCGCCGTTTCGGTCGGCCACCGGGAAACGAGCCGCGCGAGCAAGCACCCAACGCCGCGAATCGCCGGTTCGGTCCGCCATCAGCGACGCCAAGGCGGCGCGGCTCGCGGCAGCGGCTCAGGCGACCGGCGACCCGTGGCGAGGTGCCGGCAAGGGAACCGCAGCGACTCAGGCGACCGGCGACCCGTGGCGAGACGCCGGCAAGGGAACCGCGGCGACCCAGGCGACCGGCGACCGCGTGGCGAGGCGCCGGCAAGCGAGCCGCAGTGACTCAGGCGACCGGCGACGGCGTGGCGAGGTGCTGGCGAGCGAACCGCAGCGACTCCGCCAGATCAGCCTCCCGCTCCCCCCGGCTCCCCGCCTTCCGGGTCCCGACCTCCACCGCCACCGACCCGGTGAAGCCCCGCGAGTCGAGCGAGCCCAGCAGCTGCGCGCACGGCATGCTCCCCCGCCCCGGCACCAGGTGCTCGTCGCGCCCCTTGCCCGTGCCGTCGCCGAGGTGGACGTGGGCCAGGTTGCCGGCCATCGTGTCGGCGAGCGTCATCACGTCGGTGCGTGAGGCGGCGCAGTGCGACAGGTCCAGCGTGTAGGCGTCGAACCCGGTGAGCGTCGGGTCCCAGCCGGGCGCGTAGGGCACGAACTCGCGGCCCACCCCGCGCAGGGGGAACATGTTCTCCACGGCGAAGCGGATGCCGGGGAACTGCCGCCCGAGGCGCAGCAGGCCCGAGGAGAACGTGCGCGCGTAGTCGCGCTGCCACGCGAACGGCGGGTGCACCACGACGGTGTCGGCGCCCAGCGTGTCGGCGAGCTCGGCGGCGCGGCGCAGGCGCTCCCACGGGTCGGGGCTCCACACCCGCTGGGTGACCATCAGGCACGGGGCATGCACGGAGCGCACCGGCACGTTGTAGTGCTTCGACAGCCCCGCCAGCGCGCCCGAGTCCTGGCTGACCGCGTCGGACCAGACCATGACCTCGACGCCGTCGTAGCCGAGCTGGGCGGCCATCTCGAAGCCGGCCGCGGTCGGCTCGGGGAAGACCGAGGAGGTGGACAACAGGACCGGAACTTGGCGACTCACACCACCAGGCTAGCCCGATCCGGGTAGCGTCTCCTGTCGATCAACTCGACTCCAGCACTTCCAGCCGGCGAAGAATCACTCCTTCGCGCAGCGCCCACGGGCAGATCTCGACCTCGTCGATGCCCAGCACCCGCATCGTGACCTCGGCCACGACGGCGCCGGCGAGAATCTGGTGCGCGCGGCCGGGGCTGACGCCGTCGATCTCGGCCAGCGCCGAGGACGACATGCGCCGGATGAAGGAGAGCACCTGGTGCAGGCCGGTGCGCGTGAGGCGGCGCGACACCCGCGGGCCGGCGCCGCTCGGGGCCGCCCCGGCGAGGCGGGCCAGGGTGCGGAAGGTCTTCGAAGTGGCGACCGGGCGGTCCCACCCGCTCATGAGCAGTTGCGGCGCGACCTTGCCGACGACGGTCTCCGCGTACTGGCACAAGGCGTCCACCGAACTCGCCGACGGCGGATCCCCGGGCAGCCGCTCCCGGCTCAGCCGCCCGGCCCCCAGCGGCACCGACAGCGCCACGTCCGGCTCCTCGTCGATGCCCGCCGCGAGCTCCAGCGACCCGCCGCCGATGTCCATCACCAGCAGCCGCCCGGCCGACCAGCCGAACCACCGGCGCACGGCCAGGAAGGTCATGATGGCCTCGGCCTCGCCGGAGAGCACCTGCAGGTCGACGCCGGTCTCCTCGCGCACGCGCTTGAGCACGCGGACCGAGTTCTTCGCGTCGCGCACGGCCGAGGTGGCGAACGCGAGCAGGTCGTCGGTCTCCAGCCGGGCGGCGGCGTCGCGGGCCTGGGCCACCGCGGCGATGAGGCTGTCGGCACCGGCCTTGGTCAGCTCGCCGTTGCCGCCGATGCGCTCGGCGAGGCGCAGCTCGGCCTTCTGCGAGTGCGCCGGCCACGGGTGGGCGCCGTGGTGGGCGTCGACAACCAGCAGGTGGACCGTGTTGGAACCCACGTCGAGCACGCCGAGTCGCATGGCCAAACGGTATCCGCGTGGGGTTTCGGCCGCGCGCGGAGGACGGCGTACGCTTCGTCGAATGGACATCCACGTCGAGGTCGAGGACCCCGGGGACCCGCGCAGCCTCGAGGTCGACCTCGACTTCCCGCGCGAGTGGCTCGAGTTCGCGGACCCGGCCGACGCCGACCACCTCATCCGCGCCGACCTGACCTGGCTGCTGTCCAACTGGACGTGCGTCTACGGCAACGGCTGCCACGGCATCATCGAGGGGCGCGCCGAGGAGGGCTGCTGCTCGCACGGCGCCTTCTTCACCGACGACGACGACCAGGAGCGGGTGCGGGCGGCGGTCAAGAGGCTCACGCCCGAGCACTGGCAGCACTATCGCCGCGGCTTCAAGCGGTGGACCGAGAACGACACGATCGACGGCAAGAGCAAGGCGCTGCGCACGGCCACGCGGCCCGGCGGCGGCTGCGTCTTCCAGAACGACCCGGGCTTCGTGGGCGGGGCCGGCTGCGCCCTGCACGGCCAGGCGCTGCGCGACGGCGTGCACCCGCTGGAATACAAGCCGGACGTCTGCTGGCAGCTGCCGGTGCGCCGCGACCAGGACTGGCGCAAGCGCCCCGACGGCACCAAGGTGCTCGTCTCCACGCTCGGCGAGTTCGACCGCCGCGGCTGGGGCGAGGGCGGCCACGACCTGCACTGGTGGTGCACCTCGTCCCCGGAGGCGCACGTGGGCGCGAAGCGGCTCTACCAGGAGTACGAACCGGAGCTGACGGCGCTGATCGGCAAATCGGCGTATGCGCGGCTCGCGGAGCTCTGCGCGGCGCGGGCCGAGCAGGGCATGATCGCCGAGCACCCGGCGACCGCCGGGGCCAGGAACCTAAAGCTCATCCCCATCCGGCCGGTCTGAGCCCGAGCCGGAACGGGCGCGGCGGGCCCGCGCGACCAGCGAGTAGCCCACCGCCATGAGCGACAGCCCGATCAGGATGCTCGGCAGCAGCCGCGGCCAGCCGGCCTGGGCGAAGGCGGTGTAGGCGGAACTGACCGCCAGCAGCAGGCCGACGACCATCATGAGCAAGCCGGCCGGGCCGGTGTTGAAGCTGCGCACCTGGCAGAACGCTACGGCAGCCGGGCGTGTCGTGGAGCCGGACTCCTCAAGTCTCGTCCGGGTGAGCCGAAGGTCCGGGCGTGACGAGCCTGCCCACGATCAACGCCCTGGTCGACGTGGTGCTGATGGACGGAGAGGCCTATCAGTCCCGCGTCGAGGACATGAGCGGCAAGCGCCTGACCGTGGCCGCGCCCTTCGGTGTGGTACCGGCGGACGTGCCCAAGATCGGCGCGTCCATGGAGCTCGCCTGGGTGGCGGGCGACCGGCGGCAGGCCGTGGACGTGCGCCTCGTCGAGCTCAGCCGGGAACAACCGCCCCGCTGGTCCCTGGAGGCGGTCGGCTCGATCCGCCTGCAGACGCGCCGCAACTACGTGCGCGGCGGCGGGGGCGAGTGGGTCGAGGTGCGTCACGGCGGCTCGACGTACAAGGGCCGGGTCATCGACCTGTCCGAGGGCGGCGTGCGGTGCCGGATGCTGGAGGACCGCTTCGAGCGCGACGACCGCGTCGACGTGAAGGTCTCGCTGGAGACCGAGTCGATCACGCTCAGCGGGACCGTCCTGTTCGTCCGCCGGGATCCGGACAACGCCACCTACGACGTGATCATCACGTACGAGACCAGCGAGATCATCGGCCGCGCGATCCGCGGTTACGTTCTGCGCCGCGAGATGGAGGAGCGCAGGCGCAACCGCGAATCCGTGGCGAACGCCGGGTAGGGCCGCCCCTCGGCCTACGGCTCGAACTTGTAGCCGAGGCCGCGGACGGTGACGATGTACCGCGGCGCCGAGGGCTCCGGCTCGATCTTGGACCGCAGCCGCTTGACGTGCACGTCCAGCGTCTTGGTGTCGCCGACGTAGTCCGCACCCCAGACGCGGTCGATCAGCTGGCCGCGGGTGAGCACCCGGCCGGCGTTGCGCAGCAGCAGCTCGAGCAGCTCGAACTCCTTGAGCGGCAGCTGTACGGCATCCCCCGCCACGGTCACCACGTGCCGGTCGACGTCCATGCGCACCGGGCCGGCCGAGAGCGTCGGCGGGGCGAGCTCGCCGACCGTGTCGACCTGGCGGCGCAGCACCGCGCGGATGCGCGCGACCAGCTCGCGGGGCGAGTAGGGCTTGGTGACGTAGTCGTCCGCCCCGATCTCCAGGCCGACCACCTTGTCGATCTCGCTGTCCCGCGCCGTGATCATGATGATCGGGACGTTGGACTTCTGCCGCATCTGCCGGCACACCTCGGTGCCGGACATCTCGGGCAGCATGAGGTCGAGCAGGACGATGTCCGCGCCGGTGCGGTCGAACTCGGTCATGGCCTCAGTGCCGGTCGCCGCGATCGAGACCTCGAAGCCCTCGCGGCGGAGCATGTACGACAACGGGTCCGAGATCGACTCTTCGTCCTCGACCACGAGTACGCGCGCCAACGTGCTGTCCTTTCGTAGCTGCCGGGGAGCCGCACTGCGCTGCGAACCGCGGGTGGAAGGTTGCTGTTGCGTAACGATCATGGGGCCCCTCCGATCTCAACTGACGGCGGTAGCGTCAACGCGGCCTCCGTCGGACGCGAAGGCAGCCGCAACGTGAACGTCGAGCCAACTCCTACCGTGCTCGCCACCGTCACCCGGCCACCATGGTTGGTGGAGATGTGCTTGACGATCGCGAGGCCGAGCCCGGTGCCGCCCGTGGCCCGCGAGCGCGCCCGGTCGGCGCGGTAGAACCGCTCGAAGATGCGGTCGAGGTCGCGGGGTTCGATGCCGATGCCCTGGTCGATCACGGCAATCTCGACGTGACCGTTGTCCTCGCTGGTGGCCACCGTGACCGCGGTGTGCTCCGGCGAGTACGCGATCGCGTTCTCGACCAGGTTGGCCACGGCCGTGACGAGCTGGTTCTCGTTGCCGTAGACCTTCAGCCCGCGCACGCCGGTGAAGCGCAGCTCGATCTCCTTGGCCGAGGCCGGGGTCTTGGCCCGGTCGAGCACCTCGGCGGTGATCTTGTCGACGTCGACCGGCTCCGGCTCGGGCAGCGGCTCCGCGCCCTGCAGCCGGGACAGTTCGAGCAGCTCCGAGACCAGCCGGCCCAGCCGCGACGACTCGTGCTTGATCCGCTCGGCGAAGCGGATGGCGGCCGCGGGGTCCTTGTCGGTCGCGTCCAGCAGCGCCTCGGCCAGCAGCTGCAGCGCGCCGACGGGGGTCTTGAGCTCGTGGCTGACGTTGGCGACGAAGTCCCGGCGCACCCGGGCGACCCGGTGCGCCTCGGTGACGTCGGCCGCCTCGATCGCGACCCGGCCGCCGTCGAGCGCGCTGGCCCGCACGTTGACACCGAGCGGCTCGCCGTGCGTCAGGCGCGGCAGGTCGAGCTCGACGACGCGGGTGATGCCGGTGCGCCGCACCTGGCCCGCGAGCGTGCGCACGATGGTGTGCGCCTCCTCGGTCGGCTCGGCGGTGCCACCCTGGCGCTGGCGGACGAGGCCCATCTCCCGCGCCGCCGCGTTGGCGAACAGGGGACGGTCGCCCTCGTCGAGCACGAGCACCCCGACCTGCAGCGCGTCGAGGATGTCGGTGACCGCCGGACCCTCGGACTTCGCCTGCCGGAACTTCCAATCCACGATCCGATGGTAGGAGACCGTGTAGCGCATCCAGCGCGCACGAAGGCACGAATCGGGCTCATGTGGCCCAGTGTTCACCCTGCTGGCGGTCACTGTTCACCGGGCGAGCCAGGTTCGGGCCATACGGTGAGGGTCACAACGATGGGAGCAATATGCGCGACGAATACCGTGCCGATCTTCTGCAGGTCAACAAGCTGCTGGTGTGGATGGCCGACGCGGTGCGCTCGGCCATGAGCCGGGCCACGAACGCCCTGCTCAACGCCGACCAGACCGACGCGGAGGAGGTCATCGCCCGCGACGCCGAGGTCAACGCGCTCTACCGCCTGGTCGAGGACAAGGTGTACGACCTGTGCGCCCGCCAGGCCCCGGTCGCCTCCGACCTGCGGCTGCTGCTCACCGCCCTGCACCTCGCGGCCGACCTCGAGCGCATGGGCGACCTCGCCGACCACGTGGCCAAGACCGCGCTGCGCCGGCACCCGGCCCGCGCCGTGCCGGAGCCGCTGGTGGCGACGTTCGAGCAGATGGGCTCGGTGGCGGACCGGATCGCCGGCAAGATCTCCTCGGCCATCTCCAACCTCGACGTGGTCGCCGCCGGGCAGCTCGAGCGCGACGACGACGCCATGGACAAGCTGCACACGGACCTGTTCGGGATCATGTTCGCGCCCGGCTGGGCCGAGGGCACGGAGGCCGCGGTCGACGGGGCGCTGCTCGGGCGGTTCTACGAGCGGTACGCCGACCACGCCGTCAATGCCGGCCGTCACGTCGTGTTCCTCGTCACGGGCGAGACGCTCGACACCCGCGACGCCGTCAAGGACTGACGTCCGCGAACGGCAAAGGGGCCGGGTCGTCGACCCGGCCCCCCTTCGCCGTGCGTGATCAGCGACCCTGGTTGGCCACCGCGGCGGCCGCCTCCTTGGCCGCCTCCGGGTCCAGGTAGGTGCCGCCGGCCGTGACCGGCTTCAGCGCCGCGTCGAGGTCGTAGCGCAGCGGGATGCCGGTCGGGATGTTGAGCTTGGCGATCGCCTCGTCGGAGATGCCGTCGAGGTGCTTGACGAGCGCGCGCAGCGAGTTGCCGTGGGCCGCGACGAGCACCGTCCGGCCGCTCAGCAGCTGGGGGACGATCTGGTCGTACCAGTACGGCAGCATCCGAGCCACGACGTCCTTGAGGCACTCGGTCTTCGGCCGCAGCTCCGGCGGCAGGGCCGCGTAGCGCGCGTCGCCCGCCTGCGACCACTCGTCGTCGTCGGCGATGGCCGGCGGCGGCGTGTCGTAGGAGCGGCGCCAGAGCATGAACTGCTCCTCGCCGAACTCGTCCAGCGTCTGCTTCTTGTTCTTGCCCTGCAGGGCGCCGTAGTGCCGCTCGTTCAGCCGCCAGCTGCGCTGGACGGGGATCCAGTGCCGGTCGGCGGTGTGCAGGGCGATCTCGCTGGTGCGGATGGCACGGCGCAGCACTGACGTGTGCACCACATCCGGCAGGAGACCGGAATCACGGAGCAGCTCGCCGCCCCGGCGGGCCTCGGCCTCTCCCTGGGCGCTGAGGTCCACGTCGACCCAGCCGGTGAACAGGTTCTTGGCGTTCCACTCGCTCTCACCGTGCCGCAAGAGCACCAGTGTCCCGACTTCACTCATGACACCATGGTCCCGTACCGAATCACTTCGACATCACACGGCCCCGGTGTAAGGATGCCAGACCGTGGCGGAACTTACGGGGAAACGGCGGCTGCCGGGCCAGTTCTGGGTGTTGTGGACGGCCACGCTGGTCAATCGGGCCGGCGGCTTCGTCATCATCTTCCTGACGATCTACCTGACGACCCAGCGCGGCTTCAGCCCCACCGCGGCCGGCCTGGTGATCGGGCTCTACGGCGTCGGCGGCGCGGTCGGCGTCACCGCCGGCGGCCACCTCGCCGATCGCTGGGGCCGCCGCCCGACCGCCCTGCTGTCGCTCTTCGCCACCTCGGCGCTCATGCTCGCGCTCGGCGTGGCCCGCGGGCCGGCCGAGATCGCGGCGGCCGCCCTGCTGCTCGGCGCCGCGGCCGAGTCGGCCCGACCGCCGCTGGGCGCGATGATCGCCGACATCGTGCCGGGTGAGGACCGGATGCGCGCGTTCAGCACCTACTACTGGGCCATCAACCTCGGCTTCGCGGTCTCCGCGGTGGTCGCCGGGTTCGCCGCCCGGGCCGGGTACTTCACGCTGTTCGTCGGCGACGCGGCCACCACCGCGGCCGCCGGGCTGCTGGTCGCCTGGCGCATCCGGGAGACGAAGCCGGCCGTCGCGCCGCACGAGGAGCACGAGCGCGGCCGCCTCGCCACGGTGCTGCGGGACCGGGTGTTCCTCGGGTTCGTGGCCTGCAACCTGCTCGTCGCGCTGGTGATGCTCCAGCACATGTCGATGCTGCCGCTGGCGATGATCGCCGACGGGCTGCCCAGCGAGACGTTCGGCGTGGTCATCGCGCTCAACGGGGTCATGATCGTGGCCGGGCAGATGGCGGTGAGCCGGCTGCTCGCCCGGCGCCGGCCGGCGCTCGTGATGCCGTTCGCCACGGTGGTGATCGGGCTCGGATTCGGCCTGACCGCGTTCGCCCACACGCCGCTGCTGTACGCCGGGACGGTGCTCGTCTGGACCGCGGGCGAGATGCTGCAGGCGCCGTCCAACGCGGCCCTGCTCGCCGGGCTGTCCCCGGTCTCGATGCGCGGCCGCTACCAGGGCGTGTTCGGCCTGAGCTGGCAGGCGGCCTCGTTCCTCGCCCCGACGCTGGGCGGGGCGGTGCGCGACCTGGCCGGCAACACTGCGCTGTGGCTCGGGTGCTGCTGCGCGGCGCTCGCGGCCGCCGTCTGGAGCCTGCTGGCCGCCTCCGCCCGCGAGCGCCGGGTCGCCGTCCTGACCGAGAAAGACCTGGCTAAGATCAAACTGTAAGGGGTCTTAACAAAGGGAGTGCTGACTTTCGTGCGCAACTGGTACCGGTCCACGATCGGTGGCCTTCCCAGCCTCTACTGGTACCTCTGGACCGGCATGCTGATCAATCGCGTCGGCGGCTTCGTCGCGCTGGTCCTGTCGCTGTACCTCACCTCCGCCCGGCACCTCACGATCTCCGCCGCGGGCCTGGTGGTGGGCGTCTACGGCATCGGCGGCATCGCGGGCGTCCTGCTCGGCGGGGTGCTCGCCGACCGCTGGGGCCGCCGCCCGACCCTGCTGCTGGCGCACTTCGGCGCGGTCGCGGTGCTCGCCGGCCTGACCCTGGCCCGCCCGATCCCGGCGATCGCGGTGCTGGCGGCGCTGCTCGGCCTGATGCACGCGATGCCCGGCCCGGCGTTCGTGGCCGCCATCGTCGACGTGACCCCGGCCGACGACCGCAGCCGCGCGTTCAACCTGCAGTTCTGGGCGTTCAACCTGGGCATGGCCGTGGCATCGGTACTGGCCGGCGCCCTCGCCGAGGTGAGCTTCACGCTGTTGTTCGCCGTCGACGCCGCCGGCACCCTGGTGACCGCGCTGCTCCTGCTGTGGAAGGTGCACGAGACGCGCCCGGCGCACCGGGTCGCGACCAGGGCGGGCGGCCTGCACACGGCGCTCACCGACCGCGCGTACATGCTCTTCGTCGGCCTCTCGCTGCTGCTGGCGATCCTCAGCACGCAGACGTCGACGATCCTGCCGCTGGCGATCACCGGCGACGGGCTGCGGCCGTCGGTGTACGGCTCCGTGGTGGCGTACGCGGCCCTGCTCATCGTCGTCGGCCAGCTCTTCGTGCCGCGGGTGATCGACCGCTGGCGCAAGGGCACCGCGCTCGCGATCGCGAACGTCTTCCTGGGCCTGGGCTTCGCCGCCGTCTCCCTCGCCGACGGCGTGCTCGGCTACCTGGCCGCCGCGACCGTGTGGACCGTCGGCTCGATGATCGCCGCCCCGCCCAACGCCGCGGTCATCGCCGAGCTGTCCCCCGAGGCGCTGCGCGGCCGCTACCAGAGCGTGTTCTACCTGACGTTCCCGGCGGCCGGCTTCATCGCGCCCGCGGCCGGTGGGGTCAGCCTGCAGTACCTCGGCGACTGGCACTGGGTCGTGTGCGGCGGGCTGGGCCTGCTCGCCGCGGCCGGCCACCTGCTCATCCAGCCCGCCCGGGAGCGCCGGGTGGCCCGCGAGCTCGCCGCCGACGAGCAGGTTGCGATGCCCGTCGGCGGCTAGCGACGCGCATCACCCGCAGGCCTGGCGGCCCGCGAGCCCGCCGCGGACGAGGAGTTTGCGATGCCCGTCGGCGGGTAGTGGCGCGGGTCACCACGACGGCGGGAGGCGCCTTGGACGGCTCGGCGGGCTTGTCGGCACGGCTCGAGCCCGAACCGCCGGACACCGTCGTCATCCGGCTCGCGGGCGAGCTGGACCTGGCCACGCGGGAGCAGGTGACCGAGGCGGTGCGGGCGGTACTGCCCGCGTTCCACCCGGAGGCGCTCGTGCTCGACCTCGACGCGGTGACGGTGCTGGACTCGGCCGGGATCGGGGCGCTGGTCGGCTGCTGGAAGCTGGCGGCGGGGGCGGGGTGCGTGCTGAGCCTGCGCAACCCGCGGCCGCTCGCCTATGCGCAGCTGGAGCTCACGGGCCTGCTGGACGTCTTCGCGCTGCCGGCCGCGCGCTGAAAATCCGTCCGGAACAGCTTTATCCCCGGCAGGGTATAAGTCCGAAATGTTGGCGGCTTCGGCCGCGAAGCGGCCGACATTTCGCGTCACAGCGTGCCCTCGTACCGAGCGGCCCCGCTCGCGGTCCCGTCGCCACGCAGCCGAGCACGCGCCGCCGAGTCGCCGTACAGGCCGTAGCGGAACAGGTCCAGCATCGACGCGCTCACGGCGTTCGCGGCCGCCGTCGTGCCCCACAGCGCCGCCCCGTGGTCGCCGCCGATGAGCGTCAGCAGCCCCTTCGGCCACGGGTCGTTGTCGAAGAGGGATTTTCCGCTGCTGTACGGCACTGTCGCGT
The DNA here is from genome assembly GCF_050947935.1 of Dactylosporangium sp. CA-052675. Lineage (GTDB taxonomy): Bacteria > Actinomycetota > Actinomycetes > Mycobacteriales > Micromonosporaceae > Dactylosporangium. The sequence continues at coordinate 712,042 of NZ_CP192010.1, read as the reverse complement.
CGGCGTCCCCGTGGATGAACAGCACCGGCGTGGCCGCACCGGAGAACCTGCCGCCCATCGAGCCGCCCGACACGACGACGGCGCCCTTGAGGCGGCTGTCGCGCGTGGAGCCCGAGAGCAGGCCTGCGGTGGTGTACCCGCCCGCGGAGTGCCCGGCCGCGCCGACGTGGGCGGTGTCGATGCGCCCGGCGAGCGGCGAGCCGGACTGGCCGTCGAGCTTGAGCACCTCGGTGATGACCGCGGAGGCGTCGGCGGGCTGGTTGACCATGTCGTTCTGGTTGAACGGGTTCGCCTTGTCATTGGTGAACGGGTAGGCGGGCGCGGCGACGACGAACCCGGCGGCGGCGATCTTCTGGGTCACGCCGCTGTACCCCTCCGGCGAGCCGTGCAGCCCGTGGCTCCACAGCACCAGGGGGTAGCGTCCGGCCGTCTTCGGGTACCAGACCACCGTCCGCAGCGTCCGCCCGGCCCGCGTGAACGTGAACTGGCTGCTGGTGACGGCGAACGTCTGCGTCGGCGCCTTGCCCCCACCGCTCGCGGGGGCCGTGGTCGTGGCCGTCCTGGCGGAGGGGCTCGTCGCGGCGCGGGCCGCGAGGCCGCCGGTGCCGTCCGGCGCGAAGGTGCCGTCCCCCGCGAAACTTCCATCGACGGCACTCGGCGCCGCGGAAACGTCGGCCGAACCGGGAACTCCCCCATTGGCGGCCCGGGATCCGCACCCGGCGAGCCCGGCGAAAGCGGCCAGCAGAATGGCGGCCGGTATCAGGCGCCTACGCATGCCAGGAAATTACGGGCTTCACGCCCTCGGCGTCTTTACGCGCGCCTTAAGTTTCGCTCGTACCGGCGGCAGCGGGTGCGTGCACCCCCAGTCCACGGCACCCGCTCTGTGCCGCCGGTTGCGACGACACGCCCCGCCCGGACATGTCATCGCGAGTGGGCCTTGCGGCCCTGAACACCCCCGCCGCTCCCCAACTTCAGGAATCGCCGGATCCGTCAACGACGGTACGCGGCACACTCTTGGCACGCCAAGTAAACGGGCTGTCGGCTCGCTCACACACCGGAAACAATGGCGACGCGGCGCGGTTATCAGGCCGATCGCCACCGATCAGACTGGGCTGTTGGTGCGCCGTTCGCCCCGGCGTAATCCTCAGGCCGGGCGGTTCACGAAGTCGGTGAACGCCCGCAGGTTGTCGAGGGGCTCGCCGCGCTTGACCCGCCACTGCCATTCGCGGCGGATCGCCGAGCCGAAGCCGATCTCCAGCATCGGGTCGAAGCTCTCGTCGGCGTACGTCAGCACCGCCCCCAGCAGCCGGTCGAGCTCGGCCTCCGTGACGGCGTGCAGCGGGAGCCGGCCCATGAGGTACACGTCGCCGGCCGAGTCGACGCTGAACGCCACGCCGTACATGCGGGCGTTGCGCTGCAGCAGCCACTCCCACAGCGCCTCGCGGTTCTCGTCCGGGTGGCGCATGACGAACGCCTCGACCCGCAGCGCGTGCTCGCCGACGATCAGGTTGCAGTTCGTCTTCTGCTTGTGGGTGCCGGGCAGGGTCACGACGTACGCGTGCTCGCCCGTGCGCTCCCACGGGATCTCGCGTTCGGCCGCCACCCGCTCGATCAGCGCCGAGATCTCCGCCTTCGCGCTCATGCCGCCACCGCCGCCCGGTGGAACGCCAGCGCGTCGCGGTAGGCCGCCAGCAGCCCGCTGGCCGTGTGGGCCCAGGAGAACTCGCGCGCGTGGCGCACCGCGCCCAGCGACAGCGCCGCCCGCCGGGCCGGCTCGGCCAGCAGCGGCCCGAGCACGGCCGCCCAGTCGGCCGGTCTGTGGGTGTCGACCAGCATCCCGGAGACGCCGTCGCGCACCGCGGTCACCAGCCCGCCGACGGCCGCCGCGACGACCGGGGTGCCGCAGGCCTGGGCCTCGATCGCAACCAGCCCGAACGACTCGTTGAAGCTCGGCACCGCGACGACGTCCACGGCCCGGAACAGCTCGGCGAGCGCGTCGCGCGGCTGGGGCGGCAGGAACCGCACGATGTCGGCGATGCCCAGGTCGCGGGCGAGGTCCATGAGCGCGGTGGGCCGGTCGAGGCCGGAGCCGCTGGGGCCGCCGCAGATGACCACGAGCAGCTTGGGGTCGCGCGCCCGCAGCTCGGCGGCGGCACGCAGCAGCACGTCGGGGGCCTTGAGCGGCTGGATGCGCCCGGCGAAGGCGACGATCCGGGCGTCGGCGGGCAGGCCGAAGCGCTCGCGCGCGGCGAGCTTGCGGTGCGGCCGGGGCACGAACCGGTCCAGGTCCACGCCGGGCGGCACGACGCTGACCTTGCGCGGGTCGGCGGCGTAGAGGTCGATGAGGTCCGCGGCCTCGGCCGGAGTGTTGGCGACCAGGCCGTCGGCCGCCGCCACCACCTGCTCCTCGCCGATCACCCGGGCGATCGGCTCGGGCTTGTCACCGTCGGCGAGCAGCTGGTTCTTGACCTTGGCGAGGGTGTGCGCGGTGTGCACCAGCGGGACGCCCCACCGGTCCTTCGCGAGCCACCCGACCTGCCCGGAGAGCCAGTAGTGGGAGTGCACCAGGTCGTACCAGCCCGACGGCCGGGCCGCCTCGGCCCGCAGCACGCCGCCGGTGAACGCGCACAGCTGCGCGGGCAGGTCCTCCTTGGCCAGGCCCTCGAACGGCCCGGCGATGACGTGGCGCACGAGCACGCCCGGGGCCATCTCCACCGTCGGCGGCAGCTCGCTGTTGGTGGCCCGGGTGAAGATCTCCACCTCGACGCCGGCCCGCGCGAGCCGCTCGGCCACCTCGACGATGTAGACGTTCATCCCGCCCGCGTCGCCGGTGCCCGGCTGGTCCAGCGGGGACGTGTGCACCGACAGCGTCGCGACGCGCCTCGGGAGGGTACGGCGGGAGTGCGGGGTGTGGCCATACAGCGAATCGACCCGCGCCACGTCGTGCTCCTGTCTGTTGCCGACCGGTTACATCTTCCCAACCGTCCATGTTCCCTCGCCGAGGGCGGTTCACCCACCGTTGCGTTGGTCACTGCATCGCGGGCTCCGTCGTGCAGGATGGCCACATGTCTACTCGAATCGCCGTCGTCACCGGCGCCTCCAGCGGCATCGGGGCCGCCACCGCCCGCCGGCTCGACGCCGAGGGCTTCCACGTCGTCGCCGTCGCCCGCCGCGAGGACCGGCTCAAGGACCTCGTCGGGTCGCTGCGCTCGGCCACGGCCGTGGTGGCCGACGTCACCTCCGACGAGTCGGTCGCGGCCCTCGCCGCCGCCGTCGAGGCGCTGGACGGGACCGTCGAGCTGCTGGTCAACAACGCGGGCGGGGCCATCGGGGCCGAGACGGTCGAGGACGCCGACCTCGCCGACTGGCAGTGGATGTTCGACGTCAACGTGCTCGGCACGGTCCGGGTCACCAAGGCGCTGCTGCCCGCGCTGGAGCGCTCGGGCCGGGCCACGGTCGTGGTGCTGAGCTCGACCGCGGGGCTGATCGTGTACGAGGGCGGCGGCGGGTACGCGGCGGCCAAGCACGCCCAGACCGCCGTCGCCGAGACCCTGCGCCTGGAGCTGTGCGGCCGCCCGGTCCGGGTCGTGGAGATCGACCCCGGCATGGTGCGCACCGACGAGTTCGCCCTCAAGCGCTACGAGGGCGACGCGGAGAAGGCGGCCGCGGTGTACGCGGGCGTCGCCGAGCCGCTCGTCGCCGACGACATCGCCGACTGCATCGCCTGGACCGCGACCCGGCCGCACCACGTGAACATCGACCGGCTCGTGGTCCGCCCGCTGGCCCAGGCCGCCCAGCACAAGGTCCACCGGGTGCTGTGAAGCCGGTCGGGTCGATCACGCGGGGCACCACCAACCCCAACCGGCTGCGCCGCGTCGACAACTGGATCGCCGCGACGCTCGGCGGGGTGCTGCGCCGGGCGGAGGAGCCGCTCGTGGTCGACCTCGGCTTCGGCGCCTCGCCGATCACCGCGATCGAGCTGCACGCCCGCCTCGGCGTGCCGGTCGCCGGCCTGGAGATCGACCCGGACCGCGTGGCCGCCGCCCGCCCCTACGAGACCGAGGGGCTGACCTTCCGGCTGGGCGGCTTCGAGCTGGCCGGCCTGCGCCCGACCCTGGTGCGGGCGTTCAACGTGCTGCGGCAGTACGACGAGGCCGACGTGCCCGGCGCCTGGGCGGCGATGACGGCGACGGGCGCGCTGCTGGTGGAGGGGACCTGCGACGAGCTCGGCCGGCTGGCCGCCTGGGTGCTGGTCTCCCCCGCCGGCCCGCGCACGCTCACCCTCGCCAGCCGCCTGGCCACCCTGGACACGCCGGGCACGCTGGCCGAGCGGCTGCCGAAGGCGCTCATCCACCACAACGTCCCCGGCGAACGCATCCACGCCCTCCTGTACGACCTGGACACCGGCTGGCGGGCGGCGGCCCCGCTGTCGGTGTTCGGGCCGCGACAGCGCTGGCGGGCCGCCGTGGAGTCGGCGCGGGACGCGGGCTGGCCGGTGCTGGACCGCCCCGCCCGCTGGCGCCTGGGCGAGGTCACCGTCCCCTACGCGTCGGTCGCGCCCGGGACGCGCGCCTAGAGCGCGCAGCGCACCAGGACCGGCTCCGGGTGGAGGGTCACGCCGAAGCGGGACTCGACGCCGGCCCGGATCTCGCGGGCCAGGTCCAGCAGCGCCGCGGTCGTACCGCCGCCGCGGTTGGTCAGGGCGAGCGTGTGCTTGCCGGACAGGGCCACCCCGCGGGCGAGGTCGCCGTAGCCCTTGGCGAACCCGGCGCGCTCGATCAGCCAGGCCGCGCTCAGCTTCACCGCGTCGCCGGCCGGCCACGACGGCGGGGTGCCGAACCCGGCCGCGAGCTCGCGGACCCGTTCGAAGTCGGCGGCCGGGACGACCGGGTTGGTGAAGAAGGAGCCCACCGACCAGGTGTCCGGATCGGCCGGGTCGAGCACCATGCCCTTGCCCGCGCGCAGCTTCAGCACCGCCGAGCGGACCTCCTCCAGCGGGGCCGTCGCGCCCGGCTCGACCCCGAGGGTGCGGGCCAGCTCGGCGTACGCGATCGGCGTCGAGGCGCCCGAGACCTTGAGGCGCAACGTCACCGACAGCACCACATAGCGGGCGTTGTGCTTGAAGATGCTGGTGCGGTACGCGAAACCGCACTCGGCGGCCGGGATCGTCACGACATCGTCGCGCTCGCGGTCGTAGGCGCGCACCGCGGTGATGGTCTCGGCGACCTCCTGCCCGTACGCCCCGACGTTCTGAATCGGCGTCGCGCCCGCCGAGCCCGGGATGCCCGACAGCGACTCGATGCCGGACCAGCCGCTGGACACGGCCGTGGCGACCACGTCGTCCCACGGGTGACCCGCGGCGACCGTCAGGGTGATCCCGTCGCCGGCGGCCTCGCTTGTCAGCCCCCGCTGGCGCAGCAGCACCACGGTGCCGGGGAAGCCCTCGTCGGCCACCACCACGTTGCTGCCGCCGGCCAGGATGAGCTGGTCGCCCCCCGAGCGCAGGGCGGCGAGCGTCTCCTCCTCGGTCGTCGCCTCGATCAGGCGGCCGGCCGGGCCGCCGAGGCGCAGGGTCGTGAACGCGGCGAGCGTACGGGGTTCGGACACGGCACCAGCCTAAGCGTTGCCCTAATCTTGTTGGCTATGAGCAAGCCTCAGCTCACCAAGGACATCTGGCTGGCCGCGCTGCGCACCGAGGGCGACGCCTTCCGCGCCGCCCTGAGCAGCGGCACGCCCCTCGACGCCCCGGTGCCGAGCTGTCCGGGCTGGAGCCTGGGCGATCTCGCGTGGCACCTGCGTCAGGTGTACTCGTACGTCACCGGACACGTCGCCCGCGCAACCCTCGACCAGCCGGAGCCCCGCTCGACCGACCCGCTGCCCGCGGGCGTGGACGCGGCGACGGCCTGGACCGACGCGTTCACCGAGCTCGTCGCGACCCTCGACGCCGTCGAACCCGACACGCCGGCCTGGAACTTCGCGCCCCAGGCGAAGAAGGCCGCGTTCTGGCACCGGCGCATGGCCCACGAGACGACGATCCACCGCTGGGACGCGCAGATGGCCGGCGGGCTCGCCGAGCCGATCGAGGCGCGGCTGGCCAGCGACAACGTCACCGAGGTGCTCGACACCTGGATCCCGTCCGGGCGCCGCAGCGGGCCCACCGACCGGGCCGGCATGATCGCGCTGCACGCCACCGACACGGATCAGGTCTGGTACGTCCGGCTGCGCGGCGCCGGCATCGCGCTGCTCGACACCGACACCCTGCTCGACTCCGACGAGCACCACGAGCGCGCGACGGCCAGCGGCAGCGCGAGCGACCTGGCGCTCGCGCTGTGGGGCCGCGTGCCGTTCGACACCCTGCTCGTCAGCGGGGACGCGACTCTCCTGCGGGGCTTGCTGGCCTGAGCGGCGGCGGCGCCTGGTCGTCGATGCTCAGACCGAGCGTGCGCCGGGTCAGCAGCGTTGCCCCGCTCACCGCGGCCGGGATCACGATGATCGCCACCACGGGGATCAGCAGCACCAGGAAGACCGGGATGCCGAAGCCGAGCGCGAGCGCGCGGTTGGCCCGCAGCACCTTGCGCCGGTCGGCCAGGCGCAGCCCCCGCCGGTTGAACGGGATGCCGGTGAGCTCCACGACGATCAGCCAGCCGCCGACGATCGCGTTCAGCACCGGCACGACGGTCTGCCCGAAGACCGGGATGAACCCCATCAGGAACAGCGGGACGGCGAAGACCACGCCCAGCGCGATCAGGCGGATGGAGTCGACGAGGCTGGGCCAGAGGGTGCGGTACCACGGAAGGTCCAGGGCCCCGGGCGTCCCGCCGAGCCCGTCCTCCACCTTCTCGGAGATGATCTCGTAGAACGGGTCACCGATGAGCAGCGTCAGCGCGGTGAACGTGAGCGCGGAGAGCAGCGCGGCGGCGATGAGGATCGCGGCGCCCGCCCCGAACTCGATCGCGCCGCGCCAGAAGCCCGCCCAGTCCGCGGCGAACCCGGTGGCCGCGGCGGCGAGATCATCGATGTAGATGATCAAGAACGTCCACGCCACGACGAACAGCGCGCACGTGATGACGGCCGGGACGGCGCCCAGCAGGAGCAGCTTGGGATTGCGCCCGTAGCGCGCGAAACCCTTGCCCAGCAGCCGCAGCCCCGTCGCGAACTCGGACCCGGTCGTCTTCAGCTGACCCACGGCTTGGGAGCCTACTCGCCGGATGCCAGCCCGCTGCGGCACGCGTTGGCACCGTCGGGGCCCCGGTCGCGTCTGGGCCTGTCTCGGGTCTACTCGCCGGGTGCCAGGCCGTTGCGGTAGGCGTAGGCCACCGCCCGCGCCCGGTCGCGTCTGGGCCTGTCTCGGGTCTACTCGCCGGATGCCAGGCCGTTGCGGTACGCGTAGGCCACCGCCTGCGCCCGGTCGCGCACCCCGAGCTTGGCGAGCAGGTGATTGACGTGGCTCTTCACCGTGCCCTCGCTGATGAACAGCCGCGCCGCGATCTGCCCGTTCGTGAGCCCGCCGGCGATGAGCCCCAGCACCTCGGCCTCCCGCGGCGTGAGCCCGTCGCGCCGCTCCCCCGGCTCGGCCGGCGCCGGCTCGCCCCGCGTGAGCGCGTTGAGCACGTGGTGCTGCACCGCCGGGTCGAGCGCGGCGCCGTCGTCGAGCACGCGGCGCAGGGCGGCCCGGATCTCCTCGCCGCCGGCCTCCTTCGTCAGGTACCCCTTGGCGCCCGCCCGCAGCGCCTCCAGCACCGAGCGGTCGTCGGAGTAGGTCGTGAGCACGACCACGCGCACCTCGGGCGCCTGCTCCCGCAGCCGGCGGGTCGCCTCGACGCCGTCGCAGCGCGGCATGCGCAGATCCATGAGCACGATGTCGGGCCGCAGCGCCACCGCGAGACCGACGGCCTCGGCCCCGTCGCCGGCCGCCCCGATCACCTCGACGTCCGGCAGCAGCCCGAGCACGAGGGCGAGCCCCTCCCGCACCACGCGCTGGTCGTCGGCGAGGACCACGCGAATCGTCCCCCGGTCCGGGCTCACGCCGGCCCTGCCCTGGTCCGGGCTCAAGCCGGTCCTCTCGCGGTCCGGGCTCACACCGGCCCTCTCCCGGTCCGGGCTCACACCGGCCCTCTCCCGGTCCGGGCTCACACCGGCCCTCTCCCGGTCCGGGCTCACACCGGCCCTCTCCCGGTCCGGGGTCACGGCGGCCCTCTCCTGGTCCGGGGTCACGCCGGCACCTCGAGCCGCACGCGGAAGCCCTGGTCCGTCGGGTCCGCGTCGAGCGTCCCGCCCAGGAGCTCGGCGCGTTCGCGCATGCCGGTCAGGCCGTAGCCGGCGCCCGGGCTCGGGTTCGCGGCGAGCGGGCCGAAGTCCTCGACGGTCAGCCGCACGGCCGCCGGCAGGTACTCCAGGCGCACGGTCACCAGCGTGGGGGACGCGTGCCGGGCGGCGTTGGTCAGGGCCTCCTGCGCGACCCGGTACACCGCGAGCCGAGCCGGCGACTCCAGCTCCCGCTCGGCCCCGTCGGTCGTGAAATCGCAGCGAACGCCGTGGTCGTGGGCGAAGGACCGGGTCAGCTCGGACAGCGTCGGCAGCTCGTCGTCGCGCAGCAGGCCGATCGCGCGCCGGGCCTCGTCCAGCCCGGCCCGGCCGAGCTGCTGGGCACGCTCGAGCGCGGCCGGGAGCCGGGGGTCGTCGGGCGTGCGCGCGGCCAGCAGCCGCGCCCCCTCCAGCTGCAGCATCAGCCCCGACAGCGAGTGGGCGAGCAGGTCGTGCATCTCCCGGGCCAGGTGCTGACGCTCCGAGAGCCGCGCGGCCTCGGCCTGCGCCGCACGGCCGCGCTCGAGCTCCTCGACGAGCCGCTCCGCCTGCTCGTTGGCCTCGGCGAGGCGGATGGCGAAGACCAGCATGCCGTAGAACGCCCCGACCATCACCGCGTCGAGTAGCGCGCTCACGATCGAGTCGTCCCGCGCCGAGGAGATCACCACCGCGAGCAGAATCAGCGCGATCACGGTGATCGGGATCGAGACGTGCCCGCGCAGCAACGGGGCCAGGAACGACACCCCGACGAAGATCCCGGCCACGGCCGCGCCGTCCGGCTGCAGCCACGCCAGCGTCGCGGACGCGGCCAGCAGCACCGCCACGAACGGCACGTGCGCCCTCGGCGAGCGCAGCAGCGTCAGCACCCCGCCGGCGCCGGCGACGACGAACACGGCCAGGGCGAGCAGCACCCACAGCCCCGGCCCGCGCAGCCCCGGCCCCGGCTCCGACGTGCACGCCGACCACACGACCACGAGCATGATGAGCGGGGCCAGGGGCCGCAGCCAGCGCACGACGGCGTCCCGCTGCGCCCGGGCCGAGTCGAGCGTGGCCTGCGCCGGTGTGCTCATGGCGTCTATTGAATCCGCTCCCCCCGGCCGTCCACATCCATCCAGGGTTAGAGCTTGGGCCTCTACCCCTGCGCCGATGCGGTTGACGGCCGCCGATCGCGACGCTGAGCGGCATGACACGAACCCCGCGGCTGCTCACCGCCGCCTACCTGCTCCTGAGCCTGGCCACCCTCGGCGTCGCGTACGCGCTGCGGCACCACGCGAACCTGGTGAACGACGCCGTCTGGGTGCGGGGCACGATCGTCGTGCTCAGCGCCGCGGTGTGCAACGTCCTGGCGGCGCGCGGAGACGTACGCCGGCTGCGCATCATCGCGATCGTCATGATGGTCGCGATCACCGTCATCGTCTCGCTGCCGGGGATGTTCCCCGTCTGGCTGAAGCTCGAACAGGTGGTGTGCGGCCTGCTCCTGCTGGGCGTGGTCCTGACCCTGCCGCGCAAGGCGGGGCTGCGCCCGGGAAGCCGGACGTGACCGGCCCGGACCTGCTGGGCGTGGTCCTGACCCTGCCGCGCAAGGCGAGGCTGCGCCCCGGAAGCCGGACGTGACCGGCCCGGACCGGTGACCACGTCGTGCCCGCGCCCCGCAGCGCACGGGCCGGATCCCTGCACGGCCCGCACCGTGCACGGCCGGCACGGTGCACGGCCGGCACCGTGCACGGGTCCTGAGCTTCACCGCTACCCAGGCGCGCCCGCCGTGGTGCTGCCGGTGCCCGGTCTCGTCGCGGCCGCCGCTCTGCGCCGTTGCGCCGATCGGGTCCGGCCGTTTCGTCGAAGTGCCGTGCGCGCTCCACCGGCCCGCCGGCGGCATCGGGCTATGAGGCGGCCAGGCGGCGGAGGGCTCCTCGGACGGTTTCGGGCTTGGTGGTGTACCAGAACGGGGGTAGCGACCGGCGCAGGAACGGCCCATAGCTCGACGCGTGCTCCAGACGGGAGTCGAGCACCGCCACGACGCCCTTGTCCCCGCGCGACCGGATCAGCCGCCCGACGCCCTGGGCCAGGCGAACCGCGGCGATCGGCACGCTCACCGCGGCGAAGCCGGAGCCGCCCGCCGACTGCACCGCGTCGGAGCGCGCGGCCGAGAGCGGCTCGTCGGGCCGCGGGAACGGCAGCCGGTCGATGATCACCAGCTGGCAGGCGTCGCCGGGCACGTCCACGCCCTGCCACAGGGACATGACGCCGAGCAGGCAGCTGTTGCGGTCCTCGCGGAACTTCCGCACGAGGATCGGCAGCGACTCCTCGCCCTGCAGGAGGATCGTGATCCCCGGCGTGCGGGCCCGCAGCACCTCCGCGGCGCGCTCGGCCGCCTTGCGCGAGGAGAACAGGCCCAGGGCCCGGCCCCCGAGCGCCTGCACCAGCTCCACCATCTCGTTCGCGGCGGGCTCGGACAGGCCCGAGGTCTGCGGCTTCGGAAGGTGCGCCGCGACGTACAGAATGCCCTGCTTGGCATAGTCGAACGGCGATCCGACGTCCAGCGAGCTCCAGGCGAGCCCGGCCGTGTCCCGCGCCTCGTCGGCCCGCACGACCGTCTCGCGCGCCTCCTGGGCGGGGGTGGCCGCGGCCGGCGGGCGCTCGACGACGACGGGCAGGCCGAGGGAGCGGGCAACCGTCTCGAACTGGCCGCCGAGGGCGAGCGTGGCGGAGGTGGCGACGACGGTACGTTCGCTGAAAAGGTGACTGCTCAACGTCCCCGCGACCGACAGCGGCGCGATGACCACGGCCCGGCGGCTGCGCTCGTCGCGCTCGATCCAGATGACGTCGTGCTCGGCGTTGGCGATCATGCGCTGGGCGACCTTCACGAGATCGCCGATCATCGTCTTGGCCTGCTGCTTGCGCACCGGGTCGGCATCGTCGGCGCGCACCTCGCCGATCGCGTCGAGCGCCTTGCGCCCGCCCGCGTCGAGCAGCGTGAGCGCCTCCGCGACCACCGTCGGCAGCGCCCCCACGACCCGGCCCGCGGGCACCTCGGCGAGCGCGACGGTGAGCAGGTCGCCGGCCTCCATGAGCCGATCGGCGACGTCGTCGTCGACATAGGCCCGGCACCGCCGCGCGGCCCGCTCCAGCGTCTCCGGCGTGAGCTCGGCCTGCGAGGCGGAGCTCACGCGGTCGGCGAGCTCGTGGGCCTCGTCGACGACGAGCAGCTGGTGCGGCGGGATGATCTGGCGCCCCGTGAGCATGTCCACGGCGAGCAGGCTGTGGTTGGTGACCACGATGTCCGCCTCGCGCGCCCGGCTGCGGCTCGCCTCGGCGAAGCACTCCGCACCGTAAGGGCACCGCTGCGCCCCGACACACTCGCGCGCCGGCATCGACACCAGCTTCCAGGCCGCGTCGTCCACACCCGGGTCGAGCTCGTCGCGGTCCCCGGTCTCGGTCTCCATCGCCCACCCGCGCAGCCGCTCGATGTGCTTGCCGAGCCGGCCCGCCTCGCCGAGCCACTTCGTGGGCCGGGCCTCGCCGACGTCGAAGAGCGCATCCTCGGGCTCGTCGGCGGACGTGCCCTCCAGCCGCGCCAGGCAGACGTAGTGGTGGCGGCCCTTGAGCACCGCGTAGGTCGGCCGGCGCCCCAGCACCGGCTCGACCGCGTCCGCCAGACGCGGCAGATCGTGGTCGACGAGCTGCGACTGCAGGGCGAGCGTGGCCGTCGAGATCACCACGGGCCCGTCGACGAGCAGGGAGGGCACCAGGTAGGCCAGCGACTTGCCCGTGCCCGTGCCCGCCTGCACCAGCAGGTGCTCCTCCTTCTCCACCGCGGCCGTGATCGCCTTCGCCATGCTCTGCTGGCCCGGGCGCTCGGCACCGTCGGGCACCGCGCCGACGGCGGCGGCGAGCAGATCGATCACTTCCGGCTTGGGGCGGCGGGCTTGAGGGGTGGCTGTCACGGTCCGCAGGCTACCGCTTGTGTACGACAGAATTCGTCGGCGCACCCGGTCGGTACCGTGAGGGTCATGAAACGCATCCGGGTCGTCTACCGCAAGTACGACGGCTCGCTCCACTGGAACTACGAGACGCGGTACCTGGGCGAGGACGAGCACGGCGTGTGGCTCGGCGCCGACGCGACGACGCGGATCTACAAAGGAACCACGCTCAAGGGTCTCCCGGACGCGCCGCACGTGCTGCTCTTCCCGCGCCAGACCTGGTGGACGGCCTGCTTCAACGCCGAGCCCGCCCGCACCGAGATCTACTGCGACATCACGAGCGTGCCGCACTGGCCGACGCCCACCGAGGTGACCGCGATCGACCTGGATCTGGATGTACGCCGTCGGCGTAACGGCGACGTCAGCCTCTTGGACGAGGACGAGTTCGCGGTGCATCAGGTGCGCTACCAGTATCCGGCCGACGTCGTGACCTCGGCTTTGGCGTGCGCGGACTGGCTGATGGGGGCCGTGAGCGGGCGAGTGGAGCCCTTCGGGACGGCGTACCATCGGTGGCTGAACGAGGTCACGTAAACCGACCTCGGCACACACCCAGCGTGATAGTCGATGTGATCAACTTGGATGCGTGTGTTAGCGTAAGGGATAACGGAACGGCACGCACCCGCCTCGCTTGCACGTCCACGAGGGTGGCATCGATAGCCCGATCGAGTTGATTGCCGGCCTTTGGCGATGAGGTTCGACGAGCGCGACGAGTCCGCGCGGCCGCGACTCGGACCACGGCGGCGCGCCGCTCGGGCACGGACGTGGGGACGCTGTCGGGGAGTGCCCCGCCCGCAGGGCGCTCGGACGCGATGGCCCACGGCGAGCGCGGCCCGGGCACCGCGAGCCGATCCGAGGCGGCTACTCCGGGGCAGCCGCGGCCGGGCCGCGATAACGGTCCGCGTTCCGGGCTGGACCGCCGGTCGGGCGCGCGAGGCGGTCGGCGGTCGAGGGCGGTCAGTGAACGCGGTCGCGGCGGGAACGCCGGTCGGGCGCGCGAGGCGGTCGGCGGTCGCGGCGGGGTCGCCGGTCGGGCGGGCGAGGCGGGCTTGATGGTCGCGGTGGCCGGTGGGGTCGCGGCAAATCGCTGATCGGCCGCGTGAGGTGGTCGACGTTCGGCACGTGCGCGTCGGCACCCGCCGCCAGGAGACTGCCGAAGAATGCCATCCGGCTCGCCGAGCGACGCATCGCATCACTCCAGCCCAATCACGGGTCGGACCGACACGGTCACCTCAGCCGTGATTTTTCAGCGGTCCCCCAAGCGTCGGCGGCCGACCACACACCGCGCCGGCCCATCGCCAGTCACGCCGGGCCGCGGTCGGCAGCAGCGCCAGCGGCCCGGAAGTGGGAAGGCCGCGCCACAGCAGTCGAAGATTGGAGCAGTTCGCGCACGGGCGAAATGCGCGTTAAGTACCATTTTTCCCATGGACAACGCCCTGGCGACCGTCGCCGTTGGACTCGCCGGGCTGGCGACGTGTGGGGTGGTGGGCGCGATCGCCGCCTCCCGGGTTCGCCGCGGCCGGCCGTACCTCGCCAACGGGCTCTTCGTCGCGCTCGACGGGCCCGTCGACCCCGCGGCCACGGCCGCCCGCGCGGGCTTCGCCGGCGTCGAGGTCGGGGTGCGCATCGACCCGGACACGACCACCCCCACGCTGCGGCTCACCTGCGCGATGCCGCCCGGCGAGCCCGCGCCCACGTTCGAGCAGGCCGTGCTCACCCCGCTCGCGACCCGCGTCGCCGGCAATCCGCTCGGGCGGGTGCACGCGCGGCGGGCCGAGCCGTTCCTGCTCATGGTGCGCGCCGAACCCGAGCCGGACCCGGAGACCGGCGTGACCCGGGCCGACGGGCGCGAGTACGAGACGCTCGACCGGCTCCTGCGCCCGCACGCGGCGATCCTCACGCAGTTCCTGGGCGGGCGGGTGGTGCCCGGCGCGATCACCGTCGTGCTCACGGGGGCGTACTGGTCGCGGGCCGACCTGCTGGGGGCGTACGAGCGATATGCCTTCCTCGAAGGGCGCTTCAGCGACCTGGAGCCGGGCGGTCTGCCCGTCGGCGTGGCGCCGTTCGTCACCGAGTCGCTCGCGACCCGGCTCGGGTTCGACGCGCAGGAGGAGTGGCCCGAGTTCCCGGCGGAGGCGCGGCACATCCTGCGCTCGCTCGTGCGCGCGGCGCACGCGGACGGGCGGCGCGTGCGGTTCGCCGACGTGCCCGACGGGCCCCGGCCGGTGCGCAACGCGTTCTGGCGGGAGATGCGCGCGGCCGAGGTCGACGTGATCGCCAGCCGGCACCGGGGCGCGCTCGCCCGCTTCCTGCGCAAGCCGGTCCAGCGGACCTACAAGCACCGTGCGGCACCGGTCCGGTACGCCACGGCGCCAGAGGTGAACTCAAGGTAAACACAAGATGAACGCCCAGCGTGCGAGGGATCTCACTGCGACGACCAGGTGGCGTGCGCCTTAACATTCACGCTTCAGGGGTACGGGGTTTCCTTCGATGAGGTAACGAGGTCGACTGTGCGGTTCAGGCTGCGTCCTAGCGACGATTCGTTCTACGAGTTCTTCAGCCGCGCGGCGCAGAACCTCGTCAAGGGCACGGAGCTGCTCTCCGAGCTCGCACTGCCCGGGGCGGACGTGCAGTCGATCAGCGAGCGGCTCGTCGAGGTCGAGCACGACAGCGACGCGATCACGCACGAGCTGTACAAGAAGATCAACTCCAGCTTCATCACGCCCTTCGACCGCGAGGACATCTATCGCCTCGGATCGCTGCTCGACGACGTGATGGACCACCTGGAGGCGGTGGGCAGCCTGCTGTACCTGTACGGCCTCACCAAGCTCCCGTCGCTGCCCCGCGAGATCCACGAGATCGTGAAGGTGCTCGACCAGCAGTCCCGGCTCACCGCCGACGCCATGCCGCGCCTGAAGTCCATGAAGGACCTGGAGCCCTACTGGGTGGAGTGCAACCGCCTGGAGAACGACGGCGACAGCGCGTACCGCATGGCGCTCGTCCGCCTCTTCTCCGGCGAGTACGACGCGCTGACCGTGCTCAAGATGAAGGAGGTCGTCGACGAGCTGGAGGCGGCCTGCGACGCGTTCGAGCACGTGGCCAACACGGTCGAGACCATCGTGGTCAAGGAGTCGTAGCCATCAGCGCACAGCTCGTCGCGGTCCTCGCCGTCATCGTGGTGGCGCTGATCTTCGACTACACCAACGGCTTTCACGACGCCGCCAACGCCATCGCCACCTCGGTGTCGACGCGCGCGCTCACCCCGCGCGCCGGGCTGATCATGGCCGCGCTCGGCAACTTCATCGGCGCGCACCTGGGCGGCCACGTCGCCGCGACCGTCGGCGGCGGCATCATCGACCCGCCGACCGGCCTGAGCGGGCTGGGCATCGTCTTCGCCGGCGTCGTCGGCGCCATTGCCTGGAACCTCATCACGTGGTACTTCGGGCTGCCCTCCTCGTCCTCCCACGCGCTGTTCGGCGGCCTGGTGGGGGCCTCGATCTGCGCCGTGTGGTTCGGCCTCGACGCGAAGGTGCTCTGGTCCGGCATCGTGGACAAGGTCCTGGTGCCGATGGTCGCCTCGCCGGTGGTCGGCTTCCTGCTGGGCGGCCTGCTCATGATCGCCATCATGTGGACGTTCCGGCGCGCGAACCCCCGGGTGCTCGGCCGCGGCTTCCGCCGCGCGCAGACGGTCTCGGCGGCGGCGATGGCGGTCGGCCACGGCATGCAGGACGCCGCGAAGACGATGGGCATCATCGTGCTCGCCCTCTACACCGGCGGCTACCACGCCGACAAGAAGGACATCCCGGAGTGGGTGTTCCTGGCCTGCTCGACGGTGCTGGCCCTCGGCACCTACTCGGGCGGCTGGCGCATCATCCGCACCCTGGGCCGCAAGGTGATCGACCTCGACCCGCCGCAGGGCTTCGCGGCCGAGACGGTCGCGGCCGGCGTGCTGTTCACCACCTCGCAGCTGGGCCTGCCGATCTCGACCACGCACAGCATCACCTCGGCCATCATGGGCGTCGGCGCGACGAAGCGCCTGTCGGCGGTGCGCTGGCAGGTGGCCGGGAACATCGTGATCGCCTGGGTGCTGACGTTCCCGGCCGCCGGGGTCATCGCGATCGTGACCTACCTGCTGACCCACGCCCTGTTCTAGGCCGAGCCGTACCGCTGCCGGTCGCCGAGGCCCATCTCGCCGCGCAGGCCGTTCTCGGTGAACAGCAGCGGGTGCTCCGGGTCGATGCGGTCGGGCGTGGCCGGGTCGCCGTCGTCGTCGATCGGCAGCCCCACCGCCTGGCGCTCGAAGTTCGGCACCGCCGGTCCGCCCGGGTACTGGTGGTCGGGCCCGCTGCCCTGGTCGTACGCGGCGCCGTCGTCGGTGTCGTGCTCGTAGTCGTAGATGTGCGCCATCTCGTGGAACAGCGTCGTGACCGGGGTGCGGGCGTCGTAGGCCGGGTTGTACGTGATGACCGGCACGCCGTCGTCGTAGCTCGCGTGGCCGTTGAGCTCGTCGAGCGGCTCGATGTACAACCGCTGCCCGGAGGCCCGCAGGTCGGCGAGCATCGCCCGGCCCGCGGGCGAGGCGGTGAGCAGGTCGAGGTCGGCGTGCACCCGGGCCTGGTACTGCGCGTCGCCGCCCACCGTGATGAACCCGGTCAGGTCGTCGTCCCCGGTCGCGGTCATCCGCTCGACCCCGGCGGCGGAGTCCTCGCCCTGCCCGTGGAGCGTGTCGGCGCCGGCCCCGCCGGTGACCGCGTCGCGCCCGGCGCCGGAGTAGAGCACGTCGTCGCCGGCGCCGCCGTCGAGCCGGTCGTCGCCGCGGCCGCCGGAGAGCACGTCGGCGTCGGCGTCCCCGGCGACCAGGTCGTCACCGGCGCCGCCGTCGGCGAAGTCGGCGCCCTCGCCGCCGCGCAGCGCGTCGGAGCCGTCGCCGCCGTAGAGCGTGTCGTCGCCGCGGCCGCCGTCGAGCCGGTCGTCGCCGGCGCCGCCGTCGAGGTAGTCGCGGTGGTCGCCGCCGTCGAGCAGGTCGAAGCCGTCCCCGCCGAGGAGCCGGTCGTCGTCCCCGCCGCCGGCCAGGACGTCGTCGCCGGCGCCGCCGTCGAGCCGGTCGGCGCCCTCGCCGCCGAAGAGCAGGTCGGCCCCGGCCCCGCCGCCGGCGGTGTCGGCGCCCTGGCTGCCCCACAGCCGGTCGTCGCCGTCGCCGAGGTCGGCGCGTTCGGTGGCGCCCTTCGGCGGCGTCTGGGCCGCGGCCACCATGGCGCCGAGGCTGACCCGGTCGGCGCCCGCCCCGCCGCTGACCGTGTCCACGCCCATCCCGGCGATGAGCACGTCGTCGCCGGCCCCGCCGCCGATCCGGTCGTCGCCGTCGCCGCCGAGCACGGTCACGCCGGCGGTGCCGCCGACCGTGACGGTGTCGTCGCCGTCGCCGGTGCGCAGCACGAGCCGGGCGCCGGGCGGGATGGCGAGCCGCCGGCCGTTGACGGTCACCTGGCCGTCCTCGACGACGACGTGGTCCGCGCCGCCGGTGGCCTGCACCACGAAGAGGTCGCCGAGCAGGTGCGCGTCGACCCCGGCGGCGGCCGGCGGCGGGGTCCAGGCCGTGAACGTCCGGCCGATGACGGGGGCCCAGACCGCGGCGAGCACCTCCCAGCGGGCCCGCGCCCCGGCGAGTGCCGAGCGCTGGGCGGCCAGCCCCTGCTCGAGGTCGGCCCGGATCTCGCCGGCCTCGGCGATCGCGGCGCGGACGGTCTCGGCCTGGGCCGCGTCGGCCGGCGTGAACGTGACGCTTCCGCCGCCGCGCCGGTGTGGCACCGCGGCGGCGCGCGCGAACGCGTCGGCGAGCTGGTTCTGCCCGCCGCGCAGCAGGGCCGCCGCGCCGTCCAGCGCCGTGGCGGTGTCCGTGAGGACGTTGTCGAGGTCGTTCAGGCAGTCGCTGTACTGCCGCCAATGCCCGCGGAATCCGTCGGCGGCCTCGCCCTCCCAGTCGCCGCCGACGACCCGTGCCGCGGCGCCGCCGAGCCTGTCCTGGGCGGCGCGCACGTCGGCGCCGACCGCCCGCCAGGCCGCCGCGGCCCGCCCGAGCAGCTCGGGCCGCGCGGCCAGCTCCCAGATGTCGTCCACCGTGACGGTGGACGACGCAACCGTCTGCACCATGAAGATCCCCCGTGTGTCGTTGCGTCAGAGCGGCGCTCGCCGCGCGTTGCCCACGGTCTGGGCGGCCTGCCGGTCGGCGGCCAGATACGCGAAGGCCGTCTGCAGCAGCGCGTCGGCGTCCTCCTCGAGGATGTCGACGTGTGCCGAGACGGCCTTCTGGGCCTGGGCGCCGATCGCGGCGGCGGTGCCGGCCAGCGCCGCCGACGCCCGGGTGTCCCCGAAGGCGTCGGCGGGCAGGGTCAGCTCACCCAGCCCGGTGCGGTAGTGCTCGCCGAGCGTGTCGGCCGCGGCCAGGCAGGCGGCGGCGAGCGTCATCAATGCGTCCGGGTCGGCCCGGAGCTCCTGAGCCATACGCCGCACCGTAGCGAGGGCGGGACGTTGCGTCCGCCCCGTTCAGTCCTCAGCTTGAATAGTCAAGTCCGACAAGTCCGGAAATTTCCGCCAGCAGCCGCAGGATGTCCAGCGTCTCGTCGAGCGGGATCAGGGGACTCTCGAGCAGCCCCTCGCGCAGGCAGCGCTGCACCTCGGCCGCCTCGAACTGGTAGCCCTTGCCCTCGTACGGCAGGTCGAACTCCTCCGTCTCCCCCTGGCGCCAGAGGGTGAACCCGTGCGGGTGGAAGAAGTCCCGCCGGACGTCGATGCGCCCGAGGGTGCCCGTGACGGTGCCGGTCCGGGCGGTGTCCCCGAGCAGCGAGCAGGTCAGGGCGGCGATGGCGCCGGAGTCGTACCCCAGCAGCATTCCCGTGTTCTCGTCCACGCCCCCGTCGCTCATCCGGGCCCAGGCCCGCACCGCGGCCGGGACGCCCAGGAACAGGTGCGCGAACGTCACGGGGTATATCCCGACGTCGTACAGCGCTCCCCCGCCCAGCTTCCGGTCGCGCAGCCGCGAGGTCTCCGGGAACGGGCCCTGCATGCCGAAGTCGGCGTGGACCGAGACCGGGTCGCCGATCGCCCCGTCGCGCACGAGCTCGGCCATCCTGCGGATCGCCGGGATGCAGCGCATCCACATGGCCTCCATGAGGAAGACCCCGGACTCGCGCGCGGTCGCCACCATCTCCTCGGACTCGGCGACGGCGAGCGTGAACGGCTTCTCGCACAGCACCGCCTTGCCGGCCCGCAGCGCCAGCATCGAGGCCTCGTAGTGCGCGCTGTGCGGCGTGGCGACGTAGATCGCGTCCACCCCGGGGTCCTCGACGAGCGCCTGCCACGAGCCGTGGGCCCGGGCGGCGCCGTGCACGGACGCGAAGCGCTCGGCGGACTCGGCGGTGCGGGACCCCACCGCGGCCAGCTCCGCATCCGGCAGCAGCCGGAGGTCCTCGGCGAACGTGGCGGCGATGGAGCCGGTCGACAGGATGCCCCAACGGATGCGATCACTCATGGCCGTAGCTTAGGTGGGTATGTACTGAGGTTATGAACGACGGGAACAACCACCGCGACGCGAGCGGCCCGGATGCCGCGCACACCCGCCCCGACGGCGTCTGCGACCGCACGGTCGAGGCGCTCGGCAAGCTCAGCGAGGCCCTCGAGACCGTGGAGCGGGCCCGGGGCCGCCTCTACGACCTGCACCAGCTCATCGGGCACGCCGACCTGATGCTCGACGACGCCGTGGAGCTGCTGCGCGCGGCGGGGCACGGGGAGCTGGCCGACCGGGTGCGGCAGGAGCTCGTCGGGCGCAACGTGATCGCCGGGCGGTGGACGTTCCAGCTGGTGGAGGACTTCGACGACGGGTACTACGCGCTGTTCAAGGACCTCGACCGGCAGGCCCGGGAGCAGCTGGTCGGGGGGCGCCGGCACCTGTTCGAGGCGGAGATGAAGGAGCAGCGCCGCACCCACGGCCGCCCCGGCCACGAAGCCAGGCCTTAACGTAGGTTCATGGTCGAGTTCAAGCTTCCGCCCCGGATGGCCGAGATGGCCCGCGAGTTCGCCGCGTCGGGCCGCCAGGCGCCCGAGCCGCGCCTGGCCAGCACCGTCGTGCTGCTGCGGGAGCCGTTCGAGGCCTACCTGCTGCGCCGGGTGGCGACGATGGCGTTCGCGGCCTCGATGTACGTCTTTCCGGGCGGCGGCGTCGACCCGCGCGACGCGGCCGTGCTGCCGGACTGGGCCGGGCCGAGCCCGGCGCAGTGGGCGGCGCGCCTGCGGCTGGAGGAGTCGGTGGCCCGCTCGGTGGTCTGCGCGGCCGTGCGCGAGGTGTTCGAGGAGTCCGGCGTGCTGCTGGCCGGCGCCGACGCGGACACCGTGGTCGGCGACGTGAGCGGGCCGGACTGGGAGGAGGCGCGGCTGGCGCTGATCGCCCGGGAGCTGGGCTTCGCGGAGTTCCTCAGCCGCAACGGGCTCGTCCTGCGCAGCGACCTGCTGGCCCCGTGGTCGCGCTGGGTCACGCCGGAGTTCGAGCCGCGGCGCTTCGACACGTACTTCTTCCTCGCCCTGCTGCCCGAGGGCCAGGTGACCCGGGACGTGGGCGGCGAGGCCGACGCCACCGTGTGGTGCTCGCCGGCCGAGGCGGCCGACGGCCGCTACACGATGCTGCCGCCGACCCGTCACACCCTGCTGGAGCTGGCCGAGTTCTCGGCGGCGGGCGGCATCGCGGCGGCGCTGGCGGCGGCGCCGGACCGGGACCCGGCCGACGCCATCCGCCCTACCCCGTGAGGGGACCCGACCTGCGGCCTAGCCGAAGCGGCCGGTGATGTAGTCCTCGGTCTTCTTCACCGAGGGGTTGGTGAAGATCTTCGCCGTGTCGTCGTACTCGATGAGCCGGCCCGGCTCCCCGGTCTTGTCGATCGAGAAGAAGCCGGTGCGGTCCGAGACGCGGGCCGCCTGCTGCATGTTGTGCGTGACGATGACGATCGTGAACTGGTTCTTCAGCTCGGTGATCAGGTCCTCGATCGCGAGCGTGGAGATCGGGTCGAGGGCCGAGCAGGGCTCGTCCATCAGCACGACCTGCGGCTCGACCGCGATGGTGCGGGCGATGCAGAGCCGCTGCTGCTGACCGCCGGAGAGGCCGGCGCCGGGGCGGCCGAGCCGGTCCTTGACCTCGTTCCAGAGGTTGGCGCTGCGCAGCGCCTTCTCCGCGACCTCCTCCAGCACCGACTTCTTGCGCACGCCGTTGAGGCGCAGGCCGGCGACGACGTTCTCGAAGATCGACATCGTCGGGAAGGGGTTCGGCCGCTGGAAGACCATGCCGATCATGCGGCGCACGGCCGTGACGTCGACGTCGCGGTCGTAGATGTTCTGCCCGTCGATCAGGAGCTGGCCCTCGATCCGCGCGTTGGGCAGGACCTCGTGCATGCGGTTGATCGACCGCAGGAACGTGGACTTGCCGCAACCCGACGGGCCGATCAGGGCGGTGACCGACTTGGGCTCGATCGTCATCGACACGGAGTCGATCGCCTTGAACGATCCGTAGTACGAGGTGACGCCGTGGGCTTCGATCCGCTTTGCCATGTTGGCGCTCCAGTGATTATCGGGCGAGCTTGTTTCGGCGGGCGAGCAGCTTCGCCGCGACGGTGAGGACCAGCACGAGAACGACCAGGGTGAGCGCCGCCGTCCAGGCCCGTCCCGGAGCGAACTCCGAGGCGACGCCGGCCTGCTGGTAGACGAACAGCGACAGGGAGGACTGGTTGCCGTCGAACAGGTTGAAGTTGATGGCGGAGGCGCCGCCGGCCACGAGCAGGACCGGAGCGGTCTCACCACAGGCCCGGGCCACGGCCAGCATGACACCGGTGACGATGCCGGGGCCGGCGGTGGGCAGCACGATGCTGAGGATCGTCTTCCACTTCGGCACGCCGAGGGCGTAGGAGCCCTCGCGGAGCGCCGTCGGCACGAGCCGCAGCATCTCCTCGCTGGAGCGCACGACGGTCGGCAGCATGAGCACGCTCAGCGAGAGGCCGGCGGCGAAGCCCGAGTAGTGGGCGAAGCCGTCGGAGCTGTAGAGCGGCGTGATCGTGAAGACCCAGAACGACAGGATGAACAGACCCGCCACGATCGACGGGATACCGGTCATGACGTCGACGAAGAAGCGGATCACGTTGGCGAGGAAGCCGCGGCCGTATTCGACGATGTAGATCGCGCCCAGGATGCCCAGCGGCACGGTGATGAGCGTGGCGATGCCCGCCTGCTCGATCGTGCCGATGATGGCGTGGTACGCGCCGCCGTTGGAGTCGAACGGGCCGATGTTGTTCATCGACGTGTTGAAGAAGTTGCCGTCCAGGCGTTCGCTGCCCTTGGTGAGCAGGGTCCACACGACGGAGACCAGCGGCAGCAGGGCGAGGATGAACGCGCCGTAGATGAGCACGGTCGCCATGCGGTTGCGCGCCGACCGGCCGCCCTCGACGATGCCCGCCGCGACCCCCATGAGGATCACGAACAGCGCCGCCGCGACCACGCCGGTGAGGACCATGCCGCCGGCGCCGGTGAGGTTGATCAGGACGTAGGACAGCACGATCGCCGCCGCCGCGACCGCCCAGGGTGACCACGTGGGCAGGGTCTTGGCCTTCAGCTGGGACGCGTCCTGCACGCCCAGGCTGCGAACGGGGGTCTCGACGGCCATTACGCGGAGCCTCCCACGAACTCACGGCGCCGGTACACGATCGCGCGGGCGGCCATGTTGACGACGAGCGTGATGGCGAACAGCACGAGGCCGGAGGCGATGAGCGCGCTGCGGCCGAACTCGTTGGCCTCGCCGAACCGGCTGGCGATGTTGGAGGCGATGGTGACGCCGCCGGGGCCGAGCAGGTCGAAGTTCACGGCGAAGACGCTGCCGAGGGTCAGGGCCAGCGCGATCGTCTCGCCCAGCGCGCGGCCGAGGCCGAGCATGACGGAGGCGATGATCCCGGCGCGGCCGTAGGGCAGGACCGCGGTGCGGATCATCTCCCACTTGGTCGAGCCGAGCGCGAGCGCCGCCTCCTGGTTCTCCGGCGGGGTCTGCAGGAACACCTCGCGGGACAGTGAGGTGACGATCGGCAGGATCATGATGCCCAGCACGACCGAGCCCAGCAGGACCGACTTGCCGTAGGGGCCGTTGCTGCCGAAGATCGGGATCCAGCCGGCCACGTCGTGCAGCCACTTGCTGAAGTTGGCGATGGGCTCGTAGAAGTAGTCACGACCCCACAGACCGAACACGACGCTCGGGACCGCCGCGAGCAGGTCGATGATGAAGCTCAGGGTGGTGGCGACCCGCCGGTGGGCGTAGTGCGACAGGCACAGCGCGATGCCCAGGGCCACCGGGACGGCCAGGAGCAGCGCGATGACGGCGGTCAGCACGGTGCCGAAGGCGGTTGCCGCGACACCGAACTTCGGCTGGTCGCCGTCGGTGAACCATTCCTTGTAGGTGAGGAAGTTCTCGGTGTCCTTGCTGATGGCCGGGATCGCCTTGACGAGCAGGAAGATGGCGATGGCCGCGATGATGACGAGCACCATCGAGCCGGCGGCCGTCGCGGTTCCGCGGAAGAGCATGTCTCCGCTGAACCGCTTGCGCGGCGGAAGACCGCCACCCCCGCCGGACGAACCGGCGGAGGTGGCGGGCAGAGTCGTCTGGCTCAACGATGCTTCCTGTCAGGCCAGGTTCTTGACGGAGGACTCGACCTTCGCGCGAACCGTCTCGGGCAGCGGGGCGTAGCCCAGCTTGTCGAGCTGCGCCTGGCCGTCCTTGCTGGAGGTGAAGCCGAGGAAGCCCTGGAGCAGCTTCAGCTTGTCGGCCGCGTTGCCCTTGCTGCAGACGATCTCGTAGGTCACCAGGACGATCGGGTAGGCCCCGGCCTCCTTGGTGGAGTAGTCGATCGTCATCGCGAGGTCGTCGCCGGTGCCGGTGATCTTGGCGCCCGCGATGGTCTTGCCCGCCGCCTCGCCGGTCAGCGCGGTGTACTCACCGGCGCCGTTGAAGACCTTGGCGGTCGACAGGGTGTTGGTCTTGGCGAACGACCACTCGACGTAGCCGATGGCGCCCGCGGTCTTCTTGATCGCGCCGGCGACACCGTCGGACTTCTGCTCGCCCGAGCCGCCCGGAGCCTTCCAGACCTTGTCCTTGCCGAAGGTCCAGACGCTCGGCGCGGTCGCGGTCAGGTAGTTGGTGAAGTTCTCCGTGGTGCCGGAGGAGTCACCGCGGTGGACGGCGAGGATCGCGGTCGACGGGAGCGTGGCGCTCGGGTTGTCGGCCTTGATGGCGGCGTCGTCCCAGGTCTTGATGGTG
The DNA here is from genome assembly GCF_050947935.1 of Dactylosporangium sp. CA-052675. GTDB lineage: Bacteria > Actinomycetota > Actinomycetes > Mycobacteriales > Micromonosporaceae > Dactylosporangium. Next base: position 687,427 of record NZ_CP192010.1, on the reverse strand, counting down.
CCCGCGAAGATCTTCGCGATGGTCTCCGGCTTGAGCTGGAGGTCCTTGACACCGTCGAGGTTGTAGGCGACCGCGATCGGGCCGGTCACCATCGGCAGGTTGAGCGCCGGGGCGCCGCCGCAGCGGGCCGCCGCCTTGGTCTGCTCGTCGCCGGCCTTGAGCGAGGAGTCGGAGCCGGCGAAGTCGGCCGTGCCGCCCTGGAACGCCGTGATGCCCGCGCCCGAGGCGGTCGCCTGGTAGTTGACCTGGGCGCCGGAGCACTTCTGCTGGTAGGCCTTCGCCCACTCGGCCATGGCGTTGCCCTGGGCGCTGGAGCCCTGTGCAGTAAGGGTGCCACTCGCGCACGAGACGGAGCTGCCGGTGTCGGCGCCACCGGAGGCCCCACCCGTCGCCGAGCTCGAGGGTTCGTCGTTGTCCGAGCCGCACGCGGCGAGCGCGAGCGTCGCGGTGAGCGCGATGCCGGCGATGAGGCCGTGCCGCTTGAAGTTCACTGCGGTCCCTTCGTCGGGGATGTAACCGTCTTCCGGTTGCCTGGGGAGGTAGTCGGAAGGCCGACGCGGGTCGTCGACTGGAAGCGACGCTAAGAGGGGCAGGGAAACACGCCTCTGGAGAAGGGTGAACGCGGGGTGAACAGGTCACTCTCCGCAGATGACGGCTGGTCGGAGGCGAGTTGGCCATTGGGTGAACTGCCCAGCGGTGATGCCTGGTGTCCGCTTTTATCCCGTGATCACCGTTACACGGCGTGTGCGGGCACCGGGCCGGGTGCGTTCACAGGGCGCGCTGGAAGGACACGTCGTTCGACCAGCGGACGAAGCCGAGCCGCTGGTAGAGCGCGACGGCGCGGGTGTTGCTCTCGTCCACGTAGAGCATGACCTGGGCGAGTCCCCGATTGCGCAGGTGCCAGAGCCCGGCCAGGGTCAGCGCCCGGCCGAGGCCGCCGCCGTGCGCGCCGGGGGCCACGCCGAGAACGTACACCTCACCGATCGGCTCGTGCGCATGCGGCTCACCCTCCTCGTGGGGGTGGGTGTGCTGCTCGCCGTGGACCTTGGTCCAGTGGAAGCCGAGCAGCGCGCCGTCGGACTCGCGCTCGGCCAGCAGGAAGCCGGCCGCGGAGAACCAGGGCTCGCGGAGCCGGACGTGCAGGTCCTCCAGGGTCCACTTGCCCTGCTCGGGGTGCTCGGCGAACGCGGCCGCGTTCACGGCGAGCCAGGCCTCGTCGTCCCGGCCGGGTTCGAAGGCTCGCAGCCGTACGCCCTGGGGAAGGACGACCTCGTCCAGCGGCGCGAAGAGCGAGCGCCGCAGCTGTAGCAGCACCCGGACCCGGTCGAAGCCCAGGCGGATGGCCAGCGCCGACGCCGACGGGTGGTCCCCGTGCGCCCACAGCCGCAGCCGGCCGCCGGCGCGCTCGTCGGCGACCTGCATCGCCGCGGTGACCAGCGCGCGCCCGAGCCCGTGCCGGCGGTGCAGCGGGTGCACGACGAGCTCCGCCGACGCGCCCTCGACCTCGTCGGTCGTGTCGACGTGGGCGTAGCCGACGACGGTCTCCGCGTCATCGAGAGCCAGCAGGTGTACCGCGGGCGCCTCACCCCCGTGCCGCAGGTGCAGCACCACGTGCTCGGACAGCGGTAGCGCGCCGTCGGTGTCGCCGGCCGCCCGCATGAGGGCGAGCACCTGCTCCACCTGGTCCGGGGCCAATCGGTCGGCGCGGCGCACCGGAGTCGAAGCGGTCATTCGATCAATCTAGCCGGAGGATCTTCAGACCCGGACCGGCTCCGAGTCGTGCAGCGGGCGCGACGGCGGGACGACGAACTTGTATCCGACCTGCCGCACGGTGCCGATCATCGACTCGTACTCCGAGCCGAGCTTGGCCCGCAGCCGCCGGACGTGCACGTCCACGGTGCGGGTGCCGCCGAAGTAGTCGTAGCCCCAGACCTCGCGCAGCAGCTGGTCGCGGGTGAACACCCGCCCCGGGTGCTGGGCCAGGAACTTCAGCAGCTCGAACTCCTTGTAGGTGAGGTCGAGCGGGCGGCCCTTGAGCTTGGCGGCGTAGGTGTCGGGGTCGATCGTCAGCTCGCCGGCCTTGATCATGCCGCCGCTGGCCGCCGCGGCAGAGTTGAGCCGCCCGACCGCCAGGCGCAGGCGGGCCTCGATCTCGGCCGGGCCGGCGGTGGCGAGGATGACGTCGTCGAGGCCCCAGTCGGCGTGCAGCGCGACCAGGCCGGCCTCGGTGACCACGGCGAGCAGGGGCACGCCCAACCCGGTGGCGTGCAGCATGCGGCAGGTGGCGCGGGCGTCGGCGAGCTCGGTGCGGGCATCGACCACGACGGCGTCGGGGCTGGGGCCGCTCACGAGCGTGCGGACGTCACGAGGGGCGGTGCGCACCGTGTGGGGCAGCAGGTCGAGGCCCGGCAGGACCACCTGCCCAGCGGGCGCCGCGGTCAGCAGCAGAATCTCCACGAGTCACCTCCGTGGCCGCGCGCACACCTCTCGTCGGGGCGCTGTGGCGCCCCTTGAGCAGGGCGGCGGCTCGCTAGCGTCCCGGCCACGCTGACGGGAGGTTGTGGGTGTGTCCCGCACGAGAATATCGGAGTATTCACGTTTTGCGACCGGTCGAAACGCAGTTCGGGACAGTTGGCTGAGCCACACCCCACCGTTTCTGTCTACATGGTATGGCGGTTTACCCCCTCGACGCGGCCACGTGCTCCCCGCCGAGCCCGGATCCCGTCCTTTCTGGCACGATCGGTGCGTGCCCGCATCCCCGCCGCCCGCCGAGGACTTCGGCGCCTGGCCACAGGCCACCGAGCCGGCCGCCCGTCGCCGCCGCCGCGATGCGGGCCCGAACGGGCGCGGCGGTGACGGACACCACCCGGAGAGTGACCCCCACCAGGGGGACGAGGAGTCCCCGTCCGAGGAACGGCAGGAGCGGCAGGCGCCCCTGCCGCCGGTGCGCCGCTGGGTCTCCCTGGGCGTGGCGGGCTTCGCGGCCCTGGTCGCCATCGCGCTCATCGTGGGCGCGCAGACCCGGCACGAGTCCTACGCCGTGGTGGTCTTCGGCGTCCAGGCGCTCTTCGTCGCCGTCTGGACCATGGCGAGCCGCCCGCCGGCCCCGCGGGTGGTGGGCACCGTGGGCATCGCGGTGGCGCTGGGGACCGACGCGGCCGCGGTCTTCACCCGGCCGGCGTCGCTGGCCCCGCTCGCCTACGTCACCGCGGCCGGCTTCATCATCGGCGTCGTCGGCCAGCTCACCCGCCCGGCCGGGCGCCAGCGGGTGACCGAGTCGCTCGGCTCGTCGCTGGTCGTGACCATGGGCGTCGTCTCCTTCGCGAGCCTGGTGGTGCTCGGTCGCAGCCCGAAGGGCACCCAGGCGATCGTGGCCTGCCTCGCGGCCGCGGGCATCGCGCTGTTCATCGCCCGCTTCGCCGACTCGATCGCCGCGCTGCCGCGCATCGCGCCCCAGGTGCCCCGCGGCGGCGCCGGGGTCGTGCTCGGCACGATGGTCGGCACGGCCGCGGCCGGCGCGATCGGCAACTACCTCGACGGGCTCAGCCCGCTGCCCAGCGCCCTGGCCGGGCTGGCGACCGCGATCGTGGCGGTGATGGTGGACCTGTCGGTCGGCTACGCCGAGGCCAGCCGCATCATCGACGGCGACGAACCGGCGCTGTGGCTCGCCCGGCACATCCAGGGCCCGATCGGCGCCATCGCCTTCGCCGCGCCGGCGGCATATGTGGCAAGCGTCCTGCTGCTGCTGTAGGCACACCCCGGCCGGTCGGTCGCGGATTCGCGCCATTCCCCGCGCGCCCCGTGTCATCTGTTGCGGCGGTACGAAATCCTCGTGCTTGGGTACGAGCGGGTGCAACCACGGTCGGAGGGAGTGTCAGTGGCGAGGCGAGGGGCCAAGATCGGCATCGTGCTGGTCGTGCTGGCGATCATTCTGGTCGGGGTGTTCGTCGTGGTGGACCGGATCGCGGCCGGGGCGGCCGAGGACCGGATCACGCAGGAGACCAAGGCGCAGCTGGCCGCGAAGGACGTGAAGTACGAGGGCGAGCCCAAGGTGGACATCACCGGGTGGCCGTTCCTCACGCAGGTGCTCGCCGGGGAGTACAAGAAGATCACCATCTCCCTCACGAAACCGCAGCTGAACAACGTCAAGCTCGACACCCTTACGGTCGAGGCGCGCTCGGTGAAGGCCGACGCGCGGGACCTCATGAACGGCAAGGGCGACGTGGTGGCCGGGGTGGTGGCCGGCGACGCGTCGATGAGCTGGGACAACGTGCGGCCGCTGCTGGAGGTCGCCGGGCTGCCGTCCTCGATCGACCCCTCGAACGTCGATCTCAAGGTGGTCAACAACAAGATCGAGTTGCGGGTGCCGCTGTCCTTCCAGGGGATCAAGGTCACGCTGATCGGGCTGGGCTCGATGGTCGTGGAGACCGGCAAGATCGTGCTCCGGCTGGAGTCGGTCACGACCGACAAGGGCAACCTGCCGCCGCAGGTGAACTCGCTGATCAAGCAGTACCAGAACCGGCTGCAGATCACCGTCAAGCTGCCCGGCCTGCCCTACAACCTGGTGATCAACTCGGTGCGGACGACCGACGCCGGACTGCTGGTCACGGCCTCGGCCGCGGACGTCAAGCTTACGGGGCAGTGACGCGGCGGACCCTGGGCGGGCACGCTCGGCGATGCTAGGCTGCCGGACTATGAGCATGCTGCTCACGAAGCGGCGCGCGGTCGACCTGTGCCGCGTGGCCACCTGCCTGTGTTGCCGCCCCTAGTGGTGCGGCCCTGCAGCGTGCTCTTCTAACGGCTCGAGGCAGCGGCGCCCCAGACCGATGGGTCTGGCCCGCGAGCGCTTCTCCGCAGGCATCTGAGACTGACCCATCGCCGAAACCGTGATCCGTCCCCCTCGGGTCGCGCGCGGCTGCATGCCCGTGTGCCGACTCGAACCCACCACTCGTTCCTGGGAGAGGCAACACCCATGAGTCGCGAATCCGCCCTGGTCACGGCCGACTGGGCCGAGCAGAACATCGAGACCCCCGGCGTCGTGTTCGTCGAGGTCGACGAGGACACCACCGCCTACGACGGCGGTCACATCCCGGGCGCCGTCCGGATCAACTGGAAGACCGAGCTGCAGGACCAGGTCCGCCGGGACTTCGTCAACAAGGAGCAGTTCGAGGCCCTGCTGTCCAGCAAGGGCATCGGCAACGACGACCAGGTCGTGCTCTACGGCGGCAACAACAACTGGTTCGCCGCCTACGCGTACTGGTACTTCAAGCTCTACGGCCACGGCGACGTCAAGCTGCTCGACGGCGGCCGCAAGAAGTGGGAGCTCGACGCCCGCCCGCTGAACAAGGAAGAGGTCAACCGCCCGGCCACGAACTACGTCGCCGCGCACGACCAGGACCTGTCGATCCGCGCGTTCCGCGACGACGCCGTCAAGGCGATCGGCGTGGCCAACCTGGTCGACGTGCGCTCGCCCGACGAGTACGCCGGCCGCCTCCTCGCCCCGGCGCACCTCCCGCAGGAGCAGGCGCAGCGCCCGGGCCACATCCCGACCGCGATCTCGGTGCCGTGGAGCAAGGCCGCGAACGAGGACGGCACCTTCAAGTCCGACGCCGAGCTGGCCGAGATCTACGGCGCGGCGGGCCTGGACAACAGCAAGCCGACCGTGGCGTACTGCCGCATCGGCGAGCGCTCCTCGCACACCTGGTTCGTGCTCAAGGAGATCCTCGGCCACTCCGACGTGCGCAACTACGACGGTTCGTGGACCGAGTACGGCTCGCTGGTCGGCGTGCCGGTGGCGCTGGGCGACGAGCCCGGCCAGGCCTGAGAGGGGAAACCGAGTCATGAGCACTGACAGCTGCGCCGCGCCCGACCAGAGCGCCCCGCTGCCCGCGTCCGTCGACGTGGAGAAGGAGACCGTGATCACCGGGGTCGTCCGCTCCGGCGCCGACCCGGTCGCCGGCGCCTACGTGCGCCTGCTCGACTCCACCGGCGAGTTCACGGCCGAGGTCGTCACCTCGCCGGCCGGGCAGTTCCGCTTCTTCGCCGCCCCCGGGACCTGGACGCTGCGCGCCCTGTCCCGCCAGGGCAACGGCGACGCGACCCTCGCCGCCGACCGCGGCATCAACGAGGTCGCCGTCACCGTCGGCTGACGCGCGGATCGTGACGCCGCTCGCCGGGCTCGGGCCCGGCGGGCGGCGTCTCACGTTGTGGCTGCGAGGATGGCGGCCGTGAAGCGTCGCTGGATCGTCATCGGGGTCGTCGCGTGGGCCGTGGTCGTGGCCGGGTTCGCGCTGTACTCGTACTCCAGCGACCCGCCCACCGCCCGCGAGCAGACCACCATCGCCGACGCGCTGCCGACCGTGGACACCGCGCTCGGGCGGATCTACGCCGCGCTCGACCCGGCCGCGTCCGTCGCCACGCTCGGCGGGTACCGGCGCACCGAGGCGAGCTGCCGGGTGACCTCGGCCCGGGAGGGCACCCGGTTCAGCCGGGAGCTCATGGTGTACGTCCACAAGGACGCCGAGGCCGCCACCCTCGACCGCGTACGCGCGGCGCTGCCGGCCCGGTACGAGGCGAACGTCGCCCACAACGGGTCGACCCACCTGCTCAGCGCCGACGCCGGGAACTTCGTGGCGGTGCGCGGCACGGTGACCGAGCCGGGGATCCTGCGCTTCAGCGCGGACACGGGCTGCCGCGTGCAGCAGGCGGCGGTCGCGGAGGCCACGCCCCCGTCGCCGGACGCCGACCGGGCACCGGTCCAGGCCGTGCTCGACACCCTGGGCCGCACGGCCTCGGACTGGCGCGCCCACCGGCTCACCTCGCCGGCGTGCCCCGCGCTGCGGACCGTGGAGGCCGTCACCTCGGGCGACGGCGCCGCCGCGCGCGCCTCGGCGCCGGCCGCCGCCGTGGTGCTCGACACCGAGAAGGTCTTCGCCTACCGCGCCGGTGCCGCCGGGGTCGTCATGCGCGAGGACGGCGACGCGCTCGTGGTGAGCGCATCGGCCGGCTGCTGAGAAACCACCCCCGGAGGCCGGGATGTCTGGCGGGAGCGACGGTCCGGACCACCGCGGACCCGAGCCATGAACCGCCGGCTAATAGACGAGCGCCTGGGCGCCCTCCTGGAGCGCCTCCTCGACGAACGCCGCGGCTCCCGCGATGCGGATCCCGGGCAGCACGTCGCCGGGGCCGATGCCACGCCGGGCGGCGCACTGCGTGCACACCGTCACCGAGCCGCCGGCCAGGATGGCCTCCAGCAGGTCCGGCAGCGGCGCCGCGTGCGGCAGCTCGAACTCGGCGGCGCGGCCGGGCAGGGCGAACCACGCCGACTCGCCGGTGAGCCACAGGGAGGTCGCGACGCCACCGGCGACGGCGGTCGCGGCCACGGTGAAGGCCTGGGAGCATCGCTCCGGAGCGTCCGAACCGGCGGTTGCCTTGACGACGAGAGAACGGGCCATGCTCCGCAGCATAGGATTCGCGTGATGGTTACGGAGATCGGGTTCGTGAGCCTGCTGGTCGCCGGGATGGGCGCGCTGGCCGGAGGACTGGTCTATCTTGCGGTTCGGGTGTCGAGGGGGCGTTGGTGACTGACGTGCAGCCGCCGTGGGCGGGGCTCGCCCAGGTCGGTGAGTATCCGTATGAGGAGACGCACGACCTGCGATCGGGGCCGGACCTGCACCCGGCCCTGCTGGGGCTGCTGCCGCTCGTCGGCGTGTGGCGCGGCCGGGGTCAGGGCGACTACCCGACGATCGAGGGCTTCCACTACGGCCAGGAGATCCGGTTCAGCCACGACGGGCGGCCGTTCCTGTTCTACGAGTCGCGCTCGTGGATCATCGACGCCGACGCGAACCCGATCCGCCCCTCGCAGCGCGAGGTCGGCTGGTGGCGGCCGGTGATCGTGGACGACAAGGCCACCGACGAGCTCGAGGTGCTGCTCTCCTCGCCCACCGGGATCGTCGAGCTCTACACCGGGCAGGCGCGCACCACCACCCAGTGGCAGATGGCCACGGACGGCGTCGGGCGCACCGGCACGGCCAAGGAGGTGCGGGGCGGCCAGCGGCTCTACGGCATCGTCGAGGGCGCGCTGCTCTACACGTTCGACCTGGCGGCGATGGGCCAGCCGCTGCAGGTCCACCTGTCCGCCCGGCTCGAGCGGGTGGCGGGCTAGATTTAGTGCCGTGGACCTCGCGGATTTGCTCCGGTCGCGCGGGTTACGGCTGACCGCACCGCGGCAGCTCGTGCTCGAGGCGGTCTACCGGCTGCGCCACGCCACCCCGGACCAGATCCACGCCGAGGTGGCGGAGAAGGCCGCCGGGGTCAACATCACCACTGTGTACCGCACGCTCGAGCTCCTGGAGGAGCTGGAGCTGATCACGCACGCGCACCTGTCCCACGGCGCGCCGACCTACCACGCGGTCGACGAGCACCAGCACGCGCACCTGGTCTGCCGGGGCTGCGGCTCGGTGCTCGAGCTGCCGTCGCCGGTCCTGGACCAGCTCGCCGGCGAGCTGGCGCAGAGCCGCGGGTTCCGCCTGGACATCGGGCACGTCGCGCTGTTCGGGCTCTGCCGAGCGTGCGGGGAGAGCAAGGGAGCACCATGCTGAGCGCCGTTCCGGTCGCCGCCCTCGACCCCACCGACCCCGACGCGGGCGCCGTCGCGCACTACGGCGACCCGGCCCGCGAGCAGCGCATCCTGGACACCGCCGCGGGCCTGGTCGACCGCTCGCACACCGGGGTCCTGGCCATCCCGGGCGCGGACCGGCTCGGCTGGCTGCACAGCCTCACCACCCAGCACCTGTCGGACCTCGCCCCGTGGACCGGCTCCGAGCTGCTCGTGCTCTCCCCGCACGGGCACGTCGAGCACCACGCGGTGCTCACCGACGACGGCACGACCACCTGGCTCGACACCGGCGACGCGCCCGGGCTGCTGGGGTTCCTCGAGCGGATGCGCTTCCTGATGCGCGTCGAGCCCGCCGAGGTGACCGAGGACTGGGCGCTGCTGTCGATCGTCGGGCCGCAGACCGACGAGACCCTCGTCGCCCTGGGTGTCGGCCCGCTGCTCCCGCCCGACCTGCTCGCGGTGCCGGAGGCGAAGTTCGCCACCGGCTCGGTGCCGCCGCGCCCGACGGTCCGCTACTCGGTCGCCGCGCTGCCGGCGGGGGGCTGGGCGCGCCGGATGGCCTACGGGGCCGATCTGCTCGTCCCCCGCCAGCTGGTCGCCTCCGTGGCCGAGGACGCGGGGCTGCCGATGGCCGGCATCTGGGCGTTCGAGGCGATGCGGGTCGCGGCCCGCCGGCCCCGGGCCGGGTTCGAGACCGACCACAAGACGCTGCCGGCCGAGGTCGGCTGGACCGGGCCGGCCGTGCACCTGGAGAAGGGCTGCTACCGCGGGCAGGAGACCGTCGCCCGGGTGCACCACCTGGGCCGGCCGCCGCGCAAGCTCGCCCTGCTGCACCTGGACGGGATCGCCACCGACGAGCTCCCGGCGCGGCACACCCCGGTCCTGCTGGAGGGCGGCGAGCGGCCCGTCGGCTTCGTCGGCACGGCGGTGCGCCACCACGAGCTCGGGATGATCGCGCTCGCCGTGGTGAAGCAGAACCTGACCCCTGACTCCGCCCTGCGCATCGGCCCGTCGACGGCTCGGATCGACCCGGAGCCGTAACCTCTTCGGGGTGATGACGACGACGTTGATCACGGTGGCCCCGACCGGCGCGGAATCCCGCAAAACGGACGTGCCGGCGCTGCCCGTGACGCTGGACGAACTGGTGACGACGGCACGGGACTGCGAGGCGGTCGGGGCGAGCGTGATCCACGTCCACCTCCGCGACGACGACGCGGAGCCGACGCTGGACCTGGGCCGGCTGCGGGAGGCCGTGGCCGCGCTGCGCGAGGCGACCGGGCTCATCGTGCAGCTGTCGACCGGGGGCGCGGTGAGCGACCCCGAGGCCGACCGGCTCCGCGTGCTCGAGGCCGGGCCGGACATGGCCTCGTGCACGATGGGCACCGTCAACTTCGGCGACGACGTGTTCCTCAACCGCTGGGACTTCATCGTCGACCTGCACACGCGCATGCAGGAGCGGGGCATCGTCCCCGAGTACGAGATCTTCGACCTCGGCCAGCTCACCACCCTGCGCCGGCTGCTCGACCGGCACGGCCTGCCGGCGGGCGGGCACGTGCACGTCGACCTCGTGATGGGCGTGCCGGGTGGGATGCCCGGCACCGTCGCCGCGCTCGCCGCCTGCGAGGCCGCGCTGCGCGACCTGCCCGAGGGCACCACGTTCTCCGCGACCGGGATCGGCCGCGCCTCCCTGCCGGTGCTGCTGGCCTCCCTCGCCGCCGGCGGGCACCTGCGGGTGGGGATGGAGGACACGGTGACGTACGCGAAGGGGCAGCCGGTCGACAGCAACGCCCAGCTCGTCGCCCGGGCCAGCGGGTTCGCCCGGCTCGCCCAGCGGCCCCCGATGACCGCCGGCCAGGCCCGCGAGCTGCTCGGGATCGCCCGTGTCTGACCTCTACGCCGGCGGGGAGCTGCTCGCCGAAGTCGTCCGCAACGCGTTCGTGGAGAGCCGCCACCACGGGTCCGTGGTGGTGCTCGGCCCCGACGGGGAGGTCGCGGCCTGGGCCGGCGACGTGCTCGGGGCGGTGTTCCCGCGCTCCAGCGCCAAGCCGCTGCAGGCGGTCGGCCTGCTGCGCGCCGGGCTCGGCCTGGACGGCCCGGATCTCGCCCTGGTGGCGGCCAGCCACCGCGGGCAGGAGCCGCACGTCGCCGGCGTGCTGGAGATCCTGGCCAGGTCCGGCATCCCGGTCGACGCGCTGCGGTGCCCGCCCGACTACCCGCTGGCCGAGGACGCCCGCGACGCCGTGGTCCGGGCCGGGCACGGCCGCGAGCGGGTCTTCATGAACTGCTCGGGCAAGCACGCGGGCATGCTGCGCACCGCTCGGGCCAACGGCTGGCCGCTCGAGACCTACCTCGACCCGGACCACCCGCTGCAGGAGCGGCTCGCCGCGACGGTCACGGAGCTGATCGGGGAGCCGATCGCGGCCACCGGGGTCGACGGCTGCGGCGCGCCGCTGTTCGCATGCTCCCTGCGCGGGCTGGCCGGGGCGTTCCTGCGGCTGGTGAGCGCCCCCGGCGGCAGCCGGGAGCGCGCGGTGGCCGACGCGATGCGGGCGTACCCGCTGCTGGTCTCGGGCGACGACCCGGCCGAGGACGACACGCGGCTCATGCGCGCGGTGCCGGGGCTGCTGCTCAAGGGCGGCGCCGAGGGGGTCGCGGCGGCCGCCCTGCCCGGCGTCGGCGCGGTGGCGCTCAAGATCGACGACGGCGGGATGCGGGCCCGGCTGCCCGTGCTCGCGGCGGCCTTCGCCCGCCTCGGGGTGAATCTCAGCGGCCAGGTTCCGGTTTTCGGCGGCGGCCGGGAGGTCGGCGTGGTTCGCTCGGTGTGGTAGGTCGCGGTGACCGGGTTCACGCTAGCGGGAGTTAGCACTTTGCTTGCAACAGTTAGCAGCGCGAGCTACCGTCGGTAAGCGTGAACGAAGAGCCGCGCGACCTGGGTGGGTTCATCCGTGACCTGCGCCGCAACGCGCGCATCTCGCTCCGCCAGCTCGCCGAGCAGGCGGGCGTGAGCAATCCGTACCTGAGCCAGATCGAGCGTGGCCTGCGCAAACCCAGCGCCGAGGTGCTGGCTCAGCTCGCGGGCGCGCTGCGGGTGTCGACCCCGCTGATGTACCTGCGGGCGGGGCTGCTGGAGCGCGAGGGGCACGACGTGCTCAGCGCGATCGCCGCGGACAGTGATCTCACCGTGGCCCAGAAGCAGTCGCTCACCCAGATCTACGAAACGTTCCGCCGGGAGAACGCGCGGAACAACCCGGCCCCGGCCGGCGACGACGACCGGGGTTCCGAGGGCGTGGGCACCGACGCGCCCGCCGAGCCGACACGTTCCCACGAGGAGTCGCAGTGACCACCGAGACCACCACGAAGAGCACCACGCGCAAGATCCCCACGCCGCTCTACGCCGCCGCCGGCGCCGGCGACCTCGCCTACCAGCAGCTGCGCCGCCTGCCGGAGCAGGTCGCCCAGCTGCGCGCCCGGGTCGAGGAGCTGCGCCCGGCCGCCGCCGACGCCAACCTGCGCGTCGACCTCGACCGGCTGCGCGAGGCCGCGCGCCGCAACGCCGCGAGCTTCCTGGCCACCGCCCAGCAGGGCGCCCAGCTCGCGCAGGACCGGGCCCTGGCCGTCTACACCGAGCTCGTCGCGCGCGGCGAGAAGGTCGTCAGCACCGCCCGCACCGCCGAGGCCAAGGTCGAGCTGGAGCCGGCCCAGAAGGTGGTGACCGCCGAGGTCACCACGACCGAGGAGCCCGCCGGCCCGGCGGACGCGCCGGTCAGGAAGGCCGCGGCGAAGAAGACCGCACCGAAGAAGTAACGCGAATCCTGCGAAGCCCTCCGGCACCGTCGTACACGGGCCGGAGGGCTTCGGCATAAGCTCGTGACATGGTGAGTGCCGTCCCGGTCTTCTACGACGATGTCGAGTACTACATCCAAGTCGCCGTGTGGATCTTCTGCCTGGTGCTCGGCGCCGCGGCCTTCCTGCACTGCGTGGTGCAGCGCACCGACGCCTTCCCGGCCATCGGGACCATGTCGAAATCCATCTGGCTCGCCCTGATCGGCGGCGGCGAGCTGCTCACCGCGATCTCGCCCAGCCTGGGCCTGGGCCACCTCGGCATCTTCTCGCTCATCGCGGCCGGGATCTTCGCGGTGTACCTGCTCGACATCCGTCCCGCGCTGCGCGACGCGGTCGACGGCCACGGCTCCTGGTGATGGACTTCCGCTGGCCGCCCCCGCCGGACGGGCGCCCCGACCGGTTCCGGCCGCCCGTGACCCGGGGCCCGCAGACCGGCCGCCCCACGCTCCCGGCCCCGCCCACCGAGCTGGTCGCCACGCCGCACGGGGTCGAGCTGGAGCGGCTCGTCACCGGCGAGGGCGAGCCCGTGACGGTGTTCGCGCACGGTCTGGGCAGCGGGATCGCCGAGACCCGGCCGCTGGGCAGCGCCGTGCGGGGGCGCAAGGTGTTCTTCCAGTTCCGCGGGCACGGGCAGTCCGCCGCGCCGGGGGGCGTGTGGACCTACGCCGACCTGGCCCGCGACCTGCGGGCGATCGCCGACCTCGGCGGCGCGACCCGGGCGCTCGGGGTGAGCCTGGGGGCCGGCGCCCTCACCCGGCTGCTCTCCGACAACCCGGGGCGCTTCGAGCGGGCCGTGTTCTTCCTGCCCGCCGTGCTCGACTCGCCCCGCCCGGCCGCGGCCCAGGAGCGGCTGAGCGCGCTGCTGGAGGCGATCGAGGCCGGCGACGCCGCCTCGGTGGCCGACGTGATCTCCCAGGAGATCCCGGCCCAGCTGCGCAACTCCCCGCCGGTCTGGGCCTTCCTGCGCCAGCGCCTCGACCAGCTCATGCGCGACGGGCTCGCCGCGGGCCTGGCCAGCCTCCCCGAGCAGGCCGCCGTCGCCGACCGCGACGGCCTGGCCGCGGTGAGCGCCGAGTGCCTGGTGATCGGCTGCCGCGGCGACGATCTGCACCCGGCCTCCGTCGCCGAGCAGCTCGCCGCGGCGCTGCCGAAGGCCGAGCTGCACCTCTACGACCGGCCCGGCGTGCTGTGGACCCACCGGGCCGACCTGCGCACCCGGATCTCGGACTTCCTGAACGCCTGACCGGGCGCCGCCGCGCCGCGGGCACGCCCGACCGGACGCCCTCCGCGCTCCGCGTACGCCTGAACGGCCCGGCTGGAGTGACCGAACGTCCGAGGCCTGACGCGTATCAGAACCGGGTCCGACGGATTCTGTATTGCATGACCACTTCGCTTGCCTGGGCGGGGCCGACCCGCCGCATATAGTCGGCTTCCATGGGTGTCACACATCACGGCCGCACATATCGGCTCGACCTCGCCGATCCGACGCTGCGCGAGTGGACCGCCAAGGTCCTGCACGCGTCGGCCGAGGACGGGATCGTGCTGGACCGCTCGGCCTTCTACCCGGGCGGGGGCGGGCAGCCCCCGGACCACGGCGTCCTGCTCTGGCAGGGCGTGCAGACGCGGATCGTCGGCACCCGCAAGGCCGACGACCTCTACCTCCTGCCCGCCGAGGGCGACCCGCTGCCCCCGGTGGACACCGAGGTGACCGGCGCGGTCGAGGACGATCGGCGCACGAAGCTCATGCGCACCCACTCGGGCCTGCACGTGCTGTGCGGGGTCGTGTTCCGCGACTTCGGCGCGCTCGTCACCGGCGGCTCGATGGAGCCGGCCGAGGCCCGCATGGACTTCAACCTGCCCGAGGTGCCGCCGGACTTCAAGGCGCGCCTCGAAGAGCTCGTGAACGCCGAGGTGGTCGCGGACCGCCGGGTCGTGACGAAGGTGCTCGGGCGGGACGAGGCCCTGGCGCTGCCCGACATCATCCGCACCCAGTCGAACCTCATCCCGGCCGACGAGCCGGAGATCCGCATCGTCGACATCGTCGGGCTGGACACGCAGGCGGACGGCGGCACACATGTGGCGTCCACGGCGCAGATCGGGCGGCTGCAGGTCGTGAAGGTCGAGTCCAAGGGCAAGGCCAACCGCCGGGTGCGCGTGCGGCTGCCGGACTAGCGCGCCTCGCGGATCAGTCGGCGGAGACGATCACGGCGTCGGGCGGGGGCTCCCGGCGGTGCTGGACCAGGTGGCGGATCCCCGTGTTCAGCACCGCCACGAGCGGCACGGCCACCAGGGCGCCGATGATGCCCGCGAGCACCACGCCCGTCGCGATCGCCACGATCACCGCGAGCGGGTGCACCGAGACCGCGCGGCCCATGATGAGCGGCTGCAGGACGTGGCCCTCCAGCTGCTGCACGGCGATCACGCCGATCAGCACCACCAGCGCGGTGATCGGGCCCTCGTCGACCAGCGCGACCAGCACCGCGACGGCGCCGGAGACCGTGGCGCCGACGATCGGCACGAACGCGCCGAGGAAGACCAGCGTGCCCAGCGGGAACCAGAAGTCGACGTTCAGGAAGAACAGCAGCAGGCCGATGCCGAGCGCGTCGATGAAGGCGACGAGCACGGTGGCCCGCACGTAGGCGACCAGGGTCCGCCACGCCGCCTCGCCCGCGCGGCGGATCGGGTCGCGGGCCGGTGTCGGCAGGATGCCGGTCACGAAGTGCCAGATCCGCTTGCCGTCGCGCATGAAGAAGAACGTGACGAAGAGGATCAGCAGCGTGAGGGCCAGGAACTCGACGGTCGCGGTGGCGGTGCTCAGCGCGCTGTCGGTGAGGCTGCCCCGGTTGTCGTTGAGCCAGGTGGTCGCCGCGTCGAAGGTCGCGTCGAGCTGCCGGCCGCTGAGGTGCAGGGGCCCGGTGGTGAGCCAGTCCTGGATCTGCGACACGCCGGCCGACGCCTTCTCGGCCAGGGCCGGGAAGCCCGCCACGAACTCGGTCACCACGAGCGTGAGCACGCCCGCGACCGCGCCCAGGCCCATGATCAGCACGACGAACGCGGCCAGGGACGGGGGCAGCTTCACCCGGCGGCGCAGCACGCCCATCACCGGGGCGAGCAGGGCCGAGAGCAGCAGCGCGATGCTGAGCGGGATCAGCACGGTCTTGAGCCGGCCGACGAGCCAGAGCAGCACGGCCGCGGCCGCGATCAGCAGCAGCAGGCGCCAGGACCAGGCGGCGGCGATGCGCAGGCCGTGCGGGATCTCCGCGTCGTCCCGGCTCGTCGTCGTCGCGTGCTCGAACTCCCCCGCCGGCGGCTCCGGCGCCGGCTCCGGCTCCTCCGCGACCGCGATCTCGCGCTCGACCCGGGCCTCCGCGAGCCGCTGGAGGTAGGCGCGGCGCAGATTGGCACGCACCTTGTCGAACCGGCCCACGTACTACCTCCCCGGATGCGGCTTCCCACGTCGCCCGACGGCGACTCCCCACCGTAGACCGGGTCGCGCGACGTTGGCACGTATCGAGGCGGTAGCGTCGCAAGCGTGACAGCACAACCCGCCGCTGGTTACCAGGCGTCCACCGGCGCTCAACCCACCGGCCCGACCGGCGACGCGACCCCCGACGCCCTGCCGATCCGGCTCCTGCACGACCGGGTGCTCGTCCGGCTCGAGGGCGCCGAGGGCGAGCGCCGGCACATCTCCGGCATCGTGATCCCCGCGACCGCCTCGGTCGGCAAGCGGCTGTCGTGGGCGACCGCCGTCGGCGTCGGGCCCAGCGTGCGCTCGATCGTCGCGGGCGACCGGGTGCTCTTCGACCCCGAGGACCGCTCCGAGGTGGAGCTGCAGGGGCGCGACTACGTGCTGCTGCGCGAGCGGGACGTGCACGCGGTCGCGGCCCGGCGCGTCGAGCCGGACTCGACCGGCCTCTACCTGTGACGCCGGCCGGCGCGCGGCCCCGGTAGGTCGCGCGCCGGCCGGCGGTCAGCGGTGTTGGCTCGGCGGTCTTGGTTCGGCGGTCTTGGCTCGGCGGTCTTGGTTCAGCGGTCGGGGTTCGGCGGTCGGGGTTCAGCGGTAGTAGTACGGGGCGGCGAACGCCGGCGGGGGCGGCGGGGCCAGGGAGACGGGCACCGGCACCACGGGGGTGGCCGGGGCGTCGAGGACCCGCACGACGCCGTCGGGGAACGTGATGTGGTAGCGCGTGCCGTCCCACACCGCCCGCGGCGACTGGGGGTCGCGGCCGACGAACACCTGGCGGTACGCGTCGAGCGCGGTCAGCAGCTGCCGCTCCTCGGCGAGCGCCTCCATGCGCCGCTTCGGCTCCTTGTCCAGGCCGCGGTGGAGGCCGTCGCGCAGCAGGGCCAGCCGCGTGGCGTCGAACTGGAACGCCCGCATCGCCTTGGCGCCCGCGTCGCCGGCGACCCGTTTGGCCCAGCGGCGGGCCGACAGGCGGCGGCCGAGCGTGCCCAGCGCGGCGACCTCGGGCGGCGAGAACCAGCCGGCCCGGGCGTATTCGCCGAGCACGCGCTCGGTCAGCTTGCCCTCGTTGGAGCGCAGCCACAGGGCGAAGCCGACCATGCCCAGGAAGATCGGCATCATCACGGCGAAGTAGCCGTAGAGCAGGACCCACGCGCTCGTCGACGCCGTCACCGACATGAGGTTCCACGAGCCGTGCAGCATCATGGCGACGAGCAGGCCGGCGAGCGGGGCGAGGAAGCGCACCGGCCGGGCCGAGGAGCGCGAGGCGAACCCGAGCCCGATGCCGGTCATCGAGGTGAACAGCGGGTGCGCGAAGCCGGTCATGAGGATCCGCACGATGAAGATGCCCACCAGCGCCGCGGCCCCGGTGACCGGTCCGGACTTGTCGGCGGCCTCGCCGTAGCCCTTGAAGCCGAGGTACAGGATGTTCTCGACCATCGCGAACCCGGTCGCGGAAAGTCCACAGTAGACAATCCCGTCGATGATGCCGGAGAACGCGCGGGGGCGGCGCCAGAACAGCAGCACCGGCCCGAGCGCCTTCATGCTCTCCTCGATCAGCGGCGCGACGATCACGGCGACCAGCGCGTCGGAGAGCCCGGCCTTCTCGGCGAAGTACGAGCCGGCGGTGTTGACCACCAGGGCCACCCCGGTCGCGACGAAGGCCCCCCAGCCGAAGACGAAGACGAGGTACTTCACCGGCTCCGGCTCGTACCGGTCCAGCCACAGGAAGCAGGAGACCAGCACCGGCACCGGGATCACCGCGGAGCCCACGCCCACGACCAGCGCCGTCCACCCGCCGCTGAAGCCGAAGAACGCGAGCACGGCGACGCCGCAGGCCGCGATGAATCCCATGACGCCGATCAGCGTCCAGAGCCGGCGCCGGTCGGAGCGCTTCGCGGGCGGGGCGGCGGCCAGGGCGAGCGCGGCCGTCGGGTACTCCTGGCGGCCCGCCGGCGGCCCGACCGCCTCGGTCACGTTGGGCACCGCGGGCGGCATCGCCGGGCCGGACGACTGCCCGGCCGGGATCTGGGGCGTCATCGGGCGGGCCCACTCGGCACCGGGCGGCTGGGCGGCCGGAGGGGCCGATGCCGGCTCGGCGGCCGAGCGGCGCGGAGGCGGGCTGACCCCACGCCGGCCGCCCCCACTCGGGCTGCGCGGCCGGCGGGGCCGAAGCC
Source organism: Dactylosporangium sp. CA-052675 (assembly GCF_050947935.1). Taxonomy (GTDB): domain Bacteria; phylum Actinomycetota; class Actinomycetes; order Mycobacteriales; family Micromonosporaceae; genus Dactylosporangium. The sequence continues at coordinate 669,327 of NZ_CP192010.1, read as the reverse complement.
GGCGGCGCCGAAGCCGGCGGCGCCGACGCGGGCGGCGGCGGGGAGGGCTCCGGGTCCGGAGGCGGCGGAACGGAGGCCGGCGAGCCCCAGCCGGAGGGTGTCGCCGGAGCACTCGGGGAAGCCCACGGGGACGCGCCCGGCGGCGAGGCGGCGGGCGGCCCGGACGCGGGCTCGGGCGAGGACGGCGTCCCATTCGGCGGGAGATCGCTCATGGGGCAACTTTATCTGCGGTACGGTCACGACAGGTCATGAGTGCCAGCGCACAGCCCCGGCTTGCTGGCCGGCAACCCTCGCGTTCGCGGCGGGGTGCCCCGGGTGATGACCCGGCCCGGCACGCGGTGTGCCCGGGCAAGCGCGAACGAAGGGGCTGCCCCGTGTCCGAAATCCTCACGCCCGGCGAGGTCAAGCTGTCCGACGGCCGCTGCGTCGACTTCGCCAACCTCGACGTCGCCGCGACCGCGCCGTGCCTGCGGGTCGTCGCCGACGTCGTCGCGGAGCTGCTGCCCTACTACGGCAGCGTCCACCGCGGCGCGGGTGCCCTGTCGCAGCGCTGCACGCGGGAGTACGAGCAGGCCCGCGAGACCGTCGCGGACGTCCTCGGCCACGGGCCGGGCGACACGGTGATCTTCACACGCAACACCACGGACGCGTTCAACCTGCTCGCGCGGGCCGTCCCGGCGGGCACCACGGTCGTCACGTTCGACGCCGAGCACCACGCCAACCTGCTGCCCTGGCGCGACGCGGTCCGGCTGCCGGCGCCCCGCACGCCGCAGGAGGCCGTCGCGGCGCTGGAGCGCTACCTGTACCGATCCCAGAACCCCGGCATCCTCGTCAGCGTCACCGCGGCGAGCAACGTGACCGGCGAGGTGTGGCCGGTGGAGCGGCTGGCCGAGGTCGCGCACCGCTACGGCGCCCGGATCGCCGTCGACGCCGCGCAGCTGGCCCCGCACGCCCCCGGGCGCCTGGCCGGGCTGGGCGCGGACTACGTCGCGTTCTCCGGGCACAAGCTCTACGCGCCGTTCGGGGCGGGCGTGCTCGCCGGGCGGGCGGACTGGCTGGACGCGGCCGAGCCCTACCTGGCCGGCGGCGGGGCCAGCGCCCACGTCCCCGACGACGGGCCGGCGCGCTGGGCCACCGGCCCGGCCCGCCACGAGGCCGGCACCCCCAACCTCCTCGGCGCGGTCGCCCTCGCCACCGCGCTGCGCACCCTGCGCGACCGCGACCTCGCCGGCAACCTCGGGGGCGCCGAGCAGACGCTGCTGCACCGGCTCCGCGCCGGGCTCGCCGCGCTGCCGCACGTGGAGGAGCTGCGGCTCTTCCCCGCCGACGCGGAGCGGGTCGGCATCGTCTCCTTCGCCGTGCGGGGCCGCGACCCGGGCGCGCTCGCGGTGACGCTCGGCCGCGACCACGGCATCGGGGTGCGCACCGGCCTGTTCTGCGCGCACCCGCTGACCCGCCGCCTGCTGGCCGAGGCCACCGGGCGGCTGACCGGCGAGGCGTTGCCGGAGGGGGCGGGCTGCGAGCCGGGGGCCGAGCAGGCCGTCCGGGCCAGCTTCGGCCTCGGCACGACCGAGGAGCACATCGACCGGCTGCTCGCCGCCCTGCGATGAGCCCGGCTCAGCGGCTCAGCAGGAGGTCGCCGCGGGCCGCGACGCGGTCGAGCACCACCGACGGGGTCAGGCCGGCGGCGGTCAGCTCGCCGGCCTCGACCTCGTCCCACGTCAGCGGGGCGCTCACGGTCGGGGTCGGGCCGGCGCGCAGGGAGTACGGCGCGACCGTCGTCTTGAACGCGTTGTTCTGGCTCCAGTCGATGAACACCTTGCCGGGCCGCAGCTGCTTGGCCATCTTCGCGACCACGAGCCGCGGCCGGGCCCGGGCCAGCTCCTCGGCGACCGCCTTCGCGTAGGCGCTCACCTCGTCGGCCGTCTCCTCGCCGGGCAGGGGCACGACGAGCTGCATGCCCTTCTTGCCGGAGGTCTTCGCCGCGCACCGCAGGCCGTCGGCGGCCAGGCGCTCGCGCAGGATCAGGGCCACCTCGAAGCACTCCGGCAGCCCCGCGGGCGGGCCGGGGTCGAGGTCCACGACGAGCTGGTCGGGGTCGAGCCGGCGGCCCTGCGCGTCGACCCGCCACTGCGGCGTGTGCAGCTCCAGCGCCGCGAGGTTGGCCAGCCACACGACCGTCGCGAGCTCCTCGACCACGATGAAGTCGATCTGCTCGCGCCCCTTCGAGGAGCCGGGGACCGGCAGCCGTACGGTCCGCACCCACTCCGGCGTCCCGGCCGGCGCGTTCTTCTCGAAGAAGCCGTCGCCCTCGACGCCGTTCGGGTAGCGGGTGCGGGTCAGGGGCCGGTCCCGCAGGTGCGGCAGCAGCGTCGGGGCGATCCGGGTGTAGTAGTCGAGGACCTCGCCCTTGGTGAAGCCCGCGCGCGGGTACAGCACCTTGTCGAGGTTGGAGATGTCCAGCCGCCGGCCGTCGACCTCCACGTGAATCCGGTCAGGCATCGCGGACCTCCTCGGCGCTGAGGTCCGGGCGGATGCGCAGGAAGCGCGGGAAGCGCAGCCGGCCGTCGCGCGTGCGGTGCCCGAACTTCACCTCGACCACCAGGTGCGGGTTCACCCACACGGCGCCGCGGGCGTCCTCCCGCGGTACCGACGCGCCGAACGGGTTCCGGCTCGTCGCCAGGGGCTGCAGGGCCGCCAGCAGCGAGCGCTCGGACGCGCCGGAGATGCCGCCGCCCACCCGGCCCCGGTAGGCCAGCCCGCCCGGGGCCGGCACCCCGACCAGCAACGCGCCGAGCGCGCGCTTGCCCGGCCGCCAGCCGCCGACCACGAACTCGCAGCTCTCCTCGAGCTTCACCTTGATCCAGTCGGGCGTACGGACTCCCGGGTGGTACAGCGACTCCGCCCGCTTCGCCACCACGCCCTCGAGCCGGTTCTCCCGGCTGGCCGCCACGGTCGCGGGGCCGTCGTCGAACGACGGGGGCACCATCGCGCGGGAGCCGAGCGGGAGCGCTTCGAGGCGTTCGCGGCGGGTGCGGTACGGCAGCCCGACGAGCTCGTCGCCCTCCGCGCGCAGGGCGTCGAAGACGAGGTACGTCACCGGCACCGTGGCCGCCAGGCGCGCGGCCCGGTTCGGCTCGCGCACGTGCATGCGCTCCGCGAGCACCTGGAACGACGGCTGCCCGGCCTCGTTCATGGCCACCACCTCGCCGTCGAGCACCGAGTCGGCCAGGCCGCGCCCGAGGCCGGCGAGCTCCGGGTAGGCGGCCGTCACCTCGGCCCCCGAGCGCGCGAAAAGCCTGGTCACACCCTCGCGGACGACGGCGATCGCGCGGATGCCGTCCCACTTGAACTCGTAGGACCAGCCGGGCCCGGCGGGCAGCGCGCCGGACGACGCGAGCATCGGGGCCGGCGGAGCTGCCATAGTTCCACACGATAGTTCGCCTGCGAGTTCCTCGCGCCCGGCTCGAAACGATGCGAAGCTGAAGATTGCACGGTCGATACGCTGCGGAAAGGATCCTCATGCGCGCGATCTGGAAGGGCGCGGTCTCCTTCGGGCTGGTCTCGATCGCCGTCCGCCTCTACTCGGCGACGGAGGAGAAGGACATCCGCTTCCACCAGGTGCATCGGGAGGACGGCGGCCGGATCAAGTACAAGCGCGTCTGCTCCGTCGACGGTGAGGAGGTCGCCTACGACGACATCGCCAAGGGCTACGACCTGGGCGGCGGCGAGATGGTCATCCTCACCGACGACGACTTCTCCGACCTGCCGCTGACCACCAGCCGCGCGATCGAGGTGCTGGAGTTCGTGCCGACCGAGCAGGTCGACCCGATCCTCTACAACAAGGCGTACTACCTGGAGCCGGAGCAGACCGCGGCCAAGCCCTACGCCCTGCTGCGCGACGCGCTGACCAACGTCGAGCGCGTCGCGATCGTGAAGGTGGCCCTGCGCCAGCGCGAGCAGCTCGCCACCCTCCGCGTGCGCGACAACGTGCTGGTGCTCAACACCATGCTGTGGCCGGACGAGATCCGCGCGGCCAAGTTCGACATCCTCGACGAGGACGTGACCGCCCGCCCCGCCGAGCTCGCGATGGCCGGCTCCCTCATCGAGTCGATGGCGGCCGACTTCGACCCGAGCGCCTACACCGACAACTACCGCGAGGCCCTGCAGGAGGTCATCGACGCCAAGGTCGCCGGGCGCGAGGTCGTGCAGCCGGAGGAGGCCGAGGAGGCGCCGGCCGCCGCGGTCGACCTGATGGCCGCGCTGCGCGCCTCGGTCGAGCGCGCGCGGGCCGCCCGCGGCGAGGAGCCCGCGGCGGAGACCGCCGAGGAGGAGGGCGAGAAGCCCACGCCGATCAAGAAGGCGGCGGCGAAGAAGGCGACGCCGGCGAAGAAGACGACGAAGGCGGCCCCGGCCAAGAAGGCCCCGGCGAAGAAGACGGCCGCGAAGAAATCCGCGTGAAGTAGACGGTCGCGGACGCCCGGTCGAGCAGCAGCCCGCCGCCGACGTCGAGCCAGTGCGGCGCCGGCGGCGCGAACGGGCGCAGGTCGGCCGGGATGTCCGGGGCGGCCGCCGGGGGGCCTTCGGGCGCGGCGGCGGCGCGCTCGGGGGTGAGCACCGCGAGGCCGTTCAGCTCGTAGTCCATGGGGCCGATCTCGGGGCAGCTGCGGGCGCGGGCCTCGTGCTCCTGCCAGTGCACCGACCGGATCGGGCGCAGCTGCGGGTACATCTGCTCGATCCTCGCCTTCTCCGTGAAGACCGAGGTCTTCGGCGGCCGGGTGAGGTCGGGGCAGCCCGCGAGCCCCGGCACCCAGTCGCGCAGTGCCAGGGCCACGCCGCAGATCGCGATCACGCAGGCCGACAGCGCCGCGGTGATCGCCAGCGCTATCTTGGCCGGGCGGGTCACCCGTTGATCTGTACCACCTCGAGGGCGCCGCCCGCATAGTCGGACCGCACCCGCTTCTTGTCGAACTTGCCGACGCTCGTCTTCGGCACCGCCTCGATGAACGACCAGCGCTCCGGCAGCTGCCAGCGGGCGACCTTCTCGGCGAGGAACTCGCGCAGGGTCTCGGCGTCGGCGGTGGCGCCCTCGCGGAGCACGACCGTCGCGAGCGGGCGCTCGCCCCACTTGTCGTCGGGCACGCCGACCACGCAGGCCTCGAGCACCGCGGGGTGGGCCATGATCGCGTTCTCCAGGTCCACCGAGCTGATCCACTCGCCGCCGGACTTGATGACGTCCTTGGCGCGGTCGGTCAGGGTCAGGTACCCGTTCGGCGTGAGCGTGCCGACGTCGCCCGTGCGCAGCCAGCCGTTCTCGAACTTGTCCGGGTCCGGGCCGTCCTCGCCGATGTACTGGGCGGTGATCCAGGGCCCGCGCACCTGCAGCTCGCCGACCGCCTTGCCGTCGCTGGGCATCGGCTCCCCACCGGGCCCCACGATGCGGCCCTCGACGCTCGCCGGGATGCGGCCCTGGGTGTAGCGGTACGACCACGCCTCCGGGTAGTCCACGCCGTGCGGGGGCCGGGCGACGGAGCCGAGCGGGGACATCTCCGTCATGCCCCACGCGTGGATGACCTGGATGCCGTACCGCTCCGCGTACGCGTGCATGAGGGCCGGCGGGCAGGCCGAGCCGCCGATGACGACCTCCTTGAGCGAGGAGACGTCGGTCGGGTTCGCGTCGAGGTAGGCCAGCAGGTCCGTGAAGATCGTGGGCACGGCCCCGGCGAACGCGGGCCGCTCCACCTCGATCATCTTGGCCAGCGGCGCGGCCTGCAGGAACCGGTCGGGCATGAGCAGCTGGGCGCCGCTCATCAGCGCCGCATACGGCAGGCCCCAGGCCATCGCGTGGAACATGGGCACGATGGTCAGGTTGCGCATCTGCGGGCCGAGCCCGAAGCTCTCCGCCATGCACACCTCCATCGAGTGCAGGTAGATGGAGCGGTGGGAGTAGGCGACGCCCTTGGGGTTGCCGGTCGTGCCGCTGGTGTAGCACAGGGCGGCCGCGTCGTCCTCGTCCAGCTCCGGCCACTCGAAGGTGTCCGGACGGCCCGTGAGCAGCTCGTCCCACGAGTGCACCTCGACACCGTCCTTGACCAGCTTGGACGTGTCGCCGGCGCCGACCACGACGATGTGCCGCACGGTGCTCAGGTGCGGCAGCACGCCGGCCAGCAGCGGGATCAGCGTCGAGTCGACGATGACCACGCGGTCCTCGGCGTGGTTGGCGATGTAGATCAGCTGCTCGGGGAACAGGCGCAGGTTGAGGGTGTGCAGCACGGCGCCCATGCTCGGCACCGCGAAGTATGCGACCAGGTGCTCGGCGTTGTTCCACATCAGGGTGCCGACGCGCTCGTCGCCGGTGACGCCGAGCTCGCGCAGGGCGTGGGCCAGGCGCGCGGCCTGGCGACCGATCTCGGCATAGCTGGTGCGCCGGGCGGCCTCGCCGGTCCAGGTCGCGACGTCGGAGTCACCGTGGACGGTGGAGCCGTGCTGCAGAATGCGGGAGATCAGCAGGGGTGTCTTCATCATCGTGCTGCGCATGACAGCCAAGCTAATGTGCGCTGCGCCACAATGAAACCCGCGAGTACCAATATGCCCGGACGCGCAGGACGTCCGGACATATCGGCTTCCAGGAGGGAACTTCCTAGAACGCGGCGACCTTGGCCTCCATGTCGGACGCGTCGGTCGTGTCGACCTGGGTCGCGCCCTGCAGCGCCTTGTTCGGCAGCGCCACGGTGATCAGGGTGCCCAGCAGCGCGACGAACGCGGCCGCCAGGAACACCGGGTGCAGCGCGTTGACGAAGAGATGCTCGACCATCGCCAGCTGCGCCGGGGGCAGCGAGCGGACCTGGGCCGGCGCGTTGATCGACACTCCCCCGCTCGCCCCGCTGAGCTTGCTGTTCATCACCGCGCCGAGCGCCGCGACGCCGACGGAGCCGCCGAGCGAGCGGAAGAAGGTCGCCGCGGAGGTGCCGGCGCCCATGTCGCGCAGTTCGAGGGAGTTCTGTACGGCCAGGATCAGCGGCTGCATCGCCAGGCCCAGGCCCACGCCGATGACGGTCATGTAGATGAACGCCTGCCACAGCGGGGTGTCGACCTGCAGCGTGGTGAACAGCAGCAGCCCGGAGCCCATGACGACGGTGCCGGCGACCGGGAACCACTTGTAGCGGCCGAGCCGGGAGATGATCCGGCCGGACACGATCGACGTCACGATGACGCCCGCCATCATCGGCAGCATGAGCAGGCCCGAGCGGGTCGGGGTGGCGCCCTTGACGATCTGCAGGTACAGCGGCACGTAGATGATCGAGCCGAACATCGCGAAGCCGAGGATGAACGTGGCCGTGTTGGACAGCGAGAACGTGGCCCGCTTGAACAGCCGCAGCGGCAGGATCGGCTCCTCGGCCCGGCTCTCGGCGAACACGAACAGCACGGCGAGCACGACGAACCCGGCGAGCAGGCCGAGGATCTTGGCCGAGTCCCACGCGTAGCCCTCGCTGCCGCCGAGCGACAGGGCCAGCAGCAGCGCGCTGGAGCCGGCGACCATCAGCGTGGCGCCGAGGTAGTCGATGCGGTGCTCGCGGCGGGTGTGCGGGACGAGCCGCAGCACGCGGGCGCACACGAACAGGGCGAAGATGCCCAGCGGCACGTTGATGTAGAAGATCCAGCGCCAGTCGTGCTCGGCGAAGTAGCCGCCGACGAGCGGCCCGGCGACCGAGGAGATGCCGAACACGGCGCCGAACAGGCCCTGGTAGCGGGCCCGCTCGCGGGGCGCGACGACGTCGGAGACGATCGTGAACGCGAGCGTCATGAGGCCGCCGGCGCCGATGCCCTGCAGGGCCCGGGTCGCGATGAGCTCGGTCATGTTCTGCGAGAGCCCGGCCAGCAGCGAGCCCGCCAGGAAGGTCGCGATCGCGAACAGCAGCACGGGGCGGCGGCCGTAGAGGTCGCTGATCTTGCCGTACAGCGGCGTCGACGCGGTGGAGGCGAGCAGATATGCGGTGACGACCCAGGAGTAATGGTCGAGTCCGCCGAGGTCGCCCACGATCGTCGGCAGCGCGGTGCCCACGATCGTCTGGTCGAGCGCGGCGAGCAGCATCCCGGTCATGAGACCGCCCATCAGCAGCAGAATCTGCCGGTGAGCGAGGGTGGGCCGGGTCTGTTGCTCCGGCGCGGCGGTGGTCATCGACAATCCCTCTCTTGCGGAAGCTTCTCCGCGATCGACTCGTTCAGCCGGGTGAACAGCGCGGCGAACTCCGCGCGCTGCTCCGGCGTCCAGTCCGCGAGCAGTTCCCGCCAGATGGACAGCCAGCGGTCGCGGTTCTCGGCGAAGACCTCGCGGCCGAGGTCGGTGACCTCGACGAGGCTCGCCCGTTTGTCCGACGGGTCCTGGGCCCGGCCGACGAGCCCGGCGCTCTCCAGCGCGGCGACCTGCCGGCTCACGGTGGACAGGTCGAGGCTCACCTCGGCGGCGAGGGCCGACAGCCGGAACGGCCCGTCGACCGCGACCCGGCTCAGCAGGACATAGGCCGGGCGTTCGAGGCCGCGACCGGCGTCGTTCCACTTGAGGGTGGCGAAGAGCCGCTCGGACAGCCGGATGAACCGGCCGACCTGCCGCCCGATGGCGGCGTGCTCGGCGGCGTGCTCGGTGTCCTCGTCCACGCGCTCCCCCGAATCGATACTTGCTTGGCACAAGCATCGGTTTCCGGGGCGGTCGACTTCAAGCTAATTCGGGGTGATGCGCGGCACGCCTGAGGATGATTCGGTTCCGGGCCCGCCGGGGTGCGGAGCATGACTCGGGTCCGCCGGGGTGCGGACCGTCGCTCCCGCCAGACACCGCTCGGCGCTGCGCGCCGACGCTGCCAGGTCCGCCGCTGGTCGCGGTCAGCCGGATCGCGGTCCGTTCGCGGCGCCGTCCGGCGGGACGGAAGCCGAGGCCGGCGCCAGGTCCGCGGCGGCCGGCTCAGCGGCGCTGTCCGGCCGGGCCGAAGCCGGCGCCAGGTCCGCGGCGGACCGGGTCAGTGGCGCTATTCGGCGGGGCCGAACTCGTAGCGGTCCGCGGGGTAGGCCTTGTCGCCGACGACGAGCACGGGCACGCCTTCCTGCATGCTGTGCTCCTTCTTCTCCGTCGGCGTGGGCATGCGGGCGGTCACGACCTCGCCCGCGTGCAGCCAGATGCGCTCGCGCGGCTGGATGGCGCGAACCCGGCTGCGGTAGCCGCGCTTGCTCTCGACGAGACCCTCGCTGCGCAGGTGCGCCATCGCGTCCCGGATGGTGTCGCGGCCGACATCGTGCTCCTCGGCGAGATACTTCTCCGAGGGCAGCAGACTTCCCGGCGGCAGTTCACCGCTGATGATCTGTTGCCGAATCACGTCCGCGACCTGCCGATACAGCGACAGGCCGGAACTCCGGGAGATCATGCTGGCGACCATACGAAGCGAAATCGGCAGGTAACGACCTGGCCTTATGGCCCCACGGCCACATAGTGCTACTATCACCGTAGCGCGAGGCCGGGCTGGGCGGTCAGGCCTCGCGCCACCCCGGACCGGGGTGCGGCGGCCGTCCAAACTGCTGCGAGCCGCGCGGTCGCCGCACCCCCCGAGCACCCATGGAGGCCTCGCGATGCAGGACGACGAGGAAGAGCTCAGCCCGATCGTGTCCCTGGACCTGCGCGCGATCACCGCGGTCATCACCGAGGACGAGGGCGACCCGATCCTGCTCATCGACGACGGCGACGTGCAGATCGAGTTCACGTCCGGCATGAACGGCAGCTGGGACCACGCCGTCCTCGGCGCCCAGCGGGTGGCGTCCGCGGCCCTGGAGTTCGCCGCCGTCCTCCGCCGCCGCCCGATCCGCCACTAGCCCCCGAACCGCCCGCCCAACCGCAGCGGCCCGATCCGCCACCAGCCCCGAACCGCCCAGTCAACGGTGAGCTGCCGCCACTCGGGCGGCTTTTTGCTGTGGCACACCAAATCCGGCACACCAAAAAGACGCCGCCCGGGCAGCCTCGGTGTGAGGCCGCACGGGCGGCGAAGGGGTTGCGAGGGGTCTCGAGGGGCCTCAGGCCGCCGAACGCCGGCGGGACAGCACCACGAACATCCGGCCCGCGACGACCAGCAGCAGGCCCGCGCCGAGGACGAGCGCGGCACGCGAACCGGTCACCGGCAGGGTGTCACCGCCGCCCGAGCCGCCGCTCACGCCGCCGTAGCCACCGCCGTTCGAGCCGCCGCCCTGCCCGTAGCCGCCGGACGACGGCGACGCCGCGGCCGCCTCCAGCTGGCAGACGCCCAGGTCCAGGATCGTGGTCTGGTCGGTCTGGTCGCCGTACCCGCCCGACTTCCACTTCGTGCGCACGATCAGCTTCACGCGGACGGAGTACGCCTTCGCGTAGAGGCCGGACGCGCTCGTCTGCTTCTCGACCGAGCCGAGCTCGACGCGCAGCACCACGGCGCGGGCCGGGCGGGCCGAGCGGCCCTCGGTGTTGCGAACCGTGGACTGGCCGCCGCCGACGACCGGCAGGCCCGGCAGCAGGCCCGCGAGCAGCGACTCCGGGATCGCGGTGGCGCCGCCGACGGTGCCGGACAGGGCGCTCGTCGCGCCGCCGAGCAGGTCCAGCAGCGGCAGGCCCGCGACCGGGAGGTTCTCGGCGCGGCCCAGATCCTCGGCCTCGGTGCGGGAGTTGCCGTCGACGGGGACGACCACGTCGACGTGCGAGCCGGCGGACTCGACCTTCAGCGCGTCGCGGCCCGGCACGCGGACCTCGAGCACCGGCGCCTTGTAGTCGACGGTCTTCTTGGCCCCGGCCGTGACCGTCAGGCTCGGCGGGCTGACGACCCGCACACCGATCGCGGACGGGCCACCGGCCAGGAGCGTGAAATCGGCGATGCCACCCGTGGCCGTCGCCTTCGCGGCCGTCTTGCCGTCGAGCTTGTCGACCCCGGTCGCGGTCGAGCTCTGGATCGCGCCGAAGCGCAGCAGGGCGCGGCCGCCGCGGCCGGGCAGCACCGCCAGGCCGGCCAGGCGGGCGTCGGCGCTGGCGCGGGGGCCGGCGGCGGCGGTGCACCGGGCCGCGTCCTGCCAGGTGGCGTGGGCGCGCAGGCCGCCGGTGCCGGCCTGGAGCACGCCGAGGTTGACGCCCTGGACCGGTACCGTCGCCGCCTGTTCGTGCGGCGGCGGGGCCTGCTGGTAGGCGCTCGGGCCGATCAGGCCGGGCGGGAGCACGCCGCTGCTCTGGATGTAGCGCGCGTCGGCGGCGGCCCGGGCCGGGCCGCCCGCGAACCCGGAGTGCGCGGTGGCGGTCCGCAGCTCCGGCAGCGGCGGCGTATTGAGCCCGATGCCGCGCAGGTCCAGCCCGCCGATCGCGAGCGTGTTCGCGGCGGCCGTGGCGCCGAAGCCCTCGGGGCAGCCGGAGCTCTCCGGCGCGCCCGCCGAGGCCGGAGCCGCTAACGCGACCGGGCTCACTGCTCCGAGGACCCCCGCGGCGGCGAGGGCGACGATGAGTCGGGCTGTTTTAGGGCGCGCGGAAGCTACAGGTGCCGTCATAGCGATGAGGTCCTCCGAGACCGGGGAGTACGGGAGCCAGCCCGTCAGGGCGTGCCACTGCTGCGCCCAACGAGGCCTCCCGGCCCGGGTTACGCCCCCTTTTGCGGTCTCATCCGCACTAGTAACGGCGAAAGCTACGAGATAGGTACGGGGTCGCTCAAAAGTGTCGAGTCGGACTTTTCCCCACTTTTCCCGTCATCTGGTGGCGGGCCGTAGGCGCCCGGCGTGACCCGCGTTACTGTGATCGCCATGGGCATGCTGTGCGCGGTGAGCTTCAATCGCTACGGCCGGCTGTTCTACTTCGACCCCGGCGAGCTGCGCCCCCAGGTGGGCGACCGCGTGCTGATCCCGACCGACGACGGGCCCGAGGTGGCCGAGTGCGTCTGGGCCGCCCAGTGGGTCACCGAGGAGACCGAGGGCTTCCCGCGCCTGCTCGGCCTCGCGGGCGACGAGGACCTGCGCCGCGACGAGCTGCTGCGCAAGCGCAAGGCCGAGGCCAAGGTCGCGGCGAAGCGCCTGATCCGCGACCACGAGCTGCCGATGAAGGTCGTGGCAGTAGACCACGTCCTGGACTCCACGGGCGGGCAGGGCGCGCGGACCACCATCTACTTCACCGCACCCCATCGGGTGGATTTCCGTTCCCTGGTGCGGGATCTGGGCGCGACCCTGCACTGCCGGGTCGAGCTGCGGCAGCTCTCGGCGCGCGACTCGGCCCGCGTCCAGGGCGGCATCGGCTCGTGCGGGCGCGACCTGTGCTGCGCGACGTTCCTCAACGACTTCGAGCCCGTGACCATCCGCATGGCCAAGGACCAGGACCTGCCGCTCAACCCGCTGCGCATCTCCGGCGCCTGCGGGCGGCTCATGTGCTGCTTGAAATACGAACATCCCCTCTACGTCTCGTTCCAGGCGACGGCCCCCGCCGTCGGGGCGCGGGTGAGCACCCCGGACGGCGACGGCCGCGTGGTCGGGCACAGCGTCCCGCGGGACTCGGTCGTCGTCCGCATGGACGCCGACGGCTCCCGCTGCTCCTGCAGCCGGGCGTCGGTGTGCGGATCACGCCAGGCGTACGAGGAGCGGCACGGCTAGGAGCTCGCACCCGAGGGCGAGTGAGCCGCCGACGCAGCCCGCAACCACGTCCACAAAGGACGTCGCCGAGCCGCGGCTGCAGTCGCCGGACCCGTTGACCGGCTGCCACTCGGTCCGGCTGACGCCGGCGCCACCGCCCGGCTCCCGGCCGCCGACATCATGGAGCTGCTCGCGGTCAGCCGCACGGGCTCCCGTTGAGCGTGAACGCGGACGGGCTCGGGTTGGTGCCCTGCCAGATGCCCTGCACGCCGAAGGTCAGCGACGCCCCCGCGGCCAGGGTCGGCTGGTCACCGGTCGGCCGGACGACCACGCCGGTGCCGCTCTGCGCGGCGACCGCGTTCCAGTAGCTGGTGACCTTCTGCCCGGCCGTGTAGTCGAAGCGCAGCGACCAGCCCTGCATCGGGCCCGCGGTGAGGTTGGTCAGGGTCACGTCGGCGACGAAGCCGGGGCTCCACTCGCTGCGCTTGACGTAGGTGACCCGGCAGGTGCGCTGCTCGGCCACCGTCGGGCCGGTCGTCGGCGGCGGCGCGGCCGGGCCACTGGTCCCCGCCGCGCCGGACGGGCGGGCCGAGGAGCCGCGGGACGGGGTGGCGGCGGGGCTCCCGGTCGCGCCGGAGCGCCCGGGCGACGCGCCGCGGCCGGCCTGGGCGGTGGCCGGGCCGCGGGTGGCGTTCGGGTCGAAGGGCAACTGCCCGTCGTCGGCGGCCAGCGGCGAGGTGAGGCCGCCGGGTGCGCTGAGGAGGCCGACGAGGGCGAGCGGTACGACCGCCGCCGCCAGCGCCGCGCCCAGCCGGACGCGCCACGAGGGCAGGGCCGCCCCGACGGCCATGGCGGCCGGGACGGTGGCGGTGACCCTGGTGCCGCCGCCCGGGCGCGACCAGAGCGTCAGCTGCCCGCCGCAGACGCGGGCCCGCTCCCGCATGCCGGCGATCCCGCGCCCGGCGGCGGGCGGCGGGGTGAAGCCGGCGCCGTCGTCGCGGACCTCCAGCGTGATGCCGTCGCCGTCGCGCTCCAGCGTCACGGCCACCGTCTCGGCCCGGGCGTGGGCGGCGACGTTGGCCAGCGCCTCGCGGAGGATCCAGCACAGCTCGATGCCGGCCTCGGGCGCCGCGTCGCCGGTCTCGTCCAGGCCGGCGCTGTGCAGGATGACCCCGACGCCGGAGCGCTGCGACCACTCCTGGGTGATCGCGGCGACCAGATCCGGCAGCGCGGCGTCGGTGGGGTCGGCAGGGTAGGCGGGGCCGGCAGGGTGGGTCGGGCCGGCAGGGTGGGTCGGGCCGGCAGGGTGGGTCGGGCCGGCAGGGTGGGTCGGGCCGGCAGGGTGGGTCGGGCCGGCAGGGTGGGTCGGGCCGGCAGGGTGGGTCGGGCCGGCAGGGTCGGTGGGATCGGCGCGGGGCTCGAGGATCGCGGCCAGTTCGAGGGTCTCGGTCAGCGAGGCGTGCATCTCGCGCTGCAGTCGCGCCCGCTCGGCCGCGGCCGCCTCGGCGCGCAGCCGCCGGTCGCGGGCCGACCAGCGCCGCCACGCGTGCATCGCGACCCAGGGCAGCGCCCCGGCGAGCCCGACCGCGACCTTGGCCGCGACCCCGTCGGCGAGCAACAGCAGGACCAGGCCGGCTATTGCCCCGGGCCAGCCGAGCAGCGCTCCGGCGGTGGCGGCGGCCGCGATGAGCAGGATCGCGGCGGGGAGGGGGGCCAGCGCCGTCGCGGCGAGCGCGGCCAGGACGGCCACGACGAGCGAGACGCCGAGGCGGAGGCGGAGATTGGCACCCATGGCCCGTGCAGTATCACACCTCTGGGCCCCAGACCTCGGACTCGTAGCGTGACAGGTCGCCTGCGGGCAGCCATCGTTGCAGCTCAGTCGCGGTGAGCGGGCGAGCGAAGTGGAAGCCCTGGGCCTTGTGGCAGCCCAGCAGCGTGAGCTCGCGGGCCTGGGCCTCGCTCTCCACGCCCTCGGCCACCGTGTCCAGGTGCAGGATCTGGCCGAGGCGCAGCACCGCCTGGGCGACCGCGCCGCCGCGGGAGGTCCCGTCGAGCTCGGCGACGAAGCCGCGGTCGAGCTTGAGCACGTCGACGGGGAGGCGGGCCAGGTACCGCAGGGACGAGTACCCGGTGCCGAAGTCGTCGAGCGCGATGCGGATGCCGGCGTTGGAGAGCACCGCGAGCTGCGCGACCGAGGCCCGCTCGCCGATCACCGCGCCCTCGGTCACCTCGAGCACCAGGTTGCCGGGGAAGAACCCGGTCCGCTCCAGGATGGCCAGCACCTGCGCGGCGAAGCCGTCGTCGTCCAGCTGCCGCGGCGAGACGTTCACGTTGAGCTGCAGCGCCGGCAGCCGCCGCTGCCAGAGCGCGGCCCGGGTCGAGGCCTCCAGCAGCACCCAGCGGCCGAGGTCGCCGATGACGCCGATGCGCTCGGCGAGCGGGACGAACGCGTCGGGCTCCAGCGTGCCGCGCTCGGGGTGGGCCCAGCGCACGAGCGCCTCCACGCCGGCGAGGTCACCGTCGGGCAGGGCCACGATCGGCTGGTACAGCAGCCGCAGCTCGCCCTTCCCCACCGCCTCGCGCAGCTGTTCGGCGAGCGGGCCGGTCGCGACCGCGGCGGGCTCGTAGCAGGCCCACGGCGCGCCGTCCGGGCGGCTGCGCGCCTCCTGCAGCGCGAGGGCGGCCCGGCGCAGCAGGTCGTCGGCGCCGTACTCGCCGGGCGCGGCCACCGCGATGCCGATGCGCGCGGGCCCGGCCACGGCGATGCGCCGCGCGACGGCCTCGGCGTTGTCGACGCTGCGGATGTGCAGCACGGCCGCGAACTCCTCGCCGACGCGCCCGACCGGGTCGTCGCGCAGCACGCTGCGGCGCATGAGCTCGTCGAAGTCGTCGAGCGCCGCGCCATCTTGCCGCTCGGGGCCGACGAGCAGCACCGCGGTGCTGCGGCCCTCGCGCGCACCCCGGCTCAGCGCCGCGGCCACGGCCTCACGCATCCCGCCGTCCCGACTCCACTGCGTCCTGATCGGCCGGGCCGGGGCGAACCTGACCGGAACGCGGCAAACGGCCCGGCCCGGGCGACCGCCATGGCAAAGGGCCCGGGACCTGGGTCCCGGGCCCTTGTCGGAGCCGCCTGACGGAATCGAACCGTCGACCTATTCATTACGAGTGAATCGCTCTGCCGACTGAGCTAAGGCGGCAACGGTTCCCAAGTGTACGGCACGCCCCGGGGGCGTGCGCGAGGGGATTCCCCGTCGGCGCGCGCCCGGGTAACGTCCCGCGCGTGATGCCCGACGATATGCCGCCCGCGCCGGGCGAACTGTCCGCCGATCCGGGCGAGCCCCTCCTGCCGATCCCCCAGGAGGACGACGAGGCCCAGCCCATCGCCCCCGGTGGCCGGCCGACCGCGCTGGACCCGGACCAGATGGGGTTCACGCCGCGCCGGGCGGTGCCGTGGCTGAGCCCGGTGCTGCTCAGCGGGACGGCGGTGCGGGTGGTGCTGGCCGACCTCTTCGGGGCGTACCTCGACAAGCGCGAGCTGCAGGACGCGCTGTCCGCACGCATCCTGCGCGAGGGGGCGGACTTCGCCGGCGAGGTCACCGACGAGGGCGAGTGGCCCGACACCCGCGAGCTGTGGGTGGACTTCGCGGCCGACACCGGGGACGGGTTCAACGCGACCTACTCGGTGGCGTACCTGCTGGCTCAGCCGAGCCTGACCGTGGACGGGCACGAGCTGCCGCGGGGCGAGGTGCTGGTGCTCGGCGGGGATCAGGTCTATCCGACGGCGAGCGGGCAGCAGTACGAGGACCGCTTCAAGGGCCCGTTCCGCGCGGCGATGCCGGAGCCGCCCGCGGAGGGACCCCGGCCCCGGATGTACGCGGTGCCGGGCAACCACGACTGGTACGACGGCCTGACCGCCTTTCTCCGGCTCTTCGTGCGCGGCGACGAGGGCTCGGTGGGCGGCTGGCGGACCCGGCAGTCGCGCTCCTACTTCGCCATCCAGCTGCCGAACCGGTGGTGGCTGCTCGGGCTCGACGTGCAGGGCGGCGCCTACATCGACGACCCGCAGCTGCGGTACTTCCGCTCGGTGGCCGCCCGCCTCGGCCCCGGCGACAAGGTCATCATCTGCCCGCCCTCGCCGAGCTGGGTGGAGTCGACCGACGACCGCAAGGCCTACGACAGCCTCGACTACTTCGTCCGCACGATCATCGCGCCCACCGGGGCCGACGTGCGCGCGATGATCTCCGGCGACCTGCACCACTACGCGCGCTACTCCCGCCCGGGCCGGGAGCTCATCACCTCGGGCGGCGGCGGGGCGTACCTCTACCCGACCCACGAGCTGCCCGAGCAGATCTCCGTCCCGCCGGTGCGCACGCTGGTCCGCAACGCGTCGCCCTCGAAGACGTACGAGCTGCGGCGCACGTTCCCCACCAAGGCGCAGTCGCGCGGCCTGGCGTTCGGCGTCTTCTGGCGCCTGCCGTGGCGCAACCCGATGTTCCTGGGCCTGCTGGGGATGCTGCAGACGCTCACCATGCTCGCGTTCGTCAACGCCGCCGACCGCGTGATCTCCGGCGTGGAGCAGCGGCTGGTCACCGTCCCGGCCGTGCTCATGGTGGTCATCGACATCCTCGGCACCTGCCTGCTGGCCATGCCCCGCTCGGCCGGCCAGCGAAGGCCCCGGCACTGGCTGCTCGGCGTCCTGCACGGCCTGGCCTTCGTGGGGCTGGCGACGCTGGGCACCTGGGCGTGGCTCAGCCTGCCCTTCGTGGACCTGGCCTGGCCGTTGCCCCTGCTCATCTCGATCGTCCTGTACCTGCCGCTGTCGGGCGTCGCCGCCGGCGAGCTCTTCGCGTTGTACCTGCTCGTCGCGGCGAAGTTCGACGTGAACGTGAACGAGCTCTTCGCCGGCCAGGGCATCACCGGCTACAAGGGCTTCCTGCGCCTGCACTTCAGGGCGGACGGCTCGCTCGTCATCTACCCGATCGGCGTGCGGCGGACCGGCCGCCACTGGCACGCCCGCCCCTCGGCCGAGCCCTCGGCGCCCTGGTTCGAGCCGGGCCGCCCGATGGACGTGCACCTCATCGACGAACCGATCGAGATCCGATGAGCTCGTACTGGCAGTTCCTCGTGTTCGCGACCGTGCTCGTGCTCATCCCCGGCGCCGACTTCACCGTCGTCGTGAAGAACACCCTGACGGGCGGCGCGCCGCGGGGCGCCTGGGCCGCGGTCGGCGTGACGGCGTCGAACGTGGTGCAGGGCCTGCTCGCGGTGGCCGGCCTGGGCGGCCTCCTGCTGACCTTCAGCACCCGCCTGGCCTTGGAGCGCGCTTAGGCCGGTGTTTTCGCGGGGCGAACCTGGGCCCGGCGCGCAGCGTGCGTCCCCACACACGCAATCCGGGCCCGGCACGCCGCGTGGAAGTCTCCCCGCGAACACCTGGCCCGCGCAGCCGGAATCTGAACCGGCCGCGCTGCGTGTGCCGCGCGAAATCTCGGCCTGGCGGGGGCCGGCTGATCGGCGGGCCCGGACCTACAGCGCCACCCTGGCGGGGGCCGGCTGATCGGCGGGACCGGCCTACAGCGCCACCCTGGTGACTCCGGCGATGGAGGCGGCGCCCCGGGGCACTTGCGGCGGCAGATACTCAAGCGCGCCGAGCCGCCCCTCATACCGCGTCCGCAGCCGATCGGCCGCATCGAGCGCGTCGGCGGCCGTCCGCAGCACCCGCTCCGCGATCCGCCCCGCCGCCGCGACGGCCTCGGGCTCCTGCGCCGCGGTCACGACGACGACGGCCTCGGCGGACTGCAGGACGCAGGCAACGGCCTCGGCCAGCTCGGACCGGAACTGCTCGGCCCACCCGGCGACGCCGTCGAGATAGGCGGCGGTGGCGTCGACGCGCCCGACGATGCTGTCCTCGTCGCCCCCGATGAACGCGGCCAGCGCGGCCCACGCGACGCCGAAGGCCTCGGCCCCGCTGCCCTCCCAGCCGCTGCCCCGCACATCGGCGGAGAGCCGCTCCGGCAGCACGCGAAAGTGGTCCCCCAGCCCGCGCAGCTCCTGAACGGCGGCGCGGATCGAGCCCACGTCGAGCCGCAACGCGTATTCGAGCACCTCCGCGGGCATCGCCCCCACCCGCACCAGCAGCCCTTCGACGCGACTACCGGCCGAGACCCCGCCCGCGTCAAGCACCACCTCGACCCGGCGAAACAGATCGTCGCCCGGCCCGGCCAGCCGATCCAGCGCGTCAGTCATCGCCGCCCCCGACGATCAACTCCGGCACCGAACAGCACCGCACAGCCCAGCCCACCCAGCACGTCCGTCATCGCCGCCCCCGATGGTCCGCTCCGGCGTCGAACCGCGGCGCACAGCCGAGCCGATCAAGCGCGTCCGTCATGGCCGCCCCCGATGGTCCGCTCCGGCATCGAACCGCGGCGCAGAACCGAGCCGATCAAGCGCGTCCGTCATAGCCGCCCCCGATGGTCCGCTCCGGCATCGAACCGCGGCGCAGAACCGAGCCGATCAAGCACGTCCGTCATGGCCGCCCCTGAGCGTCTTCCTCGGCGCCGCGATAGCCCGCGGCCGCCCGCCGCAGCGCGTGTGCCGTCTCGGCCAGCCGCGCGCCGTGCTCGACGGCCTCGCGTCCGCGGTCGTTCAGGGCAATCGCGAGCAGCCGGTGCAGGTCTCGTCCGGTCTGCCCGAGTGCGCCGTCGGAGTCGGCCCCGAACGCCCGCGCGCCGGGGTCGATGATGTTGATGGTCGTGCTGGCCCGGGCCAGCCGGTCGCCGGCCTCCTCGAGCCGCTGTGCAAGGTCT
The DNA here is from genome assembly GCF_050947935.1 of Dactylosporangium sp. CA-052675. Classification (GTDB taxonomy): domain Bacteria; phylum Actinomycetota; class Actinomycetes; order Mycobacteriales; family Micromonosporaceae; genus Dactylosporangium. The sequence goes on along the minus strand of NZ_CP192010.1, from coordinate 649,924 downwards.
TCGAGTCGCATCTCTTCCCCCGCCCGGCCGGCCGTTGCCCGGGACGCGCCCACGATGGTCGATGTCATTGGAGTTCGCGGTAGTCGCCGAAGGTCTCGGCCCGCAGCTTCCGGCGCGCCCAGGCCGCGGCGTCCGCGGCGGCGGTCACCGCCTCGCGGACCGAGCGCGACACGGTCTCGCTCGACCGATTGTGCAGCGTGCCCTCGATGCGCACGTCGCGGATCGTTCCGTCGGCGGTGACCAGGACCTCGACCAGCCCGTCGGCCGATCGCACGGCCACCTCGACGGTCGTCACCGCCTTGTCGAACCGGGCCTGCAGCTCCTCGATGCGGCGGTAGCGCTCGACCGCCTCCTCGATCCAAGTCTCGTCGATCTCGCGCCCCATTCGACCTCCCGCGCCCGACCGTACGGCACCCCGACACCCCCACGGAAGACCGAATCCAACCCTGTGGATAACCCCGCCCCGCTATCCACAACCGACGGGTAACCGGAGCCCGGACCGCCGACCACCGTCGATGCGTCGCCCACGGGCCGCCGCCAGGGCGAGACCAAACGACGCCCCAGCCACGCCGAGAACAAGCGCGCCCTCCACGAACGCAAAAGCAAGGCCGGAGCAAGCAGGCCGCAGCGCAAAGCCAGAGCAAGCAGGCCGCAGCGCAAGGCCGGCGCGAGCACGCGGCAGCGCAAAGCTGGCGCGGAACCGAAGGTCGTGCCCCCGGATCAGCCCCGCCAGAGGGCCAGCATCATGGCCTCGACCGCGATCCGCGGCTTCACGTTCGCCTCGATGGCGACGCGGCACTCCAGCACCGCCTCCAGCCGCCGCAGCGCGCTCTCGCCCGTCCACTTCTCCGCCGCGGCCGTCGCCAGCTCGTCGACGTCGCCGTGCACGGGGGCCACGTCGGCGCCGAAGGCGTTGGCGATCACGTCGCGGTAGAAGCCGGCCAGGTCGACCAGGGCGCGGTCCAGCGAGTCGCGCTGGGCCCGGGTCGCGCGGGACTTCTGGCGGCGCTCGAGGTCCTTCAGCTGGCCCGCCGAGCCCCGCACGGCGCCCGCGGCGCCCTTGCCGGTGCCGCCCGCGCCCAAAGCCGTCTCCAGGGCCGAGCGCTCCTTCGCGTCGAGCTCGGCGACGGACGCGGCGGCCTCGGCCTCGGCCGCCTCGATGAGGGCGCTCGCGGCGTCGAAGGCGGCGCCGATGCCGGTGAGGCGGCGCGGCACGGCGAGCACCGCGTCCCGCCGGCTGCGCGCCTGCGGATCGCGGGCCAGGCGCCGGGCCCGGCCGACGTGCCCCTGGGACGCCGCGGCCGCCCACGCGGCGGTCTGCTCGTCGATGCCGTCGCGGCGGTGCAGGACCGCGGCGATGGCCTCGGCGGGGGGTTGGCGCAGCGGTACGACCCGGCAGCGCGACCGGATCGTCACCGAGATGTCGTCGGGGTGGGTGCTCGGCGTGCACAGCAGGAAGACCGTGCGCGGCGGCGGCTCCTCGACCGCCTTCAGCAGCGCGTTGCCGGCCGCCTCGGTCAGACGGTCGGCGTCCTCGACCAGCAGCACCTGCCAGCGCCCCTGGGTCGGCGAGCTCGCGGCCCGCAGCACCAGCGCGCGCATCTCGCCGACGGCGATCGACAGGCCCTCCGGCACCACGAACCGCACGTCCGCATGCGTGCCGGTCAGCGCGGTATGGCAGGCCGGGCACGTGCCGCAGCCGCCGTTGGGGCACTGCAGCGCCGCGGCGAACGTGCGCGCGGCGACCGACCGCCCCGACCCCGGCGGCCCGGTGAACAGCCACGCGTGGGTCATCGCCTGCTGCCCGGCCGCGTCCGGCGCGTCCCCGCGCACGATCGCGCCGGCCGCCTCGACGGCCCGCGAGAGCGTCGCCACGGCGTCCGGCTGTCCGACCAGCTCGTCGAAGATCGGCGGCGTCATACCCGCGACCCCTGACCGGACGACAGGCCGGAGGCCCCGCCCGGCTGCCCGGGGGCGTCCGGGTCGTCGGAGGAGTCGGCGGCGGAACGTCGGCGGGGGCCGGCGGAGGAGGGGTCCGGATCGCCCGTCAGGACCGAGGCGACCTCGGCCGCGTCGTGCAGGACCTTCTCGATGGAGGACTCGGCCTCGGGAATCAGGTGCCGCACCCGCTGCAGAATCCCCTCCGCCAGCGCGTCGACCTCGTTGGTCGCGTCCAGCACGAGATAGCGGCTCGGGTCCGCCGAGGCCAGGTCGAGGAAGGCATAGCGCACCCGCTCGTGGAAGGCCAGCGACTCGCTCTCCAGCCGGTCCGCCGCCCCGCGCTTGCCGGCCCGCGCCAGCCCGACCGACGGGTCCAGGTCGAGCAGCACCACGAGGTCCGGCTTGAGCCCGCCCGTCGCCCACTTCGACAGCCACGACACCTCGTCGACCGGCAGCGTGCGCCCGGCGCCCTGGTAGGCGAGCGACGAGTCGACGTACCGATCGCTGATGACCACCGCCCCGCGCTCCAGCGCCGGACGGACCACGGAGGCCACGTGGTGCGCCCGGTCGGCCGCGTAGAGCAGCGCCTCGGCCCGGGGCGTCACCGCCTCGCCGCCCTCGGCCGGCCGGTCGAGCACCAGGCTGCGGATGCGCGACCCGACCGGCGTGGCCCCCGGCTCGTGGGTGACCACGACCTCGCGCCCGGTCGCGCGCAGCCCGTCGGCGAGCCGGTTGACCTGTGTCGACTTGCCCGCGCCCTCGCCGCCCTCGAACACGATGAACACCCCGCTCGCGGAGCGCGGGTCGGCGGGGCTGAGCGGGCGGCCGCGGACCGAGCCGATCAGGTCGGCGAGGATCGGCACGCCCTTCTTGTCGTCCATCTGCTTCAGGGCGAACAGGCCCGCGAAGACGCCCAGGACGCCGGCGATGGCGAGCAGGGGCCGGGTGCTGGAGACGTCGAAGGCGTAGAAGCCCAGGTTGATCGTGCGGGTGCCGCCGAGGCCGACGATGACGCTGGAGAGCGAGATGGTGAGCATGAGCACCACGCGGGTGCCCATCTGCACGAAGGCGAAGGCGCGGCCGCGCATGTCGTCGGCGACCTCGCCGCCGAGCAGCGTGGTGCCGGACAGGAACGCCATGCCGGCGCCGACGCCGACCAGCAGCGCGCCGCCCACGGCGATGGTGAGGTGGGTGGCCAGGGCCAGGATGAGCACGGAGCCGGCGGCCAGGATGATCGACAGGCCGAACCAGCGGCGCCGGGACAGGGCCCCGACGAGCTTGGGTCCGCCCGCGATGCCGACCCCGAGGCCGAGGAAGAGCACGGCGAAGAGCAGCGCGAACGCCTTGGTGCCGGCGCCCAGCGAGGTCGCGTAGAACTTGGCGGTGCCGACCACCACGCCGCCGCCGGCGAAGGCGCCGAAGATGCCCAGCACCAGACCGCGCACGAGCGGCGTCTTGCTGACGAAGGCCCAGCCCTGGGTGAACTCGCGGATCATGCCCGGCTTGCGCTCGACCCCCGCGGTGCGCCGGCCGCTGATCTCGCGGATGCCGAAGAACACGGTGCCCGCGGTGGCCAGGAACGTCAGCGCGTTGAACCACAGCGCGACGGTGCTGGGCTGCAGTCCGGCCGGCGTGACGGGGCCGAAGATCGCGGTGATCAGCCACTGCAGCCCGATGAGCACGAGCGCGGCGACGACGGGCGTGATGCCGTAGGTCGTGGCCAGGGTGAGCTGGTTGGCGGTCTCCAGCCGCGCCCGGGGCAGCAGGTTGGGCACCGCCGCCTCCTTGGCCGGCGTCCAGATCATCGCGACCGTCTCGATCACGAAGGTGGCGATCGCGGTCCAGGTGATGACCAGGGCGGCGTCGCGCGTGACGAGGGCCGCGGCCGGGATGGAGGCGAAGAACGCGAAGCGCAGCAGGTCGCAGACGACCATCGTCAGCCGCCGGTCGAACCGGTCGGCGAAGACGCCCGCCACCGGCCCGAGGATCAGCGCGGGCAGCAGGCGCACGGCGATGACCGAGCCGAACGCGACGCCCTGGGCGGCTTCGTTGGACACCTGCGCGGCGGCGAACGTGGAGGCGGCGAGCAGGCCGAGCCAGTCGCCGAGGGACGAGAGGCCCAGCACCGCCCACAACCGGCGGAAAGGCCGGATGCGCAGGACGGCGCTCAGCTCCCCGAATCCGGAAAGATCGCTGCTGGCGATGGCGGCACCCCCTAGAATCTCCGGTCCTCACGCTACAGGCCACCCCCGACAATTCCGGAGGCGCGCCCAAGGACGCGAGGTTCTTTCATCTTCCTGGAGCACCGGTTACCGTGACGTCGTGTCCAACGCTCGTGCCCGTTATGACCGGGCTACCGCCGATCTCGACCCGCCGTTCGCGATCGTGGACCTGGATGCCTTCGACAGCAACAGCACAAGCCTGGTGAACCGGGCCGCGGGCAAGCCGCTGCGCGCGCCGAGCAAGTCGGTGCGCGTCCGCGCGCTGATCGAGCGCGCCCTGGCCCGGCCGGGCTGGCGCGGCATCATGGCGTTCACCCTTCCGGAGGCGATCTGGCTCGCCGGGCACGGCACCGCGGAGGACATCCTGGTCGCCTACCCCACCGCCGACCGCGCCGCCCTGCGCCGCCTGGCCACGGACGAGAGGCTGGCCGCCACGATCACGGTGATGGTCGACGGCGTCGAGCAGCTCGACCTCCTCGACGCGCTCGTCCCCGCCGATCGGCGGGCCGCGCCCGTGCGCGTCTGCATCGACCTCGACGCCTCCTGGCGGCCGGTGTCCAAGGTGCACATCGGCGTGCGCCGCTCCCCCGTGCACAGCCCGCGGCAGGCCGGCGAGCTGGCCGCCGCGATCGCCGCGCGGCCGGGGTTCCGCCTGGTGGGGCTGATGTCGTACGAGGCGCAGATCGCCGGCCTGGGCGACGCCCCGCCCGGGCGCCCGGTGCGCGGCCTGCTGATCCGGGCCATCCAGCGCCGCTCGATGCCGGAGCTGCTCGCCCGCCGGGCCGCGGTCGTCGCCGAGGTGCGCCGCCACGCCGACCTGGAGTTCGTCAACGGCGGCGGGACCGGCAGCGTGGCCGCGACGGCCGCCGACCCGGCCGTGACCGAGGTCGCCGCCGGATCGGGGCTCTTCGGGCCGTGGCTCTTCGACGGGTACACCAACTGGCGCCCGCAACCCGCCGCGTTCTTCGCCCTGTCGGTCGTGCGGCGCCCCGACGCGAACACCGTGACCACGCTCGGCGGCGGCTGGATCGCCTCCGGCGAGACGTCGCCGACGCGCCAGCCGCTGCCCTGGCTGCCGGAGGGCCTCAAGCTGATCGGCACCGAGGGCGCGGGCGAGGTCCAGACCCCGCTCGTCGGCCCGGGCGCGGCCGGCCTGCGGGTCGGCGACCGGGTGTACTTCCGCCACTCCAAGGCCGGCGAGCTGTGCGAGCACGTCAACGAGGTGCACCTGGTGCAGGGCGACCAGATCGTCGACGTCGTCCCGACCTACCGCGGCGAGGGCCGAGCGTTCCTGTGATGCTGTGGCGCCAGGCGATGGAGGCGGCCCTCTACGGACCCGAGGGCTTCTTCCTGCGGCACCGCCCGGCGGATCACTTCCGCACCAGCGTGCACGCCTCGCCGCTGTTCGCCGGGGCCGTCGCGACGCTGCTGGGCCGCCTCGACGAGGCCCTCGACCGCCCGGCGCGCCTCGACCTCGTGGACGTCGGCGCCGGCCGCGGCGAACTGCTGATCGCGGTCCTGGCCGCGCTGCCGGGCGACCTGCGCCGGCGGGTGCGCGCGACCGGGGTCGAGCGGGCCCCTCGACCGGGTGATCTGCCGTCCCCGATCGGGTGGGCCACGACGCCGCCCGAGGGGACCGCCGGACTGCTGATGGCCACCGAGTGGCTCGACAACGTGCCCGTGGACATCGTCGAGCTCGGCACCGATTTCCGGATTCGGTACCTCCAGAGCGACCTCACCCCCGCCGACGACCCCATCGCCCCGGCCGACCGGGCGTGGCTGGACCGCTGGTGGCCGCTGGACGGCGCCCCCCCGGGCGCACGCGCCGAGATCGGCCGGCCGCGCGACGAGGCCTGGGCCGCCGCGGTGGCCACCGTCGAGCGCGGCCTGGCCCTGGCCGTGGACTACGGGCACTTCGCGGCCGGACGCCCGCTGTTCGGCACGCTGGCCGCGTTCCGCGACGGCCGGCCGGTCGAGCCGGTGCCGGACGGCGAACGCGACCTGACCGCGCACGTCGCGCTCGACTCGCTGGGCGCGCCGGTCCTGCCCCAGCGCGAGGCCCTGCGCCTGCTCGGCGTGGACGGCGCCCGGCCGCCCCTCGCGCTCGCGAGCACCGATCCGGCCGCCTACGTGCGCGCCCTGGCCCGCGCCTCGGCCGCGGCCGAGCTCACCGACCCGGGCGGGCTGGGCGGCCACTCCTGGGTCATGCACTGGGTATGACCGATGGTCATACCGGCGGTACACTGGATGGCATGACGACGAAGGTGACCCTCTCGTTCTCCGACCAGACCATCGCCGACGCCCGGCACTGGGCCGAGCGCGACGGGGTGTCGCTCAGCGCGTGGATCGACCGCGCCACGCAGGAGCGGGCCCTGCGGGAGATCTTCTCGGCCCACGCCGAGGCGGTCCGCCGCGCCAAGATCGATCTCGACGCGTCCGCACTCGCCGACGAGGAGGAGATCGCGATCGTCGACGCCGAGCTATACCGTGGACGCCGTGCGTCGAGGTGAAGTGTGGCTCATCAAGGGTGCCCGTGAACGGCTCGGCCTGATCATCAGCTCGGACGTCTTCAACAGCACCGACGTCCCCGTCGTCATCGTGGCCGAGGTGACCGACGCCGAGGAGCTGCGCGACTCGCCGCTCGCGGTCGAGCTCGACGAGTACGTCGTCATGCCCGACCGGCTCTCCTCGCCGCTCAAGCGGTGGTTCGTGGAGCGGGTGGCGGTCGCCGATACGAGCACCATGCACAACGTATCGAGAGCGCTGCGCATCCTGCAGGACCTCTAGAGTTGACCCCATGACGTCCGAGGTCACCGTCGGCACGGGTGCCGGGCTCGACACCGCCGACATGGTGCTCAACATCGGCCCCCAGCACCCCTCCACCCACGGCGTGCTGCGCCTGCGGCTGGTGCTGGACGGCGAGCGCGTCATCAGCGCCGAGCCGATCATCGGATACATGCACCGCGGCGCCGAGAAGCTCTTCGAGGTGCGCGACTACCGCCAGATCATCATGCTGGCCAACCGGCACGACTGGCTCTCGGCGTTCTGCAACGAGCTCGGCGTGGTGCTCGCCGTCGAGCGGCTGATGGGCATCGAGGTCCCCGAGCGGGCCGTGTGGCTGCGCACCGCCCTCGCCGAGCTCAACCGGGTGCTCAACCACCTGATGTTCCTCGGCTCCTACCCGCTGGAGATCGGCGCCATCACGCCGGTCTTCTACGCCTTCCGCGAGCGCGAGACGATCCAGGCCGTGCTCGAGGAGGCCTCGGGCGGGCGGATGCACTACATGTACAACCGCGTCGGCGGGCTCAAGGAGGAGGTCCCGGCCGGCTGGACCACCCGCGCCCGGACCGCGATCGACCAGGTCCGCCGGCGCATGCCCGACCTGGACAACCTGATCCGCAAGAACGAGATCTTCCTGGCCCGCACGAAGGGCGTCGGGGTGCTCAGCGCCGCCGACGCGGCCGCGTTCGGCGCGTCCGGGCCGGTCGGGCGGGCCTCCGGGCTCGATCTCGACCTGCGCCGGGACGAGCCCTACCTCGCCTACGGCGAGCTGTCGGTGCCGGTGGTGACCCGCACGGCGGGCGACTGCCACGCGCGCTTCGAGGTGCTGCTCGACCAGGTGTACGTCTCGCTCGACCTCGCCCGGCAGTGCCTCGACCGGGTGGACCGGCTGAGCGGCCCGGTGAACGTGCGCCTGCCGAAGGTCGTCAAGGCGCCCGAGGGGCACACCTACGCGTGGACCGAGAATCCGCTCGGCATCAACGGGTACTACCTCGTCTCCCGCGGCGAGAAGACCCCCTGGCGGCTCAAGCTGCGCACCGCCTCCTACGCCAACGTGCAGGCGCTGTCCACGCTCCTGCCCGGCACGCTGGTGCCCGACCTGATCGCGATCCTGGGCTCGATGTTCTTCGTCGTCGGCGACATCGACAAGTAGCGTCGTTTCCTGGCACCGCCACAACGTCGCGCGACGCGACGCGACGGGGCCACGACACCACGGGGCACGACCGACGCGGTGCGCTGCGGGGGACAGACGGGCGCGAGAGCCGGTCAGCGCCAGCGGTCGTCGCTGCCCTCGAAGTCGACGATCGGCCGGGCCGCCCGGCCGCCGCGGTGCTCGTCACGAGCGCCGTTCCAGCCGTACTCCTCGTCGTCGTCCACCCGCGCCCGCCGCGCCACCCGCTCGTCCTCGCGCCCGGGCACCGGCCAGCGCTCATCCTCGCGGGGACCCGACGTCCAGCGCTCGTCCTCGCGCCCGGGCACCGGCCAGCGCTCGTCCTCGCGGGGACCCGACGTCCAGCGCGAGGCCGGCTCGGCCGGGGACGCGGGCAGCGCCGCCTGGGCACCGCCGATCGCCCGCTCGGAGCGGCGCACCTCGGACCAGCGCGTCGCGCCGGTGTCGTCGCGCCGGCCCTCCTCGTAGGTGCTCTCCGACCACTGCCCCTCGGGCCGCCGGCCCACCTCGACCCGGGCCTGCTCGCCGGAGGCCCAGCTGCGCTCGCGCTCCCGCCGCGCCTCGGAGCGGCGGGGGCTCTCGGTGCCGGACTCGTAGCGGCCCTCGAACCGGGCGTCGTAGGCCTCGTCGTCGCGGTCGTCGCGGTCGTCGCGGTCGTCCGGGTCGGCCCGCCGCCGCCCGCGCCGCTCGCCGTGGCGGTCGTCATGCCGGTCGTCACGGTCGTCCGGGCCGGCGCGGTGGCCGCCGGTGGGCGAGTCGTCCGGGTAGTACCCCTCGTGCCGCACGGAGGCCCAGCGGTCCTCGATGCGCACGTGCGTGCCGGTCTCGTCGGCGTGCACGGCCGAGCGCCGCTCCCCCATGCGCAGCTCGCGACCGCCGCGCTCGTCGCTGTGCACGGAGGCCCAGCGGTCGGTGGTACGCACGCCGGTCACGCTGTCGTCATCGTCGTCCGGCTCGGCCCGGCGCCGGCCCCCGCCGCGCCGCTCGACGTCGGCGCCGCGGGACGGGGCCTGCGGCCACTCGCCGCTCTCGGCCCGGGCCATCCGCTCGCGCAGCAGCTGTTCGGTCCAGGAGTTCTGCTCGCGGGCCTGGTCGCGCAGCTGCTCGCGGCTGCGCTCGCCGCGGCCGTGCTCGTCGCGCTCGTCCCGGCGGCCGTAGTCGTCCCGGCGCTCGTCACGGTGGCCGTACTCCTCGCGGGCGCCGTACTCCTCGCGGTGGCCGTACTCCTGGCGGTGGCCGTACTCCTGCCGCTCGTCCCGCTGGCCGTAGTCGTCGCGGCGCTCCGGGCGGCGGCCGTACTCCTCGCCGCGCGGCTCGGGTCGCGGCTCGGGGCGCGCCGCGATGCGCTCGGAGCGGTCCGGGCGGCGCTGCTGCGGGATGTCGGCGCGCGGCCCGCCGCCGTAGACGGTGCCGGAGCGGGACTCGGCCGGGTCGACGACCATCGTCTTCGTGGTGACCTGCACGGTCTCGGTGTGCCGCAGCACGCCCTGGGGCACCGCCGCCGAGCCGCTCGGGTGGTTCGGCGGCGAGGGCTGGACGGCGGCCCGCTCGAGCTGCCCGCGCAGCATCTCGACCTGGTTGCGCAGCGCGTCGACGGTCTCGTGCAGCACCCCGACGCGCTCCATGAGCTGGCCGTGGGTCTGGCGGGCGGCGTGCGTGATGTCGGCGCGGACGTTCTCGCGAAGGGTGTCGATCTCCTCGTACACCATCTCCTCGACCTCGCCCTTGACCGTCTCGCCCTCGCGCCGCAGCGCGATCGACAGGCCGATGAGCACGACGGCGAGCAGGCCGAGCACCGCGGCGAACTGCAGCACGAAGCCGCTGCCCACGAGCAGGAGCAGGGCGGCCAGCGGGGCCAGCCCGACACCACCCCAGAAGAGCAGCTGGAGCAGCTTGGTGCTCCGCTTTTCCCCGGGTGGTCCGGTGGTCTCCGCGGCCGGCATGAGCAGAGAACTTACCCGCACTTGCCCACAAACGAAATGTCCTCCCGGACCGCCTCGATGCGGCGGTCCGGGAGGACGACTTCCGATCTTCGGGCTAGCCCAGCGAGCCGTCGGACGAGAACACCAGCGCGAGCGAGGCGGTGCCCTTCTTCAGGGCGTCCTTGCTCTGCGGGCCGCCGGCGTCGAGGCTCAGCACCTTGCCGAACTGGATGCCGTAGGTCTTCTCCAGGCCCGGCTGGCAGAACGGGCGCTGCGGGCACTCGGCGGGGCCGCCCAGGACGGTGGCCTGACCCGAGCACTTGGCCGCGAAGTCGCTGAGCGTCTTCAGGCCGTTCTTCGACGCGAACTCCGACGTCACCGCGAACGCGTTGCCGTCGGTCGCCTTCGACGCCTTGCCGAAGGCCAGGCCCTGCTTGCCGCCCAGGTCCTTCAGCGCGGTCACGGTCGCGTCGACGTCACCGGAGGCGAGCGTCTTGGCGTCCTTGCCGTTGACGGACTGGTTGATGAACTCGGTGAGGGTCGCGGCATACTCCGGGACGACCTGAATGTCGCCCTTGGTGAGCTGGCCGTAGTAGACCTCGCGCTTGCCGATGGTCTGCACCGAGGCGTCGTAGCCCGCGGCGTCGAGGACCAGTTCGTAGAGCGCGCCGAGGGTGGCGCTCTCGGAGAAGTCCGCGGCGCCGATCTTGACGGCCCCGCCCTTGCCCTTCTCCAGTCCGGTGGTGAGGTTCGCGGTCTTGGCGAACTCCTCCGCCGCGACCTTCGAGGTCTTGCGGTCGACGTCGACCGCCTTGTTGAGCGCGATCAGCTTCTCGGGGGTGAGTGCGTCCGAGACCTTGTCCAGCGCGGCGATGAGCGCCGGGTCGGCGACCTTCGCGTTGATCGCTGGAATCACGTTGTCCGCCAGCTGGAGCTTCTTGTCGTCATCGAGGACGACCAGCTTCTCCCCAGCGACCGGGGCGCATCCCGCCCCGCTGACGCTAGCCGGCGCCTCGGTGCCCGAGGACCCCGACTCACCGCAGGCGGCGAGGCCCACACCGGCGAGACAGAGGAATACCCCGAGCGTGGCGCGTATGGCTGTTCGCAAAACTTGGCCCGCCTTCCGTGTCCCGGCGCGATCACTGTGACCGGCCGCGTGTCCGACGGACGGCGCTTGAATGGCAAGAAAGCCCGCCCGCTGTCCAATAGGCAACTCCGGCGATGGAAATTCGGCAACCGCAACCAGGCACGTTTTCGTAACGACCGGTTACCGGCCTGTAGCACAGATCACCTTTTGCGCTCAGGAACGGCCCGCGGCCCGGCGAAGGACCTTTGGTGTGAGCTTGCGCTCAATGATCGCCATCACACCGTCGGCGATCAATGCCAGCCCGGCGACGAGGATCGCCCCGGCGAGAATCTGCCCGCCGTGGCCGGGGCCGAGACCGAAGCCGGCCGAGATGATCATGCCGAGCCCGCCGCCGTTGACCGCGGTGGCGAGCGTCGCCGTGGCCACCACCGTGGTCGTGGCGATGCGCAGGCCCGTGGCCAGGAACGGCACCGCGAGCGGGAGCTCCACGCGCAGGAGCTGCTGGGCCGTGGTCATGCCGACGCCCTTGGCCGCGTCGCGGACCTCGGGGTCGACCTCGCGCATGCCGGTGTACGCGTTGGCGAGCAGGGCCGGCAGCGAGAAGACCGCGAGCGCGATGATCACCGCGGGCTTGCCGAGGCCGATGGGCGTCAGCGACAGGATGGTCAGCAGCGCGATGACGGGGACGGCCTGGGTCAGGTTGGACAGCAGCACGATGACGCCGGAGGCGGCCCCGCGCCGACCCAGCAGGATGCCGACGGGCCACGCGACGGCGCAGCCGATCAGTACCGCCGCCAAGGAGATCTCGATGTGCTCCGTCAGGCGCTCGACGATCCCGCCCGGGTTGCTCCAGTTGAGGGGATCATTGAGCCACACGAATGCATCGTTGATCACGCTCATACCGCGCGCCTCCGCGTCCAAGGGGTCAGCGAACGGCTGACCAGAATGAGCACCACATCGAGCACGAGCGCGAGCGCGACGCAGGCGATCGCGGCCGTGGAGATCTCGGCCTTGTAGTAGTTGTTGCGGAAGCCGGCGAGGATCAGCGAGCCCAGCCCGCCGTGCGAGCCGACGATCGCGCCGACCGTGACCAACGCCACTGTCGATACGGTCGCGAGCCGCAGCCCGGTGAGGATGCCCGGCAGGGCCAGCGGCAGCTCGACGCGCCAGAGCCGGGCGGATCGGCTGTAGCCCATCGCGGTCGCGGCCTCGCGCACGTCGTCGGGCACCTGGAGCAGGCCGGTGAGGGCGTTGCGGATGAGCACGATCAGGGCGTACGACGTCAGCGCGAGAATCACCGGCGACCGCCCGGTGCCCATGAACGGGGCCAGGAAGGCGAGCAGGGCCAGCGACGGAATCGTGTAAAGCACGCCGGCTGATGTCAGAATCGGCGTGGCGAGCGGGCGCACCCAGTACGCCAGCACCGCCAGCGGAATCGCGATGACCACCGCGATCGCCACCGACCACAGCGTGATCACGACGTGGTCGAGCAGCGCATCCCGGATCGTGTCGGCGTTGTCCCGGACGTAGGACCAGGAGAACCAGGGGTTGCCCGCCTCACCGCGAGCCAGGAAGGACATGCGTGGACGTTACCGCGAAGCACGATGCCGCGCCGATCACGCTCGATCGGCTGCGCAAGGTGTATCCGGACGGAACGGTGGCGGTCGAGGAGCTCGGCCTCGAGATCGGCGCCGGCGAGGTCACGGTGCTGATCGGCCCGTCGGGCTGCGGCAAGTCGACGGTACTGCGGATGGTGAACCGCCTCATCGAGCCCTCCGGCGGCCGCATCCTCATCGACGGCACCGACGTCACGAACGCGGACCCGACGCAGCTGCGCCGGACCATCGGCTACGTGATCCAGAACGTCGGGCTCTTCCCGCACCAGAACGTGCGCACGAACGTCGGCACGGTGCCGCGGATGCTCGGCTGGGACAAGGGCCGGACCGCCGCGCGCACCGACGAACTGCTCGACCTCGTCGGGCTGCCCCCGGCGCAGTACGCCAAGCGCTACCCGCACGAGCTCTCGGGCGGCCAGCGCCAGCGGGTCGGCTTCGCCCGGGCGCTCGCGGCGGACCCGCGGGTGCTGCTCATGGACGAGCCGTTCTCGGCCGTCGACCCGATCAACCGGGGCCGGCTGCAGGACGAGTTCCTGCGGCTGCGGCGGGCGGTGCGCAAGACCACGATCCTCGTCACGCACGACCTGCAGGAGGCGATCAAGCTCGGGGACCGCATCGCGGTGCTCTCCGATCACGCGCAGCTGCAGCAGTACGCCACCCCGGCCGAGCTGCTCGCGCGGCCCGGCAACGAGTTCGTCGAGCGGTTCGTCGGCGAGGACCGCGGGATCATGCGGCTCTCGGTCACGCGCATCCCCGCCGACGGGCTGCGGCCGGTGGCGGAGGCCGGCGACGGCGCGCCGGTGGTGTCGTCCGGCGCGACGCTGCGGGAGGCGTTCGGGGCGATGCTGGCGGCGGGGCGCGGCGCCGTGGTGGTGCGCGACGGCGACTCGCCGATCGGCGCGCTCACCGCCGCCGACGTCCAGGTCGCCCTGGCGTCCGCGGCGGTGGACACGCCCGCGTGAGTCCGGCGGGGCGCGGCGCCGTGGTGGTGCGCGACGGCGACTTGCCGATCGGCGCGCTCACCGCCGCCGACGTCCAGGTCGCCCTGGCGTCCGCGGCGGTGGACACGCCCGCGTGAGTCCGGCGGTGCGGGCGGCGGTTACGGCCGCCGCCCGGCCATCGTCGCCAGGCCGATGATCCAGCCCACGATCAGGCCGTAGCCGGCGCCGCCGGCCGCGTTCGCGGTGGCCTGGCCGAACGACGGGTTCGACAGCAGGAACGAGGTGAGGAAGGCCGCCAGCGCGGCCGCGAAGATGTAGGCGGCCCACCCGGTGAAGATCGCCGAGATGGTGCCGCGCGACGAGGCCAGCTGGGCGCCGACCAGCAGCGTGATGAACAACGCGGTGAAGACGATCAGCAGGATGGCCTTGAGGTCGGCGCCGAGCAGGTCGCGCACGGACGCGTCGCTGTCGAAGGCCCAGGCCGGCCAGGCCAGGGTCTCCAGGAAGATGCCCCGGTCGCCCTTCTGGGTCCAGTCGACGTACCAGGGGCTGCCGAAGATCAGCACCAGCAGAAAGGCGACGAGCGTACCCGCACTCGTCGCGGTGCGGTAACGGGATCGCGTGATTGCCATGCCGGGATAAGGCCCCCCGGCCGCGAAAAATAAACCGGCGACGATTTGTGCTACTTGTCGGCTTTCATGATGTAGTCGATGAACGCGGCCCGCACGAGCGGCTCGTTCTCGCCGTACTCGTGCTTGGTGACCTCCCGCCACAGGGCGACGGCGTCGTCGATGGTCGCGTCGAGGGAGCCGATCCAGCCGTCCTGGGTGTCCTCGTCGCTGTACGTCACGTGCGTGAACAGATCCCAGAAGAACTTGATGTCGCGCTTCTGCCGCGCGATGGCGAACGCGCGGTCGCGCAGCTCCTCGGTGGAAAGGGCATCGAGCTGTTCGAGCGTGACGTCAGTCATGGTCACCAGGCTATCTGGTGCCCCAGCGCTCCTCGACTCCCCAGCCGCGATCGGAGTCGCGCGAGGTGTCGTAGGCGCTGGTGGCGGGCCAGCTCCCGGTGCGGCTCGAGGGCGGGGACCAGTTGTCGTCGGGCTCGGGCGGCGGCGCGGTGATCGACGGCGGGGTCCAGGGCGCCTCCTCGGCCTCCTGCGCCGCGGTGCGCGGGCGGCCGAAGGTCTCCACGAGCCGGGTCACCACCAGGCCGAGGCCGATCGCGCCGGCCGCGAGCGCGACCGGCTGCAGCTTCCAGCCCTCGGCCGCGGTGTACCGCAGCAGCAGCGTGATCACGGCGACCGCGAGCAGCGTGCCGAGCACCCCGCCCCGGCGGCCGAAGGCCGAGGTGCCGCCGGCCAGCGCCGCCCCGAGCGCGAGCGCGCCGACCGTGAACCCGCCGAAGGAGGCGCTCGCGTCGCCGGCCGCGACACCGCGCTCGTCGAGGGCCACGAGCACCCCGCCGACCGCCGCGAGCAGGGCCGACCCGGCCAGCGCCAGCCCGGTGAAGGTGGCCGCGCCGCCGCCGCGCCGGTCGGCGGGGTCGTGCACGGGCCGGAAGCGGCCGAGCCCGCGCCGCAGCGGCCGGATGACGCCCAGGGCGCCGCCGCCGGCCGCGAGCACGGCCACGCCGATCGCCCACCACATCGCGTGCGGGTGCGGGTCGTAGGCGCCGGCGACGAGCCGCTCGGCGGGCTGGTTCATGATCCAGGCGATGAGCGCGAGGGCGGCACCGAGGCTGGCCGCCCAGCCGGGCACGTGGAAGGCGACGACCAGCACCGCGATCACCACGCCGACGCCGACGGCGATGAGCCCGGTGATGGCGGCGGTCATGAGCAGGCCGCGGTCGGCGTTCTTGGCGAAGAAGAGGGCCGCGGCGAACGCGATCGGGCCGAGGGCCAGGTTGGGCGCGCCGGCCCGCAGGGTGAGGCCGGCGGCCACGGCGACCAGGCCGAGCTCGGCACCGGAGAGCAGCAGCGCGCGCAGCTCGGCGCCGCGCAGCGCCGCGGGGCTGGCGTCGCGGAGCAGGTACAGCAGCGCTCCCGCGGCCAGCAGCAGCACCAGCTCCCAGAGGGCGTGCACGGCATAGCGGTCGCGGCCGGGCTCGCCGTGCTCGGGGTCGTCGAAGACGTCGCCGAGCTGACGGGCGGTCGGGAGCCGGCGCCGGGCGTCGGGCTCCAGGCTCGCGGTGCTCTCGGCGGCCGGGGAGCCGTAGGCGGGCGAGACCGGGAAGCTGCCGGGGGTGTAGACGGACTGACTGGAGACGCCCAGCGTGGGCGCGTCCTCGGGCACGCCGCCCGACCGGAAGTCGGGCTCCTCCCGGAATCCGGGCTCACCGCGGAACCGCGAGTCGTCGTACGCCATGGCGCGCGCCTCCTGCCAGCCGACGGGTACGGGTCGCACAGTAACCGCGGAATGTGACCGGCGACAGACCCTCTCCATGAGGATCCTGCGCCGATCGGGCCGGATCCGCGCGCCGAGCGGATCCGGCGCCCCGATCAGGCGGGCTGGTCAGGCGTTCTGGTCGTCAGGGGTCCGGTCGCCGCCGGTCTGGCGGTTCTGCCGGGGCAGGTCCTTGTCCCGGTCGCTCGGGGGCACGCGGCAGGAGCGCTCCAGCCAGAGCGCGGCGGCGATGAGCACGATCGAGCCGGCCACGCCGAGCAGGGCCTGGGGCAGGTTCTCCGACACCTTGGCCAGCACGCCGCGCTGTGTGAGCAACCAGGTGGACAGGCCCACGTACATGCCGCCGAACAGGGCCGCGACCAGGGCGGAGGCCTTGCCCAGGACCGCGTACCGCGCGATCACCAGCGGCTGCAGCGGGCCGGCGCCCTCCTTGCGCAGGATGCGGTTGCGGGTGGAGTACGCCTCGATGCCCTCGAAGATCGCCAGGCCGATCAGGGTCAGCGGCGGCAGCCAGGGCAGCGTCGGCAGGCTGTTCCAGAAGTTGCTGATGGCGATCCAGGCCAGCGCCGTGGTGGCGAGCGCCGCGATCACGAGCGTGGCCGGGCGGGTCGGCTCCATCCGGCCCTTGGATCCGTTCGGTCCGTTCGTGTTGTGGTCTTCCGGTGACGGCGTGCCCATCTGCTTTCCGCTCCAGATCACGTATCGAGGTGGACGTCAACTCTTGGACGCAGGTCGGCGAGGTCGGCGGCGACCACGTCGGCGCGGAGCAGGTCGTTGACCCATCCGTGCCCCGGCAGCTGGGCGTACGGCTGGATGTCGAGCCAGGGCCGGAGCACGAATGCGCGCAGGTGGGCGCGCGGGTGCGGCAAGGTCAACTCGGGGTCGCCGGAAGTCACCGGCGCCCCGTCGTCGTTCCACACGGCAATCACGTCAACGTCCAGGGTACGCGGGCCGAAGCGGCGCGCGGGATCACGCACGCGTCCGGCCGCCTCCTCGAGCCGGTGGGCGGCCGCGAGCCAGTCCGCCGGGGCGGCGTCCGGGTCGGTCGCGAGCAGCACCGCGTTGAGGTAGTGCGGCTGGTCGGGATCACCCCAGGGGGGCGTCTCGTACACCCCCGAGACCAGGAACACCTTCTCCCCGAGCCCGGCGACGGCGCCCCGCAGGTGAGCCTCGCGGTCGCCGAGGTTGCTGCCGAGCGACAGCACGGCCAGGGTCACGCCGCCTCCTCGCTTCGCTCGCCGGTGGCGCGACCGAAAACCTGAGCCGCCCGGTGACCGGCCCCTCCGCTACGCCCCGGACCGGTCACGACCGCTCCCGGCGGATGACCACGGCCACGTCGGCGAACTGCAGCGGGATCGGGGCGTGCGGCTTGTGGACCGTGACGGTCGCGGCCCGCACCCGCTCGTCGGCCAGGCAGACGTCGGCGAGGCGCTGGGCCAGGGTCTCGATGAGGTCGACCGGCTCGCCGGAGACGACCGCGGCGAGCCCCTCGGCCAGCTCGCCGTAGTGCACGGTGTCCTTGACGTCGTCCGAGGCCGCGGCCGGGCGCAGGTCGAGCTCGAGGTCGACGTCGATCACGAAGTCCTGGCCCTCGCGGCGCTCGAAGTCGAACACGCCGTGGAAGCCGCGGACCGTGAGCCCCCGCAGGGCGATCCGGTCGCTGCTGTCCGGTCTCACTCCGCCGCCCTCATCGCCTGCCACACCTTGATCGCATCCACGTTGCCACGGACGTCGTGAACCCGCACGCCCCACGCGCCGGCGGCGACCGAGAGCACCGTGGTGGCGACGGTCGCGGCCTCGCGGTCATCGGCCGGGCGGTCGTGGCCCTCGGCGTCGGCCAGCAGGCGGCCCAGGTGCGACTTGCGGCTGGAGCCGACCAGCACCGGGTGGCCGAGCGCGACCAGGTCGGGCAGGTGGGCGGCGAGCCGCCAGGTGTGCTCGGGCCGCTTGGCGAAGCCGAGCCCGGGATCGAGGATGATCCGCTCGGGGTCGACGCCGGCGGCGACCGCGGCGTCCACGCGCTCGAGCAGCTCGGCGGCGACCTCCTTGACCACGTCGCCGTACACCGCCAGCTCCGCCATCCGCCGGGAGTGCCCGCGCCAGTGCATGAGCACCCACGGGCACCCGGCCGCGGCCACCACCCGGCCCATGTCGGGGTCGGCGAGGCCCCCGGAGACGTCGTTGACCAGCGCGACCCCGGCCTCCAGGGCGGCGGCGGCGACCGCGGCGCGGGTGGTGTCGATGCTCATCGCGATGCCCTCGGCGTGCAGGGCGCGGATGACCGGCAGCACGCGGGCGGACTCGGTCGCGGCGTCGACGCGCCCGGCCCCCGGACGGGTGCTCTCCCCGCCCACGTCGACGATGTCGGCGCCCTCGGCGGTCATCTGGCGCGCGTGGGCCACCGCGGCCTCGAGGTCCGCGTAGCGACCACCGTCGGAGAAGCTGTCCGGGGTCACGTTGAGCACGCCCATCACGAGCGGCGTTGAACGTCGCAAGACCATCACTTGAATGAAGGTACTCAACTCAATGCGGCCGCCCGGTGGCGACCTGCGACAACCTCCGGGGGAAGGCGCTCAGCCACCTCACGAGGCACACTGTGCACACTGACCACGCTTCGGTCAGCTTGTTGGAAAGAGGGCTGCAACGTACTCTCTGCAAGTGAACGTTATTCGGACCGTTAAACCCGACAAAGGGTATTTAGCAGGGCAAACGCCCGGATAAGGTTCCGCCGGAGGACGACACAGCAGCCAGGGTTGTACCCCTGGGTCGTCTTTTCGGCGAGGCTTAACGCGCGGCGTGCACCTCGCCCGTCGCGCCTCCGGGGAGGTCTGATGATGTTGATGGAGATCGGCCAGGCGATGTGGGGCTCGGCCGCACGCGCCGTGGATGCGATCGCCCTCGCGCCGACGCCAACACCCGAGCCGAAGACGATCAACACCGACGGCATCCTGACGTTCTTCACGACCAAGATCGTGCCGATCCTGCTGGCGGCGCTGGGCGTCATCTTCATCGGCCGGGCCAGCAAGGGTGAGGTCTCGCGCGTCCTGACGAGTTCGGCGATCGCGATCATCGGCCTGGCATTCGTGGCCGGCGCGGCGTCGCTGTTCTTCTTCGGTGACTCGCTGGTCAGCCTCATCTTCAAGTAGGTCTGACCTGCCATGCGCCTGCGCACCGACGACGACATCTACCGGGCCCGACTGGTCTACCTCGGCCCGCCGGGCTACACGCTGCCCATTCAGCTGCCATACGCGCAGTACGGGGTGTTCGCGCTGCTGGTGCCGCTGTTCATGTTCATCCGCTACCTGATCACGCTGCACGTCGACTACTTCCCCGCCTACGAGATCGCCCTCGCGATCGTGGCGACGTCGCTGATCTTCCGTTACGTCGACCCCGATCGACCTGCCCGCATGGTGGTCCGCACCGCCCTGACCGACTGGCGTCACACGCGCGAGCCCAGCTCCGAGCAGCGTGACGCCCGCCTGGTCGCGTCGAAGGTGCGCATCCGCCCGGACCTCACCGGTGATCTCGTATGACCACTCCGCCTCCCCGCAAGTCCGGGGGCTATCAGGACCGCTCGGACATCGACGACGACGCTGCGCAGTCAACCGACTACGATGGCGGACTTCGGGCGGCGGCCGAGGGCGGTCGCGTCGCGATGTTCCGCGGCACCGGACCCGGCGCGCCGGGCTCGTCGCGCCCCGCGGGCGAGCGGGGCGCGAACGGCGGCACGGGCCGCTCCGGCGGACCGCAGCGGCCGGTGAGCGCCCAGCCCGCGCCCGAGGTCGACTCGCCGTTCCTGGGCCTGTTCGACGATCAGCCCGGCGGTCCGCCGCGCGACCGGCTGCGGGCACTGGAGCCGGGCCCGGGCCACGCCGACCGCGTCCAGCCCGTCTCCGGCATCCCGATCTCCGCCGCGCCGTCGTCGGGGGCGCCGCGGGCCCCCGAGGACCTGCGCGCGCCGAAGCGGGCGATTCCGCGCACCCCCGCCTCCGCCAACGGCGAGCGGCACGTGACGCGGCCGGCGCTGAGCGACCGGCCCGCGGCCCCGCCCGCCCGGCCGGCGCTTCCCGAGCGGCCGGCGTACGACAACTGGACCGAGAGCAACGGGCGTCCGGCGCTGCGCGGGCGGCCCGAGCGGCCCTCCGCGCCCGGGCGTGACCCGTCGGGCGAGCACCCGCCGCTCGGCGATCGCCACCCGGCCGCGGGTCCGGCCCGTGCCGGGGAACGGATCACGCCGACGGACCAATGGGCCGCGCAACGGTATGGGGCACCCGCGGGACGGCCTGCTGCCGGCGGTACACCCCGGAAGGCGGTGACCACGGCTCCGCCGCCACCGGCGCGACGGACCCAGCCCGCCCGCGGCGTCCCCGCCCAGCAGCCGCCCCGGCCGCCTCGCGCGACCCCGCCCCCGCAGCGGGGCCGCAGGACGCCGCTGGACAAGGTGCCGAAGCCGAAGCAGAAGGACCGCAGCGCGGCGATCGACCTGGCGATCACCGAGATCGCCGGGCACCTGACGTTCACGCCGAACACGGTCACGGCCTGGTACTGGCTGCCCGAGGTGCGCTGGGCGTTCCGCCCCGACGCCGAGCGGGAGGCGCTGCTGTCGGCGATCTCCGAGCAGTACGCGGGCCTGGCCGGCTTCCGGCTGCACCTGCGGCGCACGACCCGGCCGTTCCCGGCCGACCAGTGGGCGCGCGTGGTCGACGGCAACACGCCGAACCCGCTGCCCTCCGTGCCCGGCGCGCCCTCGTGGTCCGACCACCTGGTCAACGCCCAGAAACACCTGCTGTCGATCAATCACGCCGAGGGCCAGACGTACCTCGGGATCGCCTTCGCCCGCCGCACGCTGGGCGACACGCTGTCCGAGCGCATCGGGTCACTGTTCAAGCGCGGGGTCGCCGACGCCGAGCGGCGCCGCATGGCCCGCACCGTCGAGCAGTTCGACGAGGTGCTGGGCGCCTTCGGCATGCGCGGCCGGCGGGTCACCGCGTTCGAGCTGGAGTGGCTGCTGTACCGGTCGGTGGCGCTGTGCATGTCCCCGCCCGGGCACATCGCCTCGCTCGACGGGTCCTGGGACGCGGGCGACCTGCTGGCGCTGACCGAGGCGGTGGAGCGGTATCGCACGCCGTACGGATCCACGGTGAAGCTCGTCAATCGCCAGACCGGCGAGGAGCGCCACGTCGCCGTGCTGACCGTCGGGCGCATGGAGCCCCTGGAGATCCCCGAGCGGCACGAGCCGTGGCTGCACTTCCACGAGCGGCTGCCGTGGCCGATGGAGCTGTCGTCGCGGATCGACATCCTGGGCCCGAACGACTCCTTCCGCAACCTCGAGCACCGCCTGCGCCTGATCCGCTCCCAGCAGGCCGACTACTCCGAGCACGGCATCGACGCGCCCCCGGAGCTCGAGCGCCTGGCCAAGCGCGCGCTCACGATCGGCGACGAGATCAGCACCGGCCTGCCCGTCGACTCGTCCCGCGCGCACGGCTGGCATCGCGTCGCGGTCGGCGGTCGTACCCGGGAGGAATGCCTCGAACGGGCCCGCCGGATCACGCAGATGTACTCGCGGGAGATGCGCGTCGCGCTGCAGCACCCGAAGAACCAGGACTGGCTCGCGCGCGAATTCATCCCGGGCGAGCCGCTGGCCAACACCGGCTACCTGCGCCGCATGCCGGTCAAGCTCTTCGCGGCCGCGCTGCCCCAGGCCGCCTCGACCGTGGGCGACCGCCGCGGCGACCTCATCGGGCGCACGGCGGGCACCTCGCGCCGCCCGGTCTTCCTCGACCTGCACTTCCCGATGGAGGTGCGGGAGCGCTCGGGCCTCGCCGTCTTCGTGGCCGAGCCCGGCGGTGGCAAGTCGACCCTCATGGGTGCGCTGGGCTATCTGTCCGCGCGGCGCGGCGTCCAGGTGACCCTGCTGGACCCGTCCGGACCGCTCGCGCGCCTGTGCAGCATGCCGGAGCTGGCGCCGTATTCGCGCGTGCTCAACCTGACCGGCTCGGAGCAGGGCACACTCGCCCCCTATGCCCTCATCCCTACCCCGCAACGCGGCCATTACGCCCCCGGCCCGGCCGGCGATCGCGAGTTCGAGATCGCGGTCTCCAACGCCCGCGCCGAGCGCCGCATGCTCGTGCAGGACATCTGCATGATGCTCGTACCACCCCAGGTGGCCCGCGAGGCCTCGACGGCGACGATGCTGCGCCACGCGGTCCGTCAGGTGCCGGCCGAGGAGTCCTCGACGCTCGAGGACGTCATCCGCTCGCTGCGCGACACCGGCGACCACGACGCCACCGAGCTCGGCAACCTGCTGCTCGACACCGCCGAGATGCCGCTGGCCATGCTCTTCTTCGGCTCCCCGCCCGCCGGCCTGCTCGGCGCCGACGCGGCCCTGACCGTCATCACGATGGCGGGCCTGCGGCTGCCCGACCTCAAGATCGAGCGCGAGTACTGGTCGGCCGAGGAGTCGCTCGCCCTGCCGATGCTGCACACCGCCCACCGCCTCGCCGTGCGCCGCTGCTACGGCGGCGACATGTCCCAGCGCAAGCTCGTGGGCCTGGACGAGGCCCACTTCATGGAGGGCTGGCGCTCGGGCCGCTCCTTCCTGGTCCGCCTCGCCCGCGACTCCCGCAAGTGGAACCTGGCCGCGCTCGTCGCCTCCCAGAACCCGAAGGACATCCTGGGCCTGGACGTGCAGAACCTCGTCTCGACCGTCTTCGTGGGTCGCATCGCCGAGGACAGCGAGATCGCGGCCGAGGCGCTGCGGCTGCTGCGCGTTCCCACCGACGTCGGCTACGAGCAGACCCTGGCGGCCCTCTCCCAGGTGGACACCAGCTCCTCGTCGCGCCTGGGCTTCCGCGAGTTCGTGATGCGCGATGTGGACGGGCGCGTCCAGAAGGTGCGCGTGGACGTTTCTTATGTTGCGGATCTGCTGCGGTACCTCGACACCACGCCCGGCGGCGTTCCGAGCGAGGCCGCGGTACGCGGCGAAGTCGTAGACATCCACCCTGACGACGACGCGGAGGATGATCTGTGAGACGCCTGCCCGTGTACGTGGCCGTGGTCCTCGTCGCGGCCTTGGCAACCCTCTTCGGCGCCCCCGCCACCTCCGCTTCGGCTTCTCCGTCATATGCCCCCGGCGACAAGCTCTGCAGCATTGAAGAGTGGAAAGTACCCGCAAACTTCAACGACTGCGCTGCCAGCCTCAAAAGCGATATCGCCGGCAAGGCCAGCTGCTTGGACGCACCAATTCCCGACAGCCCTGACGCTGGAATGGCCGGCTGGTTCGCACAGCATCCGTCCGATGCTGTGGGCGATAGCATAATGGGCCGGTACACCCAATATGGTTACGCTGGCTATGATTTCAACACTTACGACCTCAAGTGCACAGCTACAGTGACGAATCCAAGCGCCGAATTCGAAAACACTGTCGCCAACGGTGAGTTCGTCGTGGCAACGTCGATCATCGGTGCATCAAATGCGATGCGTGAACGCGCCTGGGACGCATCGTACATGTGGGGCTGGGCAGATCCAATGGTCGACCGGACCACCAAAGCCATTTACGATAGGGTGTTCACACCGTTTGGCGCAATAACGCTTGCAATCGTAGGAATGTACCTCCTTTGGCGATCACGACAGTCCGACATGTCCAACGCGATGACAACCGCCGGCTGGGCAATCTTCGTCATGGTGCTTATGACCGCATTGGCAACCTGGCCAAGCTGGTCCGCACAACTCGCCGACAGAGCGCTTACTTCAAGTCTCGGCTTGATTCACGATGCCGTCGGCCCCCCAGCGCAACAGAAGAATAGCGACGCGCCGCTGTGTCAAAGACATCCCGAATCATGCATCGACCATCGCACGCCGGCACTCCGCGCCAGCGATGCAGTTACCGATGGACTGCTGTACCAAAACTGGCTGCGAGGCACGCTCGGCTCCGCAGACAGCGTGACTGCCCAGAAGTATGGGGAAGCACTTTACGATGCAAGATCATTTACATGGGATGAGATCGACGAAATTCGCACGGACGAAGCGAACGTCCGCGCGAGGAATGAAGTCCATGCGGCAAACAATGAGCCGCTCGAAACCTCGAGCGTCCGAGCCCAGAAGATGCAAGAAAAGGGCGATCGCTGGAAGGAAATAGCCGAGCGAATTAGGATCGAAGATCCTGAGGCGTATCAACACCTTCAGGGAATAAAGGGCATGGATCGCATCGGTGCGGGATTCCTGGCGATTCTCTCGGCCCTCTTTTTCGCACTGTTCGACCTCACGGCGTCAGTACTGGTGATCCTTGGGTTCCTGCTTTTCCGGTGGGCGGTTATCGCCGCACCGATGCTTGGCACCATCGGACTACTGCGACCAGCTAACGCCGGCCTCCGGCGGCTGGGCAACGCCGTCATCGCGGCGGTCTTCAACATCATCATCTTCGGCACCGGATCGGCGGTCTATTTGTTCGCCGTTTCCCAGATTTTGACAGCTGCACTTGCCCCCTGGCTGCAGGTCGTGCTCATCTGGCTCACCGGGGTCGTCGGATGGCTTCTGCTGAGGCCCTACCGACGGATCACGCAGCTCGGCGGGAAGGACTCGACGCGGGCGATCACGTCCGCCGGGAGTTGGCACCGGCTGTTCATGCGGGACGTGCGGGCGGCCGCAGCGCTCAAGGTGGTTGACGCTGGAGGGACCAAAGAGCCGGGACCGCAGCGCAGCGGGGAGCTGCAGGTGTCGCAGCGACCCGAGGCCCGCAACGAGGACACCGTCTCAGCTGGCAGCGGTGCCGGGGTGGCTGCGGAGCGGCCGGAAACCGGCGGGAACAAGAGCGGTGCTGGGCAGCAGCGGCCTCGGCGGCGAGAGTCGACGTGGGAGGAGCCCGACCTTCCGGCTGAGAACGCTCCGTCTTATTCGATCTATCGGCCCGGCTCGGACGATTCCTCTGGGTCCACGACCGGGCGCGGGGGCGCTCGCCGGCCTGAGTCGGCGAGCTTGCCGGGGTAGGCGACGATGCGGACGGTCCTGCGGTTGCTCGGGACGCGGTATGGCGTCGCGTTGGTCCTGGTCGTGATCGTGCTTGTGATCGTCACGCTCGGGCGGACGGTGCTCGACGACGAGCGCGGGGGCTCGGCCAACGACGCGGTCGGGCCGACCGTGGAGCCGGTGCCGAAATCAGCGGATCCCTTCATCTCGCTCGGGGACGACGGGGTCGACGAGTCCGTCGCGCCTGCACCGTCGCTGAGCAAGGGGGCCGCCGACGCCGCGACCGTAGCGACTCGGTTCGCCAAGGCGTGGCTGCGCAAGCCAGGGGTCACCGGGGACCAGTGGCGGGCCGGGCTCAAGCCGGACGCTTCGACGGATCTGATGGCATCGCTCGCCGACACTGATCCCGCTGACGTGCCGACATCGACGATCACCGGGACCGCGCAATTGCAGGCCAATGGCGCGACGACCGTGGCCCGGGTCCCGGCGGAGGGCGGGACGATCGTGCTCGGGCTGCAGGTCTCGGGCGGACGCTGGCAGGTCACCTCGCTGGACTGGGAGATGGCATGAGCGGTGTCGGAGAAGACGAGGATTTTGAGGAACCGGGGCGGAGAAGGTTCATCGGCCCGGCGCTGTTGGCGGTAGTGTGCTCAGCGCTGCTGCTGGTGTGCTGCGCGGGCGCTGCGGTGGCGTTCTTCTTCGACGCGTCCCGCAAGACGCAGAACTACGACATCGGCTGCGGCAACGGGCAGCTCGTCAATGCCGCCGCCAACCTGCCGAGCCACCGTGAACTCTCCGAAGAGCAGGTCCGCAACGCCGCGGTTATCGTGCGGGTAGGGCAGGACCTGAAGGTGCCGCCGCGGGGCTGGGTGATCGCGGTCGCCACCGCCATGCAGGAATCCAGCCTGCACAACCTGCCGAACCTTGGCGCGCGCAACGACCATGACTCCCTAGGGCTCTTCCAACAGCGGCCGAGCACGGGTTGGGGCACGCCGCAGCAGATCATGGACCCGCAGTACGCCTCGCGGAAGTTCTACGAAAAACTGCTGACCGTCGCCGGCTGGGAGCGGATGAGCCTCACCCAGGCCGCGCAGAAGGTGCAGCGCAGCGCGTACCCGGATGCGTACGCCAAACACGAGCAGCTCGCGAGCACGGTCGTCAACTCGCTGACCGGTGGCGCCGCGCGTGCGGCCGCCGGCTCGACCAATCTCCAGTGCGTCAGCGGGGAGCAGATCGCAGCGTCGGGCTGGACGGCCCCGGTCGGCGGTGAGGTCGGCTCGGGCTTCCGCACCGCCGACCGGCCTACCCATCAGGGCGTCGACCTCATCGTCAAGCGCGGTACCCTGATCCGTGCCGCCGCCGCCGGAATCGTGGTGAAGGTGCGCTGCCAAGCGCACTTGGCCAACGGCACCGATTGGGGCTGCTGGCGCGACGGCTCGCCGTCGGTGCTCGGCTGCGGGTGGTACGTGGAGATCCAGCACGCGAACGGAATCCTCACACGGTACTGCCACATGGTGAAGCAGCCGAGCGTCGTTGTGGGTCAGCACGTCGCCCCCGGTCAGGAGATCGGATTCACGGGCACGACCGGCCATTCCTCCGGCCCTCACGTCCATTTCGAGGTCCATCTCAACAGCGATCCGAGCAACAACGGTGCAATCGACCCGGTGCCGTTCATGCAGCGGATGGGGGCACCTTTGGGAATGAAGCCGTGACCGATCTGCCTGGCGACGCGGAGTTTCCCGATTGGGATCTGCTGGCCGGCGACTCGGCCAGAACGCCGGCCGGCATCGAGCTGGTCGCCGCCTCGTCATTGCGTGACCTCCGCGGCCGCCGCGCTGTCGTCGGCGTCCCGGGCCTGGGCTGGCGGGCCGACATCCGAATCGACAACGTGGTCGTTCAGGCCAGCCGCACGTATGTGCCGGCCTTGCCGGAGCAGGAGTGGTATCGCGCCGAGTCGGAGCAGACCGAGGTGTTCGCTCCGCTAGTCCCCCTGGAGCGGGTCTGGGTCGAGCGGGTCTCGAGTGCGGTCACAGCGTCCGCGGAACTCATGCTGGTATCGCTCGATGCGCCACCGCAGCGTCCGCCGCGACCGGCCCGCGACGTCAAGGCGATCACCGGCTTGCGAGTCGTCCGAGTGGCCGGTCCGGAGGACAAGACCGGCCGCGATCAGCGTGACCTGCGCGCGGTCACCGAGGCGTACAACAGCGCCGAAGGCGACATCTGCATTCGCGTCTGTCGTGAGCTGGAATGGTACAGATGGGCCTGGAGCGGCCAGCCTCCCAAAACACTAGAGGTGCCCATCCACCTCCTCTGGGCGGAATAGTCATCAATTTAGGCGATGGGCGCCGCACACCCGCCAGCCGTCCTCGTGCACCAAGTCGAAACGCCATCTTTCCCTGGCAACGCTCGCATAGTTCTGTGGTCCTGAGGCTAAGACCAGGTCCGTCTCAATCTCGGCTTTGTCTTCAGACGGATACTTGAGATCAAGCGCGGACGCATTGGCCTTGATCGCCCCCGCTGACTGAGCTTTGCTCGCTTCCAGCACGCTGACCAGCTCATCGATCTCGCTCAGGTTCGGGGAACGGCAGATCAACTGCTGGACGCGTTCTGGTCGGGCGCCGTTGAACCGCGCATCGAGGTATCCCTCAAGCGCCCCACCCGGCGTGTCCGTGTTTGGCTTCGTGACCTTGTTGTAGTAAATGATGCCCAACCCGATGCCGCTTAGGCAGACGAACGCCGCTATGCCTAGCAAGGTCCACAGGACCGTGCGGCGGGCGAGTTTGCGTTGCCTCGGGTCCTTTGCAGGGGGAGGCGGCGGGGGCGGCCCTGTGCGGGGGCGGCCCAGGGGCGCGTCCTTGTCAACGATCTCGCCCTCAAGGACCTCGTTCTCGCCCGAACGCGAGCGTGGAATCGACCGCCCGTGGTCGACGTCCGGCTCGTTGGGAATCGATGGGTCCACGCCCCAGAGGCTAGCCGCCAAGCGCCCCCAGAGCACCCTCCCGCGCCGGGAAGATCCGAAGGCGACGCGGCTACCTGCGACAACGCGTAAGCCCCATGGCGCCTGCTGACGAGAATGCCCGTCTGCGTTACCGTTCCCGTCATCTGCTTGGATCGGAAGGGGCACGGTGGCACGCCTGCGGGCACGGATCGAGCGAGCGGCTGCGCAGCATCGGCACACCGCTGCGCTGATCGCCGCCGCCGGGCCGATCCTCGAGAAGTACTCTCCCAACGCCGCCCCCGCGGAGCAGTACGCCGAACAGCACGACCTCGCCGCGAGTCTGCGCTCCAACAGCGCGCTGCTCGCGCCCGGGTGGCTCGGGGCGCAGCTGGACGCCCTGGCGCCCAGCACGCCGCTCGGCGGGCCGCTGCCGCCCACGTTCGTGCGGGTCGGGCAGGCGCATCCGCTGGATGACGCGCGGTTCCCGGTGATCGTGCCGCTGCTGCGGGCCGGCCACATCGCGATCGACGCCGATGCGCGCGACGCGCGCGTGGGTGGGCTGCTGCGCAGTCTCGTCCTGCGGCTGCTCGCCTCCTCACCGCCCGGCTCGGTGCGGATTCGGGCCATCGACGCCGTGGTCGACGGCGGGACCTTCGACTGGTTCACCGGGATCGACTCGATCATGCCGCGGCCCGCCAGCGACGCCGAAGGGCTGCGCAGCGTGCTCGACGAGGGCGAGCGCTGGCTCGCCGCGCGCACCGACGGGCCGGCCCCCACGCTGTTGATCGTCATCGCGTCGCTGCCCGAGCTCACCGAGGGGCGCGACCTGGCGCGCATCGCGCAGCTCGCGCACGCCGGGCCGGCCGGGCGGCTGCACCTGATCGCGGCGGGCTGGCCGCCGCCGCCGCTGACGCAGGAGACGACCCAGGCGCCGCTGCCGCACGCGACCCAGATCGCGATCCGCAACCCGCACGCGTGGGTCGGCGACCCGCCCGGCACCACGTTCTCCGGCACCGGCACCGGCCCGAGCCGGCTCAACGCCCCGGTGTACCTCGACCCCGACCCGCCCGTCGAGCTCGTCCGCCGGGTCTGCGCACAGCTCAGCGGGCCGTGGACGGCGCCGCCGGTGCCGGTGGGCGAGCCGAGCCGGACGGCCTGGCTCGAATACGTGGCGGCCGGCCAGCGCCTCGACGCCGTGCGGCGCGAGGTGATCGCGATCGTGGCCGAGCACAAGTCGGCGCTCAAGGCCGCCCAGCAGGACCTGCACAACATCCGGGCCAAGCTCGCGCACCACGAGGCCTACCTGTCCGAGGTGGCCGGCGAGGCGGGCGGGCGCCCCCTGGAGCTGCGCCCCGCGTGGCCGGAGATCCAGGCCGCGCACAACGCGCTGACCTCGGGCCCGCAGCCGGTCGACCCGCGCCGCGGCGCGCCGATGGCCCCGCCTCCGCCGCCGGCCGCGCTCACCGGCGGCAGTGGTGCCTGGCCGCAGGGGCAGCGCATCCCCACGCCCCCGGTCAGCGCGCCCCCGTGGCCGCCGGTGTCGGGCGCGCCCCCGGTGTCGGGGGTGCCGACGTCCGCCATGCCGGGGACGCCGGCCGTCGCGAGGGCCGCGGGGTCCACGACGGGCGGCTATCCGGTGGTCGTACCGCGCAGTGCCCCCCCGATCCCCCCGAACCCGCACAACACCGGGTCGATCCCGCGCATCCCCGTCAGCGGCGTGCCGAACCGCGTCAGCGGCGTGCCCGTGTCCGGCCCGGGCGGAGTCGTGGGAACGGGCGTCGTAAGCCCGCTCAGCCCACCGGTGCCGGGGTCGGTGCCGGGCAGGGTGTCCGCGGCACTGCGAATGGCCGCGGGCGGTCTGAAGCGCTCTGAGGCGGAGTTGACGGCCCCGGGTCGCCAGGCGGCGTCCAACCGCCGCGTGTGGGTCAACGCCGGCGTCTACTTCCTGTTCGCGCTCCTGGCCGCCATCGTGCAGATCCCGGCGCTGCTGGCGAGCGAGGACCTGACCGGAGCCGGTCTTCTGGCCCTTCCCTGTGCGCTGGTACTGCCGGCGCTCTCCTTCGGACTCGGCTGGCTGACCATCGGCGCGATGACCCGCCGCACGACGTCCCGGACCCCGGTGCTGGGCCTGGTCATCAGCCTGATCGCCCTGATACCGATCCTCGTGTTCGGCGGCGTGATCCTGTTCTTCTGAGCGCCCGGCGAACGCGGAAAAGCGAAGACTCCCAACGCCCTACGAACGCGAAAGGCGAACAGCGCCTCGCGAGCACGAAAAGCGAAAGGCGAACAGCGCCTCGCGAGCGCGACAAGCGAACGGATCGGCGCGGCGGCGGGAAGACGGCCACACGAAAGACCCCCTGTGTCCGGTCCGGGCACAGGGGGTACGAATGCGGCAATCAACCGTGCATGATCAGCGCCATCGCCTCGGAGCGCGACTTGGCGTCGTCGCGAAGCAGTCCCCGGACCGCCGACGTGATCGTGCGCGAGCCACCCTTCTGGATGCCCCGCATCGACATGCACATGTGCTCGCACTCGATGACCACGATGACGCCCCGCGGCTCGAGCTGGGCCATGAGCAGGTCCGCGATCTGCGAGGTCAGCCGCTCCTGCACCTGCG
Organism: Dactylosporangium sp. CA-052675; assembly: GCF_050947935.1. Taxonomy (GTDB): domain Bacteria; phylum Actinomycetota; class Actinomycetes; order Mycobacteriales; family Micromonosporaceae; genus Dactylosporangium. The sequence goes on along the minus strand of NZ_CP192010.1, from coordinate 619,319 downwards.
GCCGCCGCGCGAACACCTCGACCAGCCGCGCCAGCTTCGACAGCCCGGTGATGCGCCCGTCGACGCCGGGGATGTAGCCGATGTGCGCGACGCCGTGGAACGGCAGCAGGTGGTGCTCGCACATCGACTGGACCTCGATGTCCCGCACGAGCACGAGCTCCTCGTGGTCGGCCTCGAAGGTCGTGTTCAGCACCTGGGCCGGGTCGACGCGCAGCCCCGCGAACAGCTCGGCGTAGGCCCGGGCGACGCGGGCCGGCGTCCTGCGCAGCCCGTCGCGATCGGGGTCCTCGCCGACCGCGGTGAGGATCTCCCGTACCGCGGCCTCGATGCGCTTCAGATCGACGTTGCGCTCCACCTCGACCCCGCCCAGCCGGCCGCTGACGAGCCGCGCCGCGACGTGATCCAGCTCCTGGTCGGCAACGAGCCCGACACCATTGTCGGTGTCGGGCTCGGTGCCGCTGTGCTCGCTCAGTGCGTGCCGTCCGGGGTCTCGCCCCCGCCGATGCGGACGTGGTCGTCCGCGCCGAAGCCGGTGGGCTGGGCGACCTCGGAGCCGTTCGCGCCGGCCTCGATCGCGCGCCGCCGACGGCCGTTGCCGCTGTAGGGCGCCATCGGGGGCCGCTTGACCACGCGCGCGCAGATGCGGGTCATGTCGGCCTGCGAGATGGTCTCCTTCTCCATGAGCTCCTCGACGATGTTGTCGAGGACATCGCGGTACTCGACCAGGATCTCCCAGGCCTCGTCGTGCGCGATCTCGATGAGGGAGCGCATCTCGGCGTCGATCTCCGCCGCGATCTTCTCGGAGTAGTCCCGCTCGTGGCCCATGGTGCGGCCCAGGAACGGCTCGCCGTCGCCGGTGCCGTACTTGACGGCGCCCAGCTTGGCGCTCATGCCGTACTCCGTGATCATCGACCGGGCGAGCGCGGTCGCCTTCTCGATGTCGTTGCCGGCGCCGGTGGTCGGCTCGTGGAAGACGAGCTCCTCGGCGGCGCGACCGCCCAGCGCGTACGCCAGCGTGTCGATCATCTCGGAGCGCGTCTGGGTGTACTTGTCCTCGGTGGGCAGGACCAGCGTGTGACCCAGCGAGCGGCCGCGCGACAGGATGGTCACCTTGTGCACCGGCGCTGAGTGGGGCAGCGCCCAGGCGACGAGCGCGTGACCACCCTCGTGGTACGCCGTGACCTTCTTCTCGTGCTCGCTCATCACGCGGGTGCGCCGCTCCGGGCCGGCGATGACCCGGTCGATGGCCTCTTCGAGGTAGTCGTTGGTGATCGCCCGCTTGTCGTTGCGGGCCGCCAGCAGCGCCGACTCGTTGATCACGTTGGCCAGGTCGGCACCGGTGAAGCCGGGCGTGCGACGGGCGACCGAGTCGAGGTCGACGTCGGGCGTGAACGGCTTGCCCTTCGCGTGCACCCGCAGGATCGCCTTGCGGCCCTCCATGTCGGGGCGGTCGACCGCGATCTGCCGGTCGAAGCGGCCCGGGCGCAGCAGCGCCGGGTCGAGGATGTCGGGCCGGTTGGTCGCGGCGATCAGGATGACGCCGCCCTTGGTGTCGAAGCCGTCCATCTCGACCAGCAGCTGGTTGAGCGTCTGCTCGCGCTCGTCGTGCCCGCCGCCCATGCCGGCGCCGCGGTGGCGGCCGACGGCGTCGATCTCGTCGACGAAGACGATGGCGGGCGCGTTGGCCTTGGCCTGCTCGAACAGGTCGCGGACGCGGGAGGCACCGACACCGACGAACATCTCGACGAAGTCCGAGCCGGAGATCGAGTAGAACGGCACGCCCGCCTCGCCGGCGACGGCCCGCGCGAGCAGCGTCTTACCGGTTCCGGGCGGCCCGTAGAGCAGCACGCCCTTCGGGATCTTCGCGCCGAGCGCCTGGTACTTCGCCGGCGCCTGCAGGAAGTCCTTGATCTCGTGGAGCTCCTCCACCGCCTCGTCCGAGCCGGCCACGTCGGCGAACGTCGTCTTCGGGGTGTCCTTGGAGATCAGTTTCGCCTTGGACTTGCCGAAGTTGAGCACCCGGGAGCCGCCGCCCTGCATCTGCGACATGAACAGCAGCAGCAGGACCACCAGCACCGCGATCGGCAACAGGTTGATCAGCAGGCTGATGAAGATGTTGTCCTGGGTGACGTTGACGTTGTACTCGTCGAGCTTCTTCGCCGCCTGCAGCGTGCTGAGCTCGTTCTGGAGTTCGTCGGCGCTCTGCGAGGAGAACTGGCCCTGGATCTTGTTGGTCTCCGTGCCCTTGACCTTGATCTTGTTCCTGAGATCGAGGTTGAGCGTCTGCTCCTTGTCCTGGATCACAGCCTTCTTCGCGTTGCCACTGCGAAGCTGCTCGAGCACGACGGACGTGTCCGCCTTCGTGTAGCTCGGGCCGGAAGTGAAGAAGGAACTGAGCACGATGGCACCGATGATCACCAGAAGGATCCAGACCACCGGCCGGCGGAACAAACGGGTACGTTCCATGTTGTCGTCGGACGCCGCGGCGCCCGGCCCCTCCATCCGTAAGGCCGTCAACCGCGCCGGACCCACTTTCCGACGCGGTGCCGAAAGCGCCGCCAAGGTATGGGCTCAGTTGACGCTTGCGACCATTTGACGGTACACCGTGGCACCGACAGTCGCGGATCGGCGTAGGCCGGGGACGAGGTGCTCTCAGCAGACTCCCAGGAAACGTCCGCCGAACGGCCAGGTCAGCCGCGCCCGTAGACCGACGGCTTCAGCACCCCGACGAACGGCAGGTCACGGTAGCGCTCGGCGTAGTCGAGGCCGTATCCGACGACGAACTCGTTCGGGATGTCGAACCCGACATACCGCACGGGGATGTTGACCTTCAGCGCGTCGGGCTTGCGCAGCAGCGCGACGACGTCGACCTGGGCCGCCGAGCGGCTCTCCAGGTATTTCAGCAGCCACGACAGCGTCAGCCCGGAGTCGACGATGTCCTCGACGACGATCACGTGCCGCCCGGCGATGTCCCGGTCGAGGTCCTTGAGAATCCGGACGACTCCCGAGGACGTCGTGCCCTGCCCGTACGACGAAACGGCCATGAACTCGAGCTCCACCGGCGGACCGACCCGCCCCAGCGCCCGCGCGAAGTCCGCCATGAACATGACGGCGCCCTTCAGCACGCCCACGAGCAGGATCGATTCGGCGTCGGCATGATCGGCCGCGACCTGCTTGGCGAGCTCCGCGGTCTTCTCGCGGATCTGCTCCTCGCTCACGATGACGTGGTCGATGTCGGACGAGTGCCAGGTGGTGCCGTCGGCCATGCGACAAGCCTGCACTATCGGCGGCGCCGGATCGACGCGGGGTGTCCCAATGAGAGACCTGTCTCGCTGCGGGTTTTCCGTCAGTACCCCATCGCCTGCCCGTCCGCGCGAGGCTCCGACCCCGCTGTGTAACCGGCCGCGGTCCGCCAGATCGCCTGCCCCATCCCGAACCAGCCCGGATCGCTCGCGACGAACACGTTGTGACCCCGTCGTCGCAATCCGTCCACCTCGGCGGCCAGTCCCGGCTCGACCAGCACGTCGAGGCCGCGATGCCAGTACCACCGGGGCCGGTCCAGCGCCGCCTGCGGATCGAGCCGCCCGTCCACGGTGGAAAGGACCACCTGGACGTGCCCCTGCGGCTGCATGTGCCCGCCCATCACGCCGAACGGGCCGACCGGCTCGCCACCGCGGGTCAGAAATGCCGGGATGATCGTGTGATACGGCCGCCGCCGCGGGCCGACCGCGTTCGGGTGCCCCTCGGCCAGCACGAACCCGGCGCCGCGGTCCTGCAGCCCGAAGCCGGTCCCGGGCGGCACCACGTAGGAGCCGAACCCCATGTAGTTCGACTGGATCAGGCTGACCATCCGCCCCGCCGGGTCGGCCGTGCACAGATACACGGTCCCACCCCGCCCCGGCTCGCCGGCGCCGTACCGCCCGGCCCGCTCCCCGATCAGCCCCCGCCGTCCGGCCAGGTAGCCGGGCTCCAGCAGTTCCCGCACGGGCCCGCCGGCGCCGGGATCGGCGACGAACGCGTGCGCGTCGGCGAACCCGAGCTTCATCGCCTCGATCTGCTCGTGCAGCGACGACTCGGCGTATCCGTCGAGCACACCCAGCGCGACGAGCGCCGCGATCCCCTGCCCGTTCGGCGGGATCTCCCAGACCTCGTGCCCGCGGTACGGCACGGAGATCGGCTCCACCCAGACCGACTCGTGCCCGGCCAGGTCGCCGGCCCGCAGGAGCCCGCCGGTCCGCTCGGCGTGCGCGACGATCGCGTTCGCGATGTCCCCGCGATAGAAGTCCTCGCTGCCGGTGCTCGCGATCCGCCGCAGCGTGTTCGCCGCATCGGGATTGCGCCACCGCTCCCCCGCGCGCGGCGCCCGCCCACCGAGCGTGAACACCCGCCCCCACTCCGCGAACTCCGCCCCGGCCAGCGTGGGGTACACCTGCTCGGCGTCGACCCGCCACGCTTCGGCAACGCGCGGCGACACGGGGTAACCGTCCTCGGCGTACGCGATCGCGTCGGCGAACAGCTCCGCGAACGGCAGCGACCCGAACCGCGCGTGCAGGTCCCGCCACCCGGCCGGCGCGCCCGGCACCGTGACGGGCAGCCATCCGCGCGTCGGCATCGCGAGTTCGGCGTCGCCCTGGTGCCCGCCGAGCCCGTCGGAGGCGCTGGTGGCCCCCGCGAGGGCCAGATCGCGCGTGAGCAGCGCCGGCGACCGCCCGGACGCGTTCAGCCCATGCAGCCGCTCCCCGTCCCAGACCAGCGCGAACAGGTCCCCGCCGATGTCGTTGGACCCCGGCTGCACCACGGTGAGCGCGACGGCGGTGGCGATGGCGGCGTCGATCGCGTTCCCGCCGCGCCGCAGCACGGCCAGCCCCGCACCGGCGGCGAGGCTCTGACTGGTCGCGACCACACCGCGAGGAGCGAAAACCGGAGAACGCCGGATTTCGTACCGCATGTGCCCGCCCTCCCCATCCGCCCGACCATGCCCACTCAGCAGACCACCGGACCGGCGCGGGGAACAGCCCCCTGATCCCGCCTCGGAGCTGTTCGCAACCGCGCTTCTGGCGTATGCGGCAACGCTCCCTGGCATGTGTGCACAGCACGACCGGACGACGTGTTCGGTCCGCCGTGACGATGCGCGCGGCGTGTCTCTGCGCACGTGCGCAGCGCACTGGCCATGTGCACAGCGCGTCCCGGCGCGCGTGTGCAGCACGGAGCCGGCGGGCTGGGGCGCTTGATCGGCGTCCGGGGAGCCTTGCCCGCAGCGTCCCGGGGAGCCTTTCCGCGGCGGGGAGTCGATGGGCTGAGGCGCCTCAGCGGCGCCCGTGCAGCCTTCCCGCGGCCCGGGACACAAACAGGCCACCGGGCAGCGCCACGGCACCCTGCCCGCGCCAGCGCACGATCAACGCGTCGAGGGCGTCCACGTGCCGGTGCGACAGGTCCGTGCCCGGCACCCCGAGGCGCAGCGCCCATGCGTGCAGCACCCGGCTGCGGATCGGACCCGGCATGCGACCCAGGTCCGCCACCCCCAGCCCGCCCGCGTCGTCGAGCGCCCCGTCCAGCGCCTCGGCGGCGAGCCCGTCGAGGTACGCGGAGTCCGCCCCGACCAGCCGAGCGGTCCGGGCCAGGTTGCCGACGACCCCCTCGCCGAGCGCGGCCACCAGCGGCCGCACCCGCGACCGGGCATAGGCCGCGTCCTCGTTGTGCGGGTCCTCCCACACCGCGAGCCCCTCGGCCGCGCAGGCCGCCCGGGTCTCGGCCCGGCTGACGTCGAGCAGCGGCCGCACGAAGAGCACCCCGTTGCGCACCCGCCGAGGCGGCATGCCCGCCAGCCCGCGGGGACCGGATCCCCGGGCCAGCGCCAGCAGCACCGTCTCCGCCTGGTCGTCCCGCGTGTGCCCGAGCAACACCATGGAGGCGCCGAGCTCGATCGCGGATGCCTCGAGCGCCGAGTACCGGGCCTCGCGAGCCGCCGCTTCCGGCCCCCCGGCACTCCCGACGCGGACGGTCCGCACCTGCACGGGCGCGAACCCGCGATCGACCGCCCAGTCGGCAAGGTCCCCGGCCCGCTCCGCGGACCCGTCCTGCAGCCCGTGGTCGACGGTCACGAGCCCGCAGCGAACCCCCATCCGCCGCGCCACGAACAACGCCCCCACGGCCAGCGCCATCGAGTCCGCCCCGCCCGAGCAGGCCACGAGCACCGTGTCCCCCGCGGAAACCCCGGCACCGACGCGAACGTCATCCCCCGCAGGAACCCCGGCACTGGCCTGAACGTCGTTCCCCGCAGGATCCCCGGAACTGGCCTGAACGTCGTTCCTCGCGGAAACCCCAGCATCGACGTGGACATCGTTCCCCGGGCGAGTCCCCGCACCGACGTGAGCGGCGCCGGCGAGCCGAGGCGGCGCGGCGGGGTCGGGTCCGGTGGCGGGCGCCCGCTCGGTGACAGCCGGGCTCCCGGCCGTTGGCGTGTGGTCCCGGGCCGCCATCGCCGTGGTCGAGTCCAGGAGCCGCGACATGTCCGCGGACGCCGAGGGCCGGGAGCCCGGAGCTGACTCGCCGCGAGCGGCCGGCTCCGGCAACTGCGGCGTCACAACGGACGCGGCGAGCCCGCGACCGAGACCTGGCTCGCCGCCAGCGGCCGGCTCCGGCAACTGCGGCGTCACAACGGACGCGGCGAGCCCGCGACCGAGACCTGGCTCGCCGCCAGCGGCCGGCTCCGGCAACTGCGGCGTCACAACGGACGCGGCGAGCCCGCGACCGAGACCTGGCTCGCCGCCAGCGGCCGGCTCCGGCAACTGCGGCGTAACCGGCGTAGCTATGGACGCGGCGAGCCCGCAGCCCAGACCTGGCTCGTCGCCGGTGTCCGGGTCCGGAGCGCCGCTGAGGGCGCGCCGGACCGCGTTGCGTACGGCGGCGACCGCCGGCGACAGCGCCGCCACTCGATCAGATGCTGCCGGCGGGCTTGGCCGGGCCCTCCGACCTGTCGTCCGAGGCGGCGGCGGGCGGGTCGGTCAGGTGCTCGGCGACCTCGGGGTCCGAGGACTCGGCGACGCGCATCGCCTCGCCCGGCTCGAAGGCGCCGATCGGCTCCGGTGCCGATTCGGTCGCGGCCGGCTCGGAGACCGCGTGCGCGGGCTCGCCACCGCCGGCGCCCGGCTCGACCTCGGCCGGCGCGTCGTCGACGTCGGTCCCGGCCGCGGAAGCCGGTTCGGCGTCAACATCGGTCGCCGCCGCGGAAACCGGCTCGGCGTCAGCCGTGGAAGCCGGCCCAGCGTCGGCCGCGGCGGAGGAGTCCGCTGCGGCAGGAGAGTCTGTCGCGGCGGACGAGTCCGTTGTGGTGGAAGAGTCCGTTGCGGCGGAAGTGCTGTGGGCCGCGGCCGACCAGGTGTCCGTCGCGGGTGCCGGCGGTACGACGGCCGGAGCGACCACGGCCGTGGACTCCTCCGGCGTCAGGCCCGCCACCTCGGTCGGCTCGGCGACGCCCGCCTCCGCCGGGGACTCGTCCAGCGGCTCGGGCACCGTCGGCACCGGGGCTGGCGGCTCCTCCACGGCCGAGTCCGAGCCCGAGGCCGCGACCGCGGACGCCGCGGCGGCCGAGCCCGGAGCGGTGATCGAGGACGGCGGGGTCGCGGCGGTCGAGCGGCTCAGGGCGCTCGACCCGAGGACCCGCACGATCCAGGCGTCGGGGTCGGAGAGCTCGTTGAGGCGCGGGATGGTCAGCGGGGACTGCCAGATGCGGTTGAAGCTCTCCATGCCGACGCGCTCGACGACGGCGTGGACGAACTTGCGCCCCTCCGCGTACTGCCGCATCTTCACGTCGATGCCGAGGAGCTTGCGCAGGACGCGGTCGAGGGGGTTGCCGGCCTCGCGCCGGCGGTTGAACTTGGCGCGGATGTCGTCGACCGTCGGTACGACATCGGGACCCACGCCATCCATCACGAACTCCGCGTGGCCCTCCAGCACCGTCATGAGTGCGGTCAGGCGGTCGAGCACCGCCTTCTGGCCCGGCGTCTGCACGAGATCGAGCACCGAGACGCGGCTGTCGGGGTCGCGGATCACGTCGGCGAGGGCGGTCACGCCCCGGCGCAGACGCTCGGCGAGCTGGTCCTGGTTGAGCTGGGACGCGTCGACGAAGGCGCCGACCTCACCCAGGAAGTACCCCCGCATCCACGGCACACCCGTGAACTGCACGCGGTGGGTGACCTCGTGCAGGCACACCCAGAGGCGGAAGTCGCGCGAGTTGGCGCCCAGCTTGCGCTCGGCCTCGACGATGTTCGGGGCGACGAGCAGCAGCTGGCCGGGGTCGGCGGAAAAGACTTCGTACTGCCCCAGGACCTTGCCGGAGAGGTAGGCCAGCACCGTGCCGGCCTGCACGCCGGTGAAGCGCGAGCCGATGGCCCCGACGATGGCGCCCGGTGGCTTGCCGCCCGCGAGCCGCTCGGCCAGCGGCTGGATGACCTCGCGCAGCCCCGCGATGTTGGTGGCGGCCCAGTCGCGGCGGTCGACGACGCGCACCGGCGGGCCCTGGATCATGGCCTTCAGGCCGGTGAACTCGGTGACGTGCCCGGAGGCCTCATCGGCCAGGCCGCGTAGGTCGGTGACGGCGTCCGCGGCCTCCTCGTATGACACCGCGGGGCCACTCTTGCCCAGCGCCGCGGCGGTTGCTGCGGCCAGATCCCAATCGACGAACTGCGCCATGACCCAACCGTACCCGCGCCGGGCCATGGCTGCGGGAGGTGGAAACCCTGAGTACACCCTGATCGACACAGCGTCACCACCACGGTGCTCAGTGACACCCACATGCGGCGAGAGCTGCGGCAACTCTGTCAAGGGCGACCACGGCCTGATCCGCGTTGGTGGTCTGGTCGGCCATGAACGCGAACGCCAGCGTGCGCCCGTCGGCGTCCACGACGACGCCGGCGAGCGAGTTGACACCGGTCAGCGTGCCGGTTTTCGCACGCACCAGCCCGGCGGCCGACCCGCCCTGGTCCGGCTTGAGGTAGCGCGTGGTAAGCGTTCCGGAGTACGCCGCGACCGGCAGACCGCTGAAGATCGAGTGCAGGTCGGCGCGGTCGGCCCGGGCGGCCATCGCCAGGACGGCGGTGAGCAGGGCCGGGGAGAGCCGGTCGTTGCGCGAGAAGCCACTGCCGTCGACCAGGCCGTAGGCGGTGACCGGCAGCCCGAGCTCCTCCAGGACGCTCTTCGTGGCCGCCGCGCCGCCCTCGAAGGAGGCCGGCTGGTTCTTGGCCAGCGCCACCTGCCGCGCGAGCGCGTCGGCGAGCACGTTGTCGCTCTCCTGCAGCATGAACTCGACCATGCGCGACATGGGCGCGGATTCGACCTTGCCGAGCTCCTTCGCGCCCTGCGGGGCGTTCCCGGCCGCGACGGCATTCGTCGGTACTCCCAATGCGCTCGCGAATGCCTGAGCCGCCTGGAGATCGGGCTTCGGGTACCGCTGGGCGTACTTCTGCTGCTTCTGCCGCCCGCCCTCGGTCATGATCGGCGTCATCACGGCACCGGAGCCGCCGGTCGTCGCGTCGGCGTCCCAGCCCGGCCCGATGCCGGAGCCGGTCCAGATGCTGACGTCGTACGTCACCTTGGTGGGGGCCTGGCCGCCGAGCGCCTCTTTCACCTGCTTGGCGAGATCGTCGATGCGGGCGGCGCCGGGGTAGTACGACGTCGGGAAGACCGCGAGCGTCGGGTCGCCGCCCGCGACGAGCACGACCTCGCCCGGCTGCGCGCCCGCGACCACCTTGGTCTCGATGCGGTACGCGGGCCCCCTCGCCGCGAGCGCGGCCGCCGCGGTCACGAGCTTGGTGGTCGAGGCCGGGGTCATCGCCGCGTCCGGCTCCGAGGAGTAGATGGTCTGCCCGGTCGCGACGTCCACGACCGACGCGGTGATGTGCGGCCCGAGCTGGGGCACGGCCAGCAGCGACTGCAGCGCCGCGGTGACCCCGGCCTGGGTCGGCAGCGGGGCCTGGGCGTCCGCGGCGGCGAGCACCGCCGGCGGCGCGGCCGGGGCCGTGCCGTCCGTCCAGTGCGTCTTCTGCCCGCCCGCGAGGCCGAGGCCATTGACGATCTGCGTTCCGGCGGAGACCGAGGCCAGGGCGGCGCCGAGTGCCAGGACCACCGCGACGACGGCGGCGATCAGGCCGGCCCGGCCGCGCGGTTGTGGTGTTTCCCTCGCCATCCGACCCTCCCCGTGATGCCCGACCGTGCCGTACGCGAGACTAATGGTCGGCGCAGCGGTGCGAGGGTGAGGAGTCGTCAGATGGACTTCGACGTCACGGTCGAAATCCCCAAGGGTCAGCGCAACAAGTACGAGGTCGACCACGCCACCGGCCGGATCCGGCTGGACCGGACGCTGTTCACCTCGACGCAGTACCCGGCCGACTACGGCTACATCGAGGGGACGCTCGGCCAGGACGAGGACCCGCTCGACGCGCTCGTGCTCGTGCAGTCCCCGACCTTCCCGGGCTGCCTGATCCGTTCCCGGGCGATCGGGATGTTCCGCATGACGGACGAGAAGGGCGGCGACGACAAGGTCCTGTGCGTCCCGGCCGACGACCCGCGGCTGGAGCACCTGCGGGACATCCACCACCTCGGCGAGTTCGACCGCCTGGAGATCCAGCACTTCTTCGAGGTCTACAAGGACCTCGAGCCCGGTAAGAGCGTCGAGGGCGCGACCTGGGTCGGCCGCGTCGAGGCGGAGGCGGAGATCGCCGAGTCGCGGCGCCGTTACGCCGAAGCCATCGCCGCGGGCACGTACCACGACCCCGGCGTGGCCCCGATCGCCCGCCCGGTCGACTAGACCGGCGGGTCACCGCGAAGGCGCCCGGTTCGTCCGACAACCGGGCGCCTTCGCGGTGTTCAGGGCACTTTTCGCGGCGCTCAGCGCCTTCGCTGTTTCCAGCGCCTTCGCGGTGTTCAGCGCCTTCGGTGCTCAGCGCCTTCGGTGCTCAGCGCCTTCGGTGCTCAGCGCCTTCGGTGCTCAGCGCCTTCGGTGCTCAGCGCCTTCGGTGCTCAGCGCCTTCGGTGTTTTCAGAGGAACAAGCCGTACAACCCCACAACCGCGCAGGCGAGCGGCACCACCGTGACCACGCACAGGGTGTCGAGCAGATCCGCCGCGCGCCCGAGGTAGGGCGAGGGCGGATGCGACGCCGCCCGCGCTCCCGCCACGGCGACGCCGAGCGCCACCAGCGGTACCACGGCAGCGACGATCCGGGCGTCGAACCCGGCGAACAGTGCGAGCAGGGCGAAACCCGCCACCCCGGCCCCGATCAGCGGCAGCCGTTGCCGGATGGTCAGGAAGGTGCGGGCGCGCAGCAGCAGCGCGGCCGCGGCGACCGCGACGAGCACGGTGCCCGAGACGTCCCCGGACCGGGCGAGCACCAGTGACCCGCCCACGGCGGCCGCGGCGAGCCCGATCAACATCCCCGTGAGCAGCTCGTCGGTGCGCGCGACGGCGGCGAAGATCCGGCCCCGGTCGGCGGCCGGCCCGCGCCCGCCCGGGGAGAGGTCGGCCGGCGTGGCCACGACCGGCATCGGCAGGCGGCCGAGCCGGATGGCCAGCAGCGGCAGCCCGGCCACGCCCGCCACCAGCACGGCGAGCAGCACCGCGGCCGCGGCGGCCGGGCGGGTCACGGTGGCGAGGAGCCCGGCCAGCGAGCCGAACACGCCCACGGTCGCGCCGGCCGCGAACAGCCGCATCAGGTGCGCGACACCGACGGCGCCGACGAGCGCGGCGAGCAGGAGCGCCACGGCTGCGAGCAGCGCGCGGTCCGGCGTCGCGGCGGCCGCGGGCGCCGCCAGCCACCCGCTGCGGCGGCCGCGAACGGCAGCGCGTAGGCGGCCAGGTTCGCACCGACCAGCGCGTCACCGTAGGCCCGCGACGCCGTGACGCCGGCCAGCAGCAGCCCGGCGGCGACGGCCGCGGCGGCCAGGGGCAGCTCGGCCCGCACGACGGCGATCAGCGCGACAAAAAGCCCGGCCCCGGCGACCCCGATCGCGGCCGCCCGGGTCGCGGCCGGGCCCCACGGCAGGCCCTGCCGGCGCGCGCCCGCGGCGATGGCCTCGACCACGTCGTCGTATTCCAGCTCGGGCCAGCCGGTGCGGGCCGGGACCAGGTGCAGGACGGTGCCGTCGCGCACCCCCTGCCCGGCCAGCCCGGCGGCGGTCGACAGCGTGGTGCCGTCGGCCCGCCGCAGCAGCCATCCGCCGTGCCGTTCACCCTCGTCGGCGAGCCCGTCGCCCGCGTGCCGCAGGAGCTCGGGAAGCAGTTCAGCCAGCGGTACCGCATCAGGCACCGCAACATCGACGCGCCGCCCGGGCGCGTTGATCGTGATGCGGGCCAGACCGGCCGCGGCAGTGGACATGGGCATAGAACTACCACGATCCGTCGGCACGCGTCGCCCCCGAGCGCCCGCCGATTTCACAGCGTGAACAAGTCGTCACGATCAATGGTCCGGGGCGGAAAAGTGTCGTACCCCTCACTTAGGGTTTCCGGCGTGACCACGGTCGTCGTGAAGCGTTCCCCGCGCCGGCCCGCTCCGGAGATCCCGAGCGGGGAGATCGTCGTGAGCCCACCGCCGGAGATCCCGCCGCCCCCCGCATCCCGCTGGCAGCAGCTGGTGCAGGTGGTGCCGATGCTCACCGGCACCGTCGCGACGGCCCTGCTCTTCGCCGGACGCGAGGGCGGGACCTACTCCTATGTCATCGGCGCCGTCTTCGGCTTCTCGACGCTCGGCATGCTGCTCACGTCCACCGGTGCCGGCTCGCCGAAGAAGGCCGAGATGGTCGCGGCCCGCCGGGAATACCTGCGCCACCTCGCCCAGCTGCGCCGGCGAGTGCGCGAGACCGCGGCCCGGCAGCGCACCGGTCTGCACTACCGGCACCCGGACCCGCACGCGCTCTGGTCCTCGGTCGACGGCTACCGGCTGTGGGAACGGCGAGCCACCGACGGTGACTTCGCCATCGTGCGGGTCGCGACCGGCCCGCAGACGCTCGCCACGCCGCTCATCCCGCCGGCGACCCGCCCGCTGCAGGACCTGGAGCCGATGACCGCGGCCGCGCTGCGAAGGTTCCTCGACGCCTACTCGGTGGTCCCCGGCCTCCCGGTGGCCGTCTCGCTGCGCAGCTTCGCCCGGGTCCACCTGCGCGCGGGGCGGGCCGCCTCCGGGCCGACCGGCGAGCACGACCCGGCGCGGGCGCTGGCCCGGGCCGTCCTCGCGCAGCTCACGGTGTTCCACGCGCCCGACGACCTGCTCGTCGCGGTCTGCGCCGGGCCCGACCGGCGCGCGTGGTGGGAGTGGACGAAGTGGCTGCCCCATGCCCTGCACCCCACTCGGACCGACGCGCTCGGCCCGGTACGCCTCTTCGCCGAGACCGCCGGGGAGCTCGAGGAGCGCCTCGACGACCTGCTGCGCAGCCGCGGCCGGTTCGACGCCGAGCGGGAGGGGCCGCCGACCGCGCCCTACATCGTGGTGGTGCTCGACGGCGGCGACCTGTCGGGCCGCGCGCACCTGGGCACCGACGGCGGCATCGACGGGGTGACCATCGTGGACCTCGACCGGGAGCCGCCGCGGCTGCTCGACCGGTCGGCGATCGTCCTGGACACCGTCGGCGGCCGGCTCGCCACGATCACCGCCGACCACGACGTCGCCGAGCCACCGCCGGCGATCGGGGTCGCCGACGCGCTCGACGTCGCCGAGGCCGAGGCCGTCGCCCGCCGGCTGGCGCCGCTGCGGCTGGCGGCCGCGACCGGCCTCGACGGGCCGCCGGGCGAGGGGCGGGACGCCGGTGCCGAGCTGGACTTCCCGGCGCTGCTGGAGATCGGCGACCCGGAGCGGCTGGACCTCGCGAAGTCGTGGGCCCCGCGGCCGCACCGCGACCGGCTGCGCATCGCGATCGGGGTCGGGCCGCAGGGCCAGCCGGTCGACCTGGACCTCAAGGAGTCGGCCGAGGACGGGATGGGCCCGCACGGGCTGCTCATCGGGGCGACCGGCTCCGGCAAGTCGGAGCTGCTGCGCACGCTGGTGCTCGGCCTCGCCGCGACGCACTCGTCCGAGACGCTCAACTTCGTGCTCATCGACTACAAGGGCGGCGCGACCTTCGCCCGGATGGACCGCCTCCCGCACGTGGCCGCGTTCATCTCCAACCTGCGCTCGGAGCTGCTGCTGGTCGACCGCATGACCGACGCGATCACCGGCGAGGTGGTCCGCCGCCAGGAGGTGCTGCGCCGGGCGGGCGACTACGACTCGGTCCGCGACTACGAGCGGGCCCGGGCCGGGGGTGCGCCGCTGGCCCCGCTGCCGAGCCTGCTGGTGGTGGTCGACGAGTTCAGCGAGCTGCTGGAGGCCAAGCCGGACTTCATCGACCTGTTCGTGCAGATCGGGCGGGTGGGCCGGTCGCTGGGCATCCACCTGCTGCTCGCCTCGCAGCGGCTGGAGGAGGGCCGGCTGCGGGGGCTGGACACGCACCTGTCGTACCGGATCGGCCTGCGCACCTTCAACTCGCTCGAGTCCCGGACGGTGCTGGGGGTGCCGGATGCGTACGAGCTGCCGAAGAAGCCCGGCGGGCACGGCATCCTCAAGTCCGGCACCGAGCCGCTGACCCGGTTCAAGGGCGCCTACGTGGGCGAGGTGTGGCGGCGGGCGGGGCGGGCCGCGGCGAGCGCCGGCGGCGACGGGCGGCCTCGGGTGATGGCATACGGGACGCGGTACGTGCCCGCGCCGCCCGCGCCCGAGCCCGAGCTGGAGCCGTCCGAGGCGCCGGAGGGCGAGAGCCTGCTCGACATCATCGTCGACCAGCTCGCCGGGCGGGGCGTGCCCGCGCACCAGGTGTGGCTGCCGCCGCTGGCCTCCTCGGCACCGCTGGACGACGTGCTCGGGCCGGTGGCGGTCGACCCCGGCCGCGGGCTGACCGTCACCGGCCCGCAGCTGCACGGAGCGCTCCAGGTGCCGGTCGCGCTCATCGACAACCCGCTCGAGCAGCGCCGGGACGTGCTGTGGTTCCGGCTCGACGGCGCCCAGGGGCACGTCGCGGTGGTGGGCGGGCCGCACAGCGGCAAGTCGGTGGCGCTGCGCACGCTGGTCACGGCCCTGGCGCTCACTCACACACCGGCCGAGATCCAGGTGTACTGCCTGGACTTCGGCGGCGGCCAGCTCGCCGCACTGCGGGAGCTGCCCCACGTCGGCGGGGTCGCGGGGCGCCTGGACGCCAACGCGGTCCGGCGCACGGTCGGCGAGGTCGCCGCCCTGCTCGCGGCGCGCGAGCAGCGCTTCGCCGCGGCCGGGATCGACGGGATGCCCACCTACCGGCGGCGGCGCGCGGCCGGCGGGCCCGGGAGCCCCGACGACGGCTGGGGCGACGTGTTCCTGGTCGTCGACGGCTGGCCCAGCGTGCGCAAGGACTACGAGGACCTTGTAGCGGTGGTGGTCGACATCGCCACGCGCGGGCTGTCCTACGGCATCCACGTGGTCGTCTCCGCCTCGCGCTGGATGGACTTCCAGTCCGGCCTCCGCGACCTGCTCGGGGCACGGATCGAGCTGCGGCTCGGCGACCCCGGCGACTCGTTCGGCCCGCGCCGGGCGGCCGCGGCCGTGCCGCTCGAGGCGCCGGGGCGCGGGATGACGCAGGACGGGCTGCACCTGCTCGTCGTGCAGCCGCGGCTGCACGGGGCCGAGCCCGCAGACCTGGTGCGGACGATCGCCTCGGCCTGGCCCGGCGCGCCCGCCCGGCCGGTGCGGATGCTCCCCGCGTCGGTGCCCTGGTCCGAGATCGCCGACGACGCCGACCCGGAGAACCCGCTCGCGCTGCCGATCGGCATCGCCGAGTCCGACCTGCGCCCGGTGCGCATCGACTTCGCGGTCGAGCCGCACCTGCTGGCCTTCGGCGACGCCGAGTGCGGCAAGTCGACGCTGCTGCGCGGCCTGGCGACCTCGATCAGCACCCGGTTCACGCCGGAGGAGGCGCGGATCGTGCTGATCGACCATCGGCGCAGCCTGCTCGGGGCGGTGCGGACGGAGCACCTGATCGGATACGGCACGGGGACGCAGCAGACCGTCGACCTCATCGCCTCGGTCGCGGACTACATGCAGCGGCGCCTGCCCGGGCCGGACGTGACCGAGGACCAGCTGCGCAACCGCAGCTGGTGGAGCGGGCCGCAGTGCTTCGTGCTGGTCGACGACTACGACCTGGTGCCGACGGCCGCCGGCAACCCGCTCACACCGCTGCTGCCCTACCTCGCGCAGGCCCGCGACATCGGGCTGCACCTGATCGTCGCCCGGCACAGCGGCGGCGTCGGACGCGCGCTCTTCGAGCCGGTGCTGCAGCGGCTGCGCGAGCTCGCTTCGCCGGTCGTGCTCATGTCGGGCGATCGGGACGAGAGCCTGGCCTTGAACAATGTGCGGTTCAGCGCTCTGCCGCCGGGCCGCGCTCGACTGGTCACACGGAAGGAGAGCGGCACGCTGATTCAGATCGCCGACTGCCCCGCCGCCTGACCCCCTTCGAGGCGGCCCACACACAGCCGTTCTGGGCCGGCGCGGGCCGGCGCGGGCTGGTGCGGGCCGGTGCCTTCGAGCCGGGCTGGGCCAGGCCAGGTCGGACCGCGTTGGGCCAGGCTGAGCTGCGCCGGGCCGGGTTGAGTCGGGCTGAGCTGCACCGGGCCGGGCCCGAGTTGGGGCCGCCGGAGTCGGGGCGCTGGAGTCGGAAGCGCCGCCCGAGTTGGGGTCGCCCGAGTTGGTGCACCGGGCCGATTGGTGCTGGGCACCGCGGCGGCCGGCTGGTCGCCGTGGCCGAGGAACATGCCGGGCGGGTTGCGGCCGGGCCATCCAGTGGGTTGGGCCGTGCGGGGTCGGGCAGCAGGAGGGCTCGACTCTGCCAGGCCGTGCCGCATCAGCCAGGTCGCGCGCCGACGCGCCGAACCGCGCTGTGGCCCCACGCGAACAGATCACGCACGGACGCCCCCGCCGCCGCACCCGGAACAAGCGCCTCCACCACCGGCCGCGCTACACCCCACCCGCCCAGCCGCGCAGAGACGCCTCGAACCAACCGCCGCCGCGCGCCCACACGAACACATCCACCCGCCGCGCCTCGACGCCTCGAACCAACCGCCGCCGCGCGCCCGCACAAAACACATCAGCCCGCCGCGCCTCGACGCCTCGCATCGCTCGGCGCGGCCGCCGGTCCGGACGGGTGAGTTACGAAGACGCTCGCGTGGCCGGAGTTGCCGACCGCGTGCTTCCCCAGCGTGGTGCGAGTGAGCCGGCGAGCGCTCCCCAGCACAGCGTCGGTGGGGCGGGGCGGGGGCGTGCGGAGGAGACGTTGTAAGCGCCGGGCCGAATGGGTTACCACCTTTCGGCGAGGTGTGGCCAGACGCCTGACAGATCCGACCAAGACGGTCCAGAATGTCTCCATCGCGCTCACCTCCATCGCCCGCGCCGCCGGCCGTGCCCTTGCTCTGGGGCTGTCGGCGGCGCTCGCCTGTGCGGTGGGGGTCGGGGTCGGGCCGGCGGCCGCGGTCGCGTACGAGGCCCGCGGCGAGCAGTGGCAGCTCACCGCCCTCGACGCGCGCGATGCCTGGAAGGTCTCGACCGGCAAGGGCGTGATCGTCGCCGTCATCGACAGCGGGGTGGACGCCACCCACCCGGATCTTGCCGGGCAGGTGCTGCCGGGGCTGGATCTCGTCGACCCCGCGGCGGGGGACGAGGGGACGGTCGACCCGGTCGGGCACGGTACGACCGTCGCCGGGCTCATCGCGGGCAACAACCGGAATCGTTCGGGGGCCGGGGGGATCGCGCCCGGGGCCAAGATCCTGCCGATCCGGGTGCTGGACACGGCGAACAAGTACGACGATCCGGGTGTCGTGGCCAAGGCGGTGCACTGGGCGGTGGACCACCGGGCCTCGGTGATCAACCTTTCGCTCGGGGGAGCGCTGCGCAGCGAGGTGATCGCGGAGGCGCTGCGGTACGCGGCGGCGCACGATGTCGTGGTCGTCGCGTGTACCGGCAACATCGCCACCGACCCGTCGATCCACCAGGTCTGGTACCCGGCGCGGGAGCCCGGAGTCGTGGCGGTGGCCGGCCTCGGCGCGCGGACCGGCACCTCCAAGGGTGACGTGCTCTGGTCCGGCTCGCTCACCGGGCCCGAGACGGTGCTGACCGCCCCGGCGGTGGAGCTCACCGGGGCGAAGCCCGGCGGCGGGTACTGGCAGGTGCAGGGCACCAGCTTCGCGACCCCGCTTGTGGCCGGGGCGGCCTCGCTGGTGCGCGCCCGGTTCCCGAAGATGAGCGCCGCGAACGTCATCAACCGGCTCATCGGCACGGCCAAGGACCTCGGGCCCAAGGGGCGCGACGACCGGTTCGGCTACGGCGAGGTGGACCCGGTCGCGGCGCTGCGCGACACCGTCGGGGAGGTCGCGACCAACCCGCTCGCCGAGGACGCCTCGGGGCCGGGACCGGCGGTGGCCCCGGCCGGCGACGAGCGGGCCGAGGACGCGGAGGCCGGGCCGCTGCGGCCGGGCGGGGCGGCGCCGATGCCGGAGACGTCCGCGGAGCCGGACCTGCGGCAGCTGGCCGACGACGCGCGCACGGAGGCCGGCGCGGTCGCGGGCCTCACGGCGGTGCTGGTGATCTCCCTCGCGGGCGCTTCCGGCGTACTCCTCCATCACCGCCGCCGCGCCCGGAACTCGACCACGCTGTAACCGCCGCGCACGGTCCGGACCCGAGCCGCCATGGCGGCCGAAGACGCTCGGCGGAGTGCCAGTGCGCGGGAGGCTAGGCGCACTCCCCCGTCTGCGTCGGGTCGGTATGCTGCTTGCCCGCCTCGGCGACCTGCGACGCCTCGTCCGCCGTCACCGCGAAGCCCGTCTGCGGATCGTCCGCCGCCGCGGCGAAGATGACCCCGATGACCTGGCCGTCCGTGGACAGCAGCGGGCCGCCGGAGTTGCCGGAGCGGACCAGCGCCCGGATCGTGTAGATCTCCCGGGTCACCTTGTCCTTGTCGTAGATGTCCGGGCCGGTGATGTCGCGGTGGTCGCGGATGCGGGCCGACTGCGCGTCGTACGGCCCGTCGAGCGGGTACCCGAGCACGATCGCGTCGTCGTTGGACTCGGCCTTCTTCGCGGCGAAGGGCAGGACCGGGGCGTTGAGGCTCTTGACGTAGAGGACCGCGATGTCCCGCTTCGGGTCGTAGGCGACCACGGTCGCGGGCAGCGGGCGCGAGGAGCCGTCGACGAGGACGCTCACGGTCTTGGTGCCGGCGACGACGTGGGCGTTGGTCATGACGCGGTTCTGGGAGTACACGAAGCCGGAGCCCTCGATGCGCCGCGAGCAGCTCGGCGCCTGGCCGAGGACCTTGACCACGGACTTCTTGGCGTTCTTGACCAGCTCGGAGCCCGCGAGCTTCGGGTCCGGCGGCGAGACCTCCTTGACCCGGGTCGGCGAGAGCCCGTCGAACACGTCCGGGAAGCCGCGGGTGTCGACGGTGTCGCGCAGCGCCTGGGAGAGCGCGTCGGCCTGGGCCGGCATCGCCTTGTCGACCACGTTCAGGATGATCGAGTTGCTGACCGAGCGGGCCAGCCAGGGCAGCGACGACGTGCTCAGCGGGGCGGCGACCAGCCAGACGACGAGGAGCACGGCCACGACCGAGACGACGGCGCCGCCCGCGTTGTCGACGGCCTGGGCGTTGCGGCTGACGATCGCGTTGCGCAGCCGGTTGCCCACGAAGCTCGCGAGGGCCTGGCCGGCGACGGCGAGGCCGAAGACCGCGGAGAGCGACACGACCACGCGGGCCTGGTCGGAGGAGAAGAACTGCTCGGCGATCATCGGACCGAGCTGCAGACCGAGCAGCGCGCCCCCGAAGAACCCGACGAACGACAGCAGACCGACGAGAAAGCCCTGGCGATATCCGTTGATGGCGAACATCACCATGAGGAGCAGGAGGACGAGATCGATCACGCTGCCAGACACGCATTCAACGTACAGGTGTGGCACCAGATGTCGGCAGTTCCTCGACCCGGCCGGTCGGCCACTCCACCGCCCATCCGCCGAGTTCCAGCAGCGTGGAGAGCACACCGGCGGTGAAGCCCCAGACCAACATGTCGTGAATCCGAAACGCCGGGCCGATCCATCCGCTGGGGTGGCGAAGCCGCAGGCGGTGGGCGGGATCGACCAGCTCGCGGATGGGGAGGCGCTCGACGCGGGCCACCTCGCGCGGGTCGGCCGGGCCGACCGGGTGCGGCTCGCGCCACCAGGCGAGGACCGGCGTGACGAGGAAGTTGCTCACCGGGATCCACAGCGTCGGCAAGGTCGTGATGACCTCGACCGAACTCGCGTCCAGGCCGACCTCCTCCTCGGCCTCGCGCAGCGCGCACGCGATCGAGTCGGCGTCGCCCGGGTCGACCGCGCCGCCGGGGAACGCGGGCTGGCCGGCGTGGTTGCGCATGTCCGCGGCCCGCTGCAGCAGCAGGATGTCGGGGCCGGTGACCGGGTCCTCGCCGAAGAGCACGAGCACCGCGCTCTGCCGGCGGCCCTCCCCGTCGGGCGTGGGCAGGCGCGTGAAGTCGGCCGCGTCGGTGTTGCGGATGTTGGTGAGCAGCGGCTCGAACCAGCCGGGCAGCTGCGTGGGCGGCTCGGTCACGCCGCCACCCCCAGATGCTGCCGGGCCAGCTCCCGCAGCTTGTCCGCGGTGAGCGCCGGGCCCTGGTAGGCGTACACGATGCGCCCGCCCGGGGCCACGAACAGCGTCGCGGGCAGCGTGACCAGCGCCTTGGACACCAGCGGGCTCGCCGCCACCGCGAACTGCTGACCCTGGTCCTCCAGCATCGGGAAGGTCAGCTTCGCGTCCGTGATCACCGACTGGGCCTGGTCGTGGCGGTCCTTGGTGACGATGCCGACCACGCGTACCTTCCCGCCCGCCGCGACCTGCTCGAGCGCGGGCAGCTCCTCGCGGCACGGCGCGCACCACGAGGCCCACAGGTTCACGACCGTCGGCTCGGAGCCGAGGTCGGCCACGTCGATGTACCGGCCGCCGTCGAAGCAGGGCAGCGCCATGGCCGGCAGCTGGGGGCCGGACGCGGCCGCGGCCGGGGCCGAGGTGGTCGCCTTCTCGATGCAGCGCGGGCCGGTGCTCGCCGCGGTCTCGCCGGCCGTCGGAGCCTTCACGTCCGCGGTGCAGGCCGCGAGCGCCGCGACCGTTGCGAGCAGGGCCGCGGCGAGCCGGAGCCGCCTCACAGGACCAGCTCCGCGAGCTCGCCCGCGCGCGGGCCCTTGAGCAGCTTGACGGCCGCCTCCACCTCGGTCGGGCCCAGACCGTACGACGGGCAGTCCTTGCGCAGCGTGCACGCCCCGCAGGCCGGTTTGCGCGCGTGGCAGACGCGGCGGCCGTGGAAGATCATCCGGTGCGAGAGCATCGTCCAGTCCCGCGGCGCGAACAGCACCGCGACGGCGAACTCGATCTTCACCGGGTCGGTCTCCTCCGTCCACTTCCAGCGGTGGACCATGCGCTGGAAGTGGGTGTCGACCGTGATGCCGGGCACGTCGAAGGCGTTGCCGAGGATCACGTTGGCGGTCTTGCGCCCGATCCCGGGCAGCGCGACGAGCTCCTTCAGCGTTCCCGGTACCTCACCGCCGTGCCGCTCCACCAGCGCCTGCCCGAGCCCGATGAGCGACTCGGTCTTGTTGCGGAAGAAGCCGGTCGGCTTGATGAGCTCCTGCATCTCGATCGGGTCGGCCGCGGCGTACGCGGCGGCGTCCGGGTATCGCGCGAACAGCTTCGGCGTCACCTGGTTGACGCGCTCGTCGGTGCACTGGGCGGACAGGATGGTGGCGACGGCGAGCTCGAGCGGAGTGGTGAAGTCGAGCTCGCAGTGCGCGTCGGGATGGATCGTCACGAGGGCGCGGCCCATCCGCCGCGCCCGCCGCTTCAACGCCAACGCGGTCTCGGTCACGCAACGACAATACGTCGCCCGGTACGGCCCCCGATCGAGCGACTCCGTCACAGTCAACCAGCCGCTTATTGCAACGCCGGCCGGACGCCCCGGCACCGAGGCGTCAGGAGGCCGCGGGCTGCGTGATCGTGCCGTCCTGCGCGATCTGGGCGCCGGTCTTCGGGAAGTCCTGCTTCGTCAGGTTCGAGACGAACGGGATGGCCTGCTTCTTCGGGTCGGGCTTGGGCAGCCCGGGCGCGACCATGTAGGTGGCGGTGAGCTTTCCGGCCTTGAACGTACCGTCACCGAGCAGCGTCACCTTCAGCACGCCGCCGATGCCGACCGTCCCGTTGTAGGACAGCGCCTTGTAGCCCGCGAAGTTGCCGAGGCTGTAGGCGATCAGCCGCCCCTTGTAGAACTCCATCGCGCGCATCACGTGCGGCCCGTGCCCGATGACCAGGTCGGCGCCGGCGTCGATGACGCGGTGGCTGAAGGCGACCGGGTTGCAGCGGTTCTCGCCGAGGAACATCTCGGTCTCGTTCTTCGCGTGCGTCTTGTCGGAGCCCTCGGCGCCCATGTGGACCTGCACGACCACGAGGTCGGCCTTGGTCGTGGCCTCCTTGACGATCTTCTCCGCGGCGTCGAGGTCGGAGCAGAGGTTCGACCACTTGTAGGAGGCGAATCCGATCACCGCGATCTTCACGCCCTTGGCCTCGCCGACCGAGATGTCGCCCGGCCAGCCCGTGTACTTGATGCCGGCCCCGTCCAGCGTCTTCTGCGAGTTCTTGTAGCCGACCTCGCCGTAGTCGTAGGCGTGGTTGTTGGCCATGTTCATCATCTTGAAGCCGGCGTCGGTGAGGTTCTGTACGTAGGCCGGCGGGGTGCGGAAGGCGAAGCAGGTCTTGCCGGCGGTGTCGGCCGAGCACTTGCCCACGCCGGTGTCGTCGGTCAGCACCTGCTCGAGGTTGCCCATCTGGAAGTCCGCGACCAGATACTCCTTCACCGGGTCGAAGAAGCCCTTGCCGTTGTTCGGCGGCAGCCCGCCCGGGGCCATGCCCATGACGATGTCGCCGGTCGCGCTCAGCGTGATGCCCTCCGCCGGGCCGGGGACCGCGCCGGCGGCGGGCGCGGACGAACCGCCCCCGGCCGCGTCGGAGCCGCCGCCCCCCTGCGGCTGCTGGGCTGGGCCCTGGGTCGAGGCGGGCTTGTCGTCGCCGCCGCCGAGGAAGGTGGCCGCGCCCGCCGTTCCGGCGCCGATGACCACGGCGGCCACCGCGCCCAGGATGATCGCGGTGCGCCGGCCGCCGCCGGAGCGGGCGGGCGGCGGATCGCCGGGCAGCGGCAGCTTGCGCCGGCCCGCGCGCTCCTCGGGCTCGTAGGCCCGGGCGGAGTAGAGGTCCTCGGGGCGCCGCTGCTGCCCGGGCGCCGGCTCGAACAGGGGCGCGACCGGCGGGGAGCCGTAGACCTGGCCGGAGACCGGACCGGTGCGGTCGGCGCCGAACGAGCCGCCGCCCCAGACGTTGCCGGAGCCGGGCTCCGGGGTGGGCTCCGGGCGCGGGTTGCGGCCCGCCGCGAATCCGTCGAAACGACCCGTGGGCGCCCCGTAACCTCCGGCCGCTCCCGTCGGTTGCTCAGGGTGAGAGGGCGCAGGGCCGCGCCGCTCCGGCTGCTCGGGCTGCTCGTCCGGCCAGCGGGAGGGTCCGCCGTACACCGTCATGCGATCCACTCCACCACTCGGCGACGCCCCGAACTCACGGCGAGCACGGGCTGGTCGTGTCCGACGCGAAGATATCGCACCCCCGCGAGCGGCGGGCCGCCCTTGCGGAGGACGACCCAGCCGCAGGTCGCGCGGTACCATCTCCGCCTGCCCACCCTCGGTGAACACGATCCCGTATGCATAAACTGGCGTTCGCGCGATCGCTTCGCAGCGGAGAGGACGCGCCGAGGATACGAGGTGGACGCGATGGACGAGGTACTGGCGCGGAGCGGGATTTTCCAGGGGGTCGAGGCCGACGCCGCGGAGTCGCTCGCCAAGGAGATGGAGACGATCGACGTTCGCAAGGGCGAGGTCGTGTTCAGCGAGGGCGAGCCGGGCGACAGTCTCTACATCGTGCTGTCCGGCAAGATCAAGGTGGGCCGCCGCGCGGCCGACGGCCGGCAGAACCTGATCGCCGTCATGGGCCCGAGCGACATGGTCGGCGAGCTGTCGCTGTTCGACCCCGGGCCGCGCACCGCCACCGCCACCGCCGTGCTCGACACGCGGCTGGCCCGGCTGCGCAAGCAGGCGCTGCGGCCGTGGCTGACCAACCGGCCGGAGATCGCCGAGCAGCTGCTGCGCGTGCTGGCCCGCCGCCTGCGCCGCACCAACGACTCGCTGGCCGACCTCATCTTCACCGACGTGCCCGGCCGCGTGGCCAAGACGCTGCTGCAGATGGCGGGCCGCTTCGGCACCCGCGACGGCGGCGTGCTGCGGGTCAACCACGACCTCACGCAGGAGGAGATGGCCCAGCTCGTCGGCGCCTCCCGCGAGACGGTCAACAAGGCCCTGGCCGACTTCGCCTCCCGCGGCTGGCTGCGGCTGGACGGCAAGAGCGTGATCATCATGGACCCCGAGCGCCTCGCCCGCCGAGCCCGCGTCTGAGAGCGCTCGGCGCGGGCCGAGCATGACTCGGGTCCGCCGGGGGCACGACCGTCGCTCCCGCCAGGCACCGCTGGGCGCTGCGCGCCGACGCTGCCAGGTCCGCCGCTGGTCCCCCTCAAAGCGCCGGGAAGCAGAACCGGACAGCTCCAAGAAGAAAAGGCCGCCCAGACACCCCGGGCGGCTTTTCTCGGCACCAAAAACAATCAGTCTTGACTGTTTGTTTCCGGGCGAGGACCCTGAGAGGCATGCAGGAACGCAGCCGGGTCACGCAGCGGCGCCTGCTCGAGGCCACCGTCGAGTGCCTCTACGAGTTCGGCTGGTCCGGCGCCACCACCACGGTCATCGCCGAGCGCGCCGGCGTCTCCCGCGGCGCCCAGCTGCACCACTACCCCACTCGCGCCGCGCTGGTGCTGGCCGCCGTGCAGCACCTGGCCGAGCGGCGGGCCGAGGAGATCCGGGTCGAGGCCGCCGCGCTGACCGGCGACCGGCAGGAGCGCCTGGACCGGGTCGTCGAGCTGCTCGCGGCCGCGTTCACCGGCCCGCTGTTCGTCGCGGCCCTGGAGGTCTGGGTCGCCGCGCGCACCGACGCCGAGCTGCGAGACGCGCTCGTGCCGCTCGAGGCGCGGGTCGGCCGCGAGATGCACCGGCTCACCGTCGACGTGCTGGGCGCGGACGAGTCGCGGCCGGGCGTGCGCGAGGCCGTGCAGGCGACGCTCGACCTGCTGCGCGGGCTGGGCGTGGCGAACCTGCTCACCGACGACACCCCGCGCCGCACCCTGCTCCTGGCGGCCTGGAAGCACCAGCTGGCGAAGCTGATATAGGAGGCGCGACGATGCAGCTCGACGAGGTGCTGCGAGACCTGGCGGCGGAGTCGGAGGCGCTCGACCGGCTGGTCGGCGGCCTCGAGCCGCAGCAGTGGAGCCATCCGACGCCCGCGCCCGGCTGGAGCGTGGCGCACCAGATCGCGCACCTGCACTGGACGGACGAGGTGGCCACGCTGGCCAACGCGGACCCGGACGGCTTCTCCGCCCGGTTGTCGGAGTCGCTGGACGACCCGCTGACCTTCGTGGATCGGGCCGCGGCCGCGGGCGTCGCGCCGCCGGACGAGCTGCTGGCGCGCTGGCGGGCGGGGCGCGCGGCGCTGGCCGAGGCGCTGCGACAGGTACCCCCTGGAGAGCGACGGCCCTGGTTCGGCCCGGCGATGTCGCCCGTCTCGTGCGCGACGGCGCGAATCATGGAGACCTGGGCGCACGGGCGCGACATCGCCGAGACGTTCCCGGACGACGAGCGCGCGCGGGAGCATCTGCGCCCCACCGAGCGGCTGCGGCACGTCGCCTTCATCGGGTACCGGACGATCGGCCACGGCTTCGAAAGCCACGGGCAACCGGCCCCGCCGGCCCCCTTCCGCGTGGAGCTGAGCCTCGGCGACGACCTGGTGACCTTCGGGCCGGAGGCGTCCGGCGATCGCGTGACGGGCCCGATCCTCGACTTCTGCCTGCTGGTGACTCAGCGGCGGCACCCGGCCGACCTGGCGCTGCAGGCCACCGGCGACCACGCGGCCGCGTGGCTCGGCGTGGCGCAGGCGTTCGCGGGCCCGCCCGGGGCCAAGCGCGAGCCGCGGGCGAGGACCCGATGACGCTGCGGATCGGCAACGCGTCCGGGTTCTACGGCGACCGGGCCACGGCCTGGCGCGAGATGCTCGACGGCGGCGAGCTCGACGTGCTCACCGGCGACTACCTGGCCGAGCTCACGATGCTCATCCTCGGCCGGGACCGGCTCAAGGACCCGGCGACCGGATACGCCAAGACGTTTCTGCGCCAGTTGGAGTCCGTGATCGGTACCGCCCGGGAGCGCGGCGTCCGCCTGGTGACCAACGCCGGCGGGCTGAACCCGGCCGGGCTCGCCGACGCCGTGCGGGCCCTCGCCGCGCGGCTCGGTCTGGACGTGGCCGTCGCGCACGTGGAGGGCGACGGCGTGAGGGCCCTGGTGCCGGGCCTCACGGCGAACGCGTACCTCGGCGCCTTCGGCATCGCGGAGTGCCTGAACGCGGGCGCGGACATCGTGGTCACCGGCCGGGTCACCGACGCCTCGCTCGTCGTCGGCCCCGGCATCGCCCGCTTCGGCTGGACCCGCGACGACCTCGACGCGCTCGCGGGGGCCACCGTCGCCGGGCACGTGCTGGAGTGCGGGGCCCAGGCGACGGGCGGCAACTACGCGTTCTTCACCGAGCTGCCCGACCGCGCCCGCCGCCCCGGCTTCCCGCTTGCCGAACTGCACGCCGACGGCTCCGCGGTGATCACCAAGCACCCGGGCACCGGCGGGGCGGTGACGGTGGAGACGGTGACCGCGCAGCTGCTCTACGAGATCGGCGCGCCCGCGTACGCCGGGCCCGACGTGGTCGCCGACTTCGCCTCCATCCGCCTGGCCGCCGACGGGCCGGACCGGGTGCGCGTCTCGGGCGTCCGCGGCGCCCCGCCGCCGCCCGCGCTGAAGGTCGGCGTCAACTCGCTGGGCGGCCTGCGCAACGCGATGACGTTCGTGCTGTGCGGCCTCGACATCGAGTCCAAGGCCGAGCTGGTGCGCGCCCAGCTCACCGACGCCCTCGGCCCCGACGGCCTGGAGTTCGTCCTGGCCCGCACCGACCGCCCGGACGCCGATTCGGAGGCGGCCGCCAGCGCCCTGCTGACCGTGTCGATCAGGGACTCCGATCCGAAGCGGGCCGGGCGCACCTTCTCCCAGGCCGCGGTGGAGCTTGCCCTCGCCTCCTACCCCGGGCTGGCGCTGACCGCCCCGCCCGGCGACGCCACCCCGTTCGGCGTGTTCACCGGGCACTTCCTCCCGCAGGAGGCGGTCGCGCACGTGGCCGTCCTGCCCGACGGCACCCGCCGCACGATCCAGCCGCCCGCCACGACGGAACCTCTCGCAATCGCCGTCACTTCGCCGGGCTCGCAGCAGCCGCCGCCGCCAGGCGTGGCGGTCCCGCTGGGCACGGTGTTCGGGGCCCGCAGCGGGGACAAGGGCGGCGACGCGAACATCGGCGTCTGGGCCCGGGCCGAGCCCGCCTACGCGTGGCTGCGCGAGCACCTGACCGCCGACCGGCTCCGGGAGCTGCTGCCCGAGGCGCGGCCGCTGCCGATCGAGCGGTACGAGCTGCCGAACCTCCTCGCCGTCAACTTCGTCGTGCGGGGCATCCTCGGCGAGGGGGTCGCGGCCAGCACCCGCTTCGACCCCCAGGGCAAGGCCCTCGGCGAGTGGCTGCGCTCCCGGGTCGTCGAGCTGCCCCCGGAGCTGTTGCCGTGACCGGTCCGGAGCGAAGCGGAGGGGCCGGTCACCAGGGGGCACAGCCCGACGGTCAGGCGGCCGACGAGCGCAGCGAGGAGGCGGCATGACCGTTCCGGAGCGAAGCGAAGGGGCGGCACGGGCCGCCGGCGAGCGGAGCGAGGAGGCGGCATGACGGACCCCTTCGAGACCGAGGAGCGGCGGCGGCTGCGCGAGCTGACCCGCGCCTTCGTCACCCGCGAGGTGCTCCCCCACCTCGACGCCTGGGAACGCGCCGGCGAGGTGCCCCGCGCCCTGCACCGGCGGGCCGCCGAGCTGGGGCTGCTCGGCATCGGCTTCCCCGAGGAGGCCGGCGGCTCCGGCGGCGACCTCGTCGACACCGTCGTGGTCACCGAGGAGCTGATCCAGGCCGGCGGTTCGTCGGGGCTCGTGGCCGCGCTGTTCACGCACGGCATCGCGCTGCCGCACATCGTCGCGACCGGGCGGGCGGAGCTGATCGAGCGGTTCGCGCGCCCGACGCTCGCCGGGGAGCGGATCGGCTGCCTGGCCGTCACCGAGCCCGACGGCGGCTCCGACGTGGCCGGCATCCGCACGCGGGCGGACGACCGCGGCGATCACTACGTCGTCAACGGTACGAAGACGTTCATCACCAGCGGGGCGCGGGCCGACTTCGCCACCGTGGCCGTGCGGACCGGCGAGGGCCTGCGCCTCCTCGTGGCCGAGGACTTCACGCTCACCCGAAGGCTGGACAAGATGGGCTGGCACTGCTCGGACACCGCGGAGCTGTCCTTCGTGGACGCGCGGGTGCCCAAGGACCACGTCGTGGGCGGGTTCGCCGAGCTCATGGACCACTTCGCGACCGAGCGGATCTCGCTCGCGGTGCAGTCCTACGCCACCGCCCAGCGCTGCCTCGACCTGACGCTGGCCTGGGTGCGCGACCGGCACACCTTCGGCCGCCCGCTGGCGAGCCGGCAGCTCGTGCGGCACCGGCTCGCCGAGATGGCGCGGCTGGTCGCGGTGGCCCGCACATACGTACGCCACGTCGCCGTCCGTGTCGCAAGCGGCGAGCGGCTCGTTACGGAGGTGGCGATGGCGAAGAACACCGCGGTCGCGACCTGCGACCACGTCGTCGATCAGGCCGTGCAGCTCCACGGCGGCCTGGGCTACGTCCGCGACGCCGAGGTCGAGCGCCACTACCGCGACGCTCGGATCATGGGCATCGGCGGCGGGACCACGGAGATCATGAACGAGATCATCGCGAAGCAGTTGGGGGTCTGAGGGCCATGCCAGTGTTGACGAGCAATCTCGACCCGCGCGGGACCGTCTATTCGGAGAACCGCGCGGCGATGCTGGAGCGCCTGACCGAGCTGGATTCGGCGCTGCGCCAGGCGCGCGCCGGCGGGGGCGACAAGTACATGGCGCGCCACCACGCGCGGGGCAAGCTGCTGCCGCGCGAGCGCATCGAGCTGCTGGTGGACCGCGACTCGCCGTTCCTGGAGATCTGCCCGGTCGCGGCCTGGGGCACCGACTACCCGATCGGCGCCAGCGTGGTGGCCGGCATCGGGATCGTCGAGAACGTGCCCTGCGTGATCGTGGCCAACGACCCGACGGTGCGCGGCGGCGCGGTCAACCCGTTCTCGCTGAAGAAGACCCAGCGGGCCTCGCAGATCGCGCGGGAGAACCGGCTGCCGCTGATCAACCTGGTCGAGTCGGGCGGGGCGGACCTGCCGCAGCAGGCCGAGATCTTCATCCCGGGCGGCGCGGCGTTCCGCGACCTGACCCGGCTCTCGGCGGCGCAGATCCCCACGGTCGCGGTGGTCTTCGGCAACGCGACGGCCGGCGGGGCGTACGTCCCCGGCATGTCCGACTACACGATCTTCGTGCGCGACCGGGCCAAGGTGTTCCTGGCCGGGCCGCCGCTGGTGAAGATGGCCACCGGCGAGACGGTCGACGACGAGACGCTGGGCGGCGCCGCGATGCACGGCACGCGCTCGGGCCTGGCCGACTTCGTGGCCGAGGACGAGCGCGACGGCCTGCGGCTGGCCCGCGCCTGCGTGCGCAACTTCGGCCGCACGGCCACCCGCACCTACGGCGCGGAGCCGAAGTACGACGCCGACGACCTGCTGGGCATCCCGAGCGCAGACCTGCGGGTGCCGTTCGACCCGCGGGAGATCCTGGCCCGGGTGCTCGACGGCAGCGAGTTCGACGAGTTCAAGCCCGCCTACGGCCCGGCCCTGTGCACCGGCTGGGGCGCGATCCACGGCCACCGCGTCGGCGTGCTGGCCAACGTGCGCGGCGTGCTGTTCTCGGCCGAGGCGCAGAAGGCGGCCCAGTTCATCCAGCTCGCGAACGCGAGCGGCACCCCGCTGATCTTCCTGCAGAACACGACCGGCTACATGGTCGGCAGCGAGTACGAGCAGGGCGGCATCATCAAGCACGGCGCGCTCATGATCAACGCGGTGGCCAACTCGCGGGTGCCGCACCTGACCGTCAACATCGGCGCCTCCTACGGCGCCGGCAACTACGGCATGTGCGGCCGCGCGTTCGAGCCCCGGTTCCTGTTCACCTGGCCGAACGCGAAGTCCGCGGTCATGGGCCCGCAGCAGCTGGCCGGCGTGCTGTCGATCGTGGCCCGGCAGGCGGCCGAGGCCAAGGGCCACGCCTACGACGAGGAGCAGGACCGCACGATGCGGTTCATGGTCGAGCACAAGGTCGAGCAGGAGTCGGCGGCGCTGTTCCTCTCCGGCCGCCTGTACGACGACGGCGTGATCGACCCACGCGACACCCGCACCGTCCTGGGCATGTGCCTGGCGCTCGTCGGCACCGGCGACCGCGCGAACTTCGGCGTATTCCGGCATTAGGGGAGCGACAGTGATCAGAAGGCTGCTGGTAGCCAACCGCGGCGAGATCGCCCGCCGGGTGTTCGCCACCTGCCGGGCGACGGGGATCGAGACGGTCGCCGTCTACTCCGACGCCGATGCCGACTCGCCCCACGTGGCCGAGGCGGACTACGCCGTCCACCTGCCCGGGAACTCGCCGAGCGCCACGTACCTGCGCGGCGATCTGCTCATCGCGGCCGCGCGCAAGTGCGGGGCGGATGCGGTACACCCGGGCTATGGCTTTCTGTCGGAGAACGCCGAGTTCGCCCGCACGGTCATCGACGCCGGCCTGACGTGGGTCGGCCCGTCGCCCAAGGCCATCGCGATGATGGGCTCGAAGCTGGAGGCGAAGGCGCTGCTGGCCGAGGCCGGGGTGCCGATGCTGCCCACCGCCGTCGAGCCCGAGGACGTCGACTCCTTCCCGGTGCTCGTCAAGGCGTCCGCGGGCGGGGGCGGGCGGGGCATGCGCATCGTGCGCGACCGCGAATCGCTCGCCGAGGCCGTGGCCGCCGCCCGGCACGAGGCCGCCTCGGCGTTCGGCGACGGGACGGTGTTCTGCGAGCGGTACGTCGAGCGCGCCCGCCACATCGAGGTCCAGATCATGGCCGACTCGCACGGCAACGTGGTCCCCCTCGGCGAGCGCGAGTGCTCGATCCAGCGGCGGCACCAGAAGATCGTCGAGGAGACGCCGTCGCCGGCGGTCGACCCGCAGCTGCGCGAGCGGCTCTGCCAGGCGGCGATCGCGGCCGCCCGGGCCGTGTCCTACGTCGGCGCCGGCACCGTGGAGTTCCTGCTCGCGCCGAACGGCGAGTTCTTCTTCCTGGAGATGAACACGCGGCTGCAGGTCGAGCACCCGGTGACCGAGTGCGTGATCGGCGTCGACATGGTCCGCCTCCAGCTCGTCGTGGCCGAGGGTGGCCCGCTGCCGTTCAACGGCCCGCCGCCGCTGCGCGGGCACGCGATCGAGGTCCGGCTCTACGCCGAGGACCCCGCGTACGCCTGGATGCCCTCGACCGGCACCCTGCACCGCTTCGAGGTCGCCGGGGTCACGCACGCGTTCGGCCCGCTGCCCGCGCCCGGGCTCCGGCTGGACTCGGGCGTCGCCGACGGCTCGGTCATCGGCGTGCACTACGACCCGATGCTGGCCAAGCTCATCGCCTGGGCGCCGACCCGCGCCGAGGCCGCGCGCATGCTCGGCGGGGCCCTGGCCCGGGCGCACATCCACGGCGTGACCACGAACCGGGACCTGCTCGTGCGGGTGCTGCGGCACTCGGCGTTCCTGTCCGGCGGTACCGACACCGGCTTTCTGGATCGTCACCCCGAGGTCTTCGCGCCGCTGCTGTCCTCGGTCGACGCGGTGCGCCTGTCCTGTCTCGCCGCCGCGCTCGCGGGGGCCGCGCGGCGGGCCAAGACCGCGCTCCTGCCGGGGCTGCCCTCCGGCTGGCGCAACGTGCCCAGCGCGCTGCAGACGGTGGTGTACGAGGGCCCGACCGGCACGATCGAGGTCGGCTACCGGCTCGACCGGGCCAACGACCTCGCGGCCTGGGCGGTGCGCCGCATCGACCCCGAGGACATCGGCCTGCCCGGCGCCGCGCTCGACCCCGCCGGCGCGCCCGACCACCCGCCGGCGGCGATCCTCTCCGCCACCGGCGAGCGGGTCGTGCTCGACGTCGGCGGGGTGCGGCTGCAGTTCTCGGTGCACGAGGTCGACGGGGTGTCCTTCGTGGACAGTTCCGAGGGCTCGGTGACGCTGAGCGAGCTGCCGCGCTTCCCGCTGCCCTCGGCCGACCAGCCGGACGGCTCGCTGGTCGCGCCGCTGCCGGGCGCGGTCGGCCGGGTGCTCGTGGTGCCCGGCCAGCGGGTCGCGGCCGGCGACCTGCTGCTGACGGTGGAGGCGATGAAGCTCGAGCACCCCGTGCACGCCCCCACCGACGGCGTCATCAGCGACCTGCGGGTCGCGGCCGGCTCGCAGGTCGAGTCCGGCGCACTGCTGGCGGTGCTGTCCCCCTCATAGCCCTTGGAGTTTTGCGTGGACTTCGACTACACCCCTCAACAGCAGGACCTGCGCGACGCGGTGGCCAAGCTGGGCAAGCGCTTCGGCCACGAGTACTTCGTGCGCAAGGCCAAGGCCGGCGAGCACTCCGACGAGCTCTGGCAGGAGGCGGCCAAGCTCGGGTACCTCGGCGTCAGCGTGCCCGAGCGCTACGACGGCGGGGGCGGCGGCATCACCGAGCTCGCGATCGTCTGCGAGGAACTGGCCGCGGCCGGCTGCCCGCTGCTGCTGCTCGTCGTCTCCCCCGCGATCGCCGCGACGATCATCGCCAAGCACGGCACCGAGACCCAGCGGCAGAACCTGCTGCCCGGCTTCGCGTCCGGCACCCTCAAGGTCTGCTTCGCCATCACCGAGCCGGACGCGGGCTCCAACTTCCACAAGCTCACGACGGTCGCCCGGCCCTTCGAGGGGGGTTACTCCCTGACCGGCCGGAAGGTGTACATCTCCGGCGTCGACGAATCCGACAAGATCATGGTCGTGGCCCGCCTGGAGGACGAGCGCACCGGCAGGCTGAAGCCCGCGATCTTCGTGGTGCCGTCCACCGCTCCCGGACTGACCGCGACGAAGATCGACATGGAGATCGTCAGCCCGGAGAACCAGTTCCAGCTGTACCTCGACGACGTGCGCGTCCCCGCCGAGGCGCTCGTGGGCGAGGATCCCGAGGCGGGCCTTCCCGCGCTGTTCTCCGGCCTCAACCCCGAGCGCATCACCGTGGCGGCGATGGCGTGCGGGACCGCGCGGTACGCCCTCGAGCGCGCCTCCGCCTACACCGCCACCCGCGCGGTGTGGGGCCGGCCGATCGGCAGCCACCAGGGCGTCGCGCACCCGCTGGCGCACGCGTACATCCAGGTCGAGCTCGCCCGGCTCATGGTGGCGAAGGCCGCGACCCTCTACGACGCGGGTCGCGACCTCGAGGCCGGGGTGGCGGCGAACATGGCCAAGTACGCCGCCGCCGAGGCCGCCGCGCTCGCGGTCGACACGGCGATCCAGTCGCTGGGCGGGAACGGGATGACGACCGAGTACGGCGTCTCGACCCTGCTCGGAGCCGTGCGCGCGGGCCGGATCGCGCCCGTGTCGCGGGAGATGATCCTGAACTTCGTTTCGCAGCATCTGCTGGGGCAGGAGAAGTCGTACTGACGACACCACCCGGGGCGTGACGGGCCGATGCGCGCCCGCCACTCCCCGGTCGGCATCTCACCCGCCCCGCTCCGCGAACACCGGCGCGTTCCACCGTCGACGGCTCAACGCGAACCCGGCGTTGCGACACGGCCCGGCGCGGCCCGGCGGCCCGGCGAGGTAGCGGTGCGGCCAGCGCGGTCCGGTGAGCGCCCGGCGGCGCGGCCCGGCGCGGTGCGGTGCGCCCAGCGCGGCGCGGCCCGGCGGGCGCTCGGCGGTGCGGCCATCGCGGTCCGGTGGGCGCCCAGCGGCGCGGCCCGGCGCGGTGCGGTGCGGTGCGCCCAGCGCGGCGCGGCCCGGCGGGCGCTCGGCGGTGCGGCCATCGCGGTCCGGTGGGCGCCCAGCGGCGCGGCCCGGCGCGGTGCGGTGCGCCCAGCGCGGCGCGGCCCGGCGGGCGCTCGGCGGTGCGGCCATCGCGGTCCGGTGGGCGCCCAGCGGCGCGGCCCGGCGCGGTGCGGTGCGCCCAGCGCGGCGCGGCCCGGCGGGCGCTCGGCGGTGCGGCCCGAGTCGGCGATGGGCGCGTGCTAGCGGCTCTTGTGCAGCTGGTCGCCGGTCATCGCATTGTCCCCGCGGCCGGCCAGGCACCGGAACGTCGTCGGGCCGGCCTGCTGCTCGGCCGTGCTCGGCAGCATGACCGATATCTCCCAGTTGGCCGCGCCGATGTTCACCGCCACCAGGGTGTTGAGGCTGCACACGCCGGCCACGGCCGGGTCCTTGCGGCTGGTCACCTTGCTGCCGGCGGGCAGGTCGCCGTAGGCGAACGCCTCCCACGTGTGCACCCCGTCGCACGAGGTCACCGTGAGCTTGGCGTCGAAGCACTCCGGGATGCTCGAGCAGTGTGCCTCGGTGGCGGCGACCGGGCCGCAGGCGGTGGTGGGCGGCGCGGCGAGCACCGAGGCGGAGGGGGTCGGGCCCGGGGAGCCGTCGCCGAAGCCGTACGCCAGGGCGACACCCACCAGCGCCGCCACCGCCACCAGTCCGACGGTCACGCCGACCCACAGGCCGCGCCGGCTCCCCGCCGGGGGCCTCACCGGCGCGACGAACGGGTCCGAGGGCGGCGCGGCCGGCGGCCCCGAATCCCCGGCCGCGGCCACGCCACCCGAGCCGGAGCCGAAGACCCCACCCCCGGAGCCGAACCCGCCGGCCCCCGAACCAGACAGCGAGCCGGAGCCGAACGCGCCCGCACCGGAGCCCGAAGACGGGGCCGCGCCCGCGCCGGAGCTCAAAGCGGCAGAGCCGGAGCCCGAAGCGGCAGAGCCGGAGCGGTGCAGGGGGTCGGTCGCGGGCTCCTCGGGGCCGGCCTCGTGCGGCACGGTCTGCTCCGGGTCGCGCGGGAAGCCGCCCAGGAACGGCGAGTCCAGCAGGCGGTCCGCGGGCGGCGGCGGAGGCGTGGGCGGCAGCGGCGGCGAGGTGTAGACGGGCTCGACCGGCGGGGAGCCGAGCGGGGGCACGATCACCGGCGGGGTGGGCGCGAGCTGCAGGGCGATCAGGGCGTCGCGCAGCTGCAGGGCCGTCGGGCGGCGGGTGTCGTCGTTGGCCATGCCCGCGCGCAGGATCGCCATCAGCTCCGGCGGGCAGCCGGGCAGGTCGGGGATGTTCTCGTTGAACATGTCGACCAGCGAGAGCAGGCTCGGCATCTGGTCCTCGCGCCAGCGGGGCGGGCGGCCGCGCATCAGGGCATAGAGGGTGGCGCAGAGCGCGTAGACGTCGGCGGCGGGGCCGGGCGGGGCGTGGCGGAAGGTCTCGGGCGGGGCGTAGGCGGGCGTGAGCACGTCGAGGGTGATCGACACGTCGCGCCACTCGGCGAGGATGGCCAGGCCGAAGTCGGCGAGGGCGGGCTCGCCGAAGCGGCTGAAGAGGATGTTGGCGGGCTTGACGTCGCGGTGCAGGACGCCCAGGGAGTGCGCGTCGGCGAGGGCGTCGGCGATCTTGAAGCCGACCTCGCGGACCTCGGCCGCGCTCAGCGGGGCGGAGCGCATGCGCTCGGCGTAGGAGCCGTCGCAGAGCTCCATGATCAGGTAGGGGTGACCGTCGCCGGTGATGCCCGCGTCGAAGAGGTCGACCACGTGCGGGTGGCTGGACATGCGGCCGGCCGCGCGCGCCTCGCGCATGAAGCGGCGGCGGTCGCGCTCGGTCTCCAGGGTGCGGTTCTCGACCTTGACGGCGACGTCACGCCCGACCGACTCCTGCTGGGCCCGGTAGACGGTGGCATATCCGCCACGGGCCAGCACCGAGAACCCGGTCAGGCCGGGCACCGAGGGGAGCGGAGCCGATGCGGTCACGGTAAGACGGTACGGCAGGGGTATGACAGTTCTCCGTCACGCATCGGCCACAGCCGACTTCAGGGCTCGGCCACCGCCGGAACGGAGTCGTTCGCGCACGCTCGGTTGGCTTCGAGGGCCTCGGCCAGTACGGCCGCCGCATAATCGCGACCGCGGACGTCCTCGCCCGCGGCGCCCTGGGCCTGCCGCGCCCAGTCCAGCGCCTCGGCGTTGCGCCCGGCCGCCAGCAGGGCCGCGGCGTAGGCGGCGATGGCCTGGCGGCGCGAGAAGATCACCGAGGGGCCGGGCCGCTCCGCGGCGACGCAGCCCAGCGTCTCCAGCGCCGTGGGCAGGTCGCCCTGGGCCAGGCGGGCCAGGCCGAAGAGCACCCGCGGCCCGACCTTGGCCGGCTCCAGCACGTCGTGGGTCTCGACGACCTGCAGGACCGCCCGCGCGTCGGCCTCGGCCGCGACGGGGTCGCCGCGGTCCAGCGACACGAAGCCGCGCATCGTGCGCGACATGCCCAGCAGCAGCGGGTGCCCAGTCTTCTCGCCCCATTCGGTGGCGTCGCTGAGCAGGTCGTACGCGTGCGCCGGCTCCGAAAGCTCGCGCGCGACCACGCCGCGCACGACCAGCGCCAGGCCGCGGCCCCAGTCGTCGCCGGCCGCGGCGAACTCGCGGTAGGCCCGCCGCGCCTCCCGGTCGGCCTCGGCGAGGTCGCCGCTCTCGGCCGCCGCGAACGCCTCGACCGCGCGCAGGGTGCCGACCGCCCAGGCGTCGCCGACGCGCTCGCCGAACGGCAGGAACGCCTTGGCCAGCCGCCGCGCCTCGCCGAGCCGGCCCGCGAGCAGCCGCACGAACGCCGTGGTGCCCCGCAGCCAGGCCCGCCCGACCGGGTCGCCGAGCTCGGCGAAGCGGCGGGCGGCCCGCCCGAGCGCCGCGTCGGCGCCGGCGAAGTCGCCGCGGGTGGTGGTGACCCAGGCCAGGTGCTGCAGCGACCACGCCTGGGCGCGCCGGTCGCCGGCGGTGACCGCGATCTGGAACGACTCGGCGAAGCGGCCCCCGGCCTCGGCCAGGCGCCCCTCGAGGAAGTCGGCCATGCCGAGGCGGCGCATGGCGTCACCGCGCTCGTACGTCAGATGCGCCGCCGTCGCCGCGTCGAGCGCCTCGGACAGCGTGCCGTAGCTGCGCCGGTGATCGCCCATGGCCCGGTAGGCCCGCCCGGCCACGAGCAGCGCGCCCACCCGCACGGCCGCGTCGTCGCCCGCGTTCGCCGTGATCTTCTCGGCGTACCCCAGCGCCTCCGCCGACCGCCCGAGCTGCAACAGCGCCCGGGCGTGCACGAGCCGGTCGGCCGCGGGCAGCGCGCCGCCGCCGAGCACCGCGGCCCGGTCGGCGGCCTGTGCGGCCTGGGCCGGCTCGCCGGAGGCCAGCGCCGCCCGCGCGGCGCGGCCCAGCGCCTGCACGCCCAGCGGCGCGGCGGAGCGGGCGAGCGAGTCCGGCCGCAGCCCGACGACGTCGGCGAGGCGGCTGGCCCGCTCGGCGTGCTCGGCGATGAACGCGTCGGCGGAGCCGAGGGTCAGGTTGAGACCCGCGACGTTGCCGGTGCCGCCGGCGGCCAGGAAGCTCGTGACGGCCGCGGCCGCCCAGCGGGAGAGCGCGGCGTGCCGCTCGGCCAGGTCGGCCTTGCCGATGCCCGCGTAGGCGGCCTCGCGCAGCAGCGGGGTGGCGAAGGCGAACCCGCCCCGCCCCCGGCGCAGCATGCGCCGCTGCAGCAGCTCCTCCACGGCCCGCTCCAGCTCGACCGCGGCCACGACCGCGGGCCGGGCCGGCTGGCCGGGCGGGTTGAACCGCAGCGCCTCCAGCGCCCGGGCGGGCACGGTGTCGCCGATGACGGCGGCGTCGCGCAGCACGGCCCGGGTGTCGGCGGGCAGCGCGTCGATGCGGGCCGCGAGCACGGCGGCGAGGTCGCGGGAGAGCAGGCGGCCGCCGAGCGAGCCGGGCGCGAGCCGCCAGCCGGGCGGGTCGGTGCCGGCGACGGTGGTGAGCGCGCCCCGCTCCTGCAGCAGGGTGACGAGCTCGGCGAGGTAGAACGGGTTGCCCTGGGCGGTCGCGAGGAGCCGGTCCTCGTCGGCCGGGGCGAGCCGCCCGCCCCCGAGATAGGCCGTCAGCAGCCGGGCGGCGTCCGCGCCCCGAAGCGGCGGGATCGGTACGACCTCGGCATCCGCGATCCGGGTCAGCACCCCGGCCGAGCGCACCAGCTCGGGCCGGCCGAGCAGCACGATGAGCACCGGGCCCTCGAGCCGCTCGATGGTGGCCCCGAGCGCGTCCAGCGTCTCGGCGGTCGCGTCGTGCAGGTCGTCGACGATCACCACGAGCGGCGTCTCGGCGGCCAGCCCCGACAGCAGCTCGGCCACGGCGGCCGGCACGGCGTCGAGGTCCAGCTCGTCGGCCTTGCCGCCGGGCGCCACCCACGCGGTGTCGCCGACGGCCTCGGTGTAGCCGATCAGGCTCAGCAGCAGGTCGCTGGCGAACCGCGGCGGCTCCGGGCGCCCCCGCGCGGCCCGGGCCAGGCGCTGGGCGAGCCGGCGCAGCCGCTCCTCGACCGCCTCGCGGGTCAGCGCGGCGTCGGGGGGCAGGCCGATCGCGGCGCGCACGAGGTCGGCCAGCGGGGCCAGGCGCCGCCGCTCGCCGAACGCGGCGCAGTGCACGGAGAGCACGCGGGCGCCGCCGCCCGGGGCGAACCCGGCGCTCGGGGTGTAGCCGGCGCCGCCGAGGTATCCGGCGGCGAAGCGCTCGATCTCGCCGGCCAGCCGCGTCTTGCCCAGGCCCGCCTCGCCGGTGAAGACCAGCACCCGCGACTCCTGGCGGTCCGCGATCTCGGCGAGGCGGCCCGAGACGCGGCCGAGCTCGGGCTCGCGGCCCACGAACGGCGCCTCGTCGCCGAGGCCGGAGCGGGTGCCGGGCGCGTCGAGCAGGCCGAGCAGCTCGTAGGCCTCGACCGGCTCCCGCTTGCCCTTGAGCCGCAGCGGGCGCAGCGCCCGCCAGGAGGCCAGGCGGCGGGTGGAGCTCGAGGTGCGGTCGCCCGCGTACACCGCGCCGATCGCGGCCGCGTCGGCGAGCCGGGCGGCGGTGTTCACGGTGTCGCCGATGACCGTGTATTCGATGCCGGCCTGCACGCCCGCGACGACCGGCCCGGTGTTGAGGCCGATGCGCAGGCCGAGCGGGGCGCCGCCGCCGCGCTCGTCGTCGAGGACCCGGCGGACCGCCCGCTGCATCGACAGCGCGGCGCGCACGGCCCGCTCGGCGTCGTCCTCGTGCGCGACCGGCGCGCCGAACACGGCCATGATCCCGTCGCCGGTGAGCTTGTCGACGTGCCCGCCGAAGGTCTTCACGGCGCCGGCGAGCGCGGCGAGCACCCGGTCGGTGACGGCGCCGACGCGCTCCGGGTCGAGATCCTCCGACCAGGCGGTGAAGTCCGAGAGGTCACCGAAGAGGACGGTGACGATGCGCCGCTCGGCCGCCGGCAGGGTGGCGGCCGCGGGCAGCGCGGAGCCGCAGTGGTGGCAGAACCGCGCACCGGGCACGGCCACGGTCCCGCACACCGAACAGGTCACGCCGTCACCTCCGCCGCGCTCCGGTGCCGCCGCGACCCCCGGGCCGAGTTTGCCGGTGAGCGGCTCCTCCGCCTCGCTGCGGACCGCTCACGTTGCATCCAAACCATCAGGGGCCGGGTGTGATTCCCGTCGCAGAAAATCGAGCTGGGCGCGCACGCTCATCTCGGCGGCGAACCAGAGCGAGCGGTCCACGTCGGCGTACACCTTCGCCACGACCTCGGGCGCGTCCGTCGCGCCGGCCGCCACCGCCGCCCGCACCTGCTCCAGCCGCGACTCGCGGTGCCGGCGGTAAAATCGGGCCGCGATCCCGGTGTCGTGCAGGGCCGGGCCGTGCCCGGGCAGCGCGGGGCGCCCGTCGAGCGCGGCCAGGCGGCCGAGGCTGTCCAGGTAGTCGCCGAGATCCCCGTCGGGCCAGGCCACGACGGTGGTGCCGCGGCCGAGGATGGTGTCGCCGGTCAGGACGATCTCCTCGCCGCCCAGCCGCACCACGAAGCACACCGAGTCCTTCGTGTGCCCGGGGGTGGCCAGCGGCTCGACGGTGAGGCCGTCGGCGTCGAGGTGCTCGAGCACCGGCGGGTGGTACACCCGCGCCCCGGTGAGCTCGGCCAGCCGCTCGACACCCTCGGTGTGGTCGATGTGGCCGTGGGTGAGCACGATGGCGGCGACGGGCGCGTGCGCGGCGACGGCCCGCAGGTGCCCGTCGTCGAGCGGGCCCGGGTCGACCACGACGCTGCCGCCGCCGGGGGCGCGCAGCAGCCAGGTGTTGGTGCCGTCGAGCGTCATCGGGCCCGGGTTGGGCGCGCGGACGAGCGTCACCCAGTCGGGCAACGCGTCGAGCACTTCGGCGGCAGGGGTGGTGACGTGGCTTACCACGAAAGTGATCCTACGGCGGGGTACTTCGCCTCACACGTCACCCGACCGGCCAGTAGCCGACCCCGCGAGCGGTGCGCCACGGGGTCGGCCGGCCATCCGGCGTCAGGCCACCTCGAGGATCGCCTCGACCTCGACGGGCGCGTTCAGCGGCAGTGCCGAGACCCCCACGGCGCTGCGTGCGTGCTTCCCGGCGTCGCCGAACACCTCGCCGAGCAGCTCGGAGGCGCCGTTGACGACGCCGGGCTGCCCGGTGAAGCCCGGCGCCGAGGCGACGAACCCGACGATCTTCACGACCCGCACGACGCTGCCGAGGCCGACGAGGGCCTCCACCGCCGCGAGGACGTTGATGGCGCAGGTGCGGGCGAGGTCCTTGGCCTGCTCCGGGGTGACCTCGGCGCCGACGAGCCCGGTGGCGGACAGGGCCCCGTCGACCATGGGCAGCTGGCCCGAGACGTACACGTGGTCGCCCGTGCGCACGGCGGGGACGTATGCGGCGACGGGCGGTACGACCGCAGGAACGGTGATCCCGAGCTCGGCCAGGCGGGCGTGGACGTCACCCATGTCAGCCGGCCTTCGGGCGCTTGAAGTAGGCGACCAGGTTCTCCGGGTTGGGGCCGGGCACGATCGCCACCAGCTCCCAGCCCTCCTCGCCGAAGTTGTCGAGGATCATCTTCGTGTTGTGGACCAGCAGCGGTGCGGTCAGGTACTCCCATTTCTGCATGTGGGGACAGTAACGCCGGGCCGTGCGGGTCTGTCGGGCACAGCCTGATATCAGGACCCCCCACGGGTGGCCCCATGACGCTACTGTGAGGGCCGCCGTCGTGAGTGCCGCACAAAGGTGGGAGAAATGACGCAACCGCCCCCATACCCGGGCCAGCCGGAGTATCCGGGTCAGCCCGGACAACCCGGGCAGCCGGGTTGGCCGCCGCCTCCGCCGGTGCAGGACCCGTTCGCGCAGCCGCAGCCCGAGCAGTACACGGTGCAGCCGCCGAACCCCGACCCGTACGCACCGCCCACCTCGGCCCCGCCGATCTCCGGGCAGCCCTATGCCCAGCCGCCCTACCCGCCGACCGGCCCGATGCCGGCCACTGGCGCGTTCGGGCCGCCCACGGGGCCGTTCGCGCCGCCCACCGGCCAGTTCCCGACCGGGCCGACGGCCCCGGTCAGCGGGGTGCCGCAGCCGGGCATGGCGCCGCCGTTCTCCGGTCCGCCGGCCCAGGGCTATCCGGTCTACCCGCAGCAGGCGCCGGTCAAGAAGAAGCGCGGCCTGATGATCACGCTGATCATCCTGGGCGTCGTGATCGTGCTGTGCGGCGGTGGCGGCGCCGCGGCCTACTTCGTGGTCCAGAACAACCAGGGCACGGGCGCGCCGACGGCCTCCGAGGCGGTCAACAGCTTCCTCACCGCGGTGTACAAGAACAAGAGCGTCGACGACGCGCTCAAGTACGTCTGCTCCTCCTCCCGCGACAAGGGGAAGCTGACCGCGCGCATCCAGGAGATCCGCACCTACGACGCGAGCCTCAGCAGCCCGACGTACACCTGGCCGGCCCCGACGGTCGAGAAGCAGAGCGGCGACGAGGCGACGCTCACGACCACGGTGAAGGTGACCACCAGCGACGAGAAGGTCGCGGAGACGAAGTACCGGTACGTCACCTCGCACGGCAAGGGCTGGTTCGTGTGCGAGATCACCGCCGCGTGACGACGGGCCTCGACCAGGTAGCGTCGGGGGTGTGACGGCGCGCGAGTCTTCTGACGGGCGGGGCGGCTACGGCTGGCCCGCCCGTCTGCATGTGGTCACCGGCAAGGGCGGCACCGGCAAGACGACCGTGGCCGGCGCCCTCGCGCTGGCGCTGGCCCGCGACGGGAAACGGACCCTGCTGATCGAGGTCGAGGCGCGGCAGGGCATCGCGCAGCTCTTCGACCGCGACCCGCTGCCCTACCGCGAGGTGCGCATCGCCTCGGCCCGCGGCGGCGGGGAGGTGCGGGCGCTGGCGGTCGACGCCGAAGAGGCGCTGCTGGAGTACCTCGAGATGTTCTACCGCCTCGGCGTCGCCGGACGGGCCCTGCGCAAGGTCGGCGCCGTCGACTTCGCCACCACGGTCGCACCGGGCCTGCGCGACGTGCTGCTGACCGGCAAGATCAAGGAGGCGGTCACGCGCACCGCCGACGGTCGCCGGGCCTACGACGCCGTCGTGCTCGACGCGCCGCCGACCGGGCGGGTGGGCCGGTTCCTCAACGTGACGGCCGAGACGGCGCGGCTGGCCAAGGTCGGGCCGATCAAGACCCAGAGCGAGGGCGTCGCGGCCATCCTGCGCTCGCCGATGACCGCCGTGCACGTCGTCACCCTCCTGGAGGAGATGCCGGTCCAGGAGACCGCGGACGCGATCGAGGAGCTGACCCGGCTGGGCATCCCGATCGGCACCGTGATCGTCAACGCCACCCGCCCGCCGGCGCTGGCCGGGGTGAAGGTCACCCAGGCCGACCTGCGCCGGGGCCTGGCCGCGGCCGGCGTGACGGCCGACAAGGAGCTGCTGGGCGGGCTGGCCGGGGAGGCGCGGGCCTACCAGACCAAGGTCGCCGCCGAGTCCTCTCTGCGCGCCGAGCTGCTCGGGCTCGGCCGTCCGGTGGTCGAGCTGCCGGTGCTGCCCGAAGGTGTGACGGTGGCGACCCTCGAGTCGCTCGGTGATCTGCTCCTCACGTCTGCTTGAGGATGCTCGCAGCGGATACGCTCGCAGGGTGCCTCCCACTGCCGAGACGCCCGGGTCGCCCGACCTGGATCTTGATGCGATCCTCGCCGACCGCGCGATCCGGATCGTGGTCTGCTGCGGCTCGGGCGGAGTCGGAAAGACGACAACGGCCGCGGCCCTGGCGCTGCGAGCGGCCGAGGAGCACGGTCGCCGCACGGTCGTGCTGACCATCGACCCGGCTCGGCGGCTGGCCCAGGCGCTCGGCCTGACCGAGCTGGACAACACGCCCCGCCAGGTCAAGGGCCTGCAGCCGGACTCGGCCGAGCTGCAGGCCATGATGCTGGACATGAAGCGGACCTTCGACGAGGTCGTGCTCGCGCACACCGACCCGAAGAAGGCCGAGGAGATCTTCGCCAACCCCTTCTACCAGGCCATGAGCTCGACGTTCTCGGGCACGCAGGAGTACATGGCGATGGAG
Source organism: Dactylosporangium sp. CA-052675 (assembly GCF_050947935.1). Lineage (GTDB taxonomy): Bacteria > Actinomycetota > Actinomycetes > Mycobacteriales > Micromonosporaceae > Dactylosporangium. Next base: position 575,456 of record NZ_CP192010.1, on the reverse strand, counting down.
AAGCTGGGCCAGCTGCGCGCCCGCGACGAGTGGGACCTCATCGTGGTCGACACCCCGCCGTCGCGCTCGGCGCTGGACTTCCTCGACGCGCCGGCCCGGCTGTCGCGGTTCCTCGACGGCAAGATGCTGCGCCTGCTGCTCGCGCCCGCCCGCACCGGCGGCCGCAGCGTGTTCAACCTGGTCTCGGCCTCGTTCGGGCTGTTCAGCCGCACCGTGCAGAAGATCCTCGGCGCCCAGCTGCTGACCGACCTGTCGGGCTTCGTCGGCGCCCTGGACTCGATGTTCGGCGGTTTCCGGGAGCGCGCCGAGCAGACGTACCGCGTGCTGCAGGCCCCCGAGACGGCGTTCCTGGTCGTGGCGGTGCCCGAGCCCGACGCCGTGCGCGAGGCGGTCTACTTCGCCGGTCGCCTGGGCGCGGACCGGATGCCGCTGGCGGGCCTGGTGCTCAACCGGGTCGTGCCGGTCGCGGCGCCGGCACTGTCCTCCGCCGACGCCCGGGCGGCCGCGGAGCGTCTCGACGACCTCGGCGGCCACCAGGCGACGGCGGACGTGCTGCGGGTGCACGCGGAACTGGCCGATCTGCACGATCGGCAGGCGGCGGTCTCCGGCCGGTTCCTGCGCGCCCACCCCGGCGTGCCGGTCGTCCGCGTGCCCGCACAGCCCGCCGACGTCCATGACCTCGACGGGCTGCGCGCGATCGGCGCGACCTTCGCGTAGAGCGCGATCGACCCGGCCCTCGTATGCGGCCCGGCCCTCGGATGAGGCAGGCGGCTGCGATCAGCCGGTCGGCACCAGCTCCTTGGCGTCCTTGCTGGTGCTGTTGCGGTCCATGGCCGCTTCGAACATCTTGCGCCAGCTCGGCACCTGCGGGTGGCGGCGCAGCAGGGCGCGGCGCTCGCGCTCGGTCATGCCTCCCCACACCCCGAACTCGATCCGGTTGTCGAGGGCGTCCGCCAGGCACTCGTACCGCACGGGGCAGCTCCGGCAGATCCGCTTCGCCACGTTCTGCTCGGCACCCTGGACGAACAAGGCGTCCGGGTCGCCATTGCGACACGCGGCGATGCTGGGCCAGTCGACGACCATGCTCATATTTCCTCTTCCCCCCTTGGACTCCCCCCGGGTCCATCCGCCGTGCTTGCCCCGGCGAAAAGCGCCCAAACCACGTCCCCCCATGGCATTCGGGTGCAGTTCGCCGGATTGCCCGGCGCGACAGCAGGGTCCCCGGCCACGGGAACCCCGAGAGGAGCTTTCCGGAACATCATGCTCTGTAGTCGTCCAGTTACGCAACGTTGTTGCACCAGGTTAACCGGCCTTTCGCGTTCCACCAAAGGGCCGATCCGTGCTACCACTCGGCCACTACCGGGTGTGATTTGCCCAAAATGCCGACGGCCCCCGTGCGGCTTGCCGCAGAATCGGAACTGGGTCAACCTCACGCTCGACGTGACGCGTCTAGGACAACGAGGACGCCTGCATCTGGACGCGGCCTCATGACGTCGTCACGTAGTCTGAGGCGGTGACCTGGATGCGCAAACGCGAGCACGGCCTGCTGCCCAACGCGGCTTCGTTGCTGCTGTGTGGGCTCTTGGCGGGGCTCGTGGTCGCTGCGGCGGCTTTCCCCGCGGTGGCCATGTCCGGACTGGCCGCGAAGGCCGGCTCGGACACGTTCGAAAACCTGCCGACCGACATCGACGTGCTGCCGTCGCCGCAGATCTCCTACGTGTTCGCCGCGGACGGCAAGACGCTGCTGGCGATGATGTACGACGAGAACCGCCGCGACGTGAAGATCGACGACGTCGCCCAGGTCATGCAGCAGGCGATGGTCGCGGCCGAGGACAACCGGTTCTACGAGCACCGCGGCGTGGACGTGAAGGGTGTGGCCCGCGCGTTCGTGGCCAACCAGAACGCCGGCGGGCAGACCGAGCAGGGCGCCTCGACGCTGACGATGCAGTACGTGCGGCAGGCCATCGCCTACTCGGCGCGCACGCCGCAGGAGGTCGTCGACGCGACCGACAAGACCCCGACGCGCAAGCTGCGCGAGATGAAGTACGCGATCGACCTCGAGAAGAAGCTCTCCAAGAAGGAGATCCTCGAGCGGTACCTGAACATCGCGCCCTTCGGCCACGGCGCCTACGGTGTGTACGCGGCCGCGCACGTGTACTTCGAGAAGGACCCCAAGGACCTCACGCTCCCCGAGGCCGCGCTCATCGCCGGCCTCGTGAAGGCGCCCGGCACCAACGACCCGGCCACGGCCGAGGGCCTGCCGCGGGCGATGGACCGGCAGAAGTACGTGCTGAACCAGATGGTCTCGATGGGCTACATCGACCGGGCCACGGCCGACGCCGCCGGCAAGGAGAAGCTCAACATCATCGGCAAGCGGACCCCCGAGGGCTGCGAGTCGATCCAGCGCCCCGAGCTCGGCGCCGGCTTCTTCTGCGACTACCTGCGGCGCTGGTGGATCGGGCAGAAGGTATTCGGCGAGGACGAGTACCAGCGCGCCAACCGGCTGCGGGCCGGCGGCTACACGGTCGTCTCCTCGCTCGACGTCCAGACGCAGACGGCGGCCTTCAAGTACGCGCAGGACCAGCCCTACGTCTCCAAGGACCAGAAGATCACCATGGGCCAGTCCAACGCGCTGATGCTCGCGGCGGTCCAGCCCGGCACCGGCCGCGTCACCGCCCTGGCCACCAACCGCAACTTCAGCAACGACCAGACCAACAACGGCAAGAACACCAACCCGGACAAGAAGAACCAGAAGGGCAACTACCCCAACACCACGGTGCCGATCATCACGGGCGACAAGGACATCCCCGGCTACCAGGCCGGCTCCGCCTTCAAGATCTTCACCGCGGTCGCCGCCCTCGAGTCCGGGCTGCCGCTGGCCACCACGATCCAGACCGAGAAGCAGTTCGTCTCGGACTTCCCGATCGACCCGAAGAGCCCGGCCGCCTGCAACGGCCCGCACTACTGCCCGAAGAACTCCGGCGGCCAGTCCGGCCCCTACAACATGTGGACCGGCTTCGGCAGCTCCATCAACACGTTCTTCGTGCCGCTGGAGCAGCAGGTCGGCGTCGACCACGTGGTCGACGTGGCCAAGCGGCTCGGCATCCAGTTCAACGCCCCGAACGACGCCCAGCTCGCGGCCAACCCCAAGCAGTGGGGCGCCTTCACCCTCGGCGTCTCGGCCACGACCCCGCTGCAGCTGGCCAACGCCTACGGCACCCTCGCCGCGGACGGCCTCTACTGCGAGCCGACCCCGATCCTCGAGGTCAAGGACAACAGCGGCAAGAAGGTCGACGGGCTCGACCCGAAGTGCAAGCAGGCCGTCGACCCCGAGGTCGCCCGCGCGGCCGTCGACATGGCCCGCTGCCCGGTCGGCGACCAGTCCGCGACCGGCAAGTGCGCCGGCGCCACCGCCGGCTACTCCCGCGACTTCGTGAAGCGGCCGATCGCCGGCAAGACGGGCACGACGGACTCCGAGAAGAGCGCCACGTTCACCGTCATGACCAAGCAGCTCGCGGTGTCCGCGTTCCTGACCGACCCGGACTGGCCCGAGACCAACAAGGACATGAAGCACCCGCCGACCAACTACGCCGCGCTGGGCGTGCTCCGCGACGGCCTGGCCGGGCAGCCCGTCGTGCAGTTCACCCCGCCGACGAAGGACCGCTCGCAGGGCAAGCTGGTCGACATCCCGTCGGTCAAGTGCCTCTCCGTCGACCAGGCGCGCGCGAAGATCAAGAATGCGGGCTTCTCGGTCTCGGTCGCGTCCGGCCAGGTCGCCTCGCAGTGCCCGGCCGGCACCGTGGACCGCACCAACCCGTCCGGCTCGACGGCCAAGGGCAGCTCGGTCCAGCTCGTCGTGAGCAAGGGCCCGGGCGCGCCGGCCCCGCCGTACCTCGGCGGCGACAACAACAACGGGGTGCCCAACGGCGACGTGCCGGACACCGACATGTGCCCGATCCCGTGGGTGTGCTGATCACCTGATCGCATGAACAAAGGCGGGCGCCCCTCTCCCGGGGCGCCCGCCTTTGTTCACTCAGTTGGACGTCAACTGCGCCTTGACGATCGCGGCCACCCGGCCGCCCTCGGCGCGACCGGCGACCGCCGCCTGCGCGGCCTTCATCGCCGGACCCATCTGCTGCGGACCGGCGAACCCGCCGGCCGCGAGGGCCTCGCGCACGATGTCGCCGAGCTCGTCGTCCGAGAGCTGCTTCGGCAGGTACCCCGCGATGACCTCCTCCTCGGCGCGCTCCTTCGCGGCCTGGGCCTCGCGCCCGGCCCCGGCGAACGCCTCCGCGGCCTCGCGGCGCTTCTTGGCCTCCTTGGTGAGCACCGACAGGATCTCGTCGTCGGAGAGCTCACGGGCGGACTTCCCGGCGACCTCCGCGTTGCGCACCGCGGCGATCGCCATCCGCAGGGTCGACGTCACCAGCTCGTCGCGAGCCTTCATGGCGTCGTGCAGGTCGGACTCCAGGCGTGCCTTCAACATGAGAAAAGTCTATCCGTCGGATCTTGCTCATATTCTGTTGTAAGCGCGCCGGTAGGCTGAGTAAATGCGCTCGAAGACCGTTCTGCGACTCGCGGCGGGCACCGTCGCCGCCGGGGCCGCCACCTTTGCCTACGCCTCGCTCGTCGAGCGCAACATGTTCACCCTGCGCCGCTTCGACGTGCCGGTGCTCGCCCCCGACGCCGAGCCGCTGCGGGTGCTGCACATCAGCGACCTGCACATGACCCCGGGCCAGCACCGCAAGCAGCGCTGGGTGGCCGAGCTGGCCGGCACCGACCCGGACCTGGTCATCGTGACCGGCGACAACATGGCCCACGTGGACGCCGTGCCCGGCGTGGTCCGCGCGCTCACCCCGCTGCTGGACCGGCCCGGCGCGTTCGTCTTCGGCTCCAACGACTACAACGGCCCCGTGTTCAAGAACCCGCTGGGGTACTTCAACAAGCACAAGCCCTACGTCCAGGGCGCCGCGCTGCCCGCCGAGGAGCTGCGCGACCTGCTGGCCGGCTCCGGCTGGGCCGACCTGAACAACGCGCGCACCACGATCAAGGCGGGCGGCCGCACGATCGAGCTCGTCGGCGTCGACGACCCGCACGTCGGCCGCGACGACTACGACGCCGTCGCCGGCCCGGCCTCGCCCGACGTGGACCTGCGCATCGGGCTGACCCACTCCCCCGAGCCGCGCATCCTCGACCGCATGGCCGACGACGGCTTCGACCTGCTGCTGGCCGGGCACACGCACGGCGGGCAGGTCGCGGTGCCGTTCTACGGTGCCCTGGTCACCAACTGCGGCCTCGACCGGAGCATGGCCAAGGGGCTGCACCGATGGCCTTATTCCGAGTCGTACCTGCACGTCTCGGCCGGCCTCGGCACGCACCCGACCGCGCCGATCCGCTTCGCCTGCCCGCCCGAGGCGACGATCCTGACCCTCATCCCGCGGTGACCGCCGAGCCTGCGGCGCCGGTGCGGAAATGGCCGCGGCGCGCCGCGTATGCGGGCATCGCCGGGGCCGCCGGGCTCGCGGTGCTCCTGCCCACGGGCACCGCCGGGGCGGGCTGGTTCCTGGCCGGCCACGTGCTCAACGTCAACGGCCCGCGGGTGTACCCCGTGCGCGTCCGCGCCTGCGCGGGCAACCGGATCACGCTGACCCGCACCCCCGACACGGCGCGGAGCATCCCGCTGTCGTTCGTCTGGGCCGCGGGGCACGCGATCCTCGGGGACGTCATCTCCGTCGAGCGGGCCACCGTGACCCGCGAGATCGCCGAGGTCACGCGGGGTTCGCTGACGACGGGCGTGCGCGGGTACACCTCGAGCTACGTCTTCGAGGGGGATCCGTGGACGGCCCGCGGCCTGCCCTTCGACGAGGTGGTCGTGCCGGGCGAGCTCGGCCCGCTGCCCGCGTGGCTCGTCCCGCCCACGACGGAGCGGGTGGACGACACGTGGATCATCGCGGTGCACGGCCGCGGCGCCCCGCGCGGCGAGGCCCTGCGCGTCCTGCCCACGCTCGCCGCCTCGGGCCGCCACACGCTCGTGGTGTCGTACCGCAACGACACCGACGCCCCGCCCTCGTACGACCGCCGCTTCCACCTCGGCCACACCGAGTGGCGTGACGTGCGGTCCGCGATCGACTACGCACGGTCGGCGGGCGCCCGCAACGTGATCCTCATGGGCTGGTCAATGGGCGGCGCGGCGATCCTGAACCTGCTGCGCGAGTGGGACCACGACGGCTACCTGCGCGCCCTGGTGCTGGACTGCCCGGTGGTCGACTGGGTCGAGACCCTGCGCATGAACGCCCGCCAGCTCAACGTGCCACCGGTGTGGACCTGGACCGCGCTGCGGCTCATCCAGCACCGCCTGGGCGTGCGCGGAGCCGACCTGGACTACCGCCCGCTCGCGACCCGGCTCGACGTGCCGACGCTGCTCTACGTGGACCACGACGACCGCACCGTGGCGCCCGCCCCGACCATCGAGTTCGCCCAAGCCGCGTCGCGCCACGTCACCCTGGTCGAGACACGTGAGGCGGGTCACTGCCGGAGCTGGAACCTGGACCCGGAGGCGTACGAGAAGCGCCTCGCGGACTTCCTGCGCTCGGTGTAGCCGCAGCTCAGGGCCCGTTCGCCCGACACGGGGGATACCGAGTTGGGGATGCGGCGGGCGTGGGCTACGATTACTCGGCACGCTCGGGGTATAGCGCAGCTTGGTAGCGCGCTTCGTTCGGGACGAAGAGGCCGTCGGTTCAAATCCGGCTACCCCGACTTCGTGAAACACCAGGCCAGGGCCGGTTTCCTCACACTGAGGGACCGGCCCTGAGTCGTCTCTTGATCTCCGTTGGGAGAAATTTGGGAGAAGATCTTGGCCTGAGCATCTCGTCGAGGACGTTCACCGGCGAGTTTGGGCTCATCTCTCCTCTTGTGTTGATCGCCGCCGTCCAGAGGTCCGTCAGACCGTCGGTGAGCCGCCGCCGCATCTCCGGGGTGGTGTGGGAGTAGCGAGCCTGCACCGAGCCGTCCAGGTGGCCGAGTTGCTCGTCCATGAGCACAGGCGGGGTGCCCAGCTCGATCATCATCGTCTTGTAGGTGTGCCGGAGCCCGTGAGGCGTCAACCCGGGCGCGATCGGCACCCAGCAGGCATCAGCCCGACCGGCGGCGTTGCGACCCCGCACCGGGATGCCCGGCCACGGCTCGCCGAGGATTGGGACCGGGCGAGAATTCTTCCCCGGATACCGACCCGTCGCCGCCGGCTGAAACAACCACGTCGCGAACCCCGTCCGGCGCCAGTGGGCCGCGACCGTTCCCGTGACCCCGCCCCGGACGTAGCCGAGATCCGCGATGGCCGCTGCGACCTTCTCCCGGGTCGCCGCCGCCACGCTGTCCCGCTCGTTCAGCACTGCCGAAACAGTTCCCGTCGACACGCCGGCCCGCCGAGCCACGTCCACGAGCTTCGGCCCCACCTCCCGGACGGCTCCATTTGCCGAACGATGCCCGGAGAACACGTACGCCCGGCCATGGCAGGCGCACAACCTTGCCGACTGTGCGCGGAGCAGCCCGGTCAGCCAATCCGGGACGACCGCCGTCCGCCGGGAGTCGTCCTTCGGTGGGCAGCGGTGCATCTCACCCGAGTCCAGTTCGTAGAGCTGCCACTCGATCCGCACCTCACCCGGCCGGATGAATTCCTTCTCCAGGCCCACGAGCTCACCCCAACGCATCCCGGTGAAGCCGAGCGTGACCAGCGCCGTGAACTCGTCATCCCGCCCGGACAACAGCGCTGCACGCTCAGCCATCAGCAGGACACCGAGCGCGGTCGTGATCGCCTTCTCCGGCCCGCGGCTCCGCGACCGCCCGACCCGTTTACCCCTCCCCCGCCGCTTCGTGGCCGGGTTCGACGGGATCAGCCCCTCGTCCACGGCATCGGCGAGGAGCAGATGCAGCGTCCCCCGCCACGTCTTCACGCTGGCATCCGCGTAGCCGGCGGCCCGCTCACTCTTCGCCCACGCGTCGACGTCAGCGGACGAGATCGAGCCCAACTCCCGATCCTCGAAGGTCGGCAGCAAGTGCTCCTCGATGTGGCGGCGGTAGTTCTGCATGGTCGACGCGGCCAGGTCCTGCCGCTCGTACCAGACGTTGGCCCAGTTGCCGAAACGCATCCGACCCGGTGTCGTCGTCGGGCGGCCCTTGATTTCGGCCTCGTCGGCCGCCTTCTTCGCCTCCCGCTTCGTCCGGAACTCGACCTTGACGCCGGTCGAGTCCTGCACGGTGCCGTACTTGCCGGTTCGATCTTGTACCGAGCCCGCCAGTACGACCCTCGTTTCTCGGCGTAGCCCACATCTCTCCCTCCTTGCTCAGGCCGCTCGTCGTGGTCGCCGCGCCTGGAGCGGCCCGGTCATCACGGACGGCACGGCACGCGACGTTGCCGGTCGCTCTTCCTAAGGCCGGACCTCGAAGATCCGGATGATCTCGGCCAGATGTTCATCGGTGAACCGATAGCTGCCACCGATCCACGCGAACGGGATACGGCGCCTGCGGGCCTGTTCCTTCACCCACCACTCAGAGCAGTCGAGGATCTTGGCGACCTCAGCCGGCCGGTGCAGCACCCGGTCCACTCCCTCCCGTCCCGGCCGGTTGGGCCGCCCGGTCCTTGGCCGCGTTGAGCGCGTTGCGCCACTGGATGCGTTGGGCGAGCGCGCGGAGCAGCCGATGTCGCATCGGTGGCAGGTCCGGATCGTTCGGCCGCGCCAGCTCCCACGCGACCGGCGCGGTCGACGTTTCGGGTTCGGGAGCCTCGACACCGAGCAGCGCCCGTACCCAGGCCTTGGCGTCGTACCGGTGGTCAGCGAGGGTCTTCCCGGACCAGTCCCGGGAGACGAGGATGCGCCGGCCGCCGATGCCGAGCGTCGAGCGCTGATGCACCCGGCCCTTGCAGTTGCCGGGCCGCAGCCGGGCGTGCGCATTCTTCGGCTGGATGCCGTAGAGCAGCCAGTTCGCGCACCGGTCCGAGCACGGCGTGACCCGCAACTCCCGCCAGAACCGCTCCAGGTGATCCCGCTGCCGATCGGTCGTGACCGCGTGACAGTCGGCCGCGGACTTGGCGATGTACTTCGTGATGTAGCCGATGGCCCGCTCGGCGTTGCTGTCGTTGGCGTTGACGCCCTCGGCCCGCAGCTGAGCACCGAACCGGATCACGTGCGCCGGCTCATCCTCGATCGCGTCCAGGGCCTCATCCCAGGTGACGAGCGGCCGACCCGTTTCGTCGCACCACGCTTCGGCGTCCGAGTTCCACAGTGGACGGCAGTTGGGTTCGTCGGCTTTCGGCCACCAGACCTGGTGGTAGGTCGCCGCCGCGACTTCCTTGAGGACGGCGCGCGGGATGGTGCCCCGAATCGCGAAATGCGCGTGCGGCGCCAAACGGCGTTGCGGCTCAACACATCCGGCGTCCTGCACGTTCCAGCCGACACAGCGGCGCAGGTTCTGCCAGAACCGATCGAGCAGCCGCGGGAATGCGATCGCATCCCAGGCCGCCCGCCGATAGTCGTACGTGGTCGGATCGACTGGAGAGCCATCCGACCGTACGGGGCCGTACGAGTCGAGCGTGACCGTCAACTACATCGAAGGCCGGTATTCGGCGCCGTTCGGGGCGGTGTAGGTCCGGCCGATCGTGCGCGGGTCGACCTTCTGTCGTGGCAGCGCCGGAGCGTCCTGACGGCGCTTGGTCGAGCGCTGCCGATTCGGTTCCGCCGGCTTGTCGTGCGGCGGTGCCACACTGCCCCGCAGCCCCTCGACCGCGATCGCGGTCTCAACCTCCCGGATCGCTTCATCGACCTCCGCAACCTGCTCCCACAGCGATTCCCGGACCGCCTGATCCCGGCCGTGTTCGAGGTGCGCCCGGAGACTGATCAGCGCCCGCTGGCCCTCGGTGGCCGGTTCCGGGCCGGGCGCGGGCTCGTCGGCGCGGTGCCAGCCCTCCCGGATCTGGACCTTCCGCAGCCGACGAGCCCGCTGCGCACACGGGGGACACTTGTCGTCCCGGGTCGCCCCGCACGGCACGTCGACAATCTCCGTCTTCCCGGCCGCCAGATCGGTCCGGCGCAGGCCAACCGGACGCAGACACGCCGTATTCGGCCGCCATGTCCTTGACCACGTCCGCAGCCAAGGGAATGAGCCGCCGGGCCGCCCGCGAACCAGGCCGGGGCTGTTGTTTCTCCGGTTCCAGTCCCGGAAGTGCGGTGATGGTCAACGGCCACCGCACCCGTGGCAGTGTGACTCCCGTGATGCGCTCACGGCGCCGACGACGATGAGCACCAGGACGCCAGTGACGATGACCGCGGTGAGGTGTGCGCTGATCCAGGCGATGAGCAGCCACGCGCCCCAGCCGAGCCCGCCCAGCACGGTGAGACCAGCCACGACGGCGGCGACCTGGCCGACGCGCTTCCAGGGGATGCGCTGGTACCACCGCGGCCGAGGGACGGGCTCGAGGAGCGTCACACCGATGGCGTACCGGCCACCGCCGAGCGACTGCGGACGTCCATACCGCACGAGGTGCCCCCGGGCATCGGCAGCGCGCAGAACGTTCGCGAGCTGCTCGGCCGGGCCGGTGAGGAAGTGTTCTACGGGCTGAAGGTCGTGGTTGGTCATCGCACGACTCCTGACGGGATCGCGCCCACGACATGCAGGGCGGGGCGCGGTTCGGGCAGCGGCTCAGGGATCGGTTCTTCGGTGGCGGGGATGTCGGGGTGTGCGTGGTTGGGCGGCCAGGAGTGCGGCGCCAGGCTCGCCCTCGCCTACCCGCAACGCCCGATCACCGAGCTACTCGGCGACCTGGTCGAGACGCAGGAGACGCTGTTCACCCTGATCGAGCGCCAGCAGCCGCTCACCCAGGCCCGGCAGCTGCACTTCCTCGCCGCCGTCACCAGTGGCCTACTCGCCAAGGCATCCCACGACCTCGCCGAGCCCCACGCCGCGATGATCCGGGCGCGGACGGCGGTCCTCTGCGCCGACCAGGCCGACCACCCCGGTCTTCGGGCCTGGCTTCGCGGACTCCAATCCCTGGTCGCCTACTGGGCCGGCCGCTACACCGAGGCCCTCCGCTACGCCGAGCAAGGCTCGACGTATGTCACCAACGCCGGTGGCACCACCGCGGTCTGGCTTCCGCTCAACGCCGCCCGTGCGCACGCCGCTTTGGGCAACTCCGAGCAGGCGATGCAGGCGATCCATGCCGCGGAGGACGCATGGGAGCGGGTGACGACCGACGAGGTTGACGAGCTCGGCGGCATCTGCGTCTTCAACCGCCCGCGGACCCTCTACTACGCGGCCGACGCCCTCGCGTGGCTGCCCGCCCAGGCGACGGACGCCATCAGCTACTCCACCCGCGCCGTGGACGCCTTCAGCAACCGCAACGACCCGGCATGGGCCTTCGGCGACCAGGCCGGCGCGCACACCAACCTCGCCATCGCCCGACTCGCCGACCGCGACATCGAGGGCGCCGAAGAGGCGCTCGCACCGGTGCTCGACCTCCCGCCCGAGCAGCGCATCAACGGCGTGGTGCAGTCGGCCCAGCGAATTCAGGCCGCGATCGTCCGCGCCGGCCTGGCCCAGGACGCGGCCGAGCTCATCTAGGCCATCGAGGACTTCACCCGCACGCCGCTGAAGGCAATCACGCACTGAGCGATGATCGGGGCATGTACCCCGTGACCCTTACCGGCCGCACCGTCGTCCTGCGCGAGTTCCGCCCCGACGATGCGGCCGGCGCGTTCCAGATCTTCGGCGACGACGCCGTAACCGCCTGGCTCTCCTTCGACAGCCACAGCCGCGACGAGGTCACCGCACTGATCAACGCCGCCATCGAGCGTGCCAGGCAGGAACCGCGGACGGAGTACTACCTCGCCGTCACGCTGCCGGAAGCCGACGAGTTGATCGGGTTCGCCCGACTTGGCTTCAATGGCGTCCAGGCCGCGAAGCTCGGCTACGCCATCCGCGCCGACCAGTGGGGGCACGGCTACGCCACCGACGCCGCACGGACGCTCATCAGCTTCGGGTTCGAGACGCTGGGACTGCATCGCATCTCGGCCGCCATCGGCCCAGACAACCAATACTCAGTCGCGGTCGTGAAGAACCTTGGCATGCAGTACGAGGGCCGCATACGCCACCACGTCTACACCTCGGGCGCCTGGCGCGACTCGCTGCTCTTCGGACTACTCGCCGACGAGGTATAGGCGTGAGCGTGACGGATGCCGACGAGAGCGCCGCAGCGACCACGAGGCGACAAACACGCAGCAGCACTTTGAACTGACCCGCGAGCTGCTCGACGAACGCGGGATCACCCGTACGGTCTGCAGTCGTTATGTCCCGCCCATACCAGCAGCGCCGCGCCTACGCGACTGGCAAGAAGCTCTGGCCCGAACTTGAGGTTGTCTGCGCGTCGAACCCGCTCGATCTCGACACCTACGTCCGCAGCATCGGCGACGTAAACAAGGTCGTTAGCACGATTGTTGGCGACACCCAGCGAGTCCCGTGTACGCGGAAAGAGGTTTTGCTGTTCCGCAGGAGGTCCCAATCTGCATCGAGGCGGCATATCAGCGTTGACACAGGCCGGCTAAACCAGCCATCTTCTGAAGTAGCGCCCACCAAATCGGGCTGATCGACCTCTAAACCAACTGCTAATTCAACGGACTCTCCGCAACGACGCGCCGCGAACCTACCTATCTCACCCGAGCACGAACCCGGGCTTGTATGCGCTCTTGCACTTCGGAGTACACCGGTACGCGGCTCCCATCAAGGGCTTCGAGCGTTACCGCAAGTCCGAAAGGAACGGTGCCCGAAAATGGCGTCCCTACAGCGCGGCAGTTGACCTGAACTGAAAGCACGTCGCCGTCCACGTAGGCGGCGGCTCGCTGACCCTCGAATACCTCATGCTGAACCGTTCCGCGCCGAACCGCGCGCCAATCAGAACCTGTACGAGTGACGGCTAGTGCGCCAACACGAGGCACCACAAATACCTCCGCTACGCGATGCTGTCGACTCCTCATGCGGACCGGCGTGAAGCTAGCGCACGTGATGATCAAGCGACGAGGAATTGTGTTTCTAGACAGGCTTGGAGGAAGCGGAAGGTCATAGCGCGCCCCCGCGTCTTGAGACAGGCGACCAAACCCGAAAGCTGTCGCGCGAGTTTCTGTGCAGCCGAACGACCGTTCCGCCTCTAATGCACCGTAGCCGTAGAATCGAGATACCGCCTCGCGCAGCTTCAGTGCGGGAACGTTGTCGAAGGCGTCGCGGACCTCTTCCCAGCTACGCGGCATCATGGAGGCATGCACTAGGAGAGCTTTGGTGAGGACGGGCCAATATTCATCTGGAATGGTATTTCCCGCGTCATCACGGAAAGCCTCAAGTTGTTCGAGGATTTTCCCGCCGAAATGCGAAGCGATGGCGGCCGCACCCGAGGTTCCATAGAAGAAGCGGGTCCCATTGAGGGAACCAGCTTCGGCGGGTGTTGCAGTACTGAGGCCGGGGCCAAGCGAGACCGCCTGGACTGGACGAAATTTCGTGACGGGGGAATAGAGCCCGCCAGGGGTCTCGCGGTAGAGTATCCGGCCGCCCGGGGCTACGAAGTCGGGTTTTATGCTTCGCTTATAGCCCATGCCCAGAGCCGATACTGGACTGGGCAGGCTCCCGCCGCCGCTCGCTGTGGTTGGCAAGAGGTCAGTCCGCTGCCCCACTACGAACTGAGGACATGCATCTGTGTGCAGCGCGCCGACACAGAGGCAATTTACAGCCTCGGACGGGCTGAGAATGCGGCGGCGCTCCGCTTCAGCTACGAGCAGTCGCAGGGTTTCGCTCCGCAGTTTGTCGCCGTCCATGGCAGACATACTGGCCGGACTATAGGGAAACACGATTTCGTTAGAGTGATTGCCGGCGCTGACGATGAAAAGGACGTTGTACTTGTAGGCTAGGAAGTCCAGCAGCCGTGCCCATGGACTTAGAGTGGTTGATAGCTGGATATTGGCGTCCCCGATGGACAAATTGATCAGCTTGATGGTGGGAGCCGCTGCGTCCGTCGTGCCGTTTTCGAACATTCGAACGAGGCAGCGGTGAACCAAATCAAGGGCCAATTCGTCGGGGGGTACTCGTTCGGATCTGTCAAATCCACCAACGGTCGGCCTCAAGACGGGGCGGACATAGATCGGTCGACTCAACGGGCCGTCAGAAGCGTTCAGATCGCCATGGATAACTAGGCTACAGGTCGCTGTGCCGTGTAGCCGTTCTGCAGCCAGGATGTCCTGTTCCCATCCATCAGGATCGTCCACCGTGAGCCGACCGTCTAGCAACTGGTGGCGCGTAAGGGGGAGCCCGTCCAGGACGGCTACGAGAGGCTTCTTGGTCTGGTTGGCCGGAGGTCGGACGATGCTCGGTGCGTCCGGCGGACTGTCGATGGCGGTCAGAGCGACCGCCGATTGAGCTTCAGGCCGCATGAATGCGATCTCGTCGGCCCGAATGAGTCGGACGTCATCAGCACTGTTGCGAAGGATCGGCTCGATTGTCTGTATTGGTAGCTCGACCAGCAGGGCGTGGTACGCAATGTCAACGATTAGTGAGGACGTGACGACGCGTCCACCGCTTGCTTCGACCAGCTGCGATACCTTGGCGTGGGCCGCAAGTCGCGCAGTCGGATCAGCCCGGAACCATAGTTCGATCTCTGCGGGAACAACCTGATCGCCGGCCTCGACTCTCTCTCGAAAGTCTTCGACGACTCCGGTGCCTCTAAGCCTGTCGGTTGTTGACCAACGACGCACATCTAGCAGCAGCTGGAACACATCACGCCACTTGGTCAATCCCCGAGGAAGCGTACGGCCTCTGCGGTAGAGCTGCCAGAGCTCAAGGAGCTCAGCCAGGGCGACCTGGTTGCTGGCCATAAGAAAGAGAGTGCCGTCGAACTGGGCGGTCGGGTTGGCGAGATCGGCGAACGTTTCGCCGCCGTCCACATCAGACTCGTCAACCTCCGCCAGGAACTCGAACCCGGCGATGCGGGATACTGCCCTGTAGAAGTCAGGAACGTCCCCGACGATCTCAAGGACAAGCACTAGCTCCGGATCTGTGCCCTGGAGTTCTGCCGCGATGCTGGCGGACTGCGTTTCAAGCGTTTGGAGCAAAGTGCTCCACTTTGCGCCGAGCCGTGCGTGCTGCTCGCTGGGGCTCGGTCTCCTGAGTTGTGCTGGGTGTCCGAAGGAGTTCGGCAACTTTTCGCGGGGGCCCATGGCGGGTTGTCCGAGCAGCAGCAGTGGCCGGAAGCCGTCCCGAGGGTGGGTCACTCGCCAGGCTCCCTCCGCTCCGATGGATTGGCCCTAGCGGCCCATCCTCTCAACAGTCCTTCAAGGAGCACATTATCTGTGCCCTCGTAGTCGCCCGCAAGGATCTGACGTCGTCGAAGCTCGAGCAGGAACTCGTCGAGTTCCGAGTAGCTCGTCGGCCCGAGTTTGTCAATAACGGATTTTAGTGAACGTGGTGTCGGAATCCCGATGCGGTCCTGTGTGCGATGCGCGAACGTCAGCCGCTCATCCCGAGTTGGTGCCGGCAATGTTAGGCGGAGCTGAAAACGTCGCCACACTGCTCGATCAAGTAGCTCACTATGGTTAGTTGCGGCGCACACTACAACATGTGTTGGCAGGCGATCCAGTTGGAGAAGAAGGGCGCTGACAATTCTCTTGATCTCGCCAGTATCGTGTTCGTCTCCGCGCTCTTTGGCAAGGGCATCAAACTCGTCAAGAAAAAGAACGCAGTGTTGACGTCGAACTTCTTCGAGAGCTCGGCCAAGATTAGCGCTCGTTTCACCCAAAAAGCTTGTAATTATGTTCTCATAGCGAATTGCGAATAGAGGAACTGCAAGTTCGGCGGCAAGTGCTTCCGCGCACGAGGTCTTACCATTGCCGGGCGGTCCTACTAATAGCACACGGTGCCTAGGTTCGATGTTAAACGAGCGCAGCAGGTCGGAGCGGTGCTGTTCCTCAACGAGCATCGCGAGTTCGTCGCGAACGACATCCGGCAAAGATAGGTCGTGAAGACGGCGTTTGGGGTATTGTTCAACTATTCCTTGATTCGCAGTGCGATCTGCCGCTTTAAAGTGGTGGGCCGCAGGTGCTCGGACGCTTAGAAGTTGCGCCAACTCGTCGGCGAGAACGGTATGCCTCTTGTTGCGCTCTTCGGCCGCTAGCGCTTCGACTGTGCTCCGAACTCGCTCGACGTCGCCAGCTAGCGCGGCCTGTACTAGGCGGAGGAGCAGGTCGGCTCTGGCCATAACTCCTCCTCGACGGTCTTGCGGGCCAATGATCAAGGAATGTACACGTCAGGTTTCATGGTACGAGCAAAGCTGACATCTTCGCCCACCGCCACGACCGTTCACGCTGCGTAACTGGCTGCCCGATCGCCTGCGCTTGTTTGCCCTACCG
Organism: Dactylosporangium sp. CA-052675; assembly: GCF_050947935.1. Taxonomy (GTDB): domain Bacteria; phylum Actinomycetota; class Actinomycetes; order Mycobacteriales; family Micromonosporaceae; genus Dactylosporangium. The sequence continues at coordinate 559,026 of NZ_CP192010.1, read as the reverse complement.
TCGTAGGGCGTTTCGGCTTTCCGTTTCTGTGTTGCACATGTTGCCGAACTTGGCCGTACTAGATCAAGGCGCCTACGGCGCAGCCCGCGCGCGGTCAGCCGGCTCGGCGTGCAAGCGGCGCCCGCGCTCCGCACCGGCGCCGGAAGCCCGCCGGCCGGAAGCCCACGCGCGGCCCGGACCGCAACAGCACTAGATATAAGGCCAGCCAGTTTCCGGCCGTCGATGGTCCCACAGCTCATTGACCCCGGCCCGCCGGGCTACAGACCGTCGCTCCCGCGGACACCGGTCGCTGCGCTCCCTGCCAGCTGATCCAACGGTCACGCTCTGCGCCTCCGGCGGGGCCTCCAGCCGGGGCCTCAGGGTTCCGGTGGGTGGACGACGGGTATACGGAGGGGCTAAGGGGCGATCAGGACGAAGCGCGGCGCGCGGTCAGCGCATCAACGTCGAGGCGGATCGCGAACGGGCGGTCAGAGGTAAGCGTCTCCCCCGAGCCGATCACCGCATGCTCGACGTAGTGCTCGCCCTCCAGGCGCAGGAGGCGCAACGTGACCGCGGACGGCTCCTCCGGCTCGATCAGCAGATACCAGCCGATCCGCGCGGCGGCGTACAGCTGCATCTTCACCAACCGGTCGGACGCCGCATTGCTGGGCGAGACGATCTCACCGACCAGATCAACGTCGGCCGCATCGATCGTCGAGCCCACATCGACCTCGGAGACCACCAGGTCCGGGATGACGATCCGGCCCGTCTGCAGACGGACGTTGACCGCCTCCAGAACCACGAGCCCCGCCTCCGTGGCGCCGGGGTCGAGGGCGTTCGCGATGCGGCGGGACAGGATCTGGTGCCGAACCCCCGGCGCCGGACTCACCAGCAAGCTCCCATCGATCAACTCGACCCGGTTCGGCGTCTCGCCCAGCGCGAAGTACTCGTCCTCGCTCCACGGACCCGGGTGCTCCAGCACGTCCACGCTCATCAGCGACTCACCCCCACGAACAGCGTCCCACGAGTGCCCGCCCGGCGACGACAGGCAGGCACTCGCTTGGGAGAAATCTGGGAGACGATCTTGCGAAAACGGCACTTGTAGCCCGACGTAGACCAACAAGTCCCAACACCCTGAGCTGCGGTTTCGCAAGATCTCCCTGTCCGGACGGACATACGTTCCTAATTCGGGACGAAGAGGCCGTCGGTTCAAATCCGGCTACCCCGACTTCGTGAAGTTCAAGATCAGGGCTGGTTTCCCGCAAACAGGGAGCCAGCCCTGATCTATTTCCTGGCTCCTCCCGGGACGGACCAGGAAAGCTGGGATCGCCCCCGAGCGAGAACATCGAGGATGCCCGGAGCACCAGGTCGCACACCGGGGCCGGGTCAACGGGATCCTGGATTCGACCCCAGGTCAGAAAGGAGCGAGACCCGCCGTCGGCGAGGCGTACCGAGATCGCCACCACGTTGTCCACGGCGGCCTTGTCGCATAAGCCCAGCCGCGGGGGCGGGGCCGACCGGCCGGAATGTGAGGCCGAGTCGTTTTCCGCGCCTCGGGGGACTCCCTCGGGTGAGAGGACGTGCTACCTTCGCCGTCGCGCGTCCCATGGCTCGGAGGTAACAAGTGGCGAACCGGTCGATCCAGACGGATCCGGAGCCCGAAGTCACGATTCGGTTCAGCGACCGGCAGGTGGTCTGGGCGCTGATGGCGCTCGCCGCGGTGCTCTACGCGATCGCCGCCAAGATGCGCCTCGGCATGCCGCCGCTCGGCGACGAGCCGCACTACCTCATCGAGAGCATCGCGCTCGGCAAGTATCACACCTTCGACCTCACCCAGGCCTACGCCAACGGGGACTTCCGGGTGTTCTACCCGCAGGACATTCAGGCCCACGTGTACCCGAACGCCGACGGCGTCATGGTGCCGCTGCACAACTTCGGCGGGCCGATCCTGTGGACGATCCCGTTCATGATCTGGGGTCGCATCGGGGCCCAGGCCGTCGTCGTGCTGGCCAGTGTGCTCACCGTCGGCATCATGTTCCGGATCATGCGCGAGATGGGCATCGCCCGGTCCTACGCGACGATCGTCACCGGGATCTTCGTGGTCGCGACGCCGATCTACATGTACGCCTCCATGCTGTTCATCGACCCGTTCGGCGCGCTGTTCGTGGCCTACGCCGTGCGCGTGCTGGTGGCCGCGCGACCGGCGAAGTGGCAGGTCGCGCTGGCCTCGGCGGGGCTGGGCTGGATGCCCTGGGTGCACGGCCGGTTCACGCTGTTCACCGTGATCCTCGGGGCGCTGCTGCTCCTGCGGGTCGACCGGGGCGGCGCGAAGGGCGTGCGGGCGCTGAGCGCGTACATCCCGGCCGCGGTGCCGATGCTCGTGCTGCTGCTCGCGCTCGAGATCTTCAACTACACCCACTACCAGTCGCTGAACCCGGCCCCCGGCAACTCGGCGCTCGGCGACGGACTGTTCCAGATCCCGCCGCAGCGGGGGCTCGCGGGGCTTCTGTTCGATCGGCAGTACGGCCTGATCAGTCACTTCCCCGTGCTCGCGCTCGCGGTGCCGGGCATGTTCCTGGTGGGCCGGCGCAACAGCCGGATGCAGGCGCACTGGATGCTGCTCGCGGTGATCCTGCCGTACATGCTCGCCATCTCCACCTTCCGCACCTGGTGGGCCGGGTTCACGCCGCCCGGGCGCCTGCCGGTCGTGCTCGTGCCGATCCTCGCGTTCTACGTGGCGGTGACCCTCCAGCGCCTGCACAGCTGGTTCCCGCTGGCGCTGGCCCTGGCCACCGGCGTGTTCGGCTTCCTGATCACCTTCACGGGTGACGTCAACCTGTTCTGGCGCTTCACCTCCGGCGGCGGCGACGGCAACGACCCGATCTTCACCTGGCTGGCCGGCAAGATCCGCCAGCCCGACATCGCGCGGTTCATACCGGCGGTCGAGACGAACCCGGGCACGGGCGAGAACTACTGGCCGTTCGTCCTCGCCTTCGCCGTCTGCGTGGCCGTCGCGGTCCTGTGGGGCAAGCTGGCCCCGGCCGACCGCATCCCCGACCGCACGCTGTGGAACTACATCCCGACGCCGCGCGAGCTGCTCGCCTCCGTCCGCCGCCGTCCGGCCCCAGCCGCGTCGTCGGCCCCGGCTCCGGCGCCCGCGTCCAAGGCGCCGGGGGCGCCCGCGGCCGCGCCCGAGCCGGTGCCCGTCCCCGCCGCCGAGGCGGAGCACTCCGAGGGTGAGTCGGACCAGCCGAAGCTGGATTGGCCGTTCCCTCCGGCGGACCGGACCTCCCAGCACTAGCGTTGAGGGGCGTGAACGACTACCTCACGTCCGAGGTCGTGGTCGACTACGCCGACGGCCTCATCAACCGCCGCGAGGCCCTGCGGCGCCTCTCCCTGATGGGTGTGGGCGCCGCGCTGGCCGCCTCGATGCTCGCCGCCTGCACGGACCCGGCCCCCGGCCCGGGCGCGTCCGCGTCCGCGTCCGCCCCGGCGAGCGCGGCCGGCCCGGCCCCGCTGCCCACCGAGCCCATCGCCTTCGACGGGCTGCAGGCCGCGTGGGCCGCGGCGGCGAACCCGCGCGGCGCCGTGCTCGTCATCCACGAGAACCGCGGCCTGACCGACCACATCCGCTCGGTCGCCGGCCGCCTGGCCGCGAGCGGGTTCTCGGCGCTCGCCCTGGACCTGCTCTCGGAGGAGGGCGGCACCGCGCGGTTCACGGACCCGGCCCAGGCGACGGCGGCCCTGAACGCCGCCGACCCGGCCCGGTTCATCGAGGACATGCGCTCGGCCCTCGACGAGCTGCAGCGCCGCGCGCCGGCGGCCCGGCTCGCGGCGACGGGGTTCTGCTTCGGCGGCGGCGAGGTGTGGCAGCTGCTGGCTGCGGGCGAGCCCCGGCTGGCGGCCGCGGCCCCGTTCTACGGCCCGTTCCCCGACGCCGCGACGCTGAACGGCTCGAAGCAGGCCGCGGTCCTGGGCATCTACGGCGAGCTGGACTCGCGGGTCAACGCGACCCGCGGCGCGGCGGAGGCGGCCCTGTCGGCGGCGGGGATGACGCACGAGCTGGTGACCTTCCCGGGCGCGAACCACGCGTTCTTCAACGACACGGGCGAGCGCTACAACGCGACGGCCGCGGCGGAGGCGTACACCCGGCTCGTCCAGTGGTTCACCGAGCACCTGGCCTGAGCGGGCCCGCGCCGCAAACGGCGATCCGGCGCGCAGTACGCGGACGCCGAGGCCACTCGCGCGGCGTGGCGGGAGGCGGAACGGCTCGGGCGATACCCGGTCCGCATCTGGCCCCGAGGCCACTCCGAGCGGCCCTGACGCCGAACGAGACGCGGCCCGCCGGTTTGGCGGGCCGCGTCTGGTGTGTGGGTGCATGGGGTGTTGGTGGGTCAGTTGGCGGCTTCGAGTTCGGCGTTGGTGCCGGAGAACATGGTGCCGCTTTCGAAGCCGGTGGCGAAGCGCTCCTTGAGCATGTCGAGTTCGGCGAACTGGGCCTGGTGGGAGGACTCGGAGCCTTCGGCGGCGAAGACGTGGTCGTCGACGGACGCGTCGTGGGAGTAGTTGGTGTAGTCGTCGGACTCGTAGTGCACGGCGCCGGGGGCGTCGTACTCGACGTGGTGGCCCTGCGAGAAGTCGGTGGACTCGGCGGCGGAGTGGTCCTGCTCGTACACGCCGAACTGGCTGTTGTAGTCGGCCTCGGAACCCTCGGCCTGGTGCAGCTGGTCCAGCTCGCCGCTCTCCTGGCCCACCTCGTACTGCCCGTAGTCGACGTCGCTCATGGCTATCTCCCTGCATCAAAGTTCGTTTTGGTGGTACCGGGAACAGTAGGGAACCCGGGAACCGCGCAAATCCCGGAAACGTGCCACGGCCGAGGAGTGCCCATGGACAGGGACGCGAGCCTGGACGACCTGCGGCGGGCCGTGCAGGAGTGTCACGCGTGCGAGCTCTTCCGGGACACGACGCAGGCCGTGTTCGGGGAGGGGCCCGAGGACGCGCGGATGCTCGTCGTCGGGGAGCAGCCCGGCGATGTCGAGGACCGGCGCGGGCACCCGTTCGTCGGGCCGTCCGGGAAGGTGCTCGACCGCGCGTTCGGCGCGGCCGGGCTCGACCGGGACAGCATCTACCTCACCAACGCCGTCAAGCATTTCAAGCACCGCCCCGCGGCGCCCGGGAAGCGGCGGCTGCACCAGACGCCCGACCGGACCGAGATCGTGGCGTGCCGGCCCTGGCTCGTGGCCGAGCTCGCGCGCATACGCCCCGCGAAGGTCGTGGTGCTCGGGGCCACGGCGGCCAAGGCGCTGCTCGGGCCGGCGTTCCGGGTCACCCGCGAACGCGGCAAGGCGCTGCCGTGGCCGGCCAGTGCCGAGCACCCCGAGGACTTCGAGGGCGACGGCGTGCTCGTGGCGACCATCCACCCCTCGGCGGTCCTGCGCGCCGACGACCGCGAGGCCGCCTTCGCGGGGCTGGTCGAGGATCTCAAGGCGGTCCGGGACTAGCAGGCCCGGCCGTCCGCGCCCGCCGACGTCGGGCTGCTCGATGCCGGTGCGGCCGATGCGGTGATCACGGGCTCCCCGGTCGGCGGCCGCCGAAAGGGACGAACGGCGCCCCGGGATCGTCCGGCCGCCGGACACCGGAGACCCGACACGTGTCACCCGATGCGCCAATTGCTCCCGAACACCTCAGCGGGGCCCCGCGAACGCCGATCAAGCTGGCGATGAACGTGCAGGATCCCGTCACCGGCGCCCACTCGCGCGCCGCCCTGGACGCCGCCCTGCACGAGGTCGGCGGGGCCAGCCTGCTGCTGTTCGACGTCGACCACTTCAAGACCGTCAACGACGCCTTCGGGCACCTGCGCGGCGACATGCTGCTGCGGCAGCTCGCCGAGCGTATCCAGGGGCTCATCCGGGCCGAGGACGTGCTGTTCCGCTACGGCGGCGACGAGTTCGTGCTGCTGCTGCCGGACACCGCGGCCGACGAGGCGCTGCGGCTGGCCATCCGGCTGACCGATGAGGTGCGGGCGCGGGAGTTCGCGGGGACCCCGCCGCTGCACCTGTCGATCAGCATGGGGGTGGCGTCCAGCCCGGCCGACGGTACCGATGGCGAGACCCTCATCGCCGTGGCGGACCGCCGCAACTATCTGGCCAAGCGGCGGGGCCGGGGCCAGGCGGTCGGCGACGACATCGAGGCGGACCCGGCCGCCGGCTCGTCGCGCCTGTGGGAGCGCGACGCCGCGCTCAGCGCCACGCAGGAGTTCATGACCCGCGTGTCGGCGGGCCTGCGCGGGGCGCTGCGCGTCACGGGCCCCAAGGGCGCGGGTCACACGCGGTTCCTGCGCGAGGTGGCCCAGATCGCGCGGCTGCGGGGCTTCGCGACGGAGCTTGCGGGCAGTACCACGGCGGAACCGGGCGAACCCGTGATCCTCCTCGCGGACGTGGGCGAGCCCGTGCCCGCGCTCGGGGACGCCTGCGCGGTCGTCTACGCCACCACCGACCTCGGCGGCCCCGCCGACACCGGCGAGACCGTGATCGAGCTGGCGCCGTGGTCGCCGGCGACGCTGCGGATCTGGCTGCGCATCGCGCTCGCCGGGGAGCCGACCCAGGCGCTGCTGGACCGGCTCGTCGAGCGCTCGGGCGGGCTGCCGGCCCGGGCCGAGGCCGAGCTGCAGCGGCTGCGGGCCCGGGGCGAGCTCGTCGCGGCCGGGGACGGCACCTGGGGCGTGAAGCCCGCCGCGCCCAAGCGGCGGCGCAGCCGGCTGCCGGTGCCGATGACCAAGCTCGTCGGCCGCGACCGTGAGACCGCGCGGGTCGCCGGGCTGATCCGCGACGGGCGGCTGGTGACGCTGGTGGGGCCGGGCGGCATCGGCAAGACCCGGCTGTCGCTGGCCGCGGCCGGCGCGGTCGCGGACGAGTTCGCCGACGGCGCGGTGTTCGTACCGCTGGCCGACACCACGAACGCCGAGCTGCTCACCGCCGCCCTGGCCCGCGCCCTGCACGTGGCCGAGCTGCCCGACCAGCACCTGTTCGACACGGTGCTCGACCAGCTGGCCGAGGCCGAGCAGCTGCTCGTGCTCGACAACTTCGAGCAGGTCGTCGACGACGGCGCGGCGCTGGTCAGCGACCTGCTGGCCGCGGCGCCGGGGGTGCGCGCGCTGGTCACGAGCCGCGAGCGTCTGTCGTTGTACGGCGAGCAGGTCTACCAGGTCCCGACGCTCGCCGACTCGCCCGCCGTGATGCTGTTCGAGCAGCGGGCGCGCGCGGTCGACGCCGACTTCGAGATCACCATCGACACCGCGCTGCCCGTCGCGCAGCTGTGCCGCCGCCTCGACGGCCTGCCGCTGGCGATCGAGCTGGCCGCGGCCCGCATCGACCGCTGGAGCCCGGACGAGCTGCTCGACCACCTCACCGAGCACCTCGACCGGGAGCTGGACACGCTCGGCGGCTCCGGCCCACGCGACCTGCCGGCCCGCCAGCAGACCCTGCGCGGCGCGATCGACTGGAGCTTCGTGCTGCTCGACGGCGAGGAGCAGCGGCTCATGACCGAGCTGTCGGTCTTCGTCGGCGGCTGGACGGCGGCGGCGGCGCTGGCCGTCACGCTGCCGGGCGGTGATCCCGACCTGCTGGAGAAGCGCCTCGCCGCGCTGGTCGACAAGCATCTCGTGGTGCGCGACGACGATGACGGGCGCTACCACCTGCTGTCGACGATCCGCGCGTACGCCCGCAACCGCCTCGGCGACGAGCGCGGCCCGGCCGACCGGCACGCCGGCTTCTACGCGGCGTTCGCCGAGGCCTCCGCTGCCGGGCTCACCGGGCCGGAGCAGGTGGAGTGGACCGGGCGGATCGAGACCGACTACGAGAACGTGCGGGCCGCGTTCGGGCACTCCGACGCCGCGACGCGCACGCGGATCTGCCTGGGGCTGTGGCGCTACTGGCGCAACGGCGCGCACATCGGCGAGGGCCGCGACTGGCTCGCCCGCGTCCTCGCGCAGGACACGGACGACGACGGCACCCGGGCGCGGCTGCTGCACGCGGCGGCGATCCTGGCCGCGACCCAGGACGAGCACGAGGTCGCGTTCGGGCTCGGGGCGGAGAGCCTGCGGCGCGCGACCGCGGCCGGGGACCGGGCCACGATCGGCCACGCGCACAACGCGATGGGCATCGCCGCGATCGGCGGCGGCGACCACGAGGAGGCCACCGCGCACTTCGGCGAGAGCCTCGCGGTGTGGCGCGAGCTGGACGTGCCGCAGGGCGTGGCCGCGTCACTGGGCAACCTCGGCAAGGTCTCGCTCAGCCGGGGCGACTACGCGGCGGCGGAGCGGTACGCCAACGAGTGCCTCGACCTGGAGCGCGCCAACGGCAACACGCGCGGGATCCTGCTCGCGCTCGAGTGCGCCGGGCAGGCCCTGCTCGGCCGGGGCGACGTGGCGGGCGCCCGCGCGGCGCTGGACGAGAGCCTGGCGCTGAGCCGGCAGATCGGCGACGCGTTCGGCGCGGCGATGGCCCAGCACCAGCTCGGGCTGGCCGCGCTGGCCGAGGGCGACCGCGTGGAGGCGCTGCGGCTGCTCGTCGCGGCGCTGGCCACCCGGCACGAGGTCGGTGACCGGCTGGACCTGGCGATCTCGCTGGACGTGGTCGCGTCCCTGCTCGCCGCGGACGACCCGGCGCACGCGGCCCGGCTGGTCGGGGCGGCCGACGGGCTGCGGGCCCGGCACCGGCTGCCGGAGCCGCCCGACGCGCAGACGCTGCGCTCGCAGACCCTGCCGCGCCTCGCCGCGCACCAGCGCGACCGGGCGGCCGGGCGCGCGGTGAGCCTCGAGCACGTCGTGGAGAGCGTGGAGCATCTACGCTCGTGACGTGATCGAGGCTTGGCAGCGGATCTTCCCGGGCGAGGAGACGGTCGGGCGCGAGCTGCTGGCGCGCTGGTCGCAGCCGCATCGGCGCTACCACACGCCCGAGCATCTGGCGCTCATGCTGCGCGTGATCGACGAGCACGCGCAACTCGCCGACGACCCGGACGCGGTGCGCCTGGCGGCGTGGTTCCACGACGCGGTCTACGAGGTGTTCGCGGCGGACAACGAGGAGCGCAGTGCGGCGCTGGCCGAGACGACCCTGGCCGCGCTCGGCTGCTCCCCGCGGCGCGCGGCGGAGGTCGCGCGACTGGTGCGCCTGACGGCCGGCCACGCGGTCGAGCCGGGCGACCGCAACGGCGCGCTGCTGGCCGACGCGGATCTGGCCATCCTGGCGGCGGACAAGGCGGACTACGACCGATATGCCGAGGCGGTGCGCGCGGAGTACGCGGCGGTACCGGATGACGTCTTCCGGCCGGGGCGCGCGGCCATTCTGCGCAATTTGGCGGATTTGCCGGAGATATTCCGAATTGTACCGGCACGGGCGGACTGGACCGCCCGTGCGCGGGTGAACCTGGAGGCCGAGATCGCTACGCTTCTGGGTGCTCGGTGACGTTCTGCAGGTACAGCGCCTCGCCGAACTTCTCGATGAGCGCGAGCTGCGTCTCGAGGTAGTCGACGTGGTGCTCCTCGTCGGCGAGGATCTCCTCGAAGATGTTCGCCGAGGTCACGTCGCCGATGGAGCGCATGTACTCGATGCCGCGGCGCAGCCGGTCGACCGCCTCCAGCTCGATCTGCATGTCGCACTTGAACTGCTCCGGCACGGACTCGCCGATGCGCAGCGGGAACAGGCGCTGATAGTTGGGCAGGCCTTCCAGGAACAGGATGCGATCGGTGAGCACCTCGGCGTGCTTCATCTCGTCGATCGACTCGTGTTTGGTGTACTTCGCCAGAATCGTGTATCCCCAGTTCTCCTGCATCTTGGCGTGCAGGAAGTACTGGTTGATCGCCGTCAGCTCGGCAGTGAGCTGCTCGTTCAGAAACTCGATGACTCGTGCGTCCCCTTGCATGCTGGCAGGTTACGCCTCTTATGCCCGTTTCTAGTGGAAAACGGGGACCGGGGCCGGGCTTTCGGCGTCGATCAGATCGGCGATGCGGTCGAGGCACGTGCCGCAGCCCGTGCCGGCGCCGCACTCGTCACCGACGGCGTCCTCGGTGTGGGCGCCGGACTGGATGACCCGGCGGATCTCGCACTCCCGCACGCGGTGACAGATGCAGACATACACAGCCCGTACTCCTCGCTTAGCCTTACCTAAGCAAGGGTCACCTAATCTATTCGCGGAAACAAGGGCTGACCTGGCTTTTTCTGGCCCTTCGAATCGGACAAATGACGCGGTCGGCGCAGCCCGGACGCAACCAGGCGCTCGACGATCACCCGCGAGGCGACCGGCCTGGCCCCCAGCCACACGGCGACCCGCGCCCGCTCGGCCGTCACGTCGTAGTGGTCGCGCTCGAACGCCCGCGGCGGCACCCCGATCAGCTCGGCGAACGCGTGCAGCTCGGCCGCCGAGACGTCGCTGATGAGATGGGCGAACAGGCGCCCGTGCGCGGGCCACCTCGGCGCGTCGATGTAGAGCACACGCACTAGCGTGCCAGGTATGAGCCTCGTCGAGGAGTTGCGTGCGGCCCTGCCCCACGAGGGCGGTGTCCTGACCGACCCGGATCTGCTGCACTCCTACGAGCACGACGAGGCGGACCTGGTGCCCTTCGGCACCCCGGCGGTCGTCGTGCGCCCGCGCACCACGGGCCAGGTCTCCGCCGTCCTGCGTGCCGCGAGCCGGCACAAGGTGCCGGTCATCCCGCAGGGCGCCCGCTCGGGCCTGGCCGGGGGCGCCAACGCCATCGACGGCGCCATCGTGCTGTCGCTGGTGCTGATGAACGAGATCATCGACATCGACACCGAGAACCGCATCGCCGTCGTCCAGCCGGGCGTCGTCAACGCCCAGCTGCGCCGCGCGGTGGCCGAGCGGGGCCTGTACTACCCGCCCGACCCCGGCTCCTGGGAGCAGTCGACCATCGGCGGCAACGTCTCGACCGACGCCGGGGGCATGTGCTGCGTGAAGTACGGGGTCACCAGCGACCACGTGCTCGGCCTGGAGGTCGTGCTCGCCGGCGGCGAGGTGCTCACGTGCGGCCGGCGCACCGCCAAGGGGGTCGCCGGCTACGACCTGACCAGCCTCTTCGTCGGCTCCGAGGGCACCCTGGGGGTGATCACCGAGGTCACCGTCCGGCTCCGCCCCGCCCCGGAGCCGTCGCTGACCCTCGTCGCCGTCTTCGACACGTTCCCGGCGGCCGGGGCCGCGGTCTCGGCCATCGTCGGCTCCGGGCTCCAGCCCAGCATGCTCGAGGTCATCGACCGGGTGGCGATGGGGGCGATCGAGGCGTACCGCCCGATGGACCTCCCCACGAACGCCGCCGCGCTGCTGATCGCCTCGGTCGACTCGGGCCGCCGCGCGCCCGACGACCTCGCGGCGATCTCGGCCATGTGCCGCTCGGCCCAGGCCGCCGACGTCTTCGTGGCCGCGGACGCCGAGGAGGCCGACGCGCTGCTCGCCGCCCGCCGCCTGGCCCACCCGGCCCTGGAGCATTTCGCGGCGCACCTGTTCCCGCTGGGCGGCGGGATCATGGTGGACGACGTGGCCGTACCGCGAACCCGGCTCGTCGAGCTGATCGAGGGCATCGAGCGCATCTCCCGCGAGCACGGCGTGGTCGTCGCGACGGTCGGCCACGCCGGGGACGGCAACCTGCACCCGGTCCTGGTGATCGACCGCTCGGACCCGGTGAGCCTGGCCCAGGGCCAGAAGGTCTTCGACGCCATCATGTCGCTGGGCCTGTCCCTCGGCGGGACGTCGACCGGCGAGCACGGCGTGGGCCTGCTCAAGCGCGACTGGCTCGCGCGCGAGATCGGCCCGACGGGTCTCAAGGCCCACCGCTCGATCAAGGCCGCCCTGGACCCCGACAACATCCTGAACCCCGGCAAGATCTTCTGACGGCACGTTTCCGGGATTCAGCCCGGCCCCGGGTTCCCTACCGTTCTTGTCATCACCGAGTTGCCTTTGATGACAGGGAGATAGCCATGAGCGACGTCGACTACGGGCAGTACGAGGCGGGCCAGGAGAGCGGCGAGCTGGACCAGCTGCACCAGGCCGAGGGTTCCGAGGCCGACTACAACAGCCAGTTCGGCGTGTACGAGCAGGACCACTCCGCCGCCGAGTCCACCGACTTCTCGCAGGGCCACCACGTCGAGTACGACGCCCCCGGCGCCGTGCACTACGAGTCCGACGACTACACCAACTACTCCCACGACGCGTCCGTCGACGACCACGTCTTCGCCGCCGAAGGCTCCGAGTCCTCCCACCAGGCCCAGTTCGCCGAGCTCGACATGCTCAAGGAGCGCTTCGCCACCGGCTTCGAAAGCGGCACCATGTTCTCCGGCACCAACGCCGAACTCGAAGCCGCCAACTGACCCACCAACACCCCATGCACCCACACACCAGACGCGGCCCGCCAAACCGGCGGGCCGCGTCTGCGTTGCGCGGGCGGGCACGAGGTGGCGCGCCGGCCGCACGGATGCCCAGTGCCGCACTACGTGAGGCTGCTCGACGCCGACCACGCGGTCGCCGCCGAACAGGATGCCGGCCAGCGCACCAGGCTGTGGACGCTCCGCCAGAACTTCATCGACGAGTCCAAGCGAGCCCTCACGCTTCCGCGTGCCTGGCGCAAGACGCCGCGCCCGAAGCCCGCGGCGGCCACCGAGCTCGAAGCCGCCGGCTAGGCCCGGTCCTGGAGCACGGACGCGCGGTCCGCCTGGAAGCCGCGGACGTCCGGGGCGCCCAGGCGGGCCGCGTCCGCGGTCAGGTCGTCCGGCATGCGCTGCGACTCCTGCTCCGCCGCCACCCGCGCCAGGTAGTGGTCCACCTCGCGCGAGCGCGTCGCGGCGTCCCAGCCCAGCACGTCGCCCATCACGCGGGCCGCGTCCAGGGCCGAGGCCGTCCCGCGGTGCTCCGTCTCGAACGAGATCCGCGTGCGCCGGGTCAGCACGTCCTCCAGGTGCAGCGCGCCCTCGGCCAGGGCCGCGTACGCCACCTCCGCCGCCAGGTACTCCGGCGCGCCCGCGACCGGGCGGCGCAGCTCCGGGTCGAGCGCGAGCACCTCGAAGGCCAGCGAGCCGTAGCGCTCGAGCAGGTGCTCGAGGACGCCCACCGGCAGGCCGTGCCGGCGGGCCAGATCCGCCCGGTTCGTCCACAGTGGATGGTACCCGTCCGCGCCGAGCAGCGGCAGGTCCGCCGTCCGCGACGCGGGCACCAGGCCGCCGTGCCGGCGCAGGCCGCCCAGGCGATGGGCCACCCGGTCGATGACGTCCGCCGCCATCACGCGATACGTCGTGTACTTGCCGCCGGCGATCAGCATCAGGCCCAGCATGGGCTCGACGACGGCGTGGGTGCGCGAGAGCGCCGACGTCTGCTCGTCGCGGCTGTGGGGCTGGCGGTGCCGCGCCTCCCGGGAGAGCAGCGGGCGCAGGCCCGCGTAGACGCCCTCGATGTCCTGCGTGCCCAGGGGGCGGTCCAGCACGGCGTTGACCTGGCCCAGCAGGTAGGCGATGTCCGTCGCCGACGCCGCGGGGTGACCCCGGTCCAGGGTCCAGTCCGTGTCCGTGGTGCCGATGATCCAGTGGCCGCCCCACGGGATGACGAAGAGGACCGACGTGGGCGTACGCAGGATGAGTCCGGCCTCTCCCGTGATGGCCGAGCGCGGTACGACCAGATGCACCCCCTTGCTGGCCCGCACCTGCAGGCCGGCCGACTCGCGCGGCCCCTGGCCCGAGAGCATGCCGGCGATGTCGTCCATCCACACGCCGGTCGCGGCGACGACCGTGCGCGCCCGGACCTCGAACTCTTCGCGCGACTCCAGGTCCCGCACGCGCACGCCGGTGACCTCGCGGGCGTCGCGCAGCAGGCCGACCGCGCGGGCGCTGGGCACGATCGCGGCGCCCAGACCGGCCGCGGTGCGGGCGAGCGTCGCGACCAGCCGGGCGTCGTCGACCTGGCCGTCGTAGTACTGAATCGCGCCGCTGATCGCGTCCTCCCGCAGCGACGGGAAGCGGCGGTGCGTCTCCGCCCGCGACAGGTGCCGGTGCAGGGGCATCCCCCGCGGCGACGAGCGGCGCAGGCGCGCGGTCGCGGCGAAGGCGTCGTAGAGCCCGACGCCGGCACCGTAGTAGGCGCGCTGCCAGACCCGCTGCCCCAGCCCGGCGAAGCCGCGGTGGGACGGCAGCGGCACGAGGATCGGCACGGGGCGCACGAGGTGCGGCGCGAGCCGGGACGCGAGCAGGCCGCGCTCCTGAAGAGCCTCGGTGACCAGGCCGAACTCGAGCTGCTCGAGGTAGCGCAGGCCGCCGTGGATGAGCTTGGAGGACCGGCTCGACGTGCCGGCGGCCAGGTCGCGGGCCTCGATCAGCGCGACCGACAGGCCGCGGGAGGCGGCGTCGAGCGCGGCTCCGGCGCCCGTCACGCCGCCGCCGATGATCAGGACGTCGAAGCGCTCCCGGCGCAGGCGGGCCACGTCGCCGGCGCGGCGCGCGGGCGACAGGCGCGAGGCCTCGAAGCGGGACGTGGAGGGTTCACGGCGCACTACTACACGGTAGCCTCGCCCGTCACGCCGCTGGTGTGAGATGCCCGGGCGGGGGAATGAGAGGTGACGTGTCCATCACCGAACGCATCGTGCGCGCACCCGCCGAGACCGTGTACTCCGTGCTCTCCGACGGCTGGTCGTACTCCGACTGGGTGGTCGGCACCGCACACGTCCGAGACGTCGACGAGGCCTGGCCGGCCCCCGGGTCGCGGCTGCACCACAAGGCGGGCCCCTGGCCGGTGTCGATCAAGGACCGCAGCGAGTCCCTGGACTGGGACCCGGGGCGGATGCTGCTGCTGAAGGTCCACGTCTGGCCGCTCGGCGCGGGCCACGTGCGCTTCACCCTCGACCCGCTGGACGATCAGGCGACCCGGATCACGATGCAGGAGCAGTTCACCGACGGCCCGATGCTGGGTGTGCGCAACAAGCTCGGCGATCTCTTCCTGCACTTCCGCAACAACGAGGCCCTGCAGCGCCTGGCCGACCTCGCCGAGCGCCGCAAGGGCTAGTCACGGGTAGATGCGGCGCAAAGCCGCGCGGATCGCGGCCTGGTACGCGTCGCCGAGCACGGGCTTGTTGCGGGCCAGCGCCGCGCGCGCCGCGTTCGCACCCGGCGCACCGTGCACCCCGCCACCCGGGTGGGCGCTCGCGCTGGCGAGGTACAACCGGTCGATCGGCGTGTCCGCCCTCCCGAGTCCGGCCGTCGGCCGCCAGACGACCTGCTGGTAGGCCCCGGCCGTCCCGCCGTTGATCGCCCCGTCGACCAGCGAGGGGTTCTTGGCCTGCAGCTCGCGGGGGCCGGACACGTGCCGGGCGAGCACCAGGTCGTCGAAGCCGGGCGCGTGGCGCCGCAGCACGTCGGTGACGCGCTCCACGTGGGCGGACACCTGCTCCGCGGTGACACCGCGAGGGAGATGGGTGTACGCCCACAGCGACTCGGTCCCGGCCGGTGAACGGCTCGGGTCGGCCGTCGTCATCTGGCCCACGAGCAGGAACGGCTCCTCGGGCGGGCGGCCCGTCGACAGGTCCGCCGCGTATCGCACGGGGTCCGAGCCCACGTGCACCGTGCCGGCCCCGGCGACGTCCGGCGAGATCCACGGCACCGGCCCGGAGAGCGCCCAGTCGATCTTCAGCGTGGCGTTGTCCCAGCGGAAGCCGGCCAGATCCGCCAGCAGCCGCCCGGGCAGATGCTCCGGCTTGATCATCGATTGGTACAGCGGGAGCGCGGGGACGTCCGCGACGACCGCCCGGCGGGCCCGGAAGAGCCGCCCGTCCGCGCAGCGCACGCCGAGCGCCCGGCCGCCGCCCACGATCACCTCCTCGACCGCCGCGCGGAGGTGCACGACGCCGGAGAAGCGGCGCAGCAGGGCCTCGGTGATCTGCTGCGCGCCGCCCTCCGGCACGGGGAAGCCGTGCTGCTGCGCCAGCATCGCCAGCAGCCAGCCGAAGCCGCCGCCGGCCGCGTCGTCGGGGGCCAGATCGGTGTGCAGGGCCAGGCCGGTGAGCAGCATCCGGGCACCCTCGCCCGCGAACAGCTCCTCGCCCAGCACCCGCGCGGGCACCAGGAAACGCCGCCCGAGCCGCAGCGTGCCGCCGACGCCCGCGGTCCGCGCGAGGCGGGCGCCGGCACGGATCGGCGGGAACGGGGTGAGCAGGGCGGGGACGAGCATGGGGGCGAGGTTGCGCCACTCGGAGTACCACTGCCGCCAAGCCTTGCCGTCGCCCGGCGCGAACCGTTCGAGCGACTCGGCCGTGAGGTCGAGCTCGCGGCTGATCACGGCGGCGCGGCCGTCGGGGAACAGGTGCGCCACCACCTCGGGCGCATGCGTCCAGCGCAGGCCGTGCGACTCCAGGTCGAGCGCGTGCAGCGGCGGCGAGGCGGCCGACAGCGGGTAGAACGCGCTGCACAGGTCGTTGACGAACCCGGGCGCGGTGATCTCGGCCGAGCGGACCGCCCCGCCGGCGTGCTCGGTCGCCTCGAGCACGACGACGTCCCAGCCCGCGTCGGCGAGCATGTTCGCGGCGACCAGGCCGTTGTGCCCGGCGCCGATGACGACCGCGTCCACGGTTTCGGTCATGCCCCTCAGTCTCCCTCCTGCGTCCTCACGTTTTGTCATACCCGGCCCGTAGCATCCGGACCATGACAGCGCCGTCGAGACGAAGCTGGGGTTGGTCACTCGCCCTCACCATCGTGCTCGGCCTCTGGGTGCCGTTCGTCATCGTGGTGCCGAATGCGGGCGTCTGGCTCGTCGCCGACACGCTCACCATCGAGGGCGAGCCGGCGCCGCGCGCGCTGTGGCTCGCGGTCGCGGTGACCGGCCTGGCGCTCGCCGGGGTGCCGGCGCTGCTGCTCGGCCTGCTGTCACCGGTGTGGTTCGCGCGGCTGGCGGGCCGGCAGTGGGCCCTCGCCGCCGGCTTCGGGGCGCTGTTGGGCGTCGCGCGCCTGGTGCCGCCGACCTATCACGAGCTCTATCTCGCCGTCCTGGCCGCGCTCGCCGCCGCGGCGGCCCTGGTCCACCGGCTCGTCACCGGGCCGCTGCAGCCGCGCATCGAGCCGGACCGCTGGATGCCGTGGCTGTCGCTCGCCGCCGGGCTGCTGCTCCTGCTGCCGTGGCTGTGGGTGGGCGCGCTCGGCGGGGCGGCCGAGACCGTGCTCGCCCTGGTGGCGGCGCTCGCGATCGCCTGGCTCGCGACCCGCCCGCTGCTCACGCTCACCATCCGCACGCCGACCGGCGGCAACGCCTGGGGCCGCGCGGCGGTGGGCGGCCTGCTCGCGGGCGTGGCGCTCGTGCCGCTCGCGGCCGGCGTCGGCGAGCCGGCGGTGCAGCTCCTCGCCCTGCTGTGCGTGCCGCCGGCCGGGTTCGCCCTGGCCGCGCTGCGCCGGTCCGGGATGCCCTCGGTCGTCGCGCTGCTCACGCCCGTGCTGTTCGGCCCGCTCGCGCTCGTCGACCCCGACGAGACCTCGCTGATCCTGGGCCTGCGCGACGGGCTCTACTGGGGCGCCATCGGCGCCGCCACGGCGGGCGGGCTGGCCTTGCTCACCGCGGTCCTGCTGCTGGTCGTGTTCCGGCGGTGGCGCTGGCACGCCTGGCTCGCCGGGGCGCTCGCGCTCGTGGTGGCCGCGGCCGGCGCGACGGTGTATGTCGGGCTCGGGCGGCCCGGGCTGCACGGCGAGCGGCTCTTCGTGGTCATGCGCGAGCAGGCCGACCTGAGCGGGATCGCCTCGATAGCCGATCGCGGCGAGCGGGGGCGGGCGACCTACGAGCGGCTGGTCGCGACCGCCGAGCGCAGCCAGGCCGCGCTGCGGGCCGACCTGCGCTCCAAGCACGTCGCATTCACCCCGTTCTACCTGGTCAACGGCGTCGAGGTGGACGCCGGCCCGGTCGCCCGGCAGTGGCTGGCGGGCCGCTCCGACGTCGCCCACGTGCTGCTCAACCCGCAGCTGCGCCCGCTGCCGGCCGTCGCCGAGCCGATGCACGGGTCGCGGCCCGCGCCGACGGCGACGCCCTGGAACCTGACGCTGATCGGGGCGGATCGGGTCTGGGAGCGGTACTCCACCGGCAAGGGCATCGTCGTGGGCAGCTCGGACTCGGGCGTCGACGGCACCCACCCGGCCCTGCGCGGCAACTTCCGCGGCGGCGACGACTCGTGGCTCGACCCCTACGACGGCGCGCGCACGCCCACGGACCACAACGGCCACGGCACGCACACCATGGCCACCGCGGTCGGCAAGGGCGTCGGTGTCGCGCCCGGCGCCGAGTGGACCGCGTGCGAGAACCTGCCCCGCAACCTGGGCAGCATGGCCAACTACGTGACGTGCCTGCAGTTCATGCTCGCCCCCTACGCGCCGGGCGCCGACCCTTGGCACGCGGGCCGCCCCGACCGCGCCCCGCAGGTCCTGACGAACTCGTGGGGCTGCCCGGCCGTCGAGGGCTGCGACGAGTTCTCGATGCGCCCCGCGATCGACGCCTTCACGGCCGCGGGCATCTTCTTCGTCGCCGCGGCGGGCAACACCGGCCCGCGCTGCGGCTCCATCACCGACCCCCCGGCGAACTACGCCGCGACCGTGACGGTCGGCGCTGTGGACCGCGCCGCGCGCGTGGCCGACTTCTCCAGCCGCGGCCCGACGGCCGACGGCCTGTCGAAGCCGGACCTGATGGCCCCCGGCGTGGACATCCTGTCGGCCCTGCCGGGCGGCGGCTACGACGAGCTGAGCGGCACGTCGATGGCGACGCCCCACGTGGCGGGCGTGGTCGCGCTGATGTGGTCGGCCAACCCGTCGCTGATCGGCAACATCGCCAGGACGCGCGATATCCTGCGCTCCACGACCCGCCCGGCGACGCCGGGCGGCACCGCGTGCGGCGCCCTGTCGAACACCGTGGGCGCGGGCCTGATCGACGCTTACGCGGCGG
This sequence comes from Dactylosporangium sp. CA-052675, assembly GCF_050947935.1. Lineage (GTDB taxonomy): Bacteria > Actinomycetota > Actinomycetes > Mycobacteriales > Micromonosporaceae > Dactylosporangium. The sequence goes on along the minus strand of NZ_CP192010.1, from coordinate 540,096 downwards.
TCCAGGCCGCGGTCGCGCTCAAGACCCCGTCGCCCTAGCCCAGCCCCTTGAACCCTGACGCCCGAGCTCCGGCCGCGCCAACAACACCGCCGCCCTCCGTTCTCAGCCAACTACACAACGTATCGATCAAGCTCATCAGTTTTTATGAATCGTGTATGGTGCTTTTAGCAAGTCGGAACGGGGCACCCCTGGAGCCACGTGAACTCTTCACCGAGCCTTCTCTTCCACGAGCCGACCACTCCCCCCGGTCTCCTGGTTCCGGGTACGACGATCGCGCGCGACACCGAACTCGAGCGTCGCCGCGGCATTGGGATCGGCGCGTCGCTCGGCAGCGGGGCGCGGCGGCCCGGCGAGGCCACGGGCGCCGGCAGCCCAGGGCGTTGACGGGCCGGCGGCGCCGCCGATGCCACGGCGCCCGGCGCTACGGCACCGCCGGGGCCACTCCGCCTGCGGGGCTGCCGGGGCTGCGGGGCTGCCGGGGCTGCGGGGCTGCGGGGGCTGCGGGGCTGCGGGAGGCGATGGGGCTAAGGGTGAGGACCGCGGGGTTCGGGGATTCTCGGGGTGTGGCGCTGCTCGCCGTGCCAACGAGCCCATCGTCGCCGGCGTTTTCGCGGCCACCCTGGCCGAGGAAGCCGTACACCGCGGTGGCGTGCGCGCCTCGTCCGCCCGTACCGATCGGTGAACTTCTCCCGCAACCGAGAGGAGTCCTTCGTCGTCGGACGTCGTCCGCGCCGACGTGTTGATGCCGGCCTCGCCGGACGTCGTTGCTCCACTCGCCGCCCGGGCGCCGACCGGCACGGGCGAGCGCCACCCGCGGCGCCGCGGTTCGGACCGACTTGGTCCGCCCAGGCCGCCCGGGCTCGCCGACGAACGTCGTCCGGCCGTTCGATCTTCGAGCGGCGGCGCGGCAGGCGGCCTGCAGCGTCCCGAGCGCGGCGCTTCACGGCGACGGCGGTGCGGCAGGCGATCGGCAGCGACCTGGGACCTGGGCATGGGCCCTTCACGGTCCGATGCCCGACGCGGCCCGCGCCGTCGTGCACACCAACCGGCGAGCGTGGTTCGCCCAGCCCTCCCGCGCCAGGTGCCGCGCGCCAGCAGGGGCCCGAAACCGTGGCGCGTCTTGGATTCCCGCGAGGGACTGAGCGCCGGAGTCGGACATTACAGGCTTATCGTGGCAGTTGCTCCCAGCGGCGACGTCGCTGCGCAGCCGCGGCCGATGAGTGTCGGGCGGTTACACAAATGGTGCGATCCGCTGGTTGTGCGACAAGTCGGGCAATTCCGGGCAGTCGCGCAAATGGAGTGCCGGTGGACACTTGTCCATCCAGGGCCAGCACTCGCGGCACCGCGCTCAGGTCGTTGGAATGGCCTTCACCGCACGCCAAGGCACGATGCCGTTGGCGGCGGCGCCCGTGTCGATGGAACTTTCCGTATTTACAGCCTGTCAGGCGTTATTTGGTATTTAAAGTTTTTGCCCGATTTAGGGCAACGAGAGCGATGATTTGCGCTTGCTCACATCCGCGTGACTTGGGCCGACGCGCGTGCAAACAGTTAGGTATGTTTACCAAATGATCGTGGAGCTCGACGGTGTTGGCGGGGTTGGGGCGCTCCTCGCCCGGGCGCTCGACCTGCCGGAAGACGCCGCCGAGGCCGAGGTGCTCGCGAACCGGCTCGCGGCGCCGCCCCGTGGGCGGGTGGTGGTGCGGGTGGGGGCTTCCGACGGTACCGGTGTCGCCCTCGCGTCCATCAGCGACGCCGACCCGCGGCTCGGGCACGTCGAACTGCTCGCCGTGCTGCCCGAGGCGCGCCGCCGGGGCGTCGGGGCGGCGCTGCTGCACGCGGCCGAAGAGCGCCTCGCCGCCCTGGGCGCCACGCGGGTGCGGCTCGGCGGCAACCCACCGTGCTACGCGTGGCCGGGCATCGACGTGCGGTACACGCCGGCGGTGTGCCTGGCGCGGCGCGCCGGGTACAAGGTGACCGACACCGCCTGGAACATGACCGCGGACCTGACCCGCCTAGACCAGACGAACGAGACGCGGCCCAACGAGACACAGCCCAACGAGACGCGACCCGGCGAGACGCGGCCCAACGGGACACAGCCCGGCGAGGCGCGGTCCAACGAGGCGCGGTCCAAGGAGAAACAGCCCGGCGAGGCGCGGTCCGATGAGATGCGGATTGACGAGTCGCGGCTCGAAGGGCAAGGCGTGAAGGTCCTGCCGGCCGGACCCGACACGCCCGCGTGGGTGCGTTCCATCTGGGGCGACGGCTGGGCGTGGGAGGTCGAGCAGTCGCTGGGCCGCGACGGCGCCGGCTGTTACGTGGCCGTGCGCGACGGCGAGATCCTGGGCTTCGCGGCGTACGGCGCCAACCGCCCGAGCTGGTTCGGCCCCATGGGCACCGCTCCGGCCGCGGAGGGGCTCGGCGTGGGACGAGTACTGCTGCGCCGCTGCCTCGCCGACCAGCACTCGCTGGGTCTGCGGTCGGCGCAGATCGGCTGGGCAGGCCCGATCGGGTTCTACTCCAAGGCCGTGGCGGCCAGGGTCGAGCGCGTGTTCTGGATCTACACCAAGGATCTGTGAACGCATGTGGGGCAGGCCGTGGGTTCGCCACGGTCCTACCCCACACACGTGCCGCCGGTGCCCGTGATCCCCCGTCATGCCACGGGCGCCGACGTCGTCTACATGTCCGGCTGATTGCCGCGCTTCTGCTGCAGCGAGGACTGCGTCTTGGTGCGCGCGCGCATCGTCGCCGTGTTGGCGTTGGTGGACTCGCCCGTCATGATCGAGTCGGGCGTGATCATCATGTCGTCGGTGAGGTCCTGGTCCAGGTAGCCGAGATCGTCTTCGCTGCGGTGCATGCCGCGCTCGATGCTCTGGCCGGAGTCGAAGCTGCTGCTGTTCTTCTTGGACTTGCCCATGATCCCCCCTCATGTCGGCCCGACCTCACCATATGAGGACCGTTCGCATGTTGACGGCAAAACGCGCATATCCGGGCCCTAAGGTCGGGGCTATGAACGGCTCAGTGGTGCTGGACGGCCTGTTGGTGATGGACGGGCACAACGACCTGCCGTGGCGGCTGCGGGTGCGCGGCGGCGACGTCGATCTCAGCGGCGACCTGTCGAGCACCGGCCTGCACACCGACCTGCCCCGCCTGCGCCGCGGCGGGGTGGGGGCGCAGTTCTGGAGCGTGTACGTGCCGGACGACCGCCCGGAGCCCCAGGCCGCCGTCCAGGTCGTCGAGCAGGTCGAGCTGGTCCGGGGCCTGGTCGATCGCTACCCCTCGGCCCTGGCGCTGGCCACGAACGCCTACGAGGTCGAGCGGGCCCGCTCCGGCGGCCGCATCGCGTGCCTGCTGGGCGCCGAGGGCGGTCACTGCCTCGACAATTCCCTGGTGGTCCTGCGCTCGCTGCACAAGCTCGGGATTCGGTACCTCACGCTGACCCACTCCCGCAACACCGACTGGGCCGACAGCGCGACGGACACGCCCGCGTCCAACGGCCTGTCGCCGTTCGGCCGCGAGGTCGTGCGGGAGCTCAACCGCCTCGGGATGCTCTGCGACCTGTCGCACGTGTCCGACCAGACCATGCACGCGGCCCTGGACACCTCGGCGCACCCGGCGTTCTTCTCGCACTCCTCGGCCCGGGCGCTGTGCGACCACCGTCGCAACGTCCCAGATGACGTGCTGCTGCGCGTGCGGGACTCCGGCGGCGTGGTGATGGTGACGTTCGTGCCGTTCTTCCTGACCGACGCCTGCCGGGAGTGGGGCGAGGAGCTGGCGCGGGTGGAGGACGCGATCGCGGCGCCGTGGGACTCGCCGGAGTTCCTGCGGGAGCGCCGGGCCTGGATGGCGGCCAACCCGAGCCCGCCGACGACGGTGCGGGACGTGGCCGACCACGTCGAACACGTGCGCGCGGTGGCGGGCGTGGACGCGGTCGGCCTGGGCGGCGACTTCGACGGCACCGAGATCGTGCCCGAGGGCCTGCCGGACGTGTCGGCGTACCCGGCGCTGCTGGCCGAGCTGTCCGGGCGCGGCTGGTCGGAGCCGGAGCTGCGCAAGCTGGCCTGGGAGAACACCATGCGGGTCTTCAAGGCCACGTGCGGCTAGCCGGGAACAGCAACGCGGGCCGGCCCCCAGGGGAGCCGGCCCGCGTTGTTGGAGCTGGTGGACTCAGAAGTCCATGTCGCCGCCGCCGGGCGCGGCCGGCGCCTTCTCCTTCTCCGGCTTGTCCGCCACCACGGCCTCCGTGGTGAGGAACAGCGCCGCGATGGAGGCGGCGTTCTGCAGCGCGGAACGCGTCACCTTGGCCGGGTCGATGATGCCCTCGGCGAGCAGGTTGACGTATTCGCCGCTGGCGGCGTTGAGACCGTGGCCGGCCTCCAGGTTGCGCACGCGCTCGACGACGACGCCGCCCTCGAGGCCCGCGTTCACCGCGATCTGACGCAGCGGGGCGTCGAGCGCGACCTTGACGATGTTCGCACCGGTGGCCTCGTCGCCGACGAGGTCCAGCTTGTCGAACGCGGTCTTGCCGGCCTGCACGAGGGCCACGCCACCGCCGGGCACGATGCCCTCCTCGACGGCCGCCTTCGCGTTGCGAACGGCGTCCTCGATGCGGTGCTTGCGCTCCTTGAGCTCGACCTCGGTGGCCGCGCCGACCTTGATGACCGCAACGCCGCCGGCCAGCTTGGCCAGGCGCTCCTGCAGCTTCTCGCGGTCGTAGTCCGAGTCGCTCTTCTCGATCTCGGCGCGGATCTCGGCGACCCGGCCGTTGATCGCCTCGGCGTCACCGGCACCGTCGACGATGGTGGTCTCGTCCCGGCTCACCACGACCTTGCGGGCGCGGCCGAGCAGGCCCAGGTCGGCGTTCTCGAGCTTGAGGCCGAGGGTCTCGCTGATGACCTGACCACCGGTCAGGATGCCGATGTCGGCGAGCATCGCCTTGCGGCGGTCACCGAAGCCGGGGGCCTTGACGGCGACCGACTTGAACGTGCCGCGGATCTTGTTCACGACGAGGGTCGCCAGGGCCTCGGCCTCGACGTCCTCGGCGATGATGGCGAGCGGCTTGCCCGCCTGCATGACCTTCTCCAGCACCGGGAGGAGGTCCTTCACCGCGGAGATCTTCGACTCGACGATGAGGATGTAGGGGTCGTCGAGGACGGCCTCCATCCGGTCGCTGTCGGTCGCGAAGTAGGGCGAGATGTAGCCCTTGTCGAAGCGCATGCCCTCGGTGAGCTCGAGCTCGAGGCCGAAGGTGTTGCTCTCCTCGACGGTGATGACGCCTTCCTTGCCGACCTTGTCCATCGCCTCGGCGATGATCTCGCCGACGGTGCTGTCACCGGCGGAGATGGAGGCGGTGGAGGCGATCTGCTCCTTGGTCTCCACGTCCTTGGCGAGGTTGGCCAGCTCGTCGGCGACGGAGGCGACAGCCGCCTCGATGCCGCGCTTGAGGGCCATCGGGTTCGCGCCGGCCGCGACGTTGCGCAGGCCCTCGCGGACCAGCGCCTGCGCGAGCACGGTGGCCGTCGTCGTGCCGTCACCGGCGACGTCGTCGGTCTTCTTCGCGACTTCCTTGACCAGCTCGGCGCCGATCTTCTCGTACGGGTCCTCGAGCTCGATCTCCTTGGCGATGCTCACACCATCGTTGGTGATGGTGGGGGCGCCCCACTTCTTCTCGAGCACGACGTTGCGGCCCTTGGGGCCGAGGGTCACCTTGACGGCGTCGGCGAGCTGGTTCATGCCCCGCTCGAGACCGCGGCGCGCCTCTTCGTCGAACGCGATAATCTTGGCCATTCGGCGTTGTCCTCCTGGACACTCACGATTCGCCACGACCCCGTGGGGCCGGCGGCTCACCGCCTGCTTTCGCACCTTCAAGGACCCAGCCGGGTCCCCGGCGGTCGGGCCGGATGAGCCCGCGACGACCAGCCTCAGGTGATTGCCCACCAGAGGTCTGCACCGTCCCGACCTTGGCACTCACCGGTTGCGAGTGCCAAGTCCTTGTTTAGCACTCTGACCCGGCGAGTGCAAGCAATCAGGCAAGACCGCCAGGTGAACCGGTGGAGGAGGCCCGGCGGGCGGTGCGCCGCACCTCATCGACGAGTTCCGCGGTGCGCAGCGTGGCCGGATCGGGCTCGTGGCGGCCCTCGCGCACCTGGGCCGCGAAGGCCTCGAACGCCCGCCGGAACTGGTCGTCGGCGGGCAACCGCTCCTCGTGTTCGCCCTGGGCGTCCGTGATCCGCACCACTGGTTCGAGGCCGGCCGGGGCGGTGAACGCCCGGTCGAGCAGGAGCCGGCCGGTGGAGCCCCAGGCCGTGTACCACGACCCGTACGCGTGCTCCAGCCCGAACCGGACCCCGACCATCACCCCGCCGGCCGAGACCAGCAGCGCGCTGCCGCCCACGTCGACCCCCGTGCCCGGGTCCTCGCGCAGGCAGGCGCCGACGAGCTCCAGCTCGCCGAAGAGGTCCTGGGCGGCCCGGATCGGGTACACCCCGAGGTCGAGCAGCGCCCCGCCGCCGAGCTGCGGGGAGTACCGGACGTCGGTCGAGGGCAGCGGCGGGATGCAGAACACGGCGTCGAACGAGCGCGGCTCGCCGATCCGCCCGGCGGCCAGCAGCTCCCGGACCGCCCGGTGCTGGGCGTGGTGCGGGAAGACGAAGTTCTCCCGCAGCACGAGCCCGCGCGCCGCGGCCAGCTCCACCAGCTCGCGGGTGTGCGCGGCCGAGGCGGTCAGGGGCTTCTCGGCGAGCACGTGCTTGCCGGCCTCGAGCGCGGCCCGCGTCCACTCGTGGTGCAGGCCGGTCGGCACCGCGAGGTACACGGCGTCGACGCCGGGGTGGGCGAGCAGCTCGTCGTAGCCGACCGGCTCGCCGCCGAACTCGGCGGAGTACCGCGCCGCCTTGTCCTTGTCCCGGCTGGCGACCGCCGCCACGACGGTGCCCGGGCACGCGCCGAGGGCCGGCAGCGCCTTGCGCCTGGCGATGCTGCCGCAGCCCAGCACGCCGACCCGCAGCGGGGCGCTCACCAGGCACCCCGCAGACCGGTCACGAGCGTGCGGGCCTGCACGTTGACGTAGTGGCTGTGCCGCAGCAGGTCGGCGAGCTGGTCCAGGGTCATCCAGCGGTGGTCGGGCGTCTCCTCGATCTCGACGTCGTCGGCGGGCTCGACCACGACGTAGCGGCTCTCCGCGCGGTAGAAGCGGCCGCCCTCCTCCGACAGCACGGTGTCGTACCGGATGCTCTCCCGCGGCGCGTTGAGCACCGTGTCGAGGTGGGCCGGGCGCTCGTGCGGGGGCCGGTGCCGGTAGCTGTCCGGGGTGCACTGCACCGTCGGGGCGAGCTCGACCACGTCCAGGTAGCCGGGCTCGACGCGGGCGTTGACCAGCACGTGGAGCACGTCGTCGATGCGCCGGGCCAGGAACGCGGCCAGGCCGAGCCCGTGCGGCTCCAGCAGCGGCTGGCGCCACGAGGCGATCTCGCGGCCGCGGGCCTCGACGTCGACCGCGATGACGCTGAAGTACCGCCCCTCCTCGTGCGAGATCGCGTCGTCCTCCCGGTGCCAGCGCTCGACCTGGTTGAGCGGGACCAGCCGGGTGACGACCTCGTGCCGGCTCTGGCAGTCGGTGATCCAGCTCATGATCTCGCCGGTGGAGTGCAGGGAGCGCTCCCCGGTCAGCGAGCGCACGGTGGCCACCGCCCAGTCGTCGTCGGCGTGCGAGAACGCGCCGCCGAGGCCGGGTCCGGACAACGGTAGGCAGGACAGCACCGTGCGGGAGTCCATGTTCACCAGGTTGTCCACGTTGAGCAGCCGGTGCAGCTGCCCGATGGTCACCCAGCGGAAGTCCTCGCCGACCGGCACGTCCTCGTCGATCTCGACGATCATGTTGCGGTTGCGCTTGCGGAAGAACCAGGAGCCCTGCTCGGACTGCAGCACGTCGGCGATGATCTGCTCCGGCCGCGCCTCGCGGAAGTGCCGCAGGTAGGGCACCGCCCGGCCGCCGTGCACCTGGGTGTAGTTGCTGCGGGTGGCCTGGACCGTGGGCGAGAGCTGCAGGTCGTTGCAGTTGCCCGGCTCGGTCTTGGCCTGCATCAGGCAGTGCAGCACCCCGTCGAACTCGCGCACGAGGATGCCGAGGATGCCGATCTCGGGCTGGTGGATGATCGGCTGGCTCCACTGGGGCACCGGGCCGTAGTCGCTGCGCACGTGCAGGCCCTCGATGAGGAAGTACCGGCCGCTGACGTGCCCGAGGTTGCCCGTGGCCGGGTCGAAGGACCACTGGCCGAGCTCGGCGAAGGGGATGCGGGTCACCTGCTGGCGCAGCGCGGCCGCGCGGCCGGCCCACCAGTCGTGGAACTCGTCGTTGGGGGTGACGGGGCTGTCCAGGGCCATCGCCGAGCGGGCGATCCGCTCGGCGAGGGACACCCGCAGGTCCCGCACGCCGGTTGCCGTGTTCATGCTTGGTCTCCGATCCGTGAGAGGTGACTCAGGACTTCGGTCGGACTGGGAGCTGCCGCGGCCTCGGCGCGCAGAACACCGGCGCGGGACGCGAACGAGGGCTCCTCCAGGAGCCGCTCGACGGCGTCGCGGATGAGCGAGTCGTCGGGGTCGGGCGAGCCGAGGTCGATGGCCGCGCCGGCCTTCGCGAGCTGGGCGGCGTTGAGCTTCTGGTCGGGTACGCCCGGGCAGATCACCTGCGGCACGCCCTGCACCACCGCGGTCATGAAGGTGCCGCCGCCGCCCGGCGAGACGATCGCCGCGCAGCCGGGCAGCAGCTGGGCGAGGGGTGCGTGCTCGAGCAGCACGACGTTGTCCGGCACGGCGCCGAAGCCGGCCCGGTCGCGCGCGGCGACGGTGACGACCACGTCGACGCCGAGCTTGGCCACGGCGGCCACCACGCGGGCGGCGTCGCTGCCGCCGCCGCCGTAGCGGCCCAGGACCGAGCCCCAGGTCACGCAGACCCGCGGCCGGCCCGGGTCCCGCTGGAGTGGGCCGGGCCAGATGGCGTCGCGGTTGTACGGCACGTGCCGCACCGCCTGCCGGGGCCCGTCGGGCTCGAGCTGCAGGCCGGGCGGGCAGGGGTCGATGGTGAACGCGCCGCGCGGGTCCGGCACCGCGACCCCGGCGCGCTCGGCGAGCGGGGCGAGGGCCTCGGCCTCCCACCGGCGCAGGGTCTGCGGGAAGTCGACGCCCCACAGGTGGCGCACGTGCGCGATGCCGGCCCGGGCGGCCACGATCGGGGCCGCGTACGTCGTCGGCTCGTGCACGATGACGTCCGGCCGCCACCGCTCGACGAGCTCGGTCAGGCCGGGCAGCATCGCCTCGGCCATCGCGGTGAAGATCGACAGCGGGTGCCCGACCGGGAGATCGGCCGCCCGGGCGCGGCTGGGCGCCGCGGGCATGTTGGGGATGAGGGCCGCGAGGTCCACGTCGGTGCCGATGCGCGCGGCCGGCAGCCCGGCCGCGCAGATCTCGGGCACGATCGCGGGCTGACCGGCGACGAGGACGTCGTGGCCGGCGAGGCGCGCGGCCCAGGCGAGCGGGATCATCGGGTGCAGGTGGGACGGCCACGCCCAGCTGGTGAAGAGCAGGCGCATCAGCGGGTCTCCGTCCGGCCGAGGACGCGCCCGGGGTGCACGGGCAGCGCCAGCGGGGACCGCACGATCGGGCTGTGCTGCCAGCCGACCTCCCGCGGGGGGACGGCCAGGGTCAGCTCCGGGCACCGGGCGGCCAGCGCGGCCAGGCCGGCGCTCGCCTCGACCCGGGCCAGCGGGGCGCCCAGGCAGTAGTGCGGCCCGTGCCCGAAGGCGAGATGCCGCGGCTCCGCGCGGCCCAGCAGCAGCCGGTCGGGCTCGGCGTTGGCCGCCGGGTCGCGGTTGGCGGCGGCGAAGGACACCATGACCGGGTCGCCGGGGCGCAGTTCGGCGCCGCCGAGCAGGACGGGCTCGGTGGGGAACATCCAGAACGACGTCTTGACCGACCCGTCGTAGCGCAGCAGCTCCTCGACCGCGTCCGCGCAGCGCCCGGGCTCGGCGTGCAGGGCCCGCCACCGGCCGGGGTCGGTCAGCAGGTGCAGCACGCTCGTGGCGAGGAACCCGAGGGTGGTCTCGTAGCCGCCGATGAGCAGCACGAACAGCGTCGAGCGCAGCTCGGGCCCGGTGAGCCGGTCGCCGTCGGCCGCCGCGGCCGCGAGGGTCGACACGAGCCCCTCCCCGGGTGCGCGGCGGGCCGCGGCGACCAGTTCGTCGAGGTAGTCGAACAGGCCCCGCACCGCCGCCTTGCGCCGCCGCGCCGACTCCTCGGGCCCGGCCTCGGCGTCGTCGGCGACGATCGTGCGGATCCAGCCGCGGAACCGGTCCCGGTCCCCCTCGGGCACGCCGAGCAGCTCGCAGATCACCATCGCCGGCAGCGGCTCGGCGAACGCGGTCACGAGGTCCACCGCGTCCCGCCCGGCGAGCCCGTCGACGAGGTCGTGGGCGAGCCGGTCGACCTGGGTCCGCAGGCGGCGGACCGGCCCGGCCGCGAAGACGCCGGAGACGAGCCGGCGCAGCCGCGCGTGGTCGGCGCCGTCGGTGATGCCCACGTGCGGCGCCATGACGTCCGGGTCGGCGGTCGGGTTGGCCCGGTTGGCGGCCAGCCAGTCGGCGCGGGCGTTGCGCGGGTCGCGGCTCATCCGCGGGTCGGCGAGCAGGGCGCGCGCCTCGGCGTAGCGGGTCACGAGCCACACCCACTGCCCGTCGCCGGTGCGGGCGCGGTGCACGGGCCCGGCCTCGCGGAGCTCGGCCAGGAACGGGTAGGGGTCGGCGTCGTGGACAGCCGCGAAGGGGTCCGGGAGCACCCGCACCGTCACGACGCCACCTCCGCGAGCAGCGGCACCAGGGCGGGGGGCGGCGGGGCGGCGGCGTTGTCGGCCGCCAGGCGGCGCGTGGCCGACGACACCGAGGGGTCGCCGAGCAGCTCCTGCACCGCGGCCGAGACGAGCGCCGGGTCGGCCTCGGCGCCGGGCACGCAGCGGCCCGCGCCGGCCGCGGCGACCCGTTCGCCGTGGTCGAAGTTGTCGTTCACGAACGGCATCGCCAGCTGCGGCACCCCGTGGGCGGCGCACGTCATCGTGGTGCCGGCGCCGCCGTGGTGGATCGCGACGGCGGCCCGGGGCAGGACCTGGTCCAGCGCGAGCCAGCCGGCCGCGACGACGTGCTCCGGCAGCGGGCCCAGCTGGTCGCGCACGGCCGGGTCGACGGCGAGGGCGACCGCGAGGCCGAGGGCGCCGAGGCGCTCGACGATGCCGAGCAGCAGCGCCTGCACGGCGGGCGCGCGGCCGAGGAACGATCCCGCGGTCACCACGGCGAGCGGGCGCCCCGGGTCCCCGAGGTCCCCCGGTTCCTCGGCGGCGCCGTTGTACGGCACGTAGCGCATCCGGCGGCTCGGCGGCTGCCGCGGCAGCTGGAGCTCCGCGGGGCAGACGTCGAGGCGCAGCGCCTCCGGGGGCGGGGCGGCGAGGCCGAAGCGGGCGTAGACCGGCGCCAGCTCGTCGTGCGCGGCGTCGTGCAGCTCGGGGCGGCTGGCGATGCCGTACGTCTGGATCGCGAACGGCACCCCGAGCGCGGCGGCGGCGATCGGCCCCGCGAACTCGGTCGGCTCGGTCAGCACCAGGGCGGGCCGCCAGGACTCGACCAGGTCGGCGAGGCCGTCGACGGTCCGCGCGGCGAGCCGGCCGAAGCCGCGGCCGGTGCCGGTCAGCAGCTCCCGCCGGTCGGCCGCCGGCTCCGGGCGCATCACGGCGCGCGGGTCGAAGGGGTCGGTCGCGGCCACGACCGGCAGGCCGGCGGTGGCGGCGTAGGCGACGAAGGGCTCGGGCGTGGCGACGAGGACGTCGTGGCCGGCCGCGCGCAGCGACCAGCAGAGGGATACGAGGGGCAGGAAGTGTCCGTGCGCCGGACAGGTGGTCACGAGGACGCGCATACGGGGAGACTCCAGACGACAGGGGCCCGCGGCCGCGGGGACGTGGCCGCGGGCTCCGAGCAAGCACTGGAGCGGGCTCAGGCCCGCTCGGCGACCAGCACGTGGAACGGCAGCCCGGGCACCTGCCGCTGGACGATGTTCGTGAAGCCCGCGTTCGTGATCATGTCGTGGTGGGCCTGCTGCGAGTGCACCTCGCCGGCGGCCGTCCACGAGAGCATGAGGATCGAGAAGAGGTACGGCTCCGGGTCCTCGGCCGGCGCGCCGTCGCGCACGAAGCTCACGACGCCGAGCCGGCCGCCGGGCTTGAGCGCCCGGGCGGCCCGGGTCAGCAGCTCGGTGCACCGCTCCTCGTCGAAGTGGTGGAGCACGTTGGTGACGAGCACCAGGTCGTGCGGGCCGGCGTAGTCGACCTCGAACATGTCGCCGGCGATGAACCCGGCCCGGTCGTGCACGCCGAGCTCGACCGCGTGCTTCTCGGTGATCGGCAGCACGTTGTCCCAGTCGAGCCCGGTCACCCGGGCCTGCGGGAAGCGGCGGGCGAGGGTGAAGCCGTAGAGGCCGTGCCCGCAGGCGACGTCGAGGATCGACAGCGGGTCGCGCCCGGCCGCCCACGGCTCGAGCAGGTCGCCCATGACCTTCGCGGTCGGCAGGGTGACGGCGGAGGCGTACTCCGCGAACGTCTCCCAGTAGGCGAAGCCCGGCGTCTCGGCGTTCTGCTCCTCGACGGTGCCGCCGTGGCGCACGGCGTCGGCGAGGCGGCCGAGCGAGTCCCACTCGAAGCGGCTGACCACCACCCGGGTCATGTCGCCGAGGTAGCCGGGGGCGGAGCTGACGAGCACGTCGGCCGCGCCGTCGGCGAGGGCGTAGCGCTCCCCGCCGGCGGTGAGCAGCCCGACCGCGGCCAGGGCGTCGAGCAGGATGCGCATGCCCCGCGGGTCGGCCCCGGCCCGCTCGGCCACCGCCGCGGCCGTGTCGGCGCCGCCGTGCACGGCGTCGAACACGCCCAGCTCGACGGCGGTACGCAACAGGCTCGTCTTCTTGTAGGCGCGCATCATCTCGTTGACGCTCGCGCGAGTGACGGTCATGGCTACTCCGCCGACCACTCGTAGAACGGCTTCGCCTCGGCGTCGCGCATGGTCGGCCACTGCGGGTCGTACGGCGTGATGAGCGTCGACATCTGCCGGTTCACCTCCTGGAACAAGGGGTGGTCACGGTTCTCGTAGAGGCGCTGGCGGAACTCCCCGTCGGCCTCGACCAGGTGCAGGTACAGGCCGCGGAAGCCGTAGAGGGTGCGCCGTTGCGCGCCGATCTGCCGGGGCAGGTCGGTGCCGTCGTGGGCGCCGAAGACCTCGGCGATCCGCTGCTCGTTGCCCTCCGGCAGGCGGCCGATCATCAGAATCTTGTGCTTCACGCGGCCAGCTTGGCAGCGGCGGATTGAACCGGGATGGACTCGCGCCGGACCGGCCCGGGTGCGTCCATCAGCTCTCAAGGAGCACTCCAGCGACGGCCTTTACGTTCCGCTCATGGCCATCACCGCATTCGACAGACCCGATGTCCCGGACGGCTGTGCCGAGCTGAGCGAACGCGCGCGGGAGCCGGTGACCGCCGTGCTCGCCTTCCTGGGCACGACCGGGCAGCCCAGCCCGGGCGACGGCGCCGCGGACCACGTCGCCGGCCTGCTCGGTGTCCCGCCCGAACGCCGGGCGCCGCTGCTGGCCTGGGCCCGCGGCGAGCTGTCCGGCGAGGATCTGCTGGCCGCGCTGCGGCACCTGGTCGCGTCCCCGGACCTGCTGGAGCGGGGGCTGCTCATCCACTGCCTGCGGGGCATCCGCGCGGGCGCGCTGGAGCCGGAGGAGCTGGTGCGCACCGCGGTCGTCCTGCTGGCCCAGGCGCCCGCGCTGGCCGCCGGGCGGGACCCGGTATGAGCGAGGAGACCGACTGCTGCGTGGTCGGCGGCGGGCCGGCCGGGCTGTTCCTCGGGCTGCTGCTGGCCCGCTGCGGCGTGCGGGTCACGGTGCTGGAGAAGCACGGCGACTTCCTGCGCGACTTCCGCGGCGACACCGTGCACGCCTCGACGCTGCGCCTGCTCGACGAGCTCGGCCTGGGCGAGCGGTTCCGCAAGATCCCGCACCAGCGGCTGGACCGGGTGCGGGTCCAGCTCGACGGGGGCACGTTCGTGCTGCCCGACTTCACGCGACTGCCGCCGCCGTACTCGTACCTGGCCATGGCCCCGCAGTGGGACCTGCTGAACCTGCTGGCCGAGGCGGGCGCCGCCGAGCCGACGTTCCGGCTGGTCATGCGGGCGACGGTGACCGGGCTGCGCGAGTCGGACGGGCGCGTGGCCGGCGTCGAGTACACCGACGCCGACGGTGGGACGCACCGGCTCGCGGCCGCGCTGACGGTGGCCTGCGACGGGCGCTCGTCGGACGTGCGGCGGCTGGCGGGGCTGGACGGGTACCGACGACACTTCGGCGCCCCCGAGGACACCCTGTGGTTCCGGCTGCCCCGCCGTGCGGGCGATCCCGAGGGCCTCGTCATCCGCTTCTCCAACGGCCGCGGCATGGTGCTCGTCGACCGCGGCGACTACTGGCAGGTGGCGTACCTCATCCAGAAGGGCTCCTACGAGCGCCTCCGGACCCAGGACGTCGACGTGGTGCGCCGCACCGCCGTGGCGCTGCTGCCGTGGCTGGCCGACCGGATCGGCGAGCTGGGCTCGTGGGACGACGTGCGCGTGCTCGACGTGCGGATCGACCGGCTGCGCCGCTGGTACGCCCCCGGCGTGCTCTGCATCGGCGACGCCGCGCACGCCATGTCCCCGATCGCCGGGGTCGGCATCAACCTCGCCGTGCAGGACGCGGTCGCCACCGCCCGGCTGCTCGGCGGCGTGCTCGCGGCCGGGCGGGTGCCGAGCGTGCGGCAGCTCGCCGCGGTCCAGCGCCGCCGCCGGTGGCCGACCGTGCTCGTGCAGGGGCTGCAGCGGGTGATCCAGCGCGACGTGTTCACGGCCGACGACCCCGACGCCGAGCTGAACATCGGCCGCACCGACGCGAAGCCCGCGCCGCCGATCCGGCTGATGCAGCGCTTCCCGGCGCTGGGCGGCCCGCCGGCCCGGCTCGTCGGCCTCGGCCTGCTCCGCGAACGCCCGCCGCGCCCCGCACTGCGCGACGGGACCACCACAACCGTGAGGGAGATCGCATGACCGGTCCGCAGCGAAGCGGAGGAGCCGGCATCAGCCGGCTCGGGCCAAGTCAGGCCACCGACGCACGAAGCGAGGAGGCGGCATGACCGAACAGGAGACGGTGGAGGCCTTGATCCTCGCCGTGGGCGGCCGGCCGGACGACGTGCGCGCCGCCGTCGACCGGCTCGGCCCCGAGCCGGTCGCCGAGGCCGTCGTGGCGGAGCTGCGCTTCCGCGCCGCGCCCCCGGCCGACCTGCCCGAGGTGAACGTCCAGCTCGACCTGGTGCACGGCGGGCGCACGCTGGGGTTCGTCGTCACCCTGTCCGGCAAGGGGGCCACCGCCGCCGCCGGGCTGGACCCGGACGCGCCGATGTGGGTGTCGTACGAGCTCGCCGACCTCGTCCACGCGGTCTACGGCCCGGCCGGCGCCCGGGCCGGGCACACCCGCCGGGTGGAGCTGCGCCTGGGGCGCGACGAGGACGGGCCGCCGAACCCGAAGGCGTACCTCGTGAAGCTCGAGCCGGTCGCCCGGGCCACGGACGCGCTGCTCGCCGCCGTCGACCCGCGCGAGCCGGACCTCGGCGACCTGGCCGTGCGCTACGGCACCGACAAGTGGGGCGGCCTGCACTGGTTCACCCCGCACTACCAGCGGCACTTCAGCGAGCTGCGGGACGAGCCGGTCCGGCTGCTCGAGATCGGCATCGGCGGCTACGAGCAGCCGCACCTCGGCGGCGGCTCGCTGCGCACGTGGAAGCGGTACTTCCGCCGCGGCCTCATCTACGGGCTGGACATCTTCGACAAGTCCGCGCACGACGAGGCGCGCATCACCACCCTGCGCGGCGACCAGAGCGACCCCGCCTACCTGCGCGAGATGGCCGAGCGCTACGGCCCGTTCGACATCATCGTGGACGACGGCAGCCACATGTCCGGGCACGTCTTGGTGTCGCTGCGCGCGCTGCTGCCCTACGTGCGCCCGGGCGGCTACTACGTGGTGGAGGACCTGATGTTCTCCTACTTCCAGGGCTTCGGCGGCAGCCCGACGGACCTGAACTCGCCGGACACGTCGGTCGGCTTCCTCAAGACGCTCGCCGACGGCCTGCACTACGAGGACCGGCCCGGCCTCGATCCGGCGCAGGCGCGGTACTTCGACCGCAACATCGGCGCCGTGCACTTCTACCGCGGCGTGGCGGTGATCGAGAAGTCGGTCAACGCCGAGGGCTCGCTGCCGCCGTGGATCCCGCGCTCCGGCCTGCCACCGCGCCGGGCGCAATGACCAAGGAGGGGGCCCGCCGCTCGGCGGGCCCCCTCCTTGGTCTCGATTCAGCGTGCGGCTTCGACCAGCGACTTGATCCGCTCCAGCTGCACGGCGCTGTTGCGGTTGATGCGCGCGGTCATGCCGGCGTCGTCGACGGGGGCCGTGGGCTTCATCGCGAAGTCCTGCACCCACCGCATCCGGACGCCGCCCGGGACCTCCGTGTAGTCCCAGTGGATCCGCATGTACTCGAACGGCCCGGTCTCCACCCGGTGCGCGCTGACCGTGCGGGTCGCCGCGTCCGGGGTGCGCTCCGAAACCCAGCTCCAGACCCGGCCCTCCTCGTCCGGGTGCATGGTGAGCCGGAAGCGGATGGTCTCGCCCTCCTGGGCCAGCACCTCGGCCGAGGCGTACTCGCTGAACAGCTCCGGCCACGACGGCACGTCGTTGGTCAGCTTCCAGACGAGGTCCATGGGCGCGTCGATGACGATCGCGTTCTCCGTGTGCCCGGCCACGGCTCAGGCCGCCGATCGGCCGGCGTGCAGCAGGGCCACGGTGTCCTGCAGCGTGGTCTCCTTCTCCACCAGGCCCTCGGGGATCTCCCGGCCCGTGCGCTGGGCCAGCCGGGCGGTGATCTCCAGCACCGCGAGCGAGTCGAGGCCGATCTCCTCGTAGGTGGCGCCGGGCGCGGCCCCCTCGACGTCGACGCCCGTGTCGGCGCCGGCCACCTCCCGCACGATCTGCCGCAGGTCCTCCACCGTGAACTCGGACATGGTCCGTCTCCTTTCGTCGTTCGTTACAGCGACAGCACCAGCGCCGCGTTGAACCCGCCGAAGCCGCGGGCCAGCACGAGCGCGTGGCGCAGTGGGGCGGGGCGGGGGGCGCCGAGAACAAGATCGATCTCGTACTGCGGCGCGGGCGCGGCGGTGCCGGTGGTCGGCGGGATCACCTGGTCCCGCAAAGCCAGCAGCGCCGTCGCGGTGTCGAGGGCGGAGCCGCCCGCGTAGAGCCGCCCGGTCATGGACTTCGGCGCCGTCACCGGCACCCCGCCCGGGCCGAAGACCGCCCGCAGCGCCTCGGCCTCCAGCCGGTCGGGCTCGGGGGCGCCGTGCCCGTCGGCGAAGACCACGCCGATCTCGCCCGGGCCGAGGCCGGCGTCGGCCAGGGCCAGCTCGATCGCCCGGCGCAGCCCCGGCGGGCGAGCGGGCCGCCCGGGGGCGCCGCCCGGGGGCGGGTCGAAGGTGGCGGCGTAGCCGGCGACCCGGCCGTAGACGCGCGCGCCGCGCTCGGCGGCGGCCGCGGCCGACTCGACGACCAGGATCGCGCCGCCCTCGCCCGGCACGTATCCGCTCGCCGCGGCGTCGAAGGGCCGATAGTGCCCGTCGCCGCTGAGCAGCCCGCTCGCGCCCTGGCAGACCAGCGCGTACGGCGAGAGCGGCGCCTCGGTACCGCCCGTGAGCACCAGCCGCGAGCCGGTGCGCACGGCCCGGCGGGCGTCGGCGATCGCGTCGAGCCCGCCCGCCTGCTCGGTCACCCGCACCCCGCACGGGCCGCGCAGGCCGTGCCGGATGGACAGCTGGCCGGTGGTCGCGGCGTAGAACCAGGCGATGGACTGGTACACGCCGACGAACTGCGGCCCCTGGCCCCACAGCTTCTGGATCTCCCGCTGGCCGAACTCGTTGCCGCCGGACGAGCCGGCGGTGATGACGGCGAGCTCGTACTCGGGCCGGTCCGCCAGCTCGGCCCCGGCGTCGAGCAGGGCCAGGTCGGCGCCGCCGAAGGCCAGGTGCGTCCAGCGGTCGGTCTGCACCGCCAGCCGGCCCGGCACCCGCTCCTCGGCGCTGAACGCCTCGACCTGCCCGGCCACGCGCACCGGGAACCCGTCCGGGTCGAAGCGGGTGATGGCCGTGATCCCGTCGCGTCCGGCCAGCGTCGCCGCCCAGTACTCCTCGTGGCCGATCCCGTTCGGCGCCACGATCCCGAGGCCGGTGAACACCGCGTCGTCAGCGTTCATGCCGTGCGCGTTCATGCCGCCACCGCCCGGTCCGCGGTGAGCACCACGGCGGTCTGGAAGCCGCCGAAGCCGCTGCCGACGCTGAGCACCGTGTCGACGCGCCGCTCGCGCGCGGTGAGCGGCACGTAGTCCAGGTCGCACTCGGGATCGGCGTGGTGCAGGTTCGCGGTCGGCGGCACGACGTTGCGGTCGATGGCCAGCGCGCACGCGGCCAGCTCGATGGAGCCGATCGCGCCGAGGGAGTGCCCGACCATCGACTTGATCGAGCTGACCGGGGTGCGGTAGGCGTGCGCGCCGAGGCTGTCCTTGAACGCCGCGGTCTCATGGCGGTCGTTCTGCTTGGTGCCGGAGCCGTGGGCGTTGATGTAGTCCACCGCCTCGGGGTCGAGGCGGGCCTCACCGAGCGCCTGCCGGATCGCCTCGGCCATCTCGCGGCCGTCGGGCTTGAGGCCGGTCATGTGGAACGCGTTGCTGCGCCCGGCGAAGCCCGCGATCCGGCCGTACACGTGCGCGCCCCGCCGCCGCGCCGCGCCGGCCTCCTCCAGCACGAGCACGGCCGCCCCCTCGCCGAGCACGAACCCGTTGCGGGTGCGGTCGAACGGCCGGGAGGCGTGCTCCGGGTCGGCGTTGTCGGGCGAGGTGGCCCGGATGGCGTCGAAGCACGCGACCGTGATCGGCGAGATCGGCGCGTCGGTGGCGCCCGCCAGGACGATGTCGGCCGCGCCCTCCTGCACCAGCCGGAAGCCGTGCCCGACCGCGTCCAGGCCGGAGGTGCACCCGGTGGAGGTGAGCGAGACCGGGCCCTCGGCCCCGGCCAGCCACGCCACCTCGCGCGCCATCGAGCTCGGCACCAGGTAGTCGTAGAGCGGCGCGACCGCGCGGGCCGGGTCGACCCGCCAGTTCTTGCCGCCGTCGCTGACCTCGACGTAGTGGTCCTCGAGCTTGATGGTGCAGCCGACCGCGCTGCCGAGGCTCACCCCGACGCGCTCGGGCGGCACCCGCCCGAACTCCACGCCGCTGTCGCCGAGCGCCTCGCGGGCCGCGACGAGGGCGAACTGGGCCGCCCGGTCGAGCGTGCGCGCCTGCTCGGGGCTCAGCCCGTGGGCGAGCGGGTCGAAGTCGACCTCGGCGGCGATGCGCGAGCGGAAGCCGGTCGCGTCGAACAGCGAGATCGCGCGGGTCGCGGTGCGGCCGGCGGTGAGCAGGTCCCAGAAGGCCTTGCGCCCGACGCCACCGGGCGCGACCACGCCGATCCCGGTGACGACCACCTCGCGCCCGCTCATTCGGCCGGCGCCAGCCGCATCGGCGCCTCCCCCGGGTTCGGCTGCGGCTCGGTGTCGACGTGGCCGAGCTCCGGGCGCGGGGCGAGCGGTCCGAGGTGGAAGACCACGAACGCCTCCGTCGTACCGCGGTTCTCCACCCGGTGCCGCACCTCCTTCGCCACGAAGACGGACTCGTCCGGCCCGAGCGGCACGGGCTCCCCGTCCAGGCGCACGGTCACGTCGCCGCGCACGACGAAGAGGAACTCCTCCGAGTACGGGTGGTAGTGCTCCGAGACGAACTCACCCGGCTGAAGCGTCAGCGCGCCCATGAAGCCCGAGGTGGCCCCGACGGTGGCCGGGCCGAGCAGCACCCGCAAGTCCCCGCCGCGACGGCGGTTCGGGGTGGCGTCGGCCAGGCGGACTGCCGTTGATGTGTGCTCCACGATTGATCTCCCCCTGCTGGGTCTCGTCCTGAGCGATCGTTCCAGCGGGTCCTGGACCGGCCCTCGCGGCGAACTGGAACGCGGGCCGCACCCCCGGCGACCCGGGCCGGGCCGCGCGCGGCCCCACCGGCGAGTTCCGAGGCAACTCCCAGGCAGGTAGTGGCGTTCGTCACGCATCCGGCAAATCGCCAGCAAGGGGTCGAGCCGCTCCAGTTCGGCTCCAGTCCGGTTCTGCATATTCACAGAGGCGAACATCACGAGGAGGCATCAATGAGAGTCCTTTTCACGTTGGCCGCCGCGGAGGCGCACCTGTATCCGCTGGTGCCGCTCGGCTGGGCGTTCCGCGCCGCCGGGCACTCGGTGCTGATGGCGACGAGCGCGGACTTCGTGCCCGCGGTCACCGCCACCGGGCTGCCGGCCGCGGCCGTCGCGGACGAGGTCGACCTGGTCGGCTGGCTGCGGCCGCCCGGCCCGCCGCCCGGCCCGGCCTCGGGTCCGCCGGCGGGCGCCGACCGCGCCGGGCCGCCGTCGCACGGGGAGATGGCGGCGCGCACCGGCCGCGCGGTTCGGCGAGCTCGCGGTGCGGGCCCTCGCCGGCACCCGGGCGCTGGTCGAGCGGTGGCGGCCGGACCTGGTCATCGCCGAGCCGGCCGAGTTCGCGGGCCCGTCGGCGGCGGCCGCGGCCGGCCTGCCCTGGGTGCGCCACCAGTGGGGCCTGCCGCTGCGGCCGGAGCTGGCGGCGAACGCGGTCGAGGCGGTCGCGGCCGGGGGCGGCGCCTGGGCCGAGCCGGTGCGGACGCTGGACGTGTGCCCGGGCAGCGTGCAGTACCCGGGCGTGGACGGCGGCCTGCGGATGCGCTACGTGCCGTTCAACGGCACCGCGGTCGTCGAGCCCTGGCTGCTGGAGCCGCCGGCCCGCCCGCGCGTGCTGCTCACGCTGGGCACGATCCTGCCCCGCGACGAGCGGGCCGAGCCGCTGTGGCGCCGGCTGCTCGAGCAGCTGTCCGGGCTCGGCGCGCAGGTGTGCATCGCCGTCGCCGACCGGCACCGCGCCTCGCTCGGCCCGCTGCCGGACGGGGTGCGGGCGGGCCGGGTGCCGCTGGCCCAGGCCCTCGCGGGGTGCTCGATGATCGTGCACCACGGCGGCTCGGGCACCGCGATGACGGCGATGGCCGCGGGCGTGCCGCAGGTGATCCTGCCGCACTTCGCCGACCAGTTCGGCAACGCCGAGCGCTTCTCGGCCGTCGGGGCGGCCCGGGCACTGCCCCCGCACGAGGCCTCCGACGCCGAACTGCGGGAGGCGTGCGAGGCGGTGCTGACCGACCCGGCCCACCGGCGCGCGGCCGAGTCCGTGGCGGCCGAGAACGCCGCCGCGCCGAGCCCCCACGAGATCGCGGCGCAATTTCCGTCAAACCTTCAACCGATTCACGTATGACAATGCTACGCAACACAATTACTCGCGCCGCAACTTCCTGTGGCGGCAAAACCCCTGGTGAGCCCGCGATCCCGGCGCCCGGCGCGCCGGGCAACCGCGCGGGCGCGAACGAACACGGCCGGAAATTCACGGAGGTGCGATCCACGTCTTACAATAGAGAAATGTCAATTTGCTGACATTGTTGAAAGCGCACCAACTAACGGGGAGTACACGTGCATTTTCGCGTCCTGGGCCCTCTGGAGGTCGAGCACAACGGGA
This sequence comes from Dactylosporangium sp. CA-052675, assembly GCF_050947935.1. Classification (GTDB taxonomy): domain Bacteria; phylum Actinomycetota; class Actinomycetes; order Mycobacteriales; family Micromonosporaceae; genus Dactylosporangium. The sequence continues at coordinate 518,305 of NZ_CP192010.1, read as the reverse complement.
AAGACCTGACACCGCGGGCGGCGAAGCAGCGCAAGGTGCTGGCGGCGCTGCTTCTGCAGGGCAACCGGCCGGTGAAGATCTCTGAGCTCATCCGCGAGCTCTGGGACGACGAGCCCCCGGCCAGCGCGGTGAACACCCTGCAGACCTACGTGCTGCGCATCCGGCGCATGCTGGACGCCGCGGCATCGGAGGGCGGCCGGCCCTCCGGCAAGCACGTCCTGCTCACCGCGCCGGTCGGCTACCAGTTCCGGCTCGGCCACGGCCAGCTCGACCTGCACGACTTCGAGCGGCTCTCCGAGGCCGGCGTCGAGGCCATGCAGCACAACCAGTTCCACATCGCGGCGATGCAGTTCCGCGCCGCGCTCGAGCGCTCACGCGGGCCCGCGCTCGCCGACGTGCAGGCCGGGCCGTTGCTGAGCGTGCACGTGGCCCGCCTGGCCGAGCAGGTGCTGCGGGTGCGCGAGCTGCGCATCGAGGCCAACCTGCGGCTGGGCCGGCACGCGATGCTGATCAGCGAGCTGACCGGCCTCGCCGCCGAGCACCCCACCCACGAACGGTTCCACGGCCAGCTCATGGTGGCCCTCTACACGGCGGGCCGGCGCGCGGAGGCGCTGGACCTCTTCCGCCGGCTGCGCGCCTCGATGGTGCGCGAACTCGGCCTCGAGCCGGCCGACTGGCTCACGCGGCTGCAGCACGCCATCCTCACCGGCGAGTCCGGGCCGTTGAACCCGGTGGCAACCCCGGCCTACCAGGCCGCCTCGTCGTGGTGAAACCGCGCGAGCGGCGCGATTGGCAAGAATTCGGGCATTGACCAGCATGCCGGAGAACAAGGGCGCAGGGCACCGTTCCTCAACAACGAGGACGGTGCCCCGGCGCGGTATTCGGAGTCTGGGTCAGGCGAGGAGCCGGACCCCTTCGGCCTGCGGACCCTTCTGACCCTGCGCGATCTCGAACTCGACGCGCTGTCCGTCCTCCAGCGACTTGTAGCCGTCCATCTGAATCGCGGAGAAGTGGACGAAGACGTCCTGCCCCCCGTCGACCGCGATGAACCCGTAGCCCTTCTCGCTGTTGAACCACTTGACGGTGCCCTGTGCCACGGTGCACTTCCTCTACTTCGGACCTTCTGCCTCCCGGCCGGCTGTGGGAAACCGAGCCGCGGTCTTCGACCACAGCCGCCGGGACCGGGGGTGGCCTCCAGCGAGAGGAACGACGACCGAACCGCACGGTACAGGAGTAGTCGAGGCGCCGACAGGCCCAAATCGGACAGCAAGGTCACGAATCAAACAGCCGGAAAAGGTCGCCGAGCATGCCTTCTCGCAATTTTTCCTTGCAGAGTCAAGCATCGCCCGGCGACTACGTGTTACTGACCTTCGGCGCTACACGTGACGGCGTGACTGAACTACACGGAAGCGGCTCGCGACGTAGGCACCGTCGGTGAGCGCGGCATTGGCGGCGGGATTGGCGCCGCTGGCGTGGAAGTCGGAAAACGCGGCCGACTGGTTCACGAAGACGCCGCCCGTAAGGTTGACTGACAAATGCACACCTGCAAGCAGCGCGGCCTCTTCGACGGCGTCGAGGACCTCCGGCGACGTCGAATACACCGAAGCGGTCAATGCGCCCTTCTTGCCGACGGTGTCCGCGAAGATCCGCAGACTGCCCGCCGTGGAATCGGTGGCGACAACGAAGGAAATGGGGCCGAACCACTCCGAGCCATAAGTGTCCGCATCGCCCGCGCCGAGTTTCCGGATGAGCGGCGTACGGACCGTCGCCGACGCATAAGCCGGGTGTGAAACGTCTGAGGATTCGAGCACCGGGTCGCCGACCGTCGCGGCTTTCTGGAGCCTTTCCAGAACGCCCTCGTTCACGATTGCGCCGGTGAGTTCCACGCCCTTCGCGGGCTCCGCGGTGAGCGCCGAGACGGCCCCGGCAATGCCCTGGGCGACCTCATCGAGCGTCTTGTGCCCCTCGTTCGTGGCGATGCCCGTGGCGGGCACGAGAATGTTCTGCGGAGTGGTGCACATCTGCCCGGAGTACAGCACCAAGGAAAAGCCGATGTTGCGGCACATTCCGGCGAAGTCGTCGGTCGAGTCGACCACGACGGTGTTCACGCCGGCCTTCTCGGTGTAGACCACGGCCTGGCGCGCGTTGGCCTCCAGCCAGTCGCCGAACTCGGTCGAGCCGGTGAAGTCGATGATGCGCACCTCGGGGCGCAGGGCCAGGGTCTTCGCGAGCCCCTCGCCGGGCGCCTCGGCGGCCAGCAGCACGAGGTTGGGGTCGAAGCCGGCGTCGGCGAGCGTCTCACGTGCGATCTTCACGGTGATCGCCAGCGGCAGGACGGCCCCCGGGTGCGGCTTGACGATCACCGGGTTGCCCGTGGCCAGGGACGCGAAGAAGCCCGGGTAGGAGTTCCAGGTCGGGAACGTGTTGCAGCCCACGACCAGGGCGGCCCCGCGCGGTACGACATGGAAGGTCTTGGACATGTGCAGCGTCTGGCCCTTGCCCGCGGGCTTCTGCCAGTCGGCCGTGGCCGGGGTGCGCGTCATCTCGCGGTAGGCGTAGGCGACCGCCTCGAGGGCCCGGTCGAACGCGTGCGGCGCGCCGGCCTGGAAGGCCATGACGAAGGCCTGGCCGGTGGTGGCGTGCACGGCGTTGGCGAGCTCGAACGCGGCCTTGTGCAGGCGCGCCAGGATCTCCAGGCACACGCCGGTGCGGGCCTGCGGGCCGGCCGCGCGCCAGGCGGGCATGCCCTCGGCCAGCGCGGCGAACGCGGTGTCGAGGTCGAGGTGGGGGTAGCGCACGTCGAGCGCGATGCCGAAGGGCGAGGCCTCGGTCGCGACCCAGTCGGTGATGCCCGGCTGATCCTTGAGGGGGAAGTCGGCGCCGAGGTAGGCCTTGTACGCCGCCTCGCCGTCGGCGGCGGCGTGCTCGCCGTAGACGCGCGGGCTGGGCGACTCGGGGTAGTTGGACCAGTACGCACGCTCGGCGATCGCGGTCAGCGCCCGCTCCAGCGTGTCGGCGTGGCTGGCGAACATGGGGTGTGAGTTCTCCATGGCGCCATCCTGCCACCGCGGAGCGGGCCCGCCGACCATCTGACGAGTTCCCGCGACGGTTCCCCCGCCCGGCAACCTCAGTCCCGGATCGGACCCTGCCAGTTGGCCCAGTGATCGACCAGGCGGAAGCCCATCGCCTCGTTGATCGCGATCATGTACGGGTTGTCGGTCGCGTTGAAGGTGTCGATCGTGGTCACGGCCGGCTCGGCCGCGCGCATCGCCCGCAGGTTGGCGATCTTGGCCACGAGGCCGAGCCGCCGGCCGCGGTGCGCGGGGTGCACGAGGGTGATGAGCTGCCAGGCGTGCCAGTCGACGGTCCGGGCGACCCTGATCGCGGTCCAGGCCACCAGGCGGCCGCTCGCCTCGTGCACGAGCCCGGCCTCGTAACGCCGCGAGCCCCACGCCAGGAACGCCGCGTGCTGGGTGCGCAGCCGCTCGGCGTCGACCCGCTCGGGCTCGACGTCGAGCTCACCCATCGGGGTCTCGGTCAGGAACGAGCTGTCCAGCGCGGCGATGTCCTCGACGTACTCCTCCGGCAGCGCGTCGCCCCAGTGCACGAGACGGTAGCCGGCGGCCTTCGCCCGGCCCTCGGCGTAGAGCCGGTCGAGCGCGGCCTCGTCGGCGTCGGCGAGCAGCAGCCGGCGGCGGGCGTCGAGCAGGCCGTTGGTCAGCCCGCACGACTCGGCGAACCCGGCGGGCTCGGCCGGGCCGAAGCCGAGCACCCTCGTGCGGCCGTCGGCACGGGCGACGGCGCTCGCGTGCGCGAAGAGGGCCCGGCCGACGCCCCGGCGCCGGTGGGCCGGGCGGACGTGGACGTCGACGTGGGCCTTGTCGAGGTTGTCGTGGCGGGGCAGGTCGAGCTGGACGGCACCGACCGGCTCACCGTCGCGACGGGCCAGGAAGCGGTGGCGGGGTCCACGGGGCGGGGGGACGCGCCACTGCATGTCGTACTGGTACCGGCACTCCGGCGGCAGGTCGGGCCGGTCCGCGTGGACCGACTCCTCGACGATCTCGAACGCCGCGTCGACGGCCGCCGGGTCGTCGGCGCGCACCTCGACGATCTCGAGCGTGTGCGGGGTCATGGGCCTCAGGGTGTCGCCGCGCCGCGGCTCCCGGCAATCCATTTATGTCCGGAAATGGTCGGGAGGACGCTCGCCAGCACCTCCGGTGCTGTGGTCGCGGATCCAGGGATCTCGCGGCGACACGTCCTCCCGCACCGAGCATCCTGGACCTCGGGACCTAGGGCGTCAAGTCACCCATCCGACAATCCGCGCATCAATGACTACACTCGGTATCAATGATCTCCCCCGCTCGGACGAGGCGCCCCTCGTCCGAGCGTGGAAGCGCTCTCCGCTGATCAACGCACCGTGATCGCACGGGCGAAAAAATCATCCGAGCAGGCCGGCCTCGCGGGCCGACCTCAGCGACGGCTTGACCCGGTGGGTGGGAACGGCCCGGTCGGCGACCGCATCGAGGGTCTTGAGGCCGTCGCCGGTGTTGAAGATGACCGTCTCGGCGTTCGGGTCGAGCTTGCCGGACTCGACGAGCTTCTTGAGCACCGCGGCGGTGACCCCGCCGGCCGTCTCGGCGTAAACGCCGGCGGTCCGGGCGAGCAGCTGGATGCCCTCGCGGATCTCGTCGTCGCCGGCGTACTCCATCCACCCGCCGGTGCGCCGCACGGACTCCAGCGCGTAGACCCCCGCGGCCGGGTCGCCGATGTTGAGGGACTTGGCGATGCCGGTCGGCTTCACCGGGGTGATCTCGTCGCTGCCGTCGTGCAGCGCCTTCGCGATCGGGTTGCAGCCGGCCGACTGGGCGCCGAAGACCTTCCACTCGGTCGCCGGGACGAGCCCGATCTCGACCAGCTCGGCGAACGCCTTGTCGATCTTCGTGAGCAGCTCGCCGCTGGCCATCGGGATGACCACCTGCGCCGGGATGCGCCAGCCGAGCTGCTCGGCGACCTCGTAGCCGAGCGTCTTGGAGCCCTCGGCGTAGAAGGGCCGCACGTTGACGTTGACGAACGCGGTGTTCTCGAACTCGTCGGTCTCGGTGAGCTCCGAGCACAGGCGGTTGACCTCGTCGTAGGAGCCCTCGATGGCGACGACCTCGCCGCCGTACACGGCGGTCATGACGACCTTGCCGGGCTCCAGGTCGGCCGGGATGAACACGGTCGAGGGGACGCCGGCCCGCGCGGCGTGCGCGGCGACGCTGTTGGCGAGGTTGCCGGTGGAGGCGCAGGAGTAGCGCGTGAAGCCCAGCGCCTTCGCCGCGGTCAGGGCCACGGACACGACGCGGTCCTTGAACGAGTGCGTCGGGTTGGCGGAGTCGTCCTTGACGTACAGCGGCGCGGTGAACCCGAGCTCCCGGCCCAGCCCGTCGGCCCGCACCAGCGGGGTCAGGCCCGGGTCCAGGGTCACGCGGGTCTCGGGGTCCAGCCCGACGGGCAGCAGCGGCGCGTACCGCCAGATGTTCTTCGGCCCCGCCTCGATCTGCTCCCGGGTCACCTTGGCCAGCGCCGCGGCGTCGTAGCCGACCTCGAGCGGGCCGAAACACTCGTAGCACGCGTGCTGCGCGGCGAGCGGGAAGGTCGCCCCGCACCCGCGGCAGACCAGGTTGCGGGCGGGCGAGTCGGTGAAGACGCTGAGCGTCGAGGTCATGGCGGAGGCCTTCCTCTCATCTTTCCCATAGCGCACGGGCGTGCGCCGGGACGGATTTGGCACCTACCGCGACGGGCCTCGTCTTCGAGCACACGTCGCAGGGGTTGCCGGGGCTTCATCGGGCCGTATCCCTCTGCCCCTCTGGATGAGGTATTGAGTTGTGAGCGGAGCTGTACCCGAGTGTAAGGGGCACCACCGGCCGCCGGGTATGAGTCATCTCACGAGCTGGGCCGGGCTAGCGTTTCGGGCATGCACCCTGCGGCGGCGGACTGGTTCACGCGGCGCACCTCCCGCTGGCCCGACTGGCCGGCCGACGAGGTGCTCGCGGCGAAGGGTGACACCCGGGTCAGCGTCGTGCTGCCCGCGCTGGACGAGGAGCCCACGGTCGGCGAGATCGTCGCCGGGGTGCGCAGCCTCGGCCCCCTGGTCGACGAGCTGGTCGTGGTCGACTCCGGCTCGGTGGACCGCACCGCCGAGGTCGCCGCGGCCGCGGGCGCCACCGTGCACCACCGCGACGACATCCTCCCGGCGACCGGCTCCCGGCCGGGCAAGGGCGAGGTGCTGTGGAAGGCGCTCGCCGTCACCAAGGGCGACATCCTGGTGTACGTCGACGCCGACCTCACCGACTTCCGGCCCCACTTCGTGACGGGGCTGCTGGGCCCGCTGCTGGCCGACCCCGCGACGCTGATGGTGAAGGCGTTCTACGACCGGCCCCTGCTCGACGTCTCCGCGGCCGGCGGCGGCCGGGTCACCGAGCTGGCCGCCCGCCCGCTGCTCAACGCGCACTTCCCGGAGCTGGCCGGGGTCGTGCAGCCGCTCGCCGGCGAGTACGCGGCCCGCCGCACGCTGCTCGAGTCGCTGCCGTTCGCGGCCGGCTACGGCGTGGAGACCGGCCTGCTCATCGACGCCTGGCGCGCGCACGGGCTCGACGCGGTCGCCCAGGTCGACCTGGGCCAGCGCACCCACGGCCACCAGGACACGGCCGCGCTGGGCCGCATGGCGGCGACGATCCTGCAGACGATCAACGCCCGCGTGTCGCCGAGCCGCTCGCTCTGGCCGACGTTGACGCAGTTCGAGCGGCGGGATTCGGCGGTCGTACCGCACGAGACGCCCGTCGCCCACCCCGACCGCCCCCCGATGGTGACGGTCCCCGGCTACTCCTCCTGAGCCGGGACGAACCGCCACAGCTGCGCGGTCGCGACCCCGGCACCGGCCACCGCCAGCGCGAGGGCGGCCCACTCGGCGGTCAGCAGCCACCACGGCGTCTCGATGATCGCGACCGGCGCCTCGCCGGAGATCGAGCCGACCACCAGCACGACCGCGACCAGGAGCATCAGCACCAGCAGCAGGACCGAGACCAGCCGCAGCATCCACCGGCCGGTGCGCCCGCCCAGGCGGGCCATGACCGTGCTGCCCGCGGCCACCGTGGCGCCGAACGCGCTCGCGATCGCGCCGATGAGCGTGAAGATCTTCGCGGTCTGCGCCTCCACCGGGCCCCGGGTCAGGTTCGAGGTCTGGGCGAAGTGGGTCCACTCGTAGAGGTGGGTCTGGTCGTAGTACAGCCCGGCCGCGAGGGCGGCGAGCCCGAAGACCAGGGCACATGCGCCGGCTAAGGCGGAGATCCGCATGGACGGGCACCCTACCCGCCGGTAGGGGCCCGTCCGACACGGGTCAGCTCACGACGTCCTTGCGCAGGAAGCGCCACCAGGCCAGCGAGAAGAAGACGGTGGCGTAGAGCAGGGACGCGATCGCGCCCTTGACCAGGTCGTCGGTCTGCATCGGGCTCGACAGCAGGCCGAGCCAGGCGTCGGCGTAGTGCGTCGGCAGCACGGTGCGCAGGTTTCCCAGCGCGGTGATCTGGTCGAGGATGTTCGACAGGATCTGCAGGAGCACCGCCCCGCCGACGGCGCCGAGCGGGGCGTCGGTCGACACCGAGAGCAGGAACGCGAGGGAGGCCACGACGAGCAGGGTGACGCAGAGGTACGCCACGATCTCCATCAGCCGCACGAGGCTCGTGCCGGCCGCGATCTCGCCGCCGATCGGTGCGCTCAGGGGCGCCCAGCCGTAGCGCAGGGTGCCCGCGGCGAGCGCCGTCGCCACCAGGATCACGATCGCCGCGAGGCTGTAGAGCAGCGACACGGCGAGCTTGACGGCCAGCAGGCGGGAGCGCGGGACCGGCATCGCCAGCAGGTAGCGCAGACTCCCCCAGCTCGCCTCGGACGCCACCGTGTCGCCGTGGAACAGCGCCACCACGACGACGAGCAGGAAGCCGGCCGAGACGAGCAGGGTGAAGAGGGTGAAGTTCGGGCCGCCGCTCGTGGCCAGGTCGGACAGGCGCGAGAACTCGCCGCCCCCGCCGCCGTTGTCGTCCGAGTTGCCGCTGTCGAGCTGGAACGCGGTCAGGATGATCAGCGGCAGCAGCACCATGAAGCCCAGCGCGAGCTGGGTGCGCCGCCGCGAGCCCTGCCGGCGGATCTCCGTCCACAGCGAGAGGGTCGCGCCCGGCCGATACCCGGCCGCGCCCCCGACGACCTCGGTGGTGCTCAGGCCGGCACCTCCGCTTCGCTCCGTCCCGCTCATTCGCGCTCTCCGCTCGCCTTGGTGTCCCCGCCCACCAGGGACAGGAACGCGTCCTCCAGCCGCCGCCGCGGCGTGACCCGGTCGATGCCGACCCCGGCCCGCACGAGCGCCGCGACGACCTCGGCCCGCGGCGTGCCGTCGATGTCGATGACCAGCCCGCGCCCGCCGGACCAGGCCACCGAGCGCACCCCGGCCACCTCGCCCAGCACCTTCTCGGCCTCGTCGACGTCGGAGACGTCCAGCTGCACCGTCGGCGAGTCGCCCACGATGTCCTCGACCGGCCCGGCCGCGACCACCTCGCCCCGGTGCATGACCACCACGTCGGTGCAGGTCTGCTCCACCTCGGCGAGCAGGTGGCTGGAGACCAGCACGGCCCGGCCGCCGGTGGCGTAGCGGCGCAGCACCTTGCGCATCTCGGCGATCTGCGGCGGGTCGAGCCCGTCCGTCGGCTCGTCGAGCACCAGCAGCTCCGGCAGGCCGAGCATGGCCTGGGCGATGGCGAGGCGCTGGCGCATGCCGTGGCTGTACGTCTTCACCCGCCGGTGCACCGCGTTGCCGAGGCCGGCGATGTCGTACGCCTCCTCGAAGTGCGCGTCCGCCGCGGGCCGGCCGGTGGCGCGCCAGTACAGCTCCAGGTTCTGCGCGCCGGTCAGGTGGGGCAGGAAGCCCGGCCCCTCCACGAGCGCGCCGACCCGGGACAGCACCGGCGAGCCCGGCAGCAGCCGGTGCCCGAAGACCAGGATCTCGCCGGCCGTGGGCCGGGTCAGGCCCATGAGCACCCGCAGCGAGGTGGTCTTGCCGGCCCCGTTCGGCCCCAGCAGCCCGACGACCTGTCCCCTGTGGACGGTGAAGTCCACCTTGGACACGGCGACGAAGTCCTTGTACTCCTTGCGCAGCCCCCGCACCACGAGCGGCGTGTCCACGTGCTCGGCGTCGACGCTGCGGTCGATGCGCCGGGCCCGGCCACGGGCCACCAGCATCGCGATCACGAGCGCGAGCAGGATCGCGGCGACGAGTGCGGCCAGGACCCACCGCCAGATGACGTCCGGGTTCGCGATGGGGGTCCCGGCGGCGGCGGGCAGGGTGATCGCCCCGTCGACCGCGACGGTGTAGACGACCGGCTCGGGCGGCGACCAGTAGGCGGTGTCGGCGGTCGCCACGGTGATCCCGACGCGGCTGCCGGCCTCGAAGCGGTGCACGACGGCGGGGAGGATGACGGTGATCGGTACCGCATCCGCGATGTCCTTCGGCAGGCCCGTCAGCCGGATCGGGGCGATCAGCCCGTCCGGGATCGACGGGGTGCCCTTGGACGGCAGGTCGTAGAGCTTCACGAACAGCGTCGCCTCGCCGGTCGGGGACGCCGCGCGGATCTTGACCCGCGGCGAGCCGGCGGTGTCGAGCGCGGCGCCCAGCGGGGCGGAGACGAAGTCGGCGTGCTGGCCCGGGATCTCCCGGGAGATGCCCGAGCCCAGGCCGCTGGAGCCGAGCAGGCTCGACAGCCCGGCGAGGGGCAGCGACGAGATCGCCGCGGGGTTGCCGTCGGGCGGGTTGGCGATCGCCTGGGCCGGCCCGCGCAGGTCCACCGTGGTGCCCGCGCCGGTGACGCCCGGGTAGGTGTCCACCTTCGAGGCGGCGGTGACCAGGCCGCGGCCCTGGGCGTTGAGGCCGGAGACGCGCGAGTAGGTGAAGCTGTTCTCCGGCGCCTTGCCGTTGCCCTTCACGTAGTGCTCCAGCCACTGCCCGGTGAGCAGCCGCAGCCGGTCGACCTCGGACTGGGGGCCGGTGCCGCCGTCGTGACCGCCGGTGAACCACGCGACCCGCACCGGGGTGCCGGTGGCCGCGATGCCGCGCGCGTTCGCGTCACCCTCGCTGAGCGGGAAGAGCGTGTCGACCTGGCCCTGGACCAGCAGCGTCGGCGCCTTGATCCTCTCCAGCACCGACGACGGCGAGGACTTGCGCAGCAGGGCCTCCGCGGCCGGGGTGGCCTTCCCGGTCGTGGCGATGTCGAGGTACGCCCGGCAGAGGTCGGCCGCGAAGCGCCCGCACTGCGGGTTCCCCGGGTTCTCCGAGGCGCCGAAGAACTGCCCGGCCCACTGCTTCTTGAACACCCCGCCCGGCAGGAACACGTTGACCAGGTCGTTCCACGTGATCATGGGCACGATGGCGTCGACCCGGGTGTCCTGGGCGGCCAGCATCAGCGCCAGCGCCCCGCCGTAGGAGCCGCCGACCGCGGCCACCTTGGGGTCGTTGCCGGACTTGGCGATGTCGGACCGCGCGGCGAGCCAGTCGATGAGCCGCTGGGCGTCCTTCACCTCCCAGTCGGGGCTGTCGAGGTGGATCTCCCCGGTCGAGCGGCCGAAGCCCTGGGCCGTCCAGGCCAGGACGGCGTAGCCCTGCTCGGCGTACAACTCGGCGTCGCTCTTCACGCTCTGCTTCGTGCCGCCGAAGCCGTGCGCGAGCAGGATCGCCGGCACCGGGGCCGTCGAGCTCGCGGACTTGGGCAGGTAGAGCGTCGTGTCGAGGGTGACCTCGTCGGTGTCGCCGGGCCCGGTGCGGACCGTGAGCATCTGGTCGGTGGTGCGGTAGCTCTTCGGCGCGGGGGCCGCGGCCCACCCCACCAGCCCCGCGACCAGGACGATCCCGACGGCGCCGGCGATGACCTGGCGCCGGCTGAGGCTCGGGAGACGAAATCGCATTGACCAAACGTACGCACCGGATGTTGCCGAAAGTGGAAAGACTCAGCCCCTTCACAGCAACAGCTACGCTCGAACGCGTGTCGGCGACCTTGACCCTGACTGCCAGCCTGCGCCCGGCCGCGCTCGACGCCCGCCGCGGGGTCGTGCGCCTGCATCCGGAGGTGCTCACGGCGCTCGGGCTGCGCCCGGGCGACCCGGTCACGCTCACCGGGCGGCGAACCTCGGCCGGGATCGTCGCGGTGGCCGAGCCGGGGGCGAGCCGCGCCCTGCTCTACGCCGACGATCTGCTGCTGGGCAACCTCGGCCTGCGCGACGGCGGCCAGGTCACCGTCGCGACCGCCCCGCTGCGCGCGGCCGCGACGGTCACACTGTCCGGCCCGTCCGAGATCATGGCGGTCGTGTCGCCGGAGATGCTGCGCCTGGCGCTGCTGGGCAAGGTGGTCACGGTGGGCGACAACGTCTCGCTGCTGCCCCAGGACGTCTCGCTCGGCACCCTGTCGGTGTCGGCGCCGGCGGTCCACATGGTCGACCGCGGTCTCGTCGAGGCGGCCCGGCGCAGCCTGTCCAACACCGTCGGCTACGCGTTCACCAGCGCGCTGCTGAGCGTCGAGGCGGCCGAGCCGGCCGGCGCGGCGCTGGTCACCATGGACACCGCTGTCGGATGGCTGCACGGCCATGCGACACACGCCCCGGGCGGCGTGATGGCCACGCCCAGCTCCGCCCCGGCCCCGGCCACGCCGACCGTGACCCCGGCCGGCCCGGCGCCGACCCTCGACGACCTGCCGGGCCTGCGCGCCCAGGGCGAGCAGCTGATCGAGCTGCTCGACCTCGGCTTCCACCACGGCGAGGTGCTGGCCAGGCTCGGCACCACGGTCTCGCTCGGGGTGCTGGTCACCGGCCCGGCCGGCTCCGGCAAGTCGGCGCTCGTGCACGCGGTCGCGGCCCAGGTCGAGGCCCAGGTCGTGGCGCTGTGGGCGCCCGAGATCGCCGCGCTCACCAACAACGACGCGGCCGCGCGGCTGCGCAAGGCCGCCGACGAGATGCGAGGGCCGGGCCCGGCCGTCCTGCTCATCTCCGACGTCGACGCGCTCGCCCCGCGCGACCAGCCCGGCCCGCTGTCCACCGTCTTCCGTCAGCTGCTCGGCGAGCTGATCCGCGAGGGCGAGGCGGTCGTGTGCACCACCAGCCGTCCCGAGGCGGTCGACCCGGCCCTGCACTCCCCGGAGCTGCTGGCCCACGAGATCTCGCTGCCGCTGCCCGACGCCGCCCTGCGCCGCGAGCAGCTCGCGGTGCTCACCCGCGGCATGCCGCTGGCCGACGACGTGAAGCTCGACGACGTCGCCTCCCGCACGCCCGGCTTCGTGGCCGCGGACCTCGCCGCGCTGGCCCGGGAGGCGGGTGTACGCGCGGCGCTGCGCCATCGCCGCGAGGCCGAGACGCCGAAGGTCGTGATGGCCGACTTCGAGGCCGCCCTGGAGGTGGTCCGGCCGACGTCGATGGCCGAGAGCTCGCTCGAGCTGGCCAAGGTGACCCTGGACGACGTCGGCGACATGGTGGAGGTGAAGCAGACGCTGACCGAGTCGGTGCTGTGGCCGCTGTCCTACCCCGACGCCTTCTCCCGCCTCGGCGTCGAGCCCCCGCGCGGGGTGCTGCTCTACGGCCCGCCCGGCTGCGGCAAGACGTTCCTGGTCAAGGCGATCGCGGGCACCGGCAAGGCGAACGTGCTCTCGGTGAAGGGCGCCGAGCTGCTCTCGAAGTGGGTGGGCGAGTCCGAGCGGGCGGTCCGCGAGCTGTTCCGCCGCGCCCGCGAGGCCGCCCCGACCCTCGTCTTCCTCGACGAGGTGGACGCCCTGGCCCCGACCCGTGGCCAGGCGACCGACGGCGGCACGACCGACCGCGTGGTCGCGGCGCTGCTCACCGAGCTCGACGGCGTCGAGTCGCTGCGCAACGTCGTGGTCATCGGCGCGACGAACCGCCCCGACCTCGTCGACCCGGCCCTGCTGCGACCGGGCCGCCTGGAGCGCCTGGTCTTCGTGCCGCCACCGGACGCCGACGCGCGCGCCGAGATCCTGCGCGCGGCGGCCAAGTCGGTTCCGCTCGCGCCGGACGTGGACCTCACCGCCCTGGCCGCGTCGCTGGAGCGCTTCTCGGCCGCGGACTGCGCGGCGCTGGTGCGGGAGTCGGCTTTGGCCGCGATGCGGGAGTCGCTGGACGCGACCGAGGTGACGGCCGCGCACGTGGAGCTGGCCCGCTCGCGCGTCCGGCCGTCGCTCGACCCGACCCAGGTGGAGTGGCTGGCCAACTACGCGGAGCAACAGAAGGCCCGCTGAAACGCCGGGTCGCGCCCCGCCCCGCCCACGGCCACGTCACCCGCCACTGCAGCGCGCTCCGCCACGGCCGGCTATGCCACGGCCGGCTCGGCACCGCGGGGCCTGCCACGATGCCGCACACGGTTTCCGCACAGGTGGCTGGCCGCGGCCCGAGCTTGAACGTGCCAGCAGCGTCAGCGGCGCCGGGCGCGCGAGGCTCGCAGGCGGCGCAGGCGCTGGACCACGATCGGGTCGTGGGCCAGCGCCAGCGGGTTGTCCAGCAGGCCGTTGAGCAGCTGGTAGTAGCGGGTCGCGCTGAGGCCGAAGGTGTCGCGGATGGCCTGCTCCTTGGCGCCCGCCTGCCGCCACCACTGCTTCTCGAAGGCCAGGATCCGCTTGCCGCGCTCGTCGAGCTCGGCCGGCTCCTCGGCGACCGCGATGTCCGGCGCCGGGGCCGGCTCGTCGCCGTCGAGGAAGTCGTCGATGTCCTCTGTGGACGGTTGCGCGGGCACGCGGGCGGCCGCGACGTCGTCGCGCCGCAGCCTGCGCACCTCACCCACGCCACCACCCTATCGGGTGAGAGCCTCGATCACCCGCTGCGCAACGCGGCCGCCGGCCCAGCTCAGGCGCGAGGCCTCGAACGCCGGGCCGAGCGGTCGGGGTGCGGTCGCGTGACCGCGATGTCCGCCACCCGCGAGCGGCCCCGGGCCTCGCCGGTGGTGACCGGCTCACCGGCGGCGTCGGCGGCGGTGAACTGCTCGCCGATGGTCACCGTGATGCCGGGCCCAGCGCCGCGCACTGAGAACTCCTCGAATTCCACCGGCGCCACCGTGACGCGGGTGGAGCCGGGAAATGCGGCGTCAGGCGGTGACGATCTTCACGCCGGCCTCGCGGAAGGCGCCCAGCGTGGCCTCGGTCGCGTTGGAGTCGGTGACCAGGGTGTCGATGCGGTCGATCGGGCAGATGCGCGCGAAGGCGTGCCCGCCGAGCTTCGAACTGTCCGCGATGATCACGACCCGGCGGGCGCGGGCGACCATGAGGCTGTTCATCGCCGCCTCGCCCTCGTGGTGGGCCGCGGCCCCCAGGGTCACGTCGAGCGCGTCGACGCCGAGCAGCGCGATGTCCAGCGTGACGTCGCGCAGGATGTTGCCGCCGAGCGGGCCGACGAGCTCGAAGGACTGCGGGCGGACCACGCCACCGGTGACCACGATCTTCATCCGCGAGCGTACGAGCAGCTCGTTGGCGATGTTGAGCGCGTTGGTGACCACCGTGAGCTGGGCGTCGTCCACGCCGCCGGTCAGCTCCGGGCGCACCGCGAGCGCGCGGGCGACCTCGGTCGTGGTGGTGCCGCCGTTGAGCGCGACCACCATGCCCGGCGACACCAGGGCCGCCGCGGCCGCGCCGATGCGCTGCTTCTCCGGGGCGTGCTTGGCCGTCTTGTACCGCAGGGGCAGGTCGTACGACACCCCGTTGGCGACGGCCCCGCCCCGGGTACGGGTGATCATCTGCTGCTGCGCGAGCTGGTCGAAGTCGCGCCGGATGGTGGCCTGGGACACGTCGAGGCGCTCGGCCGCGTCCTCCACGCTGATCCGGCCGCTGTCGGTGAGGATCTCGAGGAGCGCGTTCCAGCGCGCGTAACGGTCCACGCGGCCCCTCCCTGCGCGTACGGTGCGAGATGTGTGCACAATGATGCGCGAAACTATGGGTAAACGCAAAGGCAACTGCTCGAACCAACGGATGGGCGACAGTTGCCAGCCCGACGGCCCGTGCGCGATGATGCGCCAACCGGAAGGCTTGTTCACAGTAACGATGGGGCGAGGACAGAGCCGCACATGACGCAGACCGTGATCGCTCTGGACGTCGGGGGCACCGGGATCAAGTGCGCGCTCGTCGGCGCCGACGGCGACGCGCTGCACACGGTGCAGCACGCCGAGCGCCACCCGACCGGGGCCGAGCGCGGCGGCGAGGCCGTCATCGCGACCATCCTGGACATCGCCGAGGGGCTCGCCGCCACCGCGCGGGCCAAGGGGCTGGAGCCGGTCGGCGCCGGGCTGGTGGTGCCCGGGGTCATCGACGAGGTCAACGGCATCGCGGTCTGGGCGGCGAACGTCGGCTTCCGGGACGTACCGCTGCAGGCCCTGCTGGAGTCCCGCCTCGGGCTGCCCGCGGCCCTCGGCCACGACGTGCGGGCCGGTGGGATCGCCGAGGCGCGGCTGGGCGCCGGACGGGGCCGCGACTACGTGCTCGTCATCCCGATCGGCACCGGGATCGCCGCGGCCAACGTGGTGCACGGCCAGGTCTACACGGGCGGGCACGGCGCCGGCGGCGAGATCGGCCACATCGTGGTGCGCCCGGGCGGCCCCGAGTGCGGCTGCGGCCAGCGCGGCTGCCTGGAGGCGATCGCCTCGGCGTCGGCGGTCGGCCGGCGCTACTCCGAGCAGGCCGGCCGCACCGCCACCGCCGAAGAGGTCGCGCGCCTGGCCGCCGAGGGCGAGGCGACCGCGGTCGAGGTGTGGCGCGAGACGATCGACGCCCTCGCCGACGGGCTCATGACCGGCATCGCGCTGTTCGACCCGGCGGTGATCGTGCTCGGCGGCGGCCTGGCCGAGGCCGGCGAGGCCCTGCTCGCACCGCTGCGGGCCGGCGTGCACGCGCGGGTGACGTTCCACCGCGAGCCCGAGATCACCCGCGCGGCGCTCGGCGACGAGGCCGGCTGCCTGGGCGCGGCCCTGATCGCGCTCGACCACCTGCACATGAAGGAGAGCACCGCATGACTGTGGTATCCGGGGTCCGGGTCGTCGCGGGCGACCGCGTCATCGACAACGGTTTCGTCCGCGTCGAGGGATCACGGATCGCCGAGGTCGGCGAGTCGCCCGCCGGCCGGGCCGCGGATGCCGCCCTGGTCGTGCCCGGGTTCGTCGACATCCACGTGCACGGCGGCGGGGGCGCGACCTTCACCACCGGCGACGCGGACGAGGCGCGCAAGGCGGCCGCGTACCACCTCGGCCACGGCACCACCACGATGCTCGCCAGCCTGGTCACCTCGTCGCCGGAGCTGATGATGAGCGCCACCAGGGCGTTCGGCCCGCTCGCGGCCGAGGGCGTGATCGCCGGCATCCACTTCGAGGGCCCGTACCTGTCCCAGGCCCGCTGCGGCGCCCAGAACCCGGCCCACCTGCGCCACCCGGACCTCGGCGAGCTCAAGGCGCTCATCGACGCGGGTGAGGGTGCGGTACGGCTGGTGACGGTCGCCCCCGAGCTCCCCGGCGCCCTGGAGGCGATCCGGCTGCTGGTCGAGCGCGGGGTCGTCGCCGCGATCGGGCACACCGACGCCACCTACGAGGAGACGCTCGCCGGCGTCGAGGCGGGCGCGACGGTCGGCACGCACGTGTTCAACGGCATGCGCCCGCCGCACCACCGCCAGCCCGGCCCGGTCTTCGCCCTGCTCGGCGCGGCCGGAGTGGTCTGCGAGTTCGTCGCCGACGGCATCCACCTGCACGACGGCACCCTGGCCTTCGCCGCCTCGGTCACCGGCCCGGCCCGCGCGGCCCTCATCACCGATGCCATGGCCGCGGCCGGCATGCCCGACGGCACCTACGACCTCGGCGGGCAGAGCGTCGACGTCGCCGAGGGCGTGGCCCGGCTGACCCGCGACGGGGCGATCGCCGGCAGCACGCTGACCATGGACCGCGCGTTCCGCCGGGCCGTGGGCGCGGGGCTGTCGCTGGTGAACGCCTCGCGGATGGCCTCGGGCACGCCCGCCCGGGCGATCGGCCGGGACGGCACCGGCGAGCTGCGCGAGGGCGCCGCCGCGGACCTGGTGCTGCTCGACGCGGACCTCAACGTTCAGCGCGTGATGCGCGCCGGCTCCTGGGTGTCGTAGAACGGGCCGGACCAGCTCTTGAACACGCCCAGGGGGATCGCGTCCCACGGCACCCGCCGCAGGATCCGGTCGAGGAGCACGCCGAGCATGAGCGCGGCGAGCCCGTCGGTGATCCAGTGGAAGCTCAGGTATGTCGTGGTGACCAGCACCACCAGCGGGACCGTGTAGCGGATCGCGGTCACGAACCCCGGGCGCAGCACCCCGGTGAGCAGGGTGGCCAGCACGCCGTAGAACACGATGGTGTTGATCACGTGGCCCGACGGATAGGACATCCCCGAGTCGATCCGGAAGAGCCACTCGGGATGGCTGAGCTCGTGGTTGCTCGGCGCGGTGCGGTCCGTCCACAGCTTCACGGGGCCGATGGTCACGTAGGTGATCAGCTCGGCCCCGAGCAGCGGCAGGAACGGGCGGACCGTGTGCCGGGCCCGGCTCATGAAGAAGGCGACGATCGCGACCAGCGGCGTGAGGACGGCCCCGCCCTGGCCGAGCAGGTTGCCCGCCCGCAGCACCAGGTAGAACCACCGGGGCCGGTGCGCGTCGACGAAGTCGCGCACGGCGAGATCCAGGCCCAGCAGCGGGGTCTTCGCCGCGAGCAGGATCGTGATGAGCGCGAAGCCCGCGAGCAGCGACACGTCGAACCACCAACCGGCAGGGCGGACGGGGCGTAACTCGAGGCGCACGAGGCAGAACGGTACCCGAACACGACGAAGGGCCCGGTCGCCCGGGCCCTTCGTGCACAGGTTCTCTACATCAGGTTGCGCAGCTGGGCGGCGATCCGGTCGATGCGCACGCCCGAGTTGGGGCAGCCGCCGAAGTGGTGCAGCGCGATGACCTTGTTCGTGCGGCGGGAGATGACCGGGGAGCCCGAGGAGCCGCCGTCGGTGTCGCAGAAGTACGACATGTCGGTGTTGGCGGCGTAGCCGTCGTAGGACGGGTCGCTCACGGCGCAGTTGCCGCTGCGCTCGGTGCTGTCCTGGGTCGTGATCACCGTCGGGGCGCCGCGCGGGTGCTGCGGGATGTAGAGCTCCTCGCCGCGCACCGGCGCCCGGTCGTCGATCTGGAGGTAGCCGAACTGCTGGATCTGCGCGAAGTTCTTCACGCTGAACAGCGTGTAGTCGAGGATGTCGTCGGTCGCGAGCACCTGGTCGCCCATGACCTTGACCGGGCGCAGCGTGCTGCCGCCGTCGCACCGCGCGCACTCGTAGTTGAACCACACCTCGGTGCTGCGCGCCTCGCGGGTCGTGGTGAAGCAGTGGTGGTTGGTCAGCATCCGGTTCTGGGTGCCGACCCGCCACGCGGTGCACAGCTCCACCCCGTTGATGAGCAGCCGCGCGACCGGCTTCGAGTTGGCGTACGCCACCGGGTCCGACGACTTGTAGCAGGCGGCGTTCTCGGTCTCGTTGGTCCGCCCGCAGATGCTCTCCTCGTGCGGCGCGGCGGCGAGCGCGGCCCTGCGCTCGGCGTCGGCCCGGGCGCGCTCGGTCGCGGTCTGCCCGCGGGCCACCTTGTCGACGGTCACGCCCATGCCGGCCAGCCGCGACCGGATGCCGAAGACGTCCTTGCCCGCCTTCCGCACGCCCACGACCGCGCGGTCGCCCGAGACCGACATCGTCCAGTTGTCGGAACCGCTCAGCTCTTCCGCGGTGTACTCGTAGTGCTCCGCCCCGCTCGCGTCGCTCACGACGACCTTGTCGCCGTCGCCGAGCGCGAGCCGCGAGAAGTGCACCTTGACGTAGTCGGCGCCGGCGTAGGCGAACGTGCGCGACGCGGCCTGCTCGATGCTGCCGCCGGTCACCGACTCGAGCACGCCGGTCTGGGTCGCGCCCGGCTCCTCGAGCCCCGACACGTCGTGGAACAGGCGCAGCTGCGGCGCGGCGGCCGGCGCTCTCGGCGGCTGCGGTGAGCCGGAGGAGGCCATGGCGACCCCCGCCCCGGTGACTCCGAGCAGGGCACAGACCCCTGCCACCAGCAACGACTTACGCCGCATGAGCGCGTCCTTCCATGGGTTCGCAGAGCAGAAGGGATACGCCCGCCGGAGGGAGGGTTAAATCGGGCGATCCGCCCATTCAACGACCGATCCCCGCACAAGGGATCGGGATCCGGCCGCTCTGACCGCCCGGCTAGGAAATGCGGTCGACCGTCCCACCGGTATGGGCCAGAAGGCCACCCAGCCCGAGCCGCGTCGTTACCACGGTCAGCAGGTCGTCGGCGCGCAGCACGTAGGAGCCCGGCGGGGCCCAGACCGTCCGGCGCTCCTCGTCGGTGGCGACCGCGAGGATCTGGACCTCGCCGACGTCCTGGGCCGCCTCGACCGGGCGGCCGTCCAGCCGCGAGCCGGCGACGATCGGCACCTCGGCGAGCAGCAGGACCCGGCGGCCGACCGGGATGGTGCCGATCACCTCCCGCTCGAGCAGGGCCGCGGCGAAGGCGGGGGCGGCCAGGTAGGACACGCTGCGCGAGGCGGTGATGCCGAAGGCGCGCTGCACCCGGTCGGCGAAGCGGCCGTCGAAGAGCCGCAGGATGACCCGCAGGTCGGGCTTGAGCGTCCGGCCCTCCAGCGCGGCCTCGAGGTTGGCCTGGTCGTCGGTGGAGACCACCACCAGCGCCCGGCAGGTGTCCACGGACGCGGCCCGCAGCGTCTCGACGTTGCTCGCGTCGCCGACGATGAACGGCACCCCGCGACTGCGGGCGGCCTCCGCGCCCCGGGCGTTGTCGTTGCGGTCGATCACCACCACGGGCACGCCGAGGTCGACGAAGGCGTGCATGACGCGGGTGCCGACGTTGCCGAGCCCGACCACGACCACGTGCCCGGAGACCGGTTCGCGCAGCCGGCCGAGCGCGAGCGCCAGCCGCGCGTTGACCACCGCCTCGACCACCGCCGCCGTGATCACCGGGATCAGCGCCACGTTGACCAGCCCGAGCAGGGTGGTGACCACCTTCTCGGGCCAGTGCGACTCGAGCTCGGGGCTCGCCCCGGTCAGCTCGGCCAGCAGCGTCACGTAGGCGGCGTTCCACCAGCTCACGTGCTTGTAGTGGGCGATGACCGCGGTGCCGGCGACGAGCATGACGACCAGCGCGAGCGCGGTCAGCCAGAGCTTGCGGCTCACCAGGCCGCGCAGCGCGCGCAGGGGATGGCGCAGCTGCTGGCGCCACCAGCGGCGGAACCGGCTCTCGCGCACCGCGGGCGTCCGGTCGGGGCGCTCGCCGCGCTCGACCACCGTGGCGGCGCGCTCGCCGTTGGCCACGGCCAGGACCAGGTCGGCGTCCTCGCGGGGCAGCAGCTCGGGCTCGTCGCCCGCCCGGCTGCGGGCCAGGCCGCAGACGACGTCGTCGGGGCGGACCTCGCCGCGGCGGGCCACGAACAGGGTGCGCTGCGCGACCCGGACGTGCACCGGCGCGACCTCGCCCAGCGCCTCGGAGACGAAGGCGGGCGCGGCCATCTGGGCGTCGGAGAGCACCCGCACGTCGGCGAAGTTGCGCCGCACGCTGTGCCCGAGGCGCAGGTTGAACATCCGGATCACCAGCCGGATGCGCGGGTTGACCTCCTGCGCCTGCAGGGCCGCGTCGAGGTTGCCGATGTCGTCCTGCTTGACCAGCGCGAGGGCGTCGGCCCCGGCCAGGTCGGCCCGCTCGAACGCCTCGGTGTCGGGCTTCTCCGCCTCGACCACCCGGCCGCCGTGCGCGGCCACGAGGCGGGCGATGTCGGGGCCGTACCGCCGCCGGGCGCTGGGCAGGATGGCGGTGACGTGCACCCCGTACTGCAGGACCAGCTCATTGATCAGCCGCACGGCCAGCGGGTCGTCCCCGCACACCACGACCCGCTTCGCCGGGGCGTGCACGGTGTGCCGCTCGGGGCCGCCGACCGGCTCGATCGACCACGGACGGGTGATCGCCTGAACGCGTGGAAGGTTCCCCCGCAACCGCCTCATCAGCCACGACTCGGACGTCACCGCGCGATCCTAGCGAAGATCACCAGTTTCCGAAGACCCCCGATCTCGTTGGTCCCGGCGAATCGCATTGTCGACCAGATTGGTTTTCGAGGATGAACACGTGGCTTCGCCGGACGGTAGGGACCGTCGGCATCGCGGGCGGCATGCTGCTGCTCGGCGCCGGCGCCGCGCACGCCGATGACACCGCGCTGGCGCCCGGTCAGCTGGACGACCTGTTCTCGCCCGCCGGCGGCCCGAACAACCAGTCCCTGCAGCTGCAGGCGCACACCGACCGCATCGACACCAGCACCGAGGCGACGGCGGCGGCCCCGCTGAGCGGCAACCGCGTCAACCGGCAGGCCGTTCCGGGCATGCTGCAGGGCCTGCCGGTGTCGAGCCTCGTGCCGACCGACAGCCTGGGCCTGCCGCGCACGACGTCGAGCCGGCTGCCGAACCTGCCGGCCCTGCCGACCGACGCCGTCGCCGCCAACGCCCTGCCGGGCGCGGGCCAGGCGTCCTCGCCGGCCGGCACCGAGGACTCGCTGGCGACCCTGCCGCTCGTCGGCGGGCTGACGGACCTGTCGCAGCTGGGCCTGCCCGGCACCGACACGCTGCAGGGCACCTCCATCGCGGACACCTCCACCGCGTTCCCGGGGGTCAAGCCGTCGCCCCGCAAGGCCAAGCAGGGCAAGACCGAGGGGCTCCCGCTCGTCGGGGGCCTGCCGCTGCTGGGCGGTGGCCTGCCGGTGCGCGGCACGCTCAACCCGGTCGACAACCTCGGCCTCCCGGTCGGCGGCGGCCTGCCGGGCGCGAGCCGCGGCGCCACCGAGGCGGGCGGCCTGCCCCTGGTGGACGACCTCCCGCTCGGCGGCAGCGACGTGCTCAAGAACGACTCGATCACCGGCGTGCCGGTCATCGGCGGCGTGGGCCCGACGCCGGGCGTGAGCACGACCGCGGTGGCGAACCGGCTCGTGCCGACGACGGGCGCCCTGCCGCAGGCGGCGAGCAACCTGCCGCTGGTGACGGAGTCGGCGGCGTACGCGCCGCGGCACGCGGAGTCGGACTCCTACGCGCCGCGGCACGCGCAGACCGAGGCCCTGCCCGTGGTGACGGGCCTGCCCGTGGTGGGCGGCCTGGCCCAGGGCGCGCTGCCCTTCTTCAGCGGCATCGTCGGCTAGCTGCTGCTGACGTTTCGCGGGGCCGGGCGCTGAGCGCCCGGCCCTTCGTGTTCGGACCCTGTGAGTACGGACCCTGCGTGTTCCGGGCCTGGGTGTTCCGGGCCTGGGTGTTCCGGGCCTGGGTGTTCCGGGCCTGGGTGGTGTCCCGCCCGGCGCTCCTGCACCGCGAGGGCGGCGACGCAGGCCAGCAGGATCGCGCCGCCGGCGGCGGACCACGGGGTCAGCCGCTCGTGCAGGACCAGAGCCCCGAGCGCGACGGCCGCGAGGGGCTCGCTCAGCGCGACCACGGACGCCGTCGTCGCCCGCACCACGGTCAGCCCGCGGAAGAACAGCGCGTAGGCGAGGGCCGTGGGCACCGCGCCCTGGAACGCCAGGAGCGCCACGGTCTCGCCCAGGCCATCCGCCCTCGGCAGCAGGCCCTCGACCGCGGCGATGGGCAGCAGCGCGACGACGCCGACGGCGAAGCCGCTGAGGGCGGAGTCGAAGGGGTCGTCGGCCTGGGCCCGGTTGAGCAGCGTCACCGCGGCGTAGCCGGCCGCCGAGACCAGGGCCACGGCGATCCCGGCCAGGGGGTGCGGGCCGGCGCCCGGGCTGCGCAGGACCAGCAGGACCAGGCCCGCGACCGAGGCGGCGACCGTGGCCGAGCCCGCCCGACCGAGACGCTCGCCGAGGAACAGGCGGGCGCCGATGGCGATCAGGATCGGGCCGGAGCCGAGGGTGACCACGGTGACGATGCCGACGCCGCCGAGCGCGATGGCCACGTAGTAGGCGGTCTGGTAGACGGCCATGCCGAGGCCGTTGAGGATGCGCGTCGCCGGCTTGGCTCGGCGGCCGGTCGCGGTGCGCAGGAACGGGCGGAGCGCCGCCAGCAGGGCCAGGCCGCCGGCGTAGCGCCAGAACGTGACGGCGATCGGGCCGAGGCCGCTGTGGTCGTACAGCACGGCGGCCACGAAGCCGCCGAGGCCCCACGACACGGCGGCGAGGGCGATGAAGGACAGATTGAGGCCAACGGAATTTCGCATACGGGTGTGCTCCCGGGTCATCGGCTGGGCTGGACGCGTTTCGAACGCGGGCAGCCGCCATCGACCCGGGGGTCACGCCGCCGGGTGCCGTGGTCTTCTGGCCTGCCCGCTACCGGATGGGGGGCGGGCACACGACGCGCAAGCACATGCGCGGGACATTAGCGATCACCCCGCGGACGGACACCCGATTTTCCCGGCCGATCACGATGTGGTGACAAGTCGCGGACACCCACCCGTCCGCCGGCACGGACCGCAGCCGCGACACGCCGCCCGACACGCCGGTGAGCGGCGCATTCTTGCCCGAGGGTCACTATTCGTGTACGCAACTTCGCCGAATAGTCACGTCTCGATGGGATGCCCGCCCGGGTCGCGGCGTTTACGCTGAGGCGACACGCACAGCCGGAGGTCGCGCCGTGGCCATTGACACCCCCGCCACGTTGGCACAATCCCCCCGTGACCTGCCGTGGACCCTCACGGGCGGGCGCGGAATCTTTGGTCTCGACCCGGTCACCGGGGCCATCGTGCTCTGGGTCGGGTTGATGGCCGTCATCGTGGTGTTCGTCCTGCTCGCCGCGTTCCTGTCGCGCTGGAGCCTCTACCGGCTCAACCGCGCCGACCGCCGGGCCGCCGTCGAGCAGGCCGAGGCGAGCCTGAGCCCGGCCGAGCGCTCCCGGCTGCGCGTCGAGGCCGGCGAGCTCATCCGCCAGGCCGCCGCGACCGCCGCCGCCGCGAAGCGCGCCCAGCTCACTGTGGTCGAGGCGCGGGCCCGCAGCCTGGCCGCGCAGACCGCGCGCGAGCACGCGTGGAACGTGTTCGACGTGGCCCAGAAGGCCTACCAGGAGGCGCTGCAGGCCGCCGCTCAGGTCGCGGCCGAGCCCCGGCAGCCGGTGCTCGAGCAGGACGACGAGAGCAAGCGCGAGGTCTCGCGCGCGGCCCTGGACGCCTTCAAGCGCGGCGACATCACCGTGGACGCGCTCGAGCAGGTGTTCAAGGGCGTGGCCGGGGCCGACCCGCTGCAGGAGCTCGCGGCCCGCGAGATCGAGCTGCGCCGCAGCGCGGAGAGCCGCGCGCGGCGGCTCTACGACGCGGCGACCGCCACCGAGCGCGCGGCGGTGAAGGCGGCGGACGTGGCCGTGGTGGCCGCGGCGGCGCTGGCCCAGGAGGCGGCGGAGGTGGCCGCCGAGGCCGCGGAGCTTCGCGACACGCTCGACGCGGCCCGGCAGGCCGGGATCACGGCATCGACGATCCTGCCCAGGACCCGGGTGCCGCGGCAGCGCAACCGGAACCCGCGCTCGGAGGCGGCGGACAAGGCGACGCTCGCGACCGGCGAGGCCGTCTGACCGTCGGCGGACGCTCGCGCCGGCCCGATCCGGCTCAGCGCGACCACCCCCGGACCTGGCAGCGTCGGCGCGCAGCGCCGAGCGGTGTCTGGCGGGAGCGACGGTCCGCACCCCCGCGGACCCGAGTCATGCCCTCCCGGCACCCGACGCGGACGATCCGGTGCCGCGTGTCAGGCCGTGTCGGAGAGGGCGTCCGCCGGCCGGTCGAACCGCATCTCGGCCAGGGCCTCCCGCAGCCGCGGGAGGTCGTCCTCCGCGAGCTGGAACGACGCCCGGCAGATCTTGTCCACCCACAGCGAGACCACCACGGTGCCGCGCTCCGGGTGGCCCGTCACCCGCATGGTGCGGTCGCCGCCGCGGCGGTCTTCGAACACGTCGCCCGATTTGGGCAAAGCCACGAGCTCACCCATGCGTCGATGGTGCGGCACCTAACGCCGGTTCAGCAAGCCTTCGATGCCGCCTCATCCACAAGATCGCCCCGGGTCAGGCAGCGACGGGGATCACTGCGCTCGGCGACGGGTGCTCGATCACGACGATGGCCGGTGACGGTACGCCGGAGTCGGGATCGAGATCGAGGACCGCCACGGTGTTCGAGTGCTGGTTCGCCACGCACAGGGCGCCGTCGAGCACCGCGAAGTGCCGCGGCCAGGTGCCGCCGGTGCTCACCTCGTCGACGGGGAGCAGGCCGCCGCCCTCGACGGCGAACGTGGTGATCGTGTCGTTGCCGCGGTTGGCCACGTAGAGGTGCCGGCCGTCGCGGGACAGCGCCAGCTCGCTGGGCAGGTTGTCGCCGACCGGCTGCACGAGGCAGGAGGGCTTCACGTCGAGCAGTTCGAAGCCGGAGGTGTACGTCGAGACGGTCGACGCCAGCTCGTTGGCGACGAACACGCGCCCGTCGGGGTGGAACACGAGGTGCCGCGGCCCGGTGCCCAGCGGCTGCACCGTCGTGGTGCGCAGGTGCTCCAGGCGGCCCTCGGGCGTCACGCGGTAGTGCACGATCGCGTCCATGCCGAGGTCGACGGCGTGCAGCATCGTGCCGCGAACGGTCACCTGGTGCGCGTGCGGCCCCTCCTGCCGGTCCGGGTTGACGCTCGCCCCGGCGTGCTGGGCCAGGTCCGTCTGCCGATCGAGCCCGCCGTCGGGCCGCAGCGCGAACACCGCGACGCTGCCGGTGGCGTAGTTGGCCACGAACAGCCGGTCGTCCGCGACCGCGGCGTGGCACGGGGAGCCGCCGCCGGTCGGCAGCGTGTTGATCAGCTCACCGCCGGGGGTGAAGGCCGAGACCTGCCCGCCGTCGAGCTCGCCGACGGCGTACCGGACCCCGTTCGCGCCCACCGCGAGGAAGCTCGGCGCGGGCGAGCGCACCGGCGGGGCGAGCGGCTTGAAGTCGTCGTCGTAGGTGGAGTACTGGTCTGCGTAGGAGCCGATGAGCAATGGCACCCGTCAAACCTATCGACCCTTAAGGGTGGGGGCAGCACTACCATCAATCGCGGGGGCTGACGGGTTCGATCAGGGCCCATGGAACCGCAACGCTGAACGGCATGACAGTTCTGGTCTCTGCGGAGCGAACGAGCGACTTCACCGCCCTGTCCCAGCGGATCCGCGCGGCCGGACTGCTCGACCGGCGGCCCGGCTACTACGCCCTGCGGCTCACCCTGGTCGTCGCCCTCTACGCCGGCGGATGGGCCGGGCTCGCCCTCACGCACAGCCTGTGGTTCGCGGCCGTGCTGGCGGTCGCGTACGCCCAGGTCGCCCTCGTCGCCCACGACCTCGCCCACAAGCAGGTCTTCCGCGGCCGCCGCTGGTCGGAGGCGCTGGGCATGCTCGCGGGCAACGCCGGCATCGGGATGAGCTACGGCTGGTGGATGCACAAGCACACCCGCCACCACGCGAACCCCAACCACGAGGAGCACGACCCGGACGTCGCGCCGGACATCCTCGTGTGGTCGACGCGGCAGGCCGAGCGCGCCGGCGGCCTCGCGCGGATCATCGGCGGGCACCAGGCGCTGCTGTTCTTCCCGCTGCTGCTCCTGGAGGGCTTCAACCTGCACGTGTCGAGCGCGCGGGCCCTGCCCACCGTGAAGCGCCGCCGGCTGGAGAGCTTCCTGCTGTACGGCCACATCGCCGTCTACCTCGCGGCCGCCTTCCTGCTGTTCTCCCCCGGCACGGCGATCGCGTTCATCCTCATCCACCAGGGGCTCTTCGGCCTGTACCTCGGGATGACCTTCGCCCCGAACCACAAGGGCATGCCGGTGCTGACGTCCGAGGACGAGCTCGACTTCCTGCGCAAGCAGGTGCTCACGTCGCGCAACGTGCGCGGCGGCGTGTGGCTCGACGTGGCGCTCGGCGGCCTGAACTACCAGATCGAGCACCACCTGTTCCCGAACATGCCCACACCGAACCTGCGCAAGGCCCAGCCGATCGTGCAGCGGTACTGCGCCGAGATCGGCGTCCCGTACCACTCGGCCACGTTCGTGGACTCCTACGCCCAGGCCCTTCGCCACCTCCACGAGGCCGGAGCGCCGCTGCGGCGGTAGCTTCGGGAGCGTGGACCATCTCGCACTGGCCGACTACCGGGCCCGGGTCGCCGCCATGTACCTCTCCGACGAGGACCTGGCGGGATTCCGGGCCCTTCGCGACGACCTCTTCGCCACCCACTCCCAGTCGGCCGCGCCGGGCCCGCTGCGCTACTTCCCCGCGTCGGACGAGTTCGTCGCCACGGTGCCCCTGACGCCCGCGTCCGGCTCCCTGCAGATCGCCACGGGCGGCCCGGACGGCGTCCTGACCTACGAGCGGGCCGGCATCCTCGCCACCCCCTGGGGCCCGCTGACCCTGTTCTGGCTCGAGGCCTACGGCGGCGGCCTGTTCCTGCCCTTCCGCGACGGCACGAGCGGCCACGAGACCTACGGCGCGGGCCGCTACCTGACCGACACGGTGAAGGGCACCCACGGCCGCGGCGTGGTCGCCCTGCCGGACGGCCGCGTGCGGCTGGACTTCAACTACGCGTACAACCCGTCCTGCGCCTACGACGACGCCTGGGCCTGCCCGCTGGCGCCGTTCGAGAACCGCCTGGAGCACCCGATCCGCGCCGGCGAGATGGCGTACCACACGGATTGACGACGTCCACACCGTGACGGCTGCGATGGGTGACGAGGGTGCGGGTGCCGTGGACCGCTCGCCGTCGCCACCCCCGGCGACGGCCCCGGCTGAGCCTCGGCGCGGCACGGCCGCGAAGTTCGATCGCTCATCTTTTGCGGCGAAACTCATTCGCATCGCCGCCGGCCAATTTCTTGTGACGGGTGCTCGTACGGCTGATGAGCCGACATCGGGGGCGTGGATACACGTGCCCGATTTGCTCCTCCGGTAGAGTCCGCGGCGTTGCATGCGCGCTCGCAGCGCGACCCCACCGGAAGGACGCGATGGAGCGCCCAGTGATTGCCCGCCGCCTCGGTTCGACCCCGTACCAGCGCGGTTCCCGTCAGGAGTTCAGCTGCCCTGACATCTTCGAGCTCGCCGACGGACGGTTCGCCGTGATCGGCACCGACATGACGGCCGAGCTGTCCGCGCATCTTCCGCCGGACGCCGGGGTCGCCGACTACGAACGCATCGTCGTCATCACCCGCGACACGATGCTGCACGCGAAGCGCGACATCCCGGACGCCTAGCCGGGCGCCCGGGCGCGGCGGAAGGCCTCCTCGCACATCCGGTCGAACTCCCGGCTCACCGGGTCGCCCTCGCGAACGCGGAGCCGGGTTTCCCGCACGGACTCCCAGAACTCCTGCATCACCGGGCTTTCGAAGACTTCCACGATGGTCTCGAGCCATACCCGCTCGTCGCGGTCGGCGATCCGGTAGCTCAGGTTCACGTGCGACAGGACGAGATTGGCGTACAGCAACTGCTTGCGCTGCCGAGGTGTGATCTCCGGGCGGTATTCGGGCCACACCTCGGCCAGGTCCTCGTCGTCGATCGCCATCCGCAGCAGTTGCATGTGCAGGGCGCGCAGCGTCGACTCGGACGTGCGGAACAGTTCGTGGCCGGACTGTTCGGCCGCCTCGCGTTGCATTCTGAGTTCTGCACGTTGCATGCGCAGCTCGTTGAACTGCACCCACAGGGTCGCGAGCACCACGATCAACGCGAATGCCGAGAAGATTCCGTTCACCACCGAGAAGGCGTCGCTCAGCTCGTCCCAGCCCCGGGGCGCGCGTGTGCCGGTGGCGATTTCCGCGGCGCCGATCCCGGCCAGGCCCAGCACGCCGGCGAGGAGCACGGCGGCCAGCAATGCGCCGGTCACGATCAGCGGTCGCGCCGAAACGACGCGACCGGCAGGAAGTCTGCCCATCGCTCACCCGACCTCATGAACGCCTTCGCACCGGCCGGAGCCGGGCGACCAAGGATCCATCATGGGCGTCGACGGTGATATTCGGCGATCGTATTCCGGGACTCATGGTTGAATGAATCGTGAATGAGCCGGAACCGCACGTCCGCAAGTCACATTAGCACCGGAAATTGCTCGGAGCCAAACGATCGCCGCCGAATTCACGGCGCATCGGCACGTGCATTCACGAAGCTACTGCATGGTCCAGATCTGGCTCGAGGCGGCCGTGCAGTCCCAGATGACCACGATCGAGCCCGAGCCGGTGCCGGCCGCCGTCAGGCAGCGTTTCGCGTTCGGGTTCTGCCACGTGTTGTCCGAGCGGCGGACGAAGACCTGCGCCGGGGTGCCGTTGCACGGGTACACCTGGACCGGCGTCCCGTTCGCGGTGTCCCGGTTCACCACGTCGAGGCAGTAGCCGTTGTCCGCGAGCAGGGTCGCGCCCGTCGCCGCGTTGCCCTGGATGCGCAAGACCTGGGCCGCGTCACCGCAGGCGTCGATGACCACGCGGTTGGCGGAGCCGGGGCGGTATTCGAGGCACTTGCGCGACTGCGCGCCCATCAGGCGGCCCTGGGTCGGCTGGACCGGCGGCGGCGGGGTGGTCGTCCTGGTCACGGTCGGCGGTGCGGCCGACGGGGACGCCGGGTGGGAGGCGGCCGGGGCGGTCGTCGCGGTGCGGGCGCGGGTCGCCGTCGGGGCCGCGGCGTCGGTCGCCGGGTCGTCCGTCGCCTCCGCCGACGCGGACGGGGACGAGCCGGCGCCACCGGCCGGGACCCGGCCGCCGGGCATGTCCACGCCGGGGACCTGGCCCGGCAGGGCGCTGTCGTTGCCGCCGGAGTCGTCGCCGCGCATGGCCTGGAAGGCCACGGCACCGGTGATGAGCAGCAGGAGCACGGCGACGGCGACGGCGCCGACCGGGTACTTCCTCCACGGCATCACCCGCCGGCGCCGGCTGCCGCGGTAGTCCTGGGCGTCCTCGTGGTCGTAGTCCGTGACGATCGCCAGCGCCGGGGCCCGGTAGTCGGCCACCGTCGGGGAGTCGTCGGCGGGGACCACGGGGCCGACGGGAAGCAGCTCGCCCTCGACCGTCTCGACCGCCGTCTCGTCCGCCGGCTCCGGGTCGACGACCGGCTGGGGATCGACGACCGGCTCGGGATCGACGACCGGCTCGGGATCGACGACCGGCTCGGGATCGACGACCGGCTCGGGATCGACGACCGGCTCGGGATCGACGACCGGCTCGGGATCGACGACCGGCTCGGGATCGGCGGCCGACTCGGAGTCGGCGGGCGGCGAGGGGTCGGCGGTCAGCTCGGGGTCGTTGGAGATGCCCGGGAGCGAGACGATGAACGCCAGGTTCTCGGCGTCGCTCAGGTCGGCCGCCTCCGCGCGCCGCTCGCCGGCCAGCGTCGCCACCGGCGACGGGTCCGGCTCGTCGTCCCTGACCGGCACCGCCGCCATGGCGACGGCGGTCGGGCCGTCGGGGCGGCGCCGGTGCGGCACCGCGGGAATCGTCGGCTTCGGCGGGGTGAACGGCTCCGGCAGCACGCGCGCGGCGGCCGAGGCCGTCGGGGGCACGCGGTGGCGGGGGTCGGGACCGGCGGCGGGGGGCAGCGGGCCCGCGAGTGGGGGCTGCGCGCCCGAGTCGCCTGCGTTGTCCCCGTCTCCAGCGACGGACATGCCGTGATCCCCCTCAAGGAGCCGAAGAAAGCCGAGAGCACCGTAGCTGCTTGCGCAACAAAAGGCGACCGGCCGGAAGTCCAATCCCGGTCTTACGCGCAGTGCGTTGCGATCCCCCGGTAAGTTTTCCCGCATGGTGCCAACGGGCTGGGAAACGATCGCGGGGCAGCATACGGTTTGGGGTCGCGTGGACGACGCGTCGACGCATCGTGACCAAGCCGTTGCGCTGGTGCGGGAACTCGCCGCCGCGCGCGGCCGGGCCGCGGCCTCGCTGGGTGATGACCCGTGGCAGGACGACGACTTCGCCGATCGCATGTCGAACCAGATCAGCAAGCTGGTCGACCTGCTGCCGCCGGACGTGCGGTTCACGGGGCCCGAGGCGTTGCTGCTGGTGACGGTACCGCTGCTGCACGACGCCCTCTGGTCGGGCCTCGCCGCCCAGGAGCGCGGGGTGCAGCCCGGCGACCTGGAGCCCTCGCAGGACGCGAGCAGCGACCGGGCCGCGTTCGAGCGCTTCACGCAGACCTACGCGCAGCCGCACCGCCGGGCCCTGGCCGCGATCCGCGCCGGGCGCCGCGAGACCGCGGCCGAACTCGGCTGGTGGCTGCTGCACCGGTGGATCGGCCGCCGCCCGCAGGCCTACCAGCCGGCGACGATCGCGGCGCTGACCGGCGCGCCGCCGGACGCGCGCACCGCCGAGCTGCTGCGCGCGATCCGGGCCGACCCGGCGTTCCTCAACCGCCACGACCGGCCCGAGTCGCTGCTGTCGCGGCAGGGGGAAGTACGGGAGCGGCTCGTCGGTTTCCTGCTGGCCATCGCGCGCGGCCTGGCGATCGAGGTCACCGTGCTGCCGGAGGTCGTCGGCGAGCACCTCGGCATCGGCGACCCGGTCACCGCCGGCCAGGTGCTGGAGACCGTCCGCGACGCGCACTGGGACCTGCGGGGCGCGACGATGGTGCTCACCGCCGCGTGCGCGCACCCGTCGATCGAGGTGGCCCTGCGCGCGCACATCGACACGCTGAACCAGCTGCTGGCCGAGGCGCAGCGGGCGGCGAGCCGCGACGAGGCGCTGCTGCCGCTGCGGCACCTGCCCAACCGGGCCGCCACCGACGACGTCGGGCCGCTGGTGCGCGACGGCGTGCCCGCCTACCAGTCCGCCGGCGTGCGCTTCCGGCTGGCCGAGGACCGGGTCCGTGAGCTGCTCATGGGCGAACAGCTCTACGGTGACCCGGCACTGGCGATCCGGGAGCTGTACCAGAACGCGCTGGACGCCTGCCGATACCGCGAAGCGCGCACGGAGTACCTGACCCGCGCCCACAACCGGACGCTGCCGTGGGACGGGCACATCACGTTCACCCAGGGCGTCGACGAACACGGCCGCGGCTACCTCGACTGCTCCGACAACGGCATCGGCATGGGCGTGCGCGAGCTCAGCGAGGTCTTCTCGCAGGCCGGCGTGCGCCTGGCCGACCTGCCCGAGTTCCTGGAGGAGCAGGCCGAGTGGGCGCGGCTCGACCCGCCGGTCCAGCTGTTCCCGAACAGCCGCTTCGGCATCGGGGTGCTCAGCTACTTCATGCTCGCCGACGAGCTGACCGTGCAGACGTGCCGGATGGGCCGCGACGGGCAGTCCGGCGAGCGGCTGCGGGTCTCGATCGCGGGCCCGGGCAGCCTCTTCCGCATCCAGGACCTCGGGCCGGGCACCGAGACGGGCACGACGGTCCGGCTGCACCTGCGCGACGGCGTGACCGTCAGCGCCGTCGAGGAGCTGCGCAAGCTGCTGTGGGTGGCCGAGTTCGCCACCGACGCGACCGACGGGGTGCAGAGCCAGGGCTGGGCGCCCGGCGTGCTGTCCAGCGCGGCCGAGAACCTCGGCGACGACGAGGACGACGAGGATCGCGTCGGGCCGGGCGTGGTCGCGGCCGAGGGGTCGCGGGTCTGGTGGTGCCGCAACAACGGTGCGCTGCTGGCCGACGGGCTCTACGCCGGCCGGGAGATCTTCGGGGCGGTGGTCAACCTCAACCGGGACCTGGCGCCGCGCCTGTCCGTCGATCGCACGAAGATCCTGGCGTACCGCGAGGACGACGTCGACCGCCTGCTCTGGGAGGCCGTCCCCGCGCTCACGGCGCCCGGCACGACCCTGCTGGGCTACGAGTGGCTGTGCCGGCTCGCCCCCGTCCGCCCGCTCGTGGCCGACCTGATCTACGAGCAGGCGATCGAGCGCGGCCACGGCCGGTGGGAGATGGACGGCGAGACCGTCGACGCCGCGGTGACCGGCTGCTTCGTGGCCAACGACGGCCCGGTCGGCGGCCCGGACGAGCTCGTCGAGTGGCGGCTCACCGCGCTGGCCGCGGGCGGGCGCTACCGCAAGGTGCTGCGGCCCGGCCCGGACTGGAAACGGGCGCTGCGGGCCCGGCCGTCCGACGCGCTGCTGCTCAGCGTCGACGTCGACGGCACCGGCCCGTGGCTGGACCCGGTGGACATCGTGCCGCTCGTGCACCTCGTGCGGGCGGCGCGCAAGACCGGCCGCTCCGCCCCGGAGATCGCCGCGCGGCTGGACGCGCTCGGCTTCGAGCCGTCGGTGGGCGCCGAGTCCGTGGGCGTGGACCCCGACGACCTGATCTTCACCAGCCGGGACGTGGACGGGACGCGGCCGTGGCTGCAGCCCGATCAGCCGGTACATCTGGTGCATCTGCTGCGGGCCGCCCATCGCAGCGGCCGGACCGTGCACCAGGTGGTGGCGCGGCTGCGGCAGCTGGGCTTCGAGGTGGACGTGGACGTCGACGTGCTGCCGCTGGAGCAGTTCGACGCGCGCGACCTGACCATCGCCAGCCGCGACCTGGACGGCTCGCACCCGTGGCTCGACCCGCGGGAGCCGGTGACGCTGCTGCACCTGCTGCGCGCCGCGCACAAGGTCGGGCTGCCGGCCGACGAGACCGCGGCCCGCCTGGCGCTGCTGGGCTATCCGCTGGACAGCGGCTGGGAGACGCTCACCACCGAGCCCGACGACCTGGTGCTCATCTCCCGCGACCTGGACAGCACCTCGCCGTGGCTGGACCTGAACGAGGAGGTGGCGCCGGTGCACGTGCTGCGCGCCGCCGAGCGGGCGTCGCGGCCGGTGACCGAGGTCGCGGCGCGGCTGCGCTCGTTCGGCTTCTCCCTCGGCGGGAACCTCGACGCGATCGAGGTCGTGAAGCTGGAGCCGGAGGACCTGCAGCTGGCCAGCCGCGACCTGGACGGCTCGCAGCCGTGGCTGGACTCGTCCCGCCCGGTGCCGCTGATCCACCTGCTGCGGGCCGCGGAGTCGACCGGCCGCGAGGTGGGGGAGGTGGCGGCGCGGCTCTCGGCGTGCGGGTACCGCGTCGACGTCGACCCGGACGCGATCCTCATCGATCACCTGGAGCCCGACGACCTGACCATCACCAGCGAGGACCTCGACGGCTCGGACCCCTGGCTGGACCCGATGAAGCCGATCCCGACGATTCGCGTCCTGCGCGCCGCCCAGCGGACCCGCCGCAGCGTGCACGACATCGCCGCCCGGCTCACGTTCCTGGGCTACGCGGTGAGCCTGCACGGCGCCGGGCCCACGCTGGACCAGGTGGAGCCCGACGACCTGCTCATCACCAGCCGGGACCTGGACGGGTCGCAGCCGTGGCTGGACCTCGAGGAGCAGGTGCCGCTGCCGCACCTGCTGCAGGCCGCCCGGCGGGTGCGCCGGCCCGTGCACGAGATCGCGGCCCGGCTGGAGACGCTGGGGTACACCGTGGACGTGGATCTTTCGAGCATCGCCGTCGACTCGGTGAAGCCCAACGACCTGCTGCTGGCCAGCACCGACCTCGACGGCTCGCGCCCGTGGCTGGACGCCTCCCAGCCGGTGCCGCTCAACCACCTGCTGGCCGCGGCGCAGAAGATCCGCAAGCCGATCGAGGAGGTCAGCGCGCGGCTGCGGGCGCTGGGCTACTCGGTGCCGGACGTCGACTCCCGCCTGCCCCGGCTGCGCCCCGGCGGCGTGTAGCGAACCTCACGAGGCATCGACCCCCATGCCCGCCATGGGCCAGAATTACATCGATGCCTCCCTATTGGCCGGTCGTGCGCGACCGGGTCTTCGGCCGGGTGCTGCCCGGCCTGGCCCTCTCCGCGCTCGGCGACGGGATGAGCGCGGTCGCGATCGGCTGGCTCGCCCTGCAGTGCGCGCCGCCGGGGCAGCGCGGGCTGTGGATCGGGCTGGCGATCGCGGCGTACACGCTGCCCGGCGCGTTCGGCGCGGTGCTGCTGGCGCCGCTGCTGCGCGGCCGCAGCGGGGCGCACCTCGCGGCGCTCGACGCGGGCCTGCGCGCGCTGCTGCTCGGGGCCGTGCCCGTGCTGGCCTGGGCGGGGGCGCTCACCATCGGCCGGTACACCGCGCTGCTGGCCGGCTCCGCGCTGCTGTCGGCGTGGGGGTCGGCGGGGCGGTACACCCTCGTCGCCCAGGTCCTCCCGGCCGAGCTGCACGTGCCGGCGAACGCGCTGCTCACGCTTCTCAACGAGGCCGCGACGGTGGCCGGGCCGGTGCTCGCCGGGCTGCTCATCGCCGGGCTCGGCGCGCCCGCCGTGCTCGCGGCCGACGCGGTGACCTTCGCGGTGCTGGCCGTCTCGTTCGCGCTCGTGGGCGCGCGGGCGCCGCTGCCCCGGCGGGAGCGCCGCTCGGCCGGGTTCGCCACGATCCGCAAGGATCGGCGGCTCCTCGCGCTCACGACCCTGTCGGCGATGTTCTTCCTGCTCTTCGGGCCGGTGCCGGTCGCCATGCCGCTGTTCGTGTCCTCGGCGCCGGAGGTGGCGATGCTGTACATCTCCTTCGGCGTCGGCGCCGTCATCGGCGCGATCGCCATCGGGCACCTGGCGCGCCTGCCGCTGTGGCCGGCCGCGATCGGCTCGGTGCTCGCGTTCGGCCTGCTGCTCCTGCCGCTCGGCCTCGGCCTGCCGCGCTGGGCCGACCTGCTCACGCTGGCCCTGGCCGGGCTCGCCTGGGCGCCCTTCCCGACCGCGAGCATGTCGCTCTACCAGCGGCTGGTGCCGCCGGACCGGCTGCCGCCGGTGCTGGCCGCGCGCGGCGCGGTGCTCGTCGTCGCCACGCCACTGGGCACGCTGCTGGGCGCGCCCCTGGTGCAGGCGGCCGGGCCGGCCACGACGCTGGTGGCGTGCGGCGCGGCGACGGCGGTGCTCGGCCTGGCGGCGCTGGTCGTGCGGCTGCGCGCCCCGCTCGGCCTGGACGTCTTCCCGGCCGGATGCTCAGGCGACCTCGTCCAGCACGCCGTGGTGGGCGCAGAGGCGGCGGGTGTACTGCCGTAGCGCCGCGATCGCCTCGTCGACGTCCTCGGTGAGCACGTCGGGCAGGTCGATGAGCATCCGGCGCCCGTCGACCGTGGCGTACCCGCTCACCTCGAAGTTGCCCTCGCGCACCCACACGTCCACGCCGAGGTCCACGGTGGTGCGCTCGTAGCGCAGCACGACCCCGACGAGCGCGAAGGGCGACTCGCCGGGGCCGATCCGGCCGATGCGGCCGATGAGCTCCCAGTGCAGCGGCCCCCGCATGGGCCCGTGCGTCGCCGCGGCCTGCTGGCCGAAGCGCTGGAAGTCCTCGCACGCCTCGTTGAGAGCGGCGAGCAGCGTGGCGGCCCCACTCGATCTCGCGTCCATGGTCATCCTCCTGCGGCTCGATAGGCGGCGCCCACCTGGGTGGGGGTGGTGCCGTTGCTGTAGAGGCCGGTGTCGCCGGACTTGCTGGTGTAGAGCAGGAACCAGCTGTACCGCTCGACGTAGGACAGGCCCTGGAGCATGGCCGTCGAGCTGTTGACGAACGCGACCTGCTGGTCCGTCGAGGGGTAGACGGTGCCGTTGTCGAAGCGCATCAGCGCGTACTCGGTCAGCCAGATCGGCAGGTGGTAGCGGTTGTAGACGTTTTGGATGTAGGTCTTGAGCTGGTTGGCCGCGTTCGGGCCGAAATCGCCGCCGTACCAGTGCAGGGTGATGAAGTCGACCCGGTAGCCGCGCTG
Organism: Dactylosporangium sp. CA-052675; assembly: GCF_050947935.1. Lineage (GTDB taxonomy): Bacteria > Actinomycetota > Actinomycetes > Mycobacteriales > Micromonosporaceae > Dactylosporangium. Next base: position 481,580 of record NZ_CP192010.1, on the reverse strand, counting down.
CTTCACGCCCTGCATGAACTGGTCGAACCAGCCGCCGGGGGTGTCCGCGCCGTAGGCGGGCGCCGGGCTGCCCAGCCGCATCCCGGTCGCCTGCAGCTGCGGCCACAGGTCGAGGACCTGCTGCGGGGTCATGTTCGACTGTTCCTTGAGATCCGGCTCGTTGAACGCGAGCAGTGTCTTGCCGTTGGCCTTGGCCTTGGCCAGGTCGCCGCTCACGTTGCCGCCGCCCCAGATCATGGGCACGAACTCGGCCCCGGAGACGCCGGACATCGGGCTCGGGGACCAGTCGTAGTACCAGCCGGCCCGCACGTCCTTGATCGCCGGGCCGTTGCTCGCGCCGAACTTGTCGTTGGTGCTGACGCCCTTCTTGGCGCTCCTGGTCGGCGGGGGCAGCGCCGCGACGGTGCTCTTGGCCGGGGTCGCGCTGGGCGGCGCGCTGCTGGGCGGCGGGGACGGCGCCTCGCTGGCCGGGGGCGGGGCGGCGCTGGTGGACGGCGCCGCCGCGACCACGGCCGGCTTCTCGTCGCCCTGGGTGGCGACGTAGGCCGCGCCCGCGGTGCCGGCGATGGCGGCCGTCGCCGCGAGACCGACCAGCGCCGGCTTCGAGGCGGCGAACCAGCCGAACAGCATCGCCTTGAGCCCGCCGGCCTTCCCCGTGCCGACCGCGGCCGTCGTGGTGGCCGCGGTCCCGGCCCCGGCGCCCGAGGCCATGGCGCTGAAGACGAACGGGACCGGGACGAGCGCGATGCCGGCCAGCAGGCGCTCGGCCGCGACCATGTCCGACCACGCCCGGTCGCACTGGTGACACTCCCGGGTGTGCCGGGCCAGCCGCTTGCGCCACAGGGCGCTCGGGCGGCCGTCCCAGGTGTGCAGCACCGCGCTGAGCTCGGGGCAGCGGGGCCGGGCGGCCAGCGCGCGCACGACCGCCCGGGCCGCGTCGAGCTGGGCCTTCATCCGCTGGATGCGCACGGCCGCGTGCTGGCGGGTCAGGTGCAGCGCGTCGACGACCTCCTCCCGGTCGAGCTGCCCGGCGGCCTCCAGCCACCACAGCGAGAGCAGCTCGCGGTCGTCGTGGTCGAGCCAGCGGGTGGCCTCGGCGACCTCCTGGCGCTGGCCGGACAGGCGCAGCCGGGTGATCGCGAGGTCGGCGAAGTCGGCGCCGGGGTCGGCGGTGTCGGTCGGGTCGGCCCAGTCCCCGACCAGCGGCGCCTGGGTCTGGCGGCGGTGGCGGTCGCGGACCTGCGACATCGCGATGGCCACGGCCCAGGAGCGGAAGCTCTCCGGCTCGCGCAGGCGCGGCAGCCCGTCGACGACCCGCAGCATCGTCTCCTGCACGACGTCGTCGACGTCCGCGTGCCCCTGCAGCGCGCGCCCGACGATGTTGTAGATCAGCGGCAGGTACTCGCCGACCAGGGCATCCAGTGCCCGCTGGTCACCGGCTCGTGCCGCGATCACCGTGGCCGTGCTCATCCGCGCCTCCTGTCGAACCTATTCAGGAGACGTGGTGGGCCGGGGTCAATAACGCTTCCCCGAAAACTACTTTGCGTGACCGACCCGTTCCGTTATTTGGTGTTGTGGCTGATGGGACCTCGCGGGGCTCGTGGGGCAGAATGCATGGTCGTGACGGTCTCGATTCACCAGCGCATCGCGGAAGAGCTCGGCGTCAGGGAACGGCAGGTGACCGCGGCGGTCGACCTGCTCGACGGCGGGGCCACGGTGCCCTTCATCGCCCGGTACCGCAAAGAGGCGACCGAGATGCTCGACGACGCGCAGCTGCGCACGCTGGAGGAGCGGCTGCGGTACCTGCGCGAGATGGAAGAGCGCCGCGCCGCGATCCTCGAGTCGATCCGCAGCCAGGGCAAGCTCGACGAGGCCCTCGAGGCGCAGATCAACGCGGCCGACTCGAAGGCCCGGCTCGAGGACATCTACCTGCCGTTCAAGCCCAAGCGCCGCACCAAGGCCATGATCGCCCGCGAGGCCGGGCTGGAGCCGCTCGCCGACGGGCTGCTCGCCGACCCGACGGTGGACCCGCAGGCGGCCGCGGCCGTCTTCGTCGACCCCGAGAAGGGCGTGGCCGACGCCGCCGCGGCGCTGGACGGCGCCCGGGCGATCCTCGTCGAGCGCTTCTCCGAGGACGCGGACCTCATCGGCGAGCTGCGCGAGAAGATGTGGAACCAGGGCCGGCTCGTGTCCAAGGTCCGCGAGGGCAAGGAGACCGACGGGGCCAAGTTCTCCGACTACTTCGACTTCAGCGAGCCGTTCACCAAGCTGCCCTCCCACCGCATCCTCGCCATGTTCCGCGGCGAGAAGGAGGAGATGCTCGACCTGGTGATGGAGCCGAGCCAGGACCCGGAGGCGCCGTCGCTCTACGAGCCGGCGATCGCCTCGAAGTTCGGCATCCGCGACGAGGGCCGCGCCGGCGACAAGTGGCTCGCCGACACCGTGCGCTGGGCCTGGCGCACCCGGATCCTCGTGCACCTCGGCATCGACCTGCGGATGCGGCTGTGGCAGGCGGCCGAGGAGGAGGCGGTGCGGGTCTTCGCCGCCAACCTGCGCGACCTGCTGCTGGCCGCCCCGGCCGGCACCCGCGCCACGATGGGCCTCGACCCCGGCTTCCGCACCGGCGTGAAGGTCGCGGTCGTCGACGCCACCGGCAAGGTCGTCGACACGCACACGATCTATCCGCACGTGCCGCAGAACAAGTGGAACGAGTCGATCGCGATCCTGGCCGCGCTGTGCCAGAAGCACAAGGTCGAGCTCATCGCGATCGGCAACGGCACCGCCTCGCGCGAGACCGACAAGCTCGCCGCGGACCTGCTCAAGCAGTTCCCGCAGCTGTCGGTCGTGAAGGTGATGGTGTCCGAGGCGGGCGCCTCGGTCTACTCCGCCTCCGCCTACGCCTCCCAGGAGCTGCCCGGCCTCGACGTGTCGCTGCGCGGCGCGGTGTCGATCGCCCGGCGGCTGCAGGACCCGCTCGCGGAGCTGGTCAAGATCGATCCGAAGTCGATCGGGGTCGGGCAGTACCAGCACGACCTGTCCGAGTCGAAGCTCAGCCGCTCGCTCGACGCGGTCGTGGAGGACTGCGTGAACGGCGTCGGCGTCGACGTCAACACCGCCTCCGCCCCGCTGCTGACCCGCGTCTCCGGCATCGGCTCGACCCTGGCCACCGCGATCGTCGCGCACCGCGACGCCAACGGCCCGTTCCGCAACCGCCGGGCGCTCAAGGACGTGGCCCGGCTCGGCCCCAAGGCGTTCGAGCAGTGCGCCGGCTTCCTACGCATCCCGGACGGCGACGACCCGCTGGACTCGTCCTCGGTGCACCCCGAGGCCTACCCGGTGGTCCGGCGCATCCTGGCGACGACGGGCGGGGACCTCAAGGGGCTCATCGGCAACGGTACGGCGCTCGCCCGCCTCAAGCCCGCGGACTTCGTCGACGACACCTTCGGCCTGCCGACCGTGACGGACATCCTGAAGGAGCTCGAGAAGCCGGGTCGCGACCCGCGCCCGGCCTTCAAGACCGCCGAGTTCGCCGAGGGCGTCGAGAAGATCTCGGACCTGACCCCCGGCATGCTGCTGGAGGGCGTGGTCACGAACGTGGCCGCGTTCGGCGCGTTCGTCGACGTGGGCGTGCACCAGGACGGCCTCGTGCACGTGTCGGCGCTGTCGCGCACGTTCGTGAAGGACCCGCGCGAGGTGGTCAAGCCCGGTGACATCGTGCGCGTGAAGGTGCTCGACGTGGACATCCCGCGCAAGCGCATCTCGCTCACGCTGCGCCTGGAGGACGAGGCCACCACCGCCGCCAAGCCCCGGGAGAACCGCGAGTCCCGCGGCGGCGGTGGCGGTGGCGGCCGTCCGCGCGGTGGCGGCGGCGACTCGCGCCGCTCCGGTTCCGGGGGCGGCGGCGGCTCCTTCACGGGCGGCGGCGCGCTCGCCGACGCCCTGCGGCGCGCCGGGCTCGACAAGGGCCTCGACGGGCTCAAGGACCAGCAGCCGAAGCAGCGGCGGAAGTAGCGAGCCGCCACACCGTGGTCCGCATGACGTCCCCGTCCTCCAAGGCCCGGCGGACGGGGACGTCGTACACGGCCACCTGCTCGAAGAGCCGCTCGGGCAGGAACCCGCGGCCGGGGTCGCCGACGTAGGCGTCCGCGCCGCGCAGGAGCTTCAGCACCGTCCGGGCGACGCTCGCCGAGTAGAACACGTCTCCGGCGAGGATCACGTCGCCCGGCACCGGCTCGGCGGCCGTTTCGAACACGACGTCGTTGGCCGCGGCATTCCTGGCGGCGGCGGCTCGCGCCTCGGCGTCGGTGTCGACGGCGACGACCTCGCGGGCGCCGGCGAGCTTGGCGGCGATGGCGACGACACCGCAGCCGCTGCCGAGGTCGACGACGCGCCGGCCGAGCACGACGTCCGGCCGGTCGAGGACGAACCGGGCGAGCGCCACTCCCCCGGGCCAGGCGAAGCGCCAGAACGGCGGGGGCGTGTCGCTGCGGTAGCCGCCGGTGGCGTCGAAGAGCCGGACGTGCTCGTCGGCGAGGTCGAGCGCGATTTCGGGGAGCAGCGGGGGGTTCACCTGGGTAACGATATGTCGGGCGCTTCGCTAGCCCGACATATCGGACATTTCATGATTTTGCGGGAAGCGGCCGATGTTCTGCTCGACCCAGGTCCTGAGCAGGGAGAGCGGGCCGTTGGCGTCGCGGCCCAGCGGGGTGAGGCTGTACACCACCCGGGGCGGGACCTCGGCGAACACCTCGCGCTCGATCAGCCCGTGCTCCTCGAGCCGGCGCAGGGTCGCCGTCAGCACCTTCGGGCTCACGCCCTGCAGCCGCGATCGCAGCGCCCCGAACCGCTGCGGGCCCGGCTCGAGCGCGCCGAGGGCGAGGGCGCTCCACTTGTTCGCCAGCAGGTCGAGCATGTCGCGGCAGGGGCAGCAGGCGGCGTAGACGTCATCGCGGGTCGGCATGCCGTGACGGTACCCAATGGGAAGTAGTGACCCTTGCGGGTAACCACCGGTGCTGGAATAGCGTCGGAGGCATGAGCATGCGAGCTGTCGGATATCGGACCGCCGGGCCGGTCGCCGTCCTTGAGGACCTCGAGCTGGCGGTTCCCTCGCCCGGGCCGCGCGACCTGCTGGTCCGGGTCGAGGCGGTGTCGGTCAACCCCGTCGACGTGAAGGTCCGCGCGAGCGCGAACCCCGGTGCGGAGCCGCGCGTGCTGGGCTTCGACGCGGCCGGGACCGTCGAGGCGGTCGGGCCCGAGGTCACCCTGTTCGCGCCGGGCGACCCGGTGTACTACGCCGGCTCCATCGACAGGCCCGGCACCAACCAGCAACTGCACCTCGTCGACGAGCGGATCGCCGGGCGCAAGCCGGCCTCGCTGAGCTTCGCGGAGGCGGCCGCCCTGCCGCTGACCACGATCACCGCGTGGGAGACGCTCTTCGACCGCTTCCGCCTCGGCCCGGACAGCACCGGCACGCTGGTGGTGCTCGGGGCCGCGGGCGGGGTGGGCTCGATGATCATCCAGCTCGCCCGGGCCCTCACGAAGATCCATGTCATCGGTACCGCCTCCCGCCCCGACTCGCGCCGGTGGGCGCTCGACCTCGGCGCGCACGAGGTGGTCGGGCACGACGAGCTGCCGGCGGGCGTGGACTACATCTTCTCGCCGTTCACCGCGGGCCAGATCGAGCACTTCGCGCGGATCCTGCGCCCCGGCGGCGAGATCACGGCGATCGACGAGCCGCCCGGCCTCGACCTGCTGCCGCTGAAGGCCAAGAGCATCACGTTCCACTGGGAGCTGATGTTCACGCGCCCGTTGTTCCAGACGCCGGACATGGTCGTACAGCACGAGCTGCTGAACCGCACCGCCGAGCTGGTCGACGCCGGCTCCGTGCGGCACACCATGACCTCGAACGTGGGCGCGGTCAACGCGGCCGGCCTGGCCAAGGCGCACCAGATGGTCGAGGAAGGGCACATGGTCGGCAAGGTCGTCCTCGGCGGCTTCTGAGGAGCCGGCCCCGACGGTTTAAGGTGGTTGGGCCCTGCCCCTTTCGGCGGGGCCCGACGTCCTGCCCGCCCGACGATCCGCCCCCCGCCCGGAGGTTCCCCGTGGACTGGCCCCCGTTCCTGCAGCTCAGCGTGCCCGTCACGCTCGCGGTGTGGGTGCTGCTGACGGTCGCGGCACTGTGGCGCTCGCGGCCGCGGCTGCCCGAGGCCGGGGAGGCGCTGGACACCCCTCCGGGTGAAGAGCCCCCGGCGGTGGTGAGCCTCATGGTCAACCGGTGGCGCTCCGACGAGGACGCGATCGACAGCACGCTGCTCGACCTGGCCGCCCGCGGCTTCCTGGAGCTGCGCCAGCCCGGCGAGGACCCGGAGGAGACGACCGTACGGTTGCGCAAGGGGGACGGGCGGAGTTTGACGCCGTACGAGCAGCAGGTCCTCGACCGCGTCAACCAGCTCTCGGTCAACGGCGAGGCGTCCCTGACCAGTCTGGCGTTCCGCAGCTGGACGGAGGCCCGCCGCTGGCGAGGCGCGTTCTACCGGGCGGTGATCGAGGAGGCCCGCACCCGCGGCCTCTCCCAGCGCCGCCTCTCCCGCTCGACGCGGCGCACCCTGCTGGGCACGGCCGCGATCCCGGCGGCGTTCATGTTCGCCACGTGGATGTGGGCGGCGTACAAGCTCCACGCGAACCTGGCCGACCAGATCACCGGCTCCTTGATGGCCGCGGGCGCGGTATACCTCGCCTTGTACTTCGTCGTCGAGATGCGCTGGAGCGACCAGAACACGCCGGAGGGCACGCGGGCGGCGGCGGGGTGGCTCGCTTACCGGGCTCACCTGGTCGCGGTGGAGGGCGTCAAGGACCTGGCCCCGGCCGATGTGGCGTCGTGGGGCCGCGAGATGGCTTTCGCCTCGGCTCTGGGCGTGCTGCCCACGGAGGAAGCCCTGATGCGGTCCCGGGTCTCCCTGTAGCGCGCACTCGCGTCCGCCTTTTTCGCGAACCTCCTGTTTGGGCGGGCTTTTCGCGAACCCCCCTGTTTGGGCGGGCTTTTCGCGGACCGCCCTGTTCTGACGGGCTTTTCGCAGACCGCCTTGTTTGGCGGGCTTTTCGCGGCCGGCTCTCAGCCGCTTGCGTGCTTGTTTGGCGGGCTTTTTCGCGGCCGACTCTTAGCCGCTTGCGCGCGCGCCGTGGGCAGTCGGGTCGGGCGCCCCGCGCGTCCACCTCGAACTCGCCGCTCGCGATTCGCGCGCCGTGGCCGATCGAGCGCCCCGAGCCCGCCTCGGGAGCGGCCTCGCCGCACGCACGGTGGCCGATAGCGCCGCGTCCACTTCGGGAGCGACCTCGAAACTCGCCGCTCGCAATCAGCGCGCCGTGGCTGGCCAGGCGCCCCGCGCACCCGCCACAAACGCGCCGTTCACGATCCGCGCCGTGGCCGACCGGGCGCGCCGCGCCCGCCTCGCGAGCGGCCTCGCCGCACGCACCGTGACCGATGGCGCCGCGTCCGATGGCGCCGCGTCCGATGGCGCCGCGTCCGCCTGGAGAGCCGACCTCGAACTCGCCGCTCGCACGAACTCGCCGCTCGCGATCCGCGCACGGCCGCGTCCACCTCACGAGCGGCCTCGAAACCCGCCGCACGCATCGTGGCCGGTCCGGGACTCCGCGCGCCACTACCTCAAGCTCGTCGCACGCACTCCGCGCGCGCCGTCGCTGGCCAGGCGCCCCGCGCACCCGCCACGAATGCGCCGTTCACGATCCGCGCGCCGCGGCTGGTCCGGCGCCACGCGGGCCCACCTCGCGGGCGGTCTCGACACTTCACCGCCCGCACGCCATCGCGGTCGCACGACCCGCACGCCGTGGGCGATCCGGCGTCCCGCGCCCACCGCGCGGGCGGGCTACCCACTCACCGACCTGCCCGGCCTGTCCTCGTTGACTTGACCTGGCCTCGTGACGTTCACCGAACCCACACCTGGCCATGGCTCGGCGGGCGTTCCGATATCCCTACGCTACCACCCTCGAAAAAGTTCGATCTTGCGATATCACGAGGGGTCAGCGGTGCATCACTGCGTGGCGTCAGGCCTGACCACGCAGCAGGAGGGTGAGGAACTCGGCGTTCGACTGGGTCTTCGCCAGGCGATCGATCAACTGCTCCGTCGCCGGCGAGCCCGTCGCGCTCAGGGCCTTGCGCAGGCGCTGGACGGCCATCAGCTCGTCCGGGTGCAGGATCACGTCGTCGCGGCGGGTGCTCGAGCCGTCGATGTCGATCGCCGGGAAGACGCGGCGGTCGGCCAGCTTGCGGTCCAGCTTGAGCTCGGCGTTGCCGGTGCCCTTGAACTCCTCGAAGATGACCGTGTCGCCCATCGAGCCGGTCTCGACCAGCGCGGACGCGATGATGGTCAGCGAGCCGCCGTTCTCGATGTTGCGCGCGGCGCCGAGGAGGCGCTTCGGGGGGTAGAGCGCGTTCGCGTCGATGCCGCCGGTCAGGATGCGGCCGGAGGCGGGGGCCGAGTTGTTGTACGCCCGGCCGAGCCGGGTGATGGAGTCGAGCAGCAGGACCACGTCGTGGCCGAGCTCGACGAGGCGCTTCGCCCGCTCGATGGCGAGCTCGGCGATGCCGGTGTGCTCGCCGGCCGGGCGGTCGAACGTCGACGCGATGACCTCGCCCTGCACGGAGCGCTGCATCTCGGTGACCTCTTCGGGCCGCTCGTCGACCAGCAGCACCATGAGGTGGCACTCGGGGTTGTTCGTGGCGATGGCGTTCGCGATCGCCTGGATGACCATCGTCTTGCCGGCCTTCGGCGGCGACACGATGAGCGCGCGCTGGCCCTTGCCGATCGGCATGACGAGGTCGATGAGGCGGGTGGTGAGCCGGCGCGGGGTGGTCTCCAGGCGCAGGCGCTCCTGCGGGAACAGCGCGGTCAGCTTGCTGAACTCGGGGCGGTTGCGTGCCCACTCCGGGTCGTTGCCGTGGACGGTGTCGAGCCGGGTGAGCGTGCCGCCGTTGGCGCTGCCGGTCAGGGCGTCGCCGTGGCGCAGGCCGTATTTGCGGACCATCGCGGCGGGAATCGCGACGTCGTCGGGGCCGGGCAGGTAGCTGTCGACCCGCAGAATCATCTTGTCGCGGTGGACGTCGACGATGCCGGCGACGTCGCGCGCCTCGCCCGGGGTGGGCGGCTGCGGCTGGTTGGCCGGGCGGCTGTGGTCGCGGTTGCGCTGCGAGGAGCGGGTCCTGCGGCGGCTTTGGCCTGCGGGATTCTGTTTCTGGGCGGTACGATCCAACACTTCGGTTGGGGCCATATGCGTCCTCCTAGGACTGTGCGGCCTGAGGAAAGGGTGCTCTTCGGGTACGCGTGTATCCGAGGAACGGGCTGCGCTGCGTGTACGGTGGCCGCCTGGCTTCCTACGCGAGAGCGTGACACGCGGTGGCGAAAGGGCGTCCCCGGGCGGCAGATTGCCGACTTCCGCGGGACTGGCTCGACGGTAACGCGAACACGATCGGTCGGCAAGCCCTGCGCGTGGCGTGGCGGACAACCGGCCACCCGAGGATGGATCGGCGCGGCTCCCGGAGCAGGTTCAGGCGACCTACCCGGCGAATCGGCACATAAGCCGCGCAGAGCAACCGGGCACACCAGACAAGTGGACTACCGAGCGGCAGTCAGGCACCGACAACTGGGCACGCAAGGAACGCCGCCGGCCCGGACTCGGCGCAGCGGGCACACCTAGCAGGCACGACGGGCTCGCCGGGCAGGCGCGCCGGGCTCGCCGGGCAGACACGCCGGGCACGCCGGGCAGACACGCCGGGCACGCCCCGGCAAGCACGACGGGCACGCCGGGCAACCGGGCGGCAAGCACGACGGGCACGCCGGGCACGCCGGGCAACCGGGCGGCAACCGAGCGGGCACCGAGCGCCGGAAGCGCCCCACACGGGCGCGGAACGCGCGCTACCGTCCGGCACCCGAACGGGTCCCGGCACGGCACCGAGCCGACGGTTTTCTGGTTGGTGTCAGGGAGCACACCAACCGGGGGGTTGACATGAACACGACGTTCGACACGGTGCGGGCCGAGGCCCTGTTCGCGTCCGCCCTGCAGGCCTCGCAGGAGCCCACCGCGCTGCAGGTGCGCACCGCCGTGACGACGACGCTGCGTCGCTACGGCGTCAAGGGCTGCGCGGACCGGGTCGCCGGCGAGTTCGGCGAGTACCCCGAGACCGCCGCCCGCCGCATGTCCTGGGCCCTGGAGATGGTGCGCGAGGCCTACGAGCAGCTCGCCGCCCGCGAGTTCGCGTTCGCCGGCTGAAGCGGATCAAATCCGGCCGAAGCGGACCGGAGCCGGCTGAAGCGGACCGGAGCCCGTCGAACCCGGCGCTGAGCTACTCAAACAGCCACTTGAGGGCCAATGAAGCCGGTCGAAGCCACGGAGGCCGACCGAAGTCGGCGGTAGCCAGCAGCACGACCCCGATACCGGCCGGACCGCCAACCGGCTATGAACCAGTCAGCTCAAGGCCGCAAGTCGAGCACCAAGAGCTTGATCCAATTGCGACCAGACCGACGTTTTCTTGTTGAACGGCTGCGGTAACAGTTGGTTTGTGGACCTTCGCCTCACCGTTGACCTGCCTCGCGATCTTGATCGCATGAACACGCTCCGGCACATCCTGGACGGGGCGTTGAGCGGGCTCGGCGTGTCCGAACAGGCCCGAACAGACATAGGCCTGATCGTCAGCGAAACCTGGGCGAACGTGATCGCTCATGTGCGCGTGGGTGTTGCCTTTCAGGTCCGCGCGACGGTCGACGAGATCCAGTGTGTGATTGAAGTCACGCACCCCGGGGAACAGGCCGCCGACACCGTCAACGCGCTCACCGCCTCCGGGCATTCCCTCAAGGTCGTCCGGAGCCTTGCCGACGCCGTCGACGTCGACCGCGACGGCCTGCTGATGAAGGTCACGAAGCTGCTATGACCGAGTTCGCCGCCCAGGCCACCCCCTCCCCGGACGGCACGGTCACCGTGACCGCTTCCGGCGAGCTCGACATGACCAGCGCCCCGCGCCTGATCAACGTGCTGCGGGACGCGATCCACCGCCACGGCCCGTCCCGGGTCGACCTCGATCTGACCGGCGTGACCTTCATGGACTCGACCGGTCTGCAGGTGCTCGTCGCCGCGAACACCGACGTCGGAGGCGGTCTGCGCATCACCGGCACGAGCCCGGCGGTGCACCGGCTCCTCCAGCTCACGGGCGTGCTCCAGGAATTCGGGCTGCCCGCCGAGCGTTCTAGTTGAAGGCAGGGTTCCCCGAGCTCCCCACAAGGAGGGCACAAGAGGACCCGAACCATTTTGCAACCGAACAGTTCCCGACCCGGCACCTGGACAGGAGTTAGCTGGAACTCAGCAGGGAGACGTTCGGCAGGAGGTTGTGATGGAGTCCACGTTCGAAGCGGTCCGCGCCGAGGCGCTCTTCGCTTCCTCGCTGCAGATGTCCGAGTTCCCGGCGGACCCGGCCGTCCGCGCGGCGGTCACCAGCACCTTGCGCCGCATCGGCGCGCAGGGCTGTGCGGCCAACGTGGCGACGGAGTTCGGTGACCACCCCGAGTGCGCCACCAACCGCATGGGCTGGGCCCTGAAGATGATCCGGCACGCGTACGCCGAATCCTGCACCCCCGAGGTCTTCGCCCGCCCGAAGGCGGCCCTGGCGTAGAGCCAAGCCAAGGCGGCCGAGACGTAAGGCCAAGCCAAGGCAGCCGAGGCGTAAGGCCAAGCCAAGGCAGTCCAGGCGTAAGGCCAAGCCAAGGCAGCTGAGGCGTAGAGCCAAGCCAAGGCGGCCGAGGCGGCCAGGCGAAGAGCCAGGAGAAGGCGACCGGCGAGAAAGGCCGAAACGCCAAGAGCTGCGAAATTCGTGAAACTCTCACGACCGCGAACCGCCGGCGAACCGTCAGTGAACCGTCAGCCATGAACTGCAAAGCCCCCGCCGAGTGTGCTCGGACGGGGGCTTGCTACTCCTTCGGCCGTGAAGCGGGTCTCGGCCTACGACTTGGGGTGTGTGTCAGACCGCGCGGATGTTGTCGGCCTGCGGCCCCTTCTGGCCCTGCGTGATCTCGAACTCGACCTTCTGACCCTCGGTCAGCTCGCGGTAGCCGGTGGCCTGGATCGCCGAGTAGTGCGCGAACACATCGGGTCCACCGTTGTCCTGCGAGATGAAGCCGTAGCCCTTCTCCGAGTTGAACCACTTCACCGTGCCTGATGCCACGTGTAACTCCTTAGCGACGCCGCCCCGATCCGCACCTCACGGATCAATTTGAAACAGGCACACGCCACGGATGAGACGGTAGCCTGCGCACTGCGAAAACGCAGCCCCGGTATCGGCATGCGGACCAGATCGACGGTCAAACTGAAATGCACATCCGGCACTTCTGGATACTCAGCGTATTGCCCTACTCGACAGTCAGTGATACAGCGACCAACTTCAACGCCTGACTCTCGCGCATGACGCGAAGATCTAGTACAGTCGGGTCAGCTCATCTCAGCCGAACGGACAGTTCGGCCGCGGGGTGCCGTCCAGCAGCGGCGGCGTGACCCCCGGTGGGCGACGCAGGTCTTGCACCGGCGCTCAAGAAACGGGTGCCGAGTAGCGATTCCCGACCGGCGTGGCGGCGCATGCCTTCCTTCCTTCCCGGGCGCAGCACGAGTCTGCGCACAGGCAGCCGACCACGGAAACCGCCGGTCAAGCACCAGAAGGGCCACCAACCCCATGACCACCATCTCCGTCGATCGTGCCATCGACCGCGCTCTCGCCGAGGCTCGTCCCAGCACGCAGGCCTCCGGCGGCGCCGACAGCGCCACGAGCACCCGCGCCACCGACGCTCAGGCCCGCGCGCTGCTGTCGCTGATGGCCGACCTTCCGGCCGGCGCCGACCGCGACCGAGTCCGGGCCCGGCTCATCGAGCTGTACATCCCGCTCGCCGAATACCTCGCCCGCCGCTTCCGCAACCGCGGAGAGCAGTTCGACGACCTCGTGCAGGTCGCGAACCTCGGGCTGATCAAGTCCGTCGACGGCTACGACCCCACCCGCGGGGCGGCGTTCACCAGCTACGCGATCCCGATGATCGTCGGCGAGCTCAAGCGCCACTTCCGCGACAAGGGCTGGGACGTGCGCGTCCCGCGCCGGCTGCAGGAGCTGCGCCTGGAGATCAGCAAGGTCTCCGGCGACCTCGCCCAGGACCTCGGCCGCTCGCCGACCGTCGCCGACCTCGCCAACCGGCTCGGGGTCAGCGAGGAGGAGATCATCGAGGGGCTCGACTGCGGGCAGGCGTACCGCGCGCTCTCCCTCGACGCCCCGGCGGGCGAGGGCAGCGACCCGGGCGCGGCCGGCCTCGGCGACATGCTCGGCTCCGAGGACCCGGACATGCAGAACGTGGAGAACCGCGAGGCCCTGCGCCCGCTGCTGGCGAAGCTGCCGGAGCGCGAGCAGAAGATCATCGCGATGCGCTTCCACGGCAACCTGACCCAGTCGCAGATCGCGGCCGAGCTCGGCATCTCCCAGATGCACGTGTCCCGCCTGCTGGCCGCGGCCCTGCGCACGCTGCGCACCGAGCTCAGCGCCGTCGCCGAATAGAGCCACAGGGGAACGAGTTCAGCGCCGCCGCCGAAGAGAGCAGGCCCCCAGGGGAACCGAGCTCAGCGCCGTCGCCGAAAAGAGCCCATAGGGGGGATGGAGAGCGGGTGCCCGTCGGGGGGAAATCGACGGGCACCCGCTGCAACTCCGTGTCGCCGCGGCTACGAGGAACCGACGATCCCCTGGTGGTTCTGCACGAACTCGGGGACCGTCTTCGAGCGCACGGCCGCCAGCAGGTCGAGCGTGGTCTGATCCAGCGCCTCGGCGCCCGGGTTCTCGCTGGACTGATGGAACCCGCCGTTGTTCGTCTTGAGCGTCAGCAGCCGGTCGCCGTCGATCCCGCGCATCGCGAAGATCCAGTCGTCCAGGCCGAAGGGGCCGGTGTCGATCGTCATCGCGCTGCCCACGACCTCGAGGACCTTGTTGAGCTTGCCCGGGTTGCCGAGCACCTCCTTGCTGGCGATCTTCTTCAGCAGCGCCTTGATGAACTGCTGCTGGTGGCGCTGCCGGTCGTAGTCGCTGTTGGGCAGCGTCTCGCGCTGGCGCACGAAGTCCAGCGCCTGCCAGGCGTCGAGGTGCTGGTACCCGACCTCGTACACCACCGGCGTCACGCCCTTGATCGGGATCAGCTGGGTGCCGCCGCCCGGCGCGTCGCGCTGCTCGAACGGCGTCTTGGTGTTGCCCTGGGCGTCGTGGCCGATGTGCACCGAGGTCGTGCGCTGGTCGACGTACATGTCGACACCCTCCAGCACCTTGACCACGTCCTGGAATCCGACGAAGTCGACGATCGCGGCCGCGTCGAACGTCACGCCCCAGTTCTGCTTGATGGTCGAGGCGAGCAGCGTGGTGCCGTGCTTGCGCTGGTCCTTGCCGGTCAGGCCGTAGCCGCCCTCGGCGAAAGCACCATTGATCTTGTCCTTGCCACCCTTGTAGACGCGTTTGCCGTTGTCGTACCGCGGAATCGACACCCACGTGTCCCGCGGAATCGAAATCAGGAACGCCATGTCGTGCGAGGCGGGAATGTGCAGAATCAGGATCGAATCGGAGCGAATCGCATCGGTCGGGTTCTGGTTCGGCCGCGGGTCGATGCCGATGAGCAGCAGATTCTTCGCGCCGCTGATCGACGCGTGCCGCCCCTGGTTCTCGACCGGCAGCAGATCCTCGTTGTGCACGCTGCGTGTCGCGAACCCGAACACGGTGTCCTTCACCACGAACGTGCCGCCCGCGACGATCATCATGAGGGCGCCGACGATGACCAGCGTCCGGGCCCAGGCCGGATCCCGCCGACGTTTCTTGCGTTTCTTCGGACGCACCGCGCCGGGCGAAGCCAAGACACCTCCATCACCATCAGTCACTGAGATGACGCCGGAACCGACGGTACCGGGGCGACGCGATATCGTCACCTCCCAGCGGCCGACGCGAATCGACTGACGGGCCAGTAACGGAGCGTGTTGTGGTGACGGTGATGCGGCCCGAAACCGAGCGGGCGCCGGCGCGGACCAGCCCGAAGACGGTCGCGCTCGCCCTCGTCCTCGCCTGGGTCGTCCCCCTGGCCGCCCACCCGCTGCGCCTCGACGCGCTGCTGCCGCTGCTCGCGCTCGCCGGCACGATGGCCGTCCAGCGGGGCGCGACCGGGCTCATCGACCGGTTCGTGCTCGCCTGCGCCCAGCTGTTCGGCGCCGCGTGCGTCTTCGGCCTCGGGCTGACCCTCTGGCCCGGGCACCTGCACCCGACGCTGGTCGCGGGCGTCGCCTTCACCGTGCTCGTGATCATCGCGGCCGTCACGGGCCGCCTGGAGCGCCCGGGCCGGGCCCGCCTCGACGGGCTGCTCGCGCTCGCCGTGGCCGGGGTCAGCGCGGTGTCGCTCATCCCGTACGCCGCGCGCGACCTCGGCGGCCGCCTGGGCCTGCCGCTGGCGGGCGAGGACATCGCCCGGCACTACCTGATCTACGACGTGATCGGGCGCAACGGGGGGTACCTCTTCCTGCGCCCGGAGGCGCTGCGCCCCTTCGTGCCGGACGAGGAGCTCACCGGCATCGCGAACTACCCCCAGGGCCTGCACTTCGCGTACGCGGTGCTGTTCAAGTTCATCTCCTCGACCACCGGCCGCACCTCGGCCGCGGCGAGCGCCGACGCCATGATGTGGCTGCTCGTCGGCACCTTCCTGCTGCTGGCGCTGGCCGTGCTGTGGGCCGTGCGCCGGCTGGCCGGCCCGGGCACCACGAACGCGCGGCTGCTGCCCGTCCTGCTCGTCGCGGCCGCCTGGCTGGTGCTGGGCGACCCGGTGACCGTGCTGTCCCGGGGGTACCCGAACGAACTGGCCGGCCTCGCCTGCTGCGCGGTGCTGACGGCGATCGTGGTCCGGCCCCTGCACCGCCTCGGCGAGCAGACGGTGACCGTGGCCCTGCTGCTGGTCGGCATCTCGTTCAGCTACCCGCTGTTCCTGCCCTTCGGCGGCCTGGCCGCGCTGTGGTGGATCTGGCGGGCCCGGCTGTGGCGGTTCTGGTGGGGCTGGCTGACCGCGGCGCTGGTCGCGCTCGTGAGCGCGATCGGCCCGCTGACCGCGATGGCCGCCTCCAGCGGCACGCAGCTGCTGCTCAACGGCACGGCCCGGGTCGTGGACCGCCCGGCCACGGCGGCGCTGGCCGGGCTCGCGGTCCTCGCCGTGCTCGTGCGCCGCGGGCTGCGTGCGCCGAGCCACCGGGCCGCCCTGTTCGCCGTCGCGGTGGCGTTCACGCTGGCCGCCGGGCTGGGGCTGTACCAGACCGCCACGATCGGCCGCCCGGTGTACTACTTCGACAAGCTGCTGCACCTGCTGATCGTGGTCTGCCTGTGCGCGCTCGGCGGGCTGGTCCGGTTCCTGCCGGGCCTGTCGGTCGCGGCGCGCGTGGCCGTGGCCCTGCCCGTGGTCGCCGCGCTGGCGGTCGCGGGCGGCGAGTGGCACGCCGAGCCCGTCGCGCCCGGCGTGAAGCTCGCGCTCGGCAAGGACCGCGGCTCCCCCGAGGCCGCCCGCGACGCCCTGCTCATGGCCCGCATGTTCCCCGACGGCGGCGGCGCGGTGAACGTCGATCTCATGGGCAGCCCGTGGCGCAACTGGTCGGCGACGCTGGGCGCGGCGGCGCTGCAGCACCAGTACCGCTACTTCCCGGCCTGGTCCGGGCTGCTGTACCCGGGATCGGCCGGGAAGGCGAGCACGATGGACGACCTGGACCGGCTGGTGCGCCAGAGTCCGGTGCCCGTGCGCTTCTTCGTGCACGACCCGGAGGCGAGCCTGCTCGTTGTCGATGCGGAGCGCCCGCATCGGCCGAACGTGAGGCCTGGTCAGCCGCTCCCGGTGGCGTTCGGCGACCCGGCCGCGCCGACCAATGTCGCGGCGGCCCGGGCACTGGCTGCGAAATATCCGACGAAAGTGCAGGTCGTGTACGCTACGCCAGCGAACCCATAGGACTCCGTGTGGTGGCGCAGCACCGCAACCGAGACGGATTGGTCATCGTGCAAAGACCCGAGGTCAGCGTCGTTATCCCCACGCGCAACCGGCCCGAGCTGGTGGTGCGTGCCGTGCGCAGTGCGCTGGCCCAGACCCTCACCGACATCGAGATCGTGGTCGTCGTCGACGGCCCGGACCCGGCGACGGTCGCGGCGCTGGAGGCGGTCGGCGACGATCGCATCCGCCCGGTCGTGCTGCCCGAGTCCGGGGGCGCGCCGAACGCGCGCAACCGCGGCGTGGACAACGCCCAGGCCGACTGGGTCGCGTTCCTCGACGACGACGACGAGTGGCTGCCGGAGAAGCTCGCCACGCAGCTGGAGCGCGCCCGCGCCTCGGGTGTGGCCCAGCCGATCGTGGGTAGCCGGCTCTTCATGCGCACGCCACGGGCCGAGCTGATCATGCCCCGCCGGGTGCCGGCGCCGGGCGAGCCGATCAGTGAGTACCTGGCGGTGCGGCACGGGCTGTTCCACGGCGACGGCTTCATCCAGACCTCGACGATCCTGGCCCCGACGGCGCTGCTGCGGAAGGTGCCGTTCGCCGACGGGCTGCGGCGGCTGCAGGAGCTGGACTGGACCCTGCGCAGCCTGCAGGAGGACGGCGTGGATCTGATCTACGCCGAGGAGCCGCTCGTCATCTGGTACGCCGACGAGAACCGCCCCCGCATCAGCTTCGACGCCCCGTGGAAGCAGTCGCTGGAGTGGCTGCGCCAGACCCGCCCGCGCGTGACCCCGCGCGCCTACGCCGCGCTGGCGATGAGCGTCGTCGGCTCGATGGCCGCGGCCAGCCGCAGCCCGCGGGTCTTCTTCGACCTGCTGCACGAGGCGCGCACGCACGGCAAGCCGAGCTTCACCGACTACGTCACCTTCCTGCAGGTCTGGCTGGTGCCGGCCGGGCCGCGCCGGGTGGTGCGGGACTTCTTCCTCAGCCGCCGACGAGCAGGAACCAACGCCTGATGATCACCGCCAGGGGACGTGCGGCCTTCGCCGTGGTCGCCGTCGTCGTCGCGCTCCTCGCGGGCGTGCTGGAGTACACCCGGACCGACTCGATCGGCCAGTCGGCGGCGGCGTTCGCGGCCGGCCTGCTCGCGATGGCCGTGGCCGGCATCGCCCTGAGCCTGCCGGGGATCACGCTGCGGGGGCTGGTGCTCGGCGGGCTCTTCGTGCTCGCGGGCATCCTCACCTGGACGGCGACGAAGCGCCCCGGCATCATCTGGGCCGTCCTCGCGGTCGAGGTGGTCGTCTTCGCGGTGTGGGCGTGGCCGTGGCTGCGCTCGCTGCGCTCCCTGTCGCGGCTCGGCACCGCGTGGCTCGGGCTGGCGTACTGGTTCCTCGGCATCGTCGGCGCCGTGCTCGTCGCGCAGTGGAAGGTCGCTGGGCAGCGGGTCGCCTACGCCGGCGTCTTCACCCTCGCCGTGCTCGCGCTCATCGCCCTGAACACCGCCGCCAAGCGCCGCGGCGGCGCGCACGGCAAGGACCTCTCGGTCGGCATGGCCGCCGCGATCCTGCTCGGCATCGCCGCGCTGCTGCTCGTCGGCTCCGGCAGCCTCTTCGACAAGGTCCACGCCATCCCCGACAACGCCTCGGCGAAGGTGATGACGGACCGCTTCTGGGGCGGGCCGGGCCTGTTCTACCACCCGAACTCGCTGGCCGGGTTGATGGCCGTGGCCGGCATCCGGATCGGCTTCGACCGCGCGATGGCGTGGTGGCAGCGGCTCGGCGTGGCCGCGCTGGCCGCGTTCGTGCTGTCGATCTGCGAGTCCCGCACCGGCTTCGTCTTCGCCACCGCGGCCGCGGTCGTGCACCTCGGCCTGGCCCTGTGGAAGCGCCACGAGCACGCCGAGGGCCTCGACCGGCGGTGGCCCGCGCTGGCCGTCCCGTTCGCGGTGATCGCGATCGTGCTGACGCTCGGCGGCGGCTACCAGTGGGTGCTCAAGGACCGCTTCGCCGACAACCCGGGCGACGTGACCAGCGGCCGCACCGACACCTGGCGCCAGGTCTGGGTGGACTGGAAGCACGCCGGGTGGGCCGAGAAGACCTTCGGCGACGCGCGGACCTCCCGGGCCGTGGTCGAGCGCCTCGACGACGGCAACCCGATCGAGGGCCCGCGGCGCCAGCTCAACACCGACAACGCCGCCGTGGGCGCCTTCCGCCGCGGCGGCGTCCTGGGCGCGGTCGCCTTCCTGCTCGGCCTCGGCCTGCTGCTCTGGCACGCGATCCGCCGCCGCCCGAACGGGGCGCTCCCGGCCGCCTGGTTCACCGTCGGCGCGCTGGCGGTGGTCCCGACCATCGCGACCGAGGACTGGCTCATCGGCGGCACGAACGGCGCCATCTGGCTCCTGCTCGCCGCGGGCGAGGTGAGGACGCTGCTGCGCCGCGACGAGCCGGCCGAGGTGACCCCCGCGCCCGAGCTCGCCGTCTCCTAGCGTCCGGGCCTAGGCCGGCGGCCCGAGGACGTACGGCGAGGTGAGGACGCTGCTGCGCCGCGACGAGCCGGCCGAGGTGACCCCCGCGCCCGAGCTCGCCGTCTCCTAGCGTCCGGGCCCTAGGCCGGCGGCGGAGACCAGGACGCAGGCGCCCTTGGCGTTAGCGGGGACGAATGGCGTAGGTCACCGCGCCGCGGGTCTGCGGGTTCCAGCTCGCCGGGATGTGGAAGCCGCAGCCGTTGGGCGGGTCCACGCAGACGACCGCGTCGACGGACTCGATCGGCGGGGGCGGCAGGTCCGGCTGCAGCGACTGCAGCGACACGAGGTCGTCGCCCTTGAGCAGGATCCACCAGGGGTACTCCCAGGTGTTGTACCCCTGGAGGATGCCGACGCGCCGGGCCCCCGAGGCGTTGACCGCGTCCGCCGCCCACCGGTAGTCGCGGCCCCAGTCCGGGCGGCGGACGAACCGCTCGTCCATCGTGTCGGTGGTGAACACCGAGCCGGACCCGACCAGCCGCCGCGGCCACCCGACGGTCACGGCCGCGGCCCCGGCCAGGGCGCCGATCACGAGCAGTCCGGCCGTGAGGCGGGCCACCGCGCGGCGGCGGTACACCAGCAGCGGCTCGATCCAGAGCGCGGCCAGGGGCGTGCCCAGCAGGATCAGGAAGACGATGAGCCGGTTGCCCCACGGCTGCCACTTGACCAGCGCGACGTACGCGAGCATGGCCAGCCAGAACAGGGACGCGTAGACCCGCGCCGGGCCGCGCCGCCACAGCAGGACGGCCGCGCCGATCAGGATCAGGGCGCCCTGCACCGGCAGGGAGACCCGGTCCTCGTCGGGGGGCCAGGAGGTGTACGGGTAGGTCGCGCCCCAGTACGTGATGTCGCGCGCGTCCGGGTCGACGCCGATCGCGTGGGCCAGGCCCCGGATCGCGTCCGCGCCCACGGGCCCGGCCGGCGTCTGCAGGGCCGTCTCGGCGATCCGCAGCGCGTTGATCAGCACCGAGGCGGGGTCGTGGCGCTGCATGGAGATCGACTCGCGCAGGTGGCCCGGGCCGAGCGGGTTGCTGTACGTGGTCTCGACGCGCCACAGGTACGGACCGGCGACGAGCGCCATCATGGCCACGACGATCGCGGTGCCGGCCCCGGCCCGCAGCCATTCGCGGCGGCGCACCTGCTCGGCGAACCACCACACGAGCAGGGGACCCGCGGCCAGCAGGCCGGTCGCCTTGGTGAGCAGGGTGAGGCCCGCGGCCGCGCCGAGCAGGACCACCGCCGGCCAGGGGGTCGCGCGCCCGCGCTCGTCGAGCACCAGGGTCGCGACCGCGCCGACCCAGAGGGCCACGACCAGGTCGGTCTGGGTGCTGGTCGCCTCGAGCACGACGATCGGGGTCGTACCGAAGATCAGCGCGGCGACGAGCTGGGCCCGGCGGTTGCCGCCGAGCTGGGCGGCGATCCGGGACGCGATCAGCGCGCCGGACACGCCCGCCGCGAGCTGGACGAGGTTGTAGAGCGCGTCGCCGCCGGTGAGCAGGCGCAGGTGCAGCAAGATGTACTCCGCGCCGGGCGCCATGGCGAGCTGCCGGTCGATGATCGTCGGGTAGAACTCCACCCCGCCCTGCGCCACCCAGTGCTCGATCTTGGGCAGGTGGTAGGTCTGCGAGTCGAAGTTGTTCGGCGGCGCCATCAGCGCGATGACGAGATCGGCCAGGAACAGCCCGCCGAGCGCGACCGCGACCACGCGTTCGAGCCGGTCGGCGCCTGCCCAGAAGTCCCGGAGTTTCGGGTGGAGACCGGCGAGGCGGTGCCACCCGAGCCGGCCGACGGCCACGGCGGCGACCGCCCACAGCGCGATGACCACGGGCCGGTTCAGCCAGCCGAGCGCCGAGAGGAGCTCGACCAGCACGACCGCCGCGGTGCCGAAGACGACGCCGGCGCGGATGAGCAGGAGTCGGGTCGGCGCAACGGGCACCGCGGCAGGCTATCGAACTTTCCTGAGAGGGCTACAACCGCTCGACGACACGGCCCCGGCAGCGGTTGCGGGTGTCGAAGATGTACTGCGCGTGCTCCTCGACGAGCGAGTAGTCGAAGTCGTCGTGGTCGGTGAGCAGCACCACCGCGTCCGCGGCCATCACCTCGACCGGGGTCAGGTCGACCAGCGTGACGCCGCCGAGGCTGCCCACGTCGCGGGGCGAGGCGTGCGGCTCGACCGCGCGCACGTCGGCGCCGAGGTCCACGAGCAGCTCCGCGACCGCCCGGGCCGGGGACTCGCGCAGGTCGCCGACGTTGCTCTTGTACGCCAGCCCCAGCAGCAGGATCCGGCTGCCGTTGACGGGTTTGCAGCGGGTGTTGAGCCCGGCGGTGATGCGCTGCACCACGTAGCGGGGCATGCCCTCGTTGACGTCGTTGGCCAGCTCGATGAACCGGAAGCGCTGCCCCACCTCCCTTTTCACCTGCCACGACAGGTAGGAGGGGTCGATCGGCAGGCAGTGCCCGCCGACGCCGGGGCCGGGGTCGAAGGCCATGAAGCCGAAGGGCTTGGTCGCGGCCGCCCCGATGGCCTCGCGCACGTCGACGCCGAGCTGGTTGGCGACGATCGCGAGCTCGTTGACCAGCGCGATGTTGATGTGCCGGAAGGTGTTCTCGAAGAGCTTCGTGAGCTCGGCGGTGCGCGGGGCCGACACCGGTACCGTGCGATCCACGAACCGCTCGTAGAACGCCTTCGTGGCCGCGAGCGAGCTCTCGTCGATGCCGGACACGAGTTTCGGCGTGTTCTCCAGGTGCCACGTCGGGTTGCCCGGGTCGATGCGCTCGGGGCTGTAGCCGAGGTGGAAGTCGTCGGGGGTGCGCAGCCCGCTGGCGTGCTCCAGCAGCGGCCGCAGCACCTGCTCGGTGGTGCCCGGATACGTGGTCGACTCGAGGATGACCGTGCAGCCGGGGCGCAGGTACGGCGCGATCTGCAGCGCCGCGTGCTCGATGTGGCTGATGTCGGGCACCCCGTCGGTGAGCGGGGTGGGCACGGTGATCGCGCAGGTGTCGAAGCCGGCCGCGTCCGCGTAGTCGTCGGTCGGGCGGTAGCGCCCGGTCTCCAGCGCCCGGGCGAGGCGCTCGTCGGAGATGTCCTCGACGAACGAGAGCCCGGCGCCGAGCGACTTGATGCGGTCCGTGTCGACGTCGAGCCCGACGACGTCGTCGCCCGCCTCGACGGCGC
This sequence comes from Dactylosporangium sp. CA-052675, assembly GCF_050947935.1. Taxonomy (GTDB): domain Bacteria; phylum Actinomycetota; class Actinomycetes; order Mycobacteriales; family Micromonosporaceae; genus Dactylosporangium. Next base: position 458,869 of record NZ_CP192010.1, on the reverse strand, counting down.
GGATGGCCAGCGGCAGGCCGACGTACCCCTGCCCGATGATGACGACTTTGCCCATGATCATCCTATCCGGGAAGCACTCGGCCCGCCGGGCGAGCAACACCCGACGGGCCACGGAGGCACTGCAGAAGCGTCAGTTCGTGCGGCGGCGGCGGAACGAGATCCAGCCGCTGCCCACCAGCGCGGTGAGCCCGAGGATGCCCGGGATCAGGTCCGCACCGTAGGTCTTGTGCTGCTCCGGGGCGGCGAGGGTGGTCTCGTTCGCCTGGAGCTTGAACGGCGACCAGCCGCTGCGGAACGGCCCGTAGAAGCCGACCGGGCGGTTGTGGCCGTCCCAGTGCCCGCGCACGGGGCTGGAGGCCAGCGGCGTGCCGTCGAAGATGTCGTCCGGCCAGCCGCCCCAGTTGAAGTGCTGGAGGTCCTTGACGCGCACGGTGGCCTTGAGCGTCTTGTGCGACTTCTTGCCGGTCACCTTGATGACCGCGTATCCGGGCGCCTCGAATCGGATGCGGGCCGAGAAGCGACCCTCGTCGTCCGCGCGGCGGTCGCCGTTGATGAGGACGTCACACGGCTCCCCGTCGGCGTTGCGGTAATGCACGTTGATGCCGATCGGCTCCCCGGCCACGAAGCTGCGCCCCTGGAGCCGGACCGCGCCACCGACGGAGATCGACGCGGCGCTCACCCGGATCTGCGGCGCGGGCGCCGGGTACGAAGCTTCCGGGGCGGCCTGAGCGCTGGTCGGCGCGCCGAGCACGGCCGCCGCGACGACGGCACCGGCAAGGCCGGCCAGTGTTGACAGCGACGTTCTTGTTCGGGCTCGCATGACTCTCCCTTTCCTCTCCCCGGGAATTACCGTAAACCCGCATTGGGGGTGAACCGGACTATTTCTCGCAACTCGGGCCAGGTTGCAACCGAGTCGTCCACGGCGAGATGCCCGGCGTCGTGATGAGCCGCGGTTCGACGGCCCCCCTGGTCCCCGTCGGACCCGAGACCAGATCCACGACGAGGGTGCTCCTGGCCCCGGGCGCGAGGTCCACGGCCAGCACGGCGACCTCGCGGCCCTTCTCGTAGCCGGTGCCGAAGTCGACCTCGGCGCCGTCCTGCTTCGCCGCGATGGGCGAGCCGCCGCTCGGGGCGTAGACGAGCACGTTGGTGCGCAGGACGCCCTCCCCGGCCAGGCCGAGGCCGAGCACGCTGCGCGGCAGGCCGCTGCTGGGCGCGGTGGAGCCGAGCTCGACGGTCAGCCGCAGCGGGCGGGTGCCGTCGTCGAGGCAGCGACCGGCCTCCAGCGTGACCGAGTGGGTCAGGTAGTAGCCGAGCTTCGCGCCGGTGCCGTCGTTGAGGAACACGCCCACCGTGGGGTGTTCGCCGTCGTCGGCCGGCAGGGTGCCCGCGAACGGGGTCCGGGCGATCTCGGCCTGCTCCTCGGGGTGCGCGCTCCAGGCCAGCAGCCGCCGCTCGTGCGTCGCCCGGGTCAGGGCCTGCACGATGCTCCGGCTCATCGGCACGCCGCCCATGAGCCTGTCGAGCACCGCCTTGGCCGCCCCGGCGAAGAAGGCGTCCTGGTCGGGCTCGGCGGCTATCTTGAGGTACACGTCGGACAGCAGCTGCCGCACCGCCGTCGCCCCGGTCAGCTGCGCGCCCCCGGGCAGGTTCACCGGGCCGGTCGCGCCGAGCAGGTAGGCCAGCGCGACCGGGTCCGTGGCCAGCACACCGTCGACGGCGAGGCCGGAGCGGCGGCGGTACATCTCCCGGATCAGCGCGGCCGCGGTCGGGAAGTCGGGGGTCAGGTTCACGTCGGCCGGGTAGGTGCCGAGCCGGTTGGTGAACAGGTCCTCCTGGTCGGGGTCGAGCGGCAGCACCGGCGCGTCGAAGTCGCGCAGCGTCTTGGCCGCGGTGCCCTGCTCCACGAGGGAGACCCGGCCGTGGTCGGTCCGCACGACGGCGAAGGCGCCGGGCATGCCGCCGGTGGCGCGGGCCTCGGCGAGGTTCTGGAACAGCACGAGGTAGGTCCGCGGCCCGTCGGCCCCGAGCAGCGCCGGCAGCAGCTTGGCGGCCTGGGCGGCCGGGTCGAGCATCGGCACGACGCGGTCCAGGCCCGCGTCGACCTGGTCCAGGGCGGTGCGCACCCGGGCGTCGAGGCCGCCGCGGTCGAGCCCGGCGAGCCGGTGCCGGGCGGCCTTGGCGACGGCGGCGGCCTCGGCGATCCGCGGCGCGGCGCCCGCCACCGCCTTGAGCCGGGTCGCGTCGCCGTCCATGGCGGCGCTCATGCCGTCGGCGGCGTCCAGCAGCGGCGGCAGCACCTCCCGGGCGAGCGCGTCGACCGCCTCGGCGACCGCTGCCACCGCGGTGAGATCGTCCCCGGCCACGGGCAGGCGGCGGCCCAGCCACCAGCTCGGGCCGCGGGCGTCGGCCCGGGCGGCGCCGGTCTGCCGTTGCAGATCCGCGGTGGTGCGCCGGGCCGCGGCCAGGTCCCCGGCGCGCAGCTGCGCCTCGAGGTCCCCGACCAGCGTCGCGGCCCGCCGCAGATGCCCGGCCGCGTCCGCGCCCACCGTCGCCAGGCGCAGCCCGAACCCGGCGAGCACCACCAGCACGACCACGGCCGCGGCGACGATCCGCCGTCTCCGGGTCCGCAGCAGGCGCTTGAGCTGTTCAATCGGCACCGCTGACCACCTCCTCGACTCGATCGGGGGCGGTGAGGACACGCAGGGCGCGGTAGAAGTCCGCGCGCCGTCGTTCGAGGGTCTCGGCGGCGTAGGCGCGGGCCCGGCCGAGGTTGCGGGCCGAGGCGGCGGCCATCGCGGCGGGGTCGGCGGCGAGCGCGGTGATCGCGCGGGCCAGCGCCACCGGGTCCCCGGGCGGGACCAGCCGGGCGCCGCCGAGCAGCTCGGGCACGCCGCCGACGGCGGAGGCGACGGCGGGCAGGCCGCGGGCCATCGCCTCGATCAGGGCCCGGGGCAGGCCCTCGGTGCGCGAGGGGAGCACGAAGAGGTCGGCGTCGTCGAGGAACAGGCGCACGGGCGCGCCGGGCGGGACGGCCCCGGCGAAGGAGACCCGGCCGCCGAGCCGGAGTTCGCGCACCAGCCGCTCCAGGTCGGCCCGGCACCGGCCGTCGCCGACGTGCACCAGGCTCGCCTCGATACCGGAGCCGGCCAGCAGCGGCAGCGCCTCGATGAGCGTGTCGATCCCCTTGTACGGCTGCTCCAGCGAGCCGACGGTGACCAGCCGCAGCGCGACGCGCGCCGAGCCGGTGTCCCGCCGGGGCGCCTCGGCGAACGCGGCCTCCTCCAGCTGGATGCTCGAGTACGCGGCGGTGACGGCGCCGGGCGCGGCCGGGTAGCGGGCCTGCAGCGCGCGCTGCGTGACGTAGGAGACCGCGGACGCGGCCCGGCACTGGGCGCGCAGGCGCCGCGTGAACCACCAGCGCAGCAGCGGCCGCAGCGGGTGCCGGGAGGCGCCGGGGGCGAAGACGTCGTGCGGGTCGCCGACGACCTCGAGCCCGAACGGCGCCGCGCGCAGGCGCTTGCGCAGGAGCGTGCCGATCGCCGAGGGCACCCGCAGCAGCACGGCGTCGCCGGGCGCCACGGCGTCGCGCAGCGCACGCCTGATGCGCGGCAGCCGCAGCAGGTACCGCCCCGGGCCGACGTAGTGCGGGAGCGGGTACACCTCGACCCCATTGCCGTCGACGCGCCGGGCCTCGGGCGGGTGACCTGGGCTGTCCTCGCAGCGGGCCACCACCCGCACCTCGCCGAAGACGGCCCGGTAGCGCTGCCAGAAGTCGTTGGGTGCGCCCGTCGTGGACCAGACGGCGCCGTCCGGGGTGCGCAGGTACCGCTGCTCGGTCGTCACGACGAGACGCATGCGGCCTCCTCGTCGTCGGCGCGCGCCGAGTCACGGGCCCGATCCGAGTCATGGGCGCGCGCCGACTCATGGGCCCGCGCCGAGTCATGGCCCCGAGCCGAGATCATGCGGATCACGCCGAAGAAGACCGCGCCGTAGACGACCGTCTTGAGCAGCGACTGGCTCTCGCCGCGGAAGCCGTACATCCAGGCGACGGTGAACAGGATGCTGGCGTAGGCGTAGACCGGCGCCCGGTCCACGCGGTTGACGAGCCAGCGGTGCACGGCGGTGAGCAGCGCGAAGAGCGCCGGGATGCCGGCCAGGCCGAAGTTCGCGTACGCCTCCCCGGTGAGCGAGAACCCGTAGCCGGAGTCGCTGCCGGGCGCGTACCGGTCCACGAGCCACTGCGCGAGCGGGGCCCGGTGCTGGCCCGGGATCAGGTTCACCAGCGCGTGCAGGTAGCTGGCGCCGTGCATGTACGGCTCCGTCGACGGCACGTGCCCCATCACCCAGGTGTCGACGAACAGCACCGAGCCCTGGTTGAGGATCGCGCCCGCGTCCGCGCCGCCCGGCGAGCCGCTCCCCCGCAGCGCGAAGAGGGCGGTCGCGCCGAGCAGCAGCCCCGCGCCCCACAGCACCGAGCGCGGCAGCCGGCGCTCGGTGCGCACCAGCTCGCGGTGCAGGACCAGGGCGAAGAGCACGAAGACGAAGTCGCGCTCGCCGGTGGCCAGGCAGTAGGCGATGTAGGCGCCCAGGTTGACCCGGTAGGCGAACCGGCCGGTCGAGCTCTCCTGCGCGATGAAGTACAGCGCGCAGGCGCACATCTCCAGCAGCAGGTAGTCGTAGTGGAAGGGGCCGGCGACGGCGATGCGGTCCAGCTTGTTGCCGGCCAGGAACGCGGGGCCGCCCCAGGCCAGGACCCCGAGCGCGTACAGCGCCAGCAGCGCCAGCACCGCGGGCACGAGCGGCATCCGCCGGCCGGTCTCCAGCTGCTGGATGGGGTCGCGGATGTCGCGGCGCTGGCGCAGCAGCAGCCCGGCCGCGGCGACCCCGGCGAAGGCGAGCAGGAGCCCGAGCGCGGCCCGGCCGATGAGCAGCGTGTTCGTGCCGAAGTAGATGGTGCCGCCGAGCAGGTGGCTCACCACCGGGCCGAAGCCGAAGAGCAGGAAGTACGCGGCGAGGTAGGCCAGCATGTCCCGCCGGCCCCCCGCGAACAGCAGCACCGGCAGGACCAGGGCGGCGAGCCCGGCCGACCACCAGGGCTGCGCCGCGAGGTCAAAGGGCACGCCGCAGCACCTCCCACTTCAGCGCGCAGTGCACGAGCGCGGCGACCGCGGTGGCCCACGCCGCCCCGAGCACCCCGTAGCGGGGCACCAGCAGCAGCGCGGCCAGCCCGGCGGCGAGGAGCACGGCCGCGTTCACGGCGAGCTGGCCGGTGAAGCGGCGGGCGGCGGAGAGGCCGGCGTCGAGCACGAAGCAGAGACCGCCGAGCACGGTGGCCAGGGTCAGCACCGTCAGCACCCGCCCGCCCTGACCGGAGGCGCCGGCGTACTGCTCGCCGTACAGCCGCCGCAGGAGCTCGGAGCCGAAGAGCCACGCGGCCCACACGCCCAGCCCGCCGGCCACCCCGACGCCGAGCAGCGACTGCCACAGCAGGCCGCGGAAGCCGGCCGGGGTGCCGTGGACGCGCAGCTCGGTCAGGCGGGGCAGCAGGGTCTGGGCGATCGCGGAGAAGAACACGTTGCCGGTGAGCACGAGGTACCCGGCCGCGGCGAACACGCCGAGCGCGGTGGCGCCGAGGCGGTGTTCGAGGGCGTACCGCGGCACGTTCACGGTCAGCGAGGACAGCCCGGAGGCCAGGCCCAGCGGCAGCGCGGTCCACAGCAGCTCGGCGACCCCGCCCGCGGCGCGGTGGGTGTGCTGGCGGACCCGCGGGTCGGGGCGGTTGTGGAAGCGGCCCGCGAACGGCGCGCAGCACATGAGCCAGGTCAGCGCGGACGCGGCCGCGGAGCCGGCGGCCGCCCACGCGATGCTGCTGGTGCCCCAGAGCAGGGCCGCGACCAGCGCGACGGTCAGACCGCCGTTGACGAGCTGGGCCGCCGCGATGCTGCGCTGGTCGTGGTGGCGCTGGAGCAGGCCCAGGTAGATGTCGCCGATGCCGTCGAAGGCCTTGGCCGCACCCACCAGGAGTACGACCGCCGGGGGCAGGCCGAAGAGGATCACGATCGCCGAGATCACGCCCATGGCCGCGCCCATGCCGGCCAGCCGGACGCTCAGGTAGCGGCGGAACGGGTGCTCGCCGTTGGGGTCCGTCACCAGGACCGTGCGCAGCGACAGGTTGGCCAGCAGCACGACGGGCGCCCCGACCGCGAGGCCCAGCGCGTAGTCACCGACCATGGCGGGCGTGCCCAGCCGGGCGACCACCACGAGCACGAGCCACTGGCACAGCGCGTAGCCGCCGTTGCCGGCCATGCCCCAGGCCAGGTTGCCCGTGAAGGACGGCCGCCGGACGGGGCTGGTGCGGTGCCTGGTCGTCGTCATCGCGCGGCGTTCTCCAGGACGTCCGCGACCGCGCGGGCGGCGGGGCGCTGGGCGAACAGGCGCTCGGCCCGCTCCCGGGCCAGCTCGCCGCGGCGGGCCAGGGTGCCGGCGCGGAAGTCGGCGTACGCCTCCCGCAGCGCGCCCAGCAGCGCCTCGGGGTCGTCGCGGGGCACCACCCAGCCCGACGCCGGATCGACGGTCTCCGGCAGCGCGCCGGCGTCGGAGACGATGCTCGGCACCCCCATGGCGGCGGCCTCGACCGCGGCGCCGTGGTTCTCCGACAGCGACGGGCTCACGCTGAGGTCCGCGGCCGCGTAGCAGTCGCGCACGTCCAGGACGGACTCGTGCCAGTCGATGCTCGGGTCGCCCGCGACGTCGAAGCGGGCCAGCAGCTCGCGCTTGTGCGCCGCGCCGGCCGCGTCGAAGCCGCCGCCGAGCAGCACCAGCCGGGCGTCCGGGCGGTCCCGCGCGAACGCCTTCCAGGCGGTCAGGAGCACGTCGTGGCCCTTCACGCCGCGGCCGGGGCGGATCAGGCGCTTCGGGGCGTAGACGTAGGCGACTATGCCCACCACGAACGTGTCGTCGCCGGCGCCGAGGGCCTCGCGGGACGCGGCTCGGTAGGCGGGCGAGGGCGGGGTGAACTCGTCGGTGTCGACGCCGTACGGGATCGCCGGGGTGCGCTCGTCGGCCAGGCCGATCCCGCGGTACAGGCGGGCGATGTGCTCGCTGCCGCCGATGACCACGTCGTCGAGCCGGCACAGGAAGCGCTCCACCGACCGGATCAGCGGCGACTCCAGGAACAGCGGGCCGGGGACCATGTGCACCTTGGCCGCGTCGAGGCCGAGGGCGGCCAGGCGGCAGGCCAGCGCGGAGGCGTACAGGTGGTAGTGCAGCACGTCGGGGGCGATCCCGCGCAGCTGCCGGCGCAGCCGGAACAGGCCGGTCAGGGTGGCGGGCGACGGGCGGAAGCGGAAGTCGAACGCGGACTGCACCACGTCGACGCCCCGGTCGTGCAGCGCCTTGCGCAGCCGCCCCTCGTGCCCCGGCGGCAGCACCGCGACCACCTCGTGGCCGCGCTCGCGCAGCTCGTCGACGTGCGGCAGGGTCCAGCGCCCGCCCTCGTCCGTCTTGAGGACCAGAGCCACCTTCATGTCGCGGGTACCCCCTTCACGGTCGTCTTCGCGTCGACGTCCCGGGTCACGCAGGCCCCGGCGCCGACGGTCGCGTCCGCGCCCACCCGCAGCCCCTGCAGCACGCACGCGGTGGTGCCGATGAGCACCCCGGGGCCGATGTGGCAGTCGCCGGAGATCGCCGCGAGCGGGTTGACCTGGACGAAGTCCTCCAGCACCGAGTCGTGCCCGACGGTGCAGTTCTGGTTGAGGTGCACGTGGCGGCCGACGGTGACGTTGGTGGTGACCCGGGCGCCCGCGAACGCCACGAACCCCTCGCCGAGCACCGCGTCGGCGCCGATCGTCGCCGCCGGGTGCACCAGGGTCGCCGCGGCCAGCCCGTGCAGGCGCAGGTCGTCGTCGATGCGTGCGCGGATGCGCGGGTCGCCGATGCCGATGACGTAGCCGATCGAGGGCCGCTCGTCGCTGAGCCGGGAGCTGGGGCCGAGGAACGGCACCCCGAGCGCGGCGATGCGGTCGAGGTTGCGCTGGCTCGGCCCGTCGTCGACGAAGCCGCGCACCGGCATCCCGGCCGCCCGGGCGATCATGAGCAGCTCCCGCCCGTGCCCGCCGCAGCCGACGATGACCAGACCGTTCTTCATCGCGGTAGACCTTCGAACTCGTGGGCGGTGGCCGCCCCCTGCGCGGTGATGCCGTCGCGGCGCAGCACCGTGCGCACGGTCTCGGCGAGGATGCGCAGGTCCAGCGCGAGCGACCGGTTGCGCACGTATTCGAGGTCGTAGGCGAACTTCTGCTCCCAGCTCAGCGCGTTGCGCCCGCGCACCTGGGCCAGACCGGTGATCCCGGGGCGCACGTCGTGGCGGCGGCGCTGCTCGGCGGAGTAGCGCTCGAGGTACGCCATCGGCAGCGGCCGCGGCCCGACCAGGCTCATGTCCCCGCGCAGCACGTTCCACAGGGCCGGCAGCTCGTCGAGGCTGGACGCGCGCAGGAACCGCCCGGCCGCCGTGAGCCGCTCGGCGTCCGAGCCCGGCCCCTCCCGCATCGAGCGGAACTTGACCAGCGTGAACGGCTCGCCGTGGCGCCCGGCCCGCTCCTGGCGGAACAGCACCGGCCCGCCCAGGGTGGCGCGGACGAAGATCGCGGTGGCCGCGATGACCGGGGCCAGCACGAGCGCGGCGGCGCAGGCGGCGATCAGGTCGAGCGGGCGCCTCATCGCGCGTCCAGGAAGTCGCCGATCGCGTCGAAGACCCGCCGCTGGGCGTCGTCGCGCATCCCGGAGCCGCTGGGCAGGTTGAGGCCGGTGGCGAAGAGCCGGTCGGCGACGCCGGTGAGGGCGGCCCGGTGGCCGCGGAACACCGGCTGGGCGTGCATCGGCTTCCACACCGGGCGCGTCTCGATGTCGCGGGCGGCCAGCCACGCGCCGAGGTCGGCGGCGGCCCAGCCGGCCCGCTCGGGCTCGACGATCAGGGTGGTGAGCCAGCAGTTCGCGTCCGAGGCACGACCGGCGTCGTGCTCGCCCAGCAGGCGGGTGCCGTCCGTCGCCGCGAAGATCTTGGCGTACCGCTCCCGCAGGGCCCTGCGCCGCCCGATCATCTCGTCCAGGCGGGACAGCTGGGCCCGGCCGAGCGCGGCGAGCAGGTTCGACAGGCGGTAGTTGTAGCCGATGTCGCGGTGCTCGTAGTGCGCGACGGGCTCCCGGGCCTGGGTGGCCAGGTGCCGGCAGCGGGCCGCGAGGTCCTTGTCGTCGGTGACGACCATGCCGCCGCCCGAGCTCGTGATGATCTTGTTGCCGTTGAACGACAGCGCGGCCGCGCGGCCGAAGGAGCCCGCCGGCCGGCCGTCCCGGCTCGCCCCGAGCGCTTCCGCGGCGTCCTCGATCACGGGCACCCCGAGGTCGGTCAGCGACGCGTACTCCGCGACCGAGCCGAACAGGTCCACCGGCACGATCGCGCTCACGATCCGGCCCTCGCGCCGCAGCTCGGCGACGGTGGCCGCGGTCAGATCCGGGTCGAGGTTGCCGTCGCCGGGCAGGCTGTCCACGAAGACCGGCTCGGCCCCGGTGTAGACGACCGCGTTGGCCGTGGCCGCGAACGTCAGCGTCGGCACGATCACCGCGTCGCCCGGCCCGACGCCGATCGCGAGCAGGGCCAGGTGCAGGGCCGCGGTGCCCGAGCTGACCCCGACGGCGTGCGCGGTGCCGCACCGGCGGGCGACCTCGGCCTCGAAAGCGTCGAGATCCGGGCCGGCGGGCGCGACCCACCCGGACCTCAGCGCGTTGACCAGATAGCGCTCCTCGACCCCCGAGACGTCGGGCGCCGAGAGAAAGATCCGCGTGTTCACCACACACCCCCGCTGGAGTCGGCCCTGATGCTGTTCGTCTGCCGGGCCAACCGGTGCCGGTCCGCGATGGCCGAGCGGCTGGCCCGCGCGCTCGGCCTGGACGCCACGAGCGCCGGCAGCCACGCCGTGCCGGGCCTCGCGATGCCCGAGCACGCCGAGACCGTCCTGCGCGAGCGCGGCGCGGACCCGTCGGGCTTCGTGAGCCGCCGCGTGGTGCCGTCGCTGCTGCTGGCCGCGCCGCTGGTGCTGACCGCGACGCGGGCCGAGCGCGCGCACTGCGTGAGCATGGCCCCGGCCACCGCGGGCCGGACGTTCACGCTGCGGCAGTACGCGCGGTACGTCTCGGCGCTGCCGCCCGGGCCGGTGTCGCTGCGGGACATCTCCGCGGTCCGCGGGCGGCTGCAGCCCGGCACCCCCGCCGACGACGACCTCGAGGATCCCTTCGGCGGCCCGATCGAGGGCTTCCGGGAGTGCGCCGCGACGATCGAGGGCATCCTCAGGCTCCCCGCGTTCCGGCCTTGACCGGCTGGGGCTCCTCGTCGACCGGCTGCACCGGGGCCGCGGGCAGGGCGCGCTGGGGGCGGTGGGCGCCCTCGTGGGGGCCGTAGTACGCGTAGGTGTAGCCGTCGCCGTTGCCGCCCTTGGCCCCGTTGAGCACGCAGCCGAACAGCCGCGCCGAGACCGCCTCGATCGCCTCGACGGCCGCCTGGGCCTGGGTGACCGTCGTCCGCCCGGCCCGCGTGACCAGCACCGCCCCGTCGGCCCGGCTGGCGACCACGGCCGCGTCGGTGACCACGAGCAGCGGCGAGGTGTCGACCACGACGTACTCGAAGTCCTCGCTGACCTCGGCCAGCAGCCGGGTCATCTGCTGGGAGCCGAGCAGCTCGCTCGGGTTGGGCGGGATCGTGCCGCTGGGCAGCACGTAGAGCTCCTGCTCGCCCCAGCGCTGCACCGCCGTGTCGACGTCGACCTGCCCGACGAGGACGTTGGTCAGGCCGACCGCGCCCTCCAGGTCGAGGTACTCGGCGAGCTTCGGGCGGCGAACGTCGGCGTCTACCAGCAGCACCCGGTGCCCCGCCTCGGCGAGCACGATCGCGAGGTTGCACGCGATCGTGGACTTGCCCTCGTCCGGCAGCGCGCTGGTCACCACGACGCAGCGGGCCCGCCGGTCCGGGTCGACGAACTGCAGGTTGGTGCGCAGGTGCCGCATCGCCTCCCCGCGCGGGGACCACGCGGCGTCCTCGACGAGCAGGGGCGACTCGACGGCGTGGGCGTCGTGCGGTACCGCGGCCAGAATCGCCTTCCTCGTGGCCTGCCGCAGCGCCGCGACCGAGCGGATGCTGTTGTCCAGCAACTCCCGCAACACCGCGGCGGCGGCCCCCGCGACCAGGCCGAGCAGGAGCGCGACCGCGAAGTTGCGGGCCGGCTGGGGGCTGATGGGGTCGGTACTGACCGAGGGCCCGGTGACCACGTCGACGCGCACGGTCGGGTTCGTGCCGCCCGGCGGGGTCTCCAGCGTCGCCACGAGCGCGGCGAACTTCGTCGCGACCGCCTCGGTGACCCGCAGGGCCCGCGCGCTGTCCGTGTCGACGACGGTGACCTCCAGCAGCACCGTGTCCGGCACCGTGCGCGCGCTGATGCGCCGGCGCACCCCGGCCGCGTCGAGGCCGACGCTCGGGTCGGCGGCGACCGCCGTCGCGAGCCGGTCGCTGCCGACGAGGTTCACGTAGGAGCGGGCGCGCTGCTGCGAGAACAGGCCGCCCTGGTAGGCGTCGGTGACCCCGCTGCTCGGGGTGCTCACGAAGAAGGTGACGCTCGCGGCGTAGGTCGGCGCCGTCTGCGCCGTCAGCACCACCGCGGCGACCAGCGCGAGGCACGCCGTCGTGGCCACCAGCCACCAGCGTTTCCGGACCGCGCTGACGTAGTCGCGCAGCTCCATACGCCATGACCTCCCGTAGCCGTTAGCTCAACACAGCGTGACATCTCGACCGGGGGTTCGGGAGCGATACGGGCTTTTACGCCGAAATGGGACGGTTATTCATGAAGAATCGTCGCGTGGACGATCACCGACCCGCGGGGCCCGGGGACTGGCCGGCCGACCTGTACGCCTGGACCGGAGGGCTCGCCCTCGCCGCGGCCCTCACGCATCCGCCCCTGCCCGCCGCGGCGGGCACGATCCTGCTGGCGGCCGCTCTGCACTCACTCGCGGCGTGGCCGATCCAGCTCTACCGGCGGCGGTACGAGCGCGCCTCCATGAGCGAGCTGCGGGCGCTCGTCGCCACCGTGGTGATCGCCGGTGGCCTGCTGACCGCGCTCGCGCCCGTATCGCGGGTGATCCCGCTGCTCGGCGGCGCGGCGGCCCTGACCGCCATGGTGGCGATCCGCTGGACGCGGCTCGCGCGGCGGCCGTCGCGCGCGAGCGAGGGCGTCCCGGTGCTCATCTACGGCGCGGGCGCGGCCGGGCACCGGCTGCTGCGGGCGATGTCGCGGGACCCGCACTGCCGCTACCGCCCGGTGGGCTTCCTGGACGACGACCCGCACAAGCGCCGGATGCGCATCTGCGGCATTCCCGTGCTCGGTGGCCGCGGCGCCCTGCGCGCGGCGTTCGCCGCGACCGGGGCCGAGGGCGTGATCTTCGCCGTGCGCAACGAGGACGGCTCGCTGCTGCGCACCCTGCGCCGCGACCTGTCCAACATTTCCGGATATTTCCTGAAAGTGCTGCCCTCGCTCGACGCCTCGCTCGACTTGGACCAGGTGCGCGACGTCCAGCTGGCCGACCTGCTCGGCCGGCGGCAGATCGAGACCGATCTCGCCGCGATCGGCGACTACCTGACCGGCCGCCGGGTGCTCGTCACCGGCGCGGGCGGCTCGATCGGCTCCGAACTGTGCCGCCAGCTGCACCGGTTCGCGCCGGCCGAGCTCATGATGCTCGACCGCGACGAGTCCGCCCTGCACGCGGTCCAGCTCTCCATCCACGGCCGGGCCCTGCTCGACGACCCGTCGCTGATCCTGGCCGACCTGCGCGACGCGGCCACCATCCGGCGCGTCTTCGAGGACCGCCGGCCCGAGGTGGTCTTCCACGCGGCCGCGCTCAAGCACCTCACACTCCTGGAGCGCCACCCCGCCGAGGCGCTGCAGACCAACGTGCTGGGCACGCTGAACGTGCTGGAGGCGGCCGCGGCGACCGGCGTGCGGCGGCTGGTCAACATCTCCACCGACAAGGCGGCCGCCCCGACCAGCGTGCTGGGCTACTCGAAGCGGATCACCGAGCGGCTGACCGCGCACCACGGCTTCCTCAACGTGCGCTTCGGCAACGTGCTGGGCAGCCGGGGCTCCGTGGTGACCGCGTTCCGCGCACAGATCGCCCAGGGCGGACCGGTCACGGTGACGAGCCCCGACGTGACGCGGTACTTCATGACCATCCCCGAGGCCGTCGAGCTGGTCATCCAGGCCGCGGCCATCGGCTCGGGCGGGGAGGCGCTGGTGCTGGACATGGGCTCGCCGGTGCGCATCGCCGACCTGGCGCGCCAGCTCATCGGCGACGCGCCCGTCGAGATCGTCTTCACCGGTCTGCGCCCCGGCGAGAAGCTGCACGAGGAGCTGTTCGCCCCGGGCGAGGCCGACGTGCGGCCGCTGCACCCGCTCATCTCGCACGTCCGGGTCCCGCCGCTCGACCCGCCGCTGGCCCGGGCCCTGCGCGGCGACGGGGCCGCGCTGGTCGGCGCGATGGCCGACCTGTGCGTGGTGCCCGCGGCGCCGGCTATTGCGGCGCCGGCGTTGCCTGACCTTGAAACTGCCGCGCGTACCAGCTGACCGTCTCGGCCAGGCCCTCGTCCAGCGGCACCGGGCCGTGCCCGGGGAACAGCTCCTGCAGCCGCGTCGAGTCGGCCTGGGAGTCGCGCACGTCGCCGGGGCGGGCCGGGTCGAAGACCACCTCGACCGGCCGGTCGACCAGGGTGCGGATCTTGTCGACCAGCTCCAGCAGCGACGTCCGCGTGCCGAAGGCGAGGTTCACCGGCGTCGGGCTGGTGACCCGGCGCACGGCGGCGTCGGTGAGCAGGCGGGCGACCGAGCCCACGAACGTGAAGTCCCGCGTCTGCCGCCCGTCGCCGTGCACGTGGACGGGCTGCCCGCGCAGGGCGGCGTCGGTGAAGGTGGGGATGACGGCGGCGTACGCGTGGCCGACCGACTGCAAGGGCCCGTACACGTTGAAGAACCGCAGCGCGAGCACCGGCAGGCCGTAGGTCGCCCCGTAGGCGAGGATCGCGGACTCGGCGGCCAGCTTGCTCGCCGCGTACGGGCTCTGCGGCCGGGTCGGCAGCTCCTCGTGCTTGGGCAGCGTGCGGGTCGGCCCGTACACCGAGGACGAGGACGCCGCGATGATCGGGGTGCCGCCGAGCCGGCACGCCTCGAGCACGTGCATCGTCCCGTTGGCGTTGACCAGGTGGCTGCGCATCGGGTCGGCGACCGAGCGCGGCACGCTGGGCCGCGCGGCGAGGTGCACGACGACGTCGGCCTCGCCCACGGCCGCGTCGATCGCGGGCCGGTCGAGGATGCTGCCGACGACCAGTCGCGCGTCGACGCCGTCGAGGTTGCGCTCGCTGCCCGTGCTGAGGTCGTCGAACGCGACGACCTCGGAGACTCTCGGGTGCGCGGCCAGCTCACGGCACAGATTCCCGCCGATGAACCCCGCCCCGCCGGTGACCAGAACTCTCATCGTTCAAGTCCAACGCGCCCGAAGCCGGACAGATACCCCCTTCGCCGTATTTTCGGACTTTTCGGCGACCCGGTTGACCGTTAGACCGACGCCACACGTGCGCGCGAAGGGTTTCGGCCCCGATCCGGCACGGACCGGGGCCGGGCACGTTCCCAGCGACGGACGAGCGCCGCGGTGTGAGCGCCGTCGATCAGGTCCACCGTCTCACCCAGCGCGCGGTAGTCACCCTCGCTCCATGGGCCGGCGTGCTCAAGCACCGCGACGCTCATCGCCGAGCACCTCCCACCGGCGACCGCTTCACGCTTCTCACGCAAACCCCGGACGAGGCCGCCCCGCTAGATGGAGGCCAGGCGGGGCAGGATCTTCTCGGCCAGGCCGTTGGCGAACTCGACCGGGTTGCGGTCGGGCATGGTCATGACCTCGGTGATGCCCAGCGCCTTGAAGGACTCGACGTCCTTGAGCCACGCGTCCGGGTCGGTCAGGGGCGGGCGCGTCACCAGGGCGGTCTTCACGATCGCGTCGTAGTCGCGGCCCTCGGCGGCGCAGTGCTCGCGCAGCACGTCGAGCTTGTGGGCCACGTCCTCGGCCGAGGTGCCGAAGAGGTTGCAGGCGTCGGCGTACTTGGCCACGAGGCGCAGCGTCTTCTTCTCGCCGCCGCCGCCGATCATGATCATCGGGTGCGGGGTGCTGATCGCGGCCGGGGAGTTCAGGATCTCCGTCAGCCGGTAGTGGGTGCCCTCGAACGTGCCGCCCTCGCCGCTCCACATCCGCAGGCAGATCTGCAGCGTCTCCTCCAGGCGCTCGAAGCGCTCGGCCATCGGGACGACGGGCACGCCCAGGCCCCGCTGCTCCCGCTCGTACCAGGAAGCGCCGATGCCGAGCCGCGCGCGGCCGCCGGAGAGCACGTCCAGCGTGGTGACGATCTTCGCGAGCAGGCCCGGGTGGCGGTACATCACGCCGGTCACGAGCAGGCCCAGCGTCATCTTCTGGGTCAGCGCCGCGACATACCCGAGGGTCGTGTACCCCTCGAGCATCGGCTCCTCGGCCGGCGCGTACTGATCCATCTGGAAGTAGTGATCCATGACCGTGAAGGAGGCGACCCCCGCCTGCTCGGCGACGAGCGCCGTCTCGCGCAGCGTGGGCGCGATGGCCACGGGCTCGGCGGGGTTGGAGAAGTTCCAGTAGTGCAGACCCAGCTTCATAGCCCCATTCTTACGCGCTCGGCGACGGGCCTGCCGGATCCCGCGCAACCTCGCGTGAACACTCTCGGACGCCTCGGCGGCCGCGCGATCCCACCGTCGCCGTCAGCCGCCGAACGCGCCGAGGACGTCGAAGTCGAGCCCGTCCGCGCGGGCCAGGTAGACCGGTGGGTCCACGTGGCGGCCGCGAACGGTGAGCATGCCCCGGCCGCCGGTGATCGTCGTGCCGTCGGCCGCGGCGTCCATGGCCGCCGGGTGCAGGCCGCCGGCCCTCGACGCCAGGGCCGCGAGCAGGCGTACGCCGTCGTAGCAGGCCTCCGCGTGCCCGTTGAGGACCGGGGCCTGCCAGCCGTACCGGTGCGTGTAGCGCTCGACGAAGGCCAGGCCCGCGTCCGTGGCCACGGCGCCGAAGTAGCCCATCGTCGCGTACAGCTCCCCCGTGTCGTCCCCGCCCGTCGCCAGCAGCCCGTTCTCCTCCAGCGCCGCGCACAGCCGCGGGGCGCGCAGCCCGGAGCCGGCGTAGGCGCGGTTGAAGGCGGCCAGGTCGCTGCCCACCAGCGTCAGCAGGACGGCCTCGGCGCGGCGGCGGGTGATCAGGTCCAGCAGCGCCTGCGGGTCCAGCGCCCCGAACGGCACGTACCGCGCGGCCACGACCCGGGCCTGGGCCGCCCGCAGATAGGCGGTCGCCGCTCGGTGGAGCATCCGCGGCCACACGTAGTCGTTGCCGATCAGGGCCCAGCGGCGGGCGCGGCGGTGCCGGACCAGCCAGTCCATCGCCGGGCGCACCTGGCTCGCGGGGGTCTCGCCGAGCAGGTACACGCCCCGGGAGCGCTCGCCGCCCTCGTACGGGGGCGTGAAGACGTACGGGACCCGGCCGCGCAGGGCGCTGACGGCGGCCACGCGCACGTCGCTGGCGTGGGTGCCGACAACCGCCGCGATCGCGCCCGAGCGGGCCAGGTCG
The DNA here is from genome assembly GCF_050947935.1 of Dactylosporangium sp. CA-052675. GTDB lineage: Bacteria > Actinomycetota > Actinomycetes > Mycobacteriales > Micromonosporaceae > Dactylosporangium. Next base: position 442,144 of record NZ_CP192010.1, on the reverse strand, counting down.
GCCAGGTCCTCGGCCACGTCGGCGGGGGGCCGGCCGGCATCGAGCAGTACCAACTCCATCGGACGGCCCAGAAGACCGCCGGCCGTGTTGAGCTCGGCCACGGCGAGCCGGGCGCAGTTGAGCACCGCCGGCGCCATCATGCCCAGCGTGCCCGACGTGGGCACGGCCAGCGCCACGCGCACGGCGCCGCCCGGCTCGGGCGGGAGCAGCCGCGCCTCGAGCGGATCGGAGATGACCCGGACCTCGTCCACGCGCCGAGTATCTTTCCAATGGCGGGCGGGTGGAAGGGTGACCATGGTGGATGCGGTCGGGCTGCGGTCCCACCTCGGATACGTGCTGAGCGAGGCCGAACGCGCGGTCAACCGCGGCCTCGCGGCGGCGCTGCAGGAGGAGGGCGTCTCGGTCGAGCAGTGGCGCATCCTGCAGGCGCTCTCCGACGGGCGCGGGCACTCGATGGGCGACCTCGCCGAGGCCGCGCTCATGCCGCACCCGACGCTGACCAAGGCCGTCGACCGGCTCGTGGACGGCGCGCTGGTCTACCGCCGCCAGGACCCCGACGACCGCCGGCGGGTCGCGGTGTACCTCTCCGAGGCCGGCACCACGCTGCTCGGCCGCCTCGACCACACGGCCACGGCCCACCACCGCGCGCTCGAGGCCGCGTTCGGCACCGCCCGGGCCGAGCGGCTCATGCGCGAGCTCACCCAGCTCATCGAGACCGTCCGATGAGGCTCACGGCGACGGTGCTGAACGCCACGGACGCCCGGCGGCTCGCGGCCTTCTACTCCGCGCTGCTCGGCTGGCCCGTCCGCGCCGAGGAGGACGGCTGGGTGACCCTGCGCGATCCGGCGGGCGGGGCGGCGCTGTCGTTCCAGACCGAGGAGTCGTACGTCCGGCCGGTGTGGCCCGCCGCCGAAGGCGCCCAGCAGATGATGACGCACCTGGACATCGCCTGCGACGACCTCGCCGGCGCGGTGGCCCGGGCCGTCGAGCTGGGCGCGACCGTGGCCGGGCACCAGCCCCAGGAGCACGTGCGCGTCTGCCTCGACCCCGACGGGCACCCGTTCTGCCTCTACGTGCCCTGATCCGCTTGTCATCCGGTCGGCGGCGCAGACCGTCCCGCGCTGACGACAACGCCGCTGCACCCGGCCCGCTACCTTAGGTGAACCAGCCCGGCGACGGGCTGACGGGAAGGCAGTGATCCGCCGGGCGCACCATTCTTGGTCGCCGAATCGGCCCGGCGGGGAGCCAGTGGCGAAACCGGCCCCGGACAACTGTGTGTGTTCCATGGGGATCCGGCGTGTCCTGACGCTCGAATCTCCGACGCATCCGCTCACAGCGCACGCCGCGTGCCCCGCGGTCGCTGCGCCGTGCCCGCACGCCCCGGAGGAACCGTGCTCAAGAAGGTCGTCATCGGCATCGCCGCAGCGGTCTCGGCCGGCGCGCTCGCCCTCGGCATCGGGTTCGGCGTCGCGGCCGACCGGGACTCCGCCCAGCACGCGCCGACGGCGGAGAGCCGGCCCGCGAAGGACGGCGAGATGCCGGCGCCACCCGCGCCGCCGCAGCTCAAGCCGTCCGAGCGCGTCGTCGTCATCGGCAAGTAGCACCAGTACCGCCACTGAGATTCGGGAGAGCTCGTGTTCCAGTCCAAGAAGCAGAAGATCGCCGCCATCGGCGCGACCGCCGCGGCCGTCCTCATCGGCGTCGGCGCCACCGCGTACGGCGCGGTGCCGGACTCCGGCACCGGCGTGATCACCGGCTGCCGCAACACCAGCACCGGCGCGCTGCGGGTCATCGACTACCAGGGCGGCCAGCGCTGCAAGAGCGGCGAGAAGCAGATCCAGTGGAACAACCAGGGCCCGAAGGGCGCCACGGGCGCGACCGGCGCGACCGGCGCGACGGGCGCGACGGGCGCGACGGGCGCCACCGGCGCGCCCGGAGCCAAGGGCGCGACCGGCGCCACGGGGCCGACCGGCGCCACGGGTGCCACCGGCGCGACCGGGCCCAAGGGCGCGACGGGTGCCACGGGCGCCCAGGGCGCGCCCGGCGCGCCCGGCGCTCAGGGTGCGGCCGGCGCCAAGGGCGAGAAGGGCGACACCGGCGCCAAGGGCGAGAAGGGCGACACCGGCGCCGCTGGTGCTCAGGGCGCGCAGGGTGCGCAGGGTGCCCAGGGCGAGAAGGGCGAGACCGGTGCCACCGGAGCCCAGGGCGCCCAGGGCGAGAAGGGTGAGACCGGCGCGGCCGGTGCCACCGGAGCCCAGGGTGCCCAGGGCGAGAAGGGTGAGAAGGGCGACACCGGCGCGACCGGTGCCCAGGGTGAGAAGGGCGAGCAGGGCCTCCAGGGCATCCCCGGCGTCAACGGCCAGGACGGCGCCCCCGGCCCGCAGGGCGAGAAGGGCGAGAAGGGCGACACCGGCGCGACCGGCGCCCAGGGCGAGAAGGGCGAGAAGGGCGAGACCGGCGCCGCCGGGGCCCAGGGCATCCCGGGCATGCCCGGCGCCAGCGCGTACGACATCGCCAAGTCGGCCGACCCGAGCATCGGCTCCATCGAGGAGTGGCTGCAGTCGCTCATCGGCCACGGCACCGACGGCAAGGACGTCTACCAGACCGCGCGCGACAACGGGTACACCGGAACCGAGGCGGAGTGGCTCGACTCGCTCAAGGGCGCGACGGGCGCGACCGGTGCCCAGGGCGCCCAGGGCGCCCAGGGTGCCCAGGGCGAGCAGGGCCAGCAGGGCGCCGCGGGCAAGGACGGCACGGCCGGCAAGGACGGCGCCAACGGCAGCTCGATCCTCACCGGCGCGGGCGCCCCGGCCGCGGCCCTCGGCTCGGTCGGCGACGTGTACCTGAACACGACGGATTTCTCGATGTACAAGAAGACCGACACGAGCACGTGGACCTCGATCGGCAGCATCAAGGGCGCGACGGGCGCCCAGGGTGCCGCGGGCGCCACCGGTGCGACGGGCGCCCAGGGCCCGGCCGGTGCCGGCTACACGAAGGTCACCGCGACCTCGGCCACCACGATCACCTCGACGGGCGCGCGGACGTACACCTTCTCCTGCGCCAGCGGCGTGGTCCTCGGCGGCTCCATCGCGATCAACTCGGGCAGCCTCTCGCAGTCCGGCTCGAAGCGCGACGAGACCGACGAGTCCGGCAAGAGCTGGGTCTTCACGATCAGCCGGGCCGGCAGCGGCTCGGCGAGCTTCACCCCCACCCTCTACTGCGCCGGCTGACGAAGCACCCCCACGGGGCCCCGGCTCGACACCTCGGAGCCGGGGCCCCTCCATCTAGCCAGAAAGGCGAACCGTGCGGATTTCGGTGAAGCTGGTGGGGTCGGCGATCGTCGGCACCCTCGCCGCGAGCGGGCTCGGGACGGTGGCACACGCCGCGGCCCCGGGCATCGCGGCGGTCACCCCGAAGGGCGGCAGCACGGGGGTCGTGACCTCCGTCAAGCCGACCGTGACGTTCAACGACGCGACCGACCCGGCCTCGTTGCGGTACTCGTTCGTCAAGACCGCCGGCGGCGCGGCCGTGGCGTCCTACTACACGTACGACGCCCCGACGCACACCTTCACGCTCGTCCCGCGCACGGCGCTCGCCGACTCCACGCGGTACACGATCACGGTGAAGGTGAAGGGCACCTCCGGCGTGCTGAGCGACCAGTACGTGTGGTCGTTCACGACCGGCGTCACCGACCGCACCGCCCCGACGGCCCCGGGCGCGCCCAGCGTGACCGACGTGACCACGACGGCCGCGACCGTGAGCTGGGCGGCCTCCACCGACGACACCGGCGTCACCGAGTATCGGCTCTTCGACGGGGCGGCCACGGCGCCGATCGCCACGCTGACCGGCAACCCGCCCGCGACCACCACGACGCTGTCCGGCCTCACGCCCGCGACCGCGCACTCGATCACGGTGAAGGCCGTCGACGCCGCCGGCAACGTCTCGCCGGCCGGCGCCGCGGCAACGTTCACCACCCTGACCCCGCCGCCCCCGCCGGACGTGACGCCGCCGAGCACCCCGGGCGCGCCGGTGGTGGGCGAGCTGACCCCGACCGGCGTGGCGCTGTCGTGGGCGGCGTCCACCGACGACCGGGGCGTGGTGTCGTACCGCATCACCGGCGGCCCCGCCGTGCAGAGCGTCACCGCGACGAGCGCGACGATCACTGGCCTGACCGCGAAGACCTCCTACTCGTTCACCGTCGAGGCCCTCGACGCGGCCGGCAACGTCTCCGCCGCCTCACCCGCGACCGTCGTGACGACCCCGGCCGCGCCGCTGGTCAACGCGCGCGACGGCGCCGGCATCCCGGGCGCGACCGGCCGGACCCTGGTGCTCTACGACACCACGGGCCCCTACGGCTTCCTCGGCGAGCAGTACGCCATCGCGACCGCGCAGCTGGCCTCGCACTTCGGTGACTGGACGGCCCAGCCCGTCGTGGACTACTCGGCCGGCGAGCTCGACGCGTACCAGGCCGTCATCTACATGGGCTCGACCTACGACGAGCCGATCCCGGCCGCCTTCCTCGACGACGTGACGGCCACGAGCAAGCCGGTCGTCTGGGTGTACGACAACATCTGGCAGCTGACCGCGCGCGACCCGAACTTCGCCGCCAACCGCGGCTTCACCTGGACGCAGTTCGACGTCTCGGCGGTGTCGAAGGTCAACTACGAGGGCCGGACGTTCACCCGCGACCCGCAGAACATGGCGGGCATCATGGGTACGACGATCTACGACACCACCAAGGCCGGCTCGATCGGCACCGCGGTGCGCGACACCGACGGCTCGGCGTTCGACTGGGGCGTGCGGGCCGGCAACTTCACCTACCTCGGCGAGGTCCCGTACGCGTACATGGCCACCAACGACCGGTACGTCGCCTTCGCCGCGCTGCTGGAGCAGACCCTGTCCAGCTCGACGGTCGAGCGGCACCGGGCCCTGGTGCGCATCGAGGACGTCGGCCCGGACGCGGACCCGGCCGAGCTCAACGCGATCACCACCTACCTGTCGAGCCGGAACGTGCCGTTCACGGTCGCGGTGTACCCGCGCTACGTGGACGCCAAGGGCGCGAACAACAACGGCGTGCCCGAGAGCTACACCCTCGCGGACCGGCCGCAGGTGGTCGCGGCGCTGAAGAACATGCAGGCGCACGGGGGCATGCTGCTGATGCACGGGTACACGCACCAGTACGCGGCCAAGGACAACCCCTACAACGGCGTGAGCGCGGACGACTTCGAGTTCTACCAGGCCCACGTGGACCCGGCCACGAACAACGTCATCTACGACGGCCCGGTCACCGAGGACTCGCAGGCCTGGGCGCAGTCGCGCATCGACGCCTCGTTCCAGGCGTTCGCGGCGGCCGGCCTGGGCAGGCCGACGATCTTCGAGTTCCCGCACTACGCCGGCTCCGACCCGGACAACCGCGCGGTCGCGGCGACGTTCTCGACGCGCTACGACCGGGGGCTGTACCCGTCCGGCGCGCTGCGCGGCGCGACGGTGGACAACTCGCGGATCATCGGGCAGTTCTTCCCGTACACGGTGCGTGACATCTACGGCGTGCTGACGTACCCGGAGAACCTGGGCAACATCGAGCTGGAGCCGTACAACAACCACCCGGCGATGCTGCCGGCCGACCTGGTCGCGTCGGCCCAGCTCAACACCGCGGTCAAGGACGGGGTGGCGAGCTTCTTCTTCCACCCGTACGTGGACGTCAGCTACCTGAAGGCGACCGTCGAGGGCATCCAGGCGGCCGGCTACACCTTCGTCCCGGCGTCATCGATGTAACACCGTGCGGCAGGGTTGGGGCGGTCCCGAGAATTTCGGCGAAAGCTGAAACGGGGCCGCCCCTTCCGGCCGTCTAGCTCTCGCGACGATTGGAGCACTGACTGGTGAACCGCGACGACGAGGTGGCGTACCGGGAGTTCGTGACCGTGCAGATGGATCAGCTGCGCGGGCTGGCGTACCTCACCTGCGGAGACTGGCAGCTGGCCGAGGACGCCGTGTGCACGGCCCTGGCGAAGCTGTACGCCCGCTGGCACAAGGTCGACCGGCCGGAGAGCTACGCCCGCACGATGGTGGTGCGGGCGGCGGTCGACGAGGTCCGGCGGCCGTGGTGGCGTCGCGAGCAGGCGGTGGGCGACGCCATGCCCGAGCCCGCCGTGCGCGACGGCACGCCGGACGTCATCGATCGGGTCACGGTCCTCGACGCGCTGCGCACCCTGCCGGTGCACCAGCGCGCGGTGCTGGTGCTGCGGTACCTCGAGGGCCGGACCGTGCAGGAGACCGCCGAGGCGCTGCGGTGCCCCGAGGGAACCGTCAAGACCCACACGGCGCGCGGCCTGGCCAAGCTGCGCGAGCGGCTCGACGTCGCCGAACCCCTGGGCACCATCGCGGGATCCGGACATATCGAGAGGGCGTCATGACCCAGAACATGCAGGACTTGCTAACGCAGGCGCGCACCGACGCCCTGGCCGAGGCGCCGCCCATGCGCCGCGAGGTCGAGGACTTCGTGACCGCGGGCAAGCGGCGCCGCACCCGGCACCGTCTGCTCCAGGGAGGCGGCGGAGCGGCTGCTCTGCTCATCGGCCTGGCGCTGGTGCCCGCGCTGTCGTCCCCGTCCCCGGCGCCGGCCCCCGCCTCCGTCGCGGCCCCCGTGTCGTATCCGGACAGCGGCTGGACCTACGGGTTCAAGGGCTACCGGACCGGCGACTTCACGGTCACCGCGCCGGAGCACATCACGCCGGGCTACCAGGAGCTCTACGTGCAGCGCGGCAAGGAGGTGTCCAAGCTGTACGGCGGCAGCGGCGGCGACGTGGTCGCGTCCTCCCCGCTCTACAGCGCGAACATCACCGTGTACCGCCCCGGCGTCTTCCAGCCTTCGCGCTTCACCGGCGGCGAGGCGGTCACGGTCAAGGGCCGGCCGGGGCTGTTCAAGCAGAGCCTCAAGTACATCGACTCCTCCGACCTGGCGCCGGGCGTGGCGCTCGCGTGGCAGTACGCCGACAACGCGTGGGCGGTCGTGAGCTCGGTGGTGCAGGGCGAGTACGACAAGGCCGAGCTGCTCCAGCTCGCCTCGGGCCTCGCGCCCTCGGCGGCGACCCCCGCGACCGTGGCCATCAAGGCTTCCTTCGTGCCGGCCGGGTACACGCTGGTCTCCGCCGGCCGCACCGACGACTTTCCGAGCGGCGCCTCCTACATGGCGGCGAGCATCCGCCTGAGCCGGACCGTCCCGTCGTATGCGTCCCTGACGGAGCCGATCGACGCCTCGACGGGCCACGGCCCGACGGTGCGCATCGCCCTGTACCCGGTCGAGTTCACCGACTCCACGCACCGCAAGCCGGGCGGCGCGTCCTTCTGCAACTCCGGCAACGCGAACCTGTGCTTCCGGATGACCGCCGGCGGCCGGTACCTGGCCGAGATCTACGCCGACGGCGGCGCCGCGATCCCGCAGTCCGACCTGCTCAAGACCCTCGACGGCCTGCAGTTCGCGGACCCGAAGCGGCCTTCGACCTGGTTCCCGATCGCCTGAGCCGCGGCTGCTACGGACCCGGCACCCGTTGGGGTGCCGGGTCGCGTTCGCGTCAGTGCCGGGTCGTTCGCGTCAGTGCCGGGTCTTTCGCGTGCTTTGCGGGCGCATCGGGGGACAGATCTGCACCCTTTTCGCACCTAGCCTGGTTTTGTACCGATCACCTGGCGGAGCAGAAGCGGGGTTGCCCAGTGGCCACGATCGTCGACAAGCCCTCGAGCACGACCACTCCCACCGCACCGGCTCCCCGCCGGGGCCGGCTCGCCCTGGCCGGCGTGGCCCTGGCCGCCGTGGCGGGCGTCGCGGGCTGGCAGGCACCGACCGCGATCGCGGCGCTGACGAAGCCGCCGTACCTCGGCGAGAACGCGGACCAGGTGGCCACGAAGCTGGCGTGCACCGGCTACACCCGGTCGGCGAAGCACGACAACGCCGTCTACGACTACCGCGACCAGGGCACCTGCACCTTGAACGGCGTGGTCGTGACGATCACGACCTTCGACACCGTCGCGGACGGCCGGACCTTCGACGCCGTGATGTCGGCGGTGATCCCGGTGCTGCACCCGACGTGGTCCGGCGCGTCGTACGCCTCGGGCGACGGCTGGAACGTGGCCGACACGCGTAACCTGACGCCGGAGATCGCCACGGAGGTCGTGACGCGCCTCGGCACCGGCGCGACACACGTCATCCCCGCGGGCGCCTCCTCCTGACCCACGTGCCGCCGGGGTTACTCGGTGGTCGCGGGCAAGGGGCGGACGGCGCTCGCGACGAGGGACGCGACCGCCATGAGGACCGCCACCGCTACCAGCGCCCGCACCACCGTGATGTGGTCGCCCAGGAAGCCGATCAGCGGCGGGCCGCCCAGGAAGGCGCAGTACCCGATCGACGCGACCACGCTCACCCTCGGCGCCGCGAAGGCCGGGTCGTCCGAGGCCGCGCTCATCCCCACCGGGAAGCCGAGCGACGTCCCCACGCCCCAGAGCAGGGCGCCCACGAAGGCCAGCGGCGTGTTCGGGCCGAAGACGAACAGCAGCAGCCCGGCGACGGTCAGCACGGCGAGGGCGCGGACCACCGGCACGCGGCCGTAGCGGTCCAGCAGGTTCGGGCCGAACCAGCGGCCGGTCGTCATCGCGGCCAGGAACACCGCGAACGCCAGGGTCCCCACCGCCGCCGGGGCGTGGTAGCCGTCGATGACCGCGATGCCGATCCAGTCGATGCCGGTGCCCTCGGCGAAGGCGAAGGCGAGCACGAAGACGCCGACGAGCAGGGTGCGCGGCTCGCGCCAGAAGCGCAGCGTGTGCGCCAGCCCGCCCTCCGCGGGCGCGTCCGGGGAGGCGCCGTCGGGCATGAAGTTGCGCACCGCGTACGCGGTGCTCGCGCCGACCACGAGGGCCGTCAGGGACAGGTGCAGCGTCACCGGTACGTGCATGGCGACCATGGCCGCGCCGAGGAGGGCGCCGGCGACGGTACCGACGCTGAAACCGGCGTGGAAGCGGGCCATGATCGAACGGCCCACCGCGCGTTCGACCACCGCGCCCTGCACGTTCATGGCGACGTCCCAGGCGCCGTTGGCGAAGCCGAACAGCAGCAGGCTCAGCACCACGGGCACCACGCCGAAGTGGTAGCCCGACGCGGCGCCGGCCAGGGCGAGCGTCAGCAGCAGCGCCATCGTCGCCACGGTCTTGCGCGAGCCGAAGCGGGCGACGATGTGGCCGGACGCGAGCAGCGAGACGATCGAGCCGGCCGCGATCGAGAGCAGGACGAGGCCGAGCTTCGAGGGCTCGAGGTGCAGGGCGTCGCGGATCTGCGGGATGCGCGAGGCCCAGCTGGCCATGGCCACGCCGGACCAGATGAACGCGGCGTAGGTGGCCCGGGTGGCGGGGCGGGGGTCGGCGGTGACGGGGGCGGAGAGGGTCATGGAGTTCCGATCGTTCGGTCGACGACGGCGCGGATGTCCTGGCGGGACACCGGCCCGGTCGACAGGGTCTTGTGCATGACCAGGCCCTCGATCAGGGCGTCGATGCCCCGGGCCGTGGTCGGGTCGACGAACCGCTCGAGCACGGCCCGGCTGGCGCGCATCCAGGTCTCGGTGATCTCGCGCAGGGCGGGCTCGCGCAGGGCGGCGAGATACAGCTCATAGGCGACCGCCCAGTCCGACGCGTCCGCGCCGGCGTCGCCCTCGATGAGGTCGGTGACCGCTTCGACCAGGGCTTCACGGGTGTGTACGTCGCGAAAGTGCGCCTCGTAGATGGCCGACATGCGCTCGGCGTGGCGGCGGAACGCCTGGCAACGCAGGTCCTCGAGGCTCGTGAAGTGGTACGTCAGCGACCCCAGCGGCACGTCGGCCGCCTTGGCGATGAGGCGGTGGGTCGTGCCCGCGACCCCGTGCTCGGCAATGACCGCGACGGCCGCGTCGATGATGCGGTCCTTGCGGTCGGGATCGTGGCGCCGGACGGACATCTCAGATCTCGCGGATGACCCGGGCCGGGTTGCCGACGGCGACGACGTTGGCGGGCAGGTCCTTGACCACGACCGCACCCGCGCCGACGACGGTGTTCGCGCCGATGGTGACGCCCGGGCAGACGATGACCCCGCCGCCGAGCCAGACGTTGTCGCCGATGGTGATCGGCGAGGCGGCCTCCCACTTGGCCCGCCGCGCCTCGGGCTCGACCGGGTGCCAGGCGGTGAGCAGCTGCACGTTCGAGGCGATCTGCACGTCGTCGCCGATCGTCACCCGGGCCACGTCGAGGCAGACGAGTCCGAAGTTGACGAAGGTCCGCGCGCCGATGAAGGTCTGGTACCCGTAGTCGAACCGCACCGGCGTGCGGAGATCGGTCTGCGCGCCGAGCCCGCCGAGGAGCTCGGTGAGCAGCTCGCGCCTGGTCGCCACCTCGGCGGCGGGCAGCGCGTTGATGCGGTGGGTCAGGTCCTGCGCGCGCAGGTAGTCCCGGGTGACCTCCTCGTCCGCGATGTACAGCTCCCCGTCCAGCATGCGCTGGCGCATGGACTTCTCGGTCATGCGTAGAACGTACGCGAGATGTGTACGTCTGTACACAAGCGCCGGCCTGACGACTGGATATGCCGCCGGCCGGGGTATAAATCCGAAAAGTCGCGGCGCGGAGCGCCCGACTTTTCGATCAAGCGTCCGTGAACGTCTCGGTGCCGAGGACGCGCAGCAGCTCCAGGCGCTCCCGGGCGTCGGCGTTCGCCGGCGTCAGCACCAGCAGCTGCTGCCCCAGGTCCGGGGTCACCAGCGTCTCGCAGTCCAGCGTGATCGGGCCCACCCGCGGGTTGACCAGCGTCTTGCGGTCGGCCCGGCGCACCGCCACCGCGTGCTCCTCCCACAGCGCGCGGAAGTGCTCGCTCTCGGACCGCAGCCGCTCCACGAGCTCGGTCACGTCCGCGTCGCCGGCCCGGCGGCCGGCCACGGCGCGCAGGTCGGCGACGTGCTGGCGGGACTGGCGGTCCTGGTCGTCCTCCGGGTGGACGGCGCGGGCCTCGGGCTCGGTGAACCAGCGGTAGATCGCGTAGCGGCGCAGGCCGGTGAAGCGGGTCAGGTCGCCGGAGAGCAGCAGTGCGGCCCGGTTCTGGGCCAGGATCTCCCCGAGGTCGGACATGACCAGCGCCGGGGTGTCGGCCAGCAGGTCGAGCATGCGCAGGAGGCCGGCCCGGGCCAGCCGCGCCACGCCCTCGGCCGGGGGCGGGCGGTGCCCGGCGAGGTGGAAGAGGTGGGTGCGCTCGTCGTCGCTGAGGCGCAGCGCCCGCGCCAGGGCGGCCAGCAGCTGCGTCGACGGCTGGCTGCTGCGGCCCTGTTCGAGGCGCACCACGTAGTCGACGGACATGCCGGCGAGCATCGCGACCTCCTCGCGGCGCAGGCCCGCGGTGCGGCGGCGGGGGCCGTCGGTCAGGCCCACGTCGGCCGGGTGGATGGCCTCGCGGCGCCGGCGCAGGAAGTCGGCGAGCTGCTCACGCTGCATGTGCTCCATGGTGCCCCTTCGCGCCGGCGCAGCCAGGGAGCGTCGCTCCCACGATGCACGCTCCGCTGCCGGGGAGCCGGGATCGGTGGCATCGTCGCAACCATGCAGACACGACAGTTGGGAACGGCCGGGCCGGTGGTCTCGGCGCTCGGGCTCGGGGCGATGGGGCTGTCCGGCGAGGCGTACGGGGCCAGCGACCGCGGCGAGAGCATCGCCACGGTGCACGCGGCGCTCGACGCCGGCATCACGCTCATCGACACCGGGGACTTCTACGGCATGGGCGCCAACGAGCTGCTGCTCGCCGAGGCGCTGCGCGGGCGGCCGCGGGACAGCTATGTGCTCAGCGTGAAGTTCGGGCAGATGCGCGGGCCCGGGCCGGTGTTCGGGCCGCAGGACAACCGGCCCGAGGCGGTCAAGAACTTCCTCGCGTACTCCCTCAGCCGCCTCGGCGTCGAGTACGTCGACGTGTACCGCCCCGCGCGGCTCGACCCCGCGGTGCCGATCGAGGACACCGTGGGCGCGATCAAGGAGATGGTCGAGGCCGGGTACGTGCGGCACCTCGGGCTCTCCGAGGTCGGGGCCGAGACCGTCCGCCGCGCGCATGCGGTGCACCCCGTCGCCGACCTGCAGATCGAGTACTCCCTGCTGTCCCGCGCGGTCGAGGCCGAGGTGCTGCCGGTGCTGCGCGAGCTCGGGATCGGGATGACGGCGTACGGCGTGCTGGCCCGCGGGCTCATCTCCGGCCACTGGAGCGCGGGGCGCCCCGCGGAGCCCGGGGACTTCCGCGTCCACACCCCGCGCTTCGCGCCCGGCAACGTCGAGCACAACCTCGGGCTGGTCGAGGCGCTGCGCCGGGTCGCCGCGGCCAAGGGGTGCACGGTCGCCCAGCTCGCCATCGCCTGGGTCGCCGCGCAGGGGCCGGACATCGTGCCGCTGGTCGGCGCCCGCACCCGCGAGCGCCTCTCGGAGGCGCTGGCCGACGTGTCGTTGTCCGCCGCCGACCTCGCCGAGATCGAACGGGCGGTCCCGGCCGGCTCGGCCCGCGGCGACCGGTATCCGACGGCGTTCATGGACAGCCTGGGAGTCGGCAACTGATTGCGCCACCCTCGGACGTCGGGATTCCTGGCGGGAGCGACGGTCAGATACTGACGCGGCCCGAGCCATGAGGCTCTTCGGTCTGTGTCTCATGTGGACGGTTCTTGAGCGCCCACTCGACCGTCGGGGGCATGGCCGCACCGGCGAGCGCGAAGGCGACGGCGAGCAGGAGCCAGCCCGGGTCGCCCCAGCCGAGGGCCAGCGTCGTGACGACGATCGGGGCCAGCATCTGGCCGAGCTGCATGCCGATGGCGTACGCGCCCTGGTACTGCCCGTGCTTGTCCGACGGTGACAGCCCGAACGAGATGCCCCAGCCCGACGCCGAGTGCCACAGCTCGCCCACCACGTGGACCAGCGCGCCCGCCATCAGCAGGGCGATCGTGACCGCGTGGTGGGCGTGGCCCGACAGCGCGTAGAGGCCGCACGCGACCAGCAGGGTCAGGCCGGCGCGACGGGCGGCCCGGGCGGCGCCCCGCGGCTCGTCGGTGCCGCGGGCCGCCCGCACCTGCAGGAGCACGACCGCCGTGGTGTTGGTCAGGTACACCGCCGCGACCAGCCACTCCGGGGCGTCGGTGCGGTGCGCGATCCACAGCGGCAGCCCGACCTCGAACAGCCCGAAGTGCGTCGAGAGCAGGCCGTCGAGCAGGACGAACACGAGGAACGGCCGGTCGCGCAGGGCGACCAGGCGCGGGGCGCCCGGGGTATGGACCTGGCGCGGAATGGGCGCGAGGCGGCTCGCCAGGGCCGCGGCGACCAGGTACGTGAGCGCGTCGCCGAGGATGAGCACGACGTAGGCCGCGCGGGTGTCCATCGCCAGGGCCACGCCGGCCAGGGCCGAGCCGATCGCGATGCCTACGTTGGTGACCGAGCGCAGGTACGCACGGGTGCGGACGCGCTCCTCCGGCGGGACCGCCCCGCCGATGACGGCCCCCCTGGCGGCGCGCTGGGCGGCGTCGGCGATCGCGAGCGGGGCGCCGATCAGCAGGTACACCCACACGCTGTGCACCAGCGCGAACGCGGCGGTGCCGAGCGCCTGGGCGAGCAGGCCGGCGACGTAGACCTCCCGCGCGCCGAGCCGGTCGGCGACGTAGCCCATCGGGGCGCTCGCCACCATGCACACCAGGCCGGTCGCGGTCAGGGCCAGGCCCGTCTGCGCGATCGACAGGCCCGCGAACCGGGTCAGGTACAGCGCGCTCGACACCATCCACAGGCCGTTGCCGGTGGTGTTGACGAGCGAGATGAGCGAGAGCAACCGCAGCGGTGGCATGGCGACACTCTAACAAGACGTACGTACGGTTTGCTATACCCGTCAATCTCAACGCGCCCTTAACAGATCGTTGGGTCTTGTTGGTGTCCGTTGACACCCGTTCGCGCCGCCCCGGAAGCTGAGAGCGCTCTCACGATCTGACCTAGGAGTTCCCGTGCGATTGAGGACGAAGCTGCTCGGCGCCGCGGCCGTGGTCGCCGCCGCGATACCCGTGGCCATCGCCGCCCTGCCCTCGGCCCAGGCGGCCGGACCGTCGCTCCTGCCGTTCACCGTCACGAACTCGACCGGGCGCGGGGACGCGGTCTACCTGTACGTGCTCGGCACCAACCTCAGCACCGGCAAGCTCGGGTACGTCTCCGCCAACGGGACGTTCACCCAGTGGTCCTCCGGCACCAACCCGCCCATGCCCGCCCCGGACGTGTCGATCCCCGGCCCGGCCAACGGCGGCAGCAAGACGATCCAGCTGCCCAAGAACCTCTCCGGCCGCGTCTACATGTCGCTGGGCGAGCGGCTCAAGTTCTTCCTGACCCCCGACGGGCTGGTCCAGCCGGCGCCGTGGGCCTCGGGCGACCCGAACCACGACATCCTGTTCGACTGGAGCGAGTTCACGTACAACGACGCCGGGCTGTGGCTCAACAGCTCGCAGGTCGACATGTTCGCGGTGCCGCACGCGGTCAGCGTCACCGGCGCGAACGGCGCGACCTCGACGACCGGCGCGCTCAAGGCCGACGGGCGCCAGAACGTCATCAACCAGATCAAGGCCCAGGCCGGCTGGGGCAACACCGTGGTGACCCGCTCGGACGGCACGGTGCTGCGGGTGCTCGCGCCCGGCAAGGCGGCCGACGCCGGGCTGTTCAGCGCGACGTACCTCGACCCGTACATCGCCAACGCCTGGAACGCGTACACCACCAAGACGCTCACCGTGGTGCCCTTCACCGACCAGCCGAACATCAAGTACTTCGGCCGCACCAACGGCACCGTGATGACCTTCACGAACGCCTCCGGCCAGCAGGTCGCCTCGTTCAACCGGCCCTCCACCGCCAACGTGTGGGGCTGCGACGGGGCCCTCGGCGCGCCCAACGACCAGGTCGTCGGGCCGATCGCGCGCACCCTCTGCGCGGCGCTGCACCGCAGCACGCTCGGCACCATCGACACCCAGCCGGGCGGGACCGCGGCCGACTTCTACAAGAGCGCGCTCACGGACCACTACTCGCGGATCGTGCACGCGAACATGGCCGACGGCCGGGCGTACGGTTTCGCCTTCGACGACGTGCAGAACCAGGAGTCGCTCGTGCACGACGGCGACCCGCGCGCGGCCGGCATCACGCTCTCGCCCTTCACCGGCGGCGGGAACACCGGCGGCAACACGGGCGGCAACACGGGCGGCGGCAGCACGGGCGGCGGCGGGAACACCGGCGGCGCCACCACCCCGCCGCCCACCGGCGGTGGCACCAGCAGCTCGGTGAAGTCGATCGCCAGCAACTGGAACAACAAATGCATCGACGTGCCGAACTGGAACTTCTCCGACGGCCAGCGCCTGATCGTGTGGAACTGCACGGGCGGCACCAACCAGCGGTGGAACTTCGTCGACGGCACGCTGCGCACCGAGAACGGCAAGTGCATGGACGTCGCCTGGGGCTCCTCGGCCAACGGCACCGCGATCCAGATCGCCAACTGCTCCGGCAACGCGGCCCAGAAGTTCGTGCTCAGCGCCGCCGGCGACCTGGTGAACCCGCAGGCGAACAAGTGCGTCGACATCAAGGACTGGAACCCGAACAACGACGCGCTGCTGCAGCTGTGGGACTGTGCCGGCACGGCGAACCAGAAGTGGCACACGGTCTAATACCCATGTGACCCACGTCGAGATCTACACGGACGGCGCCTGCAGCGGAAACCCGGGACCGGGGGGCTGGGGCGCCGTCCTGCGCTACGGCACCGTCGAGAAGGAGCTGTGCGGCGGGGAGGCGACGGCGACCACGAACAACCGCATGGAGCTCACCGCGCCGATCCGCGCGCTGGAGAGCCTGACCCGGCCCGTGGTCGTGCACCTCTACACCGACAGCTCCTACGTGCGCAACGGCATCACCGCCTGGGTGTCCCGCTGGAAGCGCAACGGCTGGCAGACGAGCGACCGGCAGCCGGTCAAGAACGTCGACCTCTGGCAGGAGCTCGACGCGCTCGTCGCCAAGCATCAGGTCGAGTGGCACTGGGTCAAGGGCCACAACGGGCACCCGGAGAACGAGCGGGCCGACCGCCTGGCCGCCAAGGGTCTGCGTTTGGCCACCGGTCGTCCTGCTCGGTAGTGCCGCGTTCACGCTCGGTGCGATTGCCCGCATCTGGGTGGCCTGGCGGGAGGTTGCACCGCTCCGACGCATTCCGCCCGGAAGCGCGGCACGGTACGGTCGACGGGTGAAGGTCGAGCGGCACTGGTGGAACGGCGTCAACGGTCCGCGTGGTCGCCGCGACGTATATCTGAGCACCGACGGGACCCAGTGGGAGGTCCTGGCGCAGACCGGCGGCGCCTCCGGCCCGTCGAAGACCCACAACTGCCCGAGCCGGGCGGCGGCGGAGATCCTCGCCAACGCCTGGATGGGCGGCCGCCCCGAGTGGCGCGAGCTAGCGGCCTGAGCGGCTAGAGGGAGTCCACGAACCGGCCCATGCGTCTGACGGCCTCCTCCAGCAGCGGCAGAGCCGTCGCGTAGCTGCACCGCACGTGGCCCTCGCCGCCCGGGCCGAAGACGTTTCCGGGGACCACCGCCACCCGTTCCGCCTCCAGCAGGCGCTCCGCGAACGTCTCCGAGTCCAGGCCCGTCGAGCGGATGGACGGGAAGGCGTAGAAGGCGCCCTGCGGCTCGTGGCACGTCAGGCCGATCGAGTTCAGGCCCTTCACGAACAGGCGGCGCCGGCGGTCGTAGTCGGCCACCATCTCCGCCACCTGGCCGTCGCCCGAGCGCAGGCCCTCCAGGGCCGCGGCCTGGGAGACGTGCGGGGCGCACAGCATCGTGTACTGGTGGATGCGTCCCGCCAGCTCCAGGATGAACGCCGGGGCGCACACGAACCCGACCCGCCAGCCCGTCATCGCGTGGGCCTTGGAGAAGCCGCCCAGGATGATCGACCGGGACGGGGCCACGGACGCCAGGCACGTGTGCGGCGCGTCATAGCTCAGGCGCTCGTAGATCTCGTCCGAAACCAGGTACAGGTCGTGGCGCTCCGCCAGGTCGGCCAGGGCGCGCAGGACCGCGAGCGGCTGGATCGCGCCCGTCGGGTTGGACGGCGAGGAGACCAGGATCGCCTTCGTGCGCGGCGTGATCGCCCGCTCGATCTCGTCGATCAGGATCTCGAACGACGGGGACGACGGGACGTACACGGGCGTGCCGCCGGCGAAGGTCACGCACGGGCCGTACGCCACGTAGCACGGCTCGGGGATGATCACCTCGTCGCCGGTGTCGAGCAGGGTGCGCATCACCAGGTCCAGGCCCTGCGACACCCCGGACGTGATCAGGCACTCGGAGACGGCGTCGAAGGTCACCGAGAACCGGCGGGCGAGGTCGTCGACGATGGCCGTGCGCAGCTCCAGCAGGCCCGCGTTCGAGGTGTACGTCGTATAGCCCTGCTCCAGCGCGTAGATCCCGGCCTCGCGCACGTGCCAGGGTGTCACGTAGTCGGGCTCGCCCACGCCCAGGGAGATGACGTTGTCCATGGTCGCCGCGATGTCGAAGAACCGCCGGATCCCCGACGGCGGGCACGCGGCGACGATCGGGTTGAGCGGCTTCACGGCGTGACCGGGAGGCGTCGGTCGACCTCGGCGGTCGCGTAGAGCTCGTCGTCTTCCTTGTAGGTCTTCATCACGAAGTGCGTGGCCGTGGCCGTCACCCGCTCGATCGTCGAGAGCTTCTGGGCCACGAAGTCGGCGATGTCGTGCATGCTGCGCCCCGTGACCACGCAGCGCAGGTCCTGGGCGCCGGAGACGAGGTACACCGACCGCACCTCGGGAAACCGGGAGATCCGCAGCGCGACGTCGTCGAAGCCCAGGCCGCGGGCGGGCATCACGGCGACGTCGATGAACGCAGTGATCACCTGCTCGCCGCTGATCTCGCGCAGCCGGTCGGCGTCGACGACGGCCTTGTACCGCCGGATCACGCCCTGCTGCTCCCAGGCCGCGATCTGTGCCCGCACGCGGTCGACGTCGATCCCGGTCAAATCCGAGATGCGCTCCGGCGTCGCGTGGGCATCCTTCCGGAGGATCTCCATGATCTCCAACACCGGGCAATCTTACTGTCCGTGCAGCGGCGCACTCCAGACTAGTATTCGCCGAATGGACCCAGTCTCGGTCGCCGAGGTGGCGTCGATCGTCGGCGGAACGGTGCACTTCCCCGGGGAAGAGCGCGCGGTCGGCAGCGTCGCCATTCACTCGGACCGGTTGCAGGCCGACAGTCTCTTCTTCGCTCTCCAGGGTGTCACGGACGGTCACCGATTCGTGGCGCGGGCGCTCGCCAACGGGGCCATCGCCGCGGTCGTGGACCGGCGCCGGCTGGACGAGTTCCCCGGGCAGACCGTGATCGCCGTCGACGATCCGCTCGCCGCGCTGCAGGAGATGGCGGTGTGGTGGCGGCGCCGCCTGAGCTCGACGACGTTCGTGGCGGTCGTCGGCAGCAACGGCAAGACGCTCACCAAGGACGCGCTCGTCGGGCTGCTGGCGGGGCATCGCACGACGTACGGCAGCCCGGGCAGCTACAACAGCCAGCTCGGCGTGGCCCTGTCGGTGCTGCAGTGCCCGGCCGACGTGCCGATCGCCGTGATCGAGGCGGCCGCGACCGAGCCCGGCGAGATGGCCCGCCTCGCGCGGATGGTCGACCCGCGCGCGGTCGTGTTCACCAACCTCGGCCGCAGCGGGCAGAGCTTCGGCAGCCGCGAGGAGCACGCCCGCGAGCTGCTGAGCATGGCGGCCGGGCTGCCCGAGGACGGCTGGCTGCTCATGGGCGAGCAGGACGCTTCGGTACACGACATGGCCCGGCAGATCTCGAAGGCGCGACTGCTGCCGGCCGGGGACCCCGCGCTGCCCCGGCTGACCAGGCTGCGGCACGTCGAGCGCTCCTCGCTGGTCCGCGCCGCGCTGCCCGGCGGCACGGAGGAGGACCTGCTGGTCGCGACCCCGTCGCCGGAGGTGCTCAACGACCTCGAGCTCGCGATGGGCGCCGCGACCCTGCTCGGGATCGGGCCGGCCGAGCTGCTCGGGGCGGTCGCCGACTACACGCCACCGTCGACGCGCATGCAGATGTGGCGCCGCCCCGACGGCGCGACGGTCGTCGGCGAGCTGGCCAACACCGACCCCCTCGCGCTGAGCAGTGCCCTGCGCACGGCCCGGTCCCTCATGGGGGCCCACGGCCGCACTCTCATGATCATCGGCGATCCGCTGACCGGCCTGACCGCCGAGGGCGCCGACGCGATGGCCCGGTGCCTGCGGGCCGAGAACGTGCGGCTGGTCTGCGGCCTGGACGACGAGGCGCACGGCCTGATCGAGGCCGCGCTCGCGGGCAGCGAGGTGCCCGTGCACCGCTTCCCGGACGAGGACCGCATGCGCGCGTTCGTCGCGACCGAGCTGCGCCCCGACGACGTGGCGCTGGTGCACGTACCGCGCGACACCATGGTCACCGACTCCTGGATGCACCTCGTGGAGGCCGCGGCCGCGACCCGGCTCTACGTGGACCTCGCGGCCGTCCGGGACAACGTCGCCGCCTTCCGCAAGCTCGTGGGCCCGCACACGCGGCTCATGGGGGTCGTGAAGGCGGAGGCGTACGGCACCAACCCCGTCACCGTCGCGCACACCCTGCGGGAGGCGGGCGTCGACTGGCTCGGCGTGGCCACCGCGGACGAGGGCGTCGCGCTGCGCCGGGCGGGCGTGCAGATGCCGATCCTGGTCTTCCTCGCCGTGCCCGGCGATCTCGAGCGGCTGGTCCGGCACCGGTTGACGCCGTCGCTGTACTCCGTGGAGATGTACGACGCCGCCAGTCGCGCCGCCGCCGTGAGCGGCCGCCGGCTGGACGTGCACGTCGAGGTGGACTCGGGGATGCACCGCAGCGGGCTGTACCCGGAGGCCGCGATCGAGCTGCTGGGCAAGCTCAAGGGCAGCGAGCACCTGCGGCTGGCCGGGCTCATGAGCCACCTCGGCTGCCCCGACGACCCCGCCGAGGACGACCTGACCCGGGAGCAGCTCAAGCGCTTCGGCTCGGTGTGCGCGGCGGCGGACGAGATGGGGTTCGAGGATGTCGTACGGCACACCGCCGCCACCGCCGCCACGATCCGCTTCCCGGAGGCGCGCTACGACATGGTGCGCATCGGCATCGGCCTCTACGGCCTGCAGCCCTCGACCGCGACCAGCAGCCTGATCAGCCTCACGCCGGGCGTCGGCCTGGTGTCGCGGATCGTCGAGATCCACGACATGGCGCCCGGGGAGCGGGTCGGCTACGGCGGCCTGTTCCGCGCCCAGTCCCCGGACACGCGGATCGCGCTCATCGCCGCGGGCTACTACGACGCCGTGCCGCGTGCCTTCCGCAAGGTCGGCTACGTGCTGGTCAACGGCCGCCGCTGCGAGATCGCCGGCACGATCTCGATGGACTCGATGGCGATCGACATCACCGGGCACCCGGACGCGGAGGTGGGCTCGGACGTGCTCATCTTCGGCCAGTACGCGGGCTTCTCGACCCCGATCGAGCAGGCCGCCGCGGCCATGGACACCGTCTCCCACGAGGTGCTGACCCAGGTCGGCCCCCGAGTCCAGCGCATCTTCACCCAGCACTGAGGTATTCGCGAACGGCCGCGGCGAAGGCGCCGGCGGGCAGCGCGAAGCTCCCGCCGGCCGGCTCGCCGGTGCCGCGCAGGGCCGGCGGCACCACCTCGGCCCAGGCGAACAGGCCGCGGCGGTGCCAGCGCTCGGCGATCGCGCGCCCCGCCGCCGTGTGCCAGTAGCGGTCGGCCGCGGCGTCGGCCCCGATCAGCCCGGCCGCGACGAGCCGCGGCACGGCCCGCACGAACTCGTCCTCGGTCAGGATCGCGTGGTTGATGCCGTCGGCGGCGCCGATGACCCGCGCGAGCGTGCCGCCGTCCTCAGGGCCGGAGCCGGAGACGGCCGCGAACACCCACGCGTCGGCGATCTCCCACTCGGCGCCCACGGCTCACGAGTGGCTGGCGAGGTCCAGGATGCGCTCGAGGATCTGGCGCGGGGGAACCGGCGGCTCCTCGGCCAGGCCCTGGTGGTAGAAGACCGTCGCCGGGGTCAGGCCCGGCAGGGAGTTGGCCTCGATGATGATGACCTCGCCCGTCTTGCGGTGCATGAAGGCGTCGATCCGGCCGTACCCCTCCATGCCCAGCACGTTCGCCGTCCGCGCGATGCGTGCGCGCACGGCGTCGACCGCCCCGGGCTCGACGCGGCCGAGCGGGGCGCCGGGCGGGGGCGTGATGTTGATGCCGGTGCCGCCCATGAACTTCTCCTCGAGCGACAGGATGCCCGCGCTCGCCACGGTGATCGACGGGTTCATGGCGACCATCGCGCCGCGCGGGCCGATCACGCCGACCGTCACCTCGATCCAGCCGGTGTCGCGCTCGCGGCCCCAGATCAGCTCGGCGTCGCCCGAGTGGTCCTCGACCCGCACGTCGTCGGTGTCGATGTAGTCCTCGAAGAGCAGGTGGTGGGGGCGGCTCGTCGGCATCTCGACCAGCTGGTCGGGGCTGAGCAGGGAGAACCCGGCGCCCTTGATGCGCCTCGCGCCGGCGTTGATCAGCTCCAGGTAGCGCTGCAGGTCCGAGGCGTTGCCCAGCGGGAGGATGCCGGCCGAGCAGCCGTCGTCCAGGGGCTTGACGACCACCCGGGTGTCGGTGACCTCGGTGATGATGTCGTGCCAGAGGGTCTCGATCACCGACTCCTCGACCGACGGGGGAACGTCGACGCGGACGCGGCGGGCGGTGTGGATGCCCTCGCTCTCCAGGGTCGCGACGACCTTGCCGGTCTCGTACTTGTCGGCGCACAGGCGGGACGCGGCCGGGCCGGAGCCGTTGTACCGGATGCCGTGCGCGTCCAGCAGCTCCTGCAGGGTGCCGTTCTCGCCCGCCCCGCCGTGCAGGGCGATGAAGACGAGCTCGTGACGGTCGAGGAACTCCTCCATCGTCAGCTGTACCGGCGGCGCGACGGACGTGCTGCGGGCCTCGGCGGGCAGCCGGAGGCGCTCGATGATCCGCTCGGCGAGGCGTCGGCGGCGCTCCTCGAGGCGCACGCCGTCGCGGCAGGCGTACACGATCTCCTCGACGGAGTGGCGCAGGGCCGACGAGTACGACACCTGCCAGACGGAGCCGTCGGGCGACAGGAGGTACGGAGTCGGCGCGTACTTCTGGGAGCGGGCCAGCTTCAGCCACACGTTGGTCCCGCTCAGCACCGACACCTGACGCTCGGCCGTGGCCCCGCCGAAGAGCACGGCCACCGGCTCGCCGGTCTGGATCGTGGTGTCGTAGGGCGCGGTGAACTCGAGGCCGTTGCGGTGCGCCGCGGCGCGCAGGACCTCGCGCAGGACGTCGGCGTGGGTCATGCCGAGCTGCGCGGCCTGGACGAACAGGAAGC
Organism: Dactylosporangium sp. CA-052675; assembly: GCF_050947935.1. Lineage (GTDB taxonomy): Bacteria > Actinomycetota > Actinomycetes > Mycobacteriales > Micromonosporaceae > Dactylosporangium. Next base: position 419,684 of record NZ_CP192010.1, on the reverse strand, counting down.
TGTTCTGCTCCATGCCGCTGATCACGTTGACGTCGGAGACGAGCACCGTGCCGTCTTCCTCGAGCCACGCGTCGATGCGGGCGAAGTCGCGCAGGCCGAGGGTCTTGAACACGGCCTCGGCGGTGGCCTGGATGCGCGCGATCGTCTCGTCGTCCCGGGGCGGCGGGCAGTGGTAGTGCGAGTCGTTGCTGGCCAGATACTTGCGGCGGTAGTCGAAGATCTCGTCCTCGGTCGCCTGGTTCTGCAGCTCGATCTCGACCGGGATGAGCGCGACCGGCCCGTCGGGCCCGTCGAGCACGATGGTGGTCACCTCGACGCCGTGCATCCGCGGCTGGATGACGATGCGGTCGTGGCGGGTGCGCAGGGTGCGCAGGATGTCGGTGGCCGCGGCGCGGTCCCGGGCGACGAAGACGTCGATGCTGGAGCCGCCGGTGGCCGGCTTCAGCACCAGCTTGGCGACGCCCGGGAAGGCCTCGGTGACGACCCGCTCGGCCTCGGCGTCGGACATGGCGGCGTCGACGAGCACCGAGGGCACCGCGCCGATGCCGGCGGCGTCGAGGGCCTGCTTGGCCTTGTACTTGTCGAAGGCGGTCGCGCACGCCTGCGCCCCCGTGCCGACGAAGGGCACCCCGGCCTTCTCCAGCAGCGCCTGGACCTGCCCGTCCTCGCCGAACTCGCCGTGCATGCAGGGGAAGACCAGCCCGGCCGTGCGCAGGCGGGCGATGAGCTCGTCCTCCGTGAGCGGCCGGCCCTCGTGCGCGAGCTTGAAGTCGAAGTCGCTCGGGGTGTTGCAGTAGAGCAGCCCGCGGGGGATGGAGTAGGGCCGCACCTGGCGGTCGAAGAAGATGATCTCGGTCAGGTTGACGACCGCGCCCTCGAGGTGGTCCGCTACGGAGCGTGCGGAGTTGAGCGAGATCCCGCGCTCCTCGGACGGGCCGCCCAGCAGCAGCGCAACGTCGACCATCGTTTCCTCTTCATGTGGGCCACTTGAACGGGCCTTACCCTACACCGGGCGTGTGTCACGCACTGTCGGCAAACGGAAGAGCAGCACGGACCGCGCAACGTGAACACAGTCGATACGGTCTGCCGCACGCGCGCACTCGCCGCCGGGGCCGCTGGCGCAGTCGTATCGTCACCGTCCGCATCGGCCGCGCCCACCGGTCGCGTCGCCTTCCCCGGCCGGGGCCCGGCCCTTCCGGTCGCCGGCTCCAACACCCCGCTTATCGTCGGAGCCGGGCCGGCGACCATCGTGGTCGGGGCCGCCCCGGTCCCGATCGCCCGGCGGCGCCGGGTCCACCTGGAGATCTGAGGACGATTACGCTCATGCGCGGCAGGTCGTAGTGCAGAGGTCGTCACGCCACCTTGCGAAGTTGGAGGACGCCGGTTCGAATCCGGCCGATCTGCCCTTCCTGGCTCGCGAGCTGCCGCTCTGGCGCAAGATCCGGGCCGAGATGCCGCCGCCCGCGTTAGTCGCGGCGGCGGCCTCGGCCCGCGCCGCCGGCGACTGGCGGGCCGCCGCGAGCCTCCTGCCGGTCACGATCGACGTCGACCTGGCCGCGGTCCGGGCCCGCTTCGGCACCGCCTCCGCCGACCGCCTGGAGGACGACCTGCGCCACCTGTGCCTCGACCTGCTGTGGTGGCACTTCCCGCGCCACCGCGGCGGCCGGTCCACCCTCCAGGCCCAGGTGAGCGCCATCCTCGCCCCCCGCTCCGGCGCCGCCACCGAACCGCTGGTGCGCCTGCGGTTGCCGAAGTCCCCGACCGGCCCGCAGCGCGTCCACCTGAGCGTGACGACGATGGCCGAACTCGAGCACGTGCGCTGGTACTACGCCCCGCGCCCCACCTGGGACGTCCGCGAGGCCTCTACTCCGGCGCGACAGTGGGACGCACCGCCGATCTTCGAACTGCTCAACTCCGGCGACTACCGCGAGACCTCTGCTCCCGCGCGACAGTGGGACACACCGCCGATCTTCGAACTGCTCAACTCCGGCGACTACCGCGAGACCTCTGCTCCCGCGCGACAGTGGAACGCACCGCCGATCTTCGAACTGCTCAACTCCGGCGACTACCGCGAGACCTCTGCTCCGGCGCGACAGTGGAACGCACCGCCGATCTTCGAACTGCTCAACTCCGGCGACTACCGCGAGGCCTGGCGGCGGTGCGGCATCACGCTGGACTTCGACGACCTGAGCTGCCTGCAGTCCCCCACGATGTCGCCGACGAGCCCGGTCGGCGTCGCGGAACTCGCCATGGAGGCGGGCGCCGCTTTCAACGTGGATCAGGTCGCGACCCTGTTCGGCGCCTACCTGACGATCAACCTGCCGTCGCTGCGGGCCGAGGCGTCGGACCCGGGCGATTACCTCGAGGTTCCCGTCCGGATTCCCACGTCGTCGGTACCGCCTGATCTCGCGCTCATCGCCGCCGGCCTCCTGTCATCGGAGGCCTTGCACCCACTCATGCGGCCGGCGGCCTCACAGGCGGGTTTCACCCACCCCACCACCTCGGACGACGCCGCCACCGGTGCTGCTGCCGCCGGTGCCGCCGCCACTCCTACTGCCGCCACTGTGACCGCCACTCCTGTTGCCGCTGAGGCCGCCACCTCCACTCCCGCCGCAGCTGCCACCTCCACTCCCGCCGCAGCTGCCACCGCCAGTCCTGCTGCCGCCGCCTTTTCTGCTGCCGCTGACGCCGCCACTCCTGGTGCCGCCGCTCCTTACACCGCCACCACTGCCGCTACTACTGCCGCCACGACTGCTGCCGCTCCTACTGCTCCCGTCGCCACTAATACCGCTGCCGCCACTGATCCTGGCCCCGACGCTGCCACGAAAAGTCCGACACTTCGTGATCGGACTTTTCGGATATTTACCCTGGCAGGAGATATGTCGGGTAAGCGGGTTTCCGCCGGCCAAGATCCGCGGCGTGGGTCGCGGGCAAGCGGGCAACTGACGCGGGACGACCAGGCGGCGTTTCGCGTTCGTTGCGGCGGCGACTGGCACCGGCTCAGCATCGCCGGCGGCGCGCTCACCCTGCACGACCACGACGAACAGGAACAGCTGCGCGAATCCGCACTGCGCGCCCTCGGCGGCGAGAGCCACGGCTGCTTCGGCGTCGAACAGGCCTGGCAGCAGGGCGGCGGCCGGCTGCCGCGCGCGCTGCACGAGCACCGCCGCGCGCTCATGCACCGCCTGCAGTTCGGCGACACCGAGCACCTCCTGCGCGGATTGCGCGACGGCACCGTCGATCCGCGCATGCGCGCGCACAACGGATGGTCACTCATGCACATGACGGTCTGGCTCGACCATGAGCGGGTCCTGCCGGTGCTGCTCGACGCGGGCGTGCCCGTCGACGGGCCGGATCGGATCGGCCGGACACCCCTGTACGAGGCGGTCATGCAGGGCGGCGAACCCGCCTTCGTCCGCGACCTGCTGGCGGCGGGCGCGAACCCGAGGGCCGAGACCGTGCACGGAACGACCCCGGCCCACGTCGCGCGCTACTACCACGCCGGCCGCGACCTGGAGTTCCTGGCGAACCTGTGAAGCCGGCGGGCACCGGAGTGCGCGAACGATCAGCACCGCGCGCTGGACTGCGCGAACGGCCACCTCGTCGCCGCCTGAATGCGCGAATGAACAGCACCGCCGCCAGCGCGCGCGAACGAACAATCCACCGCCAGCGGAATGCGCGAATGAACAGCGCCGCCGCGGGCTTGCGCGAATGAACAGCGCCGCCGCGGGCTTGCGCGAACGGACAACCCACTGCCGACGGAATGCGCGAATGAGCAGCGACCGCCGCTAGCTTGCGCGAATGAGCAGCGACCGCCGCTAGCTTGCGCGAATGGGCAGCGCGGAAGCCGAGCTGCACTACTCTGCGCGGCATGGCGGACGTGTTCGAGATTCTGGTGACGCTCAACCTGAGCGCGAAGATCCCCGCCGACGAGCTGGCGGAGCTGCGCTGGCACCTCGGCCTCGGCGAACGACCCGAGGCCCTCCCGCTCACCGGGTCGTTCGATCCGGAGCCGGTGCTCGCCGAGCGCGGGGCCGCGTGGAAGGTGGGCGGGGCCGTGGTCGGCGAGCTGGTCGAGCGCGGGGAAGGGTGGGCCCTGACCGTTCTGCAGGAGGTACACCCGGATGAACTTCCGACCCTGCACGCCCTGCTCACCGGCGTCGCCCGGCACGCGGATCAGGTCGGGTTCGCGGGGTTCGTGCGATTCTACGAGAACGATGCGCCGGAGTCGTTCACGGTGAGCGGCGGGCAGCTCGCACTGCCCGCCGCCGTGACCGACTACTTGTAGGTGATGTCCGAGGACTTGAAGTTGCAGTGGCCGTCGCCCATTCCGTCACCGAGGTACTTCGGCTCGCTGCCCTTCGCCACGCCCGTGTACTCGGCGCAGACGTGGATCCCCGACGAGTTCGTGACGGTCACCCGGGTCAGCGTGGCGGTGTCGCCCCAGTTGGTGTTGATGCCGACGACGTACTTCGTCTTGTCCAGCAGCACGTTGTCCACTGTCACATGGCGCTCGTAGTGGTTCGTGCAGTTGCCGCAGCCGCGGTAGAGCTTGCCGATGTTGCTGGCGTAGAAGTTCGAGATGTGCACGGTCCCGTTGCCGTTGTGCTGGAACACCTTGTCGGTCGCCGACCTGGCGCCGCCGCCGATGACGTAGGAGTCGCCGCCGCTGGTGCCCAGGAACGTGGCCGCGTCCTCGCCCACGTCCTCCCACCACACGTTCTGGATGGTGCAGCGGCCGAGGCAGTGCACGCCGTCACCCGCGGGCGAGCCGATGATGACGTTCTTGAGCGTCGCGCCGTCGGCCAGCTCGAACATCGGGTCCTGGCTCTCGCTCTGGCCGCCGTCGCCGATGCAGCAGTAGCGCTTCATCCCGCCGTCGAGCGAGCCGCTCACCTTGATCGTGCCGCTCACCGAGACCGAGCCGGTGCTGCTCGGCCACGAGCCGGTCGGGGTGCTGCCGCCGCCCGACGTCGGGGTGCTGCCGCCGCCGCCCGAGCCGAGCTTGACCAGCTGCCACTGCTGGTTGGCGCCGTCGAGGTTCTGGTAGCCGTCGAGCTTGGCACCGTCGGCGGTCGACCACTCCCAGGTCTCGATGACCTTGTTGCTGTGGCGGTTGACGAAGCGGACGTACCCGTTCGCCGAATCCTGCAGGCGGAAGTGCTGGGTCGTCGAGCCGCTGTCGGCGTTCTGCACGAGCTGCAGGCCGTCGGTGGCGTTGGGCAGGTCGAGGACCTTGCCGCTCATCACCGACTTGATCTTGTAGTAGCCGGAGCCGGCGTCGACGAACTTCCACTGCTGGACGGCGAGGTCGTTGCGCGACCACTGGTTGACCGGCGCGCCGTCGTTCGTGGCCCAGTTGTAGACGTCGATGACCTTGCCGCTGTTGCGGTTGACGAAGACGTACGTCGCGCCGGTGTCGACGGTCGCCGCGGAGGCCGAGTTCGTGGCGACCAGCGTCACCCCCGCCACCGCGACGACGCCGGACGCGGCCGCGAGTGCGAGCCGCACCCGTCGCCGCGTGGGACTGGATTGCATCTGCTCCTCCGTTCAGCGGAAAGCGCTTTCCTGAACGGGACCGTAGACGGTTTTTGAAATGCCGGTCAACGGCCTGCAACAAGCCTGCACCGCACCCACGGAATGTGACGTAACATCGGCGATGGTCGCTGTAAATTACACCGCACCACCCGACGAGGTCATTCCCGCGACCATTCCCGGACTCATTCCACTGAGCGTGTCGGCGGAATGAGTCCGGAGGCGCACGCCGGCGATGCGGTGCTCGCGCCCCAGAGGGCGGCACGGCGCTCGTCCGGCGTCCGGCGGCGGCGGTCGCCCGGGTGCCCGACGACCGCTGCGCGTGATCGGGGATCTGCCCGTCGGCAGTCCGTCCGATGCGCTGATGGGTGCGGGAAATGCTTTTTCGGACTTATCCATACCGACGCCGCCGCCCGACGCCGGCCGGACCGGACCGTTCGTCACGCTCGGAACGGTGCTCGCCCGCACCGCGCCGAGCCTCGTGAACACGCTGCTCATGGCTCCCCACCGTCGGCAAGCGGCGCCCTGCGCTCGGCAGGTCCGACGCATCGCGGCCGCCAAAGGTGCTCGTGGCGGTGGCCGCCCTCACCGCGCGGTGCGTGCTGGTCGCGGTGAGTGGGCGGTGGCGCACGCCGCTGCGGGTGACGGGCCCGCTGCCGATCGCCGCCCCGCGGCGGAGCCCGGCGCGATCACGGCCGGCGCGATCACCCTCGCTGCACTGTGTAGCCTAGCCGACACTAAGAGCTAGATCTACGTGCTTCTATCTCTGCCATGATGAGACTGCTGGCCCGTGGGGCCACACTCCTGATGGCGCTCTCCGCCGGCGCCCTGGCCTGGAGCGCACCCGCCAGTGCGGCCATGCCCGACCGCTTCGCCTTCGTGCTGTGGAACGGCTCCGCCACCGTCCCCACCGGCACGACCCCCTCCGCGACGACCGTCGTGACCGGCCCGCCCGGGCGCTACCGCATCGTGTTCCCGGGCGCGGCCGCCGCGCGCGGCGTGGTACACGTGACCGCGATCAACGACAGCCCGCACTGGTGCCAGGCGAACACGTGGGGCCCGTCCGGCGTGGACGAGATCGTGTACGTCGACTGCTACAAGGCCGGCGGCACGCCCGACTTCACGCCGTTCACCGCGTTCTTCGAGAGCAGCTCGCCGCCGTCCGCCGCGATCTCTGGCCACTTCGGCTACGTGGACGCCCAGCCGACCGGCGCCCTGGTGAGCTCGTTCAACTCCGCGGGCGCGCCCAACACCGTCACCCCGGGCGCGCCCGGCCAGTGGCTCGTGAAGTTCCCGGGCCTCGCCACGCCGGGCCCGGTCGACGGCAGCCTGCAGGCGACGGCCGTCTCGGCGACCGCGGCCCGGTGCAAGGTCTTCAAGTGGAGCTCGGGCGCGGCGGGGCAGACCGTCCTCGTCGGCTGCTTCGACGCGTCCGGGGCGCCCGTCAACACGCGGTTCACGCTGACGTACCAGTGGCAGACCTCCCTCTACGGCGCCAAGATCCCACCGAAGTACTTCGGCTACCTGTGGAACGCCCCGCCGCTCGGCCCCGCCGCGACGAACTTCAACTCGGTGCTGGGCGCGGGCGCGAACACCATCACCTCCGCGGGCCTGGGCCTGTCGCTGCTGAAGTTCCCGCAGCTGGCTATCACGCCGGACACCGTGCAGGTGACGGCGGCCGGCCCGACGCCGGACTTCTGCGGCCTGAACACGGCGTGGTTCCACTTCCCGCCGGACACCGTGGTCCGCGACGTCAACTGCTTCACCAACGCCGGTGCGCTGGTCAACACCGGCTTCCTGATCAGCGTGAACTCGCAGTTCTGAGCGTCCACCGTTCGCGGCGGCCGGCCCCGCCAGCGGGCCGGCCGTCGTTCAGCGCTCACCCGCCGGGTTCCCACTCCGGCGACGGCACTCAGCGCTCGTCGGCGGCGGGGTGCTCGCGCCGCCGGTGCCGCCGGACGGGCACCTCGGCGTCGCGTTCGAGCCGCTTGACGGCGTCGTCGTCACGCTCCGGGGGTGCGGTGACGGACTCTTCGCGCCGCGTCACATCGTTGCTCATGACGCCCTCCTCGACGGAGCCGGTCTGGGAGCCGATCTGTAATTCTATCATCACCCTATGCAACATCATCCATGATCCGACGCCGGTCTCGTCGGGTGAAGCGCACAAGGGCACCCGCACGCGCGTGCGGGTGCCCGGCGTGGGTGGGGTGCGGGTCAGCCCATGGACTTCTGGCCGTCGATGGACTCGCGGATGATGTCGGCGTGGCCGGCGTGCTGGGCCGTCTCGGCGATGATGTGCGTGAACACGCGGCGGGCGGAGCGGCGCGCGCCCGGCTTGAACCAGGGCGCCGGCGGCAGCTCGTGCGACGCGTCGAGGTCACACGTGCGCACGAGGTCGTCGGTCTGGGCGGCGATCTCCTCGTACCGCTGCAGCAGCCCCGCAAGCGTCTCGCCCTCGAGCATCTTGAAGCCGTTGGCCCACTCCTCGTAGCCGGCCTCGTTCTCGGGCGGGGCCACGGCCGCCGGGCCCTCGGTGACGAAGCGCGCCCAGCCGTGCTCGATCTCGCTCACGTGCTTGATCAGGCCGCCGAGGGTCAGCTCGCTCGCCGTCGGGCGCAGCCGCGCCTGCTCGTCGGTCAGGCCGCGGACGGTGTTGCGCAGGAAGAAGCGGGCCGCGCCCAGGGACTCCAGCAGGTCGGAGCGCTCGGCGGTCAGAGTCATCGTGGCCATCCTTGATTGGAGAAGTCGACACGGATGACGTTACGCAGGAATGCGGTCAGGTTCTGGCCGCTTCCGCAAGACCCAGAGGGCGGAGCCGTACATCCCGATCCCCAGCAGGATGAACGCGATCGCCACGACAGCGTTCCACGGGCCGGGCAGGTAGGTGGCCAGGAACCACGACATGTCCGTCCGCCCGGCGAGCACGAAGCTCAGCGCGACGATGCCCTGCGGGAACAGCGGGATGGCGCCGAGGCCGAAGCCCACGCCGGCGACGTTCTTCTGCACCGCCGACAGCTCCTCGAAGCGGCGCACCGACGTGGCCGTCACGGGCTTGCGGCCGGTGCGCATGGTGTCCAGCAGCTCGGGGCCGCGGGTGCGCAGCCGGGCCTCGGCCAGGCGCCCGAAGAGCCAGTAGCACAGCGCGCCCGTGGCCAGGCCCACCGGCACGCCCACCCAGCCGAGAAAGTGGGCGGCCAGGCCCGCGGGCAGGCCGGTCACGAGGACGAGGGCCAGCATGACGTACGCCAGGCCGGTCAGCCCGCCCTCGTCCTCGCTCGTGCGCAGCGGGTTGCCCGAGCGGCGGTGCGGGTCCGTGCCCGGGACGAGCGCGTAGACCGACACCAGCGGCACGAGGCCGGCCGCGCCGCCGAGCAGGGCCGGCAGCAGGGCGAGGACCAGCGGCCAGGGACCGCCGACGATCGCGGTGCACACGACGGTCAGCACGATCGCGATGGCGCCCAGGGTGGCGGCCCACGCGAGCTGGCGGCCGCGGACGTCGGTCGCGCCCGGGGTCATCATCGTGAGCCACAGTGCGGTGCCGTCGGTGCCGTACAGGTTCGAGGCCATCCCGGCCGCCATGACGATGAAGATCGGGCCCGCGTACGGCAGCATCCCGTTCCAGCCGATGACGAGCGGGCTCGCGGCGAACCACAGGCCGTAGGCGAACGAGAAGGCCAGCTGGTGGTTGCGAACCAGATCGCGCGACCAGGTGCGCAGCTCCTTGGCGACCACGGCCCCGGCCGCGGTGGACGCGGCGATCGGGCGCCGGGCGCGGCCCGAGACCCGCGAGCGACCGGCCCGGCGGCCGAGCAGCGCCGCCCACAGGCCGAGCAGAAGCAGTACCAGGACGGCCAGCGCGGCCAGGGCCCACCACTGGCCCCGGACGGCGAGCAGACCCCAGGCCGAGGGGAGGTACCACACCACGGCCGGCGTGCCCGACACGCCGAACGCGATCATGAACACCCAGATCTGGCCGAGCGAGCTGAGGACGACGCCGTTGATCACGCCCGCGGCGATCGCGCCGATCCGGCTGCGCAGGGCGACGCCGACCACGGCCACCGAGATCTTCGACAGCAGCACGAAGACGGCGAGTTGCAGCAGCATCGCCGGTACCGCCACCAGCGTGTTGACCACCCCGATCCGCGCCCCGGCGACGACCAGCCCGGTGAGCGCGGCCAGCGACACCAGCGGCGCGACGCCGACGAAGGAGGCGGTGAGCAGGCCGGCCGCGAGGCGCCGGGGCGAGAGGCCGAGCATCGCGAAGTACTCGGGGCGCAGCGTCTCGTCGCCACCGCCCATGAACACCGGGCCGAGCATCCAGCCGAGCAGCCACACGGCGAGCCCGGCGGCGAGGTAGTCGGGGCTGAGGTAGCCGAGGTAGGCGGTCCCGGCGGCGAGCACGAGCCCGATGGTCGCGCCGGCGCCGGCCGCCTGGGCACGCTGGCCTCGGTACGCGTGGCGCATGACCGCGAGCTTCATCTGCGCCATGGTCAGTTCGACAGCCACGACAGCTCCTTGCCCATCCCGGCCCGCTCCCCGCCGACCAGCCCGACGAACGTCTCCTCCAGCGTCCGCGCGCCGCGGACCGCGTCGAGCGGCCCGGCCGCGACGACCTTGCCGTCATCGACCACGCCGACGTGGTCGCACAGCTGCTCGACCAGCGCCATCACGTGGCTGGAGAGCACAATGGACCCGCCGGCGGCGACGAACCCGCGCAGGATGGTCTTGATGGTCGCGGCCGACACCGGATCGACGGCCTCGAACGGCTCGTCGAGCACCAGCAGCCGCGGCGCGTGCAGCAGCGCGGTGGCGAGTCCGATCTTCTTGCGCATGCCGGTGCTGTACTCGATCACGAGCGCGCGCTCGGCGGTGTCCAGTTCGAGCACCGCCAGCAGCTCCTCCGCCCGCTGGTCCACGACGTCGCGCGGCATCCCGCGCAGCAGGCCGAGATACGTCAGGACCTCGCGCCCGGTCAGCCGCTCGGGCATCGCGAGGCCGTCGGGCAGCACGCCGACGAGCGCCTTGGCCCGGGCCGGCTCCACCCAGACGTCCCGGCCGAAGATGCGCGCGGACCCGGCGTCGGGGCGCAGCAGCCCGACCGCCATCGAGAGGGTCGTCGTCTTGCCGGCCCCGTTCTGCCCGACGAGCCCGAAGAACGAGCCCTTGGGCACGGCGAGGTCGATCGCGTCGACGGCGACCTTGTCCCCGAAGCGCTTGGTCAGCCCGGCGATCTGGAGCGCCGGCCCCGTTTCCTGTGACATGCATTCACGGTAAAAGATCTCTGTGACGACCGGATTGAGGCTGCTCCCCGATTGCGAGGTGCAGTTATCTGCACCTCGGAGCCATATGGCCATTCTCCGGTGTGCATGCGACCTGTGGTGACCTCACCCGGGTGACGAATGAGTGGCCCGCTCAAGTCCAACAGGAACTGCGCCGCTTCGCGGAGGAGCGAGACTGGCCGCGGTACCACACGCCGCGCAACCTGCTGCTGGCCCTGGTCGGCGAGGTGGGGGAACTGGCCGAGCTGTACCAGTGGGACCCCGAGGAGCCACCCCCGCACCCGCGCGTCGCGGAGGAGATCGCCGACGTGATGATCTACCTCCTGCGCTTCGCGGACGTCACGGGCATCGACGTCGCCCAGGCGGTCGCGGACAAGATTGCCTACAACGAGACCCGCTTCCCGACGGTGGGCGACCGGTGAGCCGCTACCTGTACATCCACGTCGGCCGCGACGCCGATGAGAATTTCGAGATCGGGATGCACCGCAACATCTGGGGCTGGAAGACCTTCCACCGAGGTGGCGCGACGGTCGCCGAGGCCGAGGACTGGCTGCGCAACCCTGACCTGGCCGAGCCGACGTGGCTCGTGTTCGTGCGCGGCGTCCGGCCGGTGCTGCCGGCCCCGACCGGTTGGCCGCGCACCCGCCCGGAGGATTTCGGCGCGTGGAAGACCGCGACGATCGAGTCGATGACGTACCGGCTGCTGATCGCCCCGTTGCACGAGGATCACGTGAGCACGGTCTGGCGCGATGACCGGTATCCGTACCGCGTCGAGCTGGATCCCGAGCCCGAGGAGAACGTCGAGTCGATCCGCGCGGACGCGCTCGACGAGCAGGCCCTCCGCGCGATCCGGCACTCGACCGTACAGAAGGGCTGGCCGGTCCTCGGACCGCCGCCCTTTGCTGTCGCATCGCTCAAGCCCGACAAGCGCATCTCGCTCGCCGATGGCCGCGAAACGCGCGTCCGCACCATCCCGATCGAGCGCAACTTGACGACGACGTTCGAGCGCCGTCCCGGCGAGACCGTCATCGCCGCGCGCAAGGAGGCCGCGCTCGTCGAGCGGTACCGGGAGTTCCTGCGTGCCGAGCACGGGCAGCAGGCCGTGCGCAACGAGATCGCCCTGCCGGGCCGGTTGGACACGTTCTTCACCGACATGTACGTCGAGGAGATCGACGAGCTGCTCGAGGCCAAGTCCTCCACCCGGCGCGAGCACATCCGGCTCGCGATCGGCCAGCTCTGCGACTACGCGCGCTTCGTCGAGCCCGCCTCCCGCGCGGTCCTGCTCCCGAAGCGGCCGGAGCAGGACCTGGTCGACCTCCTCGCGAGCCAGAACATCGCGTGCGTCTATGAGGCGTCGCACGGCCAGTTCGTTCGGGAGGGACGAGGCGCTCAGGTCAGCGGCGAGCGCGCGCGATGACCTCCTCGGGTGACAGCGGCGCCTTCGGGTGGTGCGTCAGGCACAGCGGCGTCCGGACCTTCACGAACGAGAAGCCCTCCCCCGCCGCGTAGAACTGGCCACTGCCGAGCAGCCCGATGTCCGGCAGCCGCCCACCCTTGGCCTGCGCCAGCTCCTTGGCCGCGTCGATCTGCGCCGGGGCGTTGAGCAGCCCGAAGAACTGCGTGGTGGCGTTGCCGGAGATCTGGTTGTGCAGCCCCTTGGGCGCCTGGGTGGCGAAGACGAGCCCGAGCCCGTACTTGCGCGCCTGCGATGCCAGCGTGATCGTGCTCGCCGTCGAAGCGGTCGTGCCCGTGGCCGGGGCCAGTGTCTGCGCCTCGTCCATGATGAACAGCCCGCCGAGCGGCCGGTCTCCGGCCGGATTGCGCTTGAGCCAGGTGAACAGGGCCATCTGCAGCTGGTTGACGAAGCCCTGCTTCTCCTCGTCGGACATCAGCCCGATGAAGCTGATCACGGACACGCGAGCGCGCTTACCCTCGGGAGGAGTCAGCAGTACCGCCGGATCCGCCGACGCGCCCCGCCCGCCGAACAGCGGATCGTTGACCATCGCCGCCTTGAGCGTCTCGGCGAGGTCGTTGGCGAGCTTGCCGGCCCTGGCCATCCGGCTCACGTCGTCCGGCAGGTCCGCCAGGAAGTCCGTGAAGCCCTCAAGACCGACCTTGTTGCCGCGCGCGTACGCCCGCAGCGCCTCATTGAGCACCGCCTTGCCCTGCTGGGCGAGCTTCGTCGTGCCCCCGACGCCGGCCCGCGGCGCGAGCGCCTCTACCGCCGCGCGGACCGCCTGATTGAACTCGTCCGGCGAGTCCCGCACCGGCGTGAAGTCCGGCAGTGGCTGGAAACTCAACGGCCGGCCCCCGCTGACGGCGGGCGTCCACACCGTGACGTCCGTGTGCTCGAGGTAGTCCCGCGCCCGCTCCTCGTCGCCGGGTCCCCAGCCCGCGGGCGGCTCGGGCCACGGGTCCCCCAGCCGCGCCAGGTCGTTGTTGGGGTCCAGCACGATCGAGGACACGCCCTGACGGGCGCACTCTTCCACGAGCCGCCGGATGAGGACGGTCTTGCCGGATCCGGAACCCGCGAATACGACGGTGTGCCGGCGCAGCGACTCCAGGTCGACGACGAACGGCGCCTCGTCCTCGATGACCTTGCCGAGCCGGATCGTCCGGCCGTCCGGCGGTGTCTGCTGTCGCCGCGGTACGGCGGGGGACGAAGGCGGGGACGCGGGCTGGTGCTCGCCGAACAGCGCGGCGAAGAGCTGCGTCCTGCTCGCGGGTCGGCGGGAGACCAGCCACTCACCGAACAGGGCGTTCGGCACTGCCTGCATGCGCCGCAGCGCGTCGAACACCTTGAGATCGGCGTCGTCGATCCGGTGCCAGATGCCCCCGGCCGCGATGAACTTGTCGACCGTCTCCTTGGTCCGCGCACCGGTCGGCCACTCGCCCCGCCGCAGCAGCACGAGCCGCCGCTGCGGCACGGCGAGATCGAGCCCGGACATGACGCACGCGTTCTTGATGCGCGTGGTCACCGCGCGGGCGTTGGGGTGCGCGATGGCCCGGATGGCCCAGTGCGCCTCGTTCTCGATCGTCTCGTCGAGCACCTGGATGAGCCGCCCGTGCAGCGCGGGCTTGGCTCCCGGCTGCGGGTCCTGCTTGAACACCGCGCCGGTCGGCGTCTGCTCGCCGATCCACGCGTTGATCCCGGCCGCGAGCAGCTGCGGCATCTCGATGTCCTCGGTGAGATAGTCGAGCGCCGCGCGTACGTCCGCGGAGGCGACCAGTTCCTGGAACATCGCATCGAGCGGCGCCAGGTCGCCGGGGACCGGCGGCGGGAGCGGCGGCAGGTCCTCGTCGAAGCGGCTCAGCTCGACGATCTCGTCCTCGACCAGGCACCGGTGCAGGTGCTCCTCGACCCGGCGCAGGAGCGCCCGCGGCGTGTAGTCGCGCGCGTCGTCGAAGGCCTCGGGCCGGATGGGCCACGTCGGGTATGGGCTCGGCACGTGGTACTCGGCGTACGTCTTCGTCAGCCGCTTCTCGACGATGGCCCGGGCGATCTCGGCGCTGTCGATGCGGTCGTGCAGGACTGTCGCCCGGAAGCGCTGGGTCACCGGGCCGGCCGTGCTGCGCTCGAACAGCGCCCACGTGTCGGGCAGGCAGGACATCACCACGAGGGTGCGCTGGGTGATGTCGCGCAGCGTCAGGAGTCCGTCCGCGATCGGACCGACCACGGCGTGCAGCTCCTCGTCCAGTCCCTGATCCCGCTTGAAGAAGGTGTTGCTGGTCTGCGCGAACAGCGTGTCGAGCTGGTCGATCGCGATCACGCTCGGGCTCAGCGTCAGCGCGATGAGCCGGGAGATGTCGGCCACCACCTCGGCCGGCTTCCGCGTGGCGGTCGTGAATCCCCAGTCGGTGCGGTCCGACGGCTCCGGAGGCTCCGAGATCAGGTGGGCCTGACCGATGTCCTGGTGCTCGAAGTCGGGCGAGTTGAACAGCACGAGCGCCCGGGCGGTGTCCTGGCACTCGCGCCCGGTGACGGCATCGAACCGCCGGAGTCCGGCGATGAACGCGTCCAGCTGCGGGCGGGTCACGGGCGACTGCCCCGCGATCGCGTCCCGGACCTCCGGCGTGAGGCCGAGCTGCGGGGTCAGCCGGCGCAGGAACGTCTTGAGCTGCGTGCCCCAGCCGAAGGCATCCCGGCTGAGCCCGCTGATGATGCCCTGGACGGTGCTCTCCCAGAAGTTCCGGCCGCTGATCATGTTGACCAGGAAGAAGTACCCGCCACCGTCGGCCCGCTGGATCGTCTCCCGGACGGCACCGAGCAGGTGCGTCTTGCCCGAGCCGGCGCGGCCCTGCAGCGCCACCGCGAGGGGGGTCGTGGTGTCGCTGCGCCGGGCTCGCTGGACGCCGCTGAGGATCTCGCGGACCGACTTCTCGTGCAGCTCCGGCACGTCGTACGGCGACGAGTGCCAGATGTCGTCCGGAGTCGGGGCGGGGTTGAAGTGCAGTGCCTCGAACGCCGCGCGCGCGGCACGGCTGATCACGGCCGGCCGATCGACAGGGCGTGGCTGTCCTCACCGCCGATGCTCAGGGCGGCGGCGCGGTCACGTGGCTCGAGCGCCTTCGTGTTGGCGACGGGGATGATGCGGACACCGTCCTGGCGCAGCAGCGAGCGCAGCGCCTCGTCGACGGCGTCCCGGCTCAGTTCGGTGAGCTGGTCGCGCAGGTCGGCCAGCCCGACCCACTCCCCCGGCCGTCCGGCGAGCTGGGCATAGACCGCGCGCACACGGGCCTCGGCATCGACATCGGCACCCGCATCGACCGGCTCGGCGTCGACTTCGCCGGCGGGCGCAAGAGGACGGAAGAACTCCCCTTCCGTGATCTTCACGCTGTGGCTGGTCTGCAACTGCTCCAGCCCGCGGCGGATGTTGCCGAGCAGGGTGATGAGGGTGCGGGTGGCGCTCTTGCTCGCCTTCGGCGGCTCCATCGTGTGCAGTTCGCGCGCGACTCGCCAGCCGCGTTCGGTGAGCGAGTGCGAGAACGGCCGGTGACTACGGTCCGTCGCCACCAGGCCGAGCTTCGACTCCAGCTTGGTGTTGTCGGCCCCGGTCAAGGAGAAGCCAGCCAACTCCCTGAGCTCGTTGTTGTTCAGTTCGCGGGCCTCCGACATGAGGACGACCAGCGCGAGGATCTGGTTCGGGGTAAGGCTCGGGACGTCGTCGGCGGGCATGAGGCCTCATTTCTGCGTGGAAGGGGTGCGGCGAAGGAGCAGCAGGCGTTGGATCGTCAGCGCCACGGCCGACGGATCCGCGATGACCTGCTCGTTGGTGAAGCGCAGCACGGCGTGCCCGAGGAGCTGGAGCCGGGCGTCGCGCAGGCGGTCGTCGGCGTACTTCCAGCGGCCGCGATGGTCATCCCCGTCGACCTCGACCACGAGTCCGTCGTCGGGCCAGAACAGATCCAGGCGGTACGACCTGCCAAGCGAGTGCCAGGAGAGCTCCTCGTTCCAGCGGCGCCCGCGGGCCCAGTCATGCGGGGCGAGCGCCCGCTCCAGCGCCTGCTCGGCCGGGCTGTCGGCGCGGGGCCGGCCGGACAGCGGCGGATACGTCAGCAGCGGCGGCCTGGGCTCCTCGCCGTCGACCTCGGCCGGTGGCAGGCGGGTCAGCTCGGACGGCAGGGTGATCCGGATCGTTCGTATCCGGTCCACGCCACCCAGCGAGCCGCCGGCCATCCAGACGCCGAAGCGGCCGTGCTCGGCCAGCCACTCCGCGGCGGCGACGAGCGCGTGCAAGCCCGGCCCGGCCGGCACGTCGAGCAGGATCACGACGGACGAACGCCGGTACGCGTCGGCCAGGATGAGCCCGAGCCCGCGCGCACGCACCTCGGCCGGAAAATGCGGGGAGCCGGCCACTTCGCCCCGCAGGGAGCGCTCGGCCGCGGCCATGAGGAACGGGCCGAAGTGATCCGACCGCGCCGAGACGGTGGCCGCGATCGCGCGAGCGGCCGCGATGCCGAGCGCCGACGGACCGTCGAGGCGCTCGGCGCCGGGCAGCCACGCGGGAAAGAGGCTGTCCGCGGCGCGGTCCAACGCGTCGAGGAAGGTGGCGATGTACTGCCCGACGCCCAGCCTCGGCGGCGGGCAGAACCGGACGATCGCCGGAGCGCCGGCCGGCAGGGGATCGAGCCCGACGCTGAGCAACGACGGATCGACGTCAGCCAGGAAACAGACCTGGCCGGACGGCGGCTCGGCCCACCATCCGACGCCCGATGTCACAGTTCCCGACCGTACGCGGGGAGCCGGATCGACCGCAGTCATCTCTTTACCCGACCCATTCCGGGACCTCGAGCGCGGCCAGCTGCACCCGCGAGACGATGTCGAGCTTCTTGAAGATCCCGCGCAGGTGATGGTTCACGGTGTGCGGCGTGATGCCGAGCCGGCGGGCGATCTGCTGGTTGGTCAGGCCCTTGCGGACGAGCCCGGCCACCTCGATCTCCCGCTTGCTCAGCGCAGGCCGGCCGGTGTCGCCGGGCTGTCCGGCCGACATGACGGCCAGGACGACGATCTTGCCCTCGCCGGGCATGTCGGCCAGGAGCCCGCGCAGTGCCACCTCAACTGCGGCGATGTCGTACATGCCGTCCTCCCCCAGTAGACCAAACGCTGAGCGTTTAGCGGAATTTACTGGAGAATAGCGGAGCCGTGCAATGGTGATGCTGGGTGCAAGTGGGGATTGCTGGAAATTACTGGGAGGCGTACGGTCAGCACATGACCGATGACGCGGAGGAGATCGAGCGCGAGCTCGCGGCGCTCCGTGCGCAGGTCCGGCAGGCCCGCGCCGCCGGCGATCGGCCGCGCGAACGCGCACTCCGCGCGCAGCAACGCGCACTGGAGACGGCCTGGGAGGACGCGCTCGCTCCGGAGACGGCCGACGCCCCCGTGCCGCGGGAGGGTGGGTCGCTACTGCCGCTGCGCGAACAGGTGCACGGCGCGCTCACGCTGCTCGCCGTGCCGGCCGCGCCGAAACTGATCGCCCAGGTGTACAACGCGTGCTTCGGCGGCGACATCGACAGCGCGAAGCTCACCAGCCTGCGCCGCGACGAGGAGCGCTCGTTCCGCATGAACGCGTTCGCGCGGCCGTACTACCTGTGCGCGGCACTCGCCGCCGATCGGTTCTCGCCGGTGCGCGGACTGCTCGCGATCTCCACCTGGACCCTCGAACAACGCATCATCGGCGCGCTCAGCCCGCGCGTCGACTTCCTGAAAGCGGCCGTGCGGATCGCGGAACACGTCGAACGTCTTCCCGATACCGACCGGGCCACCACCCGCCTACTGTGGCTGTTCGCCGAGAACATTCCCGGCGCCGCGGACGGCATCGGCTCGGCCAAGCCCGCGGTCGTCATCCGCGCCGCCGAGGCCGAGCTGGCGACGCACGAGCCGGTCGACCGGTCGCACCGCGAAGCGGCCGCCGCCCGGGCCCGGGCCCAACTCGACGACGCCGGCCGGTTGTTCGGCGTCAATCTGAAGACGGTGCCCAAAACCGGTACGTGAGTGCCCGCCACCGGCACGCGAGTGCCCGGAACCGGCACGAGAACCACCGCGAAGGAAGTGCCACCGTGAACAGCACCGAAGACCGGCTCGCCGAGATCCGCGGGCCGGTACCCCCGGCGGCCCACAACGCCCGCACGATCGCCGCGCTCACCACCAACCCCGGCTGCGCGCGCCGCGCGGTCATGGACGCGGCCGGCGTCGACAAACGCGCGGTCGCCTCGCGCGTCGGTTTCGCGCCGCCCTACGGTCAGTCACCGTTCGCCATCACGCGCACTCGCTCGTTCATCGCGCAGGTGAAGGCGAACGGCTGCGCGGAGCTGCTGCGCATGCTGCGCGAAACGCTGCGCCTGGACATCAGGGAGGTCGCGTACCAGGACCTGGAGGACGCGGGCGGCAACGACAGCCAGGACGTCCGTCACCAGCTGGCCCGCCAGGTGCTCGGCACCGCCGCCAAGCAGGTCGACGACGCCGGCACGCTGTTCGACCACCCGCTGCTCAAGCTCCCGGTCGCCGGCCGCCAGGTGTTCCTCGAGCCGGACCTGATCGCGTTTCAGTACCAGGGCGTCTTCCACATCATCGCGATCAAGTCCTTCGCCGTGATCGACGGCCAGGCCGACGGCGGGAAGGTGGCCTCCGCGGCCGTGCAGTCCGCGGTGTACGTCGTGGCGCTGCGACACCTCCTGCAGGAACTCGGACACGATCCGGCGGCCGTTTCCGATCGAGTCGTGCTCGTCTGCCCCAAGGACTTCTCCAACCACGCGGTCGCCACGCTGCTCGACGTACGACGGCAGCTGACGGTGCTGAAGCGACAGCTGGGCAACATGGAGCGCATCGACCAGCGACTGTCCCATGTGGACGACGGCATCACGTTCGACCTCGCCCCCGACCGTGACGGACGCCCGACGCGCGCGATCGGCGAGCTGTGCGACGCGATCGAGCACATCCCCGCGCGTTACTCCCCCGAGTGCCTGTCGACCTGCGAGATGTCGTACTTCTGCCGCAACGAGGCCCGCGGCCGCACGCACGCGCTCGGCAAGTCGGTGAGCGAGGAGCTCGGCAGCGTGGACACCGTCGAGACCGCGCTGCGCCTCGCCGCGGGCGAGCTCGAGCCGTCCCCGGAGCAGCAGGAGGCGGCGGCGGTACTGCGCGCCGCCCTCCGCCTGCGCGAGGAGTGCCTGGCGTGAGCTCGCTGACCGCACTTGCTCGAGCGCTGGCCGTTCGCGCCCAGGCCGCCCAGCCCATCGCCACGGTACGACACGTTCACGTGAGCGAACGTCCACTCGTCCTCATCCCGCTGACGATGGCCGGCGAGGCGAACGCACCCCTGGCCGCGATGGTCGGCTCCGCCGCGGACCAGCCCCGCCTGCTGTTCGTGCCGCAGCCCCGCAACCGCGATCAGCGCTTCCGGTTCGCGGCCGAGCTCGGCGACATCTTGATGTCCTATGTGGACAGTTTCGCCCGCCACCAGGAGGACGTGAAGGGCCGCCGGCGGTTCGCGGACGCGCCGCAGCTGCTGGTACCGAATCCGGGCGGCATCGAGTTCGTCCGGCTGTTCGGCCGCTCCACCCGCCTGCGCCGGACCTGGGGCGAGTACGCCGTCAAGCCCGTCGTGCCCACGCTGGGCAAGTGGCTGACGTTCTTCGCCGAGCGCGCGGAGCACCCCGGCTCCTCGCTGATGCTCGCGATGACCTCCGCGCTGAGCATGCACTGGGCCACCGGCCAGAGCGCCGTCGAGGACGCCAACCTCGCCGCCCTCCTGGCCTGGTTCGGCGACGACCCGTTCGAGGCGGCCCTGGCGGCCGAGGATCCGGAGCGCTGGCCCCCGGCCGGCCCCGCGACCGACCCGACGTTCGACGCGGCCACGCTGGCGCCGGCGATCGAGCGGTACGGCAAGACGGACGCGGACTCGATCGCCCGCCGGATGACGTTCGAGCGCCTGGCCGCGGCCCTGCGCACCCAGCTCGAGCCCACCTGGCAGCTCATGTGGCAGGGCATCGACCTGTTGCGCGCTCTGCAGCCGGGGGCGAGCGTCGTCGAGCGCTGGGCCGACGATCGCGACGCATACAGCAACTACGTGACGTACCTGGACACCGGAGGCGGCCTCCCCCAGGCGCGCCGCGACTCCGCCGTGGCCGCGGCGCGCCGGCTGAACCGACTCGAACGCGCGCAGGCGCTGTTCGACGCGCAGCGGGCGCTGGACGACCCGCTGGTCATGGCCGAGTTCCGCCTGACCGGCGAGGCGTTCGCGGGCGAGGTCGTCGCGGCGGAGCCGAACCGCCTGGACGCCTCGGGCGCGCGCCGCAAGCTCCGTCCACATGTGACCGTCCGCACCTCGGATCCGTTGCGTCTTGGCATCGGTACCGATGTGCAAAGCCCTTCCCGCCGCTCCCAGACGGGCCGGATCGTCGCCATCGACGGCCCCGATGTCGTGCTGGAGCTCACGGGCGGCATGGGCCGGGCGCTCACGCCGGCGCCGGGCAGCGTGCCCGAGGTGGGCGAGCACATCACGTACAGCACCGTGTCGACGAGCTTCCAGCCCGGCGGCAACTTCCCGTCCGCCGAGGACACACCGTGGACGCACGGCGGCCCGCCGCCGCCCCCGGAGCCGACCGAAGAGGACGCCGTGGAGGCCTGGTCATGACCGACATCTTCCCGGCCGTGATGGAGGACCTCCAGTTCTGCGACGCGCGCGGCGTGGTGGTCGACTCCCCACCGGGCGCCGGAAAGTCCACATTGGTCGTTCGCGCCGCGCGGCACATCGCGGAGACCGGCGAGCCACTGGCCGTCGTGGCGCAGACCAACGAGCAGGTCGACGACCTGATCGCGAACCTGGCCCGCTCCTCCCCCACGCTGCCGATCGGCCGCCTGTCGGCCCAGAACTACGTCCCGGTTCCGCGCATCGCGACGCACAACAACGTGACCGTGGACACCGCGGTCGCCGGCCTGGCGGGCGCCGCGGTGGTCATCGGCACCGCGGCCAAGTGGTCGACCCTGAACCAGGGCGCGTGGCCGTGGGCCATCGTCGACGAGGCGTACCAGATGCGCTCGGACGCCCTGCTGCAGATCGCGGGCCGCTTCGACCGCACCCTCTTCGTCGGCGACCCGGGCCAGCTGGACCCGTTCTCGACGGTGGAGACGGAGCGCTGGGCGGGCCTGTCCTGGGACCCGCAACTGAGCGCGGTGGCGGTGCTGCTGCGCCACAACGAGGTCCCCGTGCACCGCCTACCCGTCTCCTGGCGCCTCCCGGCCACGGCCGCCCCCGTCGTGTCGGAGGCGTTCTATCCGTTCACGGGCTTCACCGCGGGCACGTCGCTGTCCGACCGCTCACTGACGTTCTCGACGCACGCCTTCGGAGCGTCCCCTGTGGACAGCACGCTGGAGACGGCCGCGGCGACGGGCTGGGCCCTGCACGAACTCCCGGCGCGGCACAGCATGCGCACGGACGCCGAGATCGCCCAGGCCTGCGCGGACGTCGCCCTGCGCCTGCTGGCCCGCGGCCCCGTCGCCGTCTCGGAGCGAGCCCGCACCGGCGCACCCGTGACGGCGGACCGCATCGCGATCGGGACGGCGCATCGCGACCAGGCGGCGGCGGTACGGCAGTTCCTGCCCCCGGACTCGGGCATCACCGTGGACACGGCGAATCGCTTGCAGGGCCGCGAGTACGACGTGACGGTGGTGTGGCACCCACTGTCGGGCCGGCGCGACGCGACCGCGTTCCACCTCGAGGCGGGCCGCTTGTGCGTGCTGACGTCGCGGCATCGGCACGCCTGCGTCGCGGTGGCGAGGGCCGGCATCACGGAGCTGCTGAACGCCCACCCGTCGACCGGCCGCGTCTACCTGAACGAGATCGTGAAGTTCCCGGACGGCTGGGAAGCCAACATGGCCGTCATGTCCCACCTCGAACACCACCGCGTATCGGCGTCGTGAGGCTAGGAGAAGATGTAGAAGACGATCGAGATGATGAGGCTGAACACACCGACCACGAAGCCCCAGAACTCGAGTGGTCGCGTGACGGCCGCCGTCGCGACCCAGCTCCGCTCGCTCGCCTGAAAGCTGGGCTCGAGCCCGCAGACGCCTCCCGGCAGGTCTTTGTCGACCGTTCGCAATCCGAGCAGGTTGGTTGACAGGCCGTTGACGGTGGAGTTCTCCGTCAGCAGGACCTTGCCGTCCACCCACGTGCCGCCCGGGCCGGAGGGAAGGCCGGTACGGGTGGAACGCAGGTGGAAGATCGTCAGGTCATATTCGGTGATGACGCCGAAGGTTCGAGAGACGGCGGTCGCCCGGGTCGATCCGAGCCGGACCAGGCGGTCCCGGTCCGGGTCGAACTCGAAGTCCGGAAGCTCTTCCTGCAGCTCACGGACAGCGATGTCGGCAGCATCCCGGTCGCCCGGCCGCCGGCGACCGCCCGGCAGCTGATACTGCCGCGCCTTCTCGTCGTGCAGCAGCAGATACTCGTGCGGCCGGCCCTTGATGTGGCGGCTGATGACGACCTGCGCGACCTCCGTACGACGCAATGCACGCGCGTCGTTGCCCGCTCGAAGCCGGCGGCGCTCGATGAGGTGCAGGAACTGCGGCCCGGACAGCGCCTGCTGCTCGGGGTAGGGAGGGTCGGTGATGACCGGCCGGTCCCAGCTGTCCAAGAGGTCGCGCCCGGTCCGCAGGTGCTCGGCGTAGCTGCGCAGGAACAACGTGGACGCCGGCTCGGCCGCCTTGACGAGCGTGGCACCATCAGCCGACTCGGCCACCCGCAGGACCCCGAAGCTGCCGAGCAGGCGGAGCAGCACCGGGCCGACGACGGCGGCCGCGGCCCCGTCGAAGCCCGCACGTCGGCTGAGTTCATCAACCGCGATCGGACTCTCGTCGTGGGCCGGAACCGCGTCGAGCGCCGCGATCAGTCGGTCGTCGATCTCGTTGTCAGTCATTGCCGCCCCCGCCCAGCGCCGCCTTCGCCAGCCGACCGGCCCATTGGTCGATGAATTCGTCCACGGCGTCGTGGTCGAGCCGAGTCAGCGGCAGCGCAACGGCGAAGTCGCCCGGCTCTCCCTTGAGGGCATCCGCCGCATCATCGACGGCCAAGGCGAACGGCATCTCGGGGCTGGTGCGCCCGCCTCGCCATCGATACGCCGAGTGATACCAGTGGAAGCGGTCGTCGCTGTTGGCATCGCAGTACCAGAGGGCGTGGCTTCGGCCGGTGTGCGGGGTATCGCTCCGCCACTCCAATGCCATCCGCGCGTGCGCGACGACCGTGAACGGAAGGCTCGCGGCCTGCCGGGCCGAATCCGGGATTCGGCTCGGCAACCCGAGGCTGAGGGACGCGGTCCCGAGGCGCATGCGCCAGCCGTCGCCGTACGAGCGGTCTTCGGCGGCGCTGGCCACCCCTCTGAGCTCGAAGCGCACACGCTGAGACAGCCGGCGGAAGGAGGCAAGCGCGTCAAGCCACAGGTACTCGAGATCTTCCCGGGCGGATCGCCACCGCTGGGCCCCGGCTTGCGCCTCGCCGCGTGCAAGCACGATGCGGTAGTTCGCATCGCGTACCGCCTCCAGTCCCGGCGGCAACGCCTCGTCGAGCCTCTCCAGGCGTCTGCTGATTTCCGTGGCGGACGGCCGGCTGCCCGGCGCCTTGCTGAGGCACTCCGCGACGAGGCCGGCCAGGCTCGGCGAGGGGCCGACCAGCGTCGGCGGGCTCTCCTGCAAGTGCTGCCGGCGATAGTCCGGTTCCCGCGGCCCGGGGAAGGGAAGCTGACCGCTCAGCAATTCGAACGCCATGACGCCCCAGGAGTACACGTCGGAAGGGCAACCCGCGCGTTCGTCGCGCCAGCGCTCGACCGCGGCGTATGGTGCACTCCGGGCATCACGTTTCGTGAACGTCGCGGTCGCCGCCTCGACCAGGCGGGCGATGCCGAAGTCCACGACCTGCCAACGCCCGTCGCACCGCACCACGTTCCCGGGCTTGATGTCACGGTGGACGACGCCGTGGTGCTCCAGTTCGCACAGCGCGGTCACGACATCCCGCAAGATCTCCAGCGCCTCGCGCTCACGCAGCGGTGTCGCCCGCGACAACAGGTAGGCCTCGAGAGACATCTCGCCGCGCGGCATCACGAACGTCCACCAGTCGCCGTCCTCGCCCGAGGCCCAGATCGGCAGAATGTTGCGCAACTCCGAGTCCGGCCGCTGGATGAGGTTGTCCCGTGGCGCGTTTCCGGCCTTGAGGACGAACTTGACGGCCGCGTCCTCGCCCGCATCGGAGCTCGCCGCGAACACCGAGCCACCGCCGCCCTGGCCGAGCTTCGCGCCAAGGTGCCAGCGCTTTCCAGCGATGGTGACCGTCCGCCCGGACATCGGCGCCTCCGTCATGCGACCCGACTGTCTTTCAACGCCCAGACCATTCGTTCGATGGAACGCTGCACCTGGTCGTTCGGCCACGCGATCACGGAGCTGGAGTCTGATGCGGTGGCATTGTGAACCGCCGTACTCACCTCGATGCGGTGGCCGTTGACGAGCGACATGACGAAGCGATGTTCACCGGAGATGGTCGCGCTGTTGTGATGTCGATCGATGAGGACGTGGAGGTTTCCCTGTCCGCCGCCGGCCGCGATCTTCTGCGACGACATGGTCACGACGTCGTCGTAGCTGAACGAGTGCGTTGATTCGGCCAGCAGCTCGCGGGTCGCCATGTCGACATCACACTCGAAGACGCCGACTCTCCGCTCCGTCAGATACATCACGAGGATCTGGTAGTGGCTGGCGCGGACCTTTCCGTCGTCACCGATTCGCGTCTTCGCCAACGGCAGCTTGCGCATCACGGTGCGCAGGCCGGATGCCGAATTCGCATCCGGTTCGCGACGCTCAACCGAGTACGGACCGGCGAGCTTCGAGACACCGACGATGACCTGCGGCGCCATGAGCAGACCCGCGTCCTTGAGACCAACGCCCGAGTCGAGGCGATGACGTTCCGCACCCAAGCGTGTGACCCGGCTCACCTCCATCTCGAGCCAAGCGTCGAGTTCGGTTTCGGATGCTTGCGGCTGAGTGGCAGCGATGGCCGCTGCACGGACCCGGATCTTCTTCTGACTCTCTCGTGACTCACGAGCGGTGACGATTCCGAAGAACAGCAGCACCGCGGCAAGCAGGTAGAGCCCGAGGACAATGGGCAGGCCGACGTACCATCGGGTCGTCACGTACAGCCCGCCGCACGGCAGAACGCCCGCGAGAACGCCGATGCTCAGCAGCCACGCGACAAGCGTCCACTGAGGGTCCTCCGGCTTGCGCGGGATCTCCGCGAAGTAACGCCGCACCAGCTTTTTCCGACGCTCGTCGACCAGCTCGGTCTCGACAAAGGGCGGTGGGCGCTCTCCGAGCCCCAGGAGCCCGGCTTGACGGCGAATCCTCTCCCAGGTCTTGCCGAACATGCCCGGCAGATGCCTGATCAACAACTCGATGTCGGGACCGGGCAGCGCCTCGACGTCGGCATCCTCCGCCAGCGACCGAAACCCCTCGGGCACGTTCCAGGCGTCGGTCTCGTAGAACGTCTCAATCACCAGCGACGCCATTACCTGGGCCAGCGGCAACTTCCGCGCGTTCTGCAACCGGGAGACGACGTGCCCGACCTCCCTGGTGCTGCGGCTCAGTGGCGGCGTGCGCGCCAAGATTGCCAGCGCGATGAGCGCGTGAGCCCTGGCCCGCCGGGGGGCGGACTTGTCCGTCCGCGGCTCGCGGCTCAGGAATTGCGAAAGGGTCTCCTCCGCCTCGCGGTACAGCCGCTCGCGGAGGCTTCGGCGGCCGCTGTTGTACAACGTCCACTGGCGGCCGTCGGCCGGCTCCTCCGATCCGGGCATGCGGCCCCCTTCCTCACACGCAAGGCCGCGTGGTGCGACAGCGCAGAGCGGAGCATCGCACAGGCAATCATGGAATCGAATGTCCGATCATCCAGTTCTGCCGGTCCGAATCGGATTTTCGTATCGATGACCTTCGTCGGATTGTGGACGTGCCGCGGGAACACCGCGCGACAACGGCACTTCGTGAACGGCAATCTGCGCAACCCGAACCCGGGCAGGTGCACGGCGCCGGCGGCGGGGCACCGCCAACGGCACCCAGCTCATCTTCTGGGACTGCGGCAACGCCCGGTCCAACCAGACCGGGCGCTTCCAGCAGTAGGCATCAATCGCGCGCTGACCGCCACTCGGAGGCGGCCAGGGCGTACTGCACCTCGCTGTCGCCCTCGCGATCGAACGTGGCCACGTGCCGCAGCCCGGCCTTCTCCATCACCCGGCGCGAGCCCGCGTTGACGGCCATGGTCTCGGCGAAGACCCGGTCCACGCCCACGACGTCGAAGCCGCGCGCGATCAGCGCGCGGCTCGCCTCGGTCGCGTAGCCCTTGCCCCACGTCTCGCGCCGGAGCCGGTACCCCAGCTCGATACCCGAGCGGTCGACCTCGGCGGGCGGGCCGTCATGGCGGTACGGCCGGAAGAAGATCCACCCGAGGAACCGCCCGCCGGCCTCGACCGCCCAGTAGCCGAGGTCGTCGCCTCGCTCGTAGTGGCCCAGGATGAACGGCATCATGCCGCGGATCGTCTCCCGCGGCGTCGGACGGCCGCCGGTGAGGTATCGCATGACCTCCGGATCGCTGTCGAGCTCGACGAGGTTGTCCAGGTCGTCCTCGGCCAGCCGCCGCAGCGTCAACCGCTCGGTTTCCAGATGTATCACAGCAGCGTTCCTTGGATCGGGAAGGTCAGGCGGGCGGTGGTGATGCCCTCCAGGATCTGGTCCTCGTTCAGCTCGCGCTCCATCACCCGCGCGTAGTTGCGCCCCCGGTTGTGCGTGTTGCGCATGCGTACCACGTTCGGGAAGCGGCCCACCGCGCGCATGTCGCCCAAGCCCGACAGGAAGATCAACTGAATGCCGTTCGCGGCGGCGACCCGGCGTTGCAGGTCCAGGAAGGCGACGTAGTTCGCGGTGCCGAGGGGGTTGTCCATCGGCAGGACACCCAAGCCGGGCACGTCGCCGCCGCGGTTGGCGGCGCGCAGGCGGGCGAGCATGCAGAAGAGCAGGAGGCTGATCGTCACCTTCTCGCCGCCGCTCCACTTGCTCATCAGCTCGACCGGCTGGCGGTCGTCGGTCAGCTCGGTCGACGGCTTCAGCACGCGCGCCACGAAGTTGCCGCGGCCCACCACCGCCGCGATCGCCTCCCAGGCCAGGGTCAGGCCGTCCGGGATCGGGTCCTTGCCCGCGACGAGCTTGTCCACCAGGCGTTCCACGCGGCTGCGCAGGGTCGCGTCGCTGGTGTCCACACTGGAGCGTGGGCCGACGTCGAGGAAGCGCCGGTTGCGCAGGTGATCCGCGAGCCCGGCGGGAAGCTGAGCGTGGTGCTGAGCCCGTTGCAGGGTCTTCAATCCCTCTCGTACCTCCGCACACAGCGCCGTCACCACCAGGTGCTTGTCCTTCTCGACGGCGTCGAGCTCGCCGGCGAGGCCGTGGCGGTAGGTGGAGAGCTGCTCGCCCAGCAGCTCGGTCCCGTCGAAGTCGAGGCGGCCGAGCTGGAAGCGCTCGCGCACCTCGGGGCTCACGGTGGCGAAGCGCTCCTCGGACGCCCAGCGGTCCACCCGGTGCGCCTCGGCGTTGAGCCGGTTGCGGGCCGCGGTCACGGCCCGGTCGGCGGCCTGCAGCGCCCGGCGCGCGCCCCGGGCCGACTCGCGGGCGGCGTCCACGTCGCCCGCGAACGGGGCCGACTCCGTGGGCTCGGTGTCCTCGGTCAGGTCCGTGACGAGCTGCTGGAAGTCGTCGGCGCGGCGGCGCGCCGAGGCGGCCTCGGACTCGGCCGCCGCCGCGCGGTCGCGGGAGGACTGCTCCTCCCGGCGCGAGTCCGCGAGCCGGCGCGCGGCCGCGTCGGCCAGGCGCGTCGCCTCGTCGGCGTCGGCGGCGGCCGGAAGGGTGAGTGTCGATTGTGGACACGCGTCCAGGTTCCGGCGCGCGTTCGCGAGCGCGGCGCCGGCCAGGGTGGCGTCGCGCTGAGCGTCCAGGAAGGCGCGCTCGGCCTGCGCGATCTCCTGTCGTACGGTCACAGGATCCGAAGCATCCAGCAGACGTTGCGCGGTCGCGCGCTCGTCCGCGGCGAACTGCTGGATCTCCTCGTCGAGCGCGGCCAGCCGGCTGGTGATCTCGGCGATCGTCGCCTCCAGCGCGGAGCCCGACGTCTGCCGGAGGTAGGCGTCGTGCGCGGCCTGGTAGGCGTTCGTCGCCTCGACCAGGCTCGGCAGCTCACCGGGCAGCTCACCGGGCACCTCGTCGGCGGCGATGCGCTGGAGGTCCTCGCACCGCACCCGGTACTCGCGCACGATGGCGGCATCGCGATCCGCCTCGGCGGCGTGGGCGTGGGCCGCGGTCGCCGCCGTGCGCTCCTCGGCCTCGGCCGAGGCCAGCTCCGCGTGCAGCGAGGCGCGCACCGACGGCAGCTCGGACAGCTCGTCGCGCATTCGCGCGGCCTCCGGGGCGCGGCGAGCGAGATCGGACAGCGCGGCGAGGCGAATCGTCAGCCGGCGGCGGCGCTCGGCCAGGTCGCGGCGCGTGTGTTCGAGCAGGGCCGCGCGCTCGTCGAGCACGAGGCGGGTCTCCTGCAGCTCGGCGAGGCGCTGCTCGGACTCGCGCAGCGAGCGGCCGAGCCGCTCCGAGACCGCCTCCAGGTGCTCGAGGTGCCCGGCCGGGCAGCGCTCGGCCAGCGCGAGCAGCTGACCCCGCAGCCGCAGGTCGCGGTCGCGGGACTCGATCAGCTCGTGGACGCGCTGGTTGCGCTCGTCGCGGCCCCGGTTGCGCCGGTCGGTCTCGGAGGCGGCGGCGGTGCGGTCGTACATCGCGGGCGCCGGCGGCAGCACGAAGCCGACGGGCTTGGCCGGGTCCGAGTCCACAATGGACTGCAGGTCGCCGATCGCGGCGACCTGGATGGCCGAGGTCGGGAACAGGCGCGCCGCCTCGAGCACGCCGCGGGCCCGGTCCAGGTCGGCCGGGTCGCGCACGAGCAGCCCGCCCACCAGGTGGGGCGCGTCGGCGATGGCGGCCGGCCAGGCGGCGGACGGTACCGAATCCGCCAGGTGGTGCCAGCCCGTCGTCGCCGGGATCCGCGCCGCGGCCAGGACGTCCGCGGCCCGGGCGAGGTCCAGCGCGGCCGGGAGCAGCCCGCGCGCGGAGGCGAGCGCCTGCACCGCGCGGTCGTCCTCGGCGTCGGCGACGGCAAGCTGGATGCGGTGCCGGTCGGCGGTGATGACGGCCTCGGTGAGCAGGTCGGTGAGCGCGCGCTGCGACTCGATCGGGTCGACGCGGTCCCGCTCGGCGAGCGCGGTCAGCCTCGGGTCGGTGGCCAGGGCCTCGATCTCGGCGAACAGCGGGCCGCGCTCGGCGTCGAGCACGGCCTGGTCGCGGGACAGCTCGGTGAGCGCCGTCTGCGCGTCCGCGCGATCGCGTTCGTATGCCGCGCGATCCGCGTCGAGGCGCGCGGCCTCGGCCGGCAGTTCGTGCTCGATTCGCCGCGCGGCCTCGGCCTCGGCCGATCGGGCGAGCTCCAGGGCGCGATCGAGCTCGGCGCCGTCGAGATGCTCGGCCGCGGCGGCCAGGTCGCGGTCGTAGACGGCCAGCTGCGCCCCGATCGTGCGCTGCTGCGCGTCGAGGCTGCCGAGCCGGCCCCGCAGCGAGTCGGCCAGGGTGCGCGCGGTGGCCTGACGCTCACGCGCGGATGCGGCTTCGTGCGAGGCGGTCTCGATGCGCGCACGCAACTCGTCGGCGGCGTTGCGCAACACGGCCAGGAGCACCGCGGCCGCGGCGGCCCGGGAGCGGCGCAACGGGGCCGCGCCCGCCTCGGCCTGCTCCTGCTGGCGGCGGGCGACCTCGAGGCGCTGGGCCTGCTCGACGTGGCGGATGAGGGCCGGCACCAGCTGCCAGGACCGGTGCCGGTGGCGGCGCTCGGCGACCAGCGCGTCGGCCGACAGCGCGGCCGCGGCGGCGTGCTCGTGGGTCAGGTCGGCGGCCCGGAATCGATAATGCCGGACGTGCTCGTCCAGCGTCTCGGCCTCGGCGGCTGCGCGCCGTACCGCCGCATGAGCCTCCTCGGCGCGGGCGTCATGGCGCTCGGCGGCGGTCGCGGCGGACTGCACGGCGGCGCTCAGCGCGCCCGCCAGGCCGGCGGCGTCGAGGCGGGCCGAGCGCGCCGCGAGCTCGGCGTCGACGAGCGTGTCCCGGGCCGTGGCCAGGTCGGTGAGCAGCGTCGTGGCCTCGTCACAGAAGGCGACCTCGGCGCGCAGCCGCGGCTGGCGGGCGAGGCGGTCGCGGGTGGTGCGCAGGATGGCGGCGACCTTGCCGGCCGAGGTGGGCTCCGTGACCAGGGTCAGCAGATACTGCACAAAGTCGTCGGCGGTCTTGAACCGGAAGTGATGCTCGATCCCGCCCTCGGTCGCGTTGATCTTCAGGATGGCGGTGAACAGGCCGGGGTCGAGCCCGCGGTCCTGCAGCGCCTGGGCCCAGCGCTCCTGCTTGGTGGTGACGATCGGCTCGGTCTCGTACGCCAGCCCCTCGACCGCCTTCGCGAAGTCCTTGAGCTCGGCCGAGTCGTACGGCAGCCGCTCGAGCTCGACGCCGGCGGCGGGCGTGAACGCGTACCAGGTCTGGCGCAGCCGCTCGTGCGAACCGTTCGGATCCGTCGGCTGGGCGCGGTCGGCCCACTCGTAGACGCCGCCGGTGACCAGCCGCTGCCCCGCCGGGTCGATCCACTCGACGACGACGTGCGCGGTGTCGGAGCCCAGGATGCAGTCCTCGAGGTGGCGCCCGGTCGTGCCGGTGGCGAGGAAGTCGCGCCGGTCCGGGCGGATCAGCGCGCACAGCAGGGCGATCAGGGTCGACTTGCCGCCGCCGTTGCGCATCCACAGGATGGTGTCGAGCGGGGCGCCGTCGCGTCCCGTCAGATCCAGCCACACCTCGCGAAATCGCGCGGCGGGCGAGCCGATCCGGTCAAGGTAGATCCGCCGGATCCGCCAGAGCCTCGCGGGAGCTGCCATCAGTGCTGTACCGACCTCATCGCCTCGAGGGCCTCGCCGCCCGCCACATCGGCGACCAGCAGACGGAAGCGGTCCGTGAGCTGGAACGTGCTCGGCCCGAGCTGCGGCATCGGCCGCGCGGCGCCGCGCTCCACGAGCCAGCCGAGCACCTCGGCGACCGCGAACTGCGTGCACCCCTTGGCCGGCCCGGGCTGGCGGTCCTTGGGCCGGAACGCGGCCGTGCGCCGGTAGATCTCGGCCGCCTGCCGCGCCTGACCGTCCACTGTGTCCTCGTCGCCGGGGATCGCGAGCACCCGGTCGATCGTGTCGCGGATGAACTTGTCCAGCGCCGCGACCTCGACCGTCTTGACCTCGGTGCTGTCGAGGTCGACCTCCTGCGGGAACGCGTACGCCGCCACGCCGAGCACGATCAGCCCGGCCAGGAGCTTCTCGTCCGCGGACAGGCCGGTGCTGCGCAGATCGCCCATCCGGACCGCGAACACGCTCCCCGGGTAGGTGCTGAGCACGAGCCCGGTCCGCTGCGGCGCGCCGAGCACGACCAGCCCGAGCCCGCTCGCGAGCGTGTCGACCGTGTCGCGGAACAGGGTCTGGGTGCGGTACCGCTCCAGCAGCTTCCCGTACGGGTTGCCGTCGGTCGGCCGCGCGCCGGTGCGCAGGCCCAGCGCGACCAGCTCCGCCGCGGCCCGGACGTCCTCGATGGGGACAGTCACGCTTCCTGCTCCTCCTCGGTGTACCGCACGCGAAGGTCGTCGCCCCACGCCAACGGGTGGTCGAGTCTGGCGCCGGTCCGCTCGGCCCGCAGCGCGCTCAGGTCCTTGTGCTGCTCGCCCGGCTCGGCGACGTCGGGCGCGTAGGCCCACAGCGCCGACAGCAGCACCAGCTCGGTGGTCTGCTCGTCCCTGGCGTCGCGCAGCAGCTCGGAGAGCAGCACCGGCTCCCGCTCGGCGCGCTTGAGGATGCGCGCCACCTCGGCGACCACAGTGGATGGATAGGCCTGCAGCTCGACGCCCTCGGTCTCCCCCGGGTCCTCGCCGTCCTCCTCGTCGCCGGCGACCGGCCGCGGCGGCGCGAGCAGCATGTCGACGAGGTTGTCCAGCTGCAGCAGGCGCGGGATCCGCAGCCCGACGACGCGGTCCCCGAACGCCTCGACGACCTCGGTCGCCGCCTCCCGGTGCAGCCTCAGCACGGGTTGGAGCAGTTCCCGCTCGACGTGCAGCAGCCGCAGGTGCACCCGGCGGGCGAACACCTGCTGCAACTGCGCCTGGAGAAAGATCGTCCGGGCGTCGCTGACGCGTTCGGCCAGGTCCAGATGCACCTGCCGAATCCGCCGCAGCGTGTCGACGAGGTCCCCGGAGGCCCGCCTGACCTCGGGATCCGTCTCGGTGTCGATGCCGGCGGCGACGTGGTTGAGCACCTCGGCGTCGGCGGCGATGCGCGCTTCGACATGCTCGCGTGCGCGTTGGAGTCGCTGCGGCACGTCGTTCACCCAGTCGATGGAACGCACATCCCGCTGTGTCGCATCGAGGATGTCCGCGAGCGAGGCGGACATCGCGACGGAGACGCGCTCGGCCTGCATCGCGGTGCGCCCGGCGGCCTCGAAACGCCGGTCGCGCAGCTGCCGCTGGAGCACGACGGAGAAGGCGGCCTCGGCGTCGTCGACGTCGAGATCGAGCCCGTTGAGGTAGAGCATCACGGCCTGCGGCGAGGCGAGCACCAGGGCGCCGTCGGGGCCGTCCTGCAGCTGCAGGAGCCGGAAGGCGTACTCCTCGGTGTTGTCGAAAACGTACACGAACGCGCGCTGGTTGTCGGCGTCGTTGAGCAGTCCCCGGACCACCCAGCGGGCGGCGTCCTCGTGCGCGCCGGTGTCGCCGGGCCGCATCCGCGCGGCCAGCTCGGCGATCGACTCGATCAGCTCGGCGAGCGTGAGCGGCCGCGCGAAGCCGAGCGAGGCGACCGCGAGGTCGATCGCCGCGAGCGCGAGTTGCCGCAGGTCATAGGCCTCGTGGATGCCCGCGTGGACGGCGTTGCGCACGAGCCGCGCGACCGGGTCGGTGAGGATGAGGGCCCGCCACCGGGCGCGCATCGAGGCGTGCCCCACCGGCGAGGCCACGAAGGGCTCGGTCACCCGCTGCCCTCCCCCGCCTCGCCGACACGTCCGCCTACCGTAGCAACCACGCCGGCGGGATCCGGAACAGCGAAAGCGGGTGTGACGTGCGACCGGGCCGCGACCACTCCTTCGTGGCCCCCGCCCGCGGCGTGCGGGACACGCCGCGGGCGGGGTCGGGTGGGGCAGGCTCAGAAGAGCTTCCGGGCCGGACCCAGCCGCAGGAAGACCGTCTCGCCGGTGGCGTCCTGGACGCCGTCGTTGTCGGTGATGGCGTACACCTGGCCGTCGCCGGCGATCGTCAGGCCCTCGAGCTTCTCCTGCGTCCAGCCGTTGTCGGCGCGCAGGTGGGGCAGCACGTCGACGGCCAGGCGCTTCTGCAGCACCGGGAACGCGTCGGTGTCGGGGAGCTTGACCGAGTACACCCGCTTGATCTTGGCGTTCGGACCGTTGAGCTTGTCGCGCTCGATCACCGCGAGGGTGTTCCCGTCGACGGCGACGACCTCGGACAGGCCGATCCAGTCGCCCGGAGTCGCGGTGGTCTCCAGCTGGTAGCCGTACCACCGCCACGTCTTGTTCGTGAGGTCGTAGCGCCCGATACGCGCGATGCCCTTGGGGTCGGTGCTGAGCTCGCGCTGGAGCGCCACGAACAGCGAGTTGCCCGCGCCCGTCACGCCCTCGATGCCCCACTTCGAAAGGCCCGCGGCGATGTCCTGCGGCAGCGGTACCGTCTCGACCGTCCGCCCGTTCGCGTCGAGCCGGACGAGCTTGTTGCCGTCGCCCGTCGCGCCCTCGACCCCGAGCCAGAAACCGCCCTGCGGCCGCGCGTAGATGCCTTCGGCGTCGTATCCGACCGGCGCCCCGGCCGCGTCCGTCACGGTCAGCTCGGTCGTGATCTCGGCCGGCCGCCGCGCCGCGTCAATCGTCAGGATGCGGGTCGGCGAATAGGCGGCGTCGGTCACGGAGTACAGCTGCGAGGGCTTTCCGGGAACGGCGGACAATGCGCCGAGCGCACCCCAGCCGATGCGGTCGCGGCTCACGATGCTCGGGAATCCGGGCTCGTCGCGGCCCAGCTCGAACAGGCCGACGCTCGAGCGCACGTTCACCGAGGCGTCGTCGACCTCGCTGGAAACGGCGAGCATGTCCCGCGAGGGAATGGGGAGCAGCCCTTCGGGCCCGTTCGTCGTGGGCAGGATCTGCTTGAAGACCGGCTTCGCGGGGTTGTCGATGTCGTACACCGCGACGAAGTTGCTGCGCTCCGACCCGACGAACGCGTAACGCGTGCCGTGGAACGTGGCGATCGCGAGCCCCTCGGGCTCGGTGCCCTTCTTGCCGGCGCGGCCCTCGTTGTGCAGCCCATAGGTGACCGCGAGGTTTTCGAAGCTGTTTCCGGCGTCCCAGACGACCCGGCCGGTGTACGCGTCGAAAACGGTCCAGCCGCGGGTCCCGCCCTTCCAGTCGCCCTCATTCGCGGTGGCGACATAGCGGTCGTCCACCCAGGCGACCGCATCGGGCTCGCGCGGCACATCGGTGATCTGCCCGGTGAGGTCGAGCTTGCCGTCGTTCTTGACGTCGATGCCCCTGACGGTGGCGGTACCGGCGGAGAACACGTTCTCCACCCGGCCCGTCCGCAGATCGATGACGACGATGCCGTTGTTCTCCTGCAGCGTGACAACGGCCTTGTCGCGCGCGTTGATCGAAACGTATTCGGGCTCGGCGTCCCCGGGCGCGGTGAGCCCCTGGAGCTTCTCCGCGGGCAGCTCGACCTTGCGCACCCCCCAGCGCGCCGGATTGTCCGACGGGAAGTCGACGATCCGCACGAAGCCGGCCGGCGCCTGCGGCAGATCCCCGCCGTTCACGCTTTCGTCGCGCTGGTTCTCGATGGCGATGGCGGCGTAGCGCCGGCTCTTGCCGATCGCGATCGAGTCCGGCTGCCCGCCGAGGTCGATGGTGCGCACGATGCGGCGGTCCTCGACGCGCACGACCAGCAGCACACCGGACGGGTTCGTGAAGCTCGCGCTGGTGTCGACGACGACGAGCGCGTAGTCGCCCCGGACGGTGACGGAGGTCGGCTCCCCGTCGACCCCGAGCGTGCCGAGGCCCTGCGGCTTCTTCGCGTTGCGGATGTCGAGAAACCCGACGCGCTTGCCGAGCGCGTCGGTGTAGATCAGCGTCTTGCCGTCCTCGGTGACCGCGGAGATCTCGGCGGCCGTCGCGGCGGCGGCGTCCTGCCCGGCGGGCCGGTTCTGGAAGACGGGATAGGTGGCCTGACGATCCCAAAAAACAGGGCGATTGCCGTGCGCACTGGCGGCCGTGCCGGGAACGAGCCCGGCCGAGGTGACCGCGAGCGTCACGAGCGCGAGAGAAACCTTGCGACGGGACATGCGCCATGATCTTGGCCGGTGACGTTGCCCTTCGGGTGCCAATCGGCTAAACGGCGAGCGACGAGGCCGTTACGGCTCTCCTATTCCCAATAGGAGGTCCGTACCGTCCGGGGCGGACCCAACCCGTCCGAGCACGTTCGATCTCCGCCCTCGCGGAAGGGGATGCCGATGACGCAGGACGCGCCCCTGCTCGACCAGCTCATCGACCGGCTGGCGGCGGACAACGTGCCCGACGACGTCTTCGACCTGGTGCTCGCGGCCTACGCCGGCGACGAGGCGCTCGACGGCGTGCTCGACGGACGGCCCGTCGAGCTGCCCGCCCGCGATCCCGCCGTGCGGGCACGGCCGCGGCCGTTGTACCTGGAGTCCGTCTCCGTCGCCGGGTTCCGTGGTGTCGGGCGGCAGCAGAGTCTGCGGTTGCAGCCGAACGCGGGCCTCACGCTCGTCGTCGGGCGCAACGGCTCCGGGAAGTCCAGTTTCGCCGAGGCCGTCGAGCTGGCGCTCACCGGGGACAGTGCGCGGTGGGCCGAGCGGAACAGCGTGTTCAAGGACGGCTGGCGCAATCTTCACCACGGTTCGCCCTGTGAGATCGAGGTACAGCTGCGAGCCGACGGTGCCGGCCGGCCCATTCGCGTGCGGCGCAGCTGGCGCGACGACGACACCGAGGCCGACCAGGGCGTCGGGAGCGTGGCGGCCGGGGACGGCACCACGCAGGTGGGATGGCGGCAGCCACTGGAGACGTACCGTCCGTTCCTGACCGCCGGCGATCTGGGCCGGCTCATCACCTCCAGGCCCAGCGGACTCTTCGACGCCCTGGCGCCCATCCTCGGCATGACGCCGCTGACCGAGGCCGACGGGCGGCTCATGCGGGCCCGCCGCGAGCTGAGCGACCAGATCGCGACCGTCAAGTCCCGGCGCGAGGCCCTGCGCCTGGCGCTGGCGGAGGTCGACGACCAGCGGGCCGCGAACGCCGTCGCCATCCTGGCCAAGCGGGTGCCCGACCTCGACGCCCTCGACCGGCTGCTCGCCGACGCCGGCGAGGACGCCTCCGACCCGGTCGCGGTCGCTGGTCGTCGCGTGGTCGCCGTCGAGTTCCCCGAGCTCGGGCAGGTCGATCGGCTGGGCGAGGAGCTGGCGGAGGCGTCGCGGCACGCCGATGAGCTGGCCGCCGCCACCGCGGGCGCCGCCGACGAGGCCGCGCGGCTGCTGCGGATGGCGGTCGCCTTCCACGACGAGCACGGCGACGTGGCGTGCCCGGTCTGTGGTGCCGGGACACTCGACGCCGCCTGGCGCGCGAGCGCCGGCGAGACGATCGCTCGGCTGCAACGCGACACCGCGGCGGTCGAGCAGCTGCGGGAGGTGCGCGCCCGCGCCGAGCGCCTGCTCGACGTGCGCCCCCGGATCCGGTCCGAGGATCTCGAAGCGCTCGGCGAGCCCGCGGCCCGGTTCCGCGCGCTGCTCGATGCGTGGGACGCGAAGGAGCTCTCCGCCTATCCCCCGCTGCTGGAGGCGCTCACCGAACTCCAAGCGCACACGCGCGCCTGGCTGCGGCAGCGCCACGACGCCTGGCGCGAGCACGGAGCCGCGTTGCAGGAATGGCTGCCGCAGGCCCGCGCCGCCGCCGCGGCCGACGCGCGACTGAAGCGCGTCAACGCCGCCCGGGACTGGCTCAAGCCCGCCATCGCCGCGCTGCGCGACGAGCGGTTCGAGCCGTTCGCACAGCGCTCGCAGGAGATCTGGGACGCGTTGCGCCAGGAGAGCAACGTCGAGCTGGCCGGGATGCGGCTGGCCGGCGCCAACACCCGGCGCACGATCGCCTTTCCGGCCAAGGTGGACGGCACGAGTACGTCCGCCATGGCCGTGATGAGCCAGGGCGAGCTCCAGGCGCTGGGCCTGTCGGTGTTCCTGCCGCGAGCCTGCGCCGAGGACAGCCCGTTCCGCTTCGTCATCATCGACGATCCGGTGCAGAGCATGGACCCGTCGAAGGTCGACGGCCTCGCGCAGGTGCTCGCCGGCCTGGCCCAGACCCGGCAGGTCGTCGTGTTCACGCACGACAACCGGCTGCCGGAGGCCGTCCGCCGCCTCCGCATCGACGCCGTCATCTGGGCCGTCACGCGCCGCGACCGTTCCGAGATCGAGATCCGCAAGAACAGCGACCCGATCGACCGGTACCTCGCGGACGCCGTCGCCATCCTGAAGGCCGAGGAGCTTGCCGACACCGCCCGGTACCCGCTTGTGTCCGGCTTCTGCCGCTCCGCGCTGGAGGCCGCCTGCCACGAGCGCATCCGCCGCATCTTCATCCGCCGCGGGGACAGGCACGCCGACGTCGAAGAGCTCATCGAGAAGGCGCTGACCCTGAACCAGATCGCGGCGCTGGCGCTCTTCGGCGACATGCACGAGAGCGGCAAGGTCCTCACGAGGCTCAACGGGGAGCTGGGACGTTGGGCGGGCGATGCCTTCATGGCGTGCAAGCAGGGCGTCCATCGAGCCGGGACCATGGACCTTGAGACGCTGGTGCGCGACAGCCGCCGCCTGGCGGGGTCCCTGCGATGACCGGTGGCGCATCGCAGGACTGCCTCGCCGCGGCGGACAGGATGCTGACCAGCGTGGTGCGTGGCGCCCGGGGCACGTGGCCGCGCGCCTGCGCGTGGCTGCTGCGGATGGCCCTGGAGTCGGCGATGGACGACTACTGGCGGCGCTGTCACCCCGGCGTGGCCGGCCTCAGGGCAAGGGCACCGCAGTTCCTCGTGCTCGAGCGGTACGCCGGTCGCCGGATCGCCGCCGACGCCGGCTACGCGTGGTGGGCGCTGTCCCGCGCCGGGCACCACCACTGCTACGAGCTCGGCCTCACCGCCGGCGAGCTGCGCCGGTTGCGGGACACGGTGACGGAGCTGGTCGCCGACCTGCGCGACGCGGAGGCCGGGCCGATCGCGCCGTGAAGGTCGCGGGTTTGCGTCACGAGGCCAGGGCGGCGCGGAGGGCGGTCAGGTCCTCGGGCGCCTTGCGGCGGGTCTCGTCGAGGCGGCGGCACAGGTCCGCCAGGGACTGCCGCTCCTGCTCCACCAGCTTGTCGGCCCGCTCCCGGGCGCCGCGGAGGCGCTCCTGCCGCTCGGCGGCCTCCAGGCGATCGGCGAAGATGCGGCGCACGCCCACGAAGGCGCAGATCAGGGCGGCGATCACCAGCACGACCGCGAAGCCCAGCGGCACCGCCGGCGCGCCCAGGAGCAGCACGGCCGCGGCGGCGAACCAGGCGTACCGCTGCCAGATCTTCGCCGTTGGCTCGGGGTGACGCGACTCGATCGTCTTGTAAAGCTCCGCCGCGTCGGCCGGGGCCGGGCCGCCCGCGCGAACGCGCACCGTCTGCCGCTCGATCGTGACCGTCTGCTCCTGCGGGTCCGGCACGTCGGTCTCGGCCCGCAGGGCCTCGCCGACCGCCAGCACCCGCTCCCGCAGGACGCGCCGGGCCAGCGCGCGGGGGCCCGGGGCCTCGCCGAACGCGTCCGTCACGAGCAGGCCCAGGGGCAGGCCGGCCGGGTCGTCCCAGCGCGCGGCCGGCGTGACCTCGCGATCGTCGATCACGGCGCGCAGCTCCGCGATGCGCCGCAGGGTCGCGGCCTCCTCCTTGCTGCCCTCGTCCACGAGGCCGGGCAGCAGCGCCTCCAGCGCCAGCCGCGACTCCGCCGGAGCATCCGCGGCGGCGGGCGCCTCGGCCCAATCCCGCAGAGCCGCCAACCGGGAGCCCGCGGTGAGGGCGGCGACGGCCCGGCGATCGGCGGCGGTGGTCACGCCCGTCACCGGGGCGGCGTGTACACGGTCCGACAGCGAGCGGTCGAGCTCCGCGCGGCGCTCCTCGCCCAGCCCCGCGACCAGCGCGGACAGGCGCGCGGCGACGACCTCGAGGGCCGCGTCGCCGAGGTGTCCGTCGGCGGCGGCGATCCAGACCGCGCGCTCGGCCGCCGTGAGCTGCGTGTCGGCCAGCAGCTCGCCGAAGGCCGCGCCGACCCGGCCGGGGTCGGTGGCGGCGCCGGACATCACGAGCAGCAGCGCGGTGCGGCGGGAGTCGCGCTCGGCGGCCCGCTCCAGGTCGGCGGCGGCGTCCTCACCGCGGGTGAGGGCGGCCAGGGCGGAGGCGGCGGGCGCCAGCCAGTACCCGTCGACGTCCTCCGGGGCCGCGGGAAGGACCGGAACGGCACCGGCGCGAAAGGCCAGAACCTGACGCATTCGGTACCGTGCGCGAGCCGCCTCATCGAATCCCGCCAGCTCGGCGCGCAGGTCACTGAGCTCGACGAACGCGTCGAAGGAGCGGATCAGGCGGCTGAGGCGCTGCTCCAGGGAGCCCTGCAGCCGGGACAGCTGCGAGCGCAGGGCCCGGCTCTCGGCGCGCTGCCCGTCGAGGGAGGACTCGATCTCGCGAATCGCCCGCTGCTGCTTGAAGTCCTGCCAGCTGTCGCTGACCAGCCAGTCCTGGAACGCGCTGTCGGACACCGGGACGACCTCCTCATGATCGGTCTCCCCGGCACGGTACCGACACCGCGCCAGTCCCGCCGGTCAGGCGATGGAGGCGTCCCGCTCGCTCGGGGCCACGACGGCCTCGGCCGGCATCAGGATCCACAGGATCGGGTAGATGAGGATCTGGGTGCCCGGGATGGCGAGCAGGATCAGCGCGAACAGCAGCCGGGCGGGCCACGGGTCGATGCCGAACCGCCGCCCGAGACCGGCGACGACACCGCCGAGCACCCGGCCCCGCGCCGGACGAACGAGGCCGTGCTGCCGCATCGTGCCGTAGACGGTTTCCATTGTCGGCTCCCTTGTCGAGGTACCAAATCTGATGCATTCAGCTTGGCCGTCGAAGGGGCTTCCGGGCATCGGGGACCGACCCCGGCCACCCCCTGATGCCCGCACCCCGAGAGCTGTCAGTGGTAGAAGCAGACGAGGTCCATGTCGTCGCGGCGGCACTCCAGCAGCCAGGACCTCACCTGTTCGACGGCCGCCACGACCTGGCGATCGTCGAGCTTGGCGAGGTCGATGCCGCCCAGACGGTCGAGGTGCGACTGGAGGCGGTCTCGGGTGATGTGCCCCATCAGGGGAAAGTCGTCCGGCGCGGGGCAGTCGACGCCGGGCCCGCCGGCGATGAGGCCGGTGAAGTCGTACTCGACGCCGGCCCGTGCGACCGCTTCGGAGACGGTGCCGAACCAGCCGTACCGCATCCCCCACCAGCCCTCGTTCGCCAGGTGCACGCCCCAGAGCTCGCAGAGCGCCTTGACGCAGTACCCGTACAGGTGAACGCTCCTGTCGACGGGGACCCGCCCGAGCACCAGGTCGGCCAGGAACTCCCTCGCCGGGCGCTCGGTGTCGCTCCACTCGTCGAGGTCGGCGAGCTCGGCCCGGCAGCGGTCGCGAAGCCAGGCGAAGAGCGCCTCGTCTCGCAGGGCCAGCACCTCGTTCAGGGCGTCCAGCCGAATCTTGAAGGGCATGATCGCGTAGCTCATCGGCCGGCCCCTTCGCGCACCCAGTCCCAGATCAGGTCGACCACCGCGCCGGGCGCATCGACCGCGGTGGACACGATGTCCGCCTCGGCGCCGTCGCGGTGCTCGAGCGTGTAGTCGTCCGGGGCGTTGCGGTAGGTCTGGATGAACCGGCGGTCGTCGCCGGGCCGCCCGACGATGAGGAACGGGTCCGGCCCCCGCAGCGCGTGCACCCAGAGGTCCAGCATCGGCTTGGTCAGAAACGGTATTCCGAGGTCGTCACCGCCGACGTTGAGCGTCACGTTCGCCCGGTCCTCACTGCTCTCGATCACAGCGGCCACCGTACTGCCCCGGCAGCGAGTCCACCCCGGCCAGGGCAGGACGACACCGGTCGCCCAGCCACAGTGACGTATCGCGACGGCCCTATGCGGTGATTGGGGCGATTGTGTCAGGGTTGGCCACCATGGCAGGGCGTCTGTTGAACGGCCGGTACGAGCTGCGGTCGGTCATCGGCCGCGGCGGCATGGCCGACGTGTGGCTGGCCGTCGACGGGCGGCTGGACCGACCCGTGGCCGTGAAGATTCTGCACGGCGACGGCGGCGCCGACCCGTCGCTGCCGGAGCGCTTCGAGCGCGAGGCGCACACCGCCGCGCGGCTGTCGCACCCGAGCATCGTGGCCGTGTACGACTTCGGGGTCGACGACGGGACGCCGTACCTCGTGATGGAGCTGGTTCAGGGGCACAGCCTCGCCGACGAGCTGGCCGCGGGCCCGCTGGACCCGAGGCGCGCGGCGCACATCGCCGAGCGGGTGTGCGACGCGTTGGAGGCCGCGCACAACGCCGGGGTCGTGCACCGGGACGTGAAGCCGGCCAACATCCTCATCAGCCAGGAGGACGAGGTGAAGGTCTGCGACTTCGGCATCGCGAGCATCACCGACCGGGCGCAGACCGCGCTGACCGCGCCCGCGACCGTGATCGGCACCAGCTCGTACATGGCGCCGGAGCAGGT
The DNA here is from genome assembly GCF_050947935.1 of Dactylosporangium sp. CA-052675. GTDB lineage: Bacteria > Actinomycetota > Actinomycetes > Mycobacteriales > Micromonosporaceae > Dactylosporangium. Next base: position 377,383 of record NZ_CP192010.1, on the reverse strand, counting down.
CCTCGGCGAGCCCGTGGACGCCCGGACCGATCTGTACGCGCTGGGCTGTGTGCTGTACACGATGCTCACCGGCCGTCCGCCGTTCATCGCCGACTCGCCGGTGCAGACCGCCTGGCAGCAGGTGCATGAGGCACCGGTACCGGTGGCAGTCCTACGGCCCGGTCTGCCGCCCTGCCTCGCGGATCTGGTCGGCGCGCTGCTGGCCAAGCGCCCGACGGACCGGCCGGGCAGCGCGGCGCAGGTGGGTGCCGTTCTGGCCGGTGCCGCCACGACCGCCTTCGATCCTGGACCGGCACCGTTCCGCGGCCGCGCCCCAGTACGACCGGCAACGCTCAGCCTGCCCGTGCTCGCCGAGCCACCCGCGCCGACCGCCCGGCGGCGACGGGGCCGTTCGGTCGGCATCGCCCTGGCGGCGCTCGGCGCGGTTGCGGCCGCCGTGTTCGCGCTCGGGACCCTCCCGGGCCGATCCGACCACCACCCGGCCGCGGCGCCCACTCCGGCGGAGACGACCCAGTCACAGCCGTCCGCGGATCCCTCGAGCGCGGCACCGAGCGACACACCGACCGACGAGCCGAGCCCGACGCCGTCCGACACACCGAGCAACACCCCGAGCGACACCCCGAGCCCGACGCCGAGCGACACGACCGAGGCGACGCTCGCCGCGGTTCGCGCCGCCGTGCGCGACGGCGGCCTGGACTTCCTGACCACGCGTGACCTGAACCGCCGCCTCGACAGATTCGCCCGCGACCACGCCCGCGGCGATGACGAGGGCGCGGCAGCGGAGCTGGACGGCCTGGTCGGTCGGCTGGACCAGCTGCACCAGAACGGCACCCTCGCCAGTACCGACTACACGGCGATACGCGACCTGGCCGACCAGCTCGCGGCGGACCTGCCGCCCCGATCCGGGTAGCGGCTCAGGACGTCGTGTAGACCTTCCCCACGAACTCGGCGAGCCGGCGTTCGTCGAGGTTGCGAGCCAGGTCGGACTCGCTGATCATCCCGACCAGGCGATGGTTCTCGATGACCGGCAGTCGCTTGACCTGGTGGCCTTCCATTCGATGCAGTACCTCGTTGACGCCCGCGTCAGCGTCGACCCAGACCACCTCACCTCCGGTCAGGTCACGCACACTGACCTGGCCCGGCTCCCGCCCCTCGGCGATGCACCGCACGACGATGTCGCGGTCGGTGATGATGCCGTGGAGCCGATCGTCCGCCCCGCAGATCGGCAGGGATCCCACGCCCAGGTCGCGCATCTTCCGCGCGGCGGACGCGACGGTCTCCCCTTCGTCGACGCACTCGGCGCCCGGGTGCATGATGTCTCTCGCCTGCCGCTCCTGCTTGTCGCGAAGCGCCTGCTCATGCTCATCCAGAGCACGAAGCTTGCTGGCGACGGCCTCACGTGTCGCGTGGCCGGTGTGCTCGGCGTAGCTGGCCTCGCCGAGCTCGTGCAGCAGCTTGTCGCGCTGCCGCTGGGCTCGCGTCTCGTCCACTCGGGCCCGGCTGGTCGCCAGGCCACGCTTGGCGGACTCCATCATCTTGTTGAAGGCCATGGTGCCCTCCCTCCGGCGGTACCTCAACGCGGGAGCCGACAACGACGGTGCTAGGCCAACGCTACGTCGCCCCCGGCCTGGCGGTCCACGCTCCTGTCGCCAGCGGCGACGGGAGCGTGGGGAAACGCCGACTCACCGGGCGGACTGGTCCTTGCCGCCGAACACCTCGGCAACGAGCCGCTGCGTCGCCTGCTGGAACGGCACCGCCAGGGTCATCGCGGCGTCGTCGACGTAGTTCAACGCGGCGGTCAGGGTCGTCCTGCCGTCAGGCGTGCTGTACATCAGTGCCGCGTGGCCGGCGGTGCCACCGTTGTGGGTGATGAGCTTGCCGCCGTCGGGGCCGTCCTGGACGAAGACGCCCAGGCCGTAGCCGACCTTGGGGTGCGGCGTCAGCATCTCGGCGAGCAGCGGAGCCGGTAGGAGCCGGCCGTCCAGCAGCGCGGAGATGAACGTCCGCAGGTCCCGGGTGGTCGAAATCATGTCGCCGCCACTGGAGATCCAGGAGGGATCGTGGCGGGTGACGTCGACCGTCTCGTCCTCGTACCGGTAGTAGCCGTGCGCATGCGGTTCAGGGATCTCCACGCCGGACGGCACGATGGTGCCCGTCAGCCCAAGCGGTCCGCTGATCAGCCGCTGCATCTCCTCGGCGACGGCACGGCCGGTGACCCGCTCGATGAGCAGCCGGGCGAGCACATAGTTGGTGTTGGCGTAGCTCCAGTCCGCCCCGGGTTCGAACCGCGCCGGCTTGGACAACGCGAACCGCACGAGGTCGTCCGGCCGGTGGGCGTGGAATCGGTTGTCCAGCCACTCCTTGCCCTGCAGCAGCGGGTTCGGCAGGCCCGGCACTACCGTCCCGTCCTCGAAGTACTCGCCGGTGAAGTTGAACACTCCGCTGGTGTGCTGCAGCACCATCCGGACGGTGATCCGCGGGTCCAGCCCGAACTCGGGCAGGTGACCGGCGATCGGGTCGTCCAACCCCAACCGGCCCTCACCGATCAGTCGCAGCACCAGCGTCGCGACGAAGGTCTTCGTGTTGCTGCCGATGCGATGATGCCCGTCCGTCACTGGCTTTGTACGGCCGTTCAACTCGCTCGCCCCGGCGCTGCCGACCCACTCGCCCTGCTCGCCGTGCACCCGCACCTGCACGCCGATGAACCCGGAGTCGACGATCTCTTCGATTGCCCGCTGGAAATGGTTCTGCTGCTGGGCATCTGCGACGTTCGACATGTGACGCTCCTTGTGTATCGCCCTGACCGGCCCGTCCGTCCGGGTGCACAAGAACCATGGCCACCGCCACTGACACCGCTCTGACAGCGCACGAACACGCGCGCTCGAGCGGTGTCAGCGGCCCCCTTCCCGTGTACGGGCACGGCGCACCCGTGTCAGCGGCGCTCGATCAGCACGGCACCGACGGGAGCCAGCCGACCGAGCCGGAGCACACGTCGAGCCCGACCGGTTCCACAATGGATGGCGGAGATTGGCCTCCAGCTCGGCGCAGCGAATCCATCGACACTCTTACGGCGCCCGAACAAAAGTAAACAATCTTTACAGTCAGTCGAAATTGCGATACAAAGACGCCCTAGAACCGGGTACCCGCCTCGGCCCGACTTCCCTCCCCAGGAGCGTCCCCAATGGACAGATCGAGATCGGCGCATCTGCGTCGGGTGCTCGTCGCGGCAGCCGCTCTCGTGCTCGGCGCCGCATCCCTCATCGCATTCAGCCCCGGCACCGCGGCCGCCGCGGGCACGGGTGCCATCTCCGGATACGGCGGCAAGTGCGTCGACGTCGCCGGCGCCAACACCGCAAACGGCACCCAGATCCAGCTGTGGACCTGCAACGGCACCAACGCCCAGAACTGGACCGTGGGCACCGACGGTACGATCCGCGCCCTCGGCAAATGCCTCGACGTCTCCGGCGGCTCCACCGCCGACGGGGCCAAGGTCCAACTGTGGGACTGCAACGGCACCGGCGCCCAGCAGTGGGCCGTCAGCAGCGCCAACGACATCGTCAACCCCCAAGCCGACAAGTGCCTCGACGCGTCCGGCTGGGGCACGGCCGACGGCACCCCGCTGCTGATCTGGTCCTGCCACGGCGGCGCCAACCAGAAGTGGACGGTCCCGGGCGGCGGCACGGGTTCGTGCAACTACCCGAACTGGGTCGCCGGACAGTCCTACGCCACCGGTGCGATCGTGCGGTACAGCAACGGACAGCTCTACCAGGCCACCCACGACAACCCCGGTTACGACCCGACCATCAGCACCTGGTTCTGGTCGCCGTACTCCTGCGGCGGTACGAGCACGAGCGGCTTCGTGGTGAGCGAGGCGCAGTTCAACCAGATGTTCCCGAGCCGCAACGGCTTCTACACGTACGCCGGGCTGGTCGACGCGATGAAGAAGTACCCGGCGTTCGCCACGACCGGCAGCGACACCGTCAAGCGCCAGGAGGCCGCCGCGTTCCTGGCCAACGTCAGCCACGAGACCGGTGGGCTGGTCTACATCGACGAGATCAACACCGCCAACTGGCCGCACTACTGCGACACCAGCCAGCCCTACGGCTGCCCGGCCGGCCAGTCCGCCTACCACGGCCGCGGCCCGATCCAGCTGAGCTGGAACTTCAACTACAAGGCGGCCGGCGACGCACTCGGCGTCGACCTGCTCAACAACCCGGGCCTGGTCGGCACCAACGCCTCGATCTCCTGGCAGACCGGCCTGTGGTACTGGATGACCGGCACCGGCAACGCCGGCACCCCGTCGCACAACGCGATGGTCAACGGGCAGGGCTTCGGCACCACGATCCGGGCCATCAACAGCATCGAGTGCAACGGCGGCAACCCCGCCCAGGTCCAGAGCCGGATCAACCTCTACAACCAGTTCGTCGGCATCCTCGGCGTCCCCGCGGGCGGCAACCTTTCCTGCTGAACCACCGAACACTGGCCTCATCGGCTGGTCACGCCACCGGCGTGACCAGCCGTTTGCTTTCGCCGCCCGAGCCCGGCCCGGCGGCTGCGATGTGTGCGCGCTGACGCGCATCAGGAGCCCTGCCTGGCGGCGCCCCTGAATCCCGCACCTCATCGAGCGGGCCGGTCTGGGCATGGACCGTTGGCCTTCCACGGAAGCGGGTCACCGCGACTGGCTTCGAAACGCTCGTAGTCTCGTGCGCCGAGCAACGGCGGTGCCGACCTTGGCACCCCGCGGCCAGCTCCTCGGGTCCGCGTGCGCTGTGCTGAATCTCGCCCAGGCATGCCCTACCCACACGTGCTGGACGCGTTGCCGACGCTGGACCGTTTGGCGGACCGGCTTCGCGCCACCTCCGGATGATCCTGCCGCCCGACTTCGGTCGTTGGAGTGGATGGGAGGAGGTCGCGCCGGCGTGGCTACACGCCGCCGGTAGCAACCTCGCACAGCTCCTGCCGATGCTGTACCGCTTCGGCGACAACACCGCCGAAGCAAGCCGGGTGGCGATGGAAGCCTGAACACCGGTGGTCGACACTTCACGATGAACGGCCAGATCAGGGGCTTAATCGAGAGAGCCGACGGGGGACTTGAACCCCACCCTTCCGATTAGAATGCGATTTATGTCCGGTTTTACGAAAATTATTCGCGCCATTTAGTGCCGCCTTGGCCGGATTCCCGTCTAGCCGATCGGCTCGAGTCCGATGCGGGATGGCGGCGTCCAGAAACGCCAGAGCACGCGTCGAGCGCAGAAGAATCCACAATGGATGGTGGCCGGCGTCGCTCGGGGAACAGCCACCATCGATCATGAGGCGTTACCGATCTGCGTAGTGATACCGGCAGGACAGAATTTCCAGCTCGCCGCTGGCGTCTACCACGCGGTACACGAGCCGATGCTCCTCGTTGATCCGCCGGGAAGCCCATCCGGACAGGTCGCCCCTGAGGAGTTCAGGTTTGCCGATGCCCCCATCCTCGCCACGCTGGATATCCCTGAGGAGCGTGTTGATCCGCCGCAGGATCTTCCGGCCGATCGTTTGCCAATCGACATACTCGTCCCAAGCACACGGGTGCCAGACGAGTTTCACGCGGCGGTCTCGGCGTCGGGTTCGACCAGTTCGTGCACGACGCCGCCTCCCGCCTCCATCTCGGTGATCCGGCGACGCAGCTCACGACCGTTGGCTCCCCGGGACAGGTACTCCGTCTCTCGCCATGCGTCGTAGTCGCTTTTGAGCATGACGACCAGCGGCTCGTGTCCGCTGCGAGTGACGACGAGGTCCTCGGCGTCGTTCTCGATGCTGTCGAACACGTTCGCGAGGTTGGCGCGCAGGTCGGACGCGGTGATGACCTTCATGACTCCTCCTGAGCGTTGTACGTTATAGCGTACAACAGGCCCGTTCCGGGCACCACATGCTGGCCTTGCGCAATGCCGCCCGGCCGAGCAGTCCGTCGCCTCGCTCGCCGCAGCGCCGTTCGAACAGGTGCCCGCCTCGACAGCGGGACCGCCCGCAAGGACGGAACCGTACCGATCCGCGGCCGCGAGCCCGGCACGGCGAGCCGCCTGTGGAAGGCATGCACCAGCTATCGCTATCCAGCTCCGGAAACCGCGCCTCCCAGAGCCGGCGGACCTACGGCGGGAGGTACATGCCGTCCCATTCGACCGCGAGCCGTTTGCCGTTGAGCCAGGTGCGGGGTCCTCGAAGCTCTGCGCCTCTTTGCAGAACCGTCCTGTACATCGTGACCAGTCGCTTGGGGTCATCGAGGTTGCTGCCCCGCATAGGCCTCAGTCGTCACACCGCGTTCCGGACCACCGAGCCTCCTCCGTAGACGCGCCCCCTGCGCCACAATGCCCATGCCTGGTCTATCAGGATATCGATGTGGGCACTGAACACGAGCTGGTTGATCTTCGTCGGGAGGTGGAGCGGCTACGGGCGGAGAATGCCCGGCTGTCGCGTCTGCTCGATCTGCGTGGGCAGCACACGGTTCCCGCTCCCGAGCAGCTGGCGGCACCGCTTGCCGCGCCGGGTCTGGTCACGATGAGCTCACCGGTGCGGGAGAAGCTGGCGTTGTTCAACGACCTGTTCCAGGCCCGCACCGACGTGTACGCACTGCGCTGGGAGAACCGGCGAGCCGGCACCGCCGGGTGGACGCCCGCTCACCGGCACCGTCGACATCGCGCTCCTGCCGTCGCTCGCGCGGCGCGACGACATCGCCGCCCTGACCGCCGGGTACGGGCACGTCATCGTCGACGAGTGCCACCACCTCGGCGCCGCCGCGTACGAGCATTCCGTCAAGCGCATCGCCGCGCAGTTTTGGCTCGGCCTCACCGCCACGCCCACCCGGCGCGACGGGCTCGGCCAGCTCGTCACCTGGCAACTCGGGCCCGTCCGGCACACCATGACCGAAGAGGACCGGGGCAGCATCGTAGCCGCCCTGGAGTTCGAGGCCGCTCCACAGCGGCTGCTGCACATCCACGAGACCGCGTTCACGATCGCCGGCCTGGACCTGGACGCGCCGGGCGCCCTCGCCGAGGTAAACCGGCTCCTCGCAGCCGACGAGGCGCGCAACACCCAGATCGCCGACGACATCGCCGCAGCGCTGGCCCGGGGACGCAACTGTCTCGTCCTCACCCGCCGGGTCGCCTACGTCGAGGCCCTCACCGCGGCCCTCGCAGCGCGCGGGTACCAGGCGCTCGTCCTGCAAGGCTCGATGAGCACCACCGACCGGCGGGCCGCCGTCGCCCAACTCGCGGACGCCAAGGCCGGAGCCGGCCTGCTCGTCATCGGCACGACACCGTTCATCGGCGAAGGCTTCGACGCCCCGGCGCTCGACACCCTCTTCCTCGCCGGCCCGATCTCCTACGACGGCCTGCTCGTCCAATGCGCCGGACGTGTGATCCGCACAGCGCCTGGTAAGGACACCGCCGAGGTCCATGACTACCACGACCCGGCGACGCCGATCCTCGCCGCGTCGCTCCAACGCCGCATGCCCGGCTACCGCGCCCTCGGCTTCACCAAGACCGCCGGGCGGGTACCGGCCTGAGCATCACCGGTCGAGCGGAACCGCCCCCCGTCCCTCGTCCAGGGTGGGTCAGCCGCCTTCGGCCCAATACCGGTTCAGCCGCGTGATGGCCTCGTCCTTCGCCATTCGCGCCACGTCCGGTTCAGTGAGGCCGACTCTGGTGATGAGCAGGTGTACCACCTCGGCCGGGATCGGTTCGGCCGTTGGCAATTCAGGCCCGCCCCGAGCCGGTTTGACACCGTCGCGCACACAGGCCCAGAAGACGTCCTCGGTGACGTCGAGCTGGTCACGCAGGATGTGACTCCAGATGCCCGGACCGTAGGTGCTGCGGTCCGGTGGGTGGGAGATCCGGGTTCGCAGAATCCGGCCGTCCGGCAATGCCAGCTCGTACGTGAGGTGATGGGTGCCAGTCCGGCCGCGAGCGGTCCGGACGGGCTCCCACCCTTCGATCTCGCAGAACTTCTGGTGATCTTGGCGGGTCGGCGTCGGCCAGCTCATCGGGCCGAACCCACCAGCCACTCGCGCAGCTGCGCGTCATCGCTGAGCTCGACCACCTGGACCAGTGCCCAGTTGTTCCGGTGGTTCGGTGCGTCCAGCAGCCGTTCCTGCCAATCGTCGGCGTACTCACGAAGGGCGAGGACCATCTCGTCGATCGCGTCGTCGAACGTCGAGGCGTCTGCGGCCACCGGCACCCCTGGAAGAAACACCGACCATCCGCCGTCCTCGGCCACCACTTGCGGGGATGGCAGAACACCGACGAGGCTCGCCCTCAGGCGGTCGGCGTCCACGACCGCTGCCCGGCCTGTCTCCCGCTGCACAGTCGCCACCCGGCCGCGGCTAGCAGCGTCGAGGAGATCCTTGAAGTGCGCTCGAGCAGCCGTGTAGCTGTCGAAATGCGCGGCAATGGACATGCACCCTCCAACGGTTCCTCGTCCAGCATGCGACTCCCGGACACGTACGTCAAGTACGTGACGTACTTCTGGCGTACGACGCTTCAGCGAGTCTGCGCTCAGGGCATCTCGCCGGCGGCGCTTGCGATGAGGCCGGCGCGTTCGAGGCGGTCCAGCAGGCTCGGCTTGCGGGCGTGTTCCAGACGCAGCTGGTGTACCCGGCCGCGGAACGCCTTGCGCTGGCCGTCGCGTTCGCCGAGCGCCTTCAGGTCAGCCAGCAGCGCGACCGCCGCGTCGTACTCCTTGGGCTTCCTGGTCGCGATCAGCTCCGCCACCTGCTGCCACGCCCGCTCAGGGTCGACGGCCAGCGCGTCGAGGCGCTGCTCGCGGGCAGCGGCGGCCGCTGCCTCCCGGCGCGCCTGTTCGGCCGCCTTACGCTCCTCGGCCTGCCGCTGCCGGCCCGCCCAGCGCGTCTCGGCGCCGGCCAGCAACTCGCCCACCGCCCGACCGCCATCCACGGCCTCCGTCGCCACCCCGCCGCCGTACCGTCGCAGCAACTCAGCGCGAAGGTGCGCGCCGTCGCCACGCAGCAGCCGCACGATGACCTCGTCCTTGTCCGCCACCGGCAGCTGCTGCACCCACTTGGCCAACGCTGCCGCCGAAGGGGCCTGCGGGGTCAGGGGCGCGCTGGCCTGGGCCGCCGTGTCGAGCAGATCCATATCCAGGCGCAGAAAGTCGGCGAGGCTCCGCAACGGCCCCGACAGCTTGCCCAGGCCGGGCGGGACCAGCGGCTCCAGCTCATCCTCGTCCAGCTCCCGGACCTGCACGCACAACAGCCACGCCAGGTACAGCAGCCGGGTGTCGCCGGCAGCCAGTTCCGCCCGAGCGGGAACGATCGACGCGAGCGCGGCTTCGTCCTCCCACCATTCTTCGTCGCCGTCCTCGTCCGTGCTGCACAGGTCGAGGATCACATGCTCACCCGTGGCCCACGACGAAGCGGAATCACCCACGCAGTACGCCGCCGCGAGATCCGGATCCAGCAGCTGCAACGGCAGCCGCAACGCGATCCGGCGAGTGCCCCAGTTCGCCAGGTAAAGGTGAGCGTCGAAGTATCGCTCCATCCACTTGTGCGGATCGGCTTTCAGGTCACCCCACTGGTAGTCGTTGACGAAGCTCGACGCACTGATCCGGCCACGCGTCGACACCGCCCGCAGCTCGCCCTGCTCGGCCGCCGTCAATGGCCGGTCGATCGCCACGAACTCGTAGTACTGGTACTCGCTCACGCGTCATCCACCCCAGTGCCGGTACACCTCGATCCACTGCGCGCCGTCGGGCGGCGGATCCGGCAACGGAAGGTCCAGGATCGCGATCGCCTGCCGCTCACGACCCCGATGGCAGATCGCCACGATCCGGTCGCCGCGCAGGTCCACTCGGCGCACCGTGACCTCGACGCCGAGGACCAGCGTCGTGAACGGCAGCGCGAGATTGTCCTCGATCATGGTGAACAGGCCCGTCAACTGCTCGTCCTCGTTGTAGCAGTCAACGGTCGCCTCCTCGACCAGGCCATCGAGCTGTGACCGTTTCAGCAAGCTCACCGACGCAGGGTAGCCCGACCATCGACCGACCTGCGCGAGAGGACCGATCGCACCGCCAACTGCGCGCTGGGCCTCTGGACAGCGCTTCGCAGGGTATCCCCCGCCGCCCGCGAACAGTGCGACTGAGGGAACAAGACCGCCAACGTGCTCGCCGCGTTACCGAAGCCGATGCATCGGCGCAAAGGCCACCCAGACCGAGATCTACGGCGTGGCGCACAAACGGCACGCCCAGGCGGCGCGCCGAGCACGAAGGAGCACGAACGCCGGCCCGACGGACCGGCGGGTAGCGAACTGCCGGATCCGGACCCAAACCTTCCGATTACAAGGCGAGTTATGTCCGTTTTGCGAGTATTGTCGGTGCTGATTGATGGGTCTCTGTCCGGATTTGGGTCCAGCGCGACGGGTTGGGTCCAGGACGAGCGACCGGGTCCAGAAACGCCGGAGCACGCATCGAGCCCGGTCGGATCCACAGTGGACGGCCGGGCAGATTCCTATGCGTCGACGGCGTAGGACACCTTCAAGAATCCGTGGTCGGCCAGCCGATCGGCCGCAAGTCGAATGTGGGCGTCGGTGAACAGGCGTGCCTTCCGCAGACTCCAAGAGGCGACCCGCTGCTTGAGCGTTTCGAAATCAGCGGTTGCGGGGGGCTGTATCGCGGCGAAGTGCACAGTGGCCAGAAGTTCGAGGCTGTAAGGCGTCTCGAACCCCTCGATGAGACTGAGAACGGTGTTGAGCCGGTCGAGATGCTCAGGCTGTGCGCCAATGAGCGCAGCGCCTTCCTCAAGACTGCGCGTCTCGGGATTGATCGGCGCAAGCTCGGTGACGCGCGCGGAACGATCGCCGAGGCCAGTGAGGTGGTGGCCTTCGAGCATTGTCAGGAGCCGGGACAGATCCGGCGAGTAGGGCCCGTAGCGGCCGGGGACGAAGGAGAGGCGATAGGGCACGCCGGCTGTCTGCAATAGATAAGCGAGCTTCTGTATCTCTAACTCGCTGATCCCGTCTCGCACCTCCTGCAGCCGAGCTCGCTCCAGGTAGGTCGCGATCGCGGTGAGTAGCAACGCTCGGAGCGGCGTCAGCGGAGGTCGAGGCGTGGCGTCGGGCATCAACCGGGGCGGTGGTGCGCCCTCAGGGGCGAAGATGATGGCTCGAACATCCGGCATTCGCGCACATGCCACTTCGATGAGGGGCCGGACATCCGCCCAGTCCAGGCCGCCGTTGCCGCAGCCGAGAGCAGGGATCGCGACGGAGGCGATGGCGTGTTCAGCGATCGACTCGACCAACGCGTCGAGACCAGTCCTGATGTCCTCGAGCCGGGAGGCACTGCGCCAGTGCCGCTTGGTCGGGAAGTTGATGATGAACCTATGCTGTCCGAGCACCGCCCGGTCGACGACGAACATCCGGCCGAGCCGCACCTCACCCCGCTCGCACGCCTCGTGATAAGCGCGGAAGTTGTCCGGGAATGCCCGCTTGAACTGCAAGGCGATGCCCTTACCCATCACACCGACTGTGTTCACCGTGTTGACCAACGCGTCTACGTCGGCCGACAGCAGGTTGCCGCGCCCCTCTTGGATCACCGGACACCCCCTCTTCGCTGCTCGTATCCGTAATACCAGCTGGGTCTGACAATAATTCGATCAGTCAGCTCATGGTCACCGAGCGTCTCGCGCAAGCGCGCTGCGTAGAACTCACTGTAGGTCGCCAGCCATCGGATCGCGGACAGTGGTACCTGCTGGTGGACCAGGAACTCGGCCATCCGACGACGCTGTCGGTCAGGATCATCTTCGGTGTTGTTCCAGCGTTCCGCCACCATCAAGGGCCAGTCGATCATGTCATGGAGCCGGCCGAGGTCGGCGGTGAACTCTGTCGTCGCCGTAGCGGCGTTACCGTCCGTCGCCAGCCAGGTCAGACCGGCGTCAACGATCGCCCCGACCGAGCTGACGAGATAGACCAGTGGCCGGTCGCCGCCCGGATACCGCCCTGCAATGCCGTCCCGGTGGTCGCATGCGATGCGGAACATCATGGGAGACCGAGGTGCGTAGTAGAACGGCACATAGTCACCCACCCGGCCGCCTGGTGGCAGAGGAAGCACCCGCCGCCGCCGTGCCTCCTTGATCGCCGGGTCGCCCACCTCGCGGCGCATATGCCCCTGCCGCGCCGCCGCGTCGCCCATCAAGCGGCCGACCTGGTGGATCTCGCTCATGTTGTCGAGATGGGTGAAGTGGTAGATCCGATGATCGCGAGCCGCCCGCATGTGGTCACTCATCACCACTCGACGCACTCCTTGTCATGATCAAGCTGAAACCCTCTCCGGCGAGGCGCTTCCACGTAGCTGGTCGGCAAGTCGATCACCGACGAACGCGGACTCGCCCGCGTGCGTATTCGAGCCGTTCGCGCCTCATGCTGGCCTTGCGCGGTCGCACACGCCCGCGCCGGCCAGCATCTGCGTAAGAAGGCGCCCGAGCGCGTCACCGAACATGCGCGGTTCGAAGCCGTTATCGGCCCGGTGTGCTACCCGCCGAGCAGCGCCGCCAGCCGTCGGTTGATCGCGTCGATGTCGAACGGCGTTGTACCCTCGCCGTCCTCGGGATGCCAGTCCTCGATCGGAGCGTCACCGCGGCCGTCTGTACACGTGATGGCAGCAGCGGCGTCCGGTTCCTCCGACTCGTCGATCTTTTCGACGAGGATCCGGTGCTCCCAGCAGTCGCCCAGGTCGTAGACGTACGTCATCGTGGCGCCTTCGCGGGGCATGGCCTTTGCCAGCCGTACATCCGTCTCATCCTCGCAATCGTCGAGCGCAAAGTCCGGGTCGCTGTAGCGTCGCCGGTCGGCCTCGAAAGTGTGCAGATGATCGTCGTCCCAGTCGAAGGCGGCCTGGATCGCGTGGTGCAGCACGTCGAGCCGGATCGACGCCGGCACGCGCAGCCGCCGCCACACGGGTGGCTTGACGCCGGACAGGACGATCTTCAGCTGGTACACATACTGCGGCGGGCGGCCGGCGGCAACAAGCGCATCACGGAGACCAGGCGCGCCAGGATGGCCGCTGGCGTCGACGACCGCCAGGCCGCCGAAGTCTTGCACGAGGTAGTACCGCTCCTCGGAATCCTCGACGGCGAGCGCATACTCCACCGCCAACCAGCACCGGTCCGCCTCGCTCGGCTCCCACTGGTCCTCCGCCGCATCCCAGGTGGCCAAGGCCGCGTGGGCGTGCGCGGCGAGCATCGGCCGCTCGAGCGCCGCCTGCCACGCCGGTCGCATCGCCTCACCCATCGCGCCGACCAGATCGACCCCGGCGAGCCGGGCCGCCGGCGTCGCAGTTTCCGCCGCGCTCAGCACCTCCGCGACGGCCTCGTCGATGTCCCGGCCGGCGAGCCAGCACCGCGCCTGGCGCAGCGCGTCCTCCTCGGACAGCGATGCCAGCATGGTCAACAGTTCGGACGCAGGCAGGTCCGGCGTGACCGGCGGCGGCGTGGCCGCCGCGAAACGCCGGCCCGCCCACCGGCCCAGAGCCGTCAGCCCCGCCGCAGCGTCCACCGCCCCGAACTCGGCCAGCACCCCAAGGCCGCCCTCGACGGGCATCACCCCGCGGCGGAACGCCTCGAACACCGCGCCGAACTGCCACAGATCCGCGGCCTGGAGCCGTTCATCGACCCGGTCTTCGAGCTCGTCGACCGGTGGCCCGTCCTCCAGGACGGCCAGCAGCGCCCGGCACAGCGCGACCGCGCCCTCACCGCGACGATCGTGAGACTCCGACCGCAGCACCGCGAGCAACGCCGTCCACCACGCCTCCAACTGATCGCCGGCCGGTCCAGCCGTCGCCGTCGCTCGGGCCGCGCCGACCACGATGAGTCCCATGGCCTGAGCCGCCACCCATGGCCGGTGCAGCACCTCGGCATCGGCGGCGGTGCGAGCCTTCGGTGGTGTCTCCACGCCCATCGCCGCCGCCGCGGCCGGGATGTCGACCGGCCGGAGCACGCCTTTCGCGGTCACCAGCCGTCCAGCGCCCACCCAACCAGCCAGCAGCCGAGCACGGACCATGATCGTGCAGTTGACGGCGTCCATGCGTGCAGTAGTCATCCCGCGTCCTGATCAGCGCTCGATGTGAGGTCGACGTCGACATCGTGCCAGCGATCGTGACACCGACAGGCAGCCGGTCGCCGACAGCGGCGTTTTCCCAGCAGCGGTCATGGGGCCCGGTACGGCGGCGACTTGACCTTCGTGGGAAGGCGAGCGTTCATCGACGTCCAGCCGTCCCTGCGGGAGCGTCGATGCAGCAGATCATCATCGGTACCGTCGCCGCCGACGACTTCGGCGCGCTTGTCGCGAACCGTCGACGCCGGCTCGGTATGAGCCAGCGCGATCTCGCTGACCGGGTGTGCGTCGTGTCCGGGCGGCCGACATTCACCCGGCACGAACTCTCCCGGTATGAGCGTGGCGTCCGGCTGCCTGGGCGAACCATGATCGCGGTGCTGGCCGCCGTGCTCGACGTGCCGGTCGTCCTGCTCATGGATGCCATCGAGACGACACTGACGCGGCGCCGCCACGACAACGGCGTAGAGCCACCCCGCTCGACGTGATCGGCCTGCACGTCGTCGAGTGACCCATGCCAGCGGCCGACACAGCCGGACGTCCGTCGACGGTCCGAAGCTGAATTCGCGAAATGTTCCTTATGCGCCGCTTTGACATCGGCCGAACGTATAAATCTCCGGTGGGGACGTGTTCGCAGAATCTGACAGGAGCGGATAGGGCGCGTAGGGGTCCTCACCGAACTCTGTCGGTAATCGAGCGCCCGACCCGGCGACGCCGTGTGGCCTGCACCACATTCGCGATGTAGGTGTCCGCGAAATCTGACAGGCGCCGGTTTGAGGACGCCAACGTACGCCGCCGCTGGCCCCGTCTCATGACAATCCCAGGAGATGCTCGTGCACCCGATCCTGCTTGCCCTCCGTTGCGGGGCCGGCCTTGACGTCCCAGTTGACCTCCGCCTTCAACCGGACTCCCGAACGGACCCGGTCCGGCAGCTCACAGCCCAGCACAAGGCCACTGTCAGCGTTCGCCGCTCCGCTGCGACAGACCCTCCGGTCTGGGTCTCTCCCCGGGGGACCGGCTCCGCGAGCGGTGACCGCCGATGATCGACCCGGTCCTGCGGGTCCAGTCCCAGCTGACCGACCGCGATCACATCCTGCTCGGCTGGCTGGCCGACCACGGCGTCCTGACGTCCTTCCAGATCGCCTACGCACTGTTCCCGTCGCTGGACTACGCGCAGGAACGGCTCCGGAAGCTGGTCCGGCTCGGCCTGTTGGACCGGTTCCGCCCGCAGCGGGCCGACGGCGGCTCGTACCCCTACCACTACGTACTCGCCCAGCTCGGTGTCGAGGTCGTCTCAGCCCAGCGAGGCGAGGAACTGCCACGACGCGACCGGGCCAAGCGCCGGCGCTGGCACCTCACGAACCGCGCGAACCTGCCGCACCTGTTGGGCATCAACGAGTTCTTCACCCAGCTGGCCGGCTACGCGCGCACCCACGCCGACTGTGAACTGGTCCGCTGGTGGTCCGCGGCACGGTGCCAGCGGATGGGCGAGTTCGCGGAGGAGCACGACGACGTACACGTCCGCGCGTACACACCGCGCTCGCGGCCCGACGGGCACGGCATGTGGGCCGAGAACGGTCGCACGGCCGCGTTCTTCCTCGAGTTCGACCTGGGGACCGAGCGGCCGATCAGCCGGCTGGTCGACAAGCTCGACGGCTACACCGATCTGGCGCGGGTGACCCGGCGGGTATGGCCGGTGCTGTTCTGGCTGCCGAACCCGGTCCGTGAGCGGCATCTGCAGCAGGAGCTGAGCCGCTGCGGTGTGCGCTACCCGGTCGCCACCGCCGTGCACGAACCGGCAGCGGGCAACCCGGCCGAGCCGGTGTGGTGGGTGCACCAGCGGCCCGGCGCACCTGTGCGCCTCGTCGACGTGGCCGTGCAGCCCTCCCCGGTCGAGCGCGGACTGTAGCGCTCCACCGCGGTCGACCACCAGGCCAGCGATCTGTCACCGGTCCGTCAATGGCGTCGAGATCGCGTGACTGCGACCGCGCTGATTGAGGCTCCTCCGCTGTGACAGTCTTCCGTCGCACCTCCCCTATCGGAAAGGTTCTGATGTCCACGTCCGCAGCGGCCATGAGCCGTCGCCCGCACCCCGCATGCCCTCCACGAGTCCGGTCCGCACGGCGGACGGGGGTGGTCCCATAGCAGCCCCAACCCCGCGGGACCAACAGTTCCGGACCGGCCGGGTCGAGGGAGCGGTCCAGGTCCTCATCATGTTCGTCGTCGCCGGGGCCGCCGGTCCGGCGAGCTTCACCCACGTCCACAACGTCGCCAGCAACCACGGCCAGCCTGGGTGGCTGGCCTGGGCCGACGCCGTCGTCCTTGAATTGATGTCGGTCGCATCCGGGCTGGAACTCCGCCGCCGCAAACGGTCCGGCAACGCCACGACGTTCCCTGCGGTCGTCCTGGGCTGCTGCTGTTGCACTCTCCCTGGCGGCGCAGGTCGTCGAGGCCGAAAGGTCCCTGATCGGCTGGGTCGCCGCGGCGATCCCGGCGTTGGGCTTCCTGGTCATGGTGAAGATCGCGCTCGGGCACACCATCGCCAAGCCGCCCACGGACCCCGACCGGCGGCAGCCGCTCCACGATTCGGACGAGCGGACCGACGCCATCGAGGGTCCCCGGTCCCCTCGTGCCTCGTCCCAGGTCGACGAACCGGGACCGCCGGCCAGCCGGGAACGGCCCGGTCCGCCCGTCCGGCGGACCGGCTCCCAGGACCGGTCCGCGAAACGGTCCCACGTTGGGGACCGCGACGCGGTCCGCGTGTTGCTGCCTGCGGCCCGCTCCGCCCGGGATCGGCTCACCGCGAACGGCGACCCGTTGACCCGGGGCGCGCTGGCTCGTCAGCTGCGCGCCGATGGCCACCGCGTCTCCAACAACCGGGCGTCCACGCTGATGAAGATCCTCAACGCCGAGGAGCCACGATGAGGGCGCCCCGTCGTCCGAGCCCCACTAGCTTCGCCCGCTGCGGTGCACCACGCCCAGCGGGCGGTACGAGCTGCGCCGTCCACCGCTTCATGGAGCCGGCGCTGAATTCACACAGGAAGGAGGTGATATATCATGACCACGCCTACAACGCTTGCCACACAGCCCAGCCGCCCGTCGACCACGAGGCGGCCGGATTCGCGGTCCAGTGGCTGCGCGGCGCCCCGCACCTCGCAGTACGGTCGGCGCCGGTCATCGCGGTGGTGCGGGAGCTGTTGACCATCCTCCGCGACGAGTCGGTTCCGGGGCCGCAGGCCACGCTCGCCGCGCGGCGCGCGGTCCGGCTGCTCGGCGCGCTCACCGGCAACGCCCGCAGCGATGACCGAGACGCGATCGAGCACATCCGCGTGCACGATCGGGTCCTCGACGAGGAGGACGTGACCAGCTCCGTGGAGTCGGTCCGTTTCGCGAACCAATGGCTGCGTGGAGATCCGGCCGAGGCGATTCGGACCGAACCGGTCGTCGCTCTCGTCGAGGGTCTGCTGGGCAGCATGCTGCACGTCAAGGTCCGGCCGGAGGAGGTCTACGACCGCCTGCGCCGCACCGTTCGGGTGCTGAGCGTCCTGGTCCACGAAGACCGATCCGCCGCCGTCAGCGCCACCGCATGACCCGCCGATAGGTCGGCGTGTGCGGAAACAGGTGAGCTCGTCCAAACCGCGGCACCGTGCGGGCTCACCTGCGCACCCGTGTAAGCGCGTCCAACAGCTCACTGTCGTCGGGGTGGTGTCGCAGTGCCGCGTTGAGGACTCGTTCGGCCTCGTCGGGCCGCCCAGTCAGGTTCTTGGCGAGGGCGGCCACCGCGTCAACGTAATCGCGTCGGGCCGAATCGCGGTACCGCTCGATCCACAGGTACCGGGTGCCAGCGGCCAACGGTCCGCCATACGCGGCGATAGCCCGGTACACCGCCCCGGCGTCCATCTCCGCCTCGGCGAGGGCGTCGCGGAACGTCCAAAGGTCGACGTCGAAGGCGTCGCGGTCCAGGACGTACTGGTGACGCTTCAGCCGCAGATACGGCCACTCGCCACCGACGAGCGCGAACGTGCGGCGCAAGTTGTAGGTGTACGTATGCAGCCGTTGCGCCGCCAGCCGCCGTGACGGCTCCGGCATCAGATCATCGAAGATGTCCTCCTGCCACGCCGAGCCGCCCCGGACTACCAGATACGTCAGGAACTCCAGCGACTGCGGGCGGACGTGATGGTCCTCAGGAACGCCCTCGATCGCCGGCCGGCCAAGCACCCGCAGCCGGACGGGCGTTGCGACGTGCCTCTGATCGCCCGTCACCAGATCCACCCCGTGGGACCGGTCCTCTTCGACTCCTCGGTGAACGGCTCAGCCGATGGACGGAGATCCGCGGCGGCCCAGACACCGCCGGTCAAGCCCCCGCTCCCCATGGACAAAGACGGTAGCGCCGGCATGCCATGCCGCGCCGGTTCACCGGTTGGCTGGCGTGTGCACCAGGCCGTCCGGTCCTGGCAGTGCGATCGCCTCCCAGCGCTGCTCAGGCAGCCCGGCCGCGAACGAGGCGGCGTCCTTCCCAGCGTCGATCTCGAACCCGATGACGGCGCAGGCGATGCCAACCTCCGCGTGAACGGCATCCGCGACGGTGCCCAGCCAGGCATCGAGCGGATGCCGCCAGCGCAACGACACCGGGCCGCCGTCATCGCCGAACGGGAACGCACCGATCCGCCGATCGGTATGAGCAAGAGCGCCGAGCGGCAGATTCAAGGTCAGCCACCGCTGCCCGCCGTCAAACTCGACCGACGTACACGCACAAACCACCCGGTGGCCGGACGGCAACGCGACCGTCCCCGCGAGCAGTCCGCGCTCCTCGAGTGAAGAGACCCGTAGCGGTACCGCAGCCAGCCCGTCACTGCCGGACCTCCGCGGATCGGCGTAGCAGCCCTCAACGCGCGCGGCAGCCCACAGCCGCGTCAGTGCCGACTGCAGCCGGTCCGGACCCACGTTGTCGAGCTCGATGTCCAGCTCGTAGAAGCCACCGGACCAGTTCTCGCGGTCAACCAGCCGCGCGGGGTCATGCACTCCGCAATCGTCCCAGCCCACGCCCGAGAGGAACCACCGTGTCCGCCACCAAACCACGCATCTGGACCGTCGACGACATCCGCGCCCTCGGTGCCGTCACCGACCTGCCCACCGCCGCCGCCGTGCTCGGCATCGGCCGCTCCACCGCGTACGCCCTCGCCACCTCCGGCGACTTCCCTGTCCCTGTCCTGCGAGTCGGCCGCCGCTTCCGCGTCGCCGTCGTCCATCTGCTCGCCATCGTCGATCCCGCTGGTACCAGCGACTTGACCACCACGCGAAGTGAAGCGTCGATCGACACGACCCGCGACCCGCACCGACCGCCTGTCAGGAGGCATAGTTGAACGGCACCACCTACAAGCGGTGCAGCTGCACCAACCCCGCGACCGGCCGCCCCTACGGCCGCGCGTGCCCGAAACTGCGCCGCCCCGGCGGTTCGTGGCACCCGACGCACGGCATCTGGCAGTATCAATGCGAACTCCCGCCGACCGCGGACGGCAAACGCCGCCCGTTGCGCCGCGGCGGCTTCGCCACCAAAGCCGATGCCGACGCCGAACTCGACCGCATCCGCGCCCTGCTCGCCCTCGCCGATGAGCCCGAGGACGGCACCCGCATCGGCGACCTCATCGCCGGCGCCATCAGCCGCCGCGAGCCGCTCCCCGACCAGGCCGCCGCCCGCCGGCTGCTGCACAGCGACGGGGAGCACGACGACGTCACCGTCGGCGAATGGCT
This sequence comes from Dactylosporangium sp. CA-052675, assembly GCF_050947935.1. Lineage (GTDB taxonomy): Bacteria > Actinomycetota > Actinomycetes > Mycobacteriales > Micromonosporaceae > Dactylosporangium. Next base: position 357,542 of record NZ_CP192010.1, on the reverse strand, counting down.
CGACATATGGCTCGCCGGCCGCCGCTCACTGCGCGAAACGACCCGCCGCAACTACGCCGACAACATCCGCAAGTACCTCAAGCCACACCTCGGCCACATCAAAGTGGTCCGGCTCACCGGCAAGCACGTCGCGGCGATGTTCGACGCGATCAACGCCCACAACGAAGCCTTCCAGGCGTATCTCGCCGACCCCGACCTGAACCTCGGCCACCGCTTCGACGGCGACCGCCGCACCATGAAACCCGCCGGACCGGCCGCCCAACGCCGCATCCAGGCCGCCCTACGCGCTGCGCTCAACGCCGCGATGCGCCGACAGATGGTCACCTACAACGCCGCCACCCACGTCGAACTGCCGCCGGTACGGTCGGCCAAACCGCTCATTTGGACGGACCGGCGCGTTGCCGAATGGCGGCGCACCGGCCACGTCCCGTCGCCGGTCATGGTGTGGACGGCCGAACAGACCGGCGCGTTCCTCGATCACATCATCGACGACCCGCTGTACGCCATGTACCACCTCATCGCTCTCCGCGGGCTCCGCCGCGGCGAAGCGTGTGGCCTGCACCGCGCGGATCTCGACCTCGACGCGCTCACGCTCACCGTGCGGCACCAGGTCGTCGTCGAGGCGTGGAAACTCAACCTCACCGCTCCGAAGACCGACGGCAGCGAAGCCACGATCGCCCTGGACACCATCACCGCACGGCTGCTCCGCGAACACCTCGAACACCAAGACGACCTACGCGAGCGAGCCGGCGCAGCCTGGGTGGAGACCGGACTCGTCTTCACCCGCGAGGACGGCAGAATGATCCACCCCGACTACGTCACCCGCCGCTTCAAAGAAGCCATCGCCGAAACCGGTCTACCACCGGTACGGCTCCACGACCTCCGCCACGGCGCCGCCACCCTCGCCCTCGCCGGCGGCGCCGACATCAAAACCGTCCAGGCAATGCTGCGCCATTCCACCATCGTGCTCACCGCGAACACGTACACGTCGGTCCTGCCTCAAGTGGCCCGGGACGCCGCCGAGGCAGCGGCTGCACTGGTACCCAGGCGGCGATAGACGTGCACACCTGCTGGACCAGGTCCCATCGGCTGACCTACGAGCAGATAACCGCCTGGCTCAAGCGTGCCCGGCCTCGGCAACGACTCCTTCGTCGGCATGTCAGCCGTCGCCGCAGGATCCGAGATATCGCAGACATAGGTTTGTTCCGCCGGGACCTGGTCCAGCCTCGCCACCACTCGCGGTTTACTCAGCCACGCAATGAGGCACTCCGGTGGGCCCGGTAGCGGCTCTGCAGGAAGTCAGCGACTCGCTGGATATCACGTGGAGTGTTCTGGATATCGTTCCACTTCCGGACGACGCCATCGCCGAAGGTCCACTCCCCCTCGGTCCACCGACAGTCATCGGCGATCAGCTTGAGATCCGCGGCGAACTCCTCGGTATCGGGGATACCCTCGTTCTCGTCGCGGGTGTGGCTGATGGCGTCCATCAGGTAGCCCATGCTGATGATTCCGGCACCGTGCATGAGTCGAGACTTCCTGGGCGGCTTGTCCCAGGCTTCGGGGAAGGTCTGCTCGACGGCCGACCAGAAGTTGCACAGCAGGGTGAGCATCTCACCGGTTTTGGGCAGGGCCTGGTCGTTGCGGAACCGGTAGAGCGCGCCGTCAGACAGGCTGTTCTCGAGCATGCGCAGCACCGAGTTGTCTTTGATGTGACCAGTGGGGTTGGTAGGTGTCTGGATCATCCGGTGTAGCGGCGAGCGAACGGCGTCGAAGTTGAGCCGCTCGAGCAGTGTCGCGGGGAGCTGGCGCACGCGGAGCGGCGTAGGCAGTGCACCCGAGGCGCCCGGCAATAGTTCGTGAATGAGTCCCTTCGGCAGGGCCTTGGTCGAGTTGACCAGGATGAACTGGGAGCGCTGGTCAGCGGTGTCGTTCGCGATGAAGGCGCTAATGCTGATCGGGAACGCCTCGACGTTGGCCTCACGGATAGCGGCGCAGCGCTGTTGACCGTCGACGATGAAGCCAGGACGGTCGTGCTCTGGCCCATCGGTGATCGGGATGATGAGGATACCGGTCTGGACGTAGCCGGGCCCAGTGTCGCCGGATTTCGACGGTTCGAAGCGGACGCGTTCGTCGAAGGCGATGACGATGGCGTTAGGCAGCAACGGGCTGGCGTCGGTCTCGATGTACCGGCGAATGGCAGCGACGTGGTTGAGCACCTCGGGTCGCTGGTAGCCGTGGAGTTGGGTGTCCCCGTCGCGGCGGATCCGCGAGACCGTGGCGATCTGGGGCACGAGCTTCCCGTCCATCGCGAAGGTGTAGAGGCTGCGGTCGGGTCCCTGCTGAATCTTCAGCGCGGGCAAGCGCAGTTCCTTCGCGGTCATGGACGGGGTGTCAGTCCCGGTCTTGGTCACGCAGGGTTCCTTCCTTGTTAGCGCGCAGCCGCTGCTCAAACACGTACAGGTTGTGGAAGCCGCGCCGCTTGTTGCGTTCAGCGCCTCTGAAGACCATGATCTCAATGCCGAGTGCCTTGCACAGGTCGCACGAGCAGTCGCGCCAGGGTCGGTCTGTCAGGGTCTCACGATACTGGCTGCTGCGATCCGACTTGCCGTCCCAGACAGCGCTGTAGTCGGCAAGCGCTTCAACAACCAACTCGACGTCGACCTTGTCGTCGTCGTACTGACGCAACAGCGACAGCGCGGTCCGTTCGAGCTTGAGCGCCTGAGCCTGACTGATCTCGCCGGACCGGATGCGAGCTTTGAGTTTGGCGTTGCCGTCTACCTGGGGCACGCGCAGCGCGATGTAGGTGCGGCTTGAGGCGTGGTAGTTGTCGCGATCGTCCTTAAACGCCTGCCGAAACGGTGCGGTGCTGTCAAAGCTGGTCACACCGTGTCTTGAGAACGTCGGGACGTCTTCGCAGCGACTAATCCCGAGCAAGTGCAGCTGGGTGGCCGCTTCCCGAACGTCGTCAATGCCGGCAAGGCAGGCAAGGATCTCGTGGGTCTTGAGGGGAACCATGCCGCCGAGGGCGATCCGTCTATAACCCATCCGCTGCAAGGCAGCTACGGCGTCGGCATAGGACTGCGGGCTCCAGCCCTGCGCAACACCGAGTGGCGTGAAGTCGACACGCCTGGCCTTGCATCGTTGCCAGAACTGTTCAGCGAGCTCGATGGTGATCTCTTGCCGACGTCGCCATTCAGAGGCCCGCTCGTCATCGCGGGACACCTTAGGCTCGTACTGGAAGATCACATGATCGACGGCGATGCCGTAGTGAAAACCACATCCATCGTAGAAGTCGATAACGTCATCGACGGTGTAGGGCGGGTACTCCTCGGCAACGTAGGAGAACGCACCACAGTCCCCCATGATCTTGAGGGGTGTGTGACCGTGATTGAGTCGAAAGAACCGCTCGGCTCCCTCTCGGTAGAGGCGGTGTCGCTGCGCGCCCGTGTACTTGCCAGCGCTGCCCGCTTGGCCGTCAACGATGGCTTTGGAAACCAGAATCCCGTCGAACGGTGCTTCGGTGAGAACCTCGTGGGCATAGAGGTCATCACGTTGACGCACCCGGAACGGGTCGCGCTCCTCGGTGATGAAGTCGAAGCTCGGGTCGACCTGGTCCTGACTGTCGGGGAAGAAGAACTTCATACCAGCTCTGCCCGTGCGTTGAGGTAGAGCCGGATCAGGTGATTGGAGAGCTCTTGGATGTGGCGGTGCACGTTTTCGATCTCGTTCCAGCGCAGGCCTAGATCGTCCCAAGCTCCGCTGGTCCAGCGACAGTGCGGGGCGATGAGGGCGAGGTGTTGGCGGATGGTGTCGGGGGCGTTGGGTGTTCGGGGGTCGATGGCGCCAAGGATGCGGTCCATCAGCCGGCCCATGGAGCGGATCCCGGCGCCGTGCATGAGCCGGCTCTTGCTAGCTGGTTTTCCCCAGGCGTCGGGGAAGACGTCACGCACGGCTGCCCAGTAGGTGAACAGCGCATGCAGGATCCCATCGAAGTCAGTCTCGTTACGGCTCATGTCCCGGTATGGGAACAGGCAGCCTGACGACGATGTAAGGCTCTCGCTGATCATGTCCACCACGACGGTGTCAGTGATGACGGCGCGAGATGGTCGTTCCTTCGCCGTGGATGCACGTTTGATCAGTCCGAACATGGGCGACGCTTTGTCGTTGTTGAGCACGTCGCACAGCGCTGATGGGGCCTTGCGTATAGCGAGACGTGGTGGCAGCGGGCTGTCGACCTCGGGCAGCAGTTCTGTGACCAGGCCGCGCGGCAGCGGGCGGGTGTTGTTGACCCGGAGGAACTGGTCGCGCTGAAGGCTGACGCTGTCCGCAACGAAGGCGGTTACGGGCACTGGGTAGTCACGCCGCTGGGTGCGGGCCAGCGCGATGGCTCGCTGCTGACCGTCGACGATCCAGGCCGGCTTGGGCTTGCCCGGCTGCGGCAGCGGGATGGTGAGGTTGCCAGCAGTGGCTAGGCCATCACCTGCGCCGGGTCCACGACTGGACCGGAATTTCGCCCGGGACGACAACGCCAGGATGATCGGATTCGGAAAGATCGCATGGTCGTTGTTGAGATACTCAACGATCTCTTCGATGTGCCGGCGTACCTCGGGTCGCTGGTAGCCGATGAGATTGCCTGCCTCGTCACGGCTGACCCGAGAGATGTCGGCTACATGCAGGATTTCATCTGCGCGCAGGGCAAACACGAACAACGGGCACGCGCCCGCTTGATCGATTTGCAGCGCCCGACGGGTGAGTTCCTTCGTTGCGGTTGCTGTGGGCATCAGCGCCTCACCTCGGCGGCAACCTCGGTGAAGAGCAGTCCGAATCGTGCCTGCTCACAGGATTGTCCCGACTGGCGGAGCAGGCGGAGCAGACCCGTCGCCGATCCTGGTCCGGCGGCCAGGCGGTCGCGAATGTAGCTGCGAACCTCGTCGTCAGTGAGCCGTTGACCGCCAAGCCGGCGGCTGTGGTCTGGCGGCGCGCTTGATGTTGCCTGTTCGGCGTGTTTGCGAAGCGTTGCGCGAGACAGTTCGTTGGCTGCGGCCTCTAGCAGGCGGGCGGCCACTCGCACGTTCAGAGCTTGAAGACTTCCGCCCACGAGAGGCCGTAGGTTCGCAGTCACCGGAACGATCAGATCTTCGATGTCAGCGCAGCGGCCTGGTGGGCCGATGACCATCAACTGTTCTTGGTTGTTGAGGTGGTCGGCAGCCCGCCGCAGGTCATCGGCGCAGGCGCGCATATATGCCTCTGAAAGCACCGCGATGATAGTGGCACCGGGCTCACGAGACGCGAGGTCGGCAATCGATCGTGGCTGGCTCAGTTCTAAGCGGCGCCAGGTGGTGAGGCGGTTCCACCAGGCACGCATCTCAGCGGGAGTGGAGCCAACCGAATCTAACTCCCCTGCAGCGAAGGTGGCAGCATATGGCGCGATGGCACTGTTCGCGGCAATTAGGCCGTACCCCGCGGAGCAGATCCACAATGAAGCTGGGCGTGACAGACGCGTGGGAAGTTGTCGTGCAACGTGCCAGTGTTCACCGGCGTACAGATCGTGGGCGAGTACACGGGGGACCGTCGCCGCAGACAAACGTTCGGTCCAGGTGTTGAAGCGTTCGTCGGAGCCCTGCTGGCGGAGATGGCCCAGTCGCAAATCATCGGGGACCGCGATGGTCTTGCGGTTAGAGCAGGTAACGATGACGTGGATCGGCGGGTGGTCAGCCGCATCGTCGCTGGCCATCACGCTGGCCTGGCAGGTGTTGTGCTCGACCAGTCCAGCCGAGCATAGGCCGTGTGGTTGTGGATTCTTTCGTCGTTCATGACGTACACGCGAAACGCGGTGACACGGGAGTCGGCGCGGAGGGCTTGTGTGACGTTGCGGGCCATATCTTCGACAAACACGGGGTTGTCGTAGCCTGCCATCGTCACGTGACGTTCATCGGGACGCTTGAGCAGCGCATAAACGGGCGATGAGGCAGCGGACTCGGCGACCTCGATGAGATCGTCGAACCACAGATGCACGGACTTTGCTGGCCTCGCTTCGATCATGTTATATCCACGCTGGTTGTGCGCACCGCGGTCACTGATGGCCTTGCTGCACGGGCACACACTGGTGACCGGCACCCGCGTCTTCAGCGTCAGGGCAGAACCGGTACTGGCGGCACGAGCGTCGAGCGCACATCCGTACTCGGTGAAGGACCGCATGCCGGTCACAGGGGCGGACCGCTCAAGAAAGTACGGAAAGTCGAGACGGACCTGTGCACTGGTGCTGCCCATACGCATCCGCAGATCTTCAGCGAGACTTAGAACGGTGTCCGGGCCGAGCTGGTCTCGCCAGGCACGCAGAACCTCAACGAACCGGCTCAGGTGAGCGCCTTTGACATCGGCATCAAGACTCACCGACATGCCAACAGTGGTAACCGTCTCACGTTTAGTGCCTTGTCCGTCGGCGACAAGCAGGGGGTAGCGCAAGCCGTCGATCCCGACTTCGTCCAGCGCTATACCGCGTCCGTCCGGTAGGCCCTGCACATCAGCGAGCACTACTGCTCCCCTCGGTACACACAGCCCGACGTACACGTTTCACGCACTACGACAGCCGACAACGGCAGTTGATCGATCAGCCGATCCCAGATCCACCGAGCAAGCACCTCACTGGTGGGGTTCTTCAGGCCAGGCACCTCGTTGAGGTAGTAGTGGTCAAGCTGATCATGTAGCGGCTGGAACGCCTTCTTGATGTCACCGAAGTCCATCACCCAGCCAGTGACTGGATCGACATCCCCGCCGACGTGGACCTCGACTCGGTAGGAATGCCCGTGGAGGCGCGCGCACTTGTGCCCGACAGGCACGCTCGGCAGCTGGTGCGCAGCTTCGAAGGTGAACTCTCGGAAGATCTCCATCAGGCGATTCCTATGTACTTATGCGTTTGAAGGCTCAACCGCCACTGCGGATGGCTCAGGCAATACTGCACCGCAGCCGCGGTGTTCGATACCCGGTCAGGTCCGTCCATCGGCTGCAACATGAAGTGCTTGAAGTCGAGCCCTTCAAAGAGCTCTGGCTCCGCACCGACCTGCGGGAAAACAAGCTTCAGGTCATCGCCGTGGTTGAGGACCAGGTCAGCGCCGGCCTTCGGGCTGACACACACCCAGTCGAGGCCAGTCGGGGCCGGCCGCGTCCCGTTGGTCTCGACCGCTACCTCGAAACCCTCACCATGTAGCGCCTCGACGGCAGCATCGTCCAACTGCAGCAGTGGCTCACCGCCAGTGCAGACCACGTAGGGGCGGCTTCGGCGATGCGGTTGCCCCTGCCACTCCTTTGCCACAGCAGCAGCAAGGTCTGCGGCAGAGTGGAAACGGCCCCCGCCGGGGCCGTCCGTACCGACGAAGTCGGTGTCGCAGAACTGACAGATCGCACGATGCCGATCTTGCTCCCGACCAGTCCACAGGTTGCAGCTGGTGAACCGGCAAAACACTGCCGGCCGACCAGCGTGTGTGCCTTCTCCCTGCAACGTGTAGAAGATCTCCTTGACCCGGTACAACGTGATCACCCTGTTGCTGCAGTGAGAGCCGGATCGGTAAGGCCCAGCTCAGCGAATCCGCGTCCACGCAGCAGGCAGGAGTCGCAGGTGCCGCAAGCGCGACCATCGACGGGGTCGTAGCAACTGTGAGTCAAGGCGTAGTCCACACCCAACTCCAGGCCACGACGGATGGTCTCAGCCTTCGTCAGTTCGATCAGCGGCGTGTGAATCTTCAGCCGCTGCCGTCCCTCGACACCAGCCTTGGTCGCAAGGTTGGCCATCTGCTCGTAAGCGGCGATGTACTCCGGACGGCAGTCTGGGTAGCCGCTGTAGTCCAGCGCGTTGACACCGATGAAGACGTCAGAGGCGTCGAGCGTCTCCGCCCAGGCGAGCGCGAACGACAAGAAGATCGTGTTGCGTGCAGGGACGTAGGTGATCGGAATGTCTGCGCCCAGTTCGTCCGCACTGGCGTGGTGCGGCACAGCGAGGGCATCGTCAGTGAGCGCTGAACCACCGAAGACACGCAGGTCGATGTCGGCCACCACGTGCTGGGCCACACCAATCGCCTTGGCAACCCGGTCGGCGGCGCCGAGTTCAACCGTGTGTCGCTGGCCATAGCGGAAGCTCAGTGCGTAGGTTTCGTACCCTTCGTGGGCCGCGATGGCCAACACTGTCGCCGAGTCCAGTCCGCCGCTGAGCAGCACGACTGCCTTATGATCTGCCGCCGACATGCGCCGCCTTCCCTCCGCTCTTGCCGAAACTGCACAACCGTGCGCCAGTTGGTGGTTGCAGTTTCTGGCGTTGATCGCGGTCAGCTTACCCGTCCGAAAGCAGCGAGGGAAACCGACGCGTGTCGCTCAGTGCACATGGTTCCCGCGTTCGACGTAATTCGGTGGTCCTGGAGGTTCTGCGGGGCGGAATGTGCTGGTCAGCGGGCCGTGGGTGGTGGAGAAGGCCGAAAGTGCCTAGAGACGCGGTTCTCTGTTCAAGGCTTCCCTGACCTAGAGATACCTTGTATGGTCTAGAGCCGTGTACGTGAAGACGACGAAGCGGGAGAACAAGTCCGGGACGGTCCGGTACCTGCACCTGGCCCACAACGAGTGGGATCCGGCCGCTGGCCGGGCGGTGCCCAAGGTGTTGTTCACCTTCGGTCGTGAGGACCAACTCGACCGCGACGCGGTCAAACGCCTGGTCGTGTCTCTATCCAAGCTCCTCGACCCTGGCGACGCGCTCGCGGCCACTGCCGCGTCCGACCTGGAGTTCGTCTCCTCGGTGTCGTTCGGCGGCACCTACGTCCTCGATCACCTGTGGCACAGCCTGTGCATCGACCAGATCGTGGCCCGGGCCGGGCAGCCCAAGCGTGGCCGGCCGCGGGACATGACCGTCACCGAGCGGGTGCTGTTCGCCCTGGTCGCCAACCGGGCCCTGGCACCGTCGTCGAAGCTCGCCGCCGCGGACTGGATCACCAACGACGCCCGCATCGACGGGTTGCCCGAGATCGGTGAACGGTCCTGCTACCGGGCGATGGACTGGCTACACGAGGTCACCGACGAGGTCGAGAAACAGGTCTTCGACTCCGTCGCCACACTGCTGAACCTCGAGGTGGACCTGCTGTTCTTCGACACGACATACTTCGAACTGGAGGAGCCCGACGCGCCCGTGGCCCGCGACGACACCGGCCGACCACTGCCCGACAGCACCACCAGCGACCAGGCCGGCAGCGACGGCAACCGCGGCGGGTTCCGTGTCCACGGCAAGTCCAAGGACTCCCGCGACGACCTGCCGCAGATCGTCATCGGCATGGCCGTCACCCGCGATGGCATCCCGGTCCGCTGCTGGTCCTGGCCCGGCAACGCCTCCGACCAGACCGTGATCCGGCAGGTCAAGGACGAGATGCGGGACTGGACCCGGTCGAAGATCGTGTGGGTGACCGACCGCGGGTTCTCCTCCGCCGAGAACCGCCGCTACCTGCGCCAGGGCGACCACGCCTACATCATCGGCGAGAAGCTCCGCTCCGGATCGCCCGAGGTCAAGGCCGCCTTGTCCAGGCAGGGCCGCTACACCGAGATCGCCGAGAACATGCGCGCCAAGGAAGTCCGCATCAGCGACACCGACCGGTTCGTGATCTGCCACAACCCCGACGCCGCGCAACGCGACCAGCACATGCGCGAACAACTCGTCGCCCACCTGGAGGAGTTGATCGCCGACACCGACGGGCTCAGCGACTTCAAACGCGGCGAACTCCGCGGGAAGATCGCCGGCAAGCCCGGACTGCGCCGCTACCTGCGCACCACCCCCGCCGGGAAACTCCGCATCGACCACGCCAGGATCAAGGCGGAGGAGAACCTCGACGGCAAGTACCTCCTGCGCTGCTCAGACCCCCACCTCCCCGCCGAGGACATCGCCCTGGGCTACAAGCAACTCCTCGAAGTCGAACGCGGCTGGCGCGACATGAAACAGATCATCGACCTCCGACCCGTCTACCACCGACTCGAAGCACGCATCCGCGCCCACGTCGTGCTGTGCTGGCTCGCCCTCCTGCTCATCCGCATCATCGAGACCCGATCCGGCACGACCTGGCACCAAGCCCGCCGCGAACTCCAACGCCTCCACGTCGGAACATTCACCGGCCCCACCGGCACGTTCCAGCAGGTCACCACCCTGACCAAGGCCCAACGAGACCTGCTCGCCAAGCTCGGCATCCCCCACCCCAAGCAGATCCTCGACCTTCAACCCGCACCCCGCTGACCAGCCGAAACGCCACCGCCTAGAGACACGCCCTCCAGGCGGCCCCGACCATGTCCGCCCAGCTCAGCACCCAGCTCCGGCTCTCCAGGCCACCGAATTACGTCGAACCCGGGCCGGACGCCGACGCCATGATGATCAACGCCCGGCGGACCCGGATCGACCCGTGTTTGCCCCGCCGCACGATCTGCTGCAGCCTGCGGCCCTCCTCATCGCTCAGCCGCCGCGCTCGGACCGGCTCAGCCATCCACCCACCCCATCCCTCGACAACGAACCTGATCGCTATCGAGGGTGAGGCCGAACCGCCCCGTCCCGGCACACCGCAACCGGCGTGTCACCAACCCGGTGAACGTTCTTGGTCACGCACTAGGTATCCCCGTCCGCTGCGGCCATGTAGTTGTGCAGCCACGCCTCGACCGACTCGATGAGCGAGGTGGATCCTTTGCCGGCGGCGTACTCGGTCGGGCGGTCCCGCCGCTCGGTCTTGATCGCATCGGTCGCGGCGTGCTTGGCGGCGCGATCTGCGATCACGAAGAGGTCGGCGGCCTTGGCGGCCGTCTTGAGCGCGTCGGTCGCGACATGATCGGACAGCGACTGGAACGTGAGGCCAGGGTGGCGCTGTTGGAGGAGCTTCTTCGCACGAGCCAGCGCGGTTTGTTCCAGCGAGTAGAGCGCGATGGTCAGGCCGCTGATCGTTGAGACCCCGGCGGGCACCGTCGTGTCGGCCGGCGGGATATCGATCGTCAGACCGAAGGTAGGGGCCAAGTCGACTGCGACGGCGAGGGCGGCTGAGGGCAGCCGAGCGGCGTTGTGGGGTCCCACCCGCGACAGGACGGGGATGGCGAACTTGTCGAGTCCGGCGGCGCCGGTGGGCTGGTATGCCACGAGTTGTTCAAGGATGTCGATGCTGGTGGGCAGGTCGACATCGGTGAGGAACGGGTCCCAGCCTGCTCGTAGGATCTCGGTGATTTCGTCGAATTGCGCGACGCTACAGCCTGCTTCGACGGCGTCGCCGGCCAACAGGCCTATTCGGCGAGCCCGGTGGCGGTCGCCGCTGGTGTCGTGGAAGCCCCACAATTCCAGGGTGGCCATGCTCAGGCTGCGTACCTGGCTTGGGTCGGCCGCGCTGGTTCGAAGGTCACGCACAAGATCCAGGCAGGTGTCAACCCCGGTACCAACATGCCCAAGATCGCCGTTAACGGTGAGGTCGCACAGGACCTGACAGGCAGAATCGACTCCACCCGGCGCGCGTAGTTCGGAGAGGCCGACCTGCTTGATGCCCTCGACCAGTTCCTCAAGTCTCGCCTGAGGCGTGGCCGGATCGAAGACAGTTCGCAGCCGGTCGGTGAGAGCCATCGCCGTGTGGCTAGGCAGGGGGGGCCGGTTCATGCTCGCCTGGCGCAGAGCTTCCTCACCGTGCGCCGATCGATGCGCCTCCAGCAAGGCCAGCGCGCCCGGTGTGAAAGTCTTTGTCACCGCTTCGATGACGGCGGGCAGATCACGGGGGTCGGGTGGAAGCGAAGCGAGTAGCTCGACGGCGGTGTCGTAGCGGCCTTGAGCGATCGCAGTGATCGCGTGAGTGCGCATCTGTGCCGCGTCCGTCGGCGCGGCAAGGGCCTCAGGCGCCGGCGTGGTCGCGGCCAGCAGTTGGGTCACGGCCGGGGTCGCCCAGCCGGCGTCGGTGAGCCGGCGTTTGAGATCGTCGGCTGACTCGCCGGCCGTCAACGCCCAGAGCGTGTAGTACATCGCGCCGCTGGGTGTACGGATCGCCGATGTCGAGTCGATCAACGACCCGAAGCGGGTGCCAATGGGTTGAAACGCCTGCAGCGTCGGGCTTGGCGCGAGGTTCGCGAGAGCGAGTTGCGCCAAGGCGTCCGACACTGGGCTCGGTCGGTCGAGTCTGAGCAGGTTGCCCAGCATCGGGTGGTCGGCCAACTCCTGCCAGCGACCGAAGGCGGCGAGGACCTGGACATGCAGGAATAGGCGGTTAGTCTCGGAGATGCGGTGATCGTTGGCGAGTGCCGCGTAGGCGCGTTCGGCGGCGCCGGCCGCTCCCACGGCGCACGCATCCTCGAGGTCGCCGATCATGCGTCCGATTGGCACGGCGAGACGAACCGTGCGCCGCGAATTCGTACGGAGCGAGGTTAGCAGGGACATGACCGTCGCGCGGACGCGATCCCGTTCGTCCGCCGGGACACGCAGGCGGTAGACGAACCGCTGATCGCCAGCGAATTGCACTGCCGCCTGGACCAGTGGGTCAGTGAGAGCGCTGTCGCGCACTGGGCGTCCGTCGAAGTCCGACCAGGTGTCACCGATGTGTGACTGAAGGAGTTCGCGCAGCGTGCGGGCCTGCTCGGGGCTGAATGCGATGCCGTAGTAGTACGAGGTAACGCCGATGACGGCGGGCAGCAGAATCGGTCGCGGCGGCTGTTTCGACAGCAGATCGGCGACGACGGCGAGCAGTCGGTCGAGGGCCGGCACACGCCGACTGAGGTCAAGGTTGTTCGGCAGTGTGTAGAACGCGTCGCGGAATGCTGGCCAGCGGTCGGCCGGTGCCGACTGGTTGGCGCTCACGGGAAAAGGCCCATCACTTCGGTGATGAGGCGAGCGACTCGGGCCGGGTCGGTAGAGACCGTCACGAGTTCGCCGTTGAGTTCGACACCGCGGTAGGTCAGGTTCATGGATCCGAACACCGCCCACTCGTCCGCGGCGATCACCTTCTGGTGATCGAGTACATCGCCTGGATCGTGGGTCGAGATATGTGGGTGCAGACGTTGATCGGTTCCATCGGTGCGGGCGCCCTCGCCGAGCCGGCGGACGAACTCAGCCTCCTTGGGGCCCGGCCCCACGTGCAGGTAGACCTCAGTTCCCCGTTCCAAGAGTGTTCGCAGCACGGCGGACAGGCGGATCGTTCGCGAACCCCACGCACTGTTGAGAGCAGTGAACCGGCCGCCGGTGTTGTCCAGGACGGGAACATCGCGGATCCACGGCGATGCGATCAAGATTCGTTGACCCGGCGACAAGATCTCGCCGACGAGCAGGCCTTGCAGGGCCTCGGCGATGAGTCGGTGCGGCCGAGCCGCGAGGCGATGAATTTCGCGGTTGGTCACTGGGGACTCTCTTCCAGAGACACCTCGACACGCATCGCCCCGTCGTGGCGGGCAAGGGATTCGACATGTGGGTGCACGTGCAACCAGCCGAGTTCGATCGGGTTGGTCACGAGTTGCTGGAGCGCTCGTTTGAGCTGCAGGTTGTCACCGGATGCCGAATAGAGCCGGCAGCGACCTGTGCGGGCGACGAGGTCGGTGAGCGTAGCCTGCCAATTCGGGTCGTCGACGTCGACATCGACGATCGGGTCCGGTAGCGAGTCCAGCACGAGTGTCCGTTCAGTCAGCGGAGCTTCGGCGACGAATCGGTTGGACGCGACGAGTGATGCTGCGCGCCGTGCCTCGGCACTGGGCCATAGCAGGCCCTGCAGTACCGAACGGGCCCAGGTGTCGGGCATACCTGCCGCCTCCGGGATCGCCGCCAACAGGGCGGATCGTACTGCCGGGTCGGCAACCAGTGCGACGCAGATGCTACGGCTGTCGATGGCGAACCCGACCTGGATTTCGATGTCTTCCCATTTGCGCAGACACAGCGTCAGCATGCTGTCGGTCGCGGTCGACGAGCCGAGCCGGAAGATCCGGTTGGCCAGCGCGGTAGCGGTGGCGTGTGCCGGGCTGACTCCTCGTTCGGCGAGCGCCGCGAGTAGACGTTGCCAGGGTGCGAGCCGGTCGTCGGTGGTTTGGCGGAACCGTGTAGCGGCGTCGGCGGCTGGTGCGTCGGTCGCCAGCAGGTCGAGGGTTCGACGCATTGATCGGTCGACGTCCTCCAGGTCGGATGCCTGCAGGGCGGCGAACACGAGGTAGTCGAATCGGCGTGGGTCCTCACTGATGCGGCGGGTGAGTGACTCGATCAGCCCGCCACCTCCGATGGCGGAGTCACTGATCACGAAGGTGCCGTTCGGTCCAGTGCCGAGCGGATCTATGTCGACGACGCTGTCAAGATCGGCGTCGAAGTCGGGGCAGATTTGTTGGGCCGCCGCCTGCCACGCCGCGGCGACCGTCTGCAGAAAGCGCGCGCGCAGCCACGGCAACCAGGTGTCGTCTGGCGAGTCCTTCAGCACCGTGATGACATCGCCAATTGCGTGGGTAACACGGTCCTCATGCAGAGCGTCCAGAAGTCGCTGCTGTTGTTTGGTGAATGTTTGATGGCCATCACCATCGCTGTCGTCATCGTCGAGGTCGTCGCCGAGTACGATGACACCATCACCCAGCAGGTCGCGGATGGTGGCCTGCCACTGGATAGCGCTGGTCGCGGTGAGATCAGCGAGCGGATCATTGATGATCTGCACGGCTGCGGCAGAAACGATGGCTTCGGCGATGTCACGGGACAGGAACGTGTCGATGCGTACATCATGCAGCGCGCCTCGTAGGCGGTCGATGAACAAGTCTCGCCGCAACTGACGCAGACGCTTCGCGTTGACGTCCACGCGGAACGCGGCCAGCGTCTGCGGAATCTGCACGGTCACCACTTGGGCATCGACTGCGGCCTCGTACCCGACGGCCGCTGGCTGCCCCTGCCAACTGAAGGAGCTCCGCATTTCTTGCCGGCCGCCAGCTCGTCGCAGCACGCTCGCCGTTGCCGAGGTTGCGTACCGCCACGTGCGCAGCGCTCCGGCCGCGGTGTGGAGGTATGCCTGGATATCTATGACGCAGCTGCACAGCGGTCCGGAGCGGGGCCGTACGAGGGTGAGTCCCGCTCCGGCCGGCTGATGGCGGATCTGCCAGGCGAGTCTGCCGTTGGACGACGGCTGGACATCCTTTTCCGGCACGACTGGCCGGGTGATCAGTGGTCGTACGAGCGGCACCATTCCAGCCTCGCCGGGCACCTGTCCGATAAGTTGGTGGACGCCGGCGAGGTTGTCTTCCAGCGCGATCGCTTGTCCGTCATCGGCGGGTGGGATCCACAGGCCATGCCCACGCTCCACCGCCCACCGCATGGTGACCTTGCCTGGGGCCAACTCGTTCAGCGCCATGTATACCGGCAGGGATTCCCGGGCGGCAGCGTCGTAGTTATCCGGCGGTTCAATGGCGACCTCGGGTAGGCACAGGTCGCTGAACAGGGCGCGCGGAATGAACTCGGGCAGCGGCGAATCGTCCACCCAACTGTCGTCGGGGACGGGGTCCAGATCGGCATCGCGTCGCGTCCATCCGCTCGCCAGGCGTCGCCGTGCCGTGGGTACGGCATCCAGCAGCAGTGAGCGCGGCTGTTCCCAACAGATGGCCTCGACCTCGTCAGGGGGCAGGCGTAGCGCCGTGCCCACGAACTGCATCAAGTCGTCGCGCTCCGGGCCGCCGGTCATGACCTTTTCGAGCAGGTCGACGGTCTTGTCTCTAAGGTCGCGCAGGGACGGGTGCGGCTTGATGAAGACCTTTCGCATGGCTTGGGTCTTGTCCGGGGCTGCGACGTTCAGAGTTACTGCGGCCCAGTCGATCAGGCACATCGCCGCCTGCATCTTGCGTACCGACTGGTTGCCCATGGGGAGTCGCTTCTCGGGAAGCGCCGGGGTGAGCAGTGTCTCGTAGTCCTGGTAGGCAGCCCGGTCGCGGCCGAAGTCCGACAGCACGACGACGGTCCAGGGGCGTTGGGTCTGGGTGCGGCCCGCGCGGCCCCGGCGCTGTAGGAACGAGGCGATGTCGCGTGGCGCTTTGTGCTGCAGGACCGCGCCGACCTGCGGGTCATCGAAGCCAACCTCTAGTGAGGCGGTCGTGACGATGACGTCCGCGGTGGCGTTAACGCCGGTGTCTTGCGAGGAGGTGCGGCCAATGGACAGGACCCGGCCATCGAAGCCGAGGTGCTCAGGCATCCACCAATGTTGGCCATCCGCGTCCCGTCGCGCCCAGTCGGTGACGGTGCCGAGACGTCCTGCTGAGCGCTCCATGCGCAGGTCGGCCAGAGCGTAGCCGTTTGTCTTGCGACGGCCGAACTCGTCGAAGCCTTCGGCGTCGAGGACCTGCCGGTAGAGGCGGTTGACCAGGTCGAGGTTGTCGCAGAATGCGAATACTCGGGTGCCGAAGGCGCCGAGGTCGGTCGGCTGGGCGTCCATGACGCGGCGGATAAGCATCAGGGACTGGATCGTGGTCGATAGCAGTGCCGTCTGGGCGCCCGGGTCGCCTCGGAGCACGGCCTGGTATTCCCTACCTCGGGGCTGCATCTGTTCGGGTTGCGGCTCGATCAGGGCGACCGCGCCGTCGTCCAGGCCGCACAGTTCGCCGAAGAAGCGCTCGGCGTTGGCGAGCGTTGCACTCAGCCCGACCCAGGCAGTGGTTTGGCCGGCTCCGCGACGCATCATCCTCCGCCAGCGTCGTAGCAGGTACGCGACCTGCGCTCCGTTGGTTCCATCGTAGGTGTGTACCTCGTCGAGAAGCACCATGCGTGGTCGGGTGCGTGCCCGCGGTCCGACACCGAACACGTGCATGCTCCAGCCGTCGCTCAGTGAGCGGTTGAGCGTCTCCGTGGTGGTGAACAGGAGGTCGGGTGGTTGGCTTTGCATTGACCTTCGGGTCAGCGTGAGTTCCTGGCTGGTGATGACGTCTGCGCATTGTGCGCAGACCAGGCGCTCGGTCGCGGTTTCGAAGTCTCTGGACTGCCAGATGAGGTTGCCGCCGCAGTAGCCTTGTGGGTTGCGTACCCGGCATTTCAGGAACGGGCATACCCAGCCGGTAGAGGAGCGCCGCCATGGCGGCATGGGTCGGCTGTCTCGGCCCGCCTGTGTCAGGGTGTTGCCGAAATAGGCACCGATCCGGATTTGACGGCCGCCGGCAGTCCTCAGCCGGCGTGTTTCCTCAAGCGCCGAAGCGAGTTGGTCCTTCAGAAGTTCGTTGCGCGGATAGATCGCAATGACTCCTGCGCCGCGCTCGGACGCCGGCCGCGTGGCGAGGTATGCCAGCGCGGGTAGGTAGAACGACAGTGTCTTGCCGCTGCCGGTGCCGGCGGCCACCACGACACCCCGATCGCGGCCCGCCAGGGCGTCCATCACCGCGATCGTCGAATCGACCTGGAATTGGGAGAGGTCACGGGGCCTCGATCGGCCGGATGGGTTGGCGCCTTGCAGAACCTGGGTCACGACGTCTTGCACAGCCCGACTGGCGCCATGGACTGCCAGAAGAGCTGCGGCGTCGGCGGCCGTCACATTCCGAATCGGGAACCGACGCGGCTCGTGGCGGAACCGGAAGTCCGCAACCAGCGGCGGCGCCGACTGCCATGGCTTACCCCGGAATTGCTGGCGCAGCCGCGCCAGCAGCCGCATCGCTTCCGCCATGCGCGAGCGGTAGGTGGGCGGGTAGCGGCGGCGAAGTTCAAGTATCAGGTCGCGGTTTAGCAGTTCGTCGAGAATGTCGCGCGGGTCGAAGTTTGGGGCCGCCGCGGTGATACACGCGATCAGACGATCTTCGGTCCAGTACTCCTCGGTAAGACCCCACACCAGGTGGCGGGCCTCCTGGTCCTCCACCTCGTCAAGGACCCGAAATAGGACAGCGGCGTCAATGTCTACCACTTGCGCACCCAGTACCCATCCCCGTTGCCATCCGTATCCAGCCACGCCCGCACCACCGGAGTCAGCAACGTCCAGTCGGCGCCGCTCTCCGAGGCGGCCGCCTCAATGAACACCCTGATGTCGAGCGGCAGATCCGTCACTGCTTGCTCGGTTTCGGCGATGGCCACCTTAAGGTCCTCGGCTGCGCGCCGCCATCGGTCGACAGCAGCTGGCAGGTCTGCGACCGCCTCCGGCCCGCGTTTAGCCAGCGCCGCCCGGGCGTTCTTAGCTTGCCTTTGCAGGCTCTCCCGACCTGGAAGGCTGGGGATCGGCTTCTGCCCATCTGCATCGAGTCGACTGCGCTCGGCTTCGGCAGCGCTTCTGAGTACGTTCTCACGGGACTTTACGAGACTCTCGGCGGCCTTGAGAGCATCCTGGACGGCGGGGCCTTTGAGTCGGTTCGCGAGGTCATCGCTTGCCTCCCCGTTCAAGATCTGCGTGGCGGTCCGGCGCAGGTTGGCAGGATGTTTGCCGCGCGCGAAAGCTGGCAGAACAACTGTCAGGCCTCGAACCCTGAGCTCCTCGGCAAGCCGGGCGATCTCGGCAAGCGCGTTCGTGAACTTCTCGGCCCGTTCGCATGCCGCCTCGACGGCTCGCTCCTCGTCAGCGGAGCGCCGCTGACTGGCGGCTTCGGCCAGCGCAAGGAGCCCTGATTCGGCACGCTGCGCGAGGGTCATCGGAGTGCCGGCCCCGCCCGCTGGCTGTTCGGTCATCGTTCGGACTTTTCGTCGAGCCGGTCGGCCAGCGCGCGCAATGCTCCGACCAGCCGTGTTCTGCCGCCACCTTCTCGGGTTTCGGTCGCCGAACTTGCGCGGATCTCCGCAGCCTTCAGCAGCCTGTCACAGAGGGCCCAAAATTCGGCCATGGCGCGGAGCCCCTGACTCGGATCATGGTTGAGCAGCCACAGGTCTGCGGGGCTGAGCGTAGCCATCTGAATCTTCGTCAGTTTCCGGTGGGTGGCGACGCTGGAGCCGGTGATGAAGGCGCGGAGCCGGTCGTACTGCTGTCGAGCATCGGGCGAGCCGAGAACGCCGTCGCCGGCAGCTCGTACGACGAACCTGTCCATCACCTCAACAGTTTCCAGCATGTTCTCCGTTGGTGCGATCACAGCTGCGATCGCGCCGAGTAGCCCGGCGATCGACGTCCACGCGGATCGCGCCGCCTCCCGTTGGTGGTTGGCCACAGCGCGCCACTCCAAGGTGTCTACGCCGGGCCCGGTCGCGGGGATCGCCCGGTTGCGCGCAGCGGTGACCAGGTCGGATAGAACCGCCGCAGCATCGATGATGGTGGGCGCTCCTCCGGCCTTGCGGCGGGTAAGCCGGGCGCGCACCACGCCGAGCGCATCGTCCCGTTGTTTCTCGGTTGCGTTGAGGAAGGTGCGGATGGCGGGAGGGAGGTCGTCGGGTCGGCTGGGCTTGATGAGCACAGCGAGCGCCTGAGCTGGTGTGTCCCTCGGGCGGTCGTCGATGCTGCTGAGCACGCCGAGAACGGTGAGTGCGGTGACAATCTCGTCCGGGTTCGTCTGGGATGCCCGTTGGACGATCTGGTTCTCCCAGTCGTCGAGTCGGGCTTGGAGATCGAACCACCATCGGCCCGAGTTCGGTCCGAGCAGGTCGCCGCCGCCGGCGGCGAGAACACCCTTCAGCAGCACCGCGTCAGAGTCCCGCTGCTTGAACTCGATGGTGAGATCAGCGGCGGGTTCACCGCCACCCGCCGCGTTCTGGATGACGATGTGTCTCCAGCCGATCTCGATGCCCGCCACCTCGACGGCCCGCTGGCGGGGGCTCACGTGTAGTCCGTGGGCGTGGTTCATCAATCGGGCCGTGAGCGCGTTCATGATCCAACGCCGGATCTTCACTGTGTCGGTGCTCGGCAACTGCTCACCGCGTGCCCAGGCGTCAACCGACGATGCGGCAGCGGGCTCGCGGCGTTCGACGATCTCGTCAGGTGCGGCGTGAACGCCGCTGAGTTCGGTCAATCTAACACCGAACACCGCTGCGATGTCCTCGAGTTCTTCATCCACCGTCGGAGGACGAGCAGCATAGAAGGCTCGCAGGCTCAGTTCCGCCTCGCCGTTAGCGGATAGCTTCATGATTTCGTCCCGTGCCTCAAGTGGGATGTTGTCGCGCTTCGGAGCCAGTAGCTCTGCGAATCGGGCGGACGGGAAGGCGCCGGGTGTGTCCAGTTCGGCTTCTGCTACCTCCAGTGGCGCCCGCACCACTTGGCGCAGGATGCGCCGCGGATCGAAGCCGTCGGGACTGGCGAGTGCGATGAGTCGGTCGACCGCGGGCCGGTTGAAGGGGAACAGGCCGTGGCCTTCGCGGGTAGCACCGAAGGTTGGATGGCATTGGTCGACGAATTCGCAGTCCGGGCACTTGTTGGGAGTTTTTTGCTCGCCGGCCCGAGCCGCCCGTGTCAACTCCGCACGGCCCACTCTACCGGCATTGAGGTACTTACCCACAAAGGTACGCAGATCGTCGGGATCGATCTTCTTGCGGTCCACATCCATCGTGTAGTGGCTGCCACGGTCGGCGAAGGTGCTGTAGCGATCACCAAGATAACCTGTAGTCACGGCAATCACGGCGCGAATGCGGCACAGGTCGGGACGGGCCGGCACGGTCAGGGCCTGGGCCAACTGGCCGTCGATGCCGTGAAGGAGCACCAAGTCTTCGATGAATAGGAACAATTCCTTGCCGCGCCCGGCGAGTTCGGCACGGACGCCCTCGAATACGGTCAGCAGGTCGGTCCCGCCGCCAGTGACAACCGCGCCGATCGCCGCCGGAAGGTAGTGGTCGATAATGGCGGAAACCTCAGTTCGACGGTCGGCATTGGCCACCACCTGCCGGACCTTGGCGAATACCTCCTGACCGACGTCGCCGAAGGCGTGGATGTCTATGTCCAGGTCCTGCGCACGGAACCGCAGATCAGCGGGATTGACGTCGACATCGTCGCCGGAGTCCAGACCCTGAATGGCCAGGCGTGCGATCCGTTCCATAGGGCCGCCGGTACGGGAAATCTGCTGTTGGAAGGTGTGATCGGCCAACAGGCGCGCGACGAAGTCACGCGCGTCGGCCAAATCAGGGCCGTCCAAGTCCGCGACCACGGGCGCATCGTCGAATCTGACGTGTTCGATGAGTTGGTGGATAAGGGCAAGCATCGCAGCCGGGAGCGTGGCCGTCCGGGTGGCGGCCTGCGCGAGGCTGGAGCGCAGCGTGCGAGCGCCGGCGGTGTCGATGCCGGTGAGGATCTGTTCGATAATCCGGCGCAGTGATGTGTTGCGCTTCTCGATGTAGATCAGGTGCCAGTTCTCGTTGTCCGGCACTGACGTGCGAAGCCATCGCACGAGGTGGCTCTTGCCGGTGCCGGTGCGGCCCGTGATGAACCGAATCAGAGGCTCGTTCGAGTGGATCGGCTGGCAGATGTCGTCGAGGACGTCGCTTTCGGTGACTGGCGCCAAGCTCCGGTCTGCTGCGTGGCGCGCGAGAGGGACCGCCTGGTGTACCGCCTGGAACAGGGCGTCAGCGACCGGGTCGTCGAAGGCCAGGGATCCAGCATCAATCTGAGCCGCGTTCTGGATTTCTGCGCGCGACCAGCATACAGGGATGGAGGTTGTGGTCACCGGTGATCCTTCGTCGTCGAGCGGGGGTGCCACTTGACATGGGAGACACGTCGTGCGGGCACGGTTGGGGCCAGCGCGATCGTCATGCTCTCCCGGTCGCTTTCCGGCGGCTCAATGGTGAGGTGGCCAGAGGCTTCCAGTTGGGTCAGCGTGACGGCGAGGCCGGGCGAAACCTCGCGGCGATCGTCGGGCTTCCACAGGCTGCGTGGGCCCTCGTCGAGGATGGGCAGGACGGTTGCACAATGTTCGATGAATTCGGTGAGGCGGTATCGGTCGGCGGGCAGCGCCTCCAGGTCATCGATGATCGCGGCACTCGCGTCCGCGATCACCGCGTAGGTGTCCACGAGTTGGGCGTAGCCAAGATATCCGGCCCATCGGACGAACGGCCTGAACTGCGTGAGGTTGGTGACCGGCCAATTGGCCTTGTCGGGGCCGAACCAAACAGTCTGGGCCTTGTTGAATCGTCGGCCATTTCCTGTTTCGAACTCGAAAACCCGAAGTGGTTCAGGGGCCGCGAACAGTACCGCCAGACCATCGACTAGATCAGCAACACGGTCATCGTGCGGTGCAGCGTCGGTATTAACCGCAGTCGACCACAGTTGGTGGCGTAGCGCCCGGCTGAACGAGGGGGCCGATACTTGCACCGCGTCTGCCCATCGGGTCAGGGTGGTGTCGGTGGGCGCGATCCATGGACCGTCAGGGGCGAGCAGCCCGAGCGTCTGTGCGGCGGCCAACGAGTCTCTCGCGATCTTGTTACCGCTCGCAGCAGCGTTCTCGCCGCTGGACTCTGACGTCGCGTCCCGGTCGGGCCGCTTCATCACATCCGCGAGTCCCTCGGGCGCCACCAGGGCCAGCAGGTCCGCTCGGTCGCATCGTCGGTCGGGTTGCCTTAGTACCGTGCGAACCAGGAAGCGCATGGCTTCCGGCAGAATGTCCGGAGACGTGACCAACGCCATCGTCATATCCTCCTGAGTAGGTCGTTGATCTCATAGGCCGGCGTCCACGCCTCGTGGAGCAGAAGCTTCGAGTTGCGTGGGTCCGGCCTCGTCGCCGGGGTGACCACGACCCCGAGGGTCTGGCGGTCCAACGCTGTCAACGCTCGGGCCAGGTCGTCGTCGCCGACGTCATCAAGGGCGAGCAACACGGTCGGCAAGCTCCATGGTGCGGTGCGCCGATCGTTTAATGCGGCGACATCTTCCTGCCACCAGGGTTCCGACGAGCGCGTTCGCCACGGTTCTTGCTGGTTGCCACAAACGACCACGACGCCTCGCTGCAGCAGCCGGTTGATCAGTGTGCGCAGGGCCGCAGGATCTGCCTCGTCGAGGCGAACGCCGAGCCGCCCACCCACAGCCAGCGCCTTCAATTCGTCGAAGGGCTCCACGGAGATGGCTCCGGCAAGCAGCGGTCGGTGGAACGGTGCCGAATGGGGTCGGGCGCCGACTCGTCGGCAGTGGGGGCAGCCGCCGCATGCGACAGCGACCGGGTACTGATTTCCCGCCTTGTCGCGCAGGAGGTAGTGCTTTGCCAGGTACTGGTTAGTGCATTCGTCGAGTCCCGCGATCAGTTCCGTGGCGGCGGCGAACGCATCGGTCGAGGCGTCGCGCGCTTGCTTCTGGCTGGCCGTGACTCGCTGTTTGAATGCCGTCTCGTCGTTGAGGTCGGCATGGATCACCTCGATGCTCGCCACGTCGTTCTGTTGTTCGAAGAACGCCTCGAGGTCTAAGTCGCTGCTCTCCGCCGGTGCTGCTTCCGGGATCGGCCAGTGGCGACGGATCATTCCCGCGCGTTCCATCGCCGAGAGAGTTTGCACGTTCCAGTAGATGTTTCCTCTGCTGGCCGGATAGGTGACGCCAGGGTGGTCAGCGTGTAGGTCGAGCGTCACACGGTCGTCGGTTGAGCGCTGCCCCTGCCGCATACTCTGCCATCGAACCCACGCCAGGTGGGCCCCGAGCAGCCGGTCGCCGGCGAAACTGGTGGCAGCCCGCATGTCGGTCGTCGTCCACAGGACCAGAGAGGCGGCGGCCCGGCCGTCTCTGCCGGCCCGGCCAACCTCCTGATACAGACGGTCGATTGAATCAGGCACACAGGCGTGGATGACCGTCCGTATGTCCGGGATGTCGATGCCCAGCCCGAATGCTGATGTCGCGACGACAACATCGAGATCATCGGCCTGTGCGCCGGCCAACCGCAGTCCCGACACTGCGGCTTCACGACGCAGTCGCGACGGATTGTCGGCGATCTCGGCGATGGCATGAAGTCCGGCGTCCCGCAGCCATCCCATGACCGTTTTCGTGGTCGTCGACCGGGTCGAACTGTGGAAGCTGGTGTAGATCAGTGCTGGTCGGGGTAGGTGTGCCAGCGCCTCGATCAGATGGTCGCGCTTCAGTTGCTCGGACTCACATCGAGCGGTCCACCACTCCGGCTCTGGCCGAGTTGCTTGCCCAGATACCAGCAACTGGCCGGCTCCGGGAAACAGGCGATCGAGCGTCGCCAACCCGTAGCTGTCGAGGGTTCCGGTGAGCAGGATGGTCGTGGCCGCGCGGCCGGGTGGCGCAGCGTCGAGTAGGCGTTGCCGTAGACCGGCGAATGCCTGAAATGCCGGCCGAAAAGTGTCGCCCCACTCCGCGATAAGATGTGCCTCGTCGATGACGATCATGTCGAGGGTGCCTCGGTTTGCCGCCTCCTGCAGCGGCCTGGCAAGGCCAAAGCAGGCGGCTTCGGGTGCGGCGATCGTCAGCCACTGACTTCCGTTGGCAACGCCGGTTCGGATGTGCTCCTTACTGTCTCCGTCGGCGTCCCCGAAGTAGGCGAAACGATCATTGGTTTTCACCATGTCGCGTACCCGGCGTTCCAGATCGATCGCCAGCGACACTGTCGGCACGATGACGATTGCCTGACGGGGACGACGGTTGATCGCTCGGGAGAGGACAACGTCGGTCTTTCCAGAGCCGGTAGGCAGCACGCAGGTGATGACGTCACCCGGGCCGGCTACGGCTGCGGCGCGAATGGCGTCGCGTTGGCTGAGTGTCTTGGCGAAGGTGTGACCGGACGCCTTGGTATAGAACGCGTCGGCGGGTACGGGCAGGTCACGCCTGCGTGTGACGCGTTCACCTGCCGCTTGGTCGGGCGCGGGAGCGCCGTGCCGGTCCAGCCAGGTAGGTTGCCACGGACGCACCGACACCGTGTCCTCGTGCCGGAAAAGGCCAGACCGTTCCCAGGTGCCAGCGTCCCAGTCAGCAATCGGCGAGCCATGCGCGCGTAGCGATGTGCAGCCGATGGCCATCAGACCCGACCGAATCAGGTTCGCGATCTCGGCTGGCCTGGGCCGGCCGGCGTTGAGGCGTCGGTCAAGCCGACGGTCCTGACTCCGCAGGTCGTCAAGGTCGATGGGGCTAGCGTTCATTGTCTGGTCCGGTGATGAAGACCACGCCGCACGCGTCGATGGTCATGCTTGGTGTGCGAATCGCGTGCGCGACCGCTTCGTGAACGGCTTGGTCCAACTGCATGTCGGTCTCACTGCGAGGACGTGTTGATAGCGTCGCGCTCTCGCGGTGTCGCGCGGATTCATATTTGGTGATGGCGGCCGAGGTAGCAGTGAGAACCCATGGCCGGTCCGCGACTGCCCTGAGCGCGGCTTCTGCGGCTGCATCAACCTGTTTTGCAAGGTCAACTCGGGCGGCGAGGTGCCGAAAACGCTGTGGGTCGGCGCCGAGGTTATGCCCGCTCGCGTTGGTCAGCCATTCGCAAAGTCGGTCGTCGGGTTCCCCTCGGGTCGGGTGCCACCACACCGTCTCGAGAAGTGGGGCGAAGTGGCGTCCGACCTGACTCTTGGCAGCGATCCCGGCTCCCGGGTAGAGATCCTCGAGCTCATCGAGACGACCCATGTCGGGGCCGACGATGGCGGTGACCAGGAAGAATACGGCCAGAGAGCCGGGTTCGCTGCGTGGCTGCAGGACCTCGAGCGCAAACGCTCGGCCTCGCTCGTCGGTCCGTGTGAGATCGGTGAACCTGTCGACGATCGGTTCACCCCAACGCAGCAAGCCAATCTCATTGACCGACGCCAGCCGCCGGTCGGTGTACTGGCCGCGTAGATTGTCCGTGCCAATGCCAGCCACCTGCGACTCTGTCAGGCGCGGTGGGTGCCTTGTGCTGATCCCGTATCGGGTGCCGTGCAGACCAACGCTCTCGGTGAAGCCGAGGGTCTTGACCACATAGTCGCGGAATCGGCCAAGGATACGTGCGGCACCGTCGGCCGATCGCATCGAGGCTGCCCATTCCTGATCGTCCGCCTGCTCCTCGATCGTATCGAGGAGGTCCTGTCCCTCGATACGACGTCGTTGGGTATCAAGGTCGTCGCGCCGGCCAACCAGTCGCGCCGCGGCCGTCGGTAGGCCGACATCAAGAGCGAGATCAATGAACTCTTGTTCGAGCGCTGGCAGTACGTACTGCAGTGTCGCGCTGGACTGACCAAAGATGTCTATGGCGTCGTCGAGAACTTGCCGCCATGCGCCGAGTTGCGCGTCGATGTGATCCTCAACCTCGCGGAACACGGTGGATCTCACCGGAAGCGTGACGAGTTGGCCACGGCGAGTCCACCGGTCGAAGCGGCCGAGTCGCTGCTCAAGTCGCGCGGTGGCCATCGGCAGATCGAGGTGCAGGACTTCCTCGACGACCTGAAGGTTGACACCTTCCTCGCTACCTCGATCGATCACGATGATGGATCGGGACGAATCCTCCAGGAATTGCCGGCCCGCTTCCGCCCGTTCACTCGCGGACATCGTCGAGAGAAGTCTCACGACACGAGCCGCGCCGAACTGCTGTTCAAGCCGGTTGGCAGCGGCGATGGCGGTATGCGGGAACGAGCTGGCTACTGCCACACGGTGGGCACCGACATGGGGCCAAGCCCAAGCGACCATGGCGTCCAGCCGGTCAGCATCCGTGCTATTGCGGAGCACGTCATCGATACGCGCGGCCACAGCGCGCCCTGTAGCGGTGCCCAGCAGGCCTTCGAGGGCTACGACCTCGGCCTCATCAAGATCATGGCCTGCTTCCGTGCGGAGAGCTGTGGCGAGGTCGGCCAGCGCGGTGACTGGTGCGGAGGCCCGGTCAATGAAGATTCTGGCCGCTGCTGGAGGGTCTGCGAGGTCCATGCTCGGCAGTTCCACCAAGAGATCAGCTAGGAGTTCCGCGACGGCGCTTCGCCGGGTATCGGGATCCGCCAGTAGCCACTTCTTGCCGGCCGTTCGACCGCGGACGGGGAACAGCTTCGCCAATGAGGCGCTGCGCCGGGTCCGGATGAGGCGGCGATGGATCCGGTGAGTTTCGCCTAGCCGCGCGCGGATGGCGTCTGCGAGCGCCCGAGCTGCATCGGCGTCTCGAATGTCGATGGCCGCCTCGAGGCGGTCCAGGTCGGTGGTCAACCAAACCTCGTCAGGCAGCAACTCGCGCAGTTTGCGTGCCGGATCCCGCAAGAAGCGAACTGGCGTGTCGTCGCCCATCGCGATGAGCGCCTCAGCCAGATCATCTCGAATTTCCACCCGCCGGCGAAAGGCGTCGATGTCGTCGAGGCGATACGTGGTGGGGTCGAGGAGGTGCAACATGCGAAGAAAGCCGTCCTCATTTGATCGGACGGGTGTCGCTGAAAGCAGTAGCAGGCATTTCGTCGATCGACTGATAGCGCAGAGCGCCGAATAGTCGTTCTGGTCAGCATCGGCCGAGGTCAGCCGGTGTGCCTCATCGACGACAACCAGAAGCCTCGAATCGACCGACACTCCGGCAATCGAGGAGTGCGCCGCCACCGTCACCCGACCCGGGAACTGGCCAACACGGAACTTCGAGTTCAACTCGTCGCGCCACTGACTGACCAAGCCGTCTGGAACCAGGACCAACACCCCGCCATGATCGTCTATCAGAAGCTGGCGAAGGATCATCCCGGCTTCAACAGTCTTCCCAAGCCCAACCTCATCCGCGAGCAGGTACCGCTTAACCGGATCGGCCAGTACTCGACGTGCTGCTCCCACCTGATGGGCGTGGAGTTCGACTGCTGACGACCAGACTCCAGCCAATCCCTGTGCGACTGCGCGTTGCCGCAACACGTCTCGCACGAATCCGCTGCGGGCGTCATGAAAGCCTTTGGCGTCCGTCGTGCCCGCCTTCAGGAGCCCGCCGGGGTCTGCCAGCGGCACCGACCAGCGCACCTGCAGCCGGTCAGCAGGAACATAGGCCGCTTGGCGCTGCGGAAGGTCAACCAGGTACGCATCGCCAGCGCTATTGAGACTATCCACATAGCCCGTCAGCCACCCGTCGACGTCTTGAATCCATACACGTTGACGACGTTCCAACTCGATGGTCCGGACCTCACCGAGGACGGGAAGCGCGATTTCTTCGCATCCTGGCATGTCGAAGAACCGGACGACGTTCTCACCGGAGGCGACCCGGCCAATGCCATAGGCGGGATGACGGACGAAGTGAACCACCATCAGTTCCTAGTCACCCGACCAGACTCGCGCCGCGCAGGGCTGTCCGCCATCGGCGACGTGCCCCGCCGACCAGGCGCCTTGATCAGACCCGGATCTGGCCAAAGCATCCTGTGCTCGATGACGTCGTGTGCCTCACTCACAATGCCCACGGACTCACCCTAGGACGGGTCAACCGATCATGCGTACCGACCTGAACCGCCAACCGTGTCAGCCGATCGGTCTATTTGTCGTCCGACAGCCGTTCGTTCCCCGATGCGGCGCCGGACGACAAGCACTCAGGGTCACATGCTCACAGTGTGTGGCGACCTTCCACCCGGACGATCGAGTCGATCGGTTCACCGACCTTTCTCCTTACCACGGAGTGGTGAGCCGGTTCTATCGAGCCAGACACGCGGTCTATATGAAACTGGGACAGGTTCCAAGCTTGCGATATGCCGTGACTCGGCGACCGCATCCCGTGGTGCGGATCGGCGATCTCACACAGTGCGCAGCCGCTCCACCAGCTCGCAACCGCCAGTCGACCCGACGCTGGACAGCGCGGATCCGCCAGACACCGACCCGTCGTCGTTACGTTCGCCGAGCACGCAGACGAAGTCGTCCCTGTGCGAGTCGACGATCCGACCCGAACGATCAGGCCAGCCCGGCAAGAGGCGCGACGTGTAGCGCATTGCTAGTCCGTCCGAGCACGGAATGAGCACAACCCTCGATGCCGCGAGCCGCCCACGATCGCGATCCACCCGAGAAACGGCAGCTCAATAGCTTGATCAAGAGAGCCGACGGGGGGACTTGAACCCCCAACCTTCCGATTACAAGTCGGGTGCGCTGCCAGTTGCGCCACGTCGGCCTAGACCCACGATCGTACTTGGTCTCAATGCTCCCCCGCGCGGCAGATACCTCGCGCCAGAAGCCGACGAACCCGGGCAAACCCGGACCATGACCTTGGCATACGGTCCGTAAGCGCTTAAGGTGAACCCCACTCCGTAGTCTGGCACCGTCGCCCGGCTCGGTGAACTTCTACTCGGATCGTCCGGCACGTTCCTGCCGGTGGAAGGTGGCTCCCCCATGGCTACGGTCACTTACGCGAAGGCGTCCCGGATCTACCCGGGCACCCCGCGTCCCGCGGTTGACCAGCTCGACCTCCAGATCGGTGACGGCGAGTTCCTCGTGCTCGTCGGGCCCTCCGGCTGCGGCAAGTCGACGTCGCTGCGCATGCTCGCCGGCCTCGAAGACGTCGACGCCGGTGACATCCTCATCAACGACCGCAACGTCACGCACCTGCCGCCCAAGGCGCGCGACATCGCGATGGTGTTCCAGAACTACGCGCTGTACCCGCACATGACGGTGTACGAGAACATGGCGTTCGCGCTCAAGCTGCGCAAGACGCCGAAGCACGAGATCGACCGGCGCGTGAAGGAAGCGGCCGCGATGCTGCAGCTCGAGGACTACCTCGGCCGCAAGCCCAAGGCGCTCTCCGGTGGTCAGCGGCAGCGTGTCGCGATGGGCCGCGCCATCGTGCGTGAGCCGCAGGTCTTCCTCATGGACGAGCCGCTGTCGAACCTCGACGCGAAGCTGCGTGTGCAGACCCGTTCGCAGATCGCCACGCTGCAGGCCAAGCTCGGCATCACCACCGTCTACGTCACGCACGACCAGGTCGAGGCCATGACCATGGGTCACCGCGTGGCCGTTCTGCTCGACGGCGTGCTGCAGCAGGTCGACTCGCCGCGCGCGCTGTACGACCGGCCGGCCAACGTCTTCGTCGCGGGCTTCATGGGCTCGCCGGCGATGAACATCAAGACCGTTCCGCTCACCGAGCAGGGCGGCCGCTTCGGCGACGTCATCCTCCCGCTGACCCGCGAGCAGATCGCCGCGGCGCAGCAGGACGGCTCCAACGGCCGCGTCACCGTCGGGTTCCGGCCCGAGGACACGGACCTGGTCGGCCCGAACGACGGTGGCATCCCGATCACGGTCGACCTGGTCGAGGAGCTCGGCTCGGACGCCTACGTGCACGGCACCGTCGCGCTCGAGGGCCAGGACGAGCGCTTCGTGGTCCGTGCCGACCCGCGCCGCACGCCGCGCCTGACCGAGATCGTGTACGTCCGCCCGCACGCGAACACCCACCACGCGTTCAACGCCGCGACCGGCCGCCGGATCTGAGGATCCCGCTGAGTCCGGAGCAATCGGGCGAGAGCTAGCACGCAAACGAAAGGGCGGCGCCGAAAGCGCCGCCCTTTCGCGCGAGTGGAGCAGCACCGCAGCTCAGGCGAACGACCAGATCTGCAGCTTCCCCGCGCCCACACAGGCGATCTTCGAGGCGTTCCAGGAGCAGCTCGCCGACGCCACCTTGTTCAGCGTCCCCAGCGCCACCCGCTCCCCCGACGACGACGTGACCCCGGTCAGCGTCACGTTGTCCTCGATCGAGCTGGGCGCCTTCGCGAAGAACAGCAGGCTGCCGTTGGTGACCCGGACGCCGTACCCGTCCTGGTCCTCGGGCTTCAACAGCTGCCCGCCGTCCTCGCCGAAGAGCCGGCTCGTCTCGCTGCTCCCGCCCGGCGTCGTGGCCAGGATCTCCTTGCCGACCGGAACCAGCCCGGACGTGCCCTTCGCATCGCCCTGCCACAGCTGCTTCTTGTCCGCGATCGAGATCGACCGCAGCACGGTGTCGTCCGACGACGACGAGTCCAGCACGCACAGCCGATCGGTGCCGCACGCCGCCACGTCCACGATGCGGCGCTTGTCGTCCGGCGCGGTGTAGAGCTGCTCGGGCTCCCCCGTCTTCGTGAGGTCATAGGCCTTGATCGTGTACTTCGAGCTGGTCCCGTACACGAAGAGGCGCTGGTCGTACATCGCGTAGCCGGCGGAGCTGTCGGCCGTGTCGTTCCACGAGCGCACGACCTTGCCGCTGCTGGCCTCCCGCAGGTTGATCTTGTCGTCGTCGACGGTGATGAACTGGGTGCGGGACTTCAGATCGCGGTTCGTCGGGGCGCCCACCAGGTTGGACGGGCCGCGTTCGTCGCCGGCCACGATCGGCCCGAGCACGCTGGTGCCCTTGGGGTTGTCGTCGATCGTCCACTTGTTGGCGCCGTCCCAGCCGTACGCGTTCGTCTTCTTCGCCTTCGTGGAGTGCCAGATCCACACGGAGTCGAGGAAGTAGACGGAGTCGCTCGTGGCGAACTGCTGCTTGCCCCGCTCCTTGCCCGAGCTGTTGAGCATGATGAGCACCGGGTTGGTCCCGTAGGTGCCGATGAGGACGATGCCGTTCGGGTTCGGGTAGATCTGCCACCGGTAGTTGTCGTCCGCGAGGTCGTACTGCCAGACCTTCTTGCGATCGTCGAGGTCGTACGCGACCAGGTGCACGTTCTTGTCCACGGTGTAGAGCGCGTACGTGCGCGAGGCCAGCGTCGCCGTCACCGGGTTGTCGAGCTTGGCGTCGAGATCCAGCGAGCCGGCGGTCGCGACCGTCTTGAAGTCGATCGCGTTGACCTTGTCGCGGAAGAAGAACCAGTAGGTCCCGGCGCCCGCCAGCGCGAGCACGACCAGCGCCGCGACCGCCCCGACGAGCAGCCCGGCCCGGCCCCGGCGACGGGGAGGTGCGACAGGCGCGGCGGACGGCGGCGCGGAAAAGGGTGCGGCGGACGGCGGCGCGGAAAAGGGTGCGGCTGACGGCGGCGCGGAAAAGGGTGCGGCGGACGGCGAGGCGGAAAACGGTGCGGCGGACGGCGGCGCGGAGAAGGGCGCCGTGGGCGGGCCGACCGGCGAGATCGGCGCCGTCGGAGGTGCGGAGGGGGGCGCCGATCGCGGAGCGGAGACCGGCACGGCCGAGACCGGGATGCTTTCGGTCTGGTAGCCGGTGACGGGCACCAACTCCGCCAAAGCACCTTCGGCGACCGGCAGTTCGGGCTGCTCCAGTACAGTCGGCGCAATTCCCAACTCCGCGTGCAGCAGCCGCGCGGCCAAGGGCAGGCGCGACGAGCCGCCCACCAGGAACAGGCCGGCGAGCTGGTCGGGGCGCAGGCCGGCGCCGTGCAGGACCTTGCCGGTCTCCCACACGGCGCGGCGGATGAGCGGCTCCGTGACCCGCTCCAGCTCCTCGCGCGTGAGGTGCAGCGCGGCGTCCTGCCCGGGAATCGCGATCGGCGCCACCGTGGCGCGCGAGAGCATCTCCTTGGCCCCGCGGATGTCGTCCCAGAAGAGGCGCCGGTCGCGGCGCTGCGTGGTGGACTGGGGGTTGCGCAGCGCGGCCCACGCGCCCGGCGCGGTCTGGTTGATCACGGCGCCGAGGTGCTCGACGATCGCCGCGTCGACGTCGAGGCCGCCGAGGTCCTCGAGGCCGCCGGAGCCGATGACCGTGAACCGGCCGTTGTCGTTGCGCACGACGGCGATGTCGAGCGTGCCGCCGCCGAAGTCGAACACGGCGAGCGAGGAGCCGACGGCGACGGGGCGGCGCAGGACGTCGGCGAAGTACCGGGCCGCGGCCACGGGCTCCGGCACCAGGCGCACCGGCGGCCAGCCCGCCCGCCGCGCGGCCTCGGCGAGCGTGTCGCGGCGGCGGTTGCCCCAGGCCGCGGGGTACGTCAGGATCGCCGCGGGCAGGAACCCGACGGCCTCGACGGCGGCGCGGGCGACCGCCGCGAGGATCGCCGCCAGCAGGTCGACGGTCGCGAGCTCGCGGTCGCCGAGCAGGACGGTCGGCTCGTCGATGCGCCGCTTCGGGTTGGGCTCGAAGCGCGACGGGTCGAGGTTGGCCATCCGGTACGCGTCCCGGCCCACGTGAACGCGGCCGTGCTCGTCGACGTACACGCCGCTGGGCATGATCGGCGCGCCGTCGACGAGCAGGGGCCGCGTCCGGCCGTCGGGGTGGCGAACCACCGCGACGGTGTTGGACGTGCCGAGGTCGACCCCGATGGCGAAGCCCTGCTGAGGCTGAGTCACCGGCCCATCCTAGGGTCGGGGGTAAAGATCTACATTCGGCGACGACGGCTGACTTCGGCCAACGTAACGGCGGCCGCGACCGATGCGTTCAGCGACTCGACGTCGGACACCATGGGGATGCCGACCCGCAGGTCGCAGGTCTGGCCGACGAGTCGCGACAGGCCGCGGCCCTCGGAGCCCACGACGACGACCAGCGGGCCGACCGCGGCCTCCAGCTCGTACAGCGAGGCCTCCCCGTCGGCGTCGAGCCCGGCGACGACGAAGCCCTCCTCCTGGCACTGCTTCAGGGCGCGCGTCAGGTTCGTGACCTGGGCGACCTTGACCCGCGCGGCGGCGCCCGCGCTCGTGCGCCAGGCGGTCGCGGTGATCGCGGCCGAGCGGCGCTCGGTGAGGAAGACGCCGTCGGCGCCGAACGCGGCCGCCGAGCGGATGATCGCACCGAGGTTGCGCGGGTCGGTGATCCCGTCGAGCGCGATGAGCAGCGGCGCGGGGGACTCCAGCGACGCGGCCAGCAGGTCGGGGAACGGCTCGTAGGCGAACGGGGGGACCTGCAGGCCGAGGCCCTGGTGCAGGACCCCACCGGTCATGCGGTCGAGCTCGTTGCGCGTGATCTCGAGGATCGCGATGCCCCGCTCGGCCGCGGTGCGCACGGCCTCCTTGACGCGCTCGTCCATGTCGATGCCGAGCGCGACGTAGAGCGCCGTGGCCGGCACGTGTGTGCGCAGCGCCTCGACGACGGGGTTGCGCCCGACGAGCAGCTCCGGCCCGTCCTTGGGCGCGGCCGACTTGCGGCCCGGCGAGACCCTGGTCTTCGCGATCGGCGACGATCGTTTGGCGCCGAACGGACCCTTGCCCGCCGTCCGCTTCGTCCCGGGCTGCCCGATCTTGGGCGTGCGCCCCTCGGACGCGGCCGCCCGGCGCTCGTTCTCCTGCTTGCGGGCGGTCTTCTGGGGCAGGGGCTCGTCGCCGGAGTAGCCCTTGTGCCACGGGCGCTCGTCCGCGGGCAGGGTGCGGCCACGCCCGGCGAGGGACTGCCGGTTCTTGCCGCCGGACCCCTTGGCGGCGCCCTTCTTCGACACGACCCGCTTGCCGCGGCGTTCGGAGTTTCCTGGCATCAGTTTTCTCAGTGCTCCAACGTCCATCGTGGACCGGCCGCGGTGTCCTCCACCACGACGCCGGCGGTCTTGAGCTGGTCGCGGACCGCGTCGGCGGCGGCCCAGTCCTTGCGCGTGCGGGCCGCGGCGCGCTGCTCCAGGGCGAGCGCGACGAGCGAGTCGACGACCTTGGTCAGGTCGCCGGCCTCGGACGAGCGCCACTGCGGGTGCAGCGGGTCCACCCCGAGAACGTCAAGCATCGCTCGTACCTCCCCCAGCGCCCGTTCGACCACGGGCCGATCGGCGGCGTTGAGGGCGGCGTTGGCGTCGCGCACCGCGTCGTGCACGACCGCGAGCGCCCGCGAGGTGTTGAGGTCGTCGTCCATGGCCTCGGCGAACGCGCTCGGCACGGTGCCGACCTCGCCCTCGCCGACCTGCTCGGCGGCGCGCAGCACGAAGTTCTCGAGCCGGCGGTAGCCCAGCGCCGACTCGGCGAGGGACTCCGGCGTGTATTCGATCACCGAGCGGTAGTGCGGGCCGAGGAGGTAGTAGCGCACCTCCACGGGGCGTACACCCGACTCCACCAGCGACTCGAGGGACACGACGTTGCCGACGGACTTGGCCATCTTGGTGTTGCCGAGGTTCAGCAGCGCGTGGTGCACCCAGTAGCGCGCGAAACCGTGCCCGGCCGCCTTGGACTGCGCGATCTCGTTCTCGTGGTGCGGGAACTGCAGATCGAGCCCGCCGCCGTGAATGTCGAACTCGGTGCCGAGGTATCGCCAGCACATCGCCGAGCACTCGATGTGCCACCCGGGCCGCCCGGGCCCCCACGGCGACGGCCAGTTGGCGTCGGTGGGCTCGTCGGCCTTGATGCCCTTCCACAGCGCGAAGTCGAGCGGGTCGCGCTTGGCCCGCACCGGCCCGTCCTGCGCCGCCTCCATCGCGTCCGGCCGCTGGCCCGACAACGCTCCGTAGGCGGGGTACGAACGGACGTCGAAGTACACGTCGCCGCTGCCGTCGACGGCCTCGTAGGCGTGCCCGTCCGCGATCAGCCGCTTGATGAGCTCGTGCATCTCCGGGATGTGCCCGGTCGCCCGCGGCTCGTAGGTCGGCGGCAGCACCCCGAGGCGCTGGTAGGTCGCGGCCAGGAGGCGCTCGTTGGCATACGCGATGGCCCAGAAGGGCCGGCCCGCCTCGACCGCCTTGACCAGGATCTTGTCGTCGACGTCGGTGATGTTGCGGATGAACGTCACGTCGTAGCCGGACGCGAGGAACCATCGACGCAGGACGTCATAGTTGACGCCGGAGCGCAGGTGGCCGATGTGCGGCCCGCCCTGCACCGTGAGCCCACACAGGTAGATGCCGACCTGCCCGGGCGTCAACGGGACGAAGTCCCGGACCGATCGGCTGGCGGTGTCGTACAGGCGTAGGGTCACACGTCCAAGGGTAACCGCCGATACTGATCATCCTTGCGTCCGCCGTCGGCCTTATACCCTGAGCCTCGTGGCTACCGAGACGGCGCAGACCCTGGATCGGGGACTGCGTCTCCTCCACCTCGTCGCCGACACCCCCGCCGGCCTGACCATGACCGAGGCCGCGGCGGCCCTGGGCGTGGGGCGCGCGGTGGTGTACCGCCTGGCCGCCACCCTCATCGAGCACGGCATGATCCGCCGCGACCGCTCCGGTCGCCTGCGCCTCGGCGCCGGCCTGCTGCACCTCGCCCGCCGCGCCCAGCCGCTGGTCGCGGACGCGGCCCTGCCCGCCCTGCGCCGCCTCGCCGAGACCGTGGGCGCCACCGCGCACCTCACCATCGCCGACGGCGGGGAGGCGTACGCGCTGGCCGTGGTCGAGCCCAGCTGGACCCAGTTCCACGTGGCGTATCGCACCGGGTCGCGGCACCCCCTGGACCAGGGCGCCGCGGGCAAGGCCATCCTGGCGGGCCGCCGCGGCGACTACACCCCCGTGACGACAACGGGCGAACTGCAACCGGGCGCCCACGGCGTCGCGGCGGCCGTCCCGCACGTGGAGGGCCTCGACGCGAGCGTCGGCGTGGTGGCGCTCGCCGAGCTGGATACGGCAACGGTACCGGCTGAGGTGGCCACGGCCGCCGCCGCGATCGCGAGAGCCCTGTCCTGACAACCGGCGGGGCGCGTCGCGCGTCTGCGGTGTCATGGGTGTTGTGCTGGCGTGGTCGGCGATCGCGCTGCCGTGGCTCGGGCTGGGCGTGCCGGTGCTGTTCGGGGTCGCGGTCTGGCGGCGGTCGCTCTCGGCGTTCCTGGCCGTGCTGGTGTGTGCCGCGGGCTGGCTCGCGGCCTTCGGCGGGTCGCTCCTGCCGGCCTCGGCCGCGCCCGGCGATCTCGTCGTGGTGCAGCACAACTTCAGCGACGAGAACCGGGACCCGGCCGGGACGATCGCGACGCTCATGGCGGTGCGGCCGGACCTGATCGGACTCGAGGAGGTCACCGTCGACCTCGAGGTGCCGCTGCCGCACCACGTCGTCTTCGGGACCGTCGGGCTGTGGTCGCGGTACCCCATCTCGAGCGCCGCGCCCGTGGACATCAAGCCGCACGGGCTCGACGCGGACTGGAAACGCGGGCTGCGGGCGGTCGTGCGGGGCGTGGTCGTCTACGTGGTACACCTGCCGTCCGTGCGTTTGGACACCGGATGGCGCGACGACAGCGCCGCGCAGCTCGGGCGGTGGCTGGCCGCCGAACGGGGGCCGGTGGTGCTCATGGGCGATCTCAACGGCGTCGTCGAGGACCGCGGGCTGCGGCCGATCACGGCACGCATGTCCACCGCGCGGGGCGGGTTCGCGTGGAGCTTTCCGGCCGCGTTTCCCGTCGGGCGGATCGATCAGGTCATGGTGCGCGGCGGGGAGGTGGGCGGGGTCTGGACGCTCGCCCGGACCGGGAGCGACCACCTTCCCGTTGCCGCGCGCGTCACAGTGGGCGGCGCAGGCGGTCCCTGGCCCGCTCGGTGAGCATGCCGCCCCGCGCCGTCTGCGGCGCCGCCGAGCGTTGCCGCGGGTCACAGCAGGCGCTGCAGGCGGTCCCTGGTCCGCTCGGTGAGCATGCCGCCCCGCGCCGTCTGCGGCGCCGCCGAGCGTTGCCGCGGGTCACAGCAGGCGCTGCAGGCGGTCCCTGGTCCGCTCGGTGAGCATGCCGGCCGCCGGGCCGAGCGCGTGCTCCCGGACCTCGGCGTGCGCCTCCGGGGCCGGGCACATGAACACGGCCAGCACGCGCAGCGAGCGAAGGTCCCGTTCCAGCCAGCCGTACGACCCGGCCCGCAGCGCCTCCCAGACGTGCCCGACCACGACGTCGGCGGTGTTCTTGTCCACTCTCGGACGGTGCGGCGCCCGCGAGGACTCGGTCAGCGCGAGCCGCATCCACTCCCGGGCCTCCTCGTCGAGGCCGTGCCGCGCCTCGACGCCCCGCGCGAGCCCGACGAGCAGATCGCACCAGCCGTGGTCGGCGAACTCCCGCCCGATCGCGACGGGCTCCGGCAGCTCGGCCGCGATGCGGTCCCAGGTGTTCTGGGCCAGCCCCTCGGCGAGCGCCTCGACCTGCTCGGTCACGGTCGGCCGCGCGTCCTCGGGCTCGGCGACGTTCGCCAGCCGCGTGCGCCGCCCCTCGGCCGAGAGCCAGTCGCTGATGTCGATCCGCGCGAGGTCTCCCACGATCTCGCGATTGCGCTGGTTGCGGCGGAATCCCCGCTGGGCCAGCACGCGATCCCGGCGGTTCCACCGTTGCGCGCGTTCGGCATTCGGCCCGATGGCCAGATCGAGCCAAGCCCGCCAGCCGTGCAAGGATCCGCCGCAGCTGCCGCAGTGGCAGGCATGCCTGCGCCCGTTCGAGCAACTGTCATTGTGACGACCGGTAGCCACGCTGCATCACCGACCTCTTCACTCACGAACACTCAGCGTCACACGACTGTTACCCCAGTCCATAGGCGTGAACAGATGCATGAATGCTTGAATCCGTGCCGATTTCGGGTTCGTACGTGTGTTCGAATAGGAGTAGGGTTGAGGGGTCGGCTCGGACCGTCGCGGGAGGTATTCGCCAGTGCTGTTCAACCCGGTCGCGAACTTGGGCGGCGCCCATGACCTGCGCATCATCGCCGGCGACGCCGCGGTGGGGCAGGCCTTCTGCGACCCGCTGACCTTCGGCGGGCCGCGCTTCGACGCCCGGGTGCGCGAGCTGCTCCGGCTGGTCTGGCCGAGCACGCCGGCTCAGGCGCGGCTCATGTGGGGCGGGCGGATCGCGGCTCGGGCGCGGCAGCATTCGGTGGACGAACTCGTGCCGGAGGCGGTGGCGGACGTGATGGGCGTGCCGGCCGCGGTGCTGCGCGCCGTCGAGTCCCAATGGCGGGCCGCGACCCTTGCGACGACCTTGCCCACCGCCGCTCCGACGGCTTCGGGCTCCTCTCCGGCTTCACCTTCCGCTTTCGCTCCGACTTCGGGTTCTGCTCCGGCTTGGGGTTCCGCTTCGACTTCCGCTCCGGCTTCGGGTTCTGCTCCGACTTCGGGTTCTGCTCCGGCTTGGGGTTCCGCTTCGACTTCCGCTTCGGCTTCGGGTTCTGCTCCGGCTTGGGGTTCCGCTTCGGCTTCGGGGCGTCTGCCGGCCACGCTGCCGATGGAGTTGCTGCACGCCGCCGTGGCTCGGGCGGTTCGCGATCGGGGCGTGGCGCGGCCGGAGACGGTGCTCGACGAGCTGCTGTTCTGGCGCGGGCTCGGGCCGGAGCGGGTCTCGCTGGACGATGTCGCGGAGCTGGTCACCGTGCTGACCGCCACGCTGTGGGACGCCGCCTCGATGCTGCTGCCCGCGCTGCTCGACGCGGCGCTCACGCATCCGGCCACCGATCGCGCCTCGCTGGTGGAGCGGGTGCTGAGCGACGGGCCGGGCGTGATCGGCTGGCTGCGGGAGACCACCCAGGCGGTGCTGCTGGACGGCGAACTGATCCCGGCCGGCGAGCGCTGCCTGCTACTGGTCGAGACCGTCGAGCCGACCGGCCGCCGGGCCCGGGAACCGTTGCGGACGCTGCGATGGCTGGCGCCCGAGTCGCCCACGGGCGCCGGCGCGACCTTCGCGCGGCTGGTGGGCAACGCGCTGCCGGTGCTGCCGACGGAGCTGCCGGGGGTGCCGCCGCTGGAGGAGTTACGGGCCGCGCCACCGCGGCGGCTGCAGCTGCTCCTTCAGGCGGCGGATCACAACGGGACGACGTCGGCGTGGGCGTCCAAGGCGGGCGGCCGATTCCAGACGAGGAAGTCGCGGAGGGCCTGACCGCGACCGCCCCGGCTGGGCAGGGCCTCCCGCCCGGCCGGGCACGGTCCGACCGTGCCCGCCCAGCTCGGCACGGCCGACCCCACCCCACCCGCCCAGCTCAGCCCGCCGACCCCGCCCGCACAGCTCGGCACGGCCGACCCCCGCGCACCCAGCTCGGCACCGCGGGCCCCACCCGCCCAGCTCGGCACGGCCGACCCCGCCCGCCCGGCTGGGCAGGAGCCGCGATCGCGCAACGACGGGACGAGCCCGATCGGACCGCGGCCGCCGGTCAGGCCGTGTTCGAAGCCCGTACGACGCGGTCGCGGACGCTGACCGCGCGGCCGGCTCCAGTCAAGCTCGGCGCTGCGGCCGGCACGAGGTGACCCTGGGGCGCTCGATCCGAGACCACGAGGCCCAGCAACGCGCGGTGGCGGCGAGCCGGCATCCCGCCGGTCGATGCCGCGACTTGATTCCGCGACTTGATTCCGCGACTCAGGCAGACGAGGTGGCGCGCTGGAAGGAGACCTTGGCCTCGGGGAACGCGTCGCGCAAGGTGATCAGCGTCGGCTCGGTCGCGCGGCCCCAGATGCGGCGCACGAGCCAGGTGGAGCCGTTCTGCACGATGGCGTGTTCGGTGAACCATGCCTGCACGTTGACATCCGGGTACTGCTCGGCCAGTGCCGCCTGGACCTCGTCGGTCAGATCGAGGTGCCGGTCCAGGCCAGGCGGTCGCGCAGGGTCCGGCCCTGAGCGTCGCGGGCGTGGCGGTCCAGGCCCGACTCCACCGCGGCCCGCAGCGCCCACACGTCGCCGCGCTGGGCGAGCAGCATCACCTCGTCGCGGAGGCGGCGCATCGCGCGCGGCATGCGGATCGTGCTGTCGCGCCAGCCGTCCTGGGCGGCCAGGCAGCCGATGCGCGCCCCGCCCAGGGCGATCAACGCCCGCTCCCGCCGGACCTCCTCATCGGTGTGCGGGATGACGATCCGGCCCTCGCGCATCTGGACCGTGTGCGTGGCGGTGCCGCACCGGACGCGGATGTCCGTGGGCAGGCGCACCGGCGGAGACGGGTGCGGGGCCGGCAGGCCGGGGAACAGGGTCTCGAACGTGACCGGGTGCAGGTCGCCCGGGCCGAGCTCGCCGCGCAGCAGCGCCGTGAGCTCGGGCGGGCGGCGGGCGTGGGCCAGGGGCATCGACGGGACCCGCGACAGCTCCACGCCGAACTCCTCGGTCTCGGCTCGCGCCGCGGGGGCGCCGTTGAGCAGCCACGCTCGGGGGCCGCCGGCCTCCAGCACCAGGCGGCGGCCCCTCAGGTCGATGCGGACCAGGCCGGTGGCGTCGGCCGCGCGCCGGGTCGCCTCGGGCAGGAAGGCGAAGGCCGGGCGGAGCCAGGCCAGCGACTGGTCGACGGCTCGCGCGCGGCGGGACGGGTCGGTCCAGGCGGCCGGGTCGGTGCGGGCGCGGCCCCAGCGCTCGTCGAACAGCAGGACGCGCAGGTCGAAGCCGGCGGCCGCCCAGGCCTCGGCGTGCCGGCCCGACTCGTCCAGCAGCAGCGGGCGGGAGGCCAGGAAGCCGGGGCCGCCGCAGCGGGTGAGCAGCTCGCCGGTGCGGCGGGCGTCCCAGCGGTCGCGCAGCTGAAACAGCCGCAGGTCGGTGCGCGGGCGAGCGAGGCGGTCGAGCGCGTCGATGCCCAGGGTGACGCGCTGCGGCTGGTGCGCCATGGGGGTGCGGGCGAACAGGACGTAGTCGTCGCGCAGCAGGGTCAGCGGGTAGCACATGTCGGGGACGAGCACGCCCGTGTCGGGGTGGCGCGGGAGGTGCCAGCGCAGCAGGTCCGGGATCATGTGCCGCAGTTCCGCCTCGACCGTCTTGGCGAACCGGGACCCGTAGTGCCGGTGGAGATCGTCGACGGTCGGGGCGACGGTGACGTAGGCGGCCTCGAACGCGCCGGGCCAGTCGCCGGCGAAGCGGTGTTCGGTGGCGAGCTCGATCATGCCGGGCGGGGCCGAGGACGGGTGCGCGGACGGGGGCACAGGCGGGTGCACAGGCGGGTGCATTCGCCGAACGTACGGCATCTGCGGCACCCCCTCGACGCCGCAGATGCCCGGAGAAAAACGGCCAAATTCGGCGAATACCCCGTTGGGCGATAAGTCCGTCTAGTCGATGAGACAAAGCGCCGGTCGAACCAAGATTTGGGGGCCACACACGGCGTCGGGCGCGGCCCCGCATCAAATGTTTCGCATGCTCAGACCGAAATATCCCCGTTCGTCCAGCGTGACGCGCTGGTCTTGACTGAGTAAGACCAGCGCACTGGACGCATTCCGGCACAAGCATGCGCTCCGATGAAAAAGGGTCGCCGCCCGTGCTCTTTCCTGCCTCTCATCTGACTACCATCAAGTTTCCAGTGCAGCTTCGAGGGGAGGCGGCGGCCGCACAGAGGGTGATGATGCGCGATTCGACCCGATTTTCAATCCTCGGACCGGTGCAGATCCGCACACCGGCCGCGGAGATCACGGTCGCTGCGCCACGGGAACGGGTGCTGCTCGCGCTCCTGCTCCTGCGTGAGGGGCAGCTCGTACCGGTACAACAGGTCATCACCGCGCTCTGGGACACCAACCCGCCGCTGACCGCGCGGGCCCAGGTGCACAGCTGCGTCTCGCGGCTGCGGCAGGTGCTGCGCAAGGCCGGGCTGCCCGAGGACCTCGTGGTGACGGAGCCGGCGGGGTACCGGATCAAGGTCGGCCCCGAAGACCTCGACGCCGCGCTCTTCGCCTCGCTGGTCGAACGCGGCCGGGCCGCCGCCGCGGACGGGGACCTCGCCGGCGGCCGCGACCATCTGCGCGCCGCCCTCGCGCTGTGGCGGGGCCGGCCGCTCACCGACGTCGACTCGGAGGTGGTGCGGGCCGCGGCCGCGCACCTCGAGGAGCAGTGGACCGCCGCCACCGCGCTCTGCCTCGACCTGGAGCTGCAGCTGGACCTGGCCGAGGAGGTCCTCGCCGAGGTCGCCGACCTGGTCGAGCGTTATCCGCACCACGAGCAGTTCCGCGGCCACCTCATGACCGCGCTGGCCCGCACCGGCCGGCGCGCCGACGCCCTCGCGGTGTTCCGCCGCGGCCGGGCGCTGCTGGCCGAGGAGCTCGGCATCGAGCCGGGCGCCGAGCTCGCCGACCTGCACCGGCGCATCCTCAACGGCGACGCGGAGCTGCTGCTGGCGCAGGCGCCGCGCACGCTCGGCCGCCGGGCCGCCCGCTGCCTGCCCCGCGACGTCGCCGACTTCTCGGGCCGGGCCGAGCTGGTGCGGCGGCTGGTCGGGGCGCTGCGCGGCGAGCGGCCCGAGGTGATCGCGATCGACGGCATGGCCGGCATGGGCAAGACCTCCCTCGCGGTGCGGGTCGCGCACGCGGCGGCCGAGCGCTACCCGGACGGTCAGCTGTACCTCGACCTGCGCGGCCACAGCGACCGCGCCCCGCTCGACCCCGCCGAGGCGCTCGGGTCCCTGCTGCGGCAGCTGGGCGTGCCGGCCGAACGGGTGCCGCCGGGGCTCGACGACCGCGCGGTGCTGTGGCGCACCGAGCTCGCCGACCGCCAGGTGCTCGTCCTGCTGGACAACGCGCTGGACACGCGGCAGGTCCTGCCGATGCTCCCCGGCACCGCGCACACCGGCGTCGTCATCACCAGCCGGCGCCGCCTGGCCGGCCTCGACGGGGCGCAGACCGTGTCGCTGGACGTGCTGCCGATCGAGGACGCCGTCGAGCTGCTGCGGCGGA
Organism: Dactylosporangium sp. CA-052675; assembly: GCF_050947935.1. Classification (GTDB taxonomy): domain Bacteria; phylum Actinomycetota; class Actinomycetes; order Mycobacteriales; family Micromonosporaceae; genus Dactylosporangium. Next base: position 314,505 of record NZ_CP192010.1, on the reverse strand, counting down.
CCGTCGGCGAGCGGGCCTACGCCGACCCCGCATGCACCATCGAGGTCGCCGAGCTGTGCGGAAGGCTGCCGCTGGCGGTGCGGCTGGCGGGGGCGAGGCTGCAGCACCGGCCCGGCTGGAGCGTGGCCGACCTGGCCCAGCGGCTGCGCACCGCGAACCGGCGGCTGCCCGAGCTCGCGGTCGACGGGAGGACGGTCGCGGCGGCGTTCACGCTGTCGTACCAGCAGCTGGCGGTACCGCTGCAGCAGCTCTTCGCCGTTCTCGGCCTGCACCCGGCGGGCGATTTCGAGCCCGCGGCGGCCGCGGCCCTGGCCGGCCTGCCGGTCTCGCGCTGTGAGGATCTGCTGGAGGACCTGGTCGACGTGCACCTCGTGGAGGCGCCGGCGGCGGGGCGATACCGGCTGCACGACCTGTTGCGCGATTTCGCGGCCGAGCTTGCCCAGGACGACACCGCGGCGGTCGGAAGACTGCTCGATCATTACCTGTACAGCGTCGTCAGCGCCACGAAATTCATGGAGCTCTCCGACGCCAAGTCGCTGCTGCGCCTGGAGACGCCACCGCCGACGGCACTGGATTTCGCGGCCCCACCGGCGGCTCGCCGCTGGCTCGAGCGCGAGCTGCCGAACGTGCTCAGCGTCGCCCGGCTCGCGGCCGAGTCGGGGCACCATCGCCATACGTGCATGCTCACGCGCGCGGTCTCGCCGTTCCTCTTCGGATTCGGGTTCGGTTCCCACCAGCTCGACCTGTACGAACGCGCGATCGAGGCCGCCGTGGCCCTGCCCGACGCCGAGCTCGAGGCCGAGTCGCGCAACTACCTCGCGGCCGTTTACTTCCGGATGGGGCGCCTCACGGACGCGCTCACCACGCTGCAGACGGTCATTCGCATCGCCGAACGGGAGGGCCTGCCGCGGCTGGTCGGGACGGCGCTGACGAACCTGGCGATGCTGCACAGCCGGCTCGGGCAGTACCCGGAGGCGATCGCGTCCGCCGAGGCCGCGGCGCGGGTGCGGCTGGCCGAGATGCCGCCCAGCCTCGAGTTCAAGCTGCACAACACGGTCGCGCTCGTGCACACCCAGGCGGGCAACTACGCGCAGGCGCTCGCCGCGAACCGCCGGGCCATGGCCGTCGCGCGGCGCATCGGCGGGATTCGGCCGTTCGCGATCAGCCTCGGCGAGCTCGGGCTGGTACACCTGCACCTCGGCCACCTGGTCGTCGCCGCGGCCCTGCTGCGGCGGGCCCTGGCGCTGAAGAAGGACTCCGTGAACCAGTACGGGGCGGCCGAGACGCTGAGCAAGCTCGGCACCGCGTACCGGCTGGCGGGCCGGCTCGCCGACGCCGAAACGTGCCAGCGGGCCGCTCGCGATCAGATGGAGCGCGTCGCGGACGTGTCCGGGCAGTGCCTCGCGGCGAACGACCTGGCCCTGACCCTGCGCGCGCTCGGCCGCTCGCAGGAGGCCGACTGGCTCAACAAGGAGGCGTTCGCCAAGGCCTCGCGCATCGGCGACCGCTACGAGCAGGCCCGCGCGCTGTTCGGGCTCGGCGACACGGACGACGCTGTTGCACTGTTCACATCACTCGGCGCACGGGACCTTTCGGCCCTCTCCCGCTGAAAGATGGATCCATGGAGTACCGCATCGAGCACGACACCATGGGTGAGGTCCGCGTTCCGGCGTCTGCCTTGTGGCGAGCTCAGACCCAGCGCGCGGTGGAGAACTTCCCCATCTCCGGCACGGTGCTGGAAGGCGCCCTGATCCGCGCCCTGGCCTCGGTCAAGGCGGCCGCCGCCGCCGTCAACGGATCGCTCGGCGTGATCGACGCCGACATCGCCGACGCGATCGCCGACGCCGCGCGGGCGGTGGCCGACGGCGAGCACGCCGACCAGTTCCCCATCGACGTCTTCCAGACCGGCTCCGGCACCTCGTCGAACATGAACGTCAACGAGGTCGTCGCCACGCTCGCGACCCGCGCCCTGGACAAGCCGGTCCACCCGAACGACCACGTGAACGCGTCGCAGTCGTCCAACGACGTCTTCCCGTCGGCGATCCACATCGCGGTCGCCGGCGAGCTGGCGCACACCCTCTCCCCCGCGCTGGCCTCCCTGGCCGGCGCGCTGTCGCGCAAGTCGGCCGAGTTCGCGACGTTCGTGAAGGCGGGCCGCACGCACCTCATGGACGCGACGCCGGTCACCCTGGGCCAGGAGTTCTCGGGGTACGCCGCGCAGGTCTCCTACGGCGTCGACCGCATCGCGGCCGTGCTGCCCCGCGTGGCCGAGCTGCCGCTGGGCGGCACCGCGGTCGGGACGGGCCTGAACACGCCGCCGGGCTTCGCCGAGCGCGCGATCGCCCTGCTGGCCGAGGCCACGTCGCTGCCCCTCACCGAGGCCCGCAACCACTTCGAGGCCCAGGGCGCCCGCGACTCCCTCGTCGAGGCGTCGGGCGTGATCCGCACGATCGCCGTGGGGCTGTACAAGATCGCCAACGACATCCGCTGGATGGGCTCGGGTCCCCGGGCCGGCCTGCGGGAGCTGGCGATCCCGGACCTGCAGCCGGGGTCGTCGATCATGCCCGGCAAGGTCAACCCGGTCATTCCCGAGGCCCTGCGCCAGGTGGTCGCCCAGGTGATCGGCAACGACGCGGCGGTGGCGTTCGCGGGCTCCCAGGGCGACTTCGAGCTCAACGTGATGCTCCCCGTGATCGCGCGCAACCTGCTGGAGTCGATCCGTCTGCTGGCGAACGTGTCCCGCCTGTTCGAGGAGCGCTGCGTCGCGGACCTCGCGGCGAACCCGGACGTGCTGGAGGCCTACGCGGCCGGCTCGCCCTCGATCGTGACGCCGCTGAACCGGTACCTCGGCTACGAGGAGGCCGCGGCGGTCGCCAAGCAGGCGCTCAAGTCGGGCCGGACCATCCGCGAGGTGGTGCTGGAGCGCGGCCACGTCGAGCGGGGCACGCTCAGCGAACAGCAGCTGGACGAGGCCCTCGACCTGCTCGGGATGACCAACTCCCGCTGATCCGGCGGCCACTACGCTGTGCCGGTGCGCTGGGTCGTGTTCGGCACCTACGACAAGGACCGCCATCCCCGGGTGGCCGTGCTGGTCGAGGGCCTGCGCGCCGGCGGGGACGAGGTCGTCGAGATCAACGCGCCGCTGCGGCTGGACACCGCCGCCCGGGTCGCGATGCTGCGCCGGCCGTGGCGGCTGCCGATCCTCGCCGCGAAGCTCCTCGGCGGCTGGTCCGGGCTGCTGCGCGGGCACCGCCGCCATGCCCGCCGATCGGGCGGCGAACCGCCCGACGCCGTGCTGGTCGGATACCTGGGCCACTTCGACGTCCGGCTGGCCCGGCGGCTCTTCCCCCGCACGCCGATCGTCCTGGACCACCTCGTCTCGGCGGCCGGGACCGCCCGCGACCGGAACCTGGCCGAGGCCGGGGGCTTCAAGGATCGGCTGCTGCGCGGCATCGACGCCGGCGCGCTGCGCGCCGCGGACGTGGTCGTCGTCGACACGGCCGAGCACCGCGCCGCGCTGCCCGCCGCCGCGGCCCGGGACGCCGTCGTGGCACCGGTCGGAGCGACGGACGAGTGGTTCCGCCGCGGGCGGGAGCCCGGCCGCGACCCCGGCCCCCTGCGGGTGATCTTCGTCGGGGTGTTCACGCCGCTGCACGGCGCGCCGACCATCGCCGAGGCGCTCGCCGAGCTGGCCGGCGACGAGATCGAGGTGACCATGGTCGGCACCGGGCAGGACCACGCCCAGTGCCGGCAGCTCGCCGCGGGCAACGGGCGGGTGCGGTGGGTGGACTGGGTCGAGGGCGCCGAGCTTCCCGCGCTCGTGGCCGCCCACCATGTGAGCCTCGGCATCTTCGGTACCACGGCGAAGGCGCGCGCCGTCGTGCCGACCAAGGTGTACCAGGGCGCCGCCGCGGGATGCGCGATCGTCACCTCGGACACGCCGCCGCAGCGGGCCGCGCTCGGCGAGGCCGCCGTGTACGTGCCGCCCGGCGACGCCGCCGCGCTCGCCGCCGCGCTGCGGGCGCTCGCCGCGGACCGGGCCGGGGCACAGCGGCTCGGCGCCGCCGCGCATCGGGTGGCGGTCGCCCGGTTCACCCCCGCCGCCGTCGTGGCCGGACTGCGCGAGCGGGCGGCCGCGGCGCGGGGCGGGCAGGGCCGGTGACCGGCGGCTGACCCGGGCCGCCGAAGTCGCTCACAACCGTTCGAGGCCCGGCCGCACTCTTACTTGAGCGGGAGGCCTGGATTGCGTGACGAGCAGGAGTTCGTGGAGTACGTCCGCGCGCGGATGCCCGTGCTGCGGCGGCTCGCGTACCGGTTGTGCGGGTAGTGGTCGGCCGCCGACGACGACCTGGTGCAGGAGTGCCTCGTCGCGCTCGCGTACCTCGCCGAGCGGCGGCGGCCGTGGGCGCGGCGGGTGCGGCCGGCCGCCGAGGTGCCGGTGCCCGCGATGAGCCCGCCCGGGGTCGAGGAGCGGGTCGACGTGCGGGCCGCGCTCGGGCGGCTCACCCGCGGGCAGCGGGCCGTGCGCCGCCGCCGGGGCTAGGAGCGCACTCGGCGGGAGCTCGCCCGGCGGCTCGACCACCAGCCGGCCATCGACGCGGGGAGCGCGCGGAGGGGGACGGTGCGCGGGGACGGGCGCGGGGCGGCCCGGCGGGCGGGGGCGGGCGGCTCGGGGCGGCTCTCCAGCAGGACACCCGTGGGCTCGGCGGCCAGCAGGTGCCCCAGGGCGTCCGCGCAGCGCGCGTGCAGCCGGGGCCAGTCGAGGGCCCGCGGGTCCTCGGGTATCGCGCCGGCGAACCCCTCGACCAGGGTGATCGGGCGGCCGAAGCCGTCGCGGACCGGGTTGGCGCCGTCCGGGCCGTCGTCCGCGCTCGTGGTGGCGACCAGCCGGCCGTCCGGTGACACGGCGACGGCCTCCACCCGGCCGGGCGGGCCGGCGATCGAGCGGACCGGCACACCGCCCGGGAGGGCCGCGATGCGCAGCGACCGGCCGGGCACGGCGAGCCAGCCGCCGCGCGGGTGCACCGCGCAGCCCGGCGCCGGATCGGACCACTCGGCGACGACCCGCCCCGCGGGCTCGGCCGAGTCGCCCCAGACGCGCGCGGTGCCGTCCCAGCCGGTCGAGGCGATCCACTCGCCGCGCGGGCCGAACGCGCAGCCGGTGACCCAGCCGTCGTGGCCGGCGAGGCGGTCGGCGGCCGACCCGGTCACGAGGTCCCACACCCGGACCGTGCCGTCCCAGGACGCGCTGGCCAGCGTCCGGCCGTCCGGGGCGATCGCGCACTGCGTGACCCGGTCGGTGTGGCCGGTCAGCCGCCCGCGCAGGGCGCCGGTCCGCAGGTCGACGACGTGCACGCGGTGATCGGCCCCGCCGACGGCGAGCACCGTGCCGGCCGGGTCGATCGCGCACGGGCTGACCAGCGCGACGCCGACCGGCAGCCGCTGGACCTCGGCGCCGGTGGCGAGATCCCAGCGGCGCACGGTGCCGTCCCACGAGGTCGTGTACGCGCTGCGGCCGTCCGGGGCGATGACCCCGCCGCCGAGCCAGCCCGTGTGCCCGGCCAGCCTCACCGGCTCGTCGCCGCCGAGCCGCCACAGCCGCGCCGTGTGGTCCCAGGCAGTGGTGAGCAGTTGGCCGCCGTCCGGGGAGAAGTCGCAGCTGACGACGCGGCCGGTGTGCCCGGTGAGGGTGTACCGCAGCCGCCGGTGCTTCGGGGAGTACACCCGCACCGTCGCGTCACTGGTCAGCGGGCGCCGCCGGAACGCCACGGCGAGCCGCGAGCCGTCCGGCTGCCGCACGACCCGCGTCTGGACCGACGTGTCCTCGGGATCGCTGTCGCGCAGCGCCGCGGTCAGCACGTCGGTTCGCCGCTCCCGGGCCAGGAAGTCCGGGGCCAGGACGGCGCGCAGCCCGAGCCGCCGGCCCGGGCTGACGAGGAACGGCCACACCGCGGTCACACGTCGCTCCCGGCGAGCCCCAGCTGCGGCGGCACCGGCGTGGGCGGCGGGGTCGTCGCGCGCCGCTGGTTCGGCATCTGCTCCCGCGCGCTCTCCGCCTCGAACCGCCGCAGCCGGGCCTCGAGCCGCTCGAGCAGCTTCTCCTTCGCAAGCACCGACCAGCTGGCCCGCTTCTGCAGCTCCCGGGCCTTGTCGCGCAGCTCGTCGGCGACGTCCTTGCCGATGCGCCGGCGGCCGAACCGCTCGCTCTGGGCGTACGCCCGCATCCACCCGGCGTCGGGATCGCGGTCGATCTCGGCCTGGCCCCAGTTGAGCTCGATGGCCGGGACGGGCAGGGCGGTGAACTTGACGGAGATGCCGCGCACGACCCAGCCGGCGAACCCGGCCAGGCGGCGCAGCCAGTAGACGCTCTGCGCGCGGCGGGCCCGGCGGAACGCGGCCTTGACGGCCTGCGGGCCGAGGTCGTTGAAGGCCTCGGTGAGCCGGTCGGGCAGCATCGCGGCGAACGGCACGTCGATGTTGATCGGACTGGGCGCGCTGACCTTGGCCATGCGGACGATGCCGTCCTCGCTGCGCTGCTCGTCGACCACGTTGCGGCCGGTCACCGACAGCGGAATGACCCGCAGCTGCCCGGCCGTCTGCCGGCCGGTGATGAGGTTGCGCATGGCCGGCACGCGCTGGATCTCCCGCAGCGCCTCCTTGAGCGTCCAGGGCCGGGCCTGCGGCTCGTGCGGGTTGGGCTCGACGAGCCGGTCCCACTTGGTGATGAGCAGCTGGATCGGGCATTCGACGTTGTTGACCAGCTGCGCGTACTCGGTGAGCTGCTGGTCCAGCTCCGCGCGATCGAACCGGTCGAACTCGGAGTCGCGCAGCCGCATGCCGTCGACGGCCACGACGACCACGTCGGCGGTCCGCAGGCGCTTGTCCAGCTCGGTGCGCAGCTCGGCCTCGATCGCGGCGTCGGTCCCGACGACCTCGCCGGCGTAGTCCCAGTACCGCAGCCGCAGCACCGGTGTGCCGCCCCGGTCGCCGCTGTCGACGTAGCAGTCGAACTCGAACTTCTCGATCGCCTCGAAGCCGGTCGCGGGCGGCCAGGCGTCGCCGGGCGAGGCCAGCTGCCGGTAGTACTTGTTCAGCTGGGCCCACTTGACCGGATCGGTGCAGCGGATCGAGTACCCGCGCGGGTTGTCGTGGTCATCGGTGCTCAGCTCGTGGTGCAGCATCGCCATGAGCGTGGTCTTGCCGGTGCCGCGGCCGCCGATCATGACGACGTTGAAGAACGGGATGCGCTTGAGCTTCGGCGCCGGCTCGGGCGGGGTGTCGTCGGCCTCGTCGTCCAGGCCGCCGGGGCCGACGTCGTCGTGCCCCTGGATCCGGCCGTCCTGGTCGAGCCGGGTGAAGCCGAGCTCGCCGGTGAAGTCCTCCAGCAGCGTCGCGCCGCCGTAGTCGGTGCCGTTGGCCTTCGGTATGCCGGGCACCGTCCAGGTCAGCTGCAGATCGTCCATGATCTTCTCGCGCTGGCCGGCCCGCTCCGCCGCGCGCCGCGCCTCCTCGATCGCGAGGTCGTCGCGCTGCTGCATCGCCCACATGCGGGCCCGGTTGAGCCGGTCGGCCTTGATCGCGGCGAACTCGAGCTCGCCGCGCTCGAGGCTCTCGACCGTGAGCCGGTCGTAGCGGGTGATGCCGCCGAGGAACTTGAACAGCGCCGGCACGATGTCGACGAGGATGAACAGCAGCCGGACCGCCCAGATGCCCGAGGCCAGCGTGCTGTGCTGGCCGGCCAGCACCCGCAGCGCGTCCATGCGCTCCAGCAGGCCGATGTCGCGCTGGTTGGCCCGCAGGGCGGCGGTCTGCTCCGCGATGTACTCGTCGCGCTTCTTGCTCCACGCCGAAGTGGCCGAGCCGATGTCCTCGGTGAGCTTCGTGATGTCGGCGTCGAGGCCGGCGATGGCCTGGTGCTTCTCGGTGGTCTGGTGGGTGCGCTCGAACTCCTCGCGCGTGGCGGTGAGCTTCTGGCAGACCGGGCCGTTGCCGTACCGCCCGGTGAACCCGCTGCCCGGCTCGCCCGCGCACTCCTTGCGCTCGTTCTCGCGCATGACGGCCAGCTGGTCGTCCAGCGGCTTCACGGCGGCCTGCAGGTCCTGGCGCTGCTTCTCCTTGTTCGCCTTCTCGTCCTGGAGCCGGTTCAGCTCGCCGGCCGCCGGGGCCAGCAGGTCGTCGCCGCAGCCGTCGATCGGCTGCCGGGGCGGCGGCACCGGGTTGCACTTCTCCAGCTGCGTGCTCAGCCGCCGCTCCGCCTCGTCGCGGGTGTCCTTGATGTACTGCACGATCGCGGTCTCGAAGATGCGCAGCACCAGCGGCTCGGCGATGACCACGCCGATGACGACGGCGACGAGGAGCCGGATCAGCACGGAGGAGAAGCGGTGCCGCAGCTCCGGGCCCGGCGGGGTGGCGACGATCCACCGGTCCAGGTTGAGGATCACCAGGAACCACACGGCCGACGGGATCAGCACCCAGAAGGTGAACCCGCCGAGCAGCTGGCCGATCGCGAACGCCATCGACAGGAACGCCAGCGTCGCGGTCGACAGCACGGTGCCGCCGAGGCCGGTGTACCGCGGCCGCTCCTGCGGCACCCAGGACAGCAGCTCCTCGTCGACGCCCGCGAGCCGGCGCAGCATGCGCCCGGGGTGCCAGTACGGCGGAATCGGTGCCGCCTCCGGCAGGCTCGCGGTGCGCGGCGCCGGGTTGGACGCGATCATGCTCGGCTCGGTCAACGGGCCCCCAAGGTCGGGTGCGCTAACGGGTGGACAGCCGGATCTCGGCGAGGCGGAACTCCATGCCGGGAACCGTCAGCGGATGGGTCACGAACCGGGCCGCGACCCGGTTGCTCACCACCCGGAAGACCTCGTTGACCGTCCGGTCGGCGAGGCCGGCCGCGGTCCAGCGCAGGCGCTGGTCCTCGGTGAAGTACGTCAGCAGCTCCGGCGCGACGTCGCGCAGCCCCTGCTGGGCGACGACGCACGGGTCGACCACCCGGCACCGGATGCCGAGCCGAAGGTGCAGGTCGCGGCCGGCTCGGGGCGAGGCGATCGGCAGGTCGAACAGCATGCTGCGCGGCCGCATGTCGACCACGGCCACCCCGCGGGCGGCGACGACGACGTGGTCGCCGGGCCGCGGGGTACGGCCGCCCGGCAGCTGCTGGTAGCGCCCGTCCACCAGGAACACGAGCACCGCGCCGTCGCCGGGCACCGGGATGTCGCCGAGCCGGCGGCGGCGCAGGCCGAACGCCGACACGCCGGGTGGTTCGAGCGGTCGCACGTCGATGACGGGGAACGGTTTGCGCACCCGACGACCCCTCGCGACCGGCTACTGGACGTGTCGAGGCTACGGCGCAGCGCAATGGCGGCGAATCGGTCTTCCGGATCGCCGGGATCCGATGTCGTACGAAGGCAAGCGCCGACTCGGCGATGCCATTCCGGGTCCGGGCGCAGCACGAAGGCCGCCCCGGGCAGCGGGGCGGCCTTCGCGGTTCGGGAAGGGTCAGGCGGCCCGGCGGCCCGCCTGCAGCAGGCCCGCGCCGGTGACGGCCAGGGCCAGGCCGGTCAGCAGCAGCAGGCCGATCGGCGGGCCGGTCACCGGAAGGGTGCCGCCGCCCGCGGTCACCGGACTCGCGACCGCGGCCGCGACGGTGACCGTCAGGGCCATCGAGCGCGGGCTGCCGTCCGGGGCCGCCCCCTGTGCGACCACCGTGTGCTGGGCCGCCGCCAGCTGCTGGGGCAGCGTGATCGGCGTCTGGAAGGCGCCCGTCGCGTCCGTGGTGACCCGGCCGAGCTCGATGGGGGTCGAGTAGATGGTCACCAGGACGGTGGAGTGCGGCGCGAAGCCGGTGCCGACGAAGACGATCTGCTGGCCGGGTTCGGCGGTGGTGATGTTGCCGTCGGTCGTGGTGAGCGTGAGGTTCGTCGACGGCGGGGTGTCCGGCGCCGTCGGGGCCGCCGGGGTGACCGCGTTCGACGGCTCGCTCGGGACCGAGTCGCCGGCGTCGGAGTGGGCGACGACGGTGTACGTGTAGGTCGTCCCCGCGACCGCCCCCAGCACGCACGTCTTGGCGCCGGTCGTGGTGCACGTCTGCGGGCCTGGGCTCGCGGTGACCGTGTACCCGGTCACCGCGGCGCCCGTCGCCGGCGCGTCCCAGTCCACGGTGACCGCCGAGGCATTCGCGGTCGCGGTGACGTTGCGCGGCCGGCTCGGCGGCGACTGGGCCGGGTTCGAGTTCGGCTCCGACGGCGGCTCGTTCACCGTCACGCTCGTCGCGCCCGAGGAGACGGCGAAGTCGGTGGCGCCGTTGTACGCGGCGTTGATCGTGCCCGTCGCCAGCGACGTGCTCGTCGTGCACGCCTCGCCGCTGCTCAGCGGCACCGTGTCGGTGAGGCCGGCGCCGGTGAAGGTGACCGTGCCCGTCGGGCTGCCGCTCGCCGGCGCCTCGACGGCGACGGTCGCGCAGACCTGGACCGGCTGGCCGGCCGTCGACGGGTCGGGGGTCGCCGACACCGTCGTCTTGGTGGTGGCCGGGTCGACCGTCAGCGACTTGGTGCCGATGGAGCCGTTGAACTGCTTGTCGCCGGAGTAGGTGGCCGTGACCGTGCCGGTGGCCAGCGTCGCGGTCGTGACGCAGGCCTGGCCGGCGCCGTCGAGCACCTTGTCCTCGTTCAGCCCGCCGGGGCCGGAGAAGTTGACCTCCCCCTTCGGCGTGCCGCTGCCGGGGGCGGTCGCCGTGACGGTGGCGCACACCTCCACGCTCTCGCCCAGCGACGACGGGTCGGGCGTCACGGTGACCGCGGTGGTGGTGTCGGCCTGGTCGCGGGTCACCGGCGTGCTGCCGGAGGAGCCGGCGAAGTCGCCGTCGCCCTCGTAGGTCGCCTCGACCGTACCGGTGGTCAGCTCGGAGTCCGTGACGCAGGCCTCGCCGGCGCTGAGGGTCGCCGACTGGCTGCCGCCCGGGTACGTGAAGGTCACCGTGCCGGTGGGCCCGGTGTCCTCGGGCAGCTGGTCCGCGATGACCGTGGCGCACAGCTGCACCGGCTGGCCGCTGACGGACGGGTCGGGCGTCGCGGTGACCGTGGTGGTGGTGCTCACCGGTTCGATCGTCACCGTCGCGGTCCCGGATTCGGGATCGTAGGTGCTGTCGCCGTTGTACTGCGCCGTGACCGTGCCGCTTTGCAGGTCGGTGCTGGTGATGCAGGCCTCGCCGGACATGTTCAGCCCGACGGTGCCCGTGGCGCCGGCGCCGCTGAAGGTCACCGTGCCCGTGGCCTCGGTGAGGCTCACCTCCGCGCACACCTTCACGGCCTGGCCGCGGACCGAGGGGTTCGGCGTGACGTTGACGACGACGGCCCCCGGCTGCGCCAGGGCAGGAGTGGCGCCGGCGGTCAGGGCCGCGACGCTGACGACGGCCGCGAGCGCGGCTCCTATGCTGACCCTGCCCATGCACTCCCCCGCTATTAGTAGTCGATCAGTCACGCTAAGCGACCAAGCGGCCGCGTGCGGGGCGTTCGCCATCACACCAGCGGGTGGGATGGTCTTTGTTTCGAGCCGCGCTTTTCGGGGAATTCGCGCGCTTTAGCCCGTCTACGGTCACCGAGAAATCTGGCGCAACCTGTCCTACCGTGTGCTGGTGACGGCGTCGGTCCAGGGGGTGCGGGACGAGGATCTCGCCGCGCCGCTGGCCGCCGCGATCGACGGGGATGCCGAGGCGTTCGCGGTGCTGTGGCGGTCGCTGCATCCACTCGTGCTGCGCTACCTGCGCGTCGTGTGCGGCGACGCGGCCGAGGACGTCGCCTCCGAGACGTGGTTGCAGGTGTCCCGGGATTTGGGGCGATTCGACGGTACCGCCACCGCTTTCCGCGTTTGGTTGTTCCGCATCGCCAGGCATCGCGGCATCGACGAGAACCGCAAGGCCTGGCGCCGCCACGAGGAACCGCACGAGGCCGTCGACCAGTTGCGAGTGGTGGCGACCCGAGACGCGGCGACCGAGGTTCTCGAACTGGACGACACGGACCGCGCCCTGCGCCTCATCGCCGGACTGCCTCGCGACCAGGCCGAGGCGGTGATGCTGCGCGTGGTGGCGGGCCTGGATGTCGCCGGTACCGCGCGGGTGCTGGGGAAGCGCTCCGGGGCGGTGCGGATCGCGGCGATGCGGGGGCTGCGGAAGCTGGCCGAGCACCCCGAGGTCCAGGCCCGCTCCTCCGCCGGCTACGTCAACGACGGCCGCTCCGCCGAGTTGCCCGGCCAGCGCTCCGCCGGCGAGAGGCGGGCGGGATGAAGCGGAAGCACGAGCGCCCCGAGGACCGGCTGCACGACCTGCTGGCCGCGGCCGGCGCGCCGGGCCGGCGGCATGAGCTGCGCGGCGAGGAGGAGGCGGTCGCGGGGTTCCGCCAGGAGTACCGGCCGCGCACCGCCCCCGCGCGCCGCCCTCCCCGCAAGCGCCGGCTGCTCGCGGTCGTGGCCACGGCGGTGGTGGCGGCCGGCGTGGGCGGCACAGCGTTCGCGGCGAGCACGGGCCACCTCCCGGCGCCGGTCCAGACCTGGTTCGACAGCCACACGTCGTCCGGCTCCTCCCCGACGTCGACCATGTCGGCGCCCCAGCTCCCGCGCGTCTCGCCGTCACCGTCACCACGCCCGAGCACGACGCCGCTGGAGTTTTGCCGCGCCTGGAACGCCCGCGCCGACAAACCGGTCACCGAGGAGCTGCGCCGGGAACTGTCCCGGCTGGCCGGCGGCGAGGCGTTCATCGACTCCTACTGCCGCCGCGTGCTCGGCACCGTGTCCGCCTCCCCCTCGGCACCCCCGCCCCGCCCGGCGACCAGCACGGGCGCTCCCCCGACGAGCGGCCGGAGCGGCGGCGACGATCAGGGCGAGAACGACAATTCGGGCGGTGACCAAGATAACGGTTGATACCGGATCCGGAGTTCGCGACGCCCACGCTCGGCCCGGCGCGCTTCGCCCGCCTCGGCACTCTTCCCGGTCCCGCCTGGCCACCCGGTCTTGGCGGGCTCGATCCATGTGCGCGAGCGCCGTTGGCGGCGGCGCGGCACGGAGACGCGCGGCCGGGGTGTAACGCCGCGCGGGCCGGCGACGCTGCTTTATCTCGTGCTCACCGCAGGAGTCGATCTCGCTCCCACCGACGAGCGGACCGCCCTCGCGACCATCGCATGGTCGCGCGGCCGGGCCATGCTGCGCGAGTTGGCCGTCGGCGTGCCCGACGCGCGAATCGTGGCGGCCGTTCGCGGGGCCGGCAAAACCGGGCTGAACTGCGCGCTCGGCTGGCCGGAACCGTTCGCCGCGCTCGTGAACGCGCACCGCGTCGGGCACACCGCGTCGCTGCCGAGCAAGGAGAACGGGGCGAACTGGCGGCGGGCGATGATGTACCGCGCGACCGACGAGGTCGTCCGCGCCAACGTCCCCGGTGTCGTGCCGGCCAGCGTCGCCGCGGACCGCCAGGGCCACGCCGCCCTGCGGTGCGCCGCGCTGCAGGCCATGCTCGCCCGCTCCGGCCAGGACGTCGACCGCAGCGGCACCGGCCTGATCGTCGAGACCCACCCGGCGGCTTCGCTGCACCGCTGGGGCGTCACCCGCCGCTACAAGGGCCGCCACGAGGGCCTGGCCGCCGCCCTGCTCGAGGCCGCGCCGTGGCTCGACCTCGGCTCGTTCGGCCCGCTGGTGACCACCAACCGCTACGCGTTCGACGCCATGGTCGCCGCCCTCACCGCGCGCGCCGTGGCGCTCGGCCTGACGATCCGCCCCGACGGCAACCAGCTCGCCCTGGCGAAGATCGAGGGCTGGACCGCCATCCCGTCGGCCGGACTCGACCGCCTGCCGTAGCCGGCGAAAGACACCCCCGGCGGCCGCGAGAGAGACACCCCTCGCCGCGGCGAAGAAGACCTCCCAGACTCGACCGCCTGCCGTAGCCGGCGAAAGACACCCCCGGCCGCCGCGAAAGAGACACCTCCTCACCGCCGCGACGAAGACGCCCCAGACTCGAGCACCTGCCGCGAACGAAGTCCTCGGAGTCGAGCGCGTGCCGTAGGCGTTCCCGAACCACCCCCCGATCCGAAGACGCCGTGGCGCGCGCAAGAGATCACAAGGAAACGCGCGCATGCCTGGGCGGTGCCGGCTCCCATCTTGCAAACCTCAGCATAATTACTGAGAGAAATTCACATCCTCCACAAGCACGCTGCGTGAAACACCGTCACGCTCAGTTGCTAGATCGACTCGTCCAAGTGGGCATTCCAGACAGCGTTGGCCTCCTCGTGGGAGTCGACGCCGTTGAAGAACGCGTCCGCCAGGTTGCCCGACTCCGACTCCGGCACCCCCTCGATCTCCAGGAACTTGGGGCGGTGCACCGCGAACGGCTCCGGGCGGTACGGCACGGCGATGACCAGCTTCTTCCGAACGGGGCCGTACTCGACCGCCTCGGCGATCAGGGCGTCCACCCGGCCCACCTCGAGATGGATGTACGCGTCGAGCACGAGCACCGCCCGCGCCCATCCCTCCACGTTGGACTCCAGCGCCTCCCGGCCCTTGCGCGCGCCCTCGGCGAGGTCGTCCGCGACGAAGCGGGTCAGGCCGCGCTGGCCGCTCGCATCCTCGTACCCGAGGATCGGGGTCAGCGGGCCGCCGTCGGACACGCTCCACACCCCGTGCGCGGCGAAGAACCCGGCGAGTCTCGCGAAGCCATACATGCGCGCCAGCATCCCACGCGACCCCGGCCCGTGCTGACCAGAAACCGCAGAACACCAGCCGGTTGCCAGAGATCCCTAGACTCTCCTCGGCGGGGTCGTAGCGCAGAGGTAGACGCATCGGAATCCGGATCCGAAGAACGCCGGTTCGACTCCGGTCGACCCCGCCCTCGAAGAATGGAGGATGGATGCGACCGCTGCATCCGTCCGCGGTGCCGGCGACGATGATCGAGCGCGCGACCGAGCTCCGCGAGGCGGGCGACTGGCCGGGCGCGTGCGCGGCCGCGGGTGTGCTGCTCCGCTTCGAGCTCCGCTCGGTCGAGCGCCAGCTCGGGCCCGAGGCCGTCGACAAGGCCGAGGACGACCTGCGTCACCTGGTGCCGGACCTGCTGCGCTGGCACATCCCCCGCGATCGCGCCGGCCTGCCGCGCACCGACGCCTTCTACCCGCTCACGCTCCTGCCCGACGACCACGCGGTGTTCGCGCAGGCCGAGGCGCGCACGCAGCGGATCCAGCTGTGCTTCGGGCGCATGATCGAGCAGCGGGGCCGGCGGGACGACACGTTCGTGCTGCTGCGGGAGCGGTGGGATTCCCGGTGTACCGCCGAAACCCTGACGCGGTCCGGCGGGGTCACCCGGCTGCCGTTCTTCACCGCGACCGGGGAACGGCTGCCGGAGGACGCGCTCGGCGACGACTCCCCCGAGGGGCGGGTCGAGCGCGCGCTGCGGGCCCGGACCCAGGCGGCCGCGTGGGCGATCGCCGGGTACGACCTGCGCGTCCTGCTCTTCGATCGCCGCTTCGGCCGCGAGCGCGTCGACCCCGCCGCGTTCGCGATCGACCCCCGCCGGCGCAACCACGCGCGCGGGGTCGCGGTCGAGCACGCGCTGGCCCCGCTGCGCCCGGTGCAGGCCGCGCTCGCCGACGCCGCGCGGCGCACCCTCGAATACGTGGCCGAGCTGCGCTGCAGCGCGCCGCATCGCGATCCGCGCGTCATCCCGCCCCCGCCGCACCCGATGACCGAGGTCGACGACCACCGGGGCCTGGTGCGGCTCGACGTGCGGGGCCGGACGGTCGTGCTCGACGGCACCCGCGCCCGGCTGCTGACCCGCGCGCCCTATCACGAGGCCGACGGGTCCCGCTTCGACGCCGAGCTCGACGAGTTCGGCACGCTGCTCGAGCGCATCCCGATCGTGCCGCCGGCGCTGGTCCGCCGCCCGGAGGAGTTCGACGCGCTGCTCGGCGGGCCGGTGCACCTGCACCCCTTGGCGCATCGGGCCCTCTTTCCCAAAGCCCCGGCAGCGGTACCGCCGGAGCCCACCCGCCTCCCCACCGCCATCCGCGTGCGGTGCGACCACGCGACCCACGAGGTCGTCATGCGCGACGGCGCGACCGTCATCCCGCACCCCCCCGCCGAGATCGACCGCGAGCTGGCCCTGGCCGCGCTCGGCGGCGAGCTGCAGGGCTGCGTGGCCGCGCGGGAGGGCTGGCGCGATCCCGAGCACCGCCCGCCGCGGCGGGTGCTGCGGCTGCAGGTCGAGCTCATGCACGTCATCCAGCACGGCGACACCGCCGCCGTGCTCGATGCGCTGGAGCGCGGCCTCGACCCGCACGTGCGCTTCCCGGAGCACGGCGAGACGCTGCTGCACCTGCTCCCGCTGCTGCCGGGCGGCGACCCGCTGCTGCCCCGCCTCCTCGCCGCCGGCCTGGACCCGAACGCCCGCGACTCCCGCGGCCGCACCCCGCTGCACGAGGCCGTGGCCCGGGGCTCGGCGGCCCTGGTGCGCCGCCTGCTGAAGGCGGGGGCCGACCCGACGGCCCGCGCGAACCCCGGCGGCTACACCGACATGGCGGGCTTCACGGGCCGCCCGGACCTGGACTTCCTGCGGGCCATGATCCGATGAGGGCGCCCGCCGCCCCGGCCCGGCCTTCGCGCACGCATCGACCGTCTAAACTCCGCTCGGGCAGGGCCGTAGCGCAGAGGTCGACGCACCGCCTTGTCAGGGCGGGGAACGCCGGTTCGATTCCGGTCGGCTCTGCCCCTTGTGCTGGCCGGGCCGCCGAAGGGTTCCGCATGTTCGGCCGTCCGGCTCACCGCCGCACCTGATCCATTCCGGCTGCCGGTCCACCAGGATCGAGCGGTGATCGTTCGCCGCTTCCTTGTCGCCGCCGTCGCCGCCCTCGCCGTCGCCGCGCTCGCCGCCTGTGATCCGAACACGCCGGCCAAGCCGAACAACCTCGTGGGCGTCGCGCCCTCGGCCGAGGCGAGCCCGAGCGAGTCGCCGAGCCCGTCGCCGTCGCCGTCGCCGACGCCGTCCGCGGAGATCCCGGCCCCGGCCGCGACCACGGCCGTGCCGACGACGCAGCCTCCGGCGCCCACCCCGGCGGCGACGACGAAGAAGCCCGCCCCGGCGAAGACGACGACGAAGCCGCCCGCGCCGCGGACCACCCCGCCGGCGGGCAACCCGGTCGGCAACGTCCACCCCGGCGCGTTCTGCTCGCCAGAGGGCGCGATCGGCTACACCTCGGCGGGCACAAGGATGCGTTGCACGTTGAAGGCGGGCGAGAAGCAGCCGCGGTGGCGCGCTGCCTGACTCCGCACTCCCACGTTCGGGTGAATCCCCTCGACACGGGTAAATGGGGCGATCCGCCGGAGTAAGCTGCCGCGGCGCTACGCTCGCGGCCGTGGCTAGGGGAGCGGTCCGCAACTTCGAGACGGCGCTCGGCGCGATCGGTGTGCTGGCGCTCATCATCACCGCGATCATCGTGACCGGCTGGAACCCGCTGCCGAAGGTCACCGACTGGTGGGACAAGGTCGCCGACAGCACGGGCAAGCTGTCGACCCCGGACACGACGTGGACCGAGCGCGTGGGCGGGCAGCCCTCGTCGGCCGTGGTCGCCGGTACGGCCGCCGTCGTCAGCATGCGGGGCACCGTCGAGGGGCGGTCGCTGAGCTCGGGCCAGGTGTTGTGGACCAAGGAGGCCGACTGGGCCGGGGTCGCCGGTGACGGCTCGAACACGGTCGCGATCGTCGGGCGGCGCGGTGTCGGGCTCGAGGCGCTGGACCCGGCGAGCGGCACGGCGAAGTGGAAGGACGGCGACGCGGTCGGGGCGTGGACGTATCGGGACTCGGTGCTGACGTTGTCGTGCGGGGGGCTCAGCGACTGCACGCTCACGGCGCGGGCGCCGCGCGACGGGGCGCAGATCTGGAAGCTCACGCTGCCGGGGATCGGGCGGGTGCTGAACGGCATCAACAGCGATCTGCTCGGGACCGAGGTCAAGGCCGACGCGTACCGCGAGGCCATCGACGCCATGCCGCGGGCGATCCCGGCGATGCTGGGGTTCCCGATCGAGCAGAAGGTCAAGGTCGTCGACACCGGGCGCGGCAAGCTGCTGCCCGAGGCGAGCCCGTCGAAGACGTCGCGGGTCGTCGTCGCGGGCGGGCGGGTGCTGGTGTCGACGGCGGCGCCGAAGGACGGCAACTGCCGGTACACCCTCGAAGCCCGCGACGCGAGCACCGGCAAGACCGTGTGGAAGAAGGACGGCTACGACCTGCACACCGCCTCCGGCGCCGGGTGTGAGCAGCGCCGGGACCCGGCCGGGGCCGACTCCGTGCTCATCGCGACCCGCGGCGACAACCGCGAGGTGTTCCTCTCCCCGCGCGACGGGCACGAGATGTGGGCCGGCGCCGAGGGGGACGAGATCGTGGCGGCCGACAGCCAGTACGGGCTGGTGCGCTCCAACGGCGGCAAGACGCTCTCGGTCGTCGGCTTCGACAAGGGCGGGCGGCTCTGGCAGCACGAGGTCCCGGAGAAGGCGGACATCGCGGTGTCGCGCTATGCGGTGCTCGTGCGCGACTCCGCCGGCGGGCGGCTGCTCGCCTACGCGCCGGACAGCGGGCGCACCCTCGTGGAGGCGAAGACGACCGCGGACGTGCTCGGCATCAGCGACCGCGGCATGATGATCGGCCGCGGCCGGACGATCGGCTATCTGCCGTTCAATTGACCGATTCGGTACCGGCGGTCAGCGATGCTCCATGACCAGCGCGAACGAGGTGTTCGGGGCCAGCGCCTCGTAGCCGTGCGCGACGTCCCCGGCGAAGGAGGCGTAGTCGTGGACGTCGAGGTCGACCGGTGAGTCCTCGGGTCCGACCCGCAGCCGCCCGCTGATCATCACCACGTGCTCGACGGTGCCGGCCAGGTGCGCGTCGGCCCTGCGGGCGCCGACGGGCTCGACGCGCATCAGGTAGATGTCGCGGCGCACTCCCGGCGGGGAGGTCGCCAGGAGGGTACCGATGAAGTCCGCCTGTTCGGACTTCACCGTCGGGCCCTCGCCGGCCCGGATCACCCGGGGCGCGGTCGGCGCCGGCTCGACGAGGCGGCTGAACGGGACGTTGAGCGCGACGGCGAGGGCCCAGAGCGTCTCGATGTTCGGGTTGCCGGCCCCGGACTCGAGCTGGCTGAGCGTCGACTTCGCGATGCCCGCACGCTTGGCGACCTCGCTCAGGGACAGCTTCTCCCGCTCCCGCTCGCGGCGCAGGGCGGCGGCGATGAGGTCGATCGGGGGCTTGGTGGGGTCCAACGCGGCATCCGTTCGGTGTGTCGAACGACTTATTCGGCTTGACGAACACTCGGTACTCGGTCCAGCATACCGAACTATGCGTTCGATTCTCCGAACAGATCCCATCGCCCGGGACGTCGCGGCGCTGTGCGCGGCGGGGGTGGTCGTCGGGCTGTCCTTCGGCGCGATCGCCTCGGCCGCCGGGGTGCCGCTGTCGCAGATCGTCGCCATGAACGCGCTCGTGTACGCGGGCGGCGCCCAGTTCCTCGCCGTCGGCATGGCCGGCGCCGGGGCCACCGCGGCCGCGATCGCGCTCGCCGGGCTGCTGCTCAACGCCCGGCACCTGCCGTTCGGCCTGGCGATCGGCAACGAGGTGCTCGGGGAGGGCCACGGCGCGCGGCTGCTCGGCAGCCACCTCATGACCGACGAGTCGGTCGCCTTCGCGCTGGCCCAGCCGGACCCGGCCCGCCGCCGCCGCGCGTACTGGCTGACCGGGATCTGCCTGTTCCTGACCTGGAACGCCGCCGCGGCCGCGGGCGCGATCGCGGGGTCCGCGCTCGGCGACCCGGAGACGTTCGGCATCGACGCGGCGTTCCCGGCCGCGCTGCTGGCGCTCACGCTGCCGTCGCTGAAGGACCGGCCGTCCCTGCGGGTCGCGCTCGGCGGGGCCGTGCTCGCCCTGGTCGCGACCCCGTTCCTGCCCGCGGGACTTCCCGTGCTGGCCGCGCTGCTCGCGCTCGTCCTCGGAAGGAAGCAAGCGTCATGAGCTGGATCGCGATCGTCGTGCTCGCCGCCGGGACCTACGCGTTCCGCTTCGCCGGCCCCGTCCTGCGCGACCGGATCACGGTGTCGGACGAACTGAAGCGGTACCTCGCGCTCGCGGCCGTCGCCCTGCTGGCCGCGCTCATCGCCACCGCCGCGCTGGTGGAGGGGCGCGAGTTCGTCGGCATCGCGCGCCCGGCCGGGGTGCTGGTCGGGGCCGTGCTCGCGTGGCGCAAGGCGCCGTTCGTGGTCGTTGTGGTGGCCGCGGCACTGACGGCCGCCCTGCTCAGGGTCGCCGGAGTCGAGTAATACAGTCGAGGGCATGCCCGACTTCGCGTTCTCCCCGCTGCTGCCGCTCGGACCCGACACCACCGAATACCGCCTGGTCACCAGCGACGGGGTCGGCCGCGACGGACGGTTCCTGACCGTCGAGCCGGAGGCGCTGACCCGCCTCACGGACGAGGCCATGCACGACATCGCGCACTTCCTGCGCCCGGCCCACCTGACCCAGCTGCGCTCGATCATCGACGACCCGCAGGCCTCGCCGAACGACCGGTTCGTCGCCCTCGACCTGCTGCGCAACGCCAACATCGCCGCGGGCGGGGTGCTGCCGATGTGCCAGGACACCGGCACGGCGATCGTCATGGGCAAGCGCGGCCGGTTCGTGCTCACCGACGGCAACGACGAGGAGGCGATCGCCCGGGGCGTGTTCGACGCCTACACGCGCCTCAACCTGCGCTACTCGCAGCTCGCCCCGCTGACCATGTGGGACGAGAAGAACACGGGGTCCAACCTGCCGGCGCAGATCGAGCTGTACGCCGAGGGCGACGACGCGTACAAGTTCCTCTTCATGGCCAAGGGCGGCGGATCGGCCAACAAGAGCTACCTGTACCAGGAGACCAAGGCCCTGCTCAACCCCACCCGCATGATGCAGTTCCTCGAGGAGAAGCTGCGCCTCATCGGCACGGCCGCCTGCCCGCCCTACCACCTGGCGATCGTGATCGGCGGCACCTCGGCCGAGCACGCGCTCAAGACGGCGAAGCTGGCCTCGGCGAAGTACCTCGACACCCTGCCCCTGGAGGGCTCGTCCGCCGGCCACGGCTTCCGGGACGTGGCGCTGGAGGCCGAGGTCCTCCAGCTCACGCGCGAGTTCGGCATCGGGGCGCAGTTCGGCGGCCGGTACTTCTGCCACGACGTGCGCGTCGTGCGCCTCCCGCGCCACGGCGCCTCCTGCCCGGTCGCGATCGCGGTCTCCTGCTCCGCCGACCGCCAGGCCGTCGCGAAGATCAACGAGCAGGGCGTGTGGCTCGAGCAGCTCGAACGCGACCCGGCCCGCTTCCTGCCCGACGTCACCGACGAGCACCTCGACGACGACGTGGTGGCCGTGGACCTCAACCGCCCGATGGCCGAGATCCGCGCCCAGCTGTCGCAGCTGCCGGTGAAGACGCGCCTGTCGCTGACCGGGCCGCTGGTCGTGGCCCGCGACATCGCCCACGCGAAGATCGCCGAGCGCCTCGACGCGGGCGAGCCGATGCCGCAGTACATGCGCGATCACGCCGTCTACTACGCCGGCCCGGCGAAGACCCCGGAGGGCTACGCGTCGGGCTCGTTCGGCCCGACGACCGCGGGGCGCATGGACTCGTACGTCGAGAAGTTCCAGGCCGCCGGCGGCTCGATGGTCATGCTCGCCAAGGGCAACCGCTCGAAGCAGGTGACGAATGCCTGCCATCAGTACGGCGGCTTCTACCTGGGCTCGATCGGCGGCCCGGCCGCGCGGCTGGCGCAGGACTGCATCAAGCGCGTCGAGGTGCTGGAGTATCCGGAGCTCGGCATGGAGGCGGTCTGGAAGATCGACGTGGTCGACTTCCCGGCCTTCATCGTGGTCGACGACAAGGGCAACGACTTCTTCGCCGAGGTCACCAAGCCGGTCCTGACGGTCGGCCGCCGCTAGCGAGCCGCCCGGCTCCCTCGGCTCGATGGGCGCGAGGGGGCCGGCGCGGCCCCGCACCCGGCGGGCGGAGCCGGCCGGAATCGAACCGGCGTCTTCGCCTGAGCAAGGCGTGCGTCGACCTCTGCGCTACGGCTCCGCCCGCACGGAGCACAGGCCCCGCCTCAGGCGTCGGCGGCCGCGGCGACGAGGGGCAGGACGCGGTACGGGATCTGCGCCGCCAGCGCGATGATCGTCGAGGAGCGGACGATCCCCTCGAAGCTCATCACCCGGTCGATCACCCGCTGCAGGTCCGCGTTCGAGCGGGCCACGATCCGGCACAGCAGGTCGCCCGAGCCGGTGATCGTGTGGACCTCCAGCACCTCCGGGATGTCGCGCAGGTGGGCCGAGACGGGGTCGTGGCCGAAGCGCTGGCGGATCTCCAGGGTCACGAACGCGGTCACCGCGTAGCCGAGCGCGGCCGGGTCGACGTCCGGGCCGTGGCCGCGGATCACGCCGCGGGCGGCCAGGCGGTCCAGGCGCGCCTGCACGGTGCCGCGGGCGACCCCGAGGCGGCGGGAGCACTCCAGGACGCCGATGCGCGGCTCGGCGTACAGCAGGCTGATCAAGCGTGCATCGAGAACGTCGATTTCACCGGACAATCTGCTCACCCGAACCCGCGAAACAGCCAGCTAATTGTGCAACTTGACCAAGCAGAATAGCGTTCCTTGCCCAGCCCGGGAAGGCCGGGCGACGCTTGTCCCATGACCCGCGCCATCGAAGACCTCAACGAGCTCATCGGGGCCGTCGAGCACGACGTCTCCCACGACCCCTTCCCGCTCACCGGCCTCGATCACGTCCGGTTCTACGTCGGCAACGCGAAACAGTCGGCGCACTACTACTCGACCGCGTTCGGCATGACGCTGCTGGCGTACCGCGGCCCGGAGCAGGGCTATCGCGACCACGCCGAATACGTGCTCAAGTCCGGCTCCGCGATCTTCGTCTTCGCCGGCGGGGTGCACCGCGAGGCCGAGGCCACCCAGCACTACGAGCGCCACGGCGACGGCATCGCCGACATCGCGCTCGAGGTGCCCGACGTCGACACCGCGTTCGCGTTCGCCGTGCGCCAGGGCGCACAGCCGCTCGAGCAGCCGCACGACGAGGAGGACGAGCACGGCGTCATCCGGCGGGCGGCCATCGCGACGTACGGCGAGACCCGCCACACCCTCATCGACCGCTCGCGCTACTCGGGCCCGTTCCTGCCCGGGTTCGTCGCGCGCAAGCCGATCGTCGCGCCGCCGGCCAAGCGGTACTTCCAGGCCGTCGACCACGTGGTCGGCAACGTGGAGCTCGGCCGGATGGACGAGTGGGTCGAGTTCTACCGCCGGGTCATGGGCTTCACGAACATGGCCGAGTTCGTCGGCGACGACATCGCCACCGAGTACTCGGCGCTGATGAGCAAGGTCGTCGCGAGCGGCACGCGCAAGGTCAAGTTCCCGCTGAACGAGCCGGCGGTCTCGCGCAAGAAGTCGCAGATCGACGAGTACCTCGAGTTCTACGGCGGCCCCGGGGCGCAGCACATCGCGCTGGCGACCAACGACATCCTGCGCACCGTCGACGAGATGACGGCCGCCGGCGTCGAGTTCCTCGTGACCCCCGACTCGTACTACGACGATCCCGAGCTGCGCGAGCGCATCGGCCAGGTGCGGGCCCCGATCGAGGAGCTGAAGTCGCGCGGCATCCTGGTCGACCGCGACGAGGACGGCTACCTCCTGCAGATCTTCACCAAGCCGGTCCAGGACCGCCCGACGGTCTTCTTCGAGCTGATCGAGCGGCACGGGTCGCTCGGCTTCGGCAAGGGCAACTTCAAGGCGCTCTTCGAGGCGATCGAGCGAGAGCAGGAACTGCGCGGAAACCTGTAACACTGTTCGGGTGACGTATCCGGGTCAGCCGCAACCGGGTGGTGTCCCGAACTACGGGCCGCCACCCGGCAATCCGCAGGGTTATCAACAAGGTTATCCACAGAGTGGGCCACCGGCTGCGGGTTATCCACAGGTCAGCGGCGCCCCGGCGGGTTATCCACAACCTGGTTATCCACAGCCTGCCGGTTATCCACAGGGCGCCTATGCGGTACCGCCACCCGTGCCCCGGGCCCCGAACGGCATGCCGCTGGCGAACTTCGGCGACCGGCTCGTCGCCGTGCTCATCGACGGCGCCGTGCTGGTCGGCGTCGGGCTGGTGCTGGCGATCCCGATGTTCATCGCGATCTTCGCCGTGATCGCCGGCGCGACGGCGTCCGCCTCGACCACCGAGAGCCCCAACGCCGGCCTGCTGTTCGGGCTGCCGCTGCTCATCGAGCTGCTCTACCTGGTTCTGGTCCTCGCGGCCGGGTACGTCTACCACGTCGAGATGTTCCGCCGCACCGGCGTCACGTGGGGCAAGCGGGCGATGAAGCTGCGCCTGATCCGTACCGACGACCCTTCCGCGCCCCTCGACCGCGGCGTGCTCGCCCGGCGCTGGGCCACGCAGAGCCTCGTCGGCGCCTTCGTGCCGTTCTTCTCGTGGATCGACGGGCTTTGGCAGCTCTGGGACAAGCCGTACCAGCAGTGCCTGCACGACAAGGCGGCGGGGACAATCGTGGTGAAGGTCGGATGAGCGGCACGGAGGCTTTGTGACAGCGCCTGGGTGGTACAAGGACCCTGCGGACCCGGACGTCCAGCGGTACTGGGACGGCGAGGGCTGGATCGGGGAGCCCGTTCCGGCCTCGGAACCGGCCCCGGCGGCCCCGCCGGTGATCGCCGAGAAACCGGTGACCCCGCCGGCGCCGCAGATGCCGGTCGTCACGACGCCCGGGGCACCGCTGCCGCAGGGCGCCGTCGTGCTGCCGCCCGGCACGCCGATCCCGCCGGGCGGATTCCCCCCGGGGCAGCTGCCGCCTGGCGCGATCGTGCTGCCCCCGGGCACGCCGCTGCCGGCCGGGCTCCTGCCGCAGGGCCAGTTGCCGGCGGGCGCGGTGCAGGTGCTGCTGCCGCCGCAGACCGGGTTCATGGCGCCGGCGCAGGTCCGCCCGCACGGCTACGCCCTCGCCCCGCTCGGCAAGCGGTTCGTCGCCCGCCTGGTCGACATCCTCGCGGTCGCCGCGATCATCGCCGCGGCCACGGGCTTCCTGGTCTACCAGTGGATCCAGGAGGTCGGCCCGGTCATGGCGGAGATCTACCGCCGCCAGTCCCGCGGCGAGTCGATCGGCGACCTGACGACCTCCGACCGCGCGCAGTACCTGCAGATCGTCATCCTGCTGCTCATCGCCGCGATCTGGTTCGCCTACGAGGTCCCGGCGAACGCGGGCAGCGGACAGACCCTCGGCAAGCGGCTCATGAAGATCAAGGTCGTCGGGCTGGAGGCCGATCAGCCGCTCGGCTTCGGCCGCGCCATCCGCCGCTGGAACCCGATGGGCCTCGGCGTGCTGCTGTGGACGTGCGGGGTCGGCTTCGTGCTGCAGTTCGTCGACGCCATCTCGCCGGTGGTCGACTGGCCGCTGCACCGCGCGCTGCACGACCGCGCGGCCCGCACCGTCGTGGTGATGGCCGAGCGGCACCCCGACCACGCCCCCACCCCCGAGTCCATCCCCGGAGACCAACCATGAGCCTCACCCGCCCGGATCTCGACGCCCTGCCCGCCTACGTCCCGGGCCGCAGCGTGCCCGGCGCCATCAAGCTGGCCAGCAACGAGGTGCCCTACGGCCCCCTGCCCGGCGTGGTGGAGGCGGTGACCGAGGCCGTCGCCGGCGTGCACCGCTACCCCGACATGGGCGTGACCGAGCTGCGCGGGCGCCTGGCCGGGCGGCTGGGCGTCGACGCCGAGCGGATCGCGACCGGCTGCGGCTCGGTGGCGCTGTTCGAGCACCTGTTCCGGGTCGCGTGCATGCCCGGCGACGAGGTCGTCTACGCGTGGCGTTCCTTCGAGGCGTACCCGATCATCGGCGCCACCACCGCCGCGAAGAGCGTGCGCGTGCCCAACACCGCGGAGCACGGTCACGATCTGGACGCGATGGCCGAGGCGATCACCGAGCGCACGCGCATCGTGATCGTGTGCAACCCGAACAACCCGACGGGCACCGCGGTCCGCAAGGCCGAGCTGGACGCCTTCATCGACCGGGTGCCGTCCAACGTGATCGTGGCGCTGGACGAGGCCTACCGCGAGTTCGTGACCGACCCCTCGGTGCCGGACGGGCTGGTGGAGTACGGTGACCGCCCTAACGTGGTGGTCCTGCGCACCCTGTCGAAGGCGTGGGGGCTGGCCGGCCTGCGCATCGGCTACCTGATCGGCTCGCCCGAGGTGGCGGCGGCGGTGCGCAAGGTCGTCACGCCGTTCTCGACCTCGCTGGCGGCCCAGGCCGCGGCCCTGGCCGCGCTCGGCGAGGAGCCGGAGATGCGCCGCCGGGTCGAGCTCGTCGTGGCCGAGCGCGCGCGGGTCGTCGAGGCGGTGCGCAAGGTCCACCCCGACGTGCCCGAGACGCAGGCGAACTTCTTCTGGCTGCCGCTGGGCGAGCAGTCGGCCGCGTTCGCGGCGCAGTGCGAGCGCGCGGGCGTGATCGTGCGCGCGTTCCAGGGCGACGGCGTGCGGGTCACCATCGGCACGCCCGAGGAGAACGACGTCTTCCTCGGCGCTCTCTGACCGTGGCGCCTGGTCGGGGCGGGTTCAGCCCATCCCGACCAGGACCACGGTGTCCTGGCTGAAGTAGTACTTGTCGTCGATCTCGGACTCCTTGGTGGTCTGCAGGCGCTCGATCACCAGGTAGCCGGCGTGCAGGTAGTACATGCTGTAGACGAACCGGTCCGCGGGCCGGATGCGCAGCTCGGTGCTCGACGTCACCGCGCCGGTCTCCAGGTTCAGGACCAGCAGCTGGTACTCGTTGTTGATCACGTAGAAGTTGCGCTGGTCGCCGCCGATGAGCCGGCCGGCGACCTCCGACATCCACAGGCGCTGGCCGGTCGAGCGGGAGAACGCCCAGATGTACCCGCCGGTCATCTGCTGGGCGATGACGTCCCCGACCGCGATCACCGTGTCCTTGTCCGCGACCGGCTCCGCCTTCACGGTGCGGTCGGCGGCGAGCGACCAGTACGAGGCCGTGATCGTGCCCAGCCCGGCGGCGGCGTCGGTGTACGTCACGACGCCCTCCCCCGTCGGGGCGGCCTTGAACATCGTGCAGCCGGAGCGGCCCAGCTCGCACGAGGCGGGATCGACGAACCAGTTGGAGACGCTGTCGGTGCCGATCGAGGCGCCCGGCGGCCGCCACGTGCTCAGCAGCGCACCGCTGGCCGCGTCGTAGATCTCCAGCGTGGCGGGCTTCGCGCAGGTGTTCTTCACGAGGTACGTGTCCGGGCCCGTCCAGTCGTTGGTGCGGCACCCGGGCTCGGCCGTGAACGAACGCGTCCACCTGATCGTCCCGTTGACCGGATCGATGCCCTCGACGACGTCCTTGCCGGTCGCGATCACGACGGGCTGGCGGTCGAGCACGGACGCGCTGACGAACAGATCCTCGGGCGACCACATGGTCTTCGCCCCGGTCCGGCGCCCCTTGAACGACTCGCCCTCCGCGGGGTCGATCTTGGCCTGCCAGACGATGTCGCCCTTCTCGGCGTCGAGCGCGACGATGTCCCCGTCCGACCACTTCGTGACCACGACCGACATGCCGACCCCGCTGGCGGGCTTCTCCACCTCGACGATCGACACCACCTCGGCCGGCCACCGCCGGTACGACCAGTGCGGCGTGTTCAACCGCTGCGACGTCACCGGCGTGTCCGCGAAGACCCGCCGCTGCTCGGTGTAGACCCGCAGCCGCCCCTCGACGATCAGCGGCGCCGAGGGCAGCTCCGAGTACTGGATCGCCTTGATCGGCTCGGCCGACGGCACCGGCTTGTCCGCGCGGCTCACGGTCTCGGCCGGCTTGAGCGTGCGGTAGGCGGTGATGCCCATCGCGAAGAGCACCACGAGAACGAGCAATCCGGTCAGCACGAACCGCACCGGCCGCGACCAGCTACGCGGCGAAACCAGCCGGCGCAGCCCCGCTGCACTCGTTCCCATAACCACCTCCGCCGCGCACGATACCTGCCGAGCCCCGGACGACGCGCACGGCGACCGTCGATCCGCAGAAGACTCACATCGCGTTCCCACCGGCCCGTGACATTCCCGCACGCCACTGGACCCGCGGCTCGGCCCGCGCCGCGGCGCCCGCGCACGGCCCCGGATCACCCGATCGTGGCCGGTCGCCCAGTGCCGGCGGCGGCCTCACGGCGTTGCCGCAGGCGGGATTCCGGCTGCGGCCGTCATCCGGCCACCACTCGCTTCGGCCATCACTCGCCGCGGCCGTGCCGCCCCCCGGCCGGCGGGGTCGAGCCGGGGCGGGGCTGCGCGCCGAAGCGGTCGCGCCGTCCGGCGAGGAGCGGGACGCATCACCGAGGCAAGGCGAACGGCCCGTGCGCGCTCAGGCCGCGGCCGAACTCCAGGTTCACTCCGGCTTGGTGATCGTCCCGGTCACCTCCCCGAAGCCGATCCGCGACCCGCCCGGCCCCGGCGCCGTAGCGGTGATCGTCACCGTGTCGCCGTCGAGCAGGAACGACCGCGCGGTGCCGTCGGCCAGCTGCACCGGCCGCGCCCCGTTCCACGTCCGCTCGATGAACGAGCCGGTCTGCTCGGCCTCGGCCCCGCTCACCGTCCCCGAGGCATACAGATCCCCGGTCCGCGCCCAGGCCCCGTTGACGGTCAGGTGCGCCAGCTGCTGCGCCGGCGTCCAGTACATCCCGCCGAACGGCGGCCGGGAGACCAGCGTGCCGTTCCAGAAGACCTCCAGGCCGATGTCGTACCCGTAGTGCTCCCCCGCCCGCAGATACGGCAGCACGGGCGGCTCCTGGACCGGCCCCGGCACCCGAGCCGCGTCGAGCGCGTCGAGCGGCACCACCCACGGCGAGATCGACGTCCGGAAGGACTTGCCCAGGAACGGCCCGAGCGGCTGATACTCCCAGGCCTGCAGATCCCGTGCCGACCAGTCGTTCACGAGCACCGCCCCGAACACGTGCGAGCGGAAGTCGTCGACCGCGACCGCTCCCTCGGACGGCACCCCGACCACGAACCCGACCTCGGCCTCGATGTCCAGCCGCAGCGAGGGCCCGAACCCCGGCGCGTCCTCGTCGGGCGACTTGCGCTGCCCGAACGGCCGCGGCACGTCGGTGCCGGAGACGACCACGGTCCCGGCCCGCCCGTGGTACCCGACCGGCAGATGCTTCCAGTTCGGCAGCAGCGCCTCCCCGCCGGGCCGGAACAGCTTCCCGAGGTTGGTCGCGTGCTCCTCGGACGAGTAGAAATCGACGTAGTCGGCGACCTCGAACGGCAGCTGGAGCCGCACATCGGCGACGGACAGCAGCAGCGGCTCGATCGATTCCTGATACCGCCCGGCGCTCAGCAGCTCGCTCAGCCGCTCCCGCACCCGGGTCCAGACCGGCCGCCCGGCCGCCATGAACCGGTTGAGCGTCCCCTGCCCGAGGAACGCCCCGCCGGCGTCGATCAGCCCCCGCCCCTCGGCCGCGGCCAGGTTCAGGATCCGATCGCCGACGCGCACCCCGGTCCAGCCGAACCGGTCCTGCGCGAACGCGCAGTACGGCAGGTTCTCCACCCCGAACGGGTCATCCTCGGCGAGCCCCAGCCAAGCGGCACCACTCATCGCGCACCTCCCACAACCGGAACCCGCTCCCGCGAGACACCGTCGACTCCAGCACTGGACCCGAGCGAAAGCTCATCCGGCAGCCCCGCCGCCGACGGCCGCGAGAGCACCAACATCCGCGGCCCCGGCCCCGCGGCCATGGACAGCGCCCGGGGAAGCACCCTGCGCCGCAACCTCCCGGAACGCGACGCCTCGGAGCGGTAGGGCCACCGGCGTGAACCCGGCCGATCCGCCCCGGGCAACGACCGCGGCGTCAACGATTCCCAGCACCACCACCGCGGGCGCGGCGCGGACACCCGAGCGGCCGGCGGGTGAGCCGGCAGCGCCCTCGAGGACGACGAACGCAACCGGGACCCCGGCCGAGCCGGACTCGACCACGACGAAGGCAAGCGGGACGGGACCGGGGCGGGGTGCGGTGGCGCGGGCGACAGTGCTCGTGGCAGAGCGAGCCAGCGCAGCGTGCGCAGCAGCGTCCTCATCACGCGTCCTTCGGTCGCGGGCGGTCCAGCAGGCCCAGCGCCACCAGGTCGCCGACCGGGTCCTGCACGCTGCAGCTGCCGAACCCGGCCCACAACGGCCGTTCGCGGTCGAGGTGGGGCCGGACGCGGTCGGCAAGCGGGTGGGCCTCGGTCGCGGACAGGAGCGCCGCCAGGTCGGCGGGGTCGGCACCGTCGGCGGCGGCCAGCACGGCGGCCAGGATGTTCACGAAGCCGTGGTGGACCAGGCCGGTCTCGGCGTCGGTGTGGCGGACCGCGTGGTGCAGGCCGGCCGTCAGCTTGAACGGCAGGTCGCGGTCGCGGCAGGCGATGATCACGGCGGCGAGCTCGGACGGGCTCGGGAAGAGCTCCGCGGCCAGCCCGCCGGTGCGGAACTTCGCCGCCACGGGCAGCCCCTCGGCCCGCAGCGCGGCGATGGCGTCCAGGGCGGACATCAGGCCCCAGGCCAGCGGCACCTCCACATACCACTGCAGGGGCTCCCGGCGGTCGCGCATCAGCCGCGCGAGCCGCTCGATGCCGGGCAGCGGATCCTCGCCCCGCTTCGCGACCGGGCTCTCGAGCTGCCTGGTGCACGCGGGGAGGTCGCCGATCGCGGCCTCGAGGGCGGCCGGCTCGCCGATCAGACCGAGCGAAACGGCCGCGTAGGAATCGGCCGCGGCCGCAGAGGGTGCCTGCGAGGCGGCCACGAGCAACCCGGCCGCATAGGAGCCGGGTTGAGCACCGGCCGGAGCGGAAGCGGACGCGGGTGCGTCCGATGGATGAGATGCCGGCCCGGCCGGGGCGCCTCCGGGCGACGCGGGTGGCGCCTGGCCGCCCGGCGCGGGTGAATCCGGCGAGTGAGATGCGCAGGCGAGCGCCAGGAAGGCGGAGCGGTCGGCGACGGGGAGCAGCAGGGGGCCGATGAGCTCGGAATACCAGCTCCGGCGGTGGCCCGCGTGCGCGGGCACGGCGTCGGTCAATGGCGCGCTGCCCGGCGGGAACACGGCGGCGTCGTCGACCAGTGCGGTCAGCAGGGTTGGCACTGCGTTTGACACGGCTTCCGAATCTAGTGGACGCTTTACAGGGCGGACAACTTCGTCCGTTATCCGGACACTCCATGAAGCACGACCTGGGGGGCCGTGATGCCGTACTACCGCCGCGTCGGCGAGGTGCCGCCGAAGCGCCACACCCAGTTTCGCCAGCCCGACGGCTCGTTGTTCGCGGAAGAGCTGATGGGGCAGGAGGGATTTTCGAGCGACTCCTCCCTGCTGTATCACCGCAACCGGCCGACCGCGATCACCTCGGCGGTGCCGTTCGAGCCGCCGGCCTGGTCGCGGGTGCCGAATCTGCCCCTCAAGCCGCGCCACCTGCAGACCGGCAAGATCGGCGGGGGCAAGGTGGACGCGGTGCTCGGACGGCAGCACCTGCTCGCGAACGACGACGTCCGGATCTCCTACGTCGAGGCCACCGAGCCCTCGCCCCTCTACCGCAACGCGGTCGGCGACGAGTGCCTCTACGTGTCGGCGGGCGCGGTCACCCTGGAGTCCACGTTCGGCGTGCTGGACCTGGTCGAGGGCGACTACGCGATCATCCCGACATCGGTCATCCATCGTCTCGTGCCCAGCAACGGGCCGGTGAAGCTGCTGGCGATCGAAGCGACCGGACACATCGGACCCCCGCGGCGCTATCTCTCCGTGCGTGGACAGTTCCTGGAGCACGCGCCCTACTGCGAACGGGATCTGCGTGGCCCAGCGGAGCCCATCCTCGCGGAGGGGTACGACATTTCCGTGCTGGTGCAGCACCGCCGGGGCTGGACCGAGCACATTTACGCAAATCACCCGTTCGACGTCGTCGGCTGGGACGGCTGCCTCTACCCGTGGGCCTTCTCGATCCACGACTTCGAGCCCATCACCGGGCGCGTGCACCAGCCCCCGCCGGTGCACCAGACGTTCGAGGGGCCGAACTTCGTGATCTGCTCGTTCGTACCGCGCAAGGTCGACTACCACCCCCTCGCGATCCCGGTCCCGTACAACCACCACAACGTCGACTCCGACGAGGTGCTCTTCTACACGGGCGGCAACTACGAGGCCCGCCGCGGCTCCGGCATCGAGCAGGGCTCCATCTCGCTGCACCCGAGCGGATTCACCCACGGGCCGCAGCCGGGCGCGGTCGAGCGCGCGATCGGCGCCGAGGCCTTCGACGAGCTCGCGGTCATGGTCGACACCTTCCGGCCGCTGGACCTGTGCGAGCCGGCCCTGGCGATCGAGGACACCGGATACGCCTGGACGTGGGCCCGGCCGGCCTGACCGGCCTAGCGGGAGACCGGATAGATCAGCGCGACGGCCGTGGCGGCCAGCCCCTCGCCGCGGCCGGTGAACCCGAGGCCGTCGGTGGTGGTGCCGGACAGCCGCACGATCGCCCCCAGGGCGTCGTGCAGCACCCGCTCGGCCTCCGCCCGCCGCTTGCTGATCTTCGGCTTCACCCCGATGACCTGGACGGACACGTTGCCGATCTCGAACCCGGCCTGCCGGATCAGGCGCGCGGTCTCGCGCAGCAGCGTGACGCCCGAGGCGCCCGCCCACTCGGGCCGTGACGTGCCGAAGTTCGCCCCGAGATCACCCAGCCCGGCCGCGGAGAGCAGCGCGTCGCAGATCGCGTGCGCGGCGACGTCGCCGTCGGAGTGCCCGGCGAGCCCGTCGACGCCCTCCCACCGCAGCCCGGCGACCCAGCACTCGCGGCCGGATGCAAATGCGTGGACGTCGGTGCCGTTCCCGATCAACATCACGACGGGAGAGTACGACGTTTTGGTGCACAACCGTGAACCTTCGGTTGCCGAACTGACGCACGGGTCGGCATACGCGCGAATCGGGCCTAGGCTGGGTGGGGTGCGCAGCGATCAGACGACCCCGACGAGCACCGATCGGTGGTGGCGCACCGGAGCCGCGATTCGCTTCGGTCTGCTTGCCGTGATCGTGGTGTCCCTGTCCGTGGCGATCATCATTGCCCACCCGACCCGCTCGTCGCTGGCCCACGCGGTGGGCAGCAATCACCCCATGGCCCCGTTCATCGCGATCGGCGGCTCGGCCGTGCTCACCACCGCGCTCGCCCCCCGCACGCTGCTGGCCGGCGTGGGCGGGCTGGTGTTCGGTTTCGTGGGCGGGGCGCTCTACATCATGCTCGGCATCACCATCGGCGCGCTGATCGCGCACACGGTGGGCCGATGCCTGGGCCGCGAGTTCATGGCCCGCCACCTGAGCGGTCGCCTGCTCGCCATGGAGCAGGCCGTCGCCAAACGCGGGATGCTGGCGATCCTGATTTCCCGGATGGTACCGATCGTGCCCTTCGGCATCGCCAACTACGTGTTCGGGACGACGAGCGTGCGCATGGGCGCGTTCATCGCCGGCACGGTCGTGGGCGCTCTCCCGGCCACCCTGGCGTACTCGGCGCTCGGCTCGGCAACGGCCCGCGGCGACGCGGTGGGCATGTCGATCGCCGGCGCCATGATCGCGACGCTGGGCATCGGCGGGTCGGTCGGCAGCTTCCTGCTCTGGCGCCGCCGCCCGAAGAGGACGACGAACACGGCTCCCGCCGCGGCGTAAATCCCCACCGCGCCCAACAATTCGGAAATGTCGGAAATGCGCTCGGCAGCGGTGACCAACATGCGCCAGGCTGACGGCAAATGCGGCCGTACCAGCACGCAGCGCAGCGATGACAGCAGTGAGGCGCGAAAGGCGCCGCGATAGCAATAGTGGCGACGTGCGGGAGGCGCGGAGCGGCGACCGCCCCCGATCAGAGCAGCAGCGACGCCACAGCCAGGTCGAACGGCCGCGTGATCTTCAACGCCGCCTCGGACCCGGGCACGGTGTGCACCGGCACACCGATCCGCTCGGCCATCCCGGCGTCGTCGGTGTGCTCGTCGATCGCGGCCGAGTGCGCCTTCTCCAGGACCTCGCGCCGGAACCCCTGCGGCGTCTGCACCGCACGCAGGGAAGACCGGTCCACGGTCGCCACGACCGAGCCGGAATCCGAGACCTGCTTGATGGTGTCGACCACCGGAAGAACGGGTATGACGGCGCCGTGCCCCCCTCGCACCGCCGCCGCCACGGACTCCACCAGCTCCGGTGGGGTCAATGCGCGCGCCGCGTCGTGGACGAGCACGATGTCGAAACCCTCGGGGACCGCCGCGAGCGCCGCGGCGACCGAGGCCTGCCGGGTCGCCCCGCCGGGCACTACCGTGACCGGGGCCACGGGCTCCAAGAGCTCCGCGACGAAGGACACGGCATCGGCCGGCGCGGCGACCACGATGCAGCCGACGCTGGGCGCGAGCGCAAGACGCCGCACGGCGTGCACAAGAAGCGGCTCGCCACCCAGGAGGCGAAGTGCCTTGGGGCCGCCAGGTCCGAGTCGGACCCCCATACCGGCCGCAGGCACGAGGACCGCGACGTCACCACGCACAGACACGTGCGCCGTCACGTCGCGGTCCTCGATATCGAAGGGATAGCCAGGCTGGATTCGTCAGGCCTCGGTCAACACCTTGTCGAGCAGCGACTCCGCCTCGTCCTTGGTGCTCTTCTCGGCGAGCGCCACCTCGCCGACCAGAATGTCCCGCGCCTTGGCGAGCATGCGCTTCTCGCCGGCCGACAGACCACGCTCACGGTCGCGACGCCACAGGTCGCGAACGACCTCAGCAACCTTGAGCGGATTGCCGGAGGCCAGCTTCTCCAGATTCGCCTTGTACCGCCGCGACCAGTTGGTCGGCTCCTCGGTGTGCGGAGCGCGGAGGACGTCGAAGACCTTCGTCAGGCCTTCTTCGCCGACCACCTCGCGCACGCCGACGATCTCGGCGTTTTCGGCGGGCACCCGCACCGTCAGGTCACCCTGAGCGACCCTGAGGACGAGGTACTGCTTCTCCTCGCCCCTGATGACGCGAGTCTCGATTGCCTCGATGAGTGCGGCCCCGTGGTGGGGGTAGACAACGGTCTCGCCGACACTGAAAACCATAGGTTCGAAACCCCTTTCGCTGTGTCTAGGGTAACACGGTCACGCGCTGTCGTCCCACCCCAGAGAGCAGCATTCGCGCAGGTCAGAACACATGTGAGTCCCCTTTCTCCTGCTTGACAGGAAACGCCGGACCTGCTGTGTAGCGGATCAACAACCGGGAGCACGCACAAATGGCCTGGCAGTCGGACATATCCGATTGATTACGGCAAGTGTCCCTCGTAGTACGCCGCCGGTCCAGAACCGACACTCTGCGTGACGTGACCAGCGGCGGAGCGTAGATGATACGCATAGATCTCGATGGAGTCACCTCTGGCGCAGGACCCGAAGGTGAGGGAAAGTTGAGGCAGGTGCGAGGAGAACAGCGATGGGCGCGCTGCGGGATGACAACGGCGGTGGTGAGCGACCACAAGAGGGTGGTGGCCTCCCCGATCTCCCGCCTGAGTGGGGAACGATCATCATTCCCGACGATCCCGCCGCACTCGACGACGAAGGCGCACCGATCCGCCGGCAATTCCGCCGCGACGCAATCCGCCGGCGCTGGCGGCGGCGGCTGCACCTGAGGCCGAAGCCGGCCCGGCGCGCCACGGACGATTCACCCGGCCTCGTCGTACCGCTGCTGATCATGACGATCGCGATCATCGCGACCCTCGTGAGCCTGTTCGCCGTCGCGTGGCCGGGGCGCGCCCCGAAGACGAGTCCCAAGGTCGGGTCCCCGACGGCCGCCCCGGCCCTGGTGTCGCTGACCGGCGTGAGCCTCCAGGACCCGGAGGGCAAGCCGGTCGGGCTCGTGGAAATCTCCCCGGCCGTGGTGCTGCTCGTCGACGGCTGCTCCTGCGAGCAGCTCATCCGCAGCACCGTCGACGCGGTCGCGAAGGCGAAGAACACCGTCAAGGTCATCGTGGTCGCCGCCCGCCCGCCCACGCTGCCCGGCGGGCTCGGCGAAGGCGTGACCGTGCGCTCCCTCGCCGACCCGAACAACTCGCTGCGCGCCTCGGTGCCCGAGCTGGCCGGCGACCGGACCACCGCCGCGGTGCTCGTCAACTTCCACGGCAAGCTGGTGAAGGCGGTCCGGTCGGTGACGACGCCGAACTCGTTCGAGGCCGAACTGTCAGACCTGTAGGAGCACCCCGTAGAGGGTGAGGCCGGGGCCGAACGCGAGCGCGACCGTGGTGCGCGGCGGGCCGGCGGCGCGGCGGCGCAGGGCGTCGATGATCAGCAGTACCGTCGGCGAGGAGCAGTTGCCGTGCGCCGCGAGGGTGTCGCGGGACGGGGCCAGGGCCGACTCGGGCAGCGCCAGCTCGTCGCGGACGACGTCCAGGATTCGGGGGCCTCCGGGGTGTACCGCCCAGGCGTCCACGTCCCGGGCAGACATCCCGCGCGGGCGCAGCAGCCGCTCGACCAGGTCGGCGACGTAGATCGACAGCACGTCGGGCACCCGCGGCGACAGCCCCATGCGGAAGCCCAGATCGGTCACGTCCCACGTCATGTGATCCGCGGTGGCCGTGTCGGTGACCGCGGCGATGTCGGCCACGAGCGCGCCGGGGCCGTCCGGCACGAGTACCACGGCGGCCGCGGCGTCGGAGAACAGCGCGTGCGCCACGATCTGCTGCGGGTCGTCGGTGGGCGGCTGCACGTGCAGGCTGGTCAGCTCGAGGCAGAGCAGTACCGCGGGGCGCCCGCGCGCGGACACGTAGTCCGAGACGGCACCCAGCCCGGGCAGCGCCGCGTAGCAGCCCATGTGCCCGATGAACAGCCGCTGCGTGTCGTCCGCCATGCCCAGGTCGCGGGCGAGCAGGATGTCGAGGCCCGGCGTGGCGTATCCGGTGCACGAACACACCGCGAACAGCCCGATCTCGTCCGGGCGCAGTCCCGCGGCGTCCAGGGCGCCCGCGACCGCGTCCTTGCCGAGCGGGAGGGCCTCCGTGAGGTACCGATGCATGCGTTTGGCGGTCGACCAGGAGGACGCGTCCTCCAGCAACGGGTTGACCGCCCCGTGACGGGTGACGACGCCCGAGTTGGCGAAGATCCGTTTCGCCAGCCCGCGGCGGGGCCCCTCGTAGTGCCGCCCGAAGTAGCCGTCCCACACTTCGTCCTGGCGCATCTGACCGGGATACGTCACGTGCATCCCCGCTATGGCGGCACCCGTCACTGGCTCACCTTCCTGCCGCGCCCCTGGTAGAGGATCGCGGTCGAGAACGTCGGCACGATCGGCACACGGCCGCGGCGGGTCACCAGCCACCGGGCGAGCGAGGGCAGCGTCGGGCGCACGCCGCGGACGACCAGCGGCACCCCGTGGCGCGCGCACTCCGCCCGCAGCCGCCGCGGGTCCACGAACAGCGCGGGGTCGTGGATGCCGCGCACCGCGGGCACGACGGCCTCGGCGAGGCGCACGGCCACGAGTCGCGACAGGGCGGTGTCGGCGAGCGTGTCGAGCACGAGCCAGCCGCCCGGGCGCAGGATCCGGCACGCCTCCGCGACCACGCGCGGCAGGTCGGGGACGTGCTCCAGCAGTTCCCCGGCGCTGACGACGTCGGCGCTGCCGTCGGCGAACGGCAGGCGCCGCACGTCGGCGAGCACCGGGGTGACGCCGTGCGCGGCCGCCTGCTCGAGGCCGGACAGGACGAGGTCGACGCCGACGTGGGTGTACCCCTTGCCGGCCACGTGCGGCGCGAGCAGCCCGCCGCCGCAGCCGAGATCCACCAGCACGGCCCCGTCGCGCTCGGCGGGCGGGATCAGTCGCGCGCGGGCGCGCGCGAGCCAGTAGAGCATCGAGAGCGGGCTGCCGGGGCGCCACCATTCCCCGGCCAGGTCGTCGTACTGACCAGGGTCGTTGCGAGCGCGCCTCGGCGAGGGCATGAGACGAGCCTGACATGGGACCCCTCCGCCCGCCACACTTGCCGGATGTGGGTTGCGATCCCGCTCCTGCGGGCGAGTCATCCAGAGCCCGCCGCCGGGGTCACCGCGGTGGCCGTGCTCCTCTCCGTCGGGCTGGACCGGCCCCTCGGCGGGGTGATTTCGGCCGGGGCGGCGGTACTGGCGAGTCAGCTGTCGATCGGATGGGTCAACGACGCCCTCGACGCGGAGCGGGACGCCGCGGCCGGGCGCTCCGACAAGCCCGTGGCGGCCGGGAAGGTCTCCCGGCGGCTCGTGGCGGTGCTCGGCGCCGTCGCGGCCGTCGTGTGCGTGCCGCTGGGCTTCCTCTCCGGCTGGGCGGCGGGGCTGGTGTCGGCGCTCGCGCTCGCCTCGGCGCTGCTCTACGACTGGCCCCTGAAGTCGACGGTCGCCTCGGTCGTGCCGTACGCCGTCTCCTTCACCTGCCTGCCCGCGTTCATCGTGCTGGGCGCGGGGAAGACTCCGCCGCTGTGGCTGCTCGCCGCCGGCGGTCTGCTGGGCGCGGGCGCGCACTTCGTCAACACGCTGCCGGACCTCGACGCCGACGATCGCGCCGGGGTGCGCGGGCTCCCGCAGCGCCTCGGCCGCCGCGGGTCGCTGGCCGCGGCCGCGGTGCTGCTGCCGGCCGCCACCGCCGCGCTGGCGTTCGGTCCCCCCGGTCCGCCGCCGGTGCTGTTCTGGCCGGCGCTCGGGGTGTCACTCATCGCGCTTTCCTGGGGGTGGTACCGCATGAGTCGCGACACAACATCGCGGGCACCGTTCCTCGCCGTCATCGCCGTCGCCCTGATCGATGTGGTGTTTCTCCTGATCAGCGGCCTGAATCTGGATTGAGTCACCATTGCCAGGGTGCGCGTAATCCACCGATCAAGGGCATCTAGGCTGTAGTGCGGCTGCCCCTTGATTTGGAGGAATCACGGTGACGCGTTCGACTCAGGCCAAGCCGCCGGCTCGCCGCCGCACACTGCTGGGCGCCGCGCTCCTGGCAACGGCCGCGTTCGGCGTCGGCCTGCTCTCCGCCTGCGGCTCGGGTCAGGTCACCCAGACCGACCAGCAGACGGCCGCGGTGCCGGGCGTCAACGCCCAGAGCGCCGACGGCAAGATCGCGCTGCGCGACGGCGGCGTCGCCTACGCCGACCAGTACAAGCCCGGCTCGACGGTCCCGCTCAACATCCGGCTGTTCAACAACGCCGAGCAGACCGTGAAGCTGACCGGCGCGACCAGCGACAACGGCACGATCGTCCTCGTCGGTGGCCCGCAGCCGACCGCGGCTGCCAGCTCGCCGGCGGCGCCGGCCGTCCTCCCCTCCGGCAGCAAGAAGCCGTCCGGGTCGGCCTCCGAGCCGGTCGCCGCCGCGCCCTCGCCGGCGCCGACCTCCGCGGGCTCGTCGAAGATCGCCGTCAGCATCCCCGTCTCGGGGGTGGCGCTGCTCACCCACGGCAACGGCGGACAGTACCTGGCCGTCGACAAGCTGACCGGCGAGCCGCTGCTGCCCGGCGGCGCGCTGACCAACGTGACCTTCACGTTCACCTACGCCGACGGCAGCACCACCACGATGAAGCTGCCCAACCTGCCGATGATGCCGCCCGGCACGGCGCTGCCGAAGCCGAGCTCGGTCGTGCACGGCGAGGGCGGCGCGGAGTAAGCCCGGTTTTTTGTCGTACCCCTTCGTTAGGTTGGGGTCGTGACGAAGACCAAGGGCTCGATCTATCAGTGCGACGTCTGCGGGCATCGGCCACCCAAGTGGATCGGCCGGTGCCCGGAGTGCGGTGAGTGGGGGGCGATCCTCGAGCTCGCCGGGAGCGCCGCCGTCACCGGTCCGGCCGCCCTGCGCTCCGTGCCGTCCCGCGCGCCGCTCGAGCCCGCCCGCCCGATCGCCGAGATCAGCGCGGCCCCCGCCAAGGCCCGCCCGACCGGCGTCGGCGAGTTCGACCGCGTCCTGGGCGGCGGCATCGTCCCCGGCGGCGTGGTCCTCCTGGCCGGCGAGCCCGGCGTCGGCAAGTCCACCCTTCTGCTGGACGTGGCCCAGCAGTGGGCGCTGCAGGGCGAGAGCCCGTCGCTGGTCGTCAGCGGCGAGGAGTCCACGAGCCAGGTCCGCCTGCGGGCCGAGCGCATCGGGGCCCTGCACGAGCGCCTCTACCTGGCCTCGGAGACCGACCTCTCGGCCGTCCTCGGTCACCTCGACGCGGTGAAGCCCGGCCTGCTCATCCTCGACTCGGTGCAGACGGTCTCGGCCCCCGGCGTCGACGGAGTCGCGGGCGGTGTCACCCAGGTCCGCGCCGTCACCGCGGCCCTGGTCGCCATCGCCAAGGAGCGCGGCCTGGCCACCGTGCTGGTCGGCCACGTCACCAAGGACGGCAACGTCGCCGGGCCGCGCGTCCTGGAGCACCTCGTCGACGTGGTCCTCAACTTCGAGGGCGACAAGCACTCGTCGCTGCGCATGGTCCGCGGCCTCAAGAACCGCTTCGGCGCCGCCGACGAGGTGGGCTGCTTCGAGATGCACGAGGGCGGCATCACGAGCCTGCCCGATCCGAGCGGACTCTTCCTCACCCGCTACGCCGACGCCGTCTCGGGCACGTGCGTCTGCGTGGCCATGGAGGGCCGCCGCGCCCTCGTGACCGAGGTGCAGACCCTCATCGGCGCCCAGATGCCGGGCTCGCCCCGCCGCACCGTCTCCGGCCTCGACTCGGCCCGCCTGGCCATGGTCCTGGCCGTCCTGCAGCGCCGCGCGGGCATCCAGCTGCACGACCGCGAGGTCTACGCGGCGACCGTCGGCGGCCTGCGCGTCACCGAGCCGGCGGCGGACCTGGCCCTGGCGCTGGCCGCGGCCTCGGCGGCGCACGAGCTGCCCATGCCTCCGGACCTCGTGGCGCTGGGCGAGGTGGGGCTGACGGGTGAGGTCCGGCGGGTGGGCGCGGTTCCCCGCCGCCTGGCCGAGGCGGCGCGGCTCGGCTTCCGCTTCGCGCTGGTTCCGCCGGGCTGCGGGCCCGCGGCCACGGGGGTGACGCCGCCGGGCATGCGGGTGCTGGAGGTCAACGACGTGCGGACGGCCCTGCACTACGCGGTGAAGGCAACGGCGGAGGACGTCTAGGCGCCACCCTGCCGATCATGGCAGCCGGATGACGGCGGCGCGTCCGGCGCGTAGCGCGTGGCGAGGTCACGCCAAC
Organism: Dactylosporangium sp. CA-052675; assembly: GCF_050947935.1. GTDB lineage: Bacteria > Actinomycetota > Actinomycetes > Mycobacteriales > Micromonosporaceae > Dactylosporangium. The sequence continues at coordinate 273,313 of NZ_CP192010.1, read as the reverse complement.
GCCCGCGCTGGCCGAAGCGGCGTTCCACGACGTCGCGCCGGGCCGGTGCGCCCGACCGCCTCAGCGATCCGGCGGCCCCCGGTCAGAGTCAGACGTAGCGCTCCAGGATCGAGGCCTCCGCGAGCCGGGACAGCCCCTCGCGGACGCCTCGGGCGCGGGCGTCGCCGACGCCCTCGACGGCCTGCAGGTCCTCGACGGTCGCGCCCAGCAGCCGCTGCAGGCTGCCGAAGTGCTCCACGAGCCGGTCCACGACGAGGCTCGGCAGCCGCGGCACCTTCGCCAGCAGGCGGAAGCCGCGCGGGGAGACGGCCGCGTCCAGGGCGTCGCTCGCCCCCGGGTAGCCGAGGGACTTGGCCACCGCCACCAGGTCGATCAGCTCCGTCGCCGTCAGCGCGTCGAGCTCGTCCAGCGCGAAGTCGGACGAGCGCGTGCGGCGCCCCGCGGGGATGTAGTCGCGGATGACCAGGGTCCGGTCGGCCTCCACGCCGGCCATGAGCTCCTCGAGCTGCAGGGCCAGCAGCCGGCCGTCGGTGCCGAGCTCCACGACGTAGCCCGCGATCTCGTCCGCGATCCGGCGCACCATCTCCAGGCGCTGCACCACGGCCACCGCGTCGCGGACGGTGACGAGGTCCTCGATCTCCAAGGCGGACAGGGTGCCGCTGACCTCGTCGAGGCGCAGCTTGTAGCGCTCCAGCGTCGCCAGCGCCTGGTTGGCCTTCGACAGGATGGCGGCCGAGTCGTCGATGACGTGACGCTGGCCGTTGACGTAGAGCCCGATGATCCGCATCGACTGGCTCACCGAGATCACCGGGTAGCCGGTCTGCTTCGCGACCCGCTCGGCGGTGCGGTGGCGGGTGCCGGACTCCTCGGACGGGATCGTCGGGTCGGGCATGAGGTGCACGGCCGCCCGGACGATTCTGGTGCCGTCACTCGACAGGACGACGGCGCCGTCCATCTTGCACAGCTCGCGCAGCCGAGTCGCGGAGAACTCGACGTCCAGCGGGAAGCCGCCGGTGCAGATCTGCTCGACCACGCGGTCGTGGCCGAGCACGATGAGGGCGCCGGTCCGGCCGCGCAGGATGCGCTCCAGGCCGTCACGCAGCACGGTGCCCGGGGCCATCAGGGCCAGGGTCGCGCGCAGAGGGTCGGCGCCGGGCAGCGCGGCGGCCCAGCCCCCGATGAGGCCGGTGTTGGCGGCGCCCCTGCCGGGCTCGCGGTCAATCGGCACTCGCACAGTCTACGGATGCCCGGTCACCAGGTGCTGGTGCGGTATCGACCCAGCCCGTAGAGTGGTCGGATGCCCTCCACAAATGGACGGCGGTTGATTTTCGAAAGCCAAGGGGTTTCTCGCCGGTGGCCGGTCCGGAGCGGATCGAGTGGCGACGGAGTTTTCCGTCCCGGTCTCTAGGAACCCTGGCGTGGTATGCCGTGTCGGCGACGCTCGCCGTCCTGCTCGTCCACGCGCTGTTCGGCGACGAACCCGAGACGCTGGACTCGGGCGCGCCCAACCCGCTCGCCGACGTTGTCGTGTGGACGGCCGGCCTGGCCCTGGTGGGAGCGGTGCCGATCGCGCTCGCGGTGGTGCGCCGGCCGCGGGTCGGGGCCAACCACTTCGCGCTCACCCTGCGGCCCGGCTGGGTGCGCACGCTCGTCCTGCCCTGGTCGCGGGTCGGCGAGGTGGCGGCGATCGAGGTGAGCGACGAGCGGTTCCTGGTCGTACGGCTGCTGGAGGGCCTCGACCGCACCGGCACCGACCCGGCCTGGATCGACCAGAACGTGCTGCGCGAACTGGCCAGGCTCGACGAGCGGCGGACGCGGGGCGTCGGGGTGGCGGTGCGCCTGCGGGACTTCAACGGCACGCCCGACGGTCAGCTCGCCGCCCTCGCCGCGTTCGCCCCCGACCAGGTGCAGATCGCGAACAAGCTTTGACGGCGGCAGGACTCGGGTCCGCGGTGGTGCGGACCGTCGCTCCCGCCAGGCACCGCTGGGCGCTGCGCGCCGACGCTGCCAGGTCCGCGGCTGGTCACCCTGGCCTGATGTCACTGCCTCGGCACCGTCAGGTCAGCTGGACCTGAACGGGTTCGCTGAGCTTGGTGTCGAGCCGGCCGACCAGCTCGTACTTGCCCGCCGGCGGCGTCTCCCGGTTCACGCAGCCGTTGTTCGTCGCCTTCCCGCTCCACGTGGTGCTGAACTGCACCTCGATGCCGGGCTTCAGCACCGTCAGCTGGCTGCCGTGCGGCGGGTCGCACGCGTCTGAGGACCAGATCTTGCTGGCCGCGACCTGGAGGTACAACTCCTGGGAATCGGCGCCGAGATCTCGCACGCAATCGTGGGTCGCGACGTTCTTGATCTTCAGGAAGAACTTCAGGTAGGCGCCCCGGAACTGCACCGCCTGCTCGGGCGAGGCCACGAGTGTCAGGTCGGCGTCGGCGCACGGCGGCACCGTGGCGCTGGGCGCCGGCGGCGCGGCGGCCGAGGAGGAGACCGGCGGGGCCACGGAATCGGGCGCTCCGCCGGTCGTCGGCACCTGGATCGTCACCGTCGGTGTCGGCTCGCCGGTCGCCGGGCCGGCCGAGGCCGCGGCCGGAGTGCGTTTCTGGTCGTCACCGCCGCTGCCGCCGCAGGACGCCCACAGCATCAGGGACGCGACGACGAGCACGCCACCGATGATCGCCCGGCGCCGCCAATAGACGCCTGCGGGCAGTGGGCCAACCGTCAGCTTCATGATGCACTCACCGTATCGAGGGAATGCCCCGAGGTCGGGAAGGCTCGCCGCTCAGAGATAAACCTTCCGGGCATATACCGCATGCGCCCCCGCGACCCGATCGAGGAACAGCAGCCCGGCGCAGTGGTCGATCTCGTGCTGCAGGGCCCGCGCCTCGAAGGCGTCCGTCGTGATCTCGATCTCCTCGGTACCGCCCGGTGCATACCCCGCCACCACGAGCCGGTTGGCCCGCTTGACGTCGCCGGTGAGATCCGGCACCGACATGCACCCCTCGCGGCCCTTCTGCCACTGGGACGCCTCGACGATCCGGGCGTTGCACAGGACGAAGGCGCCGTGCACCGTACGCGCCTTGGGATGCCCGGTGACGTCCACGGCGAACACCTGCGCGCCGACGCCGACCTGTGGCGCGGCCAGCCCGACGCAGCCGGGCGAGACGCGCATGGTGGCCAGCAGATCCTCGGCGAGCTGGAGGATCTCGGGATCGGCCGGGTCGACGGGCTCGGCCGCGGTGCCGAGAACCGGTGCGGGCGCGCGAACAACAGGCAGAACCGCCCCGCTCACGCCGCCACCTCCGCGGCCGCCCGGTGCTCGGCCCCGGCGTCGCACTGCCGGCGAACTGCTGCGCCGCATTGCCCGGCCTCGGCGTCGCACTGCCGGCAAACCGCCGCGCCGCATTGCCCGGCCTCGGCGTCGCACTGCCGGCAAACCGCCGCGCCGCATTGCCCGGCCCCGGCGTCGCACTGCCGGCAAACCGCTGCGCCGCATTGCTTGCCCGCGGCGTCGCACTGCCGACCGCCCGGCGCGTCGAGGCCCCGACGCCGAGCCGCTGCGCCGCGTCGCCCGGCCCCGGCGTCGCACTGGCGACCGCTCACAAGAGATCCGCGTCGGCCGGGCGCATCGAGACCTCGACGCCGAGCCGCTGCGCCGCGGTGCGCAGGGCCTCGTCGAGCCGCTCGGCGTCGGTGACGTCGACCTCGGCGACGATCACGTACAGGCTGCCGGAGAGCCGCGTCGTGAGGTCGGTGATGTTGCCGCCGCACTCGGCGACGGTGCGGGCCAGCGTCGCGACGATCCCGAGCCGGTCGGCGCCGTGCACGGTGACGACGTGGTGGGTGCCGGCGGGCTCGTAGACGGGCTCCTCCACGACCCCGCGCACGGTCACCAGCAGCGTCCGCTCGGCGGTGAGCGGCTCCAGCGCCGCCTCGATCTCCGCGCCGGCCGGCGGCCCCGAGCACACCAGCGTCATCGCGAAGTGTCCGCGCAGGCGGGTCATGGTCGAGTCGGTCAGGTTGAGGCCAAGGCGGGCCAGGATCTCGGCGACATCGGCGATGATGCCGGGCCGGTCGTGGCCGATGACCGTGACGGCGTACTCGTTCACAAGCTATATCCTTGCGTATCGCCAGTCACCCGAATGCACAGACCGCCATCGCGTCCACCCTGACGCGGTGGTACAACGCCAACGCCCGCGACCTCGCCTGGCGCCGGCCCGGCGCCTCCCCGTGGGGCGTCCTCGTCTCCGAGGTCATGCTCCAGCAGACCCAGGTGTCGCGGGTCGAGCCGGCCTGGGAACGCTGGATGGAGCGCTGGCCGACGCCGGCGCACCTGGCCGCCGACCCACCCGGCGAGGCCATCCGCGCCTGGGACCGCCTCGGCTACCCGCGCCGCGCCCTGCGCCTGCACGCGTGCGCGACCGCGATCGTGGAGCGGCACGGCGGCGTGGTGCCCGACGACGTGGAGGCGCTGCTCGCGCTGCCCGGCATCGGCGTCTACACGGCCCGAGCCGTGGCCGCGTTCGCCTTCCGCCAGCGCCACCCCGTCGTCGACACGAACGTGCGCCGCGTCGTGGCCCGCGCGGTCGCCGGCACCGCGGACGGCGGCGCGAACACCACGCCCGCGGACCTGCGCGCCGTCGAGGTCCTGCTGCCGGAGGACCACGAGGCGGCGGCCCGCGCCTCGATCGCGTTCATGGAGCTGGGCGCGCTCGTCTGCACGGCCCGCGCGCCGCGCTGCGCCGAGTGCCCGCTGACCGCCGTCTGCGCGTGGCGGCTCGCCGGTTCGCCGCCGTCGGACGAGAAGGGTCGGCCCTCGCAGCGGTACCACGGCACGGACCGATACGTCCGCGGGCTGCTCATGGCCGTCCTGCGGGCGAGCGACGACCCGGTCCCCGCGGAGCGCCTCGACGCCGTGTGGCCCGACGCCGACCAACGCCGGCGCGCGCTGGACGGCCTGCTGGTCGACGGGCTGGTGAACCGGCGAGCCGATACGTACACCCTGCCCGGCTGAACCACCGACTCCCCACGGCCTTGCCGCACCCGCACATACGCGCTGGGCGTCCGGCGCAGAGCGTCCCGACCCAGAACGGCCGACGCGGACCGGCCGACGCGGAACGGCCCGCACGGAACGGCCCGCACGGAACGGCCCGCACGCAACGGCCCGCACGGAACGATCGGCACCCGCGCGTGACCGGCCGGCGCGAGGCGGGCGTCAGCGGCCGACCAGCCCCGCGTGCGTGACGACACGCTCGTCAGCGGGCTCGCGAATGTCGGGAGAAGACGTACACCCCGCCGGGTTAGGTTGCAGCCCCTTCGGGTGGCGTTATTCACCGGAGCAGATGCCCAAAAGGGGTGGCCCTTTGCGCGAATTCCAACGCTAATCTCAGGTTCGTGCTTGTTACCGGCAGAACGGGCCGCCTCGGGGCGCTGATCGGCGTGGTCACCGCGCTGGCGCTCGCGGTCACCGCCTGCGACGACGAGGCCGCACCCGGCCATTCCCAGCTCCACGGCAGCGGCTCCAGCGCCTCGGCGTCGGCCGCGCCCGGCGCCTCCACCGCATCCGGCACCGACGCCGCCGCCGACGGCGCACCCCCGGCCTCCGGCTCGGCGAACCCGAACGCGAACGCGAACGGCGCGCCGGGCGCGACGAAGACCACCCAGGCCCCGCCGCCCGGGAACACCTTCGCGGGCCGCCTGCCCAAGTTCGGCGCGGTCCCGACCCCGGTGCGCGTCAACTTCCCGGAGAGCGGCGCGGGCGCGGCCTACTACTCCCGCATCCCCACCGACCAGCCGGTGGCGTTCCTGACCATCGACGACGGCTGGGTGAAGCGCCCGGAGGCCCTCGAGCTCCTGCGCGAGTCGGGCGTGAAGGTCACCCTGTTCCTGACCATCAACGCGATCCGCGACAACCCGGGCTACTTCAAGGAGCTCCGCGACGCCGGCGCCGACATCGAGGCGCACACGCTGACGCACCCGAACCTCAAGGGCAAGTCGTACGACTTCCAGAAGCGCGAGATCTGCGGCTCGGCCGACCAGCTCGCCGGGCTGTACGGTCAGCGCCCCAAGCTCTTCCGCCCGCCCTTCGGCGACAAGGACTCGACCACGCTGAAGGTGGCCCGCGACTGCGGTCTGCAGGCCGGCTTCTTCTGGAAGGAGACGGTGGACAAGGGGATCGTCCGCTACCAGGAGGGCCAGTCCGTGCAGAAGGGCGACATCATCCTGATGCACTTCCGCGACCGCTTCGTGGACGACTTCATCGCGGCGCTGCAGGCCATCTCGAACGCCGGCCTGACCCCGGCCCTGCTGACCGATTACATGCCGGCCGCCTAGTTCGACAACGCCACCCGCGCGATACCCACGGCCCGCCCGCCCGCGAAAACTTCGCCATCCGCGCCGCACCCACCGCCCGAACGCAAAACGGCGCCGTCCACGGCACCCCACCGCCCGCGCGCGAAAAACGGCGCCGTCCGCGGAAACGGTGCCGTCCGCGGAAACGGTGCCGTCCGCGAGAACTAGCGGCCCTGACCGGGAACGGCCATGAAGCCGCCGGCCAGACGTTCTGCTTCGGCGGCGCTCAAGGGCAACTCCGCCCTGAGCGCCGCCTTCCATCCCTGCGGAACAACGAACCAGCCGGGCCGGCGCAACAGCCCTTGCACGAAAGGCGCAACGGGCCCGAGGTCCTCGGTGATGTCGAGCCGGTCGGCGGTACGCGCGTCGAGCCCCGGCAGCGCCGCCATCCGCCGCACCAGCTCGCGGTCGTGCTCGGTGAGCCCCGCGACGACGGCCGGAATCAGGTACTCGGCGAGCCCCAACTCGGACCGGGCCAGCGCGACCAACCGCTGCCGCCGCTTGGGGGCCGGATGCTGGGCGAGCCAGGCGGCCGCGAGCGATACGAGCCCGGGCCACCCGTTGGTCAGCAGGTGCAGATCGGGCGCGAGCGCGTCGGCCGCCTCGGCGTCGCCGAACGCGGCGGCCAGCACCTGGTAGGTCTCGTCCTCGGCGAACCCCAGCTCACGAGCCGAGACCCGGACGACCCCGGCGATCTCGGGATCGTGCTCGACGGCCACCACGACGCCCCGCCGCCCCCTGAGCGCCGCGACGTCCTGGGCCGTCGCCGAGTCGACGGCCACGATCCCGTCGTCGGGCACCGCGTCCAGCGACTCGCACGCGAGGTCGACGAAGACTCCGCCGCGCCCGACCACCCAGGCGTCGAGCAGCGTGCTCTTCCCGGCCCCCGTACCGCCTACGAGCACCACCGTCTCGTCGGCGTCATCCAGCCGGGCCATCAGCCCGGGCCGAGCGATGGGCCGCCCCGCCGCCCGGCGCACGAACCGTCCGGACTCAAACGGGAACCGCCCCTTACTCACGCCGCGCAACATACCGTCCCGGTCGGGAGATCGCGCATTTCGAGTCTCTTGTACGACTGAAGAACCCGACAAACTCCCCCTTCACGCATCGAATAGACGCCGCACGCAAAAGGGCAAGAACGCGACGCGCAAATCGCCGCATGGCCGAAAAGCGAATGGAACGGCAGGCATTCCGAAGCGGACGAGTCCGCAATCGGAAGCGACGCGCCGGCGCCGGGCGGAACCGGTCATCCGCGGCGAAACCGGCCGCAACGACAGGCCCGGCACGGGAGGCGGACCGGGCGAACGACCGAGCGGAAGGCAAGGCGACCGAGCGGAAGGCAAGGCGACCGAGCGGAAGGCGGGCCGCACCAAAGGCCGAGGCCGCGCTGCGAAGGATTCGCGGCGCGGCCTCGGGACGTGCAGGCAGTGCGATAGTGCGGTGGTGCGTGACGGTCGGGACGCGTCAGGCCGAGGCCTCGTCCGAGCCGCCGCCGGCCAGCTCGGCCGGCACCGCGTCGGGCACGGCGCCCGGGCGGTCCGCCCCGTTGAAGACCAGCTTGGACTTCTCGAACTGGGCCGGGTCGCCCTCGCAGTCGATGACCACGATCTGGCCCGGGCGCAGCTCGTTGAACAGGATGCGCTCGGACAGCGAGTCCTCGATCTCGCGCTGGATCGTGCGACGCAGCGGCCGCGCGCCCAGCACCGGGTCGTAGCCCTTGTTCGCCAGGAACTTCTTGGCGTTGTCCGTCAGCTCCAGACCCATGTCCTTGTTGCGCAGCTGGGTCTCGATCCGGGCGATCATCAGGTCGACGATGCCGAGGATCTGGTCCTGCATGAGCTGGTGGAAGACGATCGTGTCGTCGATGCGGTTGAGGAACTCCGGGCGGAAGTGCTGCTTCAGCTCGTCGTTGACCTTCTGCTTCATCCGCTCGTAGTTCGACTCGTTGTCCTCCGACGCCTGGAAGCCCAGGGACACGGCCTTGGCCACGTCGCGGGTGCCCAGGTTGGTGGTCAGGATGATCACCGTGTTCTTGAAGTCCACGATGCGGCCCTGACCGTCGGTGAGCCGGCCGTCCTCCAGGATCTGCAGGAGGGTGTTGAACACGTCCGGGTGGGCCTTCTCGATCTCGTCGAAGAGCACCACCGAGAACGGACGCCGGCGGACCTTCTCGGTCAGCTGGCCGCCCTCGTCGTAGCCCACGTATCCGGGGGGCGCACCGACGAGTCGGGACACCGTGTACCGGTCGTGGAACTCGGACATGTCGAGCTGGATGAGCGCGTCCTCGGAGCCGAAGAGGAACTCGGCGAGCGCCTTGGACAGCTCCGTCTTCCCCACGCCGGACGGGCCGGCGAAGATGAACGAGCCGGACGGGCGCTTCGGGTCCTTCAGGCCGGCCCGGGTGCGCCGGATCGCCTTCGAGACCGCGCGGACCGCGTCCTCCTGGCCGACGAGGCGCTTGTGCAGCTCGTCCTCCATGCGGAGCAGGCGGGCCGTCTCCTCCTCGGTCAGCTTGTAGACCGGGATGCCGGTCCAGTTCGCGAGGACCTCGGCGATCTGCTCGTCGTCGACCTCGGACACGACGTCGAGGTCGCCGGCCTTCCACTCCTTCTCGCGCTGCGCCTTCTGCCCGAGCAGCTGCTTCTCCTTGTCCCGCAGCTGCGCGGCGCGCTCGAAGTCCTGCGCGTCGATCGCGGACTCCTTGTCGCGGCGGACCTGGGCGATGCGCTCGTCAAAGTCGCGGAGGTCTGGCGGCGCGGTCATCCGGCGGATGCGCATCCGGGCCCCGGCCTCGTCGATCAGGTCGATCGCCTTGTCCGGCAGGTAGCGGTCGGAGATGTAGCGGTCGGCGAGGGTCGCCGCGGCCACCAGGGCGGCGTCGGTGATCGTCACCCGGTGGTGCGCCTCGTAGCGGTCCCGCAGGCCCTTGAGGATCTCGATGGTGTGCGCCAGCGACGGCTCACCCACCTGGATCGGCTGGAAGCGCCGCTCGAGGGCGGCGTCCTTCTCGAGGTGCTTGCGGTATTCGTCCAGCGTGGTCGCGCCGATCGTCTGCAGCTCGCCACGGGCCAGCATCGGCTTGAGGATGCTCGCCGCGTCGATGGCGCCCTCGGCGGCACCCGCACCGACGAGCGTGTGGATCTCGTCGATGAACAGGATGATGTCGCCGCGGGTGCGGATCTCCTTGAGCACCTTCTTGAGGCGCTCCTCGAAGTCACCCCGGTAGCGGGAGCCCGCGACCAGCGCACCCAGGTCGAGGGTGTAGAGCTGCTTGTCCTTGAGGGTCTCGGGCACCTCGCCCTTGACGATCCGCTGGGACAGCCCCTCGACCACGGCGGTCTTGCCGACGCCGGGCTCGCCGATGAGCACGGGGTTGTTCTTGGTGCGGCGGGAGAGCACCTGCATGACCCGCTCGATTTCCTTCTCCCGGCCGATGACCGGGTCGAGCTTGCCCTCGCGAGCGGCCTGGGTGAGGTTGCGACCGAATTGGTCGAGCACCAGGCTCGTGGACGGAGCGGCCTCGCCGGGGGCGCCGGTGCCGGCCGCGGCCGGCTCCTTGCCCTGGTAGCCGGAGAGCAGCTGAATGACCTGCTGGCGGACCCGGTTGAGGTCGGCGCCCAGCTTCACCAGCACCTGGGCCGCGACGCCCTCACCCTCCCGGATCAGGCCGAGGAGGATGTGCTCGGTTCCGATGTAGTTGTGCCCGAGCTGCAGGGCCTCCCGCAACGACAGCTCCAGCACCTTCTTGGCGCGTGGCGTGAACGGGATGTGCCCGCTCGGCGCCTGCTGGCCCTGGCCGATGATCTCCTCGACCTGCTGGCGGACACCCTCCAGCGAGATGCCGAGGCTCTCGAGCGCCTTGGCCGCCACGCCCTCACCCTCGTGGATGAGGCCGAGCAGGATGTGCTCGGTGCCGATGTAGTTGTGGTTGAGCATCCGGGCTTCTTCCTGCGCCAGGACGACAACCCGTCGTGCTCGGTCGGTGAACCGCTCGAACATCCCTGCTCCTCACGTGCCGTGTCCGTCGCCGCCGCTTCTCGCGGAACCCCGTATCAGGGGGTCGCCACGCCGAAGCTCTGTCGGACGCCAACGTGACCGTGCCATCACTCTATCGCCGCGGGCCGACTCATTGCGGGGTGTGCGGCGTTGCCGCACCCCACAATCGGTCGCCGGAACCCCCGGTCCTTGGCTGCCTACCCTCCGGGAACCACGTGTACCCGGCGCTTTCGACCAACGTTCGCACCCGCCGGCATGTTCCTGCACCCCCGCCCGTACGCCAAGAGCGAAATCGGACTCCCGGATACACAACACCCACCGTAACCGAACCGCTACGGTGGGTGTCTGAAGCGTCTAGAATCGTACGGGCCGCGACAAACGGCGCTATCGCCCCGCTTCGGCGTTGAAACGGTCGACGATTTCCTGCTTGATGCGACCACGGTCGGACACCTTGATGCCCTTGTTCTGCGCCCATTCCCGAATCGCCTTGTTCTGCTCGCGATCCGCCGCGGCGCCGCCCCGGCCACGGGCGCTGGCCGCGCGGCCGCCGACCACCACGCCACCCCGCCCGACCTTGGTTCCAGCGGAGAGGAAGGGGCCGAACGCATCGCGCAGCTTCGTTGCGTTCTTCTTGGACAGGTCGATCTCGTACTGCACGCCGTCGAGCGCGAACTTCACCGTCTCGTCGGCTTCTCCGCCGTCGAGGTCGTCGACCAGCACGTGGATGGTCCGCTTGGCCACTGTCGTATTCCCTTCGAGGAAGCCCGCCCCGCGTTGTGCGAATGCAAAGATAACGTAGTAAGGCCGCGCCGCGTCAACGGTACGCCGAAACTGAGCGTTCGCACCAAGGCCAAAGGGTTCGTTTCCCTGTCGCAATGGACGACGGATTCGCGAGGGCGATGTCCGAGGTCGGGTGCGGGGTGAGTGCCCCGGTGACAGGTTCAGGAATAGCTCACAAGCAATATGCAACGTACAGATCCGTGTCGAGCGCATTGCTATGTGTGACGAGCCGGAGAATGACCGGCGGCGTACGGTTGGCGACGTGGACTTGAGCAAACACGCGTCTTCGTTCGGGGCGGCCGCCGACCTCTACGACCGGATCCGCCCGCGCTATCCCCTCGAGGCCCTCCGCTGGGCGCTGGGCCCGCGGCCGGCCGAGGTCGTGGACCTGGGCGCCGGGACGGGCATTCTGACCCGCCAGCTGCGCGAGCTCGGGCACCACGTCGTCGCGGTCGAGCCCGACGACGAAATGCGCAGGCAGATCGACGGCGACGTGCGCGCGGGCAGCGCCACCGCCATTCCCGTCGAGGCGGAAAGCCAGGATGCGGTCACCGCCGGGCAGGCCTATCACTGGTTCGCCGGTGAGCCCGCCCACACCGAGATCGCCCGGGTGCTGAGGCCGGGCGGCTGGTTCATCCCGATCTGGAACGTCCGCGACGAATCGGTGCCGTGGGTCGCCGAGCTGTCCGACGTTTTCGACGGCCACCGCGCCCGCTCGGCGATCGACGAGCGCACGATGACGCCCGAGCAGTTCGGGCCATTGTTCGGCCGCGCCGAACTCGGGCTCTTCCGCTGGAGCGCCACACACACGACGGAGTCGCTGGTCGACCTGATCAAGTCGCGCTCGTATTACCTCGTGTCCGACGCCGCCACCCGGGCGGAGCTGGAACAACGGGTGCGCGAGCTCACCGCGGCGCACTTCGAGGCCGGCGAGCGCTTCGAGCTGCCGTACGTCACATACACGTACCGCGCCGAAAAGCTCTAGGTGTTTCGCTCGAAGATCAGGCGCAGCCCGATGAGCGTGAGCATCGGCTCGTGATGCGTCACACTCTGGCACTCCCCGATCACGATCGAGGCGAGGCCACCGGTCGCGACCACGGCCTTCACGTCGCCACCGAGCTCCGCGGTGACTCCGCGCACGACCCCGTCGACCTGGCCCGCGAACCCGTAGACGACGCCGGACTGCAGGCACTCGACGGTGTTCTTGCCGATCACCCGCGGCGGCTTGACCAGCTCGACCTTGCGCAGCTGGGCCGCGCGCCCGGCCAGCGCGTCGACCGAGATCTCGATCCCCGGGGCGAGCACGCCGCCCAGGAACTCGCCCCGGGCCGACACCACGTCGAAGTTGGTCGAGGTGCCGAAGTCGACCACGATCGAGGGGCCGCCGTAGAGCGTGTAGGCGGCCAGAGTGTTCGCCACGCGGTCGGTGCCGACCTCTTTCGGGTTGTCGATGGCCAGCTGGACGCCGGTCCGGACCCCGGGTTCGACGATGACGGTGGGCACGTTGCCGTAGTACCGCTGCAGCATCGTGCGCAGCGAGCGCAGTGCGGCGGGCACGGTCGAACACGCCGCGATGCCGGTCAGGGACACCGCGTCGGTGGCCAGCAGTCCCCGGTAGAGCAGCCCGAGCTCGTCCGCGGTGGCGCGCGAGTCGGTCTTGATCCGCCAGGAGTGAACGATCTTCTCACCCTCGAACGTGGCGAGCACCGTGTTGGTGTTCCCGATGTCGATGCACAGCAGCACCCCGGAAGCCTAACCAACGACAGTTCAATTACGATCGCGTGCCAATGATCCCCAACGCCCGCGTGCTGCTCGCGCTGCTGCCGGTGCTCACGCTGGCGTTCGCGGCGGTCGCGCTGCGTCCACGGGCCGAGTCCGATCGCGCCCTGATGATCATCCGCGCCGCGATCGCCGTCGCCGCCGGTTCGGTGCTCACCGCCGAGCTGTTTTCGCTGGTCCATTGGATTTCGCCGGTACCGTTCGCGCTCGCCTGGCTCGCCGCCGCCCTCGTCACCGGGTGGCTCGCGTGGCGCTCGCTGCCCGACAAAGCGCGGAAAGTCACAAAAAATCCGGCCCAGTGGTGGCCGAGGCGCTCGTCCGCGGGTGCGCCCGACGACGGAGAGCACGGTTCAGAAGGCGGTGCAGAGCGCGGCCGGTGGCTGGTGGCCGGCCTGCGGGTCGCCGTCGGGCTGCTGGTGGCCAGCGAGCTCGTGCTGGCCCTCGCGAGCTCGCCGAACAACTTCGACTCGAACTCCTACCACCTGGCCAAGATCGAGCACTGGGTCGCCGACGGCAGCCTCGGCAACTTCGCCACCGTGCAGACCCAGCAGATCATCCTGGTGCCCGGGGCCGAACTGCTCCTGCTCCATCTGCGGCTGCTGACCGGCTTCGACGGGCAGTACAACCTGCTGCAGTGGGCCGCGGGGCTGCTCGGCGCCCTGGCCGTGGCCCGCTGCGCCCGCCAGCTCGGCGCCGGGCGGGTCGGCCGCTGGCTGACCGCGGCCGTGTACCTCACCGCGCCCGCCGTCGCGCTGGAGTCCACGAGCACCCAGAACGACCTGGTGGTGACCGCCTGGGTCGCCTGCGCCGCGACCCTCGCCCTGGACGCGCGCCGAGCCCTCGCACCGCGCCGAGCCCTGGCACCCGACCCGCGCGAGGCAACGACCGCGCCCGTCGTTCCGCGCGAGGCAGCCACCGCGCCCGGTCCGCGCGAGACAACCGCGGCGCCCGACCCGCGCGAGGCAGCCACCGAGCCGGTCCCGCGCGCGGCAGTCATCGTGCCCGGCGCGCGACAAGCTTCCGCCGACGAAACGCTCGAACCCGGCGCGGCTCCCGCGGCCGGCGCGCGTGAGATCCCGGCGGCGACCGAAGCCGCTGGTCGAACCCCGGTGGACTGGCCGGACGTGCTCGGGCTGGCCGGGGCCGCGGGGCTGGTCATGGTGACGAAGTCCACCGGCGCCATGGCGCTGCTGCCGGTGCTCGCCTACTGGGGCGTCTGCCGGTTGCGCCGGAAGAGCTTCAAGCAGGTGTCGTACGGCCTGTGCTCCGTCATCCTCGCCACCGCTGCCCTCGCGGGACCGTCGCTGCTGCGGGTGCACGACGCGTTCGGATCGCCGTTCGGGCCGCCGGGCTACCGCGAGGCGCTGTCCAACACCCGCCACGACCCGCCCGCGATCCTCGTCAACGGGCTGAGGCTCGGCGCCTCGACGCTGCTGACCCCGGTCGCGGGGATCAACGAGGCGATCGGCGGCTCGGTGGTGCGCATCGCCGGCGCGGTGGGCGTGGACCCGAACGACCCCGGCATCACCCAGTGGCGCAGCGTCTTCCCCGGCGACCGCTGGAAGCCCGACGAGGACCGCTCCCCGTATCCGGTCCAGTCCGCGCTCGTGCTGCTCGGCACCGTGGCCGGTCTCTGCTGGCGCCGGACCCGCGGCTACGCGCTGCTCGTCCTCGGCGCGCTGGTCGCCACCGCCGCGATCGTGAAGTGGCAGGACTGGGGCAACCGCCTGATCCTGCCCGCCTTCGCGGTGGCCGCCCCGCTGGCCGGCTACGCGCTCGAGCGGGCCTTCAGGATCGAGCGGGCCGCGCTGCGGCGGGCGCTCGGTGCCCTGGTGGTGCTGGCGATGCTGACCGGGGCCGCGCACGGGTTCGTCGCGGTGTACTACGGCCAGCCGCGCCGGCTCGTCGGGCACGGCTCGGTCTTCACGCTCGACGACTGGCAGGAGCGCTTCGCGCGGATGCCGGAGCAGGCGGCGAGCTACCGCACGGCGATCGACCAGGTGCGGGCCAGCGGGGCGAAGCGGGTGGGACTGGTGCTGGAGGGGGACCTCTGGGAGTACCCCCTGCAGATCGAGCTGCGCGACAAGGAGCTGGTCGAGCTCGAGTCGGAGGTGCCCGGACATCCGGCCGGGGACGTCACATCGGTCGATGCGGTCATCTGCGTGAGCAGCGCCGAGCGCTGTCATCAGATCGTGCCGGCAAGCTGGCAGTACAACCGCATCGACCAATATGTGGTGACGGTCTTCCCGAACCGTTAGTGCAGGCGCAGGTCCATGGCGATGTCGAGGATCGGCGAGGAGTGGGTCAGGCCGCCCACGGAGAGATAGTCGACGCCCGTGGCCGCGTACTCGGCCGCCGTGGCCAGGGTCAGGTTCCCGGTCGCCTCGAGCTCCGCGCGGCCGCCGACGGCGCTGACGACCTCGCGCAGGGTCTCCGGCCGCATGTTGTCCAGCAGCAGGAAGCTCGCGCCGGCGGTGACCGCCTCGACGGCCTCGCCGACGGTGGTCACCTCGACCTGGACGGGGACGTCGGGGAAGGTGGCGCGCACCCGCTCGTACGCGGCCGTGATCCCGCCCGCGGCCAGCTTGTGGTTGTCCTTGATCATGGCGACGTCGTAGAGGCCCATGCGCTTGTTGGTGCCGCCGCCCGCGCGGACCGCGTACTTCTCGAGGATGCGCAGGCCCGGCGTGGTCTTGCGGGTGTCGAGCACCAGCGCCTTGGTGCCCTCCAGCAGATCCGCCCAGCGCCGGGTGTGGGTGGCGACGCCCGACATCCGGCAGAGCAGGTTGAGCGCCGAGCGCTCGGCGGTGAGCAGGCCCCGGGTCGGCCCGTGGATCGTGGCGAGGACGTCGCCGCGCACGACGCGGTCGCCGTCACGCTTGCGGACCTCGGCGGTGATGCCGGTCGAGGCCGCCTCGAAGACCGCGACGGCGACCCAGAGGCCGGCGACGACCCCGTCCGCGCGGGCGACGATGTCGGCGTCGTCGGTCTGGTTCTCGGGGATCGTGGCCACGCTGGTGACGTCCAGCCGGTCCGGCCCGAGGTCCTCGTTCAGGGTGCGCTGGACGATCTCCTCGACCGCCACGGGATCGAGTCCGACCTTGCGCAGTTCGGCCTCGGTCTGCAACTTCACGCGTCCTCCCAGGTCTCCGTGAGTGCGCCGGCATCGTCGAGGGCGGCGAGGAAGTGCCCCCGGAACACGTCGCTGGCGTCGGGAAAGTCCTCGCGCCAGTGGCAGCCCCGGGTTTCCTGCCGCTGCGTTGCGGCCGCGACCAGGGCACTGGCGACGGTGAGCAGGTTGGTGGCCTCCCAGGCGGCCACGTTCCCGGTGGCTTTCGGGTCTCCGTCGAGCGAAAGCTTGGTGAGCGCCTGTGCGGCGTGCTCCAGCGAGTCGGCGCTGCGCAGCACCGAGGCGTGGGCGGACATGGCGGCCTGCAGCTGCGGGCGGATGGCGGGCTCGGCCGACCAGGCGGGCAGGTCCAGGGCGATCGGCTCGGCCTGCGGCGGCAGGTCGCGGGCGATGTCCTCGGCGATGCGGCGGGAGAAGACCAGCCCCTCCAGCAGCGAGTTGGACGCCAGGCGGTTGGCGCCGTGGACGCCGGTGCAGGCGACCTCGCCGCACGCGTACAGGCCGGGGATCGAGGTGCGGCCGTGCAGGTCGGTGCGCACGCCCCCGGAGGCGTAGTGGGCGGCGGGCGAGACGGGGATCAGGTCGGCCGCGGGGTCGACGCCGGCGGCGCGGCAGGAGGCGACGATGGTCGGGAAGCGCGCCTCGAGGAACTCGCGGCCCAGGTGGCGGGCGTCGAGCCAGACGTTGCTCGTGCCCTCGGCCCGCATGACCCGGTAGATGCCCTTGGCGACCACGTCGCGCGGGGCCAGCTCGGCGAGGTCGTGCTTGCCGACCATGAACCGGTTGCCGTCGCCGTCGCGCAGGTAGGCGCCCTCGCCCCGCAGCGCCTCGCTCACGAGCGGCTGCTGCGAGTCGCGGTTGCCCAGCGCCAGCGCGGTCGGGTGGAACTGCACGAACTCCAGATCGGTGACCCGCGCCCCGGCCCGCAGCGCGAGCGCGACGCCGTCGCCGGTGGAGACGATCGGGTTGGTGGTCGCGGCGAAGATCTGCCCCATGCCGCCGGTGGCGAGCACGACCGCCCGGGCGTGGACGGCGCCGACGCCGTCCTCGGCGCCCTCGCCGAGGACGTGCAGCGTCACGCCGCAGGCCCGCCCGTTGGCGTCGGTGAGCAGGTCGAGCACCAGCGCGTGCTCGATGAGGCGAATCCAGGGATCACGGTGTACCGCCGCGTGCAGCGCCCGCTGCACCTCGGCCCCGGTCGCGTCCCCGCCGGCGTGGATGATCCGGTTGGCGTGGTGCCCGCCCTCGCGCGTCAGCATGAGCGAGCCGTCGTTGTTCCGGTCGAACTCGGCGCCCCACCGGATCAGCTCCCGGACCCGGGTCGGCCCCTCACGCACCAGCACGTCGACGGCGGCCGCGTCGCACAGCCCGACCCCGGCCACGAGCGTGTCCTGCGCGTGCGCCTCGGGCGTGTCGAGCGGGTCGAGCACCGCGGCGATCCCGCCCTGCGCCCACCGCGTCGACCCGTCATCGATGTTGACCTTGGTAACGACGGTGACGTGGAGCCCGGCCTCGCGCAGGTGCAGCGCGGCGGTCAGCCCCGCGACGCCGGACCCGATGACGACGACGTCGGTCGGCTCCGCCCAGCCGGGCGGTGGCCCGGCAAGCCGGCGCGGGACGATCGGCCCGTTCATGCCTGCTGTCATCACTACAGTCAACATCACTCACCCGTGCGGCGGGTGGTGATGCTCGTCGCCCTCCCGTAACGGCCCGTTCGTCTGTTTCCACGAACTCGGCCCTGCTCTTCCACGCTATTGCGCGACCGCCGCCGTGCACACGCTTGCGGTCGGTGAGGCTCAGGCCAACGGGCGCGGGGCGGCGCCGCACTCGGAGAGCCGGTGGGGCTCAGACCACCGGGAATGGGGCGTCGCCGCACTGGAGGGCCGGTGGGGTTCAGCCCGGCGGGAGCGGGGCGTCGCCGCGCTGGAGAGTCGGTGGGGCTCAGGCCAGCGGGAGCGGGGCGGCGCCGCGCTGGAGAGCCGGTGGGGCTCAGGCCAGTGGGAGCGGGGCGGCGCCGAGGTTGTGCACCGAGGACTTCAAGGGCTTCGCGCTCATCAGATAGCAGGTGAAAGCCTGGTCGCTGCCCAGCCACTCGTTCGCCGTCTTCGGCCCGACGGAGCCCGCGGTCAGGTCCGCCCGGCCGCCGTCGGCGGGGAGGCCGAGATAGCTCAGGCCCACCGAGGTGCAGCCCTTCGCCGTGGCGGACTGGACGGCGGCCTCGTCGAACGGGGCCTCGGGCGGGGTGATGGTGTAGACGCCCGAGTACTCGCCGTCGTGGGGGTCGGAGCACTGGACGTACCGGAGCTGATTGATGCAGGCGATGGCCAGGGGCGAATCCTGCGCCAGCGCGCCCTTGAGCGTGCCGGAGCGCGACACGAACTGGTCCCCGGCGGGGCCGGTCGCCTCGGCCAGGCCGCACCCGAAGAATCCGTCGGTCGCGGGCTTGATCCATGCGGCCACGATCTGCAGGCGGGCCTCGTGCCAGCCGCCGCCGAGGAAGATCGGGCCCGCCACGAGACAGGCGCGACGAGCCTGGGCGTACAGCAGGGCCTGGGTCACCTTGACGTCGTCACCCTTGGCGTCGTCGAGCCGGTGCAGCAGGTCCTTGCCGACCTGGCCCACGTGGAAGAGCTCGACGGTGTGCGGGCCCGCGCAGTCGACGGGGTCGCCGGCCCAGGGCAGCGCCGCCTTGGCCCCGCCGGCGTCGACCTTGTAGCAGGTCCCGGCCTTGGGCGCGCCGGCCGGCGGGGTGCCGGGGATGTCGCGACCCTGCCCTCGCTCGTACATCCAGTAGAGCCCGCCACCGATGAGCGCCACGACCACGGCGATGAGGGCGACCCGCTTCATGAGGAAGCAGTCTGCGTTACCGGCCGGTAACTGTCCACCCCGCCGATACATGCTGATATTTCGGATAAGTCCGGATGCGGAGCGTTCGGAGGCGCACGCATCCGACGAGCGCGAGCGACCCATGCGCGGTAGCCAAACCGCAGGACCCGGCCCCGGCACCGCAAGGACAGAGCGGCGGACAACCAGGCGACACCGCCGCAAGCAAAAACGCCCCGGGCCGCGGCAAGCAGAGCGGCCCGGGGCGTCAAGCAACAGCCGGCGTCAGATCGCCCCGCTGCCGATGCCCTTGATGGACTTCGTGACGGTCTTCTTGTCGAAGAGCATCGCGTAGCAGCGAGCCGACCGGTTGCCCCGGTTCCAGTTCTCCTCGTCGACCATCCAGAAGCCGATGCCCACCTGCTGGTGGTTGGTCAGCTGCGACGCCGTCATCCCGAGGTATTTGGCGCCCAGCGCCTCGCACCCGGGCCGCATCGCCGTCTTGCGCTCGTCCGAGTTCGACGGGAACGGGCGGTCCGTCGACGTGTAGGTGCCGACGTATTCCATGTTGTGCGTCGCCGTGCAGCTCGTCGGCGTGTAGTCCAGCCACGTCTTGCCGTCGGTGTCGTACACCTCCATGGCGCACCCGAGCGCGAGCGGCTTGTCCCCGGTCAGCGCGCCCTTGAGGCTGCCCGAGCGGCTGACCGGCTTGTCGCCGTCGCTGACCACCTCGGCGAGGTCGCAGCGCAGGTAGCGCGCGCCCGCGGCCCACTGGGTCGAGGAGGGGACGAGCACGAGCAGCTCGAGGCGGCCGTCGTAGTAGCTGCCGCCGAGGAACTTCTCGGCCTCGGTGTTGCACTTGGTCCAGCCGTCCTTGAGCGCCTCGCCCTTCGGCGGGGTCGTGCCGTTGGCGGCCGCGCCGGTGAGGTCGCCGACGTAGAAGGTCTCGCTCGCGTGGGACGACGAGCACGAGTCCACCGCTTTGAAGGAGAACTGCGTGGTCGTCGCGGTGGCGAAGTAGTCGACGGACGTCGAGTAGCACGCCCCGACCGGCGGCGGCGGGATCTTGGGCGTGGCGAGCATCGCCCAGTCGTCGGTCAGATCCTTGTCGGTGCCGGCCGGTGTGCCGCAGCCAGCCAGCACGGCCAGGGCCATCACCGGCACCAGCGCCGCGATCAGCTTGCGCGCCATCCTCGTCTGTCCCTCCCCCGGGCCTCGGCACATGCCATGGCCGTCCGCCTCACCTTAGACGGGCCAGGCAACGGGCCGATAAAGGCCGCTAAGAGCGGACGAGGTCGCCCCGGACGGGAGAACCGGCCATTCCGGGCACGGCGTCGGCGGGGTCGGAGCCGAGCTCGATCACGCGGTTGTCGGCGTCGACGTGGACGATCCGCGGCTGGTAGGTGCGGGCCTCGGCGTCGGCGAGCTGGGCGTAGGCGATCAGGATGACCAGATCGCCCGGGTGCACCAGGTGCGCCGCGGCGCCGTTGATGCCGATCACGCCCGAGCCGCGCGGTCCGGCGATGACGTACGTCTCCAGCCGAGCCCCGTTCGTGACGTCCACGATCGCGACCTGCTCGCCGGCGAGCAGGTCCGCTGCGTCCATCAGATCCTCGTCAACTGTCACGGATCCGACATAGTGCAGGTCGGCCTGCGTGACCGTGGCGCGGTGGATCTTGGACTTGAGCATCGTACGGATCACAGCTCGGCTCCCAGGTTGTCGATCAGTCGGGTGCCGCCGACCCAGGCGGCGGTCAGGGCGCGGGCGGGACCGTGCGCGGGCGCGGGCCCGAGCATCGGGTCGGTGAGCACCAGGTAGTCGGGCTTGACCTCGGGCACCGCGGCGAACTCGGCCAGCCCGGCCTCCACCGAGCCCGCGGCCACCGTCGCCTGCAGCGCCCGGTGCAGGACCAGCGCGGCCTCCCGCTCGGCCGGGGCGAGGTACCGGTTCCGGCTGGACAGCGCCAGCCCGTCGGCCTCGCGCACGGTCGGCACCCCGCGGACCTCGATCGGCAGGTCGAAGTCGCGGACCATCGCGCGGATGAGCGTGAGCTGCTGGTAGTCCTTCTCGCCGAAGTACGCCCGGTCGGGCCGCGTGAGCTGGAACAGCTTGTTGACCACGGTGAGCACCCCGTGGAAGAAGCCCGGACGGCTCGCGCCCTCCAGCACCTCGCCGAGCGGGCCGGGATCGACCCGGACCTCGGGCTCGCCCAGCGGGTACAACTCCTCCCGCGTCGGGGCGAAGACCAGGTCGACACCCTCGGCGCGGGCCACCTCGAGGTCGGCCTCCATGGTCCGCGGGTAGCGGTCGAAGTCCTCGTTGGGGCCGAACTGCAGCGGGTTCACGAAGATCGTGAGCAGCACCGACTTCGCCTCGGCGCGGGCCTGCCGGATGAGGGTCGCGTGCCCCTCGTGCAGCGCGCCCATGGTCATCACGACGGCGACGTCGCCCGGGAGGGCGCCGGCACGCAGCGAGGCGCGATCGGAAACGACCTTCATACGATGCGCTCTTTCTGTGCGGTGGCCAGAACGTCGAGCAGGGGCGAGGCGTCCTGCGGGCGCAGGCGACCCGCGGCGATGACACGATCGGCGGTCCGTCGGGCCAGCGCGAGATATGGCGGTACCGAACCCGGATCCACGGCATCGAGAGCCCGCAGGTGCTTGCGCACGGTCCCGGCGTCCCCGCGCGAGACCGGCCCGGTGATCGCGGCGTCGCCGAGCCGGAGCGTGTTGTCCAGGGCGGCGCCCAGCAGCGGGGCCAGCACCCGCTCCGGCTGGTGCACGCCCGCGTCGCGCAGCCGGTCCATCGCCTCGGCGACGAGTGTGGCGAGGTGGTTGGCGCCGTGGGCGAGCGCGGCGTGGTACAGCGGCCGCCGCTCCTCGTCGATCCACTCGACGATGCCGTGCAGGTCGCGGACGAGACCCTCGGCGAACGCGCGCAGCTCGTCCGGGGCGGTCACGCCGAAGGAGATGCCGGCCGCCAGGCGCTCGAGGTCGGCCGCGGTGCCGGTGAAGGTCATGGCCGGGTGCAGCGCGAGCGGGAACGCGCCGGCCGCCGCGACCGGGGCGAGCACGGCCAGCCCGTGAGCGCCGGAGGTGTGGGCGACGATCTGGCCCGGGCGCAGCGCGCCGGTCTCGGCGAGGCCGGCGACCAGGGCGGCGAGCGCGTCGTCGGGGACCGCCAGGATGACGAGATCCGCGGCGGCGGTCACCTCGTCGGCGGGCAGCAGGCGCGCGGAGGGCAGCAGTGCCGCGGCGCGGGCCTTGGAGGCGGCCGAGACGGCCACGGCGGCGACGACGGTGTGGCCGGCTCTTTCCAGGAGCGCGCCGAGCACCGCACCGACCCGTCCGGCGCCGATGATGCCGATGTTCCTGCTGGTAGCAGCGTTGTGCATGCGATCGATCCAGTCCTCGAAGTGGGGTACCGGTCGATCAGAAGTATGCGTCGCAGCGGGCAAAGCGGACAGTTGTTGTGGGATTCTCAACAGCCCGCCTCGCCCGCCGTGATGCACTAGAGCCGGTGGTGCAGGTACTCCTTGATCAACGCCTTCGCCTCGCCCAGCACGACGGGGTCGCCGTCAGTGGACTTGCGGAAGGCGAGCTTGATCAGCGCGTCCGCGGCCTCGACCGCGATCGCCAGCACGAACTGCAGCCGCTGCCGGTCGAGGATGCCGAAGCGCTCGACGAGCAGGCCGGACAGCTGCGAGACGATCACGTCGTTGTTGTCCCGCTCGTCGTCGAGCAGGTGGATGTCCACGACGTCGCCGAAGTGCAGCGTCCGGAAGCCCGGCACGGTGCGGTGCATGTCGATGTACTCGTCGATGGCCGCGTCCACCGCGTCCCACCAGTGCGCGATGCTCTCGTCGTCGGACAGCCGGGCGCCGAGGCGCTCCAGGTAGCCCTCGAGGCTGCGCAGCGTCAGCGCCTGCACGATGGCGCGCTTGTCCGGGAAGAACTGGTAGACCGAGCCGATCGCCACCCCCGCCCGCTCCGCCAGCAGCGTCGTGGTGAGGCCGTCATAGCCCACCTCGTCGACGAGCTCGGCGCAGGCGTCGAGCATCCGCCCGACCCGCGCCACGCTGCGCCCCTGCACCGGCACTCGGCGCAGCGGCTTCGTCCCGGCGCCGGCCGATGAACCCTTTTCAACCTGACCTCGGGCCGGATCGGTCCGGTCCGCCAGTCGCTGCCGGGTGGTCTGGCCCTCGCCACGTTGAAAAGGGTTCACTGTCTGCGTCGCCACCCGGTCTTCCCCCTCTACCTCGTCGGGCCTGGCCGATAGCCCAGATGCCCGCCTTTGAAACCTACTCACGTCAACGACCGGGCACGATCGACGGATAGGGCATTTCACCCTTGTGATTGACGGGGGGCATACATGAAGGGTACTCAGGTTTCGTGACTTCTCCGTGGTCCAACTGGGCCGGCAACCAGACCGCGACCCCCGCCCGGGTCGCCCACCCCGGCAGCGCCTCTGAGCTGGGAGAACTCCTCCGCGCGGCGGCCGCCGAGGGGCTGAGGGTGAAGGCCGTCGGCAGCGGCCACAGCTTCACCCCGACGGCCGTGACGGACGGGGTCCGGGTGGAGCTGGACCGGATGGCGTCCCTCGTCCGGGTGGACGAAAACCTGGTCACGGTCCAGGCGGGCATGAAGCTTTCCGCGCTGAACGCCACGCTGGCCGCCAACGGGCTGGCGATGCCCAACCTCGGCGACATCGACGCGCAGACCATCTCCGGCGCGCTGTCGACGGGCACGCACGGCACCGGGGCCGCGTACGGCTGCCTGTCCACGTTCATCGAGGCGCTGACGCTGGTCGCCGCGGACGGCACGGAGCTGTCCTGCTCGGCGACGCAGAACCCGGACCTCTTCGCCGCGGCGCGGGTCAACATCGGCGCGCTCGGCGTGCTCACCTCGGTGACCCTGCGCTGCGTGCCGACGTTCACGCTGCGGGCCGACGAGCGCCCGGCGAGCCTCGACGACGTCTGGTCGGGCCTGGACGAGCACATCGGGGGCAACGACCACTTCGAGTTCTACTGGTTCCCCTACACCGACCGCGTGCAGATGAAGCGCAACAACATCGTGCCGGTCGCGGACACCCCGCTGCCGGGCTGGCGCCGGTGGCTGGACGACGACTTCCTGTCCAACACGGTGTTCGGGGCCGCGTGCCGCCTCGGTCGTGCCGTTCCTTCCACGGTACCGACGGTCAGCCGCATCTCCGCCCGGGCGCTCTCCGCACGCACGTACACCGCGACGTCGCACGAGGTCTTCTGCACCCCGCGCCGGGTCCGGTTCGTGGAGATGGAGTACGGGCTGCCCCGCGAGGCGCTGCGGGAGGCCTTCGACGGGCTCCGGAGGATCGTGGACCGGCTGCCGTACAAGATCCAGTTCCCGGTCGAGGTGCGCTTCACGGCGGCCGACGACATCTGGCTGTCGCACGGCTACGGGCGCGACAACGCGTACATCGCCATCCACCAGTACGCCGGGGCGCCCTACGAGGAGTACTTCCGCCGGTTCGAGGAGGTCACGACGCCGCTGGGCGGCCGCCCGCACTGGGGCAAGATGAACTTCCGCACGGCCGAGTCGCTGGCCCAGGCGTACCCGCGCTTCGCCGACTTCACCGCGATGCGCGACAAGCTGGACCCGAACCGCGTGTTCGCGAACGTCTACACGGAACGGGTCCTCGGCGCCTAGCTAGTCCTCTGCCTTCTTGCGCGACGAGGTGGCCTTCTTCGGGGCCGCCTTCTTCGCGGGCGTCGCCTTCTTCGCGGCGGTCGTGGTCTTCTTCGCGGCGGTCGTGGTCTTCTTGGCGGCCGCGGCCTTGGTCGCCTTCTTCTCCGGAGCCGCCTTCTTCGCCGCCGCGCGGGCCTTCTTCGGCGCCGGGCCCTTCGCGCGCTTCTCGGCCAGCATCTCGCTCGCCTCGTCCAGGGTGAGCGTGTCGACCGCCTGGCCGCGGCGCAGGGAGGCGTTGAACTCGCCGTCGGTGACGTACGGGCCGAACCGCCCGTCCTTGATGACCAGCGGCTTCTCGGTCGCCGGGTCCGCGCCCATCTCGCGCAGGGGCGGCTTGGCGGCGGCGCGCCCGCGGGTCTTCGGCGCGGCCAGCAGCTCCAGCGCCTCCTCGACCGTCAGGGTGAACAGCTGCGCCTCGTCGGCCAGCGAGCGGGTGTCGGTGCCGCGCTTGATGTACGGCCCGTAGCGCCCCGGCGACGCGATGATCTCGTTGCCCTCGGCGTCCTTGCCGACCACCCGCGGCAGCGTGAGCAGCTGCAACGCCTGCTCGAGGGTCAGCTCCTCCGGGCTCTGGCTGCCCAGCAGCGAGGAGGTCTTCTCGCCGCTGGCCACGTAGGGCCCGTAGCGGCCGGCCTTGACGACGATCAGCTCGCCGGTCTCCGGGTGCTCGCCCAGCTTGCGCTCGCCGCCCTGGCCGCCGACGAAGAGCTCGGCGACCTTCTCGGGGGTGAGCTCGTCCGGCGCGATGCCGTCGGGCACCGGCGCGCGGTCGCCCTCCTCGCCCTCGGGCGGGTTGGGGAGCGTGCGCTGCAGGTAGGGGCCGTAGCGGCCGACCCGGACCACGACGTCGCGCCCGGCCTCGTCCCGGAACAGCGGGATGGAGTTGATGCCGCGCGCGTCGATCTCGCCGAGGCGCTCGGTGACCATCCGCTGCAGGCCGCCCTGGCGGGGCACGGAGCCCTCGTCTCCGGTGTCGCCGCCGAAGTAGAACGGGTGCAGGAAGTTCACCGCGCTCTCGTCGCCGTTGGCGATCTCGTCGAGCACGTTCTCCATCGACGCGGTGAAGTCGTAGTCGACCAGCCGCGGGAAGTGCTGCTCGAGCAGGCCGATCACGGCGAAGGCGAGGAACGACGGGATGAGCGCCTGGCCGCGCTTGAAGACGTAGCCGCGGTTGTTGATCGTCTCCATGATCGACGCGTAGGTCGACGGGCGCCCGATGCCGAGCTCCTCCATCGCCTTGACCAGCGAGGCCTCGGTGTAGCGGGGCGGCGGCTGGGTGGTGTGGCCGGTCGGGGTGAGCCCCTTCTCGGTCAGCGGCTGACCCTTGACCAGCACCGGCAGCCGGCGCTCGGCGTCGTCGGCCTCGGCGGTCTCGTCGTCGGAGGACTCGACGTAGGCCCGCAGGAAGCCGGGGTCGGTGATGGTCTTGCCGGTGGCGCCGAAGTCGACGGACTCCTGGGCCGGCGTGACCGCGTTGATCCGCACCGAGGTCGAGTTCCCGACCGCGTCGTTCATCTGCGAGGCGATCGTGCGCTGCCAGATGAGCTCGTAGAGCTTCAGCTCGTCGGCGCTGAGCTCCTTGGCCACGTCGCCGGGCGTGCGGAAGCTGTCGCCCGCGGGCCGGATGGCCTCGTGCGCCTCCTGGGCGTTCTTGACCTTGCCCGTGTACCGCCGGGGCTGCGACGGCACCGCGGCCGCCCCGTAGAGGTCGTGGATCTGCTGGCGCGCGGCCGCGATCGCCGCCTCGGACAGGTTCACCGAGTCGGTACGCATGTAGGTGATGTAGCCGTTCTCATACAGCCGCTGCGCGATGCGCATGGTCTGCGCGGAGGAGATCCGCAGCTTGCGGGCCGACTCCTGCTGCAGCGTGGAGGTGATGAACGGCGGGTACGGCTTGCGGCGGTAGGGCTTCTCCTCCACCCGGGTGACCGTGAACCGCTGGCCCTCCAGCCGGGCGGCCAGGCCGCGGGCGCCGGTCTCGTCGAGGTGGATGACCCCGGCGTTCGGCCGGACCTTGCCGGTCTCCGGGTCGAAGTCGCGCCCGGTCGCCACGCGGTCGCCGTCGATCGCGATCAGCGTCGCGTTGAACGTGCGCGTGTCGTTCTCGGGGAGCAGGCGGGCGATGATGTCCCAGTAGTCGGCCGAGCGGAACTTCATCCGCTGCCGCTCCCGCTCGACCACGATCCGGGTCGCCACCGACTGCACCCGGCCGGCGGACAGGCCCCGCTGGACCTTCTTCCACAGCACGGTGGACACGTCGTAGCCGTAGAGGCGGTCCAGGATGCGCCGCGCCTCCTGGGCGTCGACCAGCGAGCGGTTGATCTCGCGCGGGTTGGCGACGGCGGCCTGGATGGCGGGGCGCGTGATCTCGTGGAAGACCATCCGCTTGACCGGCACCTTGGGCTTGAGCGTCTCCAGCAGGTGCCAGGCGATGGCCTCGCCCTCGCGGTCCTCATCTGTGGCGAGGTAGACCTCGCTCGCCTGCTTCAGCAGGTCCTTCAGCCGCGAAATCTGCTTCCGGCGGTCGGCCGAGATGATATAGACCGGGGTGAAATCGTTGTCGATGTCGACGCCGAGGTACGCCCAGGGCTTGCTCTTGAGCGCGTCGGGCATGTCCTTCTTGCCCACCGGCAGGTCACGGACATGGCCAAAACTCGCCTCGACGAGGTAATTCGGGCCGAGATAACCCGAAATCGTCTTGGCCTTCGCCGGCGACTCCACGATCACCAGCCGCTTTGTGTTGGCGGAGTTCGGCACAGTTCTCCCCGGTGCGGACGGACAGACGTCAAACGTAACGCTCGCTTTGGCGCCGAGTTGCGCAATGGGCGTCCCGGCGCTCGGCTTACGACACGCCGATCGGCGCCACGGTACACCCATGCACAACCGCGACCTGCCGGATCTTGTCAACGTGTCGCGCCACGTGCCTGGTTTATGCCGTTTTGTCGGGCCCATCCGCGGGAAATCACATATACGGAGCGGCTCGATCATCCTACGGGGTGTGAGCTGCGGCTAGGCCGGCCAGACACCGGCGGGCGCCCCGGCCGGAACCTCGCCCACCAGCTCGGCGAGGCGGCTGATGCGCCTGGGTCCCACGATGCGGTACGCCGGGTCGCCGGAGTCGGCCCCGACGAGCACCGCGGGCAGCCCGACGGCCACGAGCGCGTCGCCGACGGCGATCCAGTTGTCGGCCACCTGCCGGTCAATGACCGTGGGCTCGGGCTCGACGGCCGGCGTGATCGGGTCCAGCTCGACCGCGGGCAGGTCGTCGACCCACTCGCCGGCGTCGAAGACCTCCTCGGCATCGGCGAACTCGTCCGGCCCGGGATCGAAGGATGTGATTTTGCTCTCGCTCTTGCGCTTGCGGACGTTCGGAGCCTCGCTTTTCGGCCGCGGGGCCGCCGGCGGGAGTGGTTCATCCAGCTCAAGCGGCTCGAAGACGATCTCGTCGATCTCGAGGACCTCCGGCGGCGTCACCGGGCGCGGGGCGAGGCGCAGCAGATAGGAGCGCGGCCCGTCGTAGGTGCCCGCGGCCGCCACCCACAGCCGCAGCCGGCGCCCGTCCAGCGCCAGGGTGGGCGGGGACACCTTCGCCCCACTGTCGTCCAGCCAGGCGGCGGCGAGGGGGGCGAGCAGCGCGGAGTACGACGTCCGCACTTGCCATCGATCCTCCTCGCCGGTCGGCTCGCAGGTCACGGTCAGCCCGCGCAGCTCCAGCTCGGCCCGCAACACCGCGCCGCGCCAGGCGTCGTCGACCACGATCGAGACCCGCCCGGTGCCGCCCATCCGGCCCACCTGCCCGGCCCCGGCCAGCAGCCCCTCGAGGTCGAGCGGCGCCGGCGGGCGCGCCTCGACCCCGAACAGCGACAGCTGCCGGGCGCGGGTGGGGGTCATCGGCACTCGGGCACCTCGTCGAACGCCTTCTGCAGGTCGGACGGGCCGACGTGCGCCGGGTCGATGGCGCTGCGCTCGTATTCGTCCTTGAGCGTCGTGAACGCCTTGCCCACCTCGCCGTAGAAGGTCTTGGCGTTGTCGGTGGGGATGCCGGACACGGTCCGCTTGGCGTTGCCGTAGGCGTCGCGGGCCTTGGCCAGCGACGCGGTGAACCGCTCGGCCACCTGCTGACCGTCCTCGACGCGGGGCACCCCGGCGCCGTCGACCCCGGCCCGGGCCCTCTCGCTGGACGCCTCGGCCCCCGAGAGCAGGTCGACGATGTTCGTCTTGGTCTGGGCCGGCGTCCTGGCCGCCTGGAGCTGCTGCTGGGCCTTGCTGGTCAGGTCGGCGATCTCGGCCCGCCACGGGGTCAGCGCGACGCACACCTGCTTCGCCCACTGCTTCGGCTCCACGCCGTCCTGGCCGCACCCGGCCAGACACAGGGTCAGGGCGGCGACTAGGACCCGGACGGCTCGCATAGATGCAGCGTAGATCCGATCGTCTGTTCGAGAAAACACAACGCCCCGGCCGAGTGTCGGCCGGGGCGCTGTCGTGCGGGTGCTTCGTTACGCCGTGACCTTCTCCGACGTGCTCTCCGTGGAGGCGGTGCCGTTGCCGTCGCCGGCGTCGACCGCCACCGACTTGCGCTTGCTGACCAGCACCGCGGCGGCGATGATCAGCACCGCGACGATCGCGATGGCGTAGCGGGCGAACTGGTTGCCGTTGCCGACGGTCATGGTGACCACGGCGGGGGCGATCAGCAGCGCGACCAGGTTCATGACCTTGATCAGCGGGTTGATGGCCGGACCGGCGGTGTCCTTGAACGGGTCGCCGACGGTGTCGCCGATGACCGTGGCGGCGTGGGCCGGCGAGCCCTTGCCGCCGTGGACCCCGTCCTCGACCAGCTTCTTCGCGTTGTCCCACGCGCCGCCGGAGTTGGACAGGAAGACCGCCATGAGCGTGCCCGTGCCGATCGCGCCGGCCAGGTAGGCCGCCAGCGGGCCGACGCCGAGGCCGAAGCCGACGGCGATGGGCGCCATGACCGCGAGCAGACCCGGCGTGATCAGCTCACGCTGGGCGTCGCGGGTGCAGATGTCGACGACCTTGCCGTACTCCGGCCGCTGCGAGCCGTCCATGATGCCCGGGAACTCGCGGAACTGCCGCCGGACCTCGAACACGACCGAACCCGCGGAGCGGGCCACGGCGTTGATGGCGAGGCCGGAGAACAGGAACACGACCGCGGCGCCCACGAGCAGGCCGACCAGGTTGCCCGGGTTGGCCACGTTGAGCAGGATCGCGGTGGCCGCGTCGTCGGCCTTCTCCCCGGCGGTGAGCAGCGCGTTCTTCATCGTGTCGGTGTACGAGCCGAAGAGGGCGGTCGCGGCCAGCACGGCGGTGGCGATCGCGATGCCCTTGGTGATCGCCTTGGTGGTGTTGCCCACCGCGTCGAGCTCGGTCAGGGTGCGGGCCCCGGTCTCGTCGATGTCGCCGGACATCTCGGCGATGCCCTGCGCGTTGTCGCTGATCGGGCCGAAGGTGTCCATGGCGACGATGACACCGACGGTGGTGAGCAGGCCGGTGCCGGCCATGGCGACGGCGAACAGCGAGAGCGTGATCGAGCCGCCACCGAGCAGGAAGGCGCCGAAGACGCCCGCGCCGATGACGATGGCCGAGTAGACGGCCGACTCGAAGCCGACGCTCACGCCGGCGAGCACGACCGTGGCGGGGCCGGTCAGCGCGCTCTTGCCGATGTCCTTGACCGGGCGGCGCTCGGTCTCGGTGAAGTACCCGGTCAGGGCCTGGATGATCGCGGCCAGCGCGATGCCGATGACGACGGCGATGATGGCCGTGACGTGCGGGCCGAACGGCGGCGCGTCGTCACCCGAGGCGTTCTTGAGGGCGTCGAGCGCGCTGGTGCTGCCGGTCAGGCCGCTCCACTTGGCGGGCAGGTAGAACAGCGCGGCCGCGCTGACCAGGATCGCCGAGACGACGGCGGAGATGTAGAACGCCCGGTTGATCGCGACGAGCCCGTTGCGGTCGGACTTGCGCAGGCGGGTGAGCGCAACACCGAGGATCGCGATGATCACGCCGACGGTCGAGACGATCAGCGGGAACACCAGGCCCTGCTCGCCGTAGGCGGCCCGGCCCAGAATCAGCGCCGCGACCAGCGTGACGGCGTAGGACTCGAACAGGTCCGCCGCCATACCGGCGCAGTCACCCACGTTGTCACCCACGTTGTCGGCGATGGTCGCCGCGTTGCGCGGGTCGTCCTCGGGGATGCCCTGCTCGACCTTGCCGACCAGGTCGGCGCCGACGTCCGCGGCCTTGGTGAAGATGCCGCCGCCGACCCGCATGAACATCGCGAGCAGCGCCGCGCCGAAGCCGAAGCCCTCGAGCACGATCGGCGCGCGGTCCTTGAAGATCAGCACCACGAGCGCGGCGCCGAAGAGGCCCAGGCCCACGGTGAGGAAGCCGACCACACCACCGGTGCGGAACGCGATCTGCATCGCCTTCTCGCGGCCGCCGTCTTCCCGGGCCGCGGCCGCGACGCGCAGGTTGGCGCGCGTCGCCAGCGCCATGCCGGCGCCGCCGATGAAGGCCGAGAAGACCGCGCCGACGACGAAGAACGCCGACCGGCCGATCTTGATCATCGTCTCGTTGTCACCGGCATCGTTGACCGGGAGCAGGAACAGCAGCACCACCGCGATGACGACGAAGATGCCCAGGGTCCGGAACTGGCGCACGAGGTACGCGCTGGCGCCCTCCTGCACCGCCCCGGCGATCTCCTGCATCTTCGGGGTGCCTCGGCCTGTCGACAGGACCGCCTTGACCAGCGCGGCAGCGAAGCCGAGCGCCACGAGGGCGATGACCAGCGCGACGACGATGTAGGTCAGATTGCTCCCGGATAGGGAAATCTCGCCGGCTGCGACGAGTTGTACGGACATTCGTTGTCCTCCTGTACCGACACATGACAGCGCCGCGAGCGGTCAGGCCGGCGGCGATTCTCCCCGCGGGGGGAGCGTGCTGAGCGCCCGAGGTACCCAATGACCAGGGACGTCATACACGATCGCCGTACTCTAGCCGGATCACGTGTCAGTGGTCACACCGACTTGCGTGTTTACATAATCGCTCTTTGTCGATTTTCTCACGCTGACGCCCCCGCCGGGTCCGACGCCGGCGCGAATCACCCCGCGCCACCCGGCGAGCGGCTAGTCGCTGGACCGCTCCAGAGGCCAGGACATACGGACCTCGGTGCCGACACCTTCGGATAATTCGGACACGTTCAGGTCGTCCACGAGGCCGGCGAGCAGGGCCAGGCCCATCCGGGCCGCGACCGCCTCCTCCGCCAGCAGATCCGGCGGAGTGGTCAGCGGCAGGGCGGGATCGGACAGCAGCACGACGGCCTCGTCCTGCGGCGTGCGGTGCACCATCGCGCCGTTGGCCGCCCGGTCCACGACCCGCACGGTGAAGCGGTCGCCGTCGGCCATCGCCACGTCGACCAGGTCGTCGAGGCCGTGGGAGCGGTGCAGCGCGACGGCCCGGGAGCACGCCTCGCCGATCGCCAGGCGGACCTCTTCGAGCAGTTCCTCGGCCACGCCGGCACGGCGCGCGACGGCCACCCCGACGAGGCGGGCGGTCCGGACGTGCGCCGGCGCGGGAGAGAAGGAGAGTCGTACCGTCGGCATGGACCTACGCCGGGGAGTCGGTGCCCGCGCCGCTCGCGGCGATCGCGGCATCGACGGTGTCGTACAGCTGGAAGACGCGGTCCAGGGCGGTGATGCGGAAAATCTTCAGCAGCCGCTCGTGTGCGCAGACCAGCCCGAACGACCCGTTGACCGCGCGAAGCCGCTTGAGCGCGCCGACGAGCACGCCGAGCCCGGTCGAGTCGAGGAACTCCACCCGGCCCAGGTCGACCACTACGTGCCGGGCGCCCTGCTCCACGAGCTCGACGAGCTTCTCGCGCAGGCGAGGGGCGGTGTAGACGTCCACCTCACCGCCGACTTCGAGCACCTTGTGGTCGCCGGAGTCGTACGTCGACAACGACAGCTCCATGCGGACCTCCTCCTCTGGCGGCCAGAATGTGCGAGCCCTCCACGGGCATCTAACCATCGACGCCCCCGCCGGGCGACGCTCCACCCCCATTCCCATATCCGCCCGGCGTGTACCGTGATTCACCGTTCGAACAGGTGTTTTAGAGTGCTGACGTGCTGCTCCACACCGAAACGCTCCCGCGCCGCACCGGCACCGTCGTCCCGTGGCCCGACTGGGTGCCGCCGGATCTCCGGGCGGCCTTCGGCTTCGAGCCCTGGCGGCACCAGGCGGAGGCGGCCACCGCGGCGTGGGAGGGCACCCACACGGTGGTCGCGACCGGCACCGGGTCCGGCAAGTCGCTGGCCTACCAGCTGCCCGCGCTCGCCCGGCTGCTCACGGATCCGCGGGCCACGGTGCTGTACGTCGCCCCGACCAAGGCCCTCGCCGCCGACCAGCTCCGCTCGCTGACCGAGCTCGGTGTTCCCGGCCTCTACCCGGCCACCTACGACGGCGACACCTCCCGCGAGGAGCGCGACTGGGTCCGCCAGCACGCGCGGGTGGTCCTCACCAACCCCGACATGCTCCATCACGGCATCCTTCCCGGCCACGGGGCCTGGTCGCGGTTCCTGCGCGGGCTCGCCTACGTGGTGATCGACGAGTGCCACGCGTACCGCGGCGTCTTCGGCT
Source organism: Dactylosporangium sp. CA-052675 (assembly GCF_050947935.1). Classification (GTDB taxonomy): domain Bacteria; phylum Actinomycetota; class Actinomycetes; order Mycobacteriales; family Micromonosporaceae; genus Dactylosporangium. Next base: position 240,087 of record NZ_CP192010.1, on the reverse strand, counting down.
CCCACGTCGCGCACGTCCTGCGCCGCCTGCGCCGCGTGGCGGCCCGCTACCGCAGCGCCCCGGTATTCGTCCTGGCCTCGGCGACCTCGGGCGATCCCGCCGCGTCGGCGCTGCGCCTCACCGGGGTCCACTGCGAGCCCTTCGTCGACGACGCCTCCCCGCGCGGCGAGATCACCTTCCGCCTCTGGGAGCCGCCGCTGCTGACCGACGACGGCCCCCGCCGCTCGTCACTGAGCGAGACGGCTGCTCTGCTCGCCGACTCCGTGGCCCGGGGCACCCCCACCCTGGCGTTCGTGCGCTCCCGCAAGGGCGCCGAGCTCGTCGCCACCATGGCCCGGCACAACCTCGACCTCGCCGTCCCCGGCCTGGGCGCGCGGGTCGCCGCCTACCGCTCCGGCTACCTCCGCGAGGACCGCCGCGCCCTCGAACGCGACCTCCTCGACGGGCGGCTCCTGGGCCTGGCCTCCACGAACGCCCTGGAGCTCGGCGTCGACCTGACCGGCCTCGACGCGGTGCTCATGTGCGGCTACCCCGGCACGATGGCGTCGCTGTGGCAGCAGGCCGGCCGCGCCGGAAGAGCGGGAAGAGCCGCCAGCTGTACTCTCATCGCCCGCGACGATCCCCTGGACACCTACCTCGTCCATCACCCCGAGGCCCTCTTCGGCCGCCCGGTCGAGGCGACGGTCTTCGACCCGGCCAACCCGCACGTCCTGGCCCCGCAGCTCTGCTGCGCCGCCGCGGACATCCCCCTGACCGAGGCCGACGTCGACCTGTTCGGCCCGACCACCCGCGACCTCCTCGACGCCCTGGTCGCCGCCGGCATGCTGCGCAAGCGCCCCTCCGGCTGGTACTGGACCGAGCGCGACCGCCCCGACGTCGACCTCCGCGGCGCGGGCGGCGGCCCCGTCGCCGTCGTCGAGTCGTCCACGGGCCGCCTGCTCGGCACCGTGGACACCGGCTCGGCCCACCAGCAGGTGCACGACGGCGCCGTGTACCTCCACCGCGGCGCCACCTACGTCGTCGACAAGCTCGACCTCGCCGACAACTGCGCCCTCGTCCACGCGGAGGACCCGGACTGGAGCACCCACCCGCGCGACGTGACCTCGATGGTGATCCTGTCCGTGCGCTCGACCCGGACCGCGGGACCCGTCACCCTGTCGCTGGGCGAGGTCGAGGTGACCAACCAGGTGGTGAGCTACCAGCGCCGCAAGCTCGTGTCGGGCGAGGTGATCGACACCGTGCAGCTCGACCTGCCGGAGCGAGTCCTGCGTACCGTCGCCGTCTGGTGGACCATCGACCCCGACGCCCTGGACGACGCCGGAATCCCGGACGTGGAGTGGCCGGGCGCCCTGCACGCCGCAGAGCACGCGGCGATCGGCCTGCTGCCACTGATCGCGACGTGCGATCGATGGGACATCGGCGGACTGTCGACCGCGGCCCACGCGGACACCGGCCTGCCCACGATCTTCGTGTACGACGGCCACCCCGGCGGCGCCGGCTTCGCCGAACGAGCCTTCGAAACGGCCGCGACCTGGCTACGAGCGACCCACGACGCGATCCGAGCATGCCGCTGCGAACACGGCTGCCCGTCGTGCGTGCAGTCCCCGAAGTGCGGCAACGGCAACAACCCTTTGAACAAACCCGAGGCCGCGCGCCTGCTGTCCCTGGTCCTGCACCACATCTGACGGCACCCAGCCGCGCACGACCGCGACGAGCACCGCACAACCACGAGCCATGCGCGAGCACCGCACCACCACGGGCCATGCGCGAGCACCGCACAACCACGGGCCATGCGCGAGCACCGCACAACCACGGGCCATGCGCGAGCCGCAACCGCGAGCAACGCACGGCCGCCGCGAGCAGCGCGGGACCGCCGCGAGCAGCGCGGGACCGCCGCGAGCCGCGCACGACCACCGCGAGCCGCGCACGGCCACCCGCGAGCCGCGCACGGCCACCGCAAGCAGCGCACGGCCACCCGCGAGCCGCGCACGACCACCGCGAGCAGCGTGAGCTGGTGCGCCCGGTCGCGGCCCGCGACGAACCGGCTGCCCACCGGTGGGCCGATGGACAGGCCACGATCGCGCGTCGATGGAGCCCGGATTCGCCAGTCCGGGCCCCTCGCCCAGTTCAACGTTCGCTCAAACGCACCCCCCGCTCTCCCGACTCTCCCGGCCCGTCATGCCGGTCCCTCGCGAGTGCCACTCCGCCCGCGCCCCGACGGAATCACCCACGGACCTTGGCCGTCCTCGCCCTGAGCAGCGCTTTCCTCACCCTCCTCCTGGAAGTCCCCCGCCGGCCCCGCCCGCGCCCTGGCCTTGACCACGATCCCGCTCCGAACGCGTACCTCCACCGTCACCGTGACGATCGGCCCACCGACCTCACATTCCGCGAGCCGCCCTCCGTTCGCCGCCGCAATCCGCTCGGCCGCCGCACAGGCCGCCCCCTTCCCATGCAGAACCGTCAAGGCCCCGGCCAGCGCCGCGAAGTCGGCCACGTTCTGCGCCCGGTGCCGAGCCACGACGACTCCGCCCCCGGCCAAGATCCCGAAGGCCAGCGCCACCAACGCCAGCCCGACCCCGAGACAGATCAGCGACGCCGACCCTCGCTCCCGCGCCCCTCGCTCCGAACCGCTGTTCACGGCCCGGCGGCGGCGCGCGGCTCGACCATCGCCGCCGCCGTCTGCTCGACGAAGAACCCGGCGAAGATCGGGCTGTTCACCTTCCGCCGTACGGTCACCCGCACCACATCCCCGTCATGCACAACGGCGACGACCTCCGTCCTCGAGCCCAGATCCGGCACCTTCTCCCCCCGAGCCACGGCCCGAGCCGCCATCCCGGCGCTGTCGATCACCGAGATCTTGTTGGTCAGCACCGTGAGCGAGACGACCCCGGTCATCAGGAGCAGCAGAATGACGGGGATCGTCATCGCCACCTCGAGCGCGGCCGACCCGCGCTCGCGATGTCCCCGATGACTGGCCGCCGCCGCACGTCTTCGCCGATGCCGCGCACTCCTGCCCGCCTCCGACGACGGCGACGACGGCAACGACGACGACGGCGACGGCGACGGCAGCGACGACGGCGACGGCGACGGCTCCGGGATGGCCTCGACCGGAAGCGTGACCGGCGTGACGGGTGCGAAGAACCCGCGCCACGGCGGAACGGCCGCCCTCCCCCGGGCCGTCACGCCGGGTCCTTCATGATCAGCTCGGTGAGGTGGGCCCGCATCGCGTCGGAGTGGGCGATGCCGAGAAGCACCCCGACGATGATGATCCCGACGACGACCAACGCCGCGTACTCGATGGAGATCGCCCCGTCGTCCCGCCGAAGCAGGGCCAGGAAACGATCTTTTGTCACGTGCATGTCTCTCCTTCAGGAAGTTGGGACTTCTGGTTGTGTCGCTGCAAGCGCGGCGAGGCAGCCCAAGCAGCGCGGCGGGCAAAGCAGCGCGGCAGCCCGGCGGGCAAGCTGCCCGGCAGCCCAAACAGCGCGGCGGGCAAGCAGCCCAAACAGCGCGGCGGGCAAGCTGCCCGGCAGCCCGGCGGGCAAGCTGCCCGGCAGCCCAAACAGCGCGGCGGGCAAGCAGCCCGGCGGGAACGGCACACTCACAGCGCGCCCAATACGCCATGGACGAACGCGGCGAGGAGGGGCACGATCCCGACGAGCACGAACGCGGGCACGAAGCACATCGCCACCGGCAGGACCGCGAACACCCCCACCCGCCGCACCGAGGCGCCCGCGGCCGCCGCCCGGGCCACCCGCAGGTCGGAGGCCTGCCGGTCGAGCGTCCGCGTGAGCGCGAGCCCGTGCTCCGCACTCCGGGTCGCGGCCCGAGCGAACCGCTCCCCGCCCGGCAGATCGGCCAGCTGCCCCCAGGCCTTCCCGGGCGACGCCCCGAGCCGTAGCGCCCGCCCGGCCCGGACGAGCCGCTCGCCGACCGGACCGCCGAGCGCTTCCCCGACCGCGAGCGCGGCGCGGTCGGGCGGCGCGCCGGCCCGCAGCGCGGCCGCGAGCAGATCCGCCGCGAAGGGCAGATCGGACCGGGCGGTGGCTCGGTCCCGCCGCACATGAGCCGGCTCCGCGCGGCTGAGCATCACGAAGCACCCCGCGGCAACGACCGACCCGACGACCATCGCGCCGACGACCCCGGCGCCTGCGCCGACGGCCAGCGCCACCGCCGCTCCGGCCGCCAACGCGGCCGGCCAGCGCATCCAGCCCCTCACGACCTCACCTCCACCCGGTCCACCCGGCCACCGACCAGGACGCCGATCCCGAGACCGCCGCCCGGCACGCGCGGCCCCATGAGCCGGCAGCCGAACGACACGGACACCCGCGAGCCGAGCGGAAACCGCCAGCAGATCCAGACCTCCATCAGCGGACCTCCGCCGTCGCCGCGCGGACCATCCGGCTCGTCCACAGCAGGCCCAGCCACTGCAGCCCGACCGCGGTCACCGCGCACGCGGCGCCCAGACGCGTGTGCAGGAGGTGCCGGACCGGGTCGACGCCGACCGACGCGCCCACCCAGAGGCCGAGCACCGGCAACGGGAGCAGTACCGCGGTCGAGGTCTGGGCCCCGGCCAGCTGTGCGGCCATGTCGGCCCGCAGGGCCTGCCCGGAGCGCAGGTCGGCCTCGACGCGTTCGAGCAGTTCGGCGAGCGGGACGCCGAGGCTCTCGCTGAGCCGGTACGCGGCCCGGAGCCGAGCCCGGGCCACCTCCACCGCGGGCCGGTCCGAGCGCACCGGAACACCGGGCGCAGGGGAGTCCGCGATCGGGGCGCCCGCCGAGGGAGCCGGGTGCGCGAGCAGAGCGTTCAGGTTCGAGCCGTCGGCCAGGGCTCCCGCCCGCAGGCCCTCCGCCGTCGCGTCCACGGCGTCGAGCAGGCCCGTCACGAGTCGCTCACCATCCCGCCGCAGCAGGTGGCGGCGCACGGCGAGGAGGGCCATCAGGGAGTACACCCCGATGAGCCCCGCCGCGACCGGCCCCTCGAACACGAGTGCCCCGCCCGCGCCCACCAGCGGCACCGCCGAGCACACGCGGGCCGGCCGCCGCAGCAGCAGCCGCTCCAGGCGGAGCAACGCGCCGGGGCGGTGCCGCGCCTCCCGGCTCACGCGCGCCAGACGAGCGGACGGGCTGCGGGCGCGCAGCCAGTAGGCGACCCACCCCAGCACCAGCAGAGCCCCGGCCGCCAGGGCCAGGTCGATGGCGGTCACGACCAGCCGTCCTCGGGTGTGTACTTCCAGCGCCCCTCCGCCTTCGGCGGCTCCACACCCCGAGCGGCCAGCATCTCGGCGAGGTCGGCAGCGCCCGGCCCCGGCCCGGACCCGCGCCGCCAAGCGGTGATCACGACCGCGGTGTGGCGGTCCGGGTGCCGCGCGAGCACGCAGATCTCGGTGAGCTCGCGACGGCCCGTGGCGGTGCGGTGCAGGTGCACGACGATCCGCAGCGCGGAGACGACCATCGCGTGCAGTGCCGCCCGCGGCACGCCCCCGAGCAGCCCCAGCGCCTCCAGCCGGGCCGGCACGTCGGCGGGCGAGTTGGCGTGCAGCGTGGCCGCGCCGCCCTCGTGCCCGGTGTTCAGGGCGCCGAGCAGGTCGATGATCTCCGCGCCGCGGCACTCGCCGACGATGAGCCGGTCGGGGCGCATCCGCAGGGCCTGGCGCACCAGGTCGCGCAGGGTCACCTGGCCGGCGCCCTCGACGTTGGCGACCCGGGCCTGCAGCGCGACCACGTGCGGGTGGGCCGGGCGCAGCTCCGCGGCGTCCTCGACGATCACGACGCGCTCGCCGAAGGGGACGATCGACAGCAGCGAGGCGAGCACCGTGGTCTTGCCGGTGCCGGTGCCACCGGTCACGAGATACGGCAGCCGGGCCGCCACCACCGCCCGCAGCAGCCCCGCCGCGCCCGGGTCGAGCGTGCCGCAGCGCTCCAGCTCGTCGAGGGTGAACGCGCGCCGGCGGAAGGTACGCAGCGACAGGTACGGCCCGCGCAGCGCCACCGGCGGCAGGACCGCGTGCATGCGGGTCCCGTCGGGCAGGCGCACGTCCACGAACGGGCTCGCGTCGTCCAGCCGCCGGCCGGCGTTGGAGGCGAGGCGCTGGGCGAGCTTGCGAACGTAGGCCTCGTCGCCCATCGACCCGGCCACGCGCCGCAGGCCGCCCTCGCCGCGGTCGACCCAGATCTCGCCGCCGTTGACGAGCACGTCCGTCACGCTCGGGTCGGCCAGCAGCGTCGCGAGCGGGCCGGTGCCGGCCATCTCGTCGGCGAGCCGTCCGGCGATGGCGGGCAGGGCCGGGGGCGTCGCGAGGCGCGGGGCCGGGCCGGTCTTCACGCCGGTCTTCACGCCGCCGCTCCCGCCTCGGGGCTGACCGGTCCGAGGCCGACGCCGCCGAGGATGTGGCGGCAGAGCGCGACGAGCGAGCCGCGGCGGTCGTGCGCCGGGCCACCGCCGCGCTCGAGGCGGCCGGGCAGTTCGCGCTCCGAGTGCAGGGCACCAGCGACGGGCAGCCGCAGCACGTCGCCGATCTGGCGGGGCCGTACCTGTCCCGGGTCCCGCACGACGACCTGGACGGCGTCGGTGTGGGGGGCGAGGGTCGCGGCGACCCGCGCGGCCGCCATGCAGGCCCGCATCTCGGCCGGCACGACGAGCAGCACCAGGTCGGCGGCCCGCAGCGCCAGGGTCGCGGCGTCGTCGAGGCGCCGGGGCAGGTCGGCCACCACGAGGTCGTGGCCGCGGCCGCCGGCGTCGAGCGCGCTGGCCATGGCCGCGGGCGGGAGCCCGCCGGCGGTGTCCGGGTCGCGGCCGCAGGACAGCAGCGCCACGCCCTCGCGGCTGGGCAGGGCGGCGAGCAGGCCGGCGGGGTCGGTGTCGTCGTCGAGTGCGGGCCAGCGCAGGCCCTTGAGCTTCTCCCAGCCGAGCGCGAGGTCGGCGCCGCCGCCGAGCGGGTCCGCGTCCACGAGCAGGGTCCTCAGTCCGGCCCGACCGGCGGTGAGCGCAAGCCCGGCGGCGAGGACGGTCGCGCCGGCGCCGCCCCGGCCGCCGATGCACGCCAGCACCCGCCCGCGGACGGCGGTGGCGACGCGGCGGAGCTCGCGCAGGAGATACGACTCCCCGTCCGGGAGCGTCACGATCCGCTCGGCGCCGAGGTATTCGGCGAGGCCCGCGACCCGTTCCAGCCCACGGCTCCGGGTCAGCAGCATCACCCCCGCGCGCTCGGGCAGCCCGGCGCGCACGAGCGCGGGAGCGGCCTCGTCGCCGACGAGCACGAGCGGTGCGGAGCGATATCGGCGCCGGGCGACATCGGGGCCGGGCGCCACGTCGAGCTCGAGCGCGTGCCGGTTGGCGAGGTCGACGAGCTGGTCGAGCAGCGCGGGGTCATCGGAGACGAGCAGTGGTCGGTGCACGGAGGGCTCCACGGTCGTGAGCGGTACGGCTGACTGCGCTCACCCTGGACTCCTCGGGCCGTCGCCCGCTCGGCGCCGGGGCCGGATCTGTGGATAACCGGCCGCTTGTGGACAACGCCGCCCGGCGCTGTGGATCTGCTATGAGAATGCCCACAAATCCGGACATGATGGACGTGGTCTCGTGCGGGTACCGAATCAAAAACACGAAACCGTGAACGCTCAACAAAGCACTGGCCGTCAATACGGGCTAACCGCCGCGAATGTCCGCAGCCGCCGCCCAAAAGGCCATGTGGCCGAAAACCGGCAACTCGCGCGAAGCACGAAAGCGCCTGAGAAGGGGACGACCCCCGCCGGGGGGTGACGGGGGTCGCCGGGGGTTCGGCTCCGGGGGGGTCGAGCCGAACCCGCTCAGCGGTTACGGGGGGTGCAACCGCCGAGGGTCAATAACGGGGCTCCGCCATGATGACGTGAAACCTCGTCGCAAACATAAGCATGCCTGAGTCAACCGCCATACGTCGAGTAGGACCGGCCCGCAACACGCCCAGGACACCAATCAATATTTCACTGGGGGGTAACTCAGGCGTGATCGCGCGCGACCGAGCGTGATCCAGTCGGTCTTCGGACCCGCTTTGGACAAGTCCGGACACCGCGGACGGCCTCGCGACGCTACACTTGCCCGCCGTGGGGCGTAGCGCCGCGTTTTTCGATCTGGACAAAACGGTGATCGCCAAGTCGAGTGCCTTGGCCTTCGGTCGACCGTTCTATCGCGACGGGCTGATCAGCCGCCGCGATGTCATCAAAGGCGCCTACGCACAACTGATTTTCCGCGTCGGCGGCGGCTCCGACGAACAGACCATGGCTCGCACCAGGGACTATCTCGCGGCGCTGGTCAAAGGCTGGCGCGCCGAGCAGGTCCGCCAGATCGTGCGGGAAACACTCGATGAGTTGATCAATCCGTATATCTACGCCGAGGCCGCGCTGTTGATCGAGGAACACCGCGCCGCGGGCCGCGACGTGGTGCTCGTGTCCACCTCCGGGGACGAGATGGTCCGGCCGATCGGCGAGCAGCTCGGCATCACCGACATCATTGCCACGCGCATGAACGTCGGCGAGGACGGCTGCTACACCGGCGAGATCGACTTCTACGCCGCGGGCCCGAACAAGGTCGTCGCGGTCAAGGAGCTCGCCACCGAGCGCGACTACAACCTGGCGTCCTGCTACGCCTACTCCGACTCGGTCACCGACGCCGGGCTGCTGAGCCTGGTCGGGCACCCCACCGCGGTCAACCCCGACCGGGGGCTGCGCCGGATCGCGGTCGAGCGCGGCTGGCCGATGCTCGACTTCCGTCACCCGATCCCGCTGAGCCGGCGCCTGCGCGAGCGGCCCGCCGTGCCGGTCGCGGCGGCCGCGATCGGGCTGGGCGCGGTCGTGGCGATCGCGCTGGCGCTGTACAACAAGCATCGCAGAACCCGGGCCGCCCAACTGGCCGCGGCGCCGACCTCCTGAGCCCAGCCCGCCCAAGACAGCAAAGCGTGGCCGCGGCGCCCGCCTCCCGAGCCCCACCAGTCACATTCTCACGCGCGGGGGTTCCGATCGGGGCTCACGCGGCGTAGAACAGGAAGTGCGAGGTCAAGACCTCGTGCACGGCCGCCGGGCACCCACGAGCGATCAGCCACGGTAGGCGCGTTGCAGCGGATCCGCGAGGACCGCTGCCAACGAACTCAAGGTGCACGCATGGTAACCCGGTAGGACGTGTGTGGCGGCGCCTCCCAAACCGAGGCGCCGTCCACTGTGTCCGGGGAAAACGGGGCACACGAGATCGCGAGGGCGATCTAGGCTGTCGCAGCCATACCCCCCACTCCACCCCGGAGGCAACCCCCCATGAACGCTGCTCTTGGTGAGATCAGCGCGGGCCAGGAGCTGGCCTACATCGGCCTGCTCTGCGTCAGCGGCCTCATCTGCATCGCCATCGGCGCGATCGGCTTCGGCCTCAGGTCGACCGGCCAGCGCGTGCTCAACGTCGTGATCGGCGTGGCCTTCATCGGCTACGGGCTGTACCTGCTCGTCGGCGACCCCGAGTCGGTCTTCGTCTTCTGGTACGTGTTCATCGTGCCGATCGCGCTGATCATCAACGTGGTCAAGGCGGCCCGGGCCCGCAGCAACTGAGTGCCGGGAGGCCGCGGGGAACCCCCTACCCTGCGGCCTTCTCGCACACGTCGAGCAGCTCCTCCGCGGCGCGCTCGGTCGCCGCCGAGAAATGGCGCAGCCACGATCGGATGCCATCAGGTGTACCGGTGGCAAACGCATTGGCCGACCCGACGTACTCGGGTTCGCGGCTGCGGTGGCCCACATCCATCGCGAGCAGTCCCCGCGGGTCCAGCCCGCCCGCCACCAGGGTCAGCCGGGCCGCGGCCCGGGCGACGACCCCGTTGGGCCCGGCGAAGGCCTTGAGCGCCAGCAGTTCCCCATGTACCACCGCCGCCTGCAACAGCACCGGCGCGCCCGTGCCCCCGGCGACCAGCGCGGCCAGCGCGTCCAGGCGCGGCACGACATTCGGGTCGGCCGGCCGGCCCAGCTCACCGGCGCTCACCACGTCCCGCGCGACGAGCGTGTGCAGCTTGGCCAGCACCTGCCGCGGCGCCTTCGTCCACGTCCCCGACAGCCCGTCCAGCGCGGCCGTGGCCCGCAGCGCGCCCTGCACGACGGGGTCGGTGACCACGCCCGCACGGACGCCCTCCAGATCGAAGCCGTGCGTGTCGAGCGCGGCGCTGGCGACGGAGGTGCGCAGGGCGATCTCGGCCGCGACCGGCCCGCCCGAGCGGCGCAGTGCCCGATGGCGCATGGCGGCGTCGACCGCCGCGCGGGCCTGATCGAGCGCGGGGCGGACGTCGGCGAGATCCAGCAGCGGGGCGAGGGGGTCGGACGGCACCCGTTGACGGTACAGTCCCGCTACTGTGAACAAAGTTTAGAGAAGAGGCGCCTTCTTTTCTGTCACACCCCCCAACTAGCCTCAGTGCGAGAGCTGGACCACCTCGAGGAGCCATCTGCGATGAGCGAGACCTTGGAAAACCTTCTCAACGAGACACGGCAGTTCCCGCCCCCTGCCGAGTTCGCCGCCGCCGCCAACCTCACCGAAGGCGCCTACGCCGAGGCCCGGGCGGACCGTCTCGCGTTCTGGGAGCAGCAGGCACACCGGCTGAGCTGGGCCAAGGAGTGGGACCAGGTGCTGGACTGGTCCAATCCGCCGTTCGCGAAGTGGTTCGTGGGCGGGCAGCTCAACGTGGCCTACAACTGCCTCGACCGCCACATCGAGGCCGGCCGCGGCGACAAGGTCGCCATCCACTTCGAGGGCGAGCCGGGTGACACCCGCACGATCACCTACTCCGACCTGCACCGCTCGGTCTGCCAGGCCGCCAACGCGCTCACCGACCTCGGCGTCGGGGCCGGCGACCGGGTCGCGATCTACCTGCCGATGATCCCCGAGGCCGCGGTCGCGATGCTCGCCTGCGCGCGCATCGGCGCCACGCACTCGGTCGTCTTCGGCGGCTTCTCGGCCGACTCGCTCAGCGGCCGCATCAACGACGCCAGCGCCAAGCTGGTCATCACCGCCGACGGCGGCTTCCGCCGCGGCAAGCCCAGCGGTCTCAAGAGCATCGTCGACGAGGCCGTCGTCAACACGCCGAGCGTCGAGAAGGTCGTCGTGGTCCGGCGCACCGGCCAGGACGTCGAGTGGGACGCCGAGCGCGACCTGTGGTGGCACGAGACGGTGGAGACCGCCTCCCCCGAGCACACCGCGCAGCCGTTCGACGCCGAGCACCCGCTCTTCATCCTCTACACCTCGGGCACCACGGCCAAGCCCAAGGGCATCCTGCACACGTCGGGCGGCTACCTCACCCAGGCGAGCTTCACGCACCACGCCGTGTTCGACCTCAAGCCCGACAGCGATGTCTACTGGTGCACCGCCGACATCGGCTGGGTCACCGGGCACAGCTACATCGTCTACGGGCCGCTGTCCAACGGCGCCACCCAGGTCATGTACGAGGGCACGCCCGACACCCCGCACCGCGGCCGGTTCTGGGAGATCGTGCAGAAGTACGGCGTGACGATCCTCTACACCGCGCCCACCGCGATCCGCACGTTCATGAAGTGGGGCGACGACATCCCCAAGCAGTTCGACCTGTCGTCGCTGCGCCTGCTGGGCTCGGTCGGGGAGCCGATCAACCCCGAGGCCTGGATGTGGTATCGCGAGAACATCGGCGGTGACCGCTGCCCGATCGTGGACACGTGGTGGCAGACCGAGACCGGCGCCATCATGATCTCCCCGCTGCCCGGCGTGACGGCGGCCAAGCCCGGCTCGGCCATGCGGCCCCTGCCCGGCATCTCCGCCGACGTGGTCGACGACCAGGCCAACTCGGTGCCCAACGGCGGCGGCGGTTACCTCGTGCTCCGCGAGCCGTGGCCCTCGATGCTCCGCACGATCTGGGGCGACGACGAGCGGTTCAAGGAGACCTACTGGTCGCGCTTCGACGGCATGTACTTCGCCGGCGACGGCGCCAAGAAGGACAACGACGGCGACCTGTGGCTGCTCGGCCGGGTCGACGACGTCATGCTCGTCTCGGGCCACAACATCTCCACCACCGAGGTCGAGTCGGCGCTGGTGAGCCACCCGAAGGTGGCCGAGGCGGCGGTCGTGGGCGCGACCGACCCGACCACGGGCCAGGCGATCGTCGCGTTCACCATCCCGCGCGGCGGCGTCGAGACCGAGGGCGAGGCGGGCGAGGCCCTGATCCAGGAGCTGCGCAACCACGTCGCGAAGACCCTCGGCCCGATCGCGAAGCCCCGCCAGATCATGCTCGTCGCGGAGCTGCCGAAGACCCGCTCGGGCAAGATCATGCGCCGCCTGCTGCGCGACGTTGCCGAGAACCGCAGCCTCGGCGACGTGACCACGCTGCAGGACTCGACCGTCATGGACCTCATCGCGTCGGGCATGCAGTCCGGCAAGAGCGAGGACTGACGCTCACGCGGTGACACGGCCGCCGGATTCGGGATGCACGACGCCCCCGAATCCGGCGGCCGCCGCGTCTACGCCCCACCGAACGAACCGGGCACGAGCCCGCCGACGCCGACGCACCCGAGCGCTGCCCGAAACCGGAGCCGGGCAACCGTCCACGTTCTCGCCGCCTGCGCGCAGCGCCCCGCGAGAACCCAGGCGACGCCACGCACAGGAGGCAGCGCCGCGCACAGCAGGCAGCGCCATGCGCAGGACGCGACGCCGCGGCGCCGTGCACGGGAGGCAGCGCGACGCACAGGACGTGACGCCGCAGCGCCGCGCGCGGGAGGCGGCGCCGCGCGCGGGAGGCGGCGCCGCGCGCGGGAGGCGGCGCCGCGCGTGGGAGGCGGCGCCGCGCGTGGGAGGCGGCGCCGCGCGTGGGAGGCGGCGCCGACATGCATCGCCCGGCGCCGAGAACGGGCGGCGCGATGCGAGCTCAGCTGATGTCGGATTTATCCGGCGCTAGGAGATATGTCGGGGCGAGCTTTGCCGTCGGTGGGTCCCGCACTCGCGGCGATAGAGGTCGGGTAGGAGTGTGCGCATCCGAGACGTAGGGGTGGGAGTGCGCATCAGGGACCTAAGGCAGGAGTGCGCATCGGGGGACCTAAGGCGGGAGTTCGCATCGGGGACCCCGGGCGGGAGTTCGCATCGGGGACCCCGGGCGGGAGTTCGCATCGGGGACCCCAGGCAGGAGTGCGCATCGGGGACCCCAGGCAGGAGTGCGCATCGGGGACCCCAGGCAGGAGTGCGCATCGAAGACGTAAAGAGGGGCGGCCCCCGGGACCGGGGCCGCCCCTGGAACGCGTAGGTGGAGCTACGCGTAGATCTTCACTGGAGTGTAGGTCTGACGCGGGAAGATCTGGCCGATCTCCGCATCCGTCAGCCCGAAGCGGCCCTGCGCGATGGAGCCGAACACCGAGAACATGTTGTTCATCTCGGGCACGTCGCCGTTCACCAGGGTGTCGAGGCCGTTCCAGGTGCCCAGCAGCTTGCCCGCGAGCTTCTTGCCCGACAGCACGACCACGCCGCCGCCGTGGCCGTGGTCGCTGCCGCCGCCGTTCTCGGCGACGCGCCGGCCGAACTCGCTGGAGACCATCACGGTGACGTTGGCGGAGAGGTCGGCGCCGAGGTCGTCGAAGAACGCCGCCATGCCGGCCGCGAGCTCGCCGAAGTGCTGGGCGAGGTAGCCGCCCCGGGTGCCCTGGTTCTCGTGGGTGTCCCAGCCGCCCATGCCGATCGTGGCGATGCGCACGTTGGCGCCGCCCTTGATGAGCTGGGCGAGCTCCTTGAAGGCGTTGCCGACGCCGGTGTACTTCGCGCTGTTCGCCGGCGTGTAGCCCTCCTGCGCCAGCTTGCTCGCGAGCGTGAGCGCGTCGATGCCGGCCTTGACCGGGGTCGCGATCGGGTGGTCGACGCCCGTGAAGAGCGTCTTGATCGCATCGACGGTCGGCTGCCGGAACTTGCCGTCGCCGTTGACGTTCAGCGACGCGACGCTGTTGAGGGCCAGGGCGCCACCGCCGCCGACGAGCGAGCGGGGCAGCGTCGAGCCGATGCCGACCGCGCGGAATGCGGTACCGGGGCCGAGCTTGTCGGCCAGGTTCGTCAGCCAGCCCATGCCGCCCGTCTCGGCCGGGAGCCCGCCGAGCTGGCAGGTGTCCGTGGCCGCGAAGTGGCTGCGGTCGAGCCGGCGGTCGCTGACGCCGGGGATGAACGCGAGCTGGCCGGCGTCGAGGTACTTCTTCAGCGGCGCGAACGACTCGTTGAGCCCGAATCCGCGGTCGAGCGCGATCGAGGTGCTCTCCGGCAGTGTGAAGCTCGGCCGGACCCGGTTCAGGGTGGCGTCGTTCATCGGCGCGAAGAGCGAGAGCGCGTCGGCCCCGCCGTAGAGGAACACGTGGATGAGCGTGCCCGTCGGCGTGGCCGCGAACGAGGCCTGCGTGGTGAGGAACTGGCTCGTCGCCAGGGCCGTGGTGGTGGCCGCGGCACCGACGAAGAACCGGCGGCGGGTGACGCCCCGGCCGTCCTCCTGCTCGTCCTCCTGGCGGGACAGCTCGAGGTACCGGTCACGGATGCTCTTCTGCTCTTCCTTCACCACCTCGGCCTCGGCCCGCAGGGCGGCCTCGAAGCGGTTGGGACCGAGCCGCAGCAGGTCCGGGACCTCCGGGTGGAGCAACTTCTTCCGCACTGGCTTCTCCATGGTGTGCCGCCTACCGGAGGTGGTGGTGGGGAGTGGCGAAGATCGCGCGCACGACCGCCGCGATGCCGCCGTTGAACGTGGCGTCCACCGGGGTGGAGGCGGTCATCGTCGGGCTCACGATGTGCAGGATCGCGGTCTTGCGGTCGTTGTCGAGCGTCACGTTGATCAGCTTCTTGGTGAGCGCGTCGAGGTATGCGCCAGCGGTGCCCGGCGGGTTGGCGATGAGCGCCTCGGGCTTGGTCCACGTGAACTGGCGCCGGCCGCCGGTGATCGCGGTGTACGCGTCGTTCCACTGGTTGACCATGGTGCCGGCCGAGGTCCAGGCGACGTACACGTCGGCGTACCCGTTCGGCGTGGGCAGCTCCATCGGCGCGTGGCCGAACTCCTCGAGCTTGCGCATGATGTCGCCGAGGCCCTGGACCATCGGGCTCATGTTCGTGTTGTTCGAGGTGAAGCCGGCCGGGGCGTCCGCGCCGATCTCGAGCGCCCGGTAGGTGGCGGTCAGGTACTCGCCCGGCCGGCGCACCTTCTGCCCGACGGACTCCCAGAACTCCGTGCGCGACAGCATGGTCATCAGTACCGCCGACATGTTGCTCTTCTTGTCGAGGTACGTCTTGGCCATCGCGTCGACGAGGGTCTTCGGCGGGACGTCGGACACGAATCGCGTCGCGAGGTTCTGCGCCATGTACTGCGCCGTGTTCGGGTGCAGCGCGATGTACCGGAAGTACGCCTCCTGCACCGCCTCGCCCGCCTTGGCGTCGCCGTTCGGGTGCGTGAAGCCCATGATCTTCACGGGGCCGACGTAGTGCTGCTCGGGCCGGTACACGTACTGGTTGTCCCGGACCGAGCGCCCGGTCTGCAGCATGGCGGCCTGGCGCACGTCGGTCTCGTTGTAGCCGTTGAACGCCCCGACGGTGTACAGCTCAAGGTTCTCGCGGGCCAGGTTCTCGTTGACCTGGTCCTTGGTCGACTGCTGCTGGTCGAGGTAGATCAGCAGCGCCGGGTGCTTGTTCGCGGCGACGAACATGTCGACGTAGTTGCCGAGCGCGTACTTGCGGATCACATCGCGGTCGAAGGACGCGCGGGTCAGCTCGTTACCGTCGTGGAAGGCCGCGACGTGCAGGAAGTCCTGGAAGAAGTCGACCATCATCTCGAAGAGCTGGCGGTCGCTGAAGAGCTGCTTGGCGATCGCGTACCGGACGTTCTGGTCATCCGCGTGGATGCCCTTCTTGTCCAGGTCCTCGCGCTGGGCTTTGAGCTGGTCGTACGACATCGCGTAGGTGACGAGCTCGGCGTCGGCCTTCTGCTCGCCCCGGGTCAGCGGGATCGTCTCGGGCTTGAGCTGCTTGTCGATCCAGCCGTTGATGCCCAGCTTGTTGATGTCGCTGATGACCTTCGCGTTCGGCCCGAACGTGAGCCGGCTGGCCAGGTGGCGGACCGGGTCCTTCTTCGGCAGCACGGTGTTCGCCTTGACCACGGCGGCCTTGGCGGCGTCGCCCGGGGTGCCGAACGAGGCGCCGGACGTGGGCGTGTTCTTGCGGATGCCCAGGCCCGCCTCGCCGTTCATGAGGCTCTGGTTCTGGTCGACGTACGCCGGGATGGTGTTGTCCACCGGGGCGTCGGCCGCGGCCGGGTCGGTGCCCGGGTGCGCGCCCTTGCCGAAGAACTGCGTCACCGCGTACGCGCCGCCGCCGATCAGCGCGGCCGCGCCGCCGCCGATCGCGATCATCGCGGAGCGCCGGCGCCAGTTCGACGGCTCGTCGTCGTAGTCGGCCTCGTCGTCGATGTCCGGCAGGGCCTCGCGGCCGCGGGGCATCGCGTTCGGGTCGTAGAAGTGCGGCCCGGAGCCGCCGCGGTCGGCGGGCATGGAGCCGTGCCCGCGCGGCCCGGCGGAGCGGGGGTCGCCGTAGCCCGGCCGGCCGTAGCGACCGGTCTGGTCCTCGTAGCCCGACTCGTAGTACGAGTCGCCGGCGTACGGGTCGTAACGCTCGTTCATCTACCGGTCCCGATCAGACGAATGGGGGCGCGCATTTGTCGATCGGAAGGTAGTGGCTGCTCAGATGCCGTACAACCCGTGCATGAAGCGCGCTGACCAGGACTTAAGACAAGCGCGGTGACCCAAGGTCACCAGCACTGTGACAATAACCTTGAACACGCTCTTGAGCTGCTGAAACACTTGTAACAACGGGGCGGATGAGGAACGGTTTACACAGGTACATTTAAGGTGTCGTTGCAACTCGTCAAACGCCGGCGCGATGTCCGATTCGGTCCGATTCGTCCATGCGAATGTGTCGGTACTCCGCCCCGGCACACGTCGGCCCGTGGGCGATCGACATACGCCGTTCGTCGAGGTCGAGCACGAGCGCGAACAGCGATTCGGTCCGGTCCGCCGCGGCGGCGTCCGGCTCGTCGTGGCGGCAGATGGACTGCGGGAACCCGCCGTGGTCGCGCAGCACCGCCTTGATCCGGTCCTCGTCGATGAGCCCGTCCCCGAGCAGGCGGCGCGCCCGGGCCGAGCGGAAGAACGAGGAGCTGCCGATGTACTTGAGCGTGTCGACGGCGCTCAGCGCGCTCTCGAAGTGGTTCGCGTGCGTGATCACGCCGTCGGACGGGTGCACGAATCCCACGTCGCCGGGGGCCACCTCGACGTCGATCGCCTCGCCCGGCGTGTCCCCGGCGAAGGCCTGGCCCATGAGCAGGTTGATGCTCGCGCCGCGCGGGACGGCGCACACGGCCCTGAGCGCGGCGCCCAGGTGCGGGGCGTCGAGGGCCGCGCGGAGCAGGACGTGGTACGGCACGCCGCCGTCGCGCCGGTCGTGCTCGGAGCCGAGCATGTTGACGCAGACGCCGAGCCCGGCATCGTTGAGTCCGGCCTTGGCGAGCATGCCGGCCTCGGTGAGCGCGAGCACGCGGCGGCCGAGTTCGTCGGTCGTGTCGAGCAGCAGCGCGTAGGGGCGCTGGTCGGGGTGCCAGTCCCAGTTCTGCGCGAGCAGCGTGTGCCCGCTGGCGGTGCGCTGGCCGAGCACGGCGATCGCGGTGCACTCGCTCGGCTCGGCGCCGGGGTTGGCGCTGTACATCAGCTCCGTGCGGCCGTTGAGGGCGTAGATCTCGTCGACATCCACCCGGGCACCCTCGGCCACGCCGTCGAGCATCTCGGCCACGCGCGGCGCGTGACGGTGGGCCGCGTCGCGAAACAGCGCTCCGTAACCGCGGGCCTGCTCGACGTCGATGCCGACCGCGGCGAAGCGGCCCAGATAGTTCGCGGTGTTCGCGGCGATGGCGTGCGCGGCGACCGAACCGTACGTGATGCCGCACTTGCGGGGAGTGCCGATGGCGGAAATCAACGGCAACGGCGGGTACATGGGCTGAACGCTAGCCGGTCGCCTGGCGTGATTTCGACCGGCTTGGCCCTACGCTGAGCGGCATGAACACTCCGGTGGACGACACGTGCGTCATGATCGACGGGCCGTGGTCGCACCGATTCGTGAGCGCCAACGGCAACCGATTCCACGTGGTGGAGGCCGGCACCGGTCCGCTGGTGCTGTTCCTGCACGGGTTCCCGGAGTTCTGGTACGCCTGGCACAACCAGCTCCCGGCCCTCGCCGACGCCGGCTTCCGCGCGGTCGCCGTCGACCTGCGCGGCTACGGGGCGAGCGACAAGCCGCCGCGCGGTTACGACGGGTACACGATGGCCGGCGACGTCGCCGGGCTCATCCGCGCCCTCGGTGAGCGCAGCGCGATCCTGGTCGGCTCGGGCTACGGCGGGATGATCGGCTGGGCCACCGCCGCGTTCCACCCGAAGATGGTCCGCCGCCTGGTCGTCCTGGGCGCCGCCCACCCGCTGCGGCTGCGCGCCGGGCTCGCGACCGACCCGCGGGGCCAACTGGCCGCGGCCAAGCCGGTGCTGCGCTTCCAGGTGCCCCGCTTCGAGCACGTCCTGACGCGCCGCGACGCCGCGCTGGTCGGTGACTACCTGCGCCGGTGGGGTTCGCCGGAGTGGACCGCCCGGGAGTCGTACCGCGAGTACGAGGCCTGCTGCCGCTCCGCGATGCAGATCCCGCAGGCGGCGTTCTGCGCCCTGGAGACCTATCGCTGGGCGGTCCGCTCGGCGCTGCGGCTGCAGGGCTACCGCTTCGTGAAGCTCCTGCAGCAGCCGATCACGGCCCCGACCCTCCAGCTGCACGGCGCTCTGGACCCGGCGGTGCTGCCGCGCACGGCCCAGGGATCCGGCCGATACGTGCTGGCCGAGTACGAGTGGCGGCTCCTGCCGAACGCCGCGCACTTCCCGCACCTCGAGCAGCCCGACCTCGTCACGGGCGAGATCATCCGCTGGGCCAAGGCCGGCTGAGCGCTGGTTTTTTGTTCTTGCCCCGCGGACCTGGCTAGGGCGGTCCCTCCGGCCGAAGGCCCTCGGATCGCCCTATTGTCTGGCGGGAGTGCCCTGTGGGGTCAAGGGGTTTGGGTGAGGAGTTTCTGTAGGGCGTTGTGTTGGTCGGGGTTGTATGGGGTGCCGGTGGTCCAGAGTTTCCAGATGATGGTGAGCCAGGCGCGGGCGAGGATTCTGACGGCGTGTGGGTGGCGGTGGCCGCGGGCTCTGGCCTGGGCGTAAAGATCGGCAGCCCAGGGGTTGGCGTGGCGGGAGTCGGCGGCGAAGTCGCAGACCGCGCCGCGGAGTTGTTTGTTCACCGACCAGCGGAACGCCACCATCCTGACCTGTCCGGACTGCCGGGTGGAGGGGGTCACCCCGGCCAGGCCGGCCAGGGCCGCGGGGGTGGGGTGCCGGCCGCGGGCGTCGCCGATCTCGGCCAGGAGCCGGGCGGCGCGGACCGTCCCGGCCCGGGGCAGGGACGTGAAGATCGCCCCGTCCGGGTGCTCGGCGAGGGCCTGCGCGATCTGGGTTTCGAGGGCGTTGATCTGTTCGATGAGGCCGGTCGCCGCGGTCAGGTAGGCGGTGGTGACCCCCGCGAGGGCGGTCCCGGCCGGGCCGGTCACTCCCGTGGGTGCGTCCTGCAGCCGGGCTAGGAGCACCTCGGGCGGCCGTTTCCGGTAACGCTGCCCGGCCAGCCACCCGGTGAGCTCCTCGACCGTGAGCGCATCGACGGCGTCCTGGGTCGGGAACGCGGTCAGGAACGCCCGGCTGATCGGCGACGTCAGCTCGCAGAACAACCCCACCACCCCCGGCAGCACCGTCAGCAGATGCGCCCGCAGCTGGTTCACCAGGGCGACCCGGTGCTGCACCAGGTCAGCCCGGGCCCGGACCAGGGTCCGCAGACTCGTCGTCGCCGCCGTGTCCGGCCGCAGCGGGGTCAGCCGGCGCCGGTCGGTGCGGACCACATCGGCGAGCATGTAGGCGTCGAACCGGTCGTCCTTGTTCCCCGCCGACCCGTACCGGCCCCGCAACGACTTCACCCGCGACGGCGGCATCACGAACACCTCGAGACCGGCCGCGAGGAGCCCCACGACGAGGGGACCGTCCGAACGTTCGATCCCGACCCCGGCCACGCCGTGGCGACGCAGCACCCCGACGGCCTTGCCGATCCCGGCCTTCGTATGCGCCACGACCAGACGCTCGAGAGGCTCCCCAGCCGCATCGATGACGCAGATCGCGTGCGAGTCTTGCGCCCAGTCGATCCCGGCGAACCGTGCATCCGTCACACTCAAAGCTGCTCCTGCCGCTGCTCAATCCAGTGGGAGGCGCACCTGGTGGTTCGGGACATCACTGCCGGACGCTCATTGACGGGCGCTCTACGGCGCAGTAGCCCTGTTGCCAGTCGGGATGTCCCGGACCGCCAGACCCCGCAAACACTCCCGCAAGCCCTCAACCGGGGCAGCAACGGATGGCAGTGATCCAACGGCCAGGTGCCGCCCAGCCCCCACAGGACCGGGCAGCACCAGTTCTACCAATGAGCAACGGTCCGCCGCCGACGCGGCCCGAGCCATGGTTATACGCGGTATTCGCGCAGGTCACTGACCTCGGCGCGCGGGGCCCAGCCCTGGTACACGCCGTAGTCGAACTCCTCGAGGCCGAGCTCGGCGGCGACCGGGGCGCGGCCGCCGGTGTACTCGACGCGGAACCAGCCCTCGTGCTCGCCCAGGACGATGAACGGCTGGTCGCGCCAGAAGCAGGTCGTTCGGACGTAGACGAGTTCGTCGACGTCGTGGCGCGCGACGATGCGCCGGTAGCGGCCCGGACGGACCTCCTCGAAGCCGTCGCTCGGGTCGGGGCGGTAGAGCCGGACGTCGTCGCCGTCGGGGCTGGCCTCGTACTCGGCGCCGTGCCACCGCGCCGCGTAACCGTCTCGGATCACGGCGTCGCCTTCCGCCAGGCCGGCCCGTCGGCGTCGAGGCGGGCGATGAGGTCCTGCCGGCCGTCGCGGCGCAGGCGCCACAGCTCGGCGTTGTGCGGCAGGCGCGCGCTGTCGACCTTGAACTCGGCGATGACGTCGCCGGTCTCGCTCGGGGCGAAGCCGTTGCCGCGGAACGGCGGGCGCTCGATGACCCAGCCCTCCATCGCGCGCATGGCCTCGGGCGATGACCCGCCGTAGGGGATGCGGTACAGGTCGCCGCGGTAGGCGATCCAGCGCAGGACGTAGGCCTCCTCGGCGTCGGGCTTGAACGACGACCCGGCGTAACCGAGGCCCAGCGCGTTGTAGAGCTGCTCGGGCGTCTCGAGGTGGCCGACCTCGCCGGCGCGGTGCACGAAGCCCGAGACGCGGTCGTAGTTGCGCTCGAGGTAGTACGAGAGCTGCTCGGGCGAGATCGGCTTCTGCATGACCTGCTCGAGGCCGGAGCCGGGCGGCTCGTAAGCGGGGCGCTTCTCCGGCTGCGGCTCCGGCTTGGCCGCCGCGGCCACGGGCTGCTCGTCCGGGTCGTCGACGCCGAGGCCCATCTCGGTCGCCCAGCTCGCGAGCTGGATGACCTCGGTGCCGGGCAGGACGGCGCCGGAGGGCGACTCCGGGTTGATCGCGAACGCCAGCTGGTCGCCGGGCGGCCAGTGCCGGATCAGGCGCGTGAACTTGATCCAGCTGCCCCGCGCGTCCTCGCCGAGCCGCTCGGTCATGCGCTCCTGCGACGTGAACACGACGAGGTGCGGCAGGCCGTTCATGTGCTCGGTACGCCACTTCGCCGGCTCCACGGGCCCGTCGCCGGTCCAGAACGGGATCAGCACCTTGGCCAGCAGCAGCGTGGACAGGAAGCGGTCCGTGCTGTTGGCCTGGACGGCCTCGAACAGGTCCTTCTCGACCGTGTTCGCCGGGTGGAAGTCGGCGGCGGGCACCTTCGGCCGCTCCGGCTCAGGTTCCGGCTCAGGTTCCGCCAGGGGCGCGGGCGCCGGGGTCACGACCTCGGCGTCCACGATCTCGTCGTGCAGCCGCACCGGGGCGTCGTCGACGATCTCGGGCTCGACCACGGACTCCGGCGGCTGCGGGGCCTCCTCCTGGTACGCCCACGAGAAGCCGCCGTCCTGACCCGCCTCGCCGCCGGCCTGGTACCCCGGCCCCGTGCTCGGCAGCGCGTCCTCCATCACGGGCCGGAACCCGCTGGCGGACCCGGCCTCGCTCGGCGGGGCGGTGCTCGGGTCGTCGAGCGTCGGCAGGTCCTGGACCACGGACTGCTGGAAGTCGGGGCGCTCGGCCTCGCCGTCCTCGAAGAAGGAGCGGAGCTCGGGCGAAGGCTCGGCCGCGACGGGCGCGGACTCGGCGTCGCGGGCGGGGCCGGGCAGGAAGAACGAGCCGGTGTTCTCCTTCTCGAACCCGCTCGGCTCGCCCGCCGCCGGCCGCGTGTCCGTCCAGGTCGACTCCGGGCGCGGGGCCGGGGTGGAATCGATCGTCGGAGGCTGCTCGGCGAGCGACGGTAGGCCGGAGGCGAACGACGCCTGGGACGGCTCGCTCTCGGGCTCGGAGCGCAGGTCGGCGAGCGCGGCGTACGGGTCGCGAATCGGCGGGTCGTCCGCCCGGGACTCGCCGAACGCGTTGAACGGCCGCGGCTCCGCCACGTCCTCGAAGAACGGGCGCTGCTCGTCCTCGCGGGCCGGCTGGTCCCCGAAGAAGCTCCGCTGCGGTTCGGCGGCCGGCGGCTGGACCTCGGCCCGCCCGCTGAAGAACGTCCCCGGGGCCTCCTCGACGGCCGGCTCGGCCGGCGGCAGGGTGCCCCAGGCGGAGAACGGCTGCTCGACGGGCTGACTGTTCGCCCACGCGCTGTCCGCCCAGGAGGTCTGGCCGCTTTCGGGGCGAGCCGGCTCGGCGGGCGGCTGTTGCGGGTGCGAGGACGGCTGTTGTGGGTGCGAGGACGGCTGTTGCGGGTGGGCGGGGGGCTCGAACAGGCTCCGGCCGCCGCCCGCGTCGGGCCCGCTGGCGAAGAACGGGTGCTCGTCGAGGTCGGCCGCGCGACCGAAGCCGACGCTGCGCGCTCCCGAGGACGTGTCACCGAACGACTCGGACGGCGTCTCGTCGGCCCCGGGGCTCTCGATGTCGAGGCGGCTGAAGCCGGGCCGGTCGAACACCGGGCGGTCGAACGGCAGCGGCGCGGACGGGTCCGGTTCGGGCGCGGGGGCGGCGGACGCCGCCTGCGACCACGACTGGCCGCCGTTCGGGGGCTCGGCGGGCTGGAAGGCCTCGCCACCGCCGCGGGCGTCGAGTCCGGGCCGGCCGGGGCGGACGTCGGCGGAGCCGGTCCACCCGGACCGGATCGGCTGCGTCGCCTCGCTGGGCGCGGCGGGCTCGGCGGGCGGGTAGGGCGCCGGCTCGGCGGGGACCGGCCGGGGCGGCAGCGGGTCGCCGGACCGATAGGAACCGGAGCGGTACGAACCGGAGTCCCCGGCACCGGGCCGCGGCGGCAGGACCTCGCCCGAAAGCGGCCGGGAGGGCAGCGGCTCGCCCGGGACGGGCCGGGACGGCAAGGGCTCGCTTTGGACCGGGCGAGGCGGCAAGGGCTCGGCCTGGAGGGGGCGGGACGGCAAGGGCTCGCCCGGGAGCGGGCGGGACGGCAAGGGCTCGCCCGGGAGCGGGCGGGGCGGCAGCGGCTCGCCCGGGCGCGGGCCGGTGCCCGAGGCCGAGCCCGGGCGCTGCGGCAGCGTGCCACCGGGGCGGAACGTCGGCTGCGAGTCCGCCTCCGGCCGCGAGGTCTGCGGCTGCCGAGTCGGCAGCGGCGGCCCCGACGTCAGCGGAAGGTCCGGCGGCGGCTGCCACGCGGCCGGAATGACCGGGTCCGCGTGCTCGGTGTAGATCTCGCCGAGGCTGCGGGCGGGCTCGCGGCGCGGCCAGTACCGGCGCGGATCCCCGCCCTCGTCGCCGCTCCCGACCGGGCGCTGCGGGAGTCCGGAGTCTCCCGCGGGCCGCTGCGGCAGCCCGGAGTCCCCGATGGGGCGCTGGGGCAGCCCGGAGTCCCCGATGGGGCGCTGGGGCAGCCCGGAGTCGCCGACCGGGCGCTGGGGCAGGCCGGGATCGGCCGCGGGGCGCATGGGCGGGCCGGGGTCGCTGAGCGCGCGGGAGGGGCGGCCGGTCGGGCGCCCGGGCAGGCCGGACGGCGGGCGCTCGGCGGGCGGGCCCGAGGCGGGACGCTCGACGCCCGAGAACAGCTCGCGCTCGCCGGGCATGTCCAGCGACTTGCGGTCGGAGTCGTCGAAGAGCCCGCGCGGCGCCGCGCCCGGGAACGACGCGCGGCCGCGGACCGACCCGGCGCCCGAGGTGGGCGCGGGCGAGATCGGGCCGTTGTCGACGAGGGGCGGAGGTGCGGCGGGGGGCGGAGGCGCGGCGGGGGGCGGAGGCGCGGGGCGAGCGGGCGCGGCCGGCGGGGGCGTGAAGGACCGGCCCGCGGAGCGCTCGAAGTTGATCGGACGATCCGCCCGGGTGGGCAGGAACGCCCCGGGCGGCGCCACATCCGGCATCGGTACCTCACGCCGGGGCGGCGCGGGCGGGACCGGGGGCACCGGGGGGTGCTCCGCCTTCATGCGCTGGCGCTCGATCGGCGTCGGCGCGGGCTGGTTGGGCAGCGGCCGGACGGGCACCTGCGCGGTCGCGCGGGTCCGCTGCGATGCCTGCTCCATGCGCGCCCGCGCCCCGAGGGTGCGCCCGGGCAGCCGGACATCGCCGCGGCTGATCTGGGTCACGAACCACGACGGCAGGTAGCCCTCGATGGGCAGCCCCGGATTGACCGCGAGCCACCACTCGACGTTCGGCCAGATCCCCGCGAGATCGCGGAACGGGACCCGCCGGTGCGTGCCGGGGTGCCCCGCGAGGCACTCCTGCAGCGCGGACGGCGAGGTGAAGGCGAGCACGTGCGTGCGGCCCTCGGTGGTCCAGGTGCCCCACCCGCCGTCGCTGCCGGGCGAGCTGTCGGGCGCGATCGGCAGCAGGACGTCGGTGCGCGCCAGGATGCGGAAATACTGCTCCTGGTCGTTTGCGCGCAGCGCGTCACGCATGGCGACCTCGGCCTCGGTGGCCGGCTCCCACTCGCTCAACGGCCACCCCCTCTTCGGGCTCGGAAACCGCCGCGTCGCGAAACCTAACCTATATGGCCACGGCAATTCGAGGGGTACGACGCGGGCAAGCGCTTCGGCCAGCATAGCGATCGAAGGCCGGGGGCTCACAGGGCTGTCTCATTCGCGGCACCCGTACGAGCCATTCGACGTCTGAACCCGTCGAGTCGGACGACAGGAGCGCAGCAACGGGGCAGCCCATCGATGCCTCAGCCCCTAGCATGACGCCCATGCCCCGCCGGCGCATCTCGACCGCTTTGGCGGCTTTGTCGACCTTTGCGGCAATGCTCAGCATGAGCCCGATCGCGCACGCTTGGACCCCCGGCGCCTGCCCGAGCCCGCCCCGCCGACCCGAGCCCGCGCCGACCGGGGTGCCGTGGCCCTGGCAGCGGTACGACCAGTCAAGGCTCAACGCTCTCGCCGACGGCCACGGGATCGTGGTCGCGGTCGTCGACTCCGGCGTCGACGCGCGCCACCCCCAGCTGCGGGGCGCCGTCGAGCCCGGCCCGGACCAGCTCGACGGCGGCGAATCGGCGCTCGACTGCGTCGGCCACGGCACCGGCGTCGCGGGCATCATCGCGGCCCGCCCGTCCCCGGCGACGGCGTTTCGCGGCCTGGCCCCTGCGGCGACGATCCTCGCCCTGCGCGTCAGCGAGCAGATCGAGGGCGACAACGGCACCCCGACCGGCCGCCGCGGCACGCCCGCCGGTCTCGCCAACGCGATCCGCGACGCCGTCGCCCACCGGGCGCGGGTCATCAACCTCTCGCTGGTGTCGTACTCCGACGATGCCGCCGTCCGCGACGCCGTCGCGTTCGCCCAGCGCAACGACGTCGTGGTCGTGGCCGCGGTGGGCAACGACGCCGAGCGGGGCAACCGCACCCCGTACCCGGCGGCCTACGACGGCGTCATCGGCGTCGGCTCGATCACGCCGGACGGGCAGCGGGCCCCGTCGTCGCAGACCGGCGCGTACGTGGACCTGGTCGCCCCCGGCTCCGGGATTGTGACGACCGCAACACCGCAGGGCTGGGCGACGATGGACGGTACCAGCTTCGCCGCCCCGTTCGTGTCGGCGGCGGCCGCGCTCCTGCGCCAGTACCGCCCCGAGCTCTCCGCCCCGGAAGTGGCCGCCCGGCTCGTCGCCACCGCGGACGGCGGACGGGCCGGGCCGGGGTACGGCGCCGGGGTCCTGAATCCCTACCGCGCCCTCACCGAGCTCACCGGCGTCTCGCCGCACCCGGGCGCCCGCGCCCTGGCCGAGCCCGGCCGGCACGACGCGGCCGCGCGAGCCGCGGCCACCCGAACGGCGGTGGGCTGGGCCTGGGCGGGCCTGGCCGCGGTGTTCGTGGCGCTCGTCCTGTCCGCGGTCCTGCCCCGAGGCCGCCGGCGCGGCTGGCGACCCGGCCTCCGAGCGCTCCGATCGGCATCCGAGCCGCCCGCGGACCGCACGTCACCGGGGTTCGGCCCGCCGAGCTGAGGGCAGCGCCCGTTTGCTCGGAGGCGCGCCGCCCCCGAGCCGCCCGGGTCCCCTTGGAGGCACGCCGCCGCCGAGCCGCCCGGGGACCCCTTTGGAGGCACGCCGCCCCCGAGCCGCCCGGGGACCCGGCCGCACCGACGTTCGGCCCGCCGGGTCTCGCTCGGAGGCACGGCGCCTCGAGCCACCCGGGGACCCCGCGGCACCGACGTTCGGCCCGCTGGGCTGAGGGCAGCGCCCCTCTTCCGCCGAGGTGCGCCGCCCTGTCACGCCGGGAGCCGCGTGTCAGCCACTGCTCGGGAAGTGTCAGCCACTGCCCGGGAAGAGGTGCGTGTTGCGGGCCTCGGTCTCCTGGTACCGCTGCATCGCCTCTTCGACACCCACCTTGATGTCGCGCAGCATCTGCGCGAGGTCGGCGCCGGCCCGCTCCCAGTTCGCCTGCCGCAGCGCGTAGGCGTCCTTGGCGTCGCCCTCCCAGCCGCCCGTGAGGCGCCGGCCGAGCTGCGAAACCTCGTCGAGGCGCGAGTGCAGCGTATTGAGCGCGGTCTGGATGGACTGGCTCGTGTGCTCCAGCGCCCCGAAGTCGACTACCAGCATGTCGTCCATGTGAGCCTCCCGTCTCAGCCGCCGAGCGCGGACAGGTCGGCGTTCCCGGCGCGGCGCATCGCCCCGGCGGCCTCGGCATCGGTGGCGCCGTAGTTCCGCCCCGCCGTGCGCAGGCCCTCGGACGTCTCGAGCAGGTTCCGGTTGAGCACGCCCTGCTCATGCTTGAACGCGAGCTTCACCTGCTCGAAGGTGCGCCCGCCGGCCCCCTGCCATCCCGCGCGCGTGACTTCCAGCTCCCGCATCAACGTGTTGAGCATGCCCTGCAGCTCGCCGTTGACCTGCTCGAACCGCTGCGCGGCCGAGCTGAGCTCGGCCTGTTGCGCCTGCGTGGTCTGCACCACCGGCGATCACCCCGTTTCTCCTCGTGGACGCCGGGCCGGACCGGAGTTCCGCACGCGACGACAGCGGCCGATAACCCTTGGTCAGCCCGAAAACAGGCCGACCGTATCGGCCTCGACCGATCCCCCACCAGTCCCAATGCTTCGCTGTGGATAACTTCCGGCATTTCGCCCCACCCGGCTTCCGGGGCCCGGATCTCCTCCTGTCCGGCGCGCGTTCACCGGCGGAGGGCATCGAACCGGTCCCGGGCGGTGGTGCGGAAGAACGCACGAGGGCCGCCGTGCGCGTCGGCCTCTAAGATGTCCGGCATGGCGGAGGGCCGCTCGTTCATCAAGTGGGCCGGCGGCAAGACGCGGTACGCCGCCCAGCTCGTCGCCGCCGCGCCCCCGTTCACCGGCCGATACTGGGAGCCCTTCATGGGCAGCGCCGCCGTCTTCTTCGAGCTGCGCCCGGCCAAGGCGGTGCTCTCCGACGCCAACCCCGAGCTCGTGGCCTGCTTCCAGGCCGTCGCCGCGCAGCCGGAGGCGGTGATGGAGCGCCTGGACGCGATGGCGAACACGCCCGAGGAGTTCGAGCTCGTCCGGCGCCAGGACCCCGCGAGCCTGGGCCCGGTCGAGCGGGCCGCGCGCGTCATCTACCTCAACAAGACCGCCTTCCGGGGCCTGTGGCGCGTCAACCGCCGCGGTGCGTTCAACGCTCCCTATGGGGCTTACGACCGCCCGTACTATCGCCGCGAGACGCTCCTGGAGGCCTCCCAGGCGCTCGCCGCGGCCGACGTTCGCCTGTGCGACTTCGCCGACGCGCTGCGCGAGGCGGCCGCGGGTGACTGGGTGTTCCTCGACCCTCCGTATCTGCCGGAGGGCGGGTTCGCGGATTTCAAGCGGTACACGCCGGGGCAGTTCCGAAACGCCGACCACGAACGGCTGGCGGCCGAGATGCACGACGCGTCGAGGCGCGGGGTGTTCCTGACGATGACGAACAGCGACACCGACGCGACGCGGCAGATCTACGCGGGCTTCAACGAGACGCGCATGGCGACGCGCCGCGACATCAACCTGCGGGCGTCCGCCCGGGCGAGCTTCGACCTGGTGCTGACGAACTACGGAGCATCGCCCTAGCCCGCGACGGCGGCGGCCGCGCTCGGGTCGAGCGCCGGTCCCGCGGGCAGGAGCGCGACGAGCTGACTCGGCACGGTGACGGGCTCCTCGGCGCCGAACCCGAGAGCGCCCAAGGCGTCGGGCACCGGCACGGCGTGGCGCTTCCCGAGATCGGTGACCAGGGTGACCACACCGGTATCCGTCCGCACCAGCGCTCCGGTTCCGGGCCGGACCACCACGCGATCGGCCAGCACCGCGCCCTCCGCCGTGGCCGCGGCCGTGCGCAGCGCGTGCGTGAGGTCCGGGAGCTTGGGGTCGAGGGTGAGGGCATCGGCGGTACAGACGGCGCGGGGAGGGCTGTCGACCAGCTCCGGCGGCACGACGGGCAGCGCACCGGCGCCGCCCGGGTCCGGCGCGAACGCCTCGACCTGCCGGCCCTGCACCAGCGCGGAGAACTCCGCGGGGCTGAGCGGCAGGAGCTTCCCGCCCGGCTGCACGCCCTGCGTCTCGGGCGCGGCGAGCAGGAGCTGGGCCTGCAGCGGCGTGACCGATGCGAGCCCGTCGGCGGTGACGATGAACGCGTCGGTGCGCTGACCGGCCGACACGCCGTACAGCTGCCCGATCCGGCCGGCCGGTGCCGCGCCTCCGCGGTCCGGCACGGCCGGGGTGACGAGGTCGGTTCCGCTCGGTACGGCGTGCAGCAGCGCCTGCGCCGCCGCCACCTGCGGTCGCGCCGACCAGACCAGCGCGGGCAGGGCCGTGGCGGGCTGCCGGACGAGGTGCTTGAACCCGTGCCACAGCAGATAGGTCTGCCGGTCCGCGGAGGTCATCAGCAGGCCTTTGTCGGCTGCGGGTGTACCGCCTGAGGGCCCCCCACCCACGAACAGCACCGACCCCTCGGGCGTCGAGCACACCGCCCACGGGCCCTTGAGCAGTGCGGACGCGGGCGGCAGCGAGCTCGGCGCGCCCGGGATGCCCAGGGTCTCGCCGCGCGGCGCCCCGGACAGCGCCGAGCGGGACACGACCACTGTCGGCGCGCCGGCCGAGCCGAGGATGAGCAGCGCGGAGGCCTGGTTGAGGACGGGGTGGAGGACCTCGTCGCGGTACACGAACAGGGCTCCCGACTCCTGCTCGACGATGACCGCGCGGTCGTTGCGCCATTTGCCAGAACTCCCCGGGCGCAGCGCCCCGATCGCCGCCGCGCCGCCGACCCCCAGCGCGGCGAGCAGAACGCCGACCAGCGTGGCCCCCGCGACCCGGCGAAATGGCGGCTGAGCAGGGTCGGTGTCACGGACGACGAGGGCGGAGACGACCCGCTGAACCACGAACTGGTACGACTGCAGCTGGTCCTGCCGCGACGCCATCGGCCCCCCAAAATTGTCGTACCGGCGCCATACGATAAGTCCCTCACTTCATCGGCGGGGGGCGATATGTCGGCGGGGACGCGAGTGGTGCTCGGCCAGGGCGCGGTCGCCTTGGCGGCCGGGGCCTGGGCGCTCGGCGGCTGGGGGCTCGGCGGCTGGGCGCTCGCGGCGATCCCCGTCGCCCTGGTGCTCCTGGCGCTCACGCCGCTGCCGCTGCCGCTGGCGCGTCGTCTCCGCCGGCGGGATCTCGCCGCCGGCGCCGGACCGGCCGCGCTGCTCGGCCTGATCCGGCCGGGCGCGACGACCTCGACCATCGACGTCGACGGCGCCGACGTGGGCGTGCTCGAGGACACCGACGGGCTCGCGGCGATCATCCGCGTCGGCGACCTGTCCGGCCTGCTCGGCACCGCCTTACCGCCCTTACCCGCGCTCAGCTCGCTGCTGCCGGCGCCCGGGCCCGGTGTGCCGGAGGTGCGTGTCCAGCTCCTGGTCAGCGCGGTCACGGCCGCGGCACCGTCGCCGACGCCGTCCATGACCTCATATCGGCAGCTCACGGACGGCCGCGTGCTCGCGCACCAGCGAGTGCACGTCGCCGTGCGGGTGCGCCGGGCGGGCGGGTTCCGGCGAGCTGATCTGGAGCAGTCTCTCCTGGTTGCGGTACGACGTGTCGACCGCATGCTCGCCCGAGCAGGACTGCCGGCTCGGCCGCTGTCGGCGATCTCGGCGCTGGCGGCGATCGCGGAGGCGGCCCAGCACGACCCGGCGCACGCCGTGCGCGAGACATGGTCCGGCCTGCGGCTCGGCGGGCTGCACCAGGCGGTGTTCCGGTTCCGGCGGTGGCCCGAGCAGGGACCGCCGATGAGCCGCCTGCTGGCCCTGCCGACCTCGGTGACGACGCTCTCGCTGGCCGCCCAGCCCGTAGCCTCCGGCGACGGTGCGCTCGCCGGCGGCTCCGGCCCGCCCGCCGACGCCGCCGACGGGCCGCCGGTCCGGGCCGAGCTCGTCGTGCGGCTGGCGACCCCGGACGCGGCCACGCTGACGCAGGCGAGCACGGCGCTGCTCCGGCTGGCCGAGAGCATGGGGGCGCGGGTGGCGCGGCTCGACGGCGCTCACCTCGACGGCCTCGCGGCGACACTGCCGCTGGGCGGGGGCGCGCCGCGCGACGACGCGGTGCTCGCCGGGCTCGTGGCGGGCCGCGACGGGCTCGCGCTGAACGGTGGCGAGCCGGTGAGCGTGAGCGCGCCGCGGCTGGCGGCGGCCGCGCCGGCGATCGGCGGCGAGGGCGTCATGCTCGGCGTCGACCGCAGCGGGGAGCCGATGGTCGTGCGCCTGTTCCGCCCGGAGCCGACGCGGGCGACGCTGATCGGCAGCGCGCGGTGCGCGCAGCTGGTCATCCTGCGAGCCCTGGCCACCGGCGCGCGGGTCGTGGTCCAGTCCACGCGCCCGCACGAGTGGGAGCCGTTCCGCCGCAGCCTGGGCAACGCGGAGTCCCTGGCCATGATCCCGCCGGGCCGCGTGGCCGACCCACCCCCGGCCACGGCCACGTGCCCACAGCTGCTGGTCGTGGACGTGGGCCCGGTCCCGGGCCGAGCAACCCCGATGCCGCAGAGCGCCTGGCGCTCGGTCCTGTTCCTGCGCGACGAGCTGACCGGCGCGGACGCCGACCTGCTGACCCGCTCCGACCTGGCCCTCCTGCAGCCCTTGAGCCCTCCGGAGGCCGCCCTGGCGGGCGAGGCCCTGGGCCTGGGCGACTCCCGCAACTGGCTGACGAAGATCGGCCCCGAGATGCTGGCCGTGGTGGTGAACCGCCAGACCGTGCGCTGGACCCACCTGTCGACGACGCCGATCGAGCTCCACCTGACCGGAGGCCCCGCCCGCTGACCAACGCACCCCCGGCCCCCGACCCACGGCAGACAGCGGCGCACCGACGGCGAGTCGACGGCGGCGGCGCGAACGGCCACCGACACGAGCCCACGACGACACGAGCCGACGGCCGGCAACGGAGCGAAGGCGGCCGGGCCACGGCGGGCGAAGGCGGGGCCACGGCGGCCGGCACGGCCACGGCGGGCGGCGCGCGGCCGGGCCACAGCGGGCGACGGCGGCCGGCGGGCGACGGCGGCCGAGCACGGCCACGGCGGGCGGCGGGCGACGGCGGCCGGCGGGCGACGGCGGCCGGCACGGCCACGGCGGGCGGCACGGCCACGGCGGGCGGCGCGCGGCAGGGCCACAGCGGGCGACGGCGGACGCACGGCGGGCGCGGCCACGGCGGGCGGCGGGCGGCCGGGCCACGACGGGCGGCGCGCGCCTACGGCAGGTGGACGGCAGCGGCGCGGACGGACTGGCGGCCAGCAGGCGCCGGACGGCATGAGCCCACGGCGGGCGGCGGCAGGCGACAGGCGGCAGGCGGCGCGAGCCCCCGGCAAGTCGACAGCAGCGCTGCAGACGGACTGGCAGCCAGCAGGCACCGGAACGGCACGAGCCCACGGCGGGCGGCGGGCGAACCGCGAGCGGCGGGTGAGTTGCGAGCGGCGGGTGAGTTGCGAGCGGCGGGTGAGTTGCGAGCGGCGGGTGAGTTGCGAGCGGCGGGTGGCGCGAGCCCACGGCAGGTCGACAGCAGCGCCACGGACGGACTGGCAACCAGCGGGCACCGGAACGGCATGAGCCCACGGCGGGCGGCAGGCGAACCCCGAGCGGCAGGCGGGCTGCGAGCGGCGGGTGACGCGAGCCCACGGCAGGTCGACAGCAGCGCCACGGACGGACTGGCAACCAGCGGGCACCGGAACGGCACGAGCCCACGGCGGGCGGTGGCGGGCCGCGAGCCGCAGACCGCGAGCCGCAGGCCGCGAGCCGCACGCGGCGCGAGCCCACGGAAGGTCGACGGCGGCGACGCGGACGGACTGGCGGCCAAGCAGGCACCCGACGGCATGAGCCCACGGCAGGCGGCGGCCGGGCGGCGGGCCGCAGACGGCGGGCGGCGGGCGGCGCGAGCCCACGGCAGGTCGACATCGGCGACGCGGACGGAGTGGCGGGCAGCAGGCACCGGACGGCATGAGCCCCGGCGGGCGCCGGGGAATGACCATTGCTGACGCGACGACTCCGGGGCAGGAGGCGGTGGCGAGGCTCGGGACGGCCGCCGCGTTCACCCCAATCCCCGGTCGTCGGGTCGGAGGCCATGAGCATGGCCCAGGCTGCTCGACACCGCCGGCACCGGCCGGGGCGACCTGCGCGGGCGGTGCGCCGAGTCCTCGCGGCTGGGACCCAACCGCGCTGGGCCACCGGCGTGGTCAGGCTCTCGGGCCGAGCACTGTCCATCACACGACGCAATCACATCGGAGCAATCGGTAGCCCCGCGAGTCGGCGGCCGGCGGGCGACGACTGCCACGACAGCGCGGAACAGCAGGGGGCAACCGCGGCGGCCACGGCAGGTGAAAAGAGGGCGGGCGACGCGCAGCCACGGCAGGCGGCAGGCCCGAGGCTAGGAAGTTGCGACGGTGGCAAGGCAGCGGCCGCTGACACCGTCGTCGACCAACCAGCCGGCCTCATCAACGCCGTGAGGCTCGGGCAACACCGGATCAGGTGCCGCCATGAGGCGCGACATCACGCCGGGCCGGCCCTCGCGCTGAGGAGGACCCTACTCGGTGGTAGGTGAGGCGCGTGGTCGTGCTCAGGTCGCGTCGAGTCGGGATTGGGGTGATAGCGGGGTGTTCCGGGCTGGCCACGACGTGGCACGATCAGCCGCATGGGAATCCTCATCCGGCTCGCCGTGAGTGCGTTCACGGTCTGGCTGGCGACGCTGGTGATCTCCGGGATCACGGTTGAGGGCGACACCGGGCGCAAGGTGGTCACGCTCGTCGCGGTGGCGGTGATCTTCGGGGTCGTCAACGCGGTGCTGCGGCCGATCATCAAGACGATCGGGTGCTTCGCGTACATCCTCACGCTCGGGCTCGTCTCGCTCGTCGTGAACGGGGCGTTGCTGCTGCTCACGAGCAAGATTGCCGAGTATCTGGAGCTGCCGTTCCGGGTTGACAAGTTCTGGCCCACGGCCGTGCTCGGGGCGCTGTTCATCGGCGTGGTCAGCTGGCTGCTCAACTTCCTGGTGCCGGACGGCAAGGACAAGAAGCGCCGGCGGGACGACCGCGACGACTACGATCGGCGGCCCCCGCGCCCGCAGCAGTACGGCGGCGGCTACCAGCAGGGCTACGGCGACGGCAACCGGAGCAACCAGGGCTACGGCGGCAACCAAGGCTACGGCGGCAACCAGGGATACGGCGGCGGCAACCAGGGCTACCGCGACTACCGCTGAAACCAGGAGCACCACCGAGCGCCGTAGGTAGGCGAAGACCGGTGACGAAGAACATCACGTGAGGGGCGGGTCCGCGACCCGCCCCTTACCGTTTGGGCATACGGTGTAGGGCGTGGACCCGCTGCGCCGAGGATATGTCTCCGCACTCTCCGCCAACGTGCTCTGGGGCGTCTTTCCGCTGTACTTCCACGCGCTGCGCCCCGCCGGCGCGGTCGAGGTGCTCGCGCACCGCATCGTGTGGTCGGTCGTGACGATGACGCTCGTGCTCGTGGCCATCCGGCACTGGCGACGGGTCCGGGAACTGCTGCGGCAGAAGAAGCGCATGGCGGGCCTCGCGGTCGCGGCGGTGCTCATCGCCGTCAACTGGGGCGTCTACATCTTCGCGGTGAACACGGATCGGGTGGTGGAGGCCTCGCTCGGGTACTTCATCAACCCGC
Source organism: Dactylosporangium sp. CA-052675 (assembly GCF_050947935.1). Taxonomy (GTDB): domain Bacteria; phylum Actinomycetota; class Actinomycetes; order Mycobacteriales; family Micromonosporaceae; genus Dactylosporangium. Next base: position 205,350 of record NZ_CP192010.1, on the reverse strand, counting down.
TGTTCGTCATCCTGCTCGGCGTGCTCGTCCTGCGCGAGCGCCTCCGCCCGCCGCAGTGGATCGCGCTCGGCATCGGCGCGGTCGCGGTGGTCGTGCTCAGCGTGGACTACGGGCACCTGCCGTGGATCGCGCTCACCCTGGCCGCGTCCTTCGGCTGCTACGGGCTGGTGAAGAAGCGGCTCGGGCTCCCCGCGGCCGAGGGGCTGTTCCTGGAGTCGGGCGTGCTGACCCTGCCCGCGCTCGCGTACCTCGTCTGGCTCACGACCCAGCACCAGTCGACGTTCGGCACCGTCTCCGTGTGGCACTCGGTGATGCTGGCCGGCAGTGGCGTGCTGACCGCGGTACCGCTGCTGCTGTTCGCGGAGGCCGCCAATCGCGTGCCGCTGTCCGGGCTCGGCATGCTGCAGTACCTGACGCCGACCCTGCAGCTGATCATCGGCGTCGCGGTCTTCAGCGAACCGCTCCCGCCGGCGCGGCTGGCGGGCTTCGCGATCGTCTGGCTCGCGCTGGCCATCTTCAGCTGGGACGCGATCCGAGCCGCCCGCCGGAACCGGGCCCAGCGCGACGCGGCGGCGGCCGCCCAGAAGGAGGCGACCGCCGCGGCGATGTGAGTGAGTGGCGATGTGAGTGAGTGGCGATGTGAGTGAGTAGGCCCGGGCGTCAGGTCCGCAGCAGCGCCGTCCCGTCGCCCTTGCGGATCTCGATGTGGTCGATGTTCGACTCCTTGAAGCCGCTGTGCGCCGACAGCTGCATCTCGTCCCCCGGCCGTGCGGTCCACGTGCTGACCACTTCGGCCTGACCGGACTTCGGTACCACCACGAGCGTGTACGTCCACTTGGCGTACTCGTCGCCCTCGCCGCTCTTGTACGCGCACCGCATCCGCACGGTAGCCCCGTCCGAGTCCGGCGAGACGGCGAGCGACGCCGTGATCGGCACGGTCGAGGCCACCTCACGCATCGACTCGTAGTCCGGCTGCCCCACGCCCGCGGCACGCACGCCGATCACGGCGAGCACCCCGATGAACGCGGCCACGAGCGCGGTGCCGACCGTCTGCCAGCGGCGCCGGCGACGGGCCGTGCGGCGGGCGCTCCGGGCCCGGTCGAGCACGCGCGGCAGCAGCGGGTCGACCGCGCCGCCGTTGACGGTCGCGGGCACCGCGGTGGGGCCGGCCCAGCGCCCATCGTCCGGCAACGGCGGGCCGTCCGGGTCCGGGGCGTCCTCGTCCGGCGCGAGGGCGATCTGCGCGGCGATCTCCGGGTCGAGCCGGCCGAGCAGCCCCGGCAGGTCGGAGAACCCCGCCACCTCCGCACGGCACTGCGCACAGTCGGCGAGATGCCGCTCGTATGCCTCGCGCTCGGGCGGAGACAACGCCCCCAGCACGTAGACGGCCGAGTCATGGAGGTGCTCACACCTCATTGCGTCACCCCCAACTCCTCTAGGACGACCTTCAGCGAACGCAGTGCGTAGTAGGTGCGCGATGTGACCGTGCCCGCGGGCACGCCGAGCCGCTTCGCCGCCTCGGCCACGGTGCGCCCCCGGTAGAAGCACTCCACCAGGACCTCACGGTGCGGGCGGGAGAGCCGGGTCAGCGCCTCCGCGAACACCCAGGATTCCACCGCGCGCTCGGTCTCGTCGACCATGACCGGAGTCTCCGGCGTCTGGTCGGTGTAGACCTCGCCCGCCCGCGCCGAGCGTCTTCGCCACGCGTCGATGGCGAGATTGCGGGCGGTGGTGAAGAGCCAGGCCCGGACCGAGCCACGGGCCGGGTCGAGCGCCTCCGGGTGTTGCCAGGCCCGCAGCAGGGTTTCCCGCACGAGGTCCTCGGCCCGTTGGCGGTCGCCGGTCAGTCGCAGGGTGTGCGCGAACAGCGCGTCGCCGTGCTCCGCGTGGAGCGCCTTCAGCAGGTCAGCATCGTCTCTACTCACGCTTCGTTATGTTCCGATCCCTTCCACCAGCTTCTACGCACCAATACGCAGAGAGGTTCAGGTGGAGACCACATGTCGCGGATGCGACACGGATCACGTCGGCGCGAGCGAGTCGGGATGCCGGCAAATGCCCCGGAAGCGGCCTACTCGGCGAGGACGGTCGCCAGGTGGTGGGCCGTGGCCAGGAGCCGTGTGCGCACGACCTTGGCCGACGACATCAGCTCCGCCGGCGGCAGCGCGCACGCCAGCACCACCCGCCGGTCCTGGTCGCGGTCGTTGACCACCATCACGGCGGCGCACGCGAGGCCCTGGCGGAACTGCCCGATCTCGATCTGCATCCCCCGGCGGTCGCCGGCGGCCAGGTCCGAGTCCAGCGCCTCCGGGGAGGTCAGCGTCGCCGAGGTGTAGGCGCGCATGCCGTACTCCTTCAGGAACCGCCACCGCTGGTCCGCGCTCATCGTGGCGAGCAGCGCCTTGCCCAGCGCGGTCGCGTGCGCGGCCTCGTCGTAGCCCGGCACGAGATCGTCCGCCGGCGGGGTGCGCGGCCCCTCCGCCATCGCGGTCACCGCCACCCGGCCGCCGACGAAGCGGCCCAGGTAGTGCGAGTACCCGGTCTCGGCCGCCGCGCGACGCAGACGGTCGATGACGGCGCCCGGGCCGCGGAACGCGAGCACGAGCTCGCGGTAGCGGTCGGCGATCTCCAGGCCGACCACGTAGGTGCCGTTCTCCCGGCGGATCACGTAGCCCTCGTAGGCCAGGGTCCGCACCAGGTGGTACGTGGTGGCGACGGTGAAGTCACATCGGCGCGCGATCTGCTTCACGGTCAGGCCACGCGGCGACTGACCGACCGCCTCCAGCACTCGTAGGGCCCTCGAAACGCTTCGAATCAAATCCGAGGGTTCGGCTTGTGGATCCCGCACCGCCGCCCCTCCCAGACCACAGCAGCAACCGGAGTCACACCATATGAAATCGGAGAGGGTGGAGGGAACATTCTGATCATTCATCGCGCCAGGTCAGGGGAAATGCAAGGGCTGCACATAGCGATGAATGCACCATTTTGGACATGGTGATCGTGTTACTCACCCGGCGACACGCCGTGGTGCTTGAGTAATGGCCCTAGGTGAGGGTGAACAACTTGAGTAGGTAATCGCCCGCCTGGCAAGTACTGCGAGCGGAAGTGCGCATGCGTCACTTCGGGGTGTCATCGCACCGTCGCACGCCGATGTCGGGCCGGGTATCGAGATATATGGCCTTGAGCAACGTGGACCTCCACAACTTGCCCGCGGTCCAACCGGTACCTGCGCATGAAAAAGCGACCGACGCCGGTGAACTTACATTGACCGGCGTCGGTCGATACCACGAAAGGTCAGTTGGTGCGGTCCGCGATGAAGTCGCAGAGGGACTCGAGGGCGGCCCGGGCGGGCACGTCCGGCAGCACCGCCAGCGAGGTTCGGGCGGCGTCCGCGTAGCCCCGCACGGTCTCCCGGGCCTGCTTCAGGGCGACGGAGTCGCGGAGCAGGCCGAGCGCCTCGGCGTGCAGGGCGTCGTCGGTCACCGGGCCGGCCGCGAGGATCTCGCGCAGCCGGACCGAGGCCGCGTCGTCGTCGGAGGAGGCCAGCGCGTACAGCACGGGAAGCGTCGGCACCCCCTCGCGCAGATCGGTGCCGGGCGTCTTGCCCGACTCCGTGGCGTCGCTGGCGATGTCGATGAGATCGTCGGAGAGCTGGAAGGCGATGCCGAAGGTCTCCGCGAACCTCGCCAGCGCCTCGACCTGCTCCGGCGGGCACCCGCCGAACATCGCGCCGAAGCGGGCGCTGGTCGAGATCAGCGAGCCGGTCTTGTGCTCGAGGACGCGCAGGTAGTGCTGGATCGCGTCCTCGCCGTCCAGCGGGCCCGCGGTCTCGTCGATCTGGCCGTGCACCAGGCGGGAGAACGTGCTCGCCTGGATCTTGACGGCCTCGACCCCGAGCTCCGCGGCGAGGTCGGCGGCGCGGGAGAAGAGGTAGTCGCCGACCAGGATGGCCAGCGCGTTGCCCCACCGGGAGTTGGCGCTGGGCGCGCCGCGGCGCACCTCGGCCTCGTCCATGACGTCGTCGTGGTAGAGCGTCGCCAGGTGGGTCAGCTCGACGACCGCGCCGGCGATGACGACGTCACGGGAGGTCGCGTCGCCGAACTGCGCGGCCAGGCCGACCAGCAGCGGGCGCACCCGCTTGCCACCCGCGTCGACGAGGTGGCGGGCCGCCTCGGTGACCATCGGGTTGGCGCTGTGCACGGAGTCGATCAGCACCGCCTCGACGTCCCGCAGGATCGCCGCCACGTTTCGCTCCAGCTCCGGATCGGCCAGGGTCAAGCCCACCGAAGCGACCGACTGCACGGTTCCCGTACTCACCACAGCTCCAACGATGCCATACGAACTCCCGACTCCCGATACAGGGACGTCCCCACGTGGCAGGCCACGGGGGACGTCACCGTCGGTGTTGCTGACAGGCTAGCTGAGGAACTTGCCCGCGTTCTGGGTGACCTCGAGCAGCGCCCCCGGCGCGATGCCCAGGACCAGCGTCGCGACCGTCCCGATGACCAGCGCGGCCGCCGTCATGGCGCCCGGGATGGACACGGCCGGCGTGGCCTCGCCCGGCTCGGACAGCCACATCATGACGACCACACGCAGGTAAGGGAAGGCGAGGATGGCGGAGCTCACCACGCCGGCGATCACCAGCCAGGTCTGGTTCCCGTCGACCGCCGCCGCGAACACGCCCACCTTAGCGGTGAAGCCGCTGGTCAGGGGCAGACCGGCGAAGGCCAGCAGGATGAACGTGAAGAGCGAGGCGTACAGCGGCGAGCGCCGCCCCAGCCCGGCCCAGCGCGACAGGTGCGTGGCCTCGCCGTCGGCGTCGCGCACCAGGGTGACGACCCCGAACGCGGCGAGCACGGTGAAGCCGTACGCCACGAGGTAGAACAGCGAGCTGGACAGGCCCTTCTCGTTCAGCGAGATCACGCCGAGGAGCAGGTATCCGGCGTTGGCGATCGACGAGTAGGCCAGCAGGCGCTTGATGTCGGTCTGGGTGACCGCCAGGATCGCGCCGATGATCATCGTCAGCACCGCGATGGTGCCCAGCACCGGCTGGATCGTCCACTCGGTGCGGTGGAAGCCCACGTAGACCAGGCGCAGCAGCCCGCCGAACGCGGCGACCTTGGTGCAGGCGGCCATGAGCGCGGTGATCGGCGTCGGGGCGCCCTGGTACACGTCCGGCGTCCACACGTGGAAGGGCACCGCGGCCGCCTTGAACAGCAGTCCGATGGCGAGCATGGCCAGCCCGACGTACAGCAGGATGTCGTCCTTGCCCCCGGACTGGATGGCCGCGTCGATCGCCTTGAAGTCGACCTGGCCCGCGTAGCCGTAGACCAGCGCGATGCCGAACAGGAAGAACGCCGACGCGAACGAGCCGAGCAGGAAGTACTTCATCGCGGCCTCCTGCGACAGCAGCCGCCGGCGGCGGGCCAGCGCGCAGAGCAGGTACAGCGGCAGCGAGAAGACCTCGAGCGCGACGAACATGGTCAGCAGGTCGTTCGCCATGGTGAACAGCAGCATGCCGCCGAGGGCGAACATGGCCAGCGGGAAGACCTCGGTCGCCCCGCCCAGGCGCTGGGCCTGCTCGCGGTCCCGGTCCGTGTTGGCCGTGACCGCGGCCTGGGCGACGAACGCGCCGCCCGGCTCCAGCGTCCGCTCGCCGATCAGCAGCAGCGCGACGATGCCGAGCACGATGATCGCGCCCGAGAGGAACAGGCCCGGCTTGTCCACGGCGACCGAGGTCGCGGCGGTGATGACCGGCTTGTCGCCCTGGCGGATCACCATGACCAGCGCGGCCACGAGGCCGGCCAGCGCCAGGGTGAGCTGGACGCTGTGCCGCACCCGCTTGGGCACGAAGCCCTCGACGAGGACCCCGACGCAGGCGACGCCGAAGAGGATCAGCATCGGGGCCAGCGCCGCGTAGTCCAGGTGCGGCAGTTGGAGTTTGTCGTTCACTTGCCGGCCTCCACGGTACCCACGGTGGGTTTCGGGTCTTGCTTGCCGACGTCCTGCATCGTCGCCTTCACCGCCGGGTTGATCACGTCGGTGAGCGGCTTCGGGTAGAAGCCGAAGAGCAGGATCAGGGCAATCAGCGGGGCGACCACGACCGCCTCGCGCACAGACAGGTCACGCCCCATGGCCTTGATCTCGGCCAGTTGCGGGTTCGGAGTGCCCTGCGTGGTGCGCTGGATCATCCAGAGCACGTATCCGGCCGCCAGGATGATGCCGGCGGTGGCGATGATCGCGACCGTCTTGTTCACCGTGAACGTGCCGATGAGCACCAGGAACTCGGAGACGAAGGGCGAGGTGCCGGGCAGCGCCAGCGAGGCGAGACCGGCGATGAAGAACACGCCCGCCAGCACCGGCATGAGCTTGCCGGCGCCGCCGAAGTCGGTCACCAGCGCGCTGCCGCGGCGGGCCACCAGCATGCCGACGACCAGGAACAGCAGGCCGGTCGCGAGGCCGTGGTTGACCATGTACAGCACCGCACCGGTGCCCGCCTGGGTGGTGAAGGCGAAGATGCCGATGCCGATGAAGCCGAAGTGCGCGATGGACGTGTAGGAGACCAGGCGCTTGAGGTCCTTCTGCCCGATCGCCACGAGCGCGCCGTAGATGATGCCGACCAGCGCGAGCGCGAGCCCGAGCCAGGCGAAGTGCTTCGACGCGTTCGGGAAGAGCGGGAGGCAGTACCGCAGGATGCCGAACGTCCCGACCTTGTCCAGCACGCCGACCAGCAGCGCGGCCGCCCCGGCGGGCGCGGCGCCACCGGCGTCGGGCAGCCAGGTGTGGAACGGGAAGAAGGGCGCCTTGATCGCGAAGGCGACGAAGAACCCGAGGAACAGCCAGCGCTCGGTGTTGGTGGAGAAGTCGGCGTTGACCAGCGTCTGCCAGTCGAACGTCTGGCCACCCAGCACCCACAGCCCGACGAGCGCGGCCAGCATGAACAGGCCGCCGAGCAGCGAGTAGAGGAAGAACTTCACCGCGGCGTACTGCTTGTTCTTCCCGCCGTAGGAGCCGATCAGGAAGTACATCGGCACCAGCATGACCTCGAAGAACACGTAGAACAGGAACACGTCCTGGGCGGCGAAGACGCCGATCATCGTGCACTCGAGGGCGAGGAGCAGAGCGAAGTACGCCGGGACCGACCGCTTGCTGTTCTCCGCGTCGTGCCAGGAGGCCAGGATGACCAGCGGCACCAGCAGGGCGATCAGCGCGATCATGACCAGCGCGATGCCGTCGACGGCGAAGGTGAACTTCGCCCCCCACTGCGGGATCCAGGTCCAGGAGTCCTTGAGCTGGAAGCGGTCGCCGTCCGGCTTGAACTGCGTCCACAGGCCCACGCCGAGCGCCAGGACCACGACCGACCAGCCCAGCGCGACGCGCTTGGCCAGCTCGGGCTTGTCCTTGGGCAGCAGCGCGACCCCCGCCGCGCCGACGAGCGGCGCGGCCGTGAGGACGGTCAGGTATGGAAAGTGGCTCATCCGAACCTCACCGCGAGCGTGGCGGCCACCACGAGCACCGCACCTCCGAGAATGGAAAGGGCGTAGGAGCGCACGAACCCGGTCTGGGCCCGGCGCATTCGACCCGATCCGCCGCCGATGCCCGCGGCGAGGCCGTTGACCAGCCCGTCGATGCCGCGGTTGTCGAGGTAGACCAGGGCGCGGGTCAGGTAGCGACCGGGCGCCTCGAACACGATCTCGTTGAACGTGTCCGTGTAGAGGTTCCGGCGGGCGGCGGTGACCAGCGCACCGGCCGGCTGCTCTTCCTTCGCGGTGCCCTTGTTGAACAGCAGGATGGCCAGGCCCGCGGCGAGAACCGTCAGCACCAGCGACAGCGTGGTGATCAGCCAGTGGGCCAGCACCGGCTCGTGCTCGACGTGCTCGGCGCCGAAGGTCGGCGTCAGCCAGTCCGGCACCGAGGTGGCGAGCAGGCCACCGGCGGCGACCGAGCCGATCGCCAGGACGATCAGCGGGATCGTCATGACGGCCGGCGACTCGTGCGGGTGCTTGATGTCGTCGGTCCAGCGCTGCGGGCCGTGGAAGGTCAGCCAGAACAGCCGGGTCATGTAGAAGGCGGTCAGGGCCGCGCCCAGCATCGCCGCACCGCCGAACAGCCAGGCCGTCCAGCCCTCGCGCTCGAAGGCGGCCGCGATGATCGGCTCCTTCGAGAAGTAGCCCGAGAACGGGAACATGCCGATGATCGCCAGCCAGCCCAGGCCGAACGTGACCCAGGTGATCTTCATGTACTTCCAGAGCCCGCCGAAGCGGCGGATGTCGGTCTGGTCGTGCATGCCGTGCATGACCGAGCCGGCCCCGAGGAACATGCCGGCCTTGAAGAAGCCGTGCGCGAGCAGGTGGATCAGCGCCAGCGCGTAGGCGCCGCCGCCGAGCCCGACGCCCAGGAACATGTAGCCGATCTGGCTCACCGTCGACCAGGCCAGCACCCGCTTGATGTCGTCCTTGGCGCAGCCGATGATGCAGCCGATCAGCAGCGTCAGCGCACCGACCGCGACCACCACGGTCTGCGCGTCGGGCGAGGCGTTGAAGATCGGGTGGGAGCGGGCGACGAGGTACACGCCCGCGGTCACCATCGTGGCCGCGTGGATCAGGGCCGAGACCGGGGTCGGGCCCTCCATCGCGTCGGGGAGCCAGGCCTGCAGCGGGAACTGGCCGGACTTGCCGGCCGCGCCGAGCAGGAGCAGCAGCGCCATCAGCAGCACCGTGCCCTGGCTCAGACCGCCGACGCTGTTGAAGACCTCGTCGTAGTTCACGGTGCCGAGGTAGGCGAACATGATGAAGATGGCGATCGCGAAGCCCGCGTCACCGACGCGGTTCATCAGGAACGCCTTCTTGCCGGCGGTCGCCGCGCTCGGGCGCAGGTACCAGAAGGAGATCAGCAGGTAGGAGGCGAGACCGACGCCCTCCCAGCCGAAGTAGAGCATCACGTAGTTGTTGCCGAGGACCAGCAACAGCATCGCCGCGATGAACAGGTTGAAGTACCCGAAGAACTTCCGCCGGCCCGGGTCGTGCTCCATGTAGCCCACCGCGTACAGGTGGATCAGGGAGCCGACGCCGGTGATGAGCAGGACGAACATCGCCGACAGCGGGTCGAAGAGCAGCCCCATGTCCACGTGGAAGTTCCCGACGTGGATGTAGTCCCAGAGCGTGATCTCGACGCCGGAGCGGTTCTCCAGCCCGCGGAGCGTGAAGAAGTACGTCAGGCCGAGCACGAACGACGCGGCGACGCTCAGGACGCCGAGCCAGTGACCCCAGCGGTCGGCCCGCTTGCCGAGCAGCAGCAGGATCGCCGCGCTGGCCAGCGGGATCACCGGAAGCAGCCAGAACGAGCCCAGCCACCCGGTCGCCGCCGAGTAGGCGATATGTTCCACCACCCGCTCCTTAGTACTTCAGCAGGTTCGCGTCGTCGACGCTGGCCGAGCGCCGAGTCCGGAAGATCGACATGATGATCGCCAGGCCGACGACGACCTCGGCCGCCGCCACGACCATGACGAAGAACGCCATGATCTGCCCGTCGAGCGTGCCGTTGATCCGGCTGAACGTGACCAGCGCGAGGTTGGCCGCGTTCAGCATCAGCTCGATGCACATGAACAGCACGATCGCGTTCCGGCGGACGAGCACGCCCATCGCGCCGATCGTGAACAGGATCGCCGCGAGGACGATGTAGTACGTCGGAGTCACTTCTCGGTCCCCTTTGGTGCGACGTCGGCAGACGTCAACTCCCGGGTCGGGAGGATCTTGGAGATGCTGCGGTCGGACGGCGTGCCGTCGGGCAGCCGCGCCGGGGTCGCCACCGAGTCGGAGCCGGCGAACACGCCGGGGCCGGGCTTCGGCGCCGGGTAGTTGCCCGGGCGGAAGCGTGCCACCATGCGCTGCGGCTGGCTGATCTTCTCTTCCTTGCGCTTCTCGATGTGCGCCAGGATCATCGCGCCCACCGCGGCGGTGATGAGCAGCGCGGACGTGATTTCGAAGACCCAGACGTACTTGGTGAAGAGCAGGCGCGAGATGCCCACCACGTTGCCGGCCGCGTTCGCGTCGGCCAGGCCCTTCGGCTCGATGCCGCCGAGCGCCCGGTAGAGGCCGATGCCCAGCAGCAGCGCGAGGCCGACGCCCAGGAGGATGGCCGCCATCCGCTGCCCGCGCAGGGTCTCGATCAGCGAGTCCGAGGAGTCGCGGCCGACCAGCATGAGCACGAACAGGAACAGCATCATGATCGCGCCGGTGTAGACGATGATCTGCACCATGCCGATGAACGGGCCGGCCTGCAGGATGTAGAACACGCCCAGGCTGAGCATCGTGATGACGAGCGACAGCGCGGAGTGCACCGCGTTGCGCGCCCAGACCATGCCGATCGCGCCGAGGACGGCGAGCGGGCCGAGAATCCAGAAGGTGACGGCCTCGCCGCCCTTCACGTCTCCCGCGGCCGCAAGGGTCTGCAGCGCCAGGGTACTGGTCATGAGTGAACCCCCTTGTACCGCTCGGCACCGGCGGAGGTGCCCGGGTTCTCCAGCGCCCCGACGTAGTAGTCCTTCTCGGAGTTGCCCAGGCGCATGTCGTGCGGCGGGCGCTCCATCCCCGGCAGCAGCGGCGCGAGCAGCTGCTCCTTGGTGAAGATCAGGTCGCGGCGGTTGTCGCGGGCCAGCTCGTACTCGTTGCTCATGGTCAGCGAGCGAGTCGGGCAGGCCTCGATGCACAGCCCGCAGAAGATGCAGCGGGCGTAGTTGATCTGGTACGTCTGGGCGTAGCGCTCACCGGGCGAGAAGCGCTCGTCCTCGGTGTTGTCCGCGCCCTCGACGTAGATCGCGTCCGCCGGGCAGGCCCACGCGCACAGCTCGCAGCCGATGCACTTCTCCAGCCCGTCCGGCCAGCGGTTGAGAATGTGCCGGCCGTGGTACCGCGGAGCGGGCGGCTTGCGCTGCTCCGGGTACTCCTCGGTGACCACCTTCTTGAACATGTGCGAGAAGGTGACCCCGAACCCCTTCAGGGTTCCACCAATAGACACGTCAGTTCTCCTTGCCGGTCGGGACGGTTTCCCGCTCGACGATCACGCGCTTGGCCCGCGGGCTGGGCGGCACCTCGAGGTTCATCGGCGGCAGCGGGAACCCGTTCGCCCCGCCGACGCGGCCGCCCGGGTGGACCGTCGGCAGCTCGACGCCGGCCCCGCGGCGGGTGCGCTGCAGCGCCACGAGCGCCAGGACCAGCACCACCAGGACGACGATGCCGATGATCACGCCGGTGCGGGCGCCCGTGCTGATGCCGCCGTTCTGCAGCACGCGGATGCCGGACAGCGCCAGGATCCAGACCAGGTTGGCCGGGATGAGCACCTTCCAGCCGAAGCGCATGAACTGGTCGTAGCGCAGCCGGGGCAGCGTGCCGCGGAGCCAGACGAACACGAACAGCAGCAGCAGCACCTTGATCGTGAACCAGAGCACCGGCCACCACCCGTGGTTCGCGCCGTCCCAGAGCGACAGCGGCCACGGGGCGCGCCAGCCGCCGAGGAAGAGCGTCGTGCACAGGCCGGAGACGGTGACCATGTTGACGTACTCGGCGAGGAAGAACAGCGCGAACTTCAGCGACGAGTACTCGGTGTGGAAGCCGCCCACCAGCTCGGACTCGGCCTCGGGGAGGTCGAACGGCGCCCGGTTGGTCTCACCGACCGCGGAGGTGAAGTAGATCAGGAAGCTCGGGATGAGCAGGATGCCGTACCAGGCCGGCAGGTGCCAGGTCATCCCGAAGACCTCGGCGGTGCCGTTGCCCGCCTGCGCCGCGACGATCTGCGAGGTGGACATCGTGCCCGAGACCAGGAAGACCGAGACGATCGACAGGCCCATCGCGACCTCGTAGGAGATCATCTGGGCGCTCGAGCGCAGACCGCCGAGCAGCGGGTACGTCGAGCCGGAGGCCCAACCGCCGAGCACGACGCCGTAGATGCCCATCGAGGAGCAGGCGAGCACCAGCAGCACGGCCACCGGGATGTCGGTCAGCTGCAGCGGCGTGTGGTTGCCGAAGACCGAGACCACCGGCCCGAACGGGATCACCGAGAACGCGGTGAACGCGGTGATCGTCGAGATGACCGGTGCGAAGAAGAAGACGACCTTGTCCGCGAGGCGCGGCATGATGTCTTCCTTGAACGCGAGCTTGAGCCCGTCGGCCAGCGACTGCAGCAGACCGAACGGCCCGTTGCGGTTCGGACCCGGCCGCACCTGCATGCGGGCGACGACGCGGCGCTCGTACCAGATGGCGAAGAGCGTCATGACGACCAGGAACGCGAAGATAATGACGACCTTCGCGAGCACCAGCCACCAGACGTCTTTGCCGAACTCGTCGAGGTTGCCTGCAGCGGATGTCATCGTGCGCTACCCCCAGTGCTGATCTCGACCAGCGCGCCCTCCGTGACGCCGAGCGTCCGGCGCAGGGTCGAGCCCGGTGAGTTCGTCGGGATCCACACGACCCCGTCGACCATGTCGGTGACGAGCGCCGGCAGGGTGATCGCACCCCGCTCGGTGCCGACGGTCACCGCGTCCCCGTCCACCACGCCGAGGTCGGCCGCGGTGCTCTTGGAGATCCGGACCACGGCGGGGCGAGCGGTCCCGGCCAGGTGGCCGTCCCCGTCCTGCAACGAGCCGCCGTCGATCAGGTGGTGCCAGGAGGCGAGGATCGCCTGGCCGCTCGCGGGCCGCGCGGGCGCGCCCGGGGCGACGTCCGGCGCGGTGCCGCGCACCAGGCTCGGGTTGCCCGCGCCCACGGTGCCGACCGCGACCGTGCCCGGCAGCGGCAGCTGAGCCAGGGCGGCCAGCTGTGCCCGTACCAAGGCTACGTCGCCGACACCGAGCTGCACGCCGAGCTCGCGGCCCAGCGTGTCCAGCACGCGCGCGTCGGTCATGGCCTGCGTCTTGAGCACGGTGCCGAACGGGCGGACCCGGCCCTCCCAGTTGACGTAGGAGCCGGACTTCTCGGCCGCCGGGGCGACCGGCAGGACGACGTCGGCGCGCTTGGCGACGGCGCTCATCCGCAGCTCCAGGCTGACCAGGAAGCCGACCTTGTCGAGGGCCTCCTCGGCCGCCATCGGGTCGGCCAGGTCCGCGGGGTCCACGGCGCCGACCACCAGCGCGCCGAGCCGGCCCTCGCGGGCGGCGTCGACGATGGCGTCGGTGTCGCGGCCGGAGGCGCTGGGCAGCACGCCCGCGTCCAGCCCCCACGCGGTGGCCACCTCGGCCCGGGCGGCCGGGTCGAAGACCTGGCGACCGCCGGGCAGCAGGGTCGGCAGCACGCCGGCCTCGACCGCGCCCCGGTCGCCCGCGCGGCGGGGGACCCAGGCGATGCGAGCGCCGGTGGACTCGGCCAGGCGCGCGGCGGCGGAGAGCCCACCGGGCACACTCGCCAGGCGCTCGCCGACGAACAGGATCGCGCCCTCCTCCGACAGCGCGGTGCGCAGCTGCTCGGACTCGGCGAGCACCTCCGCCTCGGCGCCGGGGGCGGTGAGCAGGACCGTCGCGCCGAGCTTGGTGTAGCCGCGGCTCACGAACGGGGCGACCGCGTAGCTGGGCAGGGCCCGCTTGAGGTAAGCCTTGCGCGCCCGCAGGAAGATGATCGGGCACTCCTCCTCGGGCTCCAGCCCGACGAAGACGACCGCGGGAGCCCGCTCGATGTCGGCGTAGGTGACCTCGGCCCGCCCGACGACGTTGGAGCCGAGGAACTCGGTCTCCTCCGTCGACAGCGGCCGGGCGCGGAAGTCGACGTCGTTGGTCCCGAGGGCGACGCGGGCGAACTTGGCGTAGGCGTAGGCGTCCTCGACCGTGAGCCGTCCGCCGGCCAGCACGCCGACGCCACCCTGCTCCTTCGCGGCGGCCAGGCCGGCCGCGGCGACGCTGAGCGCCTCGGGCCAGCTGGCGGTGCGCAGCTCGCCGGTCTTGCGGTCGCGCACGAGCGGCGTGGTCAGGCGGTCGGTGGCGGTGACGTACTGGAACGCGAAGCGCCCCTTGTCACAGTTCCACTCCTCGTTCACCGCCGGGTCGTCGCCGGCCAGGCGCCGCATGACCTTGCCGCGGCGGTGGTCCGCCCGCTGGTCGCAGCCCGCGGCGCAGTGCTCGCACGTGTTGGGCGTCGACACCAGGTCGAAGGGCCGGGCCCGGAATCGGTACTGCGAGCTGGTGAGCGCCCCCACCGGGCAGATCTGGATCGTGTTGCCGGAGAAGTAGCTGTTGAAGGGAGCGTCGTCCTCGGGCGACTCCGGGTTGCCCCGGAACACGCCGATCTGCTCGTTGCTCGAGCGCTCCATCAGGTCGATGAACTTGTCGCCGGCGATCTCGTCCGAGAACCGCGTGCAGCGCTGGCAGAGCACGCACCGCTCGCGGTCGAGCAGCACCTGGGTGCTGATCGGCAGCGGCTTGGGGTACTCCCGCTTGTGCTCGACGAACCGGGACTCGGCCTGGCCGTTGCTCATCGCCTGGTTCTGCAGCGGGCACTCGCCGCCCTTGTCGCAGACCGGGCAGTCGAGCGGGTGGTTGATCAGGAGGAACTCCATGATTCCCTCCTGGGCCTTCTTGGCCACTTCGGAGGTCACCTGGGTCCTGACCACCATGCCCTCGGCCACCGGCTGGGTGCACGAGGCGACCGGCTTGCGCTGGCCCTCGATGTCGACCAGGCACTGGCGGCAGGCGCCGGCCGGGGCGAGCAGCGGGTGGTCACAGAAGCGCGGGATCGAGATGCCCACCTGCTCGGCGGCCCGGATGACGAGCGCGCCCTTCGGCGCCTCGACCTCGATGCCGTCGATGGTGAGCTTGACGGTCTCGACCGCCGGCACAACGTCCGTCATCAGTGAGCTCCTACCAGCTCGCCATGGAACATCGGCGCCTTGCGACCCTCGATGTAGTCCAGGTAGTCCTGCTTGAAGTACTTGATCGAGGACGTCACCGGGCTGGTCGCGCCGTCGCCGAGCGCGCAGAACGAGCGGCCCAGCAGGTTGTCGCAGGCGTCCAGGAGGGTGTCGAGGTCCTGGTGAGTGCCCTGGCCGGCCAGGATGCGGTGCAGGATGCGCACCATCCAGTAGTTACCCTCGCGGCACGGCGTGCACTTGCCGCAGGACTCGTGGTGGTAGAAGGCGATCCAGCGGTACGTCGCGTAGACGATGTCGTCCTGGTCGGAGAAGACCTGCACGGCGGTGGTGCCGAGCATGGTCCCGACGCTCATCATGCCCTCGAAGTCCATCGGGGTGTCGAGGTGCTCGTCGGTCAGCATCGGCGTGGAGGAGCCGCCCGGTGTCCAGAACTTGAGCTGGTGGCCGTCCTGCATGCCGCCGGCCAGGTCGATGAGCTGCCGCAGCGTGACGCCGAGGCCGCACTCGAACTGGCCGGGGTGCTTGACCCGCCCGGAGATCGAGTAGATCTTCGGGCCCGGGGACTTCTCGGTGCCCATGCTGCGGAACCACGCCGCGCCGCCGAGCACGATGTACGGCACGCTGGCGATCGTCTCGACGTTGTTCACGACGGTCGGGGAGGCGTAGAGGCCGTGCGTCGCCGGGAAGGGCGGGCGGAGCCGGGGCTGGCCGCGGTAGCCCTCCAGCGAGTCCAGCAGCGCCGTCTCCTCGCCGCAGATGTAGGCGCCCGCGCCGCTGTGCACCACCAGGTCGAGCGAGAAGCCGCTGCCCAGGATGTTCGCGCCGAGGTAGCCCTTGGCGTAAGCCTGCTCGACCGCCGAGCGCAGCCGCCGGGCCGCGTGCACCGCCTCGCCGCGGATGTAGATCGCGGCGAAGTTCGCGCGGATCGCGTAGGAGGCGATGATGACGCCCTCGACCAGCGCGTGCGGGTCGGCCATCATCAGCGGCAGGTCCTTGCAGGTGCCCGGCTCGCCCTCGTCGGCGTTGACGACGAGGTAGTGCGGCTTGCCGTCGTTCTGCGGGATGAAGCCCCACTTCATGCCGGTCGGGAAGCCGGCGCCGCCGCGGCCGCGCAGCCCGGAGTCCTTGATCAGCTGGATCAGGTCGTCCGGGTGGGCCTTGAGCGCCTTGCGCAGGCCGGTGTAGCCGTCGAGCCGCTCGTACACGTCGATCTTCCACGCGTCGGGCGAGAGCCAGCGCTTGGTGAGCACCGGCGTGAGCTTCGACAGCGCCTCCTGCGAGGGCTGGTAGTCAACCGTCATGACTTCGCCTCGTCCTTCTTGGCGATGGGCGTCTCCGGGTCGAAGCCCGGCACCGAGATCCCGAAGCGCTCGGCGAGCCGGTTGCCCGCGAGGGTCGGCTCACCGGCGGGGCCGTCGGCCATGACCTCGTCGCCGCGGTCGTCGGCGAAGCCGGCCAGCTGCACCGCCATCTCCTTGAGCGTGCAGAGCCGGGTGCCGCGCGTGGGCTGCGGGCGCTCGCCGTCCTGCAGCTGCTTGACCAGCTTCAGCGCGGTGTCGTCGCTCACCTGGTCGAAGAACTCGTAGTTGACCGTCATGACCGGCGCGTAGTCGCAGGCCGCGAGGCACTCGGCGTGCTCGAGGGTGATCTTGCCGTCGGCCGTGGTCTCGTCGTGCCCCACGCCCAGGTAGTCGCTCAGGGCCTGGTAGGCCTTGTCGCCGCCGAGCACGCCGCACATCGTGTTGGTGCAGACGCTCACCAGCCAGTCGCCGGTCGGCTTGCGCTTGTACATGGTGTAGAACGTCGCGACCGCGCCGACCTGGGCCTTGGTGATCCCGAGGATCTCGGCGCAGAAGGCGATGCCGTCCGGAGAGACGTACCCCTCCTCCGACTGCACCAGGTGCAGCAGGGGCAGCAGCGCCGAGCGCGAGCGGCCCTCGGGGTAGCGCGCGATGATCTGACGCGCGCGTTCGCGCGTGAGCTCACTGAACACCATTAACGATCACACCCACCCATGACGGGGTCGAGCGAGGCGCCACCCACGATGACGTCGGCGAGCAGGCCGCCCTCCGCCATCGCCGGGATCGCCTGCAGGTTGACGAAGCTGGGCTCGCGGTAGTGCACCCGGAACGGGCGCGTGCCGCCGTCGGAGATCGCGTGCACGCCGAGCTCGCCGCGGGGCGCCTCGATCGGCACGTAGACCTGGCCGGGCGGCACCCGGAAGCCCTCGGTCACCAGCTTGAAGTGGTGGATCAGGGCCTCCATCGACTGGCCCATGATCTTCGCGACGTGCTCGAGCGAGTTGCCGAGGCCGTCGCCGCCGATCGCGAGCTGCGCCGGCCACGAGATCTTCTTGTCGGCGATCATGATCGGACCCGGCTCGAGCCGGTCCATCGCCTGCTGAATGATCTTCAGCGACTCGCGCATCTCGTTGAGCCGCACCTTGTACCGGCCCCACGCGTCGGCGGTGGTCTCGGTCGGGACCTCGAAGTCGTAGGTCTCGTAGCCGCAGTAGGGCTGCTGCTTGCGGATGTCCCAGCCGAGGCCGGCCGAGCGCAGCACCGGCCCGGTGATGCCCAGGGCCACGCAGCCGGTGACGTCGAGCACGGCGACGCCCTGGGTGCGCTCACGCCAGATCGTGTTGCCGGAGAGCAGGTCCTCGTACATGTCGATGCGGTCCGGCATCCAGCCGAGCAGCTCGCGGATCTTGACGATGGCCTCGTCGTTGAGGTCCTGGGCGAGCCCGCCCGGGCGCACGTAGGCCATGTTCATCCGCAGGCCGGAGACCAGCTCGAAGATGTCGAGGATGTACTCACGCTCGCGGAAGCCGTAGATCATCATCGACAGGGCGCCGAGCTCCATGCCGGTCGTGGCGAGCCAGACCAGGTGCGAGGAGATCCGGTTGAGCTCCATCATCAGCACGCGGATGGTCTTGGCGCGCTGGGTGATCTGGTCCTCGATGCCGAGGAGCTTCTCGACCGCCATGCAGTAGCCGGTCTCGTTGAAGATCGGCGCCAGGTAGTCCATGCGGGTCACGAACGTCGTGCCCTGGGTCCAGTTGCGGAACTCCAGGTTCTTCTCGATGCCCGTGTGGAGGTAGCCGATGACGGTCCGCGCCTCGGTGACCGTCTCGCCCTCGAGCTCGAGGACCAGGCGGAGCACCCCGTGGGTGGACGGGTGCTGCGGGCCCATGTTGACGACGATGCGCTCTTCGGAACCGGCCTCGTTGACGACCGTGTCCCAGTCCCCGCCCGTGACGGTGAAGACCTTGCCCTCGGTGGTCTCGCGAGCGGCCGCGTAGTCGGTGGTCACTGGTAACTCCTCCGCTGGTCCGGCGGCGGGATCTCCGCACCCTTGTACTCGACCGGCACGCCGCCGAGCGGGTAGTCCTTCCGCTGCGGGAAGCCCTCCCAGTCGTCCGGCATGAGGATCCGGGTCAGGTTCGGGTGGCCGTCGAAGATGATGCCGAACATGTCGTAGGTCTCCCGCTCCTGCCAGTCGGCGGTCGGGTAGACCTGGGTGACGCTCGGCAGGTGCGGGTCCTCGGCGGTCACGGCGGCCTCGAGGCGGATCCGGCGGCGGAACGTCATCGACGTGAGGTGGTAGACCGCGTGCAGCCGGCGGCCGTCGCTGCCCAGGTAGTCCACGCCGGAGACCGAGGAGCACAGCTCGAAGCGCAGCGCGTGGTCGTCCCGCAGCGCCTGGCAGACCTCGGCGATTCGCTCCGGCACGATGTGCAGCGTCAGCTCGCCGCGGTCGACGACGATCCGCTCGATCGCGTCGTGGAAGCCCGGGTAGGCCTCCTCGAGGGCGTCCACGACCTCGTCGTGCTCGCCGCCGAAGGGCCGCGGCGAGTCGAGGTCGCCCGTGCGCCGGCGACGCAGGCCGCCGAAGCCGGAGGTGTCGCCGGTGCCCTGCACGCCGAACATGCCGCGCCCGGCGCCGCTCGCGGGCGGGGTCTGGGCGGCGGACCCGAGCTGGGCGCCGACCGGCTCTACATCAGTCACTTCATGCCCCCTTGTTCCCGGGGTTCGCCAGGCTCGCCCGCTCTTCCATCCACTTCTGGATGCGCAGCTGCTCCTCGGTGCCCTGGGCCACGGCCTTGGTCCACTCGGCGCGCTTGACCTTGTCGTAGCGGTAGCTCGACGGCATGGCGCCCGGCGCCACCACCGGCGCGCCGTCGCGCTCGACCCGCGCCTCGATCATGCGGCGGCGCCGGTCACCCAGCGGCTCGGCCATGACCTTCTCGTGCAGGCGCAGGATGGCGTCGATGAGCATCTCCGGCCGCGGCGGGCAGCCCGGCAGGTACATGTCCACGGGCACGATGTGGTCCACGCCCTGGACGATCGCGTAGTTGTTGAACATGCCGCCGCTGGAGGCGCAGACGCCCATGGAGAGCACCCAGCGGGGCTCCGGCATCTGGTCGTAGATCTGGCGCAGGACCGGGGCCATCTTCTGGCTCACCCGGCCGGCCACGATCATCAGGTCGGCCTGGCGGGGGCTGGCCCGGAAGACCTCCATGCCGAAGCGCGCCAGGTCGTAGCGGGCGGCGCCGGTGGCCATCATCTCGATGGCGCAGCAGGCCAGGCCGAACGTGGCCGGCCAGAAGCTCGCCTTGCGCGACCAGTTGACCAGCTTCTCGACCGTCGTCAGCAGGACGCCGGTCGGAACCTTTTCCTCGATGCCCATGGCTCAGTCCCAATCCAGCCCGCCGCGGCGCCAGACGTAGGCGAACGCGACGAACACGGTGACGATGAACAGCACCATCTCCACGAACCCGAAGAGGCCGAGCGCGTTGAAGTTCACGGCCCACGGGTAGAGGAAGATGATCTCGATGTCGAAGACGATGAACAGCATCGCGGTCAGATAGAACTTGACCGGGAAGCGGCCACCGCCCACGGGCTGCGGAGTCGGCTCGATGCCGCACTCGTAGGCGTCGAGCTTCGCGCGGTTGTACCGGCGGGGGCCGACGAACGGGGCGGCCGCCACCGAGAACAAGGCGAATGCGGCGGCGAGGGCGAAGAGCCCAAGAATCGGTACGTACGGCGCGAGCGACATCGTGCTGCTCCGTCCTTTCGGCGAGCCCGCGGGGCGTTCGGCCCTGGGGACCACTCAAGCTGTATGCGGTTTAACACTATTCGGTGAGCCCTGGACGGCTTCGTCCGGGGCACCCCAAATGCGGCTTTGGCCAGCGCCTTTGGGGTCAGGCAGCCGGCGCGAGCCGGGTCATCGCGTTGATCACGCGGTCCATGGCGTCTCCACCTCGCGGGTCGGTGAGGTTGGCGAGGAGCTTGAGCACGAACCGCATGAGGGTCGGGTGGGGCATGCCGTGCTTGGTGGCGATCCGCATGACCTGTGGATTGCCGATGAGCTTGACGAACACGTTCCCGAGCCGGTAATAGCCGCCGTAGCGAGCCTTGAGCTCGGTCGGGTAGTTGGCGAGCACCCGCTCGCGCGCGGTGCCCTGCGGCCGGGCCAGCGCCTGGACGGCGATCTCCGCCGCCAGCTCGCCGGACTCCATGGCGTAGGCGATCCCCTCGCCGTTGAAGGGGTTGACCATGCCGCCGGTGTCGCCGACGAGGAGCACGCCCCGGGAGTAGTGCGGCACCCGGTTGAACCCCATCGGCAGCGCCGCCCCCTGGGGCTTGCCGTCGGCGTTCGCCGGGTCGGACAGGCCCCAGTCGGCCGGCGTGTTGTCCAGCCAGTCGGCGAGCAGCGTCTTGTAGTTGGTCTTGCCGTAGGCGACGCTGCTGTTGAGCACGCCCAGGCCGACGTTGACCCGGCCGTCACCGAGACCGAAGATCCAGCCGTAGCCGGGCAGGAGCTTGTCGCCGGACTCGCGGCTGCGCAGCTCCAGCCACGACTCCAGGTAGTCGTCGTCGTGGCGGGTCTCGCTGCGGAAATACTGCCGGACGGCCACGCCCATCGGCCGGTCGTCGCGCTTGGTGATGCCCAGCGCGAGCGCGAACCGGCCGGAGACGCCGTCAGCCGCGATGACCAGGGGCGCGCGATACTCCCGCGGCTCCCGGTCCGGCCCGGTGGCCGTGACGCCCACCACTCGGCCGGTGCGGTCCAGGATCGGCCCGGTCACGTTCGTGCCGCTGCGCAGCTCGGCCCCGGCGTCGGTCGCGGCCGTGGCCAGCATGTGGTCGAAGTCCATGCGGGTGCGGGTCAGCCCGTAGTCGGGGAAGCTCGCGAGCTCCGGCCAGTCCAGCTCCAGGCGCACGCCACCACCGATGACGCGCAGGCCGCGGTTGCGCAGCCAGCCCTTTTCCTCGGTGGTGTCGATGCCCATCTTGACCAGCTGCTTCACCGCGCGCGGGGTGAGGCCGTCGCCACACACCTTCTCGCGCGGGAACTCGGTCTTCTCCAGCAGCAGGACCTTCAGCCCGTGCCGGGCGAGATGAAACGCCGCGGCCGACCCGCCCGGTCCGGCGCCAACGACGATGACATCCGCGTCTTTTCCGGTGTCGGTCACAGCCGTCACACCTCCAACCGTTCTGCTTCTGCCCGGCTCGTGAAAGTCTTCACAAAGTCATCCGTGGAGCAGTCTAGAACCGTGAAGTGCGCCGCTGTCGGTAAGGCGACCCTAATTTTTCACCCGGTCGGGGGGACGCTTGACCGGTCCACCCGACCGGTGTGTCGTGATCCACTGACCCAGCTTGTCGTGGACAGCACGCAACCGCACGGTTATTGGGAGTAACCGCGCGGCGTGAACGTGAAAGAGCTCAGATTCGGAAGCCGCGGTGGAGCGCCACCACGCCGCCGGTGAGATTGCGCCAGGCGACCTTGCGCCAGCCGTTGCCGGCGATCTTCGCGGACAGGCCCGCCTGGTCCGGCCACGCCTTGATCGACTCGGCCAGGTAGACGTAGGCGTCCGGGTTCGACGACACCCGCTTGGCGATCGGCGGGATCGCGCCCACCAGATAGCCCTGGTAGACGGCCCGGAACGGCCGCCACGTCGGGGTCGAGAACTCGCAGATCACCAGGCGCCCGCCCGGCTTGGTCACGCGGGCCATCTCGGCCAGCGCGGCGTCGGTGTCCGCGATGTTGCGCAGCGCGAAGGAGATCGTGACCGCGTCGAACGTCTCGTCGGCGAACGGCAGGCGCAGCGCGTCGGCGGCCAACAGCGGCACGTCGGGGCGCTTGGCCCGCCCGGCCTGCAGCATGCCGACCGAGATGTCCGCGCCCACCGCGTAGGCGCCCGAGCGGCTCAGCTCCAGCGTCGAGACCCCGGTGCCGGCGCCGAGGTCGAGCACCTTCTCGCCCGCCTTGAGCCCCAGCGCCAGCCGGGTCTCCTTGCGCCACATGCGGTCGCGGCCGCCCGAGAGGACCGTGTTGGTCAGGTCGTAACGGCGGGCCACGCCGTCGAACATCGCCGCAACCTCGTGCGGCTCCTTGTCCAGGCTGGCGCGCGTCATGAGTTCACCGGAGTCAGAGGAAGGCTGCGGCCCGTGCCGCCGCCGGGGATGGCGATGGAGGAGAAGTGCGACTGGACCCGCTCGTCGGTCGGGTCGTCCGCCTCGGTCCAGTGGACCTGCAGGTGGCGGTACTGCGTGTCCCGCTGCGCCGGGATGCGATCGGCCCCGCGGATCATCTGCACGAGCTCGGTCAGGCGCGAGCGATGCCGGGCGCCGGCCGAGGAGATCACGTTCTCCTCCAGCATGATCGAGCCGAGGTCGTCGACGCCCAGGTGCAGCGACAGCTGGCCGACGTCCTTGCCGGTGGTCAGCCACGACGACTGCAGGTGCGGGATGTTGTCCATGAACAGCCGGGCGACCGCGACGAGCCGCAGGTATTCCATGCTCGTGGCCTGCGTGCGGCCCTTGAGGTGGTTGTTCTCCGGCTGGTAGGTCCACGGGATGAAGGAGCGGAACCCGCCCACCGTCCCGGCGAGGTCGGCCTCGACGGAGTAGCCGTTGGCGACCGCCTTGTCCTGCACGTCGCGAATCAGCCGCAGGTGCTCGATGCGCTCGGCGTTGGTCTCGCCGGTGCCCATCATCATGGTCGCGGTCGAGGACACGCCGAGCCGGTGCGCGACGGTCATGACCTCCAGCCAGCGGGCGCCGGACTCCTTGAGCGGCGCGATCGCCTTGCGGGGCCGCTCCGGCAGCATCTCCGCGCCGGCGCCGGCGATGGAGGCCAGGCCCGCCGCCTTGATGCGCAGGATCGCCTCTTCGATCGTGGTGCCCGAGACCTTCGCCATGTGCAGCACCTCGGACGGGCCGATCGAGTGCACGACCAGGCCGGGGAAGGCCTGGTGGACGGCGGAGAAGAGCTCCTCGTAGTACTCGACGCCGTAGTCGGGGTGGTGACCGCCCTGCAGCATCACCTGGGTCGCGCCGAGCTCGACCGCCTCCGCGCAGCGGCGCAGGATCTCCTCGGTGCTGTGCGTCCAGCCCTCGGCGTGCTTCGGCGCCCGGAAGAACGCGCAGAACTTGCAGGCCGTGACGCACACGTTGGTGTAGTTGATGTTGCGGTCGATGATGTAGGTGACGATGTTGTCCGGGTAGCGGCGGCGGCGCACCGTGTCGGCCGCCTCGCCCAGCGCGTGGAAGGGCGCCTCCGTGTAGAGCAGGAGCGCCTCGTCCGGGCCGATCCGCCCGCCGTCGGCGGCACGCTGCAGAATCTCGCTGATCACCGGAGCAGTCACACCCAGAGCGTACCCAGCTCGCCCGGCCGGTCGAGCAGGCGTGCCTAGGATCATAGGAGTGACTGATATGCGCTACCGGCGCCTCGGGCGCTCCGGGCTCACCGTCTCCGTGGTCGGCATCGGCTGCAACCAGTTCGGCCGAATCGACGCCGCGAGCAGCGCGGAGGTCGTCGGGGCGGCCCTCGACAACGGCGTCACCCTCTTCGACACCGCCGACATCTACGGCGCCACGCCCGGCGCGTCCGAGGAGGCGCTCGGCGCGGCCCTCGGCAAGCACCGCGACGAGGTGGTCGTGGCCACCAAGTTCGGCATGGACGCCCGCGGGCTGCACGGGCCGGACTGGGGTGCCCGCGGCGGCCGCCGTTACATCGTGCGCGCCGCCGAGGCCTCGCTGCGCCGGCTCGGCACCGACTACATCGACCTCTACCAGCTGCACCAGCCGGACCCGGCCACCCCGATCGAGGAGACCCTGGCCGCGCTGGACGACCTGGTCCGCTCGGGCAAGGTCCGCTACATCGGGCACTCGAACTTCTCCGGCTGGCAGACCGCCGACGCGGCCTGGGTCGCCGAGACCGGGCACATGACCCCGTTCGTGAGCGCCCAGAACCGGTACTCGCTGCTCGACCGCTCCGTCGAGGCCGAGCTCGTGCCGGCCCTGGAGCGCTTCGGGCTCGGCCTGCTGCCGTTCTTCCCGCTCGAGATGGGCCTGCTCACGGGCAAGTACCGCCGCGGCGACGCCCCGCCGGCGGGCACCCGTCTGGCCCGCGAGGGCATGGAGCGCGTCCTGGCCGAGGCGCCCTGGGACCGCATCGAGCGGCTGGCCGCGTTCGGCGCCGAGCGCGGGCTGGACCCGCTGACCGTCGCGATCGGCGGGCTGGCCGCCAAGCCGACCGTGACCAGCGTCATCGCCGGGGCGACCAGGGCCGAGCAGGTCGCGGCGAACGCCGCCGCGGCGAACTGGCAGCCCACCGCGGACGACATGTCCGAGCTAGCGAAGATCTAGCTTCCCGACGACCTCCGTCGGGGTCTTGGACCCGCCCTTCGGTTCCTTGCTCAGACCGAAGGCCGGGGCCAGACCCTTGATGTAGAAGCGGCCACTGCCCGACTCCGTCAGGCCGACCGGACGAGCCGTGGCGTCGATCATCCACAGCTGATACGAGCCCTCCGGCGGCTTGAGGTCGGACAGCAGCGTCACCGCCGCGTCGTGGGACGGGGAGACGATCATCGTAATCCTGCCGCCCTCGACGGCCTGGGTGATCATGCGGGCGTCGGCCGCCGCCAGCACCGCGTCGACCTGCGAGGTCTGGTCGACGAAGTGCTGCCGCGTGATCGCCCAGGTGCCGGTGCCCACGCCCCCGGCGAGCAGGACGGCGGCCGCGACGGAGGCGACCCGGGCCCACCGGCGGCCGGGCTCCGCGCGCTTGGCCGTCGGCGGCTTCGGACGCTCCTGAGGCGTGTGCGCGACCCGCGCCAACACCGAGTCCCGCAGGCGCGGCGGCGGCGCCTCGGCGACCGGCTGCGCCAGCCGGGCCGCGGTCTCGCGCAGCTCGGCGACCTCGGCCGCACAGGTCGGGCAGTCGCGCAGGTGCCGCTCGAACGCGACCCGCTCAAGGTCGTCGACGGCGTCCAGGGCGTACGCGCCGACGAGCGAGTGAATGTCCACGGCGGTCATGCGAGCGTCACCCCCAGGCAGTCGCGCATGCGGATGAGTCCGTCGCGCATGCGGGTCTTGATCGTCGGCAGGGCCGTACCGAGGAGATCCGCGACCTCCCGATAGCTGTTCCCGCCGTAGTAGGCCAGGGTGATCGCCTCGCGCTGCAGCTCCGTCAGCGCGCCGAGGCACCGGCGCACCTGCTGCTGCTCGATGCGGGCGGTCGCGGCCTCGACCACGTCGTCGTAGGGCGTCTCGGCGCTGACCGCGGCGGCCCGCCGGACCCGCTCGACCCCGGCCTGCTCGGAGCGCACCCGGTCCACGGCCCGGCGGTGGGCGATGGTGAAGACCCAGGCGGTGGCCGAGCCGAGCCCGGGGTCGTAGCGGCCGGCCGTGCGCCAGACCTCGACCATCACCTCCTGGGCGACCTCCTCGGACTGGGCGGGGTCGCGCAGCACCCGGCGGATCAGCCCGTAGACGCGCGCGGACACCAGGTCGTAGAGCTCGGCGAAGGCTCGTTCGTCGCCGCGGGCCACCCTGGCGAGCAGCTCGTTGGCGTCCGGCGCGCGATCGGGATGCCGGCCGCACGGCGGGGACACCGCGACGAGCCGCTGCGTGGGCAGCTCCTGTTCCGGTCTCATGTCGCTCATTCGCGGCGGCGGCCGTCGCGGATGGGTGTGACTCCCGTCATACGTCGAAGTCGACCACGACCCGGTCGGTGATCGGCATCGCCTGACAGGTCAGGACATATCCGGCGGCGAGCTCGTCGGGCTCCAGGGCGAAGTTGCGCGCCATCTCGACCCGGCCCTCGATCACCTTGGCGCGGCAGGTCGAGCAGACGCCGCCCTTGCACGCGTAGGGCAGCTCGGGCCGCGCCCGCAGCGCCGCGTCGAGCACCCGCTCGTCGTGCGCCATGGTGAACGTCGTCGCGCGCCCGTCGAGCACGATGCCGACCTCCGCGCGCTGCGCGGTGTCCTCGGGGGCCGCGGCGGGGCGAGCCACCGGGGGCGCGTCGTCGACGTGAAAGAGCTCAGTGTGTACCGCCGAATCATCGACGCCCCGCGTGGACAGCGCGACCTTCGCGTCCAGCACCATGCCGTGCGGGCCGCAGAGGAACCACTCGTCGACCGTCCCCGCCGGCAGGAGGGCGTCGAGGACGGCGCCGATGCGCGCCTCGTCGAGCCGGCCGGACAGCAGCGGCGACTCCTGCGCCTCCCGGGACAGCACGTGCACCACGTGCAGCCGCTCCCGGTACCGGTCCTTGAGGTCGGCCAGCTCCTCGGCGAACATCACCGTGCCGGCCGCCCGGTTGCCGTAGACCACGGTGACCCGGCTCTCCGGCTCGGTCTGCAGCGCCGTCGCGGCCAGCGAGAGCACGGGGGTGATGCCGGAGCCGGCCGCGATCGCCGCGTAGTGCCGGGTCCGGGCCGGGTGGAACTCGGTCGTGAAGTGCCCGAGCGGGGGCAGCACGTCGACCTCGTCGCCCGGGGCGAGCCCGGACAGCGCGTAGGTCGAGAACGCCCCGCCGACGACCCGCTTGATGCCCACCCGCAGCTCGCCCTCGTCGCGCAGGCGGGACGGGGTCGAGCAGATGGAGTACGACCGGCGGATCTCCTCCCCCGACTCGGCGTGCCGCCGGACGGTGAGGTGCTGGCCGGCCCGGAACGCGAACAGCTCCCGCAGCGCGACCGGCACCTCGAAGGTGACGGCCACGGCGTCGTCGGTCAGGCGCTCGACGTCGAGCACGGCGAGGCGGTGGAACATGGGCCGCCGCTTCACGGGCCGGCGGATCTCGGAGACGGTCATCGGCTCAGATCGCCTTCACGCGCTCGAACGGTTCGCGGCAGGCCCGGCAGCGCCAGAGCGCCTTGCAGGCCGTGGCGCCGAAGCGGGACAGCTCCTCGGTCTCGGGCGATCCGCAGCGGGGGCAGCGCACGGTCAGCGTCAGGCCTCTCTTCGTGGAGCCGGGGGGCGCGATCCCGGCCGCGGCCAGCTTCTCGAGGCCGGCGGGCGTGATCCAGTCCGTGGTCCACGGCTCGCTCAGCGAGGTGTCGACCCGCACGTCGCCGTACCCGTCGGCGTGCAGGGCCGCGGTGATGTCGGCGCGGATCGCGTCCATGGCGGGGCAGCCGGAGTACGTCGGTGTGATCGTGACCGTCACACGCCCGTCCCGCTCGGCGACGTCGCGCAGGATGCCGAGCTCCTCGATGGTGACGACGGGCAGCTCCGGGTCGCGCACCGCGGCCACGGTCGAGCGCGCGCTCACCAGGTCGCCCCGGGGTGTGCGCGATGCAGGACCTGCATCTCGGCGAGCAGTTTGGACAGAGCCTCCGTGTGTACTCCACGCCGCCCGCCCGAGGGCGCCCAGCCGTCGGCCGGCCGGTGCAGCGTCGCCTCCCGCAGCACCTCGGTGACCTCGGCCACCCAGGCGTCCCGCAGGCTCGCCGCCTCGCCCTCGAACAGCTCGTGCGTGTAGGGCCACAGCGCGTCGACGGCGGACTGCATGCGCCGGTGCGACTCCTCCGTGCCGTCGCCGAGGCGCACGGTCCAGAGAGCGGCGTGCTCGGCGTGGTAGACGGACTCCTTGCGCGCCTTGGCCCCGATCTCGGCCAGCCGCGCGTCGTCCCCGGCGGCCAGGCGCTCGTAGCGCAGCCGCTGGTACACCGCCAGGAACAGCAGCTTGCCGATGGTCACCGCGAAGTCGCCGTTGTCCAGCTCGACCAGCAGCACGTTGCGGAACTCGCGGTCCTCGCGCAGGAACGCCAGGTCGTCCTCGGTCCGGTTCCGCGACTCGCCGGCGTAGGTGAGCAGGAGCCGGGCCGCGCCGAGCTGGTCGAGGGCGATGTTGGCCAGCGCGATGTCCTCCTCCATCTCGGGCGCGCGCGAGCACCACTCGGCGAGGCGCTGGGCCGCGATGAGCGCGTCGTCGCCGAGTTCGAGGGCGATGTCCGGACTGGTCATATGTGTTGCGCACCCTCGGGGACGGTGTAGAAGGTCGGATGGCGGTACACCTTGTCGGCCGCCGGCTCGAAGAACGCGTCCTTCTCGTCGGGGCTGCTCGCGGTGATGGCCGTCGCCGGCACCACCCAGATCGACACCCCCTCCTGGCGGCGGGTGTAGACGTCGCGGGCGTTGCGCAGGGCCATCTCGGCGTCGGGCGCGTGCAGGGAGCCCACGTGCGCGTGCGAGAGGCCGCGGCGCGGCCGGACGAACACTTCCCAGAGCGGCTCAGACACCGACGGCCCTCTTCTCGGCGTGCTTTCGCGCGGCCTCACGGACCCACGCACCCTCTTCGTAGGCGCGGCGACGGTGGTCCATCCGCTGACGGTTGCAGGGACCCTCGCCCTTGATGACGCGCATCAGCTCGTCGTAGTCGGGCTGGGTGTAGTCGTACCTGTTCTCCTGCTCGTTCCACCGCAGGTCGGGGTCGGGCAGGCGCAGGCCCAGGATCTCGGCCTGCTGGACGCACATGTCCACGAACCGCTGCCGCAGCTCGTCGTTGGAGAAGCGCTTGATCTTCCAGGCCATCGAGCGCTCCGAGTGCGTGGAGTCGCCGTCGGGCGGGCCGAACATGGCCAGCGACGGATACCACCAGCGGTCGACGGCGTCCTGGGCCATGGCCTTCTGCGCCTCGGTGCCGTGCGAGAGCGTGTGCAGGATCTCGTACCCCTGCCGCTGGTGGAACGACTCCTCCTTGCAGATGCGGATCATGGCCCGCGCGTAGGGCCCGTAGGAGCAGCGGCACAGCGGGACCTGGTTCACGATCGCGGCCCCGTCCACGAGCCAGCCGATCGCCCCGATGTCGGCCCAGGTCAGCGTCGGGTAGTTGAAGATGGAGCTGTACTTCTGGCGCCCCTCGACCAGCATCTCGACGAGCTCCTCGCGGGAGACGCCCAAAGTCTCGGCGGCCGCGTAGAGATACAGCCCGTGCCCGGCCTCGTCCTGCACCTTGGCCAGCAGGATCGCCTTGCGCTTGAGCGTGGGCGCGCGCGAGATCCAGTTGCCCTCGGGCTGCATGCCGATGATCTCGGAGTGGGCGTGCTGGGCGATCTGCCGGATCAGCGTCTTGCGATACGCCTCCGGCATCCAGTCCCGCGGCTCGATCTTCTGGTCGGCCGCCACGATCGCGTCGAAGTACTCCTGCAGGTCGCCGTCCTTGACCAGGACCCGCTCGTTCGTCAGCTCGCGCTCGGCGCTGTCGACCTCGTCGTCGTACACCCCTTCAGTGTTACAGCTTCCGACACGAGCGGCAAGAAGGTGTCACATCGCATCGAGCCAACTACCAGGGACTTTTGAGCGCGTCCGAGCTGCGGGTGATTCGGTTGAACGACAGGATGAGTGGGCAATGGCGCACGCCGGGTGAACGGTCCGTTCGCTTACGTCGTGTTAACACCGGGAACACCTGTTCATGACCGGCGGTCGATGGAATTCGATGTCACGTATCGCCAGGGAGGGACCACCGACTCATGCGCAAGCGTGTCGGACTGACCGCATTCGTACTGCTCGTGGCGGCGCTGCTGGTCGGCGTGCCCTTCGTGTGGGGCAGCGACCTGCTCGGGGCCACCGCCGACTACGCGGCACCGGCGGCCACGGCCGGCGAGAGCATGGCGGCCAGCGAGGCGCCCACGCGCAAGGCGGCCCCGGCCCCGCCGACCGCCCCGTCGCTCCCGCCCGCCCTGCTGCACCCGGCGACCGTCGCCGTCGACGCGACCGGCTTCTGGTCGTGGACCGTCCTGGACCGCCGCACCGGCGCGATGGCCGGCTCGGACAACGCGAACTCCGCGCAGCGCACCGCCTCGATGATCAAGGCCTGGCTCGCGTCGGACTACCTGCGCCGCAACCCCGACCCGAGCAGGTCGAACCTGTCCGAGCTCAGCGCGATGATCCGCAACAGCGACAACGACGCGGCCGCGTACTTCTGGGGGCTCGACGGCCGGAGCGCCAGCATCACGCGCCTGATTCAGACGTGCGGGCTGACGGACTCGAAGGCGTACATCGACTGGGCCTCGACCCTCGTGTCGGCCCGCGACGCCGCCCGGATGGGCGCGTGCATCGGCGACGGGCGCGCGGCCGGCCCGAAGTGGACGGACTGGCTGCTCAACGAGATGCGCAACGTCGCCAAGGACCAGAAGTTCGGGATCACGCCGGCGCTGCCCGCTTCGGAGCAGGCGGGGACCGCGGTGAAGAACGGGTGGATCGCGCGCAGCGACGGGAAGTGGCACGTGAACTGCCTGGCCATCGGGGGCGACTGGGTGCTCAGCGTGCTGACGGTGTACCCGGCCTCGAAGGGGCAGGGCTACGGCGAGAACATCTGCTCGAGCGTGACGAAGCAGCTGCAGGAGTGATGCTCGGGCTCGGTGGCGCCGGACGCCCGGGCGGGTCAGCCCTCGAAGAACGCCGGACCGCCGGACGGCAGCGCCGGCACCGCCCCACGCTCCGCCGCCCGCCGCGCGAACTCGCGCACGCCGGCGACCTGGCGCTCGCCGAGCGAGAAGTCCAGCACGCGGAAGTAGGTGGCCAGCGTCTCGGCCGACAGCGACTCCCAGCGCGCCGCCGCCGCCGCGACCTCGTCCAGCTCCGTCAGGCACAGCTCCCGAGAGCGCAGGAACGCCTCGTGCACGTCCTTGACCAGGCCCGGGTGGGCCGCGGCGAAGTCCTTGCGCACGGCCCAGGCCGCGAACACCATCGGCAGCCCGGTCCACTCCCGCCAGGCCTGGCCGAGGTCGGTGACCTGCCAGCCCTGCCGCGGCGCGTCGTGCATGGCGCGCAGGGCCACATCGCCGATGATCACCGCGGCGTCGGCCTCGTCGAGCATGCGGGCCAGGTCGGGCGGGCTGTTGAAGTACGTGGGGCGGACGCCGACGTGCGACTCGAGGTACATCTGCGCGAGCATCACACCGGTGCGCGAGGTGGCGCCGAGCGCGACCCGGCGACCGTCCAGCGACTCCAGCGGCACCGTGGACACGAGGTTCACGGACAGGACCGGGCCGTCGCTGCCCACCGCGAGATCGGGCAGCAGGAGCAGGTCGTCGGCGTTTCGGAGGTACTCCACCAGCGAGATCGGCCCGATGTCGAGATCGCCCGCGACCAGCGCCGCGTTGAGCCGCTCCGGGGAGTCCTTGAACAGATCGACGTCGATCAGCGCACCCGATCGCATCAGGCCCCAGTAGATGGGCAGGCAGTTCAGGAACTGGATGTGGCCGACGCGGGGCCGCTGCAATGCAGGCACAACGCCCATGTTGCCCCAACGTCCGGGCGCCACACGGGCGGGGCGGCGATTCTCACAGCGGATACCCTCCACTGATGCGACGCCCCCTCGCTGTGCTCGCACTCGTCCTGGTCACCGCGACCGGGTGCTCGGCCAACGCCGCGCCGAAGGCCCCGAGCAGCCGCGTCCCCGCCGCCGACACCTCGGAGTCGCCGGTCGCCGAGCCCGGCGCCGCCCCGAGCACGGCGCCGAGCGGACCGCTGTTCACGCCGACCCAGCCGGTCACCATGAACGTCAAAGGCTTCTGGTCGTGGGCCTACTACGACCACAAGACGGATCAGATGTACGGCTCCACGCCGTACACCACCAGCGACACGGCATCGATGGCCAAGGCCTGGGTCGCCGCGGACTGGCTGCGGCGCCAGGCGGAGTCCGGCAAGCAGCCCGGCAGCACCGCGCTGAACGAGCTGAGCCGCATGATCCGCGATTCCGAGACGGAGAACACGTTCAAGTACCACGTGCAGAACGGCAATCTCGCGTCGATCAAGCGCATGATCTCGCTCTGCGGCCTGACCGAGACCAAGGGCACCCAGAACTCGTGGAGCCTGACCCAGATGTCGGCCCGCGACGTGGCGCGCCTGGCCAGGTGCATCGGCGACGGGCGCGCGGCCGGCCCGAAGTGGACGGACTGGCTGCTCAACGAGATGCGCAGCGTGCGCGGGCCGGGGCGGTTCGGGCCGATCGAGGTGCTGCCGGCCGATGTGCAGAAGACCACGGCGATCAAGAACGGCTGGCTGGCCCGCGACGACGGCCAGTGGCACATCGCGTGCATGGCGCTCGGCGACGGCTGGAGCCTGGCGGTCATGGCGCACTACCCGAGCTCGCTGGGCAAGGACTACGGGGTC
Source organism: Dactylosporangium sp. CA-052675 (assembly GCF_050947935.1). Taxonomy (GTDB): domain Bacteria; phylum Actinomycetota; class Actinomycetes; order Mycobacteriales; family Micromonosporaceae; genus Dactylosporangium. The sequence goes on along the minus strand of NZ_CP192010.1, from coordinate 173,086 downwards.
AAGACCTGCCGCGAGGTCACGAAGCAGCTGCTGACCCAGCACTGAGCAGCCGCCCGGTGACGCTGGGGATTCACGTGAAACGGTCCCTTCAGACGATCAATATCGTCTGACCTTTTTGCTTACCCTGCTTCCGTGCGAGTACGAGGCCATGCGCCCGCGACACCCTGCTGGTCGGTGCTGACCACCCCCGACCCGGCCACCGCGGCCGCGTTCTACGCCGGCCTGTTCGGCTGGACGACGAGCGCGGCCGAGGACGGGACCACGCTGCTCCTGCTGCGCGACCTGGTCGTGGCGGGCGTCGCCGCCGGGGAGCGGGCGGCCTGGCTCACGTACGTGGCGAGCGAGGACACCGACGCGACCGCGCGGGCCGTCCTCGACGCGGGCGGCACCGTGCTGGGGCAGTCGACGTCGAGCCTCGGCCGAGCGGCCCTGTTCGCCGACCCGGCGGGCGCGGTCTTCGGCGCGTGGCAGAAGGACCGCTTCGCCGGCGCCCAGGTCCACGACGAGCCGGGCTCGATCTGCTGGAGCGAGGTGGTGACCCGCGACATCGGGGCGACGGCCGCCTTCTACGGCAAGGTCTTCGGCTGGGTCGACCAGCAGGGCACCTCGCCGGGGACGATCCACGAGTACCACGAATGGATCTTGAACAACCGCGTAGTCGGCGGCCTGAGCGTCATGGACGCGAACTACCCGCCGGCGACCCCGCACCACTGGCGCACGATCTTCTCGATCGACGACTGCTCCGGCTTCGTCGCGCGCGCGGCGGACCTGGGCGGCCGCGTGCTGGCGGGCCCGGTGGACGCGGGCATCGGCCAGGCCTGCCAGATCCTCGACCCGACGGGCGGCCCGTTCCTGGCCATCGAGGTCATCCCCGAACTCCGCGACCTGATGGGCTGACCCGCCGGCCGTCACCGTCGGCGCAGCAGCGCTCGCGTCTCGATCTCGATGGCGAAGGGCCCGTCCGCGGTGAGCGTCTCGCCGTCCTTCGCCACCGCGTGCTCGACGTAGTGGTGGCCGTCGAGCCGGAGCAGCCGCAATGTGATCGAGCCCGTCGCCTCCGGCTCGACGAGCAGATACCACTCGATCCGCGCGGCCGCGTACAGCTGCATCTTGAGCACGCGATCGGCGCCGGCATTGCCCGGTGAGACCACCTCGCCGACCAGCACGACGTCAGCCGCATCGAACACTGTGGCGTTCTCGACCGGGGTCACCACCAGATCGGGAATGAAGATCCGCCCGCTGGCGAGACGGACGTTCACCGCCTCGTAGACCCACAGATCAGCCGCGTCCGCAGCCTCGTCGATCAGGCCGGCCAGCCGCCGGGAAATGTGCTGATGCCGCGAGGTCGGCGCCGGGCTCACCAGCAGGCTCCCATCGAACAGCTCGATTCGATTCGAGGTCTCGCCGAGAGCGAGATACTCGTCTTCGGTCCATGGGCCGACGTGTTCCAGCACGGCCACGCTCATCGGCGACTCACCTCCTGACGGATCCTTCCACAAGGGTGCCACGCCTACTGCCCTGAGTCTGCGGGAAACTCGGTGGACAGGCCGAGAAGATCGCGTAGGATGAATGGCCGCTTGACGGCCGCGGTGAGGTAGCCACCGCAGCGGACGTCCCCAGGCGCCGGGTGGAGCAAGGCCCCGGATACGCGAGCGAGCCGAACGCGACCTCGAAGAGGATCACCGTGCCCTCACTCGAAACGGAGCTCGCCCAGGAGCGAGCGCATCTCGACGCCTCCCGGCTGGCGCTCAAGCGCATGCGCGAGCGCGCCGAGGACCTGTTCGCGACCGGAGATCAGGTCGCGGGAGATCCGTTCGCGGCCGAGACGCTCGGGCGGGCCCTCGCGCGGAGGATCGCCGATCTCGCCGACAACCCCGACACACCGCTGTTCTTCGGGCGGCTCGACATCGAGGAGCACCAGTACCACGTCGGCCGGCGGCACGTCACCGACGCCGCCGGGGAGCCGATGGTGCTCGACTGGCGCGCGCCCCTGAGCCGCAAGTTCTACCAGGCCAGCGCCGCCGACCCGCAGGACGTCGAGGTGCGGCGGCGCTTCGGGTTCGTCAAGGGCGAGCTCACCAGCTTCGAGGACGAGCACCTGGGGCGGGGCGAGGAGCAGGGGACCAGCCAGATCCTGCTCGACGAGATCGAGCGGCCCCGCGTCGGGCCGATGCGCGACATCGTCGCCACCATCCAACCGGAACAGGACGCCCTCGTCCGGGCCGACCTCGACGAGTCCATCTGCGTGCAGGGGGCGCCCGGCACCGGAAAGACGGCCGTGGGGCTGCACCGCGCCGCGTACCTGCTGTATCTGCACCGCGAGCGCCTGCGCCGCGCCGGCGTGCTCATCGTCGGGCCCAACTCGGCGTTCCTGCAGTACATCGCGAGCGTTCTGCCCACCCTCGGCGAGCTGGAGGTGCGCCAGTCCACGATCGAGGGCCTGCTCACCACGCCGGTCCGCGGCACCGATTCCGAGGCCGCCGCCGAGGTCAAGAACCGCGAGAAGATGGCGGGCGTACTGCAGCGGCGCCTGCTGGCCAAGATCGGGCGCCCGGAGGAGCCGCTCACGGTGTCGGACGGCTCGTACCGCTGGCGGATCTCGGCCGATGCGCTGCGGCGGGTCGTCGACGACGTGCGGCGGGAGGCGCCGCCCTACGGCATCGGCCGCGAGCGCGTCCGCGCCCGGATCGTGAGCCTGCTCATGCGCCAGTCCGAGGCCCGCCGCGGCGACTCCCCCAGCGAGGGCTGGCAGCGCCGGATGGGCAAGGCCGCCCCGGTGACCGCGGTGCTCGACGCGGTCTGGCCCGCGGTCACGCCCGAGCAGCTCGTGTTCGAGGTCCTGACCGACCCGACCGACGACGAGCTGGACGAGGCCGAGCGCGCGGCGCTCACGTGGGCCAAGCCGCCGAAGACGGCGAAGTCGGCCCGCTGGAGCACGGCCGACGCGGTGCTCATCGACGAGGCCGCCGGGCTGATCGACCGGGTGGCGAGCTTCGGGCACGTGGTCGTCGACGAGGCGCAGGACCTCTCCCCGATGCAGGCCCGCGTGATCGCGCGGCGCAGCGAGCACGGCTCGATCACGCTGCTCGGCGACCTGGCGCAGGGCACGGCGCCGTGGGCCGCGCGGGACTGGCGGGTGCTGCTGGCGCACCTCGGCAAGCCGGAGGCCCGGGTGGTACCGCTGACCACCGGCTTCCGGGTGCCCGCGGCCGTCATCGCACTCGCCAACCGCCTGCTGCCCGCGCTCGGGGTGCAGGTGCCCGAGGCGCGCTCGCTGCGGACGGACGGTGCGCTCACCGTCAGTACCGTTGCCGCCGTCGAGGAATCGGTCGTGGACGCCACCCTGGCCGCGCTCGACCACCTCGGCTCGGTCGGGGTCATCGCCGCCGACGCGACCGTCGACGTGCTGGCCGAGTCGCTGCGCAAGGCCGGCGTGGCGCTCGCCGACACCGACCCCGACGCCCGCGTGACGGTACTGCCCGCGACCCTGGCCAAGGGCCTCGAGTACGACCACGTGATCGTGGTCGAGCCGGCCGACATCGTCTCCGCCGAGCCCCGCGGCCTCAACCGGCTCTTCGTCGTGCTGACGCGCGCCGTCTCCCGGCTCGATGTGCTGCACTCCCGCCCGCTGCCGACCGCGTTGGAGGCAACCGCCGTCTGATGGCACCATCTCGCCATGCGAATTCGGGGTTATGCGCCGGGCACGCCGTGCTGGGCGGAGCTGGTCAGCCCTGACCCGGCCGCGGCCGAACGCTTCTACGGCGAGCTGTTCGGCTGGGTCCGCAACGCCGACGGGCACTTCACGCTGGGCGGGCGGGCCGCGGCCGGCCTGCGCGAGGGGCGCCCGGGCGGCTCGGCGGCCTGGCTGATCTCGATCTCCACGGACGACCCCTCGGGCACCGCGGGGGCCGTCGAGCGCTCCGGCGGGGCCGTGCGCGTCCCGCCGGCCAGCGTGCGTGACCTCGGTACCGCCGCCGTCTTCGCCGATCCCGGCGGAGCGCTCTTCGGCACCTGGCTGCGCAGCCGGTTCGGCGGGGCCCAGGTGTCCTTCGAGCCCGGCGCGATCTGCTGGTACGAGCTGGCGGCCCACGACCTCGACCGGACCGGCGCCTTCTACCAGGAGGTGTTCGGCTGGCACACCGTCGAGGCACCCAGCGACGGCCGGCCGTACTTCGAGCTGCACCACCACAACGACACCGTCGGCGGGATGCTGCCGATCGACGACCGCTTCCCGCCCGGCATCCCCGACCACTGGACGGTCTGCTTCATGGTCGAGGACGCGGCCGCCGCATGCGAACGGGCCACCGAGCTCGGCGGCTCGGTGGCCCGTGCGGCCGAACCGGCCTCGGCCGGCCGCTATGCGCGCCTGGCCGACCCGACCGGCGGGCACTTCGCGGTCATCGAGCTCAGCGAGGACTGGGCGCTGTAGCGCACAGCTGCTGCTTGCCGATCACGCGGTACGCGCAGTCCGCGTACTCGGCGAGCGTCAGGCTGGCGTCCTTGTTGCGGGCGGTCTGCGCGTCGATGACGCTCGCGGGCGGGTAGAAGCCGCCCTCGGACGGCGAGTTCGGGTACATCTCGAACGTGAACGCCCAGACGCCCTGGGTCGCCCAGAGCCAGTCGATGATCGAGCCGTCGGTGATGTACAGGCTGCTGGACTGCTCGGGCGTGTACCCGTTGCTCCGGGCGAACGTGCGGCCCAGCGCCGCGAACGTCTTCTGCTGCTCCGGGCCGAGCCCCGCGGCCGTGGTGTTCATCGTGTACCCGTACGGCCAGAGGATCAGCTCGGAGTACGTGTGGAAATCGATGGCCGCCTTGATCTGCTGCACCCCGCCGACCCGCCGGCTCAGCACGAAGTCGCGCAGCCGCTGGGTCTCGGGGGCGGAGAACGCCTGCGGGCCGTGGTAGGTCTCCGACGACAGCGCCGAGCTCGACCCGTTGCAGCAGGCGAACTTGTAGCCCCAGTTGCGGTTGAGGTCGACGCCCTTGTAGCCGCCGCCGACGGGCTGACGGTTCTTGCGCCAGTTGTGGTACTTGCCGCCGGTGAGGTCGTACTCGCCGCCGTCCGGGTTCATGTCCGGCACGATCCAGATCTCCCGGGTGTCGACGAGCCGGGTGACGCGCGGGTCCTTGCCGTAGCCCTCGGTGAACGTCCGCACCAGGTAGAGCGCCATCTCGACGGTCAGGTGCTCCCGGGCGTGCTGGTGGGCGTCGTAGAGGATCTCGGGCTCGTCCTCGTCCTTCGCCACGTTGTCCGAGATCTTGATCAGGGGCATGTCCCGGCCCTCGTACGTCTTGCCGAGGCTGAGCTTCTGCATGATCTTCGGGTACGCCTTGGCCGCCCTGTCGAGCTCGGCCTGCATCTCGGCGTAGTCGTGGTACCCGGAGTCGGCGGCCGGGAAGCCCTCGGTCCGGGTCCGGCTGATGCTGAACCCGAGCCGCTCGATCTGCATCGCCTCGTCCGGCGTGGCCGTCACGGTGGCCGTGCCGTCCTCGATGCTGTCGATGCTGGCTCCGGTACCGCCGACACGGTTGCGATCCGCGGCGCTTTCGACCCCGCGGACGACGTAAGGTCCGGACTTTTGCTGATATTTCGGACTAGCCGGGCTCGCGTCGGCCGGGTTGACCGCGAAGAGGGTCACCACCCCGACGACTGCGAAGGACACCACCGACACGAACCTGCGACCCATCAAGCCCCCTGGAGTGACTAGCGCCATCCAAGGTTTAAGTGGTTTCAGTCCGATTTGGTGGCGCTTTCACCCCCATCATCATCCCCGTTCAGGGCGGCACGCAGCCGTTCCTTGTTATCGGCTCGCTTCTGGGCCATGCCGACGGCCTGCACGGAGGCCTCCTCGCGGAGCCCGCGGAGCAGGAAGAACGCGGCCACGGCCGAGACGATCACGGCGATCATGAGCTTGAGGAGCACGCTGACGTCGAGCGGAATGGAGAGCATCACGAGCGCGGCGAGCCCGAAGAGGCCGAGCCGCGCGAGCGTGTACTTCAAAAACGGTGACATGGTGACCCCAGCCTAACCTCAGGCCCAGACCTTCTGCGGTTCGCTGCGGCGCTCGGCCAGGGGCGTCGGCTTGTCGTACTCGCGGACGACCTCGTACTTGGTGTTGCGCTCGACCGGCTGGAAGCCCGCGTCCCAGATGAGGTGCAGCAGGTCCTCCCGGTGCATGGTGTTCGGCGTGCCGTAGCTGTCCGCGTCGTGGGTGATCTTGTACTCGACCACCGAGCCGTCCAGGTCGTCCACGCCGAAGTTCAGCGACAGCTGGGCGACCGAGAGCCCGTGCATGACCCAGAAGCACTTCACGTGCGGCACGTTGTCGAACATCAGGCGCGACACCGCGAAGGTCTTCAGGCTCTCCGCCGGCGAGGCCATCTTCGTGCGGGCCTGCAGCCGGTTGCGGATCTTGCCGTCGGCGGAGTCGACGAAGTCGTGCTGGTAGCGCAGCGGGATGAAGACGCTGAAGCCGCCGGTCTCGTCCTGCAGCTCGCGCAGGCGCATGACGTGGTCGACGCGGTGGCGGGGCTCCTCGATGTGGCCGTACAGCATCGTGGAAGGAGTCCGCAGGCCCTTGGCGTGGGCCAGCCGGTGGATGCGCGACCAGTCCTCCCAGTGCGTGGCGTGGTCGACGATGTGCTGGCGGATCTCCCAGTCGAAGATCTCCGCGCCGCCGCCGGTCAGCGACTCCAGGCCGGCGTCGATGAGCTCGTCGAGGATCTCGTCCGCGGGCAGGCCGGAGATCTTCTCGAACCACTGGATCTCGGTCGCCGTGAACGCCTTCAGGTTCACCCCGGGCAGGGCGCTCTTGAGCTCGCGCAGGACCTTCGGGTAGTACTTCCACGGCAGCGTCGGGTGCAGGCCGTTGACGATGTGCAGCTCCGTGAGCTGCTCACCCTCCATCTCCCTGGCCTTCTCGACGGCCTCGTGGACGCGCATGGTGTACGCGTCCTTCTCGCCCGGCTTGCGCTGGAAGGAGCAGTACGCGCAGCTGGCCGAGCACACGTTCGTCAGGTTGAGATGCCGGTTGACGTTGAACATCACCCGGTCGCCGTTCTTCTCGGTGCGCACCTGGTGCGCGAGCCGGCCGAGCCAGACCAGGTCGTCGGACTCGTAGAGCGCGACACCGTCCTCCCGGCTCAACCGCTCACCGGCGGTGACCTTGGCCTCGAGTTCGCGCTTCAACCCTGCATCCACGGCCGCCAGCCTACTTCGGACCCCTCGTTACCCCCGCATTCACCTCTTGACGACGAAGCTGACATTGATCGCCACTCGACGCGTGTCGCTTCGTGAGGTAAACAAAAGTGGGCAGAAACACGGTCGGGCGGCAGACCGACTGATCGATCGGTGACGATCGACCATGTGGCATGGCTAACCGACTGGGGACGGTGGCGATGAGCGGGTTGGTGCTGAGGGCTGCGTATCCGGGCGAGATCCCGGCAACGCCTTCGGTTGAACAGGCGTGTCCTCCTGCGGTTGTGCGGCAACGCACCCGCCGGCGGCCGGGACCGGTGAGGACCGCGGTCGTGGTGTGCGGGATGCTCTGCGCCCTGATCGCGCGCCCGGCCTACGCCGACCCCGGAAGCGACATTCCGGACACCGGCTCGCGGCCGGTCGCCTCCGGCGAGCTCCTCCTGCCGGGCGCCACCGGCACGGCGACCCTGCCGCCGGCCACGACGACGACCCAGCGCGGGCCCAAGGCCGCCGAGCTCGCCCAGCTCGAGCTGACCGTCGCCCAGCTCGGGGAGAAACGCAACCGGGCCTCGACCGACCTCGACACCGCGCGCAACACCCTGGCCGACGCCCAGGTCAAGCTCACCGAGGCGGGCAAGCGCGTCGAGGAGCAGCGGCAGCGGGCCGACGACGCCGCGGCCGAGGCGTACAAGCGCGCCCAGCAGCTCGGACCGCTGAACGGCTACGCCAACGACCTGCACCAGTTCGGGCTGATGGCGCCCGGGCTCGGCGGTCAGCCGGGCGGCGAGGGGGCGGCCCGCGACCTGCTGCGCGCCCAGGAGGCCGAGTCGGCCGCGCGCCAGGAGGTCCAGGCGGCGCAGGACGCGATGCAAGCCGCGCAGGGCATTTACACGCCGATCGACACCGAGTTCCAGGCCAAGAACACCGAATACGTCAACCTGCGCGCCCAGAACGACCAGCTCGCGCTCCAGCTCGAGGCCGAGCAGGACGCCGCCGAGCAGGCGCTGAGCCCCAACCTGGCCGACAACCCGAACATCGACGGGATGGTGGCCAACCCGAAGGCCGTCCAGGCGCTGAACTACGCGCTGAGCAAGGTCAACATCGCCTGGTACGTCTGGGGCGACGAGGGCCCCGACACGTTCGACTGCTCCGGCCTCGCCTACTGGGCCTACGGCAAGGTCGGCGTCCGCGTCCCGCGCGTCGCCGCCGACATGTACCACGGCACCCACGCCATCCAGGTGACCAAGAACAGCCTCGGCGACCAGCTGCTCCCCGGCGACCTCGTGTACTTCGCCACGGACAAGAGCGACTGGCGCTCGATCTACCACATGGGCATCTACATCGGCGGCGGCAAGATGGTCAACGCCCCGACGAGCGGCCAGAAGGTCAAGATCGCCGAGGTGCGCTGGTCGAAGCTGTACGGCGCGACGCGGATCTTCGACGCGGTGCCCGGCCCCGGCGCGAACCCGACGACCTCCGCACCGCCGACCAACGGTGGCGGCGGGACGAACCCGTCGAACTCCGCCTCGCCGTCGCCGTCCAACTCGGCCTCGCCGTCGCCGACGCAGAGCACCTCGCCCTCGCCGTCGACCCAGCCGCCCTCGTCGTCCCCGCCGTCGCCGACCGCGAAGCCGTCCGAGACCCCCTCCGAGACTCCGTCGGTGATCGAGTCGGCTCCGCCGAAGGTGCCGACCAAGCCCTCCACGGAGGCGGCGGCGTCCTCGCAGCCGGCCACGGCCCAGTCCTCGGCGGCCGGAGCGAGCACGGCGGCCAAGACGTCGGCGAGCGCATCGGGAAGCTGACCCCTTCGCGGGGGATGCGACACCGAGCCCTCGCCGAGGGTTGTGATCCAAAACCCGACGGACTCCGATCCAGCGCTGCGTGACTCGATGTGGCACCGTGGACCCGTTGACTGACGGACGGGGAGCCCGTCGGGCACGTAATGATGCCCGTCTCATGGAGGCAGCGATGGACGATCGGGAGACGCGGGACGGTACACGCGGCGAGGCGGCTCGCAGCGGCCCGCCCCCGGGCGACGGCGCCGACCTGCCGCCGTTGCCGCCCCCGCCCCCTGTGGGCGCGGAGCTGCCGCCGGAGCCCTCGGACGAGCAACTGCCCGACCAGGCGTACGAGCCGCCGCCGACCCCGGTGGACGGCGCGCTCTGGCCCGGGGCGAACCCGTTCGAGTCGGCGGGTGGCCAGGAGGAGGACGACCCGGAGCTGGCCGCGATGATGGCCGCCTTCGGCGACAGCTCGGACGCGGCGCCGGCTGCCCCGTCCTCCGCTGCCCCGTCCTCTGCTGATCCGGCCTCGACCCCGGCGGCCCCTTCGTCCGCACCTGAGCCGGCCCCGTCCCCGTGGGATCCTTTCGCGCCGTCGTCGTCCGCGCCCCCCGCGGCGCCGACGTCCCCGGGGTCCTCGTGGGATCCGTTCGCCCCACCGGCTGCGGCGCCCTTCTCGGTGCCCACGTCGGAGCCTTTCGCGGGTGTGGAGCAGGGAGCCCACGCCGCCGAGCCGAGCTCGGCGCCGCCGGCCTACTCTCCTGACTCGGCGCCTCCGGCCTACTCTCCCAGCTCGGCTCCGCCGGCCTACTCTCCTGGCTCGACGCCTTCCGCCTACCAGCCTGGCGGCTACGAGCCGGAGGCCTACGCGCCCCGCTCCTCGTCCCCCGTCCCCGAGCCTGAGTCCTCGGCCGCGGTCGACGAGTCCCCGGCGTTCCAGCTGCCGAACCTGGACCCGTCTCCTGGCGTGTACGGGCCGCCCCCGACCGACCCGACGCCTCCGCCTCCGTCGGCCCCGGAGCCCCGGGCCGCGGACGAGCCCTCGGACGGCCTGGCTCCCCCGTTCGCCCCGACCCCGCTGGAGGGCTTTGCTCCGGCGGCCGAGGAGCCGGACTCATCGGACATTTCGGGCTCGTCGACCCCGCTGACCCCGGTGGTGGGCCGCGCCACAGTGGCGGGCATCACGTCGCCGAACACCGATTACGAGGAGGTACGACACGAGGCCGGCATGTACCGCGCCAACGTCTACTCCTCCGACCCCGAGCCGTCGTCCCCCGGCCGTCCCGCCGATTCGGACTCGTCGTCGTCCTACGAGCCTCCGGCCTCTTCTCCCGCTTCTTCTGCTTCTCCGGTTTCTTCTGCTTCGCCGGCTGAGTCGGACGCCCCGTCGTCCTATGAGCCACCGGCCTTCTCCTCTTCGGAGCCGCCGCCCTACCAGCCTCTCGGCGCCACCTCGGCCGAGCCGGACGCCTCGCTGTCCGCGTCCTCCTCCTCGCCGTCCGCGTCCTCCTCCTCGCCGTCCGCGCCCGCTGAGGAGGAGCAGCCGCCGCTGCCGAGCCGCTCGCGCGCCCCTCGCCCCGCGATGGAGTCGTCGTGGGACGCGTTCGCCCGCCCGTGGAAGGCCCCCGAGCAGCCGGCCGCCGAGGCCGAGCCCCCGGCCTACAACCAGCCGTCCGACCCGGCCCCGGCATACGGCGCCTCGAACGAGCCCGCACCGGCATACGGCGCGTCGAACGACCCGGCCCCGTCGTACAGTCCGCTGGGCGAGTCGGCACCGTCTTCCGCACCTCCCGCGTACGAGCCCGCACCCGCCTACGGTCAGGCCGACGAGCCCGCGCCGTCGTACGGCCCGCCGGGTGAGCCGGCCCCGTCCTACTCGCCGGCCGGCGAGCCCGCCCCCGCGTTCGGGCAGGCGAGCGAGCCGGCGCCGGTGGTCCACCCGTTCGCGATCCAGCGCTCGCAGGTCCCCGTGGCCGACGCGCCGAGCGACGGCCCCTCCAGCGTCGGTTCGCCGTTCGCCGGAGCTGGTGCCGGAGCTGGGGCCGGGGTCGGAGCTGGGGCCGGGGCCGCTGTCGCCGGGGTCGGAGCCGGTGCCGCGGGCGCCGGGGCTGCTGTCGCGGCCGCGCGGGCCAGCGCTTCGGTGCCGGGCCTGCACACGGTCAGCGCCGAGGAGGCGGCCCAGGCGGCACGGGGGTCGATTCCCACCGTGTACCGCGGCGGCGGCGCCCTCACCACCGACCAGTCCGCCGCGAGCGACTCGCCGTCCGAGGACGAGCCAGCCGAGCCGATCCCCGGCCCGGCGCCCTCGCCCTTCCCGAGCCCGGAGCCGGCCCCGCAGCCCGAGCCCTCGCCGTTCCCGCCGGCGCCGGCTCCCGAGCCGATCCCGCACCCGTACCCACCCGCGCCCGAGCCGGAGCCTATCCCCCAGCCGGAGCCGACACCGCAGCCCGGCCCGACGCCGGGGCCGTTCCCGGAGCCCCAGCCGCGCCCGCCGTTTCCCGGCCCGTCGCCGTTCCAGCCCGGCCCGTTCCAGGCCCCGGACGCACCCGACGCCCCGGCGTTCAACCCGCCCCCGATCCCGGGCACGCCCGACGCCCCGGCGTACAACCCGCCCCCGATCCCGGGCACCCCGGACGCACCGGCCTACAACCCACCGCCGATCCCAGGCACCCCGGACGCACCGGCCTACAACCCGCCGCCGATCCCGGGCTCCCCGGCGTACAACCCGGCGGGCTTCCCGCCCCCGATCCCCGGCACGCCCGAGCCGCCGGCCTACAACCCGCCGCCCATCCCGACCGCGCCCGAAGCTCCGGCCCCGGCGTACAACCCGCCGCCGATCCCGGGCACTCCGGCGTACAACCCGGCGGGCTTCCCGCCCCCGATCCCGGGCCCGCCCGAGCCGCCGGCCTACAACCCGGCCGGATTCCCGCCGCCGATCCCGAGCACGCCGAGCTACCCGGGTGCGCCCGGCATGTCGACGCCGCCCGAGCCGCCCGGCCCGCCGAGCTTCAGCCCGCCGCCGATCCCGGATGCCCCGTCGTACGGAGTCCCCGACTCCCAGCCCGCCCCGTCGTTCGGCGGAGCGAGCGCGCCGTCGTCCGGAGCACCGTCGTACGGCGTCCCCGACTCCCAGCCGGCCCCGTCGTTCGGCGGAGCGAGCGCGCCGTCGTCCGGAGCACCGTCGTACGGCGTCCCCGACTCCCAGCCGGCCCCGTCGTTCGGCGGAGCGAGCGCGCCGTCGTCCGGAGCGCCCTCCTACGGCGTCCCGGACTCCCAGCCCGGCCCGTCCTTCGGCGGGGCCGGCGCGCCCTCATCCGGAGCCCCGTCCTACGCGGTGCCGGACTCGCAGCCGGCCTCGTCGTTCGGGCCCGGCGGAGGATCGGCGTACGGGCTGCCCGACAACAACCCGGCCCCGCCCTTCGGCGGCGACCGCACCCCGCCGCCGGTCTCCAGCTCCCCGTTCCTCGTGGCCGAGGAGCCGCCGCCGCTGCCGGACAACGAGGGCGCGGACCCGAGCGGCGACGCCCGGCCCGAAGAAGGCAAGCAGGGCGGCGGCCAACCCGCGTACTCGATGCCCTCCGCGGAGCACCCGTGGGGCCACAACGGCGACGCGTCCGCGGAGCAGGAGCAGCCGCCGCCGGTGCAGCCGGGGTGGAACCGCCCCGGGTACGTCGCGCCGCTCCCCGGCCAGCAGAGCTGGGGCCCGCCGCCCGCCCAGCCCCCGCACGGCAACGCACAGCCGGCCTGGCAGGGTCATCCGCAGCCCCAGCCGGGTCAGCCCCAGCCGGGTCAGCCGGGCTGGCAGCCGCCGCAGCACCCGCCCCAGCAGCAGGGCTGGAACCCGCCCGGCCAGCAGCCGCCCGTCCAGGGCTGGCAGCCCCCGCCCGGGCAGCCCGGCCAGCCCCAGCCCGGCCAGCCTCAGCCCGGCCAGCCCCAGCCCGGGCAGCCTCAGCCGGGGTGGCAGGGCCAGCAGCCCCAGCCGGGCCAGCCGGGCTGGCGTCCACCGCAGCCCCAGCAGCCGGGCTGGCAGCAACCGGGCTGGAACGCGCCGCAGTCGGCGCCGCCCGCGCAGCAGCCGGGCTGGAACGCGCCCCAGTCGGCACCCCCGGCCCAGCAGCCGGGCTGGAACGCACCCCAGTCGGCGCCGCCGGCCCAGCCGGGCTGGAACCAGCCGCAGAGCGCACCCCCGGCCCAGCAGCACGGCTGGAACCCGCCCCATTCGGCCCCGCCGGCGCCGCAGGGCTGGAACCAGCCGCAGAGCGCACCCCCGGCCCAGCAGGGCTGGCACCCGCAGCAGCCGCCCCAGTACGGACAGCAGCCCCCGCAGTACGGGCAGCCACCGGCGTACGGGCAGCCACCGGCACCGCCCCAGCACGGTCAACCCCAGCACGGGCAACCCCAGTACGGACAACCGCAGTACGGCCAGCAGCAGCCGGGTTGGAACCCGCCCGGCCAGCCGCCCGCCTGGGCACCACCGCCGGTGCCGGGCGCGCCGGGAACGGAGAGCGACGAACATGAGGTACAGCAGCAGAACTGGCCCGGTGCCGGGGGCTATCCGCCGCCGGCCAACCGCGCGCCCGGCAGCGTCTACCCGTCCAGCGGCGCGCCTTCGCAGCACGGTCCGGAGCACGGCCAGCCCCCGGCCATCCCTCCGCCCGACAAGGAGGGCGAATTAGCCGAGGATGAGGCGGAGTCCGAACGGGACGAGGCCGAAGTCGCGGAACCGGCCCCAGCGGCCGACAGCTACGGGAAGTGGGCCCGCAACGAGCGGGCCTCCGCCGGCACGGTTTACGGCGGGAAGGGCGGCGCATCGCCGACGCCCCTCCCCGCCGTCGACGGCGGGGGCAGCTTGTTCGAGAACACCGGGTCACTCACCGGGCACATCCTGAGTCAGGGCACCGTGGAGTCGGACGACGACGAGGAGCCCAGCAAGTCCGGCGATCGCCGGGTGTGGATCATCATCGGAGCGTTGGTGGTCGTACTCCTGGTGGGCGGCTACTTCGCCGTCACGCTCGCCCACAACCTCATCGACGGCGTGAGCTCGCCCAAGTGAGGCGCGACACGGCGGCTGGGACCCTTCGGGGGAGATCGGATACTCTTAACCGTTCTCCAATCGGAAGGTCCCAGCTCCTTGCTGCTCGCTGACCCCAGCTCGTATCCCTCCCTCTTCGAATCGACCACCGAGCAAGAGCCGGCCACCGGGCCCGGGTTCGCGAGCCTCGGACTGCCGCACAAGCTGGTGCGGGCGCTGGCCAAAGAGGGCATCACCGAACCGTTTCCGATCCAGTCGGCGACCGTCCCCGACGTGCTCGCCGGCCGCGACGTGCTCGGCCGCGGCCGCACCGGCTCGGGCAAGACGCTCGCGTTCGGCCTGCCGCTGCTCGCCCGGCTCGCCGCCTCCGGCCGCTCCCGGCCGCACGCGCCCAAGGCCCTCGTCCTGGTGCCGACCCGCGAACTCGCGATGCAGGTCAACGACGCGCTGACCCCGCTGGCCAAGGTGCTCGGCCTGTTCTGCAAGACCGCCGTGGGCGGGGTGCCGTACGACCGGCAGATCTGGTCCTTGGAACGCGGCGTCGATGTGCTGGTGGCGACGCCGGGCCGGCTCGGGGACCTCATCAAGCGGGGCGCCTGCCGCCTGGACGCGGTCGAGATCACCGTGCTCGACGAGGCCGACCAGATGGCCGACATGGGCTTCCTGCCCGAGGTCACCGAGATCCTCGGCCAGACGCCGGCGAGCGGGCAGCGGCTGCTGTTCTCCGCGACGCTGGACAAGGACGTCGACGCGCTGGTGGCGAAGTTCCTGATCGACCCGGTGACGCACTCGATCGAGCCGCCGGTGGCCTCCGTGGGGTCGATGGATCACCACGTGCTGCTGGTACCGCCGCACGACAAGGTGGCCATCGCCGCCTCCATCGCCGCTCGCAAGGGTCGCACGATCCTGTTCGTGAAGACCCAGCTGGCCGTGGACGAGTTGGTGGAGCAGTTCGCGCGGGTCGGCGTGCGGGCCGGGGCGCTGCACGGCGGCAAGACGCAGCGGGTGCGCACCCGCACGCTGGCCGAGTTCCGCGAGGGCACGGTCGACGTGCTGGTCGCGACCGATGTGGCGGCGCGCGGGATTCACATCGACGATGTCTCTCTGGTCGTACACGTGGATCTCCCGCGGGACCAGAAGGACTATCTGCACCGGGCGGGCCGCACGGCTCGGGCCGGGGCCGCGGGCACGGTCGTCTCGCTGGTGCTGCCGCGGCAGCGACGGCGGGCGGCGGCACTGCTGGCCAAGGCCGGCGTCACCCCCAACGAGCTGCGCGTCCGCGCGGGCGACCCGGCGCTGGCCGAGGTCACCGGCGCGCGTCAGCCGAGCGGGGTGCCGGTGCGTTTCACCCCGAAGGCTCCCACGAACGCGCCCGGCCGCCGGTTCACGAACGACCGGCGCCCGCCCCGCAATCGATAACCCTCGGTAGCGAGGCCCACACGAACGCTCGCGGTCGAGTACGGTCCGGGGATGACCGTGCTACCGCGGGCGTTCGCCTGGCAGCGGACCGACACCGTCGGCGGAGAGTTCGTCACCCTGGACGACAGGCGGGGCCTGCACGCCAAGGGGGTCGCGTTCGCGGCGGACAACGCGCTGTACACCTGCCGCTATGACCTGCACACCGACGAGTCGTGGGCGAGCACCCGGCTGGAGGTCGCCGTCGAGGGCGCCGGCTGGCTGCGGACCCTGCGCATGGAGCGGGCCGCCGGGCGCTGGCGGGTCACCACCAGCGAGCAGGGCAACCTCGAGCGGGTCCTGCCGACCGCGCCGATGTCGGGCATCGAGGAGCCGGACCGGCTGCACGCGGTGCTCGACGTGGACCTGCACAACTCGCCGCTGACCAGCACGCTGCCGATTCGGCGCCTGGGGCTGCACCGCGCCGAGCCCGGCACCAAGGTCGACATCGAGGCGGCGTGGGTCCTGCTGCCGAGCCTGGCCGTCCTGCCCTATGCGCAGAGTTACGAGGTCATTGCGAAGAGCCGGATACGGTACCGCTCTGAGAACTTCGTCGCCGACCTCGACCTCACCGCGGATGGTTACGTCGCCGAATATTCGGGCCTGGCGACGCTGGCATGAACGGTTCAGCCGGCCGGCCGGATCCGCCCCTCCCATTTCGTGGAAAGCGCGACGGTGGTGCGCGTCCGGGCCACGCCCTTGACGCGGTTCAAGTCCACGATGAGCCGTTCGAGATCACCTATCGTTTTCACCCGCGCCTTGCACAGAAACGATTCCTCGCCGGCCATGAAGTAGCACGACTCGATCTCCTCGCGTTCGCGCAGGGCATCGAGAACGGCGTCGGTGTCACCGCTGCTGTCCTGCACGATTCCGATCACGGCGGTCAGCGGCAGGCCCAGCGTCTCGGGCTCGACCTCGGCCCGGTAGCCGCGGATGACGCCGGAGGACTCGAGCTTGCCGACGCGTTCGTGCACGGCCGGGGCGGAGAGGCCGACCTTCCGGGCGAGCTCGGCATATGGAAGCCGGGCGTTGTCCCGCAGGAGGTCGATGAGTTGTCGGTCGATCGCATCCATCGCGACAAGCCTAACGGTCCGGCTTTTAACACAGCTAAATACCCAGAAGTGCGTTTTCCTCGTTTCCCGGACACGGCACGTGAGCGGTGCTGTAATGGGCGTACATCCCAGGATGACTCGCGCTTTCAGACTCGCAGCATGGGGGTGCGCGAGCCCGGCGAGCCACCCAGGGTAAAGGAGGGGCCGTGGAGACGGGAGATCGTCTGCTGACGCCCGGTGAGGTCGCTGCCTTGTTTCGCGTCGATCCGAAGACGGTGACACGTTGGGCCGCGGCCGGCCGGATCAGCAGCATCCGAACCCCGGGTGGACACCGGCGGTTCCGGGAATCCGAGGTGAGGGCGTTGCTCGAAGGGGATGACGCTCTTGATGACACCTCTAACGGGAATGGCCGAGCTCACCCGACCAACGAGTGAACAGGCTGTGCGATACGGCGACGGCGTCGAGAACTTTGCCGGCGACGAAATCGACCAGCTGAGCGGCCGTGGCCGCGGCACCGGCGGCGTAGAAGCCGGGGCTCGCGGGCAGGATCACCGCACCCGCGTCGTGTAAGGCGATGAGGTGCTCCAGGTGACTGCGTGTCACCGGGGTCTCTCGTGGCACGACCACGACCGGGCGGCGTTCCTTGAGGTTCACCTCGGCGGCGCGCTGAAGGAGGTCCTTGGACAGTCCGATGGCGATGCCGGCACACGCTGCCGTGCTCGCCGGCACCACCAGCATGCCCTTGACCGGGTATGAACCGCTGCTCGGCCCGGCCGCCAGGTCACCGGCCGGCCAGTAGGCGACGTCGGCGCTGCCGAGCGACCGGCCGAGCCAGGCGGCGAGATCGTCCTTCCAGTGCGCGTCGCGGAAGGACACTCGGGTCTCGTCGAGGATCGTGAGCCGTGCCGCACGGGAGACGACGAGGTCGACGGCCTCGCCGGCGTCGAACAACGCCCGGAGCACGGCCGCCGCATACGGTGTGCCGGACGCCCCGGACACCCCGACGACCCACGGCCTGCGCTGATACACGCGACAACTCTGCCACGACGGCCGCGGAAGGCCGGGCAGGGAGGGGCGCCGACGAAAATGTCGTACCCGGTTGCGAGGATGCAGGCATGGCTCGCGGATTTCCCTATGCAGACCTCAACGAGTTTTTGGCCGCCCTGCAGAAGGCGGGAGAGCTGCATCGGGTCGCGGTGCCGGTCGACCCGCACCTGGAGATCAGCGAGATCGTCACCCGCACCGTGCGGGCCGGCGGTCCCGCCCTGCTCTTCGACAAGCCGACCCGCGGCGACATGCCGGTGGCGATCAACCTGTTCGGCACCGAGCGGCGCACGGCGATGGCGCTCGGCGTCGAGCACCTCGACGAGGTCGGGGTGCGCATCGGCGAGCTGGTCAAGCCCGAGCTGCCGGTCGGCTGGGCGGGCATCCGCGACGGCATCGGCAAGCTCATGCAGCTCAAGTCGGTGCCGCCCAAGCACGTCAAGACCGCGCCCTGCCAGGAGGTCGTCTACAAGGACGACCAGGTCGACCTCAACCGGCTGCCCGGCCTGCAGGTGTGGCCCGACGACGGTGGGATCTACCACAACTTCGGCCTGACCCACACCCGGCACCCGGAGACCGGCAAGCGCAACCTCGGGCTCTACCGCCTCCAGCAGCACAGCCACAACACGATCGGCATGCACTGGCAGATCCACAAGGACTCCACGGCCCACCATGCGGTCGCGGAGCGGCTCGGCCGGCGGCTGCCGGTGGCGGTCGCGATCGGGGCGGACCCCGTGGTCTGCTACACCGCGAGCGCCCCGCTGCCCTCCGACATCGACGAATACCTGTTCGCGGGCTTCCTGCGCGGCGAGCGGGTCGAGATGGTCGACTGCCTCACGGTGCCGCTGCAGGTGCCGGCCAACGCCCAGATCGTGCTGGAGGGCTACCTCGAGCCCGGCGAGCGGCTGCCCGAGGGCCCGTTCGGCGACCACACCGGCTTCTACACGCCGGTCGAGGACTTTCCGGTGCTGCACGTGACGTGCATGACGACCCGGAAGCAGCCGATCTACCACTCGATCATCACGTCGAAGCCGCCGCAGGAGGACCACGGCCTGGGCAAGGCGACCGAGCGCATCTTCCTGCCGCTGCTCAAGCTGCTGATCCCGGACATCGTGGACTACGACCTGCCGGCCGCCGGGGTGTTCCACAACTGCGTGATCGTCTCCATCCGCAAGCGATACCCGAAGCACGCGCAGAAGGTGATGAGCGCCGTCTGGGGTGCCCACCTCCTGTCGCTGTCCAAGCTCATCGTGGTCGTGGACGACGACTGCGACGTGCACGACTACGCCGAGGTCGCCTTCCGCGCGTTCGGCAACGTCGACTACAAGCACGACCTGCTGCTGACCGAGGGCCCCGTCGACCACCTCGACCACGCGTCCTACCAGCAGTTCTGGGGCGGCAAGGCGGGGCTGGACGCCACGCGGAAGACGCCGGCCGAGGGCTACCATCGCGGCTGGCCGGAAGAGATGATCATGTCCCCCGATGTCGTGGCGCGGGTCGACAAGCGCTGGAGAGAGTATGGGTTCAAGTGACGATCGCTGAGGCACCCCCGAGCCGGGTCAAGGCGTTCCTGCGGCTGGTCGCGATCGAGCACTCGGTGTTCGCGCTGCCGTTCGCCTACCTGGCCGCACTGACGGTGATGACCACCACCGGCGGCGACCGGCCCCGCGTCGGCTGGCTCGACCTGCTGCTGGTCACGATCGCGATGGTCGGCGCGCGCACGTTCGCGATGGCCGCCAACCGGATCATCGACCGGCACATCGACGCGCGGAACCCGCGCACGGCCCGGCGCGAGCTCGTGACCGGTGCGGTGAGCGTGCGCACGGCGTGGACGGGCGCGATCGTCGCCATCGTCGTGTTCCTGGGGGCCGCGGCCCTGCTCAACCCGCTCTGCCTCGCCCTGGCTCCGCTGGCGGTGGTGCCGCTGATCGTCTATCCCTACGGCAAACGCTTCACCAACTGGCCCCACGCCATCCTGGGCCTCGCGCAGCTGGTCGGGCCGGTCGGCGCCTGGCTCGCGGTCACGGGCGACCTGCGCGGCTCCGGCCCGGCGTGGGTGCTCGGCGTCGCGGTCGGGCTCTGGATCGGCGGCTTCGACCTGATCTACGCGTGCCAGGACACCGAGATCGACCGGGAGATCGGCGTGCACTCGGTGCCGGCCCGCTTCGGCGTGCCCTTCGCCCTGCGGCTGTCCAGCATCGCCCACGTCGTCACGTTCGGCCTGTTCGTCTGGTTCGGCCAGCTCGTCGGCCTCGGCTGGCTGTGGTGGATCGGCCTCGCGATCACGGCCGTGGCCTTCGTCTACGAGCACGCGATCGTGCGCCCGAGCGACCTGTCCCGCGTGAACCGCGCCTTCTTCACGGCGAACGGGTTCGTGGGGATCGCCCTGTTCGTGTTCGCGCTGCTCGACCTCGTGGTCCGCGGCGGGCTACGAATCTGACGATGGGCGCCTCTACGATGCCGCAGATGGCCGACGACCCTGAGGACCGCTCAAGCACCCACGCGGCCCCCGCTCGGGCCGACGCGTCCGCTGGAGGACCCTCGTCACCTGCGGAGTCGGCACCCCCCGCACGGGCGGGGGCGTCCGCCGGAGGACGGTCGCCGGCCGCGGGTTCGGCGTCCCACGCAGGGGCTGAGGAGTCCGCTGGAGGACCGTCTTTGGCCGCGGAGTCGGCGTCCCTCGCACGGCCCCGCACCGCCCCGGACGCGGCAGGGTCGGCATCCACCGCTGAGTCGCTTGCCGCCGCGACTCCCGCGACCGCACCTCCCGCGACCGCGTCCTCCGCGGCAGTCTCGCCCGCGACCGTGCCCTCCGCCGCGGTCTCGCCCGCGACCGCGTCCCCCGCCGCTGTCCCGCCTGCGACCGCGTCCCCCGCCGCTGTCCCGCCTGCGACCGCGTCCCCCGCCGCTGTCCCGCCTGCGACCGCGTCCCCCGCCGCTGTCCCGCCTGCGACCGCGTCCCCCGCCGCTGCTTCGCCCGCGCCCTCAGCCGCTGTGGTCGAACGGCTGCCGGCAGTGCTCACCCGGGCGACGGCCGACCAGACAGCGGGGCCGAGCCGGGCTGCGGCTTCGGGGCCGAGCTGGGCCGTAGCGCCGGGGGCGAGCGGGGCGGCAATGAGCGCGGTGGCCGACGGACGCGGGTCGGTGGAAGCGGTGCCGGGCGACGAAGTGCCGACAAAGCGGACGAATCCCAACGACCCGAACGAACCGAACGAACCGGCCGAGCCCACGGGGCCGGCGAGCGGGACGGCGGCGGGCGGGGACCGGCCGTGGCGGCGGGCGTTGCTCGCCGGGTTCGGGATCTTCGCCGCGAGCAAGATCGCGCTCGCGGTCGTCACGGCGTTCGCGTGGATCGGGGAGAAGCGGCCCAACGTCACGGCGACGTACATCGCGGCGCAGTGGGCCTCGCAGTGGGACTCGAAGTGGTTCATCGACATCGCCCAGCGCGGGTACTACCCGGATCCCGACAAGGCGCCCGCCGCCTTCTTCCCGATGTACCCGATGCTCATCCGCGCGCTCACCCCGCTCTGCCTCGGCAAGCCGTGGGTGGCCGCGCTGCTCGTCGCCAACCTCGCGTCGCTCGGGGCGCTGGTGGTGCTCTACCGGCTCGCCGAACGCGAGCTCGATCGCGTCGTGGCCGGCCGCACGGTGCTCTACCTGGTGGCGTTCCCGACCGCGTTCTTCCTGACCGCGGGCTACAACGAGGGGCTGTTCATCGGGCTCATGCTCGCGTCGCTGTACTGCCTGCGCCAGCGGCACTGGTGGTGGGCCGGCGTGTTCGGCGGGCTCGCGGTGTTCACGAGGTCCGCCGGGGTGCTGTTGGCGGCGGCGTTCGTCTGGGAGTACGTCCGCGTCAATCGCTTCAAACTGCGCAGTAGCGCGCTGGCGGTGCTGCTCATCCCGGTCGGGGTGGCCGGGGTCGCGGCGTTCTCGCTCAATGCGTACGGGGAGCCGTTCGCGTTCCTGAGGGCCCAGCGCTACTGGGGACGGCACCTGGACTGGCCTTGGGCGCCGGTCTGGCGCGGGTTCCAGTCGCTGCACAGCGGGTTCGGCCTGCGCTTCGGCTTCAGTGACCTGTGGGTACACAACCTGCTGGAGCTGGCGACCGCGCTCGCGTGCATCGCGCTGCTCGTGCTGTGCTTCGTCGGGCCGTGGCGGCTGCGGCGCGACCAGTGGGTGCTGCCCCTGGTCGGCGTCGGGCTCACGCTGCTCATGATCAGCTTCCCGTCGTCGCACATGCCCTATCCGCTGTACTCGGCCTCGCGCTTCGGCCTCGAGGTCTTCCCGGCGTTCATGATCCTGGCGCGCATCGGGGCGCGGCCGTGGATCGATCGGATCGTGATCGCCCTCTTCTTCATGCTGCAGGCGATTCTGGCCGCTTACTTCGTGCGGGGCGGCTGGGTCGCGTAATCGTAGGGATGTGCGGATGCGCAGTGGTGCCTTCTCCGAGCAGCCCGCCGCCGATGAGCCGGACGGCCCCGAGCCGACGACCATGCGGTGGCGGGTCTCGCCCGGCTTCACCGCCCTCAAGTGCGCGGTCACCGTCGCGCTCGGACTCGGCGCCGCGTTCCTCGCCGACGACCGGCCGGCCCTGAGCGCGGCCATCGTCGCGGCCGTCGTCGCCGGGGCCTACGCGCTGCGCGACCTCCTCGCGCCCGTGCGCCTCGCCGCCGACCCCGACGGCGTGACGGTCGTGTCGGGCTACGCGGGCCACCGCCGCCTGGCCTGGCCCGAGATCGAGCGCGTCCGCCTCGAGTCGCGCTCCCGCGCGGGCCTGCGCAGCGAGTTCCTGGAGATCGACACGGGCGACAACCTGCACCTGCTCAGCACGTACGACCTGAACGCCCGCCCCGCCGACGTCGCCGACGCCCTGGACCGCATCCGAGCCGCCAGTGGCGCCACCGGCTGACCCGAGCCCGCCCCCGCCCGCGAATCCGGCTCCGTCGCCGGAGTCGCCGGAGTCGCTGGGCGAGCCGAGCGCGACCGAGACAGCGCCGGTGACCCCGCCTAGCGCAGCGAAGACAGCACCGACGACGACGGCAAGCGCAGCGAAGACAGCACCGACGACGACGGCAAGCGCAGCGCAGGCAGCACCGGCGACGACGACGGCAAGCGCAGCGCCAGCGGTGACGACGGTGGAAGCGAGCGCAGCGCAGGCAGCACCGGCGACGACGGCGACGGCGACGGCAGCGACGACGACCAAGCCGAGCGAAACGCCGGCGGTGACGACGGCGACCCCGGGTACATCGCCGAGTCCGAGGGCGCCCGGTCAGAGGCGGCCGGCCAACCCCGATGGCGAGGCGGACGCGGCCGGCCGGCGGGCCGGGGATCGTCCCTGGCGGCGGGCGATGCTGGTCGGCGGCGCGACCTTCGCCGCGAGCCGGGCCGGTCTCGCGGCCGTTTCCGCGTTCGCGTGGATCGGCGACCAGCAGCCGCACCGCACGCCCATCCAGGTCGCCCGGCTGTGGGCGTCGCAGTGGGACTCCAAGTGGTTCGTCGCGATCGCCGAGCACGGCTACCAGCCCACGCCCGACGCCTCGCCCGCCGCCTTCTTCCCGCTCTACCCGCTCCTCATCCGAGCCTTCACGCCGCTGTGCCTGGGCCGGGCCTGGGTCGCGGCGCTGCTCGTCGCCAACGGGGCCCTGCTGGCCGCGCTCGTCCTGCTGTACCGCCTCACAGACCTCGAACTCGGCCGAGCCGCCGCCGCCCGGGCGACCTTCTACCTCGTCGCGTTCCCGACCGGCTTCTTCCTGAGCGCCGCCTACAACGAGGGCCTGTTCCTCGCGCTCATGCTGGCGACCGTGTACTGCCTGCGCCGCCGCCTCTGGTGGTCCGCCGGCGCGCTGGGCGCCCTGGCCGCGACGACCCGCTCGGCGGGAATCCTGCTCGCGGCGGCATTCGCGTTCGAGTACCTGCGGGTGCACCGTGGCATCCCCGCCCTCCGGCACCTGGGAGCGCGCCGCGGTATTGCCGCCTTCCGCTACGTACGGGTCCGCCGGGGCATCCCCGCCCTGGCGCATCTGAGGGCACCCCGAGGCATCCGCATCCTCCGGCACCTGCGGGCACCCCGCGGCATCCGCATCCTCCGGCATCTGCGGGCGCTCCGCGGCATCCCCGCCCTCCGGCTTCTGCGGGCGCTCCGCGGCATCCCCGCCCTCGGGCATCCGCAAGTGCACCCTGGTGTCCCCGCCGCTCTCGGGCACTCGCGAGTGCACCGAGGCGTCTCGGCCTTGCCGCTCAAGGGCGCCGGAAATCTGCGCCGCTGGTCCGAATTATGCGCATTTATCGTCATCCCGTGCGGGCTCGGCGCGGTGATGTTCGTGAACCTGAAGGCGTACGGCGACCCGCTCGCGTTCTCCCACACCCAGGCCGCGCACTGGGGCCGCCATCTGACCTGGCCCTGGGTCGCGCCCGTGAACGCCGCCCGGCACGCCGGCCCCTGGTTCACGGAGATCTGGGCCCACAACGTCCTCGAGCTCGCGACGGTCGTGACCCTCGCCGTGTTGCTGATCCCCTGGCTGCGGCGAGGATGGGACCGGGCGATCTTTCCGCTGCTCGGGCTGGCGCTGGTGGTGTTCATGGTGAGCTTTCCCAGCCGGTACACGAGCGATATCCCGTATCCGCTCTACTCTGCCTCCCGCATCGGGCTGGAGGTGTTCCCCGCGTTCATGGCGCTCGGCGCGCTCGGGAGGCGCCCCTGGCTCGACCGCGCGGTGCTCGCCACGTTCCTGAGCACTCAGGGAGTGCTCGCCGCCTACTTCCTGCACTCCGGCTGGGTGGCCTGAACGACGACGGCGCGACAAAACGACGAAGCGCGTAGATGCCCCGAAACGGATAAAACCACAGAGCGGGCCACACGGCCGCCAGGGGCGCGGGCGCCAAGGAACCGCACGGGCACGAAGCGTCGCGAGCCCGGGCGCAAGGGGCCGTGCGGGCACAAAGCGCCGCAAGCCCGGGCGCAATGCCCGCGCGGAAACAAAGCGCCGCAAGCCCGGGCGCAGAGGGCGAAGCAGGCGCAGAGGGCGAAGCGGGAAACGTCAGGCGTCGTTACGAACCGCGAAGATGGCGATGTCATCACGCGGGATCTCCGGCGAAAAGCTCAGCGTCCGCGCCCGCAGCCGCGTCGCCACCACATCCGCCGGGAAGCCGGCCAGATTCGCCGCCTCCTCGCGCAGCCGGTCGACCCCGAACAGGTCGACGCCGCGCCGCCGCTCGGTCACCCCGTCGGTGAAGAAGATCAGCGTGTCGCCGGGGTCGAGCAGGACCTGGCTGCGCGGGGTGTTGATGGTGTCGAGCAGGCCCAGGGCGGTGCCGCAGGCGCCGACGAGCTCCGTGCTGCCGTCCGCGCGCAGCAGGACCGGCTGGTCGTGCCCGGCGAGGTGGAGCGTCACGTCGAGCCGGTTGTCCCCCCGGCGCAGGATCTGGGCCAGGCAGAGCGTGCAGAACCGCCCGCCGCCGCGCTCGAGGAGGGTGTCGTTCAGCCGTACGAGCACCTCGGGCAGCGGCCGCCCGTCGCGGACGAGGACGCGGGTCACGTCGCGGACCAGGCCGGTCACGGTCGCGGCCTGCACGCCCTTGCCGGAGACGTCACCGACGACGACCATCCAGCGGCGGGCGGAGAGCGACACCACGTCGTAGAAGTCGCCGCCGACGTCGACGCCCTCGCCCGTGGGCACGTACTCGGCGCCGAACTCGACCCCCTCGGCCTTCGGCAGCTGGGGCGGCAGCAGCGAGCGCTGCAGGGTCTGGGCCACGCGGCGGCGCTCGGCGTGGATGTTGGCGTTGTCGATGGCGAGCGCCGCGCGGCGGGCCACGTCCTCGACGACGGCCACCTCCTCGGCGCGCTGCCAGGTGTCGCCCTTGCCACCGACCGCCAGCGTGCCGAGGTGCTGGTTGCGGGCGATGAGCGCGACGATGTAGCCCTCCAGCGGCGCACCCAGCGGCACCACGGCGTCGGTCGCCATCGCCTCCTTGAGCTGCGGCGTGGCCTGGGCGAGGGCGTCGAGGAGGTCGGCGACCTGGGACTCGTCGGCGTGCGTGGCCGCGGCCAGGCGCAGCTCGCCCCCGGCGTCCGCGGAGTGGATGGCGCACCACTGCCCGAGCCGCGGTACCACCAGCCGCGGAATCAGCGCCAGCGTGAGCTCGACGTCGAGGGACTGGGCCAGCAGCTCGCTCGCGTCGGCGAGGAACGTCAGCCAGGTCCGGCGCTCGGCGTCGGCGCGACGCAGCCGGTGGTTCTCGACCAGCAGCGTGAGCCGGTCGGCGGCCAGGGCGATGAGCGGCCGCGCGTAGGGGCTGTTCCCGCCCCCGGCCACGAGCAGCTCGGCGCGCCACGGGCGGGCCACGCGCAACGGCACCCGGCGGACGAACCCGCGACCGGCCGCCTGGGTCTGGACCGGCGTGGTCTGGGTCGCCTGACCGCCGCCGCCGGCCGCCTGGGTCTGGATCGACGTGGCCTGGGCGGCCTGACCGCCGCCGCCGACCGGCGTGGCCTGGGCCGCCTGACTGCCGACGCCGCCGCCGAGGCGCCCGTAGGCCGTGACGGTGTGCGGCCCGTCGCCCTCGTCCACAGTGAGCGCCGCGCCCTGGGCCCCGATCGCCCGGCACAGCCGCTGCAGCAGCTCCTCGGCCAGCTCCTCGAGCGAGACGCCGGTGCCGGACCAGATCAGCGAGTCCACGGCGGAGGGCAGGTCGAACGAGGGCACGTCGAGGCGATCGGCCGGCGTGACGTCGAGGCGGAACCAGACGCCCTTGCCGCCGGTGAAGTGCACGGTGCCCCAGGCCGTGGCCATCTGCTCGACGAGGAGCAGGCCGCGCCCGCGCTCGGGCAGATCGCCGCCGGTCTGCAGAGACCTGGGCGTGACGACGCCGGGGCTGAAGTCCAGCACGGCGACGGTGAGCGAGGCGTCGCTGGCGGTGATCTCCAGGTCGACCTCGGTCCCGGCGTGCACGACGCTGTTGGTCGTGAGCTCGGTGACGAGCAGCAAAGCCTCGTCGAGCACCGGGACGAGGTCCCGTTCGTGCGCGATCGTCCGGATCGCCTCGCGGGCCAGACCGGGAGAGCTATGGTCGGCCGGGAGCCTGAGCCTCCGGACGGTCTGGGTTGTCACATCTCGCAGTCTCCACTGAACGGTGGTAACAATCCAACCTGAAGGACGACGATGGGTGGACACCGCCTGCCCCCGAGACCGGTGGAGACGCCATGACCACAGTCGACGAAGTCACCCGGAAGAGTCCGGAAACGCTGCTCCTGGAGGAGCTGTCCAAGGCGCTGGACCAGATGCTGTCCGGCAACCTGAAGATCAGGTTGAGCCGCCGCGACGGGCTGCCGGGCGAGGTGGTCGAGCGCTTCAACCGGCTCGCCGAGACCAAGCAGCGTGAGAATCGCGAGCTGCTGCGGATCAGCCGGGTCGTCGGCCGCGAGGGCCGGATGACCGAGCGGCTCGACGAGGAGGGCTTCGAGGGGTCGTGGCTCGACCACATCCGCGCGGTCAACTCGCTCATCGATGACCTCGGCCGCCCGACCACCGAGATCGCCCGCGTGATCGTGGCGGTGGCCGAGGGCGACCTGTCGCAGCAGCTGGCCCTGGAGATCGACGGGCGGCCGCTGCGGGGCGAGTTCCTCACCATCGGCCGCACCGTGAACACGATGGTCGACCAGCTCTCGTCGTTCGCCGACGAGGTCACGCGCGTGGCCCGCGAGGTCGGCACCGAGGGCAAGCTGGGCGGTCAGGCCCAGGTCACCGGCGTGGCCGGCACCTGGCGCGACCTCACGGACTCGGTGAACTCGATGGCCGCCAACCTCACGGGGCAGGTGCGGTCGATCTCGGCGGCGGCGACGGCGGTGGCCCGCGGCGACCTGTCGCAGAAGATCACGGTGAGCGCGAAGGGCGAGATCGCCGAGCTGTCGGAGACGATCAACTCGCTGGTCGACACGCTGCGGATCTTCGCCGAGCAGGTGACCCGGGTGGCCCGCGAGGTCGGCACCGAGGGCAACCTGGGCGGTCAGGCGGAGGTGCCCGGCGTGGCCGGCACCTGGAAGGACCTGACCGACAACGTCAACTCGATGGCGTCCAACCTGACCAGCCAGGTCCGCAACATCGCCCAGGTCGCGACCGCGGTGGCCCGCGGTGACCTCTCGCAGAAGATCACGGTGGCCGCCCAGGGCGAGATCCTGGAGCTCAAGGACACCGTGAACACGATGGTCGACCAGCTCTCGTCGTTCGCCGACGAGGTCACGCGCGTGGCCCGCGAGGTCGGCACCGAAGGCAAGCTCGGCGGCCAGGCCCAGGTCACCGGCGTCGCCGGCACCTGGCGCGACCTCACCGACAACGTCAACTTCATGGCCTCGAACCTGACCAGCCAGGTCCGCAACATCGCCCAGGTGTCCACGGCGGTCGCTCGGGGCGACCTGTCGCAGAAGATCACGGTCGACGCCCGCGGGGAGATCCTGGAGCTGAAGTCGACCGTCAACACGATGGTCGACCAGCTCTCGTCGTTCGCCGACGAGGTCACGCGCGTGGCCCGCGAGGTCGGCACCGAGGGCAAGCTGGGCGGCCAGGCCCAGGTCACCGGCGTCGCCGGCACCTGGCGCGACCTCACCGACAACGTCAACTTCATGGCGTCCAACCTGACCAGCCAGGTCCGCAACATCGCCCAGGTCGCGACCGCCGTGGCCCGCGGCGACCTCTCGCAGAAGATCACCGTCGACGCCCGCGGCGAGATCCTGGAGCTGAAGTCGACCGTCAACACCATGGTCGACCAGCTCTCGTCGTTCGCCGACGAGGTCACCCGCGTGGCCCGCGAGGTCGGCACCGAAGGCAAGCTCGGCGGGCAGGCCCAGGTGCGCGGGGTGGCCGGCACCTGGCGCGACCTGACCGACAACGTGAACTTCATGGGCTCGAACCTCACCGCCCAGGTCCGCAACATCTCGCAGGTCGCGACGGCCGTGGCCCGCGGCGACCTGTCGCAGAAGATCACGGTCGACGCCCAGGGCGAGATCCTGGAGCTGAAGTCGACCGTCAACACGATGGTCGACCAGCTCTCGTCCTTCGCCGACGAGGTCACCCGCGTGGCCCGCGAGGTCGGCACCGAAGGCAAGCTCGGCGGCCAGGCCCAGGTGAAGGGCGTCTCGGGCACCTGGCGGGACCTCACCGACAACGTCAACTCGATGGCGTCCAACCTGACCAGCCAGGTCCGCAACATCGCCCAGGTGACGACGGCCGTGGCCCGCGGCGACCTGTCGCAGAAGATCACGGTCGACGCGCACGGCGAGATCCTGGAGCTGAAGTCGACCGTCAACACCATGGTCGACCAGCTCTCGTCCTTCGCCGACGAGGTCACCCGTGTGGCCCGCGAGGTCGGCTCGGAGGGCAAGCTGGGCGGCCAGGCCCAGGTGAAGGGTGTCTCCGGCACCTGGCGGGACCTCACCGAGAACGTGAACCAGCTCGCCTCGACGCTGACCACCCAGCTGCGCGCCATCTCGCAGGTGTCCACCGCGGTGACCCGCGGCGACCTGACCCAGCGGATCGCGGTCGAGGCGCTCGGCGAGGTGGCCGAGCTCAAGGACAACATCAACCAGATGATCGTCACGCTCCGCGAGACCACGAAGAAGAACGCGGAGCAGGGCTGGCTGGACTCCAACCTGGCCCGCGTCGGCGGCCTGCTGCAGGGCCAGCGCGACCTCGGCGAGGTCTGCCGCATGATCATGGCCGAGGTGACGCCCCTGGTCGACGCCCAGATCGGCGCGTTCTTCCTCTCCGGCGCCGACCCGGAGATCGGGCTGCGGCTGCGCCTCGAGGCCTCGTACGGCTACGTCGCCCCCGGCGCCGACATCAGCTTCGCGCCCGGCGAAGGCCTCATCGGCCAGGCGTCGCTGTCCCGCCGGGCGATCCGTGTGCAGGCCGCGCCCGAGGCGCGCCTGCGGGTGCGCTCGGGCGTGACCGAGACGGCCCCGGCCGACCTCGTCGTGCTGCCGGTGCTCTTCGAGGGCGAGCCGCTCGGCGTGATCGAGTTCGGCAGCGTCTCGCCGTTCAGCGACCTGCACCTGTCCTTCCTCGACCGGCTCGTGGTCACCATCGGCGTCGCGCTCAAGACGATCCTGGCCAACCGGCGCACGGAGGAGCTGCTCTCCCAGTCGCAGCGGCTCACCGAGGAGCTGCAGGACCAGTCGGCCGAGCTGCAGCGGACCAACGCCGAGCTGGAGGAGAAGGCGACGCTGCTGTCGGAGCAGAAGGGCAACATCGAGAAGCAGAACCGCGAGATCGAGATGGCGCGGCTCGGCCTGGAGGAGAAGGCGCAGCAGCTCGCGCAGGCCTCGCAGTACAAGTCGGAGTTCCTGGCCAACATGAGCCACGAGCTGCGGACCCCGCTCAACTCGATGCTGCTGCTGTCGCGGCTGCTGGCCGACAACCCGGACGCGAACCTGACCGCGCGGCAGATCGAGTTCGCGGCGACCATCCACAACGCCGGCTCGGACCTGCTCGCGCTCATCGACGACATCCTCGACCTGTCCAAGATCGAGGCGGGCCGGATGGACGTCGAGCCGGGCGAGGTCTCGTTCGAGGAGATCCGGGCGTACGTCGAGCAGGCCTTCGCCCCGCAGGCCGAGGACAAGGGCCTGGACTTCACCGTGGTCGCCGACCCCTCGCTGCCGCCCGCGATCGTCACCGACCCGCAGCGGCTCCAGCAGATCCTGCGCAACCTGGTCTCCAACGCCGTCAAGTTCACCGACCACGGCACGGTGACGCTGGCCATCGGGGTCGCCCCGGCCGGCCTGGACTTCCAGGCGCCGACGCTCGCCGGGGCCCGCCGGGTGATCCAGTTCGCCGTCTCCGACACCGGCATCGGCATCTCGGACGACAAGGTGGCGCTCATCTTCGAGGCGTTCCAGCAGGCGGACGGGACGACCAGCCGCAAGTACGGCGGAACCGGCCTCGGCCTGTCGATCAGCCGCGAGCTCGCCCGCCTGCTCGGCGGCGCGATCGGGGTGACCTCGCAGGTCGGGCACGGGGCGACGTTCACGCTCTACCTGCCCGACGTCATCGCGACCGAGGTCACGCCGACCCTGCACCAGCAGCTGCACCAGTCGCTGCCGACCCAGTCGCAGGCGCTGCCGCCGGTGAACCGCCCGTTGCCCTCGGCCCCGCCGATGCTGCGCTCGCTGCCGTCGGCGGAGCGCCGCTCGACCACCGCCGCGGCCCACCAGCTCGACGGCGCCACCGTGCTCATCGTCGACGACGACGTGCGCAACGTCTTCGCCCTCACCAGCGCGCTGGAGCTGCACGGGATGACGGTGCTCTACGCGGACAACGGCGCCGACGGCGTGCGCATCCTCTCCGAGCACCCCGACGTCGACATCGTGCTGATGGACGCGATGATGCCCGACCAGGACGGCAACGAGACGACCCGCGCGATCCGCCGCAACCGCCGCTTCGCGGAGCTGCCGGTGGTGTTCCTGACCGCCAAGGCGATGCCGGGCGACCGCGAGTCGTCCCTCGCCGCGGGGGCCAGCGACTACATCACCAAGCCGGTGGACCTGGACGAGCTGCTCGACGTCATGGCCGCCTGGGTGAACGGGGAGGGCCGGGCCGTCTGAGGCGGCAGCGAAGCGGAGGTCGGGCCGCGTCCGCCGCCGCCCGACCTCCGCTTCGACCCAGCCGCTGGGTGTAGGTTGCTGTGGTGACTGGACCGGACCGGCCCGCGAAGGTGCTGCTCGTCGACGACCGGCGGGACAACCTGCTCGCCCTCGAGGCGATCCTGCAGGGCCTTCCGGTGCTGACGGTCGGGGCGGACAGCGGCGAGGACGCGCTCAAGCGGCTGCTCGTGGACGACTTCGCGCTGATCCTGCTCGACGCCCAGATGCCCACGATGGACGGCTTCGAGACCGCCCGGCACATCAAGCGCCGCGAGAAGACCCGGCACGTGCCGATCATCTTCCTCACGGCCGCCGACCGGGACTCTCATCTCGCCCTGCGCGGCTACGCGGCCGGTGCCGTGGACTACCTCACCAAGCCGTTCGATCCGTGGGTACTGCGCGCCAAGGTCTCCGTCTTCGTCGAGCTCTGGACGATGACGCAGCAGCTCGCGGCCCAGTCGGAGCTCGTGCGGGTGCGCGACGCCGAGCTGCGCGCGGCCGGCCTGGCCGTGGACGAGGCCACCGCGCTGCTCAAGGGCGCGCTGGCGGCCGACGGCGAGCTCGGCCGCGAACAGGTGGAGAAGGCGATGGCCGCGCTGGCGAAGGCGCGCGCGAGGTTCTAGACCTCCTGGATCATCAGCGCGTTGCGCAGTCCGGTGATGTCGAGCACCCGGATCAGGAACGCGCCCACGTTGACCAGCACCAGGTAGCTCTGCGCCAGGGTGGCCTTGCGGCTCAGCACCACCAGCGTCCCAAGGCCCTGGGAGTCGCAGAACGTCACGCCCGCCATGTCGAGCACCACGCGCGCCGGCGGCTCGTTCAGCACGTCGTCCACGGCCGCGGCCAGGCGGGGAACGGTCGACATGTCGATCTCACCGGTCAGCGACACGACGGTCTCGCTCGGTGCGCGGCGCACGGATACGGAGAGATCGGGTCGATCCACGACACCAGCCTATATCTGATCAGGCCTCGCAGTGGCGTCGGGCACACGGGCCCGAGGGCCGCGCGTCGCACGCCCGGAGCGGCTGTCAGAATGGGCAGGCTGTGACCGATATTGACACCGCCGGTCTCGGCCCGTTCTCGGGCGACGCGCCGGCCTCGCAGGCCCTGTTCGACCGTGCCCAGGCCATCGTGCCGGGTGGGGTGAATTCACCTGTCCGGGCCTTCCGGGCGGTCGGGGGCACCCCGCGCTTCATGGTCGGCGGCTCCGGCTGCTGGCTCACCGACGCCGACGGCCGGCGCTACCTGGATCTCGTCTGTTCGTGGGGGCCGCTGATCCTCGGCCACGCCCACCCCGAGGTCGTCGCCGCCATCACCGAGGCCGCCGCGCGCGGCACCAGCTTCGGCACGCCGACGCCCGGCGAGGTCGACCTCGCCGAGGAGATCGTCGCCCGCACCCCGATCGACCAGGTGCGCCTGGTCAACTCGGGCACCGAGGCGACGATGAGTGCCCTGCGCCTGGCGCGCGGGTTCACCGGGCGGTCCAAGGTGATCAAGTTCGCCGGCTGCTACCACGGGCACGTCGACGCGCTGCTCGTCGCGGCCGGGTCCGGGGTGGCCACGCTGGCGCTGCCGGACTCGCCCGGCGTCACGGGCGCGGCCGCGGGCGACACGATCGTCCTGCCGTACAACGACGTCGCCGCGCTCGAGGAGGCCTTCGCGGCCCACGGGGACCAGATCGCCGCCGTGATCACCGAGGCCGCCGCCGGCAACATGGGCGTGGTCGCGCCCCGCGACGGGTTCAACGCGAAGCTCGCCGACCTCGCGCACCGCCACGGCGCCCTGCTCATCCTCGACGAGGTGATGACCGGGTTCCGGGTCAGCCGCGGCGGCTGGGCCGGGCTCGAGCCCGTGGACGCCGACCTCTTCACGTTCGGCAAGGTCATGGGCGGTGGCATGCCGGCCGCGGCGTTCGGCGGACGGGCCGAGATCATGTCGCGGCTCGCCCCGGCCGGCCCGGTGTACCAGGCCGGGACGCTCTCCGGCAATCCGCTGGCGTGCGCGGCGGGCCTCGCGACCCTCCGGCTGGCGACCCCGGACGTCTACGACCGCCTGGACGCCACCGCCGCGACGGTGTCGAAGCTGGCCTCCGATGCCCTGAGCGCGGCCGGTGTACCGCACGTGCTGTCCACCGCCGGCAGCATGTTCTCGATCTTCTTCACCGACCGGCCGGTGCGCTCGTTCGCCGACGCGCAGACGCAGAACGTGGCCGCCTTCCGGGCCTTCTTCCACGAGATGCTCTCGCGCGGCGTCTACCTGCCGCCGAGCGCGTACGAGTCCTGGTTCGTCTCCACCGCGATCGACGACGAGGCGCTCGGCGTGCTCGAGTCGGCCCTGCCGCACGCGGCCCGGGCGGCGGCGCGGGTGGCGGCATGAAGACGATCGTCCACGTGCTGCGCCACGGCGAGGTCTACAACCCCACGAAGATCCTCTACGGGCGCCTGCCCGGCTTCCGGCTCTCCGAGCTCGGCGTGCAGATGGCCAAGGCCGCGGCCGAGTCGCTGGCCGGCCACGACATCACGCACCTGGTCGCGAGCCCGCTGGAGCGCGCGCAGCAGACCGCCGAGCCGTTCGCCGAGCAGCTCGGACTGCCGGTGGCGGTCGACGAGCGGCTGATCGAGAGCGCGAACTTCTTCGAGGGCAAGCAGGTCGGCGTCGGCGACGGCTCGCTCAAGGACCCGCGCAACTGGTGGGTGCTGCGTGACCCGATGACCCCGTCCTGGGGCGAGCCCTACAACGTCATCGCCGCGCGGATGTACCAGGCCGTCCTGACCGCCCGCGAGGCGGCGGAGGGGCACGAGGCCGTGTGCGTCTCGCACCAGCTGCCGATCTGGACGCTGCGCCGGCACATCGAGAAGAAGCGGCTCTGGCACGACCCGCGGCGCCGCGAGTGCTCGCTGGCCAGCCTCACCAGCTTCCACTTCGACGGCACGAAGATCGTCGGCATCGCCTACGCGGAACCGGCCGCGCACCTGGTCGCGCTGTCGGCCTCGGCCCGCAACGCCAAGGGCGCCTGAGATGCGCCGGGCCCTCGTGCTGGTCCTCGTGCTGTTCCTGGCCGCCTGCACCAGCAGCTCACCCAAGAACGCCCTCGGCAGCCGCAAGATCGACGTGGACAAGCGGGTCGCGGCGCCCACCATGGGCGGCGAGCTCATGGACGGCTCGGGCCGGTTCGAGCTGGCCCAGCACAAGGGCCAGGTCGTGGTCGTGAACTTCTGGGCCTCCTACTGCCCGCCCTGCCGCTCCGAGGCCCCCGAGCTGGAGAAGGTGCTCGCGGCGACCAAGGCCCAGGGCGTCACCTTCATCGGCGTCAACATCCGCGACCAGCGCGACCCGGCCGAGGCTTACCTGGCCGACATCAAGCCGACGTACGGCAGCATCTTCGACCCGTCCGGATCGCTCGCGCTCAACTTCGACGTGCCCCCGAACTCGATCCCGGCCACGCTGGTGATCGACAAGGCCGGGCGCATCGCGGCCGTCATGCGCTCCGAGGTCGACCAGGCGCTGCTCGAACCGGTCGTGCGCGACCTGCTGGCCGAGAAGGCCTGATGGACGCCGGCTCGGTCGCCGCGAGCGGTCCCCTGCTGCTGGCCATCGGGGTGGCCGCGCTCGCCGGGCTGGTCAGCTTCCTGTCGCCGTGCATCCTGCCGCTCGTGCCGGGCTACCTGTCCTACGTCACCGGCCTGGCCGGCGCGGACCTCGACTCCGGCAAGCGCCGCGGCCGGGTGCTCGCCGGCGTGGGCCTGTTCGTCGCGGGCTTCGGCGTGGTGTTCGTCGGGCTGATCGTCCTCGCCACCCAGGCCGCGATGGCGATGGTCGTGCACCGCCGGACGATCGAGATCGTGGTCGGCGCCGCCGTGATCGTGCTCGGCCTGGCCTTCATGGGCCTGGTGCCGGGCCTGGAGCGGCAGTGGCGCATCCAGCGGCTGCCCTCCGCGGGCCTGGTCGGCGCGCCCGTGCTCGGGGTGGTCTTCGCGCTGTCGTGGGCGCCGTGCACCGGCCCGACCCTCGGCGCGATGATCGCGCTCGGCTCGACCAGCGGCTCGCAGGCCCGGGCGGTCACGCTCGCGGTCGCGTACTCGCTGGGCCTCGGCATACCCTTCATCGCCATGGGGCTGGGCTTCCAGCGGCTCATCGGGGTCGTGAAGTTCATCCGCCGCAACAGCCGCTGGGTGACCCGCATCGGCGGCGCCCTGCTCGTGCTGATCGGGCTCGCCCTGGTCACCGGCGTCTGGAGCTACCTCATGACCGCTCTGCAGGCGAACATCGGCCCGGCCGGAACGGTGCCGATCTGATGCGCCGGCTCTACCACACGGTCGTGGCCGTGAGCCGCCGCGCCTGGCGCCAGCTGACCAGCATGCGCACCGCGCTGGTGCTGCTGTTCCTGCTCGCCGTGGCCGCGATCCCGGGCTCGGTGCTGCCGCAGCGCAACGTGTCGCCGGAGAAGGTCGACACCTACCTCGACACGCACCAGCAGTGGGGGCCGACCCTCGACCGGCTCTCGTTCTTCGACGTCTACGGCTCGCCCTGGTTCTCGGCGATCTACCTGCTGCTGTTCGTCTCGCTCGTCGGGTGCCTGGTGCCGCGGTTCCGGCAGCACTTCGTCGCGCTGGTGAAGGTACCGCCGAAAGCTCCGGCTCGTTTCGAACGGCTGCCGCAGCACGCCGTGCTCGCCGGGTCGGGGACCGCCGAGGACGCGGAGCGCATCCGCCGCGTGCTGCGCAAACGCCGCTTCCGCACCACCGTGCGCGAGGACGGCGAGGTGCTGGAGATCTCCGCCGAGAAGGGCTACCTGAAGGAGACCGGCAACCTGGTCTTCCACTTCGCCCTGCTGTCGCTGCTCTTCGGCGTCGCGTTCGGCTCGTGGTTCGGCTGGCACGGCAACCGCCTGCTCGTGGAGGGCGACGACTTCGCATTCTGCAACACGCTGCTCAACTACGACGAGCACGCGCTGGGCGCCCAGGTCGGCGAGAACGACCTGCCCCGGTTCTGCCTGCGGCTGGACAAGTTCAGCGCGAGCTACCTCGACAACGGCCAGCCGGTGACGTACAAGGCTGACGTCCACGTGACCCAGAACGGCAAGTCGTCCGAGCGCCGGCTGCAGGTCAACGACCCGCTGCGCCTCGACGGGGCGAACGTGTCGCTGCTCGGGCACGGGTACGCGCCGGTCCTGCGGTACACGGACAAGTACGGCAAGACCTCGGAGAACGTGTCGAACTTCCTGCCCTCGGACGGCCTGCTCACCAGCCAGGGCGTGGCCACGTTCCCGGACGTGAACATCAACCCGGAGACGCGCACCCGCGACGACAAGGCGCAGATCGGCTTCTCGGGCATCTACCTGCCCACGGTCCCGTCCGACCCGTCCGTCAACTCCTCCGCGTTCCCGGCCGAGAACGATCCCCGCCTCATGCTGCAGCCGTACCGCGGGGTGCTCGGCTTCGACGCGGGCGCCCCCCTGTCCGTCTACACCCTCGACACCCGCCAGATCGAGGCCGGGCGGCTCGCGAAGTTCGGCGACCCGCTGATGCTCAAGCCCGGGCAGAGCGCGACCCTGCCCGACGGCACCACCGTGCAGTTCGTCGGCACCCGCCAGTGGATCAGCATCTCGGTGCGCCACGACCCCGGCCAGCCGATCGTGCTGGGCGGCGCCATCGCGCTGCTCGCCGGCCTGCTCGGCTCGCTGTCGGGCAAGCGCCGCCGGGTCTTCTTCCGCGTCTCGCCCACCGGCGTCACGGCCGGCGGCCTGCCGCGCAGCGACCACCCCGGCTTCGCCGAGGAGTTCGCCGAGATCGTGCGCGCGGCCACCCCCGCCGCTCCGGTTCCGGAGCAGGTGGCGCAGACTGAGTCCGTCGAGGAGGTTGTGTGATGGGCGGGTTGTCGAACCAGCTGTTGGCCGTCGCGATCGTCAGCTACGTGCTGGCGATGATGGCGTACGCGGTTGAGTACGCGTTCGGCGGCCGCGGCGTGGTCGCCCGCCTGGCCGTGCGGGAGCTGGCAACCGTCGGCGGCGGCGGGGCCTCGCCGGAGGTCGCGGCCGAGGAGGTCGTCGCGGCTCCTTCCCCCGGCGCCCGGCGGGCCGGCGTCACCGCGGTCGTCCTCATGGTGCTGGGCTACCTGGCCCACGTGGGCGCCCTGGTCACGCGGGGCATCGCCGCGGACCGCGCCCCCTGGGGCAACATGTACGAGTTCGTCATGATGGCCACCGCGGTGGGCATGACGGCCTGGCTGTTCACGATGGTCCGCCTGCCCAACCTGCGCCACCTGGGCCTGTTCGTCACCCTGGTCGCCGCGGTCCTGCTGTCGATCGCCGGCATGAGCCTCTACGTGCCGGTCGGTCCGCTGGTGCCCGCCCTGCACTCGTATTGGCTGGTCATCCACGTGGGCGCCGCGTCGACGGCATCGGGCATCTTCCTGGTCGGCTTCGTGGCCGCCGCGATGCACCTGATCCGCATGGGCCACGACGCCGGCAAGACCCGCTTCCCGTACTCCCTGGGCGAGCGCCTCCCGGCCGCCGCGACCCTGGAGCGCGTGACCTTCCGGGTCCACGCCTTCGCCTTCCCGATCTGGACCTTCGGCGTGATCTCGGGCGCGATCTGGGCCGAGGCGGCCTGGGGGCGGTACTGGAACTGGGACCCGAAGGAGATCTGGTCCTTCGTCGCCTGGGTCGTGTACGCCGGCTACCTGCACGCGCGGTCAACCCCGAGCGTGAGCCGCCGGGTGACGTCCTGGATCGCCGTGATCGGCTGGTGCACCATGCTGGTCAACCTGTTCGGCGTCAACCTCGTGGCGAACGGCCTGCACTCCTACGCCGGCGTCTGACCTCCGCGCTCGGCGGTTCTGGCGCCGCGTGCGGGGCGTCGTCGGCTTCGTCCGCCGCGGCAGCCACCGCACCACCGCGCGGCGGAGCCACAGCGCCGCGGCCACCGCGGCCCGCACCGGTCGCGGCGGGTCCGGCAGGCCCACCGCGGCCCGCACCGACGGCAGGAGCAGCGCGGCCACCACCGGGCGGACCAGAAAGCGCAGCCAGGGCCGGACCCGAGCCCGGGCCATCGCCAGCGTGCGCTCGCTGCACACGCGCCCGGCCTCGGAGCGGGCGAACTCCGCCTCACGCGCGGCGAGGTAGGCGAACGGGTCGCTCGGGAAGTCGCGCACGCCCATGCGGTGCGCCAGCGCGGCGTAGAAGCCGATCAGCGCGTCCCGCTCGGCCGGCGTCAATGGGCGCCAGCCGTGGGCGTCCAGCCACCGGATCAGCGTCACGGCGAGGGCGGCCAGGGCGAAGCGGTTGTGCTCGGCGGTCACCGGGGTGCCCCGATGGCTGCGGTTGACGAAGCGCAGGATCTCCCGGCCGCGCGGGGAGTCCAGGCCGTGCTCCACCAGGTCGCCGAAGGTCAGCGACGTGATCTCGGCCCGCGTGAGCAGGTCGGCGGTCGAGCCCACCGCGGCCGCCGTCGGTGGCCAGGCATACAGGTGCCAGATCATCAGGCGGCCGGCCATGCGCACGTCCCACGGGAAGTCGTAGAACATGATCCGCTGAACCGGCATGCCGCCCGAGGCTAGCTACTTCGTCTTCGTAATCGAGGTTGCTGTCACGGACCCGTCAGCCTGCTGGCCCTGGATCGTCACGGTGGAGCCCGCGGTCAGGTCCTTCAGGGCGCCCGGGGTCGAGACCGTGGTCTTGTCGCTGGTCTTCACGATCACCGTCTGGCCGTCCGCGGTCTCCACGTACACCGTGGTGCCGTCGACCAGCTTGACCGTGCCGGTCACGCCGCCGCGGGTGCCCGTGTTGCCCTGGCCGCCGCCCTGCGCGCCGCCGCCCGGGAACTGGCCGCCGTTGCGGCCCGCGAACGCGCTCGCGAGCGCGGCCGGGTTGGCGCCGCCCGGACCCGACGCGGCGGGCGCGGTGCCGTAGGACTTCTGCACCTGGGCGCCGCCCACGAAGCCGACCACCAGCAGGGCCAGGCCGGCCAGGACGTAGGTGGCGCGGTTGGCCAGGCGCCGGGGGGCGGCCTTCGCGATCCGCTCGTTCAGGTCGTCGTCCAGCGGCGGCTCGGCCAGCAGGTCGGGCTCGGGCTCCTCCAGGACGGCGGGGAGAAACTCCGTGTCCTCGGAGGCCGGGCGCTCGTACGGCGACGCGTCCGGACGGCGGAAGGGCGAAGCGGCGTGGGTCACGGGAACTCCTTTGGAACACCGGCCGTGCGGGTGGGACCGGGTTGCGATGCCCGCGGGGGGTTTGGCACCGCAACCGGGACCTACCCGCGCGGAGGACGACAGGGCATTTACTCGTACCGAAGGGCCTCGATCGGGCGCAGGCCGGCCGCCCGGGAGGCGGGGTAGCTGCCGAAGAACAGGCCGATCGCGACCGAGAAGCCCAGTGCCAGGGCGACCGAGCTGGGCACGATGACCGGCTTGATGCTCACGATCGTGAACTGGCTGCCGATGATGGCCGCGGCCACGCCGAGCAGGCCGCCGATCAGCGACAGCACCGTCGCCTCGACCAGGAACTGGGTGAGGATGGTGCGCTTCGGGGCGCCGAGCGCCTTGCGGATGCCGATCTCGCGGGTCCGCTCGGTGACGGTCACCATCATGATGTTCGTGATGCCGATGCCGCCGACCAGGAGGCTGATGCCGGCCACGGCGCCGAGCAGCAGCGTGAACGTCTCGGCGGTGTTGGCCCGGGTCTCCAGCAGCTGCGACTGGTTGAGGATGCGGTACGCCGACGTCGTCGAGGACCCGCTGATGTTCAGCTTCGCGTTGAGGATCGCGGTGATCTCGGCCTGCGCCGCGCTGACCGCGTCCGGCGAGGTCGCCTGGACGAGGAGCTGGTTGAGCGAGCCGTACCCGGTCAGCGACTCCTGCACCGCGGAGACCGGCGCCATGGCCACGTCGTTCGGGTCGTTGAAGCCGCTGCCGCCCTTCTCCGCGAGCACCCCGATGACGGTGAAGAGCTTGCCGGAGACGGTGATCTGCTTGGACAGCGGGTCGACGGAGCCGAAGAGCTCCTCGGCGACGGTCGCGCCGATCACCACGACCTTGCGCGAGTCCTTCACGTCGTCGTCGGTGAACAGCGAGCCCTTCGAGACCTTGAAGTTGGACGCCGCGACATAGCCCGGATACGTACCGACGAACTGCGCGATGGTGTGATCCGTGCCCTCGTAGGTCGCCGCCTGCGAGCCGGTCACG
Source organism: Dactylosporangium sp. CA-052675 (assembly GCF_050947935.1). GTDB lineage: Bacteria > Actinomycetota > Actinomycetes > Mycobacteriales > Micromonosporaceae > Dactylosporangium. The sequence goes on along the minus strand of NZ_CP192010.1, from coordinate 132,705 downwards.
ACCGGCGAGACGCTCTTGACGTGCGGGGCCTCGTCCTTGTTCTCCAGGGCGGGCACGAGATCCATGTTCAGCGCGGTGTTCTGGGTCGAGGCCGCCCCGCGCGCCCCGCCGCCGGCCCCCGCCGTGACGGTCAGCGTGTTGGTGCCCAGCGACTCGATCTGGTTCTGCACCGCCCGGGCCGAGCCGTTGCCAACCGCGACGAGCAGGATGACCGCGGCGACGCCGATCAGGATGCCCAGCACCGTGAGGCTGGAGCGCAGCTTGTTCGCCGTGATCGCGCGCAGCGCGAAGCGGATGGTCTCGAAGATGTTCACTTCAGCCGCTCATCCTGGACGATGCGTCCGTCGACCAGCCGGATCAGCCGCTTGGCGTGCTCGGCGACGTCCGGCTCGTGAGTGATCAGCACGATGGTGCGCCCCGACCGGTTGAGCTGGTCGAACACCGCGAGCACGTCGTTGGTGGACTGGGTGTCGAGGTTGCCCGTGGGCTCGTCGGCCAGCACCAGGGCCGGCGCGGTGACCAGCGCCCGGGCGACCGCGACGCGCTGCTGCTGGCCGCCGGAGAGCTGGTTGGGCTCGTGGTCCTCGCGCTGGGCCAGGCCGACCATGTTCAGGGCGGCCCGGGCGCGGCGGCGGCGCTCGGCGGCCTTGACCCCGGCGTAGGCGAGCGGCAGCTCCACGTTGGCCAGCGCGGTGGTGCGGGCGATGAGGTTGAACGACTGGAACACGAAGCCGATCCGGCGGTTGCGCACGAGCGCGAGCTGGCGGTCGTTGAGCCGGCTGACGTCGACGCCGTCGAGGAGGTACCGCCCGGACGTCGGAATGTCGAGGCAGCCCAGGATGTTCATGAGCGTCGACTTGCCCGAGCCCGACGAGCCCATGATCGCGACGTAGTCGCCGCGCTCGACGGTGAGCGTCACGCCCCGCAGCGCGTGCACCTCGGTCTCGCCCTGGCCGTAGATCTTCCTGACGTTCTGAATGTCGAGCACCGGCTTGGTGGTCGACTCGACCACGGTCATCGTCTGCGTGGTCATGTCAGTTGCCCCCACGACCGCCGCCGCCGAAGTTGCCGCCGCCCCCGCCGAAGTTGCCGCCGCCCCCGCCGAAGTTGCCGCCGCCGCCGGGGAAGTTGCCCCCGCCGGGGAACTGGTTGTTCGTGCCGGTGGTCGAGTTCGTCGTCGTCGTGGTGATCACGACCTGCTCACCGGCCCGCAGCCCGGACTTGACCTCGACGAAGCCGCCGCCGGTGATGCCGACCTCGACCTGGCGCTCCTCGGTCTGCCCGTTGACCGACACCTGCACCGTGCGCTGGCCGCCGGCGGTGCGCAGGGCGGCGCTCGGGATGCGCAGCACGTTCTGCGCCTCGGCGATCGTCACCACCGCGGTGGTGCTCTGACCCAGCCGTACACCTTCCGGAAGCGAGTCCAGCGAGATCGTCACGGCGTAGGAGTTCACGTTGTTGCTGGTCGTGGCCGTCGGCGAGATGGTGGCCACCTTGCCCGTCGCCCGCGTGCCGGACAGCGCGCTCCAGGTGATGCCGGCGCTCTGGCCCGCCTTGAGCTTGGTCGCGTCCGACTCGGCGAAGCTCGCGTTGATCTGCAGCTTCGACAGGTCCGCGATCTGCACGAAGCCGCTGCCCGAGCTCGAGGAGCTCGACGTCGTCGAGCCGGTGGTGCCGTTGCCGCCGCCCCCGCCGCTGGACGAGCCGGAGCCGCCCGACGAGGAGCCGACCGCGCCGCTGACCGCGGTGACCGTGCCGGCGATCGGGGCCGTCAGCACCGTGCCGTTGACGTTGGCCTGCGCCGAGGTCACGTTCGCCTGCGCGGTCGCGACCTGGGCCTGGGCCGAGGCGATCGTGGCGTCGTCGGCGGAGTTGTTCTGGTCGCGGGTCAGCGCCGCCTTGGCCGCGGTCAGGTTCGCCTTCGCGGTGTCCAGCGCGGCCTGGGCCGCGGTCGGGTCCACCTTGGCGAGCGTCTGGCCCTTCGTGACCACGTCGCCGACCTTCACGTCGACCTCGATGACCGTGCCCGAGGTGGCGAAGTTCGCGTTCGCGGTCGAGGCGCTGGCCACCGAGCCGGTCGCCGATACCGTCTGGGAGACCGTGCCCTCGGTGACCGCCACGTTGCGGGTGCGCGTGGTGCTCGTCCCGGTGCCGGCGTTCGCGGCCGGCCCGCTGACGATCTGGTACGCCCAGAACACCCCGCCGACCACGGCGAGCACGAGCACGGTGTTCACGAGGGTCACGGAGTTGAGCCGTGGCTTGCCCACAGAAGGCAGCGACAAACGCATGAGGGGAATGGTGGTGGAAATCGCTCGGAGCAAACCTCAGCGAACCTCGGAGTTGCCTCGGAATCCCGTTGCCCGCATTTCCACCGATTCGTCGGGCCGATCGGGCCCCGATTCGACGCCCTCATCGAGGTCGATGTCGACGAATTCGTCGGGGAGGTCGTCGGGAAGATCCAGAGCCGGCAGCAGTACCCGGAACGTCGTGCCCTGCCCCGGAGCCGTCCACAGCTCCACGCGCCCGCCGTGCGCCTGCACGATCGAGGCGACGATCGACAGCCCCAGGCCGGCGCCGCCGTAGCGGCGGGAGCGGGAGCCCTCGGCGCGGTACAGCCGCTCGAAGACGCGCACGGCGTCCTCCGGCTTCATGCCCGGGCCGGTGTCGCTGACCTCGATGCAGCCCAGCGGCGCGCCCTCGGGCAGCGTGCCCCCGACGGTCGCGATCGGCAGCATCTTCGGCGGCCCGGCGCGCCCGACCCTGACCACGATCCGGGTGTCCTCCGGCGTGTGCTGCAGCGCGTTGCTGACCAGGTTCGCCACCACCTGCCGCAGCCGGGCCTCGTCGCCCTCGACCGTGATCGGCTCGAAGTTCACCGAGCGCTCCTCCAGCGCCGCGAGCTGCACGAACCGCGTCGGCACCCGCACGTGCGCGTCCCGCACGGTGTCGGCGGCGACGGCGAGCAGGTCGACTGGGTGCTGCTGCAGCGGGCGCTCCTCGTCCAAGCGGGCCAGCGTCAGCAGGTCGTTGACGAGCAGGCGCATCCGGCTGACCTCGGCATCGATGCACTCCATCGCCTCGTCCAGGGCCGGGCCGGGCGGGGCGCCGCCGCGCCGGTACAGCTCGGCGAAGCCCTGCACGCTGGTGAGCGGGGTACGCAGCTCGTGCGCGGCGTCGGCGAGGAACTGCCGGAGCCGCCGCTCCGAGGCCGCGCTGTCGTCGACCGCGCCCTCGATGCGGGTCATCATCGTGTTGAGCGCGATGCCGAGGCGGCCCGACTCGGTGTGCGAGTCGGCGTCGTCGATGCGGCGGGACAGGTTGCCGGCGGCGATGTCGGCCGCGGCCTCCTCCATGCGCGTCAGCGGCGCCAGCCCGACCCGGACCAGCGCGGCGGTGGCGATGCCGACCAGCGCGAGCAGGAAGAGGCTGATGCCGGAGGTGTACTGCACCATCTGGTCCCGCGTCGCCACGACGTCCTTGAGGGAGATCGCGAACGCCATGTAGCCGTTGCCCGAAGGCCATTCCTGCACGCGGACCCGCCACTGCGCGTTCGGGCCGTCGACGGTGAAGGGCGTCCCCGCCGCGGCCCGCTGCTTGATGTCGCCGAAGAGCTTCGGGTCCACGAGCGGTGTCTCGACGGTGCTGTCGAGCTTGCCGTCGCCGTTGAAGCGGAACACCTGGAACTCGGGGCCGGGCGAGAACTGGCCCTCCGGGCGCCGGTACTGGGTCGAGCTGGCCGGCGGACGAGCCCGCGCGGGGCCCATGAGCTGCTGGTCGACGCGCTGCATGAGGTACCAGTTCAGGAACAGCACACCGATCACGTTCGCGGTGATCAAGGCGACCGCGGCGATCGACACGACGGAGACGACGATCCGCGTCCGGACCGTCCAGTGTCTCCAGGGCCGCGGGTTCACCCCTCGGTTCTCGGCAGTCTCAGCGCGTAGCCGACGCCGCGGACCGTGTGGATCAGCGGCGGGTCCCACTTGTCGATCTTGCGGCGGAGGTAGTAGACGTAGCTCTCCACGATCCGCCCGTCGCCGCCGAAGTCGTAGTTCCAGACCCGGTCGAGGATCTGGGCCTTGCTCACCACGCGGCCGGCGTTCGTCAGGAGGTACCGCAGCAGATTGAACTCGGTCGGGGACAGGTCGACGCGAATGCCGCCGCGGCGCACCTCGTGCGCGTCCTCGTCCATCTCCAGGTCGGCGTAGCGCAGCACCCCGCCGTCGACGAGCTGCTGCTGCTCGCCCAGGCTGCGGCGCAGGATCGCGCGGATCCGCAGCACGACCTCCTCGAGGCTGAACGGCTTGGCCACGTAGTCGTCGGCGCCGACGGTCAGCCCGGAGATGCGGTCCTCGACGGAGTCGCGCGCGGTCAGGAACAGCACCGGCACCGGCCGGCCGCTCGTGCGCAGCCGCTGGGCGACCTCGAAGCCGTCGAGGTCGGGCATCATGACGTCGAGCACGACGAGATCGGGGCAGTACTCGGCGGCCGCGGCCAGCGCCTCGTTGCCCCCGGTGGCGACCCGGACCTCGAAGCCGGTCAGCCGCAGCGTGGCCGAGAGCAGGGCGCGGATGCTCGCCTCGTCGTCGACGACGAGGACCTTCGGCTGGCGTTCGGTCGCCTGCGTCGCGATCGGCATCGGCTCCATCGTCACTGACCCGCCGCCAGGATCTCGTCGCCCTGGGCAAGTCCGCTCTTGATCTCGGTGTTGACGTCGCCGCGCAGCCCGGTCTCGACGGCCCGCCGCTCGTCCTTGCCGTTCACGCGCACGGTCACGAACCCGTCGTGCACGGCGGTCGAGGGGACGAACAGCACGTCGTCCGCGGACGCGGTGACTACTGCGACAGTAGCGCTCTGACCGTAGAGCAGCGTGTCGGGCACCTTGTCGAAGGAGATCAGGGCCGCGTAGCGCACCAGCCGGTTCGACACCGTACCGGCCGGGTCGATCTGCAGGACCTTGCCGGCGTACTTCTGCGAAGCGTTGTCCGGCAGAGTGATCTGCGCCGTCTGGCCGACCTTGAGCGCGGCCACCTCGGCCTCGGTGAACTGGGCCTTGACGACCGCGTCGCCGGTGCCGGCGAGCGTGATCACGTTGGAGCCGGCCTGGCTGCCGACCGAGCCGCTCACCGAGAGGATCTTGCCGCCGACCGGCGCCGTGATGACGGTGCCGGCGAGCTTGGCGTTGGCCTGCGTGAGGCTGAGCTTGGCGTTGTTGAGCCGCTGCTGGGCGTTCATGAGGTTGTCGCTGGTCTGCTGCACCTGGTTGGCGCGGATCTGGGCGGCGTTTTGACCATTTTGCCCACCGCCCTGGGCGCTTTGTCCGCCTTGACCGGTCTGGCCGCCGGTCTGGCCGCCGGCCTGGCCGCCGGCCTGGCCGCCGGTCTGGCCGCCGGCCGATCTCGACGGATTGGCCGCGGCCGTTGTCGGGTTGCTCGTGGGCAGGGCGAGCGCGGCGTCGTGCGCGGTCACGGCCTTGGTCAGCGCGTCCTGCGCGTTGGAGACGCTCTCGGCGGCCTGGTCGACCGCGTCCTGGGCCGACGAGTCGTCGATCTTCGCCAGCACCGCGCCCTCGGCGACGACGTCGCCGGCCTTGACGTTGAGCTCGGTGAGCGTGCCGCTGGTGGTGAACCCGAGGTTGCGGGTGGCCTGGGCCTGCACCGTGCCGGACGCGGACACCGTGCTGCTGACCTGCCCCCGGCCCACCTTGGCGGTGCTGACCCGCACCGGGGCCTTCTCGTCGGCACTCGTCAGCACGACCGTCGTCACGGCTGCGGCCGCGAGCACGGCGACCCCTCCGGCCAGCCACCAGACCTTCATGGGAACGTAGTTCAGCGGGTTCTCCTCCCGGCCAGCTAGGCCCGACCTCAAAGTTCCCTGGGAGCCGCCGTCCGGCCGAATCGCGGCATTTACGCGCCTTGCGGTTGTGAGGAAATTTTGAGCTTCGGCCGACTTCCCATCGAGCTTGGCGACGTTCCATCACACGGGTGATGAACAAGCGGATCGGCGGCGCCGCTCTGGCGCTCGCCGCGGTGGCGATCTTCGCCGCTGCCTGCGGCTCCTCCGACGACAAGACCCCGAGCGCCGCGGGTGCGTCGGGCGGCACGGACTACGTGTCGTGCCTGCGCAACAACGGCGTCGAGCTCCCGCAGTTCAACGCGTCCGGCCGGCCCACCGCGCGCCCGTCGGGCTTCCCCGACAGCCGCCCCTCCGGCCAGCCCCGTCCCTCCGGCCAGCCGCGCCCGTCGGGCAGCGCCGGCTTCCGCGGCGGCAACCCGGGCGGCGGCGGCTTCTTCGGCACCGCGGCCCCGAACGGCGTCGACCAGCAGACGTGGGAGAAGGCCCAGAAGGCGTGCGCGTCGCTGCGCCCGAGCGGCTTCCCCGGCGGCGGCTTCGGCAACGGCGGCGGCAACCGCGGCAACGGCCAGGACGCGGCGTACCGCAACTGCCTCACCGAGCACGGCCTCACCATCACCGGCCCCACCGACCAGCTCGACACCTCGGACGCGAAGGTCGCGGCCGCGGTGCAGGCGTGCGCCCCGCTGAAGCCCAGCCCGCGCGCGTCCTGACCCATCGAGCACCCGTCCGGCCGGGCGCTGGATCCGGCGGCGCACGCCACCGGGTCACTGCGCCCAGCGCCCAGCCGGTCGGGCCGTCACTTTCGGGTACACCGGGCTGGTGGCCGGTTCCCCAGCGGGTCAGCGGGTAACCGGCCACCGCCAACCTATTCGGGCATGTCTGACACGCCGGACTCGCCCGAACGCGTGAAGGTCTTCACTCCAGGGTGCGTCGGCGTCGCACCCGCTGTGCGCCGGTCTCGCGGCCACAAATCGGCTGATCCGGACATCGTGGGAGTGTCCGGATGCCGGGGCCGCGAGATCGGCGCTCCAAACGCGTGTCGGTGCGCGAGCCCTCTCGTTGCGCACGGTATGGAAGCGCTGGACACCTTCTCACGGACGTTCCTGCCGGCCACGGCGCTGGCGAAGCTGCCGGGCGGCACCGTCGCGCGCCATGTCCAGGTGCTGCGCCGCTGCGCCGGGGACCGCGACGCGGTCGCCGTGATCGCGCGGTGCACGACGAGCCGCGGCCGGCGCAACGTGCTCATGCTGACGCGCAACCGCCTCGTGGTGACGAGCGAGTCGGCGGTACTGCGCCGAGTCAGCCTCCACCTCAACGCCGACCTCCACCAGCTGGCCGACGTGGCGTGGACGCCGGAGCCGGAGCGCACCGGGATTCAGCTGGGCGTGACGGCGATCGACGGGGTGCGCGAGAACCTTTGGATCAGCCTCGACTCGACGGCGGAGATGTGGCGGTTGGACGAGGCCCTGAAGCAGGCGTTCCGCACGCCTTGGGGCGTCATCGAGCCGGCGCGCGCCGCGACTTCGACGGCTTCCGCGGCTTCGGCGGTCCGCGCCACGGCACCCGTCAAGTCCCGCCCCGAACTGCGCCTCGCCTGACCGCACCGCATCTCGCCGGCTTCGCGGCCCCTCACAGAGGCCTCGCCAACCCCGCTGGCCGCCCGCTCGTCGCACCGCTGCCCGATCGCGCGCCGTCTCATCGCACCGCGCTGCCCGATCGTCCGCTCGCCGCTCGCCCACTCGCCGCGCCGCCCCGCTCGCCTCACGCCGTTGTCCGCCCCGTCTCGCGCCGCGGCGTGCCGCATTCGCTTGCCTGTCGCGTTGCGGCTCTACCGCGCACCGATTCCGCCGGAATCGGAATGAAGGCCCGTCAGGCGAAAAATCCGATAAGTCGCGGCGCGGAGCGCCCGACTTATCGAGCAGCAGCGTGCGGCCAGGTGCCCACACAATGTGATCGGCCCGCCTCGACTGCGGGCGCTGGCTGCCGCTGCGAGGGGGCCGATCGCCATATTGATTTCCGCGGTGGGGCTTTCCCAAACATCTCCCGAACATGCCCCAAGCGCGAAAACCGTCAGAATGGGACGGTGGATCAGGGCAAGGGCCTCGTGGTCGTCGTCGAGGACGAGAAGCCGATCGCCGACCTCCTGCGGATGTACCTCACCCGCGAAGGCTTCGGCGTGCACGTCGAGCACGACGGCCCCGGCGGCCTCGCGGCCGCGCGCAAGCTCCGCCCCGTCGCCTGCGTCCTCGACATCGCGCTGCCCGGCCTCGACGGCACCGAGATCTGCCGGCGGCTGCGCGAAGCGGGCGACTGGACGCCGGTGCTGTTCCTGACCGCCCGCGACGACGAGGTCGACCGCATCCTCGGGCTCGAGCTCGGCGGGGACGACTACATCACCAAGCCGTTCAGCCCGCGCGAACTGGTCTCCCGCGTCAAGGCGGTGCTGCGCCGCACCCAGGGACCGCCGGACGTGGAGCAGGTGCGCACGGTCGGGCCGATCACGATCGACCCCGCGCGCCGCGAGTGCCGGGTCGGCAACGCCCCCGTGAGCCTCACGTCCACCGAGTTCTCCCTGCTGGCGCACCTCATGGGCCGGCCCGGGCGGGTCTTCACGCGGGAGGAGCTGCTGGGGTCGGTCTGGGGGTACGCGGCGCACAGCGGCACCCGCACCGTCGACGTCCACGTGGCCCAGGTGCGCGGCAAGCTGGGCGAGGCCGCCTCGGTGATCCGTACCGTGCGCGGAGTCGGATACACCGCCGATGCTTAAGTCCCTGGCCGCCCGCACGGCGCTCGTCACCTGCGTCGTCGCCGTGGTGTCGGTGCTCGTCACCGCGGCCGTCGGCATCCCGCTCACCGCGACCCAGGCCAACAGGGCGGCCCGGCAGCGGCTCGCCGACGACACCAAGCTCACGGCCGAGCTGCTGCGCCCGCGCTTCGTGAACACGCCCCGCAACCCGACCGACGAGGAGAACGTCGCCAAGCGCCTGGCCGAGCAGAACATCGAGGTGTACCTCATCCGCTCCGGCAAGGCCGACCGCGAAGGGCTGCCCGCGAACGTGGTCAAGACGATCGCCGCCGGCCAGAACGTCGAGGTGCGCCTGGCGAAGGTGGGCGGGCGGATTCGGCTGGTGGCCGGGCGCTCGATCGGCAAGGACGGCAACGGCGTCGTGCTGGCCGAGGTGCCGCCGGGCGGGGCGCTCGAGCGCTTCTCCAGCCAGCTGTGGATCGCGCTGCTGGCCGGGCTCGCCGCCGGGCTCATCGCCGGGCCGCTGCTCGCCCGGCGTATCGCGCGGCCGATCCGCAACGTGGCGACGGCGGCGAAGCGGCTCAGCGCGGGCGACCGCACGGTGACGCTCTCCCCCGACGGGCCGGCCGAGGTCGCCGAGCTCGCGCACGCGGTCAACGCGCTCACCGCCGCCCTGGCCACGAGCGAGGGGCGGGAGCGGGAGTTCCTGCTGTCGGTCTCGCACGAGCTGCGCACTCCGCTGACGACGATCCGAGGCTACGCCGAGGCCCTCGCGGACGGGGTGGTCGGCGAGGAGGGCGCGCAGCGGGCCGGGCAGACGGTGCTCGACGAGGCCGAGCGCCTCGACCGGCTCATCGCCGACCTGCTCGTGCTGGCCCGGCTCGAGGCCGCGGACCTGCCGATCGAGGTGGTGGACGTCGACCTCACGCAGCTGCTCGCCACGACGGCCGAGGCGTGGGGCGGGCGGGTCGCGAGCGCGGGCCTGGTCCTGCGCACCGAGCTGCCGCCGTTCCCGGTCCCGGTGTCGACCGACCCGGGGCGCATCCGGCAGATCCTCGACGGACTGCTGGAGAACGCGCTGCGGGTGGTACCGGCACAGGCCCCCCTGGTGCTCGCGCTCTACACCAGCCCGGCGGCGGCCTGGATCGAGGTACGCGACGGCGGGCCCGGGTTCACGGACGAGGACCTGGCGGTGGCGTTCGAGCGGGGGGCGCTGTCGCGGCGGTACCAGGGCGTGCGCAAGGTCGGCAGCGGGCTCGGGCTGGCGCTGGCGGCGCGGCTGTCGCGGCGGCTCGGGGCCCGCATCGACGCCGGGCACGCACCCGAGGGCGGAGCCAAGTTCACGGTCACGTTCCCGCTACGCACGGTGTCATGAGGACCGCCCGCGCGCCGGAGTTTGCGGCGCGAGATCTGAGGTAGGGCACACCCTCGCCCTCTTGCGAGGAGGTACCCCGATGAAACGACTAGGCCTGCTCTGCGCCGCGGCGGTCCTCACGCTCACCGGCGCGCTGCCGCCCGTCGCTGCGGCGGCGCAGCCGACCCCGCAGCCCAGCGCGCCGCCGTCCGGGTCACACGGCGACATGTTCAGCGACGTGCTGCACGGCGAGGGGCTCGTGCAGACGAAGCACGGCCCGGTGCGCGTCGCCATCCAGAACGGCGACGCGACGAAGGTGACGGACACCGCGCTGACCGTCCGCTCGTCCGACGGCTTCACGCGCACCTGGCAGCTGCCGAAGGACCTGAAGGTGTACGCCAAGCGGCAGACCATCCAGCCCAGCGGCATCATGCCCGGCACCGAACTGACGGTCGCGGGCACCGCACCGGCTGAGAAGTCGGCCACGTGGACCGCGAAGCGGGTGGTCGTGCGGACGCCTTCCCAGCCGTCCGAGCCCAGCAGCTAGTCGCGCAGTTCGGCGACGCAGCACTTCACGCTGCCGCCGCCCTTCTTGAGTTCGCTCAGCTCGACCGGGACCGGCACGTAGCCGGCCTCGCGCAGCCGCGCCGCCAGCCCGGTCGCCTCGCTGTTGAGGACGACGTTGCGCCCGTCGGAGACGAGGTTGAGGCCGAACGCGAGCGCGTCGGACTCCGTCGCGATCACGGCATCGGGGAAGAGCTGGGCGAGCACCCGCCGCGAGGACTCGGAGAACGCCTCCGGGTAGTACACGACGTTCGCGTCGTCCAGCGGGGCCAGCGCCACGTCGAGGTGGTAGAAGCGCGGGTCGACGAGCCGGAGCGAGACCACCGGCCGGCCCAGCGTCTCCTGCGCCTCGGCGTGCGCGGCGACCTCGGTGCGGAAGCCGTGCCCGGCCAGCACCAGGCCCCCGAGCGCCGCGGGGAGGTACGTGAAGTCGCCCTCGCCCTCGTTGGTCTCCGACGCCAGGTGGTAACGCCAGCCGAGCGTGTCGTAGAACCGCCGGTGCGCGGCCGCCTCGGCGGCGCGCTGCGGGTATTTGAACTTCGCGCCGTAGACGACCCCGTCGACCGAGAAGGCGCCGTTGGCCGCGTAGACCATGTCCGGCAGGCCGATCTCCGGCGGTAGCACGTGGACCTCGTGGCCCAGGCGGACCAGCGTCTCGCGCAGGCCCTCCCACTGCTTCACGGCCAGCTCGGTGTCCACCGGGGCGGTGGTGTCCATCCAGGGATTGATCGCATATTCCACCACGAAGTGCTCGGGTGGCGACATCAGGTACGACCGCGTCACGAGATCAAACGGTAGATTTCCTGTGTTTCATAAAACAGCGAGAAAAGTTGCTTTCGAGAGGGGATTCGTTGCGCCTGGACCCGATTGACCAGCGAATCATTGCGCTCCTGCAGGAGGACGCCCGTTCATCGTATGCGGACATCGGCGAGCGGGTGGCGCTGTCCGCCCCGGCCGTGAAACGGCGCGTCGACCGGCTCCGATCCAGCGGTGTGATCCGCGGCTATACGGCCCTGATCGACCCGGGCGCGGTGGGCTGGACCACGGAGGCGTTCGTCGAGCTCTTCTGCACCGGGCGCACCTCGCCGGCCCAGCTGAAGGCGGCGGCCAAGCGGCATCCGGCGGTCGTGGGGGCGTACACCATCTCCGGCGAGGCCGACGCGCTCGTCCATCTGCGGGCGATGGACATGGCCGGGCTCGAGGAGGCCCTCGAGCGGCTGCGCGCCGAGCCGTTCGTGACCTCGACCCGCAGCATGATCGTGCTGTCGCGGCTGGTGGAGACGCTGGCCCCGCGAATCGCGCCGGACCCGGGAACCGCCGGGGGCCCGCCGCCGTCCTAGAGCCATGAAACGCGCCGCCGCCACGCTGAGCGCCCTGTGCCTGGTGCTTTCCGGGTGTACCGCGACCTCGTCGGACCTGTCCGAAGTGGCCCGGAGCGGCCCCGGCCCCGCCCCCGCCCTGCGCCTGGTCGCCTTCGACGACTGCGAGGAGCTGGCCAAGGGCCTGCGCAAGGCCACCATGGACGCGGTCGGCCCGTGGGGCTTCAACACCCTGCCCGGAGGCATGCGCACCACCCTGAACAGCGGTGCCGTGCCCGAGGCGCAGGCGAAGGCCGCGGGCGGCGATCAGAGCTTCTCCGGTACCAACACCCATGAGGCGGGCGTCGACGAGCCCGACGTGGTGAAGACCGACGGCAGGCGGATCGTGACCCTCGCGCGCAACCGCCTCGTCGTGGTCGACGCCGCCTCACGGAAGGTCACCGGCACGCTGGCGCTCGACGGCGCGAGCGACAGCGCCAAGCCCGCCGCCGGCGCCGACCGGTTGCTGCTGGCCGGCGACCGGGCGCTGGTGCTCGGCTTCGACTACTCCGATCCGCAGGGGGGCGGGCCGCTGCTCACCCTCGTCGACCTGGCCGGCGCGCCGAGGATCGTGAGCACCTACCGCATCGACGGCGCCCTGCTCGACGCGCGCCAGGTCGGCAGCGTCGCCCGGGTCGTGATCCGCTCGGCGCCGCGGCTGGCGTTCCTGGACCACTCGAAGTTCCAGGACGACGAGGCCCGGCTGGCCGCCAACCGCTCGGCCGTCGCCGCCGCGCCCGTCGAGGACTGGCTGCCGCGGTGGACCTCGACGGACGCCGCGGGGAAGAAGACGGACGGGCACGTCGGGTGCGGGGCGGTACAACTGCCGGAAACGTATTCGGGAACGTCGCTGCTCACCGTGGCCACCTTCGACCTCGGCGCGGCCGGCCTCGGCTCCGGCGAGCCCGTCTCGGTCGCGGCCGACGGCGGCATCGTCTACGCCAACGGCCCGAGTCTCTACGTCGCCAACGACCAGCGCTGGCGCGTGAACGGGCCGCTGGTCAAGCGGGCCGGCCCGGCGCCCGACCCGAAGACGCAGCTGTTCAAGTTCACGGTCGCGGGGGCGGCCCGGCCGAAGTACGCGGCGGCGGGCGAGGTGCCGGGGTGGCTGCTCAACCAGTACTCGATGTCGGAGTGGGACGGCCGGCTGCGGGTGGCGACGACCGCGAACGACGCCTCGGCCGTCTACGTGCTCGAGCAGCGCGCCGGCGCGCTCGCCGAGACCGGCAAGGTCGGCGGGCTCGGCCGGGGCGAGAAGATCTACTCGGTGCGGTTCATCGGCACGACGGCCTACGTGGTCACGTTCCGCCAGACCGACCCGCTCCACACCCTGGACCTGAGCGACCCGTCCGCGCCCCGCACGCTGGGCGAACTCAAGATCACCGGGTACTCCGCGTACCTGCACCCGGCCGGCGACGGGCGCCTGCTCGGCGTCGGGCAGGAGGCCGACGAGAAGGGCCGCGTGCAGGGCCTGCAGGTGTCGCTGTTCGACGTGCACGACCTGACCGACCCGGCGCGGCTGTCTCAGTTCCAGGTGCCGGGGTCCGGCTCGGAGGCCGAGTTCGACCCGCACGCGTTCCTGTTCTGGCCCGCGACGGGCGCCGTGGTCCTGCCGGTGCGCGGCGAGCAGCCCAGCGCGCTGATCCTGTCGGTGCACGACAACCAGGTCACGAAGGCGGGGTCGATCACGCACCCGGCGGCGCGCTACACCCAGATGCGGCGCTCGCTCGTGATCGGCGGGACGCTGTGGACGCTGTCCGACCAGGGCCTGCAGGCGAACGATCTCGTGACGCTCGCCCAGCAGGCCTGGCTGCCGCTGGTCTAGAGGCTCCTAGAGGTACATGCCCGTTCGCTCGCTGTCGCCGGTGATCGCCGGCTTCGGCTTGTCGCCCTCGCCGAAGAAGCGCTTCCCGCCGAACTCGCCGTGCAGGCGGTCGTCGAGCTCGTCCGCGAGCCCGGTCATCACCTGCACGGCGAGCATGAGGTGCGTGGCCTGGAAGTCGCGGCCGAACACGGGGACGCTGGCCCAGACCGTGTCGTTGGTGCAGTACAGCCGGCCGATCGGCATCCGGTTGGTGAGCTCCGAAAGCTTGACGTAGAGCCGCTCGGTCGGCTCGATCTCGGTCAGGATCGGCGAGAAGACGTCGACCAGGGGCGGGTTGTCGCGCACCCGCACGAACACCATCGCCGAGCCGGAGCGGATGCCGATGTCCCCGTCGGGATCGATCGGCAGCTCCTCGGGCGTGGTCTTCATGAGCTTCGCGACGACCGTGGTCACCTTGTCGTAGAGCGGCAGGTCCTCGGTCTGCTCGCTGAGCTCCGCGAGGCTGCCCGCGCCGGGCCGGACCACCTCCGCGGCGTCCACCAGCGACGCCAGCGACCGCGCCACCCCGAGCGCCGGCACCGGGGCGATCTGCCCTTCGGCGTCGTGCGCCAGGTAGGTCAGGAACGCCGGGTGCGGCGCGCCGTAGATGTCGCGCAGCGTGCGCATGATCAACCGGCTCAGCTGAGGCGCCTCGGCCTTGCCGACCCGCAGCCCGAACGACTCGCCGGAGCCGGCCACGACCCCCGGCGGCGACCAGCCGAGCGCCACGATCTCCGCGATGACGGTGCGGTCCAGCCGGTACGCGGCGGGCAGGTCGGCATTGCTCACCGCCGTGGCCGCGAGCTGGTCGCCCTCCTCGCCGGTGACCTGGACCGAGTAGATCGCGTCCCCGGTCCCGGAGGCCGTGGGGTCGAGCGTCAGGTCGAGCGTGGTCCCGGGCGCGAGGTCACGCAGCCCGTCCACGAGGTGCCGCGCAAAGTCCCGCCAGGCCTCGGCCACCTTCTCCTTGAGGTTGCCGCCCGCGGGATCCTCGTCGTCGAACAGCGCACTCTCGAATGCCGCGCCGCCGTCGCCGGGCTCACCAGCCATGATCGCCTCCCTATCCCCGCGCCCTCACCCTATCCAGAGTCGATCGCTCACTCGGCAGGGGTGGCCAGGCGGGTGAACTCAGCGGCCGCGGCCTGCACATCCGCCTCGTGGATCACCGCCGGCCCCAGCGGCGACCGGGCCGGGACGATCGGGCCGGGCTCGGGCCGGGACGATCGGGCCAGGCTCGGGCCGGGACGATCGGGCCAGGCTCGGGCCGGGACGATCGGGCCAGGCGCGGCCCCGGACCGGCCGATCGATCACTCCCCGCCGATGGCCAGCCGGCTCAGCTCGGCGCTCGCGGCGTGCACGTCCGCCCCGCGCCCCACCGCCAGCCCCAGCAGGAACGCGGTGAGCGGCGCCCCCGGCCGGGCCACGTTGTGCGCCACGTCCCGCGCGAGGTCGAGCACCGCCTTGCGCGTCTCACCGTCGGGCGCGTCGACGCCGAGCGCTGCCGCCGCGGTGTCCAGCCACTCCCCGAGCACGTTCTCGCTCACAGCCCCACCCTTCGGAGATCTTCCTCGGTATCGCAGTCGACGTACGGCGCCTTCTCCCCGTCCCACCGCACCTCGACGACGTTCAGCTCCTTGACGAGCCGCCGGAGCGACCCGCCGCCGGTGTCGCCGAACGCGTGGATCGCCCGCTGCAGCGTGGCCCGGTTCCAGACCCCGCAGAGCAGCTGCCGCCGCCCGTCCTCGTCCACGAACAGGGCCCCGTCGGCGTCTCCAAGGGCATCCATCAGGACGCGGAGCGCCTGAGCGGACATGTACGGCAAATCGGAGGCCAGCAGCGCAACGACGCCGGCTTGCCCGACCCCGGCCACGCCGGCCGCGGCCGCCGCGACCGGCCCTCCCCCGGCGGGCTCCTCCCGGACGACCCGTACCCCGGCCGGCATCCCGCCCCGCTCGGGCCCGACCACGACGACGGGCGCGGCCCCGGCCTCCACCGCGGCGCGCACGACCCTTGCCAACATGGGCACCCCGCCGACGGCGATCATCGGCTTGTCCCGTCCGTGGAGCCGCGAGGCCCTGCCGCCGGCGAGAATCACCGCCGCGAGCGTTCCCAGTTGGCCGTCGAGCACAACGAGAACTTACCGTCGGACGAGAACGGGAAACGCCGACGAACGCCGCCGTCAGGAGGGCCGCACCATGGGCCGCGTCACGCAACGCCGCACCATCGTCCGGATGCACCTGACCGCCGACGAAACCGAACCTTCGCCCCCACGGCCACCGGCGAGCACAACGCCCCTACCCGCTCCCGACGCCGCACGACTCACCGCCACCATCACGCGGCCGACCGACGCACAGGTCGAGGCAGGGGTCGCGGCAGAGGTCGCGGCAGAGGTCGCGACAGGGGTCGCGGCAGGGGTCGAGGCGCGGGTCGGGCCGGACACGCTCGCCGCCGAGGAGCCGCTCGAGATCCGAGTCGGCGGGCAGGCCCTCGCCGTCACCATGCGCACGCCCGGTGACGACCTCGACCTCGCGATCGGTTTCCTGCTGACCGAGGGCGTCATCGGGCGAGCCGCGGACGTGGTCACCGCGAAGTTGTGCGCCGGCGACGAGGAGCCGAACTCGTACAACGTCGTGGACATCCGGCTGAGCGCCGACGTCCCCGCGCCGGTCGCTCAGCAGACCGCCCGCAACTTCTACACCACCTCCTCGTGCGGCGTGTGCGGCAAGGCCAGCATCGACGCCGTGCGCACCCGCTCGACGTTCGACGTGAGCCGCGACCCCCTCACCGTCGCGCCCGCCGTCCTGGCCGGGCTCCCCGCGACGCTCCGGCGTCGCCAGCGCGCGTTCGACACGACCGGCGGCCTGCACGCGGCCGGGCTGTTCACGGCGGGCGGCGAGCTCGTCTGCCTCCGCGAGGACATCGGGCGGCACAACGCGGTCGACAAGGTCGTCGGGTGGGCCGTCCGCCAGGAACGACTCCCCCTCGCCGAGCACATCCTCATGGTCAGCGGGCGGGCCGGCTTCGAGCTGTGCCAGAAGGCCTGGATGGCCGGTGTTCCACTGCTCGCCGCCGTGTCCGCGCCGAGCACCCTCGCCGTCGACATCGCGGCCGAGGCGGGGCTCACGCTCGTCGGCTTCCTGCGCGGGTCGACGTTCAACGTGTACGCCTCCCCTCATCGAGTCCAGGGCGCTCCGGCCCTCCCTCGCCACCGTTGACGGGCGGGTCCTCCTCGTCGAGTCCGGCGGCCCCCGGGCTGTCCTCGGGCCCGAAGCCCGGGACGGCCGGGACGGCCGGGCCGGGGCACAGCTTCGACCGAGGCTTGGAGGCGGACCGCGCGAAGGAGAAGGCCCGCACGGCCACCCGGCGCGTGGTCCGGCGCCGGGAGCGCCCGAGCGGCGGCACCTGCCTCGGCGACAGCCCGCGGGCGAGGATCTCGGCCATGAGGGCGGCCGCGGAGTACCCGGGATCGGCGTCCAGCGCCCGATCCAGCGCCAGCGAGGCGTGCAGGCCGTTGCCGGTGCGCCAGGCCAGGTACGACAGCAGGGTCGCCGACGGCGCGACCGCGGACGGTTCGCAGCGGCGCACCAGGTCGGTCCACAGCTCGCGGTGCGCCTCGGCCAGGCCGTTCGCGCGGCGCACATCGCGGTCGAGGCGCTCCCAGGCCCGGTCGCGGAAGTCGACCACGAGCAGGAGCACCTGCAGCCACGCGATCTCGTCGTCGGTGAGCCGACCCCCGCTCGCGTAGCGGGCCAGGGCCGCGTCGAGGGCGGCCCGGCCCTCGGCCACGGCGGCGGTGCGCACGCCGTTCGGGTCGCGGCCGGCGACGAGGCGCAGCACACGCAGATTGGCCCGGTCCCCGGCCTCCTCGATCGCCTCGAGGGCCGGCCCGCTCGGCCCGGCGAACGTGGCGGCGACGGCGGCCCGATCGGGCAGCGCGACCAGCCCGGCGAGGGTGGCCTCGGCCGCCGCGATCGACGTCGCCGGGTCGAACGCGCGGCCCTCGGGCGGGCAGCAGCCGGGGACCTCGCACAGCAGCGACCAGTACCGGCCCTCGTGCGTGCGCAGGAGGTCCAGCACCGCGATGCCCCGCTCCGTCATCGCCGCGCCCACCGCGCGCAGGAACGGCTCCGTCCGCTCGGGCGGGCCGTAGCCGATGAGCATGGCGCCGTCCATCGCGTTGCGCCGGAAGAGGCGTCCGTAGTGCTCGGCCAGCACCGCGGCGGCGTCGTGGTCGTCGGGCAGGTCGCCGCGCAGTTGCAGGTGCAGGCCGCAGCCGCGCAGGCCGAGCGCGACGAGGCTGTCGGTGGGGTGGAACCCCATGAGGTAGGGCATGGCCGAGAGGAGCTCGGCGGGCCCGCGCAGACGCAGTCGGGAAGCCATGCCGACGAGCCTGGACCGCCCCGGGCCCGCCCGGAAGTCCGAACCGTGGCCTGTGGACAACCGTCCACAGGGGCCCGCACCGGCGCGCGACATGTGCTAAGGCGCGCCCGGAAGCGGACCCCGACTATCGACTAATACCGAAAGCGACGGTCATACAGGTCGATGCCGTCGTCGAACGACGCGCTCGAAGGCCGCAGATCGATCGCCAGCGTCACCCGGGACAGCGCGTCGTAGCCGGCCGCGTGCAGGCATCGGATGGCGTCCAGGTTCCGCGCCGAGGGCGAGATGCTCAGCTGGCCCAGCCCGCGCCGCCGGGCCTGGTCGGCCACGTGGGCCAGCAGGGTGCGGCCGATCCCCTCGCCGCGCCGGGAGGCGGAGACCACCAGCGGCTCGACCTGGCCGCCGCGGCCGTCCAGCAGCAACCCGACCATGCCGAGGACCCCGCCGCTCACGTCGGCGGCGACCCACATGCCGGACAGGTCGAGCCGGGTGAGGTACTCCTCGAAGGCCGCCCCGGAGTCGTCGTCCGCCGGGCCTCCGTAGAGCCCGGCATCCGCCGCGGTCATCTCGGCCCACAGGTGCCGGCACTCGCGATGGTCGGTCGGACGGTACGACCGGATCGTGAGCGCGGACAACTGCGTCGCCGGCGACACCTGAGTGCTCATAACTCATAGTTACTCCGCCGGGCCGGATCGCGACACCCACATCGCAGGATTGCTACCGGGACCGATTCGCCGCTTTTTGCTGCATCCCGCGACTGAAGAGCATGCGGTACCCGGGCCCGGATGCGAGGGATAGCATCGAAAACGGCTCGCAGCTACGACGAAGGGACGACCCGGTCGGGGGTCGTCCCTTCGCTGTTCACCGATCCATGTGTCGCACCGCCCCGACAGATGGGGCGGGAGTTCCCGTTACGGCAGGCGGAATTCGCCGTCCACGTCGACCGCGGCGATGAAGGTGTCCCATTCCGCGCGGGTGAAGCGAACCAGGCCCGCGTCGGGGGAGTTGGAGTTGCGGACCTCGACGACGCCGTCGACGAACCGCGCTTCTACGCACTGTCCGTTGTTACCGCTTCGCGTGGGCTTGTGCCACTGCTCGTTCAGCGCAGCCATCTGCGCACTCCTTCGGGTTGGGCCGGACTCAGTTCGCAGAATCCTCGATCAGCTTGATCGACTCCAACGGGCTGAGCGCGGCAGCTCGCAGATTCTCGAACACGTCGGCGTAGCGCTGGACATCATCGGCGGCCGGGTAGATGTCGCCGGTCATGGCCTCGGCGTACACGACGCTTGGTGCATCTTGGAACTTGAGAATCGCGAACGATCCGGCCATGCCGGCATATGCCCCTCCGGAGAAGGGCAGGACCTGGACCGTCACGTTTCTCTCCCGGCCCATGTCGGCCAGGTGCTTGCGCTGCGACCGCATGACGTCCGGTCCACCGATGCTGCGCCGGATGACGCTCTCATCGAGGACCGCGATGAGCTGCAGTGGCTGTTCGGCGCGGCTGAGCAGGTTCTGCCGCTCACGGCGCGCCTTGACGTGGGCTTCGACGGCATCCTCGGACTCGCTGGGAGAGGCCGCGAGCAGCGCCCGCGTGTACTCCTCCGTCTGGAGCATCCCGGGCACCACGAGCGCCTCGTAGTCACGCATCTCGATTGCGTTGGACTCCAACCCGATGTAACGGGAGTAGCTCGCGGGCAGGTCGCCGTAGCGGGCGAACCAGCCTCGCGTCTTGCCCTGACGCGCGAGGACGACCAGTGTGTCGATCTGTTCCTGGTCGGTGACCTCGTAAATCTCCAGCAGACGTTCCAGCGTGCTGCGCCGGATGCCGACCTTGCCGCCTTCCATCCGGCTGATCGTGCTCGGTGAGCAGTCCAGCTGCAGGCCGACGTCCTCCGTGGTGAGCCGGGCCTTCTCGCGCATCTCGCGCAGCTGCTTGCCCAACTGGAAACGGGGGAACGTGGGGCTGTGGGCGCTGGACACCGCTCACCTCCATTACTCAGGACGAGTGTGTCCGTTACCGGGGTGGCGCGCAAGCGCGTGATGGGTAAGCGATTGCCTTGCTCTACTCAAGTTCGAAACGCCGTATTGCCGTGCGTAACTTGCACGTGCATTCTGGACGCGTCAGATCGCACCTCGGCCGGAGGGAGATCGGTGGTGACCAGTGGTGTTTGAAGACGACACGCTCCTGCTAGAAGGCGCACCACGGCTCTTCGGCATTGTGGCCGATCCACTCGACGACGACCACCCGCAAGTCGTCGCCTGGGGGCATGAGCTGCCCGACCAGGCGGTGCTCAGCTGGCGCCTCGGCAACGGCAAGACGGAGGTCGCCGTGTTCCGCTCCGCCGAGGCCGCGCTCGCCACGGCACAGCAGCTCTACAACGCGCGCCTGCTGTGGACCGCGCCCGCGGTCCAGGGGGTCTGAGGAGCATCATGCCCGTCATCTACGACCACGCGGTCACGGACGCGCGGCGCCGGGTCGAGCACCACCAGCCCGTCACCGACCGGCCCGGCGGCGGCTGCACGGCGGGGTGCGCGCACTGGCCGTGCAAGCCCTTCGCGACGGCATGGGCGGTCGTGACGCGCAACTCGAACACGCGCGCCGGACGGTGACGCCCCGAAAGCCGAATCGGCCGACCGGAAATGTCCGATCGACCGACCCTGGTGGATATCGTATGACGACTCTTTGATGCTGCTGTCCCAGCCGGGCCACGCCCGGTCCTGTATCGGTGTCCCGTCCGTCTTCGGGGGCGACGCCTCCATCGAGGGGTTGAGGCGATGGGGCGTTCTGCCGGAAGTACCGCCGCCACCTCCCGATCCCCCGGAACCCTGCGTGGACCGTGGAGTCGTGCGGGGCCGCAGCGGCGGCTGGGGCGCGGTCGGCACGGCGGCGATCGAGTGGCCGCCCGCCGGCCCCGAGGCGTGCGGGCCGGACCCGGGGCCCGAGCCCACCACGACCGGGCCCGGCTGCGGGTCGGCCACGACGGGGGTGCGGGTCGGCGGCGCGCTGTCCAGCGTCGCGCTGCCGGCCACCACGACGATCATCGTCGGCACCGAGGTGAGCAGCACCAGCAGCGCGGAGATCAGCAGCGGCCGCCGGTTGGGCGAGAACAGCCGATGGTTGCGCACGTCCGAGGACAACGGAACTCCAAACTCAGTGGGGTCATTCGGACTAACGCGACGTAACGCGGAGAAGATCTGCCCGACGTGGGGGGATTTTTCGGTATTAGCCCGTCGGTGAGGGCCGACTCCAGGGTGTCGATCGACACGCCTTCTGCGATGCTGGACACACACCGGCAACGGGGCCGTAGCCTCCGCATACCCTGCGAGGCAGAGCCCGGGGTCGGCTCCCGGGCACGAATCCTCGTGCCCACCCGCGACGCGCCGATCCCACCGGGTCGCCGCGTGGCAGACACCCCCGCCGCGTGGCAGGGTCAACCCCCGCTGCCGACGCGAGAGACGACAGGGAGATACGGATGGCGAAGGGCGAAGTCAAGGCCCGGGCGTCAGGGACACGGGCCGCGCCGGAACCCGCGTTCGTGCAGCTGCTCACCCCCGAGGGCGACCGGGTCGAACACCCCGACTACACGGTCGACTTCACCGATGACGAGTACCGCGCGCTCTACCACGACCTGGTCGTGGTCCGGAAGCTCGACACGGAGGCCACCGCGCTGCAGCGCCAGGGCGAGCTCGGCATCTGGGCGAGCCTGCTGGGCCAGGAGGCGGCCCAGGTCGGCTCGGGCCGGGCCCTGCGCGCGCAGGACATGGCGTTCCCGACCTACCGCGAGCACGGCGTGCTCTACACCCGCGGCATCGACCCGATCATGCCGCTGAGCCTGTTCCGCGGGGTCGACCAGGGAGCCTGGGACCCCAACGAGTTCAAGTTCAACATGTACACGATCGTCATCGGCGCGCAGACGCTGCACGCGACCGGCTACGCCATGGGCATCACGAAGGACGGCAAGGTCGGCTCGGACGACGGCGAGGCGGTCATCGCCTACTTCGGCGACGGCGCCACCAGCCAGGGCGACGTGAACGAGGCCTTCATCTGGGCCTCGGTCTTCAACGCGCCGCTGGTGTTCTTCTGCCAGAACAACCAGTACGCGATCTCCGAGCCGCTCGAGCGCCAGACCCGTGTCCCGCTGTACCACCGCGCCAGTGGCTTCGGCTTCCCCGGCCTGCGCGTCGACGGCAACGACGTGCTCGCCTGCTACGCGGTCACCCGCAAGGCGCTGGACGACGCGCGGCACGGCCAGGGCCCGTCGCTCATCGAGGCGTACACGTACCGCATGGGCGCCCACACCACCTCCGACGACCCGACCCGCTACCGCATCGCGAGCGAGGTCGAGGCCTGGCAGGCCAAGGACCCGATCAAGCGGCTCCGCGCGTTCCTGACCAAGCAGGGCATGGCGAAGGACGACTACTTCGACGCCATCGACGAGGAGGCCCGGGTGGCCGCCGTCAACCTGCGCGAGCGCGTGCTCTCGATGCCGGACCCCGACCCGATGACACTGTTCGATCACGTGTACCCGCACGGCTCCCCCGAGCTCGAACAGCAGAAGGAACAGTTCGCCAAGTACCTCGCGTCCTTCGAGGGGAGTGGGCACTGATGGCCGCCGCGGAGAACCTCTCGATCGGCAAGGCGCTCAACACCGGCCTGCGCCGCGCCATGGAGCGCGACGACAAGGTCCTGATCATGGGCGAGGACGTCGGCAAGCTCGGCGGCGTCTTCCGCATCACCGACGGGCTGCAGAAGGACTTCGGCGACGAGCGGGTCATCGACACCCCGCTGGCCGAGTCGGGCATCGTCGGCACCGCGGTCGGCCTCGCGATCCGCGGCTACCGCCCGGTGTGCGAGATCCAGTTCGACGGGTTCGTCTACCCGGCGTACGACCAGATCGTCTCCCAGGTAGCCAAGATCCACTACCGCTCCGGGGGCAAGCTCAGCCTGCCGATCGTCATCCGCATCCCGTTCGGCGGCGGCATCGGCGCGGTCGAGCACCACTCGGAGTCCCCGGAGGCGTACTTCGCCCACACCGCCGGCCTCAAGGTCGTCTCGCCCGCCACGCCCGACGACGCGTACTGGATGATCCAGCAGTCGATCGAGTCCGACGACCCGATCGTCTTCATGGAGCCCAAGCGCCGTTACTGGGAGAAGGGCGAGGTCAACGTCGACTCGGCCAGCCTGCCGCTGCACGCCTCGCGCGTCGCCCGGCCCGGCACCGACGTCACCGTGATCGCCTACGGCCCGATGGTCCGCACCGCGCTGGACGCCGCCACCGCCGCGGCCGAGGACGGGCGCTCCATCGAGGTCATCGACCTGCGCACGCTCTCGCCGCTGGACATGGCGCCGGTGTACGAGTCGGTGCGCCGCACGGGCCGGGCGGTCGTCGTGCACGAGGCGCCCGGGAACCTGGGCCTCGGTTCGGAGGTCGCGGCCCGGGTCACCGAGGAGTGCTTCTACTCCCTCGAGGCCCCGGTCCTGCGCGTCACCGGCTTCGACACTCCGTACCCGGCCGCGCGCCTGGAGGAGGAGTACCTGCCGGACCTCGACCGGGTGCTCGACGCCGTCGACCGCTCGTTCGGGTTCTAGGGGGCCGCGCGCAGATGACCAGGGTCAAGGAGTTCAACCTGCCCGACCTGGGCGAGGGCCTCACCGAGGGCGAGATCCTCAAGTGGCTGGTGGCCGAGGGCGACACGATCACCCTCAACCAGCCGATCGTCGAGGTCGAGACCGCCAAGGCCGCGGTCGAGATCCCGGCGAAGTGGGCCGGCAAGGTGATCCGGATCTTCCACGCTGAGGGCACCATGGTCGAGGTCGGCCACCCGATCATCTCGATCGACACCGACCCGGCCGCGGGCGACCTGCCCGCCGGCGCGCCGACGCCGTCGGCCGCCTCGCTCGCCGCCGTCGAGGTGGCCGGCGACGGCCCGGTGGAGCCCGGCATGATCGGCGGGCCCGCACCCGGCGGCCGCACCGCGGTGCTGGTGGGCTACGGCCCCCGCACGACCGCCGCGAAGCGCCGGCCTCGGGTGTCCGCCTCGGAGCCGGCGCCCGTCGCCGCGACTCCCCCGCCCCCGCCCCCGCCTCCGGCACCGGCGCCGCCCGTGGCTCCGGCTCCGGCGGCTCCGGCCGCCCGCAACGGCGCGGTGCTCGCCAAGCCCCCGGTGCGCAAGCTGGCCCGGGATCTCGGCGTCGACCTGAGCACGATCGCCGGCACGGGCCCGTCGGGCTCGATCACGCGCGACGACGTGCTCGGCGCCCAGGCCGCCCCCGTCGGGGCCGCGGTCGCGGCCCCCGCCCGGGCACCCGGCGAGCGCGAGGAGCGCATCCCGGTCAAGGGCGTGCGCAAGCTGACCGCCGAGAACATGGTGACCAGCGCGTTCACGGCCCCGCACGTGACCGAGTTCCTCACGGTCGACGTGACCCGGTCGATGAAGGCGCTCGAACGGCTCAAGGCGCACCGCGACTGGCGGGACGCGCGCGTCTCGCCGCTGCTCATCGTGGCCAAGGCGTGCCTGCTCGCCCTGCGCCGTCACCCGATGGTCAACTCGACCTGGGCCGGCGACGAGATCGTGGTCAAGCACTACGTCAACCTGGGCATCGCCGCCGCCACCCAGCGCGGGCTCATCGTGCCGAACATCAAGGACGCCCAGGACCTGACCACCCGCGAGCTCGCCGACGCGCTGACCACGCTGGTCGGCACCGCACGCGAGGGCAAGACCCCGCCGGCCGACATGACGGGCGGCACCTTCACGATCACGAGCGTCGGCGTCTTCGGCGTCGACTCCGGCACCCCGATCCTGCCCCCGGGCGAGTCGGCGATCCTCGTGTTCGGTGCCGTACGCGAGCAGCCCTGGGTCCACAAGGGCAAGATCAAGATCCGCCAGGTGACCACCCTCGGCCTGTCGTTCGACCATCGGATCATCGACGGCGAACTGGGCTCGAAGTTCCTCCGCGACGTGGGCGCGTTCCTGGAGGACCCGGAGGGTGCCCTGCTCGCCTGGAGCTGACCCGGCACCCCTCACTCCAACGGTGGCCTCGCGCACTCGCGCGAGGCCACCGTTCTGTTTCGGTTCGACAAGTCGGGCGCTCCGCGCCACGACTTGTCGCCTTTATCGCCCGACAGACCATAAGTCCGACCCGGCGCAAGCCATGTATCAGAGTCGATATGAGCGCGAAAAGCGGCCGCGAGCAGGCCAATTCGCGCGCGGTGGACTGCCTCTCGGGTGTCACATGGCCGACGAACAGGACGTTTGCGCTGGACAAGAACCTACGAATCATCGGCGGGTGGGGCGCATCACCTCTTAATCGCTGGCTCTGGATCATCCTTTCGGCGTGTAATGGATGTGAAGCAAGTACATCCCTTACAACTCCCCGAGGAGCCGTCGTGAGCACCCTGTTCGAGCGCATCAAGGCCCGTCGCAGCCACGCCCGCCGCATGGACGCCATCGAGCGCGCCATCGCCAAGAACCCGTCCAGCGCCCTGCGCGACGAGCTCTACGCCATGATCAACCGCAACTAGGCCGAAGACCTTGCACACCCCCGAACCGCCCCGGTCCGACCTCCCCGGACCGGGGCGGTTGTGCGTCTGTTGTCCGGTGCTGGTTTGCTGAACATCCGAACCGACGAACCTCGGTACCGGCTCTGGGATGTCACACTCCGGTCGACTACGGTCGGGATCTGACCAACAGGAGGCACGCATGACGTCCGACCAGCAGCACCCGTCCGAGCAGCCGGACGAGGCTGCGTCGAGCACGCCCCCGCCCGGCCGCCCCCCGGCCGTGCGCGCGAAGGCGTCGGTCCCCGTCCCGTCCTCGCCCGCCCCGGGTCAGCAGCAGCCCGGCCCCGACCCCGCCGCCGCTGACCCCGCGGCCCGGCCCGGCCCGTTCCCGCCGTACGGCCCGACCGCGCCTCCGGCCGCCGCCATCCCGCCGCAGGTCCCGCCCGCCGCGGCCTACCCGCCGCCCGCCGCGCCGCCGCCGCCCTATCCCCCGGCCGCCGCACCGCCTCCGCCGCCCTACCCGCCGGCCGCCGCCGCGCCGGTGCCGCCGCCCTACCCGCCGGCCGCCGGCTCCGCCCAGCCCTACCTGCCGGCCGCCCCGGTGCCGCCGTCGTCGGCCCCGCCGTACTCCGCGACCGCTTCGGTGCCGCCCACGAGCGCACCCCCCGCGCCCCAGTTCCCGATGCCGGCCCAGGCGCTCCCGAACGCCGATCCCCCGCCCGCCTCCGGCTCCGCCCGAGTCCCGGGCGCCAGCGGATCGGCGAGCGTGCCTGGGGCCAGCGGCTCGGCGAGCGTGCCTGGGGCCGGCGGATCGGCCGGCGTCTCGGGCACCTACGGCTCGGCGAGCGTCCCCACCACCTACGGCCAGCCCACGACGTACGGCCAGAGCCCCGCGCCGGCCGCCGTTCCCGGCCCGCCCGGAAGCTTCCCGGGATTCACGCCGGCGAACCAGAACCCGGCAAGCCCGAACCCGGCGAACCCAAACCCGGTGAACCAAAACCCGGTGAACCAAAACCCGGCGAACCAAAACCCGGCGAACCAAAACCCGGCATACCAGCCGCAGGACGAGCCGAGCCCCGCCCCGGCGGATCCGAACCCGAACCCCTGGGCCCCGACCTCCGGCGTGGGCGCATCAGGATCGGCGAGGGTCCCCACGGGCAGCGCCAAGGTCCCGCCCCCGCCCGCCAACCCCGAGGTCCCCGCCCCGGTCAACCTGGGCCAGATCCCACCGGAGCCGGGCCCGCGCACCTACGGCGCACGAGCCCAGGTCACCCCGGCGTCGGCCCCACCGGCCGGCTACCAGGCCGCCACCCCGGCCAGCGCCCCGCCGTTCGGCGCCCAGCCGTCGAGCGCCCCGCCGTTCCCGGCGCAGCCCTTCGGCGGAGCCGACCCGTCGAGCGCCCCGCCGTTCGGCACCCAGCCGTCGAGCGCCCCACCGTTCCAGGCGCAGCCGTTCAGTGGCGCCCCGGCCGGAGCCGCCCAGGTCAGCGGCGCGGGCACCGGCATCTACCAGGCTTCCCCGGCCCCGACCCCCGGCGGCACGTACCAGACCTCGGCCCCGCCGGCGACCGGCCAGTTCCCGGCGTCGGGCGGCCCCCGGTACGGCGACCTCGTCACCATGCCCGGCGAGCACCAGCCCGACGCCGGGCCCGTCGACGGCGAGCCGATCCCGACGCCCGAACCCCCGGTCAAGAGCCGGCGCGGCCTGCTCGTCGGCCTGCTCATCGTGGCCGCGGTGTTCCTGGTCGCGGTGGCCGCCACGGCCATCATCGTGAAGATCAGCGGCGCCGGCGGCACGAGCTTCGCGGTCAACTCCTGCGTGAAGCAGGACGGCGACTCGGCGACCGGCGTCGACTGCTCGAGCAAGGACGCCTTCAAGATCGTGTCGAAGGTCGACAAGCCCGAGAGCTGCTCCGACGCGAGTCAGCCGTACATCGTGCTCCAGCACAAGGGCGAGAAGGACCAGGTGCTCTGCCTCCGCCCGGCCAGCGAGAAATAAGGGAAATGCCGGAAAAGTACGCCAGAGTCCGCGCGCCCGAGCTCAAGGGCCGCGGCTGGCTCAACGTCGAGCAGCTCAGCCTCCAGGACCTGCGCGGCAAGATCGTGCTGCTCGACTTCTGGACCTTCTGCTGCATCAACTGCCTGCACGTGCTCGACGAGCTGCGCCCGCTCGAGGAGCGCTTCGGCGACGTCCTCGTGACGATCGGCGTGCACAGCCCCAAGTTCGAGCACGAGAAGGACCCGGACGCGCTGGCCGCCGCGGTCGAGCGCTACGGCGTCGACCATCCGGTGCTGGACGATCCCGAGCTGAACATGTGGCAGCAGTACGCCGCGAAGGCGTGGCCCACGCTGACGGTGGTCGACCCCGAGGGCTACGTCGTGGCCAACATGGCCGGCGAGGGCCACGCGCAGGGGCTCACCAAGCTCATCGAGGACCTGATCGGCGTCCATGAGGCCAAGGGGACGCTCCGGCGGGGAGACGCGCCTCATGTCGTACAGAGCAGTGACCTGACGCTGCTGCGGTTCCCCGGCAAGGCGCTCGCGCTGCCCGACGGGCACTTCCTCGTCGCCGACGCCACGCACCAGTCGCTCGCCGAGCTCGACGCCGACAACGAGACGCTCGTGCGGCGCATCGGCACCGGCAAGCGCGGCCGCAAGGACGGCACCGAGCCGGAGTTCTCCGAGCCGGGCGGGCTGTGCCTGCTGCCGCCGCACGTGGCCGAGATCGCCGGCTACGACGTCGTCGTCGCCGACACCGTCAACCACCTGCTGCGCGGGCTCAAGCTCAAGACCGGCGAGGTGAGCACGGTCGCCGGCAGCGGGCGGCAGTGGCGCGGGACGGTGGACTTCGACGCGCACGACTCGCTCGCGGTGGATCTCTCCTCGCCGTGGGACGTAGCCTGGTACGACGACCGGGTGGTCATCGCGATGGCCGGCATCCACCAGCTGTGGTGGTTCGACCCGGTGCGCCGCACGGCCGGCATGTACGCCGGGACGACCGTCGAGGCGCTCAAGGACGGCCCGCTGCACGAGGTGTGGATGGCCCAGCCGTCGGGCCTGTCGGCGTCGCCCGACGGCTCCCGGCTGTGGATCGCCGACAGCGAGTCCTCGGCCGTGCGCTGGATCGAGGACGGCGAGATGCACACCGCGGCCGGCCAGGGGCTGTTCGACTTCGGCCACGTCGACGGGCCCGCGGACGAGGCGCTGCTGCAGCACCCGCTCGGCGTGCTCGCGCTGGCCGACGGCAGCGTGCTCGTCGCCGACACCTACAACGGCGCCGTCCGCCGCATCGCCGGCGGGCGCGTCTCGACGGTGCTCGACGGGCTGTCGGAGCCGAGCGACCTGGTGCTGACCGCGGACGGGGACATCGTCGTGGTCGAGTCGGGCGCGCACCGCCTGGTGCGGCTGGGCGCGGGCACGCTCGCGGCGGCCGGCATCGACGTGGCCGGGGTGCGGCACCGCACCGAGCGCCCGCCGACCATGCTGGCGCCGGGCGAGGTCGAGCTCGACCTGATCTTCGAGCCCGCGCCGGGGCAGAAGCTGGACGAGTCGTTCGGCCCGTCGACCCGGCTCGAGGTCTCCGCCTCGCCGCCGGAGCTGCTCCTGGAGGGCGCGGGCGTGACCACGGACCTGCGCCGCCACCTGGTCCTCTCGGCGGATGTCGCCTCGGGCGTCCTGCAGGTCGTGGCCCAGGCCGCGACCTGCGACGTCGACGCCGAGTTCCCGGCCTGCCACCTCACCCGCCAGGACTGGGGCGTGCCGATCCGGGTGGTGCACGACGGCGCGGCCCGCCTGCCCCTGATCCTGCGCGGGATGGACGCCTAGACCCCGCCGTCCTGGACGAAGGCCGCCACCGGGACGCCCGCCTCGGCGAGCGCGTCGCGCACGGCCCGGGCGATGTCCACCGCGCCCGAGGTGTCGCCGTGCACGCACAGCGACTCGATCGGCATCGGGATCACCGAGCCGTCGACCGCCTCGACCACGCCGTCGACCGCCATGCGCACGGCCCGGGCGGTCACCGCGGCCACGTCGGTGACGAGCGCGCCGGGCTGGGAGCGCGGGACGAGCCGCCCGTCGGGGAGGTACCCGCGGTCGGCGAACCCCTCCGCGACCACCCGCAGCCCGCGTTCGGCCGCGAGCTCGGCGAGCACCGAGCCCGGCTGGCACAGCACCGGCAGCTTCCCGGCGGCCGCGGCCGCGGTCACGACGGCCGCGGCGTGGCCGGCGTCGACCGCCGCGGTGTTGTAGAGCGCGCCGTGCGGCTTGACGTACGCGACCGGCCCGAACGCGCCGAGGGCGCCGATCTGGTAGCGCAGCTCGTCGGCGAGTTCGTCCGGCGGCACGTCGATCCGGCGCCGGCCGAAGCCGGCCAGGTCGCGGTAGCTCACCTGCGCGCCGACCCGCACCCCGAGCGCCCCCGAGCGGTCGCTGACCCGGCGCATGGTCACGGGGTCGCCCGCGTGGAAGCCGCAGGCGACGTTGGCGCTGGTCACGATCGTCAGGAGGGCGTCGTCGTCGCCGAGGCGCCAGATGCCGAAGCCCTCGCCGAGGTCACTGTTGAGGTCCACCACGGAACCGAACGCTATCGCCCGGGCGGGCCTGCGCGAGCAGCGGCAGATCGGCGGCGTGGACGACCGCGACCACCGGGTACCCGCCGGTCGTCGGGTGGTCGGCGAGGAAGACCAGCGGCCGGCCGTCGGCCGGGACCTGCACCGCGCCGAGCACCATCCCCTCGCTGGGCAGCTCCCCGGCGTCCGCGCGGGTCAGGGCCGGACCGTCCAGCCGGGTGCCGACCCGGTTGCTCTCACCGCGGATCCTGTACTCCCCGGCGCCGAGCCGCCCCGCATCCGTGAACAGATCGGCTCGCGGCCCCCACGTGATCCGCAGCACGATCGGCCCGCCGAGTGCGGCTCGGGGCGCCAGGTCCACGGGCGCCGGTGCGCGCCCGGGCACGCCGATCGGGAGCCGGTCCCCGGCGCGCAGCACGGGCGGGCCGAGCAGCGACAGCGTGTCCGTCGAGCGGCTGCCCAGCACCGGGTCGGGGGTGAGGCCGCCGCCGACGGTGAGGTACGCCCGCAGCCCCGAGACAGCCCGGCCGACCTCGATGCGATCGCCCGCCCGCACGGGCACGGGCGCGTTGAGCGGGGCCGGGCGGCCGCCGACCCGCAGCGACGCGGCGGCCCCGGTGAGCGCGACCGTGCCGGCCCGGGTCGCGACCGCCGCGAACGGCCCGAGCGTGATCTCCAGCCCGGCCGCGCCCGGCGGGTTGCCCACGAGCCGGTTGCCGAGCTCGAGCGCCGGCCGGTCCAGCGCGCCCGAGCGCGCCACGCCGAGGTGCGCGAAGCCGGGCCGGCCGAGGTCCTGCACGGTGGTGAGCGGGCCGGCGACCTCGACCCGCAGCTCGGCGCTCATGCGGCCCGGAATCGCACGGTGCGGCCCGGTGTCATGAGCGCGGGCGGGGTGCGGGCCACGTCGAAGAGCTCGGCCCGGGTCCGCCCCACGATCCGCCAGCCGCCCGGGGAGGCGGTCGGGTAGACGCCGGCGAACTCGGCGGCGAGCGCGACCGAGCCGACCGGGACGCGGGTGCGCGGGGTGGCGAGGCGGGGGATGTTCCAGGGCAGGCCGCGCAGGTACGCGAAGCCGGGCGCGAAGCCGCAGAACGCGACCGTAAGGTCTGTGCTCGTGAGCTTGTCGACCACGCCGGCGACGCTCAGCCCGGCGAGCTCGGCGACGAACGGCAGGTCCACCCCGTCGAAGCGGACGTCGACGGTCAGGGGTGGCCCGGGACGTACCGATGCCGGATCGAAGGACCAGTCGGACAGTCGCGCGGCCAGGCCGGCCGGGTCGGCCACCCCGTCGAGCAGGACCGTGCGGGCGCCGGGCACGATGTCCACCACCGCAAGGCGACCGGCGGCCCGCTCGGCGGCCAGCGCCGCGAACCAGTCGAGAGGGGCGTCGACCTCGATGAGGAGCGCGTCGGCACCGACCCGGCGAAACTGCACGCCGCCACGATAGACGTCACACCGCCGCTACTTGCGAGTAACCTACGGTACCGTAACCTTGGAGTCGTGACCGTGAAGACCGAAACCCGCCTGCGACCGGTCGACCTCGGCAAGCCGCGAATGCGCGGCTGGCTGCACGCCTACGCCGCGGGCGCGGCCGTGATCTGCGGCATCGTGCTGTGCTCGCTCGCCGCCACCCGCCCCGGCTGGGCCCCGTTCGTGAGCTGTGTCATCTACAGCCTGACGGTCGTCGCGCTCTTCGGCACCAGCGCGCTGTACCACCGCCGGGTCTGGTCCGAGCGCGGATACAAGATCATGCGCCGGCTCGACCACTCCATGATCTTCATCTTCATCGCCGGCACCTACACGCCGTTCAGTGTGCTGCTGCTCAGCGGCAACACCCGGGTGGCGATCCTGGCCACGGTGTGGACGGGCGCCGTGCTGGGGGTCGCGATGAAGATGGGCACGGCGATGAGCAAGCGGCGGTGGCTCTCGGCGCCGCTGTACGTGGCGCTGGGCTGGGTCGCCGTCGCCGTGCTGCCGGACATGCTGCACGTGGGCGGCGTGACCGTGCTGGTGCTGACCCTGGCGGGCGGGGCCTTCTACACGGTCGGCGCGGTGTTCTACGCCCTGCGCCGGCCCAACCCGTGGCCGACGGTCTTCGGCCACCACGAGTTCTTCCACGCGTGCACGCTGGTGGCCGCGATCTGCCACCACATCGCGATCTACTTCGCCCTCTACGCGCGCTGAAAGGGGCCGGTCCAGGACCGGCCCCTCTTTGGTGCTCCAGCGCTCAGTAGCGCCGGGTGCGCCGCTCGATGACCTCGTCGGCCGAGGGCGGGATCACGGTGCCGGCCGCGGGCGGGGGCGGCGGCGGGGCCGCCGAGACCACCGTGCGGCGGCGCGAGTTCCAGAAGTACAGGGTCAGGACCAGGCCGACGAGCCCGGCGAGCTGGAGAATCCAGCCGATCGTGTCGAGGTTGAACGGGCCCACGTCGGTGTCCTTCAGCCCGAACGTCAGAATCGCGCCGACAACGATCAGTAGGATGCTTCCGCCGATACCCATCGAAGGCCTCCCGAGGCGTCTGTTGGGTAACTGTCTGTGGCAGGGATACCCACGCGGGACGTTCTTCAATCGGGGAGGCTTGTGCCATGACCGTCCGCACGCTCATCCTTCTGCGGCACGCCAAGGCGGCCGACCCGGACGACTACGCCACCGACATCGAGCGACCGCTTGCCCCGCGCGGGCACCGCGACGCCGCCGCGGCCGGGGCGTGGCTGCGGGAGCAGTCCCTCCGGCCGGACGCCGTGCTGTGCTCGACCGCCGTGCGCACCCGCGAGACGCTCGCGGAGCTCGGCATCGACGCGCCGGCCCTGTTCGAGCACCGGATCTACACCGGCCCGGCCCTCGACACGCTGGAGCTGATCCAGCAGGTCGGCGCGACGGTCGAGACCGTGCTGCTGGTGGGGCACAACCCGACGCTGTCCGATTTGTCGCACGAGCTGGCCCCGTACGCCCTCAAGGACCGCGGCCTGGCCACCTCCGGCATCGCGGTGCACCGGTTCGAGGGCGCCTGGTCGAGCTTGACCGAGGCCGCGCTCACCGCCGAGCACACCGGCCGCGGCTGAAAAAAAGCGGGAGGGCACCATTGCCCTCCCGCTCAGCCATGGGTCAGAAGGCGTCCTCGGTGAGCTGCATCGCGTCCAGCGTGGTCGACTCGATGACCCGCCGGTCGGCGCCCACGCGCGGCAGCACCTCGTGCGCGAAGAACTTCGCCGCGGCCACCTTGCCCTCGTAGAAGGCCTTGTCCGCGGGCGACACCGCGCCGGCGAGGGCCTGCAGTGCTACCTCGGCCTGCCGCTGCAGCAGCCAGCCGACCACGATGTCACCGAGGTCGAGCAGGAACCGCCGGGTGTTGAGGCCGACCTTGTAGAGCGCCTGCGGGTCGCCGGCCTGGGCCTCGCCCAGCCAGCCGGTGAAGATGCCCAGGATCTGCTGCACCTCGGCGAGCGCCTTGCCCAGCGCCGCGCGCTCGACCTTGAGCTGCCCGTTGCCGCCCTCGGACTCGAGGAACTGCTGGATCTCGCCGGCCACGGTGAGCAGCGCCTTGCCCTGGTCCTTCACGATCTTGCGGAACACCAGGTCGAGGCTCTGGATCGCGGTCGTGCCCTCGTACAGCGTGTCGATCTTCGAGTCGCGCACGTACTGCTCGAGCGGGTAGTCCTGCAGGAACCCGGAGCCGCCGAAGGTCTGCAGCGACTCGTGGCCCAGCATCTCGTAGGCACGCTCCGAGCCGACGCCCTTGACCAGCGGCAGGAGCAGGTCGTTGACCCGCTTGGCGATCTTCGCGGCCTTCTCGTCGCCCGCGGCCTCGGCCAGGGCCACCTTGTCCTGCCAGGTCGCCGTGTAGCAGACCAGGGCGCGCAGGCCCTCGGCGTAGGACTTCTGCATGAGCAGCGAGCGGCGCACGTCCGGGTGGTTGATGATCGTGACCCGCGGCGCGGCCTTGTCCGTGGAGACCAGGTCGGCGCCCTGCACGCGGCTCTTGGCGTATTCGAGCGCGTTGAGGTAGCCCGTCGACAGCGTCGCGATCGCCTTGGTGCCGACCATCATCCGGGCGTACTCGATGATGAGGAACATCTGCCGGATGCCCTCGTGCACGTCGCCGAGCAGCCAGCCCTGGGCCGGCACCCCGTGCCCGCCGAAGGTGACCTCGCACGTGGTGGAGACCTTGAGGCCCATCTTGTGCTCGACGTTGGTCACGAAGACACCGTTGCGGTCCTTGAGCTCGCCGGTGTCGGCGTCGAAGTGGAACTTCGGCACGACGAACAGCGAGAGCCCCTTGGTGCCCGGCCCGCCCGCGCCGGGCGTGTCCACCGGCCGCGCCAGCACGTAGTGCACGATGTTCTCGGTCAGGTCGTGCTCGCCGCTGGTGATGAAGCGCTTGACGCCCTCGATGTGCCAGGACCCGTCGGCCTGCGGGATCGCCCTGGTCCGGCCCGCGCCGACGTCGGAGCCGGCGTCCGGCTCGGTCAGCACCATCGTGGAGCCCCACTGCTTGTCGACGAAGAGCTTGGCCCACTTCTTCTGCTCTTCGGTGCCCTCGATCCGCAGCGTGTTGGCGAACGAGGGGCCGGAGGCGTACATCCAGATCGGCGCGTTGGACCCGAGCACCAGCTCGGCCAGCGACCACCACAGCGCGCGCGGCGCCGCCGTCCCGTCGAGCTCGGCGGGCAGGTCGAGGCGCCAGAACTCGGCGGCCATGAAGGCCTCGTACGACTGCCGGAACTTCTCGGGCATGCGCACGGAGAAGGTCGCCGGGTCGTAGACGGGCGGGTTGCGGTCGCCGTCGACGTAGCTCGCCGCGAGGTCCTCGCGCGCCAGCCGGTCCACCTCGCCGAGGATGCTGCGGGCGGTGTCCACGTCGATGTCGCCGTACGGGCCCTGACCGAGGACCTTCTCGACGCCGAAGACCTCGAACAGGTTGAACTCAAGGTCCCGCAGATTGCTCTTGTAATGGGTCATCGCGGAGTGGCCCCCGTCTCTGGGTCGCAGCATCTCGTGCCAAGGAGCATGGCCGACGTGGGTTACCAGTCGGTAACAGCCATCTTATTACTCGCTGGTAACGAGGAACAAGGCGCACCTGCGAGTGAACCGGACCACAGCAGAGCCCCGTGAGTACCGCGCGGGAGCAGTTGAGTAGCGGACACGCCGTCACCCCCGGGTGATGTGGTCGTTGATCGGTTACTCCCAGTCAGAAGGAGGGCCGCCGCCATGATCGTCCGCCTCATGGGCTCGCTCTTCGCCCCCAAGTACCCGCGCTTCTACACGGGCCGCCACCGCGCCCCGATGCGCCGACTCATTCCCCGCCAGAGGGCCATCGAAGCCGCTTAGGATTTTGGCTCGGGCCGCGTCACTCGCTGACCGTTGCTCATTGGACGCCCGGTCTGGGTCGGTCTCCGCGAAGCCTCACCGAGCCGGACTGGGCGCACCGGCCTCCGTGGGCGGCAGAAAAGCCACCGTCTCCGCGGTGGCGGCGGCCGCCCGGCGCCGGGCCGCGGCGAATCGCGACAGCCCCGCGCGGCGCTGAGCGCTACGAGGATGCCACTCCCGCGCCGCCGATCTCCCAGCTCGGCACCGCGGCCTGCGGCTTCACGCCCTGGTACTCCACCAGCACGAGCGCGATGTCGTCGTCGAGCCGCCCCCGCACCCACTCCACGAGCGCGCTCTCGAGCGACTTCAGCCCGTCGGCGACCGTGCCGTGCCCGAGCAGCCGCTGAGCCCGCTCGGCGGTCGGGAAGAACTGCCCGTCGCGGCGCGCCTCGGCCAGCCCGTCGGTGAAGAACAGCAGCCGGTCGCCCGGCTCCAGCCGCTCCACGCGCGGCTTGACCACCGGCATGAAGCCCAGCGGGGGCGCGTTGGCCGGCGGGTCGAGCGGGATCACGCGACCCCGGCGCAGCAGCAGCGGGGCCGGGTGGCCGCAGTTGACGATGGTCAGGGTGCCGCCGCGCTCCTCGATCAGCGCCGCCGTCACGAAGTCCTCGTCGCCCAGCGATCGGGCCACCGCGCGGTCGAGGTCGGCGACGATCGCGCGCAGGTCGGCGCGCTCGAAGGCGACGTGGCGGTACGACCCCAGCACGATGCTCGCCAGCCGCACCGCGTCGAGGCCCTTGCCGCGGACGTCGCCGATGATCATGCGCACGCCGTACGGGGTGTCCAGGGCCTCGTACAGGTCGCCGCCGATGTCCGCGGCGGCGCTGGCCGAGATGTAGCGGGCCGCGACCGTCAGCGGGCCGACCTGGGGGCCCAGCGGGCGCAGCACGGCGCCCTGGGCGACCTGGGCGAGGTGGGACAGCTCGGCGTACCGCGCGATCTGCCGCTGCCGGATCGCCCCCACGGCGGACCCGATCCCGCTGGCCACGAGCACGCCGCCGAGGTTCAGCATCAGCACGAGCAGGCGGTCGCGGCTGTGCATCAGCTCGATCGAGCAGAAGACGAAGGCCAGCAGCGTGGCCGTGCTGCCCACGGCGAGCACCTCGGGCCACGACGCGAACGCCGCGGCGAGGAAGGGCGCGGCCGCGAGCAGGCCGACGTAGTCGGCCCGGAAGCCGTCCGCCACCTCCGCGGTGAAGACGAGCGCGAGCAGCACGAAGGCCGCGCCGACACCGGCACGGGCTTCGGGAAGCAGCTGACGTTTCATAGGTCCGGCCAACAGCATGCCACCAACCGACCGCCGGACCGCTCCATCAAACGGCCGGGTCTGCCTTACTTGAGTACTTCATACTTCGCGTTGATTACTCCAGCGCTCACCGAAGCGACCTTCACGAAGGCGCCCTTGGCGAGATCGAGACAGCGTCCCGCTACGAAGGGTCCCCGATCGTTGATCCGTACGTCGACGGACTTGCCGTTGGCCAGGTTCGTGACCCGGACGATCGTGCCGAACTTCAGCGTCTTGTGAGCCGCGGTCAGCCCGTTGGGGTCGAAGTTCTCGCCGTTGGCGGTCTTCTGCCCATCAGCGTAGTACGACACCTGGCAGGTACCACTGTCCGCCACCTCGGCCGGCGCCTTGGTGGTCGGGCTCTTGCTCGGCGTCTTGGTCTTGCTCGGCGTCCTCGAGGGCGTCGGGGAGGCCGTGACCTGCACAGACTCCAGCCCCTGGTCGAGGCTCGGCTGGGCCGAGGGCGACGGGCGCTCACCGCGGTCCGCGCGCTCCTGCGGGCTGCGCGGGGCGTCGACCGCCGCGACCGGCTTGGGGTCGTCACCGCCGAGATTGATGGTCGCCACCGCGACCCCGACGAGCACGACGACGGCACCGACCCCGGCGATGATCGGGATGAGGTGACGGCGACCCACAAAGGAATGTCGGCCGGACAACGTCTGCACCCTTCGTCGACGGCAAGGTCGTGACTGAACGTATCCGTCTCTCCCGCTCGGCCGTCAAACCGAAGAGTGCTTCATGTGGGGATTTGCCCGCATACTTCCGTCCGTTCGGCCGATCCGCCAAGGAGCCGATCGGCCGAACCCGGAAATGCCGAACCTGTACGGACAGCTGACTGGGCGCGAACTGAGAGCGACCTAGGCGCGAACGGCCGCGAGCACCGCGTCGACCGCGGCGCCGGCCTCGATCTCCGTCTTCTCGCCCGACTTGCGGTCGCGGAGCTCGACCACGCCGTCGGCGAGCCGCTTGCCGACCACCACGATCGTCGGCACGCCGATGAGCTCGGAGTCGTTGAACTTCACGCCCGGCGAGACGTCCTTGCGGTCGTCGAGCAACACGGTCAGCCCGGCTGCCTCGAGGTCCGCGGCCAGCTGCGCGGCGCCGTCGCGGATCTCCTCGGTCTTGCCCGCGGCGACCACGTGCACGTCGGCCGGGGCCAGCTCGCGGGGCCAGCACAGGCCGCGCTCGTCGGCGGTCTGCTCGGCGACCACGGCGACCGCGCGGGTCACGCCGATGCCGTAGGAGCCCATCGTGACGATCTGCGCCTTGCCGTTCTGGTCGAGCACCGACAGGCCCAGGGCCTTCGCGTATTTGCGGCCGAGCTGGAAGATGTGCCCGATCTCGATGCCGCGGGCCTGCTCCAGCCGGCCGCCGTCGACCGGGCAGATGTCGCCGTCGACGATCCGGACCGCCTCGATGGTGCCGTCGGGCGTGAAGTCCCGGCCGGCGACGAGGTGCATGACGTGCTTGCCCGGCTCGTCGGCGCCGGTGATCCAGCTCGTGCCGTCGACGACCCGGGGGTCCACCAGGTACCTGATGCCGGAGGAGTTCTTCTCGCCCAGCACGCCGGGGCCGATGTACCCCTTCACGAGCGCCGGGTGCTGCGCGAACTCGGCCTCGGTCATGGGCGCCACCTCGGCCGGCGCGACGACCGCCTCGACGCGGCGCAGGTCGACCTCGCGGTCGCCGGGCACGCCGACGGCCAGCGGCTCGCGCTTGCCGTCGGGCATGGTCAGCATGAGCATGACGTTCTTGAGCGTGTCGCCGGCGGTCCAGGCGCGATCCTCGCGCTGGAGGTCCGCCCGGGCGTTGAACAGGTCGACCAGCGTCTCGATCGTCGGCGTTTCGGGCGTGTCGGCGACCCGGGCCGCGGGCTGGCCCTCGATCGGCAGCGCGGCGGGCGGCGGGGTCACGACCGCCTCGACGTTGGCCGCGTAGTCGCCGTTGGCGCAGCGCACGAACGTGTCCTCGCCGATGTCGCAGAGGGCCAGGAACTCCTCGGAGGCGCTGCCGCCCATCGCCCCGCTCGTCGCCGAGCAGATCACGTAGTCGAGGCCGAGCCGGTCGAAGATCTTGACGTAGGCCTCGCGGTGGCGGCCGTATGCGGCGCGCAGACCGTCGTCGTCGACGTCGAAGGAGTACGAATCCTTCATGACGAACTCGCGGCCCCGCAGGATGCCGGCCCGGGGGCGCGCCTCGTCGCGGTACTTCGACTGGATCTGGTACAGCGTCAGCGGCAG
The DNA here is from genome assembly GCF_050947935.1 of Dactylosporangium sp. CA-052675. Lineage (GTDB taxonomy): Bacteria > Actinomycetota > Actinomycetes > Mycobacteriales > Micromonosporaceae > Dactylosporangium. Next base: position 93,620 of record NZ_CP192010.1, on the reverse strand, counting down.
GTCCTTGTACGAGGAGTAGAACTCCTTCACGGCGAGCGTGAACATCTCCTCGTGCGTGGGGCCGAGCAGGTAGTCGCCCTGGCGGCGGTCCTTGAGACGGAAGATGTTCGGGCCGTACTCCGTCCAGCGGCCGGTCGCCTCGTAGGGCTCGCGCGGCAGCAGGGCCGGGAACGAGAGCTCCTGGCCGCTGATCGTGTCCATCTCCTCGCGGATCACCCGCTCGACGTTGCGCAGCACCCGCAGGCCCATCGGCAGCATGGTGAAGATGCCCGGCGCGACGCGGCGCACGTAGCCCGCGCGGACCAGCAGCTTGTGGCTGGCGACCTCGGCGTCGGCAGGATCCTCGCGCAGTGTCCGCAGGAACAGCGAGGACATCTTCAGGACCATCTGTGTCCACCTTCTTGTGGCCGTTTCCGTCACATTGGACGATACCGAACGCGTCTTGCGGGTTTTTCGGCTGACGGGACCGTCGTGCACTCGTAGCGCTCCCGGCTTTCACCCGGTCCCGGGCCCGACGAGCCGATGTCGCAGCCATGCGTCGACTCCTGATGAGCGCCCTGGCCGCCACGGCCGCCGTCCTCGCCGTGACCGCCCCGGCCCAGGCCGCCGCCCCGGCCCGCTGGCAGCCAGCCGTCGGCCTGACCTGGCAGATGCAGTTCAGCGGCAAGCTTGACACGAGCGTCAAGGCGCAGGTGTACGACATCGACGGCGCCGACTCCACGAAGGCGCAGGTCGCCGCGCTGCACAAGGCGGGGCGGCAGGTCGTGTGCTACGTGGACGCCGGCTCCTACGAGAACTGGCGGGCGGACGCCGGGAAGTATCCGGCCTCGGTGCGCGGCAAGGCGCTGGACGGCTGGCCCGGCGAGCAGTGGCTCGACGTGCGCAACTGGACCGTGCTGCGGCCGATCCTGGCCGCGCGCCTCGCCGACTGCAAGGCCAAGGGCTTCGACGCGGTCGACCCGGACAACATGGACGGCTACAGCAACGACTCCGGCTTCCCGCTCACCGCCGCCGACCAGCTCACGTTCAACCGCCGGGTGGCCGATCTCGCGCACGGCCTGGGCCTGGCGGTCGGGCTCAAGAACGACCTCGATCAGGTCAAGGCGCTGCAGCCGGCGTTCGACTTCGCGGTCAACGAGTCCTGCCGGGAGTACGGCGAGTGCGGCCAGCTCAAGCCGTTCATCGCCGCCGGGAAGCCCGTGTTCCACGTGGAGTACAGCGCCGCCGAGTGCCCGACCCCGGCTTCGTTGCGGTTCAGCAACATCCGCAAGAACCTGAACCTGAACGCCTTCCGCGCCGACTGCTAGAACCGGCGCGGCGTGTCGGCGGGAATCACCCTCGCCTACACTCCACCGGGTGAGAATTCGGGGGCGGGTGACGGGGAAGACCGTCGACGCGCTGGTCATGGTCGGTTTTGTCCTCGGCGCCATCTACGTGCTGGGACGCCTCTGGGTGGACCCGAACGGGCGCTACCTGACGCTGAACTTCCAGGACAGCTTCACGTTCGAGTGGTTCCTGACCCACGCGACCGAGCTGTTCACGAAGGGTGAGTCGCCCTTCTTCTCCGACGACATCAACGCGCCCCTGGGCGTCAACCTGATGGCGAACACGTCGGTGCTGACCCTCGCGCTGCCGCTGACCCCGGTGACGCTGTGGCTCGGCGCCGGCGTGACCTTCGCGTTCATCTCCACGCTGGCCCTGGCCGCGACCGCGATCGCCTGGTACTGGGTGCTGACCCGCGAGTTCGGCCGCTCCCGCCCCGCCGCCACGGTCGGCGCCGCGTTCCTGGGCTTCGCGCCGGCCATGACGTCGCAGATCGCCGGGCACCCGAACATCGCCGGGCAGTACTTCATCCCGCTGATCATCGCCGCGGTCTTCCGGATGCGGCACCCCGGCAACGTGTGGCGGCAGGGCCTCTGGCTCGCCCTGCTCGTGGTGCTGCAGGCCGGCATCAACGAGGAGATGCTGTTCTTCACGGCGATGGCCCTGTTCGTGTTCATCCTGGCCTACGTGCCGTGGAAGCAGCTGCCCGGCTTCGCGAAGGTCCTGCTGCCCAAGTGCGGCGTGACGCTGCTCGTCGCCGGGGCCGTGCTGGCCTACCCGCTGTACTTCCAGTTCACCGGCCCCCAGCACTACAGCGGCCTCGACGCGGGCGTGCGCGCGATCAACCTCGACGCGTACTCCTACGTCACCTTCGGCCGCTACTCCATCGCCGGCGACGTCGCCGAGGCGGCCCGGCTCAACAAGAACAACGCCAGCGAGGAGAACGGCTTCTTCGGCTGGCCGCTCGCCATCGTGCTGGTCGCCGGCGCGGTCGCCCTGTGGCGCAACCGGCTGTCCCGGGCCCTGTTCATCACCGCCGCCCTCTTCGCCGTCTTCTCCCTCGGCGACGTGATCCGCTTCAACGGCGTCGAGCACACCCACGTGCACGGCCCGTGGAAGTGGATCAGCAAGCTGCCGCTGTTCGACTCGGTGGTGCCGACGCGGCTCGGGCTCATCGTGACGGTGTGCGTGGGCGTCGGCCTGGCCCTGCTGGTCGACAAGCTCGTGGTCGAGCGCCTGCGTCCGGCTACCGTTCCCGCAGCGGCTCCGGCCCTCGAGCTCGAGCCCGCGCTGGTCGGCTCCGGCTCTTCCGGGGAGGTTTCCGAGCAGCCGCCGCCTCCGCCGGTTCGCGGCGGGGAGCCGGCCCCGCGCCGCAGCCCGAAGCTCGCCCTGATCTGGGGCATCGCGCTGCTCGCCGCGCTCGTCCCGCTGTTCCCGACCCCGCAGCCCGCGACCGGCCGCCCGCCGCTGCCGGCGCTGTTCACCAACGGCAACTGGCGCACCAAGCTGCCCCCGAACCCGGTCGTGGCTCCGCTGCCGGGCGGCTGGGACGACAACATCAAGATGATGCGCTGGTCGACCGAGACCAACTTCGAGGTGAAGCTGACGGCCGGATACTTCCTCGGCCCGAACGACACCGAGCCGGACGACAAGTTCGCGCACTTCGGCCCCGGCTACCGCGACACGATCATCTACCTGAGCTGGGTCGCACGCCAGCGCACCTCGCCGGACGTGACCGAGGCGCAGAAGGCCGCGATCCGGGCCGACATCAAGCACTGGAAGGCCACCAACCTGGTGATGCCGGTGGGCTACTGGAACGAGAAGGTCCTGCGCGAGACGATCGACAAGCTGGTCGCCCCGGACGCGGCCCCGTCCCAGGTCGTCGACGGGGTCTACCTCTGGGACGTGCGCTCGATCAGCGGCGCCTGAGCACCAGCTCCGCGGCTCGGCGGGGGTGCATCTCCGGAATCCAGTGGCGCACGCCACGCAGGATTTCGAAGGTGTACTCCCCGTCGACCCACCGTTCACACCGGCGCGCGAGCCGCTCGGTGACGAACTCGTCCCCGTCGCCCCACGCGAAGACGGTCGGCACCTCGACCCGCGGGAAGGCGCCTCGTAGCGGCATCGCCCGGTACCAGTTCAATGCTCGCCGGTTCTTCGCCCGCGCATAGCGGCGCGCGTGCTCGACCCCGAGCCCGCTGCGCACGAGCCACCGCTCGAACCTTCTCGGGGTCAGCACGAGCTCGGGCAGCCACGGAAGCTGAAAGAACCCGATGTAGGCCGATCGCCACAGCTGCCGCACCCCGGCCCCGCTCCACGCCCCGCGATGCGGCACCGAGAAGGCGGTGAGGGTGCGCACGAGCGCGGGATGCCGCCCGGCCACGTGAAACGCCAGCGCGGCGCCCCAGTCGTGCCCGACGAGATCGAACCGTTCGAGGCCGGCCGCTTCGGCGAGCGCCACGACATCGGTCGCCAGGGCATCGAGGGTGTACTTTCCGCGCTCTTTAGGGCTCGCCTGCTCGCCGTAGCCCCGAAGCTCCGGCACGAGCACCCGCCGCCCGTTCGCGACCAGCGCCTCCGCCACCGCGGCCCAGGCCCGCCGGTCCTGCGGAAACCCGTGCAGCAGCACGACCGCGGGCGCGGTCTCGTCGCCCAGATCGTCGACCGCGAACTCGAGCCCGTCGTTGCCGAACCGCTCCATCGCCTCATTCTGCGCCGCTTTCGGGCCGCTCCAAGCGCCGATGTCGACGACGCGGAGCGGGGCGGCTTCTCGTCGCGACCCCCGCGGCGCCCGAATGGACAACGGCAGGGCCCGCCGTGACGCGGGTCCTGCCGTTGCCGCCGGCGTTGTGACCGGATCAGCGGTCGAACTTCTCCCACGGGCCGATCGCCGTGCGGTTCGCGATCAGTGACGAGTTGCCGCCGTTCTCCGCGGTGACGTACCGGTTGTTGACCCCGGCCAGCAGGCTGATGCTGCCGTCGGCGTTGGCGATCACCTTGAACTTCTCCCACGGGCCGACGGCCGCGCGGTTGGCGATCAGTGGCTGGTTGCCGCCCGCCTCCGCGGTGACGAAGAGGCCGTTGGCTCGCGAGTACAGCGCCACCCAGCCGCCGCCCGCGTCGACCAGGTCGAACTGTTCCCAGAAGCCGATCGCGGTGCGGTTGGCGATCAGGGGCGAGTTGCCACCGTTCTCCGCCGTCACGTACCGGTTGTTGACCCCGGCCCGCAGCGTGACGGTGGCGTTGGCCGCGTCGACCGGGCTGAACTCCTCCCACGGGCCGATCGTGGCCCGGTCGGCGGTCATCATGCCGACGCCGTGGTTGCTGCTCAGGTACTTTCCGTTCACCAACGAGCGCAGGCTGATCGTGCCGTCGGCGTTGTTCGTGATCGTGAACAGCGTGTCGTCGCCGCTCGTGGACGCGCTCCAGGCCCCCACGACGTTCGAGCCGGCGGGAACGTCCGGGCCGACGAGCACCGTGAAGTACTGCCCGTTGACGCGGGACCGCAACGCGACCACGTCGCCGCCGACCTTCACGAGCTCGAACAGTTCCGCCTCGCCGATCGTGGACTGGTACGCGCGCATCTGCGTGTTGCCACCCTCGGTGGCGCTGACGTAGCGGTTGTTGTCGTGCGCCAGCAGGGCGAACGTCCGGGCCGCCGGCCACAGCGACTTGGACTGCTGCTGGGTTGCGCTGAACCCGTTGACGTCGACGGCCGTGACCGAGATGGAGTACGTCCCCGGCGTCGAGTAGTGGTGGGTGGCGACCGGCGACGTCTGCGTCACCTGGCTGGTGGAGTCGCCGAAGTCGAAGCGGTACTTGGCGATGGGCACGTAGCCGGGGACCGTGCGCGACGCGTCCACCGTGACCGAGTTGCCGGCCTGGTCCGCCACGACGGTCACGATCGGGTACGGGCCCCGGATGAACTCGGAGTTGCCGCGGTCGGCGTAGGTGACCGGCCCGGCGCCCGTGTCGGGCTGCGCCGGGTTGTCCTCGCGCGGCTGGCCGAAGGAGTCGGTGCTCTGGTACCCGGGCGCGGCCGAGTTCGCCGAGTCCTCCAGGTGCGCCTGGTCGGCGACGTCGGTGTCGTGCGCGGCCTGACCGGAGGCGGCCCGGAAGCCGGCCAGCCCCAGGGGACCGTTCCACCAGTACAGCGAGTTCGGCGCCGCCGACCGGGAGACGGCGTTGTAGTCGACCACCGTGGTGCCGGCCGCGCCGTCGTACAGGCCGATCTCGGGCCCGCTCGGGATGGCCGGGTCGCAGCCGGTCGTCGAGGACACGTCGCCGGTCGCGACGTTGTTCTGCACGGACACGCCGGCGGATGCGCCGGCCACGCGGATGCCCCCGAGGCAGTTGAAGTCCAGCGAGTTGTTCGTGATCGCGGTACCGGTGGCGCCGTTGTTGAGAATGCCGACGCCGTGGCCGCTCATCACCGTGTTGTTGACGACCGTGTTGCCCGCCGCCCCGGGCCGCAGCGCGATGACCGCGACCGCTCCGCCGTAGGTGCGGCTGTTGACGATCGTGTTGTTCGAGCCGGCGATGTCGACGGCCACGCTGCCGGCCGGCCGGCCGACGCTGACGGTCAGCCCCTTGAGCACCGTCCGGGACGTCGCCGCGTCCAACGCCAGGCCGGCCGACACCGCGCCGCCGTCGACCTTCACGCCGGTGAGCGCCGAATCCGTCACGGCGGAGAGCCGGATCGCCGGCCCGGTCGCCTCGTTCGCCATGGTCACACTCGCGTCGACGACCGAGATCCGCACACCGTTGCTCACCGCGAACGCGGGCGCACTCGCCACGTTCAGCACGTCGATGCCGAGGATGGCGACGTCGTGCTGCCCGTCGACGGCGAACCCGGCGCTCGGCCCGGCCACCCGCGCCGCTCCCGCCGCGGAGGCCTGCAGCGTGACGTCGGACTTGTTGACGGTCACGCGCTCGTTGAACACCCCGGTGATCTGGGCCGTCTGCCCGGGCGCCAACGCCCCGACCGCGGCCGTGATCGTGCAGAAGGGCTTGCTCTGGCTGCCGCCGCCGGTGTCGGAGCAGCCGGATCCGAAGGTGTTGTCGACGTACAACGGGGTCGTCGCGGCGAATGCGGAGCCGGCCCCCGCGACCAGCCCCACACCGGCGGCCACCACGACGATCGTGAGGCCGGAAAGGAGGGATTTACCCACGCTGCTCCTCTTTCGGGGGCACTCGGCGGGATTCACGCCCGCTGATCATTCAGCGGCGCGCGCCGATTATGCGCGGGCGGTCCACATCGGACAACCCCGTATCGTGCGGTGACGGCGATCGTGGCGTGATCCGCACGAGCGCTGCCCACGGTTTGCGGCCGGCCGCCGTCGGCGTGCCGGTGATCCCGCCGGTGAACGGGTCGAGCGTCGAGCCGGCTGGGAGGACGCCGACGATCACCGCGAAGCGTGCCGGAGCCGGGCGTAATGGCATGTTCACGACACGTCCGGCCAGGACCTACCTCCGTACCCCAGACCGGAGAATCCCCGCTCATACCGCCGTTGCGTCACCGCCGGATCATGATCTACGTTGCGATCCGCAGCGCGATACCACACCGGCGGCGCGGGACATGAGGTACTGCGTGAACAGTTGGCACCATGCGGTCTCGGCGGCCCACAAATGGGGCGGTGCGCCTGAGGACTACATCGAGATCGAGGAGTTCATCGACTCCTCGAAGAAGCTCATCGGCGACGTCCGGCACCGGTCCCTGTACCACCACACCGAAGGCGTCTGGCTGTGTCAACGCATCTTCGGCCGCACCATCGACATCACGCGCAGCGCAGGCGGAGTGATCCAAGTCCCCGTACGGCTGGTTGCGGAGCGGCACGTGCTCGAGGACCTCGGCTGGCTTCCATCGCCAGCTGACTACATCGCCGGCCTGCCGATCAAGCCGTGGATGTCCGGCGCCCAGCGCACCGAGCTGCCCTTGTCGCATCTTCTGAACCACGAAGACCGAGAAGAAGGACCCACCGAATGAGCCAAAAGAATTTCCTCGGCATCCCGGTCGACGGCGAAATCACCCGACCCGACTCCCGGGTCCGGCAAAGACCGCTTTCGGACCTCGAACCAATGATTCGCGCTCTGCTCGACGACAGCACAATTGTCGAGTTCGGCTGGACCCAGTACACCCCGTATTTCAACGATGGCGAACCATGTGTGTTCCGGGTCAACCTGCCGTGGTTCCGCACTCCGGACGATCCGGTGCTCGATCCGCAGCTCACCTACGAGCTCACTCTTGGTGGCGGCGAACACCCGACCCTCGGCGGGCGCCCCGACGAATGGGCGAATGGCCAGTACAAGGGAAACCCCTACGTCGGGCCGGATGAAGAGCGCTACAACCGCGCCCGCCTCCTGAGCGACGCGTTCGACAGCGGCGCCTTTGATGATGTGCTGCTTGAGGCATTCGGCGACCACGCCCACATCACTGTCCGCCGGAGCGGGATCACGGTGGATCGGTACTCACACGAATAGCTCGCGACGCGCTCCCCAACTACGAGCGCCGGCCACGTTGCCGCGGCTTGGCGTTGGCCAGAGCCTGAGCTTTTGGAGCGGGTGAAGGGAATCGAACCCTCACTGTCAGCTTGGGAACCGTACAGGTTGACCTCTTCGGGGCCGTGAACCTCCAGGTCGCGGCTGCGACGGACGGCCTGGAGCGACCTTATGGCACCTGGCGTAATGGCACGCTTGTGGCATGCCCTGGGTCATGCCGCGTCGGGCCTGGCGTGGAATCCGACCGACAGTTCGACGTCGAGCGCTCGCGCCAGGCGTTCGAGGACGGGCAGAGTGGGCACGGTGCCGCCGGCCTCGAAGCGAGCGACGGCGGACTGTGTCATGGAGGCCGCGTCGGCCAGTTCGGTCTGGCTCCAGCCGCGCCGCTCGCGAAGCTCCCGGACCGCCCGCCCGAGTTCGAACGCGAGTTTGGTCGACTCGTAGGCCTCGGCCGCTCCCGGTTCGGCCATGCGCCGGCTGCGGAGGTCGTTCCAGTCGCTGCGACCGCTCATGACTCGATCCCTTCTTCGGCGGTGTGCATCTCGGCAATGCACCGTGCCATCGCTCGCCGAGCCCGCTCGACCTCACGGGTCTCCCGGTCACGGGTCTTCCGAAACACCGTCAGGAGGATGATCAGTTCTCCTGAGCCGATCCAGTAGGTGATCCGTACTGCGTCACGCTCCAGGTGAAACCGAAGCTCGCGAAGCTTCCCGTCGAGCTGCTTCGTGTACGGCTCGCCCAGTAGCGGTCCTTCTTCGGCCAAGAGGTCAATGTAGAAGGCCACCCGCGCGAACTGGGCCGTTGCCAGCTCTTCCAGCCACTGTCGAACCTCTGGCTCCAGCTCCACGGTACCCCAGGCCATAGCACCGATGCTATAACGCCTCCGGCGGTGCGGTCGCCCGGCGAGCGGTTGGACGGAAGGTCCGCCGGACCTCGACAGGCCGAAACGACGGATACAAGCTGACAGTGGTCCAATGGCACGGCAGCGAATCCGAGTGTCCCGACAAGCAAAGGGCCCTGGCGGGACATGTGTCCTGGCCAGGGCCTTCGTCGTGGAGCGGGTGAAGGGAATCGAACCCTCACTGTCAGCTTGGGAAGCTGATGTTCTGCCATTGAACTACACCCGCGAGCGACGCCTACTGTACCGAATCCACGGCGTTAGCGCACGGACCATTATGCCGCGCCCGCGGAACATGCCCCGGCCGGTCCTTCCACACGGTGCGCGTCGACGTCGTCGGAGTGTCGTACTGCACGTACATCGCCAGGTCGACGGTCAGTTCGTACAGCTTCCAGTCGATGCCCGGCGCCGCGTGCATGAGCAGGGCGAGGCGTTCCACCAGGCCGGAATCCGACACGACGCTCGCGTGGCCGGACACGTACGCCTCGTCGGCGGTGTCCTCCGACGGGAAGCTGTGCAGGGAGTAGCGGCCGTCGCGGTCGAGGTCGTGGCGCTTCGGGGAGCGCAGGACGAAGCAGAACAGGCCCTCCTCCGTGATCACCGGGGAGACGGGGTGGATGCGGGGGCCGCCGTCGGGGCGGACGGTTGCCAGGTAGCCCAGGCCCGGGCCGTACTGACACACGAGCGTGCGAATGGCCGACGCCAGCTGGGGGTCGGCGGCGGCGAACTCAGCCCACGTTGCCATGCCTCAAAAGTACTCGAACACGTGTACGATCGTTGCCGAATTCCCCGAACGGGGCAAACTGAAACGGTGACGCCTGCCGACGAGCTCATCGATCTCCTCCGCCGGTTCAATGTCGAGGCGGACCGGTTCGTCGACGTGTTCGCGCGCTCACACGGGCTGCATCGCACCGACATGAACGCGATCGCGCACATCTGGCGCGCGGCCGAGGAGCAGACGCCGCTGACGCCCGGGGAGCTCGCGCGCCGGCTCTCGCTCAGCCCCGCGGCGACCACGGCGCTGCTCGTGCGGCTCGAGCGCGCCGGCCACGTCGAGCGGCGGCCCGATCCCGAGGACCGCCGGCGGCTCCAGCTGCACATCCAGCCGAAGGCCCAGGCGCTGGCGGCGGAGTTTTTCGCGCCTCTGGGAGTACACATGCGGGAAGCTTTTTCGTATTTCCCGCCAGAAGCCCTGAAAACGGCAATCGATGTCACAAAGCGGGCATTGGCCGCCACCGGCAGGGCGGCCGACGAAGCCAACTCGGTAACCTCAGAAGGTGCTGCTCTCCGACCGTGACCTAGGCAAAGAGCTCGAAGCCGGCCAACTGCGCCTCGACCCCTTCGATCAAGCGCTGGTGCAGCCGTCCAGCATCGACGTGCGGCTCGACCGGTGGTTCCGGGTGTTCAACAACCACCTGTACACCCACATCGATCCCGCGATCCAGCAGGACGAGCTCACCTCCATGGTCGAGGTGCACGACGGCGAGCCGTTCGTGCTGCACCCGGGCGAGTTCGTGCTCGCGTCGACGCTCGAGGTGATCACGCTGGGCGACCAGCTCGCCGGGCGCCTGGAGGGCAAGTCCAGCCTCGGCCGGCTCGGCCTGCTGACGCACTCGACCGCCGGCTTCATCGACCCCGGCTTCAGCGGCCACGTCACGCTGGAGCTGTCCAACGTCGCGAACCTGCCGATCCGCCTCTGGCCGGGGATGAAGATCGGGCAGCTGTGCATCTTCCGGCTGTCCTCGCCGTCCGAGCACCCGTACGGCTCGGCGGTGTACGGCTCGCGGTACCAGGGACAGCGCGGCCCCACGCCGAGCCGCTCCTGGCAGAACTGGCGCACCTGGCCGACGCAGTAAAAAGGGTGGGCCCGAAGGCCCACCCTGCTCAAGCCACCCGGCCGTATCCGGATATCGGCTCGGAGTCGATCTTCTTCATCTGCACCGGTTGGCTGGGGTTGGGTGCGTGGACCATCCAGCCGTTGCCGACGTACAACCCGACGTGGTGCTTGTCGGGGTAGAAGAAGACGAGGTCACCGGCCTTGAGATCGGCCCGCGAGACGCGCTTGGTGTCCTGGTACTGCCACATCGTGTAGTGCCGCAGGTACGTGACGCCGACCTGCTTCCAGGACCACATCGTCAGGCCCGAGCAGTCGAACGTGTTCGGCCCTTCGGTCGCCCACACGTACTTCTTGCCGATCTGCTGGCATCCGAACTGGGCGGCCCGGCTGCCGGGGCTTCCGTCGTACTGCTGCGGGCACGCGACCGGCTTGAGCGACCCGGTGCCGTTGCCGCTGCCGTAGGCCTGCAGGCGCATGTCCTGCAGGTTCTTGATGTCGGCGTTGATCTGGGTCTCCTGCTGATTGAGCGCGGCCTCCTGCTCGGCCTGCTTCGCGATCAGCTCGTCGAGGGGACCCTTCTGGGCGTCGTACTGCTGCTTGGCGACGAGAACGTCCTTGATCCGGTCCTGCTCGTCCTTGGCCACCATGTTGAGCATCGTCATCTGATCGATGAACGTGTCCGGCGACCCCGTGGTGAGCATCGCGTCGAGCTTCGAGACGCGACCGTTCTTGTACTGCAGCACGGCGAACGCGCTCACCTTGTCGAAGGCGGCGTCGACCTGTGCCTTCAGCGGCGCGATCGTGTCCTCGAGCTGCTTCTGCTTGGTCTTGTTGGCGGCGAGCTCGAGCTTGAGCTGGTTGTGCTGCTCGATGACGGGCTCGATCGTGTTCCACTTCTCGTCGATCTGCTTCTCGATCTCGCCGGGCGTGGGGTCCGCGTGCGCGAGGCCGGTGACGCCGACGGCGAGGGACAGACCGCCGAGGGTGGCGACGAGGAGCCGGACCAGTCGGTTGGGCCGCCGCGTCCACCTCAGATGGGTCTCCACCGAGGAGATACTCCTTCTTCCATGGCCGCCTACCGGGTTAGCTGACGGGTTCGGGCGGGAAGGTCGCCCTACCGCAATCTCGCGGATTCACCCCGGTGGAACACGTGGGTCCCCGGCTCGAAATCGACTCGGCGGTGTCGCCTGGCGCGCCCGTGGTGGGCGCGGACATCCAGCCGACGCGAATTCACGTTAAGCGCGCCAGGTTCCCATGGACAAGTCGGCACCCGATTGTTGTCCGATTTGTCCCGAAGGTCAGGCAATTCGAGTGACGAACACATCATCGATTGCCCCTACAAACTGATCGTTGTTCGCGCTAGTCCCCTTGCCGCCAATACAGAGCGGATCGTCGTTCACTATCGACAGTGACGACGGAATGGTGGCCCGCCCCGCCTCGACCCCGTCGACAGACACCGTGAGCAGGGAGTTACTGCGCGAACACGCGAGCCGGTGCCACCGCCCATCGGCCACGGACCGTGCCGCGAGCGCCACGAAAATGCTCGACGAACGCGTGCCGACAATCACACAACTGGGCCGCCCGGCCTCGCCGTCGACCTGCAACTTGAACTGACTGTCACCGACCGAGAACCCTTTTTGGACGACATTGGCGCCCTTGGAAGTCTCTTCCGGCTGAACCAGCACGCTGGCCCCGTACGTAATGGGTCCACGACCGGGATTGAGAAACCCGGCCGGACCACTCTGCAGGATCACGCGAGCACAACTCTCCGCACCGTAATGCTCACACCGGGGCGGAAAGCGCACCGCGAGTCCGCCGTCGTGGGCCACGGTGGCGAGCTGCCCGCCCTCGGCCCGCCGCGAACGCAGCGCCAGCCGCCCGGAGACGTCCGCGACCGGCTCGGCCAGGCCGTCGTCGAAGGTGTACCGCACCGTGACGTCCCCGTGCGCCGGCGCACTGGCCGGCCCGCTGGACGGGGCCGCGACACCCGGCGCGCTGCCCGTGCCCGGCGCCGTCGCGGACTGCCCCGGCCGCAGCTCACCCAGCGGCTCGGCGGCACTCCGCCCGGCCGGCGCCGACGCCCACCGCCCCACGAGGCCGGCAAGCCCGACAAGACACGCAAGCAGGGCACACAACAACAACCGTCGGCGGCGGCGCATAACCGGACATGGTGCCCCGAATCGCCACCCCGGCGCGGCCGTTTCGAGCGCCGTTCCCTCCGATGCGTTACAAGATTCATTGCTCCGGTCCGCCGGGGGCACGACCGTTGCTCCCGCCAGACACCGTTCGGCCCTGGCGGGCCTCTCTGCCACGTCCGTGGGCCCGAAAGACCCACACTCCGCGTAACGTGTCCGGCCATGCCCGACGACGAATGGCGCGAGGAGACCCGAACCTCCTACAACACCGTCGCCAAGAGCTACGCCGAGTTCGTGACCGGCGCCTTGACCAGCGACCCGTACCTCGCCGCCACCCTGCGACTCTTCGCGGACCTGCTCCCGCCGGGCGCCCGGGTGGCCGACGTCGGCTGCGGCCCCGGCCACGTGACCGCCCACCTGGCGGAGCTGGGCGCGGACGCCTTCGGCATCGACCTGTCCCCCGCCATGATCGACCTGGCCCGGGCGGCCTACCCCCGGCTCACCTTCGAGGTGGGCGACATGACGGAGCTGACCCTCCCCCCGGTCGGAGGCGTCCTGTCCTTCTGGTCGCTGATCCACATCCCCGACGAGTCGATCCCGCCGACCCTGGCCGGCTTCCACCGGGCCCTGAACCCGGGCGGCGTCCTGCTGCTCGGCTTCCACACGGGCGACGGCACCCGCCTGAAGACCGAGGGCTACGGCGGCCACCCGATGCGAGTGCACGTCCACCGCCGCCAACCGGCCCGGATGACCGAGTGGCTGACGGAGGCCGGCTTCGCAGTGGAGACAACCGTGCTGCTGGACCAGCACACCAGGTCCCCGGGCGCGGCCATCTTCGCCCGCCGACCCTGACCCGCGGCAGCGCCGGCGCTTGGTGGCTCCTACCGGCGCGGGAAGCCCATGGTGACGCGCTCCGGGCCGCCCAGGCCGGCCGAGAGCGCGTCGGCGAGCGGCCACGCCGCCGTGCTCCGCCGGGTTGCCACCTGCGCCAGGTCGTCCAGGACCCCGCTCCAGCGCCGGCCGTTCATCGCGACCGTCACCTGGTCCCCCGACCGCGACCCGCTCGTGTCGCGCACCGCCGACTCGATCGGCCCGTGCGGCGGCGAGTACCCGTTGACGTGCGGCAGCGCCGGTCCGAGCGCATCCAGGATCCCGCGCCACGTCTCGGCGGGCAGGGTGACCTGGTAGGTGTGGTACTCGTCGAGCCGCAGATCCGCCCGCGCGACGGTGAACTCGCACCACCGCGACCAGCCCGCGGCCGCGACCTTCGGGGGCGTGGCGCGAACCCGCCAGCGGTACGACACCCCGTGCTCGAGCGACCCGATCCGCTCGAGCGGCAGCGCCGTGGTGTGCTCCGGCCAGTTGCCGTCGCCGCCGAACTGCTCGCCCTCCTGCGGGACGGGGCCGTCGAGGCCCTGGAGCTGGAACGCGGTCTCGACGTGCGGCACGCCGGGCGCGGCCGGAACGGTCGCGGACAGCACCGGATACACGGTCGTCACGACGGGCCGGTTCGCGCCGGTCGTACAGCCGCGGTTGTCGGACTGCAGCCCGACGGCGAGCACCACGCCGGCGTACACGGGGTCCTTCGGGTCCGCCGCGGGTGCCTCGGCCGCGCGAGCGCGCTCCTCCTGCGGGTAGTCGCAGGTCTCCTGACCGCTGAGGAAGTTGGCCGGCGCGGCGATGCGGGCCTGGCACTCGGCGAGCGTGATCCCGCCGGGCCGCCACGCCGCCTCGGCCGGGGACCCGCCGGTGGGCCGGACCGCGACGGCGGTACCGAGCGCCAGAACCAGGACGCCCGCCGCGCCGATGGCCATCCGGGTCAGCGTTCGTGACGCCTCGGACCCGGTCGGCGCGGACGCGGGCGCCGGTGGAGGCGGCACTGCCGGCTGGGCGGGCACGTGTGCCCAGCCGGCGTAGTCGGGCGGCAGGTCCGGAACGGTCACGGCCCCGTCCATCGGCACCGGCGCCCCGAACCTGAGTACCGCGGCGTCAGAACATCAGCCAGAACCGCTCCCAGCCGCCCATCGCCGTGCGGTTGGCACTCCTCCGGGACGGAAAGTTTCATCGCCGGGCGGCGCGCGACTCGGCGAACCCAGGAAAGCGCTTGCCCCCGCCGGGCCCGGAGCCAAGCATTGATAGCTCTAGATTCAATGCCCTGGGAGGACACATGCGTACAGGGAGCATCATGCTCATCGCCGCCGGTGTCGTGGCGGCGAGCGGGACGCCGGCGTTCGCGGCCACGACCGTCACCGTGGCGGCCGACGGCTCCGGCAACTACCGCACGGTCCAGGCCGCGATCGACGCCGCCCCCGCCAACAGCGCCGGCACCTACACGGTGAACATCAAGCCCGGCACGTACCGCGGCACGGTCGTCATCCCGTCCAACAAGCCGAACATCAGCCTGGTCGGCACCGGGTCGGCCGCCACCGCCGTGGTCATCGTCGAGGGGCACGCGGCCGGGCTCACCAAGCCGGACGGCAGCACCTACGGCACGGCCGGCAGCGCCACCGTCACCATCGCGGCCGCCAACACCACCGTGTCCAACCTGACCATGGCCAACGACTTCGACGAGGCCGCGCACAACCTCAGCGCCGAGCAGGCCGTGGCGGTCAACACCTCCGGCGACCGCGTGCAGTTCAGCAACGTGCGGATCCTCGGCAACCAGGACACGCTGCTCGTCAACACGTCGGGAACGGCGGTGCGCCGGCTGTACGTGCGCAACTCCTACGTCGAGGGCGACGTCGACTTCATCTTCGGCGCCGGCACGATGGTCTTCCAGAACGGCGAGGTCCGCTCGCTGACCCGCGGCTCGTCGTCGAACAACGGCTACATCACCGCCGCCGCGACGAACGTCAACAACAGGTACGGCTTCCTGTTCTGGGGCACCCACCTGACCAGCAACGCGCCGGCCAAGACGGTCTACCTGGGCCGGCCCTGGCACCCGGGCGGCGACGTGAACGCGATCGCGCAGGTGCTGTACCGCGGCGTGACCATGGACGCGCACATCCGCGACGACCCGTGGACGGACATGTCCGGCTTCTCGTGGCGCGGCGCGCGCTTCACGGAGTACAGCAGCGTCGGCGCCGGCGCCGTGGTCAACAGCAACCGGCCGCAGATGAGCGCCTCGACCGCGGCCCAGTACACCCCGACGGCGTACCTCGCCGGCTCCGACGGCTGGAATCCCATCCACTAGCGACGTCAGGGGCTTTGACGATGCAGCGGACCATGACCAGGACGGGCCCCACCGGCTACCTGCACGGAGCCATCGGCACGATCCACATGGACCAGCGCGTCGTCGACGGCGTCTGGCCCGTTCCGGCTCCGGCGGCCGGGAGGCATCGAGCCGACGACCGGAACGATCGAGATCGGCGTGCGGTCCGGCAAGGTCCAGAAGGTCGCCTGGCGGACGCGACCGATGTGAGCAGGGGCGCCCGCGGTGCGGGCGCCCCGTTCCGTTCACAGGCCGGTGAACTGTTCCCAGCTCGCGGCCTGGGTGCGGTTGGCGATCAGCGCGGAGCGGCCGCCGTTCTCCGCCGTCACATAGCGGTTGTTCGCGGAGGCGCGCAGCGTGATGCTGCTGTTCCAGCCGTACTCGACGGAGAACTTCTCCCACGGCCCGACCGCGGTGCGGTTGGCGATCAGCGGGGCGTTGCCGCCGTCCTCCGCGACCACGAAGCGCTGGTTGGCGTGGGAGAACAGGGCGATGTACCCGTCCCCGGCCTCGATCTCGTCGAAGCTCTCCCACAGGCCGGGCGCGTCGCGGTTGGCGATCAGCGAGGACTTCCCGCCGCTCTCCGCCGTCACGTACTTGTAGTTGGTCAGCGAGACGAACTGCCGATCCGTCGACCGCGTCGCGTAGAACTGCTCCCACGGGCCGATGGCGGCACGGTCGGCGGTGAGCGGGCCGGAGCCGTTGTTGCCGCTGACGTACCGGTTGTTGGCCACCGACAGCAGGCTGAACAGCCCGTTCCCGCCCGTGACGACCTTGAACCGGGACGCGTCGGCGATCGCCGCGGCGTTCGCGGTCAGCTTGCCGGCCGCGTCGACGGTGAGGTACTTGCCGTTGACCGTGGCCCGGAACACCACCGCGCCGCCGCCCACGTCGATCTGCGCGAGCGCCTCCCACGGCCCGGCCGTCGTCCGGTCGCCGACCAGCGGCTGCGCGCCGGCGCCCTCGGCCGAGACGTACCGCAGGTTGCTGGCCGACAGCATCGCGAACCAGCGGGTCACGGGCTGTAGCGTGATCTGCTGGCTCGTGGTCGCCTTCATCCCCAGCTCGTCGGATACCGTCAGGGTCACGGTGTAGGTCCCGCCGTGCGCGTACTCGTGGAAGTTCGGCGCGTTGATGCCGGTGTTGCCGTCGCCCCAGTCGATGCTCTGGCCGATGGAGATGCCGAAGCCGTGCTTCGAACCCGAGGCATCCCAGAAGACGCGGTTCGACTCCGGCTGCGTCGTGAGCACGAGGCTCGCGGTGGGCGGGG
The DNA here is from genome assembly GCF_050947935.1 of Dactylosporangium sp. CA-052675. Lineage (GTDB taxonomy): Bacteria > Actinomycetota > Actinomycetes > Mycobacteriales > Micromonosporaceae > Dactylosporangium. Next base: position 76,448 of record NZ_CP192010.1, on the reverse strand, counting down.
CCGGGTGGACGGTCGCGATCGCGAGGCCGACCGGGTTGAAGCCGGGGTCGTCCCCGGTCGCCTTGGTGGTGTTGGTGGCCGTGTCGATCACGACCAGGTGGTGGTCGTCGCCGGTGACGATGGCGCGGGTCCCGTCGGGCGTGATGGCGACCGATTGCGGGGCGACGAACCCGGTGACCGTCGCGGTGACCGTGTTCGTCGCAGTCGAGATCACCCGCACGGTCCGGTCGCCGGGCACATACGCCCGGCTGCCGTCCGGCGTGATGGCGATGTCGCGGGCGCCGTCGTTCGTCGGGATGGTCGCGGTCACCGTGTTCGTCCCGGTGTCGATCGCCGACACCGAGCCGGTGCCGGCCGAGTCGGCCACGTAGACCCGGCGGCCGTCGGGCGTCACCGCGAGGTGCCGCGGCTGCCCGGGAACGGAGACGGTCGCGGTGACCGTGTTCGACGCGGTGTCGACGACCTTCACCGAGGCGCCGGATCCGTCGGCGACGTAGGCCCGGCGGCCGTCCGGGGAGACGGCCACGTCGGCCGGCTGGGAGCCGACCTGGACGGTCGCGACGACCGCGTTGGTGCGCGCGTCGATCACCGACAGCTTCGTGGCGCTGGTGACGTAGACGCGGGCGCCGTCCGGTGAGACCGCGACGCTCATCGGCCCCGGGCCGACCTCGACGTTGGCGGTGGTCGTGCTGGTCGCGGTGTCCACCACGGCGACGGTGTTGCCACTCGAGCCGGCGATGTAGGCCCGCGCGCCGTCGGGGCTGACGGTCACGCCGGTCGGCTTCGGGCCGACGCGGTCGAGGTAGGTGAGGAACTCGTAGGTGTTCGCGTCGAGGACGACGAGGTAGCCGTTGTCCGGGTCTGCTGCGTAGATGACCTGCCGGGTCGCCGCCGCCGCGGCGGCCGGGCTCGCGATGGCGATGAGGGTGGTCGCACCGACCGCAAGCGCCGTGATCCCGGCTAAGAGGGGTTTGTGCACGGACAGCATTATGGATGGGCGTGCTGTTCGGCGCTGCCCCGTTTCAGGCGGGCTGGGGCTCGTTCGCGACCGGCTCGCCGACCACGGCGGTCAGCACGTCGTCGAGCGTCACCACGCCGAGCGGGATCCGTCCGTCGCTGACCAGGACGATGTGCTGGCGCTCGCGCCGCATGGCCAGCAGGAGCTCGGCCAGCGTGCGGGTCGGCGGGACGATCCCCAGCGGGCGGATCAGGTCGGCGGGGATCGGCGCGCGGCGCTGCGGGCCGACGAAGCCCAGCACGTCCTTCACGTGGACGAAGCCCAGCACGCGGCGGCTGGCCCGCTCGACCACGGGGAAGCGCGAGCGGTTGGTGCGGGTGGCGAGGACCTCCAGCGAGGCCGGGGAGACGTCCTCGGCGATCGTGGTGATTTCGGACCAGGGGCGCAGGGCGTCGCGGGCCGTGCGCCGGGACAGGGCCAGGGCGCCGGTGATGCGGGCGTGCTCCTCGGGAGCCAGCAGGCCCTCCGTCGTCGCCTGGGCGGCCAGGCCGGCCAGCTCCTCGGCCGTGAACACCGTCTTCACCGAGCCCGTGGCCTCGATGCGCCACAGCGACAGGATAGTGCGCGACGCCCACTTCATGGCGACGAGGACGGGCTTGGTGGCCATGCAGAAGGCGTACATGGGCGGCCCGAGCCACAGCACCGCGCGCTCGGGGGAGGCCAGCGTCAGGTTCTTCGGCACCATCTCGCCGACCACGGTGTGCGCGAACACCACGACCGCGAGGGCGAGCGCGAAGGCGACCGGGTGCACCAGCTTCTCGGGCAGGTGGACGGCCTCGAACGGGCCCTGCAGGCCGTGGGCCAGCGCGGGTTCGGCCAGGGCGCCGAGACCCAGGGTGCAGATCGTGACGCCGAGCTGGGCGCCGGCGATCATCAGCGGGATCTCGTTCATGGCGCGCAGGGCCGTGCGGGCGCGGCGAGACGTGGCGGCCATCGGCTCGATCACCGTGCGGCGGGAGGCGATGAGCGAGAACTCGCCGGCGACGAAGAAGCCGTTGCCGAGCAGCAGCAGGACGGTGACGACCAGCTCAATCATCCTCGGGCACCTCCGGGCGCACCACGCGCACCTGCTCGATGCGGCGGCGGTCGACCTCGACCACGGTGAACTCCCAACCGTCCTCGTTCCAGGTCTCCCCGACGGCCGGGATGTGCCCGAGCCGCGCCATCAGGAAGCCCGCGAGCGTCTCGTACGGCCCCGGCGGCACGTGGAACCCGGTGAGCTCGGCCAGCTCGTCCTCGCGGAGCACCCCGTCGACGAGGACGGTGCGTTCCGCGCCCGGGGCGGTCAGGTCGGGCATGCCGTGCATGGTGGCCGGCTCTTCCTCGACGTCGTGCTCGTCGGCGATCTCCCCGACCAGCTCCTCGACGAGGTCCTCGACGGTCACGACGCCGTCGGTCCCGCCGTATTCGTCCACCACGATCGCCACGTCGGAGTTGCCCTTGCGCAGCGCCGCGAGGACGCCGTCGAGATCGAGGCTCTCCGGCACGAACAGCGGCTCCCGGGCGACCGAGCTGACCCGGGTGGTCGGGCGGCGCACGGGCGGCACGCTGAGCGCGTCGGTGACCGTGACGACCCCGGTGACCTGGTCGAGGGTCTGCTCGTAGATCGGGAAGCGGCTGTAGCCGGTCTGCACCGACGTGGCCAGCAGGTCGGCCACGGTCGCGTCGGCGCGCAGCGAGACCACGTCGACCCGCGGGGTCATCGCCTCCGCGGCGCGCTTGTCGCCGAAGCGGATCGTGCGCTGCAGCAGCACCGCGGTCTCCTTCGGCAGCGCGCCGGCCTGGGCGGAGATCGCGGCGAGCAGTCCGAGCTCCTCCGGTGAGCGGGCGCTGGCCAGCTCCTCCTGGGGCTCGACGCCGAAGCGGCGCACGACCCAGTTGGCGGTGCCGTTGAGCAGGGTGATCAGCCACGAGAAGAACTTGGAGAAGCCGCGCTGCGGCCCGGCCGTCGCCCGCGCCAGCGGCATGGGCTTGGCCAGGGCGGCGTTCTTGGGGACGAGCTCGCCGAAGAGCATCGAGAGCAGGGTGGCGACGATCAGGCCGCAGACGTGCGCGGCGGTGTCGGTCACCGAGCCGAAGATCGGGTGGAGCACGGGCTCGAACAGGCGGGAGATCGCGGGCTCGGCGAGGTAGCCGGTGAGCAGACCCGCGAGAGTGATCCCGAGCTGGGCGCCGGAGAGCTGGAACGACAGCTCGCGCAGGGCCAGGCGGACGGTGCGGGCCTTGCGGTCGCCCGCGTTGGCCCGCTGCTCGATCTCCGCGCGGTCCACGGTGACGAGCGAGAACTCGGCGGCGACGAAGCCGGCGTTCGCGGCAGTGAGCAGCGCGAACGCCAGCAGAGGCAGCAGTGTGGTCAACACGTTCGCGCGACGATCCCTTCAGGAGTGTCCCGATTGTTCCACGTGAACCCAAGCGCTGCCGAGCGCGCCCACGAGTCCGTGTCAAACGAGCCACTTGAAGATCGAGATACGTAGATCACCTTCCCTCTTTCGAGGGCTTTGCCGCGCGTTGAACAGCGCCGATGCTGATGCCAACGGGGGTCTGGCCAAGCATCGAGGGGGACTTTGATGAGTGCGGCACTAGTAGGCGCCTGTATCGCGCTCGCGGCCGGCATCGCGGTGGGCAACGCGGCCGCGAAGACCAAGCGGGCACGGCTGGACTACGTGCGGACGAAGGCGCTCGTGCCCGGGGCCCGCAAGGCGGCGCTCGCGGAGGGGCTCAAGGGCCTGCGCGTCGTGGCGACGGCGGCCGCGGTGCTCATCGCGCTGGGTCTGGCCATGAACGTGATCGGCCAGCGCTGATGCGGTCCTGCCACCACGGACGCCGGGATTTCTGACGGGAGCAACGGTCGTGCCCCCGACGGACCGGAGCCCTGGCTTATGGCTTTTGCACCGCCTTGAGGAGCACGGACGCCACGTCGACGACCTCGATCTCCTCCGGCGCGGCGCCGGCGGCCTTCTTGCCGGTGACGCCGTCGCCGAGCATGGTCAGGCAGAACGGGCAGGCCACCGCGACGGTCTTGGCGCCGGTCGACAGCGCCTCCTCGACCCGCTCGACGTTGATCCGCTTGCCGATCCGCTCCTCCATCCACATGCGCGCGCCGCCGGCGCCGCAGCAGAACGAGCGCTCGGCGAACCGGTCCATCTCGACCAGGCCCTTGTTGTCGTCCGCCGGGCCGGCGACGGCGCCGAGCACCTCGCGCGGCGGGGCGAAGACGCGGTTGTGCCGGCCGAGGTAGCACGGGTCGTGGTAGGTGACCGCGCCGTCCAGCGGCTGCACCGGCGTGAGCTTGCCGGCCGCCACGAGCTGGGCGAGCAGCTGCGTGTGGTGGATGACCTCGTAGTCGCCGCCGAGCTGGCCGTATTCGTTGGACAGCGTGTTGAAGCAGTGCGGGCAGGTCGCCACGATCTTCTTCACGCCGGCCTCGTTGAGGGTCTCGACGTTCTGCTGGGCGAGCATCTGGAAGACGAACTCGTTGCCGATGCGGCGGGCCGGGTCGCCGGTGCAGGTCTCGCCCTGGCCGAGGATGGCGAACTTGACGCCGGCCTCGTGCAGCAGCGTGGCCACGGCCCGCGTGGTCTTCTTGGCCCGGTCCTCGAAGGCGCCCGCGCAGCCGACCCAGAACAGGTACTCGTAGTCGCCCTCGTTCAGCTCCGCCACGTTGGGGACCTCGAAGCCCAGCCCCTTCGTCCAGTCGTCGCGGGTGGACTGGGCCGCGCCCCAGGGGTTGCCCTTGTTCTCGAGGTTGCGCAGCATGACGCCGGCCTCGGTCGGGAAGTTCGACTCGATGAGGACCTGGTACCGCCGCATGTCGACGATGTGGTCCACGTGCTCGATGTCGACCGGGCACTGCTCGACGCACGCGCCGCACGTGGTGCACGACCACAGCACGTCCGGGTCGATGATGCCGTTCTCCTCGGCGGTGCCGATCAGCGGGCGCGCCTGCTCCGCCAGCGCGAGCGCGTCGACCTGGGAGTGATCGTCGCCGGCGAGCAGGTAGGGCGCCTTGGCGTAGGCGTGGTCGCGCAGGTTGAGGATCAGCAGCTTCGGCGAGAGCGGCTTGCCGGTGTTCCAGGCCGGGCACTGCGACTGGCACCGCCCGCACTCGGTGCAGGTGGTGAAGTCCAGCATGCCCTTCCAGCTGAACTGCTCGACGGTCGCGACGCCGAACTGGTCCTTCTCCGGGTCGGCCTCCTCGAAGTCCAGCGGCTTGCCCTCGCTGGTCATCGGGCGCAGCGCGCCGAGGCCGGAGCCCTTCCGGCCCGGGGCGCGCTTGAAGAAGATGTTGAAGAACGCGAGGAAGCGGTGCCAGGCCACGCCCATCGTCACGTTGCTGGCGATGACGATGACCCAGGCCATCGAGATGATGATCTTCACCATGGCGATCAGGCTCACCGCGGCCGGCCAGGCGGGCAGCACGGAGCCGAGCGCGTGGCTGACGGGCGCGGCCCAGGTCGGCCACTCGAGCTCGTCGTTGGCGGCCTTGAAGCCGCGGATGAAGAAGCCGCAGAGCAGAACGCCGAGGATCGTGTACTCGACGTAGTACGCCTGCCACATGGTGGAGCCGGTGAAGCGGGACCGCCGGTTGGGGTTGCCCGGCAGGTTGCGCAGCCGGATGCCCATCAGCACCAGAATGCCGACGAACCCGAGGACGCCGATCCACTCGGTGACCAGGCCGTAGATGTTCCAGGCGCCGATCAGCGGCAGGCCCAGGCCGGGCTTGACGACCTCGAAGTAGGCCTCGATCACCAACAGCGAGAGCGCGATGAACGCGATCATCACGAACCAGTGCGCGGCGCCGACGACGGTCCAGCGCAGCATGCGCGTGTGACCCAGCGTCTCGGCGAGCATGGTGCGCAGCCGCAGGCCCTTGTCGCCACTGCGGGTCGGGTCGGGCTGACCGAGCCGGATGACGGCGAGCATGCGCCGGACGGTCCGCACGACCAGGATCACCGCGGCGATGGTGATCGCCGCGGCGACACAGGTCGTCACGATCTGCACTGCGCCCATGCCGAAGCCTCCCACGATCCGGGCCCGAAGATCTCCAGAAGGACCTTAGCCCCTCGTGTTACCAATCGGTAACGTGAAAATTGTCGCAGCGGCCCGGAAACGCGAGGAGATCAGCAGGTCAACGCCACTTCGAGAACACGGCGAGCGACGCGACGAGGAAGCCGAAGCCAATGGCCAGGTTCCAGTACTTCAGATCGGCGAGCGTCGACAGCCAGTTGACGTCGAAGAACCCCTGCGTCAGGTAGTAGGACACCAGCCAGGCGATGCCGATCACCACGAACGCGACGGCGAGCGCGGGCACCCACACCGGGCTCGGACGGCGCTTGGCGGCCGCAGTCTCCTGCGGTCGCAGCTCCGCCGGAGCGGTGTAGACCTTCTTCTTACGAACTGTCGACTTCGGCACGGCGCTCTCCTGGAGGGGTCGTCTGGCCAACACTATCCACGTGACGCCGCCACCTCCGCCAGCGTCGGCCTGAATAATGTTCTGCGACTAGCGTAGTCAAGTCGGCACGCGCGTGCGGGGAGGGGTCGTGGTGGAGTACACATCAGGCGGCTCCTCGTGGACCCACGCACTGCGCCGGCTCGGTCGCGCTATGCTGCCGCGCCGACCCCAGAAGCGCGGTTTTGCCTGGTCAGTGCTGACACCGGTGGTGCTCGTGGTGGCCGGGATGCTCTTCTCCCTCAGCGCCGCGACCGCCCACGGCACCGACCTCCGCGACGATCGGCGGCCGGAATTGACGAACCTCATCGCCGAGCGAAAAAAATCCATCGCCGACGCCCGGGACCGGGCGGCCCGGCTGCGCTCCGAGATCGACCGGCAGCAGCAGGGCCAGGCCGGGGCGGACGGACAGGTCGACGAGCAGCGCAAGCGCGGCGACGCCGAGCAGGCCGCCGCCGGGCTGACCGCCATGCGCGGGCCCGGTCTGGTGGTCCGGCTCGACGACGCCCCGCGCCGCGCCGACGGCACCCGACCGGCCGGTGCTACCCCGGATGACCTGGTCGTTCACCAGCAGGACGTGCAGGCGGTGGTCAATGCGTTGTGGGCCGGCGGCGCCGAGGCGATGACGCTGATGGGCGTCCGAGTGATCGCAACGAGCGCGGTACGCTGCGTGGGTAACACGCTGCTGCTCGACGGACGGGTCTACTCCCCGCCGTTCGAGGTCGCCGCCATCGGCGACCAGGCCGCCATGCGACGCGCGCTCGAAGGCTCCGAGGGGGTCCGGTTGTTCAGCGAGGCCGCCGATTCGTTCGGGCTCGGCTACCAGGTCAGGGTGGAGTCGGACATCCGCACCCCGGCCTACGACGGCTCGACCGCCCTCCGGGCCGCGCAGGCCGGGTCCTGAAGCGATGGAGCACTCGCCCCGCCACCGCGCGCTCGACCAGGACGACATCGCCACCACCGTGATCCCGCGGCTGCCGCCCAAGGACGACGCGACCGCGGTAATCCCCAAAGTCGCCACGGACGCGACCGAAACTGTCTATATTCCAAAACTCAGCGGGACCGAAGCGGCCGCCCCTGCCGCCGAGGACGAGAAACTTCCACCGACTCCCACCCCCGAGGACGAGGACCAGCCCGCCGCACCCGCGGCATCCAAGGGCGCCGTGGTGGTTCCACTGCGCCCGGTCCGCACCGAGGAAGGGTACCGGAGCGTGTACTCCGAATACACGAGGACCACGTTCGGCTCGGTGGCTCGCGCCATCAGCCGCGGCACGGGCGAGGTGCTGATCACCTTCGGCCTGATCGTGCTGCTGTTCGCCGGCTACGAGGTCTGGGGCAAGTCCGCGATCGTCGACGCCCACCAGGACGAGCTGAACCGCCAGCTCGAGCAGCAGTGGGCCCAGCAACCCACCGTCGGGCCCAGCGCCGGCCCGTCGCCGCAGGTGGTGAAGCCGGCCAACGGCGCCGTCATCGCCTCCGTGCACATCCCGCGGCTCAACAAGAAGTGGGCGGTCGTGCAGGGCGTGACCCCGGCCGACATCCGCTACGCGCCCGGGCACTACCCGGACACGGCCCTGCCCGGCCAGATCGGCAACTTCTCGATGGCCGGTCACCGCACGCCGGCCATCTGGTGGGACCTCGACCAGCTCAAGCCCGGCGATTCCGTGGTCATCAAGACCGCCGACACCTGGTACGTCTACAGCGTCACCGGCCACGAGATCGTGCTGCCCACCGCCGTGCAGGTGGTGGCGCCCGTGCCCGACAAGCCGGGCGAGGCGCCGACCAAGGCGATGCTGACCATGACCACCTGCAACCCGAAGTTCAACAACTACCAGCGGCTCGTGGTGCATGCCGAGCTCACCCGGTCCCAGCCCGTCACCGACGGCGATCCCGCCGAGCTGAAGGGCTGAGCGCGTGTATTCCTGGCTCTGGCGCCACATCCCGTTCAAGCAGTGGCAGCTCAAGGCGCTCGTCTCGGCCGTGCTCGCGCTCGGCGTGGGCGCCCTGCTGTGGTATCAGGTCTTCCCCGCGGTCGAGCCGATCCTGCCCTTCGACGACGTGCAGGTCGAGACCAACGACCCGGGCGCGGACATCACGGTCGAAAGCCCCGCCCCGTCGCAGGCACCGTCGCCGGCGAAGGCCCCCGCCAGCTCCGCCCCCCAGGTGGTCCTGCCCAGCTAGGAGAACCGTGCGCGTCCTGGTCATCGACAACTACGACTCGTTCGTCTTCAACCTGGTCCAGTACCTCGGCCAGCTGGGCGTCGAGTGCGAGGTCCGCCGCAACGACGAGCTCACCGTGGCCGACGTGGCCGCGGTGAACCCGGCCGGCGTGCTGCTCTCCCCCGGCCCGGGAACCCCGGAGCGGGCCGGCATCTGCATGGACGTCATCGCCGAGCTCGGCGGGAAGCTGCCCATCTTCGGCGTGTGCCTGGGCCACCAGGCCTTCGGCGCGGCCTTCGGGGCCACCGTCACCCGCGCGCCGGAGCTCCTGCACGGCAAGACCTCGCTCGTGGAGCACACGGGGCAGGGGGTCCTCGCCGGGCTGCCGAATCCGTTCATCGCGACGCGGTACCACTCCCTCGCCGTCGTCGAGGAGACGCTCCCGCCGGAGATCGAGGTGACCGGGCGGACCGAGTCCGGCGTGGTGATGGCGATGCGCCACCGCGAGCTGCCCATCGAGGGCGTGCAGTTCCACCCCGAGTCGGTGCTGACCCAGGGCGGCCACCAGATGCTCGCCAACTGGCTGGCCGTCTGCGGGCTGCCGGGCGCGCTGGAGCGGGCGCCGGAGCTGGTCGCGGAGGTCGAGGCGCGGCGGGTCGCGGCCTTCGCCTGAGTCGCGAGGTTGTGCACAACCCTGTGGATAACTACCGAGTTATCCACAGGGCACGCACGGTGAGGCTCAGCCCCCGGCGCTCTTGCTCGGGTTCACCGACGGCGGGGTCGACGGGTTGTTGTCGCCCTGGCCGATCTTGAGCACGATCTTGTCGGTCTTGAGGTAGGTCTTGCCGACCGTCTGCTGCACGGAGACCACGAGCCCGACCTTCGAGTCGTCGGTCACCGTGATGCTCTGCGTGGTCACGTTGGTGAAGCCGGCCGCCTGGAGCAGCCCCTGGGCCTCGCCGGGACTCTTGTCGAGCACGTTGGGCATGACCGCCTGGTTGAACTTCGAGACGTAGACCGTGACCGTCGAGCCCGGCTTGACCGGGGTGCCCGACGGCGGGTCGGAGCCCTGGACCTCGTCCTTGGGCTCGGTACCGTCGCGATCCTGGATCTGCGGCACCAGCTTCAGGCTCTGCAGCTGCTGGGTGGCCTCGTCCTTGCTCATGCGGGTCAGCGACGGCACGTTGACCAGGGTCGGCGCGCCACAGATCTCGTAGTCGATCTGCGTGCCCTGCTTGACCTCGGTGCCGGGCGTCGGGTTCTGCAGCGTCACCACGCCGGGCTGGCAGTTCTCCGTCGAGCCGCCGCGCGGGTCGCCGGTCAGGCCGGACTGGCGCAGCACATCCGCGGCCTCGCCCTGGCTGCGCCCGGTGATCTGGGGCACCCGCACCGGCGGCTCCTGGTTGGCCAGGTAGAGCCCGATCGCCAGGGCGGACACCGCGAGCAGGCCGAGCACCGTCAGCATGACCACGACGCCGGTGGAGCTCTTGCGCTTCTGCCGCTGGTTGGCCCGGGCCGGCTGGCGCGAGGCGGGCGGCGGGCGGTAGGCGGTGGTCTGCTGGGCCATGACCGTGGCCATCTCGTCCTCGGTCATCACCGGGGGCGCCGAGACCGGGCGGCCGGCGGCGGCGCGCATGACGTCCGCGCGCATCTCGCCGGCCGACTGGTAGCGGTTGAGCGGGTTCTTGGCCAGGGCCTTGAGCACGACGGCGTCGATCTCGGGCGTCACGTCGCGGTTGCTCGAACTCGGCGGCCGCGGGTCTTCCCGGACGTGCTGGTAGGCCACCGACACCGGGTTGTCCCCGACGAACGGCGGGTGGCCGCAGAGCAGCTCGAAGAGCACGCACCCGGTCGCGTAGACGTCGCTGCGGGCGTCGACCGGCTCGCCGCGGGCCTGCTCCGGGGAGAGGTACTGCGCGGTGCCGATCACCGCCGACGTCTGCGTCATCGTCGTGGCCCCGCTGGCCAGCGCGCGGGCGATGCCGAAGTCCATCACCTTGACCTGGCCGGTCTGCGTGAGCATCACGTTGCCCGGCTTGATGTCGCGGTGGATGATGCCGTGCCGGTGGCTGAACTCCAGGGCGGCGCAGATGTCCGCCGTGATCTCCAGCGCCCGCCGCGGCATGAGCCGGCCCTCGGCCGCCAGCACCTCCTTGAGGGTGCGGCCGTTGACGAACTCCATGACGATGTACGGCAGTTCCTCGCCCGCCGGACCGCGCTCCTCGCCGGTGTCGTAGACGGCGACGATCGCGGGGTGGTTGAGGGAGGCGGCGTTCTGCGCCTCCCTGCGGAACCGCAGCTGGAACGTGGCATCGCGGGCCAGGTCGGTCCGCAGCGTCTTGATCGCGACGTCGCGGCCGAGCCGCAGGTCGCGACCCCGATGGACCTCGGCCATACCGCCATAGCCGAGCAGCTCCCCGACCTGGTAACGGCCGCCGAGGAGGCGTGGCTGGGCGGTCATGTCGTGTCGTCCTTCGGTCATCGACTATCTACCTTGCCACGTCATGCGACGGGGACACATTTCAGCTGGTACGCGTGTTGCCCGGGTCATCCCCCGACGCACTTGCCATCGATGATGATGCCCGGCGGGTTGCAGGTCGCGCTGGTCTTCGGGCCCGGCCCGTTGGACGGTCCGTTGCCCGGGTCGGCGGTGGTACCGGTCGGCTCGGGGTTGTCGTCGATCGCGCCCTGGTTGACCGTGAGCGTGATCGTCGTGCCCTGCGGAATGCTCGGGCCGCACGGGTCGACCTTGGTGACCGCGTTCGGGAACGCGCCCTTCTTCGGCTCGGCCACGATGTTGACCGTCATACCCTGCCGCTCGAGCTCGCGCTTGACGATGTCCCCGGTGCCGATCGGCCGGCAGCTCACGTTGACCGCGCGGCCCGTGGCCTTGGGCGGGGCGGACGACTGCACCGGCGCCGCCGACGTGGGGTTGTCGCCGACCGGGTTCGTCGGCTCGTCATTGCCCTTGTTGGCCAGGTAGAGGCCGCCGATGCCGACCAGCACCAGCAGCACGACCGCGGCCACGCCGACCAGGAGCAGGTTGTTGTTGCGCCGGCCGCCACCGTTCGTGGGCCGCGGGCCGGGCGGCGGACCGGGCTGGTAGCCGCCGGTCGAGCCGAGGAAGGTCGCGGTGTCGTTGGACGGCGGCGGGGCCACGCCGGCGGCACCGCGCGCGTTGTGGGCGCCGAGGCCCGCGGCCGCACCGGCGGCCGCGCCCGGCACGGCGCCGGGCATGATCCGGGTGCCGCCCGCGCCCGAGGTGGGCGGGCCCGACATCGGCGAGCCGGACATCGGGTGGTTGCCGTAGCCGGGCGAGACGGGCGACGCGGAGACCGGGCCGCCGGAGACGGGGCCGTGGCCCATCGGCGAGCCGGGCGGGCCCATCGGGGCGCCCATCGGCGGGACCGCGGGGCCGGCGGCCGTGCCGCCGGAGAGCTGGCCGGAGACGCGGCGCGCGGCCTGGGCGAGCGCCGCGGCGCTCGGCCAGCGGGCGGCCGGGTCCTTCGCCATGGCCCGCTCGACGAGCTGGGCGACCGGCGGCGGAATGTCGGCGGGCAGCGGCGGCGGCATGTCGCGGACGTGCCGCATCGCGATCTCGAGCGGGTTCTCCCCCTCGAACGGGCGCGCACCGGAGAGGCACTGGTAGGCCACGACGCCGAGCGCGTAGACGTCGGAGAGCGGCGTGGCCTGGGCGCCCGAGGCCTGCTCGGGCGAGATGTAGGAGGCGGTGCCGAGCACCGAACCGGCCGCGGTGAGCTGAGCGACGGCGGCCGATCGGGCGATGCCGAAGTCGGTGAGCACGAGCGTGCCGTTGGGGCGCACGAGCAGGTTGCCGGGCTTGACGTCCCGGTGGACGATGCCCTTCTCATGGGCGGCGTGCAGCGCGTCGGCGGCCTGGGCGATGAGCGCCATGGCGCGCGCCGGGGTCAGCCGGCCGACCCGCGAGAGGGTGCGGGAGAGCGCGTCGCCCTCCACGTACTCCATGATCAGGAAGGCGGTGCCGTTCTCGCTGCCGTAGTCGTAGATGTCCACGACACCGGGGTGGTTGATGGTCGCCATCGTGCGGGCCTCGCCGCGGAAGCGCTCGGCGAAGCCGGGCTCCTCCATCAGGGCGGAGAGCAGCACCTTGATGGCCACCGTCCGGCCGAGCACCTCGTCGGTGCCCCGCCACACGTCGCCCATTCCGCCGCCGGCGATGCGTTCGTCCAGGCGGTATCGGCCGCCGAGGGTGGTGCCGGCGCTCAACATGTCGCGCACCTCATTATCGAATGCCCTTTTCGTCCGCGTATGCCTTCATGATCAGGCCGGCAATCCGAGCCGCCTCGCCGCTGCCACCCTTGCCAGCGTTCTCGAGGAAGACCGCGACCGAGACGATCGGCTTGCCGTCCTTGAGCGCGAAGCCGATGAACCAGCCGTGGTCCTCCGACTCCTCGCCGTTCTCCGCCGTACCGGTCTTACCACCCACGTCCAAGCCCGAGATGCGCGCGCTGCGGCCGGTGCCGTCGTTCGACGTCACGACGCTGAACATCATGTCCTGCAGTTCTTTGGCCACGCCGTCATTGATCGGCGTGCGCAGCAGCTTGGGCTCGGTGTGGTCGGCGATCGACAGGTCGGAGTTCTGCAGACGGTCGACAATGTAGGGGCGCATCTGCTTTCCACCATTGGCAACCGTCGCCGCAATCATGGCGCCTTGCAGCGGAGACATCTTCACCTCGCGCTGTCCGATGCTCGACTGAGCGACGGCGGGCGGGTCGACGCGGTTGTCGGTGCCGGCGGTCATGGGGCCGGTGTGGCTGGCCACGATGCCGCAGTAGTTGCGATCCTGGTCCTCGATGAGGCGGGGCTCCTGCTCGAAGCCGAAGGCCTGGGCCATCGACTTGAGCTTGTCGGCACCCACCCGCTCGACACCGATGCGGGCGAAGACCGTGTTGCAGGAGACGGTCAGCGCCTGCTTCATCGTGATGCTGTCGGGGCAGATGCCTTCGTGGGAGTTCTTGATGCGGAAGGTCGAGGTCTCCGGCGGCTGGTAGAACTCGCCACCCTGGACGGTCGATTCGGGCGTGAGGGAGGAGTCGGCGCTCATCGCCGCCGCCGAGGTGATGATCTTGAAGGTTGAGCCGGGCGGGTAGACCTCCGAGGTCGCCCGGTTGAGCAGCGGCTTGTTCGGGTCGTTGTTGAGCGTCTTGTAGTTCGCCGAGGCCGCGTTGATGTCGTGGGTGCTGAGCAGGTTGGGGTCGTAGCTGGGCAGCGAGACCTCGGCCAGGATCTTTCCGGTGGCCGGGTCGAGCGCGATGGCCGCGCCCTTCTTGATGCCGAGCTTGTTGGTCCCCAGCGCCTGGTACGCGGTGTCCTGCGTGGCCTTGGACAGGGTCAGCAGGACGTTGCCGCCGGCCGGCTCCTTGCCGGTGAACATCCCGGCGATCCGGTCGGCCGCCTGCTTGTCCGAGGTGCCGATCAGGAAGTCGTTGTTGAGCTTCTCGAGCTTGGTCGAGCCCAGGTTGACCGGCTTGTAGCCGAGGACGGCGGCGTACTCCTCCTTGAGCGGGTACGTCCGCAGGAACTTCAGCGAGTCCCCGGTCTCCTGCGCGTCGGCGAGCACGTTGCCCTGGGCGTCGACGATCTTGCCGCGCGGCCGCTCGTACTCGGTCGCCTGCACGCGCGCGTTGCGCGAGTTGGTGCGGTAGTCGTCGGCCTTGACCACCTGACGGTAGTTCAGGTTCAGGAACAGCATGGCGAACAGCACCATGACCACGACCCCGACCCGGCGCAGCGGGGCGTTCATCGCACGACCTCCGTGGGCATCTCTTTGATCTGGACCGGCGCGCCGCCGCCACCGCCGGGCGCCGTGCCGCCGAGCCCGGCCGAGGGGGCACCCCCGGCGGGCCGGCGCGACGCGTCGGAGATGCGCAGCAGCAGACCGACCAGCAACCAGTTGGCCACCAGCGACGAGCCACCGGCCGAGAGGAACGGCGTGGTCTGCCCGGTCAGCGGGATGAGCTGGCTGATGCCACCCACGATGACGAACACCTGCAACCCCAGCGTGAACGCGAGGCCGCCGGCGAACAGCTTGCCGAAGGAGTCGCGGACGTTGATCGCCGCGCGCAGGCCCCGCTCGACCAGCAGCAGGTAGGTCACCAGCAGCGCGGTCAGCCCGAAGAGCCCGATCTCCTCGCCGAGGCCGGAGAAGATGAAGTCCGTCCAGACCTCGGGCACCTTGGTCGGCTGCCCGGCGCCGGGGCCGGTGCCGGTGAGCCCGCCGGTGCCCAGGCCGAGCAGCGACTGGACCAGCTGGTAGCCCTTGTTGTCCGCGTCCGCGAACGGGTCGAGCCAGGTGGTCGCGCGCTCGGAGAAGTTGAGGAAGGGGCCGCCGACGGTCTTGCCGAGGAAGTACGCCAGGAACGCGCCGCCGAGGAAGAGCCCGAGGCCGATGATCAGCCAGGAGACCCGCTCGGTGGCGACGTAGAGCGTCACGACGAACAGGCCGAAGTACATGAGCGACGTGCCGAGGTCCTTCTCGAAGATGAGGACCATCAGCGACATCAGCCACACGAGCACGACCGGCCCGAGGTCGCGGCCGCGGGGGAAGTCGATGCCGAGGAACCGCTTGCTCGCCAGGGACAGCACCTCGCGCTTGCGCACCAGGTAGTAGGCGAAGAAGACCAGCAGCGCGATCTTGGCGAACTCGCCCGGCTGGATCGTGAAGCCCGGCAGCTTGATCCAGAGCTTGGCGCCGTGGATCGCCGAGTACCGCGCGGGGAGCACCGCCGGGATCAGCACGAGCACGATGCCGGCGAGGCCGAGCGTGTAGGCGTACCGCGACAGCGAGCGGTGGTCGCGCACGATCGCCAGGAGCGCGACCGCACCCACCACGGCCGCGGCCGTCCAGCCGAGCTGGCGGAAGCCGTCGCCGCCGAAGACGTTGAGCTCGGGCCGGTCGACCGCCTTGGTGGTGGCCAGGTCGAGCCGGCGCAGGAAGCCGACGCCGATGCCGTTGATGAGCGCCACGGCGGGCAGGATCGTCGGATCGGCATACGGCGCCAGGAACCGCACCGCCATGTGGGCGGCGAAGAAGATCACCGCGATGATCGCGGTCTGGACCCAGAAGTCGCCCGTGACCTGGCCGATCGCGTTGCCCTCGACGACCGCCGCGTAGATCGTGAGGATGGCGATCACGAAGAGCAGCAGTCCCAGCTCGACGTTGCGCCTGGTCGCGGGGCGGGAGGGCGCCGAGACGCCCGCTCCGCCGCCCATGGGCGACGGAGCCGGGATGGCGGTGGCGGTCACGACTGTCTTCCTTTTCGCCTCAGCACGTCAGCAACTGGCGCCGGGGGTCGGGGTCAGCGTGGACGGGTCGCCGGTCGGCGACGGCGGGACCGCGGGATCCCCGGCGGGCACGCTGACACCGCCGCTCGGGTTCGAGGTGGCCGACACGGAAAGAGACGCCGAGGTGGAGTCGGATGGTTGCGCCGTCGGGCAGGCCTGCTTGCGGTTGGGGTTGGCCGGGTCCTCGAGCTGGGCCAGCTTGTCCTGGGCCTGCGCGAGGGTGTCGACCTGGATGCCCTGCTTGACGGTGCCCTGGGCGGCCGGCGTGAGGTCGTCGAGGGTGAGCGTCGGGCTCTCCATGTAGACCTCGGAGAGTTCGAGCCAGGCGACCTTGCCGGGCACGCCCTTGAAGATCGCGATCCGGCCGGCATCCGTGGCGCCGACGTAGTAGCGCGACTGGGTCACGCTCCAGCCGTACCAGAGGCCGCCGCCGAGCAGGCCCAGCAGCACCACGAGGAGGATCGCGGTGCGCACCGGATGGCGGCGGGAACGCTGCTCGCCGTCCTCGCGGGTGCTGACCGCGGCGCTGGCGCGCTGCTCGGCCTCGTCGTCCGGCACCGGCGGGCGGGGCGCGGCGAGCGCGGCCCCCCGAGCCGAGGACATTGACTGGTCGGCGGAGGTCGCCATGCCCCGGTCCTGGGCCGCCGCACCGCCGACGATCGGCCGCGCCTCGACGATGTCCTCGTCGGTGACGTCGGCGACGATCACGGTGATGTTGTCGGGGCCGCCGCCGCGCAGGGCCAGCTCGATGAGCCGGCCGGCGCACTGGTTGGGGTCGACGTACTCGCGCAGCGTGGACTCGATGGTCTCCGCGCTCACCACGCCCGACAGGCCGTCGCTGCAGAGCAGGTAACGGTCGCCGGGCTTGACCTGGCGGACCGAGTACTCGGGGTCCGCGTCGCGGCCGTCGAGCGCTCGGGTCAGCAGGGAGCGCTGGGGGTGGCTGTTGGCCTCCTCCAGGCTGATGCGGCCCTCGTCGACGAGCATCTGGACGTAGGTGTCGTCCTTGGTGACCTGGGCGAACTCGCCGTCGCGCACGAGGTATGCGCGCGAGTCGCCGATGTGCACCATGCCCATCTTGGAGCCGGAGAACAGCATGGCGGTCAGGGTCGTCCCCATGCCCTCCATGGCCGGGTTCTCCTCGACCGCGTCTCGGATCTGCTGGTTCGCCAGGTCGACGGCGCCCCGAAGGGTGTCGATCATGGCGTTGCCGGGCACATCCTCGTCGAGTGGCGCCATGGTGGCGATGACGATGTTGCTGGCGACGTCACCGGCGGCCATGCCGCCCATGCCGTCGGCCACGGCAAGCAGCCGCGGTCCGGCGTAAACGGAATCCTGGTTCCCGCTCCGGATCAGACCGCGGTCGCTGCGAGCCGCATAGCGCAAGGTGAGGGTCATGGCCGTAACTCGAGTGAAGTGCGGCCGATGCGAATCGGCACGCCGAGGGGGACGGGGGTAGGCGCGCTGACCTTGGTCTTGTCGAGGTAGGTGCCGTTGGTGGAGCCCAGATCCTCGAGATACCACTGGCCGGCGCGCGGCACGAGACGGGCGTGCTTGGACGAGGCGTAGTCGTCGGTGATCACCAGCGTCGAGTCCTCGGCACGCCCGATCGTGATCGGAGCCTCACCAAGGGTGATGCGAGTGCCTGCCAGCGCACCGGCGGTGACGAAGAGCTGGTTGGCGGTCTTGCCCCGCTTCACCTTCGCCGGACGGCCGGGAGCCGTCACCGCACCAACCCCCCGGGGCGCGGCGACGATCCGGCTCGAACGCGAGCCCGCGAACAGGTCCCGGCGGATTACTCCCACGACCGTGAATACGAAGATCCACAGCAGCACGAGCAGCCCGTACCGGGCGACAGTGATGACGAATTCCATCTACGACGCGCTCATTCAGATCCGCCTACGTGAAAGTACGGTCATCCATCCACGCGGTAGGTCAGCGTGGTCGTGCCGAGCTGGATCATGTCACCGGGGTTCAACGCGACAGCCGAGACGCGTTGGCCGTTGACCATCGTGCCGTTCGTCGAGCCGAGATCGGTCAGCACGACCTGCGCCCCGTCGAAGTCGAGCCGCGCGTGGCGACGCGAGATCCCGACATCGGGGAGCCGCATGTTGGCCTGGTCGCCCCGGCCGATCACGGTCGAACCAATCGACAGAGGGTAGCTTCGCCCGTCGCCGGACACCAGTCGAACGTTGCGCGCCGGGCCGCCGGGTCCGCCGGGCGGAGGCCCGTAGCCGCCGGCCGGCTGCTGGTTGTAGCCACCATACGGGTCCGGGGTCGGCGGGGGCGCGACGTCGGCGCCGGTGTAGACCTCGGCGGTCACGCGGAACATGCCGGTGTCGAGCCCGTCGCCGCGCTCGATCTCGACGATGACGTCGCCGTAGACCGTCCAGCCCTGCTCGCCGATGAACTCGGCCTGCGACTGGGCGAGCTCCTGGGCGAGCGCGGCGGCATACGGCGCCAGCCGGCTGTGGTCGTAGGGGGACAGGTCGATCACGTAGCGATTCGGCACGAGCGTGCGCCCGCCGGCCAGAATCGCCTTGTGGGCTTCCGCCTCCCGTTGCATGGCGTTGAGGATCTCCACGGGGTGGACGACCCCCTTGAAGACCTTGGCGAAGGCCCCCTCGACCAGGCCCTCTAGGCGCTTCTCGAAGCGCTGCAGCACACTCACCGGTTCCTCCTCGGGTTCCGAGGTCATGATGGTATCCGGACGTCGCACGCCCGTATGCAAGCTGACCGGCTGGCCCGTGCTACTCTTCCGTGGCGCCCAGGGAAGCCTAGTGCCTACCCGGTGATTCTGCCGAGTGGGACTTGGGTTATGCTCTGACGCGCCGGACCAAACGAAGCTTGCTTCAAATGGTCCAAGGGGAAGTGGCGGAATGGCAGACGCGCACGGTTCAGGTCCGTGTGCCCGAAAGGGCGTGGGGGTTCAACTCCCCCCTTCCCCACCGCTGAGGCGGCTCCTGCTCACGCAGCGGAGCTGCCTTTCGCCGTTTCAGCGGCGGATCCTTCGCGCTCCCTTCGGTCGCTCCCCATTGGGGGGCTCCCGCCCACCCAAATCCCCCCGGGCGCTGGTTGCGGCCGTCTGGTCGGTGCGGTCCCCACTCTCGGCCTTCGGCCCTCGTGACTCGCTCCGCTTCGTCGGGTTCGTGACTTCCGTCGTCTGCGGCTGCGGGGGGCTTGGTCGGGCCACGGGTATGCTGCCGTCTCGTGAGCGTTGCACTAGTCACCGGGTCGGCCGGACTCATCGGATCTGAAGCCGTGCGCCACTTCGCCTCTCTGGGGCTGGACGTTGTCGGCATCGACAACGACATGCGCAAGCGCTTCTTCGGCGCCGAGGCCTCCACCGCCTGGAACGTGGTCCGCCTTACGAGTGACCTCGGCGAGGCGTACACCCACCACGACGTGGACATCCGGGATCGCGACGCGCTCGCGGCGATCTTCAAGAGGTATGCGAAGGACATCGCGGTCGTCATCCACACGGCGGCCCAGCCGTCGCACGACTGGGCGGTCCGCGACCCCTTCACGGACTTCGACGTCAACGCCGGCGGCACCCTCAACCTGCTGCAGAACGTGCGCGAGCACTGCATCGAGGCGCCGTTCATCCACTGCTCGACCAACAAGGTCTACGGCGACCGGCCCAACTCGCTGCCGCTGCGCGAGCTCGAGACCCGGTGGGAGATCGAGCCCGGGCACGAGTACGAGGGCGGCATCAAGGAGGACATGTCGATCGACGCCTGCCTGCACTCCGTCTTCGGCGCCTCCAAGGTCGCCGCCGACGTGATGGTGCAGGAGTACGGCCGCTACTTCGACATGAAGACCGCCTGCTTCCGCGGTGGCACGCTCACCGGCCCGGCGCACTCCGCGACCGAGCTGCACGGCTTCCTCGGCTACGTCATGCGCTGCAACATGGAGCGCCGGACGTACAAGATCTTCGGCTACAAGGGCAAGATGGTCCGCGACGCGATCCACTCGCACGATGTCGTCGCCGCCTTCGAGGCCTTCTTCCGCAACCCGCGCTCGGCCGCGGTCTACAACCTCGGCGGCGGCCGGCACTCGAACACCTCGCACCTGGAGGTCTTCGCGCTGGCCGAGCGGATCACGGGCAACGAGATGATCACCGAATACCACGAGGCGAACCGCGTCGGCGACCACCAGTGGTGGATCGGGTCGAACGAGCGCTTCCAGGTGGACTACCCGGACTGGAAGCAGGTCTACGACGTGCCCATGATCTGCCAGGAGATCTACGAGGCCAACGTCGGCAAGTGGACGCCGGAAGCCTGACGCCGTGATCGATCAGGGCAAGCGGAACGTCCTCGGCGTCGAGGTCAGCGCCGTCGACTACGACAGCGCCGTCGACAAGGTGATGAGCGCGGCCCGTGACGGGCGCTCGCTGGCCGTCACCGCCCTCGCCGTGCACGGGGTCATGACCGGCGTGCAGGACAAGGCGCACGGGGCCCGGCTGAACTCCTTCGACCTCGTGACGCCCGACGGCCAGCCGGTGCGGTGGGCCCTCAACCTGCTCCACCACGCCCAGCTCGCCGACCGGGTGTACGGGCCGGACCTGACCCTCAAGGTGCTCGCCGCGAGCGCCGAGGAGGGCCTGCCGGTGTACTTCTACGGCTCGACCCAGGAGACGCTGGACCGGCTCGCCGGCAAGCTGCACGAGCGCTTCCCGGCCCTGAAGATCGCCGGGATGGAGCCCTCCAAGTTCCGCCCCGCCGCCGACGGTGAGCCGGAGCAGATCGCGGCCCGCATCAAGGCCTCGGGCGCTCGGGTCGTCATGGTCGGCCTGGGCTGCCCCCGCCAGGAGGTGTTCGTCTACGCGATGAAGCACCTGGTCGACGCGCCGATGCTGGCCGTCGGCGCGGCGTTCGACTACCACGCCGGGGGCCTCAAGAACCCGCCCGCCTGGATGCAGCGCTACGCGCTGGAGTGGCTGTGGCGGCTCGGGCTCGAGCCCAAGCGGCTCTGGCGGCGGTACATCCTGCTCAACCCGAACTACCTGGCCCGCCTCGGCGCCCAGAAGACCCGCCTCTGGCGCGCCGCGCCGCCGGCCCCCGCGACCGAGCCGCTCAAGACGTTCGCGGTCTGAACATGCTGATGGGCGCCGCGACGGCGCCCATTCCGCATTTTTTGGGATTTGTCACATCAAGCGGACAATTCCCGCATCGTGAGAAGGTCAGCGGCCGGTGATGGCGTCGACCTTCGCGGTGCGGCGCTTGAAGGTGCCCCGCTTGTCGAAGGCGCGCTCGGCCGGCCACAGCATGAGGGCGAGCGGGGCCGCGATGTACCAGCGGTCCAGCATCACGTACGCGACGATGTTCGCGACGACGCCGAGGGCGTAGAGACCGATCAGCCAGTCGATTCGCCGATCGCCGACGCCGCGCTTGTGGTATGCGTCCAGCACGCCGAATGCGCCGACACTCAACGCCAGCAGGCCGAACCCGCTGACACAGGCGAAGATCAGATCCGAATCGGTCACGTCATTCCTCCTTGCTCCGCTGCCCGTTACACCGGCAAACTTCGACCCAAGCTAAGCGGACATTTCAAGATCGACCATCAACTTTGCGACACGGCACTCGGCCGAAGGTGGCGCGACCAATCGGACATTCAGCCGATACCACTGATCTTGCCCACCGTGCTGATGAATCGGCCGCCCGGCCGCGGTCTTGAGGCGTCTCTGCCTACGTGTGGGCGCCGGCCGCGCCCAGGGATCGAGCCAGAAGGATGTTCGAGCACCGGTGCTCATGACGGGCCCCGGCCACGCTGACGACGCACCCGGAGCCCGTCCGACCTCCCCAGGTCGAGCCCTCCCTGCTTTGTACAGGGTGCGGATCGACCTGTCGATAGACAGGCGGGGGCGCGCGCTCGCCCTACTTCAGCTGCCGGGACTCCTGGGAGTAGATGAGCTCCAGGATGCTGCGGGCCGCCTCGAACCAGCGGTCCAGCCACTCCTGCTGCGGCATGGTGCCCTTCGGCGGCAGCTCCATGAGCAGGCCGCGCAGCAGCGGGTGGTCGGCCATCGACCCGGTCGGCGTGTCCAGCCAGGAGTCGCGGCCGAACATCGGCTCGGTCAGCGGGGAGGCGGAGCTCAGCGAGCTGCTGCTCAGCGAGCCGCCGGTGAGCGGGCCGAGGTCCGCGACGAGCGACGACTCGGGAAGCTTGGGCGGCGTCATGTCCAGCGGCATCGTCGCCCGGTCCAGCGGCGAGCCGTTGCGCGGGGACAGGTCGTCGAGCGGCCCGTCGCCGAGGCCGTCCCGGCGACCACCCGGACGGTAGCTACCCAGTTGCCCGGAGAAACGGTCGTCGGTCTTCGACGATCCGTTGCCGAAGTTTTCGGGGCCAATGTTCACGGTAGGAAGCCTTATCTCACTCGGGGGGAAGTGTCGGAATCGGGCGATTCGCGGCACTCACACCTACAACGACGTTGCTGGTACAACGGCCACGCTCCGGGGCAAACACCGGGCGAAAAACCCCCGCCCGCACCGGCGCGTCGCGCTCGGGGCCCCGAAGACGTCCGGCCCGTCCCGCTGGCGAATCGCCGCGGAAACGGGCCGGCCGGATTGGCGCGGGGCGTGCTGTCACGCCAGGTCGAACTCGCCGTCCTTGGTGCCGCCGACGAAGGCCACCCACTCCTCCGGCGTGAACAGCAGAACCGGACCGGTCTTGTCCTTCGAGTCGCGGAGCGCCACGGCCCCGCCGACGAACGCGACCTCGACGCAGTTGTCCGAATACGGCCCGCTGCGGGTGCTTTTGCGCCACGCGGCACCGTCGAGGTCCACGCTGAAGCCCTTGGCTTCGATCTCCACTACAACTCCTTTGCCAGCTTCACGAACATCGACACTGACTCGTCAGGACGGAGTGCATTGGCGCGCAAGTAGTCAAAGATGAATCCGTAGCGCTGAAGCTCGTCGTCCTTCTCGAGAAAGAGGCCGCCGGCCGCGTTCGACGCGAACGCGAAGTTCTGCCCGGCAGACTCGTCGTACAGCAACATCGTGAACGCCCCGTCCATCCCGGCGTGCGCACCGGCGGAGAAGGGCAGGACCTGCAAAGTCACGTTCGGCCAGCCGGCCGCCAGAGCAAGATGCTCGAGCTGGCGACGCATGACCGCCCTTCCACCCACCGGGCGGCGCAGGACGGCCTCGTCCAGCACCACCCAGAGATCGATCGGGTCATCCTGAGTGAGTAACGACTGTCGGCTTATTCGGACACGCACGCGTTTCTCGACATCCGTGGCACCGATGTCGGGGCGGGCGGCGTGAATCATGGCCTGCGCGTATTCCTCGGTCTGCAAAAGCCCGGGGACGACGAGCGCCTCATAGGAGCGGATGTGGTCGGCGGCGGCCTCGAGGCCCACGTAGGCGCTCGTGAGCACGTCGCCGTACAGCTGCCACCAGCCCTTCTGCCGCGCCTCGCGCGCGATCTTCAGCAGTTGGTCGGCGTATTCCGGGTCGACCCCGTAGATGTCGAGCATGTCGCGCACGTCGCGGGGCGTGACGCCGGTCTGCCCGGTCTCGATCCGCGAGATCTTCGAGCCGGAGCACTCCAGCCGCTCGGCGACCTGGTCGATGGTGACGTGTGCGGCCTCGCGCAGCCGTCGCAGTTCCATGCCCAACTGCCTGCGCCGGAGGGTCGGGCTGCCTCGTCGACTTGCCACGTTTGTCGCACCTCCACGCCGCGGGATCCAGGTATAGATCAGCGCAACATCGTAGAGCCGCGCAAGGCGGCTCGGCACAACATTCTGTGACTCATACCTGCGGTGGAAAGTTCGACCTGCAAGTTGCATTGATCACCGTTGTGGGGCAACCTGTCCGTGTGGCTGGGGTAACGGATTGTTCACTTGGCCGACCAATCCCCCTCAGGTGGACGCAGCGACAAACGATCCAGCCGATCGGCGGTTACGGACAAGCCCCCGCGAAGGGCCCCGTGACCAGCCCCTTCCCCCACAGGCCGACGGAGAAGACGGGAGTCCCACCGTGTTACCGAGGACAGGTGACGTGCTGCGCGTGACGAAGACCGCGAGTGTGCAGTTCACGCAGCCCATGCTGTTCCGAGTGATCCGCGTGCACGACTGGCAGACCTACGACGGCTGGGCGTGGCTGGACGGGTATCAGCTCAACACCTCGGGCGACGCCGTGGAGCGCCGCTCGATCTTCGTGCTGCTCCAGGGCCTGCAGCCGGGCTTCGTCGCCCGCAACCAGCGCTCCGTCGCCCCGGCACGGTCCGGCGTTCCGGTCGCCGTCGGCTGACCGGCCCTCTTCCGTTCTCCGCGGCCCGCCCTCGCCACGCCCTCAGCGGCTGGCGGAGACGCTGGGCTGTGGATTCGCCGACGCCGGCGGGGCCACGGCGACCGAGAGGGTGACCGTCTCGCCCGCCAGCACCGTCGCACCCTCCCCGGGCCGGGAGGACAGCACCTCGCCCGGCGGCAGCGAGTCGTCCACCGTGCGCTCCACCCGCACGTTGAGCCCGAGCGCCTGCAGCTTGACCGTCGCCTCGGCCAGCGAGTTGCCCCGCAGCGGCGGAATCGTCACCGGGCCGGGCGGCGCGCTCGTGGGGGCCTCCGTGGACGGCGCGGCCGAAGGCGGCGGCGGGGCGCTGGACGGCGGCGGCGCGGACGAGGCCGCGGCGGGCGTGGAGCTCGAATCGACGACCCCGGGTGCGTTGCGGCCCTCGGCGGTCGCGCGGTAGATGAGGTACAGCCCGACGCTGAGCGCGGCGACCAGCACCAGCGCGACGATGCCGACGACGACCGGCATGAGCCAGGAGCGCCCCTGATACGGGTCCTCCTCCTCGGTCCACTCCGGCTGCGCGGACGGGCGCAGGGCCGGGTCGCCGGGCGCGGGCACGCCGGCGCGGGCCGACCACCGCTCGCGCTGCGCGTCGGCGTAGGTCTCCTCCACGACCCGGGCCGTCGGCCGCACCCGGCGGATCGGCCCGGCATCCGGGGGCCGGACCTGGGTGGCGTCCGGATCGGGGCGCTGGATCCGCGTCGCGTCGGCGTCTGCGTCGTCCTGGTCGCCCTCGAAGGGCCAGAACGGCTGCGTCGATGACTCGTCGTCGCGCTCGTTCGCCATACCTCCAGTTCACCATCATGTCCTCCCGCTGCGCCGCAACGCCGCGAGATGGCCACCCGCGCGCCTCGCCCGGAGGGGTGCTGACGCACCCCCGGCTTGGACTCGCCGAGGTGGACGGGTGGGCTTATGCTGCGCGGCATGGCGGCGAGAAGCTGGGCGACCTCAATATCCACGGCGATCGGCGTCGCGGCCGGCGCCGGTGCCGCGCAGCTCGGGCTCGGCTACGGACTCGGCATCATCTCCTGGCAGCCGACCGGCGACAGCGCCACCGTGTGGGTCAGCAGCATCGCCTGGGTGACCTGGCTCGCCGCGTCCTCGACGGTCATCGGCGCCATCTGTGCCGACCGGCTCGCCGGTGCCGGGGCGATGGTCCCGGCCGACCCCGTGAGCGTCGGCGGCAAGGCCCACACGATCGCCTGGCGCGTGGTCATCGCGCTCGCCGCGGCCGTCGGCTCGCTGATCATCGTGCCGCTCGTGGCCATCCCGTCGCGGGTGCCGCGGCCGGACAACGCCGCGCCCTACTTCACCGCGGGCGGCTACGCCGTCGCCGGCCTGATCGTCGGGCTGCTCATGGCCATCGGCGCGCTGTCCGTGCGGGCCGTTGCCGCGAACGTCATCGCCTCGTCGGCCTGGGTGTGGACGCTCGCCGTGGTCGCCGTCGCCGACGTCGTGCGCGCCGACGGGAACACCGCCACCGCCGCGCAGCTCGGCACCTGGCAGTTCACCGACGCCACCTGGATCAACGGCATGGTCAACCTGCCGAGCGCCCTGCTCATGATCGTGGCCGCGCTGCTCATCGGCGCCCTGGCCGCCTGGCCCGCCAGCCGCCGCGGCGACAACCGCGTGGGCGTGGCCTTCGCCGGCGGCGCCGGCCCGCTGCTGGTGGCCATCGCGTACTCCCTCTCCAAGCCCGTCCTGGGCGAGCACGACCCGCACCTGTCGGCGTTCTTCATCACGCCTTACGTGGTGCTGGCCGGCCTGGCCGGCTCGGTCATCGTCTCCTCCATCGGCCCGCGCGGCTCGCGGGCGCAGTCCCGGGCCGCCCGCCGGGCCGCCGCCGAGGACCGCGACGCCCGCTCGGCGGCCGAGTACAACGACTGGCACGCCGCACTGGCCGAGGTGGACGCGGCCGAGAACCGCCGCCGCGACTCCGATGAGGAGACGACTTCCAAGGAGCCCGTCGCGGTCGGGGCCGCCCCCGCGCTCGACTCGGCCACCGACCTCGAGTCGGACGCCTACGCCCCCTCGCGGGCCTACGGCAGCGGCAGCGTCGAACCCGCGGGCCGCACGTACTCCTCCGACGCCTCGAAGCGGGCCTACGCCGAGGAGACCGTCGGCGACCAGCCCGCGCTCGCCGCCTCGACCAGCTCGTCGACGACGTCCACCGGGCGCGCGTCCGTTGCGCCGCTCTGGCCGGAGGAGCCGGGCGCCGAGGAGTCGAGCGCCGAGGACGAGAAGAAGAAGCCCGCGCGAGGACGAGGCCGGGGTCGCGCCAAGCCGTCCGAGTAGCCGATCCGGGCCGCCCGTGCGGCGTGCTTGCATACTGCGGTGTTCGCCGCATGGGTCGTCAGGTTGCGCTGGGTCGTCGTGGGGCTCTGGCTGGCGGTCACGATCGCCGGGGCCGTGTTCGGCGGAGGGCTGTTCGACCGCCTGAGCAGCACCGGCACCAACCGGCCGGACAGCGAGTCGGCCGTCGGGCAGCGGCACATCGACGAGCTCGCGCCCACCGGCTCGCAGGTGTTCGCGGTGGTGGAGGGGGCGGACCCGTACGACCCCGGCCTGGTCGCGAGCATCGGATCGGCGGCGCGGGAGATCCGCGCGATGCCCGGGGTCAAGGAGGTCAACGACCTCTACACCGGCGTCGGCGGCCGCATCGGCGCGGACAACCGCAGCGTGAGCGTGCGGGTGGAGCTCACCCCGGGCCTGGCCGACGCGCCGCGCGAGGAGCTGGAGGACCGGGTGCGCGCCCGCCTCGGGCGCATCCAGGCGCCCAGCGTGCGGGTCGGCGGGGACAAGCTGGCCGAGCGCGCGTTCGCCGACCAGTCCGTGCACGACCTCGCGATCGGTGAGAGCGTCGCCTTCGCGGCCCTGCTCGTCGCGCTGTACCTCTTCTTCGGCGGCTTCCTCGCCGCCGCGCTGCCGCTGGCCGTCACGGTCGCGAGCGTCACCGGGTCGCTGCTCGTCCTGCTCGGGCTGAGCCACGCGACGAAGGTCAGCGAGTATTCCCTCAACGTCGTGACGCTGCTCGGCATTGGGCTGGCGGTCGACTATTCCCTGCTCATCGTGGCCCGGTATCGCGAGGAGCGGCTCAACCACGCCCCGGACGAGGCGCTGCGGGTCGCCGTGCGCCGGGCCGGCCGCGCGGTCGCGATCTCGGGCCTCGCGGTGACGCTGACCCTGGCCGGGCTGACCACGTTCGCGGAGCCGCTGCTGGCCGCGGTCGCCCTGGGCGGGGCGGCGGTCGTGGCGCTGGCGACGCTGTCGGCGCTGACCCTGGTCCCCGCGCTGATCTCGCTCACCGGCGACCGGATCGGGCCCGCCGCCACGGTCCGCTGGGGCGGCCTGCTGGCCCGCCTGGCCGCGCGGGCGCAGCGGGATCCGTCCCGGGTGGCCCTGCTCGCGACCGCCGGGCTGCTGGTGCTCGCCGCGCCCCTGCTCGGGGCCAACCTCGCCAACTCCGACGCCCGGGCGCTGCCGAGCTCGAACGAGGCGCGGCGGGCGTACGACGTTATGGAGTCGAAGTTCCTCAACGACGCTCCCCCGACGGTCTCGGTGCTGCTGCAGGCCGGGCCGGAGCGCGCGGACGTGCGGGACCTGATGAACCGGATCGCCGGGCAGCTGCCGGCCGAGGTCCTGCGCCAGGACGTGCGCGCCGACGTCCCGGCCGGCTGGACGATCCTCGACCTGACGCCCAAGGGCCGCGTCGGCGACCGGCAGAGCTACGACCTGGTGCGCAACGTCCGCGCGCTGCCCACGCCCTACGCGAAGTGGGTGACCGGCCCGGCGGCCGAGGTCGTGGACTACCGCGACTCCCTCGCCGGGCGCCTGCCCGTGGCCGCGCTCGTCGTCCTGCTCGTCACCGTGGTGCTGCTGTTCTGGCTGACCGGCTCGGTGGTCATCCCGCTCAAGGCCGTCCTGATGAATCTGCTGACCCTGGCCGCGACGCTCGGCGTGCTGATCGTGGTGTTCCAGTGGGGCTGGGGCCAGGTGCCGCTCTTCTTCGACTCGTGGGGCGGGCTGGACCTGACCACGCCGGTGCTGCTGTTCGTGTTCATCTTCGGACTGTCCATGGACTACGAGGTCTTCCTGCTCGCGCGGATCAAGGAGGAGTACGACCAGCGCCCCGACACCGACCGGGCGGTGCTGCGCGGGATCACCCGCTCGGGCCCGGTGGTCACCGCGGCGGCGATCTGCGTCGGGATCGTGTTCCTGGGCTTCGCCGCCGGCGGCCTGGTCGCCGTGAAGGAGATCGGCGTCGGCATGGCGGTGGCGATCCTGCTCGACGTGACCGTCGTGCGCGGTCTGCTGCTGCCGGCCCTCATGGGGATGCTCGACCGCTGGAACTGGTGGCCCCGCCGACACTGACCAAATATTGACAATGGTCGTGGTTCTGACGCGTGGCTACTGCGACGGGCCTCGGCTCAGTACCCTTCGACAACATGTCTCCAGTTGCGGATCATGATCCGCGCAATGCCGGGGCAGGCTTCGCCGCGACGCTGCGAGCCAGCCGCCTGGAGCGGGGACTCACCCAGGACGAGCTGGCCGCCCGGTCCGGGCTGGGCGTGCGCACCCTCCGCGAGCTCGAGCGCGGGCGGGTCGCCCGGCCGCAGCGCAACACCCTCGCCCTGCTGGCCGACGCGCTCGACCTGACCGGCTCGGCCCGCGAGGCGTTCCTGAACTCGGCCACGAACCGCAACGTCGGCCCGCGGCACGACAGCGTGGCCCGCCGCTCCCGGCACGTGGAGAAGCCGGTCCTCGCGCCGCTGCCGGTGCCGAGCCACGCGGCCCGCACCGCGCTGCCGCTGCCCACCATCCCGCCCCTGGTCGGGCGCGACGCGGACATCGCCGAGCTGCTGGACCTGCTCGGGTCCGGCTCGGCCGAGATCATCGCGCTGATCGGGATGGCCGGGGTCGGCAAGACCGGGCTCGCGCACGCGGTCGCGCACCGCGCGGTGGCGAACGGCTGGACCGCGGTCTCCGTGACCGTCACGAACATCTCCCAGCCCACCGACATCTTCTCCGCCGTCGCGGCCGTCTTCGGCGTGGCCCGGGCCGATGAGCTCATCGAGCGCTTCGGCGACCACCGGCCCGCCGAACGGGCGCCGGCCGCGCTGCTGGTGCTCGACGGGGTGGACCACTCGCCCCGGGCCGCGACCGAGGCCATCGCGTGGCTGCGGGCCCGGGTGCCGGCCCTGCGCGTGCTGGTCACCAGCCGCCGCCCGCTCGCCGGGGATCTGCCGGGCGTCGTGGACTGGCAGGTGCACCCGCTCGAGGTGCCCGTCGGGCGGCGGCTCGGCCCGGCGGAGCTGCGCCGGGTGCCGGCCGTGGCGCTGTTCGTGGAGCGGCTGCGGGCGGTGCGGCGCGAGCCGGTCCGGGACGACGAGCTGGCCACGATCGCGGAGCTGGTGCGCCGGTTCGACGGGCTGCCGCTCGCCATCGAGCTCGCGGCCGCGCGCGGGCGGGTGCTGGAGCTCGGGGAGCTGCTGGCGCGGTACGGCAACCGCGTCCTCGACCTCGCCGCCACCGACCCGGCCGGCCGCCGGCTGCGCGACGCCGTCGCCGACAGCTACGCGCTGCTGGCCGAGCACGAGCAGGCGGCCCTGCGCCGGCTGTCGACGTTTCGCGGGAAGTGGTCGGTCGAGCTGGCCGAGGCGCTGCTCGACGGGGTGGTCGACGACGTCGAGGCGGTGCTCGACCGGCTGGTCGGGCTGGGGCTGGTGAGCGTGCGCGGCCCGGGCGACCTGCGGTTCCGGCTCCTCGACGTGGTCTTCGACTTCGCCGCCGAGCGCTGCGCCTTCGCCAGGGAGCTGCGCGCCGCCCGCCTGCGGCACGCCGAGGTCGTCACGCGGACGGCGGTGCGGCTCTCGGCCGAGCTGACCGGGCCGGGCAGCGCCGCGGCGGTGCTGCGGCTGGACTACCTCAACGGCGACATTCGCACGGCGCTGCGGTACTCCTCCGTCCGCGACCCCGAGCTGGCGCTGCGGCTCGCCGGGGCCATCCCGCGCTGGTGCCGGCTGCGCGGGCGCGACGTCGAGGGCTTCCACCTGCTGCGCCGGCTCCTCGACGACCGGCGCACGGCGGGCTGCGATCCGGTGATCCGGGCCTGGGCGCAGGTCGGCGCGGCGATGCTCGCGACCGCGCACGGGCGCGGGGCCGGCGAGGTGCGCGCGACCGAGGCGGCCCTGGCCGTGCTCGCCGCGCGCGGCGACGTCACCGGCGAGCTCACGGCGCGGGCCGTCCTCGCCGGGATCTGGCAGGCGCTCGGCGGCAGCGACGAGGCCCGCGGGCACAACGAGGCCGCCCTCGGCCTGGCCATCCGCTCGGGCCGGGCGCGGGAGATCGCGGTCGTGCAGAACAACCTCGCCTGGCACGACGTGCTCGCCGGCGACCTGGGCACGGCCGGGCGGCGGCTCGAGGGCGCGGGGCGGCGCGCGCTGGAGGCGGGCGACACCCGGCTGCGGGCGCTCACGGAGGCCAATCTCGCCGAGGTCGCCCGGCTCGACGGCCGCTTCGAGGAGGCGATCGCGCTGGCCCAGCGGGCCGCGACCGCGATCGCCGAGGTCGGGGACCCCACGCACCGGGTGCGGGTGCTGGGCACCCTCGGCCAGGCGTTCGCCGAGAGCGGGCGGGTGGGCGAGGCGTCCGCGGTGCTGTCCGAGCTCGCCGCGGTGCCCGGCAGCACGGGCATGACGGCGCTGGTCAACGGCTATCTGGCGCTGGAGCGCGGGGCCCGGGCCGCGGCGGCGGTCGCGTTCGAGTCGGCCGCGAACCTCCTGGCCGGCCGCGACGACGCCAGGGACGTGCTCGAGGCGCTCGTCGGCCTGGCGGTCAGCGCCGAGCCGGCGGGGCGGGAGCGGGCGCTGTCGGACCTCGCGGGGGTGCGGGAGCGGACCCGCATCCGGCTCCTGCCGCGCGAGCATCGGCTGCTCGACATGCTTGAGGGCACGGACGAAGACCCCCTGGGTGCGTTGACACGCCGACCCACCTAACTTCGCCCGTGCTCGAAAAGGCTAGACGAGGCAGAAGCGGACCAAAACGGCAGGCCGGACGTTCGCTCCGGACCTGCCGGTAGTTCTGCCGGTGCTCGATTTGTCGACCAGCATCGACGGGCGTAATGGTTGAAGGGTGCCTCAGGCAGCGTTGCGCATCGCCGGAACGCCGGAGGTGGCGTCCGGGCGGACCGCGTCGCGGATGGTCCGCAGGCCGCCGAGCAGGGTCTCCAGCTCGGCCGGGCCCAGGCGCCCGGTGAACCACTGCTCGATCAGCGCGACGTGGCCGGGCAGGACCTCGCGCATCTTGGCCAGCCCGCGCTCGGTGATGACGGTGAACGAGCCGCGGCGGTCGGTGGGGCAGGCCCTGCGCATGGCCAGGCCGTCGCGCTCGAGGCGGTCGACCACGCGGGTCACGCCGCTCGTCGACAGGCCGGTCTGCGCCGCGAGGTCGGTCATGCGCAGCTCGCCGCCCGGGGAGCGGGCCAGGCGCACCAGCACCTCGAAGTCGACGTTGCCGAGGCCGTGCTCGGCGAGCTGGACGTTCAGCCGCGCGTTCACGCCGGTGAAGGCCTCCACGAACAGCCCCATGGCGGTGATTCGCGGGTCTTCCAGCATTTCGTCGGTCACAGTGCGAGTCTAACAGAGAGAGCTTGACGTACGAGAGTCTGCTGAGTGTATATTTGCGGCGACAATCTTCTTCGCAGCCGCACAACTGAGGGAGTCATCATGACGGCACCCACCAACACCCGTGACTACAACGGCCTCACCATCCCCACCGCCGGCAAGTTCGAGATCGACCCGGCGCACACGCGGGTCAGCTTCGTCGCCCGGCACATGATGGTCAGCAAGGTCCGCGGCGGCTTCACCAGCGCCAGCGGCAGCATCGTCGTGGCCGAGGACCCGCTGGAGTCGACGGTCGAGGTCAGCATCGACGCGGCCAGCATCGACACCGGCGTGGCGGACCGGGACGGCCACCTGCGCAGCCCCGACTTCCTGCACGTGGAGCAGTGGCCGACGCTCACCTTCAAGAGCACGCGCGTCGTGGGCCTGTCCGGCAACGAGTTCAAGCTCGTCGGCGACCTGACCATTCGCGACGTCACGCGCGAGGTCGAGCTCGACGTGGAGTTCGAGGGCCACGCGAAGAGCCCGTGGGGCCAGGAGGTCATCGGCTTCTCCGCGACGACCGAGATCGACCGCGAGGAGTTCGGCATCACCTGGAACCAGGCCCTCGAGACCGGCGGCGTGCTCGTCGGCAAGAAGGTCAAGATCGAGATCGGCGCCGAGGCCGTCCGGCAGGGCTGACGCCGGGCCGGCGATTGGTCGGCTTTGCCGGGTATAGCGGCAAGGCCGGAGTTTGACCATCGTGCAGAGGGTGGGCGAAATCTCCCACCCTCTGCAAGGTTCCGCTCACCCCCCGCTGCCATCACGTCCGTTTTGTCCCTAGCGGTACTTCTGGAACTCCTCCTAACGTGGGGGGTCCAAGAGGGGGCCAGGGGGCGAGGCATGGGCCAGGACGTCACACGGGGTGCTTTCTCGCGTGAGGACCGCGCTCGATACCGGCGCAAAGTACGTCGTTGCCTCGATGTCTTCGCGCTCATGCTCAACGACTTCCGCTTCGACTCCGACCGGCCCATGACGGGCCTGGAGATCGAGGTCAACCTGATGGACCCGGACGCGCAGCCCGCCATGCGCAACGCCGAGGTGCTGGCCGACCTGGCCGACCCCACGTTCCAGACCGAGCTGGGCCAGTTCAACCTCGAGATCAACGTCGCGCCGCGGCTCATCGAGGGCGACGGCCTGGAGGTGTACGAGCGCGAGCTCCTCGCCAGTCTCCTGCACGCCGACGAGCGGGCCCGCAAATCCGACGCGCGCCTGGTGCTGATCGGCATCCTGCCGACGCTGCGGCCCGAGCACCTGGTGCTCGCGAACATGTCGAACGACCCGCGGTACATGCTGCTGAACGACCAGATCATCAACGCACGCGGCGAGGACATCGCGCTCGACATCCGCGGACACGAGCGGCTGGAGGCGCAGTCGGACTCCATCGCCGGCGAGTCGGCGTGCACGAGCGTGCAGTTCCACCTCCAGGTCGCGCCGGAGGCGTTCGCGCAGGCGTGGAACGCGTCGCAGGCGATCGCGGGCATCCAGGTCGCCGTCGGGGCCAACTCGCCGTTCCTCTTCGGCCGGCGCCTGTGGGCCGAGACCCGCATCGCGCTGTTCGAGCAGGCCACCGACACGCGGCCGGAGGAGCTCAAGGCGCAGGGCGTGCGGCCGCGGGTCTGGTTCGGGGAGCGCTGGATCACCTCGATCTTCGACCTGTTCGAGGAGAACGTGCGGTACTTCCCGCCGCTGCTGCCCATCACCGATGACGAGGACCCGGTCGCGGTGATCGAGGCCGGCGGCGTGCCCCGCCTCGGCGAGCTGCGGCTGCACAACGGCACGATCTACCGCTGGAACCGGCCGGTGTACGACATCATGAACGGCCGCCCGCACCTGCGCGTCGAGAACCGGTGCCTGCCGGCCGGCCCGACCGTCGTCGACCAGCTCGCCAATGCCGCGTTCTACTTCGGGCTGGTGCGGGAGCTGTGCGAGCAGGACCGGCCAATCTGGACGCGGATGTCGTTCTCGGCGGCCGAGGAGAACTTCCACGTCGCCGCGCGCGAGGGGCTGGACGCGCGGGTCTGGTGGCCCGACCTCGGCGAGGTGCCGGTCGGCGACCTCGTGCTGCGCGAGCTGCTGCCGCTCGCCGAGGCCGGCCTGGACCGCTTCGGCGTGACACCCGCGACCCGGGACCGGCTCCTCGGGGTGATCGAGGGCCGGTGCCGCACCGGGGTCAACGGCGCCGCCTGGCAGACGCGCGTCGTGGCCGACCTCGAGGAGCGCGGCCTGTCACGGCCCGACGCGCTGCGGCAGATGCTGCAGCGGTACGCCGAGGGCCTGCACGAGAACGTTCCCGTACACACCTGGCCGATCTAGAGGCCCATCGAGCGCGAGATGATCATGCGCTGGACCTCGGACGTGCCCTCGCCGATCTCCAGGATCTTCGCGTCGCGGTACATGCGCCCGACCGGCGTCTCGTTCATGAAGCCGTATCCGCCGTGCACCTGCGTCGCCTCGCGCGCGTTGACCATGGCGGCATCACTGGACGCCAGCTTGGCGATCGCCGCCTGGCGCTTGAAGTCGCGCCCGTTGACCAGGCGGCTCGCCGCGTCGTAGTAGGCCAGCCGCGCGGTGTGCGCCCGGCTCTCCATATCCGCGATCTTGAACTGGATCGCCTGGTACTCCCCGATCGCCTTGCCGAACGCGCGCCGCTGCCGCGCGTAGGCGACGGACTCGTCCACGCAGCCCTGCGCGAGGCCGACGCCGAGCGCGGCGAACGCGACCCGGCCCTCGTCCAGGATGCGCAGGAACTGGGCGTAGCCGCGGCCCCGCTCGCCGAGCAGGTTCTCGGCGGGCACGCGCACGTCGTCGAAGCTCAGCTCGTGGGTGTCCGAGGCGCACCAGCCGACCTTGGAGTAGGCGGGCTGGACGGTAAATCCGGGCGTCCCGCTCGGCACGATGATGGCCGAGAGCTCCTTGCTGCCGTCGGGGTTGACGCCGGTGACCGCGGTGACCGTGACCAGCGCGGTGATGTCGGTGCCGGAGTTGGTGATGAAGGCCTTGGAGCCGTTGATCACCCACTCGCCGGTCTCCTCGTCGAGCACCGCGCGGGTCTGGGTGCCGGAGGCGTCGCTGCCGGCCCCGGGCTCGGTCAGGCCGAACGCGGCGAGGGCCTCGCCCGAGGTGAGCCTGGGCAGCCAGCGCTCCTTCTGGGCCGCCGTGCCGTACCGATAAATGGGCATGGCGCCGAGCGAGATCCCGGCCTCCAGGGTCACCGCGATCGAGGAGTCGACGCGAGCCAGCTCCTCCAGGGCGATGCACAGGGCGAAGTAGTCGCCGCCCATGCCGCCGTACTCCTCGGGGAACGGCAGCCCGAACAGCCCCATCTTGCCCATCTGGCGGACCAGGTCGTAGGGGAAGGCGTGCCGCTCGTAGTAGTCGCCGATGACCGGCGCGACGACGTCGTGGGCGAACTCGCGGACGCTCTCGCGCAGCGCCTCGAGCTCCTCGCCGAGCATGAAGTCGACCATGACGAATGCCCTTCTAAACCGGAGTCACGCCGTGACGGCGACGGGAGAACGCGCGGTCCTTGGCCCGGGCCGCGGTGAAGCGGCGCACCAGCTCGCCGCGCAGAGCCGCCGGCTCGACGATGGTGTCGACGACGAGCTCACTGGCCAGCCGCATGATGTCGATGTCGCGCTCGTAGTCGGCGCGCATCCGCGCCACGAACGCGGCCCGCTCGCCCTCGTCCGCGATCGCGGCGATCTTGTTCGCGTAGACCGCGTTGACCGCCGCCTCCGCGCCCATCACGGCGATCTTGGCGGTCGGCAGCGCGATCGTGGCGTCGGGCTCGAAGCCCGGTCCGGCCATCGCATAGAGCCCGGCACCGTAGGCCTTGCGCATGACCACGCAGATCTTGGGTACCGTCGCCTCGGAGATGGCCGTGATCATCTTGGCCCCGTGGCGGATGATGCCCTGCTTCTCCACCGCCGAACCGACCATGAAGCCGGGGACGTCGGCCAGGAACAGCAGCGGCACGTTGAAGGCGTCGCAGAGCTGGACGAACCGCGTCGCCTTGTCGGCGGAGTCGACGAAGAGCACGCCGCCCTTGAACATCGAGTTGTTGGCGACCACCCCGACCACCCGCCCGTCGAGGCGGCCGAAGCCGACGGTGAGCTCGCGCGCCCACAGCGCGTGGATCTCGAAGAAGGAGCCCTCGTCGAGCAGTCCCTTGACGACCTTGCGCATGTCGAAGGCCTGGCGCTCGCTCGCCGGGATCTCGGGCAGGCCGGTTTCGGCGCGGGCCTCGGCGACCGGCGGCTCGGCGGTCCAGTTCGACGGGAGGTAGGACAGATACCGCCGGACGGTCTCGATCGCGTCGTGCTCGGTCTTGCACAGGAAGTGCCCGACGCCGCTCTCGGCGCAGTGCACCCGGGCGCCGCCCATGGCCTCGAGGGTGGTCTTCTCGCCGGTGACCATCTCGACCATGCGGTCGGACCCGAGATACATCGAGGCGTTGCCCTCAACCATGGCCACGACGTCGCAGAAGGCCGGGATGTAGGCGCCGCCGGCCGCGGAGGGGCCGAAGAGCGCGCAGGCCTGCGGGATGCTGCCGCTGGCCCGGACCTGGGTGTGGAAGATCTTGCCGGCGCCGCGCCGGCCGGGGAAGAGCTCGACCTGGTCGGTGATTCGCGCGCCGGCGGAGTCCACGAGGTACACCATCGGGACACCGGTGTCGTAGGCCCGCTCGATGATGCGAATGATCTTCTCGACGGTGCGGGCGCCCCAGGATCCGGCCTTGACGGTCGAGTCGTTGGCCATGAGGCAGATCGGCCGCTCGTCGACGGTCGCCGCTCCGGTGATCACGCCGTCGGCCGGGAGGCCGTCGGCCAGGGCGTTGGCGTAGAGCCCGTCCTCGACGAAGGATCCCTCGTCGACGAGCAGGGCGACGCGTTCGCGGGCGAAAAGCTTGCCCCGGGCGGCGTTGGCCGCGTGGTATTTCTCCGCGCCGCCGGCCTCGACCCGCTTGCGCGTCTGGTTGAGGGCATCACCCTCCATGGTGCGACCTCCGCGTCGGCTGCCTGAACGATCGTTCATGTCTAACGATCGTTCAGGTTAGCCGACGCGGAGGTGAAGTTCCAAGCGTGGACTTCTTCGCTGTTACGACGGACCACTTCCGGACACGGGTCGGCGTGCGCCATGGGGTCCGGGTACCCCCTGCGGATCAGGGGGTACCACTATCGCGTCAGCAGGAGTAGGCCAGCGCCCCGCCCGAGCTCTGCGCCTGCGAGAAGCCCAGGATCGAGACCGCGTTGCCGCTGATGTTGACCGGCAGCTGGATGGTGGTGTTGGCCTGGTTGCCGTTGAGCAGGCCCGCGTTGAACCCGGTGGTCCAGTCGCCGCAGCCGCCCTTCACCGCGGTCGCCCCGCCGTTGCCCATGCCGTTGCCCCGGCCGTCGTGGTGACGGTGGTGACGACGGCCGCCGTTGTCCCAGCCGCCGTTGTCGTCGCCGTTGCCGTTGCCCTGGCCGTTGCCGTTGCCGTTGCCGTACCCGTTGTCGTCGCCGTTCGCGGCGGCGTTGCCGTAGCCCGGGTTGCTGGCGGCGGACAGGCCCGCGCCGGTGCCGTTGTGGTGCTTCTTGGCGTGCTCGCCCAGGTCGATCGACTTGTGCGTCTTCTTGCTCGCCTTGTGCACCTTCGACGCGTTGTTGGCGGCCGCACCGGTGTCGCTGGCGTCGCCGGCCGCGTTGCTGTAGGCGCCGTTGCTCTGGCCGTTGTCGTCGCCGTAGCCACCGTTGGCGTCGCCGTTGCCGTCGTCGCCGTAGCCACCGTTGCCGTTGCCGTTGCCGTGCCCGTTGCCGTTGCCGTGCCCGTGCCCGTTGCCGTGGCCGTGGTGGCCCCAGCCGCCGTTGCCCTGGCCCGCGCCGTCGCCCATGCCGCCGTCACCCTTGTAGGCGACCGCGCCGCCGCCGCAGCTGGCGCTCGAGAAGCCGAGGATGGCGATCGAGTTGCCGCAGAGGTTGATCGGCAGCTGGAGCGTGGTGTCCAGCTGGTTGCCGTTGAGCAGGCCGGCGTTGTAGCCGGTGGTGTGGCTCGCCTCGGTGGTCGCGCTCTCGGTCTGGGCGCTCTCGCCCTTGACCGCCCAGGCGCCGCCCTGGCTGGACGCGCCCGCGAAGCCCAGCAGCGCGATCGCGTTGCCGGAGATGTTGACCGGAGCCTGC
This sequence comes from Dactylosporangium sp. CA-052675, assembly GCF_050947935.1. Lineage (GTDB taxonomy): Bacteria > Actinomycetota > Actinomycetes > Mycobacteriales > Micromonosporaceae > Dactylosporangium. Next base: position 38,385 of record NZ_CP192010.1, on the reverse strand, counting down.
AGCGTGGTGTCGAACTGGTTGCCGTTGAGCAGGCCCGCGTTGTAGCCCGAGGTCCAGTCCTCGGTCCGGTTCGCGGCGCTCTCGGTGTAGTCGCCGTTGGCGGCGGCGTTGTAGTCGCCACCGTTGCCGTTGCCGTTGCCGTTGCCGTTGCCGTTGCCGCCACCGTGGTGACGGTGGTGACGACGGCCGCCGTTGTCCCAGCCGCCGTTGTCGGAGCCGTTGACGTCGCCCTTGACGGCGGTCGCGCCGCCGGCCGAGGAGGCGCTGGAGAAGCCGAGCAGCGAGACGGCGTTGCCGCTCACGTTGACCGGCACCTGCAGCGTGGTGTCGAGCTGGTTGCCGTTGGCCACACCGGCGTTGTAGCCGGAGGTCCAGTCCTCGGTGGTGGCGCTCTCGGTGGCGCTGGCGCTCTCGGTCTTGACCGCGGCGGCGCCGCCACCGCAGTTCGCGTCGGCGAAGCCGAGCACGGCGATCGAGTTGCCGCAGACGTTGACCGGCACCTGCAGCGTGGTGTCGAACTGATTGCCGTTCAGCAGGCCGGCGTTGTAGCCCGTCGTCCAGTCGGCGTGCGCGGCCCCGCCCGAGACGAGCAGGAAGCCCGCGGAAAGCACACCCACGTTGAGCGACTTACGAACCCACGTCTTCATGGGGAATTGAGACCCTTCGGTAGTTATTGATCCTCGGTACTGCAAGGAAGTGGGCGCGGTACGGAGACCATGAACCCGCGTGCGGGCAGGCTCTGTCCGGCTCCGCCCTGTCGACGTGCGCCCTGGTTGTTTCGTGTTGCGTGTTTCAGATGCCGCGATGTGCTCAATGCGGGTCCGCTCAGACCTAGGCAACGTTCCGTCGGCCCGCAGCGCGTCGCGGCGGCGGCCGGAACGGCCTCAGTCGGGTGAGACTGTCGGCTTCTCGGCTGCTAGCAGCCGCAGTTCGACGTCCTCGACCGCGTCCGGCCGGAAGGTCAGCACCTTCGTGCCGACCGGCGCGGCGGGCAGCACGGCGGCGGAGCCACTCTCGTGGTTGAGGCCCGAGCCGGAGCTCGGCAACCCCGAGGCGAGGCCGGCCGCCGGCGGCGCCGGAATGGGCGCCGGGCGGGGCAGCAGCGGCACGTGGTTCGTGCCCTGCGCAGCGTTGCGGTCCACGACCGGCATGGCGTGCGCGCCGCTCAGCGCCTCGGCGGCCCGCAGGACGCGGAGGCGGTCGGCGGCACGTGCGGCGACGACCGGGTCGACGCCGGCACGGGAGGTGCCGGTCGCCGCGGCGGCTATGTCGCTCGCGGACCCGACCCGGACCGGCACGGCCTGGACGGCCGGCTCCTGCGTCCGCTTCTGGTGGGTCCTGGTGATGCCGGCCTTTGCCGGCCTCTTGGTGCTCGCGTGCTTGACACTCGACACGTCAGCCGTCGTCGAGCGGGCCGCGCGGTCCACGGTTTGGACCGGCGCCTTCGTGAGTGTCACCGTCCGGTGCACGGTCCCGGTCACGGCCCCGGTGACCGTACCGGTCACGGGTGCGGCGGCCTGCGCCACCGGGCTCAGCACCGTGAGCACGGTGCTGGTCAGCAGGTCACCTTGCTGGTGGTCCAGGCCCGGCTGCGGCCGGGCCGGCCGGTGCTGGAGAACCTGGTGCTGGTCGCCGCTCATGCCGGTGTGCCGCGCGCCGCCGTCGCCGATGAGCAGGCTGGTCACCGGCGCGAGCAGCGTGGGCTGGTCGGAGTCGATCGAGCCGCTGGAGGCGTGCGCCGCGGAGGCCGACAGCAGCCAGGCGACACCGGCGAACCCGGCGACCGCCAGACCGCGAACGGCGTACTTCGCGACGCGGGAAACGGCCGGCAGCGAAGCCGTGCGCGGGTTGCGCTCGCTCCTCGACTGGGCCATGTCCGCCTCTCAGTACGGGCTCAATGTCGGGCATACGCCCCACATGTGACTCTTTCCGTACTGAGCAACGAACCGCCCCGGCCGGGGACACGCCACAACACCGGGCGAATCGGACACAAGCCTCACAGGGGGAGTCTCGGGCCCGCTTTCAGCACTCCCGACGGCAGCTCGCGGCCCACGATCTCCTGGGCCAGGCGCGCGGCCTCGAGCAGCGCCCCGAGGTCGACTCCGGTGTCGTACCCCATGTCGTGCAGCATGTGCACGACCTCCTCGGTCGCCACGTTGCCGGTGGCGCCCGGGGCGTAGGGGCACCCGCCGAGCCCGCCCACGCTCGCGTCGAACTCGGTGATCCCCAGCCGCATCGCGGTCAGGATGTTGGCCAGCGCCGTGCCGCGGGTGTTGTGGAAGTGCAGCAGCAGCGGCAGGTCCGGGTGCCGTTCACGCACCGGCCCGACGACGTCCTCGACCCGCCGCGGCGTGCCCATCCCGGTGGTGTCGCCGAACGCGACCCGGTCGGCGCCGTCGGCGACCACGCGGTCGACGATCCCGGCGACCCGCTTCGGGTCGATGTCACCCTCGAAGGGGCAGCCGAAGCTGGTCGCGATGATCACCTCGGCGCTCGCGCCCGCCGCGTGGAGCAGGTCGATCAGCCCCGCGATGTCGTCCAGCGACTCGTCGGTCGAGCGGTTCACGTTGCGCCGGTTGTGCGTGTCCGACGCCGAGACGACGACCTCGATCTCGGTGAACCCCGCGGCGAGCGCGCGCTCGGCGCCCTTCGTGTTGGGCACGAGGGCGCTGTACCGCACGCTCGGGTTCTTCTTCGCCCGCTCCCACACCTCGCCGGCGTCGGCCATCTGCGGGATCGCCTTGGGATGGACGAACGAGACCGCCTCGATCCGCCCGACCCCGGTGCCGGAGAGCGCGTCGAGCAGCCGGATCTTGTCCTCGGCCGGGACGGGGTCCTCGTTCTGCAGGCCGTCGCGCGGCCCCACCTCACGCAAAGAGATCATGGCTTCGTCCTCATGCGTCCGACGATTCCCGTGTCGTAGTCGCCGCTGGTGAACTCGGGGTTGTCCAGCAGTTCGGCGAAGAAGGGCAGGTTCACCTTCGGGCCGGCGACCTCGAAGCCGGCGACCGCGGCGCGCAGCCTGTCCAGCGCGTCGGCCCGGTCGGCGCCGTGCACGATCAGCTTGGCCAGCAGCGAGTCGTAGTTCGGCGTCACGATGTTGCCGTTCGCGTATCCGGAGTCGACCCGCACACCCTCGCCGGCCGGTTCGCTCCACGTGGTGATGGCGCCAGGCCCGGGCAGGAAGCGCTTGGGATCCTCGGCGTTGACCCGCACCTCGATCGCGTGCCCGGTGACCGCGAGCGCGTCCGGGTCGAAGGTCGGCGCGAGCCCGGAGGCGACCCGCAGCTGCTGCTCGACCAGGTCCACGCCGAACACCGCCTCGGTGATCGGGTGCTCGACCTGCAGCCGCGTGTTCATCTCGAGGAAGTAGAACCGGCCCGCGTCGGGGTCGAAGAGGCACTCGACGGTGCCGGCGTTGCGATACGCGACCGCCTCGCCCGCCCGCACGGCCGCCGTCAGCAGGTCCGCGCGCTGCTCCGGGGTCAGCGCGGGCGACGGGGTCTCCTCGAGGAGCTTCTGGTTGCGCCGCTGCACGGAGCACTCGCGCTCACCCAGCGCCACGACGCGCCCGTCGGCCAGACCCAGAATTTGTACCTCGATGTGCCTGACCCGCGGGAAGTAGCGCTCGATCAGCACGGAGCCGTCGCCGAACATCCGCTCCGCGAACGCGCGCACCTTGTCGTATTCGGCCCGCAGCCCGTCGGCGTCGTTCGCGACGGCCATGCCCATGCCCCCGCCGCCGGCCGCGGCCTTGACCATGACCGGGAACCCGATCGCCTCGGCCGCTCGCACGGCCGCGCCCGCACTCGTCGCCGGGTCGGTCGTGCCGGGCGCCACCGGTACCCCCGCCGCCGCCATCAGATTGCGAGCGTTGATCTTGTCGCCCATCGCCGCGATGGCCTCCGGCCCCGGCCCGACCCAGATCAGCCCGTTGTCCAGGACGGCCTGGGCGAAGGCGGCGTTCTCCGACAGGAAGCCGTATCCGGGGTGGATGGCCTCGGCGCCGGTCGCCTTCGCGGCGGCCAGCACGGCCTCGGCGTTGCGATACGACTGGGCCGGGTTCGCGGGGCCGATCGGCACCGCCTCGTCGGCCTCCCGGACGAAGGGCAGATCGGCGTCCGCCTCCGAGTGCACCGCGATCGTCCGGATGTTGAGCCGGCGCGCGGTGCGCAGGACCCGGCGGGCGATCTCACCCCGGTTGGCGACGAGCAACGAGGTCAGCATGTTTCTCCTGTGGACAACTCTGTGGAAAGGAATGCAGCGACCCTGTGGATAACCAGATTTCGGCTGGTCAACACGGTGACGCCTGTCGTTGTGCGTTCAGCCTCACGACGCATCCCGGTCCACCGCTCGTTACCCCTTCTCCGCCTCGGTGCCCTGCAGCGCCGACAGCGTCGCGGCCCGCAGCAGCTCGGCGCGGCGGACGCGGTCGACCTCGCCACCCAGGAACGGCGTCGAGTTCATGAGACCGAACGCGGCGTGGGCGAGCACGCGGGCCTCGCCGTCGGTCAGCTCGCCGCCGCGCAGGGCGGTGAGCGTCGCGACCCACTCCTCCACGTAGAGGCGCTGGAGCCGGCGGATCTGGCGCCGCGGCTCCTCGGGCAGCCGGTCGAGCTCGTGCAGGTGCAGCGCGATGACCGCGGGGTTGGCCAGCGCGAACTCAACGTGGAAGTCGACGAGCGCGGCGAGCGCGGCCCGCGGGTCGTCGCCGGCCTCGGCGATGTGCGCCTGCCCGCCGGCGAGCAGCTGCTCGCTGACGGGGATGAGCGCGGCGGCGAGCATGGCCTCCTTGCCCGCGAAGTGGTGGTAGAGCGCGGGCCCGGTCACGCCGGCGGCCGCCCCGATGTCGTCCATGGACACGCCGTGATAGCCACGCGCGGCGAACAGGCCGACGGCGATCTCGAGGATCTCCTCGCGCCGGGAACGCCGCCCGGCACCGCGAGTCTGAGCGGGCGGACGTACGGCTTGCCGTTCCAGCGTCATTGGAAAAGCCTATCCCCCTGTCAAGCCTCGGGCTGAACGCTCGTTAAGTCAATCACACCTCGTCACTGCCCCTGCGCCGACCCACCCTTGCGTCAACCCGCGCCCGCCGAGCCCTTGTTCCGGCCCCACCACCCACACGCGTCCGAGCCCCTCCTCACACGACGCGTCGGCGTCGCGGCGCTGAAGTCGCGGACGGGCGCTCGGCCGGAACCTCGCGGCGGCCCGCGGTGAGCCCCAGCGGCGGGGCGGCGACCGTCGCCCGCGAGCTCGCGGTGTCGTGACGTGCGGCTCCCGGACCGCGGCTCCCGGCCACGCCCCGCGCTGGCCTTCGGCACGCTGGCCGCCGCGATTTCCGGCTCCACGCGCACCGCGGCCGGCCCAACTCCACGGCGATCGCGCGACGTCCCGGCCCGGAGCCGGACAAATCGGACCGAGAACCGCCGCGCCAGAAGCGCAAACCCCCAGCGCGGCGGCCGACCAGCTACTCGGACAAATACTTGCCCCGGACCTCATCGGCCTCGTCCGAGCGCCCCTGCGCCTCCAGCGACTCCGCCAGCATCCACGCCGAGTTCTGCTCCAGCTGCGACCCCCGCGGCACCGCCCCCAGCACCGACCGCAGCCGAGCCTCGGCCCCCGCCGGGTCGCCCGCGCGCATCAGGGTCTCCGCGTGCAGGAAGTCGGCGTCGAGCGCGTCGCTCAGGGAGCCGATCGCGCGCAGCGCCTCCGCCGCGCTCGCCGAGCGGGCCGCGGCGTCGTCCAGGCGGCCCGCGCCGATGTGGATGCGCGCCGCGTCGGTGTCGAGCATGGCGCGCTGCCAGATGAGCCAGGGCTCGGACGCGTCCACGGTGCCGTCGAGGGAGCGGGCCAGGGCGTCGGCCTCGGCCAGGGCGGCCAGCGCGGCCGGGATGTCGCCCGCCCAGCGCAGGGAGAGTGCGCGCAGGCGCCGGGTGTACATCTCCGCCTGCACGATGCCCGCCGCGCGGAACGCCTCCGCCGCCGCCGCGAACCGCTCCGCGGCCTGGGCGTCGCGGTCGGCCTCGTAGAGCAGCTGGGCCGCCTCCTGCAGCATCCGGCCCCGGGCGGGCAGGTTGTCGTAGCCGTCGAGGTTGGTCGCCAGCGTCTCCAGCAGGCCGAGCGCCAGGTCGAGCTCGCCGAGCTCCCGGTAGACGCGGGAGAGCAGGTAGCGGGTCTGGTCCGCCTGGTCCTGGGCGCCGGCCCGGTCCAGCGCGTCGAGCGCGCTCTCCGCGGCCTCGGCCGCGTCCAGGAGCTGGCCGGCCTGGTGGTAGGCGGTGGCGAGGTCGTAGCGCAGCAGCGCCGCGGGCACGTCCTCGCCGTGGGCCACGTGGTCGGCGACCGCCTCCACCAGGTCGTCGATCGCGCCGTCGGGGCGGTCGGCGGCGAGGCGGGAGCGGGCCCGGCCGACGAGGGCGGACAGGCGGTAGTTGCGGTCGGCGGCGAGGGCGAGCGCCTGGTCGAACCCGGCGGTCGCGTCGTCGAAGCGCTCGAGGTTGCCCAGCGCGTGGGCGCGGATCAGCGCCGGGATGCCGGCGGCGGGCGGGGTGCCGAGCTCGGCGTATCCCCGCAGCGCCTCCTCCGCCGCGGCCACCGCGTCGTCGTAGCGCTCGAGCACGAGCAGGGCCCGGGCGCGCCGGGCCTGCAGCTCGGCCCGCAGCGTGGCCTTGACCGGCCGCTCGGCGACGGCGGCGTCGACGGCCGCGAGCGCCTCCTCCGGCCGCTCCAGGCGCATGAGCGCGCCCTCGGCCCGCAGCCGGGCCTCGGCCCGCAGGTCGGCGTCGGCGTCGGGGTGGGCGACGATCCGCTCGGTCAGCGCGGTGAGCTCGGCCAGCATCTCCTCGTCGGGCCGGCGGGCGAGCACCCCGCGGGAGTCGGCGGCCAGCGCCTGCAGGTCGTGGCCGAGCGCGCGGTGGGCCTCGGCGGTCGCGCGGAACAGGGCCTCGGCCTCCGCGCCGCCGTCGTCGCGGATGGCGGTGAGCCGGGCCCGGCCGTCGAGGCGGCGCACGCCCAGCTCGGCGGGCGGGTCGGGGTGCAGCTCGTCGAAGCGGGCGAAGGCGGCCTCGACGGCGTCGATCCGGTGCTCGTCGTAGAGCTGCCAGGCCCGATCCATGAGCGCCGTCGCGTCCGTGGGCAGCTCCTCGACCGGCACGGGCGGCACCACGGCGGCCTCGCTGCGGCGGGCCACCGCGCTCAGCGGCAGGTGCCCGACCAGCGGCGCCGCGCCGAGCACCGCCTCGATCCGCCCGGAGACCGCGTCCGAGCCGTTGCGCTCGTCGAACTTCGCGGCCCAGTCGCGGGCCCGCGCGGCCAGGTCGGCGCCGAGCTCGCCGGCGGTCGACGGGCCCAGCGGCAGGGCCGGGTCGAGCCGGCCGAGCAGCAGCGCCGACGCCGCGCAGAACCACATCTCGGCCTGCGGGCTGGGCGAGCGCTCCAGCCACGGCAGGTGCCGCTGCACCATCTCCAGGCCGCGGGTCTCGTTGCCCGTCCGCGCGCAGAACTCGATGTGGCTGGCGACGCTCTGCATGTCGGCGAGGTTGCCGCGCAGCCGGCGGTAGGCCTGCCGGTGCGCGTCCGCCGCCTCGCTCAGCCGGCCGGTGCGCACGTAGGGCACCATCAGCGAGGTCAGGATCGACTGCGGCTGCTCCACACAGGTCAGCCGCCCGGCCAGCACCGGCGCGGCCATGGCCACCGCCTCCTCGTCGAGGCCCCGGCTGACGAGGTGGTCGACCTTCTCGCCGGGGTCGCACCCGGCGCAGTCGGAGTTGCCGTCGCGGGGCGCGGCGCTCCACTTCGCATACCAGTCGTCGGCCGCCGGATCGCCCACGTGCGCGGCGACCTGGTAGCGGTAGGCGTAGACGGCGTGCAGGCTGTGCCCGCCCGCCCGGAACCGGCGCTCCATGTCGTCGAGCACGTCGTAGGTGCGCCCGAGCGGGACGGCGGGGAACTTCAGCAGGCCGTTCACCATGTACTTGAAGTGCCAGAGCAGCATGTGCTCGTCCTGCTCGTCGAAGCGCTCCGGGTGCGCGTCGTACTCCGCGCGGCACCACGAGAACGTCACGAACGACTTGGCCGTCTCACCGCCGTGCACGTAGGCCGTGGTCGCGAACAGCCGCGAGGCCAGCCGCAGCTCGTCGTGGCCGCCCGCGTCGGCGTGCTGCATCACCTGCTCGACCAGCGCGATCTGGGCCCCGCCGTAGGGCATCTGGTAGGCCTCGCGGAGCAGCGACCACAGCTCCTCTTCACTCTTCATGTCCGACCGCCTTGTTGAGCAGGCCCAGGAAGGAGCCGTTGAGCAGCGCGGCGTCGGCCGGCCGCAGCGGATGATGGCCGAGCAGCAGGGCCTGCCCGTAGAGCCCCTCGACGGCGAGCCGGACCAGGTCCGCGTCGGGGATCTCGGTGACCCGCCGCACGAGCGGGTTGCGGTAGTTGAGCACCAGCTGCGAGCGGTCCTGCTCGTCGGTGCGCGCGAGAGCGTCGAGCACGTCGGCCCACACGTCGTCGACGCGCTCGCGGGTGGCCCGCAGCTCGGCCGCGAAGGAGGCCGAGCGGCTGGTCAGATACATCGCCGGGACCCCCGCCGGGTCGAAGGCGCGCAGCACGACCTCGCACCCGAGGCGGTCCAGCGCGCGCTGGGCCAGCTGCACGAACGGGCGCTTGGCCAGCTCGACCTCGGGCTCGAGCGCGTCGAAGGCGGTGCTGAGGTCGCCCGGCTCGACCCGCTCGATGAGCGCGCCCGGCTCCACGTGCGGCAGCCGCTCGATGATCTCGGTGTCGTAGATGTATCCGGCGTTGACCAGCGGCAGCCCCTGCGCCGCGGCGACCGCGCCGATCTGGCGGAACTCGTCGAGCTGGGCCGAGTAGCGCACGAGCCCGTGCTGGGCCCGGAAGTCGGCGAGCGTCATCCGGCCGGTGTTGGTCTCCATCGGCCACCAGCGGTCGACCAGGCGCAGCATCTCGTCGTCGTGCAGCGCGAGCGCCTTGACCCCGAGGTGGTGCACGTCGAGGAACTCGCCCAGCCGGCGCGGGTTGCGCCCGGCGAGCTGCATCAGCCAGCCCCGCAACTGGTCGCCGAGGGCCTCGCGGGTCTCCTCCAGCAGCGAGTCCTCGTAGAGCGCCTCGCGGCTCGCGGTCGGGCGCAGCTCGCTGGTGTCGATCACGCACCGGGCGAAGAACGCCCAGGGCGGCAGCACCCCCTCCGCCCCCTCGGCGAGCAGCATCCGCTTGAGGTAGACCCGGTGCCCGGCCCGGGCCGCCGGGTTGGCCGGCGTGGGCAGCACGAACGCGACCCCGGTGAGCCCGGACTCGGGCACCTTGAGGTCGATCACGTCGAAGGGAACAAAACCGAAGACTTCCCGGCAGTACTCACTCAGCCGCTCCCGGCGCCCCGCGGCCCCCGGCCGCCAGGGCAGCCCCTCGCCGCTGATCGGCACCCCGGCGATCTCGACCCGGAAGGGCAGCAGCGAGCCGTAGAGCGCGGCGAGCTCGGCGACGGTCCGCCGCTTCAGCCACTCCTCGGCGTCGCGGCGCGGGACGAGCGTGACCGTCGTGCCGGTCTCGGCCCGATGCTGGTTCTCGGTCTCGACGCTGTAGCGCCCGTCGGCGTAGCCGCGCCACAGCACCGCCGGTCCGTCCGCGGACCGGGTCAGCACCCGGATCTCGTCGGCGACGAGGAAGCAGGACAGCAGGCCGATGCCGAACTGCCCGAGGAAGTCGTGGCGGGCGAAGCCGAGGTCGTCGCGCTTGGAGCTGCGCCCGATGGTGGCCAGGAACTGGTGCACCTGGTCCTCGGTGAGCCCGATGCCGGTGTCGGTGACCCGCAGGGTGCCGTCGCCGGTGACGTCGGGCGGCTCGATGGTGATCGCGGCCGGGGCGCCCGGGTCGGCCGAGCGGCGGGCGGTGATCGCATCGACGGCATTCTGCAGCAGCTCCCGGACGTAGACCCGGGGGCTCGCGTAGAGGTGGTGGCTGAGCAGGTCGACGATGCCGCGCAGGTCCACTTGGAACGTCCGATCCACGCGGGCACGCTACCTCGTGGGTGTGACATTTCCCGACCCGTTTCGGGCGCGATGATCGTTCTGCTGGGAGTACACCTGGAAAATCTCGGGCCGTCATCGACTATCTTCGGCCGGTGCACCTTGCCGCCGCGGCCGCGAGCCTGACCGGTCTGTCCGTCGGGGACGCGCTGGGCGCCCCGTTCGAGATGAAGCCCGCGATGGCCGACGGCGCGGTGTTCGAGCCACCGCCCGCGCCCTGGCGGTGGACCGACGACACGGAGATGGCCTGCACCCTCTTCGAGGCGCTGCGGCGCGACGGGCGGGTGGACCAGGATCGCCTGGCCGTCGCGTTCGCGGAGCGCTGGAGCGCCGACCGCGGGTACGGCCGCGGCGCCGTCTCCCTGCTCGCCGACATCCGCGCCGGCGTGCCCTGGCGCTCGGCTGCGGGCGCACTGTTCTCCGGGCGCGGCTCGGCCGGCAACGGGGCCGCGATGCGGGTCGCGCCGCTGGGCGCCTTCTTCCGCGCCGACCCCGATCTCGCCGCGCGCGAGGCGGTGCTGTCCGCCGAGGTGACCCACCGGCACCCGGAGGGCGTGGCCGGCGCGGTCGCGGTCGCGCTGGCCGCCGCGCACGCCGCCGGCGACCGGCCGGCGGGCACCCCGAGCCTCCTGCGCCAGGTGCTGCACCACCTGCCGCCGTCCGACGTGCGGGACGGGATCGCCCGGGCGACCCGGATCGCGCCGGACACCGACCCCCGCGAGGCCGCGACCGATCTCGGCAACGGCTCCCACGCGCTGGCGCAGGACACGGTGCCGTTCGCGCTGTGGGTGGCGGCGGTGCACCTCGAGGACTACCCGGCGGCGCTGGAGGCCTGCGTGCGGGCGGGCGGCGACGTCGACTCGGTCTGCGCGATCGCGGGCGGGGTGGTCGCGGCCCGGGTCGGCACGGCCGGCATACCGTCGGAATGGATCGGCGCCCGTGAACCGCTCCCGGAATGGCTCCAGAGGCCGTAGTCACAGTACGTGAGCAATGGGCGGTTGCGCAGGCGAATGCGATATATTGACGATTATCCCTTGATACTCTCGGGTGATATCGGGCATGAGCTGCGTAGGAGCTTGATCAGCGCAGGTTCCTCATCCCGGCGAATGAAGGTTTTTCGGAGTCGCCGGGGGTAACAATGTGCTCATGCCACACCCTGCCGCGACCTATCGACTCGGTATCGTGTCGACCTATCTGCCCCGCCAATGCGGTCTCGCGACCTACACCGCGGACCTTCGCGAGGCGCTGGGTGTCGCCACCGACGACCTGGAATCCGTCGTCGTGGCCATCGACCGTGACGGGCACACCTACGGCGACGAGGTCGTCGCCACCATCACCCAGGACCGCATCGAGGACTACTCGTCGGCGGCCCGCATGCTGCGCGAGGCCGGCGTCCAGGTCGTGCTGATCCAGCACGAGTACGGGATCTTCGGCGGGCCCGACGGCTCACACCTGCTCGAGCTCACCCGCGCGCTCAACGCGTGCGGCATCCCGTACCTGTTGACGCTGCACACCGTGCTCCCGCACCCGTCGCCGGGCCAGGCCGCCACGCTGCGCGCCCTGTGCGCCCGCGCCGCCCGCGTCACGGTGTTCACCGAGACCGCGCGCCGGGTCGCGATCCGCACCGGCATCGCCGCCGGGCACCAGCTCGTCGTGGTGCCGCACGGGGCGCCGGACGCGATGCGCCGCCCGCCGGAGCCGTCCACGCTGCGGCCGGAGCTGCGCGAGCTGCTCGACAAGGTCCGGGACAAGCCGACGCTCACGACCTTCGGCCTGCTGGGCAAGGGCAAGGGCATCGACATCGCGATCGACTCCCTCGCCGAGGTGGTGGGCAAGCACCCCGACGTGCAGTACATCGTCGCCGGCACGACTCACCCCGAGATCAAGCGGCAGGAGGGTGAGACCTACCGCGCCAGCCTGCACGAGCAGGTGCGGCGGCTCGGGCTGGCCGACAACGTGCACTTCGTCGACGCCTTCCTGGCCCTCGACGAGCTCTCCGCGATCCTGCACGCGAGCACGCTGTTCGTGACGCCGTACCGCCAGCCCGAGCAGATCTGCTCGGGCGCCCTCACGTTCGCGCTGGGCGCGGGGCTGCCCGCGGTCTCGACGGCGTACTCCTACGCGGAGGACATGCTGGCCGGCGGCGCCGGTCGCGTGGTGCCGATCGGCGACGGGGCCGCCCTCGCCGCCGAGATCATCGACCTGCTCAGCGACGCCCGGGCGCTCGCCGCGGCCAAGACGGTCGCCGAGGCGTGCGCCACCTGGCTGCCCTGGCCGGCGGTCGCGGCCCGCGAGGCGGATCTCGTCGCCGACGTCGTGCGCCAGGCCGAGGCGGCCACCGCGCGCCCGGGCCACGCGACAGCGGCCGCGCCGCCGCTCAACCTCGACCACCTGAGCCGGCTCACCGACGAGATCGGCATCATCCAGTTCGCCAAGGGCCCGATCCCCGACCCGTCCTCCGGCTACTGCGTCGACGACGTGGCGCGGCTGGCGATCGTGGCCGCGGACCTGCTCGCGGTCGGCGCGGAGGCGCGGCCGACCACGGCGGCGACGCGCTGGCTGCGGCAGTCGATCCGGTTCCTGACCGCGGCCTACGACCCCTCCGGGGCGATGCACAACGTGCTCAGCTACGGCGGCACCTGGCAGGACTGGCCGCACATGGGCGACCACGTCGGCCGTACGGTCTGGGCGCTCGGCGTGCTCGTGGGCACCCCGGCCGTTCCGGACGACATCCGGCGCCCGGCCGCGGCCCTGCTCGACGAGCTCGGCCCGCGCACCGAGGGCCTCGCCGGCCTGGGTCTGCGCGCGGCGGCGTACGCGCTGATCGGCCTCGCCCGCGCGGGCCGCACGGAACAGGCCGCCCCGCTGCTGTACCGGCTCGACGAGGCGCTGACGGAGACGTCGGCCGCCGACCCGGCCTGGCGCTGGTTCGAGCCCGAGCTCACCTACGACAACGCCCGCCTGCCCCAGGCCATGCTCCTGGGCGCGGCCCTGCTCGAGGACGACGCCGCGGCCGCCCGGGCCGTCGCCGCCCTCGACTGGTACGTCCAGCACGTGGGCCTGGCCGACGGCACCCTGCGCTGCGTGGGCAACAAGTGGCACCAGCGGGACGAGCCCGCCGCGCACTGGGTGGCCGACGACGGCGACGAGCAGCCGCTCGACGCGGCCGCCGTGACCGAGGCGCTCGTGGACGCGTGGCAGCACACCGCCGACCCGCACCACGCGCGGCTGGCCGGCTGGGCCTTCGCCTGGTTCCTGGGCCGCAACCGGGCCGGGGCCCGGATGTACGTCGACGCGACCGGGGCCTGCCATGACGGTTTGTCGGCCACTGAGCCAAATGGGAACCAAGGGGCCGAGTCCACGCTAGCCTATTATCAAGCGCTTCTCAGCCTGCTCAGGGCCGGTTTGGCCGCGCTGCCGCATCCAGTGGCGGCTACGACCCCGGTCCCGACCTCCCTGCCGACGACCACGCTCTCCAAGCCCACCAACAAGGGCCGGGTGGTCGGGCGGGCATCGGCCGGCTTCAGCGCGACGGCCACACCGCCCCGCCTGCGCACCACGGAGGACCATTCCGATGCACTTTGACGCGGAGCTCTTCCATCGGGAAGCGAGCAACCCCCTGGTCAGTGCCGGGGACTTCCCGTATCCGATCAACAGCGTCTTCAACCCGGGCGCCTGCATGCACAACGGCGACACCGTCCTGCTCTGCCGGGTCGAGGACCGCCGCGGCATCTCGCACCTGACCGTCGCCCGCAGCAAGGACGGGCGAACCGGGTGGACGGTCGAGGGCAAGCCGCTCATCGCCGACGACCCGACCGACGCACACAGCTGCTGGGGCGTCGAGGACCCACGGGTCACGTACGTGGGGGAGCTCGGCGGCTACGTGATCGCCTACACGGCGTACGGCCCGGGCGGCCCCTGCGTCGCGCTGGCCAGGACCGAGGACTTCCAGACCGTCGAGCCCCTCGGCATCGTGATGCCGCCCGAGGACAAGAACGCGTCGCTGCTCCCGCGGCGCATCGACGGCGACTACGTGCTGTTCCACCGCCCGGTCTCCGTCCTGTCCGCACGCGCCGACGTGTGGCTGTCCAAGTCCAAGGACCTGCGTTCGTGGACGACGCCCGAGCCGGTGATGCAGTCGCGCTCCGGCCCCTGGTGGGACGCCACCCGGATCGGCATGGGCCCGCCGCCGATCGAGACGCCGCACGGCTGGCTCGCGGTGTACCACGGCGTGAAGCAGATGGTCGCGACGTCGATCTACCGCGTCGGGCTGGTCATGCTCGACCTGGACGATCCGACCAAGGTCATCCGCCGTACCCCGAGCTGGGTGCTCGGCCCCGACGCGGACTACGAGCGCGTCGGGGACGTGCCGAACGTGGTCTTCCCGACCGGTCTCGTCCACGACGAGGCGCGCGACGAGCTGCGGCTGTACTACGGCGCGGCCGACCTCAGCGTGGCGATGGCGAGCGCCCGGTACTCGGAGGTCGTCGACTACCTGATCTCGCTGCCACCCGAGGACGAGTGACCCGAGTGACCGCAGGGGACCGCGCCCGCTACCTGGGCTCGGTCCCCTTCGCTACGGGCACCCGCACGAGGTTGCCCCACTCCGTCCACGACCCGTCGTAGTTGCGCACGTGCTCGTAGCCGAGCAGGTGGGTGAGGACGAACCAGGTGTGGGACGAGCGCTCCCCGATGCGGCAGTACGCCACGATGTCGTCCTCCGGCCGCAGCCCCAGCTCGTCGGCGTAGATGGCGCGCAGCTCGTCGGCCGGCTTGAAGGACCCGTCCTCGCGGGTCGCCTGCTTCCACGGCTTGCTGAGCGCCCCCGGGATGTGGCCGCCCCGCAGCGCCCCCTCCTGCGGATAGTCCGGCATGTGGAGCAGTTCGCCCGTGTACTCCCCCGGCGACCGCACGTCGACGAGCGGCCGACCGGCCTTGATGTGCTCGAGCACGTCTTCGCGGAACGCCCGAATCCGCTCGTCGTTCCGCGGCGTGACCGGGTAGTCGGTGGTCTCCCGCGCGGGCACGTCCCGCGTCATTGCCCGCCCCTCGGCGACCCACTTGGCCCGGCCTCCGTCCAGAATGCGCATGTCGCGGTGCCCGAACAGCTCGAACACCCACAGCGCGTAGGTGGCCCACCAGTTGAAGTTGTCGCCGTAGAACACGATCGTGTCGTCGGCCTTGATCCCCTTGCGGCGGCAGAGCGCGGCGAAGTTCTCGGCGTCGAGGTAGTCGCGCGTGACCTGGTCGTTGAGCTCGGTGTGCCAGTCGACCTTCACCGCACCGGGGATGTGCCCGGTGTCGTAGAGCAGCACGTCCTCGTCGGACTCGACCACGACGAGGCCTGGCTCTCCGAGATGCTCCGCCAGCCAGTCGGTGCTGACAACCCGCTCCGGGTGCGCGTACGCAGTCATTGTTCGATTGTCCCTCGTCCGGGGTCGCTCGTCCGGCGGCCGGCCGGGCTCGGCTCAGCTCTTCGACCGCAGCCGCTCGGCCACCCACGAGTGCAGCAGGGCCACCTGGTCGCGGCTCGCCGCTCGCGCGGCAGCGACGAGACCGAGCAGGAGCAGCGCCACGCCGGCGGCCACGCCGGCGACGACCCCGGGGGTGCCGGCGACTCCGGCGTGCCCCGTGACGAGCTGGTGGACCGCCGCGCCCGCACCGCCGGCGAACACGAGCAGCGCGGCGCCGAGCCACACCGAGCCGAGGAGCTGGGCCGGCTGGCTCCAGCCGACGTCGTAGTCCAGCGCGCAGCCGGTCGGCGCCGCCCGCAGGCGGCCCCGCAGCGTGGTCGGCGACCAGATGCCGAGGCCGGCGTGCATCGCCACCAGGTTGACGGTGTCGTGTCGCACATTGCCCCGGACGACGCCGGCCGGCCCGAAGCTCGCCCCGAACGTCCCCCGCCGCCCTTCGAGGCCTTCGTGCAGCCGGGCCAGCGCGGCGTCCATCGGCAGCGGCGAGGAGATCTCGAAGCGCCGTCCCCGCCGGCCGGCCAACCAGTCCATGAGCACTCGGTCCTATGCGGTCGGGGGCCGGAGCAGCTCGCCGAGGAGCCGCTCCACGCGGCGGCGGATCTCGTCGCGGATCGATCGTACGGCCTCGAGCCCCTGGCCGGCCGGGTCGTCGAGCGGCCAGTCCAGGTAGCGCTTGCCGGGGAAGACCGGGCAGACGTCGCCGCAGCCCATGGTGACCAGCACGTCGGAGGACTCGGCCGTGTCCCGGTCGAGCTTGCGCGGGGTGTTGGCGGTGATGTCGATGCCGACCTCGCGCATGGCCTCGACCGCGACCGGGTTGATCCGCTCGGCCGGCTCGGAGCCGGCGGAGCGGACCTCCACCGAGTCACCGGCCAGGTGGCGCAGCCAGCCCGCGGCCATCTGCGAGCGGCCCGCGTTGTGCACGCAGACGAACAGGACCGAAGGCTTGCTCACGACGTGTGCTCCTGGAGTGCGGGGCGGGCGACGGTGACGGCCGGGGCCGGGTACAGCGCGGCGACGAGCCCGACGCCGACGACGAGGCCCGCGAGCTGGGCGGCGACGAAGCCGGGAACGGAGGCGGGCGCGATGCCGGCGAAGGTGTCGGTGAAGGCGCGGCCGATCGTCACGGCCGGGTTGGCGAAGCTGGTCGACGACGTGAACCAGTACGCGGCGCCGATGTATGCGCCGACGGCGGCCGGGGCGACAGCGGTCCGGCCCGAGCGGGCGAGCGCGAAGACGAGCAGCAGCAGCCCGGCGGTCGCGACGATCTCGCCGAGCCATAGATGCCCACCGGTGCGGCTCGTGGCGGAGAGGTCCACCGCCGGGAGCCGGAACATCAGATCGGCGAGCGCGGAGCCGCCGATCGCCCCCGTCGTCTGGGCGGCGATGTAGGCGCCGAGGTCCCGGCCGTTCAGTCCGGTGCCCGTCCGGCGGCCGAGGAACCAGTCCGCCGCCGACACGACGGGGTTGAAGTGCGCCCCGGACACCGGCCCGAGCATCAGGATCAGCGCGCCCAGCGCGAACGCGGTCGCGATCGAGTTCTCCAGCAGCCGCAGACCGGCGTCGCCGGGGCTGAGCCGGGTGGCCATGATCCCGGAGCCGACGACCGCGGCGACCAGCAGCCCGGTGCCGACGAACTCCGCGAGGAGCCGGCGCCAGAGGATCGCGTTCACCTCGGCACCGCCGGCGCGATGCGTTCGATGCGCCCGGCGAGATCGGCGTAGGCCGCCTCGAAGGCCTCGTCGGTGTCGGCGCGCGCCGGATCCGGGACCGACCAGTGCAGGCGCGGGGCCGCCGGGCCGGTGAGCTCCTCGTGGGCGTTGTCGCACACGGCGATCACGAGGTCGCCGTCCCGGACCACGTCGCCGACGCGCGCGGTGCCGGTCGGGTCGAGGGCCAGGCCGTGCCGGTGGGCGACCCGCACCGCCCGGGGATGGACGCGCGCGGCCGGGTGGGTGCCGGCCGAGGCGACGGGGCCGCCGATCCGGTCCCGCCAGAGGGCCTCCGCCAGCTGCGAGCGGGCCGAGTTGTGCGTGCAAACGAACACCACCCGCTCCGCGGGGTCCAGCGCCGGCGGGGTCAGGGCGGCGAGGGCAGCGGGAACGAGCCGGAGGTAGGTGCGCCGGCGGTCCCCCTCCGAGCGGGCGCGGGTGACCAGACCGGCTTCCTCGAGGACCTTCACGTGGTGCGCGATCAGGTTCGTGGACATGGCGAGCCGTTGCCCGACCTCGCCGGGGGACGCGTCGCCCAGGGTCAGGGCGTCGACGATCGCGAGCCGGGCCGGGTCGCCGAGCGCGGCGTGCACGCGGGCCCGGCGCTGCAGCGAAGAAAGCTCAGCATCCATTGACTCAATCATTGCTGAGCTAATTTGCCGGCGTCAAGTGATCGAGCCCCGGTACGGCCTCAACCTGTGACCACCGCGGCCAGGGTCAGCACGGACCGGGCGCCGTGATCGTTAAGAGCATGGCGAGCGGGGTACCAGACCCGCATCGACGGTCGGGAGGTTCTTGGCGATGACGATGCAGACGGTCCGGGACGTGATGACCACCAATGTGGTCTACCTGCCGAGCGAGACGACGCTCGCCGAAGCGGCACGAACCATGCGGGAGCAGGATATCGGCGACGTGGTCGTGGCCGACGGGCCCGAGCTCAGCGGGCTGGTGACGGACCGGGACATCGTGGTGCGGGCCGTCGCCGAACGGTGCGACCCGGCCGCGACCACGATCGGGGAGATCCTCACCAAGGAGCTGGTCACCGTCCGGCCCGACGACTCGATCCACTCGGCGGCGCTGCTGATGCGCGACCAGGCGGTGCGCCGGGTGCTGGTCTGCGACGACAACAACGGGCTCGTCGGGATCGTGTCCATCGGGGATCTGGCGGAGGAGATCGACCCCGACTCGGTCCTCGGCGGCATCAGCAAGGCCGAACCCAACAACTGAGGGTCCTGACGGTACGCGCGCCTCGATCAGTCGCGGTCTGTGTCCGCGTCCGCGTCTGTGTCGAGGCGCGCGTGCACGTGCATGTCGTGCCAGCCGTCGAGGTGCAGCAGCGACTTGCGCTGCACGCCCTCGGCGGCGAAGCCGGCGACGGTCGCGACCCGGCACGACGCGGTGTTCTCCACGGAGTGCCGGACCTCCAGCCGATGCAGACCCAGCGTGCCGAAGGCCCAGCCGGCCAGCGCCTCCAGCGCCCGCGGGGCGATGCGGCGGCCGCGGAAGGCGGGCAGCACCCAGTACGACACCTCGGCCTGCCCGTCGATCAGCTGCAGGTTGCGGAGCGAGATCTGCCCCGCCACCTCGTCGCCGTCCGTCGTGACCGCCCAGCCGGCCCGGGTCTCGGTGCTCCAGCGCTCCGGCCACGCCGCGACCCACGCGGCCGCCTCGTCGTCGTCCATCGTGCGGCAGTGCCAGCGCTGGATGGCCGGATCGGAATACGCCGCGAGGACCACGGGCTGGTCGGCGAGGCGCCACGGGCGCAGCGTGAGGCCCTCGGCCGGCAGGGTGGGCTGGGTGAGGGCGGCGAGACTTCCGGGCTTCAGCACATCTGCGACGAGGGTCGGCACAGCGGTACGTTAGCAAGGTGGAGATGCCTGGCAAGCTGGCCGCGATCGTGGAGGATTTCGCCTCCGCGCCGCGGGACGTGGTGCTCGAGATGCTGCTGGAGTTCTCGGACGCCGTCCCGCCGCTCCCGCCGGAGCTCGCCGAGCACGCCGGCATGGAGCAGGTGCCGGAGTGCCAGACGCCCTTCTTCCTGAAGGCCGACGTCACCGAGCAGAGGACCGTCCGGCTGCACTTCGACTGCCCGCCCGAGGCCCCGACCACGCGCGCCTTCGCCGGCATCCTGGCCGAGGGGCTCGAGGGCGCGACGGCCGACGAGGTGCTGGCCGTGCCCTCCGACCTTTACCAGCGGATGGGCCTGGCCGAGGCGATCAGCCCGCTGCGGGTGCGGGGCGGCACGGCGATCCTGCAGCGGCTCAAGCGCCAGGTCTCAGAGGGCCAGGCCGTCCACGACGGTGGCGCCGGGGATTGAGGCCAGCACGGCGCCGGGCAGCACGATCTTGCTGCCCCGGATGCCGCTGCCGATCACGGCGGCGTCGACGGACCGGACGCGTGCGTCGATGTACACCGGCCAGTCGGCGGGCAGACCGATCGGGGTGATGCCGCCGTACTCCATGCCGCTGAGCCCCACCGCGTCGTCCATGGGCGCGAAGCTGACCTTGCGGGTGCCCAGCAGCCGCCGGACCGCCCCGTTCACGTCGGCGCGGGTGGTCGCCAGGACGACGCAGGCCGCGAAGATGCCGGCCGGCTTGCCGACGACGATCACGCAGTTCGCGGATTGTTCGAGGGTGACGTCGTACGCCTCGCAGAAGGCCGCGGTGTCGGCGAGCCCGGGATCGATCGGCGCGACCTGAATCCGGCCGGCGTCCGGCAGCGTCTGCAGCGCGGTGTGCACGGGCGGGGCGAGCAGCGCGGGCGCGTCGAGCGCCGGCGTGAGTTCCAAGTTCAAGTTCAGCGTCCGTCGTCGAGTGCGAGGGCCTTCATGAAGATGTCCCCGATCTTAGACGGGTCGGAGGCGATGAAGACCGCGCCGCCCGTGGCGTCGACGATGCGCTGCATCTCGGCCTGGTTCACCTCGGTGCCGACGCCGATGATGATGATCTGCACCGGCTGGTCCTTCTTCTCGGCCTTGTTCAGCGAGCCGACCAGCCCGTCGAGCGACTGCCCGCTCGGGTCGTTGTTGCGGCCGCCGGTCACCACGACGACCGAGTTGCCGCGCCCGGGGTCCCAGCCCTGCTGCACCGTCTGGTACGCGGCGAGGATGGTGTCGTACAGCCCGCTCCCGCCCTTGGGGTTGGGCTTGAGGCCCCCGAGCGCGCCCCGTAACTGGTCGCGCTGGGTCGTCAGCGGGCCGACCGGCACGAGCTCCTGGTAGTCGTGGCCGCCCGCCATGGCCGTGGAGAAGCACCACAGCCCGACGGCCCACGAGTCGGGGAACAGGTCCAGGCCCCCCTGCGCCGCCTGGACCGCGACCTCCCCCTTGGTGAGCCCGCCGGCCGTGGGCACCGGCGACTTCATGGCGGACGAGACGTCCACGACGGCGAGCATGCGCGACGGCCGCGTGATCTCGGTCCACATCTGCAGGGCCTTGGAGATCACGTTGGCGTCCGGCACCGGGGTGACCTGGCCGCCGGGCGGCGCGCTCGGGCTCAGCGTCATGCCGGTGCCGACCGTGCCGTCGTTGGCGCGCAGCTGGTGCTGGGCCAGCAGGTTGCGGAACGAGGCGCCGGCGAGCTGCTGGCGGAACGCCTCGGCCGCGGCGTCACGGTCCGGGGCCAGGCGGGGCATCGCCGCGTACGGGAAGTCGAGGGCGATGGGGGCCGGGTCGGGGTAGACGGCGACGAGCGGCACGGCCGGTCCGGCGGCGTTGTAGGCGTGCAGCGCCTGCTCGGACAGCGGCGCGAGGGTCACCGCGGTGGACAGGGTCCGGGGGTCGGCATCGCGCGGGAAGCGCCCGATGAGGCCCGACTGCTGCTCGGTCTTGCCCGACATCAGCGATTTCACGGCGCCGACGGTCAGCGAGTCGCCCTCGGGGCCGAACTGGTCGCGCACCGAGGCCATCGCGACCAGGGTCGACACGCCGACCGAGTCGCGCTGAGGGTCCACGATGCCCGGCACGACCTGGCTGTTGCCGACGATCTGCTCGAGCACCTGCTTCCAGGTGACCTTGTTCTCGACCCAGCCGAGCTGCTTCGCGGTGGGCTCGGGCACGGCCAGCACGATGGGGCTGCGGGCCAGGGAGGGCGACGCGAGGGTCACGAGATCCTCGCGGGCCGCGCGCATGCGCTGGATCCAGATCGACGAGTCGGGGATCCAGACCTGCGGCACCTGCGTCTTGCCGTCGGCCTGGCCGACGCCGGGCACGGTCGCGCCGCTCTCGCCGGCGATCGCCGCGGCGACCTCGCTGGAGGCGACCGGGACCACGTCGACCGCGACGCACTCGTCGTTGACCCGTGGGTTGGTCTTCACCCACCGGCCCGCGACGTCCTTGATGACCGGCGCGATCTCCGGGCTGGCGGCGATGGACAGGCGCACCGTCCCCACGCAGCCCGACGTCGACATGGCGCGGTACCCGCCGTAGACGGCACCGATGGCGACGAGGGGAAGGATCATGCCGGCCGCGAGGGCTACGAACCCGTTGCTCCTCAGGTCCGCTGCCCGATGCCGTCCTCTCACAGCTACCAATATTCCCTAGACAAGCGCTTCTCGGGTCACGCGTTCGGCCAATCGTGAAGGTGTTTCGCGGGCGCTAAATACACTGTGCTTTTGTACGATTACTTTGGGTTCGAAACCCTTTGAGTTTGCTTTAGAAACCCTTAGTAAGCGCGGCGATCAAATTCCGCCGCCGTTCGTTGCCACCGTCCGGCCGCCAGGTGCAGGCGACGTCCAGCCCGGCCACGCGCCCGGTCGCCACCAGGCCACCCACGGCGTCCAGGAGCTCGCCGGCGGAGGGCCCGCCATCGACCGGATACATCAACCCCGGGAGTTCCACCGGGTCCACGACGTCGAGATCGACGTGAACGAGAAACTTACCGTCCGGGGGGCGAATTGCATTGATGTCGTACCGCACGAGACTAGCCCCGGCAAGATATTCGGCCTCCGCGGGATCGAGATCCCGCGCGTCCACGAGCACCGCGCGCTCCTCGGGCACGGCCCGCAGCCCGAGCCGCTCGGCGATGAGTTCGGGGCGATACCCGACGAGCAGGCGCAAAGGCATGCCGCCGATGTACCCCGACGTCGACGTCTCCAGCGTCTGCACGTCTCCGTGCGCGTCGAACCACACCACCCCGACGTCCTCGCCGGCGCGCTGGAGCCCGGCCACGGCCGCGAGCGAGACGGTGCAGTCGCCCGAGATCACGATCGGCGGCCGCTCGGCCCGGGCGACCTCGTCGGCGACCCGGTCGTAGAGCGCGGCGAGCCGCGTCCAGATGTCCCCGTCGGGCAGTTCCGCGGTCACCACGGTGTCGGGCGCGGCCGGAAGGTCGGCCTCGAGCCCGGCGCGGCGCTCGTCGAGGTGGTAGGGGACGAGCATCATGCGTTGACCCTAGCCAGGTGATGACGATGCATCCACAGTGGCGGCCTGCCCTGAGCTGCCTCTTTCGCCGCTTCCGGGCCGGCTTGTGCACAGCTTTATCCACAAGTACACAGGCGTCATCCACAGGCCCGCCTCGCCCTTCGTGTCAGGAAGGGTGTGGTGTGCGGCAAAGTCGCTTTCCCACGTACTTGGCCCCTGACAGGATGCCAACGGGGCAGGTGACGGGGAGGAGCAGAGGGTGGCACGGTGGTCGAGTTTCGTGGCGGTGGGCGACAGCTTCACCGAGGGCCTTGACGATCCCCAGCCCGACGGGCGCGGCTACCGAGGATGGGCCGACCTGGTCGCCGGGGTGCTGGCGGCGTCGAGCCCCGAGTTCCGGTACGCCAACCTGGCCGTCCGGGGCCGCCTGTTCGACAACATCGTGGCGGAGCAGGTGCCGCTGGCGGTCGCCATGAAGCCGGACCTGATCAGCTTCGCCGGCGGGGGCAACGACGCCTTGCGGCGCAACTGGGAGTACGAGGGCATCGTCGCCCGCTTCGACCGGACCATCGAGAAACTGCGAGCCACCGGCGCGGACGTGGTGATGTTCCGCTGGGCGGACATGACGGGCCGCATGCCGGGCGGCAAGATGCTCCGCCCCCGCGTCGACCTGTTCAACAACGCCATCGAGTCGGTGGGCGAGAAGTACGGCGCCCACGTGATCTCCCTCTGGGACGACCTGGAGTTCGCCAACCCCCGCCTGTGGGGCATCGACCGCCTGCACCTCTCTCCCGCGGGCCACCGCCGAGTGGCCGCCCACGTCCTGACGAAGCTCAACGTGGCGTGCGACCCGGACTGGCTGGCGGCCCCGCCGCCGCCGGAGGAGCTGTCGTGGATGTCGCGGAAGGCGGCCGACGCCAAGTGGGCGACCCAGCACCTGGCCCCGTGGGTGAAGCGCCGCCTGACGGGCAAGTCCTCGGGCGACATGGTGACCGCGAAGCGCCCGGAGCTCGCCCCCCTCTCCGAGTAGCCCCGCCTCTTCTAAATCGTCGGACTGCGGCGTTCGACCAGGGTGACGTCGCGCCAGACGCCGTGGTGCCGGCCGACGCGTTCGCGCGTGCCGATGACCCGGAAGCCACACGCGGCGTGCAGGGCCAGGCTGGCGGTGTTCTCCGGGAAGATGCCCGACTGGATGGTCCAGATGCCGGCCGCCTCGGTGGAGGCGATGAGCCCGTCGAGCAGGGCGCGGCCGACGCCCTGGCCTCGGGCGTCGGGGTGGACGTACACGGAGTGTTCGACCACGCCCGCGTAGACGCACCGGTCGGAGACCTGCCCGCAGGCGATCCAGCCGCGGACCCGATCGGCGGCGTCGAGGGCGACGAAGCGGTGTTCGGGCAGGCGACTCGCGGTGAACCGGGACCAGGCGGGCGGCTCGGTCTCGAAGGTGGCGTTGCCGGTGGCGATGCCGAGGGCGTAGATGTCGAGCACCTGCGCGGCGTGCTCGTCACCCATCGGGACCAGCCGCGCGAAGCTCATGCGCTCGCCGCCACGGCGACGGTGGACGTGTCGAGCAGCCGCGAAAGGGCGGCCATCCGCGACGGGACGATCCAGTAGTACACCCACGTGCCCCGGCGCTGGCAGTCGACGAGACCGGCCTCGCGCAGCACCTTGAGGTGGTGTGAGATCGTCGGGCCGGTCTGGGTGAAGGCGTCGGTCAGCTCGCAGACGCAGACCTCGCCGCCGGCCCGGGCGGCGATGAGGGACAGCAGCCGCAGCCGGACCGGATCGCCGAGCGCCTTGAATCCGCGCGCAAGGTCCACGGCGGTCTCCTCGCCGAGGGCCCCGGTCACCATCGGCGCGCAGCAGTCATCTTGTCTCGACACTCGTCTAGTTTGACAGTCATCAAGTCAGCGAGGCAAGCTCTTGCTTAGACCAACGTCTAGACAGGGGTGATGTGATGTCTCGGGTACAGCTGGCGCTGCGGGTCGCGGACCTGGAGGGCTCGGTGGCGTTCTACTCGAAGCTGTTCGGGGTGGAGCCGGCGAAGCGGCGGCCGGGCTATGCGAACTTCGCCGTCGAGCAGCCGCCGCTGAAGCTCGTCCTGCTGGAGGGCGAGGCGGGCCAGGAGACCGTCATGGACCACCTCGGCGTGGAAGTCTTCTCCGCCGAGGAGGTCACCGCCGCCACGACCCGGCTGACGGAGGCGGGCCTGGTCACGCTGGAGGAGAACGACACGTCGTGCTGCTACGCCTTGCAGGACAAGGTGTGGGTGCGCGGCCCGGGCGCGGAGCCGTGGGAGGTCTACGTCGTCAAGGGCGACGCCGACCAGCTGGTCAAGGACGCGGACGGCGAGTCCTGCGCCTGCGGCATCCAGGAGGACGCCACCACCCCGGCAGCCACGACCACGGGCGCCTGCGCCTGTTGACCGATCCGAACCGAGCGCGGCCCGGCCTCACACCCCGGGCCCGCCTCAACCGCGCGGGATAACACCGCCCGGCTTGGTCGCGCCGGACAAGGACAACCGGCCCGCATTCCAGGTGCGCCCGGCTCCTAACGGAGCCGCGCACCGAGGCTTCTAGTGTTCAAAGCCGAGGCAACGACGCAGCCATATAACGGCGCGAACGCCAAAACCGACAAGCGGACCAGAACCGACAACCTGACGGATCATCCACGACCGAAGATGCCAATTCACAACCTGGAAGCGAAGCGCCCCAGTGGGAAGCGAAGCGACCATGGGGGGCGCGGGGTGGGAACCCCCCGCCTCGAGCGAGCGAAGCGAGCGGGAAGGATCCACCGTCGCAACGGCGAACAGGGCGCAGCCCTGTGAGCAGGGTGCGCCCATCGACGGTGGAAGCGAGGGGACTCGAACCCCTAACCCCCGCCTTGCAAAGGCGGTGCTCTGCCAGTTGAGCTACGCCCCCGCTCGGGCTGGGCTACAGACTAGCGCAGGTCCGGGGCGGTCGTCGCCTCGTGCCAAAGGGCGCGCTCTTCGCTCGCGGCCTTGACGCGCTTCGCGACATAGGCGGCGGCTCCGACGACGGCAACCACCAGCAGCACCTTTTTCCACATGTGGGGCTAGCTGGAATCGAACCAGCGACCTCAGAGTTATCAGCTCTGCGCTCTAACCGACTGAGCTATAGCCCCAGCAACACACCCCCGGGAAGACCTCCCCGAAGCGGTGCGAACAGAAGGTTACCGTACCCCACGCGCCCGCCCCAAACCGGTTCCCCCCTGGCGCGGCGCGCCGGAGCCAGGGGGGAGAAAACCGCAGGTCAGTCCTTCTCGGCGAGCGTGAGCTCGATGCCGCCGACGAGGTCGGCGCACACGTTGTAGATGAACGAGCCCAGGGTGGCCAGGGCGGTGAACAGGACCACGTTCACGACGCCCAGGAGGGCGGCGCCGCCGATGACGCCCTTCGCGGTGATGCGGAAGGTGCTGTCGGCCGAGCCGCCGGTCGAGCTGACCAGGTCGGCGAGGAGCTTGTTGATGCTCTTGAAGACGTCCATCGCGTCCAGGGCCAGGTACAGCACCGACGTCGCGACGATCAGGACGACGAAGAGCACGAAGCTCACGGCGAAGGCGAACTTCATCACCGACCACGGGTCGATTCGCTTCAGGTGCAGCCGGGCGCGCCGCGGGCCGCGGCCCACGGCGGAGCTGACCGTCTTGCGGGCCGCGCGGACGGCCTCGGTGACGCGGGCCGAGCCGCTGACCGCGGGGGTCGGCGTGTTGATGGCCTGCGTCGCGGCCGCGGCCGGTGTGCGCACGGCGGCACGGGCGATGGCCGAGACGCTGGCCGTGCCCGTGGCGGTCGTGCCCATGCCGGAGCCCGGGAACGAGACCGGTGGCGCCGAGCCGCCGGCGCTGGCCGGCGACTGGATCGGCACCGTCAGGGAGTCGGGCGGCGGCGCCATGCCCGGGGCACGCGTGAACTTCGGCGTGCCCCCGCTCGTCGTCTCGCCGGACGTGCCGGCCCCGTTGACGGAGCCAGGCTCCCCACCGGCGGCAGGCGCCCCCGAGTCAGATCCCGTCATGGCAGCCTCTCCGGCCTTCTTGGCCTCATCGGTTGCCGAGGCGGTCCCCGACTTCGCCTGAGTGTCTGTCATCAACTAGTCCTGTTCGTCGGGCTCATCGGCGTTGCGGGCGATCGCGACGATGGTTACACCTTCGGGAAGGTCCATGAGCTTGACCCCCATTGTGTTCCGATCCCTCGTACGCCGTACAGGCTTCACGGGAGTCCGGATCACGCCACCATTTGAGGTGATGGCGAACAACTCGTCATCCGGGCTTATAACCGCAGCGCCGACGAGTCCACCGCGCCGCGACGTGATTTTAGCGGTGAGGACGCCCTTGCCGCCGCGCCCTTGCACCGGATACTCCTCGATGGGAGTCCGCTTGGCAAAACCACCATCGGTGGCCACCAGAACGTCCAGGTCCATACCCTCGCGGACCACTTCCATGGCGAGCAGCTCGTCACCGTCGGTGAAGCGCATCCCGATCACGCCCGACGTGGCCCGGCCCATCGGGCGCAGCGTGTCGTCGTTGGCCGTGAACCGGATCGCCTGGGCCTGCTTGCTGACCAGCAGGAGATCGTCCTCCGGGCCGAGCAGCGCGGCGCCCACCAGCTCGTCGTCCTCGCGCAGGTTGATGCCGATGATGCCGCCCGAGCGGTTGGAGTCGAACTCCTCCAGCTTGGTCTTCTTCACCAGGCCGTCCTTCGTCGCGAGGACGAGATACGGCGCCACCTGGTAATTCGGGATCTCGATCACCTGCGCGATGTGCTCTTCGGGTTGGAAGGCCAGCAGGTTGGCGACGTGCTGACCCTTCGCCGCCCGGCTCGCCTCGGGCAGCTCGTACGCCTTTGCCCGGTAGACCCGACCTTTATTCGTGAAGAACAACATCCAGTCGTGCGTCGAGCACACGAAGAAGTGGCTGACGATGTCGTCCTGCCTCAGTGTCGCACCCGAGACACCCTTGCCGCCGCGCTTCTGCGAGCGGTACAGGTCGACCTTGGTGCGCTTGGCGTAGCCGGTCCGCGTGATGGTCACCACAACGTCCTCCCGGACGATGAGGTCCTCCATGGAGACCTCGCCGTCGAACGGGATGACCTGGGTGCGTCGCTCGTCGCCGCGGCGGGCCACGATCTCGGCGAGCTCCTCGGACACGATCTGCCGCTGCCGCTCCGGCTTGGCCAGGATGTCCCGGTAGTCCGCGATCTCGATCTCGATCTTCGCCAACTCGTCGAAGATGCGCTGGCGCTCCAACGCGGCGAGCCGGCGCAGCTGCATGTCGAGGATCGCGGTGGCCTGGATGTCGTCGATGTCGAGCAGGTTCATCAGGCCGGTCTTGGAGTCCTCGGCGCTGGGCGAGCGCCGGATGAGGGCGATGACCTCGTCGAGCATGTCGAGGGCCTTGACCAGACCGCGCAGGATGTGCGCGCGCTCCTCGGCCTTGCGCAGCCGGTAGCGGGTGCGCCGGACGATGACGTCGATCTGGTGAGCCACGTAGTAGCGCACGAACTGGGCCAGGTTGAGCGTGCGGGGCACGCCGTCGACCAGCGCCAGCATGTTGGCGCCGAACGTCTCCTGCAGCTGCGTGTGCTTGTAGAGGTTGTTGAGCACCACCTTGGCGACCGCGTCGCGCTTGAGCACGATCACCAGGCGCATGCCGGTGCGGCCGGAGGACTCCTCGCGGATGTCGGCGATGCCGGCGAGCTTGCCCTCCTTCACCAGGTCGGCGATGCGCTCGGCGAGGTTGTCGGGGTTGACCGCGTAGGGCAGCTCGGTCACCACGAGGATGGTCCGGCCGCGGGGGTCCTCCTCGACCTCGACGACCGCGCGCATGCGGATCGAACCGCGGCCGGTGCGGTACGCGTCGATGATGCCCGCGGTACCGACGATGAGGCCCTTCGTGGGGAAGTCGGGGCCCTTGACGATCTTGATCAGCTCGTCCAGGGTCTCGGACTCGTCCGCGTCCGGGTTGTCGAGGCACCACTGCACGGCGGCGGCGATCTCGCGCAGGTTGTGCGGCGGGATGTTCGTCGCCATGCCGACCGCGATGCCCGTGCTGCCGTTGACCAGCAGGTTGGGGATGCGCGACGGCAGGATGGTGGGCTCCTGGGCCCGCCCGTCGTAGTTGGGGACGAAGTCGACGGTCTCCTCGTCGATGTCCCGCAGCATCTCCATGGCCAGCGGGTCGAGCCGGGCCTCGGTGTATCGCATGGCCGCGGCGGGGTCGTTGCCCGGCGAGCCGAAGTTGCCGTTGCCGTCGATGAGCGGGTAGCGCAGCGACCAGTTCTGGGCCATGCGCACGAGGGCGTCGTAGATCGACGCGTCGCCGTGCGGGTGGTAGTTGCCCATCACGTCGCCGACGACGCGGGCGCACTTGACGTATCCGCGGTCGGGTCGGTACCCGCCGTCGAACATCGCGTAGAGGATCTTGCGGTGCACCGGCTTGAGGCCGTCGCGCACGTCGGGCAGCGCACGCCCGACGATGACGCTCATCGCGTAGTCGAGGTACGAACGCTGCATCTCGACTTCGATGCCGACCGGCTCGATACGGCTGGCGACCGCAGACCCACCCTCAGCCGGAGTCTCTTCCGGGTTCTCAGGGGTGGAAGTCGGTTCCGTCACGCTCTCTATTCCTTCTCTCTAGCCGGCCGGGATCAGATGTCGAGGAACCGGACGTCCTTGGCGTTGCGCTGGATGAACGAGCGCCGAGCCTCCACGTCTTCGCCCATGAGGACGCTGAAGAGCTCGTCCGCGGTTGCAGCGTCGTCCAAGGTCACCTGGCGCAGCATCCGGGTCTCCGGGTTCATCGTGGTCTCCCACAGCTCCGGGTAGTTCATCTCGCCCAGACCCTTGAACCGCTGGATGTCGTCCGGCTTCGCGTTCGGCTTGGCGCGCTGCCGGAGCTCGATCAGGCCGTCGCGTTCCCGGTCGGTGTACGCGTACTGCGCATCGTCACCCTTCTTGTTCCACTTGATCTTGTACAGCGGGGGCGCCGCGAGATACACGTGCCCGAGCTCGATCAGCGGCCGCATGAACCGGAACACCAGGGTCAGCAGGAGGGTCTGGATGTGCTGGCCGTCGACGTCGGCGTCGGCCATGAGAATCAGCTTGTGGTAGCGCAGCTTCTCGATGTCGAACTCGTCGTGGATGCCGGTGCCCAGCGCCGTG
This sequence comes from Dactylosporangium sp. CA-052675, assembly GCF_050947935.1. Classification (GTDB taxonomy): domain Bacteria; phylum Actinomycetota; class Actinomycetes; order Mycobacteriales; family Micromonosporaceae; genus Dactylosporangium. The sequence continues at coordinate 8,628 of NZ_CP192010.1, read as the reverse complement.
ATGAGCGCCTGGACCTCGTTGTTCTTCAGCACGCGGTCGATGCGCGCCTTCTCCACGTTGAGGATCTTGCCGCGGATCGGCAGGATCGCCTGGACCCGCGGGTCACGGCCCTGCTTGGCCGAGCCCCCGGCGGAGTCACCCTCGACGATGAACAGCTCGCACAGGCGCGGGTCGTTGGACTGGCAGTCGGCGAGCTTGCCCGGCATCGAGCCGGACTCGAGCAGCGACTTGCGCCGGGCCAGCTTGCGGGCCTGGGAGGCGGCGATGCGCGCCCGGGCGGCCTGCGAGGCCTTGGTGATGATGGTCTTGACCTCGGCCGGGTTGCGGTCGAACCAGTCGACGAGCCACTCGTTGCACACCTTCTGCACGAAGCTGCGCGCCTCGGTGTTGCCGAGCTTGGTCTTGGTCTGGCCCTCGAACTGCGGGTTGGACAGCTTCACCGAGATGATCGCGGCGAGCCCCTCGCGGATGTCCTCGCCGGTGAGCTTCTCGTCGCCCTTGAGCAGCTTCTTGTCGGCGCCGTACTTGTTCACCACGGTCGTCAGCGCCGCGCGGAACCCCTCCTCGTGGGTGCCGCCCTCGTGCGTGTTGATCGTGTTGGCGAACGTGTAGACGCTCTCGCCGTACGACTCGTTCCACTGCATGGCGATCTCCACCGCGATGCCGTCACCCTCGGAGCCGAACTCGACGACGGTGCGGTGGATCGGGGTCTTGGTCGCGTTGAGGTGCCGCACGAAGTCGGCGATGCCGTTCTCGTAGCAGAAGACGACCTCCCGCTTCTCCTCCGGCGTCTCCTCGCGCTCGTCGCGCAGGGCGATCGTCAGCCCGCGATTCAGGAAGGCGTACTCCTGGATGCGCCGGTAGATCGTCTCGTAGACGAAGGTGGTCGTCTCGAAGATCGTCGGGTCGGGCCAGAAGGTGACGCTGGTCCCGGTGCGGTCGGTCTCCTCGCCCTTCTGCAGCGGCTCCGGCTTCGAGTTGTTGTAGCGCTGGGTCCAGACGTACCCGTCCTTGTGGATCTCCAGGTCGATGCGCGTCGAGAGCGCGTTGACGACCGAGATGCCGACGCCGTGCAGACCACCGGAGACCGCGTAGGCCTGGCCGTCGAACTTGCCGCCGGCGTGCAGGACCGTCAGCACGACCTCGACGGTGGGCCGCTTCTCCTTGGGGTGCATGTCGACCGGAATGCCGCGGCCGTTGTCCACGACCCGCACGGCGCCGTCGGCGCGCAGCGTGACCTCGATCGTGTCGCAGAAGCCGGCCAGCGCCTCGTCGACGGCGTTGTCCACGACCTCCCAGACCAGGTGGTGCAGACCGCGCTCGCCGGTGGAGCCGATGTACATGCCTGGCCGCTTGCGGACCGCCTCGAGCCCCTCGAGGACGGTGATCGAAGAGGAGTCGTAGGACTGTTCGGGCTTGTTTGCTGCCACCCTCGGTCGCTTTCTCGCACTGGCCGGCCGCGCTGGTGGGCGCCCCGGGTCGCGTGCGGAGTCGGTGCGTGTGCGCTCGGTGACGGAAGCGGGCACGCTGGTAGCCGACGCGCCTCTGGCGAGCGCTCTGACCTCCTGCGGCCGACCACCGCTGTGACGCACGCGCGGGATGTGATCGACTGTTCTCTGAGCCGATGCAATCCTACTGTGTCCGGGCGACAATTTCGCACCGGGACGGGCCTGTAGTCCTCGTAGCGGGCCGAACGGTGCGGGTCGAAGGTCCCCCCACGCGGGAGGGGTACTCCGGCCTGGTGGCGGGCGGCACAGGCAGTACAACCTCGGATTCCGGCTTTTGGAGCTTCCGGGGGTCGCGCAAGGGGCCGTTCGTGCCGTATGTTCCCCGCCGCGGGGCGGGGCGGGCAGACGTGAAAGATGAGGGATGCGCGATGGGGCTGGACAACGTCGCCGTGCAGTGGCCGCGCACCGGCCGCTTCTACGATCCGGTGGCGCCGGCCGAGTTCGTCGACTTCGCCGACCTGGCGGAGAAGCTGCCGCTGCACGCCGGGCCGGCCGCGGCCCTGGCCGATCACGTGGCCAAGACGGGCACCGTGCGCGTGACCGGGTACACCGAGCTCGTCGACCTCCTCTTCGGGCTCAACGGCGTGCTCTTCGCCACAGATGCGGCCGCCGAGGACGAGGATCCCGTCATCAGCCCGGACGACTGCGCCTGGATCGCCGGCGGGCTGGAGCGGTTCGTCAACGGCCACGCCGAATACGGCGACGAGATCACGTTCGAGACCGTGAGCGCGGTGCTGCGCAAGGCCCTCGAGGGCTCCCGCCTCGCCGAGCAGCAGCTGCGCTGGCTCCAGAGCCGGCTGGACGCGCTGCGGGACGACTCCGGCAACGCGCCGCAGTGGTCGTACTCCATCTCCGAGCTCGACGTGCTGGCCAAGTTCTACCGCCGCTGCGCCCACCGCGGCTTCGCGGTCTACGCCGACTTCTGAGCCGGCTCAGCCGTAGGTGTCGCGGGGCCCGCGGCCCCGGATGCGGCGCGGCCCGCTGCTCCACGACGGCGTGCTCGGCCCCTGGATGTGCAGCCGCTTGACCACGTTGTGACCGACCTCACGCGCGATGCCGGCCAGGAGCTTGCTCGCGAGCATCTTCAGCTGGGTCGCCCACGCGGTCGACTCGGCCTCGATGGTCAGCTCGCCGTCCTCGAGCTTGAGCGGGCGGCTGTGCGCGGCGATGTCCTCGCCGACGACCTTGGCCCACTCGCCGAAGATCCGCGCCTCGCGGGTCGGCCGCGACCAGCCCCGCTGCTTGACGAGGCGCTCGAGCACCGAGCCGAAGGGCTGCGGGTCGCGGGGGTCCGGCCCCGGTCCGGTGTACCCCCGCCGGCGCGGCTGCCCGTCGAGCACGGACTTGCGGCGCGGCTGGGCACGGTGCTTGGCCAGCGCGGCCTCGACCGCCGCGCGCGCGAGCTCCGGGCCGGACTTCTCCGGATTCGTCTCAGACACGTCGAACCTCCCCGCCGCCGACCTCGAAGCGCATCCCGCGCAACGTCGACGGGACATCATCCTCCACCGCGCAGGTCACGATCACCTGGCTCGCCGAGCCGACGAGCGCGGCCAGCCGATCGCGCCGGCCCGCGTCGAGCTCGGCGAACACGTCGTCGAGCACGAGCACCGGCTCGACGCCGTCGTCGCGCAACAGCTCGTACGCGGCCAGGCGCAGCGCGAGCGCGTACGACCACGACTCGCCGTGGCTGGCGTACCCCTTGGCCGGCAGCTCGCCGAGGGTCAGCGTCAGCTCGTCGCGGTGCGGCCCGACCAGGGTCACGCCCCGCTCGATCTCCGACGGTCGCGATTGCGACAGCGCGGCGAGCAGGGCCGCCTCGAGATCGTCGCCGAGGGCGCACGACGCGCTGTAGGCGATCCGCGCGTCGGAGCGGCTGGCGCTGACCGCGGAGTACGCCTTGGCCACGTGCGGGGCGAGCGCGTCGACGAGATCGAGCCGGGCGCGCACCAGCTGGGCGCCGTGGCGCGCCAGGTGTGCGTCCCACACGTCCAGGGTGGACAGGTCGCCGCCGCGGCTGCCGCCGGTCTTGCGCGCCAGATAGGAGCTGCGCAGCAGGGCGTTGCGCTGCTTGAGCACCCGGTCGTAGTCGGATCGAACCCCGGCGAAGCGGGGCTGGCGAGCGACGAGGAGCTCGTCGAGGTACCGCCGCCGCTCCGAAGGGTCTCCGCGAATCAGCGAGAGGTCCTCGGGCGCGAAGAGCACCAGGCGCAGGGCGCCGAGGATGTCGCGCGTGCGGGTCACGGGCGAGCGGCCGAGGCGGGCCTTGTTGGCGCGGCCGGGCTCGATCGACAGCTCGATGAGCAGCTCGCGCTCGTCGTGCACGACGGCGCAGCGGACCACGGCACGGGCCGCGCCGAAGCGGACCAGCGGCGCGTCCGTGGCGACCCGGTGCGACTCCAGGGTCGCCACGTAGGCGAGGGCCTCGACGAGGTTGGTCTTGCCGACCCCGTTGGGGCCCACGAGCACGCACGGCCCGGGGCCCAGCTCGACGACGACCCGCTCGTAGCTGCGGAAATCGACGAGCTCCAGGCCCCGGACGTACAAGTTCAGTCCTTCTTGACCGCGTGGCCGCCAAACTGGTTGCGCAGCGCGGCGACGGCCTTCATCGCCGGCGAGTCGTCCTGGCGCGAGGCGAAGCGGGCGAACAGCGAGGCGGCGATGACGTTCATGGGCACGGCGAGGCGGATGGCCTCCTCGACGGTCCAGCGGCCCTCGCCCGTGTCGTCGGCGTAGCCCTTGATCCCGGCCAGGTCGGGGTCCTCGTCCAGGGCGCGGTCGAGCAGGTCGAGCAGCCAGGACTGCACGACGGAGCCGGCCCGCCAGCTCTTGATGACCTCGGGGATGTTGTCGACGTACTCCGACGCCTCGAGCAGCTCGTAGCCCTCGGCGAAGGCGTGCATCATGCCGTACTCGATGCCGTTGTGGACCATCTTCGCGTAGTGCCCGGCGCCGGGCCCGCCGGCGTGGGCGAAGCCGAACTCGCCGGCCGGCTTGAGGCCCTCGAAGATCGGCATGCAGTGATCGACGTACTGCTTCTCGCCGCCGACCATCAGCGCGTAGCCGTTGGTCCGGCCCCAGATCCCGCCGGAGACGCCCACGTCGAGGTAGCCGATGCCCTTGGCGCCGAGCCGCTCGGCCCGCGGCTTGTCGTTGCTGAAACGCGAGTTGCCGCCGTCGATCACGATGTCGCCGGCCTGCAGCAGACCCGAGAGCTCCTCGATCGTGGGCTCGGTGAACTGCACCGGAACCATGATCCAGACGACGCGCGGGGCGGCGAGCTTCTCGACGAGCTCGTTGAGGTTCGCGACGTCGGTGACGTCAGGGTGATGGTCGAAGCCGATGACCTCGTGCCCGGCGGCGCGCAGCCGCTCGCGCATGTTGAAGCCCATCCTGCCCAGGCCGATGAGACCGAGCTGCATTGTGGTGCCTCCGAATCAGCTGCCGATGCGAACCGGCATGATCAAGTACCAGTACCCAGGGATGATTTCTCCATCATCCTTTGCCGGGGACATGACTGCAGGCTTCTTCGGGTCAGTGAACGACAACACCGCGATCGGCGCGTCGAGCGCCTTGAGGCCGTCGAGCAGGTACTGGTGATTGAAGGCGATCGTCATCGGCTCGCCTTCGTACTGGCAGTCCATCGCCTCGCTGGCCTTCGCGTCCTCGCTGCCGCTGGCCTCCACGACGAGCCCGTCGGTGCTGAACGACAGCCGGACCGGGGTCTGGCGCTCCGCGACCAGACCGACACGCCGGACGACCTCGTTGAGCGCCGCGACCGGGACCCGCGCCTGCGCGTTGTGGGTGTCCGGCAGCAGGGCCCGGACCTTGGGGAAGTCGCCGTCGAGCAGCCGGGACGTGGTGCGCCGGCTGCCGCCCGCGAAGCCGATCATGCCCTCGCCGACCTTGCCCCGCGACAGGGCGACCGACACCGAACCGCCGAGCGGGCCGAGGGTCTTCGCGGTGTCGTCGAGCGTGCGGGCGGGCACCAGCGCGGCGATGCTCATGTCGGGCTCGTCCGGGCGCCACTCGAGCTCGCGGACGGCCAGGCGGTACCGGTCGGTGGCCAGCAGCGTGAGCTTGCTGCCCTCGATCTCGATCCGCACGCCGGTCAGCATCGGCAGGGTGTCGTCCTTGCCGGCCGCGATCGCGACCTGCGACACGGCGCCGGCGAACACGGCGGCCTCGACGGTGCCCGCGGACTCGGGCATCTCCGGCAGCGTCGGGTAGTCCTCGACGGGCATGGTCGGCAGCGTGAACCGCGCGCTGCCGCACGTGATCTCGACGTGCGCGCCGACCGCGGCGAAGTCCACCGGCTTGGCCGGCAGAGCCTTGGTGATCTCGGCGAGCAGGCGGCCGGACACGAGCGTCGCGCCGTCGGCGTCGGCCTGGACCTCGACGGTCACCTGGCTGGAAACCTCGTAATCGAAGCCGGACACCTGCAGGCGACCGTCGGCGACGCGCAGCAGAACGCCGGCGAGCACGGGCACCGAGGGGCGGCTGGGCAGGCTCTTGGCCGTCCAGGCGACGGCATCGGCGAGCGCGTCGCGCTCGACTCGGAACTTCATCGCGGTCCTCCCGCATCGTCATCGGTACTTCATGTTCGCCGCTGTTCGCGCGCCAGATGCCCTGGCCGCCGGGATTTCGCTCCGGGGCGTACGTGTGTGGGCTCGATTGTCGCCGGTGCCGGGTCGCTCATCGAACCTTAGGGCCTCCGGGGGGCGGTCGTGCACCGACCCCGCCGAACCCGGCGGCCCGAGCCGATCCACACGCTGATGATTGCTTTTCTTCTCTTCTTAAAAGAAAAACTACTCGTAATCATAGGTGGTGTGGAAACTGTGGAAAACCCGCCTTTGTGCAGGTCAGAGCACTTATAGCACTGGGTATGAGCTGTGCATGAGCCGGTGGGCTCAGCCCTGTGGATTGTGGACGAACGAATATCCACAGGAGTTTTCCACCGGTTGTCCACCGGTAATCCCCAGGGTTTTCCCGTGGTTGTGGATATCGTATGGCCCGAACTCCACTCACGTTCGGTCGCCTGTCCACGACTCTCCGGATGCATCCACAGGTCTTCCACACGTGCTCCCCAGGAGTTATCCACAGGCTGTGGGCAAGACCTGTGTGCTTTCGGTAGTCACCCGGTCACTCACCCCCGGAATTTGGCACGAACGAAGTTATCCACAGGATTTCTGTGGACAGCGTGTGGAAGTTGGGGACAACTCGACCGACCCCGGGCCCTACGTGCCTGTGGATGACCAGGCAAAACCTGTGGGCGGGGTGTGGACAACATAGGGCCACTTGGCAACTACCGCGAGGTCGGCCGGGCGCGCAGGGTGTGGACAACGAGTTGTCCACACCCTGTGAAAAGGGCCGGTGGACGACCGGATCACTGTGGAAAAGCGGCTCAGGTCGTCTGCTTGATGCGGTTCGTGAGCTCGGCGATCTGGTTGTAGAGCGAGCGCCGCTCCGCCATCTGCTGCCGGATCTTGCGGTCGGCGTGCATGACGGTCGTGTGGTCGCGGCCGCCGAACGCCTGCCCGATGCGGGGCAGCGACAGGTCGGTCAGCTCGCGGCACAGGTACATCGCCACCTGGCGCGCGTTCACCAGGACCCGCGACCGGCTGTGCCCGCGCAGATCCTCGAGGCTCACGCCGAAGTAGTCCGCCGTCGACGCCATGATCTGGTCGGCCGTGATCTCCGGGCCGGAGCCGTCGGGGATGAAGTCGCGCAGGACCTCCTCGGCGAGGCTCAGCTCGACCGGGGAGCGGGTCAGGTTGGCGAACGCGGTGACCCGGATCAGGGCGCCCTCGAGCTCGCGGATGGACGAGGCGATCCGCGACGCGATGAACTCGAGCACGTCCGGCGGGGCGAAGAGCCGCTCCTGGGCCGCCTTCTTCTGCAGGATCGCGATGCGGGTCTCGAGGTCCGGCGGCTGGATGTCGGCGAGCAGGCCCCACTCGAACCGCGTGCGCAGCCGGTCCTCGAGCGTGGCCAGCTGGCGCGGGGAGCGGTCGGAGCTGATCACGATCTGCTTGTTGGCGTTGTGCAGGGTGTTGAACGTGTGGAAGAACTCCTCCTGGGTCCGCTCGCGGGTCTCCAGGAACTGGATGTCGTCGATCAGGAGGATGTCGACGTCGCGGTACCGCCGCTGAAACGCCTGCGTCTTGTCGTCCCGCAGGCTGTTGATGAAGTCGTTGGTGAACTCTTCCGTCGACACGTAGCGCACGAAGCGCGCGTTGCCGAGCATGGTGGCGTACTGCCCGATCGCGTGCAGCAGGTGCGTCTTGCCCAGCCCGGAGCCGCCGTAGATGAACAGCGGGTTGTAGGCCTTGGCCGGCGACTCGGCGACCGCGACCGACGCGGCGTGCGCGAAGCGGTTGGACGAGCCGATGACGAAGGTCTCGAAGGTGTACTTCGGGTTGAGCCGGTTTCCCGCGGAGTCCCCGGCCGGCGTGGCGTTGCGGCGGTCCTCGCGGCCGGTGCCCGGCGTCGACGGGCGCGGCGGGGGCAGCTCGTCGCGCGGGGGCTCGTGCGGCTCGTACGGCGACTCGTACTTCGACGGCTCGTAGCGACCGAGGTCGGCCGCGGCCTCCACGGCGGTGCCGGAGTGCTCGTTGCGCCAGGAGTCCGCCGGCTTGACGTCACCGGGGAGGTCGAACAGGCGGTCGTGCTCCGGCGGCGGTACCTGTGCGACGCCCCGATGCTCCGAGACCCGCCGTTCGCCGCCGATCGGGTTGACGCGGTGCTCGGGCATCCGCTCCGTCGGCTCGTCCGAGATCGAAACGCCCGGCAGCGGCTCGCGCAGCGACTGCGACGCGCCGTTGGACCAGTGCGACGCCGACGGAGCCGGCAGCGAGGGCGCGTCCTCGGGCGGCCGGACGGTCACGGCCACCTGGATGGCCCGGCCCAGCAGCCGCGAGAGCGCCTCGGTGATGACCGGGCGCAGCCGGCTCTCGATCATGTCGCGCGAGTACGGGTCCGGCACCGAGAGCAGCGCGGTGTCCTCGACGATCGCCCGCAGCCGCGTCATGCGTAGATACGCACGCTGCTGCGCCGAGTCGAGCCCGTCGGCGAGCTGGTTCGTCGCTGCGTTCCAGATCGCTGCGAGGTCGGTGTCCGTCAC